>CAVVFF010000010.1:0-18712 GCA_963747415.1 Lewinellaceae bacterium | reverse complement strand
GTAGTCCGGCGAACTGTTCTTCCGGAGTCTGGAGTATTTGCGTTGCCATTCAGAAGGTTGAAGATTTCCGTTATGAGGTTTTGTTGGCCTGTGTGATTGCCCGTGCGATAAGGTAATCCTTCCAGGTAGATTGGGGGACGGGTAGTCGATTTTCGCGGAGGCAGGCAAGGGTAATACAGGCCTGAAACAGCAAAAGGGGGAGATGACCACCATAGTCACCTCCCCCCTTTACCGGATCCAGTCGTCGATCAGTGGACGATCATCCTGCGGGCCTGCTCGAAACCATCCGTCTGCATTCGGTAGAGGTAGACGCCTGCCGATAGATCGGAGAGGTTGACCGGCACCAGGTGATCACCGGCCATAAAGTATCGGTCAGCCAGCGTCCGGATCAAGCGACCGTTAACATCGTGCACTTGGAGGAGTACCGACTGATCGGCAGGAATGCTGAAGGGAATAACCGTCCGTCCGGTCGCCGGATTGGGTTGGTTGACGCCCAGGGCGAATCCGAGGGCATTGAGGTCGCTAACGGCGGTGGTAGCCTGGAAGAAGGGATAGGGTTCCGCCACCGAGCCGATGATGTAGTCGGCACCAAAGGTCTGTTCCTCTCCATTGGAAGCGTATTCTGCACCGGTCTCCTTGTTGAGGATCCGGAACTCCAGGGGCTGCCCGTAATCCGGCAGGTTGCCCGAAACGAGCACGAACGCCCGGTAGTCTCCTTCGGAGGGGCAGTATTCCAGCTGACCAATACCCCGGCACTCGCCGTTGATCAGGGCGATCACTTCCAGTTGCGTGTAATCGGTTTCCCCGAGCAGATCGGCGTCGAAGACGCCGGTAACATTCATGTTGTGCTCGTACCGTCCCCGCTCCACTTCATAGCCCATGCTCTTCTGGGCGGGGTGTACGAGGGTCCCACTATTGGTGGACCTCAGCTTGTAGGCCGCACCGGGCATGAACTGCGTCAGGTTGCCGGTCCATCCGCCGGTGGCTGCTTCGAAAAGGGCAAAATCCAGCTTGCCCTTCAGGATGTCTCCCTCCCCCGGAATCAGGTCACTGAGTACACCACTGACGGGTTCGGGATTTAGGCGGGGGTAGCCGATCCAGTTCCAACTGCTTTTGATCGGAACCGATATCGGGCTGGGACTAGGCAAACCTACCACCTTAAGGGTGTCGGGGGCGTTTGAGAGGTTAAGTAGGTAGCCCTGCCCAAGTGCGATATCCCGCAAGTTGTTATTCCATCCGGAAGCGGGGCTGTATTCGGCGGATTGGGACTGCGTTTTGACGATGATGTCGTTGCCGGCGGTACTGCCCAGGATACTTTCGAAGACGGATTCACGTGACATATCGGCGGATTCCACATTCAGCGAGATCCAGTTCCATCCCTGCTTGAGGGGAATTACCTGGAACATCCCTTCGGGGTGGAGGATGTAGGGTTGACCGGCCGAGCCGACATGGTCATCGGCCTGGAAGGTGAGTCGCTCCAGCGCGCCGTATTCCACGCCGTTCAAGGCATGCCAGAAGCGGAAGGTGATCTCATCGGCTTGCCCGCCACCCTGGGTATTGCCGTAAACCTTCAGGTAGGCGACGTAAGCGTTGGTGGAAGGAATGTATTCCAGGTTTGCCACGCCGCGGATCTCCCCGTTCACGAAGGCGCCGACCAGATCGCGCTCGTCGGTGGAAAGCAGCGTGTCGCTGCCGTCCAGGCTGAACTGGGCCACGATGGTCATGTCGTACAGGTAATCATCGGGATTAAAGGGCCAGTTAACCGGAGTAGCTAGTAATTCCACGGTGATGTCCGTGCTTACCACCTCCCCGTCTACCAGGGCATCAATGGTGCCGGTATAGATCCCTGGCGTGAGTTCGGGATCCACCGTAAAGGGGACCACTACGTCATCATTTGGCAGAATGGTACCGTTTACTTGCTGGGGAACTAACCATTGGGGATAGGAGATGAGACCGGAAGTGTCCTGCAAGTCAAGGCTGTAAGACTTACTTAGGTCAGAGTCATTTTTTAATATTCCCTGGACGGTATGCTCAATTCCCGCATAACCGCTGTAGTAAATTGGGCTGGGATCCCAAAAGACGGGAACTACGTTGACCCTAAAATCCCACACGGTAGCATACTTCTGTTCATTGCCACTGGGGTCACGTAGCTTATCAAGGCGCGCCGTCAATTCAACCCCGGCAAGCTCCGCCATGTCTGTTAGGGGGATGTCAGGCCGTAGAATAACCGTCTGCCCGCTGCACTCGATGGTGACCGGAATCTCGGTATTAGTGTCGTTGCGGGTAAGCGAGTATTCCGGTTGATAATCACCGACGGGAAAGGTGCAATTGATGGTCTTGTCAAAGGTTACCGAAATATTCTGTCCCGGGCGCAAAAAGCCATCACTCGGACTCGGGTAACCGAAGGGGGCCAGGCTACGCCGGTCGATGATACCGTGCTTCTCTGAGGAGTACGTTATTCCCTCCAGGCCACAGGAGGCCTTCGCACGAAGGGTGTAGGCACCGTCGGTGAAATCGCTTAAGTCAAGATCAAAACTATAGTTGGCGCTGGCAAGGTCTTCTTTCGGTACGACATAAATTTCCCGGTACCCTTTTCCCTCCGGCTTTATCTCAATGACGAGTTCCTGTAGGGATGCATTATTGCGGTCGTAGCCGGAGAAAGTGGTTGGTAAGGAATTACCGGAGGCCCGGTTAATAATCCAACCATTAAAGGGTTCACGTAGCGTCACGGCCGTACATTCGGTAGCGAAAGTTAGCTGTTCGATGTAGGTGGTATCGGCATTTATCAGACTACCGTTGTCTTGCCACAGCTCATATTCGCAGGGTGGGTAGACCATGATGCCGATATTTTCGTAGGTGCTGGCAAGCGGACCGCGTTCGACGGTAAGGGTCAAGTCCAGGGACTCGCCGGCGGGCAAAAAGAAGGTAGCGGGCCCGTTGTTGATCCGCTGCCCCCCCAGCCGTAACTGGGCACCGTCTGGGTTTGTAGTGGATACGGTACGTACGTGGTATTCCCGCGTTTCCTGACTTTCGCTGCTGTTCGTGACGCGGCAGACGAAGGTTGCCGTTCCGTCGGCGGGTACGCCGGTAACCCTGACGGGCGAGATAATTTTGATTTCAGGACGATCCCGGGCTTGGGTGCCTGGCTCCTGTGGGCAGGAAGAGGTGCCGGCCTTCAGCAGAAAGGCAGGTACGTCGTAGCTCTCGTCGGTAAGTACATCGACGCTGAAGAAATCACCAATATCACCGTCATCGAATACATAGCCTACCGTGCGGGCGGTATCGTTGCTCTCCCCATCCTCTACGCTAGTGTAAGACCGAAAGCTTCCGAAACCGCCTGTTTCCGTTTCAATCCAGAGCCCGAGACCTTTAAATTGCCCCTTGATTCCTATGGCGAAGTCCGTATCCATAAAGGCATTGTACTCGTAGGACGTCGAAGCGGAATTGGTTTCCGTCTTTTCCCGGGAAACACTCGCTCCGGCACTGAAGGAGATGTTTTCAACGAATACGCCTTCGGTCCTTGCCGTATCGTTCTTCGCGAGAATATTTTCCCAGCTTAGGCTGTCGGCTAGTAGCAGGTTGGCCTCAATCTTTTCATCTTCCGTCATTTCGGACGGGATCCGGTTTTTGATAATGCCGGCCCGCAACCTCCCCAGGGAGGGCAGGAGCACGTTCTTTATGTGCAATTCCGTATAGACGAAGGTGGTCGCGAAACTTTCCACATTAATTGCAGGAACTTCAGTGATTTGCCCCGCACAGTTGTTGAACTTTAGTTCCTGCGCGATCGAGTATTCCTGATTATATGCCGCGCCGATGTAGACGTCTCCGTCCCCACCGGTGAGGTTGTCGAGGTCCGAGGTCGAAAAGCGATCCAGGAAGGTCACGGTTGCCTCCGTTCCCGTACGATTAAACTCGTCGCGTCCTGTCTTAATGTCAAGTTGTAATTGTACCCCGGCGGCGTATTCCACCATGAAGATTTTGGCTGCCGTTCCGACAACCGTATTCGTGTAGAAGCCCTCGTCACTACCCGTCAATAACTCAGTCCGGTTAAAGGTGGTGAAGGAGGTCCCTTCCTCTACATAACTGTAACTGTTATCTCCCGGGGGGTCGTGGAGAATCAACATGGGGATCTCCGGCGTGCGGGAGATGAAACTGCCCGTAGGGGTCTTTACTCCTTCGACCACGGCCCAGTACGCTACCGGTGCCGGGGGCAGCTGGTCTACTTCGGGAATAATATATAGCAGTTTCTCGTAGCTGTGCTCCGCGGAGACCGAGAGGTTAGGTGCGCCAGCATCAATCGTATAATTGACGATACCGTTTTCAATCGGTAAAACGGTGGCGGTCTCGCCGCGGTCAGAGATGAAATCGTAAATTCTAAGAAATCCGGTGTTGATCGGGCAACCACTGCCCAGTGTCTCGGCAACGTCGATCTGAAGCGTGTAGCTTAAACCTTGTTCCATGACAATTACGTCGCCGGTGTTTGCACAGTTGACAACTTTAGCTCCGGCCTGCGCAAAGTCCGTGGAAATGGCAAGTGGAGAACGGTAAATGAAGGCTACCTCGGGATCAACACTGCGGCGAACCGTATCGCGGGTCCCGGCCAAAATGGTATCGGCGGGAGTGATTTCGATGATCGTACTGTTCGGTGCAACGGTGGTCACCTGTGGTGTGATAACCGTGGAGTCGTATTCGGTCACCACCTCGGCGGTATCCCGTACGGTCAGATCGACGGTTACGCGTTCCACGCCAATCTGATCCAGAATGTCGAACTTTTGAAAACCGTCCGCCACCCCTTGGATGTCCGTTACCCTTACCTGGTAGGCCCGGGCCGGCAGGTCGGTGAGAACGCCCACGCCTGATTCATCCAGCGTCACCGTTTCTTGGTAACAGTTGTTGCTGGTCCTGATCTCAACATCAATACTTGTTCCTAAAGACACTTCGCATCCCCCCTGCACCACGATGCGTAATGAATCGGTTGTCGTGTCCGTGAAGTCCAAGTTTACTACGTCATCGGATACTTGCACCTGGGCCGGGTCAAAGCGACCGGCGGTGGCGATAAAAGTATGGTGCAAAAATTCCGGCGTGAAAGAGTACGTATCAATGTCCTGGAGGACATGCGACCATCTGCCGCTGCCGTCGGTACGGATCCCTACATCTTCATCATCCACCAGAATTTTGACGTCGCTGACGGCACAAGTGTCGTCTGCAGTAACGATAGGATAATGAACCCTGCCTTTGATGGTGAAGACGGTCAGGTCATTAAAGTCCACGCCGCCGGCGATATTTTCCGTCACGTCAAGGGTGCGCCTGGAGGTGGCGGGAGCAAATCGGTGGGGCGTCGTAGCGAGCTTTTCGGGCGTAATAGTGAAACTGGCTTCCTCGTGATAGTAGATGTCCCTGACTTCGTAATACCCGGTGATGTCCGTTGTGGCGCAATAGGCTGCACCACCTTGACAGCCAGGGGGCAAATTCGCACCGCTCGGGGTGAGCGCGCCATCTACGTCGATCTTCACCGTGACCCCCGGCACGCCCGTGCCTAAACTTGACAGCACGTAACCCTTAATGACACCGTTGGGGCGGCTGTAACCCGCATCGGATAGTTCACCAACGGTACTGCCGATCGGCGTCATGTAATACGTATACTTATAGCCGGGAATACCCTCAGCATCAGTATATCCCTTGGCAATACCACTGAGGACTGCCAGTTCTTCCCGTTGGCCACCGGGCACAGCCCGCTCGATGCGGATTTCTTGCGCATCCCTTGGCATACTGTTCCATTTCAGCACGGTCGCGTTATACTTCGTTCCGTCACTGGCCTCAAATACCGGACTGAACGTAGCTCCTTGAACGGGATTGGAAGGAGCGGTGTACGTGGTGCCGCCCCGGTTATAGTAGGTACTTACCGTATAGGTATGCTTTACATTAGGATTTAGATTGATATCTTGAAAAGTGTTGGCTGCACCATCATATTGGTCTCTGATAAGTACCCCATCCTTTCTGATTTGGTACGAAAACTGGTCAAAGGGAAGATCGGTCCCTTTTTCCCATTGGACGATGATTTTATCAGGCAGGTCAGTGGTAGCCGTAACATTGCGGGGTGGGTACAATGGGTCCGTCTTGCCGGTGACCGCCCCCTGTCCGGGGTTATTGGCATCATCACTTGCATCCCGCGTTTCTTCGTAGCAAGTGCCTGAAATCCACCCTGCTTGTCCACAGCTCAGCGTTATAGGGTAGGTGCCTGTGTAAAGTGCCCGGGGGTAAAGGTCGCGTTCTACGTTAGGCCCTACGGGGACACGAAAAAAAGCATCGGCCCGATCAGCTGGACCGAGCGAAAAACGGGCAAAATTGTTGTTAGTAATAAAGTTATTAGCTCCTACAATGATCTCCAGGTTTTCCTCACAGGGACAAACGCCTTGATATGGCGCCAGGCCACTGACACCCAAATCGATGTAATAATCACTGCCTCTGGTGGTAGCGGTGAAGGTAGTGGATTCCTTAATTCGACTTCCATTGGGTGGTTGGACCGCTACCGTGGGGAACATCCATTCACTCACCCCGGAAAAGACTTCGACAGCCTCCTTGGTTATTGCCGCAACTGTGGAAGGTGAGGTGGACGCAACCAGGCATAGCAGAGCCAGGAAGCACAGGGTGGTCTTTAGCAGGTTATTCATTAGTACGTAATAATGTCAGGTTACGAAATCCCTTTCCCCGTCACGGGGGCACCCTATGACTAAGGGAAAGGGGCGAACAAGCGTCTCAATAAAACTGTGTTCATAGTGCGGTCACTGGAGCTTTGCGGACAAGCTGATTGTCTGCTTAAGTCCCTGATGACTCACTCAATTTCCCCTTTTTAATTAGCGATGAGCCTCCCCGATTGCCGAGCGGTGGGAATGACTTGCCGAGCGGTCGCGATTTCAGTCCCAACGGTAATCTTTCTGCTCTGAATCCTCCAAGCAGTCATTCCCATTGGCCGAAATTGAGCCGCATTTTGTCCTTTTATATCCATGCGCTGCACCTGCGTCCCCGCCCGTTTGCTGGTTCGAGGGGATAGGCCACCCTATCCTATACGGAGGTAATAATTCCGATATGGGAGAATAAAACGGACAGGTTCTGATACCTAAGCAGACAGGAAGCATCGGAATTCGGTCCGCGTAGCAGGTAGCTTTTGGTTTGCCTATATTGAGGAATTGAATGCATTCTCATCGATTACCCTTTAGGGTATAGATTGGGTGTAAGTCTGCTCACCTACTGTCCGACACGAGAAATCACACCCCATTGCCCACGTGGGTTTTTAGGCTACAGACTTATGGGAAAAAACATGGTACGTTTAATATCGGTGATTATGGTTTCCGTGATCTTTCCGACATCGGCAGCTTCGTATCATCCTTTTGGGAGTGAAGCTTTAGCCTCCCTTTTTCACGCAGGGGAGTTAGCCGAAGTTCCTGCCGCGTGGATTTCGCTGTGTGAATTTGCCGGCTTTGACAATCCTGAAGTCACGCTTTGCTATACTATAGTGATGGGAGTATTTGCCATGTTGACAGCAGCTTTAGTCGGTGACAATCATAACACCAGACAAGTATCGGTACGGCCTGGGGGGAAAGTCGCGTGCTATCTGCTCCTGTTGTTGCTTTGCCTTACCGGCCCGACGGCTCGTGCACAGTCCGAGGTCACCGCGACCTCAACGGAGACCTCCTTTGTTGTCTCACCGATTGACGAGGCACTGGTGTGGCTAAATAATAATCACGTTGAAAATCCGGAGGGCTTTTACGAAAAAGCACTGGAGACCCTGGAGCGCGCTTACCAGCGTGGAGATGACCAACTCACGGCGGAAGCTCACCAGCTACTGATGCGTTGGCATGCCTTCCACGTGCCGTTTACGATTGATTCCATCTTTCACCACGGTGAAATAGCCATCCGCCTGTTCAGGCAAACCAAAGATTCGATAAACCTGGCTGTCACTGAAGGTCAGCTGGCCTTTGAGTACGTTGACGCCAATGAGCAGGAGCGAGCGGAGGAATTGGTTTTTGACGCTATCAAAATTTATGAGTCGCTGGGAAACAGGCAGGGATTGGGGGATGCTTACGAGCAATTATCAAGCGTCTTCCTCGCCCAGGATGAGCCGGAATTGTCCATCAAATACGGATTACAGGCCCTGGAGATCTCGGAGGAAGTGCAGGACTACCAGAACATTTCAGAAACCTGGCTGGTCCTTTTACTCGCCTACACCCGAACGGAAGAATGGGAAAAGGCGATCCACGCCGGCGATAAGTGCATTGAGACCATTAATGCCCACGGACTGGATGACGTTTTCAACCTGGCCCGTGCTTACGGCTACCGGGGCGATGCCTACGCCAGGCTCGAGAATCATCAGCAGTCACTGGAAGACAACGTGAATTCTTACGAGATCGTGGAAGCGAAGATCGGAGCGGCCCGGCCGGCCGCCAAAACCTACCGCACCGGGATAGGGCGGGCCCATTACATGATGGGGAACTACGAGCAGGCCATTCCCCATTACGCAGCAGCGATAGACGGGTACGTAGAAATGGGCCAGGGCAGTCAACTGAAAATGGAAAAGATTTACCAGGAAGCGGCAGACTGCTATTTCCAGGTCGGGGATTTTCAGCAGGCGTTCCTGCTCCAGGGACGGGCCTACGGCGTATTCGATACCATGATGCAGAATAAGGTGGCCAATCTGCAGTCGGAAGCCGTGATCAAGTACGAATCAGGAAAAAAGGACCAGGCCATTGAAGAACAGGGCACCCTCATCGCGCAGAAAAACCGGATTCAGTGGCTCGGCATTGGCCTGATCAGTTTACTGCTCCTCTTTTTGGGATCGCTGTTCTACAATCTTCAGCGCAATAAGCGCATTGCCGCTGCGCTGCAGGCAAAGAATGAAGAGAACGAATTACTGCTGAAAGAAATTCACCACCGGGTAAAGAACAACCTGCAGACCGTATCCAGCCTGCTCAGTTTGCAATCCGAAAGCATCACCGATAAGCATGCTTTCGATGCGGTACAGGAAAGCAAAAACCGCGTTTTATCGATGGCCCTGCTCCACCAGAAACTATATCAGGGGAAAAGCCTGGCTGCCATCGAAATGCGAGATTATTTTGAAACCATAGGCAAGGCGATCATCGATAGCTTTGGCGAAAGGGCGAAGGATATTTCCTTGCGGGTAGAGATGAACGACGTAGAATTGGACGTCGACACCGCCGTTCCGGTTGGGCTGATTACGAATGAATTGGTTACCAATTCCATCAAACATGCTTTCCCGGGCAAGCAAAAAGGGAAAATAGTGATTACCCTATCCCAGGAGGCGGATGGCCTGCTTAAACTGAATGTTGCCGATAATGGTGAGCCCGCGAATTCAGCCTTCGAAAGCGAGAAAGAAGGGGGCTTTGGCACTTTGCTGGTCCGCTTGCTCACTGCTCAGTTGGGCGGTCGGCTTGAAACAGAAACGGAGGAGGGAACTTCTACCGTAGTCCGGTTTCCACTACAGTTAAAATCGGCGGCCTAAATGCGTACCAGCATGGAGTTAAACGAGCCGGCGAAGATCTTAATGGTTGAAGACGATATGATCATCGCTGCGGATATATCCATGCAGTTGACCAAACTCGGTTATGAGGTTGTCGGTATTAATACAAGGGCGGAAGACGCCCTGGCCTATCTTGCGGATAACCGTCCGGATATTATCCTGATGGATATCGTGTTAACGGGGAAAATGAACGGTATCGAGGCAGCCCGGATTATTCTCGAAAGATATCAGGTACCCGTAGTTTTCCTTACATCCAATTCAGATGATGCCACCTTTCAGGAGGCAATCGCCGCCCGGCCCTATGCTTTCATCGCAAAGCCGTTTCAAAGATCCGACCTGGAGCGTACGCTGAAGGTCGCCCTGCAGCGAATTGCCGTGGAACGGCAGTCCGAACCCGCCACCGGAGCCACTGATCACGTATCCAATATGGATGACCGGCTCTTCATCCGGTTGAAAGATCAATTAGTGAAAGTCCTTTTGTCGGAGATACTTTATGCCGAGGCCGATCGGAACTATTGCAAGGTCTATACCGAGCAGCAGACCCATTACCTGTCCGTCCCCCTTCGCAATTTTGAAGCGCAATTGCCTGCTGAGCAGTTTGTCCGAGTGCATCGGTCCTTCGTGGTCAACCTGCAGAAGATAGATTCCATCAGTGAACACCACGAACATCTGATTATTCAGGATAACAGGATACCCATTGCCAGACGATCCAGGGAAGCAGTAGCCAAACGATTGAAAATGATTTAAGCATGGCGTGCTGTTTGGGTCCATCATTTTCCTGTTATTCGGAAATTTTATAGCAATACTGGACTTTAGGAACCATTGGGAAGGTCAAACCCGCCGTTTGAAAGATAAGGCGTAAGCCGTGGGGGCATGTCCCCTACCTTACTGGCCATCCCTGATTTCCGCATTAACAGCACGCTCCCGGTAATTAATGATGAATGGGTAGCAAATGCACTAGCAGGCAGGGATGGTTTGGATAAATTAACGAACACCTGGATCCACCTCAAACCAAAATCCATTATCGGGCCAAGGCCCCAGCGAAATATAGGACGGTGGGTATTTCATTTCCCCGGCAGTCAACCTAAAGCCAATGCAATTTAATGGTCCACCTAAAGTACTGATCCTTGAAGGTCAGCTGGTTGTAGCAGCGGATGTTTCCCTGCAACTTTCAAAACTGGGTTATGAAGTCATCGGTTTCACGGCCACGCCCGGGGCAGCCCTGAAAATTATTGAAGAAGCCCGGCCGGATATGGTAATCATGAGCGTTGGAACGGGTTGCAAAGCAAAGGGTATGCATGCTTTTACGACTTGTACCCGGGAATTAAAAATTCCGGTGATCTTCCTGAGTGGCAGTGCTGACCGATGGGTATTCGACGCGGTTATGAGAGTCCGGCCCTATGCCTTTATAATCAAGCCTTTCAGGACGGAAGACCTGCAGCGAGGGTTGCAAGTGGCATTCGATCGGATGGTCGCCGAGGGAATCTGGAAACAGCAGGCCGTCCGCTGTGACAAGGAGGCACTTGGGGCATCCGCGAGAAGGAACAAGCCGGCCTATAATTGGCCTGAGGATTTACTGTATTCCCGTCTCCGGAAAGGTAGCTCTGCCGTTGGGACAAGCCTGGCGCAACTGGATGCCGTCACAGCGGCGATTGAAGTGCAGCAAAATATAGCCACGAGTGATGTTAATTCCCCTGAGAAAGGGAGCATGATTTTGGGTGATCTGGTAGCTGGGATAACGCGCCCCTGGATCAGGAGCGAGCTCCACGGTAGCATTGCCGATACATACCGCTCCGGGCTATTTTGTCTGCCCGTGCAACTTCGTTATGCACCCTTACAGTTGAAATACTCCCGAACCGGCCGGGAAATACTTCAAACAACACGGACATCTGCCTAAAGTACCCGCAAATGGATTCCCTCAAAAGAGTACTACTAAAATATCAGGAGCAAAACCACCTGAATCACGAACTACGGCGCCTCGTTGAACACGAGGGTAATAAGGCGGCTGCTAAAATTACCGACCTCATAGAAAAGGGAGCCGATCCGAACTACCGGGATGAGTTTCGGGAAAGCCTCATTTTTACGGTACTCTATAATTGGCCCTTTGGTACGCAGGTGGCTGGCATCGAATTGCTAACAAGCTCCGGTGCGAACGTAAACCTGCCGGGCGACGAAGGGAAAACGGCGCTATACTTTTGTTTAGAAGCCAGTTATCCTACTGAAATCGGGGAATTACTGCTGTCAAAAGGAGCTGTACCGATTGAATCCAAAAAGATGAATTTCATAGATGCTGCCGAAAATTGCCGATACGGTACTGCGAACCCGGAAAGGATCGGCAATAGTTACTACGATTTTATGATTGCTACGGGTGTGTACGCCTCTTCGGTCGGCGGACATGGCTTATTAGACGGTTCCGGATCCGGAATTTTAGACACACTTCAGACCAAATTTGAAGAGCTGACCAGAAAAGCAAGATCGGGTGAATTGCCGGGCGAAACGGCCGCCGGTATGTTCAACGCCTTAGCATTCGGAAAGCCAAAATGGTGTAACCAGAGATATGGCCGTACCTTCCATTTTCTGGAGGACGGTACGATGCTGCAAATCGGCGGAGAGCACGAAGACTTCTCCGACCCCGACTTCCATATTTACAATGACGTGATCAACCTGTCACCAAAAGGTGAAGTACAACTTTACCTATATCCGAAAGACATCTTCCCACCCACTGATTTCCATACTTCCACCAAAATCGGCAACGACATCATGATTATCGGAGCGCTAGGATACCGTGAAGACCGAATTGAGGGGCGCACCAATATGCACGTATTAAATCTGGATGACTTCTCCATCAAGTCCATCCCTTCTTCCGGGGACAATCCCGGGTGGATTTTTGAACATATCACCCTTTGGGATGAGGAGGATGGATGCCTATACGTGCTTGGCGGTCGAAAATGGAACAATGGAAAATTGGTCGACAACGATGAGACCTACCGATTTACTTTAAGTACTCGTATTTGGAGTCGGATTGATTGAGGAATCCTATAGCCAAGTCGGTAAGTGCCAGATTGGCGAGGGTACGTGCAGGATGGACGCTGATATAGGATTTGGGCGCCGGGGCGCAGGTGATGAAAGGGTCGTTAAACGAATCAAGCCTGATCAAGCAGGTCGCTCGGTTGACTGATAGCCATTGGGTCCAAGTTGAATCCTTTTTGCCGATCGGACGTACGCCCGCCGACACGATTGAACCACGGAACTTTTTAGGTACGCACTTGAGCGAAGCACCTCATTTCCAGGAGACTTTCAATCACCTGTTTCAAAGGTTGGGATTCAAATCATAAATATCATGTGTTAATATTCTTATCGTGGTTTCACCGATATTTACCGCTGCATCGCCGGATGGAGGTTGTATAAAGCCCAATCCCGTTGGAAGCTCCATTATCTGTTTCTCCATACCCTCAAAATAGACGGCCAGCGTACCCCCCTCTAACACATATACGGTATGGTACGGGTGTTCGTGCCAAACTGCTGAGTCTCCAGGTTCCATTACCGATTCATACATCACTACCCCGAAGGTGTCTGTCAACATTTTAATCGATTCCGGGGGCCCAAGCATATGAGCTCCTTGGGCAGGATCAAAGGTTGGCGTATCCGGGTAGTCATCACCAACCACTGTTTCATCTTCTATTTCTGCCTGGGTTGTGGGTTCATTACAGGCGGTAAAGGCGAATGCGGCAACTCCAAACAACATGGCAATCAGGTAGTGTGATTTTCTCATAAGTGGAATAAGTTTTTTAGCACTAGTGCTCTGTCAAGTTAGAAATTGCGGTTAGGTGCTGGTAGATTTTGGTGGGAGGCAAGGCGCAAAATGACTTGCATGCTTAACCTTACGGGGCCCTACCCGTAAGGCCGCGTAGCTACGGAAGTGATTGTGAAACGAAGTATCCCGCCAAAAGATGCCGCAGATAACCTTTAGATTCAAGCTTGACAGGGCACTAGAGCCATCATCACTTGATTTTCCAGTTTTTGACTTGGGGAGACGTAATCGTTTTGAGGGCCTCCCAGATCGTCAGATAATCCGTATCCATAACGTGGTCTCCCATTGACATTACGCTGCTGGTGGTTAGTCCGACCATTGGGGCTTTGTGGGCCAGGCCTGCAGCATTCACCAGTTGCAAATAATTCTGTTGAGCCTGTATTAGGGCATTTTGCAATGTTAGGTCTGCACCCGGGTTGTCCTTGATAATATCCGACTTTTTCGTTTGTTCGTCCCGGTACAAATCCACATTACCCAGCATATGGCCAAATTCATGTACCGCCGTAGAATAGTGCTGGGGTGGGGTATATGCGGGATCCAACTGCAGCCCAACCTGCACGCCATTAGCCTTTAGGAACTGCTCTGTCTTGTTCGAAAAATTGCCCAATACGTGCAAGACGGTCTTCAGGTGTTCAGATGTATCATAGTACAAAATAAGCTGGGCCATTCCCTGCTCGACTTTGGACATGACCATCAGCAACTCCGCTAATTTTTTTTCGGACCCCTTATCTAAGATATTATCTGCAAAAGTGAGGCAAATACGTGAGGAGTGGCCATCAATCTGTTTGAACTTAGCCATCAGGGTCGTATTAAGACTCTGTTGCTCGGCTAGCATCTTTGCTTGTGTATGCGGGCCATTCCCCAAATCATTTTGCTGATAATGCACCCGGCGCTGGACATTGGGATCGGTCAACTGATCTGCTTCATTATACGCGGAATACAGGCGCTGTTGATCGAATTGCTTGTGAACCAGCACTTCAAAATGCGGTCTTGACATCACTTCTTCTACCGTGATAACTACACCCACATCGGGTAGATCCCAGCCGAATTCATTGCATTGGAACGTGTGCTTGCCGCTCCAGGCAGCGGTTACGTCCTGGATGAACTGCTGTTTCCAAATCTGGGATTCCTCTGAAGACCAGGCGGGCATGATACTTCGGAAAAACAGCCCCAAAGCCGTTAATGCAGTTTTGGGCAAACTCATGGTTTCAGGTAACGTTTCGAAAGTGAAGTTGAACTTGGCCCGGAGGTTAATTTTAAGTTCGCCGGCGACGGGATTATAGATCGCATCGAATTTCCCTAAGCCAGTATGTGGGAGGAAGTTATCTAGTCCGAGCCCGCCCCGTCGTACCAAGTCCGCCGCATCCATTCCCTCGTTGATTAATTTATTGAGGTATGCGGCGTGTTGGTTTATCCTGCTTTTGGCATCGGCAACATCGGTACTCTCCTGCAAAATGTGCTGAAGCTCCTGGGTTTGATTTTTCGAGTAAGTGCTGACTATGCCTCCTATCTTCAGATTGAAATACTGCCTCACCTCCTGTTCCTCTACGGCGGTAAGCAATTGAATTACGGGCGACGCGGGAAGCGCCCCCACCTGAAGTTGAGCCGTTACTTTCGCCCCGGAATTGTAGGGAAAAACTTCCTGGATAGCTTTTAACTGCTGAATCCGGGGGCTGCTGTTCGCCATCCCGCCCAATTTTCTTTGTGCCTGCGTCTCCGAACGATTGTTTACAAACTTGAGCGCTTTTCGCCCCATCAAATCAGCCTCTTTCTCCAGTAAAACATCATCGTTAATATTTATTCCCCCCTGAATCTGCTTAGTGGCTTTTACCCTTCCTTGTTTTTGCTGCACGACATGCCAGGCTTCATGAGGCAGGTGCTTTTCTTGTCCGGGGCCTAAATAAATATCCGTACTTTCCGCATAAGCATGCGCTTGTAGCAGAGCGGGTTCGTCAGCGTTGCGATGTATCCGCACGTCATCCAATGATATCCCGGATAGGTTTTCTATACCAGATTTGAGGCCGTCAGGCAAACCCGTGTTATTTTCCATCTTTTGAACGGGGTCCGCTGGTTTGGAAGCATAATTATCAGCTATCCCGTCCCACTCGGCCGCCGCTATATCGCGTGGACTGTTTTTCATCTCCAGCAGTTTCCGTTGAGCAATCGCCTGTGGTCGGTTATCTACAATCTGAAGGGTTGACGCACTACTGTTCTTCCTCTGAGAGTCAACAGGAAAAACCGAGTTCCTTTTGCTTTCTTGCTGGTGTCCGGCGGAAGTGTTCATAACGGTCTTTTGATCTTGTCCTAAACCAAGGGAAGTTAATTTCAGCACCCCCTGTCCACCCAAGGAGGTTCGCCTGCCCGCTAAGGGGAACCGTGCAGGTCTTTATAATGAGGTCAGGTGGAATAATACTTTTGTTTCGGTTTTCAATCAGCTGATGTACAGTAAAATAGCACTATCTGCGCATTTCTACCATGCTATACGGTCACTGTGTCCGGAAATATGGTTCCGACAAAGATCTAACCGGCCACATTCTATGACTCAGGCGGCTCAGGTTGACGTGGGAGATGGTGACTGGGGGTCAGCCTTGTCCATAGGGGGGGACGTATCAACCCGGGCTTTTGAACATAGCCGTCGGGGTATTTCCAGCAATAGGTTAGGAAGAGCCTCCGCCGCATGACAATGGGGTACTATAGCTTGCACGCGCAGCAGTCTATTTACACGTAAAGGCCAGGGGAACAGCATCTACCATACCTATCCAAAGTCCTTAGCCTAATGGAGTTGGCACAGCTTTAAGCGTCGGAGGGCTTACCTATTCGCACTGTAATTAATTCTCCTAATTTGCCTTCTAGACAAACTCCTGGTAGGCCTGCTAGCCGGTCGTGAATTTCGAGAAGATGTTCTTAATCCGGATGATCTCCTGCGTAAGATCAATGCCTTCGATTGGCGGTGCCTGCTCTATAACCAGATAACCGGTATACCCTTTATCGATCATCGCTTTGACAATAGCTTCTCCTTCGGTCACCCCCTGCCCATAGGGAACTACCTTATGGATCCCCGTTTCCCGGGTGTCTTTCAGATCGATATGGACCACCTTGTCGTAAAATTTCTCCACCACTGCGAAATTATCAACATTGGCCCCGTCAAAGTGCCCCATGTCCAGGCACATTCCCACGTGTGGAGAGTCCACCGCAGCAAAAATCCGCTCATAGTCCTGGATGTTTTCAATATTGTTGTTGGCGTGATTTTCCACGGCAACAATCACGTCCAGCTCCTCGGCAGCGGGTGCCAGGTGACGAAGTACCTCAATGACGGCCTCCAGCCCGCCGTCTTTGCCTCTGCCGGCGCCGGTGAACTTGACCCTGCGGCAACCCAGCGCCTTAGCCTGCTCCATAAGCCATAGTTTGTGCGTCACGTCCTTGAGGACATTCCCTCCGAAAGAGGACCCCTGCAGCGAGATGGGCTTAAGGCCATGCAAGTAGCACCTTTCGCGGATGCTCGCTATCCCTTCGGGGGTTACGGTACGGGGGTGCCACACATTGAATTCGACGTTCTTAATGCCCGTCTTCGGAATGACCTCGAAGGCGCTTTTGAAATATTCATCGCCGAATCCATCCAGGCAAATGGTAGCAATCGCCAATTCGACGCCTTTAAGATCATTTTGAACGACCATTTTTCTTTGCGGACCAAGACCTACGCTAAGACCGAATCCGGCCAGCAGGGCAGATGAACCCTTGACAAAGGAGCGGCGATCGAGCTTTTTATCCGTCATGGTAACTAGGTTGTAGGTGAAAATGCTAAGCGGTAAATGACCTGGTTGAAATTAAGAGGCATCTTCCGCTTTACGTAATTGCCAGCCCCCTCAGCTTTATTTTAAAGACGCCAAATAGGCGATCAGGTGATTCATTTCCTCCACGGTCATGCTGGCCTCCAGTCCGTCGGGCATAAGTGAAGTAGATACCATTCCATAGGCCTGAGGATGCTCGAAGCTGACGAACTTGCCGGAGGCAAGCATCAGTTCCACGTCATTGTAGCCTACGTTTATCTGCCGGCCCTGGTGCCGCCTCCCCTCTTGGTCGGTGACGTACCAGCCCTGCCACTCGGGAGAGATTTCAGCCGAGGGCGCCAGGATTGCCGTAATAAGCTGCTCCCTGCTTTTGCTGCTGCCCACGTTGGAGAGGTCAGGACCAAATTGTCCACCCCACCCATTTACCTGGTGACAAAGCCGGCACTGGGCAATTGGCATCTGAAAAACCAGCTTGCCCCGCTCCGCATCTCCGCCGTCGTCAAGCAGAGCTTTGAAGGCTTCGTCATTTGCGGGACGGTTAGCGACGGGCCTCCCCTGACACGATTGCCAAATACCGCCGAACTCCGCTGCGACGGCAGGGTCCCGGTCAAGCCTTTCCGCTACCGCCTCGCTTACGACCTCCTCACTGGCGCAGCGGCAGAGATAGCGTAGGGCGGCGGCCGTGAGTCCGGCGTGGGGCTCCTCCAGTACGGGTAGTACCTCCTTACAGTAGTTGCTTCCCTGGTAATCAAGCATCACCAAAGCAAGGGCCCTAACCTCTTCGTCAACCCGTGGGTTGACCAGCATATCGGCTAATGCCTGAGCTACTTCCTTGTCGGAGGTGTTCTTCAAGGAATGAAGTACCGCCTCCTGCAGTGGTCTTGACGCACCGGAAAGCAGGGTAAGCAGGACCTCTTTATGGGCTGAAGGCTTTTCCAGGTAGGGTAGTGCCGCGGCACGAAGTTGATCGGAAAGCTGCTCGTCTTTAATTATGGAGAGCAGGTAACCTTCCGGAAGCTCACGCTTGATGTTTTTGGCGGTTTTCTCCGATTTGCGTTCGTAGGCCGTAATGAAATCCGGCTGCAGCTGCCTTATGGTGGACAGGTAGACTTGCATCATGGCCGGACTTACCCTTCCTTCTTGCAGACTGCTCTTCACCTGTTGCAGCAGATCGGCTCGCCGATGCCTGCCGATGTGGATGAGGGCCATCATTCTGATCCGCTCATCCTGATCTGCCAGTAATTTTCGCAAGACATTCTTGTTTACCTCATCTCCCGCTCCCGACAGGGTCAGCAACGCCTGGAGGCGAATGGTTGGTTGCTCGTGGGCGGTCAGCATTATCAGTTTGTCGTGGTATTCCGGTGCGCCAAGTGCCTTGCGGGCTGCCGCCCGGACAAAGGCATCCTCCGAAGCCAGCGCTTCCCGGTGAACCGCAAACGCGGGTTCACTGATCGCTTCGTACCGGGTGGCCAGGCTGGGACTTTGGCGATCGGAAGCGGGTTGTGCCTCCGCCGGTGGTCTCTGTTCCCTGGCGGTAAGTCGCCATACCCTTCCCCTGCCGTGGTTGGGGTACTGCCT
>CAVVFF010000009.1:0-26165 GCA_963747415.1 Lewinellaceae bacterium | reverse complement strand
AATTATCCCGATACGCCACCGGCGTCATCCCCGTCATCTTTTTGAACATGCGGCTGAAGTGCTGGGGGTAGCTGGAAGCCCAGTTCGTAGGCGACCTCCGAGACACTGCGGGCGGGTGATCAACTGCCGGTCGTAGAAGCGCGTGCAGTAGTTCAGCAGGAGCTCGATTCCGCTTAAGTTTTACAGCTGTTCAGCCGAGGCTACTCTTTTTCCCGTGAATGTTGATACGTTCGTAGGCACGGTAGCTTCACTGCTGGTCGCCTAATCCCATCTCTGGAGCTTCTGGCAGAAGGCTTCGATGATCCCTTGCCTGTGGCTAGGATTGCCCGTCTTGGTGGTGATCCGGGCTCCGCCAGCTTTCATCCGGTTCAATAACCTTTTCCCACTCGGACTTCAGGCCCTCCCCCTGCTCCGTTTTCCAGTAGTAAACCGGGGCATCGTGGCGTAAAAGGTCTACCCAGACGATTAATTTCCCCGGTTCCTCCGCCTCGAGTATTACCGTGGAATTATCTTCCAAGTGCATTTCCAGGCTGCCCCGGTTTTGGGTCATGCTCCAGTTTAGTCGATACTTGATGACTTTCATTTAATTTAATTTACGGAAGGCCAGGCTTGTCGGCTGTTTAGAACGATACCTTATCGCTAAGGAACTTTCGGCCAAGGTCGCGACTTCCGTCAGTTATTTATTGGTTGGAGATATTACCCGTTCGATCGGGAAACACATCTCGGACCACACCGGGGATTTCCTTTTCCTCGCCGATGGCATTAGAGGAATCCTTAGGGCCATCAGCGCAGGTCGTCCAGTTGCTGGATAAGCCTTTGTCCGCTCCCGTTTCGTAATAATAGGGTTTATCCAGGTGCAACAGGCTGATCCAGAGCTTTAGCATGGCTGACTGATCCGTTTTCAGGTGAACGGGCTTTTCTCCGGAAAGATATAAGACCACTCCACCAGTACACTCAATTGCATCCCAGTACGCCTCGTACGATTGGATTGGAAGTTTCATTGTAGGAAATTGTCTGGTTAGGATGGTTCAACCGGTACCGGGGATACGGCAACATACTCCCCGTTACGTCGCGGTGACCTGCGGTGCTTTCGTCCGTAGCAGTCAACGGATATAGCACTGCTCTTATAGCAGGTCCGTAGGGCTGAAATTAGATTCGGGAAGCTGGCATTTTCACCAATTGGAAAACTATTGGATATTTCATAGCGGCCCACCTAAATTGTATAAGGCTTCCTCCATTATGCTTCAACAAGTCCCGGATGGGGATTCCGCCTTACCTAACCTGGAATAATGATGAACCGTCGCAGGATGATCTTCCCGGCCCGGACGGCCGCCAATGGGCCTGCTTCGCCTGAAGCGCATCGGGCCATCTCCGATAATAGGGTAAGGTGGCTTATCTCCGCAGGCCCAATTTTCGCATTTTACTGTACAGGGTCTGCGGATTGAGCTGTAGTATTTCGGCCGCGCCGCCTTTGCCACTTACTCTTCCGCCGGTACTTTTCAAAACGAGTTCAATGTACTTGCGCTGGTAATCATCGAAGGACAAGAATTCGGTGAGGGTACCGTCAAAAAGATCAAGCAGAGGCGAATCCGTTACCGCTGCCCCCTTCTGCTGGGGAACGGTCAGGGGCAGCAATTTGCCACTGGCCACGATGAAGGCCCGCTCGACGATGGTTTCCAGTTCCCGCACGTTGCCGGGAAAATCGTACTCCATGATCCGGTCGAGGGTCGTCGCGTCAACGCCGGATATCTCCTTGGAAAATTTCTTGTTGAATTTGTCGATGAAGTGGCGGATAAGGGGCCGGATATCTTCCTTCCGTTCACGGAGGGGAATACTGTGAATGGGGAAGACATTGAGCCGAAAGAAGAGATCGGAGCGAAATTTTCCTTCCTCTATCCACAGCTTAAGGTCCCGATTGGTGGCGGCGATCACGCGTACGTCGACCGTCTGTACCTGTGTTTCGCCGACGGGCGTGAAATGGCCTTCCTGTAAGACACGGAGGAGCCGGGTCTGCAGCAAGAGCGGCAGCTCCCCGATCTCATCGAGAAAGATCGTTCCGCGATCGGCCGTGGCGAAGCGCCCTTTTCGATCGGTGTTGGCTCCGGTGAAGGCACCCTTACGGTATCCGAAAAGTTCGCTCTCGATGAGCTCCGGCGGCAGCGATCCGCAGTCGACCGTAACGAAGGGTTGGTCGGCCCGCTCGCTGAGTTGATGAATGGCCTTGGCGATGAGTTCCTTACCAGTACCCGTTTCTCCGGTGATGAGCACCGTCGCGTCGGTCGGAGCAACCAGGTGAACCCGGCGCATCACCGCGGCGAAGGCCTTGCTTTCGTAGACCAGGTGCCCGGTCTTGGGCAGGAGGTCAGCCTGATCCTGCAAGTGACGATTTTTATCCAACAGTTCCGTCGCTGTTTTTTCCGACTGGATCAAGGCATCCCGCATGAATGCTTCGTGTTCCAGCTGGTAGCCGATGTCCCGCGCCGTAAGCAAATACGTGCTCCCACCCGGTGTTTGGCTGGGGACGATGCTTACTTCCATCATAACGGGTTCTCCGCCTTTCCGTGCGAAGTGCGTGCGAAGGCGGGTGAAACCTTCTGTGTCCACCCGGTCGATGTACCGCCTCAGCTTCTCCTCGTCAAAGGTCTGCAGGAGATCTCTAAGATGAACAATCGCCTCGCCGTTCATTGGGGTGTAACCCAAATGGTGCAGCAGCTGGTCGTTGACGTAATAAATATTTCCAATAGAATCGATCTGGGCTACGAAGCAGGCAATCTCGTTCAGGATATTCACCAGGCGGGCATTACCGGGATTTTCGCTCGGCACCAGCATACGACGCAGGCGGTTCTCCCCGGCACTTCGAGTTTGATCAGGTGGGAGTGTCGTGCTGATCTTCAGGACGGTAAGTTGCTCGACGAGCCGATCCCCCGGCTCCATGGTATGGAAAAAGGCGCCAACCAATCGTCCGACGGAACATTTTCAGTCGCGGGGCGCTCAGAAGTGCTGACGTCCAGATTCCATTTCGTTAAGCAGGTCGGAAAACACTCATTCAACGACATCGTCTGGAATCCCTCCGTGAAGAATGGCATAGGCAAAAATCTGGCCCGCACCCGATCTTTGAAGAAATCGGATATGCTGAAGGGAAACTGGTATAGTATCTGGCACAACAGGCTACTAAAAATAAAAATCTTTTTCGCTCTAAGCCTCGAGGCATGTTGCTAGCGAGTCACGCACCTAACCCAGTATTTATCTGGTGCACCTGGCAGGTCTTCTTACTATATTATGCCGCAACTTCTGTATTCAGTTTGGGCAAAGCCGGGATAATATTAATCTTTTATGATGTTTCCTAAGACCTACGATTACTTCTTATGTGTCGCTCTCGGATCCGGAATTTGGCCTTTCCATTGCAGTCTTCCGATGGATCACCTGAACGGCAGGTAACCCTGTTCGGGGGGGGAGTAAGCTTTGATCTTAGTTGCCGGGTAGCGTCAGGGAGTTCGGTCGAGGGCTAAACCATCACCTCACGGATCAGGTTCCCCGCCACGTCCGTAAGCCGGAAATCGCGGCCCTGGAATGGATAGGTAAATCGTTCGTCGTCAAAGCCCAATAGCCCGAGCACCGTAGCCTGCACATCGTGCACGTGTGCCCGGTCGCGCACGCCGGCGTACCCGATCTCATCCGTTTCCCCGTAGACGACGCCTGGTTTCACCCCGCCGCCGGCCATCCACATGGTAAAGGCATCGCCGTGATGGTCGCGGCCGAGGAAGGGCATTTCGACCCCGCCGCGATTCTCCCGCATCGGGGTACGGCCGAATTCGCCGCCCCATACAAAGGGTATCCTCCAGCATCCCCCGCTGTTTCAGGTCCGTGATGAGGGCCGCCATCGGCCGGTCGATCGCCAGGCACTGTGCCGGCAGACCCTCCTCCAGGCTAGTGGAGCGGTCCGAACCGTGGGCATCCCACCCCCAGTCGTAAAGCTGCACGAAGCGGACGCCGGACTCCGCAAGTCGTCGCGCCAGCAGGCAGTTGTTGGCGAAGGTGGACTTGCCGGGCGAGGTACCGTAGAGCGCGTGGATGTAGTCCGGCTCCTTATCGATGTCCATCACTTCCGGAACGGACATTTGCATCTTAAAGGCCATTTCATACTGCTGGATGCGGGTCAGCGTTTCCGGGTCGCCCACTTCGGCGTACTGCCGCCGGTTGATCTCGTTGATGGCAGCGATCGACTTACCGCGCAGGTCCCGCGTCATCCCCTCCGGATCGCTGAGGTAGAGGATCGGGTCCCCCGCCGTACGACACTGTACCCCCTGGTGGATGGATGGCAAGAAGCCGCTGCCCCAGAGTTTTTTGCCCCCGCTGGGGTCCCGCCCCCCGGAGGCCAGCACGATGAAACCCGGTAAATTTTCGTTCTCGGACCCCAGGCCGTAGGTCACCCAGGAACCGAAGGAGGGACGGCCCGGTCGGGACTGCCCGTCTGCATCAGCAGTTGCGCCGGCGCGTGGTTGAATTCTTCGGTGTGTACCGCTTTCAGAAAGGCCACCTCATCGGCCACCGCGCTGAAGTGGGGCAGGAGGTCGGAAACCCAGGCGCCGCTCTGTCCGTGCTGCTTAAAGGTGGCCTGGGGGCCCAGCATCATCGGTGTTCCCTGAATGAAGGCGAAACGTTTGCCCGCGAGCAGCGATGGGGGGCAGGGCTGCCCATCCAGTTTCCGCAGCTCCGGCTTATAATCGAAGAGTTCCAACTGCGACGGCGCACCGGCCATGTGCAGATAGATCACCCGCTTGGCCCGCGGCGCGTAGTGGAGGGCCGTTTCCATCGCCTTTTCCGCAGTCGTAGTTGCCGTCTTTGTACCCGTATCCCCCCCGCATCCCAGCAGGCCACCCAGGGCGAGCCCACCCAGCCCCAGCGCGCCCCGTTGCAGGAAGTGCCGGCGGCTGTTATACTGCGCCTCCCGGTGGCGAAATTCTTGGAGTAGGAGGTGCATGCTAGGAGAGGGTTAGGAATTCGTCAATGTTGAGCAGGGCGTTGGCGACCACGGTGAGCGACGCCTGCTCATCCTGGTTGGTGGCATAGGCCTCCTCGTAAAGCGTGGAGAGGATCTCCTGCTCCTCCGGCATGGCCCCCCGTCGGAGTAGCAGCTGATACAGACGATCGATCCGACCACTTACCTCCGGCAGGGGAGCCACCTGTTCGGCAAGTCGTTCGGCCACTTCCAGGTAGGCCGGGTCGTTGAGCGTCATCAGCGCCTGCAGGGGCGTGTTGGTAATCGTCCGGCGGCTGAGGCACAGCTCCCGGTTCGACCCGTCGAAGGTGGTTAAGCCGGGGTGAATGGACGAGCGGCGCAGGTAGGTGTACAGGGCACGCCGGTATCGATCTTCCCCCGTGCTGTTGACCCATTTCAGGTCGCTGTACACGATGTTATCCCAGAGGCCGTCCGGCTGCGGGGGCATGACGCCGGGACCGTAGCGTTTCTCGCTGAGCAGGCCGCTAACGGCCAGGGCCTGGTCGCGGATCTGTTCCGCGCTGAGTCGCTTGCGTGGTCCGCGGGCCAGCAATTCGTTGTGCGGGTCGCGGGCGAGTAGTTGCGGACTGGCCTCGGACGACTGCCGGTACGTTTGGGAAAGCACGATCTGCCGCAGCAGTGCTTTTTTGCTCCACCCGAGCGGTCCGCTAAATTGGGTGGCGAGGTAGTCCAGCAGATCCTGGTGGGTCGGTTTCGATCCCTGGCTACCCATGTCTTCGATGGTGGCGACCAGCCCGGTACCGAAGACTTGTGCCCAGGCACGGTTGACGGCCACCCGACTCGTCAGCGGCTGGTCGGGCCCCGTAAGCCAACGGGCAAAATCGAGCCGATTCTCGATCCTGGAATTCGCCGCTCCATCGAGCAGTTTCGGTACGCCACCGCTGACCTCCTCGCCGTGGACCAGCCAGTTGCCACGCTCGAAAACGTAGCTTTTCCGGCGACTCGCTCCGGTGGTTTCTACCATGATGGGCGTGGTGACCGAATCTTTCGCAGCGAGTAGATCGCCGATGTAGGTTTTGATCTTCTCCACCCCCTGCGCATCCGCTCCGGGCAGTTCCGGTTCGTAGCCGATGGCATTGATGACTACTACGGCCCCCGTCCCCGCTCCGCGGGTTACGAAGAAGAGTCGATGCATACCGTCGGGGACTTCGACCGGCAAGCGTAGGTTCGTAAACCACCCGGTCCCCTCCTCGAAGTTCTTTATGGTGATCAGCGGACCTTCGGGACCGTCCAAGCGCATTTCCAGGCTTGCTCCGGCGGAGGCCCGCAGGTCGAGGTGCAGGGCGGCCACGTCGGTCAGGTCGTGATTCGGAAGGGCAAAGGAATTTCCCGGCCGCAGGTACAGGAAATCCTCGTCGGCCCGTGCGGTGAAAACGCCGCCCACTACCTCTTCGAAGACGGCGGGCCGAAGTCGGGGTTCCCGCACCTTGATCAGCTTCCGCCATTCTTGCACCTGCGTTCGCGCCTCCCCCTCCGCGTGTTCCTTTATCCAGTCCTGGAGGTGCTTGTACTTGTTTTCGTCGGCCGCGTAAAGGGTGCGTAGCAGGGGCGCTTCGGTGACGTGATCGTGGTCCACGGTATTGTTGAACAGGGCGTAGCTGGTGTAGTATTCCTCCTGGCGAATCGGGTCATACGGGTGAGCGTGGCACTGCACGCAGGCCATGGTAGTCCCCTGGAAGACTTCCCAGGTGGTATTGACGCGATCGATGACGCCGGAGACGCGGTATTCCTCATTATCCGTACCACCTTCCCCGTTACTGAGCGTATTTCGGTGAAAGCCGGTGGCGACGAGCTGGGCTTCCGTAGGTTCCGGGAGCAGGTCGCCGGCAAGTTGGTGGGTGATGAACTTATCGTAGGGGAGGTCCTCATTATAGGCCCGGATCACCCAGTCGCGGTAGCGCCAGATGCTGCGGGGCCGGTCGCGTTCGTACCCGCGGGAATCGGCGTAGCGGGCCAGTTCCATCCACTTGGCGGCCTGGTGCTCCCCGTAGGCGGGGCGGGCGAGAAGGCTATCCACGAGTGCTTCGTAGGCCAGTTCACCGTTGAGGAAGGCCGTGGCGAGCGACTCCGGGGCGGGCAGTCCGGTAAGGTCGAAACTGACACGCCGCAGCAGGATTCTTTTTTTGGCGGCGGGCGCAGGTGCAAGCCCCGTCCGTAAGAGGGAAGCCCGGACGAAAGCATCGATCGGGTTAGCCGGCTGCTCTCCGGTAAGGACGGGCACTTCCGGACTCACCGGTGGCTGATAAGCCCAGTGCTCTTCCCACTCCGCTCCCTCGTCGATCCAGGTTTCCAGCCGCTGAATTTCCTCCGCCGAAAGTGCCGCCTCCCCGTACGGCATCCGTAGTTCTTCATCGTGGTGGCGTACCCGGGCCATAATCTCGCTACGCCCCGGGTGGCCGGGTACGATCGCAAACTTTCCCGATTCGGTTTCCCGCAGCGCGTTTTCCCGAAAGACCAGTCCGAATCCTCCGGCCTGCTTTACCCCGCCGTGGCAGCCGATGCACTTCTCATTGAAAATGGGACGGATATCCTCGTTAAAGCTGATCGTCCGCTCTTGTTGGCAGGCGAAAAACACCACCACGACGACGAAAAGCAACAAGGGTCGGTGCATGGATCTGGAATTCGGAGCGGACACGAAAGTTACGATATTTAGGCGATCCTATACCCGGCGTAACCGCACCGGCTGGGTCATACCCGACAGCCACTGGGGGACATAGAGATTTTCGTCGTCATCGATGCAAACGTCGTGGGGGTTCAGGAAAGTCGTCCCATCCCACTGCACATCGCGAAAACTTTCCTGCCCGGAGGGAGCGGAACCACCGGGTAAGGAAACGACCTTAAAGTCCTTGTCCAGGACGGCAACCATGCCGTCGTAATTCCAGTTGCTTTTGGTCCAGATGACGGCAAACAGCGTGTGCTCCCCGGAGATGACGGGGCGGCAGATCTTTAATCCCGGAAGCTCGTGGGTAGCCAGGTGGCGGCCGTCCATGGACCAGCGTTGGAAATTCTGATTGCTCCGGCTCGTGATGAGCAGTTCGTCTTCCCCGCGCCGTCCGTCGACCACGATGCCGTGGCAACACTGGAAGTGTTCGGGACCACCGAATACGTTTTTCAGCCGTCCCTGGCCGTCGTAGTGAAATATCTTATTCGTTCCGTAGCCATCCGCTACGTAAACATCCCCATCACCGGTTACCGTGGTTTCGGTCGGTTTGAAGCTGCTTCCCTCGGGTACCTCCTCAGCGGGAACGGCCAGCTCCCGGATGAGCCGTCCGTCCAGGTCGATATTGATCACCCGGCCGGCGCCGGAGTCCGTGACCCAGAAGGTCTGGTCGGAACCCGCTCCCGCCTTGGTGAGGCCGTGTGCTTCCTGGAGGTTATGTTGAAAGCTATCGATCACCTTGCCTTTCTTGTCGTACAGCAGCACGTTGAAGTGGTCGCTCACCACTGAGCAGGCCAGCCGACCGCGGGCGTCAAGCACCATTTCGTGGAAGTGCACGACGGGGGTGCTTCGGGCATCGAGCTTGCCCCAGTGGGGGTCGGCAGTGTACTGAAAATCACCCTGCCCGATGGCCTGGTCCGGTGGCCTCTCCGGCATACTGCCAAGGAGTGCCGGCATGCCGGTGGCGGCGCACAGACTTCCTGCGGCCCGGATGAAATTTCGGCGGGTATGGTTACTTGGCATGACTCGATTATTTTAAGTTGTTATCCCCCGGCTCGCCCACCACCAACCCGGTTTCTACGGCGATCCGCGGGTGGTTGCTCGCAAAGGTGGCCGCTGCCTCTGGACTCACCCTTGTCTGCCAGAGGTAGAGGCGTTTCAGGCTGGGAAAGTGTTGAAGGTGTTCAAATATACCGGCGTCGAGGTCCGTCCCGTAAAGGTTAAGGCTTTCCAGGTGCTCAAGGCCGATCAGCCTTTCCAGCGCAGCGGAGGTGAGGTCCGTTCCGTTGAGGCGGAGGCGATTCAGGTTGGTGAACCGGTTAAGCGGGATCAGGGCGGCATCGTCCAGGGCCTGCCGGTCAAGATTGAGGTAGACTACCTGCTCCGAGGCCAATTCGGCAAGTTGGAGGAGGGCTTCGGGGCTGATCCGTTCGCCCGGCCTAGGTTGTGCTTCCACGGCGCCACCGTCGGGCTGAAGCAGGGATAGTTGCCAGTTGAGGGAGCTCAGGCGTTTCTTGGTTTCTTCCGTGAGCTCCGGTACCCGCACGTCTTCTACGAACCGACGCGGCCGCAGATCGAGGCCGTAGTCCCGTTGAAGCAAAATTTTGAGGTCAGGGGGCGTAGCTTCCGCGTCCAGGACGAAAGCGGTATCGGCCCCCTGCGCAATCCAGTAGCGTAGCAATTCGATTTGGGTGAAGCTCCAGGGCTCGCCGCTTGGGGGCATGGCTTTTGCGTGGTCCCGGGGAAGGGTGACCCGTTTCACCCAGTTACTGCGCAGCGGTTCGCCGGGCTCGAGGAGCGGCCCGTCCTCACCCCCAGCTAGAGCCAGGTGCGGCGCATCCAGTCGGAGCCCCCCTTTCTGCTGCTGGTCATTGTGGCATCTCACGCAGCTCTCCTCGATCGCCGGTTGCAGAAAGGTCGCGTACAGATTTATGGAATCCGGATCGGTCTTCGTCCAATCCACTAACGCACTGGAGTCCGGAGCGTGGCCGGTCAAGCGTTGGACCACGGCAGGGGCGTGCTGCAAGAGGTAATCCTCCCCGTGCGTCAGGCTGCCGCCCAGGTGGCCCGTCAGTCCGAGCACGCCGGCGACCAGCAAACCGTATCCCTTTGCCGCTAATCCACCCCGGGGGGTTATAAATACGCCTAGGACCGCCAGCACCGAAACGCTCACCCCGAGCCAGCGGTGCCAGACCAAGGTGTCGCCCCCGCCACTCTCCTCGGCCAATAGCCAACCGCAACCGGCCGCAACGACCGCGGAAACCGCACCGAGTAACCAGGCTGCCCGTATTGCGGACCGTGACGTTGCCCCCGGCCACCATTCCAGCACGACCGCCAACAACAGCAATCCGATGGGCAGATGCACCACCAGGGGGTGAAAGCGACCGATGAAGAGCGAAAAATCCGCCAGGACAATCAGGTTCATAGGCTCAATATAGCCATGCCGATAGTGTAATAGTTTATGTAAATGGTTCTCAGTAGTCAGCTAATACGGTCGCGAAGCTTTGCGCGCGGTAGATCAGCTGCGTTGGGTAGTGCAGGTCTGGCGTTGTGGTTCGGCATGTCAGGCGCCAAGCGGTTTGCTGAAGCTGGGTACCTGTTGCGTTCCAAGAAATCTACTGCTTTAACCTACCCGCAACAGCACTTTACATCCTCCTTAGTAAGCTTTGCCTTCCCTCCAGGCTAGTTTGCGCCAAAAAGGTATGCCGCGAGCTTTACCCTTATTATTCATGCTGCTCTGCTGGGGTTGTCAATTGGCGACCGATCCCCTGGAACGCGATTTCAGCATCGCCCTGAGGCAGGTAAAAAGTACCGAGCCGCCGACAAAGCGAAAGGTGGGCGAAGCCCTACGCGCCTTCGATGCCGTGCAGGCGGCCGATTACGGGCGGGCGCGGCATCTGGACAGCCTTGCCGACCCGGCCAAGTGGCCGGAGTTGTACACGCTGTATGCGGATATGTCCGAACGGTTGTCGGCAATCGCGGCCTATTTTCCACTCGGTGCTTCCAGCGATTACCGGGGCGGATACGGACTGGACGAAATCGCCACCCGCAGGGAAACCGCCAGAATGGGCGCGGGAAAGTATTTCCTGGATCTGGCCGATGCCGGCATCCGTGCTGCCAGGGCGGGCAGTAAGCCGGCCGCCCGCGGAGCCTACTACGACCTGGAAAACGCGTTTTTCTATATGCCGGAACGCCGCAGTGATTTGACGGCCGTAAGGGAAGAAATGCGGTACCTCGGAACGGTGCGCGTACGGGTGTTTTTTACCGGAGATGTAGATATGCAAGCGGTAGCCGGGGAGATCAACGATCGCCTTGGTCCGGTAAGGGAAGAATGGTACGAAGTCGATTTTCGCGACACCGGCACCGATGTAGATATCGAGGCTGAGCTGCAATTCACCGCTTATACCAGTTCGGGGCCCTCGGAGTCTTTCACCTCCACCACTTACCAGGAGGAAGTTCTCGACTACGTGGAAAAGCAGGAATACGAAGAACGAATAAACGATTCGACGGTAGTGACGAAGGTCCGGGAGATCGAGCATTACAAAATCATTACGGCCACGGTCACCGAGGTAGTGCAGGAATTCAGTCTGAGTGCCTACGGGGAGATAAGTGTTTTCGACCCGGTGGAGGCCCGACGAACCCGCCCGGAGCCTTTGTCTGGCTATGCGCTATGGGAAAATGAATACACCACCTGCAGCGGCGAGCCCGACGCCCTGCCCAGTTTTGCCTGTTCGGGCAGTAGTAGTTTTCCCCCGAGCACCAATCATATGCTGCGCGAAGCGGTGGATGACTTGCTGGATGCGGCACTGCTCGAGTTACGTCACCGATACGACCCGGACTACTGATCGAGTCCTCCGATCCCGCGCTCCGCCGCAAAAACTACCACTTTCGTCGCTCGAGGCTAAGTACGGTCAGCAGAATGAAGAAGGCGGTCACGCTCAGGAAGTAGATAACGTCCCGCGAATCGATGAGGCCGCGACCCAGGCTCCGGAAGTGCTCCTGCATTCCCAGGCTGCTGAGGAAGGCATCGCCGTTGCCGTAGAAGTACGGCATGGAGGCCAGGTAATCGAAACCGAAGTAGCACCAGAAGCTAATGGCGAGCGCCAGCAGGAAGCTCACGATCTGGTTGGTCGTCAGGGAACTCGCCAGCAGGCCGATGGCGACGAAGGCCATGCTAAGGAAGAGTAGGCCCAGGTAGCTGCCGAGGGTGCCGCCGGTATCGATATTCCCGACCGGCTCGCCGAGCTGGTACACGGAATAGTAGTAGAGCAGGGTAGGGAGGAGGGCGATGACCACCAGGGCCAGGCAGGCCAGGAACTTACCCATTACGATCTCGATATCCCGCAGCGGGCGGGTCACCAGCAGTTCGATCGAACCGGTCTGCCGCTCCTCGGCGAAGGCGCGCATGGAAATGGCCGGGATGATGAACAGCAGGATATTCGGCGCGAGGGTAAAAAAGGGGCCGAGGGTCGCGTAGCCGTACTCGATCAGGCTGGTGTCGGGGAATACGAAGAGAAAGAGCCCCATCACGACGAGGAACACCGCGATCACGATGTAGCCGATCAAGCTGGCAAAGAAGGCATTGATCTCCTTTCGGAAAATGGCAAGCATTTAATCGGGGGCTTGGTGTAGAGGGATTAGCAACGGATGCCGCTCGTTGAATAGTACGAGCGCCCGGACCATCTTGGGCTCGTCGTCCATGGTGAGCTTGCCGGCGGCGCGTAGCAGGTCCTCCTCCCGGGCAACTACCTGCTGTACGTTGGCAGGCGTGAGGGGAAGACGGCGTCCGGAACTCATGTCCACGATCCGACGAACGAGCTCCCGGCGGTCACGTTCCACCCAACCTTCCCGGAAGGGTCGCCCGTTGGCCGGATTGTAGGCGCGCATCAACTGACGGGTACGCCTTACGGTATCGTAGCGGATGGTGGCGTACCTGCCGGCCGGTCGCAGACCGGCGAATTCATGAAAGATCCGTTGTTCGTCTTTTCTCACGAAGAGGTAGGGTAAACCATCCAGACTGATCGCGTAAGGATCGGTGTACCCCCCGCTCTTGTAGCCGAAGCTGTCGATCTGTACGCGGAAATCCTCGGGAAGCTGGACCATTTCACCGCTGATTTCGCTCCATTCCACGTCGGGATCGTTTGCCAGCAGGCTTTCGTTACTCAGGTAGACGCCATCGCGAAAGCGAAAGTCCGCGTCCAGGGGAGCCTGACGTTGGGCACTCAGCCAGAAGGGTAGAAGAATGATGATCCAGCGCATGGGGTGTCAAAGGTAAGGCTATCGCGCGGCGGTGAGTGCACGGAATACTTCCTCCACCGTCAGCTCCTCCTTTATCATGCCGAGCAGGATAAGGTTTTGGGCCACGGCGAAGCGGAACACTTCCGCTCGGGAATCTGCATCGGCCCGCAAGAACAGTCGGTAGGAATGCGGTTGTTTTCCGGGGGATACTTTATCTATTCCCTTGATCTTCAGTAGATCGACCTCAGGGACTTCCCGGTCAAATTGAACCAGTAGGGAGCTGTTTCCACTCAGGCGACGTTGCAGGCGTTCGATGGGGTCATCAGCAACGATTTTGCCCCGATCGATGATTACTACCCGGTCGCAGAGGGCCTGCACCTCCTGCATGATATGGGTGCTCAGTATCACGGTCTTTTCCCGGCCGATGCGTTTGATCAGCGTACGGATTTCCGCCAGCTGGTTGGGGTCCAGCCCGCTAGTGGGCTCGTCAAGGATAAGTACCTCGGGATCGTGTAGCATGGCCTGGGCCAGGCCTACGCGTTGTCGGTACCCTTTGGACAGGGCACCGATTTGCTTGTGCGCCTCTCTGCCCAGCCCGGTCATCTCGATGAGGTCGGCAATTCGCTGCCTGGGCTTACCAATACCGTTGGCATTGGCCGCAAAGGTGAGGTATTCCCTGACGAACATGTCTTTATACAGCGGATTGTGCTCGGGTAAATACCCTACGAGCTTACGCACCGCCAGGCTTTCGGTTTCGACCGGGTGTCCGCAGATCTCCGCCGTACCGCTGCTCTGACTCAGGTAACAGGTGAGGATCTTCATGGTGGTGGTCTTCCCGGCCCCGTTAGGACCCAGAAATCCGAGCACCTCTCCCGACCGGGCCTGAAAGTTGATACCGTCTATGGCACGCTGCTCGCCGTATAGCTTCGTGAGATCGGTAACGGTGACGGACATGATCGGTGAAGTTTCATACCGCCGCTAGACATTTCAGTGGATCCGGCTTCCTCCCCCTCCGCGGTAGCTGGAGCAGGGGGCCTAGTTACTTTGCCCTGGGGGGCAAAAGCCGAAGGAACGGAAATGTCTAGCGGAATGGTAAAGTTTAGTAATGGTGAAAGATATAACGCGGCCGCAATGACAGCATAACGTCGGAGCAACTCGGATTAGTAGCCGATGTGGAAGAGCGCATCCCCCTGGCTCACTACTGCCGCATTATTGTGGCCGATGATGAAGCCATCCCGGGGAGAGAGGATCCGTTTGTTGGGTTTAATGCCGTGGGGGTCGAAGATCATGCCGATGGGTTCGCCCTTGCGCACCGGAAAGCCGCTGCGTTTACTCCACTGAAAGAGGCCGGCACGGGAGGCACGCACCCAACTGCTGGCCGTTACGGCGATCACTTCCCGCTGGGGGATCTCCCGTTTTCCGGTGATCATCTCACGGGCGGACAGCAGGCGTCGGATGCCAGCCAATCCTTCACTAATACCTACGCCATCGTACCGCAGGTTTTCTCCGCCTTCGTACGTTAGTACGCTGAGGCCCAGGGACTTTTTAGCCGATCGCCGTAGTGATTTAGAGGGCGCTTTGGAGGCCACCATCACCGGTGGGTTGAACTCCTGTGCCGCCTGGAAGGCCACCAGGTCGCCAGGGGAATACCGGATTTGGGGATAGTTGAACAACCCTCGTCCGCCGGTATGAAAGTCAACGGCCAGGTCGCAGTTGGCCAGCAGGTTCTTACTCAGGCCGGCGGCAATGCGGCTTGCCAGGGAACCGGTCGCCGTGCCCGGAAAGCTGCGGTTCACATCCTTGCCGTCGGGAACGTCGCGGCTGAAGTTGTTGAACCCATAGACATTGAGCAAGGGCACCGCGACCACGGTTCCGGCGATTAAATTATGAAATATCTTCTGTCGGATGGCCCGGCGCAGAATCTCGACCCCATTGATCTCGTCACCGTGCACGCCGGCAATAAAGAGCAGGGTAGGGCCTTCGCGGAAACTGCGGTAGACGTGGGCCGTGATGGACACTTCGTTGCCACTGGGCAACTGCCCGGCCACCAATTCCACGAGTCCGGATTGCCCGGGATAAAACTCGCCGTCCGCCACCCGTAAGGGGGTAATGTCACTCATACTTTGCTTTCTGCATACTTGATGATTTCCCCGGCAATGTCCACCTCCGTGGCCCCCTCGATGCCTTCGAGGCCCGGACTCGCGTTTACCTCCATGACCAACGGGCCGCGCATGCTCTGGATCAGATCTACCCCGGCAATGTCCACGCCGATCACGGACGCCACCTTTCGGACCAGCGTCTGGGTTTCGTCGGGAAGCGACAGGGAGGTAGCCGTAGCGCCGCGGTGGATGTTTGCCCGAAATTCCCCCGCGGCGGCCTTGCGCTCCATGGAGGCCACGATCCGATCCCCCACCACGAAGGCTCGCTGGTCGGAGCCCCTGCTTTCCCGGATGTATTCCTGGATGAGGATACGGTCCTGCAGCTGCAGAAAACCCTCGGCCAGCCGCTCCAGCTGGTAAAGGTTGTGGGCTAGGGCCACCCCGACGCCGTGCGTACTCTCGAGGAGCTTGACGACGACGGGAAAGGGGCCCATCCGTTTGGCCACCTTGCGGACCTCATAGGTGCTGAAACACAGGACGGTACGGGGTACGTCGATGCCTGCTTGCGTTAGCTGCTGGAGGCAGCTCATCTTGTCGCGGGCCATCAACAGGGCATTGGCACTGAGGGTATGGGGGACGCCCATGACGTCCAACTGTCGGATAATGGCGACTCCGCGGGTGGTGATGTTGGCACCGATGCGGGGGATGGCCACGTCGGGATTATCCAGGGCCGTACCATTGTGAAGAATGCTGCTTTTCCGGGCGTCGGTGTAGGGGCTGCAGAGCGCGTGATCCACTACGCTCATCTCGTGTCCGCGCGCTTCGCCGGCTTCGACGAGGCGACGGGTGCTGTACAGGCCAGGGCCACGGGAGAATACCGTTATCCGCATGGCGGCAAAGGTAATACGCCTTTTGGCTATCTTTCCCGGCACACGATAACCGTATTCATTTCATGCAAAGCCTTACTGCGGAAAGCTATTTCGCCCGGAAGGACCGGCCCGTCCTGCTTGACGTCCGTAGTCCCGGCGAATACGCCAGTGGTCACCTGCCCGGGGCCGTCTCCCTACCGCTCTTTTCGGATGCGGAACGGGCCGAGGTAGGTACGCTGTATAAGCAGGAAAGCCCGGATGCCGCCTTACTGCGCGGACTGGATATTGCCGGGGGGAAGATGCGGCAGCTGGTGGAACAAGCCCGGAAAGCAGCACCCGCCAACGAAGTGGTCGTGCAGTGCTGGCGCGGCGGGCAGCGCAGTGCCAGCGTAGGCTGGTTGCTGGAAAAAGCAGGCATGCAGGTTTATCAGCTGGAGGGCGGATACAAATCCTACCGCGCTTACGTGCGGGACTGGCTGGCGGTAGATCACCACGACTTGCGCGTCCTCAGCGGCCCGACCGGATCGGGCAAGACCAGGATCTTGCACGCCATGGCGGATCTCGGGATCCATTTTGTCGACCTGGAAGGACTGGCCAATCACAAAGGGTCTTCCTTTGGTTCCCTCGGAGAGGCACCGCAACCTACCACCGAGGAATTCGAGAACCTGCTGTTCGCCGCCCTTCACCGGATTCCAACGGGTCAGACTGTCTGGCTCGAGGATGAGAGCCGGATGATCGGCACCGTCTGTCAACCCGATGTCTTTTACGATCGCCTAATCTCCGCGCCGGTAGTGGAGCTGATGCAGCCCTACGAATGGCGGGTAAAAAACCTGGTAGACGCCTACGCCGGCTATCCCCGCGAAGGGCTGGTGGCTGCTTTTACCCGCTTGAAGAAGCGATTGGTGGCCAGCACCTGCAGCAGGCCCTCAAGGCCTTGGACGCAGACGATTATGCCGCCGCGGCCCGTATAGCACTGGTCTACTACGATAAAGCCTACGCCCATTACGCCGAGCGGAGAGGGTCACGGATCGGATACAGCTGACTGCTGACCGCCCGGACGCAGCAGCGATCGCCCGACAGATCCTCGACTGATGAAGGGTAAACTATCATCAGCGGCATTGATCGTTCGGTAGCTGCGATCGGGCGGGCAGTTAGCTGCTTAACGTGGTCCTGATCGCCGTAGTAGCGAATACGTCATGCTGCGCTGGCTTCAGCCTCACCGCCGCCTGGGGTCATCGAGCTGAAGTCGGACCTCTTCGCGCTGATTCTTCTTCTGGCATTCCCGTATCCGCACCCCGCAGTAAGACCGTCACGTGCGGGTCGACCTCTTCTACGAGGGATTTTCTACGCGGGACAAGGGGATGGTTAATCTGGTCGGAACCCTGCTCTTCCTGATCCCGTGGGCCATCGTCCTGTTGTACACCAGCGGGCACTACGCCTTCGAGTCCTGGCGGTCGGGGGAGGGGAGTCCCAACCCCAACGGCATACCTTACTATTTCCCCATTAAATCGGTCGTACCCCGGCCGCCGCTCTCCTGATTTTGCAGGGCATCTCCGAAGCTGGAAGGCCGCCCGGCAGCTCCCCCAAACGAAGGAACCGTGAGTCTGGCCGTTCTCGCACTCCTCCTCTTCGTCAGCATCTTTCTGCTGGTGCTCTACGGTTACCCGGTTGCCTTTACACTGGGCGGACTGAGTCTGCTCTATGCCTTCTGCTTTCTGGAGGCCAACGTCCTCACGCTACTCCCCAACCGGGTAATGGGCGTGATGGAAAATTCCGTTTACTGGCCGTTCCGCTGTTCATTTTCATGGGGATCATGCTGGAGAAAAGCGGATTGGCCGAACGCATGCTCAAGGAGATGGCCGGTCTTTTGGCCGCGGCGCGGTGGCATGGCGGTCTCGGTGATCGTAGTGGGCGCGCTTCTCGCCGCTTCTACCGGAATAGTGGGGGCCACGGTGATCACGATGGGCCTGATCAGCCTGCCGCCCATGCTGCGCCAGGGATATCCCGCCCCCCGGCTACGGGGTCATTGCCGCCTCGGGAACGCTCGGGCAGATCATCCCCCCCTCGGTGGTCCTGGTGCTCCTCGGCAGCGTGCTGCAAGTCAGTGTCGGTAGCCTTTTTCGGGCGGCGCTTTATCCCAGCTTTTTGCTGGTTGGGGCCGACATCCTGTATATTCTCATTCTGGGCGTGGTGCGTCCCAAGCGCTTTCCCCAGCGGAGGCAGCGTCCCCCCGGGACCGGCAATCGGGCTGGGGGTAGTAAAGCCTGGTCTGACCCCTCCTGCTCATCGTGGCGGTACTGGGCAGCATCCTGATCGGGCTGGCTTCCCCAACGGAGGCGGCGGGCGTCGGAGCGGCAGGCGCCAGACCGCTCACGTGGACGCAGGGCCGTCTGGACCGAAACACGACGGCTGTCGTTTGCCGCGACATTATCCACCTGACTAGTATGGTCTTTATGATCCTCCTGGGCGCTACTACTTCTCCCGGGTATTTCGGGAGTTGGGCGGAGATCGCTTCCTGGTGAGCCTGATCGAGCGCAGCGACCTGCCGGATATCAGTTTCTGGTACTGGTCATGGTGGTCGTATTTATCGCCGGCTTCTTTATCGACTTTATCGAGATCGTTTCCATCATCGTGCCGGTGGTCACGCCCGTGTTTATCGCTTACGGGACGGATCTGATTTGGCTCGGGATCCTGCTGGGGATCAATCTGCAAACCAGCTTCTCTCTCCGCCATTTGGGTTCGCACCGTCGACCTCAAGGGGGTGGCTCCCCCGGAAGTGACCACCGGGCATCTCTACCGGGGCATCGTTCCCTTCCTGGTGATCCAGGTGGTCTTATTGGCCACGGTGATCTTTTTCCCTGAGTGGCTGGGGGTCAAATAGACATTTCGCGCCGTGGATCTGGTCTAAGCCAAGGCTATTCGACCTTCACCTGTACGGGCTTGACATCCTTGGCGTCCTCCCGGCGGGGAACAACGATGTTGAGCATGCCATCTTTGTAGGTCGCCGTAATTCCTTCTTCCACCGTATCGGCGGGAAGGGCCAGTTGGCGATCAAAAGAAAAGCGACGGAACCGTGGTGCAGATAGTCGTCGGTCTTTTCCTCCAGACTTTCATCGTGCTTGGCTGAAACGGAAAGCAGGCCGTTCTCGGCGGAGATCGAGAAGTCATTCTTATCATAGCCGGGGACGGCCAGGGAAACTATGAAGGACTCTTCTTCCCGAGCGATGTTTACCGGCGGAAAGGCAATTTTCATTCGCCAGTCTCCTACCGGACCGTGTGGGTGGGCGTACCGACTGAGGTTGGGGAAGAAAAGAGCTCATACTTTGGTTATTCCAGGTTGACATGATTTAGGAAGTTTGTTTGCTACGAACTTATCGCATGGTCTTCTCCCTTCGGATGATCAACTTCTTTCCCATCGCTGATTGATATCATCGACCTGCACTCCAGCAATCAATCAGCTCACGATTGGTGGCTGGGTACGATCAGCTCTGAAATTGGGGTAGGGTGCCGGCAAAATTTTTCAGCCCTGAGATTGCCAGCGCATGGGTTTCCTGGATTCTGCTATTCGCTCAGCGCTGATGTCCATGGGATGGAACGGTTGACCCTTTGGACCTTAATGGTCCCTCAACTATTTGTGAAGCATGAAACCCGCCCAATTAGCCTACGGTTAACAAGGTTCCTGTTCCTAGCCACGGCCGACCGCCAGGCGTTGTCTTCCCTAATCGCTTAGGTGATCGGCTCGATGGGACTGGTCGGCTCAGCGAAGTCCACCTCCACGTCGTTATCATCCACGATGAGGCACAACAAACCAGAAAGGGCAAAGGACGCGGCGCCGATGAGCAGGGCATATATCGAGACATTTCCGAAGAAATCGTGCAGGATAAAGCCGAGCAAGCCGGCTGCCACGATTTGGGGGATCACGATGAAAAAGTTGAAGACGCCCATATAGTAGCCCATTTTATTGGGCGGCAGGATGCTACTTATGATCGCGTAGGGCATGGAAAGGATGCTTGCCCAGGCAATGCCGACGCCCACCATGGAGATGAGCAGCAGGTTAGGGTTATCGATGAAGAAACACGCCTGGCTAGCCCAAGGGCGCCACAGAAAAGCGAAATCAGAGTGGGTCAGTTTACGGTTGAGGTGGCGGGCGATCACCGGTAACAAAAAGGCCACCAGGGCCGCGACGCCGTTGTACACCGCAAAACATATCCCGACCCAGTCGGCGCCCTCGTTGTAGCCGGCGGAATTCGTGTCGGTAGCACCGTAGACATAACTTGTGACCGCCGGGGTCATGTATATCCACATGGAAAACAGGGCAAACCAGGAAAAGAATTGTACGGCGCAGGGGTATTGACGATGGTATCCGGGAATCTTTCCTGGGAATCTTCCGGATGCCGAAAACGATGGTGCAGCTTTCCGCCGTACAATTCTTTTCCTGGTTTGCCCTGTTTTCCATGTGGATATACATGACCCCGGCGGTCACAAGTTATGTCTACGGTGCTACCGACACGAATTCCGCCGGCTACAACGAGGGCGCTGACTGGGTCGGGATATGTTTTGCGGTGTACAACGGCGTCGCGGCCCTGGTGGCCTTTCTGTTACCGGTGATCGCCCGCCACCTCAACCGTAAACTGACCCACTTGATTTCGCTTTTCTGTGGCGCCCTTGGGCTAGCCAGCGTGTATTTCATCGATAACCCTAACCTGCTGCTCATCTCCATGGTGGGCGTCGGCATTGCCTGGGCAAGTATCCTTTCCATGCCCTACGCGATCATAAGTAGCATCCTGCCGCCCAATAAAATGGGCTACTATATGGGCGTCTTCAACTTTTTCATCGTGATCCCCCAAATCGTGGCAGCCGGCTTGCTCGGCTTTATCCTCCACGCTTTCTTCGGAAATGTCTCGATATATGCCCTGCTCATCGGCGCCGCGTCCTTTGCCCTTTCTGGTTTGTTGTGCCTCATCGTGGATGATAACGACGTGGAGGTGGACTTCGCTGAGCCGACCAGTCCCATCGAGCCGATCACCTAAGCGATTAGGGAAGACAACGCCTGGCGGTCGGCCGTGGCTAGGAACAGGAACCTTGTTAACCGTAGGCTAATTGGGCGGGTTTCATGCTTCACAAATAGTTGAGGGACCATTAAGGTCCCAAGGGTCAACCGTTCCATCCCATGGACATCACCGCTGACCGAATAGCAGAATCCAGGAAACCCATGCGCTGGCAATCTCAGGGCTGAAAAATTTTGCCGGCACCCTACCCCAATTTCAGAGCTGATCGTACCCAGCCACCAATCGTGAGCTGATTGATTGCTGGAGTGCAGGTCGATGATATCAATCAGCGATGGGAAAGAAGTTGATCATCCGAAGGGAGAAGACCATGCGATAAGTTCGTAGCAAACAAACTTCCTAAATCATGTCAACCTGGAATAACCAAAGTATGAGCTCTTTCTTCCCCAACCTCAGTCGGTACGCCCACCCACACGGTCCGGTAGGAGACTGGCGAATGAAAATTGCCTTTCCGCCGGTAAACATCGCTCGGGAAGAAGAGTCCTTCATAGTTTCCCTGGCCGTCCCCGGCTATGATAAGGATGACTTCTCGATCTCCGCCGAGAACGGCCTGCTTTCCGTTTCAGCCAAGCACGATGAAAGTCTGGAGGAAAAGACCGACGACTATCTGCACCACGAGTACCGTCGCTTTTCTTTTGATCGCCAACTGGCCCTTCCCGCCGATACGGTGGAAGAAGGAATTACGGCGACCTACAAAGATGGCATGCTCAACATCGTTGTTCCCCGCCGGGAGGACGCCAAGGATGTCAAGCCCGTACAGGTGAAGGTCGAATAGCCTTGGCTTAGACCAGATCCCACGGCGCGAAATGTCTATTTGACCCCCAGCCACTCAGGGAAAAAGATCACCGTGGCCAATAAGACCACCTGGATCACCAGGAAGGGAACGATGCCCCGGTAGAGATGCCCGGTGGTCACTTCCGGGGGAGCCACCCCCTTGAGGTAGAACAGTGCGAACCCAAATGGCGGAGAGAGAAAGCTGGTTTGCAGATTGATCCCCAGCAGGATCCCGAGCCAGATCAGATCCGTCCCGTAAGCGATAAACACGGGCGTGACCACCGGCACGATGATGAAAACGATCTCGATAAAGTCGATAAAGAAGCCGGCGATAAATACGACCACCATGACCAGGGCCAGAAACTGATATTCCGGCAGGTCACTGCGCTCGATCAGGCTCACCAGGAAGCGATCTCCGCCCAACTCCCGAAATACCAGGGAGAAGGTCGTTGCGCCCAGGAGGATCATAAAGACCATACTCGTCAGGTGGGTAGTGTCGCGGCAAACGACAGCCGTGGTGTTTCGGTCCAGCCGGCCCTGCGTCCACGTGAGCAGTATGGCACCTGCCGCTCCGACGCCCGCCGCCTCCGTTGGGGAAGCCAGCCCGATCAGGATGCTGCCCAGTACCGCCACGATGAGCAGGAGGGGTAAGACCAGGCTTTTTACTACCCCCAGCCAGAATTGCCGGTCCCGGGGGGGCGCTTCCTCCCGCTGGGGAAAGCGCTTGGGACGCACCACGCCCAGAATGAGAATATACAGGATGTAGGCCCCAACCAGCAAAAAGCTGGGATAAAGCGCCGCCCGAAAAAGGCTACCGACACTGACTTGCAGCACGCTGCCGAGGAGCACCAGGACCACCGAGGGGGGGATGATCTGCCCGAGCGTTCCCGAGGCGGCAATGACCCCCGTAGCCAGGGGGGCGGGATATCCCTGGCGCAGCATGGGCGGCAGGCTGATCAGGCCCATCGTGATCACCGTGGCCCCCACTATTCCGGTAGAAGCGGCGAGAAGCGCGCCCACTACGATCACCGAGACCGCCATGCCACCGCGCACGCGGCCGAAAAGACCGGCCATACTATTGAGCATGCGTTCGGCCAATCCGCTTTTCTCCAGCATGATCCCCATGAAAATGAACAGCGGAACGGCCAGTAAAACGGAATTTTCCATCACGCCCATTACCCGGTTGGGGAGTAGCGTGAGGACGTTGGCCTCCAGAAAGCAGAAGGCATAGAGCAGACTCAGTCCGCCCAGTGTAAAGGCAACCGGGTAACCGTAGAGCACCAGCAGAAAGATGCTGACGAAGAGGAGGAGTGCGAGAACGGCCAGACTCACGGTTCCTTCGTTTGGGGGAGCTGCCGGGCGGCCTTCCAGGCTTCGGAGATGCCCTGCAAAATCAGGAGAGCGGCGGCCAGGGGTACGACCGATTTAATGGGGAAATAGTAAGGTATGCCATTGGGGTTGGGACTCCCCTCCCCCGACCGCCAGGACTCGAAGGCGTAGTGCCCGCTGGTGTACAACAGGACGATGGCCCACGGGATCAGGAAGAGCAGGGTTCCGACCAGATTAACCATCCCCTTGTCCCGCGTAGAAAATCCCTCGTAGAAGAGGTCGACCCGCACGTGACGGTCTTGCTGCAGTGCATAGGGAATACCCAGAAGAAAAATCAGCGCGAAGAGGTGCCACTCCAGCTCGATGACCCAGGCGGCGGTGAGGCTGAAGAACCAGCGCAGCATGACATCAATCACTACTACGGCGATCAGGACCACGTTAAGCCAGCTAACTGCCCGCCCGATCGCGGCTACCAAACGATCAATGCCGCTGATGATAGTACCCTTCATAAGTCGAGGATCTGACGGGCGATGGCTGCTGCGTCCGGGCGGACAGCAGTCAGCTGTATCCGATCCGTGACCCCCTTCCGCTCGGCGTAATGGGCGTAGGCTTTATCGTAGTAGACCAGTGCTATGCGGGCCGCGGCGGCATAATCGTCTGCGTCCAAGGCCTTGAGGGCCTGCTGCAGGTGCTGGCCACCCAATCGCTTCTTCAAGCGGGTAAAAGCAGCCACCAGCCCTTCGCGGGGATAGCCGGCGTAGGCGTCTACCAGGTTTTTTACCCGCCATTCGTAGGGCTGCATCAGCTCCACTACCGGCGCGGAGATTAGGCGATCGTAAAAGACATCGGGTTGACAGACGGTGCCGATCATCCGGCTCTCATCCTCGAGCCAGACAGTCTGACCCGTTGGAATCCGGTGAAGGGCGGCGAACAGCAGGTTCTCGAATTCCTCGGTGGTAGGTTGCGGTGCCTCTCCGAGGGAACCAAAGGAAGACCCTTTGTGATTGGCCAGTCCTTCCAGGTCGACAAAATGGACCCCGAGATCCGCCATGGCGTGCAAGATCCTGGTTTTGCCCGATCCGGTCGGGCCGCTGAGGACGCGCAAGTCGTGGTGATCTACCGCCAGCCAGTCCCGCACGTAAGCGCGGTAGGATTTGTATCCGCCCTCCAGCTGATAAACCTGCATGCCTGCTTTTTCCAGCAACCAGCCTACGCTGGCACTGCGCTGCCCGCCGCGCCAGCACTGCACGACCACTTCGTTGGCGGGTGCTGCTTTCCGGGCTTGTTCCACCAGCTGCCGCATCTTCCCCCCGGCAATATCCAGTCCGCGCAGTAAGGCGGCATCCGGGCTTTCCTGCTTATACAGCGTACCTACCTCGGCCCGTTCCGCATCCGAAAAGAGCGGTAGGGAGACGGCCCCGGGCAGGTGACCACTGGCGTATTCGCCGGGACTACGGACGTCAAGCAGGACGGGCCGGTCCTTCCGGGCGAAATAGCTTTCCGCAGTAAGGCTTTGCATGAAATGAATACGGTTATCGTGTGCCGGGAAAGATAGCCAAAAGGCGTATTACCTTTGCCGCCATGCGGATAACGGTATTCTCCCGTGGCCCTGGCCTGTACAGCACCCGTCGCCTCGTCGAAGCCGGCGAAGCGCGCGGACACGAGATGAGCGTAGTGGATCACGCGCTCTGCAGCCCCTACACCGACGCCCGGAAAAGCAGCATTCTTCACAATGGTACGGCCCTGGATAATCCCGACGTGGCCATCCCCCGCATCGGTGCCAACATCACCACCCGCGGAGTCGCCATTATCCGACAGTTGGACGTCATGGGCGTCCCCCATACCCTCAGTGCCAATGCCCTGTTGATGGCCCGCGACAAGATGAGCTGCCTCCAGCAGCTAACGCAAGCAGGCATCGACGTACCCCGTACCGTCCTGTGTTTCAGCACCTATGAGGTCCGCAAGGTGGCCAAACGGATGGGCCCCTTTCCCGTCGTCGTCAAGCTCCTCGAGAGTACGCACGGCGTCGGGGTGGCCCTAGCCCACAACCTTTACCAGCTGGAGCGGCTGGCCGAGGGTTTTCTGCAGCTGCAGGACCGTATCCTCATCCAGGAATACATCCGGGAAAGCAGGGGCTCCGACCAGCGAGCCTTCGTGGTGGGGGATCGGATCGTGGCCTCCATGGAGCGCAAGGCCGCCGCGGGGGAATTTCGGGCAAACATCCACCGCGGCGCTACGGCTACCTCCCTGTCGCTGCCCGACGAAACCCAGACGCTGGTCCGAAAGGTGGCGTCCGTGATCGGCGTGGACATTGCCGGGGTAGATCTGATCCAGAGCATGCGCGGCCCGTTGGTCATGGAGGTAAACGCGAGTCCGGGCCTCGAAGGCATCGAGGGGGCCACGGAGGTGGACATTGCCGGGGAAATCATCAAGTATGCAGAAAGCAAAGTATGAGTGACATTACCCCCTTACGGGTGGCGGACGGCGAGTTTTATCCCGGGCAATCCGGACTCGTGGAATTGGTGGCCGGGCAGTTGCCCAGTGGCAACGAAGTGTCCATCACGGCCCACGTCTACCGCAGTTTCCGCGAAGGCCCTACCCTGCTCTTTATTGCCGGCGTGCACGGTGACGAGATCAATGGGGTCGAGATTCTGCGCCGGGCCATCCGACAGAAGATATTTCATAATTTAATCGCCGGAACCGTGGTCGCGGTGCCCTTGCTCAATGTCTATGGGTTCAACAACTTCAGCCGCGACGTTCCCGACGGCAAGGATGTGAACCGCAGCTTTCCGGGCACGGCGACCGGTTCCCTGGCAAGCCGCATTGCCGCCGGCCTGAGTAAGAACCTGCTGGCCAACTGCGACCTGGCCGTTGACTTTCATACCGGCGGACGAGGGTTGTTCAACTATCCCCAAATCCGGTATTCCCCTGGCGACCTGGTGGCCTTCCAGGCGGCACAGGAGTTCAACCCACCGGTGATGGTGGCCTCCAAAGCGCCCTCTAAATCACTACGGCGATCGGCTAAAAAGTCCCTGGGCCTCAGCGTACTAACGTACGAAGGCGGAGAAAACCTGCGGTACGATGGCGTAGGTATTAGTGAAGGATTGGCTG
>CAVVFF010000008.1:0-12699 GCA_963747415.1 Lewinellaceae bacterium | reverse complement strand
AAGAGTGCCATTACTACCATGAAGCTGCCACCGTGCAGACAAATACTGCGGTTGTGGAGCTGACCCAGCTGTCGCTGGAACATCCATCGAATCGGGCATCTCCCGGTTTCCAAGCCTTACTCCGGCATCAGTATGGCAGGTTAATAGCCCACCTCGGATGCGGCGGCACGATCCAGGAACCAGTGGAGGTTACCGGAAGTGGGGTTAATATGGGCCGCCGGAAAGGTGTCTGCAAGCTGTTCCCGGTTAATGATCTGTGCGACCCGCAGCGTCTTCGAGTTGCCGGTGATCAGGAAGACCACCTCGTCGGAGGCATTGATCACGGGTCCGGTAAGGGTGACCCGCTTTTGCCCCGACTCCGGATGAGTAGCCACCGCACAAATGGTATCGGCGGTAAACAGTTCCATATTATCGGGAAAAATAGACGCCGTGTGGCCATCACCGCCCATGCCCAGCATGTTCAGATCGAAAATAGGAAGTCCGTCCGAGTTCTGGGGTAATAGTTCGGTGAGGGTTGCTGCATAGGCTTCGGCGGCCTCTTCGGGATCGAGATCGGTAGGCACGGGGTGTACCTGATCTTTCACTACCGGAACATGATCGAAGAGCAGCTGCTGCACTTCCCCGTAGTTGCTTTCCGGATGGTCGTGCGGAACCATCCGTTCGTCGCCCCAGAAGAAATGTAAGCGACTCCAATCAATCTTGTCGCGGTATTCCTCCGCCAGGAGCTTGAACAGCAGTTTTGGCGTCGAACCGCCCGATAAAGCCCAAAATAAAGGCCCTTCGTCCTTTTCCTCCAACTTTGCGACCAGATGGTCGGCAAATGCCCGGGCGACGGCGCGACCGTCGTCGAATACGTGAAGATTGGGGCTGTAGATCGACTTATCCATGCTTTATCAGGTCTAAAAGGTCATTCGCGCTGAGGCTGGCGCTCTGTTCGGTACCGGCGAGTAGGCTGTCGGCCAGATCCCGCTTCTCAGCATGTAATTTGACGATTTTTTCCTCAATGGTGTTCTCGGAGACGAAACGGTAGACGGTAACCGGCCGCTGCTGCCCGATTCGGTGAGCGCGATCGCTCGCCTGGTCCTCCACCGCGGGATTCCACCAGGGGTCGAGGTGAAGAACGTAGTCGGCCGCCGTAAGCGTGAGTCCCGTACCGCCGGCCTTGAGGCTGATGAGGAAGATATCGCCCTCGCCCCGCTGGAATGCCTGCACGGCATCGTCGCGTTTGGGTCCCGGCGTACTTCCATCCAGGTACTGATAGGGGACGTCGTTGGCAATGGCCCACTGTTCGACAATCTTTAAATGCCGTACAAACTGACTGAATATCAGTGCTTTATGACCGTTTTCGCGTAATTCCTGAACGGTTTCCGCGAGCAGTTCCAGTTTACTGCTTTCGATGTCCACGTCGGCATCCACGAGTTTGGGGTGGCAGGCGGCCTGGCGGAGCTTCATCAGTTCGGCAAGGATCTGGAAACGGCGGTTCGGGCCTTCACTGTCGTCAATGCTCTCCAAAGCACGTTGGCGAAGAGCTTCGTAGAAGGCTCTTTCCGGTGCCGATAGCTCGACGGTAAGGGTAACTTCCGTTTTCGGTGGCAACTCTTCCAGTACCTCTTCCTTCCGCCGCCGCAGGATAAAGGGCTGAATCAACCGCCTGAGCTGTTGACGCCGTTCGTTATCGTTGTTTCGGGTGATCGGTATGGTGTACTTCTCGTTGAAGCGCTGGAAACTGCCCAACAAGCCGGGGTTGAGGAAGGTGAACAGGTTCCAGAGTTCACCCAGGTGATTTTCGATCGGGGTACCGGTGGTAGCTACCCGGAAGTCGCCCTGCAGTTTCATGGCGATCTGGCTCCGCTTCGTACCGCGGTTCTTAATGGCTTGCGCCTCGTCGAGCACGATGGTCCCGAACCGCTTAGCCGCCAGCGCATCGCCCTCGAAGGGCAGCAGGCCGTAGCTCACGACGAGCATATCGTAGGGCCCGACGTTATCGATGATCTCCTGTCGATCGCTGCCCACCAATAGAATGGGGTTCAGCGTGGGAGCGAATTTGGCCGCTTCGCGCATCCAGTTGCGGGTGACGGAGGCCGGCGCGATCACGAGGGCCGGTCCTTCTTCGGCTCGAGCCTGTAACATGGCCAGCGCCTGTACCGTCTTACCCAGTCCCATATCGTCAGCCAAACAGGCCCCGACTCCCCAATCCGCCAGACGCATCAGCCACCGGAAACCATCGAGCTGATAGGGTCTCAACTCCGCCCGGAAGGTACTCGGTACCCGGGCCATGGTCAGGTTGACGCTCTGAATCCGCTGCAGGCTTTCCCGCCAGCCGATATCGGCCTCGAATGCTCCCAGCTGGTCGACTACGTCGTCCAGCAGGCCGGCGGCCAGGGGATGCAACTGCATATTGTCTCCATCCGGGGACATCAAGCCTTCCATCTCCCGCAGTTTGCGACGGAGCTGTTCGGTAATGGCTACGTACTGGCCTTCGCTGATCTGGATGAAGTTGCTCTGCTCGTTCTCGCTGACCTTATCGATGAGTTCGCGGAAGGAGAGCATCTGTTGCTCGTCCACCGCCAGGGTACCTTCCACGTCGAACCAGCCGGCCTTTTCCTTTACGCCAAGACTGAGGTCACCGAAGTCGACACTGCCGATCAATTTTATCTTCTCGCCGCGTGGGTGCTCCAATACGATCCGGTCCAGCGCACGCAACGGCTGCAGTTCGAGGAGTACGTTAAGACAGTCTTCCACCTCATCAACTTGCCATTCGTAGTCGCGGTGCACGATCTTCTGTAGGGTAGGGCAGTCTACAATAACCGCTTCCGCCCGCTCGATTTCCTTTGACAGGTCTCTTTCGGCCAGTCGACGTTGTCCGTCCACCTCGCTGATCACCTTATTCCTTCCCCGTCCAGGCTTAAAATACTGATCCTCTTCGCGGATCGGACGTACAAAGAATTCAACCTTAAATGTTTCTCCGATGGGCAGCAGGTGGACGTAGGTCCGGGAATCTCCCTTCGTTTCGTCGAGGTCATCGATAACGCCGGTCAGCGTATTTTGGACCTCCGTAAATTTGCTCAGGTTCCGGGCCACTTCCAGCAGCCGGTGCCTGGCCCGCTTGGGGATCTCCAGTCCCTGACCGATCTGCCGGTGGATCTGGCTGTGGCCGTCGTTCACCTCGATAACCTGGTAGCGGGTGGGGGTTTCCTTCACCACCTGCACGCCTGTTCCGCTGAAATCCTGGGCGAAACGCAAATGGAGGCGGTTATCCGTTTCTTCAATCAATAATTGCGGATTCCGACGGATCAATTCCACCCCTATTTGGGGGTTTTTACCCAGATAGAGGTGAGGATGCCCAACCATGGCCAGCAGGGCTTCCTCATAATTGATGGTGTAGCTTCCATTAGGGTGGTAACGACTGTAATCTTCCTCGATCGCCTTGGCCACGGACACATCCTGGGGGGTCATACCCTCCACATCGCCCTGCTTGACGCGCTTGAGCGCCACTTTTCGGCCCTTAGACCAACTCCCGCTCTTGCTGAGGGTCTGTTCGCGGGGCTCCAGGTCTCGATTGTCGAAATCGACGAACCAGACGAAGCGGCTTGTCTTTTTACTGCGTTTACCGTTATTCCGGTCGGGCGTACCCATACCTACGAGTACTTCCAGGGCACGTTCCCAGGGTTCAATGCGGGGCATGGCATCGGCCAGACTGAAGATCCGTAACTGATCGCTCAGCTGCTGGGCGCGCTCGGTGTAAGCTTCTCTAGCCTCCGTTTCGGGATGACGCAGGGAAAGTACCCGCGTGATCTCCATTTCCACCCATTGATAGCCGTTATCCTGGGCCTTTTCCCGTAGTTCTTCGAGTTCCTTCAGGTAATCTCCTGAACGAATGATCGTGTTGCTGTCCGTCCACAGCCGGTACAAAGCCAGGAAAGTGCGCGCAAAGGCGTTGGCCTCCATTCGCTGCAGACCCTCCCTAGCCGCATCCTCGGCTTCTTCGTCGTTGCGGAGATAGGCGTGTAGGGCCTTTAGTACCAGGTACGCACCGCCGAGGCGTAGGTTCTGGACCGGATCGAGGTTTTCTAGGTAATGGCCAATGAGCTCGGCACTCTTGACCCCACCGTTGCGCAGCAAGGAAGGCAGGCGTAGATACCCGGCCAGGTGAGCGGGATACTTGTTTTGCAGCCCCTCCGGTAACCTTTCCGTACATCTTCGATGAGCTCCTGTGCCGCCTCATCGTCGTCGCGAAGGATGTGGTAAATCAGATGGTTTGCCGCGCTTCTCCATTCACTCGTTTCCAGATCCGCCCACAACTGAAGACGACTCCATGCCCCCTGCAGTACAAAGGCCTCGGCCAGCAATTCGCGGAGGGGTCCCGACTCCGGCTCGCGGATATGCTCATGCTGTTCCAGGAACTCAACCAACGGCACGTTTAGAGGCTCCATAGTAACCAGGGCGCGGCGAAAGGCCTTGCGCAAGTTGATCTCTTGCCAGGCAGGAAGCAAAGTTCTCAACCCCAGCGGGGATCAAATTCGGCGAATAAGGGGTCGATAAAGACACCCGTCCGGGCCTGATCGGAGTAAAAGTTCTCCGATTCCCTTTGCATGCGGTCGAAACCGGCTTCATTTGCTGATAGAAGGCGATCCGGATTTCCCGCATGAGGGCATGCGGGCTGCTGGGCTGCCAGTAGGTCTTGTAGGGTAATTCCCGGCGAATTTCATTGAGCAGCACCTGTAGAGTCCGGCCTCCTGCCAGCATGGCGCATGATCGCCTCGCTCATTTTTGGGTTGATCCGCCACCCGTGGTCGCTTTCCTTCACCAATACCTTTTGCTCGTGGAGTCGGTGGACGATCTCTTCGGTATCGGCGTGGGTAAATCGGGATTCTCCCGCCGGGGGAGCCATTCCGATCTTATTGAGCAGGCGGGATAGGTCAAGGACGGAACGCTCCTCGTATACGATACTCATAGCCGTGGCAACATCACGGTCAGTAGCGCTCAAATTTTTCCAGGCGGCGCGTAGGGCTCCGTTCATTCCGCTTTTCAATCAGGGTTAACTTGTTCTAAAGGCTCAGAGGCAATTGTAAGTTGTACGAGGGACGGGTTTTTTGCCTCGGAATTCATTCCACCTGCGCTCCGCGCCCTAATACGGGCCGGCAGGCCACTTATTTTCTCGCCTGCGCCTCTCTCACTCGATGTCTGCGATTAACAACCGCAACTCAGGTTCTACCGACTGTACCGTGGCGATGACGTTCTCTACCGTGGTAGGCTGAATATCCGCAATCGGAAAGCATTTATTACTCACCACCGACGCTACGAAGACCGGTAAGTCGATGTGCCGGGCCACCAGTACTTCCGGTACCGTTGACATACCGATCACGTCCGCGCCGATAATGTTGGCCATCGGTATTCGGCCGGCGTCTCCAGATTTGGGCCCGCCAGGGCGAGGTAAACGCCTTCATGCGATTTAATGCCGTGCTTTTCCGCCAGTTTCATCGCCCGGCCATTCAATTCGCGATCGTAGGTATTAATCATGTCCGGAAATCGCGGTCCCAGCCGGTCGTCGTTATGCCCCCGCAGCGGATTATCCGGCTGCATATTGATGTGGTCGCGCAGAAACACGACTTCTCCGGCGCAAATGTCCGGATTCACGCTACCCGAGGCATTCGAGATCAGCAAATGCTGGATTCCCAAAGCCTTTAATACCCTTACGGGAAAAGTCAATTGCTGCATACTGTACCCCTCGTAATAATGCAAGCGGCCGGCCATGGCAACAACGGGCACGCCGCCTAGCTTACCCAGCACCAGTTTACCGCGGTGGGTAGCTACTGTCGATACCGAAAAGTAGGGTAGGAGGCCATACACGTATTCTCTTTGACCTCTATTTCCTCTACGAGGGTACTTAATCCGGTGCCAAGGATGATGCCGACCCGAGGTTCGGTAGTGGCTCGCTGTTTGATGAACGCGACACATTCCTGAATTTGCTGGTATAGAGTCATGAAGATTAATAGACTTTAGAGACAAGGCTGTCGGGGATATACGTTCCCCATTGGCGATTGTAGGTGTGCAGTTGCCGAATTTCGCCTTCCCGGTTCACGATCCGGTTTCCCGCCAGCAACCACGCATAGATACTTCCGTAAAGGTTATAAACTCGATCAAATCCGCGGCTTTTCAATTCCTCCCGCCATCCGTTCGCTGTGGTAGCCTACCGTACAGTAGACTACGAGGGGTCTAACTCCGGTCCAGGCCATCCAGAACGCTGTAGTCCGGATCCTTATATCCAAGTGATCGGAACATCTGGAAAGTACTATGTCAGACGATATATTCCTCCGGCTCGCGGGCATCCAGGTACACCGCGTTCGGTAGTTCTTTGGCTGCGGAAACACTGATGGATAAGGAATCAGCAGTTACCATGGTCGAAAGTCTTTCATCGAGCGGTTCATATCCCGTAAGCAGACGCTCGGGTACATCCTGCCGGATAGCTGCCACACTGGATAGAAATACCAGTCCAAGACCGCAGAAAGTAATAGTAAGCAATTTCATCGCAGCCCTAACAGCTACCGGGCGCTACTCGTTGTATTTACCTCCAATTGCTGCGGTCCCTTACCCACCCGATCGGCGAGGTAGCAGGGGATTCTCACAGCAGGGAAGCAGGTGGCCCCGGATGAAGGTCTTTACTGCTTCGGCTATGCTATCCGGATATAGGAGATGGACGTTCGGACCCGCATCCAGGGTGAAGTAAACCGGGTGTCCGGAATCGCTACGATACTGGTGTAACAGGTTAATGACGTGGCAGCGATTAGGCTCTATCAGGGTATAGTACGGTCGGCTACTCATCATGAGGGCATGCAGCGTAAGTGCCTCACTTTCAAGCAGTTGTCCAAATTCTTGTATGTCTCCGTGCTTCAAAACATCCAACATGTCACCGACCCTCCGATTGGCTTGCGCATAACGGGCCGGAGCATAAGGATTTTGCTCCATAAGCCCGTGCCCGGCACGGCTACTCACCGACTTTTCAGAGCGTGACACCAGAAGAATATCGTCGTGGTAAGTTTGAAAAACGGGATGCAACAACCAGGCAATACTGACTGCATATTCGTCTGCAATTTTCCCTGAGCGCGTCGGTTTTTCCCCATACCGCCGCGGAACCGTATACGGACCGGCTTGCGCTGCCTGACCCCAGGCGGGCCAGATAGCTAGCCTTCTTCATGAAGGCATCCCGGTCTGCAAGGGGCTTGAAGAGCCTTTCCTCCATTCTGACCAGACAAAGAGCCAGCGCGCTCATACCCGATGCGGAACTGGCAATGCCGGCCGAGTGGGGGAAAGCTATTTTCCGTTTCGATGCGGAAGCTCAGTTGGCGAAGAAAAGGATAAACCGGCAACAGGGAGGTAAAGAACTTTCGCGTCCGCTCCGCAAAATCTTGCCGTGAGTTTTCCCGCCGAATATCAACTCCAAGTCGATCCCTTCTCCTAACTGCTTACGGGCTTCGTAGAAGAGCTAGTATCCGTGGCGGCTCCATCACGTAAAATTGACGGAAGCGTTCCGAGGTAATTGATTACCGTGATTACCCCAATATTTCACCAACGCAATGTTGGAGGGTTCGCCAGCGGATCGACCCGGCGCTATTTCTTGGGTAACGACCGTCAGTTCGGAATTTTCGTAAGTCATCCTCGCGAGCAATTAGCGTCCTGAACCACTTTCGGTCTGGCTCGCCCGCGTACTGCGCTGCATAGGATTTTCACTTGTGCGCTCCGACTCTGGTAGAGATCGAAGCGGTTTACAGCGGATTTGGAAGGGTAGTAATTATTGCTGGTATCCGTATCCGCCGTTTCGATGAAGGGATCGAGGACAATGCTCACCACTTCCTGATCGAAGGGGAAAACCTTGGTGATCTCCTTCGTACCCATCCGCCAGATTTCAGCGGGTATGCGCTGAACTTCCGTGGTACCATCCGCGAAGGTAAACTCAAGGATAAGGGGCATCACCAGTCCGCCGACGTTCTCAAAACTGAGCTCGTAATAGAATTTGTCTGCCTCTAGGACATTCTTTTCTTCCTCGCTTAGGCCGGAAAGGTATTGCTGGAATTTTGTCATCGATTACCGTAGCCTCCAGGGGGTCATAGGTGGAATGAAGTCTACAATCGTCGTATCGGTTTCATCGAAGGTGCTTAGGATCTGCTCCTCATTGCGGATACTGCTGATGTTGCGTGGCTCCTCTTGCTGCTGCTGCCGGGGGCTCGGTCGTTCTCTACCATGGGATTCATAGTATTGATCCGAAACTCATGCACATCGGTAAGCGCAATGTCCACATGGTCGGTGGTAAAGAACCATCCGCGCCAAAACCAGTCCAGATCAATAGCTGATGCATCCTCCATGGTCCGGAAAAGATCGGCCGGAGCCGGATGCTTGAATTTCCACCGGTTAGCATACGTTTTGAAGGCGTAATCAAACTGTTCCCTTCCCATTACCGATTCCCGCAGGATATTCAGGGCGGTTGCTGGTTTGCCGTAGGCGTTGTTGCCGAATTGCCAGATGGACTCGGAGTTGGTCATGATCGGGCTGATGTATTGTTTGTCGCCCTTCATGTAATCGACGATCTTATTGGCGGGCCCCCGACGGCTGGGGTAGTCCCGTTCCCACTGCTGTTCGGCAGGAATTGCAGGAAGGTATTCAGGCCTTCATCCATCCAGGTCCACTGCCGCTCATCACTGTTTACGATCATCGGGAAATGGTTATGTCCTACTTCGTGGATGATTACGCTGATCATTCCGTATTTCGTCCGCTCGCTGTACGTACCATCGGGTTCGGTGCGTCCGAAGTTGAAACAGATCATCGGATATTCCATTCCGATGCTAGCTGCATTAATGGACCAGGCGACGGGGTAGGGGTAGGAAGGTATAGTGAGAATACCACCGCAGGGTATGGGCGACCGCCTTGGTAGAAAACCGCTCCCAAAGGGGATTACCTTCCTTCGGGTACATGGACATTGCCATGACCACGCTGCCGTCTTCTTGTTCTACGCCCATGGCATCCCAGATAAACTTACGGGAACTGGCGAATCCGAAGTCCCGGACGTTCTCCGCCATAAAGTGCCAGGTCTTTTCCTCCTTCACCTTAGTTTTTTCTCGCTCCATTGCTTCTTCCTGCGTAGCAACGATGACCGGTTGCTCGCGGGCATCCCGTGCCGCTGCTAGGCGGCGGCGCTGTTCGCGGGTAAGTACTTCCCCCTCATTTTGCAGCGTGCCGGTGGCAGCCACCAGGTGATCGGCGGGTACGGTGATCTTTACGTCGTAGTTGCCAAAGGTGAGGGTAAATTCTCCTCTGCCCAGAAACTGCTTATTCTGCCAGCCGTCAACATCGTTATATACCGCCATTCTTGGATAGAACTGGGCGATGGTGTAGAGATAGTTGTCGTCTTCTGCAAAATACTCCCGACCGGAGCGGCCACCGCCGTCCTTCATGCGGTCGTTGATGTTGTACCAATACTTTATCGCGAACTCGATGGTTTCTTCCGGCTGCAGGATCTTTCCAACTCGATCCGCATCATCGTCTTCTGAATGTGGTAAGTCATATCCTTCCCATCCTCGTTTCTGACGTAGTCGATGTTAAAACCACCTTCAAAAGTGGGCTCCAGGCGGGAAACGGCCGAGTGACATTTGCTCCCCAACCTGATTCGTGGTCGTTTTGTAGGTGTCCGAGTCCAGCGCGCGGACATTTTGATCCAACTGTACCCACAGGTACTCCAGGGCGTCCGGAGATTGATTATAGTAGGTTATGGTTTCAGTACCATATACCCGTTGCTGCCATCATCGAGACGAATGTCCATATCATAATCAGCCCGCTGTTGCCAGTACATCTCCCGGAGCACCGGCAGCATTACGGTTCACGTTGGGAGTGGGCAATTCGCTGTTGAGTTGCCTGAAGGGATTGTCGTTAACCTGAGCGGATAGGCCTGCTCCCATGCATAAGACAGCAACTTGAAGAAGTAAGCGTTTCATTTGGCTGAATTTTATGCCGCTAAGATATTAATAATCCTTTGCGTTAGTTGTCATGCATACTATATTCTTGGGCGGCGAGCGCGGTATATCGTCGGGCGGCTATGATGATAGCTGAAAATGTTCCACGTGGAACAATCGGCATTGCCTTTCATCTAATTGTTCCACGTGGAACAATTGAATAACAATAGGCGCGGTACCTAGGAAGTGCTACTATGGGCAAGCAACCAATCCTTAAAGGTGGCGTAATTTACTTCCATGGAGGTGGCTTCTTTTTTGAGGTTCTCTAGTCGCTGTAGTCTTTCCGGGACAGGTATAGGAGTTCCCAGTATACGCTGCATGTCGGGCAAAAATGCTTGGGTGTGCGGTTTCCAGTCTTACCCCCCGTGTATTAGCGTGTTCCTGCTGCCACTTTGCAAGTGCTAAATAACCTACCGCTCCGTGGGGGTCGATAATGTATCCGTACTTTTCCTTGACCTCTCTGACGGCTGCTTCCGTAGCATTGTCGTCAAACGAGTAGCCGGAAATGCTTTCCGCATGCCGGCGTGAGTGGAAGCATCCGGCTGATCTTTTCCCATAATATGGCCGTAGAGATTCGTCATTCGGGCAAAGTTGCTGGGAGAACCCACGTCCATGGCATTCGAAAGGGTGGGGACGGAGGGGGTTGTTTCGTACTTGCCTTCTTGCAGATATCTCGGTACAACGTCGTTTTGGTTAGTAGCTGCTATAAAGTGCGCGACCGGTAAGCCGAGCTTCTGAGCGATTAGTCCGGCGGTAATGTTACCGAAGTTACCGCTGGGAACACAGAAGGCAACCGGTGGTCCTTCGGAGCCCAGTTGTTTGAAGGCTTCAAAGTAGTAGAAGCTTTGGGGGATCAAGCGGGAGATATTGATGCTGTTGGCCGAGCTTAATCGTAATTGCTTACGAAGCCCCTTATCCAAAAAGGCTTGCTTAACCATTGCCTGGCAATCATCGAAACTTCCGGCTATCTCCAAAGCATGAATGTTCTTCCCTAAGGTGGTCAGTTGCTTTTCCTGCAGATCGCTGACCTTTCCACTTGGATAGAGGATGACTACCTCAATTCCGGGAGTATCATAAAATCCAGCGGCAACGGCTCCTCCCGTATCCCCCGAAGTTGCCACGAGAATGGTAAGCTCACGCTCCTGATCGTTGTAGTAGTGCATGAGCCGAGACATGAATCTCGCTCCAAAATCCTTAAAGGCAAGGGAGGGACCATGAAAGAGCTCTAGTATGAATTTATGCTCATCCAATTGGACTACGGGGGCCGGGAAGCTCAGGGTTTCTTCAACGATTTGTCGCAGATCACCCTCCGGAATCTCATCACCTAATTGCTGTCGGCTCACCCGGTATCCGATCTCGGAAAAACTAAGGTCGGGTAATTCCGTAAAGAACCGAGCCGGCAGCGGGTCCAGCCGCTCCGGCATATACAAACCATTATCCGGGGGCAATCCACGAAATATGGCCTCCTTGATGCCTACTCGGTGACCGGGATCGTTAGTGCTGTAAAACTTCATGCTTCAGTAATTATCGATCCCTATTCGGAGACGACAAATTTTCACTCCTCGTTGATTAATTGGAGATACGTACAGTTGACTTTCCGTACCTATGTCACGAAATGCCGCCTGCATACCCTGTCCCACCGCCTGGGCCAGGTAACCACTGTCACAAAGGGCAAATATGCTGGGCCCCGCGCCGCTGATACTGCAGCCTAAGGCCCCCCGTTGCATGGCCGCTGCCTGTACTGCTTCAAAACCAGGTATGAGTTGCTTGCGTTGCGGCTCGACCATGTGATCGTGCAGCGATCTTCCCAGGAGACTGATGTCGTTGGTGTATAAGGCAGTAATAAAGCTGGCCAGGCTTCCCATTTGCTTTATGGCCGTTTTGAGTGGAATGGTTTCGCTTAACACGGCGCGGGCATCTCTCGTAAGTATCTCAATGTCCGGATGGACGACCGCGACGTGAAGGCCTTCCGGCACCGGTAAATGATACATCCAGCGATTCATTTGACCTTATGAGGGTGATGCCACCGACCAGGCAGGGGGCTACATTATCCGCGTGAAAACTCCCGCTGCCACCTCCTCTCCCTGTACCGTAAAGTAGAGAATGGCTTCTCTGCTCAATGGGGAGCCGAGTAATGCGTTTACCGCTACCGCCGCTCCGGCAGCACTTGCGGCCGACGATCCCAATCCCGAGCCAAAGGGCATCTTTTTATGGATCTCCAATTCTACTCCCAGCTCACCCCTTCCCAGGTGCTCCAGCAGGCGCTGAGCCGCTACGCCGGCGGTGTTCTTTCCGTTTCCGAAGGGAGGACCTTATCACCGTTCCGGTAATTGCCGTGATCCGTACCCCAGTAAACTCCGGGTTGAGCCGGGCAATGATTGCATCACCTGGTCGGTCGATCGCAAAACCCAATATTCAAATCCTACCGCTACATTGGCTACCGTAGCCGGAGCGAATACTTGTACTTCTCGATAATTTTAATTAAGGAAGATCCGATCTGGATGGTTTCGGCGAACACGCCGGCGGCAGTCACTTCCGCCCCCGCTCCCGGTCCGCGCACTACCAGGGGGCGCCTAACCCGGTAGCGATCAGTAGTAAAAACGATCATATTGTCGCTTCCGCTGAGTGTATAGAAGGGATTATGACCGTCGACGGCCTGCACCCCTACGGTGGCTTTTTCCCCTTCCAGGCTCGCAAT
>CAVVFF010000007.1:527500-1200023 GCA_963747415.1 Lewinellaceae bacterium | reverse complement strand
TCCCAGGGCGGCTCTTTCAAATCGCAGGGGTAGGGAGGCTCTCCGGCCCGACAATCGAAAGTTCGGATCATCGGAATGGAAAGGATCACCGCCTCGTAGATGAAGGGCGCCAGGTTAAAATCGTTCGTATCCGGGTGGAGGTAAACGATCTCGCCCTCATCCTGCTGTTCCTCCGCTTCCACGGTGAACTTCACGATCAACTGACTCCGGTCGCTGACCGGCAGGTCAATATCCGCTACACAGCGATCGCACTGCGTGGCCACCGTGCCGGCGAAATTCATGTCAACGACCATTTCCCGGCTTTGCTTGTCAACGGAGAGGTGGATGTCCACCGTCGCCTCCTTAACGGGCGATTCGGGAAAATTGGCCAGGAAGTCACGATCAACCTGCAGATCGTACTCGTAAAAGCCTTTCCCGAGCCCCTTCAGGGGAAGAACAAAAGCGGATGGAGTAGACATAAGGTAATCGTTTTGAACCGGAACGGTACCCATTGGCACCTCAGGGACGTTTCAAAGTGGGCGCAAAGGTAAGTTAACCGCGACAAATTACCAAGCGCTTCCTAATAGTGATAAAAGGGGAGGTAGCTACGCCGGAATTCCCCGGTTTCCTCGTCGGGGTACTTAGCGATCACCTCTACCATATTTTTCCCTTGCCGAAGCGGTGGGCCGGGCACGAAGGCCGTCACCCCAAATTGTTCCCCCGCCGCGTTTGTCCGGTATTGCCGCCGCAATTCGATTCCCGGAAGGGAAATGCCGTTTAGAGTAAGGCTCAGGTATTCACCGGCGCAGGCAAGGGTGCGCTGCCGCCTTAGCGCCCGGCGTTCCTGTCCCGGCAGGTCCCCGTCCACTTCAGCGACACTGCACGCCGCATTCATTATCGCCGTCTCCCGTTCCGGTAGGGGAATCCAGATCATCAGCCCGTTTTCATTTATGGGAACGGACTCGTCAATAAGCGGGCGATAATATATACCCTCGTAAACATTGTCTTCGGGGTGTATTTCCTGGAGGAGAGTGGAATCATTGGCCATCCTGTGGTAGACCCGGTCGATAAAGAACGGCACGTTTTGGGAGGTTAGCATGGATCCCATACCGACGACTACGATGATCAGTATTCCTCCCGCGAAATACAACAGGAAAGACTTGCTGTCAGCGTAGTAGGAGGTGACCAGATTGGTGGAGGTGGTGATGTACCGCCGCGCAACCGGGTAAGTGAATCGGGAGACCAGCATGGCCGTCGGCCATTGGAAGCGTCGCACGAACGGCGTATCGCGAAAACGCTTGGTATGGCTGATCATCGTCAGTACCGAGATCAGCAGGAGCGGAGTGAATAGCAAAGCAATGATGAGCAGGGTTTGCCCGGGGTCGAAACCGGCACCCATCAGCCAGGAATGAACGAAAATGAGGACCAGCCCTACCAGGCCGAAGTTGACGAAGGTGCCCGCGATTCCGAAGGCCACGCCGAATATCCCGCTGCCGAGGCGATCCAGGCGACTGATGAAGCCGTCAATGTCTCCGTACTCCTCCCGCATCTTGGCCTGGTAGTGCTCGCTGAATTTGTCGTTCGTTTTAAATCCCCCGGGGTAGACCGAGTTCAGACCAATCAATCCGATCCAGAGCGCGCGGACGATAAAGTGAAAAATGAAGGTGAAGATGAGCCCCGCCGCCACCAGTCTCCAGTAAATCACCGCTATGTAGCAAATGAAGAGCGTGTCGCGGTCGAAGTGGAGCAGACAATAGTTTTCAAAGCTCTCCAGCAAGCCCGGTAATTGCAGGCTGCCGAGAATAGCCGCTCCGGAAATAATGAGCTCCGGCTGCCAGCTTTCCCGCTCCATTTTACGGAGCCATTTCGGTTTGTTCCTATGGACTTCTTCGGAGTTCACTGCGCTGTACTATCGCACCAGGGTGACCTCCCCGTCTTCCTGCAGTTCGATGCCGTCCTGCCGGAATTTCGCCAGGTATAAGTAGACGTCGGCCGGCTGGGGTGTACCGTCCTTCGTCCCGTCCCAGCCCTCCTGGGGATCGTCGCTGGTGAAGACCTTCTGGCCCCAGCGGTCGTACACCATCATGGTATAGTCGGTGATGGTCCCATTGTAGAACAGGCGGAAGCGATCATTTCGACCGTCACTGTCCGGAGAGAAGAAATCCGGTACCTGCACCTGTGATTGCTCCACGTTGAGAAACACCGTCGTTTCGAAAACACAGCCGCCCGCTTCACTGACGAGGGTAAGGGTGTAACTGAGAGGATCGGGGATGCCGCTGCTGCGTGGAATATTGACGGTGATGGATTGTCCGCTTGCCGTGGCCGGATCGTAGTTGCCGGCCCAGGAATAGGTGAAGCTCAGATCGCCGGGTACGACGGCTTCCAGGGTCACACTACCTCCGGAGAAGATAACCCCCCCGTTGGGCACGACCGTACCGTCAGGCAGGGTGATGAGCACCTGGGGATCAATATCGGCCCCCAGGACCTCCACCGTCACTTCGTCCGTCACGCTCGTACATCCCAATTCATCGGAAAAGGTCACGGTGTATACGCCCGGTGAGGGATCGGCAACCCTGATCTCCTGCCCACTCCGATTGATTCCGCTGGGTAATGACCAGATGTAAGTACCGGGAATGCCGGCCGGATTCACCGCCGCCGAGAGCGTTAGCGGCTGATCGGCGCAAACCACGGAAGGTGCGCTGGCTTCCACCGTATAATCGCCGGCAACGACCAGTTGAATAGTCTGCTGAGTAACGCCGCACTCGCTTTGCGTCTCGATGGTATAGGTCGTAGTTTCCGTAGGCGTGACCAGGGTAGCCGGATCCGTCACGTCGATACCGCCCCCGGTGATCCGGTAGGAATACGTAGGAACAATCCCCCCGATGATGAGCTGCCGGGAATCTCCGGGGCAGAGTAGGGTAGCATCGGTGAGCGTAGGCTCGAGGTTGGGGATTATTTCAATGGTATACGTCAACTCCGAGCTGCAGTCGGATGCGTCCGTTTCGGTTTGTATCGTGTACGTCGTGGTTTGCTGGACGGTAGCGATGGGGTCAAGGCAATCGGTACAGCTGAGTGTACCGAGCGGATCTTCCCAACTCAGGCTGCCTTCACCGCTTTCAAAGGTGGCCGTGATTTGTAATTCTTCTCCCGGACAAATGACCGGGTTAGCGGGCTCAAAAGTCACGATCGGTGGCTCTACCACGTTTACGGTTATACTGGTGGTATCAACGCAGGCCCCGTTGCGGGTAATTCTAACGAGCTCGGCGGTATCCTGGGCCAGGAAGACACCGTTGTAGAGGTCGTCGGGGCTTTGCAAGCCCGGGGCCGCACTCCATTCGTGGGTGATCAGGCGAAAATCACCGACATCGAAAACGGGTGACCTTACGAAGAAGGTATCGCCCTGACAGTAAGGATCCTTCTCGGGGTCCAGCATCATACTGAGGTCTTCGGGAAGGCTATCTAGGCGGACGGCGACGGAGTCGATGCGCGGGCATCCATTGATCGTTGCTTCGGCGTAATAGGTGATATCGGCGGTTGGCAATACCTTGATGCTTCTGCCCGTAGTCGATCCTCCGGTAAATCTGGCGGGTCGCCAGGTAATGGGGTTTCCCGAAGCGTTGGCGGATAAGGTGATCGAATCCGTTCCCAAACAGGCAAAGACCGTGTCTTGCTGGATGTCGAATTGCGCCGGCGTCACCGTGATATCCACCACCTGCTCTTCCTCACACTCCCCGTTCTCCGAGCGGGCGGTGAGGGTGAAAGTAGTATCCCGGAAGAGGGTAAAGGTAAAATTCGGATCGTCGGTAACGGCGATCAGGGAATCACCCCCACGGAGCGTGTAGATCGTATTTCCGGTATTGGTTACCGGGGTTCGCAGCAGGTCGATTGGGGTGCCCTCGCACACCGTGGTATTCGCAATAAGGTCCGGAACAACCAGGCGATCGACATCGATGTATACACTGTCGATCACCGAACAGCCATCGGAGCCCGTAGCGCGCACGCGGTAAAACCCACTGGCTTGGGGACTTACGAGGGGACTCGGATCGGTGATGGGATCGACAAAGTCCCCGGCCGGAGACCAACTAAAAGTCGGGCTGTCCAGGTCGTTGGTCTGCGTCAGTTCGATCGTTTCGCCAAAGCAGATGGACAACTCCTCCCCGTTGGTGATGGTAATGTTTCCGCAGGGCGCCTGGGCATGGACGCCAAATGCCAGAAAGATCAGGGCCAGGAAGGAGAGGAATTGTTTTTGGATCATAAGTCGGCGCCGGCAAATGGTTGGGTGGGCAAAGTACGAATTTTACCAACGTCCGCGGCCCCCGGGCTATCCGGCTTGGTCAGCCGTGCGCTATTCCGCGAGCCAGTCTCTTACTTCCTGCACGGTCACCATGCCATAGTCGTTTCCCCAGGCCTGGTTGATATAGTTCATGATATTGACGATCTGGAATTCGGTGAGGTCCGGATTGGCCGGCATCTGGGCATTGTAGACCACGCCGTTCACCTCCAGGGGCCCCTCCATGCCGTGGCGTATCCCCCTTACTACTTCTCGCGGTCGGTCTCTCAGGTAGTCGGCTCCGGCCAGCGGGGGCATCAGTTGCCGTAATCCCTGGCCTTCCTCGAAGTGACAATTGGCGCAGTGGGTCAGGTAAAGGCTCCGGCCCTGTACGTGCTCGGTCTGCCCACAGCCCACCAGTAGGGTAAGCAGGCCCGCCAACACGATAAAAGCAAAAAAATATCGACGCATCCGGTCTTTATCGTTACCAACGGGCTGCCTACAACATGGTTGTGGTTCCCTCGCCGTGGCCGGCACGGATTCGACGTTCCAGGTCCTCCAGATCCTTGCGGATGTCTTCGTTGGTCTCCATGAGGTCCTTTACGGTTTTGATCGAATAGATCACCGTGGCGTGGTCCCGACCTCCGAAAAGCCTGCCAATACCTTTGAGAGATTGATCGGTGAACTGCTTGACCAGGAACATACTGATCTGTCGGGCCAGCACTACGTGCCGCCGACGGGTAGCGCTGGCGAGTTTTTCTACGTCCAGATTGTAGTACTCGGCCACCGTCCGTTGGATGACCTCGGGCGTGATCTCTTTGTTGATTTCGGTGACAAAGTTCTTCAGCACCTGCCGGGCCAGCTCGAGGTCGATCTCCTTGTGGTTGTTGACACCACGGTGGAGCACCAGATTATTCAGGACCCCCTCCAACTGCCGAATGTTATTCTGAATGTGGTAACAGATGAATTCCATCACCTGTGGAGAGATATCCACCTGATTCGCGCTCGCCTTAGAGGCCAAAATAGCCATCCGGGTTTCCAGGGCCGGGGCACTCAGATCGGCCGTCAGGCCCCACTGGAAACGACTTCTTAAACGCTCCTCGATATCGAGTTCTATAATGGGTCGGTCGCAGGTCATGACGATCGCTTTCGAATTCTGACGAAGGACGTTAAATAGATTAAAAAAAACGTCCTGGGTCTTCTTGCGATTGATGAGTTGCTGGATGTCGTCTACGAGAAGGACGTCCACGTTCTGGTACCAGTTGACCAGGTCGTTTGTGCTGTTGTTACCGATACTGCTCACGAGCTGACTGGTGAAGGTGTCGGTGGTAACGTAGAGTACCGATTTGTTCGGAAACTTCTCGGCGATCCTATTGCCCACGGCCTTCAGGAGGTGGGTCTTGCCGAGGCCGACGGGACCGTGAATGACCAGGGGATTAAATGCCGTGTTGCTGGGATTGTCGGCCACCGCCTTGGCCGCGTTGCGGGCCAGGCTGTTGCAATCTCCTTCGATGAAGTTGTTGAAGGTATACTTCCCGTCCAGATTGCTTTCTATGCGTGGCCGCGTCATGCCCGGGATCACGAATGGGTTGGTGGGCGGCGGGCTCTGCTGACCCCGATGATTCTTGCTCGCCGCCTGGGGGTGTCCGTTCTCCTGCCGCGACGATTTGATCCGGTACTGCAAGCGCCCGGCCGTGCCTAATGCCTGGTTGAGGCTGAGCTTCAGCACGTCGATGTAGTGTTCTTCCAGGAACTCGTAAAAGAGGCGGTGGGGAACCTGAATGGTCAGTTCGTTACTGTTTAATGCAACAGGTCTGATCGGTACGAACCAGGTCTGAAAGCTCTGCGGGTCAACGCTATGACGGATGGTTTGCAGACAATTGTCCCAGACGGCGGTGTGATCCATGTGTGTTCCCAGTTGCACAATAAAAGTTCTTCCCTAGCGCGGAGCCTACCGCGGGGGTGGTTAAAAAAAGCTGGTTTGCATATCAGTAAGCGACTAACAACGAAAGGCTGCCGAGAATAGCTCCAAAGCGTAAAGCCCTGGAGACCAGAACGAGAAAATCTAGCCTATTTTCCGGTAGTTTAGCCAGCACCGGGGTGACCCGGGCGGACAGCAAATATGAGGCTTAACCCGGCAGTTCCACAAAAGATTGGCAGACTTTATTCACAAAATCTTCTTTGGCATGAGCTTTCGCGCAAAGCGGCAATTTTGTCATAAGCAGTAAGCGATCACTTACGCCCTTATACCCGCAAATTGCTGCAAGCTACACAGATCGCCTCCCCATATTTGGGGAAGGTGACGTCGAGGCGCCCCAACCGGAGTCCGGCGAATCCCACCTGATTGATGATGGTCGGCGTACCATCGAGGTCGGCTACGGTGACGGGCTGGTCGAGGAAGGTATGGGTATGGCCGCCGAGGATGATGTCGATGTTCCGGCTACCGGCGGCGAGGGTGACGTCGCTCACCTTCCCATCCCCGTACCGGAAGCCGAGGTGGCTCAGGCAAACGATAAGGTCACATTTTTCGGCGGAGCGCAGGTGCGAGGCGGTCTGGTTTCCACGTTCCATGGGATCGAGATAATCCGTATTTCCGAATAATTGGGCCGGCACCAACCCCTGTAACGCTATCCCTAATCCGAATACCCCAACTCGGATACCCCCCTTCTCAAACACCCGGTACGGCTCCGTTTTGCCGGCGAGCGGGGTGTCTTTGAAATCGTAATTCGCAGTCAATAGCGGAAATTCCGCGTGCCGCAGTTGGTTGGCCAGGTTTTCGATCCCGCCGTCGAAATCGTGATTGCCAATGGTTGCCGCGTCGTACCCCATCTGCGACATCAGCTTCATTTCTACCTCCCCGAGGAAAAAGTTGAAATACGGCGTGCCCTGGAAGATGTCGCCACTATCCAGCAGAAGCACTTGATCTTCCAGCGACCTGATCTGGTTGATGAGGGCGGCCCTTCTCACCGCGCCGCCTTGATTGGCATTGCGTCCCCCGTCGTCGGGGAAGGGATCGATGCGGCTATGCCAGTCATTCGTATGCAGGATCGTCAGCCCGGAAGCCCGGCGCCGGGATCGCGCCAGGCCAAGTTGGGGCAGGAGCAACATGCCGCCACCTACGGACGCGCTTTTCAGGAACTTTCTACGATTCATCATTCCAAAAATTTTATCCGGCTACCATCGGAGGTCACCGAAATCGGGCCGACGGCTTTCGCCGCGTATTCGATCAATAAATCCCGAATCATCCGACCGCTTCCGATCTGCTTTTTCTCGATCAGCATCGCCGAGTCATTTCCCCCGTTAGCGACGTAGTCTGGCACCGCGACATAATAGGTTTTGTCGTCTTCTACCGCTGCCCCTTCTACCAGGATACTTACCCGTCCGTTTTGGCTGGTAGCCGAGAGGCCTTCGCTCACCGGCCATCCGCCCTCGGCCAGGGTATGGGAGATGAAGTCCGTGAGCTCGCTGCCTTTAAGCTCGACGAGCACGAGTTCATTATCGAAGGGCATCAACTCGAAGATATTGTAAACCCTGAGCGGTCCGGCTCCGATCTGCGATATGCGCAGCCCGCCGTAGTTCTGAACGGCGAAGGCTACGTGGTAATCCGGGAAAAGCTCCTCCGCCGCAGCCAGCAGGAGGTCGGCCGTCCAGTTGCCGAGGGGGCTTTCCGGCTGTGCCTTCACCAGCGGCAGCGCGATCTCGGCTACCACGCGATTCATGGCCTCTTCCAGTTGCTCGGCGTAGGGGGCGATGGTCCTGGCCACTTCCGCTCCGCTGCTGTCGGTACCGATGGCATCCGTTACCTGATAAAATTGCGGTTGTACCGCCGGGGGACCAATCTTGCGCTGGCAGGAGGGAAGGAACGTGGCAATGACGATCATTCCTGCCACATAAAAGAACCTGTAGGTCATAGCGGGGAAGTTTTCGGGGCGAAAAGCAGGCTGATCCAGCCGCCGATGAGCAGTAGTCCGCCGATGGGCGTCACCGGGCCCAGGACGGCAACCGGCAGGCCGTGCACTTCCCGCAAGCTGAGCAGGTAGAGGGAGCCGGAGAACAGTAGCGTGCCGATCAACCAAAGCCACACCGCGGCGGCCAAACGCCGTCTGTCGACCACAGGCAAGGCGTATAAGGCCCCGGCCAAACCAATAGAGAAGGTATGGTAAAAGCTGTACCGGACCCCCGTATGGTAAATTTCCAACTGATCGATGGTTACTAACTTTTCCAGACCATGGGCCCCAAAAGCCCCCAATGCGACACTCAGGGCCCCGAGCAGAGCCGCAAGTCGGATAATACGCTGCTGATTCATGGGGTAAAATTATCCCCTTCGTACCGACTACGCAGGCTATTCCGGGCTTTCTGACCGCATTATGGCACTTTGCGTAGTAGATTGGCGGCGATCTTACCCGCCATTGAAAACCAACCAGTATGACAGCCTACGTATTTCCCGGCCAGGGTGCCCAGTTTCCCGGAATGGGCAAACCGCTTTTTGCCGTTAATGAACTTGCCCAGTCGCTTTTTAAACAGGCCGATGAAGTGCTTGGCTATTCTCTTTCCAAGGTGATGTTCGAGGGTACGGAGGAGGAATTGCTGCAGACCCGGATCACCCAACCCGCGATCTTCGTTCATTCTACGATCACCTACCTTGCCGCCGAGGAAGAACCCACTCCGGACGCCGTAGCCGGCCACAGCCTGGGGGAGTTTTCCGCCCTGGTTGCCGCCGGCGCTATCGCCTTTCCGGATGCTCTACGCCTGGTGAGCCACCGGGCACAGGCCATGCAGGAAGCAGCCGATAGCCAGAGCGGCGCGATGGCGGCGGTGCTGGGCCTGGATGATGACATTATTGAGGAAGCTTGCAGTCGCATCGAGGAGATCGTCGTTCCAGCCAATTATAATAGCCCGGGACAACTCGTGATATCCGGTTCCAGGGAAGGGGTTGAGAAAGCAAGCAAGATTTTGAGTGATCTCGGAGCCCGTCGGGTACTCCCGCTCAAAGTGGGTGGTGCCTTTCACAGCCCGCTTATGGAACCCGCCAGGGAAAAATTAAAGGAGGCGATCGAGGCCACGCACTTCCGGCCACCGGGATGCGATATTTACCAAAACGTGGATGGGAAGGCCAGCGTAGCTCCCGAAGTGATCAAGGAAAAACTTATTAAGCAACTGACCGCCCCCGTGAGGTGGACACAGACCATCCAGCAAATGCAATCCAACGGATGTACCAACTTTATTGAAGTTGGCGGAAAAGGTAAGATCCTGGCCGGCCTGATCAAGAAGGTTGATCGCTCGCTCCAGGTGGAACAGATGGAGTAGGGGAGACTAACTAGCCTTGCGCTGGTTGATCTCATCACGGATCTCGGCGGCGCGCTCGTAGTTTTCTTCCTTTAGGACATCCTCCAGCATGGTGGTTAATTCTCCTACGGTGTAGCTGGACAGATTGTCCTTATGCTGTCCGCTTGGCCCTTCGGAAACATCCTGCATTTGGAGGTCCTCTTCTTCACCTTCGCCCTCCAGGACGATACCGGCATTCTGCAGGATCAGCTCGTAGGTGTAGATCGGACAATCGAAGCGGGTGGCCAGGGCGAGCGCGTCACTGGTCCGGCTGTCTACCTCGATGATCTCCCCGTCGCGGTCAAGCACCAGGCGGGCATAGAAGATGCCTTCCTTGATGTCACTGATGATGATTTCCCGCAGATCCGTCCGCAGGGTTTCCAGGGTGTTTTTAAACAGGTCGTGGGTCATCGGGCGGGGACCGCTCATCCCTTCGATGGCAATGGCGATCGCTTGTGCCTCGGTACTGCCGATGATTACGGGGAGCCGACGTGGACCGTTGAGCTCGCCCAATACAACCGCGTAATTCAGCGACTGGGTTACACTGCGGCTGATCGCCATCACTTTTAGCTCAATCTTATCCATCATTGCTACTCTAAATCCTTCAGATGTGTGCTAACGAGCTACAGTCCGGCAAGGTTTATTATTACCTGCTGCGCTACGGGCGTGCAAAGATAATAATTGCGGGGCGGCGGAGCGCAGGAGCGGAAATTCTTTATGAATTTTACCACCACCCAGTTAAGCTTGTTCGGTTTTTGCCCTCGTTTTGGCCTCCACCCAGTACTTTTCCATTTCTTCGAGGGACATGGAGGCAAGGCCCGTATCCGGAGCTCGTTGCTCGACGTATTCAAAGCGTTGCCGGAATTTGCGATTGGTCCGCTCCAGGGCGGTTTCCGGGTCGATGCCCTGCCAGCGGGCGTAATTGATGAGGCTGAATAGCAGGTCGCCAAACTCGGCCTCCCGTTCCCCCGGAGAGGCGGCGGTACGAAACTCTTCCATCTCCTCGTGGACTTTCTCCCAGACCTGTTCTTTATTGTCCCAGTCGAAGCCGAACTGGGCCGTTTTTTCCTGCATCCGCATGGCTTTGACCATGGCCGGTAAGGCGGTGGGCACTCCGGATAGGACCGTCTTTTTTCCTTTCCCTTCCGCTAGTTTTATCTGTTCCCAGTTGCGCTTTACCGCTTCTTCATCCTCCGCTACGGTATCTCCATAGATGTGCGGATGGCGCTGAATGAGTTTCTCGCAGACGGAATTCAGGGCATCGGCGATGTCCCAGGCTCCCCGCTCGGAGGCGATCTTGGCGTAAAAGACCATGTGCAACAGCAGATCGCCGACCTCTTCCTTGATGCCCTGCAGGTCTTCGGATAATAGCTCATCGGCCAGTTCATACGTCTCTTCGATCGTAAGCTTCCGCAGGGATTGAAAGGTTTGCTTACGGTCCCACGGACACTGGTCACGCAGTTCGTCCATGATGGTGAGGAGGCGTTGGAAGGCGGTCAATTGGGGCGTCATGCCACAAAGGTAAGCTGAGGTGCCCGATGGAATATTCCGTGGAATATGTAGTTTTAGGGAAATTCCGGATTTTGTTACGCCTTTGCCTGTTGGCAGCGCTGCTGCCGGCTATGCTCACCGCCCAACACGCCTTACTTCACGCTACGGATGCTACATCCATAGGCCTGGCCGGCGCTGGTGTGGCCCGCGAAGGCATTTCGGCCCTATGGCTCAATCCCGCGGGCCTGGCCGAAGCCTCGCCATTTTCTTTTGGTGCCTCGGTCCTCCAACCCTACGGCATTTCCGAACTCAACATCGTTACCGGGGGCATGGTATACAGCGGTTTCGGCCTCCAGCTTGCTTCCCTGCGGGTTTCCGATTACCACGCCAGCCGCTTTGGTTTGGCCTACGGCAGGAGCCTAGGGGAACGATGGCGTATCGGAGGGGAGTTGATGGTATTCAGGCAGCGGATCCGGAATTATGCCCCGGTGTCCAGTTTGGTCCCCGGCCTCGGCGTGGCCTTCTCCCCGGTGGATGAATTATGCATAGCTGCCCGCTTGCTCAATCCTACCGCCGTCGGGGATCTGCCACGCCAGGCTACGGTAGGAGGAAGCTACACGATCGGTGACCGCGTCAGTATCTACGTTGATGAGGTTTATGAATCGGTTCGGGGCCTTTCCACGCGGCTGGGAATCTCTTATGCCCCGGCGGAAGTTGTACGGCTGCAGTTTGGATTTGAAACGCAGCCCGGCCAGATCTCCTTTGGTGTAGCCTACCGGCTCGGCCAACCGCTGAGCGTAGTGGCTTCCGGCTCGCAACATCCCGCTTTGGGGCTGAGTGGTGGAGCCGGATTTACCTTCCAGCAGCCACGATGAGGCCGAAACCTAAGGGGGGGTCTTGCCGTTCAAAGCTTGTCGCTGCAACTATTCGCGACTAAAGCTTGCAACTATGAAAGAGGGTGGTGGCCCCGTTCGGGAATTTCCGTTGGCCGAGGAGGTCAGAAAAGACTATCTCGAGCAGCGCAAGCAGCGCTTGCCGGACTTTTCCAATACCGCTTTAACTTTTCAGCACCTTTCCGATTCCCGTCTGCTAGGTACCCGGCGCCTCTTCCGCTTGATGGGAAACCGCTACCTGACCAAACTTATGGGGTCGCTCGGTATGCGAGCCGTCAATTGGTCGCTTCCCGGAGCTCGCTGGATGGTACGTAATACGGTCTATAAGCAGTTCGTAGGGGGTACCGATTTCGAGGACGCCCAGCGGTCCATTGCCCAATTGGGGGAACGCGGAGTCGACAGCATCCTGGATTACGGAGCGGAAGGCAGGCAAACCAAAGCGGGCATGGATGCTTCCATGCAGGAGGTCTTGCGCGCTACCGGGTTTTGCGCGCAGACGGACTCCGCCATCGGGTCGGTAGTCAAACTGAGTGGATTGATGCGCTTCGCGATCCTCGAGTCCTACAACGACAAGGTGATCGATTTCGACAACATTATCGATCCCGAACTGCGGGCGGGCGTCGATCGGCTAGATCGTATCTGCGGCATGGCGCGCGACCAGGGTGCGGAGGTCTACCTGGATGCGGAGGAAAGCTGGATCCAATCGGCTATCGATCAAATCGCGGAAGAAATGATGTCCCGGTACAATCGGGACCGGCACGTAGTTTTTACCACTTGTCAGCTTTATCGTCATGATCGGTTAGCCTACCTCAAAGCACTTCACCTGCGGTCCCGCGCAAATGGCTACCAATTAGCCCTCAAGATCGTCCGGGGGGCGTACATGATCAAGGAAAACAAACGCGCGCAAACCTTCGGCCTTCGATCACCCATTCAGCCCACGGTTGAAGCCACGCATGCCGACTTTAACGCGGCGGCCGAATACTGTCTCGAGCATTGCGAAGACGTTGCTTGCTGCGTAGCCAGCCATAATGAGGAAAGCGTCGTGCGCCATATTAGCCGGATGATGGAGATGGGCATTGACCGCAATCATCCGAACGTACGCTTTTCCCAGCTTCTCGGCATGAGTGACAACCTCACCTTCAACCTGGCGGAAGGGGGGTATAACGTCAGTAAATACATGGTGTACGGGCCGGTAGACGAAGTGCTGCCCTACCTCATACGCCGGGCCGAGGAGAATACTTCGGTTACCGGGGAAGCCGGTCGCGAATTGAAGATGTTGGACGAGGAAGTAGTCCGCCGGGGGATCTAGGCTTAGGGTTGGTCCCCGCCGTAATCCTGGCCCATCATACTCCATACGGTGATGAAGAGAGCGGCCATCGTAGGACCGATAACGAATCCGGTAAGTCCGAACATGGCGATTCCTCCCAGCGTGGAGATAAGGACGACCCAGTCGGGCATATGCGTATCTCTGCCTACCAACAGGGGACGGAGCAGATTATCCACCAGGCCGATGATCAGGGAGCCGACCACGACTATGATGATACCGGAAGCAACGTGGCCCTGAATAAACATGATGATGGCGGCCGGCACCCAGACGATGGCACTTCCGCCCACCGGCAGGAGGGCCAAAAGCATCATGGCTACCGCCCATAGTAAGGCGGCCGGAATACCCAGTACCGCGAAGAGGATACCGCCGATGCCCCCCTGTACGAAAGCCACGATAAGGGTGCCTTTCAGGGTAGCTCGGGCCACCATGGCGAAGCGTTCAAAGAGGGCACGCTCCCGCTTGTTGCCCATAGGGATGGTGTGTACCAATATGCGCTGAATCTTCCAGCCGTCGACGAGAAAAAAGTATAGCAGGTAAATAACCAAGGTGAACTGGATGATGATATTCAGCACGCTGCCACCAACCCCGATCGCCCAAGTAGCTATGTACTGACTTGCTTCGGCCATTGCCGAATTGAGGGTCTCCCGCAGCTCGGTCGTACTTACACCAAACTCGTTGAGCGTACTGGCTACATTGGGTAATCGTTGGTCGACGTAGTCCAGCAGGATCACGGTATTGAGGCTCCCGCTTTGAATATCCCCGTACACCGAGATTGCCTGGTTGACCAGGGCGATCGTCAGGAGGGCAAAAGGCACGATGACGAACAGTACTACCAGTAAGGTGGTGATGGTGGCCGACAGAGAATCATGCCCGCGGAAACTGACGCGTATACGTCGATAGATCGGAAAGAAGATGACCGCCAGCACCGCTCCCCAGAATACGGTGAGGATGAACGGGCCGATCAGCCAAAAAAATACGAATGTGGTGAGAGCAACCAGGATGAAGAAAATATTCCGCTTCACCTTGCGGACAATCATGTTGTTTTCAAGAGGCATGCACCTATTACCTTAGCCGTCCCCTAGTGTTCATCGGGCTAGGTTGTCTGGCAACAATTCTTATTCTCCCGGTGATTTGGAGACGACGAAAACACGGTAAAGGGTATCGCTTCGTTATGCTCTTGTCCGTTGCCTGACCATCGGAGATGGACGAACTTTCGGCTACCGACTTTACCTTCGCTCCCTATGCCTTTACCCTTACGCGTTTTCGCTTTACTTTTTTTTGTTTCCGCAACTGCCGCGGGACAGAAATACAGCAATGAATTTTTATCCATTGGCGTTGGCGCCCGCGCCCAGGGTATGGGTACTGCCGTGGTGGCTAGTCAGAACGACGTTTACGCCTCGGCCTGGAACCCCGCCGGATTAGCGGCCATTCCAGGCGAAAGCGGTCTGGAGATCGGAGCTATGCACGCGGAGTGGTTCGGCGGGGTGGGGAATTACGACTTTTTGGGCGTCACCCTTCCATTGGCTACCGGTAACCAGCGGCTAGGTTTTAGCCTGATCCGTTTCGGCATCGATCAGATCCCCAATACGCTGTCGCTCTATGAAGCGGACGGGACGATCAATTTTGATAACGTGACTGAATTTTCCGCGGCGGATTATGCCTTCCTGGGAAGCTACGCCCGGGCCTTTTACAAGGCTAAAGGGATTCTACGCGTTGGGGGAAACGTCAAGGTCATTCACCGAAGCATCGGGGAGTTTGCCAGCAGCTGGGGTTTCGGGCTGGATCTCGGGGGGCAGTACCAGCGAAATGACTGGACCTTCGCCTTGCTCGCTCGCGACGTGACCACCACCTTTAATGCCTGGAGTATAAACTTCAGTGAGGAGGACCGGGCCGTGCTGGAACTTACGGGTAACGAAATAACTCCCAAGAGCGTGGAAACTACTAATCCGACGATCATGCTCGGCGTGGCCCGCAGGTTGAGGTTTACCGAGCAGATCGGACTTACCGCTGAGCTGAATATTATTGCGACTACTGACGGACAACGGAATACACTGGTAAGTGCGGACCCCGTAAGCCTGGACCCGGCGCTGGGCCTGGAAGCCGATTACGGCGGTTTCGTTTTTGTCCGCGCCGGCGTGAGCCAGCTTCAGCGCATCCAGGATTTCGGGGGAACGGAGGCCCTGAACTCGCGCCCCGCCCTGGGGCTCGGGCTGAAAGTGGGGCAACTATTCGTGGATTACGCGTACACCGATCTCGGCGATAATGAAGGACGGTCGACCTACAGTCACGTGGTAAGCCTGCGTTTGGGAATTCGTCCGCCCAGCACGACGGAATAGCCCCGTTTTACTCCTGCCGTTTGGCCGGAAGAACGGTTACCACCGTTTGAAAAGGCACCTGACGACATACGGCGGTTGCCCGCTCGAGTAGTTCTTCCTCCGAATAGAGGTATTCCAATTGATCGATCTGCTGGATCGTCACTAAAGCTACGCCTTGCCGCACATCCGCTATTTGCAGCGACACCCCTACTTCGAGTAGATTTTTCTGAATCGCCTGGCAGTAAGGACTTGAGGCTATGTAGGATCTTGGATCCATGGCAAAGGCTAAATCTTTAAGACCGTGAATTGTCGACCAACTTCAAGGTACGGGGATAGCATGGGGCTGGTTAATTATTAAGTTGAAACAGCATTATTCAAACGCACCATAAAATGAAGCTTCGCAAACCGCCGAAACCCCAGTTTTGTAGCTTTAAGCGGAGGAAAATTTCTTTGGAACATTATCACCGTTTACCTAGCACCCATACCTGAGTATCCGGCATATTCAGCATTTTCTCTCCAGGCGATAATATTTTACCTGCTAACATCGGCGGTACAGTTCGATAAAATAACCCCATCCAATTCCCTGGGTTCAGGATGTACCTTGTTCACATCATCAATATTAATATGCCTACTGGCAGAGAATCAATATAATTAATATTTAGGAGTACTTGGTTTCAGTAGCAAAATGCAGTTATATTCTTGCTATGGAATTCCCGTTCGAGAAAAGTAGATTGCCGTAAAAGAAGACGAACTCATAATCTTCCCAGGCCAGAAATTGAAGATATAGTAGGGTTGAATCTTGCCTCAGTCCAGGGGTAATGAATTGAGGGAATCTGACGATTTAAATGCTTAGCCATGTCGGGTAGGCGGGGCGTGAAGCGTGGCTTTCTTGCCATACGATCAACAGCTGATTGCTTAGGCGACTTGTTGCTAAATGCAGCTCTTTTACCTTATCCACCAAGTGTACCGGAAGGGATAATCCGGAAATTGAGTGAATTCAGGCTCCGGATTTTGCTAAGACCATACGTGGTAGCAACTGCGTTGCAGCAGACCAACTCAGTATAAGTACCGTTTTTGTTGCGCTTCCTTCTCCTCGAACGTTCTACAAATGTTACCATCATTACGGAAAATATACCGGCATTGAAAAAGCTATTGATTCTACTGCTTTTAGCCTGCACCTGCCTTTCGGCTACTTACTGGCGGAAAGCTTCTTCGTTAGAACTGGATCCCGTGGACATTCTGGCAAAATCCTTCTACGAGCAAGTTGGAGACAGTACCAATCTTACGGCCGCCGACCTGGAGAGGGTAGTTGGGCCGGCGACGGTATTCTTGAACAACGGCCTTACGTTGGATCGGGATATTGACTTACCCGACGATGTTATTCTTCGCGTCGGCCCTGCGGGATACCTAACCGGGCCAGGGTACGCCTTTCACGTTAACCAAATCGAGGCAGCACCTTATCAACACATCTTCCGCGGGAGCAACCGGATCAAGATAGATCAGGACTACCTGGCGTTGAATTGGTTCGGAGCGAAGGGGGATGGGCGACTTGACAGTATTTATCTGGTTACCGGCAACCACACGCCCTCCGCGCATGCCCTACGTCGGGCCCTGGTGGCTGGTGGTGATTCCACCACCATAGAATTTTGGCACGGAACTTACGTGATGGAAGATGCGCCTGCGCGGGTACTTTCCATGTACGCCACCCAGGGAACGTTTATTCCAGCTGAGGCCGGACTCCAAAATTTTACGAAGCGGGACGTCGATGGTTCGACGGTTACCGATGTATACAGCCACATCAAGTTCGTCGGGCAGGGAATCGGCCGTACCGTAGTAACGCAACCCAATGTTACCACCGGTGCGGGAGCCAAACTGGGCGGCAGCGGCAGATACAGCGCCTTCCGCTACACGATCGACGACCTGATTACTATACAGGACACGCTACTGGATGCCGGACGCAGGATGTTGGTCGCCAAACTTGAAAGCGAAGCCGTGACCGTACAGGCGGGAATGGACGTTGTTTTTATCGGCGGGGCCAACTATACGGACCAGGGGAATCGCTCTCATCATAAGGTAGACAGCGTGCGTGGCAATAAGATTTACCTCCGGGAAGGTCTGAGCGAAAACCTGAGCTTATCCCACACTTCCTATAACGGCGTCATCCTGGAGAAATTCGTCCAGCCCGGGATCGGCGATACGGTTCATGTGCAAGCCAGTGCCGGTCTGATGGATATTTCGGATATGATCACGATCGGGACGGACGTCTACGAAACCTTGAATGACAGGGGCAACGGGACCTTTGTTATCCGAAACCCTGGCAAGGCAAACCTTCCGCCCGGAACCGTCGTGCCAGCGGGTACCCGGACCCGTAAGGCCGTGGGATTAGTGATCATCGATGGACTTGGGACGGACATCGAGGTGGAAGACATGACCATCGTGGGTCGCCGGAACGGAATCACCCTCGTCAGCGTCCAGGATATTACCTACGATCACGTCGAACTCATCCACGCCCCGATGCCCGGAACCGACGGTGGCTTGACCTTCAACTGGGACGGGGGCCGCGGGGTGACCTTTCAGAATGGGATTGTCCGGGTCATCGGACCGGCACAGGCCGCACAGATTGCCAGGTCGGCGCAAAAGGGGCGTTGGATAAATAATACCATTTCCGGGATGATCTTCGACTTTTCGGAGTTCAGCCACGACCATGAACTGGCCTACAACACCATAAATCTCGATGTGGTATTCGCCAATCCGCGGGAGGCTAAGAACACCAAGGTGATCAATATCGGTCGGACTACCGGTGGAATCAAGATCCATCACAACCGGATTGAAGCGACGGGTACCAACTATCTCATCAGCGGCACCAGCGACGTGAACGGGGCCAGGGCAACCATGGGTGGCGGAAACATCATCAGCTACAATGTTATGGTTGGAAACGATATCAAAAGCGGGTTTCACTTCTCTACCATGCAAAATGACTTTTCACATAACCTCATTGAGGGGTCGTTCGACATCATCTTTACCGACGTAGGTGCTGAAGTAAACCCTTCCTCGAATTCGAGTTTAAACGCTTCGATGACCTCTGGCGGGGAAACCTTTGACATCGCCAGCGATGGGGGTGGACTGATCCTGGATAATACCACCGTTCGGGCACGCTTCGAGCGGGCTTTTCAGGGGGACTTCCAGCACGTCGAAGGAACGATCCGATTTTACAATCTCGGGCCGCTTAATGGATCAAATTGGGACCAGACGGCGGCTAGCGCTAACCGGGGGCGGCTCTTCAAGAATAGGGCAACCGTCGATCCCGCCGTCTACATCAACCTGCATATGATACTGCATGATATGCCTTTCGAGCGGGACAAAAACCCCATTGATTACCGGGGCAAGTTGCCCGTAGACAGCCGCATCAAAGCGACCTACATCAATGCCATAGAGCTTAATAAGGAGGGGGAACCGACGGGGAATCGCATTGATACGGTGCTGTGCGTGGGGTGTGATTAAAGCCCGCTTATCGCTAAGCATCAGTGAAGGCAGCCTTGCCTTGTTTTCACTGTCGGGCAAAAAAAAGCCGGAGATGCTGCATTTTGCAAGCACCTCCGGAGGCGGGTGGAAGACCGGGTTCGAACCGGCGACCTCTGGAATCACAATCCAGCGCTCTAACCAACTGAGCTACAACCACCATGTTAAGCGGCTTCCTTAGAAAGCGACGCAAAGGTAAAAAGTTCCTCCTTAACCGGAAAGGCCCGGACAATATTTCTTGAGTGCGCGCTCCATTTCTTTTTGGAGGGAGGCTGCGGCCTTGCCAGGATCTTCGGCGTAAATGACCCCCCGGCTGCTATTTACCAATAGTCCGCATTCCTTATTCATTCCGTATTGGCATACCGCCTGCAGGTCTCCTCCCTGCGCTCCGACGCCCGGTACTAAAAAGAAATGATCCGGACTGATTGCCCGGAGTTCGGTAAACTTCTCGGCCTGCGTGGCACCGCAGACAAACATAAGTTGTTCCGGTCCTCCCCATTTTGCGGCGCGGCGCATGACCTTGGCGTAGAGGGGCAGCTGTTCGTCCGATTGTTCGGTGAGCTGGAAATCCTGACTGCCCCGATTGCTGGTAAGGGCCAACAGGATAGCCCATTTGCCGGGATATTCGAGAAAGGGGCCTACGCTGTCTTCGCCCATATAAGGGGCCACGGTGATCGCGTCAGCGCCAAGCGTTTCAAAGGCGAAGCGGGCATAATAACGGGACGTGTTGCCAATGTCTCCCCGCTTCGCATCGGCGATGACGAAGTGGTCCCCGCCAATGTAGGCTATTGTTTGCTGCAGGATTGACATTCCCTCCAGCCCGAGGGCTTCGTAGAAGGCGGTATTTGGTTTATAGGCGATGCAATGGGCCCTGGTAGCATCAATGATGTGTTTATTGAAGGAGAGGACGTCCCCTGCGAAGGAGGCGGGGATCCGTTGCGGGTCCGGATCAAGGCCGACACAGAGGAAGCTTTGCTTTTCTGAGATCCGACGGACCAATTCTTGCTTATCCATTACCGTCTACTTAGCCGGCAAAGGTAGGTGCATTATTTAAGGAAGTTGTAATCCAGGGCCTCGTAGGATTTTCCAATGCGACGAAACGGATGCCGGGCCTGAATTTTAAATCGAATACACACGTCCGGATAGGGGGAACGCTGCAATTCATTAAAGAGCATAGGGCTTACGTTGCGGTAAGCAATCGTCGTGGGTCCGCTCAGATAGGTCAGGAATAGGGTTTGTGATTCAGAATTGTAGCAGGCCTTGGCGACAATCTCGCTGTCGCGGCCAAAAGTGTGGTGTTGCATGATCTCAAAGGTTAGGCGTCTTATGTAACCCTAAAATATGCAACTGCGTTCGATAGAAAAAAGGCTAAACGAATAAATAGTGGAAATAACAAGGTGTTGCCACATAAAAGTGGGAATAACTACTTGCAATGTTACAATCCTATGGAAATTTTTCCGTCAAAAGGTCGGGCAACGGACTCTACTGGGGTACGCGGCCTCCTGCCGATAGACGATACTTAGCTCAAAGCCTCCGCGGCTATTGGTCACCTGGTTTAGGTCACCCGTACGTAGGTCATAGCTGACGTTCACTTGCACGTTCTCCAGTTCCAGCCCCAGTAAGGCAACCAGCGAGGCCAGCCCCGCGGAACCGCCATCCTGCCCCGTCAGTTGGCCGTAAGCGCCGATCCGCAGCGCGATCTCCCGCCATTCCCGTTGCGTATACCGCAGGCTTGCCCCGGCGAGCAGGGTCTGACTGGGGCCCTGCGCGGCCCAGCGGAAGGAGGGTAGAATTGTAGTGAATTGATCACCGAGTGGAAGCTCACTACCCCCGTGGATGACGTACCGTCTGTAGAGTACATCCTCACTTTCCGGCAGCGGGGAGACATTCGGTTCGGTAAGGTGATAGACCGAGGCCCCCATATAACCACTGCGTCGGTCCCCGAAGGAAGCAAACCAGGCCACTCCCGCACTTGCATCCACGTAGACCTCTCCGCTCATTCCCTGAAAGGATTCCTTGCTGGGTAGGCTGCGATCCAAATAGGCTTGCCGGCTCGCCGGATCGACGAAGTATTGTTCGGAGAACCACACCTTGTTCAGGTCAAACCCCCGCTGTCCGAAACCGAGCTGCGCCCCTCCACTCAGGTAGTGGGCCGAACGATGACCGCGCCCGTAGCCGGCCAATTGCTGCTGATAACTGACACTCAACAGCCCCTGGCTGCGGACGTAGTCACTGGAGCCTGCCTGATCGTGTTGGATCAGTAATCCGAAACCGGCAAAATTGCCTCGGTTCACGGGTCGGCGTACGTCTACGGCAGCGGCCACGCTGCGGTAGGCCTCGTCAGTAGTGAGCCGCGTGTAGAGTTCCTGGTAATTCATCTGGAGGCGCAACTGCTCGTCCATGACTCCGGTGAGCGCGGGATTAATCAGTAAGGGACTTGCCCCCAGTTGTTTGAAGAGGGCATCCTGGGCGAAAACGCAGGTGCTAAACAGTGCGAGAAAGAGGACTCCTGACAGGCGAGTCCCATTTTTGTAAACCTTCTTCATATCACCGAATTAGCGTGGTTTGCCCCGACAGGGTTTCACTGGATCCATCCTCGTACTCCACCTCCACTTTGAAGATGTAAACCCCTGAATCGAGGGCCTTACCCCGCTTATCGCGACCATCCCAACCGCTGTCTTCATCGTTCACGGTAAAATCCCGAGCCGTGAAGAGCCAACCGCCCCAACGGTCGAAAACGGAAAATTCCTTCACCCGCGTGCCTGGTCGGCCATGCACCAGAAGGCGGTCATTATAACCGTCGTTATTCGGAGTAAAACCGGTGGGTACGGCAATTTCCCGGATCTTTCGCACCCTCACCCTTACCATATCCTCGGCCACGCAGCCGAGGGCATCGATCAGGGAAAGGCGATAATCGATCTCGTAGTCGGGTTTAGCGATCGGTGAAGGGCATTCCGTACAACTGAGGGTCGCCGGATAACTTCCCGACCAGGCATAATCAAGGTCACCCCGGCCGCCACGAACGTTAGCGAATAAGAGGATACTGTCACCAAATATGATCTGCCGGTCCTTTCCCAAATCGACCGAAAAAGACGGCCCGTCTTCGATGTCGACCTCCTCACTTATGGTACAACCTACCTGGTCCTTTACATAAACGGTGTAAGCTCCACCACCCAATCCGTTGAAAGTAGAAGCTTTAGAGTACCGTTGATTGTCTAGGCTGAATTGCAAAGGAGATTGTCCGCCGGCGGCACTTACGTCGATGCGGCCATTGTATTCACCTCCGCAAACGGGACCCTGGATACTTAGATCGAGCGATATTTCCTCCGGATTGGTCAGAGCATAAGAAACCGCTTCCTTACATCCTTTGGCATCCGAGACCGTCAAGTCGTAATTGCCGGGCGCCAGGTGCTCAATTTTTGCGTTGGTGCCTCCCGCGGCCCACTGGTAGGTGTACCCGCCGTTTCCACCTGTGGGATTGACGCTGATCTGACCGTCCGTGTTCCCAAAGCAGGTGATTGGCGTTACCGTTTCCTGTAGCTTCATGATGGGCGGACCGGGCACCTTCAGCAAGGTGTCGTACCTACACCCTATGGCATCGACCAACGTAAGTTTGTAGTCACCCGCCGGGCGATTACGAATGGAAGGGCCTTCGGCGAATCCCGTATTGGCACCCCACTGGTAGTTGAAGTCCGTTCCGTGGCGATTCGATGCCGACAGGATCTCCAACGCTCCGTTCCGATCCCCGAAACAGTCAACGGGAGTGGTTTCCAAATCGAGCTCCAGTTGATTACCGGAGTCCGTAGTGAAGCTGGCTGTGCCACTACAACCTTCGGCATCCGTCATGGTGACGGTATATACCGTTTCCGGCTGCAGATCTGAAATACGGGAGCCATTCGCTCCGGTCGACCAGCGGTAATCGAAATAGATGCCGTCGGCTTGCGCACGAAGCGTTCTTTCGCCGATATCGCGACATTCATCTCCGGCAGCTAGTGAGACCGCTGGCTCAATCTTGGGCCGGCTTTCCGTCTGAAAAGAGTAATCATAGGTACAGCCGCTCCTGTCCGTTACCTGAACGGTATTCGCTCCGGCCGGTAAGGCGAAGGCCGTAGTGCCCGTTTCGCCGTTGCTCCATGCATAACGGTAATCTCCGTTACCTCCCCGCGCGAGCACGGTGGCTTCATTCCCTTGGGTACCATAACACCCGGCCACTTCGCTGACAACGCGAGCGGAGAGGGGAATTTCCGGCTGTTCTACCGATACCTCATTGGTCACCGAACACCCGTTGGCATCCGTAATCGTAAGGGAATAGCTACCGATGGGAACCCCGGTCAGCGTAGCTGCGGTGGAGTTATCATTCCAGCGATAGCGGTAGGGCGGCGTGCCTCCGTCGAGGACGGGTCGGATTTCACCGTCGCTACCGCCGCGGCAGCGAACGTCCTGCGTGGTGAGTTCGAGGCTTAGTAAAGCCGGGCTGATAACCGCCACTTCCGTGCTTACCGTGCAGCCAGCGGCGTCGGTCACGGTAAGGCCGTAATTGCCGGCCCGAAGCTTATCGGCTGAAGGAAGGGTACTGTTCACATCTCCGGACCAATCGTACGTGTACCCACCATACCCGCCATTGGCGGATATCATAATACCACCATCTGATTCCCCGAAACAGCTTACCCCAATCACCGTGTCAATACTGATTGCCAGTGGTTCCGGAGGGTTGATTACATAGGAGAAGACTTTCTCGCATCCGTTGTCGGTGACCACCGTGAGGCTGTAGGTGCCGGCGCTGAGGCCGGAAATGTCTCGGGTAGCCGCTCCATTGCTCCACGTATAGGTATTCACCTGGGTATTGGTCAGGGGCCGGAGGGTAATACTCCCATCTTCCTCGCCGGCGCATCCATCATTGATGGTGGTCTCGTAGGCGACATCCGCCGAAAGCAGGTCGATGGTGTACGTCAGCGATTGCGTACAACCCAGCGCCGTGGTGGCGGTCAGTTCGTAGCTGCCCCCCGTGGTAGTGGTGATGGTCGGGTCGGGGCAGTCGGTACAACTCAATTCTCCGCTTCCGGTAGTCCAGGTATAGGTAAGGTCCGGACGGTAAGCCAGGTCAAGCGACCAGGAGGTCAATTCGCCCCGGAGTCGGTCGTCGGCATCGTCGACGATCAGGGCCCATTGGCCGTTCACGCGCTGCCCATCCAAGATTTCCCAGTCGCCGCCGCTCTCCGGGAGAAAACATTCCGTGATCCGGGTACCCGTGACGGATCCCCTGGGTACCAGCGTAATCAATGCACCATCCGGCGATTGCAGACGCACTTCGATTCCCGCTAGGGGTAGGTCCGCGGAGAGGTCGATGCACACGGAAGAGAGGAGATTTCCAACCGCCGGGCCAAAGGTTCCGGGATACTGGCCGGAGACCACTAGCATGCTGGTATCCTCACCGCTGAGTTGCCGGTGTTCCAATGCTTCCCACCGGATCAGGGTGTCCAGCGCAAAAGCGTCGCTGAAGTCTACCCGGAAGCTTTGTCCCGCGCATACTTGCGTATCCCGGGCCGGTACTACCGGTTGGTTGGTGCAGGTCAAGCAACCGGACTTGAGAGGGGATCCTATGTCCACTCGGATGAGGGTGTCGTAGCTGCATCCGAAGCTGTCAACCACCGTGAGCTCATGCATCGAGTAGCCAGGATTGCCGGCGGTGTATACTACGCTGTCGGGACTGTAAAAGGAGTAGATCCCGCTATCCGTCCAGAAGTTATCCTCGACCGGCACCGTAAAGTCTTCATTGTCGGGTACCAGTTCGTCTGCAAAGGTGATCTCCCAGGAGTAAACGGTCCCGTCGTCCTCTACGAAGTTATCGACCACGTTCAACCGCCACTCCCCGTTCATTTCACAACCGATCAGCGCGTCAAAATCAAGGTCGATCGGCAGGTAGCTGCGGTCAAAGGGCAAAATGGGCCGTGTGGTTCCGGTGGTTGTTTGGGTCCGGATGTATTCATACACCGTTTGTGCGGCGTCGGCGGTCCAGCAGTAGGTTTCGGCGGGTTCGGCCCCGGTGTCGTCAACTTCGCCATAGCCCAATCGATTATTGACCGGGAAGCCAAGGGCCTCGTCTTTATCAAGGAGGGTTACCCGCGAACCGTCCGGGCACTCGATCCACATATCGAGATCGGCCAGAAAGCTGTGCTCGATCGTAACGCAGATTTGTGCGATGTCGCGGCCCGAAGAAATTTGCTGGCCGGGGCTGAACAGCTGGATATCCAGGGCGGAGGCATACACTTCGTCCTGGCGGTCGGGAATGCCGATCTGTTCGGAAAAGCTTTGGGTGGTGGTAAAGCGCACGGCTTGTGGCTTGGGGACGTACGCGGTCGGTCCGGATCGATTGGCACCAGTGGTCAGGGAGATGGACTCGCCGGGGCAGATCTCCGGGCTTGTCTGACCCCCGTCGGTAAACCGGGGGGGAGGTGCAACGCGAATGCGTTGATTGATTCGGTTGGTGTTCCCGCAGCCGCGATCGTCTTCAATAAACAACTCCGCCACGTAGGCCCCCGGTTCCGGATAAGTGTAGGTAACCGTCTGGCCTTCCGCCTGGTCACCATTCTGAAAGGACCATCGGAAGCTGGACGTGGCGTCGGATTGCGGATAGATGGCCCCGTTTTGGGGATAGGTGCCCGTTCCGGAAAGCGTAATGGGTTCGCCGACGCATACGTCGATGTATCCGTCCGTGAACGGCACCGGCTGGGGTATCGCCGAGGCCAATTCCGCCACGATCGGCTGGCAGGCAACAATACAGGCAATATCCGCCTGCCAACCCATGCCTTCGCCCGTACTGATGAATTCAATCGTGAGGCACCCACCCGTATTGCTCGCCGTAGCGGCCAGGGAAACCTGGTCTCCGACATTAGAGCGGTCGATTTGTCGCAGGGTGTCCGCGGAAATGTCCGCTCCGTTAAATACGGTAAGGGTGCCCCGAAAATCGATCTCGGTAAAGTTTAGTTGAACGTGCGTCCCCTGAGACGCCCCATCCGCGCAGAGCGTGATCACCTGTCGGGTGCCGGCCGCGGCGTGGTCATCGGTGGTACCGCCGCTGTCCACGAAAATTCCACCGCACCCGGATACTGTTCCGCCCTCATCGATGGAGATCGTTTGCGCCGATGTGGTGGAGGCCAGCAACAAGAAAAAGCTAAAAAGTAATCCAGCGGGGTAGACCTGCTTCATGCTAGGGTAGTAGGGTGCGGTGTTGGGCAGCTATCTTTGGCGCAAAACGAAAAAGGTGATGCAAGTATTGGACGGCAAAGCGCTAGCGAACACAATTAAGGACGAATTGAAGGCGGATGTCGATGCGATCCGACAAGCCGGCGGTAAAATTCCCCACCTGGCGGCGGTGCTGGTCGGGGAAGATCCCGCGAGTGAAGTTTACGTGCGCAATAAGGTACGTGCCTGCGAAAGGGTAGGATTCCGCAGCTCACTGGTTCGCCGCCCGGCGACGATCACGCAGGCTGAATTGCTCCAGGTCGTCAGCGAACTGAACGAGGACCCGGACATTGACGGTTTCATCGTACAATTGCCGCTACCCGGCCACCTCGACGAAAATGCCATTAACCTGGCGATCGACCCGCATAAGGACGTGGACGGATTTACGCCGGTCAACGTGGGTCGAATGACGTTGGGGCTGGATTGTTACCTACCCGCGACACCCAACGGGATCATGGTGATGCTCGAGCGCTACGGCATCGAAACCAGCGGAAAGGAAGTAGTTGTTCTTGGCCGGTCCAATATCGTAGGAACACCCATGACCATCCTGCTTAGCCGCAAATCCGATCCGGGAAATGCTACGGTAACCATCTGCCACAGTCGCACGAAGGACCTGCCCGCCCATTGCCGGAGAGCCGACATCCTGGTGGCCGCCATCGGTATTCCGGAAATGGTCACTGCCGATATGGTCAAGGAAGGAGCCGTGATCATCGATGTCGGTATCAATCGCGTTGACGACAGCAGCCGCCCGCGAGGGTACCGGCTGGCGGGAGATGTCGACTACGCCAATGTTAAAGACAAGGTGAGCGCCATCACCCCCGTCCCCGGAGGAGTAGGGCCCATGACGATCGTCAGCCTGATGATGAATACGCTGAAGGCGAGTAAGACTAAATAATGCCCTTCTCCCCGAGGTAGCGTTCCGCGTCGAGCGCCGCCATGCAGCCGGTGCCGGCCGCGGTTATGGCCTGCCGGTAGACGTGGTCGGCGGCATCTCCGCTCACAAACACCCCGTCCACGTTGGTGTGGGTGGTGTTGGGTTCGTGCTTCAGGTAGCCGGTATCCTCCATAGCGATCTGACCCTTGAAGATCTTAGTATTCGGGATATGACCGATGGCTACAAAGAATCCGGCGATTGGGATCTCCCGTACTTCTTCCGTCACGTTGTTTCGTATCCTGACACCGGTCACTTCTTTCTCGCCGAGGATCTCTTCGGTCTCCGTATTCCAGTGGATCTGGATGTTTTTCTGTTTCTTGACCCGTTCCTGCATGATGCTGGAGGCACGAAGCTCATCGCGCCGCACGAGCATATGTACGGTAGGACAAAGATTGCTGAGGTACAATGCCTCCTCACAGGCGGAGTCACCACCACCGACAATAGCTACCTCTTTACCGCGGTAGAAAAAACCGTCGCATACCGCACAGGCGCTTACCCCCTTGTTGGCCAGCCGCTGTTCACTTTCCAGCCCAAGCCACCGGGCACTCGCCCCCGTAGAGATGATGACGGTATGGGCAGCCACCTCGACTCCTCCTTCCGTAAAGATCTTCTTTACATCGCCTTCCAGCTCAACGCGATCGATCAGTTCGTACTTAATCTCCGTACCGAACCGCACGGCCTGGTTCTTCAGATCCTCCATCATTTGAGGGCCCATGATGCCATCCGGATAACCCGGAAAATTCTCTACATCCGTCGTGATCATCAACTGGCCACCGGGCTCCTTACCGGTATACAGGACGGGGCTGAGGTTAGCGCGGGCAGCATAAATCGCGGCCGTATATCCGGCCGGTCCGGATCCTATGATAACGGTCTTCAGGGGTTCTTTACCCATGGGTATATTTGATTTTGGGGCGGCAAAAATAGGTTAAATTGCTAACACCCGCTGACAGGCAGAGTTGTGGCAAGCAGGGCGCCGGCGCGCAGGATCGAAGCAAATAAGTCACCGGATAGACGCGGAATACCTTCAAGCCCGGCATTGCCCGAAGGCATCGTTATCGCTGTCCGCCCGGCTGCGTCGGCTAAAGCATTATTCCACGAAAAAGCCGTCCAGTTCCCGGTATCCTCCCACCGGTAAGTCGCCCAGCGTAATGTGCATGACGCGGATACGTTTAAGCGTCATCACGCGGTAGCCAAGGTATTCACACATTCTGCGAATCTGCCGATTCAAACCCTGGGTCAGAACGATCCGAAAACGGCGCTTTGCGAGCAATTCCACTTCACAGGGATTGGTGCGTGTTCCCAGAATCGGTATTCCCTCCGCCATTCGCTGCAGGAAACGTTCGTCGATGGGCCTGTCGACCGTGACGATGTATTCCTTTTCGTGGTTGTTTTCTACCCGAAGTACTTCATTGACAATGTCACCGTCGTTCGTGAGCAGGATAAGGCCCGTGGAGGCTTTGTCTAGTCGGCCCACCGGGAAGATCCGCTGGGGATAATTCAGGAAGTCGATGATGTTGTCCGGGTCCCGGGCATCCGTAGTGCAGGTGATCCCGGGCGGCTTGTGGAAGGCCAGGTAGACCGGATCCGGTTTTTTACCGATGGCCTGTCCGTCCAGTTCCACTCGATCGCCGGGCTCTACGCGGTTTCCCTTGACCGCCACGGTGCCGTTGATGGTAAGTCTTTCGGCCTCGATCCACCGATCGGCTTCCCGCCGGGAACAAATACCGGTAGCGGCAACGAATTTGTTAAGGGAAACGGACATGACGCAAAGGTAGCTTGGATGAGCAAATCAATTGAAGGCTTAATCCGTCCACGATGCCTGGGGTATTATCTTTGTGGCCTGAAACGATGACCTTATGCCAAATTCCCTTGAATCATTAGCCCCCGAAAGTCGCGTTTGGATCTACGGCGCCGAGCGTGCCCTCACGAAGGAGGAAACTAAACTGGTACGCGAACGGGCGCAGGAGTTCGTCTCCCAGTGGGTAAGTCACGCTCAGGACCTGAACGCGGGAGCGGATGTCCTGCACAACCGGTTTTTAGTGCTGGCCGTAGACGAAACCCAGGCGGAGGCCAGCGGCTGTTCGATTGACGGGAGCGTAAATTTCGTCCAATCCCTCGGTGCCGAGATCGGCGTCGATTTCTTCAACCGTATGCGGTTCAGCTACCGCGACGATTCCGGTAGTATTCACACGGTCGGCCGGGAGGAATTCAAGCTACTTTATTCGCAGGGCCAGCTGAAAAATGAATCGATCGTTTTCGACCCGCTGGTCAAGGAACTGGGTGAGTTGCGGCAGATTTTCGAGCGCCCGCTCGAAGATAGCTGGCACAGCCGAATGGTCTAACCCGCTCCTAAAGTATCCTTAAGGCGGGAGCGGTACTACAACGAAACCGCTCCTTTCTTCGTCTTTGCCTCGTACCAATGCCATTGAGGCCGGGGAATGACCCATTTACGATGTTTCTTATGCGCTTGCCTTATGGCATTCAGTTTCGTGCTGGCCGCTCAGTCGGTGCAGGGGGTGATACGTAATGAATTCGGCGAGCCCGTTCCCTTTGCAAATGTCTATGTACGTCAAACCGGCATTGGAACGGTCACGGACGATACCGGTCACTACGGCCTTAATTTTCGGATAGATGGAGAGTATGAGATCACCTTCTCCAGCCTTGGCTACACGAGCCAGACGGTCACCCTGTTCTTAGGTCTCGAGGAGCAAACCTACGATGTCCGCCTGCTCACCTCCGGGGTGGAACTACAGGAGGTCACCGTGAGCGCCTCGGGTCGGGACAAGGCGTACGGAATCATCAAAAAGGCGATCGCGGGTAAGGAAGCCCACCTGCGGGCGATCGGAAGCTTTCAGTCCGACGTCTACGTAAAGGCCGTGGAAGAAGTTGAGGACTTGGTTCCCGAGGAGGCAAAAAGCTTTGAAATTGGTGCCTTACCTGCGTCCTCGCCCTTTGAAACTTCTACACCCCCGATTGGTGAGGAGCTGCTCGCTAAGCTTAATATGGTGGAGATGAAACTGAGGCTAAGCTATGCTTATCCCGGATCTTACAAGGAAGAGCGTACGGCCTACGCCGCGTACGGAAATACAAAGGGTCTTTTTCTCCCGGTTTATGCCGAGACGGACTTCAACTTTTACCGCAATTTAATAGCGCTTCCGGGCATTTCGCTTTCCTCCGTGATCAGTCCCCTGTCACCGACTTCCGTGCTGACCTACGCTTTCAAGCTGCTGGAAACGAACGTGGAAGAAGGGAGACTGGTATATCGCATACGGGTCACGCCCCGCAAGGAAGGTAACAGTACGGTGGAAGGAACGCTGCATATCAACGCTGATGACTATTCCATCAACCGGCTGGATCTAACCCTGCCGCCCGGGGGCTTGTTGCTCACCGACCGGTTCTCCATACGGCAGCGATACGACCGGACCAAGGATGGCCGATCTTACCTCGGCGAGCAGGTGTTCGACTATGAAACGAAGCAGGGGAAAAAGAAAAGTTACCGGGGAACAACGACACTGAGCTATACCGATTTCGAACCGGACGTGACTTTCCCCGATCGGTTTTTTGGTAACGAAGTAGCGGTCACTACCAAAGAGGCTTACGAACGCGACAGTACCTACTGGAAGGGTGGTCGTACCGTAGCGCTTACCGCCACCGAGCGGGAAATGGTCTACCTGCGGGACAGCCTGCAGGCGGTCGTTAGCACGCCCGCTTACCGGGATAGTATGGAACAGTTGTATAACCGGATCACCCTGCTTGAACTCGGTCTCGACGGGGTGGGGTTCCGCAATTACCGTAAGGAGCAACAATGGTATATAGGCCCGGTGACCGATCTGATCGACCTCTCGCCGGTGGGGGGCTGGCGAATCGGGCCCTACCTATCGACTTTTCGAAGATTTCCGAACGGCAAGGAAATCAGCCTTTCCGGCTCCTTCAGTTTCGGCTTACGGAACAGCGATCTCCAGGGAAAAATGTATGCCTGGCACCGGTACGATCCCTTCAGTCTGGGCAACGTGTCCCTCTGGTTAGGCCGGGAGTTTGAACCCTTCAATCCCAACGACGCCTACCTCAATCAGCTAAAAGCGTCCAATTATTTTTTGAAGGAGAAAATCGATTTCGGCACCGACAGGGAAATTGTAAACGGGCTTTACCTGAATGTGCACCTTTCCCGATCGGATCGCCGGCCGATTACGGGCTACGAAACCTCCAGCATCCTGGAGGAAGTGATTACCGACGAGGATGTGCCGGCGGACTTTGAGCGATACCAGGCTTTTATTTCAGATGTAAGGGTCACCTTCACGCCGGCCCAGCGCTATATGCGGGAGCCAAACCGGAAAGTGGTGCTGGGTAGCAATTGGCCGACTTTCGGCCTACGTTACCAAAGGGGCTGGTCGGGTGTTCTTTCGAGTGACATCCGATTCGATTACCTCCAGCTTTCCGTAGAACAGAAATTCGGTCTGGGAGCACTGGGTCAGTCAAGCTACCGGATTATTGGCGGAACGTTCACCAATACCGAAGACCTACGCTTCGTTGACATTCGTCGCTTCCGGGAGTCCGACCCGCTGTTGCTTTCCGATCCTTTGCAAACCTTTCAGGCGCTCAATACCTCCCTGGCCACCAGCGGCCCGCACCTTGAGCTCCATTACCTTCATCACTTCAGCGGGGCCCTGATAAATAATATTCCCCTGCTTAAGAAAACCCGGATCCAGGCCGTGGCCGGCGCCGGATTCTTGTATCTGAACGAGCAGGATTACCGCTACGAAGAACTGTTGTTGGGGGTGGAACGGATATTCAAGGTTGGAGCCCGGCGGCGTCTGCGGATCGGGATTTACGGGCTCACCGCAAACGATAATCTCCGGGGGAACGAAGTGGCTTATAAAGTCAGTTTTGATCTGATAGACATTTGGCGGAAAGACTTCCGGTTTTAGCAAAGCCGGGTCCGTTTCTATTCGTTTGTAAACGAATATATTCGACTATAAACGGTTAATTGACGAATAATTCGTTGGGTTACCTTCACTTTTGGGACTGTCACCAAAAATGGACAAATGCTTCCCTTTACTAATCAGATTCAATTGGTCGGCCGGGCAGGTCACGATCCGGAGGGCCTCCTGCTTTCCGACGGCACCCACCGGTCGACTTTACGCTTATACCAGAACAACCGAACCATCGGCAAGCGCCAGGAACCACAAGTCCACCACCTCGTAGCCTGGAGCGGTGTTGCGCGGCGTTTACAGGCCAGCGTCAGACGGGGAAACCGGATATTGGTACAGGGAAAATTGCTGTACCGTAAATTTGAATGTAGGGGGATGACCCACGTCCGCCCCGAGATACACGTCGATCACTTTGCCGTACTTGATGTCCGCGTCGATACCGAAATGGCCGCCGTGGCCGATGAACCCCAAGCCTACGGACATCATGAATAGGGTTACGCTGCTTGGAAAAGTGATCCGCCCTCCGATGTATTACTGTACGCCAACCGCCAGGGATCTGACACGCATCACCCTGGAGACGGTCGACCGGCAAGGACGCAAGACCTACCACGAGTGCGTTGCCTGGGGACCGCTCGCGCTACACCTGCACGCCCGGGTTGGGGCCGGTGAACGCTTGTTTCTCTACGGACAACTACGCTACCGGAATAGGAAGAGTCGAAAGGGGGCCTACGTTAGTTTGCGGGCTTATAATTTCCTCGGAGAAGGGGAGATCCCGCTGCTAAACGCCGGCACGAAGGCGTTTGGAGCGCAGTCGGATGGCCATACTGATCAGCAATCCTAACATCATGGAAAGGGAGCCGAACCAGAACAGATTGATACCGGGAAACTCGATGGCCTGTAGCGTGATATAATCGGTCCGGTAACTTCGCGGTGCCACCGCCAGGGGGATCTGGAGGGGTTGCGAGGGCCGGACCTTGGCGACCCGCAGCGTTGCTTCATTGGTTTCCGGATTGAGACTGGACAAATGTGCATACAGACCCAGATCCTTGATCTCATCCCGAACACCACTTGGCTGGTTGCCCCGGATCAGAAATACGGGCTGCATAGTCTGTCCTTCCGCTTCCAGCAGGGCACTCACCCATATGTCTCCATCCTGCGGCTTGAAATGGTCGACTTCAGGCTGGGAGATGAACTTGCTGAAGGTGATCAGTTGGCCATCCACCTGGAAGCTGCTGCCCGGTTTCACGATAAATTCATCGTAGTCCAGATCCGTATCCTTGACTAAGAGCCGCTCGAAAACGCTTTCGTCGATTTTTACGCGTAGCGACATGTCGTTGATCTGGGCGGGGTAGTGGTACAGTAAGCCTTCCCGGAGCACTATGGCGACAGAAGCCGTCGTGTCGTGATTTGCTATGCCGCCGCTGCGTCTTGCCCGCACCCTTGCTCCAAGACCGATATCTCCGGGTTCGAAAGTATACTCCGGATGATCGATCTGACGGCTGAAGTCCACCAGGTCGATGGAGTAAGTGTAAATAATGCTGCTGTTGCGCTGTGGTATGGATACCGTATCCCGGAAGCTCTCGCTTTCCCCCGGAACTAGGGGTATCAACCGGTACTGTAGGCTATCCTCCGTTTCCTGACGGGCCTTTACACTTTGTTCTTCCGGTGGTAATCCCATGATCACCGTAAAGACGTCCCGGTTCCAGTAGTGCTTAGTACTCGGATTGGTGATGGCAATCTTCTCGAAGCCCTTGTCATAAAGAACGTTGGGTTCCAGCTGGAAAGTTTCCTTGACATTACCCGCATCGTCTACCCGCTGGTAATCGACCTGATATTTTCGGTTTTGACCATCTATCGTGTCGCCGGTGAAGGTGATCACGTAGTCTTCCATCCCGAGGGGAACCCCTTCGTACAAGCGAACGGTGCTGCGAGCCAGCTGCTCATCTTCGGTAAGTCCCTCCATGAGGAACTGATTCTGCGAGATGATGCGCTTATTTCCCGAACTGGCCATGATGCCGACCAGCATAATGCCGAAACCGATGTGGCTGATGACGCTCCCGGCAACTTTCGGGTCCTTTCGCACGAAAAAGAGCATATAATCCAGATTGCTCCACACGGCAAACCAACCGGCAAAGATCATGGCTTTGAAGGGCAGGCCGGGAGCCTGTATCCATTGCAGCGTCAAAAAGGTAAGCAGGGCGGTACCCGCCAGTGCCGTGCCCAGGTGAACCGTAAAATACCTTAGATGCTGACGGAAATTTCGTTCTCTCCACCGGAGATACTGTGCAAAACCGCTCATGAGACCGATAAAGATGCCGATCCAGACCTGAAAACGGTTATGGTGGGCTTCCGGATCGGTAAGGGTTAAACCATTGTAAACCGGATCGATCCATTCCCGGATCTCGTTGTACACCGGAAGGCTGGTGGAGCCCGTGATCAGGATCGCGGACATGAACAGGGTCAGACTACCGATGAACATCCAGAATTCCCGGCTGGTGGTGGCTTCTTCCTTTTCCGGCACCGGGATGTGAGACCATCGCCAGATTATCAACCCCAGACTGAGGAAGAAATAGAAGATGAGGAAGAAGAGCAATTGGCTTTCGAGCCCCATCTCGGTAAAGGCGTGGACGCTGGTGTCACCCAAAACGCCGGAGCGCGTCAGGAAGGTACTATAGACGATGAGGACAAAAGTGCCCAGATAGAACATGTAGGTGGCTCGAATACCCTGTCCGGTGGCCCGGCTGATCAAATTCGTGTGTATGCCGGCTACGAGCATTAGCCAGGGAACAAGACTGGTATTTTCAACGGGATCCCACGCCCAATATCCGCCGAAGTTCAGGGCCTCATAGGCCCAGGCGGCACCCATGAGGATACCGATGCCCAGGATTCCGGCACTGAATAGACTCCAGCGCAGTCCCGGTTGTAGCCATTCGCGGTGACGGCCCGTCCAGAGCCCCGCCACGGCGTAGGCGAAGGGGACGACGGTGCTGGCAAACCCCAGGAATAGGGTAGGCGGGTGGATGGTCATCCAGTAATTCTGAAGGCTCGGATTAAGCCCATTTCCCCGCAGCAGCGAAACATAGTCCGCTTGCTGAAAGATGGGGGCGTTAACGGTCTCCCTTAATAAGAGCATCGGGTTAGACCCCAGTTTTAGGAGAAAATCCCCGAATCCGAAATGCACGCCGAGCAACATGGATACGATCACTACCTGAACGGAGCAGATCACGGCCATCACGGGTTTTTCCCAGCTTTTGGCCGTGACCATGAGTACGTATCCCAGGATCACGTGCCAGAACGTCCAGAGTAAAAAGCTTCCTTCCTGCCCCTCCCAAAAGGCGGAGAAGATGTACCGCTGTTGAAGTTGCCCATCGACGTGCGCGGTAACGTACTGATATTCGTAGTACTGATTGAGCATCGCAAAGAAGATGCATCCGATCACGGTAAATACCGCCGCACCGTGGGCCAGAAACGACAGCTGACCAAGTCGCTGCCACGAACGGCTACGGAGTACTTCTTCCCGGTACTGGGTAGCGAGGAAGTAGCTGACCATACTTAAGATACCTGCGAAAAACGCGAGCAGGATAGCAAAATGACCGATGTACCGTGGGCCGAGATGCTCGTTGATGTACTGAATTTCCTCCATGCGGTTTAGCTCTCGGTGAGGCTCTTAATCATCTCTTCCTCATCCTTGTATTTGCTGGGACACTTCATCTGGATGTCGCTGGCAATGAACTGTTCGTCCTTCATCCGGCCGGTGAGCACGATGCTTTCGCTCATTTCGAAATCCTGCGGTTTGCCCATTAGCAGGACCACTTCCCGCTCCGTTCCGTTGAGGTCCTCCAGGAAAAAGCTGAAATAATTCGGATCGGTGAGTGGATCATAGATGGTAGGTTTGTCCTTCACGTAGGTTCCGACCAGCTGCACCTTGTCACCCGTCTCGGCTGCTTTGGCGAAGCTGGCGTACTCGCTGGTAGCACTTCCCGTTTGCAGGAGCAGCACGACGGCTACAACTACCAGCAGGAAGGCAAGTAGGTAAGATTTCTTCATGGTACCTGGCAACTTGAGTGTCATTGACTCAACATCAAACACGAAGGTAGCCGGAGCGTTGCGCCGTAGGGTCAGCATACCGTCATATGGCACGGTCGCTCGGTGACAATGGCTTGCCGGCGACCTGCTACGCTTTCGGAGACGACTGGCAGGAGGCTTCCATCCCTTTATGAAAACAAATGCCGGGAATGCGTATTTTGTTACAAACCATTGTAAACTAAGTACCTATGCCCACCCGCTGCCGATCTGCCCTCCTTGCCCTTCTCGTGGGATCGCTTACCTCCACTCTGGTGGCTCAGAGTAGCGTAAAAGAGTTTAAACTTGGGGGCAGCGCGCAAATTCTCAACGAAGAATGCATACGACTCACGCCGGAGACGCCGTATGTCAGCGGTTCGGCCTGGTTTCAGAACCCCATGGATCTTGAATTTCCCTTCGAATTAACGGTGGACCTCGTACTGGGAGAAAATGACGAGCTAGGTGCCGACGGCATCGTTTTCGTATTTCACCCCACGATGCAAACCGGTTACCGGGGAGAAGGCATGGGCTTCGCCGGTCTGTATCCCTCGCTGGGCATTGAGTTTGACACGTACCAGAATTACCATCTCGGCGATCCGGCGGCGGACCACCTGGCGATCATGCCACACGGTCAGGCACACCACGCCCGAAGCATGGTCGGGCCGATCGAACTGCCAAATCTTGAAAACGGCGCCAAGCGCCCCCTCACGATCGCCTGGAACCCAGGCACCCATACGCTTAATGTAACGCTGGACGGGCAACTCCGCGCTACCTATGTCGGCGATATCGTACAAGAGATCTTCGGCGGCAACAGTAAAGTGTACTGGGGGGCAACCGCTGCTACCGGCCGCAAGATCAATTACCAGGATGTCTGTATACGAAAGTTGGTGTATGCCAGCGTAGCGGGCCATCCTAGTCACGACACCAAGGGTAAGTGAGGGATGGATCTATCGCAGGTGACTATCAGTCTCCAATCAGCCCTGCTGATCGGAGAAATGATCTTTTGTTTCGTGTTCTCCCTCCTCCTGATACCTCTCGCTATCAGAAATTCACGTCCCGCTTCGCTCTGGCTGTCACTTATACTTTTTCTTACTGTACTCTACCTGGTTCCCTGGGCAGCCGGTCACCTGGGATGGTACGCCGTGCCGGTCTACCGGAAGTGGTTGTTTTACCTCCCTTTTCAGCAATTATTGCTCCTAGGACCGTGCATATATTTTTACGTAGTAAGCCTGCTCGATACTCCCCCTCGACTGGATCGGGTTCATTTTCTGCACCTGCTGCCGGGGGGGCTGTACCTGCTGTACAGTCTGGTAGTTTTTCTCACTGATACCTACTGGCCTGATGTCCACTATTTCTATGCCGACGGCCGGGATAAGGACCTGGCACCTTGGTACCAGGTCGTAGGGTTGTCCAGTATGGCCTGTTATACCGGGCTCTCCATTGGATTTTATCGGCGTTATCGGCGACAAATCTCCGACGAGGTCAGTTACTCCGATGCGATTACCTACACCTGGGTCAGGCGGTACTTGGTGCTGTTGCTCGTGTTGGTCTTTCTGCGGCTATTCTTCCTAGTGGCCTACCCCAATTTTGGGAGTTTCGGACAAAAGTTCTGGTATTACCTTGCTTTTGGCTTCGTCAGCGGCAGTGTGGGACTCGCAGGTTACACGGAAGCCATACGCCGAGGGGAAACCTATAAACTCATCTTGCCCGATCTCTTTGATGACCAGCATTCGGAGACTTCCGATGGTACGTCCTATGCCGACATACCCGCCGAGCAACTGGCTGCCTGGCGACCAGGCCTGATTCGATTAATGCATGATCAGGAAATATTCCGTGATCCCCGGCTGTCCCTGTCCGACCTGGCCGAGCAGCTTCAGCTTACGCGTCGACAGACATCCGCCCTGGTCAACATCGAGTTTCGGCGCAATTTCAACGACCTGGTAAATGGCTACCGCGTTGAAGCGGTAAAACAAAGTTTCCTGCGCGGGGAACATCGTACGCACACCTTGCTGGCGACCGCTCTGGATGCGGGATTCAATTCGAAGACCACCTTCAATCGGGTTTTTAAACGAGAAACCGGGCTAACCCCACGGCAATACCTCCTTTCGATAGGAAAAAATTAGTACCAAATCGTGCTCTGGAGCGTGTAGCAACCGCCTTGCTGCCACCTTTGATCATAACCCGATTTAGTTATGATCAGAATTTTACTACTTCTCCTTCCATTTACCCTGCTGTCCCAGGACCCCGAATTGCCTGTCGGCTGGAAGACAGAGGTTATTCGCTTACTCCAGGCGGATGTACCGGACGGGGCTCCCGGCGGCGCGGTTGGCATTGTCCAGAATGGAAGGGTGTTGCTGGAAACCTATGCCGGTCTGGCCGACCTTGATTCCAGCCGCCGGATCGGACCGGATACCCGGTTCAATATCGCCTCTAATGCCAAGCAATTTACCGCCTTATGCGTCCTGAAGCTTATAAAAGAGGGGAAGCTTTCCCTCGACGATGACGTCCGAAGCTTTATACCAACCTTTCTGCCGGACTTGGAAGATACGATTCGAATAAATCACCTGCTGACCCATACCAGCGGAGTTCGGGACGTTTATAATCTTTGGTCCTTAAAAGGAATTACCTGGTGGGAAGAAGTGCTGGCAAATAGGGATGCTATCGCCTTACTGGAGCAGCAACAATCGCTGAACTTTGCCCCGGGTACCGATTATCAATACAGCAATTCGAATTACCTGTTGCTGGCTGAAATCGTTACCGAAGTAGGTGGAAAACCGTTCCACGAATATGCCAGCGAGGTCTTCGATAAGTTGGGCATGTCGTCCACCTCCTTCTTTCCGGATCATACCGATACGATCCCGCAATTGGCCAGGCCGTATTTCAATTTTGACAGCTGGCAAACCTACGAATGGCTGACCGAGCTACAAGGGGACGGAGCTCTTTTCACCACCTTGCCGGACCAACTAAACTATGAAATTGCGCTGCATAAGACACCTCCCCGATTGGATAGTGCGATGCGAAGATCGCTTGTATCCAGTCAGCAGCACATCCGTTCGCTTCCCGGGTCGTATGCTTTTGGTCTGGAGCATGGGAATTACCGCGGCATACCCCTGATTTATCACAACGGTAGCACCGGTGCCTGGAAATCCACCGTTCTGCGCTTTCCCGAGGTTTCCTTGTCGATCCTGGTCATGAATAACAGCGGCAAGTTCTTCGCTGCTGATCTGGCCTATGCCATCGCGGATGTGATTTGGGGGAGTAGGATGACCGGGCAGCACTACGCTACCGTACCGGGCAGCACCGAAACACCGGCGGGGTTCGACCAACTTCCCGGGATATACGGTGGGGAAACGAATCGTCCCATGCGGATCTCCGATACTAGTGACGGGCTTGAAATGACAAGGTACGGTAGGCCCGACGTACTACTCGAGCCGGTTAGGGCAGGCGTATACCGGCAAAGCACGGATACCACTTTCTATCAGGTTTTCGAAACCGATGCTAAGGGTAGGGTATCCATAACCCTCTACCATGGCTCCCATGCACCCTACCAGCTTGCCCAAACGGAGGCGCTAAGCGAGACCGCTACAACCCGAACCGTTCCGGCCGGTCTATACTTCAATGCCGAAATCGGCGTAACCATCCGGCTTGAGCGAGATGGGCAGGAAAGGCCAAGCGTTGCCATAAACGGAGATGAGCAGGATCTGGAGGAATTCACCGCAAGTACCTGGGTCACCCAGCGGTTTACCTTGCGACAAAAGGTAGATGCCGATGGAACACCTGTACTATTCCTGTTTGACGATCGGCTCCAATGGGTCCGGTTCGACCTGGTATCTTCCTACAAAGGGTAGCTACATCAAGCCCTGGCTAGCGCTTGGTGTTGTCGTACATGGACTTCAGGTATCGGTACCTCGGTTCCGCTTCGAAGGGTTCCGCGGCGCTATCCGTATCGAGGATCATTACCTCGGGCGTATCTCCCTCACCCAGGGCGGGCCATTCGGGTAAGTCTTCGCCGTTGGGGTTGCCCGACTTGACAAAGTTAGCCAGGTACTGGAGCATCGTATTCGCGGCTTGCTCGTCGTCAGCACTCCAGGCGTAGGCATCGGAAACCTCCAGGGTATTCAGAAAGTATTCGATGTCGGTGGCATGCGCCGCACCGGGTGGATTCTGAGCCCTGGTTTCTCCCTTAAGCGGGGGCCGGATGCGATCGAAGCGGTAACGATAGACCGGCTGATCACTATGGCGACGTTGCAGATCCGCCCAATTCCAGGTGCCGAGCACGATCCAGGTATCGGAAGCAAGTTCGATAGCGGATTGGGTGGGTTCTTCGGCGGGGTAGTATTCCAACAATTTCTCCGCTTGCTGGGGATATCGCTGCTTTAGCATGTCGCGGTAAGCATCCGGGGAATCGGGGAACTGACCCCACGGCCGTTCGGTGCTGGTCCAACCAACCAGCAGCGGAACCTGGGCTTGCCGACCGTTCTGGAAAGTAAGAGAAGGATCTTCCGTAATAAACTTTCCATCCACGACTACGGGAGGACTGCCAGCGTTACCGCTGTTGTATGCCTCGTAGATTGATTGTGTGGAGGCTTCGCGCATCTCGCCTACCGATGAAAAGCCGGCGTTGGTTACGAACTGTTCACCCCAGGCTTCGCCCTGCGATAGCGGAGCTACGGGTCGCTGCGGATTGACGGCTCCACCGCTCTGTCCAACGGCACCGGCGAGTAAATCGCGTGAAAGGGGCGAAACCATCTGCAGACTGACCGACATGGAACCGGCACTTTCCCCGGCAATGGTGATTTGCTCGGGGTCACCTCCGAAGGCAGCGATATTATCTTTCACCCACTGGATGGCCGCTGCCTGATCCATAAGCCCGTAGTTGCCGGATCCACCATAATCGGATTCCGCCGAAAGCTCGGGATGCGCCAAAAAGCCGAAAATATTCAGGCGATAGTTCGGGGTTACTACCACCACGCCTTCTTCGGCTAACCGCTCACCGTCGTACCTGCGCTCGTCGCCCGAGCCCGCCTGAAATCCTCCCCCGTAAAAGTAGACCAGGACCGGCAGGCCGTTTTGCCCTTCTTTAGCCGGCGTCCAGACGTTGAGGTACAGGCAATCCTCGCTCACGGAGGGGGAGCGAAAACGCATGTCGCTATACACGTACCGTTGTACGGGGCGTGGACCGAATTCGTGGGCCATGCGCACACCCTTCCAGTCTTGCGCCGGTTGCGGCGCACGCCAGCGGAGGTCGTTGACGGGGGGAGCGGCAAAAGGAATACCGAGGTAGGATTGGACACCGGAGCGGGTGCTGTAGTCTCCCTCGAGCATGCCGTTACTAACAGTTGTCCGGACGGGAAACCCGAACTGGATATCCTGAGCGTGGAGGTTTGGGAGCCATAGTACAAGGCCAGCAAGTAGCAGGCTAAATATCATTTTCATAATTGATCGACTTTAGCCAAAAATACTCATTCTGTACGGTTCGCCCCTTAAACTCGGGCTACTTCCGATTCCGAAGTGGGGGAAGGCCATACAATTACTATTTTAGGGGCTTACCTCCTCCACCATGCGCCTTTCGACGATATTCACCCTCTTGCTTTGGATAACCTCCATTACGCTTATGGCACAAGACCGAATTACCGGATCCCTCGACGCGACCCGTTCCGAAGTGTTGGCCAAAAACGGGATGGTAGCCACAAGTCACCCCCTGGCCACCCAGATCGGATTGCAGGTACTTAAAGACGGTGGCAATGCCATTGATGCCGCCATCGCCGCAAATGCCGCCCTGGGCCTTATGGAACCCACGGGTTGTGGAATCGGTGGAGACCTCTTCGCCATCGTTTGGGACGCGGAAACGCAGGAAGTATACGGTTTGAATGCCAGTGGCCGATCGCCTCAAAATATGACACTGGCTGATTTACGGGATAAAGGGCTGGATAACATTCCCTCGCTCGGGCCGCTGCCCGTCAGCGTGCCGGGCGCGGTTGGCGGCTGGTTCAGTCTTCACGAGCGGTTTGGGTCCGTTCCCATGGCTGATCTACTGGCACCAGCGATCCGCTACGCCGAAGAGGGCTTTCCCCTTACCCAGTTGATTGCCTGGTATATGCAGCGGTCGCTGCCGATTTACCGGGCGAAGGGATTTCCAAATATCGAGGAAACCTATGTTTCCCAGAATGGAGGCGAGCTTCCCGATGAAGGGGATATCTACCGGAATCCCTTCCTGGCCGAAACGTACCGAAAGCTTGCCACCGGCGGACGAGAGGCCTTCTATGAGGGAGCCATCGCCAAAACCATCGCCGACTTTATCCAGGAGCAGGGCGGTTACCTGAGTGAACAGGATTTCGCCGATCACGAGTCTGAGTGGGTAGATCCCGTATTGGTTAATTACCGCGGCTACGACGTTTGGGAATTGCCGCCGAACGGACAGGGCATCGCCGCACTGCAGATGTTGGCCATCCTGGAGGGATACGATTTTAGCAACATCCCCTTTGGTAGCGCCGAGCATCTACACCTCTTTACGGAAGCCAAAAAACTCGCCTTTGAGGACCGGGCGAAGTACTACGCGGATATGGATTTCGCGCAGGTCCCCGTGGATCGCCTGATCAGCAAAGCCTACGCTGCCGAGCGCCGCAAAGAGATGGGCGAAAAGGCCTCCGTTTATATGGCCGGTGAGATTAGCGCCGGGGAAACCATTTACCTGACAACAGCCGATAAGGATGGCAACATGGTTTCCCTGATCCAGAGTAATTACCGCGGCATGGGGTCCGGCATGGTGCCCCCGGGTTTGGGCTTCATGCTTCAGGATCGGGGCGAACTGTTCACCCTGGAACCGGGCCAGGCCAATACCTACGAACCCGGGAAACGCCCTTTCCATACCATCATTCCGGCCTTCATCAGCAAAGATGGAAAGCCCTGGGTGAGCTTCGGGGTCATGGGGGGCGACTTTCAGCCCCAGGGTCACGCCCAGATCGTCATGAATCTTATCGACTACGGGATGAACCTCCAGGAAGCTGGCGACGCGGCCCGCTGGGACCATACCGGCGGCTCGTCACCAACGGGAGACCAGCGCAGCGAAGGCGAGATCCGAGTAGAATCAGGTATTCCCTACGAGACCGTCCGTGGCTTGATGGACCGCGGCCATTCCGTGGGTTTCACGCGGGGGAGCTACGGGGGCTACCAGGCGATCCTACGCGACCCGGAGAACGGCGTATACCATGGGGCTTCGGAAAGCCGGAAGGACGGGCAGGCCGCTGGGTATTAGTCAGAGTTTATTACCACGTGAGGGGGTAAGAACTCACCTATAATGATGGTTCCCAAAAGAGGATGCTCAAACGAACTGCCTTCCTGGTATATCGTGCGATCCGTGTAGGTGCCGCTGGCATTGGCGTTTGTATACACTTCAAATTGACGGTCAACCAAGTTTACGATCCAGTATTCTGCAATTTTACTTTCCGCGTAGATCCCTAGTTTATAGTTGCGGTCCTTTTCCAAAGTGGAATCACTGACCTCCACGATAAGATGTATGTCAGCGGGCTGAGGATGACCACCCGCATATCGGTGTGGATCGTAGCGCGCCACCACAAAATCCGGTTCCGGCTCTGAAAGGGGTAGTATGGTAACCGGGTCCTGTGAACGGAGCGTATATATCCCCAAAAACTTGGGATACAATATCTCACTAAATCCTAGCACGCAAGCTGCGTGTAGTCTGCCTACCGGACTCATCGGCACTATTTTTCCCCGCAATAATTCTACTCGGTCGCTAGGACCAAGAACTTTTGATTTGATCATGGAGTGGTAGCGTTCGACGGAAAATTCCATCGATTCATACGTAACTCCGATTTGACCAAAACCTGTCATACCGCAATTTACCAAATCATCCTGGTGTGAGCAACCGGCTTAAGGGTTCGAAATATCCCCTGGCCTAAACCCGCTTTCGCGGGCCCAGTCTACTCCCAAAGGTGTAGGAAGGCGATGCAGGTTAACCGAGCGGAGAGCACCTATCGAGTCAGGTACTGACTCCGGTTTTTATCCAGCTCCCGGAAGAAGGGATCGGTCATATCCACTACGAAGCGGATCATCTCCCCCGTCGATTTCATTTCCGGGCCGAGCTGCTTGTCGACGTTAGGAAATTTGTTGAAACTAAAGACCGGTACCTTGATGGCATACCCACTCGGTTGCGGATTGATGGTAAAGTCTTTCAATTTCTGGCTGCCCAGCATCACCTTGGTGGCGATATTGAGGTAAGGCACCTTGTACGCCTTGGCGATGAAGGGCGTAGTGCGGGAAGCACGGGGATTGGCTTCGATCACATAGACCTTCTCTTCCCCGGTTTCCCTGTCCGTCCGGATAGCGAATTGTACGTTAAGCAAGCCCTTGATCTTAAGCGCGAAGGCCAGTTTTTCGGCGTACTCCCGCATCAGGTTGACGGCGGATACACTCAGCGAATAGGTCGGTAGTACGGCACTGGAATCACCCGAGTGGATACCCGCAGGCTCGATGTGCTCCATGATGCCCATAATGTGCACCTCCTCCCCGTCGCAGATGGCATCTATCTCGGCCTCCTTGGCACGGTCCAGGAAGTGATCGACGAGTACTTCATCGTCGGGAGCCTTTTTGAAAATGGACAGCACGTGACGTTCCAGTTCGGCATCGTTGATTACGATCCGCATATCCTGTCCGCCGAGGACGTAGCTCGGCCGTACAAGTACCGGATACTTGACCCGGTTAGCAACTTCCAGCGCCTGATCGGCATCCTTGGCGGTGCCGAAGTCAGGGTAGGGGATATCCAGGTCCTTGAGCAAACTGGAAAAGCGGCCGCGGTCTTCCGCCAGGTCGAGGGATTCGTAGCTCGAACCGACGATGGTTACGCCGCGCTTGGTAAGCTCTTCGGCGAGTTTGAGCGCCGTCTGTCCACCAAGCTGCACGATGACCCCTTCCGGCTTTTCCAGTTCGATGATCTCCCAGAGGTGTTCCCAGAAGACGGGTTCGAAGTAGAGTTTGTCCGCCGTATCGAAATCCGTGGAAACGGTTTCGGGGTTACAGTTGACCATGATGGCCTCGTAGCCAGCTTCCTGTACCGCTTTAAGTCCGTGGACGCAACAGTAGTCGAACTCAATACCTTGGCCGATCCGGTTTGGACCCGATCCGAGCACGATGATCTTCTTCCGATCCGACACTATACTTTCGTTTTCCCCTTCGAAGGTGGAGTAGAAATAGGGCGTGGTCGATTCAAATTCCGCGGCGCAGGTATCGACCATCTTGTACACCCGGCGGATACCCAGTTTGTAGCGTTGTTTGGTCACCGCCTCCTCATCAACCCGTAAGAGGTAAGCGATCTGCATATCGGAGTAGCCGACTTCCTTCAACGTCCGGAAGAAATCTTCGGGGATATCTTCGGGGACATTATACTTGAGCACTTCGGCATCGTAATCGACCAGCCGTTTAATCTGGTTGATGAACCAGGGATCGATTTTGGTCAGTTTCTGGATTGTTTTCCGGGGTACGCCCAGGCGCAGGGCATCCTTGAGCCGGAACAGCCGGTCCTCGCTCACATTCTCCAGCCGGTCGAGAATATCGTCCGTTTTGATCCATTCCTTCTTGTCGGAGCCTAGTCCGCCGCGACCGTTCTCGAGTGACTGGCAGGCTTTCTGCAGGGCTTCCAAAAAATTGCGGCCGATACCCATCACTTCGCCCACCGACTTCATCTGCAGCCCGAGTTTGTGGTCGGCACCGGGAAATTTATTGAAATTCCAGCGCGGGATCTTGACGATCACGTAGTCGAGCGTCGGCTCGAAGAAGGCGGAGGTGGTCTTGGTGATCTGGTTCTTCAGCTCATCCAGGCGGTAACCCAGCGCCAGTTTGGCGGCGATCTTGGCGATGGGATAGCCGGTAGCCTTAGAGGCCAGGGCCGAAGAGCGGCTCACGCGTGGGTTGATCTCGATGACGATAAGTTCCTCGGTCTCCGGATTTTGACTGAACTGGATGTTACAGCCGCCGGCGAAGTTGCCCATGGACCGCATGGCCAGGATTGCCTGATCACGCATATCCTGGTAGGCGGTATCGGAAAGGGTCATGGCGGGGGCCACCGTGATCGAATCGCCGGTGTGGATGCCCATCGGGTCGAAATTTTCCACCGCGCAGATGATGACCACGTTGTCGGCCGAGTCGCGCAGCAGCTCCAGCTCGAATTCCTTCCAGCCCAGCACGGCCTTGTCGATGAGCACCTCGTGGGTAGGGCTGGCATCCAGTCCACGGCGCAGCATTTCCGGGTATTCGTCCTCATTGAAGCAAAAGCCGCCGCCGAAGCCGCCCAGCGTGTAGCTCGGGCGAATGACCAGGGGGTAGCCGATCTCCTGTGCCGCTTCCATGCCTTCCAGGAAGGAATTGGCGATCATGGCGGGGGCGCACTTCAGCCCGATGCTTTCCATATGCTTGCGGAACAGCTCCCGGTTTTCGGCCAGCTCGATGGCTTCCAGATCCACCCCGATCAGGCGGGTCTTATACTTTTCCCACAGTCCGACCTCGCCGCATTCGATAGCCAGGTTGAGGGCGGTCTGCCCGCCCATCGTCGGTAGTACCGCATCGATCTGCCGCTCCTTCAGGATGTGTTCCACGCTCTCGGTGGTCAGCGGGAGAAGGTAGACGTGATCAGCCGTCATGGGGTCGGTCATGATGGTGGCCGGATTCGGGTTGAGTATCGTAACCTCGATGCCTTCTTCGCGGAGGCTCCTGCTGGCCTGCGTTCCGGAGTAATCGAATTCACAGGCTTGACCGATGATGATGGGTCCGGACCCAATGATGAGCACGGAAGTGATACTAGTGTCCTTTGGCATGGGGGAGTGCGTGGTTCAAAATTCGGCCAAAGATAAGACGGCTAAATGCAACCGGGGCGACGGAGCGCAGGGTAGATGAAATTGGGAGGACCGACGTCCGTTCCATCAGCCACCGTAAGACGGCTACCGACTGTTTAGTAGTGATCCATCGGTTCATGAGCGGTCGCCCTTTGGTCGTTCCTTTGTCCCGTGACAAATTCTGTCGCTTTGGATTTTTGCCAACGTAAAAGCCTTTGCAACTTCCCATACCTTACGTACCTTTGCCGCCCGATAGGATCACCCTCCGGAGGAATGGCAGAGTGGTTTAATGCACCGGTCTTGAAAACCGACGTACCGGAAGGTACCGGGGGTTCGAATCCCTCTTCCTCCGCAAAGCTTTGGCTCGCCTGCGGCGAAGCCGCTAACTGAGAAGCCCCCCAGCCGTCAAACACCGTGTGTTTGTAAGGTTGGGGGGCTTCTCAGTTACAGCCCGTAGGTCAGGCGAGGCGAAGCTTTGCTGGCCCCCCCTTCAGGGATCAGCGCAGCTAATCCCGTTCCACCTTCTGGTGAGATATCCGATCGGATCCATTCACCCGATCCATCGGCGAAGGAGCATAGCTTGGCAGACGACTGCCAAACTATTCTTTACCCGTCTGCCGTATACGAATCCGCTTATATCCCAGCTGATCCAGGATCAACCCCCAGAGCGTCTCGTAGGGTATGAGCTCGAGGTAGTAATCCAGACTGGTTTCTTCGATTTTTCGTTTCTGCATCAACTTGATGTAACGGGTCGTGTGTCGTTCCACCGCGGTTCGATGAAATTGCTGGGTGGACAATTGAGCAAGAGCCTTTAGGAAGTACCGGACCCGTTCAAAGCTTTTACCCCTAAGATGCCGGGAGGCGTATTTGGTTACGGCTTCAATGCTATAGGCGGTTTTATTATGTCGGCGGTGCAATACGTGATCGATGATCTCAATGATCATGAGGTGGACGTTCCGGCTACTTTTTTCGGCGGTGGCATACTGAAAGGAATTGAGAAACCTACTGATCCGGAATCGCTTGAAGGTTCGATCTTCCGGGCTTGTCTGAATCTGCTCCATTACAACCAGTAGATATAGGTAGGCCTCGATGATCCTAAACGTCTCGTGGTAGTAGGAGAGCATATTCTTGGTCAGGATGTCGGGTCGTATAGTACGGTACGTTTCGTACGCTTCCTGAAACTTACCAGCGCGCAGTGAGAGTATGAGTAGTAATTCGTAGACTTTGAGGTAGTTAAAGGCGGACGGGTCTATTTTAGCCAGTAGATTATTGGCAAATAGAGTTCCCCTTTCGTAGTCGTTCAATTGCGTATACGCAACGGTAAGGTTGGCTTCGAAAACCTGAAACATGGTGGGCAGGGCCGTTTCCTTGCCTTCCAGATACTTGATGCTGTTATTCGCAACCGCAATCACGGATTCGTAATCATTGACGACCAGGTAACTATTCAGTTCAAGCAAAAAGACGATGTAAGAGATAAGTGCCACATCGTAGGTCTTCACCGCATCTCGGTGTTTTAGGTACGCCCTTCGGGCTACTTGCTGAATTTCTTCTGCCGGCTGCAGGGTATTGCGCAAATAAAGGACGGCGTTAAAGTCTGTGACCACGTCCTCATAGCATCGGACTATTCGCCGGCAGCGATTGGCTTCCGCCGCGTAGTGCTCATATTTATTCGGATCGAAGTGTCGGTTCACAAACTGGCGTCGAAGCATCGTAGCACACTGGTAAGCGGCATCCACCATTTCCAGTTCCTCGGCCCTGCGAAAGGCCTCTTGTAAGTAGGGCAGAAGGATCGATGACCCTACTGAAGTCCGCAATTGCTTGCCAATAGCGATCAGTTTCCAAACGTAGGCATACGAACGTTTCCGCCTGTTAGCCGTCTTTTCCGTCGGCTGAATTTCCGTAAGCGCGTTAATCAGATTCAGTTTCAGTTGGTGCTTTACCTTCCTGAAAGCACCGTCGCCGGCGTCCAGGCTTATAAGTTCGGCGGCCTTTTCCGGGCAAGGCTGTTCGGTATCCTGTATGTAGGCAAAGAGGGATTGAAGGGCAGCGTCATTCTTTGTGTTGCAGGTGCACAACTGATGATCCATACCCAGGAGCCGAACCAGCTCCGTAAGTTGTTTCATGGTGCGAAAAAGTCGGACGCTGGAAACTAGCTACCCTGCAAGTCCGAAGTAAAAGGAAAAGGAGAAACCGGCCCTTGCCAACGCAAGAGAAGCAATTCTTTAAAATGTTGTTGATCCTGAATATAAAGGGTGGAATCCGCTTGCTTCATTGATTTTCAGGGAATGGAAAATCAGCAACAGTGTAGTTTTTCACCAACGCTCACCAGTATTGGGGACGTACAGTAGAATATTTTTCACATCTATTTACACGAGACTTGCTTGTGCGGCACGGCAGTAGAAGGTCTATTCCTTAAAGCAAATTCTCTTAGTGGATAATATTCACATAGTGAATTTGAGCATAAATCAGGGAACGGCCGGCTAAAAGACCGGCTGATAGGGCAAAGCGACCTGCGCAAAAGTGGGGTGGCCGAAGGGTGGAAGGGCTGCCATAATCTGAAAATGCTGAATTATGCCAATTGCTTTTCCACCCAATCCAGCACGTTCTGCAGAACCTGCCCCGCTTCCGGCTCGTGGTGCAACTCATGGTAAGCGCCTGGATAGGCGTGGTAGGTCACCCGATCCGGGTTCCGCTCGGCGAAGGATTGCGTTGCTTCGGCCGAGGTCACCAGATCGCCTTCCCCGTGAAGCATCAGTGTAGGCACGGGTAGCCCGCCGCTGTATTGCTGCAGGGCTTTGGCTCGCTCGAGTATATCGATCCCGGTCTGACTGCTCAGCCGGTTATGCACGTAGGGATCCGCGCGGTAAGCTTCCACCACGGCCGGGTCCCGGCTGATCAAGTCGATGTTCAGCTGGTTGTCCAGCGTGAAGGTGGGGTAGAACCTGCGCATCAGTTTTCCCACGGCCACCACCATCGGATTCGGTGTAAACGCCTCGGCAATGTGCGGTGCCGAAACGATAGCCCCCCGGATAGTCGGCTTGCGGTGGATCAGGTAGTGCAACAGCAGTTGACCGCCCATGCTGTGCCCGTACAGGAAGATCGGCAGGTCGGCGTAGCGCCGCTCGCACTGCACCATTAGCTGTGCCACCCCGTCCAGATAGCTGCGGTAACTTTTGGCGTACCCCTTCCGGCCTTCGCTGCGTCCGAATCCCTGGCGGTCGTAGCCGATAACGGCTATTCCGTGGTCGTTGAAAAATCGGGCCACGCCGTCGTACCGCCAGCAGTGCTCGCCAAGTCCGTGGATAATGCCCACCACCGCCCGGGGCTGCTCCACCTTCCAGTCTACGGCGTAAATCTTGAGGCCCTGCTCGTTCTTCCAGGAGAATTCTTCCATGATGGCCGTAAGGTAAGGTGCCCCGTTTACACCTGCGCCCCGCCGCCCAATTCCTACCTTTGCCGGCATGAAATCGCCCCGCATCGTTTTTATGGGTACCCCGGAATTTGCCGTGCCCAGTTTGGAAAAGCTCGTTGAAGCCGGCTACCCCGTCGTGGGCGTGATCACCGCGACGGATAAAATGGGCGGTCGCGGTGGGAAGCAGCTCCTGGAATCACCGGTCAAAAAGGCAGCCCAACGGTTGAATATTCCCGTTCTGCAACCCAAGAACCTGAAGGATGCGGGCTTTCAGGACGACCTTCGGGCCCTGCAGGCCGACCTGCAGATCGTGGTCGCCTTTCGCATGTTGCCGGAAGCCGTTTGGGACATGCCGCCACTGGGCACCTTTAATCTCCACGGGTCGCTGCTTCCCAAGTACCGCGGGGCCGCCCCCATCAACTGGGCCGTGATGAAGGGAGAGCTGGAAACGGGGGCCACCACCTTCTTCATCCGCCACGAGATCGACACTGGAGATATCCTGCAACAGCTGCGCATCCCCATCGGCGAGAACGATACGGCAGGCGACGTACACGACCGCATGATGCACGATGGCGCCAACCTGGTCGTTGATACGGTCCGACTCATCGAGTCGGGTGACTACACCCTGCTCAAACAGGACGGTAGCCAAGCCACGCCCGCGCCGAAACTTAACCGCGATATGGCCCACATCGACTTCGACCGGCCAGTACGGGAGGTTCACAATTTCATCCGCGGGCTGAGCCCCTGGCCGGCGGCCTGGACGAAACTGGAAGGCGATCAACTGAAATTGATACGAACCCGTGTCGAGCACTCCCGCACCGATCTGGCGCCGGGAACGGTCGTGACCGACGGAAAAACCGAGTTCAAGATCGGATGTGCCGACGGCTTTTTGCTGGTGCACCGCCTCCAGCTGGCGGGGCGCAAGCGGATGGACGTGGAAGAATTCTTGCGGGGCGTCGATATTCCCGCGGGCACGGTACTCGGGGGATAATCCAAATGCCCGGATAGCGTATTTTAGCGACGTAACCCTGTCTTTATGAAAGCTATCGTAACCCTTCTGCTTTTCACCGCCACCGCGTCGGCCCAGGAGCTCTATTTCGTTGACGAGCCCACCCTTACGCCGGATGGCAAGGAGGTGATCTTCAGTCATAACCAGGATCTGTGGCGGGTACCCGCTACCGGAGGGATGGCGTCCCGCATCACGGCCCTGGAGGGCAACGAAACGAATCCTGCCGTTAGTCCCGACGGAAAATACCTCGCTTTCAGCGGCAGCCAGTACGGAAACGACGATGTCTACCTGATGCCGCTCGACGGGGGTACTATCCGACAGCTGACCTTCCACGAAGCGGACGATAAGGTAGAAAGCTGGTCCTGGGATTCCGGCCGCATCTACTTCACTTCCGGACGCGAAAATCGCATTTCAACCTATACCGTGCCCGTGGTTGGGGGCACTCCCCGGCGGCACTTCGGAGAGAACTACTTCAATACGGTCCACAACGCCGCCGAGCACCCCGACGGCAGCGTCTATTTTAATGAGAGCTGGGAGAGCAGTCTCTTCGTGCACCGCAAGCGCTACCGCGGGCCCTTCAATCCGGACATCAAGCGGTATGACCCGGCCTCGGATACCTATACCAAGCTTACCGACTGGGAGGGTAAGGATATGCTCCCGGTGATCGACCGGGAAGGCACGGTATATTTCGTGTCGGACCGGGACAACGACGAATACAACCTTTACCGACTCAATGATGGCGAAGTGGAGCGGATGACCGCCAGCGAACAATCCATTTTCGCTCCCTCCGTTAGTGCGGACGGTAGCCTGCTGGCCTACGTTAAAAATTACCAGCTGTACACTTACGATCCGGCGACGGGGAAGGAAAATAAAGTACCGGTGACGGTCAGCGGATTCCCGGCACTGGCCAAGCAGCAGGACTTTTCCACCGACGGGAAGGTGAGTGCATTCGACGTAGCGTTCGATGGGAAGAAAATAGCCTTCGTGTCACGGGGAGAACTCTTCGTGGCGGACCAGGAAGGCAAATTTATTCGCCGGTTGCCCACTGGCCCGGGCAGGGTAGGGGAAGTGAAATGGCTGAAGGACAACCTTACCCTGCTGTTCAACCAGACGGTCGACGGCTACCAGAACTGGTTCACCCTGCCCGCCGATGGCAGCGGCGAGATGCGGCAGCGAACGGCGGAGGATCGGAATAACCGTAATCTGGTCATCAGTCACGATACTTCCCGGGCGGTCTATCTCAGCGGCCGGGACGAACTCCGACTCCTGGATCTGGAGAATTTTACGAGTACGAAACTGCTGACCGATGAGTTTTGGGCGATTCAGAACACCCTGCCGCGTTGGTCGCCCGACGATGCCTATCTCGCGGTGAACGTACGCAGGGACTTCGAGATGGATATCGTGGTCTACGACCTGGAAACGAACGACCACTTTAACCTGACCGAATCCGGCGTTTCGGAGTGGGGGCCTGTTTGGTCGCCCGACGGTAAGTACCTCTATTTTCACTCTTCCCGCCATCAACCCGCTTATCCGAGGGGTGGGGGAGACGCCAACGTCTACCGGTTACCCTTACGCAGGGTGCAGGAACCCTTCCGCACGGCCCGCTACGCCGAACTATTCAGGGAGGAAAAGGAGGAACAAGATTCCGTTACCGTGATCGAGCGGGATGAGATAATGGAGCGCATCGAACAGATCGGCACCGCCTTTGGGGATCAGGGGAGTATTGCCGTGATTCAGGATGACGAAAAGCAGATCGTGATCTACGGAAGCGACCAGGAGGGAGGTGAGACACGGCTCTTTAAAACCGTTCTGAGTCCTTTTGAGGAAGCTAAAACGGAATCCATCGAAGCCAAAGGGGCCGGTGGGGCGGATGATCTGGTGACCGTAGACGGTACGCATTACCTCATCGGTGGTGGGAAAATCCTCAAGCTGGATCTCGAAAAGAACACGGCGGAGCCCATCGAACTGAATTATACGTTCCGGCGTACGCTGCGGCCGGAATTCGAGCAGATGTACTACGAAACCTGGGCCAACCTCGAGGAAAACTTTTACGACGCGGAATTCCACGGAGTGAACTGGCGCGACGTACGCGAGCACTATGCCACCTTCCTTCCCTTCGTCACTACCCGGGGGGATCTGCGCAGACTTATCAATGATATGCTGGGAGAGCTCAACACTTCCCACTTTGGCTTTTACTCCGCAGGTGAGGAGGAAAAGACCACCTTCGGATCGAAGACTGTTGAGCTCGGCCTGCTTTTTCGCGCCGACGATCCGTACGTAATCGAGTCTATCGTACCGGACGGACCCGCCGATTACTACGGTATCGATCTGCAAGCCGGCGACCGCCTCGTAAAGCTGGATGGCGAAACGATAGATGCCACGCGCAATCGACAGGCCTACTTCACTCGACCCAGCGTCGATCAGGAAGTGGAAGCTACTTTTCAACGGGATGGCGAAAACTTCCTTGTCCGCCTCCATCCGGTGCCGTACGCTCAGGTTCGTGATCTGCGCTACGATGAGTGGGCGGATGACAACCAGCGTACCGTCGACGAAGCCACCAACGAAAAGGTCGCCTACGTTTATATGAAGAATATGGGCGGGGGAGCGCTGGACGATTTTTTGAACGAAATGGTATCGGAGGGGCACAGTCGCGAGGCCCTGATCCTGGACCTGCGGTACAACACCGGCGGCAACGTCCATAACGACGTGCTGCAGTTTCTCAGCCAGCGCCCCTACCTGCAGTGGGGCTACCGGGAGGGGAAAAAGTCGCTCCAACCCAATTTCATTCCGGATGCGAAACCCATCGTGCTACTCACCAACGAGCAAAGTCTCAGCGATGCGGAGATGACGGCGGAAGGATTTAAACAGCTCGGCCTGGGCACGGTAGTGGGCATGCCTACCTACCGGTGGATCATTTTCACCAGCGGGCAGGGCCTGGTAGACGGGTCTTCCTACCGACTGCCAAGCTGGGGCTGCTACACGCTGGAAGGAAAAAACCTGGAAAAGACCGGGGTGGAGCCAGACGTCCGCGTCGACAATACCATGCTGGATCGGTTACACGGTCGTGACCCGCAGCTCGAACGAGCCATCCAGATAGTAACCTCCGGCGCCCGGCGGTAAACTTGACAGAGCACTAGGGTTGGATTACCACCAGGCCGGTTTCCAGCGGGTCCAGGTGCTCGATAAGGGTTTGAAGCATCTGTTCCCCTTCCTGTAGATAGATGTTGAGGAAATTATCGTAGCGCTCCTGCATGCCGTTGTCGGGAAACAGCTTGTCCCGCAAACCCCGGATCTGGTTCATGGACGTTTCAAACCGTTGTTTTTCCGTGCGCCGAAGTCGTCCTTCCAGATTTTCAACCGCCTTAGCCTGGCGGGAGTGCTCCCCCATCACCGCCTTGGCGAGGGTGGGGTCGATCTCCTCGGCCTTTTTGGCTATTCCCTCAAACAAATCCTCCAGTTGCTTCAATTCGTCGGCCAGGCTCAGCTCGTTTTCTGACTGTTCGGCAACGTAGTCCCGGATAATGAGGTCCGCCGGCTGAAAGAGTTGGCGGTAATTGATTTCCAGTTTTTCCAGCTTCTTCTGATTGCTCTTATCGATCCACAGGACGGAGTTGCGGCGGATCAGCATCGGAAAATTGATGCCGAAGGTGTCGAACTGCTCCTTTCGCTCGAGCCAGTAAGCCAGTTCGCCGCCGCCGCCGATGTAGGCCAGATTAGGAAAGATCAATTCCTGGAAAAGCGGCCTCATCACTACGTTGGGACTGAAGCGCTCGGGATGAGCGCGGAGTTCCTGTCGCAGGGCATCCTCTGTAAAGGTTTTTTCCGTATTGAGGACCGCATAGCCGTCGTCCTGCCGTACGATGCGGTCCCGGCGATTTGGCGTGAGGTAAAACAGATTGATCTCCCGGGCGTGGGCCTGGCCGCTGTAGCCCAGTTTTTCCAGTTTGTTTTGTGCCTGCTCAATGAGCGGCTGACTTACCGATTCGAAAAGCTCCCGCTCCATGAGGTCGGTAAAGGCTTGCTTGAAGGGTGGGCGGCTCATGTCGGCGACCACCAGCCCTTCCCGGCTAAAGAGGTCGTGCACCAGAGCGATGGCGGCGTCACCGTAAGTTTTGTGTTGGGTGTACGCCCGCTCTATGCGTCCGTAGATTTCCTTGGCGGTGTCCCGATCGCCGAGGATCTCCTTGAGTTCGGCCAAGGCATCGTCGAGGCTTTCGGTGGAGAGCTGGCCTACGGCTCCCCCGGCATTTTCCTCCCACGTTATTCGGTTGCCGTAGACCTGCGCGTGATTGATCTCCTCGAAATCATGATCCTCGGCACCACTGATGAATACGGGAACGAAGTCGTTTTCCGGATAGGCCTCCTTTAGTTGACGCGTCAGGTTGATGGTGGAACAGATCTTCAGAATATAGTACAGCGGACCCGTGAAAAGTGCGGGCTGGTGAGCGGTAATGACGGTGAAGGTTTGCGGCGAACGCAGGAGTGACAAGCTTTCGGGAACATCGTTCTCTAATCCCAGCGAGGCATATTGCTGCCGCAGCGTATTCACCAATAACTCCCGGTCGGTGGCATCCTTGGTTTTATCCTCGATCACCGAAGCAAAGGCTTTCATATTCACCTCATACTGGTAAAACGGACGTAAATCCTCGCTGCCGGAGGCATAAGCGACGTCACGCTTGGAAAATTGGGGGATTTCGGTGAAGGGTATGCGCTCTATTTTCATGGCTTAGTCTACAACGTAACATTCCAAAGGTTTGCCGGGACCCGAAGGACGATGTGGTAATATTACCTTTGCGTATGCAAAAATTTTGGCGAGTTATTCGCATTTTCCTTGCGGTGGTGGCGCTCTACCTGCTGGTAGTCCTAGGCTATGGTACGGTGACCGACTGGCAACCTTCCGGAGTTACTCCACTAACCGCCACAGGTGGTGAAAGCTCCGATAATACCGTTATCACTGATTCCCTGGTTTCCTTCCTCACCTGGAACGTGGGATATGGCGGACTCGGCGCGGAGGATTATTTCTTTTATAACCGGGGTGATTTTTTCTGGACGGACTTTGGCAAAGCCCGCTCGCCGGAAGCAAACGTCAACAGGTACGTCGCCGGTCAGGAACTTACGATACGGAGCACCCAGAGTGATTTTTTTCTGCTCCAGGAAGTTGACACCGCCAGCCGAAGGAGCTATTATACTAATCAACTTGATCTGGCTCGAAGTGTCCGCCCCGCGTACGCCGCCTATTACGCACCGAACTTCCAGAGCGAACGGGTACCCATCCCCTTATTTCAACCCTGGGATCATTATGGCGAGGTCAGCTCCGGCCTCGTATCCCTATCCCGTTCGGCTCCCCGGACCGCGGAGCGCCTGCAATTGCCCGGGGAATTTCCCTGGCCCACCCGTTTGTTTCAGTTGGACCGCTGCGCTTTGCGGCAAGTTTTTGCCACTGCTTTCGGTCCTTCCCTGGTGGTATATAACGTCCACCTGTCGGCCTACGATGCGGATGGTAGCCTGCGTCGTCAACAGATGAGCTACCTCAGAGATAGGGTGCTGGAGGATTATGCCCGCGGCGATTACGTCGTGGTGGGCGGTGATTGGAATCAGATTCCCCCGGGTTTCAACTGGTTTTCCCTTAATCCGACCGTAGAAGAAACCTTGTTGCCCCCGGATATAGACTTCGATTACCTACCTGCCGGTTGGATCTGGGCGTACGATCCGGCGATGGCAACGGTGCGAAAGTCTGATGAAGCCTACGATGCCCATCGTTCCCAGAAGAGTGTCATCGACTTTTTTCTCTGTAGTCCTAACCTCCGGCTGCGCAAGGTCAAAACCCTTAATCAGGATTTTCAATTCAGTGACCACCAGCCGGTTTATATGGAAGCTGAACTGCTACGGTAGTTTACTGTTATGGCCCTTATGAAAACCAGTATATCCTTTATTTTCCTGCTCCTTCTGGCTCTTGGAGGTTGTGACGCTCCCGCAGCGGAACCGGACACGGCGACCGAAGAATTAACGGATGTCAATCCCCCCGCCGAAGGCTTCGACGAGTTGGGCTCCGATGCCAAGGCTATTGCGGTTGCCGACAGCGTGATGAAGTACCACGGCGGACGGCAGGCCTACGATAATGTCCGCTATCTGGAATGGAATTTTTTCGGAGCCCGGGATCTGGTGTGGGATAAGGAAGAGGACCGGGTGCGGATCGAAGTACCCCAAGACAGTATGATCTACCTCGTGGACTTTAGCGATGAGGACCTGACCGGCGCGGTCAGCAAAAACGGCGTGGAGATGACCAATCCCGATAGCCTGGACCTTTACCTCCAGGACGCCTACTCGATGTGGATCAATGACAGTTACTGGCTCGTGCAGCCTTTTAAACTAAAGGACAGCGGAGTTACCCTGACGTACGCCGGAGAAGGGGAGGACCCGCAAAAAAACCGCCCTTCGGAGATCCTTGAACTGACCTTCACCGAAGTAGGGGATACGCCGGGCAACAAATACCGACTTTACGTGGATAAGGAAAGCTACCGCATCAACACCTGGCAGTTTTTTCGTTCCGCGGATGATGCGGAACCCGCCATTAGCACCCCCTTTGATGGCTACCAGGATTACGCAGGGATCATGCTGTCGGGTGACCGCGGCGGGCGGTTCAAGCTAAATGATATTTCCGTGACCAACGAAATGGACGACGCCGTTTTCACGGAGTTCTAAAAACCGATTCGCTTGCGCTGGATCGATAGCTCTTTGGTATCGAGTTTCAGGTGCTCCACGTCCGCTTTGGAAATCCTCGCCCCGGGTGACCGTTTGGATTTACCCCTGGCCGCCTGCCGCAGATCGTGGCGCCGCAGAATATCTAGTACCAGTTGCCGGACGGTACGGGCGTTGCCGAAATAGGCATCGCGGTATTTGTAGAGAAACACGAGATAATCCTGTAAATGCTGGCGGGCCGGGGTGCTTAGCTGCACGTTGCGTTCGCCGAACATGGTATCTGCGATTAGCCCCAGTTGGGTGGGATCATAATCCTCGAACTTAAGGATCTTATCAAATCGACTACTCAGGCCGGGGTTGGCCTTGAGGAAGCTTTCCATATTGTCCGGGTACCCGGCCACGCAGACGAAGAACTCGCCGCGTTGATCTTCCATTCGCTTCAGCAAAGTTTGAATGGATTCATCGCCGAAGTCTCCCCGCTGACCTGTTTGCGATTGGGTCAAGGCGTAAGCCTCATCAATAAATAATACCCCCCCGATCGCTTCTTCAATAACCTTGGCGGTCTTCTCCGCGGTTTGACCGACGTAGCCCGCTACTAGTCCTTGGCGGTCCGTTTCCACGATGTGGCCTCTTTCGAGAATTCCGAGGGCATTATAGAGCGTAGCAACGATTCGCGCTACCGTCGTTTTTCCCGTACCGGGATTACCTACCAGGACGGTATGTAAATGAAAGGCATTAAGGACGTCGCGGCCGGTTTGCCGGTAGTACCGAACCAGGCGGACCAACTCGTGAAGTTGCGCCTTCACGCCTTCCATTCCGACCAAAGCATCCAATTCACCCAATGCGAAGGTGAGCAATTCCTCATTCACCGGAATTCTGGGTCTTTCGCGCGTAGCAACGGCCTTGATCTTGACGACGTCCTCTACTTCGATCGTGCTGAGGTATTCGTCACTCAGGGATTCGCCACTTTCGTCCCGGGCCATGATCCGCAGGGCCATCTGTACTTTGGCTTTCTCCACCAGGTCATGCACGTAACGCGCATTACCAAAGGTTCGGTCACGTTCGCGGAAAGCCTGGGTAATGGTTTCATCGATCAGCACTTTGGCGGCAAGCGTCATTTTTACGCCCTGCCGGGTGGCGGCGTACTCGGCGATCTGGCTTAGTTCCTGGGGAAGGAAGTTGCGGAATTCATAGAATAACTTAAAACGGGATTTAAGTCCCGTATTGCTATCCAGGAAACGATTCATTTCGTCGGTATAGCCGGCTACGATAACGGCGAGGTCTCCGGCTCCGTTGGACATCTCCTTCACGAGGATCTCAATTACCTCCCGGCCGAAATCTTTTCCATCGTCGTTGTTACGGGCCAGGGAATACGCTTCGTCGATGAAAAGGACGCCTCCGCGCGCGCTCTCGATCACCTCCCGGGTTTTCGGGGCTGTTTGGCCGATGTATTCGCCAACAAGGTCCACACGATCCGCAACCACCGTATGCCCACTGCTTAGTAGCCCCATCTTCTGGTAGAGCTTTCCCATCATCCGGGCGACGGTAGTCTTGCCCGTTCCGGGGTTGCCGCTGAATACGGCATGGACGTCGATGCCCGTGTCCATTTCGAATCCCCGCTTTTGCCGCAGCTGAAGAAATTGGATATACACCGCGTGGTCCCGCATTTGCTGTTTGACCTCCTGTAGCCCTATAAGGGCATCGAGGTCGATCATGATGTGCTCGAAATCTTCGCCTTCCTGGGTTTCGGGATTAAGAACTACGGGCTGATCCCGTCCCGGCAGATAAACCTTCGGATGACCGTCAACCGCCTCATCACAAACCTCGAACTGGACCGTGGCGAGCAGGCAATCCAGGAAAACAATATCCGCGGTGTAAACGTCCTCGCGCCAGAGACTCGGATTGGCTGCTCCCCATCCGACGGCCAGGTGGATCTGGTGTTTGTCTTTGTCTACCTGCGTCAGTCGCGAAACCTGTCCTTTGAGTTCCCGGGTTTGATTGTGAAACTTGGTAAATAGCTCCAGGTGCCATTCGTGGCCCGGTTGGAGGTTTATAAAGTCGAGTTCGAGGTAGATGTAGCGGGTCTCCTGACTGGAAAACTGCCGCAAATAAGTACGGTCGTCGGTAGCGACGTCATCGTAGGGCCCTTCGTACATTTTGACCGATAGAAGTTTAAGGTACCTGTCGGCAATGCGTTTATCATCTTCCTCCAGTTCATTGTCCTCCTCCGTTTCAATAATGTAAAAGAACTTGCTTCCGATCTTTTGCCCTCCGATGAAGGCCTCCCAAACATAGGTGCCCGCTTTCCAGAAAGTTCCTTTTTTTTGATTACCCCATCCTTCCCGGATGTAGACGGTCGGATCGAAGCGGCTGATTTCCTTATCTACGGATAGCGTGCATACTTCGGTGCGGGCCTGCTCTTCCACCCGAAAACACCTCAATTCGATGCGTAAGGACCAATCAGCGATATCGAAGCGCTTATTGAAGAGTGACAGCTCGGCATACACGTAAGTCGTCTGGTTGCGGTCAAATACCTGGCGGTACTTTTTCACATTGTCCCACAGGTACTCCGTCGAGTTGTAGACTTTAAGTTCCCGGAACTTAAAATTTGCACCTGCCGCGGCCTTTGTCTTGGTTTCCCGCATGTGGGTAAAGTACGTGATTACAAACGGTAAGCCCACTTTAGTCCGCACATTAATTTTTAACCTTTTGGTCACACGCACTGCAACTTCCCTTGCGGCCGGCTTAGTTATCTTCACCAACAAGCTAACCAAAGGTGAAAGCCGATGAATACCAAAGCATTAACGGAAATGAGGTGGCGTCGCTATGACGGCAGGCGTATCGAAGGGCCCATCGATGAAGCGGTGGAAACAACGGTGATCCGGGAGATCAAAGAAGGCCACCGCCTTAAAGTGTGCATCGGTACCGACAGCCAGGTGCGGGGCAAAACCGTGGAATTTGCTACGGTGATCGTTTTCCTCCGTGAAAAAAGGGGGGGATTCATGTTCATCGCCAACTACAAAAGCGAAGCGAAGATGAGTTTGCGCGAGCGCATGATCCTGGAGGTTGGGCGCTCGGTGGAGATTGCCTACGCGCTGTGTGGTATCCTCGATCGCCACGAGGTTGAATTGGAAGTCCACGCCGACATTAACACCGATCCCCACTTTCAAAGCAACGTGGCCCTCAAGGAAGCCATGGGGTACATTCTGGGCATGGGTTTCGTATTCAAGGCCAAGCCGGACGCTTTTGCTTCATCGGCCTGCGCGGATAAGGTTTGCTAAGCAGTGCGATCGGTGCGTATCTTCCCGCTTCAATCACGGATAGATGCGCGCAATTCTCTTTCTCCTTTTCCTGACTCCCCTGACGTCGATTAATGCACAAACGGATTACGCTGATGTAGCCCGACAGGCCGGAGCTATTGATGACCGGGTAGTGGGGTGGCGACACCACATTCACCAAAATCCCGAACTTAGCAACCGGGAGTTCAAAACGGCGGCCTACATCGCCGAGCATCTGAAGAGCCTGGGCATGGAGGTCAAAACAGGTGTCGCCCACACTGGCGTGATTGGCGTCCTTAAGGGAGGCATTCCAGGACCTACCGTAGCGCTTCGGGCGGACATCGATGCCCTTCCCGTTACCGAGCGAGCGGACGTACCCTTCGCCAGTAAGGCGAAAGGAGAGTACCGGGGGGAAGAAGTAGGGGTTATGCACGCTTGTGGACACGACACCCACGTAGCCATGTTAATGGGAGCCGCTGAACTGCTCAGCGATCAAAAGGAATCGCTTCCGGGTACGGTCGTTTTCATCTTTCAACCGGCTGAAGAAGGGGCTCCCCTTGGCGAGGAAGGCGGTGCCGAACTGATGGTCAAGGAAGGTGTTTTGAGCGATTATGACGTGGAGGCAGCCTTTGGCATTCACATCAATTCTCAGACGCCGGTCGGGCACGTCAACTATAAGCCGGGTGGAGCGATGGCGGCGGCCAATCGATTCGAGATCACGGTTAATGGAAAGCAGGCCCATGGCTCGACTCCCTGGTCGGGTGTCGATCCCATCTCCGTATCCGCGCAGATCATCAACGGTCTCCAACTGATCGTTTCCCGCCAAAGCGAACTGACCAAGGAAGCCGTGGTTATCAGTGTCGGCGTAATTCAGGGTGGGGTGCGCAACAACATCATCCCCGAGGAAGTGACCCTGATCGGGACGATCCGTACCCTGGACGAGGACATGAAGCAGGAGGTATTCGATCGTATCCGACGTACCGCCACCAACATCGCCGAGGCCTCCGGGGCTACCGCGGACGTCACGATCGATAAGGGGTATCCCGTGACCTATAATGATCCCGACCTGACGCAGCGCATGCTACCAACCGTAGTATCCACCGTAGGCGAGGATAATGTCCATTTGGTTAATGCGATTACGGGAGCGGAAGATTTTTCCTTCTTCGCCCTCGAAGTTCCCTCCGTATTCTATTTCGTAGGTGGCATGTCACCCGATATGGAGCCGGCGGAAGCCCCGGGACACCACACCCCCGATTTCGTTATCGATGATGAGGGCCTGAAGCATGGTGTTCAGCTCTATACGAATTTAGCCCTTGATTATTTGCGTAGTCAGAATGGTAAGTAGGTTCGCCGGATACGTCCTGCTATTGACGCTCCTTCTGTCCGCCAATCGGGCGGAAGCCCAGTTCGATAGTCTCTACGTAGAAACTTTTCTTTCACGTACGCGTGTAAACGGGGGGCTGAGGTACCGGGATAATTCCGCGAGCTTTTCGGTGGACGGGGCCCAGTCACTTTCCCTGAAGAATAAAGGTCTAGCCTTGCGAATAGGCGGTCGCTATAAATGGTTGGGCTATACGTTCAGCATTCCGGTCAGCGATCTGGGTACCAACAGCGAATTGGGCGACGCCACTTCCCTCGGCCTCAATCTGCAGTTTTACCGGGACAAATTCTACGTGAATTTTAACGGTCGGCGAACCGTAGGCTTCATACGGAGAAGCCCGGGCGATCCCGATTATTTTCGCAAAGACATCAAATTCCTGAATCTGATGGTCTACGGATTCCGGATCCTGAACTCTAAGCATTTTAGTCTCGGTTCGGCGTTCAAGCAGCGAAGCAGGCAACTCAAGCGTGCAGGGTCATTCCTACTGGCCGGCATGGCCAACCGACAGGTCCTTACCGCCAATCAACTTACACTCCCGATCACCGATGCCGGGACCATCGTCCTGGATCGCTACTCGCAGATCAAACTGGGCGTGGGATTGGGATACGCCTATACCTTTCTCTTTGGGAAAAATCTTTTTGCCACTCCCCTGGTAGTCCTGGGGCCGGAAATTCGGTTCATCGATTACGACCCCGCGGCAAAGCCACGGGTTATGGATTCTCCCAGGCTGAGCGTACGGTTGCGTAGCCGACTGGCTTTTGGTTATAATGGCAGAAAAAATTACGTGGCCATCACGGCGGCGTATTTACCGAGTTACGATGCCACGGAGACCGTTGAAACCCGCGTAGATGAAACCCGCGTTGAACTCATTTTTGGTCATCGCTTTCACGTGGACCGCTAAATCAAAATTATGACTCTTTTCGCTTACGGATTTGCCGTAATTCTCATCATCGCCGGTAGCTACCACTTCATCAACCCCACTTTTTATTATCCCATAATTCCCAGCTGGATGCCCCGGGTGGCGGCCAATATTGCTGGGGGAGTGGCGGAGATCGTGATCGGTTTAGCCATGCTGTTTCCCGCCACACGGGTGCCGGGCCTTTGGATGGCCGCCGCCCTTATGACGGTCTTCCTGCCCATCCATATCGTAGATTTGCTCCGACAGCGACCGGTGATCGGTACCAAGCTGATTGCGACCATCCGGTTGTTGCTTCAGTTTGTCCTCATCGGCTGGTTGGTCTGGGAAGCCAGAAGGGCTTAGGGCGGCAAGCGCAGGTGCCAGGGGTTATCTTAATCGTAAAGTCCCGCGGGTAAATACACTAATATGCATTCCTATGGTGTTTTGCATCTATAGGGAAAATTTAAAGTTATGGACATCACACTATCGGAAAGCGAAAAGCGTGGCGACCGCACGGGTAAAATCGTAGCCACGGTCGGAACGATACTGATTATTGCCCTTTTATTGTGGCCGATATTCTTCTTTCAGAACCCCCCCCCCGGCCAGCCGGGCATTTTGGTAAATCTGGGATTCGTTAACGCAGGGCAGGGAGAAGAAAACGCTGCCGCTCCTTCCCAACCGGAGGAGCAGGAGGAGGTCGTGCCGACGCCGCCGCTGCCGGAAAATCCGCCACCGCCGCCACCTCCGAAGGTGGATCCCGAACCGCAACCCCAACAGCGCGAGGTAGTGGTTACCGAGGACCCCGCGGTCGTAGCATTGCGAAAACAGAAGGCCCGCGAAGAAGCGGAACGTCAGGCCGAGCAGCGTAGGATTCAGCAGGAGGCGGATGCCGAACGTCGGCGGCTACAGGAAGCCGAGGAAGCCCGTCGTCGGCAAGAGCAAGAGGCCGAACGGCTGCGTCAGGCCGAACTGGAAGCCCAACGTCGACGGCAGGCTGAGGCGGATGCCCTCAAAGGGCAGCTCGGGGGGGCTTTCGGATCCGGATCCGGAAACGGCAATACCGGAAGGCCAGGTAACCAGGGCACGGATGAAGGAGACCCAAACGCCGATCGCTTGAGTGGCATATCCACCAGTAGTGGACGCGTAAGCGGAGGGCTTGGTGGCCGGGGCGTGCGCGCCAGTCCACCCGTACAAGAAAACAGCCAGGTTTCCGGTACCGTAGTAATCGAGGTATGTGTCAACCCCAATGGGGAGATCACCCGCGCCGATTACACCCAGAACGGGAGCAGTACCGCTGACCCGACGCTGGTTGCCGCGGCACGCAAAAATGCTTACCGCTGGCGCTTTGATGCCAACCCGCTGGCTCCCGCGGAGCAATGCGGCCGGATCAGTTACAACTTCAAGGTTCAGTAAACCAGCGCTGCCTAACGCCTCACCTCCCCATGTTGGTCGTCCGTTGTAACGATGATACGTATCCGAATAGGATCCCAACTCCTGGCATATCGCTTGGTGATGAGGCTGAATATGCCCAAGTAATGATGCAGTAAGTTTGCAGCGCCGGGCCCAGCAACCGATTGCATCCGGAAATTATCCACAACGGTATACAGGGAAGTTTAATACCCAGGTTTGACATCTGGAATTGGCTAAGCCTCTCAACCTTGTTGTCGTCGCTATCGGTAAAGGAACATTGAATTTTTCCTCTTCCTGATCAACCAAATAAATCTGCTATGAAGTTTTTAGTACCCCTGAGTCTATTCCTGGTCATCACCGTTTCAGCTTGTGAGGATGACGATGTCTTCAATCCGCTCATCACGCTCGGAAGGTTTCAGGGTTGGCAGATCGTAAGTGTTGAAAGTGACTTAGCGAGTAACCTCATGAGCGCTATCGTGGGCATACCCGATAGCACCTTACTGGCTTACGACACCACCGTAGAGGAGTTAATCGAAGAAAAGGACAGCTACGTTGTAGCGACTACCATCGTCGAAAGTTGCGAGAAGGATGATGCGCTATTTTTTGATCTGGACGTAATGGGATACGGAGTGGATGGAGAAGACTGCCCACCTAACGGACCCGAGCACGTGCTGACACCATTTGATGATAAAGCATATGCTGCTGATTTGAACGTCACGAAATTGACCGTGTCCGATCCGGCTAATTCTACCGAGTCGGTTTATGACGTAGTAACTATCACGGCTCAGGAGCTGGTGCTTACCCAGCAGCGAAGCGTTCCGGCACAGGAACCTATTCCGGCCTACACCTATTCAATCACGTACTATTTCACGGCCAGGTAAATAACCTTAGTTGGCTACTTTTTCGCTGCCCAGGGTAGAGCCAATGTACTGGCGATTCAATCGTGCGATGTGCTCCACGGAAATACCTTTCGGGCATTCCGCCTCACAGGAGGTGATGTTGGAACAACGCCCGAAACCTTCGGCATCGTGCTGCGCAAGCATCCGCTGAACCCGTGTTTCACCCTCCACCTTACCCTGGGGCATCTGAGACAAGTGACTCACCTTCGCGCTGACGAACAGCATGGCGGAGGCGTTGGGACAAGCGGCTACGCAGGCACCACACCCGATGCAGGTTGCGGCGTCAAAGGCATGACTGGCTTGGTCCTTTTCGATTGGAATAGCGTTGCCGTCCTGGGCCTGACCGGTATCGATACTGATGTATCCTCCCGCCTGGATGATTCGATCGAATGCATCGCGGTTGACGACCAGGTCCTTTACAACGGGAAAGGCACGTGAGCGCCATGGCTCGATGGTGATTGTCTGGCCGTCGTGGAAGTGGCGCATGTGAAGCTGACAGGCTGTGGTCTGCTGCATTGGGCCGTGGGGGTATCCATTGATCACCAGGGAGCAAGTTCCGCAAATTCCCTCACGGCAGTCATGCTCGAAAGCAATAGGTTCTTGCTTTTCGTTTATCAGCTTTTCGTTCAGTACGTCAAGCATTTCCAAAAAGGACATATGTGAGCTTACGCCGCCCAGCTCGTAGTTCACGAACTGGCCGGTGGCATATTTGCCACCCTGACGCCAGATCTTGAGTTTGAGGTTCATGTTTTCCACTACGGATTATTTGTAGGATCTGGTCTTCAGCTCCACGTTTTCGAATATCAGTTCTTCCTTGTGCAGGATGGGGTCGTTATCATCCCATTCCCAGGCGCTTACGTAGGCGAATTCATCGTCGCGGCGCAGGGCCTCACCGTCTTCCGATTGGTACTCTTCCCGGAAGTGTCCGCCGCAGCTTTCGTTGCGATCCAGCGCGTCCAGCATCATCAGCTCCCCCAACTCCAGGAAGTCGGCCACGCGGAGCGCCTTCTCCAGCTCCGGATTATACTCGTTGATCTCGCCTGGCACGTAGACGGATTCCCAAAATTCCCTGCGCAGTTCCCTGATCATGCGGCGACCTTTCTGCAGGCCTTCGGCATTGCGGGCCATACCGCAGTACTCCCACATGATCTTCCCGAGTTCACGGTGGAAAGTCTCCGCTGATTTTGTTCCACGGATATTCATGATCCGCTGGATGCGTTCTTTTGCTTTCGCTTCCGCTTCCTGAAAGGCAGGACCGTCAGGGTCAATCATCGGGTTACGGATTTCCTGGGAAAGGAAGGTGCCGATAGTGTAGGGGAGAACGAAGTAGCCGTCGGCGAGTCCCTGCATCAGGGCGGAGGCTCCGAGACGGTTTGCCCCGTGGTCGCTGAAGTTGGCTTCCCCGATGGCGAATAGCCCCGGAATATTGGTTTGGAGATTATAGTCTACCCAGAGACCACCCATGGTATAGTGTACCGCGGGATAGATCTTCATGGGCATAACGTAGGGGTCCTCGCCGGTGATTTTCTCGTACATCTCAAAAAGGTTGCCGTACTTCTCCTCGATAACGGCTACGCCCAATTCGCGGATGCGGATCTTACTGGCATTCCCCTCGTTCAGACTGTGTGCCCTCGATTTACCGTAGCGTTCGATAGCCGCATCGAAGTCAAGATAAACGGCCAGGCCCGTAGGACTGACTCCTAAGCCCTCATCGCAGGCGGTTTTTGCCGCCCGACTGGCTACGTCTCGGGGTACGAGGTTGCCGAATGCCGGATAGCGCCGTTCGAGGTAATAGTCCCGGTCCTGCTCAGCGATATCGAGGCCCGTTTTACGGCCCTCGCGGATCGCTGCGGCATCCTCCTGGCTCTTGGGAACCCAAACCCGCCCGTCGTTGCGAAGGGATTCGGACATTAGGGTAAGTTTAGACTGGTATTCGCCACTAACCGGAATGCAAGTAGGGTGGATTTGCGTAAAGCAGGGATTGGCCATATAGGCTCCTTGCTTCACGGCACGCCAGGCGGCTGAACCGTTCGAATTCATGGCGTTGGTGGAAAGGTAGAATACGTTGCCATACCCTCCAGTGCCTAATACTACCGCATGGGCGGCGTGGCGTTCGGTTTCTCCGGTCAACAGATTGCGGGCGATGATGCCCCGGGCTTTGCCGTCCTGCATGACCAGGTCAACCATTTCGTGGCGGTTAAAAAGCTCCACATTGCCGAGACTGATTTGGCGACTGAGCGACTGGTACGCTCCCAAGAGCAATTGCTGGCCCGTTTGACCCCGAGCGTAGAATGTCCGGCTGACCTGCACTCCGCCGAACGACCGGTTGGCTAACAGACCACCGTAGTCGCGCGCAAAGGGTACGCCCTGGGCAACGGCCTGATCGATGATGTTAACGCTCACCTCTGCCAAACGGTGCACGTTGGCTTCCCGGCTGCGGTAATCACCTCCCTTGATCGTATCATAAAACAAGCGGTATACACTGTCACCGTCGTTCTGGTAATTCTTAGCCGCGTTAATGCCCCCCTGCGCGGCAATGGAGTGCGCTCTACGCGGACTGTCGTGGAAGGTAAAGACCTTCACGCGGTAACCGAGCTCACCGAAAGTGGCCGCGGCGGCACCTCCGGCCAGTCCTGTCCCTACGATAATCACCTCCAGTCTGCGCTTATTATTGGGCGCAACCAGTGGCATGGAGGAGCGATACTGCTTCCACTTTTCAGCTAATTCGCCGGAGGGTACATTGGGTTCAAATGGCATAATATTATTTCTTCGGCTGTTAATTACAGGGCGCCTTGGTGCCGTAGGTACATGATGATGGGAATAACGGCAAAACCAAGCGGAACCAAGACGCTATAGGCGTAACCTACAGCCTTGATAAGGGGGGTATATTTTTTATGATTCAGACCCAGGGTCTGGAAGGAGGAGCGGAAACCGTGCCAGAGGTGAAAGGCGATGAAGATCATCGCGATCACGTAGAAGATGACCATCCAAATATTTTGGTATGTCACGCTCACCAGGGCATACAGGTCTTTGGCACCATCATAACCTTCTGCTTCGAAAGGGCCGATATTCTCGGAGAAGTGCATCTGCCCCCAAAATTGCACCATATGAACGATGATGAAGATCAGGATCACCATACCCAACGAGCCCATATATAAAGATGACTTACTTGCGCCAGCCGTACGGTCTACTTTCACGGCGTAACGGGTTGCTCCTCTGGCTTTGCGGTTGTAATACCACAGCGCCAGGCCCTGTATGGCGTGGAGGATGATAAAAGCATAAAGAAGGATAGAGGTCGTCTTGATGACCGGATTGTTGGTCATGAAATAGGCGTAGCTATTAAAGCTGTAACCCTCGTCATCTACCATTATGAGTTGAAGGTTTCCAATCAGGTGTACTACCAGAAAGGAGATCAGGAACAAACCGGTAAGGGACATGACGATCTTCTGACCAACGCTGGAGGTGATCATTTTACCGAACCAGCCGACGCGGGAAACTGTACGATCTGCGGTTTTTGTCGCCATATTGAAGACTATAGTTTTGTGAGCGGCAAAGCTAAGAAGTAAATCCGTACAGCAAGAAACTGGTTGCGAGGCGGGCGGAAGTGGGCTCTTATTTAGATTTAATCAAAATAGAAAGGCCCCTCCGGGCAACCGGAGAGGCCTGATATCAGGTTGTTTCGAGCCGCTTAGGCGGTCTCGAGTTGTGCTTCAATCTTTTGGGCCAGCGCTTCCTTGGTCGCAAAGCCCACGTGCTTGTCAACTACCTCTCCGTCTTTGAGGATCAGGATAGTCGGGATATTGCGAACGCCGTAACGCTGGGTCAATTCGGCGTTTTCATCCACGTCGACCTTAGCGACCAGCGCCTTGCCGTCATATTCTTTAGAAAGTTCTTCAACGACAGGGCCGATCATCTTACAGGGGCCGCACCATTCTGCCCAAAAGTCTACGAGGGCGATTCCTTTTTTTTCGAGTACTTCTTCCTTGAAGTTGCTGTCGGTTAGCGTAAAAGCCATTTTGCTTTATTTTAAATTATACGTGCAAATCACACAACGTTTAAACGCGAGTGCGCCGTGATAGTTGTATGTACAAACTTTCCTTCCCCAACACGTGACCCTGCCCCGAGTTCCCCTTCACCTGCGCCCCGCCGCCCTCCCCTGGTTGCTTGTAATAACCTTGCTCACACTCGGTTTACGGATCGGATTGCCGGAAACGGTCATAGAAGAAGGCTACAGCCGCCATCTATTCCCCGTCGTGAGAACTGTGTGGGATTATACACTGGGCTGGATACCGTTCCCCCTTTTCTACCTCTTCTGGTTAGGGGTCATTGTGCTGGCCGCGTTAGAAATCCGTCGCTTTTTGGCGATCCGAAAGCACACGCCTAGAGTAGGAAAAAGGGGAGCTGCATTTTCCTCGGGGCTTTACGTAATGACGTACCTTTTGGCCCTGGTGCTGGCTTTCCTATGGCTGTGGGGATTCAACTATGGCCGGCAGGAAGTAGAGGACCGGATGGGTTTTTCGACATATGCTCCATCCGTGGAGGAGTTGCGCGAGCGCGTTTACACGACCGCTGCGGAGTTAAGTGCCATCCGCGGCACGATCACCGGCGATACCTTTACACTTGCGGAGGAACGATTTTCGGCCGACCTGGAAGCCACCCTTCGCCCGCTAGTTGCTGCCGCCCTGCTGCGGCATGCTTACCCCGCGCCGGGAAAACCCAGGGCGTGGGAATTGTTGCCTAGAGGCGTTCTGCTCCGTTTAAGTACGGCGGGGGTGTATTGGCCCTGGGCCGGGCAGGGTAACATAGATGCCGGCTTACACCCGCTGCAGAAACCCGCGGTGATGGCGCATGAGTTAGCGCATGCCTATGGCTTCGGCGATGAGGGTACTTGCTCCTTCTGGGGGTACCTTGCCGCGGTCGAAACCTCCGATCCCGTCCTCCGGTACTCGCTTGAATTAGCCTATTGGCGACACCTGGCCGGTCAACTGCGGTATGCCGATCCGGAGGGTTATCTTGAGTGGCGAGGAACCGAACTCGATCCGGGAATACGCAACGATCTGGAAGCTATCTATGCGAATGGTGAGTTATACCGAGATATAGCCCCCGTACTCCGCGATGCAACCTACACGGCGTATTTAAAGGCTCAGGGAATACAGGAAGGGCTACTGAACTACGGCAGGGTTATCCAGCTGGTCGAAGGCTACAGGAGATCAATTATTCCGTCGACCGAATGACGATCTGCGTTCGCCGTTCGTTGTCAAGGCCATTAAGTTGGGGGGTATCGTCCGGACCGTAGTACCCCTGGCCGCCCGCTATGATCGTCCCGGAGTCAATACCGAATTGGGCCAGTTGAAGGGCTACACTGATGCCCCGTTCGGTACTCGTCTGATAGGCGAGGAGCGGGTCTCCATCAACACTTTCAGCGTGGCCGATAACGGTGTAGCTCAGTCCCGGGTAGTTGCGCAACGTACCGGCCAGTCGGCGAAGGATTCGCTGGCCTGCCAGGCTGACATTGTTATTGCCTTCGAAAGTTAATTCGCCACCCAGGACCAGTTCCAAGGTGATCTCGTCAGGTCGGCGCAAAACGTATCCGGTATCGGTCAGCGCCAACATGAGTTGGCGTAACTCCTCCTGAAGCCTTTCGATACGTACCCGTGCGGCGGATTCCGGATCGACGGGACTGGTCCCTCTGGGCTCCATGTCTGAACCATAGACTTCCGGTTGCTCGTTACGCATCCGGTCGAGGCTGGACAAGCTTTCTTCGCGAGCCTGGAGCTGGAGCTCCCGTCGGTCGAGCGTGGCCTCCCGTCGGTCAAGTTCGGCTTGTAAATCCTGTAAATCCTGCTGAAGGCTTCCATCGTTGCCTCGGGCGAAAATCAGGGAACTGTTTTGCTCCATAATGGACTCATACCTTTCCGTCAAATCATTTATCCTGTCGTGTAGCGAGCGGTTTGTACCCGTCAGATCTTCGATTTTCCGGAGCTGACGGTTCCGGACCATTCTTGCTTGTTGCAGACTATCTTCTATCGTCTGCAGCATTTGGGCGGTTGTGCTGTCGGTGGCTGCCGTCTGGTTGCGGTAATAATCCCTTTCCACGGTGAGCGTGTCGTACTGAGCTTTGGAAACACAGGAGGCAAGCAGGGGGATTATCGAAAGAATTAAAAGGATTCGGTAGGGCATGACAGTCAGCTATTTTAACGTGGTAGATCAATAGTAAACCCCGGAATACCGTACCGTTGTTTTAGAGAGGCTGCATAATGGCGGGCACTATCGTGGTCAGAGAATGTTCCCAGGATCACCTTATACACCGCTTGGCCGTTCGTACGCCCCTTATGAAGGAGGATTTCGTCGAAGTAGCGAGCCTTTAATTCCACGACCTTATCCATTGCGCTTTCCAAATTATTAAAACTGCCCACCTGTACGCCGTACCGTCCCTCTTTGGGCGGCTGAACGTTGATCTGGTACAAGCCCTCCGTGAACGTCCGTTTGTTCAAGGGTACGGACGGGGGATCGGGCTTAGTCGCCGGGCTTGTCGTAATCGGAGCTGGAGAAATGGTGGGAGCGGAAGGGGCGGATGCAGGCGATGATTCGGCTTCGGCTTCCCGGACTATCGGTGCGGGAGGGGTGGTCGTAGGGTTTGATGACGAGGCTGCCGGCGTCGGTTGGAGTGCTTGTTGATCTGGCGTGGATAGCAATTGCAGTTCCACCGGGACGGTCCGTTCGCCGAGCATGCCAATTTCGGCAGCAGCGCGCTCGCTGAGTTCGATGATGCGCCCCCGGATAAAGGGCCCTTTATCGATAATTCGGACAACGACCGACTCCCCATTGGATTCGTTGGTAACTCGTACGGTGCTGTTAAGTGGAAATGCCTTGTGCGCTGCCACAAGTTCGTCCTTGTCGTAGATCACACCGTAGGCGGTCTCGGCTCCATCGTATTCGGTGGAATAATAGCTGGCTAATCCATTCTGCCGGTCGCCGATAAGCTGAGCCCGTAGCATAAAGGTGACCGATAATAGTAGCATTAGGAAAATAGCGCGCATGGCCGGAGGTGTTATGAAAGGGTAGGAGTGCAACACGTTATATAAGGTTTCGCAGGCGGAATTCAATATCGTAGAGCCGCCCCGCCCGGTAGATCCGCAGACGTATCCGTTTGCCGGGTCTGCGCTGCAACTTTCGGATGATGGACTCTAGGCTGAGTAGACTTGCCGGTACGCCGTTTACCATGCGGATCCTGTCCCGCACCTGGATGCCTGCCTCGTCGGCGGGACTACCCGGTACGACGTTGCTTACCGTATAGCTGCGCAGGTTGGAGCCACCTGCGAGTAGGCTCAAACCCGATCGATCGAACCGGAATTTGCGTTTCCACCGCCCCCCTTCCGCTCTGAGGTAGACCTTACGGTGAACGTAATCAACCACCACTCGGAACCTTCGCAGGATTTGATTTCCAATGATCCCCTCGCGTTTGTTGAGGTACTGGTAGTTGGCACTGTCCACCTCCTGAAAATAGGTGACGACATTGGACATATCGCGTTCTGCCAGGGTCACTATACGGCTTCGGCCTACGCTGCCCTCCAGGGTTCCACCTAGGCCACTGGCAATGTAGGTAGGTATAGTTTGCTCGGGAAGATCCACGTGGACGGAATCAGGATAGGTATGCATGAGCAAACTAAGACCTGCTCCGGTATCCATTAGTAACCGCCGCTTCGTGGGCCTTTCGGTTAGCACGCCTATTTCGATTTCCAGGTAGGGGCGGTTGCGCACGAAATCGGCGGAAACTTCTTTATAGGCGCGAGGAAGGCGAAAGTCCGCGGGGTCGTGGAGGATGATAACCTGCCGACGATAATCTATTTCGAGAATGAAGCGCATGAGGAAGTCAGCTCCCAGGATTCCGTGGATATTCGTTCCCGTGATGCGTTCAAAGTTGAAGTAATTCTCTTCCAGAACCAGTACGGTTCGATTTCTCGCCAGCAAGCGGTCGGCTAAACGTAAATTCACTCCCGTGGCGAGGTGGGCCGTCAGTATCTGGTCCATGTCGGACCCGCGGACCTCGAACGACCGCTGGTAGTTAATATTTAGCAGATCGGTCATCGTGCGGTCCAGCAGCACGGTGTTCTCTGCTCCGGTGTCGACTATGAATCGGAGCGGGATCGAGTTGTTGAGCAGGATCGGAATGACGATAAAGTCGTTCTCGACGTCGAACGGAATCTCTATCTGCCGGTAATTCCCAAGCACCTTCATGTCGAGACGTTGGGCCGAGATGAAGGATGCACACAGTACTCCCAAAATGGCCAGGGCGAGATCGCGGGAGCAGCGTGTATTCATGAAGGGCTACCAGTTTTTAGGTTTGAGTGGCGTCTTGGGGTATCAAATCTGAAACAAAAGGCAGCGAATGCAGTTTTCCGTACGTTTCAACGGTATCTTCACACGGGTATCATTCCAAAGGTATGATGGCCAAGTTGATTAGATAATGTAATTTGGTCGGTCTTCGGTCGCTTTGATTAATAATCATTGCGTTGGGGAGCAGGCTGAAGTACATTTGTTTATCTCGATTATGTAACTTTCGATCACTTGCAATTCATTCACCGAGGCTATGGCCCGGCCACTACTTCGCAATACAATCAGCGGAATGCCGCTTCCTACCGGGAGCAGGCATCTCCTCATGTCTATATACATCACTTTTATATATCAATTTTCAGTATGCAACTTAAATTATACCAATCCATTCGCGGTATGGGGCTACTGTTGGCCTTGTTTCTGCTCTCAGCGGCGGGGATGGCCCAGCAGACCATTATCGGAACCATTATAGATGCCGAAACCAGCGATCCCCTCATTGGTGCCAGCGTAGTCGTAACCGGATCCTCAACGGGAACGGTAACTGACTTTGACGGTAACTTCAATCTCAGCGTACCGGAGGAAGCTACATCCATTACCATCTCTTATACGGGTTACGGAACGCAGGAAATTCCCCTGATAGAAGGCCAAACCGAGTACAACATCGAACTCACTTCGGGCGAGCTGTTGCAGGAGGTCGTCGTTGTGGGTTATGGCTCTGTCAAAAAGCAAGATCTTACTGGTGCGGTTACCGTGTTATCGGAGGAGGATTTCAACAAAGGAGTCATTACGTCTCCCGAACAGCTCATTCAGGGTCGGGCCGCTGGTGTTCAGGTGACCGAAACGAGCGGTGAGCCCGGAGCCGGGGTCAATTTCCGTATCCGGGGTACTTCCTCGGTACGGTCGAACAACAACCCCCTCTTCGTCGTCGACGGAGTTCCCCTTAGTGGAGAGAACACTTCGGCAAGCGGTACGATCGGCGGCCTCGGTAATACTACCGCCCGCAATCCCCTCAACTTTCTCAATCCCAGTGATATTGCCAGCATCAACGTTCTGAAGGATGCTTCCGCGACCGCCATCTACGGTTCCCGTGGAGCCAACGGCGTGGTCATCATTACAACCAAATCCGGAGCGAGTGGTCAGGGGCGGCTAACCTATGAAACAAATATCGGCGTGGCCGGAATTTCCAAGCGCTACGATATCCTCGGCGCGGAAGAATTCCTGGAAGCGTATCGTTCCTTTAATGGTGATGCCGCAACAGACGCTCTTGACGGAGGATCCGATGTTGACTGGCAGGATGAGCTTTTCCGCACCGCCTTCACTCAGAGCCACAACCTTTCCTTTGGCGGTGGGGATGAAGGTGGAAGCTACCGTTTTTCGGCCTCGTATCTGGATCAACAGGGAATCGTAGAGCAATCCGGCCTCCAGCGGATTTCGGCCCGTTTCAACGGCACAAAGCGATTTGTTAATGACCGGCTCGGCCTGTCTACGCAGGTGACGGTGTCGGATATTCACGACGACAATGTGCCGATCACAACGAATTCAGGCTTCGAGGGTGACCTGCTAGGAAACGTACTCAAGGCCAACCCCACCCAGCCTATTTTCAACCCGGATGGAACCTACAACCAGGTCAGCCAGACGGAACCTAATCCGCTGGCGCTCCTCAATTTGTACGAAGGCTATACCAATACCCTACGCATGTTGGGTAACGTGGCAGCTGAGTTTGCCATAACCGATGCTCTGAGCTTCAAGTCCGTATACGGTATTGACCGTTCGTTCTCCTCGCGCGCCGACGCACAGTCCCGCGATCAGGTGATCCAGGGCGTGGAAGGCATCGGTCGACTGACGCTCAATGATCTCCAGGTCAACAACGACCTCTGGGAAAACTATTTCACCCTGAATACCGACATGGGCGGAGCAATCAACTTCGAAGGTTTGCTGGGCTATTCCTACCAAAACTTTGAGCGTATTGGTAAAAGCAGCGGCTACGCCAATTTCCGCACCTCCGATCTCAACGTCATGATCAACAACGTCTCGTCCGCCGACCAGGTAGGGGGGACCGGAGCCTTCGGCAACTCCTTCCGGACCCAGGATGAGCTGCAGTCCTTTTACGGACGACTCAAATTTGATATTTCCGACAAATACCTATTGACCGCAACCTTACGGGCTGATGGCTCTACTCGTTTCGGCAGTGGTAACCGCTATGGACTTTTCCCCTCCTTCGCCTTCAAATGGCGACTGCTGGAGGAAGGCTTCGCACCGGAATCCTTTTCCGATCTGGGACTGCGTGTCGGTTACGGGGTGACCGGCAACCAGGAGATTCCGCACAATCAGTATCAGCGGCGTCAGCGCTACGGCAACTATGGCTATAACGCCGGTACTACCACCATCGACGGTGGTGGCTTGGGTACGGTGGCCTTTGCAAACCCCGATCTTAAGTGGGAGTCAACGGCTCAACTGAATGCGGGTATTGACTGGGGTTTCTTCAACAACCGGATCAGTGGCTCGGTAGACTATTACTACAAATCCACGAATGACCTTCTTATCCAGGTGCAGTCGGCTCAGCCGGCCGTACAGCCCTTCGTATGGCAGAACCTGGATGCGGACGTGATCAACGAAGGCGTGGAACTTTCCATCAACTACATCGCCGTGGATCAACCCAACTTTACCTGGGATGTCATCTTCAACGTTGGTTACAACAACAACATCGTGAAGAACTTCTCCGGCCTGATCAATACGGGTGATATCAGTGGGCAGGGACTCACCGGTGCTTTCGCCCAGCGTATCGCCGGTGGGCAGCCCCTATACGCCTTTTTCCTTCGCCCCTTTGGCGGATTTGACGCGGAAGGGAACTCCATCTACCCCGAAGGAGACTTCCAGCAGTTTACGGGAGAAAGCCCTCTGCCCAAGGTCACCGGTGGATTTACCAACCAGTTTGGATTCGGCAACTTCGACGTAAATTTGTTCTTCTCCGGCCAGTTCGGCTTCTCGATTTACAACAATACGGCGAATGCCTTCTTCACTGCCGGTGCACTGGCAAACGGCCGGAACGTCTCCAGTGATGTGCTGGGGAACGGAGAAGGATCCCTGAATGCCCCCGATGTGTCGACCCGATTCGTGGAGCGTGGCGATTTTGTTCGCCTGCAAAACGCGAGCCTCGGCTATACCATTCCTACGAATGAAGGGGCCGTACTATCGAACATGCGCTTTTCCATTACCGGGCAAAACCTGTTCGTTATTACGGGGTACAGTGGTCAGGATCCGGAAGTGAGCATCAGTAAACCAATCAATGGCGTACCTTCCATTGGGATCGACTATACTGCTTATCCCCGGGCCCGAACGGTAACCTTCGGACTAAACGCGACTTTCTAACCAATAATGATCGACAAACGACATCTATTTTTCAGTTTAATCGGTTGTACGTCAAAGAGTTCCCAACATTATTCTGGAAAAAACAGATATTTGTCCTAAAAATACTATAGATATGAAATTTCAACTCCTTAAGTGGGGCATTCTGGCGCAGGCCGGTTTGGTACTAATCGGGCTTTCCGCCTGTACCGATCTGGCTATTGAAGAGGTCGATTCCATTGTGGTGGAAGACACCGGCGCCGGTCAAGCCGCCGGTGACCCGGCCCAACTAGTCGAAGCTGCCTACAATGGTCTGTCGACTTTCACGGATCAGGCCAACACTTACAGCCTGTTTCAGCATACCTCGGATGAGATGATCCCGCCGACGCGGGGCGTCGACTGGGGAGATAACGGAGTATGGCGTACCCTTCACGCGCATACCTGGGACCCCACTCACGCACAGGTGCTGAACGCCTGGAACACACTTAACAGCCGCATCTTCAATACGGCGGAGATTCTGGCCGCTAATCCGAATGCCGAGCAGCAGGCGCAAGGTCGTTTCCTCCAGGGCTTCTTTATGTGGCATGTACTGGACCTGTACGGCGTGGTTCCCTTCCGGGAATTCGAACAGGGGGTGGATGAACTCCCCCGCGTAATTTCGCGAAGCGATGCTATCAATATTGCCATCAGCCAGGTGGAGGCTTCCATCGATGATCTTCCCGGAGCCGGACCCGGACAAAACATCCAGGGGACGAAGGCCGCGGCCTATTCCATGCTAACGCGGATGTACCTTAATAAGGCGGTATACGAAGCGGAAAATCCCGCCGGTCCGTACGAGCATAACGCGGCGGATCTTCAAAAAGTGATCGAGTACGCAGATGCGGTGACCGCGGAAGGCTACAGTTTTGATGACGACTACTTCGGGATATTCGAAGCGGGATCGGACAATGAACCCATTCTGGTAAGTAATCAGGGTTCCCCGGAGAACCGTTGGATGATGACCCTTCATTACAGTCAGACTCCTTCCGGCTGGAATGGATTTACTACCCTGGCGGATTTTTACAATTCCTTCGATCCGGCTGACCCCCGTTTCGGGCGGGAACCGACTCCCGATGGAACGGCTTCTTCCGGAATCGGTGTCGGATTCCTCGAGGGCCAGCAAGTGGATGAAAATGGTGATATCCTCATCGATACCCGTACCCAGCAACCGCTCTTCTTTACCGAGGACGTCGATCTGGCCGGTGTGCCAACCAATGCCGGTATTCGCGTAATCAAATACCACCCGGCACGTTCCGGCAAGTACATCATCCTTCGCTACGCCGAATCCCAGCTCAACAAAGCGGAAGCGCAGCTTCGCCTCGGCGATACGGAGGGTGCCCTGGAAACGGTTAATCTGATGCGTAGTACGCGCGGAACCCCTGAACTTAATTCCATCGATCTGGATGCCATGCTTATGGAACGGGGATTCGAAACCTATTGGGAAGGTCTTCGCCGGGTTGATCAAGTCCGTTTTGGCACCTTTACCAATACCTGGGATCATAAGACCGTTACCGACCCTACCCGGGTACTGTTTCCGATTCCGCAGCAGGCCCTGGATTCCAATCCGAACCTGACGCAGAATCCAGGTTATTAACCCACTTAGGTACGCTAACTGCCTAAAGATAAGAAGAGCGAGTAGCCTGGCTACTCGCTCTTTTTTTATCTTTGGCTACATCCCCGAATGCGGTATGCCCAGAATTTTTTCCCTAATCTTCCTCACCTTTTTACTGAAGTGCAGTGCCCCAGATGGGCCGGATTCAACTACCTCGAATACGGCCCCGATGCTGCAGCTGCTGGATTCGACGCGCACGGGTATCGCTTTTACTAATACCGTAAGAAATACGCCGGATTTCAATATTTTCAGCTACCGTAATTTCTATAACGGTGGGGGAGTCGGTATTGGGGACCTCAACAACGATGGAAGGGCAGATGTCTTTCTCTCGGCCAATCAAGGACCCAATAAATTGTTCCTAAATCGGGGCAACTGGGAATTTGAAGATGTATCCGCCGCTTCGGGGATCGCGCTCGCCGACCAATGGAGCACGGGGGTTAATTTGGTCGATGTCAATGCCGATGGCTGGCTGGATATTTACGTCTGCAATGCGGGATTTAAGCGGGGAGCTAGTCAACGCAACACCCTCTTTCTCAACCAGCACGACGGTACGTTCCGGGAAGCGGCGGAAGAATACGGACTCGACGATGACGGATATTCCACTCACGCCGCGTTTTTCGATTACGACCTGGACGGGGATCTGGATGCATACATACTGAATAACAGCTTCATCCCGGTCAATACGCTTAATTTCAGCAACCAGCGGGAACGCTACGCCGAAGATTGGAATGTCAAACCCTTCTTGCGGGGTGGAGGAGACCGCTTGCTGCGCAACGACGATGGCCGGTACACCGATGTAACGGCCCACGCGGGTATCTACGGTAGCCTGATCGGCTTTGGGCTGGGCGTAACCGTGGGGGATGTCAATGGAGACTACTATCCGGACTTGTACATCTCGAACGATTTCTTCGAGCGGGACTACCTCTACATCAACCAGGGGAATGGCACCTTTAAAGAGGAAGTGGAACAATATATGCGCCATCTCAGCCTAGCAAGTATGGGCGCGGATATGGGCGACATCAACAATGATGGCTATCCAGAATTATTTACCACCGAAATGCTCCCGGAAACCGACTACCGCAGGAAGACCACCGTGCAGTTCGAAAATTTAAATAATTACCAGCTCAAGTTGCAGCGGGGATTTTACCACCAGTACATGCACAATACCCTGCAGCTGAACAATGCTGACGGAACATTTAGTGAGATCGCGCAATACTCCGGCGTAGAAGCCACGGACTGGAGCTGGGGGGCACTCCTGTTTGACGTTGACCAGGATGGATGGCGTGATATTTTCGTTAGTAATGGTATATACCATAATCTCACGAACCAGGATTTTATCGACTTTTTTGCCGACGATATCGTACGGAAGATGGCCTTGACGGGAGAAAAGGAAGAAATCGAACGGATCGTCGATAAAATGCCTTCCGAGCCCCTGCCCAATAAGCTTTACCGCAACAAGGGCGATTTAACCTTTGAGGATATGTCCGCGGAATGGGGGCTTACCGAACCCTCCTTTTCAAACGGTGCAGCGTACGGCGATTTAGATGGTGATGGCGATCTGGACCTAGTGGTCAACAACGTCAATCAGCCGGTCTTCGTGTATGAGAATCAGGCCGACAAACTTACCGACAACCACCGACTGTCGGTTAGGCTGGTAGGAGATACCTCCGGAAATACTTTTGCGATCGGGGCCACCGTAACGGTTTACGAAGGGGAGCGCCGGTACGCTAGTACCGTCATGCCCAGCCGGGGCTTTCAGTCTAGCGTAGATTACGTGCAACATATTGGAATAGGCTCGGCGAAGAGCGTGGATTCCGTAGGGGTCGTCTGGCCGGATCGGAGCATGACCGTTGTGGATAGTATCGGGTCCAACAAATCCCTCGTTGTCAACTATGGATCATCGGGGAAACAAGCGGTGACCGGAAGAGTGACGACCGTGGCAGCGAGACCAAAAACGCCTGGTTTGCTGCAGGAAGTCATTTGGCCACTGGCCCCCCATGTGGAGGACGATTATCTGGATTTGCTCAACGAGGGGCTGGTCATCCGCTCTCTGAGTCAGGAAGGACCGCTGTCCGCCGTAGGGGATATCAATGGGGACGGACTAGAGGATCTCTACATCGGTGGCGCCCGGAATCAGGCAGGGCAGCTCTATTTTCAGCAAAACGGTACACTAGTCCGCACGCAACAAGCCGCGCTGGATCAGGTGAGCCAGACGGAAGATTCGGGTATTGCCCTCTTCGATGCCGATGGCGACGGAGACCTTGACCTTTACGTAGGATCCGCCGGTAATGCGGCCCGGCCGAACTCACCCGTGCTAATTGATAAGCTGTTTTTTAACGATGGGGCGGGAAATCTGACGTTGCGCAGCGGGTCCTTACCCCAAATTGGCGTAAACACGTCGGTGATCGTACCACTCGATTTTGATGTGGACGGAGACCTTGATCTGTTTGTCGGGACCCGCAGTCTGCCCGGTAACTACGGTGTACCGGTACCAAGCTTCTTACTAGAAAACGATGGCACTGGCCGGTTCCGGGATATCACGCGGTCGGTAGCTCCCCAGCTGGCCACCCTCGGCATGGTAACCGATGCCGTCCTGCAGACCGGACCGGCCACGGGTGAAGGCATGCTCACCGTTGTCAGCGAATGGGGTTCTCCCCGGCAATTTCGGTATGTGAAAGGGAACCTTACCGAAATCGAAACGAATTTAAATCAGTACCGCGGCTGGTGGTACGCGGTCGAACAGGCCGATATGGACGGCGACGGAGACCTTGACCTGATCCTCGGCAATCGCGGTGAGAACTTTTACTTTACCGCTGACTCTTCGGCTCCGGCTAAACTATACGTCGCAGATTTCGACGGAAACGGGACCATGGAAAAAATTCTGACCCAGCGGATTGACGGAAGAGATATGCCGCTAGCCATGAAAAGGGACCTGACCGCCCAGCTCGCCAGCTTGCGTAAGGATAATCTGAAACATACGGATTACGCCCAAAGGTCCATAGCTGAATTATTCACAGAAGATAAGCTGAAGGACGCCTACATCTACCCGGCAAACTATTTTAAATCAGCTATCGCTTTTCTCGAAGCAAATGGTAGTTACCGGCTCCAAGCCCTCCCGCAGCGCGCTCAGCTATCTAGTATCGCCGCCATACAGGTGGTCGACCTGGATGACGATGGCGCCAATGATCTAGTCGTAGGGGGGAACTTTTCCGGTTTTCTTCCCCAGTTTTCCCGGCTTGACGCCAGCTACGGCGAAGTGTTAATCAATCGCGGGGAAGGTCATTTCGCGACGCTGCCGGCTACGGTCTCAGGCATGCAAATCACCGGAGATATGAAAGGGCTAAGCATCATCACCCTCGATGGAAGTACCTACTTAATTGCTACCATCAACGATGGCCGTCCGCGGATCTACCGGCTCCCTTCGGAAATACAATAATCGCGTGGATACGGTAACCCACATAATACGCCATTCCACGGCATTTGGACCTAGTTGGATGCTGAGGCTGTTAAGCGCGCTGGCGGTTACAACACTGGCATGTAGCGGAGGAAGTGATTCCACGACGGATGCATCCGCGGGCTTCGAACTACTTCAATCGGGCCGAACGGCACTCCACTTCACCAACAGCCCGGCATTGTCCGAAGAGTTGAATGTATTCAATTACATGTACTTCTACAACGGTGGAGGTCTTGCTGCGGGAGACTTCAATAACGACGGTTTGCCGGACCTCTACTTCACAGCCAACCTCGCCGATAACGCCCTTTTTATCAATCAGGGAGATATGCGCTTCAGCGAGGTCACCCAAGAAGCGGGGGTGGCAGGCCAGCCGGGATGGACCACCGGTGCCTCCGTAGTGGATATCAACCAGGATGGCCTGCTGGATATCTACGTATGCCAGGTCAGCGGATATGCAGGCCTGGGTGGGCACAACCAATTGTACCTCAACCAAGGAATGAAGGGAGGCACGGTTCCCTTTTTTCGGGAAGCAGCGAAAGAATATGGACTCGATCAAGAAGGGTTCGGTACGCAGGCTGTGTTCTTCGATTACGACGGCGACGGGGATCTCGACTGCTTTCAACTCAATCACTCCGTACACCAGAACGGAACCTTCGGCCCCCGCAACAGCTTTGATAGCTCGAACCGGCACCCACTAGCCGGGGACCGGTTGCTCCGCAACGACGGCATTCCCGATGAAACCGGCCAGGGTGGTTTTACCGATGTCAGTGAGCAAGCGGGCATCATCGGTACCGCCCTCGGCTACGGTCTCGGGGTTTCGGTAGGCGACCTCAATAACGACGGAAGACCGGACATTTACGTCGGCAATGATTTTCACGAGAATGACTACCTCTACATCAACCAGGGTGACGGCACTTTTCGAGAGTCGCTAACGGATATGGTGGAGCACACCAGTCGGTTTACCATGGGCGTTGACCTGGCCGACATCAATAACGACGGATTTACGGAAATTTTTTCGCTAGACATGCTGCCGGAAGATCCGGTAATTCTGAAGCAATCGCTGGCCGAAGACGGCTACGACGTTTTCCGGTTTAAACTTGGTTTCGGTTATAACCCGCAGTTTTCCCGAAATACCCTGCAGTATAACAATGGGAATGGTAGCTTTAGTGAAATAGCCGCGCTGGCGGGTATTCACGCTACGGACTGGTCGTGGGCACCCTTGTTTTTCGACATGGACGACGACGGAAATACCGACCTCTTCATCAGCAACGGGATTCCGCGGCGCATGAATGATATCGACTGGATCAATTTCAAGACCCAGGACAACCGCGACCGGCTGGCCGGGGCGGGACTTCCCCCTGGTGACGAACTGGACTACGTCACGAAAATGCCGCAAATCAAATTGCGCAACAAATTTTACCGCAATGAAGGCGATCTCCATTTCGAGGACGTATCCAACGGCGTGAAGGGAGCCACTACTTCCTATTCAAACAGTGCCGTATATCTCGACCTGGATCTGGATGGTGATCTCGACGTCGTTACTAATAATATTGAAGATGATCCCTTTGTGTACCGAAATCAACGGCGGGAAAATGGCCGGTCTGACCCCAATGGGGAAGGCTCTTTTTTGCGCCTGGAGCTAAAGGGACCGCAAGGCAACCGTGATGCCATCGGTACCAGCGTAATTGTTTACAGTGGAGAGGCCCGGCAACGGTTCGAGCATTACCCGGCCAGGGGCTTCCAGTCCTCCGCCCTGAGCCCGCTTCACATAGGCCTTGGCGACACTTCCCGGGTAGATTCGATCCTGGTGGTTTGGCCCGACGGAACCTATACCGCCCTGCAACGGGAAGGGTACAATCAGACGATCCAGTTGGCTTATGCTAAGGGTTTGCCTGCCTTCAATTTTAAGGAGCTGGGTAGAAGCCCGGCCATAGCCGAGCTGACCGACAGGACGGAGCGTTCAGGCATCGATTATTTACACGCGGAGAATGCCTTCATTGATTTCAACCGGGAGCCCCTCATTCCCCATATGATCTCTACGGAGGGTCCGGCCCTTGCTACTGGAGACGTTAACGGAGACGGATTGGCCGATTTATTCGTGGGATCTTCTAAGTGGAAACCCAGCGTACTTTACCTCCAGTCTGCATCAGGTACATTCTACCGAAGTGAGGTTCCGGATATTGCCCGAGACAGTGTATTTGAGGATGTGGACGCCGCGTTTGCGGACGTGGATAACGACGGGGATCTGGATTTACTCGTTGCCTCCGGAGGGAACGAATACGAGAAGCAGCATCCACCCCGAAAGCAGCGGAGTTACCTGAATGACGGTAGCGGAAACTTTGAACGTCTGGACGTACTGAATGACCTATTCGCTACTGCTTCCAGGGTACTACCCGCTGACTTTGACGGGGATGGGCTGGTTGATCTGGTCATAACTGGGCGGGTGGTTCCAAACAACTATGGTGAAAACCCCCGATCCTACCTTTTCCGGAACCGCGGCAATCTGGTATTTGAGGAGGTAACCGAGGCCGTGGCTCCCGACCTGCACGATATCGGGCGGGTCACCGACGCGCGTTGGGCCGATCTGGATAGCGATGGAAATCCCGACCTGATCGTAGCGGTGGAATGGGGTCACGTGGTGGCCCTCATGAACGACGGCACCCGGTTCAGGCGGTCAAATCTGTCTGACCGAACGGGGTGGTGGACTACGCTGGAGGTGGCCGATGTGGACCTGGATGGCGATCTGGATGTGTTAGTGGGTAACTTCGGTACGAACAATAAGCTACAACCCAGCCCGGAGCACCCTATCCGACTGCGCGTGAATGATTTCGACGGGAATGGAAGGGATGAAACCGTCCTGACCTACTACGTCCAGGGACGCGAGCTACCCTTTGCCAACTATGCGGAATTGATGAAACAGCTGCCCGGGCTGAAGAAGAAATATATCTATGCCCGGGATTTTGCCCGGGCCAACCTGGAGGAGCTGTTTGGTGAAGAGGCCTGGAAAGCGGCACGGCAGTTCCAGATAGAAACCATGGAAAGTGTGCTGCTCGCGCAACTCCCCGACGGAAGCTTTAAGCGAAAAGCCTTGCCCGGGCCATTACAATGGTCATCCATCCATGCCATACAGCGTATATCGGGTCAAGACGGTGCCACGCACTTCCTGATCGGCGGTAATTTCCTCAACGCGAATATTGAAATGGGCTGGTACGATGCCGGGCGCTTGTCGGTGCTCACCATTGAAGAAGATCTGCGGATGAGCGTGGCCTACGTAGGGGAATCGGCTACGGGTCAGGTGAGGAACATCGCTTCGCTTAAGCTGGGAGAGGGGCCACAGGCCTATCTGGTTGCTTTTAATAATGATTCCCTGAGGCTGTTCCGGTAATTTGCCTTCGTAATCGCACCGGAGAGGAACTGGTTATCTTGTAGGATGAATTATTGCTCACACTGTGGTTCTCCGGACCTGAAAATTCGGGTACCCGACGACGATAATATGTCGCGGATCGTTTGTGATCAATGCGAAACAATCCACTACCATAACCCAAAGATGGTCACCGGCTGTCTACCCGTTTGGAAAGATCGCGTTCTACTCTGCCGGCGGGCGATAGAGCCGGCATATGGATCTGTGGAACGTTCCCAGCGGGTACCTGGAAAATGGGGAAAGCGTAGCCGAGGGGGCGAAACGCGAAGTCCGGGAAGAGGCCGCCGCCGAAGTGGAAATAGATTACCTGATAACGGTGTACAATTTGCAGAAAGTCAATCAGGTCTATTTGCAGTTCGTTGGTGAATTGATCGACGGTGAATACGGTGTCGGGCCGGAAAGCCTCGAAAGTCAGCTGTTCACCGAGGAGGAGATTCCCTGGGAGGCTATCGGCTTCACCTCTTCGGTATATACGCTACGGGCATTTTTCCATAATCGCAGACGGGGCAGTAAGGCCCTCTACCGGGGAAGTTTTCCGGAGATAGCCCCGCCGGGTAGTCTATAGATCAGGCTAATCGGCGTAGGGCTTCTTCCAGATCCGCCGGCGTATCAATACCCAGACTGGGCTGATCGGTGAGGGCTACCTGAATGCGATAACCGGCGGATAGCCACCGTAACTGTTCCAGGCTCTCCTCCAACTCCAGTTTCGCGGGACTCAATCGGGTCAGCTTCGGTAGAATATCAGCGCGAAAGGCATACATACCTATATGTTGTAAATGCTTCCCCTCCGCGATCCAGCGGCCGATTGGTATATCCCGTAGATAAGGAATGGCGTGACGACTGAAGTAAAGTGCATTGCCGGATTCATCACGCACTACTTTTACTACGTTCGGGGAAAGCAGGGCATGTTCATCCCGCACCGGTGCCGCCAGCGTGGCGAGTCCGGTTCCTTCATTCTTAAAGCAAGCCAGCACCGCGGCGATCTGATCTGCGCGGATGAAAGGCTCATCGCCCTGCACATTGATCACAATCGTGGCGTCGGGATAATTTGCCGCGGCCTCCGCGACGCGGTCGGTACCGGAGGGGTGATCCGGGGCGGTCATAACGGCTTCTCCGCCGAAGGCATTAACGTGATCGAAAATGCGCCGGTCGTCAGTAGCCACGACAACCCGATCTACCAATTCCACATCACGGACAGCCCCGAATACGCGCTGGACCAGCGTCTCGCCGCCCAAATCAACCAGGGGTTTACCTGGAAACCTCGTGCTCGAGTAGCGCGCGGGAATTACGGCAAGGATCATGCCCGGCCCAATTGCATTTCCGGGATGTCTCCGTCAACCACGAGTCGGCCGGCTGTAGCATCCTTTATTTGCTGTACGGTTACGCCAGGAGCCCGCTCCAGCAGGCGAAAGCCCCGATCGTTGGTAACTTCCAGAACAGCCAGGTTGGTCACGATTTTTTTAACGCAATTGACGCCGGTCAGGGGGAGGGTACACTCGGGGAGTAACTTGGACGCACCGGCCCGGTTGGTGTGCATCATGGCGACGATAATATTCTCGGCCGAGGCGACCAGGTCCATTGCCCCACCCATGCCCTTTACGAGCTTTCCCGGAATCTTCCAGTTGGCGATGTCGCCGGTGTCGGAAACCTCCATCGCGCCAAGCACCGTAAGCTGAATGTGCTGCCCCCGGATCATTGCGAAACTGGTAGCACTGTCAAAGATGGCCGCCCCAGGCAGCGCGGTGATGGTCTGCTTGCCGGCGTTGATCAGATCGGCATCCACCTCCTCCTCGCGGGGAAAGGGGCCCATGCCTAGGATTCCGTTCTCAGATTGGAAGGTAACCTCCACGCCTTCGGGGACGAAGTTCGCCACCAGGGTAGGAATACCGATACCCAGGTTGACGTACCAGCCATCCTGAAGCTCCTGCGAGATACGCTGCGCGATTCCTGTTTTGTCTAGCATGGTTTAGCGGATTGTCCTTTTCTCAATTCTTTTTTCGTAGTTATTTCCCTGGAAGATGCGCTGTACGAATACCCCCGGTGTATGGATCTGATTCGGGTCCAGTTCGCCGGGCTTCACCAGTTCTTCCACTTCGGCGATGGTGATCCTGCCGGCCATTGCCATTACGGGGTTGAAATTGCGGGCGGTGCCCTTGTAGATAAGGTTGCCTTCCGTATCGCCCTTCCAGGCCTTCACGATGGCAAAATCGGCGGTTAATGCAGTTTCCAGGATGTGGGGTTTGCCATCGAATTCCCGCACTTCTTTACCTTCTCCTACTTCGGTGCCGTAGCCCGCTGGGGTAAAGAAGGCCGGAATGCCGGCACCACCGGCCCGGCAACGCTCGGCAAGACTTCCCTGGGGGATAAGGTCCACCTCAAGGTCTCCACTCAGCATTTGGCGCTCGAACTCCGCGTTTTCACCGACGTAGCTGGCGATCATCTTTCTGATCTGCCGACTCTGGAGCAACAGTCCCAACCCGAAGTCATCGACTCCGGCATTATTGGAAATACAAGTAAGGTCGGTGATGCCGCTATCGGCCAGGGCGGCAATGGATTTTTCTGGAATGCCGCAGAGGCCGAAGCCGCCCAGCATCAAGGTCATTCCGTCCTTTATACCTTCGATAGCCGCCTGCGCATTCGAAACGGTTTTTTGCATGATCTTTAATTTGGGTTATTCTTCCTCCAGCAGGCGGGTATCTATCCGCCGCTTGGCCTTGGCGCCCAACTTACGAAGTTTTTCCGCACGGCCGATCAGCGTCGCACCGTATCTGCCGCCGGTGCTGAGTTTGGTTAAGGCGGAGTGATAGGAAGACTGGGCCTGATCCAGGCGGTGACCTATCTTTTGTAACTCCTCGGTGAAGGAAACGAAGCTATCGTAAAGGAGTCCGCTCTGCCGCGCGATCTCCAGGACGTTCTTCTTCTGGTTCTCCTGTTTCCAGATATAGCTGACGGTGCGTAGGGTGGCTAGGAGGGTGGACGGAGTAACGAGCACGATGTTTTTCTGCAGGGCCTCGATAAATAGCTGCTTATCCGTCTGTAAGGCCAGTCCGAGGGCGGGTTCGATCGGCACGAAGAGCAGCAGATAATCAGGCGAATTGATTTGGTAAAGCCGAGTATAATTTTTGCCGGCCAGGTCACTTACGTGATTCCGGAGGCTACGCAGGTGGTTGGCGGCCTCCCGTTTTCGGGCTGGCTGATCATTTTCTTCGCAGCTACAGTAGCGCTCATACGCATTCAGGGAAACCTTGCTGTCCACCACCAGGTGCTTATTCTCCGGGAGGTTGATGATGAAATCCGGCCGCTTCTGACGTCCTTCCTCATCCGTAAAACTGGACTGGGTAGTAAAATGGACGCCCTGTTGCAGCCCGCTCGCTTCAAGCAGGGTGAGGAGTTGCCATTCTCCCCAGTCGCCCTGAACCTTAGTGTTGCCCCGGAGGGCTCCAGCCAAGTTGTTGGCTTCCAGGCTGATTTGTTGGTTGAGTTGATGAAGATGGCGAATTTCACTTCGCAGGCTTACCCGGTCTTTGGTCTCGTCGATGTACCGCTTCTGAATTTGATCTTCAAAACCCTGAATTCGTTCCTTCAAGGGCGTAAGCAGACCATCTAATTGCCGGGCGTTTTGCTTAGTGAATCGCTCACTTTTTTCCTGAAATAGGCGGTCTGCGGCTTTTTCAAACTGGGCAACGGATGTCGCCTGCAGGCGTTCCATGTCATCTTTTTGCGTATCCAATCGGTGTTGAAGCGCTTGGTTATTGGCGGTTAGCGTGGCAAGGTTGGAGCGTAATTCAGCCTCCGTGTGAATCCGCTCCTGCAAATTTTCATAATGAAGGTCGGCGTCGCTACGCAATTGATCGTACAGCTCCCGGCCGACATAATCGTCCTTTACCGTCTCCTTTTCTAGGTGTGTACGGCTCAGCCTGGATTGCAGGTACAACCATGTGAGGAGTGCACCCATTATTGTACCAATACCGATCGACAGGAAGTAGGGTAGGGCATAGGTTGCTTCCATTTCGGCAAGGTAGTACCCAAAAATGTTTTTCTTGCGGTATTCGTCCGCCCCGCCGTAGTACGTTAGTGACCCGAATGAGAATTAAGCTTTTTGCATTAGTAACATCCCTTTTCTTGCTCTCCGCTAAAGACGCATCGTCTCAGGGTTGGGGGGATTGGGTCGTGGATTGGGTTACGGAACTCATCTGGGGTCCGGAGGATTCCTCCCCAGCGGAACACGAGCCCGCGGTTTCAGCAGAATTACTGGAACTCCTCTCCGTCGTGCCGGCATCAGATACCCTGATCACCCGTCACGGCTGGCCCGTGCTTAGCCTGGATGTCGCAGGTGACCTGTCAAGGAATAGTCGTCTTGAGAAGGGGGTCGTTCTCGTAGCGAACCCGGGGAATCAGCTTCCCCTTAGCAGAGATTCCTCCCTGCGCATCATTTCTAAAGAGGGTCAACGACCCCAGCAGCTCATTGAGATGGCGCGGCGATTTGGCGATGTACGGGATATTCCCTTCAGTGCTGACCTGCCGGCAGGCCTTACCACAAGGAGCACCCTGCCCACCTTGGTAGTGGTAAATGATCCCCCCGGGCGGGCAGCGGAGACACATTGGTACGACGACCTCCTTGGCGTAGATAACATCATCGTCGTCCACTTCGGTGATCCGGGCTTACTCAAAGTACCGAGTTCGCTAACCTGGATAAATGCACCGCTTCGCTCACGGGAAAGCGAGTACCTGATCGGCCAGGCGCTCTTTGGAGCAAAAGCCCTCACCGGACGGCTACCGGACGGCCGGGGAGTAATGCTCCGGGCCACCCGATCCGGATTTCGGTATCCTGAAGAGCTCGGGATCGACCGCTATCAGTTTGAAAAAATCGATAACGCGATAAATCGGGCCATCCGATATCACGCTACGCCGGGAGCGCAACTGACGGTATTAAAAAACGGACAGACGGTTTACGAAAGGTCCTACGGCTTTCATCGCTACGCCAAGCAGGAACCGGTGCGGGTCTCCGATCTGTATGACCTGGCTTCCGTTACCAAAGCCGCCGCCACTTCGCTGGCAGTCATGAAGTTGTACGATGAGGGGCGATTGGATTTGAAGGGCCGGGTTTCCGATTATTTGCCGGAATATAAGACGGCGGTTCCCGGTAACTATCGGATCGATCAGCTTTTGACGCACCACACGGGTATTCAACCAAGCTTACCGATCTATCCTTTTCTGAACGATGAATTCATAAAGGACCAACCCGACGCGCTGCATCGCTTACCCCTCAGTGCCACCCGTTGGCTGGACGATCGTACCCCTGACCTGCTTCGGCAGTCCCTCGATAAAATTGAGTACACTCGCCGACCGGTTTACCGCTACAGCGATGTCAACTATGTTTTGCTGCAACTCATAGTGGAAACAATAAGCGGCAAATCCCTGGATGAATACGTTAGCGACAATTTCTACCGACCAATGGGATTACATCGGCTGGCTTACCAACCCCTGCACCGCTTCGGCGTTACGCAGCTTATCCCTACCATCGTCGACCGTTGGATGAACCGGGGGGAAATTCTGGGCTACGTACACGACGAAGGAGCTGCTATGATGGGCGGCGTCGCGGGTCACGCAGGACTGTTCGGCAATGCCCATGACTTGGCACGATTGTTTCAGTTGCTGAACGATGGCGGGGTTTTTGAAGGCACCCGCTTACTGTCCGAAGCAACCGTCAACTTATTCACCGCCCGAGGCCCGTATAACTACCGCGCACTTGGGTTTGACCGCCTGGCGGGAGGTCACGGCAGCGTAATTGCCGCGGGAGCTTCCGAAAATACCGTCGGTCACACCGGTTTTACCGGTACCTGTGTTTGGGCCGATCCCGATAACAACCTCGTATTCGTGTTACTGACCAACCGGGTGTTCCCCGATCCTGCGAACGAGCAGCTCCTGAAATCCCACATCAGGACCATCATTCACAGGGATGTGTATCGGGCGTTGAATACATTCAACGAAGACGCTGCGTAGTTAGGCCAATCCTTCCCGGAAGGGAACGAACTTACATAGTCCAAGCATTTCTTCTTCCATCTTGTCCTCCCCGGTTTTTGTAATGCGCAGTAACTGCTGGATCTCATTCTCCGGTCCAACGGGAATGACCAGAATTCCCCCAATGGCCAGTTGATCGAGTAGGGCCTGTGGAACTTCTTTGGCACCGGCGGTTACCAAAATTCTGTCAAAAGGGGCCATCTCCGGCAGCCCCCGGTTACCATCGCGCAGGAAGAATCGGATGCCCCGGTCCAACCGGAGCTTTTTCAAGGTGAGTTTTGCTTGTTTATACAAAGGCTTATGACGTTCCACGGTAAAAACGCGGCCACCGAGCAGCGATAATACGGCGGCCTGGTAGCCGGATCCCGTACCGATTTCCAGCACTTTTTGTCGCGGAAGTAAGCGGATCGCCGTGGTTTGCCATGCTACCGTGGTAGGCTGACTGATGGTCTGTTCACAATCAATAGGAAAGGGTTCGTCGCGGTAGGCCCACTCTCCGAAACTACTATCCAGAAAGGCGTGCCGGGGAATATTTGCCATCACGTCGAGCACGCAACTATCGAATTCGCCCGCTTTGCGCAGCTTGTCAATCAGGCGCTTACGCTGCCCCCGGTGCCTAAAACCATCCTCCATATTATTTTAATTTCCCGGCGAGATCGGCCGGCGAATAGTTGATGTTCTTAAGAACCTTATTGTCGGAGTTTCGGTAAACCAGATAATGGTCGCCGGAATGTTCCACGCGACCATCCTGATCGAGCCGCTTATAATGGTCTACGGTTGCTTCCGCTTCTTCTAGGCTCTCACAGGTTTTGCTCATATTCGATCGATGGACTTCGTCGAACAGCGCTTTGAATTTATCTCCGAGTCCGAATTCCAGCACCGCCCCGCTAAGAACGTACTGTAGGTCGGCCAGAGCGTCGGCTACCTCAACCAAGTCTCCCTGCTCAATAGCTTCCTGTAATTCATTTAACTCTTCCTGGATCAGATTAACCCGCAGGGCGCAGCGGTTGGGCGGCGGAAGCGCAGGTGCGGAAAGAACCGGAACACGAAAAGTGCGATGGAATTCTGCTACCGACTTTAAAGATTCCGGGCTTTTCATACATCTTGTTTGATTATCGGCAAATATAACAAGGAAGCGGGACAGCGGGTAGGCAGTGTCAACTTAAAAAGCCGCGTGGAACATAGAATAATATATGGTCACTTTCTGTAATTTCAATATTGTCCGGTCCTTTAAGTTATTCAAATCGAAGTCAGTACAGATAATGCTTTCCACATGAATTTTGTTTTTTAGCGATAACGAAAAATTAAAATTATGTAAATGCCGGCTTTGAGGAATAATTTGCGTTGATTTAGATATTGGTATTGGAAATTTCGTCCTTCCAGATCAGGGTAAAGTTATGGTATAAGGCGCGTGGAACATTGTATAGATGGTGGCATAAGGGTATCTTCGAGCTCTTTCTTTTACGTACCATTTTACCTTCCGACCTATGCAGCATCAAAACACTACCCCCCGCGATGGCAGCCTGTACGTTCCCCATCTGGAGTCCGATGCTTGTGGAACAGGCTTCATAGCCAACCTCAATGGAGAAGCAAAGCACAGCATTGTAAAGGATGCCTTATATATGCTTGCGAACATGGAGCACCGTGGCGCGTGCGGTTGTGAACCCAACTCGGGAGACGGGGCCGGCATTTTGACACAAGTGCCCCACGAATTCTTCAAGCGGAAGTTATCGGAAATGGGCAAGGAACTCCCTGAGTTCGGAAATTACGGAGTAGGCCAACTCTTTCTGCCCGCGGAAAAGGAATTGAGTCAGCGTTGCCGCTTTCTCTTTGAGGACTACTGCGATGAACTGGGTTTCGACGTAATCACCTATCGGAAGAACCCACACGATGCTGACGAGGTGGGCCCGACCAGCGTCGGTGCCCAACCCCGGATGGAACAAATTTTCGTCAAACCCCGTAAGGAGCTCGATCCGGCTGATCTGGAGCGGAAACTCTACGTCCTTCGCAAGTTTGCCACCCACCGGATCCATACAACCTATCCCGAAACCCGCGACCAATTCTACCTATGTTCCTTCAGTTATAAGACCATCGTGTATAAGGGTCAGCTTACCACCTGGCAGCTTCCCGGTTTTTACCATGATCTACAGGATCTCGGTTATAAGTCGGCAATAGCCCTCGTGCACAGTCGCTTCTCTACCAATACCGTACCTAAGTGGAAGTTGGCGCAGCCGTTTCGCATGATCGCCCATAATGGGGAGATCAACACGGTGCAGGGTAATGTCAACTGGTGGAAATCCAAAGAGAGCCTCATCCGAAAAACCTCCAAGTTCACCGAAGAGGAACTGGCTATGATCTATCCGGTCTGTGGGTCCATGTTGTCGGACTCGGCCAACTTCGATAACGTCCTGGAATTCCTTACGCTGAACGGCATGAGTATCCCGCATGCCCTGATGATGATGATCCCGGAAGCCTGGCAGCACGATGAGGAAATGCCCGACTACAAAAAGGCGTTTTATGAGTACAGCAAAGCGCTGATGGAGCCCTGGGATGGCCCCGCTTCTATCTGCTTTACCGATGGTATCCTGGTCGGCGCGACCCTGGACCGCAACGGCCTGCGGCCCAGCCGCTACTGTCTACTTGACGATAATACCCTGATCGTGGCTTCGGAGGCAGGGGCGCTGAAGGTCGACCAGAAGAAAGTGGTCAAAAAAGGTCGTTTACAGCCCGGCCGCATTCTGGTCGCCGATCTGGACGAGCACCGGGTAATCGGTGACGAAGAACTCAAGGAGATCATCTGTCAGCGCTTACCGTACCGTGACTGGCTGGACGAGTACAAACAGGATATAAAAAACCTGCCGCTGGCCCGCAAAGCGGAAGTCAGCATGGACCAGAAGACCCTCTTCCGTCGCCTGCAATTGTTCGGATTCACTAAAGAGGACCTGAGCGTTATGCTCGAACCAATGGTGAAGGAAGGAAAGGATCCCATCGGCTCCATGGGCAGCGATACGCCGCTAGCGGTACTGTCGCTGCACAGCCAACACATTGCTAATTACTTTAAGCAACTCTTCGCTCAGGTCACGAACCCGCCTATTGACCCCATCCGCGAGCGCAGTGTCATGTCGCTGTACGCCATGCTTGGCAGTTCCAGCAATATTTTGGAGGCTAAGGCCGCGAATGCGACTTACATCCACCTCGATACGCCCATTCTCAGCAACGATGAGGTGGCTAAACTCCGGGACCTGCATCACCGTGATTTCCGCGCCGGAGTGATCAGTACGGTTTTCCCAGCTGACGGGCAGGCCGGCCGCCTGCAGGCAGCCGTCGAGCATATCCGGGCGCAGGCCCAATCAATGGTTCAGAGTGGTTATAATATCCTGCTGCTAAGTGACCGCGGAGCGGATAGTCACAGTGCGCCGGTGCCTAGCCTCCTTGCGCTGGGTGCCGTTCACCACCATTTGGTCGAACTGGGCCTCCGAGCCAAAACAAGCCTCGTGGTGGAAAGCGGCGACATTCGGGAGACCCACCACGTAGCCACCCTCATCGGTTACGGAGCAAGTGCCGTCAATCCCTATATGGCCTACGCCGCTCTGGCGGACCTACACGCCCGTAACGTTTTTGAGGCCGAGGGCTTCGAATTGAAAGACGTAATCAAGATCTACCGCAAGGCAATCGGAAAGGGGGTATTGAAGATCATGTCCAAGATCGGTATTTCAACCCTTCAATCTTACCAGGGGGCTCAAATATTTGAGATACTGGGACTTAACCGCAAAGTAGTGGATGAATGCTTTAGGGGATCCATCAGCCGCATTGAGGGTATCGGATACGATGGTCTGGCGAATGAAGTACTGGTGCGCCACCATTTGGCTTACCCCAAGGAGTATATCCCCAATCCGAAACTCGAGGTTGGCGGCGTCTATCAGTGGAAGAGAAGGGGAGAGGCACATACCTTCAATCCCAAGAGCATCCACTTCTTACAGATTGCCGCCCGTAAGAATGACCAGGAGGCTTATTATAAATACCGCGACGCCATCAATGAGCAGGCGGAAAAAGCCCTTACGCTACGCGGCCTGTTGACGTTCCGAAAGGGCGATCCCATTCCCATCGAAGAGGTAGAGCCCGCGGATCAGATTATGAAACGCTTTGCGACCGGCGCGATGTCCTTCGGATCCATCAGCTGGGAAGCCCATACCACCCTGGCCATAGCCATGAACAAGATCGGTGCCCGTTCGAACTCCGGGGAAGGCGGGGAGGATGAGATCCGCTTTGAACTGGATGATAAAGGACGCAACATGCGTTCGGCCATCAAACAGGTTGCCTCGGGTCGCTTCGGAGTTACCAGCCATTACCTGACCAATGCCGATGAGCTGCAGATCAAGATGGCGCAGGGCGCCAAGCCCGGAGAAGGCGGACAGCTACCCGGGCACAAGGTTGACGAGTGGATCGGTCGGGTACGCAAGTCTACTCCGGGCGTGGGATTGATCTCTCCGCCACCCCACCACGATATATACAGCATCGAGGATCTGGCCCAATTGATCTTTGACCTGAAAAATGCGAATCGCCGCGCGCGGATCAATGTCAAACTGGTTTCCAAGGCCGGGGTCGGCATCATCGCCTCCGGCGTAGCTAAGGCGCACGCGGATGCCATCCTGATTTCCGGTCACGACGGTGGTACCGGCGCCAGTCCCCTCAGTTCCATCAGGCATGCGGGACTTCCCTGGGAACTGGGACTGGCCGAAAGTCACCAGACCCTCGTGCGGAATAAACTACGCGACCGGGTAACGCTACAGACCGACGGGCAGATCCGTACCGGCCGCGACCTGGTGGTGGCAACGCTGCTCGGGGCTGAAGAATATGGTGTCGCTACGGCGGCCCTGGTAGTCGAGGGTTGCATAATGATGCGCAAATGTCACGTCAACACCTGTCCCGTTGGCATTGCTACTCAGAATCCCGAATTACGCAAGCGATTTACCGGTGATCCGGAACACGTGATCAACTTCTTCCGCTTCCTGGCCGAAGACATGCGGACCATTATGGCCGAACTCGGTTTCCGCACCATCAACGAAATGGTCGGCCGGGTCGAGCACCTGAAAATGAACAGCGAGATAGAGCACTGGAAGTACCGGAGCCTCGATCTCAGTCCCATTTTGTATAAGGAAGTTACCGACGAAAGCGTAGGACTCTACAAGCGGGTCGAACAGGACCACGGTATTGCCGACGTACTCGACCGTCGGTTGATCACTGCCGCGAAAAACGCGCTGGAGGAAATGGAACCGGTCACCGGCACCTTTGACATTAAGAACACCGATAGAAGTGTCGGCGCTATGCTTTCGAATGAGATCAGCCGCCGATTCCATGCGGCGGGATTACCCGACGGCGCCATCAGGTTCCGCTTCCGGGGCTCCGCCGGTCAGAGCTTCGGAGCCTTCACCGCCAAGGGCGTGGAATTCTTGCTGGAGGGGGAAGCCAACGATTACTTTGGCAAGGGATTATCCGGAGCTCGCCTGATCGTGGTTCCGGACCGGTTTTCTACTTTCGACCCCCACGATAACATCATTATCGGTAACGTCGCATTCTACGGAGCCACTTCCGGAGAAGCCTACATCAAGGGGATGGCGGGAGAACGCTTTGCAGTCCGTAACTCCGGTATGAAGGCGGTAGTGGAAGGACTCGGTGATCACGGCTGCGAGTACATGACCGGTGGGGTAGTGGTGGTGCTCGGCCACACCGGCAAGAACTTCGGTGCGGGAATGTCGGGAGGCATGGCCTACGTTTATGATTCCGACAAGGCGTTCCAGAAAAGCCTCAACACGGAAATGGTAGATCGGGAGGACCTCAATGAGTTTGACCGGGAATTGCTGAAGCAAATGGTGCGTAACCATTTCGCCTATACCAGCTCCAAGCGTGCATTGGATATGCTCAACAACTGGGAAGAAGAAGAGCGCCGCTTCGTCAAAGTCATGCCGCGGGATTATAAGGCTGTCCTGGAAAGAAAGGGCGAGCAACCCGACGTGAGTGTGAAAGTGGCCACCGTCAGCTAAATCACACCGTGCTCCCCCGACCCGTCAACCTGGATTTACTCCTGGGAAGCGGCGGGTAGATTTTTATAAAAAGTAGCCGCTTTTAATCCTATCAGAGTGGCTAGCAAACCATAAAGTCATGGCAGATCCCCAAGGATTTTTAAAGCATACCAGAGAACTACCCGATAAGCGTCCCGTGGAGGTACGTAAAACCGACTGGCAGGAACTTTATGAACCTATGTCTGAAGAAAAAACCGTCATCCAGGCAAGCCGATGCATGGACTGTGGCGTACCCTTCTGTCATAGTGGATGCCCGCTGGGAAACATCATCCCGGAATTTAATGACGCGGTGTATGAGGAGGATTGGCGCGAGGCCTTCGAAATCTTGAGCTCGACCAACAATTTCCCGGAGTTTACGGGAAGGATCTGTCCGGCGCCCTGTGAGTCAGCCTGTGTTTTGGGTATCAACCAGCCTCCCGTGGCTATTGAGCATATCGAGAAAAGTATCGCCGAGGAAGCCTTCGAGCGGGGATACGCCCGCCCGAATCCACCCGCCAGCCGAACGGGTAAATCCGTTGCCGTAGTGGGCTCCGGGCCCGCCGGCCTGGCCGCCGCCGCCCAGTTGAATAAAGCCGGACACAGGGTGACGGTCTACGAACGAAACAGTCGGATAGGAGGACTGCTGCGCTATGGTATCCCTGATTTTAAAATGGAGAAGTGGGTCATCGACCGCCGCATAGAATTGATGGCAGCGGAAGGGGTGAAGTTTCGTACCAATGCGAACGTAGGCGATAACATAGACGCAAAGCAACTCGTGCGAGAAAACGATGCGTTAGTTCTGGCCGGTGGCTCTACGATCCCCCGCGATATTCCAAGCCAGGGGAGGGAGGCCCAGGGCGTGCACTTTGCCATGGAATTTTTGGAACAAAATAATAAGCGGGTGGCCGGTGACGACTTAAGCGACACCTACGAAATTCACGCCCGGGACCGGGACGTGGTGGTGATCGGTGGCGGGGATACCGGCGCTGACTGCGTCGGCACCAGCAACCGCCACGGGGCCCGTTCGGTGACCCAGATCGAGATCATGCCCATGCCCCCCGAGCAACGCAGTGAAGATAGCTGGCCCAACTGGCCCATGATCCTGCGGACCTCCAGCAGCCACGAAGAAGGTTGTGAACGCGAGTGGGCGGTCTTAACCGAGGAGTTCCTCAAGGACGAGGAAGGTCATCTGCGCGCCATCCGAACGGTCAATATCCGGTGGGGCAAGGACCAGACCGGAAGGAATACATTTGTGAAGATCCCGGGCACGGAGCGCGAATTGCCCTGCCAGCTCCTATTGATCGCCGCAGGGTTTATGCACCCCCAGCACGAAGGCATGCTCGATAAGCTCGGGGTTGGCTTGGATGCCCGGAAAAACGTGGCGGCTAGTCCGGAGCACAACTATCAAACCTCCGTTCCCAAGGTGTTCGCCGCGGGCGACATGCGAAGGGGACAAAGTCTGGTGGTATGGGCGATCGCCGAAGGACGTGAGTGCGCACGCTCCGTGGATGCCTTCCTACGGGGAGGAGAGTCCGTGCTCGAAGGTCGCGATGAAGGGAAATTGGAATTGGATTTCGCCTGATCCGGGAATGCTTCGCACCTGCGCGCCGCCGCCCTGTTGCATAGGAAAATTAGCATATGAACTACCGTAAACTCGGCAAAACCAATTTTGAAGTAAGTGAGATCAGCCTAGGAACCTGGCAGGTCGGCGGAAAATGGGGGGACCCCTTTGACGATCAAACGGCCGAACGTATCCTGAACGAAGCCATCGACCGTGGTGTGAATTTCATTGATACGGCCGATGTGTATTCCGATGGGCAAAGCGAAAAGGCCGTCGGCAAGGTGGTTCGCGAGCGTTCGGAATACATTTACGTAGCCACGAAGTGTGGCCGGCAGATCAACCCCCATACCAACGAAAATTATACCGTAGAGGCCCTGCGTGGGTACGTCGAGGAGAGTCTGCGCCGCATGAAGATCGAGCGCATCGATCTGATCCAGCTCCACTCAATTCCGAACGACGTGTACTACCGGCCGGAGATCTTCGGCCTCTTCGAACGCCTAAGGGAAGAAGGTAAGATCCAGCACCTGGGGGTCAGCGTAGAAAAGGTGGAGGAGGCCATCAAGGCCATGGAATATCCTAACGTGACTACCGTACAGATCATCTTTAACGTCTTCCGGCAGCGGCCGACCGAGTTGTTCTTCGACCTGGTCAAAAAGCATGACGTCGGAGTCATTGCGCGGGTCCCGCTGGCTAGTGGACTCCTGACCGGTAAATTTTCTTCAGACACCACCTTCGGCGCGGAAGATCACCGCAACTTTAATCGTAACGGAGAGGCCTTCGATAAGGGAGAAACCTTTAGTGGGATCGACTATGAGGAAGGACTCCAGGCAGTGGAGGAGCTCAAGAAGCTGTTTCCCGGTGAAGAGAATCTGGCACCGAGGGCGCTGCAGTGGATCCTGAGTTTCCCGGAAGTGAGTTGTGTTATTCCGGGTGCTTCCAAACTGGAGCACCTGAAATCAAATCTTTCCGTGACGGACCGGGAACCACTGACGGCCAGTGAAGTAGCTGCTATGAATAAAATTTACGAAGAGCGGATCAAACCTAGCGTGCACCAATTATGGTAATCAGTAGGAGGGCGAAAATCAATAAACTTCCCGTGACGGCCAGGGCAATATCCCTGCGCCGGGCGGGAGGAAATTCCGAACGACGGTAAACAGCCCGAAATGGCGGGGTTTGTTCCAGCTGAGCGGCGAGAATGGCCCGGTTGAGCCGACGATTGTAAAGGGTACTGCGGGTAGGTTTAGGATGCTGGATTTGCATAGGATAACGCCAATTTTCTGGGGGGTAAGTTGAAATCGGGCGCAAAGGTCGGAGCATTTTATTTACCGCGCAAGTGGTGAGGATGAATATAATTTTGCCTGGGCTGCTTTTTTGTTAAAGCATCCAAATAGTATGTTGCTGTATCGACTTTCGGCGTTCTGCCCGTCCAACGGATAATCTGAAGGCGAAATACTTGGCCGGTGAAGTCACCATATTCAGAATTCATTGGAAACAAGGAATCCTGCTATGGTCGGTAAAAAGTTGAAGGCATTTGGTAGAGCGAGGGGATGGTACCTGGGCAGCAGCTCCGTGTTCGGACTCGAGAAAGGCTTCCAGGTGAATATTTTTCAAGGGGGACTTCTTGAAAACCCCCAGTATAAGCTGGTCTTCGTTGAAACGGATGCGCTGGACGAAACAAAGCAATCGGCGATCGCTGAAGCGTTGACCTCCCGAAAAAAGGAACTGGGCTTTGCCTCCTTAGAGATAACCGACCGGTCCGTAGCTATCCGATTTACGGAAACGGTTCGGTCCACGAAGCCTGGCAAGTTGGAACTGGCCATTACCTTAATTACCGACGCATTGGAAGCTGCCGGAATAGAGCCGCATTTTTCCAGTTTAATCAGTGGTGAGGCACGGAGTGCCTACATTCACAACGGCGGGGGAATCTTGCTTACCAACCCGGAGAGGCAGGAGCTCGAACGAAAAGTGGACCGGGATAACCGTCGGCGAAAGGAGGAAGAGAAGGGATACCTGTTTGGGCTCGCGGGTGCCTTGCTCTGGGGTAGCCTGGGCGTGGCCATTTGGGCCTTGGTAGCCTACTACTTTGATATCATCACCACGCTGTTAGCCTTCCTTATCGCCTTTTTATCCGTCATGGGATACCGAAATTCAGGGGGTACAATGGGCGGGGCCACTAAACCCGTCCTCATTGCGACCAACATATTGCTCCTGGTGGCTGCTACTTTCTTCACCTTCTATATCGAATTGTACGGGTACGATATGTCGATCTATGAATCGTGGGTGTATCTGACCGAAGACCCTTTAGTCCAGCGAGGGTTTTTCGGAAACCTTGGCATGTCCATCCTCTTCGGCAGTGTGGCCGTTTTATTCATTGTGTCAGATGTGGATACGAAGGGGGACTTTCTCGAACCAGCTAGGGCGTGGTAGTTTAGGGCTTCATGATTGATTGAAGAAAGAAAATAACGCCGGCAGCGTGGAGTAAACCAGCCGTCGCTACATTACATTTCGGCAAGGAAGAACAGCGCTGAGATGTCAGGCTAAAATGCAACGTATTTGGTCATGAAGCACTGGGCACTCCGGTTCACTTCCGTTTCCCCTTCCGCTTAGTGGTCATCTTTTCGGCTTCCTCCATCAGGTCCGCTAGTCCCATCCGATCCTGTTTGCTAAGCGTGAGGGTTTCGCGGTATTCGCTCTTATCCAGGTTGTTTATACGGATGTCGTGGCCCGTATAATTCTCGATGGCTTCCAGTAAGTGGCGTTCCTCCGGTGCGCAGAAAGCGTAGGCTAGTCCGCGGTTTTTTCCCCTTCCGGTTCGTCCGACACGGTGAACATAGTTGTCGGCTTGCTCCGGCAAGTCGTAATTGACTACGTGGGTCACGTCGGGAATATCTATACCGCGGGCACTCACGTCGGTAGCGATCATGACCCTTTCCTCTCCGGCCCGAAACGCTTCCAGTGCCGTTTCGCGCTGACCTTGCTCCATATCACCGTGTAGGGTAATACTTGCAATTCCTACCCGGTCCATCGCTTTGGCGATCCGTTCGCAACGCACCTTAGTGCGGGCGAAGACGAGCAACTTTGCCTCGGGGGATTCCTTCACCAATCGTTCGAGAAAAAAACGCTTATCGTCCATCTCCACGAATACCACCGAATGGTCTACGTTTTTACTGACGGGGTCCTTCGGAGATATCCGAATCCGGATCGGATTTTTAACGAGGGAGTAAGCCAGTTTCTTGATCCGGTCGTCGATGGTTGCCGAGAAGAACAAGGTTTGGTGCTTGCGCTTCAGATGACCGATCACCCCTCGGATATCTTCGATGAAACCAAGGTCGAGCATCAGGTCGGCCTCGTCTAATACCAGGATATCCACGCGCTCGAGGCGAAGCAACTTCCGGCCGAGGAGGTCGTACATCCGACCGGGCGTAGTAATGAGCACGTCCAGTTCCTTGGTCAGGCGGGCGATCTGCGGTTCGATCTCCACGCCGCCGGTAAGGCCCAATACCTTGATTCCGGTACCCTTGGCCAGTGAGGTAAAGACTTCCGTAAGCTGGAGAGCCAGTTCACGCGTGGGCACCATTACCAAACAGCTGATACCGGTTTCCCGCCACTGGCTTTGTTTGCGCTCGTGCAGTTTTTGCAGGATGGGAATCGCAAATGCGGCGGTTTTTCCGGTGCCCGTTTGGGCGATGGCCAGTACGTCTTCTCCCTCCAGAATGGGGCGGATCGCGCGGTATTGAATATCCGTAGGCCGTTTCCACCCCTGCTTGCCGATGTTTCGCTTTAGTTCGGGAGAAAGGGGATAATCGGTAAATTTCATAGGCAAAAAAGTAGGGCGGCGGCGCGCAGGTGGAGGGCAAATAACGGGTGGCGGTGGCGCTTGGTTAAACCTCCCACCGAAAAGTGCCTTTCAATAGGCCACAATCCCTGTTCATGTTTCCACAAGATACCGCGCTCATTCTCGTCGACCTTCAAGTTGATTTCATGCCTTCAGGAATGCTGCCCGTACCCGAGGGCGACCGTGTAATAGACATAGCGAACGAACTGATCCCGGAATACCACACCGTGGTAGCTACCCAGGATTGGCATCCGGCCAATCACGGCTCCTTCGCCGCCAACCATATGTGGCGGAAGCCCGGTCAGGTCATCGAGCTAAACGGTCTCCCCCAGGTCTTGTGGCCGATCCACTGTGTTCAGGACACCTGGGGATCGGAATTCGTGCAGGGGTTGCACACAGAGAAGATCGATAAGGTTTTCCGGAAGGGCACCGATCCTTCCATCGACAGCTATTCCGGTTTTTTCGACAACGGCCACCGCAAAGCGACCGGCATGTCCGAGTGGCTCAAGGAGCACCGGATCAGCACGATTCACGTTATGGGCCTGGCGCTCGATTATTGTGTAAAGTTCACCGTGCTCGACGGTCTGGAGGAAGGGTTTGCGGTCACGCTCTTACGCGATGGTACGCGTCCCGTCGAACTCGCCCCGGGCGATGGTCAGGCTGCGGTCGAGGCCATGCGGGACGCCGGGGCCACCATTTCCTGAACGCTTGCCGCTGGGTAGATTGGTAGAATGCTTACCTTCAACGCCGCTAATTCTCGATCATGACACGATTACCATTTCCCGTTTTCCTATTGCTAACCCTGCTTATTGCCTGTGCTTCCGAATCGGAAGGAACAGCCACTACGACAGACGCGGAAGTAACGCAGAATACAGTTGAAGCCTCGGCCTTCCAGGCTGATCCACAACCCATTCCAAATCAGGAGGTGACAACGCTGGAGGTAGGATCGCCGGCCCCCGATTTTAAATTGCCAGGTGCGGATGGGGAGATGCATTCCCTTGCTGATTACGAAGATGCGGAGGTGTTGGTACTGGCATTCACCGCCAACCATTGTCCGACCGCACAGGCCTACGAGCAACGGCTGATTGATTTTCAACAGGATTACCAGGATCGGGGCGTGCAGGTCGTTGCCATCAGTCCGAATAGTCCACTGGGGCTGTTGTACGAAGAACTCGGCTATACGGATCTTAACGACGATTACGACAAAATGGAAGTGCGGGCGGAATACGCCGGCTACAACTTTCCCTACCTCTACGACGGAGACGATCACAGCGCCTCCCTGGAGTATGGCCCGGTAGCCACGCCCCACATATTTATTCTGGATGCGGACCGGGTACTGCGTTACACCGGTCGCATCGATAAAAGTGAACGCCCCGGAACCGCCAATGCCGAAGACTTACGCGCAGCCACCGATGCCCTGCTCGCGGGCCAAGAGGTGCCCGAACCGACCACGCCCACCTTTGGATGCTCTACGAAATGGGCCTGGAAAACGGAGTACAACGAGCAGTCGGAAGAGAAGTGGCAGGCACGGCCGGTCACCCTGGAAAAAGCGGATGCTGAAAAAGTCCGGGAACTGGTTGCCAACGAAGACAGCGATAAACTCCGGCTGATTAACGTATGGGCTACCTGGTGCGGCCCCTGTGTCATGGAATATCCGGAATTCATCAAGCTGCAGCGGATGTACGGGGCGCGGGATTTTGAATTCGTATCCATCTCCGCGGATAAACCGGATAAGGAGGATCGTGCCCTCAAATTTCTCAAGGAAGTACACTCCGGCGTCGACAACTATCTGTTCACGGGAGACAATATTTACGAGCTGGTGGAAGCTCTCGATCCGGAATGGAACGGGGCGCTTCCGTATACTATTCTCGTTGAACCCGGCGGCGAGGTGGTCTACAGTCACCAGGCCGAAGTTGACTTCCTGGAACTCAAACGAGCGATCGTCGAGCATGAAATGATGGGGCGGGTTTATTGATCAGTACCCGGGGTAGGGGAGTTTGCGTACCTTTGCGGCCTTTAAGCGGAACCGCATGAAAACCAGAACACTACGGCCGGATAAAGTCAACGTCATTACGCTTGGCTGTTCCAAGAATCTTGTAGATTCCGAGAACATCATTACCCAGTTGCAGGCCAACGATTACGAGGTCCGTCACGACAGCAACGAGGAGGCAAACGTTATCATAGTCAATACCTGCGGCTTTATTGACCTGGCCAAGGAAGAAAGCGTCAATACGATACTGGACTACGCCGAGCGCAAGACGCGAGGGGAGATCGATCGACTCTATGTCACCGGATGCCTAAGTCAGCGGTATAAAGACAACCTTGAAGAGGAAATACCCGAGGTTGATGATTTCTTCGGTACCATGGAACTGCCGGGGCTGCTGAACCGTCTGGAGGCCGACTACAAACATGACCTGATCGGGGAGCGCTTCATCACTACTCCGGAGCACTACGCCTATCTGAAGATCAGCGAGGGCTGCAACCGCACCTGCTCCTTTTGTGCTATACCCCTAATGCGCGGTGATCACGTTAGCCGGCCCATGGAGGAACTGATACGGCAGGCCCGGCACTTCGCGAAGAATGGGGTGAAGGAACTGATGCTGATCGCTCAGGAGCTTACTTACTACGGTCTGGACCTTTACAAAAAGCGCATGTTGCCGGAGCTCCTCGAGGAGTTGGCAGCCGTGGACGGAATTGAATGGATTCGTTTACACTACGCCTACCCGTCCAAGTTTCCCCGGAACGTTTTTGAGGTTATGCGGGCCCAGCCTAAAGTCTGCAACTACCTGGATATACCCTTACAGCACGGATCGGATGCCGTCCTCCAGCGGATGCGCCGGCAGATCACGCGGAAGGAGACGACGGAGTTGATCGAATACGCGCGTGCCGTGGTGCCTGAAATAGCGATACGCACGACCTTCCTCGTTGGTTATCCCGGGGAAACGGAGGAAGAATTTGCCGAAATGTGTGATTTCGTGCGGGAGATGCGGTTTGAGCGGCTTGGGGTATTCCAGTATTCCCACGAAGAAGATACTGGGGCCTACGATGTCGATGACGATGTTCCGGCCGGGGTCAAAGCCGATCGTGCCGCCCGACTGATGGAAATTCAACGGTCGATCAGCCTGGAATTGAACGAGGCACGCGTTGGGCAGGTAGTCAAGGTATTGATAGACCGTAAGGACGGCGACCACTACGTCGGGCGCACGGAATACGACAGTCCTGACGTGGACAATGAAGTGCACCTTTCCGCCGATTCCGCCTACTTGCGGACGGGGGATATGGTAACGGCACGCATCACGGATGCTACCGAGTACGATTTAATTGCCGAAGTGGTTGCGGACTAAGTTGGGATCTATTACTTTTGCATTCCTTCCGAAGAACGCTTCGGACGTACTGGCCGCTATGGCGGAATTGGTAGACGCGCTGGATTCAAAATCCAGTTCCTTCGGGAGTGTGGGTTCGATTCCCACTGGCGGTACGAATCGGGATAAATTTTTTATCTCGTTTATTGGAAATATTGATTGGCCGTATATCTTTGCGGCCCCTTAGTAACCCGCCGGAGTGGTGAAACTGGTAGACACGCACGTTTCAGAGGCGTGTGCTTTTACGAGCGTGGGGGTTCGACTCCCCCCTCCGGCACTGGAACTTCCTAGTTCTACGAAGCCTCGATCCTTAACCGGGTCGGGGCTTTTTTCATTCGCCAATTAATTGGGGCGACGCTCTTCGCCGTTCACCCGCATAACGAAGGCATCTTCGGTATACCTGGCGCGAACGTCGCGCAGTATCTGGAGCAGCTTCCCTTCATCCTGGTAACGTACTTCGATTCCCAATCGGGTATTGCGTCCTTCCGAGTCGGTGTAGGGCGTATAGCCGGCTTCGGTCAGCCGCCGGACTTGCTTGTCGACGTTCCGTTGCCGGGCGAAGAGGCCAATAGCTATAATAGCCGTATTCCATTCCCGCTGGGGTGCGACGCTCGCCGACTCCGTCGGGTCGTTCAGCGATGGGGGCGCATCGGGGCGGATATCGTTGGCGTCGAAGGTTGTGACCTCCCGCTCCGCTTTTGCCGGCTCGTTCACCCGTTCGCGGGGAAGGTTTTCTTCTTCCCCGGAGGCGAATTCCTGTCCGATCGCCCCGCCCAACTTAAACAACAGGTAAAGGATGAGTAAAAGACCCGCTAGGCCGGCGGCATACCAGAGTGCCCCGCCGTATTTGTTTTGCCAGGAAATAGGGCCGGCAAGAACCGGTGCCTGCGATGTGGGAGAAGCCACCGGCGCGGGTTCCTGCAGTGGCTTTTCCTTTCGGACAATGGGCTTCAGATTAATTTCCGGCAGTCCGAATGTTTCTTTACTGAAGTTGTCAGGCCCCGCGGAAAAGCGGACCTCACCGTCCTGGTGTTTGTAAAGCTTACCGATCCCCTCTAGTAAAACGGTCCGTCCGGCATCGAGGCTTTCTCCCGCGTGGCGGACGAAAGCTTCTGCTTCGTCCTGTCCTACTTCCCGACGTAATCGTCCGTCATCGACGACCAGATTGCCGTTAAAAGCTACGCGGGCGCAGGGCGCCGCGGCTTTGCCTTCCATAAGGCTTACCATGGCAGGTTGCTCCATTACCAGCAGCGTACCGATACCGGGCAAGCATACCCTGCCTTCCTCCATCAATAGGGAGCGCAAAGATGTTGTCACAGCTGAGTGCATGGAGCAAAGTTAGGCGATCGACTCAACTAATTATAGCTGGGCTCCTCTCGCATACCTGCAATAACACTAAAGGTGTTCCCCTTATTATGCATTACCTGGGCCCAGAGCTTATCGGGCTGGCTTTTGAAGAGGTAATTCGGATACATTCGGGCGGTGACCCAACTTCCACCCTCCAGTTCTTCCTCAAGCTGCTTTTCCGACCAGCCGCTGTACCCCACGAAGAATCGAATGTCCTGGGGCGTGATCAATTTCTGGCCGATAAGTACTTTTAGTTTCTCGTAGTCGCCACCCCAGTAGATGCCCTTGACCACCTCATCGCTTCCCTCGAGAATATCGCCTTTATTGTGCAGGTAGTGAACCGTGTCGGTTCCCACGGGGCCGCCGAAATAAACCGGGGCGTCGAACTCGGGAAAGTCTTTGACCAGATCATCGACCCGCATGTCCACTTTATGATTGATGATGAAGCCCAGACTTCCTTCCTCATTGTGCTCGACCAATAGGATGGTGCTGCGCTTGAAGTTTTGATCGAGCATAAACGGCTCGGCCAACAAAATCGTACCGTTGCGAATTTCTGACATGTGCCGGGGCTTTGACTTGTCTAAAGTAAACGAAAGCCTCACAGGTTGAGTAATTTCTTTCATCCGTGGCATTTTGTCGTAAAATTCCGTCGCTGTCACCGCCCTGCGCCCGCGTCCTTCACGGCCGATACTACCTTTGTGTTATGGAAAAGCTGATGCGCCATCACTGGTGGAAGGTCCTTGGGGTAATCATTCTAGTGTATGCCTTGATTGTGGGCATGGTGGTCCCGCTGAAACCCAATCTGCTTTCGGTATCTCCTAATGCGGCGGAACTCGGGCAGGAGCAAACCTTTGATCTCCTCGGGTACAACACGGCCTTTACCGCTGACGCCGGGGCCACCAGAGCCTGGTTAAATTATGGCGAAGGCTATGCGATCGAAGCTATCGAGGTAGTGGTCAGCGACGATCGCAGGGCAAGCCTTACCTTCGATGTGCCCGCTTATTTGCCGACCGACGGACCCGAAAACAAGAAGCTGTCCCTGATCGTAAGCGGCCCCGTCAGCGGAGCGTTCGTCTCCCCGGACGTGGTTGTCATCAGACAAGAGGAAGGTCCCCCGAATCTGGCGGCCGTTGAGGAATTGTGGAAAAGCTCCACCATGCAAAAAGGAGATCTTACCGCCTACGAGGGCATGTCGTTTCCCTACCGGAGTTTGCTATCGGAGACCATCCGTAATACCTATTTCCACGTGAGCCTCTGGTTTGCCATGATGTTCCTGTTCATTGCCGCAGTCGTCTATTCCATAAAATATTTGGTCAGAAAGTCCCGACAGGAGCGGCAGGAGATTCCCGATATCGTCTCGCTCACCGAAGTGAGCCGGCTGGAGCGCGCGGATATTTGGGCCCTGGTATTCACGGGTGTCGGCATGCTTTTTGGCATACTCGGTCTGCTTACGGGTGCCGTGTGGGCAAAGTACACCTGGGGCAGCTACTGGAACTGGGATATAAAGCAATTTACTACCCTGATCGCTTTATTGATCTACGGGGGCTATTTCGTCCTGCGGGGAGCATTTCCAGATCCCGAGCGGCGGGCCCGACTGGCTGCCGTGTACAATATTTTCGCCTTTGCCTGCCTGATTCCGTTAATTTACATTCTCCCACGCTTGAGTACGACCAGCCTGCACCCCGGGGCGGAGGGGAACCCGGCAATGGGTGGCGAGGATTTAGACAGCACCATGCGCATGGTATTTTATCCTACCATTATCGGCTGGACGCTTATCGGGGGATGGATGGCCGGTCTGGCCTACCGGGCCCGGTTGATCGCCGAACGGCTACTTCGACGCACGGAATTACAGTAGACGATCCCTATGCGAAACCCCATGCTGCTGTGGCTGATATTGTTTGGATCCGTAATGGTGAATGGCCAACAACTGCCTACCGAACTGATCTGTAGATGGTCACCGGGCATTCGGCTGGCCAAGACGGATTTAGTCCCCAAGGCGCAGGTCAGGTGGTTGGCCGAAGAGGTTAGCTTGCTGACCTTTCCGGATTCGCTTTCCGCCGCGCTGGCCATTGACCTGCTTAAAAACGATAAACGAGCCCAAGAAATCCAGTTCAATTACCGGATAAACTTCCGCGAGATACCGAATGACCCGCAGTATTTCAGGCAAGCCAATATGCAACGGGCAGGCTATGAACAGGCCTGGAGCATAACCACCGGTGGAGAAACAGCTACCGGAATTCCGATCGTGACCGCCATTCTCGACGGCGGCTTCGATACCGACCACGAAGACCTTATCGATAACCTGTGGCGGAACGAGGGGGAGGTTCCCGATGACGGACTTGACAATGACGGCAATGGCTACGTGGATGACGTGACGGGATGGAATTTCGTGGATAACCTGCCGGAGCACCTGATCGATAGCCACGGTACATCGGTGGCGGGCCTGATTGGCGCCAGGGGAAACAATTCCCTGGGCGTATCGGGAACAAACTGGGAAGCGCAACTGATGCTGTTTTCTATCAATACCGTCGCGGACATTATCGCCGCCTATGAGTACGTGATCGACCAGCGGAAACGCTTCAACGAAAGTGGAGGAAGCGCGGGTGCTTTCGTGGTTACCACGAATGCCAGTTTTGGTATCGAGGGGGCTACTTGCGAAGATTTTCCCGTTTGGGGAGGTATGTACGACCGGCTTGGAGAAGTAGGTATTCTTACCGCGGCCAGCGTAGCCAACGTATCCAGGGATGCGGATATCGCGGGAGACATGCCCGTAGACTGCCCCAGCCAATTTTTGATTGGCGTAACGAATGTGGATTCGGGCGATGGATTGTTTTCTTCATCGGGCTACGGACGCGAGCATGTCGATCTCGCGGCTCCGGGCGAACAAAGTTTTACTACCCTACCCGGGAATCGGTACGGTACGTTTGGTAGTACCAGCGCTGCGTCGCCCTACGTTTCGGGAGCAATCGCTTTATTGTACGGCACCCCTGCCTGCAACTCCCTGATAGCGGCCGCTCGTTCATCGCCCGCAGCGTCCGCCGCGCGTGTCCGGAGTGCCATACTCCAGTCCGTACGCCCCGCAAGCAGCCTTGAATTCCGTACGGCTACGGGTGGGATTATAGACGTCGGCGCCGCCCAACGGCAACTGCTGGATACCTGCGTGCCGGACGAGACGGACTTCGCCATCGAGGTTCTATACCCAAACCCTACCAGGGGAACCACCTTTCTGCAGACAACCGCCCGCGCGCTTTCACCGGATGCGGAATTGCGTCTCACCGATGCGCTGGGTAGAACGGTGAGCAGTCCTCCATATAGGTTGCTCTCCGCTGATCCGGTAAAGTTATCGGTCGACCTGACCGCACTGGCTGCCGGTTTTTACGTGATTGCGATTCGCGACGGGGAACGCCGGGCCCAAATAACTTTTATCAAACTCTGAGGTGACCTCCCTCGGAAGGTTGCGTCTAGAAACCAATTGACCGCTATGAGTCGCATCGATCCGGAATTATAGAATATTTATCTTTATGATATTCGGGGAATGTTTGGGGATGGACTAGTTTTTCCCAATCTTCGCGCAGCTTTTAGCGGGTAGCAAACTCGCTTCACAGTCAACTGTTTCAAACCGAACTACTTTGCCGACTGCGGCGGCCCCTTACTCTCAACCTTTCTGCTATGCATAAGATTCCATTATTATTTCTCATCCTTCTTCTGGGACTAACCTCCTGTGTCAGCAAGAAGAAGTACGAGTCGCTTCAGACTGACCTTAGCTCACGAGATGAACTCCTCGCCCAGCGCGATCAGGAGCTTAATCGTTACGCCGAGCAATTGGCGGAATGCGAGCGGCGCGAACGCGAGATTCAAAGCCAACTCAATACTGCGCAGGCACAGGCTACCCTCCGCGAGGAGACAATCGTCGACCTTCGTCAGCAACGTGACAGGCAACTCGAGCAGGTTGGCGATCTGACCGTATTAAGTCAGGGAGCAAATCAGAACATCGGTCGCACGCTCCAGCAATTAGAGGGAAAGGATAGATACATCCGTCTCTTACAGGAGGCAAAGTCCAAGGCCGATTCTATTAACCTTGCATTGGCCGTAAACCTCAAGAGCGTCCTCCGGGAAGGCATTGAGGATGAGGATGTGACCATCAACGTAGATAAGACCGTGGTTTACATCAACATCTCCGACAAAATGCTCTACAAAAGCGGTAGCTACCAGATTACCGACCGCGCTTCCGAGGTACTCGAAAAGATCGCCACCATCGCCAAAAGCCGTCCGAATCTCGAGATCATGGTCGAAGGATACACGGATAACGTGCCCATCAATACCAATTGCGTCAAGGACAACTGGGACCTTTCCGTTCTTCGGGCCACTGCCGTCGTGAAGGCTCTGGAAAACAAATTCGATATTGACCCGAACCGTTTGATTGCAGCGGGACGTGGCGAATACAACCAACTGGTAGACAACTCCACCGCCGAGAATCGTTCCATCAACCGGCGTACGCGGATCATTCTGCTGCCCAAGCTGAACCAGTTCTACGACCTTTTGGATCCGACCAAAATGCCTGAATAAGCCTTTTGGAGCTGTTTCGGAATTTGCGGTAAGCCCCGAATTACTCAGGTAGTTCGGGGCTACCCGTTTCAAAGCGAATGCGAAGTACGTGTCGGTCCTCCGGGCGAACGGAATATCCCTCCGATACACGGTGCCCCACTACAGCGATGATACGATTCTCCGGATCTATCAGGATGGGGGTACGCTTCTTTTCCCAGGGGGAAAGTTTGAGGTCGATCAGCAGATCCTTTACTTTCTTGGTCTTCCCTTGCAGACCATAAGGAGCGAATCGATCGCCTGGGGCGCGGGGGCGCAGGAGTAGGGGCAGAGCGGGAATTCTACAAAATTGAATACCCTCTGCGTAAAGTTTCGCCGGCTGTTCCACGATGTCCAGGTAGATGTGGCGAGGCCCAAAACTTACCTTGACGGGTAGCTCGCGGATGGTGGTGGAGTTGAAGTTTAGTGTAGTATTGGGTGTTACTGAAATGCGGTCAGGTTCAACCTGGGCGGTGTGGGTGGGTGATAAGATTTCGTAGCTGCCGCCTTTCGATAACATCTGCCGGTATTGCTCCGCGTTGAAACCTGAATCCTTGCAGTGGTACCAAAGTAGGGTACGCCATTCCCTCAAACGAAGCCCGGCGCCTTTTTTTCGATCGAATACGATGCTTTCCGGGGTGTGCCGGACCACCGGATGATTTACTATGCCCGTCTCATAGAAGTATTCCGCGGATCGCAGGTGATCGAAGGTGCGGCGTAGATTTTTATCCTGAGCACCCGCCTGACGAAGCAAGGGGATCACCTCGTGACGCAGTCGATTCCGGAGATAATCATCCGATGCGTTCGAAAGATCTTCCCGCCACGTGAGCCCCGCCGCCCGGGCATATGACTCAATATCGGTGCGGCTTGCTTCCAGCAGTGGCCGTACGGCCGGGAAATCGGTTTCGACCGGTATTCCCCGCAGTCCGGCAAGTCCGGATCCACGAATCAAATTTATCAAATGAGTTTCCAGGTTGTCATCAAGATGATGCGCGGTGACCAAATAATGGTAATTATACTCATCCAATATTTTCTCAAAATAAGTATACCGTTTTTCTCTAGCCCAAAGCTGAAGATTAAAGTTATCCGGCAGAGGATAGGGTGGGGGAATGATCTCCTCATGTAACGGACAGGAGTACCTGCCGGCGAGCTCATGGACCAGATCTGCATCTTTATCGGAATCTTCACCCCGCAACTGATAATTACAGTGGATCATTCCAAATTCGTAGCCTTCCGTACTCAGCAAATGTGCGAGCGCGCAACTGTCTATTCCCCCACTGATTGCCAGCAGCAACTTGTCATCCTTTCGAAAAAGACCTTCCCGGGCAACGAAGGTCCGAAACCGTTGGCTCAGATTGTCCATGGTCAATTGTTGTGGTACTTCTCATTTCGAAGGATGGTCATGGCCCGATAGAGTTGCTCCAGGAAGAATACACGAACCATCTGGTGACTAAAGGTCATACGACTGAGACTGAGTAAATGGTCGGCCCGACTATATATCTCTTCGGAAAATCCAAAGGCTCCCCCTACGACCAACACCAGTCGCCGGGCAGGGCGTTGTAGCTCCTTTTCCAGCCAGGACGCAAGTTCGACGCTGGAGTATTGCTTTCCACCCTCATCCAGCAGGATAAGCCGGTCGTCCGGGTTTAGCCGGGAAAGAAGGACCTTACCCTCCTGTATTTTCAACTCCTCGCTGCTCATTTTGCCAGCCTGTCGTATATCCGGGAGTACGTCGAAAGCAACCGGGAGGTAATGGCGCAGTCGTTTGGTGAAGATTTCTTCACCGCTACGGAGGTACTTTTCCTTGGTTTTTCCGATAAAGTAAACTTGAACCTTCACGAAACTTGGTTAGATACCGGTGTAAGGTAACGGCTCGACCGGACTGACCATCCTAACAGACCGAGGCAAGCGGATTTAACTTGTGCCTTAAATTATTCCGTCTTCCATCCTAAACGTGCCTCATGTACACATCTTACCGAATTAATTGCAAGCCCACGGAAACGGATCAGTTGGTGGCCTTCCTCGCTGAAAGTGACTTCGATTCATTTGAAGAAACCGATCATGGTATGGTAGCGTATGCACTTACCCGCCACCATGCCAATAATATTGAAGCTTTGGAAGAACTTAAGCAGCATTATAATTTCACGTTCAGCTTTTTAGAAGTGGAAGAAAAGAATTGGAATGAAATATGGGAAAGCGGTTTCGATCCCATTCGGGTAGGCAACGAGTTAGCCATTCGGGCCAGTTTTCACCCCGCCGCCCCGGAAGTGCAATACGATCTGGTGATCGATCCCAAGATGTCCTTTGGTACGGGGCATCATGCGACCACCTACATGATGTGCGCGTTTTTGCTGGAACATTTCGCTGGGGGGCGCGGTGCTGACCAACGCGTATTGGATTACGGCTGTGGAACCGGGGTCCTTGGTATTCTGGCCGGCATACTGGGAGCTGGCACCGTGGATGGCGTAGATATTGAACCATGGGCCGTGGAGAACAGTCGGGAAAACGCGGAGTTAAATGGCGTAGAATTCAACCGTTTGGTGCTGGGAAAACTCGAGGAAATACTGTCTGGTAAGCCCTACGACGTGGTGCTGGCAAACATTAACCGAAATGTACTATTAGCAGATGCCGAGGCGTTACGAGACAATATCCGTGCGGGCGGCAGGGCTTACCTGAGTGGAATCCTATCGCAGGATGAAATTCAGGTCATCGACCACTACAGTCAGGCCGGATTTACTCACGTACGGACGGTGGCCCGTGAGGACTGGCGGGCCCTAGAATTTATCCGCGAATGAACAGATTTTATATGCGGTTTTATTTATTGTCTTTCCTGATGTGCTGGGGCCTGACTACCCGCGCCCAGTTAGCTACTTTGGAACCCGACGCCGAGCTGATTTCCTTTGAAGAGCAGCTGGAGACCTACATGACGGCTGCTGGTAACGATCGTGCGAAGGACGCATATGCCAATTTTATCGGTGTGTTCCTCGGCGGAGGGTTTACCCAGGCTCAACAGGCGCAAGTCGTGCGCAATACAATTTTGCTTGCCGGCTTAAATGCCCGTGCCGAAGGACCTATGTCCGACTACCTCGACATTCAGGTGAGCCTAGCGGATGACGAGCGCGCATCGCTCTTCGACCAGTTTCACGAAATGCTGACCAAATCACTGGATGCTTTTGCCGGCTCTCCATCTACGGTGCAAAATATTCTGATTACCAGTCTGAATTACCTATCTCGTTCTCGTCTCGACAGCGATCCAGGCACAAATGGCTGGGTCGTAGCCGGGGGTATTCCCAGCTTTCAGTTTGAAGGTGCTCCCGTTCTTTTCATCGACGAGGTCCATCAATTGCAGGGTATAAAAGACCAGGATAGTCTGTATATACAAGAGACGAAACTATTCGTAGATCTCACCAGTGAAACCGTGGTTGGCAAAGGGGGGAGGACTGACTGGCAGCGGGTTGGCCTGCCATCGGACGTTTTCGTCCGGCTGGTTGATTATGAAGTGAATACGAAGCGAGACCTGATCGATTCCGATTCCGCCCACCTTCAATATCCGCCCTACTTCGGGGATAAGATAATTTTCGGTCACTATAAGGACCGTCTCCTGGCAAGCGGACCCCGAATTGCCGGAGAAACGCCTAATTTCATTTCCGACGATTCCGCCGTTCCGATCGATAACATCGGTGAAAATATGAGCTTGGTCGGAAGATTCGAGCTCCGCGCTGCGCGTATATACTCCACCGCCGACGAGGGTGACGATACTCCGGTAACGCTCGAGATCCGTAACGATGCCGATGAAACCAAGATGCGGGGAGAATCCAGGCTCTTTATGGTAGTTCCCGGAGAGCGACTGACCGGTCAACAGGTTGATTTTACCATATATTTTGGAGCAGATAGTCTTTACCATCCCAGTGCAAGTATTGACGTCGACATTGTGGGGCAACAGGTCAAATTAAAGCGGACCAAGAGCAGTGCCGACCGGGCACCTTTCCGCCATAGTGCCAACCGTTTTGCCATTGACGCGGATAACATCAACGTGTACCTGGCCGGCGACAGCGCCGTGGTGGGGCGTACCACCGTTTCCTTCCAGGAAAAGGGTGATGTACGCTTTGAAAGCGACGATTTTTTTGACGAAATGGAATACGCGCGCATTCGTGCGCTTGCCGGATTCAATCCTTTGGAGGTGATTTACCGATACCAGCACGAACTCTACGGAAGTAGTGATACGCTGTCCGCCAACGGGGTTGCCGAGCGATTCCAGAGTGGCCTGACCAGCGGCGACATTGAATCCGTTCTTTTCGATTTGCAGTCCAGAGGCTTCTTAACTTATAATGCGGATGCCCAGAAAATCATCGTATCGGATAAACTGGCGCATTACGTCTTATCCGCGAGGGAAGCCAAGGACTACGACAAGCTGGCACTTATCAGCAGTATCGACACGGAAAATGCTTTCATTGATCTAAAGGCCGGCACGATCCTGTTGGAAGGAGTCAAACCCTTACAGTTCAATGCAAAAAAACAGGTAGCAATCAAACCTTACGGTGGACAGGTCGCCATCGTCGGGGACCGAAACCTGGACTTTAGCGGACAGGTATACGCAGGGAACGCTATCCTTACCGGAAACGATTTCCACTTTAAGTACGAGCCCTACTACATCCAGTTTGATTCGGTTCGCTACATAGATCTATTTCTTCCCGAGGGGGGGAGTCTTGAACCTGGTGCCCGAAAGCTTTCTACAGCCAGCCGCCTGGAACACGTGAGTGGGTACCTTCTCCTGGATGCGCCCAAGAATAAAAGTGGCTCGGAGGATATCCCCTATTTCCCCTCCCTACAAACCAGGGGCCCATCCTACATCTATTATGATCAGGCGGATACCAATTCGCTCTATTCCCGCGATAGTTTCTTTTTCGAGCTCGCGCCGTTCAGCCTGAACAATCTGGACAGCCTTAACGAAAGCAACCTGAACTTGAAAGGCGAGCTGGTGAGCGGGGGAATTTTCCCCAGAATGGAACAGGAGCTTAAAATTCAGGACGACGGGAGCCTCGGTTTTGTGGCCCGAATTGATTCCATGCCGGAATCCATGTACGGTGACCGAGGGGCATACCAGGGCGAAGTAACGCTTAACAATGGAGGCCTGGTAGGTAACGGCACCCTGAAATACCTGGAAGCGGAGATAACCAGTCCTAACATTCGATTTGGCGTGGACAGTGCCACAACCACTGCTCAATCTTTCTTGCTGACCGAATCCGTTACCGAAGCCCGACAGGTGCCGCAGGTTGAGGGGGAAGCGGTTAATGTAACTTTCATGCCCTACGGAGATTCCCTGGCCGTTTCCCCACAGGATGGGGGCCGGTTCAATCTATTTGGCACGGGTGATCACACCTTTGATGGAACCCTTGTCCTAACTCCCGAAGCCTTACGGGGTGGTGGCCGGCTAGATTGGTCTCAGGCCACCGTTGACAGCGAGGACTTCAGCTTCGGGGCCAAAGAAGTTAAGATCGATACCGCAACGGTAAGCATTAAAAGTCAGGAAAATCCGGGGAGTCTGGCGCTTACCACGAAAAACGTCAGAGCGAATTTCGATTTTGGCACGGGGGAGGCCACATTTGGTTCCAACGGTTCTGATCTTAATACCGAGCTACCTTATATTCAGTTTGTTACATCCAGCGACCGTTTCGATTGGGATATGGCCGGGGGCAACATCACCTTTGAAACCAGCGAAGGGAAGGACCGATTTACCAGTATCAATCCGGATCAGGACAGTCTGACCTTCACTGGATCAACGGCGGTTTACGACAACTTAAGCAGTCAACTGACCGTCGGGGGAGTACCCTACGTGATCAGCGCGGACGCCCGTATCATTCCGGGTGACAGTAACGTGATCGTACAGCCCGGTGGAAAGATCCAACAGCTGACCGACGCGCAGATCGTGGCCGATACCCTCAATCAGTACCACGTGATAAATCGCGCTACGGTTGATATCGCAGGACGAAAGGAATACACCGCATCGGGATTTTACGAATACAACGTAGGTAACCACGAACAGGAATTCGAATTACAGAACATCGTTGGAACACGAGTCGGTAAGGGCCTGATGTCGGAAAAGGCAACCGCTACCAGGGCGGACGGGGAAATTGATGAGACGACGCGCTTTTACATCGATGACAAGACCCGATTCTACGGAACCATCCAACTGGACGCCGGTAGCAAAGAATTAGCCTTCGACGGCTATGCACGCATTGAAGCCGATAAACTACCGAGCGCCGAATGGTTCGTGGTGGAAAGCGAAGGTGATAAAAACAACCTCGTCCTTAATACGAAGGATGCCATGGGCAAGGATGCCAAGCCTTTGTACACCGGCTTCTACCTGAGTAAGCCCGAACGGAACATCTATCCAAGCCTGATCCAGACGCCCCAGCGACGGGTGGATCACCCCATCCTTGATGCCAGTGGCGTATTTACCTACGACGAAGACAAAGATGCCTTCCTATTTGGAGACAGTGTCCGGGTAAATGATCCGACCGCAGAGGTCGGCAACCTGATGGTATTCGACCATGCTTCCGGACAGGTCTCCGGTGACGGAGAATTGGGCATCGGCGGTAGATTGAAGTACATCAGCATGCGCAGTTACGGCACCATCCAAATGGAGCTGCCCGAGCAATTTGCCAGAGAACCCGAACCGGAGCCGGCCGTGACTTCCGGCCCGCCCCCTGCCGGCACCACCCAGGATACCACTGATACCGACGAGGGGCCTGAGACCCTAACCGACAATATGTTTCTTCTGGAGGAGGAAGTGGAAGACGCCCCGGCTACTGATATCAGTGTTGTGGATGTAAGGGAGCGCGTACAATCCATGAATCGCTACCCCGATACCGAGGTCCAGATCATGACCGCTATCGACCTGATTCTTCCCCGGTCGCTGACCGAAATGATGGTAAACGATATCGCTTCGGGTGCTTATAGTGCCCCCCAGTTGCTCATCAATCAACGTGTCGATTTTGCTACCGCAGGTATCAAAACGTTGTTTCCCGCCGGTACGGACCGTGACCGTGCTGTTGCCGGCCTACCAGCCGACGCGGTGGATTTACCTGCTTCGATAAACGATCACACCTTTCTTTTCTCCGACATGAAAATGAAGTGGAACGGTGATTACCAGTCTTTTGTGAGCACCGAGCCGATGAACGGTTTGGCGTCGGTCGCCGGCCGGCCTATCAGCCGCCGGTTCGAATCTTACATGGAAGTCAAAATGACTACGGGCGGTGACGACCGCCTGTACCTGTACCTGAAGTCTCCGGGTGAAACCTACTACTTTTTTGGGTTTAAGGACGGGATTCTGAACGTCGTCAGTAACAACAACACCTTCATGAATGAACTTCGCAGCGTCAAGGCGAAGGATCTGGTGTTAGAAATGGATGACGGACTAACGTACGAAATTTTGGAGGTTACTCCGGGTACGGCTCAGACCTTCCTCAGACGGGTGAAGACCGCCTTCGAGACCGCGGAGTAATAACCGCTTACCGCATTTTAGCCCGCTTGACCAAATACTGCTGGAGGACGGGCTGAAAACCCGCCTGCAGGTCGGCTTCGACGTAGTCGATCTTATACTGCAGGCATTTCAGCCGCAACCGTTGCTGGTAGGCAGCTACCTGTTCTACATAGTATTCCCGGACTTGTTGGGGCTGGAGTTTGACCCGATCCCCGGTCTCCATGTCGATGAATTCGTAAGGTCTGTTGTCGAACTCGAAATCTATTTCCCGGGATTTGTCAACCGTGTGGAACAGCACCACTTCGTGCTTTGCATGCTTCAGGTGCTGGAGGGCAGCGAAGAGGTCCTCTTCTTTTTCCGTTGCGTCAAACATGTCGCTAAAGATCACGACAAGTGAACGGCGGTGAATGCTGTCGGCAATCTGGTGCAGGGCTGCGGCGGTGGACGTCTTTACGTCGTGCGTAGGATGATCGATCAGTTGTTGGAGGTAAGTCAACATCAGGCGGTAGTGCGTGGTGCTTGACTTCGGGCGGGAGTGGAGGTCTATGCCTTCGTTAAAAAAGGTTAGGGCAAATGCGTCCCGCTGTCGCATCAGCAGGTTCATCAGGCTGGCGGCAGCCAGGGCCGAGAAACGGATCTTGTTGACGTAGTCCTCGCTGTCGGTGCCGATCTCGGGAAAGTACATGCTGGAACTATTATCTACCACGATCTGGCAGCGAAGATTGGTTTCCTCCTCGTACCGCTTGGTATACATTTTGTCTGTTCGGGCGAACACCTTCCAGTCGATATTTCGCGTCGGTTCCCCTTGATTGTAAATACGATGCTCGGCAAATTCCACGCTGAAACCGTGGAAGGGACTTTTATGCAGACCGATGATAAATCCTTCTACGACCTGACGGGCGAGTAATTCTAGGTTCCCGAGGTTTCTGACCTGGTCGTTGGTGATCAATTGCATAGGCTAACTTATAGGTGTGCAAAGCGTTCGTCGATTAGAACGAATGATCACACCAAAGGATGCTTAAATTTCAACAATGCTAGGAAAAGTAAAACAGTGGCTAGGAATTGAGGGTGTAAAACTGGAGTTGGTGCTGCCTTCTACCTTCAGCCCCCGCATGGGAAGTTTAGCAGGCCGGATCGCACTCACCAGCAAGCACCCGCAAACCGTTACCGCCATTAAAGTAGTGATGGTTGAAAAATACAGCCGCGGAAAGGATGAAGATCAACTGGTCGATGAGTACGAACTCGGACGACATATTATTACCGACACCCTCCTCGTGCCGGGGGAGGGCATTCCGGTGGAAGTGAATTTTCGGATCAACTTTGAGCCCATTCCCTCACCCATGGATCAATTCGGTAACCGTAATCCCCTCTTCGGTGGATTGGCCTGGGCGGCCAAACGACTGCGTAAGGTGAACAGTGAGTACCGGATCGAAGCTGAGGCACAGGTGCAGGGCGTGGGCCTCAATCCCTTCGATAAGCAAATACTCCGGCAATGATCTTAGATAAAATTATCTTAAAGGGCTCTTAGGTAAGTATTAGATGTTCGGGAAATTGTAATTTATAGGCCAAATTCCCGCGATGAAACACCTCTACCCGCTTTGTCTATGCCTGTTCCTCGTAAGTGCCTGTGGTAGCCCCCTCCAGGTCGTCCGGGTAGCTCCCGAATACGAAGAAGACATTGATCGTTACCGGTACGGTAATCCCGTCCAGTCACATACTGACGGTGAGGTGACGGTGGAAGTAAGTTACTATGATGCCTCCCGGGACTATCTTGTTTTCGACGCGGAGGTCATGAACCATTCCGACCGGGATATACTCTTCGATCCGGTGGACAGCTACATCACCTTTGCCGGGGGGCGGCGGGTAACGGCGGAAGATCCGGAATTCCAGCTGTTGTCGATGGATTTACATGCCGTAGAGAAAGCCCGTACCGCGCGGACGCTTGCCTGGGCCGGTGCTGCCGTATTGGTTGCGGCGACGGTCTATTCCGTCGCTAATGCCGATGCAGCCGTTCCGGAGGCAACCACGGATGCTGCCATCGTCGCGGACCTTGGCATACGAGTAGCCGATGCCATGACTTTCGCGGTCCTTCAGCAAAACAACAGCGCCATCCAACGAAACTGGCTACCGGCACCCGATGATATTCCCGGCCCCGATAATCGCTTTTTCTGGCTGGACTACAGTTTTCGCAAAACGACCCTTCGGCCCGGTGAATCGGCCGTCGGTAAACTGGTTTTTGCCCGCTCTGACGTAGACGAGCACCTACTTCTTACCGTGCCCGTAGCCGGAAGGCAAACATACACCTTCGGGTTTACCCAAAGGATATACCGCGACCGGCGATAAGCTCGTGATTGCAATTAGCTGAGGTAGTAGCTAAAGAAATCGACGGTGCGGTTCCAGGCTAGTTTGGCGGCCTGTTCATCGTAGCGTGGGGTAGTATCGTTATGAAAACCATGTTGGACGTCGGCGTAGACGTGAGCCGAATGCTGCTTTCCTTCGCGTAACAGCGCTTCGGCGTAGCCGGGCCATCCGGTATTGACCCGCTCGTCCAGTCCGGCGTAGTGCAACTGGAGCGGCGCCTGAATTCGGGCCACCTCGTCGTTTTCGGGTTGCCCCCCGTAGAAAGGCACCGAAGCCGATAGCCCGGGTAAGCGGACCGCCATGGAGTTAGCGATGGACCCGCCGAAACAGAAGCCTACTACGCCAACCTTTCCATTCGTTGCCTCGTGGTCCTTCAGGTACCCGTAGCCGGCGATAAAGTCTTCCAGCATCTCATCCCCATCCCGCTGCCGCTGCAATTCGCGGCCGTCGTCGTCATTACCGGGATAGCCTCCCAGAGGCCAGAGGGCGTCTGGTGCAAGGGCCACAAAGCCGGCCAACGCTGCCCGTCGGGCCACGTCTTCAATATGCGGATTCAATCCCCGGTTCTCATGTACTACCAGTACACCCCCTGGTTTGGTGTCCGAAGCCTCGGCGGGAACCGCCAGCAGGGCACGGATCTCTCCGCCTCCGTCGGGAGAAGTATAGAATACATATTCCGTTTTAATGCGCGCATCATCCGCGGGAACCTGGATCGACGTTTCGTATTTGGGTTGTAAATAGTCGAGTATGCCCGCCACGGTGAGTCCGCCAACGGCGTAGGCCCCGATCCGCTCGATGAAATCCCGTCGCTCGAGTTTGCTGTGGACGTAGCGGTCGAATAATTTGTAAACGTCGGGGTGAATATCCTTTTTGGTAATCTTGCTCATGGTGGTCGGTTTATCGAAAGGTAAGCATTTAGGTGTTCCGCTTCCCAAATTAGGTCACCGGTTGGCCATCGGTCAGGTCTTTTCCGAGAGATCCGAGGCAGCCGTGTTGCGCTTATCGCTCTTAATCGTTAGGGGAATGGTCGGTTCCTGCGCCCCGTCGCCCGACTATTTCAAGAACCGCAAACGTTTGTCGCTTCTTCGGGTTGTTAGGGTTAGATTTAGCCTATACATGACCCTAAGAGATGCCGTACGTACGGCCGATAACAGTGTATCCAAAGCAGCCCGTGAGCTTGCGCAAACCAGCAGTAACCCTACGGCTCCACAGATGGAGCGTATCCAGGCATTCAGTGAAATTATCGACCTGGAAATCGGTGATACCTGGCTGCGGAGGTCGAAGGGACTCGAGCGCGATTTCGATCAACGAAAGCTATTCCTGAAATTCGAGGGAGATAATCCCACCGGTACGCAGAAAGACCGAATTGCCTTCGCCCACGTAGAGGAAGCCCTTTCCATCGGCCACAGTCGGGTAGCCCTGGCTACTTGTGGCAATTACGGGGTCGCCGTTTCCCTGGCAGCTAAGCTGGCCGGTCTGGGCTGCGAAATTTTCCTCCCGGCCGGTTACCATTCCAAGCGATTGGGGGAAATGGAACAACTGGGAGCTACCATCCACCGCCCGAAAGGCACTTACGAGGATACGGTCGACCTATGCCGCGCCTGGGCCGGCCAGCACGGCTGCTACGACGCTAACCCGGGCGGAGACAATACCGATCTCCAACTGCGAGCCTACGCAAGCATTGCCCAGGAGATCGTTCATTCCCTGGGCGAAGTGCCGGACCGGATAGCCGTGCCGGTATCGAACGGTACCCTGCTGGCCGGCATCTTTTCCGGTTTTCAGCGACTGCTCCGAAATGGGCATATCGACCGGTTACCCAGAATGATTGCCGCTTCGTCTATCCGCAAAAATCCAATCGTAACATCATTTCTTGCCGGTAGCAAGCGATGTGTTGACCTTGACCCCGCGACCATTCGGGAAACTTCCATCAATGAGCCGCTGATCAACTGGCACAGCTTTGATGGGCAGGAAGCGCTGAACGCGCTCTATGAGAGTGGGGGAGGGGCTAGCCACATTACGGATGAAAAGATGCGCAAGATGTCCGCCTACTTAAGTCAGAAGGATGCCCTCCAGGTGCTTCCGGCCTCTACCGCCGGTTTGATCGCGCTGACGGAGGAAGAAACCGAATATTCCATGCAGATTGCGGTGCTTACCGCCAAACGATAAGTAATAATGAGTAATACGCCCCTTGACGGCAACGCCCTTGTATACGCCGACGGTGCATTTAACACCCCTAATGGAAAGACGGCCCATGGCCTGGCCCGCTTTACGCGTCGATACCGCGTGGTCGGTATCATCGACGGCAATTACGCCGGTCAGGATAGCGGGCAGGTACTCGATGGAAAGCCGAATGGAATCCCCGTATACGCTGGTTTGCAGGAAGCCCTGAAGGATAGCCAGCTTCAGCCCGACTATTTTGTTATCGGTCTGGCGCCGGACGGTGGCAGGCTTCCCGAGGCCGGCCGGACCGCGGTGCGCGAGGCCATTGAGGCGGGGCTCCACGTAGACAGTGGATTGCACGATTTTATCAGCAACGATGCCAACCTTATGGAAGCCGCCAAACAGCGCGGCGTGATGGTCCGCGACGTTCGCAAAACCCCCGACCGCGACCGGCTCCACTTTTTTACGGGGGACATAGAAGAAGTCGACTGTCTCAAGCTAGCCGTACTGGGAACGGATTCAGCTATTGGTAAACGCACGACGGCCTGGCTTTTGGTTCACGGACTGGAAGCAGCGGGTTACGGGGCGCAAATGATCGGCACCGGCCAGACCGGATGGATGCAGGGCGCCAAATATTCCATGATCATGGATAGTTGCATCAATGATTTTGTATCCGGAGAGATAGAGCATGCCGTAGTGAGTGCATACCGCAACGAGCAACCGGATGTGATCGTCATCGAGGGCCAGGGATCACTGATGAATCCGGCCTATCCCGGGGGCTTCGAAATTCTGGCCGCGGGCAGGCCGGACTACGTGATTCTCCAACATGCCCCTACCCGAAAGGAATACGATGGCTTTCCCGGGTATCGTTTGCACAGTCTGTCGGAGCAGATCGATGCCATCCGGGTAGTATCCGGAAAGGAAGTATTAGCCATCACCCTTAATCACGAAGGCTTATCCGGGAAGGAGATACAAGAAGCCTGCCAGCAGGTTACGAAAGAAACCGGCTTGCCTTGCTACGATGTCCTGGCTGATGGCCCGGATGCACTGGTGAATCAAATTACCCCCTACCTTCGCTCCGATGCGCATAACCGGAGTTGATTACGATCGATATGACCTGGAACTGATCGAGCCCTATACGATTGCCTACGAAACCATCGGTGAGGCAGTAAATTTTATCCTGAAAGTTTCTACGGATGACGGCTTCCTTGGCTTCGGTTGCGCCGCGCCCGATCTGGTGGTCACCGATGAATTAGCGGCCGATGTTGAACGGGCCATACAGGACAAAATCATTCCGGCTTTACTCGGCAACAACCCCTTTCACTATGCCAGGCTACTGGAAGAGCTACGCGGCGAGATTAGGAGTTCCGCCCTCGCTATGGTGGATGCAGCGCTCTACGACCTGGTTGCCAAAAAAGCGGGGGTGCCCCTCTACGAATTTCTCGGGGGGTACCGCAGTACGATCGCTACGAGTGTAACCATCGGAATCCTGAGTATGGAGCAAACCTTACGGCGCGCTCGCGACTACACCGATCAGGGCTTCGGAATCATCAAGATAAAGGGCGGACTGGACTGGGAGGAGGACATCGCACGGGTTCGCGCGGTGCGTAAGGCGCATCCCGACATCGCGCTCCGGTTCGATGGCAACCAGGGGTATACGCTGGAACAGGCCCTCCACTTTATCAGCGCGGCACAGCCACTGGGCGTCGACATTCTCGAACAGCCTACCAGTATAGACGAGGAGGCGGTGATGGGTACCCTCACACGGGATTCTCCTATCGCCGTAATGGCCGATGAAAGCCTCAAAACACTAAGCGATGCCTTTCGCCTGACGCAACATGAGTTGACCGATATGATCAATATCAAGTTACAGAAAGTCGGCGGCATTTGGCCGGCCCTTCACATCAATTCCGTGGCGAAGTCGGCGGCGAACGAGGTCATGGTTGGCTGCCTCGACGAATGCGGATTAGGCATAGGGGCTGGCCTCCACTTTGCGCTCAGTCGGCCAAATATCGCCTATGCCGATCTTGACGGCCACCTTGATTTCAAGGTCGATCCTTTCAGTCACCTGTTCAAGCTGGAGCGCGGCGTGCTCATTCCGAACGGCCGACCCGGGCTGGGCACCTGACTTCAGATAGACATGGGGGTATACTCCGGATTGCCTCCGACATAGGATTTCCTGTGCTCCACCGGAGTCATCCGATTGCTATACCTGACTTGAAAGCCGGTGTTGCAAGCGGGGTAGGCTACTTCATGTTTACCACTCCACTATTATCCACCAAAGCGCCATCGGGCTCACTGAAAACGCTGTCTTCGAATGGATTTTCGGAGAACGCTACTCGTTCGAAGGAGATGGTAGCGCCCGGCGTGCCCGCTTCTATTTCACCCGGGGCCGTGTAGAGCGTAATCACGGAGGGAAGAATTAATCCGTCGGTCGACTGCCATTCATTGAATTCAACCATCTGGCGGAGGTCCTGGTCGGCAACGGCGGGGTAGGTTACGTTCCAGGTGCCGTACTGAAGCTGGTGGGTGGAGGTATCGGCGTAGAGTTGGTAATCATTTCCGCCGTCACCCATATTATCCGGAATCTGGACGTTGAACTGGTCCAGGGTTTGCTCCCCGAATTCCGTTTCGCCAGCGTAGGTGATCGTGATTCCCGCATCGGCAAATACGAAGGGCATCCCCATCAAGTAAAAGGTAGCTCCCTGGTACATCCGGGGCGGCACACCGGTAACCTGCACATCGGGGGTTACCCAGGTCGTGTCGCCGCGCGAGACGATCTCATACCCCTCGCCTTCGATGTGATGGTAGCGGTTGCCGAGATTGACCTTGTGGTAATCGGTGATCGTCCGGTCACCGTCACCGGTCGGAAAGTCTCGTACGAGAAAGGAAATCGCTTCAGCATTCGTCCAGGAGGGAAGCCCACCGTGAGCATTGAGGACCTCCGCAAACTCGGGCGCCATATTTGCCGGCGTGATCTCTTCTTCGATCTGCTCTTCAGTTTCAGGAAAATCCCGTTCAACGGTTTCGCCGGTATTGTCACAGCCCAGGAAAAGGACAAATAGCAAAGGGAGAAATAGGGAGTAAAATGTGTTCATAGTTGACAATTAGGTATACTATTTATCCCTACGCACAACAATTTGTTCATAATTTAGGCGAGGACGCAGGTTCAAACCTTGTCAGAAGGGGGCTGGAGACTCGAAAGACAGCCGCTCACCGCTCACGGGATGGATGAAAGCTATCCAGGCCGCGTGCAGGTAAAGTCGGTCCTCCGGAGTGCCGTAAAGATCATCTCCTAAAATGGGCATTCCGAGGCCCTCGGGATGTGCGCAATGTACTCGCAGCTGATGCGTACGTCCGGTTACCGGCCACAGGTTGACCTTCGTTTTTCCATCACTAGTGCTTACTAGCCCGTAGCGGGTACGTGCGGTCTTCCCGTGGTGCGGACAAACGATTTGTCTGGGACGGTCCTGCAGGTCTCCCCGAAGCGGCAGATCGATGATTCCCGCGCTTTCATTGAGCTCTCCCTCCAGAACGGCCACGTACCTTTTTTCAACGGACCGCTTGAAAAATTGTCGCTGAATCTTTTTATGGACTTCCTGATTCTTAGTCACCAGTAGCAGTCCACTGGTTGACATATCCAGACGGTGTACGATCAAGGGTCCGGTTGCGGAAGGATACCGTTTGCGGATGCGCAGCCACACTGAATCCTCGATATGCTTCCCGGGAACGGAAAGAAATTCGTGGGGCTTATCGACCACCAACAAGTCTTCGTCTTCGTAGAGGATGGCTAATTCTTTACCCTGCGCAGGGTTAACCAGGAGGGGATTCGGATCGACTTCCATTCCCTGCAGCATGTGCGAAAGAATGGGTTCGCACTTTCCTTTACAGGCCGGATAGTACTGGCCGTGCTGCCTGATCTCCGATGAAGGAGCCTGTCCCCACCAGAATTCCGCCAGGGCAACTGGTTGGAGGTCATGACTAAAAGCGTACTGCAGGAGTTTCGGGGCCGCGCATTCGCCGGCACCCGCCGGCGGCACACCGAAGACCGTTTCTGAAAAAATGCTGCCTAATCCACGCTCCTTTCCCAGAGCATTCAGAAAAGTATACTCCGTAAATATTCTATCCTGTAGTTCGGCGGACATCCGCTTGCGCTTTTCCACCAGACCACCGATTTCGGTCTCGAAGTGGGCGTATTCCGCTTCGGCGCGCCCTACCTTTAGCCGTAGGGCTCGGGTAAGGTCCTTTAAGCCATAGCTATCCTTAATGCTTTGTCGGGCAAGTTCGGATTCCAGTGCTGTCATCGCGGCATCAGACAGCGTGGCTTTTGCTTCCTCCCGACGTTTTTTTCGCTGTCGTTTGCCTGCCTTAACGCGATCTCTTTCCGCAGCGATCCGCTGCTCGGCCGCTGCTTTAGTCACCTCGAGTTGGTGCCCTGTCTCCAGGTAGGAAGGGTTTTCCCGCAGGGCTTCGATTGCAAGGGTTGCGTCATTGATGGCGGCTTCGCCGTCGCGGTAAAAGCCACGCTCGTCCAGCAGATCGTAAACCGGCGGCACGAAGCCGGGGAGGTGATTGCTTTCCGCCAGTTTTCCGGAATAGGCGGCCAGGTAACCGAGCTTGCCGGACTTCTCCCTAACCACCAGTACACCGAACATTTTACCCTGTCGCCCGGTGTCGGCATTCCCGACGCCAAAATCAACCTCCCAGGATTTTTCGCCGAGCAGGTGCGCCTGCAGGTCTTTCGCTGCGGCAACGGCTATCGGGTGGGGGCGGTAGTAGAAGGGGAAGGTGAACTTGGCGGGTAGGCAGATGCCCTCCAAATCCCGTGGCAAAGGGTGCAGGTACAGGGAATCTTTTTCCATAAAGCCACAAAGGTACGTCGATGAGCAGGGCACGCCAAGTTTGCGAACTCCGTCCCTTTTCCATCCGGGTTTACGCAGCTCCTTATAGAACCTCTTCCGGCAATTGGTATGCTACAAGCTTGGCGCCGGTAATGCCAAAAATTATGATGTTATCGATTCGGGCGGCGGAGCGCACGGCGCCGAGAAGATGAACGCCGGACCGCGATGCCGGAACTACGCTAAAGTTTGCCTTGCCATCATTTACCAATAAGGTTCCGGAATTGGCGTCCGAACTACCGTAACGCAATCGGTTCCTTACCTCATTACCCGCCAGGAGGAGGTCCGGATGGCCATCCGCGTTCAGGTCGTCGAGCACAATGGCATGAACCGGGGAAAACTGGGCCTCCCTGGGGAGGGGCTTAAGGGTGAATCGTCCGTCAGGCCCCTGCACTAACAGGGAGGTTGACAGTCGCTCGGCCTGAAGTTCCAGGAATGGCTGGGCATCCATACCTTCCTCCAGTTGCCGGGAAGTCACCGAGGCGTAGCTGCGATAATCAGGATAGGCGCTGCGCTGCCTTGCCAGTTGGGATACCAGTTCGTCACGCGTAAGGTCCGGATACCGTGTGCCATCAATCGAATAGCTAAAGATGGGATCAATGGAGCCGTTTCCATCCTGGTCCGCCGCGAGCAGCACGGCCGGCGATTCAGGACTCACGCCGAATAGGTTGTTTTCTCCTTCGTTCCCGACGACCAGATCGGGTCGGTTATCGCCGTTTAAATCACCGATTGCTAATGTATTCCACCATCCGGTGAGGTTCGGAGGCAGAAATTCCTGCGTTACATCCTGAAGGTCCGCGCCGGTGAGCCGAAAAATGCGGATGGGCATCCAGTTGCCTACTACGATAAGTTCCTGCGCTCCGTCGCCATTCAAATCGTGCCATTCGGCGTCCATTACCATCCCCATCGAAGGTAGTTCCGTTATATCCATATTTTCGGATTCACCACCTCCCTCGGGTAGTCGCAACAAATAACTGGGCGAAGCCTCCGGGTAGCGGCCTGGGCTCGTTCCTCCGCCGACAAATACGACGGATCCATCCGGGCCCGGACTTGCGGCCACCGTAGAGGTAGCCGCCTGAAGGCCCGAAAGCTTTACCACTTTTTCGAATCCGCCATTCCCGTCGTTATACAGAATCAGGTCCTCTAATTCCGGGCTGTTTGGCAACAGGGCATGGTATCCACCCCGACCGACATAAAGATCCGGATAATCATCCCCATTGGCATCGAGAAGGGTCAGGGCGGTAACCCGGTAATCATTATTGGTGGGGGGTAGGGGAAGGACTGTTGTGGTAAAAGAACCATCGGTGCCCTGTTTGGCTATGGTGAGACCCTGGCTGCCGGAGCTACCGAGGATGAGGTCCGCCCGTCCGTCGCCGTTGATATCACCGGTGACCATCTGAGGACCGGTAGTGGAAAGCTGGCGGAAGAGGAGCGGCTGTCGGTCAAAATCACGGAAATTTTCTTGCTCATCGCGATAGGAAATGGGAGCAGGGATGGACTCCAGCATGGCCGTAGGAGCTTTGGAAGAGGGTAGTGGACCCGGGACGGCATCCTGGTAGTTAAGCCGAAGAAGCTGATCCGCGGGTACGTCGGTAAGAGTCTGGACCCGGCCCCCCGGCCATTCTACGGTAAGCCGGGGCACCTGAGTCATCTTGCCGAGTCCAAAGTGAAGTCTTTCGGGTCCGGAAGACAAGTATCCCCGGTTTGGAAAAAACTCTTGTCGCTGAGTGAGACTGTCGAAGTGTAAGGTTACTACGGTTCCGACGCCTCCCGGATTAGGCTCCGATCCGACAAGCTTGACCTGAAGATAGTGAGCGGCAGTTCCATCGTTGCGGTACAGAAAAGCAGGCTGGTTTAGGTTGTTTACGACCAGGTCGAGGTCCCCGTCGTTGTCGAGGTCGGCGGCTACGGCTCCATTACTGTTGGAAGCCCGTTGCAGTCCCCATGCCGCAGTTTGATCGGTGAAAGTGTAGCCGCCGGCATTTTCAAAAGCATAGTTCGATACATCGGAAGCGGGCATTTCCTTGAGTAATTCCAGTACGTCGCTGCGCTGCAACCGCCCACGCTGTTGCACGAAGTCGTCCATGTACTTGATGAAATCCATATTCGTGTAATCCCGAACATAGCCATTGGTGACGTGGAGATCCTTGAAGCCGTCGTTGTTAAGATCAACAAGGAGTGCGGACCAACTCCAATCGGTGGCCGCTACGCCGGCGAGTTGGCCAACTTCGGCGAAGGTGCCATTGCCCCGGTTTAATTGGAGCATATTCCGCATGGTCTGCTCGGGGAAGCCGCTGGCCCGGTTTAGATCGTGACGGGAGCGATTGTCATCAGCCATCAGCAATTTGCGCCGCCGGTTATCCTGGGGCAGCATGTCAAGGGTGAAAATGTCGGGCTCTCCGTCGTTGTTAACATCGGCGATATCATTGCCCATGGAGAAGTGACTGGTGTGGCCTAAGCGGTCTTGCAATTCATTCGTGAAGGTTCCGTCACCGTTATTGATGTAGAGGTAATCGGGGACTTCGTAGTCGTTGGACAGGTAAAAATCCGGGTGCCCGTCTTGATTGATGTCACTAAGGGCCAAACCCAGCCCGTAGCTTAGCGGCGATCCGTTCAGGCCGGCCCTTTCTGTGACGTCGTGGTAGGTTCCCTCCTCATTTCGGTAAAGCCGTAGCCCCCGTTCCGGGTCAGGTATTTGAAGGAGTTGTTGTGTTTTTTCAACATTCAGGATGGGCAGGGACTTGGGATTATGATTTAGCATAAGGGCGTCCAGATCACCGTCGCCATCGTAATCAAAAAAGTAGGCCTGATTAGTGAAAGAAGGAGCATTCAAGCCGTACTCGGCGGCTGCCTCGCGGAATGATGGAATGCCGTTTGGATCGGTTCCGGTGTTTAGAAACAGCTGGTTTTGACGCTTTGCCGCCGGAAGCATTCCGGAGTAGGATACGTATAGATCCGGTCGGCCATCCGCATTTATGTCGACTACGCTTACGCCGGTTTTCCATGGCCCCGGCCGGCCGGCCGTGTTGCTGGCCTCCGTGACATCCTTGAATTTCATATCCCCGCCGTTGAGGTAAAGCCGGTTCTCTCCCATATTACTGGTAAAGTAGAGATCCGTAAATCCATCAAGATTGAAATCCGCAGCGGCTACTCCACCACCGTTATAAAAGTATTCGTACATCAGAATGTTGGTATTCGGTCCTTCTACCAGCTGATTCGTAAAGGAAAGACCGCTTTCTTCGGGTTGCACGAGTGTAAAGAGCTGAGCCTCCGATTCTGCATCGGTATCGGTAGCCGGATCGGTAGCACATCCGGCCCCAGCCAACAAAAGGAAAAGTATAAGGTGAAGTAGTAGAGGAGTGTGCATAGGGGAAGATATACCGGACGGCTTAAATGTAAAAGGTCCGTCCTCGTCATTGACGAAAACGGACCTTTCATGCAAGCTGGATTGCTTAGTAACCGGGGTTCTGGATGAGCATCTCGTTGCGGTTAATTTCGTTCCGGTCAATTGGTCGGAAGAACATTTTATCGTCCCAGACTCTGTTCTCTTCGGGCACGATAGTTGGGATATAAAGATATTCATACGTGTCCGTATCGTAGTGATACGGATCGTTGGCGGTCTGACCGGCCTTCAGATTCGCGGTCACGTCAATTCCCATAAGGGGCCGTCCTTGCGTTTCTTCGGCAATCAACCACCGGCGTACGTCGTGGTAGCGGTGTTCCTCGTAGGCCAGTTCGACGCGGCGCTCATTGCGATAGCGATCCATGAGGTCAGCGCCGGTATCGGTAATCGCCGGCATACCTGCCCGGTAACGAATGCGGTTAAGCCACTCCAGCGCTTCATCCTCGGCGCCTAATTCCAGACTTGCCTCAATGTAATTTAATACCACTTCGGTGTAGCGAATGAAGGGCCAGGGAAGGGAATTAAAGTTGGAGGTGTTATCCACTACAGCGGGATCCGGGTTGGAGAATTTGCGGGAATAATAGTGGGTACGGGAACCGTTCCAGTCCTCTACCGAGGATTCCCGGGTGTCCAGACCAGGGATGTAAATGGTCTCCCCACTATCGTTGGTATTACCGGAATCATACGCTCCGGTTTGCACTTCATCGTACGGGTCGCGGGCGGCAACGTCCGCGGGGCGGGGTTTCCAGGGTGCACCGTCGTAGAGGAAATTAGCGTAGAATCGGGGGTCCCGGTCGGTGTAAGGATCTTCGGCATGGTCTTGGTCATTCCAGTCGAAGGGCGTTCCGTCCATCATTTCAAAATCGTCGACCAGCGCGCCAATGGGCGTATTTCCAGCCCAGTTGTGGTATCCGTTTGGCCCGTTAAACATGGCGAAAAGGATTTCATTGTAGGTGTTGGCTACGTCACGGATAAAGATGAGCTCACTTGCAGCCTGGGCATCGACTCCGGGGGCGGCACTTCCTCCGCCCATCGCGATGGAAACATGGTTTTGGGTGCCTTCCTCGGCCGATACGGGGGCAGACAGATCCAATTTATAGCCACTGCTGGCGTCGAGTACGACCTGGGCAGCATCACGTGCATCTCTCCACCGCTGTTCCTGGTCTCCGCTTGTGTAGGCCACCAACTCGATATTACCGTACTGGGCCATCGTCGGAGAGGCGGCTTGCAGTTTCGCGGCGTCGTGTTCGTCGGAGGCTGCATACAGCAGGACGCGGGCCTTCAGGGCCTGGGCGGACAGCAGGGAGGCACGGCCGGAAGCGGTGGGCTTGCCGGCGAGCATGGTGATCGCTTTGTCCAGGTCACCAAGGATGAAGTTGATGGTTTCTTCCCAGGTAGAACGAGCGATACTGTAATCCTCATCCAGGCCGTAGGGCGTTTCAATGAGGGGTACGCCGCCGTAAAACCGGGCCAATTGGTGATAGTAGTACGCCCGCAAGAAATGGGACTCGCCTATCAGGCGTTCGCGTAGCGCGTCGTCGGTGAAGGTGGAGGTGGGGAGTTCCTGCAGGGCGATGTTGGCCTGCCGGATCGCAGAATACATATTGCCGTAGGAGTAAGTTCCACTGGTCCAGGCAATATTGTCCGGTGCTTCGTTTCCTTCATTGAAGATGTCGATCCGGCGGCCGGGGTGGGTAAACAGCGCTTCATCGGTGAGGCTGGCCAGCATTTGTTCGTCGAAGCCTCCGCGACCCAGGTAAGAGTACACGTTGAAGACGAAAGCCTCGGCGAGCGGGCCGTCGCCCCACGTCGCCTGGCTGGATATACTACCCAGCGGTTCGGTATTCAAAAAATCGTCGTCACAGGCCGAAACCAGCAACATGGTAAAGATCCCCACCACTGTAAACAAGCGGAAACCGGTCTTATAAAGAATTGACATGGTCGGTTTGATTTGCATGATTAAAGCGTGATGTTGAAGCCAAGGTTAATTACCCGTGACTGAGGGTAGTACTGCCCGCTGCTGTTAGTGCTTTCGGGATCGTAGAAGTTGAGACTATCGACAGTCAGTAGGTTGAAGGCATTAACGTAAGCTCGTACGTTACTTAGCCGAATTTTGTCCGTAATGGTGGAAGGGAGGTTGTAACCCAACTCGATGGTCTTCAGGCGGATGTAGTTTTTGCTGAATAACCAGTAGGTATTGTTGCCGTAGTTGCCACCCGTATAGTAGGTGTTACCTCGCTCAGCCAGCCGGGGGTGTTCGCTACTCGGATTGGCGATACTCCACCGATTATCGTAGCTGTACTTCAGGAAGTTGCCAATGGTACCGGACTCCGTCTGCACACGTAGGGATGATCCCGTAGCCCCCTGTAGAAGAAGGTTGAGATCGAAGCCTCCGTAGCTCATCCGCATATTGGCACCAAAGTTGAAGGTCGGCGTACCGTTATCGTCAATCCGAACCTGGTCATCACCGTTGATGATGCCGTCACCGTTCTGGTCGACGAACTTCATGTCACCGGGCCGGAGGTTGCCGGTCACGGATGAGTAATCCAGCTCGGTATTGTTGATATCCTGTTGGTCGACGAAAACTCCGTCGGACTCGTACACGAGGTAGGCGCCGATCGGCTTTCCTTCCTGTAATTGGTAATCCGGGGCACCGCTGATTTCGTCAATGAAGACCACCTTGTTCTTCGCGTAACCACCATTGACGCCAAAACGGTACTGAAGGGCGTTGTTAGCGTTACCATTGTATCCCAGATTGAACTCGAAACCGCGGTTTTCTACTTCACCCGCATTCACGGGGGGGAGCAGGCTACTGATTCCCGAGGAAGAGGGAGTGGATCCCGTTTCCTGGATAAGGATTTGGGTACGCAGGTTGCGGAAGTACTCCAGGGTGATATCGACGCGGTTATTGAACAGTACGGCGTCCATTCCGAAGTTTAGGTTGTTTGCCCGCTCCCAGGTAAAGCTCGGGTTTGCAAGTAATTGCTCCCGTAGCGTGGTTACGTTAGCTCCGCCAATGGGGAAGTTGCCAAAGCCGTAGGTGGAGAGGAAGGCATACTCCTGAAGCTGGCCGTTGAAGAATACCTGGTCGTTACCCATCTGCCCGTAGCTGGCACGGAACTTCAGGAAGTCGATACCCGAAACATTGAAGAAGTCTTCGTTTGTCGCAGTCCATCCCGCCAGAATACCGGGGAAGAATCCGAAACGCTGGTCTTCGGGAAAAATGTAAGATCCGTCGTACCGCCAGATGAATTCCAGCAGGTACTTGTCCTTATAGTCATACTGTGCACGTCCGTAGTAACCCAGACGGGCCCGTTCGTAGGCGCCACCGCCATTACTCATATTCAGCGTACCACCGGCGAAAAGCTGATCTACCGCGGGAGAGATGTAGTTGCGACGGAAGGCATTAAAACCTGATCCCTCGAAGGTTTCCCGCGTTACACCGGCCATAAGCCCAAGGGTGTGATCGCCGGGCAGCTCTACGTCGTAGTTCAGGCGTGCGGAGAGGTTCGTGTTCAGTTCCCGGTCGTCCGACTGCGAAAGGCGGGGGTCGGTAAAGGTTGAGCGAATGGCACCCTCGAGTTGGGGCGTTTCCCCGTCCGCTTCGTAGGTCTGACCGTCCCAGCTATAGAGCATCCACGGGGTTTGCCAGCGCTTGCGGCTTCGTGCCTGTTGATCCAGGGCACCGGAGAGCGTCAGGTTCAGGCCTTCTACCCAGGGGGCGGAAAGCGTCAGGCTGGCGTTGGTCTGGACGTAATCGCGAATATCCCGGTCGTAGCCCGTGGCGTTTGTCGTAATGACGTAGGGGTTCTGGCCGTTCTCGATGTCCGGTCCGGGCAGTCCGTTGGGCCAAACTTCCGGCTCGTGGGGTTTGCCACGCATGAGCATACGGAAAATGGATCCGGCACTTTCCGTTGGGAACTGACGGTCCTCCCGGCGAAGCAAGATGCCGAAACTGGTGGAGATGTAATCGTTGACGGTCGCATCCAGGTTGACCCGCATATTGTACTGCTTGTACTTGGTAGCGGAATTTTTGTAGAAGGCATCCTGGGTGGTATGACCCAGCGAAGTCAGATAGCGGACGTTCTCCGTACCCCCGTCAATCTGCAAGTTGTGCCGTCCCTGCGGAGCCCAGGTTTCAAAAGCGTCACCGAACCAGTCGGTATCCGGGTGCCCCCAGGGGTCGGTTTGATTTTCGTAGAGCTCTAAGGCCTCCGGCGAATGCGTTGCGTTAATGGGATTTACGCCGTCCGTTGGCGATTCGTAACTTCCGGTTTCCTCCAGGGCACGCCAGGCATCCCCCCATTCGCCTACCGGCACGTTTGACTGGTAGATCTGTAACTCATTGATGATGCGTCCGTACTCCATGGCGTTGGACATATCGGGGATGACCGTGGGTTGAGCCCAGCCCTGATTGAAGTCGTAGCTAACGGAGGGTCGACCCGTTGTACCACGCTTGGTAGTGATCAGGATAGCACCGTTTGCAGCGCGTGCGCCGTAGATGGCAGCAGAGGCGTCCTTAAGTACTGATATAGACTCGATGTCCTGCGGATTAAGTCGCGCCAAACCACCGGCACGATCTGGAACGCCGTCAATAACTACCAGGGGACTGCTGTTACCCAGCGTATTCTGGCCCCGGATATTGATGGAGGCGTTGTCGTAGCCGGGCTCTCCACTGTTCTGAATGACCACCACGCCGGGTAATCGTCCCGCCAGGGAGGCTCCCAGGTTAACGGAAGGTGATTCTTCCAGCGCCCCGCCGTCCAGGGCCACAACGGCACCTGTAACGGTCGCTTTTTTCTGCTTACCATAAGCTACTACGACTACTTCGTCCAGCAGCTCGCCACTCGTCAAACTGATAGAGATGATTTCGTTGTCTCCTACGAGTACCTCCTTCGGAGCGTAACCGGTGTAGGAAAAGACAAGCGATTGATCGGGTGCAGCTTCGATGGCATATGATCCATCGATATCGGTTACCGTTCCTCGCGAGGTGCCTTTAACCAACACACTGGCGCCAATGAGGGGATCGCCGGTTTCCTGATCGGAGAGGGCTCCTGTGATGGTTCGTTGCTGAGCTGAAAGGGTAATGGTTAGCAGAAAAGCCAGGAGGAGCAACCCTGACTTCCGCCATAGGTAATTGTGTTTCATAAAATACTAGTTGCATGATCATTGACACCTACACGATGTCAGCATGTATTGGATGTATGACTAAAGATAGTGAAAACAGTAGATAGGATGGTGTACACCCCATCTACAGGATCAAATATATATATAGGAGATGTTTTATCCGTACAACCAGGAAGAATTCTTTGTCACATCGACAATTATAGTGGATCAGGGAAGTCGCGGTAGAAAACTATGGCCTTCTTACTCATCCAAAATTTTCTTTAAAAGCTATTGCGAACTTTCGCTTAATTCTGATGCTGACGCGCCGATCCTGATGCAGCGTAATGAAAGGAACCGGCCGCAAATGGGGTAGGGGACCCGCGGATGCTACCTCGTAGTCAGCAAGAAGATGAGCGAGGAACAGTTGCATCTCCAGCAGGGCGAAATGGTGCCCGATGCAGCGGCGAGGCCCGCCCCCGAAGGGCAAATAGCCGAACGGATGAAGTTGCTTGAAGAGGCCGTCACGCATTCTCGAGGGTAAGAAACGGTCCGGATCAGCGTACAGCTTTTCGGCGCGGTGGATACCGTAAATGAAAATACCTACCGTAGTTCCCGCGCGAATAGCGTATCCTCCCGCCGCGTCGTCCGTAGTGGCCACCCGATCGGTTATCCATGCCGGTGGGTACAGCCTCATGCTCTCTCTAATGACTTGCGTCAGGTAACTTAGTTGGTCAACGGTGCCGTAAGTGGCCGGCCCGTGCAGCTCACTTACCTCCACTTTGACCTTTTCAAGTTCACCGGGGTGACCCAACAGCAACCATATGGTCCATGCCAGGGCATTTGCACTGGTCTCATACCCGGCGGCAAACAGGATAAGAACCTCGTCCACGAGCCGTTCGTCGGTCATCGGCAAACCGGTATCCTCGTACCGGCTGTCGAGCAACATTTGGAGTAGATCCTCGTACTCGACCTCGGTAGCGTCCCGACGGGTCCTGATGTGCTTGAGCAGCATTTCCCTGCTTGTTTGGGCAAGCCCTAGGTAGTACTTTTCTATCCCCAGCCACTTCAAGGGTTTCCGCAGGAATGGTAAACGAATAGGATGGATGATGTAGGCTTGTAGGCGGTCCAGGATTTCCTGAAATTTCGCCGTTTCCGCCTCGCCGAAATCATCAGTAAATATGGCCCGAACTATGATGCGATAGGCCGTAGTGCGAGTAAAGCTGAACAGATCCGTCCTTGACTGCTGGCTGGCCCGCTGACATTCCTTTTCGATCACGCCTTGCATTTCACCAGCCAGACGTTCCAGGCGGCGGCGGTGAAAACCCGGCTGGATCAACTTTCGCTGACGGAGCCAGTCCTCACCGCTGTTGGTCAACAGTCCGTAGCCCAGGAAGCGGCCCATCTCGGCAGTTTGGATTTCGCTCTTCTCGTAGTTGCGGTGATTGCGCTGCATCACGTGTTGAGCGATCTCGGGATCGACCGTAAAGTGGGTTGTACGCGATTTGTCCACCGACAACAGGAAATTGTCTCCATACCGCCTCAGGTACTTGCTAAAGGTCGGAATAGGGTGGCGCGCCAGCCGGAAGAGGTGCGTCAGGACCGTTAACCGCGGTACACGGGGAGGATACTTCGTGCCCCTGTTATCATTCAATTTCGATGAGATTTCCGTTAACGACCGCCTGAGTCAACTCGTCATCCCGTCCGTATATAAGGAGGTCGACCGGCTCCCCGTAGCTGACGAACTCGCTCAGCCGGTTGTTCGGACCGAGGATCCTTAAGGCATCGGTGGGTGGCGGACCGGTCAGCGACTGTCGCGCGTGGACGGCAGTGTATCCCTGGCGATAGAGTTCCCGGGGGTTAAGTTGGCTGATCTCGACCAGGGAGAGCTCCCCGGGGTAAACCTTGCCGGTTTCTACCCGCCTTCCATCCAGCGGTATTCGGTTAAAGGCGCCGAAAGTCGACAGGTCCCCTAAGTCGCTTACGTAAGCGGAAGTCGAGAATTCGCGATTCTGAGGGGGAAGCGTCCGTTCATTCTTGCGGATGCCTACGTCCATAATGTAGGTTCCCGTAGGCAGCGTTACCCGGGCATTTTCCAGGATCACTTCATGCATCCCGTTGGATTCGTTCTCCGGGATCCGTTGGTAATCTTCTACCGTATACTGCTCGTAGGCACCGGTAGCGATGCCGTGCAGCCCGGCAATCAGGCCCAGGAAATTGAGGCGCCGGATCTCCTGCTTCTCCGGGTCCCCGGGCTTGCCTCCGGATTCGATGAGTATGGTTCGCGTCCCCCATTTTTGCAAATTATCCCCGAAGGCGCGCGGTTCGAAGTCGTCGTTGTACCTACCTACCTGGCCGGGGACGTGTTGTTGCCAGACGGCATCCAGGAGCGCGATCAGCTGGGCGGCGTCCTCGCGTTTGGGACTCATCGTTTTTTCCCAGTCAAAGGCCGGTGCGAGGATGGAAATTACCGCACCGCGCTCAGCCGGAAACCCCACCGAATAATAGACCCCCTGATCGTGCAGGTTGAATCCCCACGCCGCATCCAGTCGATCCCGCTCGCCCTTGAGGAACTGTGCCTCCGGGCTGGTCAGGTGCGCGGCGTCCCGGTTTAGGTCGATGCCGAGGCCGTTGCGGCGCTGAAATTTTTCTGCTCCGTCGGGATTGATCATCGGCAGGAAGGTGAGGTGCAGATTCGTCTGAATCAGCGTGCGTAAACTATCGAGTCCATCGCCGCTTCCTTCCAACCAGGAGAATAGATCGAAGAGGGCCGCGGTGGCCGTGGGTTCGTCGCCGTGCATCTGGGACCACAGCAGTACTTCCGTATCGCCATCCCCCCAGGACACCCGCCAGAGGGGTCTGCCTTCTACCGATTGACCGGCGGTGTCCACTTTAAAGGAGGCAGGCAGGTCGTCGATCATCGGGGCGAGATCAGCCTGTTTAAACCGCCTTGTAGTCAGTTCTTTGCGTTGGAATCCAGTGAGGGAAGCTTCTACCTCCGAAAGCGGAAAACTGGGATAAACCGTAGGTCGAGTATCTTCTACTTGTGCGCAGGTAGTCGTGAGACCGCTGAGGACGAAAAGCAGGATTGCGGCATGGCGAGACAAGGGGGTAGGGGACATAAGGTCAAATTATTCTTCGTCCAGTTTTAACAGCTGAATGTTTCGAAAGTCGATGGGGTGGCTCTCCGCTTGCAGGGCGATGTAGCCTTCGGTGAGTATTTCTCCTTTGCGCCTCATCCAGTCCTCAGCGTCCTCCGTAACGCCGAAGTTCTCCCAGTTTTCTTTGGTGTCATTCACATTGGTAAAGCCGCCCCCTATTTGCGGTTGCTTAAAACTCAGTACCGTATCCCCCTCGATCAGGAAGTGCATGGCCTCGCCTCCGAGTACGATCGCTTCGGCGCTGATCCACTCGTCGCCATCGTAAGTCGCTGAACTGGAGTTGATACAGTGGTTAAAATTCACGGTGTCACCCATAACCACGGCGGTACCGGGGGTACAGACGTTTCCCGTAGTACGCGATCCTGCGCCCAGGCCGCCGAGCAGCTGCATTTCAATGGAAACCGGAAAAGCCTGGCCCTCGTCATTGCTGCTTGCGGACTGCGAGTGAAACATTACGCCGCTATTGCGGACGTTCCAGGTTGCTCCACCGGGAGTTTGATCTCCCGTGAAGCGGTATTCGAAGCGAAACTTGTAGTGGGACAGAGGTTCCTGGTAGTACAGGTGACCGTAAAGGTTGTCGAAACTGTCGTAATCTTCGTAGCTGACGCGCAGCATACCGTCTTCCACGCGGAAGGTATTTCGGGGATTTTCGCCCGCGGGATATCCGGCAACCTTGGGTTCCCATCCCGTCAGATCCTCGCCGTTAAAGATCGTTTCCCATTCCTCATCGGTGGCAGCGGTGCTTTCCGGGGTGCTTCGAGTAGTTGAATTGCTGTTGCAGGCGGCAAGCAGTACCACGAGAAAGAGAAGGGTAAGGAAAGATTTCATCGGGTGAGTTGTATGTTTTATGGCGGCGGGGCGCAGGAACGGCGCTGCGTGCTAGCGGTAAGGTAATTATAACGTATCTTTCTTTAGTAGGCTTATCGGCCGGAGGCTGCGCATGTCAATTGGAGCCCGCCTCGTGGGCTGTGCTTTCCACGAAACGCGGTGCAATTACGCCGTGTATGTCGATGACGTGCCAGAACAAGCAGCCGACTTTCGGAATTCTTGGTAAGGCGCGAAGGTCGGTCCCTTCATCAGTGAGCTGCACCACCTTGCCTACAAGGTCAATCGATCAACCGAGGCGTGCTCGGTCGATGGTTTCCAATCGGAAATTCAAAAACGGCTACGAGCGCATCGCCGATCATCATTCCACCATCTGTAAAAACAAAAAGTCTAACCTTGTTTGAGTCTAGTTGTAAGTTTAGCAGGTTGACTCCGGGTCAATAGGTGGCAGTTGGCGGTCTCTTAGATGGATAGCAGCCTGGCCCGAAGCATTTATCCGATAGTGAAAACAGTAAGTGGTGTTTCCGTACCCTCAGGGGTTGATTGATGCAGGCATTTTCAACTGACTAGCGCAGGTTGAGTTGCGCCCTAATGTAAAATTTCTTAACAGGACGATGGATATTAACTACGTTGACAGAGCTACCGGGAAGATAGAGGTTGAGTCTCCCCCCGCAGAGGAAGTTTTAAATTTTTTATACCACAATCCGTTCGGGGAGAAGGCTGTGTTGCCGATAGCGAAACAGCGATTCATCACGGATTGGTATGGTAAAATCATGGATACACATTCTTCCGTGAGCAGGATTAAACCCTTTGTCGATTCGCTGAAGATAGACATGTCGGAATCGAAGAAAAGTATAGAAGAATTCAATTCTTTCAATGAATTCTTCCATAGGGAATTGAAATCGAGCGTCCGTAAAATTGGAGAAGGCCTGGTTTCTCCCGGCGATGGTAAAATGTTGGCCTTCAAGAACGTTTCGGAAGTAAACACATTTTACGTAAAGGGACAGAAGTTCACCCTGGGTGAATTCCTGGAAGATGACGAGTTGGCATACGAGTATAGGAATGCATCTATGATTATTTTACGGTTATCGCCCAAAGAATACCATAGGTATCACTTTCCTTACTCAGGGATTCCGGCAAAATCGGAAGGTTTAACAGGGGTTTATTATTCGGTATCTCCGATTGCTTTAGAAGAGAATTTCACAAAAGTTTTCAGTAGAAACAAGAAGGAGATCTGTAAGCTATCAATAGCGCACGACGCTGAAATGCTAATCATACCCGTAGGGGCTACTATGGTAGGTAGTATAAATTCAACCTACAATCCGAATAGCGAGGTGAATAAAGGGGGAGAAATGGGCTATTTTTCATTTGGTGGTTCTTCGATTGTATTGCTGTTTGCTTCAGGCCGATTTAACCTAGATGAGGATTTGCTTACTAATACGGAAAAAGAATTGGAAACCTATGTGGAAATGGGGGAGACGATCGGAACGACAGCCGATTAACACAAAATGAGGCGGGACAGTGGAAACAATCATACATTATTTTTTGCACTTTGGGTTCCCTTTACTAATCGCCTATGTTTTTTTTAAAAAGGAGTACAAGAAGGCCTACCTGATCCTTATTGCTACGATCCTGGTAGACCTGGATCATTTAGTCGCGAATCCGATTTTCCAGGTGAATAGGTGCAGTATTGAATTTCATCCTCTTCATACTTACTATGCGATGCTAGTATATATGGTACTGCTGTTTTTTCGTAAGCCATTCAACATCATCGGAATCGGGCTCCTGTTCCATATGTTGACCGACCTCATCGATTGCCTGATGATGTACGCCAACTGTAAAGACTGTTTAGTGAATTCACCTGCCATAGAAGTGTTGCGGACTGTCTCGGAAATAATTGGCATCTAATCAAAAATACGTTTACCTCGAAGTATAGCTTCCAGGGCAATATTCATCCTAAAACTTGCCTACACGTAGAGGTAGCCGTACAGGGTATCGAAGGCGTGTTTTTGGTATAGTAGCCGCCCCGGATCCTGCTGATTTTCACCGGTAAGAAATTTCGCCGGTGTTCGTTTACCTGGTAGCCGGTAACCCATGTGTGAGGTTCCAAGCCACAAAGCATACGACTGGAGAAGGTACGCTTATGGATAGTCTGCAACCGGTCTACGGTCTGGCAAATGCAACACGGACCTTTGTACGTGAAGTGCCTGCGCACCGCCGCCAACAGCTTGTTAAGCGATCTGCATAATTATGTGAAATATTATTACTCATCCAAAGTTTTCTTTAAATGAATAGGCTAGTTTTAGACGATTTATTCAAATAGGGGAGAGAATCAAAAATTAGTCCATCATACGATTCATTTCAATGGAAGGCACTGACTCGAGTTTGATAGAAGATTATCATCTGCCTGCGCCGATCCATGTCATTAGGGAATCCTAAATCCAGACCCTGGTGTCGACCATAACCTTGAAATTTGCACCGTGTGGGCTGGCAATATTCAGCTGCACGGTGGATGGCGCGTGCGGTAACCCTTTTAGAAATTCTACAGCTTCCATCAAAATTCTACAGCCTTGACTCGTGCTTCAGGATTGATCTTGGAAATATCCTGACGCCGGCAGCGTGGTACTGAACGAGCGGTCGAAAGTTCAGCAAACAAAACCTTCCCAAGTCCACACGCAAGTGAGAAATGCAGCGCCAGGATGGCAAATCGAGGTGCAGCTTAATTCACTCCTCAAACAATAGCCTGATGAAATGAGCTGTGCTGGTCGAAAAACAGCGGGCCCTGTTTTGCCCATAATTTATATTATGTTAAGTAGAGTTTAAATGCCCCTACTCTTCCACAGGTAGTGGTTGCAAAAATCTACTCCTTCATTTCAAATCTGCGTGGCCTTGAGGCGACTTCCGTCAGCTTCTTGGGAACAGAAGCGATGCCGTCCATCTGACTGGATGAGTGCCCGTGGCTCTTTGCTCTAAAACTTGCCGACACCTAGCTGGAGCACCAGCAGGATCCGCATCCATTAGGCATGCAACGCGAAATTTTGGCGTGTGCATAGCGAGGTGCAGAACAGTTTTCGTGAGGATCATAGGATCACGTCGGACCGTGCCAACCGTGGCAAACCATTGATCTGATGCGACTAAAAACCCCTAGCTTGGATATCAAAGCTATTATTCCATGAAAGCCGTGCTTCTCTTCGTGCTCTTAGTCGCCCTACCTGGTATCTCTTACGCCCAGTCGATCAACTACTTTACGGAATACAACCCCCTAATCACCCAGGCGGAGGACTCGATCGTGGCGGAGAACTATGCCTCTGCACTTGAGTCGTACCAGCGCGCCTTCAGCCGGGTGGCGCATCCCTTCAACAGCGACCTGTACAACGCCACGCTAGCGGCCCGGGCTGCCGATCGGGTAGATTTGATGAGGGAGTACCTGTTGCAACTCGCCGAACAAGGCCCGGATCTGGCCTTCTTCGAAGATAACGCGGATACATTCCAGCACGCCGGCCTAGACTGGGATCCCTTTCTCGACTCGCTGCGGGTGGTACACCAGCAATACACTCAACGGGTGGAGTCCACGATGCTGGGATGCTTCAACCAGGTGATGGGAAGGGATCAAGAGTTGCGTAGCCCTTACGTGCCGGGAGACAGTACCAACCGGCTTGACTCGCTCAATATGGTGGCTCTGATGGATTGTGCCGCTACTTACGGATTTCCGGCCCAGCGGGAGCTGGACCTCCACACGCCAATGAGCAGCATGTATTCCTACGAGGCTCCACTGCTACACGAATTGAAAATGGTGAATACCACCGGGCAGGACCGCTTCGGGCTAATCCCTCTACTGGACTCACTCGCCAGAACCGGCGTGATTGAAACCTCCACATACACTAGCCTGATGACCACCCAAAATACCCGTATGGGTGGTATTGGGGGCTACGGTAATACCGTTATCGTCGGGTTAGATGATGGTACCGTACGCCTGTACCGCATCGTCTACGACGAAGCCACCGTCACCAGCTACGACCGGAATCGGGCAGCGTTGGGATTGCGGCCGTACGAGGATCGGGCTGTACTCATGGCCAAACGCCATACGGGACAGCTGGGAGCTGCTACCCCCTATCTTATTCCCCGGATTAATGCCTTAATCTCCTATCCTCCCGAAGTAAAGGACATGCTAAAACTCGAATACGTGGGGGAGTGGGTGGGATTTCAATAAAAGATTAATCGAGCTCTTACTGCCCGTTTTGCACTTCCGGCACCTTATCGTTGACTTCCCCTTTTCCTCCGCCCGTAGCAAATGAATACATCACTTCTGGTGGACCTGCGGCGAGCTGAGCTACCTACTTCTGCTGCAAGACAAATGCATGACTGCAAAACACCTCGAAGGGACAACTGTGAAGGCTCAATTAGGTTACTACTTGCCGTTATATCAAGCTCCAGGATTGTGTACGATTTCCCGCGGTGAAAAGCCCGGGTGGAAGAATGCTTGATCTGAGGTCTGCTGAACCGCCCAGCTTTTTCTTCCCTGTCGCTCCGCCAGTAGCAGACCATAGAGTTGATTATGGTAAGTAGCTAAATGTGCGCGCTACCCCGCCGTAAATTCGTCCGCGCAAAAGCATGCAACCGCACCGACGCCAGGTTTTGATGACAGACAATATCCGATACGTGATAATCTTTTGGCGTGCAATTCATCTTCTACGGAATTAAGATTCTCAATCAGCGTGGCCGTGCGCTAGACCATAGTCAGTCGCACAAATAAATAAAATCTGCTAGCTTAGAAGCAAAAGGTTGCAGACCATGTAAGTCGTATTGCTTCTAGTCCTGTTGCTCGCCCTACCGGCAACTCAACGCGTCCACTCGATCAACTACTTTACGGAATACAACCCCCTCATCAGCTAGGCGGAGTACTCGATTGTAGCGGAGAATTATACCTCCGCCCTGAAGTCTTACCAGCGAGCCTTCAGCCGGGTGGCCCCCCCTTCAATAGCGACCTATACAACGCCACGCTGGCGGCCCGGGCGGCTGACAGAGTAGATCTGTCGCGCAGGTACCTGTTGTAACTCGCCGAACAAGGCCCCGATATAACCTTTTTCGAACAAAACGCGGACAACTTCCACCACGCCGGCCTAGACTGGGCATCCCACCGTAAGACCACGGTGATTACCGCAACCAATGGGTAAGGCGAAGCTCTACTATCCAAAGTACCCGTAGCAGCGTGCAAGGCAGCTAATTACAAGAACTTCGTGCAAGCATCTACCACGGTATGCAAAAGAATTAAACACACAGCGGCTTTGGGTTGGCCGGCGTGAATTCCGTAACTTGAAAGGCAAACTCATCGAAGATTTCCGCCCTAACCTAGAAGAGTTGCAAAGAACGGTTACCTTATTGACGATTATACCGGGCCACGATCGAGATTGAACCAAGCAGGCTGAAAGGCCAGACCTATATTAAACCGTATTTTCTATTTTAGCTCTCAAGACGACAGCAGAACCAAGATAGCACAGGATGAATCAGGATGAACTCTACGAAAAGGCCGCCAAGAAGGTGAAAGCGAAAAAGGGCTTCATTTATCACCTGTTGGCGTACGTCCTTACCCTGGTCATGCTGTACGTCATCATGTACTTCGAAAACGATGGTGGGCCACTTCCCGTGCTCATAGTGGGACTTAGCTGGGGCATAGGCGTGGCAGCGCACTACTTCTACACCTTCGGAACGGAGAACCTGGAAGTCTTCGGCGTCAACTCCGACTGGGAGGAGGAAGAATTAGAAAAAGAACTGGACCGCCTGGTCCGGAAGAGAGAGCTGCGGGAGGAAATCGATAAAGAAAATGGCTTGTTGGACGAATCTGAGCGGCTGGAGTTGAAGGAGCCGGTCAAGCGGCCGTTGAAGAATGACGACTTTCTATAATTCAGGCTTCCGAGGATTCACCCTCCCGCCACTTCGCCTGGACATGCGCGAATTCCGTACGCTCCAACCCTCACACCACCCTCCACTTTGAACTAAAGTAGTCTTCCTCCGGAGCTGCGGAATTCAGCAATACCCAATGATTTATCACTGAGTGGTGTGAGTTGCCCGGGATGCTTAAGCCAGACCCCATTGCGCCCCAAGAGCGTGAGAAAACGCACGGTTGTCAAAAGAGAGTCACGGGCCACAACGGTACCCCCTCCCCTACCCTAACAACTACCGCATCCAGATCACGGAGCTGCACCGCGCGGAAGCGCTAGAACGGCTACGGATCGCTTTGACCGCCCCCCTGATACGTGTCCCCTTCCGCCTAAGTATTACAGAGGACGAATAGTCGTCCGGGCTTCTAGACGAGGCTGTAACTGGCCCGAAAGAAGATTACCGAAGAATGGGGATGCCGGCAACGCTCGGACCCATACTGGCGCGGGATGAGATACTTGGCCCTTGCCCTACGGCTAAGCTACAGATGATCCAGCTTGATCGGGTGAACCAGGCAAGCGTCCGCAAATTCGCGGCACTCCTACGCCCGTGGAGTCGGACCAGGCAAGCTATAACCCGGATACCGGCCGGCGGCTATGCTTTCGGAGCGAACGGCTATCGGGAGTGTCTTACCTTGTCAGACCCACGGTGACCTTTATGCTCCCCCCATGCTGCTACGTTTCCTTATTCTCGGTCTCATTTCCACCCTGGCCTTACCGCTGTATGCTCAGAATACGGGCACGCTCGCCGGCTATGTCAGAGACGGTAAAACCGGCGAACCCCTCGTGGGAGCTACCGTGCAGCTGGACGGCAGCCAGCTCGGCACGACCACCGACCTGGAGGGCTATTACCGGGTCCCGAATATTCCGCCAAAGACCTACAACGTCACGGCCACTTATCTGGGCTACCGGCCGGAGACCCAGTTCAACGTCATCGTGCGGTCGGCGGGAACGCCGGACCTCACCTTTAAACTCGTAGAAGCCGCCGAAACGCTCAACGAAGTGGTGGTCAGGGGGAGTTCGACCGAGGACATCATCAGTCCGCTGTCCTCCCAAACCCTGTCGGCCGTAGAGATCGCGACCTACCCCGGGGGAAACAACGACGTGGCCAAGGTGGTCCAGTCCCTGCCGGGGGTATCGGGCTCCATCGGCGGTTTCCGCAATGACGTCATCATTCGCGGTGGAGCCCCGAACGAAAACGTGTATTACCTGGATGGCGTGGAGGTGCCGATCATCAATCACTTTGCTACCCAGGGAAGCGCGGGCGGACCGGTGGGATTACTGAATGTCTCCTTCATTGAGGACGTCGACCTGGCCACGTCGGCCTTCGATGCCCGGTACGATAACGCGCTGTCGGGGGTGCTGCAGTTCAATCAACGGCCGGGCAGCAACCGCGATTTTCGGGGTAATATCCGGATCAGTTCGTCGGAAGCCGCCCTTACGCTGGAGGGGCCGCTGTTCCGGGGTAATCGGGATGAAGCGGCAAAAACGACCTTTCTCATTTCGGGGCGGCGGTCGTACCTGCAATTACTCTTCGATTTAATTGGCTTGCCGATCCTCCCGGACTACTGGGACTACCAGTACAAGATTACCCACCAATTCAACGACTATAATACCCTGAGCCTGATCGGAGTAGGATCCATCGACGATTTGACGGTGAATGAGATCGAGGACTTCGACGTGGAGCAGCAGGCTTCCCAGGAGCAAGTGCCGGTGATCCAACAGTGGTCGACCACTTCGGGACTAAGTTTTCGGCGGCGCTTCCGGGATGGATCCGGCAGCTTTCGATCTACCCTCAGCACCAACATCCTGGACAACACCTTCACCCGGTTTCGGGATAACATCGCCGAAACCGGGGTGCTCTTCCGCAACGACAGCCAGGAATCGGAAATCAAATGGCGCAATCAACTCACCAAGTTCGCAGGAGAATGGATCATCAACACCGGCTTCAGCCTTCAGCGGGCGGATTACCGGAACCGAACCAGCAACCGCATTGACGGGATCGATTTCGACTCCGGAGTTAATCTCTACCGCTACGGCGCTTTTATACAGGCGGCCCGCCCGCTCCTGGGCAGCCGGTTGAACTTCTCCGTAGGCCTGCGCACCGACGCGAACTCCTTTACCACCCAAGACGATCAGCTGCTGGAAACCCTTTCCCCCCGGATGGGGCTATCCTACGCCCTGGATCGGGAAAGTCGCTGGCGAGCAAGCACCTCCGTGGGGATCTACTACAAGCTCCCACCCTATACCGTGCTCGGGTTTCAAAACGGTTCCGGGCAGTTCGTTAATCAAAACGCCGGCTATATACGCAGTACGCACTACGTGGCGGGACTGTCCTTCAAGCCGGCGCCTTCCCTGACCATTTCCCTGGAAGGCTTCTGGAAACAGTACGGCGATTACCCTATCTCGGTCGTTGACAGCGTTTCCCTGGCAAATAAAGGGGCGGGCTTTGAGGTACTGGGCAACGAGTCGGTACGCTCCGTCGGTGAAGGGCGTTCCTACGGGCTGGAATTCCTCCTGCAGCAACGCTTCACGGGGCGGTATTACGGCATTCTGGCGTACACGCTATTCAAGAGTGAGTTCACCGGTTTCGACGGCACCTACCGCCCATCGGCCTGGGACAGCCGTCACCTGCTCACCTTTACCGGAGGGTATAAGATCGGGGACAACTGGGAGGTGAGTCTGCGCTACCGTCTCGTAGGCCCGACGCCCTATGCACCGGTTGATCTGGACCAGACCCTGCCGGTCTATCCCGCCTTAATTCTCGATTTTGATCGGCTCGGAACCGTCAATTTAACGACTTTCCAGCAGGCGGATATCCGGATTGACCGCAAGTGGAACTTCAAGGGGGTGGCCCTCAACGTTTTCCTGGAAATACAGAACGCCTTCGGGCAGCAAGCCCCGGAGCCCCCCTCCTATGGCCTAAACCGTAACGATGATGGGACGATTGTCGACCCACGAACCCTGGTAGTGGTGCCCGTAGACAGTGGTTCGGCACTGCCTACGATCGGTATTGTATTTGACTTTTAGCCCCCTTAGGTCGCTGCCGCTGCTCCCGCGTTGGGGCGCCAGTGGTAACGCCCACCATTAATCCGCACTTCGCGCGTCATTTCTCCAGGATTTCTATGCCGGAATTGCCGGCTTTGCCCACGTAGGAAGGTATTCGGACGTCGGCGAGTTCCATGCGAGGCAGGATCATGTCCGGAGCGGGCCAGGGGGCGGACACGTCGCCGGCAGTAACCAGATGATCGTAGTGCCGGCCTGGCACCCAATCCATTTTGGAGAGCAACGGCTCCGCCTTAGTCCGGTCGAAGCCGGTATTACTCCACGGCCCGCAGGGAGTTTTCAATTTGGTAGGTCGTCCAGAAAACGATGCCCATCATCTTACAGCCATCCTCGATCAGGAATAGCAGATCCCGATCTACCAGTGTGCCCAGTTCGGGTATGCTATCCACGGTCACCGATCCACCAAAAGCACCAAGGGCGAGAACCAGTAGCAGAAAATGAGATTGCAAAATTACCCGGTAAAACCGGATCAGATACAGAAGTACAAGTAATCCATACAAAACGTAAACGGCCGTCTCTCCTAGCCCACCGACACGCTCGCCCGCGAGCTCGTGGATCAGAAAAGCGTCATCCAGAAGGAGTAGAATCGTAAGTACCAGCGAGTATTTTAAGAAGGCCTTCGCACGCGCTGCGACCAGGCAGGCAAGGAGAAGACTACCTGCCCCCAGCGACCATATCAGGATCCCGATCTGACTGAATAAGCCAATGAATCGATGTGCCTCCAAGCTCGCAGACTGGTCCCGAAACAGCATCCCGAATGAAAATCCTTGGCCGGTATTGATGATAACGGCCGCCGCTAGTATACCGCTGGTTACCGCTGAAGCGATGAGGAGGGGCTTGACGTCAAAAATTTGGCGTTGCGGCACGTTTTATGCTATTTAACCATCCTTAGGGAACCATCCCTTCGGCCTTGCGTAAGAAAGACAAGGAGAAACCAAAGGTCACTTAAGCGAATCTGGAACAATCAGTTCACGCTTCGACCGGATTTTATCGAAAGTCTTCCGCTTGTTCCTGGGAGAAGCGCCAAATCTTAAGAAAAGCGCGAAGGGAAAAATAAAGTTAGACTATTCAAACTTTTGATTTAGATTTGTTTTATTAGCCTAAATAATTCTTTGTGAACGCCATCATTTCCTACCTGGAGTCGATTGATCCTGTGCTAGCGGCACTCTACGCCTCCCTGTTCACCTGGCTACTTACTGCCGCGGGAGCAGCACTGGTGTTTTTTTTCCGGGGTATGAACCGGACCTTACTCGACGGCGCCCTGGGTTTCACGGGTGGGGTGATGGTCGCCGCAAGTTTCTGGAGTCTTTTGGCCCCGGGAATTGAGATGAGTCCCGGTGAAGGTTTTATCAAGGTCGTCCCGGCGGCGGTAGGTTTTGCCCTGGGCGCGCTCTTCATATTCGGCCTCGACAAGGTACTCCCGCATTTGCACATCAATTTCGACACCCATCAGGCGGAAGGACTGCAGTCGACCTGGCGGCGCACCACCTTACTGGTGTTAGCGATTACCCTGCATAATATTCCGGAGGGATTGGCGGTCGGGGTACTATTCGGGGGGGTGGCTGCTGGAATGCCGCAGGCTTCCATCGGGGCCGCCGTAGCCCTGGCGGTGGGCATCGGCATCCAGAATTTCCCGGAAGGACTGGCGGTGTCCATGCCGCTGCGCCGGCATGGCGTCAGTCCCTTCAAATCCTGGTGGTACGGCCAGCTCTCCGCCGCCGTGGAGCCCATCGCTGCGGTAGCCGGAGCCGTGGCGGTAACCTTTTTTACCCCACTTCTCCCCTACGCCCTGTCATTTGCAGCAGGAGCCATGATCTTCGTCGTCATCGAGGAAGTAGTACCGGAAACCCAGCTGGAGGCGAATACCGATATCGCCACACTTGGGTTCGTACTTGGCTTCATCGTGATGATGACCCTGGATGTGGGCCTGGGGTAGCCGGCAAAAAGAAACGCCGTGGCTGGAAGGCCACGGCGTTGAAAATGTGTTTGTACAAGGTGTCTGATTCAGGAATTCATGTGCCCATTGAAGGGCGGATCTTAGCTTTGAATAAACAGGGAGGCAATGTCGAGCACGTCCTGCTTTGCTAAAGGTTCGTCGAATGCTTCGGTGATGTGGGCCCGGTCGACGGTGGAAACACTCGTGACATCCACGCCAAGTTGCGTGACCTGGTTTTCGCCGGCATACACTCCGTCTGCCGCTGCAGCACCGGTGGTATTTTCGGCGTTTGTGATCCAGCCTTTTGATCCACGCATCCTGCGGATCATAGAGGCATGTCTGGCTTCCACCGAGTGGATCTGCAGCGCGGCGGTGAGTACGTCGCCATTGCCCATCAGGTTGCCCGCCTGTCCTTTATAAGCTCTGACTCCGGTGTCTTCAAAGGCCTGGGCCACGGCCAGGAAAGTGGGCGCGTCAGAAAATATGTTCGGGAAGTTCCCCCCGGCGGTGAAGTCAAAGCTTGGCTCATCTACCGGCATTCCGCCGCTAGCGGAGATGGCGGACTTCAAAAATTCGACGTGGGCATTTTCGTGCTGGCCGATAAGGGCTATGGTATCCCGCATATCGCCACTTAGTAATCCGGAAGCGTCGAGGCCTTCGGCGTAGTATGCCGCTTCCAGGTACTCGAGCGTCAGGGCAAAATTTAAGACGTCGATCACGGTATCACCGCTTGACTGCGCACCAGCGCGTCCGGGAGTGAAAAAAGCGGCTAGGGGTAGCCCCACGGTTGCTACTTTACCGAGTGTGCGGCCGAGTTTGCCAAAGGCTGCCCGACGGTCAATGGCCTGGGGTTGGTCAATTATTGTATTCAGATTCATGGTTGTTTTCTTTTGGGTGTTATTGGGGAAGTCCGCTTGCGTTGATGGGCGTAACGATGTAGGTGCCGGCGATCGCGAGCACCTCGGAGGGGCTACGTGCGAGGTCCAGACCGTTGCTGTCGATTACCTCGCTATTCGCAAAGGCGGTAGCGCTTCCTCCGGCGTTCAGCGTCCGGATAGCCGCGGCGTGCCTGGCTTCGACGCTCACGATCTTACCCGCCACTACGAGGTAGTTGGGATCGGCGATCAGGCGACCGGCACCATTGTAGGCGCTGACGCCCAAGTCTTCGAATGCCTGAGCGGTACCCAGCACGCTGGCCCGGCTGTCGAAATCTATGCTGCTGAAATCGACCTCCAGGGCGGGTATGGCCGTTCCTACGGAGTTGATAGCCGTTTGCAGGAAATCCACGTGGGCCCGTTCGTGGGCCTCGAGGTCCCGCATGACTTGTTGTTCGTCTGTATTAGCGCCGCTGAAGTAGCCACCCTGCAGGACCTGTGCGTAAAAAGCGGCTTCGAGTTGTTCCAGGGCGAAGGCGTAGTTCAGGATACCGACGTCGCCCATGCCCAAGCTGACGGTGTCGTCGGTCATGATGGGATCGTCGTCGTCTTCACAGCCTGCAAGCAGAAGCGTCGCGGCGGCAATGCCAAATCCGGATTTGCGAAGGAAGTTTCGCCGACTATGCGGGGAGCGGTCGGCAACTACCCTTGAAGTGGAAAATGTTGGTGTCTTCATTTGGTGATTCTGTTTTAACCACGTACGAAGCCATTACGGCTATGGATTCAAGATCACCGGAGATTTCTACCTTCGTGCGCTTTCGCGTCATACATCCGACCAGACCCCTTTAATCCCTAACCCTTCTCGAACATGACCATTTCCAACAAAACAGCGATCATTACCGGTGGCGCCTCCGGCCTGGGGGAAGCCACCGCCCGTCACTTTCATTCCCTCGGCGCCAACGTGGCCATTTTTGACCTGAACGCCGAGCGCGGGGAGGAGATCTGCCAGGAACTCGGCGATCGATCGGTCTTCTACGAGGTGGACGTTACTCGTGAGGACTCCGTTTCCGGGGCGATCGAGGAGGTAGTGGCCCGATTTGGCGCCCTCCACATTTGTTTGAACTACGCCGGCATCGCTCCGGCCGTGAAAACGCTCGGCAGGAATGGCCCGGGTGACCTGAGCCTTTTTACCAAGGTTCTGGAGATCAATCTTATCGGCACCTTTAACGTTGCCCGCCTGGCCGCCCACCAAATGGCAAAGAACACCCCTCTCGATGATGACGGTAGCCGCGGTGTGATCATCAATACCGCTTCCGTAGCCGCCTACGAGGGACAGATCGGACAGGCAGCTTATAGTGCTTCCAAGGGGGGCATCGTCAGTATGACCCTCCCCATGGCCCGTGATCTGGCACGAAACGGCATTCGGGTGAATGCCATTGCCCCCGGGCTGATCCATACCCCCATGTTCGATGCTTTCCCCCAGGAGGTGTACAACTCCCTTTCGCGCCAACCGCTTTACCCGGTCCGCCTCGGTAAACCGCAAGAAGTGGCAACTCTGGTCCAGCACCTGGTCGAGAACAACTATATGAACGGGGAGGTGGTCCGTATGGATGCCGGAATTCGTATGCAACCCAAATGACCGGTTTGGCAAATCCAGGGAAAAGAACTAGGTTGCCCGCCATGGAAAACTACACCGCTACCGTCGCAGGTCAATCCTATGAACTGGACGGAGAGGAATTAAGCAAGCTGGATATCGTAGGACCCTACGGGGATACCTATCACCTGATTCGCGAAGGCAAGAGTTACCGATGTCGCCTTACCAGCTTCGATCGGAATACAAAGTCGCTCACCGTGGTGGTTGATGACCGGGAGTTTAGGGTCGAGCTTGCGGATCGGTACGATCAACTGGTCCAACGACTCGGACTTTCCGTCAACCCGGAAATGGCCACCAATGAAGTGAAGGCACCGATGCCCGGACTCATTCTGGATGTTCTGGTCGAAGTCGGGCAGGAGGTAGATGAGGGCACCCCCCTGCTGGTGCTTGAAGCCATGAAAATGGAGAACGTGATCAAAGCCGACGGACCGGGCACGATCCAGCACATCAAAGTGAATAAGGGCGAAGCCGTCGACAAGCTCCAGCTTTTAATAGAAATGGAATGAAGAAGATACTCGTAGCCAATCGCGGCGAGATCGCGTTGCGGATTATGCGGACTGCCCGTAAAATGGGCATCGCCACCGTAGCCGTGTACTCGGATGCGGACCGGACCGCTCCCCACGTCCGGTACGCCGACGAAGCCGTTCACCTCGGTCCCCCACCCTCCTCCCAGTCTTACCTGGATATGGACAAGGTGATCGCGGCCGCCACGTCCAGCGGCGCTGACGGTATTCATCCCGGCTACGGATTCCTGAGTGAAAACGCCGAATTCGCCCGAAGGGTAGCCGCCGCGGATCTCATCTTCATCGGTCCGCGTCCCCATGCCATTGAAGTGATGGGCAACAAGTTGGCGGCAAAAGAGACGGTCAGCGCCTACGATATCCCGATGGTGCCCGGACTCGATGAGGCCGTTACGGATCCCGAACGCGCCAAAGCCGTGGCAAAGGAGATCGGTTTTCCGATCCTCATCAAAGCCGCCGCGGGGGGCGGCGGAAAAGGAATGCGAGTCGTAGAAGCCGAAAAAGAGCTCGAGGAACAAATGCAGCGGGCCATCAGCGAAGCGAAAAGTGCCTTCGGAGACGGATCGGTATTCATCGAGAAATATATCGCTTCCCCCCGCCACATAGAAGTACAGGTTCTGGCTGACACCCACGGCAACTGCGTGCATCTTTTCGAGCGGGACTGCAGCATCCAGCGCCGTCACCAAAAGGTGGTAGAGGAGGCTCCATCAGCCGTGGTTGGTCCTGCGCTCCGCCGCAAAATGGGAGATGCGGCCGTGATGGTCGCCAAATCCTGTGACTACGTCGGGGCCGGTACCGTGGAATTTTTACTGGATGCGGACGAGAACTTTTATTTCCTCGAAATGAACACCCGCCTCCAGGTAGAGCATCCGGTGACTGAGCTGATCACCGGTATCGATCTGGTGGAGCAGCAGATCCGCGTTGCACGTGGAGAAACCCTTGCGTTCGACCAGGAAGACCTGGAAATCACCGGTCATGCACTGGAACTGCGGGTATACGCCGAGGACCCTTTGAATAATTTTCTGCCAAGTATCGGCAAGTTGACTACCTATCGCCCACCGGCGGATGCCCGCGTGGACGATGGTTTCGAGGAAGGTATGGAGGTACCCATCCACTACGATCCGATGATTGCCAAGTTGATAACCTACGGCGCTACCCGTGCCGAGGCCATCCAGAAGATGCTGCGTGCAATTGAAGACTACCGCATCGAGGGCATCGAAACGACCCTTCCCTTCGGCCGCTTCGTGTTCCGGAGCGAGGCTTTTCGGTCGGGCCACTTCGATACCAATTTCGTAAAGGCGCATTACACCCCCGAGCGGATCGCCGAATCCGACCGCGAGGTCACCGAGGTGGCCGCCGCCTTTGCTGCCTTCGCTTACCACCGCGAGATCGATAAACTATCCGTTCCCGATGCCGGCTCACCCGTTTATCAGCGCCGCCATTAAATCACCGCCCCACCATGGATAAGATCAAAACCCTGGCCGACAAGCTCGCCAAAGCCGAACTCGGCGGCGGCAAGGCCCGAATAGAAAAACAACACGAAAAGGGAAAACTGACGGCCCGCGAACGCGTCCATCTCCTGCTCGACCCCAAGAGTTTCGAGGAAGTGGGCGCACTGGTAACCCACCGGACCACTGACTTCAATATGCAGGAGCAAGTCTTCTTCGGAGACGGCGTGATCACGGGTTACGGCACCATTCACGGTAGGCTCGTTTACGTTTTTGCCCAGGACTTCACGGTATTCGGAGGCTCCCTCTCCGAAACCCACGCCGAGAAGATCTGCAAGATCATGGACATGGCCGTTAAAACCGGCGCTCCCCTGATCGGGCTTAACGACAGTGGTGGAGCGAGGATCCAGGAGGGGGTGAAGTCGTTGGGCGGCTACGCGGACATTTTCTATCGGAACGTGCAGGCCTCGGGGGTGATCCCGCAGCTGTCTGCCATCATGGGCCCCTGCGCGGGAGGTGCGGTCTACTCACCCGCCATGACGGATTTCACGATCATGGTCGAGCACACGAGTTATATGTTCGTAACCGGTCCAAACGTGGTCAAAACGGTGACCAATGAAACCGTGACCAGCGAGGAACTTGGCGGAGCCTCCACCCATTCCACTAAATCCGGGGTCACCCATCTTACGGCACCGAACGACGTGGCCTGCCTGAAACAGCTTCGTGATCTACTCAGTTACCTACCACAGAATTGCGAGGAGAAACCAGTTTCGCTACCTTATGAACTAGGAACCGAAGTCCGCGAGAAGCTGAGCGAGATCGTACCGGAGAACCCGAATGTTCCCTACGATATGCGGGAAGTGATCGAAGGCATAATCGACACCGGCACCTTCCTGGAGATTCACGAGCGCTACGCTGAAAACATCGTAGTTGGTTTTGCTCGCCTGGCCGGCCGAAGCATCGGTATCATCGCCAATCAACCCTATAGCCTGGCCGGCGTCCTCGACGTGGATAGTAGCAAAAAAGCGGCTCGTTTCACGCGCACCTGCGACTGCTTTAACGTCCCGCTACTGGTTCTGGTGGATGTGCCCGGCTTTTTGCCCGGTACGGACCAGGAATGGAACGGCATCATCACCAATGGTGCCAAACTCCTATATGCACTGAGCGAGGCCACCGTCCCCCGGGTTACGGTGATCACGCGTAAGGCCTACGGGGGGGCTTACGACGTAATGAACTCAAAGCACATCGGGGCCGACTTCAATTTTGCGTGGCCGGGTGCCGAGATCGCGGTCATGGGAGCAAAGGGCGCCACCGAGATCATTTTCCGGCGGGAGATCAAATCGGCCGACGATCCCCAGGCTAAATTAGCCGAAAAGGAGGCCGAATACGCGCAAACCTTCGCCAATCCCTACCGCGCCGCGCAGCGTGGATTCGTGGACGAGGTTATTTACCCCCGCGATACCCGACGCAAGTTGATCCGCGCCTTCGCATCGCTCGAGAATAAGGTGACCCAACTGCCGAAAAAGAAGCACGGCAACATTCCGCTGTAAAAATTCTATTGCGGCGGAGCGCAGGATCAAAACGCTGGCTAAGCGCGGCGGCGGCTACGGGCTCCTCCTCCAATGATCCCCAGGTCGGCGAGCACGGCGATCACCAGACCGATCGTTTGTACCGAATCGCTGAAGTAAAATTCCGAAATCCCGTACCACAGGGTGGTAAGGGGTAAGAAAAGGAAGCCGAGAATGACGTAGAGCAGGCTATTAAAAGCTCCTCCGAACCAGCTGGTAAAGAAGTAAAGAACGGCAATGATCAGCCGGGGAAAGAAGAGTCCGATGGCGAGGAAGAAACAAGGCATTGGCGAGTGCTATTTAGGCGAATATAACACCGGATGACCCGGCTTTGCTTACTTCGCCTCGGCGGCGATCCGCCATATAATACCAGCGTCGTCGTCGCACACTAGCAGGCTACCGTCAGGATGAAGCGTAACGCCTACCGGCCTGCCCCAGACCTGACCGGCCTCCGCATCCGCTATAAAGCCAGTCAGAAAGTCTTCCGGTTCCTGAGGGTCGCCCTCGGCATCAAAGGGAACGAATACTACTTTGTAACCGCTGAAGTTGGACCGGTTCCAGCTACCGTGCTGTCCCACGAATGCCCCGTTGTGATACTTTTCAGGGAATTCACTCCCGGTGTAAAAAGCGAGACCCAAGCTCGCCGTGTGTGCTCCCAACGGCACTTCCGGCACTAGGGCTTTTTGGACCAACTCCTGATGAGGGTCATCCGCCCAGCGTGGGTCCTGAATCTGTCCGTAATAGCTGAAGGGCCAGCCGTAAAATGCGCCTTCCTCTACGCTGGTCAGGTAATCCGGCACGAGTTCGTCTCCGAGTTTATCCCGTTCGTTGACGGCCGTCCACAGCTCGCCGGTAATCGGGTTCCAGTCCATGCCCACGGGGTTCCTTAACCCGGTGGCGTACTCCTGCATGTCAGTACCATCCACATTCACTTCGAGGATGGTTGCCCGGTTTTTTTCCGCTTCCAGTCCGTTCTCTCCTACGTTACTGCCCGACCCGACGGATACGTAGATTTTTGCTCCGTCCTTGCCGGCGAGCAGATTGCGGGTCCAGTGATTATTGTAGCCCCGTGGTGGCGTCTGCAAGATCTCTTCACCGGCCGCGGCATCCAGGGTGGCCTGACCGGTAGTGTAGGGATAGCGCAAGGTGGCATCGGTATTCGCGACGTAGAAATAGCCGTCTAATACGAGCATTCCGAAAGGTTGATTCAGCCCATCGATCAACACCTCCCGGCGATCGATCGTGCCATCAGCGTCTTCGTCTATGAGGCGTTGGATCCGGTTAGCGCTGTTGCGGGTGTTGCTTTCCACGACAAACACTTCCCCTGCGGGTGATACGTAGGTAGACCGGGGGTGTTGAAGTTCGTCGGCGAAGCGGTGTACGCGAAAGCCCGAGGGAGCGAGCGGCGTTTTACCCTCCGGCCAATCAACGACCTCACTGAGTTTCACGGCGGATTCGGTAGTAAACGGACTCGGTAACACCAGCGGACCCGTAGCGGTTTCTACGGTTACCGAGGGCTGTTGCGCTAAGGCTTCCTTTCGGTCCTCGCTTACCTGGGATGCACAGGTATTGAGCAAAAGGAGAAGCGTCAGGGCGGTAAATGTGCTTTTCATATATTTAGTAACAGGTCTGCCCACCCGGGGAGTTCGGCGAATTAAAGCAATCCGCTATAATTCGGGGGAGACCACGTTCGGCAAGTTTCCCGGTAAGCGTTTTAAAAGGCTATGCAATTCATTGCTTCGACAAATATTATAGGGCTAATATTTTTTTGGTCAAAACTTTTGTCAGTTTACCATTCCGGCCTAACTTGCAAACAGCGGAAGGTATTTACCACCTAATCAACCCAAACACCAGTCCTTCCGTCCCGGGCTTTTACTGAGCCTCCTTTACCTCCCTATTCCGTTTATCTAAAATACCGCCAAACATTTCGTTGCCCGGCGCATCGGTCCTCATTCGGTCTTCGACCGATCAGGGCATCGCCGTGCCGGTAACATAACCCATACCTAATTACCATGCGTTTACATTTACTATTTCTACCTGCCTTCCTATCCTTCGCACTTTTCTCCTGTACGGAGGAAAGCGTACTAGCGCCTGAGGAAGCGGAATTGTCTTCCGAATTCCTGGACGACAAGAACGAAGATGGTCAAGTTTCCGTCCCGGACCTGGGACTGGAGGAACCGATCATCCGTCACCTGGAAGGGCACAGTGCCCATTACGAGGACGCTGAACGGATCAGCCGTACCCGTCCGGACGGTAGGGTGGAAACCCGCTACCTGGTCGACGGCGATATCGAACTGACAAAAGAGCAATGGCGGGACCTGCAGGCCATGGATGCCGCTTTGGAGAAGCAGTACCGCACCAACAATTTGGTGAGTATCAATACGATCCGGGTCATCGGTTACACGGGGAGTGGAAATGCCCTGACTTCTAAAATGAGAACGGCCTTACAATGGTCGATCGACAACTACAATGCGCTGAATACGAACAAGACCTTTTCCCTATCCTTCAGCTCCAGTACCAACGCCGACATTGTCGTGTATCGCAACACCAGCAATAACGGAGCAGGTGGAGTGGCTGGATTTCCCAGCAACGGCCGGCCTTACAAGTGGGTGCAGATCTATAATGGGATGAATAATTACGACACGAATACCAACGAACATGTCATTACTCACGAGATCGGGCATTGTATGGGCTTGCGCCATACCGACTGGTTCAGCCGGGAGTCGTGCGGACAAAGTGGTGAGTCGGCGGGATCGGACGGTGCCGTCCGAATTCCGGGCACACCTTCCGGTTACGATCCCAACTCTGTAATGCTCTCCTGCTTCGGCAGCGGAGAAGACGGAGAATTCGGTTATTACGACCGGGTAGCCCTCGAATACCTTTACTAGTGCTTCGGTCAAACCTGAAGCACTAGGTAGCTTTTTACCCTCCTTTTCGATACCCGCATGCCGAATGGCGTGCGGGTATCGTTTGTTAATACGCCGCTGATGACGCATTTTTGCAGCCGTTAATTACCTAAGCCGAGAGACAAGACGAGACCGCAAATGACCGTTATGATTTTTCTACTCTCGTAAACACCTTGTTCACTCTTCCGTAATTGATGGAGCATTTGCGCGGATCATCCGTATTTATACCAACTGCTCCCTCCCTTATTTCAAGCTATTCTTACATGACCACTACCTCTACCAGCACGGAAATGAAGCTGAAGCGTATTTTTATTCAGCCTCAAATCCCGCAGGAACTTTCTTCCCTTAATCGGATGAGCCACAACATCCTGTGGTCCTGGATTGCTCAAGTTTCCGAGCTATTCAGCAGTATTGATCCCGACTTATTTATCGCATTGAACTACAATCCGGTGGCACTGCTCGAAAACCTGCCTCCCGAACGCTTGAAGGAGCTGGCGGCAGACAAGGATTTTTTGAAGCGACTCGCCACGGCCGAAAAGGCTTTTGATGCCTACCTGGCCGAACCGATGAAGAAAGACCTCCCACGGGTAGCCTATTTCAGTATGGAATACGGCTTGCACATCAGCCTGAAACTTTACAGCGGCGGACTGGGCGTACTCGCGGGAGACTATATGAAGGAAGCCAGCGACAGCAATGTCGATATGTTCGGTGTCGGTCTACTGTATCGCTACGGATACTTCAATCAGGGCTTGAGCATGAACGGTGACCAGTTGCACCACTATCCCGCGCAGAAGTTCACGCAACTGCCCGTCGAGCCGGTGCGGCGTGACGACGGCAATTGGCTAAAAATTTCCGTCGGCATCAAAGGCCGAATCGTGCAGGCCAAGGTCTGGAGTCTGGCGATCGGCCGGATCAAATTATACCTCCTCGATACCGACCACGAAGATAACAGCGCCGAAGACCGGGCCCTTACCCACCAACTTTACGGTGGCGACAACGAGCACCGCCTGAAGCAGGAGATCCTCTTAGGTGTCGGAGGTGTACGCGCCATCGAGGAAATGGGGCTCAAGCCGGACATTTACCACCTCAACGAAGGGCACGCCGGCTTTCTCAGCCTCGAACGACTGAAAAACCACGTGGCCTCCGGGCTGACCTTCCCCGAAGCGAGGGAAATGGTGCGGGCCTCCAGTCTCTATACTACTCATACTCCCGTGCCCGCAGGTCACGATCACTTTCCCGAGCACCTGATGCGTGCTTACCTCTACAATTACGCGGAAGACCTGGGCATAGAATGGGAGGATTTTATGGCGTTAGGACGTTTCAATCCGAATGATGCCGGAGAGGATTTTAATATGTCCAAGCTAAGTATCCGGTTATCGCAACGGGTAAACGGCGTTTCGAAGCTTCATGGTAAGGTTAGTCAGGAGATGTTTACCGAACTCTTTCCCGGCTACACCGCCGAGGAGGTACACATAGGTTACGTAACCAACTCCGTTCACTACCCGAGTTGGATCGCAAATAGTATACACGAGCTGTTTTCTACTAAATTCGGCAAGGATTGGGTGCGCGACCAGAGTAATAAGGACATCTGGCGCAACGTACACAAGCTCGACGATAAAGCCCTATTCGATACCCGGCACGCCCTTAAAGTTCGGCTGCTCAATTACGTAAGGGAAAAACTAGAGGCCGATATGCGGCGTCGGGGGGAAAGTCCCAGGACGACCTTTGACATCCTCAGCAAGATCAATGACAAAGCACTTGTACTGGGTTTTGCCCGCCGCTTCGCTACCTACAAGCGGGCAACGCTACTGTTCAACAACCGGGATCGCCTGCGTGAGCTGGTCAACCGGGAGAATCAACCCGTAATCTTCCTCTTTGCCGGTAAGGCACACCCGGCCGATCATGGCGGTCAGGACCTGATACGCCAAATCGTGCAAATCAGTAAGGAGCCGGATTTTGCCGGAAAGATCATTTTCCTTGAAGATTATAATATGGAAATGGCCAAATTGCTTACGCAGGGCGTAGACATTTGGCTCAACACCCCTACCCGTCCGCTGGAAGCCTCCGGAACCTCTGGAATGAAGGCCGCGATGAATGGTTCGGTGAATCTCTCCGTACTCGACGGATGGTGGGCGGAAGGCTACCGGCCCGATGCCGGATGGGCCTTACCGCTGGAACGCACCTACGAAGACCAGCACCTGCAAAATGAACTTGATGCCGAGACCATGTACCGTATCCTGGAGGACGAAATACTCCCCATCTATTACGACCGCGACGAAAGTGGCATTAGCAAAAGATGGATGGGCTATGTGAAGCAGATCATTGCGGAAGTGGCTCCCTATTTCACCATGAAGCGGATGATGGACGATTACTATGAGCGATTTTACCTGCCCCTTGGGAAGAGCGCCGTTGCCGTCAGAAGTAATAACGGTAAAGACGGCAAAGCCTATGCCGCCTGGAAAGAAGACACGGCCAAACGATGGGTAGGGATTGAAACCGTCGAAAACAACACCATGGATACGGTAAACTACGCCCTGCCGGTTGGTGAGGACTTCAGCGCTGAGGTGGTCATCGCTACTAACGGAATTGATGCCAAGCACCTGGTGCTGGAGGCATTGTTCTACCAACGTATTAATGAGCATAAAATCGAGCTGCGACGGACGGAGCCCTTCAAAAGGATCTCCTCGACCAAAACAACCGCGACCTTCATCGTTTCGGTTGACCCGCACCTTGCCGGTGTATACGAATACGGCTTCCGCCTTCGCCCGGTACACGATATGATGCCCCACCCACAAGATTTGAACTTAGTTTACTGGGTATAATGGAAGACGCGGCAACTGTACAAATGCTCAACCTGCAGCTACCGACCGATCCGCGGTGGGTAAATCTGGCGGAGATGGAGCTCGGGGAAATCCTCACTGACCACGCCTACTGCGAGCAGAAGGCCGCTACCAGTTGTATCTCCCTTATCCAGGGATATCCCGATCGCCACGAACTCGTCCGCGAGCTAGCCCCTATCGTTACCGAGGAGTGGGGGCACTTCCGGGCGGTTCTTGCCGAACTGGATCGCCGTGGCCTGAAATTGGGTCAACAGCGGAAGGACGAATACGTGAATGCCCTAATGGATTTCGCCCGTAAAGGGCAAGGACGGGATGTAGCCCTGCTGGAACGACTGCTGATTTTCGCCCTGATCGAAGCCAGGAGTTGTGAGCGGTTTCGATTGATGAGCCTCTATGTTTCTGATGAAGACCTGCGGAAGTGGTACCATAAGTTTATGGTAGCGGAAGCTGGTCACTATGTTCTCTTTATCGAGTTGGCCCGTAAATACTTCCCCCGCGATACCGTCGATTCGCGTTGGAAAGAATACTTGGCTTACGAATCAGAAGTGCTTAAAGGTCTGGAGGTTAGAGGTGACCGGATGCACTAGTGCTCCAAGGCAAGCATATATCAGGCGCGCTCGTCCCGGACGCGCAGCCACCGCAGCAAACCCGTCACGCTCATATAGGGAGGATTGGCAGCCAGGTAGCTTTCCAGATCTTCCTCTCCCACCCCGGCGGAGGTCAGTTCTTCGGTGGCGTACCGTTTGAATAATGGCGCGACGGTTTCGGCGGAGGCCCCGTCGCGGTAATAGGGTTCCATCCAGGCAACGTAGCGGTCCAGCCGATCCTCCAATTCATTAAGGTGAGGATCGATGTCCGTAATACGGCCGTAATGGGTAAGGTAAAATGCTTCTGCTTTGAGCGACCGTAAGCGCTCGATGGAAGTTCGCCAGGCTACGGCGTCTATGTCCGGTGGTGGACAGGGGGGAACTACCGGCCCTGATGCGATACGGCAACCACCGACGTCACCTACAAAAACCGTGTTCCCGATCTGCCAGGCGATGTGGTGGCTTGCGTGGCCCGGAGTATGATGGGCGATCCATTCATGCCCACCGATTGATAATTTTTGCCGGTCCGCAACTTCTTCAATCCGATCGGCATCAATTCCTTCCATTTTTCCCCAAAGCTCTTCCATTCTGTCTCCGTAAATCTGTCTGGCGGAATGGTACAGTCGTTCGGGGTCTATCATATGCTTTCGGCCACGTGGGTGGACATAAACCTGCGTCCCCTGTTTTGCCCACCACCAGGCAGCTCCCGCGTGGTCAAAATGAATATGGGTCAGCAGCAGGGTGTGTACCTCCGTAGGGCTGACTCCAATCGCTTCCAGTCCGGATATAAGGTGCTCGTGCGTAGAGTAGGGCCCACATTCTACCAGGGTATAGCCTTTTTCATCCTGGATGGCGAAGGCGGCGATGGCTTTCGTTCGATCGAGGAAATGTAGATCAATTATATGCATCATAAAAAGAAAATTATAAATGAGTAACTATAATCCCTCGATGATATCCTGTATTTCCTCCGCAACGGTGGCTATTTCTCTTCCCGCGTCGAGTTGATGAATATTTTCGTCAGCCCCGTACACGGAAAAGGCATTCAGAAAACTATCCCGCACGTCGCGGAGCTTTTCGAGGGTCTCAAAGAGCTCATCATCTCCCGGGCGGGCCTTGATACGTTGCATGCTCACGGCCGGGTCGAGATCGAGGAAAATCGTGAGGTCTGCCGGTAAAGTGACCTTAGCCAAGCGGTTGAGGGAGGCTACGAAGCCGGGATCCACAAATTCACTTTGGTAGGCCAGGCTACTGAAGTAGTACCGGCTGGCCACGACATGGTAGCCACTGCTCAACATTTCAAGGATTCCCTCTACCGGGTGAAAGAGGTGCTCAATTCGATCGGCGGCAAACATGGCGGCCAGGGTTCTTGGGTCTACGGTAACTTCCCTTCTCAGCACGCTGCGGATCAGCCGGCCGGTAGGCAATTCGGTAGGCTCGGCCGTGACGTGACATGCCTCCCCACGGGAATGGAAATAGTCGCGCAGCAGCTCGATTTGAGTGGATTTACCGCTCCCGTCAAGTCCCTCGATAACTACGAATAACGGACGGTGCATGGCTATTCTTCTTCGGGTGAGTATGCCTCCCGTCCGCTGCGGTCTACGATGGTTGAACTGGCTTGCTGGGTTCCCTGGATGACCATGTCGAGGATATTCACGTGCGGGGGTTGACTCACCATAAAATGGATGGCATTAGCGACGTCTGCCGACCTCAAGGGTTGAAAGTCTTCGTAAATTTTTGCGCGCTGCTTATCTCCGTCGAAGCGCACCAGGGCGAATTCGGTTTCCTCTACGTGGGCGGGGCAGATTTGCCCTACCCGTACGCCGTGCTTTACCAGGTCCAGGCGCATGGCGTGGGTGAGCGCGTCCACGGCATGCTTGGTGGCACAATAAACATTACCGTTGGGATAAACTTCCTTGCCCGCGGTGCTGGCTACGTTGATGATCATCCCCTGTTTCCGGGCTACCATCCCCGGGGTGACGGCGCGGGTAACATACAGTAGCCCCCGGAGATTGACATCGATCATTTCATCCCAGTGATCGAGATCGCCGGATTGGATCGGATCGAATCCCTTGGCCTTTCCTGCGTTATTAATGAGGATGTCGATCGCTTGCCAGGCCTTCGGGAGTCGCTGGATTTGCTCCCCCACCCTTTGGCGGTCGCTTACGTCCAGCCGAAGGGTAAGTACTTCGATAGCCTCCCTCGATCGCAGGTCTTCGGCGAGTTCCTTCAGGCGTTCTTCCCGGCGAGCGGCAATGATCAGTCGGTAACCTTCCGCCGCCAGCCGGCGGGCCGTAGCCAGGCCGATGCCGCTAGTAGCACCGGAGAGAAAGACGGTTTTGCCGGCCCCACTGCGCGGCGCGGGTTGCACTTTTTCTTCCGAACGATCGGAGAGCATCGCCTCCAGATCAGCAATGTTTTGTTTCAGCGCGGAAAGGGCGTCGTTGGCCACGGGTAGCGATTTTTGTTTACTTGGAATGGAAGCAGCGCTCCGAAAGGCACGTTGATTCGCCGGAGTATCGTAGGCGGGCTCCAGGTTTACGGCCAGCATAAAGTTCTGCCGGGCGTGCTGCAACCGGCCGCGATCGAATTCCAGCACGGCAAGCCGGTAATGGGCCGGGGCGTGCTCCGGATCCGACTCAACGGCCTTCTGGAGCATTTTGCGGGCCTTATCCGGTCGATCCAGTGGTCCGGCCAACAATTCGCCGTACCGGTAATAGGTCTCTCCCGTCACCTCCGATGCTTTTGTGGCCCGCCCCAGGTAAATGGCTGCCTCCCGGTTATCTTCCGGGAAGTGTTCGGAAAGCAGGTAACCGAGCCGTTGATTCAGTTCCGGATAGCCCGGATGCAAGTCAGCCAACCGCTCCCAGCTCCGGCGGGCATTACGGTGATCACCGGCAGCCAATTGAAGCTCTCCGGCTAAAAAGAGGCCTTCCTGGTGGTCGGGTTCCCGCGAAAGCAAAGCAGTGACCTCGTTGCGTGCCGCACGGATCTCGTTGGCCGCCAGGGCCAGCATCAAGGCGTACTGATAATGCAGGTCGGCATTAGCGGGATGGTGCTCCCGCCCCTCGCTGAGCTCTTCCAGGGCTTCTTCCGTATTCCCGGCGTCGGACATGCTCCAGGCACGCCGAATGATGCTTTCGGGCTCCTCGTAGGTGGAAGTCTCCTCTTCGGCTACCTGTTCTTCTTCCGTATTGGGTGCTTCACCTGCGCTCGCCGCCCCATCAAAAATTACCGCTCCTCCTTGCTCCCCTTCGGGTTCGGGTTGGGAAGAGGAAAGGCTAGGCTTATCCGGAAAGGGCAATCCGGCCAGCTGGTAAACCGGATCGTAATCCGACTCGCGTAAGTCCTGATCCCGCAGCGGATCGAAGTCCAGTAATTGCTCCAGCGCTTCTTCTACGCCGACGCTCGTTTCCCGGATCCTACGCAGATACGCTTTGTAGGCGTGCTGGCTCACGGCATCGCTATAGTCGTCTCCCCCCTTCCGTAATTCAATGTAGCGGTCCTGCCAGTGACTGAGGTAGTGCATGACGTCGCTGCGCTCAAAGAGTCGCGTTTCCACGGAGACCACTTCCTCGGAGCCCGGGTCTAGCCGGTGGGCATCGATCACAATGGGCAGAATCTGGTCGGTACCCTCCAGTACACCAATCAACCCCTGCATTGCATTTGGGTTAGTGAGTAAGCTATCGCTAACGAGGAGGATCAGGGGCAGCCGGTTCTTGCGCAGCAGCTCGGTGAGTAATTCGCCATCGTTCGCCCGTCCGACGGGATAGTGCTCCAACTCAATATCCGCCTCAACGGCGGCGGAGATGCGCTGGGCGGCGGAAAGATCTTCTTGACTGTAGGCAATGGCCAGTAACGACATAGGAGAAAAGCTGGCCGCCAAAATAGGAAAAAAGGGGCCACTCCCTCCGTAAGACACCCGCTGGCCGACAAAGAATTTTCCGCTCCGCCAAACTAATATTTACCTTTATCCTTTCCCTTTTGCTATGCGTAACGAGAGCGATTTTAATATCTGGACCCCACTTTTCTACAGCACCTTGCTGGGAATCGGGTTACTGGCGGGCTATCTTTTAAATACCGACGCACCCCTCCTGTCGATTAGCGGTAGCGGGCACCCCGGCGCCGGAGGTGGTCGCGTAGAACAGTTGATGGGCTACATCGATGCCCGTTACGTGGACGAACCCGACCGGGAACTGCTCTACGAAACGGCCATCAATGCCGTCCTTGATGAGCTCGATCCGCACAGCAGTTTCATTCCAAAGGAGGAATTGCAGGCACTGACCGAATCCATGGAGGGCAATTTTGAAGGCATCGGTATCGAGTACCTGGTAGTCAACGATACCATCACGGTGGTCAGCGCATTACCCCAGGGTCCTTCAGACAAGGCGGGTCTACTCTCCGGTGACCAGATCATCTACGTGGAGGACAGCCTGGTCGTCGGGGTCGAGGAGCGAAAGATCGACCCTGCCAGCCTTATGCGCGGTGAGGAGGGAACCGACGTACAAATCAAGGTACGCCGGCCAGGATCGGCCGGCTTGATGGACTTCACCATCACCCGCGCACCTATACCGGTCTACAGTGTCGATGCGGCCTATACTATCGATGAGGAAACCGCTTACGTAAAGATTAACCGCTTCAGCCAGAATACCTACACCGAGTTCATGGAGGCCCTGGAGGAACACCTGGAAAAGCCGGGAGCGGAAAACCTCATTCTGGATCTACGCGGCAACCCGGGCGGATACCTACAGGAAGCCACAAAACTTTTGAGCGAAATATTCGTCCAGCGTGGCGTTTTACTGGTCTACACCGAAGGACGCAATTCCACCCGCCAGCCCTATAAGTCAACGGGGCGGGCCAGGTATAACATACAGAACGTGGCCATACTCGTGGACGGTGGTTCCGCCAGCGCAAGTGAGATCGTCGCCGGCGCCGTCCAGGACCACGATCGCGGAATCATTGTCGGTCGCCGGACTTTCGGCAAGGGGCTGGTGCAGGAACAGTATCCGTTGATGGACAGCTCCGCGTTGCGCCTGACCGTGGCTCGCTACTATACCCCCAGCGACCGGAGCATACAGCGAAACTATGACGGGGAGGAGGACTACCGGGGAGACCTCCACCGCCGTTTTGAAAGCGGGGAACTGACCGGGCGCACCGAAGTACTAGTCGACAGCTCGTTGGTCTACTATACGGATAACGGATACCCCGTCTTCGGCGGTGGGGGCATCACCCCGGATCATTTCGTTCCACTCGATAGCAGTTTGAACGATCCCGCCTTTCTCCGCTTGCGTCAGCAGATCGCCCCGTATATGTTCGGATATGTTCGCAGGCACCCGGAGCTGAAAGACTTCGAAAACGTAGAAGAATTCGTGCGCGGATACCGTCCTGACTTTGACGATGTTGTGAGTGATCTCCGCGCTTTGGCAAAAGTCGATTATCCGGATATGAAGGCAAAGTTGCCGCCCCACCTCCGCGATGAGCTCCAATTGTATTTCAAATCGCGGCTGGGTCGGCACCTATTCGGTACTGCCGCCTTTTACGAGATCTATAACCGGGAGGACGAGATCGTGCAGGAGGCCTTGCGGCTACTGCGCAACACCGACCCACTGGCGGCCGCCCGTGCCGAACACCTGAAAGCTTATTAGGTAAGCTCGGCAAACAACTGCCACAACTGATCGCGTTTTGGCGGTTCGGCGGTGATAGTGACCGGCTCCTTTTTTACCGGATGCTGAAATTCAAGTTGCCGGCTGTGCAGGTTGATGTTTCCATCCTCATTGGGCGTGGGGAAACCGTACTTCAAATCTCCCCGGATCGGACTTTCCAGTTGTTGGGCCAGTTGAACGCGAATCTGGTGCGGTCGGCCCGTCTCGGGCTTCACCTCCAGCAGTACATTGGAACCGATGCGTCCTAACATCCGGTAATCGAGCACGGCCTCTTTGGCGCCCTGGTGGCGATTGGAGTTGGCCTTGGGAAGCACCTTGCTGAGGTTCTTTTTCGCATCCTTGTAGATATAACCCCGCAGCTTCCCCTCGATCGGAGCGGGTTGCTCGTCAACGATGGCCCAGTAAGTCTTCGTCACCTTGCGATCGCGGAAGGCCTCGGTCATCCGGGACAGTGCCTTGGATGTACGCGCAAAAAGGATTACCCCGGAAACGGGTCGGTCGAGTCGGTGGATGGAGCCCAAAAACACCTCACCGGGCTTGTTGTACCGAACCTTGATGTATTCCTTTACAAGATCCATAACCGTTACGTCACCGGTCTGGTCGCCCTGACTGAGGTAGCCGGCGGGTTTATTTACCGCGATAAGGTGGTTGTCTTCGAATAAAACTTGCAGTTGCATGGGAGCGTCTCTAGGTTACCGGTACGGCCACATAACGGACGGGAAGAATAATCGTTAGAGCTAGACCAAAATTTATCAGCTGTGCGCAAGAATCACTTGACCCTGGGCTTCAGCCCATGCCCCAACGACACCTTCATTTTTGACGCCCTCGTCAACGGCCGGATCGATACCGAAGACCTGGAATTCGAGGTTTATATGGGGGACGTGGAAGACCTGAACCGCAAAGCCATGCTGGGGGAACTCGACGTGACGAAAGTCAGCTTCAGCGCCTTCGGCAACCTGACCGCCCGCTACAGTTTACTGAACTCGGGGAGCGCCCTCGGCCGGGGGGTCGGGCCCCTGCTGGTCCGCGCCAAAGCCGAAGACGCCGAGCCGGCCGAGCCGCGTACAGTGGCCATCCCGGGTCACTATACCACGGCCAATTACCTGCTGGGCCTGGCTTACCCAGGCATCTCAAAGAAGACGGAAGTGATCTTTCACGAAATCGAGGATGCCGTGCTCTCCGGCCAGTACGATGCCGGCTTATTGATCCACGAAAATCGCTTTACGTACGCGGAGCGGGGACTTGAAAAAATTCGGGACCTCGGAACGTATTGGGAAGAAACCACGGGACTGCCAATCCCCTTAGGCGGTATCGCCATAAAACGCAAGCTCATCCACAAACAACAACAGCAGGTCGACCGTCTCCTCCGCGCTTCCGTCGAATACGCAATGGCTCATCCCGAGGAGAGCAGCTCCTACGTGCGACAACATGCTCAGGCCATGGACCCCATGGTCATGCAGAAGCACATCGACCTCTACGTGAATGCCTACACCATCGACCTGGGAGAAGAAGGGAAAGCGGCGGTTCGCCACTTTATCACCGATGGCCGGGCAAAAGGGATACTGCCGCCCGGTAGCGATGACTACATTGTCTAGTTTTCCGTTTCTTTGCGACTCAATAGAAAAAATTATCCTGCATTATGGCAAAGCAATCCTTTCGGGCCGGTGTACTCTACGGCGATGAAGTTACCGAACTCCTCAACTACGCCCAGGCCAATAATTTTGCATTGCCCGCGGTGAACGTAACCAGCAGCAGCACGGTAAATGCCGTACTCGAAACCGCCAAGGAAGTCAATAGCCCCGTCATAATTCAATTCAGCAATGGCGGTGCCCAGTTCTTTGCCGGCAAGGGCATGGACAATACCGACCAGAAGGCGGCCATCGCCGGAGGGCTTAGCGGAGCGATGCACGTCCACACCATGGCCGAAGCCTACGGAGTTCCGGTGATCCTCCACACGGACCACTGTGCCAAAAAGCTGCTCCCCTGGATCGACGGCTTACTGGATGCGGGCGAAAAATTCTACGCAAAGCGGGGTTTCCCCCTCTACAGCAGCCACATGCTCGACCTCAGCGAGGAGCCCCTCGAAGAAAACCTGGAGACGAGTGTCAAGTACTTCAAGCGAATGGCTAAGATCGGGATGACCATAGAGATCGAGCTTGGCGTCACCGGCGGCGAGGAAGATGGTGTCGACAATACCGACGTGGATTCAAGTAGGCTTTATACCCAGCCGGAGGAAGTTTTCGAGAGCTACCAAAAACTCAGTGAGGTCAGCAATCGATTCATGGTCGCCGCGGCTTTCGGAAACGTCCACGGCGTTTACAAACCGGGTAACGTAGAACTTCGCCCCGTGATCCTCAAGAACAGCCAGGAATACGTCAAGGAGCAGCTCAAACTAGACAACGACGAACCGATCCACTTTGTCTTCCACGGTGGTTCCGGTTCGAGCGAAGAAGATATTCGCGAAGCCATCAGCTACGGTGCCATCAAGATGAATATCGACACCGATCTACAGTGGGCTTACTGGGACGGAGTACGGAAGTACGAAGCCGGGAAGCGGGACTACCTCCAGGCGCAAATCGGAAACCCCGATGGGACCGACAAGCCCAACAAGAAGAATTACGACCCCCGGGTGTGGGTCCGCTCGGCCGAGATCAGCTTTTCCGAACGCCTGAAAGAGGCGTTCAAGAATCTGAACTGCGTAGATGTCTTAGCAAGCTAAGCAAGGCACGGACGCTTACGACCTTAGGCCTCCGCTGGGGTTTCCAGCGCAGGAGTAGCCGATCGTTCAGGTAGACGTTGACTACCTGCCCGAGGGGATTCTTCCACTGACCTACCGAGCGATAATTGTGGAGCATACCGGCGTCGTGGAGATGCCGGTACAGCTCCCAGATCGTTGCGGCACTGGTGCAGTGAACTCCTATTTCAACTCCTCCGGCAATTTTGATGATACCGCCCGTCGGACTTTCCAGTCTCAGGTCGGCATCGATCCGAAGGTCCTGCAGGCGTCCTGGAACGGAGTCGTTCACGCTATTACTGTGTCTCAGTTCCAGCGGTTGTCGAATCGGTAGTCCGAACCCGCAAGGTTCCGTTCATCTTCCATCTGGCTGCTTCCGACCCCTCCCGGGTACTGGAGGGTACGTACAATTCGAAATTATCGAATTCGTAGGTGATCTGGGCGCCGCGGCCGGTGAGCTTGTCGTAAAGTCCGATCGCCAGTTCGGGCCAGCTGTGCGTATCCTTGGTTTGCTCTGCCATGTCTTCCTTAAGTTTGATTGTTTGAACGCCCAACGTGAATTCAGGAAAACTGTTGCGGACTCTTTAGAGCAGCATCGGTTCCCCCAGGGTGCGCTAACTAATTCGGTGCTCTTTACCTTCGCCCCGTGTTCGCGGCCCTGCTCATATTGCTTCTATTGTGTCTGTTTGGGGTGGCCCAGACCTACCTCATCTATCCTGTAGCTACGCTCCGGGCGGCGGAGCGCAGGTGCAGGCCCGATCCGGCAAAGGGAAACTGTGGTGCGTGGCCCACTACCTACGTTCTGATGTCGGTCTACAACGAGGAAGCTATCCTACCGGAAAAGCTAGCTACCCTGGCCGCCCTTAAATACAGGGGAACCCTAGAGTTCCACTTTGCTTCCGACCGGAGCACCGATCGGTCTACCGCCCTCCTCGAAGAATTCCTCGCCAGCCACCCGGGTCGTTTACAGGTCAACGCTGACCGGCTTGGCAAACCAGGTTCGATCAACGCATTAGTGGCTAATCTTCCCCCGGGTGGCATTTACGTTTTCACCGATGCCAGCGTTATGCTCCGCGATGACACGGTCACTGAACTCGTCCGTGCTATCCTGGCCGATGACAAAACGGGGCTCTGTGATGCTACCATGGTCCACACCGGCGTACCCCCGGGTGGCGTTGGTGCACTGGAGGATACATACATCCGTCGGGAGGTGGACCTCAAGCGAGCTGAGAGCTGCCTGTGGCGGAAAATGATCGGACCGTTCGGGGGCTGTTGGGCGATGCGGGCCGAAGCCTACCGACCCGTACCGGACACCTACTTAGTAGACGATTTCTACCTCTGTATGGCAGCCTACGAAGCCGGGTGGAATGGGGTAAGCGCACCCGGAGCCGTGGCCTACGAGGGAGTGGGCTTGCAGCTACGGGATGAATTCAGGCGTAAACGGCGAATCGGAGCTGGAAACTGGCAAAACCTGATTCGCTTCCGCGGGCTTTGGTGGCCGCCCTCTCAGAGCCCCCTGGCCTACGCTTTCTGCAGTCACAAAGTGCTGCGTTGGCTGAGTCCGCTGTTGCTTGCGGTAGGGGCTATGAGCCTTCTTGGCCTCCTTGTCCTAACTGGCAACTATTGGACCGCCACGGCGTTCCTGCTGCTAACGGTGTTCATTTGCGCCGTTATCCCCGCACTTCGCTACTTCGCGGCAATGAACGTGGCCCTGTTGCTGGGAATGGTCGATTATCTAAACGGAATTAAAACGAATGTCTGGCAACCTTCTCACCGAAACAAAGACGCCGGCTGAATCAGCGATTCACGCACGGCTCAACACCATCGAAGAAGCGGTAGCGGACATTCGGGCCGGTAAGATCATCATTGTCGTAGATGATGAGGATCGAGAGAACGAAGGCGACTTCGTCTGCGCCGCCGAGCGCGTCACTCCGGAGATCATCACCTTTATGGCTACCCACGGCAGAGGGTTGATCTGTACCCCCATCGAGGAACAGCGAGCAGACGAACTCGATCTGCCAATGATGGTCAATACCAATACCGATATCCACGAAACGGCCTTTTCCGTCAGCATCGACTTGATCGGCCACGGGTGTACCACGGGCATCAGCAGCTACGACCGGTCGACCTGTATCCGCCGGCTTACCGAGCGGAGTGCCCGACCTTCTGATTTTGCCCGCCCGGGGCACGTATTTCCCCTGCGCGCGGTAAAGGGTGGCGTGCTGCGCCGCACCGGCCACACCGAGGCGGCGGTGGACCTGGCACGCATGGCCAACCTCTCCCCTGCCGGAGTAGTCGTGGAGATCCTCAAGCCCGACGGCACGATGGCCCGACTGCCGGAATTGATCGAAATTGCCGATCACCACGACCTTAAGATCATTACCATTGAGGACCTCGTGGCTTACCGCCTGCGCACCGAACGCCTCGTCGAGTGCGAATTCTCCATGGACCTCGATACCCGCTACGGTCCCTTTCGTCTTCACGCTTACCGGCAAACGACCAATGAGGACGTTCACCTGGCGCTTACCCATGGAGAATGGCAGCTCGATGAACCGATCCTTACCCGGGTACACAGTTCAACCAGCAGTCGGGATTTGCTCCACAGTCTGCTCAGTGGCTACAGCACCGGTTTACACGGCCCCCTGGAAAAGATCGTCGAGGCCGGCAAGGGTATTCTCCTGTTCATGCGCCCCCACCAGGATGCGAATGACATTATTTCGGGCCTGCGTCTCCTAAAATCGCGGATGCAGGATGGCAAGACGGTCCGGCCCACCGAACCACGGAGTGAAGAACAACGCGACTTCGGTATTGGAGCCCAGATCCTTCGTGATCTCCGCGTTTCTAAATTGCGGGTACTCTCCAATGCACCCAAACAACGTGTCGGACTGGAAGGCTACGGCTTGGAGATCGTCGAATTCGTCTCGATGTGACGAGGCCCGTCCTCTCTTTTTCACTGGAAGTCTCCCTTTTTATTAAATCGCCCTTAGCGGTTTAGAGGCATTTGATGCCTGAATTGCAGCATGCCGCACCGAATGCGTCAATCCTTGCATGGTAAGCCTCACATGGGTTAGACCACGGGTATTCTTTGCCCCTACGTTTGGGCTATCGCCGGAAAACGACTTTCCGGATTAACCCAAACGCAAATAGTTATGCATCGGAAAGATTTTCTTCGCGCCGGCCTGGCCTCCACCGCCGGCCTTACCGTTGGCCCGCTCGCCGCCAACATTTCCATCGACCCTAAGACCATTCCAGCCGTGCCCAGCAAGGTGATCCCGAATGGTGATGGCACCCAACTCAACGTTCTCGGTTCCGAGATTACCCTCAAGCTAGCCGGCGAAGACACGTACGGACTACTAGCGCTGCTGGAGGACTTCAACCAACCCGGAGTCGGCATTCCCCTGCACGTCCATACCCGAAAGGACGAAATATTCCGTGTCTTAGAGGGTCAGGTCGAATTCGTTCTTGGCGACGACACCCGGGTACTTGGTCCGGGCGACGTGGCCTTTGCCCCCCGCAACATACCCCATAGCTGGCGGGTGATTGGTGACACACCCGCCCGCAGCATCATGGTGGCCACTCCCGCCGGAATAGAAAGAATGTTCGAGCAATTAGGCGAATTAGCCGGAGGGCCTCCCGACCTGGCTCAAGTGGCTGAAATCTGCGGTAAGTACGGCATTTCTTTCCTCTAAGCTCCAAAACCCGCTAATGATGATCTCCCCTTTTACTACCAACCTGCTTCGGTCCGCCCGGCCCCTTTGCGCCTTGTTTATCGTCGTGTCCTTCCCTTCCTGTGACGATGACGACGGGGCAGGTTTGCCCCAACCCGCCGTGCTTAGTGGACCGCAAGTTTCCGTAGGGGACGGACAAGCCTGGACCGAGATCACTTATGATCCAGACGGAGAACCTTCGGAAATGGCCGTCGTCTTTACTGAAGCAGCCATGGAAAACCTGCCTACGGGCTCTCCACACGCCCACGAGTTCCTCCTTCCTATGCCTTCCTCGGCAACCGTAGCCCCCAACACCCATGCCACCCTCGATTGGAACGAACACGGACATGCTCCCCCGGGAGTGTATGACGTGCCCCACTTTGACATCCACTTTTACTTCATCTCTCAGGCAGAGCGGGGTTTAATCGGCCCGAACGATACGACCGAATTCAACCGACCGCTGCCTGCGGATCAACTACCCGAAATGTACATCGAAACGCCAGGTGGAGTTCCACGTATGGGGGCTCACGTGGTGAACGCCATGAGCCCGGAGGTCAACGGCAGTGGGCCCTTTACCCACACCTTCATCTACGGCAAATACGACGGTCAGCTGAATTTCCTGGAACCGATGGCAGCGGAGAGCTGGTTGCGCACCTACCCGAATATCACTGTTCCGATACGTCAACCCCAGTCTTTCGGCCGTTCGGGTTACTTTCCACGGGAATACTCGATTACGTTCGACGACAACATGAATACCTTCCGGGTAGCGCTGCGGGATTTTGTAGACCAGTAACCGGATACTGCCTCCATACCCTAGACGTGGGGCTATGCTAGGCAACAACCCGGCCATGGTGCCTAATCGCCTATACTCGCAGCACAGTACCGTACCGCATCACTCTACCAATCCTTTTCCGCTATAAGCTTAGGTGAAAGTCTCAACAAGCTTTTATCTTAAGCTTATATCCTTGGCAAATGCTTTTGCTACATAACTTTAAAACGAACGGTATACAGGTTGGTCATCGGAAAAACGGTTGACCTTAGCATTGCTGGGAAAGTTCGGAAAGTTAACGGTGATTCTTATAGCCTGTATGCTTTCCCGTATGACGCTGGCCGCTCAGGATATCTACACGCTGGATCCGGCCTATCCGGTTCATCCCCTCGACGAATACCTGGAGATACTCCCCACGGAAGGAGGGAATTTGAACATGGAAGCGTTACAGACCGACACCACCCTACCCTGGTTTCCGCTGCGGGACCTGGAGGGTTGGGCGAATGTGGGTAAGGTCTATTACGCTCGCCTCCCCATTCGGGCCACCGATAGTCTGACCGGTTGGCAATTGCATTTCGGGGATCGCCTCTTTGACGATATCGCCTGGATCAGGGGTAACGGCCGGGTAGACGTCTGGGCTTTCGTAGGGAAAAATCCGTTGTGGCACCGGGTTACCGGAGCCAATTTACCGCCGGAGGACCGGGATCTGCGCGGACGGCGGCAACACGACAGGATCCGGTTCGATCTACCCCCTGACACTAACGCCATGGTCTTTCTCCGGATCGAAGGGAATAGTTTTGGCATCTTCCCGCTCTTCTGGGTGGTAGCCCGGGCCCCGGATTTTCAGGAATACCACCCATACTTACCCCGGGGCAATTTTTTCCACCTGTTCCTGTTCGGAGTCTCCTTCATGATTCTGGTTTACCATCTTCTGTTGTACGCTTTCCTACGGGAGCCTGTGTACGGTTGGTTTTCGATTTGGCTGCTGTTTTGTACCCTTACCCAGGGAATGGCCTTGGGGTTGGAACCGGCATACTGGCTCGGGTTTAGTGGTCCCAACAGCCGGTTTATCGTGTGGCTGATCATTCCCAACGGGATGCTTTTTGCTTTCTGGTTCTTCGGTCGGTCTTTTGTCCAATCCAAGAAGCGCTACCCGCTGCTTGACAAACTGATACTGGCTCAGCCGTTGCTCATGGCGGTGGTGATCGGAAGCAGTATTGGTTATTTCGTTTTGGTGCTTCCACAAGTTTACTTTGCAAACTTCGGCTGGCACTTTCCTGGCCTTGCGGTTTTCGCGGTATTCGGTATCGGCCTGGGAATCGCCTTGCTTACCAAGCCGGAAACACTTGCCAGGATATTCGGCGCGGGAGCAATACTCGGCTGTGGGAGTATTTTGGTCGGCAACCTATGGTCCATGCGGCTCATTCGCGAAAGCATGGACCCTTATGCCGTTTCGATAATCCTGCAGATTCTGGTATACTCCTTTGGCCTGGCCTACCGCAGATTCCGTATCCGGCGGGAGCAACGATTGGCTGAACTAGGTGCAGTAAAGGACCGGAACGAAGTAGCCAGGATGAAAGATCTGGAAGAAGTCAAAGCCCGTTTCTTTGCCAATGTCAGTCACGAATTCCGCACGCCTCTCACCCTAATTTCGGGTCCGCTGGAGCTAGCGGGTGAGCGACAGCATATGGGTACGGGGACAGAGAACCTGAAGCTGACACAACGAGAATTCCAGGTCATGCGTTCGGGTGTCGACCGCCTGCAAAAGCTGGTCGAACAGTTGCTCGCACTCAGTAAATTGGAAAGCGGGGAAATATTCTTGAAGCTGCGGCAGGGTGGGATGGTCACCTTTGTAAGAAATCTTGCGCTGTCTTTTTCCAGCTTAGCCGAGCAGAGTAATGTCAGTCTAGACACCTGCTTTCCGGACGAAAGGCCGGATGCCTTTTACGACGCGGACAAGTTGGAATCCATAGTCGTCAATCTTTTGGCCAACGCAATTAAGTACGCTCCACCCCGGGGTCGGGTATCCATTCGCATGTCCGAACAAGCCGAATATTGGACCATCGACGTAACGGATAATGGCCCCGGAATTCCTGCAGACGAACTGGATCAGATCTTTGAGCGCTTCTACCGGGTGGATGGAAGCGGCGTAGAGGGGTCCGGAATTGGCCTGGCCCTCACCAAGGAACTCGTGGAAGTTGACGGGGGAACAATCTCCGTGAGAAGCGAAGTCGCCAAGGGGACCACCTTTCGATTGCGACTTCCCTGCACCCTGAGCTCGCTCCCGCAAGGCGTTATGGCCGTTGCGGCGTCCGACCCGGTGGTGGCTGGTGAAACATCATTGCCGTCGTCCATGGAACCTAGGAGAACCGGTATGGGTGATGCCACGCTCCCGGAGGGAAATAATACGGTACTCATCGTGGAGGATAGTGATGACCTGCGGGAGTTTATCGGAATCGTTCTGCAGAATACATACCGCATTCTCAACGCTGCGGACGGGCAGGCGGGGGAACGAATGGCGCTGGAGCACCTGCCCGATCTCATCGTGAGCGATGTAATGATGCCGGGGAAGGATGGGTTTGCGCTCTGTCATTCGCTAAAATCAAACCCTAAAACCAGCCACATACCTCTCATCCTATTAGCGGCTAAAGCAGACCGCGAATCTACCCTGGCCGGACTCAACCAGGGAGCTGACGACTACCTGGCGAAACCATTTGACCCGGCCGAGCTTAGGCTCCGCGTCCGAAACCTCCTGGAAGCTCGCGAAAGGCTTTGGGACCATTTTCAATCGCTTGACCTTACGCTGTTGCCAGACGTCGATGATCGAAGTATGGAGGACCAGTTTCTCCAGCATGTCATCGCGGCGATTAAGGCACGACTGGGAGACGACCGTCTTTCCGTGGACGAGCTTTCGCGCGGGGTTGGATATAGCCGCTCCCAGCTCACTCGTAAACTCAAGGCCTTAACTGGTAAAACGCCTAACAAACCGATCAGCGAAATGCGACTTCACGAAGCCCGCCGGCTGCTGGAAAAGCGAGCGGGAAGCGTATCCGAAATAGCTTATGCAGTCGGATATTCCAATCACAGCTATTTCGCCAAGAGCTTCCGAGCGCATTTCGGTGATCTACCAAGTGCCGTCCTCGAACAATCCTTGTAATTCCACGAAACTACCGGTCCGGAGTCATTTCTTGCCGTTCCCTTCCTTGGATTACCGAACAATGTATATTTGTCGCAAATTGCATAGGCATGGGAAGAGCATTTGAATACCGGAAAGCCCGGAAGATGAAGCGTTGGGCCGGAATGGCCAAAGCGTTTACGAAAGTGACCCGGGAGATCAACATCGCCATCAAGGAAGGGGGGGCCGATCCCGATTATAATCCCCGTTTACGCCTCGCGATCGCCAATGCTAAGGCTGTAAACATGCCCAAGGCAAACGTCGATGCGGCCATCAAGCGCGCCACGGATAAGGATGCAGCCAATTATGATGAGGTCAGTTTCGAAGGCTACGGGCCCCACGGCGTCGCCGTATTCGTAGACGCGACCACGGACAACAACAACCGCACGGTCGCTAATATCCGCCACGTCTTCAGCAAGTACGGAGGCAACCTCGGCGTGAATGGCTCGGTAGATTACATGTTTGAGCGCAAAGGGCAATTCCGCGTGAAGAACGAAGATTTTACCGGCGACCTGGAAGAGATCGAGCTGGAGTTGATCGACGCAGGTTTGGAAAGCATCGAACAGGACGAGGACGAGATCGTATTCTATACCGCTTTCGAGGACTTTGGCAGTTTTCAAAATGAGCTCGAAGCACGCAACATTGAGGTCGATAATGCCGAGTTGGTGCGGATACCAACCCACACGAAATCGCTCTCGGATTCCGAAGCGGAAGCCGTAATAAAACTCATCGACATGCTCGAGGAAGACGACGACGTGGCCAACGTCTTTCACACCATGGACGAAACCGAATAATGAAAGGACGAATTCCGGGACACCTTACCCAATACCTGCACACTCATTTTTCCGACGAATCGCGCGAATGGACCTATTCCCTACGCTCTCCGGGACGTGTCAACCTTATCGGGGAGCACATCGACTATACCGGAGGATTAGTCTTGCCGGCAGCAATTAACTATGCTATCTACTTTGTCGCCCGCAAAATAGATGCCCCGGAATGGCGGCTGCACGCCGTGGATCTGGACGAGCGAATGACCATTCCCCTACCGCTTGGTTCCCGATCCGGCACGCTTTGGGCGGATTACCTCACCGGCATCGGCGTCCAGTTTCAGGACCAGGGACATTTCCTGCCGGGTATGGAGATCGTTTTTGGCGGTGACCTCCCGCGAGGATCCGGAATGAGCAGCTCCGCTGCCCTCGAAGGCGGTCTTGCCTTTCTGCTTAACGAGGTGCTGAACGCTCAGTACAGCCGTCCCGCCCTGGCCGCTTTATGCCAGCGATCCAGCAATACCTATCTGGATATCCCTTCCGGTATCATGGACCAGTTCGCCAGCCTAAACGGCAGCGCCGCCGGACCGATCATTTTGAATTGCCAGACGCTTTCCTCCGAGCCGGTGAAGAATACCGTACGGGACTGCCACTTCGTGCTGGTCAATTCCATGGTTTCCCATAACCTAAGTGACGGATCATATGCGCAACGCGTGGCCGAATGTCAGCAGGCCCTGGAAGCTATCCAGGAACTCTATCCGCGGGTAAGCCATCTCAGCGCTACCCTGCCCGATCAGTTGCAGGCCGTGAGCGAAAAATTGGACGATACGGTCAGGAAACGCGCTACCTATGTGGTGGACGAAAATAAGCGCGTTCGACAGGCGGTTGCTGCCCTGGAGGCGGGGAGCAGTGTAGAAATGGGTAACCTGCTCAATCAAACGCACGCTGGCTTACGTGACCTCTACGAGGTCAGTTGCGCCGAGATAGATTTTTTACAAAACTTCGCCGCAAACTATCCCGGAGTAGCCGGAGGCCGCCTGATGGGTGGCGGCTTTGGCGGTTGTACGATCAATCTGGTAAAGGTCGATCGCGTGGAAGCCTTCAAACATGATATACTGGCAGCCTACCGGGAAGCCCATGGGATCGCCGGTGAATGCTACCCGGTGATCCTCCAGGGAGGAACGGAATTGCTCTAAAGCACCTTTTGCAGCGCCCGCTCGATGGAAGCGGCACCCCGTAGTCCGACCTCCGCGATTTTCCCCTCGCGGTCGATGAGAAAAGTAGCCGGAATCCCGCGAACGCCGTATTTGGCGGAGGCTTCGCCGCTCCAGCGCTTTAGTTCGCTGCCGTGGTGCTCCCAGCTCAGTCCGTCCTGTTCGATCGCGGCAACCCATTTTTCCCGCTGGTTCTCCTTAGCGATTTGCAGTTGCTCCGGAGTAAGTCGTTCGGCTTGCCGGTCATCGATGCCATCCAGACTTACGCTGAAAATGGTAAAGCCATCATCCTTATAGCGATCGTAAACCTTCACTACGTTCGGATTTTCCCGACGGCAAGGACCGCACCAGGCAGCCCAGAAGTCTAACAAAACTACCTGACCGCGCAGATCCGATAGCTTTACCTGCTCGCCATTAGGACCTTGCAGGCTAAGGTCAGGTGCCGGCTGCCCGGGTTGGATAAGCTCCTGACTCTTCACGAAGGCGATCTGCTGCCTAAGCTGCTCGAGGTATTGATTATAGTTCGTCCGATTAGGGTCGTCCAGGGGTAAGCGCGCGATTACCCGCTCATGAATAGGGAGTCCCTGCTCCCCCGCCCGCAAAAGACTATTGAAGGTGACGTAGGCGGCGGTGTAATCATTTTCAATACCCCGGATAGTGGCATCCAACTCTTCCAGGCCTTTCAGTTCCGCAACTTTGCGAACGGCCTCGGCGGTCTCCTGGGCAGCCTCCGATCCATCTACCGTAAAGTCATAGCTTCCGAAGCTGCCCAATTGGCCATCGATTTCAACGTGCCGGTCTTCATCGTCCAGCGCTAGCGTTGCTTTTTGAGCACCTACCCGCACCTGATAAAGCCCGTCCGGTAAGCCGTCCGGAAAAGTGAAGCTGAAACGTCCGCCATCACCGATAGGCGTACTCCTGAGCATTTCCTTTTCCCCCCCGATGATAATCCGGTCTAAATTCGCGGACAGCCCCGCAGCGTCTTCCAGGTGTACATCGATGGTCGTTCCCGAGTTTGAATCCGTCCCGCAGGCCGAGAACAGAAAGACTAACAGACTGCAAATCATGACGTAATACCGCATCGAAAATCTTTTAGTAAGCAAAAGCTTTGCTTGCCGCCAAAGTTGAACTATGCCTCCAGGATCGTCGCCAGAGTGTCGTTATGGCGTATCTCCCAGGCTAACAGCTTACCCCAGTCCTCTCCGTCGACCGTAAGATCGTCTCCCTCCACCCGACCGAGCACCCGGAATCCTACACCGTGGTGATGAAGCAATTCTTCCAGAGCGGAAGTTTGCGATTCGTCGGCCGTAAGCACCACCCTACCCTGGGCTTCCCCGAAAAGGAAGGCATCCTTGCGGATTTGTTGGTCCGTTTCAACAGTGAAGCCATGACCGCCGGTTATGGCGGACTCACTCAGGGTTTGAAACAGACCACCGTCACTGACATCGTGGGCACTTTTAACGTGTTCGCCGCGGATCGCGGCTAAGATGGCTTTATGCAGTTTCTGCTCCTGCTCCAGGTCGAAATAGGGAACGCTGCTGAATTCGATTTGGTGGATGCTGCGCAGGTATTCGGATGAACCGAGGTCTTCCTTACTGTCACCCACGAGGTAGATGACATCGTTCTGGTCCTTGAATCCCAGAGACATAGCATGTTTTACATCATCCAATACGCCAAGCATACCAATGGTTGGCGTCGGGTACACCGGTTCGATTCGGCCGCCCTCGTATTGCGACTGATTATAGAAGCTCACATTGCCACCGGTGACCGGGGTGTTGAACGCGCGGCAGGCTTCCCCCATACCCTTGATCGCATTCACGAACTGGTAAAAAGCCTCGGGATTATAGGGGTTACCAAAATTCAGGCAGTTCGTGATAGCGACCGGTTCACCGCCGGAACAGGCGATATTGCGGGCAGCTTCCGCTACCGCGATCATGGTGCCAACGTAGGGATCGGCGTACACATAGGCGGAATTGCAATCAGTGGTGACGGCCAGGGCTTTCTCGGTGCCTTTTACCCGAACGAGGGCGGCGTCGGACGGGTGAACCTCGGTGATGCTGTTGGTCCGTACCGTGCCGTCGTATTGGTCCGTGATCCAGTTTTTACTCACCAGACTGGGTGCTTTGAAAAGTTTTTCGGCGACGGAGCGCAGGTCTGCTGGCATCGGAACATCGTCTATACTGAATTGGTCAACTTTATCCAGGTAGGCGGGTCGCCGGGTTTCCCGTTCGTATACCGGAGCTCCCCCTCCAAGGACCAGTGGCTCGCTGGGAACGTCGGCCACCAATTCTCCGGCCGCGTAAAATTCGAGACGCCCGGTATCGGTAACCTCTCCGATCTGCTCGCACTCCAGATCCCATTTGTCAAACACGGCAAGCAGTTCCTTTTCCCGCCCTTTATGGCAAACGATCAGCATCCGCTCCTGGCTTTCGCTAAGCAGAATCTCCCAGGGTTTCATGTCAGCCTGGCGGGTGGGAACCTTATCGAGATCAATACGCATGCCCGTCCCCGATTTGGCACTCATTTCGGAGGTCGAGCAGGTGATGCCCGCCGCACCCATGTCCTGCATGCCCACTACCGCACCCGTTGCAATGACTTCCAGGCTCGCTTCCAACAATAATTTTTCCTGGAACGGATCACCTACCTGCACGGCGGGAAGATCCTCGGCACTGTCTTCTGTCAGGTCGGCGGAAGCGAAAGTGGCGCCGTGGATACCATCCTTTCCCGTTGCCGACCCCACGATAAAGACGGGGTTTCCGGGGCCGTCAGCTGAAGCCGACACCGTCTCTCCCACCTTCACGATACCTACCGACATAGCGTTTACCAGGATATTCTGATTGTAGCTGGGGTGAAAGTAAACCTCTCCCCCTACCACGGGCACGCCGAAGCAGTTCCCATAATCTCCGATTCCTTTGACTACTCCCGCCACGAGATGCTTAGTGTGGGCCAGTTGCGGATCACCGAAGCGTAGGCTGTTTAGGGAAGCGATCGGTCGGGCGCCCATCGTGAAGATATCCCGGTGAATGCCTCCTACACCCGTAGCCGCTCCCTGGTAGGGTTCGATAGCGGAAGGATGATTGTGGCTTTCGATCTTGAAGGCACAAGCCAGGCCGGCACCGATATCGACCAGTCCGGCATTCTCTTCTCCGGCACCCACGAGAAGCCGCTCCCCTTCCCTTGGAAGGGTCTTCAGCCACATTATGGAATTCTTATAGGAGCAATGTTCCGACCACATCACCGAGAAAATGCTCAGTTCATTAAAATTGGGCGTACGTCCCATGATAGCTACGATTCGATCGTATTCATCGGCGGTGAGCCCTAAATTCTTTGCAACATCTACGTCAACGGAAACGGTGTGATCTGTGGCCATGGGGGGTGGTTGATTGAGGGCTCAAAAGTAGGTAAATTCGGCAAGCCTTGCCGAAGCTGTGTGTGGAATATGGCACGCAGCAATGTCACCTGCCCCGCGCTGATGTGTCGATCGTCTGACATTTTGGCCGTCGTTTCCAGCTGGCATAGTGTTCGCACCGCCCTAGCCGTGACAGTCTGTACTGCCACGGAGAACAAACCAATTTACGTTAACTAAAACATTCTAATACATGAAGCCGATCAACGATCGAGTAGTGGTCAAGCCCGCCCCCGCCGAAGAGAAAACCAGCGGTGGTATCATCGTGCCCGACACTGCCAAGGAAAAGCCACAACGCGGAGAAGTTATCGCCGTAGGCCCAGGCAAGGAAGGTAATGCCATGACCGTGAGCGTTGGCGACATCGTCCTCTACGGTAAATATGCCGGACAGGAGCTCAAGCACGAAGGGCAGGACCTGCTCATCATGCGCGAGGACGACATCCTGGTGATTCTATAGGATCGCCTTCCAGCAACTGCATTTATCCAATCAACAAAATAATTAACAACTATGGCTAAGAATATTAGCTTTGATCGCGTAGCCCGCGAAAAACTGCGTAGCGGCGTCGACGCCCTCGCCAATGCCGTAAAGGTGACGCTTGGCCCCAAAGGTCGCAACGTCGTTATCCAAAAATCATTCGGTGCCCCCCAGATTACCAAGGACGGGGTGACCGTAGCTAAAGAAGTCGAGCTCGAAGACCCGATCGCCAACATGGGCGCCCAGATGGTCAAGGAAGTAGCCAGCAAGACGGCCGATATTGCCGGTGACGGTACGACCACGGCCACCGTTCTTGCCCAGGCAATGATCCAGGCAGGGTTGAAAAACGTAACCGCGGGTGCCAATCCCATGGACCTCAAGCGGGGCATCGACCTGGCCACCAAAAAGGTGATTGAGCACCTGCAGGGGCAAAGCGAGGTGGTCGGAGATGACTTCAGCAAGATCCAGCAGGTAGCTGCTATTTCTGCCAATAACGACAATGAGATCGGAAGCCTGATCGCGGATGCCATGAAGCGCGTCAGCAAAGACGGCGTTATTACCGTCGAAGAAGCCAAAGGTACCGACACCTACGTAGAAGAGGTGATGGGTATGCAATTCGACCGTGGTTACCTCAGCCCTTACTTCGTTACCGATACGGAGAGCATGACCACCGAGTACGAAAACCCCTACATCCTGATCCACGATAAGAAGATCAGCAACATGCAGGACATCGTGCCAATTCTCGAGCAGGTCATCCAGAGCGGCCGTCCGCTCCTCATCATCGCGGAAGACATCGAAAGCCAGGCACTCGGTGTCTTGGTCGTCAACCGTCTCCGCGCGCAATTGAAAGTCGTAGCCGTTAAAGCTCCCGGCTTTGGTGACCGTCGCAAGGCCATGCTCGAAGATATCGCCGTCCTGACCGGCGGTACCGTAATCAGCGAAGAGAAGGGTTATAAACTGGATCAGACCAGTCTCGACCTGCTGGGTTCGGCTGAGAAGCTTACCGTTGACAAAGACAATACCACCATCGTGAATGGTGCTGGTAGTGATGAGCAGATCACCGGTCGCGTCAACCAGATCAAGCAGCAGATTGAAACCACTACCTCGGACTATGACCGCGAGAAGCTTCAGGAGCGCCTGGCCAAGCTTGCCGGTGGTGTAGCCGTACTTTATGTAGGTGCCGCCACGGAAGTGGAAATGAAGGAAAAGAAGGACCGCGTCGATGACGCACTCCACGCTACCCGTGCCGCCGTAGAGGAAGGCATCGTAGCAGGTGGCGGTGTCGCCCTGGTACGCGCCATCGATAGCCTGGAAGGACTTACCGGAGAAAACGAGGACCAGAAGATCGGCATCCAGATCGTGCGTAAAGCCCTGGAATATCCGCTGCGTACCATCGTAGACAATGCCGGAGTAGAAGGTAGCGTAGTGCTCCAGAACGTCCGCACTCACAGCGGCAGCTATGGCTACAACGCCCGCACGGGAGATTACGAAGACCTGAAAGCAGCCGGCGTTATCGACCCGACCAAGGTTACCCGGATCGCGCTGGAAAATGCCAGCTCCATTGCCGGAATGGTACTTACCACCGAGTGTGTCATCAATGACATGCCCGAGCCGGAAGGCGCCATGGGTGGCCACTCCCACGGTGGAGGTGGTATGCCCGGAGGCATGGGCGGCATGATGTAATCACGCGTCCATACTGTTAAAGACCCCGGCCGGCATCCGCCGCGCCGGGGTCTCTACTTTTTACTAAACTAATATCGATCATTATTTCTTTGAACAGCCATGGAACTACAAGAGGGAAAAGAAAAATTTATAGAAGCATGGGGTACGCTGGGCAGTTCCTGGGGCGTAACGCGAACCATGGCCCAAATTCATGCCCTGCTGTTGGTTTCCGACGCGCCGTTGAGTGCGGACGATATCATGGAACAGCTCCAGATCAGTCGAGGCAACGTCAATACGAATACCCGCAATCTCCTAGAATGGAGGTTAGCGCACAAAAAGCTGATTCCCGGCGAACGTAAGGAGTTCTTCGTAGGCGAAAAAGATATGTCCAAAGTCGTCAAGAACATCATCATCGCCCGGAAAAAACGCGAGCTCGAACCGATGCTTCGCCTACTTGACGACCTTACGGGTGTGGAGGGAGAATCAAGGGAAGCAGAGGAGTTTCGTACGGTCGTGAAAGACCTGAAGCTCTACAGCCACAAGGCCGATTCAGCACTTGCCGCTTTAGTGAAAGTAGACAGTAATTGGTTCTTTTCGACCTTTCTGACCATGATCAAATAGTCAATCCTCCGCTAAGGGTTCTATGATCATCCAACCTCCCCTTTCTTCGGTGGAACGCAGGGTGAAACTATCGTCGTATGGCGGATACAGCACCTCCGACCGCTGGGTTCCCAGGTGTCCTACAACCGTAACCCGCCGCGCCACCTGGCTGGAGTCGCGAAAGCGAATAGTTACCGCTCCGGAGCCGGCCATATAGATAAGATAATTACCCGAGGAGTCGGCGGCGGCAACCGTGCCTTCAGGCCGCTCCTTTCCCAACAGATCCTCCGCGATTTTCATTTCCCAGAGATTGACGTGGCGTTCCACCGTACGCACTGCCCGAAAGCTGTTTAGCGCGGGCTGTACGGCTTGTCGGTACGTTTGCGCCGGACTGCCGGATAGCAAGGCGGCGTTAAACGCCGTCACGCTCCCCGAACTCCGCCCGTAATTTTCATCTCCCACCGTATCGATCACTACGGTAAGTTCATTTCCTAACTGTAGGACCTGTTTCACTTTTTGATCACTAATACCCGAAAGGTTGATAGCGAGGTAGTTACCGCCATTGGCCTTAATCGTTTTTACCAACGATTCGAGACTAGATGAGTCGATCGGTTGATTACGAAGATCGAAGCCAAGCAACAGTTGGGGAATCCCGTTGAGCGTGTAATAGCCCGGATTATCTTTCCATACCTCAGGTTCCAGTACAACCACATCACTGACGGAAGATGGCGGGGAACCACAGGAAAAAGGTACACTCAGCACATATAGGGCTCCGGTGATGGCGGCCAGAAATTTCACGGTCTCAAGGTAGCTATCCTGATGTGATTAAGGGAAGAGGCAACCTATACCCTGCCCCGGCGTTAGCGGTGAAAGCAATTTCCTCTTGAATGTCTGGTAGAAATATTGTGGTGGCCGTAGGCGGTAGCAGCGGATCACTTTACGCCAAGGTTTTATTCGATCGTTTGAAGGAAATTCAAGCAAAGTGGGAAAAGGTTGGAGTAGTAATAACCGAGAATGGAAAGTATAACTGGCAATTCGAACTCGGCAATAGCGACTGGAACACCTATCCCTTCGACTATTATGGTCAGCGGGATTTTATGGCACCTTTTGCTTCCGGTTCCGCCCGCTACGATACCATGATCGTCTGCCCCTGCAGCATGGGCTTGATGGCGAGAATTGCCGCCGGAATTTCTAATGATCTGATCACCCGGGCCGCTGACGTCATTCTCAAGGAGCGGCGCAAATTGATCGTGGTTCCCAGGGAAGCTCCCTACAGTCTTATCCACCTCAAGAATATGACGGCCATAACGGAAGCCGGGGGAGTGATTTGCCCGGCGGTACCCTCGTTTTACAACCAGGCACAGACGTCGGAGGAGATCGTCCGTACCATTGTCGACCGCGTGCTGGACTTGGCCGGCTTTGACCTGGAGGACACCTTCCGCTGGGGCGACCAAACGGAAAGCGATGACCTTGACTAGATATTTGCCGGCCTTCATCCAAATAACCGATTTTACCCATGTCCGATAAGTTATCCCTGGCATTTCCCACCCTGACCGGCTTAGAAGATGTACTGGCCGGGGAAGTCCGCCAAATCGGAGCGACCGATGTCACTACGGGAAGACGGGTAGTAACGGCTACGGGTACGATGGAAACGGTCTACCGGGCTAATCTTGAAGTACGGACGGCGGTAAGGGTATTGATCAACATAGATAACTTCCAGGTGGACCACGAGCAGGCCCTGTACGACCGCCTGCGAGCCATTAATTGGCGACGGTTTTTACAACCCGAAGGGACCCTCCTGGTCGACGTGGTTGACCCAGGCCGCTGGTTCCGGAATACGCACTTCATTGCCCAGTTAACGAAGGATGCCATCGTCGATCAATTCCGAGACAAGTACGGTACGCGCCCCGGCGTGGACAAAAACAAGCCCGACCTGCGTATTCATCTTCGGATATCCGGAAACGGAGAGGTGGATTTGAGTATTGACAGTTCGGGCGACGGTCTCCACCGTCGGGGGTACCGGCGACGGACGGGCGAAGCGCCCATCAATGAGGTTTTAGCCGCGGGATTACTGCAACTGGCCGGCTATACCGGCGAACAGGTTTTCGTCGATCCGATGTGCGGATCCGGCACCTTCCTGGTGGAAGCCGCGGGGCTGGCCACCCGTCGGGCTCCCGGCTTACTCCGCTCCTTTGGTTTTGAACGGTGGCCCGATTTTGATCTGGCAGACTACAGTCTCCTCCGGCAGGCGGCGCTGGACCGGATCCGACCCGCGCCCTACCCTATCCTTGGAGCGGATATCGACGGCGTCGCAATTGCCGTTGCCCGCGCCACGGTGGAACGCGCCAAAGTGGCTGCTGAGGTTTCCCTCGAGGAGTCGGAATTTAAAAATCTGCAGCCGCCCCGCCTGCCCGACGGAGCCGAGGTGGACCAACTATTGGTGACCAATCCGCCCTACGAGATGCGACTGCAAACCGGAGACATACGTGCCTTCTATTCGGAAATCGGAGACACCTTCAAAACGAACTGGGCCGGATATACCGCCTGGCTGATTTCCGCTAATTCGGACGGTATCAAATCCGTCGGCTTACGTAGCAGCCGGAAGATTCCCGTTATGAACGGTCCGGTAGAGGCGCGATTCGTCCGCTACGATCTTTACCGGGGGACGAAGGAGGAAAAAGTAAGTCCCCGAGCGAGCGAATAGTCTACGGTTTCTTTCGACCTGCGCTCCGGCGCCCTGCTTCAATTGTTGTACTTTCCGGTACAACGCGCTGGAAATGATCGCACGACTATTCTCCTGCTCCTGGTCTCCACGAGCTTTCTTTACGCTTAGAATATCCCAGAAAATAAGCAACAACTGATCTCTTCTATCGAGTCACCCAAGGAAAGCCTGATAGAGATGTCGGATGAGATTTGGGCGCTCGCCAAAACGGCCTATGAGGAGGAAGGGTCGGCGAAGATCCTTGCCGACTTTGCGGAAGCGAACGGTTTCCGGGTGGAACGCGGAATGGCCGGAATGCCTACGGCCTTTACCGCGGAATACGGTAGCGGCGAGCCGATCGTCGGCATCCTCGGGGAGTTTGACGCGCTGCCGGGGATCAGTCAGAAAGCCCGGCCCGATAAGGATCCGCTCAAGCCCGGTGCCGCCGGTCGCGGCTGCGGGCATAACCTCTTCGGAGTCGGTAGTTTCGCCGCGGCAGTGGCGATTAAGGAAGCTATCGAGCGGGGGGAAGTGAGCGGTACGATCCGTTTTTACGGTACGCCGGCGGAAGAAAAGTATTTCGGCAAATTGTTTCTTGCCCGGGAAGGCTTCTTCGATGACCTGGACGTATGCCTGGATTGGCACCCTTCCGCCGAAACCGAAGCCGATGTGAACAGCTCGCTGGCACTGGTCGATTTCATCGTGGAATTCAGGGGACAGGCCGCTCACGCTTCCGCCGATCCCTGGAACGGACGCAGCGCCTCCGACGCCATGGAGCTCATGTCGGCCGGCATCAATGCTAACCGTGAGCACGTGCAGCCTACCGTTCGCATTCATACCCATATGCAACAGTCGGGCGACGTGGTGAACGTAGTACCCGATTACGCCAAATTCTGGGTCCAGGTGCGGGATTCGAAAACCCCGGGCATGCTGGCCACCTACGAGCGCGTCAAGGAGATCGCCCGCGGGGCTGCTATTATGGCTAACGTCGACTACGAGATCAGTCTGGTCAGCGGGCTACACGAAGTGATCGTAAACCGTACGGGCGGTGAAGTGATGCAGCAAAATCTGGAGCTGCTGGGCGACATCACGTACACGGAGGAGGAAACGGAATTCGCCTACGGCATCCAGGACGCAACCGGAAAAGAACGAAAAGGTATTGACGGTACGATACATCCACTCGAGGAAACCGTAGAGAATCCCGGAGGTGGAAGCACCGATGTAGGGAACGTCAGCTGGTTGGTACCCGAAATCCGTCTGGGAGTCACCACCGCCCCGATCGGCACGCCCTGGCACAGTTGGGCGGTCGTTGCCTGCGGCGGCATGAGCATTGGCCACAAAGGCATGATGGAGGGTCCGCCTCCTATTTCCACCAAGTAGTAGCCCCTGCTACTGCTTGATTATTTTGGCGTATCCTACTTTCCCCTGGGCCATGCGCAGGCGAAGCACGTACAAACCCCGGGCTTCTGCCGTCAGGTCAATGGGGTTAAGGGTACCCGAAAATTTTCCGGATCGGACGGATTGACCGGCCGCTGTCAGCAATTCATAGCTTACGCCTCGCAGATCGGCGGGCAGGGATACCTCAAGCCCTGCATTCGTTATCCGCGGATACACGCTAATACCAAGGCTCGCCAGACGGTCTATGCTCGTGGCGACCGATGTCCGAACGGTGATGGGGGCGTTCCCACACACCCGGTAGAGAATGTGATTGCCGGTAGCCGCATCCTGCCGGTATTCGAAAAGCTGAAAGGTATAGTCCGTGTCCGGTTCAAGGTCAGTTAATTCCTGGCTTATCCCGTTTCCCCGGTAAAGAACGTAGGTATTTTCTCCCAGATCATCCCCTTCGCCGAAGGAACCCATCGCTTTATATTCCATGCCCTCCACCGGAAAGCCATCGATGCTAGCTCCCTGCGTACCCACCAAAATCCGCCCCGTGCCATTGCCGCCTGTCCAGCTCAGTTTAAGGCTATTGCCCGCCACGGAACTGGCTTCGAGTTTGGAGCTTGCCACGGTTGGAACCAGGGACAGATCGTAGGTGGGATAGGATGAGGTAGCCGAGATGCATCCCCAGGGTAAAGCGTCAAGATCCGCCCAGAAATTATCAGCTTGACCGTCAATGATCCGCTTGTTCAACAACAGAGCAAACGTGAACTCATTGCTCGTCCGGGCTATAAAGGAGGCCGTACCATCCAGCGATCCGGTATGCCACCAGTTGTTCGCTGGATTAACGCTCCACCCCTTGGCATAAAAGTTATTTTTAGAGGAAGGGGCGGTCATGGTGGCGATAGTCTGTGCGGAAAGGATATCGGGTTTGGAGGAAAAGCCATCTACCGCTGTCAGCAACTTGACCAGGTCGAGGGAACTGGTTACCCAGCCACCGTGTGCGCTCATGGCTTCCAAGTGGAACCCTCCGTATTCCCAAGGAACCTGCACGCCAGAATTATCGACGGATAGGTTGGTAAATCCATTGCCGGTATATTCCACCTCCCTGGGCAGGCGATCGGTACGAAGGTTATAGCCGAGGGCCGCATCGCAGGCACCCGCCGCCCCGAAGATTTCGTTCTGAACGTAGGTTTCATAGGATTGATCGGCAACCATTTCAATGACCTCTCCCAGTACGAGGTAGCCCATGTTGGAATAGGCGTAGCGGGTTCCAGGAGCAAAGTCCAGTCCCTTCTCTATCATGAATTGTACGAGATCTACCTCGCTGATCGGATTTGCGACTCCCAGGGTCTCGGCTACGTAGAGGGGAGCGACAATGGGATCGCAACCCGAAAAGCTGTAGGGATAGGGTAAAGTTGGGCTGGGAAAACAATCAAGGCTGCGGTCCCAGCCGGCGGTATGCTCCAGCAAGTGTTGAATCGTTATATCGAAAATCCGATCGTCCTCCACGACTGCGTCCTTGAAGCGAGCGTGACCCCGGAGTATCCCCTGCGGTCCAAATACCTTGTCATTGAGTGCCAAGGCTCCATCCTCCACGAGCTTCATGATGGCTATCGCCGTGATGGGTTTACTGACACTCGCAATCCGAAACCGGTGGTAGGGGTTTACCGGCGTCGTACCGGCCAGATCGGCCTTTCCGAATCCGCGGTGGTAAATGAGCCTGCCCTGGTAGGTAATAGCCAGGGAGGCGCCGGGAATACCGTACCTGCCAATGAATTCATTGACTGCGATGTCACAGGACTGCATGGAGGGGCTGGGTACACCCGTTTGCCCATAAATAAGAGTAGTCACCAGTAGCACTACGGAGACCGAGTGTAGAAGCTTAACCATTACGGAAAGTGTTGGAAAATATAACCGGGGAAAGGCACGGTAAATTTGAGTGTTATGCCTGAAATTATAAATTTTCCCGGCAGTGTATCCACCTCCGTCGAAATATTATTTATCGGGAGGCATGGATCAGCCCTCCCCCAACCACGTCATCTCCTTCGTAGAATACGGCGCTCTGTCCGGGAGCCACCCCCCGGACATCGGCGAAGAACTCCACCTCCATTCGGTCGGCCGCAAATTGGGTAACCTGACTGAGCGTACCCTGGTCTTTGTACCGCACTTTAGTCAGGAGCTCCATACCGTCTTCGGGTAAGTGGTCATACTTCTGCAGGGTAGCTCCGCCTACCATCATGCCGTTTTTAACCAGGGATTCCACGGGCCCGAGCGTTACGGTATTGGTTTCGGCATCGATACGGCTGACGTACATCGGCTGGCCGAAGGCCTGCCCCAGCCCCTTCCGCTGGCCGATCGTGTAGAAGGGATAGCCATCGTGAGTGCCGATGACCTTTCCCGCGGTATCGACGAACCGGCCCCCGGCCACCTTGCTCTCGAGTTCCGGCAGGCGGCGCTTCAGGAAACCCCGGTAGTCGTTGTCGGGAACGAAGCAGATTTCGAAGCTTTCCGCTTTCTTGCTAAGTTCTTCGTAACCGTAATCGTAGGCCAGCTGCCTGACTTCTGGCTTGGTCATATGACCAAGGGGGAAACGGCTGCGTGCCATGCATTCCTGGCTGAGTCCCCAAAGCACGTAGCTCTGATCCTTTTTATCGTCCGCACTCTTGCGTACGTGCCAACGACCCGCCTCGGTCTGGTTCAGCTGAGCGTAATGCCCCGTTGCGATAAATTCACAATCCATGGCGTCGGCCCGCTTAAGCAGCGCACTCCACTTGATGTGCGTATTACAGAGCACGCAGGGATTTGGCGTTCTGCCGGCCATGTATTCGTCGACGAAATTATCGATGACGTGATCGCCGAACTCCTCACGGATGTCGATGATAAAATGGGGGAATCCCATTTCGACGGCCACGGAGCGTGCATCGTTTATAGAGTCCAGGCTACAACAGCCCGTTTCCTTTTTACTACCGCCGCTATTGGCGTAGTCCCAGGTTTTCATGGTGATACCGACCACCTCGTAGCCCTGCTCGTGCAGGATCATGGCCGTTACTGTGCTATCGATACCGCCGCTCATGGCGACCAGCACCCGTCCTAATTTGCTCATATATAACTGTTTTCGCACGGGTTCAAGGGCCCGGCCAAAATCAAGACAAAGGTAACGGATTACGGCGCGGCGAAGTTGCTATATTTACCGCGATGCTCGGATTCACTTACTACCGACAGTTTGAGGAAATGGATTGCGGGGCCGCGTGCCTGCGTATGATCGCACGGGCGCACGGTCAGGATTACGACCTGGAGGAGCTGCGCGAGCGCACGGGCCTTAGCCGCCAAGGGGTAAGTTTGCTCGGTATCAGCGAGGGAGCCGAAAGCATTGGACTGCAAACGCTCGCGCTTCCCGTCACCCTCCAGCAGATCGAGGAGGAGATTCCCCTCCCCTGTATTTTGCCCTGGAATGGAAACCATTTCGTGGTCCTATACCGCGTTACGGATGGCACCTTTTACGTAGCGGATCCCGACCCGACGGTTGAAAAGACCGATTATGACCGCATGCATTTCGTGGAAGGCTGGTCCCATGGATTAAGTGATGACGGTCTTTACCACGGCAACGTCATGGTGCTGGAGCCGACCCCCGCCTTCCGGCAGCGGGAAAAGGTGGGTAACGATAAGAGTAGTCTGCGCTACGTCGTGGATTACATCCGTAACTACGGCAAGCTCCTGACGAATATCTCTGTCGGGCTAGTTCTGGCCCTGCTGTTGCAGCTGGCGATGCCGTTCTTGCTCAAGAGCATGGTGGACTTCGGGATCGTGCTCAATGATCCGGACTTCATCGTGCTGGTGGTGATCGCCCAGGGCGTATTGATGCTGACGATGGTCCTCCTGGCGGCGCTTAGGCAATACGCCGTTACCCACATCGGTACCCGCGTTGATGTTAGTCTGGTAAGCGATTACATCAGTAAGCTTACCCGGCTCCCCATGGAATTCTTCGATAGCCGTAGCCGGGGAGATATCTTCCAGCGGCTGAACGACCACGAGCGATTGCGGGATTTTATGACCGGCACCAATTTGCTGCGGGTCTTTAACCTACTGAACTTCATCGCTTTTGCTATCATTCTCGCGTTCTGGAACACGACCATCTGCTTCGTTTTCCTGATCGGTACGCTACTCAGCTTTGCCTGGGTGGGGTACCTCCAGCGGCACCGGAGGGACCTAGATTTTCTTTATTTCGAGCAATCGGCCCGGAATAAGGAACAGTTGATGGAGATCATCGACGGTATCGAAGAGATAAAACAGAACAATGCCGCGCGGCATAAGCGGTGGGCCTGGGAGCGCAAACGGGCCGGTCTCTACCGTACCCAACTCAAACTCATCAAGCTGGAGCAACTGCAGCGTACGGGAGGAACGGTGGTAGACACGGTCAAGAACCTGACTATCACCCTCATTGCCGCCCTGGCGGTAGTTGATGGCTCCCTCACCATCGGTGCGCTAGTTGCCATTCATTATATCGTTGCCCAACTGAATAGTCCACTCGAAGACCTGAGTGCCTTTTTCCGGGGCTACCAGGACAGCGCCATCAGCCTGGAGCGAATGAATGAAATTTATAATAAGGACGAAGAGCAATCGGGCGGCGGGCACCTCTTGAATATCATTCCGGGGGATGGTGAGTTGGAAGTCCGGAATGTAAGTTTTCGGTATGGATCACCAACCAGTCCGCTCGTGCTGGACGATGTCAGCGCGCACTTTCCGGCCGGGAAAATCACGGCGATCGTTGGCTCTTCGGGAAGCGGAAAGTCTACCCTATTAAAATTGCTGCTCGGCTTTTACCAGCCGGAAGCCGGCGAGATCCTCATTGACGAAACCAATCTACAAAGTCTGGATCCGGCATTCTGGCGGAAGAACATCGGGGTGGTCAGTCAGGATGGCTTCATTTTCAGCGACACGGTCAGTCGAAATATCGTCCTCGGAGAAAGCGGGGTGGACGAACACCGCTTGCTTACGGCGGTCAAGGTAGCGCAGATCGAGCGATTCATTGAGAAACTGCCGCAAGGATATCAAACACGAATCGGAGCCAGTGGCCTTACGCTCAGCAAGGGCGAACAACAACGTATTTTGCTGGCCCGCGCCATTTACCATCAACCGCGCTTCGTCTTCCTTGACGAACCGACCAGCGGGCTGGACGCCTTTACCGAAGTGACCATCATGGATAACCTGTTCGAGCACCTTCGGGGTTCCACCATAGTGATCGTGGCGCACCGTTATTCTACCTTCGAGCAGGCGGACCACATCATCGTAGTAGAAGAAGGCAAGGTAGTAGAGCATGGCAGCCATCGGGACCTCATGCAAGGACGGAACAGTTACTTCCGTTTAGTCAAGAACCAAACCCTGCTTGGGAGTTAGCCATGGAAGTCCAACGATCGCAGGAGGTAGATGAAATTATCGGTACGCCCGCCGGTTGGCTGACCAGCAACGGTACCTGGGTTCTGGCAGTGGTGATCGTATCCCTGACGGCCCTGGCTTCCTTCTACAGCTACCCGTCGACATTGCAGGGCGAATTGGTACTCACCACCGTAGACCCGCCCCGTCAGCTCAAGGCCCGACAAGGCATAGAAATACAGCGGGTACTGGTAGCCGACGGCGAGCAGGTCGAAGCCGGACAAACCCTAATGGTCGCTAAGCGAGGTGGCGCGAAATGGGAGCATATTCAGTACCTGGACGATCAGTTGCTATCTGTCGGAGTCGGCGAAGCGGATCAACTCTTAGCATTGAATATTCCAGGTACGCTTACCCTCGGGGAACTCCAGGATCCGGTGTACCAATTTCAGGACCGACAGGAATTGTACCGGAGCCTACTCGCCCAGCGGCTGGAGAAATATACCACGCCTGAATTACGCGGAATGATAGCCCGCAGCGAAACGCAGATCCGCGATTTCGAGCGAAAGGGAGAATCGATGCAGAAAAGCCTTGAGCAAGCCAGACAGCAACTACAACAGGAAGAGGATATGGCTACCGGGGGCGTCCAGTATACGGAACGCCTCACCACCGCACGTCGCCGGGTGGACCGGGCCGAAGAAGCGCTGCAGAATCACTTCAGTGACCTGCGTTCCCTCCGGTTCGAGATCGAGATGATGCGCAACCAAATAGATGCTTACCGATCCGGCCGCAAGGGCAGCACGGAGCAAGCCGCCGTTCAACTGCGAGAAGCATATGAGGATTTATTGGCAGAGGTCACGGCGTGGAACCAAAATTTCACGACCGTCAGCCCGGTAAACGGACAGGTGGTCCTGAGCCCGGCGGTGACCGAAGACAGTTACGTGCCGGAGGGCCGGTTGCTGGCCACCGTTTTTCCCCTGGATGCGGGAAGTACCCTGGGGCGCCTTGAACTTGATGTGCGCGGCAGTGCCCGGGTTTCCAGAGGCCAACGCGTGGTGATAGATTTTCCGAAGTGGCCCGCGCTGGAATACGGAAGCGTCAGCGGCGAGATTACCGAGGTTGGACTCGTACCCGTGGACGGTAAAGTTCCGGTGCTGGTCGCCTTTCCGGAAGGGCTTACGACAAACACCGGATTCAGTATTGCAGCCGAGCCTTTCCTACAGGGTGATGCCACCATCATTATCGATAAACGCCCGCTGATCCGTCGCTTCCTTGGGCAGGGTTAGGCACTACCGGTTCGTCAGGCGATCAGCTCTTCGTACAATTCCCGGACCGTAGCCACCGTGTGGATGCGGATGCTGTAGCGTTCCGGATCAAGACCTTTAACGTTGTATTTGCTAACGTAGATGCCACGGAACCCAAGGCGGTCCGCTTCCTGAATCCGTTGTTCTATCCGGGTTACGGCCCTGATTTCCCCACTTAGGCCTACTTCGCCGGCGAAGCATAATTCGGGAGAAACGCTCACGTCCTGGGCTGATGACAGCAAAGCCGCGATGATGGACAGATCGATGGCCGGATCATCGACGCGAAGTCCCCCGGCGATGTTTAAAAACACATCCTGGTTGCCAAGAGAAAGCCCCGCCCGTTTTTCCAGCACGGCTAACAGCATCGAAAGTCGCCGAAGATCGAAGCCCGTGGCCGAGCGCTGCGGATTGCCGTAAACCGCCGCACTCACCAGGGCCTGGACTTCAATCAGCATGGGGCGCATACCCTCCAGCGTGGCGCACACCGCGGAGCCGGACAGGTTTTCGTCGCGTTCGCTCAGCAACAACTCGCTCGGATTGCTGACCTCCCGCAATCCGTTGGCGTCCATTTGATAGATTCCCAACTCATCCGTCGATCCAAAGCGATTCTTTAGGGTCCGGAGAATGCGGTAGGTATAGTTCCGGTCGCCCTCGAACTGAAGTACGGCATCCACAATATGCTCGAGTAACTTAGGGCCCGCGATGCTCCCCTCCTTGGTGATGTGGCCGATCAGGAATACCGGAATACCGCTTTCCTTGGCGAAGCGCTGAAGTTCGGCGGCACATTCCCTGACCTGGCTCACGGTGCCGGCCATGCTTTCCACGTGCGGACTGGTGAGGGTCTGGATCGAGTCGGCGATGAGGAGATCCGGTTGAAGCGCGGCTGCGTGCTTGAGAAGTTTGTCGGTATTAGTTTCCGTGAGGAGGTAACAGTTCTTATCGGCTCCGCCAAGACGGTCGGCCCGCATCTTGATCTGCTCCTCGCTTTCTTCCCCACTGACGTAGAGTACTTTTTTTCCTAGGCGAAGCGCTAGCTGTAGCAGGAGTGTAGACTTACCGATGCCGGGCTGGCCTCCGAAAAGCACGATGCTTCCCGGCACGATCCCGCCGCCGAGTACCCGGTTAAGCTCTCGGTCTGGTGCGGTAATGCGTTCCACTTCTCCGGCCGTCACTTCGCTAAGGGGAACGGGTTTTGGTCCCCGGCCTATCGGACCGGAATTAACCGCGGAAGTTCCGTTTCCTACCGTGCGCCAGTCGGGCTTGTGCTCCAGGCGATCGTTCTTTGTCTTCACGACCTTCTCTTCGACCAGTGTATTCCAGGATTTACAGGAGGGACACTGCCCCATCCATTTGGGACTCTCGGCTCCGCAGTTGGTACAGAAGAAGGCAACTTTGACTTTAGCCATGGGATAGTTTTTCGAACGGTCGAAGGTAAAACATTTTGTGTTATTAACCTTTACTTCGGCCAATGATCACCACACCGGCTATGATACACATCCCTCCGAGTGCCTGTAATACCGTCATAACCTCTCCCAAAAAATAATATTCCAGTACCACCGTAGCGAGGGGGCCTACCGCTCCGACGATGGCCGCATCACCGGCCCCCAGCCGCTTGACGCCTTCCGTCATGAGGTAGCTCGGGATCACGGTACAGAAAACCGCCATGATGACGGCGTAGAAATACACGGTCATCGGCAGGTGCAATATCGGCTCATCACTGATCGAGACGTGGAAAATAACGGCGGTGGCGGCGGTCACCAGGGCCAAACTGGTAAACCGTACATTACCTAAACGAGGGGCGAGCCGACCACTTCCGATGACGTAGGTTGAATAAAGTAACCCGCTGATAAACACTAAAGCAGCTCCCCGCAAAAAATTCGTTCCGCCACTAAGATCGGAACCGCTGAAAGCCACCAAAATCCCCAGGTAACACAGGCCAGTGGCCGCCCATTGTAAGGCCCGGATGCGGGTGCCGAAGACAATACGTTGCAGGATAAGCACCAAGGTCGGGTAGGTAAACAATATCACCCTTTCCATCCCCGCCGATAAATACTGTAGCCCGAGAAAGTCAAAGTAACTCGCTAGGTAGTACCCCATGACACCCAGGGCAATGATGGTGAACCAATCGCGAGGCTCCATGGCCGACTCATTCCCCTTCTTTCCCCCCTTGAAATAGCCAATCAGGAGGAATAGGGGTAGGGAGAACATCATCCGCAGTCCGAGTAAACTGATGCTGCTGACCTCGTATTGGTAGGCCAGTTTGATGATCACCCCCTTACAGCTGAACAGCACAGCACCTACTAGCAGACACAGCAGGCCGATCGTACGGGAACTTTCAGGAAGCTGTTTGTCCATCGCACGAAGGTCCGAACCGGATTCGCGGAAACAAAGCTTGTTAAAGCAAGATTTACAACGGGTAGATCAGTGTACGGTAAGGTAAGCCACTCCCATACCCGCCACGATGATCAATAATTTCGGGATGGAGATACCGTGGCTGTGGGTTCCGTCGGATTCAAAAAGTATCGTGGTAGATATATGCAAAAAGCTCCCAACCACAAGCGCCAGAATGCGCGCCCGCCACAAGGGATCGATGCTCAATAGGTCACCTATGACGGCACCCAGCGGCGAGAGCATGCCAAAAACGGTCAGGCAGGCCCAAATGATCGATTTGCCGTAGCCCGAGCCGCGCAGTAGCAATCCCAGGGCGAAGGCAGCCGGCAATTTGTGAAGTACGATACCGAAAAGCAGGTGCTCCCCGTGATTGCTCCCACTTATTCCCGCCCCACCCCCGGTACCGAGGGGCAAGCCCTCGAGCAAGGCGTGGAGCCCCAGACCTATCATGACCCGGACGGCAAATCCGTAACCGCCACCACGGTGAGCGTGAACGTGACCATGCTCGACGCCCTGGCTAAAACTCTCCAGGATCAGTTGGATAAAAAAGCCGAGCAAAAGCCATAACCCTACGGACGATGGAGCCGTACCGAAAACCTCGGGAATCAACTCAAGGGCGGCGATACCCAATAGATACGCTCCGCTGAAGGAAAGCAACCTGGGTAAAACCGCCCGGTACTTTTCACTCCCTAAGAGAGCTAAGCCACCTCCAACGAGTGCACTGAATAGCAGTAGGAGGTAATGCCAAAGGACCATAAGCATGCTTTATAACGTAGGAGGACTGCAAACGCCCGGGACATAGATTAGGTTAAAGCCTCCTCTCCAGCCAGTCGCCGGTAAATAACAACGCCCGCCAGGGCGATGGCACTACCGAGCAAGCCTCCCGCCAAAATATCTGCCGGAAAATGTTTTCCGACGTAGACCTGAGCAAGGGAAATTGAAAAGGCCCATAAAAACCAGGCTGTCTGCCAGTACCATTTTCTGACAAAGGTGAGCGAGAGTACGGTTGCTACGGCAAAATGATTCGTAGCATGGTTAGATGGAAAGCTCAGTCGGCCACCGCATCCGACCAGTACCCGCACTTCTCCCGCCAGTGATTCAGTAGCACACGGGCGGAGCCTGCCTACCCACGGTTTAATTAGCCCGGCCGCCACCTGATCGGCCAAGGCAATTACCAGCCCCATACAGAGCAGAAGATAAAAGGTTTTTCTTCCGCCCTCCCGATTCCAGATCAGGTATAAGGTCAGCACGTACAAAGGAATCCAGGTAAGCTTATCCCGGTAGACGGGCAGTACGGCGTCAAAGAAGGGATTAGCCAGTTGCTGATTAAGAAATTGAAATATGCTCTCTTCCAATGGAATATCGGTTTAGCCGGCCAGAATTCCGACGAGTTTATACCGGTCCGTGCTACCGCCCGCCCGAAAGGTTTCGATCAGTACCACGTATGGACCAACCGGTAGTTTTTTTCCGGCATCGCCCGTTCCGTCCCAGTAAATGCTGCCGCTGCTGCCCAGCAGCCTGACGCTCGCGAGTGTCCGGACTAAATTGCCTCCAATATCGAAGATCCGGATGGTGGCCTGTAAACCTGGATCCGGCGAAAGGTACTGCAGTTCCATTCGTTCGGGGTATCCGTTGCCGCGCGGATCGAAGGTTTCATTAGCCAATGCGAAGCGCGTTGCTCCCGATGAATTATTCAGGTGGCGCTGCGAGTTGGGCCGGGTGGGCGTTCCGTATCCACTGCCCGAAGCGGCGGAATACCAGTTTTCCGGTTCGTTCGTCGGCCTGTCGGTACTTAATCGTTCCAGGCTTACCCCTTCGGTGGGGTTCAACAGTTCGTCGTGGTACGCTTCCCGATAGTCGAATGCGTCAATGGAAGTTCCTTCCACCGGAAAGAGGGTAAGATTTCCCCCCCCATTTGGAAGTGCCGGAAGAACCGTTTCCAGGATTGCTTCCGGTCGCGTACCAGGAAATCGTCGGACCAGATCAACGGCATCCGCGGTTAGTACGACCAGCTCTCCCGGGGGCAGTAAGTAGGTGGCCTCGATCCGCTTTGGCTGACCGGAAGAGGAGGTATTGTCCAGTAATAAACCCTGAAGTTGTAGCGTATTCGAAGTGGTATTCACCAATTCCACAAAATCACTGCCACCGGGCAGGGGATCGAATAACACCTCATTTATGAGGAGGTCACCGGGCGCAAGGGGGGCAGGCAGCAGCAACGGATACCGTATTGGATCCAAAGCAAAATTACCCGTACAATCGGTGTAGTCAGGTTCAATTAGTAAACTGTATATCAGCCCCTTATTCAATTCAATCCTGAATTCGAATTCACGGTCGCTTATGCGTAAGGGCAACAGTTGTTCCCCATCCAGGAAGAAGATGTCGTCGGGCAGCCCAAGAATGCCCTCATCAAAAAGCAGGGTGAAGCCGCCGCTGTCGATCTGAAGGGTAATAAGGGCGGGAGGAAGCATGTCCAGGAGTTGACCAGCTACACTATTTCGCTTACCGGGAGTCCCTCCTGTATCATCGCGGCTCGCGGCCCAGCTACCAGGACAATCCACTGCCCCCAATCCGTTGTACTCGAGACTGTACCCTCCTTCGTCCCGCCCGGGATCTCGGTACCAGCTAACGGTATATCGTAGCTGGGCGATCGTATCGCCCCGAAGTAGTAAAGTGATTTCATCCCCGGTATTCGTCAAACCCGGCAGTCGTATACCGGCAACGGGGATACCCAACAGTTCCCATACGCCGAGTGAGTCTTCGGGGACCAAAACCAGGTAATCGTTTGGTTCCAGGAAGCCGCTGTTACCTGCGCTCGCCGCCCTGCCCCCACTAGCTATGGCAATTTCATCGATCCGAATGGCCGTATTGCTTACATTTTGTAACTCAATGAATTCGGTGATGGGGAGTCCGGAGGAAGGCGTGGGATCCGCCATAAACTCCGATATTTGCAATTGCCCTCCCAGCCAGGTGGAGAAAAAGGGGAGCATCAATAGGCTTAATAACGAGCGGTGCACCGGGCTAAGATAGAATTTGCGCCGGAGCGCAGGGTAATTAGGGTATGTAATAATAAAACCTTACCTTTGCGCTCCTAAAATTAAAAAGCGATGAAAAAGGAGCTGCACCCCGAATCCTACCGTACGGTCATCTTTCGTGACATCAACGCCAACGTTAGCTGGCTGGGCAAATCCTGCGCCAAGACGCGCGATACCGACACCTTCGAGGACGGTAACGAATACCCCCTTGTCAAACTCGAGATCTCGAGTGCCAGCCACCCTTTCTTCACCGGTAAGATGCAATTCGTGGATACTGCCGGCCGTATCGACAAATTCAACAAGAAGTTCGGCAAGAGCCGTTTCGCAAAGAAGGTCGACGAAGAAGGCAAGCCGGTTGAGGAAGCCGAAGCCAAGTAAGTTAGCCGGTTGTTTAAAAGATAAAAGCCCCGTAGTGCCGATTGGTGCTACGGGGCTTTTGCTGTTTGGGGAGGAAGACCACTCGGGAGGGGGCGGAGGATAGAAGGGGCACCGTAGAGGCGCAAAGAGCGCAACGTCCCGCAGAGGATTCTTAGCGAAACTCAGCGCTGCTCTGCGTCTTTGCGGTAAACTAACTCTTTCTTCTCGGCCTTCTCCCTCCCTACAAGTGGATCACCTCATCGTAGGCGGCAGCCGTAGCCTCCATTACCGCTTCGCTCATCGTTGGGTGGGGATGCACCGTCTTGATGATCTCGTGGCCCGTGGTTTCCAGGTTGCGGGCAGCGACCACCTCGGCGATCATTTCCGTAACGTTGGCACCGATCATGTGAGCCCCCAGCCATTCGCCGTACTTGGCATCAAAGATGACCTTGACGAAGCCTTCCTTTGCACCCGCCGCACTCGCTTTACCGGAGGCGGAGAAGGGAAATTTGCCAATCTTGAGGTCGTAACCCTTTTCCCTTGCCTCGGCTTCGGTCATACCGACGCTTGCGATCTCGGGAGAACAGTAGGTACAGCCGGGAATATTACCGTAGTCAAGCGGCTTGGGCTTCAGTCCGGCGATGTTCTCCACGCAAATGATTCCCTCGGCACTGGCTACGTGGGCAAGCGCGGGCCCGGGTATGACATCTCCGATGGCGTAAATGCCCGGGACGTTGGTGTGGTACATTTCATCTACCTGGATTACGCCGCGCTCGGTCTTGATGCCCAGGTCCTCCAGCCCGATGTTTTCGGTATTGGGGGCCACGCCGGCAGCAGACAGGACGATATCGCATTCAATGATCTCTTCCTTGCCGGTCTTCCGGTTCTTGGCCGTGACCTTGAGCGTATCGCTACTCGTATCAACTTTCTCCACGCTGGTATTCGCCAGGGTTTTGATCCCTTTCTTCTTATAGATCTTCGTGAGCTCCTTGGATACGTCCGGATCCTCCCGGGGCACCAGCCCCTGCTCCATGTATTCGACGATGGTTACCTCGGTACCGATGCTGCTGTAGAAGTAGGCGAATTCGACACCGATAGCGCCGGCTCCCACGACCACCATCCGCTTCGGCTGCTTCTCCAGGGTCATCGCCTTGCGGTAGCCGATAATTTTCTCGTTGTCGATAGCCATATTGGGCAACGCGCGAGCTCGGGCTCCGGTGGCCACGATGATGTGCTCGGCATCGTAGGTAGTCGCCTTTCCGTTCTCATCAGTGACTTCCACCTTTTTGCCACGGATCAGTTTGCCCGTTCCGGGAAGCACCTCGATTTTATTCTTCCGGAAGAGGAAGTTGATGCCTTTGCTCATTCCGTCGGCCACCCCCCGGCTACGGCCGATCATTTTATCGAAATCCACTTTCGCTTCCCCGACTTCAATGCCGTAATCGGAGGCGTGACTGATGTATTCAAAGACCTGCGCGCTTTTCAATAGCGCCTTGGTGGGGATACAACCCCAGTTGAGGCAGATACCCCCGAGGCTCTCCCGCTCCACGACGGCTACTTTCATGCCCAGCTGGGCAGCTCTGATTGCGGCGACGTATCCGCCGGGGCCGCTTCCGACAACGATTAAATCGTAAGCCATAACGCTCTTTTATTTTGGCTGGGCTCCGCAGCGGAACCCGGGGTTAGTTTCGGCCGGCGAAGATAGGGTTCCGGGACCTTTATGGCTTCGCGTTGCGCATATCACCACAAAAATGACGGCGCCCACTGAACGTCGAACCGCTTTTTACTTTCTATCCCTTTAGCTTACTTCATCTATTCCTTTAAGTAAACCCACCAGACAATTATGCAGAACCGGACCGTAATCGACAACGTCAACCCCCTGATCAACAACGGGAGATTTCCCATCAAAAAGGTCGTCGGTGAGCACGTGAAGGTTTCCGCCAAGATATTCGGTGACAGCCATGACTACATCCGGGCCCTGGTAGAGTACCGAAAGTCGGGCGACGAGCAATGGCAAATGGTCGAAATGGAGGAAAAAGCTAACGACTTATGGGAAGGCTCCTTTCAGGTCACCGCGCAAGGGTACTACGACTATAAACTGGTAGCCTGGATCGACCACCTCAAAACCTGGTACAAAGGTTTCAAAAAGAAAGAGGAAGCCGGTCAGGACATGGGCGTCGAGATTCAGATCGGAGCTAATTTACTGAGTGAAAAGGCCGACAAACTGGATGGGGAGGACAAGCAGGAAATTATCCGGACCATCCAGCGACTCGACCCGACCAATCAGCCGGAAACAGTGGCCTACATACTCAGCGACGCGTTCGCCGATCTGCTTCATACCTACCCGCTGCGCCAGCTCAATACCGTGTATGACCCCGGCATGAAAGTCAAAGTCGGCCGCAAAAAAGAGCGTTTCAGTTCCTGGTACGAGCTCTTCCCACGGTCCACCTCACCAGACATAAATCGCGCCGGTACCTTTAAGGACGTAGAAGCCCTGCTGCCCCGCATTGAAGAATTCGGATTCGATGTACTCTACCTGCCGCCCGTCCACCCGATCGGCTACCGGAACCGGAAAGGCCGGAACAATGCGACCAACGCAATGGAGGGCGAACCGGGAAGTCCCTGGGCGATCGGTTCCCACGAGGGCGGACACAAGGCCATCCTGCCCGAGCTTGGAAACATCGACGATTACAAGCACCTGCTGAGCCGGTGCAAAGACTTCGGCATGGAGATCGCCCTCGACCTGGCATTTCAGTGCGCGCCGGACCACCCCTACATCGAGCAGCATCCCGAGTGGTTCGTCTGGCGGCCAGACGGCACGATTGCCTACGCGGAGAACCCCCCAAAGAAGTACCAGGATATCGTGCCGATCAACTTTGAGTCCAATGACTGGAAAGCACTCTGGCAGGAATTACTGGAGGTAACGATTTACTGGTGCGAAGCCGGTGTCCGGATTTTCCGGGTTGACAATCCGCACACCAAGCCGTACCGCTTCTGGGAATTCATCATTCGGGAAGTGAATCAACAGTATCCAGACGTAATTTTCCTGGCCGAAGCCTTTACCCGGCCGGCTATCATGGCGGAACTTGCCAAACGCGGCTTCCAGCAGAGTTACACTTACTTCACCTGGCGAAACAGCGCCGAGGAGATGCGGGAGTATATGGAGGAGCTTACCACCACCGAGCTGAAGGACTACATGCAACCCAACTTCTGGCCCAATACACCGGATATTCTCGCCTACGAGATGATGGGCGCCAACGAAAATCAGTTCGTCAAGCGCCTGCTGCTGGCGGCCACCCTTTCCAGTAGCTACGGCCTTTACGGGCCGAGTTACGAACTGATGGAGAACCGGGGAAATACCAACGGCAAGGAAGAGTACTACGACAGTGAAAAGTACATGACGCGTCACTACGACTGGTCGTACCGCAATCGCATTACGGAGACCTACAAAAAGATCAACCGGATCCGAAAGGAACACGCGGCACTCCAACAGACGAACAACATCATCTTCACCGACACCAACAACCCGAATCTCCTCAGTTACGTCAAGTACTCGGATGATCGCAGCAGTATCATCTGGACGATCGTCAACTTCGACCAGCACAATCCTCAGGTGGGGTACTGCGGCGTTCCCCAGACCCTCCTGGGCGAGAACAGCTTCCAGGTCACCGACCTGCTGACCGGAGACAGCTTCTGGTGGAATACCGATGCGAACTACGTTCGGTTGGACCCTGGCTACTGGCCCGCCCACGTACTCCGGGTGGACCTATAGTCCCTCACGTACAAATAAGTACTGCGTACTTCCGCCGGTCGAGCTGGCATTTCCCTCGCTGGGCAACACCATCGCTTCCACGTACCGCCAGCCGTTGGCGATAAGGTAATTGACCGCGTGCATGACACTGTTGAACCGGATGCGATCGTTCGTGCCCGGCTCGATCACCTCCATGCGCTGACGGGAGGCTCCACCAACGCTCTGTCCGTAATCGATGAAGATGGTCACCTTACTCGACAGGAACCGTTCCTGCGCGATCATACGGATCATCTGGACCTCCTGGAGATTGTTGATGTTCACCCCGTCGACGACGACCTGGGAAAAGGCGGCCGAAGTAGATCCAACTACCAGAGCAAGAGCAAAAATTAGCTTTTTCATTTTTTCCATTGTTTGCGCTTAGAACCCGCGAGCAGGAGGCTTTGGATGTTATTCCGCTCAAGTATAGTATTTCCTTAACGAAATAGGTGGGGCCACGTGACGTTTACCTCCCGATGCTATACCTGATCCTTACGCTGTCCCTCCTTGCTCCCCCCGAAAGCCCGGTACAGTGGCTGCAACCCGAAACCGTAACCCTGGGGGATACCTTTCAGGACGAAGCCGTGACCTATGCCTTCGAATTCCGCAATTTGACCGATGAGCCGCTACTGGTCGAAAACGTACGGGTCGGCTGCGGATGCACGGCTACCGACTGGTCGGATACCCCGGTCAGTCCCGGTGAAACGGGAAGTATTCGAGTCACTTACGACGCCGCCTACCCCGGCTACTACCGGAAATACGTCAAGGTATTTTTCCAGGGCCACCGTAAGGGCCATAAACTATGGATGGAAGGTTTCGTAGAAACGGCGGAATGAACCGTCGCGATAAGCTTACCTTCGCGCCCACATTAAATGATTGTTATGACTTGGTTGACCTGGGTTATCGTCCTGGGCTATCTCGGCCTTAGCCTTGCCCTTTACCGTCTTTTTCCCCTTGCCGGCCGCAAAGCCACGCACGCGCTGATCCCCGGTTACAATATGTGGGTGGTGTCGGAACTCGTCGGCCGTAAGGGCAGCTACAGTCTGCTGCTGTTGATCCCCTACTTTAATATGATCTGGTTCGCTGGGTTGATGGTCGATCTGGCCCGTTCCTTCAACCGTTTCGGCTTTTTCGAGCACGTGCTCTCCGTAGTCGCCAGTTGGGGCTACTTTGGTTGGCTTGGGACACAGGATCCCGTATACCGCGGACCGATCCTCGTGGAAGAGCGGGAATGGCAGGAAAAAATCGCCGCCGCCGAAAAAGCAAAGGACGAGCGGGAAGTTCGCAAGCTGCGCAACAACTCCCCGTTTCACAAACCGGTACTCCGCGACTGGGCGGAGGCAGCGATATTCGCCATCTTCGCGGCCGCCCTCATTCGGCTACTGCTCATCGAAAGCTACATCATTCCCACGCCGTCCATGGAGGGGAACCTGAACGTAGGAGATTTTCTCTTCGTGTCCAAGGTCAACTACGGGCTCCGCTTACCGGAGACCATCCTCATGCTTCCCCTCGTTCACAACCGCGCCCCCGTCGTTGGCGGCGAAAGCTACATCGATGGTGCCGCCCTACCCTACCGCCGGCTTCCTGCCCTGGAGGATATTGACCGCTACGATCCCGTGGTGTTCAACGTGCCTTCCGGTGACAGCGTCTACATTTTTCCTTATCGAACCTATTCGGCCAACGACTATGAGATGGGAAATATCGATCCGAATGCGGCCGGCGCGATCAGCAGCGGCCGTACGGAACTCGTCACCCGCCCCCGCGATAAGAAGGATCACTATGTAAAGCGGGCGGTCGGGCTACCCGGTGAACGACTGGAGATCAAAAACCGACAAGTCTACATCGACGGAGAGGCCATCGAGCCGCCAGAGAACGTGCAGTTTCGCTACGATATCACCTTCACCGGTCAGCCTAATCGTTCTCGGTGGTCCGACCTCGGAATTGCCGAAATGGACATCCAGCAAGTTAATGGAACCCGTTACATCCTCGATCTCGACGACGAGCAGGTCGAGGCCCTCCGCAGCGGCGACCCCGGCGCCTCGATCGAATTTTATGATCAGACGCAGCCGAATGGGGTACGGCTTTACCCCCACAGCGCCAAGTACTTCGGCGACTGGACGGTGGATGATTTCGGGCCTATTCTGATCCCCGAACGTGGAATGACCATTAGCCTCGATGAACGAAATTACCAACTGTACTGGCGCCCCATCAAGGTGTACGAGGGCAATGAGACTATCGAAATGCGGAACGGCAAGTTCTACCTGAATGGCCAGCAGATCACCGAATACACCTTCCAGCAGGATTATTACTGGATGATGGGAGATAACCGCCACAATTCCGAAGATAGCCGCGTATGGGGCTTCGTGCCCGAAGATCACATTCTCGGAAAGCCGCTCTTCATTTGGTTTTCCGTGAAAGAAGGCAGCCTCTTCAACGGCATTAACTGGGACCGAATCTTCCGCTCCGCTACCAAACAGGGTGACTGAGGATTTGGACGGCACGGACTTTCTACGGGAACGAGTGAATGCCTTAAGGAAGCTCGGTCAGTACCGGTCCCTCCCCCCGGCTCGCGAGGGAACGGACTTTTGGTCCAACGATTATTTAGGCTTTTCCCGCTTGTTCCGCCCGGACGGGGAAGGCAAAACGTTTTCTACCGGTAGTCGGCTCATTTCGGGCAATGATCCATCGATTGGCCACCTGGAAGAAGAGATCGCGGCCTTCCACGGCTTCCCGGCAGCATTACTGTACGGGAGTGGGTATACCGCCAATCTGGGCCTGCTGAGTTGCCTTGCCCGGCGAACGGATACCATCGTTTACGATGAGTTGATCCACGCCAGTCTACGCGACGGCATACGGCTGAGTGGGGCGACGGCGCGCAGGTGCAAACACAACGACGTAAAACACGCTGAATCCGTGATAGCCGCATCGCGCCCGGATGGACAAACCTTTTTCGTGACCGAAAGCCGGTTCAGCATGGATGGGGATACCGCTCCCCTGATGGAATTAGCCGAGGTCTGCAAACGGCACGGTGCCCACCTTATCATAGACGAGGCACACGCAACGGGACTGGAAGGACGTTTGGGCGCCGGTATCGTGGACGCCCGCCGTTTACATGACCAAGTATTTGCCAGCATTATCACCTACGGCAAAGCCCCCGGATTTCACGGAGCCTGCGTATTGGGTAGTAATGAACTCAAGAAATACCTTGTCAATTTCAGCCGCCCCTTCATTTATTCCACCGGTCCGCGACCGAGTCAATTGTCCGGACTTCAGCAGGTGTACGACCTACTACGGGATCACCATCTGACGGCCTATGAAAATCTGAGGCAAGTTATCGGGGTTTACCAACAGGAAGCCACCTCCAGACTTACGAATGGAGCACCCACTAACGATGGACCGATTCAACAAGTGATCATCGGCGATAACGACGGGGTAATGGCGCTGGAATCCAAGCTGCTCTCTTCCGGCTTTCTGGTCAAGGGCATTCGTTCGCCTACCGTTGCGGCGGGCACCGAAAGATTACGTATTTGCCTGCATGCATTTAACACGCCGACGGAGGTGCGTGCCCTTATCCGGGCAATGGACCGGCAATTAACCGACTTGTCATGAAGTGCAGCATCGTAGGCTACGGCTCCGTTTCCGCAGCGGGCGTGAGCCGGCAGTCACTTGACTGGAATGCCCGCTCGGGACGAATTTGCTGGAAGCGCGATCCAACCACCGGGCGGGCCATCTTTCCGGTAGATGAGCTGGTGCCGAACGCTAAAATCCAATCATTCACAGCTGGCAGGGCAGTGGATCGGGCCGGAGAACTAGCACTTTACGCCGCAGAGCAGGCGGTGTTGGAAGCCGGGTGGTCTGGTAAGGACTTCAGTATTTTAGTCGGATGCTCCCGCGGGCCTACGTCCTCCTGGGAAAGTAGTTACCACAAATTTCTGGAAGAGGGGCGTCCGCCAATTCGTACTTCTCCGAATACCACCCTGGGTAGCCTGGCATTTGTGCTCGCGGACTATTTTGAAACTTCCCAACTCACCACGGGATTGAGTGTCACCTGCTCCAGCGGCAGCCACGCCATTCTTCACGGGATGGCGATGCTGCTATCCGGAATGACGGATCGGGTACTCGTCGGAGGTACCGAAGCGCCCCTTACTTCTTTCACCCTACGCCAGATGGAAGCCTTGCGGGTCTATAGTGATCATGCCGGCTCTACCGGTTACCCCTGCCGGCCGCTGGACACCCCTAGCACCGGTATGGCACTCGGGGAGGGGGCTGCGTTCCTGGCCCTGGAACGCACCCGAAACGATGGAGGGCTACACATCTACGGACTCGGATTTGCCCGCGAAGGGCAGCAGAGTTCCACCGGCATGAGTGCCGAAGGGGAGGCGCTGCAAGCCGCTATGCGGCGGGCTTCCGAGCAGAGTAGCGAAAGGCCGGATGCCATTCTTGCCCACGCCCCCGGAACCAAAATAGGTGACGCGGCTGAACTAACCGCCATCAAAAAAGTTTTCGGTCCGAAATTACCGATCGTTACTTCCTTAAAATGGGCGACCGGCCACACCTTCGGTGCGAGCGGACCTTTGGCAGTCACCAGCGCCCTACGGATGCTGGAACTCGGGGAAGTATGGCAACTACCCTACCAGTCTCCGAAACAGCTGCAGGGCCTGCCCCGGAAAATACTGGTGAATGCAACGGGTTTCGGTGGCAATGCGATCAGCATACTCCTGGGGCGCTCTGGTTGAGCCGCGCTACCTGGACGGGGCCTCTTTCACGATCAGGACGCCACGCATTACTTTATAGTGCCCCGGCACCGTGCAGACGTACTCGTAGACACCCGGTTGCGTCGGAGCGGTAAAGTAGATCGTATCCTCGGTTTCCGGTGCCACGAGTTCGGTATGCACCAGTACTTCCGGGATGTCTGGGATGTAGTCCTTCGTCGCGCCACTGAGACCCAATGCAAGGGCCGCTTCTCCTACCTTGTCACCCATCTTGCCGCTCGTGAGCACGAAATTGTGCTCCATGTCGTCGGGATTCTGGAAGGTAAATTTAATGCGGGCACCGGTGGTCGTGTTGAGAACCTGCTGTTTGTACTTCATACCGAGGGCAGACTCCAGCAGCATTTCCTGGTCGAAGGATCCATTCCAGTCGGCGGGCATATCCGCCGGACGTTTCGCGGATTCCTCCTCCGAGGCAAGTGCTCCGGAATCCAGGCTTGCCTGCCCACCTCCGGGTATGGCATTCAGGGTGTAATAGCCAAAATCATGCAGTAAGCCTTCCCCATTGAATCCCGTGACGCCATCCACCTTGATTTCGAAAATATACCCCGGGCGCAAACCTTCAATCTCGAGCCGAACGGTTTTTCCGTCCGGCAGCAATTCGGCTGCGGTCACCGCATTTTCCTTTAGGTCCACTACCGGACTTCCGTAGTTGTGATGATAGATATAGGTAAAATTCTGGAGGTTAAAGTTTTCCGGACGGACGCTGGAGGGGGAAATTGTTTTTGTGAATTCAACTTCGAATCCTGTTTGCGTTGCCTTGACGGCGTACATTTCAAACGGCGTTTTCCCCGTCCAAATGAGGCGCTCCAGCGCGAACTCTTCTCCGCCGGTGGCAGCCCATCCTCTGGCCGTTTGCCCTGCATACAAGGCATTATCGGGACCAAAATTGAGGCGCAGCAGTCCGGAACTAAAGCCTTCCCGAAAGGGGAACACCACTCCCTGGTATTCACCGTCCACCTTTTCAAGTGCCACGCGCATGATCTTACTCTGCCCCTGGTCGCTGACCAACATTTGTCCGGCAAACGGGCCGAAAGCTCCCTGCGTGCGGTCCGTTATGATCGCCGCGGTGGAGATTCCCAGAATACCATGGGGGAACCAGACGGCGGGCAACTTCACGTTTCCTAGGGAGGCTCTGGCCTGGTACATGGTAAGAAAGTCATCAGTGACCTCCTCCTCCTTAATGTCAACCTCGGAACCGCTTTCCCCGGCCCACCTCAGGCTGGCGGGATGGCCGGCAAAATCTCCCTTTTCCAGGTGGGTGATCCGTCCCGATCCGATCCAGTCTCCCTGGTTTTCCGCGACGAATACGTCGCCTTCCGCATTGGTACCGAATCCTGCCGGACTGCGCATACCCGCGGCCCAGGGAATAAGCTGTTTCTGACCCGGAACGTACTGCATCATCCACCCTCGGAAAGGCGCCTTGCTCACCCCACGGCCCTCCCATCCAACATTTCGGGTGGTTAAAAAACTTCCATCGGGCAAAAACATCGGCCCATAATGGTACTCATGGTAGTTGCCGGTCAGGGGCATACTGTAGACTGTCTCGTACACGTCAGCGGTCCCGTCACCGTTGCGGTCGACAAGTTTGGTGACTTCACCACGCTGGGCGACGTAAAGCGCTCCATCATGGGCGGAGAGTCCCAGGGGTTCGTGCAATCCCCGGGCAAAACGGGAGTAGGCAGGATTCTCCCCGGTGGGATTGGTAATGATCCAGACATCTCCGCGACGGGTGGTTACTGCCAGGCTACCGTCTGGCATAAAATCCATTCCCCCTACCTCTAATTCGATCTCTTCGGGTATATTAATTTGATCGATACGGTAGTAATCACTTTCCTCCTGCCCGTACATCGATGACAGGAAAGCGAAAGTGAGGGTAAGTAGAAGAGCGCTGCGCATGATAAATTTCTTTAACTGGTAGATTAAGGGGTGGCGACTTCGTTTACCACGCGATGGAATAAGTCAGATGCTCTCCGGGCGGTAGCTCAGCTACGAGGCGCTGCCTGCCTTCTCCTTCCATCAGTTTAAGTCCTCCCGAGGCTAGCTCCGTCACCTCTACATTGAGCCCGGGATCGACCATCTCGAAAACACCCGGCGCTGTCTGACGAATGTTGGCGGCAGCAACCAGATTGGTCAGCAGCGTTTTGCTACTTGCGTTGGTGAGGGTCCGGCGGATTCCGCCTTCGGTCGGTACCACTCGGTCGGACACTTCGCTATCGTCTCCGAACTCAAAATAAAAGGTCGGTCGCCCCTCTTCGTCCAATTCGTAGCGCCGGTGGTGAAAGTCAGCGAGGCTATCGGGCCATTCATCCGATTCCGTGGACCACTGCGGTTGGCCGTCAAAGCTTACCGCGGGCCCCAGCGGGCGAACCACCTGTGGCTCTCCCCGACCATCCCACATCTCACTGGCATCGACGAATTCACCCCGCCATACTTGCAAAAGGGCACCGTTTTGCAAATCGTAACTGTAGTGTGGACCCGAGGCTTCTCCTACGTTGATTACGTGAGTTCGCTTGTCGGTGTAGTCGTAGATCCGGGCGTTGGGGAAGTTCAGGAAACTGCGCAGGAGATAGGGCCGATCATCGGTTTCCACGACCAACGCCTCCTGACTGCGTGGCGTGGCAATGGCCCGGCCTTCCGGCATATCGTTAAAGCTGGCTCGCTCCTGCTCCCCGGTGCTATACTTCAGCAGCAAATGATTCCAGTTGGTTTCCTGGTAGTGGTCGAGTCGGACCCGATGATCTCCTTCACCCAAACTTACCATCCCCTCGTTTTCGATCCCTTCCGTATCTGGTCCGAGCGCTACTACCGGCTCACCGTCAATAAATAGTGCCGAATGCGTGGACGACCGGAGGTAAAAGGTGTAATCTCCTGCCCTGGGAATAGTCAGATCACCTTCAAAGCGGATCGCATAGTCCCGATTCTGCTCCCGAATAGCCCCAAGGTCAAAACGGGAAATGTATCCTTCCTTCGACGGCGCTTGGGTATTCCAGTCCTCGAAGGTTTCAGGACGGCCGTCTACTTCATAATAAGCGTAGTGTATGAGTGGCATATTAAGAATCACCTCCCCGTTGCTTGCCAGGGTTGATGATTTTCCGGCTTCCCCGTGACTTCTTAGGTTGGTAACAGAGAGGGTACCATTGGTAAGTTCAAGCGTGAGCGGTCCCGGGGGCTGATCGGTAGAGGGAAGGGGCTGCTGGTAGTAGACCAGATTGCCGTTAAGGTAGGTGGCCACGAGCAGGGCGGGTGTGGAGGGCCCGGCGGGGAGGTAGGCGATCTCCAGGTTTTGCCAGACGTTTGGCCGGATATCTACGGAAGTGCGCATCAGCGCGGCCGAATCCAAGGTAAGCGAGGGGAGCTCCAGGCCCTGGTTGCCGCCAAGCATCAATTTAGCCTTGCCTCCCTCGCCCAGTCGAAAGCTAAAAGCCAGCGTCAGCGCCTCGTGACTGGGTAATAGTTCCAGCTTTGCCGGGGCGCTCGCGGTGAGCACACCGTCGGATTCCACCCAATCCTTATTCGCCTCGGGTTGCAACGCTTCCAGTCCATCGGGTTCAACGGTTCCTCCCGACCTAATGTGTTCGACGTCCAGCGGATCCCGCTCGCAGGATAACAGCACAACTGCGGTCAGGAACAAAATGTATTTCAGCATAGCGGAAAGGTAACAGGTATGTTACGATTAGGCCAACTGTGATGGATATAATTGTCGATCGGAATTGTTTAGTAAATTACCCCAAACTATTCATCATGCAACGCCGTCAAGCCATCAAACTCACCACCGCTGCCCTAGGCTTAAGCCCATTGGCCGCAGCAGCCGCCGGAAATTCGGATCGGCTGCCTAGACCAAACGTGCAGCGGTCCAGCCTGGAAGATCCCTTCCAACTTGCTTTCGCTCCCCACGGTGGGATGTTTTCCCACCATGCAGGAGATGACATCCTCGATCAGATCAGCTGGGCGGCGGATATGGGCTTCCACGCCTGGGAAGACAACGGCATGGGGAACCGCGACCCGGAATTGCAGGTCAAAATTGGTGAATTGCTTGCTAAGCGGGACATGCAAATGGGCGTCTTCGTAGCAAACAAGATCAATTGGCGGGAACCTACCCTGACCAATGGTGCCGGCGAACACCGCGACGCCTTTCTGAATGATATCCGCCAATCGATCGAAGTCGCCAAACGCTGCAATGCCAAGTGGATGACCGTAGTACCCGGATTCGTCCAGATGCGGCTCGAACCGTTTTACCAAATGGCGAACGTGGTAGAAACCCTGAAGCAGGGGGCTGCCCTACTCGAGCCGCATGGCCTGGTGATGGTCCTCGAACCCTTAAACTACCGGGATCATCCCGGCCTGTTTCTGACAAAAGCTGCCCAGGGGTATGCCATCTGCCAGGCGGTAGGTAGCCCGTCTTGCAAAATCCTGTTCGATATATACCACCAGCAAATCCAGGAGGGTAACCTCATACCCAATATCGATGCCGCCTGGGAGGAGATCGCCTATTTCCAACTTGGCGACAACCCAGGCAGAAAGGAGCCCACCACCGGCGAGATCAATTACGGTAACGTTCTGGCGCATATCCATAGCAAGGGGTTTGAAGGAGTGTACGGCATGGAACATGGAAACAGTATGGAAGGGAAGCAGGGAGAAGTAGCCGTACTGGAAGCCTACCGAAAGGTGGACGTTCCCGCCTGATCAGTCCGGAGAATGAAAAAGGCCCTACGCTTGCGCTATGCCCTACTGCTGGTCTCGCTATGCTGTGGATGGGTGACCTGCGGTGATCCGAAAACGGATCAGGAAATAGTCCCTCCTTCTCAGTCCGCAGAATACCCGAAAACACCCAAAGGACAGATGAATGCTTCCGGTGGAATCGACTGGGCGCAGAAAAGGTACGACCGCATTCAGGAAATGGACCGAAACGGTAGGCTACGCTGCGATACGGTTCGCTATACTTGCGGGCAAACCCCGGTCGTCGGCACCTTCGTCTTTTGTTATGCGGGCCAGGATTTGGTCCGGGCGGTCCATGACCGGCTGGAGGGGGATCATGCCTACCTGGTCGAAAGGTATTTCTACGACGAGGGCGAACTCTACTTTACACACCTGACCCAGGGCGCGTGGCAATTCGGCGCGCCGGTGACCCGGGAAGACGGTTCGGAAAGTAGCTCTGGTACTGTAGACGAGGTATACGAAGAGCGGCGGTACTTCGAAAACGGGAATCTGATAGACCGCATGTATAAAGACTACACACTGAAGTCGTGGATCGACACCATACGCCCCGACCAAATACCGAATGCTCGGAGTGGCCGGGGCGTAGAAGCAGTAATCGGTAGTGACGATATCCTCTCAGTAGCGAGTAGCGCGTCTTATACGTGTGATTAACTCACTCCCCGTACCAGTCTTCAAGCCGAACTTCGATTTCCTCGTTTTCCGTAGTAACCAGCCGTTGAAACTCGGCTACGTCGCTTTTCGATCCGTCCTGATTCCGGTAGTGATAGGGATAGACCACATCGGGGGCAAAATCGACCACTGCCTCGGCTGCCTGTTCGATGTCCATGGTGTAGGGTAGGTTCATACAAACAAACGCTACATCGATGTTTTCCAGCTCCCGCATAGCCGGCACCCCTTCCGTATCTCCACTTATGTAAAAGCGTTCTTGACCGAAATCAAGTACGTAGCCGTTGAAATCGCCTTCGGGGTGAAAATTTTCCTTCGGCGGCGGATTGTAAGCTGGAACGGCAGCGATCTCCACGTCGTTCCATTTGTAGCTCTCTCCATTAGCCAGGGTAACCTTATCTGAGAAAGAAGAATCTTGCAAAGCTTCCATTACGGCCTGAGGTGCGATAAGCGTGGCGAGGGAAAGATCTATTCCGCTCAGCGTTTCCGGATCGAGATGATCCCCATGGGTGTGGGTTATCAAGACCAGATCCGGTGCCCCGTAGGTAGTATAGCGGTCGGCGCCGCCGTGGGGGTCGATGAAAATTGTACGATCCCCCTGGGTCAGCACTATGGAACCGTGATAGATTGGGTGCGCCTCTACGGGGAGACGGGTCTGGTCTTCCTCGGTGGACATCGGTTCGGTAGTAGCTGAATCGGAGGCAGGATCGCCAGCACCGCCGCAAGCAGTCAGGCAGGCGATTAATGCAAGTAAAAAAGGGTGTCTCATGTATTGAAGGATTGTGTGTAAAAAAAATAGAACCGAGGAGAAGTGTCCGGGTTGATAATACTTTGCGTACGATAAAGCTACTACACCTATTATGCGCTTATCGGCCCGAATTAGTCTCCTTGTTGCGACACTTTTAACATCGACTGAAGTTCCCGGCCAGCTTCAATTATTCAGCGGAGCTGCCTTCGAACACGAGGTGTCGCCAACGTGGGGATATGAACTTGAGGTCGAGCACCGCCAGGTAGTCAATACCGGATCATCCAACCGGGTACTGGTAACGGCAGCTGTTAATCGACTACTTGCCAATGGCTTAAGTGTTACCCCGGGCTTTCGTACCACGCCGTATTACGGTAATGGACCTACGGAGATCAGGCTGTTTACCGACATCAATTATGACTACCCGCTTGGAGATGGTCCATTTAGCCTGGAGGCTCGATTACGCTCCCAGTACGAATTCGAGCTGACCGAAAATCAGTCCCTACCCCAGATCGCGGTGCGGCCCCGGCTGGGCGTGGTCTTCAGCGCGCATTCCACCACAGACCTCATCGCGGAGGTGGAAACCCGGTACCGGTTCGACGCGATTGATGCGATCACTCAGTATCGGTACACTTTTGGAGTGAGCGTAGCCTTATCAACGCGGTTAAGCATCGAATCCTTTTTGCGCCTCGAACAGGAGCGGCTCCCCAAAGAACGAGTCATGACCACCGGCATCCTATTGAATTACGTCCTTCCCGACCGTAGACACCGTGACTGGCGGTACCGTCGACCCTTCGGACGAAGTTTGCTCTGGTAATGTTACTGGGTTACATACCCGGCACGATCATCACGGCATTCTGCATCAGACGGCTGGGGCCCCTCCAAAACATGCGGTAGTGTGGATTATCGAGGAGGTATACCAGCTGTCCCTGACCGATCTGCCGGACACCAGCCCAGGTATTTCCCGCCAGGCGATCAGTAGCATCCGACGGTGCATAGCCGGAAGCAACCAGCCCGGTGGAATCCGTTCGGTATCGTCCTACCGTCTGTAAGCCCGCCTCCGGCTGGAGGGAACTACTTCCGAATTTAAGCGTGTAGACCTGCGGAGACATGCCGAAGGCAAGCGGATGGGTAATATCCAGAGTAGCATGTAAGGCGGTCCCGGGGACGTTCTTTTTACCGTAATAATCGGTACGTTGGGCAAAGGGCACAAAGCTGGCCGCTTCTGATGTGTCACGTTCCGGGCTGTTGATCTGTTGGCTGGTAAAATCGTTCTCGGCGGTGAAGAATTCAGCCGATTCACCTACGGTAACCAGGGTGCCACCGCCGCTGATCCAGTCCATCAAAACCTTACGTTGCTCCTGATCAAATACCTCATCCAGATTATTCGCATCAGGTAAAATCAGGACGTCGTAGTCGAACAGATCGGCGTAGCCGTACCGCTGACCGAATTTCGGAACGGCCGTTTGCCGAAGCACGGAGGTTCGAATACGCGTGATCGGCAGCTGCGTTTCCCAGTCAAAGAGGAAATAGATCTGTCCGCTGGTATAGGTATCGAATGGCTCATCGACCAACAGAGCTACCTGCGGCTCCCTGAGCGGAAAATTCCGGCTACTCGCCAGATCGTTCCCTGCCCGCATCCGACCCGTTGTGAAACGTTCAATATGGAGGCCCAGATCTTCGGCCATATCTTGCATCAGCGGGGATAAATCATTCTCTATCTCCAGGTTACGCCCGCGGAGTACAATCAGACTACCGGCGGAATATTCAGTTCCCTCATTGGTAGTAAAGGGTTCCAGGGCGGAACGAACCCGGACGTCGTTTTGCCAGAGTAGCGCCAGGGCCTGGGGGGCATTGCGCTGGGACCAGTCGATAACGTAGGCGTAAACGGGTCCGTCGTTGGGACCGCTGACTCCTCCTGACCTTTCAATAATCGTTACCGGCTCCGTTTCCACCTGGACTGGGGAGTCGAAGCTAAAGGCTTCCAGGTTATAAGCCAGGGGTGCTGACCAGGTAGACATGTCGTACATCACGCTATCCTCAATGGCGATATCATTCGTCATGATACTATTTATGAAGAGGTGACGCGCCTGCTCGGTACCGATGATAAGGCTCCCTTCCGGGTGGGTACGCTCCCGAACGCCATCAAGCTCCCTGAATGACCGACTGTTGGCCGTTAGCTCCTCGGTGGTCCGCTCAACGATTACGCCGTTCAGGAGCATCATCTGTAGAAAGTCGTTGAAATAAGGGCTACCGTCATTCTCCACCAGGTAGGCGGTGGTTTCCTGCTTACTGTTTAGTGGGTTCCAGGCGTTCAGGCTATACTGTTGTAAGGCTTCGCGGTTGGCCGCCGCGGTTTTGATCTGGGCCATACTTGTGGTGAAGTGATCCCAGATACGCTGTCGAAGCGTAAGTACGAACCCATCCTCCGTTTCAACCGCCCGACCTGCTGCAATTCCCCCCTGCTCGGTCAGCATGCCGATGGCTCCCATCACCGAGGGGTAGCTACTTCCGTAACTCGGATAGAAAAAATCAAAGCGGTCGCGCGTAAAATAGCTGATGCCTTGCGCATCAAAGGCGGCAATATTGGCCCGGCCAAAGGTATCCGCCCAGCTCTCGTAACTGTCGGGCAGGAGCAGATTTCGTGGGGTGGTGCCCGGTACGGTAAAGTAGTTGGCATCGTAGCCCTGCTCGTGGTAGTCGGTGTGTACGTTAGGCATCCAACGCTGGTAGGCACGGGTGTGTCCGCGGCTTTCGGGATGGACTCCCCAGACCCAGTCGCGGTTCAAATCAAACCAGTAATGATTGGTTCGCCCATTGGGAAAAGGAGCGTAGTGTTCCAGGTCACGGGGCTCCTGACCGCCGGTGGAGCGGGCCATACCGTTGTACCAGTATACGTAGCGATCGCGGCCATCGGGATTGATGGAGACAAAGAGCAGAACTACACTATTCGATAATGCTTCAATGGTTTGCGCGTCTTCGGTTGTAGCCAATTCGTAAGCGACCTGCATTGCCGCTTCCGTACTACTGGCTTCATTTCCGTGGATGTTGAAGCTGTAGCTGTTGATGACCGGTTGGTCTGCCAATAAGGTTTGTACCTGCGCTCCGTCGCCCTGCCAACTGTCCACCAGTGCCAGCTGGTTGGCTCTTATGGCTTCCAGACGATTCATATTGCTTTCCGAAGTCGCCGTTACCAACAAAAGGGGCCGGCCTTCATACGTACTTCCGTAGCGCTCCACCTGCAAGCGGGGGCTTTGCTCCGCCAGGTAGTCGAAATAAGCTACCGACCTGGCGTATTCCGTGAATCGTTCCCCCAGACGGTAACCCAGATACTGCCGGGGGCTTAGGATTTCAGGGTTGGACAGATTAGCCGGGAAGGTCAATCGATCATAAATTTCGGTTTGAGCACAAAGTGAGGTAAACCAAAAGAGGAAAAGTATGGATGAGTAAAACCGCATGGAAATGTCTGTGTCGATGTGCGAGCAAAGATACCAAGTGTAGGGTATGGGGGCGTTTGAGTTTAAAGGACTATATTATGGTATGTTTCGTGAAGGAACGACCGCTTCTACCCTTAGAGCTACCGCTTAATCAAAACCGGCCAGTTTTTCACTGACAATATGCAATTTTAGGCAGGCAAAAAAAGCTATACCTCCAGATGTTCGCTTAATTATTTGGTTTACAGTGTCTCTCTCGAAACAAGCCTAGTGTTTTTGCTTTAGGATTTGGTGATGGTGCCGGCCTACCGCGATTCGGTTCCCCGGTGCTGCCCTGCTTCTTCTCTTGAAGGGGTAGTTTAAGAAGAATACTGATACCCAACCACTCTATACACGTCAAACACATGTCTAAACTGTTCATTCTGCCGTTGTTGCTCCTTATGTGCACCTCGGCCCTCGACGCACAAGTACGTTGCCAACGCGGCAATTGCTACGATGGCTCCGGCACGCTGCGCTTCGCTGACGGGGCGCTTTATGCCGGATACTTTAAGCAGGGAAAATTTGAAGGGCAGGGAACGCTGACCTACCCGGACGGCTCCGTCTACCGTGGCAACTTCCGCAACCAGCTACAGGACGGACAGGGTCGCTTGCTGGATGCCAACGGCAACAGTTACGAAGGGATGTGGCAGCAGGGGCAACGGCACGGAAAAGGCCGGGTCCTGTTCGTAGACGGCGGAGAGATCGTGGGTACCTGGGCGGGCGACAAACTCAATGGGGAAGTTTCCTTCTTCTTTGCCAACCGTGATTATTACGAGGGAAACATGAAGGACGATATGATGGACGGTTACGGCCGCATGGAATATGCGAACGGAGACCTCTACGCGGGCAACTGGTCAGACAACGTTAAGCACGGCGAAGGGCGACTCGTCTTCGGTAACGGAACCGAAGTGGCCGGGGAGTGGAAGAACGGTGAGCTGGACGTGGATTGGTCCGCACTGGGCTTCATCGGCAATACCGCGGAGCTAGATAACTGTAACGAGGGTTGTCCCGACGGAAATGGACGTTACACTTACGCCGACGGAACCACCTTCTTCGGCAAGATCAACGGGGGGATTCCCGACGGACGTGGGACGGTCCTGTTCCCAAACGGCAATACCTACCACGGGGCCTTCCGCGACAACCGCCCGGAAGGGCTAGGGGTGATGCAGTACCGTAATGGTGAAATAGAAGGCGGCATCTGGGAAAACGGCACGCTATTCCGGCGGCTGTATTCGGGTACCGGTACCCCCGCCCCCGAATTAACGGCATCATTTGACGAAGAGGTGAAGGTATGGGCCGTAGTAGTGGGTTGTGCTTACTACCAGCATATGAAAACCCTCCGCTACACCGATGACGATGCCTATCAATTCTATGCCTTCCTCAAGAGTATCGAAGGAGGGGCGCTGAGTGATGACCAGGTCAAGGTTCTTATCGATGAAAATGCCACCCACGATAATATCCTTGCCGCGATGCGGGACACGTACCGTCAGGCTGACGAAAACGACGTGATCATGTTCTACTTCAGCGGTCACGGGCTTCCCGGTGCGTTTTTACCGGTAGATTACGACGGTGAGGAGCAGGCCCTGAACCACGACGAAGTGCATGAGGCGCTGCAAAGCAGCCGGTCCAAGCACAAACTGGTCATAGCCGACGCCTGTCATAGTGGAAGCCTGGCCGCCCGAAGCGGCAGTACGAACGATCAAATGCTCGTCGATTACTACTCCGCGCTGGATAATGCTCGCTCCTCCACCGCGCTCATGATGTCCAGCAAGGGAGAGGAGATCAGCATGGAAGACGGGGGACTGCGCTCCGGAGTATTCAGCCACTACTTGATTCGCGGCATGAAGGGGGAAGCGGATGCCAACCACGACCGCATCGTTTCGATCCAGGAACTCTTTGCCTACGTTCACCGCGAGGTGCGGGGGTACACCGGGAATATCCAGACCCCTACCCTTACGGGCTCCTACGACGAGCAAATGCCCATTTCCGTCATTCGCGCAAGGTAATGGTGGTTACCAGCCTATTGTGGGCGCCGGTAGATGTAGTACTCGACGGCTTTAGGGCTAAATTCCACGTCCCGAATATTTTCGGGGACACGGGTAAGCATCACCGGTACCGTATTTAAACCGTCGGAGGTTTGGATCCGACTGATATCGGCTTCGACACGAAAATCCGATCGTCTGATCTTACCGAATTCACCCTGTGGCACCGTAGCGGTCACCGTGGCAAAAGCCGGGAAGACTCTGGAAGAATCAACGCTTGGGGCATTATACAGCTCGATAGGTACCCGGAACTGTTGTTCAATAAAGGGCTCCACCCGAATATGAAGCCCTACGCTGTTGTAGTTGAGGGTAAGCCCCTCCGGGGAAGGCTCCAATGGTATGGTGGTTTCTATGCCTTGCTTGAGATCGTCCAGGATCAGGGGTGCGGTGGGCCACTCGGTAATGTCGGTGAGTTCATCGATCGAGCCACTTATGGTCACGCTATCCGGTTCAAAAACAAGATTGCCCACCGCGGCATACCCTGGGGCGTAACTCGTTTTCACATTAGAAACGACCGGTACCCGCTTTCCATCGCGGGGAGTGGTAAGAATACGCTGGGGTTCGTAGCCCATATTTTCGACCTCCAGCTCCCCGCTGCTGAGTTGCCTTCTAATAGCCTGTTCGAGTACGTTACCGCTCAAAAGATACTGCTCGTCATCGTCCACGTCGAGAAGAATATCCATGGAGTTTCCCCTTATGCTTTCCATGATGAGATTCCAGCCACGCCCCCGAATTTGCACGGGGATGGACCGTGGGGGTTTGCCGGCGATCGCCCGATCGGGGCTGATGCTGTACTGGATATTGACCGTTTTATTGATCTCGTACTGCTGGGAAAGATTCAGGATCAACCAGAATACGAAGGCCAGGCCGAAACAGATGAGCAAAATCTGTCGGTCGGTCGTGGCCATATTCCGCAGGGGAATACTATCCTTCAGTTTTTGGAGGGTAAATGGCATTCGTCAGTTCCTGGGAGATAGCATTTTTGGTCACCTGAATGTAGGTTTTATTCCCTACGTTGATCGTGACGATCTTATCCTCCACCTTGTCTACCAGGCCCAGGATTCCACTGGCGGTGACCACCCGTTGGCCTTTTGACAGATCCTCCATGAAGGTTTTCTGTTGCTTACTCCGTCGCCGCTGCGGAATGATCATGGTAAAGACGATGACGGCAAGCATAGCCAGCATAAAAAATCCGCTGGTGAATATGTCACCGCCTGCTTGTAAGTAAAAATTCATACGTTCTTATTTATTCGTTGATCACCGTGCCGTCCACGTATACCGTGGTCATTGACGGATAGGTGTTGGCCGTCAGCGTTACGGGCTTACGTTGCCGGCCATATTTGTGAGCGGTGTTGAAGACCACTTCTACGGTACCGGATTGGCCCGGAGCTACCGGTTCCTTAGGGTAGCTGGGCACCGTGCACCCGCACGTCGAGCGGGCATCGGTGATCAGCAAAGGTACTTTTCCGGTATTGGTGAAGTCGAAAGTATGACGGATAACGGTTCCTTCGTCCACCTCGCCAAAAAGGTACTCCGTTTCGACAAACTCCATTGTCGCGGCGTCCACGCTATCCTGCACGGACTCCGCCACCGGGTTGCGGATGATAGCCGCATTTCCCGCCGGCGTAATTGCCTGGTCGGACACCACCGGCTCCGCTTCTTCCGCACAGCCGGGGAGGATCAGGATGGGGAGAATAAATGCTAAAAGCTTCGTCATACTTACGGCGTTTCGGGCTGCAAAGATAAACATGCCTGACCTTACCCCCTACCCTTATGGAGGCTTACCGTAAGTACGCAGCCTTATATTCGCCGTGCCATTAAATAGATAAAAGAAGATGCGCGTTTTCTTGACCGGTTTTATGGGTTCCGGCAAAAGCTTCTTGGGGCGTCGGCTAAGTTCCGTCCATGGCCTGCCGTTCATAGACCTGGATGCTTTCGTAGAGCAAAAAGAAGGGATGGCGATCACCCGGATTTTTGAGGAATTCGGAGAAGCGCACTTCCGTGCATTGGAAACCGACGTTCTCCATAGTTTCAAGGCCCTTCCCATGTTCATAATGGCTACGGGAGGAGGAACGCCCTGTTTCCACGACAATATGGCCTGGATGAACGACCACGGGACGACCGTTTTTATCGACCCGACAACGGAAATAATCGCGGGCAGGCTAAAGAACGAACGGGCAAAACGACCCCTTTTGAACGCAAAGGTAGATCTACTAACCCTGGTTGAACAGAAACTGAACGAGCGCAGAAGCTGCTACCAAAAAGCACAATATCACGTTCGGCAGACTAACCCCAAACAGGACCTGGTACGTTTAATTTCCAATCATCTCCAATCGCTTGATGCATCCTACCGATATGAATAGACTCCTAATTTTGTGCCTCTTAGTCCTGAGTACCGGCATGGCATCCTCCCAGGCCAATACTTCAAAAGGGCTATATTTCATAGGATTCAGCGACAAAGACGGAAGCCCTTTCTCCGTGGACCGGCCGGAGGAATTCCTGAGCGTTCGCGCGCTGGAGCGTCGGGTAAAGGTCGGGGCGGAAATAACGGACCTGGACCTACCCATAAGCCCCGACTATGAAAAGCTGATCGTCGATCGGGGGATAGATATCTGGCTTCGCAGCAAGTGGATGAACGGCGTCGTAGTCCCTGCGACAGAGGAGGAGATGGAGTCAATCCGGGGCCTGGATTTCGTGGATACCACCTTTTACGCCGCCCCGCTGCAGTACGAGCGTTCCCTTACCCGGCCGCGGTCAACGGACTTTTCCCAGCCCGCTCCTGTCGTCGGTTCCGTTCCAGTGAACGAGACTTTCTATGGTTTTGGCTACAAAGACCTGGCCCGCATGAATGGAGACAGTCTTCACCGCCTCGGCTTTCGCGGCAAGGGTGTACTGGTGGCGGTCTTCGACGGTGGGTTTCCCAGCGTACAGTACAAAGACTTCCTGGGCTACGACCAGATCGAAGCCGTCCCGGGCAACTACGACCTCGTTGAGCAGGATTCCACCGCCCTTGACGGATCTACCCACGGGGCATCGGTGTTGAGTACCATGGCCGCGCACCACCCGTTCTTTTTCATTGGCACGGCACCCGAAGCACGATACTTGCTTTTTAAGACGGAAAATAGCCGGGGGGAACACCGCATGGAGGAAGTGAACTACGCGATTGCCCTGGAGATGGCTGACAGTGCCGGTGTGGATCTGGTAAACAGTAGCTTAGGGTACACGACCTTCACCGATTCGTCCATGAATTACGACTACGATGACCTTAACGGAAGGACCTCACCGGCCTCGATCGCCATCGGGCGTGCCTTCGCGCGAGGGATGATCGTGGTTACCAGCGCCGGCAACAACGGAGCGGATGATTGGAAGTACATCGGTATACCCGCCGATGCACCGGAAGCCTTCAGTATCGGCGCCCTGGACGCATCGGACGAACGCGCCTATTTCAGCAGTTTCGGACCTACCCCGGATGGCCGTATTAAACCCGACGTGAGTGGGCCCGGCGTTATGGTGGCCACGGTGGCCGCCAATGGACAAGGCATGTCGGGCGCTAACGGAACAAGTTTGAGTGCTCCTTTGGTCACCGGCCTTATTGCCTGTTTGCTGCAGGCTTTCCCCGAGGCGACCAACCAGGAAATCCTCGATGCGATCCGCACCACCGCTTCGCTTTCTACCGATCCTGATGAAACGATTGGGTACGGCAAGCCCGATTTTGCCGCGGCTTACCGGTCACTGCGAAAGGAACTCCAGCAGCCGTGACGCGCGAAATTTCGGGTAGAATTTGTTCCACCACCCGGAGATGTGTATTTTTGAGAGTTCCCAACCGCAACAACCCGGTGTATCCGCTGTTGGGTTCCAAGAAATAGCCGGCCTCGCGTCGGCACCTACTTTTTTATTTGGTATCAGTAAGTTGGAACGAGCCCCGGCATCTCACGATGACCGGGGTTCTTTATGCTACCGGTCAAAAGCAAGGCGTTCTCCCCGCACCTCGTCGATGACCGCCCCCATGCTGTACGCCAAGCTTCCGCTCACGATCGTTTCCCGTACCCTGCCGCTCATCTGCATACCCTCCAGGGGGGACCAGCCGACGTGATATAGTATGTTATCCGGGGCAACGGTCCAGTTTATCCGAGGGTCATAAACGACCACGTCGGCATGCATTCCCGCATCCAGGTACCCGCGCCGGGAAACCTGATAGCAGATTGCGGGTGCGTGGCACATTTTCTCCACGATCTTTTCCAGGCTGATCTTCCCGGCCTGCTCCAATCGCATCATCAGGTCGAGGCTATGCTGCACGAGTGGAAGGCCGCCCGGAGCCTTGAAATAATCCTTCTGGGCTTTCTCCGCGGCGGTATGGGGGGCGTGGTCCGTAGCGATGACATCAAAGTGGTCGTCCAGTAATGCCGGAAGCAAGGCGGCGCGATGATGCTCCGATTTAATGGCCGGGTTACACTTGATCTGATTGCCTAGCCGGGCGTAATCGTCAGCGTTGAAGGTAAGGTGGTGAACGCATACCTCCGCGGTGATCCGTTTGTCCTTCAGGGGGATATCATTACGAAAAAGCGAGACTTCGTCGGCCGTACTTATATGCAGGATGTGAAGTCGGGTATTGTGTTGCTGGGCCAGGGATACGGCAAGGCTGCTACTTTTCAAACACCCAGCGACCGATCGGATGTTGGGATGTTCCCAAACGGGGATATCCGTACCATATTTTTCTCTGGCCGCGGCGGCATTCTCACGTATGGTGGCCTCATCCTCACAGTGGGTAGCGATCAGTAGCGGACTTTTAGCAAAGAGAGCATCCAGGGTCTTCTCGTTGTCCACCAGCATATTGCCGGTACTACTACCCATAAAGATCTTCAGTCCGCAAACTGTGGTAGGATCGGTGCGCAGCGTTTCGTCAAGATTGTCGTTTCCGGCGCCCATGTAAAAGCTGTAATTGGCCACGCTTGTCTCCGCCCCAATGCGGTATTTCTCCTCGAGCAGGAGCTGGGTGAGGGTGGAAGGCTTGGTATTGGGCATTTCCATAAAGCTGGTGGTGCCCCCCGCCACGGCGGCTCTTGCTTCGCTACGGATCGTGGCTTTATGCGTAAGTCCCGGTTCCCGAAAGTGAACCTGGTCGTCAATGATCCCCGGTAACACATAGCAACCTTCCGCGTTTATTTCGCGATCGGCTCGAACGTCGATGGTCTCCCCTACTCTTTCGATCATCCCGTCTTTGATCAGTAGATCCCCTACCGTGCGGTTTCCCCGGTTGACGATCGTCCCCCCCTTGATAAGTATGCTACCCTTGGCCATATTCTTCGCTTTTCCGCCAATGTAAGCAGTCAGCCATCGATTTTATGAAGGCATTAATAGATTCCTCACACATTTTAAGATCCGTAGGTGCAACCTTTATAGTACCGCTCCGCCCTTCCCTTTTAAGCGCCCTTACCAATGGCGAGGACGCAGGAGCAATGTTAATCCAGCAAAACGAAACGCTATGAAAACTTTGATTACTTTATCTTTCCTTCTGACCTCCCTGCTGCTTTCGGCGCAGGACAACACCGCGATCCTTGCCTATCACGCCCAAACCGTGGTTCCTGCCTACGCCGCAAGCGAAGATAACGGCAGCCTTGCAGATCGGTACAGCCTGCGGCGGGAGCGTACGCTTCTGGGAGACCTTGACCTCTCCGGTGCCTGGGGCGGCCCCACCTACAATTACTCTGCCACGGGAGACGACTGGTCACTGGTCCGCGGCGGTTTTGGCGGCCTCGAGTTCAGCGAATCCGTTTTCATCGGCTACGGTGGCTGGAAGGCCCGCGAACGCTTCACGAACGATGAACCCGACAGTGACGGCAATACCTACGAATATGACTTCCGCCACGGAGGTTTCATCATCGCCGTATCCCCCGGCGCCGATAAGGTCATCCACCCGCGTTTCACCGCCATCATCGGACCCGGCCGCATTGATGTTGCCGGGGAGGGTCATGATCGAATGCTCATCGGCCAGTTAATGGGTGGAGCGGAGCTAAACCTCTTTCAGTGGTTCCGCCTGGGTATCGAAGGCGGCTACCGTTTCGCCAGCGGCGTGGATTCCCAATTCGTATCCTCCGCCGATGTCAGTGGAGCCGTGCTGCAGATCGAAGCGCGATTTGGCTGGAGTGGATAAGCCTTATTCCGGCGGCTCCGCTTTACCTTTGCCGGCCTATGGAGAATACGCCCATCAAGCACGTTGCGATCGCCGGGAATATTGGCGCCGGTAAAACCACGCTCTGCCGACAGTTAGGTCAGCATTTCGGATGGGAAGTCCACTACGAAAGCGCGGAAAACAATCCCTACCTGAGCGACTTCTACGATGATATGAAGCGCTGGAGCTTTAACCTCCAGGTCTACTTTCTGCACAACCGGTATAAGCAGATTATCAACATCCAGGAAGGCAATCATACCGTTATCCAGGACCGCACCATCTACGAGGATGCCCACATCTTCGCGCCCAACCTCTACGGAATGGGCCTGATGACGGAAAGGGACTTCGATAGTTACAGCCAGTTGTTCCACACGATGACCAGCCGGATCAAGGCCCCGGACCTGCTGATCTACCTCCGCGCCGGAATCGGCACGCTGGTGGCACACATCGAAAATCGGGGTCGTGATTACGAAGGCAGCATGAGCCTGGACTACCTCAAGCAGCTAAACCGTCGCTACGAGGACTGGATCCGAAGCTACCACGATGGAAACATCCTGATCATCAACGTCGATGAGGTGGACTTCGTGAATAAAAAAGAAGACCTCGGCCGGGTTATTGAAATGGTCGGTGGAAAACTACACGGGCTGTTCCAGTAATAGGTCGGTAGGGTAAAGTGAGGTCTCCGTCCCGCAGCCCTGCACCCCTACAACCGCTAATTGGCTCAACCGGAAACGGTTGGCAACGGAAAGCTATCGGCCAGCTTGGTGGTCATACCCTGCGATCCGTCGCAGATCAACTGTCCGTATCGGGTTTTAACGGCGACGCCAGGTCTATGTAGACGTTTTCCTCCCGCTGGGGGGGAGAAATGCTCTGTAGGTATTCGGAGGACTGCGCCTGGGAGTTTTCCACGAAGGGCCGGATTTGAAACAGCCAGATCTTGTCGTCCTGAAACCCGAGTTCCACATCGAAGGGACCCTGGGCTTCCATTCCCTCCGCCTTGGGCATGATCTGCTCTACGCGCTGCCCCAAATCGTAAAGATCCCGAAGGTTTTGCTCGCTAAGCACTCTTTCGTTAAAGGCTGCCGCCACCATTACACTGCCGCCGGTCACGGGTAGGCGTCGATACATGCGTTCCCGTGCTGGTGCCTGTAGGGTAATTCCTCCGTATGGGTCAATGAGGTAACTCTCGGCTGCCTGACCGTCCACCGCGCCGCCCGCTCCCCGACTGAAGGCAACGGTGATATCGTCCTGGTTACCGCTGCTGACTCCCTTGGTGATCATTACGCCGGAGTAATCGACGTCCACGCTGGGAATGATCAGGATGCTCGGAAATACGTTCTCTGGATTCAGAAGATAGCGCTGCCGCCAACGGTAGCTGCGCTCGGTATACGGACTCGCCCAAACCTCCTTGATGCCTTCGATTATTGCCTCCCGGTCTACTACGTTGAATACCGTCTTATTCAGTCCCGCTCCGGTAAATTCGGCCAGGTCCTCCATATTGGTGTCCGAGCGTAGAAAAACGGGTATTTCACCAAACGCTCCTCCCAGCACCTCCCGGAATCCTTCGTTGAGCTGCCGAAGGAGCTTGGGCTCGATCTCGATCCGGTCGATGGCCAAACGCAAGGTATCCAGCTGCTCAAGCGTATAGGCTTCGATGTCACGCTCGTTCCGGCCCGCTTCCTCCATGCGCGCCGCTTCGGCAAAACGATCGTTCAAATACGACCAGTACGATGTTCCCGCGGCTTGTCCGGGCATTTGTTGATCCAAATGCTCCCGGAACACCCCGAAAGGAATTACCAGGCCCTCGACGACGTTGTCCGGGAAAAGTTCCTTGAGTTGGCCGAGGTTGGCCGCCTTTGGGCCACTACGTACCCCACTGTCTTCACTATTCACCTCGCTCAGGTCCAACACGTCACGGGTGCTGAGATCCAGCCGGTCGATGGGCACCCGTATCTTATTCTGGTTGCGTTCCTGGACGGCAAAGAGTTCGCGCTCCCGGTCGGACATATCATCCGTGGGCTTCATCAGCACGCTTCCTCCGGCCGAAACGGCGAAAAAGACTTCTTCCCCATTGTACTTCAGCAATTCCTGAAACTGCTGTTCGGTAATCACGGCGTTCGGTATGCCTAAATTTCGGGCCAGCAGTTGTACGTGGCTGACCGGGTTTCCTTCACTGACGGTAAGAATGCCGCCAACGGGTTTCAGGTCGGCAGGTGGGCGGCTGAAAACAAAGATGTCACGGTTATTAACTTCCACTTCATCCGGGGCACCCTCAATCACGTGCAGTACGCCCCGGGCATAGCCCGGATTCAGTCCCCTCGCCTGCGCCTGGGCGTCGATACTCATTATTGCGTTTCCACTTTCGCTGTTTCGGGCCAACCAATCGCCTAGAGTTCCGACTGCGTCGCCTAACGGAAGCAGGACAGAGCCCCGGATTTGATCGTCCAGGAAACCCAGCGCGGCGGGCTCGAACCTGGCGTAGCGCTCCACTACCTCTCCGTAGGTGGCTCGATTGGTAGCGGTGCCCCATTCGACAAAGCGCCGGGCATTATCGAGGTAAGTGGTCAGCATCCTCGGCCAGATATACTGGTATCCCGGATCCGCCAGCAAGGCGCCGGCGGCATCGTACTCCCAAAGTTCAACAAAGCCAACGCCGGTGGCGGCCTGTCCGAGGTAGCAGATCTTTTCCATTTGATCGCGGGCCGTCTCGGTAGGATAATTCGCTGCCAGGCGGAAGATCAGGTCACCTAGCTCGTTAACAATGTCGATCAAACGCAGCCGGTCGAGGGCAAGGCGATCGTATTCGATAAGGTCACGGCGGACAGCGAGTGTCAGGTCGGACGCCGCGGTGAGCAGGGAGACCGGGTCTTCAACCGCCCCCTGATTTCGTATGAAGACCTGTAGCCGATGCTTCATTGGGTCGCCGGTCGGCAGGGCCGCGGTCAGATCCGCCAGGTTTTTCAGACCGCTGCCACCGTAGGCCGCCTCGATGTCCTGGACGAGGGATTCTGCGGCAGCGTAGCGTTGGCGGTCCCGGAGTTCTTGCGCATGGTCATTCATAAAAGCACGTACGGCCCGGGCGTCTTCTGCTCCCGGACGTCCGTGGATCTTGATCCGCAGTTCCATGAACGCAGCATAATCGTCGGCGATCTCTTTGCTCACGGCCCTTATACGCTGATTCAAGTCGGTATCTCCCCGGTGGGGAATGTCACGGGCGGCCTGAACGATCAGGTAGTACTGCTCGCGGAGTACGTCTTCTCCATCGAGTAACCAGCGAAAGAACTCCCTCCCCCACGCTTCCTCATCCTCTATCTGGAAAGCTCCCCGGTAGTAGCGGGCGCGTTCCAAAATCCAGCCGTCATCAACGGCGGTCAGGTAATTGTTTAGCTGGTATTGTTTTAACCGGCTGTGATCGTCGGCTCGATCCCAGAAGTCAGCATATTCCGTATTGGCAAGAATCTGACCGAAGTAGAGGTCATTTTCGCGCATAAGCCGCTTTATCTCCGGTTTGTAATCCGCGTGCTGCCTGGCATCCTCGTCACCGGGGCATGGATCCCGGGCAGGTCGCTGGCTACCGTCCGAGCAAAACCAAAATATTCCCCGGTAAGGCCCCCGAGGGTCATTCCGGTAGGTCTCGATCAGTTCCGTAATCCGATTGTCGTCAATTTGGGCGCGGAGCGCAGGTGTAAGCCAAGTCAGAAAAAGTAATACAGCGGTCCGGAAAAAAATCCGGGACCAGCGCGTAGAATTCGCTATCATTCGTCGAAGGTTGTAAATTGACTCCTGCTTATACGTATAACGTCGATGCACCGTTCGCTAATGTGAAAGCTTTGTTAGACGCGACGTGAACATGTCCAGTAAAACCGCCCTTATACACCAAATTTATTCACCTACGTGATTGCACTCCGCATATTGGCCTATGTACTCGGTATTATTGGCGTAATAGGTACCGTCACCCCTTTTCTTAAATACGACGACTGGTGGATTCGGGGTTTTGACTACCCGCGACAGCAACTCGTTTTCATCCTGGTGCTGTCCGCGGTTTGCTGGTTTCTTTCTAATCCGACCAACGGGGCCCTGAACATTACCGTTGGAGCCATTCTTACCCTGGCCGCTCTTTACCAGGCCTACCGTATTTACCCCTATACGACGCTGCACGAAAAAGATGCCCGCGCGGCGGAAGTGCTGGACGACGATTCCGGCCACCTGAGTATTATGATCAGCAACGTTCTGCAGACCAACCGTAGAACCGATTTGGTTATCGACCTGGTGCAGGAAGTCAATCCCGATATCCTGCTTACCGTGGAAACCAATAAGTGGTGGGAGGAGAAACTGGCGGAAGGGCTGGACGAGAAATATACCTACCGCGTCAACATTCCGCTGGAAAATCTCTACGGGATGCACCTCTGGAGTAAGATCGAACTGATCGACCCGGAGATCAAATACCGCATCAAGGATGATATTCCCGGCATCGACACCGGCATCAAGCTACCCAACGGCCAAGAAGTGGATCTCTATTTCGTGCATCCGATGCCGCCTAGTCCTTCCGAAGCCTATGCCAGTACCGGGCGGGATGCGGAACTATCCCTGGTAGGGCTGCAGGTCAAGGAGAAGGGTAGCCGGACAACGATCGTTGCGGGCGACATGAACGACGTGGCCTGGTCACATTCCTCCAGACTATTCCAGCGGATCAGCGGCCTGCTGGATCCGCGCCGCGGGCGCGGATTGTTTTCCACCTTTCATGCGGAACACCGCCTGTTACGCTGGCCCCTGGATCATGTTTTTCATTCTCCTGACTTGACCGTAGTTGATCTGCAGCGACTTCCCTACGTAGGCAGCGATCACTTTCCGGTACTGATTAAACTGAGCTACGAGCCCCAGCAGGATGACCATCAGGGAGATACCGCCAACGGAGACGATTTGGAGGAAGCCGAGGAAACGCTTGAAATGGGTAAACGCAGTGAAGACGACGCCGTGATCAAGGATAGATAATTCGCAAAATAAGGACAATCCGTTCGGACGTCAACCCATGACTTACGTTTGGGCGCTCTATATTTGACCTTCTTAAATCGCCCACCTTTATGAAAAATGTCGTTTCTCAGCGCTTCATCAAATGCCATGATAAGCTCAAATCAGAGAAACGTATTCGGTCCAGCCGTGCTTTTGCCATGTCACTGGACTACCTGCCGCAGTCATTGAGTGAAATTTTGAAGGGCCGCCGGGACGTGACCATCGAGTTGCTGCGCCAAGCCATAAACAAATACAAACTCAACCCGGTCTACCTGTTCACGGGGGATGGTCCCATGTTCATGACCGAGGAGAGCAATCAGAACTTCCGCGTCCTGACTACCATAACGACCCCGGAAGACGATGAGATGATCGTCCACGTTCCCTTACCCGCCCAATCTGTCTACGCGGGTGAATTAGGGGATCCCTCCTTCGTCGAAAGCCTGCCGACCTTCAGCCTGCCGGATTACAAATACAAGGTCGGTACCCACCGCAGCTTTGATGTCCCGGGGGATAGTATGGAGCCTACCCTGTTCGAGGGAGATAAGGTGGTTTGCGCCTTTCTGGAACCGACGCTGTGGGAAAGCGGCATCAAGGATAATTACGCATACGTCATCGTGACCCGCAGCGACGTAGTCGTCAAACGGGTCCGCAATTTCATTCAGGACGGTAAAGAGCTGGAGGTCATATCCGACAATTCCTTTTACGACACCTACCGCATACCCCTGGCCGATCTGCGGGAGATCTGGTACGTAAGGGCACGCATCACGCCCTTCCTCCCCTCCCCCCAAAATATCCAACGCTACGTCCACGATGAAATGAAGGACCTGAAGGCCACCATCGCGCAGCAGGGCAAGCTCATCAGTCGCCTGGGCGCCTCGGTAGAAAAGGTCCTTGGCAATCGGCGGGACCCCTGAGGCTCCTCTTCTCTGCTAAGTTATAACAAAAGAGGCCCCGTGGTTACTTACCACGGGGCCTCTTTCCGTCTTCCTACAGATCGTCGGTTTAGCGCACGATCAGGCGTTCGGTGACCGAGCGGCGTCCGTTGCTGATCCGGGCCATGTAGATCCCCGGAGCAATATCGAGGGTCGGCAGTTGTAAGCGGTCCGTATTGGAGTACTGCTGCTGCGTGACCCGCTGCCCGTTGGCGGAGAATAGTTCGAGTAAAATGCCGTCCCGGTCCCAGCCTTCACCGATCTGGACGGTCACCTGCTGGCCGGCGGCGATTGGATTGGGAAAGATGCTGAATTCCTGCACTTCGGGACCGGCATCGATAACGACGACCTCGGAAAGCGCTTCGGTACCGTCGAAATCCACCTGCCGCAGCCGGTAGTAATTCTTTCCAGCGGCGTAATCGGTATCGTCATAGACGTAGTAGCGCTGCTCCGTAGTGGTGCCGGCTCCCTCCTCCCGACCGATGGCCGCAAAGGAGAATCCATTCGTCGACCGCTCGATGAAAAAGTGGCTGTTGTCGGTTTCGTTGGCGGTTTCCCAGGTGAGGGCTACGCGGTCCTTAACGAGCTCGCCGTTGAAACTGAGTAGCTCTATAGGGAGGGCGATGGCCTCCTGGATACACTCTCTCCCTTGAACCGCCGGATCGTTGCGCAAAGCAACTTTGTCCGCACAGTTGCCCGTGTTGCCGAAAATAGCTACGGCGGGGTTGAGGGTGTTGACCTCTAAACCGCGAACGGTGACCTGGCAGGGTAATACGGAACAGTCGCTGAGGAGGAGGTTGTTGGTTACGGCTAGGGAGTCGGTGATAACTAGGTTTGTTCTAAAATCATTTAAATTTTCTATTCCATCATTATCATTGAAAATCACGGAATTAGCTTTAGTTAACTTTCTAAAGCCGGTCAATCCCGAAGTGTTGGTGGTTCCATTAAAGTAGGATGTCAGAGTGATTGCATCATTATTTACGAAGACAACATCACCAGCAACCTCCTGTAACTCGCCGATATTAGCTGTTCTTACTAATGAGGGGTTATCAGTTATGATTAAATCTCCGGACAACATTGTTGCGTCGGTCCACCTACCTAAACCAACCAAGGAAGCGTTATTTGTAACTTGAATTGTTGATTGAATCCATACTCTTTGCGTTCCAATGCTTGTTAACGCTGGATTGGAGTCAAGGATGAAGGTATCAAGCAAAAGATTCACCGCAGGGTTGTCGAATATTGTGTTAAGAGTGATTAATTTCGTGTTATTCCTAAAAAGAACAATTGATACAACATCTGCAAAACTGGCTGGCTTCTTAAGCCGAACGTCAGTAGATATTGATTCCAGCGCGATGTTATCATTGACTATCAGAGCCTTCCTCACGATTACTTTTAAATCAGCAATCGTAGTTAATTCAATATTTGATCCCACCCATAGGGTATCGATTTCCATATCGGTTGAACTACCGAAGTTTTCAAAACGAAGGAGGTTGTTATTTTGACGTACGATAATGTTTTTTCCGATTGAAGTAATATTATTTAGGTTGTCAAAATTACCGAGACCTGTATTAACAAAAACCGCGCTACCACCAATAGTGGTTAGCTCCCCAGCTTGAAAATCATTAATAAAAGGTTCATCGACCATTCTTAAGCTACCTCCTATTTGATCAATGGCTGGCAAGCTAAAAATATAGTCATTCTGGCTGTCCGTTACGGTAAGATCTCCTGCAATAATTTCCAGAGTCGCATTAGAAAGATCAGTTCCAAAAAAGCTTCCTGGCCACGTATTCCCGTTGAGCGCCTCTCCAATAGTAAGGCTTCCCACCTCAAATAAACTGGAAAATTCGCTTAAAGGATTTTCGGGCTGTGAAGAGGTATAATTAATGATTTTCAGCTCCCCGGCAATTGTTGCTAAAAGGGTAAGATTGCTAAAATCATCAAGCTCTGAATTTGGGTTGATGATAAAATCTCCATCGACGGCATCGTACTTTTTGAGTCCAGATTGAATAAAAGTGTCGAGGTCGATTTGCGATCGAATTAAAACATCACCAACAAAAGTTCCCTGACTGTAAAGGGAAGTACTGCCGAAAGCTAAAAGGACTATAACGTAGAATCTGCAAATGGCATAATCTACGGGTGAATTTTGGTAAAGTTTCTTCATAAGAGTTTATGTTTGTAAAGTGTCAAGAACGGATAGAAAACGAATTGTTAAAGCCCGGGCCACCCCATTATCATGGGGTCCGGACAAATTGGTATGGGATTGCTGCGATAAAGTACGAGAGAGACCCGCCAGGGTTTCTCTTCGAACGAGCATTCCGACCGCGTAAAACTAAAAACTGTTTTTAGGGTGAGTGAAAAATGAGCGTTTGGGGTTATCGGACGATCACGTGGCGGGTAAGGGTACGATCGGTGGAACTGATCCGGACAGTATAGGTACCGGGACCGAGGTCCTTGATCCGTACGTTCACGCAGTGATTCACGTCGGAGGTAAAGTAGGTTACGGGCTGGCCGCTTTTGCTGATTACTTCTACTCCGACGGTGAGACCCTGCCAGTCCTGGCTGAGGCCGATGGTGATCGCGCCGCTGATCTTGTCGGGGTAGACGTAGGTATTGGTCGTCATTTCGGAACGTACATCCAGGGCTATTGCCTCCGAGAGTTCGGGCACGCCGCCGACCGTGAGTTTGCGCAGCCGGTAGTAGTAGGTTCCCGGCAGGACGCCGGCGTCGCGGAATCGGTAGATTCGGTCACTGGGTAGGTCCTGCCGCTGTTCTACGTGGCCGACCAGCTGAAAGTCGCTTCCGTCCGTAGAACGCAGAATGTCGAAGCTCCTGGCGTCCCCCCGGGTGAGCGCCTGCCAGTATAGCATGACTCCGCTGCCGTCGACGTACTCGCCGTGCAGGCCGGTAACCAGGAGGGGGGGAAGTACGGGTTGGGAATTCCCGCGGCATTCGGTGTAAGGCATCAGCACCATGGCCATCGCCAGGCCGAGGCTGGTTAGAGTAAGGCTATGCTTCATAGAGAGTATATTGATCAATGATCACCCTCTTTCAACGGGGGGGGTAAAGGCCTTATTGCTAGTTAAGAATTCAAAGCAGCTGGGCCGACGAGCCCTAAAAATGTCATCATCGGCAGTAGTCGTCCGCACAGCTCTGCTGGTCGGCCGACGGATCGGGGGGGAAGGCTACTCAGATAAAGCTGGGCCGACGAGCAGTTGTCTTCTCCGGAAACCGTCATGCTCATTTAGGTAGCTCGGCGGACCAGCGGGATAGCTCGGCGGACCAGCAGTAGTCGTCCGCACAGCTCCGCTGGTCGGCCGACGGGTCGGGGGGGAAGGCTGCTAGATAAAGCTGGGCCGACGAGCCACAAAAACTACATCAACGGCAATGCTTGTCCTGGATAGCTCGGCGGACCAGCGGGCTAGCTCGGCGGACCAGCAGTAGTCGTCCGCACAGCTTCGCTGGTCGGCCGACGGATCGGGGGGGAAGGCTGCTAGATAAAGCTGGGCCGACGAGCCACAAAAACTACATCAACGGCAATGCTTGTCCTGGATAGCTCGGCGGACCAGCAGTAGTCGTCCGCACAGCTCCGCTGGTCGGCCGACGGATCGGGGGGGAAGGCTACTCAGATAAAGCTGGGCCGACGAGCCACAAAAACTACATCAACGGCAATGCTTGTCCTGGATAGCTCGGCGGACCAGCAGTAGTCGTCCGCACAGCTCCGCTGGTCGGCCGACGGATCGGGGGGGAAGGCTACTCAGATAAAGCTGAGTCGTCCGCACAGCTTTGCTGGTCGGCCGACGGATCGGGGGGGAAGGCTACTCAGATAAAGCTGAGTCGTCCGCACAGCTTTGCTGGTCGGCCGACGGATCGGGGGGGAAGGCTACTCAGATAAAGCTGGGCCGACGAGCAGTTGTCTTCTCCGGAAACCGTCATGCTCATTTAGGTAGCTCGGCGGACCAGCGGGGTAGCTCGGCGGACCAGCAGTAGTCGTCCGCACAGCTTCGCTGGTCGGCCGACGGATCGGGGGGGAAGGCTACTCAGATAAAGCTGGGCCGACGAGCCCTAAAAACTACATCAACGGCAATGCTTGTCCTGGATAGCTCGGCGGACCAGCGGAGTAGCTCGGCGGACCAGCAGCCAGTCCCCTACTCCACCGGAAGCACCTCGTACGACCAGGTGATGTTCACGCCTCCCGCCTTAAGCATCATCGATACGCTGCACAGCTTTTCCATACTCAGGCGGCACGCCCGTTCGACCTTCTTTTCATTTAGGTTACCGTACAACAGGTAGTGCAAATGGATATCCGTAAACACACGGGGTTCGGTATCCACGCGTTGGGCCGCTACGGTCACCCGGATATCCTCCAACTCCTGCCGCTGCTTCCGCAGCAGCAGTACGACGTCGATACTGGAACAGCTGGCAACGGCGGCCAGTACCATCTGCATGGGCCGCACGCCGCGGTTGTGGCCGCCGATGTCCGGGCTGCCATCGGTCACTACGGTCAGGCCGTCCTCATTGGCGATTTTAAAATTGAAGTCCTTGTCCAGGCGGGTGAGCACTACCTTCATTTAGTGGGCCGGTTTTTTTCCCATGCAAGCCGGTTGTCGTTAATTTCTACCCAGTAGCCATCGGGGTCCTGGATGTACACCTGCCGCACCCCATCGGGCCGCATGTTAGTTTGCATGGCCTCGCCTTTCCAGGTCTCGAAGGCGATCTTTTCATCGCGCAAGTGTTCCACGAAGCCGTCGAAGTCGGCCATGGCGATACAGAGGTGGACTCCCTTCGGCGTCTTGACATCCACCACGTCGGTTTCGATGATGTGCAGGGCCATCCCTTCGCCGAGGGAGAACCATACCCTCCGGTCGTTGCCGGTACCGTTGTATATGGTATCCAGTTCAAAAACGCGCTGGTAAAAGGCCGCGCTTTGCCCCAGGTCGTCGACGTTGATGGCGTAATGATCGAAGCTGGCGGTGAAGGGCCCGTTGCCGGTTCCAAAGGTGGCCTGCTTCGGGGCGCAAGACGCGAGCAGGCAGGCGAAGGCAAATAAGATAAAGTGTCGCATGATCGATAATTGGAGCCGCAATATACCGAATGGTTAGGAGGCTAAGGCTACTGCAGCAGCTCGGGTGGAAAATTGAGGGTGTGGCGGTTTTTTGACAGGAGGGTGGCCCGGTGCCCGCGCGTACGGGGGAAAAGGTAATCGAAGAAATAGCCGGCCGTGCGGATTTTGGATTCGTAGTAGGCCTGCTCCTCCCGGTTGATGTCTCGCCCACCCACGGTGGTTGCTTCTTCAAAAGCGCGGGCAGCAGTAACGGCTTGTTTCAGCCACATCCATCCTATGACATGCAAGCCGAAGTAATCGAGAAATACCGTGGCATCGGCGAGGAATACCCGCGGGTCCTCCTCACGCCGGGCGAGGCTAAGCAGATGATTTAAGGTTTCCTGTAATTCATGCATTCCCGCCCCGAGTTCACCAGCAAGCTGCCGCGTTCGATCGTACTGGCCCGCCAACTGTAAGGTGTTGCCCACCTCTTCAGCGAGGTACTTCACCGCTGCACCGGTTTCCATCATCACCTTACGGCCCAGCAAGTCAAGACCGTGAATAGTGGTAGTGCCTTCGTAGATTGAATTCACGCGAATGTCGCGGAAGATCTGTTCCAGCGGAAAGTCATCCGTATATCCCGCGCCCCCGAGTACCTGCATACCCATACTGACGGCTTCGTTGCCGTATTCACTCGGGAAGCTTTTAGCAATGGGGGTAAGCAATTCAAGCAGCAACCGGCTTCGGTCATCCTGCTTTAGCCGATAAGTATCCTCGTAGAGGCTACACTGAAGCAACAAAGCGATGCTGCCCTCTACCACCGCCTTCTGAAAAAGTAGCATTCGCCGGACATCCGCGTGCTCGATGATCAGGACCTGGGGGGCATTGACATCCTTGTTTCCCGGATGGCGTCCCTGCGGACGTTCCCGAGCATACTGCAGACTGGCGTAATAAGCAGCGGACGCCGAGCCGGCAGCCATCATTCCGGTCCCGATGCGGGCTTCGTTCATCATCAGGAACATATTGTTAAGCCCCCGTAATTCCTGACCGACCAAAAAGCCCTGCGTAGGCCCCTGTTCCCCGTACATCAGGTGGGCCGCCACGTAGCCCCGCTGGCCCATCTTCCCGTAAATACCAGCGGTGGTAACGTTATTATCTTGGAGACCGTCTTCGGTGGGGATGAACTTTGGCACCACGAAGAGACTTACCCCCTTCACGCCCTTCGGGCCGTCCTTCTTGCGGGCCAGCAGCAGGTGCACGACGTTGTCGACTCCCGTATGATCGCCGCCACTGATGTATATTTTCTGACCGGTGATCAGATACCTGCCATCGGGCTGTTGCTCGTAAGACGTGGTAATATCGCTGAGTGAACTGCCGGCCTGCGGCTCGGTCAGGGCCATGGTACCCTGCCATTCGCCCGATGCCATTCGCGGTAGGTAGGTTTCCTTTAGCTGGTCGGAGCCAAATTCCCGGATCAGGTTGGCCGCGCCAGTGGTCAAAAAACCGTAGGCGGCAAGGTTTCCGTTTGCCGCCTGAAAGATCAGGCTACCCGCGTTTTGTACCGTGAGCGGCATCTGCTGACCCTGGTGCTCGAAACCCCACGCGGCGCTAAGCCAGCCGCTTTGCCCGAGTGCGCGCATTCCCTCCCCTACTTCCGGCAGTACGTGCACCTCACCGTCTTTGTAGTAAGCCTTTTTCTTATCCATCTTGCGGTAAGCCGGCCAGAGGTACTGATCGGCCAGCTGCGAAGCGGCGTCCAGACTCAGATCGATAGCCTCATCGTCGAAGCCTCCAAAGCGTTCGCTTCCCTGTAATTCTTTCAGGTCAAGCACTTCGTGAAGGATGAATTTCAAGTTTCGGAGAGAGATATACTGCATCCGGTAAATATAGATTAACCCCTTTGAATTCACCCTGCAGTCTTTATGCCTGCGCTCCGCCGCCATGCGCTATCTTTGCGCCCCCAAAACAAGCTCTTAGTGGCAAATAAGTACTTCGACCTGATTGACCAGACCTTCTACTTTCCCCAGGAAGGTTTCGATATGGACAACGGGTACCTCACCTTTAACCGTATCCCCCTCATCCACCTCATTAGGAAGTATGGTACGCCGATCAAGCTAACGTACCTGCCCAGTATCGGGAGAAAGATCAAGGAAGCCCGAAACCTGTTCCGCCGGGCGATGCGGAGCCAGGGTTACGCCGGGGTGTATCAATACTGCTACTGTACGAAAAGCAGCCACTTTGCGCACGTCGTGGAGGAAGCCCTTGACCACGACGTACAACTCGAGATCAGCTCGGCTTACGATGTGGACCTGATCCGCCGGCTCCACGCCCGCAAGAAACTGGACAAAACGATCCAGATCGTCTGCAACGGATTCAAGCCGGAAAATTATCTGGCGGGTATCGTAGGCTTGATGAACGACGGTTTTGAGAACGTGATCGCCGTAGTGGACAACAGTCACGAACTGGATTACTACGAGGAGCACGTGGTAGGGGTGGCTAAAATCGGTATTCGAATGGCTACCGAAGAAGAACCCAACTTTGAATTTTACACCAGCCGGCTGGGACTTCGCCACGGGGATGTGCTTCCACTCTTCAACGACCGGATCAAGAATAGCGAGAAGCTGGAGTTACATATGCTCCACTTTTTCGTGGATACCGGTATTAAGGATACCCTTTACTACTGGGGAGAGCTGAAAAAAGCGGTCCGCCTCTATGGTCAACTAAAGAAAGAGAGCCAGAACCTGCACGCGCTGAATATCGGCGGCGGGATGCCGATTCGAAATAGCCTCGGTTTTGAGTTCGACTATAAATATATGGTCCGCGAGATCGTGAAGAATATCCTGGACGCCTGTGAAGAGGATGGCGTACCGGAACCCGACATCTTCACCGAATTCGGCAAGTACACCGTTGGCGAAAGCGGTGCGACCATTTTCTCGGTACTGGCTCGTAAGCAGCAAAACGACAGTGAGATGTGGTACATGATCGACAATTCGCTCATGACCACCCTACCCGATGCCTGGGGCATCGGCGAACGGTTTATACTGCTGCCAATAAACAAATGGGACCGCGACTACCGGCGGGTGAACATCGGTGGCCTGAGTTGTGATAACTCGGATTACTACAATTCCGAGATTCATGAAAGCCAGGTGTACCTCCCGGTCGACAAGGAAGGCGACAGCGAGCCGCTCTACCTTGGATTCTTCCATACGGGCGCCTATCAGGACAGTATCAGTGGATACGGAGGCATCAAACATTGCATGATCCCCAGTCCGCAACACATTATCATCGACATCGACGAGGAGGGCAACCTGACCGACCGGGTGCTAGCCGGAAAGCAGAGCGCCGAGAGTATGTTACAGATCTTGGGTTACTAGCGCTACTGGGCCTGTTCGGCAATACGTCCGAGCCGAGAGAAGAACTTTCTGACTTCCGTTACGCCGGTAAGTGAGTAGCGGGCAGCCGTACGGCCGGGCCCTACCTTTATGCTCACGCCCCAGTCTGGCAGTGCGCGAAAGATATCCTCGTCGGTACTGTCGTCGCCGATGCCCAGTACGAAATCCCAGTCCTCCTTATTTACCCAATGCTGGGTGGCCTTGCCCTTATTGACTCCGGCGTTTTTAATCTCCACGACCTTGTTCCCCTCCAGCACCTGGAGGTCTTGGTTTTGAATGAGGTAGGTCAGCATGTCGCGGAATTCGCGCACCCGCTTGTTGCCCAGGTCCCGGTCGATATTTCTATAATGCCAAGCGAGGCTGTAGTCTTTTTCCTCGATAAACGACCCTGGTGTACGGGAGACCAGGTTTTCCAGCAGTTCTCTCACCTTCGGCTTCCATCCATCAACAACGTTGGGATTTAACTGCCAGCGCCCATCTTCCTTCATCCAGACGCCGTGTTCGGCGGCCATTTCTACGTCCAGGTCGCCCAGCCATTTCTGTAGCGTGGCTTTATCCCGGCCACTGTTGATGACGACGGTATTCTTCGGATCGGCTGCCAGGGTCTTGAGCACATGCAGCACTTCCTCGTCCGGGTGGACCGCCTGCGGATCAGGATCAAATGACATCAGCGTTCCGTCGTAATCAATGAATAAGAGCCGCTGACCTGCCTGCTCGTAGCTTTCGGCGACTACGTCCAGGGCTTTGTCGGTGAGGTGAGTGGTGTGGTGCATCTTGCTTTTTTCTTTAAGTTTTTTCTGTTCCTTAATAAATGTGGCCGCCCAGTGCTTAACATCGTATTGGCGAAGCTTTTCCTGCATTTCCACCATGCGAACCCGTTGCTCCTCCACATCCATTTCAAGGGCTTGCACCAGGGCATCCTGGATGTCCTGAGCACTCTGGGGATTCACCGTCAGCGCGCCGTCGTTGAGTTCGTAAACCGCTCCGGCCATCTCGCTCAATATGAGCACGCCGCGCTTGGACTCCTCTTTCGCCGCTACGTATTCCTTTGCTACAAGATTCATACCATCGCGCAGGGGGGTAATCAAGGCGATGTCCGCTTCCTTATACAGCGTGGTAAGGGCGGCAAAATTCAGCGAGCGGTAGTAATAATGGATCGGCATCCAGTCGAAGGTGCTGTACTCACTGTTTACCTGGCTGACGAGAATATCAACCTCCGTTTTCAGGCTTTGGTACTGCGGGACATTCGCCCGACTGGGGACCACGATCATGATCAGATTGACCTTGCCGATGTATTCCGGATTGTTGCGAATGAACTGCCCGAAAGCACGGATCCGGTGGGGAATACCCTTGGTGTAATCCAGTCGATCCACGCTGAGGACGATCTTACGGCTCGCGTGCAGTTTGCGGATCTCGCCACTACTCTGATCGCTTTGCGCATCTACGTCGGGGTGGGCATATTTTTCGTAATCGATGCCCATCGGGAAAACATCTACATTGACCTGCCGCTCGCCAATGGAGAGGCGGCCGAATTCATGCTCGTATCCGGTGATGCGATAAGCAGCGGAAAGGAAGTGCCGCATATAGCCGAAGGTGTGGAAGCCAACCTGGTCGGATCCGAGGATGCCATCGAGAATTTCCTTCCTCCAGGGGAGGATTCGGAAGACCTCATAGCTCGGAAAAGGAATATGTAAGAAAAATCCTATGCTGATTTTGGGAAACTTTTCCCGGATCAGGGCAGGCAGCAACATGAGCTGATAGTCATGTACCCAGACCATATCGTCTTCGCGGAGTACATTTTCAACCGCCTGAAAGAATTTGTAGTTGACCTCCTGGTAGGCCTGCCACATCTCGTCATCGTAAACCGTATATTCCGTGAAGTAGTGGAAATGCGGCCAAATGGTTTTGTTACTGTAGCCTTCGTAATACAGGTCGATCTCGCGCTCGGTCAGAAACACCGGCACTAGCCTGCGCTTCATGAGATCGTTGCGAATGGCTTCTCGCTCCCACTCATTGGCAATGTCCTCGCCGGGCCATCCGATCCAAATCTTGTTGTAGGAGTCGTCCAGGGAGTTGAGTCCCGTTGCCAGGCCCCCGGCACTAGGATGATAGTGCAATTCACCGTCGGTTCGATTGACGGTTATGGGTAATCGGTTGGAAATAATGACGAGTCTTGACATAAAAATTTAGGGTTTCCCAAATGAAGATATAACGCTGCTTCTACGCTTAAACCCGAAGGTTGTTCGGGAACAATAGGATGTAACGAAAGGTAATCAAAAAATAAGTATCTGTCGGGAGTCCGCCGGCGTTTCCACGAAGCGTTCGTCGATCCGAATCGGATCGCAAACAGCGGCATCCGGCAGTAGCCGCTTCACAATACGGAGGCGGTGGGTGTAGCGTCTGTTGTCGAGGCTGAAGATCCCGAAATGGTCGATGGCATCCACCCTTACACGACCGTGAACGTGAAGGACCTGACTACCGGGCAGCAGCAGGCCCACGTGGCTAATGCCACCCCGCCCGTTGTCGAAAAAGGCCAGGTCTCCACTTTGGCACTGTTCGACAAAGTCGACGGGGGTACCCACCCGACTCATGGGGCCAACCGCACCTGGTAAGGCTACATTGAGGAGGCTCAGGAGCAGTTGCATAAGTTCGCCCGCGCCCACCCCGGTAGGTGTGCGCCCCCCCGGCAGTTCCGGCACGAATAACCATTTTCGTCCCATGCGCAGTAAGAGGGCCGGATCCTGGATCAGGTTATCGGGCAGCACCGCCTGTCCGGAATACAGGAATCGCCGACCGTCGTGGTGAAGCTGAAGTCCGTCGTAAGCCGGCAAACGTGCCCCGAAGGTGACCGGCATACCAAAGGCATCACTCATCATGGGAGCGAACAATTCGAGCGCAAAGGCGGGTTTGTGGAACTGAGCCTCGTAAAGGGGAGCCGCAACCGGTAGCAACTGATCTTCCGCCACAAAGCCTTCCTCCCGCTCGCTATCGTAGCGTACCTGGCAATACCCGCCCTCGTTCGATATGATCAGGACGGGCTCTCCTAAAAGCAGTTGGCTGCGCATGACGGACCGCGCGCGGGGTCGTGCCCAGATAGGAGCAACGGTATAGCGGCCAATGGCGGGTACGGAAGTCATGGCGGCAAGATAGGTAGCCCGTTGGAGGAAGCGGAACGGGAACTTACCTTTACGCCATGATTATATGGCGTCAGCTCGGACTTTTGGTATTGTTGATGTGCCTTTTTAGTGCGGACGTCGGGGCGCAGGATCCATCCTTTTCCCAGCTATTTGCGTCTCCCACTACCCTGAACCCGGCCCTTACCGGCCTGTTTGCCGGGCGGTACCGGGCCGTTATCAATCACCGAAACCAATGGGGCGAAGTAATGCAAAGCCCTTACAGCACCACGGCCTTTGCTGCTGATTTCCACTACCAGTTTGATCCGAAGCGGCGGACAAGCGATGCCTTCGGCGGCGGCGTGCTCCTCATCAACGACCGGGTGGCATCCGTCAGTTTATCCAGTAACCGGATGATGCTGGGCGGCGCCTACCACAAAAACCTCGACGGCAGGGGCACGGAGCAGCTTAGTGCCGGCTTCCAGCTTGGTATCACCCAACGAAGCCTAGGTTACGGGGAGCTTTCCTTTGAGGATGAGTTCGACGGTACTTCCACCTATGTCACCGGAACCGGGGGCGAAGCCCTTCCGGAAGGAAGCGTGTCATTCGGCGACTATCACTTCGGTTTGAACTACAGCCGTAACCCGTTGCGTGGACTAGGGGTAGCGGTCGGGGTGGCCATGCATCATGTCTCGCAACCCGAACAATCCTTTTACGCGCAACAGACGGCCGGTACCGCCATGGAGGTCACCAATACACTAAATGCCCGCTATAGCGGCTACGCTAGCCTTCGGCTACCGTTAACTAGCACCATAGATCTGCTGCCCCGCGTCTATTACCTTACCCAAGGCCCCCACGCCATGGGATTATTTGGTAGCCACCTTCGATTCGAGGCTTCGGGGGGCGAGCGCACCGCCTTTCACCTGGGGGCACTAATGCGGGTGGCGCGCGAACAAGGCAGTTATCTGGGAAGCAGCGTGATTGGCTTCGCGGGTATGGAGGCAGGTGATTTCCTGTTCGGCTTCAGTTATGACGCCGGTATTTTTGCCAACGGCAACGGCGGCGACCGAAACAGAGGAACCTTTGAGTTGAGCGTATCGTATATAGGATTGTCGGAAGACGATGCAGCGGTTCCCTGTCCGAAATTCTAAGCGGCTTTGAAATATTCGGCCCGTTTGCGCATTATTAATAAGGCAAGCTTAGCTCAATGAAATATCTCCTACCCCTTCTGTTTGTTCTTGTATCAGGTACCCTATCGGCTCAGATCGAGTGGCTCACCTGGGAAGAAGCTATCGAGCGCAGTAAGACCGAGCCCCGCAAGCTTTTGGTTGATGTCTATACCGACTGGTGTGGCTGGTGTAAGCGCATGGACAAGACCTCCTTTAAAGACAAGGCAGTGGTGAACTACATCAGCCAACATTTCTACGCGGTAAAATTAAATGCGGAACAGCAGGCCAGTATCACCTACGACGGTCATCAGTTTGACTACGACCCAAGCGTAGGCCGGCAGGGCGTGCATCAACTTGCCGTAGCCTTATTGGACGGACGAATGAGCTACCCAAGCATTGTGTACCTCGACGCCGAACAGAAGCGAATCACCATCAGCCCGGGTTTTAAGCCTGCCGAAAACTTGCTGCAGGAAATTCACTACATCGCCGAAGGGCATTACACTACTTCCACCTTCGAGGAATACCTGGAAACCACAAGTAAATAGTCTACTTCTTGGGTGTACTTGGTGGCTTACGAATCCAGGAGCTTTCGATAGATGGCAAAGTTTTCGGCATCGAAGCATACAAAGGTCACTTCCTCGACCCACTGTAGGCTGGCATTCTTCACCGCCTGTAAGGCGATCCGCGCCGCTTTCTCTTTTGGGTAACCGTAAATTCCGGTACTGATATTCGGAAAGGCTACGCTGTTCGCCTTTACCTCCTCAGCCAGGGCGAGGGAATGGGTGTAACAATTGCCTAGCAACTCCATTTCATCTGATGCCCCGCCCTGCCACACCGGTCCTACGGTATGGACTACGTAGCGAGCCGGCAGCTTGCCCGCAGTGGTAATTACCGCCTCTCCGGTAGGGCAACCCCCACGCCGCGACCTTATCTCCTGGCAGGCCTGCAAAATTTCAGGACCCCCGGCCCGGTGAATCGCTCCGTCCACACCACCCCCTCCGAGCAGGGAGGAGTTAGCTGCATTCACGATAACGTCAACTTCGAGTTGGGTGATATCGCCTGAAAAAAGGGTAAGTGTTGGCACTTTCGGGTGGTTAAGCTATTGGGTGGATAAACCGGACACCATAACTGTGCTTTCCGGATTCACAAAACTATTGCTTCATTAATCAGGCGAACAAGCCAAACAACTTCCTGAGCCCGGAAAAAAAGAAGTACAAAAATTGGACACCCCATTGTTGTGGGGTAGGAGACTTTTAACGGTCCCCTATCTTTGACTTAACGACGACGGGAATTGTCCCGTTTTCAATTATCTCTCATTCATAAACCTTTTTACTCACGGGAGTAGAAGTTTTTTTAACTCTCTACCCTATTTTTCCGAAGTTTTTTTATTTGGGCCATTCGCCCAGTTGACGGTTAACTTAGTAGACAAATTAAGATTAATAGGTTCGTACGGTGCAACGTACGAACCTTTTTTTTGTGCGCTTTTTTGTGAAAAGTTCGCAATTCCCACTCGGGGAATTTCCTGGCTGTCCGGAACCTGATCGCCACGAACTCTCCGATCAGCTTGTATCAGGGAAGGGCCGGGTAAAGGCGTCGGGTTCGCATATACGCTTGTCGCTCCGCCGGCAAGTTTTACCGTTCGTTACTGTTTTAAGCAAGCTGCAGGCTGAATAGGTTCCACCTTCACCAAACATGCCCCTTAACAAAGACAAAATCACGGAGAAATCCTATTTACCCCACGGCCGTGGGGTAGTTCCACTCGCTATGGGGACTACATTTGTATCAACGATTTCGAGGGATTGTTCCCTCCGTTTTTAGTGTCTCTCATTCAAACCTATTTATTCTAAAGTGCACATTTTCATTTGTTAATGTCACTTCACCCAACTTACTGCGATTTTGTTTCTCACTTAAATTGCTTTATTATAACGGTAGACTTTACCTTCTATAAGTGGCCTTCACGCTCAGCGTGGAGGCCATCTTGTTTTGGAGCGGTACCGGGCCATAGCCTGCATAAAACGAACCGACCCGCTGACTGGACCATTACTCGGGCCAGCGCTAAATTCAAGCAGAGTTTTCCACACCCCCACGTACATGGGGTGATTTCAGCTTACCCGCCTCGTTAATGCTGTAACCTCATGGAATACAGGAAAAATAAACCTCAACCTCCCAGTTTCCCCTAAAAAACCACAACGGCCGGCTTCCCCCCTGCTCGATGGTGCAAGAATAGTTTTTTAACGGCTTTATGCGCCGTGACTTTTTGTTATTATGGTAGTTAGAAAGCTTTTTTTTGGCCCGCGCTTATGCGCGGGTCTTTTTTTGCCCTCCGGTTATCGTTTTTTGACTACGAATAGGTAATTGCCAATTGCCCAAATACATATATAAATATAATCGTTACAGCACAATATAAATCCAATATATCCTAACCCATCGCGCCCCTCCACCGCCCAGAGACTACCGTTTCCTAATTCGGGCCACGATCCGGCCCTATCAGGACTGATTTCTGCCGGCTTAGAGTGGGTTGAACCGCCGGGCCGGATAGCGATGTTAGGTGGTCGGATCAGTAATTGTATTTTATGCTAAAGGTTATCGCCCGGACCTGGGTTCTTCTAATACCGTTTGCCTGTGCCGAAGGACCACCCCCGGACCAGGCCGAAGACATGGTGATGGATACCCTGGTCGTCGACACCGTCGTTCAGGACCAGATCGAATACACCCTGGAACAGACCCCGGAGGCGCCGGTCGAGTCAGCTCCCTTAGAAAAGGTCATCGAACCAGCCCGACCCGCCGTGGCTCCGCCCCCCCAACGAATGTAGCGCCGGCTGCCATTACGTCTACTTCCCCGTCTAGCGATCAGGAGATTAGCCAACAGGGCCCGAGTCATATAGCCTGGTCCACGCTCCTGGCCAAACATGTATCGGGTACGGGGGAGGTCGACTATACCGGTTTTCGAAATGACATGGATGAGCTAAACGCCTATTTGAGTACGCTGTCCCAGGAAGTTCCGGACAATAGGTGGAGCAGGCCGGAAGCACTGGCCTACTGGATCAATGCTTACAATGCCTTCACGATCAAACTTGTCCTCGACAACTGGCCGGTGAACAGCATTCGGGAAATTGACCAGCCATGGGACACCAAATTTATTACTCTCGACGGACAGAATTACAGTCTTAATCAAATAGAGCACGAGATCATTCGGGAAAATTTTGCCGAGCCGAGAATTCACTTCGCGCTGGTTTGTGCAGCGGTGAGTTGTCCGCCGCTCGCCTCCACCGCCTACACCGCTGACAACCTGGACAAGATGCTCGACCGTCGTACCCGCTCATTCATTAACGATGAAACCTTCAATGTAACCCAGGAAGAGGTGGTAAGGGTCAGCCCCCTATTTGATTGGTATGCCGAGGATTTCGAAGACGTTCCCGCTTATTTGAACCGGTATTTGACAACGGATATCCCAGCCAAGAAGGAACTCCACTTTCTTGAGTATGACTGGTCACTGAATGATTGATGATGGGTACCTTGTGCCCATGTCTAAGCTTCCGAAGACGGTACGTCTGCCCTACGAAACCGCCCCTAACATTGTTAATGAAAAAGAGACCGTTAGCACCCTTCGCTACGATGATGTGTACTACGAACATTATGTAGGTCGGCTCCTCGAAATTGAAGAGCCATCGCCCGGCACCTTTCTATTGCGAGGCGAAGGGGAAGTGCACCTGGGACTACAGATTTTGAGTGACCATGTCGTTCGCTTTTTTTTCTCCTACGGTAGAGAGGCTAGCGACTTTAGTTATGCCCGAGATTCCAGGCCATCATCTTGGTCCGCCGAGGTTTCCTTGTCCAGTGGAAGTGAGACGTACACCATCAATACCCGAAACCTACAGATCCTAATCAACCGAAAGGATGCCTCGGTTTCGGTTGCCGATCGCATGTCCGGGGTCATGCTGCACGAGTACGCGGCCCCCTTCTACACCCGTTTTACCCTGATGAAGGGGCTGGATCAAATGCGACTTCAGTTCAGAACGGATGAGTCCGAAGCCTTTTACGGCCTGGGAGACAAGGCCTGGAATACAGATTTACAGGGCCGTTGTTTTGAGAACTGGAACAGCGATTCCTTCGCCTACGGAAAGGAAAGAGATGCCCTGTACCGAACGATCCCCTTCTTTTACGGGCTTCGCAAGGGAGTTGCCTACGGCGTATTTGTCGACAACAGCTACCGAAGTTTTTTCGATTTTAACAGCCATAAGGATGGACTCGCGACCGTATGGACCGACGGCGGCGAGTTCGACTACTATTTTATCAATGGACCCGAGCTCAATGCCGTGGCCCGTCGCTATATCGACCTGACCGGTCGACCGGAATTGCCCCCGCTTTGGGCACTTGGTTACCACCAGTGCCGGTGGAGTTACTACCCCGAATCCCGGGTGCGGGAATTGGCGGCAAGCTTCCGAAATAAGGAGATTCCCTGCGACGCGATCTACCTCGATATCGACTACATGGACGGGTACCGTTGCTTCACCTGGAACCGGGAACATTTTCCCGATCCAAAAGCTATGATCAGCGACTTGCGGGATGATGGATTCCACACCGTGGTAATGATCGATCCGGGAATTCGGGTCGACCCTGAGTATGATGTGTACCGCCAAGGCCTGGAGCGGGATGCTTTCTGTCGTCGAAGCACCGGCGAAATGATGATCGGTCCGGTTTGGCCGCAGGAATGTGTATGGCCCGACTACACGAACCCGGAGGTACGCGAATGGTGGGGCAAGCTTTATCGCGAACTATACGTCGAGCAGGGGGTGAGTGGCTTCTGGAACGATATGAACGAGCCGGCCTTATTCAAGGTGACGGCGCTAACCTTCCCCCTGGACGTACGTCATGATTTCGACGGCTACACCGGCGATCACAAGAAAGCCCATAACATCTACGGGATGCAGATGACGAGGGCATCTTTCGAAGGGCTCAAATTCTTACTGCCCGCCAAGCGTCCCTTCCTGCTGGGCCGCGCCACGTTTAGTGGGGGGCAGCGCTTCGCCTCGCTTTGGACCGGCGACAATATTGCCAGTTGGGAGCACCTCGCCCTGGCCAACCGGCAATGCCTTCGCCTATCCATCAGCGGCTTCAGCTTTTGCGGAACGGACATTGGGGGATTCGTTGATGACCCCTCACCGGAACTGCTAACCCGTTGGCTTCAGCTCGCGGTGTTCCATCCCCTAATGCGCGTACACAGTATGGGAAACAATACCGATGGAGCGGCCGAAGTAGAAGCGGAAGACGTCCAGCAAGCCGAAGCACTGAACCGGCAGGATCAGGAGCCCTGGGTACACGGCGGAGATCACACCAAGCGAAACCGGAAGGCGATCGAACTGCGGTACCGCCTGTTACCGTACCTCTACACGGCCTTCAGGCAGCACGTAGAAACGGGCTCACCCGTGCTGCGCAACCTCTTCTTTTACGACCAGCTTGACCCCCTGTGCCGTCAGTTCGGCGACCAGTTCCTGGCCGGGGAGGACCTGCTGGTTTGTCCGGTAGTGGAACCGCAGAAAAAATCTTTGGGGGTATACCTTCCGAAGGGCGACTGGTACGATTACTTTACGGGTAAGCACTACATCGGCGGCAATAAAGTGCGTGCCCGCCTGCGAGCGGATCGCCTGCCGATTTTCGTCCGGGCAGGAGCCATTATTCCTACTGCCGAGGTGGTGCAGAATACCCGTGAATTATCGCGCGCGGAAACCATGAACCTGACCGTATTTTTAGCGGAGCGGGGCGCAGGGTCGCTGTACTGGGATGCCGGAGAAGGCTACGGCTACCAGGTGGATGAATTTACGGAGCGGAAGTATACCTTAAGTCGAAGGGGACGGACCATTACTATTGAACAGTCCGTTCAGGGCAATTACAATGCGAGTTTTCTCTACAGCAAAATTCGGCTGATCGGGTTGGAACACGCCCCGGGCAGGGTGGAAGTTAACGGACAGCTCCTCCCCCATTCGCTTCAGTTCGACCGGAAAAGTGCTTCCGTTGTTGTCCCCTTTAACTTCAGTAAGGTCGTCATCGAGTAAGATCTTTCCCTCCTTCAATCATACCATTATGTTTACCGGAATCATCGAAGCCGCCGGGCAGGTCACGCACATTGAGCGCGACCGGGACAATGTACACTTCACGCTGCGTAGCGACATCAGTGAAGAACTCAAGATCGATCAAAGCCTTTCCCACGATGGCGTTTGCCTGACCGTGGTAGCCCTTTCTGGTGAAACGCACACCGTTACCGCCATTCGGGAAACGCTCAACCGTACCCGCCTCGGTGATTGGCAGGTGGGGTCGACCGTGAACCTGGAACGCGCTATGCAGGCGGGTGCACGACTGGACGGCCACATCGTGCAGGGGCACGTCGACACCGTAGGGGAATGCCTGGCGGTGGAAGAAGCCGGTGGTAGTTGGTACTACACGCTTAAGTATTCCACGGATGACCTCCTGGTTGACAAGGGCAGTGTATGTGTAAACGGCGTCAGCCTTACCGTAGTGGAGCCGATTGAGAACACCTTTCGGGTCGCGATCATCCCCTATACTTTTGAGCACACCAATTTTCGCAACCTCAAGGCCGGGGACCGGGTGAATCTGGAATTCGACGTCATCGGAAAATACATCGCCCGCCAAATGGCTGCTTACGGACTGGCATCCGACCGGAAAGCTTAAATTTCATTAAAGTGTAATGAATTCAGGGGAAAGTATCAACATAGTTCCGACATTCAATTTCTAGAACTACCTCAACAAACACTTCTTGATGATGAAAACTTTACTCCTTTTCCTTTTTGTGCTTTCCTCCGCTCTTGGATACAGCCAAAGGTTTTCCCCCGCAGCTTCTCCCGCAGTGGAAGCAAAATTTAAGGTCGATGCCAGCCATGGTAAAATGGTCGTCGATACGCTGTTTCCGCCCGCCCTGTCGGAGGAGTGTAGTTGCTTCGGTGATTACCTATAGCGTAGATACCGTCGGAGGTCCTCGAGGATTTATCGTGGGATCGAATAATTACTTCGATATCCTGAAATTGCAACGATTCATCTACGATTCGGACGAACCCTTTGCCGTTACGGAAGTAGCTGTTGCTTTTGCCGCGGTGGATAGTTCCATCTTGAATCGCACCGTCTCCATTGAAATCTACGACAACCTGGGCCCCGACTCATCATTGGCAACGTACTCAGTGTAAGCGACTCAGTTAGGCTAAGAGATATCCGTTTACCCGGCCAGTTTATCAATTTTACCTCCTTCAGTTTTCCTGAACCGGTAATTTTGCCTTCCGACACCTTCCTCGTGGGGATTAATTTCGAAGATACCTACGCGAATTTCCCGGATTCCGCTGGCTATGTCGGCGTCTTCCACACGCTGGAAGGTTGTAGTGACCCCGGGATTTCAAATTTTGAGACCTACTTCGACAACAATAATGATTACGTCACCGTACCCCTGATCGAGAATTATCCCGGATTGGATATAGAACTGGTGATGTCTGCGGTCGTGAGTACGGAGATCAATACCTCGACCAGGCAGCCGCTCGCCGATTATGCGGCATCTATCACTCCGAACCCGGCGGGTGAACTGGTCAACCTCCGTTTCGAGGCACACAACACCGGACGATACACTGCCTCGCTGTTCGACCTTAGCGGTCGAACCGTAAGACGCACCTCCTCCGATAATACTTCGGGGAGCGTTCAAATTGACTGGGAGGTCAATGACCTTCCCGCCGGCATGTACCTCTTCCACATCGACGGTCCTGCGGGCCGGCAGTCGGGTAAACTGATGGTTAACTAACTCCCCAGATCAAGCAGGCCTTCCGGCAGATCCATTTCCAAGACCGTATCCGTCTCCCGCACCTTCAGGACCAGGTCCTCGTGCAGGGGGATGAATACGGTCTTTCCATTGTGGGTCAACTCGGCCAGGTAGTGCTGCGGCAGGTCGATAATGTCGGCTATCGGGCCCAGTTCGGGATACCCCGGAGCCGTTATAGTATAGCCTATCAAACCGTCCCAGGGTGTACCCTCCTCCTCCACCCGGGCGCTTACCTGATCGGCCGGCAGGAAAAGGGGCTTACCCGCGAGGAGGACGACGGATTCGCGGTTGATAAAGGTCTCCAGGCTTACGGTCAGCTTGCCGCCCGTCCGGAAGGATTGTACGAAATAGGGGATGGGAGGCTCACCGATCAGGACCGCGGTGGCTTTCAGCAGATCTTCTTCATAGGCCTCTTCCACGTAAAGCGCGAGCTCCCCCTTAATTCCGTGGGGCCTTCCGGTACGGCCAATCTCGACTAATTCCATGGGGTAAAGATATGGCTCCGGGACTTCCGGTATTATGCCTTAGCCAGTAACTAAGAGCAGGCTATTCCGCAGGGAGGATTGTACGATTATTCAGGCGGCGAAGCGCAGGTCCAAACTTTGGTTGGCTAATGTTGGACGGCCCAGGTTATTTCCGCTCTTGCTGTCCGGACGTGGGCTAGCTAGCCCACGGGATTTGCCAATATTCGGAGTGGGGTTCGACTGAGGGGAGGTCAATGGCCCAAGACCCCGGCATGGCCCCCGCTGCGGTACCATTCGTGTGTCTTACCGGCGCTCGCGCTTTCCGGTTGAGGTATCGTGCACCCGTACACAGCTTAACCTGCAAAATTGCCTCTCCTGCGCCCCGCCGCACAAATTCCAACTGGCTACCTTTACGGTATGACACAGACATCCGTCAGCCCCATTTCCGTAGAGGAAATCATCAAGGCGAGGCACCGGCTTCGGGGCATCGCGTTGGAGACTCCCCTCATGCGGAGTACGCGCCTAAGCCGCCTTTACGACGCGGAGATCTACCTCAAACGCGAGGACCTGCAGGAGGTGAGGAGCTATAAGATCCGGGGCAGCTATAATAAGATGGCCTCGCTGACCCAGGCGGAGCGGGAGCGCGGGGTGGTGTGCGCCAGCGCGGGTAACCATGCCCAGGGATTGGCCTATGCATGCAAGGCGATGCAGGTGAAGGGAGTCATATTCATGCCCGTGGTGACGCCCGCGCAGAAAGTGCGAAAGGTACGGATGTTCGGCGGGGAATTTGTCGAAGTGGTCTTGATCGGGGATACCTACGACGATGCCTACAGCGAGAGTCTGCGTATAGCGGAGGAACGCGGCTTGACCTACGTTCATCCCTTTGACGATCCCAAAACCATCGCCGGACAGGGAACGGTAGGCCTGGAAATACTGGATGCTGCCACCAAACCCATCGATATCCTCGTAATGGCGGTTGGCGGTGGCGGCCTGAGCGCGGGCATTGGCAGCGTATTCAGTCAGCTTAGCCCCCAGACCAAACTGATCGGCGTCGAGCCTACGGGAGCGCCGGCGATGTACAAAAGTCTGGAAGCCGGAGAAGTACTCACCCTGGATAAGATCGACAGCTTCGTAGACGGGGCGGCAGTGCGGCGGGTGGGCATGCACAATTTTCCGATCGTGCGGGACACGATCGACCATATTGAGTTGGTCGATGAAGGCAAGGTTTGCGGCGTGATGCTTGACCTGTACAACGAGGACGGCTTGGTAGTCGAACCGGCCGGGGCCCTATCGATCGCCGTGCTGGATCAGCTCGGTGATCTGCACGGCAAACACATCGTCTGCGTAGTGAGCGGTGGCAATAACGATATTACCCGGACGCCGGAGATCCAGGAGCGCGCCCTGATGTATTCGGGATTAAAGCACTATTTCATCGTTGAATTTCCCCAGCGATCGGGCGCCTTGCGGGATTTCCTCGATGTGCTGGGGCCCGACGACGACATCACCCACTTCGAATATACCAAGAAACACAATCGGGCGATGGGGCCCGCCCTGGTGGGTATCCAACTCGGCAAACGGGGAGATTTCGAGGAGCTGCTCAAACGGATGGAGGCCCGCAAGCTGCGCTATGAACACCTCAACGATCAACCGATCCTGTTTGAGATGCTTATATAGGTATGGAAGTTAAGATCGCCTGCCCGAAGTGTGACTGGGAGCCCGATGGTCGGCCGTACTGGACCTGTGATAATTGCCAAACCCTGTTTGACACTTTTGAGACCACCGCTATTTGTCCGAACTGCAAAAAGCAATTCAAGGATACCCAATGTGTCGATTGCAAGGAATTCTCTCCGCACCTTGACTGGTACCGGAACCTGGACGCATGGTTGCTCGAACAGCTGGAGAAAATTCGGGAGCGGGTACTGAGTACCAGCGGGCAGGAATAACCAAGCTTTTGTTTACTTTGTCGGCATGACCAAAATGCCAGGGCTACTCCATAACCTGAAGCTCATCTCCGCCGGTGCCGGCAGTGGAAAAACCTACCGCCTCACCCAGGAGATGGCAGCTCTGCTGACCAGCGGCACCGTAAGACCGGAAGGGATCATCGCCACTACCTTCACCAAACGAGCCGCCGCGGAACTAAAGGAACGGGTGCGGGTAAAGCTATTGCGGGAAGGCATGACGCGGGAGGCCGGTGAACTCTCCAATGCCCTGATCGGAACCGTGCACGGTCTGGGCGTAAAGCTTCTCCGACGGTTTGCCTACGAAGCCGGCGTAAGCCCTCAGGTAGATATCATTCCCGATGGCGACCACCAGCGGCTGTTTAACCTGAGTATGGCTGCCGTCATCAGTCTGGACCAGATCCGCGAAATCGAAGCCCTCCTCGATCGCCTTTCGCTGAGTCGCAACGGCGAGAAATACAACTGGCGAAAAGATGTACTCGGCCTGGTGGAAGTGATTCGGGGTAATAATTTCTCTTCCCACGATATCGAATACAGCAAAGTCAAGAGTTGGGAAAGCCTCGCTGCCTTCCTGCCCCCGGCCGATGATTCCGTGAGCCTGAGCCAGTACCAAAGGCGGGTAGAGCGCGTGTTAAAGGATACCTACGAGAACCTGCTGAATAACGAAGCGGACGGTACCAAAAAGACCGCGACGGCCGCCCAGGGACTACGCTCCATGTTGGGCGAGCTCAAGCAACGCGGCTACCTCCCCTGGCTGAGCTACGCTAAACTGGGTCGCTTCACAAACGACGTTGGAGCAAAGAGCCGGGAGCTGGTAACGGAACTGGTGACGATCGGCGAACAACATGCCGCACTGCAAGCCTTTCAGCGGGATGTGAAGGACTATCAGGACCTCTTGTTTGACTGCGCCCAGGCGGCGATCGAGGAATACGACAGCTACAAAAAGAGCCGGGGACGGATCGACTATACCGATATGGAAGTCCTGGTGCTAAAGCTACTCGACAACGGCAGCGTTCGGGAAACCCTGTCGCGAGAGCTGGACTTGCTCATGGTAGACGAATTCCAGGATACCTCGCCCATCCAGTTGGCCATATTCCTACGGCTCAGCCAGCTGGCCAAACAGAGCGTATGGGTAGGCGATCCCAAGCAAAGCATTTACGGATTTCGGGGCGCCGAACCCCGATTGATGGCCGCCGTAATGCACGCCAACGGCCCGATCGACCCGAAGAATATTCAGCGCAATAGTTGGCGAAGCCGGGAGGACGTGGTTTATGCGTGTAACAGTCTGTTTGTAGCGGCCTTCCCAGAATTTACCGCTTCGGAGGTTGCGCTCGAACCCATTCGCAAAAGAAACGGTAGCCGGTTCAACCCCAAAGAAAGCGACGAATTAGCAGAACGTAACGGGCTGATCCATTGGCACTTCATTCCGGAAGGGCGGACCCGGCACAGTAACGCCTTCCTTATCGCCTCGCTGGTGAAAGCCGTGCGGGCCATGCTGGACAACCCTCCCCCCGTCCTGCCTAAAGGAGCGGACGCGGAACGGCCGATGCGAGCCGGGGACATTGCCATTCTCTGCAGGTCTAACTACCGCTGCGCCGACGTAGCTGCCGAACTGGCAAAGCAAGGTATCCCGGCAGCGATCGCCCGCAAAGGATTATTGGCCACCGCCGAGTCCACCCTGCTACTTGCCTGCCTGAAGTACATGCTGGATGGCTCGGATAGCCTATCGGTCGCTGAGATCATGCTTTTCGGGGGGCGAAGATCCCTTCCCGACATTATCGATCACCGGCTCCACCACCTCGAGACGAATCCGGACGGAGTATGGGGAGCGCGGGAAGAAATCCTCGAGCGCCTGGATGCATTGCGCAAGGAAACCGCGGAGCATTCGACCAGCGAAATGATCAATCTGGTGCTCGAACGCATCGACCTGCGCAGGATCGCCGTGGGCTGGGGCGACGGAGAGCAGCGCCTTGCGAATATTGAAGAGTTGCGGCGGCTGGCCGTGGCTTACGAGGACAATTGCCACCGACAGCACCGCGCTGCCTCTTTGGGCGGGTATCTGCTTTATTTGAATCAACTCCTTCGCGACGACGATGATATGCAGGGGGCCAGCGAACGCCCCGATGCCGTGAACGTCCTTACCTACCATAAGAGCAAGGGCCTGGAATGGCCCGCCGTGATCTGTTTCGACCTCGACCAAAACCTAAGAGCGGACGTGTGGGGACGGGCCGTCCTTCCGATTGACTCCGAGGCACCCGTCGATCTGCAGCGCCCGCTCGCCGATCGTTGGTTAAGGTACTGGGTGAATCCCTACGATCGGCTTACCTCCGGTGTGGGCTGGGTAGATGCCTTACAGGAAAGTCGGCAAAAGCAGGAAGCCACGGAATCCGCACTGGCCGAGGAAGCCCGCCTGCTGTACGTTGGTACCACCCGAGCACGTGACTACCTCATCCTGCCAACCAGCCACAGCAAGGGTGCCCCTTGGCTGGATCGCGTTTACGCCCGCGGTGGAAAGCCCACGCCGGTACTGTCTCCGGACACCACGGAAACCCCCTTTACCTGGAACGATACGGACGTAGATAAATCCTACCAGTGCTGGACGGAACCCTCGGGCCAGCCGGCGGCTGAGATGTCATACGAACCTACGCGCTTCCTCGAGCCGGAGCGTCCGGGCAGGCAAAGCTATTCGGCAAGTCTCGTGGATGAGACGTATTTGCTGGAACAATTTGGCGAAAGCCAGACGGGAGACACCCATCAATACTTTGTCCCTCCGGAATTCGAACCTGCAACCGATTCCCGGACGCTCTCAAGCTGTCTCAGCATTTTTTTGGGCGGCGATCCGCGGGAGACCGGAGGAAGGGATTACCGGATGGAGCTTGCAGAAGGATTACTTACCGAGTGGGTGCCTGGAGGGGAGGTGGATCCAAACGTTTTGCTGCAAGCCTCCGATGCCTTTCAGGAATTCGTCGCGGCCAGTTGGCCGGGGGCTTCCGTACGCAGGCATTTTCCCGTGTCCGGAACCTGCGGCGGGCGGGTCTACCGGGGCAAACTGAACTGGCTATTCTTTACGGATGAAACCACCTGCGTGCTTATCATGGATGTATGCCAACCCGCCAAGCAATTTGCCGCAAGGCTAGGTGTTTCCCTGGCTGAATTAAGGCTTCAATGCCAAATTCTCGAGCAATCTTCCGGCTACCGGGTAGCTTCGGCTTATTTGCATGCTCCCCTTCTTGGTCAATTAATCGAAGTTCGGCGGTGAAAATTCTTTTAACGGCCGCAACTCCTATGGAACTGGCGCCTACCCTAGCCTGGCTGCAAAAGCAGGCCGACAATACGGTGGAGAGCACCCTTTATTTTGGCGGATTGCAACTCGAGGTACTGTTCACCGGAATCGGGACCGTATCGACGGCCTTCGCCCTCGGACGGTACTTTGCCGGTTCCCCGCCGCAGCTCGCCATCCAGGCAGGAATCTGCGGTGCTGTGGACAAAGAGCTTCAACTCGGAGAGGTAGTCCGCATCCGAGAAGACCGTCAGATGGACCTTGGGGCGGAGGACCGAGATGAAAATTTACTCTCGCTACCGGAAATGGGTTTCAACTATTCTTTTCCCTATACGGACGAGGGTTCTCTGGCCCCCACTGCGGTCAGTGCCCGTTATCTACCCTTCAAAGAGGTGAGCGGAGGAACAAGCGACCGAAGTACGGGCAGCCGATACACCATCGATCGGCTTCGTCGTCACTTTCCCGAGGTACAGGTGGAAAGCATGGAAGGGGCCGCCTTCTTTTATGCCTGTCAGATGACCGGCATTGAACCGCTACAACTGCGCGCCGTAAGCAATTACGTAGAGGAGCGTAACCGGGAAAACTGGGAAATACAGCTCGCTATTACTAGTCTGGATCAGGCCATTCGCAAAGTCCTGGGCCCCTTTATAGCCGGCATTTAACTTTTCATTTCCACCTTCCGGGTGGGGCCCATCATTTCGTTGCGCAGTGCCGTCTGCCGGGCAACGTTGCGGGCCACGTTCAACCAGGCCTCCCGACTTAGCTCGTCGTCCCGGTTAAGTACCGCCGGTTTGCCGCTGTCTCCCCCTTCCCGAATAGACTGTACCAGGGGCACCTGGCCGAGCAACATGCTATTGCTCTTTTTCGCGAGTTTCTTTCCACCACCCTGCCCGAAGATGTAGTATTTGTTGTTGGGCAATTCGGCCGGAGTGAAGTAGGCCATATTTTCCACGACACCGAGTACCGGTACCTGCACATCGGGAAGGAAGAACATATTCATTGCCTTAATAGCATCCGCCAGGGCTACGTCCTGGGGAGTTGTCACCATTACGGCACCGGTCACGCTGACGGATTGCACCAGGGAAAGCTGCACGTCGCCGGTGCCGGGGGGCAGGTCAACGATCAGATAGTCCAGCGGGGGCCAGATGGTTTCCTCAATGAACTGTCGGACGATGCCCGCCAAACGGGGCCCGCGCAGAACGACGGCCTGCTCCGGGTCAACGACGAAGCCCGTACTCATCACGGGTAGGCCGAAAGCGTAAAGTGGTTTGATCTTAGGCTTTCCGTACACCTTTTCCACTTGCGGCTTTTGCCCGGTCAGCCCAAGCATCGTCGGTGCCGATGGCCCGTATACGTCGGCATCCAGAAGGCCAACGGCTGCCCCGAGTTCCTGAAGCCCGAGGGCCAGGTTTACGGCGACGGTACTCTTGCCTACCCCACCCTTGCCACTGGCAACGGCAATGATGTTCTTTACGTGGGGTAAGGGATTCGATTTCTGCGGTCCCCCACCCTTTCCGGCCTGTGGGTCCAGTCCGGGCTGCTGCATATGAACGTGGACCTGCGCCGCGGGATAAACATTCAGGATGGCTTCCTGGCAGGCAAAATTCAGTTGCTGCTTATAGTTCTCCTCGAGCTTGGGCAGCTGAAGCGTGAAGGATACCATCGGATCTTCCACCTTCAGGTGTAACACCATATTGGCGGTGATGATATCCTGACCGGTCTTCGGATCGGTGACGGTGGAGAGCGCTTTGGCAATCTTGCTGATTTCCATATCTGACTTTATAGATCGACGATCGTGACTCCTTCACCCCCCTGTTCGCGCGGCGGGGTGCTGAGGTTAAATTCGTGATTGTATTCATTGAGTTTTTGGCGAACGGCCCGCTTCAACGCCCCACTACCCTTGCCATGTACGATGCGAAGCTGGCTGGCATTGGCCATGAGCGCCTGGTCGACGAAAGCTTGCGTAGTATTAAGTACTTCCTCGAATCGCATGCCGCGTACATCCAGTTTATTGCTGAAACTGGCAACCCCTTGAATGTCACTCGACACACTGCGCTCCCTGCGCATTGTCATGGGGCTTTCCGCGTGCTCGAGGTCGCGCAAATTGGCCGTGAGTCGGAGGTCTCCGACGATTACGATCGCCCGCTTTTTATCAATACTTTCAATGGTTCCTGCCGCTCCGCCGGTCCGCAGCTTTACGTATTCTCCTTCGGCGAACTGTCGCTTGCCTTTTTTCCCCGACTTCGGTTGGTAATAGATCGTTTCCCGCAGGTCGGTGACCTGCTCGCTGATTTTTTCCCGCTCATCCCGGAGTTCCTTAGCCTTTTCTTTAGCCTCTTCGATCTTCTTTTCCTCGCGCAGCTTCCGAATAAGGTTTTCCATTTCCTTATTGTACTTCGCGGTTTCCGCCAGTGCCTGTTCTTTCGCTTCCAGTTTGAGCCGCTTACGACGGACTTCTATATCCCGGTGCAGTTCTTCGTAGGTACGGGTAAGGGCATCCAGCGTTTTTTGTTTGTGCTCCAATCTGGATAAATGCTCCTCGACTTCCTGCTTCTCCCGTTGCAGGTCCACCAGCAATTGGTCCACGGCCCGCTCGTTCTTGCCGGCGCGTTTTCGGGCATGATCTAGTACGTCCTGAGGCAGACCACTTTTCTGCGCAATTTCAAAGGCGTAGCTGGAGCCTGGGCGACCTACTCGTAATTCGTAGGTGGGACTGAGGTTGTCTTTGTCAAAATGCATACCGCCATTAACGATCCCTTCCGTTTTGTAGGCGTAGATCTTGAGATTACTGTAGTGGGTAGTGATTACCCCGTAAACCTTCGATTTATTGAGACGGTCCAAAACGGCTTCGGCAATAGATCCGCCGAGCATCGGGTCGGTACCGGACCCAAACTCGTCAATCAACACGAGCGTACGATCATCCGCCTCCCGGGTGAAATCGCGTGCGTTTTGTAGCCGACTGCTGTAGGTGGACAGATCGTCTTCAATACTCTGCTGGTCCCCAATATCCGAGAAGACTTTTTGGAAGATGCCCATCTCGGACTCCTTATCCACGGTCACCTGCATACCACTCTGTACCATGAGCTGGAGGAGGCCGACGGATTTCATGGAGATTGACTTACCTCCGGCATTGGGACCCGATAGCATGAGAATGCGGTTCTTTCCCTTGAGTACCAAATCGAAGGGAACGGTTTTCTTCCCGTATGGCCGGTTCTTAAGGTATAGCAGTGGATGCCGACCTTGCTGGATGTTGATCGTCGGCCGCTCCTCGACTTTAGGGCGCTCCGCCTTCATCTGTCCCGCAAGGCGAGCTTTTGCCTGCACCAGATCCATATAAGCGATCAGGTTGCGGTAGGCAGCCATTTGATCTACGTAGGGACGAAGCTGAGCCGAAAGCTCCCGGAGTATCCGGTAGATCTCCCGTCGTTCTTCCTGTTGCAGGTCGAAGATGTCATTGTTGATGCTGATCACTTCGTCCGGCTCGATGTAGGCGGTTTTACCCGTGGCGGATTCATCGTGAATAATTCCCCGGATCTGTCGCTTATGCTCGCTTGGTACGGCCAGTACACGACGCCCGTTTCTGAAGCTTTCCACGGTGTCGCTTAAGTATCCCGCCCGGCGATACTTCTCGATTACGGCCCGAAACGCTTTTTCCACCTCGCGCTGCTTGCTTCCCAGTAGGCGACGTATCCTGCTTAACTCGTCCGAAGCATCGGAACGGATATTACCATCGGAGTCAATTATGGCTTCAATGGACGCACTGAGTTCCGGGACGTAGTCCACCTTCCCCACTACGGCATACAGGGCGGGAAAATTATGTTGTCGGGGATTGGACTGAAAAAAGGTAAACAGCTGTTTGGCTTGTAGCAACAGCACATTGAGCTTGGCCAGACCGGATTCAACCAGTGCGTAACCTTCCACCCGCAGGGCGCGGAGCTCCTCATCGACATCGTCGTATGAGGTGATAGCGAACATGTTTTTTTCTTCGGTTCCCTGCCGAAATTCAGTGACTTCATCCAGCCACTGGTTTACCTCCCGAACCTGAGTCGATGGAGTAAGTTCCAAAGCCGCCCGTCTGCCCTGGTCGCCGTTACAATGACGCTCCAGCAGGGAGAGGACTTTATCGAATTCCAGCTTTTCAAGGGTATCGGCGGGCAGTAGCTGCATATAGGGTCACACAGGGTAAAGAAGGGTAACGAACGGCCCTACCGGATGGTTGGTTTCAATCTTCGCGTTGGCGATTTTTGGTACGGGGACGGTTCCATTCCTCCCGCTGCGCGAAGGTGACAACATTCTTGATGATCGCTATCATCCCCAGGAATACCATGTATCCGACCGTTACTACAATGTAGATCCAGCGGTAAGAACCAGCCTCCCCGATCGTCAGCCCGCTGAATGCCCAGGCAAGTAATCCGGCTCCGAGCGCCAAACCCATAAAGCTGTAAATACTGCGGCCCCAGTATTTGGCGATATCCGATGCCGACGCACTCAACACGGAATTGAATAAGGCAAAAAAGAGCATGAAACTCGCCGCGCACAGCCAGGGAAAACGACTGCTCACACCGACGGTGTTGGTCCCTGAAATGATCACGCTGAAAACATCGATAACGAGAACCATCGCAAGAACCACACCCGCCTGTAAGATGGGATCGATCCGCTTCTCAAAAATGGAGAGCTCCGGAGCCATAGCGTTGAGGTTTAAGGGCTAACAGTATGAAAGCGTAATTGTTACGGCCGGTCAACCCACCTGTACGCCGTCAACGGTCTTCTCCGGTTCGAAGGTACTTACCCAGGCTATGGCATCGCGAACACGCTGCCTTTCCCGGTCCGTATCCTCCTTTGAATAGTCAAACGCCTCGGCGAAAACGGCCAAAACATCCTCCAGTACCGGCTCGATACTCGGCATATCAAAGTAAAGCCGTCCGGAGCGCCGTTCGATATAGTCGATAGGGTAAAGGGCCAGTTCATTGCGGATACACCAATCCGCCTCGGCAGCTGCCAGTCTGGCTACGTCGGTGGCTTCGGAACGCTTGCTGGCCAAGTCGATAATCTCCGGGCTCTGTCTTCCGTAGTTGGCAACGAGGTAAGCGGCCCGGTCCGGAGCCAGGCTTACCTCAGCGAGCTGATGGGCCACTGTCTCTTCGTAGGCCAGCACTTCCTCGAAACTGGTAAACGGTCCTCCGCTTAGGACGATCTTTCGCGTCGTGGTATCTCCGATGTCTTCCCCCTCCGTATGCAGCTGTTTACCCAAACGGTCCACTACCCGCTCGGCCATTTTGCGGTACCCGGTAAGTTTCCCGCCCGCAATACTGAGAAGACCGGAATCGCTCTCGAATATCTCATCCTTGCGGGACATCTCCCCGGCACTTTTACCTTCTTCAAAGATCAGCGGTCTTACACCGGCCCAGCTACTCTCCACGTCTTCAATCGTCAGATTGACGGTGGGAAAAATCGCGTTCGTAGCGTTAAGCAAGTAGTCCACGTCTTCGCGATAAACCGGTATGGCATTTGGATCACCCTTATACGGCGTGTCGGTCGTTCCAATGTACGTACACCTGAGACGGGGAATGGCGAAAAGCATCCGTCCGTCGGCCACGTCGAAGTAGCAAGCATGGGCAAGCGGTAGCCGTTCCCGGGACACGACGATGTGCACCCCTTTACTCAGGAACAGGCGTTTGTTGTTCATGCTCTTATCGATCTTACGCAGATCGTCCACCCAGGGACCCGCCGAGCTGATAACGTGGTCACAGGTGATGACAAAATCCCGGTTATCGTAGCGATCGCGGCATTCCAATGCCTTGATGGTACCTTCCTCATCGTATACGAAACCCTTAGCCTCGACGTAATTAATCGCCAGGGCACCCTTACCTACCGCAGTCTTGATGTTTTCGATGGTCAAACGGGCATCATCGGTGCGGTACTCCGCATAAAAACCGCCTCCTTTAAGGATATCTTCCCGCAGCAGAGGTTCCATTTCCATGGTTTCCTCCTTGGAGAGCATAACCCGTTTGTCGTCTCCCTCAACGTCCGCCAGAAAGTCGTAGACCCACAGGGCCATGCTGGTCGACAATTTCCCCAGAGAGCCCCCCTCGACAAGCGGAAGCAGCATCTTCTCGGGACGAACGAGATGGGGAGCCAGCTTATGAACGATCGCCCGCTCCTGCCCTACTTCCCGGACGAGCCCGATCTCCAGATTCTTCAGGTAACGCAGTCCGCCGTGGATCAATTTCGTCGACTTGCTACTCGTCCCCGAGGCAAAGTCGTTTCGCTCGATCAGCGCGGTTTTCAATCCGCGGCTAGCTGCATCCAGGGCGACACCAGCTCCCGTGATACCCCCCCCAATGATGACCAGGTCAAAGCGGTCGTTATCCAACCGTTCGATTTTATGCTTTCTATCTTCCCTTGCCTGCATGATGTTGTATTGTAGCGCGACGGAGCGCAGGTGCAATACAATCTACAACACAGCAGGCAGTAATAGTTCGCGATCAGGCGTTCTCCGGACGAAGCTTCCGCACGGTTCGGCCCGCTTGCCACATTTCGCTCTCACTGAGTTCTTTCAACTCAAGCTCGAGCTTTTCCCGGTAATCTTTCTGACTATTTGAATCGATGCTACGCTGTGCTTCTTCACCTGAAGCCACGCTTTGGTACAGATCTTCGAATACCGGTTTGACGGCATCCCGGAACTTATCCTTCCAGTCCAGCGCTCCGCGTTGTGCGGTCGTCGAACAGTTAGCATACATCCAGTCCATTCCGTTCTCGGCTACCAGGGGCATCAAACTCTGCGTCAGCTCTTCCACGGTTTCATTAAAGGCCTCCGAAGGACTATGGCCGTTGGAGCGTAATACATCGTACTGGGCTTCAAAAATTCCCTGTATAGCGCCCATCAGGGTACCGCGTTCGCCGGTGAGATCCGAGTAGACCTCCCGCTTAAAGTCCGTTTCGAACAAGTAACCACTTCCCACTCCGATACCGAGAGCTACCACGCGGTCAAAGGCTCGGCCGGTGGCATCCTGATCGATGGCGAAACTGGAATTTAGTCCGCGACCTTCGAGAAACAGCCGACGCAGGCTGGTACCCGAGCCTTTGGGAGCCACTAGAATAACGTCGACGCCTTCCGGGGCTATAATTTTGGTACGTTCGTTGTAGGTGATGCCGAAGCCGTGGCTGAAGTAAAGGGCCTTGCCCTCCGTGAGGTAGGGTTTCAGACGTGGCCAAACCTCGATCTGGGCGGCATCGGAGAGCAGGTACTGAATGATGGTTCCCCGCTCCGCTGCCTCCTCGATCGGGAAGAGGGTTTCACCCGGCACCCAGCCATCCTTTACGGCCTTATCCCAGGAGGCACCACCCTTACGCTGGCCTACGATAACGTTGAAGCCGTTGTCACGCAGGTTCAGGCTTTGACCCGGGCCTTGCACGCCGTAACCAATGACGGCTATGGTCTCGTCTTTCAGGACCTCCCGGGCCTTTTCCAGGGGGAATTCTTCGCGGGTGACGACTTTTTCTTCCGTGCCACCAAAGTTCAGCATTGCCATAAATTCGATATTTGTGTTCGGGCAAAGAAACAAAAGGCACTCGGAAGCACTCAATTAAACTCCCTACCTTTTACGATGGCTAATGCTGCCTACGTTAGTGGAGCAGCTTGCGGATCGGCTTCAACTTTAACTTGCCGGATCATTACCTCCGAAAATCGCTGATGCCCGAGGAGGTAATAGTGCAGGGCGATGCTATCGGCCACTCTTCCGGCATCCGTCCTGGGCGGTCCTATCCGCGCCTGCTCGATTTCTTCGTTGCGTCGGGCGCGACGGTAGAGCCAGAGCGGTAACTGCAAATAAAAGCTCCAGTGCGCCCGTAATATGGAACCGATGTGCCCGATTTTACCCTGGGAAAGGAAGAGTAACCCAGCGGCTCCATCCAGCAATAGCCGAACCGGTAACCACCAAATCAAGCGCAGCGTATGCTCATTCTTGAAACTGGTGATGAGGGTGTTGCGAAAATTCAAAAACGCCTTTCGCGGCGTATCGTAGGCCAGCGTGCCACCGCCAACGTGGTAAACCGTTGCATCCGGCTCGACCAGTATCTTATATCCCGCACGCTTCATCCGCCAACAAAGATCTATTTCCTCGGCATGGGCAAAATACTCCGGTTCAAAACCCTCCATCGCATGAAAGGCGCTAGCTCGGACGAAGAAGGCGGCACCGGTAGCCCAAAATATCTCCCGGCAGCAATCGTACTGCCCCTCATCCCGCTCGGTATGGGCAAAAAGGCGTCCGCGACAAAACGGATAGCCAAGAAAATCCATATAGCCCCCGCAAGCACCTGCGTACTCAAAACATTCAGGTGCAAGTTCGGCCAGCACCTTAGGCTGTACAGCCCCTACAGTAGGATCTTCAAAATGAGACAGCACGACCCCTAACCAGTTAGGGGTGACCCGCACGTCTGAATTGAGCAACACGAAAATTTCGGCCTGTACCCGCTGTAGAGCGTGGTTGTACCCCGCTGCAAAACCATAGTTCTTCTCCAGCTCGATGATCTCTACCTTCGGATGATTCTCCCGCAGGTATTCGATCGAGCCATCCGTGCTTCGGTTATCCGCCACAATCACCCGACAGTTTCTCAGCAGATTTTCCTCCACTGTGCGCAGATATTTTTGCAGGTAGTGAATTCCATTATAATTCAGGATTACTACCGCGGTATCGGGTGCGAAGCTGTCGCTCTGCTCTTTTTGCTTCTCCCGCTCCGCAAGCACTTTTCTTGCCTGCCGCTCGTCCTCCTGTAACTGCCGGCCCAGGGCGTCCATATTCTCGAACTTACGGTCAGGCCGCAGGTAATTCTGGAAGTACACCGTGATGGAACGGTCGTAGATATTTTCCTGAAAATCAAAAAGATGGAGTTCTATGGTAGTTCCCCTGCCATCCTTTACAACGGGGCGATCCCCAATGTAGAGCATACCCTTGCGTAGGGTTCCGTCTATTTCCGCCGTTACGGCGTAGATCCCGTCACCCGGAATTAGCTTGAGCGGATCGTCGGGTAACAGGTTGGCGGTAGGGTAATCGATCGTGCGTCCCAATTGATTACCCGTGACTACCCTGCCGGTAATCTCATAGGGTCGCCCCATTAATTTCGCGGCAACTTCCACCTCTCCCCGCACCAAGGCCTGTCGGATCTTGGTGGAGCTTACGGTGATTTCGTTGACTTCCTGAGCGGCAATTTCGATCACCTCGTAACCGAAGGCGGCCCCGTGGTACTTGAGATACTCTACATCACCCGAGCGATCCTTTCCAAACTGGTGATCGTAACCGATCACGATGCGATCGGGAGCAAAGTACCGGACCAGGAAATTCTCAATGTACTCCGAGGGGGATTGCTGACTGAATTCCAGGTCAAAGGGTACGACCACCAGATGGTCGATACCCTGTTCGGCGCAGAATCTTTCCTTCTCCCGCATCGTCGATAGCAGGCGCAGACTATTATCATCGGGTCGGAGAACGGTTCGGGGGTGGGGATAGAAGGTGATTACCACGCTCTCTCCCTGTCGCCGTTCAGCCATTCGTCGTATGCGCTTCAGCAATTGCTGATGCCCACGGTGTACGCCATCAAAACTCCCGATCGTAACTACGGCACGGTGAAATCTGGGCAGATCGGAAAGGTGGTAATGGATCTCCATCAGCCCAAAGGTAGCACGACCTGCGAAATGACCCAGGCGTTAAACCTGGGGCTTCCAGCCTTCCTCGTACTCCCGCTGCCAAAGCTTCATGGCTGCTTCGTCATTCTGGGGCTTTCCGGTTTGCGGATCGATGTGAAGTACGTGACCGGTCCGTTGCGCCATATTACCCAGATGACACATCAAAACGCTCGGACGGGCACTGGCGATGTTGGAATTTAAATGTTCATCGGCCGTGATGCCGTTGATGAAGTTGGCAATGTGTAACTCATCCAGATTCCCACCACCGGTAGTATTCATGCTAATTGAATCGCCCATTTCCTTTTCGTAGCGAACTTCGTTGCCCCGCAGGTCATATACGACGTAACCGCCACGGTCCATCAGGACGGAGCCTTCCGTTCCGAAGATAATGGCACCGCGACCACGGTCGTACACCGGCATACCGTTGCAGCTGCGACCATCCCATTGGATTTGTTTGCCTTCCGCGAATTCGAAGCTGGCCAGTTGGGTGTCGTAGGTTTCCCAGGCATCGTCAAAATGATACCTTCCGCCGCTGCTGGTGACCAGATCGGGGTAATCCACCTGCAAGGCCCAACGACACATGTCCACTTCGTGGGTACCGTTGTTCAGCAGCTCACCGGTACCGTACTTCCAGAACCAATGCCAATTGTAGTGGACGAGCAGGTCGTCGTATTCCTGCCGGGGGGCAGGTCCCTGCCAGAGATCCCAATCCAGCCACTCGGGCACGGGTCCGTACTCGTGGCCACCGATCGGACCGCGGTTGTTGGCGTACCACGCTTTAGCGGCGTACGCCTTACCGATGAGCCCGTCGTGAATCTCATTCATGATGCGATTCAGGGAGATGCTACTTCGGGTCTGGTTGCCCATCTGCACCTTGAGACCGGTGTCGGCCTGCTTAGCTACCAACATCTCGCCTTCGGCGGGATTCTGGCTGCAAGGTTTTTCAACGTAAACGTGCTTGCCGGCGTCGAGAGCCATGATCGCCATCGGGGCATGCCAGTGATCCGGGGTAGCGATCACCACCGCCTGGATATCTGGATCGTCGAGGAAGCGCCGGAAGTCCTGGCCTCCGGTAGGGGTTTCTCCGGTAACTTCCATCACCGACTTCTGCCCCTTCTCGATTGCCCGGGTGTCGACGTCACCGATGCCAACCACCTTGCAATTCTTGGCGCCGGCAAAAGTATGGGCGAGATAATTGCCGCGGCTATTGGTACCAAATACGGCAACGTTGACCTGGTCGTTGGCTCCCAGCACCTGTCCGAAGGCAGGCATTCCCATGGTGAGACCGGCCCCGGCGAGGGCTGTTTTTTTTATAAATGCTCTACGGTTTGTCATGATCGGCTATAGTTAAAATTCACGAATTTTGATCGTACGAAATGCCACGGCGTTCCCGTGATCCTGAAGTAGGATCGGCCCCTGCGGCCACTGACCGAAGTTTTCCCAATCCTTATATTTACTGTAATTGACCAGGGCATCGAACATTTGACTAAAGCGGTCGTACTCTACGACCTTGTAGCCATTGAGCCAGTGTTCCACTTTCCCGTCCTTTACCTTGATCCGTCCCCGGTTCCAGTCATTAATGGAATAATCCTTTCTGCGTTGTACGTCAACGGGATTGGCCGGGATGAGATCGTAAAGCGAGGCCATGGTGCGGTTACCCATCACGCCAGCCTTGGCATCGGGGTGCCGCTCATCGTCAAGGATCTGGTATTCGAGCCCGATGGCCGATCCCGAACCTTTATTTAGGTCAGGGTCGACAAAGTATTTTACCCCGGAATTGGCTCCTTCGGTCGGTTTGAATTCGAAGACGAGCTCGAAGTCGCTAAATTGTTCTTTCGTCACGATGTCGCCACCGTTGGTGGATTCACCGCCGTTTCCGGCCAGTACCCGAAGTTCTCCGTCGACCACTTCCCAACCCGATTCGGGGAATTCGTCCAGCTTAGCGCCGCGCCAGCCCTCGGTGGATTGACCGTCGAACAACAAACGCCATCCCTGCCGCTTCTCCGCTTCGGTGAGCTGGTTGACCAGCATATTTTCCACCGGTGCCAATTGCCCCGCTTGACGATCGGATTCAGTGGCATTATCCATGATCCGTATGTTGCGCCACATCACCGTTTTTCCTTCCATCTCCGGCATGTAGACGGAATGCACCTGCAAACAGATCATGCCGGAGGCGTCTACGCTGTCTACCAGGTTAGCGGCTGACTGCCCGTTAATGAAGGTCCGCAGCTCGTCTCCGATGAACTCGACGCGCAGTTTATTCCATTCGCCGTGCCGGTAGGCGGTACGCGCCGCATCATTATAATGCAGGGGATAGATCCAGCCGCGCCTGGCTTCGTCGTATATGCCGGCGGTGTAGCCGCGAGGACTGGGATCTATTTCTACCTGGTAGCCGTAAACCCGGCGGATATCGTCCTGTTGCCGCCACTGTCCGCGTACCATTACGCCGCTGTTGAGTGGGGCTTGGTCAAAAAACTCCAGCTCCAGAATGAAATCATCGTAGGGCCGCTCCGTACAGAGAAAGGTATTCGGCGTATTGGTGACCGCCGTACCTATGATGGTATCGTCTACTAGCTCGTAGGGCGCGGTTCCTCCGTAGGATTCCCAATTACTGAGATCATTTCCAGGCGTGAGAGAGGTAAAGCCGTCCTGAGCCGCCATAGGTACGGACAGGATGAGAAGCGCGAGGCTCTTTAGAACTCTTGCAAACATAAATTCTTATTCTAATGATCAACTTAGGCCGGAAAAGTACGCAAATTGGGTCAACATCAATATATAAATTTGCGGAAGGCGTAAAATCTACCGCACCTTACTATCCCATTTCCGCGTTTGAGCTATGGAATTCGAAGTTTTAAACACGCGGCATGCTCCCCAAATTACTATTAGTTTTCACAACGTTGTGCTGTACCTGCGCCCTCGCCCAAAGCGACAATGGATTTGTCCTGCAGACCGAAGAGGATGGCGTTCAGGTATACGTTAGGGAAGAGGAAAATAATGATATGTCGGTTCGGGTGGTCACCGTCGCCCAGGCAAGTGTCAACGGGGTGAAGGCGACGCTCGATGATGCCAATAGCTACGCTGAGTGGGTACATCGCTGCGACGGAGCCCGGATTGTATCTGGGGGGACCGCGGATAATTACCTCTATGTCTCCGGTATAGATATGCCCTTCCCCTTCCGCGACAAACAGGTGGTAGCCAGAATCCGACAATGGATCGATGCGGAGGGGATTCTTACCCGCACCATCACCGCTGAACCGGATGCCATCCCGGCGGCTTCGGATCGGGACCGACTAAAGATCTATTACGGGGAGTGGGTAGTCAGTCCAATCCGGAGCAATGAGGTTCGCCTGCAATGTACCGTACGTACTGACGCCGGCGCCGGCCTTCCGGGATGGCTGCGACGAGAGATCTTAACCGGGGGCCCGGCACAAACGGTTGCCAACCTGCGCCGCCGCCTGGAAGCAGCACGCTGAGGAGGACGCACTAGAGGCCCTGTACGGCACTCATGCAGATCGTCGGCGCCTCTTCCCACACCATCATGGAATTTACTAATCTGATCTTTTCAAAGTGCGGCAGGTCACGAAGGCGGATAACCGAAGGGTGCAGCACTTTTGAGGCGATAAGTTCCGCACGACGGGTTCCGCGCAGTAAAGGCCAGGCCGGGGTATACCACCGACTTCCGTCATGAAGAGCCAAATTGGCATAGCTGCTGTCCGTGACGTGGTTTTGCTGGATGATGAGAATATCATCGCACTCCTTTCGCCGGCGGAATAATGATTCTATATCGCTGCGGTCCGCGTACTTCCTGCCATACCTAAGGTCATCCGCCTCCACGATTTGCAGCGAAGTAACCGAATTGATCGTGTAGGGCTCAATAGTATGCTGCTCCAGGCCAGCCCGGTACAGCAAACGCAGTTTGTATACGCCGGATTCGGGCAGGTCGAGTTCCTCTAAAATGTGAGCCAATTTAAACGCCGGTGACTTGGCGTAGTAGCGCTGCCTGGACCGGTCCACTCGGGCCTGGTGCCGGGGAAGTAGAGGAACTTTTCCATCTACCAGGCGAAGGCTTTCGAGCAACAAAGGAGATTTGGAATCAGACATCGGCCCGCGAAGATATGTGCCGACCCACACTTCCGCGGGGAAGACGGATTTTTGCCTGTAATTCCTCGTATTCTTCTCGCACGTCACTTTGCGCGGTTATCCCACCGCCGGACCGAAACACGTAACTATCGCCCATTCTCTCCACAAAACGGATCAATACACAGGTATCGAGGCTTTTGCCGTCGAAATACCCACCGATTCCACAATAGTAGCCCCGGTCCGCCTCCTCCGCCGCACGGATTAAATCAAGGGTGGCCGACTTTGGTGCACCACTGACCGATCCCGCCGGTAGCAATTGCTGCATCAGGGAGCCAAGTTGGCTCGCCCAGTTAGCGGGGAGTCGACCGCCGATCTTGGAGCTTGTCTGAATGAGTCCACCGGCTCCCGACTCTATGGCCCGCACGTAGCGATACCTAGTCACCTTAACACCTGAAGCTACCCGGCTAAGATCGTTGCGCATCAGGTCCACGATGGTCGCGTGCTCGGCAATCTCCTTCGGATTCGAAAGCAAGGCACTAATTGCCTCGGGATTATCCAGGGCGGTCCCCTTCATGGGTCTGGTTTCCAGATAATTGGATGTATTGACCGTAACGAATGTTTCGGGACTGAAACATACAAACTCACCGGGAAGTAGGATCCGGTATTTCGCGGCCGTGCACGCATAGACGTCTGCTAACTTCCCAGTCAACTCGATTGGAGTTGGAAAGGTCAGGTTCGTCAGAAAACTATCGCCCCGCTGCAGGCCAGACCGAACGGTTTGGAACGCCCGCTCGTATCGTTCGAACGGAATAGGTTCAGCTACTAATCGTATTGAACTTTGGCAATCGATACGCTCCCGCCGTCCGGGAAAATCGAAGCGGACCTTATGTTGATCGACATCGGTGGAAGAAAAAATTAGCGGCTTCCGCATCTCAAAATCAAGCAGAAAAAAACAGGGTATTCCGGCCCGCCCAAAATCGTTCAACCGATCGGTCCAATGCGTTGGGGAAGTCATAGTATCGGGCACGTTCGTTGATACGCGAGGGGAAAGAAAAAGTTACGCCGAAGGAGGTCCCGCCGCGATTTCAGCCTCTAATTTTTTCAGGTATTCAATGCTTTCGGGGATCGCCAGGTGGGCCCGGGGAGACTCCCTGCTCAGTTCCACGCACACCAGGCCGGTATAATTGACGGCCCGTAATGCCATCAGCAGCGGACGTATTTCCATGTCGCCTTCGGTAAGCGGAAGGTGAAGGTGGATCCCCTCTTGCATACCCTCAATGGACACGGTGCCTAGTCGGTCCCGGTACGCGTATACGGCAGCTGCGGGATCCTGTTCTCCGGTGACCCAAACGTGCCCGAGATCGAGCGCCAGGTCCGGCTGCCGGCTGAGCCCGACATCGCCGGAGGTCAGCGCCAGGAAGTCCGCGTTGGTTTCAATGAGCATGCCCGGCTCCGGTTCCAGACTGACGCGCACCCCCTGATCAGTAGCGAAGGTCACTAATTCCGCAATTCCTTCCCGTAGGTAGGACCAGGCCTGGTCTTTTGAAACACTTGGCTGTTTGATTCCGGCCCAGAAGGAGACCGTCTCGGCATCCAGAATGGCCGCTACCTGAACGGCCCGCTTCAAAAAGGCAATTCTGCGTTGGCGTTCCTGCTTATCCGGGTTGATCAGCGTAGGTTCGTGCTTCTTTTTGGGGTCCAAAAGGAAACGGGCACCGGTTTCGATCACGCAGCCCAACTCCAATTCCCGCAGAAGAGATGCTATCCTTTCCGTTCGCTTTTGCCAGTCATCGGCCAGCGGATCCAGATGGTGCCAGTCCAGGGTAAGGGCTACCCCATCGTAGCCCGCATCTGCGATCAGTCGGAGCGCATCTTCCAGCCGGTGGTGCGCACAGCCATTCGTATTATAGGCGTAACGTAAAGGGGTCACGGCATCGGGTTCAGGTAGTCAGCCACTTCACCAATGCTTGTTGCTGCTTTGGAAAACTGTGGTCCGGAGCGCGGCCGTCTACGGTGGCCGGAGCTTTAAAGAACGCCGACAGGGCTTCGATGACCCCACCTTCACCTCGTTCGGCGGCCAGGTCCAGGCAACGCGCGATCTCAATGGCCAAGGGAGCGGCGAGGATGCTGTCTTTACAGAGAAAGTTGACTTTGAGCTGCATTGGCTGTCCAAGGAATCCGGAGACGTCGATATTATCCCAGGCTTCCTTATCGTCTCCGCGCGGTTTATAGTAATTGATCCGAATAAGGTGATCCTCGACTGGGTATCCCAGACAACTTTCCAGAACATCGCCTTTTGTTCCCACCTTATTATCCAGTGAGCCTGGTGCGCGCAGCGCTTCCCCGTCCCGGTTACCTAGGATATTGGTGGAAAACCAACCGTCCACGTGCAGGGCGCGGGCGCGGAGCGCAGGTGCAATAACCGTTTTGATAAAGGTTTGCCCGGTCTTCCCATCTTTCCCGGCCAGAGGTACCGATTTCTGTAGAGCTAGTTCCCGGAGGGCGGGAATGTCCGCGGACCTACTCGGCGTGAAGTTACCGTACCCAACTCCAAGGGCAATCGCGGCGTAGGCGTAAAGCATGGCGGGGGTTATCCCGGGATGGTTGTTGTCAAGTGCTTCCTCAAATGCCTCGATGGTAGAAAAGATCTTATCCGTTCCATCTATTGCATGCTCGGTACTGGCCAGGTTGATCATGACTACCCTCCCCTGGATTTCGTGGGAAAAACGCTGCAACTGATCCTGTATCGTAGCGATCAATTCCCGGTGCGTCTCGCTGTTATCCTTCTCTCGCGTCACGCCCGCACAGTAGTTGCGATTACTGATCGCGGGCCACGGCTTTATTTTAGCAAGGGCATCACCCACTGACTCTAAATGATTTGGGGTGAGTACGTTATGCGACTCGGCGGCGGTACGTAAATCAACATCGAATAGATCCCAACCCTGAAATCGCAGGTTTTCATAGGGACACAGGCCAGCGTTCCCGAATTCCGCAAGTGGGAGTCCGGCGAGCGTTTGTTTTCCGCTACGGATAAGCTCGATGCCCGCTACGGCCGTAGTACCTACCGCTCCACCGATACCGACGATAGCGAGGCCCAGTGGAGAATTCGAGTGGTTGTGGACGGTTTCTTTCAAAGCTTCATTGTTTCTGGAAATCCGGAAGGTAATTCTTCAATCTTGAATCACCGGGTAAGTGGCAAGGTGTCGACAATTACGCCCGAAGATCGTTAATGGTTGGCTCGTCCTATTGCCTCACTACGCGCACCAGATAGGTCTTTCCGGCTACGCGCAATTGTAGCAGGTAGATGCCTGGCGGTTCGTTCGTCAGATCGACCGAGGAATTCTCTGCGGCGATCTTCCTCCCCCGCGCATCGTACGCACTTATGACAGATGCCGGTCCTCCGATCCGGACTAAGCCCGTTGTAGGATTCGGAAATATCGTCACGCCCACTGAGGTCAGATCATGGGTAGCGGTAGTTGCATTTATGGTTATTTCCTGACGCAACGTGTCGGTGCAGGATGATCCGGTAGTGATCAAGGTTACGGCGTAGGTGCTGTCTTTGGTATAGGTATGGACCGGGTTCTCAGCTTCGCTTGTGGCGCCGTCACCGAACGACCAGTTGCTCTCCACCGACCCGGTGCTGCGGTTGGTAAAAGAAACCTGGCCATTATCGATTGAATAGTCAAAGTCGGCCGTGGGCGCTTCAAAAACGATCACCTCTAGGGTAGCCGTCGTATCACCGCCTACGGTATTTCCCTGCAACGTCAGGGTCAGGGTATACGTTCCGGGCTTGGTATAGGTAATCGAAGGTTTTTCGTCGGCGGAATTGGCGGACTCCCCCCCGGGAAAGTCCCAGCGGCGGGAATCGTAGCTTCCTTGACTTAGGTCGAAGGGGGTTATGGTCAGTGGCGGGCACCCTGTCGGGTCTTTCTCCAGAATCAGGGCCCGCGAAGGTTCCCGCGAGTCAACCGTGGGTCCCTCGATAATCAGATTACCGCAATACCTATTGGCCAGGGTAACGCTAATCGGGTAACTCCCGGGTGATTCGTAGCGATGCCCGAGCGAGGTAGCCTCGGTACTAACCACGGTGCCGTCTCCAAAGTCGTAACTGATCTGAGCATATCCCTCCGCCTCAGCAACGGTAACGGTGACGTAGTTGCCATCCATTTGAGCCGATACGGAATCCGCCGTAGCCACATCGTGTACCTTAAAAGAGAGGGTATCTCCGGGATAGCCCCGACCATTAGCGGCGAGGGTTTGCGTGAGAAAATAGCTCCCTTTCGCTTCGCCTGTAAGGACAATGCTTAGCCCTTCCTCATCCCGGGTAACCTTAAGTCCGGCAGTATCCGGAAGCAACTTCCAGCTTACTTCGTCTGCTCCCGTACTGTTATCGTTTACCCGAATCGATTCTCCGGGACACGCACTGTCGCTACTCAGGGTAAATGCGCTGGCTGGTCGGGAGAAGGTGATCGTTTGCAGGTTACCCTCTTGCCCTGGCTCAGCGGCTCCATCCGTGGGACCGCAAATCGCACTTCCCGTCCGTATTCCGGCGCTACCTCCCTCAAAATTAGCGTTCAACGTGAGCGTTCCGTAATCTCCCGCTATGAGTAGTCTTCCACCGGACCCGCCACCGCCCGGTCCGAAACAGCGGTCGTCCTGATTATTCGTATCGCCACCACTACCGCCCTGTAGGTCGGCATTTAAACTGCCCGTGATATCATCACCTAGCAAGAGCAAAGTGCCGCCACCACCACCGCCACCGGCACCATCGCCGTTTACGCTGGCACCTGCCGCCCCCGCCAAAAGTATCTCTGAGCCACTTTCAAAATGAATACTTGGTGCGGAGAGTACGATCAGACCGCCCCCGTTACCACCAGCGGCCTTGTCGGTGTTGTTGGCGTGCCCGGCGCCACCGCCCCCACCGAGAAATACGCGATCCGGATCGGCATCAAGCCCGTACGCTCCGATGCCGGGATACTGACCGCGGCAGCGAAAGGGAGAAGTGGTAATATTTTTCCCGCCGCTACCACCGCGGGCAATATTGGATCCTCCCCCGCCGCCGGAATTGTGATCGTTGCCACCGCCCCCGCCATTCGCGGATGGTGCCCGGCCGAGTTCTCGACCCGTTACCACCGGAGATACGCCCTCCCCCCGCCAGGTGCCCTGGAAGTCACCAATCGGATAGGTATACCCATCCGCCGGACTGAGGAAATTACAGTCGCCTGGCTTTATTACACCCTTGCCGCCACGGAGTCCTCTACCCCCAGCGTCCAGGGTTCCGGAAATAGTCAGGCTTTTTTCAGCAGTCAGAAAGATCACCCCCCCCGTTGCACCGTTAAAGAAGTCAGCCGTAAGATCATTAACCCTGCGGTCCTCGCCCCCGGCGTCTACAACTAACTGGGTATAAACCGGATCGTAGACCTTACCCAGCGCTGGGGAATAAAAAATGGTATCGCCGGAAAGGCTACGCACGGTCGAGGTTTCGTATTGACCCGCCGTTCCGATATCTACTATTTTTCCCGCATCCGCGCCGCTGGGTGCCGTGGTAGCTCCCCCGTATTGGTAAACGAGCACGGCATCTCCTGGGGAAACCTGGGTAGCAGCAGGAACAATAGCAAAATCAGCTTTTACCTGACTTGGTTGTAAGGGTAAGCTTTGCGCTGATAGCCCACCACACAAGGCGATGGCCAGCATTGCCAATTGAAAAGAACGTATCAAAGCGTCACGGTTTAAAATTCATGAGATACCCCCACCTTCCGCTATCGGAAGGCAAGAAGTATAGTAGCCTAACGAAATGCGTGGGCTAATCTTATAGACTTAGAGCAGTTGGGACTTTCCGAATCAGGCAATAGCACCCAAATCGAGGGATTTAAATCTCCGAGGAAAGGAGAAGCTTGAGGGATGAAGCAACTATTTTCTTTGCAATATATCGGCCATTAAGACCAAGTCAATGGCGAGGAGCGGAAGTTCAAACAAGCTGCCGTTGCCCGGACGGTTAGAGCCCGATCTGGCGCCGACCCTCCCGCAGGTATTCCCTGATATTTAGCCAAAAGGCAAGAAAAAAGTAAAATAAGAGGGACGATCCCAAAGACAAACAAGACAAATAAATGAAATAGATCCGCACCCGGCTACGCTGTATCCCCATCATATCCCCGAGCCAGGCACAAACGCCGAAGGCCGAGTGCTCCATTTTCCGACGTAATTCTTCCATGGCGGTAGGTTTACTGAACGCGGGCGGGACCGAGGCCCTGCTGCGCTGCTCTAAGAAAAGATTTTATTGCAAGAATCGCAAATTCACTACGGAAGTTCAAGCCGGGCCCGCAACCATGCTTGCGATACTTCCAGCACCTCGCTACCTGCTAGATCATCCAGACTTACCCCATCGATGCTATAGCGAACCAACCGCAGTACAGGATACCCTATTGCGGCACACATGCGGCGCACCTGCCTGTTCTTCCCCTCCGTCATGGTAAGACTCAGCCAGGTCTCCGGAATGTTCTTTCGTACGCGTATGGGAGGATTCCTGGGGGAGATCTCAGGAGTGATCCGTTCTACCTGGAGTGGCCGACTTTGGTAACCTTTCCCCTTGATCCTGATCATGGGACCAGCGGCAAGCTCGCCAAGATCCGACGCGGAAGGGGCTCCTTCGACCTGTACCCAGTAGGTGCGCTGGTGACCGTGCCTGGGATTGAGCAACCGATCGTTGAACCGGCGATCATCGGTTAATAGAAGAAGCCCTTCGCTATCCCGGTCCAACCGCCCGACGGGATACACCTGTGGAGGAAAGTCAAACAGATCGGCCAGGGTGCGATGCTCCGGAACTTCGCGCGTAAACTGGCTGAGCATCCCAAATGGCTTGTTGATCAAAAAATAACGATGCGCCACGTTCCCCGTCTATTGTTCCTGAGAGAGTGCCCCCAGCTGCTCGTCGACCTCCCGGTGGGTACCTTCCAGGATGAGCAGGTTTTTTTGTTCCCGCTCCAACATCTCATCGAAGCGGCTGAAATTGGTTTCTATTCGCTGCCGAAGCGTCCCGATATAGGACTTCAGCCGATCCTCCAGTTCCTTCGACAACTGCTGTCGGCCGGTGGTTATCTCCGCTTCGAAACCTTCGGTGATCCGCTTACGCATTCCCCTGGTACTGAAACCGGTAAAGATCACCCCTATCGTGGTTAGGATACCACCCGTGACGTCCAGTAAGGGAAGGCTACTGAGGGCCATCAGAATGACCCCCAGCGCGGCCACGCCACCCCCGGCGGCCAAGCTAGGCGCCAGACTGTCCCGGTCGGCAAGCAGGCTGTCGTCCGTGAAGTTTTCCGTTTTACCCACGAATCGATTAAACGCATCCTGGAGGTCACGCAGGATATTCTCCCTGCGCTCAGCTATATTCGAGAATAGCTCGTGATCGTTCTTAAGGATGGTTTCACTGTTACGAATCTTAAGATCGATCGTCTTGACCATGTATTGTATCCGCTCGGCAAGATCCACGACTTGCTCGTTGAGGCGGGCCCGTAGCTTGTCGTTGAGATCGGTTTCCAGGCCAGCCGCGAGGCTTTGCAGCCACATTTTGGGATTTAGTGTGCTCCCGAACCTGGAGGCAACACTCCGCTTTATCAACCCGAACATGGACAGTCCGCTTCGCAACTCTTCCAGCTTTTCCCGCGTGATATTGTCGTAAGTATGCAAGAGGTTTTCCACCATCAGGTCAACCTGCTTATTGCTCTGGGCAACCTGCTCGTCGAGTGTCTCCACGATATCGGTCCGGAAGATCGTATCGGCCTCGAATTGGCTGCGCCTTACTTCCAGACCGTCGGCTATCCGTCCGTTGATGGTCTGAGCGGTAAGTATGCTGTTGTTCAGCTTTAGTCGAGGAGCCCTACCCCCGGTAATATTCGCGGCGATGTACGCCCGCAAGGCATCAAAACCGGTGTTTGAAGCCCCTAGCTGCTCATCACGTGCGGAGACGGCGAACACCTTCGGAATTTCTATACCTTCTTTTCGGGCTTTCTCGGCCACCCCTTCGGTATTCACCTCCAGTTCATTCTCGGTAGCCAGGTCCTTCTGCTGCAGCACGAAGATGGTTTTCTTCCGCCAGTCGCCGTGGATGTACTTGAAGAAGTCCCAGGCCGACTGCCGGTAGGGGTTCTTGGCTTCAAATACGAACACGATCAGGTCACTGGCGGGAATGAACTGCTCGGTTATTTCCTGGTGATGCTCCACGATGGTGTTGGTACCGGGAGTATCGACGATCGCGATCTCCTTAAGGATATCAACGGGTAGGAAGATCTTTTTTAGGTAGGGGTTCACCGTGACTTCCCGCAGTTCTTCTCCGTAAAGGATCTGCTGGATGGTATCCGTCATGGGTTGCGGAGCCACCTTGGCGATTTCCTGTCCGGTGGCAAGTAAAGCGTTGACAAAGCTCGATTTACCGGCTTTTACCTCCCCGACGATCACGAACATGAAAGGCTCGAAAATCCGATTACGCAGGTCGCTGACCGTCTGGGCCATTTCCTCATGTCCGATACGGATGGTCAGTTCGTGCAGCCGCTTGATTATCTCTTCCAAACGGGCCCGGTCGGCCTGCAAGTTGGGATCGATGAGGTTGGTCATGTAGCGAAGGTAAGGCGATTATTCCCGCAAGGAAAGCGTCATAAATTCCGGCCCCATACAGAAGAGAGCGTCCAGAATACTCAGGCCCTCAATAAATCCATGCCGCTCTTCGAATACCTGGCGGTATGGGGGGTTAGCTTCCGCAATGGTCTCTGATCCTGCGCTTCCGCCGCCAAAATTCTCCGTAACGGAAAGATCAAGGGGAAGCTGCAATAAGCTGATGATGGTCGTAGTCAGCAGCCAGTTGTAGTCCCATAACGTATTATTTCCGCTGCGAGCCGCGGCAAACAGCGGATCGGCGTAAAACTCGAAGTAAGGAGCCCGCCCGTAGGCACTTCTGATCGTTTGCTCATGCTGTCGCTGCCAGTCGGTGCGGTAGCTGATTTTCACCGCTTGCACGGGCATCTGCCGGTGTTTCCCCCCTTCAAGTGGTACGCTCAGCAGTAAGGGCCCGTTGGCCGTAGCAATACGACAGCGATTGCGCCAGCCACCCTTTTGGTAATTCTCGTGCCCCTCCCACGCCCACTTACCGGACCGAAGCGCCTGCGTGAACCAGGCAAGGGGCGGAAAATAGGCGGTACTGCTCGTAAACAAGTTGTTAGAAATTGTAGCCGGTGATTGGGCCAAACATATGAGAAATGGTCCCCGTTCGAAAGGTATACGCATTAATTAAACTATCTGTCAATGACTTCAACCGATAAATTAACCGACCGCTACCGCAAACAGGACCCCCGCAAGCAGTATCCGCAGCCGCCCTTTCCGCGGCAACCGCAGGATCGGCCAGGCTCCGTTAATAAGATGACGCCCGAACCCGACCACGGGGAGGAAAGCTACGTGGGTTTCGGCCGGCTTCAGGACCGGAAAGCACTCATCACCGGTGGTGATTCCGGTATCGGGCGGGCCGCAGCGATCGCCTATGCCCGCGAAGGCGCCGACGTGGCGATTTGCTATCTGCCCAGCGAGGAATCTAACGCCCAAGAGGTCATTAAACTGATTGAGGCGGAAGGTCGCAAGGCCGTGGCCATACCCGGCGACATCGTATCCGAGCGTTTCTGCGAAGAGCTGGTGGCAAAGGCCGTCAGCGAACTCGGTGGATTGGACATCCTGGTGAACAACGCCGGGCGGCAGACTTTCGAGAAGAAGATCGATGAATTGACCACGGAGCAGTTCGACAACACCTTCAAGGTGAACGTCTACGCTCCTTTCTGGATCACGAAAGCGGCGCTGAAGCATATGACCGCGGGTGCCTCCATCATCAACACCGCTTCGGTGCAGTCCTTTGATCCTTCCGCTAGTCTGATCGATTACGCGCAGACCAAGGCTTCCAACGTTGCCTTCACCAAGGCCCTGGCCGCTCAGGTGGCTGAAAAGGGAATTCGGGTCAACGCCGTGGCTCCCGGTCCATTCTGGACGCCGCTACAGTCATCCGGCGGACAACCCCAGGATAAAATCGAGAAATTCGGCAGCTCCACCCTCTTCAAGCGGCCTGGACAACCCGTAGAGCTAGCACCTATCTACGTACTGCTGGCCTCCCAGGAAGCCAGCTATATCACCGGAGAGGTGATGGGAGCCACCGGTGGCGAGATGCCGTACTAGTTTCTATCTTTGGCTGGACGCAAACGGCCAAGTCTATGAGATTACTTTTAACGTGGATTAGTCTAATGCTGCTAGGGCTCACGCTCCCGGCACAGACTAATCCACGTGCTTTTGCCCTATTCGATACGCGGGGTCGGGAAGTCCCCTTCTCGAACATGGCCCGTGAATTGAGGCAAGCGGACGTCATCCTGTTCGGTGAATACCACAATAACCCGATCTCCCACTGGATGCAGCTGGAAGTCATTAAAGCGCTCGGCGACTATGACCTCGGTATGGAAATGTTCGAAACCGATGAGCAGGATGCCCTGTCCAGCTTTATGGCCGACAGTCTTACCGTGGAAGAACTGGATCACTATACGGGAGGTGTTTGGCCTAATTTCCACACCGATTACCTCCCTATCCTGCTGCGCGCTCGAGCGGACAGTGTCGACGTGGTGGCCACCAACATTCCGCGGCAATTCGCCCAGATGGTGTTTCAGCGGGGGTTCATCTACCTGAAAACCCTTGAATCCGAAGACCTGGCGCACTTACCGCCTATTCCCCCACCCTACAATCCGGAACTCGCCAGCTATAAAGCCATGCGGATGCCCAATCAGAGCAACCCGCACGCGGGCGATAATTTCCCCAAGGCACAGGCTATTAAGGATGCTACCATGGCGTGGCAAATCGTCAATCACGCCCGGCCCGGACGGCCGTTCCTACACCTGAACGGAAGTTACCACAGCGATAATTACGAAGGAATTGCCTGGTATTTGCGGCAGTACAAACCACAATTAAGAGTAATTACAATTTCCACTTTGGAACAGCGCGATATGCGAGATTTGCGCGAGGAGTGGGAAGGTACCGCGGACTATATCCTTCTGGTTCCCGAAAATATGACCAAGACCTACTAGTAAATGACCCCGGGGTTGTGCCACCAAATGGCATCGACGATCAGGAGGAGAGCTACGATTCCGGAGAAGACAGCGGTAAAGAGAACGGCGCCGGCAGCCACGTCCTTAGCCTTACCGGCTAGTATATGATAGTCAGGACTGACAAGGTCCACGACGTACTCAACGGCGGTGTTCAGGGCCTCGGCGGCCAGCACCATGCCGGAGCAAATTAATACGGCAACCCATTTCCAAAGGGGGAAATCAAGCCCCCACGAGACGACCAGCATACTGACAAACGCCAGCATATGAATCTTGGAAGGGGCGTGATTCCGAAGTAGATCATAAGCCCCCTTGAAAGCATATCCGAATGCCGATAATCGACCGCGCGAATAGATGATAAATCGCTTCATGGTCTATTCAAGCAAGGCATGCGGCGACATGTTCGGCATCATATCCAGCCTATTTCCCCATTCAACAACAGGTAGCCTACCAGCGCCAACATCGGCGCGATCCATGCCGCCAGCACATAGCCGTAGTAGCTTCGGGGTACCCGGCTGGGCTCGACCAACTCCACTACATAACTAAGCAACCAGATCGCCAGGGCGATAGCACCCAATATCGCCGCGAGTAAGGTACCAGCGTAGGGCTCGAAAACGAGCAATACGAGGTAAACGATCAGTTGGATCAATAAAGCGAGGGTAAAATTCACTGTATTCTCTCCTCCGATATGGCCGGGCGAGTGTGGATTCGCTCGAGAACGTGATTACCCACTGCCTCTCCCTGAACGATGCCGAAGTCAATGGACGGCCTAAAGTGGATACCCCCGTACAACCTACTGAGAGCGGCTTCCTCACTCGCTGCCAGAAAACTGGGGTAACTGCGGGAAGGCAAATCGTACTCCATCTCGCTATCGTCGTCAAAGGAAAAATTATCGCCGTAGATATCCGTAAGGACGATCGCACACGCCCGGCTCACCACGGAATGCCCGCTGGTGTGCTCGGGGAAGGGCGGGGTCTGCAGCAGCGGCCGCCATTCCTGATCCATGTGCCGATTAATAAAGGTTTCCGGGCGTACCAGCTTACTGCGATATTTCTCGTCCCAGCAACTGATAAAGGCGTCAAACATGGCGATGCTGGTCACCGCATAGGTTTCTACGGTACGGGAGAAGTCGGCGTCCGCCTTCCGAGCCGCGATGGCGGAAATGTTGATCCAGTGACCACCGGGGGTAATCTTTTTGGTGGCAAACATTAGGTGACCCACCGTATGGCTTACGTAAGGATTACAATCCCAAAACTGCGCTATTGCCTGCCGCTTGGCAGACTCGTCGTCCGTGACGTTTTTGAAGACGTTGTACACCTCTTCGACCTCAGCCATCCATTTACTGTCCGGATCCAGGCTATATTCGGTGGGTGGCGGCGGGATAAACTGATCGGCACTATCTAGGGTGAACGTCCGGATCTTCATCCAACTGGGTTCGATCCCGTCCATGTAATCAGGAGGGGTCGGCTGCCACTTCGACTCATCGTCCGTGATGGAATACTTGGGAAACGTTCGGGTTTGCTTGTACATGTCGCCATCGTACCAGGCAATGACGTGATCGGCGACCTGCTCCCCGTAAGCTACGGAGGCTTCAAAGACCTCGACGGGCATCCTTATCTTCTGCATCTCGGCGTATAGCTGATCGCGGTAGGTGTCGATCTTGTCTTCACTGAAGATCAAACTTTTACCCACTTTGATTTGGGCGGCTACCGCGGCAAGGGGATAGGCGATTTCCGTGCCGGGGGGCGGCGGGGGCGCAGGTTCAAGATGCGGAATCTGACCAGCGAGGCTTGCCAGATTCGGATCACCGGCGGCCATCGCTTCGTATCCCGCAATACTGGAATACGCGTAGATGCGACTGGCCACGGGGGGCGAGAAGATATCATGGACAATGACGTCCGTAAGTTGCTTTACCGAACGATGAAAATATTCGGGATCGGCTACATCTTTGGCGTAGTTGGGATTGATATCTTCCTCACAGGCCGTTAGTAGGCCCAGGAAAAGGAAAAGACAGCATATTCGACTTATTCGCTTCATATGGGGTGCTGATTTTAACAGTAGACTCATGGCAGCACGTCTTTGCAGGTATCCAAAGGTACAACGTACAACTCTCAAGGGATAATCGGTACCCGACATTAAGCGCATTCGTTGCCAGGGCAATTCCCAGCACCCCGCCTCACTCGCATAAAGCCGCGCTGTTCTCTCGCAGAAAATCGCCAATCATCTTCTCATACGCCCGCGGCCGCCAAACGACGTTGTGGGCATGCCATGCTCCCCAGTCGAGCGGACGGTAGGTAAGTAATTCAGGGTGGATCTGTTCCGCTATCAGGTCCGACTGAACGGGAGCGGTCAGGGTGTCCTGGAGAGAATGAATCAACAGGACGGGAGAAACTACGCGGTCGGCGTAGCGCAGCGGACTGGCCGCGGCAAAGTCCGTTCCGTTTCGCCATCCAACCCAGGCGAAAGTGCCCGGGGTGAGCAGGGACAGTACCGGGCCGAAATCTTTTACACCTCGTTCGGTAATGGCCGTTTCCCAGTCGGAAAACGGACTTTCAGCGATCACGAAGGCCGGGCGAATGTCGTCCTGTCCAGCGGCAATGAGAACGGTGGCGGCCCCCCAACTTTCCCCCAACCACCCGATACGATCATCGCTCAGTCTCGTCCGTTCCTGAAAAAAGCGGTGGGCAGCCAACAAGTCTGCAGCTTCATTAACGCCGCCGGTAGCGAAGGCTTCATCACTGTCCCCGAATCCTCGGTGGTCATAGAGTAGCAGATCACAACCGCAGCGGTTGAAGAAAGGTGTATACTTCAGCATCGCGACCCGCGTATCGTGGTACCCATGGGCGAAAATGACACCGCAGGTAGCGCTGTCCCGGTGGTAGTACCAACCGCGAAGCGTGATCCCATCCACCGGGCTTAGGAAGGCAATGTCCTCCCGAGGGGGCAAGGACGCCTGTACGCTGTCAAGGTTCAGCCGCCAACGCTCCTCCGCGATACGAAAGGATTCTTCCGGGCTCCGGCGCGGCGTATCGAGTACCATTCCGCTGACGAAAAAGGTGACGGCCAAATATATCAGGAGAAAGGCGCCGAGGGCGACAAGTAGATGCTTCATTTCGGGTACCGAAAGTAATACCGTTCTCGTTAGTGGGTCCAATCGTTATCTTCGCCGCCGTTTGCCATGCAGTCACTCGAAAAAAAACATAGGGTACAGTCTTTGATGCAGTTCCTGCTCGCCGTAGCCCTGTTGGTGGTCATCAACGTTCTGGCAAATGCCCGTTTGGGTGGCGTCCGGCTATATTCCGCCCTTGACCTGACGGAAGATCAGCGCTTCACGCTCACCGACAACACCGTCGAACGTTTAAGCGACCTGGAAGAACCCGTGTACATCCGCATACTGCTCGATGGAGAATTGCCGGCCAGTTATGATCGTCTCCGAACCCGCGTGGCCGAAACCCTGGAGGATTTTACCGGCTATACAGGTTACATTGAATACGAATTCGTGGACCCCCTGGCCGGAGATGCCGACGAGATCCGTGAACGACAGGAGGCCATGCTGGAAGATGGGATAATCCCCCTTACGGATTACCAGCAGACCGCCGGCGAGCGAACGACGAAAGCCATTTACCCCTACGCCCTATTCTACTACGGGAATCGGTACCGGGTAGTGCCCATGTTGGAGACCACCCGCCCCGACGTTCCGCTGGCCCAGCAGCTTAACCAGGCAGAAAACCTTATCGAGTATAAATTCATGCAGGCCATCACCAGCCTGACGAACGACGAGAAACCCATTGTCGGCTTTACGCTTGGAAACGGGGAACTCGGTGCCCGCGCTACCGCCGACCTGGTCTCGGAATTGCGCAAGGATTACGACTTAGGGCCGGTGTACCTCGACAGTTTTTCTACCATCCCGCAGGAGATCAAATTGCTTATCGTAGCTAAACCAACGGTCCCGTTTACTGATTTTCAGGCCTTCAAGCTCGACCAATACGTCATGAATGGAGGGAAGATCATTTGGGCCTTGGATGCCGTAGCGATGGATTTCGACAGTCTGCGAGCGACCGGAGAGGCTTACCCCCAATCGAGGGACCTTGGCCTGGACGATCTTTTCTTCCGGTACGGATTTCGCCTGGGTAATCAACTCGTCCTTGATCTCGTCAACACCCCCATCCCGATAGTGACCACCCAGGGACAATCCGGACCGAAGCCCACCCTCGTAGCGTTCCCCTACCATGTGCTCGCCCTGCCCGGGGCGGATCACCCGATCGTCCAGAACATCGACGGGGTGGATCTCCGCTACCCCACCCTTATAGAATACGTATCGGGGAGTGAAGGCGTACAGGAAACCGTCCTGCTATCCAGTAGCGACAACAGCCGGCGGCAGCGCCTACCCTCCCCTATTGACCTGGATGCCCAGAAATTCAGTGTCGATCTGGACCGCTTCGATGAAGAAGACCTGCCCCTGGCCGTTTTGCTGGAGGGAACCTTCGAAAGTCCGTACGCCAACCGGCTGAGCCGCGAAAACGAGGCCGTCCTTCGCCAGAGTAGCATGGATTACCGGGCAAAATCCGTTCCTACGGCCATGATCGTGATCAGCGACGGTGATGTGCTGGCCAACAGCGTCAACAGTCGCGGTGAGATCGGCTTCCTCGGTGTCAACCCATATTCCAAGATACCCTACGCCAACAAGGCGTTTATGCTCAACGCGATAGAGTACTTGCTGAATCCGGACGGGGTCATCACCAGCCGCAGTAAACAGGTCAAGCTCCGTTTGCTCGATCAGAATCGGGCACTGGCCGAGGCGGGGTACTGGCGCGTTCTGAACCTAGGGGTACCTTTGCTCCTGCTCGCCGTCTTCGGATTGGTATTCAATTACCTGCGGCGCCGACGCTATGCAAGCAACTAACAGCCATGCGCAGAACGCTCATACTTTTCGGGGCCCTTATCCTTCTCGGTGGCGTAGCTTATTTCGCCACCGTGGATCCGACGGTAACGGCAACGATCAACGACCGGGCCTTTGGCTACCCCGAGTCAGAAAAGATTGACCGGATCTTCATTGCCGACCGCGAGGGAAACCGGACCGAATTGTTGCGGGGGGGGCCTACCGGATGGACCTATGACGGGTATCCGGCGAACGAAAACGCGATGAAGAATCTATTACAAGCCGTGGAAAAAATGGAGGTTCGCAGTTTGCCCTCCAGCACGGCGGTACCGAACCTCGTGCGCAGTCTTGCCGGGGGTGGGATCCTGGTTCAGCTCTTCGATGCGGAGGACAACAAATTGCGGGGATACTACATTGGAGGCGGTACGAACGGCGAACTGGGGACAGCCGCTATCATGGAGGGCAGCGAAAACCCTTACGTCGTCCATCTTCCCCTCTGGAGTGGTAACGTCCGCCACCGATTTAACCTGCGGGGAGACGAATGGCGCTCTAAAGTCCTTTTTGACGTCGATCCCGAAAAAGTGGCGTACCTCAGCATTGCTTATCCGCGGCAAGAAAGCAAGGGCTTCCGGATGGAGAGAACTTCCGAGAGTACGTTTCGGGTGATCCCACTTGTTCCGAGTGCGGGTCCGGTAAAAGAGATTCCGTTCGGCGTGGCGGAAGGCGTACTGAGCCGTTACGAAGACTACTATATCAGTCGCTACCAGAACCAGGATACCTCGGGCATCAAAGCCGCCCGACAACAACTTCCTTTTGCCACTATACGCATCAAGGAGGCCGGGCAACCGGAACAGAACGTGCAGGTATATCCACGGTACCGTTTCCCGGACTCGGCCGCCCGGGAGCTAATGGCCTATACCGCCTTTATCAATGACGGAAGGGACTGGGCACTTATGGCCGTTGAAACTACCCAACCACTATTAGTCGGGTATGATTCGTTCTAAGGGATACGCTTTGGTGGGGATGATCCTACTATTTGGAGCGGTGTGTCTCTCCATTGGAATCCACAAAACTGACTGGGGATTCTTTGGTCATCGCCGGATCAACCGACTGGCGACCTTTACCCTTCCCGTGGAAATGATGCCCTTCTTCCGGCAACACATCGACTACCTAAGTGAGCACGCCGTCGACCCGGATAAAAGAAGGTATGCCGCACGGGGCGAGGCGATCCGCCATTACGTGGATCTCGACAGCCATGGAAGCTATCCGTTCGACAACCTTCCCAGGAATTACGCCGAAGCCCGAATGCAGTACGGGCGGGTGCTTGACGTGGGCGGCACCGGTGACACCCTAATTTGGCAGGTCGACACCGTTTTACGCCGGGATGGCATTGTTCTTCTTCGATCCGAATCGCATACCATTGACCTACCGTTCGGAGATTACCGGCGGATGTGGTACGGTAGCCTGGAAGCGGATCCGACGGATACCCTCATCGCCCTGGGCCTCCCCTTAAGCGGCAGCCGGTTTATACTTTCCGAGTCCTTTAGTGATCACGGCATACTCCCCTACCACCTGCTGCGGCACCACCGCTGGTTAACGCAGGCTTTCCTGGAGGGTGATGCCGATCGAATCCTGCAGCTTTCAGCCGAAATGGGCCATTACGTAGGTGACGCCCACGTTCCCTTGCACACTACGGAGAATTACAATGGTCAACTGACCGGTCAAACGGGAATCCACGCCTTTTGGGAAAGTCGGTTACCTGAGCTATTCGCCGACGACGCCTATGACTATTTCGTTGGTCCAGCCGAATACATCGCCGATCCACAAACCTACTATTGGGATATCGTACTGAAAAGCCATGCCCTGGTTGACAGTGTGCTGGAGACGGAAATGCAACTACGTGAGGCGTTCCCGGCCGATCAACAAATGTGCTTTGAAGAGCGACTCGGAAGGCAGGTACGCACGCAGTGTACGGAATACGCCAAAGCCTGGTCAAAGGCCATGGACGGCATGGTGGAAGACCGCTTCCGGGCCGCCATTCGCAGCGTTGGTTCGGCATGGTACAGTTGTTGGGTGGACGCCGGACAGCCCGACCTGGCCTTCCTCCTTTCCGAAAATCCCGCCGCCGTAATTGATTCGCTTGCCCCGGCAGTGGAGAAACATCAGCTCCGGCCACATGAATAGGTACCCTTGGGCACTGGCAGGATTCCTTTTTCTCCTCACCGCTTACTTTAGCGTCGGCCACCACCAAAGTGACGAGCACTTCCAAATCCTGGAATTCGCAGCCTTCAAATTGGGGCTTGCTTCGGCGAGCCATCTAGGCTGGGAGTTCCAGGAAGCTATGCGTCCTGCCTTGCAACCGGCTTTGGTATTCGGACTATACCGACTAATGGATTGGCTTGGACCGGTTAACCCTTTCTTTGTAGCATTTTTACTTCGTGTCCTATCCGCAATTGCCACCTTAACTGTGCTGCGGGGGCTGTTTGCTCGTTATGGAGACCAGCTTTCCCCATCGACCCGAAACGTATTCTTGGTACTCTTACTTTTTAACTGGTGCCTGTATTACAACGGGGTCCGCTTTTCAAGCGAAAACTGGGGCGGATTGGCGGCCATCGCCGGTCTTTTGTGTTATCCGCTCTATCGACCGGGACCGAACAGCTTCACCTCCGGTGGGGGGAGATGGGCCTTTGTCGCGGGGGCCCTGTTCGGATTATCCTTTCTCTTCCGATACCAGATGGCCCTGTTCGTGGCAGGCTTCTACTTATGGTATCTGCTTTGTTACCGGAAAGAATGGCAGGGAATGTTGCTCTCCCTGGCAGGAGGATTGGCCGTGTTGGGTGTTTGCTATCCGCTTATCTACTGGCTGTACGGGGAGTGGACCTCTCCCGCCTGGAATTACCTTTCCGCAAACCTGATAGAAGGAAAGGCCGCCGGCTACGGTACCCTACCCTGGTGGGCGTACCTCAAACTCGTTGTCCTGAGAGGAATTCCACCTTTAGGTCTGCTCTACCTGGCTGGTACCTGCTATTACCTATACCGATTCCGCAGAGACCCCCTCAGCTGGGCGATCGGGGTTTTCCTGTTAGTTCATTCGCTCATTGGCCGAAAGGACATTCGCTTCTTATATCCCCTCATCCCGTTACTTCCAGTGCTGATGGCAGGCGCCTGGCAGGCGGTCCTTGATCGATTCGCCCACCTTTTGAACTTCACTTGTGTCAATAAACTGGCGTGGGTTTGCGTGCTTATGAATACGGTACTTTTAGCGATCGTGGTGTTCCGTCCGGCTGCCACGGAGATCGCCACCCTAAGATTCCTGTACGAGGCGTATCCCGGTCCTGCAACACTCACGGGCCCCGATGCCCGCGTCCTCCTGGCCGAAGACGCTACGGGGCGGTTTTACCTTCGACCCAGTCACCGGATCAAGTCTGGAATTACCAACGAGCTTGGTCCCTGCGCTCCGTCGCCCTGTCTCTACCTGACGCGCACGCGAGAAACGCCCCGCCCGCCGGACAACGCCCGCCTGGTCTATAGTGATCGCCCCGAATCGCTGCTGCCCTACGTTCCGTTCGGCCTGCTGGACAGGGAAAAGTGGTGGTATATCTATGCGGTGGAATGAGAATATCGCCTGAGACCCATGAACCGGGCTTGCCTTGCTATATTTGCCCCCCATGACCGCCCAACCTACCGACATCGCTGCCAACTGGACGCTCGAAGAGCTTAGGCAGCTACACGACCAGCCCTTAATGGAACTCCTCTTCCGTGCCGCTACGGTGCACCGGCAGTTCCACGACCCGAACGAAGTACAGGTCTCCAGCCTGCTGAGCATCAAAACCGGCGGTTGCCCCGAAGACTGCGGGTACTGCCCCCAGGCCGCTCGCTACCACACGGATATCGAGGAGAATGCCCTGATGACCGTCGATCAGGTGCGCACCGCCGCAGAAAGAGCGAAGGGCCTTGGCAGTAGTCGCCTGTGTATGGGAGCCGCCTGGCGGAACGTACGCGACGATGCCGAATTTGATCAGGTGCTCGACCTCGTTCGTACGGTCAACGGCCTGGATATGGAAGTTTGTGCCACACTCGGCATGCTTACCCCCAATCAGGCCGAACGACTGGCCGCCGCCGGTCTTTATGCCTATAATCACAACCTGGACAGCAGCGAAGAATACTATAAAGAGGTGATCTCCACCCGCGGCTACGATGACCGCCTAAAAACCATCGGCAACGCGCGCAAGGCCGGACTGACCGTGTGCTCCGGAGGTATTATCGGGATGGGGGAATCGGTGGATGACCGGCTCAAGATGCTGATCACGCTGGCGTCTTTGGACCCGGTACCTGAATCCGTGCCCATCAACGCCCTGGTGGCCGTAGAAGGCACTCCACTGGAAGACCAACAACCGGTGGACATTTTCGAGATGGTCCGTATGATCGCCGTAACCCGCATAGTTATACCAACCACCACCGTTCGACTGAGCGCGGGCAGGAAGGACATGACCGCTGAGGGTCAGGCCCTGTGTTTCTTCGCGGGCGCCGGATCTATCTTTGCCGGAGACAAATTGTTGACCACGCCGAATCCCGAAGCGTTCGAGGACATGGAGCTCTTTTCGGCACTTGGGCTGAAACCCACCCGGGCCTACGCAAAAGGCAAACGTCCCGAACCCTCCGAAGACCCCGGCCCGCCATCGCAGAAACAGCGCATTAAGTGGAGTCGCCCGGGCCACCAGATCGAGCGTAACGAGTCCAAGAGAAAATAATCCCAGCAAATACACATACTATGAGTCGCACGATGGTTGCCGGAAATTGGAAAATGAATACTACACCCCGGGAGGGTATCGCCCTGGTACGGGAAGTGATGGAGAAGCTCGGCAGGCCCTCTACGCGGGTCGTCTTTGGCGTCCCCGCGCTGCAACTCATAGCTATACAGGAGGTGCTGGAAGGAAAAAGCAACTACGCCGTAGCCGCCCAGAATATGCACCAGGAGAAAAGCGGTGCTTTCACCGGTGAGATCAGCGCGGAAATGCTGACTGAAGTCGGAATTGAATACGTAATCCTGGGGCACAGCGAGCGTCGGGAATACTACGGAGAAGGCGATGACCTGATCAACCTTAAAATTCAGCGCGCGCTGGAAGCCGGTCTGCGCCCAATTTATTGCTGTGGAGAAAAGCTGGACATCCGTGAAGCCGGCAACCAGGAAGTCTTTGTGGGTAAGCAGATCGAACAGGCCTTATACTCCCTCGATCCGGAGCACATCTCGCAGGTCGTGATCGCCTACGAACCCGTGTGGGCAATCGGTACCGGCGTAACCGCCTCTAAGGAGCAGGCCCAGGAAATGCATGCCTACATCCGCAGAATGATCTCGAATCAGTTCGGTAACGACGTAGCACAAAATATGACCATCCTGTACGGAGGTTCGGTTAAACCCGGGAACGCCGAGGAACTATTCGGCGAACCGGACGTTGACGGTGGCCTCGTGGGCGGTGCCAGTCTGGACGCCGACAGCTTCGTGGCGATCGTTCAAGCCGCCAGCTAGGCGGGGGGGGTTACCCCTCGATATGAAAGGAGATCGTGAAGGTGCGGCTGGTCACTTTCTCCAGTACCCTGCTCTCCGGTAGCGTAGGATTGAAGAGGAGGCTGTTTCCGATACCGTGACTTACCTTGAATTCGGGAGACAGGATAAAATAGGGGAAGAAGATCTGGATGCCCGCCCCGTACTCCACGGAAAAATCGTGGGGGCTGATCCGCACCAGCTCCTCCGCCTGGCGGGTGCGCGACTCGGTGGCCACGTCGTAGCTGTACTTCATTCCCGCGATCAGAAATAAGCGCTTGTCGCGGTAGGGGGCACTTTTATAGCGGAAGTAGAACGGCATTTCCACGAATACCGACTCGACCTTTTCCTGGCTTTCAATCCGGTTAACGGTGCTTTGGGTGTAATTCAGCGTCCGCTCGGCGAAACTGAAACCGGGGGTGAACCGGAAGTCGAAGTATTTCCCGAGTTTGAGGTTTCCGATAAGGTTCAGGTTAAAGCCGGGTCCGTTCAGACTTTCCACCCCGATTATGGAGTCCGTATAGATAAAGTCCTTACTCCGGTAGGGGGTATACCGGCTGGAATTGAATCCTAAGGTTATTCCGAAGTAGTAGGGCTTGGACTGAAAGTCGTAAAAATTGTAATTCTTGCCGCCGGTGAATTGGGCGTGGACGCAGGTGCAAAAAAAGGCCGTTAACAGCAGCGTGAGAACTAGCGGGTGGCAGTGTAAATGCTTGCGATGCCTAAGGTTAGTGCTTGCCATTCAGTGTTGTTATAGCCGACCCGGTCCAGGATCTTTAAAAACGCTTTCCCGCTCGGGAATGCCTGCACGCTCTCGAAGAGATAGGCGTACGCCCGCGGGTCTTTGCTTTGTAAACGGCCGATAAGCGGCATAATTTTACCGAAGTACAGATTAAAGCCCCAGCGAACCGGAGCGTAAGGTATGCGACTGAATTCGAGAACGACCAGTTTGCCCCCTGGCCTGAGCACGCGAAGCATTTCCTGCAGGCCGCGTTCGAGGTTTTCAAAATTACGAACCCCGAAAGCCACCGTGATCGCATCGAAAGAGGCATCCGGGTAGGGCAAATTTTCACTGTCTCCCTGGTCAAGGCTTATCCGATCGCTTAGTCCGGCCGCCTTCACTTTCTTGCGACCGTAAGCGAGCATCCCCTCGCTCAGGTCAACTCCGGTGACGTGCTCGGCATCGGTTCGCAGAACGGTTTGAATGGCCACATCGGCCGTACCGGTGGCGACATCCAGCACGCAACGGTGATGATCGGGATCCAATTGGGCGATCATGCGCTTGCGCCAGAGGGTATCAATACCCAGCGAAGTGCCCCGGTTAAGCAGGTCGTAGGTCGGGGCAATCGAGTCGAACATACGGCCGACCTCCTCTTTTTTAGACTCCCCCTCCCCGTATGGTTTTACTACTCGTTCCTTGCTCGACATATGGTTTACTTAACCCCCCATATAAGCTTTGGTTGAGCTATGATTTCAGGCACGATTTTTGTACCTTCGCGGGAAGGCGAAAGCGCCGGAATTTTTTAACTCCTTGCCATTTATGCCAAATTCAAGAATCATCCCGGTCAACATAGAAGACCAGATGAAATCGGCTTATATCGACTACTCTATGTCGGTCATCGTAAGTCGTGCCCTGCCCGACGTACGGGATGGCCTCAAGCCGGTCCACCGCCGGGTTCTTTTCGGAATGTCCGAGCTAGGACTAAGCTACCGCGGCTCCCATAAAAAGAGCGCCCGTATCGTCGGTGAGGTCCTGGGTAAATATCATCCCCACGGAGACTCCTCCGTATACGACACGATGGTCCGCATGGCCCAGGACTGGTCGCTACGCTACCCGCTGGTCGATGGCCAGGGAAACTTCGGATCGATGGACGGCGATAGCCCGGCGGCCATGCGTTATACCGAGGCGCGCCTCCAGCGCATATCCGATAGTATTCTCGGTGACCTGGATAAGGACACGGTCGATTACCAGCTGAACTTCGACGACACGCTCAAGGAGCCCACCGTAATGCCAACGCGCATTCCGAACCTCCTGGTGAACGGTGCTTCCGGTATCGCGGTAGGTATGGCCACCAATATGTTGCCGCACAACCTCAACGAGGTGGTCGACGGCGTGGTAGCTATGGTCGATCGCCCCGAGATCACCGTGGACGAGCTGATGGAATTCATCAAGGCACCCGACTTCCCCACCGGAGGAATTATCTACGGTATGGACGGCGTCCGGGAGGCTTTTCGGACCGGAAGGGGCCGAGTAGTGGTTCGCGGTCGTGCCGACATCAAAGTGGACGACAACGACCGGGAAACGATCATCATCAGCGAGATCCCCTACCAAGTCAACAAAGCAACTATGGTGGCCAAGATCGCCGAGTTGGTGAACGACGGTAAGATCACCGGCGTCAGTGCCGTACGCGATGAGTCGGACCGGGACGGGGTCCGGGTAGTTATCGAGGTCAAGCGGGATGCGATGGCATCCATCGTACTGAGTTACCTCTATAAGTATACTCCACTACAGTCTAGCTACGGAGTCAACAACGTGGCCCTGGTGCACGGTCGGCCTATGACGCTGAACCTTCGGGACATTATCGAAGAGTTCATCGCTTTCCGGTTGGAGGTCATTCAGCGGCGCACGCGCTTTGAGCTAAATAAGGCGCTTGCACGGGCTCACATCCTCATCGGACTGTTGATCTCGCTGGACTACCTGGACGAAGTCATCAAACTCATCCGCGCAAGCGACAGTCCCGAAGAAGCCAAAGAAGGTCTGATGGCCGGTCTGTTCATTGAAGACAAACCTGCTTTTTGGGAAAAATTCGGTGAACTGGTCCGGGAGGTCCAGACGGAAGAACTGATCGTCCTGGAGGGCAACGTAATGAGTGAGGAACAGGCCAAGGCCATCCTCGATATGCGGCTTCAGAAACTTACGGGACTGGAGATCAACAAGATCCGCGATGAGTACGCCGAGATCCGAGCCTTGATTGATCGCTTACGGGCTATCCTGGAAAGCGAGGAATTACAGCGGGATATTATCAAGGAAGAATTGCACGATGTTAAGGCTCGTTTCGGCGATGAACGGCGTTCCGAGATCAGCCTGGATACCGCGGACATCTCCATCACGGACATGATTGCCGACGATGACGTCGTGGTCACCATTTCTCATCTCGGCTACATTAAACGGACCCCAGTGGCCGAATACCGGGCACAGGGCCGCGGAGGCCGTGGAAGTCGTGGAAGCAAGACCCGCGATGCTGACTTCGTGGAGCACTTGTTCATTGCCAGTAACCACAATTACCTGCTTCTCTTTACGGAGCAGGGCCGATGCTACTGGCTGCGGATCTATGAGATCCCCGAAGCAGGTAAAAACAGCGGAGGCCGAGTCATTCAGAACATTCTGGCCATGCCAAAAGAAGATAATATCCGCGCTTACATCAGTGTGGATGACCTGACGGATGCCGAATTTTTGAATACCCATTCCGTTATCTTCGCTACCAAGCGTGGACAGGTGAAGAAAACGAGTCTTGAGGAGTACAGCCGGCCCCGCACGAATGGGGTCAATGCCATCACGATCAACGCGGGCGACGAGCTTCTGGAGGCCCGATTAACCAATGGGAGCAGCCATGTCTTTCTGGCTACCCGGAAAGGACAGGCCATTCACTTCGAGGAAGAGAAGGTCCGCAACATGGGCCGCAACGCTGCCGGAGTTCGGGGTATAAGCCTGAACGGCGAAAACGACGGCGTAGTCGGTATGGTAACCCTCGATCACGAAACCGATACGGATAAATCTATCCTGGTCGTCAGTGAGAAAGGTATGGGTAAGCGCTCCGAATGGTCGGAGTACCGTATCACCAATCGCGGTGGCAAAGGAGTGGCTACCATGAAGATCTCGAAGAAAACCGGTGAGCTGGTAACTATCAAGGCGGTAAGTGATGAAGACGACCTCATGATCACCAACCGGTCGGGCATCCTAATCCGTACATCGATGGATGAACTGCGGGTCATGGGCCGGTCTACTCAGGGCGTACGACTCATCAAACTGGATGGCGATGACTCCATCGCTGATGTGGCGGTCGTAAGCATTGACGAAGATGACTTAGTCAGCGAAGAAGAATAGGGAATAAAGAAATGGTCCTATTTACTGGCCTGAACACCCTTTTTACTGAGGTGTTATATTTTTTAGGAAGGCGTTAACGATACTTGCGCCACCTATTGACGTTTTGTTGATACTTATGGGATTTGCAATAGCCCATGGGTACACTGAACATTCCACTACGAAACCAACAACAATTATTATGCAGAAATTTATGCTTAGTGCTCTTGTTGCTCTTTTCGCCGTTACGGCTGCTTTTGCGCAGTCTGGTGAAGATGCGCTCAAGAATGCATCCAAATCTTACGACAAATACAGTTCCAGCAATGATATGATGGAACTTCAAGCTGCTGTCGATGCGATCCAGATCGCGCTCAACGACAGTCAGGTACAGGCCGACTACGAAGCTTTCCTGGAAGCGGGAAACATCTATGCCGCTGCCGTCAACGAGTACATCACGCAGCGTTCGATCGCCGCTGGGGAGACCGTTGAACCGATGGTTGCCGCTGCTGCCACCAAGGCGGCTAAAGCCTACATGAAGGCCTACAATATGGCCGATAAGCGCCGGGGTCAGCGAGATGCGCTTGAAGGACTTGAAAATCTCCAAGCCAATATCTCCAACGAAGGTATTTACGCCATTCAGGACGAGAACTACGGTGACAGCTACGAAGCTTTCAACACCAGCGTGCTGGTCCACGATTTCCTAACGGAAAATGACGGGGAGAGTGCCTTCGCGGATGCTGATGACAAGTTGAATGAAGAGCGGTACTACGCCGCCTTGTCCGCCGTATTGAACGAAGACTACGTTGCCGCGGAACCTCTTTTCGTCCAACTCTACGAATCCAACTACGAGGATCCCAGCGTCTACGACGGCCTGTATAAGGTGTACAGCGGAAAGGACGACATGGCGAATGCCGAAAAGTACCTGAGCGAAGGACGGGAGAAGTACCCTGAAAATACCCAGCTTCTGTTCACGGAAATCAACTACTACCTGGCAACCAACCGCCTGGATGAACTTACGGATAAGCTCGAGTTAGCCATCCAGGCAGAGCCCAATAACGTAAGCCTCTACGCTACCCTTGGTCAGGTATATGAACAGCTTTACAACAAGCAGCTGGAAAGCGATCCGGAGGCAGCCCAAGATTATTTCGCTCAATCCAAGTCCAACTATGAGGCCGGTCTTGAGGTCGAACCGGAAAATGCTTCCCTGATCTACAGCCTTGGTGCGCTGTACTTCAACCGGGCGGCCAAGATGACCAATGAACTGGTCGAATTGAGCAACGACCTGAGTAAGGAAGGACAAGCCAAGTATGAGGCTCTGGAAAAGGAGATCAACAACGAGTTCGATATGGCTTTCCCGTATTTCCAGAAAGCAGAGCAGACCGATCCAAGTAACCGAAATACGCTTATCGCACTTAAGGAGATTTTTGCCCGTCGCGATAACTTTGAAGCTTCCAATGAAATGAAAGCCCGTCTTGATCGTATCGAGGCCGGTGAAACCATCGAAGATTCTTACTTCGACCAGTAAGCTTGATAGCACTCAAGTGAGCCGATACTTAAAGAGGCCCCACCGGAATTGTCCGGTGGGGCCTCTTTCCATTTTCACAATTCGCTTGTTCCTTTACCCGAACAAGGCCAGCTGACCTGTGGGAACTGCGTGCCGGCCGGTTCGGGAAGACGGAAAGGTAATTTGTTGACGAATGACCCCGGGATCGTAGTTCAGTGTCCGGAAATCTTTATCGGCACAGAGGAGAAAATATTGGGCACGTTTCCAGACGACGCCGATTTTCCGGAGGTGCTCCCGGCGTAAGGGCCGGAATCGACGGGACTCGACGATCTTCTTTGCCGACTTCACTCCTACCCCGGGAATACGTAAGATCATTTCATAGGGCGCCGCATTCACGTCAATTGGAAAAAGCGCTGGGTGTCGAAGGGCATAAGCCAATTTAGGGTCCAGATCAGGATCCAGGTTCGGTTGCTCATCATCGACTATCTCGTTGGCCTGAAACCCGTAAAAGCGCATGAGCCAGTCGGCCTGGTATAACCGATTCTCCCGCCGCAAGGGAGGCGCGGCGAGGGTAGGAAGACGATGATCATCACTTATGGGCACGTAGCCACTATAATAAACCCGCTTGAGCTGCTGATCTTGGTATAAACTGGAGGCCAGTTTCAAAATATCCTGGTCGGACTCCGGACTGGCCCCGATGACCATTTGCGTGGACTGTCCTGCCGGAGCAAAACTCGGGGTCTTCATCAGCGAACGCTTTTCTTCTTTATAGCCGGTGATGGACTCCTTGAGAAAGTTCATAGGCTGGTACACCTCGGCGTAGTTCTTTTCGGGTGCAACTTTTTTTAGGCTCCGCTCACTGGGCATTTCGAGGTTCACGCTCAACCGGTCGGCATAAAGGCCGGCTTCATGGATCAGATCGTCACTGGCTCCGGGTATGGCTTTCAGATGAATGTATCCATTGAATTTGTGCTCGGTACGCAGACTCTTGGCAATGCGTACCAGCCGCTCCATGGTATAATCGGCACTCTTAAAGATGCCGGAAGAAAGAAAAAGCCCCTCGATGTAATTCCGCCGGTAAAAATTCAGGGTAAGGTCCACCACTTCCTCCACCGTAAAGGCCGCGCGCTTTACATCATTGCTACGCCGGCTGACGCAGTATGCGCAGTCGAAAATGCAGTGATTGGTGAGGAGGATCTTTAAGAGGGATACACAACGGCCATCTTGGGTATACGTGTGGCAGATTCCCATACCGGTTGCGTTCCCTAAGCCGTCTACGGTGTTCTTCCGCTTACTCCCGCTGCTGCTACAGGAAACATCATATTTCGCCGCATCGGCAAGGATGGTGAGTTTTTCTGCAGTACGTTGGTTCATAGGGCTAAAGGTCGCGAGGGCAAATATACAACTTACCGTGTCCTATAAATACGATTACCTACTAATTGTTTCAGAATCGGGTAAAACGCTCTCCCGACAGGTCATACCGAGCCGTTTTTCTAAAATTAATGTTAATACAACAGTTGACAGGACATGCTGAAAGTAACATATTCCGAGACCTCAACCAAATCAACGGGAATATTATGTTTTAAATTAATTCTTTTTCCAGTAGATTATTCTAATATTATATTTCACATGAAATATAGTTTTTAACACCCCCCCGCCCCCCCTTACACTGGGAATTTTATGAGGGTAACAGAGCCAGCATAAGTGGGCTCTGTTTTGTGGAATAGAGGGCCGTATACTTGTATTGTCAACCGGAAAAAGGGTTTAGTCCAGTGGGACGGCAACCAAGTTGCCCTCACAAGTTTCTCCCGCCTCCGGTTCTCTATTGTGGCATGATCGACTTTAAGCTTTATTCGAAGCGGTTCCCCGAATTGGGAACCGCTTCTTTTTTTTAGCCCGATATCAGTCGAAAACCCAGGTGGTTGAGTCCACTATCGGCGGCGGTAAATTGCCGCTGCTGTAAATTGAAACCGGTGCAATAGCTTGTACTGCAGAGGAAGGATCCACCCTTGATGATAAATTCGCCCGTGGCGGTTCTTTTCGAGGCTGTCCATTCCCAAACGTTGCCCGAGATGTCATACAAACCGTTTTCGGTTGGGGGATAGCTCTTTACCGGTGCTATGCCGGCGAATCCATCGATTACCTCGTTCGTGTAGGGGAAAGGCCCCTGCCACCAGTTGCCCAGATACTGATTATCGGGGGTCATCTCTTTGCCCCACGGGTATTCGCGGCCTGGTTGCCCTAGGGTAGCGGCGTACATCCATTCCTCTTCGGTAGGCAGTCGTTTTTCCGCCCAGACGGCATAAGTCTGAACGTCTTTCAGACTGACTTGCGTGACGGGCTCATCCGGCTGTGCCTTTGGGGCATCAGGACCCAAAGGATATTGCCAATTTGCACCGTCTACCGGGAGCCAGGCAAGGTCTTCCTGGGAGAATACCCCCGACCACCCGAAGCTATCGGCCTCCGTTTGATAACCGGTGGCGTTAATGAACTCTTCAAAATCAGCGGTGGTCACCTCCGTTTTGTCCATATAGTAGCCTCCTTCCGGATTATCAATCCACACCATCCCTTCGACAGGGGCGGGAGCTGTGTCCTGCTGTTCTGGCGAAGCTTCCGGTTGGCATGCCAGCAGTGAGGAAGTGATAGTACCCAAAAATATCAGTTTAGCGATCGACATAGAGAATTACAGCGATATTGTCGCTTAAAGTTACTGATCAAATGATAAGGTTACCTGCCGAATGGGAGCCGCAGCAAGCTGTTCTGTTTTCTTTTCCCCGACGCGGGGGTGACTGGGGACCGGTTCTTGCAGCTGCCTCTGCGGCCATGGTCGAAGCGGCCCGAGCGGTGGCACTCGCGTGTCCGGTGATCATGATCGTTGGAGACGAAGAACACTTTTCCAGCTTTGCGAAGGATTTTCCCGGGCAAGTCCTCTACCTGCCAACTGATGACTGCTGGATCCGGGATTCCGGCCCCATTACCGTTTACACGCCCGATCCTACCCTGCTGGACTTCACCTTTAATGGCTGGGGTGGAAAATTTTCCGCCGAAAGAGATAACGCGCTTCCGGCTGCTTTGCACGATAAGTTGTTTGCTTCAGCTGATTACAGAAGGATAACCCGCGTTCTCGAAGGGGGGGGCATTGAGGCCGATGGTCGGGGAACCCTCCTCACCACCAGTCGTTGCCTGCTTTCAACTGGCCGCAATGGATTTACCTCCAAGGAGGAGGCCGAGCAGCTACTGGAGGAATACCTGGGTGCCCGACGGGTTATCTGGCTAGACCACGGCGAATTGATCGGTGACGATACCGATGCACACATAGACACCGTAGCCCGTTTTCTTGACGCCGGTACGATCGCCTATGTTGGCCCCCCAGAGGAAGGAGATCCACACTTTACGGACTTCATTTTGATGCGGGAAGAACTTCGGGAAAGAGCGACGGACTATAAATTGGTAGAACTTCCGTGGGCCGATACCCTTATTAGCGAAGTTGACGGACACCGCCTTCCGGCTTCTTACGCTAACTTTTTGATCAGTAATGAGCACCTCTTTCTCCCCGTTTATGGTACTTCCACGGATGAAGCGGCCATCTCCTTGCTCGAGGCATCGTGTGCCTACCGTATCGTACCCGTGAATTGCCGTCCTTTCGTGGAACAGCACGGTGCGCTCCACTGCCTTACGATGCAAATACCCCAATGGACCTAAAACCAGACTACATGAATAAGTCGGCAAAAAATAACCGTCGTAGCTTCCTTAAGCAAGCGCCTTTCGCCGTAGCGGCACCCCTTCTCGCCGGATGCACCTCAACCGAAACTAGTAATGAAACTACGGAGGCCACCGCAACCCCGGTGCGTCCCGTTGTTATTTCCACCTGGCGCCACGGCATGGCCGCCAATGAGGAAGCCTGGAAAGTGCTGGAACGGGGGGGAAGCGCGCTGGACGCGGCGGAAACCGGGGTAAAAATCACTGAAGGAGACCCGGAGGTTCGGACCGTAGGCCTCGGAGGATATCCCGATCGCGACGGGATCGTGACCCTGGATGCCGCCATTATGGACGGACGCGGAGACTGCGGCAGCGTCGCGGCCCTTGAGAACATCCTCCACCCGATTTCCGTCGCCCGGCGTGTCATGACCGAAACTCCCCACGTGCTACTCGTGGGAGCCGGAGCCCGTCAGTTTGCCATTGCCCAGGGCTTCGCCCCTACCGAACTCCTCACCGAGGCTTCCCGCCAAGACTATCAAAAGTGGTTGGAGGAAGAAGGCGATTACCGACCGCCGATAAATGTAGAAAATCACGATACTATTGGTCTCCTTACGCTGGATAAGGACGGAAATATTGCAGCGGCTTGTACCACGAGCGGGGCGGCCTATAAATACCACGGGCGCGTTGGGGATTCTCCGATTGTAGGAGCTGGACTCTACGCTGATAACGAAGTTGGCGCGGCCACCGCTACCGGTTGGGGAGAAGCCGTAATAAGAGCCTGTGGCAGTTTCCTGGTAGTCGAGTTGATGCGCCAAGGTTACGGCCCCACTGAGGCGTGTCGACTTGCCGTAGAGCGCGTAATTGCTAAAAATCCGGACTGGAAAGACATTCAGGTGGGCTTTATTGCTCTCCATAAAGATGGTCGTACCGGTGGATATTGCATTCAGCCCGGTTTCGATTATGCCGTCTATGCCCCTACGGAAGGAAACCGTATGGTGGTACCCGAAAATAAGGTCGAAGCAAATGATTGATCCACTGTTTGAAGTTTGCCTGCAGGGCGTTGACGATATCATCGCCGCAAGGGCCGGGGGTGCTCAACGCGTGGAACTTTGTTCAGCACTCATCGAAGGGGGCCTGACCCCAAGCTGGGGAACGATTGAAGAGGCCGCTGACTTAGGCGGTATCGATGTGATGGTAATGATCCGGCCGCGGGGGGGAGACTTCGATTATACCTCCCGGGAAATCAGCGTGATGGAAAAGGACATTCGACGTTGCCAGGAGATCGGGGTGAAGGGAGTAGTTTTCGGTGTCCTCGATAGCGATGGTAGCGTAGCAACAATTAAAATCCGGCGTTTGATTCAAGCCGCCGGAAGCATGGACGTAACCTTCCACCGCGCATTTGACGTTTGCCGCGACCCGATGTTCGCCATGCAACAGTTGGCGGATCTGGGGGTCAGCCGAATCCTAACTTCCGGTCAAAGAGCCACCGTAACACAGGGCCTGCAGCTACTATCCAAACTGATTGAAGCGGCCCCGGCGGGGATGACGATCCTGCCGGGCTGCGGCATCACCCCGGAAAATCTCGAGCATATTCTGAAAGAGACGAATGCCTCGGAATTTCACGCCACCGCGTTCAAGCGGGTGGAAAGCAGGATGGAACACCGAAATGAGGACGTGTACATGGGCGTACCCGGACTTCCCGAATACGAGCGGGAGGTAACCTGTGCCGATGAGGTGCGAAGATTCGTACAGATCGCCGCAAGCCTGAACCGATAGTCCGCTTTACATCTTGATTTCAGCACTTAGTATCTGTAGGACCGGGCTGCATCATTCCGGCAATAGCGCCACTTCATCACCTACTGAAATGGAACGGCCGTGGGGAGGGAGAGCTAGTGCATTCATACCGAATAACACTTTATGGCCTTCTTGTCGGTACCTGGCCAGTTCGCTCAAAACCGTTAGATCCTTGTGCCCGGTCCCGGGTTCCAGTGTAACCATAACACAACGGGCACAGGGTTTGGCCAGATAGAATGCCTGTCGGCCGATCCTCACGGCCTGCCAGCCATCTTCGGCGAAGGGATGATCGCATTGGATGACAATATTAGGCCGGAAGCGAAGCATCTCCACGTCCCGTCCTAGCCTGTCCGACAAAGACCGGAGGCTACCGGTGGAAAGGATCAGGTAGGGATAACCATCGGCAAAACTTACGGTTTCCTCGTTTCGGGCGTAGCGCGTATCTACGGGGCGGCTAACCTCTTCATTCATGAATACCAACCTGGCATCCTGAATGCCGATCACGGCTTCGAGGCCTGCCGCGTCCACCTCACAGGCCATAAAAGTATCGTCCCATACGGTGACGGTTCGTGTGGGCTCTCCGGATGGACGGGCGTCGGTCAGGTACAAGCTTCGGGAATCATCTGCCACGGAAAAGATCCGCAGTCCGGTGGCGCCAACTACTTCGGCCTTGATTCTCGCCAGATGCTCGTGCTGCCGCTGACTGATAAAGCGTCCGGTACCGTCAACCAACATCCAGCGACGGTCATCATTGAACCCGCGCTCCGCCGCGATAGCCGTACTGATTTGCTCCCCGCCAAGACTCTTCACGGGGTACCGGTAAAGCGCACTGACCTTCACTGCGCACCGAGGGCTTCGGCCAATTGGGGAAGCTCAATCTGCGTACTCAGCAGATCCTCCATCGTTTCCCGTCGGCGGATGAGGTGGGGCGTACCATTTAGGATCATCACCTCGGCCGGGCGGTAGCGGCTATTATAGTTGGAAGACATCATATAGCAGTACGCGCCCGCATTTGCCATGGCCAGGATATCGCCCTCCCGTACCTCACTCAGCTGTCGGTTAATACCGAAGGTATCCGTCTCGCAGATATAGCCGACTACCGTATAGATCCGCGGTTTTCCGCCGGGGTTGCTGATGTTGGTGATGTGGTGGTAGGCATCGTAGAACATGGGCCGGATGAAGTGATTGAGGCCGCTGTCGACACCGGCAAAGACGGTGGCCGGGGTGGTTTTCACCACGTTGGTCCGCACCAGAAAGGTTCCGGCCTCGCTCACCAAAAACTTGCCCGGTTCGAACATCAACTCGAGGTCGCGGCCGTATTCAGCGCAGAACTCACTGAAGCGGGTAGTGAGCCGTTGGCCGAGGTCCTCGATATCCGTAGCGATACCCCCTTCTTTATAGGGCACTTTGAATCCGGAGCCGAAATCGATGTAATCGAGGTCGGGGAAGTCGGCGGCGGCGCGCAGGAGGATCTCCACTCCCTGGAGGAATACCTGGGCGTCAAGAATATCCGATCCGGTGTGCATATGCAGCCCTTCGATCTTCAGGCCAAGCGCATTCACAATCTTTAACACGTGGGGTACCTGGTGAATGCTGATGCCGAATTTGGAATCGATATGTCCGACGCTGATCTTACTGTTGCCCCCGGCCATGATGTGCGGATTAAGGCGAATGCAGATCGGAACACCCCGGTGCTGGTCGCCGAATTGTTCGAGGATGGAAATATTATCGATGTTCATCCGTACGCCCTTGGTGACGGCCTCATTTACCTCTTCCAGGCCGACGCAGTTGGGGGTGAACAGGATATCGTGGGGATCGAAACCCGCCATCAAGCCAAGGTCTACCTCCTGCATGGAAACGGTGTCGAGACCACTACCCCATTGCCGAAATAACCGCAGGATGTTCAGGTTGGTAAGCGCTTTGCAGGCATAGTTGATGCGCAGGCGATTAACTCCCCCGAAGGCGCGATTGATGCGTTCGTACTGCCGTTTCATGCGGTCGGCATCGTAAACGTATAGCGGGGCGCCGTATTCCTCCGTAAGGGAGATCAAATCTTGGCCGGCAATGGTATAGCGTCCGTCGGCAAACTGCATGCGGAAATTCTTTTGTTGGGGTGATGCCCGAAGGTAGAAAAGCTATGAACAATAACCGGGCCAACACGGGTTCAATTGAAAAAGGCAAATGTCACTATACCTACAGAGTAACGGGCTTACGGATGATTTATGGTGGATACTGGGCGCACTCATCGTGCTGGCCATAGTATTCTACATGACCAAGCGGGCGCAGTATACGCAGCGATCCAAAGAAATCAAGACTGCAGACCCGCGACACAATGTCGTCAATGACAGTAGCTACAACATTAATCAGGAAGGCATTGACGGGCACCGTTCCGATGGCATGACCGAGCAGGAAGCCGAGCAGACCACCGAGAATATCAAGAAAACGGGCCACGTACCCAGCGACGAGGAGTTTCACGATCTGCGGGACGACATGAAGAAAGAATAGAAGCAACATTCTACGCGGCCCGGGCGTCTTTTACCCAATGAAGCAGTTGGATAAATTGATGGCCAAGTCCTTCGTAGGGCCATTCATTGTCACCTTCGCCATCGCGCTTTTCGTGCTGCTGATGCAGATCCTGTGGCTCTACCTGGACGACATCGCCGGCAAGGGGCTCAGCTTTTTCCTCATCATGGAACTGCTGGCCTACAAATGCGTAGGTCTCGTTCCCCTGGCCTTACCCCTGGCCCTCCTCATTTCTTCCGTGATGGTGCTCGGCAATTTGGCTGAACACTATGAGCTTTCCAGTTTTAAATCCGCCGGAGTAAGTCTCCTCCGCGTGATCCGAGTGATGATCCTTTTTGGCTCTATCGGAGCCGCTGTCTCGTATCTCTGTAGCGACTACATCATACCCGCTGCCAATCTGCAGTTCGGAGCGCGCATGTACGACATCCAGCAAAAGAAGCCCACGCTCAATATGGAGCCCGGCGTTTTTAATGAGGATTTCAACCAGTTCACCATACGGCTGGGCAATCGAGACGATGACGGCAGGAATATTTCCGACGTGCTGATCTACGACCATACCAAGGCCAACGTAGGTGAGCTAAGTCAGATCACCGCCAAAACCGGGCAGATGTACACTTCCGAGGGTGGTTCGGCATTTGTTATGCAGCTTTTTGACGGTCACCAGTACGTCGAACAGCGACCCGGGGGGCGCAGCGGGCAGAATCTTCCTTTCATGCGCACCAGCTTCGAGCGGTACACGAAGGTGTTCGACCTCAGTGAGTTTCTACTGGAACGGCATGCGGCTTCCTTATTCAGCACCAACCGCAGTATGCTGTCTACCTGGCAACTCCGTAAGGGGGTGGACAGCATTGATATTGATATTGCGGTAAGGAAGCAAGGGCTCAGTAATCACCTGATCGCCTATCTACCGGAACTTCCCCGGGATACCATAAAATACAGACCGCCCGCCCGGGGCCGTGATTATGCCCTTGATTACATGAGGCCAGACTCGCTACAGGATGTAACTGCCGATGCAGACGTACCGGAAGACAGCCTTGACGCGGCGGAAGTGGAGGATTATCGACCTGCCGGAGCGGCCCTGCCACCCTCCGAACGGCCCCAGGAAAATGGCAAGTCCTCCGAGCAACGATTGGCCGAACGGGTCTCCATCATGGATCAGCGAAAGGCCACCCGGTTGCGGACGGCCAACGAGCATGCCCTGGTACTGGGTGCCGGCACCTGGAACGGAGTAGCTAGCCTGATAGACGGTCTTCCCACCGACGACCATAACCGGATCTATAATCGGGCCCGGGCGAGCATCCGCTCCGTCACGGGCCAGGCACAATCGACGATCAGGTTGATGCCCGGCATTCAGGAATCGAGGGTGAAACACATCTACGATATGCACATGAAATACAGCATGGCGGTGGTGTGTATCATATTCGTATTCATCGGTGCTCCGATGGGAGCCATAGTCCGGAAGGGTGGTTTTGGTTACCCGATACTGGTAAGTATTATCTTCTTCGTCATCTTCATCATCCTTACGATCTTCTGCCGAAAGCTCGCGGAAAGCTTCGTGGTAAACGGTGTATTCGCCGGCTGGCTGCCCTGCATCATCCTCTTTCCGGTCAGTTTATGGATCACCTTCAGTGCCATGAACGATGCCAAACTGCTCAATACGGACCTCGCCAAGGAGGCCTTCCGCAAAGCCCGCGATAATAAGAAGGTGGCCGCCCTCCGCCGGATGGTAGCCAAGTCGTAAAATATCTACCTTCGCGGCATGCCGTTTATCAGACGCCACTTTACGCCACCGAGCTTACGGTTAAGGACCTTCTTGCGCGCCAACCGTTTCTTTTTGATCGGGGTACTTCTGCTGATCCTGTTCAATTTATACCTGGTATTGACCAACCGGCAGGGCGATGAACTGATCGCCATCAATCAGCTGCGCACCGAGAACCTTGATAATTTCTTCATTGCCGGCACCCTTCTCGGTGAGCCCATCGCCTATGTGGTCGTACTAATTGGCTTCCTCTTCTACCGGATCCGTACTGCCATATTCGTGGCATTGACCGGAGGGGCCGTCGGGATTATTACGGGACTACTGAAGATCTATTTTGCCGAAGCACGCCCGATGCGCTGGTTTTTCGACAACTTCGAAGCTACCTGGCATAGCCTCAATCTTTTTGACGAGTCGATGCGGAATTGGGGAGACACGAGCTTTCCCAGTGGTCACTCGGCTTCCGCCTTTGCGCTTTTCAGTTTCATTTCCCTGAACGTAAGACGGCCTAAAATCCTCGTCAGTATTGTCTGCTTTTTACTGGCTACCGAAGTCGCCTTCAGCCGCATGTATTTATTGTACCATTTTTTGCGGGACGTCACCTTCGGAGCATTCATTGGTTTGCTTATCGGGGTGGCCATGTTCTTCCTCCAATGGAAACTGGCCCCGGATAACCGTGTTCTAAATGATGGTATCTGGTGGACGAGTTCGCGCACCTTGCCGACCACCAAGAAATCCAATCCATCCGATCAGTAATTGTTATGCCTAGCCCCCTATACCAAATTCCCATCGCGGTCATACGCGAAGACAAACAACCCCCCGACGCCCGGGTGCCCCTTACACCCCGCCAGGTAAGTAAGCTGCGGGAAGCCGGCATCGATATCGTGGTGCAACCCTCCGCCAATCGGTGCTTCACCGATGAGGAGTACCGTAAAAGAGGTATTCCGATTCAGGAGGATCTGTCGGATCGACATCTACTCCTGGGCATTAAAGAAGTGCCTGTCGATCGGCTGATTCCCGGAAAAACCTACTGTAATTTCGCCCACGTCGCGAAGTTCCAGCCCTACAATCAAGGACTACTGCGGGCACTACTCAACCGCAATATTACCCATATAGACTACGAATATCTCACCGATGACGAGGGCCGGCGGTTGATTGCATTTGGCTACTGGGCGGGAATGGTAGGAGCCCATAACGGGATATGGGCCTACGCGCAGCGGTCGGGCCAGTTTGAACTTCCCCGCTTGAAGGACCTGTACGACTACGCTGCCGCGAAAAAGGTCTATGCGAACTTAGAATTACCCCCCCTGAAAGTAGTCCTTACCGGTACCGGACGAGTAGGCTCGGGTGCCAAGCGGGTCCTCAAGGATATGGGATTCAAAAAGGTTACACCGAAGGATTTTCTAGGTAATACCTCCGTTCCGGTATTCACCCAGCTTGCCGTAGAAGATTACGCCGAACACAGAGCGGGTAAGCCCGTACAGCGAAAGCATTTTTATGCCCACGCCGAAGAGTACGTGAGCACCTTTCACCGTTTCGCTACTCAGGCCGACGTTTTCGTTAACGGCATCTTTTGGGATGGGAAAGCACCTGCATTTTTCACCCGGGAAGAAATGCAATCGCAGGATTTTCGTATTCAGACCATCGCCGACATTACCTGCGACATCGCACCAGCAGCCAGTGTCCCCTCTACCCTGAAAGCCAGCACGATTGCGGACCCGGTCTTTGGCTACGACCCGGCCACCGGAAAGGAAACGGGCCCTTACGAGCCGGATAACATCGACGTGATGTCCATCGATAACCTACCGAGCGAATTGCCCCGGGACGCGAGCAAAGCCTTCGGACAAATTTTTATCGAAAAAATCCTACCCGAATTCGGAAAGTCCAGCAGCGACATCATTCAGCGGGCGACCATCACGCGGGGCGGTCAATTAGGTCCCAAATTCCAATACCTTTCGGAGTTCGCCGCGAAGGCTACCGCATAGTAACCCGTATCACAGATGACTGTTAACCTCATATCCGATACGGCCACCCAGCCTACGCCAGCTATGTTGGACGCTATGTTTTCGGCTGTCGTAGGAGACGATGTATTTCGGCAGGACCCCACCGTGAACGAACTAGAGGAATACGCCAGTGACCTCTTTGGAATGGAGGCCGGATTATTTTGCCCCTCCGGCACCATGACTAACCAGTTGGCGATAAAGGTGCATACCCGCCCCCTGGATGAAGTCATTTGTGAGTATAAAAGCCACATTTACCAGTACGAAGGCGGGGTATACAGCCTGATTTCCAACGTAAGCCTGAATATGGTTGACGGCGATAGGGGGAAAGTGCTCCCCGGCCAAATCGCCTCCGCCGTGAAACCGGAATACGACTGGCTTCCACGCACAAAGCTGGTAGTGATAGAGAATACCTGCAATAAGGGCGGGGGAAGCATCTATACTATTGACGAAGCCGCGGCGCTCACCGGGGAAGCCCGGCAACACGGTCTGGCCGTCCATCTGGACGGGGCCAGGCTTTTTAACGCCCTGGCGGAAACGGGGGAAACGCCGCAGCAGTGGGGAAAGCTCTTCGATACGATATCCATCTGCCTGAGTAAGGGGTTGGGAGCCCCGGTAGGGAGCCTGCTCCTCGGTCCGGAGCACTTGATCAGGGAAGCACGTCGGTACCGTAAGGTCTTGGGTGGCGGAATGCGACAGGCCGGATACCTTGCCGCCGCCGGAATCTTTGCCCTTAAAAATAACCGCGACCGACTGAAAGATGATAACGCCCGGGCAAGTAAGCTGGGTGAAGCCTTGAATGCGCAGCCCTACGTGGATTCGGTGGAAAAGACCGAAAGTAATATTTGCATCTTTCACCTGGCGGACCGAACGGCGGAGGCCTTTCTGCAACAGCTGAGCGACCAAGGTATAGCCGCTACTCCCTTCGGGCCTAAAACAGTTCGATTCACCACCCATTTGGGAGTGGATGACGCACAGATTGATTACGTGATCAATCGCCTGCCGGCACTAGCGTGATTTCCTTGTCCACTGCCACGTGGGTAATCGTATCTACCGGGCATATCTGTTCACAAAGGAGGCAGGCGATATCGCAGGGGCGGTCAACGGCAATGGTATCAAACGGACTTACAAAGCCTGCTTCCTGTGGGCAAATGGCAACGCATGCACCGCAATTGATGCAGGCATTCCAACCGATGCTAAAAAGTACGGGTTGTTGCTTGCTCATATCTTTTTGAATTCCGAGGTAGGACTGAAGTAATCCGACATGGTGGCATAGAGCTGCTGGTCTCTTTGCGCAATATTCATATTGTGGAAGATGTCCGTTTTGATGTCGTAGAGCTTCCACATCTTATCACCCAGCTCTTCCAGCCACAGATCCTGGTAGGCCTGGAGGGCGCCGTCGCGCAGGGGTAGACCGTCCTCAAGATGTCCGACCAAAAAGTCCGCGGCAATCTTCCCCCCCGCCACGGCCGTGTGCAATCCGCCGCCCGTGATCGGATTTACGTGTCGGGCGGCATCGCCAACGAGGATCATATTATCGGCGAACTGCGTCCGCAGCGGGGCAGCCAGGGGCACTCCCCCACCCTGGACTTCCAAAATGCGGCTCTTGGCGAATCGATTGGCAAAAAAGCTTTCCTTCATAAACCGGTCCAGGTGATGCTGCGCCGGCATATCCGTCATGGTGGCAATTACCCCTAGCCCGATCTCCGCGTAACCATGCCCCTTCGGGAAGACCCACGCATAGCCCCCAGGCGCCCATGCGTGTCCGGTAACGATTTCCAGCAAACCTTCGGTTTCCACTCCGTCGACGATGAACTGGAGACAGCCGGCCAGCTCCGTGATCTTGATATGAGTTTGCAGGCCTGCCCACTTCCCTACCTGCGACTGAAGACCGTCGGCCCCGACAATCACACTTGCGGTCAGTTCTAAGGTGGTGTTGTAGCGCTGCAAACGTACGCTGCAGTGTCCCTCCGGGTGAGTCTGATACCCCAAGCCTTCCGTTTTGAGCCAAACCTCGGCGCCCGCTCGCTCGGCCTGGGTCATCAGGTGGCGATCGAAGCGGCGGCGATCCACTACATAACCCAGGGGCTTTTTCTTACCCTCGGATCCGTATTCATCGGGTTTGAGCATTCGGTAATCGTGGACGGTACGCTCACCGGTTTCGTCGTAGATCGCAAATCCGTATATCGCTTCGTGGATAAATTCGTAGTCAGGCACGATCCCAACCTGCTCCAAGGCATGTCTGCTGATAGCTCCAGAACACTGAATCGGCGCCCCCAGCTCCTGCCGCTTATCGACCAACAGGACCCGCAAGCCGGATTCGGCGGTGAAACGGGCCACGGTACTGCCCGCGGGTCCGGATCCGATAATAATTACGTCGTAGTCTAATTGGGGCATGCAGGTAAATTCTCTACTGCCAACCCCCCTCCACCGTTTTGTGTTCAACGTGGCTGGAGCGCATTAGCCCTGTTCTCTCGCTTTCCAGAACTCAAACCACCGCTTTCCCTGCTCCGCGCGGTCCTCGCGGCGCTTATCCCGCTGCTTTTGTTTTCTACGCTTGCGGATCTTCTTTTCCTGGTCCTTATTCCAGATACTGTTTCGCTTTCCCACCACGTAGCGGACGCTCACGGCGGTTTGGGTGTAGAGTACCGACTCACCACCGCGGAGGTTAACCGCCGGCTTAAAGTCGTAACTCACGTTGATGCGGTTGAAGGTAGCTTCCAGGCCAATAATGCCCGTGAGCCCGATCGGCCCGTTGAAGGTAGCCCCCGTCTCGCTGTCGATTTCATTATTCCATCCGGCGTGCGCTCCCGCGCCGAAAAATAGATTAATGCGACGGCTTAAAATCGGTTGGTGCTGCTTACCCAGCAGGGTTGCGCTTCCTTCGGCTTTACCGACTGCCTGGTGGACGATACCTTCCAGCACGAAGTTTTTATGGATCTGGGGTACTCTTAATTGGGCGGTGGCCCCCCATTCCGTACCAACGCGAATACCTATCGCAGCATCATAAGACTGAGAAAGGATGATGGTTGGCAACAGAAACAGCCAGATTAGGGTAGTCAGCTTCATAAGTATACTAACGACTGGGTAGTGCCCGATCTTATTGGTGGCGGAGTTCCAGGGTCGCGACTAGCCGTCGCCCCAACTCCGTGGTTGGATTTGTCAGCACGGTTTCCACCGTACCACGCTCTACGATATTTCCTTCTTCCATCAATATCAGGCGATGGGCGCAGGTTCGCGCCAGTTCGAGATCGTGAGTAATTAGGATCACGCCGATCCCTCGCTCTTCGCATACAAGCTTGAGGACATTGACCACTTCTCCACGCAGGGGACGGTCCAGACCGCTGAGCGCTTCGTCACATATCAGTACGCGCGGTTGGGAGGCCAGCGCCCGGGCAATGGCCAGGCGCTGCCGTTCCCCGCCACTCAGTTGGTGCGGACGGAGATGGGCGTACCTGTCGGGCTCCAGGCCTACGCTGGCTAATAGATTATGGGCCGTCGAGGCGTCGTATCCCGGAACCGCCTCCCGAACGCAACGGCCCACGGATAGCAACGGGTTGAGGGAGCCGTAAACATCCTGAAAGATCAATTGCGCCTGCGCCGTGCTTCTCACTACGGCTGGTTCGGCGGAAGCCGGCACGGTGGTTTCTCCAACGGTAAGCCATCCCTCCGTAGCGGAACGCAATCCGGTCAGCCAACCGGCCACGGTACTCTTACCACAACCACTCGGACCGATGAGCCCCAGCCATTCCCTTTCACTCAAGTTAAAGTCACAATTATGGACAACCCGTTTTTCTTGTTTCGCATCCTGGAACTGTATCGACAGATTGCGGACCTCCAGAAGAAGAACAGGAGGTGATAGCGGTTTGGGAGATGGCGATCTACCTGCGCTCGCCGCAACAAAATTCTCCTTTTTTCTGTCGCTGAGAGAAACCGTACGATCGGTAACGCGCCGGATGAGACTTTCGTCGTGGGTAATAAATAACAGCCCCATATTTTTTTCCTGCCGGAGCCGATCGAGCAAGCGTACGATCTCGGCCTCGGAGATCGAATCCAGGGCAGTGGTAGGTTCATCAGCTATTAGTAACCGGGGCTGCCCGGCCAGGGCCATGGCGAGCATAAGGCGCTGCAACTGGCCACCGCTTAATTCACCGGGCATGGCCGTTAGTAATCGAGGGAGCAGCTTATCGAGTTCTACCTGCGCCAGCAGCTCCCGCATATAAGTATCCTCGTCTTCCTGGCTGGGTTTTAAGTGTCGGATCGCCTCCCGCAATTGCTGACCACAGCTGAGTACCGGATTGAGGGCGGCCATCGGCTCCTGAAAGATCATCCCGATCTCGCGTCCCCTTATTTCCTGAAGATCGCTGGAACTCGCCGATAACAGGTCCACCGCGGTGCCCTGCTTTCGCGAAAAAAGGGCTTCGCCGCCAATCTTGCTGCTGTACGTGGGCAGTAATCCCAGCATGGCAGAGGCGCAGCTACTTTTGCCACTTCCCGAGGGGCCGACCAGCGCCACTGATTCTCCCGGCACGAGGGAGAAAAAAACGTCTTCTACCGCGGGGGCTCCCGGTCCGTAAGCCACGCTGAGACCTTTGACGTTGAGAAGTTCAATCACTGGTTTGTACTATGACCACTCGGGCACCATGGGTAGGAAAGCGTAGGACTCGCGCTCGTAATCGATGGAAGCAACATAGGATTCTCGTCCGTTGGACACCATCAAATAGGGAACGCGCAAGGGTCCGTTATAGTGAGTGGCCTGCCTAAATACATCCGTACTCAAGGGTATCCGTGGCGCTTTACACTCTATGAGCAAGAAGGGTCGCATATCCCGGTCAAAGACGAGAATATCCGTTCGACGTTGCTCGCCGGCAATTTTGACGCCCCGTTCGACGGTGATTCGATTCCGATTGTACCGCATATCCTGAATGAGGAAATGGATCAGGAGTTGCCGGACGAATTCCTCCGGTTGGAGGACCAACCACTTGCGTCGAATTTCCCCCTTCACCATCCGGCGATTGCCTTCCTCCCGGAGTACCAGGCGGGTGGAGAATCGTTCCAGTTGCAGATCAATGGGTTCAGGTTTACTCACGGTAGCGGTCGGCCAGTTGTTGTAGGCGGGGAAACAGTTGCCAAAGCGTGTAGTTGAGTAAAGAGGCATGTCGCTCCAGGCTTTCGTTGACGCCCTGCAGCAGCCGAGGTTGGCTGAGCCGGATTTCCAGCCGATCAAAGACTCGACGCATTCCTTCCGGCGTAGTATATAATTCCAGCCAGTCACCCTTTACCATCCCATTTACGTAGCCGTTTATGCGCGGGGAGAGAAAGGGCCGGGCGTCCAGAAGTACCTGGTACGTCGCCGTCTTGAACGCCGGATAAGACCTCGGGCCGAACTTCGCCCAATTGAGGTATAGAAAGTAATCGAAAGCGATGTCGGAAATTACGGGAGCATAGCGGCCGTGTTGCCGTTTGAGAACCGCGTTCACGTTTCGCACATCCGCATCGGCATCCGTAAGCCCATCGATGGCCCGGTGAAATAGAACACCGCGCTGCACGCCTTCCGGCAGGGCGGCCAACTCCCTGCCCCGCACGAAGTCCCCGATAAAATTTCCAATTTGAAGGTCGGGGGAAAAGTACGATAGGGTCAGGTGGGCTAGAAAATTCACGTCACTTCAAGTTGGCGCTTGAAGTAGTTGTATATGTCCATTTGTGCGCGGAAATGCCCCTCACCGGGCACCGTTTTACGGTATTCGTTTAGTCGTTCGGTTCCCACCAGGCGGGCGCGCTGGTTGTCGCGCCACTGGATATCCATGATCCGGCGAAGCTCGAGCCGGATGAGGTTGTCGTAGATCGGCGTAACGACTTCGACACGGCGGTAAAGATTCCGGTTCATCCAATCGGCGGAGCCCATATAAACCCTTTCGGCGCCGTTATTACCGAAGATGAATATACGGGCGTGCTCCAGAAAGCGATCGATAATACTTATGATCTGGATATTCTCCTGCCTGGTGGGACGCAAGCGACAGATACCCCGCACGATCATGCGCACTTCCACGCCTGCCCGGGCCGCTTCCCGGATCTTTTCAATCATCGTATCCTCTTCCAAGCTGTTCATTTTGAGAAACAGGTATGCATGCCCGCCGTCCTTAGCGATCTCGATTTCCCGGTCGATTAGGTCGAGAAAGACTTCCTGCATATTGAAGGGAGCCACCAACAGGTGTTGACAGCGGGGCAAGATCAGTTTACCCCGGAGCAGGTCAAAGACCCTTTCCACGTCCTTTCCGATGCCGGGGCGGCTGGTCAGTAGTGCGTGATCGGTATAGAGTTTGGCCGTCTTCTCATTGAAGTTGCCGGTGCCAATATAGCTGTAGTAGCTCACCTCCCCGTCGGAAGTCTTCCGATCTATCTGCAAGAGCTTGGTATGCACCTTGACGGCCGGGTAGCTGTAGCGGACGTACGCCCCGGCCTCCGTCATCTCATTACCCCAGTAAAGGTTACTGGCCTCATCGAATCGGGCCTTGGCCTCAACGAAAGCTTCCACCTGCTTTCCCCGTTCCAGCGCGTAAAGAAGGTTGGTGACCACTTCGGACTTCTTCGCTACCCGGTAGAGGGTAATCCGAATTTTGGTGACCTCCGGATGATCGGCAGCCTCCCGGATAAGTTGGGGAACGTAATCGTACTTCTGGTACGGGAAGCTCAGCAGTATATCGGTCGCCTGGATGACTTCCATTAAGCTATCCGCCTTTTCCAGCTTTAGATGCGGCAACGGGGGAAGCGGTTCATATGCCAGATGCTCGTGGTCCGGCGGTTGCGGAAAGCTGAAAAAATCATTGAAATTATGATACCGCGCGCCGGGGATCATATCGTACTTGGAAAGTTGCAATGCCTTTTTCAACCGCTTGAGCATCCAGTTGGGCATATCTCCATCGTAGAGAAAGCGGGTTGGCAATCCCACGTCGCGCGTTACCAGGCTGTGCTCGATCTTCCGCAGCAGATCTCCGTCAAATTCATTATCGATGTACAGTTCGGCGTCGCGGCTCAGCTTGAAGCAGTACCCGAAATCTACATCCCGTTCCATATAGCGGCTCAGGTTAGCGCGGATCACGCTGTCGAGAAATATGACATAATACCCTTCCGGATCACTTTCCGGACTGGGCAGGACGACGAACCTTCCACACTGCTCTACGGGCAGGGGCACAAGGGCTATCTCCTCGCGGGCAATGGCTTTCTTCTCCCGCAGGGAGACGGCCAGGCAGAGTTGGGCATTGTCCAGGTACGGAAGATCGTGATCCCTGTTTTCCTCCTCCTTATTCGGGAGCCAGTGCAGATCCAAATGCTCGCGAATTTCCTTGTCGAAATATTCCGCGGCAAAAGAACGCTGGGGTTCGGTCATCTCATCCGAATGAATCAGATGGATATTGTGCTCGGCAAGTTGCGGAAGGATTTCTTCCCGAAAGATGCGACCGAACTCCTGCTGTTGTTGGTGGACGATCTTGCGGATAGCCTTTAGTTCCTTCTTCGGACGGAAACTGAAGAGGGCGCGCCGCTCGGTTTTGGGAAGCTTCTTGAACTGCCGCAACGAGGAAACTCTGACGCGATAGAATTCGTCCAGGTTAGAGCTGTAAATAGCCAGAAACCGAATACGCTCGTAAAGCGGAACTCGCGGGTCAGAGGCCTCCTGGAGCACCCGTGCGTTAAAATCGAGCCAGGAAGTATCGCGTTTGACTAGGTCGTTGGGCAAAGTGATAAGGTTACACGGCCGGAACACCGCCAATTGTAGCGGAGTTTGCTTCCATCAATCATATAAATAAAAGTTAATCATTGTTTGGCAGCGCTCTTCGCCCTACTACCGGCTGAACATTCCCGGTCAGCCTAACTTACACTCCAGTATAAACCGGATTTATGCGACTGATGCAACACAAGCGGGAAGCCTACTGGTTCTACCGATACCTTTCCAACTTTTACGACAAGCTGGTCAACCCTCTTTTCTGGACGGCCCCGATGCGGGAAAAATCCCTGAATATCGCCGATTGGTCCGACGGAGAGAATCTCCGGGTGCTGGACGTGGGCTCCGGGACCGGATTTACCACCGAAGGGATTGCTCGCCGGGTACCGGCGAAAAACATTATCTGCCTGGATCAAAGCCCCGAGCAGATGGAGCGCGCCATGGTAAAGCCTGAGCTGGAGGACTGTCGCTTCCGGCTCGGCGATGCCGAAAGCCTCCCCTTTGGGGACGACACCTTTGATCGCTACGTCTCCGCCGGGTCCATCGAGTACTGGCCCGATCCGCAGCAGGGGGTTTACGAATCCTACCGCGTCATTAAGGAGGGGGGGCAGGCGCTTCTGATCGGCCCCATCGAACCGGTCAATCCAATCAGCAAATTCATCGCGAACGCCTGGATGCTTTTTCCGCCGGAAAGCGACTACCACCGCTACTATGAGAAGGCCGGATTCATCGACATTCATTACACGTATATCCGCCCCCACTGGCAGGAGAATGTACGGTACGGCATTGCCATAGTGGGCACAAAACCCCAGCCAGGTCGTAGTCCAGGCGCACCGCCCCGCGTATCGCGTTCCCTGGTCGAAGCCGATCCCGAAGGCGGATGGCTCGGACGCAATCTGCTGCTGACCGGCCGTCTTCTGGCTGGATCCCTTGCCGGATTTCTTTTCATCCCCATGGCACTTTTGGCCCATGCTACGGCGCCACTGCGCGGCGTGGAAGGCGATATACAACCCCTGAACCGCGAACAAAAGGCCGTACTGTTCGGATTAGGCGCGCTGACCGCTTTCTTCGTCATTCGGGCCATCGTACGTAAACGCTGATTATGAGCGTCCTGAACAATAGCATTCGGAAATTTTACGACCAGTCGACGCCCCTATGGCTGGATACCTGGGGAGAGCAGATGCACCACGGGTACTACGGCCCCAACGGCACTAAAAAGGTCGATCACCGGCAGGCGCAGATCGATATGATCGAAGCACTGCTGGAATGGGGAATGGCGCCGATTAGTGGTGTAGAACGATTTCTGGATGCCGGGTGCGGCGTAGGTGGCAGCAGCCGCTACCTGGCAGGTAAGTACCCTACCGCGGAAGGGCTGGGGGTGACACTTAGCCCCATACAGGCCCACCGGGGGAACGGCTACAACCGGCAGGCGGGCGTCTCGGAGCGACTGAACATCGTCGCCAAGGACGTCTACGATCTTAGTCCGGAAAATGCCGGCCGGTTCGACCTGATCTGGAGCATGGAATCGGCGGAACATATGGCGGACAAGGAAGGGCTATTCCGCCTGTTCGGCCACCTGCTGAAACCCGGGGGGCGGCTCCTCATGGCAACGTGGTGTCATCGTCCCGTGCCACCGGAGCTTCGTCCTGCCGAACAGCACACGCTGAAAAAGATCTGTGAGCTGTATCACCTGCCCCCGATGGTAAGCATACCCGATCTGGGACAAGCCGCCGAACGGGCCGGATTGAAGAAAGTCAGGACCGACGATTGGTCTCCGGCCGTCGAGCCCTTCTGGGGAGCGGTCATCCGCAGTGGCCTGGATCCACGAAACTGGCCGGGCCTGCTCCGAGCGGGCTTCGGCACCATCAAGGGGGCCTGGGCAATGAAGTACATGCGGCAAGGCTATGCCTCCGGGACGGTGCGCTATGCGGTCTTAAGTGCGATCAAGTAGCGACGGCTTCAGCCGTCACGCCCCCCTAGAAGCGACGGCTTCAGCCATCACGCTGCCTGTTTAAATAAAACCTAGATAAAGCAGCCAGGCCACTAAAGTGGCCGCTACGCGTTACTGGGCCTCGATGAGCTCCCGGGCGTTCTTGAGCGCCGACTCACTGGGCGGATTCTGACTCAACATCGTAGCTATGGCGCGTACCCGTTCATCCCGGTCAAGCTCCCGAACGCGGGTGATGGTACGATCCGCATCCTGCTTATCCGTCTTGTACACGAAGTAGTGCCGGTGGGCGCGACTGGCTACCTGCGGAGAGTGCGTGATAACGACCACCTGGTGATGGCGGCTAAGGTCGGTCAGGATGCGGCCCATCTTCTGGGCTACGTCCCCACTTACCCCGGAGTCGATCTCGTCGAAGATCAAGGTCGGTAGTTCCATCGCCGAAGCGACCAGGCTTTTCGTGACGAGGGCAAGCCGGGACATTTCGCCCCCCGAAGCCGCATCCTTTATACTCTGCAGTTTACCTCCCTTATTAGCGGAGAACAGAAAGCGCACCTCATCCAGGCCGTTCGGCCCGGGCTGCTCCAGCGGTTGGAAGTCGACTCGCAGACGGGCATTCTGCATACTGAGGTCCGAAAGCTGTTTCTGCACGTCGGCCGCAAACTGCGGTGCCACCTTCTCACGATGTTGTCTCAGTGCGACGCCTTGCTCCTGGAGGTCCTTGAGCAATTGCTTTTCCTCGCGCTCCAATTTACTGATGTTACCACCCAGATCGGCAAAGTGCCCCAAGCGGTCGGATAACTCCTGGTAGACCGCGATCAATTCGGTATTATCCTTGACCGTGTGTTTGGCATGCAGCCGATAGAGCATATTCAACCGGTCTTCGATCTCACTCAATCGCTCCGGGTTGACCTCGGTCTCCTCTCCGAAAGATTCTAGATCGGAAGAAACTTCATCCAGTTCCAACCGCAGGCTCTCGAAGCGTTCGCTTATGGCCCGCAGTTGGGGGTCACCCGCGGCCAACGGTTCCAATTTGACCGTGATGGCCAGCAGGCGATCCGTAACGGAGTCGTCTCCTTCACTGAGAAAGTGAAAGGCGCCGGAGGTAAGCTGTTTGATCTCGTCGGCATTACTCAGTCGGTGGCGCTCCGCCTCCAGATCCTCCTGTTCGTGCTCCTGGAGGTTGGCGGCCTCGAGTTCGTTGACCTGAAATTCCAGGAATTCTTCTTCCCTTCTGGCCTGTGCCTGTTCTTCGCGTAGGGTGCGCAGTTTGCGGCGCGTATCCTGTAACCGATGGTACGCTTTACGGTATTGGGTAACCGCGGTTTGCTGCCCCGACAAGGCATCCAAAAGTTCGAGCTGAAAATCGCTGTTGTTGATGTAGAGCGTATCGAATTGTTGGTGCAGATCGATCAGGGTCGCACCGAGCTGTTGCAGCGTTTTAAGCGTGGTAGGGGTATCGTTGATGAATGCCCTGCTCTTACCCGAGGGGGTGATCTCCCGCCGAATGATCAATTCGGAATCGTAGTCCAGGTCGTTATCTTCGAAGAATTGCCGCAGATTGTAGGACTCGATCGCGAAACGACCCTCGATGATACACTTTTCGCTTTCGTTGAACAGGGTTTTGGTATCCGCTCTTCCGCCGAGGATCAGGTTCAGCGCACCCAGCACGATGGACTTCCCGGCACCGGTTTCACCGGTGATGATGCTCAATCCGTCCGCAAAATCAAGGGTCAACTCCTCGATTATAGCGTAGTTACTGATGTGCAGTCTTTTGATCATAGACGTATTTGTTGGAAAAGCACAAATTTACAACCATTTTAACGGTGGCCGAAATCCTTCTGTCCTAAGATGAAAAGCTTGGCAATTTGTTTAAATTCACCTAGTATTCTCTCACCTTAACTGTAAGCATATGAACTGGTGGTTGTTTCCTCTCGTGGGGATCATTCCCTTATTAGTCGGCGCGATCTACTATAACGAGCGCGTAGTCGGGGGGCTGTGGATGCGAGCCACCGGCCTCGATGCCGAACGCTTGCAGCAGGGAAATATGGCAGTCATTTTCGGAATGACCTACCTGTTCAGTATCCTCGTGGCCGTAATGCTTTCATCAATGGTTGTCCACCAGATGGGTATGGCCAGTCTGCTCATGGGGATACCAGGCTGGGGCGATGAAACCAGTGAGGTGATGCAACAACTATCCGTCATGGATGAGCATACGGGACTCCTCGCACGGCACCGGACCTTCGGGCATGGTTTCTTCCACGGAGCGCTGACGGCCATCGTCTTTGTCGGCCCGATTCTCGCCATCAATGCGCTTTTCGAGCGGCGGCGGTGGAACTACGTACTCATTCATGTTGGTTACTGGACCATCACGTTGGCTCTTATGGGCGGTGTTCTCGGTCAATACCTCCGTCTTAGCTGACGCTACCCTACCCTTTCAATTTGGATTACCGTACACCTAACAATCCTTGGGCATATACCCGCAACCAGCGACTCGGGCTCATCGTTCTCCTTGTCCTGATCGCGGGCTGCTACGGCCTTTCGAAAATGCTTACTTCCTCCGCGACATCGCTCAGGGCGCATGATGACGCGGAGCTATTCGAGGCCGCCGCGGCCATCAGGTCACTGCAGGAAGCGGAAACCGCACCGGCGGTCCGGGAAGCGGAGCGATTCTTCTTCGATCCGAATTCCATTGCCCATGTTGACCTCCTGCGTCTCGGTCTTTCTTCAAAACAGGCCACCGCCTTTATCCGCTACCGCGACAAAGCCGGATTTCGAAGACCCGATGATCTGCTCCGGCTGCGCGTACTTTTCCCCGACCAAGCGAAACGCCTGGCGTCCCTGGCCAGGATATCGACCCCGGAGATTACCCCAACAACATCCGTAAGTTTCACCCCGGAAGCCTCACCTCCCCCAGAGTCCTTTCCTTTCAATCCGAATACCCTGCCCTACGATAGTTTACTATTGCTCGGACTATCGGAGCGGGAAGCGCGTGCCCTGATAAAATATCGGAGCTATCGCCCTGTCACCTTTCGGAGCCCGGATGACCTGAAAAAAGTACGCTCGCTGGACAGCCAGAAGGTCACCAGGTTGATCGCCCACGTCAGGCTCCCCGTTTCCGAGACGAGCTTTATACCTGCGCCTCCGCCGCCCAAACCTGACTATACCGAGGTCAGCTTCGACATCAATCGGAGCGGCGCGCAAGAATGGCAAAACCTTCCCGGTATCGGGGAATACCGTGCCCAAAGCATCGTCAAATTCAGGGATCGCCTTGGTGGATTCGTCCGGGTGGACCAGATCGCGGAAACCTACGGGCTGCCCGACAGTGTTTTCCAGCGCATCAGGCCCTTGCTTAAGCGCACGCCGATCACCCGACCGATCTACGTGAACCGAGCGGATGCAGCTACCCTGGCCGCCCACCCCTACCTGAAGCGGTCGACGGCCACCATAATCGAGCGCTACCGCAAGAATCATGGTCCCTTCACCTCCGCGGATGACCTGAAAAAAGTGCGAGCCATCTCCACCGAAACGCTGGATAAGCTGTTGCCCTACCTGAACTTCGAGTAATGAATCATCTCTTCGACCTCATAGGTAACACCCCGCTTGTCGACCTCGGCCCGCTACTGGACCGCCCCGGTATCCGGCTACTGGGCAAATTGGAAGGGCAAAACCCGGGCGGCTCCGTGAAGGACCGGGCGGCCTTCAGCATGATACAAGGCGCCCTTTCCCGCGGAGAGCTCGAGGGCGGCCGGCGCATCGTGGAAGCCACCAGCGGAAATACCGGCATTGCCATTGCCATGATCGCGGCCGCGCTACATATACCCGTGACCCTCATCATGCCGGAAAACAGTACCGAGGAGCGGGTAAAAACCATGAAAGCCTACGGCGCCGAAGTGATCCTGACCCCGGCCGATCGGACCATCGAGTACAGCCGCGAACTCGCCCAGGAAATGGAAGACAGCGGAGAGTACGTGCAGCTCAACCAGTTCTCCAACGAGGACAACTGGAAAGCGCATTACCGCACCACCGGTCCGGAGGTCTGGCGAGACACTCAGGGCAAAGTGACCCACTTCGTGAGCAGTATGGGTACGACGGGCACCATTACGGGAACGGGCAAATACCTGCACGAACAATCGGAAACCGTAAAGATCGTAGGCGTACAACCAACGGATGGAAGCAGCATTCCCGGTATTCGACGGTGGTCGCCGGAGTTCGTTCCGGAGATATACGACGAAAGGCAGGTAGACCTTAAGATCGACGTGAGCGAAGAAGAATCGATAGCTATGATGCACCGTCTGGCTAAGGAATGCGGGGTATTCGCCGGCGTCAGTTCCGGAGGAGCCACCGCGGCTTCGCTGAAACTGACCAAAACCCTCGAGGAAGGCCTGATCGTCTGTATAATTTGCGATCGCGGAGATCGCTACTTGTCTACTCTCTAGGGCTTTAGGGTTTGAACCTAGCAATAGCTTAACGCCGGCAGCGTGGTGCGGAACGATCGGACGAAAGTTCACCATTGCCAAGCTGCGGTGGAATTTCGGCTGAGAAGTGCCGCGCCAGGATGGCAAGTCAAGGTGCAGCTTAGTTCGGTCTTGTAGCCCTAGGCTCGTCCAGCACCCACGGCTTACGCGAGAACCAACTCCATTCAGTTTGCGCCAGGTCCACGGCCGGGTCGATGAATTGATGTCGGCTACGACCGTTGAGCCGGACCCGAAAGTGACCGTAAATTTCTACCGGTTGCGCGTGGCTGTCCCGGATGTAGTGGGCGTACTGCAGAATCATATCGGGGTGGGTGACCATCTTTCTGTACTGCCTTGCATCCAGGCTATTACGGGGATTGACGATCTCGGTCTCCTCCCCGGGCGACACGACGGTATAGTAGCCCGTCCCCTGTTTCGAGCGCAGCATCATCCGCCAACTGTAGCGATGGCCTTCTTCCGTCCAGTTCACGTCGGAACCGAACAGGTAATTTCGCAGGGGCAGAAAAACGTGCAGACCGATCAATAAAACCAGGGCGGCGGGGCGCGGGTACCAAAGCTTATCGGGTGCTACGGGCCTTAGCAGGTGCTCCCGCCATTGTGCCTGCCAACGGGCTACTACCTTCCAGCGGCCGGCCATCCAATTCACCAGGCGCAGGGGCCAGTCCGGTTCAAAGAAGAGGCTCGTCAGCACCAGCGAGAGGTAGGGAAAGATGCCTATGTTAAAAATGAGGTGATTGGTAGCATGGAAGAACACCAATAGACCGAGAGCCACCCAGCGAAGGCGACGGTGCAGCAGTAGAAAGGGCGACAACAGATCCAGCAGCATCCCGCCCCACGCCATCAGGTAGGCGGTAGCTTTTTCGGCAAAGACTGGCCCCAGGACCGGCATCTCGCTGCGGGCCTGCAACCAGAGGTGGAGGGGGGAGGCTTCGATCAGCCAGTCGTAATTTATCTTGTTGATCCCACCGAAGAAATACACCATGCCCATCAGCAAGGGAAAAATGTACAGGCTCCATTTCGGGGCTGCCGGAGACCACTGCCGGGGATGGCGCCTTACGTCCAAGGACCATTCCCTCCACGCCGGGGTAAAGACCAGCAACCACGCCAGCCAGGTAAACAGGTAGGCATGATTGAGGTAATGTGCTTTTTCCAGTAGGAAGAGGTACGTAAAACACAGGGCAAACAGCGGCGCGGTGAAACGAAATCGCCATCCGAGGGCAACCGCGACCCCCGCGAAGAAACCGACGATAAAGAATAGACTGAGAAGGGGCTCGGGTAAAGGATGTACCCATTCAAAACCAAAATAGCGAAAGGTAAAACCGGAAAAGCTGTCGAGATACCAATGGTAATAGATCCCGTTACCAAGGATGTCACCTGCCCCGAGTAGTCCTAGTGCAATACGCAGCCAGACCAGGGTGTAGATCGGGACAATATCCCGACCGGTGATTCCCCTGCTGTGACTGAATCCGCTCATCGGCGGCGAATTTACGGCGGATTGAATGGGACTAAAGTGTGGAACTCCGTACCCGCATTATAAATTCAAACACAGATCGGCTGCGCCTACAAGGATCGCTTAGCTAAGGAACGGATGGACCCGGATTTTTCTCCAGTACTTCGAATATCGTGGATTGACGAAAGCGTGAAGTGCTTTCCCCGCATAGCTCTGCAAATCATCGCGGTGCATCTATTCCCTATAGCTCCCCTTTTTCAGCCAGCGACCTCTCTGTTCAACTCATTACGCTGTGGCACCTCTGGGGTGAATTTCAGCACCGCTGTCATAGCCCGTGATTCTCCATCTATTGAGGATAAAGCCCAACCGGCTTGCCGGACGAGCGTCGTTCCTCCGTCGGCCGACGAGCCTATAAATGCCGTTCCGCGTGGTAGCTGCTACGGACGAGCGGACCGCTCTCCACGAAGTCGAATCCTTTGGACATACCCAGCGCCTTATAGTGGGCGAAGGTATCAGGTGTAACGAAGCTGTCGACCGCAAGGTGCATGGCCGTGGGCTGGAGATACTGACCGATGGTGACGACGTCGACCCCGCACTCAGCCAGGTCATCGAGGATGCGCTCTACCTGGTCTTCGGTTTCACCGAGTCCGACCATGAAACCGGTCTTGGTGCGTTTGCCGGCTTCCTTTATGCGTTTAAGCTCTTCGAGGCTCCGCTTGTACCGACCCTGTGGACGCACCTTGCGGTAAAGTTCCTCTACGGTTTCCATATTATGGCTGACCACCTCCTGACCTCCGTCGATCATCCGATCGAGGGCGTCCCAGTTGCCGCGAACGTCGGGAATGAGGGTTTCGATCGTAACCTGAGGCGTACGGTCTTTGATCTGCCGCACGGTCTGGTACCATATCTCGGCACCGCGATCTTTAAGCTCATCCCGATTTACGGAGGTAAGCACGGCGTGCTTCACCTGCATAAGGTCGATGGCTTCGGCTACCCGGCGGGGTTCGTCTTCGTCGTATTCGGTGGGGCGACCCGTTTTGACGGCGCAAAAACTGCAGGAACGGGTACAAACGTTACCGAGGATCATAAATGTAGCGGTTCCGGCTCCCCAGCATTCGCCCATATTGGGGCAGTTGCCGCTCTGGCAGATGGTATGGAGCTGGTACTCATCTACCAGCTTCCGGACCCTTTTATAGTCGGGGCCGATGGGCAATTTTACGCGGAGCCAATCTGGCTTACGTTGACGTTCGGGACGAGCGGGTGCTACGGGTAGATCGATCATATTCTAATTACAAAGCTACCCCAAATTGGTTGTTCGTCGAAAAACATTCGCTCTTCCTGGTAGCACCATTACATTTGGGCACTATGGATTTAATGGAAAACATTCGTGTTGCCCTCGGCAGCGTTAGTGCAAACTGGCTGCGTGCGCTTCTCACGACCGTAATCATCGCCGTAGGCATTATGGCGCTGGTCGGGATTCTGACGGCCATCGACGCCGCCATCTATTCGCTGTCCTCCAACCTCTCGAGTCTGGGCGCCAACACCTTTGAGGTCAATCTCAAGCGTGAAACGACCCGGGCGAGCGGCGGCGGCCAAGCCAATAAGCGTTCCGAGCCGTTCACCTTCGACCAGGCTACCGAATTTGCCGATACCTACGAATTCCCGGCCGATGTGAGCGTGAGCTTTTCCGCCCGGGGTGCAACGATGGTTTCCTTCGAAGACCGGGAAACTAATCCCAACGTGAGTCTTTACGGCATCACCCCAAACTACTTGACGAGTAAAGGCTTCGACATAGAGGCGGGGCGCAACTTCACTGAACGGGAAAGCCGGGAAGGAGGAAACATCGCTATTCTTGCTTTTGACCTGGTCGAAGACCTCTTCAACGGCAACGATGAATTTGCCATCGGTAAAGAGATCACCGCCGGCGGCGTTCGCTACACCGTAGTCGGGACGCTTAAGAGCAAGGGCGCCAGCATGACCAGTAACGACAAAAGGGTGCTCATCCCGCTGCAGTCAGCCAAGCGTTTCTATGCCTCCAACCGAACGAATTACGACATCCTCGTGGCGGTGCGCGACCCCACGGCAATCGACGCCGCCATGTCGGAGGCCACCCTGACCTTGCGTCGGGTCCGTCGCCTGCGGGCGGGAGAAGAGAACGACTTCGAGGTTGAGAACAGCTCCGATCTGGTCAGCATCATCAAGGAGAATACGGTTACCCTGCGCCTCGCCGCCGTGAGCATCGGCATGATGACGCTGCTGGGAGCCGCTATCGGTTTGATGAACATCATGCTGGTGAGCGTAACGGAGCGCACGCGGGAAATCGGCGTGCGCAAAGCACTTGGCGCTACTCGTCGCAATATCTTACTTCAATTCCTGATCGAAGCGGTGGTCATCTGTCAGCTCGGTGGTCTGCTCGGCATCCTACTCGGGGTTGCAGCGGGCAACGTGGTCGCTGTCCTCACCGGAGGAGCATTTATCGTACCGTGGCTATGGATCAGTCTGGCGCTGGTCATCTGTATGTTCGTCGGGCTGCTTTCCGGACTTTATCCTGCCCTGCGCGCAGCGGCCCTGGATCCAATCGAGTCCTTGCGGTATGAATAGAAAAGCCTTCCGGGGCTTTCGGAGCAGCTAGAGTATGTGCCCCGGGAATGGTCTTGGGCGGAATGGAAAGTTAGCGACCCGTATCTTCCCCCAATGCCCAATCAAGTTGCCTACCGGGTCTATGACTTTTTGAAGGAGATCGCTCCCTTCAGCTACCTCGAAAAGGAAGCATTGCTCCGGGTAGCAAGTCGGGTGGAAGTGCGCTACCAACCCCCTGGCACCGTCGTCTTTAGACCCGGAGAACCGCCACGTGACCGCTTTTTCGTGGTCAAGGAGGGTGCCATCGAGCTCTTCAGCGAAGATGTCGCGGGCAACGAACTCCTAGTAGAACGCTGTGGAGAGCGCGACATCTTCGGCATCCGCCCCCTACTGGCGAACGACAACTATGTTTTTTTGGCGCGTGCCGCCGAGGAGAGTCTCCTCTACGCGGTGAATAGCGAAGGATTCCGTGACCTTATAAAAGAATACCCGAAGGTTCTGGAATACCTGGCAACGAGTATGGCCGGCAGCAGCCGCTACGCTGTCGAGTACCGCGCCGCGCACCGGCCCGAACGACACTCGCAAGCCGAAGAGCCCCCCGATCTGCCGGCCCTGCAATCCATTCACCAATCGAGGGAACCGGTAGTTTGCCGCGCCACCGATACCATCATCGATGCCGCCAAGCGCATGACGGAAATGGAGATCGGCTCCCTGGTCGTCGTCAACGACAAAAAGTGGCCCATCGGCATTGTCACCGACCGCGACCTGCGCCGCAGCGTGGCCACCGGGATGGTGAGCCGCAAAGCACCCGTGCTGACCATCATGTCGAGTCCGGTGCTGTGTATCGAACGCAGCGCTACGGTGACGGATGTCCAAATTCAGATGATCCGCTCCGGCTACCACCACCTGGTCCAGACCGAAGACGGCAGCGATAAAAGCCCGGTTACGGGCGTGGTGAGCGAGCACGACCTACTCTTGCTGCAGGGCAACAGTCCCGCCGTGATCATCCAGGAGATCAGCCGTGCCCGAACCACGGCTTACCTGCGGGAGCTCCGCGACCGGGCGGAACGGCTACTTGCCAGCTACATCGATAAGGAGGTTGCGATCGGCTACATCACCGCGGTCATGACGCAGATGAACGACGAGATCATTCGCAAGTGCATCAAGCTCGGTCTGGCGAGTATGCAGGCACAGGGCCACGGCAATCCCCCGGCCCTGTTCGACTGGCTGGCCCTCGGCAGCCAGGGGCGCGGAGAACAGTTGCTGCGTACCGACCAGGACAACGCCCTGATCTTTGAAGACGTGCCGATAGCCCGCTACAACAACGTAAAGGATTACTTCCTGAAGCTTTCGGACTACGTGACCGAATACCTGAATGAGGTTGGCTTTGCCTACTGCGACGGCGATATGATGGCCAGCAATCCAAAATGGTGCCTTAGCGTCAGCAAATGGAAGGATCAGTTCAGCCACTGGATGCACGATACTACGGCCGAGAATATGCTTCATACGTCCATCTTTTTCGACTACCGCGGCGTGTGGGGCGACGGCAGCCTCCCTGACAAGCTTACCCAGCACGTCTTCGGGGAAATGGAACATAAGAATACCCGCTTCCTGGCGAGTCTTGCCTCGGCGGCCTTACAAAATCCCAGTCCGCTCACTTTCTTCCGGAATTTCGTCGTGGAACGCTCCGGGGAACACAAGGACTTCTTTGACCTCAAGTCCCGCGCCATGCGTCCCCTCACCGATGCCGCCCGCGTCCTCATCCTGCAAGCCCGCAAGGGAAACATCAACAATACGCTAAAGCGCTACGAGACCCTGGCCAATCTGGAACCCCAGAACGCCGATCTGTACCGGGAGGCTGCCAAGGCCCACGAGGTTCTTACTCGATTACGGGCCGAACTTGGCCTGAAGCGGGGCGACAACGGGCGCTTCGTAAAACCCTCGGAATTATCCCAAATTCATCGCTTGCTGCTTAGGAATAGCTTCACGCCGGTCAAGGAGATCCAGCAGCTGTTGGAAATACGCTTCCAGCTAAATTACATGCGATGAGCGAGGAAAAAAGCTGGCTCAAAAGAATGACCGCAAAGCTTACCGGCGTCAGATCAGACCAGTACGCCGACCAGTGGCCTTCGTGGTACCGGGACTATCGCCAGAACTTTCAAAAGCTCCCCGACGCCTCTACCCTACTCCACGAAATTTCGATCGTCGTACTCGATGCGGAAACCACCGGACTGGACGTGAAGCGAGACCGCATACTGAGCCTCGGCGCGCTGCGCGTAACGGGCAACAGCATTTCACTAGCCGATAAATTCGAGGCTTACCTTCCGACACCAAGCGGGTACGAGCAGGCGCAGGCCGTTTCGATCCATGGCATCATTCCCAATTCCACCCGTTACCGGCACGTGGACGAGCCCACCCTGCTGCAAAGCTTTCTCCCTTATCTTGGAAGTCACCTGATCGTGGGGCACCACATCGGGTTCGACCTCGAAATGCTCAACCGTAGCCTGGAGCGCCACGGTGCCGGACCACTTCAGAATCGCGTCATCGATACGGCCGCCCTGGCAAAACGTGTACGCCCCGCCGGTTACTGGACCCCCCAGCACGACTATACACTCGACGCCCTCGCTAAACGCTACAGCATCCCCCTTTCCGACCGGCATACCGCACTGGGTGACTGCTACATTACCGCGGTGCTCTGGCTGAAGTTACTGCGGAGATTGGCGGTTAAGCTTGATCGGGATTTGCTTGTTGGGGACTTGTTGGAGGATGTTTAGTTTTTTAGTGCTTTTATTTTTTTAGTCTTTTAGTTCTTTAGTCTTTTAGTGGGCTTGGTATTGGCTGCGAACCAGGCCTGGCAGGGAGGCCGCCCTGACCGCAGACATCCATGCGCCTCCGGCGACCAACCCTCAGGCCGACATAACCGAAAAAGGTAAGCCTACCATACTACAGAGCTGGCGAAATCAGCGACTAAACAACTACAAAGCTGGGAAAAGGCCAGCGACTATAACTAACCACATAGCGGAGCTATGGACTGCAAGCAACCGCCCCAAAGCCAAAGAAAACCCACTAAGCCAACTAAAAGATTAACGAACTACCAGCTGGTGGAGCCAGCAACTATAACTAACGAAATAGCGGAGCTATAGACTGCAGGCAACCGCTCCAAAGCCAAAGAAAACCCACCAAGCCAACTAAAAGACTAACGAACTACCAGCTGGCGGAGCCAGCGACTATAACTATCCAAATAGCGGAGCTATAGACTGCAAGCAACCGCCCCAAAGCCAAAGAAAACCCACCAAGCCAACTAAAAGACTAACGAACTACAAGCTGGCGGAGCCAGCGACTAACTACCCAAATAGCGGAGCTATAGACTGCAAGCAACCGCCCCAAAGCCAAAGAAAACCCACCAAGCCAACTAAAAGACTAACGAACTACTAGCTGGCGGAGCCAGCGACTAACTACCCAAATAGCGGAGCTATAGACTGCAAGCAACCGCCCCAAAGCCAAAGAAAACCCACCAAGCCAACTAAAAGACTAACGAACTACCAGCTGGCGGAGCCAGCGACTAACTACTTCCCTTGTCCCTTACGGTGCTTCTTCTTAGCCTTCTTAAACTTGGCCGGGCCATCGTTAGAAAAGCTCTTGTATTTGTTCCTCGGATCATAGTCTCCCTTCGGTGAAACCTCGCCGTCGTAGATACTGAGCTTCAAGTCGTTGCCCTTGTCCTTGACACCCTCCATTGCGGATACTACGCGCTTGGCCTCGGTTTCGTCGACGTCGATGAAGGTGAGGTTATTTTGCAGGTCGATCTTACCGAGGTCGATCTTGCGGCCGGGAATGTTGCGGTTAAGCATGCCGATCACCTGGGGGACCGTGTAGCCCTGCTTACGGCCGGCGGCCATGCAAAGACGGGTGTAGCTGACGTTGGAGCGGCGCTTGCGTTCCTTCTTGGAATCGCGGTCCTTATCCTTCGGCGCTTCGATGCTCTGGCTGGCACCAACCTGCTTACTGAAGTCGGCAAGACTGAAAGCCACGAATTGCTGGATCAGATCGTTCCGGTCGAGGTCCTGCAGGCCTTCCACCACACCGGGCAAAAGGGAAAGCAGATTGGGATCTTCCAGCTTGGCTTCCTTGACGGAGTCTACGAAACGGAGGGCACGCTGGCGGTAGACCTCTTCCTGCGTAGGAATGGTTGCCTCCTTAAATTCGATCTTACCATAGCGCTCGATGTCGCGCAACTTCCGCTGGTCGCGGCCCCCGACGATGGAAATGGCAATACCCTCCTTGCCCGCGCGACCGGTACGGCCGCTCCGGTGTACGTACACTTCGGGTGCATCGGGAAGGTTGTAATTGATCACGTGGGTCAGGTCCGATACGTCGAGACCGCGGGCGGCCACGTCGGTAGCAACGAGGAGCTTAACCCGTCCTTTCCGGAACCGCTTCATAACGTCATCGCGCTGCGCCTGGCTCATATCGCCGTGCAGGGCATCAGCGGCGTGACCGGCAAAACGAAGGTCTTCCGCTACGCCATCTACTTCCCGACGGGTACGGCAAAAGATGACGGCGTAGATGTCGGGGTTCAATTCTACCAGCAACTTCAGCAGTCCGAAGCGGTGCGACGACTTCACCTTATAGTAGAAGTGGCTGATGTTGGAATTTCCGGCGTCGGTGTGATCGATGCTGATCTCCCGCGGGTCGTTCATGTAATCGGTCGAGATCTTCCGGGCTTCTTTCGGCATCGTAGCGGAGAAAAGCAAGGTCTGCTTCTCCTTCGGCGTGGCATCCAGGATGCCGTTAAGCTCTTCCTGGAATCCCATATTGAGCATCTCATCGGCTTCGTCCAGGACCACCCGCTTGAGTTGATCGACGACCAGCTTTTTGCGGTTGATGAGGTCCAGGGTACGACCCGGGGTGCCCACTACGATGTTGGCGCCGCCGCGGATGGCACGGATCTGATCACCTGCGCTGGCTCCACCATAAACGGCGACTACCTGTACACCCTTCCGGAAGCGGGCGAATTCGGTTAGGTCGCGGGTAATCTGCAGACACAGTTCGCGAGTAGGACAAAGGATAAGGGCCTGTACGGCATCCACTTCCTCGTCAATGCCGTGGACTAGCGGCAGACCGAAGCCGGCCGTTTTGCCCGTTCCCGTTTTCGCCAGCGCGATCAGATCGCGGTCGGAATCGAGAATGGCCGGAATGGTTTGTGCTTGTACGGGGGTGGGCGTAGTGAAGCCTAACTTGGCCACGGCTTGTTTGACCTCTGCGCGTAGCGAGGTCTCATTGAAATTTTCCATTTCACCAGTATTTATACGGGCGAAATGGTCTACTACAAATTGCACTTCGAAAGTACCCGGCGTAGACTCTCAACCACCCGTGTGATTTAAGAAGCCGCAAAGGTACGCTTTTTTTTTGCGACGGAGCGCAGGTGAAAAGATTCACCTAAATCGGGGTGGCTCTCCCGGCTCCATTTGTCCCGGCGGATTATTTTGGCCGGAGGGTATCCCCTACCCTACTGTCTGCATTCAGGCCACTGTAGCTCCCGCGACGGGTGGATGGCAAAACCGTTTCAGCGACGCGGATAGCTGTGACCGGTGTACTCAACGCACTACTCACCCGCTTAGGCTTAGCTATTCCGCTATCAAAGTCTTAGGTCCTTCGTCAAATATAGTGGGTCGCGTATTTTGAGCCATGGAGAACGAGCTGCCAATTTTCACTATGGCTCTGGGTCTGAGCCGCCCATGGTTTATCCGCGACGTAAGCTTTCAGCTTGAGCAGGGTAAGCGTGTTTTACACATCGAGGTTGACCATGAGCCAGCTTCCAAGTTTGAGTACCAAGGCAAGGCCTATTCGGTCTACGATCATCACCGGCGCAGTTGGCGGCACCTCAACTTCTTTCAGCACCAGTGTTTCGTTCATGCCCGCGTTCCCCGGGTTGAGACGGATGATGGCTCGGTTCGTCTGGTGGAAGTTCCCTGGGCCCGTCCGGGTAGTTCCTTCACTTTGCTTTTTGAAGACGATGTGGTGGAACTAGTCCGGCAAGGGTTGAGTTGCCGGTCCGTTGCCGCCCGACTCCTCATCGGCGACAAACGCGTCTTTGGGATTATCCGCCACCGTGTCAGTAAGGCCTTGAGTGATCAGATGTTAGAGCCCGTGCGGGAGCTATCGGTGGATGAGACGAGTACGCGCAAGGGGCACAACTACTTTACTATTTTGGCCGATCGGGAAGCCCGCAAGGTAGTTGGGGTAGCCATTGGCAAGGATAAGGAAGCTTTTGCCGAAGCCTTGGTCGATATGGAGATATGCGGGGCTTACCGTCAGGAGGTGGAGACCGTAACGATGGACATGTCCGCGTCCTATATCTCAGCGGTGACTGAATGGATGGACCAGGCGGATATGGTGTTTGACCGGTTCCATTTGGCCAAGCAGCTCAACGAGGCGGTGGACCAGGTGAGGCGCAGCGATCAGCGGCAGTTTGCCGAGTTGAAAAACAGCCGATATCTGTGGCTGAAAAACCAACCCGGATTGTCCGAAGCACAACAACGTAAAGTGAAAGATTTAGCGGCGGCCTACCCCAATGTAGGGGAAGCCTATCGACTAAAGGAGCTGTTTCGGGAGGTGCTCAACAGCGCCCAGCGCAACCGCGAGGTAGCACCCCTGGAAGATTGGATCATCCAAGCTTGGGGCAGCGGGATAGCTCCCATCAAAAAGTTCGTCAATACGCTCCATGATCATTGGTACGGAGTAGAGACGTACTACCAAAAATTGAGTAGTAACGCCTATGCCGAAAGAGTGAATCTGAAGATTCAGGAGATCAAACGACTGGCAAAAGGCTATCGGAATCAGTACAACTTCAGCCAAATGATTTACTTCCATCTGGGTGGGCTAAACCTCCGTACCCACTGAATTTGACGAAGCACCCAAAAAGGTAGTAAACAATATTGCAGAATTGAAGCTGGCAATGGACACGGAGTTTTAAAGTAACCTCTGTTGCTTTGATAGCAATTTTGCGGAGACGAGTCTAGATGCACCGTATCGATAAGTGAAATCATAGAAAGGAAAATGTAAATTCGCCCAACACTTAAGTGCTAAAGTGAGGCCTGCGTGTTTTGGCCCCCTAATTGATCGGAACGGATTACAGTTCAAAGATTGTAATTTTTACCCTGGCAATAGGCAGGTGGAGAGCGTATTACCTATTCGTGCTGCGTATTCTCCTGCGCTCCGCCGCCAAGAAATTCGTGCCACCCATGCTGAAAGTTGGCCTTACTACCCCGCGGAATTAGTAAAGGAAAGAACCTACACTAGCGACTGTCAACATGCAGACCACCACCTCAACCGGTTGCCTGCGTACGGTAGGATGATGTTGGAAGAGTGGCGTGCTATGGGAATCTCCTTGCAGGTGGCGACCCAAATGGACCTGGCTACGGAACCCCGTTGGAAACGGATCGCGGGTACCTTAGGAGAAGACCCAGCTCTGTCAATGGATATGGCCAGGGCCGTGATCAACGGCTGGCAGTCTACCTACGATGAAAACGGAAACGACCTGGGCCGGGGCAGCCACAGCGTGAACAATCAAATGAAGCACTTTCCCGGTGACGGTGCCGCGGAAGGTGGTCGCGAGTCACATACGCGTGATGGCGCCTATAATGTATTCCCGGGCGGCAATTTTACACGCACGTGCTAACCTTCCTTGCCTGTATGAATTTACCCGGTAAAACGGAAACCGTGTCGGCTGCCATGACCAACTACTCCGTCGGCATAGCGGCGGATGCTTCGCCGGCAGGTGGGGAGCGTTTGGGAAGCAGCTATAGCTGCTATAAGATCAATCAATTATTGCGGGGAGAATCAGACTGGGATGGCTATATCCTGACCGACTTCGGCATCCTCGACCACGAAGAATTACGGGTAGAGGATCTGACCCTGGCGGAAAAAATGCTGGCCGCCCTGGACGCGGGATGCGATGCCTTCGGAGGTGAGGAAAGTGACGGTCAGGAGAGCGTTGCCGTAGCTATGGTCGCGTTCCGACTCGGAGTTGCCAGACTGTAGGAAGAAAAAACGAATACCCTTCTGAAGAGGTCTACGGGGCGGATTTTACGCATCCACTTCAACATCGCCATTGTTGATAATCCGTATCTGACCCTGAAGGTAGCCGAAACCGTTCCTTATTATGCGGCGCATAATGAGGCGGGACAGGCCGACGCCAAAGGAAATCCGACGCTATCCCCGAACGATATCCTGCGCGCCTAAGAAAATGACCTTGCCCGGTGCGATTATGCCCTGTTAAGGATAACCAGCCCCCAGAACGGGAATCCCACCTTCATGGAGTCGGGAGGGATGCGGGAAGGCCCGGGCTCCGAAGGAAGCCTAAGGGACCGCGAGGAGTTCACTTACCTTCCCATTTCGCTCCGGTATCGTCCCTACACGGCAACCTCCCAGGGCGTGCGTAGGGAGTCGCTGGGGGAGGCGGACGGCGTATTGCTTAAGATCAATTCGGCGAAGTCCAACCCTCCGGCTCACTGCCACTGCCGCATAAGATGGCAACGGTAGATACGCAATTCGAAGATGTACCCGGGGATGTGGAACCTTACGTTGATGGTGACGCCCACTGCTACGATTTTGCTTACGGACTGAATTGGTCGGGGGTGATAAAAGACGAGCGAATCCCGAGATACGTCTTCCTCCCATCGTTGGTAACCCACTCGAATAAAACGGTAAATCCCTCGTGCTGATGGGCAGGGTAAGTAGCAGCCTGGAACCTGACCCCTGTTCCGTTGCACGCGACGAGGAAAGGAGAATTCAAACCATAACCTCCCGCCGACAACAGGTACCCAACAGTCCTCTAGGCGCTTTGCAGGGATTGCAGAGGGCATTCCGCGCCATCGGGTGAAATCCTACGAAGGGGGGCGGGCCCAATCCACCTTAGGCGTAATTCCTGGTTGTGCCCGGGAAACCAAGACGCCGGCAGGATGACAAATGGTTTGCCCCGCAACAAACCGCATGCCCCTTAGCACACCTAACCACCCAATCCCCGTATATTAGGAGATCAAACCAACCCACCCCTTTTCTTAACCTACTACCGAAATCAATATGCGCTTTTCTATCAGCTTTTCTTTTCTAGTCCTGCTACTCACCTTTGCCCTCTCCTCCCCGATGATGGCACAGAATTCCGAAGTACGCGCCAGTCCCATGGCGAGTACCACCCAGCAAATCGGTGCGGACACCGAGATCACCTTCAATTACAGCCGCCCGGCCGTTAAAGGACGTAAAGTCTGGGGCGATATGGTCCCCTACGGCATGGCGGTGGGCAATCAGTACTCCAACGACAAACCCTACCCCTGGCGCGCCGGCGCAAATGAGAACACCACGGTCACCTTCAGCAAGGACGTGATGGTGGAAGGAGAAATGCTCGCCGCTGGCACCTACGGCGTACACATGATCCCCTCGGAGGACGAATGGACAGTGATCTTCAATAAGGTGAACGACAGCTGGGGCAGCTTCGCTTATGATGAAACCCAGGATGCGCTCCGCGTAACGGTCACTCCGGAGCCCGCTCCCATGCAGGAATGGCTGACCTTTGGGTTCGACGACATGACGGCTAATTCTACGGAAGCCTACCTTCACTGGGAAGAGTTGAAGGTTCCCTTCGAGATCGCCCTGGCGGAATAGGTCAACCGGCCCTGGCCATCAGACTAAGCAACGCCCCCGCTAACCCCAACAGGTTCGGCGGGGGCGTTGTCGGTTTCGGAGTGGCATTTGACTACAAGTTTTCGGGAATCGATCGCCTACCGAGATCACATACCCGGTTGGAAAGAAGATTGATCCCTTGCCGGGGATTGCCCCCGGAGCGCAAGGTGGAGGTAAACTGACCGAATTTGGCCCTAAGATCAACGCCAGTGGGACAAAAGGCTTCGCGCGGGCCGACAGGATCGACTTGAACGCCTTTCCTGAAGCCGAAGACCTGATCGTCCCGGTTCAGGGCTACAGAACCCGTTTTGGCTATTATCCAGGGCGGGTAGTTACCGATCAAGTCTACTGTACACAGAGGAACCGCAAATGGCTAAGGGAGAGGAATAAAGAAATCGGAGGAGTGCCATTGGGGCAAAAGACCAAATACCAGAAAGAAAAAGAACGACGCAAAAACAACCAGCGTAGCGAGGTGGAGGGCAAGTTCGGTGAAGTCAAGGAGCGCTACGGCAGGGATCGCTTATATACTCGGATACCTCGGACGACGGTGGCCGAAATCTCGCTGATCACGCTGAGCGTCAACCTGGTAAAGCTGCTGCTTGAGGTCGGAGACTCGTTTAAATGATATTTTCTGTCTATTGGCTGGTGATACGATTGTAGTATGGGGCGAATACCGCCCGAATAACCCACATGACGACCAACAGCGATCAAAACGAAAAGTGGAATAACGCTCTTCATGCCAGGGCAGCGATGGGTTTTTGAGGGAGCCCTAGATAGACTGGACCACCAGGAACTGGTAGCCTTCATTCAGCGGTACATCAAAAAGTGGAATGCGTATACCGGGTTTTACTTTCTAGCTAACGCCCTACTTAATCTGCTTACCGCTTATTTAATATTCCGGGGGTACGGCTCGCCAACTTACCTTTTCGGTGACCGCTTTACGCATTTCTCCTACGGAATTCCGCTCGCCTTCGCCCTGCTCCCCCTACAAAAATATAATCACGTTCTGGCCTATCGATCACGGGGAGCAACAACTACCTCGTTCTCCGCTAATCTGCGAAAACGTTATTTCATGGCCCTGACCGACAAATTCGTCGCCAACGAGCGCAAATTTACCGTAGTGGCCCTGTCACCATTTGTACTAATCTCCGCCTTACTCCTTAGCGTGGTCCCGCTGGTGCACGGAATGAACACTGACCGAGGTCACCATTTTAATGGCCCATACGTCAATGTCCCCGAGTGATTTCAGCCTGCTCAGCTACTTTACCTGCCACCGAAAAAGAACGGTGGTTACTTACGACAACGTCAAAACCGTAATTTCGTATTTCTACGGTAGGCCCGAAGCCGCCCCCCCTCGGGAAGCCAACCTCCGGCCGACCATTCCGGCATAGTCATGCTACGTAGCTCCACGGAAGGATTACGCGCCTCACGTAGCTACCTGCCATGGATCGGGAAGTCCGAGCCTCCCTGGTTTTCCCTCACCTTTTTTGTCAAGGGACTACCCGAAAGGTTGGTCCAAGGCACGGACACGACACCCGCCACCGGGACTGAGGCAAGGTGAACACTAGTCCCTACCAGTCACGATCAGTTTCTTGGTCACTTGACCCGCAGCGCTGCTGACCGTGACCAGGTAGGTACCGCCGGGCAACCTCGGTAGCTCCAGCACTTCGCGCCCCGCGCCGCCGGCTGGTATACTGCGGCTGAGCAATACCGCTCCGGTAATGGAACGTAACTGCAGGGCCACGGCCTGATCCCGGAAAGCAAACAGATCTACGTTCACCCGTTCGGCGGCGGGGTTCGGAAAGAGGTCGAAGTCGAGGGAAACCACCGTCGCAGCAGCGGAGAGGCTGGATTCCGATTCCTCGGGCCGCGCCTTCGGGGCCACCGGCGTGGTTGAGATGGTCACCTGGTCAAAGGTCCCCACCGTAACTTGCTGATCGTTACGGCTTTCGGCAAATAAGCCTACCTGGATGCAAGCCGTCATGGAGACGGTGCGGGAGTAGACCTTACTCCAATGCTGACCATCTTTGGAAGTGTAGCCGGTAAAGGTGTTGCCGTTGCGTACTAGGCGAACCCAGTTTCTATTGGATCGATGAACCTGCTTAAACCTGGTCTTTCCACCGGAGGTTAGGCGGTATTCGCCCCGGTAGACGGATTTTCTCCTGCGCTTGAGAGTAACCATGGGAGCGGCGTCCGAAAGGTCCTGACGCATTTCCACGCCGACCCAGCCTATGCCGGTCTGATCGCTGATGCGGGCGATGATCTCGCCATTGCCGCATAATTCCTGGTACACGAACTGCTGCTCGTCCCGCTTTTTCTTGGATGCTCCCGTAGCGGAAATGGTGAATTGGGCGGGGTCGCAGGTGTCATATTCAACTCCGCCGCCAGCCCCGCCGATGGGGTAGTTAGCCCAGGAGCCGGCAATGGGATCCGGCGGGAAATTCCCTCCGGGGCAGGAAGCCGGCTCATCGAAGAGCGGACAAACGAGTAATCGGCACTTCGGGTCTTCAGAAAGCTGCACGTACACCGGAACCCCCTGCGTCCCGTTGGCCGGTATGCCAGTAACACAGACCACTACCTGCTGGGTACCGATCACTTGGGTAAAGGCCACCGGGTAAACCACTCCGTCGATACTCACCTGATAATCGGTAGCATCAGTGGGCAGAAACGAGCCGCTCACGTAAAGGCAGGTACGATAGGTACCGTCGTTGTCGCAGGTCGGGCCAATGTACTGGTCCCCGGGCTGCCCGCCCAGGCGGATGGCCGTTATATCACAGGTGCACATCGGCTCGTTAAGCAGGGCGGTGGCCGTATAGCTGCAGTCGCTGCCGGCCTCCACGGTCACGTCCACGGCCTCGGTTCCGTCACCCGGTACCCCGGTCACGCAGACGACCACCTGCTGAGAGCTGATGACCTGCAGGAAGGCGGCGGAGTAGGCTACCCCGTCAATGGTAATGGCGTAATCCGCCGCATTAGTGGGCAGAAAGGAGCCGCTCACGTAAAGGCAAGTCCGGTAGGTTCCGTCGTTGTCGCAGGTCGGGCCGATGTACTGGTCACCGGGCTGCCCGCCCAGGCGGATGGCCGTGATGTCACAGGTGCACATCGGCTCATCGAGCAAGGCGGTGGCTGTATAGCTGCAGTCGCTGCCGGCCTCCACGGTCACGTCCACGTCCTCGGTTCCGTCACCCGGTACCCCGGTCACGCAGACGACCACCTGCTGCGAGCTGATAACCTGCAGGAAGGCGGCGGAGTAGGCTACCCCGTCAATGGTAATGGCGTAATCGGCCGCATCAGTGGGCAGAAAGGAGCCGCTCACGTAAAGGCACGTGCGGTAGGTTCCGTCGTTGTCGCATGTCGGGCCGATGTACTGGTCGCCGGGCTGCCCGCCCAGGCGGATGGCGGTGATGTCACACGTGCACATCGGCTCGTCAAGCAGGGCGGTGGCCGTATAGCTGCAGTCGCTGCCGGCCTCCACGGACACGTCCACGGCCTCGGTTCCGCCACCCGGTACCCCGGTCACGCAGACGACCACCTGCTGAGAGTTGATAACCTGCAGGAAGGCGGCGGAGTAGGCTACCCCGTCAATGGTGATGGCGTAAGCGGCCGCACTAGCAGGTAGAAAGGAGCCGCTCACGTAGAGGCAGGTACGATAGGTTCCGTCGTTGTCGCAGGTCGGGCCAATGTATTGGTCGCCGGGCTGCCCGCCCAGGCGGATGGCCGTTATATCACAGGTGCACATCGGCTCATCGAGCAAGGCGGTAGCTGTATAGCTGCAGTCGCTGCCGGCCTCCACGGTCACGTCCACGTCCTCGGTTCCGTCTCCCGGTACCCCGGTCACGCAGACGACCACCTGCTGAGAGCTGATGACCTGCAGGAAGGCGGCGGCGTAGGCCACCCCGTCAACGGTGATGGAATATTCAGCCGAGTTGGAGGAGAGGTCCTGACCGGAGAGGTAAAGGCAGGTACGGTAGGTACCGTCGCCATCGCAAGTGGGGCCGATGTACTGGTCGCCCGGCTCACCACCGAGGCGCAGCCCCGTAATCGTACAGCTTGCGTCAGCAGCATAGGCGGTATGTGTATAAAATAAGGGCAGCAGACCCAGGACCAGCAAGCGCATTAGCAAGTTTACCGCTTCCATAGTGGCGAATTGTACAATTGACGAAATAGCGTATCGAGCGATACCGCTTCACCCTATTGTTCGGAGCGGTATGCAGGATACATGAACTAAGAGAAGGCGAATCGGGAGTATTGCCGTGCAACGGCCGGATCGGCCGGCGGGCAGGTTGGCCCTAAACGTACTTATGGGGGGTGTGGCCCTGGGGGATGGGCCAGTACGGAAGATAATGGCTTACCACTATATAATGCGTGTTTAACCTGATATTCTTTTTGGCCTGCTTCCACCGCCGTGAACGGCCGATTTCGTTCGCCACGCCGCCCCTTGGTCCGTCAAGCCCTATACCGACTTCCCCGCTAAAGTCGGATGGTTATCGGGTCGATTACGTACGCTCAGTCGTTGCTTTTTCCCGCCGAGCAAAATTCTCCTCTTGCTGGCTATAGGGTTACTAGCACGTCCATCCGCTGGTCGGGCCCAGCCACATACGAGTAATCCACACCGAGGGATTCGGCAATCCCCCATAACTTGCTGGTATCCGACGGAGTGACGGTATACGCCGAAAACTCGACGGGCAGCGGACCAGTCAATTGATCAGTAGGCGCAGGTCCCAGCACTGGTCGGCGACCTACAAGCGGAGGACGCCCAAACTCATCCAAAAGGGTCGGATGCACCCAGCTGGTTACCAATCCATCGAGCGGTCGAAACAAAGTGAGCTATGGAACTTCCTGGATGAGGTGGATCAACTTATCGGACTCGAAGACCTGGCGGAGCAAATGGCGAAGCAAGTCGGCGCAGTATATTTTTCCCGGCAATTAATGATTCGAGCAAACGCTTCGTTCTTCGGTGGATCAAGCCGGCCAAGACGGAAAAGACACGGAACAAGCGGATTGCAAAGCTCGTGGATTTGTCCACCAAGCGAGAGAAGCTTATGGGTAGCTGAAATCTGTTCTTACCAACCCACCTATGACCCATTTTCAAGATAGCCGAGAAAGCAGGACGCTGACGGGATTATAACCTGTTTCCTCCGGAGCAATCCGAAGGCCTAACCACGGCAATCCCCGTATATTAGGTATGTAAACCAACGCACCCATTTTCTTAACCTACTACCGATATTTATATCCGCTTTTCTATCTTACTCCTACCACTCTCCTTTGCCGTATCCTGCCCTATCGTGGCACAGAATTCCGAAGTACGGGCCAGCCCCATGGCAAGCACGACCCACAAATCTGCGCGAACACCGAGATAACCTCGCAGTACCGCCGGCCCGCCGTAAAGGGACGCAAGGTGTGGGGCGACATGGTCCCCTACGGCATGGCGGTGGGCATTCAGTATTCCAATAATAAACCTTATCCCTGGCGCGCCGGTGCCAATGAGAACACCACGGTCACCTTCAGCAACGACGTCATGGTCAAAGGAGAAATGCTCGCCGCCGGCACCTACGGCGTACACATGATCCCTTCCGAAGACGAGTGGACCGTGATCTTCAACAAGGTTAACGACAGCTGGGGAAGCTACGCCTATGATGCGACCCAGGATGCCCTCCGAGTAACGGTAACTCGGGAGCCCGCTTCCAGGCAGGAATGGCTGACCTTTGGTTTCGACGATATGAAGGCAAATTCAACGGAAGCCTACCTGCACTGGGAAAAGCTTAAAGTACCCTTCGAGATTACCCTCGCCGAATAGCTACCTCGGGCCTTACCATCCGTTTATTGGGGGTGTGACGAGAAACATAGTTCGTAAGCGAGGACAAAAGGGGACACAGCATCATAAGGCTTACCACTCCCCACTATCGGCTATCGGCAAACTGGCAGCCGGAGGCCGCATCTCGCTTGGCCAGGCAGCGGCCGGAAGCCAATAGCGGGAGTGAAAAGCAAGTGAACGAGTGCGTCACTAATGAACAACCGTCTTCGGTTCAACGCTTAATGGAGTCAGCTGCATCGCGCTGATTCGGGAGGTAGAGGTACAACAATGCGGTAATCACACCGGACAGTAAGAAAGTCCGATACACAGTAGGGCAAACCAAGCTCAGCGGTGAAAGCGAAATCTCACCCTCTATTGCCCCGGGTGCATGGCAACCTGAACATTCGCACAATATCCCACCTCATCCGAGTCGGCATGAAGCAACGGACCCGAGGGGAAACCTGAAACGCAACCCCCATTCATGGAATGTATCTGGCTGGGGATCATCCCAGGCTGGGCCGGACCGTGGGTACGCAGGGCCAGGTGTACTTCCGCCGTTAGTGGCGTGTCGAAAATGGTAACGGTCTTAGGATCGTCAAAACCGTCCCCGACATGAAGGCTCCCGGAGAAATTGCCTTTCCCGCTTCCGCCGACGATATGGCCCGCGGCAAAGGTGGAAGACGGCGGGCCCGGTTCATCGCCAAATACTACAAACCACAGCGTATAGGCATTTCCGGGGATCAGATTCTCCGTTTTAAAATGTCCCGTGATGCCATTTGCGGTCCGGCGCAACTCGGAGTGAGCTCCCGGAACGATCATCATTTCGCCCGCCGGGTTTGCGTAAATGGCAATGGATTCAGCTTTGCCCTTTGACAGATCCGACGATTCACTGGTTTTGACGTACGTCTCCGGGGCATCCAGGACGAAGCTCTCGTCTTGGGTGCAGGAGGCCAGCAGGAAAAGCACGAGTAGGGAAAGAAGTATTCTGTGTGTCAACATGATATATTATTTTTAAAAGTTAGCTGAAAAGTCCTTGCGAATAGCAGGGATCATCACGGGTCAAGCATTACTGCAAGACGGATGTAATGGATATCGCAAACCTAGGGGCAGCAGGGTAGACTGTCTTTCGCCCGGTAGGCATAGTCTTACTTCATTGTTGAAAAAGCAAGTGGGTGATCCTTACGCTATAGTTGCGTCAGGAGGCGATAATAGCGACAAGTCTCTCGTAATCAGCTACATACGTGTTGCACTCGGACTTTTCCCAAACGTCTCCTTAAAGGCCTGCGAGAAATAGACCGGGGTTTTAAACCCCACCTGATAAGCGATTTCCGAAATGCTTAAATCGGTCGTGCCAAGCAGGATCCTGGCTTGCTGGAGCCGCACGTGCCGGATGTAGATCGCCGGCGACATACCGGTCATCGCTTTTAGCTTACGGTGCATCTGGGAACGACTGAGATGCAGCTCCCGGGCCAGATCATGAATAGAAAACGCTGCATCCTCCAGATGACGCATAACGATCACTTCTACCTTCCCGATGTAAGTATCTTCCTTGTTCCTGGTGGCTCCAACCGCTTGGTTGCTGATCAAGGCGCTGCTATACTTCTGCTGTAGCGTTTGCCGAATCTCCAGCAAGTTATGCAGGCGGATCATCAACTCATCCTTTTCGAATGGCTTGATGAGGTAGGCATCCGCGCCGTGCGCCAGTCCGGTCAACTTGTCCTCGGAACTCGCCCTGGCGGTAAGCAGCAGGATGGGGATGTGGCTGCTCCGTTCGTTTTCTTTCAGCACGCTACAGACCTCAAAGCCATCCATCTCCGGCATCATCACATCGGAGATGACTATGTCGGGCAAGATCTCCAGTGCCATGTCAACTCCGAGCCGACCGTTGCTGCAGATAAGGACCTGGTAGGCATCCTCCAGGCAGCTTTGGAGGTAATACGCAACGTCCGCGTTGTCTTCTATAATGAGGAGAATGGGCAGTCCATTTTCCACCACGTCCGTAATCTGACACTCCGGGCCTGTCATGCCGGGAAGGTTTGGAGTGGAATAGGCGTAGGGATCCAGCCCCACACTGAGCGGCATTTCATTATGTATTGGTAAATCTATAATGAAACTGCTGCCCTTATTTACTTCGCTGTCTACGTCGACGCTCCCCCCCAAAGTGGCCACCAGGTCATTGACCAGGGCCAGTCCGATTCCGGTCCCCTGCATCCCCTGACCGGTATCGACTTGATGAAAGCGATCGAAAATAAAGGGGAGTTGTTCCTTAGCAATTCCAATGCCGCTATCCTTGACAATCAGCCGCAAATGCGGTTGCTGGTCCTTATCTATTTTTTTGGCAACGACCGATACCGTGCCGTACGCCGGCGTAAACTTGATCGCGTTGCTCAGTAGATTGGTGAGTATCTGCTCCAGTTTTTTTTCATCAAAGTCCAGGAGCAAATTCGGCAGTTCCGAATGAAACTGGAGACTCAGGTTGTGCATGGTAGCATACGATACATGTAACTCAACGACGTAACGAATGAATGGTATGACATCAGCCTGCTTGAGATCAGACTCCATTTTTCCAGCCTGAAGCTTGGAGAGATCGAGCAGTTGATTGACGAGGGACAGTAGATTTTTGCAATTCCTGCGGATAAGATTTAATCGTTTGCCGGTCTCCTTTCCGGGATCTTTTTCCAATTCCAGGGCCATGCCCTCAATAACGGTGAGTGGGGTTCTGAACTCGTGGGTGATGTTGGCGTAAAAGCGGTCTTTAAAGGTGTCGAGTTCATGTTGTCTAAGCGCCTCGGATCTTTCCTTTTCCTGTTCAACCTGTACGGTAGTGATTTCCCGCTGTAGCGTATTGTACTTGTCTGCCAGGGCCAGCGAGAAAACAATTGCCTCGACCGAGCCAAAGGCGAAAGTAGTGGAAGGGGTCCGGAAATAATCGAACAGGCTTTTTTCCGGTAGCAGGGATAGGGCATCCAGCCCGGCATAGTGCAGGGAAGTAATGGTGATGCCGGCGATCAGAAAGAGCTGTCCGAGGACGAAGAACTTGGCCCGGGTATACCCAGCTAAATAGCTCGTAATCCCCACGATGAAACTCGCAAATACTGCCGTGTTCCAGGTAATGAGGCGAGCCACGCCAGTGAAGTGATGTAGGCCCGTTACATTCAGCAAAAACTGCAGAACGATAAGGGCAATGCAGCCCTTGAGGACCTTGTCCCATAAGCAGTGCCGCTCTCTGGTTACCAAATAACTCCGCACGAAGTTGAGGTAGGCTATCCAAATTACCGGGTCGGAAATCTTTTTAAGGTAAAAGGCGAGAAGCGGATAATCGGGAGTGAAAAATTGGGTCCAATGCGATGGTTCCAAGGCAAATAAGGTCATGAAGCTGATCGCGAAGGAAAGTATGTACAGGGTATACCATAGATAGGTCCTGTCCCGGATAGAAATGTATAGAAACAGGTTGTACAGCGCCAGACCGAACATAATACCGAAGATGATGCCATCCAGGTAGTTGGTGAATACTTTCCGCTCCAGCGCCGGCAGGGTCGATCTAATGACCAGATTTATGTTGTCCTCCCTGCGAAACCTGCCAGTGGACGCAAAATTGGCCAGCACTTCGTATTCCGATCTAGGTTGGGCAAGGAACTTATTTTCATAGGGGTTCGCCAGTATACCCGAGGGCGCTACTGTAACCTGCCCGCTCGAATCCCGAAAATACAAGGTTACGTAATCCCAGTAGTAGGACTCGAAACTCACCCATTGTTCGCGATCGGTGGTATTCGCCAGCACGAACCTGGCCCAGTAGTTATGCAGGATCGGCCTTGCCCCGGCAGTAATTGGCTCGAACGGGTCTTCAACAGCCGCAAAAAGGGATTCCGCCGACCACTGGCGTTGTTCGTCACTCATGACCTCCAACTCATCCACCAGGGTCCTGCTCCAGTCGTCCCGGGTAGGTATTTCGATCCGCGTTTGAGCAATAAGGGCCGTGTGGATAAAAAAGACGAGCGAGGTGATTAGTAGCCAATGCCTGAAGGAATCGATACTTGCAGCTCTTTTCATAACCGACCAGATAATCACTTAAGATACTGTTCGAAGCGGATAAGGTGCAGATAAGCTTACGCACGATGTAATTCGTTCCCTTTCCTTCACTTTGGATGGATCTGAATGGAGTCAAAATCCTATGCCATACCGGGGACTAAATAAGTTAGGAGGGTAAGGCGACTTTTGCCTCGAACAAAGCGGTATTCCTAGGAGGCAGCAGCGCAGCTAACTCGGTTCTCGATCGCTTCATAGTACGAGTAAAGTTTTCAACTTGGCTTATGGTCCGGTTTTGTTAGGGCATGATTGATCGCTTCCCGTGGATAGCCACCCCAGCCCGGGTAAGGTCGTAATCCTGCGCCCCGTCGCCCAAATGAATTACCTTATCGTGCCTTAGCCGTACTATTATGGAACAGCTTGAAATAAAGTCGGACCCGCGCGTTGCCGATAAATTCGCCGCTTATCCGCCCGTGGTACGCGGCAAGTTGAACAACCTACGAACACTCATCATGGAAACCGCCCGGGAGGACGACCGAATACAGACGATCCAGGAGACGCTCAAATGGGGAGAGCCGAGCTACCTCACGAAAAACGGCAGTACCCTGCGGATCGACTGGAAAGCAAAGGCGCCGGATCACTACGCCGTGTACTTTAAATGTACCAGCAAGCTAGTGCCTACCATCAAACGGGTATTCGGAGATAAATTCCGCTACGAGAAGGATAGAGCTATCGAAATTGGACTCACCGACGAACTTCCGGTAAAGGAGCTGAAAGCCTGTATCCGCATGGCCCTGAATTATCATACGGTAAAGCATCTGCCACTGCTCGGCGAATAAGCAACTGAATACCTTATCAGTTATATCCCCTGAATTCAAGCATCCTAATGACCTTTTATTTGCCCACTTTTTTCACCCAAACGATTTTCCTGTCGCTGGTATGCCTGACCCTGGGCTGTAACCGCAAAACCGCCCCTTCCGCCTTACCGGAGACTTCCTCGGCAGCGGTGCCGACCGGAGACAATAGCCGCACGAGTCTCGACTGGTCGGGCACTTATATAGGTAGCATCCCCAATAGTGAAGGTCAGGAGGTCTCCACCGGCCTGCATTTGTCCATCGATCAAACCTACCGGCTGGAAACCGAGGATGCGGGCGCGGCGGGGGAACCTTACCTCCATCAGGGGCGCTTTGAGTGGGATGCAGATGGAGAAAGCATCAAGCTACTCAACATCGATTCTACAGATCGGGCCATCTATTATCAGGTCGGGGAGAATTCCCTCCGCCAACTCGACCTCGTCAAACAAAGCATCGAGGGAAAGCTGACGGACCGCTACCGGCTGCAAAAAGATACCACGGGCCTCTTCGGTACGACCTGGAACCTGGCCACCCTCGACGGGCGTGCCGTCGAAATGGGGAAACGCCAGCCTACCCTGGATTTCGCCATGCTCACGAATCGCCTGTCCGGCAATGGGGGCTGCAATCGTTACCGCACCGAATTCACGGTGGTGGCCGACGGCCACATCGATATCGCTCCCCCGGCGGCGACGAAAATGGCCTGTCCGGAACTAGAAACGGAACAAGAATTCTTCGAGGCGCTTATGGGGGCCATTTCCTATGAGTTCATCGACGGGACCCTGCTGCTGCGGGATGCCGAAGAAGCGGAGGTGGCCACTTTTAAACAGTAGTAGGGCGCCGAGCGCAGGTTCAGACTCAAGCTGGAACACCAGGACCGGCTTAGAATAATCACCCCATTCAATACGGCCATTCCTGGGAGTATGGATGCTGGCATCCTGTCTCGATCCTGCGTCGACGACTGGAAGTAGCGAGGGATCAGGTGGTGATGAAATCGTATTTGTCCACTCCAAATTAATTCTTAGTTTTGCAGCCTACCACGCCCGGATGGCGGAATTGGTAGACGCGCTGGACTCAGTTGTAGTTTCGGATGCTGTTTTATCTTCCGATGTATGAGAACGTCTTATAGAGAGGAAGATCTCCGGAATGCAGTTCAAAGCGCCGATAGTATTGCCGAGGTTTGTAGAATGCTACAGATAAAGGTTGCGGGAGGCAACTATGAGACCTTAAAGCGAAAGTTTAAACTTTGGAACATCGACACGTCGCATTTCCGGGGTCAGGGTTGGAATGTCGGCTTGAAATTCAAGCCTAACCCAAAGAAGCCTTTAAATGAACTTCTCGTAAACGGCTCTAATTACCAACCGTACAAATTAAAGCGAAGACTTTTAGCCAAAAATGTGTTGGAAGCTAAGTGTAATTCATGCGGTCGCCATTCCTGGATGGAACGAGCAATACCGTTAGAACTTCATCACATAAATGGTAAACGGAGCGATAACAGGTTGCAAAACCTGGAATTGTTATGTCCAAACTGTCACGCTTTAACAGACAACTATCGGGGTAAGAACATTGGGTTGCCCGGCAAGAAATTGCCGGAGTAGAACTCGTCAAATTCGGTGAACGCTTTGGTGGTGACACCAATGCCGATACCGAGCCAAGCCCTTTACCGCATCCCGCGGAAGGGGAAGGTGTAGAGACTTGACGGCGAGCACCTTAGCCTTCTGGTATGGTGAAGATAAAGTCCAGACCCCAAACGCCAGGCAGCAATGGCGGCGGCGCAAGCCGTAGTGGTAAGTAAAATCCAGTTCCCAGTACTGGGAGTACGGGTTCGATTCCCGTTCCGGGTACGCAAGGCGAGGATCTCCTTTGGAGGTTCTCGCCTTCGTTTTTGGTGGTTTTCCCTTTCTTTTGTCGTCTGCCCAGCTCCGTTGGTCCGCCGACGGACACCACGTAAAAGCAATGCGGTAAACTCATTGATCCTGCCGATAAAGTTTTCCAGTAACCTGCTCGGCGGACGAGCAGGTCCTCTACCCCATCAGATCCCCCAGGTGCAAGGCCACATTCACTAACATCAGCGCCGCAAGGGCCAGGCCTAACAGGCGCATCCAGGTAGCATTATCCCGGCGAAAAACTTCGGCCCGCTCCCGGGCTTCCCCGCTGCCCGGACGTACGATTCCGCGCGCATACAAATAGAGGTACACGCCGCAGGCAAAAAGAAGTAGCTCGATGACAAGTCCGAGAATGCTGTAGTTCATGGCGGGGCGGGGTTGGTGCGAATATCGTACTTTTCGGCCGCCTAACCACCGATCATGACCAAAGACCAACGAACCGCTGCCGAGCACGAAGACGGTATGCTGCTGCAATTGTCTCGCCTGAACCACCGCCTGGAAGAAATTTACGGCGGCGGGGGCAAATCTCGCATTGCCAAACAGCACCAAAAAGGAAAGCTCACCGCCCGAGAACGGGTGGCCGCACTTATTGACCCGGATACGGAATTTCTGGAATTCGGCGCCTTCGCCGGATACGATATGTACGAGGAATACGGGGGCTGCCCCGCCGGTGGCGTGATCACGGGCTACGGCCGGATTTCCGGTCGGCTATGTGTCGTGGTGGCCAACGACGCCACCGTCAAGGCGGGGGCCTGGTTCCCTATCACGGGCAAGAAAAACCTACGGGCCCAGGAGATCGCCATGGAAAACCGGGTACCGATCATTTACCTGGTCGACAGCGCCGGAGTATTTCTGCCCCTGCAGGATGAGATCTTCCCGGATCGGGATCACTTCGGCCGGATCTTCCGGAATAATGCCCGCATGAGTGCTCTGGGTATTACCCAGATCGCCGCCGTCATGGGAAGCTGCGTAGCCGGAGGCGCTTACCTACCGATCATGTCCGACGAAAGTCTGATCGTGGAAGGAACGGGCAGCATTTTCCTGGCCGGCCCGTACCTGGTACGCGCCGCGATCGGCGAAAAGGTCGACAAGGAAGATCTCGGGGGCGCCAATATGCATGCTTCGGTCAGCGGCGTCATCGATTACAAATGCGAAGACGACAGCGAGTGCCTCGCTACCATACGCGATCTGATGGATAAAGTACCACCCAAGGTGGTTACTACCTTCGATCGCAAGGAAGCCGGGGAACACGATCCCGCGGCCGTATTAGGGGTGCTGCCCGAAGACCGTTCCAAGCCCTATTCCGGCCGCGCACTGATTGGCTGCCTGGTAGACGATGGAAAATTTACGGAATACAAAAAAGAGTATGGTCAGACGATACTTTGCGCTTACGCCCGCATCGACGGTTGGTCGGTGGGCATCGTGGCTAATAATCGGGAAGTCGTCCGTAGCGGGAAAGGAGAAATGCAATTCGGGGGGGTCATCTACAGCGATTCCGCTGACAAGGCGGCCCGTTTCATCATGGTCTGCAACCAGAAGAATATCCCCCTCGTTTTTCTCCATGATGTTTCCGGCTTCATGGTTGGCAGCCGGTCCGAGCAGGGCGGCATCATAAAGGACGGGGCAAAAATGGTCAGCGCGGTCAGTAACAGTACCGTACCCAAATTCAGCATAGTCGTCGGCAACAGCTACGGTGCCGGCAACTACGCCATGTGCGGCCGCGCCTACGATCCCCGATTGATGCTTGCCTGGCCGACGGCAAGACTTGCCGTAATGGGTGGCGAGCAGGCCGCCAAGGTGCTGCTGCAGATTCAGGTGGGCAGCAGAAAAGCGAAGGGCGAAGAGGTGAGCGAGCAGGAAGAGAAGAAACTTCTAAAGGAGATCACCGAACGGTACGACCGACAAACCAGTCCGTATTACGCCGCTGCCCGACTTTGGGTAGACGAGATCATCGATCCACGCCAGACGCGCGACTACATTTCCGCCGGCATCGAAGCGGCATCCCACGCCCCGGTCGAGCGATTTAACATCGGAGCGGTACAAACCTAGGCTCCCTATTATGTCCCTCGTCCGAGCAGCAAGGAGTACCTTCGCGCCATGTACGAAAACGATCTATTCCTGCGCGCCGCGCGCGGTGAGGTGACCGAACGGCCACCGGTTTGGCTGATGCGGCAGGCGGGCCGAATCCTCCCCCAGTACCGTGCCCTGCGTGCCCAACTTTCCGGTTTCAAAGAACTGGTGTCTACTCCAGACCTCGCCGCCGAGGTGACCGTTCAACCCGTCGATGAACTCGGGGTGGACGCGGCCATCATTTTCAGCGATATCCTGGTCATCCCCGAGGCGCTCGGACTGGACTACACCATGGTGGAAAAGGTGGGCCCCCGATTCCCCAAAACTATCCAATCGGCCGCGGATATCGATGCCCTCCGCCCCGCCGGGGAAGCCCCCCAACACCTTGGCTACGTTTTCGACGCCCTCGATGCCACGAAAGAACGCCTGAATAATCGCGTGCCACTGATTGGTTTTGCGGGTGCGCCGTGGACGATCTTCGCCTACATGGTGGAAGGCGGCGGAAGCAAGACCTTCAGCAAAGCCCGGCGTATGCTCTATAAGGAGCCGGAGCTCAGTCATCGACTACTCGAGAGAATCGCCCTGGCCACCGCCGCCTACCTGAAGGAAAAGACACGCCACGGGGCGGACCTGATCCAGCTGTTCGACAGTTGGGCCGGGGTGCTTCCGCCAGCTCACTACCGGGAATTTTCTCTGCGGTACATCGAGTTGATCTGTAAGGAACTGGGCGATACGCCGGTGACCGTATTCGCGAAGGATGCCCGTCATGCCATTCCGGACATCGGGAAGTTACCCTGCCAGGTAGTTCAGCTCGACTGGATCGCGGACGTTGACTGGGCGAGGACGCAGGTACAAGGCAAGGTTTTGCAGGGCAATATGGATCCGGCCCAGCTTTATGCCGCCCCCGAACAGATTGCCGCGGCCACCCGCGACATGCTGAAGCAATTTGGGCCCCACCACATTGCCAATTTAGGTCACGGAGTGTATCCCGACACCCCCCTGGACGGCGTGAAAGCTTTTGTAAATACCATCAAGGCCTACCGCTACTAACTACTGAAACCGGCCGGGGATGCGCTGCGTAGTTCCTGAAATGCGTTTACTCGTTCTACTAATTTTAGTATTGTGTTTGGGCTGCGATTCGGAAAACGAGCTCATTCAACCCCCGGCCATATCCGGTAATACTTTGGAAGCAGATACCACCCTTTCCTACCTGGCCCTGGGCGACAGCTATACCATCGGCACCGGCGTCGCGCCCGCCGTTCGGTTGCCTAACCAATTAGCGAAGGAGCTACTCGTGTCCGAGCGGATCAAACTAGAGCCTCTGGAGATCGTGGCCCGCAATGGTTGGCGGACCGATAACCTGGCCAATGCACTTTCGGCCGCACCCCCTGGGGAAGATTGGGATTTAGTGAGTTTACTGATCGGGGTGAACGATCAGTATCAGGGATTTGGATTGTCCGGCTATCAGGCCCGATTCCTTGGCCTCTTGCAATCAGCGATCCAGTTCGCCGGGGGAGACCCCTCCAAGGTGTTCGTGGTGTCCATTCCCGACTATGCTTTCACCTCTTTCGGCGGCGGAAATGAAAAAGTTAGCCAGGAGATAGAGGCCTTTAATGCAGCTGCTAAAGCGATCGCTCAGGATAACGGCGTTGCATTTTACGATATCGTAAGCATTTCCCGAGAGGGACTCACCGAGCCTACACTTGTAGCGAATGACAACCTTCATCCCAGCGGCCTCCAATACAGCCGGTGGGTCAGTGAAGTATTACTGTCGCGGGTGGCGCGTCAAATAAGGCAACCGGACTAAGCCTGCATTTTACGACTGGTTGGTGCGTCCTCAGTTAAGCGGGGATATACCTTTAGCGCCTCTTCCAGGCAGTCCATCGCTTTTTCCAGGTCTTCTGAATTGAGTACATAGGCGATGCGGCACTCGTCGTATCCCAGGCCGGGGGTAGCGTAAAAGCCTGGTCCGGGACTAAGCATCACGGTTGCGCCCTCGTATTCGAAATCCTCCAGCAACCAGCGGCAGAAGTCTTCACTATCCGCAATCGGAAAGCGGGCGAAACAGTAAAAGGCCCCCCCCGGCTTGTACGAGAACACCCCGGGCATCTTTTGTAGTCGACGGTAGACGGTGTCGCGGCGCTGGTGATAATCCGCTTTAACGCCCTGTAAGTAAGACCCGTCGTCTTCGAGCATGATCTCGCTAAGCCGCTGCCCCAGGCCAGGGGGACTCAGACGCAGTTTGGCAAAACGATCCACGGCTTCCCTCACCTGCAGGTTGCGACTGACCAGTGAGCCGACGCGCGCACCGGTGGCGCTGTACCGTTTGGAAACGGAATCAATGACCACGGCGTGCTTATCGAGATCGGGTAGCTGGAGGATGGACTGAAGTGGTTCGTCGTAGCTAAACTCGCGATACACCTCATCAGCGCAGAAAAACAGGTCGTGTTCCCGGACTATGGCCGACAGGCGGTCGAGTTCGTCGCGACTGTAGCAGGCTCCGGTAGGGTTATTCGGCGTGGTGATCACGATCGCCTTGGTGCGGGGGGTGATCTTACGAGCGAATTCCGCCGCGGAAGGGATGCTGAAGCCGTTCTCGATGGTACAGGTGATCGGTATTACCCGGACGTCTGCTATGTGGGCGTAGCCGTTGTAGTTGGCATAGAACGGCTCCGGGATAATGATCTCGTCGCCCGGATCCAGACACGCCAGCATAAAGAACAGGATTGCTTCGGAGCCACCCGTGGTGACCATGATCTCGTCGGCATTCAACGACACGTCAAACCGGCGGTAATAGCCACATAGGGCCTCCCGGTAGGAGTCTATTCCGTTGCTTGGACTATAGTCCAGTATTTGCCAGGGTAGTTGCCGAAACTTGGCAACCGCCTGGGGATGGGTCTTGATATCGGGTTGCCCGATGTTCAGGTGATAAATGTGTTTTCCGGAGGCTTTGGCCCGATCCGCCAGGGGGATGAGCTTGCGGAAGGGCGAAAGCGGAACGGTCTGGCTACGGTGAGAGACATTTGGCATGGGGAAGGTATTTCCGCCACAAAGATAGCTGCGGGACGGTCGATAGTCTGCATGCCCTCAGGCCCCTTTGTAGGTGTGATGTTTCAATTCCGCCAATGAAGGATCGTCATCGGCACCAATTGCCAAGCGAAGAGATCATTCAAAGACTACCGTCAATTCGTTGTCCTTGTATCCGAAAGCATTGACGATAAGGTGGGGTCTGTTTTCCGCGCTTTCGCCCGGTGCTACCTGCAGGGAGGTTTCGATGCACTCCTCTAATCCAATGCGTTCGGAATAGCTCCACCCACCCGTGCCGATCGCGAAGGTGCTATCATAGCCCGGATTGAGTAGTATGATTTCATTCTTTGCCTCATCCGTGATGAAGGGATACGGGCTGCAATTCAGGTTATGGAGTTGAAGCTTAACTTTTTGTCCGCTGGCATTGCGTATCTGCATCGTTTTTTCCGGTGTACAGGACATCATCAGTGCGATCAATAGAAAGCCACTGACAACCCCGCTTTTCAAGCGGTTATCAAACATAATTTGGTATAAGTTATGATCAGAACAATAGTAGATTAATCATTGATTTTCGAAGGGCGGGACCTGGTAGTAATAATCACCACCAAACCCTTCATAAAGTCCCTTGAATAGAATGGTTTCGCTCCTAATAAGGTGATCGAAAAAATCTTCCAGGTTACTTACGGCTTTACCGTTGATTCCTGTAACGATGAACCCCTGGCGCATATTGGTTCGGGCCACGGGAGTACCACCAAATATGGAGACAATTTTTACCCCGCCCTGCGGAAAACGATCGTATTCCTCGTAGGTAAGTCCCCGCACCTGGAATCCCAGGCGGTGGAGCAGGTCATCAGAGCGTTCACTTACCAGCAAGCCCGGCTGATTCCGTTTGTCCCGTAGCAGTATACTCAGTTCCCGCACGCGACCATTGCGGATATAGGACACGCGGACCCGCTCCCCGGGCCGGTACCGGCTGAGCTGCTCCTGCATTTCCGGGCTCGAATTGACCTCGATGTCGTTGATGGCAATGAGGACGTCTCCCATCGCGAGACCACCGAGGGCGGCCGGCCCTTCGGGCGTCAGGTCGGTGATGACCGCCCCCTTGGCGGAGGGTAATCGCAGCTGCTTTGCCTGTGCGTCGTTGATGCCCTGGATCCAGATCCCCATCACGGCTCGCTTCACCTCGCCATAGTCACGCAGGTCGTTAAGAACGCGTCGGGCCAGGTTCCCGGGAATGGCAAAGGCATAGCCTTCGTGTCGACCACTGTTGGTGATGATCGCCGTGTTGATCCCGATCAGTTCACCGGCCGTATTGACCAGCGCTCCGCCGCTATTGCCTGGATTGACCGCCGCGTCCGTCTGAATAAAACTTTCGATCCGATCGTCGGCGCGAAGCACGTCGATACTGCGGCCTTTTGCCGATACGATACCCGTTGTCACCGTACTGTTGAGGCTGTAAGGATTGCCGATGGCTAAGACCCACTCCCCCACCTGCAGGCTGTCGCTGTTGCCAAAGCTGGCCGGCGTAAGGTTTTCCGCATCGACTTTTAGGAGGGCCAGGTCCGTACTTTCGTCTACGCCGATCACCCGGGCATTGAATTCCCGGCGATCAGGAAGGGTTACCCGGATTCGGCGGGCCCCGTCCACGACGTGATTATTGGTGGCGATGTATCCGTTCGAGGATATGACGACGGCCGATCCACTTGTGGAGCTTCCATTTTCAAAGCCAGATAGTAAGGATCCGGGGTGGTAGGCGCGGACGGAAGCGACGGCCGGGATGACCCGGTTCGAGGCGGCTATGAAATCGGTTGGCGCGCTGCTGGCGAAGGTCCGTAAACTTAAATTCTGGTAAGCCTCATCGTACTGCGAAGCACTGGAAAGGTCAGAAAGGGTGATCCAGCGCCCCGCCGCCACCCCCAGGAGGGCGGATAAAAACGCAATCAGCATCATGAGGAGGAGCGAACGTGCTGTCATACGGGATTCAAACGCTAGCTCTCCTAGCATTGTTACTAGAAGACTGACCTACCTTTGAACCGTGCTATTACGACCTGACGACAATCCCGACCCTCCCCCCTCCGGCAACATATTTGGCTGGCGCATCTCGATCATCGGCTTGATCATAATTTTGATCCTTGCCGGCGTTGCCGCTTACCGGACTTATAGCCTGGACGTCCCGGTAGGCTTCGACGATCCCCTGGAGCAACCCGAATCGAGAGGTTATTACCAGGATAAGGCGGAACGCGAAAAAGCGGAAGCGGATTCCCTTCGCCAGCATAAAGACCGGTAGATGAAGATCGAGTTCGAAAAATACCAGGGCGCGGGGAACGATTTCATCATTTGCGATGACCGAGCAGAGCATCTTGCTTCGGCACTTTCTCCTAGCGTTATCGCCAAGTTGTGCGATCGGCGGTTCGGAATCGGTGCCGATGGGCTTATGCTGCTGACGCCGGGTGGGGAAGATCATGATTTTCGCATGGTCTATTACAATGCCGATGGCCGACAGAGCACCATGTGTGGAAACGGCGGCCGTTGCATCGTTCGTTTTGCCCGGGGCCTTGGAATTAACCGGACGGTGTATCGATTCATGGCCATCGACGGGGAGCACGAGGCCACAATTCAACCCGATGGAGATGTGTCTCTCGGGATGAATCCGGTGTCCAGGATCGGTGCGGTTGGTCATGACCTGGAGCTTGACACCGGCTCGCCGCACTATTTACGCTTCGTGCCGTCGCTCAGCGAGATCGATGTGGTCGGATCGGGTCGGTCCATTCGCCGCTCCCCCCCTTATGATCGACAAGGAATAAACGTGAACTTCGTCGAAGTTACCGCGGATGGATTGGAAATTGCGACCTATGAGAGAGGCGTGGAGGACGAAACCCTGGCCTGTGGGACGGGGGTGACGGCCGCGGCAGTCGGCCACCTGTACCGCAGCGAGACGTCCGGCGACGGGCCGTTTCTGGTACAGGTGCAGGCGAAGGGAGGCAAGCTAAGCGTGGCGGGGGACCGCAGGGGCAATACCTTTACCAACTTGAGACTGGTCGGTCCGGCGACCTTCGTATTCCACGGTACCATAACCATTTAAGTATGCTTCAAACTGTTTACCTGAACGGTCAATACCTGCCCCGGGAGGAGGCCAGTTTGCACGTATCGGATCTGTCTATTCTGCGAGGCTATGGGGTATTCGATTACTTCCGTTACGTGGAGGGTAAACCGAGATTTATCGCGGATCATATAGCGAGGTTCCGGTCGAGTGCCGACGCCCTTCATTTAAGTCTCGATATTTCAGACAGTGAGCTAACCGAAGTCGTCCATGAACTGATCGAGCGAAATACGGTGGCGAATGGCGGGATCCGATTCATACTGACCGGCGGATACGCAGCGGATGGTTACACGCCTGCAGCGCCGAATCTCCTGGCGCTGCCCTACCCTTTTTCGGACCCCGCAGCAATCTGGTATAAACATGGCTGTACGGTATTGCTTCACAACTACGAAAGACAATTACCTCGGGCCAAGACCATAGATTATATTGAGGGAATCCGCCTCCTGCCCCAATTAAAGAAGACTGGGGCCCAATACCCGTTTTACGTCGACCGTCAGGGGATGGTCCGGGAAAGTGACCGGTCCAATTTTATGATTATCAGGGAGAAAACCCTCGTTACTCCTAAAGATGATATTTTGCTGGGCATCACCCGCAAGCACCTTTTAGTAGTTGCCAAGCATTTGGGTATTCCGACGCACGAGCGGGCCGTATCTACTTCGGAACTCCTGGATGCGGACGAAGTGCTGATCTGCAGTTCCGTAAAAGGGGCCATGCCGGTCCGGGCGGTATTGGGCGGTGAGCACTACGCCGACCAGACTTACGGAGAACCCGGCCCGATCACGCGCCGTCTTATGGCGGGCTGGCGGCAATACGTATAAGAAAGCCCCGTACGCTTATAGCATACGGGGCTCTTATTTTGGGAAGGAGGTTTTTATACTTCCTTATCGATGTTTCCGGTGGCGGAATCGTTTTCACCTTCGTTGGCTTCCTCGAGCGCTTCACCTGCGGCATCGGCTGATTCAGCTTCCGCTTTAGCTTCACCGGCAACGTCGGCAGCTTCCTTCCGACTTTCCTCGGTAGAACCGGCACCTTCGGCGAGAGCCGCGTCCAATTCCGCGGTAGCGCTAGGCTCAGCAGCTTCTTCTTCGGTTCCTTCGGATGCTTCGATTTCCGGTTCAGGGGTTGGTTCCGGTTCAGGCTCGGGTGGGGGCGTACCGGAAACCGCGGCGCGGAATTCAGCATCCTTCTTTTCCTGGGCGGCACGGCGTTCAGCTACGTCTCCTTCCTTTGAATCGATCCATTCCTGGAACTTCTGGTCGGCTTCCTCCTGGGTCAGGGCACCTTTTTCGACCCCGCGCATGAGGTGCTTACGGTAAAGGACTCCTTTAAAGCGAAGAATTGCCCGAACGGTATCGGTGGGCTGGGCGCCCTTGAGCAACCAATCGTAGGCGGCGTTGCGGTCCAATTCAATGGTAGCCGGTACGGTCATCGGGTTGTAGGTTCCGATCTTTTCAATAAACTTACCATCGCGGGGAGCGCGGGCATCCGCGATGACGATGTGGTAAAACGGGCGCTTGCGGCGGCCCTTACGCTGAAGGCGAATTTTAACTGGCATGGTGACGTATTGTCCTTTTGTTATAGAAGACCGACCTACTCCCGCCAGGGGGCAGCCGGTTTTGCCGGGCGCAAAGGTACGCAATTACGCTAACATTTACTAACCGTGTCCATTTGAAAAGCATTTCGGGAAAAAATGTGTCCCGCCAGGAGGGTATATTAGGCGGAATGCTTGGAAACATCCCGGGCAGTGGTATGTTAGCGCCAGTAAAGACACAAATAACGACTATGAAATTCTTTATCGATACCGCTAATCTTGATGACATCCGGGAAGCCGAAAGCCTGGGTATTCTTGACGGAGTGACCACCAACCCCAGCCTTATGGCTAAGGAAAGCATCAGTGGCACCGAAAACGTTCGCGAGCATTATGCCAAGATTTGTAAGATCACCGATGGTGATGTTAGCGCCGAGGTAATAAGCACGGACCTCGAAGGCATGAAGAAGGAGGCCAGCGAGCTGGTCAAAATTGCCGATAACATCGTCGTCAAGATCCCGATGATCCGCGAAGGCGTAAAGGCCCTTTCTTGGTGTACCGCAAACGGAATCCGCACGAACTGCACGCTGGTTTTCAGTGCGGGGCAGGCCATACTGGCCGCCAAAGCGGGAGCAACCTACGTAAGTCCCTTCATCGGACGTATCGACGATATCGGCTGGGAGGGAATGACTCTGATCTCCGATATTGCCGAGATCTACGCTATTCAGGGTTTTGAAACCCAGATCCTGGCGGCTTCGATCCGGAATGGTAAGCATATTGTAGAAGCTGCAAAGGCAGGTGCCGATGTGGTTACCTGTCCGCTCAGCAGCTATGACAGCCTCTTCAAGCACCCGCTTACCGACATTGGACTTGAAAAGTTCCTCGCCGATCACAAGCAAGCGATGAGCGTAGCTAAATAACGTAATCCACCACAGGGTCCGGTTCTTTGCCGGGCCCTAATTTATTTCTAACGACTGACCTATTTCCCCCGTATGAGCAAGCCCCGTGTCATCAAAAATTACGACAAGCTCGACGATGAGCTGCTTGAACAGATTAAGCTGAATTATCCGAACGGATTTGAGCGCAACCTGATCCGGTTCACCGACGTAAACGGTAAGATCGCCAGCGCCCTACCCTTCGAGACGCAGGAGAAGTACTACCTGATCCGCATGACCAAATCGGAAGCCCAATTGATCATTGAAGATGATGACGACTACGATGACGATGGCATGCTGACCGATGAGGCCCGGGAGGAATACGGCGACAAATACGACGACGAGATCGAGGAAGCCGATATTGACCTGGACGAGCTCGCCGAGGACGATGAGTCCGACGAAGAGGAAGACTAGGCAGGCTGAACGGCCATGCTTATTAACGGTTTCCGGATCCCCCCATCCAGAGAGCAAAAACTCGCGGTTGCTCGCGGCCTGCGCGTTTATGCTTCCCGCCACTTGGGTGGCTTCGGTGGATCTGGCCTCTCTTCCCCTATTTCAACCACAACTGGATCGGGAACCTCTACCGCCGACCGTCGTGCGCTGGCGTAACCAATGGCAGGCTGCTTCCGCGGTTGTCATTTCCACTCCTGCTTACCTGGATAATATGCCTGGCGTGTTGAAAAACGCGCTGGATTGGTTGACCTCCTCGGGAGAAGTCTCCGGCAAGAAGGTGCTGCCCATTACTTTTCCGCCTCATGCGCCCCGCGGGGAGCATGCCATGCAGTCGTTACTGTGGTCGTTAAAAGCCTTGGACGCAACGATTCCGGTATCCCTACCCTTATTCCAGCAGGACATCAAGTTTCTGGGCAATGGCGATATTGAAGAAAGTGAAAGTCGAGCGCTACTCGTCGGCGCTTTAGACCTCTTGCTCTAACCAATTAGCCACCGTGATACGCCGAGCTACCGTCCTGCTGTTTTTTCTAGGGTACTTCATTACCGGTTGGTTGATTGTTGACGACTACGGAGTTACGTTCGACGAAGCAATCCAACGGAGACACGGTTTGGTTACCGTGGAATACGTAGCCGACCAATTAGGAGTGGATCACGGCCCATTGACCGATGGGACGCACGGATTTGCACCCTACGGCATGATCTACCAGATGACGGCCGTAGGTATAGAGTTATTGCTGGATGCAAATAAAGATCCCTACGTCTACTATCGGATTCGCCATATCCTTAACTTTCTATTGTTCGGCCTGGCTTTGATCTGTTTTTACCGGCTGCTCCGACTACGATGGCCGGTTGAGAAGTGGATTCCCCTGGTCGGGACCGTCGTTCTTCTTGCGAGCCCCCGGATTTTCGCCCATGCTTTCTTCAATCCTAAGGATCATATCCTACTGGTCTTTTACCTACTGGCGACCTATACCCTGTTTCTGTTCCTAAAACACCGGAATTGGCGAACGCTGTGTCTGCACATCGTAGTAACCGCACTAGCCTTAAACACCCGCTCCGCCGCACTGATCATCGTGGCCGTCACTTTAGGAGCTTTGATAGCGGAACAGGTTTTTGCCCGTCCAAAAAATTTTCAACCCCTCATTCAGGCTGCCGTCTACCTCCCTGCTAGCCTCCTGATCGCCCTGCCATTTTTCCCTTTTCTGTGGCAGGATACCGGTCAGCGAGCGGCGAGTACAGTTACGGATATGGCCAATTACGGTTGGGGAGGCGACGTATTATTTTTCGGCACGACTTACGCAGCGGATAGTTTGCCGTGGTATTACGTGCCCGCCTGGGTAACTATCACTACGCCAATCATCTATTTGCTTTTCATAGTTATTGGGATCGGCATCACGGTAAGGACCCTTTTTCCAAAGCTGTTCTCCCAAAGACTCTGGAGTAACCAGCTGGATGAATACGATCTGATACAGCTGATCCTTGCCCTTGGCCCGTTGATGGTTGTGATCCTGCTCGGGAGCACGGTATACAACGGTTGGCGCCACCTCCACTTCATTTATCCGCCACTGGTTTACCTGCTGGTACTGGCCTACCATCGGCTTAGCTTAAGCCGGAAGTTCTTACCCGGCGCCACACTGGCTATTGGCGTGCTTATGACTACGGTAGCGATGTACCGGATGCACCCTCATCAGCAGGTATTTTTTAATGGCTTTATCCAGGATGAGTACGCTCTGCAGCGCTTCGATATGGATTACTGGGGTGCTTCCTACCGCAGCGCACTACTGCAACTAGCCGCCCAAATTCCGGATGGCCAAATACGCAAGGTCAGGTGTATGAACTGGCCATGCGAGGACAATATTCGCGCCCTACCCCCTGCAGCAAAGGAGAAAATTCAATTGGAGGATAAATGGCATTTGGCGGATTACGTAGCCACGAATTTTGCTTATGCCACGGAGCGCACGGCCATACCCACGCGGGGTGAATACTTCAGCGACCCTGCGGTAGAACTTTACCCCGACGGCAAATTGATCATCGGTATTTACCGGGTAAATAAGTAGGCCAGCGTTCCGTCTGCCTAAAGTTGAAGATATTGCATCGCTAAATTGATTCCCCTTGCGTCCGAGCCCGGCTTACGCGGCGATTGTTTTCTTTTTTATCCTTGGATGTCTGGGACTGGTAATCGTGGACGATTACGGCATCAGTTGGGACGAAGCCATCCAACGTCGCCACGGTAGGGTATCCCTCGACTACGCTGCCCTGAAGTTGGGGATGCACCATCAGCCGCTGGAGCCCAAGTTTGACCTGGAAGATTACCAATGGTCCAATTACGGCATGATCTACCAGATCACTTCCAGCCTTATGGAATTGGGGCTCGATCTCCAGGAGGACCCTTTTGCCTACTACCGGCTGCGCCACCTGGTGGCTTTTGCCTTATTTATGGTAGCCCTGCTGTGTTTTTATCGAATGCTGCAACTGCGGTGGCCGCACAGGCCGTGGTTTCCCCTGCTTGGTACGATTATGCTGACACTGAGTCCGCGGATCTTCGGACATGCTTTTTTTAATCCTAAAGATCATCTCCTACTGGTTGGTTACCTGGTCAGCTCCTATACCTTACTGCGGTATTTGAAAGTTCGGACGTGGCGCGCGTTGTTCATCCATGCGTTTGCGACCGCTCTAGCGCTGAATACGCGGCTCCCGGCCCTCGTCATACTTTTCGCTACTGTACTTATTCTCGTCTGGGAGCAACTCTTGGAAAAGCCCAAGGGATATCGAAAGCTTTTGATGGCGGGTAGCTATTTCATCGCATCTCTCGCCATGATGATCCCCTTTTTCCCTTATCTCTGGGAGGATACCTTGTCGCGCTTGGCCGGAGCTTTTTCCGAGATGTCGGACTTTGACTGGGCGGGTTATAATTTGTTGTTTGGCGACAGTCTTTCCGCGCTGGACGTTCCCGGCTATTATATTCCCGCCTGGATCGTGATCACCACACCGGTTTTGTACGTGATCCTTTTCATGACCGGAATCCTACGTGGGATGAAGCACAGCATTGCAAGCCTTCGAAGCGGGAGGCTGTGGCAAGACTTCACAGGCCTTTGCGACTTCACCCAGATCGGGCTGTCCATCGGTCCGATCCTAGTAGTGATCGGCTTGGGATCTACGCTTTACAATGGGTGGAGGCATCTTCACTTTGTATACCCGGCGCTCATCTATTTATCGCTCGTCGGCTTTACCTGGTGGCAGGGGCGGTACCCCGCCATTACTCGCAGCTTACTGGGCATTACGATGCTGGTCACCGCCATCAATATGGTCCGCTACCACCCGCACCAATACGTGTACTTTAATTACCTAATACAGGGAGAGCCGCTTATTTCCAGGTTTGACATGGACTACTGGGGCGTGGGCTTCCGCGAGGCATTCACCCGCCTGGCAAAGACTATCCCGGAAGGAGAAACCAAAACCGTAAAATGTGATAATTGGCCATGCCGGGATAACCTCTTAGCGCTGCCCCTGCCCTTGCGGAACCGCCTGCGGTACGAATCAGACCCATCGAAAGCCGACTACCTGGCAACGAATTTCCTGTACGCGGATAAAGGTTCGGCTTACCGGAACGAAGGGAAATATAGCGATCCTGTCGTTTTGATCACTCCGGCCGGAACACTGACTATAGGGATTTACCGAATTAAACCTACCGAATGATACGAATCGGCCTGCTTTCCGATACGCACTCTTACCTCGACCCGTCCCTGATGGAGCATTTCAAGGACTGCGATGAGATCTGGCACGCCGGAGATATCGGCAACGAGGAGGTTCTGGACGCCCTGGAAGCTTTTAAGCCGGTCCGGGCTGTCTACGGTAATATTGATGGCACCGATCTTCGGCGCCGCATACCCCTCAATCAATCATTCACGCTGGAGGGGCTATCCGTTCTCATCACGCACATCGGGGGCTATCCGGGCCGCTATACGGCACGCGTGAAATCGCTGCTTAAATCAACACAACCAAAGCTGTATATATGCGGTCACAGTCACATTCTAAAGGTGATGATGGACAAGCAGCTCGGCACCCTGCACATAAACCCGGGGGCCTGTGGCAGACACGGGTTTCACCGGATGCGGACGGCCATGCGCTTTGACATTGCCTCCGGGCGGGTGACCAATCCCGAGGTTATTGAGCTTGGTTTACGGGGTGCGATCCCGTCTCGCGAGAGTCCGTAGGGTCATCTTCCGGCTTCTCTTTCTGCTGGCTTTCCGTTTCGGGCTGCTGTTGGGGAACATCTAATCCCATGGCGCGGGCACGGGCCTTCCATCGTTCACGGGCAAGCCGCTGCATATCCTGAGTGCTGTCCATCTCGTCCATGATCTCAAGACCGAGTAAAGTCTCCATGGCATCTTCCATGGTCACCAAACCTTCCATGCCACCGAATTCATCAACGACGAGGGCAACCGGCTGCCGCCGCTCGAGCATCAGATCGATCAATTTATGCAGGGAAGTATCCTGGGGAACGGTAAGCAGATCGCGGACCAGTTCGAGTACCGGTTCGTCATCCCGCTTTTCGATGATCGCTTTGTAAACCATGTCCTTCAGGACGTAGCCAAGCACCTGGTCACGGGTTTCTCCGAAAATGGGGTACCGGCTAAAGGGGCTGTTATCGAATTTATCGTAAAATTCCCGGATCGTACTGGAAGACCAGGCGCCTACTACTACCGTCCGGGGAGTCATGACATCGTGTACCGTTAGCGATTCGAAATCGAGGAGGTTTCTCAGGATCCTCCCCTCCTCTTCCTTTAACTGGCCCTGCTTGGTCTGGGCTTCGGCCATCATAGCGAATTCTACCCGCGTGAGAGCCGTGCTGTGCGCATCCCCGCCGCCCATAAGCCTATTCAGTGCATTCGACATCTGTACAATGCCCAAAACCTTAAAGATCTTAACCAGCACATTGAGGGAGCGTACCGTGAACGGGGCAAGCTTCTTCCAGTACGTAGCGCCGAGGTTTTTGGGAATTATCTCCGAAAAGATTAGGATAGCCAAGGTCATAACGACACTAACAATCACTTCGTAAGACAATTCGTACCCCACGAAAGGCAATTCGAATCCTCCTTCCCCGAATGCCGCGCCGGTACTTGCTCCGACCAGGATTGCTCCCACCGTATGCGCTATGGTATTGAGCGAAAGAATCGCGGTCAACGGCTCGTTCAGTTCATTCTTGAATCGCTGTAACAGCTCGCCGGTCGCGGAGCCTTCCTGCACCTTTACCTCGACGTAACTCGGAGTGATAGAAAGTAGAACGGCCTCGAAGATCGAACAGAGGAAACTGAAGGCGATAGAAAGGAGGGCAAAAATTAATAACGAGACCATAGGCGTAGTCGGTGATACCCCTTAGAAGGTGATGCGCCCCTGATTAGTTTACATACAGCTTTTGAAAGGGCACAATCACGTCGGCCGGCAGAAGATCATTCAGCTCCCGAAGCGCTTCCACTGACATACGGTATTGCCGTGCGATCCCGTACAGACTTTCACCGTCCTTTACGGTGTGTATGGCTCGATCCTGCTGTATGGGTGCCCCGTAGGCCGGAGGGGTGCCCGCCCCGTTAGCATCCTGATCCGCCGCTGGGTACACTTCAACCGGGCGGGCCCGCGAAGGGGCAATCACCGGGCTGGCGGATGGGTAGGAACTTGAGTAAGTATCGGCCGGAGACGGACTGTTGACATTCACCGCTTGTTCTTCACTTCCGCTGGAGGGACAGTCACAGTGGCTGGTCTTCAGACGCTGGCCTACAAGTGCTACCTGGGCGTCTCCCAAGCGATTGAATGCCTTAAACCGCTCCGTTGTGTAGCCATAGCGGCGAGCTATACTGGCAAGGGTTTCCCCGGGCCTGACCACATGATAGGCCGCGGCGTTCTCGGTTGCCGGTTGGGAAGGCGAATAAGGCGGAGAAGCCGAAGGCGGAACTACAACTTCGGTAGCGATGACCGGATCTGCTACCCTTTCGTCCGTTACGGCCGGTTCTGTCCTGGCAGGGGGAATTTTTATTGGGGGATTTCCCGTATTTGGCACTGTCGGTGGGGGTGTCGACGGCGGAGGAGGAGAATAATTAGCAGTCGCCGGCGCCGGTGTTTCGATGGAATCGCCGATGCGAAGTTCCTGCCCTACGCGAATGACGTTGCCATTCAAACGGTTATTGGACTGAATATCCCTTACGCTGACGCCGTATCGACGGGATATCGCGTAGAGCGTTTCCCCCGGAGCCACAACGTGAATAGTTGATGGGGCGGGCGGGGCCGCAGGAGCCACGTCGGTTTGGACGGTTTTAGTCTCCGGGGAAGTGATTTGTGCCTGGCCCGGAGTGGCTGCCGCGATTGGCTGCGGATCAATGTAAAGCGGCACAAAACTGGTGGCAGGTTCTGCTTTAGCACAATTTTCCTTTAGAAAAGTCAGCAGTGGCTGACCATTTACGTCCAGGGCAATGATGGATTCCCCTTCGCTGAAACGGCCGTCACCGGTAAGGTGACGCTCTACAATGCCGAGTTCGGGAATGAGCCGGTAATTGATGTATGGATAGGCGGTGCCTTCTTTCCGTTGCTGAAATAGGTAACTGCGCTCACATCCACTTCCCTCCTGCCCTTCGAAGGTTACTTGCGCTCCCTCCTGCGACACATCGAGATTAACGCCGATCACGCTGTTCTCACGGTCAAAGGAAAAGGCCGAAAAGGGAGATCGGTAGCGGACCTTTCCATTCATTTCGTCGAGGACGGCTGCCATTAGTACGGGCTGTTCCTGGTACCCGCCGTCGGGCATAGCGGTCAGGAGAAAAAGATGATCTACCCCATCATTTATGCGGGCGGCCAAACTTTCGGTGACCGAAAAATTTTCACACGAAAGCACATCCTCCGGAAGGCGATTACGAACCGTTGCGCCGGCAGCATCCGTTTCCAGGATCATACGCATGCCAAAACCTGCCGGTAGGCTATAGGAGAAGTAGTCCATTTGGGGGTCGTCCTCCACCGTTCTCCGATACCGGATACGTTCCCCGCAATCTTGTCCGAAGAGAAGATAGATCTGCGCGGCGTAGCCTTGACCCCATATCAGGAGTGCAAGTATTACGAAAAGTGATCTCATCTACTAAGTGGTTTGGCGTCGTAAGTGGAACAGGAGAGACTTAACAAGAACGGGAGCTTGCTGGCAGAACTTGCCCGTACGGTGTAACTTATTCATCCTCATCCGGTCAAAAGCAAGCCTCCGGATTAGTTGGATAAGGACAAGGTAGGTAGATTTTCAGATTTGCCCTATTGGCAGTGCGGGAACCGGCAATTATCACCTATTGTCGGGAGGATTTATTGGCGGAAATAGCAGTCATTCGCACAAGGCGTAAAAACAAACATCCCCAACCCGCAAACATTATCGCTTCCCCACCGGATTGGAAAGGAAACACTTTCCCTTGCGCTATCTCTCCTCTATACTTTGCTGCCTACTTTTTCTGACCTGCACGACGAATGACCGACAGGAAATTGACCTTAGTGATTCGGTGGTCTCCGAGCCGGTCGACGGCGTAGGTCATTACGTATATGCCATCTCCTTACCCCGGGAGGTAGCTGCCGGCGAAAAGTTCGATGCCCAGATGGAATGGCGGACGGTAGGGAGCGTCGACCCTAATGCGCGCTACACCCTCGACGCCATACTGACCGGGCCAAAAAGTAAGGTCTATTCTCTGCCATCAGGGGCCAATACCGTTGGAGAACTCCACTTGGCTAACTGGCTTAGCTACACCTTCGAAGTACCGGCCGATTTCGAGCCTGGGACCTACACCTTTGGTGTTCGGCTGACGGATGAGGTCGGGGATGGCGGCGAAGTCCCCCTTGGTTTTTTACCTGAATTAAGAATTGGTGACGGATTTTTCCGACTAGGGGATATCCAGGTTATAGCGCCAGCTAGCTAGCCTCGGAGTAGTAATCGTCGATTTTGCGTTCGTGCGGCTGTCCAAGCTTGTCCACCGATTTGGCGACCAGCATGGCTACCGTGGCATCACCCGTGACATTGGCCACGGTCCGGCACATATCCAGCGGACGGTCAACGGCGAATATCAGCGCGAGTCCCACTTCGGGAATGCCCGCCTGGGCCAGCACGATGACGAGCATCACCATACCCGCGCCGGGCACGGCAGCCGATCCGATGCTGGCAGCCAGCGCCGTCGTAATAATGGTCAGTTGCGCCCCGAGCCCCAATTCGATCCCGTACGCCTGCGCGATAAATACCGCGGCGACGGCCTGGTACAGACTGGTGCCGTCCATATTAATGGTGGCACCGATCGGGAGCACGAAAGAGGTAACTTCCTCATCCACTCCAAGGTGCTCCTCTACGCGCTCCATGGTTACGGGAAGCGTGGCGGCACTGGAGCTGGTACTGAAGGCCAACAGCTGAGCGGGACTGATCCCCGCCATAAAATCACCATAGCTGCGGCCCGTAAAGACTTTGACCAGCATAGGGTATACACCGAAGATCATGATCGCAAGACCCAGGAGTACGCAGGCGCTGTACATCAGCAGCGCAATAAACAAATCCTTACTGGGAGCTTCAACCACCAGGGAAGCGAGCAGCGCGAAGACTCCAACCGGAGCGGCGAGCATGATCAGGTCGATCAGCTTGAGAACAACCTCATTGACCCCGTCAAAGAAATCCTTTACCGGCTGGGCTTTCTTCGGGTCTATCAGGATCAGCCCCACAGCGAAAAAGATCACGAAGAAGATCACCTGCAGCATATTGCCGTTATTGCTGGCCGCCCCCACAATATTGTCGGGGACCAGGTCAACGAGTGCCTGCAGGGGGCCGGCGTCCGCCTGGCGGGTGGCATCCGTGATCCGGGCTTCCGCATCACCGGCGAAGTCGTTGAGCAGGTTGTCACGGGTAGTTTGATCCAATCCGGTACCAGGACCGACTAAATTGACAATACCCAGGCCCACGACGATGGCAACGACCGTGGTCAGGACGTAGAGACCGATCGTGCGGACACCCATCGTACTCAACTTCGAAATGTCCTTCAGGTCGGTGATGCCCTTGATCAGCGAGGCCACGATCAGCGGTATCGCGATCAGTTTGAGGCTGTTGATAAAGATCGTCCCAAAAGGTTTTATCCAGTCACTGACAAACTCGTCCCAGCCCAAGTTGGAAGCAAGCACGCCGAAGGCGACGCCCAAAGCCATGCCGATCAGGATTTGCCAATGGAGAGCCAGATTTTTCATGTGTTTCATTTGGTAGGGTCAAAATAGCCCGGCCGGAAGCACATCACAAAACCGGGACGCTGGAGCGGGAGCCGGACTGCTAGCCAAGCAGATTCGGAAATTCGTCTTCCGGAGGCTTCGGTACCGGATCGATCATCGGTAGATCCATCACTTTGGCTTCCTTAGGACCCACGGAAATGAACCGAAGGAAACCGCCGTGGCACTCGGCGATGTGCCGGGCGAAAGTCCGGAAGTTGTGGTAGTACAAATAGCCGTAGGGCTTGCGCAGCTTAGGTAGAATGGTATTGAGTTTGCTTAACTCGCGGACGATGTACTTTTCCCGCGCCTCGACGCCATTTACCATACCGTTGTACAGCTGCTGAATCCGCTCGGACAGCCCCTCGTCGATCGTCTCGTAATACGCGTTCAGACGGCCACGGGTATTGTAGCTCCGAATGTCGGCCAGACGCTGCGCCTCGGACAATTCAACCTCGTCGAGCTGGTTATCGGCAGCCCCTACCAGAATCGTGATGAGGGGAATAGCATCGAACATCAGCTGTTGCTCTTCTTCGGTCAGGGTGTTAAACTCTCTCAGCATTACTTTCTACTTTGCACCCACAAACATACGTAGTACCACCCGGCCCTATGCAGCAATTCCTCCTTTTTTTGATGGCGATCGTTGCCGGAGCAATGCTGGCGGTGCAGGCCGGACTGAATAGTGGGATGGGCAAGGCCGTGGGCAGCGCGGTCTACGGCGCCTTTATTTCTTTCCTTACCGGCGGAGTGGCTTTATTAGCGTACTGCATCGTGGCGGGTGTACCCCTGGGCAACGTGCGTCGGGCCTTTGAAATACCCTGGTATTACTGGATGGGTGGCGTGCTGGGCGGTTTTTACGTTTATGCCATCATCGTTTTGGCCCCCCGCCTCGGCGTGGCGGTAACGATCGGGCTGACCGTAGCCGGTCAGATGATCTTCAGCCTGGTGATCGATCATTACGGCCTGCTTGGAATACCAACCAACCCCGTCAACTGGTTACGGGTACTGGGGATTGCGGCCATCATCGGAGGCGTAGTTTTGCTGCGGACGAATTAAAGCCGGATTGGCCACGTCGGGCACTCACCGTACCTTTGCGGCCTATGGGATGGTTCAAACGATTGAAGGACGGTATCCAAACCGCAACACGTAACAAAAAAGAGGCCCCCGAAGGACTCTGGTACAAGTGCCCCCGGTGCAGTGAAACGGTTACCCGCAAGGAATTGCGGGAGAACGTTTTCAAATGTCCGAGTTGCAATTACCACGAGCGCATCGGCTCGGAGGAATACTTCGACCTGATCTTTGACGGCACCTTTGAGGAATACGAAGCCGACATGGAAGCCGTGGACGTTCTGCAATTCAAGGACCTCAAGTCCTATAAAGATCGCCTTAAAGCCGCTAAAAAGAAAACGGGCCTGAAGGACGCCATCCGCGTAGCCCGCGGAAAACTCAATCGGCGCCCCTTACTCGTAGCCTGTATGGATTTCGGCTTCATCGGGGGGAGTATGGGCAGCGTTGTCGGGGAAAAGATCGCCTTTGCCATCGATGAAGCTCGCAAGACCCGCACGCCACTCCTGATCATCAGTAAAACGGGCGGCGCGCGCATGATGGAAGCGGCATTCAGCCTGATGCAAATGGCGAAAACGAGTGCGAAGCTGAGTCAGTTGGCGCGGGCAGGGGTCCCCTATTTCAGTCTGATGACCGACCCGACCACCGGTGGCGTAACGGCCAGTTACGCCATGCTGGGAGATATCAACCTGGCGGAGCCGGAAGCCCTGATCGCTTTTGCCGGGCCCCGCGTGGTCAAGGAGACGATCAAAAAGGAGCTTCCGGAAGGCTTTCAGACTTCGGAGTTCCTGCTGGAGCACGGTTTCCTTGACTTTATCGTCGACCGGGGGGGGCTAAAAGAACGGTTGGGGGACCTGCTTCACCTGTTCGAATCCGCACAGAAACCCGCTTAAACTGTTTTAATCAGGCTACTGCCGGCCGGACATTCCTTCTGTCACCACGGAGAAAGCCGTGAATTATGCGCGCCAGCAGAACGGCCAGGCGAAGCCAGCCCAAAGGAGGTTGTAACAGCGTAATGGCCCGCAGACACGTGCTGATGACCGCGAGGAAATAAGCCGCCCCCTCGTGACTGCGCCGGAGATTGGCAGTATGCCTGGCAATGTCCTCATAGGTAGCTCCGCGATCAATGAAGGAAACTACGTCGAAATCGATGCGAAACCGCGTCGATAATACGGGGAATTCACCACGGGAATCAGGTTTGCCGACGGAGATAAACGGTCGACCAAGCAGGTAATGAGCAAAGAATCGAAATCCCGCGAAAAACATCCCTATCCCCTCCTGAATGCGCTTGGCCACCGACTTTACGAAATCGAAGACCGCACCAAGGATTTCCGCGATAAGCCCGCCGATCCACTTAATTATCTGGCCAACGGCCCGGAAGGCGCCGCGAATGAGGCCCCGTAATCCATAGTACACCCGCCGATCTGGATTCGAAGACGGGCTCCCATAAAGTTGACTAACCTCCTGCTGCCGGTTGGCAAAGGCCTCATCTACGCGATCCTCCTGCCCCGACTCCCGGATACGATCCCAGATCTGGTCTTCCTCCCGCTGGGCCTCATCCAGGGGTGGCGGTACGTAGCGCTCCAGTAAACGGGCTACCTGCCGTAGGTCCACGATCCAATCGCGGGATTCCGTTCCCGGAAGCAGAACCCGGTCGAGCCGGCGGTCCCCCAAGTCTCCGTATTCCCTCTCCTGTTCGATGAGTGCCGTCAGACCACGGTGGGTGAACGGCCCGATGTCACCGTCGAGCTTCCCGGTGTAGAAGCCCGCCCGCCAGAGCCCCAACTGCAATAGCCTGACCCCGAAATGATTGACTCCCGTATCGACGTGATCGTCGTTTCGCCGGACCCAGCGCGCGGCACGGCGGCGAAGGCGCTCATCCCTTCGATCCAGATCGCGGTCAATTGCTTGGCTACCACCGGCAATGCGGTACTGGAGATAATACCGGCCCGTCCCATCCGGCCCGATGTGGTGCGCGTTCCGGTAGGCGCCGAACAACTCGTCCCAACTTAGCAGTAACTGTTGAAGTTTCGGACTTAGGGAGGTGGTTGCCCGGTCGGGCATGGTGTCCCTAAATTGGTCATCGACAAAGGAAGTCAGCGCAATAAGTTGCGGGAGATGATCGCGGTCAAAGTAGGCCTTGCGCCGTCCCGAATGCCGATCGACGCGATAATCATAAATAAACACCCGCATCCGAAACGCGAGCGACCGACCGAAAGCAGACGCCTCGCCTATTCGGTAAGTCTCGCGCAGGGGCAACTCGCCATCGAAGGAAGTGAGCTGCCCGAGCCGGTATACCAGCGTGGAAAGGTACCGCTCTACCCAATCGATGCGATCACCGATACCCTGCTTTGGCGGCGCAGGTAGCAAACGAAAGTCGGCATAATCGTCTTCGGCAACATAGGTGGTTACTCCCTCCAGGACGGACAAAAGCAACGGCCCCTCCGGCACTTCGCCGCGTTCCCGGACGGCGTGCCACTCCTGGAAGCGATCAACGGTCAGGTAGGCCAGGTCGGTCAGGTGCTGCACGAGCTCATGCCATTGGCCCCGCCGGGTCCGCGTAGGCGCACCGCGCCTGAGGAAAGTAGATGGCGCGTCGGGGGGAAAAGGCATGGCGTAGCGCACCGGCATTTCTGTCTCTACGGCCACGCGAAGCTGCTCCGCGCCAGCCGAGCGCTGCGCTCCATCCATATACTGCCGGGCACCCATGATGACGTCGGCTACCCGCATACGTCTATTGCTTGTTTCCCAGGAAGAGTTTCGCAATACCATCGGCCATGGCCGCGCGGGCGATACCGGCGGCCTTGACCGTTTCATTGTGAAAATCCAAATAGACCGACTCTTCGGGTGACAACTTTTCTTTGACGAAGGTTACCGTATCCTTATCAATCGACACGTGGGTGGCGGCCAGTGCCGTGATCTTGGAATCTTTTTTTAAAATGTTGCCCTCGAGCTGCTGCATGATGCCGGCAAATTTCACCGGTTTCCCGCTTCCGTCCGCCCCGCCCTCGGTTTGGAGATCGTTGATTTTGATGGTCAGGTCGCCGGTGAGCGTGACGACGTCGAGCGTGGCCATGTCTTCAATAAAGTCCCACAAAGATTTGTTTTCCGCCATGATGCCGGGTTTGATGAGGTGATCAGAAAAAGCCTTCACTTCGCAGAGCGGATACCCGCTCCCCGATCTCGGTCCGCTTGATATCACCCAGGTGATCGAAGGCCTCTTCCTGAAATAGTGTGTACAGAAAGGTAGGCTTTTTACCCAAATCCTTCTGCGGCGTGTAGCAGAGGACCAGGTCGCTGAGCAGGGAGTAGGCGCCCATCGTCAGCCGGGGTCCGTCCTCAGCTCTCCGCGTCCCCCGCTCCCGATCGTTTCTGGCCGCGTACTCCGCGCAACTGATAAGGTCGCCGGAATCGTTCACGTAATTTTTACCGCTGATCACCTGACAGCCTGCACTCCAGTTGCTTATTCCGAGTCCGCTCCAATGGATGTTGAAGGTTGGGTTCGGTTCGGGATCGAATCCGTCACGGCGATTGGCATCGGTAAGCGCATTGTGCCCGTGAACGTCGCGTACCACCATTACGCCGGTAGTTGCCGGACGGGCCGCCTTATAAATGCGTTCCCTGCGGTGAATGCTAATGTTGTGCCAGTTCAACCGGTACCGGTGCTGCCCTTCGATCAGGTATCCCTCTTTCCCGTTGCTTGGATTGGAATCGGTCGATCCCCAGAAGTAGAACGACCGCCCGTTGAGCAGTAAGATGAATAAGTCGTCGGGCGGTCGTCGATCCAGGCCACGGTCCTCATTTGCTTTCCGGCGTATGCCGATCAGGTGAGTATCGTCCCTGTCGAAAGACCATTCCTCCGGCTTGAGGCTATCCCCGCGTCGGCCTGCTGCCTGTAAGTGCCGCATCACCGTTGATGGTTCACCCTCGTAGTAGGCTGCCGCGGAAGTAAGCCACTGGAGCCACCGCCGGTGATCGGGTGTCGATTCGCCGGAGGTCCACCGGCACTTGACTTGCTTTTCCCGCCATCGGTCGATATAGAATTGTGTATCCCGGCCTACCACGCCGTCGGGCCAGCAGGCAGGAGAGCGCTGTTGGTGCCGCTGCGGTTCGGCGATGGTTCGCACGTATTCCTGAAAGAGCCGTACGGCAGCCTGGGTGACGTAGCCAAAGATCCCGTCGTGGGCGGCGTAGGGCATAAAGCCCGCACCCTGCAAAAACTGGGTTAAGGCGCGGATGCGCTGGCCCGGGATATTTTCCCAGCGGTACCATTGGTTGCGGCTATCGTCGCGGAATCGGATCTCATCGCCTGAGAATCCGTACGGGTGGTGGTAGAGATCAAGAAAGGCTTTCTTTTCCGCTTCCGTGAAGTGGACGTCTTCATCTACCCTGCCCAGTCTGAGTACCTTTTCCATGGTACTTTATTACCCGAATTTGCGATTTGTAACCAGCTTCGGCCATTTCATTTCCAAACCTTCGAGTGCCTCAAGGATGATACGCGACATCACGTAATTGCGGTACCAGCGCTGATCGGTGCCAACGATGTGCCAGCGAATGTCGCTGTACGCGATCGCCTGCTCGTAGGCATCCCGGTATTCATCCCAGTGCTCGCGTTCCCGCCAGTCCCCGTCCTTGTGTTTGTAATGTTTCTCTTCTTCATTGACCCGCTCGAGCAACTCTTCTTTCTGTTGCTCCTCGCTGATGTGCAGATAAAATTTAAGAATAAGGGTATTGTTATCGTACTGCAGGAGCTTTTCGAAGGCATTGATGCTCTCCATTCGTAATTTGACCTGGTCCTCCGTGATCCAGCCGTGCACCCGCTGGATAAGCACATCCTCGTAGTGACTGCGATTGAAGATGACCACTTCGCCCTTTGCCGGAACCTCCTGGTGTACCCGCCAAAGAAAATCGTGATCATACTCTTCTTCCGTCGGCTTCCCGAAACCCACGGTACGGAGCACGTAGGGAGGACAATCGGCAAATACGTGTCGCATCGCTCCATCCTTGCCGCTGGCGTCCATCCCCTGTAAAACGATCAGTACGGCATGTTCCCCCTCCGCTTTGAGTTGTTGTAACAATTCACCGATCCGCTCCACCCGCTCTTCGGTCTCCTCTTCCGCTTTGTCCCGGTCCATGTCATCAGGTGCTGTTGTCGGGTACTTACTTAGATTGATCGGCTGAGGCATGGGCGTATTTATATGCTGGTTGTTGGGTCGACAATATACTGTGTAAGGTGTTGGTCGGCGGGGCGCAGGAACAGGAAATCCACCACGAAGGGACCCAAAGCAACAAAGTAAGCTCCAGCAAAATGACTACCGGGTGAAGGCGCTTTGTTCCCTGCGAGGCCCGGGCATGTCGACCGTCAGATGCCAGGCTGGGGGAATGGTGTCCGTCTCATGACCCAATCCATCTATGCCGGTAAGATGCAAGGAGTAACAGCCGGCGCCAGGATGGAAATGAAGAGAACACTTTATAACGACCAGAGCCACCATACTATGCCAAGCGAGCAAAACGGCAATTAGGTTGTTCGGGTTATACCCATTACGAAGTGGTTTGGGCGTTTATCCCGTGCTCTCTTCGTCCTGCTCGGCGTTAGCAAGCCTCACCGACACTGACTCAAGCGTGGGTTCCCGGGTCCCACGCTTGAGTTGGCTTACGTTTGCTGCCTTGATCCGAACGAAGATAGCGGTGGCCTTAATCTTCAAACCACTTCGTGCTGGGCATTTCGCGGCTGAGCCCTACAGACCCGAAACAGGGATGAATGAATGCCTGAGGACAGGGCAGATCCTTAGGCGTTGCGGACTGTAGGTGGAAGTTACCCGCAAGCTTTTAGATTTTCCTTAGGCTCCCCCCCTGCGCACGACGCCCAAATTCCCTAATTTTGCGCCATGCGTTGCCTACTGTCCACCTGTATCCTTCTCCTATTGCTTGGTTGCCGTTCTAACACCGTGCCGGAAACGGTCGCGGAGGCACCCGCAACGGGACTTACCCTGGAGGTCCATGAAAGTGGCGGTGCAGAAGAAATATTTGGTAACCAGCTCGTCGCGGAATTGCTATTTGACGGGATGGAATGGTCCGAAGGACCGCTCGTTTTGCCTAACGGTGAGGTGATCTGTTCCGACGTCCCTCGCAATCAAGTCCTGCGATGGACCGATCCCGGGAGCGAAGTCTGGTTGAGCAACAGCGGAGCGGCCGCCGATGACTACAGCAACGAGCCGGGGAGTAACGGTCTCGCCCTCAATGAAGCCGGGGAATTGGTGCTGGCTCAGCACGGAAGTCGGCGTATCGCCCGGATGACGACGGATCTGGCTAACCCCGAGCCCCGCTATGAGGCGGTAGCCGAATACTTTGAGGGAAAACGCTTCAACAGTCCGAACGACCTCGTGGTAGCTTCCGACGGAAGCATTTTGTTCACCGATCCGCCCTATGGCTTGCCCGCTGGCGTGGAAAGCGAGATCGGTTATTTCGGGGTCTATCGGGTCGACCCCCGCGGGCACGTAAGTCTGCTCACCAAGGAGTATGAACGTCCTAACGGAATTGGATTAAGCCCGGATGAAAAAACCCTGTACATCGGAAATTCCTACGGCGAACGGCCCATCGTTACGGCCACGCCCATTGCGACGGGATGGATCCTGGGCCAGCCGTCCATCCTGATCGACGGCAGTGAACTGGTTAATAAGGAACCCGGTTACCCCGACGGACTGACGGTATCGAAGCACGGACATGTTTTTGCCACCGCTCCCGGTGGCGTATGGATCGTGCGGCCCAACGGCACGCTTATCGCAAAAATTAAAAGTACCGGCCCGGTTTCAAACGTGGCTTTATCCCCCGACGAAGACTGGCTGTACCTAACGAATGACGACCGCCTATTGCGCGTAAAACTAAACCCCTTATGATTCAGCTTAACGATACCGACATCAACGAAGCCGCCACGGCCATACGGCGTGGCATGGAAGTTTATGTTCACCGCGAACATGGTCGCATGCTGGTTGCCGACGACCCGGAGCGCAACGTTCGCGCAGATCCGGAGGTTTTCGAGGCCGTGATGCAAGACGTAACTACCGATCCGGACGCCTACGTACACATCGAGCGGTTACCCGCGGCGGACGCCATCAAGATCATGGCGGCCTTCACCGACCGCGTCCGTAACCAGGAGCTCTGGCAGGCCCTCTCCTATGCCTTAAAACGCCCGAACCCATTCCAGAACTTCAAATCGGAACTTCGGCGGTTCCCTAAGAATTACGAACGTTGGCGCCAATTCCGGCAGGAGAAGTATTCCGGTTACGTTCGCGAGTGCCTGGCTGAACAACAGCAGGATTGAGGGGGTGGCTATAGTCCGGTTAACGCGTGCCCAAATCGACGACGACAGGTGGAATGCAGCCCTGATAGCAGGTACACGGCCCATGCCTTATGGCTTTACCTGGTGGCTGGATACGGTTACGGGAGGCAAATGGGAGGCCCTGGTCATCGACGACTATCGCGTGATCTTTCCCCTGCCTCGTGTTCGGCGTCTACGTGTTGTATCTACCATCACTCCCCCACCCTACACCCAGCAGTTCGGCCCTTTCGGCAACCCCCGCCCCGAGGATATATCTGTATTGCTGAATGCGGTTCCCCGACGAGCTAAGGTTGCCTTAGCCCTTCGGCCCGACATCGATTCAGCCACCTTCCCGGCCCGTTTCCAATACCGCAAGCGGACCAATTTCGTGCTGGGTCTGGAAGCTCCTTACGCTACAATCACCAAAGGATTCCCGAAGACGTTGCAGGCACTGCTGCGCAAGTGCGTGGACGACCGTAAAGAACCCATCGATCCCGCCGAACATATTCGTTTGAGCCGGGAACTGCTCGGCAACCGCAAGGGCATTAACCCAGCACATTTTCTCGTGCTCGAATCGCTGATGCGAAAGGTGCATAGCCATAAGCTGGGAAGTTGTTATCAGCTACGGGAAAAGGGAGAGCTACTTGCGGCTGGCTTCTTTCCCCGGTTAGCCGGACGAACCATCAACCTAGCCACGGTGTCGACCCCCCTCGGCCGAAAGAGTCGGGGAATGAGCCGACTGCTGGCCCTGGTAATGCGGGAAGAGGCGGGAACGCCGGGGGCAAAATTTGATTTCGAAGGCTCCGAGTTGCCCGGCGTCCGGGAATATTTCGCCAAGTTCGGAGGTGAGGATGAGGGCTACTGGTTGGTCGAGGAGAAGGGCTTCGGATTGCTCTGAAAAAAAACCGGGAGAAACTTCCGCGGTTGTAAGCAAAACCTTCCGCTGCATGCCCGAACTACCCGAAGTCCACAATTTCAAGTTATATTTTGATGCCGCTGCCACCGGACAGACCATTGCTTCCGTGAGGGTAAGCGATGATTACATCATTCGAAATATGCCCGGGTCGGTGTTTGCCGATAGCCTCACCGGCAGAACGATTGTAGACAGTCTTCGGAGAGGAAAGTATCTCTTCGCTAACCTGGACAACGGTCATGCACTATTGCTCCATTTCGGTATGACCGGTGACCTCAACCTCTATCAGGAACCGGAGGACCGGCACAAATTCGAGCGTTTCGCCCTGCATTTTGCCGATGGAAACGTGTTAGGTTTTAATGATCCACGCAAGTTTGCCCGTATCCTCTACCTGGAGGACCGCGATGCCTACATTCGCGAAATAAAGCTTGGGCCGGACGCCCTGGACCTCGACCTGAGCACTTGGCTAGAGCAGGTAAAAAATCGAAAATCAACTATTAAGGGACTATTACTTAATCAATCGATTTTAGCCGGCGTAGGGAATCTCTACGCCGACGAGATCTGCTACCGCACGCGAATCCACCCCGCCGCCAGGGCCTGTGATCTTAGTGACGAGCAACTTACCGCCTTACACCGCGAGACCCTCGCTATTATGCAATACGGCGTGGAACATGCGCCGTATTACAAGAATTATCCCGACGACTGGTTCTGGCACGTATGGCGGGAAGAAGGCAAGCCCGGTCCTGAAGGGATTGGCGAAGTGAAGGTGATGAAAGTAGCCGGCCGGACCACATACTTCGTGGACGGTTGGCAGAAAGGAATGAAATAACTGGGAGTCGATGCCCTTTACATTCGCTCCGGCATTTCTATGCCCAGGATACCCATGCCCGACTTCAGGACGTTGCCCACCGATTGGCATAGTTGCAGCCGGAAGGCTACCGCCGCCTGGGAATCGGCATTCAATATGCTGACATCGTGCCAGAATTTGTGCAGGTTCTTGGCCAGCTCGTAACAGTACATGGCAATGACCGATGGGTCGTAATTCGCCGCGGCATCCTGTAAGAGCGCCGGATAAGCGTAAAGCTGGCTGATTAACTCACGCTCGGTCGGTTCGAGGTCGCGGTAGTCACTTGCTGCGGACAAATCCCGTTCCCCGGCTTTGCGCCACACCGCCCGGGTACGTACGTATGCATTTTGCACGTAGGGCCCCGTCTGCCCCTGTAAGTCTACGCTCTCCTTGGGATCAAAGGTCATACGCTTTTGGGGGCCAACTTTGATGATCTGGAATTTCAGGGCGGCCATACCGATCTTGCGTATGATCTCCCGTCGTTCCGTCTCGCTAAGCTCGCTGGTCGATTCCCGTTCCAGACTGGACTGGTAGGCCTCCTGGATTACTTCGTCCATAAGGTCGTCGGCGTCTACAACCGTTCCTTCCCGGCTTTTCATTCGCCCGGTAGGCAGATCTACCATTCCGTAACTCAGGTGGAATAAGCCATCGGCATAGGGTTCCTCCATCCGTTTAAGGATTTCAAAGAGGACCTGGAAGTGGTAATTTTGCTCGTCGCCAACCGTGTATACCATCCGTTTCGCTCCGAAATCATCGTAGCGCAGTCTGGCGGTACCCAGGTCCTGAGTGATGTACAAGCTGGTTCCATCACCACGCAAAATTGCCTTTTGGTCCAGCTTTGCATCGGTGAGATCAGCGAATACGGATCCATCGTCTTTTCTGAAGAACACCCCTTTGTCCAGGCCGGACGCTACCATATCCTTCCCGAGGAGGTAGGTCTGGCTTTCGTAGTAGACCTTGTCGAATGTAACCCCAAGACGCTCGTAAGTTTCCTCGAAGCCTTCGTATACCCAACCGTTCATGCGATTCCAGAGTGCAACGGTTTCGGTGTCACCTTCCTCCCACCTCAGGAGCATTTCCTTGGCCAGGCGGCCAAGTTCACTGTACTCGTTGAAGTATGCGTTCTTGTACGATTTCCAGAATTGATCCGCGGGAAGGTCCTTTTTATTCTTCTCGGCAAGGAGGAGGCTGGCTACCTCGCTTTTCTGCCAGGATTTATATTCTTCGCGGAAGTGTTGCTCGAACTTGATATAAAAGTCCCCGACGAAATGGTCCGCCTTGGTGCCGGTGGAAGCCGGAGTGGCACCCTTGCCGTACCGTTCCCAGGCAAGCATCGATTTACAGATAGCGATGCCGCGATCGTTCACGATCTGGACCTTTATCACGTCATGCCCCGTGGCTTCCAGCAACTGACTGGTCGCCCAGCCTAACAGGATGTTGCGTACGTGCCCCAGGTGGAGTGGTTTATTGGTATTCGGACTGGCAAACTCCACCACTACCTTTTCTCCGCCAGTGGACTGGTGACCAAAACGCTCCGCCGAGGCGGGGCCGAGGAGAAATTCCGTCCAATAGTGGTCGTCGATAACCAGGTTCAAAAAACCCTTAATAACGTTGTATCCGGATACTACGTCCAACTCTCGTGCTAAGTAGGCACCTATTTCCTCGGCGATAACTTCCGGCTTTTTACGGGCCAGACGCGTCAATGGAAAGGTAACGACGGTAAATTCGCCTTCGAATTCCTTGCGGGTAGTTTGCAGGGTAATTTCCTGATCGGCCGGGTCAACCTTGTACAGTTCTTGCAGGGCGTCTCTCACGCCGGATTCCAGAATCTCGGGTAATACTTTCATAAGGGCGGCAAAGATAGATCAAACTTCGACCGTACTCAAACCTACCCGCAGCTCTTCCAGTGCCTCCTGAGCGACCATTCGAACCTGGGTGTTTCCAATATCAGAAGAAACAAAATAGTCGAGGACGGGAATGTACTCCGGATTGTCCAGGCAGGCGATCAGCCGCAGGGCTGCAATCTTCAGGCGATCATCGTGTCCCCGCAACACCCTCTTCAAGAATTTGTGTTCCTGGCGGCGGACGTCCTCCAGGTCAAATTCGATCCTTTCGATCTCGCGGCCCCCTCCCAGCTGCCTTTGCCGGCGATCGAGCAAAGGAATGATCAATCGTTTCAAACTGAGCTCGAGTAGATTATCTAAAAATTCAATCCCACTGATCTGAATCGAAACGATTTCATCTGTCAGGGCAAGGTGTACGGGAATGATATCGGCCGAAGGATAGCGAAGGCCCAGCAGCCGGAACAGCCGATTGAAGGTACCCCGCATGCGTTGATTAAGTAGACTGCTGAACGCCTCCCGGTAGACGAGCTCCTCTTCCGACCGACCGTACTGGAGCAGGACCTGCTGTACGGATAGCTGCTCCTGCATGCCCTCGTAGTTGCGGGCCTCCGCAACGATTTGCCGATAGATGGTCTTATTGGGCATATTTCGCTTAGGGAAGTCACGCTTCACCGTATTCAGCGCACGAATCACTTCCATGCGAAGGGCCAGGTCGTGGGGATAAAAACGTTCAACAAGCGAGATGAGGATATCCACGGCTTGTTGGCGGTCGATCTTTTCAATCACCTGTGGAAGGCGACGTACCTCGGTGATGGATAACTCCCCGGAAGCAATAAGACTGGGGATCAACGCCAGCAGTCCTCCCTGATACTGTACCAAAGCGTTGATGGCCAGCGGCCTTACCTCGGGATGTGTAATAAGGTGGAGAAGCGGAACGATCAGGTCTTCGTGCTGACTTTCACCCGCGGCAAGAATGGCATACCGCAGGATCTCTTCGTCTTCTAAGAGCAGGCAACGTTGGATAAAGGACCTTCCCGTGGCCAGCTGTGACCTTCCCGAGGCCTTCAGCAAATAGACGTACCACTGGTGGCGCGTTTGGGGGTCGCACTGCCGGAGTTCCCGAATCCGCCGGCGCAGTCGTTGACTGACCTGCCACTGCTTCCGGCTGAACGAATTACCAGCGGTTTCCGTAGCCAGACTGACGAGTGCCGCCCCCGCTATCTCGGGATCGGGATCATCGAGCAGGGGCTCAAGGATTTCTTTCCCTACCGATTGCGTACGGGAGAAAAGGTAATCGAAGGCGGCGGTACGTACTGTGGCTTCGGTGTCTTCGAGCAAGGGCATAACTTCCTCCACCAGCTCGGTTCCCGGTTGGAGGTAAAGGCTTCTCAGCGCCCGGGCACGCACGTTCGCAGATGGATGGGCTAGCAGGCGGGCGATCGGCTCCCGAAAGGTGGAATTACTTAAATCGTCGGCCCTTTCGAGGACGTAGAGCAGTTGTTTCTCATGGGTACTCATTTGTCCCTCTTCCAGCACCTGCAGAAACCCGGCCATCACCTTACGGTGATGACTACGTAAACGGTTCCGGTGCTCTTTCGGCTTGAGGTGCGAAAGCTGAGCGCGAAAGGCTTCGATGTACTCCTCGCGGATCATCACCACACTGACCATCCAAACCGCTACCAACCCCATCACTACCCAACTGATACTCGGCGCGGAAAGGTGCAGAAGCTGGGTAAGTCCAATAAGTAACAGACCGCCCATCCCCCCGGCCAGACTATCCACGAAGACATCGATGTAGGTTTTTACCTTCTTTTTAGTATCCTCGTCCAGGGGTAGAAAAAGCATCTCGATGCTGGCCCTGCTCAGACTTTGTTTCAGGCTCCCGTCGATGGAACGACTGATGATCGCCGCGTTCAGGCCCGGCATAAATAGCATAACGACGGCGCCGAGCCCGAGACCAATGGGAAGGAATAACAGCGCTCCGCTCACCCCGATACCCTGTACGACGCGCTGGGTGAGCAACAACTGTATGGCGAGGGCAACGATGTTGAAGGTCGAGTACCAAAATCCGAAGAAACCGGCCAGACGGTCCTGATCGCCGTAACGTTCTGCGGCCAGCACGCTGAATTGGTAATCGACTAGTTTGGCCACGATCACACTCAGGGCTACGATTCCGCACAGCAGCAATAAATGTTTACTGGCGAGGATCAGCCGGTGGGGGGCTTCGTACCCGGAATTGGATTTCTGCTTACGGGAGATCATACTCTGCTTACGAGCTACGTAATGCCGCCAGATCAGGGTCGTCAGGATCAGACAGGGTACCAAAAGCGCAGCGGCAACGAGGATGAGGTTCCGCGCACCGATCTCCTGCGCAAGCAGGGAGGTGATGTAGCCTCCCGCAATCCCGCCCGCGATCGCTCCCGCACCTATGAGTCCGAAAAGCCGCTTGGCCTGCCGTACGTCGAAAACGAAACTGGCCATCATCCAGAACTGAGACGCAGCCAGTACGCCAAATATCGCGGTCCAGAGGTAGAGCACGATAGCCACCGTAGGCTGGGCCAGCGGGATCCGCATAAAAACGGAGCAGATCAGCAGGATCGCCAGGCAAACGATGAGTGAAATGATGCTTACCCGGAGCAAACTATACCTTCGAAGCGCCGCGGAGTAGCCCGTGCTTACTACCGCGGCAAGCACGGCGGTGGCCAGGAAGATATACGGCAGTCCGATGGCCCCGTACTCCGACAGAAACAGGGCGCTCGCCGTAGGCTTGACGATCAGTAAGGTGCAGATGATCAGAAAAACCAGCAGCTGGAGCATAAGCACGGCTCCCCACTCTCCCGGGCGGGCGCGAAATAGCTTGCTCAAAACTTGCTGCATACAGACACGTTAATTCCAAAACCCCCGCTTCTGGCGTTTCCTCCTTATTTAACCCGGGGCTTCGGCAGGAAGGGAGCGCTAAATTTTCAGCGGGTTATAAGTCCAACAACTAAAATCAACATTATGTCTACTACTCCACAATTTGGTGAAGTCATTTCCGAGATCAGGAATACCGACCGCCAGGAGACTATTATACTCGGCGGCGGATGCTTTTGGTGCGTCGAAGCCGTATTCATCGATATTAAAGGTGTCGAACGCGTAGTAAGCGGATACGCCGGCGGTTCGGCGGAGACCGCAAATTACGAAGCCGTTTGTACCAAACGTACGGACCACGTGGAAGTAATTTTGGTAGAATTCGATCCACAGGTGATAACGCGAAGTGAAATTTTGGAAATATTCTTCGCCGCTCACGACCCCACCACTCCGAACCGACAGGGTAACGACGTAGGTCCGCAGTACCGCAGCGCGGTCTTTTATACGTCCGACGAACAGAAAGAGGCGGCAGAAACCCTGATGCGCGATCTGGTCCCCGATCTGTATGGAAAGCAGGCGGTTACGGAACTGAGCCCCCTTACTTCCTTCTATCCCGCCGAGGATTATCACCAGAATTACTATAACAAAGTCGGTGACCGCAACAGCTACTGCACGTTCGTGATCAGCCCGAAAGTCAGCAAGATCCGCAAGAAATACAGCCACCGGCTAAAGTCGAAAGCATGAAACGATTGAGCGCGCTGCTTGTATTACTACTTTTTACCGCCGCCCTAGCGGCGCAAACCCAAGCATCCTCTATGGATACCACCAGCTACAGTCTCGGCATCGTGCTGAGTCAAAACCTAAAAAGCCAGGGCTTCGACAGCATCGACGCTCAGAGCCTGGCGAAAGGATTTAACGATGGTCTCAATGGTAATTCGACCGTCACGCCCGAACAGGCCAATCAACATATTCAGGAATACCTCCAGAAGGCGGCGGCAAGCGCAGGAGCAGAAGCCAAGGGCGAAGGTCAGGCTTTTCTCGATGAGAACGCCAAGCGTCCGGAAGTTAAGACCACTGAATCGGGCCTGCAGTACGAAGTACTTAAGGAAGGTACGGGAGCCAGCCCCTCGGCCACGGAAACCGTAAAGGTCCATTACCATGGAACCCTCACCAATGGCAAGGTTTTCGACAGTTCCGTAGAGCGGGGCGACACGATCGAATTTCCTTTGAACCGCGTGATCTCCGGATGGACCGAAGGACTTCAATTGATGAAGGAAGGAGCCAAGTATCGGTTCTACATTCCCTATCACCTGGCCTACGGCGAACGGGGTTCACCGCCCGCTATTCCTCCCTACAGTACGCTGATCTTTGACGTTGAACTGTTCGAGGTCAAATAAGCGATGCTACTGCCTCGCCCGCGGATTGGTTGCTCATTAACTGGTTGAACAAATCAACGAGTTCTTCGGTGGCACCCATTCCGTGGGCGGCGGCACTTAAAACAAGGGCGGTCACTACAAAAGTGATGATACGGGCTTGGCGACGGTGCTTACGCTCGTTTTTGATGGTCAGATAACTCATAGTTAGTTTGGTATCGTGGATAATAATATAAGTAGGCTACGCTTAAGTTACTGGGCGAGCTACCTATATATCGTCTTTTAAGGCTGCTTTAATACATACTTAAGTTCCTCTTTACGGAACGGTAGTCTATACCCAGGAAGCGGCAAACGTTACCTGACAACACAAAACCTTCTTTATGCCGAGCCTCTCAGACCAGTATAACGTGCTCAGTCGGGAAATAGCCTCCAAGGGTGCGCGTCTCGTTGCCGTTACCAAGACACATCCCGTAGAAAAAATCCGGGAACTGTACGATTTAGGCCACCGGGATTTCGGGGAAAACCGGGTTAGCGAACTGGTTGAAAAGTACGAACAGCTCCCCAAGGACATTAACTGGCACTTCATCGGCCACCTGCAACGGAACAAGGTTAAAAACGTCGTCCAGTTAGTTAGCCTCTTCCACTCCGGCGATAGTCTTCGCCTGTTGCGGGAACTGGACAAACGTTCGGAAGATAACCGTACGGATGTACTGCTTCAGTATCACATCGCCGAGGAAGAAAGCAAGTATGGGCTCACGCGTGACTCGGGGCGTCAGCTTATGGAAGAGTTAGAGAAAAAGCCTCTCCACCACGTTCGGATCGTAGGGGTGATGGGTATGGCCACTTATACTGACGACCAGGACCAGGTGGCCAATGAATTCCGGGCGCTCCACGAAATATTTTCCGAACTTAAAGAAACCTATTTTCAGGAAAACCCTACCTTTTCGGAGATCAGCATGGGGATGTCGGGAGATTATACCACTGCCCTCCAGCAGGGAAGCACGCTGGTACGCATAGGAAGTCTACTTTTGGGAGAGCGGCCAAAGTGAACATTTACCGATAGTGCCAGGCGAGCATGCGGCTTTTTTTATTCCCCTGTTCCATCGCAATAACCCTAATTTCTCCAGCCCCTACCCTTTCCAATTCGGCGGTCGCTGATTTCAGGTAACCCTTCTTCGAAACCAAGGTGGTGAACCACCCTACCTGCTGTCGGTACTGGAAGCTTTCCTTGACCATTTTCAGGAGAAAGCGTTGCTCTCCTCCGGCGGTCCATAGTTCACTGTCCGCTCCTCCAAAGGATAGTCCGGCTTCCTTTCGACCAAGTTTTTTCCACTTCTTCTTTCCCGCCGCTTCCGCAGCGAAGCGATTCTCGTAGAAAGGAGGGTTACACATCGTGGCCCCGAAGTATTCTTCCTGATTGATGACGTTCTCAAAGATATTACCTGGATTTGGCTGCTGACGTACCGTGACCCGTTTTTTAAGGGTGGCGTTCATTGCTGCAATAGCTTGGGCAACTTTGACGGACTTATCATTGATTTCGGTTCCTATGAAGGACCAGCCGTACTCCACGACGCCAAGGATAGGATAGATCAGACTAGCCCCCGTTCCAATATCCAGCACCGTTTCCGGGCTCCCGGTGAGATCGGCAAGGGTGTGAATGTAATCGAGTCGGCCAGGAATAGGAGGAACCAAATGCCCCTTCGGTAAGTCCCAGTGCCTCAATCCATAGTCGCGGAGAAGTAGCGTCCGATTTAAAAGGAATAAGGCGCGATTATCGCTGAAGTCGAGCGACGTTTCACCCCCGGGAGTGATGGTAAGGTACTCCCTCAGCTCAGGCGTAAACTCGATTAAAGCTGGGAAGTCATGCTTTTCGCGGTAGCGGTTTCGTGGGTGCAAAGTGAAGGTCCTATAATTATTATCGGTTCCACATCGGAACACCGGCCCAGCGCCAACGTTCTCCATAGATCGATATACGCTATGAAAATTTACCACTGTGGCAACTGCCACTACCCCGTTTACTTTGAAAACGTAGTCTGCAGCAATTGTAACTCCTGGCTAGGGTATTCCACGGATCACGACAGGATGCTCGCCCTTACCCCGGGACAGGAAAAGTGGGATGTTTTTAATTCCGGCCAACCCAGCATCCGCTACTGTAATAATCACGCCTACCAGGCCTGCAACTGGGTTATCCCGGTCGACGATGTCACCGGTCTCTGCGACGCCTGTGACCTAAACCGCACGGTCCCGAATCTTAAGGATCCGGACAAACTCCGGGAATGGCAGGAACTTGAACTGGCCAAACACCGCCTTGTATACGCCCTCAAGCGTCTCCACTTACCCGTAAGGGATAAAATGAAAAACCCGGAGCGGGGGCTTGCCTTTGATTTCCTCGCCAGCGATGATGCTGAAGAACCGGTCATGACCGGACACGATGACGGGCTTATCACCCTAAATGTCAAGGAAGCCGACTCCGTGAAACGGGAAGCCACCCGGATCGAATTGCACGAGAAGTACCGGACAATCATAGGCCATTTTCGCCACGAGGTAGGTCACTATTACTGGGACCAGCTGATCTTGAACAACCCCTCCTTCCTGGCGGATTTCCGGGATCTTTTCGGCGACGATCGCGCGGATTACGGACAAGCCCTGGACCGCCATTACAAAACAGGCGCTCCCCAAGGGTGGCAGGCAAACTACATCAGCGAATACGCCACCATGCACCCCTGGGAAGACTGGGCCGAAACGTGGGCGCACTACCTGCATTTGCTGGATATGCTGGAAACGGCGCATTCTTTCGGCATGACGGTCAATCCACCCACCACCCCGGATGTCATCATGCGGGTGGAGGCAGACTTCGACCCCTACGCCGAACGCGATATGGATAAGATTCTGAAGGCTTGCGTACCCCTCACCTTCGCCATCAACAGTTTGAACCGCGGAATGGGCAGGCCCGATTTATATCCGTTTGTTATTAACGATTCAGTCAGGAAAAAACTGGGCTTCGTGAATAAGGTCGTGGAAGCCGGTGCCGTCAATTAACCTTAACGCTACATTGGTGACATCCTTAGTCCGCGAGTCCCCTGACCTTTCTGATTACCTTGTGCGGCGATGGAAACGATCACCTTATCGGGACTAACCACCTTTATACGTCGGGTCTTCGCGCTGAATCTTCCTGAACCCGTCTGGCTTACGGCGGAATTAGCCCAGGTGGGGTCTTCACGCGGGCATACATGGCTTACCCTGGTTGAAAAGTCGGAAAGCGACGATTCCATCATAGCCCAAATGGATGCCGTGATCTGGGAAGGGGTACGGAAAAAGATTCAGAAAGCGCACGGAGCCAAAATCCTCAAAGGCGTATTGCAGGAAGGCATGTCGGTCCGCTTGCGGGTGACCGCCTCTTTTCATGAACGGTACGGACTAAAGCTCGTCGTGGAAGATGTTGACCCGGACCATACGATGGGTGCGCTTGAAAAGCGCCGGCAAACTATCCTGGCCGCCCTTGCGAAAGATCATTTGCTGGATCGAAATGCCAGAATCGATTTACCTCCGGTCCTGCAGCGATTAGCCGTGATCAGTTCTGAAACCGCGGCGGGCCTCGCCGACTTCCGCAGGCAACTCAAGGAAAACCCGTATGGCTACGTATTCAAGCAGGAGCTGTATCCGGCCGCCATGCAGGGACGGCAGACGGCGGAGGAAATCCTCACCCGACTGCGACAAATAACAAGAAGGAGCGCTGAGTACGATGCCGTGGTGATCGTGCGCGGGGGTGGGGGAAAAACCGACCTTGCGGCTTTTGACGATGAAGGGTTATGCCGTACTGTCTCCGGAGTGCCGCTCCCCGTTTTGACCGGGATCGGACACGAAATCGATGAGACGATTCTCGATAGAGTGGTTCATCGCTCGCTAAAAACTCCAACCGCCGTGGCTGCCTTTTTGGTCGACCATACGCTGCAGGCAGAATTAAAAGTCTTACAACTGGGCAGCTCACTGGAACTTTCAGCAAGGAACACCTTTTTTGCTCACCAGGAACGGTTACAGCGATTTGCCCAGGATATTCACCAGACCGCGCGCTATTCCATACAAAGTTCACACCTGCGCACCACCGCCCTAAAGGAGCGTTTATACAATCTGGCAGAAAACGGTATAGCCTCCTCGCGCGCGGCAATGGACCACCATGAATCACTGCTGAAAGCTTTACACCCGGAAACGACACTCGCGCGCGGGTATGCCCTGGTGAGTCAAGACGGTCGCTTGGTCACCTCGGCCAACGATCTCCGAGTCGGCGAGGTCGAGGTGCGGCTTCGGGACGGGAAAGTCCGATTACAAAAGGAGCCTTAAAGCTTGTTTTGTCTTCGGTGCATCAACTGTAACTTGGTCCTATTGGCCGGCCTTAGGCGAAGGAAAGGGATACTTGAGCCGCTGAGCGCCCCTTTTCTTCCCTCTTCCAGACCAATAATACCGAGTCCTCGTCTGACTGGTATAGTCCAAACAACCGCTTAGCTATCGCCCGAATCCGATAGACTTCTTTCCCTGCTTGCTATTCCGGTAGAGTTCGGCCATACGAATAGCGGTGACGGCGGCCTCAACCCCTTTATTGCCGTGTTTGCCGCCGGCGCGATCGAGGGCCTGTTCGTGCGAATTAGGCGTTAACACGCCAAAAATGAAGGGTTGCCCCGTAGCGATGCTCAGGTTTACCAATCCCTGACTGACCGCGTTATTGATGTATTCGTCGTGCTTGGTCTCTCCCTTGATGACACATCCCAGGCAGATGACGGCATCCAGCTTTTCCCGGCCGGCAAGCATTCTGGCGGCGGCGGGAAGCTCGAAGGTGCCGGGAACCTGGACGGTATGGATGTTGTCTTCGGAAGCACCGTGCTTAAGTAGCGTTTCATGGCAACCCGCGTAGAGCGAATGGGTAATGTCAGCGTTCCAGTCGGCGACTACTACACCAAATCGCATCGGTGCGGCATCGGGCAGATCGGAGACGTCGTAAGTACTCAGGTTCTTGTGGGCGGAAGCCATGGTGGGTGGTTTCGAGAGAATACAAAGAATGGCCGCCAACGGTTGTTGCGGGCTTGTTTTGCCCTCCCAACTCAGCCCAGAAGGGCCAATAACAAGGGCTTAATTTCCGTCGAAAGGCAATCGATCCACGTCTACATTACCGCCGGTAAGGATAATGCCCACCTTTTGACCTTGAAAGCGATCTGGGTACTTCAAAATGGCGGCCAGCGGTACGGCGCAACTGGGCTCCACGATAATTTTCATGCGCTCCCAAATTAACCGCATAGCGGCAATGATCTCTTCCTCGTCAACCAGGTGGATCTCCTTTACAAAGCGGTGGATGATCTCGAAGGTACGCTCCCCGAGGTTCGTCCGTAATCCGTCGGCTACGGTAATGTTTGTTTGGTTGCTTTCGATGCGACCGCTGAGCATACTTCTGGCCGCGTCGTCTACCGCCGACGGCTCCGCGGCTACAACTTGCGCCCTACGGCTGAAGTAGCGGGCCGCCAGGGCCGTTCCGGCTAGCAAACCGCCTCCACCGACCGGGGCAATAATCGTATCCAGCACCACCTCTGTGTCTTCGATGAGTTCCATCGCGCAGGTAGCCTGGCCTGCGATCACGCCGTAATCGTTAAAGGGGTGGATAAAGGAGGCACCTGTTTTCCGAACGACCGCTTCCAGCGCCTTCTGCCTTTCCTCTGGCGTGTTGTTACAATAGGTAATTTCGGCCCCATATTCCTTGACCGCGGCCACCTTTACCCGAGGTGCATCATGGGGCATGACAATGTAGGCGGGTACGGAGAGTTCGCGGGCCATACGCGCTACGGCCTGGGCATGGTTGCCGCTGCTGTGGGTGGCTAGTCCACGGCTACGTTCCTCCGGGCTCAGCCGAAGCGCGGCGGAAGCCGCCCCACGCATTTTGAAAGCGCCAATGCGTTGGAAATTCTCACACTTAAAAAACAGACTGGCCCCGGATCTGTCATTGAGGCTTTGATTGGTGAGTATGGGAGTCCGGTGGACGAAGGGGTGGATTGCTTCGTGGGTAACGAGCAGTTCAGCCTGATTAGGAATTTGGAGGAGCGGCGGCAGTGTAATCATGCTAGCGGTGGGCGAGCCAGGTGGTTAATTCCTCTAACCAACCCGAAACCGGTCCTTCGCGTTCGCGGGCAGAGCCGAATCCGTGGCCTCCGGAAGCGTACATACGTATGTCAGCGGGAACCCCGTGCTGTACGAGCGCTTCATAGTAGACCAAGGCGTTTTTCGGTATAACCCCCCTGTCGTCCGAAGCATGAATAAGGAGTGTGGGCGGGGTAAGCGTATCGACGTTCTCCGCCAGGTTGTAATAAGCCAATAACTCGTCCGTTGGCTCGCTTCCGAGCAAAGTGGTCTGACTGCCCGCATGTCCTGCCCGCTCCCGATTCATCATGATGACCGGGTACACTAGAATGCTGAAGTCGGGGCGGCTGCTCCAGCCCTGCGCTTGCCTGGCATGCACGGAGGCGGATCCGGCCAGGTGTCCCCCCGCGGAAAATCCCATGATCCCGACAGCGTCGGTGTCGAAACCGAGCGAATCGGCAAGGGATCGGATCCGGATCATCCCTTCCTGAGCGTCGGAGAGGGCAGCGGTGGATTGGCAAGTTCCCGAAAGACGGGCCGGTAGTCGGTGGCTTAAGACGAAGGCGTGGTGCCCCTGCGCGCTGAGGTAGCGCGCAATGTCCGTTCCTTCGAGGTCCCAGGCTTCAATCGTGTAGCCTCCACCCGGGATGATCATGACGGCCTTTGCGGTGGAGGCCCTGGGAACCGGGGCATAATAATGGAGTTCGGGCACCGATATATTTGTTATCACCCTACCGATCGCCGAATCCATACGCTCCGCAAACGGTCGATCGCTGTAACAGGGAATTTCTCCTTCGTAGACGCGATACACCTCATCCTGAGCGGCCAGGGAAACGGAAACCAGGAGGAGAAGTGAGAAGAGGTGCTGCATGATCTACCGTTTGGTGTATCCGGTCTCGGTGAGTTCCAGGATGTAGGGCCCGACAAAGCCCAGCGCCTTCGCTCGTGCCTGAATATTCTGCGCCGCTTCCAGGCTGGTAATACCGTCAATGAAGAAAACGGTGAGGGCGCCCCGGGCTTCGGTCTCTAGGGTGCCCAGGTCAGTGGCCAGCGACCGGTCGAAGTTTTCCGGTTTACTCAACGCGGCCAGCTGTACCCGGTACTGTCCGGTGGTGGGTTGGGGCTCACCGACAGATTTTCTCCCCTCGGCCACGGCGAGCTCTATGCTAGACGGTGCGAATTCCACCACGAAGCTGCCCGCGTACCCCAGTTGTCTGGCTTGCTGCGCCGCCTGTTGGGCTTCCCGGCGTGTCTGGAAGTAGCCCACGCGTATCCGCCGACGCTGACCGTCGCGCATGACTTCCAGGTCCCCCAATACTTTTGCTTTCGCGTATTCGGAAAGATCCGGTTCCACGACCAGACTAGCGATCTGGATACCGAAGGCTCCCAGCGGACGACTGCCCTGGTCACTACCTTCCCCCGTGGCTACCGATTCTATCTCGGCGGCCGGACTTAGTCCGGTGGTGCCAAACACTTCGGTTTGCTCGCTATCCTCGGTGACTACGTCAAAAATCATGGTTTCATAACCTGGAGCCTGCACGGTAACCTCATAATCAGTGAACGGCTCGACGGAAGCGTAAAATGCCCCGTAGCTGTCGCTCCAGGTCGAAGCCTCCTGACCCGTACTTTTCTTGATTACCATGACATCGGCATCAATCACGGGTTCGCCGGTGGCGACGTTATTGAGGTAGCCCCGCATGGTAGTCAGGGAGGCAGGTTTTGCTGGTAACACGCCGGAGCTCGTGGGAGCTGCGGGACCGCCGTTGGAAATATCGGTGCCATCCTCAGCCGTCATGGCCAGGTCTTTCAACTCTTCCTCCGGCATGACGTAATAAATGTCCTCCAGCCCCCCGGTGAACCCTATTCGGTTGGACGTTACGTATCCGGTTCGCGTATTGCGGTCGAAGACAAATCCCATATCGTCGCGGCTGCTGTTGATGGCATTTCCCATATGATAAAGTGCGACTGCTCTCCCCGTAGCCATTTGGGCCCGGAACACGTCGTAACCGCCCAGGCCGTGGTGCCAACTGCTGGAAAAATAAAGGCTGTGGCCATCGTAAAAGGGGGTGATTTCATTGCCCTGGCTATTCACGATCGGTCCCAGATTTTCCGGAATGATTTCCCAATCATCGCCCTCCAGCCTGGCCCGGTAGATGTCGTAGCCGCCGAATCCGCCTGGACGATCGCTTGCGAAGTAGATGGTGCTACCGTCGGTCCCGAACGCGCCGTAGCCCGTACTGTAAGCGCTTCCGTTGAAGGGCAGGGGTCGGACGTTGTTCCATATCCCTTCTTCATTAACATCTGCGACCATCAGCGTGAGGGTCGGCTGCGCCTCCGGAATAGGCCGGGTACCGGTAGTGAAGTTATTCCGGGTGAAGATCACCTTACGGCCGTTAGGGCTATACCGGACCGGGCCGATCTGACTTACGTCCACGGGTAAGTACCCTAGGGTTAGCGGGCTTGGTTCGGCAAAGCTGCCTGTGCCATCCATTTCTACGAGATAGGGCTGATTAATATGTATACCGCTGAATGCGGGGTCGGTCCTACCGCTATTGAACAGCAGCTTATTTTTTTGCGGAATACTGGGTCCGAACTCAGACGTTTCGGTATTTATCGTCAGCTGTTTGGCCGCAAAACCAGCGGATTCTTCTTGTTGACTCTGCGCGAAGTTTGAACTGGTAATAAAGTGGTTGCCCACGTTTGGATCCTCTTCCCGGGCATAGGCCTGATAAAGTAGCTGAGCACCATCGTACATTCCCAGGCCGCGCAGGGTGTGCGCATATCCCAGGAGTGTTGCTGGCTCGACCTTGCGATCTTTCATCGCCTGACTGTAATAGAGCCGGGCAGTATCCAGTTCGTTGACCATGCGATACGCTTCTGCTATTTGCGCCAGCGCCTGATAGTCTGTTGGTCGATAGGCAAGCGCACGCTTAAAACTGCCAATGGCCATCTGATAGGCGTGCAGTTCCATTTCTTTTTCGGCCGTTTGCATCTCACTGCGGAACTGGGCACCCAGCGGGAGGCTGAAGAGACCGGCCGCAACGAAGAGCAGCAAGTGAAATAGCTTGTTCATAATACTAAGGTAAGTGTCAAAAGAAAAAAGGACTAGCTCGTAAGCCCTATACCTGAAGATCCGGCGGAGGAAATAAAAGGGTATTGAACCAAAACAGTTGACAACAGTACCCCAGGTATGCCTAGTCAAAATGCCCCACCGGCCCAAAGACCGATGATCGTCACGGCCTGGATAAAACCTTCAGACCTGAAACTAATTAACAACTTGCGGGAATCGTTATTTCCTGCAGATAAAAATTATTTGCCCGCACACCTGACTTTATTCCACCATATTCCATTTACTGTGCGTCAGGAGTTTATAGGTTTTTGTCAGCGGGAAATGGCGGGTATAAAGACATTCCCCGTGCGTGTTCAACCACCTTTCAATCTGGGGCACGGAGTCGCCTATAGGGTTGAAAGTCAGACACTTAGCAACATAAGGGCGCGCTTGCGCGAAAGTTTTGCCGACCACCTTACTGCCCAGGACGACCGAGCGTGGAAACGGCCTCACATCACGGTGCAAAATAAAGTGGATCCGGCTACTGCCCGGCATACCCTGACCAGGCTTCAAAATCTCGATCTACCAGACGATCTTAGGATTTTGGGATTGGAGTTTAACCGATATGACGGGGGGCCCTGGACCCTCCTGGCTCAGATGCGCTTTGCGGAAAAATGACTGTTCCTGCGCTGGCCGCCCCGATTATCTCGCTACGACCGCCGAGGAATCGGCTACCTTTGTCGAAAAAATAGGGAATGACCGTTGACGAAGAATTAGTATTGCGCCTGGCTGATCTCGCCAAGCTGGCCGTTCCTGCCGCTCAAATCGGTAACCTCCGCAATGATCTGGAAAACATACTGGCCATGGTAGAAAAGCTGAACGAACTCGACCTCGATGGCGTGGCGCCCCTCCGTTACGTTACCGATGTGGAACAAACCCTCCGTCCCGATAAGGTCGGAAGCCACCTCAAACGGTCCACGGCGCTGGACAATGCCCCCGATCGCGACGGGGAGTACTTCCGCGTACCGAGGGTCATTAATCACTAAACGCTTTTTTTTATGTCTGCAGTCATTGATATTTCCGACCTAACCAAGACCTATATAATGGGCCAGACGCAGGTCAGGGCGCTGCGCGGGATCGATCTGCAGATACAGACCAATGAATACGTGGCGCTAATGGGCCCTTCGGGCTCGGGAAAATCGACCCTGATGAATCTGCTCGGATGCCTGGATACGCCTACTTCCGGTGTTTATCACCTGGACGGACGAGACGTCAGCCGCATGGACGATTCCGAACTGGCCCGGATCCGAAACGAGAAAATCGGCTTTGTTTTCCAAACCTTCAATTTGTTGCCCCGCCAAACTACCCTGGAAAATGTGGCCTTGCCACTCGTCTATGCGGGTTTAGGAAAGGGACAGCGTCAGGCCCGTGCAGCGGAAGTACTGGAATCCGTAGGTCTTGGGGACCGCCTGGACCACCGCCCAAACGAGCTTTCGGGTGGCCAGCGGCAACGCGTAGCCATTGCAAGGGCCCTGGTGAATAATCCGGCAATCATTTTAGCGGACGAGCCGACGGGAAACCTCGATACGAAAACCTCGATAGAAATTATGGAGATTTTCGAGGATATTCAGTCCCGTGGCAACACGGTAATTCTCGTTACGCACGAACCGGACATCGCCGAACATGCCCACCGCATTGTCCGCCTGCGCGACGGGGAAGTAGAAAGCGACGAACTCAACGAGCAGATCATTCGGGCCACCGATCCGACCCATCGGTATAATCAGACCTGAGATACTATCTTTGCGCGCATATTAGCCGGGCAACGCTGACCGGCCGCCGTTACGATAGTATATATGAACCAACGTACGATAGCCCATACCGTATCCATAAGCGGGGTCGGACTACACACCGGACAGGAAGTGAACCTTGTCTTTAAGCCCGCGCCTGAAGGTCACGGGGTGAAATTTAAACGGGTGGATCTGGAGGATCAGCCGTTGATGAACGTCGACGTCAACCGCGTCGTGAGCACCGAACGTTCCACCACGCTGGGGAGCGGCAACGCCACGGTCTCCACAATCGAGCATATCCTTAGTGCTCTTTCCGGATTGCAGGTAGATAATGTCGAAATCGAAATAGACGGTGGAGAGGTCCCGATCCTCGACGGCAGTGCTAGCCCCTTCGTGGAGCGAATCCTCGAAGCGGGGATCGTGGAACAAGACGCCCCCCGGGATTATTTTATCGTTGAAGAACCCATTACTTTCCGCGACGAGGCTACCGGATCCGAGATCGTAGCCTTGCCCTACGACGGCTTCGAAGTGGTTTCCATGATCGATTTCGACAGCCCCGTCCTCGGTCAGCAGTACGCGACCCTGCGGGGCTACGAAGACTATGCCGAAGAGATCGCCCCGTGCCGAACCTTCGTTTTCCTGCACGAGCTCGAGGCGCTCTTCGAGCACGACCTCATTCGGGGGGGTGACCTGACCAATGCGATTGTCATCGCCGACCGACACGTTCCCCAACCCAGGCTGAATGCCCTGGCAAAGAAAATGGGCAAGGACACCGTGGAGGTAACCGAGCAAGGAATCCTGAACACGCTGGATCTTAAATTCCACAACGAACCCGCCCGGCACAAGCTGCTGGATGTCATGGGAGACATCAGCCTGCTCGGCGTCCCCATTCGCGGTCGGATATTGGCGACCAAACCGGGACACCGCGTGAACGTGGCTTTTACCAAACTGCTCAAAAAGGCTTACCTGGACCAGCGGCGGCTCAAGGGTCGTCCCCGTTATAACCCGAACGACGAGCCCGTCTTCACAACCGAACAGATCCTGGCGGTAATGCCCCATCGCTACCCCTTCCTGCTGATCGACAAGATCATCGAGATGAGCGATACGCACATTGTGGGACTAAAGAATCTGACGTTTAACGAAGCCTTCTTCCAGGGGCACTTCCCCAGTAACCACGTGATGCCGGGCGTCCTCCAGATCGAAGCGATGGCCCAAACGGGCGGCTTACTCGTACTGACCCAGCAGGATGACCCAGGCAACTGGGACACCTACTTCCTGAAGATCGAGAATGCCAAGTTTAAGAACTTCGTGGTGCCCGGCGATACGGTGCTTTTCAAGATGGAGCTGATCGCGCCGGTGCGCAGGGGGATCTGCCAAATGCGGGGTACGGCATATGTGGGGAATAAACTGGTATCCGAAGCCGACCTGGTAGCCCAGATTGTGCGACGAACATAAGTTTACCTATTCCTATTTCCTCCTCGACCTATCAAACCAATTCATGTCCATTCATTCTCTTAGCGTCGTCCATCCAAACGCAAAAATTGGTGCCGGCGTAACCGTAGGACCATTCACTACCATTGAAGAGGACGTGGAAATTGGGGAAGGAAGCGATATCGGCCCGAACGTTACCATCTACAGTGGTGCCCGTATCGGTAAAAACGTGCGCATTTTTCCCGGGGCGGTGGTGGCCGCCATTCCGCAAGACCTTAAGTTCCGGGGAGAGTTTTCGACCGCTATTATCGGTGACGGAACTACGATTCGGGAGTTCGTTACCGTCAACAGAGGCACGGCGGCCGCGGGAACCACCAACATCGGTAAGAATTGCCTCCTGATGGCTTACGCTCACGTCGCGCACGACTGCATCCTCGGCGACAACATCGTCATCGCCAACAATGTAAATCTGGCCGGCCACGTGGAGCTGGAAGACTACGTCATCATTGAGGGGCAGGTTGGCGTTCAACAATTCGTTCGGATTGGTCGCCACAGCTTCATTGCCGGTGGAAGCCTGGTCAGAAAGAGCGTTCCGCCTTATATACGGGCGGCGCGGGAACCCCTTAGCTACATCGGCGTGAACCGTATCGGCCTGCAGCGACGGGGATTTAGTATCACCCAGATCAACGCTATCCACGAAATCTACCGGATACTATTCGTAAAGGGGCTTAACATTACAAATGCGGTTACCGAAATAGAAGCTTCGGTTCCGGTATCGGAGGAGAGAGATGAGGTGATCGCGTTTATCAATCTTACCGAGAAGACGGGCATCATCCGCAGTTTCCAGGCACTCGACGATGGCAACTGACGCGCACGCCGTATCGGTAGCAATGGAGGGCGTGTCTAAGCGATTCGGTCGGCAGTGGGTGATCAAGGAATTTTCGGAAACTTTCCACAGCGGGTACCTCCACGGTATTCGCGGTCCAAACGGCTCCGGGAAATCGACTTTGCTACGCATGCTTTCCGGCCAGTTGAGTCCCAGTCGCGGACGTATCCGGTATCACGTAGACAAGCAAGTGATTTTGCCGGAAAAGGTATACCATTACGTGAGTTGGACAGGCCCTTACTTCGAAATCATTGAAGAGCTGACGCTACTGGAGGCGTTGACCTTTCATTTCCAGATGAAGCCTGCCAGGGAGGGGTTGAATCCGAAGAGCATGCTAGACCGTACCGGCCTTTCTTCCTTCGCAAACCGGCCTCTGCTGGACTGCTCATCGGGAATGCGGCAGCGGATACTGCTGGCTACGGCAATGTATGCTGCTGCTCCAATTCTGTTGCTTGACGAGCCTACCGTGACCCTCGACCGGGCAGCAGCGGAGTGGTTTTACTCGGAATTGAAGCTGTTTTCCGTCGATCGACTGACTATTATCGCCAGCAATGATCCGACAGATCTCCAAGCTTGCACCTCCGTCACGGATTTGTAGCGATTTAATTCGGATATTGCAGATCACCCGCCGGGCAAAAGATTCTATGCTGTTCAGTTACGCGGATAAGAGTACCCCATTTACCCTGAGCCCCGAAAGCCTTGACTGGCACCTTGGCAATGGTTGGTACCGTATGGGTTCTACAATCTTCACCACCCACTTTTTATTCTTCCAAAACCGACCGTACTCAGCGATCTGGATTCGGGTTGGCCTGGAGGGTTTTCGCTTTTCTAAGAGCCAGCGCAAATTAATGCGAAAGAACGCGCAGCTCTTCGATATCAGGGTCGGTCCCCGGTCAATCGATGAGGAAAGGGAAATACTGTACCAAAAATACGCCGGTGATTTTGACGGCCGGCTCTCCCCTACCATTGCCGATAGCCTGGAAGACTACGACAACGAAGTGGTCTTTAATACCTGGGAAACTACGGTTCGCGAAAAGGTGAGTGGCCAACTGGTTGCCTGCAGTTACTTTGATCTGGGAAGTGAATCCGCCGCCAGCATCCTCGGGATCTTCGACCCCAACTTGCGCAACTTCAGCCTGGGCTATTACACCATGTTGCTGGAGATGGAATACTGCATGGAACGTGGCTTCAAGCATTATTACCCTGGCTACGTTGTTCCCGGCTACCGCAGATTTGACTATAAGCTACGTCTGGGGGAGGCCGAATACTATGACGTACGGACGGAAGGTTGGCTACCATACCGAGATTTCAGTGCTGAAAGGGAGGCGCCGGTGGAGGCCCAGGTCGCCGCTTTAAGCGCTTTCGTGGAGGCTTATACCTCCTTTGATCGCGAAGCGAAATTGAAGATCTATCCCCTCTTCGAGGCGGGGCTTTACGATATCTGGAACGATGATTATTTTCCCTATCCGTACCTGGTGCCGCTGGGAAGGAGTGAGGGAATGCCAATGATGGTGGTGGCATTCGATCCTAAAACAAGAAATTATTACGTAATGGAGTGCCGTCACATGATACAGACGCAACTCCTGTTCAACGCCGAATACCTGCGGTCTTTCGCTAGTGAAGATTTCGTCACCGACCTGCTGGCGGTGCGCCTAATTCTGGCCCAAAGCCCGCAATTGGATCCTGTGGTCCAGTACTGCCTGGATCTAAACCTTGGGTAGTTCGGGCATCTGACATTCCTCCTCGGGCGACTTACCGCACACATCGCACTTGCCGATCTTATTAGTCAGCATCGGATTATTCGTTGCGCAAGTACCCCGAAACTCATTGCCGGTGAGTACATGCCGGATGTTGATCAGCAAAAAGCTGAGACCGAAGACGGCGAAAATAACAGCAAAAAGGGTGAGAAAACTCATAAATAGGCTTTGGGATACAAAAGTAAAACACTTAGCTCCAATGATGGTTGGAAACTCGTCTTGAGAACAAGAAAAGAGGGTTCGGGACGAAGCCCAAACCCTCCAGAAAAACACCTAAAACCCATAATCCTTAATGCGCGACGATTCGGCACGCCAATATGCGACCGGCCCCGGGTCCTGGGCAGGTCCCTTTGTTTGACGCGGAACTAGCGGTACGGTCACGCATTATATGTTTTTTGGTACTTGACATTTAGCAACCTTACCAATTAGCGAGGTTTGTAGTACATACGTATAAAGCTAAGGAAACTGTTTGCAAGTGATCGAATTTAATACTATAAAAGTAAAAAAAAATTGGAAAACGTGACTCGCCACCCTTTACCTGAGCTATGGCGTACCGCATGGACCACCCTTGAAAGTGCCGCCAATACGGGTGACGGTGCCTTTCATACGCCTACGATCGCCACCGTGGATAGAAAGGGCCAACCCCGATCCCGTGTCATCGTTCTCCGGTCCGCCACAGTCGATGACTACCATCTCAGCTTTTACACCGATGTCCGGTCGGTCAAGGTCCGGCATATCCTGAACGGCTCGGAAACATCCTGGACGTTTTGGGATCCCGAGCAGCAATTGCAATTCCTGGGGGGCGGACCGACTTTGATGGTCGATGCGACTACCGAGGAGGGAGTATTTTCCGAACTTCCGAAACATGCCCGCAAGGCATATGCCACCACTCAGCCCCCCGGCACTGTACTGTCAGCGGCGGGCAGCGGTTTGCCCGCCAACTGGGAAGCGCTCGATGTGCAAGAAACCGACTTCGCACTAGCCAATTTCAGCATATTTACTACCCGCCTGCGATGGGCCGAGGTCCTACACCTCGACAGAAAGGGGAACACGCGTCTGGCCGCAGAGCGCGGGGAGGATGGAAAGTGGAGGTTCGATTACCTGGTGCCCTAAACCGCCCTGCAGAGGCCGGACCAGTCTTGGCCTTTCAGCTTCTCCACCTCCGGCATTTGCCCCAGGGCCATCAGTTCGTTGACCGCGGCCACATCGGTATCGCGCTTCACCCCCAAGCAGGCCTGCACGTGACGGTCCTTCACATAAAAGGCCAGGAAGGGCTCCTCTCCGGGCGTGCCATCAAAAATGATGTCGTCGAAATCGGTACCGTGGCCGGTATAGCGAAAGTTAACACCCTGCTGATTGGTCCAGAAATAGGGCACCATTTGGTACGGTTCCGATTTACCGGCCATATTCCTGCCGGCGATTCTCCCTTGTTGCCCGGCTACCTTCCAGTGCTCGATACGAACCATCCCCTCCCGATCTGGATAAGTGGCTATATCGCCCGCGGCCCAGGCAACATCACCATACACTGCCAGCTGCCCGTCAACGGTCAGACTGTGATCATCGCGGAAAGCGATACCCGCTACGTAATCGGTCACGGGTTGTACGCCAATCCCCACGATCACCAGATCGGCGGGTAAGTCATTACCATTATCCAGTATGACCCGTTCCACCTTTCCATTCTTGCCCTTCATTTCCGTGACTTTCCGATTCAGCTCGAAGCGGACACCGGCATCTTCGTGCAGTTGCCTGACATAGTTTCCTACCTTTTCACCAAAAACCTTTTCAAAAAGTACGGCTTCGGGCGTGACTACCGTAATACGGGCACCCTGCTTACCCAGGCTCATCGCCGTTTCGAGTCCGATAAAACTCCCCCCGATGATAACGACATTTGCTTGTTCGCCCGCCCTTGTTCTCGTGTTGATGGCGTCCTGGGCTTCCCGGATGGTGTGGACGCCCGCCAGGTCGGAACCCGGCACATTGAGCTTGCGTGGCGCGCCCCCGGTAGCCAGCAAAACCCGATCGTAGGTAAGTTCTTCCCCGCCGGCCAGCGTAATTTTCGAATCCGCTAGATCAAGGCGTCCCACCTGCGTCGACGCCCGAAATTCAACACCGATCTTCTGATAGAAGTAGGCGTCTCTAAGCGGTAGGCTCGATACGTCATCATCCCCCTGCATAAAATTCTTACTAACTTTCGTTCGGTCGTAGGGCGGGAGATCTTCCCGACTAATCATAAGCACTGACCCTTCCCGGTCATTGGCACGAATAGCCTCCACCGCGTAGGCGGCAGCGGCTCCCCCACCCACGACGACGTATTTATAGTGGTTACCGCCGGGAATCCGATCAGAACTATCGGTTGCAAGCAGCTTTTCCGGACCGTTATGATCCACCGGCTCCTCGCTAACCAGGATCTGGCCGTTTTCAATAGCTACGTCGAATTTGGCGATCCCGTCCATCCCCGGCGCTTCCAGTTGTTCACCCGTCCGCAGGTCAAAGCAGGCATGGTGAAAAGGGCACCGTAAGCGGTGCTCACAGAGCGCGCCTTTATCCAAAGGAAGATGAAAGTGACTGCACTTATTCTCTACGGCATAAACCTCCCCTTTCACGTTGGCCAGGAGGACTTCGTAATCTCCCACCTTGACCTTGTGCATATGGCCTGCGGGAAGCTGGGAAAGGGGGAAGACGGATGTCATAAGGGGGCTATTTGGCCATATAAGCACGGCCCCGCTAATTGGTTCACATTACCTCCACAAGAGTTCCGTCCTGCGCGGGGTGCATGGTTCCGAATGGTTCCATCCGGTAGCCCTGTTCGGCGCAGATATCTTCAAAACGGTTCGCTGCCGCTGGACTAACGGAAATTAATAATCCACCACTTGTCTGCGGGTCGGCGAGCAGGTTTCGCTGACGGTCGTTCTGTAGCAGGATCTTACTGCCATAGCTGGCGAAATTCCGGTTCGTGCCCCCCGGAATACAGCCCTCGGCGAGGTAATAATCCAATACGGCGGCATCGATCAGGGGAACCCGATCCATCTGAACACGAGCCATCGTCCGGCTGGCCGCACACATTTCGCTGAGATGGCCTAGCAGGCCGAAGCCGGTAACGTCCGTCATGGCATGTACCCCTTCGATACCGGCCAGGATTGGCCCGATGCTGTTCAGGCGGACCATCAGCTCGGGGGCCAGCCGCGCATCGCGTTCCCGTAATTTCTTTTTTTTCTGAGCGGTGCTTAATATGCCTACCCCAATGGGTTTGGTGAGATAAAGCAGGTCTCCTTCCCTGGCCCCGCCGTTCTTCTTAAGCCGGCTGATGGGCACGCGCCCCGTGACGGCTAATCCGAAAATGGGCTCCGGACTATCGATGCTGTGTCCCCCGGCCAGGGGGATGCCCGCTTCCGCACAGGTTTGACGACCGCCCTCGACTACCTGACCGGCGGTTTCAGGCGGCAACTTATCGACCGGCCAGCCGAGAATGGCAATGGCCATCAGCGGCGTTCCGCCCATGGCGTAAACGTCGCTGATGGCGTTGGTTGCCGCAATTCGTCCGAAGGTGAGCGGATCGTCCACGATCGGCATGAAAAAGTCTGTTGTACTGATGACGGCGGTTCCGTCGCCCAGGTCGTAAACGGCGGCATCGTCGCGTTCGGAGTTCCCAACGAGCAGGTGGGGGAAGGGATTTCCCGGGGCGGTCTGTGCCAGAATCTGGTCAAGGACCGCCGGAGCAATCTTGCAACCGCATCCCGCGCCGTGTGAAAACTCGGTCAGTTTTATCATCCTAATACAGGATAAGGCTTTCGTCGCGCTCGTCACGCAGCCGGCGGTTCTTCCCTTTGGTGCGCTCCGCGAGTTTCACGGCGGTATAGGCATTCGCCAGTCCACCGGTGGCGGAAAGATCCGAAAAGTCAACCTTCTCCCCTTCACTTCCCGGCTTGACGACCTGCAGGTTAACGGGCAGCGCGCTTTCTTCGATGATCTCTTTTACTTGCTTGGCCTTCAGATCCGGGAAATAACTCCGGATAAGAGCGGCAATACCGGCCACCATGGGTGCGGCCATCGAGGTGCCGTCGAAAGTGGCATACTCGTCGTTCGGAACGGTGCTGTAAATGCGGGCTCCGGGCGCGAAGACATCCACGTACTCCTTATTGTAGTTGGAGAAACCGGCCGCTAGCTGGTCATTGTACATACTGCTGGCGGCGCCTACCTCGATCCAGGTTTTTCCGGTGCGCCGACGTCCCTGGTACGTATCGTTCGGGAAGTTGTTCTGCAGGGTAAGTTGCTTGCCGTCATTTCCGGCGGCGTGTACCAAAAGCACGTCGTTCTTCTGCGCGTATTTCATTGCGTCATCGACGGCGTCCTTATGCGGGCTCTGACCCTTACCAAAGCTCATATTGATGACCTTGGCTCCGTTGTCGACGGCATAGCGAATAGCATTCGCCACGTCCTTATCGCGTTCATCGCCATTGGGTACGGTACGAATGCTCATGATCCGGACGTTCTCTCCGCCTACTCCGTTTACACCGACTTCGTTATCCCGGACGGCGGCAATGATTCCAGCTACGTGTGTTCCGTGGGAGGCATCGGGTCCTTCTACGTCGTTGTTGCCGTAATAGCGCTCATTTATATCGTCCGGGTTGTCTCCTACGATCTCGCGGGCATCAAATTCAGGATTGTAGTTGTACTTCAACTGTGAATCGAAGTATTCCATCGCACCCTCAAGTTGCTCGTAAACCTCGGTGAAAGTAGCTCCACTGGCGGCGGCATTGGCGACCACCCGCTTAACGATGGCTATGTTTTCATCTTCGCTCTCCAGATCGGCAATGTCTTCGGAGGTGATGTCTGCCGGCACTTTGCCAATTTCTTCTACCGCGGCATCGATGGCTTGCTTGATCATCTCATACTGAGCGGCGGTCGGGCCGAGCTCGGTACGCTTGTTTTCGATCTGCTCCTTGTACTCGAGATACTGATCGTATTCCTTCTTTTCCTTTCGGCTCAGTCCGTCCCGGTTGCGGTTATTGTACTTGGCGTCGAGACGATTGTACAGCCTTACTACTTCCAGGTTTTCGTAGTTGACGTTGCGACCGTCGGCACCGCCGATGAAGTTCCAACCGTGGACATCATCCACGTATCCGTTCTTATCGTCGTCAATCCCGTTGTCAGGGATCTCGTCCTCGTTGGTCCAGATCGCGGCCTGCAGATCTTCGTGCTCGATGTCAACCCCCGAATCAATGACGGCGACAATGACCGGCTCGGCACTTTTGTCCTCGAGGTAGGTCAACGCCCTGGCAGCACTTACCCCGGGAAACGTATCCTCGGTGCGATCAAGTTCCCACCAGTTATTGGGGGCGGCGTTCTGGGCGGAAAGCCCCAGGGTGCTCAGCACGGCCAGAAAGAAAAATACCTGTTTCATATCGGTTTTTTTGGCGGATAATAAAGGTCCGGTGACAAGCAAAGTTCAGCAAATACACCGAAGATTTGATTAGTAAAGGCGCGGGCGCGGAGCGCAGGTGCGGCGTTCTTAGCGGACGAATAGGAAACCGGCAGACCCAGGAAGCGTTGGTTAGTGAAACCTTAAAATACTGCGTCACATTCCGTGACGCTTTACTATTGGCGACGTCTCCATGGGAAGTCCCTATTAACTTACCCGCAACGTTTTGCTGGTTTTGGCCGACAAACATAGTGCTTAGGTAACTGTTTTTTATACATCTCTTGCCGGCAACCCCAACGATTAACCATGAATAAGTTTTTGACCCGCCTCAGGCACTGGCGTGAGAAGCGTCCCAAGACATTCTATTCACTGACCGGACTTACCGCCCTGGTTGCCCTCGTGGTTTTTGGTGTCCTTTTGCTATTGACGCTGGTTAGCCTCGGTGCTTTTGGGAAGATGCCCACTCGTCAGGCCCTCCTCGACTACCGCAACGACATCGGTAGTGAAGTCTACGATATTAACGGTGAAAGCCTGGGCAGGTACTTTGCTCAGGATCGCAGCGTAACCGAATACGAAGATCTTCCCGAACACCTTATCCAGGCGCTTATTGCCACGGAGGACAGTCGATTTTACGAGCATGGGGGGATAGACTGGACAGCCTACGGGCGAGTAGGCTTCAAAACCCTATTGATGGGTGAAGCGGATCAGGGTGGCGGATCTACCCTGAGTCAACAGTTGGTCAAAAATGCCTACGGAAGGCCATCCCTTGGTTATGGAACCTCCATCGACCTCGCACTACATAAAGTGCGCGAAGGTATTCTGGCCAACCGGCTCGAAAACGTGATGCCCAAAGAGGAAGTAATCAAGCGCTACCTGAATACGGTGAGCTTCCCGGGCAACACTTTTGGTATTGCCGTAGCTTCCGAGCGCTATTTCCAGAAAGAGCCCGAAGACCTCACGGTGCGTCAGTCGGCCAGCCTGGTGGCCTCGCTCAAGGGAACGACCAGCTATGATCCCCTGCGCGCTCCGGAACGGAACGCTACCCGGACAGATCTGGTCCTGAGACTGATGGCCAATGCCGGTTATCTCAACGAGGAGGAATTTCAGGAGGCCCTGACGGATTCCCTCTGTCTGAGCTATTTCCGTAAAACCAGCGACGAACGCCCCGCCCCCCATTTCGCGCAGGCGGTAAAAAGGGAAACCGAAGAGATACTGTCCGGATTAACCACCCCCAACGGTGAGCCTTACAACCTCTACCGAGACAACCTCAGCATCTTTACCACCCTCGACACTCGCCTGCAACGGCACGCCGAGCAGGCCATTGTTCGGCGTATGAAGGACTTACAGCGGGATTTCGATCGCCACCTCGGGCGTCGTACTCCCTGGGAAACGGAGGCATCGCTCTGGGGCGCCGTGCGCGGCAGCCGTCGGTGGCGGCAAGGCGTGGCTGCCGGAAGGGATAGTTCCCAGCTCGTTGAAGAATTCAACCTTGCCGTCCCAATGCAACTCCTGGTTCCGAACGGGGAGCCCCGCAGCGGTGAATTTACCCCCCTGGACAGTGTGAAACACTCCTTATCCTATTTGCGCTCCGGCTTCGTGGTCATCGACCATACTACCGGTGCGGTACGGGCCTGGGTAGGTGGTAGTGATTATGAATTCAATGCCTACGATCACGTATTGAGTAGACGCCAAACCGGCTCAACCTTTAAACCCTTCGTGTATGCCACCGCTCTGCGGGAAGGCTACGACCCCTGCTACCAGATCAGTAATGCCTTGCGCACGTACGCCGACGAAGACGGCCCCTGGACGCCCCATAACTCCGATTGGGAACACGGCGGGACTTATAGCATGCACGGCGCTCTTGCGAATTCTTCTAACGTGGCGGCGGTAAAGATGATCTTGGAAACCACTCCGGAACCAGTCGTCGACATGGCCCGGGAAGTAGGTTTATCCGGCGAGATCCGTCCGATACCCAGTATTGCCCTCGGTACGGTGGAAAGCAGTCTGTACGAAATGACCGGGGCCTACGGAACATTTGCGAATTCCGGGGTCTATCAGGCACCCTATTATATAAGCCGGATCGAAGATGGCGATGGCAAGGTCATTTACGAGCAGGAAGCGGAACAAAGAACCATCCTCGACCACGAGCAGGCAATGGAAATGCAGACGATGATGCGGTACGTCGTGGAACGCGGTACGGCCAGCCGTTTGCGGTGGCAATACGGGATTACGCGTCCCTCTATTGGTAAAACAGGTACGACGCAAAACATGGCCGATGGCTGGTACATCGGAAGTACCCCATTACTTACCGGAGGTGCCTGGGTAGGTGGAGAAAATACCGGGGTACGTTTCCGGAGCGGACAGATGGGTAATGGTTCCCACTCCGCTTTACCGATCTGGGCATACTTCCTCCAGGGGGTGCAGCGAGACACAACCCTGGCTCCCCTGCTGGGCGAAGAATTTCCGGAGGTCGACCAGGAAATACGCCGCAGCTTTTATTGCCCCTCCTTTATTCCACCCGTTCAGGTTGTGGAAGAACTGGAGTTCGAGGAAGTACCCAGCGAGACGGTGCCGGTCGGAGAAGTAGCGACCGAACCGAGCGGAGAGTCCGGCGGAAACCGCTAATCAGTCACCTTTAGTTCCTGTCGCTTCTCGCGCAATTCGGTTTGCAGCCGTTCTTTTTCCGCGGCCAGATCAGGATCGTCGATCCGGTTTTCCATTTCCTCGGGATCCTGCTGTAGGTCGTACAGTTCGTAGCCCTCAAAGCCAGGCTCGGTAAAGTGGATCAATTTATACCGCTCCCCGCGCACCCCCTCATGGCGCGCGACGCGATGGAAGCTGTTCATTTCCTGATAATAGCGGTAATAAATATAGTCTCGCCAATCATCGGGAGCTTCCCCATCGAAGAGCGGGAGAAGGCTATATCCCTGCAGATCATCGGGGACCGTCGTGTCCGCCAATTCCAGCAGGGTCGGGGCTAAGTCGATATTCAATACCAATGCGTCGGAGGTCGTTCCGGCATCGATCATCGGGGGATAGCGGATCATCAGGGGCGTCCGGTGACTCTCCTCGTACATAAATCGCTTGTCGTACCATCCATGCTCTCCCAGATAAAACCCCTGGTCGCTGGTGTAGATCACGATGGTGTTTTCCGCCAGCCCGCTTTCATCCAGGTAATCGAGTACGCGCCCGACGTTGTCGTCGACGCTCTTCACGCTGGCCAGGTAGTCCTGCATATAGCGCTGATAGCGCCAGCTGAGCTCCTCTTCCGTCCCTTTGACCTGCTGCCACTCTTGGCCTATCCGGTCCAGAAAGGGTTGCCATGCCGCCCGCTGGTCCGGGTTGAGGCGATCGATCTCCTCGTAGAAATACTGAGCCATACGCTCGGGACCGCCCTCCCAGAAGGTAGCCCCACCGGTTCCCGGGTCGTGGGGCTCGTATTCCTCTAACACCTTCAGATCCTGACTGACGAACATATCCGCGATGCGCATGTCGGCGTTGGCGGCGGCAGGGCGGCCGGCGTAGTCGTCGCGGAGGGTAGCCGGCTCCGGATATCTTTTATCGAGAAGGCCGTCCAGGTCGCTGGTGTCGGGCATCCAGTTGCGGTGCGGAGCCTTATGCCAGTAGAGCATCATGAAGGGCTGATCGCTCTCGGCATTGCGCTTCAGCTCCTCCAGCGCGTAGTCCGTGATCAGCTGCGTAGTGTATCCGTCGGTGGGTGCCAAGGTATCCCCGTTGTGGATAAAGGTCGGGTTATAGTAGTCTCCCTGTCCGATGAGTGCCCGGTATTCGTCGAGGCCATTGGGTATCTCCTGCAGGTGGTGTTTACCAAAAAGGGATGTCCGGTAGCCTGCCTCATTCAGCGCCTCGGTGAAGGTCCACTGGTTCGGATTGAAGGGAGAGAGGTTATCGATCTTTCCGTTGATGTGGCTGTATTTGCCGGTTAGTATGGCAGCCCGACTCGGGGCACAGATGGAATTGGTTACGAAGCTGTTGTGGAACAGCATTCCGCCCTCGGCTATGCGGTCCAGATTGGGCGTCTCGGTCAACTCATCCGTATACGCCGAGATAGCCCGCTGGGCGTGATCGTCGGACATGATGAAGATGATGTTGGGCCGCCGGGCAGCCCCGGCCTTCGCTTCTTCGGGGGAAGAAGCGCAGGAACACAGGATGATGGCGATCAGAAACGCGGCGCATGTTTTCATCATCCGCGAAAGATACTATGGCAAAGCCCAATCCTTTACAATCCCCATCATTGGTCTCATTCGGTGCTGCAGGCAAGCGCCAATCCGACCTGCCGTTAGCTGACAGTTACGGAACTGCAGAAGAGCAACTATACCGAAACGGCCACGCTCTCCGGATTGATGATGGCGTGAAGCGCGGCCCGGGACAGGCCCAGCATATGCGCCATCTCCTGGATAACCTCTACCTCGACACGGGCGATCTTACCATCAGCCGATGCCACCGCCATCGCACAGCGGATGATTTTCTCCTTACCATGATCGTTCAGCGTGGGGGCTACCCGACGCAAATAGGTGCCCAGGGGTTGGGGCGAGCGCCGCACCTGTTCCACGAAGACCTCTAAGTCAACCATACTCATGGAACGGTGACCATAGCTGTTTACGATCTCCAGCACGGTATCCAATTCGTTCCCGTCCACTTCCCCATCGGCAAGCAACATCAGTACCATGGTATGGCGCATGGCTTTGTCGTACACGGAAAGCGTGGCCCAATCGGCTTCCCGAATAGCCACATCGAGTATCTGGGGTACGAAGGTTCCCTTACAAACTTCACACTCAATGTACTCGCCGAGCTGATGCAGGGGAAAGACAGGGAACGAAAGAAGAACGATGTATTTTCTGACCTTTTGATAGAGGTACACGCGATCGGCGGTACACTGCGGACACGGAAACGTGCCGGAAAGGGAGCTGGTGGTGACACGTTTAGTGCCCAAAAAAATCATGCAATTATAGGCTCTGCGCGGCCAGGCCACGCGGGTTCGGCTACCATAACGTTGGGCGGAGCCAAAAGGTGTAATTCGACGGCACGATCGTTGCGGGTGGCCGGGCTGGTTTTCCCCTGCGCTCCGTCGCCAGAAAAACGTCTACCCCACTAAACCTAAGGTTCAATTTGCAGCCGGCGTGGAATAAACCGGGCCATTGCCGGTTCCTTGCTTATTGAAGCGACGAAAATGAATGCTCTTGAAAATCAACATGAACGTCAGAAAAGGCAAGAGAAAAAGCACGATAAAAATTAGCAGAAGGGTACACAGTACAATCATGTCAGAAGACTTATGGGTGAGGCTCTCGCAAAATTGCGTCGATTGACTATTGAACGGCCAGGCTCCCGCCATCGTATTTATTAAGAACAAGGCAATTAGAAAAATGAAATTTGGGCGACGAGCGCAGGTAAAGCGTTTTCAGGCGAATCCGACAAATTTCCTCCTATCTTTCTGTCTCCCAATCCCTACTATAATCTTCTCATGGCGAGTACAATTGAACGGTTTGCGTTATTTTTCTTTAAATCTCGCCACCGGCCTTTGGCTCATGCATGTTTTTTATTGACGATGCTTGCCATAACCGGGGTTGCCCATGTACCCTTGATGGCGCAGCATGCCCCCGGCAGGATTGATCGCCATCCTATCGTCGATCGGCAACGGGTAATCATCAACGAGCTGGACACCCTCAACCCGCTCACGGTAGGCAACGGAAGGTTTGCCGTTACCGTGGATGTTACGGGCCTGCAAACCTTTCCCGCTACCTACCGGCATGGCATCCCCCTCGGCACTTTTTCAGAATGGGGTTGGCACAGCTTCCCGAATTCGAGCGGCTATACCATCGACCAAACATTGCGCTACGTTGCCAGTCACGGCCGCGAGGTACCCTACGCTATTCAATGGCCGGCAGGCACCGAAGAAGCAGCGGCGGCCGATTACCTGAGACAGAACCCCCATCGGCTGCCCCTGGGCTCGGTGGGCTGGTCCATTCAATTGTCTGATGGCCGGTCAGCAAAACCGGAAGACATCCAGGACATCCGCCAGGAACTCGACATGTGGAATGGACGTATTGAAACCAATTTTACCGTTGAAGGCATTCCCGTTAAGGTTTGGACCGCCGCGCGCCAGGATGCCGACGTACTGGTTGTGAAGGTCAGCAGTCCCCTACTCACAGCCGGGCGACTGGCACTGCAGGTTACCTACCCCTACCCTTCCGGTGAATGGCTGGACGCAGCCGCGGATTTCGATAATAAGGAGCAGGAACGATTGTCCGCCAACCAGATCGATGAGCGGCAATGGCGGATCCGGCGGCAAATTGATTCCACGGTCTATTACACCGCCATACAAAGCTCGGCCCCTCTGGCGGCGGTGGATTCACTTCCTGCGGGGTACCGCTGGAGCCCGGCGCGGGACTCGGAGACCTGGTCCGTCTCGCTCACTTATTCACCAATTCCCCAACATGGAGTGGCTCCATCCGTAGACACGAGTCTGGAAGCCATCGGCCGCGATTATCACCGCTACTGGAACTACGGTGGAATCATCGATTTCAGCGAAGTGTCGGATCCCCGGGCCGCGGAACTGGAGCGGCGCATGGTCCTGTCGCGCTACCTCACGCATGTCAACACCTCGGGCAGCGTCCCTCCCCAGGAGACGGGACTTACTTACAATTCATGGTACGGCAAGCCGCACCTCGAGATGGCCTGGTGGCACGGCGTTCATTTTCCGCTGTGGGGCGAACCGGAGGTACTCCAGCGCTACCTCGATTGGTACTTTACCGCGCTGCCGGGGGCCCGGGAGATCGCGGAACGTCAGGGCTTTGCGGGGGTCCGGTGGCAAAAGATGACCGACGCGCAGGGCGGTGAAACGGCTTCCTCGATCGGCTCCCACCTCTTGTGGCAACAGCCCCACCCGATCTACTTCGCGGAAATGCTCTACCAGCTCAATCCCGATCCGGCCTTCCTGCGACGGTACGCACCGCTGGTGGCGGAAAGCGCCGCTTTCATGGCCGACTTCGCTTTCTACGATTCAAGCCGCCGGGAAAGGGTGCTCGGCCCCGGGGTGATCGCCGCCCAGGAACGTTTCGGGGCGGACACCACCTTCAACACCACCTTCGAACTCGCCTACTGGAAATGGGGACTGGAGGTGGCCCAACAGTGGCGGGAACGCCTCGGCCAGGAACGTAAGGACCACTGGGACCGGGTGCTGAAGGAACTCGCGCCCCTGCCCGTCCAGGATGGCCTGTACCTGGCGGCTGCCAGTGCACCGGATTCCTACACCAATGAACCCTACCTGACCGACCATCCGAGCGTGCTGGGGGCGTACGGACTGCTGCCCGCCACGGAAGGGTTGGACCCCGCCACTATGGCGCGGACACTGGATACCATCTGGAAAATCTGGAACTGGGAGGATACCTGGGGCTGGGACTTCCCCATGACCGCCATGACGGCTACCCGGCTGGGTCAGCCCGAGCGAGCGGTGGATGCCCTGCTCATGGATGTCCCCAAGAATATATTCTTAAAGAACGGACACAATTACCAGCGGAGTAACCTGCGCCTTTATCTACCCGGCAACGGCGGTTTCCTGACGGCATTAGCCATGATGGCGGCGGGTACGGAGGACACGCCGCCGGGCAGCGGCTTTCCTCCACATTGGAACGTTAAGTGGGAAGGGCTGCGTAAAATGCCCTGAATAACCGGACTACCTACAAATATTCGTACTGGAAAAACGCCATCACATCCTTATCAAGGTGGCGGTTTATGAACTCGATATGCTCCGGACTTAATTCGCCTCTCCACTCCTCCTTGAGATAATAATCCTGGTAGTAGGTATTCGACTTGGCGTCCTCTTTCGTGGATTCGCTTATGTTTCCGTAGCTGCCCCTGGTACTCAGTTCCAATTTGTCTTTTATAGCGTCCAGCTCCCCCCGGTAATCGCTGAGGAGGTGCTCGTAGGTCATATTATAGACCTGGTGAGGAAATTTCTCCGCGAGTTCGATGTAGGATTTGTTTTTCAGATTCCACAGGGCGACGGGGTTGTCCAGCCTGTGGACGTCCATATTATCCCGGTGTTGCAGTCGCCAGTCGCGCTGGAGAAACTCCATCAGATTCCGTGGCTTATCGTCCTTGAGGTGATACGGGCGCTTATACAGCGAGAGGAGGAAGGAGTAAGGATTCTTGGTGAGCGTAACGAAGCCCGTATCCCGCACCCGGGATGGCGACATCCAGTCGGTGCGCACGTAAGCATGTTTCCAGCCGAGGTTCGTGCCGTAGGTCAACCAGAAGTACAGGTTCTTGGTGTATTCGCGCCGGTACCAGAGGATGTTGTTAGGCACGGTGGAGCGGACCAATTTGGCATCGAAATTCTTCGCGAATAGTTTGAGTAGGTAACGGCTGCCCGTATTTCTTTCAGCGTACAGCTTGATCTTCTTCATGCGCTTTTCATCGGTTTAAGGGCGCCCCGGCAAGGTCCAGGCTCGATCCTCCGTGCGAAGATACAATGGATGGCCGGGCAAGTCGGTGGTTCGGATGGGAACTAAAATACCCCGGCCTCTATTGCGTTTAGTACCATGGCCCGACTGCCTGAACTGGATAACGCTAACTGCGCGGGTTTTTCGTTTGGAGCTGATCAGCAGGGCTTACTCTTCGGTGGATGCCAGCACCAAGGCTGCCGCATTCGTGAGTGCCTCCGGCAAGTTGGCGGGTAGCGCCAGAAGGTATTGCGTTGCTTGCGCTCGATCGTTATGTGATGCTCGCAACTCAGGGAACGCGGTTCGATCCAAAGGGGCTACGCCAAATGGATTGATACTTCTAATTCGCGAATTTGATCGGAAGATAAAATGCGGTCCGTACCATTTCTCCATCCTGCATGCCAGGGACCCAAGGATCCATTTCTTCGACTACCTTAATAGCTGCCGCGCCGCAGCCGCCACCGATTTCCCTGGCTATCTCGTGATTGGTTAATCTTCCGTCTTTTTCGATAATGAATTTAACGACTACCATTCCCTCAACCCCTTTCCGTATTGCTTCTTTAGGATACTCAATGTTTTGAAAAACAAACTCCAGCATTTCTTCCGTATCGCAGTTCATGCCCCTATTTCCAGTTCTACCATCCGCGCAGTTACTAAATTTTGGCATCCGTTCCGGCGACCGAAAAATTAGACTATCTGCATTACTATACAGTTGATTATCCCGATAAAACATCCACTGACCCTCGAATTTCACTAATCCGCTCTGCTCTTGCGTGAAGTGATCGATATTTTCGAATTTAGGCTCAACGACGGACATGCCGGCCGTGTCGATTATACCATACTTTTCATCTTTTTTCACAACGTAATACTGGCTATTCGCGTGTGAAATTGAATCGTAGATCCCCGACACTACCTCATTTCCCAAGTCATCCACTATTCCCCATTGATCGGCCTTTACAATGTATTGCGAGGTGGCATACACCTTCTGCACAGACGCGAAGGGCCCTGCGACAACCTTCTTTTTTATGATTAGGTATTTTTCCCCTTTCTTCTCTTTTATCTCGACGGATTGCCCCACCAAAAAAGATGATCCAAGTAGAAGAATAAGGTAGAGGATTACTTTCATTGTTGCATTGGATTCAAACCATGAAGGTAGCTCGAATTCATTTTTGCCTGTATAGCTTCACGCCCTAAGGCAACCCCCTTTTGGCAGAGCTGAGCCTAAAGTGGTTAACCGCTTTGCCGCGGCTTCCCCTAAAAAAAAGCGACTTCACCTCGACTCAGCAAGTGGCCTTCCCGGACCAGTCGATGGTGGAGGTTAGGTAGTTGAATGATACCGACAGCATCACAGTAGTGCCGTTCCTATCGATTTATGGCAGAAGCAAAGGAACAGGCCAGGGGTAGTAAGTGGTGGGGTAACCGTCCCATTTCTCCAGCCTAAGCATGCCCCCTTTCTCAGAAGCCTTTGAGAGGATCTGCAGCTTGTCTTCTTGGGTAAACTTGGGCCTTACCATCGCAAAAATGACCGTTTTGGATTTACCCCATTCCGATCAATTGGGAAGTCAAAACACCACCCATTCCCCCACCCCGAGAACATACCAATCGTCTGACAGCACGAATTTGCCGGACTAGCCCCCCACCCCGCGCTCCGGCGCCCGCCTTGAAGGGTTGAATGAGTGAATGTTTGAATGGGTGGAGTGCCGGCATACCCATCCGCCCCGTCCCCTTCGACTACAGCAGCGACACCTTCCCCGTCCGCCCATTCCCCAATTCCAAACTTCCACAATCCACCAATTAAAAAAGCCGTACCTTTGCGCGCTCAAACCGGCACCCCCAAAAGCCAACCGTTTATGCAGCCCATTCGCAACATCGCCATCATTGCCCACGTCGACCACGGGAAGACCACCCTGGTGGATAAAATGCTCCTCGCCGGGCAACTCTTCGGCGATCACGAAAACCCCGGTGAGCTGATCATGGACAGCAACGATCAGGAGCGAGAGCGGGGGATCACTATTCTGGCCAAGAACGTTTCCATCCAGTACAAGGGTACGAAGATCAACATCATCGATACCCCTGGTCACGCCGACTTTGGCGGCGAGGTGGAACGCGTCCTTAATATGGCCGACGGCGTGCTGCTGCTGGTGGACGCCTTCGAAGGCCCCATGCCGCAGACCCGCTTCGTGATGGACAAGGCCCTGAAGCTGGGCCTCAACCCGCTGGTGGTCATCAATAAGGTAGATAAGCCGAACTGTACCCCCGAGGAGGTGCACGAGATGGTCTTCGATCTCATGTTCAGCCTGGACGCTACCGAAGAGCAGCTCGACTTCCCGACCATCTACGGTTCCGCCAAGCAGGGCTGGATGAGCGAGGACTGGAAGAAACCGACGGACACCATTCTTCCCCTACTCGACGCGATCCTGGAGCACGTCCCGGAAGCAGAGATCAAGGAAGGCAACACCCAGATGCTGGTCACCAGCATCGAGTTCAGCAAGTACATCGGCCGCATGGCCATCGGCAAACTGAGCCGCGGTACGCTGAAGCGCAATCAATCGGTCACCCTGATCAGTCGCGAAGGCGAGGAGACCAAGCAGCGCGTCCGCAACCTGTACGTCTACGAGGGCTTCGGCCGCACGGAGGTGGATGAGGTACAGACCGGCGACATCTGCGCCGTCTTCGGTGTGGAAGGTTTCGAGATCGGCGACACCATTGCCGACGGCGAGAACCCCGAGGCACTGCCCACCATCGCCATCGACGAGCCGACGCTCAGCATGGTGTTTACCATCAACGACAGCCCCTTCTTCGGTAAGGAAGGCAAGTACGTGACCAGCCGCCACATCAAGGACCGGCTTACCGCCGAGCTGGAACGCAACCTAGCCCTTCGGGTGGAGGACGGCGACACCGCCGACAAATTCAAAGTATTCGGCCGGGGCGTCATGCACCTTTCCGTACTCATCGAGACGATGCGCCGCGAGGGCTACGAGCTCCAGATCGGCCAGCCGCAGGTCATCGTAAAAGAGATCGACGGCGTGAAGCAGGAGCCCGTCGAGGAACTCACCGTCGACCTGCCCGACGAGATGTCCGGCACCGCTATCAATATGATCACCCAGCGCAAAGGCCAGATGCTGAGCATGACCCCGAAGGGCGAACGGGTGGTCCTCGAATTCGAGATCCCCAGCCGCGGTATTATCGGGCTGCGTTCGAATATGCTCACCGCTACCCAGGGCGAGGCCATCATGACGCACCGCTTTAAGGAATTCCAGCCCCATAAAGGGGAAATTCCCGGTCGCCTGAACGGCTCGCTGATCTCCATGGAGAACGGTAAGGCCATTCCCTACTCCATCAACAACCTCCAGGACCGGGGACGTTTCTTCATCGACGCCAACGAAGAGATTTACGAGGGACAGGTTATCGGTGAAAACAGCCGGGCCGTAGACTTGGTGATCAACGTTACCAAGACCAAGAAGCTCACCAACATGCGCTCCTCCGGTAACGACGACAAGGCCCGCCTCGTACCGCCGCGCAAGTTTTCGCTCGAAGAAGCACTGGAGTACATTCAGGCCGACGAGTACGTGGAGGTGACGCCGGAGAGCCTTCGCCTGCGGAAAACACTGCTGCGGGAGGCTGAGCGTAAGCGTGGGGAGAAGATTACTTTTTAGTCTTTTAGTCCTTTCGTCTTTTAGTCCTTTCGTCTTTTAGTCTTTTCGTCGGCTATGCCGGGTAGAGGGCCTGCCGCCGGTAGACTTTACTGTTCGGGAGAAATTCGTGGCTGGGTACCGCTAGCAAACTAACTGACTACTACTGGGGACCAAGAGTAGAACCCACCCGGTATCTCTATTACCGAACTTCAGCTTTTAGCTGTTGCTTGATCGGCAATCCATTATATGCCTTGTATAAGTGCAACCGTAGCAGTAGCTTCAGGAGAAAGCAGTTTGCATTTCAGGCTACCATAATTGCCTAAATGCGATAATTAAAAGGTATGTACCCAGCACGAAGTGATTTAGCTTCCCGGATTGTCCCGGGTTCAGCGTTGAAGATTTAGGTGGCGACTTTCATCATTCAGACCAAGGCAGCACCACGAAGTAGCCGCGCTGGGAAACGTAAGCCTACCTACGCGTAGGAGCCGGGAACCTGCGTTTGAGTTGGTGTCGGCTACGTGGAGTGGGTTAAGATAAATACTCAGATCCTATGCCGGACTGGATGCAGAGGACAAGGGATAAACGCCCGCCCGCGCGAAGCAGCAGTGTCAGCTAAACCAATACGTACTGGGTATATATAGCGTGGCAATATGTATACTGGCCCCGCCGTTCGCCATTCGTGTCAAAATTTTGGATAAGGACCTATCGGTGCTTACCGAAATTTGAGAAATTTACTATATCTTCACCTATGGGTCTTGGTCTGCTCTTACTGCATCTTGTTCTTTCGAGAAAGATATAGTCGGTTGCCACCACCTTGTATAGCTGTTGTATATCAGATATGGCAAGGCCTTTCCCGCAGTTTGTTTTTCCTTTTAAACACTCCTTACAACTTACATCACCTCACCTGAGGCCACGAGCCCGGCACGCTAAAATATTTTTAGCGACACAAAAATTTGTGGCCCGAATAACTTGTTTTTAATGACTCACTTTCTTGGCAGGTTGACCCTGCTAGGTGGCATGTGCTGCCTAATTTCCTGTGCCTCCGTGTTGAATCCGAAGTACCAGACGGTGGACGCCAAGCTCAGTCCGGAAACAACGATTTACGTGGACGGCGAGAAAGTTTCTTCCCGCCGTACCACGCCGCTCAAACTCCAACGGGATGCCAACACCCGGCAGGTACGTACCGAACGGGAGGGCTATAAAACGGAATACGACGTCGTGTATCCGGAGAAACGGTCCTGGCTAACCGTTTTTTCCTACGTTCCGGGATTGTACTTCTTCATCACTCCTTTCCTAGATAACGGCCCCCGGGCATTTAACTACGGAAAAGACCACCGTTTTTCCTGTACGAAAGAGCTACCTACGCGCGCCGAGGATCAGAAGTATATTTTCCTGCGGAATACCTCGATGAATGTCGAAAAAGATGACATCTCCTTCATCGAACGGAAGAAGAAAAACTTTAGCAAAAATACCCGCGAGGTTAGTCGCCAGTTGGGCGAAGAGGACATCGATCTTGATAATACCGTTTTCAACAATGCCCTAAATGAGCTGCTACGCGAACAGGGCTTTGCCGACGAGGATGAGCGTCTCCTAAAGCGGCAAACCAATACCATGTACATCGACGCGGAAGTGAATGAGGTAAAATTCTTCATGACCAATATGGTTTCTATCCGCTACCCACAAAATGTGCTCAACGTACAAGTGAGCATAGAATTTGAGCTATTCGATATCTACGGTGTCAGTCAGTACAAGGAAACCGTTCGCGGTATGTCCGGTAATTTCTCCGTGGACTATGCCGGCGATTCGCCGGACGTATTGATCCGGGAGTCGGCCGAAGACGCGATAGTAGATGCCTTCATCAAATTTATGGATGAGGAGGAAGTCACTGAAGTATCCCGTCTCGGGAAAGATGGAGTGGAAGAAATTCAGCCGATCACGATTCTCAACAACGCCGTACGATTCAACGAGGACTTACCTTCCTCGATTAAATCGACGGTAACCGTAAAAACGGAAAAGGGCCACGGGTCGGGGCTGGTAATTACTAACGATGGTTACCTGGTCACGAACTACCACGTGATCGCGGGCAAGGATAGCCTATTCGTCGTTGTCGGAGAGGATGAGTTACCTGCACAGGTTGTCAGGTCCAGTATGGTTGATGACCTGGCTTTGCTCAAGGTCGACCACCAATTTGATTTTTGCTTCGAGATAAATAAGGTCGAACCCTTCGATATCGGCCAGGACGTTTTCGCTATCGGTACCCCGACCAGCATCGAGCTGGGGCAAACCCTTTCCAAGGGGATCATATCCGGTATTCGGAACCGGGATGAAATGGAATTGATCCAGACCGACGTGGCCATCAACCCCGGCAACAGCGGCGGGCCGTTGGTGAATAAGGATGGCAAACTCATTGGTATCGTGACCTCAAAGATCAGCGGGGTGGGCGTAGAAGGAATCGCGTTTAGTATTCCCGCGAATAAATTGCTCAGCTCCCTGGCTATACAATAACAAAAAAACACTTCTAAAAATGGTCCTGGCAGGAGTTGCCGGGACCATTTTCTATTTGGTAAACTTACCTTCCGAGATTCCGCTTCACGGTAAGCAGGCCGCCGGATGTTACTATCTTTGCCGCATGAAGTACGGAAAAAGCAAACAGCATCTGCCAATCCTGTTGATTCTGATTTTACTAGCCGCCGCCAGCCGGTTACTGCCGCACTGGCCCAACTTCGGTCCGGTGGGGGCAATGGCGCTGTTCGGTGCAGCCACCTTTCGGCGGCGTTGGATGGCTTTTCTGGTGCCCTTCGCGGCACTCTACCTGAGCGACCTGGCCTTGAATAACTTGCTGTACGCTCCGTACTACGAGGGCTTCTACTGGGGATTCAACAGCTGGGTGTACGTTGGTTTCCTGATCACCATTGTGCTGGGATTCGGGTTGCTGCGGAACCGCCGGTTCAGCTGGCCGCGGGTTGGCGGAGCAACGATAGGTGGGACCGTTCTTTTTTTCCTGATCACCAATTTCGGGGTATGGCTGGGTTCGGGCATTTATCCACAGAACGGCGGCGGATTAATCGCCGCTTACGCGGCGGGACTGCCCTTCCTACTCAACAGCCTGGGGGGTAACGTTTTCTTTGCCGGACTGCTTTTCGGTGGGGCTCGCTACCTCGTATCAGAACCTACGATCGCCGGGGTTCAGGAGCGCGCGTAAACGCACCGGTAAAAATGAAGTGGTATTTCCAGATTCTATGGCTGTCCCTGGTGTTGGCCGGTACCAGCGCTTCGGCGCAAATAGTCAACATTGAGGATAAACGCAGGGGCTTCGACAGCATCGGCTGGTACGGGCAGATCGACCTCGGGGCTAACCTGACCCGGAATGTAAACCAGGTTATCAGCGTGAACGGAGCGATTCGCGTCGACCGTAAGGGAAGGAACAACTCGCTGCTCGGGATCGCCGATTACAAGCTGGTGCAGGTCAGCGGCGACAACGCCCTCAACGCCGGCTTCGGTCACTTGCGGCACGCTTACTACCTCAGCGATAAATGGCGTTGGGAAACCTTCGGCCAGCTGCAATACAACGAACAGATCCGCCTGCAGCTGCGGGGCTTGGTCGGTAGCGGTCCGCGGCTCAAACTGCTCTCCATCGACAACAATCGCGTGTACATCGGCACCCTATATATGTATGAGTACGATGAAGTAGCCGAAGGGGAGATCATCTACCGCAGTCACCGGCTGAGTTCCTACCTGAGCTTCAATCTTTACCCCTGGGAACAGCTTTCGGTCTCCAACACGACCTACTACCAGCCGGTGCTGCCGGATTTCCGACTGCCGCGCATCTCTACGGTGACATCGCTTTCGCTGAAGGTCACCACCCGCCTTTCCGTACAGACCCGCTTCAGCCTGACCCACGACCCTCTGCTCAACCAGGGATTGCCCGACGTACCTAATACTACCTATGAGTGGCTCAACGGGTTGCGGTATAGCTTTTGAGCGCTCGCTCGCAGGTAATTACCCGCACACTCGCAAATCCTGGCGGACACTCCGAGGTGCTAGAGAGCGTGACCAGCACGGTACCTCGTGGCGTGGCGGTAGCGACCCGAAAGTGTCTGGACCCATTTCCATATTGTTATCCCACCCACCTGCTATCTTTAGCCAGCCAACCTAAGAACCGTGAACAAGTTACTTTACCTGCCCCTCCTCTGCCTCATCTTCGCAGCATGCGGGCAAGAAAAGGAATCTATGACGAAAGCGAACTACCCCGCCATCCCCGTAAGCTACCCCGATACCCGAACCGACAGCACCGAAGAGGATTATTTCGGCACCCCGGTCCAGGACGAATACCGCTGGCTGGAAGACGACAACAGCACCGAAACCAAGGACTGGGTCCAACGGGAGAACCAGGCCACCTTCGGCTATCTGGAGCAGATCCCCTTCCGCAAGGACATCGAGCAGCGGCTCACGGAACTCGTTAACTATCCCCGCCTCTCTTCTCCCGCCAAAGTAGGCGACTATTACTTCTATAGCCGCAACGACGGGCTGCAGAATCAGGCGGTGATCTATTATAAAGAGGGAATGGACGGCGAGGAGAAGGTATTCATCGATCCCAATGCGCTGAACGCTCAGGGCACCACCAGCATCAACCTGCTCGGCGCCGACCTGGACAACCAGTACATGGCCTATAGCCGTAGTGAGGCCGGCAGTGACTGGAGCAAAATCTACGTACGGAATATCGAAACCAATCAGGACCTCGACGACGAACTGGAATGGGTCAAGTTCAGCGGAGCGGGTTGGTACGGCGACGGCTTTTTCTACAGCCGCTACCCCGCCCCCGCAGAGGGAGACGTGCTCAAGGGGAACAATATGAACCACTCGGTCTACTACCATAAACTCGGGGAACCACAGAGCGAAGACCGGCTGGTGTACGCTGACCCCGATAATCCGGCCTTCTACCACTACGGCGGCACTACCGAGAAGGAAGATTACTTCATTATGTATGCCGCTCCCGGCACGGATGGCTTCGCTACCTACTACCTCCCGCTGGAGGAGGATGGGGAGCTGCCAACCAATATCAAACCGGTGGCCCTGTTTCCGGACACCAAAAATAAGAGTCAGGTGATCCACGCGAGCGGTCGGGACTTTTGGGTGTTGACCAACATCGGGGCGCCGAATTACCGGTTGGTCAAGATCAACATTGACAATCCGAAGAAGAGCAACTGGACGGAGATCATCCCCGAGGCGGAAAGTCTGCTCCAGGGCGTGAATACCGGTGGCGGCTACCTGTTTGCCAATTACCTGGAGCAGGCCACCGACCGCTATTACCGCATGACCTACGAAGGAGAGAACAAGACCGCCGTGGAGCTGCCCGGTGTAGGATCCGCGGGAGGTTTCGGAGGCAAAGAGGAAGACGACAAATTATTTTACGTCTACACCAGCTTCATCTATCCGCCGACGATTTTCGAATACGACATCGAAGCCAATGAAAGCACCCCCTTCTTCGAGCCCCAACTGAAATTTGATCCCTCCGCCTACGAGGAAAAGCAAGTGACCTACATAAGTATGGACGGCACCGAGGTGACCATGTTCCTGGTGCATAAGAAAGGACTCGAGCTGGACGGAACGAGCCCCACCTACCTTTACGGTTACGGAGGGTTCAACGTCAGCCTCTCGCCCAGCTTCAGCATCATGCGGCTACCCCTGCTGGAGAACGGCGGGGTGTTTGCCATGGCGAACCTGCGGGGAGGCGGCGAATACGGCGAGGAATGGCACCAGGCCGGAATGCTTAAGAATAAGCAGAATGTCTTTGACGACTTCATCGCCGCCGGCGAATACCTGATCGAGGAGGGCTATACAAGTCGTGAAAAGCTGGCCATCGCGGGAGGATCCAACGGCGGCCTGCTGGTTGGCGCGGCCATGACCCAGCGACCGGACCTCTTTGCCGTCGCTTTTCCCGCCGTCGGCGTGATGGACATGTTGCGCTATCACAAATTTACCGTAGGCAAAGGATGGATCCCCGAATACGGCAGCAGTGAGGATTCGTCCATGTTCCCCATTCTGAAGGCTTACAGTCCCCTGCACAATCTGAAAGAGGGCACCTCCTACCCCGCCACGATGGTCACCACCGCGGATCACGACGATCGCGTGGTACCCGCCCACAGTTTTAAATTCGCCGCTAAGCTACAGGCCAGCCACCGGGGCGAGGCTCCCGTTCTCATCCGCATCGCAACGGACGCCGGCCACGGTGCCGGCAAACCGATCTCTAAGACGATCGAAGAGCAGGCGGATATGTGGAGCTTTTTCTTTTACAATACGGATACGCCGGTTAGTTACCAGGTTAAGGGGTGATTAGTCGTTGGCTTCGCCAGCTGGTTAGTCGGTTAGTCTTTTGTCGCCGGGCTGCGCCGGCGGTTAGTACGGTAGTGGCTACCCGCACACTCGGAGGTCCTCACCGACACTCCGAGGTACTGACGGGCGGTACGGGCAATAGGACCTCGTGGTGTGGCGATAGCCTCCCACGAGTGTCCGGATCACTAGTGTACCCGATAAGGTCGGTTTGAGAACCTCCGGCCCGATTCATGATAGACTATTAAAGCGGTTATGTCGCTCGCTGCGCTCGCGTGCAGGTCGGACCGGAGGTCCTCCACGCATCAATCGGCGAGCGGCAATAATTTATCCAAAAGGGAACTGGGCTCCTCATCAATGATGAGCTGCCGGATATCGGCCGGCTTCAAAAAGCCCTCCTTTGCCATATGCTCGAGCAGGCGCCCAAAACTGCCGTAGAAATTACGGGTATTCAGGAGGCCACAGGCCTTTTGATGGATACCGATCTTGGTCCAGGTGAACACTTCGACGATCTCCTCCAGGGTACCTATGCCGCCCGCCATCGCGACAAAGGCGTCGCTGTTCTCGGCCATGATGAGCTTGCGCTGGTGCATGCTTTCGGTGACGACCAGCTCCGTCAAGCCGGAATGGCCTACTTCAAGATCCACCAGGAATTGAGGGATCACCCCCAGCACCTGCCCACCCAACCGAAGTACCTCATCGGCGATAATGCCCATCACCCCGATCGAGCCGCCACCGTATACCAGGCGCAAGTCCCGTCGCACGAGCTCGGCTGCTAGTGCCCGGGCAGCGACGGAATACGATTCATCCAGTCCCGGCGAGGAGCCACAGAATACCGCTACGGATCGGGGTCGACTCATTCGGCTACGGTTCCACTGCAACTGCTACCGGCACCGGCGGTACACCCATAACAGTGCTGGTTGAGGACGATATTTCGGTTGCGCAGTTCTTCGATGTTGAATTCACTCAGGTGTTGCCCCTTCGCGGCCACCTTAAGATCCAGCATTTGGTTGAAATCGCAATCGTAGAGGTAGCCGTCCCAACTCACCGAAATGGTGTTCCGGCACATTAGGCTGTCCACGGTAGCCGGGTTGTAGGCATCGACCAGCTTCTGCATGTACTCGCCGTAGTTGCCGCTTTCCAGGAGGTAGTCCAGGAATCGGCTCACCGGTAGGTTGGTGATCGCGTATAAGTCATTGAATACGATGCCGTACTTGCGATCGAGCTGTCGTTTGAATTCGGCCTGCAGGGTCTCCTGTTTACCGGGTAAATAGGCACCGGAAGGATTGAAGACCAGGTCGAGCTTCAAGCCCGTTTCCGGATCACCGTAGCCTACCGCGTTCAGCAGTTGGAGGGCCTGGATGGAGTCTTCAAAGACGCCGTCCCCGCGCTGTCCGTCGGTGCGTTTCTTGCTGAAGTACGGCAGACTCGAAACCACCTGCACCCGGTGTTCGGCCAGGAACTCGGGCAGGTCACGGTACTTCGGATTGGCCATGATGATGGTAAGGTTGCAGCGATCGATGACCTGCTTGCCTAGCTTGGTGCACTCCGCTACGAACCAGCGGAAATTCGGATTCATTTCGGGGGCCCCGCCGGTGATGTCCACGGTGGTGATGGAAGGGGTCGCCGCGATCACCTGAAGGCATAACTCCAGGTCCGCCCGCTTCATATTTTCCTCCTTACGGTCGGGGCCGGCATCCACGTGGCAGTGGGCGCAGGTTTGGTTGCAGAGCTTACCGATATTGAGTTGAAAGATCTCAATTTCCGTAGGCTTGAAGGGCCGGTGTCCCTGCTTGGCGACCCGGTCGGCAAAACGCGGGAAATCCGCATCGGCCACGTCCTTGCCGTTCAGTACGTTGAGCTGCACGTAGCCGCTGCTCAGGTTGGAGCCCTTGCGTTTGAGGCTTATGGTCTTTTGCTTTACGCCCATTTAGAAGTACAATCTTTAAAGTATAAAGGACAAAGTACAAAGGTCCGTTATGCATTAAATTCTATAGCATACCACTGGACAATCTGACGGATTCGGCTTCCTCCCCCTCTGCGGTAGCTGGGGGAGGGGCCCTAGCTACTTAGCCCGGGGGGCAAAAGCCGAAGGAGTGGACGTGTCCAGCGGTTTGATCCAACAATACCTACTGCCCTTTCCGGTGTTTGGATTGCTCACCGGCTACAAAAGCCAACAGGAACCTCTCGAGAAAAGTTATTTGGTGGCCTGGGCTTGTACACGACAAGAACGGGTCCCGGTGCCACTCCACCCCGTTCAAAGGCCCCACCCGGACCTTTTTACCTTGTACTTTCCACATCGGACTTTGTACTTCTCCTCACATGGTCACCTTCTCCACCTGGCGTTGCATCTGCCTGGCGTAGATCAGGGTCGTACCGGCTTTTACGGCGGCGGCAACGTGTACCGCTTCCATCATTTGCTCTTCGTCGGCGCCGGCCTGCAGGCTGTTGGTAGTGTAGGCATCTATGCAGTAGGAACACTGGATGGCATGGCTGACGGCCAGGGCGATCAGTGACTTCTCCCGCTCGGTGAGTGCCGTATCGCCTTCCGTTACCCCGCTGTACCAGTCGAAGAATTTCTCTCCCATTTCTTGCTGCCACTCGGTGATTTTTCCGAAGGTGCGCAGATCTTTGGGGTTGCTGTAGGTGCTCATATCGGGCAAATTGTTTTGGGATAAAACGGAGGGTATAGCCGGAGTTGGTTCAAGGGGGCGGCGGGGCGCAGGTGCAAGATTTTCGCTCAGCGTGTCAGCCTCGTAGGGAATACCCTCCAGCGCCGCTTCGTCCGGCGGCATGATCTCGGTATTGTCCCAGATGCCGGTGCTGAGCGTGGCGGCGTAACTAAGGGGTAAACGGGTACGGTGCTGCAGCATCTTTTCCTTCGCTGCCCGGGTATCGAAGGAAAGCGGGTGAAAGGTAACCTGAAGTTCTTCCTGGGCGTCGTCCAGCACGACAAACCAGGTCCTGGGCGTACCATCGTTAGCCGGCATACCCGCGGCCCCGGTGTTGATCCAAACCTTATCATCCTGACTATCCAGGAAAGGCAAGCCACTGTGTCCGGCAACGATGACGTCCGCTCCACTCTCATCGAAACTGCGCTGCTTGGTAAACCAGGGGGTGGATTTCCAGATAAATTCCGACTCATGCTCAACGGATCCGTGGAGAACGCGAACTTTTTTCCCTGCGTAGGTGAAGTCAAGCATACCGGGAAGGGTGTGCATGAATGCCACTCCCCGGTCAGTAACTTCTTCCCTGGCATAGGCATACCAAAGCTTGGCAAACAGGTCACACCTGCTCCCCTGATGGAAGTTGCAGCCGCAATCGTCAATGCCTTCACGGAGATTGGTCTCAACATTACCGGCGATTGCGTGGCATCCCCAGTCCGCAATTAGGTTCAGGCAAGCTTCCGGATCAGCACAGTAACCCGGGATATCGCCGGTACAAATTACGTTGTCGGCGGGTATGCCGAAGTCCTGAGCAAACTGGTAAAGGGATTGAAGGGCTTCCAGATTGGAATACACCCCCCCGAAGAGTAACAGCGGCCCGCTGAGTCGGCCGACATTACGAAGATTTCCGGTAGCCATACTATCTACATACGTAAGAAGACTTCCTTTAGTTTTACCAACTTTGATACGCCTTCACCGGGTACAATAGGCCGGTCAGGCCGCTGGGTTCCTCTGAATTCTTACTTCTGAACGTTCATAAGAACCCCCACTGGGATATGAATATTTACGCCATTTCATAAGATTGGGTAGCTAATCCCGGCAATGCTTTTATGATTACCGGGGTGGTTGCATTTTGGCAAAAGAAAGAATCACCTAGGCTTCAGAACAGTAGTCTTTATGGCATTCTATCCGTATTTATTCTTCCTTCGGTAGAGCTGCCATACACATGGATCTGAACCGTCTGATTATTATTCTCTGGCAGTTCCCCCAACCACTTAATTGTGTCCAAATTTCCCAGCCTTCCCGATATGGTCAGCGAATGGGTCGATATCAATCCATTTCCTACGGTCCTCCTAAGAGAAGATCGTAGTCTAATCCATCAGAATGCCGCCTATGCCGAGTTGCAGGATCAACTCCATCTGGACGGATTAGAGGTTGGCTTCAAACGAAGCGAGGAAGACGGCACCCCTTTATACATTTTTCCTTTCCCCGATGACCTCAAAGACGGCGAGTGTATCGTGAAGCCCGTACAGGTTGCCGGTAATGTGCATTACATGTTGCACGTCACCAAGCTGGCGCTCTCAAGCTATCCGTGCATTTGCTGCATGCTACTACCCGGTACGGATCCTTCGGAAGATAACCTTTCCGGCATACTTGATTCGGTGGAGTCCCTCATCGCCCAGATTGATGTCCGCGGCAACGTCAGCTATTCCAATACCCGACTACAATCCTTGCTCGGATACAAAGATCAGAAGGAGGAGGTGATCCTTCACTTGCGACAGATCGAGAAGGACTTTTCCGGGGACTTACTCCAGCAACGCGTGGAAGAGGCCAGGTCGCAGGGTTTGTGCCGGTACCGCTGTAACCTTACCCATCGAGACGGAAGGATCATACCCGTTGACGTGAGTTTGGTACTCAGTGGAAAACCCGGCAACAGTTCCTTATTGCTTACCGCCAGGGACATCACCGCCCAACTAACTCACGAGGGAAATCTAAACTCCGCCCTGGCGGAAGTCCACAAAGACTTTAACGCCGCCGACCAAGAGAATGTCCGACTGAGGGCGAAGCTTGATGGTTCCTCCTCCGCGGCCGAGATGGTCTACAAAAGTGCGGCCATGGAACGAATTTACCGTCGGATCGAACAGGTTGCCCCTACGGACGTCACCGTATTAGTAACCGGGGAATCGGGGACGGGAAAGGAGCTGGTGGCCAAGTCGATTCACCGGCTAAGCAAGCGGTCCGAGGAAGCCTTTATCACCGTGGATTGCGCCTCCCTGCCCGCCGAGCTGATCGAGAGCGAACTCTTTGGGTATCGTAAAGGAGCGTTTACAGGTGCCTATCGCGACCGGATGGGCAGATTCGAGGCCGCCGACCGTGGAACTATTTTTCTGGATGAGATCGGTGAGCTCCCCATCATGCTGCAATCCAGGTTATTGCGGGTCATTCAGGATGGCACCTTTGTCCCGGTAGGCGAAACGCAGGAACTAACGGTGGACGTACGCGTGATCGCGGCCACGAATCGGGACCTTAAGCAACTGATCGAGGACGGCCAATTCCGCTCCGACCTCTACTACCGGCTGCATGTCTTCCCCATCGAAACGGTTCCCCTGCGGAAACGACCGGAAGATATCGACGTACTGATCGATTACTTCATCAAAAAATTTAACCGCAGGTTCGATAAGCATATTTCGGGTTTGGATGAGAGCACCCTGATGCGAATCCGGGCTTATCATTTTCCCGGCAACGTGCGGGAACTGGAGAACATGGTCGAGCGCGCCTTCATCATCAGTAACGGCGGGGTACTGCCGATCGAAGTACCGGAGAAGTTGGACGGGAATAGCATGCGACCCGTGCTCGACGTCGTCGACGGTCGGCTGTCCGAGTTCCTGCCCCTGGAGGAGTATCAACGTAAGTACATTCAAATGGTCCTGGAAAGCACGAATGGTAAGGTTAGCGGTGCGAACGGCGCGGCGGAGATCCTGAAAGTGAATCCCCAGACGCTGTTCAGTAAAATGAAGCGGCTGGGAATACGCCGGTAGACTGGAACTGGACGAAAAGGTGGCCAGGTGCATTACCCTATCCTCGTCCCGTCGGCCACCCGCCTGTCGGGACCAAGCAAGGTTACACCGTCCTCAACCGCCCCCAGAACCAGACATTCGCTCATCATCGTCGCAATTTGCTTCGGCGGGAAGTTAACCACGGCTACCACCTGTCGTCCAACCAGGTCCGCTGGGAGGTAGTGGTCGGTGATCTGCGCCGAGCTTTTCCGGATGCCGTAGTCCCCGAAATCGATCCGCAGCTTATAGGCCGGCCTCCGAGCTTTGTCAAATATCTCGACGGCCAGAACCGTGCCGACCCGCATTTCGACCCGTTCGAATTCTTTCCAAGAAAGTTCCGCTTTGTCCATTGCCTATCGATTGCTCCTAAGCCAGTAAGGTAGCAGGAATAGGAAAAAGCAGGCCGGTAAACTATAGAGCGTCACCGATAACAGGTCACTATAAGCGGCCGTGCCAATGCGAAGGGAGGCGGGCCAATAGCCCGTTGCATAGACCAGGCCAAATAAGATCCCACCGCCCACGGAAAGAAAGAACCCGGCTCGCGGCACCCGCAACCACCAGAGGCAGAACACCGGTGCCAGACCAACCACCATAGCCCCGGATACCGTAGTGGCGGATAGGATAGCCGGACTCAAAAAGACGGGGATAGTGCCGAGAATGGTGATCCCGACCATGGCGTACCTTCCCCACCGGACGTGTGCCTGAGCTAAGGAACGGCGACCAAGATCAAGCACGCCAAGCTTTGCGAAAGACGAAAAAGTACTGTCCAGGGTACTAGCCGCAGAGGTGATCATAATGAAGTTCATCACCAGCAGGATAGGTCCACCCATTAACCTCGCGACCTCCACCGGAGCCTGACCGGTTACCCCAACTAGTTTACCGTAAACCCCGACGAAGCTGAAGAGCAGTATACTTGCCGCGCCAAGTGGAACGGCCCACAGGAAGGCCCGCAGCGTGGTCTTGGGGTCCGAAAGAAAGCCTCGATCGGTCAGCACCGGATCGTGGAAGGGATAGCTGAAGCTCTGGAGGATGGCTACCAGAAGCAGGTTCCCTCCTCCGCCGAGCATCGAACCTGCGCCTCCGTCGCCCGAATCACTAAGGAGCAAGGGGGTCAAATCGTAACCCAGAAGGGGAAATATGGCCCCCAAAACCACGGCCAGTAATACCGCGAATAAGGCCATCTGGATCACGTCGGTCAGGATGGATGACGACATGCCTCCCTTAAGGCTGTACGCGAGAGTAAGCCCCGTAAACATCAGTATAGCAATATAGTAAGGGGTGCTTCCCATATCTCCGAAGTAAGTGCCGATCACTATGGTGTTAGACCAGACCTCGTTGAAAAGCCGAAAGCTGACGAGCAGGGAAAACAGCCATACGGCCGACTGGCCGAACCGGTTGTTCAGGAACTCGTGAATGCTCGTGTACCCCCCTCGGGTTCGGATGAGGTAGATCACCACGCCGGCTACGGCAAAGCTCAGGTAATAAGCAGCATAAGCCACTCCCCCGATGAATCCGAAAGCGAGACCCAGATTAGCGGCATTGGTGATTGACTTGGCGAATAACCAGGAAATGACCAGGCTACTTGTAAGGGCCAGGACCCCAGGTTGTCGCGCTTTCCGCGTGCCTTTAAAAAATTCGTCTGCGGTAGTGGCGCGGGGAGAGACCACGAACAGCAGCGCGCTCGATGCGATAACGATCAGCCACTGGACGGATATAACGTCTAGTACCGGCATCATCCCTCCACGTCCCACCATACGGGAACGTTCACGGAATTACCCGCCGTGGCCTCGGCGGCGGCCCGGTAATGCTCAAAATTCAGGGCCTGCTCATCTGCGGGATACGGGAATCGCACGGGGTAGAGGCCGTTGTTGAGACTGGCCTCCACCGGAAGCAGGGTGGGAAAACCCGTACGACGCCACTCTATCCAACCTTCGTAGGCGTCGCCAATACCGGCGATCCACTTTTGCATGATGATCTGCCGGAGTCCGTCGTCGGCGCTCCAGGCGGCCGGACCCGAGGTGAGGTAAGTGTCCGGTAATTTAGATTGCCAATAGGCGAATGCCAGCGCTACGCCGCGGTGATAGAAGTCCTTGGGGTCGCCATCGATGAAGCCTTTCAGGGCTGCTTCCGCGAGGAGAAACTGCGTTTCCCAGGCGGTCATGTAGTTGAAGTCGAGCGCGGCGGTATTTTCGCGCCAGATCAGGCCGGGGCGGGCATAGTTGTCCGGGACGATGGCCGTGGCGGCATCGATCCCGTTGATGATGCCTCTGAACTCGCCGTTGTTGGCCGCGGGGCGATACAGCGTCCTCACCCGGGGATCTTCCAACTCCCGGAAGATGTTCTCGGCCGTAAGGGACATGAGGAACACATTGAAGATGCCTACCCGTGCCGTGGCGAAGGCGAAGCTGTTGGGCGGGCCGCCGGCAAAGTCAAAGGTAGCGTTGAACTCACTGTCCGTAATCATTTCATTGTCACTGTAAAGCGCGGTAATCTCGTTTCCCGGATCCCTACAGGCACTTATGCGAATCAAGGCTTTTAACCGAAGACTATTCGCGAACCGGATCCAGCCGGTCAGGTCACCGGAGTACAGGATATCACCCGCGAGGGGGATAGCCCCCGTGTAGCCCTCCATGACTTCGACCGCCGTTGTCAGATTCTCCAGGATTCCCCTCTCCGCCAGGTAGATATCTTCCTGGCGATCGTAGGCGGGCGTCACGATGCCCTGGGTACGACCACTTACCGCCTCAAAGTAGGGCACGTCGCCGAAAATATCGGTCAATCGCATCGCCAGGTAGGCCTTCATCACCAGGGCGGGACCTTCGTAGACCGCGGCGGCCGAGTTCGTCCTGCTCCGTTCCAGAATGGTTTGATTGTCGCGCAGTGCCAGGTAGAGAATATCCCACGGATTCCCCCCTTCTTGTGGACTGGCCAGCGCATGCCGGTCCAGTAAGTTGAAATCGATCATGGCAAAATGCTGGCTCAGCAAATTACCGGCCACGAAGCCTTCATAGCTCATGCCATCGCCGTAGCTATAGAGCACCTGTCGGAGCAGCAGTTCGTTTTGGACGCTTGAAGGTGCGTTGCTATTGGTGTTGATCTCCTCAAAGTCCTTGGTACACGCGAGCCACAGCAGGGGAAGTAAAGTGAATAGCTTTCTCATGATTGGTTACTTGCCGGAATTAAAAATCAAGGCCGAGGCTCAGCCCGAAGCTGCGGGCACTGGGGTAGGCCATGTCTTCCACCCCAAAAACGATCCCCTGACCCTGTATGGCGAATTGCTCGGGATCGAAGTGGGGAATTTCCGACCAGGCGTACAGGTTACGGCCGATGAGGCTTACGGATAGCCCCTGTAAACCACTTAGAAAGCTTCCGGGCAGTGCCGATGGGTCGATCTGATAAGTGAGGCGGAGTTCCCGCAGTTTCAGGTAACTGGCGTCGTAGATGTTGTTTTCCTCGTGGTTGCGGTCGTAGTAGCTCCGGTAGTAACTTTCCGCTGAGACGGCTTGGGTATTTTCCACGTAGCGGGGTTCCTGATCGGTACCGGTGTTTACCACTCCGGGGATGACGATGCCGGATTCCGGTCGGTAGGCGGTTTCTTCGAGTTGGCCGGCTACTCCTGCCAGACTGAGGCTGCGGCTGACCAGCTGGCCGCCCTGTCGCCAGTCCAGCAGCAGGTTCAGTTCGAAATTGCAGTACCGAAAGGTATTGGAGGCGCCCAGGATAAAGTCCGGGTTGGCATTACCCAATTTCCGCAGGGTATTATCGGCGATCAGCTGCCCGTCATCAGTCAGAATGAAGCGACCGTCATCGGTTTTCCGGTATCCCGTGCCCCAGATGTCGCCGATCTCCCCACCGGGTTCGACGATGAAGTACACCGTCTGGTTGACCGAATTATAGACTCGGCTGTACGCCAGGGTGAAGCGGTCGGCTCCCTCCGGTAAGGCTTCGACCGTTGCCTTACTGGAACTGAAATTGAAGCGGCTGGTCCAGCGGAACGCGTCAGTGGAAACCGGAACGAGGGAAAGGATGGCCTCGAGCCCATTTGCCGTGACGGTGCCTCCGTTGACGATTTGTTGATTGTATCCGGAAGACTGAGCGATGGGTAGACTCAGGATCTGATTCTCCGTGCGCTGGGTGAAGTAAGTAACGTCCAGTCCCAATCGGTAGTCCAGAAGCCGGATGTCCGCCCCGACCTCCGTGGTGGTCGTTTGTTCCGGCTTAAGGTTGGGCTGCGCGAGTATGGACTGCTCGGTGAAGGTGGGTTGTCCGTTAAAGGGCGTTCGGGCTACGAAGGTCGAGCTGGTTCGGAAAGGATCCGTGTCGTTGCCCACTTGGGCTACGTTCGCACGAAGTTGCAGAAAACTGATGGTCTCCGGCAGGTCGAAGGCCTTGCTGGCTATCAGACTCATGCTCGCCGATGGATAGAAGAAGCTGGTGTTATCGGCATTGGTCGGGGTGGCCAGTGCACTTGACCAATCGTTGCGGCCGGTGAGATCCAGATAGAGAAATTGCCGAAAGCCTATGCGTGCCAGTCCGTAAAGGCTGTTGATCCTTTTCTCTGCCGACTGGTCGCGGATCACGACGGGGCTCGCGGCATTGCTTAGTCGAAAGATGCCGGGCTGGGCCAGCGTGAGCGCATTGCTCTGGGTATTCCCGGCTACCTGCGTGAGGCGATTACCGCCGGCCAATAGATTCAGGGTGATCGCACCCAGGCTTTTAGTGTAATCCAGCAGGAAATCGGTATTGATCTCGCGGTACAGCACGTCGTTCTCGGCGTAACCGCCCTGGGGGAAGCGATTGGAACTGAAGTTGCGCAGAAAACGGCGGCCTTCGTTGCTGTAATCCATTCCGGAGCGAACGGTGAGGCTGAAGTGATCGTCTATTTGGTAACGCGCCGAAAGAAACCCCAGGAGCCGGTCCCGCTCGAATGCGTTCCGGTTTTCCAGCAGCGTGAAATAGGGATTATCAAAGAAGGTATAATTGTAACTGTACTGCTGGGTGCCCTCCAGACCCGGCTGCCAGTAGTCCCGGAGGATATTCAGGTCGGTCTGCCGGCCCAGCCAGGCGGTGAGATCGTAATTGATGTTTTCCGAACCATAGCCGCCGGCGGGCCGGTTGTCGGAACCGGTATTGATGTAGTTGAGGCTGGCATCCACCCGTAACCGGTCAGCAGGACGAAATCCGAATCGGCCCGCCAGGGTTTTGCGCTTCAGGTTTACGCCCGGGATGTAGCTGTCGCTGCGGAGGTCGGTGGCGGAGAGCCGAAAATCCCCGTTTTCTCCGCCTCCGCTGACGGAGAGATTATTGATTGCCGTCGAGCCGGTTTCGTAAAAATTCAGGACGTTATCGGGCCGACTGATAAGCGGCGTAGCCGGTATGGTTTGGCCGCCGTGAACGGCTACGTCCCCACCGCGTACGACCGCACCATCCGACAAGCGGACGGGGCCGTCGAACTGCGGAGCCAGGTTGCCTGCGTCCAGTCTGGGACCATAGCTGTAGGTAATGTTGTCGCTGATTCCACCGCCGAGGCCATCGACAAAGGCGAAGGCACCACCCTGCCCCTGGCCGAACTCGTTCTGGTATCGGGGCAGTTGGAAGGGGCGGTCCAGCGTAAGGCTGCTGTTGAAGCTGATGCCTAAGCCTGGTTGCTTGCCTCCTCGTTTGGTGGTGATCACGATCACGCCATTCGCGGCCCGCGTTCCGTAGAGGGCGGCGGCGGAGGCTCCCTTCAGCACGCTGACGGATTCAATGTCGGCCGGATTCAGGTCCATGGCGCCGTTCCCGAAGTCGACCTCCTGGAAGCCGGCGGCCTCTTCATCCGTTTGGTTGATGATGGTATTGTTGTTGATGGGGATACCGTCTACTACGAACAGGGGGTTATTATTGGTAAAGCTTGTCTCGCCGCGGATCACCACCTGGCTGGAAGAGCCCACCCCGGTGGCGCCCGCCGTGACCCGCATTCCGGCTACCTGGCCGCTCAGATTATCGAGAAAATTGACCGCCTGGACGTCCGCTAATTCGGCGGATTGGATTTCCTGGACCGAATAGCCCAGGGTGCTGTTCTGCCGCCTTACCCCGAGGGCGGTTACCACCACTTCGACATCCTGCAGGGTGAGCCCGGCGAGCAACTCGATCATCAGTGGAGCATCTAGTGTATTTACCGTTATCGTTTGGTTCTCATAACCGGTGTAGCTGGCTATGAGGGTAGCGGGAAGCTGGTCAACGGAAAGCGAAAAGTTGCCGACGGTGTCCGTAAACGTCCCGTTGGTAGCGACACCCAGCTGCATAACCGTCGCCCCGATCAGTGGCTGATCATCGGAGACCACCTTGCCTGAAACCCGGACCTGTGCCCAAAATAGTAAGGGCAAGAGCAGACCCACGGCCGTGGCTCCTGCGCGTAAGCGTGACATAATCTTGAAATTGGAAGATGGGAAAAGCGGCGTGACGAGTCAGGCTGCCCGTGGTGGTCCGCGTCCCTCGACGGGAGTGACAAGGGTCAATGCCATCCACGCTTCCTGCGTTTCGTACCACTCTTCTTGCCGTCCCACCAAAAAGGATAGTCCAGACAAAATGGCTTTCCAGGGAGCGTATGCCCGACGATAATCGCTTAGGGCATTGAAATCTTGGAGAAATGGGAGCAGGGCAACAATGGGGAAGATGGCTCGCAAAGCCTGGAACAGTTCCCCGCTTTGCCAGGGGGCCCGAATGACTGCCTCTCGGTTAAAAGCTGTATCCCGGAGGCCTAGCAGCCAGATTCCCCCGCGCCGGTCTTGACCGAGTACTTCCCGTCCCTGGCTGAGTAACTTGGATGCTTTTCGCAGGTGTCCGGCTCGCAGTTGCGGGCAATCATTACCTACCACGATGACCTGGTCGTAGCCCAGTCGGAACACCCGCGAGAGGCAGCTCTCCAGTTTTTCTCCGAAGCATCTGCCGAGCTGATTGCTTTCGTCCAGGTGATACACCGGAAAGCCGGATTGGCGCAGCGTCTTTCGCGTCCGGTCAATGAGGGTTTTGGCAACGCGCTCGCCGTGTCTGGATCCCGAAAACTTAGCCGAAGCCTCCGCGGAGGCACTACGGCTAAACAGCAGTATCGCGGTGTTATCGGACAAGGCGCTGGATTGGCTAGGGTGTAAACACAGGCTGATGGCAAAACCACCTACGATAGATCCTGTTCATCGGATTCACTCCATTGCCTTCCGGAGGGAAGCTTCCCAGCGTTCGTACGCTGCTTCCAGCGCGGCTTTGTCCTCCTTCTTCGGTGTCACGCGTCCAAGTACCTCCTGGCGGCCAACCGCGGCGTTCAGATCGGGACTCAAGCCAGCGGCCACTCCCGCCGCCAGGGCCGCTCCCACCGCACCGTTCGTATTATGGATCTCTATGGTTGCTCCGGTCAGCGTAGCGATAGTAAAGGCGAATACCTCGCTTTGAAACATATTGTCGTTGCCGACCCGTATGGTACTCAGCTCCACCCCGAGCTCCATCATGATCCGCATGCCGTAAACGAAGGAAAAGGCTACCCCTTCAATCCCTGCACGAACGATGTGCCCCCTGGTATGCCGATTGAAATCCAAGTCCAGCAGCTGGGCCCCGATCTCCCGATTGTGTAACATCCGTTCCGGCCCGTTACCAAAAGGAAGAAAATGCAATCCGTCGCTACCGATGGGGACCTCAGCGGCTAGCAATTCCATATTCTCGTAGGTAGTACCTGGGGAGCATACCTGCTGCCGGATCCAGCGGTGCGCAATCCCCGTGCCGTTGATACAGAGCAGGATGCCGATGCGGGTTTCGTCTTCGCTGTGATTGACGTGGGCGAAAGAATTTACCCGTTGCCCGGGATCGAAGGCCATGCGGTCGGTCACGCCGTAGACCACCCCGCTGGTGCCGCCGGTAGCGGCTACTTCTCCCGGCCGAATGACGTTCAGGCTCATGGCGTTGTTGGGCTGGTCTCCGGCCCGGTAACCAATAATGGTGCCCGCCGTGAGTCCGGTTTCCCGTGCGGCCTTCTCGGTCACCTTTCCCTGCATACCTACCGCGGGGACGCGGCGGCAGAGTTTACCGGCATCCAGATCCATTTCCCGGATCACCATATCCGCCTGGTGGTTCTCTTTAAAATCCCACAGCACCCCTTCACTCAGTCCCGTGATGGTGGTAGTAGGCTGTCCGCCAAGGCGTAAAGCGATGTAATCGCCGGGCAGCATGGCGTGGGCGGTGCGGGCGTAGTTTTCCGGTTCATTGTCGGCCACCCACTTCAGCTTGGCGGCGGTAAAATTGCCCGGGCTGTTCAGGCAATGGCTGAGGCATTCGTCGGCCCCGATGCCCACGAAGGCCCGCTCTCCGGTCTCTACGGCCCGGCCGTCACACCAAATGATGGACGGGCGAACGACCTCGTGGTTTTCGTCGACCAACACCAGCCCATGCATTTGGTAGCCAATTCCTACCGCCTTAACCTGTTCACTTTGTACCTGCGTCCTCGCCAATAACTTTTGGGTTGTTTCCACTACGTACTGATACCACAACTCCGGATCCTGCTCGGCCCAACCCGGCGACGGGGCATCCATACCCATTTCTTCTTCCGGAGCCTGAACGCGGGCGAGGACTTTGCCGGTGGACGCTTCAACAAGCGCCGCCTTGACGGATGAGGAACCTATATCGAAACCGATTGCGTACATGGTGCTGGATTTTATTTCGGCCCGAAAGTAGGAAGCAAAATCTAACTGCGCTGTAGGCGCTGGACGACCAGTTCGCTAAGATCGTAGACCATCACCTCACCCTGCTTCTCCCGGCCGGTGACCCCGTCGTTCATCATGGTGAGGCAAAACGGACAGTTGACCGCGATGACATCGGGATTCAGGGAAAGCGCCTCGTCGGTGCGCTCCACGTTGATCCGCTTGTCGCCAGGTTCGTCTTCCTTCCACATCTGGGCTCCTCCGGCACCGCAACACAGTCCGTTTTGCTTACTGCGCTTCATCTCCACGAGCTGGCCGTCTAGCGAGCGGAGCACGTTCCTCGGGGCTTCGTAAATACCATTCACCCGACCGAGGTAGCAGCTATCGTGGTAGGTGATGCGCTTTCCGCGGAATGCGTCGCCGTCGGTCATCTTGATGCGCCCTTCGTCAATCAGCTGCTGCAGTAGTTGGGTATGGTGGACAATGTCGTAATGCCCACCAAGGGCGGGATACTCGTTCTTGATGGTATTAAAACAGTGGGGGCAGGCGGTGACCATTTTCTTGACCCCATACATGTTCAGCGTTTCGATATTCTGCAACGCCACCATCTGGTAGAGGAATTCATTACCGGCACGGCGGGCGGGATCGCCGGTGCAGGCCTCTTCGTCACCGAGGATGGCGAATGCAATGCCGGCCGCGGTGAGGATTTCGGCAAAGGCCCGGGTGACCTTCTGGGCGCGGTCATCAAAGGACCCGGCACAGCCCACCCAAAACAGGATTTCCGGGTTTTCATCTTCGGCGGCGTATTCCGCCATTGTTTTTACTTGCATGGGGTTGGTGGTTACGAAGTCCTATTGGGTTGTAGTCAGGTCAGCCTAGGCATCCTGGGTCCAGGCGGTACGGGAAGCTCCTACGCTCCAGGCGCGTTGCTGATTTTCGATGCTGTTGAATAGCGGCATCCAGTCAGCTGGTCCGGAAGCTTCGGTGAGGATCTCGTGGCGCCGCATTTTATTGATCATTTCCAGCGGATTGATGAGCACCGGACAGGCTTCCACGCAGGCGGTGCAGGTGGTACAGGCGTGAATTTCCTCGCGGGTGATGTAATCCCAGAGATTACGGCCATCGTCGAAGTTCGAGCGGCTGAGCGGGCTGTCCTTATCGACGGCGAATTCGGCATTACCGCTCCGGATCTTACTGCCCATTTCCTCCGCCCGGTCCCGAACGTTCATGACGATCTTGCGGGGACTGAGTTTTTTGCCCGTGATGTTAGCGGGGCATACCGCGGTGCAGCGACCGCACTCCGTGCAACTGTAGGCACCGAGTACGTCTATCCAGCTCATTTCATTGACATCATCGGCCCCGAATTCCGGCAATTCGGCATTCATATCGGGCTCCGGCGCATTGGGGTCGCCCAGGCCCATCATGGATTTTACCTCGTTCATTACCTCCGGCATGTTGATCATTTCTCCGCGCGGCTTCAGGCGGGAAAAATACGTATTCGGGAAAGCCAGGAGGATGTGGAGGTGCTTCGACTTGGGGAGGTAATTAAGAAAGACGAAAACCATGAAAATATGTCCCCACCAGCCGACGCGTTCCAGCACGTAGAGGGTCGAAGCTTCCATACCACCAAAGATTACGGGACCGAGGAAACCGCTCACCGCGAAATTGGTGGGCCGGTAATGACTGGGATCCATGTCCTGGAGCACCACGTCGGTGCCATTCATGGTAAAAATACAGGCCAGCAAGATCAGCTCGAAGATCAGAATGAGGTTGGCATCGAGCTTGGGCCAACCCTTCATTTCCGGCTTATTGAAGCGCGGGATCGTCAATGCATTTCTCCGGATCAGGAAGATCACGGTAGCCACGAAGGCCAGTATACTCAGCAACTCGATGGTACTGATGATGAAGTTGTACATCCCCCCGAGCGGGCCAAGGAACCACCGGTGTACGCCGAAGATCCCGTCGACAAATATCTCGATTAGTTCGATCTGCGTGAATACGAAGGCCGCATAGAGCATAAAGTGCAGGATGGCGGGGATAGGCCGCTTGAACATCTTCTTCTGACCGAAGGCCACGAGCAGCATATTCTTCCACCGTACTCCGGCAGGGCCGGTCACTTCTTCGTCCTTGCCGATCAGAATGTTGGCGTAGACCTTTCGGAATTGGAAGTAAGCGAACCCCAGAGCCAGAAGCGCCACCAGGGCGAACACGATCGACTGTACCATTGGGTAAAGGTATCATTAGCAGGCGGGGCGCCCAAAATATCGCTGCGAAAATTCGCTGGCTTGCAAGCAAGGGTTCATTACCTCACATTGTGTTGCCTCAAGTGGTCAATACTTAAAACTATTTGTTTGTTTGACACACCCCCCTTATATTCGTACAGCCGACGCGGGGCGCGTCAGCTATTCACGTTGCAGACATAGGCATTGCGTTTCATCCCGGCCGGGTACCAGCCGGGGGATGCGACTGCTTTTTTTCCTTCATCCGTCGCATAACCGCGCGGAGCGGACAGGTCACCGACGTGGGCGGAGCGACCTTTCCCGGAAGGGAACTGCGTGGCGGCGGCCCGGGTGGGATTCCCTCCCACAATGCCCAAACCCAGTCAAAAAGCCTCCCAACTCTTCCCTAGGCGCTATTTCCTATATCTAAGGCTAACCCCGCTCCCTAAGTCCAATCTCTCGTTCAATGGCTCCCGCAGAGTAGCTACTGCCTGTTGTCGATAGTCGGATACATTCGAACAATAAACTAAAAACCCCGACCGGAACCAATCTCCGCCCCGGCTTTTTACCTTTGCGCGACTATGCTGCAACAGACCAAAGTTTTCAAGTTCGGCGGTGCCTCGCTCCGTGACGCGGACGCCATTCGACACGTCGGAAACATTCTGCAAAAGTTTGCCGGACAACGCCTGATTATTGTTGTTTCCGCCATGGGCAAGACCACCAACGCCCTCGAGGAAGTGGCTAATAGCTTCTGGCAGGGCGATGCCACATCGGCTAAGGAAAAACTGGATGCCATCCACCGTGCCGCTACGACCATCATCGAGGAACTTTTTGCCGAGGTCCCCCCGGAACTCACCGCCTCGATCAATGATCTCTTCGTTTCCGTTGAGTGGGCCCTCGACGAGGAGCCGAATCCGGAGTATGATTTTGATTACGATCAGATCGTCAGTCTGGGCGAACTGGTGAGCAGCCACATCGTAGCCGCCTACCTTAGTAGTTTCGGACTAGCTACCAGCTGGGTGGATGCCCGCGACATCATCCAGACCGACAATACCTACCGCGAAGGCTGGGTCAAATGGCCCGAAACCCTGGAACGGGCGCAGCGCACCCTGCCGGAAATGCTTGATACCACGGATTTCGTACTCACCCAGGGTTTCATCGGCAATACCAGCGAAAATTATACCACCACGCTGGGCCGGGAAGGATCTGACTACTCAGCGGCCATATTCAGCTATTGTCTGGATGCCGAGTCGATGAGTATCTGGAAGGATGTCCCGGGCGTGCTCACCGCCGATCCCCGTCTTTTCGAGAATGTCTCCAAGATCGACCGGCTCAGCTACCGGGAAGCGATTGAGATGACTTACTACGGAGCTAAAGTCATCCACCCGAAAACTATAAAACCGCTGCAGAATAAAAGTATTCCGCTTTACGTCCGCTCGTTCATCGATCCAGATGCCGCCGGCACACTGGTCACCGACGATGCCGGCGACGCCTACCCACCGATGGTGGCCGTGGAAAAAGAGCAGGCCTTGATCAACATCAGTACCCGCGATTTCAGCTTCGTCGCCGAGCACCACATCAAGGAGTTATTCGAACACATCACCACCACCCGACTGCAGGTGAATATGATGCAAAATACCGCCATCAGTTTCAACGTGGTGGTCAACGATATCGATGACCGCGTGGAACGATTCTGTGTGCTGATCAACGACCACTTTAAGACCACGATCGACCGGGACCTTGAACTCATCACCGTGCGCCACTACACCAACGAGGTGGTAGAAAGCCTGCGCCGTGGAAAGGTCAATATGCTGGAGGGTCGCTTGCCACTTACCCTGCAAATGGTCGTAAAGGACGTTCCGGTAGTGCGAAGAAAAGAGCAGTTAGGGGCATAGGTTTTATAAGCTGGCGACCACCCGACTCCACAGATAGCGAAGCTAGCAACTACCGTACTAAACAGATGGCGCAGCCAGCGACTACCCTACTAAACAGCTGGCAAAGCCAGCGACTACCCGACTAGCAGATAGCGAAGCTAGCAACTACCGTACTAAACAGATGGCGCAGCCAGCGACTACCCTACTAAACAGCCAGCGACTACCGTACTAATGCAGGTTACTGGTAATCAGCTTAAGAAACTCATTCCGCGTACGTTCCGATTTAAAGGCACCCGTGAACGCCGAAGTGGTGGTCACGCTGCTTTGTTTCTGGATCCCGCGCATCATCATGCACATATGACAGGCTTCGATCACGACGGCTACCCCCAACGGATTCAGCGTCGTATGGATTGCCTGCAGGATTTGGTCCGTTAGCCGTTCCTGGACTTGGAGGCGGCGGGCAAAAACCTCGATGACCCGGGGAATTTTGCTTAAGCCGACGATGTAGCCATCGGGGATGTAGGCTACGTGCGCACGTCCGAAGAAGGGCAGTACGTGGTGCTCACACAGCGAATAAAATTCAATATCCTTCACAATGACCATCTCCGAGTAGTCCTCGGCGAACATGGCGGAGCGCAGGATATTCTCCGCATCCATTTCATAGCCCTGGGTAAGGAACTGCATGGCCTTTGCCGCGCGTACCGGTGTTTTTAGCAGCCCGTCGCGCATGGTGTCTTCTCCGAGCTCGGTAATGATGCCGGCAAAGTGGTCGCTCAGTTGGTCAGTGGTGGATTTATCGTAAGCCACCGTTTTATCGTGGGACATATTATTGGGGTCTTCCGGCCGGCCCGTAGTAGTCGGCATAGATGTTTTCAGTCTCGAACAGCCTCACCCGGTACAACTTGCCGCCGGCGGCTGCTATCGGCTCTTCCAGGCGCTCCCATATAACCGTGGTCAGGTTTTCAGTGGTCGGTAGCCGATCGTGGAACCAGTCCACGTCGAGATTAAGATTAGCGTGGTCGAGGGTATCGACCACCGTTTTTTTAATGATCTGCGAAAGAACCTTGGCATCCATTACGAAGCCGGTAAGGGCGTCAGGTTCTCCGCTTACGGTAACGCGCAGATCGTAATTATGACCGTGCCAGTTTTCATTGGCACATTTTCCAAACACTTCCCGGTTACGCTCGGCCGACCAATCGGGAAGCGCCAGTTTATGGGCGGCGTTGAAGGTCTCGCGGCGGGTGACGTAATGCATAAGGGGCGTTTTGGGGGCGCGAAGGTAATCATTTCGGGGGCTCTAACCGACGGAGTTTGTCCAACAAAAGCGCCGTTTGGAGGTTGAGTTGCTCCCCCGCATCGAAGTATTGTCCGTCAATTAACAGATGATCTTCGTTCAGGCGAAGGTCGCGGATGGTGGTGTAGGTGGCGGCACCGGCAGGCTGCAATACATTCTTCCAGTAGATACCGGCATCAGTCATCGCAAAACCCTGTTTTCCAGACCCGAACAGGCTTTGGTCACAAATGAAAAACAGGGTCTCGTCCTTGCTGGTCTGCAAATAATTCTCCGAAGCGCGCTTCAGGACCTTCGGCGGAATCGTGACGAAATCCGTATACACGCTTTCCGAAACCGCTTTAAAATCCAGGTAGTCCATGACCATCCGGAATAGATTCGTTTTTTCCCACGCCGCCCCCTGATACCGAAGTAGCTTTTGGGGAAACAATTCACCGTGGATCTGACTGGCCGTTTCCACGATAAAATACTCGATCAACTCTCCCAACACGCGAGACTTTCGACCTCCCAGGCGGGCTCCCGGTGGCCGGGCGTTTATCCATTGGCTCAGGCTGTGCAGGTTAGCATCGCGAATCTGATGGAAATTCTCGGCGCGCCGGTACAAACTCAGGTAGCTCGTAAGGTCATCCGTACCGAAATAGGCGGTTAACCGTTCCCCTAGCCGGTCCTCAAGCTCGGAACGCAGTTCGGCGGGAGTGACTTCCGGCACCGGATCGGGAATATCCTTTAGGTCGAGCCGGTCATTTTCCTCCGTATCATTCGGTTCGTTGGCAGCTTCCCGGGCGCGGGGCGCAGGATCAATACCTTCTTCGTCAAATGCAAACTCAAAACCCGGAGATTCTTTCGCTGGTGGAACTACCCGCTTGGCGGCCTTACTTTTTGGAACCTCCTCGCCGTAATCGACTTCGAATTCGATTTCCGGGTGACGACCGCCCCGAACAGGCTTTTCTTCCGCCGGTTTCTTTTCCGCCCTCATGCGCTTTGCCTTGGCGATAAAGTCCTCCACCGCCTGAATTTGCTCGTTGTCCAAACTGGAGGTTTCCCGGTCGAAATGAACCTCATCGGAAAGTTCTTCACCGGCGAGTTGGTAATCCGGAAGTTCGGCATATACCGGATCGAAGTGGGGTTCGTCGTCCTCGGTGGGGAACTCGAAATCGTCCTCGTCCTCGATTATTTCGGGGGTCTGCGCTTCTCGCATCAGCAGAATACGCGGTATTTCGAAATCACCGGCCGATTCTCCCGTATTCACGAAGTCCAGCTTTTCAAAGAAGGCAATCGCCCGCTGGTTGTAATAGCGCAGGGCCAATACGTAAGCCCTGGATTGCGATAACGAGTCCAGAGCGATCTCCATGAGCTCGGTAGCTACGCCCGTCCCCCAATCGCTCCTGCGGACAAACATTTGCTCTACCCTGAACGGACCATTACCCCGGGTGTCGAGAATGAGATAACCGGCCAGGGACCGTTTCTTCTCATCCCAGGCAACCCACACCAGCTGTCCCTCCTCGTGAAGGGCTTCCTTGACCCTCGGGCTGGCTTGTTCTACGACCTGGTCATTCTCTGACCGCTCGGCCTCGGTAAGTCCGGGTACGTCGAAGGTGGGAAAAATGGCTTGCCAGACAAAGGTTTCTACGTGTGCAAAGTCGCTTTCCCGGCCGGGGCGGTACTCCATGGCTTGACTTGGTGATATTGATATCGGAAATAGTAAACCGCCGAGTATTCGGGTAGTTCGGATAGCGGCGCCTAGCGGCATAATCGTAAATCGTTATTTCCTACCTTCGCACCGTGCCCGACAACCGGATCATACACGACAGCAACCGCTTCGCGCTCACGATCGAGCGACTATGCCGCCACCTCATCGAGGAGCACGGCGACTTTGCCAGTAGCTGCCTGATCGGAATTCAGACGGGCGGGGTTCAGCTGGCCGAGCGCCTCTATGCCCGGCTGGTTGAATTGGGTATTCAAAACATCCCCTTCGGAAAACTGGACATCACTTTTTACCGCGACGATTTTCGAACCAAGCAGGGCCCACACACCGCTCATCCGACCGAAATCGATTTTCTGGTTGAAAACCGCCGTGTGATCCTGGTGGACGATGTCCTTTACAGCGGGCGTACCGTACTCAGTGCGATGACCGCTCTGAATCATTATGGCCGACCCTCGAAGGTTGAGTTGCTCGTAATGGTAGATCGTCGGTTTCGGCGTACCCTGCCCATTCAGGCTAATTACCGGGGCCTGTTGGTCGATACCCTTACCGACGAATACGTCGACGTGCAGTGGCAGGAAATTCACGGCACGGATCAAATCTTACTTCTCGGATCCTAAATCCCGCCATGGCCTCCGTTCAGCAATTATCTACAAAGCACGTTCTAGGCATCAAGTACCTTTCGGCCGCCGACGTAGAGCTTATTCTGGATACTGCCCGGGAATTCAAGGAAGTGATCAATAGGCCCATCAAGAAGGTGCCGAGCTTACGCGATATTACCATCGCAAATCTCTTTTTCGAAAATTCCACCCGTACGCGGATAAGTTTTGAGTTGGCAGAAAAGCGATTGAGCGCCGATACCGTCAACTTCAGTGCATCCAGTTCCTCGGTCAAAAAGGGAGAAAGCCTGCTCGACACCGTCAACAACATCCTGGCCATGAAGGTCGATATGGTGGTCATGCGGCACCCCGCCCCAGGCGCCCATCACTTTCTTGCCCAAAAGATCGATGCCAGCATCGTGAACGCAGGCGACGGGACCCATGAACATCCTACCCAGGCCTTGCTCGACGCCTACTCCATGCGCGATGCACTGGGGGGTGAACTGCGCGGTAAGCGGGTCTGTATCTTCGGTGACATTACTCACTCGAGAGTGGCCTTGTCTAACATCTTCTGTCTGCAACGATTAGGTGCTCACGTCCGCGTATGCGGTCCGCCTACCCTGATCCCGAAGCACATCACGGCCCTTGGCGTCGAGGTCAGCCACAATGTGCAAGAAAGCCTGCATTGGTGCGACGTTGCCAATGTCCTACGTATCCAACTGGAGCGACAGGATACCAAGTACATTCCAAGTCTGCGGGAGTACAACCGTTACTTTGGCATCACGAAGGAACGCATAGATCGTCTGGATAAGCCGATCGTCATTATGCACCCCGGCCCGATCAACCGCGGGGTTGAAATCGATACCGAGGTCGCCGATTCAGAGCACAGTATCATCCTCCAGCAGGTAGAAAACGGCGTGGCGGTGCGGATGTCGGTGCTTTACCTCCTGGCTGCCCGCCGTAACGACCTTTAAATGCTCTATTACCTCGTGCGACCGGTAGCCCGCTACGTGCTGAGCTACTACTACCGGAATATCGACATCACCGGTTTGGCGAATATTCCGCCTAATTCGGCGGTAATTCTTGCGGCTAATCACCCGACGGCCTTTATCGAACCCTGTCTCATGGCGTGTTTTCAATCGCGAACACTCCACTTTCTGGCCCGTGGCGATCTGTACAAAAACCCTTTGGCCACGGCGGTCCTAAGGGCGTTGAATATTCTGCCGGTGTACCGGATGCAGGATGGTGGCTATTCCAAACTGGTGCGCAACTACGACACTTTTGACGAGTGCTATAAAGCCCTGAGCCGCTGCAAAGCCATCATGATCCTGGCCGAGGGCCGTTGCATTCACGAAAAGCGATTGCGGCCTTTGCAAAAGGGAACCGCACGGATCGCGCTCGGAGCCCTTGACCGCGACACTACCCTCGGGGAAGTGTACATCGTACCCGTTGGCGTCAACTTCACCGCGGCGGAAAAGTGCCGGTCTACAGTCATGATCCGTTGCGGAGAGCCCCTTCGCACCAGCGATTTCCTCGCCGCTTACCGGGGCAACGAAGGAGAAGGTATCCGGCAGCTGACGGATTCTTTACGGACGGCCTTATCGGAGCACGTCGTCCAAATTCCGGAAAATGAGGAGGATGCCGCAAGTGAGATGCGGTTAGCCATTCGTCGTCACGATATCGAACTCCCCCTGGAGGGCATCACCCACTCCGGAAAGCAGTTGGATGCGGAGTTAGCCACGGCAAGGCTAAACGACCCAGATGAGGTACGCACCCTGCGCTACGCCGCCCGACTAAAAGCATTTGGTATCCGGGATCAGGATCTTACGGCTGATCGCGTGCAGACCTTTCCTATTGGATGCCTGCCTGCAATAGTGCTGCTTGCCCCTTTCCTTCCCCTGTGGTTGCTGGCGGAATATATCGCACTCCGGGGACCTAAGACGGTAGAATTCTACAGTCCCGTACGGTTTGCGGTACTGGCGGTAGGGACCTTACTATACCTTCCGGTATTATTTTTTATCCCCTGGCTGTGGAAAGTATACCTCCTGATTTCATTGTTCACCGTGCGCTGGTCGATACGAAAGGTAGAAGACCTGATCAATTGGCGCCATGGCCGTCGAGTAGCCAAGCTAAGTCCTTCCGTACGGGCGGACCTGGTAAACCTACGCTCGACTATCCTATAAGCTATTGTTATCGTACACCCTGACTTCCTTGAATTTAGCCTCGTGCTCTTCAACGAATTTTAGGTGGGTGGGGGATACCTGGTAGGCATCGTGCCCGGCTACGTCGTCGAACCAGAGTACGAGGTTGTAGTCGAAGCTGTTGTCGACTACCCCGCGGGAAGGGGTGGAAGCAGGCGTGCCCAGAAATAAACGCTTTACGGTTGGCGAGCTGGCTAAGCTGCGCACACCTTCCTCGAAACTTTCGCGGTCGGCCTGGGTGAGGCTGTCCTGAAGCCAGAAGTAAACGGTGTGTGCCATGCCGGGGTCTTCGGTAGCTGAAGCCATTGGGGTTGTATTTTCAGAAGGTGTGTTTTCCTCGCCGCATCCGACGACGAGAAGTGCAATAATAAGCAGGATAGGCAACAATAGCGTCCGGTAGTTCATTGATGTTGTTTGTGCGGGAAAGATAGCCCGCCCTACCGAAATTCGACTCATGACGATCATTATCATCATCATTACCGTCTTGATCTCCTATCAGGCGTTCAACAATCCGGAGCTCAAGAGCAAACTGATGTTTCTACCCTCCGCCGTCAAGGACCGCGGGGAATACTACCGCTTTTTGACTCATGGGTTTGTGCACGGGGACTTTCAGCATTTACTCTTCAATATGTACGCACTGTACATTTTTGGCGAAACGGCCGAGGCGGTGTTCTCTAATTATCTCTTTGGTCCCACCTTCGGCAAAGTGGCGTTCCTGGTTTTCTACTGCGTATCTATCGTGGCGGCGAGTATACCGGACTACCTCCGGCACCAGGACAATCGGATGTACGCGAGTCTGGGCGCTTCCGGAGGCGTTGCCGCCATGCTGTGGCCCTACATTATGCTCGGACCGTGGAACTGGTTCATTTTTCCTCCGCTACCGGCCATCCTGCTGGGTATCGGGTATATCCTCTACTCTCACTACGCTGATAAGCAGGGAAAGGGAAATATTGGCCACAATGCCCACCTCTGGGGAGCGGTATTCGGCCTGGTAGCCTACTCCGTCCTGGTGCTTACGTTCGAGCCCGTCCTGATGGAGTATTTCCTGCAAGAGTTGCTGCAGCCGAAAGGTCCTAACTTCTAGTAGACTTCCACAGGCAGGGACTACGTCGTACCTTCGCCCGCCTTTAGCAAAACTTCGGACTGTATGGGACTTAAGTGTGGAATTGTAGGTCTGCCCAACGTAGGAAAATCAACGCTCTTTAATGCCCTTACTTCGGCTAAGGCACTGGCGGCTAATTACCCCTTCGCTACCAAGGATCCCAACCTGGGCGTGATCACCGTGCCGGATCTCCGGCTGGATAAACTCGAGGAGTTGGTGAATCCACAAAAGGTCATCCCGACTACGGTCGATATCGTTGACATCGCCGGACTCATCAAGGGAGCCAGTAAGGGAGAAGGTCTCGGAAATCAGTTCCTGGGAAATATCCGGGAAACCGACGCGATCCTCCATGTTGTTCGTTGTTTTGAAGACGACAACGTCGTCCACGTGGATGGAAACGTTGACCCCGTACGCGACAAGATGATCATCGATACCGAATTGATCCTCAAAGACATCGATACGGTGGAGAAGCGGGTGGAGAAGTTCCGCCGGACCGCCAAGAGCGGCGACAAGCAAGCCAAAACCGTAGTTGAGGTCGGAGAAGCACTACTCGCACACCTCGAGAGCGAAAAGCCCGCACGGAGTTTTGAGACCAGTGAGGAAGGGGAAGAAATCCTGAAGGAATTGATGCTGCTGACCAGCAAGCCCATCCTGTATGTATGCAACGTGGATATCGACAGCATCGAGGAGGGCAACGAGCACACTAAAGCCTTTCGCAGTGCAGTTGCCGATGAGCAGGCCGAGATAATCCTCATCTCCGCCAGCATCGAAGCGGATATTGCCGAACTGGAAACCAAGGAGGAGCGCGACGAATTTATTGAAGAGATGGGCCTCAACGAGCCCGGCGTGAATAAGGTGATCCGCGCCAGCTACGAGCTTCTAGACCTGGTAACCTACTTCACCGCCGGGGAGAAGGAAGTTCGGGCGTGGACGATCACCCGCGGTACGAAAGCGCCCGGCGCGGCAGGCGTGATCCACTCCGATTTCGAAAAAGGATTCATCCGTGCCGAAGTGATTCACTACGAGGATTTCGTAACCTTCGGCAGTGAATCGGGTGCCCGCGATAACGGCAAGCTCAACGTGGAAGGCAAAGAATACGTGGTCCAGGATGGCGACGTAATGCACTTCCGGTTTAACGTGTAAGAGGTACCTTCATCTGTCGAGCGGAGCTTGCCCAGCTCGTCCGCGGAACCGGGTCGACATTACTAAAGGTCATGTCCTCTTACCGGGCCTCGGTACAAGGTCTCAACCCAAAGCCAACATAGGGAAACTTTCACTGGCCTTAAGCAGGGTTCACGCTCCCATGCTGAACCCCCTACCCCATTTGCAGTTAGGTGAGCAAACCAGCATTATGTCAAAGCAATTATACCTCACCGCCCAGTTTGAACTCGAAAAGCCCGATGCGTTCGAGGCCACGTTTCGGGAGCACGCGAAAGCCAGTCGGAGTAAAGTAGGCTGTATGTTCTTCTACCTTATCCGCGACCGCGATAATCCCGCCAAGTTTGCCACCATGGAGTGCTGGGATACCTACGCGCACTTCGAGCAGCACGTCGCCGACGATGAGCACAGTGCATTTCAGAAAAAACTCAAGCCGCACCTTAAGGGGGAGCCACAGGTGATGGAGGCCGACCTGGTGATGGGAATGGAATAGGTTTAACAGGGTATAGGGTATAGGTCATGGCGCTCCGCAACCTATACCCTACCTCCTATACCCTATTACCTATCACCTCGCCCGGTTAACAATCGCGTCCTGATGATCTATGCTCTCCTGGTGGATAGCCCGCAGGTAACCTTGCATAAATTCCTCGCTGAGTCCGTGGTCCTTACCCTGCTTACTGGTTTCCTGGAGGACTTCCTCCCAGCGACTTTCCTGAAGGACCGCGATGTTTCGTTCTGCCTTGAACTCCCCGATCTGGTCGGCTAGCTTCATGCGGCGACCGATCATACCGATCAGGTCATTATCGATCTCATCGATCTGCCGCCGAAGTTCGGTCAGGCGTTCCATTTCGACTTCGTCTGCGGTGGGCTTACGGAGGCGCAGGTTCTGGAGTAATTCTCCGAATACCGCCGGCGTTATCTGTTGCGCCGCATCCGACCAGGCTTCATCCGGGCGTGGATGGACCTCGGTCATCAGACCATCGTAATTCAGGTTCAGGGCTTCCTGAGCAACCTCGGCCAGTAAATCGCGGCGTCCACAGATGTGGCTGTTGTCGACGATCATTTGCAGATCGGGGAAGCGACGCTTCATCTCGATAGCCATCTGCCAACGCGGAACATTGCGGTAAATGGTTTCTCCGTGGTAGCTGAAGCCTCGGTGGATCAGTCCGATACGGGTGATCCCGGCTTTGTAGATACGCTCCACTGCACCGATCCATAGTCCAAGATCCGGATTGATGGGATTCTTGATCAGCACCGGAACGTCGGCACCCGACAAAGCATCGGCTACTTCCTGGACACTGAAGGGATTGACCGTCGTGCGGGCCCCGATCCAGAGTACGTCGATCCCCGCTTTGAGGCAATCGTAGACGTGGCTGGCCTTCGCGACCTCAGTGGTCGTTTTCAGTCCCGTTTCTTCTTTCACACGCTTGAGCCAGGAGAGGCCCTCCTTCCCTACCCCTTCAAAGCTGCCGGGGCGCGTCCGGGGTTTCCAGATTCCGGAACGGAACAGGTCTACCTGATTCAGTTTTGCCAGGTCGCGGGCACATTGCATCACCTGTCCTTCGGTCTCGGCGCTGCAGGGTCCGGCGATCACGATTCCCCGGCCCGGGGTGGGTTGGATTACGTTGCTGATTTTCATTTCCATGGTTGTCACTTTAGAATTTTTTCGATTTGATTGGCGCGACGGATACGCTCATAGAAGCCGTCGAAGTCGCGTTTGATTAATTGTGTGCGGAAGCGGGAGAGCTGTTCGATGTGCTCGTCCAGGACATCGAGAACGTGGTCGCGATTTTGCCGGAAGATAGGCACCCACATATCCGGTGAGCTTTTCGCCAGCCGAACCGTCGAACTGAAGCCGGAACTTGCCAGCTCAAAGATCCGTTGCTCGTCCTTTTCCTTCTCCAGTACGGTGAGGGCAAGGGCGAAGGAGGCAATATGCGAAATGTGGCTTACGTAGGCGCAGTGCAAATCGTGCGCGCTGCGGTCCAGGTGGGTAAATCGCATTCCCACGCCTCCGAATACCCGCTTGGCGGCATCAACGGCATCGGGATCGCTGTCCTCTGCATCGACAATCACGCAGGTCTTCCCCTCAAAAAGGTGGGGGATAGCTGCCTCGGGCCCACTGAATTCGGTTCCGGCCATGGGATGGCAAGCTACGAAGCGCCCGCGGTTAGGATGGTCCTTTACCCCTTCCAGTAAAGCTTCCTTCGTGGAGCCTACGTCAACGAGCGTCTGGTCCTTCCGCAATACGTCAAGTATTTCGGGAAGCAGGGTCAACATTGCATCCATGGGCGTAGCCAGTACGAGGACATCCACCAGCCGGATACCGGCCTCGATAGGCAGGTCATCGTCGATCAGCCGGCGTCGCACGGCCTTGTCCAGATTGGCCTGGCTGGCGTCCATACCGATTACCCTGGTCGCCAGCCCGCTTTCCTTAAGGCTAATAGCGAGCGATCCGCCGATAAGTCCGATGCCGATTATACCTACGATCATACCTTGTGTTGATTAGGCTGTTCCTGCGCTCCGCCGCCCAAACGATGTAGCGCTTCTGTCAGCTTCTCCTCGGAGCTGCACAGGCTGATCCGGACGTACTGCTTGCCTGCTTCTCCAAAAATGCCCCCCGGGGTAAGGAATACGTCGTTTTCGTACAGGGCGAGGTCGCAGGTACCATATCCGTCGGTAAAATCAGGACATTTCGCCCAAACGAAGAGCCCTACCTGATTGCGGGAATAACGGCAGTTTAATACGTCCATGATGCGGTAGGCCACTTCCCTGCGGCCGCGGTAAACTTCGTTGAGGCGATCGTACCAGTCTTGTCCCAGGCCCAGGGCAACGGTGGCCGCGGCCTGAACCGGCAGGAACATTCCACTATCCATATTAGACTTGAACCGGAGCACCGTCTGGAGATAACACGCCGCGCCCGCTAATACACCCACGCGCCATCCGGCCATATTCTGGGCTTTACTGAGACTGGATAGCTCCAGGGCCACCTCCTTTGCGCCGGGAACCGAAAGCAGACTTTGTACGGAATCGGTGAGTATGAAAGCGTAGGGATTATCGTTGACCAGCAAGATGCGATTCCGGTGGGCAAAATCGACGAGTCGGCGAAAGAAATCCGCGGGCGCCGCGGCGCCGGTTGGCATGTGTGGGTAGTTGATCCACATAATTTTGACGTCATTCAGGCCTTCACCTTCCAAAGTGGAAAGATCAGGTAGCCAGCCGTTTGCCTCCTCTAACTTATAGGTTCGAACGATGCCACCCGCCAGTTCCGTTGCGGAACGGTAGGTAGGATATCCCGGATCGGGCACGAGCACCTCGTCACCGGGATTCAGGAACGCCATACTGATGTGCATGATCCCTTCCTTGCTGCCCATGAGGGGGAGCAATTCGCTGGCGGGATCGAGCGAAACGTCGAAGTAACGTTCGAACCACCGGGCAAAGGCCTGCCGTAATTCCGGTCGGCCGGTGTAGGGCTGGTACCCATGGCTGTCGTTGCGGGAAGCACTTTCGGTAAGGGCGTCCAACACTTCCGGGGCGGGTGGGAGATCCGGGCTACCGATACCCAGATTCAGAATGTCCTTCCCCCGTTCGCGCAGATCGGCGATCTCCCGCAGCTTTTTACTGAAGTAGTATTCCTGCGTCTCGCCGAGGCGGTCACTGACCGGTAAAATGGGAGCAATGGGGCTTGTCGTTGTCATGGTTCGTCAGGGTTTTTCTCCGGCGGTGTAAATGCCAAGGATGCGTAACTCCTTGGTAATGGGGCGAATTCCAGCCAGCGCTTCGGCGAGGGTTATGTTTCCGTTTAATAAAAAATCCACGTAAAAGCGGTACTGCCAGGGCCTGCCGACGATGGGCGTACTCTGGATCTTGGTCAGGTTGATCTTATAGGCATCGAGCACCATGAGCACTCGCGACAGACTGCCGGCTTCGTGGCTGGTGCTGAAACTCATGCTGACCTTGTCTCCCACATCCGCGTCGGTATCCCGCCCGGGTTCCAGCACTAAAAAGCGGGTGTGGTTAAGCTTATTCGTTTCGATCCCGTGGGCCAGAATATCCAGCTTGTAGAGACTTGCTGCAATGCTGGCAGCTACTGCTCCTCTGGTGCGATCGCCTTTTTCCTGCACGTGCAGGGCACTCAGGGCGGTGTCGGCTGACTCCACCAACCGGATCTTTGGCCAGGCTTGGAAGAACTCCCGCACCTGCATCAGGGCAATCGGATGGGAGTATACCTCACGGAGGTCTTCGATAGCTACCCCAGGAAGGGCCATCAGATTCTGCCGGATGCGTAGGTAGACTTCGCCGGTTATTCTCAGGTTAGAACGTTGTAGCAGATCGTAATTGGCCATCAGGCTTCCGGCCAGGGTGTTTTCGATCGCCATCAGTGCCACATCACTTTCGCCGGATTCCACCTGGCTGATCACTTCGGCAAAGGTGTGGCCGGGTACGGTTACTACTTCGTGGTCGTGAAAATGCAATCGGGCGGCTGCCTCATGAAAAGCTCCCGCGTACCCCTGGATACTTACCCGAATTTGCCTTATGGCGGTGGTTGGAGTCATAGGTCTTTGGCAATAAAAAAAGCGGCACCCGGATGTGAGGGGACCGCTCTTGCTCTGACTTTTATTTCAAACGTTCAGCGTCCCCTACTCGCGCAGGCGGTAAAAGCTAAACCAGAAATAGAAGGTCGTTTTCGTCATTATGCGACAAACCTACGGCCTTGTTTTCATACCACAAAATGTTGTTGTGGCAACGTCATACAAAAAGAAGTCCCTCAACCATCGCCGCGAACATCGGTTACTTTATGACCGGGGTAGCGTTTAGACCGCCGGGGCTAATTTTACTGCATGGATACATTGATTACTGTCGGACAGCTGGTCCTGAGCCTTTCCATTTTGATCGTGCTCCACGAATTCGGCCACTTTCTGCCGGCAAGACTCTTCGGCACTCGCGTCGAAAAATTTTACCTCTTCTTCGATCCGGGCTTTAGCCTGTTCAAAAAACAAATTGGAGAAACCGAGTACGGGATCGGCTGGCTGCCCCTGGGCGGCTACGTTAAGATCAGCGGTATGATTGACGAGAGTTTTGATACCGATCAGATGGAACAGGAGCCCCAGGACTGGGAATTTCGTTCCAAGCCTGCCTGGCAACGACTGATTATTATGCTGGGCGGTGTGACCGTCAACTTTATCCTGGGTTTTTTCATCTACGCCATGGTCCTCTTTGCCTACGGCGAGGAATATTTTCCCGCGGAAAACGTGACCGCCGGTATCGCCGTCGATAGTCTGGGACAGGAAATCGGACTGGAAAGTGGCGACCGGATCCTGGCGGTGGGCGATGTTCCCTTCGAGCGCTTCAACGACCGCATCGTTCTGCGGGAGATCGCCATCAATAACGCCCGTGATATTGAAGTGCTGCGCAACGACCAGCCCTATACTGTAGCGGTAGAGCCCAAATGGACGGACCTGCTGACACGGTATGAAAATAAAAACAGCCGGTTGTTTACAATGCGCATCCCGCTAGTCGTCGGACAGGTGGTCGCTGGCGGACCGGCTGAAGGAGCCGGACTTAATAAAGAGGATCGCATCGTAAGCGTGAATGGTACACCGACGCCCTACTTCGATCAGGTTTCCGAGATCCTCCTCCGCAATAAGGGCGAAACCGTAACGCTTGGCGTACGAGGAAAAGAGTCGGATCTGATCCGCAAAGTCCCGCTCACGCTCACGGAGGACGGCCGAATTGGCATCAGTGTAGCCCCACCGGAATACTTCTACGATACCGAACGGCAGGAGTACGGCTTGGTGGAATCCATTCCTGCGGGAATTAACCAGGGGGTGAACTTCCTGAGCGACCAGTTCAAGGCATTCGGGCAAATGTTTGCCGGTAATATCAAGGTGACGGAAAGCCTGGGCGGCTTTGCGAGTATCGGCGGCATGTTCGGCAATACCTGGGTGTGGGAACGCTTTTGGTACATGACGGCCTCCCTGTCGCTGATCCTAGCGTTTATGAACCTGTTACCTATTCCCGCGCTTGACGGTGGGCACGTCATGTTTCTGCTCTACGAAGTTGTCACCGGCCGCAAGCCCAGCGACAAATTCATGGAACGCGCTACCATGGTCGGTTTCGTGATCGTGCTCGGGCTGGTAGTGCTGGCCAACGGGCTCGATATCTGGCGATGGATTAATAATTAATCACTTTTGGGGTGGCGCGGCTGTCCGCCCTTCCCTTTCTACGATGGCACGGACGTGCCAAAGCATCTTTATGACAAACTATTTTAGCTTTTTCGGCTTGCAACCCTCCCCCCGGTTGGACGTAGCCGCGTTGAAAAAGTCGTTTTACGCGAACAGCAAGAAATTTCATCCGGATTTTCATACGCTTGAGGATAAAGCCACCCAGGAAGAAGTTCTTGAGAAGAGCACGTTAAACAACGAAGCTTACAAGACACTGGCCGACGACGATCGCCGGCTTCGTCACCTGCTGGAACTGCGCGGCGTCCTTGAAGCGGAAGGCAATAATCAGGTTCCCCAGGATTTCCTGATGGAGATCATGGAAATCAACGAAGCCCTCATGGAGTTGGAATTTGAGGACGATCCCATAGTACGGCAGAAAGTAGAGGGGCTGATCACCCAACTCGAAGCCGATCTGGAGCGGGAGGTATCCTCCACTATGGAAAACTACGATGACGACCGAGTTACCAACCGTGAGCTCCAGGGACTTAAGGACTACTACCTAAAGCGCCGTTACCTCACGCGCATCCGCCAAAAAATCTGATTATGTTAATCTTACTTTCTCCAGCTAAGACGCTGGATATGTCGGATGTGGAAGTACCGACCAGTGAACCCCGACTGTTACCGCAAACCAATCAACTGGCAGCAATCCTGAGAAAAAAGTCAGCAGGAGACCTGATGGAACTTATGTCGATCAGTGAAAAGCTGGCTACCCTCAACCACGATCGCTTTCAACAATTCAGTAAAAACACCATCGGGAAACCTGCTCTTCTGGCATTTAAGGGAGACGTGTATCAGGACCTGCAAGCGGAAGATTTCAACAGTCAGGAATTAGATTTCGCGAACCGGCAGATCAGAATACTGTCCGGCCTTTACGGACTCTTGCGGCCCCGGGACGTGATGCAGCCTTATCGACTTGAAATGGGAACGCATCTCAGCAACAAGAAGGGCGATACCCTATACGACTTTTGGGGAACCATGATCACCGACCTGCTCAATAAGGACCTGGACGAAGATGGTAGCGGCCTGGTGCTCAACCTGGCCAGTAAAGAGTACACGAAAAGCTTGCAGCTGGACCGAATCAATGGTCGGGTCCTAAACATACAATTCAAGGAGCGTCGCAATGGAAAACTGCGTTTCATCACCTTCAACGGCAAGAAAGCCAGGGGCATGATGGCCCGTTTGATAACGTTGGAGAAAATACGCACGGCGGAGCCCCTCAAAGACCTGGTCGTCAATGACTACGCATACGCGCCCCAGCATAGTACGGAAGACGATTGGATGTACGTCAAGGAAGGCTAATCGGCTATTTCTTCCCAGTAACCAAGTAGCTGTTGGGCCCGATGGGCGGTGGTATGACTGGAGAGCACGCGCTCCCTGGCGAAGGCGCCTACTTTGCGCCTACTCGTATCATCCGTGCCGTACAGCACGTCCAATACGTCCTGTTCCTCATTAACGCAGAAGAGTTCCCGGGAGGGCTCAAAGAACTCCTCCAATCCCTGCCATCTTTCCGTCAGTACCGGTACCCCACATGCCGCGGCAGCCAGTAGCTGTCGGGGAGGGGTGAATCCGTGCTCCCGCCGATCGCTTTTGCCCAGGATGAGGGTACAAGCCTGACGGTTATAAAAATCGACCCGGTTGGTTTCCGGTAAGTGTTCGAGGTAGGTCAGGTTGTCGGGCCAGATGGACGAGAAAGGATAACCCGCACCCGCAAGCGCGAATTGCCGGTTAGGGGTGATTCGGGCCGGTTCAAGGAGTAGGTTCTCCAGGAGATATTGTCTTTCCGGTTTGAAATTGCCGATGAAGCCCAAATCGTAATTCTGCTCGATATCCATGCGGTAAAACGAGAAGGGGTCTATACTCTCGTACAGGGGACGAACGCAGGCGACATCATAATCACTGGCTAGTCGTTGAAGCGCCGGCCCCCCGGTGGTAGACAAATAGAGGTTAAATGACCGGATCGTGCTTGCCGTTAGTTGACTGGTATCGCGAACGTGATCACCGGCATCAAGGTGCTGCAACGTATAACTGAGATCGGTATCGTAGTAAATCTTGATGCCCCGCGCCTCTTCTGCAATCCATGCGGCGATGCGATCGCATTCCAGCAGGCCACTTCCCAGTAAAACCAGGTCGGCGGAAGCAATTACCGGCAGGTATTCCATGAGCAGCGTGTCCACGTCGCTATAGGTCCACACTTCACAATAGGGCGAACGGAGCATATCCCGCGGTGATTTTCGCCCTTTTTGTTCCGGTTCCAGGTAGGTGGTCCGGTGACCGTGATGTGCCAACTCGTTGATCAACCCGCGGTAAAGGTCCGCACTAGGATTAGCGTGGCTGCTCAGAATGGAGCGTCCAATGATGACCAGGTCGAGTGTCTGATTGGCGAAATTCACAGCAACAAGGTACGCAGCAGGTGCATTTAGCGTACGCCTTCTTTGTTATGAAATCTTTAAACTGCGTCGTTTAGACGACCAGAATCGCCGTACCCAATTTAAATGTATACATCAGCGGGCGGGCCTAACTTGCTGAATGTTTGCTATCTGTCAGTCTCGAGTACATTAATAAAACGGTCTAAAGTTGCTTCCGTAATGCTCCAGTCCGGAGGCTTTATCTCTCCCCAGGCCTTAGGTGTATCGCTCATATTGAAGTAGTTGATTCCCACCACCCGAGGGTCGTCTTGAATCACCCGGGCGGCGGCTTCCAACCACTGGGTCTGGTAGTCCTCTGGCCCCTTTACCCCGAATTCAGTGATGAAGACAGGTTTGTCCACGAAGCGCATTCGCCACATTTTTCTTTTATAGATGACCTCGAAAGATTCCTGTTTGGTAGGGTCGGTGATGTTCTTGTCCGGTAAGCCGTAGATAGCAATACTGACCTGGTCGACGTAATCATCCCCGGGGTACCACTCCAAAAATCCACGATCCCCCGCCGGACCCCAAATCCGGTTTACCGCCGGGGGCAAACTGTCGTGTCCCATCACGTAGCGGAAGCTGGAGATATAGTCTTGCGGGTCCTGACTTTGCCACGGATACCGGTGAATAGGGATCTCCATTTCATGGGCATATCTAAAATACACCGGGTGATGCGCTGCTTTCAAGGTGGAAAATACACGCAGTAGCTCTGCATCGTACTGCCCTCTCGTAACGCCGTTGAGAACGTCCGGATCGCTGTCTTCAATCGGTTGCGTAAAGGGTTCGAAGGTCACGATAACCGAATGACCGCGGGCCTCCACGGCCTGGAATAAAGAATCGAAACGGCCGTCACGGATCCGGTCGAAATCAATAAAAATGTGCTCCGCGTCCACCGGCGGCGCATCCAGTAGTCTTTCCTGGGGGTCGTAGAGCCCTAAAACCAATGCTGCTCCATCCTCATCCCGCTGGTCAGTGGAATCCGGGGGTGATAGCCGTGGCGGCTGACCATAAATTCCGGCTTCCCCCGCGGAAAGCTTGCTAACGACTTGGTCAATGTCCGGCAACTCTCCCCGGTAGCCATCTTCCGTTAGGGCATAGATCGGAACCCTTAGGAACCGCAGGCGGTGAAGTCTGCGGTACAAATCCACGTTCGCTGGCAGGTTACTCGGATAGGCATCGAGCGCCCCCTCCGCCCCGTACCGGAACGTAACGGTGGCGCCGTCGACCAACTCATCGCCGGGGTAGTATTCCATTGCACCAGGGTATCCGGCGGGCGACCACAGCATTTGTGTCTCCGGGGCCACCGCTTTCAAAAGTTCGGCAAACCGACGAAAGGCGCCAATGAAAATACGGGGATATTGCTGCCAGGGATACTGGTTAGCCGGCACCTCCACGTTCGGGTTAAACCGGATGAAAATTCCCTCCCCCTGCCGCGGCAATGCGGCAATGAATTGCCGGAATTGATTGTCGTACTTCCCGTCAACCACGTCGTTAAGGGGGTTATCGTAATAACTGCTGGCTTCCCAGCTCCAGGTACGAAGGGTGACCATCACGGGTGCCTGCTGATCCAGCAACTGCAGCTCGTCCGTTGAAGGCTTCCACGAATTATGATAGTTCAGGTCCAGGGTAAGCTGGATAAAACTGTCCGGAAGCACTCCCTTCACCTCGCCGTTCCAGCTGAATTTCGCCAGTACCCGGAGATCCTGAGCGCGACGTAATTCGCTGGTCTTTTCCAGAAAGGGACCCCCCAGGCCCCATCCCAGTTCGGGGGCAACCGAATAGATTAGGATACCAATTGCGGCAAGGGTGAGGATTACCCACCTAAAGGATATTTTCTTGATCTTCACTCTAGTGCGTCGTAGAAGGAGGTTTGGTGTTGCACCCAGGCCCCAACACGAAGACGGGCCGAATCGATCTCGGAGGGGGCTACACTGACTGAGATATCGTTTAATTCACCGGGGTCCGTATCGAGGTCGTATACCGCTACGGTACTGGTGGTTTCGTTGAAAATATACTTCCGGTCGCCGCGCCGGTAAGCAAAATACAGCTGCGTCCAGGGGGAGAAATAAAAGCCTTCTTCCCCGTGGCTGGAAAGTAAGTTGCGACTCTGCCATTGCTCGGGATTTTCAAGCCCGATCAGGGGCAGGATGGTTCCCGGCAAGTCCTTGACGCCGCCGAGTCCGGTATTCGTACCGCCGTCAAAAAGCAGCGGATTAATGAGGTAAAGGGGAACGCGTAAATCTTCTTCGTATAGGGTATTCCCGTGGCCGTATTTTCCATGCTGTCCGAAGGCTTCCCCGTGGTCGCCGGTAAGCACCACCAGGGTACTGCTGTCGAGTCCGCGGCGCTTTAAAGTGGTCATTACATTCTCCACGAGTTCCGTTCCGTGACGAAGGGCGTTCAGGTATCGCCCCTCGTAATAGTCACTGACTCCGAAGTCCGTTTCCTCCCCCTGAAAGTAATAGGGATAGTGGGACTGCACCGTCCAGATTACGGAAAGAAAGCGACGGTCCGGTGACGCTCCCAACCATTCGTCGAGTCGATCCCCGAGACAGTGATCGTCAATAGCTGAGCTTTCCTTATAATATTCCGTGTCGAGCTGGTAATTCTGCTGGCAATCAATAGCGTGATAATCTTCCACTACATCAAACTCCCGATGCTCCAAAAACTCCCTGCCGCTCTGCCAACTTAGGTCGGCGGAAGTAAAAAATGAGGTTCGATATCCTTGCTCCCGGGCCAGTGCCGGTAAAGAAAGGAAGGGGTGGTCGGTGAATTCGCGCGTCACGCTTTCATAACTCGGCTTGGGATAGATTCCCGTCAGCAGTGATACCATTGTACAGTTGGTGGATGGTGCATGCGCATAGAAATTTGTAAAATAAACAGCCTGATCACTATAGCCATCAATGGGCTCGGTTATGGCCGCGTGACTGCCCGGGCCATCAAAGTAAACCCCGCCCGCGGACTCCAGAACGATCACGATCACGTTTTTTACCCTACCCTCGGCCTGAGGCAGGCTGTCCGGAGAAATGGCCGCTACCGACTCCCTAAAAGGAAGCGCCTCCGGCGGTAGGTCCATATTACCGAAAGCAGCCGGTGTACCCGCCAGGATGGCTGATTCTACGAAGGTGATCACGGTGTTAGACCGGTGGCCATCTTTCGGTCGTTGTTCCACCGTAGCCGTGGCTAATAGGGAGGCGGCTAACAATCCGCCCAATAAGGCGGGGAGTACCATGGGCGACCACTTTTTCGGCGTTAGTCTCGGTAACAGTTGTGCAAACTTTCCGGCGACGAGCACCGACAGGCTTAAGCCGACAATGGTGAGCAGTCGGTTCGGAGAGGCTTTGTCTCCAATGGCCAACCAGGCATCCGAGGCCGTAAGGAAATCGGAATAGTAAAGCCACTGGTAGGTGAACGGACTGCCCATATATTGCACGGTATCCACGTTGACCAACGCCAGCACACTAAAGATTACCAGCAAGGAGGAAAACACCCCGGCAACGAGCGGGTACAGCCGGCGGGGCGAAAGAAAGAGCCCGATACTTCCTATAAGTACTACGCCGGTGAGGAAGGCGATATCCTCCAGTCCCGCGTTCATTAACTTTTCTAGGGTTCTCAGGGGGCCTCGCAGGGCGTTGGCAGGTTGTAAATGTAGTATATGGGCCCGCGCAATTAGATGAACCAGGGCAGCTCCCAGGCCGGTGGCCACAATGGTGTCAAGGTATTCTGTAGGACTCGGTCGAAGTGAATTACGAAGTAATATTCTGGCTACCGCGTACACGACCAATAGTCCAGCCAGGATCCAGGCACCGTAGGGAGCTCGCTCCGTGGGAATTTCAGCTTCGGAAGTCTTCGTAGTACCAGCTACGCGAATGGGACGCTGTTGGTCACTCACTACGGTTGCCCCGACGTCCGTATCCCAATAGTCGCGATACCCTCCGGCGGTACTTCGGGTCACCCAGAAACAGTAATAAAATTCCTCCCCCTGCGGAAGACGGATCGTTCCCAAGAAGCCGGAATCGACGGCAGTCATCGGTGTGGCGATCAAGCTGCCGATCATCTTGCTGCCGGAGTTGCCGGCCAGCAGGGATTCCGGCTCAGTGTCGGAGGGTTTCCAGGTGATGTAAACCTCCCCGACGTCGTGGCCCGTATATTGAAACACCTGCTTTACCGTATCGATGAAATGGGTCGCAACCGCCTCCTGTGCAGGTAACGGAATGGCAATACACCACAGTAAGAGGAGAAAGCAGAACCTTGTTTTGATCATTAATACGTTTGCGCCGGCGTCGAGGGGGAAACCCCGCGAAACTGGAATCCATAGAGTAAAATACGACTATGGCAGATATCCCGCAAGGGCCCCCAGCAGGAAGCAGAAACAGAATAGGGACCAGATGTATAACATGTCGCGTTTGCGAAGCGTGTTCAGCGGGTTCATCTGCTTAGGTGTTGTTAGGCGACAAATATCTCCGGTAAAGGCGAAAACAAATAGGACGATGATCGTCCGGCTGTTCTGTTTTTCCGTATCTTTAAGGGATGATAAGAACCAGCTAACAAGCTGAATATCAATGCACAATAGCTTCAAAAAATCAGGTGAGTCGTTCGTCGTAGTTCTCCTTGGCTACGTCGACAATTGTTGCAACGGGCCCCCTCCGCGGCCTACATTCGTAGGAAATAAAACGATACAGCCATGAATGTCCTCGGGCGCTACTTTATCTATCTCCTCGATTGCCTGGTGATGCTATTTATCATCGGGGTTCAATTCTTCGTCTTCCGTGGGGAACTCCCCTTCGGTTACGATACCGATCGATGGTTACCTCTATTACTCGGCGGCGGTAGCGTTGGCATGACCACCTTGTTAGGCGGCACCCTTTACTGGACGATCGTCGATTACCACGAAGCACTCACCGAGCTTCGGCACTCGACAATTATATCTACCGAAACCGGGGAACAGCCCGAACTACCTACCCGTTTCCTGCGATCATTCCTGAAGGCCTTTACCCTGTTCACCTTCCCGGTATTACTCATCTTTGCCATTTTCAGCAAGGACCACCGCTTCCTGCACGACTACGTTGCGAAGACCGAACGAGTGAAAATTTAACTTAACGACCCTATATTCCCCCTGCGCTCCGTCGCCTAAACCATGGGTTCGATATAAAAATCGAGGGCGTTAAAGCTTACCTCAGCGCCCACCGGCAGGGTACACATATCCTTGATGTGCCCGATGGGGAGCCCGTAAGCAACGGGTATATTCAAGTCACCAAGCCGGTCAGTCAGCGTCTCCCGAAGGGTGAGCGACCGGTCGTTCTCCTCCGCTTCACAATCATTGAATTGACCCAGGATGATACCGGCTGCGCTGTCCAGGCGCCAGGCCTGCCGAAGCTGGGTCAGCATCCGATCGATGCGGTAGGGCTTCTCCCCTACTTCCTCGATGAAGAGCAATTTTCCTTCCAGGTCCGGCATATAGCCCGTACCGACCATCGCCGCAAGCAGACTCAGGTTTCCGCCCCACAGGGTCCCGGTAGCCTGTCCCGGGTGAATGATGTACTGTCCTTCGGCGTCATCGGGCAGTTCGATGCGCTGCCACTTCTCCCCTTCCATTATGGCGTACCGTAGGTAGCGTTCCGTGTACGGCGTGAACTCCGAGCTGCCTACCGGTCCGTGATAAGTGATCATTCCGGTCTCCTTACTGATCGCGTTCAACAAGGCCGTGATATCGCTGTAGCCGATCAGGATTTTCGGATGGCGGCGAATCAGATCGAAGTTCAGCTCCGGCAATAACCGCGCGCTCCCGTAGCCGCCACGCGCGCACCAGATGGCCTGCACGTCTCGGTCGGCGAACATGGCATGGAGATCGTCGAGTCGTTCCCGGTCGGTACCGGCCAGGAAACCCCGTTCGGACCGCAGGTACCGGCCCCGCTTGATCCTTAGGCCCAGGCCCTCGATTTGCTGCGTGGCGCGGTCCAGGCCGTCGTCGTCGATGTAGCTCGCCGGACTGATCAGGCCTATGGTATCCCCTTCTTTGAGTCGGGGCGGCGTAATGGGGCGGCGGAGCGCGGGAGCAACGATCCCAGGAAAGGGCAATGCCAATCCGGCGGCCAGGGTGGAAGTGAAGGTTCTACGATCCATGGCTGTAAGGTAACCAAACACAAAACGCCCCCCGCTGGGAACGGGGGGCGCTGTAAATGGGACTACAAAATGTAATCTAGTGCGTCTTTTGCACGGGTTATATGCCGTAGCTGATGCCGAAGGAGAACTCGCGGCCGCGCTCGTAGCTCTGGAAGATATACGTCTGCCCGCTGTACTCGCTGTAGCTTTCAAAGGCCGGATTCAACAGGTTGCGTGCCCGAAGGCTGACCTTGAAGTTTTGGATCTTTTTGCTCACGCTGAGGTCAAGCTGGCTCCTTCCCCGCTCGAAAATGTCTGGGCTACCCACGGCACCGATGCTTTGGAGTCGGTCGCCGAAATAATTATAGGCCATGACGAAATCCCAACCTGACTCCAGGGTGGCATAGGTGAGGTTGGCGTTGGCCACGAAGGGCGACTGTCCGTTGAACGAGCGCTCGGCGCTGAAGTTAGGGTCGACGGTCTTTCCTAGGGCTACCTCCGCCTCGTCGATGCGTTGGTTGGACCTGATGACCGTGAGGTTCGTACCGAGGGACAGGTTTTGCAGCTTTTCGGTTAGGAAACCGAGCGATTTCCGGGCCTCGAGCTCGAAACCGTAGAGGTCGGCACTCTCGGAATTCGACCAGGTGAATTGCTGGTCGCCGGACAGGCGGAAGGTCGTTACAATGGGATTCGTGAACCGCTTGTAAAAGGCGCTAAGCGCCAACACTTCACCCGCTTCGGGGAAGATCTCGTAGCGCAGATCGTAGTTGTCTATGCTGCTCAGCTCGAGGTCCGGGTTTCCGAAAACGATGGGCTCCCCGAGAAAGCCGAAGGCACCGAAGGGGGCCACTTCCCGCATATTCGGACGGGCAATGGTTTGGGTAAAGCTTCCGCGAAGATTGGCATTCTCTCCGGTCTTCAGCACCAGGTTCAACGCCGGCATGAAGGCGAGCGTGTCGATGTTGGCCGTGTTGTCGTCGACACGACGCTGGTCTACCGGACGGCCGTTTTCCTCCGCCATCTTGTATTCGTTCGGGACGATATCACTTTCCACCAGTACGGTAGTCTGCTCCGCCCGCAGGCCGAAGATGGCTTTCAGTCTAGGACTTATTTCGTAAGTCATCATGGCGTAGGCGCCACCAACGTCGTATGACCCGGTATAGCTGTTGGCCAGGTTGCTGTTGTCGAAGACGAATACCCCGACGGTGTTCGCGTCCGATATTTGCTCTTCCAGCACGCCGAGATTGCCGGGGCCGAAGTAGACGTCAAAATCACCCTGCGCGGCGGTGAGGGACATGCCCTGGTCGTTGTCGTAGGCATAAATTTTTTCGTTGAAATCCCGGGTCTTGGTGAGGTATTTACCTCCGAATTTGATGGCATTGCCGCGGCTCTTGCCCTGTAGGACCGGAATGGTGATGTCCAAGGAAGCCTGGTAGGTATCATCGTTAAGGTCCCTGAAGTAACGGCTCGGCCGGGTGAACTGGCTCGGGTCGTTGATGTAATTACCGTTGACCTGGATGTATTCAAGGAAGCGGAGGTCGGGCTCGATCTGCTTACTGTCAATGAAATTACCCGACCATTCAATCTTGGTGTTTCCGAGACCGGTGAGGGTGTGCTCCCCCTGGATAACGTAATCGATGAGCTCACGCTCCAGGAAGGAGGAAGCCTGGCTTCGGTAGAAGTTGTCCGGGGTGCCGGGAGTTGCCTTGCCTTGATTACTTCCTTGCAGGATGCGTCCCTCCAGGAAGCCCTGGTGGCTGTAAATGGAATACAGGCTTATGCTATTCGCCGGTGAAGGACGCAGCGTTAAGCCTACCATGCCGCCCAGCTTTCCGGATTCGACGCTTTTGGTGTCGTTCAAGTTATAGATTTCCTGTAACGACCCCTCGCTTCCGCCTGGATTGACATAGTTGCCGGTGATGCCATTCTGGTATTGGCTGAAGTCGCGACTGAGGGTGGCCGTAGCAAAAAAGCCGATGGGCATCGTGCCGACGCGGAACTGGTTGCCGATGTTGGCACTGAGGCTGTAATCCGGACCGGTGGATTTACGGCCGATGTTGAAAACGTTACCGAACGAGTTCGCTACGTCCTCCACACCTTGCGCCAGTTGGGGATCCCGTCGTGCGCGACGGTCGGCGTTGCTCGTCAGTACGTCCAGGTTATCCAGTCGGGGATCATTCAGGATGCCCGGAGCATCCAGCGTGCCGTCGTTATAACCGAGACCGATCCTATTCCCACCGTCGAAGGTGAGAAAATCATCGCGGAAATTGCTGAGCGAATTATAGGATCCGGAAACCGACACGCCCCACGTGAAGCGCTCGGGTAAAGCTTTGATCTTAATATTGACACTGCCACCGGTAAAGTCACCGGGCAGATCGGGGGTGAAGGTTTTGCTGGCCACGATGTTGTCGAGCACCGTAGTGGGGATCAGGTCGAGTTGCGCCGAGTTCCGATAGGGATCGATACTCGGTAGTTGAAGACCGTTCAGCGTGGTGGCGGAGTAGCGGTCACCCAAGCCCCGCACGTAAACGTATTTTCCGTCAACGACCGTTGTTCCCGTTACTTTCGTAAGGGCCGCGGCGGCGGTACCTGCACCAAGACGCTGAATTTCCTGACTGGAAATGACGTCCTGCACCTTATCGCTGTTCTGCCGCAGTTTCATCACGGCAACCTCCCCACGCTCGAGTGCCTGAGCGGTAACCGTTACGTCAAGGTCCAATTCGACCCCGGTATCCTCGGTGAAGGTGATGTCAAGAATGGTAGTTTCGTTGGCGGCTACGGTAACGCCTTCAATCACCTGCTCTCCGTAGCCCACGTAAGTAGCGACGATGTTGTAAGTGCCGGGATCAACCTGAAATTGGTATTTGCCCTCGATGAAATCGGTTTGAGCCCCGGTAACGGAGCCTTGTATGACAACGTTGGCCCCCAGCATGGGAAAGCCGTCCTCGTCATAAACGGTTCCGGAGATAGCCCCTTTTTGGGCCATAACGGTGACGGTTACCAACAAGAGGGCAACCAAAGATATGATTCGGTGAAACATGAAATTATGAATTTGCACTAGATTATAAAGCAGGGCGGGCCACCGGCCCGCCCCTGTATAAGTCTGTTTTAGTGGGCTACCACCATTTTCTGCAGTAGGCGACTACCTTCTGCGTCCATGACGATGAGATAGGTGCCGTTGGGCAGCTGACTCACGTCGAGCGGTTGCGTGTGAGGGCCTGCGGCATACTCCCGTGCGAGTTGCTTCAACGGGCGGCCCATCAGATCGAGCACGGTCAGGGTGACCCTCGCCGAACGAGGCAGCTGGAAGCTCACCGTAGCCAATTGGCTCGAAGGGTTCGGAGCGGGGGCGTCCAGCAAGAAACCACGGTTGTCAACTTGTCCGGTACTATTGGTGAAGTCACCTACGAGCATGTATTCGGACAGGGCGGTCCAGCCGCCGTACCAGCCAAAGCTATTGCCGGAATAGGCTCCCGGTTCAAAAGCTCCAAAGTAGTCGACGGACTCAAAGCCGGCGACGGCTTCGGGGGCGCCAATGGCGGCTACACCGAAGGCATAAACACGGGGGTCAATATTGCCACCGTCTTCGTACCTGTCTTCAATCGAATTCAATTGCGGGTCTTCCACCAGGTTACCGTTGGCAACAAAATCGGCATAAACCACCGCGGTCGAAGCAGGTATAATTTCTTCATTCTGATCCACGGCGATCCAGAGACTGTCGGTAAGGTTGGTGACCCCGAAACCGAAGAAGTAGTTGTTGAAGAATCCCAGGTCGCCGTTCACTAGGTTGGTGTAGGAGTCCACCTCGGTATCCGTCCGGTCTTCAATCGCTATGGCAGCGCCGTTGAAGTCGGTAAAGATCGAGTTGTAGTAGTAGCCACCAGCATTATCCCGGAAGATTACGGCAACGGGTGGTTCCCCGTCCAGCGCATCACCACCGGTTGCGGTGGCATCCGAGCCAATCCCGATGTAGGTAGCATTGTAAATGGTTGGCTGGCTGAAGGGCGCCTGCTCGTCGGGGCTCGCACCGTCGTGCTCACCGGCCCGTCCGGTGCTGGTGTTGGGAGCCTGGAGCGCGAACCAGAATTGGCCGCCGCCGCGCCATCCGAAGTCGTAATCGAAGCCGTCATCGCCGCAGAAAGCAACCGCCGCGTGATTGACTTGAACGGTACCGCCAAACCACTCAATGCCGTCATCCAGGTTCGCGAATACTTCGACGTAGTCGATTTCCGTACCGGAACCTACCCCGCCGAGGGTCAATCCGTTGATTTCGTTGTCCGTGCTTAGCTGAGCACCGCCGTGGCGGATGGAAACGTAGTTGACCACACCGCTGTCGTCTTCATCGTCCGTACCACCGAACTTGGCACGAGCCTCATCCGCATCGATACCCTCTATACCGTCTTCGCCACCCGGGCGGGCGATGGTCGCGCTACCCAAAATGATGAGTCCGCCCCATTCGCCGCGATCGTTCGCGGTAAAGTCATTGGGGTCGGATAGGTCATCATCGGCGGCGGTGAAAATGATCGGCTCAGAGGCGGAACCCCGGGCGAAGATCTGGGCGCCGCGGGCAATGATGAGCGCGGAAGTGTTATCACCGGTGCTGATGTCATTGGCGCTCAGGCCGCGGATGACCGTACCCGCCTCGATGTTGAGGGTTGCGTCGGTTTCGACGAACACCAGACCGTCGAGATTGTAGCAGTCGCCGCCGCCCCAGGTGTAGGTGTTTCCCCCCGTAATGTCGGCGTCGGTTACGGTGATGCAATCGTTGTTATTGACGGGAGTTACTTCGTCGCCGAGGTAGCCGCTAGCTGACAGAGCGGTCCAGCCGTTAAGCCAAAGCACGGTATTGCCGAAGGCGCCACGGTAGGAAACGAGGGTAAAGAAATCATCCTCCAGATCCGCTACCGAACCGCCACCGAGCGCTGCACCCCCAGCGTTGATCCGGGGGTCAAGTCCACCATCGGCACTTCTGCTAATGCCCGCGATACCGGTCGTGCCGATAACGTTATCCATGGCCAGTGCGGTAGCGATCTCGGCGGAAGCGCCTCCATCTATGGCTACTTCCTGTTCATCGACGGCAAGGAACAAATCCGCCGCCGTTGTCCCGGCGTGGAAATCTTCGAAGATATTGTTGCGAAGGTCCAGATCACCCGCCTGAAAGCGAGCGTAAGAGTCGGTTCCCGAATCGCTGCGGTCCTCAATGGCAATAGCAGCGCCATTGAAACCGGTGAAGATGGAGTTCCAGTAAAAACCACCGGCATTGTCGCGGAAAACGACGGAGACAGGAGGTTCTGAGTCAAGCGCGTCACCACCCGAAGCGGTGGCATCCGACCCAATTCCGATGTAGGTCACGTTAGAGATCGTAGGTTGGCTGAAGGGTTCCTGCTCGTCGGGGCTGGCACCGTCGTGCTCGCCTGAGCGGCCGGTACTGGTTCCAGGGGCCTGGATCGCGAACCAGAACTGCCCTTTACCGCGCCAGCCGAAGTCGTAGTCAAAGCCGTCGTCACCACAAAAGGCTACGGAAGCGTGCTTTACGTTCACCGTTCCGCCAAACCATTCGATGCCGTCATCGAGATTAGCGAACACCTCCACGTAGTCGATTTCCGTACTTGAACCTACACCACCGAGGGTTAGACCGTTGATTTCGTTGTCAGTGCTTAATTGGGCGCCCCCGTGCCGAATCGACACGTAGTTCAGTACACCACTATTGTCTTCGTCGTCGGTTCCCCCGAACTTAGCGCGGGCCTCGTCGGCGTCAATTCCTTCGATGCCGTCCTCGCCGCCTGGGCGGGCGATGGTCGCGTTACCTAGAATGATCAGACCACCCCATTCTCCCCGGTCCCCACTCGTGAAGTCCGAAGCATCCGCTAAGTCGTCGTCAAATGCCGTGAAGATGATGGGATCTTCAGCGGAACCCCGGGCGAAGATCTGTGCGTCGCGAGCAATAATTAGGGCTGAAGTGTTATCACCGGTAGAGATGTCGGCGCCGTTGCTGCCACGGATCACCGTGCCCGCTTCTATGTTCAGAACGCCCCCTGCCTCGAGAAACACAAGGCCATCCAGGACGTATTCCGTATCGTTAGTCCAGTTGTAGGTTACATTACCCACAAGATCAGCGTCCGTGACGATTACGGTAGTCTGCGCAAGAACCGTACCCGTACAGACAAAGAGGATGAATAAATAGGTAAATCTCGAGATCATAAAGGATGAGTTGATTGTCTTTTGCTTGCGTTTCAATACGCTGCAAAGGTCCCATCCAGTCATGAACCCGATATGTCAATTAGGTTAAGTTTGTGTAAACCGGACCATAAGTCTTACACCCCTCCCCGAAGCAGCCGGTAGGCGCGTTCCAGTGCCTGCGCATTCGAGGTGGCCATCTCATCGGCATTGGTCACCTTATCCGTCAGTCCGATCAGGTAGCAACCGGCCGCTTTGGCGGCTATGCCACCAGGGCCACTGTCCTCAATGGCAATACATTCTTCCGCCGACAAGCCCAGTTTCTCGGCGGCAAGCAGATAAATATCGGGCTCGGGCTTCATCTTGGCGACGTCGGTAGCCGTCACGCTGATCGCCGTGTACCGGTCCAGGCGAGTGGCGGCGATCATCAGGTCGGCGTCCGACCGGCCGCTGTTGGTAGCTATGGCAAGGGGGAAGCTTTCGGCGATGCGACCGAGTATGTCCGTTACGCCTTCGAAGGTCGATCCTTCCCGTCGAACGGCGGCCTGGAAGCGGTCCTGCTTCTGGCCAATCAATTCTTCCACGGACAAGCGCCAGTCGTGTTGATCGATCAGCCAGGTGGCCACTACCCGGTCGCTGGTACCAATCCACTGCTCGAACCAGTGCTCGTCGTGGACAACTCCGTATTCCTCTTCCAATAAGGAAAGCCAGGCCGTACAGTGTAGTGGTTCGGAATTAGCCAGTGTACCGTCCAGGTCACACAATAATCCTTTAAACATGTAAAATTCTTTATTCTCTGCGGTGGTGACCGACAGTTGATGACAGCAGGATGGACAAAGACCAGTTTACACCCAAAGGGGATCAGCAGGCACAAAGAAAAAGGTGGGAAGGAAATTATCGGAGAATAACCCGCTTGACTACGGTAACCCCACGGTCGATGGCGGTGCTGACGTCAATCATTTGCTCACCTACCATTTGCAATTCCTCCATCTTACCTTCCTGGTGCAACTTGATCGTACGACCGGCCAAAAAGCCGGAGCAAGCTGCACTGATGATAAATAGAACAACAAGTAGGGTGACAAAGGTGATTTTAGGACGTGTCATAGTTTTACTAAGATAAGCAACCAAACGCACACATACCATATTAAACCCGTAGTCAAGCAGGTTTTTCGACGGACAGCTTCGATTTTCCGATGAAACTCCCCGTTTACTTAAAATCCTGCATAACCTTCACCAACGTTTCGACGCCTTCATAAGGCATGGAGTTGTAAATGCTTGCGCGGAAGCCTCCCACACTTCGGTGACCTTTGATCCCATCGCAGCCGGCAGTGGTAGCCGCTTCGAGGAAACGTTCGGTATCCGAATCATCCGTACAAACGAAGGTCACGTTCATCAAACTACGACTATAGTCATCGGCCACGGTTCCCTTGAACTTTGGGTTCCGGTCGATCTCGTCGTACAGCAATCTGGCCTTCTTTTCATTATGCTTTTCCATGGCTTCCAGCCCGCCCTGTTCCTTGATCCACCGAAGCGTAAGCATCATGACGTAGATGGGGTACACCGGCGGCGTATTGAACGTACTGCCCCCCTTGATGTGAACTCGGTAATCCAGCATGGAAGGTAGCACGCGCTCTACTTTGCCCAGCAGGTCCTTTTTGACAATCACCAGGGTTACGCCGGCGGGACCGAGGTTCTTCTGTGCTCCGGCGTAGATGATGCCGAATTTTTCCAACGGAATGCGGCGGGAGAAGATATCGGAAGACATATCGGCCACCAGCGGCGCGTCGGTTTCCGGCCATTCGTGGAACTGCGTCCCGAAAATGGTATTGTTGCTGGTGAGGTGGACGTAGGTGAGGTCTTCCGGGATGGTGTATTCCTTCGGAATATGATTGTAGTTGCTATCCTTGCTACTGGCAAGGACGTTCACCTTCCCGAAGATTTTGGTTTCCTTGATCGCCTTGGCTGACCACGAGCCGGTGTCGAAGAAACCGGCGGTATCGTCCGGATTCAACAAATTCATGGCCGTGTAGAAGAACTGCGTACTGGCACCTCCACTGAGGAAAAGGACGGCGTACTCGTCCCCTACGCCCATGATTTCGCGCACGAGACTTTCCGTTTCGGTCAGCACTTGCGTGAAGGCCTTTGAACGGTGGCTGATTTCTAAAATAGAAAGTCCGCTCTTGTTGAGCTCCTTTACGGCTTCGGAAGCCTCCTCCAGTACGCTGGCGGGAAGAATGGCCGGTCCGGCGCTGAAATTGATCTTTTTCATGAATTGATTTTTGCGGGGGTGAAAGTATGTCCCTTTAGCAAGGATTACATAAAATTGTTCAGCGGTTCTACGGTTCAACCCACCGTGTCTGTAGCATGTAACTTGCCGGGCGCCGAGCGCAGGTAGGGAGAACCTGGTCCGCTGATCTGTGTCGGCAACCGTCAACATACGACGCCGTTGCATCCTTATAGTAGCTATAAATCTCGCCCAGTATATGAATCGATTTTTCCTTCTTTCTTTTGCCGGCCTGGTCCTGTCCGCGCTAATGCTCGCCTGTACCCCTAAAGCCGCCGGCCCGGCAACGACCGAACCCACCGCGACTACCGCACAACCAGCAACGGCCAGTCAGCCGGCTCAGGAAGGAGAGACCCTTAGCGAATGTCCGAAGTTCAGTGACGCGCCCAATCCCGATAATGCGGAAACCAATTATGTCATCTACCGGAATGCCTTGAAAGCCAGGGAGATGGACCGGGCCATGCGGATTTGGCGCGACGTTTATGCCGTCAGCCCTGCAGCCGATGGTCGCCGTCCTACGGTGTACACCGACGGCGTGGAATTTTACAATTACCTAATCCAGGAAAACCCGGATAAGCGGGAAGTCTACGGTGATTCCATCCTGATGCTCTACGAACAGGCCCGCGCCTGCTACCCTACCGATGGGTATATGGCGGCTATTCAGGGTTTTGACAGCTATTACACCTACGCCGGCAGTGCGACGGAGGAGGAGATATACGACCTTTTCAAGGAGAGTATCGAAATGGACGGACCGGATAAACTGCAGTACTTCGTCATAAACCCCATGTCGAGACTGGTCGTAGACCAGCACGAAAGCGAAAACATTACTGATGCGGAAGCAAAAGAGATCGTAACGGCCCTCAAAAGCCGACTCGAGAAAGGATTGTCCGAGTGCCAGGGCAGCGAATGCGACGCCTGGAATGCGATCGAAGCCTATGCGCCCAGTAGCCTCCAGTATTTCGAAACGGTCAAGGGGTTTTACGATTGCCAGTACTACATTGATGAGTATTATCCCGATTTCGAAGCCAACCCGGAAGATTGCGATGCCATCACCACGGCCTATGGACGCATGCGGTGGGCGGACTGTGCCGAGGATCTTCCCGAATATCAACGGGTCAAAGCAGCCTACGAAGCCAACTGCCAGGTAGTGGCTACCACCTCGGGAGATGCAAGCATTCTTCGCCAGGCGTATGATGCGCTGCGAAACAACGAATCTTCCGAAGCAGTGAGATTGTTCGAGCAGGCAGCGCAGGAGACCCAGGACAACGAACGGAAGAGCATCTACCTGCTCACCGCCGCCAAGATCTACTACCGGGACTTGCGCAACTTCAGTCAGGCACGGGCCTATGCACGCCGCGCCGCTGATGCCGATCCGACGAACGGCGAACCCTACATGCTCATCGGAACCCTCTATGCAAGTAGTGGTCCGCTTTGCGGACCGGGCACCGGTTTTGATAGCCAGGTCGTCGTATGGCCCGCCATCGATATGTGGCAACGGGCCAAATCCGTTGATCCTTCTGTTGCAGCAAAGGCCAATCAATTGATCGGCCGCTATACCCAGTACATGCCTTCGCGGGCCGATGTGTTCCAGCGCGGAATCGAGGTGGGATCCACTTATCAGGTCGGTTGCTGGATCCAGGAATCGACACGCGTTCGAACCCCCTAAATTTTTCGATCTCCGACTCCCGCGGGCAACAATATTCCCGTACCCATATTCTTTCTATATTTGTCGCAGGTCGATTTGCGATCAGGAAAGAAACTTATCAGTACGTGAATACAGGGTCACAAGTTCGAGAGCGCCGGTTCCTACCGGGCATCATTGCATTAATCATATGCCTTTCAGTCGGAAGCGCTATCCTCAGCAGTCTTGTAGCGGCTACTCCCCCACCGCCAAAGCAAAATGAGGGTATTACCCTCAAAGCCTTTCCCATTGTAGAACCTACGGTACGTTACGGAGTTGCCCTGGACACCTTTTCGGTTAGTGTCGATACGATCCAATACGGACAAACCCTGAGTGACATCCTCCTCGGGATGGGCATGGAACCCGTACACGCCCTGGAGGCATCGAACACCTTCAACGACATGCTCGACGTTCGCAACTTGCGGGCCGGCCTCACCTACCAGATTCTCGATGACGCCGATACGCAGGGGCCCGATTATATGATCTACTCCCCCAGTGTCTACCGCTATCTGAAGCTAGATCTGCAGCGGAAAGGTGAAGACGAATACGTCAAACTGCCGATCTACATCAAGGAAGGACTGGCCGCGGGTAAGATCGAAAGCTCACTATGGAACGCGATGGTCGGATCCGGACACAGTTTTGCCCTTACCGACAAGATGGAGGATGCCCTCCAGTGGTCTGTGGATTTCTACCACGTGCAGAAAGGCGATGCCTTCCAGCTGGTATACGACCAGGAATACGTGGAAGGCCAGGAGGCAGGCTTTGGCCGCGTGAAGGCCGCCCGGTACAGTACCGGCGGGAAAGATATTTACGCGTTCTACTTTGTAAGCCAGGACAGCACCCAGGAAGGGTACTTCGGACTGGATGGTCAACCCAAAGAATCCTTATTTCTCAAGGCACCGGTTCGCTATAGCCGCATCAGCAGCCGCTACAATCTCCGTCGTTTTCATCCCGTTCAGCGACGGGTTAAGCCGCACCTCGGCACGGACTACGCAGCCCCCTACGGCACGCCCATTGTTGCGGTGGCCGACGGGACGATCAGCAAGTCAGGACGTACCCGGGGTAACGGTATCTACGTCAAGATTCGCCACGACCGCCAGTATTCCACCCAGTACCTGCACATGCAGAAACGCGCGCCCGGAATGTCCGTTGGCAAGCGCGTAAGTCAGGGGGAAGTCATCGGCTATGTCGGCTCTACCGGCCTGGCAACCGGACCTCACGTGTGCTTCCGTTTTTGGCACAATGGCCGGCAGGTGGATCACACCCGCATGGATTTCCAGGATGCCGAGCCTATGCCGGAAGAATACCTCCCGGAATACTTCGAACTAAGGGACGCTTATCTCGCGCAGTTAAACAGTGTCGGAGAGCCCGTAGAAGGGCAGCCACTGTCAAAGTAGCAAGTCCATATTAATGTGTTCCTCGATCAATTCTACCGCCCGGCGGATTTTCCAGGGGGTTTTGAGGTTGATTTTCACTTCCATCTGGCTTATACGTACCGCCGCGCCATAGGTATCCAGGGAGCAGGCAACCACCGGAATATTGTTTGCCGTTAGAAAGTCGCTATGGGGCAAGTTGGCTTCTTCATCCGATAAGCCGGTAACGACAACGCCGGAAATGGTGGTTCCCGGGAGAGACCGCTCCTGAAGTATCGTCTGCAGAGCGGAAAGTGCTTCATCCAGCCTTCGGTGGCTCACGATAACGAGTAGGTTCTTCAGATTTTCGACTTCCTCCTGGGCCAGCAGGCTACCACTTGCGATGTTTTCGACCTGGTTGTCCAGCCCTTCGCGGTTAAGTAGCGTGCGCCCCTTAAGACTATGTCGGATCGAAGCCATAATAGGATTGGCCAGCACTTTCTCGAAGGGTAAAACACCTAGGAGGGGTATGCCTTTCTTTTCCAGGTACATACCCACGTACTTTCTTACTTTTTCCAGTTTGGCGGGACGCGTCTTATTGACGATCACCCCACGAACCGGCACCCGGCGTTCACGAAACATGGCCAGGTTCATGTTGAGCTTATCGATCGTGCTACCGATGCCCCCCTCAACGATCATGACCACCGGAGCATTCAGCAATTGCGCTACCTGAGCATTACTGACGTCACATACACTCCCGACACCCGGGTGCCCCGTACCTTCGTAGATCACGAATTCATTGCGCGCCTGTAACTTTCGGCTAGCCTTGGTAATCGCCGTTCTAAAGTCGAATTTACCTGGCTCATCGAGATATTTGGCGGTCACTCCCCGGCCAATAATAACGGGGCTATGTAACTCGGCGTGCAAATCGAATTGCATCCCCCGTGCGAAGAGCAAGGCATCCTTGTCGACTTGTAACCCGCCCATCTCGACCCACTCCTGACCTACGGGCTTGCAATAGCTCACCCGATTACCCCGCTGCTGAATAGCGGCCATGAGTCCAAGCGTGCAAGTTGTTTTTCCCACGTGCTGGGAAGTGGCGGCAATATATAGGCGATCAATACTCACTTTCATCGATTATGGTAGGTGCCAAAGGTACACCACCAACTTTCGACGGGCTATTCCAGGTAGATCGGGGCATTCGTGGAATAACGGACCCGGTATCCAAATTCCGTTTCCCACTTGCTACCCGGCTTGAGTTCCCCGTGCCACGTCAGTATGCCGGTCACCGGGTTATAATCAACACCTTCCGGTAGGTCGGTTTCGATGTCGACACTCCCGTCCGCGGTGATGGGAACCTGGTCCATAATTAGGAGATCGATAGGAACCTGTTTAGTGTTACGGGCGATGATTTCCCAATCCCGCCAAACCGTTCGCTTCCCCCAAAAAGGCCGCTGTTGCGATCGAAGCGTTGGGCAGCACTCCGTTCGACAACTACCCCCGGATCGGCGCCCAGGGAGAAGACAAGGCTGTCAGCCGTCTGGCTTACCTCCAGTTGGCCGGAACCCAGGTAGATGCCACCTACGAAAAGCTCCATTTCCCCACTCATCAGGTCGTACTGCTCCCAATCTCTCACGATAGCGGATAGAAATACGCGTTCTTCCACTTTAGGTACGGCGGTATGCCGGTAAACGGCCGGTAAGTTAAATCGTTGGATAGGGAGGATTCGGGCCGGCGTTCCGGAAGGAATGGTATAGGGCAGATCGATAGCAAAGTTGAGGGTCGTCGGCCGCCGTTCGACCGTCATCGGAACTGAGGGCGTACCATCATTTCCTTTATTGCGAGTCGCTTGTGTTAGCAATCCGGCCACCTTTCCATCCATACCGCCGTAGCCGGTAACCACGACCTCATCCAGCACTACGGCCTGTTCGGACAACAGAGCATCCATACGCGGTCCGGTGATCCCGATCGTCCGATTTTCGTAGCCGGTGGAAGAAAAAATAAGCTCACGTGATTTCTCCGGTAGTTGTAAGCGGTAATGACCAGAAAGATCGGTAACGGTGCCGATCGAGGACCCGGGTACGGTGACGGAAACACCGATCAGGGGGTTTCCATCTTGATCGGTCACCTGGCCACTGACTTCCCGCACCGTAGTCAGGTCCAGGCCGGGATCGGAACGGTCGTAAGTTGGTGGACGGAGATAAGGAGCTAACCTCCAGGTAAGCAAGTCCGGAGAACTGGCGGAACGCGCCGGGTTTCCGGTGGATAGGATCAGGTGAACGTCCTCCCAATCTTCCCCCGACTCCTGGTGAACGCGTGCATTAAACCGCAAATCAAGGGGTTGGCCAACATCTATAAGTCGTACGTCATAGGCGGGATCCCAGGCCGCATCGGCCACGAGATACGACAACTTCATACTGTCCTGAAGTGGTCGCTGCGCATCGATTTCTACCACTATTTGGCTTGTGGCTTCGGTAATGGTATCACCGCTTAACTGGGAAAGCTGCCGGACGAGACTGTCCCGAAAGGTCTCCAGACTTCGCAAGCTATCCCGCAGCTGGAGACGCTCCATCCGTATGGCGGTCAGCCGTTCCCGATGGTACCGCACGCCCCTTTCCAGCTCAACGGCATCGAGCCCGGCTTCGGTACCCCCCAATTCGCGATTAACTTGCAGGATTGCTTCTTCCTCCTTGCCGATCGAGATTTGAGTTTCCAGTCGGCGTTGTCGTGTACCAAGGCTCTTTAGCTGGGTATTCACCCTACCGTCATCGGCGGTTTCAAGGGGTGCGTCGGGAAAGTGGACTTGTTGCAGGACGCTTAGAATCAGCAGATCAGGATTCTGGACGGAAACCTGGATACTCTTCTCGACCAGGGATGTTGTGATTCCCGTAAAGATCAGCGTATGCCGCCCCTCGCCTGTCTGGATCGCGGCTGATCGTTGCACCTGAGCGCCGTGTCGGTACACCGTGACCTTGTCAATCTGGGAGGCTATAGCCTGTTCCGCCTGAGAAAAGGCACTAGTGCTAAGTAAGATTAGCAGAAATGAAAGTATGGGGTAGTGCATCTCGAATTAATTTTTTCGATTGATGCGTGCCGGTAGGGATTTGCATAAAGTAGCTCCCGAAATTTAATTTCACTGGGGAAAGCCGGAGCACGAACAGCTGTCCAACAATTCCGGTCCAGGAATAGGGTTCCAACATTATCGCAAGGGAAACCGGTCGCGGATCAGTGATCGACCGCCGCTCCCGCACCCCGGGGGATACGAATCGTTTCCACGATTTCCTGTACGTCCTCCGGGGGCGGCGGAGTGAGCCGGCTCACGACTAGGGCGACGATGAGGTTGACCAGCATCGCGACACTTCCGAATCCTTCCGGACTGATTCCGAACCACCACTCGGAAGCGGGCGGGACTTCGGTGACGAACCAGCCGAGCCGATACACCGCCATATAGAAGAACATGAGAATGATGCCGACCAGCATGCCCGATACCGCACCGGCGCGATTCATCCGCTTGTCGAATATCCCGAGCACGATCGCCGGGAAAAAACTGGCGGCGGCCAGACCAAAAGCCAGGGCGACGGTTGCAGCGACGAACCCCGGCGGATTTACTCCGAAGTACGCGGCCACGAGCACGGCCAGGGCTGCTCCTCCCCTTGCCCACCACAGTTCCTCTTTTTCACTCATGTGGGGTTTAATCTGCTTCCGCATAAGGTCGCGGCTGACGGCCGTACTGATGACCAATAGTAAACCCGCCGCAGTAGAGAGGGCCGCCGCTAATCCTCCCGCGGCTACGAGAGCAATGATCCACGCCGGGAGGCGGGCGATTTCCGGGTTGGCCAACACCATGATGTCCCGGTCTATGTAGACTTCGTTAAGATTATCGGTGGGCGGGTTATTAAGAGTGGCCTCTCCGTATTGGCCTAAGACCTGCGCTCCGTCGCCATCAAGTACCTGATCTACCGGGCCAACGAAGGCGTCGCCGGGACCGTACTGCAAGCGTCCATCGTCGTTTTTATCCTTCCAGGCTACGAGAGCCGTCTCCTCCCACTTGGAAAACCAAGGGGGCAACTCCGTATAGGGCCGATCGTCGATGGTCGCGATCAAATTCGTTCGGGCAAAAGCGGCGATGGCCGGCGCGGTGGTATATAGAATGGCGATGAAAAGCAAGGCCCATCCCGCACTGATCCGGGCATCCCTCACCCGCGGCACGGTAAAAAAGCGTACGATCACGTGGGGAAGCCCGGCCGTGCCCGCCATGAGGGCGAGCGTGATGGCAAAAACGTCGATGGTGGATTTGGTACCGTTGGTATACTCGGCAAAGCCAAGCTCGGTATGCAGCTGATCCAGCTTATCCAGCACGGCCATTCCCGAGCCATCGTTCATGTCTCCGATAAAGCCGAGTTGGGGAATGACGTTACCGGTCATCTGGAAAGAGATGAAAATGGCTGGCACCATATAGGCGAAAATCAGCACACAGTACTGAGCCACCTGGGTGTAGGTTATGCCCTTCATTCCTCCCATGATGGCGTAAAAGAAAACCACTACGGTGCCGATGTATACCCCCGTATTGATCTCGACTTCCAGGAATCGGCTGAAAACCAATCCCACCCCGCGCATTTGACCGGCTACGTAGGTAAAACTGACGATGATGGCACAAATCACCGCAACGGTGCGGGCTACGTTCGAATAGTAGCGATCGCCGATGAAATCCGGGACGGTAAACTTGCCAAATTTCCGAAGGTAGGGGGCAAGCAAAAGCGCCAGAAGCACGTAGCCGCCGGTCCAGCCCATTAGGTAGACTGCCCCGTCGTAGCCGGCAAAGCTGATAATGCCCGCCATGGAAATGAAACTCGCGGCGCTCATCCAATCGGCAGCCGTGGCCATACCATTGGCAATGGGATGAACCCCTCCACCGGCCACGTAAAATTCCTGTGTCGAACCGGCACGAGCCCAAAAAGCGATGCCAATGTAGAGTAAAAAGGTGGCCCCAACAATGAGGTAAGTCCAGGCTTGTACGGTCATGTTGTTACAGTGGAGCTATTCATCGACACCGTAGCGGCGGTCAAGTCGGTTCATGAGGTAAACGTAGACGAAGATGAGCACCACGAAAACGTAGATACTCCCCTGCTGGGCGAACCAAAATCCTAGCTTGGCGCCCCCGATACGCAATCGATTGAGTGGCTCGACCAAAAGTATGCCGCAGCCGAAGCTGACGGCAAACCATATCGTAAGTAGAATTGCTAAATACCTGAGATTCGTCCGCCAGTATAGGCGGTGGTCTCCGGGTGCGGCCATCTGAAAACATTTTTGACTATAATACTAAATCAAGCTCGACGGCCAGTCGAAAAAATTTGCACGATCGACTCGGTTCTTCATCGGCTCGGTGGCCGATTCGAAGAGCAAGATAATCGCCCTTGTCGGATTAGCCAAATATTTATGGCATTTGCCAAAGGGAATAAGTGGACGGCCCGTTCAACTATTCCCCGTTTATGCCCTTACCTCTTCAAAACAAGTAATACGCGTATGGGCGAATGGTACGAAGGATGGAAAGACGTCAGCTACCCGATTTTTCCAGGCATGACCGGCTGGCCCGGTCAGCCTGCCACCCACCTCGAAACGCTGAGCTGTATTCACTGCGGTGATTCCGCCATGGTTTCCGTACTCCATATGAGTTTACACAGCGGCACCCATATGGATGCCCCAAACCATTTTCTTGCCCAGGGGGTAGACATTTCTCAGGCCCCCTTCGAGATTGGTATTGGTCCCGTTCGTATCGCCAACGTGACTCCGGAAGCCGAAGTAACCCCCGAAGACCTGGAGGCTTACGTTGCCCGTACCCGACCGGTAAAGCCCGGTGAAAGGCTCATTCTTCGTACACCCAATAGCGATAAAGTGAATTGGCCGCAAGAACCCTTTGACCGGGATTACCACGCTATCGGACCGGATGCGGCACGGTGGATCGCCGAAAAAAGACTTCAACTCATTGGTGTCGACTACCTGTCGGTAGGTCCCTTCCACCACGGAAATCCACAGACCCACCGGGCACTGATGGGCGCCAAGGTATGGATCATCGAGGGGGTTGACCTGCGAGATACCGCCGAGGGCGATTACGAAATGATCTGCCTGCCGCTCAAAATAGCCGGAGGCGACGCCTCCCCTATCCGGATCCTGATCCGACAGGCCAAATAAAACTGTTTGTTGTTTTTATTTGCATATTTAAAACATAAGCTTGTATATTTGTCTTGCCCCGGAGGTACCGGGCGTGGTTGCAAAAAAGTACACGGTTATGTCTCCATTCACAAGGCCCGCTGCGTCGGCTCAGCACGATAAGATTTTCAGTATCAATTGGTGGCTACTGGCCCAAAGGATGCGTACGCGTACCCGACAGCTATTCACCTCGGCCTGTCACCGGGCGGCAAATACGGAATACATCCCTCCGGTGTGGATGACTCGGTTGAGACTGACCTGGTTTCGGCTCGGGTTGATCGCGATAGCTGCATTCGTTCTGACCCAAAAGCAAATAGACTTTACGGTTTCGGTGGGAGCTGCTGATGCTGGCAATCAAGCGGTATCGGAAACCGCGGAAGCCGGCTCCACCTCCACTTTGAGCATCATGCCTTCGCTGTTGAAAGCGCCTGAGAATGAAAAGAAAGTTTGGGCCGTTACGGACTTTGACGAAGCGGCGGTACGGGCATACATCGAGCGCTTCGATCGGGTGGCCCGCACGGAAGAAGAGAAATTCCTCATTCCCGCCCCAGCCAAAATGGCCATGGCCATCGTGGAAAGTAATGCGGGAACCGGTTGGAATCCCGGGAAATGCACAACCACTTTCCGGAAACCAACGCCACCAATCGATACGATAATGCCTGGAGTAGCTGGCGCGCCCATAGCCAGTTGATCGAACGTCGATTTCCTGAACTAGCCAACGAAGCAGTCAATTACCAGCAGTGGATCGGCGCACTCGTGCGGGCCGGCTATAGCCGGGATCCGCTCTACGGCCAGAAGCTACTCACCGTCATCGACCACTTCGGGCTGGCCGACCTTTAGACGTGCCCGTTAACTAAGATTTATTTTTTCTCTAAGTGGTTTTCTCGGCCGCCATCCGAATCCCGGTTGGCGGCCCTTTAAGTGGCTGAACTCAATACCTGCGGCGGGGTTTTCCTTTCGTGAACTCCATAGATGACGTACTAGAATCGGAATTTCAGCGATTCATCGAATTCGGCAATTTGCTCGATCGCAGAACCCGACGGTATCTGGTGGAGTACATGCGGTCCCACCTGACCCGGAGCCCCCTCTCCGATGAAGCGCTCAATGACCGCTACGCCGATTACTTTAAGCAAGCGATAGATGACATTTTTTCCGTCGATCAGCTGCTTTTTCTCTGCGAGGGCAACGAGAGTATTACCCGTCAGATCGTATTGGACACCCTTTACTGGATCAAGAAGACCTTTCAAAAAGTCGAAGCCAAGCATCCTTACGCGAAGGAAGTTGATTTCTTGAAGGGGTGGTCCGTGACCCCCGCGAAAGCTTTCCGGCATCGCTATCCCCATCTGTTACAATTCCTACGTACGGAGTACGCCCGGGAGGAATTGGACACCGCATTTTACGCTGATCGGTTGGCAAAGTTCTTCGAAACGGAGACGGACAAATGGACCCCTGCGGACCACCAGAGTTTTGATCGCATCTTAACCGACCTGCTCAGTCAGTGGGACGCGTTGCTTCAGGCCAGAATTCTGGCCTATCAATTACGTAAGTTGACGGCTGCCAAGGAGAGCTACCTCGAACGATTGGAACAAAAGGTCCAAGAATATCGACAACTGACCTCTATCCTTGATCCCTTCACCGATTACCTGGGGTGGGATATGAGCAGAGACCTTTGGCAGTCAACGAGCTTCGAAGTACTGAAGGAGTACGATAACCTCCTAGCGGATGAGGAGAGTCTGCGCCGACTCGCCGATCTGCTGGGCAAGTTACGGGAGGCGGAAATCGAAATTGAAGAAGAGACTTTCGAGAAAACCATCGTTCGCCAGGAATGGATAGCCGATCCGCACGGTAGGTCTGAGATTGTAGGCGTCCACGAAAGCAAGGAACTGAGTCACATTCTCAGTTCAGAGGCAGCCTTGTTAAGCCGAACGGATACCGAAACGGCATTCCTGAAAAAATTTGCCGACGAAAATTTACTTACCCTGCGGTATGAGGACAGAAGGCTGAAACGAAGTGAAGAGCAGTTTATGGAGATCGATCAACGCGTCAGGCAGCGTGAACGCGGTCCGTTTATCGTTTGCGTCGATACCAGCCAGTCCATGATGGGACGCGCGGAGGAAATCGCCAAAGTGCTGACCTTCGGTATCCTCAAAATGGCTATTAACACCAATCGACGTGCTTACCTTATCAGCTTCAGCACCGGCATTCAAACTCTCGACCTTCACGACATCGCAAACTCCGTCGACGATTTAGCGAAGTTCTTCCGGATGTCCTTTTATGGAGGTACCGACGCCACGCTGGCAGTCTATGAAGCCCTGAGGCAACTAAAAAGTCATGACTACGAAGATGCTGACGTGTTGATGATCAGTGATTTCGTGATGTACAAAATTGACCAGGAGATCCTCAACGAGGTAGCCTTTTTTCAGCATAATAAGTCCACCGAATTCCATAGTCTTGCGCTAGCAAGGGAAGCTAATGCGGAACTGCTTGGCAGGTTCGACACCAACTGGATCTACGATCCTTCGCGGAAGGGAATCATACGGGAATTGACCAGGGGTCTGGCTACGATTGGCTCACGGTGAGGTTTACCTGCCGGTGCGTTTCGTCCGTTTCCTCAACACAAGCAATGCACCAAGTAGCACGATAGCAAGGAGAATCCAAAGCGTGGGCGATTCTGTCCAACCCGCATCGGGATCGGTGGGCGGATTTTCGTCCACGCCAATCTGCGCCAGCACGAAGTAGCTTATCAGCGTAAAAAGCGTAGTAATGAGGTAGCGTTGCATACGATCGTTTACCCTATAATGCTGTCAGCCAGACTGGGTTCGTAGAAACCGCGAGCCAAACTTCGGTACGCGTTGGTGTCGCAGGCACACCCTGAGCGACTGAGCAGGCAGTTTTGCCGGACAAGCAGGCGAATTTCCTAAAACCCGTTGGGGTTTCAAGCCGGCACCCATACCCCCGTTGGGGAGTTGAGCTACACCTTGATGAAAATCTTTTTGCGGTATAAGAAGGCTCCCAGCGCCAGGTAGATCGCGACGAGTACCATAGCGTACAGCAGACTGGACAGTTTCTCGGGCATAAAATCGTGGACGAAAACGGTTTGGTACAGATAGCCGTGCAAGGAGGTATCGCCTACCGGTATACTACCGAAGATTTTGGCAAAAAAGCTGGACAGGAAATAGAGAATGAGCGCATTGGCTCCAGCATAAATAAACAATCTTCCCCACTCCCAATGCTTTACGTCAGTGGTGTAGTAGATAGCGGCTAGAACGATAAGCGCCCAACCGCCGGTTACGAGGACAAAGCTGCTGGTCCACAGTGCCTTATTGATCGGGAAGACAATTCCCCAGGCGTGACCGAGCAGTAATAAACCGAATCCTGCAAGCAGAAGTCCCTTGATTTTTTGCTCCCGCGGCCCTATCAAAAACCGGCCGGTTACTACTCCGATCAGGCAGGTAACCACCGCTGGCAAGGTGCTCAGCAGCCCCTCCGGATCATAATCCTCTTGCCAGGTATGCGTACCTAGGATCATTTTGTCGAGGTACATCGCCCAATTGTATGGGTCTCGTTCATAGGTCGGCAAGACGCCCTCCAGCGGAACGAAACCCATCAGCACCCAATACCCCAGAAGAAGGACTACCGATACGGTCACCAGGGCGGCGGTGCGCAGGTGCAAAGCCAGGGGGGCGGAGATCAGAAAAACCAGACCGATACGCTGCAGGACACCGGGAAACCTGATTTCCGACCATGACTTCACAAAGGGAGGATAGATCAGAAATGCCCCAAGGAACAGGCCGAGGGCAATCAATTTAAAACTGCGAATCCCGATCTTGCGGTAGGTATCGCTGTTCGGTTCCCGGTTGCGGTAAGCAAAGCTGATGGAGCAGCCGACCAAAAAGAGGAAAAAGGGAAAGATCAAGTCTGTGGGGGTGTACCCATGCCAGTGAGCGTGCAGTAGCGGCGAATACACGTGGTTCCAGGAACCCGGGTTGTTAACGAGTATCATCGCGGCTATGGTAAGTCCGCGCATCAGGTCAACCGAGATAATTCTTTCTTTCACCACCGTCTATTTAAGAAAGGACATTGCCTTATCGACCATTTTCTTACTCCCACCAAAGAGGGGGACACGCTCATGAATATGCTCCGGCTTGATATCTAAAATCCGACGGTGGCCATCAGTTGCCCGTCCACCGGCCTGCTCAAGGATAAAGGCAATCGGGTTACATTCATATACCAGCCGGAGTTTGCCATCTTCCCTTTCCGAGCTTTTAGGATAAATATAGATGCCACCTTGCACCAGGTTGCGGTGGATGTCACTCACCATACTCCCGATGTACCGACTTGTGTAGGGTCGGTCTTCCTCCTCTTTCTGGCAGTACTTAATGTAATCTTTCACCCCTTGTGGAAAGTGTACGTAGTTGCCTTCATTGACCGAATAAACGTGCCCTTCTTCGGGGATGCGGATATTGGGATGGGAAAGGTAATACGTACCGATAGCGGGGTTTAGCGTGAAGCCGTTTACCCCATTCCCCGTCGTGTAAACCAAAATGGTGGAGGTACCGTAGATTACGTAACCCGCAGCAACTTGCATATTGCCGGGTTGCAAAAAGTCTTCGCGGGTGACGGGGGTACCTTCCGGAGAGATTCTGCGGTAGATCCCGAAGATCGTACCTACGGACACCGCGGCGTCGATGTTTGAGCTCCCGTCCAGGGGATCCATTACGACCACGTATTTGTTACGGTGGGCATTATTGGCACCGCTGATCGTGATATAATCGTCATTCTCCTCGGAAACGATGCCGCATACAATGTTGCGATTGGTAAGGGCATTGATAAAGACATCGTTGGCGAAAACGTCCAGCTTTTTTTGCTCCTCTCCCTGTACGTTCACGTTACCGATCGTCCCGGTAATATCGACCAACCCAGCTTGCCGGATCTCGTGGTTAACAACTTTGGCGGCCAGGCGAATACAATTCAGCAGGCGGGTGAGCTCACCCGAAGAGTATTCAAAGTCCTTTTGGTTCGAAATGATGAATTCGCCTAGTGTCTGCGGATGGTGTTCCATTCGGGTCAGTTAAAATGAAGGTTACTTTAGTAATATTTCTGTGGAATAAGGTAATCCTGAACGTATTCTCGGACCCCGTCTTCCAGGCTTGTAAAGGGCGTAGTGTATCCTGCTTCCCTTAACTTATCCGTGTCCGCTTCCGTGAAATACTGATAGTTCTTTCGTAAATCTTCTGGTGTATCGACAAAATTGATGGTCGTTGACCTATCCATGGCCCTAAAGGTAGCTTCGACCAAGTGTCGAAAGGTACGAGCCTTCCCGGTGCCAAGGTTATAGAGGCCGGAGGGGTCCGGCCGGTGTTCCATCAGGTAATAGCACACCCGACACAGGTCGATCACGTAAATGAAATCTCGCGACTGTTCTCCGTCCGCGACATCATCCCGATGGCTTCGGAACAGATTCATCTTACTGGTAGCCAATACCTGCCGGTAGGCGTGCCAGACGACGCTTGCCATACGCCCCTTATGGTATTCATTGGGGCCGTATACATTAAAAAATTTCAGGCCGTACCAGGCCGGTGGCGAGTCGGGGCGCGAAAGCGCCCATGCATCAAAATCATTCTTACTGCGGCCGTACTCATTTAGCGGTTCAAGTTTTTCGGGAGACAGCTGGTCGGAGAAGCCCAGGGTGCCATCTCCGTACGTAGCCGCGCTGCTGGCATAGACCAGCGGTATCCCCGCCCGGCTGCAGCGATTCCAAACTTCCATGCTGAATTCCCGGTTCAGCCGGTCAAAGATCCGCGGATCGGTCTCCGTGGTATCGGTGCGTGCCCCTAAATGATAGACGCCCTTGAGTGGCCATTGCTCTTGGTCCCAGATTGTAAATAGCGTATCCCGTTCCACCTTAACCAGAAAGTCCTTTCCCTCAAGGTTCGGCGTTTTATCTTCATAGTGAACGAAATCGTCCACCAGTATCAGGTCGGTGATGCCTTGCTGATTGAGAAACTTAACCAAAACACTGCCGATAAAACCATTGGCGCCGGTGAGCAGGAACATGAAATGAATTTGTCGGTAAAGTACGGCATTCAAAGTATCCTGCCTTCTGCTACCCACCAAGCGGAACCGGTTTCGACCTTACCTGTCGCGGACCGTCCTAATTGCTGACCCTACCCTACCTTGCGAAAAAACTTAGCGATGGCAAAGAATAAGGTCAAAAAGAAAAGCAGGATCACGGTCGACGTTGGTCTCGACGATAGCAATATGCCCGTTTCAATGAACTGGTCGGCGAGTGACAACCCCAATGGGCAACATCCCCAGGCCTGTAAGGCGATGTTGCTCAGTCTCTTTGACGAGAATACCAAGGAAACGCTGAAGATCGACCTCTGGACTAAGGACATGCAGGTTCTGGAAATGGACCGGATGTTTTATCAAACCCTCCGGGGGCTGGCCGACACCTATTTTCGGGCAACACAGAATAAAGAGCTCGCGAATCAGATGCAACAGTTCGTATTCTTTTTCGGTCAGGCTACGGGTGCCATTCCGAAGGAGGAGTAAGAAAGAGACGAAATCGATTGCGTAATTTTCTTTCCTTTTCCTTCCCGTCACTTACCTTCGGCCCCTAAAATAATCAGTCCACATCATGGCAGAATACTTTAAGCAAATCCCCACCATCCCTTATGAGGGCCCGGAAAGTGACAACCCCCTGGCCTTTAAGTACTACAAAAAGGATCAGGTGGTGGCCGGCAAAAGCATGGCCGAACACTTCAAGTTTGCCATGGCGTGGTGGCACACCCTTCGGAACACGGGCGGGGATCCTTTTGGCCCGGGCACGGCCAACTATCCATGGTTAGGCGATTCCGATCCGGTAAAGGAGGCCAAGAAAACCGCCGATGCAGGCTTCGAGATCCTCGAAAAGCTGGGTATTGACTACTTCTGCTTCCACGATGTCGACCTGCTGGAAGAGGCTGGAGCCGACCTGAAAACTTACCGGAAGCGCCTCGATGAGGTGACCGATTACGTCAAGCAGAAGATGGACGCAACCGGTATCAAGTGTCTATGGGGCACGGCCAACCTGTTCAGCAACCCGCGCTACATGAACGGCGCGAGCACTAACCCAGATTTTAACGTGGTTGCCTACGCCGGCGCTCAGCTAAAGGGTGCCATCGATGCCACGATAAAGCTGAATGGCGAGAACTACGTCTTCTGGGGAGGAAGGGAAGGCTATATGAGCCTGCTGAATACCGATCTTAAGCGGGAAACCGAGCACTTGGCACGTTTTCTGACAATGGCGCGTGATTACGCTCGCGGTCAAGGATTCACCGGTACCTTCTTCATCGAACCCAAACCCTTCGAACCGAGCAAGCACCAGTATGATTTCGACGCGGCTACGGTGGCCGGCTTCCTTCGGCAGTACGATCTGCTCGACGATTTCAAGCTGAATCTGGAAGTCAACCATGCCACTCTGGCGCAACACACCTTCGAGCACGAACTGGCGGTCGCCGCCAGTCAGGGCTTACTGGGAAGCATCGATGCCAACCGGGGCGATTACCAGAATGGGTGGGACACGGATCAATTCCCCAACAGCGTACAGGAGCTTACCGAGGCGATGATCATCATCCTCCAATCGGGCGGTCTCCAGGGCGGCGGGGTGAACTTCGATGCCAAGACCCGGCGTAACTCTACCGACCTGGAGGATATCTTCCACGCCCACGTGGGAGGAATGGACATATTCGCCCGTGCCCTGCTGGCAGCCGACCGCGTACTTACCAAATCAAAGTTCAACGAGATGCGCACGGAACGCTACGCCAGCTTCGACAGCGGCAACGGCAAAAAGTACGAGGAAGGTGGCCTCACCCTCGAGCAACTTGCGGAAATCGGCCTCACAACCGGAGAGCCCGCTCAGACCAGTGGTCGGCAGGAACGCTACGAAAACATCATAGCTCAGCACATTTAAGCCGAGCAGATTTAGGTTAGGACGTAAAATGCCTGTAACGTAGCATCAACTTTGGCGCCAGAAAATGGATTTTATCCATTTTCTGGCGCCTTTGTTTTGGGATAGGATATTGTATGCTTACCCATCGGCCTGAGCCACGGGAGGAACGGCAGTGGGTTAACGAGAATTGGAGTTCATGTCCTTCACCGTACAGCCTGACGGATAGCCACCAATTTTGTCAACAGCCCTTCTAATCGGTCAAGCGGCAGCATATTAGCGGCGTCACTTTTCGCCTCCGACGGATTGTAGTGGGTTTCTAAAAAGAGTCCGTCTACCCCTACCGCAACACCGGCTTTAGCGATCGTCTCGATCATAGCCGGTCGGCCACCGGTAACGCCGCTGCTTTGATTGGGTTGCTGAAGACTATGGGTACAATCAAGAATTACCGGCGTACCGAAGGATTGCATAGTGGGTATACCCCGGAAATCCACCACCAGATCGGTATACCCGAAGGTGACGCCTCTTTCCGTCAGCCAGACCCGGTCGTTGCCACTATCCCGGACCTTCTGGGCAGCGTGCTGCATCGAGGAGGGGCTCATAAACTGACCCTTTTTTATGTTGACCACTTTCCCCGTTTCGGCGGCGGCCTGGAGCAGTGAAGTTTGTCGGCAGAGAAAAGCAGGAATCTGCAAGATGTCCACGAACTCAGCCGCCATCACCGCTTCCTCGTCGGCATGGATGTCAGTGGTTGTTGGTAATTCGAGTTGCTCACCGATTTTTCGAAGAATGCGGAGTGCTTCTTTGTCTCCGATGCCCGAAAAGCTATCAATACGGCTACGATTTGCTTTGCGATAGCTGCCTTTGAAAATGAAAGAGATCTTCAGTTTTTCGGTTATGTCTTTGATCCGTTCCGCGATGCGGAAGGCCATCGCTTCCCCTTCTATGGCACAGGGGCCGGCGATGAGGAAAAAATTTCCGGAAGCTGCGTGCTTTAGTTTCATGATTTCTGCTTGAAAAATTAACGGGTCATCTCTATAAACCGGGCTTTAACCTCGCCTGCCAGTTCCTGTGCCCGCGCCTGGGAATTTGCTTCGGCGTACACCCGCACGATGGGTTCGGTATTGGAGCCCCGCAGGTGTACCCACCCATCCGGAAAATCAAGTTTCAACCCGTCAATATTCGTCTTTGGCGTATCGGGATACAGGGCTTCCATGGCATTGAGCGCTTCCGGAAGATCCAGTCCAGGATCAAGGCTGATCTTGTCTTTTACCATCTCGTAGTGGGTGTAGGATTCCCTGAGTTGGTTGATACTTTTGCCGCTGGTAGCCAAATGACTCAGTACCAGCGCAAGTCCGATCAGACTATCCCTTCCATAATGAAGGCGGGGATCAATAATCCCGCCGTTTCCTTCACCCCCGATCGTTGCGTTTACTTCTTTCATCTTGGCTACCACGTTCACCTCCCCGACCGCGGAGGCATGGTAGTCCTGGCCGTACGATTTTGCCAGATCCGCCAGTGCCCTGCTGCTGCTGAGGTTACTGACCACCGGGCCCGGGTCATGGGCAAGCACGTAATCAGCGACCGCGACCAGAGTATATTCCTCTCCGATCCACTGTCCGCCGGGGCCGACCAAGGCCAGTCGATCCACGTCCGGATCGACGGCGATCCCCAGATCAGCCTGATGCTGCTTGACCTCGGAAATCAGATCTTGCAAATGGGCCGGAAGTGGCTCTGGGTTATGCGCGAATTGCCCGTTTACCGTACCATTGATCACCGTACAACTTACCCCTAAGGCCTCACACAGGGGGGGAATGGCGATAGCACCGACGCTATTCACCGCATCCAGGACTACGGACAGATTCGCTTTGCGGATGGCTTCTACATCGACGAGCGCATGGTTCAGCACGGCTTCAATATGATCCGCCAGGGCTGATGTGTCCTGCCCGAGAGACCCCAGATCATCCACTTCGGCATAGGTAATGTTGCCAGCCCGAACGGTGTGGATCAGATCCTGACCCGCCTCGTGACTGATGAATTCCCCTTCGGCGTTGAGCAATTTCAGGGCATTATATTCTTTTGGGTTATGGCTGGCGGAAAGGATGATTCCACCACCTGCTCCACGGGTTTTAACGGCCATCTCAACCGTAGGCGTGGTCGCAAGACCGCAGTCGATCACGTCAATTCCCATGCTCTGAAGCGTAGCCGCGGTTAGCGCGGACACCACCGCACCGGAAGGTCGGCCGTCGCGACCGATCACCACTGTTGGCTCGGCGCCGGTACGCAACAACCAATCAGCATAGCCGGCTACGCTGGAAACAATGTCTTCAGGGGTCAGATTATCTCCGGGGCGTCCGCCAATGGTTCCTCGAAAGCCGGATATACTTTTAATCAGGGGCATTTAGGTATGATTTCATTTGAGCTTATGCGGCGGCAAGGTAGTGATAACGGTGGGGAAGCGGCTACCTTTAGGGCATGCAACAAACCTTAAACGACCCCCGTACCCTCAACGGCTGGGCCCTTTTTGACTGGGCGAATTCCGCCTTTGCCCTGGTAATCACGACCGCCATTTTCCCCCCCTACTTTGAAGGCGTAATTGACGAGCGATTCACGGTTTTTGGCCTGGCTTTCACCAATAGCTCCTGGTTTGCCTATTTGATCACCTTTAGCTACCTGGTCATCGCGTTACTTTCTCCTCTACTAAGTGGCATTGCGGATGCAGGCGGCAGAAGAAAGTTCTTTCTTCAGGTATTTACCACTATGGGCGGATTAGGGTGCCTCAGTTTGTTCTTTTTTACCGGAATGGAAACGATGTGGATCGGCAGCCTCGGGTTCATCGTCGGACTGATCGGATTTGCGGGAGGACTGGTATTCTACAACAGTTTTTTACCCGTTATCGCCACGGAGGATCGTTTTGATCGCCTGAGTGCACGGGGTTTTGCCATGGGGTACATAGGCAGCGTACTGCTTCTTGTATTGAACTTGGCCATGGTTCAGCAACCCGGCTGGTTTGGCTTGCCGGAAGAGGGAACGCTGGCGGTGCGGATGGCCTTCGTGACCGTCGGATTATGGTGGCTGGTCTTTGCCTACATTTCGCTTTCCAGACTACCCGACGATGTGCGCACTCCCGGAACTGGATTGGCGGAAATGGCTACACGGGGGTGGCATGAATTGACCGCGGTTTGGCAGCGGTTGACCAATTATCCGGATGCCAAACAGTTCTTAATTGCCTTTTTCTGCTACTCGGCCGGTGTGCAGACGATCATCTTTCTGGCCAGCATTTTTGCAAAAAAGGAACTGGGCTTTGAAACGGCCGAATTAATCATCGTGGTCCTCATCTTACAGATCGTAGCTATTGCTGGAGCTTATCTGGCAGCCAGGATCAGCGAGATCAAGGGCAATAAATATGCCCTGTACGTGGAACTGATTATTTGGACCTCCATCTGTGTACTTGCCTATTTCGTCACCGGTAAACTTCAATTTTACTTTATCGCCGGAGCCGTTGGACTGGTGATGGGCGGTGTTCAATCTTTAAGCAGATCAACCTATGCAAAGGTGATCCCCGCCGACACCGACAAAGCCGGCAAGCGCCTGGATACCACATCCTGGTTCAGCTTTTTTGACGTGCTGGAAAAGCTAGCCATAGTGCTGGGGACTTTCCTTTTCGGTTTCCTCGATGCCCTGACCGGTAGTATGCGCATCAGCGTATTGATACTGGCCCTGTTTTTCCTGGCGGGAATGCTGTTCCTGTCTCGCTTTCATCTAAAGCCACGCATCCCGCAAACCTGACCCCGCAGGCAGGGTTATGTGAGAGATGGAGGAAGGCATGGAAATCGTAGCCAGCAGAAAGACGGCGCTACTTCTCGGGGCTACGGGCCTCGTGGGCAGGGAATTGCTTCAGCAGCTTTTACAGCATAAAGCTTACCGTCGGGTGATCGCTCCTGCGCGCCGGCGCCTTCATATCGATCACCCCAAGTTGGATAACCCCCTGATTCATTTTGATAATTTGCCGCGGTACCGGGAAATCTTTAAATGCCAGGACATCTTTATCGCGCTCGGCACAACGATTAAAAAGGCGGGGAGTGAGGAAGCCTTTCGGCGGGTGGATTATGAATACGTACTGCAGGCGGCGGAACTGGCCCAGTCCGCGGGAGCCAATCAATGCCTTGTCGTTTCCTCCGCGGGTGCCAATTCGGACAGCTCCTTCCTATATTCCCGCACCAAGGGCGAGATGGAGGAAGCAATTACTCGACTGGATTTCTGGTCAATTCACATTTTCCGGCCGGGGGTGCTGGTGGGAAACCGCGAAGAATTACGGTGGGGCGAAAAGATTGCCTCCGGCCTGACCCGGGCCATCAGAAGCGTCTCCCCCGCGCTGCTCGGCGATTATAATCCTACCGATGTCGACCAGCTCGCCAAGCAGATGATCGATTCGGCACAGAATATTTCACCGGGGGTTCACTTTCACGGTGCCGCCTCCTTGGTGGATAACTGACTTACTCTTCCTCGGGATAGGCGATCCGTAGTTGATGGGAACTCTTTAAAACGGATCGGAAGATTCTACGCAGCGTTTCGAGTTCCTGAAAGCTGAGGTGGCTCTGGACCATTTGGCCGTTGTTTAGCTTGCCCCGGATAATATTGTCGATCAAATCATAAAGCTCGGCTTCCGTCGGCTGCTTGAGGGATTTAGAAGCCGCCTCCACGCTGTCCGCCAGCATCAGAATGGTTTGCTCTTTACTCACCGGTAACGGACCATCGTACCGGAAATAGGGTTCGTCTACCTCTCGTTCCGGGTGATTTTTGATGTGGTTACGGTAGAAGTACTCGGTCCGTGTAGTACCATGGTGAGTGCGTATAAAATCGATGATAACGTCCGGCAAACCCGCCGACCGGGCCAGTTTGACGCCTTCGTTGACGTGATCTATGATAATCTTCGCACTTTCGAGATCGGTGATCCGGTCGTGCGGATTAGGCCCCGTCTGGTTTTCGATAAAGTACTCGGGATTCTTCAGCTTACCAATGTCGTGGTAAAGGGCCGCGGTACGTACCATGAGACTGTTGATGCCAATGTCGCTGGCTACCCTTTCGGCCAGGTTCGCCACGTTCAGGCTGTGCTGCCATGTTCCCGCTGCCTGCCGCGCGAGCTTCTCGAGCAGGGGCCGATTCATATCATTCAACTCGACCAGCGTGATGGGAGATATCAATCCGAAGAACCGTTCGAGCAGCGGGATCAGTGGATAGGCCAAAAGCACGAGGAAAACATTAAGCCCCAGCCAAAGCAGGTCCACGTAATTTATGCCCGACCATCCGGCACCCTGTACTAACTGAATGCCAACGTATCCGAAGGTATAAAAGGCAAACAGCAAGATCAGGCTGCTGAAGAAACGTGACCAATCGCGGGTATCGATGTCCATAAAGATGACCACCACGCCCGCCATGATCGACAGGAAGGTGTAAGGATAGCCCAGTGAAGTAAGAAAGCTGGCGATGAGGACCACGGCTACGTGCACGAAAAATGCCAACCGCTCATTAAAGAAGATCCGCATTACGATCGGCACGATACAGAACGGAACGACGTAGGCGCTTAAGCCGGGAGCCAGCTCTATCGATCGCACCATAATAGCATAGAGCAGTGGCCACAGCAGTATAAATATGAGATTCTTGAGCCGCACGTAGACCAGCGGGAAGAAGGTCCGCAAATACAGAAACAACAAGAGAATTACTAATCCGACGATCAACGTATAGCCCGTATAAACCGAGAGATAGGTGGTGGTCCCCTGAAGGTTACTGTTGTAGAGGCTCCGGTAACTGACCAGCTTCTGATAGACATTATCCGAAATAACTTCCCCCTGGCGGACCAAAATATCACCCTGCTCGACGAGACCGTCAAAGGGGCTAACGGCGTCAAGCGTCTGTTCCCGTAATCGATTGGTGAGACTGTCGTTATAGAAAACGTTGAAGCGTAATTTATCTTCCAGCAGTGGAACCAAAAAGTCCGGGGCGGCCAGCCTGGTATAGAGAATACTATCGGTGAGCCATTGCTGGGCCCTTCCGGGTGTCGTGAAAACCTGGCCGATGGTGCGGGTGTTGACCTCACTGCCGTCGACAATCTGAATGACCGTGGACATACCCGACCGCGCTTCATCTTCGATCCTTAGCCGCACGATCCCGCGCTGGTATATGCGGTCTAATAATTCGAGCCCGTAGAGTCGGTGTGCCTCCGGCTGCCGGAGCAAACCCGGGTAAGTATTCCTGGACCTGGCAGAATCAAGGGCCGTAGTGAAGGCCGCGATGTAATCGGCCCGGGCCTCCCGGGCAACTTTCGTATCCCGACGATAGACGGGCGTAAGATTCTGGATTACCGCTTCCCGGTCGGCCGCAAGCCGTTCTTCCCGCTTAAGAATAGGAATGGATGTGGGCGCGGTCAGATCGGCGTACTGCCAGGTCTGGTTCAGTTCGAATTGATAAGGGAAGGTCAGGTTGTTCGGATAGAGCAGGCTGATCAATATGACCGCCGTGACCCCCAATAGGATCCGGGGCAGCCTTCGAGACCACGTTGTATTCTGGGTTTCTCCTTCCATTCCGCTGACAAGTTAACTGGTTTCGCGCTTCAGTAGCGAGCGACGGCCATGAATGGAACAAATGGGACAATCCATCATCCGGTGACCGCGGGCTTTGCAGTATTCGCGGCCAAAGAAAATAATTTGCAAATGCAGCTTATTCCAATTCTCGCGGGGAAATAACCGCTTCAGATCGGCTTCCGTTTTAGCGACGTTCTTTCCCGTTGAAAGCGCCCAACGATAAGCCAATCGATGAATATGGGTATCCACGGGGAAGGCCGGCACACCAAAGGCCTGACTCATCACTACACTCGCGGTCTTGTGACCCACACCGGGCAAAGCCTCGAGTCCGGCAAATGTGTCGGGGACATGACCACCGTGCTCCTCACAGATAATTCTGCTTAGCTCTTTTATAGCCTTACTCTTTGCGGGAGACAGTCCGCACGGCCTTATGATCTGCCTGATGGTGTCCACGGGTTGGTCCTTCATGTATTCCGGCCGATCCGTTAAGGCCCAAAGCTTTGGCGTCACTTGATTTACCCGTACATCGGTACATTGAGCAGAGAGCAGTACCGCAACTAGCAAGGTGTAGGGATCCTTATGATCGAGGGGAATCGGCACTTCGGGGTAGCATTCATTCAGTATGCGCTGAATATCGGCTGCCTTTTCTGCTTTTGTCAACGGAGGGTTCTATTTTGGTAGCAAAGGTAGGTATAGGGGGCGAGGACGCAGGTCATACGAACTTACTGGACGATGAAGAAGTTGGGTAACCAAAATCCTAAAGTTGTATGGCAGATTTTACTATAATGAGCGATCAGTTTCTCGGACAGGTGCCAACGGCGAATTGTTTCGACGGCATGGGTGTCGGCGGACAAAACCTCAGCCCGCAGTTATCCTGGAAAAACCCACCATCGGGCACCAAGTCATATCTGATTGTCCTTCACGACCCCGACGCCCCTACTCCGGCCGGCTTTACGCATTGGTGTGCTTTTAATATCCCGGCTTCGGTTACTTCGCTGAAAACCGGGGCGAGTACGGAAGGCATGCCCGAGGGTGTGATCCAGACTACGAACAGCTTTGGTAATAATCGCTATGATGGCGCCGCACCGCCCCCGGGGGATGAGCCCCACGCCTACAACCTGACGATCTACGCCCTAAGTGCGGAAAAATTGGACCTTGGAGCCGGCACCCCCCCGCCAAGAGTAATCTTTACGGCCCGCGAGCATATCCTGGGTAAAGCAGGACTGGTAGCTCACTTTGGCAGGTAACGCGGCCCGGATTCGGTTAAGCAACCGTCATCGGGTTATAGGTAGTGCGCACAAACAAATGAACTCCGCCACGGAAGACAACTCTGCGCGGGTGATAGTGCTGGAAAACGGGACTTTCCTTTACTCCACGGATTCTAATCGATATACCGTCGGAGCAGGTCACCGTAGGCGTCTATGCGTCGATCACGGAAAAATGGCCAGATCCGCCGGACATCCGCAGTTCGTTGCCGGTCGACGGTTACTACCTTGACGTCTTCTGAGTCCCGTGGCGATCGGTAGAGGTACTCACCCTGAGGACCGACAACAAAGCTGCTACCCCAAAACTGTATGCCGCCGGTAACCGCGCTTGGATCGGCTTCAAACCCAATGCGATTTACGGCAACAACCGGAAGACCGTTATAAACCGCATGTCCGCGCTGGGAAATTATCCAGGCATCCCGCTGCCGCTCCTGTTCCTCCTTGGTATCGGTGGTTTCATAGCCGATAGCGGTGGGATAAATCAGCAATTCCGCACCGGCCAGTGCCATCAGTCGAGCGGCCTCCGGATACCATTGGTCCCAGCATACCAGTACACCAAGCTTACCTACCGAAGTATGAACGGGAGTGAAACCCATGTCACCGGGGGTGAAATAAAACTTTTCGTAGTAGGCAGGGTCGTCCGGTATATGCATTTTGCGATACCGGCCGGCAATGCTCCCATCGCGTTCCATTACCACGGCCGTATTATGACAAAGCCCCGGCGCCCGGCTTTCGAAAAGACTGAGCACCAACACAACGTCCAGTTCCCTTGCAAGGGAACCAAAATATGCTGTGCTGGGTCCGGGAATTGGTTCGGCCTGATCGAAAACATCAACGGATTCCGTTTGGCAGAAATATAGGCCCGTATGAAGTTCCTGCAGAACGATCAGCTCGGCGCCCTCATTTTTGCACTGTCGGATGCCTTCCTCACTTTTTGCGAGGTTAGCCGAACGGTCTCCACTATTGGCCTGCTGTACCAGGCCGATCTTTAACTTCGTCATCTATTACGTCTTCCCTTAAGTACAATACAATACCGCCAGGAGGTTCACCAGTAGGCATCCTATCCCTAACCGATTCACAGTGGACTTCACACAACGCTATAAAAGTGCAGCGCTATTCCTGATCGTAGTCGTAAGGCAAGCGTTTGACATCCTTTACCGTAGAAAGCGTCATGAGCGTTTTGAGTCGCTCTATTTCGTCAATTTGCTGCAACGTCTTGAACAGTAGCCGCTCGTAGGTAGGAATGTCTTTACAGACAATCTTGATGAGAAAGTCGGCTTCTCCAGTGATGATATAGCATTCCGTGATCTCTTCGATGCTCTGAACCTGTTCGAGGAAATTCTCACGTGCTTGGTTCTTTCGCCAGTCGAGTGAGACCAAAACGAAGGTTTTCACCATCAAACCGATCGCTTCGGGGCTGATCTTGGCATGATAGCTTTGGATGACCTCGTTTTGCTCCAGTTTTTTGACCCGCTCAAGCGTAGGAGCCGGACTCAGCCCGATTCGTTTGGAAAGGTCGAGGTTGGTGATCTTACTGTTATCCTGAAGAATTTTCAGGATGCTGAGGTCGATCTTGTCAAGTTTATCGGACATATAGTATAATATAAGCGAAGTTGATGCGGCAAAGATAGCCGCACCAACTATTATTTCACAATTTCCAGGGAAAAAGGATAATATTCGCCACTATTGGCGTTATGGCCAAATTCCCAAACTGATGTAGTCATTTGATATCTTACTGATTGCCAGGGCGAAGGCTGCCGTCCGCAGGTCCTTTATGCCCTCCTTCTCTTTGTAAAGCTCGTAGACGCCGTGGAAGCCACTGATCATGGTTTCCTCCAATCCGGATCGAACCAGGTCGATTTCATCGGCACCGTGGATGATCATTTCCCGGTCTCGGTCGCTGATCGCGCGTCCGGTCGTCGATTCGATCTGTTCAACGATCCTTCGGTAATTTTGCTCATCAAACCGCTTTTGAAGTCGTCCGAAACGCATGTGGCTGAGGTTTTTGAGCCACTCAAAATAACTGACGGTCACTCCCCCCGCGTTGAGGTAGATATCCGGAAGCACCACGACCCCTCTTTCAGCAAGTATGGCAGCCCCGCTTGCCGTAACGGGTCCGTTAGCCGCCTCGGCAACGATCTTTGCCCGGACGTTGGCCGCGTTGTGTTCGTCAATCTGGTTTTCCAGCGCTGCTGGCACCAGAATGTCACATTCGAATTCCATGACTGCACGACGCTCGTCCTTACCAAAGGCCTGCGCGCCGGGATAGCTCAGGATACTGCCGTGCTCCGCGCGGTGGCGCATCACATCATGGATATCCAGGCCTTTGGAATTATAAATGGCCCCTTCTACCTCGGATACCCCGATAATAACGACACCACCTTCATCCTGACTTATGGTTGCCGTATGAGAGCCTACGTTTCCTAGGCCCTGTACAACCATGGTCTTTCCTTCTATGCCGAGGGATAGGCCTAATCGATCCATCAATTCCTGCTGATTGCAAGCCTCCCGGATACCATAAAAGACACCACGCCCGGTGGCTTCCGTTCGACCACGTACGCCGTTTTGGCTCACCGGTTTACCGGTCACGCAACCCGCTGCATTGATATCATCGGGGTGAAAGCTCCGATAAGTGTCATAGATCCAGGCCATTTCTCGGGGTCCGGTACCGTAATCCGGTGCTGGCACATCAATGGCAGGTCCGATGAATTTGCGGCGAATAAGCTCTGTTGTGTACCTACGGGTTATCTTTTCCAGGTCACTCTCCGTGTATTCCCAGGGGTTGATGCGAACGCCACCTTTGGCTCCACCGAAGGGCACGTCTACAATGGCGCATTTGTAGGACATGAGGGTCGCCAGCGCAACCACCTCTTCCTGATTAACGTGATTAGAGTAACGAATGCCACCCTTCGTGGGGCTACGGTGGTGGCTGTGCTGAGCGCGGTAAGCTTCAATAACCTGAACTTCCCCATTGATCTTTACCGGGAAGTAGATCTGGTAGACCGAATTGCAAACTTTAATTTGACTGAGAAGGCCGTCGGGTAGTCCGGTATGGGGTGCGGCGGCATCAAAATACCTGCCTACACTCTCTAAAAATGAATTGTCACGCATGATCTTCTATTTGATTTTCAATTTTGGTAAGGCGACGGTCGAGCCTCCAGAGATAAAGGGCAAGACCCAAAAAAACGACGACGATAACTGCAACTACCACGTAAATCTTTCCAATACTTCGTAAAAAATCCGGTTCAGGTTCACCGGTAGCCTGCCCCATTAGGGAATGACCTAAAAGGGATACGGACAGGAAAAGAAGGGGGCGGAGGTAGCGATTCATTTCGTCGGCTGGTTAGGCAGCGCGAAGGTAAGCATTGCCCTGACGGTCATCTGAATTTGTGGTGCGTTCGTCTAGAGAATATGCAGACCAGGAAAAAGAGGCCGTACTTACAGCAACATCAATTCCCCCAACCATGCGCATTCTTTCGCTACCCATCCACGACGACTTGCTGGAAGTTCATAACAGCCTCTGGACCGGTGAAGAAAAGGTTTACTTCAATGGCCACCTGGCTAGCTCCGGTCATAGCCTCTTCGGTCGTAGTCATTACTTCACGGTCGATGCCGCAGACGGGCAGGGTACGGACAAATTCCGTGTTGAAATCGGTATGAATTGGTGGGGTTCCGTGACCGTTGACGTTTTCCGCAATGATAAGTGTTTGCTTGCAAGCTCGAAGACCCCCGTATCCAGGGTCGATCCTCGCACCTTGCCCGACAACGAATCTAAGCCCTACCACATTAATCGCGAAGGACGCAGCGTAGAGCTGGACGATGATTTTTTCGTGTAACCATCATTTCATTCGGAAACGATTGGGTGGATCCAGTCACGCCGGAGATGCTTCCTTACCTTTGCAGGCAAAAGATCTGCATGTCCGCACTTACCGCCATCAGCCCGGTCGACGGCCGCTATGCCTCTAAGGTAGAATCACTCTCCCCCTATTTCAGCGAGTTTGGCCTCATCAGGTACCGCGTGCTCGTCGAGGTCAGGTATTTACAGGCCCTATATCAATTAGGTCTACCACAGGTGGCGGGTGCCGATCAGCAAGCGATTGATAAGTTGACCGAAATCATCGATGACTTTGACGAAGCCGATGCCCAAGCAATCAAGCAGACGGAACGAACCACGAATCATGATGTTAAGGCCGTTGAGTATTTCCTTAAGGACAAGCTCAAGGATAGGAAGCTGGAAGGCATTCTCGAGTTCGTTCATTTCGGCCTGACCAGCCAGGACATCAACAACACCGCCATACCTTTGAGTCTTAAGGATGGCTTAGAGGAAGTAATACTGCCCGCCTTTCACCAACTGCTTGGACACCTTGACGGCCTGGTCGAAGATTGGAAGGACATTCCCATGTTAGCCAGAACCCATGGCCAACCGGCTTCCCCTACCCTACTCGGCAAAGAGTTCGCAGTATGGACCGCCAGGCTTCGGGAGCAGCTTCGTCAGTTGCAATGCGTACCGATTGCTGCAAAATTTGGGGGCGCCACGGGTAATATGAACGCGCATTACGTAGCGTATCCTGATTATGACTGGCACGAATTTGGTAATCGCTTTGTTAGCGAGCATCTCGGGTTGGTGCGCAGCTACCCCACTACCCAGATTGAGCACTACGACAACCTTGCAGCGGGATTCCATGCTCTATCGCGGCTTTCCACCATCCTGATCGATCTGTGTCGCGACATATGGACCTACATCAGCATGGAGTATTTCCGGCAGCGAACGGTTGCCGGTGAAATAGGTAGCTCGGCCATGCCCCATAAGGTTAACCCGATTGACTTCGAAAATGCAGAGGGCAATCTCGGCCTGGCCAATGCACTGCTGCTCCACCTGGCCCAAAAGTTACCCGTATCGCGGCTTCAGCGAGACCTTACTGATTCCACGGTACTACGAAACATCGGCGTTCCGCTGGCTCACATTTTGATTGCCATCAAGGCGATTGAAAAGGGTCTGAGCAAACTCCTACTGAATAAAGACAAACTCAGTGCTGACCTGGATGCCAACTGGATGGTGACTGCGGAGGCCATTCAGAATATTCTGCGCCGGGAAGGTTATCCTAAGCCTTATGAGGCGCTGAAGGAGCTTACGCGGGGGAACGTGCACGTGAACGAAGACACTCTGCGAACTTTTATATCAGGCTTGGACGTATCCGAAGCAGTAAAAGTTGAATTACGCGCTATTCGCCCTGAGAATTACGTTGGGAAGTTTTGACCACCCACAGGATACTCCATATAGCGGGTGGCATGGACAGGGCCGGGGTGGAGACGATGATCATGAACTATTACCGATGCGTTGACCGGTCCCGTGTCCAATTCGACTTTCTCTATTTTACCGAACGTAGATGCGATTTTGACGCTGAAATTGAGTCCTTGGGCGGTAAAATCTATCGCCTTCCAACTCCTAAAAATCAAATTTCCCGGTTTTTAAGTACCTGGAGATTTTTCCGTTCCAGGCCGCAGATAAATGCCGTACACGTTCATACGCTTTTCGATGGAGGCATCTATCTTTTTGCCGCGTGGTTGGGAGGCGTCAAAGTGCGCGTGGCACACGCTCATTCAAGTCGGGAAAATCTTACACTTTCCGTGATGGGCCGTGCTTACCAGCTGCTCTCCATCAGACTAATAAGGTGGTGGGCGAATCGCTATGCCGCGTGCGGCCACGCTGCCGGCACCTTTCTGTTCGGGGGAGACAAAGGTGTTCGAATCATACGGAATGGCATAGATATTCGCCGATTTACAGATCCTGCATCAACCGCCCGAGAGGATCTAAAGCGGCAACTACAGCTAAGTGCAGACTGTACGGTACTCTGCCAAATCGGTCGTCTGGACCATCAGAAAAACCCGGAATTCGCGGTAGAAGTGCTCCAAGTCTTGCGATTAAATGGGCATAATTACCATTTGATATTTATTGGGAAAGGTGGACTGCTAGGATCATTAGAGGCCACCGTTCGCGAGCGTGACTTGGGCGCGCACGTCTCGTTCTTGGGAAGCCGGGCCGATGTACCGCAAATTATGGCCGGCTCGGATACGTTGCTGATGCCATCCCGCTATGAAGGATTCCCACTGGTCCTGGTCGAATCACAAACTGCCGGGCTACCAGCGATCGTGTCAACCGAAGTCTCGGAGGAGGTGGACCTGGGAGTTGGACTTATACGTTTCCTTCCCCTTACTACGGCCGAGAATTGGGCCGTGGCTATCACCCACGATCAGACCAACAATGGAGAATCACCCAGTACACGGCAAGCCAAATTGAAGGCTGCAGGATATGACATAGAAGAAAATATTCGCCACTTACTCAAATTGTATGCCCTACCGTCCTGAGGGGATGGTCAACTAAACAAGCCGCAGTAAGTGGATGATCCAGAACCATTAAGTCCCATTAACACGATCCATTACGTAGAAGCCTTCGACCACGTCGAGCTTATAGAACGCTGGATCCCTATCATTTCAGGCATCCCCGGGCTGAAGGTAGTGTGTCACGTGAAATCGATGTACGTTACGCGGCTGTCAGAACGGTTTTTAGCGATTTCTACTGTATCCGTTTGTGGGCCCGAAACGAATACCTCTTGGAAGGATTACCTACAGCGAATTTCCTTTACCAGGGACAGTGTCGCGGTGGTGGCAACGATTGGTCAACGGCCCCACTGGTTCCGCTCTTTTATAGGTCGGGTAAGGTACTATGTAGTGCTGCACAACCTCAATTACTGCTTTAATCGCTCGGAGTACCGAACGTCGGCGGATGGGATAGTTGATCATCTACGGGATGTTCAAAATTGGCTCGCCAAAAATGGCAAGCGGAGGTTTTTTACTTCCGCGGATGGGCTTATCTATGCCAGCACCCGCCTGGCCCGGGAGGGTATGCAAGAACCTTTCCTACGGAAGGTTAGACACATTGTAATTCCTTTTGCCGGCAGCCCCGATAGTGGGAACAGTCGTCCCATAGTGAACAAGGATCAACCGCTGCGGGTGGTCATCCCGGGATCGATCAATAATCGCGTACGGAATTACGATGTGGTTGTAGAAGCTCTCAAAATAGCCGAACCTTTCGGGACAAAAATTGAAGTACATCTGGCCGGTAGAGTCACCGATTGGAACATTCTGGACAATTTTAAAAACCATTTCCCTCAGGCGTTTAGTCCGTTGTTAGCCACTGACCTCATCATATGGTACTACGAAAAAGGCCTGTCGGAAGATGCGTTCAATCTTCTTTTGCAGAAATCTGATATTATCCTCTCTCCGCTCAGACCGGAAATCACCGTGGGGCGTTATTGGGAACTTCTAGGAATTACTAAGGCTTCCGGAACTCCGTTCGACGCGGTTTTTTTTGCTAAACCTTTACTCCTCCCTTCGTGGCACCCTCTGATGGACCCCGCCATAATTCACTTTGAAAGCGGTCGAGAACTAGGGCAATTATTGGTCCAATACGCTGATAGGACTTCCTTGCCCGTCAACTGCTGGAGGAAGAATTCTATACGGGCCCTACGGGATACCTGGATAGCGGCACTTAAACCATCCGGTGACGAATCAACTAGCATGATCAGAATTGGACCTAGCTAGCCTGATGAAAATAGTACTTAGGAAGTGGCGGTAAATTTAGCAACTGGCAGGAGGATGGTATAGGAATAACCCGCACCGCCAATGGTGGCTAACTCGACCTCCTTCCTGCGCTCCGTCGCCCTAAAAGTCCGGGCTGTTACCAAAAGGATCGTCATCTAGCATCGGCTGATCTGCGGACAGGGTATCGTTGGCCGTGCCGTAATACGCGTCGCAATTCATTTCGATCCCCAGTTCACCGGTCGGCTTCACCCAGTCGGTTTCGGTGTCCCATCCGATGCTTTCGTCCTCTTGTGCACTACGGACAAAACGCCTGAAGAATGGCTTGGCCATATTAGACCCCGCACCAAGGCCAAGACTACGGAAACGGATCCAGCGTTCGTCTCCGCCAACCCAGGTGCCGACGATAAGCTCGGGCGTTATACCCATGTACCAGCCGTCGGTCTGATCGTTGGTGGTTCCCGTTTTGCCACCGACGGGGCCTTCTACCCCGCCGAGGTTACCGACCGAGGCCCGACTCAGCATATTGACCATGACGTAATTGGCCTGAGGACTGATGGCGGGGCGCTCCTCGGGTAAGTATTCGTAGATGATTCGTCCCGTCCTGTCCTCTATTTTGGTCAGGTAGACCGGCCGGATAAAGACGCCATTGTTTCCAAAAGTAGTGTAGGCCCCGGTGAGTTGCTGGACGGTCAGGTCCACCGATCCTAGAGCGATGGACGGTGCGGCAGGAATCTGACTCTTGGGTATACCCATATTGGCGACCATATTCCTGACCGGTTCGGTACTGGCCAATTCTTTCATCAGGTAGGCGGAGATGGTATTTACCGAATTCTTCAAGCCCTGGTAGAGCGTGTAATCCTGGTAAGAATAGGCTCCACTCGAATTTCTGGGGGTCCAGGGATCCTGAAGTCCGAAATTACCATCGCCCGGACCAATGGTCACGGGTTGATCGATAACTCGTAAACAGGGGGTGATACCCCGCAAGTCAATACTGGCCGCGTAAATAAATGGCTTGAACGTAGAGCCGACCTGGCGCCTGGACGTTACATGGTCGTATTTAAACCACTTGAAATTACTGCCACCCACCCAGGTACGCACGAACCCGGTATGGGGCTCAACGGACATGCTTCCGATCTGAAGGATCATTTTATGGTATCGGATGCTATCCATCGGCGTCATTACGGTATCGGTTTCCATTGCTTCGTTGTCGTAGGTAAAAACGCGCATGTCCACCTCCTTTTCAAACTCTTCTTCTGCCACTTCCTGGAGTTTGACCCAGGCTTCGCGAAGTTTCCCGAATGCAGGTAAGCCCATAACCTGATAATGTTGATCGGCGAAGTCTTCTGAAATGAGCTTGGCCCTTACGGCATCGGTGATTACGCCTGGACTGTCAGCTTCTTCGATCATCCGTTGTATCTCCCTATCGTTGCGAGAAAAGCGAAAATCCAAATCGTTATTAATCTCCCGGATTACGGGTAGCAGAATGGTTCTGCGGTAGCTCTGGTACCTGTCCGACTGGCGAATCGCATTTTGTAGACTTTCCTTTCTGCGTTCCACCCTCACCTCCGTTTCGGAAGAAGGGTTCTTATAGGTCCAGGGATCCATCCCATCCCAATGCTGAAAGAACTGTTTCTGCAGCTGTTTCATATGGATGCGGGCTTGCTCTTCGGCATGTCGCTGCATCGCGGGATCTATCGTCGTGTAGAAGGTGAGCCCATCCCGATATAGGTCGTAGGCCTGACCGTCCGACTTCCGGTACGGGTCTTGATTAAGGATCCGCTTGGCCTCCTCGGCCAGGATCATCCGAAAGTAGGGAGCAAGACCGTCGTCATGTCTCTGACGCGTAAATTTTACTCCGAGTGAAAGTTGCGCTAAAGAATCGTAAGCCGCTTCGGTGATTCGGTGGTTGCGAACCATCTGTTGCAACACCTGGTTGCGCCGGCGTTCCGTCCGCTCCGGAAAGCGCAGCGGATTGTAGAGGGATGCATTTTTGAGCATGCCTACTAACATGGCGGCTTCCTCCACTTTGAGCTCCTGCGGCCGTTTGCCGTCGAAGTAATTTTCTGCTGCCGCACGGATGCCCTGAGCTCCGTTTATGAAATCGTATCTATTGAGATACATGGCAATGATCTCTTCCTTGGTGTATTTCCGCTCCAATCGCACGGCGATGATCCATTCCTTCAATTTCTGGAAGGCACGCTCCACCAGATTGGCACTTACCCGTTCGGTGAAGAGAAGTTTTGCCAATTGCTGCGTAATGGTCGACCCGCCACCGGCAGATTCCTGTCCCAGGAGAGCCGTTTTGATGGCTACACGCGGCAGCGAGCGCCAGTCGATCCCGCTATGGTCGTAGTAGCGCTCATCTTCCGTACTTATCAGGGCAGCCTCCAAATGTGGTCCGAGATCGTCGAAGTTTACCATGACCCGGTTTTCCACGAAGTATCGGCCCAATACAGTACCATCATTGGCAAGTACCGGACTTGCCTCGTTGTTCTTAGGGTTTTCCAGTTCGGTAACGGAAGGCAGGTCGGTGAAACTGAGACTGAAGAACAGGGTGAATACCGCTAAGGGTACGGCGAAAACGGCCACCCAAAAAGCGATTAGGGCCCAACGCAACCACCCGGAAGAATTGCCAAAAAGAAAGGAATTTATTCTGGTCATCATGGTAAGTTAGATCGGCATGCGTCACACCGAAATAAGGGTTCGGCCGACAGTCCTATAAATACAGTATGAACGGTAACGAACGCTGCTTCCGTACAGCGGATCGAGTCATCTGTCCGATTAATCGAGCTTAAGCACATCCAGAAAAGCCTTTTGGGGGACTTCGACCTTACCGAACTGGCGCATTTTTCGCTTACCGGCCTTCTGTTTTTCCAGTAGCTTGCGTTTCCGGCTGATGTCACCACCATAACACTTAGCCGTTACATCCTTCCGCATAGCCGACAGACTTTCCCGGGCAATGACTTTGGCGCCAATGGCGGCCTGGATGGCAATCATGAATTGCTGACGGGGAAGGAGTTCGCGCAGCTTTTTACACATTTGCCGACCGATCTGCTCCGCTTTGGTGCGATGGACCAGTGCGGAAAGTGCATCTACGTTCTCTCCGTTTAGTTTGATGTCCATCCGAACCAGATCCGTCTCCTCGTAGCCTTTGGGTTGATAATCAAAACTGGCGTAGCCCCTTGAAATGGATTTAAGTCGGTCGTAGAAGTCGAAGACGATCTCGGCAAGAGGAAGGACGAAATGGAGCTCCACCCGTTCCGGACTCAGGTAAGTCTGCTTGGTGAGCGTTCCACGCTTGTCAATACAGAGCGTCATGACCGCCCCGATATAATCGGTGGTCGTGATGATCTGGGCGGAAATGATGGGTTCATCCACCCTGGCCCGATGGTTCACCTCCGGCAAATCTGCTGGATTGCGGATCTCGGATACATTTCCTTTTGTATCCGTAACGATATACGTTACGTTCGGCACCGTGGTGATCACATCCATATTGAATTCCCGAAACAGGCGCTCCTGTACGATCTCGAGGTGAAGCATGCCAAGGAAACCACACCGGAATCCGTAACCGAGGGCAGCGCTGGTTTCCGGTTCAAAGACGAGGCTTGCGTCGTTCAGCTGGAGCTTTTCGAGGCTGTCCCGGAGAGGTTCGAAATCATCATTGTCCAACGGAAAGATACCAGCGAAAACCATGGGTTTGACCTCCTCGAATCCTTCCAGCATTTCGCCGGGGTTTTCTTCAAGCGTAACGGTGTCTCCTACCTTGATCTCCGAGCTGTTCTTAATGCCGGTGATGATATAGCCAACATCGCCGCAACCAATCTTGTCGGTTGGCTTAGGGGTGATTTCCATGGCCCCTACCTCGTCAGCTCCATAGACTGCCTCGGTAGCAATGAAGCGGATCTCGTCGTTCTTTTTAAGTTCCCCGTTCATCACCCGGATATAGGCTATAACGCCTCTGAAAGGGTTGAAGACGGAATCAAAAATCAGGGCCTGCAGGGGCGCCTTAGGGTCCCCCTTGGGTGCCGGAATCCGTTCCACTACAGCCTTCATGATCTCCGGAACACCAACGCCTGTTTTACCCGAAGCAAGGATAATGTCCTCCCGCTCACAGCCGGTGAGGTCGATCATCTGGTCGGCCATTTCATCAATCATGGCGGTCTGCATGTCCACCTTATTCAATACCGGAATGATCTCCAGATCGTGTTCCAGCGCAAGAAAGAGGTTGGATATAGTTTGTGCCTGAATCCCTTGGGTGGCATCGACAAGTAAGAGCGCGCCCTCACAGGCGGCGATCGAACGAGAAACCTCATAGCTGAAGTCGACGTGCCCGGGGGTGTCGATCATGTTGAAGGTGTAAGTTTGGCCATCTTCGTGCGGATAATGCATCTGGATGGCGTGACTTTTGATCGTGATGCCCCGTTCACGTTCGAGATCCATGTCATCAAGCTGCTGATCCCTTTTTTCCCGCTCGTTTACGGACTGAGTAAAATCTAACAGGCGATCTGATAGCGTAGACTTACCGTGATCGATATGGGCTATTACGCAAAAGTTGCGGATGTTCTTCAAGGCACTGAAAAGTTAACGGTGATTGGGGCACAAAGATAGCTAACACCTAGCCCTGAACTATGGTTTTTCTTACGCTCCGGCTAAATCATGACTGAAATTAAGGACTACGTAGTAGTAAAAGAGTGAACGGCTTAGCTATCTTATCCGATCAAGCTCTTTCTTCTTAAGGCAACGATCATGCGCACGTTTACCGTTTGCTTTTTTCTCCTCCTGTCTGCTGCTTTCCGCGCCCAGGGAAACGACCGCATAACCCTTACCGACGGGAAAACTATCCAAGCGGACATAAGGCCACTGAGCCCGGTGATGCAAGCATTATCTGTCGCTTTCGTAACGGGTGGGGAGCTTCGTACCCTGGAACCTGAGGAGGTCGAGGCTTTTACGCGGATTAAATCGGCTCGTAAGTATCGGTCCGTAAGCGTTAGCCTCCCGCAACTCAAAGCTTCCGGAAGTAACCATACACAGAGGAGGTTTGCCGAGATTTTGGCGGAAGGAGACGTTGAGTTGCTGAAGGTATATCTTTCCGTGTCCGAGTACGATAGCCAAGCTGCCGGAAGTCAGCCGTATCTCTACCTTCTCCGGATAGGCAGTGAAGAGGTGGTACTAAAGTTAACTTCCATTTACGTCTATGAGCGTTTGCACGCCAATCCTTCCCGTTTTAGAAACGTACTTAAGTTTCTTGTTCGGGGCTGTCCCGTTGCTATTCAACTGGCCTCGACTGCGAGCTTCGAGGATGCAAATATCCTGGAGGTAATCTCGGCCTATAAAAAGTGCAACTCTTCCCTATCTATTACTTTGAACGAGAAGCGGTTACGTGGTGGCATCAACGTAGATCATTATGGGCAAATGATGCATGTGGACATTCGTGATGGTGATTTCAACAACCGCCAGTTTAGTGGCGGTTTTGGGTATCAGGCCGTAACGCGCTTCACTGAGCGCTACGAATGGTTATCCGTCATGGCTTCTGCGCATTATATCTATCATTCTTTCCGGTGGCAGGAGCAATCCGACATTTCACAATCCATGATCAGAGGGAATATTTCCCTCGGATTTTTTCCCTTATTAAGAAAGAATTATTCCCTTCAGCTCACTGGCGGACTAAGCAATTACAACGCTTTTAGCTCCAGCTTTCGAAGCTTTTTCTCCAATAATTACTTTATGATCAATGGTGGAGTCAACCTGTTATACCGAGATTGGCTTGTAGGGGTTAACTATGAAACCCTCCCCGGGCAAATTTCCAGACGGCCAGGAAATCAGCTACTGGCAACGGTCGGTTACCGCTTTAAATAAGTCCGCGAATTGGGATACCCAACAATCGAGGTGGTTTCTAAACCCTAACCATTCCATAACAACTACCCGTAAAGCCCGCGCGTTATCTAACCGCGATTGCCTCCATGGAAGAACCAACAGATGTACCACAATCCGATCCACCGCGCAAACGGAAGCGCAGGTGGTGGCACCGGGTGCGTAAACTGTTCGTATGGCTGGTACTTACGGTAGTTTTTCTATTAGGCCTGCTACAGCTTCCTGACTTCCAGAACTGGTTAGTTGACCGAGTGACCGCCAGCCTAAGTAAAACCCTCGAGACGGAAGTTTCTATAGAATACGCCCGCTTGTCCTGGTTCGATGAGCTAACCATTCAGGGGGTATTTGTGGAAGACAAATACGGGGACACCTTGCTTTATGGTGACCAGATTCAGGCGGATTTTAACTTATTATCGCTCCTGGACAATGCCATTGAAATTGAAGAGCTGTCCATCACCGATACGCGGTTCAAAATTCGGCGTGACCTGGGCGATGCGGAATCTAATCTGGAAACCGCCCTGGAAAAGCTGTTCCCGCCCCGCGATCAGCCTAAAAGGCCCTTTGATCTTGCCCTTGACAGACTGGATCTGGAGAATATCTCCTTCGTTCAGAATGACAGCGTTCGTGGGCAGCGCATCGATGTCAGCTTGGCGTCAGCGGTGGTCTATATCGACGAGCTTGACTTAATTAATAAAACCGTCCGTCTGGAGACAGCGGAAATCCGGCGTCCGATTGTCAGACAAACCACCATACCCCCATCCCCGCTGAGCACCGTTCCCGGCCTGGATGAAGTCATTCGATCCATCGACAGTACGGTTGTAGACAGCAATCGGGTGAGCCTCGAGATCATGGTCGATGCATTGGAGATCATCGACGGTGTTTTTGAATTAAATAATTACCGCAAGGAGCCGATTGAAGCAGCAGATATAGAATCTGTAGACTTTGCCAGATTAGACATCCGGGATATTAATTTGGAGTTGACGAATGTTGCTTATGCCTCCAGCGAAGTCTCCGCCTCGGTCGAGCACCTTAGCTTAGAGGAAAAAAGCGGCTTTGTCCTCGATCGCCTTAGTGTGGATGAACTACGGATAGCACCCACCGAACTGGTTTTCAATGACCTGATACTTACTACTCCGAATAGTTCCTTGTCGGATTCTTTAAGCTTCGCCTTTCCCGGCGGCTGGGAATCCTGGTCTGACTTCAATAATCGGGTCAGGATGAGCATCGATTTGCAACCCAGTATGGTAAGTGTTCGGGACATCCTGTATTTCGCCCGTCAACTTAGGTTCAATCCTTTTTTCCGTGATAACCGAGACCGAAACATTCGCCTTGGGGGCCAATTTACGGGGCGGGTGAATAACCTTCGTGCGCAAGATGTCGTGCTCGCGCTTGATCAGAATAACTTCCTGGAAGGCAGCTTTAGCAGCCGGAACCTGGCTCAGCCGGGCTCGGAAGCGCTTAACCTGGAACTGGACGAGATGCGTACGAGCGTAGCCACCTTGCGCCGACTTATACCCAGGATGAATCTTCCGGAAAACTTCAGTAAACTCGGACGATTGAATTTTAATGGCCGCTTTGACGGCTTCTTTACCGACTTTGCGGCCAAAGGAGATCTTAGTACCGATATAGGCAGAGCCATACTGGATATGCGATTGGATATCGAGAACGGCTCCGAACAGGCTGAATACAGCGGTTCCCTTTCACTCGATGAATTCAACCTTGGCACTTGGACCAGCAATAGGGACCTAGGGATCGTCAGTTTCACCGCAGCCATCGACGATGGTCAGGGACTCACGGCTGCCGCTGCCAACGCCAACCTGAACGCTACGATAGAAACGTTGGAATTTAAGAATTACCGCTATGAAAACGCACGCATAGACGGTCGTTTACAACAACAGTTCTTTGACGGAAGCTTCGCTATTTCGGATGAAAATATCGACCTCAATTTCCTGGGAGAACTCAATTTCCGCGATAGTATTCCGGTCTTCGATTTCAGCGCGGAGATAAACCGAATTGACCTGCAAGCACTAAACCTAAGCGAGCGGTTAATCGTCCTTTCCGGTGATGTGGATCTCAATATTGTCAATACCGTGTTCAGTGAAATGGAAGGAAGGGTAAAACTGGATAGCTTCCGGGTAGTACGCGACACCGCCGTCATTGACATCGGACAACTTCTGGCTTATTCCAACTTTAACGCGGAAGGGCAAAAGGTCGTAAAATTAGAGAGCGACGTCGCGAAGGGCGAAATTGTGGGCCGATTTGATATCAACGAAGTGACTTCGAGCCTCACGAAATACCTAGTGGAGTATTACCCAGGTTGGGCCGACCGACTTAAGATCACTCCTCCGCGGGCCTTTCCGACCGACAATCGTTTTAGTTTTGATCTTACTATCATTGATTCCAAGGGCCTAAACCGCCTGATTTCCCCAAAGTTAGGTCCACTACGGGATGTTCACCTGATAGGTAGCTACGATGGCTTTGAAGACGCGTTGCGCGCCGAACTCCTCGCCCCCCGTTTTAATTTCGATGACCTAACGTTCGTGGACCTTATCGTACGCACCAAAGGAAAACAATCAGAAGGAGAACTGGACTTATTGATTGACACCACTCTTGTCAACGGTAAGCCCATATTAGATCAGCTGACCCTTTTAAGTCTTATCGATCGCGATACCATAAACTTCGGGATAAACTACGGTGGTGCCGGAGGGGTGTTTCTTGAGAAATTGAACCTGAACGGTGAAATTACACTTCCAGACAGCGCCAATTACGCGATCCGGTTCGATGATTCTGATCTGGTGCTTTTCCAGGAGCCCTGGGCCATTCGTCGCGATAACCGGATCGTCATCGGACCTAAATACATCGACACGCGCAACTTCAGTCTGCGCAGCGGAGACCGCAGCATCCGCCTTTCTAAACGGGGGACGAGTGGGCTGGACTTGAATTTGGATAATATGGCCCTGGGCCTTATTGACTCCGTTTGGGCATATCAACCCCTGGACTTCAGCGGTCGCGTCGATATTCATGTCGGTGTAGATGATGTTTTTCTCTTACAAGGCATCAGTGCCGACATCCGGAGCGACACCATGCTTATCAATGGTGATGATTACGGCTACTTGCGGGTCGACTTACGGGCGCCGAATCCGAAAGGGCGGCTGAATGCCTATTTGAATCTGAATCAGGATACCTCCCAGTTGATCGCCGAGGCAACCTTCAATTTGGGCGATCTGGTGAAAAGCCCGCGCATCGATCAGCAGAAAAACTACCTTGATCTTACGGTGAACGTCAGCGGTTATCCACTGGAGCTGGCAAGTTATTGGGTTGGTGGCTCGGTCTCGAATATCATAGGCAAGATTAACGGGCAGCTTAATGTCGCAGGACCGGCCGGTGAGCCGGACGTGAAGGGCTATATAGATGCTTCGGCCGGTGCCTTTACCCTCGATTACCTACAAACCCGCTACCACTTTAATGAGTCGAGAGTACGCATAACCAACAACCTGTTCGACCTGGCCGGAACCCAGCTTTTAGATCGCTATAACAATGTCGCCCGACTTACCGGTGGTATTACGCACGATCGCTTGAAGAACCTTGGCATAAATGCCCGGCTGCGTACCGATCGATTCCTGGCCTTGGACCTTGCCCCCGGTGACAATGCCAACTTCTACGGCCAGGCCATCGGTGGAGGGACCGTTGACTTTACCGGCAACTTCCGACAAACGGACATTTACGTCCGCGCCGCGGTAGGCCGCGACTCCCGCTTGTCAATCCCGGTTAAAGAAGGTTCCGGGGCCGGCCCGATCGACAACGTGCGATTTGTGGACCGCACGGTTTACCAGGATGAAGTGGAGACGGTAGCAGCCGCCGATCCTACGGGCGTGAGCCTTGAGATGGAAATTGAGGTGACCGACGAAGCCGTCGGCGAGATCATTTTCGACGAAGAAGTGGGAGATGTACTGCAGGGGCAGGGAAATGGTAACCTCAGCATCCGTATTCCCCGGGATGGAGATCTACAGATGTACGGTACCATCACTCTTACGGAAGGAGACTATTTATTTACCCTTTATAAGGTTGTCAATAAAGAATTTTCAGTGCGGCCCGGAGGAACGGTGAGCTGGTCCGGTGATCCTTTTGCAGCGAGAATAGATATAGCTGCTGACTACCAAAATTTGAAGACGCCGATCATTAATTTCATCCGGGAATACTTGCCCCTGGATGGCTCGGCTACGGGAACTTCCGCACTTACGCGCGCGGCGAGCCAGGCCACCGATATCGACCTGACCCTCAAACTGGATGGCATCCTTACCCAGCCGGACATCAACTTCGACATTGGCTTCCCAAACCTCGACGGCACCCTGGAAACCTACGCTAATAACAAACGACGTCAACTCCTCCTCGATCAAAATGAGTTGAACCGGCAGGTATTCGGGCTCATCGCCGTTGGGCAGTTCCTACCAGCCGATCTTAGTTTTAATGTCGCCGACGTAGCCGTGAATACGGTCAGTGAGTGGTTGTCCAGCTACCTAAGTTTACTGTTGAATGACCTGCTGGAGGACGCCTTCGGGGAAGATGCCTTTATTTCCGGATTCGATTTCGATATCGCCTATAGTAATTACGCCAACAACAACCTCAGTTCCGCGGAGGCAATCACACGTGGTCAAACGGTTGAATTCTCCTTCCGGCGGGATTTTAACAATCGGCTGAGCCTTAGTGGTGACGTCAACGTGCTAAATGACCAGGTAGTGACCGCCGGTGGAAATACCGGCACCTTCGTCGGTAATGATGTCGTGTTGGAGTACGTGCTGAACGACAGCAGATCCCTTAAGCTGCGCGTGTACCAGCGACGCCAACCCGACATCGCGAGCGGTCGCCGCATTCAGGTAGGAACGGGATTAAGCTGGCGCAGGGAATTTGATTCCTTATCGGAATTTTTCGATGGATTTAAAAAGGATGCCTCGGGGAAACGTTAGGGTTCGACCGTTCGCCCCAGAGACCGGTAGTGCTGGATGATCAACCGCCAGTCATCGGCTACCCGATAGTCCCTGGCATACAACAAATTAAGGTGATGCAGCGCATTTGACTCTTCAGCAGGGATGCCCATTCCGGGAAAAACGACGCCCGGGCGTACCCACGGCAACAGCGATTTTTCCGGATCGTCGGGGTGATATCCCACCCAACTCTTACGGGCAAGCAACACCTGCATAAGGTTACGTAAATAACCTCGTTTACGTGGGATAAGCCATACGGTAATGGGTAAAGTAATCAGCAGGGCCATGGCAAGCAGCCTGTCGAATAGCCATTTCCCCCTACGGTGCATGGGATCGTCGATGCGCAGGTTTACGTCAATGGTATAGAGGGTACCCCGCTGGTCCGGCCGGTGACTTCCAATGATACTCCTGCTCTCCTCGGGCAGTATACGGTACTGAAAATCGGGCCCCAGTTCGCTCATCCATCGCTGGATATCCCCTATATCCAGATCGGCCGAGCAAAAAATTATTTCCTCGGCTCGGTACAATTGCACCAGGGCCGGTAGTCTTTCACCGTTGCCGATATCCTCTTTATCCTCTCCGGAAGGGTTAGACTTACTGGAACCAGGACTAACCCTTCCTACGAACTGCCCACGCGCACCCGCTCTTTGCAGTAAACTTAACGTGCGTTCGGTTTCCGCCACGCCACCAACGATTAGCAGGCGACGTTGTCGTTGCGTCCCAAGCTTTCCACTGCTTCCCAATTGTAGAATGGCATGAACGGAAAGTGTCCAGAGAATCGCCCATGCGGCGCCCAGAACAAGCAATGCACGACTGGGACGAAGGTCTTCCGACAGCAGCCCATACACCGACAGTAACAGGAGGGTACCGATTGCCAGGCTGCGCATCAATCTTCCGTAATCAAAGGGACGATCGAATCCGCCCCCCAGGAAAATACTGGCTATCCATAGAAAAGTGTATCCGGGAAAATGAATGCGATTGATATATTCGGGAAAGTAAGCCGGATCGCCGAAGTGGTAAGCTGCCCATAAACGCTTGAGCACGACCAAGCCCAGGTATATGCCCGCCGCGTCCAGCAGGGCAAATCGCAGCGTGTTCCACAAATTACTCACCACCGTACCCAGTGCCCGTATATAGATGGCCAACTGCATCATCCAGACCAGCAAGCTGGCTTGTGATCCGGCAAAATGCTTTCGGGCAAAAATCACCATTGCCTGGTAAAACACCCGCACGTAGTTGAGGCTCCCCCGTTTGGTACTCTCCCCCTTGTAGTGAAGGATTCTCGTTTCCGGGTAATAGTAGTTGAAAAAACCACCTTTCAAGAGGCGGTAGGAAAGGTCAATATCCTCACCGTACATGAAAAATTGCTCATCCAGAAGTCCGACCTTTTCCAGTGCGCTGGCGCGAAGCCACATGAAGGCTCCCGCCAGAATCTCTATGCGATGGACCTCCTCCTCGGATAAATAACCCAGGTGGTAGTGATTGAAGCGTCGAGAGGTAGGAAATAGTCTTGACAACCCAAAGGCCTTGGTAAACGCAACCCAGGGAGTTGGTAAGCCTCGCTTGCTCTCGGGTAAAAAGCGTCCGCTACCGTCGATCATCTTTACGCCAAGCCCCCCAAGGTCAGGGTGGGATTCAGCAAAGTCAAAGCACAGGCGAAACGTATCTTCCTGGACAACCGTATCGGGGTTGAGCAACAGATGGTATTTGCCGGTGCATTTGCGAAGTGCTTGATTATTGGCGATGGAAAAACCGGGATTGTTTGGGTTAGCGATCACCCGAACCCAAGGAAAACGCCGATGTACCATTTCGACCGATCCATCGGCGGAATTATTGTCCACGACCCACACTTCAGCCTGCATCCCCTCAATGGCCCTGGCCACGCTGAGGAGGCATTGCTCCAGGAAGTGTCGAACGTTGTAGCTGACTATGACGATGGAAAGCTGCACGGGGTAAAGGTAGAACGCAAACTTATGGTGGCTGGAAGGTTATATAAGCTATACTGTAGATTATGACGGATCGCCATCGGGTTACCGGCCTTCAACTGCTGTTCAACACCATCATTTGCGTGCTTGCCATGATGGTGATTACTGCCTTGACCATTCAGTTCCTGATGGGGCAGTTCGGGCTATCCCTTGCTACCGAAGGTGCCGCCCTTGATGATATGACCAAGAGGATGCAGCTTCGCTTGGTATTGCTGATCAATAACCTCGGCACGTGGGGAATACCGGCCTTGCTGGTCTTTTTGGTAACCTACGGCAGATCATGGGCGAAAGCAGCCGGTCTCGTCGGGCCCCGGCGGTCTAAATTGATCGGTAATACGGTTCTGGTCTTCGTTTTCGGTATGCCGGTCGTTGCCTTATCAGCTTACCTCAATCTTCAGATCGATCTTCCGGAGTGGATGATCCAATCGGAAGTTCAAGGAAACGCGGTACTGGCTAACGTTTTAAGATTTGAAAATATAGCGGAGTTGTTATTAGCACTGGTCACCGTTGCAGTCGTACCGGCGATCGGTGAGGAATTGATGTTTCGGGGCCTACTTCAGGGCCGTTTGCTTAATCATATTATGAGCCCGACCGCAGCTATATGGGTATCCGCGGCAATCTTTTCAGCGATCCATTTGGAATTCGCCGGCTTTCTACCCCGCTTCATCCTCGGCGCTCTGCTGGGGTACGGTTACCGATGGTGCGGTACGCTTTGGATTCCGATACTATTACATTTTTTCTTCAACGGGCTACAGGTTCTAAACACCTATCTCTCCGGGGAATTTACCCCGGATACTGAAATGGACGCGAGCCTGTCAGGTCTGCTATTGACGGGACTGCTAAGTCTGGCGGTAATCCTATACCTCGGATTCCGCAACGAAACAAGCTATCGAACTGGCCGCGCGAGAGACTAATCTTTACGGAACTTCTCGCTGTCTTGAAAGATCTGCTGAAATAGGCCGTCGTCTTCCGGCAGGAATTCGCGGTTTCGTCGACCCATCATCCGCTCCGCCGTAGCTAGGGCTTTATCAAGGCGGTAAGTTTGTAAGCCCTCTCCCCCACCCCAGCTGAAGGAGGGAATAAAGTTCGGCGGGAATCCGGAGCCAAAAACATTCGAGGAAAACCCGATCACGGTTCCGGTATTCAACATGGTATTGATCCCCGTTTTACTATGGTCCCCCATGATCAGTCCATGGAACTGCAGACCACTTCCGACTAGGCGTTCCTGGTCGTACGACCATACCTTGACTTCACCGTAATCGTTCTTGAGGTTGCTCGCATTGGTATCCGCTCCGAGGTTGCACCATTCACCGATCACTGCGTTGCCCAAGTAACCATCGTGGCCTTTGTTGCTGTTGGCCTGGAAGATGACATTGCTAATCTCACCGCCTACTTTACAATAGGGGCCAAGGGTGGTTCCCCCGTAAATTCTTGTCCCCATCTTGATGATGGCACCTGCGCAAACCGCAATAGCCCCCCTAAGTAATGAGCCCTCCAGAATGGTAGCATTCCGTCCGATGAAGATGGGTCCTCCTTCCACGTTCAGCGTACACGCCTCCAGCGTTACCCCTTCCTCGATGAATAGATTCTCCCTGGGACCGATCAGGGTGTTCGTGGCAGACAATGGCTGCGACGTGCGCCCCAAGGTCAACAGCTCGAAATCTGATTCAATAGCCAGGCTATTACTTGAAAACAGGTCCGAAGGCCGGGTTATGAAGGTAAGGGGAAGGTTGGGCGCCTGCCTTTTTGCCATTTGCCCCAAGTCTCCAGTACGGGCAAAATCCTTGGCCGTACGGGAATCGACCCGCGCGGCCACCAACTTGCCCTTATAGTAGAATGCGGATTTTTCGGGGAGTGATTGTATCCAAGAAACCACTTCCACTGAAGGTCGCAAACTCCCGTCTATCAAGAAATTATCGTCTGATAGTTTCTGGGGAAATAAGGGCTGTATATAAGCTTGCGTGATATAATTAACGGGGGTCTTCAGGTAGTGATGCCACTTCTCTCCAAGTGTCAGAATACCCATTCGCAAATCGCCCAAGGGGCGAGCGTAGGTCAGGGGAAGCAGGGAGGTGCGAACGTTTGAATCAAATAGGATTACGGTCATAGACTTAAAGATCAAATCCAATATCAGTACGGTAGTTTACTCCTTCGAAATCGATCATCTTCGCATTTTCGTAGGACTGCTTAAGGGCTTCCTGAAACGTATTTCCGAAACTAGTAATGGATAAGACCCGCCCACCGTTGGTGACGATCTTGCCGTCATCCGTTAGTTTAGTCCCCGCCTGAAATACAGTGCTGTTTCTGATGGTATCGATACCGCTGATGACTTTACCCTTTTCGTAGGGACCCGGGTAACCGCCGCTGACAAGGACCACCGTGGCGGTCTGCCGATCGTCAATATCGATCACCGCCGTACCCAAGTCACTTTCGGCGGTCTTCAGCATGAGTTGCATAAAATCGTTTTTCAGTCTGAACAGGACCGACTGGGCTTCCGGGTCTCCCATCCGGCAGTTGTATTCAATTACCTTAGGATCGCCATCCACAACGATTAGGCCGAAGAAGATGAAGCCGCGATAATCGAGCTTCCGATCCCTGACCCCCTTCATCGTAGGTTGGATGATCGTTTGTTCTACCTTTCTCATGAGATCGTGGTCGACGAAAGGGGGATGACTAATACTACCCATTCCGCCCGTATTCCCTCCGGTATCTCCCTCACCGATACGTTTATAATCCTTGGCGGTTGGGAGTATCCGATAGCTCTGGCCATCTGTAAGAACAAAAACAGAAAATTCCATGCCGTCCAGGAACTCTTCCACCACCACTGTGGACCCCGCATCGCCAAACTTCCCTTCCAGCATGGCTCGCACCTCTTCCTTGGCCTTATTGGCATCATCGAGGATCAACACCCCCTTGCCAGCCGCAAGCCCATCGGCCTTGAGCACGATCGGGGTGGGCAGGTCACCGACGTAAGCTTGCGCCGCCTCCACCTCCTTAGAAGTAAATCTCCGGTAAGCAGCTGTGGGAATACCGTACTCCTCCATAAAGGCTTTGGCATAGGCTTTACTACCTTCCAATTGAGCGGCTTCCTTACTGGGCCCAATGAAGTAGACCGTCTTCAATTGCTCGTCACTGCTGAAGTAATTTTGGATACCTCTTACCAAAGGCTCTTCGGGACCACATACGACCAATTTGATGTGCTGTTCGAGGACGAGCTCCCGGACCGCATCGAAATCATTCGGGTCCACCTCCGCATTCGTGCCGTACTCACCCGTACCGGCGTTTCCCGGAGCGATAAATAACTTCGAGCAGAGCGGACTTTTGCCGAGACGCCATGCGATGGCATGCTCTCGAGCACCCGCCCCTAAGAGTAGTACATTCATAATGTTGGTTTTACGGTTTATTCGACAACCACGTTTTTCGATTCGGTGAAATATTCCGTTTGTATGCTGGTCTTGGTCGTTCCAATCTGATCCTTAAACAGCCGCTGCTTGACCAGGTAAACCTCATATTGCCCGGGTGCAATGTCGTCAATCGCGCGGGTTGGAAGCGACACCTTTCCGGTGCTCGTCGGTCCTGTCACCAGAATTCGCTTCGGCGTGCTGCGATCTCCCGGCTCAAAGAATATGACCAGACTTTCTCTTGCCGTTAGTCCCCGGTCAGCTACTTCAAAATTTACCGCCGTATTCCGGTAGAGTGTATCCGGCAGGGAGTCGATAAAGACTCCATGAGTTACAAAGCTGAAGACGATAGGTTCACCCTCGTTGTGCACGGTAAACCGCACAACCTCAGGCATACGGCGCTGAGCTGCGTAGCGGAACCTACGTCCCGGTAATCCATCCAACGGCACCATCGTGTTGCCCATCATACCCGGCACCTCCCGTGTAGAATCTGGCAGTAGAAGGTCAGCCGTGACAATTCCAGCTGCCGCCTCGTAACGCAATGAGCCGCTTACGGTCTTCACCTCGCGAACCACGGTGGGCTCGCTGGATCCGCAACCGAGTGTCAGAAGGAACAATAAGAGGATGGTGTACTGCAACTACCCTTTTTTGCAAATGTAAGCTGTCGTTACCAAGGCGTTCAGTCAAGACTCCAGTCGATGGGATCTTTCCCGTGTTTTTCGAGATAGTCATTGGCTTTCTTAAAGTGATTGTTCCCAAAGAACCCTTTGTCGGCGGAGAAGGGACTAGGGTGAGCACTTTCCAGTACGAGGTGCCGCTCTTTATTGATCAGCTCAGCCTTTTTGCGAGCGAAAGCTCCCCATAGCATAAACACCGTGTGCTCGGTCTGATCGCTTATTGCCTTGATGCTGGCATCCGTGAAGTACTGCCAACCAGAGCGTTTGTGGCTTCCCGGCTGGTTCTTCTCAACGGTGAGCATGGCATTGAGCAGAAAGACCCCCTGCTTGGCCCAGCCCGTCAGGTCTCCGTGATCCGCAATTGGCAGCCCCACGCTATCGTGGATCTCTTTGTAAATGTTTCGCAGACTTGGTGGCACCGTCACCCCTTTCGGCACGCTGAAGCTGAGTCCCATCGCCTGTCCGGGATTATGGTAGGGATCCTGACCCAAGATGACCACCTTCACCTGGTCTATCGGGGTGGTATTGTAGGCGTTAAAGATCAGCGAGCCGGGAGGGTACACCGTTTTTCCATCCGCCTTTTCTTCCTTAAGGAAGCGAATGAGCGTACCGAAGTAGGGTTTTGAGAATTCGGGTTCCAGTGCTTCTTTCCAGGAAGGCTCTATTTTGACGTTGGTGGCTGTTGCCATAGCGGGCATTTACGGTTCTGATTCGGAAGTGTAAATCCCCGCCCGGCCTAAATGTTCCATCCTGGAAGAGCTTGTTTAAACTTTGCAGCAAAGGCAATTCCTTTCGCACCCCTGATCTTCAGGAACGTAGAAAGGGGCCGCATACCTAAGTAAGCGGCCCCTTTTTTGACTAATTGCGGGCTTTCCAGCCTGATTAATGTCCCAGATGCGCGCGTGAAGCCAGCGTTTACACTTTCACGAGTTCGTCGAGTCGGACCGTACGTCCTTCGGCGATGCTCTTTCTGGCCGCTATTCCGATGAGTACGGAGTATGCGCCGTCCGTAGTGCCGGCCATATGACTCAGCGGATCAGCTGCATCGGGATTCACGAACAGATAGTCCAGCATCCTTCGATCGCCGCCACCGTGGCCATAACGGTATTTCGGCACCTTGATACTCTTGAAGTCCCTTTCGAAATTTTTGTGCAGGATCACCTCGTGGAATTCCGTAGGGACTTCTTCCGTTTTGAAGGTCATCTCGGCGTTGTGGAGCGCGGCCTGTTCATCCTTGCTGTACTCTCCACGCTGATAGGGAATATCTTCCCAGGAGTCTATCCTACCGTCATGGCCGTTGAAAGCGATGCGGTATCCTTCGTACGGGCTGTAGGTCGTCAGGCTGTAGTTGACCACCACGTCGTTGTCGTAAAGGATTTGCGCGCTCATCTTATCCCAGATATTGATGTCTTCCCGGAAAACGCAGCTATCCCGGATGTAGCCATCGTATTCCTCATTGTCGACGTACAGGTTCATCAGATAATCGTTATCCGTGATATCCCAGAAATAGGGGCACTCGTTCTTATGCTCACACGTACGGCAGGATTCGCCGCGGTAAGGACCGTTCTTGCCGTAGTGTTCCAGGGCGCCCATGGCGGTTACTGCCACCGGTTTGGCATTGACCCACCAATTGAGCAGGTCAAAGTGATGGGTGGCCTTGTGTACCCAGAGCGAGCCGCTATTTTCCACGAAGGCATGCCACCTACGGAAATAGCTGGCCCCATGATAAACATTGAGGTACCAATGGAAATCTACGCTGGTGACCTTCCCGACCTCTTCATCGTGCAGTAGCTGTTTGATGGCAGTGTTGTGGGGAGAATGCCGGTAGTTAAAGGTGACCAGAACCTGCTTGCCGGTACGATCCTGGGTATCCAGGATTCGCTGACATTTTTCGGCATCCGTCGTCATCGGCTTTTCGGTAATGACGTGGGCACCATGTTCCATGGCTCCGACGATGAAGGCGTCGTGGGTGGAATCCATGGTGGTTACGATTACCCATTCCGGCTTCGTTTCCGTCATCATTTTATCGAAATCGGTATAGGCCGGGCAGTCTACCCCCATTGCACCTTTCACGAATTCTACCCGCCCGGGATTGATATCGCACAGGCCAACGAATTCTACCTGCTCTCCGTAGTTTTCAACCAAATTCCGTCCCCAAAGCGAGCTGCCGCGAATCCCGGTGCCTACCAGTGCGATCCGTTTTTGTGCGGAGTTCTTCCACAGCGCGAAAGCACTGGCTTGGTTGGCGGCCATCGCAGCCCCAAATAATGCGGTAGATTTGATGAAATTTCGTCTTTGCATGATCCAATTTTGTTCCGTTAAGTTAGCACAATATGATAATTTAATAGGGGCGCGGGGCGCAGGTGGGGTGTTAATTCGGTAAAATCATCATCAGTCAAGGTAAATCATGGAATTAAATGCGGATCTGGGTGAATCCTGGTACGACAAACAGGTGGGCAATGATTCGGCTTTGATGCCCTACCTGGATGCATGCAATATCGCCTGCGGATTTCACGGCGGCGATGCCCTTACCCTGCAACGCACCATCGATTTGGCAATTGAGTACGGGGTAGTCATCGGGGCACATCCCAGTTTCCCCGATCGGAAGCAATTCGGACGTTGCCCCATGAAACTGGAATCCGAGCGGCTCCGGGCTATTCTGCTCTACCAGGTTGCTGCGATTCAGGGAATGGTTAAAGCTGCCGGTGGCCGATTACATCATGTAAAACCCCACGGGGCGCTTTACCATTTTGCTAATCACGACGCTGAAGCCGCGGGACTAATTACCGAAGTAATGATCGCATTGAATATTCCCATCCTTTACGGCCCCCCAGCTGGAGAACTGCGAAAATCAGCCTCCGCAGCCGGCCTTTTATATTACGCCGAAGCTTTCGTGGACCGGCGGTACGAAGCCGACCTGCGGTTAAGGTCCCGCCAATTCCCGGATGCGGTGATCGATACAACCGAGGAATCCATCATCCAGGTGACGGAAATGCTCCATCATGGACAGGTAAGGACGATAGATGGCAAATTGCACCCGATTGATGCCGACACCCTATGTATACATGGAGATCAGGACGGTGCCGTGAGCAAGGCGGTGGCAATCAGGAAGCTACTGGATGCTACTCCTCTTCGAGAATAGCATCATCGATCAGGCTATCACCGTCGTTGTCGTTGTCGTCGAAGCCTGCAATGAGGTCGCTTTTCTTTCTGGGGCGATAGTTCGGATCGTCCTGTACCCGCATTTCCTTACCTCCTTCATCATGATAATCCCCCCTTGCGAACCGATCGGCCCGGTCAAAGAAGGAATCCGTTCCACTCAAGGTCGATTTTTCGGTATCGCGCATTCCTTCCTTATTGTCGAAAGCACGCGCGCGGGATTCAGCCTGCTCCGCCGCCCGCTTCGCTTCCTCAATGCTGTCCTCGAGTTTCATCTTTTCAGCTTCGCGGTTCGCATGATCGATGAAAGTATCCGCCTTGCTTTTGAGATTCGCACCCGTGCGGGCTGCCCGGTCAAGCAACTCGTCACCTGCATCTTCAGCCGCTTTCTTAGCTTTTAATCCCCCTCGCGCTGCGGCATCCAGGGCGGAATCCCGGAGCTGTTCGAAGGCGGAAGGTTCCTTAAGCGTGGGGGTTGGATCTTCGACCAGATCCTCCTCAAAATCTATACTACCGGACTTTGGGGCCTCTTTTTCCGAGCTCAGATCCAGGTTGTCAAAATCCAGCGTATCGTCCGGGTCGTCCATTTCCATATCCATGTCCATGTTATTTTGGGAGGGGGGAGGGGTGGCAGGTGTCGTTTGCTTGTAAACGGCATCTCCGAGTTCCGCAAGTGCGTCTTTACCTTTTTCAAGGTACCCCGGCGCCCGGCTGGCAAGGTCTATCGCAGCCCGTTTCGTCAGGTCAAACAGCTCTTCTCCCTGTTCCGCTAATTCATCGCCCGCTTCCCGGGCGACGTCTCCAGCCTTTGACGCCTGGTGTTTCGCAACTGATTTTGCTCCGAAGAAAATGCGTTTGAGATCGTTGAAAAGCGGCATGGCGAATGGTTGGATAATTGCCTGTAAAATAACGATTACCCGGCAAAGTTCGCCTATGCTACTACGTTACTCGGCGTTTCCTCGGGCACCGGCGTTTCCACCTTCGGCTCGGCCGGTGCGGGGGCGGCATCCTTTTTTTGCTTGTAAAAGCCGTAGTATTTCTCTTTATCGAGCGTCAGCCCTGGACCGTGAAACATAATACGCCACCAGGCCTTGGGATGGCGATAGGTCTTCATGTCCTTGAGCATATCGATGTGCTCGTGGAAGACCAGGGTTATGGGGTTGTAGCTGTTTACTGGTTTCAAAATCCCGTAGTTCGGGGTTTCTTCTTCCGGGTAGAACGTACCGAACATCCGATCCCAGATGATCAGACTTGAACCATAGTTCTTATCCAGATACTTCTCTTCCGTAGCATGATGGACGCGGTGATGACTGGGGGTGACGAAGAAGAATTCGATCGGCGCCCACATTCGATCGATCAGTTCGGTATGAATCCAGAATTGATAAAGGACACCGATCTGCATACAGATAAAGAACACGAAGGGATCGAAGCCCAGCAGGGCCGCAGGAATGAAAAATATCACCTTAATGTGCTGGGTCCAGCTCAATCGAAAAGAGACGGTAAAATTGTACTGCTCCGAGCTATGGTGGGTGACATGGGTAGCCCACCAGAATCGCTGCTCGTGGCTGACCCGGTGCGCCCAGTAGCGGCAGAAATCAACCACGAAGAAACAAGCGATAAAGCTCCACCAGGTGGTTGGAATATACAGTGGAGTCAGGTTGTAAAAGAAAAGGATGATACCAAAAGTCACTGCCTTCACCAGGGCCGTACTGATCAGATTTCCGACACCTACCCCTGCTGCGGCAAGGCCGTCTTTTATGTCGTACTTGTGCTTATCGGCGCGGCTGCTACCGGCTTGCTCAGCAATGACACCCTTAAGCTCTTCGACGTAACTATTCCGGTGGGAAGTATAGTGGATCGGATTGAAGCCGCTTTGCCGGAGGGTTGGCCGATGCGACGTATCGTATCCGAGGGCGATGGCTGCCTCCTCCAATTCGTGAACGTAGTGAGCACGCCTCAAAAACCATTCTATGATCGTCAGCGCCACCATCACCGGGACGGCATACACAATGACCGGAGGAAACTCCAGGTTTTGGATATCCTCGAATGTATAAAGCGGCTTGGTCATAGTTTCACTATTTACCTGTTCCGTACAATGATTTGCCGGCGTCCTCGTATTTGTCTCCCTCCGTCCAGAAAGGCACAACGTCACGGTTTGCAATGAGGCGGGCCGCGAGTGTAAAGATTTGGCAATACTCTTTCAAATACTGCATATTGATCGACTCCGGATTATCCTCTACCTGATGGTAATATTTGCTGATCACCTCATCAAAACCGGAAAATCCGGGTGAGAAGGTGAGCGCTGGCACCCCCGCGGCAGCAAAACTGACGTTATCCGAGCGGTCAAATAGGCCCTGCTCCGGGGAAGGGTCACTGATCACGCTTTTTCCAAAAGCATTCGCGGCAAGTTCTACTTGTTGGTCGATTCCCGTTCGGTTGGCACCTATGAGGGAAATGGCAGTAGTATCATTGTACCCGGCCCCGTCGGTGTTAAAATTGAAAACGGTTTGCTCCAGGGGGATAAGTGGATTTTCAGCATAATACTTACTACCCAGAAGGCCCACTTCCTCTCCGGTCACCGCCAGGATGATAATTGACCTGCGGGGAGGATCCGCCGCGAAGGCCCGCGCTGCGGACAGTAGGCTGATCGTTCCGAAAGCATTGTCTCTCGCTCCGTTGAATATGCTGTCGGAGTCGGAGTAGTACCCGCCACCCTGCTGGCCAACCCCAACGTGATCGAAGTGGGCCGTCATCAACATGTACTCATTTTGTAGCTCCGGGTCGCTGCCCTTGAGAACACCTCCGACGTTGCGGCTCCCCATGTCTTCCACGCGCATTCCCGTACTCATAACCGAACCCGCCGCGCCTCCCTGCCGAAGCTCCTGAATCGCCTCATCGCTGAACTGGATAAATCCGTAGGGAATAGTCGCGCTTTCTCCGGTACTGATGCTCAAACGCTCGCCGCCTAGGTAATTGCGGAAGGCGTTCCAGGGAAAGGGAAGGCTATAAATTTCGAAAAGGCCGACGGCACCTGCCGCAGCTGCCATCTCGGCCTTCTCCTGTATACCACGGAAGACCGCCTGCTGACCCTGATCATCGGGAAGCCCGGCACGGGTGACCACAATTTTTCCCTCTACGTCAAGGGTCTCGTAGTCATTGTGACCGGATTCCTCATCCACCCACCCGAAGTTGGCAAAGATCACCTCAGCCTGTTGGTCGGCATCCGGACCGCGTAACACCAACAGCCCGGTATCGCCCGAATAGTCGGTATCGCCAATTCGGACCGTACTTGATTCGGGTGCCCGGACCCGCCGTAAAGGGACTGTCTGGAAGTAACTGCTGTCCGCCTGATTGATGGGTTCATAACCAAATCCCCGCAACTGGGCCGCGATGTATTCCGCGGCAATTTCGTTGCCCGGGGAACCAGTTCTTCGGCCGGCCAAAAAATCGGAGGCAAGAAAATGCATCTCACCGGCGAGTTCGAGGGCGTTGAAGGAGAATTCGGGCAGGCTTCGGTCGATGGCCGCCTGCGAACGCAAGGGCATCGTCACGAACAACCCGGCGAAAAGGAAAAGGAAAGAGATACGGATCATGGGACCAAAGATAATCACGAAGCCACCGGCATACCGAATGCCTCAGCCACTTCTGCCAATACTATTTCGCCCCGAACGATATTCAGGCCGGCATGGAGACCGGGATTCTCATCGGTCGCGCGCTCCCAACCCTTCTCCGCAATCTGGAGCAAATACGGGAAGGTTGCGTTGGTCAAAGCCAATGTGCTTGTGAACGGGACCGCCCCGGGCATATTGGCCACGCAATAGTGGATAACGCCGTCAACGGTATAGGTGGGGTCCTCATGGGTGGTCGGATGGCACGTTTCGATGCAGCCACCCTGGTCGACGGCCACGTCAATCACTACCGTTCCATCCCGCATTTCGCTCAACATCTGCCGCGTGATCAGGTGGGGCGCTTTGGCACCGGGAATCAGTACGGCACCAATGATGAGGTCGGTACGCGGCAGTTCCCGGCGGATGTTGTACTCGTTGGAAAAGACCATAGTGACATTAGCCGGGAGTGTATCCGCCAACTGGCGTAACCGGTCCAGGTTAATATCCATGATGGTCACGTTAGCCCGCAGTCCGGCAGCCATTTTCGCCGCTTCGGTTCCCACGATTCCGGCACCCAGGATGAGTACGCGGGCCGGAGGCACTCCAGGTACGCCCCCAAGTAGAATGCCGCGCCCTCCGGCGGGCTTCTCCAGGTATTTCGCCCCTTCCTGAACGGCCATGCGTCCGGCCACTTCGCTCATGGGGACCAAAAGGGGCAAGGATCCCTTGGGGCCCGTGACCGTCTCGTAGGCCAGGCAAATCGCCTTGCTTTTGACCATCGCTTCGGTCAGCGGCCTGGAACTGGCAAAGTGGAAGTAGGTAAAGAGCAACTGCCCTTCCCGGATCAGATCATACTCGTATTCAATGGGTTCCTTTACCTTGACGATGGTCTCGGATTTACCGTATACGCTTTCGATATCGGGTAGTATCTCGGCTCCGGATTCAATATACTCCTCGTCCGTATAGCCGCTGTTGAAGCCGGCCCCCGTTTGAACGTAAACCGTGTGGCCCCGGCGAACGAGATCGAGTGCGCCGCCAGGGGTAAGGGCAACCCGGTTCTCGTTATTCTTAATTTCTTTCGGACATCCAATAATCATAAAAGTGGTTTTACCGCTGGTTAGGCGTAAGGAAAGGGATAAAGATTAATTTTCAGATACGATAGCCAGTTGGCTGTCGTCGCTCAGCGCCATACGGGTAATATCCTGCAGGCCGTAGTAGTTCAGGTCTGCGACCAGTTGCCAGCCAGTCTCCTGACCGGGAATTAGGCGGTAAAGTTTACTCCCGCGACCGGTCATAAAGCTACCATCGCGTAACAGCACGAAGTCTTCGGTACCATCGGGCAGTTCGGCAATGACCTGCGGCGCTTCATCGAGACGGTAGAGGTTTCTTTCCGTAAGTTGCCATGGCCTAACTGACTTGTCCACGTAAACCAGGTTTCCATTGGGTAGTCGCGTAAACGTCCTTCCGGTATTCGTAGCCAGGGTACGTGGCGTCGCGCCATCGCCGGCAGCGGAGAGTACGAGTCGGGAAGGATTTTCAACTAGGAATAGGGCGAGCTGACTTGGATTGAGCCATTCGTAGTATCCGATACTGCTCATGGAGGAGAAAACCGGCCGACCATTTTCCGAAAGATCGCTGGGAAAGTCCCAGAGCCGCAGTACCGTATCGTTGCCCACGAACTCCTGTCGAACCGCGGTAAATCGTTCCCCACCCGTTACCTGGATCTTGGGACTGTATTCACCCGCTTCCGTGTCGGTCAGCTGCTGCCGGGTGCGGGCGGGCAGGTTGAAGCGGTAGATATCCGGTTGTTGTTTTCCTGGAAGTTGAACGGATGCGTACAGCGATCCCGCATTTGCCCAATACGGCTGGTTGTTATAGCCGGCGGCATTAAAATCACTGAGATACCGTGGATTTGTAAGGGCCACCGTGGAATCCCCAAGCTGTAAGTCAAAAACGTACAGTTGGGTATTCGGAGCCTGTGCCACCACTAGGCCCGTGAAAGACACGAATAGAAAGAGGCCGGTAAAAAATCGGAGCATGGCAGTGGTTTGAACGAAGTGCGAAGATAGCGCGCGGCCAAAGATCAATATTAAGACGCCGCCGTAATAGATAGCTACTGGGTAAAGAGCATATCCGACATAGTAAATACGCCCTCGCGGCTGCTGACCCAGACAGCGGCCGAAATAGCCCCACGGGCGAAGCCTTCCCGGGAATGTGCCGTGTGGGTCAGTTCGATGGTATCGATTGATGAAGTGAAGCGAAGTACGTGGGTTCCGGGCACCTTCTCTTCCCGAAATGAGGAAATTGGGACGGAGTCGCTCTTCAGTGCACCACGTACGATCTCTTCTAGGGTGATGGCCGTTCCGGACGGCGCATCCACCTTCTCCGTATGGTGGGTTTCCTCAATAGCGGTTTGGTAGTCTTCCCCCTCCATCTGACGTGCGAGATACCGCGCGGCAGCAAAGAAGAGATTAACACCTACACTGAAATTGCTTGCATAGAACAGGGTGCCCCTGGCCGTGGCCACCTGATCTCGTACAGCCGGCAGCCGGTCCAGCCAACCGGTAGTTCCTACTACGATGGGTACGCCGGCCGAGAGTGCTAGTTCAATATTGGGTATTGCCGCTTCCGGACGGGAAAAATCGATGGCTACATCCGAGGTACTTAAGTCCGTGGCCGTGATTCGTTCCCGGTTGTTTTCGTCCACGCGAAGGACTATTTCGTGGCCGTCGGCGGTGGCCAGTCGATCGATAATCCGACCCATCTTGCCGTAACCGAGCAGAGTAATGCGCATACCGGATATTTAGACGAGCGAAAGTACCCCGTTCAGCGGAATACCCAGCCATGCCGGTCGACTGTTGAGTTCGTAGGCAACCTCATAAACGGCCTTCTCCAGAATAAATAAATTGAGTAAGGCCCGGCGGTCCTCCTCGGAAGTAGGCAAATAGGCCGCATCGCCGGAGGCTTCAAAATAGGCATCGAGGTAAGCTTTTGAAACTACCTGATACCACGTTTCGGCCCGGTCGGATAGGTCCCGCCCACGGTACCGCTCCTCATTGAGCAGCAACTGGCCCTGGGCGGCGTAGTGAATCGACCGCACCATTCCTCCGACGTCCTTCAGGGGAGGGCGTTTCCTTCGGCGTTCCGGAATAGTGAGCAATGGTTCGCCCTCAAAGTCAATGATGTAGAAGTCGGTATTGGTATACAATACTTGCCCCAGGTGGTAGTCTCCGTGTATGCGGGTAAGCTGCGCCTGCATTTCCCGGTCGCGCAGGCTACTCAGGCGGTCGTTCAATTGCTGGTGTATACCCAGTACCCGACGAGCCAGCACCTGGTCATTGCCCGGCAGGCCGGGCAGTTTTTCGGCAAGCTGCGCGAACTGCCGTTCGAGCAGGCGCAGGGCGGCATCGGTAATTTCGCCGCGATAGGCGGGGGTCATGGGTTCGGGAACCAGCTCGGGCCGGTCCGGTCCCGCTGATGCCAGTGCCCGGTGCATCTCGGCGGTCCGCACCCCAAGCAGGCGGGCGCGATCGATCGTTTCGGCTCCAACCGAGCGGTCATCATCCGCAAAGTATTCTTCCGTTAATTTTTGACAGAGCTCCCAGGCGTCGCCCCGGTTGTCGACTTTACCCGTCATCAACCCAAGGTTGAGGTAGGCATCGTCGTCTTCCATGCTGCCCACTCCAAGGCTGCCGCCGTACCGGGGGCTATTATTGAAGTCGGTGCGTTCCGAAAGGAAGCGAACCAGTTCCAGGTCGGGGTTTAGCCCTACACCCAGTTTCCGGAACAACTTGAAGAAAAATTTATCATCGTAAATAATGGCCGTATTGCTTGTGTCTATCGCAGGAACAACACTTCCCTGAGTGGGACCGGCTTCGCGAAGGGCACGTCCCGCTTCCGCGCTTATGCCATCCGCGCCCGCTTCACTATTCTTCAACATATCGTAAAGTCGCTCGCGGAAGTCCTCCCGTGGAACAGCATCCGCCAGCATTCCCGTACCGGTGATTTCCCCGAGAATCAGCGCGGGATACTTTTCCTGATATAGGGCACGCCGTTCCTTTGTGGCATTGATAGCCAGGGGCATCTGGTATCGCTCCCGGGAGTGATCGTTAAAATCTACACTAATCGTTACGATCCCGGCATCGTTCTGGATGGGATAGACCGCATCCACGTGACATTCGGTAATCGATTTCCCTTTACTGGTAAACCACCTCTGCCGGGGCAGGTACCCGGGAAGAAGAACGCCGGTAAGGGCATCTTTAAAATCGGCATCGTCGAACAGTTTCAGGAAAGCGTTTTCTGGCATAATCATTTACGGGGTTACAGGTTAATATAGCGTTGACGACTGGGCATTGTTTACAGGATTTTTGCTCCTGCGCTCCGTCGCCCTAATCTTAATGGTTCTAATTTTTACCTCGGGAGGGAATACTCATCACGGGCTTTACCCCTTGTAACCGGAACCAGCGGAATCCGAAAGAACCTAGGCGTATTTCGTATCCTCCCTTTTCATCCAGGTGAATTTCAAGCGGCTCAATGAGGTCAAGCAGGGGGGTCGGTTGCTCCCCGATGGCGTCCACGTTGATTACCACCGGATTGGCCGCAAAATTGTGCAGCACCAGCACCACCGTACTACGGTACCGGTAACGCATCGCTAGTACCGACTTGGATTTGGTGTCAACGATCTCCCACTCGCCATAGCCAATTTCCGGGCACTCCTTGCGAAGGCGGACCATCCTTTTCGTCCAATTGAGGAGGCTGTCCGGTTCCCGGATCTGGCGCTCTACGTTGAGCATCTGATAATCGTAAGGACCTTCATTGATGATCGGATGGACCAGGTTTTTCGTCTCGGCGGAAGAGAAGCCGGCGTTTTGCTCGTCACTCCACTGCATCGGCGTGCGCACCGCTTCCCGCTCATTGAGGCTCAGGTCGTCTCCCATTCCAATTTCGTCACCGTACCGCATCACGGGTGTACCGGGCAGAGCGAACATCAAACTATACGCCAGCTCTATCCTGTCGCGGTTGCCGAGCATAGGCGCCAACCTCCTGCGGATACCGCGGTCATATAGTTGCATATTGTCTTCAGGCCCGAAGGCATCGAACACTTTCTGCCGCTGCTCCTCCGATAGTCGACCCAGATCAAGCTCATCGTGGTTGCGCAGAAAATTCGCCCACTGCGCGGTTGGATAGATACCGGCGGTCTCCTTTAACGCTTTCTCCAAGGGCTTGGTCTCCCCGGTGGCCAGGGCGTAGAAGAGGTGTTGATTCACAAAGAAGTTGAACATCATATGCAGACCTCCCCCACTTTCACCAAAGTACTGCTTCGCCTCCTCAGGGGCAATATTAGCTTCCCCAAGCAGAATAGCGTTCCCACGCCGCCACTGTAAAAATCGCCGCATATCCTCCAGGTACTCAAAGCGGATTTCTCTTTTACCATTTGTGCCGGGCTCCTGGGTTTCCAATACGAAGGGAACGGCGTCGACCCGAAACCCGGCTACCCCCAACGACAGATAAAACCCCATAATACGGTTGATCTCCTCCCGCACCTCCTTATTTTCCATATTGAGATCCGGCTGGAAATCATAAAAACGGTGGAAGTAATAGGCCTTTGCCTTTTTATCCTTGGTCCACGTCGCTTCCTGCACTCCGGGAAAGATGATCCCCTGATCCCAGTCATCGGGCTTCTCCTTCGACCATACGTACCAATCGTGGTGCCGGGTATCCTCGCCCTGCCGCGCATCCTGGAACCAGGGGTGCTGATCGCTCGTGTGATTGATCACCAGGTCGATAATTACCTTGATGCCCAGGTTATTAGCGAAATTCATGAATTCGGCAAAATCGCCCGGGCTGCCGTGCCGCTCGTCCACCCCGTAATAGTCCTTGATGTCGTACCCGTTGTCCTTATTCGGGGTTGGTTGGAAGGGGGCCAGCCAGATCACGTCCACTCCCAGGGAATGCAGGTATTCGAGGCGCCGGGTCAGCCCGGCGAAGTCCCCTACCCCATCGCCGTTGCCGTCCATGAAAGTTTCCAGGTCGAGGCTGTAGATGATGGCATTTTTATACCAGAATTCGTTGATCATAAGTCTTGAGCTTTAACGGGGCGTTGGTATGGACGCAAACGAGGGGACTTATGTTCTCGAACATTCCGGACGATCCTTGCTTCCAGAGGAAATCCCTTTTATGGCCTCCTTCGGGTATCAGATATCACAGGAACAATTTACCCCGCGGCAGCTTATCGACCTGGCAAAGAAAGCGGAGGCGGCAGGGTTCGACGAGCTAGCCTCCTCCGATCATTTGTTCCCCTGGAGCAATGCACAGGGTCAGAGCGGGTTCACCTGGTCGTGGCTCGGATCGGCCCTGGAGGCCACTTCCCTTCCCTGCGGGGTGGTGACCTGCCCCTACGAGCGCTACCATCCGGTAATCATCGCCCAGGCGGTGGCAACGCTCTGCCAGATGTACCCCGGCAGGTTCTGGCCCTGTTTTGGTAGCGGTGAGTTCCTGAACGAGCACATTACGGGAAACCACTGGCCGGAAAAAGCAGCCCGCAACCGAAAACTGGCCGAGGCGGTAGGCATCATCAAGCGGCTCTGGGCCGGGGAGCGCTTCACCCATCGGGGGGAGTTTATCACCGCCGAGGACGTCAGACTGTACACCCTCCCGGAAGAAAAACCCGTAGCGATCGCGGCAGCCATTACGGCCAGGACCGCCGCGGAAGTGGCCGAATGGGCCGACGGCCTCTATACGGTCTGGAAGCCCCACAACAAACTGGACGACGTCATCGACGCCTTCCGCAACAACGGCGGAGAAGGAAAACCCATCTATTTAAAGGTAGACCTATCCTGTGCCCCCACCCGAGAAGAAGCCATAGACCTCGCCTTCGAGCAGTGGCAAACGAATGTTGGTACTTCGGCGGTACATGGGGAGTTACGTACACCCGAGCAGTTTGAATCCGCCAGCCAATTCATCGGCAAAAAGGAGGTTGCCGAGTCCATTCGCATTTCCCAGGACCCCGACGAACACGTAGAACTGCTGGAGAAGGATATGAAACTGGGATTCGACAAGATCATCCTGCACAACGTCGGGCTTAACCAGGAATACTTCTTTGACTTTTACGGCAAGCAGGTTTTGCCAAAGTTACGCTGAGCCGGAGAAGATTAATTATTTGCCGCACGCAACTGCCGGTACATTGCCTGGACATCGTAGCGTCCTTCCGGAAACACCCAATTACGACGGTCCCGGGTCTGCACCAGGAGTACCGTCTCATCGGTATTCATGCCTCTTCCTACCTGCTCCAGCCGCATATTACCCGGAGAAGGCACGGGATATGCCTCGCCATCAATGGTCAGGGTCTTTCCGGAAATAGAAACGACGGGATACTTCCAGGCCGTCCAGAAAGCTCCCATGAAGGCCATCATAAACAACAGTCCGGCAAAGTAAGCCAGCATTGGCAGCAACACTTTCCGTCTTGGGTCTTTATTCTCGAGTTTGCCGGCAGCGACCGCTAGAAATACCATCACCGCGATACCAATGGCACAACCAGCCATAGTTAGGTACAGGTCGCTCAAATTGGGGGTAAACAAATTCGGTTCCATCGGCCTATTTTCCAGTCGCGGCTTGCTGCAGGAAACTTTCCATTACTTCGCCGAGTTGATCCGCCCCTATACGCTTGCTTACGATGTTCTTATCCTTATCGAGCAGAAAAATCGAGGGCGTGGATTTGATATCGTAAGACTTATAAAAGCGCTGGTAGGGATCGGCAACCTGAATCCAGTCCTCGGTGCCCTGTTCCTCCACGTAGTCCCAGCATTCCCCGATCTCATCGGCACCCTTCGTGCAAACGGAAAAGATTTTCACGCCGGCATCCCGGTACTTCTCGTAGAATTCCTTCATGTACGGGGTCGATTTCTTGCAGGCCGGGCAATCGTAGCGCCAGAAGTACAGTACGGTGTACTCGGCGTCAACATCATAGAGGCTGATGGGGGTGCCCTCGCGACGGGTCATCTGCAGATCGGGAGCTTTTTCGCCAATCAGTAGCGGCTTCAGCCGTTCGGCGTTATCGACCATTTTATCTACTTGTTCTCCGTCAGCCCAGTAAGCTTTACCATTGGCATAATAACGGTCCACCATGTGCACATATAAGGCATCCATACCTACAAGCTTACTGGTGGCCGCTTCGTTGGTGTAGTGCACCACCAGCATACGGTAGGCTTCTGACTGGGGATCCATCCGGTCGAGTACCCCGTCAATCGCCGCGGCTAGGGTATCGGGGTGCCGCACCTGCAAGGAGTTCACGAAATAATCCACCCGGCTGAAAAGGAAGGGGGTACGAACCAACCGCGGGTCATCGAGGGTAAGACCGTCGAAATAGTGGTTTTGCAACCACCGCCACTGCAGCCGCTGCCGTTCGTCGGAATCCGCTATGTCCGCGTATTCGGGCGGTTGGGGTGTCTGATTGAATCGAATGATCGTACTCACGAAAGCATTCGGCTCCCGCTCGATCAATCGGGATTGATAGTCTTTCACTTCCTGGTCGATAACAAGTAGCTTTTCCCGGGCCTGGGCGGCGAGCGCAGGAGTGGCAGCGGAATCGGACACGGTTTGGCGGTAAGGAGCACTTTCCTCCTGCTTTTGACGAATGAAGGACAGATACTCATAGAACAATTCATTGTGGCGGTCGCCCTCCACCTTTACGTTCGCCAGGTCTTCTGTGCTAGTACGTAAGGTAAAATCCTGATCCGTTTTATCCCCTATCAATATTTCAAAGTAGTTGTTGTCGGGCGAGAGCACCACCAGGTAAATCCCCGGATTAAGGGCACCCGTGTCGCTGCTGAAGACATACATACCATCAGCGTTGCGGCTGGCAGTATCCACGATGTACTGTTTATCCATCATGTAGTACCCCAGCGTCAGGATATCTTCCTCGTACCCATCGATTTTGACCTCGATCCGGTGACCGCCGTCCTGCTGTGCCCAGAGGCCAAAAGACAGCACGGAAAACAATAGAAGGTAAAAGAAGCGGTAATTCATCACGATGATTTGGGAATCGCAAAAGTAACGATTTGCAGCCCGGCCAGGGTATATGGAACCGGGTTTCGAGCGAACACGACCGCCGGGCGTATCGTTGCAAATAGAGCCGGCACGCCGGATCTTTAGCAAACTATTAACCAAAAACTATCATGCGCACCTTCACCTCCTTTACCGGAATATCCCCCGAAAATTCACGGTACCGTAACTCCGATCACCTTTTCGACCTGGAACGAAAACGCCTGTACGGTAACCAGACGATCGAGGGAGACTACGAAGTCAACATACCGGGTGCCAACATTACGGAACTTCAGGATGAAGAGAATGGCGGCTACCTTATCGAACTCGCGGCGCCGGGCTACGAACGCGATGATTTTGATATCAGCGTGCACAAGGACGTGCTTACGATCAAAGGAGAACTGCATGAGAGCCGTCGGCGCGAACATAGTTCGTTCAGTCGGCGCGAACACAACTACCACACTTTTAGCCGGAGTTTCACGCTTCCGGAAACAACGGATGAGGAAAATATCTCCGCCAACTATCGCAATGGCATTCTCGAGGTGATGGTACCAACGCTTAAGCCGGTAGAGCAAACGGCCACTCCCCGCCGCATCAAGGTTGGATCATAACCGCAGCCCGTTCGCCGCAGCAGGTAGCTAACGATTACCTCCTGCGGGTGAATCCGGATAACGGTTATAATAGCGCAGCGACTCCACGATCTGATCGGGAGTCGCTGTTTCGTTTACCGTATGCGTTCCGGGTGCCTCCAGGAAGGTAAAGTTGATATCCGCGGAATCGTTCTTCTTGTCCTGCCGCATCAAGTCCAGCAGCACAGGGAAGCTTTCCTCCGGGATGGTTGGATGACCGTAAAGATCGATGAGGTACTCAGTTATGGCGGTCATATCCTCCTTTCCTAACCGCCCCGCATGGTGGCTCAACCAAGCCTCACAGACCATACCGATGGCGATAGCCTCGCCGTGAAGTAGTCTGGTTTCTTTATGCAAATGGTAGGATTCTACCGCGTGGCCAATGGTATGGCCAAAGTTTAATGCCTTTCGCGCGCCCTTCTCGAAGGGATCCTCCAGGACAATGCGGCGCTTAATGTCCACACTCTTTCCTATCAGTTGGGCCCAATCCAGGGATTCCAAGTTCCGAACTTTAGCTAAGTGTTCCCATTCGGCCGCTTCGGCAATCAGGGCATGTTTTACGATTTCAGCGAAGCCAGAGCGGATTTCGCGGCTGGGTAAGGTCTGTAAAAATCGCGTATCGACCCACACCGCTTCCGGATTGGCGAATAAGCCAATGCTGTTCTTGACCTCGTAGAAATCTATCCCGAGCTTTCCTCCAACACTCGCATCTACCTGACTGAGTAGCGTGGTCGGCACCTGGATGAAGTCCATTCCCCTTTTAAAAGTAGCGGCGGCAAAACCACCCATGTCACCGATCACGCCGCCCCCCAGGTTAAGACAGCACCACCGCCGCCCCACCCCGCCCCGGAACATTTCCTCCCAGATGTAGCGGCAGGTATCCAGGTGCTTATGCCGCTCACCAGCGGGTACGGAAATGGCTACTACCTGAGATTCCGCCAGGTATGGCTCCAGCAATGCATAGCAGTATCTCTTGGTATGCTCGTCCATAATGACCACGTAACCGGCATACTTACGGCCGGATAACCACGTGAAATGCGAATCGGAAAGTGCTTCAATACGGATTTGATAGTCCTGGCCTACGTCAAGGGTCATATATGGATACGCTTAACAGCAATAGTACGGGGTCCGTCCGTCATCTTCCAACTATACGGAAGTCAGATTACCAGCGTTTACCGATCTGGAAATTGAGAAAGAGACTTAAAAACACGGGGTTGTTACGGACTCCCGGCGTCAGTTCGCTCTCCACCATAATGTCCGTATTGCCAATGAAGTAATCGGCCATGATGCCAGCCTCAAGCGACTTAGCGGTTTCATCGTAGGCCCCAAAGCCAAAATGAGTAGCGAACTTAGCGTGTACACCGGGCCTCAGGCTGATTTCATCAATCCCGACGGTCCACGCGCTGGCACCGAATACGTTCACCTGGTTGCCCACGAAGACGTCCAGGTTATCACCCGTGTATCGTACATCCACCGGGGCGGCATCTGCCTGCTCGATTTCCAGATAGTAGGGCTTCAGGATACCGAGCGTAGGACCGAATTCGTAGGAATAGCCGATGGCTACTCCCCGCTCCCGGGCTTTTTCGGACAGGAATTTCTTCATACCAAAACCAAGGCGGAGGGCATATAACTGGTTCTGCTTGCCAAATACGTAGGCGCGACTGACCCGATTGCTGACGATATTGACCCGATCGGGATTTTCACGTCGCTCCCGGCTATGCCGGATGTCTCCGAACGTTAGCGTCCAAAAACGCGTCTTGTCGTAGGTAATCAGCCGTCCACTACGAATACCCAGAAAGAAATTTCGGGGTGTGGCAATGGCGACATTGAAGGTTAATTCGTGATCGTAGACCACTCCTATTGACTTAGCGTCGTAAATGTTACGATCGCCGGGAAGCTGCTGCTGCGCGCTCACGGTGAGCGTCAGGAGTAAACAGCAAGCCATTAGTAGTAGTCGGACCATGAATTGGAAATATATATCGAATTACAGCAATAGACGCTTCTTTGTTGAATACGGCTACCTTTAGCGAACCGAAATGTCGTCAACCCTCACCGCATTACCTGAGATCACGATCCGTACCCGAATCCGACATCCCCGCCTGCGGTATGTCCTGAAAGTGGTTGGCGCGGATCTAGGCTATCGCTTTCGTTTCTTCAACGAAAAGAGCGTTTTTAAAGGTACGGAACCGCCCTATCTTATCACTTACGGTGAATGCGGTGCCCGGAACCTGCCCGCGCACCCGATACTCACGGGCAAGGCCTACGACCCCGGATCGGAAAGCGACCAAATCGATTCGGAGGGGCTGCCCATCCTTTGTACCACCCCCGAGGGGCCTGACCTGCTGGCCGCTATCTTCTTTTGCCTATCGCGGTATGAGGAATACCAGGCATTCGAACCGGATGCCCACGGTCGTTATCCCGCCGCGGCGAGTCACGCATACCACTACGACTATCTGGACCGCCCGGTAGTGCGGGAATGGACTTTCCGCCTCGGGCAGCGCTTAAGAGATTGGTTCCCGGATTTACCGAATCCCGAAACCGACGCCCTTACTTTTGAACCTTCCTACGATATCGACCTACTCTGGGCATTCCATCACCGGGGCTGGCGGGGGGTCGCCTCGGGCGTACGCGATGTCCTCACCGGGCATTTCCGTCGGAGCGTATCCCGCTTTACCACTTCCGCCGACTCGGATCCTTATCAGACACTTCCCTTCCTGGAGGATCTACACGGACGGTACGGAATTCATCCCACCTATTTTTGGTTGGTCTCCGAGCGTTACCAGGTACAGGACACGAATCCATTTCCGATCCCTGAAAGTCAGCTTATCTGGATGCGCAGGCTTGCCAAGACAAGCACCATGGGCTTGCATCCCAGCTACCGAACAAGCGAAACCCCGGAGTTGATCGGGAAGGAAAAACGGCGCCTCGAATCAATCATTGGCCGTGAAGTCGATCGATCAAGACAACATTTCCTTAGATTTCGCACACCGGCCACCTATAGGGAACTCCTTCATCACGGCATCCGCTCCGATTATACCATGGGCTACGGAGACGCGGTCGGATGGCGCGCCGGAACCAACCTTCCCTTTCCATGGTACGATCTCGAAAAAGAAACCGAGACGCGCCTGACCGTATACCCGTTCGCAGCTATGGACGTCACGCTTCGCAGTTATCTGGGCTTATCGGCTAAGGAAGCTTCCATTCGGGTTCGCCGCTTGTATGAGTTGGCGGCTCCCTACGGAGGTCCGTTTATATTGCTTTGGCATAACAGCAGTTTCGCGGCTGAATATGGTTGGGCCGGGTGGAAGGAGGTATACGAAGGGCTGGTAAAGGAATTCAGCCCCAGAGGGGACACTGAACGAAAGGACTAATCGAGCTTTAACAAATCGGGAACTCCGGGTATGCGGTCGATATTAAAGCCTTCCGCGAGTTCGTAACCCGATTCCCGACCCAGGCTTCGCGCTTTCGCGAAAAGGAAGTCCATGAAGTCTTTGCCGCTTATAGGGGTGGAATCCTCGTGGAAATAGTCGCTTGGATTATGATCGTTGAACTGAGACTCATAGCAATTGATGGCCTCCATTTTACGGGAGAAGAAAGGGGTGATGTCGACGACCAGATCCGGTTTCCGGTTCCGATCCTGAATGTAATGATACACGGCGGCCGGACGCCATTTCTTCTGCGGAACCCCTTCGAGGTTGTGCGTTTCGATTTTTGATAGGCCACTGTAATAGCAGGCATCGGCGATAATAGTAGCGCTGCGGCCGTGATCGGGATGGCGATCACTTAGCGCGTTGGCCAGGACGATCTCCGGCTGGCAGTCCCTGATCGCCATGATGATTTTGCGAATGGTAGCCTCGTCGTGCTGAATGAAGCCATCGGGCAGGTCCAGGTTCTCCCGAAACTTCGCTCCCAGCGTAGTGGCGGCCGCGTAAGCTTCCCGGGTTCGGATCTCTGCGTTGCCTCTCGTACCCAGCTCGCCGCGCGTAAGGTCCAGCAGACCGAAGGTATACCCCATTTCGGCGTGGCGAAGCAGCGTTCCCGCACAACTTAACTCGATGTCATCGGGATGAACGCCTATGGCTAAGATATCTACTTTCATGGTTTGCCGGGGTATCATTAAATAAGGCTTAACCCCTCAGTTGATGACTAGTTTAGCTTACGGCGGTCTACTGGCTCGGCGGGTATAAATAGAGCTATCCCCCACCCAGATGTCGCCGTCCTTCCCGTCATATCCCTCATAGCATATCGTAACACCCGAACTTAGATCATTCAAGCACAGTTATAATCCGAACATTATACTAACGATGGTTAAAGCTTTACTACGTTGCTCCGTCCTATTGACGGCAACAACCTTACTCACCCACTGTGCAGATTATAAGATCCACGAAGCGGAAATCGAAGGGCTGACCAGCGATGTTGCCCCCGAAGGAACCTTGGAATTTTCTACTTACTTGGTTGGTGACCTCGGCTATGATTACGACCGCGGTCTTACTACGCTGGAGACCATGATCGAGGCGATGCCCTCCGGAGAAGAGGAGAGTGCGTTGCTGCTGCTGGGCGACATCGTTGGCAAAGAAGGATGGGAAAAGAATCCGGATGACGACGACCAGGCTTTTCTAGACGAATTGATCAAGCGCTTCCAGCGTGTGCCCGGAGCCATCTATTACACCCCGGGAGAAAACGAGATCGCCCGAAGCGGTCAGTTTAGCCGCCTCGACCGCCTGGAGGAATACGTTGAAGATAACAGCGAAAAGGAAGTCCGCTTCATGCCAAACAATGCCTGCTCTGGTCCCGACGACGAAGAGTTGCTCGATCGGGTCGGACTTATCGGCGTGAATACCGCCTGGTATCTGGCCGATTGGGACCGTGATGAGGAGGTTAGTGAGGGCTGTGATTATACCAACCGCGATGCGATGACCTTTGCCCTGGCCGATGAGATCAAAGGCTACCGGGATCAGGTTAAGGTCGTTATGATGCATCATCCCCTACAGGCCAACGGTAACCGGGGTGGCCAATTCAGCCTGAAGCAGCACCTATTTCCGTTGACGGACCTCATTCCGGGGGCATACGTTCCACTGCCGATCGTAGGCACTATTTTCCGTTTGATTCAGGGTGTGGGCGGCGGAGCGCAGGATATCAACAGCCTTCGTTACCAGGAGTACGTGCGCAAGGTTGAGGCGGGTATCGACGACGAAACCAACGTGATATTCGTTTCCGCTCACGAACACATCATGATGCTTAATCACGAGGACGAATACGTAAATATCGTCGCAGGCTCCGGCAGTGTACGCGGACCGGGGATCGGTGGAAACGATGCCAATTTTGTCCAGGGAGCAATCGGCTACAGCAAACTGGATTTTTACGAAGACGGATCCGTCTACGTCGGTTTCTATACCGTAGACGAAGAAGGCAATCAGGAACGCACATTCTACCGTCGGATTATTGAAGATCGCTTCGAACCACAGGACGTTGGCATCGATCCGGTACCCACCGAAGTCGTGAACGATGATACCGTTCGCACGGCCATTTACGCCGGAGATCCCGCCAATAAAAATTCCACTTACGAATCCACCTTCGGCAGGCACTACCGTCCGCTTTATTATATACCCGTCGAGGTACCGGTGCTCATGATTGATACCATCTTCGGTGGCCTCCAACCCTACCGTCGGGGGGGCGGTATGACGACCATGAGTCTGCACACCGAAGGTGCCGATGGCCACCTCTACCAATTGCGTTCGGTACGCAAGAACCCGGCGCAGTTGCTCCCGAGTTTGCTTGAAAACAGTTTTGCCGCTGACCTGGCAAAGGACCAGTTTACGGCTATACACCCCTACTCTCCGCTTACGCTGCCCCCGCTGCAGGAAAAGCTCGGACTGCTGGCTGCCGATCCATATCTGTTTTACGTGCCAAAACAACCTGCCCTAGGCGATTTCAATGTCAATTTCGGTGGAGAAATGTACTGGCTGGAACAACGGCCGGATGAAGACTGGAGTGATACCGATTTTTTCGGTGGCAGTGAACTCATCGTCAGTAACAGCAATATGCGGGAGCTGCTTTGGGAGGACTGGAAAAATTATGTCGACCAGGAGAATTTTGCGCGGGCGAGGCTTTTCGATTTCCTCATCGGCGATTGGGATCGGCACCGCGATCAGTGGCGCTGGGCTTCTTTCGAGCAGGAAGACGGACGGACCCGCTACGTTCCCGTCGGACGTGACCGCGACCAGGTCTTCAGCGATTTTGATGGCGGACTACTTGGACTGGCCCGGGTCTTCGTGCCCGAAGCCCGTAAACTCCGCCCCTTCACCGGCGATCTTGACCACGCCAGGTGGCGGGCCCTGAACGGCAAGTGGAATGACCGGGTATTCCTCAATGAAATTACCCGCGAAGAAATGATCGCGCAAGCTAGGTACATCCAGGAAACCCTTACTTCGGCGGACATCGATGCCGCCCTCCAACGCATGCCGCCCGAAGTACTCTCCTACAGCCTGCGGGAAGAACACATTGATGAAAAACTAAAGTCGCGCCTCAGCCAGTTGGACCGGTTTGCCGAGGAGTACTACGAAGTTCTTGCCGAAAGCGTCAATATACAGGGAACCGACAGCGACGACTATTTCATTCTGGAAGGTCTCGAGAACGGCAACCTCCAGGTTCAGGTCTTCGATGCGGATAGCGAAGGGGAAGCCGATGAGTTGTACTACTCGCGCGTTTTCACACCCAGTGAAACTCAAAACGTCAATCTGTACGGACTGGACGGTGATGACAAATTCGTTTTACGCGGACCGGACAGCGACGTGGATATTCGTTTGATCGGGGGAACCGACGGAGATGAAGCGATCGCCGAAGGCCGCTTGGGAGCTAAGGTATACGACGAAGAAGAGGGCATGGAATTATTGGGAAATACGAACCGGCTCAAGGACCGGCGAACGGATAAATTCCCCGAGCTGAATACGTTTGATTTCGAGGAGTACTATCCGGACTATACGATCCCTTCGCCTACCATCGGCTTCAACGTAGACGATGGCTTTTTCTTCGGAGCTGGGTTGACCCACACCATTATGGGATGGAAACCGGATCCTTATTCACAGCGCCACAGTATAGGAGGTAGCTATAGTACCAATGAATTTTGGAAGGTTTACTATAAGGGGGAGATCAACGACGCCTTTGCAAGGAGGTCGGATTTGCTCATAGATGCCCATTATTATAGTCCGGGCTACGTAGCTAACTTTTTCGGGCTTGGAAATGACAACCCGGGACAACCCGACGAGGATAATGTCGACCAATTTGGGATCAACGAAGACCAAATTCTCGAGTACAATCGGGCACGCCGAGAAGAGATTTTTGTTAGCCCCATGCTACGGTTCCGCGGCCAACGAAACCGGCTGAGTTTCTCCATCGGCCCTTTTTATCACCGGTACGACCTGGATGACCCGGCCGAATTCACACTCATCAGCCAGTTGCCGGAATCCGGTGAATACCTAGATTTCTTCGAACCCAAGCCCTTTGTTGGACTGCAAGCGCAACTGAGTTCCAATAACCTGGCCATTCCCCTGCTCGCCGACAACGGCGTGAAGTACGACATATATGCACGTCACAGCATTAATCTGGACAATACCGATCGGCAGGCTACTAAAGTGGGAGGAAACCTGAGTTTCTACCGGATGCTTACCAAAGCCATCAACTTTGCCACCCGCTTCGGGGTCGAATACAACGGTGGAGATCCGGAATTTTACCAGCTGGCCTCCATGGGCGGGCGGTCCAACTACCGGGCCGCCCGGGTAGACCGCTACCTGGGACACAAGATGGTCTACCAAAATGTGGATCTTAGATTCATGGGCTTCGGATTTGGCAAGGGCGAGGTGCCGACTGTGGGGGGATTCATCCTCGGGCTGGACCACGGGCGCGTTTGGCTCAACGGCGAGGACAGCAGCACCTGGCACTTTGGCTACGGCGGGGGGGTGTGGGTTGCTCCCCTGGGTGCCACCATTCTGAGTTTGACCTACTTTCTTGACGATGAAAGCGGCCGTTTGAACTTTGCGGCGGGCTTCCCCTTCTAAATCAAACGCGTCCATGAACGGAATCTGGGAAAAACCCAACCTGATCAGTGTTATCATTTTGCTCGTCGTACTGTGCATTGGCGGCGCCTACGTTGCCTTCACGGTCAGCCAGCGTCCCGAAATGGAGAGCTTTACGGTTGACGACGACTATTTCTTTCCCTTCAATTTCGACCGGCTGGACCGGGTAACACGACTTTCCAATGAGCTCGACGAGATAAGTGGGTTATGCCCCGGCTTTAATTCGGACGAACTTTTTGCCATCCAGGATGAAGATGGCATTCTTTTTTTGGTAAGCCCCATCACGGGTCAGGTCCTGCAAACGATCAGCTACGGCGACAATCTGGATTATGAGGGGGTAGCCCGGGCGGGCAATCAAATTTTCGTGCTGGAGGCCGACGGTGACCTGCACTATTTCAACTATTTGGATACCATTACCGAAGTATCCTCTCAGAAGATCGAAACGCGTTTCAGCTATCGCAACGATACCGAAGGCATTTGTTACGATTCATTGACGAATACCCTTTTGATCGCTCCCAAGGAGCAGCAATTAAATGCGACCGAGGAGAACAGCAAACGGCGGGGCATTTACACCTTTGACTTGGAAACGATGAAGATGTTAGCTCAACCAAGCTATTACATCGATGAATTAGAAATCGGCCAGATCGTCTTCGGCGGAAACCGCGAATACGTTATAAAGCCAAGTGGTGTTGCGGTTGATCCCATTACCCATGATATTTTCGTTCTCTCCTCCATAGGTAAGATCTTAGTCGTGATCGACCGCGACAGCGAAGTAAAGCACGTGGAGTTGTTAGAAGCCGGCACCTTCCGACAGCCGGAGGGGATCACTTTTTCTCCGCAGGGGGATTTGTACATTAGCAGCGAAGAAAACGGCTCGGGAAATGGCATCATTGCCACACTCACCAGAATGAAGCAACCGGCGACAAATGAGTAAGGACGAGAAAGCCGTAATCGCAGAAAAAGAAACTTTGCTCGGCAAAGCGAAACAGTACGTACGTAGTCGGTTCAACGAAGAACTCGATCCGATCTACCTATTTCATAATTATGCCTACTCCGAGGAGATCGCAGATAAAGCCGAAGAGCTGGCGGATATGGCTGGCTTGGATGAGCGGACTAAGGAATTACTGCAAGTCGCCGGTATCTTTTATCCTTTAGGGTACATCCAGGGGCCAAAAAACTTTACCCAGCGGTCCGCTGAGGAACTTCGAAAATTCGGCAAGCAAGCCAATTTCGACATCGGTCAATCCGCTGAATGGATCCTCGCGGTCCCTGACGCCTCCGATAGTAGCGAACTCACCGTGCGGCTGCTACACGATGCGGTATGGAACTGGCTCGGTCGTAAGCGGTACGACCGCAGGTCCGATTTGCTGCAACTTGAACGGGAAGCTATCGAAGGTAAAGAAGGTGATCCGGTGGTTTTCGGTCACGAGATGCAGGCCTTCTTGCTAAACTTTGACTACCTCACCGATGAGGGCAAGCAGGAGTTCGACAAGCGTCGCCGCAAAAACGTAAGTAAACAGCAGGGGAACAACTATAAGATCCAGCAAAAGGAAGTGAAGGCCAAAACCGGCAAGAACTTCGGCCGGGGCATAGATACTATGTACCGCACGGCCTTCCGCAATCACATCAACCTAAGTCGTATCGCGGATGATAAAGCAAACATGATGATCTCTATCAATACGATCATCCTGTCTATCTTGATTGCCGTTTCGGGAGCGGGTCTAAGCTTTTTCGAGGATCTGTTCTTCACGAGCCCGGAGTTCCTGGCACCAATCATTATCCTGCTGATGAGCTCCCTTACGGCGGTCGTCTTCGCGGTCTTTTCAGCCCGCCCGAAAGTAACGGAGTACCGGATCAAGAAGACCAGCCTGCTGGAAAGTAAAGAGGCCAGCCTGCTTTATTTCGGAAACTTTCTAAAAATCGAAAAATCAGATTTCATCAAGTACCTGTCCGAAATGAAAATGGATCAGGACAGCCTATACGATGACCTGGCACGGGATCTCTACGATTTGGGACAAGTACTCCACCGTAAGTACCTCCTGCTGACCATCAGCTACAATACCTTCATCGGTGGACTGGCCCTTGCGGTGATCACTTTCCTGTCAGTCTACATTTGGAACCTCACCAACATGCAGTAAGCACCGGTTTAAACGATCAGTCCAGTACTTGTAATTTCGCGAACTTCAACATGATCCGCTTTTCCGGCTGCGGAAGTTCGCTAAAGTGAATGGTGGCGATACGGTTATCTACTCCGCCATCGACATTCAAGACTTTCCCCTCGCCAAATTTCAGGTGGAGCACTTTGCGTCCTTCCTGAACCTCATCCGATGAGCTAGGTACAAATGTGGCCGGATCAACCTTCGGACTGGCAAAACGGGCCGTGCCCCTTCGGGTCCTCGGGGCGATGCCGGTCACCCGCGCTCGATGCTCCCGTTGCTGTGCCACCTTATCGTATTCGTGGTCGGCGCTGCGCCGGTTCGTGGACGTATTCTCAACGGCATCCGCGGGTACCTCGGCAAGGAACCTGCTGGGTTCGTTCATGACCATTTTCCCATACCGATAGCGGGTGTTCGCATAACTCAGGGTGAGGTACAGTTCTGCCCGGGTAATCGCTACGTAAAACAACCTGCGTTCCTCGTCCAAGCCTTCCATACTATCCATGCTCATCCAGCTGGGAAAGAGCTTTTCTTCCAGGCCAACGACGAATATAGCCTTGTACTCCAGCCCTTTGGCAGCATGAACGGACATGAGGGTCACTACATCACCCGACTGGTTTTCTTCGTTGCTGTCGAAATCAGTGAGCAAGGCGATATTCTGTAAGTAAGTGGCCAGCGATTTATCCGGCAAGGTATCGGTATCGATGAGCGTATCCTCTTCTACAAATGATTTGATACCGTCCAAAAGGGCCTCATGGTTTTCCAGGCGCCCCATGCCTTCGATCGACTTGTCGTTTCGCAACATATCGGTAAGGCCCGATCCCTTGGCGATGGCGTCAGCCAGTTCATAGGCATTAGCCGTAGTCGCCTTCGCCTGGGCCTGTTCGATGATGTGGATGTAGCCATCGGCGGCATGCCTCGTCCGCTTGGGGAGGGCAACGTGCTTCAGGGCTTCGAAGAGGGGCAGGTTCCTTTGACGCGCCAGATCGGTAATCTTGCTGAAACTGGTGCCCCCGATCCCCCGCTTTGGGTGATTGATGGATCGGCGAAACGCTTCCTCATCGTTAGGGTTTACGACCATGCGCAAGTACGCAATCAGGTCTTTCACCTCCTTGCGCTGGTAAAAGCTCAATCCCCCATAGACCCGGTAAAGGATATTGAAACGCCGAAGGTACTCCTCGAAGATCCTCGATTGCGAGTTGGTACGATAGAGAATGGCGATATCGCTGTTCTGGAGGTGGTAACGGTTCTTCTGCTCGAGAATAGTGTCCGCGACGCGTCGTCCCTCCTCGTTATCGTCGACGGCTTTGATCACGCGGATCTTGTCCCCTACCCCCTTATCGCTCCATATCTTCTTTTGTATCTGCCGCTTATTATAGCTGATAACGGTATTGGCGGTATTGACGATGTTTTCGGTGGACCGGTAGTTCTGCTCGAGTTTAAACACCTTGATATTGTGCTTTCCGAAATCGTTCTCAAAGTCCAGGATATTTTGGATGGTAGCTCCCCGGAAGGCATAGATTGACTGGGCATCGTCACCCACGACGCAGATATTGCGCGGACTGTTCGGATACTGTACCAGCCGCTTGATGATCGCGTACTGCAGCGTATTCGTGTCCTGGAACTCGTCTACCATCACGTACTTGAATTTCTCCCGGTACTTGCTCACCACCTCGGGGTGATTTTGGAGGAGTTCGTACAGCCGAAAGAGTAAGTCATCAAAGTCCATGGCCCCGGCTTGTTTGCACCGGGCCACGTAAGCGGCGTAGATCTTATACACCAGCGGCATATTGGCCATCTTATCCTGGGCCAGGAGCTCTTCGTTCTTTTCGTAGAGCTTCGGGGTGATCAGACTACTCTTCGCGGAACTGATGCGATTTTTAATGGCGTTGGCCTGGTAGATCTGCTTATCGAGGTGCATCTCCCGGATGATCGATCCAATCAAGCTCTTGGTGTCGTCCGTATCGTAGATCGTGAAGTTGCTCGGGTAGCCGATGTGCTCCGCCTCTACGCGCAAGATGCGGGCGAACAGGCTGTGAAAGGTACCCGCCCAGATATAGCTAGCCCGTTTCCCTACCACGGTTTCGATCCGCTCCTTCATCTCCCGGGCTGCCTTATTCGTGAACGTAAGCGCCAAAATTTCCCAGGGAGCCGTGCCCTGCTCGATAATGTAAGCGATGCGGTAGGTAAGTACCCTTGTTTTGCCAGATCCAGGACCTGCCACGACTAATACCGGCCCATCTACCGTAGTCACTGCCTGCCGTTGTACGTCGTTCAGGGAATCGAGGTAGGCGGAGGTTTGTGGATCGGGCATTACGGGGTTTTTGAGCGGGGCCGCAAGATAAGCAACAAATTGTTGGTCCGAAAGAGCATCACCTGCCGGGAGCAGCACAATCTTATGTAACGCCTGTAATGATGCCGGTCATTGCACCAATAGAGTTGCCCTAACACAATCCTGGGCCATCTTCATTATTCCGAGGGGCGTGCTTCAAGCTGAAGCGTATTATCGTTTCCCTCTTGCGATGGACACTCAGGAATACTTAATGAAGTGGTAAAAACCACCGCCCGACGATTAAAAGTCACTGCTGGGAACCGATTCTTCCGAGTCGTCAGGCATCCATTTACCATGCAAACGGAGCGTACGTTCAATCACGTCCCGAACCGCACCACCTCCTCCACCAAGGTGGCTCACGTATTTTGAAATGGACAAAATCTCAGGACAGGCATCCTGCGGACACGCGGGAAAGCCTACCAGTCGCATTACTTCATAGTCCGGCACATCGTCTCCCATATAGAGCACATTAGCGTCATCCAATTCGTACAGGTCCATGTAGTCCCGGTATACCTCTACTTTATCCTGCACGCCGTAGTAGACGTCCACCACCCCGAGGTTCTGCAACCTGGAAACTACCCCCTGGCTCTTCCCTCCGGTGATCACGCAGATATTATAGCCCTGCTCCAGCGCTCGTTTGATGGCGTAGCCGTCCCGAACATTCATTTGCCGCAGCAATGAACCGTCCTCCATCACGATCAACTGGGAATTCGTCAGTACTCCGTCCACGTCGAAGATGAAAGTAGTTATATCCTGGAAGCGCTCTAACTCGTTCAATTTTAGTCTTTTAGTCTTTTAGTCTCAGTTTCTCGCGTTGGGCAGGGTCCTTAGTTACTCATCATAAAATCATCATTATCCATTGTCACCAAGGAAGCGATAGCGACCGACTACCGCGAGCGTGAGCGTGAGCGAGTCTCTACCAAGGAAGCGATAGCGACCGGCTACCGCGAGCGTGAGCGAGTCTCTACCAGGGAAGCGACAGCGACCGGCTACCGCGAGCGCGAGCGAGTCTCTACCAGGGAAGCGACAGCGACCGTCTACCGCGAGCGTGAGCGAGTCTCTACCAGGGAAGCGACAGCGACCGTCTACCGCGAGCGTGAGCGAGTCTCTACCAGGGAAGCGACAGCGAACGTCTACCGCGAGCGCGAGCGAGTCTCTACCAGGGAAGCGATAGCGACCGGCTACCGCGAGCGTGAGCGAGTCTCTACCAGGGAAGCGATAGCGACCGGCTACCGCGAGCGCGAGCGAGTCTCTACCAGGGAAGCGACAGCGACCGGCTACCGCGAGCGCGAGCGAGTCTCTACCAGGGAGCGATAGCGACCGTCTACCGCGAGCGAGTCTCTACCAAGGAAGCGACAGCGAACGTCTACCCTACTGATTCTCCCGCCATTCATACACCCACTTTGCCTGAATTTGCTCGAGGTGCTCTTCGGTAGATTGCTCCCGTTTACCGGTGAACTGGGGTATTTCCAAGATCCATTCCAACAGGTCGGTGAACCGAATCCGGTATATTTTATCCTGTCCGAACTCATCGCCGAAGCGGTCGTAGAGGGCGATAGCAATGTCCTCGTGGTCGGCCCAGCCGAAAGGAAAATCGTCGAAGTCTTTAAAGCTCAATGGATTAATGTTTAGTAGCGCTGCGCGCTGTTAGTAGGTTTAGCGAATAACGCGCTTAGACGGTAGCTCACATCCATGTGTAGACAGTAATGGTAAAGACTACCCGGTAGAAGCTATAATGGTGTTCAGTAAATTCGGACAGACTCTACGAAACTAAAGTTGAAATCAGTGCTCGTGCCCAATGATCTTGCGTTGATCCGGGATCTCCACCTCGATTTCGGCGTCTTCATCGAGAATGACCGCCTGGCAACCCAATCGGCTTTCGATACGGGGGTTTATTGCTCGATCTATAAAGTCTTCCTCCTTGTCGCTGATTTCCTCCAGCGCATCTTCCCCCCGCAGTACATATACATGACAGGTAGAACAGGCACACACTTCACCACAATTGTGGTTAAGGTGTATGCCATTTTCTTCCGTCACCTCCAGGATGCTCATGTCAATATCCACATTCTCTACTGTTTTGGGAGAGATGCTTTTATCCTCAAAGGTAAATTTTACGGTCGCCATTGGTAGGGGTCATTTTCGGGGCAAAACTAGACATATTTAACGACGGCGTTGCACAGCAGTTCTAAGTCAGCATTATTTATGGTAAAAGGTGGCATCAGGTAGATGAGTTTTCCGAAAGGCCTGATCCACACGCCCTCCCTGACGAAGAACTTCTGGGCCGCGGCAACATCGATTGGTTCGTTCATTTCTACCACGCCTATCGCGCCTAGAACACGCACTTCCTTTACGCGATCGCTTTGGGCGGCGGGGCGCAGGTACAAACATAGCCGGTCCGCAATACGGTCAACCCGTTCTTTCCACGGACTGGCCAACAGCAGATCGATACTGGCACATGCTACCGCACACGCCAGTGGGTTGGCCATAAAGGTGGGGCCGTGCATCATGACGCCCGCCTCCCCTTCGCCGACGGTAGCGGCCACCTGCTGCGTACATACCGTAGCGGCCAGCGTCATATACCCGCCGGTCAGGGCTTTCCCTACGGTCATAATATCCGGGCGCCAAACCCTTTTTCTGTCCCCGGGGAGGCTTGTACCTGCGTCCTCGCCCACGAACAACCGCCCCGTACGGCCAAAACCTGTAGCAATCTCATCATAGATGAGGAGTAAGCCAAACCGGTCGCAGAGTGCCCGGAAAACCTGTAAGTAGGCGGGGCTGTAGAAATGCATCCCTCCGGCTCCCTGCACCACCGGCTCAACGATAAAGGCGGCCGATTGAGCAGCGTGGCGTTCGAAAAAGTGCTCCAGCCCGGAGAGGTAAGTTGCATCAATCGCATCCGGAAAGCCACCCGGTGGCCGATCGAAGAAGTGATGCTCCGGTAGAAATCCTCGAAAAAGTTGGTGCATACCGGTGACCGGATCACAGACCGACATCGGGCCCGTCGTATCTCCGTGGTACCCCCCCCTCAGGGTCAAAAAATTGGTCCGACCTGCAAAACCTTTCGCGTGCTGATATTGCACGGCCATTTTCATTGCGACTTCCACGCTTACCGAGCCGCTGTCCGCAAAAAAGATGCGGTCCAAGCCGGCGGGAAGGATGTTGACCAGGCGCTTACCCAGCTCGATGGCCGGTTGGTGGGTTATCCCGCCGAACATTACGTGACTCATCTGACCGGACTGACGTACGATAGCCTCGTTGAGTTCCGGAACGTTGTAGCCATGGATGGCACACCACCAACTGGACATACCATCGACCAGTTCGCGACCATCGGCCAATGTTAAGCGGCAACCCACGGCGGATGCTACCGGGTATACCGGCAAAGGTTTGCTAAGGCTGGTATAGGGGTGCCAAAGATGCTCCCGATCAAAGGCGAGATTGGATGCGTTCATATTCAGGCCATGGACGGCCGCTTAAAATAGCAACCCGCCGGGTTCGCGCTAGACGATCCCGGCGGGCGGCAGTACCTTTTAACATTGTACTTGGTCCTTCAAACTTCGTACATTCCTTAGCCCATTTCCTGCACGACCTCTTTAACCTGGGGCATCATCCGCTTGAGCATTTGCTCGATCCCGGACTTCAGGGTAACGGTGGAGCTGGGGCAGCCGGAGCAGGCGCCCTGCATGATCACGGTGACCACGCCTTCCTGGTAAGACTTAAATTCGATGTTACCACCGTCCATTTCCACGGCCGGCTTAACGTAGGTATCGATGAGCTCCTTTATCTGGGCTACGGTTTCGGCCTCATCTTCGGTGTACTCATAGCCGACGCCACGCTCTTCCTCGATGCGGGCTACTTCTTCGGCGAAGCCATCCTTAATAATGGGCTTGTTTTCTTCCAGGTAACCTTTCACGTATTCCTTAAGCTTCAGCATGATGTCGTCCCAGCTGTAGTTGAATTCTTTGGTGATCGTGACGTAATTATTCGCGATGTAAACCTTCTTCACGTAGGGAAAATCATACAGTTCGGCGGCCAATGGCGACCACTCCCGGGCAAAGTCCTCCTCGCGGAATTCGGCGGTTCCATTATAGAGCATCCGGTTAGTAACGAATTTCAAGGTTTCCGGATTCGGGGTCTGTTCGGTATAAAGGAGTACGGGGCGCTTGGTGGCAGTAGCTTGGCTCATCGTGGTCTTTTGTCAATTAACACCTGTTGGTACATTGGGTTGAATATAGGGGATGGGAACCTGAAACAGGGAAGGGAGCCCGAACATATGTCCGGACTCCCTTCCCTCTAACCATTGTCGGATTAAGGATTAATCAACATCCCACCATACGTGTCCGTCGAGGGGGTCCTCGTCCGTTCCGAATTGCCGCTGAAGCGCATCCAGATAGTTGGCTTTGTTCAGGCTGAATTCGTTGTCCGGGTAGCCCCGCCGGGTCGGTATCGTCTTGATCACGATGGCATCGGGAGCAGGATCCAGTTCGGGGTAGCCGAGCCGGCGCCATTCTGACCATGCTTCCATACCCTGGAAATACAGGGCGGCCCACTTCTGCTGGCCGATGGATTGGGCGTAGTTGTTTTCATCGAAAGCAACGTTGTCCTGGTCAAGGTATTCCGAGATAGCGTCTTCGTCCGTAATACTGAACTCGTTCATGCTTGCAGTGATAGCAGCATTGTACAGCTCTGCCGCATCTCCCTCGATCCAGCCACGTGCGGCAGCTTCGGATTGATTGAACAGTACTTCACTGTAGGCAAGCAGCGTCGCGGGAGCAGAGATACCGGTGAAGGCAAGTCCGGGAAAAGATATGTCGGAAACGGGGATGTCCCCGGCAGCTCCCTCCGTAATCCCGTAGGGCATACCGATGTACTCCAGGTTTCCTGCCGCTTCGCTGGTTTCGGTCGGCTGAGCGTATACCGAAAGGCGGGGATCGTTGCGATCTTTCAAAAATGCTACCAGTGGTTCACTGATGGCGTAGTCGGTACGCGTGAGCGCATCGGTATAGAAAGTGTTGTTCGCAAATTCGCCTCCGGTAGTGTAATTCAACTGGGCGTTTTCGCTGTTGCCCTCCAGGACGCCACGCGTCAGGGCCGTATTCACCCATTCGCTGCCAAGGGTAGCATCGACTTCAGAGATACGAATACCAGCACGCAGAATAAGGCTGTTGGCAAATTTGCGCCACATCTCCATGTTGCCGTTGTAGATGATGTCTCCTTCGATCGGTCCGGGCACGATCATATCACCGGCCTCGATTAAGGTAGCTACCACGCCGCGGTAAATCTCCTCCTGAGGATCGTACGCCGGTGTCAGGTTGTCTAATCCCTGCAGTGCTTCGGAATAGGGAATATCCCCCCAAAAATCGGTCATCGAAAGGAACGCCCAGCTTTGCATGATTTCGGCCACGGCGATCTGGTTTTCGTTGGGGCCGGAAGCGGCTACCGTGCTGGCCGTCTCTTCGTCGGTGTTAAGCACGATAACGTTTTCCAGATCCTCCAGTCCGCCGGTGTAAAAGCCGTAGAAGGAGGTCCGCACGTCATCGTACCGGGTAACGTCGGTGTACTGCGTTTGCGAAAGGTGCTGAACGTAGTGAAGGCCATAGGTACCCAGACCGGCAAAGCCTTCCCCCAGCACGTAATCCACCAGGCTACGTTGCGCTTGGGTGATCAGGTAGGAAGTTGGTACTTCAACCGGGCTATTAGGGTTGGTATTGATCTCCTCGAAATCATCGGTACAGGCTACCAAGCCGACCAAGAGGAGACACGCAAGAAATATGCGATTCATGAATGTTATTTTATTGGATTGGTAAAGGCCGGTGACCGCGGCAATACCGCGGTCACCGGCCAGGAGGGTTACCCCGGTTTAGAAGCCAAGGCGCAGTTTCAGGCCGATGCTACGGACACTGGGGTTCTGGCCGTTCTCGAAACCCTGGATGTTATCGTTGGTGACGGCCGTTTCGGGATCGATGTTGGGCGCGTTCTTGTGCAGGATGGCCACGTTGCGGGCAAACACGCTCACCGTCGCATTTCCGAGGAAGGAGTTTTCCAAATAGCCGGCGGGAATGTCGTATCCCAGGCTGATCTCGCGCAGCTTGATGAAGCTGGCATCGTAGGTGAATTCCTCGCGGAAGTTACGCAGGCCACCGAAGTAGCCCTGAGCATCGATGTAGACGGTGTTTTCCTCTCCGTCTTCCGTCACTCCGTCCACCAGTACGCCACCACCCTCGTCGACGGGCGAGCGAATGTCGTTGCCTTTGGCGTTGGTGCCTACAGTGCTTTCCAACAGACCGGAGTTGGTCCCCCAGCGATTGGAAATGGAAAGAAGCTTTCCTCCCTTACGGAAATCGAATACCGTTCCAAGGCGGAAACCGTAGATCTCAAAGTCGTTGATAAATCCACCGGTGTAGTCGGGGAATACGCTGCCGAAATTGAGATTGGAAGCCAATATGGGGAAACCGTCCTCTCCAACGACGATGCGACCATCGTCGTTGCGCTCGTATCCAAGGCCGATGAGGGTTCCGTAGGGTTGGCCCGTCTGAGCAACGAATTGGGTGCCGTAGCTACCCAGGCTCAGCAGGTCCTGGCCCTCCGCCAATTCCACCACCTCATTTTGGTTGGAAGCGAAGTTTAAGCGGGTATTCCAGGTAAAGTTTTCGGTCATGACCGGCGTAGCATAGAGTTGGATCTCCACGCCCTTATTGGTAAGTAAGCCGGCGTTAGTGGTTACGTTACTGAACCCGGAAGCACCGGAAACTCCCAGGTCAATAATCAGGTCCTCCGACTGAATGTCGTAATAGGTTAAGTCAAAACCTAAGCGGTCGTTGAAGAACCGCATATCGATACCGGCCTCATAGGTAGTAATCGATTCGGCGACAAGGCCACGATTGGCCTGGGTATTGGGTACCGCGAAGGTCGGCTGGGAGCCGTAAGCGTCCGTGGCGCCGTACGTCTGCCGGGTTTGGTAAGGGCTAGGGTCGTTACCCACGGTAGCGAAACCAGCACGGATCTTACCGAAACTGATGAAGCTGTTATCCAGCAGTTCGCTGAAAACGAAGCTACCGGATACCGAGGGGTAGAAGTAGCTGTTGTTACCTTGTTCCAGGGCGGAAGACCAGTCGTTCCGGCCCGTTACGTCCACGTAAAGCATGGCGCGCCATCCCAGCCCGACACGACCGTATACGGACTGGATCTCCTTCTGGCTCTGGTAGTCAGTCCGTGAGGGACGGTCAATGGAGGTTTCTACCGTGTAGATCCCCGGCACACTCAATCCACCGCTGCTTTTAGAGCGGACGGAACTGTATTCGTCCTGACGCAAGTTCCCACCGGCTTGCACGTCAAGCGAAAGGTCGTCACTTAAGGTAGTCGTATAGCTACCAAGCAACTCGAAGTTATTCTCCCGATTGGAAACCGTCAATGATTCGGCGTACGCGATATTAGCGGCAGACCGGGCTGCCAGACGGTCATTTACCATGAAATTGTAATAATCCGTCCGCGCACTACCGGTAATCGAGAAACCGGGAAGGACCTGGTATTTCAGGCTCAGGTTACCGTACACACGATCCCGATTGTCGTTTCCGCGGTCTTGATTGACCACCCAGTAAGGGCTTTCCCAGTAAAGAGAATTGGTATTGGTTGGACTCCGGATGTTCCAAGATCGTGGAGTACCGTCGGCTTGCTTGTAATCCTGAAGCCGGTCCATATCCAACTGCCGCTGGAACCATTCGTTGAAGTTAGCCTGAACATTGATAGCGTCGCCGAAGCCACCGTAACCGATAGCGGGGCGACCCTCACCGCGGGTATTTACATAGGTACCGTTAATGGTAGCTTCCCATTTAGTACCCAGTTGCTGGGTAGCATTTACGTTGATCGTATTGCGATTCAGCGTGGACTGGGGGAATACCCCGGCATTCGAGCTGTTCGTATAGGAAAGGCGGAAAACAGTCTGGTCATTACCACCTGAGATGGCGATGTTGTTGTCAACCGATACACCGGTATCGTAGAAATCCCTTACGTTGTCCGGTTGGGGAGACCAGGGACGCAACTCTCCGAAGTGTTCGCCGGGGTACCAGCTGTCCCAGTGGCGGACCAACTGTCCGTTCATTTCCGGGCCCCAGCTTTCGTCAGCGTAATACTCGGGGATCAGCTGACCATCGAAAGACGCCCATTCCGCGGGGTGGACGTCCGGATCAAATTCAAACGCGTCGAAGTCCTGGGTGTAACCTCCACCGTACTGGTTCTGATAATCAGGAAGCACCGCAACGTTGTTGAAGGTCAGACCGCTGTTGATCGATACGCCGATTCCCTTGCGGGCTTTGCCACTCTTGGTGGTGATGAGGATCACGCCGTTGGAAGCCCGTGAGCCGTAAAGGGCCGCGGCGGCACCACCCTTCAGAACCGAGATCGTTTCGATGTCGGCCGGGTTGATATCCTGGGCCGTAGTACCATAATCTCGCCCGGCGGAAGCCACGGCTGCATTTGCACCGTTATTGTTGTCGTTGGCAATGGGAATACCATCCACTACGAACAGGGGCTTATTGCTTCCGGTAACGGAGGTTGCACCCCGCAGTATGATGTTGGCCGAACCGCCCAACCCGCTGTTACTGTTGTTGATTTGAGCTCCGGCAATGCGACCGCTCAGGGAGCTGACCACGCTGTTTTCGGAAGTGTTTGTGACGTCTTCTCCGTCGACTTCGCTCACGGCGTAACCGAGTGACTTCTCACTCCGGGTAATACCTAAAGCGGTTACTACAACATCCGTTAACTGCACGCCTTCGGAAAGTAAAATTTCGTAAGCGGTGGCGGAAGTCAGGGGAATGGTCTGGGTCGCAAAACCCGTGTAGCTGACCACTAACTCTTCCCCGCCATCGGGAACCGTGAGGGCGAACGTCCCGTCAAAATCCGTAACGGTACCGGTTGTAGTACCTGCCACAAGGATAGACGCTCCGATGAGAGGCTCACCGGTTTCGTCCGTGATCGTACCGGTTATCGATTGCTGGGCGACCAAGAAGCCGACCATACCGAAAACCAATGCGAGAACTAGAGAAAATCTCTGCATTTGGAAATATTTAGTTGATTAAAGTTGTCAATAATTCAAAGCAAAACAGCTGTCTTGCCTTGAGTCACGTGTATCGACTAAAGGAGTAAGTCCCCCCTTAAGAATTTCGACCAAAGGTAATTAAAGAACGTTTGCAATGACAACAATTTACCTGTAATGTAAAATGTATTGCGGCCAACCTTCGCGGGAATGGTCGCGTCTTTGCTCCAGTGCCCGACGCCCGCTACAGCAAATTTGTAGCATCTTTGCGGCCTAAACTTGAGCTATGCGTCCTTTTCGTCTATTCCTAGTCCTGTCGTTCTCGCTAACCACCCTTTTGCTGCACGCCCAAACCTTCAGCGGTGGCTTCCGCGCCGGCCTGAACTTCATCACGTTCGATGCCGACCAGGAAATGAGCGGAGATATGACCCTTGAAGAATTCCGACGGACTACCGGCTTCCACGTAGGAGCCACTTTCGCCCTCGCATTCACCGATTTAGTGGGGATCAAGGCCGACCTGATGTACAGCCAGAAAGGTGGCGAGGTACGCTACCAGGGCCCCTCCTATTTCTACCTCTATAATGATGCTACCGACACGGACGGATTACGGATCCTAGGCGACCTGGACAGCGAGCGCGACGTGCTAAACAGCTACATTGATATCCCGGTGGTCGCCTACTATCGCATCGGACCCGTGGAAATCGAAGGAGGAGCCAGTGGTGGCTTGCTGGTAAATAGCAGAGCCTCGGGATCAGCTACTTTCACCAACGCCATACTTCCCGACGGACGTGCGATCGATGGCATCACGGTGAACTACGACTACAATTATTTCAGCGACGAAATCGGCTTCCCTGCCATCATCGAACCCAACGGAAGCCGCCAGGGCTACCCCGCGGTCATAGATGCTTACTATAATAGTACGGACAATACCCCACTCTACCGGCGACTCGACTTTGGTCTGGTTGGAGGGGCCTCCGTTTTTCTGAATAACGGCCTTTACTTAGGCCTCCGGTACCAATACGGACTTACGGATGCGACCCGGGGAGAAAACGATCAGCGCCTTACACGCACGGATGGCAATTCCGAAAGGGAATACAATACCGACGATGAAGACTACAACCGGGTGATCCAGGCCAGTGTCGGATTCCGGTTTTGAGGAATTCGCGCTAGTTTGCCTTCATGAAAAATCTGTTAACTCAGCTCTACGGGAGAAAACCCCTGGATCGACACACCGCCTACCTTACCCTAAAACGAATAGCCAACGGCGAGGCGGCCGAACCCGAGATCGCGGCCGTAGTATCGGCCATTAATATGCGGCCCCCGCACCTCTCCGAAATTCAGGGGTTCCGGGATGCGATGCTGGAACTAGCCGTGCCCGTACCGCTGGAGGGACGCCCGACCATCGACATTGTAGGCACGGGAGGCGACGGAAAGAATACCTTCAACATCAGCACGCTATCCTGCGTGGTCGTGGCCGGTGCCGGGTACCCGGTCACTAAGCACGGGAGTTACGGTGTAAGCAGCAATGTCGGAAGTAGTGATGTCCTGCAGGCCCTCGGATATGAATTCTCGAATGACCGAAGTAAGTTGCTAAGGGACCTGGACCGGGCAGGTATCTGTTTCTTGCATGCCCCACTCTTTCACCCCGCCATGAAAAACGTCGTGCCGGTTCGAAAGGCGCTGCGTGTCCGTACTTTTTTCAACCTTCTCGGGCCGCTCATCAATCCCGCCCGGCCAAGGTATCAGCTATTTGGCACCTACGACCGGGAGGTAAGCCGAATTTACGATTACATCCTGCAGGGTGAAAATGACCGGGACTACCTGATCGTGCACGCGATGGACGGCTACGATGAGGTAAGCCTCACGCAGGGTGTTAGTGCGCGGGGGCGCAGGATCCAGGCCATTCTCTACCCAACCGACTTTGATTTACCCCAACTCCTACCGGAATCCCTTTACGGCGGAGAAACCGCGGAAGAAGGGAAGGCCATTTTTCTTGGTGTCCTGAAGGGTGAGGGCACCACCGCGCAAACTTCCGTGGTATGTGCCAATGCCGCACTCGCCATCCGGGTGATCCACCCGGAACGAGACCTGAAGGATTGTGTAGCGGAAGCGCGCGAAAGCATCATCAGTGGTCGCGCTTATGCCGTACTGAATAAACTCTTGGGGTAAAGCAAACCCTGACCCGGGCCGACGCCTTATCTTGGTGACCACAAAGTTTGTACCCATGGGCAACATTCTGCATCGAATTATTGAATTTAAAAAGCTTGAGATCGAACGGCGGCGTAACCAGCTTCCAATCGAGGCACTCCGGGATACGGCACATTACCATTCCAAGCGGCGCGACTTCTGTCGGGCGGTTGAGAACAGTCCGGATTTTGGAATTATCGCCGAATTCAAGCGCAAATCACCTTCCCAAAGCGAGATCAACACTGATGCCGACCCCGCGGCAGTTGGTCGGGGCTATGTGTCCGCCGGCGCGGCTGCTATCTCTTGCCTTACCGACACCGAATTCTTCGGGGCCAAATCCGACGATATCGATAAGCTGCGGGCCGCGGTGGACGTACCCATCCTCCGTAAGGACTTCATCATTAATTCCTACCAGCTCCACGAAACAAAAGCTATGGGTGCCGACGCGGTCCTGCTGATCGCCAGCGTACTTACACCAGTGGAGATTGATGCACTCGCCGAAGAGGCAAACGACCTCGGGCTCCAGGTAATTTGTGAGGTCCACGACGAGGAAGAGGTAGCGAAAATCAGTCCGAGCGTGGATATCATCGGCGTTAACAATCGCAATCTCGGCGATTTTTCCGTCAACATTTCCCGAAGCCTGGAATTGGCTGAAATGCTCCCCCCCGGCATGCTGCGGATCAGCGAAAGCGGGATCGACGATCCGCAATCGATCCTGAAGCTCCAAACCGCCCATTACCGCGGTTTCCTGGTAGGAACGCATTTTATGCGTCAGCCGGACCCGGGTCAAGCACTGGCCTCCTTTATTAAGAAGGCTCATGAAATCAAGGAAATTTATAAGGACGCTATTGCATGAAAGTAAAAGTATGCGGCCTTCGGGAACCAGATAACATCACGGCCGTCAGTGCATTGGCACCCGCTTACCTCGGCTTCGTATTTTATCCGTCCTCCCCACGCTTCGCGGGAAAACCTTCGCTGAGCGAATGGGTCTCCGCTAACGACGAACTCCTAGCAAAACAGGAACTTTTCGGGGTCTTCGTAAATGCAGAGATGGACTACGTATTGAACACGGTTCACGATTTCCGATTGGATTGGGTACAACTCCACGGCGATGAGAGCCCCGGTTACTGCAGGGAATTGAAGTTGCTTTGGAGCGTGGATACCCTCCGCAAAGCCAGTATCGCCAAGGCTTTTTCAATCACCCCCGATTTTGATTTCAATGCTACCAACCCCTACGTTGGCAGCTGCGGCCTTTTTATCTTCGATACCGGAGGACAAGGTGCCCACGGTGGAACGGGTAAGCAGTGGAACTGGGACAAACTGAAGGAATACACCGGTCCGGTTCCCTTTTTACTCAGCGGGGGAATTGGTCCGGGGGATAGCGAGGCAATCAATAAGCTCGATCATCCACAATTGCGCGGGATAGACGTCAACAGCCAGTTCGAAACCGAACCAGGTATAAAGGATACCCGACAGCTGGAACTATTCCTGCGGAAATTACGCTGAAGAAAGAGGACGAGTAGCAAAGCGTGAAAATTGGTATCATCGGCAGTGGAAATCTTTCCTGGCACCTCGCCGGGGTGATCCCTGACCGGGCGGTAGTGTTCTATCAGGTTGATCCACCGGAGGGTAATTGGCCATGTCCCATCCTCTCCATCTCCGAAGTATCGAGCTACACCTGGGACGCACTCTTTCTGGCCGTACCGGATCGATCGATTAAAGAGGTCAGCGAGCACCTGAGCCCTGCAATTTCGTCCGAAGTACCCATCTTTCATACCAGCGGAGCGACTCCTTTGAATACTATTTCCGGCCATTTCCGACACCGCGGCGTCCTCTGGCCGATCCGGTCGCTCAGGAAAGGAGACGCCGTAGGCCATTGGCGTGATTTACCCCTGGTGCTACAGGCTGATGGACCGAAAGCGAAGGCGATTTTGACGGATCTCGCCGATTCCCTTAGCGGGACGACCTACTGGCTGGACGACGAGCAGCGCGCCCAATTACATTTGGCGGCCGTATTCTCCAACAATTTCGTTACGGCCCTATATGAAGTCGCTTACGACCTGTGCTCCACAAGGGGCATTCCCTTTGAACTACTTGTGCCGATCATTATCAATACGGCACAAACACAAGACGGCTCAAGACCGGCTGACCGGCAAACCGGAGCGGCGGCACGGGGCGACCAACCGACTATGGACAGGCATTTGAGTTTGCTGGAGCGACAGGAATACAAAGACCTCTATCGCTTGATCAGCAACCTAATCCTCCAGTACCGGCTGCCCGAGAACAACGCGCACCTCCGGCGTAATTCGAACGATGACCTTTAAGATCAGGGGATCCTGCAATTCAGCCTTTGTCTGTTTCTGCAAGCGGTAGGCGGTTCGGATCGCGGTAAAAACGGTGACCAGCGCGGTTTCTCTCTTATGGGCCTTTAGCCGCTCTTTAATGGCCTCCTCCGTCCAGTTTTCATGGGCACCTACGAGCTCAACATTCAGCGATGGACTGATGGCGAGTGTCATGGAGAAACTGGTGATGCGGAGTCCGTACCCTTCCAGGATTGGGAAGATCTCGAGCCAGTCCTGGATCAATTTATTCGTTTTTTCCCGGGTTCCTTCTCCCACCGTGCTGGCCAGGCCACTCATCGCCTTGCGTGCGCCTTCCAGAATATCGTCGAGCATATCTTCCATTGTTTGTGAGCCGTTAAGATCGAAGGAAAGATTGAAGCAGGCAAGGAAGGTCGACTACCATATGGCTGCCGTCGACCGATCGCCGGCAACCTCCTCCGATTTAACCGATTTCCATACTTTGCAAGATGGCTAAGATTATTCCCCTACTCCTCATTTTGTTATTCATCGTTGCTTGCTCGACGCCGTCTACCGATACCTCCCCCACCACCACGACACCCTCGGCCGGGCTCGCTGAAGTTGCCGACTTTCCGATCGGTGGCGCGATCAACGAGGAGCGAGTCCGGAGAGATTCCGCCTTACTAAGGATCGTGGACCAGGAGTTCAACAGCCTTACCGCGACGAATGATATGAAGATGTATTCCATCGCCCGCGAAAAAGGAAGCCTGGATTTTTCCTTACCGGACGCCTTCGTTGATTTTGCCGAGCAACGCGGAAAGCGGGTATTCGGTCATACGCTGCTGTGGCACTACGGCTTTCCGAAGCATCTCGAGGACCTGGAGCCCCGGGCGGCCGAGGATTTCGTCAAAGCTTACATCGATACCGTGGTCACCCGCTACCGGGGACGGGTGGATGGCTGGGACGTGGTAAACGAGGCGATGGCCACCCACGGGGGCGAACTGCGTCAAACACCCTGGCTGGAGAAAATCGGCAAAGAATATATTCCAATGGCCTTTCGAGCCGCCCGGGCAGCCGATCCGGAGGCCAAGCTTTTTATCAATGATTTTAATACGGAGCGGGACACCGCCAAGTTGAATGGGCTGCTGGCGCTCGTCGAGGAAATGCAGGCTGAAGGGGTACCTGTCGACGGCATCGGCTTTCAGATGCACATCCGTATGGATACGGATGAGGAATTGATTGCCCGCTCACTAGCCCGCGCCGCAGCCACCGGCTTACTGATCCACCTCTCGGAGGTCGATATTATTTTTAACAAACACGACGATACCCAGGGAGGTGGCGAACAGATAGTTCAGGAGATGACGCCCGAACTATTGGAAGCTCAGGCCGAAAAGTACGCTGCCATTGCTCGTCTCTACCGGAAGAACGTGCCACCTGCGCAGCGATACGGCATCACTTTTTGGAGTTTTACCGACCGGGATACTTGGATCAACGGTTTTTTCAACCTAAAGGACTGGCCGACGCTTTACAACGAGCGCTTGGAAAGAAAACCGGCGTACTACGGCTTTGTACGCGGTTTACAAGAATGAACCGATGCCATAGCTGGTAAATGAAGAATCTTTTCCGTACCTTTGCGCCCCGAAATCAATTTTTTTCACCAACATCCCAATCAGATGTTTGCAATCGTAACCATAGCCGGTCAGCAATTCAAAGTAGAGGAAGGTCAGGAGATCTTCGTCCACCGGCTAGAAGCCAAAGCTGGCGACTCCGTCAGTTTTGATGCGGTTCACCTCCTCGCCAACGGCGACGACGTGACCGTGGGCACGCCGATGCTCAGTGGCGCCTCCATCGGAGCCACCGTTGTTGACCCGCTCGTAAAGGGCGACAAAGTGATCGTTTTCAAGAAGAAGCGCCGTAAGGGCTACCGACTGAAGAAGGGCCATCGTCAGCAATTCACCAAACTGAAAATCGACTCCATCGCGGGCTAGTCACGGCCCCATTCATCAATTCCCTCTCGGGGGAGCCAAAATTTAATATACCATGGCACACAAAAAAGGTGTAGGTAGTACCGATAACGGCCGCGACAGCAAATCGAAACGCCTCGGCGTTAAGCTCTTCGGTGGCCAGGTTGCCAAAGCCGGCAACATCATCATCCGCCAGCGGGGTACCAAGTACCACCCCGGCGAGAACGTCTATATGGGTAAGGATTTTACGATCCACGCCCGAGTAGACGGAACCGTCTCTTTTCAGAAGAGTCGTCTGAACCGCATGTTCGTCAGCATCGATCCTTCCGAAGCGGTAGCCACCGCTTCGAATGGTAACGGCAATGGTAGCAGTGCCGGCAGCCGGAGTGAAGCCTCCAATGCCGGTCAGCCCGCCAAATCGCGGGCTGCCGTGAAGAATAACGACGAGCCCGTTCACATGGATGACGCTCCCGATATGCCTTCCGTAGCACCGGGCATCACCGACGAGGCCGAGCTGGCCGTTGCTAAGGCTGATCAGGGCGGCGCGCTGAATACCGCCGAAGTGACCGGCAGCGATCGCCCCGAGGAGGTCGTACTCCCGAGCGGTAAGAAGTACCAGCTCAACGATCTGACCGTGATCGAAGGCATCGGACCCGGCATAGCTGGTATCCTCAGCGCTGCGGGCATCAAAAGCTGGCAGGGACTCGCCGACGCGGAGGTAGATTTCCTGAAGGAACAGCTCACCGAAGCCGGTGGTAACTACGGCTCCCACGATCCGTCCACCTGGCCCGATCAGGCGAAACTCGCTGCCGCCCAGAAATGGGGAGAACTCGAGGATATGCAGGCCAACCTTCAGGGAGGCCGCATCGTAGAGGAAGAATAAGCTTCCCCTTAGCCTTTACCTACAAAAAATACGCCCGATCGAGCAGCTTGCTTGATCGGGCGTTTTTAGTTCCACACGTGCCCCCAGGTGGTTTGACTCCTGCTAAGAACATGGTTGGGATAGCTGGCCTGGTTCGGTAATCCCCTTGTCTTCCCCCGGCGTGAACCGGGTTCGGAGTCCTGACAAGTCGAAGGAGTTGAGGCCCGCCCTAGACAGGCCGAAGTCACTTCCCAATTTAAATAAATTGTAGGGTCAACCAAGTTTTAGGGCCCGTGTGGATCTTGTAAACGCACGAAAACCAAATTTGATGTATTTCGCCGGCGATTCACCGGTTTCCGATGGAGGATGTAATCGGACAATAGACTGCCTCCTTTTGAATTAAAATTTAGATCTTGTAAATCGCAAATATTTTCGTACCTTTGCGCCGCGAGCCGGGACTCTTTGCTTCTACCGATCCACGCCTCGCCCGATATTCCCGACTGCTCGGGTATCATATCCATTCGGACCGAAGCACTTACGACCCGCCATCCGGCCCATTTGCCGGCCCTGGCGATGCTCCCCTACCCCGTAGGGTTGATAATTTCCAATTTCATATATGGACAGTAAACGTCCCTCTTCCCGCTCCGGCAAAGGCCGCAGCTCCAGTAAATCACAACGCTCCGGCGGCAATCGTCGCTCCGGTGGCGGTGGCGGCGGAAACCGCGATCGCCGCGGCAGTGGCGGTGGCCGCTCCAACCATAATTACATTCCCCTGCCCGCCGATATGATGGTTCACGAAGGCGTGCCCCTTAAAACCGTCGAGTACCACGCGGAAACTAAATTTGCCGATTGGCCGATCAATGCTAAACTAAAGAGCGCCATCAAGGCCGCCGGTTGGGTATACCCCACCGAGATCCAGGAGAAATCCTTTAAGGATGTTGCCGCCATGAAGGACGTGATGGGTATCGCCACCACCGGTACCGGCAAGACGGGTGCCTTTCTCATCCCCCTGATCGACGCGCTGCTCGAGAGTGAGGAGCCCTTCCAGACCCTGGTGCTTGCCCCCACCCGGGAGCTCGCTTTGCAGATCGAGGACGAATTCCGCGCCCTCACGCTCGGTATGAAGTACAATGCGATCACCCTAATCGGTGGCCGCAACATCAACACCGACATCGTCAACCTGAAAAAGCGGAGCTACCACTTGGTAGTAGCCACACCAGGACGCCTCAAAGACCTCTACCAACAGGGCAAGATCGACCTGCAGGAAGCCAGTGTCCTCGTTCTAGATGAATTCGATCGGATGCTCGATATGGGCTTTCAGAAAGACGTCATGTTCCTCACCGACAAAATGGGTGAGCGCGACCAGACCATGCTCTTCTCCGCTACCCTGGATAAAAGTCAGCAGAAACTGATCGACCACTTCCTGACGGACTACCAAACCATCAAGGTCAGCAGCGGAGAAGCTTCCGCCGAACACATCAACCAGTCCGTGCACTACGTCGAGCCCGACAATAAGTTTGATGCGTTGATCGAGATGCTGCAGCAGCCCGAAATGAAACGCGTTCTGGTCTTTGCCGAAACGAAGCACCGCGTGAAGAAGGTGACCAAGAAACTCAATCAGGCTGGTATTTCAGCGGACGAAATTCATGGAAACAAAAGTCAAAATTATCGCCAGAAAGCCCTCAATGCTTTCAAATCCGGTAAACTAACGGCACTCTGCGCAACGGATGTTGCCGCCCGGGGACTGGACATCGATGACATCACCCACGTCATCAACTTCGAGGCCCCGACTGACTACGATACTTACATCCACCGCGTCGGTCGGACGGGCCGCGCCGGTAAAGGAGGTGAAGCGATCACCTTCGTCGATAAGTAGTAATAATCCCTTCCCACCGGATTACCAATGCCCCGGTTCGCGTAAGCTCCCAGTGAGCGCGCGAATCGGGGCATTTTTGTTAGACTAGCGCTCCTTTTGGAAGGCAGGAATGCAAAACAAGCAATTTGACTATTCTTGTTTAGGGCTTAAATTGTCAGACCAATCCCCCATGCCAAATGGTTTTGAGCCCCAGCCGTCAGGATTTCAGACCGCTCCTGTTACTTTATGCCCTGAGCTGTTTTACCTATTACCTGGCCACCTGGTACGCTTACGGCGGGCTCGGGGCGGGGCATCCACCACTGCTCAACGTTGAAGAATTTGTCGCCTCGGCGGGAGTAAAATTCTCCGTTTACTTTTTGATGTCCTGCTGTCTTTTCCGGTTGATGGACCGTTTTACATCCGCCCGAACGGCCACTCAGTTTCTGTGGCGGCAGGCAGGAATGTTGTTCCTTTTTGTATTAAGCGCTCACCAGCTCCAAAGCCTGGTGTTGAACGCCTTCGGTTGGGTCCACTTCTTCGGCGGTCGCCTGGCCATCTTCAATCACCTGGTGGCTGCAGCGTTCTATTTTTTACAGATTGCTTTCCTCCTTACGCTGCGAAAATTTCGGCCGGGTGACCATCCGGAACAGACCAGCCCTCGTCCCGCTTTGCACACCGCCTCCATCCTGGCCAGGAAGGGTACACATGAGGTGCCGATCGAGTGGTACCGGGTGGACTACCTCAGCGGTTTCGGCAATTATACCAAGGCATGGGTAGCCGGAGAAGCTTACCTCCTCTCCTTTGGTATTGGAAGCGCCGGAGACAAGGTGCCCGCGGAAGAATTCCTGCGCATCCACCGGTCTTATCTCATCAACCTGAAGCAATTGGAAAAGATCGTTCGCGACGGGCGCAGGTACCAGGCCGTAATGGCCGATGGGACACGGCTGCCTATCGGAGCCACCTACCTGGCTACACTCCGGGCGTGGCGATTATGACAAGTTCATCAGCTTATAGCACCGTTGGTCATTATTGCCTTGGATAGGGAATCATCGCCCGGCACCTTTGCGGTTATGCATATGCCCTGTTCCTGCGCTCCGCCGACCCTCCTAATACTGTTGTTACTGCCCCTGACTACCCTTTCCGGCCAGAGGGGATCGGTGAGCGAAAGCTACCCCGACGGTCGTCCCAGCAAATATTATCAAACGCTGGATAGCCTGCCGGATGGGGAGTGGATGGAATGGTACCCGGACGGCACGCTGCGGTATCGGGCGGAATGGAAGGCGGGTAAGGGATACGGCTTATGGGAGTACTTCTATCCAAGCGGCCAACTTCGCTCGCGGGAGGTCTACGAAAACGACCTGCCAATCGGCATAGCTACAACCTATCACCCGAATGGGCAACTGGCAGAGGAGAGCGTGTACATCGGGGGCCTACTCCACGGACTAAAACGAACGTACTCCCCCACCGGACAACCCTTAGCCTTAGCGCGGTACCGCCAAGGACAGCGGGTGATCGATAGGCCGGAAAGCTTCGCACCCGGGATAATCTCGACCGGTGCCAATGAGTGGGGACTCAGTTTCACCCCGGCGGCCGATACGGTATATTTTACTCGCCGCCCCGTCGGGCAAAGCCAACAACGGATTTACCGTAGCACACTGGCTGACACGGGTTGGACCGCACCGATACGCGCTGCTTTTTCTACGGCCACGGATGAAAGCCCCTTCGTCAGCCGCGACGGACGCTGGCTTTACTTCGCCTCTTTTCGTCCCATTCCAGGCAAACCGCCGCTAGCCGACAACGATATGAATTTATGGCGGGTGCGAAGGAGGAATGGGGGTTATGGAAGCCCAAGCGCCCTCGGGCCGACGATCAATCGCATTCGGGAGCAAAAGGACCGCTGGCCCTATGCCTATGAGGCCGGTCCGTTTCTGGATCGGGATGGCCGACTGTACTATTGGAGCACGCTGGACCGTGGTGGAAGTGCCGATCTACTGCGTAGTCAACCAGATGACAACGGAGCTTTTGGAAAAGCAAGTCCGCTCACTACCTTAAATACACCGGCCGCGGAAAGCGCGCCGGCCATATCTCCGGATGGCAACTACCTGGTTTTTTCCTCCTACGATCGCGCCGGAGGCTATGGTTTGGAAGACCTGTACTTCGCCGTACGTAGTGGTGATGGCTACTCCGACCCCGTTAACCTGGGGCCGCTGATCAACGGTCAGGGCAACGAAGGATGCGCCACCTTCTCTCCCGACGGAAAGTACTTTTATTTCTGCCGCGACGAGGGCGAGGGTACGCCTTCCAACCTCTTTTATCTGGAATCGGAATTCCTCCCGTTACCAGAGTGATCACTTCATCCGGACGTATTCCGCACTATCCGCTGCCTCCTGAGCGTAGGTATTGAGTTTGACCTTCTTATCCGCGGACTTCGGACGAATGCGCATATTAAGGAATTCCACCAGCAGCGAGAAGGCAATGGCAAAGTAGAGATAGCCCTTGGGTACCGTGCCGATGTGATTATCGAAGACCACCAGCTCGCCAAGGTGTGCGCCCTCAACGATCAGCATAAAGCCGATCAAAATTAGAAAGGCCAGTCCCAGCATCTGGATCGTTGGGTTTCGGTTGACGAAGTTGCCCACCGGTACGGCGAAAAGCATCATGATAAGCACCGAGATCACTACGGCGATAATCATGACGATCAGCGCGCCGACCAGTCCATTAGTCATTCCTACGGCCGTGAGGATAGAGTCGAAACTGAAAACGATGTTGATGATGGTGATTTGTATGATGACCGATCGCAGACTGGCGCCCGTCTTCGGAGTGCCGGGGTCGCCCTCAACGTGCTCATCACCCTCCAGTTTATGATGGATCTCGGAGGTCGACTTATAGAGGAGAAAGATGCCCCCGGCGATGAGGATAAGACTCTGACCGCTGAACCCTCCGGTGGCCCATCCCCAGTCGAATTCGAACCACGGCTCGTTAAGGCTTACCAGCCAGGAAACACCAAAGAGCAGGGCGATACGCAAAACCATGGCCAGGATAAGACCGATATTGGTCGCCTTCTTACGATCGGCGTCGGATTTGAGCTTGCCACTGGCGATCGAAATGAAGATGATGTTGTCGATACCGAGTACGATCTCCAGGAAAGTAAGGGTGAGGAGCGAGAGCCAAACGGCACCGTTGCCAAAGTCGGGGATTTCAAACATGGAAGTAGAATAGTTAGCTGCGCTTATTAGGCCATTATCCGCAAAACTACGCCTCCCGGCATTTGTTTGTCCATGCCTATGAAGGAAACCAAATTTCGACGCCTCCGCCGGGACGAACTCGAGGAGGTGAAACCCCAGTTTATCAAATTCCTGAGCGTAAACGGCATCGACGCTCCAAATTGGGTACGAATCAAAGCGGAGGACCCGCGGCGGGCGGATGCCCTTATCCTGCAATTCAGCCAAATCGTCTTCTCTGGCGTGATCGAGCGGGTCGAGTACCTCATCCAACGCAAACCCAACGATCTGCGGACCTACCGAACGGGGCCCGAAAAGATCGAAATGCGCGGCATTCTCATCAGCGGGGAAACCACCGTTGACCTCACCGATACCGAGATCGCTCCCGAAGAAATCTTTGCCCGATTAAGGGATGACGGGGCTCGACCCAAATTGTACCATGCCGAGCGTGCCTATCTGCCGATCGGCCGGGATCAGGATATCTTCCTGCGCATGGAAGAAGGCGCGCTGATCGACAATGGGGACTTATTTCAGCTGTTGGATGGATTGAAATAGTGCGAGCTTAGCGGCCCCGGCGGTATTTTCCTTATTTTAACCTACTACACTAATTCCACCGCATGCCCATCTACCGTTTCGTTCTTATCCTCTTGGTTGTGCAACTGATGAGCTGTGAAGGCGATCCGGAAACGCCGTCCTCCGCCCCCACGAGTGCGGTCGAAAATACGCCCCGGTCCAACACCGAACTGGCAATCTATAAAGACCCCAGTCAACCCGTTGGCGACCGGATAGCCGACCTCGTCGGTCGGATGACCACCGAGGAAAAAGTAGCGCAGGTGACGTCCATCTGGGCTGACAAGCACAAAATGGAGACGGCAAACTTCGATTTCGACCCTTCCAAGGCGGAGCAAGTCATCCCCCACGGTATCGGTCACGTCACCCGCCCAAGCGAATTGGGTGCCAGCGGTGAGCCGGGGCGTACCGGCGCCGAGGAAGTCGCCTACGTAAATGCCATTCAAAAGTGGCTGGTCGAAAAGACGCGTTTGGGTATCCCGGCGCTGATGCATGAGGAGAGCCTACACGGTCTGGCCGCGAGGGATGCTACCAGCTGGGGGCAGCCAATCTCGGTGGCCGCCACCTTCAATCGTAAACTGACGCGCAGCCTCTACGAGATCGCCGCGCGACAGGCCGCCAGCCGGGGGGCTCACGTGGTGCTTACGCCGGTGGTGGATGTAGCCCGCGATCCACGATGGGGGCGAGTGGAGGAAACACTCGGAGAAGATCCCTATCTGGCCGGGGAGATCGGCTTACAGGCCGTCCTCGGCTTCCAGGGCGACAACGATCAGTGGGACGAAGGGGAAGTATTCGCGACGCTGAAGCACATGGCCGGCCACGGAGAACCCGAGGGCGGTACGAATATCGGTCCGGCACACATCAGCGAACGGACGCTGCGGGAAGTGTTTCTCTACCCTTTTCGCTACATCGTCAACAACGGTAACGTGCGCAACATTATGGCCAGCTACAACGAGGTCAACGGCATTCCGAGCCATGCCAACAGCTGGATGCTCAATGACCTGCTGCGCGGGGAGTGGGGCTACGAGGGAGCGGTCGTATCGGACTATTTTGCCGTTCGGGAGTTGCACGAGCGGCATGCCGTTGCCCAAAATTTAAAACAGGCTGCCATCCGGGCGATCAGTAGCGGCATCGATATCGAACTCCCCGACCGGGAAGCCTACCCCTTTCTCGTAGAGGCCGTAAACTCCGGCGAACTCGAAGAGGCGATCCTCGATCGGGCCGTAGGACGAATCCTGAAACAAAAATTTGACCGTGGCCTCTTTGAGGATCCCTATACCGATCCGGAAAAGGTGCTATCCAATACCTCAGCGGATGATGCACTGGTGCGCCGGGCCGGTACGGAAAGCATGATCTTACTGAAGAACGACGGCGTCTTGCCGCTGGCCCCCGGCCTTACGATCGGGGTAGTAGGCCCCAACGCGGATCGTATCCTTCTGGGTGGCTACAGTGACCATCCCGCTCACTTCGTTACCGTACGGGCGGGTTTGGAATCCTACGCCGAAAGTACCAATGGGGCGGTGATCTACTCCGAAGGTAGTCGCGTGACCGAATCCGGAAGCTGGTACAAGGATCCGGTGATGCCGGTGAAGGAGGAGGACGACCGCAAGCGCATCAAAAAGGCCGTAAAAGACCTCGCCGCGGCGGATGTGATCGTTCTAGCGGTCGGGGGTAATGAGTTGACCAGCCGGGAGGCCTGGGCGGAAAGCCACATGGGCGACCGACCCTCGCTGGAAATGATGGGTACCCAGAACGAGTTGATCGATGCCCTCGCGGAATTGGATATTCCGATGATCGGACTGGTCTTCGGCGGCAGGCCACTGAACATCAATAACCTCGTGGAAAAAGCCGACGCCGTATTCCAGTGTTTCTACCTCGGACAAGAAACCGGTCACAGCGTGGCCGATGTACTCTCCGGTGCGGTAGCGCCCAGCGGTAAGTTACCCATCAGCATTCCGCGGTCGGTGGGCCATATTCCGGCTTACTATAATTATAAGCCCACGGCGCGCCGGGGTTACCTGATGGACGACGTCAGCGCACGCTTTCCGTTCGGGTACGGACTCAGTTACACCACCTTTACCATCAGTGCGCCGCGACTGGCCCACGAAAGAATTATGACCAACGGAAATACCACCGTGACGGTCGATGTCACCAACACCGGCGAAGTAAGCGGCAAGGAAGTAATACAGCTTTATATCCGCGACGAATACAGCACGGTTACCCGCCCCATCAAGGAATTGCGCGGCTTTGAAAAGGTAACCCTCGATCCGGGACAAACCACCTCGGTCACCTTCGAGTTGGGCTACGACCAGCTCAACTACCTGAACGGTGAGATGGAGTACGTAGTCGAACCCGGAACCTTTAAGATCATGGTGGGCAACAGCAGCCGGCAGGAGGATTTACGGAGCACCACGCTTACGGTCGTCGACCAGGCGAAATAGCGGATGCCATAAAGCAGCCTGCCGCAACGTAGATACCGGCCCGGCAAAGTTGCCGGACCGGTACGCAAACAAAAAACAGCAGGATAGCTCGTCGCCATAACAAAGCGGTGGCCCGGCGCCGTATGGCCGGACCACCGCTCAAGCGTGATTTACCAATATTTGCTACAGATCGCTGATGCGCTTCTGCACTTCGTATAGTCGGGTATTCTTATCCACGTCCTCGGTCCAGGGGTCGTGTTCCAGGTAATTGGCGCTGATGAGCTTGAGGGAATGGATACGGCCCTTATTGTCCTTGATAGGCTGTACGTACTTGACCCACAGGCTCCCTTTCGAACGGACGGCGTAGATCTTATTTTCCTTGATCTCGTGCACTCCGGCGATCTGCCGGCAGATGACGATGTCCCCATCGTTGATCACCGGCTCCATGGAGTTACCATTGATCGGGAAGGCAACGTAGCCGTCACCAAAAAGATCGGGGAGCGAAAAGAAGGACGCCTCTTCGCGGAGGAAGCTATCTCCATCCACGCTGGCACCGGCAAAAGCCTCGACCGAGGTGTAGAGAATGTTCTGTTTGGTTTCACCACCGTCGACGTCGCTGACCTTGGGTAGGTCCATGCCGAACGGGGTGCCGGTACCCTCCAGCAGGTAATCGGTATTGACGCCGTATTCGGTGCACACCCGACGCGCCTGTTCGTAGTTGATGCAGCGCTTGTCTTCGGCATTAAGGTAAGCCCGGATAATGTGTCCGTAAGAACGATTGTTCAGGATGCGCTTAGCGAAATCACCAAGCCCACGACCATTCCGGTCGTTCTTGATGATCTCACCGCGGTCCTCCAGAATCTGGAAAACTTCCCTGAACCGGTCGTTCAACTCGCGGCGGTCTTCGGTAATCATATTTCAGTATCAGTTTATTTAAGGACAAATTAAAACATTTTCAAACACTCCCGCAAGTTTTCAACAACATTATTTAAATTATTGTGGGAAATTAGGCGGGATTAAAGTGGAAATGTTGGTTTCCAAAGCCCTGCTTCGATTCGCCGGCCTGTCATCAGGGTCTCTCCAGGCAGTATTTGCGCGGTCTCCCGACGTCTTAGCCAGCGAAAGTCATAGCCAGCGAACGGCTCAATCACCAGACGCCGCAGCCAAAACATTGTCCTACCCGGCAATAGCCGGCTAATCCAGCCCGAGCATCACCCGACTACTTAAATCGGCTACAAAATCCAGGCCTTCCCCAACGCCGTGCTCCCGCTGGTGCAATAAGGTACGCTTGATACCGGCAACCACCCGCGGCGGCTTGGCCGCAATGCTTTCGGCTATCTGTCCGGTTCGGTACTGTAGCTGAGCGGTGTTGCCAAGGGCATCGTTCACCAATCCGATACGATAGGCTTCCTTGCCGTTGAAGTTTCGGGCGGTAAAGGCCAGTTCCGCGGCCATCCCGGTGGAGACGATCCTTGGCAGCCGTTGGAGGGTGCCGAGGTCGGCTACGATGCCCAGGTCTACCTCCTTGACACTGAAGTTGGTATCCTTTGTACAGTAGCGCATATCGCAGGCCACCGCAATGTCTACCCCGCCGCCAATGCAGCTACCGTGAATGGCGGCGATCACGGGTTTACGGCACTGCTCGATCGAGGTGATGCAGTCCTGTAGATCGGAGATGAAATCCCGAACTTGATGGTGCATGTCTTCCCGACTGCCCTGGAAGCGCGACTGCATGTCCTTCAGCACGCTTAGATCGATCCCGGCGCAGAAGTGCTTACCCTCGCCCTCGAGGATCACCACCCGGACGTCTTCTTCATCGTCGGCGCGTTGAAAGGCTTCCCGCAGTGCGTACCAGCCGGCCAGGTCCAGGGCATTCGCCCGCTGCGGCCGGTTGAAGGTGAGACGGGCGACGTGGTCGGTTACGACGTACTTCATGAGCGCACGCCTTTGACGAGCCGCATCCGGTCGGAATGTAAGTGGTCCATACCGTCGACGTACAGTGTCGTACCGCTGGTGTAACTGGAAAGCGGGCTGGCCAGGAAAAGTACCGCATTAGCTACTTCTTCTACCGTACCGTGGCGCCCCATCAGGTTGTCTTCCTTCATCTCGTCGAGCAGCGCCTTTATGGGCTCGGCGTAGGTGTCCAGTCCGGAACTGATGATCGTTCCCGGCGCGACGGAATTAACCCGCACGTTGTAAATGGCCCATTCCTGCGCCAGGCTTTTCGTCAGGTTTTCCACCCCGGCCCGGGCGGCACCGGTGTGCGCCATACCCGGGAAACCGCGCGCCATATTGACGATGATATTGACGATGTTGCCGGACGACTGGGGAATAAAAAAGTGTTCCGCCATGATCCGGCTTACGTAAAAGGTCCCGTTCAGGTTGGTGTTGATCACGGCGTTCCAACCCTTGTCGTTGATGTAGCGGGCGAGACTGGGGAACTGACCGCCGGCGTTATTGACCAGCAGGTCCAATTGCCCGTATTCGGCCTTGATCCGTTCGGCGAGTTTTTCTACCTGCGCCCCGTCGCGAATATCACACACCTGGTAGAGGCAACTGCCCAGTGCGCCGAGTTGTCCGGCAGCTTCCGCCAACGGCTCTTCCTTGCGCGAGCAGATGGCCACCTTCGCACCCAGTTTCAGCAAAGCTTCCGCTATTCCGTAGCCAATGCCCGATCGCCCGCCGGTGACCAGGGCAACCTTATCTTGGAAGAGGTTCGATGCGTACATATACTATAATTTGTTTGCCTGAGCTTGCGGAAACTTGTTCAACAGGGCGGCCTGCTCGGCAATGGCTTCCCGGAATTCCCGTTTTATTCGTTCGATCAGTTCGGCGGCCGGCAGATTATCCTTAATGCTGGCCACCCCGTGCCCGGCACTCCACAGGTTCTTCCAGGCTTTGGCCTCGTGCTCGGCGCCGAAATCGGCCTTACCCTTCTGGTCCCACATCTCCTTGCTTATGCCGGCGGCTTCCAAACTCGCCACCATCCAGTTGGCCGGTATCCCGGATACGGAGGCCGTGTAGATGATGTCGCGCGTGCCGCTCTTAATGATCATGTCTTTGTAAGCCTCGTCGGCCACGGCCTCCCGGGTATTGATAAAGCGGGTACCCATATAGGCCAGATCGGCTCCCATCTGCATCGCCGTAGCCACGTCGCGACCCGTACTCAGTGCCCCGGCAACCAGGATCACCCCGTCAAACATGCTCCTAACCTCGGCTACGAAGGGAATGGGATTCAGGGATCCGGCGTGTCCGCCCGCCCCCGCGCAAACCAAAATGAGTCCATCCACCCCGGCGTCGATCGCTTTCTGGGCGTGGTAGGTATTGGTCACGTCGTGGAAGACCAGCCCCCCGTAACTATGTACGGCATCCACCACTTCCTTGGCGGCGCCAAGGCTGGTGATCACCACCGGCACCTGCTGGCGGACGATCACCTCCAGGTCGGCCTGCACCCGCGGGTTGGTCTTATGTACGATCAGGTTCACGCCGTAGGCAGGAAGGGGAACTCCCCGGCGCTCCGTCTCCGTTGCCAAGGCTTCCTTGATCTCTATTACCCATTCCTCGAATCCTTCGGTAGTCCGGTTATTCAGGGCCGGAAAGGTACCCATCACCCCGTTTTTGCAACACTCCAGCACGAGTTGCTGCTGGGAGACGATGAACATGGGGGAAACCACCACCGGAATATCCAGGTGAAGACTTTCAATGATTTTTTGCCGATTCATACGGGCAAAGTAGCGAAATTTCGCCGATGCCCCGGTGCGTCTAGTTTCCCGGTCCACCTTGCCGTGGTCCCATCTTGACATAGGGGAACGACTTGCGGTAGGTTCCGTCCGTCACCACCAGAAAACTAAGGCCGGCAGGCAGGTAAGTTAAGTCGATAGGCGTATCAGCCATATAACCTACCAGGGGAACCTGGCCCAGGGGTTGCCCGAGCGGAGAGTAAGCCGACAGCAAGCTGAGGGAAGGGAAATCGCCGGAAGTAACGCCCAATCTTGGCTTACCGTTCCCGGGGCTGGCATAAAGCTGCAAATCGAATAGCGGAGAACGGCCCAGCAGCTTGCCGGATTCCAATCCGCAGGACTGCAGGATACTCCCCAGCCGGTAAGGCTGAAAGCTGTAACCTACCCCGCTGGTTCCGGTGTCTTCATCCGGAGTGGTGTATTCCAGACGGGCACCCGTTCGATCGAATCGATACATATTCTTATTCCAGCCGCATTCGGAAAGGCGCACTACGTCCGCATTTTCCTGGTCCGCGTATAGAAATAGTAAATACCGCTGACCCCGGGAAGCTCCCTCAATCGAAAATCCGCACATGGCACTATTTCCGTCCTGAACCGTAAATTTTCTGCGGGCGGTCGTTCCTGCTATTACCCGGTCAACGGAAACGATGGATTTACCCGCGCCAAGTTTGTCCGTAAGCGTCACTTCCAGTACCTGACCGTTGCTCTCCGCCGTACGGCAGATTTCTTCCTCCAGGGGGACGTATTGGTTTATACAGCTACATGCGAAAACAAAAGCCGGCAGGGAAAAAAGTAGGATGAATATTGGGCGCATCGCGAGCATAATCTTTGCTTTCAAAAGGTAGACGTTGCAGAAACGGCCATACGTTGGTGGGCGGCGGAGCGCAGGTGAAACATCAACGCCAAAAACCAACCTATTGGGGCAACGAAGCGCGCCCTCTCCGCCGGGTAGGCTATCTTGCCGCGTATGGATATTTCTCCCCGGGACAAGGCGATTGGCGAATATTTTTATAATCGAATAGGCCGATTGGATGACAACCGGGAACTCACCTCCCGGCAAAAGATCGATGCGTTGCGCCGCCTCCTGCTTGAGCTTTTCGAACGGGCAACGGAAGCCGACAAACTGCATTTTAGCACGACCTACGCCCGCGTTACCTACGCCGCTCACAAGTACGGCCTCTCGCGACAACTGATCTATCAGGAAAGGGCCTATCGCAGGACCCGACCCAATGAAATCCCGGAACCCGCCATACCACGGCACGAGCTGATCGGTTACCGCTTATTAACGGAATTGACCCGAGCGCTCTTCGGCCTGGAGGTACCCACCGAGCTGGAGCAACACTTGCATACCGCTTACCCCGCCTTCCAAAAACCGGACGTCCGTCGTAAGTTTTACCAGCTACGGGTGCTGGTGATCGAAGTAGACGGTGCGAAATCGGAGGTCGTTGTCCGGGAGGAACGCCGGCCGGAGATGGTCTACCGGATTCCCTACGGTGACCCCGAACTCGCCGACTCCCCGGTACGCGACGCGGTCAACATCCTCGAGAAGATCAGCGGGCCCTTCGTCACCCTGAACCTGATCAACGTCCAGCTGCGCGACCCGGACCTCCTCTACCCCGCGCAGATCGTGATCGAGCCGGATTTCCTCGTCAACGTAACCGACGTGGCGTACTGCTTCAGCGGAGGCAGCCAATATCAACCCTGGTCTGCCCTGCCCGGGCGCTTACTACCCTTCGAAAAAAGACCACCCCTGGTGCGGGGGAACATCGTGAATACCTTTCTCGATCTCCTGGTTCAGGATCCCGATATCCGGTTTCGGGACGTACTCCCCAAGATCTTCGAGATGCAGCCCCTCGAACTGTGCCTTTTCTCCGACCGGGAGGTAAGGGACCTCATAGCCGATCTGAAGCATCACTTCCTCACGGTAGCCAAATTCGTTAGCGAGTTACTTCCGGATCTGGACATCGAACGGGACAAAGTCATGCTGGAACCGACCTTCCTATCTCCCGCCTATGGGCTGCAGGGGCGCCTCGACCTGCTACAATCCCAACGGGACACCGAGGAGGGACTTACATCGATTGTTGAACTCAAAACCAGTAAAATATACAATCCCAATATTCACGGGATTCGGAGCGACAATTTTATACAAACGGTATTATACGACCTGATGATCAATCAGGCGCTCGGGAAAGGGGCCAATGTTCGCTCGTACATACTGTACAGTGTCGACTACGACAAGCCGATCCGCTACGCTCCGCCGCAGTTCACCCGGCAAATGGAGGCCCTCACCGCGCGCAATCAGCTGGTCGGCCTCGAAATGATGATCGCCCGACTCGGCACATCTGAAACCGACGGAGAAACCGTCGACCTGGCTCGCCAAACGGACGCCTTGTTTTCGCGCATCGACCCCGCCCGCTTTAAAAATCTGGGCCGTTTCACCGAAGCGGATCACCGGGCGGTGCTCGACTGTTACGGAAAACTGAGCGATCTGGAACGCCGCTACTTCGGGGCTTACCTCGGGTTCGTGGCCCGGGAGCAGCGGCTGGCCAAAATCGGCGAACAGCGCATCGACCATCTTAATGGTTTGGCCAGCCTTTGGCTGGACGATCGGGCCGATAAGGTGGAACGCTTCGAACTGCTCGACGGGCTTCGCTTTACCGCCTATGACGTAGATGAAAACATCCTCACGCTTACACGGTCCGAAAACGATGACTTGCTGGTAAAATTCAGGCAGGGGGACATTATCGCCCTGTACGGGACACCAAATAAAGAAGCCGCGACGGGAGATGCCGTTCGCTCTCAGATCTTTAAATCGACGATCATTGCCGTTGGGGAAGATGCATTGCTCCTGCGTCCCCGCAACAGACAACTCAACGACAGCGCCTTTCGCAGAAAACCATTCTGGGCGGTAGAAAAGGATGTGCTGGACAGCAGCTTCCGCAATCATTATCTCGGTTTGTACTTGTGGGCTTCCGCGAGCCCGGATTTCCGGCAACGTTGGCTCGGTCTGACCGCGCCAGGTAGCGCGGAACCGCATGCAGGTGAAATCTCAGACGAGCTCACCGAGGAGCAGGATAAGATTCTGCGCAAGGTGATCACCGCCCCGGACTACTTTCTCCTGTGGGGTCCTCCGGGGACGGGTAAGACCAGTAAGATGCTGCACCATCTGGTCCGGCACTTGCTCATGAATACAAAGGAAAACTTGCTCCTGGTGGCCTATACCAACCGGGCGGTGGATGAGATCTGCGAAAGTATCGAGCAGATTCGGACGGCAAGCGGAGATCCTTTCCGCGATTACCTGCGCATCGGTAGCCGGCTGGGGAGTAGTCCGGAATACGCCGACCGGCTGCTTCAGCTACGAAGCCAGGGCGTAACCCGGCGTAAGGACCTTCGTAAATTGGTGGATACTTGCCGGGTGGTGGTAGGTACCGTAGCCAGCGTAGGGGGCAACAATGAATTGTTTAAGCTGAAGTCATTCGATCGCATAATCGTGGACGAAGCGAGCCAGATCCTGGAGCCGCTCCTCGGCACCTTACTTACCCGGGCGCCGAGAAGTTTGTTGATCGGTGACCACCGCCAGTTACCCGCGGTTGTCCAACAGGATACTTACACGACCTACGTGGCTGACGAACGGCTTCGGAATACCGGCATTAAGGACCTGAGTAGCAGCCTGTTCGAACGCCTTTTTTTAACCGCGAAGGCATCTGGGTGGACCTGGGCTTACGATCAATTGATGCATCAGGGCCGGATGCATAGGGAGGTCATGGCCTTCCCCGCCCATCATTTTTACCAGGACAAGCTGGATATTCTTCCCGATAGTATCGATCATCATCACCGGCAGATCGCTCCGCTCTCGTTGGTAGCCGGGGATGACGATCTCCAGCGCCAGATCTCTGAACAGCGGCTCGTTTTTATTGGCACGGAGGTGGATGAGGGCAGTACCGACCCTAAAGTTAACCGCCACGAAGCCACCATGCTTATCCGTCTTGTGGAGGCCTTCCGCGCGGTGTACGCCCATACGGCAGCCCCCATAAAGTCAGGTGATATTGGAATCATCACCCCCTACCGTGCGCAGATCGCCCACATCCGCCGGCAACTGTCGATCGGCGGACACGATCCGGAGGACTACACCGTGGATACGGTAGAGCGCTACCAGGGTAGTGCCAAGCGTATTATCTTAATGTCGCTTTGCACTAATGATGTCCGGCAACTAGAACGTTTGGCCCAGGTAAGCAGCGAGGGAGTAGATAGAAAGTTGAACGTAGCGATGACCCGCGCCCGCGAACACCTGGTGCTGGTTGGATGCCCGGAAATTTTGCAACAGAACGACGTATACGCTAAGCTTCTTGAGCACGTTAGAACCACACCCGTCGACAGTTGTAATTGATGGTAATAATTCAGGTCCATGACGCTTACTACACTCCTTATCTACATCGGTATTGCCGCCCTGGCACTTACCGGCGTAACCCACGCCGTGCTGAAGGAAACCCGTAACGTAGGCATGAGTCTCCTGCAAAACTTCGTCGGTGCCCTTTTCCTGTTCTCAGGCTACGTTAAGGCTATCGATCCCCTGGGGACGGCGTACAAGATGGAGCAGTATTTCGCGGAATTCGAAGCAACAGCCAACGGAGCCGGTGCTGGGTTCCTGGCCCCCCTATTTCCCTGGCTGAATGGATTCGCCGCCGGCTTTTCCGTTTTCATGATCGTACTGGAGATCATGCTTGGACTGATGCTGATCCTGGGCGCGAAACCCAAATTGACCGCAGGACTACTATTCCCTATCATAGCCTTCTTCACGGTTCTCACCGGCTTCACCTACCTGACCGGCTACGTCCCCTCCGGCACCAACTTCTTTGCCTTCGGGGAGTGGGGATCCTATACGGAAACGAATATGAAGGTTACGGACTGCGGTTGCTTCGGTGACTTTCTCAAGCTGGAGCCCCGGGTGAGCTTTCTCAAGGATATTGCGCTGCTCGTTCCGGCCACTATCTTCTTGATTTTTCCCGGTAAGATGCACCAGCTCTTTACCCCGCGGACCCGCTCCCTGGCGGTATTCGCGACCGGCGCTATTGCCGTTTTCTACTGTCTGAGCAACTTCATATGGGACATCCCGGGTCAGGACTTCCGTCCCTTCAAAGTAGGTACGGACGTAGCGGCCCGTAAGCAGGCCGAGTCTGATGCCGCGGCTGCGGTGACCGTATTGGGTTATGAATTGACGGACAAAGCAAGTGGGGAGGTGGTGAGAATGACTACCGAAGAGTTTCTGAAAGTCTATAAGGAATACCCCGAGGAAAACTGGATCATTGATAATTTCACTTCTGAGCCCACCCTAGAAGCTACCAAGATCAGCGAGTTCGAAGTAAGCGACGCGGAAGGATACGACGTAGTGCCGGACCTACTCGCCGACCCTGGCTATACCTTTATCATCGTTGCGTATAAGCTGAAGGGAGACGCTGGCAATTGGGATGAGGACTACCTCGAAAGCTGGCGGGAAGACATACAGCCGGTAGTCGAAAGTGCAAAGGCGGCCGGTCACTCGGTAATGGCCATGACCAAATTCTCCGATGACGCAGCAATAGCTGATTTCAAACAGGCCGTAGGTGCCGACTACCCCTTTCACCGGGGAGACGATATCTTACTGAAGACCATCATCCGGTCCAACCCCGGCGTCGTGCTTATGAAGGAAGGCGTGATCCTGAATAAGTGGCATCACGACAAGCTTCCCGCCTTTGATGATATTGCCCGTGCCAATATTTTGGCCGCTTCTTCGAAGTAGTCTGCGTTTTTTCGTTGCTTTGCGCTGCGCTTAGGGCAGTATCGCCCGGCCAATTTGAAAACCGGACCATTCTATGCTCAGTCGCCGCAACGTTCGCATCAAGATCATGCAAGTGCTCTATGCCGCCCAAAGGCAGGAGCGTACTGACCTGAGGGCGATCCGTAGCCATTACGCTCTCATGGTAAAGCGATCCTTTGAACTTTACCTGCAGAATTTGCTCATCCTCCAGCGGTGCTGCGATTACGCCCGCCAGGATCTCGCGACCCGTAACACCAAGTTCCGTCCAACCGCGGAAGACCGAAATTTCCAGGACACCCTGGCCACCAATCCATCGGTCAGGTCATTGACGGATAATAAGGAATTGAGTCGCCTCTACGATCGGTACAACATACGGGGCATGGTGGACGCAGATCAGATCAAGCAGCTTTACCGTGATTTTCTGGCCACCGAAGCTTACGCCGAATACGCGCGCCATTCCGCTCCGTCGCTAGAGAACGATACCAAAGTTTTACTGGCCCTCTTTAAGTGGCTACAGAAACAAGAACTCTTCCAGACCATGGTGGAAGATCACTTTCCGTTGTGGCACGAAGACAAAAGCCTCGTCGTTGGTGCGATGAAGAAAACGATAAAGGCCTTACCCGCTTCGGATGACTTCTACCAGGATTATGAAACTACCTCGGAGGCGGTTAGCGAATTTGGAGAGGTTCTCCTGAGTTTCGTCATTAACGCGGACGACCAGCTGTTGGAGCGCATCAAATCGGTGCTGCAAAATTGGGATGCCGAACGGGTGGCCATTATCGATATGATCCTGCTGAAAATGGCCATCGCCGAGTTCCTGGAGTTCGACTCTATCCCTCCGCAGGTCACGCTCAACGAATACCTCGATATCTCTAAGCTTTACAGTACCGAAAAAAGCAAAGACTTCCTAAACGGCGTACTTGATAAATTGCTTAAGGGACTCCAGGAGGAAGGGTTGGTTAAGTAGAGACTCGCTGCCGCTTGCGGTAGAGCGCTTTGCGCGGTAGAGACTCGCTGCCGCTCGCGGTAGAGCGCTCTGCGCGGTAGAGACTCGCTGCCGCTCGCGGTAGAGCGCTTTGCGCGGTAGAGACTCGCTGCCGCTCGCGGTAGAGCGCTCTGCGCGGTAGAGACTCGCTGCCGCTCGCGGTAGAGCGCTCTGCGCGGTAGAGACTCGCTGCCGCTCGCGGTAGAGCGCTCTGCGCGGTAGAAGCTTGGTCGAATGGTAATATTCCCTTTGGCATTAATCTATTCTACCTAATGGTTCATACGCGAGCATCTAACGCGCAGCCGAAGGCAAGCATCTAACGCGCAGCCGAAGGCAAGCATCTACCGCGCAGCCGAAGGCAAGCATCTAACGCGCAGCCGAAGGCAAGCATCTACCGCGCAGCCGAAGGTAAGTCTCTAACGCGAAGCCGAAGGCGAGTCTCTAACGCGCAGCCGAAGGCAAGCATCTACCGCGCAGCCGAAGGCGAGTCTCTAACGCGCAGCCGAAGGCAAGTCTCTAACGCGAAGCCGAAGGCGAGTCTCTAACGCGAAGCCGAAGGCAAGCATCTACCGCGAAGCCGAAGGCGAGTCTCTACCGCGAAGCCGAAGGCGAGTCTCTAACGCGAAGCCGAAGGCAAGTCTCTAATAATCAATCTTCCCCCTACCCTTTTTGATCTCCCCTCTGTGTTTCTTTCGGGCCAGTCGTTTACGATTATTTGCCTTAAAGGCGCCGGCCCGGCGTTTCTTGGGCGGATTGCGAACGCCACGCTCCACCAGTTGACGCATGGCCGCCAGGGCTCGCTTTCGATTTGTGTGTTGCGACCGGTCGGATTGATCGGTAACGGAAAGGCGATCCTGACTATCTAGCCGGTTACCCAGGTGGAAGCGGATGTTGTCACGTTCACGACGGCTTAAGCCCTGGCTGTTTTTGACATCCAGCACCAATTCTACACGACTTTCGGTCTTGTTTACGTGTTGCCCGCCCGCTCCCGAGGATCGGCTGGTGCGCATATCGAGTTCCCGTTCTATAACATCCCAATTCATCGGTCGAGGTTTGGAACGAAGGTCAGCGTTCGTTCGTCCAGGTTCAGCGCGCAAAGGTGTCCCATCCCCGGTTTGGTGTGGAAGCAACCCGCATCGATATCGAACACGGGATAGGCTCTGCGCCGAGGATGAATTTGAGCTTCCACCTGGGTGCGCGTAAGCGGCGTATGCCCGTGAACGATCTTCCGGTCGCCCAACCAGTCATAGTCGATATGGCGGTACCAGTTGCGACGGTTTAGCAAGGCCTTTTTTCCTTTGAGCGGATTATTGCGGCGAAAGTTCAGCCCGGCGTGCACCAGCACGTAATCTTCCAGCAAATAGTAATACGGTAGCGTGTTGAGCCAGGAGATGTGTACCGGATCGATCTTCCCTTCCGGATTGCCCGGGCAGATGTAACTCTGTTTGGTTGATTTCGCACCGGCGTTTCGCCAGGTAGCCCGCGTATGCTTGTCGCCGATCAGGATAGCATCGAGCATATATTGGTCGTGGTTACCGCGCAGGCCGTGAATGCGGTATCCCTCCGACTGGAGCTTGATGACCAGGTCCAGGGTTTGAGCGCTGCGGGGCCCACGATCTACGAAATCGCCAAGAAGATACAATTCGTCGGAAGTACTGAAGCTTATCCGGTCAAGCAACGCCTCAAACGAGCGAAGACAACCGTGAATGTCGGAAATAGCTATTCTGCGGGGCATTGGCAATCAAGAAAAGCGCAAAAGTAGGATTTACCTACTGAACTAAATACAAGATGCCCCGTCCACCAGAGGTGAACGGGGCATAAAATGTTCTATACCGGTATGCCTGAGGGCTTATTGTACGGCGTTCGGATCGGCTACTACGGTTCCGTTCAGGGCGATTACGGTCTGAGCGGGATCGGTGTTGGCGGTTATCGTCACGCGCTGGTTACGCTGACCTACCTTATTGTTGCTGTCGAAGCGAACGGTGATCTCACCGGTCTCGCCGGGGGCGATCGGGGCGGTCGGACGGCTGGGGACGGTACAACCGCAGCTTCCTTTCGCATCCGTGATGATGAGGGGCTCTGCACCGGTGTTGGTGAAGGCGTAAGTGTGGGTGATGATCTCCCCTTCGGTGACCTGACCGAAATCGAAGGCAGTTTCTGCGAATTCTAGCGAAGTGGTCGGCCCGGTAGGCGTAGCGACGTTTGCCTGAGCGGGAGCGGCGGCATTAGGATTGGCGGGAGTAACCGTTTCGATGTTCTGGCGCGCAGCCTCACGTACATCGTCGTTACCTTGTTGACAGGAGAAGACGCTGAAGGCCATCAGGAGGGTGGCGAGCAGCGAAAAGCGGAAAGTAAGCATGTTATTCTGGTTTTGTGTATCACAAAGAATGTACAAATAACGTACTTACCCCCAATTAGGCTGCAACAATCTTGTTAACGGCTTGCAAATGGGGGTATGGACTACCTTCGCCCGCCCCTAAATGCTATTCATGTATTCCTGGCTACTTTTCGACGCTGACAACACCATCTGGGATTTCGATGCCGCCGAAGCGCACGCGCTGGAACGGACGCTGGTCGAACGGGATATCGAATGGTCCCAGGAAGTTCTCGGGACCTATCAGTTAATCAATCGGGAAGCATGGAGCGATTACGAAAAAGGGAGGTTGCCAAAGGAACAACTTCGAGATATCCGATTTCAAAGGTTACTAGCGCATTATCGCCACGATCACCCGGCCGAAGATTTATCACTCAGTTATCGCAATTATCTTGCCGCCAGCCACCATCTGATCCCGGGGGCGCTATCGGTACTGGAACAGGCAGGTAAGAAATTTCACCTGGGCCTTATTACCAATGGCCTTTCCGAGGTGCAACGCCCCCGACTGGAAAACACCGGCATCGCACCCTTTTTTGAGTTTATCGCAATCAGCGACGAACTCGGGGTAGCCAAACCAGACGCCGCCTTTTTTGATCACGCTGACAGCCAGATGGGACGGCCCGATCCCCGGAAAGTGCTCGTCATCGGCGATAACCCGAATGCCGATATTCAAGGGGCGCTATCCTACGGCTTCGATGCATGCTGGTACCGGAGACCCGGAGCCGCGAACCGCAAAGACCTCGGAGAGACCCTGCGCATTCGTGCAATAACGGAACTACTTGAATATCTGTAAAAAGCAAGCCGCCGCTCCCAATCTGGGAACGGCGGCGCTTACCTTATCCACGTTGTGGATACTAGTTCTGTTCCGCCCTGGCTTCTTTCTCGCTGTGCAGGTAACCTACGGCCAGACTATCCTCTCCGAGGAAGTGCTCACAGTGGTGCGCGCGGTCTTCAATTTTGTATAGAAACTCCTCCAGCATGGCTTTCGTGCCGAAATCTCCGAGCTCGAATGCTTTCTGGATCGACTTTCGGAATTCCTGGGCAATCGCCTTCTCGTTATTCATATCCGCTTTGATCCCGTCACGGATCCGGTAGACGCCTTCGGGTTCCTGTTCGATATACGATAGCTTGACGTAATTCTCCATGCGAGTCGTGGGGTCGTACCCAAGCAGGGTAATGCGTTCGGCAACGGCGTCGGCCTGTTCGTGGATCTCGTTGTAATTATCTTCCAGAAACAAATGGAGGTCCCGAAACTGAGGGCCTTCCACCAGCCAGTGGTGTTTGTGGTACTGGAAATATTGTATCCACAGGGCCGCCAGGTGGCGGTCTAGATGCTCGCGCATAGTGGCGCAGGTTTCTTCGCTGAGGCCAACGGGATTGCCCTCGTATTCTTTGTGATCTCTGATCTTTTCCATGTCAATGATGTTTATTGTTCGAACACGGGAGCTCCTCCGATGTTCGGGGGATTTAACGCAGATACATAGCCCGATACTGCCTGAACGGTCGCGTCCGTTTAATGACAAACCCCTAACTTGTCCGTACCTCACCGTCACTTTCTCCACGTTCAACCGTCTTAAGAACGTTGCCAGATTTAAACCCCAAGAAACCATGAGCCGTCTCCGACTCGCCATCCTCGATCTCTATAACGGCATTCCCAACCAGGGCATGCGGTGTATTCGCGAGATCGTAGAACAGTTCAGCGACCGCGTTGAATACGACATATTCGACGTGCGCACCCAGCACCATCTTCCCGACTTGTCCTACGACATCTACATCAGCAGTGGAGGCCCCGGCGATCCCCGCGAAGGCGATGGTGTCTGGGAGGGCCTGTGGGGAGAGTGGTTCGATTCCGTCCGCGAGTACAATGATGAAAACGAGCGTAAGAAATTCATCTTCTTCATCTGTCATAGTTTCCAAATGGCTGTCCACCACCTGGGAATGGCGGAAGTTACCCAGCGGCGAGGCCTGAGTTTCGGCACCTTTCCCATGCACATTACGGAGGAAGGCACGGACGATCCCATCTTTACGGGTCTCGAAGATCCTTTCGTGGCCGCTGATTTTCGCCGTTTTCAAGTCATTCAGCCCGACCCGGAGCGTATGGAGGAGTTGGAGGCCACCATCATCGCCATAGAAAAGGAGCGTCCACATGTCGATTTGGAGCGGGCTACTATGGCCATACGCTGGACACCTGAAATCGTAGGTACGCAGTTTCACCCCGAAGCCGACGCCGACGGTATGTTAGAACATTTTAGCCGGCCCGACATCAAGTCCGAGGTTATCGCCGAACACGGACGTGAAAAGTGGTTACGCCTTATGGCTGACCTAACGGACCGGACTAAAATCTCGCATACGCATGATTCGGTGATCCCCGGATTTCTCAACCGTGCCATAAACGTCCTGTCACCCCCGGTAGAAGTTGCCGGTTGACCGCATACAGAATTTTCTGATAAGTAGGCAAAAAGATATTAGGCTGGGACCGACTGTTGGTTACCTTTAGGCCATGAATTTGAGCACGCCGCCGGCCGCGGAATGGGTCCTTATCACCGGAGGAACCCACGGAATTGGACTGTCACTAGCCTGCGAGTGTCTGCGCCAGGGCCTGGGGATAGCCGTAGTTGCGCTTCCCGACGAAAATCAAAATGTTGCCTGCAAGAAATTCTCCTCGATCTCCGGCGCCGGCTACAAGTTTCTGGGTATCGACCTGATCAAGGAGGGCGCTATCGGCCGGGTCCTCGACTGGCTGGAAACCGAGCAGATTACTGTTAGTTACCTCATAAACAATGCCGGTTTTGGCCGGGGCGGACTCTTTGAGAATACCAGCTGGCAGGAATACCGGAGCATGCTTTTGCTAAATAATCAGGTGATGGTAGAGCTTACCTATCGCCTTCTCCCTCAATTACGGACATACGGCGGCGGGGTGCTGAATCTGAGCAGTATGGAGGCAACGCTGCCCCTCCCCTACAAGACCGTCTATACGGGCACCAAGGCCTTCGTTTACAATTTCTCCCTTGCCCTGCGAGAAGAATTCCGCCACCACGGTGTAAGCGTCTCCGTCCTTTGTCCGGGACCAGTGCTGACCAACGAAGACGGCCTGCGCAGACTGGAAGCACAGGGTGCCCGGGCTAAGCTGCTGGTCACCACCCCCGATGCCATCGCTCCGCAGACTATCCGAGGCATGTTGTCGGGAAAGGCCGTGATCATTCCCGGTCTACTGACACGAGTTCTCGTGTGGACGAGCTACATCACGCCTAGATCAATCCGCATGCGGGTACTGGAACGGGTCTTCAGCCGATACCGCGAGCAACCACCGGCACCCGAAAATATAGAAGCCTTAACCATGCGGAGCGCTAAGCCCTGAAATCGTATTTGAATCCGGTTAATTCTTCACTAAGCTCCCAAAGCTTCCTGGCTTCCGTCTCGTCGTAACTGCTGGAGTAACTTCGCTTCGGCATACTGTCATCCCAGTAAAGTCCACTTGGTGGCTGGTCGGCAACGGTGGCCAGGAAAATACTCGTCTGGGCGCCCTGCGCGGGTGTTTTATTCCCCCCCATGCGTCGGCGTACCCGCCAGGCAAGCCGATGCAACCAGGTGTTTCCCTTGATACCGATATCCGTCTGCACGAGTCCGGGTTGTACCGCGGCAATGGTGGTCCCGTCTTTCTTTCTTCGATCGTATTCGTAGCAGAAGAGCACGTTCGCCAGCTTGCTTTGGGCGTAGCTTTTGAGCCCGTGATACTGTCCCTTCAGACTAATGTCCTTCAAGGATAAGCCCCTTACCTGCTTGTGGCTGTCGCTCGAAACACAAATGATCCTCCCCCCGGGCCGAAGCCGGTCGAGCAAAAGTCCGGTAAGGAGAAAGCAGGCGAGGTGATTGACCGCGAAGGTCAGCTCAATACCGTCGGGAGAAAGCTCGCGATGGGAGTTCCACACGCCGGCATTATTGACCAGCACATCCAGTGGCGGATAGTTTGCGGCAATCTTATCCGCCAGCCCTCGAATAGCCATTTGATCGGAAAGGTCAGCGTGTACGGGAGTTACCTTCCCTTCATCGATCCGCGAAGCGGCGGCACGGGCTTTCTCGAGTGTCCTGCCATGAAGTAGCACGTGAAACCCGGACCAGGCGAGCGCCTTCGCTGTTTCAAAGCCGATGCCGGTGGTAGCACCGGTAACTAAGGCTAATTTTTCCATAAATCAACATTCTTTACGGCCTAATCCTGAGTAGTTTTCCGCAGCTTTCCTAATTCATCTTCAACGCTCCGCAAACTTGCCCTGCACGTTGCAATCAACTGCTCGGCCCGGGCAACCCGGGCGTGTAACTGGTCGATGTCCACCGGGGTTTTCTGTAATTCGAGAAGTATGGATTCCAGCTCGGCCAGGGCCTCGGCATAGCTCATGGGTGACAATTTCTGCTATTGTGGTAGCGAAAACGGGACGACAGAACACCTCTGCCCCCTTCTCGCGTTGCATTTGCAAAGAAACAACATACCCGATGCATCACCACCTCCTAACTATTTTTTGCCTTTTACTTGCCTCGGTTACCGTAGCTCAGAGCCCGGTGGACGTAGGCGGGGAAGGTCTGCAAACCACTGCTTTTGAAGAAGCTACCGGAGCGGACCTGTTCGCCACGACCTTTGATGAGTCCAATGTGGGTTATCTCCATATCTATATCGACCCCGCCCTGGACCCCTTAGAAACCTACTTGCTCCGTGGGCAGGAAATGACCGATACCGCTATGGCACTCCTCCCGCCCCGCTTTCGCAAAATGGCGATGAAGGATGATGCCACGCTGTATTCGACGATCGCCATACACGGCATCGACGAGAATCTTTACCTCACCCGCCTTGACGGTCCCCGTCGGGACCAGATTGACATGTTTGCCATCCGCGACGGAAAGGTTAAGCATCTCAAAACTCTCGCCTACCGGGATTGCGCCGGAACGGAATGTCTCCAAATGGACAGCTACATTACGGACGTGGACCTGGATACGAATTTCGACCTTATCCAGATTGCCCGTCGTAAAACGGAAAGCATGGGAACTACGGACGAGCGTCGTACGGTTTACTATATGAACCCCGATAGTCGCCGCTGGAAGATGACGCAGGAACTCGACGTACCCTGGGAGGGTATTCTGTTCTACGACAAGGACGACCGACCCGAGTAACTACTCCTCTTCGCTATCGGCCTGCCGGCTTAGCAGTCGGCGGACCTTGGTCAACATCTTCTCCGAGGCCGGCGTCAGCTCCGTCCCTTCCGGAGCCACCGGATACCCGCTAAGAATATCCAGAAGCACGTTCACCCTGCCCTCGGTATCGTAAAATTTATTGACGATGGCCACCCGGCGCTGCTCCACCAGACAGAAGCCTGAGGTAAAATTTCCTTTCTCGTACCGTACGGTATAGCCCAATTCCTTCATCAGCGTTTCCAGCTTTTTCAGGGAATGTTTAGTAGTAGAAATCATTTGGCGGGGACGCAGGAACGAAAATTGTCGGAACGGGCAAAGGTAACTGGTGGACCACTAATAGCTGTTCCGCGCTTTCTGTTGTATTGGTCGCTTACCTTTGTCCCATGCGCGAAAGTGTACTTTTTGCATTGTTGATTATCCTTACCACGGGGCTTCAGGCTCAGACCTTCCGGGCTTCCGTACTGGCTGGTGGCAGCCTGAGCCAGATCGACGGAGACGACCTCCTGGGTTTCCACCAACCCGGAATAAATGCGGGGCTACGCGTAGTTGCTATGTTGGGAGAGCACTGGCGACTCGGTCCGGAGATCATCTATTCGCAACAGGGCGCCAAACGAAACCGCAATAGCCTGAATATTAGCGACTTCAGCGAATTTAACCTGAATATGGTAGAGCTGCCGTTGATGCTGTACTTCAAGGATTGGCGCTTCACCGCCGAAGCGGGAATGGCCTATCAACGGTTGATCAACTACCGCATCGAGGATGCTGCCGGGGAGGAGGTGACAGCAGACTTTCTCCTCAACGAGGATTTGTTTGCGATCAAATTTGGCGTGACCGTCTATCTCACTCCCGCTGTAGGCGTTAATTTCAGATGGTCACGTCAGTTGATGGACCTTCAAGTTGCGGAAACACCGCGGCTTCGGGGGCGGACGATCACCTTACGGGCGGTTTATACCCTGGGAGCCGGAGAAAGCCTGCCTGCCCCGGCGGCCATTGCACCTGCGTCCTCGCCCAAATAATTCGCCTATGCCAAATGAATCCCTGCGTGCCGTTATCGACCTGGGCACGAACACCTTTCATCTCCTTATCGCTTCCTTGGAGGAGGGGGAGCGAATTCGCGAAGTCTACCGCGAACGCGTTTTCGTAAAGCTGGCGAGTGAGGGTATCGAAACCATCGGACCGGCCCCCTTCAATCGGGGAATCGAGGCTCTACGTTACTTTGCCGAGGTGATCCGGAAATCACGGCGTTGACCGGGTAACCGCGATTGGCACTGCAGCGCTCCGAACCGCTTCAAACGGGGAGGTTTTCGTACGAACCGCCGAGTTGGAAACCGGCATCATCGTGCGATTGATCGATGGCGATCTTGAAGCGGAGTTGATTACGCGCGGTGTACTGGCGGCACTACCCACCTTGGAAGACCGAGTGCTGATTATGGACATCGGGGGCGGCTCTACGGAATACATCCTGGCCTCTCTGGCCGGCGTGCACTGGAGACAATCCTTCCCCATTGGAGCTGCGGTACTCCAGCGGGTCTTTCACCTCTCGGATCCCATCAGTGAATCGGAAATCAGAAATCTCAATGAATATCTTACGAGGAACCTGGCTCCGTTACGAGAAATTCTGCAAGAGTATCCTACAACTCACCTGGTCGGGGCCGCGGGAACATTTGATGTTTTGGCCGAAGTATTAGTGGATACGCAAACCGCGCACCACCCCACCAGTCAACAACTTGCCTTTAACAAATTGGAAGCGCTGCACTTTCAGGTAATTGCGTCAACGGAGAAAGAGCGAATGGTAATGGAGGGTATCCCTCCGGAGCGTGTGGATTTGATCGTGGTGGCCATGCTACTTATTCGCTTCACCGTGGAAATGGCCGGTATCGAACGAATAAGCGTGAGCAACTACGCGATGAAGGAAGGTATCCTATTGGGCACGGAAAGCCTTCCCATCGAGTAGGCGTCCTCAGTGGGTCTGGTCAAAATCCTGGATAACGGTCAGGATCAGCATGATATCGGTGTAGAATTGGCGGATCAGTTGAAAGGATACGTTTGACTGGAAAAAGTGAGGTTCCAATAAATCGTAACCGTGCTCCAGTCCGATGAAAAGGTCCTGGTTGTGGACGGCGAAATACAGATCCCGTTGCTCCCGATCGTAGAAGGAGAGAATTGCATCCTGCATGGAAGGGGTAAGAATACCGGCAACCTTGGTACCGGGATGTGCGTACACGGCAAAAATCTCCTGGAAGCGGTTATTCATAACCTCGACATCCGCCGAACGTCCGTTGGCACCAACGTAGGCATCAACCGAACGCTTTAATCGCCGGAGTTTGTAGCGTGGCCAAACCGCTAGCCTTCCGCTTGTCGGTTCGTTGAATATGGCATGGACGAACAGTCCGCTAAAAACAAGTTGGAGGCGGTTGCTGGCCGGACTTATTTCCTGTACGTACGCCTCGCCCATTTCGAAGGCCATCTCGCCTACCAGTCCGCGGATGTAATCCTCGGCGCGGTAGCTATCGGGGTGAGGGCGAAAAAGGCCACTGCGTTCGAAACGGTCGCGCAAGATTGGCCGCTGGGCTTCGTACTGCAAACTGCGGAAATTGGGCAACTCATTGATAAAATCGAGCAGCAACCGCATGATGGCGGGTTTGAAGGACTGCCGAAAGCGTTCGATGCGCAGGTAAAGCGACCCCACGTAAAAGACCACCGGCAGGACCAGCAGAAAAATGAGAAACCCCAGATCGTAAACCAGGAATGCCGTGATGACGATAAGAATGCCGGCCAAGGAAATGGCTATCCCGCGAAGAATTCGCTTACGAAGCCCATCAAGACGCAGGAGCTCGGGTCGAATCGTCGTATTGTAGTAGAGTCGTAGTTCCGGAAGTCGGGGCGGGATCATAGATTCGGTGGATCGGGGGCAAAATACAACCTTGCCCCCTACCCTGGGTGTCTTCTTAAAAACCCTTATCTTTGCGCGCTTATGCAGAACCGCATTCTTTTTAGTGTCCTGTTTTTCGTCCTGCTCTTCACCGGTTGCCGCTCGGAGTTCGAAACGATCCGTACCAGCAGTAACCCGGAAGGGATTCTGGTGAAGGCCAACGAGTACTACCTCGCGGAGGAGTACCAACGGGCCCAGACGCTTTACGAGCTGGTTATTGCGCCTTACCGTGGACAGGCGGAGGCCGAACAGATCGCCTACCGCTACGCCTATACCTATTACTATACCGGTCAGTACGTACTGGCCAGCTACTATTTTAAGCAGTTCGCTACCACCTATGGGGGTAGCAGCCTGCGGGAAGAGGCGGATTTCATGTCTGCCTTCAGCAATTACCAGATGAGCCCCACCTACCGTCTGGATCAGAGCTACAGCGTCAAGGCGATCGAGGCCTTTGAGGAATTCGCCAACCGGTATCCGGAAAGCGAGAGAGTAACGCAGGCCAACTCGCTGATCGACGAAATGCGCGCCAAGATGGAGTTGAAGGACTTCGAATCGGCCAAACTGTACATGGATATCGAGCGTTATGAATCGGCCCTGACCAGTTTCGAGAACGTCCTAAAGGATTACCCCGAGACCCAACGCGCCGAGGAAATCCGGTACCTGATGTCCAAGGTGCAATACGAATATACCAGCCGCAGCTTCCGCGCCCGTAAGCCGGAACGCCTGCGCACCACCATCGAGTTGTCGGAAAACTTTATAAATCGCTACCCCGACAGCCAGTACGTGGATGAGGTGACCAAATACCTCAACCAATCAATAGAAGAATTAAAAGAGCTAGAAAATGTCTGACATCAAAGCCCGCGCCCAGGGCATGAGCCCCGATACCGCCGCCCGTGACATCCAACGCGTAGTTGGCCAGACCGGAAATATTTACGAAGCCATGGCTATCGTCAGTCGCCGCGCCCGTCAGTTGGCCGTAGACCTCAAGCACGAGCTCGACCAGAAGCTGGAAGAGTTTGCCGAGGTTACGGACACCATCGAAGAGGTAGTCGAAAACAAGGAACAGATCGAAATATCCAAGTTCTACGAAAAGCTACCTAACCCGGTACTTATTGCCATGCGCGAGTACCTCGATGATGAACTCTACCACCGCTACAACGAGCGGCGCGAGGAGGACGACGAGGAACTGTAGACTTGCGCCTCGCCGGCAAAAAGATCATTCTGGGCGTTAGCGGCAGCATTGCCGCTTATAAGTCTGCCCTGATCGTCCGCGGCCTGATCAAGGACGGGGCCGAAGTGCGGGTATTAATGACCCCTTCAGCCACGCAATTCATATCCCCGCTAACCCTGGGTACCCTGGCCAAGTCAGCGGTAGTCACGTCGGTGCATTCCGAAGAGAGCTGGAACAACCACGTCGAGTTAGGACTATGGGCGGATGCTTTCCTGATCGCCCCTGCCACGGCTACCACGCTGGCAAAACTGGCTAACGGAATCTGTGATTCGGCCCTGGTTGCCGTTTATCTTTCCGCCCGATGTCCGGTGTTTTTCGCCCCGGCAATGGACGTCGATATGTGGCGCCACCCGAGCACACAGGACAACGTGCGGCGTTTGCGGGCCTACGGAAATCACTTGATCGATGTTGAGGACGGCGAGTTAGCAAGTGGCCTGACGGGGCCGGGCCGACTGGCGGAACCGCAAGCCATCCTGGACTCACTAGTCGATTTCTTTGGCCGCAAACAAGATCTGAAGGGGCGTAGAATCCTCATCACGGCCGGCCCTACGATTGAGGATATCGACCCCGTTCGATTTATCGGCAATCGGAGTACCGGTCGTATGGGCATCGCGCTGGCCGAGTCCGCCGCGGAACGTGGGGCATCGGTTGATCTGATACTGGGACCGACCCATCTTTCCACTCGCAATGCCGGCATCACTACGATTCACGTCCGTAATGCCCGTGATATGTTTGATGCTGCCGTCGGCCATTGGCCATCCGCTACCGATGGTATTCTGTGTGCGGCGGTAGCGGATTACCGTCCGGCAGAAATGGCCCGGGAAAAGATTAAAAAGGGAGAAGGCCCTATGACCCTCGAACTCGTGCGTAATCCCGATATTGCCCAACGGCTGGGTGAAACAAAGGGCGACGGGCAGTACCTCATCGGTTTTGCCCTGGAAACGGAAAACGGTCTGGAAAATGCACGCGCGAAACTTGAGCGAAAGCACTTTGATCTGATCGTCCTGAATTCTCCCCGTACGAGCGGCGCGGCATTTGGTCACGATACCAACCAAATCCACCTGATCGATCGCAATAAGGAGACCGCCTTCCAGTTAAAAACTAAACGCGCCGTGGCGGACGACATCCTCGACCGCCTCGTTGCTGACAAACCTACGCTATGAGACTCACGCTGTTATTGCTATTCGCTTCCTGCTGGCTCGGCGCTCAAAGTGAGATCAATTGGACGGTGAATCTGAATACCCAACAGATTACGCAGACGGATGAAAACGTCTTTAAGACCCTGGAGCAGGAGCTGGTCAACTTTCTGAATAGCCGAACCTGGACGGATGACGTTTTCCAGGAAGAGGAGCGCATCGAAGCCACCCTCTTTCTTACCCTTTCGGAAGCGACCCGCGCCAACGGAGACAGCGAAGAGATCATCCCCAACCGGTACACGGGCACCCTGGCGATCCAGTCGAGCCGCCCGATATTCGGCACCGGTGAGGTTACTCCGATCCTGAATTATCAGGATAAACGGCTGGAATTCACCTACGAACAATTCCAGGCCATCCAGCTTTCGGACCAGACTTTCACTTCGGAACTCGCATCCATCATCGGTTTTTATGCCTATATCGTACTCGGAATGGACTACGATACCTTCTCCCCGCTGGGCGGACAGCCCTACTTCGAGAAGGCTCAGGAAATCATCAACCGCCTTCCCGCCAACCTGCTGAACAGTTCCGGTTGGACGGCCGCCGGTAAAACCAATAACCGCTACTTATTGCTGGAGAACCTCCTGAGCCCCCGCATGCTGCCTATGCGCCGGGCCGCCTATGCTTACCACCGCCTCGGGCTCGACCAGATGCTGACCGACCCCATGGCGGGCCGTAAGAACATCACGTTGGCCATAGAAGACGCACAGTCGGCAAACCAGGCGTATCCCAACAGTGCCCTGGTGCAAACCTTCCTGGATGCCAAACGGGAGGAGATCATCCAGATTTACAAAGGGGCTACCGCGCCGGAGCAAGCTGCAGTGATCCAGATGCTTTCCCGCATCGACCCCTCGAAAGGAGGCACTTACCGGGAGATCCAAACCGGAGGCAGCAGCGGAACAAGGCGTCCCGTCAACCGTGGGCAAGCCGGTAAGCGATAATTTCATCGTGGTCGAATTCCCCGTCGAACTTGGCCTCCTCCTTCTTCGTGACGCTTGCGTCGTCGGGAACCCGCTCTTCGGCTACGGCGGCAAGTACGCTGGGGTGTATATAATACTTGCGGCAGATAGCGACCGTATTGCCGAGAAAGGCAGCTACGCGTTCTACTACCCTAAGATCCGGCCGATCGGGTAATTCTCCCTTATGCGCTGCTTTCAGTTCCCAGTAGGCGTCAACCGCGGCGGCGGTTCCTGCCCAGGTCCGAAAAAATTTACTGCTGAAGCGCGGCCCTAATAATTGTCGCACCATTTCGTTGACGTCGCTGCTATCCAGGTTGTGCATTTTTCCATCTTCCCCGCGAAACCGAAAAACCTCGTAACCGGGCAGTTCGCTGATGTTGGAGATCAAGTTGATCAGGGAAGGGTCCGTTAGGTCCACCGCGCGGTCAATACCACTTTTACCGGTGTATTCAAAATGGAAACCCCGGTCGTCCACTTCGACGTGTTTGCGGCGGAGGGTCGTCAGCCCGATGGTGCCATTTCGTTTGCGGTAGGAAGAGTTTCCGACCCGCATACCTGTTTCGTCCATCATGGAAATCGCCAAGGCGCTGACACGCTCCTGGTCCCAACCGCGGCTTTCATCCTGCATGATTCCCCTTAGGACCCGGCGGGCGGCGGGAAGCGCATCGGCGAATTCGATGAGGGTGTTGAACTTATTCAGCTGCTGAAAGGCCAGCCAATCCGGGTGGTACCGGTATTGCTTGCGATTTGCTTCGTCGCGGCCGGTGCTGAGGAGGTGACCGTTTTCGAGGGGGCAGATCCACACGTCGGTCCAGGCGGGGGGAATGGCCAGGGAGGCCAGTCGGTCCTGAACAAGCTTATCTTTTATTTGGCTGCCGTCTTCCCGAAAGTACCGGAATCCTGTTTTGGCCGATTTACGGGTCCACCCCGGCTGATCGTCGGAGACGTGGATGAGGTCGGGAACGGAAAGGAGTTGTTCTTGGGGAGCCCCCATGCGGTGAATTTGCTGACTACCGCATATAAGTCCTTGCCGACTGTTTGGGTTTTACTCTTCGGCTTTGATTTTGTCGATTTTGCCGCGAATCTTGCCGAGAAGATCGGCCGGGGGCGTTTGGTGGCGGAGATTCCGCTTGAGAAATACTTTAAAGGCTGCCACGTCACCAACATTATCGCTGTCGCGGTTGGGATAGTTGGACTGCTGGTCGGCCACTTCGGGTAATTTGGGCTCCGTCGTTTCGGGCCGGCAGTTGCGAGATGAATGCTTGTTGAACATGATGGGATGAATTGAAAAGTGCCGTCCCGAAGGCTTCGGGACGGCACGGTTAGTTAGCCTAGATTGCGTGTATTCAGGATGCCGAAGGTGTTTTCAGCGTAGGTGCTCAACTGCTTGATGAGTGCGATACGCGCACGACGCGTTACGGACTTCACCGTATTCAGCGGCATCTCCATGGCTTCGGCTATTTCCTTTTCGGCAAAGTCATAGAGGTCGGCCATTATAACGATGGCCCGCTGGCGGTCATTGAGCAAGGTCATGGCGCGCAGGATCGGATCGCTAAAGTCCCGTTCCAGGACTCCGGCGATGCGGAGGTCGGCAAAACCGGCCATCGGGTTCTTTTCATCGCGAAGGTGATAGGCGGTACGTTCGTCCAGTTCTTCCTCGCCACGACGCTTGCGCTTCCGGTAATCGTTGATGAAAAGATTACGTGCCAGGCAGAAAAGCCATGCCCGACCGTTGGTGCCCTCCTCATAATGCTCGATCTTCTGGTAGGCGCGGGCGAAGGTTTCCTGGGTCAGGTCGGCAGCATCGCTGGCATTACCGGTCATGCGAATCAGGAAGTTGTACACCACCTGATAGTGCATAAGCAGTTCCGCTTCGAATAAGTGATCGCGGGCGGGGCGGGTCATGATTGGGAAATGAATGGTGATTGAATGTGGAATAGTAATGTAGGCCCTGAATTCAAAAGTTGCAGTTTTCCGATTTTTTTGCGTGGCGAATTATTTTGCGTGAGACTTCAGTACGGATTGTAGCCGTTGTCGGTGTGAACCCTTTTACTACCTTTGCCCCCGCCTCACCAAACCGTCCCGTCATGATCAGCTACTATGCAAGCACCAACGGCCAGCTGGGACGCGTAGAGGAAGCCGGGCCCAAGGCGTGGATCCATCTCTACCCCCCCTTCTCCTCCGAAGAATTGCCGGAGATCGCCGATCGCTACGAACTGCCGATCGACTTTCTTACCGACCCGCTCGATATCGATGAACGCTCGCGCTACGAACGCGAAGACGATGCCCGGCTCATCGTCATCAACACCCCGGTGCTCAGCCAAGTGGAAACCGAGAATGACAGTATCTACATTACCGTTCCCATTGGTATCATCCTCACGCCTGATGCTTTCATTACCATCAGTTCGACACCGGACCACCCCGTCCTGCAGCTCTTTATTGACAATAAGGTCCGGAACGTAGATCCCGCCCGCCGCGCCCACTTTGTCCTCCGGATCTTCGAGCACACCGTTTACCGCTTCCTGACCTGCCTGAAGCGGCTCAACGTGAAGCGTAACCTCATCGAGCAGGAGCTTTACGACAGCAGCCGCAACCGGGAACTAAAGCAACTGCTCAGCATTGAAAAATCATTGGTTTATTTCATCAATGCCCTGAACGGCAACGAGCTGCTGAAGATGAAAATGAAGCGGGCGGATTTTCTCGGCATCCGTCACGATGAAGAGCAATGGGACCTATTTGAAGATATCATCATCGACAATGGTCAGGCCCTGGAAATGGCCAATATTTACACTAACATCCTCAACGGAACCATGGATGCCTACGGCTCGATCATCTCGAATAACCTGAACATCACTATTCAGCGACTGACACTTATCACGATCGTACTTACCGTGCCCATGGTAATCGCCAGCTTCTACGGTATGAACGTGCCTATGCCACTGCAGAACGGCAACTATACTTTCCTGCTGATCCTGATCCTTTCGATCATCCTGAGTGCCGCGGTCATCTTTTATTTCCGGCGCAAGCGATTGTTTTAGCGCAAGTGGCGACCATAAAGTTCCAAACCGCCCCTTCTATATTTCCCGCTGCCGGCTCCTAACAATTTGCTGGCGTCTAAATTATTTTACCTTTACCCCTTTAGAGTTAAAGTCCCTTGCATGCCTTATTCCACCATTACCGGTATTGGTCATTACGTACCGAAGAATGTAGTTACTAACCAGGACCTTACCGAGGTTATGGAGACCAGCGACGATTGGATCCGCGAAAGAACCGGTATAGAAGAGCGCCGCTATATTGATCGTACCAAAGAAACGACCACTACCCTGGCGCTGGAAGCCTCAAAACGTGCCATTGAAGATGCCGGGATCGATAAAGAAGATATCGACTTTATCATTTTCGCCACCCTGAGTCCGGATTACTATTTCCCCGGATCCGGGGTACTGCTGCAGCGCGAACTCGGCATCGCGAAGACTGAGATCGCCGCCCTGGATATCCGCGCGCAGTGCTCTGGATTTATCTACGGACTGAGTACCGCCGACCAGTTCATTAAGTCCGGGATGTACAAGAAAATCCTGCTCGTGGGGGCGGAAGTCCACAGTGTCGGCTTAGACTTCACCACCCGCGGTCGTGGAGTCAGCGTAATCTTCGGCGACGGCGCGGGAGCCGTTGTCATCGAAGCCACGGCTGACAAAGAGCAGGCGGTCCTTTCTACCAAGATGCACAGCGACGGCACCTACGCCGAGAAGCTGAGTTATATGTACCCAGGTTCCCACGGCGGGTATTTCATGGAGAAGTATGGCATGGAAGGATTCGATGTCGACTTTGACCTGGAAAACAATAAGTACGGTGGCGTATTCTGGAATCAGGATATGCTCGACAAAGGGCGCGTATATCCCCATATGGAAGGACAGACGGTTTTCAAAATGGCCGTTCGTAAGTTTCCCGAAGTCATCATGGAGGCACTGCAGGATGCGGGGCTGGGAATTGAGGATCTGAATCTCCTGGTTCCCCACCAGGCTAACCTCCGCATTAACCAGTTCGTACAACAGTCGATGGGGCTCAGGGACGAGCAGGTATACAACAACATCATGCGGTACGGCAATACCACCGCCGCCTCGATCCCACTGGCGCTTTCCGAGGCCCGGGACGAGGGCCGCGTGAAAAAAGGCGATGTCGTAGCATTGGCTGCCTTCGGGGCGGGCTTTACCTGGGCAGCTGCCGTGTTGCGTTGGGGGAAATAAAGAATCTTAGAGCACCTCGGCTACCGTAAATATGCTTCCTCCGACGAAGACAACATCGTTGGTTGTGGCCTCCGACCGCGCAGCTGCGTACCCTTCCCGGACCGAGCCGTAGGCTTTTCCCATCAGTCCGTATCCGGCGGCCGCGTCACGGAGTTCGGCGGCCGCTAAGCCTCGGGGTATGTCGGCTTTGACGAAGTAATATGTAGCCGAACGGGGGAAGAGCGGCAGGGCTTTAGTCAGGTCTTTATCGTTGACCACGCCAAGCACCATATGCAGGTTTCCTCCTTGCTCTTCAACCAAGGACAATAGTCTGGTGATCACCGGGCGAAGCCCTTCCCCATTGTGGGCACTATCGGCTACAATAAGGGGGCTAGTGCGCTGTAGGATCTGCCACCGACCAATGTAGTAGGTGAGGTCATGCACCTTATTAAAAGCGTACGCCACCTTACCGGTATCAACTTCAAGTGCTCCCTGCGCGGATAATACCTTAAGTGCGACGTGGGCGGTCTGTAGGTTCTTTTCAGCGAAGGGGCCCCGCAGATCGGTTTCGTAGGGATACGTAGCTTGCTGATCGGCAAAAATGATCGGTGCGTTCAAGGACGCCGCCTTACTACGGAAAACGGTTTGGGTTTCCGACTGGGTTTCGCCAATCACCACCGGGCGCCCCGGCTTGATGATCCCCGCCTTCTCCCCGGCGATCGCTTCGAGGGTATCCCCTAAAAATTGCATGTGATCGTAACCGATGTTGGTGATGACGGCCAATTCCGGGTCAATGACATTCGTACTATCTAACCGGCCACCGAGGCCCACCTCCACCACGGCCCACTCTACCTGCGCCCCGGCGAAAAAATCAAAAGCCATGGCAACGGTGATCTCGAAAAAACTGGGCTCAACCCGGTCGATGGCAGGAAGCATTCGTTGCACGAATCGGGTCACCCACTCCTCGGGAATAAAGGCTCCGTCGATCTTGATGCGCTCGCGAAAATCCTTGTAGTGCGGACTGGTATAGAGTCCCGTCCGGAAACCATGGGCCCTCAGGGCAGCAGCCAGGAGGTGGCTCACCGTACCTTTGCCATTCGTACCGCCCACGTGGATGCACCGCAGCTTCCGCTCCGGGTTGCCCAGTTCATCGAGTAGCAACCGAATATTGGTCAGGTCCTTTTTCATGGCCGCCGCGCCGGTACGTTGGTACATGGGTAAGCGGGTGAAGAGGTAGTCGAGCGTTTCAGGGTAATTCATGCGTGGCGAATGTACCAACTGAAGGGATGGTTTACCTTTGTCCGATGACTAGGAAAGAGCAAATTTTACAGCTGCTGGAGGCATCACCCAAGGATGCGTTTCTTCGCTTTGCCCTGGCAAAGGAGTGGGAGAAGGAAGGAAATGACTCCACTGCACTCAACATTTACCGGAGCCTGGTCAACGACCAGCCGAAGTACATCGGGACCTACTACCACCTGGGAAAAACCCTGGAGCGGATGGAAAGACCTCGGGAGGCGTGGAAAATTTACAGTAAGGGAATCGAGATCACCAGTGAGATCGGCGAGCAACATGCAATGCGCGAGTTGGCCGGCGCGCGTATGGAACTCGGAGACGAGGACGACTTCGCTTAGGGCCTGTTTGGACTTTCGGTCATCCTGAATACGATGGCCTGCTCTGGTTCGAAAAGCCGAAATAGGCTCTTATAGTCGGTACTTGGGTGCGGCGATTAACCGGCTCCTGGATTCCGTGGGCGATAGTAATTGCCCATCCGGGCGGCCCTCGGAAATGGGAAGATAATTGGGGATCCGGTTGATGTGTCCGTTGTCGGAATCAAGCTCTTCCATGGACTCCGCCCGCTGGGCAAGCGGATCGTAAGCATGGCGGTCGCTGATATTGACCACTGCGGCAAAACCGGCCACGATGAGCACGACGGCGGCAATCAACCAGGGTCGTATACCTAAGAAGCGCGCCGACTGCCTACGGCCGTCCAGCTGGTTCTCAATACGGTCCCAGGTACGGGCAGACGGCCGCCGGCGCATGCTGCGGGCAGTGCGGCGAAACTGTCGATCGAAGTTATCGGGATTGGCCATGACATACATACTTTATCGGGCCGGGTAGCCCAGTTTTTCGAGTTGCTCGCGGAGACGTTTTTTTGCCAGGATGAGTTGTGACTTGCTGGTATTGATACTGATCTCCAGCATCTCGGCGATCTCGCGGTGTTTAAAGCCTTCGACCACGTACAGGTTGAAGACGGTGCGGTAACCAGTGGGTAACTTATCGAGCAAGTCGAGAATATCCTTTTCCGCCAGTCGTTCCGCCGCGGTGGGCGGAATGGCGTAGGTGGCGGGATTGACTTCCGTCAGTTCACTGGCGCGCTTCAGGGCATGCTTCTTACGTAGCAGCATCAACGACTCGTTCACTACTATTCGTCGGATCCAGCCCTCAAAACTACCTTCTTCATTGAAGGTATCGATTTTGTCGAAGACCTTGAAGAAAGCAGCCACGAGAACATCCTCAGCGTCTGCGTCGCGGCGGCAGTAGCGCCTGGCCACCGCCCCCATCAGCGGAGAGAACTGGTCGTAGACAGCACGCTGGGCCCTTCGGTCGTTCGCTTTGCAGCCGGCAATCAGTTTCTGCTCGGTCAAGGGGTTTACTCATTTGGTTCCGTCAGCAAGATGCTGCTACGCTCCGCTTTGGTGGGTTCGAATTCGAAAACCTCCCGGAAGTGCCGTTCTACTATCGGAATTACTTCCTCCAGTTCGACCGGGCGGCGCAGCTCGATGCTCAGGCTGGTTACGGACCGGTCGGGGTCAGCGATGCCGCAGGGTACGATGTTGCTGAAGTGCGTCAAATTAGGACGCACGTTAAAGGCCAACCCATGCATGGTCACCCAACGGCTGAGGTGTACGCCTATGGCACAGATCTTACGTTTTGGCTGTCGCCGAAACGGATCTCCTGCCAGCCACACGCCGGTGAAACCGGGGTCCCGCTCTCCCTTCAGCCCGAAATCCGCCAGGGTACGGATGATGACCTCTTCAAGGCTACGCACGTAGCGATGGACGTCGTTGAAAAACTCGTCGAGGTCGAAGATGGGATAAGCCACCAATTGTCCCGGTCCATGGTAAGTGATGTCGCCTCCCCGGTTAATTTTAAGGAAGGTAAAGCCCTGAGCGAGCAGCTCTTTCTCGGAAAGCAAGAGGTGATCCGTAGACCCCGATTTTCCGAGGGTATACACGGGAGGGTGTTCTACAAACAAGATATGGTGTTGCTGGGGGGGAAGAATTGTTTCTCCCGCTTTATTACGCGCTCGGTTGGCAAGTTTATGTTCCACCATCCCGGCGTGCAGAAGCCGTTGCAGGTCCCATACAGGTTGGTAGGGCACTTTGCCGAGGTGATGGAGTAGTACTTCAGGCATAGTGGGTAAACGCCCGGAGGCCGCCGGATGGTTGAAGTTTTAATCCAGCCCGATGGTCATAACGATCTTGCCCACATTGGCGTTGCTGGCCATGTACCTGTGGGCGGCGGCAACATCTTCCCAGTCGTAGATCGTATCAACTACCGCCTGCAGGGGCCCGTCGGCAAAATGCGGCCAGATGCGCTCCCGAAAATCCGCGGTGAGCCGCTGGCGGTATTCATCAGTCCTGCTCCGCATGGTCGTACCGGTGAGCTGGACGCGCTTGCGCAGGATGGGAGCCATGGTGAATTCAGGCACCCGTGCTCCGCCAAGGGCAGCAAGGCTTACTATGCGACCGTCGATGGCCACGGCCTCGAGGTTCTTTTTGAGGTAGGGGCCACCTACGAAATCGAGAATAACATCCGCTCCCTTGCCGGCCGTGTAGTCCTTCACCGCCTCAGCGAAATCCTCACTTTGATAGTCTATGGACCGTGCGGCCCCTATGTCTTCCACCTGCTGGTGTTTGTGGGCACTCGCCGTTACAATCGGCACCGCGCCGGCGAGCCTGACCAACTGAATAGCGGCGGTACCTACCCCACTCGCTCCGGCGTGAATGAGTACGGTCTCGTCGGGCTGCAGGCGGGCGATCCAGTGGAGCGCCTGGAAGGCAGTTAGAAAAACCTCCGGGATAGCCGCTGCCTTGGTAAAGGATAAACGCTCGGGCAATTTCAGTAACATTCGATAATCCACGGCGATCTGTTGGGCGTAGCCACCGCCGTTGACCAGGGCGCAAACGTTATCGCCGATCTCGAAACCGGTCACATCCGCACCTACCTCTATTACGGTACCTGCCACTTCGAGTCCGAGGATCTGATTGGCACCGGGGGGCACCGGGTAATTTCCTTCTCGTTGCAGCAGGTCGGCCCGGTTGAGGGCGGTGGCCGCCACGTGCAGGATGACCGATTTGGGTTGCAACACCGGGTCGTTGACTTCCGAAAGATAGAGCTGGCTTTCGTCGCCTGGCTCGTGATAAAGGATGGCCTTCATGTATTAATTTTTTCCTAGCTCAACGGCCCGGTCCAGGGCGGCCCGGGCTCCGCTTTTTATGTCTTCGAATACGCTGGTAGTGCGGAAGGTGTTCAGCGCGGCCTCGGTAGTCCCCCCCTTGCTCGATACGCGGTCGATCCATTCCTGGCAACTCAGGTCGTTCTTCATCTGTAATTCCACCGCTCCGCGGAAGGTCTGGGCTACCAGCAATTCCGCCTGACTTTCGTTGAAGCCCATTTCGGTGGCCGCTTCGATCATAGCCTGCATAAAATACAGTACGTAGGCAGGTCCGCTGCCGCTGATGGCAGTCGTAGCATCAATGCTGTATTCCGTATCTACGTAGATCGCCTTGCCGGTGGTGTTCAGCAGGTTCTGTACGAGGACGAGCTCAATGCGGGTAACGGCATCGCTGGCGGTATAGGTGGTCATGCCCAGTCCGATCTGCGCCGGAAGGTTAGGCATGGCGCGAATCACCTTATCCACGCCCAATCCCTCCTGAATTGATTGGATGGTCACGCCGGCCATGATCGAAAGGTAAACCTGCTGGGGATCGGTGAGCGGGCGAAGCGCGCTGAAGAGCGTGCCACTATCCTGCGGTTTGACGGCGAGAATGATGAGGTCGGCGGCGGCCAGACACGTTTCCGCGGAGGTATAAATGGTACCTAGCTTTTCGGCCTGCAGGTCACCTATTTTATCGGACTGGCGCTCCAGGATCATCAGGTCTTCCTGCTTTACCAGGTGAGCGCGAAGCAGACTACGGGCGTAGGTTCGCCCCATGTTCCCGCCTCCGATTACGAGAATCTTCATATTGCCGGTTTAGCGCGAAGATAGAACAAACGGCTTCCCCAGCTGCTACAACAATAAGTACCTCACCAGCGTATTATTTGTAACCACATGAGACTAATGCCATCCATCGAAGAGGAAATCCAGCAATCGACCTTCCGCTCGCCCGCGCATCGCACGCAGGTAAATATTATTTATACTGCCGCCTGGATCAATCAAAAGACGACCCAGGAACTGCGTCCCTTTGGCCTGAGTATTCAGCAGTTTAACATCCTCCGTATCCTCCGTGGCCGGAACGGCAAACCAGCCACCATAAAGTTGCTAACCGAACGCATGCTCGATAAAATGAGCAACGCCAGTCGGCTTGTGGATAAGCTAAAGGAAAAAGGCTACGTCATGCGTCAGGAATGCGAAAGCGACCGCCGGCGCGTCGACATCGTCATCACGGAAGAGGGTTTGGATATCGTGGGAAAAGCCAGTCAGGCCGTTGAATCCGCCATGGTCGAAAACTTCAGGAACCTCGATGACGAAGACTTCGACCACCTCAGTACCATGCTGGATCGTCTTCGTGGCTAACTAACAGGTGCTTTTGTCACCGTATTTCGGCCATATTTTTATTTCGTACCTTCTGCAACGTGGCAGCCCGGCGCCAACATCGCAGGCTCTTCAGGGTTGTGCACGCTAATCACTAGTACCAACCCATGAACGCTCAACTTCTGTCCATTCTCCTGCTGCTGTTGCTCTCCACGGCCGGCCTCTCCGCCCAGCGTACCATCTCCGGCACCGTCTCCGACGACAGCGGAGAACCGCTTCCCGGCGCCTACATCACCGTAAAGGGTTCCACCCTGGGCACCACCTCCGGGGATGATGGCACCTACGAGCTGCCCGTACCGGAGGCGGCGAATACCCTGGTCTTTTCCTTCCTCGGTTTCGGGACCATCGAGATCGAAATCGGTGAGACGGATCAGATCGACGCTATTCTCTCCGCCGGTACCATGCTGGACGAGGTGGTCCTGATCGGCTCCCGCTCGGCCGGACGCACCAAGTTGACGACCCCCGTACCCGTTGACGTGGTCGACGTCACGGAAATCGCCACGGCTTCGGCCCAGACCAACGTCAACCAGCTGCTCAATTACGTGGCCCCCAGTTTCAGCTCGAATACCCAGACCATCTCTGACGGCACCGACCACATCGACCCGGCTTCGCTGCGCGGGCTCGGTCCCGACCAGGTACTGGTATTGATCAACGGCAAACGTCGGCACAATACCTCGCTGGTTAACGTTAATGGCACCTTCGGACGCGGTAACGTCGGCACCGACCTCAACTCCATTCCGGTGGCGGCCATTGACCGGATCGAGATACTGCGCGACGGTGCTTCCGCCCAGTACGGATCGGATGCCATTGCCGGCGTGATCAACATCATCCTGAAAGAGACGACCGGGCTCAGCCTGAATGCGGAAACCGGCGCCTACGTCAGCTCCGAGATCCCCGATTACCAGGGCAGTACGGACGGCGAATTCAACCAGATCAGCGCCAACTACGGAATCAAACTCAATGAGGAAGGGGGTGTACTGAACTTCACCGGCGTGTTCGATGACCGGGGCTACACCAACCGGATGAAGGAATTCACCGGCTCCATCTTCAGCGGCTACAACAACCCGGACTCCGGGGCCGCCCCGAACGAGGACATTACCGAGCAGGAACTCGCCAGCCGCGGACTTGAGCGCAGTGATTTCAACATGCGCATCGGGCAGTCGGCCCTGCGCAACGGCGGACTGATGTACAACTTCAAACTGCCCGTGGCTGCCGCTACCGAGGTATACAGTTTCGGCGGGCTGAATTACCGCAGGGGCAACGCTACGGGCTTTTACCGCCTGCCCAACCAGGAAAGGACCGTCACCGATATCTACCCCAACGGCTTCCTGCCGGCCATCAATTCCAACATCAACGACGCCAGCGTGGCGATTGGCTTCCTGAGCGTGTATAATAAATGGGAGGTTGATTTCAGCAACGTATACGGGCGCAACAGCTTCAACTACCTCATCACCAACACCCTGAATGCGAGCCTTGGCAGCGCCAGCCCCACCAGCTTCGACGCCGGCGGGTTCAACTTCTCCCAGAATACGGCCAACCTCGACATCCGCCGCTACTTCGACGATGCCCTGTCCGGGCTCAACATCGCCTTCGGCGCCGAGTACCGACTGGAAAATTACCAGATCGTTGCCGGTGAGCAGGGCAGTTATTACGACTATGGAGCCGCCAGCGCCTATACTACGACGGGGGGAGACACGGTGCTTATCCGCGACGGCGTGGGCCCAATCTCTACGGTCTTCGACCCGCTTGGCCGCAGCCGTCCCGGGGGAGCGCAGGTATTCCCCGGGTTCCGCCCCGACAATGAAGTAAATGCCTTCCGCAACAGCGTCGGCGCCTACGCCGACGTGGAAGCCGACCTGACGGAGAACTTTCTGCTCGGCGCCGCCGTCCGCTTCGAAAACTACTCCGACTTCGGTTCCACCGTCAACGGCAAACTGATAAGCCGGGTAAAGCTCAGCGATAACTGGACCCTCCGCGGCGGTGCCAGCACCGGATTCCGCGCACCAAGTCTGCACCAGCTGAACTTCAATTCGACCTCTACCCTCTTCGTCGATGGGGTACCCTTTGAAGTCGGGGTATTCAGCAACGACAGCCGGCCGGCGCAGCTGCTGGGTATCCCCCAGCTCAAGCAGGAGCGTAGCGTCAATTACAGTGCGGGCTTCACGGGCCGCATCCCGGATGCCAACCTCAGTATCACCATTGACGGTTACCTCATTGACATCAACGACCGCGTGGTCCTGACCGGGCAATTCCAGGGCGGCACGGAAACCGAACAGCTGCGGGAGATCAGCCGGCTCCTGCGGCAGGCCAACGCCAACCGCGCGGCCTTCTTCGCCAACGCCATCGACAGCCGCACCCGCGGCCTTGACGTCGTGGTGACCCACAACGGTTTCGTCGGCGCCGGCCGCCTGACGACCAGCCTGGCCGCCACCTTCGCCCAGACGACCCTCGAGGAGGTGAATACCAGCTCCGTACTCGAGGGCTTCGAGGAAACCTACTTCGACCGTACCAGCCAGGTGTTCCTGGAAAGCGCCGTGCCCCGTACGAAGGCCAACCTCACCTTCGACTACAAAGTGGGCAAATTCGGCGTCTTCCTGCGGAACGTTTTCTTCGGCCCCGTCAACGAAGCCACCAACAGCCTGGACAACGACCAGACCTTCGCCGGCAAGGTGATCACCGACCTGAGCGGCAGCTACCAGATCAGCGACCGCCTGCGCGTCGTGCTGGGCAGCAACAACCTGCTAGACATTTATCCGGACCTGAACATTCCGGCAAACCAGTCGGACGGACGCTTCCTCTACAGCCGGCGCAGCCAGCAATTCGGTTCCAACGGCCGCTACCTCTTCCTGCGCCTGCGGTTTACCCTGTAAGTTGACGACAAATAGGGGCTGCGATCATTTCTGCTCCTCTGCATCTACGCGCTGCCGGGAAACCCTGGTCGCCCGCATTGCGTACACCAGCCCGCTGGTAGCCTCAAGCCCTACGGGGATGCCCTTGAGGTGCAGGCGGAGCAGTTGCCCCTTCACACCCCACCGCTCCGGTCTTTGCCGACCCCGCCGCCGGACCCCTTGCGGGGCAAAGATTGGGTGCTGATCGTAGAAAGGTAAGACCTCAAGGATACAGGGTACAGAGCTCCACCCTGGCCGGCTGCTCGCCCACTGCGACGCGGGTGTAGGCCACCAGCAGCCGACCTGTGTGCAGGGCCAGGCGGGGAAACCCAACGCTGCGCGCCGCCTCCGTCTCGGCCACGACCCGGCTGGTCACCTGCCCGGCAGGCGTGATGGTCCATAACGTCAGCCGGGCCAATTCCGCCCCCGGGCCGGCGGCCAGGCCCAGGACGTAAGCCGTACCGTCTTCCGCCAGTTTGGTATCTACCCGCCCGAGCGGGTTTTCTTCGTCGAGCAACACGGGTTCACCAAAGCTCGTGCTTCCTGGCTGGTAGCGGGCGAACTGGATGCGGGGGCGTCCGCCAGCGGCCGTATACCACGCGATGCCAATGTCTCCCGCTGCATTCGCGGCTACGGCGGGCCCGTTAACCGGGCAACCGGTGATCTGCCAACCGTCGGCGTGGACGGGCTGGGGTTCACTCCAGGCACCGTCCGTTGTGCGGACTACGAAACTGATATCGCGCACCTCCGCTTCCGACCGATCGCGGTAGGCGACTAGTGTCAGGTCATCGGTGGCCGCCGTAGCCGTAGTGCAGCAATCGCAGACCCGGGGGTCGAGTTCCGTGCGGCCCCGGACTTCACCGTCGGGCGTCAGGACGGCGGTACGCAGGCTCATCGCACCGGAGTCGCCGTGGTCGTGTCCTTCCCCCGTATGGCTGCCGTCCCCCTTGCTGTGGCGCCCGTCGAGCCAGCTGACCCGCAGGTCGCCATCGGGCAGATGGGCACTGGATACGAAACCGTGTTCCGCGGCTACTCCGTCGTTGTGCAGCACCCCCGCCGCGCCCTCCCCGTTGCCATAGCGAATGTCGTAGTCATACGTTCCCGACCCGGCGTAGGCCAGGTAGTGGTAAAACAGACTGTCACCTAAGGGTTTGACGGAGGGGAAATCCGCCCAGTTCACGAACCAGTCCTCCCCGGCGGCCACCTCACGGTCCGCTGTCCAGGCCGTCCCGGTCAGTTCGCGGTACAGCAGGTGGTGCCCTCCGGCCTCATCCGTGGAGACAAAGGAAAGGAGCAAGCGCCGCCCGTCGGTCCCGAAGCGGGGCAACCGCGAACCCGGGGGCAGCTCCTCGCAGTCAACCTCCGCAGTGTGGAATGCCGCATCGCCGGCGTCGGGGGGAGCCTCGCCCGTGCAGGAAGTCAGCAGTAGTGCGGTGGCTACGGATAGGGCTGCTCGCCGGCCGTGGGCCGGAAGTACGTGGTGCATGGGTATGGCGTTCAGAAAATCTTACCGGTCAGGCTTACAGGCCGAGGATGGACCGGTTACCGGCCTCGTCAGTACCGGCGTCCGCGAAGTCGTCGAATGCCTTATCGGTCACCTGAATAATGTGCTCGGCGATAAAGGGAGCACCTTCGGCCGCGCCCTGTTCGCTGCTTTTGATAGCGCATTCCCATTCCAGTACGGCCCAGCTGTCGTAGCCATACTTGCTCAGTTTGGAAAAGATGCCCTTGAAGTCTACCTGCCCGTCTCCCAGACTCCGGAAGCGACCGGCGCGGTCGGCCCAGCCCTGGTAGCCGCCGTAAACGCCTTGTTTGCCGGTTGGATTAAACTCGGCATCCTTCACGTGATAGGCGCAGATACGATCGTGGTAAAGGTCGATGAACTGGAGGTAGTCGAGTTGCTGAAGTACGAAGTGGCTGGGATCGTAGTTGATCTGCGCCCGCTGGTGGCCGTCCAGGGCATCGACGAACATCTCGAAACTGATGCCGTCGTGCAGGTCCTCTCCGGGGTGCAGTTCGTAGCCGACGTCCACGCCCACCTCGTCAAAGGCATTGAGGATCGGGCGCCAGCGATCGGCGAGTTCCTTAAATGCCATATCCACGAGCCCGGCCGGCCGCTGCGGCCAGGGGTAAACGAAAGGCCATAGCAGCGCTCCGGAAAAGGTTGGATGGGCCTTAAGTCCCATATTCGCGCTCGCCTTGGCGTTCCAGAGCAGCTGCTGGGTTCCCCATTCCATCTTGGCTTTGCGGTCGTTATTGGCTTCCTTCGGTGCGAAGGCATTGTACATCGTATCGTAAGCTGGGTGCACGGCAACCATCTGGCCCTGCAGGTGACTGGCCAGTTCGGTTATTTCAAGCCCGTGATCGGCCACCCTGCCTTTGATCTCGTCGCAGTACGTTTTACTGTCGGCGGCCTTTTCCAGGTCGATCAGCCGACTATCCCAGGTAGGAATCTGAACTCCCTTATATCCCAATCCGGCCATGTACCGGCAGATATCGTCGAGGTTGTTGAAGGGCGGTTCGTCTCCCATAAATTGAGCCAGAAAAATTGCGGGACCTTTGATCGTAGTCATAATGCTTTCAAGATTTTGCAGCAAGGTAAAAAGGTACGGGCGGCGGAGCGCGGGTACGGGGCTAACTTAACAAGATTTGGGGGATCGGCACCCGGCCACAGCAAATCCTTTCCTACGGAGACCTGATTATTTCCCGCACGTTCACAAAGAAGCCCGGACACAGCCGGGCCTCCCATGACAGACACTTTAACAAACACTTCTTAAAAACCAGCCTTAACAGCCTTTTGATAATCAGGCAAGGCAACGGTCAGGTAGTCTGGTCTTAGGTAAATTACTTTTTAAGGGGTCGGCGCAGTGGTTTCTCGCACCCTCATTCGTCACCCAATAGTAGCGGCATACCTCATCGTCAAACCGTTACTTACCCTTAAATTGAAAAATTCGTTGGATGTTTACACACATAAACTGTCAAAAGTAATTTTCCACAGGAAATATCATCCCCTGAAAATTGCCGCATTTATCCGATGTTTGGCTCCTGCGCTCCGCCGCACCTTTTCATCATGCATAATGCTCTATATCAACCCGGAATGCCCATGACTATCCATGATCTTCATCCAACGGAATACGGCCCTTTCTACGCCAATTACCTAAAGATGGTACCGGAGGGAATGTCCCTCACCGCCGCCCTGGAAGAAAGTGCCGGTTTGGTATCGGATTATCTGCTGACCCTTCCTGCTGACCGGGAAAACTTTGCTTACGCGCCGGGGAAATGGACGATCAAGCAGTCGCTTCAGCACCTGATCGATACGGACCGGATCTTCGCCTACCGTGCCCTGCGTCTGGGACGACGGGATGCCACTCCCCTACCCGGCTTCGATCAGGATGACTATGCCGCCACGGCCCGGGTCGAGCTCCGGGATTTCCAGGATATGCGCACCGAATTCGAATCGCTTCGCAGGACGACGGTTTCCCTGTTCAGGGGGTTTAGCGGGGAAGAATTGGCTTTCATTGGAACCGCAAGTGGCCATCCGATGAGCTGTCGGGCCATGGGGATGATTATGGCCGGACATACCTATCACCACCATAAAGTCTTCCTGGAACGTTATAGGTAGGCAAACCCTGGCCAGAAGGCATTACACCCCGAAAGCGCCAGCGGCTGACTATATTTGCCTAGAGCTTGTTTGAACCTACGCTTATCGGCAATACATTGGGGGTGTTGGTCTGCTTTTAGCAAAGAAAAACGTACCAACAATCCCGGCGTTCATGGCTGATTCGGGAATCCACTCAAGCTTTATACTGATATCACCTCACACATCCTCCGCTGTTTTGACACGCTCGCTGATCATTTCTTTTCTTTTCCTTTTGACCGTCTCGTTACAGGCGGAAAGTCTCCAGCATCGGTTGCGAACCCTGTACCCCGGCGAAAGTCGGACCACTATTAATGAACGACGGCTCGTGGAGGCGCGGATGGAAAAACTGCTCCGTGAAATGCAGGTCGATGACCGATTGGAGCAGCTGGCATTGCCGGAACAGTTGCAGATCATAGCCAAGCGATTGCGGGAGGACTTATTGCGGGAGTATCGGGCCGGGGCTACCCTGGCGGATGCCGTGCGAAGCGGTGATTACAGTGATGCAACTGCAGCCATCCTCTTTTCCCTCAGCCTCGAGCACTTCAACATTCCACACGAAGCATACGTGGACCACTGGGACGCCTATCTGCTGGTGAGCCCATCCGCACAACGGTATCGTATTCATCATCCCCGCGCTTCCCGACACGATCCGATTGACGAGAAGAGCTTTCGACGAGAGTACCTGTCCCTCGTTCGTAATACGGTTGATTTCGACCTGCCCGGACTAAATGACCGCCAATCCGACAGTGTCTTCTATACCTATTACTACGCACCAACCCAGCGGCTTACGTTCCGCCAACTCTCCGCCTATCAGCAATTTCGCCAGGCCCAGACGGCATATACCAGCGGTCGGTACGCCGAGGTGACCGCCTACTTGGAGCGCGCGCGTCTGCTGGAAGACCGCCCCGGTTTTGCCCTCCTCGAGAGAGCCTCGGAACTACAGGCCACCTCACTCGGGATCATGCGGGACGGAAATAAAGTAGACCGGCTCTTCGAGAGCTGGCACGGCGAGCCCGCCAATCCGCACTATGCCACGGCCATATTAGGCATTTTCGACCGGCAGCAGCAGGCTTTATTAGCCGAGAATAAGATCGACGACGTTACGCCGCTGGCCCAGATCTTCGCGCTGCGCGCTCCGGCAGAGGCTAATAGCTGGGAAGACCGGCTGCGTATGCTTCGCAACATTCGCCTGATGGAGTATTACCAGAAAACGGGAAAGTCGGTCCAGGCCCTGCAACTGGCGGAAACCCTTCTCGATCAGGATCCTGACAATCCGCATTTCCAGAGTTACGTAGCCGAACTGACCCTGTACGACGTCCGCCGCAATTACCCGAATCCGGAAGAACAGATGGACAGGGTAAAATTCGTGGCTCAGCAACACCCCTTTTTAAAGGATCACCCGCGCTACGCGGATATCGTCCTTCGGGAATCCGCCCTCAAGGTGCGGGATCACTTCGCGGGAGGTCGGGAGAAGGAGGGCCTTCGGGAACTCGACTACTTCCGTGCACAACTCGCCCGCCTTGCTACCGGCCATGACCGCGGTCTATGGACGCTCACCGCCTTTGTTGCGGCCAGCAACTACTATTTCGCCGACGAAAATTTCTCAACGGCCCTGAATTTGCTCGATGAAGCGCTGGTGTATGATCCTGACAGTGATTTCCTGGTGCACCAACGTGACCTTATTAGTCGCTACTGAGGAAGGTTTTCCGAGGCATCGTCGACGATCAGTTCCCGGATGCTCCGGTCAAAGCTTTGCTTAAACTCCGCGTACTTTGAGGTTGCCGGACCGTTGAAGCCGGTATGTATACGTCGTACACGATTCTGTCGATCCACGAATAACAGCGTCGGATAACTGATGATCTTAGTGAGCATGGGAAGTGCCGCACCGGCTTCTACCTTGTCGTTGCTTCCCGCCAGCAGCACGGGCCAATCCACCTCCATATTTTCCTGATATCGGCGTAAGGCTTCGCGACTGCGGGTATCTTCCGCGCCGTAGCGCTCGAAAGCCAGGGAAACGATCTGGAGATCCGCCACGTCGTTTTCCGAAAGGTACTGCTGTAAAAACTCCGTTTCGTCGCGACAGTTAGGGCACCAGGTTCCAAATAACTGTACGAGTTTGGGTCCTTCCAGGTCTTTCAGACTCAGGGTATCTCCCTCCTCATTGGGGAAAGAAAATGCCAGGGGAATATCTTCCCGCAGGCGGGTAAGCTCGTCGGGATCGGTGAGTTTGGCATTGTCATCCCGTTGCGCGGTCCAGTCCGTAATGTAGTGACGTCCGCTGCGGTAGGTGCCGGTCAGTGTACCATCCTCACGAATTAAGGCTTCGAAGAGAAAGGCGTGGCTGCCGTCGAATACACTCAAGTACATTTTATTACCCTGGACGGTCCCTTCCAGGTAGCGGTAGTCGCCGGTTTCGGTAAGGATAGTACCGGTTAACTCGTTGCCAGTTTGTCGAAATTCGGCGATGCCGGGGTATTCGTCTTCGTCGAAGGAACCCGCAAAATTTACCGCCCACTTTCCCGTCAGATCGGCGAATGGTTCCTTGGATAGCGCCGTAAAACGGAAGTCCTTCCCGAAGTAGGCCTTAAAGGGGATCCGATAGTTATCCCGGTAGTGCACCACCCAGACTCCTTCAATTACGTTTTCCTCGTGGTAGGCGCTGATGTGGGTATCGTAAATCGGAAAATCGATGCGGAGGGTGTCCCGACCGATGCTTTGATCGCGGCCGGCCTGGATATCTTTTGCAGGGACGAGGATATCCTCCTCGCCGTTATGCAGGACGAGATGAAATGTGGTGTCGTCTTCGTACACTACGTCGAAGGTAAAGGGAAGGGCGCCCTCGGTGACTTCATCGAATTCCAGGGCGACCTTCTCGGGCAGGGGCTCTCCCTTAGGGTTCGGTATTATGGGGTTGTACTCCAACTCCAATATGCCCCGGTAGGGCCCGGGGGGCAGGTAGGCATACCGCGGCTGGACGAACACGCAGGAGACGACCGTAAGCATAACCATGATTAGGGCGGCGAGCGCGGGAAGGAAACTTTTGGGGGACGGGGTCATGTTTTCGGTTGTAGCCGTTTCTGAATAGCGGGTGGCGGATAGCGGGCAGCCGTACGGACTACGTACTAACCACTACTTCCAATACGCTTTTCCAGCATTCTAGTTGGTCATTTGCCGTACTTGCTTTACTTTTGCGTCCGCTCCCGCGGGAGTTGTCCGGTCTCGTAGTACAACGGATAGTATACAGGTTTCCGAAGCCTGCGATGATGGTTCGATTCCATCCGAGACCACTACGCTTCAAAACACCCCCATTGCCTCACGGCGATGGGGGTGTTTTGCCTTAAGTCACTCCGCAGCCAGGCTTCACATTCGGCCTTGTCTATTCCGCTGGCTCCGCGTTCGCCGCTACGAAGCGGGTAAAGTCCATTTCCGCCGTCGAGAGGGTATGGTGCATAAGCTTTGCCCTTCGAAACCTGCTTTCCCATCGATTTACATCTCCGGCTACCAGAGGTAGCAGACCGGCAAACTGCGTAGCTAATGTGGACTGATATACTTCGTCATGAAGTACACCGTCACCGTCGGCGAACAGGCGCGTATCCAGGAAGTATTCTTCCAGCATTGGTTCCTGCCAGGCTACGTTGATTAAATCGTCGATCACCTGGATGTCCATTAGCCAGGTGATTTCAAATGGCCTTGCGACCCACCGCTCCTCCGTGCTGATCAGTTGCTTGCCTTCTGGTGGGTATGCGTATTTAGAAGAAACGCGCAAGATCATACGGCCCTCCTCGGGAGCCAAGTAATTCAAATTGTTAGCCGAGGATACACCAGCCTGGGCCAACCATTGCAGGACCAGTTTCCAGTTTTGTTCCCGGGAGAGGCCGGTCGCGAGTTGGGTATTGATCAGGTAGTGTCCGGCAGCGGTTACGGGCATCACCGGATAGCCACCGGATTGGTCGAGGAGCTGGCGAAGCTGTATCCCTTGTTGTCGGTATGTCTTCAGGTTGATGGTACCCTCCTCATATTTTTGTCTGAGGTACCCGTCTTCTATTTCCCGCGATTGGGCGGACAACGAGAGGGTGCAGAGGGCTGACAAAAGCAAAAGGAAGGTTCTCACGGTTGATGTTTTCATCAATGTAGCCGGCAGGCACCGGATGGTATCTTCCCCACGCCGGCAAAAGTATTTCTTTAACGGACCTTAAGTTTTCGTTTACCGCTTACTAAAGGTCTCCGGAGGCGGAGAGCGCCAGGCGAATCAATCCATAGGTAAGTAGAAAGGCAAACACCGGCGCGATACCCCAGATGGTAAAGAAACGCTTAACGGTAGGATTGGCGAAGGTGCCCCGCCAGCCGTTCTTGCTGACGCTCAGGGCGATAAACGCCGCCCCGTTCAGTTGTACCAGGGAAGTGGGCACTCCTTTGGTTACCGAGGCGAGCAAGAGCAGGGTGGCCACCAACCCGGCAATTACCGTAGCATAAAACGGTGTTACCGCTACAATGCCCTTTCCGGTCGTTTCCGTGACGGTATGCCCCAGGAGAGAACTACCGATGGCAAAGCAGGGGGCCACGACCAGCACCGAAAGTATGATGATGGGCAAAAAATCTCCGGCCGAGGTCATGCCCAACTCGTTGGCGGTAAGGGAAGCGATGGGGGCCGCCGCGTTGGCTACGTTGTTCGCCCCGATGGAGAACGCTACGTATAAGGAGGAAATGACAAGCAAGGCTTTAAGCGCCTTGTGCTTTCGCAACCTGGGATAGTCAACGGTGGGTAACTGGCTGCGCATGGTAGGAACGATCCACCGCGATACACAAAGCATGATCAGAAATGCGATAACGGGCAATATGGCCCAGGTAGGAATGATTTCGTAGAACAGGGTATGGGTATTCAACCCGCCCAGCGCGGAGGCGGCTCCGGCGATAGCCATCACGGCACTCTGACTGGTCGACTGGGGTACGCCGATGAGATTCGAAGCCAGCAGCGTGATCCCAATGGCAAGCAGGATCAGGGAAGTATACAGGGGGGTGAAAAATGCTTGCTCCAGGATGCCGTCTCCCAAGGTGAGGGAAACTTCCTTTCCGGCTATCAGCGCCCCGATCAGCACCATGATCCCGAACAGACCCGGCACCATGGTCCGCTTGATCACATTCGCACCGTAAGCCGCCGCAAAGGCGGGTGCCGTACCACTCGCCCCCATGTTTACGGCGACAAACATCGCCAGCAGGAACGGAATAGTTAATACGTGGAAAGCGTCTGACATAGCTAACTCCGAATGGAGCAGAATTGCTGCCATATCTCGCCGGGAGGTGCCGTTTCACCGATCAATTCGGCCGGTCTCCCGGAGATTCGATGGGAGGCAAAAGTGGGGAAAAAGTGTGTAAAGCTATTATCCTACCTTTTCACTAGGATTTACAAATGTAGGCAGCCCGCCACCAGGTAAAGCATCTTTTCCTAAATAAATTTAGCGTTTCATTTCCTTCTCCCGCTCCATCAGATTAGCCAGGGTGGCTTCCTTTAACCGGGCCACGGTTGCATTGCGGATCTCCATCGCTACCTGACGGATACCACACGTCTTCTCATCGACGCACTCTTCACAGGCTTCATAGTAATCGTGGGTCACACAGGGTAAGAGGGCAATTGCTCCGTCGAATAGCCGGACCACCTGCGCGAGATCGATATCCGCCGGACTGCCGTTCAGGAGGTATCCCCCGTGCTTGCCTTTCCGGCTCCGTACGATGCGGGCATTCTTGAGTTCGGTAAGGATGGACTCGAGAAATTTTTGGGGGATATGGCGCTCCTCGGCAATCCGGCTGACGGAAATCGGCTGCTCTTCCTGGTGTTTGGCAATGTAAAGGAGTGCATTGATTGCGTACTTCGTTTTTCTGGATAACACGGGCAATGAATTGAAATGTCCAAACGGAGGTTGCGGCGAACCAAATCTCAGCATGAGTCGGGCAAATTACATCATGCTTTGCCGCGAAGAAGACGTTTCTTCATACAAGAGAAAGAAGGAGATCTCCGATCATGCGAGTGGCATATTTTATAATTTTACGCCCGACAGGCCTACCACGATGTCTATCGTAGCATCCTCAAAAACCAATTCATGGGCTATGCTATTTGAGAGGCAATTAATAAACCATGAGCTTGGATCCTGATACGCTTAACCACTTTATGTTCCACCGCAGTTTGTTGCTCAATAGTGGAATTGTTATGGATATAGACTATGTCGTTGCCCAAAGGATAGGTATCCGCGTACAGCAGATAGCCGATCTGGACGCCATTATATCCGCGGAGGAACTACAGGAAAGAACAGCTGCCGTGTTCCGTTTCCTTCCCTACATACCGGTAATCAGAGTCATCCCGGCGAATGTCGACCAACAAAGCAGGCAATAGCGAGTTCTCGGGCGCATCGGCTTACCTTTAACGCTCGATGGCGCTAACCGGTATTTTTCCTCCTCTGCTGTTCAGTCTCGCTTTTATCCTGCCCTCCTACTGGGCCTGGAAAAAGGGGAAGACGGGTTGGGCAGTCGTTCCTGCGCTCGTCGCGCTACTCGGAACCGGGGTCACCCTGAGTGTTTACCTGCAGGCTTACCATCAAGTGCAAGCCCGCTACGATCTGGGTTTGCTGATCGAGGAATTACGGCGCGATGACATCTACGGCAGCACCGATCTGCGGGAGGAAGAAGAGACGCTTTTCTTTTTTTCCACTTCTTCCCAGGCTCTATACCGGGGAACGGATCACCTGGCGGACAGCCTGGGCACCGTCGACAGTTTGCTCCAGCGCATGGCGGACTGGACGGTAAAGAGCCGCAACCTGCCCCAGTGGCGATCCGGTGCGGACTGGGATCACGAAGTTTACTTCCTGGCACACGCCGGCATCGTCCTGGGGCACTACCAGCTGGTTACCTCGGATGAAACCTACGCGCCTTACTTCCGGCGTATCGGCCGGTACCTGGGAGACCGGCTTCAACAGGGTCACTACAAGCATCTGGGTAGTCATCCCGACGAGAATCTGCTGCGGCCGGCCGATAACGCCGCTGCCATTTATGCCCTGAGTCTTTACGATGACTATTACGGAGAGACGTTGGCCCGTGATACCCGAAGGGAGTGGACGAACTACATTGACAAGGAACTGCACTACGCGGAGAGCCGCCTGCCCTGTGCGGCCTTTACGGTCACCAACCGCTGCCGCATCGAACCCAGCGCGGCAGCCACCGGCCTGTATATCGCGTACCGGGCCGCGGCGGCCCCGGGGGAGGTGACAACTGATATCCCCTACCGGGAATGGCTGCACTACTTTAAAAAATTCAGCGGAAATCCTTTTAGTTTGTCCATCCGGCCGAATATGCGAAAGGGGGAAGTGGCCAGGCTCTGCGACTCCGGGCTGGCGCCCCTGGAATGCGGCCAGTACGAGGAAGCTATCGGCCTTTGGGCGGCAGCTGAATACGGCGGAGGGTACACCTACTTCCGACTATTCTGTGATTACGTTTTTCAAAGGTGGTTTGGTACGCCCGTGATTTATGGGGATATGCGGCCCGCGCGACGGGTAAAAGCGCTCACCGAGGTAGCCTTGCGCACGATAGGCGAAACAAAGTGAACCAATACAGAGCGCAGTCATTTCCTAACAAATTATTCGCATGCCTAACGATTTCGACGTAGTCATCATCGGTTCCGGTGCCGGTGGTGGCGCCCTAGCTTACACCCTCGCCGATACAGGGAAAAAAATTCTCATTCTCGAGCAGGGTACTTTCCTGCCCCGCGAGAAAAGAAACTGGGACCCCGCCTTCATTTTCGGCGAGGATGGGTACAAAGCCGATGAGACATGGGAAGGGCCGGAAGGTGAAGACATCAGACCGATAGTGTATTACAACGTAGGCGGCAATACCAAGATGTACGGTGCCCTGCTGCACCGGCAGCGGCCCGAGGATTTTGAAGAGCAGCAGCATAAGGGAGGATTGAGCCCCGCCTGGCCGGTAGGCTACGATGAATACGAACCCTACTACATGATGGCCGAGCACGTAATGAAAATCCACGGGAATCGCGGAGAGGACCCCACCGCGGGCTGGTCCAGCGGACCGTTCCCCTTCAAGGCTTTTCCCCACGAACCTAGAATTCAGGAAGTAGCCGACCAGTTAGAAGCGATGGGATTGCACCCCCACCATTCCAACCTGGCCCTCAATCGAGATATCGACGAGCCCTGGCGGCGGCCCTGTATCGCCTGTAACACCTGTGATCCCTTCCCCTGCATGGTGCACGCCAAATCAGACGCGGAAACGGCCCTTATCCGGCCCGCCCTGAAGCATGAGAACGTCACGCTGTGGACGGGCAGCCGCGTCGAGAAGCTGATTGAAGAGAATGGAAAAATCACCCGCGTGGAGGGTACCCGCGACGGAGAGCCCCTGAGCATTTCCGCGGATCTCGTAGTGGTTTCCTGCGGAGCCATCCAGACCGCGGCGCTTCTACTGCGCTCTAAAGTCGCCAACTCTTCCGACCAGGTGGGGCGCAACTTTACCAAGCATAATCAGAGTGGCATTTCGGCTCTGAACTACGACAATCCCAATCCAACGATATTTCAGAAAACGCTCGGCGTACACGACTTTTACCACGGTAGTCCGGAACATGATTACCCCCTCGGCACCATTCAGCTCACCGGAAAAGCCCACTGGACCCGTATCATGGGTGACTACGCCGACCAGGGCATGAAAAAGGACCGCGCCGAGGTGGTACAGAAATACGCAGTGGATTTCTGGTTCACCAGCGAAGACCTGCCGGACGCCAATAACCGCATTCAGTGGACCGACAAAGGCATCAAGTTCAATTACCGGCCGAACAACCGCGAGAGTCACTATGAATTACTAGACTACTTCCAGGAGAAATACCTGAAGCCCCAGGGATTCACCGATTTCCTCCGTTCTACCAAAGGGCTCGAGTTTACCTGGCACCAGGCCGGAACCGCCCAGTTCGGTACGGATCCGAAAAAGAGCGTACTCGATCGGAACTGCAAGGCCTGGGATCTAGACAATCTGTACGTAGTGGACGCAAGCTTCCAGCCGAGCCAAGGGGCTACGAACCCCACGCTGACTATTGTCGCTAATGCAATCCGCGTGGGAGAACATCTGCGCAAGGAATGGTTTTCCACTGAAGGGGTATCCATGAAAGACTACCCGCTTTCCGACCCATATATGGCCGACAGTGCAACCGCTAATGTCCTGGCTCCGACCTATGAGGCAGGCGATGACGAAAGCTGGGGGGCCTGAAACCAAACATTCGCGCCATTTTAGATTTTGGTAACCAAACCGCTGGCAACTCCAAACACTGGAGGCTGTCGCCTTGCGTTATGTACTCGCGGCCTATCTTGCCGCGCCTTAGACGTGACACTATGAAGTTGATACGCTTTTTACTACCAAGCCTACTGATATTCGTATTCTCCTTACGACTTTCCGCCCAGGCGACCACCGTTTATACCGAGGCCTGGCGGACCTACAAACAGGCCGAAGACCACCGGCAAAAAAACCTTCTCGACAAAGCGAAAAGGGAGTATGAGGAAGTAGCGACCATGTTGCTCCCCGTCCATGAGCCGGAGGCGGAACTGCTGCGGATCCAGGCCGAATTGAATGTGGCTAAACTGGCGGTAAAGCTTGGTGACAGCGACGGCGAGAAGCTGATCCTGGATTTTGTGCGCCGCTACCGGCCCGATCCGATCGCCAACACCGCCCTGCTGGAGATTGCCAACTACTACTTCGATCAGAACAAGCTCGATAAAGCGGTAGAATACTACCTCATGGCTCCCCGCGACATGATGACCGCCCAGGAGCAGGCGCAGGTCAACTTCCGCCTGGGGTACGCCTATTTCGTGCAGAAGGATTTCGACGAAGCCAAACGCTACTTCCAATTCAGCCGGAACGTGCAGGGGGAGTACTACTACCCTACCAATTATTACCTCGGCATCATCCAGTTTTTTGAAGGGAATTACGACCTGGCCGCCGAGCAGTTCAAGATTGCCGAAAAGGACCCGCAGTACACCCCTTACGTACCGTATTATCTGACCCAGATCTATTTCGCGCAGCGCAGGTACGACGAACTGATTGCCTATTCCGCCCCCTTGCTGGAAGGTGCTAACGCGAGTTTGCGCAACCGCCAGGAGATGGAGCAGTTGCTGGGACAGGCTTACTTCGAACGGGGCGACTATGCCAGTGCCCGTCCGCTGCTCGAAAGCTATGCCAAGGGCAACCGCCGCTTACGCGAGGAGGAACTGTTTCAACTGGCCTTCGCCCAGTACCAGACCCAGGGCTACGATGAGGCCAAGCAATCCTTCCGGGAAATTTCCGGTCAGGAGACCGAAATAGGCCAGAGTGCCAACTTCTACCTCGGGGATATCGCCCTGCGCCAGGGAGACGGCGTAGGTGCCCGCGCAGCTTTCTCCGCCGCAAGCAGGCAAAGTTTCGACGCCGAGATGCAGCAGGAAGCCCTGTATAATTACGCTAAACTAAGCTACGAACTCGGCTATCCAGCCGATGCCATTACGGCTATCCAGCAAATTCCTCAGAGCTCGACTTTCCACACCCAGGGGCAGCGATTGCTGGCCGATGTATTTACCACTACTCAGGATTACGCCAGGGTACTCGACATTCTGGAAGGCATGCCCGACCGCGCCCCGCAACTCGACGAGGCCTACCAACGCGCTGCCTTCATGCGCGGTCTGCAGCTATTAGGGCAGGGGGAATTGGTGGAATCGAAATCGCTCCTGGAGAAAAGTCTGCAACGCCCCGTCAGCACGACCTATCGCGCCCAGGCGCTGTACTGGCTCGCCGATCTGGCCAACCGCCAGGAAGACTACACCACGTCCATCAATCTGACCAACCAATTTTTCACGCTGGCCCGTTCGCTCGAGGATCTGCCGGCCCAGTCTTCGATCTATACCGCCAACTACTTGCAGGGATACAATTATCTGAAGCAGGATAATTACGCCTCCGCGCTGAACTACTTCACCGCAGCGGTGGAAGGTATCGAACGCAACTTGCCCTACATTTCGGATACGGACGTGCGAGAGCGCGTGCTGGGCGATGCCGTACTCCGTGCCGGCGACGCCTACTTCTCCCGCAATCAGTATGACCTGGCCGCCCGGTTCTACGATGACGCGATCCGCCGCCGGACGATCGGCTTCGTGTATGCCCTCTACCAGAAGGCATTGATTGAAGGTCTGCGCGGTCGTCAGGCGGAGAAAGTCCTGGCCCTCGAACGGCTGGTGGAGAGCTATCCCAATAGCCAATTCGCCGATGATGCCCTGTATCAACTTGCGCTTACCTACCAGGAACTACAACGGCCCCAGGAAGCCCTGGAACCGCTACGGACTATCATCAAGCAGTATAAGGTCAACTCGCCGCTCGTGAATCAGAGTTTGCTGCAACTCGGCCTGATCAGCTACAACCTGGGCAACAGCGAAGCGGCCATTAACTATTACAAACAAGTATTTGCTTCCAATCCTACACCGGGCGAGTCTAACCGGGCACGCGATGCGTTGCGCGAGATTTACGTCGATGACATGGGTAGGGCCGAGCTGTATTTCGACTTTTTCGAAACCATGCCCGGCCAGGAGATCACCACCGATGCCCGCGATAGCATTTCGTTCCGCGCCGCGGTAAGTCAGTACGAGAACGGCAACTATGACCGCGCGGTCAATGCCCTTTCGGAGTACCTACAGCAGTATCCTCAAAGTCCGAACGCGCTGCCGGGCGTATTCTACCGGGGAGACAGCTACGTCGCCCTGCGCCGGTACAATGATGCGCTCCCCGATTACGAGGCGGTAATCAACGCCGGTCCGAGTCGATTCTATCTACCTGCCCTTAAGAAAGCCAGCCTGATCGCCTACAACAGCGTGGAGGACTTTCAGCGGTCGTACCGCTTATACACCCTGCTGGAAGCTGCCGCCGACTCTGAAACCACCCGCTTTGACGCCCAGGTAGGGGCTTTACAGTCGGCGTACCGCCTGAACGACATGAACGCTACGGCGGATTACGCCGCCAAGGTGGCCGGAAACAGCAATGCTACCGCCGCTCAGCAAACCATTGCTAACTTTTACCTGGGCAAGATTGCCTACGATCGCTCCCAGTTCAGGGAAGCCATTCCCTACTTCGAGGTGGTGATCAATAACAGCGACGACGAACGTACCGCCGAAGCCCGGTACCTGCGCGCCGACGCAATCTACAAACAGGGAGACCTGGACCGCGCCCAGCAGCTGGCGCTGGAAGCTAACCGGGAAAGCTCCGGCTTTCCGTACTGGGTGGCTAAAACGGTTATCCTCCTTTCAGACGTTTTGCGCGACAAGAAAGACCTCTACAATGCACGCGCCGCCCTGGAAGCTCTCCTGGAGAACTACTCCGAGGATCCCGACCTCGTTGCCGAAGCCCGTCAAAAGCTCGCCCGCGTGGAAGGCGAGATCAACGCTGGCAGCCGTCTTAACACCCAGCCTACCGATCCCAATCGCCTCGAACTCGATAACGGAGGCAACTAAAAGACTATGAACATGCTTCGCACCCTCATTTTCGGTTGCTTTCTCGCTCTGGCACCGGGCCTGTTTGCACAGAATACCGACCTGGAAGACAACAGCGTGACCGTCGTCACCAATTTTGAAGCCCGCCTGACCGATGCCGAACGCGTCAAGGTTAATCCCGTCATGCCCGCCGCGGACACCAGCAGCCGACGGCAAACCTATAGCATCCTGCCCCGCCCGCTCTCGATCGACTATCCGGCTCCGGCCATCCGCCCCCGCGCGATCACCCGCCAGCAGCCGGAACCCATCAACAATGCCTGGGTCAAGCTCGGAGGCGGATTACCTAATGCGCTTTATGCCGACGCCAGCTACGATTTTTCCGGACAGGATAATATCGACCTGGGCTTCTACGGCAATCACTACAGCTTTAATAACACGAATAAAGTAGAGAATCAGCGGGCCAGCGATACGAAGCTTGGTGCGGAGGGCAGCTACCTCTTCGACCAGGGATTCGCCGTCGGGGGCGGACTGAGCTACGATACCCGCAGCCGTTATTATTACGGCTATAACTTCAGCGAGTTACCCGCCGATTCCATGCTAAGCTTCGCGCAGGATGAAGTACGTCAGCGGTTTAATACCTTCTCGCTGCACACTGAAATTTTCAATGGCACCCTGACCCAGGGCGCTTTCGATTACCGCGCGGGCATCGGCCTGTACTTGATGAACGCGGATCCATCCGTTCGGGAAAGCAACTTCGACATCAACATCGCGGCCACGAAGTGGATCAACGACAGCAATCCGCTGGATGTCGAGTTTCGGGCCGATTTCACGTCCTTCAAGGATACCACCACCCAAAATCTGAATGTGGTCAGCCTCAGTCCAAGCTACACGGTAGTGGTGGCGGAGCGCGTCAAACTGCGCGCCGGCATCCGCCTTACCAGCCAGGAGGATGATTTTGATATTTTTCCCAATTTCAGCGCTTCGGCGGTACTGGTAGATGGCCTGCTCAATGCTTTCGCCGGCGTGGAGGGCAACGTCCAGAAAAATACGTTGAAGAGCCTTTCGGACTACAATCCTTGGATCAATACGCGACTGCGGGTTCGGAACTCCGAGGCAACCAAGTACTACGGCGGTGTCGAGGGAACTTTCCGAGGCATTGCCTACCGGGCCGAAGCCGGCTATAAATACCTCGACAACCTGGCGCTCTACCGCTACCAGCGCGACGCTGAAGGCATCCCCCGCTTTGACGTCATTTACGACGACGGCAGCCAGGTCTATCTCCAGGCTACCGCTACCCTCCCGATCGTTGAGGATCTCGACCTGAACGCTACCTTCGTCCAGCGCTTCTACAGTATGGAGGACGAGGAAAAGCCCTGGCACCTGCCAAGTCTCAGCCTCAATGCCGCGGGGATCTACACCCTACGTACGCTGCCGCTACAACTTCGCGCGGATCTTTTCATCGAGAACGGTCTGCCGTATGAAACGCCAGAGGGCGGTGTGGATAACCTCAACGCACTCCTCGACCTCAGTCTGAATGCCGAATACACCATAACCGAGGTATTTGGTGTATGGGCCCGGGTCAATAACTTGCTAAACAACAAACGGGAACGCTTTTTCCAGTATCCCACCATCGGGACGAACTTCCTGGTTGGCGCCTCGGCAAGTTTCTGACCCTGCGCTCCGCCGCCCACCATTAGCTCGCTCCCTTATACCATCATGCTTGTAAGTCATAGCCCGCGCCGTGACTATGAGGCGTTTTACCCTATTGCCTATAACCCAATACCCTGCCACTATCCGACGCAGACCCTGCGACCTATACCCTATCACTCCCCATAAGTCTCCCGGGCGAAGCCAAACCGCATAAGGTCCACCAGCATACCACCCGGCAAGCGGTATTCGTGCCGCAGGTCCCCCTCCCGGCTAAAGCCCACCCTTCGGGCCAGGCGTTGACTGGCGTAATTATCTACGAGGGTTTTGATCACCAGTTTTTCCAGGTCCAACTGCAGGAAAGCGAAGCGCACGATACGGGCCAATACTTCCGTCATAATGCCCTGCCGGATGAGTTCCTTGTCGATGAAGTAGCCCAGTTCCCCGAGGGGCACGCCCCAGTCCAGGTTGAATACCTGAACGAATCCGACGAGCTCAGTGGTTTCGTTGTGCCAGATGCCCATAGCATACCGCTGTTGCAGCAGCCATTCGGCGATGCATTCCCGAACGAAGCTTTCCGCATTCTTACGATTCTTCGCCGCTTCCGCCATGAGAAAGGGAAAATGATCGAGCAGGTAATCGCGATTGTTGTCGAGGAGCTTATAAAAAGCTTTTCCGTCACCTTCCCTAAACCGCCGCACCACGCAACGGTCGGTGATGAGGGCGGTGTCGATATTAAAGAGCTGATGACGCATGACCAATCGTTGTAGAACTGCGGGCAAACTTAACCAAACGATGATTACCCTTCTACCCAATGGACCTTTTCCCGCCAATCTCCTCGCGGACGAGGCAACTCCGGAGCATCATAATGGCCGAGGTAGAACATACCGAGGCATCTTTCATTACGCTTCGCTCCCGGCCAGGAGCCGTAGTCACCACAAACAAAGCCCGGGCTGGACCAGTAACCACCCAGTCCGTACGCATCGAGGCTGAGCCATACATTTTCCACCGCCGCGGCTACGGCGGCCACCTCTTCCCACTCCGGAACGCTTTCGTTAAGATCACGGTGCAGAAAAATCAGCAGGACTGCCGCAGATTGGTCAATTTTTCCGCCAAATTTCCTGGCTATTTTATCCGCATCCGGTTTATCAGCTCCATACACCTGCAGCAGCTCTTCCTTTAGTTGTTCCTTTCCCTGTTCACGGTATACGCGAAAGCGCCACGGTTCGGTCTTCCGATGACTCGGGGCCATATTCGCCGCTTGCATAAGGGCGGAAAGCGTTTCCCGGTCTACGGCCCGGTCCGTAAAAAACTGGGGGAAGACGGACTTGCGATTTACGATCAAAGCGTGCATGGGAGAATTATTAGGGCGGCGGGGCGCAGGTAGAAGACATCAATAAAAAAGCCCAGCCACCGCTCCCGTCATCAGGCAAGCGATCGTGCCACCCAGCAAAGCGATGAGTCCGAGCTCGGTTAAATTTTTGCGTTGCCCGGGGGCAATGGCACTGATTCCACCCACCTGGATACCGATACTGGCAAAGTTGGCGAAGCCGCAGAGGGCGTAGGCGGCGATCAACATACTTTTAGGTGCCATGGCAGTACCCGCGGCTTGCACGGTACGGAAAGCGTCGTAAGCGACGAATTCATTGATCACCGTTTTCAGGCCGAGGAGTTGTCCGACAACGGTGATGTCTTCGGCCGGCACGCCGATGATCCAGGCAACCGGGGCGAAGACCAGCGCCAACAGATAAGTAAAGCTGAAGCCCGGAAAGCGCCCCGAAGTCTGGGCAGCGATGGCCTCGTTCCAGTTCCCATCCGTTACGCCGATCCAAACGGCGAAATCATTGAGCAGATCCGTACCCCCAACGAATAGCGTGTTGAGCATGTAGATGAGCGCGGTGAAAACGAGCAACATGGCCCCTACGTTAATCGCCAGTCGGAGACCGTCTCCCGTACCCCGGCTGATCGCATCGAGGAGGTTGTTACTCTCATCGGCCGCCATTTCCAGGCGTTCGTCCCGTTCGGGCAATTTGGCCTCGTGGACATCTTCGCTATCCGTACCGGTCACGGCGGCCAGGGCGGCGGAACTTTCGGGCAACAACATCTTAGCACACACGATGGCCGCCGGAGCCGAAATGATACTGGCGGTCAGCAGGTGGCGGGCGAAGAATTGCTGGCTGGCCGGATCGTTGCCCCCCAGAAATCCAATGTAGGATACGAAGACACTTCCGGCGATGGTGGCCATCCCACCTACCATCACGCAAAGTAATTCCGAGCGGGTCATGCTCTCCAGATATGGCTTCACAACCAGGGGAGCCTCCGTTTGACCGATAAATACGTTGGCCGCGGCAGCCAGACTTTCCGGCCCGCTCAATCCCATGGCCTTACTAAGGAGCCACGCTAAACCGTAAACCACCTTTTGCAGAATGCCGAGATAATATAAAATGGCCGAAAGCGCGGAAAAGAACACGATGGTCGGCAACACCTGGAAGGCGAAAATGTAGCCGAAGCTGTCCAGGTCCATTACGATACTTCCAAAGAGAAATTCGGCCCCCGCCCCGGTGAATTCCAGGGTTTTACGGAAACCGGCGGCAACGTAATCGAATACGGTACTGACCCCGTTGACCTTCAGAATGATGATGGCCAGTACGAATTGCATGGCTACCCCGATTCCGACCAGCTTCCAATCGATCGCCCGGCGGTTGGCACTGAAGAGGTAACATATTCCCAGCATCACGCTCATACCAAGTACGGTGCGGAAAAGATCGTAAGCAAATGTCATGGCGGCTATTGGGTAGGGCGCAAGTTAGCCATAAAGGATGAGTGGATGCCGAGACGTGCGTACCTTTGCCTCCAATTATGGCGAAACCTTTTATCATCGGTATCACCGGCGGCAGTGGCTCCGGTAAGACCTCATTTATCAAACAACTCCGTAGCGGGCTGCCCGACGAGGAAGTATGTTTGCTCAGTATGGACGACTATTACGTCCGCCGGGAGAAGCAGGAAAAGGACGAACGGGGCATCCATAATTTTGACCGTCCCGCTTCTATCCACCGGAAAGAATTTGTTCGTGACCTCAAAAAACTGATCGCAGGGGAAGCGGTTCAGCGGCAGGAATATGTCTTCAACAACGAGCTTGCCAAAGCCCGCACCCTCACGTTCTTTTCGGCCCCGGTTATTATCGTCGAAGGTTTATTCGTCTTTCACTATAAGGAACTGCGGAAGCTACTCGATCTCAAGATTTTCCTCCACGCCAAGGATAACCTTAAGGTGGTACGGCGGATCAAGCGGGACCGGGTGGAGCGAAATTACCCGCTGGAGGACGTGCTCTACCGGTACGAACACCACGTGTTACCCGCCTACGAAAAGTACGTCCATCCCCATAAGGAACGCGCCGACCTGATCGTCAATAATAATACCGACTTCAATATGGGTCTGGCCGTCATCCGCGCCTTCGTCGAAAAGCAGATCAGCTAGTCCGCCTTACGCTGGGCAAGCAGCCATTCATAAAGTTCCGGGTTATCGTACGCAGGATCCCAGGCGTTATGGCCGATGCCTTCATAGATCGAAAGCCTGGGAGGCGGCTGCAGCGGTATGGCACGCAGATTTTCGACCATATCTACGGATTCGCTTGGATGAATCAGGCCGTCTTCCGTCCCGTGGTGGACCCAAACCGGGAGGTTCGGACGAATCCAGAAATCATAGGCGTGCGGCACCGCACCACAAACAGGTACCAGCGCGGCAAATCGATCGGGTTCCTGCATCGCCAGCATCCAGGCGCCAAGCCCTCCCCGGCTCAGTCCGCTCAGGTAGATTCGCCGGGTATCAACGCGGTTAGCCAGGGTAAATTCATCCAGCAGATAGGTCAATCCGTCGATGTCCCAAAAACCTCTTTCCAGGCGGTTCTGGGGCACCAGCAGGATGAAGGAAAACTCCTCTCCGGCGGCTACCTTTTTGGGGGGTCCGTGGGTCTTGACCTTCTCCAGATCCGAGCCCCCCTCCCCGCCGCCGTGGAGAAACAGCAACAAGGGATACTGCTGGGTGGACGTATCATATCCCGGAGGGTAGTAAACCAAATAATGCATCGAATCACGGCCCAGGTCAATACCGCCGGTATGGAACTGGGCGATCAGCTTTTGCGAACAGAAAATCAGGCCGATCAAGAGCGGCAAAATGGAACAGCTTTTCATGCTTCTGAGGTTTTGTGGTGTTCAATAAGGTCCCAAAGGTTCCCGTAGAGATCCGCAAATACGAACACCTTCCCGAACGATTCAATGGAAGGTGGTCTTACAATCTCGACACCGGCGGCAAGCAGTTTCTCATAATCCCGATCGAGATTGTCGGTCGACATGAACAAAAAAACCCGGCCTCCCGTCTGCTTACCCACCACAGCGCGTTGCTCATCCGTCGCCGCCCGGGCCAGTAGAATAGAACAGCCGTCCTCCCCTTTCGGCTTCACTCTCACCCACCTTTTTGAATCGCTCAGCGAGGTGTCCTCGAGCAGGTCGAACTCCAAAACCTCCGTATAGAATGCTATAGCTTCGTCGTATTCCTTTACCAGCAGGGCAAACTGAAAGATGCTCTTCATTTGGGAAAGTTACGGTAAGCTTGTTTGGACCGGCAGGTAGATTTCGTAAATGGTGCCCGCAGAAATTGTAAATTGCAAATCAATTCCTTACCTTTGCGCTCCATTTGTAAAAACCGGTGCCATGCCTAAGATGAAAACGCACAGCAGTGCTAAAAAACGTTTCAAGATTACCGGAAGCGGTAAGGTGAAGCGCTTCCAGGCTTACACCTCGCACATGATGCGCAACAAGTCCAAGAAAGCCAAGCTTCGTCTCCGTGACGGAACCCTGGTTTCCGATGCGGACGAAAAGCGTATCAAGCGGTTGTTGTGTAAGTAAATTTTTTAACGAGAGTACGGGCCCCAAGTACCCATCGCGGTCTCCGTACTGTACTAATCCAATCTATTATGCCACGTTCAGTTAATGCGGTTGCCAGCCGCGCGCGTCGTAAACGCATTCTAAAGGCCGCCAAGGGTTACTTCGGCGCCCGCTCCAAAGTCTACACCGTCGCTAAAAATGCCGTCGACAAAGGTATGGCCTACGCCTACCGCGATCGCCGCAACAAGAAGCGCGTCTTTCGCCGCCTGTGGATCGCGCGTATCAATGCCGCCGCTCGTCAGAACGGTACCACCTACAGCCGCCTGATGCACGGCCTCAAAACCGCGGAGGTCGGCCTCAACCGGAAAGTCCTGGCTGACCTGGCCATGCACCACCCCACCGCCTTTACCGCGGTCGTTAACACGGTAAATAAATAAGTTTTCCAGCCCATAGGGTTGTCGAATTTGAGCCCCTTCATCCAACCGGATGAAGGGGCTTGCTTTTTTTACCTACTTTTCACCCTCAATTTACCCCAGATCATGCGCTATTACCTTTTAACTGCTTTATCCCTTCTGTTTCTTGCTCCTGCCTTCGCCCAAAACCTCAGTGACGCAGGCCTTACCGAAGCCGGCATCAACCGACTTGAACAGTGGCTTGAAAAAGAAATCACCGAGGATCGTTTACCCATGGCGGAAGTCCTAATCTATCATAACGGAAGCCTGGGGTATCACCACACGGCCGGAGTGAGTGATATGTCCACCAAAAGAGCCCTGGAAGAAAATCAGCTTTATCATTTGATGTCCATGACAAAACCGATCATCTCGGTGGCATTCATGATGCTCTATCAAGAAGGTCATTTTGAACTGAGTGACGAAGTGGCCCGGTACCTACCCGAGTTTGAAGACCTACGGGTGGCCCAAAATACAGGGGAGGGCGTGGCCGTAGCCACCGACCCGGCAGAATCCGCCGTTACGATCGAGCAAGTGCTAACGCATACCGCCGGCTTTTCCCATGGCTTGACGGGAACGAAGCTCGACAATGAAATTGCCGCTGCCTTGTACTACCGCCCGCAGGCCGATATAGCGGCTCGGGTGAATACCCTGGCGAGTCTGCCGCTGACCGCTCAGCCGGGTAAGCAGTGGATCTACAGTGCCTCTCCCGATATACTGGCCCGTCTTATCGAGGTATTCTCCGGGCAAACCGTAGCGGAATTCCTTCAGGAACGCTTGTTTGATCCATTAGACATGAAGGATACGGGATACAACATCCCAAGCGAGCAGGCAAGCCGGCTGGTCGCCAATCATCAAGTCACTGAAGAGGGTATGTCCAAAGCAGCCATGCAGTTGCCCAGCTCCGGCAACAAGGTTTATGGTGGATCACACGGACTTTATTCCACGGCCAGCGACTACCTGAAGTTTTGTCGCATGCTGCTTAATGAAGGCAGCCTGGATGGTCGACAGTACCTGAGTCCCGCTATAGTAGAACTTATGACCCTCAACTACACCGAAAACTTGCGCGAGCCAGGCTTCGGCTTCGGGTTAGGGTTTGGCATCGTTACGGATGTAGCCGCCAGCGGTATGCCCGGCTCAGAAGGTCTGTACTACTGGAGCGGAGCGTATTCCACCTACTTCTTTATCGATCCCACAGAAGATTTGATCGCTATCATGATGTCCCAGCGAGCTCCCTATTCCGGGTACCACGAGCGTATGTTACGCCAAATGGTTTACCAGGCCCTGGATTAGGCATTTTTCAACCTAGAGTCTAAAGATAATTTGCTGGGCCTATTGCCGGGAACCTTCGTGACAAAAATTACCCCCCCATGGTAGTATCCGAAGGGTTGACAGGTGAAAGATGCCTGCAGAGGTAAGTCCATTTGCTGCGTCTGCTGGACAAGCAGGCAATATCCTGACGATTTCGCCCTTTCCCAGGCAAAGGGATGCTAGCTGGCATTAACTAAGTACGGGGGCCCTGAATGTTAAAGTTGGAGGTAAATAAGGCCGTATTTGCCCGGTGGGGCTATGGTTTTGGGAAAAGTTAGGTACTATGTAAAATAGACACCGGCCCGAGCTTTCGTTACCATACCCCAACACTATGAAACGCGCTAACAACGGGTCGGGCCACGCCCTCGAAGAGCCATTCCGCTTTGTTTTTCTCATCCTCATAGGTCTTCCTATTGGCCTAATCTCTATACTTCCATTTCCGACGGACGGGGGGGCGAATACGGTACTCGCACCTTTCCTATCCCCTGCCCCGACTGCTTCGATGACCAGCCACTGGATAGAAGCTGAATGCGCGGAGGGCGGCGAGGAATGGCAGCCGGATACTACCACCTCGGCATCACATAAGCTATTCGTCTATTTCCCGGGAAACTATAAATACGCTGCCCCCCGTGGATTCGGTGGCCCGTCCCAGCTAACCTTCCATCTAGACCTTTCGGAAACAACAGATTACACCCTTTTCTTTCGCATCAACTCACCGGAACATGACCGCAATTCGGTTTGGGTGTCCATCGATGACGGACCATGGGTCAAGTTCTGGCGGCAACGCGGTAGGGAGCAATTGATGACCAATGGATTCGAATGGAGGGAGGTTATGGACGACGGTCGCGCCCTTGATCTCAATCTGGTAAAAGGTGAACATACCGTGCGTGTGGCAGCCCGGGAAACGGGTACGCAGTTGGATAAAATCTGTATGGCTCCGGCGGGACAACTTCCTGAAGGAATGGGCGCTGATGCACCTAGTTGTCCGGATAGGGCTGCATCCACGCTGACCACTTCATCGAAACCCGCAAATTTTCAAACAGTCCAGGACAGGCACCTGGATATTTTTCCAAACCCGGCCTCCGACCTGCTCACCGTACGTCTCCCGTCGGTCACCGTGGGAAGTAGGCTTCTGGTGCTGGATGCCACCGGGCGGGCACTCCGCGAAACCTGGGTAACACCATTGCGCGACGGACGGGGACAGTTCACCGAAGTTGATATTAAAGCCCTGTCGGCGGGAACGTATACCTTGATCCTGACCGATCCGAAATCGGAGACCAGCCTGTCCCAGACCTTCTTGAAGGGGGAATAGACTGGTCTCCGGCAACTATCGAAAGCCTTTACTTCCGTGCGCTACTCTTGAGGACAGGTGGCTGGATGACTTTCACGCCCCGCTCGAGGATCAGTTGATTGTAGGCGGGTATTTTCTCCGCCACGATATCTTGGTACTGCTCGATCTCGGCATCGATTAGCTCGGTGATTTCTTCCTTTACTGCGTAAGCCGCCGCAGTGGGTCGGTAGGTGCCTATCCCCGTAAGGCTATTCAGGTGGGCAAGCTTGTTGGTGAGGCGGATCGGATAGTTGAGGGGATCCTGGCCGCTGCGATTCTGGGTCTGGTACAGCGTTTTCTCGATGGTCTCCAGGCTATCAAGAATTATTTTCCCGGCTGCCACGACCTCCTCGTCGTCAATCCGCTCTTGCAGGTCCTGGATCTGTTGCCGAACCTTCCGAAGATCGATAATCACCTGGTGCGCCTCACTGGTTTTATCCTGCACCTCCTTCATAAAGGTGAACTGAGCCTGACGGTCTTCTTCCGTTGCCTGGACACGTGGATCAGGCTTGATGGTAAAATCACGCACCTGCTCCCGTTCGCCGTAGCTGAAGGCTACCTGGTATTCCCCCGGCAACGCCATGGGGCCACCGGTACCGGCCCACCACATGATCATATTATCAAATTCGATGCCATCCGGATAGGACATATCCCAGTTGAGGGTTTGTCCACCGGCCTTAAGTTCCAGCTTGTCGCTCTCCTCCTCTGTGGTGGTGGTCCAGCTGCGGATGGTGTCCCCGTCCTGCAGAATGGCCAGGGTCATGGGCATACTGTCCTTGGCGGCTTCCTCACTCAGGTAAAGTTGAAAATTGACACCCCCGGGGTGGTTTTGCCCTTCGGTGCGACTGGTACGGCTGCTCCCGCCCATACGCCAGGCATCTGCGGGCTTAAAGAGATGGAAGTCGGCATTTTTAGCTACTTCGTCGAGTTGCTTAAGAGGCGTCAGGTCATCGATCATCCAGAAGCTGCGTCCCTGGGTGGCAATGATGAGGTCATCATCCTTGAAGGCCAGGTCGGTAACGGGAACGATCGGGAGATTCTGCTGGAACGAGCGCCAGTTTTGTCCGTTGTCCATGCTCAGGTACAGCCCTTCTTCGGTACCCGCGAAAAGGATGTCTGGATTGCCCGGGTACTGGCGAATGACGCGGGTGAATTCACCCCGGGGGATGCCGTTGTCGATCCGGTCCCAGGTCTTTCCGTAGTCGGTACTGTGAAAGAGGTACGGGGTGTAGTCACCGGTTTTGTAGGAAGTACCTGCTGCGTAAATACCTCCGTCCTCCCGATTGTCGACATCCAGGCTGTTCCACATGATGTATTTCGGTGCTTCGGCCGGCGTCACGTCGGTCCATTTCTCGCCGTTATCCCGCGTCACGTGGATCAGGCCGTCGTCGCTACCCGTCCAGATCACCCCGGGTTCCCGGTGACTCTCCGTGGCGGCGAAAATGGTGGCGTAGTACTCTACCCCCGTATTATCCTGCGTAATCGGTCCTCCGCTACTCTTGAGCTTCTGGGCCTCGTTGCGGGTGAGGTCGGGGCTGATGATCTCCCAGCTTTCTCCTTCATTGGTACTGCGGTGAACGTGTTGACTGGTAGTGTAGAGGACGTCTGGATCGTTGGGTGAAAAGAAGATCGGGAAGTTCCACTGGAAGCGGTACTTCATCCCTTCCGCGCCGTAACCCATCGGGTTATCGGGCCACACATTGATGGCTCGTACCTGGTTGTTTTCGTGGTCGTAGCGCGTAAGGAAACCGCCGTAGCTACCCCCGTAAACAATATCGGGATTCTCCGGATCGACGGCAATGTGGGCCGATTCTCCCCCGGCCGTGGCTTCCCAGTCGGACTCGCCGATAGTGCCTCCGTCGGTCCGGTGGCTGATCCGAACCGTGGAGTTGTCCTGTTGGGCTCCGTAGATCCGGTACGGGAAGCTGTTATCCGTTACCACCCGGTAAAACTGTGCGGTAGGTTGGTTGTGATAGGTGCTCCAGTTTTCTCCCTGGTCGAAGGTGACCTGGGCGCCGCCATCGTCCCCGATGATCATCCGCTCGTTGTTCTCCGGTGCGATCCATAGATCGTGGTGATCCCCGTGGGGCGCATTATTGGATTGAAAAGTCCTTCCCCCATCGGTGCTGTGGTGATAGCTTACGTTCATCACGTAAACGCCGTCCAGTTCCTGTGGGTCCGCGTAGATGCGGGTATAGTACCAGGCACGCTGCCGCAGGGCGCGGTTGTCGCTACGGGCCTCCCAGGTTTCACCGGCATCGTTGCTGACGTAGACGCCACCGGCTTTCTCATTTTCAATGATGGCGTAAACGCGGCTCGGGTCCACTGGGCTTACCGATACGCCGTTAATGCCCCAGGTACCTTTCGGCAGTCCTTTGTTTCCCGTTATTTCGGTCCAGGTATCCCCTCCGTCGGTTGTTTTCCAGAGACCGCTGCCTTCACCGCCGCTTTCCAGGCTATAGGGCGTCCGCCGGATCTTCCAGGTTGAGGCATACATGACCCGCGGGTTAGACGGGTCCATACTGAGGTCGACGGCACCGGCTCCGGCGTTAGCAAAGAGGATCCTCTCCCAGGTTTCACCACCGTCCTTGCTCCGGTACACGCCCCTTTCTTCCGTGTCCTTGTATAGGTCCCCCATCACCGCGGCGTATACCAGATCCGGATTCCTGGGGTGGACCCGCACCCTGGCAATGTGCCGGCTGTTCTCCAGACCGATCTGCTCCCAGGTCTTACCGGCATCGATGGACTTCCACATGCCGGAGCCATAGCTTACGTTTCCGCGAACGGTTTGCTCACCGCCTCCGACGTAAATGGTATTAGGATTGCTTTCCGCGACCGTTACCGCCCCGATACTGCCGCCGAAGTAGCCGTCGGAAATATTGGTCCAGGTCTGTCCGCCATCCTTGGTCTGCCATACTCCGCCTCCGGCCGCGCCGAAGTAGTAGAGCATGGGCTGATTGGCCACACCGGTAACGGCAGCAGACCGCCCGCCCCGGAAGGGACCGATATTACGGAACTGCAAGGAAGAATAGATGGCTTCATCAATCTCCTGAGCGGTAAGCAGGCCGCAGGAGAAGACTAAAAGTAGTAGGTAGAGATTACGCATGTTTTAGTTGGCTGGATGGTCTAAAAAGGAAAGGTAAGGTAAGCAACGGGAGACCATAAAGGCAAGATTGGCTATTCCATGGGATCTACCCTGCATTAGACATTCACCTAAACCACGGCTATGAATTCATCGCCCTGGTAGCGAGCAAGTCGCAGGTTCGCCTGCTCGATATTAAACGCGTCCGGATGAAAGTCCTGGGTCAGCCAGCCGGCCATTTCTGTGTAGTCCGGGTGCTCCGGCTGGTCCAGTATCTTGATCATCTCATTGTATTCCCCAACGCCACCAATATCCTCGGGCGGACAAGCCCGTTCTCCACTTATGCACACCGGATAATGCCGCCGCCCCTCCGGCTGCTCCGTAGCCAAAAGTATCAGGTCGTGATACCAACTGTCGAATTCGTACCCGCAGTAGTCATCGACTCTGACGAACAAGTCCTTCAGTAGGATCTCCCCCGTGGAGGGAAGGTCATTCTTCACGCTCGGATAAAATTGAAACTGTTCCGTTCCCCGCCAGCCCATTACCGCCTGGATCATATGGTGCAAGCGGTTTTGGGTAACCTCCCTGTCAACCAGTAGTGTCCGCCATATTTCCGGGCGACTACCGTCCAGGGATATTTTGAGCCGATAGATCGTTTCGGCGGTGCCGGAATCTTCGTCATCGATCGGATTCGGCGTTTCGCCCTCCTCTCCGGTATCTTCGACTACCGCTGCGGGTTGGTTTTCCGGCTCTGCCAATTCATGGGAAAGGGCCAACGGCTGCTCCGTGAAGATCAGTTCGTCCTCTTGCGCCACCAGATGGGCGAAAACACTGACGTAATAATCCTCAAGGGGAATACCTGGCTCGTCGAGTCCCTCCGTTTCCCGATCCACGATTACGTCCCAAATGCAGAGAAGCAACGCATCTTCCGCAGGTTTTTCCGATACCGGCGGATCGTCTTCCCGAGTCTTAAAATGATCCTGGTAGCGGAAATAGGCCGACTGCACGTCCTCCTCGGACAACACGGGATATTCGTTGCGAACCTCCGCAACGGCCTTCGTAATAGCTTGCTGTAAATTGTCGATTGACTTTGTTCTCATCTGAGTGCAAAGATACACCGACCATTATGCCCGCAGACAATCAAAGCATACTATCCAGGCCCGTCAAGAAATACGTTCGGGGAAAACCGATAATCCTGACGGACCAACTGGCGGTCGAGGAACCGCTCGAGATCGCCATCTATTATCGCGGCCGCCGTCGGGTAGCGGCCATCACTATGCGCACCCCGGGACGGGATCTGGACCTCGCTACGGGTTTCCTGTTTTCCGAGGGACTCCTTCCGCCAAATACGGACCTGGGCGCCGGGGCGCAGGAAAAAATCAATTCCCTGGAAATAGCCTGGCCCCATAACCTCGCCCTTAATCTCCAACCGCTCGAACGCCATAGCTATACCTCCAGCAGCTGCGGCGTTTGCGGCAAGACCTCCATCGAACAGGTATACCGGGCCCTACCCTTTCCCGACGATCTGCACGATTGGGAGGTAGCCGTCGAAACTCTGTATAAACTACCGGAAACCTTACGCAGCGAACAACATCACTTCGAACGTACGGGAGGCATCCACGCCGCGGGCCTATTCGATCTCGAGGGCAGGCTGCTGCACCTGGCCGAAGACGTGGGAAGACACAACGCGCTGGATAAGCTGATAGGACACTTCTTTCGGGCCGAAGCGCTGCCGCTAAACGGACGCATACTGCTGCTGAGCGGGCGGGCTAGTTTTGAACTGTTGCAGAAAGCCTCCATGGCCGGAGTCGGAATGGTGGTAAGCGTAGGCGCACCGTCCAGCCTGGCCGTGCAGTTGGCGGAGGAAAACGGCGTTACGCTGTGCGGTTTTTGCCGGCCCGATTCCCTGAATTGCTATACCCATCCGCACCGCCTGATCGGGCGGTAAAGTTACCTTTGGTACATGATCCGTATCCTATTGCTAACCTGTTTTTACCTCGCGCTTACCTCCATGCTCCGCGCCCAGGCGTCCCGTTGGTCGCTTGAATTCGAAGTGCCGGCCTACATTTCCATCGGCACCGCCAGCTATACGCGGGCCGTGATTTCGGACAAGCCCTACCTCACGGTTTACACGCCCCGGCAGCTGAAACCCACCACTCCTTCCCTCGGCCTGGATGGCTTCCTGGCGTACCGGCTACGGGGTCATTGGCACGTGGGGGGCGGAGTAGGCTTCCGGGTGGACCCCCGCCGAGAATCCTACCTCACGGCCTCCACCACCCGGTACCGGCACTCGAGCCTTCCCGTCTACCTGTTCACGGATTATCAAGTCGGTCTAGGTAATGCCGTGGGCGGGGACGTTCGCTTACGGGCGGGCCACCATTTTCACCGGCGCACGATGGACGGGAACGGATTACGATTCCTTGACGGGCGGGGCGGTTTACTGGTTGGTGCGGATTTACGGATCCGTTGGGCAACGGCCAGATTACGACCTTGTTTTTCCGTGGGATATTCGCTTACGCGATACCGGCATACCTACAACCCTAACGCCTTTCCCGGTGGATTTGCCAAGGGTACGATCATCTCCACCAAACCCTACCAACAGGACTTACGTCTTGCCGTGGGCATTCCCCTGTGAACCACCTGATTCCGCCTTACCTTCCCCTGCCCTAACCTACGATCATGTCCAACGAACTCACTCCGGAACGCCTGACGGGCCTGAAGATCAAAAAGCCCGTTGAAATCGCAGGTGGCATTCCCGCCCTGCGCTACTCCCTGAAGCACGTGGCGGAGTACATGCACGCCGGTGAAGGGCTGGAGACCCTGGCCAAACTGAACCAAAAAGGAGGGTTCGACTGTCCGGGATGCGCCTGGCCCGACCCGGATGGCAGCCGCACCCCCATGGCGGAATACTGCGAGAACGGGGTCAAAGCCATCGCCGAAGAAGCTACCAAGCGCCGCATCGGGGCTGACTTCTTCGCCGAACACCCGGTACACGAACTCGGCACCTGGACGGATTACGAATTGGGCAAAAGTGGTCGGATCGCACAGCCTATGTACCTGCGCCCCGGCGCCAAAAACTATACCCCAATTACCTGGGCGGAGGCCATTGGGCTGATGTCGGAAAAATTGCGGTCCATCGACCCTGATGAAGCGGTGTTTTACACCTCCGGACGTACCAGTAACGAAGCAGCCTTCCTGTACCAGCTATTCGCCCGACAACTCGGCACCAACAATCTGCCCGACTGCTCCAATATGTGCCATGAAAGCACGAGCAAGGCCCTCGCCGAAGTACTTGGGCTGGGCAAGGGCAGCGTGACACTGGAGGACATCCACGAAGCGGACCTGATCATCTGCATGGGTCAAAACCCCGGCACCAACCATCCGCGGATGCTCAGTGCCCTGGAAAAGATGAAGGAGAACGGCGGTAGGATGATCAGCGTCAATCCGCTCCCCGAGACAGGACTGATGCGCTTCGTCAATCCGCAGCGCCCCCTGAAGATCGTCACTCGGGGTACCGATCTCACGGACTTGTTCCTACAGGTCAAAATCAACGAAGACCAATCGCTCCTGCGCGCCTGGCTGAAGATCCTGTACGAGCGGGAGAAAGCGTCTCCGGGAGAATACTTCGACCAGGAATTCATCCGTGACCATACCTCCGGCTACCAGGCGCTGGTCGAACTACTGGATGGTACTGACCTGGAGGCTTGCATTGCCAATACCGGCCTTACCCGCGGCGAGGTGGAGGAAAGTGCCGGGCTGATCCACGGTTCGGGCCGCATCATCATTTGCTATGCGATGGGACTTACCCAGCACGAGAACAGTGTGGATACCATCAAGGAATTGGTGAACCTGCTACTGGTGAAGGGCAGCATCGGCAAACCGGGGGCGGGTATTTGTCCGGTGCGCGGCCACAGCAACGTGCAGGGAGACCGCACGGTCGGCATCTGGGACAAACTCAAACCCGAATTGGCGGAAGCCCTTCGCGCTCACTATAATTTCGAACCTCCAACGGAAGACGGTTACGATGTAGTAAAGACCATGCGGGCCATGGACGAGGGAAAAGTCAAATTTTTCTTCGGCATGGGGGGAAACTTCGTGAGTGCTACGCCGGATACCGAACTGACCGGCCGCGGCCTGCGCAAATGCGAGATGACGGTCCACGTCTCCACCAAGTTAAATCGCAGTCACCTGGTTCACGGCAAGGAGGCCCTGATCCTGCCCTGCCACGGCCGTACCGAGGTTGATCTGCAAGCCAGTGGAGAGCAATTCGTGAGCTGCGAGAACAGTATGGGGGTCGTGCAGATGAGCAAAGGCGTCCTGGAAGTCGACGACATGAATTTGATGAGCGAGGTAGCCATCGTCTGTGAACTGGCCCGTCTAACACTGCCGAATTCGCGGGTCCCCTGGGTAGACTACCGCAAGGATTACGACTTCATCCGCGACGCCATTGCCGCCTGCATTCCGGGATTCGAACAATACAATCTAAAGGTTCGCAGGCCCGCCGGCTTTTATCTCCCGAACGGTCCGCGGAACCGCCGATTCGATACTTCGACCGGTAAGGCACAGTTCAGCGCTACGGACTTGACCCCACACGTACTCGAAGCGGGCGAGTTCCTGTTGACGACCATCCGTGCCCATGATCAGTATAATACGACCATCTACGGACTGCACGACCGCTACCGGGGCGTACACAACGAGCGACGTGTGGTGCTGATGCACGCAGACGATATTGCTTCACTTGGAGGCAAGGCCGAACAAGTCGTCGACGTTAAAAGCGATTACGGCGGTACGGTACGTTGGGCGCGCAAATTCCAGTTGGTCCCCTACTCCATTCCGCGGGGTTGCGTGGCCATGTATTTTCCCGAGGCGAACGTGCTGGTGCCGAGTGAGGTAACGGCTAGGGGGAGTAATTGTCCGATTAGTAAGTCTGTACGGGTTCGGGTGGTTCTTTAGTTCTTTAGTCTTTTAGTCTTTTAGTTCGTTAGTCTTTTAGTTCGTTAGTCTGTTCGTTCTTCCCTACTTCAAGGAGATGGAAAGAGGGAGGATTGCGCTACCTTTTCCTGGACGAGCTAGACATTCGATACGTTGTGAAGGCAGACCTGACACCTAGCGGAGGGCGACTAACCGGCGAAGCCGACTAACAGACTAAAAGACTAACTAAGCTACTTCCGCTTCTTCTTCCGTCCCCTACCCTTCTTACGGCGTCGGTATTCCTGCAGCTCCTGCCGCGTCATCGGCCGCTTTTTATTGGTTTCTTTCTTTTCGTGGAAGGCGCCCTTATCACTTACTTCGATCTTCACTTCGACTTTGGGTTGTTGCGACTGTGGCATCTCCTCGGGAATGAGCTCGTCGGATATCGGCACTTCTTGCGGAACGGCTAGTTGGGTCACCTTTTGGTCCATAAGACCTTCAATAGCCTCCAGATTTTCGTTTTCCGCATTGGTGGTGAAGGTAATGGCCGTACCCCGGCGATCCGCCCGCCCGGTGCGACCGATCCGGTGCATGTAATTCTCAGGTTGCTCGGGGGTGTCGAAATTGATTACGTGAGACACCTCACTGAGATCCAATCCGCGACTTACCAGATCCGTAGCGAGCAGTACACGGTGTTCGCCGGACTGAAAGCGCTCCAGGCTTCTGAAGCGATAGTTCTGGCTCTTATTTCCGTGGATCACCCCGATGGCATCGGGAAATTCGGTCTCCAGCCGCTCGCTGAGCAAGTCCGCCTGCTTTTTACCCGCCGTGAAAACCAATACGCGGTGATACGTCTGCGCATCCCTTAAGAGGGACTGAAGCAAGTTGACCTTGGTATTGAAGTTGGGGACCCGGTAAACATACTGTTCGATATTTTCCAGTGGCGTGCCGGACGGCGCCGCCTCGATCGTTACCGGAAAATTGAAAGTATCGGCGATGATGGCCTCTACCTCGGGGATCATGGTGGCGGAGAAAAGCAAATTTTGTCGGCGATCGGGGAGCAATTCCAAAATCTTGGTCAATTGGGGCAAAAAGCCCAGCTCAAGTAATTCATCCACTTCATCTATTACCAGATGCTTCAGTCCCTTGAACTTTAGGCTACCCGTAACGATCAGGTCGTACAAACGCCCGGGAGTACCTACGATGAAGTCGCAGCCACGCTCCACCTGCGCAGCGTGTTGTTTCAGATTAATCCCGCCGTATACCCCTAAGGCAACCACGTTCTGGTAGGCGGTGAGCTTCTCGAGTTCTTCCACTACCTGGACGACCAGTTCCCGCGTAGGCACGATGATCAGGGTTTGGGGATAGGGATCCTTCCGAAAATTCCATTTACGGATTAACGGTAGCAGGTAAGCGATCGTCTTACCGGTTCCGGTCTGTGCAATGCCTACCACGTCCTTTCCCGACATCACTACCGGGAAAGCCCTTTCCTGAATGGGGGTAGGCGTAGTAAGCTTAAGGTCCGAAAGAGCGTTGAGTTGGGGGTTACCCAGGTTAAGATCCGCAAATGTCATGTCTGTAAAGGTACGGACCGATCTACTCCATGTCCGGCAGCTGGCCGCTTACGTTGAGGCGGAATTTACTCCGGTACTCTGAAGCGGTCATGGAGGTATGCTTTTTAAAGGCCCGATTAAACTGGCTCATGGAGTTAAATCCACTGTCGAAGGCTACATTCTGAATGGTCGAATGATCGTCGGCCAGCAACTTACAGGCATACACGATTCGGAAGTCGTTGAGATAGGTCACGAACGTCTTGCCGGTCGTTTTTTTGAAATACCGGCAGAAGGCCGGGACGGTCATGGCGGCGACACTGGAGATTTCATCGAGCGAAACGTCGCGATCAAAATTGGCACCGATGAACTCCTGGATCTGATTGAAGCGCTCAAACCCATGGGTTTCTACCTGAAGATGGAAGCCTTCTGCATTGAGACTTTCGTATTCTTTGCTATGAGCTAATTCATTTAAAATATCCACCAGCAGTAGCAGTCGTCCGAGGGGGGGCAGGGAGATAAGTCTTTCGAGCCGGTTGCCCTGTACGGTCCTCGTGGTGCCGTGAAAGCTGATTCCATTGCGGGAACGGTGCATCAATTCCTTGACCCCCTGCATTTCCGGCAAATCAAGAAATTCATAATTCGGGAAGCTGGGGGCGAACTGTACTACGGTTTCCTTTTCGTTTTTGGTCATACGATCGGTAAATCCGAGGTGCGGCAGATTCGAACCGATCAGAATGAGGTCACCGTCCTGAAAATGGCTGATATGGCTGCCGACGTGCCTGCGCCCGTGCCCCCCACGTACGTACACCAATTCCAACTCGGGGTGGTAGTGCCACTTGGGCAGCTTGTTTACTCTGATCTTCGGTTCCGGGTAGTGCTTAACCAGAAAGGATGTTCCAGGAGCGGGAGTCACCCGTTCCCGGACGGGCTGAGAAGAGGTCTCCATATTTATAAAGTTAGCTGAAATTAGTTTGTCGCCACCAGTGTAGGATGTGCGAATTAGATGGTAAAACGTTCGCCAAGCCTTTAAGTTAATTCGCTAACCCCGCAGGGATTAACCCGGTTTACGCGCATTTTATCCCACGCCTTAAAAGCTGTGAAAATCTGCGGAAGGCCCGCCAATTTATGCGCTGAGTGGACAAGGAAATACGCCCACCTTTGTAGTGCAAGGAGTTGATCATGAGATGGTGCTCAAAAAACCACCATCACAAAATTCAAAGTCTTTACTCAACCCTTGAAACGTTTTACCATGAAAACTTGTCTCTCTTTCCTCATTCTTTTTCTTTCGGTTTCCCTGTCCGCGTCTATTAACCCCACAGACCTGGTAGTTCAAGCCGACCCTACTTCTAAATCCCTAATTCTCCGCAGTCTAACTGAATTTGACGCTGACAGTAAGCTTCAGATCGTTGACAAGGCCGGACGAGTTTTACACACCGCCAAACTAGACAAGGGCAGTTACCTCAACTCCCGCTTTCAACTCTCCGCCCTTCCCACTGGGACCTATGAAATCGTGCTATCCGATGAGTATGGACGCACCGTCCAGCCTCTCACGATCGGTAACAAAGGCATTGAAGCGGATCCCGCCCTTGCCAGCCGCAGTTTCTTTCCCCGTGTCAACCTAAAGGAACATCTCCTGACCATCAACTACCTCAACAAGACCAGTGAACGGGTAGCCATCAGGCTAGCCGATAAGGACGGCACCGCCGTAATCGATGACCGTATCGATTCCAGCTTGACCATTCAACGTGCCTACAACCTCGAACAACTACCCGCCGGTAACTACTACGTCACCATCCGGGTACCCCAGGAACCGGCTTATACTACCAGCTTGGCCCTGAAGTAAGATTTTTTTGCATGATCGACTTTAAGTTCCGCCCCTTCACCTTAGGTGAAGGGGCCTTTTTTTGCCGTTTACTGAGCGATCTGCAGGTCGCCGAGCCGGAGAGAAGTATTAGTGGTACATTTCATTTTCATTCACCCCGGCTAAATGAATCGAAGTACCTACCTGCTTTCCATTTTATTCCTCTTTCTACAATCCTGCGTCGATCCCGTCGTACCGACTTACGACTACGTAACGGGCTTTATTCTGGTAGAAGGTAATATTACCGCCGGTACGGTAACCAGCGAGGTTCGGCTACGGCGCAGTAGTCTCTCCTTCGGTTCTTACCAACTGGACCCGCTGGTGTCGGCACAGGTGTTCAGTGTTGGAGGGAACGGCGAGGAGATCACTTGGTCACCAACCAATGAGCCTGGTTTTTTCCGCCCACCCCCGGATTTTCAGCCCGTACCGGGAACGGCTTATTTTTTGCGGATCCAGCTAGCATCGGGTGAGCTCATTGAATCTGAACCAGAAGTTATCCCAGCGCCCGTGGAAATAAGTAACCTACGGATGACATTCGATCAGGAAGCCTACTACAGCGATTCCCGGGAAAGATTTGTCCCGGCCTTCACCCTGCTGGCGGATATTCAGGACCCGGAGGAAACCGACAATTTTTTCCGGTTCGGCTACCGGACGTGGGCACAGGTAAGTATTTGCCAAACCTGCTTCAATTCCGTCTACCGTAACGGCGTATGTGTGGAAACGCCAGCAAGCCGGCGCATTCCTAAGTACGATTACCTCTGCGCGGCGCCTTGTTGGAGCATTACCAAAGGCTCCGCAATTCGCATTCTTTCGGATGAGCTTAATCCGGGGGGGAGTTTTACCGCCGTTCCCGCGGCGAGGATCGATTACGTCGGTTCCGGTAAGCTGCTGGCCGAAGTCGAACAGTACGCTATTACCCGGGAAGCCTATCTCTATTACGATGTCTTACGTGATCTGACGGAAGGAAGCGCCGGACTGAATGCCCCGCTGCCGGCTCCCCTTTACGGCAACCTGGTTGACAAAAGCGACCTGGAGACCACCATTTTGGGCTTCGTAGGCGGCAACTCGGTCACCACACAACGTCTGCTCTGGAACCGGGACAGCATCAATGGCGAACCGCTCACCCTGCCCGCCCCACCCGTGCTGGAGCCACTTGAGCCTAACCCGCCTACCGCCCCCTGTGACGGACCTGACCGCACCACCGAGGAACCAGCCGGGTGGAACTCCTAGTGTTTATCAGACCGCGCCCCAAGCTATTAATTTTCGTTCATGCTACGTCAATATTTTCACCTCGCCCTACTCTTTCTGCTTACCAGCGGGGTTTATGCTCAGTCAAGCGTGCAGGTTACCGTTCTGGTCACCGATGCCAATACCCGGGAGCCTATTCCTTACGTCAACGTACAAATTGCCAATACCGTCCAGGGCGGAATGACTGATGATGACGGTTTGTATGCTTTTCGAACCACCGCCAGGTCGATCACGGTCCTGGTGTCATCGGTAGGCTTTGAAGCTTTTAAGACAAAGAGAGCATTGGATGGACCGTTGGAAATTGAGGTAGCCCTCGTCCCAACCGCCTCCACGCTGGAAACGGTAACCGTCAGCAGTGATAATGCCGCCGAGCGATTGTCTCGACCGGTCATGGGCGTCGAACAACTGAATATTCGCGAAATTGAGGTGTTGCCGGTAGCACTTGGAGAGGTGGACGTATTTCGTGGCCTTCAATTGGTTAGTGGGGTAAGCTCCGCCGGGGAAGCAAGCAATGGTCTGAGCATTCGCGGCGGAACGGTGGATCAAAATCTGGTCCTCCAGGACGGAGCGCCCATTTTCACCCCAACCCACCTCTTCGGTCTGTTTTCCGTTTTCACGCCCGACGCAGTGGGCAGTGTTGACCTATACCGGGCCAATATTCCCGCGCAGTTTGGTGGCCGTATTGCCAGTGTGGTTGACGTACGGACGCGCAATCCCACCAGCGACCACCTCAAATTGCAGGGGGGAATAGGCTTAGTATCCAGCCGGCTCAGCCTGGAAACTCCCCTTACGCGAAACAACAATTTAAAGATGTTGGCGGCAGCCAGGATTGGGCTGAACGACTTTATGTTTGAAGCCTTTGACCGGCTGAAAAATACCCGGAGCAAATTCGGTGATGCGACCCTTAAACTTCGCTACCAGGGAGGAGACAACGATATCCTGACCTTCTCCGGCTTTTACAGCCGTGACTTCTATGAACTGGACCTCATCAATCGTTTTGCCGGCATTATTTCCCGCTCCAACCAGTACGATTACGCTACCCTAAATGGCAGCTTGGAATGGCTTCACCTTATGGATAGGGGTTCCAGCCTACGCACGCAATTGGTTCGCAGCGATCATCGTCCTAAAGTGATATTTCCCGAGATCAATTCCGACAATGAAATCGTGTACGAATCCGCCATTCAATACAACGGACTAAGCTCTACCCTCGAGTTTGGGAACGAGGATGGGCACCGCTTTTCCGCCGGACTGCAACTCGCGCACTACCGGTTACAACCGGGGGAACTTTTTCCTGGCTCTTCACCGAATGTTTCGCCCGTGGTACTCGATCAGGAGCAAGCAATGGAAATCAGCGGCTTTGTAGAGGACGAATGGAAAGCCGGTGATAATCTCACGTTCTCCGCCGGAGTGCGCTACACCCGGTACCTGCAATTGGGACCCGGAGAAGAGAGGATCTACCCGGAGGGGGAATTGCTTCGCGGAGGGTACAGCGATACGCAGGAATATGCCCCCCTGGCGGTGATGGCCAGTTACGGTGGCTTGGAACCCCGACTGGGACTGAGCTTCCAGCTGTCCCCCTCTACCAGCCTTAAGGCGGCTTACGCCCTTAACCGGCAGTACCTACAAAACATTTTTAATTCGACCACTCCCCTTCCCAGTAGCCGTTGGAAAGTATCGGATAACAATATCGAACCGCAACGCAGTCACCTATACAGCCTCGGAGCCTACCATCTCCTGGGGGAGAAATACGAACTGAGCCTGGAAGGCTACTACCGGGATATCGACAATTTACTGGAGTACAAACCCGGTGCTGACTTTTTCCTGAGTCCGGACGTAGAAACCGATCTCCTGCAGGGGGAAGGAAAAACCTACGGTGGCGAGATAAGCCTGAAAAAAACAGCTGGCAACCTACGGGGAGAGATCAATTATGCTTACGCCCGCGCCTTTAACCGCGTGGACGGGACTAACCTAACCACCAGTATAAATCAGGGAGACTGGTACCGAGGATATTTTGATCAGCCCCACACCGTAAATACGCATTTCACCTTCGACGACGGCCGCACCCACCGGGTCAGCCTCAACCTGGTCGTACAAAGTAACCGGCCCTACAGTATTCCGAATGGTTACCTCGCCCTCGGCAATCTCACCGTTCCCCTATTCCTCGAGAGAAATAACGCCCGTTTGCCAGTTTATCACCGGCTAGACCTTAGCTGGACGATCCATAATGCCAGTATGAAACACCGGCGTTGGATCGGAGACTGGACATTAACCTTATACAACCTTTACGGTCGAAAAAATGCTTATAACATTTATTACCAACCCCGGGACAGCGGGCAAAATGCCGAAATTTTCGGTAGTAGCCCCTTGGCCAGTTATCAACTCACGATTTTCGGAGCCCCCATCATCAGCCTCTCCTACAGCTTCAAGTTCGAGTAACACGCCCGCTTTGCCTGATGGCATCTAACCATCTCTCCATATCGCCGGCCGTATTGTAAACGTTAGGGGAAACCCGCACCAATTCTCCGCGGTAGCTTACGGTCACTCCGCGCTTGGCCAAGGATTCTTTCAATTTATCCCGGGAAATATGCTTCGGAAGCTTCAGGCCTTTCAAGTGATGGCCACATTGACCCGGCACATCCAATCCGAGTCGGTTCAATGCGGGCGTTATTTCTGCCCAAAGACGGGCCGTGTACGATTGAACGCCTTCAGAACCCCACTGATTGAGTAGATCCAAACCGGCCTGTTGCATCGGGATAGTAATAAAATTGCTGTGTTCCCCTACCGAATAGCGGGTTGCGAGAGGACGGTATTCAGATTGATACGCAGCTAGACGGCTGAAATCATGGCTACCCACCCGGTTGATCCAGTTCTCCTCAATGGGTATGCCGTGATCCATCCGAGGTCCGTACCAGGCATAGCCACAACCATAAGGTCCAAGTAGCCACTTATAACCTCCGGCCACTACGGCATCGGGCTCAATCCGACCGACATTAAAGGGGTAGGCACCCAGAGACTGCGTACCATCTATGACAAGCCAGGCATCGACTTCCCGGGTACGCCCGCGGATGGCCTCCAGGTCAAAAACGGTTCCATCCGACCAGTGCAGTTGTGCGATGGCAACGGCGGCCGTTCGTGGTGAGATCGCTTCGAGCACCCGACTTGACCAGGAACTAGTTCCCGATGGCCTGGAAACCGTGATCAGCTTTGCACCTGCGTCCTCGCAAAGACGCGCCCAGGCATAGTAATTACTTGGAAACTGGTCCTCGACAACGATGATTTCCTGACCGGCACTTATCGGTAAGTTTTTCGCTACCGTGGCAATCCCGTAACTGGCCGCGGGAATTAGCGCTACTCGGTCTGGTTCACGGCTGCCGATCAGTGTCGCAAAGGACTTGCGTAAGCGCTCCACGGGTTCGAAAAAGTCTTCGATGGGCATGCTGCTGTTCTCCTCCCGCCAGTTGAGGGCGGCCCGGGCAGCTTCGGCACCAGCAATCAGTTGCGGCGAACGGCTGGCACCATTCAAGTATACCTCATCGGGTGGAAGCGAGAACAGGTGACGCTGACAATTCATAGAAAGTTAGGGCTTTGGGCGACGGAGCGCAGGGGCAACGAACGCCAAGGTAAGCAAGCCATCCCAGGAACGAACCAAGATCGCCAGCCGTGGTTTGGAGTTCAAACCTAACCTCTCCTTGAGCACGCATATTCTTCTTCTATTCCTGGCAGGGATTGCTTTCCTGGGTACATTCACTTTGCCGAGCCTGATTCGGAACCAAATGGTGAGCCTCCCGATTATTTACGTTGCCTTCGGATTCACTGTCTTCAGCCTGCCCCTTGACCTGCCGCTCATGAATCCGGAAGATGCCCGGCTGGACCGTCATGTTATGGAATACATCACGGAGTTCATTGTTATCGTTTCCCTCGCGGCTACCGGTTTGAAACTCGACCGTAAACCATCTTTTAAAAATTGGGGTCCAGGCTTGTACCTCCTGGGAATCGCGATGCCCCTAACGATCGCCTCCGTGGCATTTCTGGGCTGGTGGTGGTTAGGGCTTGCTCCGGCCAGCGCCATTCTTCTGGGAGCGGTTTTGGCACCTACCGATCCGGTGCTTGCGGCGAATGTACAGGTAGGCCCCCCTAACGAGGATTATCCCGAGGACGAAGTCCGCTTTGGGCTGACCCTGGAAGCCGGTATGAATGACGGCCTGGCTTTCCCTTTTGTCTATCTGGCGATCGGGTTAGTGGATGCGGTATCGATTAAGGACACCCTAATACAGTGGGCCTGGTGGGATTTTGGCTACCGGATCGGTATGGGCATTTTGATGGGCATCGTAATTGGTCGGGGATTATCCTGGATATTCTTCAAGTTCAAGGATAAGATGGATGAAGTTCGGGAGACGGAAATCGAGGAGGGCTTTTTCATATTAGCGGCAACATTATTGACGTATTCACTGACCGAAATGTGTGAAGGTTACGGATTCCTCGCGGTTTTTGTCGCTTCGGTCGTCAGCCGCAGGGTACGGTATGACGATGAGGCTAAAAAGGCGGAGGTCGAAAGTTACGAGGCTGCTGATCAGGTCGAACAAGCTATACTAGGTATCTTCTTGATTGCCTTCGGCGGAATTATCGGCACGGGCGGTTTAAGTGATCTGACTGTCGAGGGTGCGATGACCGGCCTGGCGCTTCTACTGGTTATTCGACCCATCGCGGGTCTTATCGGTTTCACCCCGTTGAAGCTACCCATAGAAGAAAAACTTGCGCTCAGTTACTTCGGAATCCGTGGGGTTGGCTCCCTCTATTACCTTGCCTACGCGCATAACAGTGAGGCCTTCCCGGCTATCGACGGTATCTGGTCTATTGTGAACTTTACCATGCTCGTATCCATCTTCCTGCACGGATTCAGCGTCACGCCGGTAATGAACTGGATCGACCGACGTATGGGCCGCCCTGCCCGAACCAACTAATCCGTTCTGCTCCCGGCCTTTGGATCACTACCCTCGATGAGACGGATGTGGTCAAGCCGGATCCAGGATTGGTTCGATAGCTGTACGTACTCTTCTCCCAGTCGGGTTTTGGTAGCTACCAGTCGGATTTTCATGGTCACCGTATTTCCATCTGCCCTAAGTACGGTAAGAGAAACTTCTTGGCCCCCTACGATAAGTCCCTCCAGCCGGTCGTAGCATTCGCAGCCTACAGTTTCGTAATTGCTTCGGGGGCGATCCGCCAGCCAACTACGGTAGATACCGACCTCTCCTTTCGTATACCTGGCTACCATCAGCCGGTTGCCGGGTTTGGTGTAGGATTTAAAAGCTGGTAAATCGACGGCGCCCACTAACACAACAGGACGTCCGCTGCTCTCGACGAGTTGAAAACTCGCGTAGTCCTCGCTCTCTCGTTGTCCGCCTGCAAAGACGAACAATACATCTACCTCGAATTGCGCTTGCTGCCGTAATGGTTCCGGCATCGCGCCCCAGTCATCTTTAAGAAAATGGAGTGGGGGGTTGCCCAGGTAGACTAATTGCATATCCGTTCGGAACTACCCGGTAATGTGACGGACCAGGCCACCGTCAACGGTAATCGTTTGACCGCTGATATATTTTGCAAGTGGAGAGAGCAAAAAAGCGGCCACTCCCGCGAAATCATCGGGATCTCCCATACTGCCGACGGGCACTTCTTCCAAAAAATTCTGTTCCACCTCCTCCCTATCGGCACCCTGGAGCTCCGCTGCCTTATCCAACACGGAGGTGATCCGGTCGGTAGCATGATAGCCCGGGGCGAGGATATTTGGCCTTATGCCACTCCTGCCTTCTTCCCGGCTCAGTGTTTTGACGAAGCCCGCCATAGCCGCACGCATCGTGTTACTAAGTACGAGATTGTCAATAGGCTGTTTGATGGATACGCTTTCTAAATAGAGGAGGTTGCCGCCCCCACGTTTGCGCAGGAATGGTAACAGCTGGGTGGTAAGCGCTAATTTCCAGCGCAGGGTACTAGCATAAGCATCGTCCCAGTCGTGCATGCTAAGCTCGGTGATTTTACCGGTCGGTGGACCGCCCGTGTTAAACAGGCAACCGTCCACCTTTTGCGCAACGAGCGCTTCACCCAGGTTCCGAACGTCCCTGTCGTCTTGGGTGTCCGCGGGATGAGCGATAAATTGCCCCCCATACTTGCTGGCAAGTTGCGCCAGTTTATCCTTACTCCGGGCAAAACCGAATACGGTAGCCCCTTCCAGTAGCAATCTTTCCGCGACGGCTAATCCAAGTCCGCTGGTCGCCCCTCCTACGGCAAATACCTTACCCTTTAACTGTAAGTCCATGCCGCCAAAATACCCCCTTTACCGGAGAGCAGCCGCTAAAGCTGCAGCGGGTTGTACGATTCGTCCGGTTATGCGGGTTTCCGTGGATTCCCGGCCTGTCTCGTTGAGGATCTCATAAGCTCTTTTATAGTCAATGTCCGGATTAACGGATTTCATGGCCCCCAGTAAGCCGGCAACAAACGGACAGGCCATACTCGTTCCGCTGTAACTTTTGTAATCGTCACCTGGTATAGTACTGTAGATACCTACGCCGGGAGCGGCAACCGCCATTTTGATGTTCTCGGTCCGGTTGCTGAACGGAGCGCGGAGGAGTAGGCGATCTACCGCCGATACGGTGATGACCCCATCGGCATTCGCCGGAGCGAAGTCTTTGGCATCCCGGTTTGAGTTGCCGGCCGCGGCCACGACGATGGCTCCGTTCCGGTGGGCATAGGCCACCGCCGCGCTGTAGGCTCGCTGGCTGCTTTGGTTGCTGCGGCCCCCCAGGCTGAGAGAAATCACGTCAGCCCCTTCGTCCGTGGCTTCGATGATTCCGGCTATAATGGTCTTCTGTTGCCCCATACCGCCGGAGCTGAGCACTTTTACCGAACTTATTTCCACAAACGGGCTATCTCCCGAGCCGGCGAGACTTCCAATACCTACTCCGTTATTCGTAACGCCGGCTGCTATCCCGGCGCAGTGGGTACCGTGTCCATGGGGATCGTTGTCGTACTTTTCTTCGATGGAAACATAATTATCGGTCAGGTCTTCATGATTCCCGTCCACGCCGGTATCCAGGATGACCACCTTCGCTCGCTTCTTTGGTGTCTGCTGGTGCAATACGGCATAGTAGTCATTCATATTGAGGACCTCCATGGCCCATTGTTCTCCGGTGAAAGGGTCGTTGATGGAGAGTGATTTATTCGAAATTGGCGCTTCCGCTCTTTCCTCGGTGATGAAAGGCTCGACCAGGATGGTTTCGTTAGGTTCCGTGTACCGCACAGAAGACAGCGCTTGCAAGCGTTGCTCCAGACCGGCGGAAGCGTGCTCGGAATCGACTACGTAATAGTTATCCAGCAGTGTTTCCGATGCAACATCCGGGAAAAAAGCCCGGGTGATGCCAAGGTTGTTATCGGTCGCAAACTGCTCGAGTTCGTCTGCGTCAAGGCCTTCCTTTATCTCCACCAAAAAGCTTTCCCGTTCAGCCGCAACGGCTTCCACTCGCTGATCTTCGCTTTCGATCATCTGGTCGAGAAAGTGGACGGCGGCGAACATACTAAAGATCAACACTACGGCCATCCAAACTGAAATCTGTTTCTTCACGGCCATGGCCTGAACGAATCCGACCATGCCCAGCATGATAAAGTCTTTCAGAATCTTCGGGAAAGCGCTGGTGGCGACGGAAACGGCGGTGAAATCGGTCCAGGCCAGGATTCCCACCCCGGCATACGTGAGAACCATCCAGAGCGAGGAATCTTTCAAATTCCGGCGCCAGAACCAGACAGAAAGCACGAGGGCGGTGAAGAGTAGCATGGGCAAATGTTTTCCTAAATATAAGCTTTTGGAGTACCAAGGCAGCAGCTTATTCGACGAAGGTCAATTCTACAACGTTTTGTTTGGGGCTGGAGTTGTTTGGGGGCGTGGGCGCATTGGCGGATTAACCCCTTGTTGCCCCGGTGGCTGAGCACGGCGGGGGTGTTAGGAAGGGTCCCTTTGGAGGGGCAATAGTTGGAGACTTTGGCCTTGATGGTCGCTTGGAGGGAAAACTGCGGAAGCGGAGGCTCTGTGTGCTGGGGGGATGGGGCCGGAGTTACTTCGTAGCCGGAGGCTGCCTTGTGGTGGCGCGGCCGACCGACCGTATCGTACTAGGGGGACTTCGCAACCGGAGGTTGCATCGTCCATCGCGGCCGGAAGCCGCTTTTTACCGGGCGGGCGGAAGCTACTTCCCCAAACGGAGAAAGCCCCATCGCTGCGGTAGCGATGAGGCTTTCATAAAATTGGCGGCGACCTACTCTCCCGGGGTCAAGCCCAAGTACCATCGGCGCTGGGCAGCTTAACTTCTCTGTTCGGAATGGTAAGAGGTGATCCTGCCCGCAATAGCCACCAAATTCTTTTGCCTGACCCCCTCTCCTCTGGAGAGGGCGGGGGGTGAGGCCGTTTCTTTGATAACGATCAACAAGTTCGATAAGAGAGCTTCAGTCCTTCTTACTGATCCATACCAATGGTATAGCTCAACATAAAGACCGTAACTGATTAATTATATACTTCTACAAGCGTGCTGCCGTATACTTTCTTACTACTCATAAGCTTCAGCGCAGTATGATTTAACAAACTGTACATTTCACTCACTTCGAAGAAAAAAATAAAGGAAGCTGTCGGGTGATTAGTACTGCTCGGCTCCACGTGTTACCACGCTTCCACCTACAGCCTATCAACGCAGTCATCTTCTGCGACCCTCAAGGGAATATTCATCTTGGAGTTGGCTTCGCGCTTAGATGCTTTCAGCGCTTATCCTATGCCGTATATAGCTACCCGGCAGTGCAGCTGGCGCCACAACCGGTACACTAGAGATACGTCCATTCCGGTCCTCTCGTACTGGAAACAGATCTCCTCAATATTCCTACGCCCGCAACAGATAGAGACCGAACTGTCTTGCGACGTTCTGAACCCAGCTCGCGTGCCACTTTAATGGGCGAACAGCCCAACCCTTGGGACCTTCTTCAGCCCCAGGATGTGACGAGCCGACATCGAGGTGCCAAACCTCCCCGTCGATGTGAGCTCTTGGGGGAGATCAGCCTGTTATCCCCGGAGTACCTTTTATCCTTTGAGCGATGGCCCTTCCATGCGGAACCACCGGATCACTTAAGCCTGCTTTCGCACCTGTTCGAGCTGTCGCTCTTGCAGTCAAGCACCCTTGTACTTATACGCTCTTCGCATGATTACCAACCATGCTGAGGGTACCTTTGCGAGCCTCCGTTACGCTTTAGGAGGCGACCACCCCAGTCAAACTACCCACCACACACGGTCCTCCTGTTTCGCAGGAGTTAGCATCAAAGTATAAGAAGGGTGGTATTTCAAGGACGACTCCACAACCACTAGCGTGGCCGCTTCATTGTCTCCCACCTATCCTACACATCTTATACCCTAATGCAATGTGAAGCTGTAGTAAAGGTTCACGGGGTCTTTTCGTCCCGTTGCGGGTAATCGGCATCTTCACCGATACTTCAATTTCACCGAGCTCATGGCCGAGACAGTGCCCAGATCGTTACACCATTCGTGCAGGTCGGAACTTACCCGACAAGGAATTTCGCTACCTTAGGACCGTTATAGTTACGGCCGCCGTTTACTGGGGCTTCAGTTAAGACCTTTGGATTACTCCTAAGCCCCTTCCTTAACCTTCCAGCACCGGGCAGGTGTCAGACCCTATACTTCATCTTGCGATTTAGCAGAGTCCTGTGTTTTTGCTAAACAGTCGCCTGGGCCTCTTCACTGCGGCCCACTCCTCCCGGAGTGGGCGACGCTTCTCCCGAAGTTACGCGTCTAATTTGCCTAGTTCCTTAGCCATGAATCACTCGAGCGCCTTAGGATACTCTCCTCGACTACCTGTGTCGGTTTACGGTACGGGCCGCTACTGCTCGCTATTTCTTGGAAGTCGCTTCACTGGATTGTCAAGTCTACCCGAAGGTAGACCTGTACTATCGGTCAATTTTACTCAACCTTCAACGTACTATTCCGTCAGTACGCACCAATTACACTACTCCGTCGCTTTCATTGCAGAGCGGGTACGGGAATATTAACCCGTTTGCCATCGGCTTCGCCTGGCGGCTACACCTTAGGTCCCGACTAACCCGATTCTGATTAACATCGAATACGGAAACCTTAGTCTTACGGCGAAGGGGTTTCTCACCCCTTTTATCGTTACTCATGCCTACATTTGCTTTTGTAGCCGCTCCAGCAGGAATCACTTCCCACCTTCAGTGCTGTACTACAATGCTCCCCTACCACTTAACTGACCTAAATCAGTTCAATCCATAGCTTCGGTACCGGGCTTATGCCCGAGTATTTTCCGCGCAGGAACGCTCGACTAGTGAGCTGTTACGCACTCTTTAAATGAATGGCTGCTTCCAAGCCAACATCCTAGCTGTCTTAGCATCCCCACATCGTTCCATTCAACTCAGCCCGAATTTGGGGACCTTAGCTGATGGTCTGGGTTGTTCCCCTCTTGGCCACGGACCTTAGCACCCGTAGCCTCACTGCCGCTACTGTTATGCCGGCATTCGG
>CAVVFF010000007.1:0-522500 GCA_963747415.1 Lewinellaceae bacterium | reverse complement strand
ATCGGGCACGATCATGACGGGCTTCAGCAGACAGTCGGAGCTGCCGCCCATGGCCTGTTGGGTGCTGGATCCGTCAAAGGACCACATGGGACAATCTTCGAGCTTGCCGCTGAAATCCGCCTCAACGCGGGTTTTGCAGCGCAGGCTCTGCATTGGCTCGTTACCGTCTAGCCAGACGTACTGTAGCTTATGTTTGGTAGCCATAGTTGAATTTGGGTTAAATCAGAAGGTTAAATAAAGTTGTTCTCGAATGGCGGCGGGGCGCAGGTGCAAAAAAGAACCGGCAAAGGCGTGCAACGCGGGAGCCCGCCGCATGTTTTTGGGATTAGAAGGAGTAAACGCCGGCAAGAATAAAGGCGATTGCGCTGTCATCATCAGCTGCCTCCCCGAAAGTGAAGCCATTGCTGCCGGTATCGAAACGAACCTCGGGGATAATACGAAGACCGCCGATTTCGATATTACCGCTAGCCGTGAGTGCCAGTACACTTGGCTGATCGGTATCGTCGCCCTCCACAGCCGTATTCGTGAAATATTCCCCACGTAAAGAAAGGTCAAAGCTTTCGCCGGCGCCAATGGTGGTGTACAGCGCAGTACCGAAGAACCCGCCCATGTCATTGCCGTCCATGCTCGTAGCGTAATTACTGGCATTGAGGCCGAACATCAAATTTTCGCTGGCTTCAAAAGTAGCGGTGAGATCTACCTGGAATTCATAGACGTCGTCGTTGTTCTCGTCCAACATCGCGCCTTCCACTTCCTTACCGTAAAGGACGTTGAAGTACGCCGCAAGGCCTCCAGCTGCCGCGCTCAACTGCCCGCCGACATGCTTTCCCTCAATCGCATCGAACTTGGAGTCGGTATCGTTGAACACGCCAACCATGGCCCCAAAGCCCTCGGCGATCGCAACGTCCACTTTAGCACCGGTATGGTAGAAAGGACCATTGCTGAAGAGGTAGCTCATACTATAATTCATGTTTGCGGGAGCATCGATCAGTTCGTAGCCTACAAAGGTACCGAAGTTACCCAGCGTGAAGGTGACGGCATCGGTCGGGGTGTAAGTCACGTACAGTTGCTGAATAGTGGAGGCGAAATTACCGGGTATACCGGAGTAGCCATTATTGCTGTCGCTGTTCGCTGCCACAGCGCGGGGACCAAAACCGATCTGCCCAACGAAACTCACCTTACCCAATGACTTCTCCGCGAGCAGGTTCACGTTTCCTATACCAAAAGTATTAGGGAAGTCGGTAAAGGAAGATCCGAACACAAGCGGTGTCTGATCCTCATTACTAGAATTGGAGAAGTTGGCTTGGTAATAAGCATCCACGTAGCCGGTAAGCTGGAAGCTGGATTCCTCTTCTTCCTCTTCCTCGACGATCAGGACATCGACATCCTGGGCAACAAGTAGCGGGCCGAAGAAAAGCAGCAAGAAAAACAGGGGGAGTTGATAAGTTTTCATTCTTTGATATTTGGGGATAATGGGAGTTAAATAGTCTTTTAGTTCTTTAGTCTTTTAGTTCTTTAGTCTTTTAGTCTTTTAGTTCTTTAGGCTGTTCGTCGGGTAGTTGGGAGACAGGCCTGCCCTACTACCCGACTATACAGCTGGCAAAGCCAGTGACTACCGTACTATTTATCGGACTGCCGTAGAGCCGCTATCGGTGAGTTGAAAGACGCCGTCCTCTTTGGTGAGGCTATAGGCGTGCATGTCGTGCTCACCGAGGTCGAGACCGCGGATCTCTTCCTCTTCGTCCACGCGGATACCCATGACGGCTTTCATGACGCTGAAAATCAAGAAACTGGAACCAAAGGAGAAAATGCCGACGCTGAGGGTACCTACCAATTGAGTGATGAGCTGATCGATGCCGGCGCTGGCGCCGAAGATTCCCACGGCAAGTGTACCCCACATTCCGCAGACACCGTGTACGGAGGTGGCACCCACGGGGTCGTCCAGGCGGAGGGTCTTATCGAAGAAGACGATACTTAGCGGGATGATGGTACCGGCGATCATGCCGATCAGGATGGCTTCGCCGCCAGACATCAGGTCAGCTCCCGCAGTAATACCTACCAAGCCTCCAAGGATTCCGTTGAGGACCATGGAGAGGTCGTAAGATTTGAACAGAATGTAGCCCATGAAGAAGGCGGCAACGCCACCGGCGGCAGCGGCCAGTGAGGTAGTTACGAATACGAGGCTGACACCGTTGGCATCGGCACTCAGGACCGATCCGCCGTTGAAGCCGTACCATCCGAACCAGAGGAGGAATACGCCGATGGCGGCAAGTGGCATGCTGTGGCCGGGGATAGCGGTCACTTTCCCGTCGGAACGATATTTACCACGTCGGGCTCCCAGCAGAATAATGGCGGCGAGGGCGGCAAAGCCTCCGGCAGCGTGGACGAGCGTGGAGCCGGCAAAGTCGTAGAAGCCCATATCGGCGAGCCATCCCCCACCCCAGTGCCACATACCGGTGATCGGGTAGCTAATGGCAACAAAGAGCGTAGCAAAAATGAGAAAGGGGACCAGTTTGACCCGCTCGGCAACCGCGCCGGACACGATAGTAGCACAGGTGGCAGCGAACATAGCCTGGAAAATGAAATCGGAGTACCCGGTGTAGGTTTCGCCCGCTTCTGCTGCTGCAGCGTAATCAGGAACTGTACCGCCAGCCCAATCCATGACGGCGAAATCACCGATAAAATTGGCGATGATGCCGTCACCGGCGGGATACATAAGGTTGTATCCAATGAAGTAATAGGTTAGCAACCCGATGCTTATGATCATCGAGTTCTTAAAGAGGATATTCACCACGTTCTTACGCTGAACGAATCCGGCTTCGAGAGTGGCGAAGCCGAGGTGCATGATGAAGACCAGACAGGTCGCCACCAGTATCCACAGGTTATTTACGGTAAACATTGCTTCCATGGCAGTGTAATTCTTGAGTTGAAAGATGAGGGGTGGGGTCTTACCTGGGTAAAGCCGAGGCAGGTAGGGAGAAATCCAGATGGAAAAGCGGTGGCGCGGACGGTTAAATCGGCCGAATCCTTGGTTGGTTAAATGGCGCTCTCGTTCTCTTCGCCCGTACGAATACGGACAATGCGGTCCAGCTCGTACACTACGATCTTGCCATCGCCCACCTTACCGGTACGGCCGGCGGAAACGATCGCCTCCACAATGGCCTCTGCTTTGCTCGTCGGTGCGATGATGTCGAGTTGGAGGCGAGCGATGTAGTCGGCGTCGTAGACACTGCCGCGGTACGTTAGTTGCTCACCCTTCTGTAGGCCAAAACCTTTGACTTCAGTGAGGGTAAAAAAATTTACGTCGATAGCCGCAAGCGCATCACGAATGCTTTCGAAGCGGGATAAACGAATGATAGCTTCAATCTTCTTCATAGAAGTAATTATCTTTAGGATGCCCCATGGTTAGCGGAGAATCCCCGAAAAGAGGTGAACTGAGAAGTCTATCTGGTTAAAGGGCTCTACAAAGACTGGACGTCTCCTTGCTTCGTTGGTACAAATATGATGTTCCGCGCGGAAAGGCGCGCAACGAAGTACACTTATCATTTGTGATGCCTAAATTGGGCACCCCTTTGCTTATATGCTGATTTACAACACATTAATATACTTAGCTTACCCATGCCAACGGCCGTAAAAGACCAGCTCTGGCGACTAATAAAGTCTCTAAACAAGGCCGAAAAACGCAATTTCAAGCTCTACGCTACCCGCGCCGGGGCCACAACGGACAATAAATTCATTCAATTGTTCGACGTATTGGATCGCCTGGACCAGCCCGACGACACCATCGTTACCGACCGCCTGAGTTTATCCCCCGGCCAATACTCGAACCTCAAGCGGCACCTTTATCAGCAGGTGCTGACCAGCCTTCGACTGATTTACATCAACAAAGAGATCGATATCGAACTCCGCGAACAGATTGATTTCAGCCTTATCCTCTACGGCAAAGGCCTTTATCTCGATGCGCTACGGTCACTGGAGCGGGCGAAAAGCAGGGCCGTGGAACACAACCGGGACGTGCTTCACCTGGAGATCCTTGAATTTCAGAAGCTTATCGAATCGCGCCATATTACCTTATCCCGGCAGGTGGATAACAAGATGGATCTGCTGCTCAACGAGTCTGCCGAGCGGAGCTTCAGCGTGCTTAATAACAGTGAACTGTTTAACCTGAATATTCAGATTCACGGTCGCTATATTGAAACGGGCCACAGCCGCAATGCCGAGGACCGGGCCGAAAACAAGGTATTCTGGGAGAGCATTCAGACCCACCGCTTTGACCGGGAAACGGTGGGGAGCACCTTCCACCAGAAGATCAACCGCTTCCAGGCTTCCATGTGGTACCACTACATCCAGCTCAACTTTGACGACGCGCTGGAATCCGCCATGAATGCCCTGACACTTTTCCACCTGAGTACGCATATGACGGTCAAGGATCCGGACCTTTACCTGAGGTGTCTATACTACGTATCGGTTTTCGCCTATCTATGCGGCGAAGAAAAGCGCATGCAACGATACTTACGGGTGATGGAGGACTTCATCAATGACGACCAGGTATTACTTAATGAAAACAGCCAGTTGATCGGGCGGGTATATTCGAGCCTGATGCGCCTGAACACCTACTTCGCCGGGGGTAATTGGGAGGAGGCCAAGTCTTACGGGGACTCGCTGCGGGCAAAGTACGCCAGCAAAGATTTCATTCCTACCGACCACCGTTGGGGGCAGTTCCTTTACAAGTTTGCCGCTACGGCCTTCGCGCGTAAGAAGTACGCCGAAGCATTGGATTATCTTAATGAGATCATCAATATGAAGACGGGCATTCTACGGGAGGACCTCCTACTCAATACCCGTTTGTTGCATTTGCTCTGTCACTACGAATTGGGCAACCGTGCCCTGGTAGACTACCACCTGACCAACTTCAAGCGTCAGATGCGGCGCAGCGACGAAACGGCCGAGATTCACCAAATGACCGCCACCGCGCTTCGTAAACTTATTAAGTCGGTCACGGGTGAGCATCCTCCTATTTTCCGGGAGTTGGATCAGGACCTGCGCGCCGCCGCCCAGAGCAACCCCTTTGAGCACAAGGCGCTACTTTATCTCGACCTTACTCACTGGGTACGCCAACACGTATCCCCAGGGATATCCGACCCGCAGCGTAACTCCGGGCAAGCCTTGCCTTACGGTGTTTCATCAATAGCTCCACCTGCTTGATCCGGGCCTCGATGTAGCTGACTTCCCGGGTGTTGACCAGGAACAGCGAACTCTCCCCGGCACTAAAGAGCTCCCGTTCTCCAGCTAGCAGTACAGCGTAATCATCTGCGATTTGGCTGGCAAGCGCATACTGGGACGCCGTGATATTGGCTTCATTTTCCGCCGTAGCCAGCTTTACGGCCAAGCCGGCAATTTTATCGGATAACTTAAGCCGAGTCTCACTCATTTTGATGCGGGTCAACTGGAGTTTACCCCGCTCTTTCCTTAATAGTAAAGGCTGGGCAAAGGTCACGCCCCATTTGTAATTGTTACTGTTGAGGTTATCAAAGGGGCTATCAGCCCCACCCGAAAGCAGCGCATTGTATTTCACGTCCACCGTTGGCTTCAGGTATTCTCGTTGAAGTCGCTGGTCTACGTCCAGGGTTTCCAGTTCCAGCCTCATCCGGGTAAGCTCTGGGTTATCTATACTAGTGATACTATCCAAAACCGGAGCAACGACAACCTCCGGCAAGGGCTTGGGTACGGTGGTAGTCTCCAACTCTACCGGAACTACGCCGTCCAGCCAGAGAAAGGCATTGATTCGGGCGGTAGCGTTAGCCAGGTCGAGTAATGCCGTTTCCCGGGACAGCTCCCGGTTTTGCAGCAAGATCCTGGCTTCCAGCGTATCAATAGCGGGGCGGTCACCCAGTTCCGCTCCGGAAACGACGGCTACATACCGGCGAGTGGCTGCCGCCACGGCTTCATCGAAAATGGAGACGGCGGCAAACGCACCGGCCCATTCCCAATAGGCCGCACCGGCGGCGTAGACCAAGTCATTCAGCAGCACCTGCCGTTCGGCGAGGGTTGAACGGCGGTAGATTTGCGCCCGCTGCAGTTCGGCGCGTCGCTCGTCAAAAAGCAACCCTTGTCCCAACGATACGGTGAGCCCCGCCGCGTACAACCCCGTTTCCGGTACGCTTTGTTCCGGGTTAAGGTAAAAGCCTTCATTGCGTTCGTAAGCCGCATTCAATTCAATACCAAACCAGGTGGGCACTTTTACACCTCCCTCGATCAGGCTGTAGTAGCGGGTACCCTGAAAATACTTTTGATCCATGCCCCCATAAACCTTGGGGTCGAAGTTCCCGCGCGCAGACCGCAATACAGCCTCGGCACGGTCACGTTGCAGTTCGGCTCGTACGGCAAGTGGGTGGTGTTCGTCTACCAGCCGAAGGAAAGACTCTTCGGTCAGGACGGTGGGTAACTGCTGGCCCCATGCAGGACAGGTCAGGCAAATCAGTCCCAAGATCAATAGAAAGATGCGCACTATTTCGGCACTTTTATTTTTGGCGGGGCCACAGGAGGAGCGTTCTTAGAAGGGGTGTAGAGATCCGCGGGGAAGCCGTTGATCTTGCGCCACAGTTCATACCATATCGGGACATCCTTAAGTAGGATCAGGGCGTTGGCTCCGGACCCGACCCGCAGGGCTTCGGGCCAATCTTTTTCTTGCGTATCAGGTGCCACCATGATACGATACTCCCCATTGGGATTAATAACCCGGTCGATGGCCACGATCGTTCCACGGTAAGTACCGTAGCTGGTGTTGGGCCAACCGGAAAAGATGATTGCCGGCCACCCGTCAAACTGGATATTTACCGGCAAACCTTTCTCCATCAAGGGAAGATCGATGGGCCGGACGAATAACTCTACCGCCAACTGGTACTCAGCGGGGACGATGGTCACCACCTCCTGTCCGGCACTGAGTGTTTCGCCGATACCGGCAGAGAGTATTTGCGTAACGTATCCGGATTGCGGTGCCCGCAGGTAATACAGATCGGTTCGCCGCTCGTAGTTGCTAAACTCATTTTCCAGCTTCGCCACGCCGGCCTCGGCGTCAAAGCGGCCGGACAGGGCGGAGAAGCGATCCGAGCTTGCCTTGGCAATATCGTCGCGCAACTTGGCCTGTATCGCGTTCAACTCCACCCGCGCGTTGATGACATCGTTTCGCGAGGCGAGGAGTTTATTTTCAGCGCTGATGAGCTTGGCCTGCGCCTGCTGGTACGTATTCCGCCGGTTTTCAAGTTCGGTGAGTGACTTGAGTCCCTGTTTGTAAAGCTCTTCCATACGCTCGTATTGCTCGCGCGCGATCTCGGTATTCAGCTGGGCAGCTTGCAGGTCCATACTATCACTTGCCACGGTGAGTTGCGACTGACGCAGCTTGTTTTGGGCCTGCTCGGTACGAAGCCGTACCGATTCTCGCATGGCGTCCATCTGATCGGCCAGAGCGTCGATCTTTGCCTGGTACGATTGGAGTGACATCTCCTTCGCATTCACCTGGGCACGGGTACGATCCAACAAACTGGTATCGAAATAGGCATCTTTAGTTTCGGATAACCACAGGATAGTGTCACCCGATTCTACAAAATCGCCCTCCCGGACGTACCATTGTTTAATCTGACCGCCAATCACCGTTTGTACACCTTGTGGTCGCTGATTGGGTTGGAGGGTTGTCACCTCCCCCATGGCACGGACGTTCTGGGTCCACGGCAAGAAAAGCGTGATCAGAAACAGGATGGAAAAAATGACAAGCAAGCGTAGTAACACCCTGCCCGATTTCCGGCTCTCGGCCTTTTGGAGTGCCTGCAGACGATCCCGGTCGACGAACCGGTTCACTGAATTGAGTGAAATATTCAGCATGGCTTAGAGATTTTACGGTGTTGGAGTAACGATTCTTCCTTTTTCCATATGCACCACGTTGTGACAACAATTTCCCAGGTAGTCATTGTTGCTTACGGCGATTAAGGTCCAGGGGTGATCTTCCTGAGTTAAAAAGTCAATGGTCTGTTGCCGTTGGCCTTCGTCAAGGGATTCAAACACATTTTCCAGGAGCAAGAGGCGGGGTTTATCTGCTATGGCCCGGGCCAGCAATAGTAGCTGAACGATACTCCGGGGAAGTTTATCTCCCGCAGGGTCCAGCTTGGAGTCGTACCCCTCGGGAAAGCGCTGAATAACGTCAGTAAGGCCGAGATTTCGTACCGCCCACTGCACATTTTCAAAGGTCGCCCGTTCGCGGCCCATCGTTATATTTTCCAGTACCGTCCCCTCGAAGAGCTCACCCTGGCGAAAACACGCCCCGATAGAAGAATGCAGTTCCTCGATCCCGATATTGCGCTTAGGTAAATTATCGTAAACGATCGATCCACGTGTAATGTCAAAGAGACCGGCGATGACATACAGCATTGTGCTCTTTCCCGCTCCGTTCGAGCCCATTACAAGGAGCCGGTCGCCGGCTTCCACTTTCAGGGTCAGATCATGTAAAATGGGTTCGGATCGGTTTGGATAGGAGAAATACACCCCGTCCAACTGAACGGAAATGGCCCCTTCTCCCCGAAATAGACTGTCTGAGCTACTCTCCAATTTGCGATCGAGTTCGAGGTCCGTGACCTGCCCGATTTTTTCCAGGCCCGTGAGAACATCATAGATCGTTTCCAGGCTCAGGACCAGCTTCTCGACCGAAGCCATTACGAAAAGGATAATGATCTCGGCGGCAACAAATTGACCGATATTCATGCGCTCCTGCATAACCAACAGGCCACCAATGGCCAATAGGCCGAGCGCTACGATGACCTTGAAGCCAATGAGAAGCGAATATTGGCGGATTAGAATCCCAAAGTGGCTTTCCCGCGCTACCAGGTAGCTGTCAACGTGACGGTCCATCCGCTGCAAAGCCATATCCGTTTTACCGGCCATTTTGAAGGTGCCGGCCGTCCTGGCTAGTTCTTCCAACCAGTGAACCGCGGCATACTTGTGCTTGGATTCCATGAGGCTGGTCTTGAGTCCACTTTTTGCGGTGAACAAGAAAATCAGCACCACCAGCCCTACCAGGATGAAGCCGAAAGCGATGAAAAAAGGGTGATAAACGGACAGAAGCATCAGTCCCAGGACCACCTGCAGAGAAGCTACGGAAAAGTCGATCAGAATCTTAGAAAGCCCTTTCTGTACGGTGAGGACGTCGAAGAAACGATTCATCAATTCCGGACCATAGTAATGGTACATCACCTCCGTGCGCACGCGCGGCATACGATAGGCAAACTCGAAAGCCGCTCGACTGAAGATTTTTTGCTGCAAGTTCTCTACCACGCGCATCTGTTGGACCTGCAGAATACCTACTATTGCTATACCAAGTACAACCAACAACACCAGCACCATCCAGGCCGTGCTAACCCGGCCTCCCATGATGAGGTTGATGATCGCCTGGATCCCGAGGGGTAGCGACAGGTTGACCACCCCGGCGAAAAGGGCATATACCCAGACATTGGTAACCTCATCCCGGTCGGGACGCAGGAGGCGCCAAAACCGTTGCAGGGGAGACAGCACTTCGTGAGTTTCTGCCATGATGACGAAGGATTATTTAATGGTGCGAAAGGCCATCTGTGTAAAAAAACAAACCACGGAATCCTCTCCTTCCCGCTTATCGGTAACCAGCGGCAGATGATCTGCAAAGAACCGTTGAAGGTGTGCTCCCTCAATGATGGTACTGACGAGCATGTGAGGATAAGGAAACGCTGGATTGAGCTCGATAATGATTGCGCTGATTCGTTGGATCAACTGTTTGTAGTAGCTGAAGGCGCCCCCCTCATTTTCATCGTCCACGTGTCGATTCAAGTAAACCTTTAAGCTTTCGCCAACTACGATACGATTAAGCTTGACTTCATTCACGTGGCTGAAATTACTGTCTTCCACGATCTCTTCCGTGAGTAGCTTAATGGCCCTGCGGAGCCTATCCTCCGCACTGGGCACATTGGCGAGGGAAAAGGCCAAGCGGTATTCCATCCAGCCCCAGTACCACATCACGAGGTATACCAATAGCTTGTGCTTGTTCTCAAAGTAGCGGTACACCGAAGCTTCCGTAGTGCCCACCTGCTTACTCAGCTTCCGGAAGGTAAAGTTTTCCAGGCCGAGTTCAACCAGAAGGTCAATGCTCCCCGTCACTATTCTCCTACCCAGATCACTAGTTTCAGGATCCTTTAAAAACAATTTGTCCGAAACGGCGATGGTAATTTTTCCAGCTAAGCGATCCAATTAAATAGTATTACTATTAATAATGCTAGAATAACTATTGAGATGCCAGAGAGTTCAACACAAGATGGTAAGTTTTTCCGCGTTCCAGTAGCTTTCCGCGTACATTCAATGGTAAACGCCTGTTATTCCTGCCTGTCCTATGCCGATCCCCAAAAAATTATTGCCTTTTTCTTTTCTCACCCTGGCAATAATATGCGCAGCCTATTCTTCCGGCCCGGCGAGTTCCAACAACAGTGGCTTTACCGGAGCCCCCAGTGCCGGAGGGGGTAGTGAAGCGGTTTGCGGCACTTGCCACAATTCCGGCGATTACGGTACGCCCCGGTTGTCCGTACGGTTTGATGGTACGAACGCGACAAAATACCGCCCCGGCCAGACGTATACGGTCACGGTTTCCGTGCAGCCCCAATCCGGCATGCCCCCCGGCTATGGTTTTCAGGCACAGTTCCTGGATGCCAGCGACCCCATATTACTTCCTGCCGGAACGCTATCTAACCCGGATGCGGTTACCCAATTGGCCACTACCGATTCCGGAAGGAGGTACGCCGAGCATAAGGGTATCAATTCGGACAGCTTGTTTACTTTCGACTGGACGGCCCCGGAAGCCGGCACCGGTCCGGTCACGCTTTACGTGGTTGGCAACTTGGTCAACCGAGCTCAGGGCTCCGTTGGCGACAACGGCTCGTCCCAACCGCTTACCCTGACCCTTACGGAAGACCTGTCTACCGGCCTGCGAACCCCCGGTATCCTGGCGCTGGAATCGGCCGCCTTCCCCAACCCGACGCAAGACGAAGTCCGGGTGTCGATCGATATCCCCCATTCCGGTGAATACCGGTTTGATTTATATTCCACCGACGGACGGGTGCTTACCAGCTCTTCCAGTACATTAGTCGTCGGACCATATACCACGAACGTAGCCCTGGAGAATCTTCCCAGGGGCACGTACTATTATCGAGTCTCCGGTCCGGCCACCGCTGGTCAGATCACCCTGCTGCGGCAGTAAGGCCACCTTGCCTAATTTCCCAGCCCTCCGGCCAGATCGGCCTGGATATCCTGTACGGCCTCGAGTCCGACGCTCATCCGCACTAGTCCGTCGGTAATTCCTACCGCGGCACGCTCCTCGGGGCTTAATTTACTATGGGTGGTCGTCGCCGGATGCGTCAAAATGGTTCGGGTATCCCCCAGGTTACTGCTGCGGGTACATAGCTTTGCCTGGTTAAGCAGTGCCCTAGCGGCCGCTACCCCACCCTTTAGTTCGAACGTTACAATCCCCCCGCCTGCCCGCATTTGCCGACGAGCTAACTCGTACTGCGGGTGACTGGGAAGGAACGGATAGTGCACCTGCTCTACCCCCGGTTGTTCCATCAGCCAATTTGCCAGGGCCAGGGCAGACCGGCAGTGGGCGTCCATCCGGATGTTCAGGGTTTCCAAACTTTTGGAGATCACCCAGGCATTAAACGGTGACATGGCCGGCCCCGTGTGGCGGCAAAAGAAGGTTACCTTTTCCATAACCTCCGCCCTGCCGAGCAATAACCCGCCGAGCACCCTACCCTGTCCGTCCATCCATTTGGTGGCGGAGTGGGTAATCAGGTCCGCACCGAAATCGGCCGGCCGTTGCAAATAAGGAGTGGCAAAGCAATTGTCCACGATAAATGTCAGCCCATGCTCGCGGCAAAAGGTGCCGGCCATTTCCAGATCCACCAGTTGCAGTCCTGGATTGGAGGGTGTTTCGGTAACGAAAATGCGGGTGCTGTCGGTCACTGCATCGGACCAGGTGTCCGGACGGTCGGGATCTACGTAAGTGTAGGAAACACCCCACTTGGGTAATATCTGCGACAGGATCTGATGCGTACTTCCGAATACGGCACGGGTAGCTACGATGTGATCCCCCTGTTCAACCAGGGCCGCGAGGCTGGCGAAGACGGCCGACATGCCGGAGGCGGTGGCGAAGCCCGCTTCAGTCCCCTCCAAAGCGCAGGCCTTGGAAATCAACTCGTCGACATTGGGATTATTGTAGCGGCTGTAAATAATACCGTCTCCCTGACCGGCGAACGTGTTGGCCATCGCCTCCGCGGAGGGGAAGGTAAAGCTACTGGTCAGGAAAAGGGGGGTACTGTGCTCCCGGTAACTCGTGGCGGGCATTTGCTCGCGGATGGCACGGGTTGACGGTTGCTGCTCATCTTTCATCCGCAATAATACTACTTCTGCCGGGTGGCGACCGTCATGAAACTGTTTAAAGCGAGACCGGTGAGCTCATCGGACGAAGGCTCTCCGTTCAGGCGCATATCTACATCCGTCTGGTAATCTGAGGAGTAAAAATTGATGAGCAGGCCCTCCTCGGTCCTTTTCACCTCTCTGAGGTTGACATCACTACCGTTAACGTTGATCGTGCCCCCGAGGCCCTCCGTTGATTCGGTGAGTGTCAGCGTTCCCTTGACCGTTCCGGCCGGGGTGTCCATGACGGTGATGTCCCAGGCGCCGGTGTAGCTGGGCTCCGCCGCGGCGGGAGCTTCGGTGGGCTGGGAAGAGGTAGTACCCGATGCCCGGGGAGTGGAGCAGGCAACCAGGGACACGGTTAGAAGAATCAGCAGGTAGCGCATAGGAGTAAATCGTTTTTAAGAGGTACCGCGAAGAGTGCCGGAAAGTTTACCCTTTCCCAAATGCTACGTCCATGGCCGCGCAGATTTTGGCCACTGCCGCCTGGATATCGATATCGGAATGCGCACTGCTAACGAATCCCACCTCGTAGCCCGATGGACCTAAATATACCCCGGTCTGTAAGAGTTCGTGGTGGATGATCTTGAAGTATTCCATATTAGCGGGATCGATCTGATCGGCCCGCTCTATCCGGTCGTTTCCGAAGGCCAACCAGAAAATACTACCCACGTGTGGCACGTGAAGGGGATACCCTCTTTGGCTGGCATAGCCCTCGATGGCCTCCGCCATACGGGCCGTGCGAACGGCTAGCTCATCGTAAAATCCAGGAACCAGACACAGCTCCAGTGCCGCCAGTCCGGCAGCCATCGCTACTGGATTGGCGGATAGGGTCCCGGCCTGATAGACGGGCCCTACCGGGGCAATGTAATCCATGTACTCCTTGCTGGCGGCGTAGGCACCGACCGGGAACCCGCCCCCGATAACCTTACCGAAGGTGATAATGTCGGGCTGAACGTCGTAAAGTCCCGCAGCGCCCTCAAAACCTACCCGGAATCCGGAAATGACTTCGTCAAAGATCAGCAGCACGTCATGCTTCCAGGCTTTGATACGCAAACACTCAAGCCACGACCGATCCTGCAGCAGCAATCCGTTATTGGCGGGGATGGGCTCAACGATGATGCAAGCGATTTCACTGGCATGCTCGGTGAGGGTACGCTCGAGAAGATCGCGGTCGCCAAGGGGCAAGACCAGGGTGTCTCGGGCCACATTATCCGGCACGCCCGCGCTCGAGCTGGTACCAAAGGTAGCCAGACCCGAACCAGCCTTCACCAACAAACTGTCGACGTGCCCGTGGTAGCAGCCGTCGAACTTGATTATTTTGTTCCGGCCCTTGATCCCTCTTGCAAGCCGTAGTGCGGACATTACGGCTTCCGTACCGGAGCTAACGAAGCGGATACGCTCCACGTATCGGTGGTTGTCGAGTATCAGCTTCCCCAGTTGATTACCCAAGCGGTTGGGGGTACCGAAACTCGTGCCTTTTACTACCGTTTCCATCACTTTACCGCGAATATGCGGATTGTCGTGACCGTGAATGAGCGGCCCCCACGAACAGCAGAAATCAAGGAAACGATTGCCGTCTTCATCCGTCATATGGCTTCCGTGGCCTTCCCGGATAAAGAGCGGCGGACCGCTGACACTGCGGAAGGCGCGAACCGGCGAGTTTACCCCTCCGGGAAAGTATTCCTGGGCTTCTTCAAAGAGGGCAGCGGAAGTGTCACGGGGTATACGTTGCTCGAAAGCCATAATTATCGTTGTGAAGGTTTGCGCAATGTTACTCTATAAGAATTCGATGGCCGTCTGTACCACGTCAAGATGAAGCCAGCAGCCGTAATTACCTAAAAATGGTAGGCCTCAGTAGATAAAAATTACGCTAATACATTGTTGCATAAACACATATAATCATTTTCCTTGTTTCTTTAAGTGAGGTATATCCCCCCATCGCTACCATATTCCCCCCCATTATGTCAGCACCCCACATCCTGCTGATTGAAGACGACCCTACCGAAACCTTCCTTGCAGTCCGAACGCTTAAGAAAATTGATCCGGCGATCCAGGTGACCGCACTCCACGACGGCGCGGAATTCACCGACTACCTCTCCTCCCAATCCACCAGCCACGTCACCCTGGCGCTCATGGATCTGCATATGCCCCGCATGAGCGGCCTGGCTTTTATGAAGGGTATCCGGACCAGGGACCAGGAACTGTCCTTCCCGATCGTCGTCTTTTCCTCTTCCGAAGATCCGGAGGAGGTTTCCAATGCCTATGAGCTTGGCGTATCGGGTTTCGTGACCAAGCCGAATAAGCCCTCCGACTACCGGGAAGCCCTGCGAAACATCGTGAATTTTTGGGTATCCACGAATCGGCTTACCTAGGTTCACAAGGAGGATAAGCCAACTTATGTGGGGTCGAATGAGGTTGTAAGGGATACACCCGGTGCGCTTAAGCTATATTACGCCCGTACCGGCATGTGCCGGAATTACTGATTTACGCAAACCGATGCAGGGACTTTGGAGAAGACTTACCACGGCGATCATTTTCGTCGTGATCATGATTTCAGGCATGTATACCGGCCCGTACACCTTCAATATCCTATTTTTGGTCATTGCCGGGGGTTGCCTGTATGAATTTTTCGGCATGACGCTCGATCGTCATACCCGCCGTGATCGCGTCCGTAAGGCCTTCGGCGTTGCGATAGGGCTCTTACCCTTCTTCCTGGTCAGTTTTTTCTCGCTTGGCTACGTGAGCGATCCGGCTTCCTTCATACAGGTGGCCAGCCTGCTTTTCGCTCCTTTCATCTTTACCGTGTTCATCTACGAGCTGTACAGCAATAGTCAGGACCCCTTCGTTAACATCGCGTACATTGTTCTGGGCCTGTTCTACATCGGCATCCCCTTTGCACTGGTGGACTTCATTGCCTTCGACGGTTCGACATTCTATTACCGCATCGTCTTTGGGCTATTGCTCCTGACATGGGTTAACGATACGGGCGCCTATCTGGTCGGCAGCCAACTCGGCAAGACCCCCCTGTTCCCCCGCATCTCACCGAATAAGACCTGGGAAGGAACCATAGGAGGAGCCCTGACGTGTATCCTGTTCGGGTATTTCCTCCACCTCGTTTTTGACGAGATCAATCTGATTCAATGGCTCGTGCTAGCCGTTATCGTAGCCATCTTCGGCGGCTTGGGAGACCTGGTCGAAAGCATGCTCAAACGCAGCGTTGGGGTGAAGGACAGCGGAAACCTACTGCCCGGCCACGGGGGGCTGCTCGATCGCTTCGACGCCTTCATTTTCGTGATCCCCTTTGCGGCGGCTTATATCCTGTATCTACGGTAAACGGGGCGGCGGAGCGCAGGTAGACGATCAGGTGACGGCGGGCGCGCTTTTCCAGCTTAGCACCAAATACAACACCCCGCACAGCAACCATGCGGGTAGCGTGACGAAGGAAAGGAACACCTCGAACTGCACTGAAATAAAGTAGAAGATCCCGAAGCTAATGGCCCAGGCCCAAAACACCGCCGGATTGTAACCCCGTCCGGTTTCGGCTTCGTAGTCGGGCAGTGTCCCTGCGCTCCGCCGCCCGAAAAAATGCTGAAAAACAATCACGGCACCGACGGGCGCCAGAATGAATCCGTAGAGCGCTACGAAGTCGAGAAGTTTCATGGCAAAGGCGGGGAAAAGACCGGCAACGGTGGCCAGCGCCCCGGCCAATACCACGCCGACGGCCGCACTCGTCTTATGCCCGGGAAGGATCGTTTGAAAGGCCAGGCCCGCCCGGTAAATGGTGGGGTTTGCCGTCGTCCATCCGGCAAGGACCACCGCCAGGATGCCAAACCATCCTATGGCACTAAAGGCGAGGGGACCGGGGGCAACCGTAGGTGCACCACCGGCACCCAATACGGCCTGAGCCTCCGGCGTGCGCAGGTAGACGGCATACAAGAGTGCGGCAGCGATCCAGGCCATATAATGCCCCACGTACATACCCGCGGCGGTGGTCCAGCCAGCGCTGGGCTTACGCGCGAATCGGAATACCGAGAGGTCCGACATACCGACGTGCATGGCCGCATTCGCAAACCACGACCAAATGGCTACGTGCCAAAAGGTGTATTTAATATTGCCCCCGATGGGCTGCGAACCCTCTCCCCAGATGTTCCAGAATTCAGCGAAGCTATCCACTCCGAGTTGGTTCAATGCTACGATCCCGGCAGCGAGGAAGGCAATTACGATCACGGGAGACATATAATTGGCGGCCTTTGCCACCGTATCGTACCCCCTTACGGCGACCAGGGTGATGACCAGGCCTATGGCCAGGACCACGATAACGTAAGTGAAACTGGTTGGTAAGCTATCCGTAAGTTGCGGCATATCCATATCGAGGGGAACGCCCACCGCCGTGGCCGAAACGGTGATCATGGAGCCCGCCAGAAAGCAGAAAAGGATACCGTTAGCGACATTGTAAAATTTCACCAGTTTGCGCCCACATATCTTTTCGAGGTGGTAGTAGAGCGTGAGGCGATACTTAGTAGCGATCTCGGCGGTCAGGAACCGCCAACTGAGCACGGCCAAGAAATTACCGACAAGGAGACCGATGATCAGATCGAATGCACTCACCCCGGTAGTAAGGAAGAGCGGCCCAATAACGAATTCCGTACCCGCGGCGTGTTCGCCCGCATACATGCCCAGAAAGCTACCCCAGCCTTTCCTATTGGAGGCGGGTACGGGCTGGCGTTCGAATTCGCCACCGCCGATCTCTTCGATTATTTCTTCCTGGGTTTCATTCTGTAACATGAGCGACTCGTTGAGGGTAAGCGGAAAAGGACGGCAGCGCGCTATGCATCGGCCTGCTTAATGATGAAGGGCTGATGTTTCTTCAGCCCGTAATTTTTCTTAAGGAATTTGGAGTTCAGGTCCCGGTCGGAGATGCAGATTGCGGCGCCGAGTGCCGAGCCCAGGCTGGAATCGGTAGTACGCAGTTCCTGCTCCCGGAAGCGGTGGGAAATCAGTTGAATGAATACTTCATTGTCGCTGAATCCGCCATCCACGAACAGCATCTTAGCGGGCTTCCCCCCCATAGCTGTAGTGATACTTTGCGCCTGGAGCTCGACCAGTTCGATAAGCAGGTGATGGTAGGCGTATTCGTAGCTATCGGTAGGTATTGCCGTGATCGCCGGATTATCCGGGTAGGGGATATGCTCCAGGTGAAACCACGGTCGGTAGTCCTGCATAATATCCCGGTAGAGTTGGTAATCGAAGCGCACGCTGCGGTGACGTTCGCGATCCACGCCAAAGTGATCGGCCAGCCGGGTAACCTGCGTTTTGTATTCTTCCCCGAGAAACAGTCTGGCGGCCTTTACCGGCTTGCCATCGATCCGCATGTAGTTGATGCAGTTCTGGCGTAGGTCCTCCTGGGTCAGGAGTTCGCCGCCGAAGGGGTTCAGGGAAATACTCCAGGTGCCGGTAGAAATGAGGACGAACGGATTTTTTTCACTTCGGATGTACGGCAGCAGCGCCGCCGAGCTGTCGTGGATACCAACCCCGATCTTCATCCGACGACCGTTGTAATTCATGTTGATGCTCGTCTCCGTCGAAACTATGGGAGGGAAAATCCGGTGCAGATTTTCCGCATATACCCAGGCGTGATAATCCTTTTTCCGGTAGTCCCAGAGTGCCGTATGACAACCGATGCTGGTGTACTCACTGATCGGAATGCCGGTAAATACGTAGCTGAGAAATTGCGGCAGGTGCAGGCTGTACTTGATCCGGGAAAACAACTCGGGTTTCCGGTATTTAAGCCAGTACAATTGCATACCGCTGTTGAGCATCCCGTCATTGGAGGACCCGGTACGCACCGTGAGGTCTTGCTCGGGACCGTACTTTTCGTAGAAGTCATCAATGAGATCCTGGTCCAGGGGCTTGGTATAATTGTATAGCGGCGTGACTACTTCACCATCCCCGTCAAGGTGCACGAAGCTTGCCCCGTAAGAGGAAAAATTGATGGCCGTGACGTCAAATACGCGGGCTTCCAGGATGCGATCGAAGACATCCCGAAGCCACACCTGGATGGCCGGCAGGTCTTCGCTTGGATAGCCATCCTCATCCACGGTTTCCGGAAAGCGGATGTACTCCCGGTGCACCTCGCGGTATTCCTCATCGAACAGAAAGAACTTCTTATTCGTGCGGCCGATGTCAAAAACCGCGGTGACTCGTTGTTTTTCCATCCTACAGGCCCGTGGCTACGCTATGTTTTCCGCGTTCCCGGATCAGCTCGTTCCGTACGCCGAGGCTTCGATAGGCCTGTAGGGGATGCAACGCACCACCGCGGCTCAACCTGGCGCGTTGCAGCAGTGGCCGGACGTCCGTTCTATAGGCCTCCTGGAGAATTTCCTGGGCCAGTACCACATCGTGATCGCGCTGTGCGGCCGCCAATTGCTCGTGGTCGATCAACAGGGCTTTGGCGTAGGCTTCCTGGATGGCTTCGAGCGACTGGAGGAGGTCTTCAAGCGGGTCCTTAATGTTGTGACTGGCGTCGATCATCCAGGCCAGGTCGGGGTTCTGCGGATTGTTGCGCATCCCGTAGACGAGCTCGTTGAAGATCAGGAACAGCGCGTAGGGCTTTATGCTTCCCACGGTCAGGTCGTCGTCGCCGTACTTACTGTCGTTGAAGTGGAAGCCCCCCAACTTACCCTTCAGCATCAGGGTAGAAACGATCTGTTCGATGTTGCTGTTGGGCAGGTGGTGTCCGAGATCGACCAGGGTAAAGGCGCGATCACCGCAGGCATTGGCGAGCATAAGACTCGTTCCCCAATCCTGAATGACCGTACTGTAAAAGTTGGGCTCGTAGGGTTTATACTCAATGAAAAGCTTCCAATCCTTCGGCATTCCGGCGTAGATCTGCTTCAGGCTGTCTTCGGTCTGTACGAGGCTGCGTTGGAAATTGCGTTGCCCCGGAAAATTCGTCCCATCGGCCAACCAGACGGTCAGGCTTTTCGACCCTAATTTTTCGCCGATTTCGATCACGTTCAGGTTATGCTCAATGGCCTGTCGGCGGGCCTTTTCATCGGTTGCACTGAGGGAGCCGTGTTTATAGGTGTGTTCCGCGCCGGGTTGATCCTGGAAGGTATTCGAATTGATCGCGTCAAAGGTTAAACCCAGTACCGCCGCCCGGTCGCGCACCGCCGCGTAATCGGTTGGGGTATCCCAGGGAATATGCAGCGAAACGGCACCGGCAGTCTGCGTCAGAGCGTGCAAAATACCTACGTCAGCGATCTTCTGCTCGAGGTTTCCCGGCTCCCCGTGAAAGGAAAACCGGCCGAAGCGGGTACCCCCAGCGCCCAGCGCCCAACTCGGCACGGCTACCTGGAATTCCGCGAGTTCGTCCACTACTTTATCGGTATCAACCCCGCGGGAACCCAGACGATCGGATAAGTAATCGTAGTCTTCGTTGTGACGATCTAATTGGCCCTGGTCTAGGGAACGGAGCTGGTCTTTAGTTATTTGCATGGTTGCGGGTTGCGGGTTGCGGGTTGTCAGTTATCGGTTTAGGGGTTCGGGTTGTGGACACGTGATACCACATCCTTTACCCCTTGCCCCCTTTTCCTCCTTACCCCTTTCCTCCTAGCGTACGAAAGCATTTGCCATCCCCCCGTCCACGTTCAGGATGTTACCGGTGGACTTATCGAGGATGGTAAAGGAGAAGACGCCTTCGGCGATGTCCTCAGGCCGGATGATGCGGTTCAGCAGATTTCTTTTGGCGTAGTGGGCCGGTAATTCATCCACGGTGATTCCGTAAGCTTTGGCACGGCCTTCGGCCCATTCCCCTTCCCAGATCTTGCTGCCGATGATGACCCCGTCGGGGTTGACGGTATTCACCCGGATATGGTAGGCGCCCAACTCGGCGGCCAGCAGACGGGCCATGTGTTGTTGAGCGGCCTTGGCGGTACCGTAGGCCACGTTGTTCGGGCCGGAAACCAGGCCGTTCTTGCTGGCAATGGGAATAATGTCTCCACCAAGCCCCTGGCTCTTCATAATATTGGCCGCTGCTTTGGCCAATTGAAATTGGCCTTTGACCAGTACGTTCTGCAGGATGTCCCAGTCTTTTTCCGTCGTTTCATGTAGGGGCTTGGAGATCGCCAGGCCCGCACTGTGGACGACGATGTCCACACCTCCGAACTCCAGGCAGGCTTTATCGTAAGCACGAGCGAGGGAATCGGAATCCGTCACATCACAGACGGCATAAGTCGCCTGATCCTTGCCGTAGGTTTCTACCGCTTCTTTGAGTCGCTCTTCGGCGATGTCCGTGAGCACCACTACGGCCCCTTCGTCGGCAAGCTTGTCGGCTATCGCCTTGCCAATACCTCCCCCGGCACCGGTCACCAGGGCGATTTTACGAGAAAGAGGCTTTTCCTTGGGTTGGCGTTGTAATTTAGCTTCCTCCAGCAACCAGTATTCAATATCGAAGGCTTCTTGACGTGGCAGAGAGGTATAGGAGGTGATGGCCTCCGCTCCGCGCATCACGTTGATGGCATTCATGTAGAACTCACTGGCGACGCGGGCGGTCTGCTTGTTTTTGGCGAAGGTGAACATGCCTACCCCCGGGTAGATGATCACGACCGGATTGGGATCCCGCATGGCGGGGCTGTTGGCCCGTTTATGGGTTTCGTAGTACCGCTTGTACTCCTGCCGGTATGCAGCAAATTCCGGCCTGAGTTTCTCGAGTAGTGCTTCGGGATCGGAGACGTCCTGCTGGGTCTGGAGGTCGAGTACCAGAGGCTGGATCTTGGTGCGTAGAAAGTGGTCCGGACAGCTCGTGCCCATCGGTGCCAGTCGCTCCAGGTCGTAGCTGTTGATGTACTGTAGAACGGTGTCGCTGTCGGTGAAATGCCCGACCATCCGGTTTTCGGAAGAAGCAAGTCCACGTAGAAGCGGGATCAGTTTAGCGGCTTTCGCTTTACGCTCGTCCGGCTTCAGGGACTTGACTTTTTCACCACCGAATACACGGCCCTTCTCCTTGACCTTACGCTCGATGTATTCCGAAGCCATTTCAATGACTTCGAGGCTATTCATGTAGCATTCGTGGGAAGTATCCCCCCAGGTAAAGAGCCCGTGGTTACCCAGTACGATTCCCCGGATACCGGGGTTCTTCGCCAGGGCCTGTTCCAATTGGAGGCCCAGATCGAAGCCGGGCCGCTGCCACGGCACCCAGGCCATGGTGTCGCCCCAGATTTCGTGGGTTACCTGCTCGCTGTTTTCAGCGGCAGCCACGGCAATGACCGCGTCAGGGTGAAGGTGATCTATGTGCCTGAAGGGCAGCAGACCGTGTAACGGCGTATCGATGGAAGGCGCGCGGCTATCCAGATCGTAAATAGCGTGGTTGAACAGTCCGACCATCCGATCTTCGTCGGCCAGTCCACCATAGACTTTCTTCAGATCGCGGAGCCTCCCCGTGTAGAGCCCGGCGATCCCGGCCCGGTCGAGGGTCCCGATGTCACCGCCGGAGCCTTTGATCCACATGACCTCAACCTCCTGGTTGGTCAGCGGGTCCTGTTCCATCGTTTTACAACTGGTATTGCCGCCACCGTAGTTCGTGATTCGCAGATCGGCACCCAGAATATTGGACCGGTAAAGGAAGAGGGCTACCTGATCGTCGCCCAGCTTGGCGGCTGCATCCTCGTCCCAGAGGTAATCTACGTATTTGAATTCCGTGGCGGTTGTGCTCATGATTCGCTGAAGGTTTCTAATTTATTCCTCCAAGATAATCAGATGCCCCACTTTACCCTATCCTGTACTGTCCGGGAAAGAAACATCTATAAATTATTCCGGAAGAAGTAAGCCAATTATTTGGTTGCAACATCCTTTACCGGGGTACCTTGTCCATTTTGCAGGTCCTTGCACCTATTCGAGAGGCCGCCGCCCCGGCCAAGCCAAGCCAATCAAGTTCATGGAGATAAACAAACACATCACCATCAGCGAGGAATCACGGGTTCCCAAGTACCAGCAAATCGTCAACGCGATCATAGACAGCATCGCCCGGGGGGTATTTACGATCGACGACAAGATTCCTTCCATCAATTCACTTAGCGAGACTTTCGACCTTTCCCGCGACACGGTGGAGAAAGCCTATAATATTCTCAAGGAGCGAAACATCATTACCTCGGTGAAGGGGAAGGGATTTTATATCACCCGAACTAAGCTGGTTTCCAAGGTCAACGTCCTTTTTCTCGTCAATAAGCTGAGTTCGTACAAGATGCGCATCTACAACAGCTTCATCAGCCGGGTAGCCGGGGTGGCACACACGGATCTCCATGTCTACCACTGTGATGAGTCCCTGTTTTTGAATTTGCTATCGCGTAACCTCAAGGCTTACGACTACTTCGTGATCATGCCCCACTTCAAAACTTCAGCGCTGCGCCATGTAAGCTTCACCGAAGAGGTGCTGCAGGCCATCAACCAGATACCGAAGAATAAGCTGGTGATCATGGACAATAATCACCTGCAACTGGAGGGCGACTACGCGGAGGTTTTCCAGGATTTTGAGAATGATATCTACGAAGCCCTGAAGCAGGGCCTTGACAAGATCCGACGGTATGGGAAACTGATCATGGTATACCCGCAGCAGTCGGTCTATCCGTACCCCAAGCGCATCCTGCATGGGTTTAGAAAATTCTGCGTCGAATACAAATTACCCTTTGAGATCATCGACGAGATCTACGAGGATACTATCCTGAATAGGGGGGATCTGTTCATAGTTATCGTGGAGTCGGACCTGGTGGACCTGGTTAAGCAAATGCGGGATAAAGAGCTTGAGCTGGGCGTAGATGTCGGCGTGATCTCTTACAATGAGACACCACTGAAGGACCTGCTTGGCATCACCGTGGTTTCCACGGACTTTAACGTTATGGGAACCACGGCCGCGGACCTAATTCTGGACAAGCGGATCGAAAAGATTAAGAACCCCTTCCACTTCATCGAGCGGCAGTCCTTGTAATTTCGTGGTAGCATCGCTATACCGTACCCAACGGTGCCAGGTGGCCGGCGATGGCCAATCTGCGGATTGAGAAGGGCGAGCACCTGCCGCCAAGGTATAGACGTATCTTTTGCTCACTAATCCTTTTGATATGCCTTCGATCAATTTGCTGGTCATCCTTCTCTTATCGGTTTACCTTGCCACCTGCGCGCCGCCGCCCGACTCCCCTGCAGTATCAACTTCGGAGCGCCCCAACATCCTCTTCATCGCCGTCGACGACCTGCGCCCGGAACTCGGAGCCTACGGAAAGGGCATCATCCATTCCCCGAATATCGACCGGCTGGCCGCACGAGGAATGCTTTTTCAGAACGCCTACTGCAATGTGCCCGTATGTGGCGCCTCCCGGGCAAGCCTGATGACGGGCATACGGCCCACCCGCGACCGATTCGTCGACTACAGCACCCGCATATCCGAGGATGCGCCCGGGGTAACTACCCTTCACGGTCACTTCAAGGAGAATGGGTACTATTCCGTCGCTCTTGGCAAGGTATTGCACCACGCCAGCGACCGGGGGGAGGACTACAGCGAGCCAAACTGGCGCCCTACCCTGGGTGCAGGCAAAGGCCGGGATTATCATTCTCCGGAAGCCATGCGCCGAGTATTGGAGGCCGGTGACGGCCGCGGGCCGGCCTTCGAGCGTGGGGTGATCGCCGACAGTGCCTACTGGGACGGCAAGATCGCCGCGCGAGCCGTGGAAAAGATCAATCAATTGGTGGGCAAAGAACAACCTTTCTTTCTGGCCGTCGGATTCATGAAACCGCACCTCCCGTTCAATGCACCCGAACGGTACTGGGAGCTCTACGATTCGGTCCATTTTGAAATGCCGGCTACCTACTTCCGGGCGCAAGGGACCCCGGAAGAGATCTTCCACAACAGTGGAGAACTACGGAACTACGTGGGGGTCCCGGAAGATAAGATCCTACCTGAATCCTACGCCCGGCAACTAATCCACGGCTACTACGCCAGCGTCAGTTTCATAGACGCCCAGATCGGGAAGGTACTCGATGCCCTGGAAGCCACCGGGGAGGTGGATAATACCATCGTTGTCCTTTGGGGCGACCACGGTTGGAATCTGGGTGACCATACCATGTGGTGCAAACACACCCTCTTTAATACTTCCCTGCGGGTGCCGCTCATCGTGGCTGCACCCGGCTTCGATGCGGCGCGTTCTCGTGCGATGGTGGAATACGTGGATCTCTTCCCCACCCTAACCGAATTGGCGGGACTTCCCCGCGTAGATCAGCTAGACGGCGAAAGTCTCGTACCGCTACTCCGAAACCCGGATGCCGAGTGGACCGATGCCGTATACACCCGGTGGTACGATGGCGATAACCTAACCACGGATCGGTATTCCTACACGGAGTGGCGAGACACGGCCGGGGAACGCTACGCGCGGGTCCTGTTTGACCACCGGAACGATTCGCTGGAAGTGAAAAACGTGGCCGAAGATGTCGAATACGAAGCAGTCATTACGGATTTATCCATTCGCCTGAGCGAGGAAAGGGACAAGACTGAAACGCTACGGTAAAGACCTATTGCCACTACGAGCGGGCTGGAAGCACACCCTCACTTTCGACCAGCTGCCACGGTAAACGCATATTCACCAGAGCCAATCTTCACTAAACGCTGACCGTTCTCCCAAACGCCTTCTATTTCGGTATCCCCTTCCATGACAGGGCCGTCTTTCGATGTCGGTAAATACACGGTTGCCGTTGTATTGGCTGGAATGGTCACATTTACGTGCACTTTGCCGTCGACCTTTTCCCAGGCTGAACGAATGGTGCCATTGATCGACTCATAACTCCCCGCCATTCGCTCCATCTCGTCACTGATTGCCGGTTTGATGGTGATCTGGCGGTACCCGGGACCTTCGGTATCGATACCCAACCCGTATTGAAACATCCATTCCGCCACCGATCCGAAGGCGTAGTGGCTGAAGGAATTCATGGCCGCATTCACCTCTGCGTTCTGTTCGGCGTCTTTGGTATAGCTGTTCCAGCGCTCCCAAATGGACGTACTGCCGTTAACCACGGAATAGCCCCAACTCGGGTACTCCGTTTGCTGGAAGAGACGGTAGGCCAGGTCGTGGTAGCCGTATTCGGAAAGCACCAGCATGACGTGCTTCGTACCCAGAAAGCCCGTGGTGAATTTATCCCCATTCAGTTCGATCAACTGGGCCAGACGGGCGGCGCCGGCTTCGGCCAGTTCACCGGGGTACAAATTGAAGTAGAGCGCCAGTGCGTAGGTGGTTTGAAGATCCTCGGTTGTCCGGCCGTCGGGCAGGATGTATTCCTTTGCGAAGGCCAATTTTATGCTATCGAAAAGTGTACGGTAGTGTGCTGCTACCGTATCCTTACCCAGCGCGTACGCCATCTCCGCCATCAGGGCAGCATCGTAGCCGTAGTAGCTGGCGCCGATAAAGTCGTTACTTGTTTTCTGCCCTATGTTCAGCCAGTCGCCCCAGTTGTTACCGCCGCCCGGCCGAAGATAATCGTCGCCCGCTGCGTCGGCCTGAAAGTCCATGAACTCGGTCATGCCCTCCCAGGCGTAGTCGAGGATACGGGTGTCGTTATAGACTTTCCAGGTCGTCCAGGGCAGGATCACGCCCGCGTCCATCCAGGCCGGTGCGTACTGATCCGGCCGGGAGTAGGGAAAGGGAGCGAAGTTTGGATAGGCGCCGTACCAACGCTGGGCATCATCCAGGTCAACGATGTATTTGGTAAAGAAACTGGCGACGTCAGCGTTATACGTGGCGGAGCGGGCGTAGATCTGTGCGTCGCCGGTCCAGCCGAGGCGCTCGTCCCGCTGCGGACAGTCCGTCGGCACCTCAAAGAAATTGGCCGCCTGCGTCGTCTTGATGTTTTCGAAAAGCTGGTCGTTCATCGGGTTTGAAGCGTCGAAGGTGCTGGCGTTCATGTCGATCGAGCTCATCACGATACCGGTCACGGCATCGGCAGCAGGCCTTCCATCGAGTCCCGTGACCTCCACGTACTGGAAGCCGTGATAGGTGAATTTCGGCCGCCAGGTCTCCGTCCCTTCACCCTTGGCGATGTAGGTGTCCGTAGCTCTTGCACGACGCAGATTTTCGGTCATCACGGTACCGTCTTGCCGCTTTAACTCGCCGAATTTTAGTTGTATCCGTGTTCCCTCGGGAGCGTCGACCTTCAGTTCCGCCACGCCGGCAATATTCTTACCCAAGTCGAAAACGTAGACACCGGGCTTGGGCTCGGTGAAGGCTACGGGGGTGAGCCGCTCAATTTCTTCGACGTAAGTTCCGGGGTAAGCCTGCAGGCGGCCGTCAGGGTAGGTATAGATTTTGGCGTTCCGCCAGGTACTGTCCGCGAACCCGGGGGTATCCCAGCCGGGTACCTCGAGCCGCGCGTCATAGGTTTCCCCCATAATAATATCAGCCTCGATGGTCGGTCCGATAGTGCCCTTCCAGGTATTGTCCGTGGCAATGATCTCCGTACTACCGTCCTGGTATTCGATGTGCAATTGTCCCATGAAGCTGGGGTTGGCACCATAGAAGTTGCGAACCTTATCCAACTGCACCAGCAAGGCGTAGCCGACGTAGCCTGCGTACCAGCCATCGGCGATCTCAGCACCGATCACGTTCTGCCCCTCGCGGAGTTGGTCCGTTACGTCGAAGGTCTGGTAGTAGAGGCGCTTGTCGTAGTCGGTCCATCCAGGCAGGAAGAACTGCTCACCCACCTTCTCATTGTTCAGCCGCAGTTCGTAAAGTCCCAGCGCAGTAGTATATGCTACGGCTCGTTTGATGGGTTTATCGGCTACGAATGATTTTCGGAGGTAGCGTGCCGGAGGCAGGTACAGCTCGGCGTATTTGTCGGTGGTATCATACCCCACGTCGTGGCCGATGAATTTGCCCTGCCAGTCGGAGAAGCGTAATAGTCCGGTGGAAAAGAATTGTTCATCACTCCACTCGGAGGCCTGATCCGTCTCGTCCCAGACTCGCACCCGCCAGACGTACCGGGTTGCTGACTCCAGGGCCTCTCCCCCGTAGGCAATCTGATTGGTGGCATCGGACAACACTTTGCCACTCTCCCAGATGGAACCATTACCCTTACTTACTTCGACCTGGTAGGCGCTTTGCTTCCGGTCCCTCCCCTCCCCTTCAAGTCGCCAGCTGAAGCGCGGGCGCTCAACGTCCAATCCTTCGGGATTTACTTTATACTCTACGCGAGGTTCGTGTATTTCCAGGGCGGCAAGCGCAGGTGCGGCGGCTGCGGTGCTGGCATAGTTATTTGGTGAATCAGCCGCAGCGCAGGTGCAGCAAAACGTACCTGCTATCAGGATGGTAAAATAGCGGCGGATGGAGTGTGACATAGAGCATGATCTTGACGCTAAAGCTAATCAGCCAGTCGGAGCAGGGCATCCTGTAGTATGGAATGAGCGAATTTGATGCTCGCGCTCCCGTCGGGCTTTGGTCGGGGCTGCGCGGCCTAGGTTTTCCAAGGAGGTGCCATGCAGCCCGGCAGGAAGGAATGTGTGGGATAGGGTTCGATCCGTTTACCACGCCGAAATCCCCGATCAGAACACCGGGTAGGGGAACTGCACGGCCATACCTCGATACTTCGGATCGCCTCAACCTTCTTGACAGCCAGGCAGTCGGAAAGTAAGATGCGCTAGACTTGAACCTGGTGACCGCCGCAGCAAAACATCTGCCACGGGTTTTGTGCTCAACCTGGACGTGGTTAGCGCTTATCTTGGGTTTGAATTCCCCACCGTTTCCGGCTCGGACACGTGAGCCCTGCAGGTAAAAAGAAGTAGCCTATTCGGAAATTGGACTAAGGTTTTTACGCTTTTAGACCTGCGGTGACACTGCATGATGGACCGAATGAACTACATTTCACGATTACCAAAACTTTTAGACCATGATTCGTAAGGCATTTAAAATGAAAGTACTACCTGCCTACACCCAGGAGTATACCCAACGACACAATCCGATCTGGCCGGAATTGGCGGAGGTACTTTACGGTCACGGGGTACGGCACTATTCCATTTTTCTGGACGAAGAGACCTATACGCTTTTCGGCTATGCGGAAATCGAATCGGAGGAGCAATGGGCAACGATTGCAGACACGGAGGTCTGTCGGGAGTGGTGGGACTATATGAAGGACGTAATGGAAACCAATGCCGATAATAGTCCGGTGATTACGGACCTGTACGAGGTATTTCATTTTAAGTAGCCGCTCGAGGAGGAGCATGTGTATCCCAGCGATGGGGATGGCCCGCTTCATACCAAATCCCCCTCATAGGCAGTCGCAGATGAGCAGCCAAATGGAATCGCGTTGTTAACCAACAGTGGCGAACGGCGGACTACTCCGAAGGCATCGTGTCGCGTCCGAATTCTACAACTTGCAGCAAGGTCCTAAGGAATGGAACAACCTATAAAAGTTACGAATTGCACGATCACAACAGTTTATTTTTCAATACCTTATCCATGATCGATTAAAATACTGTATAACTAATCTTTTGGGATAAACCACCAAAGCCTGTCTGCGTAAACAACCAATTCGGCTCGGTCCTCAAGCCAGTTGAGGTAGTCGGCCAGCACATTTTCGATGGCCTCGATGATCCGCAGTTGATTAAGCAGGTGTCGTTGCTCGATGTCGAGCAGCAACTTTGGGTCTGTCCCTGGTTCACTTAGAGCCGTCCGGGCGAGCTGACTCAGGTCAGCAGCTTCCGATCGTGGGCGTTCTCCAGGCGGAAGGCCAAGCAAAGGTGGAAGCGCTGGCCAACCATAACATTTGGATCAACGCGGTAGCGCAGCCGCAAGGAATCGATGATCCCCCGGTCTTTTGCCTGCTCGATGCGGATCAATTTGCCGCCTACCAGCTCGAGGGAACCCTAATTTCCAGCAGCAAAGCGATAACACCGACTGGCAGGACCTGGTCTTCCGGAACGGGTCCGTGCAAAATTATCAGCTTGGCCTTTCGGGGGGCTCCGAGAATGTTCGGTACTATCTCTCGGGCACTTATTTTGAGCAGGAAGGCATTATCATAAACTCGGACTACGAACGCTTTTCGATAACCAGCAACATTGATACTGAGGCCTCCGAACGCTTAACGTTGGCCTGAATTTGCTGGCGAAAGGCGAGAATACCAATTGCGTACCGACTCAATCAACTAACAGTGTTATCAGTACGGCCTTTCGCTTCGAACCGGACGTAGGGGTAAGGGATGCCACCGGCCAGTACACCACCGCAAGGATCAATGACCGGATCCACAATCCGGTAGCGATCGCCAACGAAATCGTGGACCAGGATAATATCGACCGGTTCCAGGGAAGTGTTTACGGTGACTTTACCATCCTGCCGGGACTGAGTATCAAGTCCACCTTTAATACCTCCAGCAACAACGCCCGCAGCGGTAATCATACGCCCCGAACCCTGATCTCGGGGGTAGGCGTCAACGGGCGTGCTTCGGTAAACAATGCCCGTCGAATGTCCCTGTGACGGAAACCTACCTTACCTACGATAAAACCTTCTCCGCTTCCCCGCTTACGATCCTGGGAGGGTATTCCTTTCAGCGCGATATTTCCGAGATTTTCGGCACTTCCAACCAGAACTTCGTAACCGACGCAGGAATATTCTTCAATCTCGGCGGAGGATCCGAACCCGGCATTCCCAACTCCGGCAGGTCGGTATCGGACATCTCCTCCTACATCGGACGGATCAACTATTCCCTCGACGACCGCTACCTGTTCACCTTCACCGGTCGGTACGACGGCACCTCCGTCTTCAGTCCGGACAACAAATGGGCCTTCTTCCCCTCTGGAGCCGTTGCCTGGAATATGTCGCAGGAAGACTTTATGGCCGATAGTGACCTATTCAGCAACTTCAAATGGCGGGCCAGCTACGGCCTGACCGGCAACCGGGCAATTGGCCCCTACAGCACTCTGGCGCGTTTTGGCACCATATTTTCCGTCCAGAACGGTGCTATTGTCAAGGAGGTAGCGCCCACCGCCGTCGCCAACAATAACCTTACCTGGGAAACCACCGCGCAGGTGGATATCGGCCTTGACATTGGCCTACTGGCCGGGCGGCTGAATGTGTCGGCGGACAATTACCAGATGGAGACCTACGACCTGTTGTTCGCATTGCCCCTCCCCGAATACAGCGGCTACAGCAGCCTCTTGTCCAACATCGGTCGAGTAGGTAACAATGGCCTGGAATTCACGCTCAATACCCGAAACCTGGTCGGAGAATTCCAGTGGAACACCAACCTGAACATATCGACTAACCGCAACGAGATCCTCGAACTGCCCGAGAACAACGACATCTTTTACAGCTCCGGCCCGGGGCACATTGTCGGACTCGGGAACACCCAGGTGCTAAGCGTAGGCCAGCCGGTAGGCGTGTTCTACGGTTACAACTACCTCGGAGTCTACCAGGAGGGTGATGCCATTCTGCCCGGCGGAAGCTTCAACCAGGTCGTTGGAGGGGAACAGTACCAGGACTTGAACGGCGATGGTACGCTCAACTCCGACGATCGCATGGTCATAGGGAATCCGCATCCTGACTTCATCTTCGGAATCACGAACGAATTCTACTACCGGAATTTTGACCTCAATATATTCCTGCAGGGTAGCCAGGGCAACGAACTGTACAGCTACACCCTACTCGAACAGGACCTGCTGGCGGGGCTGAACAACGCTACCAACGCGGTACTCGACCGCTACACCCCCACGAACACCAACACGAACGAACCCGCCGCCCTCTCCGGCCGCAGCCGTCGCTGCACGAGCCGCTTCGTTTACGACGGCAGCTACGTACGGATAAAGAACGTAGTGCTTGGCTATACCCTGCCGGTTTCGGTGCTTGACCGCTTAGGCTTTTCACGCCTTCGCGTGTACGTAAGTGCCCAAAACCTCATCACCTTCACCGGCTACGAGGGCTACGATCCGGAGGTTAACTACGCCAGCGGCGGCGGTTCCTCCGGCAACCAGAACGTAGGGCTCGACTACGCCAGCTACCCTAACGTTAGGGGCTTCACCTTCGGCCTTAACCTCGGATTTTAAGCAATCCACTAAAAGGTAATTCCGCCATGAAAGCGATCTACTATATCCCGGCAGTCCTCCTTGCTACCACAATTTTTTCCTGCTCCGACCTGAAAGAGGACCCCATTGGATTACTAGCCCCCGAATCTTTCTTTCGCACCCCCGCCGACATTGAAACCGCTACACTGGGAGCATACGGGTGGTTAGCATCCAAACAGCTATACGGACGAAAGCTTACCCTTAGCCTCCAACTTCGCGGCGATATGTCCGACGTTGGGGATCGCAACACACCTGGCCGCCGGCAGAACGTGAATGACTTCGAGATGGGACCAGACAATGGTATGTCCACGGAGTTCTGGCCCCGCTTTTATCGCCAGATCGGGGCGACCAATGCCGTCATCGACGGTGTGGCCCAGATCGACGACCCAGCCGCCGCCGACGCCTACGTCGGCGAAGCTCGCTTTCTGCGCGCCTGTTCCTATTATCACCTCGTTCGGCTTTTCGGCGAAGTGCCCTATATCGATTTCTTTATTACGGACCCCGCTTCGGTCGGTAGTATCGGGAAAACCCCCGTGGGCATATCTTACCAAAATATCATCGCGGATCTGGAAGCCGCTAAGGCTACCCTGCCCGATGTGCAGCCCGGTGGTATTCGTACCCGCCCCACGCGAGGTACCTCCGCCGCCTACCTCGCGTCGGTACACCTGACTATCGGCAACTGGCGGCAAGCCTACGATGAAGCCACCTTTGTGATCGATAACCGGGATGCATTCGGGTACCGGCTGCTCGACGATTTTGCCGACTTGTTCAAGGCCTCTATCGCTGATGGCTTGGAAGAGCACATCTTCGCCGTCGATTTCCGGGGTAACCAAACCGGCGGGGACGGGCAGAATACGGACTGGATGGGAACCGTCACCGGGATCCGCGCCGTCACCACCGAGGCAGCCCCCCCAGGGAGGTTGGAGCGTAAGCGTTCCCTCCCTCAAGGTATATACCACCTGGGATGACCGCGACTATCGCAAGGAGGTTAGCTTTATTGACTCGGTCCTGGTTGACGGCGTCTTCTCCGGTTACGAGGCATTTGCGCCAAAACACAGCTCCCCCCGCCCGCACATGGCTAAGTTCTTTGAATTTTGTGGACAGAACCGGGGGGACTGTGGCGTATCCGACAACAACTACGTAGCCATGCGCTACGCCGAAGTCCTGCTCATCGCCGCCGCGGCAGGACTGGAAGCCGGGGTCCCGGAATCCGAAGTCCTCCACTACCTCAACGAGGTGCGCGAGCGTGCCCGCTTCGGCTCGGACTTCCCTACCGACGTTCAACCGGGAATGGCCAAAGAACAGTTGGTTGATCTCATTCTCGAAGATCGCCGGTTGGAGCTTGCCTTCGAATTCAAGCGCTGGTACGACATCAAGCGCCGTCAGATCGGTGTGGAAGTCTTTACCGGCAACGACAGCCTCGAGCCCCATCCCAACTTTGACCCCAATCGAGACTACTTACTGCCTATCCCCCAGGATGAACTGGACCGAAATGAAAATCTGGGACCGCAAAACCCGGGGTATTATTTGTAAATAGTGAGTTTACAGCAGACCCCGGACGACGGTTCGGGGCCTTATTTCCGTGTTTAGGTGGCGACGGAGCGCAGGAGCGGTATCTTTTCTGCAAAGTTGAGCTATGCGGTATTGCGTTCCGATTTTGTTGGTTCTGTTTTCTCTTTTTTCGGTTACGGCCCAACCTAGTGCCTCCGATGACTTCGTCGCGCAGGTGGATCCGCTAATTGATACCCATAAATCGCGCTGGTTCTTCTTCAGTTCCGCCAGCCGTCCCTTTGGGATGGTTAACCTTAGCCCCGACACCCAATTAAAGGGCAGCTGGGAAAGTGGGTACCTATATGATAGCACCTCCGTCAAGGGCTTTAGTCACATTCACGGATGGCAGATTTCCGGCGTACCCGTTATGCCGGCTACGGGCGAGATGCGCGGTCATTTCGGCCCCGAGGACTACCAATCTTCTTTCGAGCATTCCACGGAGGAAGTACGCCCGGGCTACCACCGGTTGCACCTCGATCGATACGGGGTCACTGCCGAACTCACCAGCACCACCCGGGTAGGAATGCACCGCTACACCTTTGAAAAAGACGAAAAAGATCGCCACCTCTACTTCGATACGGGAGCTTTCCTGGCCCATGACTCCACGCTTTATTCCGAAGTCCGCCTGGTCGCGGACAATGAGATTGAGGGCCTCGCCATCATGGGACCGACAACTCGCCGGCCGAAGCCCTTCACGGTCTACTTCGTAGCCCGCACCGACCGATCGATGGCCAGCTTTGGTGGCTGGGTCAAAAACGAGCGCGTGGAAGGGCGTACCAGTTCGGTAGGCGGGAAGGACGCGGGTGCCCACCTGACGTTTGCTGACACGATCGCCGAGTTACAGCTTAAAGTTGCTCTCTCCTACACCTCAGTAGGCGCGGCACGAAAGAATTTAGTCCGGGAACTGCCCCACTGGAACTTCGACCAGGTGGTCGCCGAAAGCCGATCGGAGTGGAACCATGAGCTTGGTAAGATCGCGGTCACGGGTGGCTCGAAAGAGCAACGGGTCAAATTTTATACGGACCTCTGGCACAGTCTTCTCGGCCGGAGGATCATCAGTGATTTTGACGGGAGTTACCCGGACAATACCGGAGCGGAAACCGTCATCCGCCGGATGCCGTTGGCGGCGAATGGTCTGCCGAAGTTTCCCCACTATAATTTCGATGCATGGTGGGGTAGCCACTGGTCACTCAACATCCTATGGGCACTTGCCTATCCGGAACGTATGGATGGCTTCGGTGCCACGATGCAGGCCATGTACGAGAACGGCGGGATGATCCCACGCGGTCCCTCCGGCGGCAATTACACATTTGTCATGATCGGGGATCCGGCGGCTTCTTTCTTCGCAACGGCGATCAACCACGGGATTTCCCAGGGCTACAACCCCGACGTGGTATATCGGGGCCTGCGGAAAAATGCTTTCCCTGGTGGCATTCGTGATAAAGCGGGATATGAGCATGCTACCCGGCTGGGTGGCGGAACGGCATACTACGTCGAACGCGGCTACGTACCAGAAGGACTTCCCGGGACGGGCTATCACAAGGACGGAGCTTCCATGACCCTTGAGTATGCTTATCAGGATTGGTGTATCGCTCAGATAGCGGATAAGCTTGGGAAGCCGGAGGACTATGAGCTGTTTACCGAACGCTCCCGTAATTACCGCCACCTCTGGGACCCGACCGTAGGCTGGATGCGTCCTCGGGAAATGGACGGAAGTTGGATGGAACGATTCGCCCCGGTGGCTGAAGCGGATCAATTCAGTGCCCGGGGCTTCTGCGAGGCGAACTCAGCGATCTATACCCACTTCGTACCGCACGATATTCCTGCCCTGGCGGATTTATTCGGCGGCAAGGAAGCCTACGTGGAAAGTCTAAACGAAAGCTTTGAAAAACAGAGCCAAAACTGGCAGGGAGAAAACGACAAGAATCATGCGGTCAATTGGGTGGATTACGCCAACCAGCCCAGTACCGGTATGGCCCACCTGTTCAATAAAGCTGGTGCTCCCTGGCTCAGTCAGAAATGGGTAAGGGAAGTGAAAAAGCGCTACGCCGAAACCACCCCCTACGGTGGATATCACGGTGACGAGGATCAGGGGCAAATGGGAGCGCTCGGGGTATTAATGGCCATCGGCCTTTTCAGCGTTGATGGCAGTGCCGCTACCGATCCCGCTTATGAGATTACCACACCGCTTTTCGACGAGGTGGCGATTTCCCTTAATCCGGACTACTACCCCGGCGAGTCATTTATCATTCGCACCGCTGGTGATCCCAGTGAAAATCTCTATATCCAATCCGCCAGGCTGAATGGAAGCGATTGGAACACCGTTACCCTGCCGGATAGCCTTTATCGCAACGGGGGGCTCCTGGAAATAAGCGTCGGCCCGGATCCCAACCTAAGCTGGGGCCTGGATAAATAAGACTAAATTGAAATTTACGAACAAGTAGACTACCCAATAGACTTCTAGAGCTACACCATCCGTCAGTATTGCCTGGCAAACGATATGCCCATTCTAATCCTACTTGGCCTCTTATTCTCCCATACTATGCAAGACACGAACCATCTCTACGACTTTACCACGGATTCAGCCGATGCCTGGCAGGTCGAAGACGATACCGTCATGGGTGGAAAATCCCAGGGTCAATTCGCGATCACCGATGAGGGCCATGGTCGTTTTTACGGTCACGTGTCCCTCGCCAACAACGGCGGCTTTTCCTCCATCGAGCGATCGTTTGAAAAGAAGATCGATGTTAGCGGAGAAAAAGCCTTTATCGTTCGATTGAAAGGTGACGGGAATCGATACACCATTCGTGTACAGTCGAAAGCAGACCAAAATTACCTGCACGAAGCGAGTTTTCCTACCTCCGGAGAATGGGAAACCATCACTGTCCCTTTCGAAACAATGAATGCCATGCACCACGGGGAGCCGGTCGACGTAGCCGAATTTGAAGGCGGGCCAGTCCACAAGATCCAGTTCCTCATCGGCAATAAGAAGGAACAGGACTTTGAAGTTCTATTAGACTGGATCGGCACTTCGAGCGATAACTAAAATTCATGCCCGCCGGCGCTGAAAAGCCAGCAAGGTATTCTTACTGTTGTCCCTCCCGGTGAGTGATTCGGGTCGTTGAACCTATTGGCAGCCCTCTTCCTGTTAAGGTTATCGAGACTTTACCGGGCCGGATCGCCTGCCGCGTCGACATCCCCCCGGCGTTTTGAAAATAGTAGGTACAGGCTTAAGGCTATACCAGTGCACAATGGTTAAGCGCGATACTGCGGCGGGGGGAGCGCTTAACGGTGCTTGATTTCGCCGGTCTCTCAGGTGCCACTGATGATACTCGAAGCCACTCCACCAGGTCGAAGCTCATGCCAAGCTGGCCGGGGACCAGCGAAGCTAGACCCCTTCTTGCCGGGTATTATGTGATTCAAATCATTCACATCACTGATTAAAGTCAATAAAGTCAGCACGGTAGTCCGGTAGATTTCAATATCGCTTACTACAACACCCATACCATGCGCACTCTATTACCTATTCTTCTGTGTCTATTTCAAGTCACCGCTATGGCTCAGGGCACGGTAGGTGTCGAACTCCGGGGCGGAGTTACCATTCCTACCAGTGAGTTGAACGGTGCGGACCTCAAGATCGGGTCCGGCTATGAAATTTTATTGAGCTATGAACTCATCCCGAACGGAGGGGTCTACGCCGGTTGGGGTTGGACTCGTATGGCTTCGAAAGAAATCATAGCTGACGTAAATACCGACATAGAAGAAACCGGTTACCGCTTCGGCGTTGAGTATGGCATACTGCTTTCCGACCGGCCGATCCTCGTCTTTGTTACCGCCGGCGGCCTGCTTAATCACCTGGAGTTAGAGAATGAAGCTGGTGATATCTTCGAAGACACTGGCCACGGATTCGGCTATCAACTCGGGGCCGGCGTGGACTACCAGATCATCCCAAACTTACACCTGCGCCCCGGGCTGAAATACTCCTCCCTCGACCGAGAAATGCAATTGGGTGTCAGCAAGGCAGACGTCTCTTACCGCTACCTCTCCCTAGCGATGGGCTTACAGCTCAAGTTCTGATTTCTGCTACGATGACCGTAAATTCTGCTGGTGGCGTCTTGCTGGTTCTTGCTGGTTCAGCAATTCTCATGGGCATCATCACCGGTGAGGTATTCTACCCTTCAGGCTATTCCAGCGCGCTTAACGACATCAGTGATCTGGGTGCCACGCGCCCACCCGACAGCGTGAGTTACGAGCCCGCCGCTAGTATCTTCAACTGGACCATGCGAATCAGTGGAGCTACCCTCAGTGTGGTAGCCGTAGTGCTGCTAAGAATGAAGCGGTGGTGGTTCAATCTCTCCTTTCTGCTTTTCGGACTGGGTATACTGGGGGTAGGCCTCTTTCCCGGAGACCGGGCACCCTGGCACGGAATCTTTTCCCTGACTACCTTCTTTTTTGGAGCGCTTTCGGCCCTCGCCACTTTTCAGGTGAGTAGATCAGCCTACCGGTACATCGGGATTTTACTCGGAACTATTTCTCTAACCGCTCTTTTCTTTTCCGGCGTGCTGTCCGAATGGATCGGCAGCGGCGGTACCGAGCGATGGGTGGCCTATCCCCTTTTGCTGTGGCTGGTTGGCTTCGGGGGCCATTTAATTGCATCCCCTCCCCATGACTGATCGGCATCCTACTATGCATTCTACCTTCTCGACGTGGAGGTTTTTGCTGGTTGTATTCACGGTTTCCTATCCCTTTCAAATTGCGTATTACTTCCTGGGGGAACGTTACCGCCAAATCCTTCTGCTATCCATGGTCGCCGCGGGAGTGGGTGCCTTCCTGTGCGGGCGTTACGTCTTCCGTGATGGATTTGCTGGAGCAGGCTGGGCATGGGCGCGCGTGAGGCATTACGCCCTGGCCCTCCTGCTTGCCGTTACGTTTTGGGTGCTGCCGAGCTACGCCGAGCGCATCTTGGGGTGGTTCAGGCCCCTTCCCGGCGTAGGTGTCGGGACCATACTGGTGTCGATAGGATCCGGTGCCCTCCTAACCCTGCTTCCTGCTTTCGGGGAAGAATTCGCGTGGAGGGGTTACCTCCTGCCCAGGCTGGTCAATCGTCAGGGAGTACGCAGAGGGCTGTTATTCATGGGTTTCATCACCTGGATATGGCACGTGCCTTTCCTGGTGGCCAACACGCTGTTAGCGGGGGGCGCGGGCACATCTCTCCTCAACGTACTGGCAGTAAGCTTAGTTCCTACGGTATTACACGCGGTGATATTCGCTTACTTGTGGAACATAAGCGGAAGCCTATTGGTCGCCACGGTATACCACGTGCTTTTCGATGAGATCAGAGATGGGTTGTTACAAACCGTGGGCCTGGGATTCTTCGGGCAAAACTGGCAGATCATTGCCATCAGCCTACTTGGAGCCATACTGCTGTACCGAGTGAACTGGTATCGCCAGCCGAATATTTGATTAAGAGTACCACGGATACTGTTACCACCACCAAGACTGTGAGCTGCCAATCCTACAAAACTCGGAATTAGAAAAGGGTCCGCTCGGTATGTCGGAAGTGGTACAACGGAAACTCCGGGGCAGCCAGGCGAGCCCGCAGACTCGAAGCTTGAATTGTACCGTTGGACTGAGGCCTACCCGAAATCCCTTAGCGCAGCGTACTCATTGGCTCTCTGGCCGGTAGGCCGAACACCGTGATCGACCGCCTTACCAGAAGGGTCAAGCAAAAAATTGGGAAAACCGACATCCGATAGAATTCCGACATCCGATGTTTCAGAGATAACCTATAGGGTCCCACCCACCAATTTAGATTAAACCGAGGCCCTTACCTACTAGAATACTGTACCATAAAATGAGGATATTAACCAAATGGATGAACCCATCTCACCTGACAAAGGCATGACAAAATTGCAGGATTACCGTAATTATCCTGACACATCGGATGTCTGGCGGCTCCCGGTCCGGCGGTGCTTCGGCGCTCCGGCGCCGGATAAGTAGCTACTCATAAAAGTCCACTAATTCAATATCGAATACCAAATCGGAGTCAGGACAGATCGAGCACCTTCCGAATGGATCGCAACTCCCCCGGCTTCCGTATCCCAGTTCGGCGGGTATCAGCAGTCGGATAACACCGCCCTTACCGATCAAGGGAACACCCAGTTGCCATCCTTCGATCACCCGCCCAGGCGAAAGCCGACCGGGCCCCGGTCGCCGTGGTTTGATCGAATATGCGACCGTTGGTGACGAAGCCAATGTAGTTGGCCGTAACGGAATCGGTGAGAACCGGACGATCTACGGACCCCGAGTCGGAGATATAGTATAGCAGGCCGGTGTTGTTCAGTTCCGTATAGCTTAGGCTGTCGGCGGCGGCGAATTCCGCCACGGAGATCAATCCGTCTTCGCAAAGTCCAGGCTGGATCTCCTCATCATCGTTCCCACAGGAAGCCAGGAATAGAAGGGAGAATAAGAAGGTCAGAAGACGAAGGTTCATAAAGCTTGATTTAGTATGGGGCCCGCAAAAGTACGTGGAGTTAGCTCACCATGTATTCCCATGCCGTCTGATAACTGCCGGAACGTTCGACATACTGCAGAAATCCGGCGAAGAAGGCATCGTTGCCAATGGTGGCGCTGTCTCCGATCACCACCAGCTGCATTTTTGCTCGCGTCAGGGCTACGTTCATGCGCCGATAGTCGGACAAAAATCCAATTTCCGACCGCGTATTGCTCCGGACCAGCGAGAGATAGACCACCGCACGCTCCCTGCCCTGGAAGCCATCTATCGTATTAATGGTAATGTCGAGCGGGGCCAGTGTCGAAACTTCCTCGATCCGGTCTTCCGCACGCACGACTTGTTCCCGGTAGGGGCTGATAACGGCGATTCCCGGCAGCGGATCCTCGGGAGGAATGCTTCCCAGCAGCAACATAAGGTGTTCGATCAGAATATCGATCTCCCCGTCGTTGTAGCGGCTTTTGAACTGTGGGTGGAGCTTTTCTTCAAAGCCCGTTCCGGCGGTATCGATAAAGATTACACTTCCGCTGAGGCTGACGCCGGGAAGCGTCCGGTGGGCAATTCCCGGACCGGCCATTAGCTTTCCGCCGTAAAAATATTCGTTGCTGAAACCCATGATGCGTTCATTCATGCGATACTGCACGTCGAGCAGGGCGTTGCGACCGTGAATGGCCAGCGCTTTTTCGAGCAGGGTGATGCCGAAGCCGCGCTTTTCGGCTTCCTTGCTCTTGACCGTCGGGGGCAGTTGGAATGGGTCGCCAGCCAGTACTACGCGATTGGACTTAATGATCGGGATCCAGCTAGCGGGTTCGAGGGCCTGAGCGGCCTCATCGATGATGCAGGTCTTGAACTGCCGGTCACCAAGAATCGAACTCGCGGCTCCGACGAGCGTACAAACGACGACCTGCGCAGAGTCGAGTACGAAGCCGAGCAAATGGTCCTCCAGCTGCCGCGCCCACCCACTGAGCCGGCCGGCCTCCGCGAAGGTCATCCCCTTATCGCGACCTCCCCGCATCCGTTTGGCCTTCCGGCGGAGCTCGGCGGCCTCCTGGCGCAACTTTTTTACCTGCTTGGTGTCCGGATGGTCGGCCACCTGGACCTCCAGCGTGTGTTGCATGACATCCTCCTCCACCCGACTGATGTTGCCGGTCCTGACTACCCGTATGCCTCTTTCCGCCATGCGAAGGGTGACCAGGTCGGCGGCACTGTTGCTGGGTGCGCAAAACAATACCGTCGATTCCGTTTCCACCAATTTACTAACCGCGGCTACCAGGGTAGTCGTCTTTCCGGTGCCCGGCGGACCGTGAATCAAACTAAGATGACTCGCGCCCAGGATGTCCAGAACGGCTGCCCGCTGACTTTGATTGAGCTCGGCAAGATCCGCAACCTCCTCGGCGGGTACGGGGCGGTATTCGGCTGGCCGCACACCCATAATCACGTCGCGCAATTCAGCCGTCCGATCGCCACGGGCGGTGGCGACCCGCTCCATGGCCTTATCCATTTCTACGTAGGTCCGCTCGTCGAACATGAGGTCGATTCCCACCCCACCCCGCTGGAGCCAGGAGGGGGGGTCCTCCCCACCCAGGATGATCTTCATCCGGTCCTTCTTTACATACTGAATAACGCCGGCCCGTTGTGGAGAGCGGGCATCGGGTTGCGTGGTAAAGAGATTTACGGAAGTACCGGCACGAAACTGATGCGCCTCCTCCCCCTCCCGGCTAACTACCACGTAGGGGCGTTCACCGATCCCGTAGTCAGACTCCGTCACCTGCAGCGGATACCAGCTATAGCCCTTTTCGACCCGCTGCACGAGCGGCATGGCCTGGATCACCTCCAGGTGCAGCCGTCGTTCTTCCATTCTCTCCAGATCGATGAGCTCGCGCAATGCGGCGATCTCGGCTGTTTGCTTGTCCGTCATTTTACCAGAAAGGCATGAACCGGGTCCAAGGTTGTCATTTTTTCCGGCCGGGCGGCACCCGAGAGGGGGATGCAAAAGTCACCGAGGTAGAGGCTAACTGACAAAAATTCAGTCTGATAGAGTTCTGCACGAGATTTGCAAAATGATTGGTGACATTTCATTCTTTCACTTAAATCTTTGAGCCATGCGTAGCAATAGCATTCTACCCGTCGTTTCCAGATTTTTGGATGATGACTGGAATCAACTCTTTAACTGGCGGGACCGCAATTTCTCTAACACCACCACTACCCTTCCTTCCGTCAATGTCATGGAAACGGGTGACGAATATCTCGTCGAGATGGCGGCACCGGGTATGAAGAAGGACGACTTCAACATTGAACTGCACAACGACCGGCTGACCATCAGCAGCGAAGTGCGCCACGAAGGCCACGACGAAGCCGAAAACGGTCGCTACTCCCGCCGTGAATTCAGCTACCAATCCTTCCAGCGAAGCTTCAACCTTAATAATCAGGTGGTTGACGACGCGCAGATCGAGGCTTCCTACCAGGATGGGATCCTGCGGCTCCGACTCCCCAAGCGGGAAACCGCCCGGGAAAAGCCCGCACGCCAGATCGAGGTAGCCTGATCTAGCTCTGTGAAATTCAAGTTGAATGGGTTTGGCCGGTTGGCCAAGCCCATTTTAATTTCTGTCTGGTACTTAACACGGAGTTAAGGAATATGGGGGAACATCACCAAACAACTTGTGTTTTATAAGCACAACGAAGACTATTCAAACCTAAAACCATCATTATGAGGATTTTAACTACCATCACCCTAATACTATTTGCCCTATTTGCCGTAAGCTGTGCACCACAGGTAACGACCGCCCAACCAACGGAAGCGGATCTTAGCGCGTACCAATCTTTCGCCTATCTGCCGAATGCAGATATTGAAATGCAGAATGCGGATATGGACCAGGACCAGGTCAATCAGCGGATCATCCAAACCGTCAATAATCAGATGGAGCAGCAAGGATATTCGCTCGATCGCGATAATCCCGATCTGCTGGTCTTGATCAGCGTCAAGAAAAATCAGGAAACCGAAGTAGAAACCGACCCGGTTTATGCGACCTATCCCTACGGAACCTACGGTGTCAATACCGTCAGCCCCTACTATAACAACTACTACTACAACGACTTTTACAACTACGGTTCCGTTGTGGGCTACGATACCGACACCTACAACTACACGGAAGGCACATTGATCATCAGTTTGGTTGACCGGGAGAGCCGGAACACCGTCTGGAAAGGAATGACCTCCGAAGCCATCTATAGCGGATCCACCACCGATGAGATCGTACAATTAGTCGACGATATCTTTGATGAATACCCCGTCAACGGACGTGCTAAATAACACTACTTGCTTAAATAAGCTTTAGGCAATTATGGTCGCTGCCCCCTGGGCGGCGACCTTTTTTTATCCCATTTTCTCAATACCCGCCAACCATTCCGCCGGTATGGCTGCCTTCACGAGTTTGCCGTAGTCATAGGGAACAATTACCTGTTCGGTGACGGCCGCCAGACGGTCGTGCCGAGCGGAAAAGATGGCGGTCTGCATGGTAAAGCGATCCTCCGCGATATTGATCGTACGCGTACCCACGACGGCCGTATCGGGATACGTCATCGGAAAGGTGTACTTGCAGTCCTGGTAGGCAAGGATAGCCCCGGTATCCCCCGGACCAAAGTCGACGTTCACCCCGATAGCTTTAAAGTAAAGCACCCGGGCCGTCTCCGCCCAACGAAGGTAGATGAGGTTATTGACGTGTTTCGCGCTGTCCATATCGCCCCAGTGGACGGGAAAGCGGTGAAGGGTGTTAAAGTCTTCGGGGGTTATTTTCATAGGGCGCAAGATAGCCTGGATGCTGACCTTATGTGATGCTCATGATGCCATTCGGTCGCCGGGCTTTTGTTGCCGGTTCCGACTTCCATTCCTATACGCGAGGGTTCCACCCTGTGGCGCGGCGGGTCATTGCTCGGCATGCAGCAAAATAGAAAGGGCCTCCGCTACCTCTCCGCGCTCGAGGTGGCGCTGGGCAAGGCGGTGCAGTGCTTCGCTACCCGCTGCGCGGGCCTCACGTACTTCCTGGCGGGCGGAAATTGCCCGTACCTTTTCGATTTCCGGTAAGTGCTCGACATTGGCCAGGCGGCCGAGATTATTACCGGTAAGGACGGTGCTGTTGCGGATATGATGGGGTAGCTTATCGACACCAATACCGAGGCCACGCAGCGGCTTGGGTATTTCGAAAAGATTTTCCGGGGTGGCCCGGCAGTAGTAGCTGGCCCCCATTCTCGCTACCAGGTCTAATTTGACCGTATCGAGCTGACCTTCCCCGTCAAGCATCGCCTCGTCGAGGTGAATGCGTACCACACGGGCGAAAACCAGGTTTCCGGAGCCACCGCCTTCTCCCAGGGGAACTACTTTATCGACCTTGCACTCAAAGCTTACCGGAGACTCCTTCACCCGGGGCGGGCGGATTGTCTCGCTGGGGACCTCCGTAAATCCACCCTTGAGAAATTCGTTGACCCCGGTTTCGTACTCGGTACTGGTGAGGGACATCTGCTCCACCATGGCGAAGTTCACCATATTGATGGTTACCTCGGGCACCGCCAAAACGTTGTTCAGGGTGTCCTTCGCGCTGCCATCCCTACCCCGAAGGATCGGTGAAAATATCAGCATTGGGGGCACCGTGCTAAAGACGTTAAAGTAGCTGAACGGGCTAAGATTTACGCTTCCCCCGGAATCTACGGTGCCCGCGAAGGCGATCGGCCGCGGGGCGACGGCGGTTGACAAACAGGTGTAGAGGTCCCGGGTCGATAAGGCTTGAGGATCTAAGGTCATGGTTGCTGTTTAATTTGGCGGGCAGGCAATAGGGTACCCGTCACGTAACCGAAGCCCACCCGGTGCTCACCTTCCCCGGCGTGCCCCGTCATCGTCACGGTATCCCCATCCCGTAAAAAATCCCCCGTGGTCCCGTTTTCGGTAAGTTCTAACAGGGAGCCGAAAGAATCCGGGGTAGAGCCCGAAATGGTTCCGGAAGCCAGAAGGTCACCGACCCGTACGTTACACCCATTACTGGTGTGGTGCGCCAACTGCTGCCGCATATTCCAGTAGAGGTATTTGAAATTGGACCGACAGACAATCGTTCCGTTAACCGCTACGGACAAGTCGATATCGTAATTGTTTTTGCCGCCGGAGCGCAGGTAAGGCAGTGGGTCCGGGTGCTGGGTGGGTCCCGCTACCCGATACGGGTGCAATGCGGCCATGGGTACGATCCAGGGAGACACGGAAGAGGCAAAACTCTTACCCAGAAATGGTCCGAGCGGCACGTATTCCCAGCGTTGAATATCCCTGGCCGACCAGTCATTGAAGAGCAACATCCCGAAGATGTAGTCGTCCGCTTCCCCGACCGGAACGGGTTCACCTAAAGTAGAATCTTTCCCGACCACGAAGGCCATTTCCAGCTCGAAGTCCAGCTTCTTACTTGCCTGAAAAACAGGACTTTCCTGCTGATCAGTTATGATTTGACCTACGGGCCGGCGAATATTGGTTCCACTCACGACGATTGAAGAAGCCCGTCCGTGGTACCCAACGGGAAGGTGTCGCCAGTTCGGCAAGAGGGCTTTGTCCGGATCCCGAAACATTCGTCCTACGTTGGTAGCGTGTTCGATGCTGGAATAGAAGTCCGTGTAATCGCCGATACGTATAGGCAGGTGGAGCGTAGTGCGATCGACCGGAATGAGTAGTTCGGACTGCCCGGGACTTCCTTTAAAATTTTCTAACCAGCGTTGTACCTGCGTCCTCGCCCGCTCCGTCACTCCTTTGCCCAGAGCGATAAAGTCATTGAGGTAGGAGTTGGCCAGCACCGCCGTATCGAAGTCGAACAGCCCTTGCCGGCCGAGCGCTACCAGGTCCAGGACGTGATCGCCTACGCGTATGCCTGCCCGCCGGTCCGTACCGGGCGTGGAAAATATGCCGAAGGGAAGGTTGGCCAGTGTGAAGTCGGAACCGTGAGGTATGGGGAGCTCAGTCATGGGAAAGCCAGGACTTGTAGTACTTGCCGTCGTCGATCCTGGCAGCCTCTTCGGTCACCTGTAGCGGGCGGAAGGTATCGATCATAACGGCGAGCTCCTCGGTGGACTTCTTGCCGATGCTCCCTTCGTAGGTTCCCGGATGGGGTCCGTGAGGAATGCCGCCGGGGTGAAGCGTAAGGTAGCCGGGGCCGATACCGGTGCGGCTCATGAAGTCGCCGTCAACGTAATAAAGCACCTCGTCCGAATCAATGTTGCTGTGATTATAGGGCGCCGGAATGGCCTGTGGGTGGTAGTCGTACAGCCGTGGGCAGAAGGAGCAGACCACGAACGACTTGGTCTCGAAGGTCTGGTGTACCGGTGGCGGCTGGTGTACGCGTCCAGTTATCGGCTCAAAATTGTGGATGCTGAACCCGTAGGGAAAATTGTAGCCGTCCCACCCTACGACGTCGAAGGGATGGGAGGCGTACACCAATTCGTGGAGCATCCCTTGCTTTTTGATCTTAATGATGAATTCTCCCTCCTCGTCGTGGGTTTCCAGATCGCGGGGAAGCTTGTAATCACGCTCCGTAAAAGGCGAATGCTCAAGGAGTTGCCCGAAATAGTTCCGATAACGTTTTGGGGTATAAATAGGATCCGTCGATTCGGCGTAGAGGAGGCGGTTGTCCTCGGAATCGAAGTCAATTTGATAGATGACGCCCCGGGGAATGATGAGGTAGTCGCCGTATTCGAAGGGAATATTGCCGAGAAAGGTGCGCAGCGTCCCGGTACCGCGGTGGATGAACAGCAGCTCGTCGGCGTCCGCATTCTTGTAAAAGTAATCGCGCAGGCTCTTTCGCGGCGCGGCCACCCCCACCTGCACATCGCTATTCACCAACAAAGCTTTGCGAGCCTGTAAAAAGTCATCCTCCGGATCGACGTCGAAACCGATCAGTTTACGGGCGGTAATGGTCTTTTCCTCGGCTATTGCAGGGCTAACATCCACTTTGCCCCGGATCTCCTTTACCTGGGTGGGTCGGCCGACGTGATACATCAGCGACGACATACCGTCGAAGCCTACCGTACCGAATAATTGCTCGAAGTACAGGCTCCCGTCTTCCTTTCGAAACTGGGTGTGCCGTTTCGGAGGCAGCTTCCCCAAATGGTGGTAAATAGGCATGATGTAGCGACTTTGTTGTTAGGACAACGTTAGTTTACCGAAAGTTGTGTGCGACTCCTTCGCGGACCATCGTCTTTTGACGCCGTCCGTTGCGGTTTCGGTTTCCTAAAGTACGGTCCAAAGACTAACGTCAGCCGGATGCTTATCTTACCGCCATGCCTGACTACTCCACCCTCCACGTCTCCATCGACGATCGACTGGCCACCGTCACCCTGCAAAACGGAAAGGTAAATGCCATCAATACCGCCCTGGCGCGCGACCTGCGTGCCAGCTTCCTCGACCTGGCGGGAAACGATAAAGTGGACGGAGTAGTGCTCGCCGGCCGGCCGCACTGCTTCTGTGCCGGTCTAGACGTCAGGATGCTGGCGACAAGCAATAAGGACGAGCTAGCTCATTTTTTCTACGCTTATCTCGCCGCGCTACAAACCATGGTTCGGTTCGACAAGCCCTTCGTAGCCGCCTTGACGGGCTTCGCCCCCGCCGGGGGAACGGTGCTGGCCCTCACGGCGGACTACCGTATCATGGCCCGGGGAGAAAAGCACACGGTCGGGATGAACGAATTCAACATGAGTCTGCAGATTCCAAAAATGATGGCGGACATATATGCCTATTATCTCGGCGAACCCCGGGCCTGGGCCGATATTCAGGGCGCTAGAATGTATACCAGCGACGAGGCGGTGCAGCACGGCCTGGTCAACGAGTCGCTCGAGGCGGAGGAAGTGCTCCCGCGCGCCGAAGCGTATTGTCGTAAGCTGATGCAGGTTCATCCTCCGGTATTCCTGCGTACCAAGCGGTACTTGCGTCGCCATTTACTTTCCGTAGTCGATGATGACATTGAGGAAATGGTGGACGTGATCGCAGAGGATTTCAGTGATCCGGTATTTAAGAAGATGATGGAGATGTTCGTGAGCTCGCTTCGGTAGCCAGGCATCAGCCACGTACGGTGGTCGTCGCAAAGAGCCGCCGCAGGCGGTACTTTCCGCTAACGTGCGTTGCCGCCAGCAGCAACCCGCCCATGATGCCCAGGTTCTTCATGAAGAAAAGGCTTTGCAACCTGAATTCCTCCGTGCCTTCCGTCACGTTCCAAAAATCGTGGACAATGAAGGTCAGCGGCACCCAATAGACAAGTAGGAGGATTGCCCCCAATCGCATACGATAACCCAACAGGATCATCAACCCGCCCAGTAGCAACAGGAGAATAGCGCCGTAAAGCAGGAAATCCTGGTTCCAGGTCAGGCCGTAGATGGTCATGGCCTTTCGGTTCAACTGCTCGAAGGCAAAGTAGTCGTATGCCTCGAAGAAGAAGATGAACGACAGCAGTATCCGTCCGATAAGATCGAAAATGTCTTGCATTTCGGCAAAGGTACGATCGGGGCGGGGACGCAGGAACAACGTGGCCCGGGAATAACATATCGTCTTTGGTATTGCGGAGGGTGCTAGTCGGCAAACCGGTCAGCAACTTTTCCCCCAACTAAGCCTTTTTACATCCTGCGGCGGGTCGCCGTTCAAGTTATTACCTATGCGCGTTATCCCCTGTATCAAAACCTTGCTGGCCTTATTGGGTCTTTCGCTCACTACCGCCGTTTCCGCGCAAGGAACTGCCCCGGTTGATCTGGAGGAAAGCGAGGCGGTATTTCAGGTACCCACTACGCGGGATACCAGCCTTTTGTGGCGCATTACGGGAAAGGAGGTTGAATCGCCAAGTTATCTTTTTGGTACGATCCATATCATTCCCGCCGAAGATTACTTTCTGGAAAGCAGTGTGGTCCGCGCTATCAACGACGTGGATGAGGTTCTCTTCGAGGTAGATCCCCGCGAGATGACCAATCCCGCCAATATGATGGGTATGATGAACAGGATCAACATGCAGAATGACACCTCGCTGAGTGACCTCCTCCCGAAGGCCCGTTATGACAGTGTTGCCACCTACTTCAACGACCTTGGACTGCCCTTCATGTTTTTTCAGCGCATGAAGCCGATGTTCCTTTCCGCCATGGTAGGACAGGATTTGACTTCTGGTAACCCGTTTAGCGGATCAGGCCACGGAGAAGGCGGAACCAAAAGCTACGAGTTGGAACTTACCGAGATCGCCGAGGCCGGCGAAAAAGCGATCAGCGGCCTGGAAACCATGGATTTTCAGTTGGCGCTCTTCGACAGCATTCCGTATTCCGTGCAGGCTGAGATGCTGTACCAGGCTATTGCCAACGAAGTGGGCTCCGAAATGGCCGAGGGAGATAGCCAGTTCGACCAGATGGTCGCGATGTACAAACGCAAGGGGGTTGCGGAAATGTCCGCGCTGATCACCAGCGAAAGTGAGGGTTTCGGGGACTTTGAAGAAATGCTAGTTATTCGCCGAAATGAGAATTGGGTCCCCAATATTATGGAACGACTTACTACATCTCCCGCCCTTTACGCGGTTGGAGCCGGCCACCTGGGTGGTGAGCACGGCGTGATCGCGCTGCTTCGCGCTGAAGGCTATACGGTGGAGCCGGTTTATGAGTAACTTTCGCCATGATCGTATTGAAGATTGGCGGTAACGTGTTGAATAATCCGGCCACCCTTTACGAGGCGCTGGACTATTTTTCCAATCTGGTTGAACCGGCCATCCTGGTCCACGGGGGAGGTCGACGAGCCGACGAGGTGCTGCGATCCACCGGCAATGTCCCTAAGATGATCGAAGGCCGGAGAATTACCGACCAGGCCACCTTGGAAGTGGTAACTATGGTTTACGGGGGATCCATTAACAAGGACATTGTTGCCCAACTACAGGCCCGCGGTACGAATGCCATAGGCCTGAGCGGAGCGGATGGGAACGCCATACTGGCAAAGAAGCGCCCGGTCGGCGATATTGATTACGGATTTGCCGGGGACGTCCTGGCCGTCAATGCCCCCCTGCTGGATGCGCTTTTGCGTCTGGGGCTGCGACCTGTTCTTTGCCCCATTACCCACGACCGCCACGGTCAGTTGCTTAACACCAATGCGGATACCATTGCCAATGAAACAGCGCGGGCACTGGCTGCGGCCGGGCATACCGTACGGCTAGATTACTGTTTTGAACTCCCGGGTGTTCTGAAGGACATCAACGATCCGGCATCGGTTATTGAGCACCTTACCCCCGAGAGTTACGAACGGTATGTGCGGGAAGGCGTGATCAATGGCGGCATGATTCCGAAAATGGATAATGCCATTTCAGCGATCACCGCCGGGGTGGATACCGTAGTCTTGGGCAATATATCCTCCCTCCGAACGGGGGGTGGGACTCATATTCGGGCCAATTAGACCACCGCGGTAGCTGACAATTTTTCTAGCCGCTGCATACAGTCTGCCAGGGCCTCCCGCCAGTGTCTCGGCGTACCGGTCACCTGGGCGATCTTCTGGGTGTTAAGCACGCTGTAGTAAGGTCGGGTGGCCGGTGTAGGATACTGGCTGCTTGGAATGGGTTTGACGTGGCATTTTATGCCGGCCAGATCGTGTATGGCCTTAGCGAAGTCGTACCACGAGCAAACGCCGCTATTACTGAAGTTATACACGCCAGGCGCCGCCCCTGAAGTAGCCAGCTCGATGGCGGCCGCGGCAAGATCAGCTGCGTAGGTAGGGGAGCCAATCTGGTCGGCTACCACACTGAGTTCGTCACGTTCCCGGCCCAGGCGGATCATGGTGCGCACGAAATTCTCTCCGTACTCGGCGAAAACCCAGCTGGTTCGGATCACGTAAGCGCCGGAGTGGCAACTGAGCACTTCATTTTCCCCCTGAAGCTTGGTGCGTGCGTATACGCTTGTTCCTTCCGTCCGGTCGGTTTCCACTAAGGGCCGACTTTGTCCCCCCGCGTAGACATAATCGGTGCTGAAATGGGTAAAGCCTATACCCCGGTCATAGCAGGCTAAGGCCAGTTTCCGGGTTCCTTCCACGTTAATGACTCGCGCTTTCTCGGCATCCGTTTCCGCCCGATCCACGGCGGTATACGCCGCGGCATTGAGGCAGATGTCAGGTCGGGCCTCAGCGATTGCGGCCTCGATATCCTCCTCTTTCGTGATATCAAGGGTGGACCGATTGTAGGCAAATATGCGCCAGTCCCGGGGTGCTGACTTCGCTGCACCGATCAGTTTTTGCCCCAGTTGGCCACCCGCTCCGGTGATCATTACTCTTTTCATCGCCGCAAAGGTAATGGATACGGCCAGGACCACCTTCAACGCGTTGCCCCACCTTTCCCTACTTTTGCTAAAAATGACAGTGCCATGCGCATAATTGGTCGACTTCCCGATCCCCGGATGCAAATAACGGTATTTGAGAACGACGGTCGGTTCCCCGTTCAGTTCGAACTCGGAGGTATCACGCAGATCTATCGCTTTCGCAAGGGGGAGCGCCTTTCAAATATGGGTCACTTACGGCAATATGTAGACCAGTCTTTTCGCGATGAAGTCTTGGAACAGTTCGAGACGATGCGGAAAATTCAGTCGGAGGTACTAAGGCGGATAACACCGCCGGAGGACCCGATGGACGACTTACCCCAGATCATCTAACCCTACCTTAAAACCTAATATGCAAATTTCTGCCGCGGCACTGGCCAAGATGATTGATGCCACCATCGATGGTGACCCCGAAGTGATCATCACCGGTCCGGCCCGCATTGAAGAAGCCGGCGACGGTCAGATCACTTTTCTGGCTAATCCTGCCTACGAGCATCACCTTTACCAAACCAAGGCTGCCGCGGTACTGGTCAGTCGGGACTTCCAACCCCGGAAACCCGTATCTCCTACCCTGTTACGCGTGGACAACGTTTACGAAACCGTCAGCGGTCTGCTGCAGGTTTATCAGCAAGATGAGGCAACCAAGACGGTACGCCAGATCAGTCAGCATGCCGTGGTAGATAAAACTGCGGAGTTGGCGGAGCGCGTTCGGATCGGAAAATTCACGGTCGTGAGTGAAAAAGCCAGCATAGGCGTCGGAACCGTAATCCTAGATCAGGTCTTCATCGGCCCGAATGTCCGAATCGGTAAAAATTGCACCATCTACCCGGGTGCCCGAATACTGCGCGATTGCGTCGTGGGAGATGATTGCGTACTGCACGCTAACGTGGTAATCGGTTCCGATGGTTTCGGATTTTTGCCGGATGGGGAGGGAAACTACCGCAAAGTGCCCCAGGTCGGAAACGTCGTAATTGAGGATCAGGTGGAGATCGGTGCCAATACTACCGTCGATCGAGCTACGATGGGATCTACCCACATTCGTCGCGGCGTGAAGTTGGACAACCTCATCCAAATTGGTCATAACGTAGAAATCGGGGCGAATACCGTCATTGCCGCCCAGACCGGTGTAGCTGGTTCTACCAAGATCGGGGCGAATTGCAGAATTGGCGGCCAGGTTGGCTTTGCCGGTCACCTCACGGTTGCCGATGGGACCAACATACAGGCCCAGTCAGGTATTGCCCGACACATTAAAGAAACCAATCAGTCTCTTGCCGGGGCACCGGCCTTTGGGTACCGCGACTGGGTTAAGAGTACCATTTTATTCGCCCGGCTGCCAGAATTATATAAAAGGGTGGCCCGGCTCGAAAAAAACAACGACCAATGAAAATCTATACCCGCACCGGAGACAAGGGCGATACCGGGCTCTTCAGCGGCCGCCGGGTAAGTAAAGCCGATAAGCGAGTGGAAGCTTATGGAACGGTGGATGAACTAAATGCCTGTCTCGGCTTGCTCCGGGATCATATCGCCCCCACCGAAGCAGCCGGTTCCCGCATCCGTGCCCAGCTGCTTGAACAACAGCGGCATCTGTTCGCTCTGGGCGCCATGCTCGCCGACGACCGCCCCGATAGCACGTATGCTGTTCCGGAAAAGGCGGTTCCGCAGTTAGAGTCGTATATGGACGAAATGGACGAATCGTTACCAAAAATGACGCACTTCGTCCTGCCTGGCGGATCACTCCCGGTGAGTTTCGCCCACCTTTGCCGCACGGTTTGCCGAAGGGCGGAGCGGCGGACGGTGCAGCTCGGCCAAGTCGACGCCGCGGTCATTTACCTGAACCGCCTCAGCGATTACCTCTTCGTACTCTCCCGCTATCTCGCCAATCAGGAGGGTGTCGAGGAGATCAAATGGATGCCGGAGTAGCTGGCCGTGGAAAGCGTGATTCCCCGCGGGGACAAAAAAAGAGAGACAGGTCCAAAGACCTGCCTCCCTCCAAGCGCGAAAGCTTGAAAAAAGTAGATTTGCTTCAATAGTGTTGTTTTAATGAGCCGGCGTATTGATGCCAGTGATGAGTCGGTAAACGGTAAAGAGGATCAGGGCCAGACTGGCCAGGATCAACATGCAAATTAATGCTAGTGCGAAGAAGTCCATAATGATTGCTTTAAGTGTTAGGGTAAAGATCAATATAATATACGATTTTTTTGTTAAACCGCACAATAATTTTTCTAACACTTCAAACGACCCTGTTTTGTACGCCTATTGGGGGGGGCAATTGGGGAAAACGCTCAGAGCTTCCGGGCTAATTCTTCCGGAATGCGATCCGTTCTTTGCCGACAGTAACATAGTAGATACCGGATGGAAGGCGCCCGGCAGTAAGCTCCAACTGATTGCTACTCAGCTGTTTGGCATCTACGTTACCCAGAACACTACGCCCCATTTCATCGTAAATCGACAGTTGCCCAACCCGTATTGCCGCACCCTTGATCCAAAACTTATCGATGACCGGGTTTGGGTATAAGGAAACATGCTTCCAGGCTGAGACGAAAACGTTCTCTACGGAAGAATAGCGATGGCTACCGTCGGTATCGACCATCTTCAAACGGTAATACAATATACCCGCCGCATCAACGCGCAGGTCCTGAAAATCGTAAGAGGCAATCTCTCCCGCCACGGCTTGCGGCGAAAGGGATACGATGGGCTCCCAGTGGCGTCCGTCGGCTGATCTTTCAACGGAATAATAAGCCAGGTCTACTTCGTTTTCCGCCTGCCAGGTGAGCAGGACGGTTTCGTTTCCTGAAAGGTGAGCCTGGAATCCGAGAAGGTCTACCGGCAAAATGGGACTTGCATCATACGAGAGTAAGGCAAGTGTCATTCGGCTACCGTCCTGGTGGCCCCTTACGCCGGTTAATTCATAAGTCTCTTCGCCAAGGTGTGTGAACCCGGCGTATGGGATTTCGTCAAAGAACGAACCGTCGTTATTGCTGTCAAAAACGATGGCCAGTTTTCCGGCTTCGGCAGCATCGAAGCCAGGTATCTCTATCCGAACATCGAGACCGCCCACCGATACCGGCGACCCTGCCGCGTTCGTCTCGCTGATCCGCCACACCCTGTCGAGCATCGCTGTGGTAAGCGGCGGCAAATCCGTGGTGTTCGTGAACGCCATTGCTCCTCCATCGTGACCCCAAAGGAAATATTCATCGTCGTCCAGGTGTTCCGGATTGACGATCGTCAAAAGGCCGGTCCCCCGGGCTTCGGTAACGGCCGTGAGGGCGTCCTTTCGTCCGATGCCCGCGATGTCGTGGTCGTAGTCGCCGTTGGTCACATCATCCTGGAGGTAAAGGTCGGTGGACGTGAGGGGCAGTCCGTATTTCCCAGCCAGGTAGTTGTTGACCAGCAGCCGTTCCACGTCGTTCAAAGCGTAATTGAAGTGGATGATCTCCGCATAGTCGGCGGCCAGGTACTTCCCGTAATCCTCGTTAAGCGCTCCGATCGCCAGGTCACGATTACTATTTGGAAGGGAAGTGCTGTTTTCGTTGGAGGCCTGCCGGTACCGGTCGTCTATGTATAAGACAGAACGGGTAGCGCTGGGACGACTGCCGTCGAAATCCCAGCTAAGGAGGTAATTGTTGCCGTTGTCAAACGTGAAGGAGGAAAGTAAAAATCGGTTATTATTTGTGTGGACATCCAACTGGATCTTACGATTATTCCAAAAAAACCAATCGTAAGCGTATTCGATTTCTTGGGTGTAGGTGATGCGCTTACCTAAAATCCCGCGCGGCTCACTATCCAGGTTATAGGGACGGAGCACGGCGAAGTAGGTGATTGCGGTACTTCCATCGAGAATATCGGCATCCGGAACTACCAGTTGGTCGTCAATCCCGTCGAGGCGTACGGAAGGCATCCCGTTTAAACTGGTTGATGCGTGGTAAACGGGCTGCCGGCTGATATCCATCTGCAGGGCATGGTTGCCGTTTCCGGAGGTATCCGTCCAGCTCGCTACCATAGAACCGTCGGGTTGATCCAGCGCATCTGCGCGCAGCCACAGTCCGTTGGAGGAAACGTCCCCTACCCCACCGGGACCGTTTTGGGCAGACAGGTTGGTAACAAGCAATAATGGCAACAGACAAGCGGTAAGTACCCTGTACATCTAGAAAGGTTTGTCAGTGTCAACTATTCCGGCCTGACCGCGGCATTGGTCCCTAAACACGGACCTTAATACAATAGGAATGCGGTTGTTGATGGCCACCAGTTGCCCGATCAAGTAAAATTGGGAACTGGATAAAGATTTAACGTTCCGATTGCCAGCAGGGTATAATCCTAAACGGAAATTACCCGCCGCGTGGCCTCATCAGAACCAATTCTCTAGCTACCCGTTTAACAACTTTCCCCCACTATAACTAAGCTATCTATGGCTCAGGCCAAAACCCTCGGTGAGCTGAAAGCGACCGGATACACCCCTCGCACCGTCAAGCAGGAGCTCCGCGATAACCTCATCGAGCGACTAAGAAATAAAGAAACAGTCTTCCCCGGCATTCTCGGTTTTGATGACACCGTGCTTCCGGATATTCAGCGGGCAATTTTAAGTCGTCACAGCATCCTGCTTCTCGGTCTTCGCGGACAGGCGAAAACCCGTATTGCGCGGCTGCTGGTCAATCTCCTGGATGAATACGTTCCGGTGGTCGCCGGCAGTGAATTAAACGACGACCCCCTTCAGCCCATCAGCCGTTCTTCCACCGACCTCATCAAGGAAATGGGTGATGACACCCCCATCGATTGGTGGCACCGCAATGATCGGTATGTCGAGAAACTGGCTACCCCGGATGTATCGGTTGCCGACCTCATCGGCGATGTCGACCCCATCAAGGCGGCTACCCTAAAACTGACCTACGCCGACGAACGCGTCATTCACTACGGACTAGTGCCACGCGCCCACCGGGGAATTTTCGTGATCAACGAACTGCCCGACCTTCAGGCACGTATTCAGGTGTCGCTGTTCAACATCCTTCAGGAAGGCGATATCCAGATTCGGGGATTCAAGCTTCGCCTGCCGCTGGACATTCAATTCCTCTTTACCGCTAATCCCGAGGACTACACGAACCGGGGCAGCATCATCACGCCGCTCAAGGACAGGATTGAAAGTCAAATCCTCACCCACTATCCCAAAACCGTGGATATTGCCCGCGCGATTACTACCCAGGAAGCTACGCTGACCGACGATCAGACCGGACGCGTAAAGGTTCCCGACCTGTTGAAAATTATGCTCGAGCAGCTTTCTTTCGCTGCCCGGGAGAGTGAATACGTCGATGAAAAGTCGGGCGTTTCCGCCCGTTTGAGTATTACGGCACTGGAAAACCTGGTCTCCACCGCGGAACGTCGGTCGCTGTTAAGTGATGACGCGAAGACTGTGGCCCGTATAACGGATTTCTGGGGCGTGGTTCCTGCCATTACCGGTAAGGTGGAACTGGTGTACGAAGGCGAACAGGAGGGAGCCTACGGGGTAGCGATGAAACTATTGGGCAAATCCATTCGCGACAGTTTCCTCGCCCACTTCCCCGATCCGGCGGAGGTATCCGCCGACGGCCGCAGCGAAAGCGATCCCTACGGTATTATCCGGGCCTACTTCAGTGGCGGGAATGTGGTAGAGCTGTTGACCGATGGCAGTAACGCCGATTACCATAAAGCCCTTGATAATGTCGCCGGACTGCGCAAGTTTGTAAAGTCCCATATTGAAAATTCCATGACAGCCGAAGATACCTACCTCTATATGGAGCTCGTACTACAGGGTTTGGCGGAAATGGAAGTGATTAATAAGGAGGCGATGCATAACAGCCTAAACTTTCGGGACATTCTCGCCGATATGTTTGGTAGTGACGACCTTGATTTCAGGTAGTCCCAATCCAGACGAATGCTGCTTATTGTAGGCGCTTACACCATAGATATGGGTGATGATGCACCCGGTAAAGCCCGGGGCATCAGTGCCTATGACTTTTCTCCCAAGACCGGTCACCTGGAATACCGGGGATGGGTAGCGGAGGTAAACCCCAGTTACCTATGCACTGATCCCGACCGAAAAATCGTTTACGCCGTACGGGAATGTCCGGAAAGTGACGGTGCCGGCGTGACCGCCTTTCGGGTAAGACGAGGGGGTAAAAATGCCATTGCCTTCGAAGGACTGGGTGAAACACTGCTTCAGGGCGACCACCCGTGTCACCTCAGCCTGGTTAAAGCCACCTTGCTGGTGAGCTGCTACACTACCGGTTCGATTCACGTGGTAGGCCTTCGGCAGAATGGCTCACCCGGGGATCACCTGCAACGGCTCCCCCTCGAAGATCCCCAAAACCAATCCCACGCTCACTGCGAAGTTTACGATGCCAAGCGGGGACGTGTTTATATCTGTGACCTTGGCAGCGACCTTTTACGGGTATTCGATCGAGAAGACACTGGAATCCTTAAGGCTTGTCCGGAATTGGATGTCAAATTCCCCGAAGGGTCCGGTCCGCGCCACGGTGTATTACATCCCGACGGAGATTTCCTGCTCGTCAATTGCGAATTCCGTGGCCGGGTTGTATTGATCAACCTGAGCGGTGAAGTCCCGGAAATAGCCCTGAATGTCCCTTCCCTCCCCCAGCGGGCGGTGGAAGGGGCCAGCGGTGCGGCCATTCGACTGGATCGTCGCGGACGGAACGTATACGTGAGTGAACGCAACTACAGCGTAATCAGCACGCTGCGCCTGGAGATCGGCGATGAAAACAAGCTATTTACCCGGGATACCTACCCCAGCGGGGGCATCCGACCGCGTGACATCCTTTTGTCACCGGACGGAAAATGGCTCCTTTCCGCCAACCTGAAAGACCATACCCTGGGTGTGTTCCGTGTAGGCGCCGGAGGAGCCTTACAGCTTCACCGGGTGGTTCGTAATGTCAAAAGCCCCACTTGCCTGGCCTGGATGCCGGCGATCTGACCTTTAAGTCAACCGACGCATCCTAAGGGTGAGCGTGTAACCGGCGCGATCATCAATGGTCAACTCGGCCCGCAGGCGTTGCGCGCGCATACGCATATTGTCCTTCCCCTGGCCGGTCTTCGGCGTGAAGCGACTACTCGAATAGGTAGGATTAGCGTCTTTCTTGGTACCGGAACCGTTATCCCGGATGAACATCTCGAAGGTTTGCGCATATTGTTCCAACTCGATCTCGACGAAAGTGGCATCGCTGTGTCGGGCAATGTTGTTGACCGCTTCCTTATAGATAAAGTAGAGATCCTGGCGTACGTTTCCCGGCAGTTCTTGCTCGATCACGAAACCCGTAGCCCGAAAATCGTAGCGAATATCCAGCGGAAGTAATACCTCGTCCGCGTGTTCCTGCATTCGTTGCAGCAAATTGCCTATGTTGTCGCGGCGGCTGTCGATGCTCCAGATAACATCGCTCATTTTAGACATGGCATTCCGTCCTGCCTCACCCACGGTTTGCAAACGCATCCGCAGCTTTTCATCTTCCGTGCGATGCTGTAGCAATTCGGCCTGAAGCGTAATGCCGGCGAGCAACCCACTGACTTCATCGTGTATGTCACTACTTAATTGCGTACGTAATTGCTCGTTGCGTAACCTTTCCCGCAATTTAGCCTGAAGGATAAAGAAGAATAGCCCGACGATGACAATGGCGATGACGAATTGAAACCAGGTCTTTTCAATCAGGTACTGCCGCACCCGAATATCCAGGCTGAGATAATCGTCCCCGTAATTACCGTTGGCACCGGCGCCCTGTACCATCAGGGTATACTGCCCGGAGGGAAGGTTGTTATAGCGCACCGTACGCTCGTTCCGTAACTCTTGCCAAGTTTCATTGAAGCCATCGAGTTTTACCCGAAACTGGGTGAGGCTCGGGCGCTGTCCTACCGGAAGCGCGAAGGAGACGGCAATGCTCTTTTCGTTGGCTTTCACCGTGATCTCCTTAAGTTCGTCCAGATTACGAGTAATGGTGCGGTTCTCCCCCCTGCCGTAAATAACGACCTCGGTCAACATTACGTCCGAACCGGCACTTTCGACGCTCAGGTCATCATCGCGAAAGACGGAAAGCCCGTTATCACCACCGAAGAAATATCTTCCGCTGTTATCGCGGTGAGCGCAGTATTTGTTGAATTCCTCATTAGCTAGTCCATCCTCCTGGTAATACCGTCGAAAGGTGCCGTTTTCAAGGTCTTTTGGCAGGTGAACCAATCCATTGCGCGTTGATAGCCAGTACCCACCAAGGGAATCCGGTACAATGCCAACCACCGTATTATTACTCAGTCCGTCTTGCCGTTCGTACCGACGCACCTCACTGGTGATCGTGTTGTATACCCTCAGTCCCGCATCGGTACCCAGCCACCACCGGCCCCCGATGTCCTCGTAAATGCAATTTATGGTGATGGCGTTGAGATCGATCTCGGCACGCTCACCGCTGGTCGTCACGACCTTATACTCCTTTGCCTCAGAGGTAGCCGGATCATAGCCTAAGAGGCCATCGTGGCGGGTACCGATGAGTAACTCCCCCCGGCGGGAATACAACAGGTAATTTATCCGGATGCCCTCAAGTAAAGCCTCCTCCGGGTCCGCATCAAATCGCTCCGAAAAACGTCTGGTGGCCGGATCGAAGTCCAACAACAGCCCACCCTTTTTAGGGTCGGCCGCACCAAGGAACAGCTTTCCGTCGGGCGCCACCGTCAGGCACAAAAGAGAATATTTTGATGCGTAAGGCGTGGTAATACCGGTCTGTACGTCATAGCGGAACAGGAGGCCACCCTTTACGTAGCCCGCCGGCTGCGCTACTCCCCAAACCGCATTTCTAGCCCGGTCGTAGATCAGTTGCCGGTTTTCACGCATCAGGATCACGTTTCCGGCCGTATCTACAAGGGGTAAGGCAGTCATCTCATTAATGCCGCGATCCATCGTGTTGATGGTTCCGTCATCCTGGGCGATGTAAACCTTGCCGTCAGCATCCTCCGCAATTCCTCTCACGGAATTCTGGTAAAGCGCGTTGCCCTGGCCTTCCAGGTAATTATTTATCGATTTCACGTATCGCTCGATCACGCCTAAACCTTCCCGAAGTCCCAGGTAAATGGTCTCGTTAAAGTTGAGGGCGGCAACGCTTGTCACCAATCGATCGACGGGAAGTTCCCGATTAAACAGACCGAAGTTGCCTGCCGTATCCAGCAGGTAGTATTCCCTCGGAAACTGCTTACCCAGTATGTCTTCCGTTCCCAGGAAAAGTAGCTGCCCAAGTTCATCACGGAATACTTGCGTGTACCGAAGCCCTTGATCGAGATTCGGAACCGGTTCGGCCCTGCCCATTCGGCTGGGATCATACCGGTAAAGCGTAATCCCGTCCCGGAAGCTGAGGTATAAATAGCCGTCCGGCCCTTCCTCCATGACGTAAAACCGGCGCTGGCTGGACAAACGCGGAAAGAAGGTGTTCAGTAGTTTCCCGTTAGCGGACACGTGGCGAAAACCGTGTTCTTCATCGTACATGATAAATTGCCCGTTACTAAGCGGCTTGAGTTCGACACGTGACGTAATCGTATTCCATTCGTCGGTTGAATCCTGAAAAATCTGTTCAAAGCCGTGGGAAGTGTACTCATAAAGAATCGTTCCCTTTTCGCCAATGGTTACGAAAAAGGTCCTGCCCAGGTCGTCGGTCTCAATGCTGCGGGGAAATCCGTCCACGCCCGTGCTGGGCAGTAAAGGAATGCGTTCGATGGAAAAGTCCCGGGGATCAAAACGGTCAAAAACGCCGTAAAACTCATCGTAGGTGAGAATTAAGCCACCGTCGTTATCCGGATTTATCGACTCTACGGCCCCGCGGCTCAGGCCTGGCTCATTGGCCAGCCCCTGTCCGAAAGGAACAAAATCATGGCCGTCGAATCGGTTCAGGCCATCCGCCGTGGCGACCCATAGATATCCGTCCCTGCCTATGTGCAAGTCATTGATATCTCTGGTAGATAAGCCATCCGTAACGGTAAAGTATTCGATACGCATAGACTGCCCGGCAAGGCAGCTTCCCCAGGCGGAAAGCAAAACCAGCAGAAGCATTTTCACAGTGCGATGAAGGTTTAGGTTATAGAGCATAACGATTTGCACGAGAGACAAGTTATGCGCAAGGTAACCGGTCAGCGGGCCATGTCCGAGTGACAACGGACAATTCGTTCTCAAAAGCTGAGTAGCATGCCCACCCCGGTGTCTATACCCCCCAATATAAGTTGGTAACCCTCGTCACGCTCCTGTGCGACAAAATAGTTAATGAGATCAAAGACAAAGAGAAAGGACCCTTGCAGGATAATGCTTCTGCCATAGCCCGAAAGCCTGTCTTCGTCTGCCCGGGGTTGCCGCGATCGCTCTAGTAAATACAGCCCACCGAAAACGTAGCCGACGTCGAGCCCGGCATTGAACAGCAGAATTTTTTCAAATCCGATATTTTCCTGCCACGCGGCCAGGGGACTATTCACCGGATCACCAAGCCTAAGGTATCCGATGCCGGCTATGCCCAAATTCACCACGTTCCAGATAGCGTTCATCTCGTGGAAGCGGCGGCGGCTACCCCCGGTACGACTACGCAGCGCCAGGCCCAGGGCGATGTTACCAATGGACCAGCCCCCGAGGGCCAGCATGGCTTGTTGCTGATGGTCCAACCGCTCGGTTTCCAGTAGCAGAAGGTCGCTATTCATTTGCGCCGAAGCGCAGGAACAAACGACTAAAGCAAACAGTAAAGTGATTGGATATTTCATTCGCTCCCGGTTAGTTGTCGGAAAGCTAACCAAACCCAGCCGGGACTCATTGGTTGTTAAGGCACTTGGTTCCTTTTGCTATGGTTGAACGTTTTATCGGTCATTACCAGACCATTGTACCTAACCTCTTCGGTGGGTTCCCACTGGAGTACCACCGGGAACGTATAAGCACCCCCGACGACGATTTCCTCGACCTGGACTGGCTTTCGGAGAAAGGACGCCGGCGGCTCATCATCCTCAGTCACGGACTGGAAGGAGACAGCAGGAGATCCTACATCGTGAGTGCCGCGCGGTACTTCGCCCGGGATGGGTGGGATGCACTGGCCTGGAACTGCAGAAGCTGCTCCGGCGAGATGAACAAGACCCGTAAGTTGTACAGCCACGGACAAAGCGAAGACTTGCAAACCGTGGTAGATCACGCACTGGCAACGGGAAAATATGATCGTATTGTACTTGCCGGCTATAGTATGGGCGGCAACCTGACCCTGAAATACCTGGGTACGATCGGTGAGGACCGCCCGCCTCAAGTTACCCACGGCATCGCTTTTTCCGCACCCTGCTTTATAGAGCACAGCGTGGATAGCCTGGAACGAAAGGATAACTGGGTTTACAAGCGAAAATTCTTTCGGTCGCTTTCCGCTAAGGTGATCGCCAAGGAAGCCCAGTTTCCGGGCATCGTGGATCTGGACGAACTGCAAAGGATTCGTCACTGGCGCGATTTCGATCGGGCCTTTTCTGCGGTGATCGGAGGTTACGATGATCTGGATGCCTATTACGATTACCTCTCCTCCGGCAACTTTGTAGCTGGCACGACCGCCCCCGTCCTGATCGTAAATGCCCTCAACGATCCCATCATTCCAACGGCTTGTACCCCTACGGACCTGGGTGTTAAGCATCCTCTAATCACCGTCGAGCAACCGGCACGCGGCGGCCACGTCGGGTTTTCATTGCGTGGAAAGGATTATAATGAGATGGATCGGCGCGCCTTAGAATTTGTAAGCTGAATTTCTGGCGGCGAAGGCTAATGCCGAGATTGATGGCCGGGAGAATTGTTTCGAACCTGCGCTCCGCCGCCAAAGAAAATTTCCAGTTCACACCAATCTCCCTACATTATGAACTTAAATCCCATAATTTCGTAATAATACAATTACAAATGATGTAACTACAATACCCATGACTACCAAGATCCTGATCACCTTCTATTCTACTTACGGACACACCTTTAAATTGGCCCAATCGGTGAAGGAGGGCGCCGAAGCGGCCGGCGCCGAAGTACGGGTACGACGGGTCTCGGAATTGCCCCAGGCAGCTGCCGCGATGAAGAACGACGAAAACTACCAGGCAGCGCAAAAGTCCATGGCACACCTGGAGGAAGTAACCCACGACGATCTCCGCTGGGCCGATGGGATCGCCTGGGGCACGCCTACCCGCTACGGCAATATGGCCGCGCAGGTCAAACAGTTCATCGACACTACCAGTCCGCTGTGGTCAAAGGGAGAATTAGAGGATAAGGCTTCCGGGGTATTCGTTTCCACCGCAACCCAACACGGTGGACAGGAGGCCACGATCCTTTCCTTCCACATTCCGTTGCTGCACCTAGGCATGATTTTGGTGGGTAGCCCCTATGGTCAAAACCCGACGCTGTTCAACGTAGAAAAGATTCACGGTGGCAGTCCATATGGCCCCAGCACCGTAGCCGGGGGCGACGGATCCCTCCAACCCGTGGAAGGTGACCTTACCATGTGCCGCAAACTGGGGGAAAGGCTGACGAAGGTAGCGGACCGGCTGTCTTCCCTTCGCCAATAGCCAGCTTACCAGGAGCGAACGAACTCCAAGGAGCGCGTGAATACATAGGTACGACCGTCTCCCGTCGTGGCTGTTATCAGATCACCTGTTTCGTTCCACGCCAGTCCCCAGACATACCGATTATCAAGCGTGTGCATAAGTTCCCGACCTTCCTCCGACCAATACCGGATACCGTCGCTGGCGCTGGCCAATACTTCCCCGTCCGGGGACCAGCGAAGGTTTCTGTATTCCGCCCTGCTGGAGGAGTCCTGGTGCAACAGCTTACCGTTTACGGTCCAGAATTGCAGCAGGGGCGGATTACCCAGGTCTTCATCTCCGTAATCTCCCGTAACGAATACATCTCCTTCCGGGTGCCAGGCAACGCTCAATAGTAGAACCGGTATGTCCCGAGAAGCATAATAGTGGGTGGAATCCGCCGCAAAATCATACAGGCCGATCCCCGATCCTACGGTAGCGAGCAGCTGTCGGTCGGGGTGCCAGCTCAAATCAATAATAGCTTTAGGCTGCACTTTCCTGCGACGCAGCAAGCGACCCTCACTGGAATAAATCAGCAGATAACCTTCATTGTCGCCTACGGCAAGGTATTCCCCATCCGGACTCCAGGTGAGTCCGCGCGCCCCTTCGGGTGAGATGCTGTCAAGATAGGTTTTGGGGCCTGACCTCGGGTCGACCAGGAAAGTGCCTTCCGTGCCCGATTGAAGGGCCACGCCCAGCAGGATGTGGGACGGGTGCCACTTCACCTTGGTGACGGTACCGCCCACGGGGAATGAATCCTCGGGTGTATAAGTTCTCCCCGTGTAAAGATTGACTGCTCCGCTATTCCCCCCGGTGGCTATTTGCTGGTGGTATGGCGACCAATCCGCTGCCCAGATGATTTCTTCATTACCATAGGAGATCAGTCGGGGCGAACTACAAGACGTAAGGAGCAGCGTCAGAAAAAGGACGAAACAGGTAATTCGATCAATTATCGGTGAATCGTACATAAACGTTCGCGGAGGTGCCCGTCAGGGTGATTGTACCTTCTAAAGGACTATTCCCCTGGTCGATGGGTTGCACCATGCTTCCATCTACTACCTGGCGCCACTCCCCTTCCGGAAGGTCGATTTTTTGCGTATCCGTGTGCCCGTTCAGCGCAACGAAAATATCCTTCCATGTATCACCGGGAGCATCCTGAATCCGGTAGGTAATGAGTCTTCCGTCTTCCTTTTCCCCAAAGATGAGCGATTTGGCTATGTCCGCGGTATGGCGCATTCGGAAGGCGGGATGGGCTTTACGGAGGGCGATCAAGTCACGGATGTAGGCTACGGTCTGCTCATGTACGCCCTTAGCTTCCCATTTTATGGCATTAACGGCATCGCTGCTTTGATAACTGTTTTCGTCGCCGCCTTTGGATCGAAACATTTCCGTACCGGCATGCAGGAACGGGATTCCCTGGGAGGTGAGTACCGTGGCCAGTGCCAGGCGTTGCATTCGCTGCCGGGTTGCCACGCCGTCTTGGGGATTGCTGATGGCCAGTCGATCCCATAGCGTGTGATTGTCGTGGCAGCTGACGTAGTTGACGCACTGGGTTGGCTGCGGAGCCCACGGAGCGTGGCTGTAATTGACACTATCGTAGGCGATCTGGGGGTGACGGGTTGCACCTACGATTCCAAAGCGAACCGATTCCGCCCGGTTATCCGCACCGCTGACGAAGCCCTGCTCCTCGTGGTGGAATACGCTGCCCTTTAGCGCGTCGCGCACATCGTCGCTGAAGGCGGCTATCTCCTGGAGTTCAACCGTATTTTTTTTGAGGGCGAGCAGGCTATCGGACAACGGGCTGTTGCCGGCGGTCCACCCTTCTCCATAAATGAGGATAGTGGGATCGATGCCGTGGATGGTCTCGCTGATATCGTTCATCGTTGCGATGTCGTGAATTCCCATCAGGTCAAAGCGAAACCCGTCGACGTGGTATTCGTCCACCCAGTATTCCACCGATTCCCGGATAAATTTCCGGACCATCGGGCGCTCGCTCGCGATCTCATTCCCACAGCCGCTGGCGTTGCTGAAGGTTCCGTCCTCATTGAACCGGTAGAAATAATCCGGGACGAGGAGTTGAAAGTTGCTGGTCTCGGTCCTGCCGGTATGGTTGTACACCACATCCATTATAACGCGGATGCCTGCGTCGTGCAAGGCCATGACCATCTCCTTGAACTCCCGGATACGGACCATTCCGTTGGAAGGATCCGTTGCGTAGCTTCCTTCGGGTACGTTATAATTCTGGGGATCGTAGCCCCAATTGTACTGGGCGGAATCGGGCAGGGCTTCATTAACGCTTAGGAAATCAAAGCTCGGGAGTAAATGAACGTGGGTGATACCCAGTTCTACCAAATGGTCGATTCCGGTCGTATCGCCACCGGGCGTGGTGGTTCCGTGTTCGGTCAGTCCTAAAAACTTACCCTTATGTTCTATCCCGGAGGAGGGGTCAATGCTCAGGTCCCGAATGTGGAGTTCGTAGATCACCGCGTCGGTCGGCGCGCTCAAGGGCGGGCGCCGATCCTGATCCCACCCTTCCGGATCGGTGGCCAACAAATCGATCACCTGCCCACGCTCGCCGTTCGTTCCGGCCGCCTTTGCGTAGATATCGGTTGCCTCGGCCAGCCATCGCCCGTCTCGCTTGATTTGCATCGTGTAGTACGTGCCGGCCAGATCCTCCTCCACGGTAAGGGTCCAGGCACCATCAGCGCGGTGCATATCATGGGTAGACAGGGCTTCGCTGGAGGGGACGTCGTCCTCGTAAAAGTGAACGCGGGCTTCCTGGGCGGCCGGAGACCAAAGTTTAAAGGTGGAGGCGGTAGGAGTATACGTAAGACCGAGATCGGCATAGGGGTACACCGGATAGTCCGCCAGGGTATCGTACTGGGGACGAGGATCGGAACAAGTCACGAAAGGTAAGCTTAGGCAGATGAGGAATAAAGCTCGGGGAAACAAGAGCATTAGTGGGAGAGTGATGAGGCTAGTCGATTAGACCGAGAATGGTTTTAGCAAAGGTTGGGTCTAATATAGCACCGCGATGTCCTGCATCCGGCAATGGGATCAATTGTACGCGGTTCGGAGCTACTTCTTTGATCTCCTCTGCCATACCAAATGGAATAAAGTCATCGCGCAGGCCATGAATGACCGTCACGGGGCATCGTGCCCGAGCGACATTCTGTAAGGTGTTCAGGGGGTACTTGAGGATGAAGTCCGGCACCATCCACAGCCAGAGATTCTTCATGGCCGTAATACTTGCGTAGGGTGCGGCCAGGATGCAGTATGCGGGGTTGTTCTCGGCGGCGAGGAAGCTAGCCATGCCCGTGCCTAATGAGTAGCCCGCTACCACGATAGAACTTTCTTCATAGTGACTTTTCAGGGTATCGTACATCGTCTGGGCATCGGTGTAAAGCTGTTCCTCGGATTCGATCTCCCCGCCGCTTTTGCCGTAGCCGCGATAATCCAGCAGGTAAAGGTCATAGTTGGTATTGGTCAGTCCTTCAACCTGGCGTAAGCTTCGGCGGTTGCTACCGCGGTTTCCATGCAGGAAAAGGATCGCCCCTTCCGATTTCGGGTGACGAAAAGCAAGCACGTTAAGGAGTACCCCGTCGGCGGTAGGAATGTAAAATTCTTCCCCTTGCTCAAAGCGGTAATCTGCCGCGAGTAAGCGGGGACGAAAGATCAAGTTCTCCTGATAGATGTACAGGGCCGCACACAGCAGGCCGTACACAACAGCCAGTACAACGACAATGCGCAGTAACCATTTCATAGATTCCGAATGTGCCCGCTATCATAAATCCTTCCGGCACGGTAAGCGGTACGACCATGCGGGGGATTTCCGCGAGATTTCAATTTTGGACAAAGATACCCCAGTACCTCAGCTTCCTGAACAGGACAGTTGTTATCTTGCCCTTGTTCAAACAGCGCTACCCTGTCAAGCTTCAGTCGACGAAATTTTCTTTACCTCGCCGGTTTACCGGTTGTATTCTCGGCCAGCTTGCCGGCGGGCATCCGCTTGCTGGGACTCGCGCCGGATGATCCACTCCCCGGCAAGCACCCGGGGCTTACCCTCCTGAACGACCGGCCGGTAAATGCCGAAACACCCCCACACCTACTGGCACCGGAAGTAACCCCGGCCGACCGTATGTTCGTGCGCAACAACGGCGTCGTGCCCCGCGACTTACCTATGACGCCAACGGAAATCCCCGCAGACTGGCAACTTCGGATCGCAGGCGAGGCCGTACCCGAGCCAGTCACCTTTACCCTTAGAGAACTACGCGAGCGTTTTCCGGAGTACACCTACCAGATCACCCTGGAATGTGGAGGTAACGGCCGTAGCGAGTTCACCCCCCCCGCCCGGGGAAACCAGTGGAGTACCGGAGCGGTGGGTTGCCCCCGCTGGACGGGCGTTCGCCTACGCGACGTCCTGCAAGCAGCCAATTTCGACCGGAGCAAAGCGGTGTATATCGGCTATTACGGTAAGGACACCCACCTCAGCGGCGACCCCGACAAGGTGGTGATATCCCGGGGCGTTCCCATCGATAAGGCGCTGGAGGATGAAAGTCTGATCGCCTGGGCCCTGAACGATGAACCGCTGCCGTTGCTCAATGGCTACCCGCTGCGGTTGGTCTTCGGGGGATACCCGGCCAGTTGCTCCGGGAAATGGCTTTCGGAGATCGTCGTACGCGACCAGGTGCACGATGGGGAAAAGATGGGGGGGCAGTCCTACCGGGTACCCTGCGAACCGGTAGCCCCCGGCACTACCGTGGAGGACGAGGATATGTGTATCATCCTGGAAATGCCCGTCAAATCGCTCATCACCTCTCCCCGTACGGGAGCGATCATCAACAACGGCGACCGACTGACAATTGCCGGTCACGCCTGGTGCGGCAAAACAGCCGTCGCGCAGGTAGACTACAGCATTGACTTCGGCAGTACCTGGCGGTCTTGTCGTCTCAACCCTGCGGTAAATCGCTTCGCCTGGCAACACTTCACCGCTGAAATTACTTTCCCTGAGGCGGGTTACTATGAAGTATGGGCGCGGGCAACCGACGCGGAGGGAAATGCGCAGCCGCAGGTACTACCGGGCTGGAACCCAAGGGGTTACCTCAATAACGCCTGCCACCGGATCGCCGTAAAAGTGGTTTAAACATGAGCAGCCGGAACCGTTATTTACTGGCAATGGTCTTACTGGCCGCACTGCTCCTCGGTGGGTATTTTCTGCTTTGGCATGAACCTGCGCCCCGCCCGACCCAAGCCAAACCGGCGCGTATTGTCGATGGCCTCGACGAGGATACCGGCTTGATTGCAGAAGGGGAATACCTCCTCGTGAAGGGCAATTGTATTGCCTGCCACAGCGCCAAATTGGTCACCCAAAATCGGGCCACTCGCGAGGGATGGTCCGAAATGCTCAACTGGATGCAGGAGAAACAGGGACTCTGGGACCTCGGTCAACAACGTGAACCGATACTGGAGTATCTGGCGACCTACTATGCCCCGGAGGAAAGCGGACGACGGCCGCCGCTACGGGATATCGAGTGGTACCAACTCGAGGAATAATCGCCCGGCAGGAAGCTACAGGTATGCAGATAAGCGAACGGACGCCTACCGGTTGATCACATTCTTGAAACGCGGCCGACGGGGGGCTACATCGCCGCGTTCCGCCTTCTTGACGGCTTCGTACTGCGAGTAATTACCTTCGAAAAAGCGAATATTCCCTTCGTCCTCGAAACTGAGAATGTGCGTAGCCAGGCGGTCGATGAACCACCGGTCGTGACTGATGACCAGGACGCATCCGGCAAAACTGTCCAGGGCGTCCTCCAGTGCACGCAGCGTATTGATGTCAATGTCGTTCGTCGGCTCGTCAAGCAGCAGTACGTTGCCGCCTTCCCGCAGCGTCATGGCTAGTTGCAGCCGGTTACGTTCCCCGCCCGAAAGCATGCCGACCTTTTTCTGTTGGTCGGCTCCGGCAAAATTAAAACGGCTCAGGTATGCCCGGGCGTTGACCGAAGATGTTCCCACCTCGATCATATCGTGCCCCTGGCTTACAACGTCGTAGATGGTTTTATTCCCATCCTGTAACTGGGTATGGGCCTGATCGACGTAACTGATCTCGACGGTTTCCCCGATCTTGATCTCGCCGTCGTCGGGTTGTTGCTCGTCAACCAACAAGCGGAAGAAAGTGGATTTCCCTACCCCGTTTGGCCCGAGGATACCCACGATGGCATTTTTTGGAATGGTGAAGGTGGCATCGTCGAAAAGTACCCGGTCTCCGAAGCCTTTTTTGAGTTGCTTCACTTCTATCACTACATCTCCGAGACGGGGTCCGGGCGGGATATATATCTCGAGGTTATTTTCTCGCTCCTTACCCTCCGCTCCGGCGAGTTTATCATAGGCATTTAGCCGGGCTTTGCCTTTACTCTGCTTGGCTTTGGGAGCCATACGGATCCATTCCAACTCCCTTTTGAGCGTCTTCTGACGCTTACTCTCCTGCTTTTCTTCCTGCGCCAGCCGCTGGGACTTCTGCTCCAGCCAACTGGAATAGTTGCCCTCCCACGGGATGCCTTCGCCGCGGTCCAGTTCCAGGATCCAACCGGCTACGTTATCGAGGAAATACCGATCGTGGGTTACGGCGATGACCGTACCGGGGAAGTTTTGCAAGTATTGTTCTAACCAATCCACCGACTCAGCGTCCAGGTGGTTGGTTGGTTCGTCCAGGAGGAGAATGTCGGGATCACTCAGCAGCAGGCGAGCCAGGGCTACCCGCCGCCGCTCACCTCCGGAGAGGACGTCCACCTTGGCCTCGTCCGGCGGACAGCGCAGGGCTTCCAGGGCCGTATCGATGCGATTCTCGAGCTCCCAGGCATTGCTGTTCTCCAATTCTTCCATCAGTTCTCCCTGGCGCTCGATGAGCTTGTTCATCTCATCGTCGCCCATGGGTTCGCTGAATTTTAAATTGACCGCCTCGTACTCCTTCATGAGATCGACGGTCTGCTGTACCCCCTCCTCGGCGATTTCGCGTACCGTTTTGTTAGGATCGAGGCTAGGCTCCTGCTCCAGGTAACCGATCTTATAGGTACCATCGAAGACGACGTTGCCTTCGTAGTTCTTGTCAACGCCGGCGATGATCTTCAGGAGGGTGGATTTACCACTTCCGTTCAAACCCAGGACACCGATCTTGGCTCCGTAGAAGAAGCTTAACCAGATGTTGTTGAGTACTTTTTTACTCGCTCCGGGGAAGGTCTTGGAAACCCGCTCCATGGAGAAGATGATCTTATTATCTGCCATAATGGTATCTGTTAATATTAGCGGTCGCCTCCGGTTTGGATCACTTTTTCCCAGGACTGTTCCCCGATCAACACCTCCAAACGGTCCAGAAATCGTTCGAGGGCCGGCGGGGCGCCGCTGTAGACTTTTATATTTCGTGGAAAGCCATTTTCATCCGGAAGCGTGATGAGGCGGTAAGGAATGTCCGTTGGCACTTCCTCCAGTACCGGGTAAAGCGGCTCGAGATCCACGCTCCTTAGGCTGTCGATCGAATTATTAAGTCGTTCGTAGTCTACGGAATACAACTGCCGGTTATAGAGTCCCTGAGCGATTTCTCCCTGATCGACCAACAAGGAAGTCATGCCGCCGGTCTGGAGGTTAAAAGTGTAAGCTTCGCAATCTCCGTAGCAGTTCGATTTTTGAAACGTCAGGATGGCGGGGTTCTCCTGTTCGGGTGGTGTAACGACATCCGGATCGGTAAGCGGTGCCTGACCGACACTGGCTTGGTTCTCGATCTCAGCAGTTTCGTTGCTTTCTATTTGGGGCGAATTCATGCGATCCCTCCGCTGGCGGACCTCATCCCGCCTACGGGCTTTCAACTCGGCCTCATCGGGTAGATTTCCGGTTCCCGCTTTCTCCGGTGGAAGCTCTCCCTGCGCCAGTTCCTCCTGCGTCCGCAGGGCGCGTGCTTCGTCGATCTTGGGATTGGTCTCTACGGTACCGTCCTCGATCGGAGCCTGCACGGGCGTATTTGGTGAACCGGCTATACCCACCGGCTGACGGGAGCAGGAAGTGGCAATAAGCACGAGGCAAAGCATCGCGAAAAAGTAGTTCATACTATAGGCTTGGACCTCTTTAAAGCAAGTCTGCGGGCGGAAGGTTGACTGAAGTTACTTCCCCTTTTTCGACTGAGTGGCGGCTTGCTGGCGCTGTTGCTCTTTTAGCGCCTCCTGTAATCGGGCGCTGAAACCACCCTTCTTCTTGGGTTTTCGCTTATTCGCCTCCAGCTTGGCCCTGAGTTTATCCTGGTCGATGATCAGGTTCTTGGTCACCACGGTTTGGATGATGTTGAACAGGTTACTGAAGAAGAGGTAGGCGGTAAGACCCGCGGCAAAACTATTGAAGAAGCCCAGGAATGCGATCGGCATGATGTACTGGAAATACTTCATCATAGGCTGGGCGCTGTAGTCCATGTGCATACTATTGTAGTACGCATAGATCACGGTGGTTACCGCCCAGAGTACGGCGAAGAGGCTCAGGTGGCCCTGCATGAAGGGGATCCATTCCGGAAGCTGGAGGATACTGTCGTAGGTACTCAGGTCATTGGCCCAGAGGAAATTTTCCTGGCGGAAACTTATCGAGGCGGGGAAAAAGCGGTAAAGGGCAAACCAGATCGGCATCTGAACAACCATGGGCAGACATCCTCCCAAAGGACTTGCACCGTATTCCTGGTACATCTTCATGGTTTCCATCTGCTGTGCCTGAGCGTCATCCTTATGCTTTGACTTGAGCTTTTCGATCTCCGGCTTCAGCACCTGCATTTTAGACTGGCTGACCAGCATTTTATACGTCAGGGGGTAAAGCAACAGCTTGACGATGAGCGTGAGGACCAGGATCGCGATCCCCATATTTCCAATGAATCCGGAAAGGAAATTGAACATGGGACGGATGATCCAGCGGTTAATGGAACCGAAGATGGAAGAACCATAACTCACCACGTCGGAAAGGTCATACCCGATGGCTCGCAACCGCTCGAATTCATTGGGGCCCACGTAAAAGGACATACCAAAGGTTTCCGAGGGGGAAGTGCCGACCGGGAGATTGATTTCGGAGATCAATACTTTCAGTTCGTTGTCCGGCAGTCTCTCCCGATCAGCGATTGTAGTCAGAACGGCACTGGTGAACTGGTCGTCGGCGATGAGTGCCGAGGTAAAGAATTGCTGGCTACCGGCCACCCATTTCAGCGGCTGTTCGTCCAATTCTTCCACGTCGTCACTCGTACAGGAGCAATAGTCCGTATCGTCGCCAATGGGTTTGTAGTAGAGGGTAGAGTAATTACTCTCATACTGACTGTTCTTCTCAATTTTATCGAGGTGATTCTCCCAGTATAATTGAACGATGCCTTCCGAACTGGCGATGACGTTGTTGAGCCCCTCGAAGCGGACGTCGTAATCAATCAGGTAGGTGCCGTCGGTAAGGGTGTACTTCTGCTCCAGGTACCCCCCGCCGTCTACCGGTGCGCGGAGAAAAATCGTGTTTCCTTCGACCGTGGGTTCAAAGTATAGATCGCTGGAGCGGATGCCCTCACCGGACACTCCATTGACGGGGATGATGTACTCGAACTTATTTTGCTCGTCGTTAAGGAGAAGCAGGGGCAAATGGACTTCCTTATTGCCGTCCTGTTCCACAATCTTCTCGTAGTTTTTCAGCTCAGCCCTACGGATTGAGCCCCCTTTCGTACTGAAAGTTAGCTGAATGAGGTCGTTCTCTAACACGACTTCCTCGTCTTCTCCGAAGGCCGCCGGTGCGAAAGCTCCAAAGCGGGAACGGTACTCGGACTGACGGGCGGAATCGGTTTGGCTCGTAATTACTTCGTTATCGAGTACGATCTCCGGGTCGTTCTCCTCGATCAGTTCCTGATCGGAAAGGGCGGCAATAGAATCCTGGTAGCGTTGCTCCATCTCAATCTCCGCCGCGGACGGAGCGGTGACGTACTGCCACGTCACGAACAAAATCATGATCAGGACGATACCGATGATGGAAGTTCTGTCCATCTCCATAGGGAATTCTTTTTGTGAGCGGCCAACCTGCGGGTCTTAGGCCGGTTCCATTTGGGGCCGCAAAGGTACGCAGCAATCAATTATGCCCCTAACCCCAAACGATGAGCGCAAATCTTTTCCGGACGAACGGCTAGTTCGCGCCTATCGCAACGCCGAATACCGGGTAAACGGCTCAATACTGAAAATAGACGAGCCGCAACCGGAATTTGACCGGCAACTGTCAGAAAAGGGCGTTCGCTACTATGTGATTCTTACTGCCTATAATCCACGATCTTCGTCCCTCCCTCCCGCTGTCAATCAGGCCCGCCATCAAACGCTGCTTCAATTATTGGATGCCCGAAACATGGATTACCTGGCGGCAAGCGGGGCCGATCCCCAGAATGAATGGGAGGAAGAAATCGGTGTTTGTCTGCTCAACCCGGCCCCGGAGGAAGCTTACGAGATAGGTCGCCTGTACCAGCAGCACGCCGTGGTAGAGGGCTATCGGGGAGACGACCCGAAATTAATCTGGCTCTGAACGTTGGTGTATCTCCTTGATGACGCGCACCACTTCCCTGCCCTCCTCCGCCGTGGTTGCTACCTCTTCCAGGCCGTTTAAAACGTTCACCACGTTATCGATCACGAAATGGTGATTTGCCGCCGACCCCTGGTAGGGTCCGTAGTCATTCGGCGGGGCACTCGGCGCGAGCGCAGGCGCTGACACGCCATCCAGGTGGCAATACCGTAGCTCGTTCATGTATTGCCCCCCAAGCTTTACGGTTCCCCGCGTTCCGATGACGGAAACGGTCGATTCAAAGTTCTTGTCCCAAATCACCGTTCCGTAGTTGAGACTGCCGATGCCTCCGGTTGGGAGGCGAAAATGTACCATTCCCGTGTCAGCAAAAGCGTGTAATCGCTCGTGGGTTTGATTGCTCGACACGGCAGAGATGACCTCCACCTTGCCAAAAGTCCAACACAACAAATCGATAAAATGAGCGAACTGTGTGAAGAGAACACCGCCGTCGAGTTGCGGATCCCCGTGCCAGGAATGGCTTTTTTGTCCTTCCAAATAATACCGTGCGTCCCGGTTCCAGAAGCAATCCAGGTGGACCTGCAAGATCCTGCCAAAGCTGCCTGAATCGACCAGCTGCTTTAGCCAGGCCGAGGCTGGGCTGTAGCGGTTCTGCATGACCCCGAACACCTGCCGGTCGTACCGCCGGGAAGCGGCGAGGATGGCATCACAATCCGATACCTTGAGCGCGATTGGCTTTTCGATCACTACGTGGTGGCCGGTTTCCAGACACCGCAGTGCCTGCCTGGCGTGCAGGCCATTAGGAGTACATATGCAGGCCACGTCAAAGGGGGTCGTTTGGATGAGCTGGTCCAGATCTTCGTACAAGGGCACTCTTCGGTCTACGTTCTCCGGCCAGGTCAGGTCGTCGGCCGGAAGTAAGTCGCACAGAGCGACCAACTGAGCTTGGGGGTGTGCCGCAACAAGCGCAGCGTGTCGCCGGCCGATGTGGCCGAATCCTATTATGGCAAAGCGGATAATCATATTAGCCGGCGAAGGTAACCATCACTAGGTTCTGCTTACTTCTCCATCGCAGAGTCGGTAGGTTCCGGATTCCGCACAGACCGCCTCTCCTATGGCATCAAACGCCAATCGGTGCCCGGCGGCACTCATCCACCCGATTTGTCTTGCGGGTACGCCCGTCACCAGCGCGAAGGGCTTGACATCCTTCGTAACCACCGCCCCAGCTCCAACAAAGGCAAACTCGCCTAGCTTCACTCCGCATACCACGGTTGCATTGGCCCCGATGGTGACTCCCTTTTGTAGAACAGTAGTTGCATACTCGCCTCTTCGGTTGATGCCAGCACGCGGGTTTTTGACGTTGGTGAAGACAGCGGATGGTCCGATAAAAACCTTATCTCCCAGTTCCAGGCCCGAATACAGACTAACGTTGTTCTGCACCTTACAGCCGGCGCCCATGACGACACCATCGGCAACAAATACGTTTTGGCCGAGATTGCATTGCGGCCCGATAATGCAGCCCGCCATTAAGTGACAGAAGTGCCAGATATGACACCCGGCACCTACGGTGGCACCTTCATCGATGACGGCGGTCGCATGGGCGAAATAATCCATCAGAAGAAAATCAGTAGCCCCAAACCACCCACGAGTAGGAATTTGATCTGCCGGCTTAGTTTGTGATAGTCCACCTGCCGCTGGGCGCGGGCAAGCTGAACCAAGATGACCACTATAGCAAGGAGTAGCAAGCATATACAGATCAACATGGGCGGCTCCATGAAAGCCGGCCAACCGAGGAACACCGGACTTAGTATAGAAACGATCACCATGATGCCCAATACGATAGCCAACCGGCGACTGGTGGTGACGCCTACCATCACCGGTAAGGTTCGCCGGCCCTCCTGCCGGTCCCCCCGCAGATCCTCAATGTCTTTCACCAATTCGCGGAGCAAAGTGGCAACAAAGGCAAAGATCATGAACAACATACACACCCTTACGGTATCGGCGCCCAGGGTGGGGTCAACCGCAAGCAGACGCGACAGGGCGCTGCGCTCGGTAAGCACCAGTATTCCGGGAACGCCTGCGCAATACAGTGCTACGAGGAAGTTCCCGATGAAGGGTAGCCGCTTTAGGGTCACGCTGTAAAGCGCCAGAATTCCGATGGCGAGCGGAAAAAGGAAGAGTAGCTGCCGCTCATCCAGCCGCAGCGCAAGCAGCATCGCAAAGAGATAGCCAACAAAGACCATCGCCGCGAATAACCATTGCACGTTGTGCCGGCCGAGTTTCAGCACGAGGTTCTTGCCCGGATGGTTGATGGCATCGATTCGTACGTCGCGCAGATCATTGATCAGGTACCCGCAAGCGGTGATAGCAAGCGTAACCAGGCAAAGCTCAAAAAACTTCCAGGGTCGCAATACGCCTACAATCCCTTCCGCGTCAAGAGCAGGCAGGATAATACGGTAGTAAACCAACACCTGCGTGAGGGTGACTACCAGTAAGTTTGGAAACCGGACGAGCCGGAGAAAGTCTAGTATCGGCACACTCGACATAACGGCAAGATACGCTGACTCTAGTATCCCATCCTATTTCTTAAGCAACTCCCGACTGATAACCAGTCGTTGGATCTCCGAAGTCCCTTCTCCGATCGTACAAAGTTTACAGTCGCGATAGTACTTCTCAACGGGGTAGTCCTTGGTAAAACCGTAACCGCCGAATATCTGGACGGCTTCGTTGGCGACGCGCACGCTCGTCTCCGAGGCATACAATTTGGCCATGGCCGATTCCCTGGTAACGGACTGACCAGCATCCTTCAGCAGTCCGGCATTTCGCGTAAGCAGTTCCGCGGCCTCGATCTCGGTCGCCATATCGGCAAGCTTGAAGGAAATGGCCTGGAAACGACTGATCGCTTTTCCAAACTGTTCCCGCTCCTGACTGTACGCAAGTGCTGCCTGCATGGCACCCTTTGCGATACCCAGGCTAAGCGCTGCTATGCTGATGCGCCCGCCGTCGAGAATCTTCATGCTCTGAATGAAACCCTCACCTACATCTCCGATCACCCGATCGGCAGGTAAATAACAGTTCTCGAAGATGATCTCGGCCGTTTCACTGGCCCGCATCCCCAGCTTATCTTCCTTCTTGCCGCCGCGGAAGCCGTCATCCCCCCGTTCGACGATGAATGCCGTCATCCCGTGGCTATCCAGCAGGTCACCCGTACGAGCGATCACTACGCAGATATCGCCACTTATTCCGTGGGTAATGAAATTTTTAGCTCCGTTCAGCACATAGCCTCCGTCTTCCTGCTTCTCGGCAACCGTGCGCATGCGTCCGGCATCCGACCCGGTATTAGGCTCGGTTAAGCCCCAGGCCCCGAGATGTTCCCCGCTGGCTAACTTAGGTAAGTACTTTTTCTTCTGCTCCTCACTCGCGAACATCAGGATGTGGTTCGTACAGAGCGAATTATGCGCGGCCACGCTCAGTCCGATGCTTCCGCAAACCTGGGCTATCTCGTCTATGATGGTGATGTATTCGGCGTAGGACAGTCCGGTCCCACCGTAGGCTTCGGGAACCAGGACGCCGAGAAAGCCGTATTCCCCCAGCAGGGTAAACAGGTCGCGCGGAAAAAATTGCTTCTCGTCCCACTCCATGACGTGGGGTTTGATATGGGTTTGAGCAAAATCCTGGGCGGATTGGCGGATCAACTCCAGCTGCTCATTACTCGCGGCTGTGGTGGTAGGCGAGGTTGTTAGGGCGGTCATTGAGATAAGATTGGTTAAAGGGCTCTTCCTAAAAATGTTAAAGTTGACAAATTGTTAGCTATGGCGGTGTCAAAAGGCCGACGCAGCCAATTTGGTGCCAAAAGCAAAAGGCATATTCTTTGAAAGAAAAAGATTACCAGTGCAGAAGTTTATTTCTACAAATATCCTTTTGCCAACATTCCTTTTTCAGGAATGGAATAAAGGTACGTAAAACCAATATTAATTCGGTTTTTTGCCAGCAACTTGTCCGGGTGACCATCGTTTCTTTTTCAACACCACCGTTTTTGATACCCGGTAAAGTTTTGACCCTGATGCGTACACCCATTCTCGCCTGCCTGCTATTGCTTTTAAGCGGAACCCTTACGGCACAATCCATCTTCGATCTTTTGTATGGCCCATCGGCTACCCGGGCCGTCAAAGTGGAGCTCACCGTCCCCCTGGACAGCATCGACGACCACACGCCGAATGAATTACCCGGGACGGTTTCCTTTGTAGACAATGAAGGAAATCACCAGCATCTGGGTGTAGACGTGAGCCTTCGGGGAAAATTCCGGCGCACGCGGTGTAGCACCCCGCCGCTGAAACTCAATTTTTCCAAGCGCGAGCTAGAGGGTATGGGTCTTTCCAAACACGACAAGTACAAACTCGTGAATAGCTGCTACGGAGACAGCACCGCTACCGACCTGTTACTGAAAGAATACCTCGCCTACCGGGCCTACGCCCTGCTGAGTCCCAAGGCCCATTTTCGCGCCCAGCTCCTTGAACTGACCCTCCATGACGCCGCCGGCAATCATCCGGACCGAACCGAATACGCCTTTCTCCTGGAAGATCCGGACGAGATGGCCGAACGTTTCGACGGCCGCGAACTGGAAGATGCCGATGGATTGGATGTCACCAGGTACGACGGCACCGCCGAAGCCACCCATGCTCTCTTCCAGTACCTGATCGGAAACGCCGACTGGAGCCTGGCCCTCCAACGAAACGTCAAGATCGTAGAACTGGCCGACGGGAAACTTGTCCCGGTCGCCTACGACTTCGATTTCAGCGGCTGGGTAGGCGCACCCTATGCCTCTCCCAGCCGAGAGACCGGCCAGCAGAGTATCTACCACCGCGTCTACCTCGGCTACCACCAGGGAGACCGGCTGCTGCGCAACGTAAGCCAGGACTTCCGCAGCAACCGCCGGGAGCTGCTGAATCTGATCGACGACTTTGAAATTCTCAATAAGCGCGACCGCAATATTCTTTTTCGATTCGTTAACCTCTTTTACGATTCCCTGGCTGGGATGACCAGTAAAACTGGAATTCTACTATACAACCAGTTGCGCGGAGAAACTGCTTCCGTGATACCGCCGGGATCGAAACCTCAACATTTTCGAAGCAGCGCACGGCGGTAGTACCTTAGCGCCATGATGCAGCCGAGCCAGCAACGAACCAGGGCCCAGGAAAGTCGGGCGGCCGTTCAACGACTTTATATCGCCATGCGGCACCTCCTCCTACGCGGTAGCTACAAACCTGGGGGGATGAGCGGCAAGACCCTTATGGATAACCTTATGATCCTCCGCCCGGAGATCTACGGATCCATTACCGATACCGAACGGGTAGAGTTGCACGGCCTGCATTACGTCTTCCAGCGGCTGCCCAAAGGCACCGAGGAATGCCGCTTTATACGGCTTATCACGAGGGAGGGATACGAACACAGCCATTTCGAACCCATCGTACCCCCGAAGCGCCGCCGGAACGCCTACCGCATCGATACCGAGGAGGTCTACATCGAAATGACCCGTGGCCGCAGCGACATATACGATATCCTCACCCACCTGACCTTCCTGTACGCCGAAGCCAATAAGATCTACCGCAACAGTCTGGACAGCAAAGGCCAGCAGAAGCGGGAATGGCGGATGCTGGCTGAAATTGTTGAGCGCGAACGCCGGGGCGAAGAGTTCAAACTCGAAACCGCCTATACCTACCTCAGCAATCTCTTGGGGCGTACCTACGAGGAGGTTACCGTAGCCTGCAAGCTTTTCTCGGAAGAGGATATGGTCAACTCCCTGTTCCATATCACCTACTGGATGGGCAAACTGGCCAAGGACGAGATCGAAGAGGACAAAGGACGGGAAGTCTCCTTCTCCAGTTCCCTTCGGGAAAAGACCGGACACCATTATTACGGGGAAATATGGGCTGATGCGATTAAGGAATTACTCATCGACAAAAACCTGATCCACCGGCCTTTGCATATCGTCAGTGCCAATTTGCACAGCGTAATGAATTCCCTGTTTGCACCTGCGGCCACCGCCCAAAAACTGCGCTCCGGCCGCTCGGTCTATGATGCAGCACGTTATCTCTCGCAGCCGGAAGGGCGCCCCCTGCGCCAGATGGTGACCAAAATGGCGCTGAAGAACGGCATGGTCGAATTGCACGACACCAGCGGAAGCAATATCGGCGTTCAGCTCTTCGATACCGCAGCCTTTGATCCGAAGCTCATCAGTCCGGAACTGAATTTCAATCCCTTCAAAAACCCCGACAGCGCGCCGGTGATCCTGGTTATGGATTACGCCTTCGGTGAACAGGCCTACGAAAGTATGGACGAGCTTCTGCGCCCGTTCCACCTGCCGAGTACCGACAAGGTATACGAGATGCAGGTCGCCAGTATCAACATCATGGGTAAGGCAGGCATCCTGGAGGGTATTAAGGGGGACTTGATGATCCCGAACGCCCACATTTTTGAAGGCACGGCCGACAACTACCCCCTGGAGAACGACTTCAATTGCGAGCAATTTGAAGGAAACGGGCTGGGCGTCTATTGCGGCCCCATGGTTACCGTGCTGGGTACCAGCCTGCAGAACCGTCAGATCCTCGAGTATTTTCTCGACAGCAGCTGGCAGGCCGTTGGGCTGGAAATGGAAGGAGCGCACTACCAGAAGGCGATCCAGGCCGCCATGCTTATTCGGAAAAGCGTGAACCCAAACCTCAAACTCCGGTATGCATATTATGCCAGCGACAATCCGCTGGTGACCGGCCATACCCTTGCCAGCGGCAGCCTGGGCGTCGATGGCGTCAAACCGACCTACCTCATCACAACCGAAATGCTGAAAAACATCTTCTCCACTTAGTTGTAATGAATACCGCTCCGGTCGCGGTGGTGAAATGAACCCGTGCATGTTTAAAACTCTTATCGCGCTGCTGATCTTCAGTGGATCGCTTTCCGCTCAGTTCAGCCTGGATTCTATTTTTCGTTCCTCCCAACTTTACGCGGTAAATCCCTGGATCAGCATACCCCTGATCGCCGCCGGGGGCTACGGAGGGCAACAACGGCTGCTATCCCTGCAGGATAAGCCGAACCTTACGGCCTCGGATTTCGCAGGGCTGGATTCCGACGATATCAGCTGGTTTGATCGCGTAGCCCTTACCCGCGATGTCGACCGCCATAAGCAAGCCGTCATCCAGAGTGATTACTTCTTTAATACCGGACAACTGCTCCCCTTCGGCCTGTTCATCTGGAAGAAATACCGACGTGACTGGTTCGACATCACCCTGATGTACCTGGAAGCCCAGGCCACCCAGGGCCTGTTCTACGGTTTCGCTCCCTTCGGGCCAACGGCCGTGAACCGTTTCCGGCCGAGCGTTTATTACGATGAGTTAAGCTTTGAGAGCCGGAGTGACGGCAACGAAAGAAACAGCATGTTCAGTGGCCACGTCTCGGTTTCGGCTACCGGATTCTACTTCTTCGCCCGCATGATCGATGATTATAATCCAGACCTCACCGGCACGCAGCGGGCGCTGATCTATACCGCCGCCACCCTTCCCTCGCTGGTCAATGGGTGGCTACGCATCAAAGGCCTGAAACACTACCCCTCCGATGTCTTGGTAGGTCTCGGGGTCGGAGCCATCAGCGGTATCGGCATACCCAGTATTCACAAATGGTGGAAAAAGCGTCATCGAAGCCGGCTCGTACTTCAGCCCGTATACGGAGGTGGTGCAGGCGGGCTGGTGCTTAACCTCCGCTACTGATCCGATGAACAATCCCGGGGTAAAAAACAGTTGCTAAGGTCAAATACCCCAGTTGAATGTTTCGTAGCCTGTTCGTAGCCCTTTGCTGCTTCTCCACTTTACTCCCCGCCCAAAAGTTTCCAGACCTCGATCCCGAAACCGAATCCGTCTATCGCGTCCATACGGTATGGGAGGGCCTCGGCGGACTGGCGGTCATGATCGGCTCTACCACGGGCATCGATGCGCTGCGAGACAAACCGACTATTTCCGATGAGACACTGCTGCGCCTCGAAAATATGGAAGTAGGTCGCCTGGATCGCTGGGGACTGGACCGGGATGCCCTCAAGCGCTTTCGCAGCGAGGAGACCAGCGACTACTTCTTCAACGGGTCCGTGTTGTTGCCAATCACGCTCTTCATCGACCGAAAGTTTCGCAAAGACTGGCTGGATATCGGCGTGCTTTACCTACAGGCCCACGCCCTGTCGGCTTTCACTTATGCCTTCAGCCCCCTCGGCCCCCGGTTCATTGATCGCTATCGGCCGGTTGCCTATTACCGGGATCTCCCTTACGACGAACGCAACTCGGGCAACAATCGAAATAGCTTTTTCAGCGGTCACGTTAGCACCACCGCGGTAGGGACCTTTTTCTTCACCAAGGTGCTCTCGGATTACAATCCGCAATGGACGGGAGGCCACCGGGCCATTGCCTTCACCCTTGCGTCCCTGCCGCCCGCCTTTGTAGCGGTACAGCGGGTACGTGCGTTGAAGCATTTCCCTACCGACACGCTGGTGGGACTGGGCGTCGGCGCGTTCTTTGGCATTATGGTACCGCATGTACACAAGGTTTGGGCAAGAAACCATCGCAGCAGTCTTTCGCTGGGGGGAGGTTATCACGAGGGCGTCGGTGGGGCGGGCATTACCCTAACTTTTTAACAGGGGCGCCGGGGCGCAGGAGCAATAAAACCACACAAACAGCTATCTTTCGCGGTAGTTAAAGCTCATTGCATGCTCGATCTGTCTATCCACAATTCTTCCCATGTCGATATTTCGTATCGCCACGTCGGCAGCACCGACTTGACGCGGTACGAGAAAATGCACGTCGAGGTATTTCGAGACTCGGGGCAGGCCTCCATAGCCGTAGCCCATGAGATCGCCGACCTGATCCGGGAAAAGGCCGGCAAGGGCGAGTCCTGCATCCTGGGACTGGCCACCGGTTCTTCCCCTATTCGCGTCTATGCGGAACTTGTCAGGATGCACCGGGAAGAGGGACTCGATTTTTCCCACGTGGTAACTTTTAACCTGGACGAGTACTTCGAGCTGCCGCGGGGCAGTCGTCATTCGTACTGGTACTTCATGCACCAGCACCTGTTCAATCACGTGAATGTCAAGCCGAAAAACATCCATATCCCCCGGGGCAACATCGCCCTGGAGGATGTCTATGAGCACTGCATGGCCTACGAAAAAATGATCCAGGACGCGGGCGGGCTGGATTTTCAGCTCCTCGGCATCGGCCGTACCGGCCACGTGGGCTTTAACGAACCTGGTTCCCACCGGCGCTCGCTCACCCGACTGATCACCCTCGACCATCTTACGCGGGTCGATGCCGCCGCTGACTTTCAGGGTATCTCGAACGTTCCCACCCGGGCTATTACGATGGGCATACACACCATCAACCAGGCCCGCCGGATCGTACTCCTCGCCTGGGGGCACAAAAAGGCCGAGATCATTCAGAAAACCATCGAAGGAGAGCGCACCTCGGAAATTCCCGCTACTTACCTACAGGACCACCCTAACGTGACCGTCCTGCTCGATGAGGAATCGAGTGCCGATCTGCGTCGTTTTAACACGCCCTGGCTCGTGGGTCCATGCGAGTGGACGGATATTCTCGAGCGTAAAGCGATTATCTGGCTGAGTCGTCACGTTGATAAACCGATCCTCAAGCTCACGGAAAGAGATTACAACAGCAACGGCATGTCCGATCTGTTGGCACTGCATGGTTCGGCGTACGACCTTAATATACGCATGTTCAATCAGTTGCAGCACACCATTACCGGATGGCCGGGTGGCAAACCCAACGTGGACGATTCCCAGCGTCCGGAACGGAAAAGTCCGGCCAGTAAACGGGTCATCCTCTTCAGTCCCCACCCGGATGACGACGTCATCAGTATGGGGGGCACCTTCGCCAGACTGGTCAACCAGGGCCACGAGGTACACGTCGCTTACCAGACTAGCGGCAACATCGCCGTTAGCGACCGTGATGCCCGCCGGTTTGCTGAATTTACCCGTGATATCAATGAAGAGTTCGGGACCGGCAATGCACGATTGGATTTCGTGATCCAGGAACTTAGCGGAGAGCGCGCGCAGGGCGAAGTAGACTCCCTGGATGTAAGAAATATCAAAAGTCTCATTCGGCGGGGGGAGGCCATCGCCGGAGCCCGGTTCGTTGGGGTGAAAGACGACCACATCCACTTTCTGAATATGCCCTTCTACGAGACGGGAATGCACCGCAAGGACGACCTGGGCGAGGAGGACATCGCATTGGTAAGAAAGCTAATCGAGCAAGTTCGCCCCCACCAGATATTCGCGGCGGGCGATCTGGCGGATCCCCACGGCACGCACAAGGTTTGCCTGGACAGCATCTTCATTGCCCTGGACCAAATCAAGCAACAAAACCCCGAAGCGATCGCTGAAACCTGGCTGTGGTTATATCGCGGCGCCTGGCAGGAATGGCCGGTTCACGAAATTGAAATGGCCGTACCGCTAAGCCCCGCACAAGTGGAAGCCAAACGAAATGCCATCTTCTTCCACCAGAGCCAGAAGGACGGGGTCATGTTTCAGGGAGAGGATGACCGGGAATTCTGGCAACGCGCGGAACAGCGAAATAGGGAAACCGCAAGACTTTACAACCAATTAGGTTTGACGGAATATGAAGCGATCGAGGCTTTCAGACGCTGGATGTTTTAATTTAGCGGTTTTGAAAGCCGCAGCTTATTGGCTGTCGGCAATAACCGAACCCTATGTCTGTCTACCGCCACTTGCTGCTTTTGTCCTGTATCCTGTTTGGCTTCCTCCTCTCGGCCCAGGAAAACTGTTCTAACGGGATCGACGACGATGGAGACGGTCTGATCGACCTGAATGATGCGACCGACTGCGAGTGCGGGTTCGCGGCCACCATACCCTCGCTCCTTCCCAACCCTTCCCTGGAGGAATTCGATGCGGACCAGGACGGTTGCGCCTCCATCCAGCCAGGCGGCTTGCCCGATGCCCCCAACCAAGCGAATTGCCTCGTCGGCTGGCAGCGGGCATCCATCGGAACGACGGATGCCTGGAACGCCTTTACGCTATCCGGATCTCCCCCCTTCTTTCCTTCCGAATTACCCCAGCCGTTGCCTAGCGGCACCGGCGTAGCCGGCTTCTGGATAGGCGTTAAGGACACCGACGAAGGGACATTTACCAATCAGGATGGTACGATAACCACCCAGTACCGGGAATACCTGGCCGCTTGCCTGGACGACGGGTCCCGACTCATTGCCGGCGACGATTACCGACTTTCCTTTTCCCTGGGCTTTATGTTGCCACAATCCTTCGAGGGACAGCAAGGAAACCGGGTCGATATGGCCTCTCCCTCCCCCATCGAACTGAATGTTTACGGTATCCGCAGCTGTGATCAACTCTACTTTGGCGATTTTTACAATTGTCCCGAACAGGCCGGAGCCGAAGGCTACGAATTGATCACCTCGGTAACCGTTACCGGAACCCCGGGGGAATGGACGGCCACATCCGTAGACTTTACCGCGGGTAATAATTATGCGGCCTTTGCCATTGGCGGAAGCTGTGCCGCGGACGTCGGCCGAACCGACTCCGACTACTTTCGAAATTATTACTTCATTGACCAGGTCATCCTTAACCGCCCGGAGGCATTCGACCAGCCGGTTGCCGGCCCGGTAGCCGTTTCCGGACAAACCATCTGTGCCAATGAGATTACCCTGACCGGCGAGACCAGCGCGGGTGCCGCTTACCAGTGGTATAAGGACGGGATCGCCCTGGTTGGTGAGACGGAGAACGTGCTCGTCCTGCAACCCAGTCAGGACATCGATGCCGCCTACGTGCTCCGTGTAGAGACCACCGCGGGCTGCGCCGTCACTGATGAGGTGGTCATCCAGCGTCCGATACTGCCGGACATGGTTCCGGATTCCGTTGCCCTTTGTCCGCAGGCGGCGGATACGATTTTCCTTCAGCCGTCCCGGCCCGCCGGGGCCACCTTCGAATGGAGTGACGGGAGTACCCTGGGCTATTTCCCGGTCACGGAGCCCGGCGATTACCAGGTCACGGTAAGCACGGTTTGCGAACAGCAAATTGAACGATTCACCGCCGTGGTAACCGATAGGATCAGCTATGAAATCACTACCACTCCGGAAATTTATTGTCCCGGAGACACGGTCACGGTGGACCTCGAAACAGATTTTTACTTGTTCGGCGTAGCATACAGTACACTTGATTTCGAGCCCCTTATACCGGAAAGTGATAATACGTTGGACGTTGTTATTGGAGAAACCGATTCCATTATTGTCCAGCTTTTTTATGGCTGTGAGGTGGTAACTGACACCCTTGACCTGACCCCCGATGAAGGATTCGACCTTACCGCTGCTATCACGGATCTCAGTTGTGAAAATCCGGTAGGCCGGATAGTCCTCTCGGTCAGTAATCCGGACCAGATTGAATATGAATGGACGGACCCCCTCGGAAATCCTATCGGCACATCTTCACCTAATCTCGATGTTGACGTTCCGGGTAGCTACAGCGTCCTTCTCGCAGACGGGGTGCGGTGCCCGGCGAACTACACCTACGAGGTAGTTTATGCCGATTCCTTTCGACTCAACCTTACCCTCGATTCCCTAAGTTGTGGAGGTGATGGCAGCGCCTCCATCCTTCCTTCCGGCGGGCAGCCGCCCTATACCGTAGCATGGTTTCGCGGGACATCTGTCGTCCCCTTCGCAGCCGATACTACGCAGGTAGGTTCCCTGACGAGCGACGACTACCGTGTAGAAGTTACCGATGCATCCGGCTGTACGCGCAACGAAGTCTTCACGCTTTTCCCGCCCGATACCCTGATGATCACCACCACGCCATCCTTCGCCGATTGTAACCTTGATGGTACCGGAATATTAACGGTGGTACCGAGCGGAGGCATTCCGCCCTATACCTTCCGCTTGAACGGTGGCAATTTGCAGACAAACGGTGTCTTCCGGGATTTGCCGAGCGGTAATTATACGGTGGAGGTACAGGACAGCAGAGGCTGTGACCCCGTTACCGAGGAGGTGGTCGTGACCTCCCCCACCCTGTTCACGCTTGAATTGGCGGAAGAAAAAAGAATAATTTTAGGCGATAGTACCCTGCTGGAATTGCGAGTGGTGGGCATCCCGGCGGAAACAGGGAGAGCCGTATGGTCACCCCAGGAAACGCTTACCTATCCCTTCGGAGTGGGTTCAATTACTGTCCAGGCTCGTCCGGCCGAAACCACCCGCTATCAGGTCGCTTATACCTCCAGCGAGGGGTGTACCAAAACCCAGGAAATCCTTGTTGTGGTTAATGAAACGGTTCGTATCTACGTACCCTCCGCTTTTAGTCCTAACGGAGATAACTCCAACGACGAATTGCTGGTCTATCCCGGCCCGGCAGTTCAGCAAGTGCTCACCTTCCAGGTGTACAACCGGTGGGGAGGCATGGTATACGAATGGAATGGGGAACCGGAAACCGGTTGGGACGGCAAGGTGGACGGCAAAGACCTTAACCCCGGGGTGTATTCTTACCTCGTGGAGGCCCAGCTTATCAATGGTACTCAAGTCAGCAGGGCAGGTGCCGTTACGCTGGTACGCTAATTCTCTTTTATAATCGTTGATCCCCCCTACCCATGAAATTTTCCTTACGACGCAAGAAGGCCATCGTTACCGGTGGCAGCAGTGGTATCGGTGCGGCTATTGTAGAAGCCTTTCGCGAACAGGGGGCGGAGGTCCACGTGCTCGACCTCAGGGGGGAAGGTTCGTCTTTCCACCACTGTGATGTGAGTGATCAGGCGGCCGTACGACGGTGCGTGGAAGCAGTGGCTGGCGGAGGCCAGCTTGACATTCTAGTCAACAACGCTGGGATCGGTTTCGTAGGAAGCCTGGAGAATACGGAGGAAGCCGATCTGGACCGGTTGTACGCCGTCAATATTAAGGGCGTGTACAACTGTGCATTGGCCTGTGTGCCCCTGATGAAAGAGAACGGTGGGGTCGTATTGAATATGGCCTCCATCGCCGGCTCGGTGGCCGTAGCCGACCGCTTCGCTTACAGCATGACCAAGGGAGCGGTGCTTACCATGACGTATTCCATTGCTAAGGATTACCTACCGCACGGCATCCGGTGCAACAGCATCTCGCCCGCCCGAGTGCACACGCCCTTCGTCGATGCCTATTTAGCTAAAAACTACCCCGGCCAGGAGGAGGAGATGTTTAAGCAGCTTTCCAATACCCAACCGATCGGCAGAATGGGTAAGCCAAAGGAAATTGCCAATCTCGCCGTTTACCTCTGTTCCGACGAAGCGTCCTTTATTACCGGTACCGATTTCCCTATTGATGGGGGATTCATCAAATTGAATGGCTGATAGGAGGACAAGCTTTCCTCACTTTGGTATAATTTTCTCGCACTTTAATAAGTTATTGGCCTGAATTACGAACCGGACATTGCATCAAGTATGAATATGATGCCCGGGATTTTTTAGTGTCTCTCATAGTAACAAAGTGTTGTCCGAAACTACCCTGCTACGCTTGTGCGTAAGCCTAAGCTTCCTATTGCTGCCACTCTTCCTTTCCGCGCAGGAAATCTGTGATAACGGGATCGACGACGACGCCGATGGACTCATTGATCTGAATGATCGTGCAGACTGCACTTGTCAGCTCGCCGCATCCACCCCTTCCCTACTACCCAACCCGTCTCTGGAGGAGTTTTCCGCTGACCAGCCCGGCTGTAAGTCTTCTCAACCCGGCGGTCTTCCCGATGGTACCAACCAGGCCAACTGCCTCGTGGGTTGGCAGCGCGCGAGTCTTGGAACCACTGATGCCTGGAATGCCTTCACGCTGGCTGGTTCGGAGCCCGACTACCCTAGTGAGCTTCCTCTGCCCCTGCCGAGCGGTTCCGGCGTGGCGGGATTCTGGGTAGGTATTAAAGACACCGACGGCATCCAATTTGCCAATGGCGACGGGAGCTACGTCCGCCGTTACCGCGAGTACCTGGCCACCTGCTTCGAGGAAGGAAAAGGCCTGGAGCAGGGAGCGGATTACCGCCTCACCTTCTCGCTCGGGTTTATGGAACCTCAGACCTACCTCAATGACGGAAAAGCGGTTGACCTGGATTCGCCCTCCGGCGTGGAACTCAGCATTTACGGAATTCGGCAGTGCGACCAACTGGACTACGGCTACTACCAAAACTGCCCGGAGGAGGCAGGAGCAGAGGGCTATGAGTTACTTGCCAACGTGACGGTTGAAGGCAGCGGCGGCAACTGGACCGAGACAATGGTTGAATTTACCGCAGCCAATGACTACGCGGCTTTTGCCATTGGCGGCTCATGTGGTTCCGATCTAAAACGGGACGGCAGCAAATATTACCGTAATTACTATTTCATTGATGACCTAATCCTTAATCGCGCCGCCGCGTTTCAACCACCGGCCGCGGGCCCGATCACGGTCAATGGCAACAGCATCTGCGACGAAAAGATTACCCTTACTGGGCAGGCGGCCCCGGGTGCCAGCTACCAGTGGTACCGCGAGGGCGTTGCAATCCCGGGAGCCGAAGACCAGCAGCTGGTCCTCACAGATGCTACCGGCAAAGAGGGGTCCTACCAGTTACGCGTCCAATATTCAGAGGGCTGTGCCGTATCTGATGCGGTATTGATTCAGCGGCCGGTCATACCCGAGCAATTTCCGGATTCGCTCGCTCTTTGCAACCAGGGAAGCGAGGTAAGAATATACGCTTCCAAAATGCAGGGGGCACAATACGAGTGGTCGGACGGGACCACCAAAAGCTCGGTGACGATCTCCGAGCCGGGAGCTTATTCCGTGACCGTTACCGCCAACTGTATAGAACGGGTAGAAACCATCCAAGCCGTTACAGTCGATGACTTTTCCTACCGCTACAAATTGACGCCTGCCAAGCCCTGTATCGGTGATACGGTTGAAATTTCGGTGGACACCGACTGGTACGTAAACGGCGTCATGTACATCCCGGCCACGGGAGGCTTCTTCTATCAATCTCCCGACGTGCCCATACGGGTGGTCGCCGGGGAAACACCCTCCGTGACCGCTATGCTCTTCACCTCCTGTGGGATGAAAAACGACGTCATCACGATTCCATCCTTCGAACCCTTCAGTGCAGAAGCGGTGATCACGGATGTGAACTGTCAGGGTGCGGAAGGCGCAATAGCCCTAACCGTTACCGAGGGCACGCCCGCCAGCTTTCAATGGTCCGACTACGCACAGAAATCCCTGGACGCGAATACCAGCGCAATAACGGTCAAGCGACCCGGTAAATACGCCGTTATGGTAACCGGGGAGGATCGCTGCTCCACCTCCTTCGAATACGCCGTTGCCGATCAGGCTTTTGCCTTAGAACTCTTCCCCACCGATGTATCCTGTGGCGACGACGGCTCCGTCAGCTTATTTCCCAGTGGAGGTACCCCACCGTACCAGATCGAATGGAGAACCGCGGCCGACAGCCCTCCACTGGCCACCCGGGCTACCCTGCTCTCGGACCTGCCAAAGGGTACCTACGTTACCAAAGTGAAGGATTCCGGATCCTGCGCTATGGAAACCACCTTCACCATTGACGGTCCCGATCCCCTGGTCGTTGCCACGACGGATACCGTTACCGGATGCCTTCCGCAACACGAAGGTATTCTGGATGTCACCGTGCAGGGAGGAACTGCTCCCTTTACCTATGTATTGTCCGGCTCACCTGAGCAAGGCACCCCATCCTTTTCAGGCTTAGGCGAAGGCTCGTACAGCCTCCAGGTGCGGGACGCGCTTGACTGTGTCTCAGACAAACTGCCGGTAGAAATCAACTACCCGGATCCGGTAACGGTCGACCTGGGGGAAGACGTCCTGATCGATCTGGGAGAGACCATCACGCTCCAGGCGAACATCACCGGTGCGGTAGCAGGTGAAGCTATAATTACCTGGAGTTCCACCGCCGGCACCCTGATACCCGACCCGGATTTCTTCGGTCTGATCGCCACCACCACCCCCGTAGCCTCCGGAACCTACCGCGCGGATCTGCTGACTCCGGATGGATGTGTTTATTCAGACAACCTATTCGTGCAGACGCAGAACAACATCAAAATTTACGTGCCTACGGCCTTCAGCCCCAATGGCGATGGCGTGAACGATGTACTGACCGTCTATTCCAACCTTGGCGTGAAAAAAATTAAAAATTTTAAAGTGTTCGACCGGTGGGGCGGACTGGTGTTCGCTTCCGATGCGGGGGCGTTGGAATGGGACGGGACCCGGGAAGGAACGCCTCTTGACCCAGGATCCTATGTCTACGTGGGAGCGGTCCAATTGCAGAATGGAGAAACGCTGCCGATTCGGGGTCAGGTTTTATTGACCCGGTAATTACCGAAGCAGCCTAACAAGCATGGCGCGGTCACTAAAAGAAAATTAACCCGCGGCGAACATCGTGTTAAGGTTCGTGTTTATTGTGCATAAGTAAAAGATATATTTATCTTTACTTCGCATTCGACACTCTTGAACCAAACACAACACCGTGACAATCGCCCAGCTTGTCCTCCTTATGAGGACGTGGGTGTTGCTGCTGACCTTCTTATTAGTCGGTCAATCTTTATTCTCCCAGGAAAACTGCGCCAACGGCATCGATGATGATGGAGACGGCCTGGTAGACCTTAACGATAAAGTAGATTGCAGCTGCGCTCTTCCTTCCACCTTAACTTCCCTGCTCCCGAATCCTTCACTGGAAAACTTCAACGGCGGGCAGTCAGGATGTACTTCCCAGCAACCCGGAGGTCGACCCGACGCGGTCAACCAGGCGAACTGCCTTACCGGCTGGCAACGGGTTTCCATGGGCACTACCGACAGCTGGAATGCCTTCACCTTCACCAATGCCGGACCTTATTTCCCAAAAACCCTTCCGCTCCCCTTACCAAGCGGAACCGGAATTGCCGGGTTTTGGGTAGGCGTACGGGATACCCCCAACAGTCAATTCCTGAACGGGGATGGTTCCACGGCAGAGCGGTACCGGGAATATCTCGCCGCTAATTTTGCCAACGGGCAGCGGCTGGAAACCGGAAAGGACTACCGCCTGACCTTTTCTCTAGGTTTTATGGAACCGCAAATCGCCTCCGAAGAAGACGTTGAAGTAAGCGTTGCCTCCCCCCCTTCCGTCGGGCTCAGCATCTACGGGGTACGGGAAGCTCACCAACTCAACTTCGGTCCCTACTACGATTGCCCGGAAACGGCCGGTGCCGAAGGCTATGAACTGATCGCCAACATTACGGTAAGCGGCGAGCCGGGTAGCTGGACCGGCGAGACCCTGGATTTTGTAGCCGCAAACGCTTATGCCGGTTTTGCTATCGGTGGTTCCTGCGCGGCGGACAATGGCCGGCCTGATAATGGTAATTACCGTAACTATTACTTCATCGACGACCTCATCCTGAACGAAACCTCCGCATTCGACCGCTTTGCCGCCGGCCAGGTCAGCGTCGATGGCCTGACCGTCTGCGATGAAATGATCACCCTCAGCGGACAGGAGCACCCGGGGGCCGACTACCAATGGTACCGCAACGGTGTAGCCATTCCGCTGGCTACCGAACGGGCCCTGCACCTGGAGGGCGGCCCCTCGGTCGATGGCTCCTACGTCCTACGGGTCACGACGGTGGAAGGTTGTGCCCTGACCGATCCCGTGGTCATACAGCGTCCTATTATCACCAACCACTTTGCCGACACCATTGAACTTTGTAACGACCTGGAAACTGCCCGTATCAGTGCACGCCGCTTCACCGGGGCCACCTATCGGTGGGACGACGGGAGCACCCAGGCCTACCGAAACGTCAGTGAGCCCGGCGCCTACTCGGTTACGGTCACGGAGAACTGCGTTGAGCATGTTGAAGAGGTAGTCGTTCGGGAGAATATTCCTTTCACGTATTTCCTGCGCACGACGCCCGCCCAACCCTGCGAGGGAGATACGGTCACGATCCATTTTAGCACCTCCGCAAGTAACACCCGCATTTATTTCCGCTCGCTCGAAAGCGGTAAGGATCTGACCCCGGACCATGGTAAGCTGCAGATCGTCGCAGGGGAAGAGGATGCTATCCTGGCCTTCATAAGCACCGACTGCGGGACGCAAACAGATACCATTCACGTCCCCGTATCCGAGCCCTTTCACATTAGCGACGTTACGATTCAGGATATCTACTGCAACGAGGGCGACGGCCGAATTGACCTTTCGGTGGATCGCCCCGGTCAGGTGATGTACGAATGGCGGAATGCCGCCGGAGAACTCGTTGGCAATGACGAAGCCTTCCTGGAAGTGGCCGTCGCGGGCGATTACCAGGTGACCCTGATAGACGGCGTTCGCTGTCCGACAACAATGACCTATACCGTTCTCAATCAAAGTTCCTTCACCGCAGACATTGCCGTGGAACAGGCAAAATGCGACTCCGGAGGCAGTATCTCCATTGATGCCATCACCGGCAAATACCCGTATACCGTAAAGTGGTTTAAAAACGGCAGCCCGGATTACGAGGAGGGAAACCCGTCCACCCGAAAGAATCTTCCGGCCGGCGAGTATGCCGTGCTGATTACCGATGCTTCGGGATGTAGTATCGAGCAGAACATCAGTCTCAAAGGAAGCATTCCGGTTACCGCTTCGGTAACCTCTGGCTACGAGAATTGCGCGGACGGAACCAGTGGATTCATTTCCATGAGTGGTGACGGCGGTTCACTCCCGTACGCCTACTTCCTTTCAGCAGGCAAAGGACAAGCCAAAACGGACTTCACCGGACTCACCTCCGGGACCTACAAAGCCTGGATCGAAGATGGCAACGGCTGTTCTTCGACGCCCATCTCCGTGACCCTTAACGAACTTTCGCTTCCCGAGATCGATCTTGGCCCCGACCGTTTCATCGACCTGGGCGACTCCGTTATACTGGACGCCGGAGCCCTGGATATTTCCCCGGGTGCCGGCAGTATCTCCTGGTCATCTCCGGAATCGCTTAGCTGTTCCGATTGCACGGCACCTGCGGCCTCGCCCTTTACCACCACGGCTTATACGGTTGCTTACGTCTCGCCCGACCTTTGCATGGTCACCGACAGTGTAATGGTACACGTGGATCGCAATCCCCGGATCTATATCCCCAACGCCTTCAGTCCGAACGGTGACGATCATAACGACGTTTTTCGCGTCTACATTCCCAATGGAATGGCTACGCTTACCGACCTGATGATCTTTGACCGGTGGGGGGAGCTCATCTGGAATAAAGACGACCAGCAAGATCAGGCCTGGGACGGCACTTACCGCGGCAAACCACTTTCCGTTGGGGTGTACGTATACGTGGCCAAAGTCCGGTTACCGGACAATACCATCCTCCCTTTGGAAGGATCCGTTACTTTGGTTAAGTAGCCGATAGCCCGGCACGCAAACCTTCGAGTTCCGCCAGGCCGCGCATACGTCCGTAAAGGCTATAGCCCGGGTAGGTCTCCCGCTTCCGGTCGTCGAAAAGGGTGAAACCGTGGTCCGGCCGGTACGGGACATCCGCCTTGGCCTTGAGTAGTTCCCGCATCACGGCGGCCATATTCACATCGCCTTGCAAATGACCGCTTTCGCGGAAGCTGTCGTGGGCAGAACGCTCGACGTTCCGTAGGTGAACGAAGTGAATACGGTCGACAAACTCGCGGGCCATCGCCGGCAAGTCGTTGTCGGACCGGGAACCCAGGGAGCCGGTGCACAGGCAAATTCCGTTTGCCTTGTCATCTACCATCTCCAGGATTTCCTTGAGATCTTCGTGGGTAGATACGATACGGGGCAAGCCTACAACGGGCCAGGGCGGATCGTCGGGGTGAACGGTAAGCTTAATGCCTTCTCTGGCGGCGGTAGGCACTATGGCCTCGAGGAAGCGCTGCAGATTCTCCTTGAATTCCGCGGCGGTAATGTGTAAATAAGGAGCGATAGCTTCTTTAAAGCTGGATAGCTCGAAGCTTTCCTCGGACCCGGGAAGCCCCTTCAGCATATTATCGCTCACCTCCTGCTTGTCCTCCGCGGTCATCGCTTCGTAGTGGTCTGTCGCCAGTTCCACCAGCTCGGCGGGATAGTCCTCGGCGGCGTGTGACCGGTTCAGCATAAAGATGTCAAATGCAAGAAGATCCAGACCATTCAGCGCCACGGTGGTACCACCCGGAACGGGCACGGCCAGCCGGGTACGCGTCCAGTCGAGTACCGGCATGAAGTTGTAGCACACGGTGGTGATGCCTTCGGCGGCCAGGTTCCGTAGTGACTGCCGGTAGTTTTCGAGCAGCTTGGGCGCCGCGTCGGTGTTTTGCTTGATCCCCTCGTGGATGGGTACGCTTTCTACGACCGACCACGGCATTTCTTTAAGCTCTTTCTTTCGTTGCCGAATTTCTTCGCGGCTCCAGACCGCGCCGTTTTCGACGTGGTGAAGGGCCGTCACTACACCTCGGATGTCGAGGGCCGAGACTTCGTCAATACTGATAGGATCGTTGGGGCCGTACCAGCGCCAGGTGGGATACATACAGGAAAATTGAGATTTGCGATTTACGAAGGGCAAAGTACGATTTACGATTTATCCGCGCCAGATCGTAGTTTCCGTCGAGCGTGGGCAATCCAGCGTAGAAGTAGCGAGACTGATGACTACTCCCGCGCAATCGTTCAGGCCCGATGCTGGATAGCCATCCCCTGCCAAATCAGAAATTGTGTATCCCCACCGATCCACGCCACATCAATTCGCACCCTATAGCCAGATAAAGGCCCCCGCCATTCAGATGCCAGCGCCAGCCTAATCGCATATCGCAAATCCCTCCCCTCCCGTCGGCGGACGAACCTCCGCTATGCCAGGGTCGGCAGACGACGGGCTACCCCTGGTGCTCGATAGCGACTTCCCGTCCGCTTTCGGCACTTTCGATGATGGCCTGGATCACCGCGATGTCCTTCAGGCCCAGCGTGCCAGGGGCGATGAACTCCGTATCGTTCATAATGGCCAGCGCGTCATCGTCCATCTGGATCGACTGCTGATTCTCTATGGGCGGGCCGAGTAGTTTTCCATCGCTGGTTTCGCCCTTCACGCCGTTGTAGGGTTGCATCGGGTCCATCTCGTACCAACCGTTTTCGGCCTCGATGTGGAGTTCGTTGTAATTGGTGACCACGCTGGTTTTACCTTCGGCGAGCATGCCGTCCGGATAACGAAGCGTATACTCCGTGGTGAGATCCACGGCGTTCGGGTGATCCTGGCGGGTTTGGGTGGCCTTTACCACGGCCTCGGGCGCCATTTGGGTACCGTAGCGCAATCCGTTTACGGAGTAGACACCCATGTCGTAAAGGGCCCCGCCGCCCATGTCGCGCTGTCCGCGCCAGTAATCGGTGGCGGGCGGCGATCCGCCGTATCCGGCGTAGGCATGGGCACCCGTCAGGGCTCCGTAGGCGCGCTCCTTGGTCAGCTGGATCAGGTCGCGCGTATTCGGTTCGTGCATCATCCGGTAACCGATGGCGAGACGCACGCCGTTTTCGTTACAGGCGTCGATCATTTCCTGGCATTCCGCCGCGGTCATGGCCATGGGTTTTTCGCACCAGACGTGCTTGCCGGTGTTTGCCGCCCGGACGGTGAAGTCGCGGTGGGTAGCCGTAGGCGTTATCACGTAGATGACGTCGATCTCCTCGTTGTCGGCGATCTCGTCCATCGTATCGTAGGTATAGCTGTTGGCTTCCTTAATGCCGTACTTGCTTTGCCACTCGGGCAGCTTTTCGGGACTGCCGGTGATGAGGCCGCGCAATTCGCAGTGCTCGGTGAGCTCGAGGGCGGGGGCGATTTGTCCGGAAGCGTAGCCGCCCAGTCCGAGAATGGCGACGCCCAGCTTACGATCTTGGTTGGGCGAGGACGCAGGTGCGGCGCTTTCAGCGGAGGTATTGCCGTTGCCCGAAGTGCAGCCAATCAGGCCCGGGGCGAAGAGCAAGCCCGTAGCGGCGGCGGACTGGCGCAGGAAGCGGCGGCGGGTAGTGGTAGAACGGTAACTTGGCATGCAGGTACAGATTTTTTGGTCTCTCAGCCCCACCGTGGCGTCAATTTACACCGGGTGAAACGGTACGGTAGGAGAAATACCGGAAAGGCCAACATGTTCAGTCGCAGGCCCTACCCTGCACCTTCGAGTCCAGACCGTCACGGCTCCCGAGTTCCATCTCCGGTAGCCTCAGTAGGCCCAAAGCTCGCGGCTAGGCTCCGCCACGAAGACCACTCAGCCCCATACCGGCATTGATCACTACAACTATCGGGCACAGCACGGTCCTACCGCCAGCATTTAAGTTACCCTTATCCGGTTGGGGAGTAGACCATTGGAGCTATGCTTACCCGAACTGGAGCTTGTGGTCCTCCACTCAAGGTACCGGCGTCGGTGCCAGCGCGAAGGCATTGCTGGTACTCTTGCGGAAGATATTGCCGGCGTGGTAGCCATCGGTATGTAGCCCAGTCACGGTAAGGCTTTCGGAGAAGGCTGCTTTGGACCCACAGCCGGCCAATAAGAGCCCGACGCTGAAGTTGGCCAGGTAATCGCCGCCGAAGAGTACATAGGGCGGAGCTGACCCGGTGACCATGCCGTTAGCATCACCCGTTGTGAAGGTGTTGCCGGATGTAAACTTACTGCCCCGCTCCAGATTGAAGGAGAAGAGGCCAAAACCCTGGGGGTGGGTAGCTTCGAAGGCCAGCCGGATCTGGTCGGCAGTATGGTTGTACTCCACAAAGCCGCAGTCCGTCATCGCGTTAAAGTCGCCATTCAGCGCCACCCCTTTGATTGCCAACTCGGGCTGGTCATTGTCGATGCGCAGGCGGAATTGGAAAACGGAGTTGCCACCCGGATTATCCAGGTAATCCGCCGGGGCGGCCATGGTGATATCCGGATCACTCGGGTTGGGCACCCGGAAAAATGAATCCGACACCGTAGAGGGATTTCCGCTGCTGTCGTAAAACTGGAGACGGAACTCGTACAGGCCATTGCCCTCTAGCTGGTCCGTACCAACGCGACCGAGCGTAACGCGATCGTAGCGCGACCAACGGGCGCTGGGGTCAGTGCTGGCCGGGTTTCCGTCCACGCCATTATCCTGGGGGTCGTGGGGCGGTATACGGTAAAGCTGTTCGCCATTAACGGTGAACGGGCCCATGTTGTAATACTCGTATTTAAAATCCAGACCGACCTGGATGAAGTACTGCCGGGTGATACTTCCGCTGTTCAAGGGCTTCCAGCCAACTTCCGAGGCGGGATTGATCAAGGGGCTAAGGGCCGCCGTCTGAATGCGCCGGTACAGGATCCGGAAGTAGCTGATCCCGGAGGTGGGAAGCGCGTTACCGAACTGGCCCAGCAGGGGGAAGTCACCGGTGTAGGGCCGTAGGTGCTTGCCTGCCAAATTGGAACCGTAAGTGTTTAAGTAGGAGGTGGCATAATTAGTAAGTCCCACCGTTTTAAAATTGGCAATACCCGGCACCGAGACCTGGGCAGCCAGGTTCTGTTCGATCGCCAGCGGAGAAACCGAGTGGCCAACGGCACGGAACGCCATGGAGGTTCCTTCCAACGGGATGCCGCAGCTGGGAACGATGCGACTATCATGGAGGGTGACGGTAATCAGGGTACCGCAGTTGTAGTCCCAGTAGGTGTTGCAGGCGATCGCCGGGCGATACACCGTCACCAAGGAGTCCCCGATTGGGTATTCCACCCATATATAAATATCCGGGTCCTTCTCCTGGTGCCAGAAGCAGGCTTCAAAGTTACCGTTGGTGTCGGTTTCTACCACGGCTACCTCCTCACACGAGTACAGGAATTTCCAAAACTTCGGTAACAAGCAGAGATAGGGCCGTAAAAGGGTAAAGTCGCTGATGAGAATGTCTCGGAGATCTTCCGTTCGGGTGCTGCTGCTTAACCGGCTGACGGTCCTCCGCAGTTCCTGGGGTAAGACCGTCCGTTCCGTACCCGGCCGCGCGGACGAAAATTGGATGCCACGCGGTGGCTCAATTGGAAATGGCGGATCCGGGAAGGGGGGGTCGGGAAAGGGCGGATCAGGCAAGATGTCGGGTATCCGATGCAGCAGATCATCGCGCAGCTGATCGAGAATATCCGGGGATAGTTGCTCGATCCAGAATTGAATCCGGTCTACTTCGCAGACGTGCACGATGGCATTGCAGACCGGGTAGACTTGTTCGATCCCTTCGATGGTACTGCTGTTGCGGAGCCGGCCACGGACGCAACACCTTTTCCAATTCCATCCCGCTAGGATGTAATCCGGAATGGTCCCAACGATCAGTCCGTTGTTTTCGTCAAAGCGGAGTACGGGTTCGTAGGCCTGACGCCTTTCGAGTTGGAAGGGCGTAAGACTGTTCTCCTCAACACCTTCCGGCGGCTCCGGCAGTACGAAGACGCGGGCGGCCCGCAGCTTCTTCGGTTCCACCTTGAAGTAGGCGGTACCGTTGTCGACCTGGCTACGCCCCAGCAGATTACCGCGGCGGTCAAAGGCATAGGCGATTTGATTTTCTTGGGGTCTCGGGTGGTCTTGCGTGGGTGACATTGTGAGGGTGGTTGGTGATTGTCCCTCTTAATGTGTCAGAACTCACTTCCGTTACAGTTGGTATCCCCGGGCTGATGGATGGCTTTTACGTTTTAGCTTTGCCTCACCCCAGGACAAAGCGGTCCGCTGGTTGTCGCGCAAGGGATAGGGTAGTATCTGTTCCTTTCCTGACTGTTGCTTAGTTTGTCAGCTTCTGTTGGAGCCCCGTGCTGACGGTTGGAAAGCCATTACTCGAATACCCGAGCTAGAGCTTGGGAACGGCCCATTCTCCGAGTGATAGCCGGGAGCCTGACATTTTCAATTTTACATTAACCAGGTCCTTTCACCCATGCCCTACGACTTCATCGGCGATATCCACGGCCACGCCGACGAACTGGAGCGCCTCCTGCGGCGCCTCGACTACCGCCCCGACGGGGATGGCTACCGCCATCCCTCCCGCAAGGCCTTTTTTGTCGGGGACTTCATCGACCGGGGGCCGGACAGTCCGAAGGTGCTGCGCATCGTACGCGATATGGTCGAGCGCGGCTTTGCCCGGGCCGTGATGGGCAACCACGAATACAATGCCATCCTTTATAATACGCCGTTGGCCAAGGGTGATGGCTACCTGCGTCCCCGCTCCCAGAAAAACCGCCGGCAGCACGACGCTACGGTGGAGCAGTTCAACGACCACCCCGCCGAATACGACGAATTCATAAGCTGGTTCCGCACTCTTCCGCTTTACTACGAAGGGGCTGATTTTCGGGTCGTTCACGCCTGCTGGAACCCCATCAGCATCGGCCGCCTCCGCGAAGAACTTTCCGACGATCGTTTGCCCGACCCCGTTCCCCAGGAACTGCAGGCCCTGGAAACCCCGTTCGCTCAGGCCATCGACCGCGTACTGAAAGGTCCGGAATTCGACCTCCCCCACGGGCAATATTTTCTCGACAAAGACGGCAATCGCCGCATGGCCCTACGCCACAAATGGTGGAAAGATCCCGAGCGGCGCCACCTACGGTGAACTGAGCGTGCACGGCACCGACCCGGAGCTGGAGAGCCTGCTCTATACGGGGAGGAAACCGACTACTATGGCGTTACCGAGAAGCATGTTTTCTTCGGTCACTACTGGTTACGGGGCACTCCGGTTTTGTTCCGACACAACGTCTGCTGCCTGGATTACAGCGTGGCCCGCGACGGGCAGCTGGTGGCCTACCGCTTCGACGGCGAAGCGGAGCTTACGTTGGATCGGCTGGTGGCGGTTTGAGGCTTAGTGTAGGGTATAAAAGGGTATAGGGTATAGTATATAGGTGAGCCTTGAGCCTTACTGGCGGTAAGCATCCTTCGTCAGGACCGTAGCTTGGCTGGCGCATCCGTGGAATGCTTGCCGCCTACCCGCAGCCGCGGTCTGCGGGAAAATCCGTGCTCAATCTGTGAAAAAATGGACGGAACAAAGATAAAGGTGATGAGAATACGACGCGGAAGGCGCAGCCGACCGAGCAGAGACGTGCGGCAGCTACTTTGTACTTCGTAAATTATACTTCGTACCTCCTACCTCCCCCGGTTGCGCAGCCAGAGGGCTAATCCCATACAGGCCCCGATCAGGATCAGGTTAAGGTACCACGGCAGGTTGCCCCCGAACACCCCGTACTTCAGCCCGAAGTAGCTAGCGAAATAAACGGCGGTCATGAGCAGGAAAAGCCCCAGACTCGGTTTGTCTTGCTTAATCGGTTCCATTCGGGCCATCTTTTTTTATTTCCGCTCGTCGGTAGCGCCATAGTCCGATCTCGGCGACAATGACGGCGGCGATCAGGGTCAGCCACTGATTGCGGGACATTTCATTGCCGAAAACCAGATACTTTATCACGAAGTAGACCAGCACGGGAACCCAGGCCAGGGCGGCGTGAAACTTGGCTTTATTTACGGGACTCCGTTCCATGGGGGTAAAATAAAGAGACCCAGGCAAAATGCCCGGGTCCTTGTTATACGACTGTGTTGTCCACAGCGTCTCTCATGAAAAATAAACCTAATCTTGAACTTAACTTCATGTGGAAGTTAAATCTGCCGCTAAGATACGGCGTTTGGGTCTTATTAGATTTGGCAATTTATGCTACTAGATATATATACGTTTATCGTATATCAATTAGCCGGCTGTTTTGCCTTAGATTTCATTAAATACACACTAGACTTTACAAAAGTTCGTATAAGGGTATTTTTCTTTGGATTTTTAACACTTTTTTCTTATCCACCCTTAGAAAACGTTCTGTCCGGCCCGTAATTTTTCCTTGTACTGCCTTATTTGGGTTCTCAGGTAACCAAAATAGTGGGCGGCGTACTTACCCGACTCCGAATGTAGCGCGTTGCCGTGCTCCACCAAATTGTCGAACCAGTGCTGCACTTCCGCGCAGAGTTCTGGATTAGAGGTAGCCAGGTAATTGGGGGTGACAAGGGAAGTAAACAGGAAAGGCCGGACATCCGATTTTACCAGGACCACGTTGCTGGTATTCGAGAGCTCATTGTGGTAGACCCGAAAATCCGAGCTGTTCTCGTCCGGTTGTCCCCCCAGGGGGAAGCGCTTGCCCGTATGAACCATCTGTTCGAGGTGATCGACGATCTGGAAAAGCTCCTCGAAGATCTGCTCGATGTGTTCCGGCCGGCCGAATTTTCCAATCTGCGCCATGTAGGTCAGCTGCCGTAGGGTTACGTCCAGTACGCCTACCGACCAGAGTTCGCGGGCCGGTATGCTATAGTGCTGCCGGATAGTATCATCTACTATCCGGTGCAATTCATCGTCGATCAGGGAGGGGGAAAAATCCAGGCCCTTCCACTTCTCCAGATCCCAGGTCGTCAGACCGAACATAAATATCTTGAAGCTGCGCAACATTGGCGTGGAAAGCTCGTAGTACATCGGTAGCTCCGGGGAAGCAAAATCAAAGCTGCCCCGCGGCAACCGCTTGAGCTCCTCCCAGCGGCGGTGCAACTGTAGAAAATGGTCGAATTCGTTGCGGATGGTATAGTGGTCGTCGGGATAACGCAGCGTCGGCACCTCCTTTTCGCGGCCTACTCCCGTCTTGAGGTGATACTTCTCGGCTAACAACATCATCTCATCGGCGGTCAGGGCCGTATCGCCGCGCAGGCGCCGGTATACGGCGTCTTTTCCTACGTGCAATACCGACGCAACCTCTTGCACCAATTCGCTCCGCGAAGTAAATCGCTTGCTCAGCCGGTCGAAGAAAACCTGCTGGTAACTGCCTCTTTGTGTGTTCATAGTATTCGCTTATTCGAATACTTAGCAACGGCCAAATTGCATGTCGGTACCCGAATCTTTCCGTTGAACGCAACTCGTATCCGTTATGCTCATTCCACGCCCGAACGATAACCCCCCGCGCTATCAAACCAGCCTAAGCCGGACAGCAATTTGTTGTTTTATGTATTTTATAAAACAAATAATTTGTTTTAAAGTTATGCATCACGTTACTTTGCCCCTATGCAACGTGTGTTGACACGGAGCCTATTTATAGCAGCAGGACCGGACGGCTACGAAGTTGTTCGGAGTTTACATCGAATTGGATTTTGGTTTTGCGGGGTCATTTGACCCGTTTGGTTTAACGAATACTCACAAAAACATGTACCCTACCCTCCCGCCGGGCGGCAAGGCTTTTGTAGCCTTTCCCTGCCCGCCCCTGCTGTCCTATGGTCCTTACCGAGCAACCGTTCGCTTACTTCTACGTCTTCGTGGTAACACAAATTCTGTCGGCAGCCGCTGGCTAAGCGGCGATCTCGCCTGGCAGCTTTCGTGCTTTGCAGCAAGGCCCTTCTCTCGCTGCCGCTCGGTACAGACCTCGCTACCGGATGAACGTCCCTTTCGGAACCATGGGGAAGGGGTAGTCCCCGATGCGGGGAGACTTTCAACGAACGGGAAGCGAAGCCGACCGGACGGAGACGTGCGGCAGCCCCTTCGTATTTCGTAAATCCAACTTCGTACTTCGTCCTTCCCCCCTTCCATGCACCTCAACTGCCACACCTCCTTCAGCCTCCGTTACGGAGTGCTTCCGCCGCGCCGCCTCGTCGAGAAGGCCGCCGCCTGGGGGGTGGGCTGCCTGGCCCTGACCGACAACAACAATACCAGCTGCGCGGTAGAATTTCTCAGTTCCTGCCGGGAGTTCGGCATTAAACCCATTCTAGGCATCTGCTTCCGAAGCGAAGACGACCAGTGGCTCTACACCGGTCTGGCCCGCAATGCCGAGGGCTGGCACAATCTCTGCCGCTTCCTCAGCGATCATTCCCTCGACGACCGGCCCCTGCCCACCGTACCACCCCGGATGGAGGATGTATGGATCGTCTACCCCCGCCTCTGCAAACCCATCCGCGACTTCCGCGACAACGAGCTACTCGGCATCCGCCCCCAGCACGTCAACCGCCTGTTCAGCCACGAGCTACGCCACCACCAGGATAAACTGATCGTACTGGCGCCCGTCGTGGCCATCAACGAGGAGGACTACGACCTGCACCGCACCCTGCGGGCCATCGACCTGAACACCGTCCACACCAAACTCACGCCCCGCGACCTGGCCAAGCGCGGCGACCGCCTGTTGCCCCCCGACACCCTGCGGCAGTTTTACCGCCCCTACCCCGCCATCGTCCGCAATACCCAGCGCATCATCGACTCCTGTACCGCCGAACTCGAGACCGGCCTGCAGATCAACCGGCAGACCTTCACCGGCTCCGAACCTGGTGATTATCAGCTGCTCGAAAAGCTGGCGCTGGCCGGCGTGGCCCGCCGCTACCCGCCCGGCTCCCGCTTCCAGCAGGCGCGCCTGCGCACCGAGCGGGAGCTTGCCGTGATCCGCAAACAGAAGTTCTGCCCCTACTTTCTGATCACCTACGACATCGTCCGCTACGCCCGCATGGCCGGCTACCAGCACGTGGGGCGGGGTTCGGGGGCCAACTCCATCGTGGCTTACAACATCGGCATCAGCGACGTCGACCCCCTGGAGCTCGACCTCTACTTCGAGCGCTTCATCAATCCCTACCGCGCCAGTCCGCCCGACTTCGACATCGACTTCAGCTGGGACGAGCGCGACGACGTCACCGATTACGTCTTCAAGCGCTACGGCCGCGAGTACACCGCTCTCCTGGCTACCTATTCCACCTTCCAGGGCCGCGCCGCCCTCCGCGAAGTGGCCAAAGTATACGGCCTGCCCAAGGAGGAGATCGACCTGCTCGTCCGCGATCCCCACGGCCGTGCCAACGACGACCCGAAGGCCCGCACCGTGGTCGATATCGCCCGCCGCCTAGTCGGCCTGCCCAATCACCTCAGCATTCACGCCGGGGGTATCCTCATCACCGAGAAGCCGATCTACTACCACACCGCCCAGCGGCTCATGCCCAAGGGTTTTCCGGTGGCCCACTGCGACATGTACCACGCCGAGGACATGGGGCTGCACAAGTACGACATCCTGAGCCAGCGGGGCCTGGGTCACCTGCGCTCCGCCGCCAACCTCGTCTACCGCAACCACGGCAAAACGGTCGACCTGCAGGCCCTCGATGCCATCAAGAACGACCCCAAGGTGCGCTCCATGCTCCGGAGCGGCCGCGCCCTGGGCTGCTTCTACATCGAGTCGCCGGCCATGCGCGGACTGCTCACCAAGCTCGGTTGTGACAACTACATCCACCTGGTGGCCGCCTCCAGCATCATCCGTCCCGGCGTGGCCAAGTCGGGCATGATGAAGGAGTACATCCGCCGCTATCACCACCCGCACAGCTTCGAGTACATCGACCCGGTCTTCGCGGAGCACCTGGGCGAAACCTTCGGCATCATGGTCTACCAGGAGGACGTGATGAAGATCGTCCACCACTTCGCCGGCCTGGACCTGGATGAGAGCGACGTGCTGCGGCGCATCATGTCGGGCAAGAAGCACAACGGCGACACCTTCGAGGTGCTGCGGCAGAAGTTTTTCGCCGGAGCGCAGGAACGGGGCCATTCCGGTGAAACCGCGGCGGAAGTTTGGCGGCAGGTCGAAAGCTTTTCGGGCTACTCTTTTTGCAAGGCCCATTCGGCGAGCTTCGCGGTAGAGAGTTTTCAGAGCCTGTACCTGAAGGCTTACTACCCCCTGGAATTTATCGTGGGGGTGATCAACAACTTCGGGGGCTTCTATAAAACGGAGTTCTACGTCCACGAAGCGCGTATGGACGGAGCCGACATCCATGCCCCCTGCATCAATCGCAGTATTTACCTCACCGACCTGAAGGGAGATGAGCTCTACCTGGGCTTCATCCACGTGAAAAGCGTATCGGAGCAACTGGTCCATCGCCTGCTCATAGAACGCAACCAAAAAGGTCCGTTCCGCGACCTGACCGACTTCTGTGCCCGGGTCGACGTGGAGAGCAGCCAGCTGGAACTGCTGATCCGCATCGGGGCCTTCCGCTTTACGGGTAAGCGTAAGTCGGAGCTGCTGTGGGAGAAGAACGCCGTGTTTAATCCGCGGCTGAAACGGGAGTCATCGCTCGACCTCTTCGCCCGCGTGGCCCCCGACCACGACTTCCACCTCGACGAGACGCCCAATCACCGGCCGGGCCACCGCCTCAGCTCCCGCCAGCTCGACCAGGCCTTCGATGAATTGGAATTGCTGGGATTTCCGCTGTGCTCGCCGTTTTGGCTGGTGGACTTATCGCCGGCTGAGACATCGGATGACCCCTCCGCCAAGTATTCGGGGCTTTCGCCCGAATACGACGGAGGGAGACATCCGATGACGGGCCGGCTAAGCCCTAATTCCTGGGATTTGGCCGGTTCCCGCGCTCCGGCGCAAAAAAAAGACGTCCACCCCCTGGCGCACGTCCGGAATAACGGCCGCACGGAACTACTGGCCTACTTCGTCTGCGACAAAGTGGTCCCGACCATCAAAAAAGAACGCATGAGCTTCGGCTGCTGGCTGGACGAGCGGGGCCGCTACTTCGACAGCGTCCACTTTCCGGATGCCTACCTGCGTTTCCCCTTCCGCGGGGCCGGCGTGTACCGACTGGCCGGTAAGGTGACCCGGGAGTTCGACTTCCCCTGCCTCGAGGTAGACCGTATGGAGCGCCTCCCCTACCTGCGCGACCTCCGCTTCACCGACGACCGCGGCTCGCCCGCCGAACCGCCGCCTACCCGCCGGGAGAAGCTGATGCCTCGGGTGCCTAAGTAGGGGGGTTAGCGGGTAGCGGGTAGCGGGTAGGCATTCGGCTTCGCCGGTTTCGGCGCGGCGTGCGGCTACCCGGCAGCCCATCGGATGTCCGTCGCACTGGCCATTTACGCATTCAGTCCTTAGCCCCTTACACCCCTCAGCCCAAAAGAAGATTGACCCACCCTGCTTCCGTCCTATTCACGAATTCAGTCCTTCACCCATTCAGTCCTTAACCCCTTACACCCCTCAGCCCAAAAGAAGATTGACCCACCCTGCTTCCGCCCCATTCACCAATTCAGCCCTTCACCCATTCAGACCTTAGCCCCTTCCCTCCCTGTCCCCTTAACCCCTTGAAAATGTACCAAAGAGCCATCCTACACCTGGACATGGACGCCTTTTTCGCCTCCGTTGAAATCAAAAAAAATTCGGCCCTGGCCGGTATCCCCCTGATCGTGGGCGGCAGCGGCGGGCGCGGCGTGGTAACCTCCTGCAGCTACGAGGCGCGGCGCTTCGGCATCCATGCGGGCATGCCCATGGCGATCGCGCTGCGGCGTTGTCCGGACGCGCGTACCGTGCGGGGCGACTATGAGGATTACGAAAAGCATTCGGGTATGGTGACCGAGATCATCGCCGAGGAAGGACCGGTGTTCGAGAAGGCCTCGATTGATGAGTTCTATCTCGACATGACGGGGATGGACCGCCACGTAGGCTGCGTGAAGTGGAGTGGCGAATTGCGGCAGCGCATCATCCGGGAGACGGGGCTGCCCATATCGGCCGGCCTGGCCATTAATAAGCTGGTGTCGAAGGTGCGGGCCGGCGAGGCCAAACCCAATGGTTCGGGCTGGGTGGCGGACGGGGCCGAGCGGGCCTTTCCTCTTTCCCCTGCCCGTACGGAAGATCCCGAGCATCGGTTCCGTGACCGCCCGCAAGATGAGCCTGATGGGCATCCGCAAGGCGGGAACGCTGGGCCAGGTGCCGGTCTCGCTGCTGGAGCGGGAATTCGGGAGCATGGGCCGCGAGTTCCACCGCCGCGCTAACGGCATCGACCACCGGCCGGTGGTGCCGTATACGGAACGGAAGTCTTTTTCCTCCGAGTCTACCTTCCAGACCGATACCATCGATATGGAGTTTCTACTGCGCAAGCTCCGCCACCAGACGGCCCAGCTTGCCTTCGACCTGCGTAAGTCCGGTCGGCTTACTGCCCGGGTAACGGTCAAAATTCGCTATACCGATTTCAATACGTACACCCGCGCCCGCCGCATCGACTACACGGCCCACGACCAGCAGCTGGTGCCCCTGGCCGAAACCTTGTTCCGGGAGCTGTTCACCCGCCGGCAGTGCATCCGCCTCATCGGCGTCCGCTTCGACCTGCTGGCCAGCGGCCATACCCAACTCGACCTTTTCAACGATACCGAGGAGAACAGCCGACTATTGATGGCGCTGGACAAAGTTCGGGGACGGTTTGGGAAGAAGGCCGTAGCGGTGGGGTAAAAAAAGTACGAAGTTTAATTTACGAAGTACAAAGTCGCTGCCGCACGTCGCTGCACGGTCGGCTTCGCCTCCCGAGTTGCCTTCTCAACACAGATGCACACAGATTTTAGCACGGATAGCCACGGATTTCCCCGGCATATCCGTAACTCCCGATAAATACCATAATCGGGGGGCTAAAACGCACGGCCATCGCTCCGATTTACCCGAAACCACGGCCAGCAATGTACGGCCCTGGAAGGGATGCCTCCCCTTTAGCGGGGTCTGTAGCGAGCGCCAGCGAGCGAAGGGCCGCGCGTCCATAACAGTCCATAACAAACCAGCTCTACCCCAAATCGTCGGCAGACGAGCACCGCTCGGCGGACGACGATTTGGCCGTATCTTCCCCCGCCCCAAACCAAAAACTACTCCATGCGCTTTCCGCTACTCGCCGTATTGGCGTTCCTGACCACGGGTCTCTCCGCCCAACAATCCGATCTAGCCACGCCGCCGCCCGCCAGCGACCCCCGGATGTACGACATCGCCGACGCGCCGGACCCGGCCCGAATTGAGAAGGACATCACCACCCTGGTCAACTTCGGTACCCGCCATACCCTGAGCGATACCACCAGCGACACCCGCGGCATCGGTGCCGCCCGCCGCTGGATTTACGATGAATTTCAGCGCATCAGCGAGGCCTGCGGCGGCTGCCTGGAAGTGATGTACCAGCGTAACCTCGTCGAGGGAGATCCCGAGAGTCGCATCAAGGAAGATACCTGGGTGGTCAACGTGATCGCCGTACAGCGCGGCACGCAGGATCCCAACCGCTTCGTCATGATGAGCGGCGACATCGATAGCCGGGTCAGCGATGCCCTCGACGGTACCAGCGACAGCCCCGGTGCCAACGACAATGCCAGCGGTATGGCCGGCGCCCTGGAAGCGGCCCGCGTACTGACGCAGTACGAATTCCCCGGCTCTATCCTCTACGTAGGACTCAGCGGCGAGGAACAGGGGCTCTTCGGCGGTAAGGGCATGGCCGATTGGGTACAGGAGAAGGGCTGGAAGCTGACGGCCGTACTCAATAACGACATGATCGGCAACATCACCGGCGTGGACGGCGTGACCGATAATACCAGCTTCCGCATCTTTTCGGAGCCCTACTACCCCTCCGACCTGGAAGACGAACGCAAAAACATCTACCGCCGCTTCTTCGGCGGCGAAGTCGACGGTCCCAGCCGCCAACTGGCGCGCTACGTCGACGCCGTAACCCGTAAGTACACCACCAACCTCGAGCCGATGATGATCTACCGCCTGGATCGCTTCGGCCGCGGCGGCCACCACCGCCCCTTCAACGACGCCGGCTTTCCCGGGGTGCGGATCATGGAAACCCATGAGAACTACACGCAGCAGCACCAGGACATCCGTACCGAAGATGGCATCGAGTACGGCGATAAGCTGGAACACGTCAACTTCCCCTACGCCGCCAAGCTTACCGGCGTCAACGCCATCACCCTGGCCGGCCTGGCCGCGGCACCCCCCGCCCCGCCGCTGGTCATGATCGGCGGTGCCGTGGAGCCCAGCACTCGGCTGCGTTGGGAGGCCCCCGAAACCGACACCCCCATTGCCGGCTACTACGTACACTGGCGGCTGACCACCTCCCCGCGCTGGGAAAACAAGGTATTCGTTCCCGCCGACCGCCTGGACCACACCCTCGAGAACATCGTAGTGGACAATTACTTTTTCGGCGTATCATCGGTAGGCGAAAACGGCAATGAAAGCGTGGTCGTATTCCCGAGCACCCTGATCCCCCGCGGCACCCGCTAGCCGCACCTTCGTATTTCGCACTTCCTACTTCGTAAATCGTACTTCAACATGCGCCGCTACCTCCCCCTGGCCCTGCTCCTATTCACCGCTACCGCCGCCGTTGCCACCCTGGCTCCCACGCCCGACCAGGTAAAGGCCGCGGCCGCCGTGCTGGGCATTGACTTCCTCGATGAGGAGGAGATCGAGCTCATGATGGAAGACCTGGAAGACAACCTCGAAGCCTTCGACACCATCGGGAAAATGGACATCCCCAATGGCCTCTCTCCCGCCCTGGTCTTCAACCCGGTTATTCGCCCCGGACAGTTGCCAGCGGATACCAGCGTCACGGCCCCCGCGACACCGCCGAAAATTCTTACCGTAAACGCCGAGACCCTCGGCCTGGAGTGGGCGACCGTCGAGCAACTAGCCAGCCTGATCTACAATCGCCGGATCACCAGCCGGGAGCTCACCGAATTTTTCCTGACCCGCCTGAAGGAGCATGACCCCACCCTGCACTGCGTGATCACCCTCACCGAGAAGCGCGCGCTGGCCAAGGCCGACGAAATGGACGCCGAACTCGCCGCCGGCAACTACCGCGGCTACCTTCACGGCATCCCCTACGGTGCCAAGGACCTGTTGGCCGCCAAAGGCTACCCCACCACCTGGGGCGCCAAGCCCTACGCAGGACAAACCATCGACGAAGACGCCGCCGTCATTCAGCAGCTGGACGCCGCCGGAGCGGTACTCTGCGCCAAGCTCAGTATGGGAGCCCTGGCCTGGGGCGATGTCTGGTTCGGCGAGAAGACCCGTAACCCCTGGAACGTAGAGCAGGGCAGCAGCGGATCTTCCGCCGGGTCGGCCAGCGCGGTAGCCGCCGGCCTGGTTCCCTTCGCCATCGGCACCGAGACACTGGGCAGTATCGTAAGCCCGAGTACCGTTTGCGGAACCACCGGACTGCGCCCCACCTTCGGCCGGGTATCCCGCCACGGAGCCATGGCGCTTAGCTGGTCCATGGACAAGATCGGTCCCATCACCCGCTCGGCAACCGATGCCGGACTGGTCCTTGCCGCCATCGCGCATTACGACCCACGCGACGCCCATGCCATCCAGGCGGGCTTTCAGTTCGAGCTACCGGAAAACACCGAAGGCCCTACCCGTATCGGCTACCTGCGGCAAAGCTTTGACAATGACTACGATTTTTCGGCGAACGACTCCGCTACCCTGGCAACCTTGCGGGAGCAGGGTTACGAACTGGTCGAAATCGAGCTTCCCGATGCCCCTGATATCGGATTTATCCTGAACGTGGAGGCCGCCGCCGCCTTCGAATCCCTTACCCGCAGCGGTGATGACGACCTGCTTACCCGCCAGGTCCGCAACGCCTGGCCCAATGCTTTCCGCACCGCCCACTTCGTGCCCGCCGTCGCCTACGTACAGGCGAATAGGCTACGCCGCGAACTGATGCAGGAAATGGACGAACTCTTTACCGACCACGATATTGACGTGTACGTCAACCCGAGTTGGAACTCCAGTAGCCTGTTCATTACCAATATGACGGGCCACCCCTCCATCACCGTACCCAATGGGATGCACGAGGGAACGCCAACGAGCATCACCTTCACGGGGCGGCTGTTCGACGAACAGAAGATCGTAAACGTGGCTACTGCCTATCAGCGCGTGACACGGTGGGATGACCTACACCCGGCTGCATTTTGAGGAATGCCTCCAACTGGGCCATCGCACGCGCGCGGTGGCTGATGCGGATTTTTTCGTCGGCACTCATTTGGGCAAAGCTGCGTCCATCCCCTTCCGTAGGAATGAAAATCGGGTCGTAACCGAATCCCCCCCCGCCGATGGGTAAAGTGGCAATACGCCCCTCACATTTACCCTCGAAGAGGTGCTCCTCGCCGCCCCGCATCAGGCAAATCACCGTGCGAAAACAGGCAAGACGGTCCTTGCGATCGCTCAGTGCCGAAAGTAGTTTGCTATTGTTGTCCTCGGCGCTGCGTTGCGGCCCGGCGTAGTGAGCCGTATCCACCCCCGGGGCACCGTCCAGGGCGAAGACTTCGAGCCCGGAATCCTCGCTGAAGCAGTCCTGTCCGTGATGGTCCCGTACGTAGCGGGCTTTGAGGCGGGCGTTCCCTTCCAGAGAATCGGCGGTTTCCGGAATTTCGGCGGTACACCCGATCTCCTTCAGACTACGGAAGGTGTACCGGTCGCCCAGTTGTTGCTGAATTTCGGCAATCTTATGGGCGTTGTTGGTCGCGAAAACAAGCTGTTGCTTCATATCGCAATATAACAGGGCGCCGCCGCGCAGGTGCTACGGAATCTCGGAAAAGGGCAAAAAAAATGGGCAAGCACACCAGTCGCTCAACCTCCTATCCTTGCTGCATTTCTGCCCTGGGGAGATTCAGAAGGAGCTGACCGTGTGCCGCCCAAGCCACAAAGGTAAGGGCTGGATTCGGGAAACAAAATTTTATCGATGACAATTTATCCGATTCTCGAATCTGTTTCTAACCCCCGGCTTAGGTGCGTATTACGTTGCCGTTCTCATCCCATTGCACCAGTTCGGTGCGCTTTTCCTGGTCGACGTAAAGGGGCAACCACTTCGGATCGTACGCTAAGCCATGCTTATCGAGCACTTCCTGCGGCGGTCCGTCCCATACGTTTGGTTGATTACCTACGTATCCCAGATCGTCTATACCCTGGCGGCTGGTATAATAGCAGGTAAGGGCCATAAACCGGGCGTGATTGAAGAATTGAACGCCGGGTGGCTGCACCTTGGCTTCGGGATCCGGATAGGCGATCTCATCCACGATCGCGACTTGTTCATCTTCCGTCAATTCTTTAAAGGTCTTGCCGGCGAAGCGTCGGCTGATCTCGGCGTTCAGCCAGGCTAACCCTCCCCGGAGGCGGGTAGCGTGCACCTCCGGTTGATCTTTGGCCATAAATTCGCAGAACTCGCTAAAGCCGCTTTCCTCGACGTTTGGAATGATGATGTTTCCCAGCACCGTCAGGGTTTCCAACTCGTAATCGGAAAAGAAGCGTTCGCTACGCAATTGCTCCTCGCGTTCCGCTTCATAGGCCGTGCGCAGTCCGTATCCTTCGGTTTCGGCTTCGGTGGCCGATACGGGTACGGGATCATCATTCCGGTCACATCCGACGTTGCCGCCGATGAAAGCCGTGCCTACCGCACCTCCGAGTATGGTCTTAAGCGTTTTACGACGATCCATCAGATATTCATTTTTTTGAGTTCTTCAACAATGTGGTCGCCCTGACGCCAGGCGAGTGCTAGAATGGTCCAGGTAGGATTCTTATCCGCCTGACTGGCAAAGGTGGCCGCGTCGGATATAAATACGTTAGGCGATTCGTGTAGCTTTCCCCAGCGGTCGGTAGCGCTGGTCTTGGGATCGTCCCCCATTCTTGCGGTGCCTACTTCGTGGATGATCGCGCCGGGCGCCAGCAATCCGTATTCCTGCTCCTTGCCTGGTTCGGCGGAGACCATTTCGGCCCCCATATCGCTCATGATGGATCGGAGGGTTTGCTGGGCGTGTTGGGCCTGTTTGTATTCATAGTCGGTCCATTTATAATTAAAGCGCAGGATCGGAATGCCCCACTCATCAACCTGTCCGCTCGGATCGATCTCGCAGTAGTTATCGTACATAGCTACCGATTCGCCGCGCATGGCCATTCCGACGTAAGCACCGTAGTGGCGATTCACTTCGTCGAGCATCTTGCGACCGTAGCCCCCGACCCGTTTACCTACGGCGCGCTGCATCTCCAGGACGCCACCGCCGAAGCCGTAGCTCGGCATACCCATGCCCCCCCAAACCTCAATATGGTACCCCCGGGGGAAGTCCAGTTTCTTATTATCCAACCACCAGGGTGCATAGACGTGCAAACTACCGACGCCGTCCTCATTGTAGCGTTGCCGGTCCAGCAAGCTGGGCACGAAGCCGCTCACGTTGAGGCCGGTGCTGTCGTGTAAGTAGCGCCCTACTACCCCACTGCCGTTACCAAGACCGTTGTCCTGGCCGGGAGCCCGGCTATTCAGCAGCAACCGCGCCGTTTCACAGGCGCCGGCGGCCAGCACCACTACTTTACCGTTGATGGTGTATTCGCGACGGTCTTCCTTACTGATGTAGCTGACGCCCGTAGCGCGACCTGTGGAATCGGTGACCACTTCACGGGCCATCGAATCGGTATACAAATCTACCGTACCCGCACTGTTCATAGCGGGAATTACCAGCGCACTGCTCGAACTAAAGTCCGCCTTAACCATACAGCTGCGGCTGCACTGATTACAGTAAAAGCAGAGTCCGCGTTCGTCGTTGACCTTTTTGGTGACAATGCTCAGGCGGCTGGGCAGAAAGGGAACGCCGACGTTTTTAGCGTGCTTGGAGATCAGCATCTCGTGTAATCGCGGCTTGGGCGGCGGGAGAAAGAAACCGTCCGGATCGTTAGGCAGCCCTTCGTTCGTACCAAATACGCCAATGAGCTTGTCGACCTTATCGTACCACGGCTTGACTTCGTCGTAAGTGATCGGCCAGTTGGCTCCTAAACCGTCCTTATCCCGGTGCTTAAAGTCATCCGGACCGAACCGCAGACTAATGCGCCCCCAGTGATTGGTCCGCCCACCCAGCATCCGGCTGCGAAACCATTGGAAATCGGTCCCGGGAAAGGTGGTGTACGGTTCGCCGGGAATGTCCCATCCGCCAAAAGCGGCGTTGAAGTCGCCGAAGGGGCGAGTCGTAGAGGCACCGCGGCGTGGGCTCTCCCACGGCCAGCGCATTTGGGTTGCCATCTCTTTATCGGTTGGGTCGAAAAATGGTCCGGCCTCGATGATGGCGATGTTCAGGCCGTTCTCAGCTAAGCGACGGGCGGTCATTCCGCCGCCGGCACCGGAGCCGATGATGATAGCGTCGTACTGTTTAGCGTTTTCCTTTATCTGCACTGATCTTGATTAATTGAGTGGTAAGATAGAAAGACTGCGCATTCCCACCCAAGCCAATTGTGCTTTGGTCGGCATCCTATTAGCTAGAATGCTTTTCTAGTGATTTCTGAGGTGGGAATCGAGTAGGGTGAGATGGCAGGACTATTTATACCTGCGGACTCCGCAAAGGTAATCGCTGCTATCTCGACCCTCTCACACCACCGGACGTACGGTTCCGTATCACGGCGGTTCCTAAAGATTGCCTATCGGCTTTTTGTTGGGACGGCTAACTACCAGCTCCATGAGCCGGTCCGTCCCCGTAGAACTTCCTTCGTTAACCCCAGGCTGTTTTGGTGTACTCATCGTCTGTCTCCGGTTTTCCGAACCATACCTCCACGGCGAGCCGCCGCCACCTCCGGCGACGCTCCTACAACTACTGACAGTTCCTCGGTTAACAACTTCATTTCTACAATCTAAAGGTTCGGTCCTTCCCGGATACCCTCTCTACGCAGCGGCCAACACCACGGTCGGTCCTAAAACGCAGGTTTGGCCCGGTACTATGACCTCGGCTGACTCCTCCCGACCGACCCGGCCGGGAGGCCTCCCAGGGTAAGACGCACGTCTTTCCTACTTATGCCCGCCGCATCTACATGTCGTCGTCCCGTGTAAGTATTGGGCTTTGGCAGTATTTGGTACCTCACCCCGGCGACACGCCTCGTATGCGATTCCTGTTCGTCAGGCCAGTAGTTTGCCTTCGGCTTCCTTCAGCCCACACCTCACGATGTGTACCTTGCCGCTCGGCTATGTCCTTCCCCCTACCGGGTGGACTGGGGACTTGCACCCCTATAGACGTGCGCCATGCCTGGCGCACAAAAGAAATGGGGCACCTTCTTGCTGAAGATGCCCCATTAAATGAAGGAGTCCGATTACGATCAGCCTGTTACTGCTTGGTAAAGACTAGCGTAAATTCCGCCTCCGTACCACCACACCCACCGTCATCGGCGAAATCGGTATAGGTAATGGTGAAAGAAGAATCATCAGCCAGGTCGAATGGATCAGGCGTCCGTTGTACGGCCTCGATGGTTCCGGATCCACAGGAAGCGCCGGCGTCGATGTCGGTGGCCCTGACTTGATCGCAAGCAAAGTCAAGCGTGATCGTCCCGGCGTCAAAACCATAACCAGGCTGTAGATAAAGTCCAATGGGGAACGTACGGCGGGTAGTCGATCCAGGCACCAAACTAAGCTCTACGGTCTTATTCAAGGGGGGGGTACCAAGCGCTTGCACCTGAGCACCGGCGAAGGTTACCTCGTCGTAAACCGTACCGTATTCAATGAGGTAGGTACCACTGAACATCTCATCGGGCAGCGGACAGGTAGCATTGATATTGAAGTCAAAAATACCTCCGAAAGCGCTGGTAATAGCGGAGGTAGAATTCTCCGATCCGAACACCCGGCCGTCTTCCTTGACCACTTCGGTAACAATCTGAAAGCGATCGCCCGAGACGACGGAATCCAGCGGTACCCCGGCAAAATTAGCTACTTCAGCAAAGGGAAGGCTGACGTCGATCCCCAAATTTCCATTAGGGCCCGCACGGAAGTCCGAGGGCTCGTACGTACGGAAAAGCTCCGATTCGGTGGAAAAGTCGGTAGCACCGGCAGGGAGGCTATTATCGTCGAAGGAAACGTAAACGCGGTACTGAGCCACGTCTTCACCGCCTGCATTATCAACGAAATCCACCTCCATTTCGTAGGTTGAACCCGTAAGGTCCTCGAGGTCAAATTCACCGGAACGCAGCTCGACCAGGCGGGGAAAGGCCCCGAAAAGCAGGATGTCCTGCGTCACGATCGGCGCCAGTTCGTCGTCCTTACAGCCGGTAACTACGAAGACCACCGCGAGGAGTAGAATGAGTGATTTATTAAGCATGTTTTATGTTTTAGCCGTCCCGCGGTACCGCGGGACGGCAAAATGTTTATGTGAGGTTTTCGGACGGTTAGTAGTTACAACTAGCGTCGTTGGTGTCCCAGAATACAGGCTCCGTAAAGGATGCTTTCTGCGTGGCGTTTATGTTCCGGTTAACGTGGACCGAAGGATAGAGCGCCGACCGGATGAAGGGTCCTGGATTGGGATCGATGCCGGGCTGGATATCAGCTGGCAAGCAAGTACGACGGTAGAGGTTGTAAGCTTCCAGTCCGTTCCCGAACAGGGCAATCATGTACTCACGGGCAACGATGGCCAGCTTTCCGTCCTCGTCAGCCTCCTCGTATTCGTCCATGACAAACTCGATATACTCCGTGACGGTGCTGTCGGCAACGTAAGTATCCTCGACGGTAACCGTTACCGGGACCGTGGCAACTACCTCTCCCCCATCGACGAGAGACTCAAAGGCGGTAACCCGATCGAAGGATAGTTCTATCGCGTCGGCAAGCAATGCACCGGCATCGCCATCGTAGTGACCGGTCAGGGCCGCCTCGGCGAGGATAAAGTGGGTGAAGGAAGCCTGCCAGATAGGCTCGATGCCGGCACCCAGGGCACCGTCCACTCCATTGTTAGCTACTATGATAGGAGCGCTGAGCCCGTTGTCATACAGGCCGCCCGCAGGGTAAAGCCCGTATACGGTCCGGTATTGTCCATCTGGTGGAATACCCGAGCCATTTAGGTGGTCGCGTCCGTAGTAGCTAAGGTCGTAGCTACCCAGACAGTACGGCATGTCCTCGCTTATTGACTCATAATAAGGAGGAACAACATTGGGGTCGGGAAGTCCGCTACCGAAAATACAGTCGAAAGCATTGGGATCTTCCGCTACAGCTGCGGGGTAAACAGCCCGATTCTGGCGGTAGAAATAGTACCGGGCGCGGGGGTCGACAATGTCATCTTTCGACTCCGTCAGCAGCCACATGAACCAGGTAGACTGGTACCGGCCGTCTTCGATCTCGTAGCTGTCCTCGTAGAAGGGGTGGCGGTTATCCGGGTTGACTCGATTCGATCCATACTTAAACTCGAAGTTTTCGTTGTTCTGGTCGATAATGTCTCCGTTGTCAACAATCCCCTGGACATCGGCTCCTCCCCCGACTAGTCGGGTAGTTACGGCAGCGCGTAGTTTCAAGGTTTGAGCCAGCGTACTCCAGCGAGCGGCATTTCCTCCGTAAAAGTTGTCGAAGGCGATGGTGAAGTTATCGGCTCCCTCCAATTGTAAGATGGCCTCGTCGAGCAGGTCCACGGCCGCGGCGTAAACCGCCTCTCCGGACTCACGACCCGGATTGGTGATTGCCTCTTCGGCACCACCCTGTCCGGCTTCGGTCAGGGGGACGGCACCAAACAGATCCGCGAACTGCATATAACCGTAAGCCTTCATGATTTTGGCGGAAGCAGCTGCCGCATCCAAATTCAAAGGCTCCACCAGCGCGATGAAGGCGTCTGCGTCGGGGAGGAACTGAGCGTAAAAATCCGTCCACATATCGTCGAACTCCGTCGGCTGGTGGGTAGCGGTATAGGTAAATCCACCCGTTTCAGCGTCCATCCGGGCCAGGCCGGCGGCAAACTCGTAGGGGTCGTTTTGAAAATCGTTGAATTCAATTTGGATGCTGTTGTAGAGCGATCCGGCGTCGGCCTGGTCGGCGGTGACACCATTGGGGTCGATCAGGAGCTCGTCCAGGTCCGCGCAGGCGGCCACTGACAGGACGAGTAGTCCGACAGACAAAGTTTTAAACAAGTTCATATTCGTTGCTTGTTTTCGTTTTCGTTTGGTTTGATTAGAAGGTGAGGGTTACCGTGGCGCCGTATTTCTTCGCCGTCGGACCGGTCAGGTAGTCGAAACCACGACCGTTGCCCACTCCGAGGGAAAGAACCTCGGGGTCAAAGTTGACGCCCTCGGGAAAGTTAGGAGCCCGGTAAAACAAGTTCTCACCCGCTATACGAAGACTGATCGAGCCAAAGGGCGTCCGCTCCAGCAGACTAGCGGGAAGCGCATAGCTCAGGGCTATTTCCCGCATACGAATTACCGTACCATCGAAGATCAATCCTTCATCAGCCAGGAAATAAGCATCAAAGAAGTAGTCACCCGCGTAACCTTGTATGGTATTTACTTCACCCTCCGTGTTTTCACCGGGCAGAATCAGGGGCAGGAAGCGATCGAAGTCCGTGTCCGTGGTCAAACCGCGGGCCAGCATGGTGCCGGTGGTGTAGGAGAGAATGTCTCCGCCGGAGATGTAGCTCCACTGCCAGAACAGGCTAAGTCCCTTATAGCTAATGGTGTTCAACCAGTTTACGGTATAGTCCGGGTTCGGATCGCCAATGATGTCAATTTCGTTGCCGGGCTCGTAAGAACCGGCGGTATTTACGAGCAGTCCGCCATTGGGGCCGCGCTGGTAAGGAATACCCTGGATGACGCCGAAGGGCTCGCCGGGGATGGCGAAGTTGCCCAGGTTGCTGTATCCGGCGAAGGCAATCTCCTCCACGCCGTCGGTGAGACTTTCAACAATGTTTCTGTTGCGGGTATAGTTGAAAGTAGCGTCCCAAGTGAAGTCTCCCTTAAAGGGAATTAGGTTGATCTGGGCTTCGATACCTTTATTCGATACCTCCGCGGCGTTGATCTGGGTAGTCGTATAACCACTTGCGGGATCGAGGGGCAGGTCGACCAGCAGATCGCTGGACTGCTTGTCGTAAAGACTGAGGTCAATTCCTACGCGGTTATTGAAGAAACGACCTTCTACACCAAACTCGATCTCTCCCACCAATTCGGGCTCCAGCATCCGGTTGCCCAAGCGGTTGTTGACGAAGTTGGTATTCAGTGGCTGTCCACCGGGAGTCATGAATCTACGGGTGGTAGCCCCCAGAATGGCGCGGGTAGTATACGGATCCGGGAAGCGGGCGGAAGAACCGTAGCCAGCACGGAACTTCAGGTAATTCACCACGCGGCTTCCTTGGAGACTTTCGATCGCATCGGTAGGTACGAAACTGACACTCAATGACGGGTAAAGAATGGATCGGGTATCGGCTTCGAGGGTTGAACTCCAGTCGTTACGGGCCTGGGCGGTCAAGTAAAGCCAGCGGCTATAGCCAGCCGTGAGGCTTGCGTAAACGCCTCGATAAGCCTCCTCTTCGATATACTGCGTTCCTACGTGGTCGATGAAGTTGCTCTGAGTGAATAGATCGAAGATGAACTGGTTTTCGGAGTCGACGGTGACGCGATTAAATTTGTCCTGACGCTCGTTGTAACCCACTACACCACTCAGGTTGAGCCGATCAGAGAGGTCGGTATCAAAGCTGAGGTTGAATACGTGGTCAATGATGGTATTCGTACGGGTTGCCGTGCGTAACTGACCGTTAGGAACCTGGGTGCCACCTCGGTTGACCTCCCGGCGTGATTCCTGGGTGTAATCGTCAACACCGATCCGGTATTGAGCCGTAAGCCAGTCGGTAATGTCATACTGCACACCGACGTTACCGAAGTAACGGGTAATTTCCTCCTTATCAAACATATTGTTCAGTCCCCAGAGCGGATTTTGGATGTCGCCACCGCTACGGTAGTACACATTGCTGCCGTCAATCGGGCTTTGATAAGGGAGTCCTACAAGGTCGATTGAGCGAGGCGTATAGAGAACATTCGCGAAGACCGAAGCCCCGGCGGGGTTAGATCCGAAGCCGATGGAGGCCGGTGGCGCCACGCGGTTGCTGCTGACGACGTTCAGCGAAGTGGAAATGCGCAGTCCGTTAGCCAGGTCGATCTTACCACCAACGCCGGCATTATGCTTGTCGTAAGTGTTTTGGGGAACGAAACCGGTATCGTCCAGGTAGCTGTAGTTGGCGTTAAAGCTGATGCCGTTGCCCAGGTTCTTATCTACGTTGATACTGGTGTTGGAAACGGTACCTGCCTGGAAGAATTCGGAAACGTTGTCGTAAGGCTTGTAATCATAACGAGCGCCCTCGAATTCCGGGAATGCCTCGTTGTAGCGGGGGCGGTCGAGCGGGTGCTCCACCGTACCGTCTTCGGCTACTCCGTTCTGACCACGGACATCAAAGGAAGGTCCCCAGTTGGAAAAGAACCATCCGAAGTTTCCGGAGAAACCATTTCCGTAGGTGTCTTGGTAGTCCGGCAGGTTAGCTACTTCCGTACGGGCAATTCCCTGGGTAACGCTGATCTCGAAACCTTTCTGCGCATCAGCGCCACCGGCACCATTCTTAGTGGTGATCAGAATTACGCCGTTGGCTCCCTGCTCCCCGTAGAGGACGGTAGCCGAAAGACCTTTAAGCACGTTGACCTCCGAGATGTTATTGGGGTCAAGGTCCAGAAAGCGACTGGATGCCGTTGCTCCTCCGTTCTGGAAGTTGCTGTCGTTGTTGGTGTTGGAATTGAAGGGGACACCGTCAACAACGAAAAGCGGCTGGTTGGAGCCGTTGATGGAACTGTAGCCGCGAATGATGATGTTGGTTCCCGATCCCGCGATACCGGAGGTCTGGGTAATGTCGACGCCTGCTGCTTTACCGCGAAGGATACGTCCCACGTCCGATTCCACGCGGTTCTCCACCTGGCCGGAGCCAATGGTCGCTACGGAATAGCCGAGGGCCTTTTTCTCCTTTCGGATACCGAGGGCCGTCACGACGACCTCGTTAAGCTGGCTGGCGCTTTCGCTAAGAACGATGTCCACCTCGCTCGCAATTCCGTCCACCGGGTACTCCAGGGTGGAAAAACCCGTGTAGCTGACGATGAGGAATTCTGCGGGGGTGGGCACCTCAAGGGCGAAGGCACCGTCAATGTCGGTCACGGTACCCGAGGTGGTACCCTTGACGAGGATGGAAGCGCCGATCAGTGGCTCGCCGGACTCGTCCGTAACGGTGCCGCTGATCGTCCGCTGCGCCATGGCAATGCCAAAAGCGAAGCAGACGAACGCAATCACTAGTGAAATTCTTTTCATGCTAGTACGAAGTTTAAGTTGATTACTTGTCTCAATGGTTATAAAATAAGGTTAGCAACATAGGGGCAGGCCGCCCGCAATGATTCCTAGGGTTCAGGATGTCGCTTGGAAAGTTGATTACGCGGTAGGAGTGAAGGAAAAAATACTAGTAAAAAGTGCACGTTGACTAAAAGCTCCTACGCTGTTTCCGGATGTTTGGTCCGTTATGTGAACGTAAAGTTAAAATATTTCGCTGCCTAAGCAACTCATAATTAAATTTTCCGTCCTTCGCTAATCGTTTATTTGAACCAATGTGTCGATTGGAATCGACTAATTGTCGAAATCTGCCGGGAAGCACGATGTGAACCCTTATGTGGGTTTACTACTCGCCTCCAACCTTTGTAGATACAATTGAATCGTGTTCGACAATCCGTAATACAGGGCGTCCGTCACGAGCGCATGGCCAATACTTACCTCCTCCAGATCAGGTAAATTCTGCGCAAAGAAGGTCAAATTATGGAGGTTGAGATCGTGTCCCGCATTGATCCCAAGCCCCAACTCGGCGGCGTACCGCGAGGCTTTCGAAAACGGCGCTACGGCCGCAGCCCGGTCCTCCGTATAACCATGGGCATAGGGGCCCGTATAAAACTCAATGCGGTCGGTTCCGACCGCTTTTGCCCCTTCCAGTAGGCGATTGTCCGGATCTATAAAAAGGGAGGTACGGATTCCCCGGTCCTGCAATTTGCTCACAATTGATCTGAGCTGTTCTGCCCGGCGGATCGTATCCCACCCATGGTCGCTGGTTAGCTGGCCGGGCTCATCGGGTACGAGCGTGACCTGGTCGGGCCGTGCCTTCAGCACTACCGACAAAAATTTTTCCGACGGGTATCCCTCGATATTAAGCTCCGTGGTGACCACCTCCTTCAAGGCCGTCACATCGTCGTATCGAGCGTGTCGTTGATCTGGTCGAGGATGGATCGTAATACCCTGGGCACCAAACCGTTCACAGTCGACCGCTACCTGCATCAGATCGGGATAGTTCGCTCCCCGGCTGTTACGGATGAGGGCTACTTTGTTGAGGTTGACGGAGAGGCGCGGCATAGCGTGGGATAGTTGGTGATCCGCGAAAGTAAGGGCTACTCTTCTTCCCGCACCCCTCTGGCATCCATACGCTCCAATCGGTCGGCCTGATCCGGATTTCCGGCCAGGGCGAGGGATAGGGCCGTATAGTTTAGCGGTTCCTCCACATTATTACCGATTCTGGCCAGCATCAATTCGAAATACCTGTCCTCGATATCCTCGATGCTTTTGATTTCTTCGTGGAAACCGATCGTGTCGTCCACCGAAGGACGGAACAGGAAACATTTGAACAGAACCTGACGAACCTTCTTTACCTCCGTCATAGAAAGCGTAGGAAAGTCCTCGCGTAGAAGCCTTAAACACTCCTGGTCTATCTCCGAAAAGGAATGAAAGGTAATATTATCAACCAGGAAGCTGGCATAAACGTCAATGCCTTCCCACATGATGATCGGGTCGGGCATTCGGATGCCCTGTTGTCCGGCTACACGGAGATAGTACGTAGCGAGGTGCTCCGGATTCGGGAGCCGCGCTGAAGACTCCTCCATACTTCCTTCATTCGCCAGGAGGCGGAATTCCGGTTCCTGCTCCCCTTCCCGGTGACGCCGCTCCAGGAGATCGCTCTGGTCACGCAAAAAATGGCTGAAAGCTTCATAACCCAGCAAACTTTCATCAAAATCGGGCTCCTGCCGAATAATGGCCGGTTTGATCCTAACCTGTTGCACCCACTCCGTACCGTAGTACCTGCTCAATTGATTCATGGCTCCGGTGAGGAGTGATCGGGCGCGGGCGGCATCGAGGGATACCATATCCATGGAACCCGTATACAATTTCCTGCAACCCAACCGGTGGTAAAAGTGAAACTCATCACAGCTTTCGATCCAGAAAGTATCCGTGACATCCTCTACGCCTACGCCAACTAGCTGTCGACCCTTGGCATGTATCGCTTGCCGAAGTTGACGGTATTCGCTGCCCCCTCCGATGATCATGATCACGTCGGCAGGTTCGGGCTGTTCCAGGTGGGTGATCACGTCGGCGCTCAGTTGGCGGTTCACCGCCACATTACCCAACTTATTGGGAAACAGCTGGACAAGTTCCAGGGGTGCTTCGCCGAGTGCATCCGAATAGCCCCCCAACGGGCGCCAGTCCGCGTAAGCCCGATTGATGGCTACCCGGCCGGACTCGTCCGCGAAACCAAGCAGACAGTTGACGTCGATCACCTCCGGTTGGGTCACCGAGGGGGTAATCTGATAGGGTTTACCGTCGTTGGCAGCAGTTAGCAGACATTCGTGCAATTGGGTAAAATCCCAGAATATGGCTAAACTGTTCGGCATGAAGATGGGGCGTAGTGGAATTCATTACCAATAAAGCCTCATCACCGCGGGGAAAACATGGGATAGGTGATTATCTACACCACTGCCGGCGCTACTCAGGCATTAAACCTGGTCTACCGGGCAGGGAAAGCAAAAGCAATGGTAACTGAGTCCTAGTCGTTCTTAGTGTTATAAAGGTAGCTATATGAAAGTTACAACAATAACCCGTAACCTACATACTTAGCTGTAAAATTACTATCAAAACATTTTATCCCCTAATTGTTTATCAAAATTTCTTGGAATCATATAGAGGATCATAAATCAAACTTCGGCCCGGGCCAAAGTTAAAATGGCAGGCCCGCGCTTTAACGCGAACCTGCCGTTTTCAATTGAAGCGCTGGTAGAACAACGCAACGGGAATCAGTTAAGCCACGCTGCTTCGTTCCCGCATAATTTCTTCGTACATCTTCTGCAGTTTCTTCCGGGCAAAGAAGATGCGCGACTTGATAGTACCAAGTGGACTACCGAGCTGCTCGGCGATCTCATCGTATTTGTAACCCTGATATGCCATCAGGAAGGGTACCCGGAAATCATCCGGCAGGCGATCCACCAATTCCTGGAGTTCGTTGAAAGTCACTTCACTCTCTCCATCGTTTAGCACGGTCTTATTGCCGCTGTTGATGTAGTAATTATTGGGCGTTTGATCGATGATCAGGTTGCGGCGCACCTTCTTGCGGTAGTTATTGATAAAAATGTTCCGCATGATGGTGACTGCCCAAGCCTTGAAATTGGTGCCCGGGTTGTACTTCTCGGCATTGGTCATGATTCGCAGCGCGGTATCCTGGTAAAGGTCCTCCGCGTCGTTCATGTTCCCGGTCAACTTTAGGCTAAAGGCTCGCAGACTATTCGTAATCGTGGAAAGTAAATCTTGTATATCTTTTTGTTGCTGCTTAGTAGCTGTCATCTTCGTCATTTTTGGGGCCTGTAAAATTTCTTTACAAAACTAGTCCTTGTTTAGACCTTTTGCAAATTAAACGGCCACGTTCTGCTATAAAGAGTACAATAATCGTACCAAGGGTTGCATGAATCACGGAAACGGTAAAAATTTTTGACAATTATCAACCATCTTCGTCACCGAATTGTAAACTAGGCATAACAGCTCAAGAGAAACATGAAAAACAAGGACGCCGCACTCGCAGCATTTACCGAAGAGGCCGAGCTACCTAATTTCATCGCTTCCAATTTGAAATTGCTCCGTAAAGCCGCGGGTTGGTCACAGACGGAACTGGCCGAACGCGCCGGCCTGAACCGAGGCAACATCGCCAGCTACGAAAGTGGCAACGCCGAGCCAAGCATTTGTAAGCTGCTGCGATTCAGCAACCTATTTGACATCACCACCCGGGATTTTACCCGCCGTGACCTGAGCGACCCCGGTGAGTTGGCACTGGCCCGCAGTGCCCACCAGGCGGAAGAATCACACCCCTACGTCGATTACCGCCAGCGCCAGGTAAAACTGCATCATCTTATCAATTCGTCCCACGACCTGTTCAAGCATAAGCGTGCTTCCATCGAAAAGCCCTGTAAGGAAGCCGAGATGTACGCCGGCCACTATTTGCAGTTACTTGACCTGAGCCGACAGTTACTTAAAGATCACCAGGACCTTCTGGACGAGCTCGGCTGTCAGTGTAAATAGGCCAGCATGGCAGCAATCTGACACAATGGCTTACAGCGAAAAGCGGGCTTATCTGGAGCTCCATCTCGCAGTATTTCTCTGGGGATTCACCGCTATTCTCGGCGACCTAATCCAACTCTCGGCCCTTACCCTGGTATGGTGGAGGGTGCTCCTTACCTCTTTGAGCCTGATCTTTTTTGTGCGCATCAGTGCCATTGTTCGCGATCTTGGTTTGCGGCGATTTCTCCTGTTGGCCGGTATCGGGATCATAGTTGGTCTGCACTGGGTGACTTTTTACGGGTCAATCAAACTCGCAAATGCCAGCATTGCACTCATTTGCATGGCCACAACCTCGCTTTTTTCTTCCGTTTTCGAACCCCTCATCGTCAGGCGCCCCTTCAACTGGTACGAACTGCTGCTGGGGATCTTCATTTTACCGGGCATCTGGCTGGTAGTGGACGGCGTCGAAGCAGGCATGAACGCAGGCATCCTCGTTGGCCTCCTCTCCGCCGCGCTGGTATCGATCTTTACTTCCCTGAACAAGAAATACATCCAGAGCAGCAATCCCGCCCGGATCACTTTCATTGAACTGGGTGCCGCTACCCTATTCCTGACTCCCTTCCTCTACCCTCTCGGGGGAGGAAAATTCTGGCCTTCGGCACTGGATTGGGGCTATCTGCTGGTATTGGCCTTGCTCTGCACCACCCTTACGTTTTTCTTATCGCTGCGGTCCCTCAGTAAACTCTCCGCCTTCGCATCCAATTTGACCGTCAACCTGGAACCGGTATACGGCATCATGCTTGCGTATTTTCTGCTGGATGATGCGTCCGAACTTAGCCCAAACTTTTACTGGGGAGCCTTACTCATTCTCGTGGCGGTTTTTGGATACACCGCGGCAGATCGCTATTTCCGGCGGCGGCGGTCACTGCTGTGATGACCCTCGTAGCTGTTGTCTGGCGATCTCGAGATTTTGCTTCGCGCCTTCATTCTCCGGTTCAACCTCAAGCGCCCGAAGGAAATAGTCATACGCCCGTTGGGCGTTCCCCCCCATACCGTAGGCGATACCCAGTAAACGGAGCGTCTCGTAATTATCGGGCGCCAGGGAAAGGGAACGCTCCAGTAAAGCGCGAGCGGAGACCAGGTCCTGTCGTTCCTCACCGGCAACCCTTCCCGACTGTTGCAGCGCTAATGCCAAGTTGCGATTCACCGTTTTGATCGGCACCCCGTAGGCGAGTGCCGACTCGTACTCCGTCTCGGCGCGCGAATAGTCACCTGCAAGGAAATAGGCATTCCCCCGCAACAGGTAAGCATTTCCGTAACGGGGATGAATGCGTAGTGCCCGGTTCAGATGTTCCAGGGCCGTGGTCAGTAAATGTTCCTGATTCTCTCGCCCCGCTTCCTCCAGCTGCTGATAACGATCCAAGCGGGCCCCGGCCGCCGCGTTGAGAAGTTTGGCGCTGTTTGGCTGGTGCTGGACGTCGGTAGTGAACAGGGTAAAATTGTCCTTCCATACGGGGTTTCTTGCTACCGTCAGGAAACAAAAGACGGGAATAATTCCAACCACTACCCACCACCCTTTTTTAAATCGCGCCAGTAATGCGACAATGGCAAGGGCAAATCCAAAGCTGGGCATGAATAGAAAGCGCTCACTCATCAGCGTACCCACACTGAAGGCGAAATTACTCACGATGGAAAGAGTAAGCAGGTAAGCCAGCACGCCCACGGCAACATAGGGGCGACGGGAGCGCAGGTGAAACGCTGCCCAGATCACTAATGCAATGTGGAGAATCAGGCTTAGCCATACCAGCGGATCAGCCCATTCCTTCAACACGATAGCCGCCGGATAATAATCGTGTGAGAGACCTACCGGCCAGATCAGCAATTTGAGGTAAAGAAGGCCGGTGTAGGCCACCGTAGGCAGTCGCTCCCAGAACGACAGCACTATAATTCCGGATTCGGTATCCCGGATAAAGGGATTATTCATCAACTCCGTAGGGGCTTCTCCCAGCCCCGATCCAATGACCGCGAATCGCAGCAGCAGGTAACCAACTGCCGCAACAAGCGTCGGTAGAACAAACCGCAAGCCCTGGCCGCGCCCAGCGTAGATCAATACAGGAAGCAGGGCAGCGAAGGTGATGGTATTCTCCTTGGCAAGGCAGCCTAACAGAAAAATGATTGCACCTGCGCTCGCCGCCCACCAATTATGGCGTCGTACGCTCACCAACACTAGCCAGCTGGCCCCTACCGCACCGAGCAAAGCCACGATCTCGTCCCGCCCCTTGATGTTGGCGACCGCTTCGGTATGGATGGGATGGGCTACGAAAACCGCGGCGGCGGCCAGGGCTACCCACCACGGGAGATGAGCGTCACGAAGCAGTTCCCGCAGCATCCCATAGACCACTACCCCAAGCACCGCATACCAGAAAACATTCATTAAATGGAACAAGAATGGTCCATCGGCTACCTCCGCCTCCAGGGCAAACATAGCGGGAGTAAGCGGGCGATACCGACCGCCGGTTACCAGGCTTTCTTTATCCTGCTCCCCGAAAAAACCATAAAAGGTATCGTGAGTAAACAGGTCGGGCCAACCGGCTATACCCCGCTGTACGACGGTATTATCGGTGATGACAATAGCATCATCGAGGGTAAAGTCATGCCCCAGCGTATTGGCGTACAGGGCAAAACTGAGTACGAAAAGGACAAGCGCGTGCAAATCAACACGCCGGTACCAGGGTAAATCGGACGGCATAGGGCGAAGATAGCAGGCGACAACGGCAACCCAAATCGCATTCGAGCCGTTGCATCCGTTCATAAAACAGCTAACATGTCCCGTCCCCTTATCCTGGTTACTAATGATGACGGCATCACCGCCGGAGGCATCGCCGCGCTGGTAGGTGTCGCCAAAGAGTTCGGGGACGTCCTCGTGGTGGCTCCGGATAGCCCCCAGTCGGCCCAGGGCCATGCTATCACGATCAGTGTACCCATCTTTGTGAGGGAAAGTGACGCCCTTGGCAAAGACGTGGAAGCTTATGAGTGCAGTGGCACCCCCGTCGACTGCGTGAAGCTGGCGAAAAGCGTCCTACTCAATGGCCGCACTCCCGATCTGTGTCTTTCCGGCATCAACCACGGCAGCAATGCCGCCATCAACATCCTCTACAGCGGCACCCTCTCCGCCGCAATGGAGGCAAGTCTGGAGGGAATACCGAGCATCGGATTCAGTTTCCTCAACTACCAGGCGGATGCCGACTTTTCCCCTTGCCTACCCTACGTGCGCCATTTGGTAGACTTCGTCCTTACAAACGGGATGGCGGAGGGAAGCCTCTTCAACGTAAATATCCCTGACCTGGCCGCCGAAGAGATTCGCGGGCTAAAAGTCTGTCGGCAAGCCGAGGCGCGGTGGGTTGAAGAATATACCCGATCGGAAGACCCCCGCGGACGGCCGTATTACTGGCTTACGGGGCGCTTCGTTAACGAAGATGAGCGCACCGATACGGATGCCTACGCTCTGCAAAACGGCTACGTTGCTTTGGTTCCCAGCCTGCACGATCTGACGAACCACCGTGCGTTGCAGAGCCTTCAGACCATCGAAAACAGCCTGCAGCCCGCCGGCCTTAATTACGATGCTTCCCCTTCGGACGGCTCGGAAAAAGAGCAGCAACTAGAACAGTTTTAGGATTATCCCTCCAACAGCTCTTTGCCAAAGTAAAAGAACCAAATGCCTGCCATGATCATCACCCCGATGACCAAACCCTTCAGACTTTTGGTCCGGTAGGTTCTCCTAAAGACGTTCATCGGTAAAATGTTAAGGCAGATAGCGATGAGGGCAAGGGTCCGCGGCCGGAAGGAGATGGCTCGTCCACTGCTTGCGGTGAACCAGTCGCCCAACTGTAGAAAAAGCGCGTAGGATACGAAAGAGAGAAAAAAGGAAACGGCCAGACCGATCCAGAGGTGGTCGTTGCGTGGGACCATGGAGCTATATTTTAGCGGATAACGACCGGAGCGGCGTTGACGTTCATCGCGGCTTCGTGGTCGCCGGTCGAAACGGGTGCGCTGATCGGTCCCTTTCGCTTAACTTAGATATCGTACATGCGTTCTAAACATATGCGCAAGAAAATAACTGACTACGCGAAAAAGACGCTCAAAGATTCCATCATGAACCCCGATCCAAAAAGCGATAAGGACGCTCACGCCAACACGATCATCCGCAACCATGTCATCTGGAGCATGGGTGCCAGCTACGTGATCCCCCTGCCGGTCGCCGATGTTTTTGCCGTTTCCGCCCTTCAAATGGATATGATCCGGCAACTCTGCCGCGTCTATGGAATTGATTTCGCCGAAACGCAGGGTAAAGCGATCGTTACCTCCCTTACCACCAGCGCCATGACCAAAGCCGGCGCCCGCAGTCTGATCAAACTGATCCCTGGAATTGGCACCGTGATCGGTGGGGTAACCACAGCCGTTCTGAACGGTGCGAGTACCTATTCCCTCGGCGAAGTTTTCAAAAGGCATTTCGCCAACGGGGGCACCTTCCTGGATTTCGACGTAGAACGCCTTAAGAAGATGTACAATGAAAAATTCGAGAAAGGCAAGGACGTAGCCAAAAAGTGGAAACAGGAACAGGCCGAAGACATCGTACCTCCCCCCCCTGCGCCACCACGTGCGCCCACCGCACGGCCCAATGCCGAAACCGGGGCCGGCGTAGCCGCCGCACCCGGCGGCCCCGTTTCGACGCCGCCGCCCGCTCCTACCCCACCCCCTCCACCGCCCACCGTTACGGATGCAGAAGATAATATTCGCCGCATCCGCGAACTAGCCGAAATGAAGGCGCAGAATATAATTTCAGAGGAAGAATTCCAGGCTATGAAAAAGCGGATTATCGGGTAGTAGGGTTTAATAACCCGTCGGCCGACCAGCAGAGCTGTGCGGACGACTAGCGCTGGTCCGCCGAGCTATTATCCCGAAGCTCTGCTCCCGATTAAAGTTTTGTCGCTCGTCGGCCCAGCTATCATTTATGCTTCTCTGGAACCACCCGTCGGCCGACCAGCAGAGCCGTGCGGACAACTGCGGCTCGTCAGCCCAGCTATCATTTATGCTTCTCTGGAACCACCCGTCGGCCGACCAGCAGAGCTGTGCGGACGACTGCGGCCCGGCGGCCCAGCTACCATTTATGCTTTTCTGGTCCCACCCGTCGGCCGACCAGCAGAGCCGTGCGGACAACTGCGGCCCGTCGGCCCAGCTATCATTTATGCTTCTCTGGAACCACCCGTCGGCCGACCAGCAGAGCCGTGCGGACAACTGCGGCTCGTCGGCCCAGCTATCATTTATGCTTTTCTGGAACCACCCGTCGGCCGACCAGCAGAGCCGTGCGGACGACTGCGGCTCGTCGGCCCAGCTACCATTTATGCTTTTCTAGAACCACCCGTCGGCCCACCAGCAGAGCCGTGCGGACGACTGCGGCTCGTCGGCCCAGCTATCATTTATGCTTTTCTGGAACCACCCGTCGGCCGACCAGCAGAGCCGTGCGGACAACTGCGGCCCGTCGGCCCAGCTATCATTTATGCTTCTCTGGAACCACCCGTCGGCCGACCAGCAGAGCCGTGCGGACGACTGCGGCTCGTCGGCCCAGCTACCATTTATGCTTTTCTAGAACCACCCGTCGGCCCACCAGCAGAGCCGTGCGGACGACTATTAGGTATCACCGTTGTTTAGCCAAGTGCAGATTCCCGAAAGTTACGCTGGCGGTAATGGTGCCGGTACGCTCTCCTCCGGCGCCGATCTGAATGCGGCGCCACTCGTTGGTTCGCTCCAGTTCGATGAGTTGGCGGTTATCGGGCAGGGTCATTTCTCCGTTGTTACTCGCCAGTTCATAAGCAATACGTTCGCCGCCTACCGGCTCATAGATGTAGACATCGCTCTTATCCGCATTGATGCGTAGGTCCCGCATGTTGACGTTCGGGCTGAGTTTCAGCTCACCGTATTGCGCGTTTATGGTAAAAGTGCCCCCGACATCCAGCAGATTGATGTCGGAGCGACGGGCGTTGATGACCACGTTGCCGTCGATCTTTTCTCCCGTAATATCTCCAAAGCGGGTCCGGATGTCGAGCGAACCCTCCACGTTATCGATGTTAATGGCGGAAAATTCGCCGTTGATGCGCAGGCGGTTCCGCAAATTACTGATCGTGGCACCACCAAAGTGGCTCTTCAGGTAAACCGGGCATTCCTCCGGCAGGGTAATGAAATACTCGACGGACAGTTCGCTCTCCGGCTGGTGCTGCTGGTCGCGACGGCGGTTCTTTAAAAAGATCTTCTGGCCGGCCACCTCCGTAATGAATTCCAAGTTCTCCAGGTCGGATTCCGCTTTTTCCAGGCGGGCGTGCCGGGAGGTCATCACCACCCGCACGTGAATTTTGGGCTTCGCCCACGTCTCCACGAAAATCTCCGCCTTTTCACCTTCAACGGCCAGTTCACTACCCGAGCTGTAGGCATAGGTATCCTCTATGGTCTTGCGTACTACCTCACGGGAATCCGTTTGTGCAAGGCCCCATGAATTACCGACTAAGGACAGTAAAAGGGTGAGCAGGATGATGCGCATGGATAATTACAATTCTACAATGATCCTCCGGTAGACGTCGTCGCGTTCGCGCTCTATCTCCGCAAGCTGAAGCACGATACCCGGGTCCTCTCCGTAGGCGACGAGCATGGCCTTGACCTCTTCTCTAGCGGAGGTGAGTTCATCCAGCTCATGGCCGAGGTTGTTCAGGTGAGGTTCATTTCGTTGCTGCACCTGCTCAAGTGCCTGGGTAAAGCTCGACTCGTCCTCGTCCCAATCGGCAATCACGGGCTCGGGGGCCTCCTCCCGGGAATAGGCATAAGACACCTCCGGACCGGGATCGTAAGCAAATACGAGGCTAAGAGCAAGTACGAGCGCGGCGACCGCGGCGGCCAATCGCAGGAAACGCCGCCGGGGCAGGTGCCGCAATCTGGCGGCGTTACGCTCGTCCAGTCCTTTATTCACCTTGTTCCACACCCCGGTGGGCGGGGCGTAGGTCGGTAACCGGTCACCAAGCGGGGCACGCTGCCGTACGGAGGCTTGAGTCAGCTTGTTGGTAATCGCTGACCAGCAACCCGATCCGGCCTCATACTGCGGCAGGCGGTCGAGTGCGGCACGCAGCGTTTTATAGTTTTTCTCTCTCACACGTAAGCTTTTAGGTATTCGCGCAATTTCTTTTTAGCGTAGAAGAGCTGACTCTTACTTGTGCCGGCGGTAATACCCAGCATATCAGCCACTTCCTGGTGTTTGTAGCCTTCCACTTCGATAAGTACGAACACCGCCCGGTATCCGTCGGGTAAGCGCTGGATGGCCCGTTCGAGGTACTCGACATCGAGTGCGGTATGACCCCAATCCACTTCCTCATCGGCATGATTAAGCGGCAACTCATCGTACTGAGGCTGCCTACGCAAACGGTTGAGAGCAGTTCGCACGATGACCACTTTCATCCACGCCCCCACCGTGCTGTCACCGCGGAAGGTGTGTAGCTTTTGAAAAACCTTCAGAAAGCCTTCCTGCAAGGCATCGTTGGCAAGGTCAAAATCACCGCAGATTCGGTAGCAGGCGGTATACATTGCCCGGTTGTAGCGGTCATAAAGTTCTTTCTGGGCGCGGCGATCCTGCCGGCGGCAGGCGGCCACCAATTCCTCTTCCGTCATCCGCGCGGGTGTTGAAGGCGATGGTATCTCTCCGGAATGCCGTTTACTGATCATAAGGGTGAGCTCTGTGTGAAAGAGGCAGTTTTCCGCTGCCCGGTTGGTCAGGGTTGACAAAATGGGCGGCAAGTGAAATGCAGAAGGGCATAAGCGCGGGGAAATCCCGTGGCTTATGCCCTTCCGCACTAGAGTACACAAGGAGTTGCTGGCTAGAATCGCCAGGCAACGCTTCCAATCCACCGTTTCGGGGCCTGGTCGATCGAAAATTCATTTCCCTGGTAAGTCCAGGTCTTGCCATACTTGGAGAAGTTTCCGTCGTAGCGAACGTCTACCGTAATGGGGCCGATGTCAATGGATCCGCCAAGCGCATAGCCAAGATTCATGGTATCAAAAGTACGGTCGAGTCCGTCCCGGTTACCCAGGTCATTGGTGTTGGACAGGAAAAAGTGGCCGACGGGTCCCGCGTTGAGGCGCAGGAAGGCGAATTTATAGCTTATCAGAACGGGGACGTTAACGTCGTTGTACCGTTCATCGAAAACCACCTCGGCACCCGGTGTATTAGGGTCATCGAAACGGTAATTGGTTTTGGCACTGTTGAAGGTAACTTCCGGCTGCAAGGCCAGTTTCTCCCCCAACGGGATGCGTAGCAACGCACCGAATTGTAGCCCGTAATCAGCGTCTTCCAGGGCAAACTTCAGGTCATCCCCGCCATCGCGGTTAAAGCTGAACCTTTCCCCCTGGAGGGATTCGGTGGCCAAACCGGCCTTTATCCCCAGCTCGATCTGGGCAAAGCTTAGTACGGAGAAAAATAGAATGGGTAAGATTAAAGCAATACGTTTTATCATGTCGTTCAAAGGGTTGGTTAGCCAATAAGCGGAAAAGCGTGAAGAGGAATTGTGCGGCTTACGTTAATACTCACTTAATATATGCCGCGAGATAACCGGTTGTTACCTAGCTGTCGGGGCTATGTGGTCGTCAACGGCCCCCTCCCGCATCCATACCCCAAGCCCGGCACCATATTCGTCCGTAACTATTCGGTGCCATCCACTCCCCGCCGGGCGTTGCAACCGATCATTGGCACGCTTAGCGATTTTGACCAGGAGTTGTTTGCCCTTATGCGTTCTCGTGAATGCCAGTATCTGGTCGCCCTCGCTAACGGGTCGATAATCGGCCTGCGCAAAAAAATCGACGTTCTCCTGCCGGAGCGTAAGCAGTCTTTTCATCAATTGGGATTTCTGAGCCGGGTCGTATTTATCCTTTGGTTGGCGCGATAGCCGAAGGGAACGCTCCTGGTAGTCCACGGGCCGCCGATTATCCGGGTCGACAAAGCTTAGGTCCCAGCTCTCCGTACCCTGGTAAATATCGGGGTGCCCGGGTACGGTACACTTCAGGATCAACTGGGCGAAACTATTGTGCCGGGTTTGCGGCCAGATCGTGCGCAGCAGCGAATCCAGCGAATTCCTCAACTCGGTTTCGTCCAGGATCCGGTCGCCGAGACTTTTAAGCGCACGTTCGTAATCCAAAGCCGGATGGGCCCAATCGCTCATCTCCTTCCCTTCCCGTATTGCCTTTTCGAGGTAGGCGTGCAAGCGCTCGCGCAGATTTGCTTCCTCGGGTCGCTTGTGCAGGGGATAACCCGCCACCAGGCTCTGGAGCACCAGGTAAAAACCCCGGGGACGTACCGCGCCCAGGTCCAATTGGTCCTTCATCCGAAATACAAACTCACGCCACTCCTGCGGGTAAAAGGTCAAGGCCTGTAGAAAGGCCCGTCCGTCTTCACCTCGCTTGGTGTCATGAGTGGCCGTGGCATTCATCGTCGTACCGGGCCGGCGTTGTACGAATGCGTGAAAGTCCCGCACGGGCAGCCGGTCACCCGGGTCGGCAGAACCGCCGACTTCGTTCAAGTGCGCCTGCCGCCAGAATTGGTAGAAGGTGGTGTCCTCCACTCCTTTTGCCATCAGCGGTCCGCTCAGCTGCTGGGTGCGCTGCAAATATTCCAGTTTCTCCTTCCGAAAGTCCTGGTGGGCCAGCCAATTGACCCAGGCCAGCACGCTACGTCCGTATTCCGGTGCGTGCTCCGAGACCAAGGTAGCGGCTTCCATACACAACGACAGTTCATGGTCGGTGAGTTTACCGCCCGAGGGATAGATTCGGTAGACCGGAAAAGCGGCCAGCCAGTGGGCGAGCGTACTCTTGAAATCAGCGCGAAGCTCATCGGTGAGTAGATGATCCCAGCGGCGAACGAGATTATCGAGTTCACCGTTAAAATGCTCCTTTACGAGCATCAGTTTGTTGCGAAAAACCAACTCGGGATAGTCGGGCAGTCGTTCGTTGGTCAGCGATTCATAGAGGTCGCTGAAGGTGTTGTTGGTATCGTCATCGGTCAGCAGGCGATTCACGGCGGCGAGGAAATCGTAGCCCGTCGTTCCCTGTACGGGCCACTCCTCCGGTAGTTGCTCCCCCGGTTCCAGGATCTTTTCCACGTAGATACCCACGTCCGGACCCACCGATTCGCGCAGCTTGACCAGGTATCCGGTAGGATCCAGGAGGCCGTCCACGTGGTCCACGCGCAAATAATCGATCCGTCCCTCCCGCACATCTTCGAAGGTCCGTTCGTGTAGGTCCTGGTATACCTGTTCCTCCTCGGTCCGCATCCCGATGAGCTGGTTGACCGTAAAGAACCTCCGGTAGTTAATGAAGTCGTTCACCCGCTGCCAATGCACCGGAGCGATGTTGGGATTGTCCGATTCGGCCTTGCTCCGGTCAGCATCCACCGCCTCCCAATGATCGTCGTATATCTTCATACCGCCGCGGTAGTAGGTCAGCTGACCGGCTTTGGCTACCGCTTCCGGAGTGTCGCCGAGGACCGGCAGCATCATTTTACCCGGCAACTCCGGGTGTGACCAGTCGATGTCGAAGTGACCGGCGTATTTCCCCTGCGCCCCGTCGCCAATCACGCTTTTGAACCACACGTTTTCGTTCGTCAGCGCCGTATGGTTGGGCACGATGTCCTGCATATACGACATGCCGCGTTGCCGCAACGCCTCGTGCAGCAGTTGCCACTCCTTTTCGGTGGTGATCTCCGGGTTCAGCGTACCTGGGTCGGTGACGTCGTAACCATGCGTACTCCCGGATTGGGCGGTGAGTACGGGGCTGCCGTAAATCGTATCGATACCCAGTTCTTCGAGGTAATCGAGAATTTGAATCAGGTCTGGTACGGTAAAATCGGCGTTAAACTGGATGCGGTAGGTGGTCATGGGCGGTAAGAACTGAAGGTCCGGGTCGAATGATGAAAATGGTGATTAGAGGTTGCCGGTAGCGGCAAACCCCCAGGCGGGGAGATGAAGCATTCCGCCGGTCACGGTGGCCCCATTCGATTGTAGGAGCAAGTCCCCGGATACCTCTATATCCAGCGCCTCGTCGCCAAAGTTCGCGCAGCATAAATACGGGCTGTTGCGGACGGTCCAGGTAATCAGTTTGCCGGAATGGTCGACGGAGATATCCGTAAAGGCAACATCTTTTGGGGCGGCGGAGCGCAGGCGCAGGGCATCGCGGTAGAAATTGAAAATTTCCTCGTCTTTATCCCAGCTGAGTCGCGCCGAGGCGAAGGTGCCTTCCGACTGCGGATCGGGAACCGTATCCCCCTCCTCCTGAAAGGCGGCAAATTCGGCAGCCCTACCCTTCCGGACGGCTTCAATAAGCCAGTCGTCGCCGTGGTGAACGAAGTAAGGAAAGGGATTCTGCTCTCCGTATTCCTCTCCCATAAACAAGAGCGGCGTAAAGGGACTCAGCAGGTAAGTGGCGGCTCCGAGCAAATATTTATCCTTGCCGATCGAGGAAAGGATGCGATCGCCGACCATGCGATTCCCTACCTGGTCGTGATTCTGCAGGAAGACCACCATCTGCGCCGGACGTACCCGTTCATCGGCTTCCACGCCGAAGTTCCGCCCGCGGTGGCGGGAAAACTGTCCGGTATAAACATAGCCGTCGTGGAGGGCTTTGGCGAGGGTTTCCACGCTGCCGAAATCTTCGTAGTACCCGCGGGTTTCCCCGGTAAGCAAGACGTGGAGCGCATGGTGAAATTCGTCTACCCACTGCCCGCTCATCCCATAGCCGCCGTCGGCCCGGGAGCGAATAAAGCGGGGGGCATTGAGATCGCACTCGGCAATGGTGATCACCTGGCGGCCCTGGCGCTTACCGATGTCATCGGCAATTATGGAAAGCTCTTCCAAAAAATGGGTAGCGGAGTAATCCTTGATAGCGTGAACGGCATCGATCCGCAGGCCATCGGCACCGTAGTCCTCCAGCCACATCCGGACGTTCTGCAACCAGTAGTTCCGGACGCCGTCTGCCTGGCTATCGTCAAAATTGATGGCCTCTCCCCAGGGAGTATGGTGCTTGTCGGTAAAGATCGGGAAGAACTTCGGCAGATAATTTCCTTCGGGACCGAGGTGATTGTATATCACGTCGATGAGGACGGCGATGCCCCGCTCGTGGGCCGCATCGATGAACGCCCGTAGATCTTCGGGACGGCCGTAGGCACGGAATAACGCGAAATTCTTGACGCCGTCGTAACCCCAGTTCCGATCACCCGGCGTCTGGTTGAGCGGCATAACCTCCAGCGTATTTACACCCAGGTCACGCAGGTAATCCAGCTTACCGATGGCGGCGCGCAGCGTGCCTTCGGGGGTGAAGGTGCCGATATGCATTTCATAAATCACGGACTCGGCCAGGGAGTGTCCCTTCCAGCCCTTATCGGGGAGGGGTGTCAATTCAACAATCTCACTCCATCCATGGACCCCTTCGGGTTGGTAGCGGCTGGCGGGATCGGGGTACCGCTTCATATGTTTTCCATCCAGGTAGAAGCCGTACCGGCTGCCCACCGGAGCCTGCACCTCATCGGAGATCCGGTAGCCGTGGCCTTCGTCGCGCAGGGGGTACCTTCGTTCCTGACCATCGATGAGCACGACCAACTCCACGGATTTAGGTAGCGGGGCCCAGGTGCGAAATCGACGATGACCCTGCTCGTCCGCCGGTAACGGGCCAAGGGGTAAATAAGGAAAACGGTCGGTCATGTTTTATCGGTTTTGGAGCCGGTAGGCGGCCTGCAGCACTCGCTTGGTAAGGGGCGAGAGGAGGCGGTTTTGATCCCGGTCACGGGCCGGTTTCTGATTTATCCGGCTGCCTACGGGGTAGGCGTAGATTTTGTTAGTCAGTTTGCTGTAATCCAACCCGAGTTGCTGCAATAAGTGCAATTCCTGAATCATTTCACCGGCTGCGGGCGCGGCCATGCATCCGCCGAGGACCTTCGAACTTCCGTAAGCGGGCTTGCTGAGGTAGAGGATCAGTAGGCTGTCGCTGTAATCGGCGGCTACCGCGCGGTCGTCGTGGTCAAAAGATTGCTCGACGGTCTCGTACTTCGTGCCCTGTTTGTCCAGCTGCTCCGGCGTCAGGCCGAAGGTGGCGATCTCGGGATCCGTGAAGGTCACCCAACTAAAGTGCTTAAGCTTGTGCTTGCGGTCGATCGGACTCAGCAGATTGGTCCACAGATCCGTATTGTGCTTTTCGGCGCCGTGGCTGAACATCTCCCGTCCATAGGCATCCCCTACGGTAAAGATAGCCGGGTTGGAGGTACGGTAATAGTCGTCCGTAACGATCCGGTCGCCCTTAATGTGAACGCCGGCCAGCTCCAGTCCCAGCCCCCGGGTACGCACCGACCGGCCGATGGCAACGATCAAATGCGTGAAGGATACCGTACCGATGGGTTCACCGTCATCGACCAGGGACGCCGTGTGCGCATCCTGGAATTCCCGGACCTGTGTATTCAGGCGTACGTCCACCCCTTCTTGCCGAAGTTTGGCTTCGAGCAACTTCGCGGCTGGCGCGGGATCGTGCTTCAGCAGCCGTTCGCTCCTGCTTAGCAGGATAACTTCGCTGCCCAACCGGCGGAAGGCCTGGGCCATTTCGCAGGAGTTCGGACCGCCGCCCACGATGAGTAGGCGGTCGGGTAGTTCGTCCAATTCGGAAAATACGCTTTCGTTGTCGTACTGCTTTACGTGCTCCACGCCCGGCACGGAGAGGTGGCGGGGGTTGCTTCCCGTAGCCAGTACGATGCGCGGGGCCGTCAGTTTGCGGCCGTTCACGGTTACTTCCTTTTTGCCCGTCAGTATGGCTTCGCCGATGAAGCAGTCCAAGCCGTAGGTTTTGCGTAGGTAATCGGGGGTTTCGTGCTCACGGATGACGTCCTGCCGTTCGCGGATGTACCGCTGTACGGCCTTCATGTCGGCCTTACCTTCGACTTTCAGTCCGAAAGCGGTGGCCTCCCGGGCGCCGGCAAACTGAGCGGCGACGTGGAGCAGCGCCTTGCTCGGTACGCAACCGTAGTTCAGGCATTCGCCGCCGTAATCGTGGAGCGTTTTGTCGATTAGGGCAACGTTTAGCCCGATCGCTCCGCCAAAGCCTGCGGCTCCCAGTCCTCCGGAGCCGGCGCCGATCACGATTAGGTCGTGGGTATAGTTCGCCATACCTTCCTAAGCGGGGCGAGGCGTGCTTTGTTTGCTCTACTCCGCCCCCTCGGCGATCTCCTTTAGCTCCTGCAACTTCAGCATACACTCCACCGGCGTCATGCTGTTGATGCTTACCGCATCCAGCAATTCCCGGATACGGCCGGCGGTAGGGTCACTGGTCTCGAAGATGCTCAATTGCATAGCCTCGGTGCTGAGGGTGCCGGGGGCTACCCGCTGGGCAGTGGGTGTGACTACACCGTTCTGATTGGGAACCGTCTCCTTGACTTCCTCCCCGATGTGTTGTTGCTCCAGCTGGACCAGGATACTGGTGGCCCGCTCCACGATGGCCGCCGGCATGCCCGCCATTCGGGCTACGTGAATACCGAAGCTGTGCTGGCTTCCCCCGGCTACCAGTTTGCGGAGGAAGATGATCCGGTTGCCGTGTTCCTTGATGGCGATCGAGTAGTTATGGATGCGGTGGAGGCTTTCCGCCAATTCGTTCAGCTCGTGGTAGTGGGTGGCAAAGAGCACCTTGGGTTTGGCGCGACCATTATTGTGCAGGTACTCGGCGATGGCCCAGGCGATGGAAATACCGTCAAACGTACTCGTACCCCTGCCGATCTCATCCAGGAGGATCAGGCTCCGGTCGGTGATGTTATTCATGATCGAAGCGGTTTCATTCATTTCGACCATAAAGGTGGATTCCCCGCTACTAATATTATCGCTGGCGCCCACCCGGGTGAAGATGCGATCGACCACCCCAAGACGCGCCGACTTCGCCGGCACGAAACTGCCCATCTGGGCGAGCAGGCAGATGAGGGCCGTCTGCCTTAGCAGTGCGGATTTGCCGGCCATATTGGGGCCCGTGATCATCAGGATCTGCCGGTCGTCGGGGTCCAGGGCGACGTCGTTTGGCACGTATTGCTCCCCTACGTCCAACTGGCGTTCGATCACCGGGTGTCGCCCTTCCGAGATTTCAATGTCTCCGTTATCCTCCATTTGCGGCTCTACGTACCGAAACTGATTGGCCGTTTTCGCAAAACTCAACAAGCAATCCAGGCGAGCCAGGACGGCAGCGTTTCGCTGCACCGGCTGAATGTAATCCTGTAGCCAAATGACCAGTCGCTCGTAAAGCGCTTCTTCGCGCTGGAGGATTTTATCCTCTGCATTGAGGATCTTGTCCTCCAGCACCTTGAGTTCCTCCGTAATGTAGCGTTCGGCATTGGTCAGGGTTTGTTTGCGGGTCCATTCCGGCGGAACCACCTTTTTATATTTGTTCGTGACCTCCAGGTAATAGCCGAAGACATTATTGAAACCGATCTTCAGGCTGGAGATCCCCGTCCGCTCGACCTCCCGTTGTTGAATGGCCGCCAGCCGGTTTTTGCTGTTGCGGGTGATATCGCGCAGCTCGTCCAGTTCTTCGTCGAAGTTATCGGCCATCACCCCACCCTTACTCAGGTTGACCGCGGGCTCCTGTTTGATCTGCAGGTCAATGGCCTCACATACCGCAGGCAGCGGATCGAGTTGTTTGCCCATTGCCGCCAGCACATTGCTGCCGCAGTCCAGCAAAAGCTCGCGGATGGGTTCCATGGCACAAAGGGCTTTGCTCAACGCCCGGATCTCCCGCGGATTCACCTTCCCCAGGGGTACTTTCGAGATCAGCCGTTCGACATCGCCGATCTGCTGGAGGGATTCGTTGAGGTCCTGCAGCAGGGGCGGTTGACTTACAATTGTCCGGACCGCCTCGTGCCGTCGTTGAATGGCCGCCAGTTCTTTCAGCGGAAGCACCACCCATTTTCTAAGCATCCGCCCGCCCATGGGCGTGACCGTCTTATCGATGGTTTCGACGAGGGAAACGCCCTGATCGTGTGGGCTGTAGAGGAGCTCCAGGTTTCGGATGGTAAAGCGGTCCAGCCAAACGTAGCGGTCATTCGCCAGGCGTCCGATGCGGCTGATATGCTTCAGGTTCCGGTTTTCGGTGGTTTCGAGGTAGTGCAGGACCGTACCGGCCGCTACTTTGGCAACGTGCAGATCATCCACGCCGAAACCCTTTAAACTCGCTGCTTTGAATTGCTTAAGCAGCTTTTCGGTGGTGTAGTCCTCGGTGAAGATCCATTCGTCCTGCGGACTGAGGTAAAAGCGATCTCCAAACTGCTTTTCGAAGTCTTTCCGACGGTCCTTGCTCAGCAAGACTTCCTTGGGCTGGAAGCTCTGAAGTAGCTTGTCGATGTAATCCGGATTGCCTTCCGCTACGAGGAACTCCCCGGTGCTGATGTCGAGGAGGCTGAGTCCGCAGGGGTCTTTCCGTCCCCGACCGAAGGCCACGCAGGCCAGAAAATTATTGCTTTTGTGGTCCAGCAGCTGATCGTCAACCGCCAGTCCGGGCGTGACGATCTCGGTAACCCCCCGCTTGACGATTTTCTTCTCTTTGCTTGGTTTTTCAAGCTGTTCGCAGATGGCTACCCGGTAACCCGCCCGGACCAGGCGCGGAAGGTACATGTCCACGCTGTGGTAGGGGAAGCCGGCCAATTCAACATCGCTTCCTCCGTTGTTCCGGCTGGTGAGGGTGATTCCCAACACCTGCGCCGCCTTGACCGCGTCCTCCCCGAAAGTCTCGTAAAAGTCCCCTACCCGGTAAAGCAGCAGCGCATCCGGGTGCTTTGCTTTCACCTGGTTGTACTGCGCCATGAGTGGCGTGACTTTCTTTGACTTGCTGTTGGCCACGGAATTACGATTTAGAATCGGCGAAGGTAACAAAGACACCGGCCGTTCCGGAATAGCCGGCGGGCGATAATATGTCCCGGTTCACTCAGCCGGTAAGTGCGTACAACCGGGCTTCCTCGTTGACGCTTAGGAGCGGACCATCTTCCCCGTCCGTCCGGTTAAGGATCGCACACCCGATCGCGCAGGCGGTACACCGGGTTTGCTCACAGTAGGACTTCTTTAATTCCAGCAAGGCCTGGCTGTCTCCCGCGGAGCTGGCCGTCCAGCCTAATTTTTGCCAGTTGGTGACGATGCTGTTTTTCTCTGCGGGAAGGGCCTCCAGGAGATCCACGGCCCTTTCCCGGTACCGGTCGTCGGCTCGATGGACGGCATAAGCGAACCAGGCCGGAGCCACGGCATTGACGAGTATGGATCGTATCGCGCTATTCCCCAGTCTTTTCTCACCCCGGTGGGTCTTGGGGCCGAATCGATAGTGATCCTTCCAGTAGTTGCTCAGGGTTACGGCGAACATATTGGTGAGTTCGCGGTGATCTGCCGCCGCCAGCGCTTTTCCAAACAGCTGCCCGCTGCGGTGGTATAGACAGGCCAGCTGGGCAATCCGAACGGTAGGGAAATTATTCGGTCGCATGCGGAGGAATCGCCAGGCGGTTGGAGGAATTGGGCTCAGTTCGTACTTGATTCTTAGCAAAGCGTATTCCCTCCGCAGACGAACCACGTAGGGATCGTCCTCATCGCCTGCTTCGGGGAGTAAACCGGACTGACCGAACAGTAAGGCTTCCAGTTGCAGCAAACTGTGCTTATGCTTTTGCAGTATTCGCAGAGGCAGGGAACGGGCCAGCATTTCCATGGCGTCCCCATTGACCTGCCCACCCATACTACGGGCCAGCAGGTGGTAAAATGCAGCTTCCCAGTCCCGGTCCGAACGATCGAGAAGCTGACCGAATGCCCGGGCCTTCCGCTCCAGTCTTTCGGTTAACATCCGCTGTAACCACATAGCCCTGACGGGGCTTGCGATGCCCTCCAGCTGGCCGGCGCAGGGTACCCAACGTTCGTTGTGGAGTAACCTCCAGTAGGTGTTCCGGATGCCCGAGGGTATGCGGCCACGCAGTTCCAGACACGGAATCCGGGTGCCGTTCTGGCGGTAAACCACCTGATCCTCCTCCAGAACGACGTGGAGGATGACGCTGTCGTAGGCCGGATCATCCTGGTGACCATGCGCGTACCAGTCGCTGCTTTTCAGGTGCATCTCTACCCTGCCCGCCCATTTCAGGCCTATGATGGTGATACGGGCGTCGTCAAAATCCGGCCCGGCATGATTATTGTGAATGCCGAACTGCTGAATGGTAATACGCTGCCCTTCAGTTGTGCGCAAGTCCCGAAGATCGAATCGGGCCAGCCGCCACAGGTAGTGGAGGAAATCTTCTCTCATTTCTCAAAGTGGTTGTGCGGTAGGCACGGCCTGGCCAGCCAACCGCGTTATCAAACAATAACACAATTAACCACTTTTTTTAATTAATACAAACTTTTTGTTTTAATTATGTCGATCAAGCCTTGAAAACCGGAAGGCAAGCTCGTTCTTACCCGAGGGGCGATGGCCCTCGCTCCATACTTCCCGCCAGTTGTCGGGTTTTAGTTCCGGGAAAAAAGCATCTCCATCTCTGATCTCCGCGTCCACGATGGTCCGGTAGATGGTGGTCACCAGCGGTAGACTGTCCTTATACAATTCTCCGCCGCCGACGATAAAGGCCTCCGCCGCTTCGGTTACGGCCGGGTGTCCTACGGCTTCCCGCAGGCTGTGCACGACGACCACCCCGGTAGCGGTGAAGAAGGGATCGCGCGTCAGTACGATGTTCGTGCGTTTCGGTAGCGGTCGCCCGATGCTTCGGAAGGTTTTACGACCCATTATGACCGGGTGACCGAGCGTCACCTGCTTAAAGTATTTCAGATCGGCCGGCAGATACCAGGGGATCTGCCCGTCCTTACCGATGGTACCGATACGGTCGGTTGCTACGATGGCGGAAAGCTTCATGGACGCCAAGGTACGACGGGACGACTAGCCGAGACCAAGGTCCCGCTCCCCCAATTCCTGGCGGTATTTCCGCAGTTTGGCGTCTATCTCCGCTTTCCTGGCATTGATATCGGCGGTAGTTTGGTAGACCCCTACCTCCGTCTGGTAACGGATACGGTTTTTCAGTTTGCCGGCCCGTTCGGTCATCGTATCCTCCGCTGCTACGGCGTACCCCTGTTCGTGCTCCGCCATCAGGTAGTCGTACGGACTACGGGGAGCGATCAGTTTGGTGAATATCGGCGCCGTTTCTATGGCGATAAAGAGTAGGGTAACGAAAAGAACGGCCAATTCAATGGCGTTGCTCCGCTGGCTAAGGCGTTCCAGGGCCTCGATGCGCGCGGCAATCCCGCCGTAAGCGCCCCGATCCAGGGCGGTGATCTCCGCGGCCACCTTAATACGCAGATCGGCAACGGCCGCGGTCGCTTCTTCCACCTTTGGCTGTAATTGAACGATAGCCGCATCGAGTTCAGCCTGCGCGTCATCAGCCGCGGCTCGCTTAGCCCGGTAGATGGGGCCCATATTGCGAACTCCCGAGCCACCTGTGCCGTCGGCCTCCGCCAGGGCAGCTGCCTCCGCGGCATCCCGCGCGGATGTTTTCCGGTTGATGGTAGCCTGCAATTCTTGTGCTTCCGCGGTATGCGCCGTGATCAAATCGGTATACCTGGCCTGAATACGGTCTTCCTGCGCTTTATAGGTCTCCTGTTCCATCACGATCAGCTCGGCCTCGATTTCTTTTTCGAATATCTTCAGTTCGAGTGGCTTTGAAATGACGAGCGCAAGCAGCACGGCCATGGCAATACGGGGCGTAGCCAACAGGAAGTTTTTGAAGAATCCGCGATCGCTCTTCATGCTCGATACAATGTAGCGGTCGAGATTGAAGATCATCATGCCCCAAACGATGCCAAATCCAGTGGCCAGCAGGTAGCTGTCGAAGATGGTGTAAAATGCATAGGCCGCGGAAAAAAACGCCAGCACGCCCGTAAACAGGATGGTGCCGCCAATACCGAGGTATTTATTTTCGTCGCTCGGAACCCGATCCAGGGTGTCGCGATCAACGCCGGAGCAGAACAGAAAGAAACTTTTGAAAGAACTCATGGTGAAAATTGTTGGTCTGGGATAATTGGGATGTGCCAAAAGTATTCGGCCTATTCTCCCTCCACGACTTCCTTCGATGAACCAAGTAGAAAACCGGACCGACACGGGTTAAGGCCAATTCTTCACTCCTGCGCCCCGCCGCCCGAGTCATAATTGTAATTCGGTAATTCGGTAATTCGGTAATTCACCAATTCAGTTCTTCACCAATTCAATAATTGCCTACTCCGTACATTTGCAACAAATTATTTTAAATTCACCGCGTGACCAGCCTCCCCCAGCCTGAATCTCCGACTACCGGTACCGTCTATGCCGACGTGGTGTTGCCGTTAGCCCTGGCGCGCACGTATACGTATAAGGTGCCCGAGGAATTCGTGGGCCAACTGCGGGAAGGCCAGCGGGTGGAGGTGCAATTCAGCAAGAACAAGCACTACGCGGGCATCATCCGCCGATTGCACGGAACGGACCCGGGATTTCGAACGAAGCCGATTCTCAGCGTTATCGACGTTGAGCCGTTGCTCACCTCCCGCCAGCTCGAGTTGTGGGACTGGATGGCGGAATACTATTGTTGTACCCTCGGCGAGGTGATGACCGCCGGCCTGCCGAGCCACCTGAAAATGGCCAGTGAAACGATCATCACCCTCGGTCCTATGTTCAGCGACGACATCACCGAGTTGAATGAGGACGAGTACCTCATCGTCGAGGCCCTTACCCTGCAATCCGAACTCACGCTGAAGGATATCCGCGACATCCTACAGCGCAAGACCGTGTATCCGGTGATCCGCGCGCTGCTCGACCGCCACGTGATCTTCCCCAAGGAGGAATTCAACGATCGCTATAAGCCCCTGGAAGTAAAGTGCGTCCGGTTCGGCCCCAAATACCGGACGGAAGCCGAACAGATATCCGCTTTCGATCTTGTTTCCCGTTCCGAAAAACAAACCGCCGTACTGCTGGAATATATGGACGTCAGTCGTAAGCAACCCTACGTAAGGCGGGCCGATCTCAGCAAACGCACGGGAGCTTCCGATGCCGTTATCAAGGCTTTGGTGAAGAAAGAAATCTTTGAATTTTATGACCACGAAGTGAGCCGGATCGGGGAAAAAGCCGCCAGCGCGGAGGCCGGTCCGCTCAGCCAGGAGCAGGAAGAAGCTTTGGGCGCCGTGCGCAGGATCAATCAAGCTGGGCAACCGGCGCTCCTTCACGGGGTGACGGGCAGTGGAAAAACACGCATTTACCTGGAGCTGATGCAGGAGGAAATCGCGGCGGGCCGGCAGGTGCTTTACCTGCTGCCGGAGATCGCCCTCACCGGCCAGATAACCAAGCGATTGCAACGAGTGCTGGGCGACAAGATCCTCGTCTACCACAGCCGCCTGAACAACATGGAGCGGGTCGAGATCTGGAAGGCTATATTCTCCGGAGAAAAATCGGTGGTCGGCCCCCGGTCAGCGCTTTTCCTTCCCTTTACCCGCCTGGGACTGGTGGTGGTCGACGAGGAACACGATCCGTCCTATAAGCAGCACGAGCCGAGCCCGCGATATAACGGGCGGGACGTGGCCATGTACCTCGCTCACCAGCACGGGGCCAGGGCTATCCTCGGCAGTGCAACGCCCAGTCTGGAAAGCTGGGAAAACGGCCGTTCGGGTAAGTACGGCCTGGTCACGATGCTGCAGCGTTTCGGGGGGACGGCACTGCCGGAAATGCGTATTGCCAACAGCCGGGAAACCGATGAAAAGGGAATGCACCACCCCTTTTTCACCCCTACCCTGATCGAAAACATCCGGGCCACGATCGAGCGGGGAGAACAGGTCATCCTGTTTCAGAACCGCCGTGGTTTTGCCCCGGTGTATTTCTGCCCCACCTGCGAATGGTCGGTGCAGTGCGTCAACTGCGACGTGACGCTGACCTACCACAAATATCAGCACCGCTTGCGTTGCCACTGCTGCGGTTACGTCACCGCGCCTCCGGAGCAGTGTCCCGCCTGCGGGGAGGTACAACTGAAACTAAGCGGGACGGGGACGGAAAAGATCGAGGACGAGTTGAAGATCTTTTTGCCCGAGGCCAGGATTGCGCGCATGGACCTCGATACCACGCGGGGTAAGAATGCATTGGGCAAGCTGCTCCAGCAGTTCGAAGTCGGGGAGTTGGATATCCTGGTCGGCACGCAGATGGTTACCAAGGGACTGGATTTCGACCGGGTGGGGCTGGTGGGGGTGATCAGCGCGGACCAGCTTCTACGCTTTCCGGATTTCCGGGCCGACGAGCGGGCCTTTCAACTCATCCTGCAGGTAGCCGGTCGGGCGGGAAGAAGGGAGCGACAGGGAAAGGTGATCATTCAGGCCCACGAGGAAAGCCACCCCGTGCTGACCGACGTGCTGGCCGCCGACTACGGTACCTTCATTCAGCGGGAGGCCGATAATCGACGGGCGCATGGCTTTCCGCCGTATCGTAAAATGATCCGTATCCAGCTTCGCCATACCCGACGGCCTACCGCGGAGGAAGGGGCTAAACTGATGGGAAAGTGGTTGATCTATGCGCTGGGTAAACTGGTAGAGGGTCCGTTCGAGCCTTCCGTGGCGCGATTGCGGACGTATTACTTGCAGGACATCGTCTTGCGCATTTCGCCGAATCCTACCGAATTGCGGCGGGTCAAAGCCATCATCCAGCGCGCCACGGATAAACTGGCCACCACGAAGGGACTTAGCGGGGTGCGCGTCGTGGTCGACGTTGATCCCTACTGATCACTGATATTTACCGGTTGTTGCTCCTGATCCGGCCAGCGCTGCTGGTGTCGGTAATAATATCACTGGGACTACCGCTGTAGCTTACCGAACCGGCCGAGCTGGCATCCGCGCGAAGTCGCTTGCTGGCGTAGACGGACACGTTTGCGGCACTGCTGACATCTGCCTGTGCTTCTTCGGCTTCCAGATTTTCGGCATCGATGCGGCTGGCGCTGCTGGCATCGGCTACAACGCGCTTCGCGGAGCCTTTCACTTCTATGCGGCCGGAACTGCTGGCGTCGAGATCGACCCGGTCGCCCGAAAATTCAAGGGTGATATCTGCCGAGCTGCTAACGTCCAGTTCAAGATCTTCGCCACGGAAGGGCGTGGTGCCCGTCACCTTACTGCTGCTGGAAGCATCGATGGATTCCAAACGCGGCAGGGTCACGTAAACCCTGATGGGTTCGGTGGATTTGAAATTGGCATCCTCGGTGTACTTGATATGAAGGGTCCTTCCCTGCACTTCGGTTTCAATGAACTCCTGGAGATTGCTCTCCGCTTCCACGCGAACGGCGAAGGCTCCTTCCGCCACCTCCACTTTGAACGAGCAGCACGTCTTCACGCCGGTGAAGTCGTCCGTGCTGCGATCACGGGTAACCACATCGCCGTTACCTTTCACCCGGTCGCCGGAGCTAAACCACCCGCCATTATTAACTTCCACCTGGGCGGAAAGCGTGGTCACGGCGAAGAGAAGCAATACGGTAGATAAGATTTTCATAGTTGATCAGATTGTTTGTTGGTAGAATGACGAGCGCCCGTCACGGCGGTTGCAGGTCTCCATCATCTTTTTCAGGTACCGGATGTTATTGGGGACATGTCAAGACTGTTTATCCTTATAGCCCTTATGCTTGCGCTTGATGCGTATGCCTTTATGGCGCTCCGCAGCTGGCTTTCCAAATATAGCCCACCAACGCAACGTGCGGTCTATATTTCTTACTGGTTGCTCAGTCTGCTTTCTTTCGCTTTCCTGTTGCTGAACGTGTTCGAGGTAACGGAAAACTGGTCCGATGGCCTGAAGGTCTATAGTCGGGCGGTGGTCTTCATTCTCTATCTCAGTAAAGTCCCGGTCGTCTTCTTTCTGCTCATCGACGAGTTACGTCGGGGGGGACCTGGTTGATCAACCGCATCAGTCCGGTTACCGAACGCAACACCAGTCGTTCCCGCTTTCTCAGCAAGACGGCCCTTTTTGCCGGGGGCGTTCCGCTCGTCACCCTGACCTACGGTATGGTCCGTAATGCTTATCGCTACCGCCGATTTGCCGTTGACGTTCCCGTTGCTAACCTTCCCGAAGGACTGGAAGGGTTTCGCATCGTTCAGATCAGCGATATGCACTCCGGGAGCTGGACCCGTTCCGAGCCGTTGAAGGATGCTGTAGCCATGGTCAACCAGGAAGAGGGAGATATCGTAGTCTTCACCGGCGATATTGTCAACAACCGCGCCGATGAGATGGAGCCCTATATCGATATTTTCAAAGAGGTGAAGGGCAAGCACGGAGTCTACAGTATCCTCGGTAATCATGACTACGGTGATTACGTCCCGTGGACCGATGACCGGGCGAAGGAAAATAATATGCAGCGGGTGTACCGTATTCACGAACGGCTGGGCTGGGACCTGCTCCGCGACGAGCACCGCAAGCTGAACATCAACGGCAACACCCTGGGCCTGCTGGGCATAGAGAACTGGTCGGCCATCCTACGCTTTCCCAAGTATGGCGACTTGTCGGTAGCGGCCGCGGATATGGGCGCTTGCGATTGTAAAGTACTGCTGAGTCATGATCCCACCAGTTGGGACGCACTGGTCCGTCCCGACTACCCGGACATCGACCTCACCCTGAGCGGGCACACCCACGGCTTCCAGTTCGGGGTGGAAATCCCTGGCTTTCGCTGGTCTCCCTCACAGTATATCTACGAGCAGTGGGCCGGGCTGTACCGAAAGGGTACGCAATCGCTTTACGTCAACCGGGGCCTGGGATTTTTAGGCTATCCGGGTAGGGTCGGTATATTGCCGGAGGTCACCGTGCTTACGTTGCGGAAAGCTTAAGTATTCATCCGACTTTATTGGATACCTGTCTTGGCTGAGGTATGACGTCGCTAATGCTAAGCTACCTCGTGGCCCCTCCCGGCTTCGAGGATCTCGTACCAGTCCTGGCGATCGAGATTGATATCCAGCGCCTTCAGGGAACGGGTAATGCGGTTTTTCTTGGTGGTGCCGATCACGGGAATGGGCCGCGTGGGGTGCTTGCGGCACCAAGCGAGCAGGATCACGTCCTCTTCGACTCCGTATTTTTTTCCTACTTCCTGGACTTTATCTCGCAGGCGCAGCACTTTGGTTCCTTCCCCCTTAAAGTAGTCTGCCCCACCAAGTGGACTCCAGACCATGGGGCGCAGGCTGTTCATTTGGCACTGATCGTATGTCCCGTCGAAGAGGGGATCGGGATGCAGGGGGTGGCACTCTACCTGATTGGTCACCAGATCGGTGTGCCTGCTGAGTAATTCAAACTGGCTCGGCGTGAAATTACTGACGCCGAAGTGGCGAACCTTACCGGAAGTATGGAGCGATTCGAAGGCGGAAGCCATGACCTCGGGCTCCATTAGGGGATCGGGGCGGTGGAACAGAAGCAGGTCGAGGTAATCCGTCCGTAGATTGCTCAGGCTGCGTTCGACAGACGCGATGATGTGATCGCGGCTGGCATCGTAGTGATGTACCCGTGTATTCGGCCGGTGGCTCGATTCAAGTTGGATGCCACATTTCGTGACCAGTTGGATCTGTTCGCGCACCGTATCACTATGCTGCGCCAGGGCCGCGCCGAAAGCTTCTTCCGTAGTGTAACTTCCGTAAATGTCGGCGTGGTCGAAGGAGGTTATACCCAGATCGAGGCAATGACCGATCAACTCGGCCATTTCGACGGTATTGTAATGGCTTCCCCATTCTCCCCAGGTCATGGTACCGGCTACAATTTCCGATAATTGTGGCCCATCGGGACTAAGGCTGCGCTGCTTAGCGTTCATGTATTCAAATTTTTGGTTAATCTAGCATATGAAATATCTCCACCTTCTAGTAGCCATACTCTTCACATTGTTCGCTTACTGGCAAATCAATGATCCGGATTGGCCCATTTGGGTCCTAATGTACGGTTCCGTAGCGGCGATTGGCCTTTGGAGTTTCCTTTCCGAGCCGCCGCGAATCCTGGTGTACATCGTCCTCGCCGCAGCGGCGATATGGATGTTGACCCTGGTACCTGACGTGATCAACTGGATCAACGAAGGGATGCCCACCATTGCCGGGCAAATGAAAGCCGAATCACCCCATATTGAGCTTACCCGGGAATTTTTCGGGCTCATGATCTCGACGGTGGTGCTGGCGGTCTATGCCCTTCGGGCGAGATGACATTAGAATTTGGAAAAATTTTCAGCGGTGACAGGCACCTTGACCGAGGAGCCCTGCACGGTTAGCCAGAGCCCCTGTGCATCAGCGGTTACCCCGAGAACATGGTCCGGGTTAACGGAATAGTGCGGATGGCAGCGCAGTAATCCGTCGTAGGCATATTCTCTTTCGATCACGTCGAGGGGTTGAGGAACTTCCTTGGTCCTTCCGCTTGAAAAGTAAATCGTGGTGTGCGGTACCGACCGGGGCTGATAACCGATCACGATGTCGTCAGGAGCTCCCTCGCCTGCCGGGCCCATCGGCTGGCGGCGCTTGGCAACTGCGCTTTCGCCAATTACACTCAGCTGGAGTCGGCTTGCCACCTTCTGGTTCGTCTGCTCGGCCTTGATCTGTAATGCCAGGCCACTGACAATGATGGGCAATAAACCAACCAGTACGGTGGGTACCGCGATGTAGAGCAATACTTCCAGATTCATTACGCTCCAGCCAACCGTATAATTATACAGGAGGAAGCAAGCTCCGGAAACCAATAGCAGCAACAAGGCCTGGTCGAGGGTCCATTTGGCCATAGTCCACCGGCGCCCCGTCCGGTGAACGCCCAGCTGCTCCGTAAAGAAATGATAGACCAGTGCAACGGTAAACACCACCAGCCCGTAAGCCAGCGCCCGGCCGATAGGAAAGATAAACAGCAGGGCAACGAAGACAAACAATGCCGTTCGCCCGTGACCTATAACCACCCTTCTGCTAAAAAGCCGGTCGGGAAAGGGGCGCGAAAAGGGGTTGCGAGTGAACATCAGGCCGGAGCTGAAAAAAGCTTAAATATCGTCATACCCCGCTGGAACAGGTGCATGATCTCTTCGGGAGGAAGCAGCATTCCCTTTTTGTAGACGATGAGGTAGTAGCCGATGCCTTCCACCGACCAACCTTTATTCAAGGTAAAATAGTTCAAAACATCCGCCGTGAAGTGGTGACGAATGTAATCTTCATCATCTCCCGTAAGCCGGTATTGCCTACTGAACTTAGGGAATCGTAAAAAATCAATGTCCTCATACCCGAAAAGCTCCCCCAATTTATGGATGACGGTCTCGGGTTGTAGCTCCAGACCGGGTAGTGTAAGGTGCTGGCTCTGCAGGAAAAAGACGGTTTGCCGAATGGTGTGCTTGGTGCCGAACTCGCGGTAGCTGTAGTCGAAGATGTAGGCATCTTTTTCCAGCAGTCCGTCTTGCCGTCGCAGCACGTTTTCGACGGTTCGCCTACGGCCGCGATTGGCAAGACGGAAGTCACCCAGGAAACGGTAAAGACCGTGATCATCCGTTGGGCTGAACTCGAATCCCGCCTGGTGGGCAAGACCGCTAAGGCTTTTCTCACGGTATGGCATGGCCAAATATAGAAAATGCCCGCCTCCTTTGGGAAGCGGGCATTTTAGAGATGATCCGTCAGACGCGTCAATAGCGCCTAGCGGGATTTGTCTTACTGTCCGTTGTTGAACATACCAGCATCTCCGGCGGGGACTGCCTCGGGCTGAGCGGGCTTTTCCAGCACGTCTCCCATGATGGTGAGAACGACAGGCTCTTCGCTAACATTGGTCGTTAGCGTTACGCGCTTGCGAAATTTGCCAAGACGGTCGGTGGCGTAGCGGACCTTGATCTCGCCGGATTCACCGGGAGCCACTGGCGTTTTGCTGTAGCTGGGTACCGTACATCCGCAAGAACCAACGGCGTTGGTAATGATGATGGGTTCCTCACCGGTATTGGTGAAGGTGAAGGTGCGGTAAGGGTCGGAGTTCTGCTCGATGGTCCCGTAGTCGATTTCCGTCTTTTCGAAGGTCATCGCTTCGGGAGAACCCGTTCCGGGTGCAACGGAAGGAGCCTGCGACTGGGCGTTCAGGGCGAACGTCAGGCAGCTGAAAAGGGCGAGTAGAGTGAAAAAGCGCTTCATAGGGAGAATTGTTTCTTGCGTGTATAACGTAAAGATCGGTCGAAAGATGATGCCGAACCAAGGATAATGCTGTTAACGGGATGTAAAAATCTTGTTCCGTTTTGCTTGCGTAATTCCCGGGGGTGAACGTATCTTTGCCACCGCTTAAACGCCACGGGGGATTAGCTCAGCTGGCTAGAGCGCTTGCATGGCATGCAAGAGGTCACCGGTTCGACTCCGGTATTCTCCACTAAAAGGGCCTTCCGCTTTGCGGTTGGCCCTTTTTTAGTCTTTTAGGTCTTTTAGTCTTTTAGTCTTTGCCATTTGCCCCTCGCTTCGCTCCGGGCAGTTTTTCCTGGTGGCCTCACTTATGGATGTCAAGCGAATAGGTCAGCGGGATGAGGCCAGGCATTTGCCTGAACTGGAAGCGGTTAGGCCCCACCTCGACCAGATCATCGAAGCAGGAATACGGGCTGAAATCATACTCCTCGAATTTTCGCAGGGTGAGTCCTTTGCCGATAAGGGAATTAATGACATCGCTTACGGGGTGGTCCCAGCTAATCTCCTTTCCGCTCACCGCATCGCTGCCGTCCGTGTAACTGCCGGTGGTTTCCTCGACGATCGCCTCGCGGGCGAAGTAACCGTACTTGATCCCGTCACGATTTTCGTTCCACAGCCAGGCAAGGGGGTGAAATTCTACGAATACGAACTGCCCGCCCGGTTTGAGGTAGCGATCGACGATTCCGGCCCATCGATCGATATCCGGAAGCCATCCGATGGTACCGTAGGTAGTAAATACAACATCGAAGGTTTCGTCCAGATGCTCGGGAAGGCTGTAGACATCGCAATTGATAAAACGTCCCGGCAGTCCGCTGCGTCCGCTTAGTTCGCGGGCGGCGCCGATTGCCCGGTCACTCAGATCAACTCCTGTAACTTCCGCACCCCGGCGGGCTAGGGAGAGCGTATCCTGGCCAAAGTGGCATTGCAAATGCAGGACCTTCAGGCCGGCCAGTGATTTGGGTAACAAGGACAGCTCGATCTCCCGCAGGCATTCTCCACCCGATAGCCAGCCTTCGACGTCGTAAAAGTCGCTGCTGAGGTGGGCGGGCGTTCGCTGGTTCCAATGAGCCCGGTTTACGTCCAGATAATTTTCCATGCAACTAAGATAGGCGGCGGAGCGCAGGGACAAATTATCCAGCGAACCCGAGCACCGGTAATTACCACCTGTAACAGATTCCCACGCCGTTCTCGGTGACGTCCGCCCGCCAACCTGGCTTGAGGGGGGACTTATGCATCTGAGGGATGAGGATGCCCAGAGCAGCGCCGAGGGCGTATCCGGCGGCAATATCGGTGGGGAAGTGTTTCCCGGCCCGGTACCTGGCGTATCCCGCCACTAATGGAACGGTAGCCGCACCGGCCCACACTACGGGGCGCCAGGGACTCCGGGGGTAGAGATCATGAAAAACCTTGGCGGTAAAGAAACTGAGCGCCGCGGTATTCGAGGTATGTCCCGACACGAACGACTGCCGCGTATCCTCCCCCATCTTGGCCTCGCTGTCTACGGCCAGGTTGTAGGCAAGTGGCCGGCTGCGCCGCACAATGATTTTCGTGGCCTTGGTGAGTCCGTCGTTGAGCAGCATGGTCTCGGCGAGCATCGTTGCCAGCACTAACCCCTTCCGCCGCGCGGTTCTCCCCAGGAGTAAAGTACCCGGTAGCAGCATCGAACCACGTAGTACTTCATCGCTGATGTTACGGTACACATCCGACTCATGGCGGGTGGCCCCGCGATCAAGAAACCACACTTTCTGGCGCCGGAGCTTCAGGATCTCCGCTTCAGAGAGCCCTTCTACCCTATTTTCCAAAATATGGGTAGAAATACTCAGTGCGCCGCCCCCGACCAGCAGGGCCGTTTCGCGTTTAGCGTCAAGTGCATAGGGGAAGTCCTGTGCCCCGATGGCCAGGGCAAAGGATACTAGAAAGTAGAGTAAGAGATTTCGGGTAGACAGCATGCGACGCTTTTAGGCTTAGGCAGCTGGGGCTTGGTTAACCTACAACGAACGATACGGCGTTTTCTTCTGGTATGCAAATAATGACGTGCTCTTTGCACGATTCACATTCCTGAAACGGCGTTATACTGGCTTTTTTCAGGCCCTTATTCTTTCGTATGCCGTAGTGACATCAACCGTAGTTGGTCTATGGCGTTTATCCATTTTATACCACAACCATTCGATATGCCATTACGACTAGGAGAAAAAGCACCCAATTTTGACGCCCAAACCACCGAGGGCGACATTAACTTCTATGACTGGGCCGGTGACCAATGGGTCGTGCTGTACAGCCACCCCAGTGATTATACCCCAGTTTGCACCACTGAACTGGGCCGCACCGCCGCGCTCAAGGAATCCTTCGAGCAGCGCCACGCCAAGGTGATCGCCCTTAGCGTGGATGATCTTGAAAGCCACATGGGCTGGATAAAGGATATTGAGGAGACGCAGAACTGCACCATGAACTTCCCCATCATCGCCGACCACGACCGCAAGATTGCCGAGGCCTACGATATGATCCACCCGGAAGCGGATGAAAAATTCACCGTGCGTTCGGTCTTCATCATCGATCCCCAGCATAAGGTCCGCCTGACCCTCACCTACCCCCCTGCCACCGGTCGCAATTTCCAGGAGATCCTTCGTGTCCTGGACAGCCTCCAGCTTACCGACAACTACAGCGTCGCCACGCCGGTCGACTGGAACGACGGCGAAGACGTCGTGGTGAGCCCCAGCATCAAGACAGAAGACATTCCCGACAAATTCCCGAAGGGACATAAGGTTATCAAGCCTTACCTGCGTACTACGCCACAGCCTAATCGCTAGGTGATTGGTCATAGGTCATAGGATATTGTGGGTAGTTGTTGGCGCTACTACCCACAATATCCTATGACCTATACCCTATATCTTTCCCCCTAACCTCCCCCAAGCAAGTTAAATGAACCAACTAAGTCTAAGCTTTCTCCTATTTCTCTGTACCTGCGTCCCCGCCCTGAACACCCTGCACGCGCAGGACGAAGAAAAGGCCGATAAAACGGAGGAAGAGGAAAAGGACCCCTATAAAGAACTTACCGAAGATGCCGACATCCAGGATGGATTGTTTGGCGTGATCATGAAAGAAGGTAAAACCTATTTCGAATTACCGATGAGTTTGCTCGACGAGGAGATTCTCGTTGTCAGCCGGATCAGCGGCCACGTAAAGGGACTCAACTTCGGCGGCGCCGGTATGAAGAGTCGCCCGCAGCAAGTGGTGCGCTGGCAGAAGCACGGCGAGAAAATTCTCCTCCGCAGCGTGAGCTACAACAGCGTTGCCAGCGAGGAACTCCCCGTTTACCAGTCGGTAAAGAATAACAACTTTGAACCCATTGTCGCGGCCTTCGACATTGAGGCCTACGGCGAGGACAGCACTACCATTGTTGCGGACGTTACGCCGTTTTTCACCAACGACGAGCCCATGATCGGCGCCTTAGACGATGACGAGCGCAAGCGCTTTAGCATCAAGGGCCTGGATAAGGACCGCAGCCTGATCATGAACGTGAAGGCCTTTCCGAGTAACGTTGAAGTCCGTCACGTCCTTACCTATAAGGGGGACGAACTGCCCGACAATAAAGTAACCGGAACGCTATCGGTAGAAATGAACCAGAGTTTCATCGTGCTGCCCGAGGATCCCATGGAACCTCGGAAGTACGACCCCCGGGTTGGCTACTTCAGTATCGAGCAGACCAACTACGGCCTGGATGCCCAACGCGCCGAGCAGCAGCGTTTTATCACCCGCTGGCGCCTGGAGCCCGTGGATATGGAAGCCTGGGAAAACGGTGAACTCGTCGATGTAAAGAAGCCGATCGTGTATTACATCGATCCCGCCACTCCGGCCGAATGGGCCCCCTACATCAAGCAGGGTGTCGACGACTGGCAGAAAGCCTTTGAGGCGATCGGACTGAAGAACGCCATCATGGCCAAGGATGCTCCCACTAAGGAGGAGGATCCCGATTGGAGCCCGGAGGACGTACGCTACAGTGTCATACGCTACGTAACGACGGAAATCCAGAATGCCCAGGGCCCCCACGTCCACGATCCCCGCACGGGCGAAATCCTGGAAAGTGACATAATATGGTACCACAACGTGATGAACCTGCTGCGCAACTGGTATCTGATCCAGACTGCCGCCGTCAATCCGGATGCCCGCAGCCCTAAATTCGAAGAGGAGGTCATGGGTGAGCTGATTCGCTTCGTGGCAGCCCACGAGGTTGGTCATACCCTGGGCTTGCCCCATAATATGGGCAGCAGCCCGGCCTATACGGTCGAACAACTGCGTACCCCCGGTTTCGTCCAGGAAAAAGGCGTATCGCCGAGTATCATGGATTACGCTCGTTTTAACTATGTCGCGCAACCCGAGGACGAAGGCGTTGGGCTCCATCCTAAGATCGGCCCCTACGACTACTACGCGATCCGCTACGGCTATATGCCCATCCCGGAGGGTAATGAAGAGCAGGTGCTGAATGAAATGATCAAGGAAAAGGCCGACGATCCGATCTATCGCTACGGAAGGCAGACGCGCAACGGCTACGATGCGAGCGCACAAACGGAAGACATCGGCGACGATGCGGTGCTGGCCTCTACACTAGGCATTGCGAATCTGAAGCGGATCGTTCCCCAAATTCAGGGATGGATGGCCGAAGACGGCAAGTACTTCGACAACCTGGAAGAAGTATACGATAATGTCATCGGGCAGCTTCGGCGCTATACCGGTCACGTCGCCAACAACGTAGGCAGCGTGTACGAATGGCAACGCAGCAGCGACGAGAACAAGATTGTATACGAAACCGCGCCGCGCGCCAAACAGCAAGCGGCGGTTAACTTTATCAACGAACAAATATTCAAAACGCCCACCTGGCTGATCAATGAAGATATCCTTCAGCGTATTTCGGCCACCGGCGTAGCCGAGAAGATAGAAGGCCTGCAAGCGTACGCCATCCGCACCCTTATGAACGAAGAACGGCTTAACCGCCTAGTGGAGGAACGGGCCCGCAATACGCAGGCCTACGGCGTGATGGACTTGATGGAGGATACCCGCCGCGGGGTCTTCAATGCGGAGAATACCAATAGCAGCTACGGCCGGAATCTCCAGGCCAACTATGTAGACGCGTTGACCGAACTTCTTAAGAATGAAGAGGTTGCCGCTGACGTACGCGCCGCCGCCCGGGCCAATCTCATGGAGATACGGACGAATTTTCTGGTCGGTAACCGCAGTAATGATGCGCTGGTTTTAGGCCATAAGTCCGAACTGAGCCAGCAGATTCAGGTGGCCCTGACCGGCCTGGAAGCGATGACCGGAAAGTAAGCTGGTCGCTCGCTTTTCTTACCAACGCCCCCGATAATCCCCGAACGGAATATCGGGGGCGTTTCCGTATAGGCCCTGCATACAACCCACGGCGGTTCCAGGCGTTACCCTTGCACGAATAATTCCGATAGCTTTTATGCCTGAGCACGGCGACCAAATCATCCTTCCCCCCGCCGGTCTCTCCGATGCGACCCGCCGCGCCGAAGCCTTGATTCCCACTCCCTACGGTGAATTTCGCATGATCGCCTACGCAGGCGATGCGGAAGACTATACCCCCCACCTTGCGCTGGTTCACCCTGAGATGGACCCCACGGAAGATGTTCTGGTGCGATTGCATTCCGAATGCATTACCGGTGATCTGTTCGGGTCCAAGCGCTGCGACTGCGGCGAACAACTCGATCGGGCACTGCGCATGACGGCGGCCGCAAAAGGCGTAGTCATATATCTGCGTCAGGAGGGCCGCGGCATCGGCATTATCAATAAACTTAAGGCCTATCAACTGCAGGACCAGGGGATGGATACGATCCAGGCGAACCTACACCTCGGTCTGGAGATAGACGCCCGTCATTACGACGTGGCTCAGGGTATCCTTCGCGACCTGGATATCCAAAAAATTCAGCTGCTGACCAACAACCCCAATAAAGTGGATTCTTTCGGTGAAGGGCCCATCGAAGTCGTACGGCGGGTGCCGATCATCGTTTCGCCGGGTAAAGAAAACCGCAATTATTTGCGGACCAAGCAGTTGGACATGGGCCACTGGCTTAAGTAAAAGCTAGGATCCTGCGGGGCTTCGGATACCCGGCGTCCTAACCGGATAACCAGCTTCGAGATTCCCAAAGGGTAATTTGATGGATAGCTACGTCGCGACCTAGGGCGCTAAAACCCTGAGGAGGGTATGGAGTATTTCATCTTCCATCCGACGATGGAACCCGGGTGAATGGCTCGGCAATTTGTGAATATCCGATGACACTACTTCATTGGAGTACAGACTTCCTATATATTCCTGATCATGGATAAAATGTACGTCAAATGCATTTCCGAAATGTATACCTCCCTGATTCGAACTACTGCCCATAGTTATCATACTCCCGAAGACTATCGCCAGGCCCTCTGTTTTTCTCAGATAGTTATCTGCCTCGAACGGATCTTCAAAATCGTCCTCCACAATCGTTTGAAATGTACGGTTATTTAAAGAGTCCCGAAGTCGGTCCATCACGCGGTGCCATGCTTCGTAATACTGGTTGCCGCCAAAGCTGGACGGTGCGCTACCCGCGAGGATGGTGACCGGTTGTGCTGCAAATAGCTGCCGCAGCGAGTCCATACTGCCCCGCCCCTTGGGAAAAGCAAAGGAGACCGCGACCGTATCCACGAAGCTCATCGAATCAGCGATTCTGTTCTGAATATCCACAAAGCCCGGAGTCGTTCGTATACCGTCAAAATCCTTATCCCTTTCCAGGTGGTAGAGATTGTAGTAGCCACTTTCCACGGAAGTCTCCAGATAGGCCGTTGCCAGGTCGGCTCGCCCCAGGAGTGAGGCCGTACAGGCCGCGTTATAATAGTCGATATGGTTGAAGCTGTCCGAACGCATAGCTTTTTCGTAAAACCCGAGCGCATTACCGTAGTCCGCTTCCGCATACGCTTGCGTAGCCGCATCTCGGTTGCTTTGGTAAACCTGAGCGCTTAGCTCGTTGAAACTGATGGTGGCTGACGAAAGCACCGCCAAATAGATAAAGACTGTTTTATACATAGGGAGTAAGAGAAAGGAACGCCAAACGGCAGTGAAAGCATAAGAAGGGCAATACTTTCCAAATATTGTCCCTTGACATAATATCGTTATCTCCATTTACCCCTATTCCTACCAGGCGCCCAATACTTGGCGCCATACCCCCTGGTCTGAGTCCACTTCCACGCGTATCGCCATAACCACCCGTAGGATTCTCCAAATGATGGCGGGCGCCGGAGCGCAGGAAACTACCGGTTCCTAACCGGGAAGATATTCCCAGTCCCGGATTGCGTCGAAATGCCGGTGGCCCTCCGCTACCGCGGGGTGTATCAGTACGGAGTCCACGCTTACTTCGGGAAGTTCCTCCGTGGCCAGACCGTTTCTGACGAATAGGAAGTTGAAACCCAGTTCGTTGGCGCTTACCAGACGGTAGCCCTTCCTTGCAGCAAGTTTCACCATGGCGACGGGAGAAGCACCGTGGTACAAGGGATGCTTGCCCGGGTAGGTGTACTCCGCATCGTAGGGCACCACGATGTCCTCCCAACCGAACTCGTTATGGGTTTCAATGACGACCACTTGCGGATTGATCACGTCCAGGGCGTCCCAGATCCAGTAATCGTTGCCGTCAATATCGATGGAAAGTAAGCCGACTTCCCATACGTACCCCTTCTCTTCCAGTAATGCATTGACATTTTCGCGGGTTAGGCGGGCACAAGTGAAATCCGGTCGCTAAAACCAGGGATGGGTTACTTGCCGTAGAAGCGAGTCCCACGGCGGATACTCTCCGGATTCCCGTCGATGAACAGGCCGGACCAGCCGAAATTGAAATAGAGATTCGCGCTGTTGCTGTTCACGCCGTCGTCGGAACCGATTTCGACGAATTGCTTATTATCCATACCGAGTACCGAGAAGATAAACAGGATCAGGCCGTCTTCCTCGAACTGGGAGAACACGCGAAAGCCGGTTTCCCGGAGTCGCGGCAGGTTGCCCTGTTTAAGTTGCTCACGATACCGAAGGTAGAGGGCTCGCTGACCGATCTGTACCGAAGGCGAAAACCGGTTACGGACCTTGAGAATCAGAAATCGATCCTTCAGCAAATTTTTAAGCCAGCGTTTCATGGGGGAATGTCTGCGATCAGGGCTCGTTCAAAAGGGTAATCAGAGGTAGGCAATACAATTTGCTGTGCAGGCCGGGAAGATCGAAGAAAGAAACTTGTACATTTTCACCGACCCTCTCTCTACCTGCGCTCCGCCGCCCGTGAACAAAAGCCCTGCTTCGTTGCATTCATTGACAGTCGTTTTCCTCATCCCCGTGGTTTGTACTTCCACCTTTAGACTTTGCCCTTTTTATGCCCTTTACCGAGCTCGCCAAAGACGTCCACCGCGAATGGGATAACCTCGTCGACCGCCTGCGGTGGGGGCACGATAAGCCCGTCGACGTAGCGAATTACATCGGCTTCGGCCGCCCCGACTATCTCTATCTCACCGGCCGGGTTCTCCGCGACAAGGGGATCAGCCGTAACGAACGTGATGCACTCTGGCACAACCTCGTTAACAATTATAAACGTTTCAACAGCCGGGAGATCGACGATGCGGAGGTAGAGATAACCTGGGGAGAGCACACCTTCCATCGTGTCACCGACAGCGAAGGGTATTTCCAGGTGGAACACCAAGGTGATCCGGATGAGGCTCCCAAATTAGACGACCTGCTCTGGCAGGAGGCAACCGTACGGGTAGTGTCCACCCCGCTGAACGGACCGGTAAACCACATCTCCCACTCCGACGTGGTGATGCCGGTAGAAGCGGAGTACGGCATCATCAGCGATATCGACGACACCATCTTACAGACGGATGTAACCAGTCGCTTCAAACTGAAGACTATGATGCATACCCTGCTAAAGAATGCAAGCAACCGGAGGGCTTTCGAGGGGGTTTCCGACTTTTATCAGGCTTTGCAGGAAGGACCGGATCAAAAGGGATACAACCCCTTCTTTTATGTTTCTAACAGTCCCTGGAACCTGTATGACCTACTGCTGGATTTTCTCCACCTGAACCACCTGCCCCGGGGGCCTATCCTCCTGCGCGATTTTGGTTTGGCATCGGAAGACATAGAGCAATCCTTTAAAACACACAAAGCGGATATGGTGGATAAAATTTTGTCCACTTACCCGGAGATGTCCTTCATCCTGCTGGGGGACAGCGGAGAGCACGACACGGATATCTACCTCGAAGCGGCAAGGAATAATCCCGACAGGATCCTGTGTATTTACATTCGTGATGTGCAACACGAAGGAAGGGCCCAACGAATCGAAGGACTAATCGAGGACATCAGCGACATCAACGTGAAGTTAGTGGGTACCTATGAGGAAGCCGCCGTTCACGCCCGGCAAATGGGTTGGATCGTCTAAAATGAGGGTACCGGACTGCCCGGACAGAAGTCCGATAGAATTGTAGCGCAAATTCTCAGTAGAGTACGAGTTCCGTTGCGGCCTCGACAACGTCCATGACCTGCGGTTTGCTCGCGTAATTGCCATCGTCAGCGTAGGCGGGTCGGTGGACAGCAGCGGTGACCGTACGAACCGGAGCATCCAGTGATTCGAATGCCCGTTGCTGTTCGATTATCTGCCGTTCGATGTAAGCCGAAGTCGCGCCGGGAATGTCCTCATCCACGATCAGTAGCCGGTTGGTATGCGAGAGGTGATTGGCGATGCGGTGCTCCAGGTCGAAGGGCAAGAGCGTTTGCACGTCGATGACCTCCGCGTTTACACCCTGATCGGCGAGAAGCTTGGCCGCTTCGAGGCAAACTCGAACACAGGCTCCGTAGGTGACGATGGTGAGGTCGGTACCCTCGCGCAGACATTCCGGTACCCCTAGCGGGACCCGGAACTCGAGCGGGTTGTTCGGCTCCGCTTCCCGGAGGCGATAACCGTTGAGTACCTCTATCACAATGGCGGGGTCGTCTCCATCCAGGAGCGTATTGTACATGCCGGTGGCCTGCACCATATTGCGTGGAACGCAGAGATGCATCCCCCGCAAGCTACCTAAGAGGGGAGACAGGTAGGATCCGCTGTGCCAGATGCCTTCAAGGCGGTGGCCCCGGGTACGAATGATCAGCGGAGCGGCTTGCATGCCGTTTGTTCGCCAACGCAGCGTGGCCACGTCGTCTGTTAGCATCGGTAGCGCATAATAAATGTAGTCCAGGTATTGGATCTCGGCGATCGGACGCAGTCCGCGCATCGCCATACCCATCGCCTGTCCGACAATGGTCCACTCCCGGATTCCCGTATCGAAAATGCGCTTCTCCCCGAATTTGTCCTGTAGGCCGGCAAACCCCTGGTTGACGTCTCCGATATTCCCCACGTCTTCGCCAAAGGCAAACAACTCGGGCCGCTCGGCGAACTTGGCCGCGAAGTATTGCTGCAGGATTTCGTACCCCGGCCGTGTCTTTGCGCCCTTTACGTAGGTGGCCGGCACGCCCCCGATCCGCAGCGGAGACAGGGGCGTATTGCTCAGGAGATTCCTTGATTTTGCCGCACGCAATTCGTTGAGGGCGTCACGCAGCCAGCTTTTAAGCTCCTGTGGCATTCGATCACTCCCCAGCTGGAAACGCAGGCGACGGACGGCATCGATCAGTTCCGATAGCATGGGCTGATTCATGCGGCCAACCTCCTGGGCGAAGCGGTCCAGGGCAGGGGAACTGTGTCCGTTAGTGGGAAGGAGGGAAAGTACCTTGTCTTTGCGGGCTTTACGTGGCGCGTTTAGTTTGTCCCAGGCATCCTTGCGGGCCGCGGCAATCTCCTTTTTGGCGCGTTTTTCGATCTCATCGAGTTCCGCCGCTTCGGCCACGCCGGTAGCGACGAGGTAATGGCGAAATTGCGAGAGGCAATCCCAGGTCTTTTCCCACTCCAGCCGTTCGGCTGGCTTATAGCGTTCGTGACTCCCACTGGTACTATGGCCGTTTGGCTGGGTCAATTCTTGTACGTGCACCAGCGCCGCGCAGTGGCTTTGGCGGACGTTACGGGCAATCCGGGGATAGAGATCGATCAGGGCGGGATAGTCCCATCCTTTCACCCGGTGAATATCGATCCCGCTACCGGAGTCGTCATCTTCCAGTCCGGCCAGAGCGTCGCTGATACTGCCTTTCGTGGTCTGAAGTTCTACGGGGACCGATATCCCGTATCCGTCGTCTACCACCGTACAGATCATTGGTACACGGGTAACGCCTGCGGCGTTCATGGTCTCCCAAAAGACGCCTTCGCTGGTGGAGGCATCGCCGATCTCGGTCCAGGCGATCTCGTTTCCGTCGTTGGAATGGAGGTGGCCGGGAAGGTTTTCATCTGCCCGGTACATTTTGGAGGCGAAAGCCAGTCCGAACCCGCGGGCCATTTGGCCGGCGGTGGGTGATGTAGCGCTGCTGAGGTTGAAGGTTTGTGTATTATCCAGCCAGTTGCCGTCCTCGTCGATCGTGCGATTGGCGTAGTGGCCGCCCATCTGCCTGCCGTTGCTGAAGGGGTCGTGGTGTTCGTCGCTGTATAACTGGGCCAGCAGTTCGGCGGGAGTGGTCATATCCAGGGCGAGCAGCAACGTATGCCCCCGGTAATAGTCGGCCCGCCAGTCGCCCTTACGAATCGCCCGCGCCATTGCTACCTGATAGAGTTCCTTGCCGTCGTCGCTTACCCCGAATTTCGCCCTGCCGTTGAGGACATCCTTGCGGATGACGTTACTTAATTCTCTACTAAGGCGGCATATGTAATAGTCCTTTAGCGCGCGCTCAAAGTCTGATTCCGGGAGTTTCCGGAAATCCACGGTGCTTAGCTCGGGATCTTTTACGGACAAAACAAGATGGTTTAATTAGGCGGTGGTAAGCCGGTAAATGGTCAGGGTCATATGTCAAAAAGCGTAGCGACACAGTTGCCGCAACTCTTGCGAAGGTAACAGAATTTTCCTATTTTCAGTTTATCCCTGGAGCGGGGCGGCGGGGCGCAGGAGTGGTACCCGTCCAGTGTAGGAGTTCGGCATTTTCGGCATCGAGACGCAGGTACGTCTGATAATTTAGCCATTCGCCCAAATTGAGATAGCGCGTACGGCCATTGCTCAGCAGGTAATCGATGGGAAGGTGTCGGTGACCGAAGATCAGGTAATCCAGGTCGGGCTGTTCTTCCAGTTTCTTTTCGCTGTAGGCGACCAGCCACTCCCCCTCCGCTCCACGGAATTCCTCCTCTGAGGGTTGGGAATCCCGACTTTTCCCGCTGAACCAGTTCGCCAGCCCGATCGAAGCATTGGGATGGAGGCGGGCGTACAACCACTGGGCCCAACTGGCCGTCATCACCTTTTTGAGTCGCTTATAACCGTAGTCTCCAGGGCCCAAGCCATCACCGTGGCCGATGATCAAGTCTTGGCCATACAGGGTACGCCGGATGGGCTCGCGGTGGATCACGGCCCCGATCTCCTGGCTCAGGTAGTCCTTCATCCAAAGATCGTGATTACCCGTAAAGACGTGCAGCGGGGTACCACTATCGACCACCTCGGCCAGTTTCCCCAGGAAGCGTACGTACCCCCGCGGGACGGCCTGTTTCCACTCGAACCAGAATTCAAAAAGATCTCCGACCAGGTAAATGGCGTCGGCATTCTCCTCCAGGCAGTGGTCGAGCCAGCGTACGACCGCGGCCTCTCGCTGACGGCTGCTGGTGCGAGCGTCGACGCCGAAGTGAAAATCGGATGCGAAGAAAGTAGGCATGCCGCGGCAAGATAGAACGCCTGCGCTTACTCGTGGGTACTGAGGAGCGGCAGAAAAGTTGCCGGCAACTGGTCGTTCATTGCCCGACTTATACGAAATGCCTTCCCTGTCTCCAGAATAGTGGTTTCCAAGGGCACGTAGGCATTCCCGGTTTCTTGGACGTAAGCCAGGCCGTCGTAGCGGTACCTCGCCTGTGAGGTCCGGTGGCTCGCCCGGGTGATCGTGGCTTTCTCTCCGGAGATACGGGCCCATAGTCCGGCTACCGGCCAGATTAGGGCGGACTGCCAGCGACGTAAGCCGACGGCTGGGGGGGACTTGTCAAGGCTCCTAGCTACCAAGCCGAAAAAATTCTTCCAGTCCATATCTCCTGCGTTCAGCAAAAATCGATCGCGGTCAATGTCCCGATCCAGTACCGTAAGTACCGCTCGGGAGACGTCGCGAACGTCAACGAAGCCAGCGCTTCCATAGGGAAAGAAACGGGCTCCTTCATTAATATAATTCCATAGCGAAGGGGTATTGCTTCCTGCCCACCGTCCTGCCCCCAGGATCGTGGTGGGATACACCGCCGCGACCGACAAACCCTCTGCCTGCCCGCGCCAAACTTCGCGTTCCGCCGCGAATTTCGACCGGCCATAGGCGTTATCAGGACGTTCGGCGGGCCAGCGATCGCTCACCAGCGTTGGACGACCACCGTCCACTCGATTCAGCGCGGCCACCGAACTGACGTGAATCAATCGCCGACAGCCGACCTGAAGCATCATATTCACCAGGTTTGCGGTGCCCTGCCCGTTGACTTTAAGGAGTTCTTCCTCCTGTCGGTCTTCGAAGGAAACCATTGCCGCCGCGTGGATCACGGTACCGACGTTCTGTAACGCATCGTAGAGGCTCTCGGGATCGGTCACGTCACCCTCCACCAGCGTGCACCATTCGTTTAGCGCTACCAGATGACGCGTATCGGAATTTGACCGAACCAACGCGAAAAATCGGCGACCTTCCGCGGCAAGGGCGTTAGCAAGATAATAACCAAGAAATCCGGTACCCCCGGTCAACAACAGATCACCCGGCATACAGCGCGCCGTTGATGGTGTCCCGTTCGGCCCCGGTGGCCGTGGCCAGACTATTGGGCAGCTGATTCCAACGCAGCAAGGCGCATAGCGCTACCAAAGCCGCCTCCTTGAAATCCCCTACTATTTCCGGTGTATCGAAAACGTAGCTGGTGGAAGACCGCAGCCGCTCCATCAGGTACTTATTTCTCGCGCCGCCGCCCGTGACGAGTACGCTGACGGGGATATCGGCTGAAGAGGAAGGCATATGTAGGTCCAGTTCTTGTAGAATAGTATCGGCAAGAAATTCTACGAAGGTGCGCAAGCGATCCGCTACTTTCCCAGGCCATTCCTTTAGTATGGGCCAGAGGGTATCTACCACCCATTGATTGCTGAGGGATTTGGGGCATGGCTGGTCGTGAAAGGGGAACTGGTACAGTTTCTCCAGCAATTCGGGAATCACCTCTCCGCTGCGGGCGAGTTGCCCGTCTTCATCGATCGACCTGCCGGTTTCCGCGGCCAGGCGATCCATGATCTGACAGCATCCGCTCAGGTCTCCCGCCAGGAAGGTGCCGTCCTTTCGACGGACGCTAAAATTGACAATTCCCCCGAGGTTGAGGAATGCGCTATACCCAGGAAAAAGGTGCCGATCCGCCACCGGCGCAAGCGGGGCTCCCTGCCCGCCCGCGGCGATGTCGGCCGATCGCAGCTCGGTGATAACCGGCAGTTTAACACCAGAGGCTAATGCCGCCCCGTCACCGAGTTGCAAGCTATAACCCGCACTAGGGTCATGAAAAACCGTGTGACCGTGGCAACCTACGAGAAATGGGTGGCCGGAGGCCTCACGGGAAAGAAATTCGCCTGCCCGCTCACCTATCCACCGCCCCAGGGCGGCGTCCAGCTGCTCAAGTTCGCGGGCGCCCAGCATAGGGGAAGCCAGTAGGCGCTGCCGCCATTCAGGCGGATACGGAATAGTCCGGGCGCTGTCTATACTCCATGAGCCTACCGGGTCCTCGCGGGTAGGATCCAGCGAAAAGGTGCATACGGCCAGGTCGATACCGTCGAGCGAGCTGCCCGACATGATTCCTAAAACGGTGTACCTGGCGTAGGCCATATGGAGAGCAAGCTATCGTTAGAGGTCCTCGTTGAACTTCATGGTGTGTCTGGCCATGGCTTCAATCTCCTCCGGGGTAAGGATATCTTTAAAGGCGGTCATTACTCCGTTCTCGCTGCCATTGGTGATGATATTAACCCGGTAAGCCAGATCGCTGGTGGCTTCCTGGAGATTTGCGGCTCCGTTCGTGCCCATATCGCCATTCAGGCCATGGCAGGCGATACAGCGGATTTTCCAAATGCGGTCCGTGTCAATGTCGGCCGCTGCGGCTACTTCCGGGGTATCATCCGGTGCCTCGGAAGCCGTTTCTTCTCCTCCGCCACAGGCCAGGATTATCAGGGCAAAAAGTAGAAGTGGGAATAGCCTTTTCATAAGCTTGGTCATCTTTAAGTTAAATTGCGGGCAAGGTAAGGCAAGCGGAAATAACAATAGCAGTTGGTGCGACAATGTTGGCCAACATGGATTCAATTAAACTTTTTGGGTCATTACCTACCTGGTGCGAATTTATCTTCGTATCTTTGCGGGCCGAAAGCGAAACAGCGCGAAAGAATTATTGTATGGAAGTTGTAAAAGTTAGCGGTGAAGTCCGCGAGAATCTAGGTAAGAAAGCGACGAAGGATGTCCGCCTCGAAGGCCTGGTGCCGGCCGTAATGTACGGCACGGGTGATCCCGTTCACTTCACCGTGAAAGCGTTGGACCTGCGCGATATCATTTACACCGCTGACTTCAAGCTCGCGGAGCTGAACGTCGGGGGAGAATCCTACCGGGCCATTGTAAAGGACTACCAGTTCCACCCCGTCACCGACGATCTGCGCCACATTGACTTCCTCGCATTGGAAGACGGCCGCAGCATCAAGGTCCAGGTACCCGTCACCTTCGAGGGCACCAGCCCGGGTGTTCGTGGTGGTGGCAAACTACAGGTGAGCGTTCGTCGTATCAAGATCAAGACCACTCCCGAGCACCTCGTTGACCACGTTAAGCTTGACATCAGTGAGCTCGAGATGGGCCAAAGCATTCGCGTCCGTGATATCGATCCCATAGAAGGCGTGGAAATCCAAAACCCCGGCGGGCAGCCTATCGCTACCGTCGAAGTCCCTCGCGCCCTCCGCTCTGCTGCTACGGCCGAGAAGAAAGCCGCCGAGAAGGATGCCAAGAAAGCCGTCAAAGGCGAAGAGGCACCCGTCGCCGAGGAATAAACGAATCCGCCAAAGACCTGATCGAAGGGTATGCATCCGACTGGATGCATACCCTTTTTTAGTTCGCTGACGGACCACGCTGTTCGTATTCCGGATCCGTTCCGGGGCACTCGCTTTGACCACAATTTGTTTTGTGGGCGATAAAAGCCTATTTTTGTTGGGAATACCTACTGATACCCAACCCAATGAAAAAGCAGAAAGTAAACCGGAAATATAACTTTCCGGATGCGGACCTATACCGGATGGCCATGGATAGTATCCGGCTGGCTAAGCGCGACCTGGAAAAATTTAAGGAGGGCTACGATTACGACGGCCACCGACTCAAAGGATTCTATGACCGCTGCGAACGCTTCGTGGAAATGCCCCACGATGATGAGTTGCTCGGCGACCAGATGGTGGTAACCGACAAAAAATACGAGGCCGCCGAGAAGCTTAAGCACGCGATCCGCTCCGTGATGACGCGCGTACGCATGGCTTTCAGCAACCGTACCGGCCGGTACCGAAAGTTCGGCACCGCCAAAATCGGGGATATGACCGATGCCCAACTCCTTTTTTGTGGCCGGCGTGTCATCCGGGTGGCCCGGGCCCAGTGGACTTTTCTGGCCGATACCGGTCTAAACGAAAGCCACCTCGAACGGGTAGCCAAAGCCTGTCAGGCTTTTGAGCTGTCAATGAATATTCAGCAGGATAAGATCGCCGACCGGGACATCAGCGTGGAATCCCGGATCGACCTGGGCAATTTGATCTACGAAGAGTTGATTAAAGTTTGCGATATCGGTAAAGACATATGGGCTGAAGCCGACCGTGCGAAATACGATGCCTACTGCATTTACGACAGTAATATGGAACAGAAGCGCATCAGTGGTATGGTAGAGAATTAAAGTGATGATTAGTGGAATTACCAGCTAGGTGTAGTTTACGGCAACTAATGCAAGGTAATTGGAGCAATTCTATTCGGTGGTAATTTGGCTGGTATCGGGCGTAGCCTTCGCCGTCATCGCCGTTCGGCGGGGCAGTCTGTCGGTGGGCGGCGCCCTGATGGCCCTGATTCTCGGAAGTGTGGTAGTGTACGGTCGGGGAGGCTGGTGGTTACTTCCGCTCTTCACGTTTTTTCTTAGCAGTACCCTGATCGGGCGCCTGTTGCCGATCGAGTCTTCGGGCTCCGACGAAAAGGACAAGCAGCCACGCGATGCGGTGCAGGTTTTCTGCAACGGAGCGGTGTTTGGTGCCGTTGCTCTGGGCGGGGCGGATACGCGAATACTCCTGGTAGCTATAGCCATAGCCGCATCCGATACCTGGGCGAGTGAGATCGGGCGTTACTTCAGAAATGCTACCTACGACATTCTTGATCTGGATCGCATTCCGCCCGGCGTAAGTGGCGGCGTCAGTTTTTCCGGGACGTTGGGGGGCATTACCGGGTCTTCCGTGATCGCCCTGCTGGGCTTTCAGCTGACGGAGGGCTATTCCTTTGATGATTTTCTATTGGTGAGTAGCCTTGGCACGCTCGGCATGTTTACGGACAGCCTGCTCGGATCCGCCTGCCAGGCGCGCTATCGGTCCGAGGCAGGCCAACTGCGGGACACTCCGGAGGTAAACTCCGGCCCGGTAAGCGGCTTTCGATGGATAACCAACGATGTAGTTAATTTTCTGTCGATCGTATGGACAACCGGAATGGCCTGCCTGGTATTCCGCTACTTATGATGGTGTCAACCTGCCCTGGCTTAGGCTTTTCTTCATTGCTCTGCCCCTGCGTCCCCGCCAAACCTTTTACCTTCGCCGCAAATCCGGAAAATCATGACAGCTGACAAAACCCTCCTGGTCATCCTGGACGGCTGGGGACTGGGCCGACGCCCGGAGGCCGACGCCCTGGCCCAGGCGAATACCCCTAATTTCGACCGCATCTGGCAAAATAACCCACACGCTACCCTGGTCACCTACGGGGAGGAGGTGGGCCTGCCGGAAGGCCAAATGGGCAACTCCGAGGTCGGTCACCTGAATATCGGTGCCGGTCGGGTGGTCTACCAAAGTTTTGCCCGCATCAATAAGGCGATCCGCGAAGGGGAACTGGAAAAACTGGCTATCCTGCAGGACGAACTGCGCTACGCAAGGAAGGAGGGGAAGGCGGTACACCTGATGGGGCTGGTCAGCGATGGCGGGGTCCATAGTCACATCAACCATCTACTACGCCTTACCGACATCGCGACCCAGGCCGGAAACGAGCGCATCTATATCCACGCCTTTACCGACGGGCGTGACGTGTCACCGACCTCCGGAAAAGGATTTCTTAGTACGCTGCTCGACCACATTGACAAGCAGCCCACCCAACTGGCCACCGTCACCGGACGCTTTTACGCCATGGATCGCGATACCCGCTGGGAGCGAATCGCGGAAGCCTATCATGCCATGGTGAACGGCTCGGGAGAAAAGTCGGGGGACATCCTGAAGACCGTTCAGGAACACTACGATGCGGAAACCACCGATGAATTCCTTAAGCCGATCATCCACGTCGACGCGGACGGAAAACCCATCGCCACGATCCAGGAAGGGGACGTCGTGATCTGTTTTAACTTCCGAACCGACCGGCCACGGCAGATAACGCGTGCCCTTACCCAGGAAGCCTTCCCGGAGCAGCATATGCACCCCGTAAAGGATCTCCACTTCGTGAGCATGACTCAGTACGACGAGAAGTTTAAGGGGGTGAAGGTGCTTTTTGAAGCCACCGATCTGAGCAAAACAATGGGGCAGGTGGTCAGCGAGGCCGGGAAAACGCAGGTACGTATCGCCGAGACCGAGAAGTACGCTCACGTAACGTTCTTCTTCAGCGGTGGCCAGGAGGACACCTTTCCCGGCGAACGGCGGATCCTGATCGACAGCCCCCGGGACGTGGAAACCTACGATGAGAAACCCGAGATGAGCGTGTACGGGGTCACTACCGCCATAATTAAGGACATTCGGGATAACCAGCCGGACTTCATCTGCCTGAACTACGCAAATACCGACATGGTGGGGCATACCGGTATCTGGAAGGCCGCCATCCGTGCCGCGGAGGCCGTTGACGAGTGCCTCGGGCAATTACTCCGTACGGCCGCCGAGCATGGCTACCACGTACTGGTCATCGCCGACCACGGGAACTCCGACGTAATGACCAATGAGGACGGCAGCGTAAATACGGCCCATACCACCAACCCGGTACCCGTAATCTACGCCGGACCCGCGCGGACGGAAATAAAACTTCGCAAGGATGGCAAACTGGGTGACGTAGCCCCTACCCTGCTGGCATTCCTCGGCATCGATCAGCCTGCGGAGATGACCGGGGTAAGCCTGCTTGTCGGCGAGTGATTACCTACACCTAAGTATTGGTTAGCGGTCGCTGCGGTCAGTGGATCGACCAACAGCCGTGAAGGGCAGAAACGTAGTACCGCATAACCAATACCCCCGCTTTCGTGTTAGGAAGAAAGAAATTTATCCGAATGAAATATCTCTTCCTTTCCCTTCTGGTTGCTACCAGCCTCACTTCCTGCGACAGCCAGCGCACCCCCAACACGACCACTTCGGAAACCAATCCGGCAGCGGAAACGGCCAGCCAAAGCGAACTCGCCGGTGGCATGAGCATCGAAGAACTGGACGCGAAATACCCAAACGCTGAGAAAGCCTACTTCGCGGGAGGCTGTTTTTGGTGTACGGAAGCGAGTTTTGACCGCATCCGCGGCGTAGAGGACGTATGGAGCGGTTACGCCGGAGGCACGAGCAATAACCCTACATATAAAGAAGTCAGCTACGGACAGACGGACTACGCCGAGGCTATCGTGGTATACTACGATCCCGAACAGATCACTTACGATAAATTACTGGATATTTTCTTCGTTGCCCACGACCCCACTCAGGTTAACCGGCAGGGACCCGACGTGGGCAAGCAGTACCGTAGTGCCATATTTCCGATCAACGAATCGCAACGACAGGCGGCCGAAGCCAAGATCGAAAAGCTCAATGCCAGTGGCAAATTCGATGACGTAATCGCCACCACTATCGAGGAACCGGGCACCTTTTACGTCGCTGAAGCGTATCACCAGGATTATTATGAAGATCCATCCAATCCCAACCAGAGCTACGTGCAGAACGTGAGCCGGCCTAAGGTAGAGAAGGTGATGAAGGAATTCCAGGATATCCTCAAAAGCGAATACCAGTAGCCCAGCTTTCCTACGCTAGGAATGACCTCGCCGTACGCGCGCAGTTCCCGCCGTGGTAAGCGTAGGCAGGCAGGTCATTATTTGTGTTGAGACGATCCACTCTAATCGGGAGCGAACCTCCCTTAACTGACGGCCTAATACCCCAAAATGCCCCGTACCCGCGGTATAGCCGCCGATAACCCACCCCATTATGCACGACATAGAGCCTCACTTCCAGTGGCGCGACCGATATCGCGCAGAAGACGACTCCGCATCGCCCTTTTACGGACGGCGGTACAGTGAGTTCAGTTACAGCAATAAAGTCTATAATTACCTGCTCCACCCCCAGTGGGATGAGTTCGGCTCGGAAACCCTGTACCTAAAGATCCTCTTCGTCGATTACGACGACCGTTTTGCCATAATCGAGCTGATCGGGGAATGGAACGATGCCTTGCACAACGATTCCATGCACCTGAAGCGGGAAGTGATCGACCGGCTGCTGGGTGAGGATATCAGCCAATTCGTGCTCGTGATGGAAGGCGTACTGAATTTTCATGCTGACGCCGACGACTACTACGAAGAGTGGTACCACGAAGTAAGCGACCGTGGCGGTTGGATCGCTATGATCAACGTGCTGGATCACGTGATGGATGAAATGAATTCGGCGGGACTGGACAGCTATATACACTATGGACAGCTGTTAAACCAGCTTACCTGGCGTCCGCAAAAAGCCCGGCGGGTACACGAAGCCATCGAGGGTTTACTGCAAACCGAGCGGAAACGGGTTTACTAAATTAAGCCCTTGCGTCTTTCGCTTTTTTGAGGACCATTCTTCCCCTTCGGCGGTTCCCTTTAAAGGTCTGGGAGGTGACTTCCTGCCAAAAGCCCCGCAACTCGCTCTCCCAGAGATCCCGCTTGAAATCGATCTGGTACTGCCGGTTAAATTCCGGCATGATTAGGTTGTCACTGTCGCCCACGAAATCTACCTCAACCAAGCCGATTGACCGGTCGCCGTACAGGCTGCCGGTTAAATCCATCCGCAGGATGCTTCCGTCCGGCAGGGTTACGTAGCTGCGCCCCTTGATAACGTTGTCTTCAACGGTAAGGTACAACTGCATGGGAAGCGCCTCATCCGAATAGATCCCGCCGACGGTCATATGGCCTTCCCACAATCCCTCCAGATCGATTTGGGCGGAGGCGGAGAGGGGAAGCAAAAGGGTAAAAAGAAGGGCTTTCATGGGGTAGGACTATCGGTCGACGGAAAGTTAACCAATCCGGTTAACAAGTGTTGACCGTAGCCGCTTACCTTGTTGACCATGCCTACCGCCCCTACCTATCGGGAGCTTTTACGATCGCTTACGCTCGGCACGGCCCGTCTGTCTCCCGGCTCGGAAGTCCTCGAATGGCTGGACGACCTGGGGGCGGTGGACCCTTCCGCAGATACCGCCGAACAGTTATTGACTGCCTACGGGCTTCTGGAACGTTTTCAGCGAATGCAGCCCCGGTCCGTCCGTGTAGAAGAAGCAAAGGTGCCCCCTGAATCGCCGGCGGAAGACCGGCAGCCACCCGCTCTCCGGCTCGCCAGGGGCCTGCAATTGATCCTCGAGGGCACGTATGCCGAATTGCTTGACGAAGGGATCGAGCTAGTGCTGGATCGGAAAACCTACGTGCCCCCCGCACTCTTACCCCTATTGATCCCGCGCGCCGTCGCCCTGCTAAATGAAGATAGGAAGCAGGCGTTGCGCTACCTCGACGCCGGCGGTCAACGGGCTACCTGGTTGGCGAGGCAGCATCCTGACTGGGCAATTCTGACGCCCGAGTACCCATTCGCCCACTACTGGCAGGCCTCCGCGCAGCCCGCCCAAAAGGCCCAGATCCTTAGCGAGTGGCGAAGGTCCGATCCGACGGCAGCCCGCGAAGCCCTGGAAAAAATATGGGCGGGGGAAAGTCCAAGGAACCAGGAGGTCCTACTGGAGAGCCTTCGGGGCACCGTAGCAGTAGAAGACTGGCCGTGGCTGCGAGAATCGCTGGAGCCGAAACGGAAGGGGGTACGTCGGGCACTGACGGAACTTTTGTTACTGGCCAGGGAACCCACGGCAATAGCTGACTTTGAAGCGATCGCGCGAGATGCCACCGGGCAAGATGGAACGATTTCCGCAAATCCGCCAGGGAATGACATGCGCGAACTACTGAAAAGCTACGGGGGAACGAAGGCACCGGAAAGCCTGGGGCAGCGCCTGCTGGAGATCATGCCCCCCGGCAGCTGGGCCCGTATCCTGGAGATGCCCGTGGAGCGATTCTGGATCGGATTGCCCGCGCTTGAACTCCGCGGCGCGGCGAGAGCCGTTCACCGCTATGGAGACCAGGCCATGACCGAAAAACTGCTGCGTTTCCTGCTACGGGAAGAACCGAAAGGATTTCCAATGGACCTGGCGGGTGATTTGGTGCGTTCCCTCGATCGGGAGACATTCGATCATATTTACGACGAACTTCTCACCCGGGAGAAGGACGCACTTCGTCTCCGCGGATTCTCCCGGCACCTGGCGCTGCAGCGGAAACAATCCTGGTCGGAACGGCTGAGTAAGGCCATGATCAGCCGACTGCTGGAGGATCTCCACCAACGCCAGCTGGATTATACTACCCAGCGCGACCTGGCCTTACACTGGAAGCAGGCCGTTCCACTAATTGACCCTTCGGTCTTTCCCTGGCTGCGCAAACAATTGCACACCACGACGGAGCGCTACGACGCTTTTGGCAAATTGGCGACGCGAATGCTGCAGGTTACTTCCTTCCGCAGCCAGCTTCGCACCACATGATGCGTATCTTTGCGATCGCTATGGAACGGAAAAAACACGAACTCCGCAACTTGCTTTCCCGGGAAGAGCTACAGGCCCGCCTGGAGGAGGAAACCGCGCCCCGCACGACCCTCTCCTTCTACCGCTACGCCCACATTGAGGACCCTACGGCCTTTCGGGACGAGTGCTACGAGCGGTGGTCGGTCCTGGGGGTACTCGGAAGGATTTACATTGCCACCGAAGGCATCAACGGTCAACTTTCCGTTCCCACCCCAAACTTAGCGGCATTCCGGCAAGTGTTGTACAGCGTACCCTTCCTGGACGGTACCCGACTCAATATTGCCATCGAGGCGCAAGCCCGTTCCTTTCTAAAATTGATCATCAAGGTGCGCCCGAAGATCGTAGCGGACGGACTGAACGACAACACCTTCGACGTTACCAAACGGGGGCGGCACCTGTCAGCGCGGGAGGTGAACGACCTCCTGGAAAAGGAGGATACGCTGGTGGTGGATATGCGTAACCACTACGAAAGCGAAGTCGGCTATTTCGAAGGAGCGATAAGGCCGGAAATCACCAACTTCCGTGACCTTTTGCCGGCCGTGGAGGAGCTGCTCGCCGATGAAAAAGACCGGGAGATCGTCATGTACTGCACCGGCGGCATCCGCTGTGAAAAGGCGAGCGCCTACTACCTCCACCGCGGCTTCGAGCGGGTGAGTATGGTAGACGGCGGAATCATCGAATACGCGCGGCAATGCGAGCGCGAAGGACTTCCTAAAAAATACATCGGCAAGAATTTCGTATTCGACGAGCGGCTGGGTGAGCGGATCACCGACGACGTGGTCAGCCGCTGCCACCAGTGCGGACGCCCCAGCGACCGGCAACTCGATTGCGCTAATAAGGCCTGCCACATCCTGTTCATCCAGTGCGAGGCTTGTGCCGCCGAACACCTTGATTGCTGCTCGGTGGAATGTCGGGACTTTAATCTACTACCCGAAGAGCAGCAGCAAGCACAGCGCCCCTCCCGGGTGTTTAACGGACAGCGGTACGGCAAAGCAATGCCTCCCCCCCATCAACTTTAGCGAACCCCTCCTCCCGTCCGGCATTTGCATAGTATGAAAAGATCCAACTTGCTGAATGGCTTAGCCCTACTTGTCGTGCTGGTAGTTTTTGCCGCCTGCACCCCCTTCCGCGGTCCGGCTGCCGAAGACCCCCTTACGGTCATGACCTACAACATCCGCTACGACTCCCCCGACGATGGCCGGAACCGCTGGGAGAATCGACGTGAGTTGCTCGTGAGCCAGGTACGGTTTCACCAACCCGACGTCCTGGGCACCCAGGAGGTACTATCGAATCAACTTCGATACCTCGACCGGGAGCTAGACGATTACGACTACGTCGGGATCGGTCGCGAGGGCGGTGACGACGGAGAATATTCCGCCCTTTTCTACAACGACCGCAAGCTGCGGGTAGAAGACAGCGGAACTTTCTGGCTCTCCCCCACCCCGGGTGAAGTATCCACCGGATGGGACGCCGCACTACCGCGCATCGTTACCTGGGCCCGCTTCCGCCGCCTGGACACCCGGGAATCCTTCCTGGCGTTCAATACCCACTTCGACCACCGGGGGGAGCAGGCCCGCCTGGAAAGCGCGCGGTTACTGGTGAGTTCGATCAGCCGCATGAATACCGAGAACCTCCCCGTGGTGGTGACCGGCGATCTTAACCTTACGCCCGACACCGATGCCATTTCCGTACTGACCGGTTATTTGGAGGATTCCTACGAGGAAGCCGACGTCCGCTTGGGGCCGGTGGGCACCTTCACCGGATTTGACTACGATGCTCCCGCCGAAAGGCGCATCGATTACGTGATGGTATCGGAAGGTATCGAAGTGCAACGCTACGCCGTACTCACCGATGCGGTAGACCGGCGCTTCCCCTCGGATCATTTTCCCGTTGTAGCCAAGGTGATCCTGCCTTAATCAAAAATCCCCCGTAAGAGATAATCGTACACTTCGGGTGCCTCAAGCTTGGCGGGAGCCTGCTGTTGATTGATAAATACGGGCAGGTCGCCATCGGGGCTACCCAGCCGGCCGTGAGAGCCACCGACCAATTCGGCCCGGAGCGGCACGACATTCATCAAGGTTCTTACACCGAGTTTCTTACCAGCGACCTTTAGCGCAATGCGCGGGATGAGCAGCTTTTTATCGGGATCCAAGAACATTTCCACCGGGTCATAGCCCGGCTTGCTGTGAATATCGACCGTGCGGGCATAATCAGGAGCTCGGTCGTCGTCGAGCCAGTAGTAGTAGGTGAACCAGCTGCGGTTATCGGCCACCGCCACCAATTCTCCGGCGCGGGGGTGGTCGATCTTAAACTGCTTTTTACCCTCTTCATCAAGCAGGTGCTCGATGCCGGGCACGCCGCGTAACAGGTCACGCACCATCGGAATATCGGCCCGATCCTTGATGTACACGTGCGCGATCTGGTGGTCGGCCAGGGCAACGGCGCGGCAGGTACCTACGTCCAGCAGTTCCGTGCCCCGCTCTTCCCGAAAGCTGATCAGCCCGGCTTCCCGGAGTTTCCTGTTAATGTGGACCGGGCGATCCACGTTGGTTATTCCGTACTCCGAAAGCACCGTTACCTCCACCCCGTTGGCCTCGTAGTAATTGATGAGGCCCTCCACTACCCTATCGATCTCCCGCAGATCCTGACGGACGGACGGGTGCTCCGTCCCGTGGCGCTGCATATTGTAATCCAGGTGGGGCAGGTAGACCAGGCTCATCGTCGGGTGGTGCCACCGGTGAACGAGTCGGGCGGCGTCGGCGATCCACTGGCTGCTGACGATATTGGTGCGGGGCCCCCAAAAGGAAAAGAGGGGGAAGGTGCCCAATTCCTTTGTCAGCCGGTGCCGCAGCTCCATCGGAAAGGTGTAACAATCGGGCATCTTCCGGCCGTCAGCCAGGTACTGCGGCCGGGGGGTGACCGTGTAGTCGATCGTGCCGTTCATGGCGTACCACCAACATATGTTAGCGATGGTAAAGGTTGGATCACGCTCCCGGGCCGCTTCCCAAATCTTGGGTGACTGCACCAGATGGTTCGATTGCCGCCACAGCTTGAGTTCCATCTCGTCGCGAAAAAGCCAGCCATTGGCTACGATGCCGTGATCGCGGGGATATTTACCCGTGAGGTAGCTTGTCTGGGCGGTGGTGGTCACCGCGGGCAGGGCGGGCTGGACCCTGGTGATACGTCGACTGGCGGACCAGCGCTTTAGAAAGGGCGTGTCCTCACCGATCAGGTTGGAGGTGAGGCCTACGATGTTGATGACGGCGGTGGGTCGCATAAATCAATTTTCAATTTGCTCACGTACCCAGCGGAGTTCCCGGCTGATGGACTCGGTGAGATTAAGCCGCTGATGATCCGGAAGCACGTCCCAGGTGTAGGTTTCTACTTCCAGGTGCGGGGTGAAGGGGTTCTTTTTCCATAGCCGTAGCGCCTCCCGGATGGCATCGTTGGTGGAGTGCAGCAAGCCGTAGCTGTCGGCGTAGATCGGTACGTGAAAGTGGGTACGCAATTCGGTATAGTCGGGATCCTCCATCGCGACGAGTGCCGGGGAAAGGTCGGGAAACCGGTCAAAGGAACCGTCACTTCGGCGCAGCGCGGCCTGGTGGAGATAGACCGGTTCGTCGTAGGGCGCGAGGTTGTAGCGGATTTCGCTACGATCCTGATGCAGATCGGCCTTGAGCGCGGCACTGATCTGGAGTCGGCCGATACGTACGCCGGCATCCCTTAGGAGCTGGAGAGAAACGGCGGGTGACTCGTAGCCTACTGCGAAATGACACACGTCGTAGCAGATGGCGAAGTGCCTGCGCACGTCTTCTTCCTTGCCCTCTTTCAATACCAGCTGATAGAATTGCAAAAATTCCTCCGTCGTTTCAAGCAGCCCATCGGGCTCGGGTTCCAGGTCCAGGTGAAGATCTTTTCCGGTTCGACTACGCAGCAGGGCCAGATGATCGATCACTTCCAGGATATGCTCCACCATCCTGGAAAGGTCCTGTTCCTGCGCTCCGCCGCCCAACCACGGTTTGTAGGAAAGCGGTGAGGTGGATACGCCGCCGTCGAGGCCTTCCGGAAGGAGCTCCGCCAGGATATCAAATAGCTGCTTGGTATAGGTGACCCGCTCGCGGGTGCGCCAGTCGGGTGCGTGGACCTGGTCCTTCACCCGCTCCCCGTGGAAGCCCCCGTAGGGAAATCCGTTCATCGTAAAAACGTAGCAATCATTGACATCCAGCCACCTTTTGAATGCCTTCAAGCACTTCGGCCGGGCCAGTTGGGCCGCTGCTTCGGCGGAGAGTCGTAGGCCGATACCGAAAGGCTTATACGGGGCCAATTGCCGCTTAACGTCCAGTACGTACTGGAGACTATTTCGCACTTCCTCCCATGACTCCCCCGGGTGTATGTTGGTGCAATAAGTAAGGTGACTGTCGTACTCGATTTTCATAAGGGCGGCGGGGCGCAGGTACAAGGCTAAGGGGTAGTGATCGGTGCCGGTTGCCTAGATTAGGTCACGGCAAAATACCGGGCCAGCCAGAAAGACACCGGCAGCAGCGCCAGTACCAGGAAGCCGGCGGGCAGGCCCATGAAGCTGGCGGCCAAACAGGCATTCAGGGGAATAAGGGAAATCACCCCGGTCTTGACGGCCTTCTTGATGAGCTGCGGTCGGTTGTCGATGATGGCGTCGCGCTTGGCCATAAAATTGAGGCCGTACCACAGGACAAGGAAGGGGTACGCCGGCAGCGGCTCAGCGACGGTGTACCAGGGCAATACGAGAATAGCCGCTGCCACGATACCGTCCAGCCACATGGCTACACCGATGGACCGTTGGTTATTTCCACCGACTTCTCCCCGGCTCGTCAGCGTAATGGCGGCGATGAAGACGACGGGCAGGAAACCGATCCACCAATAGTTATTCAAGGCCTGGGTACTCAAACTTATGCCCAGCAGGAGGTTGCCGCCACGGCACAACCCCATCACTAGAGGACCGAATACCGGATGGTGTTTAGCTTTCGCGTCGTAGACCAGTGCGTAGACCGCCACGGCTAAGGCTATCGCCGCACTGGATTCGCCGGCCAGCGCGGAAAAGAAAATTCCGGCTACCAGGAGTGCTCCGCCAAGCAACAGGGCAGAAGCTAAGGTTACTTTTCCACTTGGCAGGGCGCGTTCGGGGCGTTCGATGCGGTCCAGGTCCACGTCGAATACGTCGTTGAATACCACTCCGCCCCCGTATAATCCGATCGTGGCCAGGCAAAGCCATCCAACACTGGCATCCCACCCTCCGGCTACCGCGGCGGCAACACTTGCGCCGGCCAGGATATCAGCTACGGCGGTAACGAGATTCGCCGGACGCATCAGGGTGAGGTAGGGACGAAAGTTCATAATCAGTAACTTAGTTTTCCACCACGTTATCGGCGCGCTCCGTTTTCCGACCGTTGCGCAGAACGCTGTTGCCGCTGAACAGCTGACTGCGGTCAATATCCGGCGCATTGAGCCAGTGCTCCTCCTTCATTTGACCACTCTGGGAATAGGCCGTGAGGGCATTCTGGTAGGTGACCTTCCGGACATCCGCTTCGGATATTCCGCGTTCAAGCATCAGGGCGGCCGTTTTGGGAACGGAAAGCGGGTCGCTGATGCCCCAATCGGCGGAGCTATCGACGATGATCCGTTCCGGGCCGTAGTGCTTCATGAGATCCACCATCCGCTCGTTGCCCATCTTGGTGCCGGGATAGATGGTAAAGGCCGTCCAGTAGCCGCGTTCGAGCACCTCCTTGGCCGTTTCCTCGTTGCAGTGGTCGATGACGACCTTAGTAGGATCACAACCGTGCTCTTCCAGCACGTCCATACTGCGGTAGGTACCGTTTTTCTTGTCGCGGTGGGGGGTATGGATCAGGATCGGCAGGTCCAGTTCCTTCGCCAGTTCGATCTGCTGGCGGAAGTATTTGTCTTCGGCCTCCGTCTGGTCGTCGTAGCCGATCTCCCCGATGGCAACTACGCCCTCCTTGGTAGCATAGAGGGGCAGGAGATCCATGACCGCTTCGGCGAGCGCCTCGTTATTTGCCTCCTTGCTATTCAGTCCTATCGTACAATAGTGTCGGATCCCGAACTGGGAGGACCGGAAGCGTTCCCAGCCTACCAGGGTGCTGAAGTAATCCTTGAAGGAACCTGCTTCCGTTCGCGGTTGCCCAAGCCAGAAGGCCGGCTCGATCAATGCGACGATTCCGGCGGCACTCATGGCTTCGTAATCGTCGGTCGTGCGGGAAACCATGTGAACGTGGGGGTCTATAAATTGCATGTCGGAGTGTACTGGTGATGGATAGTTTCCGTTAAGCGGTCCATGGCCGATCAACGGCGGTCAAAAGGTAAGTTTTATGAAGATTCCGCGGCCCGGCCGATTTCATTCCACGTTGGAAGATCGGAAACACCTACAGCCTGCTGGTCGATCCATTCCCGGGCCGGGGCGTATTCGCTCTCTAGAATCGCCTTCGTGGCGGCTTTCCGCTCCAGTTCCGTGCCCTTGGCGATTGTTTTCTGCAAGCCTGACAGGGATCGCTCCCCGACGTGGCCGGCTATAAATCGCCAGAGTTCGGGACTCACCGGGCGATGAGCAGACCACCGCTCTTCGGCGTAATCCATGAAAATGTCGGCGAGCTTTTCATTCTTCCGGTCCTCGATGCGGTAGATCCGGTAAACGGGCCGTTGCATGAACAGGGCCTTCAACACCATATGATTCCAGGCGTCCTGAGACAGGTAACGGGCGGGATAGGGATTTTCCAGGGCGATGGCATCGAAGACCCCTACCATATTCGTGCGCAGGCCTTCCCGGGCCCTTCCCGTGAACTCGGCGGCATTCTCCAGAAAATAGAGCCCCCGGTACACGGCCATGGCTTCCCGGTAATCGGCCGTGGAGATCAGCTCGTCCACGACCTCCTGATTGCGATCCGGGGGCAGGGCCGTCATCAACAGGATCCGGCCGAGCTCGTCAGCGGACCAGCTGGTTGCAGCAAAATTGGGGTAAATGGCCGAAAAGGCACTGTAGTCCGCTTCCGAAAATTCTAACTTTTCCTGGCCGAGGAACCGGGCACATGCCCCGAATGCCAGGTAAAAATTACGTGGCGAAAACTCCTCGGTTAGCCCCTCCAACTTTTTTTCCAACCATTCTTTTGCTTCCGGACTCAAGTGACGTTGGAGGATATGGTGAAGCGTGGTATTCATAGCAAATGAGTGACTACTTTGCTTGGGAACGCGGAGGGGCGGGCAGAGTTTTATGCAGGAAAAGTAGGCGGAAAGCCACCTGGGTATAACTGTCTTGGGTTACGGGAATTGCTTCCGACCAGTCCGTATTTCCTGATTTTCTAATTCTCCTTAAGGACCATGTTTCCCATTTTCAGTTTCGCCTTGAGGGCAAATACCTCGTCGCGGTACTGGGCCGCGCTCATGAAATCCAGCTCCTTGGCGGCTTTCTTCATCTTGCGTTCCGATTCGGAAATGGCGAGTTCGATCTGATCCTTGGTCATCGCCTGCAAGACCGGATCCGCGGCCAGGCTAGGCTCGGTTTGCTCGACGTAGGCCTGACGGGACTTGCGACCACGAATGTCCAAAATGGTACTGCGGTTGATGATCTCATCCCGCGTTTTGGCCAGGGTCTCCGGCGTGATGCCGTGCTCTTCATTGTAGGCCATCTGGATAACCCGTCGCCGGTTCGTTTCGTCGATGGTTCGGCGCATCGAATCGGTAACCGTATCGGCGTAAAAGATCACCAATCCGTTGCTGTTTCGGGCGGCACGACCCGCGGTCTGGGTAAGGCTGCGTTCGTTGCGCAAGAACCCTTCCTTGTCCGCGTCGAGAATCGCCACCAGCGAAACTTCCGGAAGGTCGAGTCCTTCCCGAAGCAGGTTCACTCCCACCAGTACGTCAAATTCGCCCAGTCGTAAGTCCCGGAGGATCTCTACCCTTTCCATGGTATCGACCTCGGAGTGGATATACCGGACCCGGATATTCATATTTGCGAAGTAGCTGGTCAACTCTTCGCTCATGCGCTTGGTGAGGGTGGTCACCAGCACGCGTTCGTTTACTTTTCGCCTTTCGTCAATTTCCTCGATGAGGTCATCGATCTGGTTCATGCTCGGCCGGACCTCGATCGGCGGATCGAGCAGGCCGGTCGGACGAATGAGTTGTTCCACGATCTCTCCGCCCGTTTGCTCCAGCTCGTAGTCGCCCGGCGTAGCGGAAGTATAGATGACCTGATTGATCAGGCTTTCGAATTCCGTGAAATTCAGGGGGCGGTTATCCATCGCGGAGGGCAGCCGGAAACCGAAATTGACCAGGGAAAGCTTCCGGGCACGGTCTCCCCCGAACATGCCGCGGACCTGGGGTACGGTGACGTGGCTCTCGTCAATGATCATGAGGTAATCGTCGGGAAAATAATCCAGCAAGCAGAATGGCCGCGTACCGGGCCGGCGTCCGTCAAAGAAGCGGCTGTAGTTCTCTACTCCGTTGCAGTAGCCCAGTTCTTTCATCATTTCCAGGTCGAAGCTGGTGCGCTCGTGGATGCGCTTCGCTTCGAGCAGCCTCCCCTCGCGCTCGAAATAGCGTTCCTGCTCGTAGAGCTCGTCTTCTATGTTACGGATGATGCCGTTGATGCGCTCTTTCGGCGCCACGTACAGATTGGCGGGAAAGATAGCGGCGTTGCGCATGGTCTCGATCCGCTTTCCGGATTCGATCTCGATCCGTTCGATGGTTTCGATCTCATCGCCGAAGAAGACCACCCGGTAGCCGAAGTCGACGTAAGGCAGGTTGATGTCGACCGTATCGCCACGTACCCGGAAAGTTGCCCGGCGAAAATCCGTTTCGGTGCGACTGTACAGACTGTCTACCAGGTCGTAGAGGAATCCGTTGCGACTCTTGGTCTGCCCAACCTCCAGCCGGATGATGCCCGATTTATAGTCTTCGGGGTTACCCATACCGTAGATGACCGAAACGGAGGCTACGATGATGATGTCGCGCCGACCGCTCAGCAGATTGCTGGTTGCTCGCAGACGCAGCTTATCCACCTCCTCGTTGATGGCCAGATCCTTCTCGATGTAGGTATCCGAAGTCGAGATATAGGCTTCAGGCTGGTAGTAATCGTAGTAGCTGACGAAGTACTCCACCGCGTTTTCGGGAAAGAATTCCTTGAATTCCCCGTAGAGCTGGGCGGTCAGGGTTTTATTATGGGTCAGTACCAGGGTCGGACGGTTCAGCTCAGCGATGGCGTTGGCCATGGTGAACGTTTTACCGGATCCGGTGACCCCGAGGAGTACTTGTCCGCGCTCCCCCTCCCGGACCCCGTGGACCAGCTTATTGATGGCTTCGGGCTGGTCGCCGGTGGGCGAGAATTTTGATGTTAAGTTAAAGGCCATTCGATCCGGGTTACTAACTAGATGGGAACCGGATAAAACGGTAGAGGGTTGATCGGAATTCCATAACCGTGGAGGTGCGGTCCGTAACAAGAGGATAAAAACCGGAATAAAGAAACCAGGCCGGAATCGCTTTGCCTTAGTTGGGCCAGCTTCTTATCTTCCTTTAAGTTCACGCAGCGCTATGACCTCTACGAGTAGACGTAATTACTTCTTTTATCTGCTGCTGGTCGTGCTGGCTATGGCTGTAGTATGGTATTTCGGTTTGGAAGACGAGCACGAAATCAAAACCCGGATAAAGGCATTCATTCGTGTGGTGACCTGATCAACGAATTTCACAAAGTAATTCCTTCAATATGTCCGTCAAGATCTCCCGCCGCGAGGAAAAGCGCGATACGAGTATCCGTGACTTCAGTCTGGCCGCCGTACTTCCCCTACTACTCTCCGGCCTGATTGGCTTCTTCCTCGGGCAAACGGATAAGGTTGACAGCACCTCGAATAACCTGTTGTTGGCTAGTGCCCAGGACTCCCTGACTACGCTACAGGCACAATTGAACGCCCGCAGGCACCTCGTGGTAGAACTGGATTCCTTATTGATAATCCTCACCGAGTCAAATGAAAAACGGAAAGCGGAATTCAGCCAGGTCGCGGCCACCGAAGCGACGGACATCCTATTCGATTCTCCTCTCGACCTGTGGATCAGCGCGGTGACCAGCGATTATACCCGCATGCGAGGGGCGGTGAGCGAACTCGAAGGTAGGGTGACCGGGAATACCGTGCTGCAGCGTACGGAAGTAAAGCCGCTGTTCGATATGTTTCGCCACCTCAATCAGCAGAGCAACAATTACCTTCAACTCCGACTCAATGCCTTTCGGGGCCAGACTTCCGGTCAACGGGAGAATACCGAGGCCCTGGTGGATGTACAGGACGATTGTGACCAGCAGATAGAGCGCCTGCAAGCCGAACTCCAGATCCTGGAAAGGAGGCTAGAAAACAAGGAACTCGATATCGAAAGACTAAAGACCAAGTTGGCCGATACCGGCGACGAAGACCCCATTACCCCTGTATCCTTTCAGATGGAAAAATCGGCGATAATGGAGGCCGTCATGGAGATCGAATCCATTTCAAGGCAGCTGCCTTCCGGCATCCTCACCAGCAATAAGAAAACGGAGGAAGTGGAAGCGCGCATTCTCCGGCAAACCGGCCTGATTAAGAATGCCCTGGCCGTCATTGAGTGACCGGTCAATTAGCGCTCCCAGAATCGCATCTGCGTCAAGCCTCTCCTACCCAATTGAATCAAGTCTCCATTCTCGAGCTGGGTCCTTTTCTGGTCGCTGATGATGTGCCCGTTGACCAGGGTTTCCCCCTGGGGTACCAAATACACTCGGCCGCCGTCGAGCCTTATCTGGGCATGTTCCGGCAACACCTCTTCGTCGGGCCACTTTACATAGACCTGGCTTCCCGGTTGGGTCCCGATCATAATGGCCCATTCATTTTTCAACCACTTGCTGAGAGGTACCCGCCGTCGGTAGTTTGAAGGAGTGATGTATTCGATCTCGTAGTTCTCGGCTAGCTTCACAACGGTATCCAGGACAAATCCAAGGATCGCTCCGGTGACTAAGAGGCTCACCACCTTAGCCTCCAGATCTCCCGACAACCAGCGTCCGAATAGCGTGAATACGGCAAACCCGGCTACCCCTGCCAGCACACCGCCGATCACCCCTCTTTTGACCTCAATTGTTGATCGGAGCGAAAGCACCAGACCCAAAGCAACGCCAAACATCACCCAGGCCACCGCGGCGGCAAGTATCGGACTACGCGTGATGCCGCTCTCGAGTAGTAAAAAGCCAACCGTGAAGGCGGCGGTGGCGGCCACCCCCCCGATAAGGGTACGAAGTAAAATGCGCCGCACCGACATCCTTCGTGATTCCGATCTTTCGGCCATAATGGTCAGAAACAACGTCAATCCCAGCCCGAAGCATGCGCCCAAAAGGGCATCACCAATCAGAGAAGTTGCGTTATCGTAACCGGTCAGGCCGGTCACCACTTCGTTGATCGACTGCTCGCCCAGCCCCCGTAGGAGCGCGTACAGGATCCATCCGGCAAATCCCCCCAGCGTACCGAACCAAATCCAGTTAAGGCGGCGGTTTAGCCCGTGGAGGGCGAAAAAATTGAGGCTCTGCCCCCTGCCCGATCCATCGCATTGCAGGTTGTTATTGGTGCATCCCGGGTAATGGGGACACTGATCGCCACAATCGCGCCAGGTCCTTAGCGGGACGACCATGGAACAGATGTTGACGACCGGTTCTCCGGGCGGGATCGGTTCCCGCGTCATGGGATCCAGCACCTGCCGCCCGGAGCGGGGCGCATAGGGTTGCACGTGTACCTGCCGAAAACGCCGACGCCTGATTAAAGGAATGACGAAGTAGAATACGGCCAGTAGGCCACCCACCAGCGCAAGGCCGATCAGAGTGGGCAACAAGTAGGCCTGGAACCCTTGATTACTTCCCAGGTGAATGGGCTCGTTAAAGGATCCTTTACTGATCGATCGGAAGCTGGCTTCCCCGCTCGGATCATTTACGTCGCTGACCGTGTACCGCCGCTCCCTACCCATAAATAGCGGGTCGTTGGATCGAATGTTGACTACATGGGAGGCTAGTAGTTTTCGATTGTTGCCAAAGATGTCCTCTACTGCATTGGGTAATCTTCCTACCGCATAGCCATCGTCGGTTCTTACGGTCCTAGCGGGCAGCTCGCTTAACATATTAAAGGTCGTACCTGCGTCCCCGCCAGAGCCCGCCCCGGAGGAGGAAGCCACCGTAAAGAGGTATAGGTTATCGCCCAGCTCTTCTACGGCCTGGAATACGTCCTCCGGTCGAGGTGGTAGGCGGGGTTGGTTTCCGTAATCCGGCTGCACGTTCACACCTTTAGAAAACACGAAAAGCAATTGCTTATTTGGTTTCTCCTCCAGATCGTGAAACAGATCGATGAGGGCACCGTAAAGGTGGGGTTCCGTTTGACGGTTGCGAAGTTTCGCTAGGATAACCTGAGGGTTCTCCGGGTCCAAGGGCTGCACCTCCTCCAACTTATCGGAAAAGGTCCGCAGGGAGTAGGAGGCGTTGATGCCCCGGTATTTTTGTAAAAATGCCCGGATCATCTCCGAACTGGCGGCGACCTGTCCCTGCCGGCTTACATCCACCAGGAATAACACGTCGATGGTCTCTTCATTCAGGTCTAGGGTATCGTAATCTAGCTGCGGGTCCAAGGTGACCACTTCTACCTTTTTCGGCTCTTTGTTTCCCACCTGTTCGGTGACCTCGATATCCTTTCTGCCGAGAGTGACCATGGCGTCACAGTCGGCTCCTCGGGCGAGTAATTTAAGTTTTACAAAACCCGATTCGCTGTTGACCTCTACGTCTACCAACTGGATCTGCGGATCACAATCCGTCTGCTGGGCGGACAAGATCAACGACAAGGCAAGCAGGCTGCCCATCATCAGGGATTTTAGTGTAGGGAGCATCTTAGCGTATCGTATTTCGGAGGCTGAACCCGGCGATTTCCGCCCACGAAAACCACTCCGTTTCCGGTTGCTTCGTATTGATGTTGTTCATGGTACCGTCCGGTCGGTAAGTAAAAAAAGCGGTATCCAGCCGTTCGGTCAGGCTGTCGATCTCCATGGCGAAGTGGTAGCCGGAGCGGAAATGTCCGTACTGAACCTTCAGATCAGGTTGGGAGAGGAAAAGCCCGTGGCCGGGATGGGTATGGAACCAGCCTACGACGGTAAGCTCCGTATTCTCGTCCTGGGCCAGGCTGAGGTCTCGCGCCAGGCTCATGGGGTCGATCTCCACCTTTACTACGTTCTGCACTCTTGCCTGCAGGGGAACGAATTTCTCGACGGAAACGCGGAACATTCCCCTCGCCCCCTCGGTCCGGTACTGCCCCATCAGCATCCCGCCGATCTCCGGTATCGGTTTATTCTGCTCCCAATCCGCATCACTTGTGGTGGTGCGAGGGTCAACGATTTTGCTCGTATTCTCCCTTCTCAGAAATTCATCCAGGTCCCGGATTGCCCGCTCCTCGAAGAATATTGTTGAGATAGCCGTTTGACTCCAGTGCTCCTCCAGTGCCAGGCCGAGGAAATCCTTCGGGCGCTCGTCGGGGTTAAACAGGGCGTCGGCGGCGTTCCTTCGTGGCCTCCGGGTAATACGAAACTTTCCCGCCAGGGACGGACCCGTGTAAATTTTCCTTTGGGAATCCGGATACCTACTCGATTCTATTGCTGCCTTCCTATTGGGCGTGAACGCAGGTACGGAGAGCGCAGGATTTGATGAAGTGCGGTTCCCGCTTAAATTTTCCCGAATAATCGAGCGCCGTTTTCTTCGCCTCGTGCCGCGTATCGAGAGTAGTACAAGCAATAAAAGCAACGCGCCACCGAATATATAGAGGCCGTAGCGATCGACCCAGGTCTTATTTGGCCGGGCTACCATCAACTTTTGATTGCCGAAATTCCAGCTTACGGCTCTTCGTTCGTCCAAAAGGTGTACGCCGTACTCACCGGGGGATCCGACAATATCGCGTAGAGCGGCCTGCGAAATGCGCCAGCTGGTATCCATTCCTATTTCCCGATCCACGAGCGGGGTACCGTGGCGGGTAAATAGGAGCCGGTACGGCGGGTTACCTCCTCGGAATTGAAAGAGAACGGTATCTCCCTCACTGTAGAACTCGCCCCCGATGAGGTTATCAAGCTCCACGATGGCGGAATAGTCTTCTTTCGTAGTATCTGATAGGTGTAACCGGTAAATTCCGGTGTCCGCCACCGCTACCACTAGCCGGTGACCATATCCGTCCATAGCGCCGTTCTCCCGAATCTCGTAGTTCACTCCCCCACTTACGCTGTCCAGTTGGAGGGCTCTTACTCGCTCGAAAGTGAGTTCGTAGACGTTTGTACTCGTCTCCACCACCTGAGGGCGGATGGGGATTCTTGCAAGTGCACGGTGTACGAAGCGCTTCTCATCGGGCCATTTTTCAATGAACCTCTCCGGGCTCATGCTTTCGTAATCAAGCTCATAGGCCGGTTTGAGTGGAGGCTCGGGAGTTGGATCACTTTCAGGTATATCCACTTCGGCGACCGTATCCCGATCCGGAACCGGGACGGCACCCGTTTTCTTCACCGGTGTTTCCTCCACAGCTTGAAAGGTGAACGTTTTGCCCAGCTCGATAGCGATCTGCTGACGTCGCATGCCGTTATACGACAGGCTAAGAACCGCCGGTGCGGATAGTGGCCCTTCCGCATCGATCGCGAACGCATTCGATCGGCCACTCGGAAGCTTGCTGTTTAGAAAAACCGTCGATCCGGAGAGCTGGCTGGGGAGCTTGATCCTGGCGGCGAACTTAGCCTCCGTCGTCGAATCCGCCCCTTCTACCGAGAAGTCCCCAAACTGGATATGCCCCTCCGTCGGTTGAGGAAGAATAATGCTCCCGAGGGTAGCTTCCGACCCTCCCGCAAATTGGTAGGTGTAGGTAAAGCTAACCCGATAAGTAGTGGCATGCCCGGCGATTTGCAACGGGAAAGTCAGCACTGAAGTGCTTTGCCCGAGCAAAAGGTTGGCTGTTAATAGTAAAGGGAACCAACCGGTGATCGCGATCACATAGCCAAGGGCCCGTCGTGCGCCGCCGCCGCCCATCACGCTTCGCTGAATATATCCGCCCGCCCACGCCTGGAACGTCTCAGAATGTAAAGGATGAGTATAGCTAACCCACCAACCGCCAGGATAATCAGAAAAGGTAAAATCCATGCGGGACGAGAAGGGTCGGGAATGAAGATCATTCCACCCGCAACCACCACCGGGTTATCTGATCCCATGCTGTACGCTTCCGCTTGGAAATTGCCGGACAGCCCGAAAGCCTGCAGGCTATCTACCTGTAGCGTAATCCGGCTCTCCATAATACCTTGTCGCGACCAGGTAGATCCCTCCGTGGAATCTGAATATATTCTTAACATGTATGGCTTATTCCCCCCTTCGAAAGTAATATGGTACAGTCCTCTGACGGAGTCTACCGTCAGTTCGGCACGCATAAGGTTGTCCAACGCGATCTCTATCTTTTTATCAGGACAGGTCCTATCGACTATCTCCAGTTTTAGTTTTTCTGATCGGTGAATGGCAATACTTAGTATACGCTCATTTTGCAATCGCTCATCATCTATCTCTATCCAGTCCTGGTATACGTCATAATAGGCAGGAGAGACAAAGCCGTGGAGTTTAATGATCTCCCGCCCGTCTTTTTTTCCAAGGAGTTCATAGGAGGCATCCGTCCAGCAGGTTATACTATCCAGGGCGTTGGCTACTTCTTCCCTGTTTAAGCTGTTTTCGTTGGCGGTCAGAAAAACACTAAGGCGTGCCGTGTCTCGGTTACGCAGGAGGTCCCGTAATTCACGCCGCCGCAGTTCCTCTTCGCTATATCGCACGATCGTTTCACGGTCCTCGTCCTCTTCGTCATCGTCGCCCCCGAGTTCCTCCCTCCACTCCGCAATGTTGATTTCCGTAGACCTGACGTATCCATCGACCTCCTCTATCCCCTTTCCAACGTATGGTTTGTATTGATTTACAAATGCTTGCGAGGTTGGAATCTCCTTATCGTGTAGCACCAATCTTTTGAAATCTTTGTTTGCGGTGGCGCGTATCATTTCTTCGACCTTATCCCGCTCTACCTTTGGTTTTTCCTGGTTGGTGTAAAAGGCGAACATGGCCTTCAGATCGCCCTTGACGTCTTCCGCCGTTACCTCCCTTTTCTCCTTTTCGCGGATGGTGACAATCGACGTCCGGATCATATTGCCAGCACCGGGTGGTTTCCAATTAGCCATATTTTCCCAATCCTCGTCGTCCGTATCAAGGAAAGCGAAGGTTAGTCGTAAGTTGGAAGTGCCGTCGGACTTGGGGGCAAACGAAACACTTTTGGTGCCATCATCCGGCCCGATTAAAAAGGAGGTGGTCGCGTAGGGTCTCCAGAGGGAAGCGGTATGTTCTCTGAACGCTGTCGGACTTATCCCCACGCGCATGCGTCGGGTCCATTTATCATTCTTGCCGTCCACCCTAAAAGTTATGCGGAGGCGGGCATCGCTAATTTTGTCAAACTCAAATTCATTTTCTCCGATCTTGGTCCCGCCGTCCACGAATACTTCATAGTGTAGCGTTCCCCGTACGGCATTCCGGTCCTGTATTTCGACTACCCCGTCTTGGTCAATGGCGTAGGATTGACCAAACAGCGGACTGACTGCCAATAGCAAAAACAGGGCGACACCTGATACCCGGATACCGCTGAACAGCTCCTGAATCCTCCGGCCGTGTGATCTGAGAGACTTCATGGCTGATCTTTTTCAATTCGGGGTTTACCGATCCGTATCACCTTCCGCTCAGTTTCTTCGGCGGGACTCCGTTTTCCGATCCGAATGAGGGGGGACGAAGCATTATCCGTTGGGTTCGATGGTGTTTCGGACTCCTTTTTGCCCTTGATCTCGATCGGGTTATTTACGTCCGGCCGCCGGACGAGCGGTTGATCATCGGTGGCAATACCCTTTTTACGGTTGACGATATCGCGGGGCTCCGCGTAGACTTTTACCCACTCGGCTACCTTAGGATCTTCCGGGTAGGGAGGAACGAAGTCTGCCAGGTAGTTTTTATACTGTAGTATCTCCCCTACTCTCAAGACTAATTGGTAGAGGCTATAATCCACGCCGTAGCTATTGACGTTGCCGCAAATCTTTCCTTTGAACCTTCCCGCGGATTGGATATTCGGATGCCACACATCGGTCTGCATAAAAATGGAGGCCGGCACGAGTGGATACCTTACCGGAATGGTGAGTTCCATCACGTGTGTATCGCCGTACACCGGCTTGGTTTCGGCATCGATCGACGTAATGCTGCGCAGCTTATAGGTCACGTGGTAGACCGTTGGTATTTCCAGGGCGCTAACGGTAGATTTTACTTCCCAGTCGATCACGTCGCTGGTTTCCTTAAGGTCGTAGAGATCCACGTGTTCCTTGGCGTAGAGCAACCAATTGCGCTTCGTTTTAAAGACCGGATGATTAAAGTCGTATTCGGGACGGGGCATGGCGGATTGATTTTACAGGCTATGCCCGGCCGGCGATGAGATCGGGAACCAGGAGGATGGTCTCCCCGTCGTGAATTCCCAGATCGTGAAGGGTCTTATTATCTTCAATTCTGACATTGCCGGTCTTGGAGATCAACTCGTAAAAGAGGGGTTCACCGTTGCGGGTCTGGCGGGGGGCAACATCCTGCTCTAACAGCCCTTCGAGAATTTCCAGGCCGGTAGAGAAGCGAGGCAGCTCAACATCGAGCTGTTCTCCCCCGGGCATGACCCTTACGATGATTTGGATAAAGTCTGACATGACATTGCTTGATTGTTGTGATTGCTTATGGTTGTGGACTAAGCGCTCCGGACGCGGATTGGACAGAATTGAAGTAGGTTCCCCGGTCACCGGCCAGGGATACGTAGTGCAATTCCGCGCCGGCTTCGACCTGTAGGATCTGCCACGGCGGGATACCCACCTCCAGGAGGGTGGCGTCGGGGCGCGGGAAGGTTTCGTCAAGTTGGCTAAGCGTCATTTCCGGTGGAATGCGCACCATTTCGCCCGCCGTAAACTGATGTTTTCGATATACCGATTCATCGATGCGGAAGCGGGGCAGCAATACCGGCGTACTCACCTGGCTTTCCTCACTGTACAGCTCCAAAACGATGTCGTACTCCAGGTGTATGCGCGGGCGCTCATTTCCCGTCACCTTTTTCAACGCGTCCAACAAGGCGGCTACGGTCATTTCCGCGGACAGTTCCTCTGCTTCGATGACATTGTCCCACCTGGCGTGGCTTAGGCAGTCTTCCTTTAGCGGTCGCGCCGGATAATAACTGCTCTCATTACTCTGACCGTCGTAGAAGTACCGCCGGTCGCTCAATGATTGTTTCTCGTTGTTGTAGATCACTTTAAAGGCCTCCTGGACCTGCATCGCTCCAATAATGGAAGCGGATATCGGCGTAGTAGGCAGCCGACCATGGTTGGCATTCCGCTTGGCCACATCGTTGCATCCCAAGCGGTAGCGGATGATTTTCCATTCCGCTTCTCTCAGTCCGCATTCGTAGCAGCTCACTCCGGGCTTGAAAACATCGAGGGAGCCGGCGAGATTGAGAATACCGCCGTTGATCCAGGTTTTACCCAACCGGAAGGCGTAACGGTTAAGGTGCAGTCGGGCCACGCGGTTATCCAGGCATCCGATAAACACATCCATGGTCTGAAGAAAACCCAGTCCCAAATCAAAAATTACATCACCGTTCAGCCAGGAAATTTCACAGTTGGGATTGATCTCCCGCACCCTGCGGGCAGCAACTTCGGCCTTTACGGCCCCTACATCGCCTGGTCGGAAGAGTACCGATCGACTGAGGTTCCCGTATTCAATACGGTCGAAATCCACAATAAATATCTTGCCTACGTTCAGCAATGCCAGATTCTTAAGGACCTCATTTCCCAGCGCCCCGGCGCCAACGACTAAGACCCTCGCGGCGGAAACGCGTTCGGCGTCCCACCAGGAGAGCAGACGATAAACCTCATCCCATTGGTCCTTAGCTGGTGACATTATTTGTTATTTGATACAGGGGCAGCTTTTACTAAATCCAGCCCCTTTAACTCAAAATCTTTATTCCGTCCATCGCCTCTTTGTTACCGCCCCCCGACGACGGGCTATTTTCAGAAGATTAATTCTTCGTATTGCATACGCTCCAGGATTTCCGTGAGGGAGTCCCTACGCTCGGCGAACCCTAGAATGTTTACCTCGCTGGTCGCAAAAACCTTTTCATCCTGGTGTTTCAAAAAATCTTCCTCGATTCCATTTCGTCGGAAGCGGAGGCATACATGCGGCCCGGTAGACTGACCCGTCGTTCCGACATACCCTATTACCTGCCCCTGGATGACGGATTTACCGATTCCGAGTTCCGGCACGAAATCTTCCATATGCAGATACATGGTTTCGTGCACCTTATCGTGGGTAATAGCCACGTACTTACCATTAAAATTATCCTGCCCTACCCTATTGATCTTTCCATTCGCAAGTGCGTAGATCGGGCTTCCGGCAGGAGCCGCGAAATCCGTTCCCCCGTGCCGCTTGAGTTCTCCCGTAACCGGATGCACCCGGGCTTTGCTGAAGGGAGAACTAACAATTCCGAATTTAACGGGTGCCTTTAAAAAGCGCTGCTGCAGTCCGGCGCCGTAGTAATCCAGATAAACCACCGAATCCCCTATTGGCTGACCGTAAACCGTATACGTTCGGTCGGCCGTCTGGATGCGAATGGCATCTACCCGGCTTACCCCCATGGTCTGGCCGTCCCGGATCAACTCCCTGAAAATTAGCTTGAACCGGTCGCCGGGACCCAGGTGAAAAAGGTCTACGGTCCACTTCATCGCCTGTTCGATCCGGGGGATCAGCGAATGGTGGAGGCTGTCATTCTCCAGGATCGCCAACCAAAAGTTCTTGGTAATGAGGCCAGCGTAGTGCACCTCCCGCTCCGAGATCTCCCGCTGTAGGACCGTCAGCCGGGCATAGGGAAGAAACTGAAGGCGCAAAAGGGTTGAATCATCGGTTTCAACCGTCAGGCTGCGAGCCTGACGGTCTTCCCCGTCCCCATATTCAATTCTATAAACAGATCCGGCCAAAATCTCCTGCTTGCCCCTCAGCTGCGGCTCCGACAGAAGCCGGTCTCGGGTTTCGCCGTCGACGCGGAGCCCGGCCAGCAGCTGCCCAAGGGTCGCGGTCTTGCGGATCACCCCGTCGACGTACTCATAGGCCTGGCCCACGGTTGGCACCGGAGCAGGGGGCGGGTCCTCCGCAACAACGCCCGGTGAAGGAAAGAGGAGGTATCCAATCCCGAGAGCGCATAGAAAGGCACCCACGGCCGTCAGCGCAATGACTACGGAGCCGGGCCATTCCCCCCGCTCCCGCCGGTCTCCGTTAATGACTATTTTTTTTCGGCCGTATTGCATTTTCCGGTTATTCTAATCCCCACCCACTTCCGCCCGAGCTAGGTGGATCGGAAGAGGTGCTCTTGTCCCCGCCCCGGGTGGTTATACGCAATGATTTCCCACCGCCTTTGACTGCCGGCCGGATCACGGTGGACTGATAATCACGTTCCGACCGACTAAAGGCCCGGTTGTCGATGATGGTCGGAGTAGCGATCTGGTGGTAATCGAGTTCCTTTACCTGAGCGAACAGGCGGGTAATGAAATCGAGGAAATTATCCACTCGGGATACGATTTCTCTCAGCGATAAGTGATCGTACTGCAGGTCACACAGGTCATTACAGCGCCCCATCAGATCGGTGGGGCTCATTCCATCGATAAAGTGGGCCATATAATTGAGCATATTCTCCTGGTTGCCCGCCAGCCTCAGCTCGTTCTTGATCGTTCGGGCCAGGGACATAAACCAAAGAAAGAGTTCTACCGGTGCCCGACGAGGCAGCAGTATCCGATAGGGATCGAAGTGTTCGTTGATATACCGTATGCAGCTTTCTGTTAGGCTCAGCAAATCGGCGGAAAGCTGGTTACCGAGGTTGTTTCGGTGCTTGTCCTTGATCTTGCGGATGATCTCGAAGGTATTTCCCTCCATATCCAGGAGTAATTCTTTCCAGTACTGGTGGCGTTGCATTAGTTGGTCGCTGGCCAGGGTGCGGCAAACCGGTGGGATGAATTCACGGTCGCGCTCGATGCCCTGATAGCTCCTGATGATCCGGGCCAGCGGCAGGGCGTGCTGAAAGCCGTCAATCGTGATTGCCTGCTGGGCCGGAACAACCTCCAGACTGAGGCGGACCGTCGAAAAGGGCTGCCTCAGCGGAATTTCATCCGGATCGGGGGTGCCGATTTTACTCGTTTCTTCCGGGTGAACCCTCAGGACCACCAGCCAGGTATCGGCTTCGGAGAAATCGCGGCCGTACATCAGGTCTGACATGCGTCGCTGGAGGTCTCCGTTATTTTCCGGGCCCACAACGATCAGGTAGCCCCCCCGCGTAAGGGCCCGGCAATTCCTCACCTCTACCCGTTCGGAAGTGACCACCAGTTCGAGCCCTGGATGGCCGCCGTGATCCGGCAGCAGGCCGAAGCTAAAATCAGTAAGTGCCGATTCCGCCATCAGGGCCATCTGTTCGCCGGTGAAGGCCTCCTGCGAATGAAAATGACCTTTATCGATTTTCATTCCGTCGACCCAGTTGACGGGCCAGTGGTTTCTGCTTTTCATCTTTCCTTGTATTTATCCTCCCATATTCTCACCCGCTCGGCGTAGAGGCGTTCGCCGTTTACGAGATCACTTTCTTTCACCGGGGCTTCCATTTCCACGTAATCACGGTAAGGGCCCCACCAGCGACGTCGGTTCCTGAAGAGGAGCCAGCCGTATACGTATTCAGATTTATTCTGGTAGGCGATATCGATGCGCCGGTGCGACCGCTCCTGTACATTGTGTTGGTAGAGGAGGTGGTGAAATACCTGTCCGAGCGTGATGCGTCTGGGTACCCGTACGTCGAAGGCGACTGATTCCTTCCCCTCCTCCCTTACGGGGACTTCGAAGAACAGCCGCAGCGCATCGGCAGAAGGCTCGACCACCGGTGCCTCCCGGTTGACGGGCAGCATCCAGGGTTGCCGGTATTTAATGATCACGGGTATCCGACACCAGAGCCGGTAGCCCAGCACGAAAGCAAGGGGCAGCAAGAGGACGAGGGTGCCAGCTGCCACGTAAAGCATTGTACCTGCGTCCGCGCCCAAGTCAAACCGTAATTGCTTGGCAAGCAATCCGCCGAACAGGGCCAGGGTAGCCAGCGCCCAAACGGAGAATGCCTGGGGGAATTCCCACCTCAACAACGATACGTAGTCGAGCTCCAGAAGATTCTGCTTGTGCCAGTACCACCAGGTAAACAGGCTAAAAACCAGGATGACCACTAAGAACAATCCCTGGAGATCCAGCCACCGCAACGGGTCGTGGTACAATAGCCCCAAGGCGGATACCAGACCGCCGAAAACAAATGTTTTCAAGGCCAGGCCGACCAGCTTCCCGGTAAATATTTTCTTGTCTCCCCGGGTGGCAAACATCCATAAGATGCCCGCAATGAGGAGTATGAATAGCACGATGATGGCGGTATTCGTCTTCATGCGCGGCGTGTTAATCGGGAAGTGAAACCGAGTCGTGATCCCTGCCCCTGCTCGTCAACCAATCGCATGGTAGCAGCCCCGGAAGCGAATTTGAGGATGGGCATGACATCCACTTCGTAGGGTACCAGGCAGTCATTTAACAGGGTGAGTAGTTCCGTACCCGAAGCACCGGGTAAAAACTCCTCGCAGCGGTTTCGGCTCAGAGGGCCGATACCTACCTCTAGTAGCGGCAGATCGGCGATCGGCGTGCCTCCGAGGTTGAAGTCTACTCCTAAGCGGTCACCGCTGCGTATGGTATTTGCTGTAAGATCCACATTCCTTTCTCCGGTAACGTACGCAAGGGATACGGGGGCGAGCAGGACGGCTCGGTAGCAGGCCGCCATCAATTCCAAATCACCGGCGATACGGTGTGACAGCGGGAGTACGTAGCTCAAAAGTGGCAGGCTGCGGGCGGGGACGTGGGCGCAGTGCGACCATATTTCGAGCAGGAGGTTATGCCGAAGCGGACTACTGAAGGCATCAGTGAGTTCTCTTTCTCTTAGCTCCGCCTTTATCGCAGTGAAAAAAAACTCCTGTTCTATGGGAGCAAAGAACTGGCGGGCGGCTTCTTCCCGCTCCCGCGCCGCGCGGCTTTCTTCCAGTCGCGCACCGAGTTTCTGCCCCGGATAGTAGGGTTCAGGTCGGTGAAATATTCCGGTGGGCAATTGGTCGTAAAGCCCCTCCCGGTGGGTTTGTAAACGCAGCATTTTTCCATCCGGATATTCTTTGATTGCGGCTTTGTCCACGTCGAAGGAATAGTTACGGGCGAAGGTGCTGATGGGGTGCATTTCAACTTCCTCCAGCGATAGCAAGTCACGCCGCACCAGGTCAGCGATCAAGGCTTCGAGCCGGGCCGGGTGGCGACCGAGTACGTCAAGGAGGGGGATAATCTGTGCCTCTTTCATGGGGTAAGCATCGGGCTGGATTCGGAATTTTTCCGGTGTACCCGGATGGGCAGGATACCGGAAGAGTGAAAATTAAGGTTGCGTTCTAACTCGTGTACCTTTGCATCCAGCGTCTCGCCATAGGCATCTCCTCCGTCTTCGTCTAGATACAGGGTAACCTGCATGATGCGCTCCAACCCCTGGCCGGGTCCGGTACCCCGAGCGATGTCTTTCCGTATGTCTACTTCACCCTTCAGTGCCGCTCCAAAGGCCGCCTGACAAAAGGCGCGGATGTCCTCCCGGCTGACGATTCGTCCGCGGGTGATGATGGCTTGTTTATAGGCATACTTTCGGTCCGTTGCAGACAGCGGGTCCCGACCACCCGTGGTCATGGTCAGCAGCCGTGCATTTTTCCGATCGATACCGGAAAAACGGATGAGATCGAGTGACTGCCCCGGGATCAAACCGTTTCCACCTTTACCCTTTGTACTGAGGTATTCGATATCCAGGTATCTATCCTTATCCAACGGCTGTACCACGAGGAAAGCATGGCCTTCCGGTTCGGAGCCCCGCTGGTTGACTTGTTGTTCCAGGTCTTTGAGTTGCTGGTTCAGGCTGGTTATCTTACTTATCAGGGCGTCACGGCCGTAGGCACTAAAGGCAGCACTCTCGTCGCGGAGCAGATCCAGCAGATTGAGCAATGCTCGTCCGGCTTCCCGCTCGCCCAACTTTCCGGTGGCCCTTCTTCGTACGCTGTATTGTCCGGCACGGTAGTCTCGTAAATTGGTCAGCGGAACCTCATCGTATGCATTTCCCTGTCGATTACGGGCCGAAAGAATATCGAAATAGTAGTTCTCCGTATCCAGGGGGATAATGTTGACCTGATCGCGCAGCCGCCCCTCCGCACGATGCAGGCGCAAATTCGCTACGGGTACCGGATTGAGGGTACAGATCGTCGAACGGAGCTCGGAGGTAGTGAGCGGGGTCGGAAAAGCAACCTTGATCCAGAGGAGTTTGCGATCCAGCCCGGCCAATTCTTCCATTGGGTAGTAGGTTTCGAATTCCCGGGGGTACTGTTCCAGCAAAGCGGGCCAGTCTAGGTCCACGCCACCTTTGAAACCGGATACCGTGACCAAATGGTCGGAATAATAGCTCAGCACGCGTTCCGCGTTGCGCAGATACCGACTGTATTCCTTCTGGAGAAAGGAGGCCACCTCCTGGTTGTCGCCATACGGTTGCAGGGGCATCCCGCGCGTCATTACCAGTTCGTGTCCGCCGCAGGTCCACCGGGCGCGTTTTAGCCACTCCAGGTTTTCGTCCAATCGAGGGGCATTCAACCAATTAAAATAGAAGCGCAGTCCCTTGATGCTCTCCACCTTCCGATCCATGTCAATTCCGAGCCAGAGGGTGCTTCCCCTTTCCCCCGGCGCTCCTTCGCCAGCGGCGACTCTTTCCCTCTGCCCCCCATCGAGAATAAAGAGTTCTTTTGCCCCCACCTCCATTAGCGCGATCGCTCCGTTGCAAACGCTGGCCTCAGTCAGTGGCGAAAAGTAGACCTCGGTCCTCTCCTTTTTGTGTTCGAGTTGACCGTAGCACTGTAGTTCCCGGTTGATCGTTTCGGTGCCGGAGAGGGCACGGAAGGTGGCCATCGCATGTGCCGGCAGGGGGCCGGTGAGTACTTCCGGACTAAGTTGTTCGAGCATCCGTTCGAGGATGCGCGTTTCCGATTGTTCGAGCTGCCGCTCCAGGCGCCCGATCTCCCCGGAGCAAGCTTCTACGAGGAGCCGGACCAGGGGGTCGAAAGCTTCCAGGTCCATATTGGATTCCTGGTATCCCCACATCCTTGCGGCGGAGCGTAGAATGCGGTTGCGGATCTGTTCGGGCGTATCCATCAGTCGGGGTTTTTATACTCGATGGCCACCGGACTGAAGTACAATTGAAAGGGCGACGGGGAGAAGGGTGTATTGGTTTCCAGCAGGTTGCCTTCCACCGTCATCTCGATCCTTTTTTTGAGGGACAGCATACGACGACCGCGGTAGGACGGCAGGGGGCTGTTGAAAACCCGGAACCTCACGTTGAGCCGGGTGGGGTCAAGTCTTGGTTCCCGCGCAACGATCATGCGACGGATACTTTCCTCGAGCTGGTGCCGCTTATTTTCCAATTGCGTGCTGGATTCAAAATCGTATTCCCAAAAAGCGCAGCCAAAGGTGGGGTCCGCTCGCAGGCTTCCCCAGTAGGAAATGAGCATTAGTAGGAGGTTCTGGCGAACGGACTCGTGTAGGTCCACCTGGTCGGCCCTTTCCCCTTGCCGCATTAGTCGACCGAAATTGGCAGGTATGCTGTATTTTTTCATGGGCTGATCAATTTAGTTTGACCATAGGGGCGGAAACGGTGACCATAGCATCTCCCTTCAGGGTGGTGTTTGCGCTGGTCACTTCCGCGGTTGCTCCACCCGTTGCGTTCACGGCCACCTGCGCAGTGAGATTGACATTCATCGCATTGACCTCAAAGTCTTTGCTGGCATCCAGGGAAAGCGCTTTTCCGACCGAGACCGCGGTATTCTCACCGGAGGAAACCTCCACTGCCTTTCCAGCGGAAACCGTGAAGTTTTCCTCCGCGGTGATGTTGATATTCTTTGCCTTGAGGTTTAGGTCGCCGATGGTAGTTATCTCTATCGAGGTATCTCCTTCCAGGCTTAGCTTGATGATGTTCGTACCGCATTCGATCGTAATCGATTCTTGTCCGTCGGTATCGGAGAGGATGATCTGGTTGCCGCTGCGGGTACGGATAATTTTGGAATTATTATCGGGGTCCGCAGCGTTGGGTGGTTTGACTTTTCCGTGGTAGAGACTGCCCATGACCACTGGGCGATCGGGATTATTGTATTCAAAGCCGACCATGACCTGATCTCCGATTTCCGGCACGAAATAGGCACCATGTCCACCACCTGCTCCGGCGGCAGCTACCCGCAGCCAGGGGGTATTTTCACCCGTAGGTTTTTGCCAGGCAAACTGAACCTGTACCCTGCCCAGTTCTTCGGGATCCTTGTTATCGGTTACTTCCCCCGGCTGGGTCTCCGCAGTTGGTGGTTTAATGCGGCTGTCGCTCACCGGTGGCATTTCCAGTTTGGCGGGGATGCCTTGGAAGGAGTTGTGGTAATTTCCCAAGCCATCGCAGTGATGAGTCACGTGAAGTAAGCGGAAGCTGCCGTAGTCCGCTCCGGATGATTCGCTGGCCGATCCCATCGTAGACGGTAAAGCTTTTACCAGGACCACCTGACCAATGCGGAGGTCAAGGCGGGAGCTTTCACCAAATAGATTGATCAGTTCCGCTGATTGGCCGGCCTTGCGCCTTTCCACTTGCAGGTCGAGCTCGGGCTGGCCCACTGCGCAGAAAGGGCCGGCAAAGGCTGGTTCGTTGGCGAATAATTCGTCGGAGGCTTCCAGCAGCATCTTGGTTAGATCGTCCAGTTCCTTGACTTTTGCGTTTCCGGAGAGAGAATCGAAGTGATCGTCGCCCACGTAATCGTAACCAAGCATTTTAAAATTGGCGGGCACCACGTCAGCGGAGATATCGAGCCCGCTCAGGTCACGGCCAAAGGTCAGTTCTACTTCCTCCCCATCAGGTGGCGAACCGCAAACGGCTTTCTCTCCGTCGTAGTAAAACCACTCCCCATACGTTCCGCAAATGCGGTGGAGGAAACCATAAGCTGTTTCCTTGTACTGGGTCATGTAGGGAATGGGATCTTTGTAATTGACGTCTATGGAGGTTTCCAGAGCGGAAAATTCTCCGGTCACGGCCTTAATGATATCTTCCAGGCTTTTCTCGGTGAAGGTCTGGTTGTGGGGACCGTCATCCATTACGCGCGTGGGACTAAAGCCTTGCAGGACTAATTGCATCACGGAGCTTTCGTGCTTGCTGAGTTTGACGTTCGTGATGATCCCTTTGAACGTCAGTTGCCCACTGGTCGCCCGAATTCCGGCCTTCAGTTGAATCGTGACCGGTTTACCGACGTAGGTCTGCCCGAGGTCCATGAGCGAATCAGCCTTCTCGCGGAAGGGGCAAACCACCGAAAAGGAATGGTGTCCACTATACGGCTGGTCGAGACTCAGCATGGTGATCGGCCCGAAGGTATTTCCGTCGATGACGATTTCCGGTATTGCTTTGCCAGCCACGGTAGGTGGAGTTTAGGGGTGAGAAAATGAATTCGTTAAAAGCGTGATCCGGACGGTGTGGCCCGAATCACGCGCAAAACGTGCTTAGTGCTTCAGGATTGAACTAAGCAATAGCTTGACGCCGACAGCGTGGTGCTGAACAACCGAATGAAAGCCGCGCATAGCTGTAGCTACGTAAGGTTTTCATTCGGGCAGTGCAGGGCCGCGAAGGCAAGTCAAGGTGCAGCTTAGTTCGGTCCTGAAGCACTAGCTTACCCAAACCTTCTTGAGTTCGCTGTCCTGCATCTTCATGGTTTCGGCCGAGACGGTGAAGTGCTCCACCATAGGCTGGTCGAGATCGCCGTCGAGCACATTGAAATTTTCGCCATGCTCGATGATGTAGGCGTTTTCGAACGACAGCACCTTGGCGGGTGTCGGGTCGTTTCGCTTGTAAAACTCGATCTCTCCCTTTTTCTGGGCGAATGCGTTGATCATCCAATCGAAAAAGGTGACATCGGAAGAGGATTTGATCGTCAGGCTGATCTTGCCTCCGTGAACGCCGGTGGCCGGCATTCCGGATTTGTCGGTCTCGCGGTCCATCTGGTAACTGCACTGCAGTACCTCGATGGGCTCACCGCCGTCAAGTATTAATTTCGCTTCGAACATAGTGTAAGGAATTAAATGCGTGATGTGAATGCCCCGCTGCGTCACCCTTTCCAGCGGAGCGGGTGGGCAGATCAGGGGCCGTGGTAATTATTCTACGTTGCTTTCCCAGTCGGGCGGAGAGTTGGGATCGTCCCCGCTCTTGCCTTCCAGATTGATGACGAAATTGCGCGCCGGGAAGAAGGGGGTGGCGTGCACCTTGACCCACACCCGGTCTTTTTGATTCGGATCGCGCTTGATCTCAACTTTTCCGTACTTCTCCAGGATGCCGTTCTTCTGGCACATGAAAAAGAACTTGGCTACCTCCTTGTGGATATTCATCTCCGCATTGGTGGAGATATTGATAAAGAGCATGCGGTTGAGGTAATCCATTAGGCTCTTCGTCAGCCAGTCGAAGGTGCGCACGACCGAGTAGGTCTGCATACCGAGGTTGTCTCCGTTGAAGAGGGTACGCTGACTAAAGGCCTGTACCTGCCCGTACTCGTAGGCCATGGGCACCAGCCCCATTTCTCCCAGGTCTGACAACTCGTTGGCACGGGTCACGAAGCGCGTTCCTTCCACGCCCCGCAGTACGCCGAATTTCTTCCCGGCGGAAACCTGGGCGATGTTGTTGGCATACAGCCTGCCGGCCAGGGCGGTAGACGGGGCGATATAGAGCGGGTCGGACTCCCCGACCTCTTCGTTGGCGGCTCGTCCTACCAGCCAGTTGCAGGTCATCATGACGTTGCCCTTATGCTCGTCCGCACCGGTGAATTTGCCTGCTTCCCAAAGCTTCATCACCTGATCGGGGTTGGCCAGGTTCCGGAAGTCGGTGATCAGCATCGCCTTCGCTTCGTGGGCGGTACGCGCCCACTCGTCAACCACGGATTTGGATCCAAGGAAGCCGGGTACGACCACCAGGCCGTAACTGTTCATCAGGTCGAGACGGTCGAATTTCTGCTGCAGCTCGTCACCGATCGCCTTAATGAAGATCGGATTGTCGAGGTCGTTCAGTTTATCCATCGGCGCGTTGACGATGGTCACGTTCTTTACGGGCTTATCGCCGGCGGCGTTGCGGTAGAAATTGGCCACCGCCCGGTAATTCTCCTCCAGTTTTGCAATGCGGTCGAGGGTCTTCTTCAGGTTCTTCTTGACCAGTCCGGCCGCCTCCTCGTGGCGGGCGGTGCTGCGCTCGATCATCTCTCCGACGTTCTCCACCTCGGTCAATAAGGCGATCCATTCGGTCAGCCGCTGCTTGAGACCTTGCCGTTCGCTCTTATTGGCATCCTCCTCCAGGAAGATGTCCTTCATGATAGAATTGGGTTCCAGATTATCGCCGCCTTCGACGCTCCCGGAGATCAGATCGAAGCCGCCGAATTCTTCCAGCCCGTTAATTGCCTGGCCGACCGCTTCGGTGCTTACCGCTCCACCGGAGACGGCGGTTTTGGTTGCCGCAGCTTCCGCGGCGCTGGTTTGTTGTTCTTCGTTTGCCATGATGCTAGGTTGTATAGTTTCTATGTAGGGTGAGGGGGATTAATCGCCGTTATTCTCCAATTCGCTGAGCATGGACCGCAGTACGGTCAGGTATTCTTCTTTTTTCTCGGGGTCGCTCAGCACCCGCTGCAGCACTTTATTATTCTGGAGCCGGGTAGCGAAGGTGGCATAGTTGCGTTTCTGGAGATCGGTCTTGCGCAGGAAATCGCTTTGCTTGAGCAGTGCTTTCGTACCAAAATCCCCGAGATTCGTAAAGCTGAGTTCTTCGTTTACGGAGCCGCCCTCGGCATCGTTAAATTCCATCTTCACGCTGGGCTGAAAGTGGTCGAAGACATCTTCGATGGTTTCCAATTCGTAGGTCATTTCCGGCTTGGTAGCCGGTTTGTCGGTTAGGTCGGCGGTGAGGATGGTACGGTTCTTGGGAATATCCGCCATGGCCTCGTTGGCCGCGTCGACGGTTTCGTAGATGAATCCGTTTTTGCGCAAATCCTTGTTGGCTGTAAAGTCTGACATGAGAATGAGTTATTGGATGTTGAATCTGGGTTTGCCGGCCTCGTCGAGGTCGATATGAAGTTGCTGGCCGTCATGCAGCGCTCCGCTGATGATGCTGCGCGAGATTGGCTTTTGCAGATCATTCAGAATGACCCTGCGCAGTGGCCGCGCCCCGAAGCGGGGATTAAAGCCGAGCATCGCGTAGTGCCGTTCGGCCGCTTCGCTCAATTGCAGGTCTATACCCTTCAATTGCAAGCCGTTACGGAGTTTGCGCAATTGAATGCGAAAAATTTTCACAATGATGCTCTCGGTGATCGGACCGAAGGGTACGATCTCGGTCAACCGCCCCAGGAATTCGTCCTTGAAATGCCGGCTCATGTGCTCGGTGAGCTGGGTCTGGGTGGGGATCTCGCCTGCTCCGAAGCTATCCACGATAAATTCGTGCCCGATGTTGGAGGTGAACAGGATGATCGCGTTGGTGAAATCTCCGACCTTGCCCTGCTTATCGCTTAGCTTGCCGTCATCCAGGACCTGTAGGAAAACCTTAAAGATTTCCGGATGGGCTTTTTCGATTTCATCAAAGAGCACCACGGAGTAAGGCTGGCGGCGGATTCGGTTTACCAGTATGCCACCCTCTTCGTACCCAACGTAGCCGGGAGGCGCACCGGTGAGGGTATCGGCCGCGTGCTGTTGGGTGTACTCCGACATATCGAAGCGGATCAGGGCGGATTCGTCGTTGAATAAGAACTCTGCCAACGCTTTGGCTAATTCCGTTTTTCCCGTTCCCGTGGGGCCCAGGAAAAAAAAGCTGCCCACGGGGCGGCCCGCATCCGCAATCCCTGCCCGGCTCACCTTGACGGCACTAACGATGGAATCGATGGCGTGGTCCTGACCGATTACCCTTGCCCCCAACCGGTCGGCCATTTGGTCGAGTTTTTCCTTCTCGTCGGCCTGGATCTTTCCAATAGGTATTCCCTTGGCGTAAGCCACCAGTGCGGCGATGTCATCTGAGGTAATGACGTCTTTTTCCACTTCGGCGTGCTCGTCGAGACTCTGCAGCAGATCCCGTAAATAGTCGATCAGGTCTTCCGCCCGCTCCATTCCCTCCACTTCCCGTAAGTCTGCTACTTTCCCGAGCAGGATGGGAGACACGCTGTCGCGCAGTTCACTTTCGAACCACTTGAGTTCGGCGAGGTGGTAATCCGGATCCTGTTCTTCTCCCGCGATGATCAACTCATCGAGGCGGGAGTTGAAGCGCTCCACCTCCTCTCCACTCGTTTCCACCATCATCCGCACTGCCGCCGCGGTACGGTCTACTAGATCGATGGCCGCATCCGGGAGTTGGCGATCCTTCATATATCGGGTGGCCAGGTGAACGGCCTCACGGAGCGCCCCGTCGGTAATTTCAAGGTGATGGTGTTCCCCGTAGACGGGGGCTAATGCACGCAGCATACGTACAGCCTTTTCTTCCTCCGGCTCCTCCACTTCAATCACGGCAAAGCGGCGCTTGAAGGCGTCGTCCTTTTCGATGTACTTGCGGTATTCCCCGTGGGTGGTCGCGCCGATGACGGTCAGTTCTCCCCTGGCGAGCTCGGGTTTGAGCAGATTGGCGGCGCCCCCGGCACCGCCCTGGGGATCAAGCAGGGCATGTATCTCGTCTATAAAAAGGATGGTTCCAGGTCGCGCTTTGATCTCGGCGATAACGGATTTAAGTCTTTCCTCGATTTCGCCCTTATATGCGGCCCCGGCAATGAGCGAACCCAGATCGAGCTCGAGCAGGGAAGCCTCCTTTAGCCGCTCCGGCACCTCACCCGATACGATCAGGCGGGCAAATCCCTCTACCAGGGCCGTTTTACCCACGCCCGGCTCTCCTACGATGATGGCATTGGGCTTAGTCCGCCTGCCCAGGATCTCGGCGATTTTACGGATCTCGCGGTTACGGCCGATGATGGGATCGATCTTTCCCTCCCTGGCCGCGGCGGTTTTATCCACGCAAAAACGGGCCAGGTTTTTACCCGGGCCGGACTTCGCCGCGCCGTTCTTGATCGCTGAGCCATTGGCGGAGCCGGTGTCCATCCCCGCAGCGGGCATCTGCTCAACGTAAGCGGCGAGCAGTTGCTGTTCGGTAAGGGGGAAAGTTTTCAGCTCTTCGGCCGTGAAACCTACACCGGGTTTGCAGAGGGCGGCGAGGACGCAGGCGGAATCGATCTGGTCGGCCGATAATTTTAGCCGAACAATGTCCGCCGTACTCAACACCTTTTCTACCTGCTCATCGGCGGCGGGTTCCGCGGCGGGTTTCGCGCTCTTCGGATAGCGTCGCAATTTCACTTCTGCCCACTCCCGAAGCCGGTGCAAGTCGATGTCCATCACCCGCAGCATACTCGATAGACCGACGTCGTCGTGTAAAATGGACTTGAGCAAGTGAGGCGCCCCAAATTGACTGCCCCGGTGTTCCCGTGCGATCGAGCGGGCGATGGCAATGGCATCGCGTAAGTCGGTGCTGTAATTTCCTAGAGTGAGCAACTTATGTATGGTTTGAGGGTGACTTCTGCGGCTTTTATATCACTCATCCATATTAAGTTACTTGTTTATTTGATTGATGTTGTAACTTTTTTTCTGCTAGTCTGCATTCACTTAGTGAATGCTCATCTACGCACTTACGTATTTTAAATACCCGCTAATTGGCTACCGATCCTCGCAGCAATGCCGTTACCCGCAGACTTAGACAAGTTCAGAGCTTGTACACCGAAGCGGTTACCTCCCTTGCGGAGGTATCGCTGTGTTTATGGATCGTTAAGCCGGACGAGGTGCAAATGATCGAGGCTTTCGTTCTCACCGAAGACACGCCCGGGGCGGTTACCCGCGATCTGTTTTTGACATTTCGGGGCGGGGACGCAGGTACAATCCACTATCCCCAGCGGCTGGCCGACGAGCTACAGGCCCAACTCCTCGCAGCAGCTGAAACCCTTATCGACCAGGGGGTTGCGGCGGACTTTATGGAGCAATCGCCAACGGTAACTAGCTTTTCCCGGTTTCTGGACTACGTGACCTCCTTTGTGGATCAACTAAAAAATCTGAAAGGAAGGACGGTCATTTACCTGCATCCCAGGGATGTTACCGACCAGACCGCCTTCGTTTCGCTGGTAGAGGACAGTCTGAAAGCGGGCCTTCCCGGCAACCTAATGCTCATGCTCCACAGTACGGAGGAAGGGATGGTCGGGCAGCGTTTTGCAGGCCGCCGGGATTGGGGGGTAAAGACGTTGCGGCCGGAACTTCATATGGATGCTTTAGCCAACGAGCTTGCCTCCGAGGGGGACCCGAACGACCCGGCGGTGCAGTTTCGCACCCTCTTTCTGGAACTCTCCCAGCTTGGCGGACAGGGTGCTTTCGAACCTATGAAAGAGAAAGGTGAAAAGGCGCTCGCCCTCACCCAGCAGCAGGAAGGCTGGGAGCATATGTCCGCGGTGGTCCTTGCCGCCCAGGGTTCCCATTTACTCTCCCGTAAAGCTAATCGGAAGGAGGCAATGACCTTCTTCGACCGGGCTGTTGCCGCCGCCCACCTGGCCATCCAGGTAGGTAATCCGGCCGGGCGGGCTACCCTCATCCAAACCCATAATTTTAAGGCCGCCGGCTTGGTAAGCATGAAAAGCTACGAAGCAGCCGCCGACAGCTACCTCGCTTCCGCCGCCGTAGCCGCCGAGGAAGAAGATGACCGCTTTCACCGTATGGAGGCCCTGCGTATGGCCGGTTGGTGTAAGGCTCAGGCCGGAGATAATGAAGCGGCCTGGCAGCTGAACCTCGATGCGCTGGAGGCGGCGGAAGGCCTGTCTCCGGAAATCCTTCGTGGCTCCCCCCTACCCTATGCCGGGCGCGAATTGATGCAATTGGTCGAAAGGCTAAACCGCCACGCCGGTGCCAAAGACATCCGCTTGCAGCTGGAACGGCTGATCGGTAACGACTGGGACGAACTCCTGCATAAAGCCGAAAATCCCGTACCCGCATGATCGCCGCCAAGATGTTCGACATGGTTATGGGGGTTGACATCCACATCATACAGCCGCCGCCACCGGCCCCGCCGGTGCCTATTCCCCATCCCTTTATCGGGATGGTGCTGGACCCTATGGAGTTCCTTCCCTTTATCGGTGCCTCGGTTTACGTGAACGGCATGCCCAGGGCGCAAGCTGGCAACGAGGCGAAAGCCATCCCGCCGCACATCCCGATGGGCGGCACCTTCATCAAGCCGGTCGGCAACGAAGGCGAGATCTTCATGGGCAGTTCAACGGTGGTAGTGGAGGACGAACCCTTCAGCCGGATGGCTTCCCCGGTGCTGAGCTGCTCCTGTATCGGCATGCCCGCGCCGCCGCGACCAAAGGGCGAACCGGGGGCCGGCCTGATGCTACCCACCTCGGTGCTCATGGCGATACCGGGCGGACAACTGGTGATGGTCGGCGGACCTCCGACGATCTCGATGATGGCCATGGGCATGAAGCTGGGCATGGCGGCCGGAGGTAAGTTCTTCAACAAGTTCGTCAAGAACTCCGGTGCCTACAAAAAGGTCTGTGCGAAGATCCACGACGCAGCCTCGGTGGTAACCAAGAAGCTGGATGGAAATCTTCGGAACAAGATCCACGACAGAATCTGCAGCGTCATCGGTCACCCGGTCGACGTGGCAACGGGCAAAGTATTTACGGATCGGGTGGACTTCGAGATGGCCGGACCAACTCCGCTGGTTTGGGAGCGGAAGTGGTTGTCTGTTTCGGATTACAATGGCCCGCTCGGCCACGGCTGGCACCACAGTTACGACCTGTGGATGACCGTCAGCGACAACGGAAGTCTGCAGTTACGATTGCCGGATGGACGGAATGCTTACGTAGATTACTACTACGAAGGAGAGGAGATCTACCTGCGACAGGAAAAGCTCCGGTTTACCCGCGATTCGGAATACTTCATCGTAACCGACGAGCAATATAATGCCCACTATTTCCCTTCGGCCTTAGCCAAAAAGGACCGCCTTTCTCGCTTACATCGCATCCTGCGCCCCGCCGCCCAGAAGATCGAATTCCGCTACGATGACCGGGGAAACTTGCGGGAGATCACCGATAGTGCCGGTCGTCTCCTGACGGTAAGCAGTGACCACAAAGGGCGAATAACCTCCATCGAGGCTCCCCACCCCAAAGCCGGTAGTAACGGTCAGCGGGTCGTGTTGGTGAGCTATAGGTACGACGCACAGGGTGATCTGGTGGAATCTACGGATCCCCTCGGCGCCAGCTTCCGCTACGAATACCACAACCACCTCCTGACGCGGGAAACGAACCGCAACGGACTCAGCTTCTACTTTGAGTACGACGGTGGTGGCACCGGTGCCCGCTGTCTGAGAACGTGGGGCGACGGTGGTATCCACGACAACACGGTGAGCTACGATCTGGAAAATAGGGTCACGCGGGTAGTGAACTCCCTGGGCCAGATCACTCACTACTACTGGACGGATGCCGGGGTGGTCTGGAAAACGGTAGATCCGTTGGCGTACGAATGCTTTACCTACTACAGCGAATCAATGGAACTGCTGCGCGAGATCGACGAACTGCAGCGAGTCACGAGCTACGAATACGATGCCCTCGGCCACCGATCGCTCGTAAGCTATCCGGATGGTAGCCAGATAGCGATGGTCCGTAAAGATCACCTGCTGGTGGCCGCGAAAGATCAGATCGGCGGTAGTTGGTCGTGGAGCTACGATAAATTGAAGCGGCTTATCGACCGTACCGATCCCCTCGGAGCGGTGACCTCCTACGGCTACCAAGGTTCGGATCTTACGACCATCATCGACCCGGCCGGCAACTTCACCACGCTGGATTACGACGAGGAACACAACCTAACCGCCCTGATGACGGCCGACGGTGCGCGCAGCGAGTGGAGGTACGACCGGCTGGGCCGGGTGATCGCCTCCACCGACCCGCGCGGCAACGTAAGAGAGCGCAAATTGAATCTGCTGGGCAATACCGCGAAGGTGCGGGAGCCGGACGGTAACGTTCGCGTACTGGCCTACGACGGCGAAGAAAACATTACCCACGCGAGGGACAAGCAGTACGATGTGGCCTTCGAGTACGTCGGTATGAACCGCCTGGGGGCAAGGATCGAGGCGGGTACGCGGGTACAATTCGACTACAATACCGAAGAGGACCTGACGGGCATCATCAACGAGCATGACTATGCTTATCGCTTCGGGCTGGACGAAAGGGGTCAGGTGGTGACCGAGTCTGGCTTCGACGGCTTGACCAGGACCTACGATCGAGACCCTGCCGGTCAGGTAGCTAAGGTGCTCCGTCCAGGCGACCGGGAAACGGAGTACGGCTACGATGCCCTGGGGCGGGTGACCGCAGTCGGTCATTACGACGGAACTTCGGAACACTACAGTTACCGGGCGGACGGTGAACTATTATCCGCGGCTAACAACGCGGTGAAGGTGCGTTTCGAGCGGGATGCGCTGGGCAGGGTGCTGACGGAGTACCAGGGGGGCTTTGCGGTCACCTCGAAATACGACGTGCTCGGAAACCGTGTCGAGCTGACCTCCAGCCTGGGAGCGGAGGTATCCATCAAGCGGAACAGGATGGGCGACGTTGAGGAGGTAATCAGCGGGGCACGGGAGACCGACCCCTGGTCCGTCCACTTCGAGCGCGACTTATTGGGGCTCGAATTGGAGCGCACGCTGCCGGGTGGCGTTCGCAGCCGCTGGCAACGCGACCGATTGGGTCGGCCGACTAAACAGGTCACTTCCGTAGGTGGCGAGCGGGAACGTAGTCGGACGTACCAATGGGGGGTAAACGACCGGCTCAAGGCAATCGTGGATTCCGCCAAGGGCCGCTTTGAATTCGAGCACGATGTGTTCGGCAACCTGGCCGCCGCTACCTACCCCGACGGTAGTCGGGAGCTGCGGATGCCGGATGCGGTCGGCAATTTGTTCAAGAAAAGCGACCGGGAGGATCGGAAGTACGGTCCGGCGGGACAGTTGCTGCAAGCCGACGGTACCACCTTTCGATACGACCCGGAGGGCAACCTGATCAGCAAAACAAAGGCGGGCGGCGAGCGCTGGAATTACGAATGGAACGCGGCCGGAATGCTGGCTCGCGTTATTCGACCGGACGGGCGGGTAGTCACCTTCACCTACGATGCGCTGGGCCGGCGGATCGCCAAGAAATACGGCCGTCGGATCACCCGCTGGGTCTGGGACGGCAACGTGATGCTGCACGAATGGCGGGAGGAGGCTGCTCCGACGCCCTTGCGGGTCGTCAAAGAGGAAGCGGCAGGCCAGGATCGGGGTAGCCGCATTACGATCCGTCGCCGGGATGAGAAGATCATTGAGGAGCCTTCCTCGGGTCCGCCGAGCGGTTCGGCATCTTCCAACGGCACCGCCGTGCTAGAAGCAGAAAACCCGGAGCCCATCACCGCGGTCGCCGGGGAGCTCACCACCTGGCTCTTCGAGCCGGAGAGCTTCGCCCCCCTCGCCAAGCTTACGCCTGCGCAAGACTACAGCATCGTGACCGATCACCTCGGCACGCCGCTGAGCATGTACGCGGAGAGTGGCGAAAAAAGTTGGGAACTGGAGCTATCCATTTACGGCGACACCCGCCGGGTGGATGGGTGGCGGGGGCAGTGTCCGTTCCGGTATCCGGGGCAGTATGAGGATGCGGAGACGGGGCTTTATTATAATCGGTTTCGGTATTTTGATCCGGAGGTTGGGGGGTATTTGAGTCAGGATCCGATAGGATTGGCTGGAGGAAGAAATACGTATTCTTATGTGGAAGACGTCAATACCTGGACGGACTTATTCGGACTTGAAAGATATCATGGTCCTAAGCCTGAGTACGACAATCCTGGCCATCATGAGCTAGGGACTAATTTTAGGGGAGGCGGCGCCGGCAGGACATCTATAATGCCGAAAAATGCTGAAGACATCTACAAAAATGCTGTTCCTGATGCGGAAGGTAAACACTGGTACGCCAAAGACAGTTCCGGGGAGATTCATAGATTTGGAAATAGCAACGATGGGAAAGCCCATTGGAATGGGTCTTCCAAACAAGGAAGAGGAATCGTAGTTCCACCGGAAGTCAATGCTAGATTTAGGGATCCTAATGGGCACAGAGTAGCACCAAAAGCAAAATATCCTTGTCCAAAAAAATAAAAAGATTACTGGGAATGTTATTTGGAAGTAAAGATAAATTTGGAATTGAAGCCTATCTGGACCAACCCAGCGATAGAGTATTTATACGATACTGCTTTTGGGTAAACAAAGATATGGTTGGAGAATTGAGTCAGCCAAATCTCTTGATTGCCACACTTCCGGTATTCGAATCAATGCTCTCTAATAAAGGTAAAAGAAATTGCACGCAGATTATTAGTTACCAACCACGAGAGCTTATAGATATACTGATTAATAAAATCTGGTTAACACAGGATATTGGTTGGCTGAAAAAAAAAGATCTGACTTTTGAAAATTTTAAACTCCTTGACATAGGCTCTCATCAAGGTGAAACTTTTCAGGGTTTTTACCTTTTTTTGATTGAATCAGAGGGGTACGACTGGATACTATGTAAAGATGATATTTTAGATAAAGTTATTCAATTAAAAATCCCCAAAGGGGATTTCTACAAAACTGTTGCAGCTTTATCTGATTGGATTAGGAAATCAACAATGTTAGTATTGAAAGAAAAATTCTTACAGAGGAACTCGTCTAGCACTTCTTACTGACTTAATGCACCTTTATCATCGATCAAATGTTTTGGGTTTGGTTTGCAATAGTTCGCACTATCGGTCAGAAGTGTTTAAGTGGTCAGCCAACCAGAGAGTATTGTATAAAATATGTCAATATTAATTCTAAGATTAAAGATTAAGAGAAACAGGAGAGAAGTCAAGCGTTCCCGGCTCACAGGTCCAGGCGTAATTGGTAGTCGTAGAGAATAGCCAGCTGCGAGAGGATTCGGATCCAAATATGTATTAGTTTCTGCAATTTAATGGTGCCGTCGATTGGGACGATGTAGAGTAACTACCTCCCTGAGGTAATAGGATTGAGTGACCCCTGGAATTAGTCACTCTTATGAGCTGACGTCAAGAGGCGTTTGTCGCGCCAAATGCGTAAATCACCTGTTTGATCGGCAGTTTATAATTAAGGCTAAGTATCAAATTATCACACCTAAAGCTGTTCTATCCCTACTAAGACGAAGTCTCAGCGGACATTTGTACAAATTTAAAGTTATCTTCGTGCAAAACCCGAAGTGAAACCCTTCATTCCCCGTCGACTTTCAAGCCATCTCGAGGAACTGCGGAAATACTTCCCAGTCATCAGCTTGACCGGCCCCCGGCAGTCGGGTAAAACCACCCTGCTAAAGCAACTTTTCCCGGATTACCGCTACGTCTCCTTCGAAGACATTCCCAACCGGGAGGCATTTGAGCACGACCCCCTTTCCTTTCTCCAACGCTATGATCGCCGCGTCATCTTTGACGAAGCGCAGCGGGTGCCCGACCTCTTCTCTTACCTCCAAACGCGCGTCGACGAAGACCGGGAGCCCGGCCGCTACGTCCTGTCGGGGTCCCGGAATTTCCTGCTCTCGGAACGTATTTCGCAATCGCTGGCCGGTCGCGTCGGCGTAGCCCGGCTGTTACCCCTTGACTTTGACGAACTGAACGCAGTTGACGCCTTACCCGGGACCCCGCCCGACGCCATTGCTAGGGGTTATTATCCCGAATTGTACCAGACCGATCTGCCCTCCGCCTTTTTCTACCCCAGCTACGTCAGCACCTACCTCGAGCGGGACCTCACGCCGCTGGTGCGTAGTGCCAACATGGGGGATTTCCGCCGCTTAATGGCGCTCTGTGCCGCCTCTGTCGGCCAAACGCTGAACTACAGCACCTTCGCCAAACGCCTGCAGTTGTCGGTGCCTACCATCAAAACGTGGCTCCACTACCTGGAGGAGAGCTACGTCATCTTCACCATCGGTCCTTATTTCGAAAACTTCGGTAAACGGCTCGTCAAATCCCCCAAACTCTACTTTACCGATACCGGGCTGGCGGCCTATCTCTTACAGTTGGGCGACGGAGCGCAGGTACAAGCCTCGGAACAATACGGAGCCCTTTTCGAAAACCTGATCGTGGCGAATCTGCGCAAAAGCCGGTACCACGCCGGCAACCAACATCCGCTCTATTACTACCGCGATAACCACCAGCTGGAAGTCGATTTGCTCGAACCCACCGGAACGGGGCTCATCCTTACGGAGATCAAGGCGACTGCCACTTACCGGGATCGTTTGCGGATTAACCTGGATAAGGTGGCCGGATTAGTGGGCAAGCCCGTCCGCAAGCGGGTAATCTACGGGGCGGCGGATAGCCAGACGATTGGTGACGTGGCGTATTTGAGCTGGCGGGAGGGAGTATAGTAGGATCTTGCAAGGCCTCCTTCCCGTACCGTCAATATCTGCCAAATCTTATTCGATAGACTACAAAAGCAGCTGACTGCCAATGTTGGAACATGTACCCTCCTATATCTTCTCTATTGTGGCTTAATCCTGTTCGTAGCGGCAAACCATCTTAGCGTTATATACTTGCGGGAATGAAGCAACCGATCATCCCTAGGGCGCGGTAAAGGGAAAATACTAAGGCTGTTGTTTCTGTCCTTCGGTCAAAATGAATAAACGGTGTCGGGTGGAGTTGACCGGTGAGCAGCGGGCCTATCTGACAGATCGGTTGGCTCAGGGTAAGTTGCAGGCCACCATGATCCGCGGGGTGCAGAATTTCCTCGGCAGTGATGAATACGCCACGGGCGAGCGTATGACGGACGTGCAAATTGCCCAAGCTTAAAGCGTAAGTGAAGTAAGCTGCTACCAAAATTAGTGCCGGTTTGTGCATGATGGCTTAGACCTCTCCCTACACGGAAAGACGCGCCCAATAAACGCACCGATAGGATCGACGGCCGGACCGAGCGTCAGCGTATCGACCTGCCCTGCAGCGATCCACTGCCTTGGGAGAACCGCTGGAGTCTGCGCTTACTGGCTAAGCGGAGTGTCGAATCGGACATGGTGAAGCGCAATTCCCGCCAGGGCGTCAGTGACGCGCTAAAAAAGCAACGATTAAGCCTTTGCCGGTGAAAGCGAAGTGAGGTAGCGTAGGGCGGGGAGGCTTGGGAGAAAGAAGTAACCGCCTCCGCGAACCTCCACAAATCGGTTCACACCGTTAATCCTTTCCCGTAACGGTTCGCGTTGGAGCGTAAAAGTACCTTGCACGGAACCCTGACCACCAAGAAGGGGATCTACATCAGAATATAGGTTTCCGAATTTTGGGTTATTGATCCAGGTCTGTTGGACAAACTCAAACTGCCGTTCCAGATCAGCGTTTAGGCAGATGAAATGTAGCCCTACCTCCTCCCCTTCGCTTCTGGCAGCGAGGATCTCATCTACGTCGAAAGTCTGGGAAAGGGGAGCGCCGTAGGGTCGACCCCGGCGAAGAAGCCGGTGCAGGTTTGATTTTTTGATGGATTCCTCCCTAGTCCCCTCCAAAGCATCCCGGGGGTTCGCCCGACGGATATGAGCCCCGACGGGGCAGAGATTGCCGTGTGGATCAGCGGCATAACTAAAGTCATCCCTACGAGCATGGGCCGGGTCATCGGCGGCGGGGCAAACTGTGAGCGGAGCGCCACTCGGCCATCGACCCACCATTTTTGCTGCAATGCGCATTCGCTGAGCCCGGCTTTGCTCTCCGTAAGTTTCTTCAGCGGCCCTGTTTATGAAGCCCCAGAAGCCCTTTACGTCCTGACTAAGTTGACGAAAGACTAAGTAGGAACCATTTCTGCCAAAATCTGCGGCTTCCACCGTGGTTTTCAAGTCATTTCCCCCATCCAAGGCTTCAACATCAATGCGTGTGCGGGGCAAAATACCGGTAGGGTCATGAGCAGAGGTAACGGTTGGCGTAATCGGAATTTTCCCATGCGCATTCTCGTATCCTAATATGAATTCTCCTGGTGGAAGCGTATTCTCCTTTGCTCCCGTTCGGCTCAAGCCATTAATAATAGGTTGAGAAATGCCATCACCGAAGCCAAAGTGTTCCCTTGCTGGTATGAAGGTCAGGGTATCAAGCCGGTATTTTTCGGTAATTCCCCGGTAAGCGTTACGGACCTTGTTAATGGCATTTTCTAACGTCTGCGCATCAACGGCAAATATCAGGAGAAGTAAGTGGATGGAATCGTCGCCTCTATCGGTTCCCCAGCGCCAATTCCCGGGAGCACTTTCTCCATCGTCGCCCAGAATGCGGGTACGGCGCGTGGCTTCCATTCCTTCCTGAAATGCATGTGGGAATGTCCGGAGGTCATCCGACTGCATGCCGATGTTTTTTAGGCCCGGATGAGTGAAGGCAATATGATGAGCGACGCCCTTGCCTTTATCGGAGCTGGGAGTAATGAGATCAAGCAAAGTGCCTAGCCATATGCGCGCCTCCGCCGGCACATCTATATGACAAAGAAGGTAAACGGCTTCTGGCAGATCCTTATAGCCGCGGGCAACAAATCCCTGAATATGTTGGTGTTCAAGCTTAGACATAGGGGAAAATATGTATGTCAAAAGAGGCGTAGCCAATCAGCGGTTTCTTCTTCCGATTGCGGTTCGTAAAGACCTTCCCGAATGGAAGTGTTTTTCCAAATGTCCTGCACCGTTAGGTACTTATAGGCGCTGTACCAAACTTCGGTTTGTGTTTGCGTCATGCGAACGTAGGCTTTGAATCTCCGCTCATCCGTTGCGCCGTCATTAACCAACCAACGAGCTCGAGGAAAGCCATCTGTATTGCTCCAGATGGCCGTTAAACCGGTGGCCGCTTTATCAATGAAGTCGCCGAGATAACTCTCCCAACTGCCGTCGTAATTACTTAAGAAAAGGAGCCGCCGCCCCTTATCGATGAGAATCCAACGGGCGAAGTGAATGGAAGGGATGCTCCCGAGCTTTCCCTTAGTGTACTTATATCGCCCGGAGAGGTCGGTAAACTTTAAAACACCCAAAAGAATGGTCCTCCTGAGCCACCCCACCTTAATATTGGTGACGTTAGAAAGTTGATTCTGCACAAGCGGCTTGCCATTGGGACGAATATCCTCATTCTTCAGGAGGTTCTCGAGATGAGAACTGTCATTTACCGGAGCGATCTCCCGATCGCGCAATTCTTTATAGCGCAGGAGAACGGCAGCTGTAATACCCAAAAGGAGTATACCCGCCAAAAACAAGCCGAGTGGTATCACACCGGCAAACAGTAAGACTAAAATTAATAATAGTAGGACCCCAAGCAAAGCATCACTCCGGTATGGCCACACTTTGCGACGGCGCGGCACTGGTGATAGCGCCCATTCAAGGTCCGATCGATTTCGCACATACGTCTGAATCTCCTCCCGAATGGAAGCCGGCGCTTCGTTTAAAAAAGCAGCATCCCTAGTTCGCCGATCTAAAAAGGTTTGAAGCTCCTTGTACAAGCGTTCCTCGTTCCGAATTTGCTCCACGCTTAGGCCACGAGTACCGACGTATAAGGTCCCTGGGCCGATATCGTGCGAACGAATGTAATTCAACACATTCTCCCTGCTGCGTTCACGTGTTGGTGGGTATCCCTCACAGCAGCTATAAACTTGATGCAGCCCATTGGCACCTTCCCGGAATAATTCTTGGAGGTGAGCTTCCCGGGGAGCGTCGTAATTTGTTGATAGCACCAGAGAGGCGACCGTAGGATTATCGGAACCGTCTTTAGATGCTTCTAGAATCACCCATCGGGCAAAATGAATCCGTAGACACTTCGAAAATGGGATAAGCACATTATCCTCGACATCACTGCCAATCCTGGCAAGTATTTGTCGAAGTGCATCCTCCTTACCGAGCAGAATGGGGGTTATGACGGTCATACCACGCTGATAGACGGCCTGTTCATTCCTCATCTTAATTTGGTAGTTCCTGGGTGAGCGTACGGATGGACCCCCACAACATTACACGGAAGCAACTAGGTCCAACCATGGAAATTACCGATTTCCAGCAGTTCGTGAAATACCTAGTTCTAGTGAGTTAGAAGTCTGCCTACAAAGCGTGATCTGCCTGCGTAGGGCAAGAATGAAAATCAACGTATCGGGCTTCTAAAGAAGGCATAAAAGCCCTCCTTAATTCAAGTTATCCAACTTCCCTGCCACTTTCTCTTTTTCCGCCTTAATCAATTTCTCCCACCGCAGTTGCTCCGCCACAATTCGCCCGTGGTCGGTTTGGGTATCGTAGAGGTCACTTTTCTCCTGCATGAGTTTCCCTTTAGCTTCCTGGATACCTTGAATTTTGGCACTGAGGGCAGAGACTGTAGTATCCCGCGCGGCTTCCATTTCGGTAGTCATTTCTCGCACCCCGATGGCTGTAATATCGAAGTGCCCCTGCTCGTGCTTGAGGAGGTCAGCCGTTTTGGTGCCCTTCACGACCCAGCTGTCTACTTTAACCACGGTCATCGTGCAGGTGACGTCCGTCATCCGGAACTCCCCATCGATCTTTTTGGTCTTGCCTTTCATCCCTTTCGTCTGGGTTGATATTTGGGCATTTTCATCCTCCCCAGCCGGTCTCGAGTGAATCTCGCGGAACTCACTCCACCTCACCTGATGGTCGAACTTATTGATCTTCATGGGTCAAAGTATTCAATCTAAGGTTATCAGGAATATCGGGACCGTCCTTATCCAGCAACTCCTCTAACAACAGATCAAGCTGGCGGTAGTATTTCTGCTTTGCCAGTAGTAAACCGATCGCTTTACCGACTGCCGCCACGCTGACCCACAGGGCAAGTGCGCAAAGCGCACCGGTCTTCAAAGGCAGATCCCCGAAAATAAAGAGAATTGGTGTCAAGATTATCCCGGTACAAAGCGCAATTGCCCCGAACTCACAGCCGCACTCCTGAATAGCCTCGTTAATTTTTTGGATTCTGTTGGCGCGGTCTATACCAAAATTCAGCCGGAGCTCGCGGGGTGGCATTCGTTGGGTTCGTAGACGAACCAAGTCGGTATAGTTCTGGATATCCATCATAGGAGGATCATTCCGTCGGATTGCTTGTAAAGGACCGACTTTACCCGCTTAACCAGGGGGTACAATTCCCGGTGTTCTTCGAGGTCGTTATCCCATATTTCCAGCACCAATTTATCATCCAGCTCGAACCGGTACCTGACTTCGTCCGGTACACCGGGTCGATCCGTCCGGTTTCCGGATTGGTCCTGGAGGCTTTTGAGTAAAGCGCCTGTAACCTTGGGATCGAGCTGGGCTTCCGTGGTATACGTCTGCTTGTCCCTGTAGTTGACCGCGGATAATTTTCCACTTGATTGTACGGTGGCTATGGTCTTGCCAGCCGCAGTATGTTCGTTTCCGACCGTGATTATTATGGTATTCATGATATTGTCGTTGTAAGGTTGTCAATTTTCTTGTTGCAGAAAATACCCTTTAACCTGGCATCAACCGGCTTCGTAATCGCAACAGCTTTCCCGCGTAATCCAGTCGACGAAGGATTGGTAGTGCCGTTCCTTGACCGTTCCCGTTTGACTGTTTCGCATTATGCTGCCGTCCGTACTGAGGGTTCTGCCGGGGCACGCCGGATCGGGATACTCGTCAACTGCTCCGAACATATGTCCCGCTTCGTGAGCGGCCGTGCCACCCGAAGAATCATGGAACCACCGGGTCATGTTCGCCCGGCCGGGGCCCCGGCGAACCCTGACGGTGTGGTGCTCATTGTCGTCTACAAACTGGACGTCGACGCTAAGTGAATACTGCTCACAATCGCAATCACCGTCAATCAGGCTGATCGGGAGAATACCCGACCAGGCATTTTCGATGGCGGGCTCCCAGGTGGCTCTCACGGTCTGTAATTCGGCGGCAGTAATGTCATCGTCAGGATCGAGTTTAATCCTGAGGGTTACCTGCAATGTGCAATCTTTCTGAATGGTGATCCGGTAGGCGGAGGTCCATCCATAGATGCATTCGCTTATACTCGCTGAAACCTCATTACTATTGAATAATCTTCTGAAGAAACAGACAATTACGCACCATATATTAGTAATAGTAACCACTATCCAGGTCCAGGCTACACAAACGATATGACTTACCCAGATCCAGGCGACGCAAACGGTGTAGGTAATTATTTCCCAGACTGCGCAAAAGGTCGTGACCACCCAATTCCAGGCAGTACATAGCCACCGGAATAGTTTGATCCAGTCACGACATTGTCTTTCCCTACGTTGCCTTCGTTCGCGGCATCTGCGGCGGCGTTCTGTCCTGCGGCGGGTACAGCTATTATAACCATCGTCGCGGTAGCGGTCGCATCTTCTTCTCCTTCGCTGGAAACTCTTTCGGCAGGCCATGGTATCATCATTGTAATGGTATAGGGGTCAGTTGGTACATGTCCAGTGTCGCCACGCTATACGTGCAGACTGATGCCTGAGCGATCGAGCTTTTACTAAGCTGTGATCACCTAATCCTGGACAGGCTATTTTACCTTTCTATTCCGGCCGTAATTGCTTTGTTACAACTTAAGGAGTACCCTTTGAGGCCTTTCCTCAGCGCTGTCTTCGATGGTCATAGCAACTTAATCCAACAAATTCGGCCTTCAGTCCCCCATTTGCTCCCTTCGCGAGGCTTGGATGACTCCCGTATCACCGCCACGTAGAATCTCCGCGACTTCCCTGCCCCATCACTCAGCCCGACGGGTATTCACCAACGGGGGCCAGCAGCTGATCTTAAAATGGGAAGGGTAGAAGGCACTGGTCTCATTCCGGATCGCGGCGGGTAACAAGCAACCGATACTGCCAAGCGCTGCGCCCGCCGCCAATCGCTCATCCGCGCGCATATACTCGTCAATACAAACCCTAGGTAGGCTATTTTACCTCCTGCGCTCGATGGTCGCTTTTTCCTGGTCATAGATCTGAAGGAGGTCTTTCTGAAACGAGCCTCAGTCGGGGCGAAGCTGGGTGCGTGGGGGTAATGAAAACACCCCTGCTGCCTAATTATGCGCAAACCACTGCAAGCTGGCATTCTTTATGCTCAAATTAGGTAAGAAGATCTGCTCTCCGTTACCCATAAAGGAGATGTTCCTTCCCTTGGTACTAGGTTGATGTTTTGCGGGTCCGACCCAGGCATAGCAACTCGCGGTAAGTATAATTTTACAAATACAATTCATCCTGGAGTTCCACTTTTCGTTGACGGCTCCCCAGGCCCGAGCGACCTCCCCCATCGATTCACGGTCCTTGGCGTACCTTCGGATACGGTCATAAGTCGACTGGTTCATCCAGTAAGCACCCTCGAGGATTTGGTTCTCACTGGGGGTCACGAAACGGTACAGTACCGTTCCTACGGTTAGAAGAACACGTTTTGGCGGGAACCGGAACGTATTCTTTTCACGGAAACCAATGGTAAGCTCTTCATTTAATATTCCTCGATTCATGGTTTGGACAGTTTGTTGGCTTGCTGGCCAGTGATGCAAAAGCCAGCCTGTTTGATACTACCAATGCGAGGTCGGCTCTTAAAAATAGGCTGGGGAGCCCAGGTCTAACTCCCGATAAATAATGATTTTCACAAGTTATCCCGCATTGCCTGTTACATATCGAGGGGTATAAAGCTACGTCCGCATAGGTAAAAAGGAATCAGTAAGTCAGCCTGGCAGCTATTCCTATATCTTTTATTTAATTATATGATCTATGGAGGCTCCAACTTAAAGAGATGACTGTTCTGTAAACGTGGAAAATTGGGAAATGGGGGGGCGGCCTGAAGCTCTACGGCCGAGTAGGAAGGCGAGTAAATTAGCCCGATAACAAAATCTTACCAAGGGTACCGAAAGGGCATCGGCAACGTTTCGCCTGCACGATGTGGCCCTGTATGATTTATCCGCCGAAAGTGCTGCCCGGCCGGAGAGGCCATTAATAATTCTGTCAGTCTACGCGTACAACTGCGCATGGTCTCCCCAGCGGGGATACTCCCGAGGCGGGCGATGCGGCTCGGAGCAACAATGTACCGGGAATAGGTTTCCGCGGCGTATTCCTCTACGGACGGTCGACGGGTATACCGGATGCCCCGATAATCGCGGAGGGTTGATCCGCGGGGATAAATAGGAAAAGAGCGATGTACGCAGTGGGAAAATTCGTGGGTGAAGGTGAAGGGCCGAGTGACGGTATCATTAAAAGCATTCCGCGTGATCGCGACGATCTCGGTATTGGAGCGAAAAGCAAAAAACGCATCGGGAATCCCGGTTCTTGTTTCCCGGCCGATCCAGTTTTGAAATGAGGTGTAGAAACCTCCACCGGTGTCTCGGCCACCACCGAGCTTTGGGACAATGACGATCAGCGCCCGTGCTACCGCCGCTAAATGCTGACTCGGCATGCGAATTAAATAAGCGCTGAGGCTTGCCAACTGCTCTCTGGGAATCCCCTGCACCGAACAGAAGAAATAGAAATTCAGCGTGACGCCCCGGATGGTCAACGGAATTGGTCTTGGTAGTTCGGCCATACCCGTTCATGCTTTATTACGATCACTCGTTACCCCACGGGTCTCAGGATCTTTTTGACGATTGGACTGCTACTCATCTATCCGCCACAATTCGATCGGTTCGGCCTCCCCGCCACGAGCCTTTCTCGCACTTCCCCACCCCGCCCCAAGCAGGCAAACGGGATCGAAGGCTGCGCGGAGAAGAATCGGGGACCTACTTTTCCAGGTCATTCGACAGCACTACGTCGAGGTACTAGTGTGGCAAAGCAAACTCTGGTACCGTGCATATCTTTCGATACCAGAGTTTGTTGCGCTGGTAAGTTACGCTCGACGGCTATTCCTTCTTCTCCGCACCGGCTTTAAGCGCTGCGGCCTCCTCCTCCGCCTGCTTCATTTTTTCCAGCTCCTTTGCATTCGGCTTCGTACGCCGATAGAAGGGAACCTTCACGCCGACGTATACATCCGTGGAATAGGGGCTATCCCCCATAACCAGGTCGGTGAGCAGACTGCCCGAACCCACCGTGAGGAGCCAGAACCGCAGTCCCGCACCGACCGTAGGTCCGTCATACCCTCCAAAAACAACCGGAGTATACAGTCCAAGCCACTTTGTTTGGAGACGAGGGGTTACGGCGATGACCGTGGGAAAAGAGCTGGAGAACATTTCTTCCTTAGCCCCCAGGGATTTATTCATTACCGCACTAACGTAGAGTTTCCCCGCTACGCGGAAGTCCGCCATCAAATTGAGACTGGTCGGCAACCCTGCCTTCACCGAAGTGGTAGTTTCCCTACCGTCAAAATTGCCGTCGAGGATGTACTCGATTTCTTCGCCTTCCACCTCCTCAGCGCTGAGGGTCCCGTTAACCAGGTAGGAAGACTGGGTGGCCGTTTCATAATCGATGCTTCCGATGTCGGTGATGGAAGCACCCAGTTTAATACGATAATCGGGGAGGTATGGGGAGTCGGGTAGCTCTTTGGACCACCATTCCCATGATATGCCGATATCGAATCCAAACCCGCTCGTCAGTTCCCCGAAGGGTACTTCGTCGTAGTAATAGTCGGTAGTAGTGCCGTAAGTGAAGTCACCGCTGAAGTCGACGCGTTCGGTATTGCCGTCGTAACCGCCCCTGAGAGATTCGCTGGAGGTAAAGCTGGCCCCAACCCCCTGGAGGTATTTGACGCTGCCTCCTACCTTGAGTTGGGTCTGCAAGCCTTCGATCACCACGGTTCCGTAGCTGAACCCGGCTTCCAGGTAGGTATGCAGGAAACTTCGGTGGTTGTTCATATCGAGGTCGAAGCCGGAAAAAGCATCGAAATCGTCCTGTATTCCCTCCAGGAGCTGGCCGGAAAAATTGTCGATACGGTACAGCCCCCGCATCCGGGTGCTGAAAGCAATACCGGATTTATTACCTGTACGCAACAGGAGGGAAGGGCCGATGATGTCTACATTCCCGTTAAGGTAGTTGTTAGATTGAGGATTACGAACAATGGATTCTTCCAGGAGACCGTCAAAATCATCAACCAGTTCCGGAGAGAAGGCTACCGTCAGGTAGTCATTACGTAAAAAGGTACTGACGGAAGCGAGATTAATTTCCGTGGATACGCGGGAATTTCCAAGTTCGGCAGGGTTTAACGTCACGCCGTGAATACCGGCGTAATTGTCCATTCGAAGCCCGAAGTAGCCCTGAGCCCCGGAGACAACGGGAGCGAGTAGACAGGAGAGTACGAGAATAAGCGTTGCGGGTATGTTCATAGTGAATTAGAGATGAAAAGTAAGTGCCTGGGCTTCTATTCCGGTCTACTTCTAGTTAAGCCGATCAAAAGATCAGCAATTAGAGGAGTACCGGTGTGGTGGCCTGGTACGCCCCAAACCGGAGATTAGTGCTGGGTCTAAGCTATTCATTCAATCGGAGAATCAAAAGTTACCTGCCAAAAGACAAATTAATTTCCCTGTTTACAACTTCACTCCCTCCCTTCTTCCAGCAAATCCGGCCTACGCAAGCGGGTCCGTTCCTCGGCCTGCTCCTGCCGCCATTCCTCTATGGCCGGGGTATTGCCGCTGCGCAAAACTTCCGGCACTTCCCTACCCCGCCACTCGGCCGGACGGGTGTACACCGGTGGGGCCAGCAGGTCGTCCTGAAAGGTATCGGTGAGCGCGCTGGTCTCGTCGCCGATCACCCCCGGCAAGAGTCGGCCGATGCTATCCACCAGGACCGCCGCCGCCAACTCTCCGCCCGAAAGGACGTAGTCGCCAATACTGATCTCCAGGGTAACGTATTCCTCCCTGATCCGCTCGTCTATGCCTTTGTAATGCCCGCAAATGAGCAGAAGATTTTCACACAGGCTTAGCCGGTTTGCCCGCCGCTGGGCGTACCGCTCCCCGTCCGGAGTGAGGTAGATGATTTCGTCATAAACCCGTTTATCCTTCAACGCATCAATGAGGGCGGCCAGGGGTTCGCAGCGCATCACCATTCCGGCTCCACCACCGAATTGATAGTCGTCCGTGCTGTTATGCTTTCCCAGGCCATAGGGCCGCAGATCGTGGGTAGCAACGGTGAGCAAGCCCTTATCCTGGGCGCGCTGCAGGATGGAGTGGGACAGCGGGCTGTCGAGTAGTTCGGGTACTACGGTGATGATGTCGATATGCAAAACGCGAAGGTTGTAGCACTGGTAAGCAAAAGGTACGGTAGCGGCACGGGCCGAAGTGCAAAGGTAGCGCCCGGCTTGATGCTTACAACTTTTTCGCCCGGACGGAAGGTTTTCCCCGGCGATAGGTGCCCGGTAGTCCATTTACCGGTTTAAGGCAATGATCCTGTACAAAGGTGTGTGCGGATATTTGGGCGGCGGAGCGCAGGAACTTCGGTTGGTTAGAGAATGATACACGGACCACCTTGGGTTGCAACGATCCGGGTGTCTGGGTTCGATTGCACGGCAGTCGCTCCTGCTTCACCAAGCTGCGGTCCCAAGCTGCCCGACAACCCGGACAATACCGATAAGGTCCCGGCAGATGATGCCCGAAGGGTCCTCAAGGAAGTAACGGGTCAATTGCGAACCAGCAAGAGGATCAACTGCGGACGCTAATCTTCTGAATCAATGCCAGAAGTTCCTCCCCGGCCCTGGAAGGGCCGGTAACCCACCTGGCAATATCTTCGCCGCGCGTAGCGAGCGACGGCCTCGCATTCGAAGTGGCCGACGGCACTGCCCTGTCACCATAGGGTTTTTTCCCTGACAAGGCACAAATGTTCTTTCAAGTGAGAATTGAAAGGTTCTTTACCGGCACCTACCCAGCGTTTTAAGGTTAGCTGGCCAACTGGGACCGCAGCGCCACCCAACCCGCATCGCCCAGAGTGAAACGCCGGGTATGCAGATGATTAGTGGCCAGTGTCTGCAGCGCAGTCGAATCCAAAAACCTGAACGATGAAATTTCCCAGGAATAAGTAATGATGTATTCGCCTGTGTCGCGAACGCTGCAGGGTTTCAAACCCCGCAGGCGCCTTGCCCGTAAGCGGACCGCTAATCGTTGGGATCGATGGAGCCTGTTTACAGCTACGCCTACGGGCAACCGAAACCCCACCACCGATAACCCTCAGAACCACCAGGGCTCATTCACCGCGGGCTGCACGAGCCGATCGCCTAAACCATGCTTTGACATGATCTTGGTCGCCCACAGGATTGGTTCCGAAGGCGGTTCGTTGCTTAAATCGTAGGTACCGTGGTGCATGGGCCACCAGTAGGTAGCACCGAGATCGCGGTAACCGGTGAATGCTTCGGAAGGGTTGGCGTGATTGTCCCGCATCATGAATTCGGGTTTATAAGCGCCGATACCCAGCATGGCCAGGTCAATTTTCGGAAACAACTCACCGATCTCAAGCCAGTATTCGGTCAGCGCACTGTCGCCCCCGAAGTAAATCGTCTTGCTAGCTTCTCCTCTGCTGGAAGTGGTTGATCCTGCGTCCTCGCCCACCTCGAACATAAAGCTGCCCCACAGGCGGCGGTTGAAGTCCGTTAGGCCCCGACGGCACCAGTGGCGGCTGGGTAAGAAGGTGATCGTGATGCCGCTATCCGGAAGCCGAAACTGCTGGTACCAGGCGGCTTCCTCGATCGGGGTATCGCCCACCCATTCCCCGATGATTTCCGATAGCCGGAGCGGAGCCAGTATTTTCTTCACCTCATTGTTGGCGCAGATGGTTCGCAGGCACTTCTCGTCCACGTGATCGCGGTGATCGTGACTGAGAAGTAAATAGTCAATGCCCGTCAGTTGATCGTAGGAAAAGGGCGGCGAGACGCGACGGCGAAAAAACGGCATGTCCTCCAATTGGGGATCGGTGAGGTAGCGCTTACCCTTTAGTTGGAAAAGAAAACAAGCATGCCCTAACCATACTATCCAATCGTCGTTGCGGCCGTTGAGGTAGCCAATGTCTTGACTTACCGGGGGTCTCCATATATCCGCCTTCTTTTCGGTGCGCTGCGGATTCGGGAGCAGCATCATGCGCATCATCGAAGTCCACTCCGGCTCAAAGGGATCGCGCAGGTACTGGAATTGGCCGTCCACTATGGGGTTTCCCTGCCAGCTATCGGCTAATTTCGGGTGAATGGGCAGGTCGGGATTCAAAAGGTGTTGCATCGGGGGCGGCAATAGGGATTATTGCCAGTGCTAATGCCTGGAGGCCCGCAATGTTTGTTACCTACTCATCCGATACCCACTTGTAGTGATGAAATACTTCGTAAGCATGTTGACGCGCTCCCACTCCGGAACCTCCCCCGTCTCCAGATAAGCAAGGAATTGTTCCATGACCTGCCCGAAATGAGCTTCGTGTCCTTTTCTCAGGCTTTCCGGCACGGTAATCTCGAAGCCGGTATCCGCCGGCTGAAAACCTATGCCCGGAAAGCGATCCTGAAGGCTCGCTATCGAATTTTCCAACTGGGCTTCGGACAACTCCGCCTTAGGTTCGATGTACAGCGTCGGAACGTAATCCTGGGCCGCGTCCTGACGGATCACCAGGTCGGCCTTGCTGCCCCGCATAATAGAATAATGGGTATCGGCTGCCCCTCGCGGTGCTTCGTAGTTCCAGATCACGGATGCCTTGCCGTGGATACCCCGCACCGTAAAGTTGATCTCCCCGTTCGAAAAGACTTCCAGTTCGTCGCCCTTTACGTCCCGACCCAGCTCCGATGGGAAGTCCGTAAGGCCGGTGACCTTGGCGAATTGCTCGCGGCTCAGATCGGTCGACCAACGGCGCGCACTGATGACCTCCACCTCGGAGGTGTCGATGGGTTCGCCCGGAAAGGTCTCCCAGAGGATCAGGTCGACTAAGTGGGTAGCCACGTCAACCATCCCTTCTCCCTGTTGCCGGACATCGAAAAACCACGCCGGCCGGATCAGGGGGGCACCGGATACCTCCTTACTGAAGTGGTGCACGCTTTCCTTGGATATGGCCGGTTCGGCCACCGTCCCGGGAAGGAGATCCCCGAAGATGTCCGGTTGTTGTGAAAAGGCCCGCTGCAGCATCGTGGTGATCTCAAAGCGCTCGGTCATGATGTCGTAGAGGAGTAAATCCCGCGCTTCGGCATCCTTCATGGCGGCTTTCAGCATCTCGTACTCCGCCGGATCGATTACCATGGGTTTATCGGCGAGGACGTGCAGGTCATTGGCGATCGCTTCCTGGATATACTCCGTCTTACGGCCGTTATTTCCGGAGAGGACAACAACGTTACCGGGTTTCTCCTCGATCATCCGTTCGAGGAAATCGGGACCACGGTAAACAACTTCTTCCCAGTCGGTAGGTTCCCCGCCCGCATTGTAGCGATCGATCCGTTCCAGGTGCAGGGCTACGTCGGCGCCCTCCGGGGCGAAGACGTGCACCGTCGAATCAACCTGGGGGTACATCGACTTCTGTACCAGGGCGGCGTGAAAGTGGCCCGGATCTAGGGTCATCAGTTTTACCCTTTCCTCCGTATTGGCTGCATCCTCGGCTGCGGTCATGGAATCTCCACTTGTGGATTGATCGGATGGACTACAGCTCAGGATACCCACCAGAAAAAAACAGCTAATTCGTAACATAGGAAGTCGTCGTTAACCGCGGGCTAAAACCGGTACGTTCTCATAACCGTATGGCCAGCGTTGGGAGCGGGAAAGCATGCGGTTGGCCTCGTCGTCATTCTCAAAGCGCTCGTTGACGGGGTCCCAGTGCAACTTACGCGGCAACTTCATGGCGATATGGGAGATCAGGCAGGCGGTGCAGGATCGGTGGGCCACCTCCGCAGGCGAAATCGTAAGTTCGCGGGATTTCATGCAGTCGAGCCAGTTGGTGTGCTGTTCGGGACTGGCGTAGAGCCGCAGGTCGCCGTCGCCGATCTTCAGCGCTTCGGGATCGGTCAAGCTCGTCTGAAAGGCCTCGGATTTGCCGTAATCCGGGTCGCTGGCCGTGACGGCAACCTGGCCCCGGGAAACGAAAATGTGACCGTCGGTTCCTTCAAAGCGGACCCCATTAGGCAGTTCCCCGTCAATGGTCATTTCGACCCCGTTGGCATACTTGGCGGTCACGTGGTAAGGGCCGTGCACGTTCCAGAGCCCTTCCACCGGGAAGGCTGCCGTCGCATCGAGCTCGACCGGGCCGGTGAACTCCGTTCCCATGCCCCAGTGGGCGATGTCAATATGGTGAACGCCCCAGCCGGTGATCATGCCGGCACCGAATTGCTCGCAGCGTAGCCAGCCCGGGCGTGAGAAATCGTCCTGGGGGTGTACGCGGTCAACGGTGTACGGCACGTAGGGGGTAGAGCCGAGCCACATTTCGTAGTTCAGATTATCGGGTACCGGCATCGGCGTCGGATCTCCACCGGAGGGGTCGCTCGGCAGGCCGACCTTAACCGCCTTCAACCGTCCGATGCGTCCGTTGCGGACCAGTTCACAAGCGTGGCGGAACTGCGGCCAGGGGTCCATGGAGCGCTGCTGGCTGCCCAGCTGGAAAACCACGCCGGTGCGGTGCACGATGTCGCTCATCATCCGACCCTCCTCCACCGTCAGTGAAGTAGGCTTCTGCAGGTAGATATCCTTGCCCGCCAGAGCCGCCTCAATGGCCGGCTGGGCGTGCCAATGATCGGGCGTCGAGATGATCACCCCGTCGATGTCGGGGTTAGCGAGCAACTCCCGGTAGTCGTCGTAGGTAGTAACGTCCACCTTGTCCTGCGGCCGGTTTTCCCGGTACCAGGATTCTATGAAGGTTTTCCCTAAGTCCTTTCGTTTGCTGTCCACGTCACAGACCGCCATCACCCGGGCGCTTTCATTCTTCATCGTTTCGGGCAGATCGTGGCCCCGGGCGATCCGGCCGCAGCCGATCTGTCCGATATTTAGCCGGTTACTGGGTGCGAAGGGGCCCCCGAGCACGTGGGCCGGAACGATGGTGGGAAAAACCGTGGCGGCAGCGGCCAGGGCAAAAGATTTTTTGAGTACGGATCTACGGTTCAAGGTGCGGAGTTTGTGGAGTGGAGGCGGCCCACCTGATGCCACCGAGAATGTGTTGAAGGAAAAGGGGGTCGGAATAATGTGCGCTACGATGCCCCAGGGAGGTGTACCACTGCCGCCCGCCCCCGGTGGTGTTGTACCAGGACGTCGGGAAAAGGTTACCGAAGGTATCGCCGGGGTATTCGGCCTGTTGGTCATCCTCGACGGTAGTCAGATCGACCGCCAGGAGTACGTGGTTTTTGGGGTTCAGGTGGGTCATGTAATAGCACTCATCGTCACGGATATGCCAGGTGGGGGGTAAGAATTCCGTGGCAGGATGGTCGGCATCAAGTACCACTACGTCAAAGTCCTGTCGCTGAGGATGACGCTTGAACCGCCCCCCTAGCATTCGGGCAAACCACGGCCAGTCCCGTTCACTACCGCAGGCGGAGTGGATCCCTACGAAGCCACCGCCGTCCGAGATATAGGCTTGCAGGGCTTCCCGCTGTTCGGGGGTATCGAAGACCTTGTTATTCGTATTCGAAAAGACCAGTACGTCGTAGTCCGCTAATCCGGCCGGGGAAAATACGGTAGCATCGTCCGTCGCGGTAACGTGGAAGCCATGCTCACGCCCCATCTTCTCCAGGGCCGCCACGCTGGCCGGAATATTCTCGTGCACGTAGCCTTTCCCGTTGCGGGTATAGACCAGGATGTGTTTGCCCAGCAGTTCATTGCTGTCGTCGGTACGTACTACCTCCGGCGGATAGGCAAAATCCTGCCAGTATCGGTTAGCGGCGGTGGTATCTATCTGCCCGTCGTAGACATAGAGTCGGTACCGCAGCTGGTATTTTCCGTCGGGCCGCAGAACGTAGTCCCGATCCTGGGCGGGGTTAAAGTTTACAAAGACGTTCTCTTTCCCGTCGTTTGCACCGACCGGCCAGATGCGGATCTGCTCGGGGGAATTGAAATTGTCCGGGTGGGTCATCATCAATACCCCGGCCTGTCCTGCTTCGGTGGGCCCGCTCACATCCACCCACCGGGCGCGGGTGGCATTGCCATCGGCCTTATTCTTTCCTTCGGAAGTGATCAGCTTTACGTTCGTATCATTCCATTTCTCGGTTGCCCGGATGGAAAAGCCCTGGTAGCGGTAGGCCTCTACGGTGAGGGTATCCTCCGTTATATTTTCCTGTTCCGAAGTGAAGTCGACCAGGTAACCATCAGACTGGTCGGGGGTGCCGTAAACGCGTAAGTTCACCTTTTCATCCAGCACCTCAACGGGGTTCTCGGTTACGGCACTGTCGCGGAACATGAGGTAGGTGAGGCTCGCCGTTAGGCCACCGTAAACCTTGCCGTCGTTGACGTCGCTCACCCCGCGGGATTCCACGGTGCCCTGGCCGTCACCAATATTCCAGAAGTCGACCTGCCGGCCCCGGAAGCGGGTGTGCGTCCAGGGGTTCCAGACCCCGTAATGGTGATAGTGGTCGGGGGGTTGAATACGGGTCAGCCTTGCCCCGCCGAGGGTGTGAAGGGGGTGGATGAAGCCGCCGCGGGAAAAGATCGGATCCACTCCCTCGGGCACGTCCACCGCCGCATCCTGGTAGGTCAATACTTCCCGGTCGCCAATCCGAAACACTACTTTATCTCCCGTCCGGCCGGCGGTCACGGTACCCGCGCCGGAAGTGGGATTTTCCCCCCTTAGTAAGGTAAAGGTTCGCTGGTCCTGCGCCGGGGTTTCACCTTCCAGTCGCCAGCAGATCTGCCCGGAAGATAGCTGCACCGGGACCGGCCGGCGATCGTCGCCCGTGGTCTCCAGAAGGCGGTACTGCTTGCCGGGTTCCGCTTTAAATTCCGTACAAACCGGCGTATCCGACCGGTCGTACATTCCGGTATACACCGTAAAGATGGCTTCGGGCGCGGAGTCCTGACCAGAGAGATTGGCCAGCCCGGCCAGGAAGAGGCAGAGTACCGAAAGTCGGTGATAACACATGATCGAAAAACTATAGATGCAGGTTGAATATAGTGACTTCAGCCTATTAAGCAAGGGGCGGCGGAGCGCAGGAACTAACCGGCCGGGAAAACTTACCGTTCGCGGGAGGTGAAAAAGCGCTAGTTACATGTGAAATCCTGCGACGCTACCCCTCTACGCCCGGGGCTACATTTGACGAAACCCCTCTTCCTTCTGCTTAACTGGCCAGGATCAGCGGGATGAGTCAATCACTTTTTCCGTCTTTCGCTCCGGCGCGCGGACTGCAACATTTACCGGTGTACCCTTATAGCCTATCCTTCATTCTCTGCTTGTCTACGGTATTTTCCGTCGGGGCGCAGGTTCGTCACCCGGATAACGGCGACGGCACATACTCCAACCCCATTATTCACGCCGATTATTCCGATCCCGATGTGGTGCGGGTGGGCGATGATTTCTATATGACGGCCTCCAGTTTTAACGCGGCCCCGGGCCTGCCGATATTGCATTCCGCTGATTTGGTAAATTGGGAACTGATCAACTACGCCCTCGACGTACAGACGCCGCTCGACACCTTCGCCCGCCCCCAACACGGCAACGGGGTCTGGGCTCCCGCGATCCGCTATCACGACGGCTACTACTACATCTACTACGGCGATCCGGACTTCGGCATCTATATGGTCCGCACGGAGGATCCCGCCGGCGAATGGGAAACGCCCGTTTTGCTGCGGGCCGCCAAAGGATGGATCGATCCGTGTCCTTTCTGGGATGATGACGGTAAAGCCTACCTCGTCCATGCCTTTGCCGGTAGCCGCGCGGGAATGAAAAGCGTGGTGGTAGTCCATGAGATGTCGCCCGACGGCACCGAATTGTTGGATGACGGCGTACTCGTATTCGACGGGCACGAAGGTCACGGCACCATTGAGGGCACTAAAATGCACAAGCGCAACGGCTACTACTACATTCTGGCGCCGGCGGGTGGCGTGGCTACCGGCTGGCAGACCGTCCTCCGCTCGAAGCATGTTTTCGGCCCCTATGAGGATAAGGTCGTTCTGCACCAGGGAGATACGGACATCAACGGGCCACATCAGGGGGCCTGGGTAGAATTGGAAAATGGCGACGACTGGTTCGTGCACTTCCAGGAAAAGCAGCCATACGGCCGCATCGTTCACCTGCAACCGGCCCGCTGGGAAAACGACTGGTTGATGATCGGGATCGACCGCAACGCCGACGGTATCGGCGAGCCCGTCACCACCTATGAAATGCCGAAGAAGGCTACCCCCTACCCCTCGAGCGTTCCGGTCACCGATGACGAATTCAACGCGCCCGAACTGGGGCTGCAGTGGCAATGGCAAGCCAATCCCGAGGCGGAGTGGGTATACCCTACTGCCATGGGCTTTCTCCGACTTAATCCGGTAATAGACCCCGGCTACCGCAATTTGTGGGATGCCCCCCACCTGCTGCTGACCAAGCTGCCGGCCGAAGCCTTTACCACAACGACCAAGGTGAATTTCTATCCCCACTTCGACAGTGAGAAGACGGGCCTCATCATGATGGGCCGGGATTACGCCTATCTAGCGCTGCATCATGACGGGAAGGAACTCGTAATCCAACAGGTAGTTTGTGCGGACGCAGAGAACGGGGCTCCGGAAAGGCTTGTCGCCAGCGAGCCGCTCTCCACCTCCGAAGTATTTCTGCGCGTGAAGATGGACTCCGGAGGTTTATGCCAATTCTCCTACAGTACCGACGGCGAAGCATTCCGGGTACTGGGCGAGCCGTTTCAGGCACGCGAAGGCAAATGGATCGGCGCTAAAATGGGAATATTCGCCATTCGGGATGGCCACGAGAACGACGGCGGCTACGCTAACTACGATTGGTTCAGAACACAATAATGAAACATCTCCTCACCATCATCCTGCTCGTGTTCTCCGGTCTGCTCACCGCACAGTACGCCGTGGAGCTGTTCGTGGCCGCCGACGGCAGCGCCGAGTACACGAGTATTCAGGCCGCGATCGACGCGACCAAGGCCTTCCCCGAACAACGGATTACCATTCACCTCAAAAATGGGGTGTACGACGAAAAGGTCAAGGTGCACGCCTGGAATAACCGGGTCACCCTGCTCGGTGAACACCCGGACTCCACCATCATCCGCTACGGAGATTACTTCGACGGCATCGACCGCGGACGCAACAGCACTTTCCACACCGCGACACTGCTGGTGCAGGGAGACAACTTCCGGGCCGAGAACCTAACTGTTGAGAACACTGCAGGCCAGGTGGGGCAGGCGGTGGCGGTGGCCGTGGAGGCCGATCGCGCCGAATTTGTCGACTGCATCTTCCTGGGGAACCAGGATACGATTTACGCCGACGGGGCAAATGCCCGGCAATATTACCGCAATTGCTACATCGAGGGTACCACCGACTTCATATTCGGAGGAGCTACCGCCTTATTCGAGGACTGCACCATACACGCCAAATCAAACTCTTACCTGACCGCGGCCAGTACCCCGCGGGGTCGGCAATTCGGCTTCGTATTCTTAGACTGTAAGCTTACCGCGGCAAAAGGCGTGGACGAAGTATACCTGGGCCGACCCTGGCGCAGCTACGCGCGAACGGTTTTTATTAACTGCGAGCTCGGGGATCACATCGTACCGGGAGGGTGGGATAACTGGAACGACCCCGACAAGGAGCAAACCGTATTTTATGCGGAATACGGCAATACCGGCCCGGGAGCAAATCCCGAAGACCGCGTGAAGTGGAGCCGACAGTTGACGCCGGGAGAAGCCGCCGCACATACCAAATCCGAGGTACTTCGCCCGTTTCTCTTACCTGAAATGACCGACTGATCCACCAGTCACAACCTAATTCGATCATGCTTAAAGTCTACCTTCCCGCTCTCACTTTCCTGACGCTTGGCTGCGCGGGAACCGCGCAGACCACCCCGATCACGGGTGAGATTCTCGTGACCAACCCCTTACCGGCAGTCCGAAATGACGCGGCTTTCACGGTTCCCGCCGATGAGATCAACGGGGGTGAACTTATGGGTATCCACTTTTTACACGGCGGGAAGGAGGTTCCTTACCAGACGGTAGATACCGACGGCAACGACAAAGACGATGCCTACCTGCTCATGCTCAATCTTGGCGGCGACCAGGAAACCACCGTTCAAGTAGCACCAATCGAAGGAGTGGCCCCTCCGATCTTCGAAGCGCGTACCCAGGCCGAGCTTTCGCATAAAATCAATGGCTCCTGGAAGGATCGCGAGTATATGGAAGGGGAATTCGTCAACGTGGACTCCCTGCGGGTGCCCGATGAGCATACCGATCATTCCTGGTACATCCGCTACGAGGGGCCGGGATGGGAGAGCGACCTGGTAGGCTACCGGTTCTACCTGGACTGGCGTAACGCCACCGACGTATTCGGTAAAAAGCGCCCGGAATTGGTACTACAGAACGTCGGCCAGGACGGATTCGACTCCTACCACGAACCGTCCGACTGGGGTATGGACGTACTGAAAGTAGGCGAATCCCTTGGCCTCGGATCATTGGCTACCTGGACGGACGATCGTGCGCTGCGCGTGGAAACTACGGACTCGGTTACCAGCCGGGTGACGGAAAATGGTCCCTTACGCAGTAAAATCCGCACCCGCTATTACGGTTGGGAAGCACACGGCAAGAAAACGGACGTGGTCTCCGAACTCTCCATTGAAGCGGGCAGCCGCATGACCCGCCACGATGTACATCTCAGTCAATCCCTGCCCAACCTGGCTACCGGTATCGTAAAACTGGAAACCGGGGAGCTCTTCCAAAAAGAATCGGGCCCCTACGGCTACATCGCCACCTGGGGAGACCAGAGTCTCGCGGAAGACGGTCTCGGGCTGGCGGTCGTCTATCGATCCGAAGACCTGATCGAGATCACCCAGGACGACCACAGCCAGGTGGTTGTACTGCGCCCGAACGCGGAGCATTCCCTGACCTACTATTTCCTGGCCGCCTGGGAACAGGAAACGGACGCGATAACCTCCCGGGCAGCCTTCGAAGAATATCTGGACGAGCAGCTCGTCCGACTCAGCAACCCCCTTGAGATCGAGGTTAGTGCCCGCTAAGGCCGGTCTTCCTCCTTCCATTAACCATCAGTCGTATGCAAACTATTTCCACTACACTCAATATGGCCCGGTTTCTGCCTGGCTTGTTTTTCGTGCTAGCTCTTTGTTCCTGCGCCCCGGCGCCCGAATCACCACCCTCGCCCGCGGATAGCTTCCTCACCGCGGTAGCGCTTACAGAAGACCTGCCGTGGTCGAAACGCATGGCTGAATCCATCATGCAGCGGGCGCCCGAATCCTGGATGAATGATTTTCAGGACGATCTGAAGTGGACCTATACCATCGGATTGGTGCTGAATTCCATGGTGGAAGTGAGCGAGGCGTACGACAAGCCGGTCTACTTCGAATACGCGCGGGCCTACGGCGATACGATGGTTAATGCCGATGGCGATATCCACGGCTACGAAATGGCGAAATTCAACATCGACATGATCGCACCCGGCCCGCTGTTGTTCAGCCTATACGAGCGGACGGGCGAGGAAAAGTACCGGAAAGCAATCGAGACCCTGGCTTACCAGTTGAAGTGGCAGCCCCGCACGACGGAAGGGGGCTACTGGCATAAGCTGCGGTACCCCTGGCAGATGTGGCTGGATGGTCTTTTCATGGGCGAACCCTTCCAGGCGGAATACGCCGTGACCTTCGACAAACCGCAGATGTTCGACCACGTGATCGACCAGTTCGTACTCGCGGAAAAGAACATGCGGGACCCGGAGACGGGCTTGTTGTACCACGCCTGGGATGAAAGCCGCGTACAGCGCTGGGCGGATGATAAAACCGGCACCAGCGAGCACTTTTGGAGTCGTGCCATGGGCTGGTACGTGATGGGCTTGGTCGACGTGCTGGACCTGTTACCGGAAGATCATCCCCGTCGGCAGGAGTTGATTGACATCCTGAACCGCACGATGGAATCGGTGCTGGAAGTTCGGGACCCCGAGACCAAGGTCTGGTACCAGGTCCTTAATTATCCGGACCGGGAAGGCAATTACCTGGAATCCACCGGATCCACCATGTTCACCTACGTCATGATCCGGGGGGTGAATGAAGGCTACCTGCCGAACGCCTACCGGGCAACCGCTGAAGAAAGCTGGAAAGGAATACTCGAACAATTCATCCGGGAAGACCCGAACGGGGAAATTCATCTGACGATGGGCTGCTCGGTGGCCGGCCTTGGAGGCGACCCCTACCGCGACGGTTCCTATGAGTATTACATCAGCGAGCCGGTACGCGATAATGACCCGAAAGGAATCGGCCCCTTTATGCGCACGGCCCTGGAATTCGAACGGGTAAATAAGGGCTCTAAACTGTAAATCGGCTATTTGAAAGCCTTGCTATGGCTGGGTTTGCCCCCTAAGCGACAGGGAGTGAAAAATTGCGCAAGCTTAGTTAATTCGTGCCTGTCCTATTATTCTTCATTCTAGACCGGCCTGATTTTCTTTGCCATATAGTTCTCCTACTCACGGGATATATAAAACTTGAAATCATGCAAATATCTTTTTCTAAAATATTATTCGGTTTGCTGATGCTATCACTCAGCTTGCTGAGTACGTCGGTACGGGGGCAGAATACTGTGACGGGCCAGGTTACGGACCAGTCCGGTGAGGCCCTGATAGGAGTAACCATTATGGTCAAGGGCACCGGCACGGGTTCGGTGACCGACTTTGATGGTAACTATGAGATCAGTGCCTCCGCAAGCGATACCCTGGTCTTTTCCTACACGGGATACGGATCCTCGGAAATTGCGGTCGGCAACCAGGAAGTGATCGACCTGGAAATGTCGGCCGAAGCCTCGCTACTCGATGAAGTGGTGGTGGTAGGCTACGGTAGCGTTAAGCGTTCCGACCTAACCGGATCGGTGGCCTCGCTGTCCGGCGACGATATCAAGCGTACACCCTTCACCAGTGCCGCCGAAGCCATTACGGGTCGCCTGCCCGGGGTGAACGTCCTTACTACCGACGGATCGCCGGATGCGGAGGTTATCATACGGGTTCGCGGCGGTGGTTCGATCACGCAGGACAACTCCCCGCTTTACGTAGTCGATGGCTTTATCGTTAATACCATCCGCGATATCCCCCCTACGGATATTGAAAGCATCAACGTACTGAAAGATGCCGCGGCCACGGCGATCTACGGGGCACAGGCATCCAACGGGGTCATCGTAATCACTACTCGCCGGCCCGAAGCCGGACGCATTCAAATCAACTACAACGGCTTCATTCAGGCTAAGGAACTGGCGGCGGAGCGCAGGTATGATGTCCTTTCCCCCTACGAGTACGTACTGGCCAATTACGAGTACGCCCGCTTGCGGTCGGACGCCGACGTGCGCAACTTCGAGCGCTTTTTCGGCAAGTACGATGACCTGGAGCTCTACCAGCAAAAGCCCGGTACCGACTGGCAGGAAGAACTGTTTGGAGATCCGCAGCTCTCCCAGTACCATAACCTCAGTATGAGCGGCGGTAACGCGACCACTAAACTAAGCCTGAGCCTTACCCGCAACGATGACGAAGGACTGCTTATCGGATCCGGATTCCAGCGTAACGCCCTGAACTTCAAGTTAGAGCAGGATCTGGGCTCGAACCTGATCTTCGAGGCGGGCGCCCGGGTAACCAATACCGTGGTAGACGGCGCCGGCACTTCGGGAGGTGCGCAAATCAGCATTAAGGATGCCGTACAGACCCGGCCGATCAATGGCGTGGCGGATGAGCTGGAGATAGATCTTAACAGCATTGACGAAACCGATGACTTCCAATCCTTCCTTCGCAGCCTGGTCAATCCTACCGAACTGACCAAACAGGACTGGCGGCAACGGACCACCAACGACTACATCTTCAACGCAGCCCTGGCCTGGAACATCTCGGACAACATCGTCGCGAAATCCACCTTCACGGGTTCCCAGACCTTCGACGAGCGGCTTCGTTTTTACGGCCCGCTGACCAGCGAATCGTTCAACAACGGCGGCAACTTACCCCTGGGTGAGAAAACGGATATTGAACGCACTTCCTTCCGCTGGCTAAATACGCTGAGCTACCGCCTCGTTGACTTCGAAAATCACAACATCGACTTCCTCGCCGGCCACGAGATCTACAGCAACGGCGGGAAAGCTGACTTTATCCGTTCGGAGGATTTCCGCCTCTCCATCTCCCCGGAGGAACTGTTCGCCAACATGACTTTCGGACGCACCGACCGGCATCAGACCGAACTCTACACCGAATCCAACCGGCTATCCTTCTTCGGGCGGGTCAACTGGTCCATCCTGGATCGCTACCTGATCACCGGTACGCTGCGTACCGACGCTTCGAGCAAGTTTGCCGAAGGGAACCGCCTGGGTGTCTTCCCCGCCATCGCGCTTGGTTGGAAGCTGGATGACGAGGCCTTCCTGGAGGGCGTAGACTGGCTACAGGAGCTCAAGCTGCGCGTTAGCTACGGGGAGACCGGCAACGACCGGATCGATGCCACCGCTACGCAGTTCCTCTTTGTCGGCTCTACCCAAAACGGCCCCGGCTTCAATAACCTGGACAACGTTTACTACACTCCCTCCGGTAATACCCTCTACAATCCTTTCGTTCAATGGGAAACTACGGTGAACCGCAATGCCGGGCTTGATTTTTCCTTCTTTGACGGTTCCGTATACGGTGCCTTCGACGTGTACTACAATACGACGCGCGACCTGCTGCTGCGTTCGCAAATCCCGTCCAACACCGGATTCACCACGCAGTGGGATAATATCGGATCCACCTCCAACCGCGGAGTTGAATTGGGTCTCAATGCCTTTATCGTTAACCGACCCGAATTTTCGATCACGGGTAGCTTCAACATAGGCGTTAACCGGGCACGCATCGAAGACCTCGGTGGTGCCGAGTCTCGCTTCTTCCAGTCGAACTGGGCGAGCACCGACCTGAACAACCAAAATGACTACCTGCTGGAAGTGGGGGGAACGCTGGGAGAGATCTACGGCTACGTAGAGGATGGCTACTACACCACCGATGACTTCACCAACTACGACCCCGTTACCGACGAGTACACCCTTGCCGACGGCGTGGCGAATTCCGGCTCCACGGTCGGCAATCCTGATATACGCCCCGGCTTCCTGAAGTTAAAAGACCTGAATGGAGATGGTGAGATCACCGCCGATGACCGTCAGATTATCGGTAGTACGCTTCCCGCCGCCCAGGGTGGCTTCGGTTTCAACGCCCGCTACCACGGCTTCGATGCCAATATTTTCTTCAACTGGTCGCTCGGCAACGACGTGTACAATACAGGTAAAATTCAGTACAACCAATTCCGGCGGGTGAACTACGGCAACCTGCTCGAAACCATGAGCATCGACAACCGCTTCACCTACCTCGACGTGGACGGCTCGTACACCGGCACCCCCGGCGGCATCGTGACCGACCTCGACCAACTCGCCGAACTGAATGAAGGCAAGAATATCTGGTCCCATTACAGCTTCGGCATCGCTCAGGCCGTCATCACCGACTGGGCCGTGGAAGACGGTTCTTTCCTGCGCCTGAACAACCTGAACGTAGGCTACACGCTGCCCACCACCCTGACCGAAAGCGTAGGCATTTCAAGCCTCCGACTATATCTGACGGGGAACAACTTACTGGTCTGGACCAATTACACCGGTTTCGACCCTGAAGTAAGTACCTCGCGCAGCTCGTCGTACACCGCCCTGACTCCGGGTGTGGATTACTCCTCCTTCCCGCGGAGCCGCTCCTACACCTTCGGTGTCAACGTCACTTTTTAATCGCCCCTGAAATCGATCAATCATGCTAAATAGATTCATCCTGTCGATTTTCGCAGTTGCCGCTCTGGCTTCCTGCTCCGACTTCCTGGAACCCGAATCCCTTTCCACTTTCGATACGGAATATGTTTTTTCTAACGTGGACGATGCGCGAAAAGGCGTTAATGCCATCTACGTGCCCTTCAGCACGGACCCCTTTCGGTCACGCTTGTCGAATAATATGACCGGCAATACCGACATCGAGCACGCCAGCGGCTGGACCAGTTCCAGTGACCGGTACCAGATCTGGGACCTGGAGGCGCTGTCCAGTAACAACGACCTGCGGCGGGTATGGAATGCCGCTTACACGGCTATCCGGGACGCCAACATTGCCATCGAGGGGATACAAGGCAGTGGAGCGCTGGAGTCCGAGGACGTGGCCACCAGCCGTACCATGTACCAATTGCTCGGTGAAGCTTACACCCTGCGTGCCTACTGGTACAGCATGCTGGTCTACTACTTTGGCGACGTACCGAATGTCCGCGAAGCACCAAAGGCGGGGAATGATTTCTTCCTGCCCAAGGAAGACCGGAACGTGATTCTGACCAATGTCATCCAGGATATGATCGACGCGGAAGCCGACATGATGTGGGCTGAAGAATTGCCCTACGGCATCGAGCAGGTCAGTCGGGAATACACGCTGGGCATGATCGCCCGGATCGCGCTCCAACGGGGTGGTTACTTCCTGCTCCCCGATTTGACCCAGGCTCGGGAGTCCGACTACCTGGACTACTATCAGATTGCCAAGGATTACACTGGCAAGCTGATGGACCTTAAAGACCGGGAGCTACCGAAGGATTTCCGCCAGGTCTTTCTGAACAATGCCAAGTTCGCATCCCCCGTGAACAGCGATATCCTCTTCGAAGTACCCTTTGCGCTGGGTAACGGCGATGTGGGCTGGAACATCGGCGTCACCGTTCGCGGAGGCGCTACGGCGGCACATGACTACGGATCGGGCAACAACTACATGTCCATTCCCCCTACCTACTACTACTCCTTCGACACGGCCGACATCCGCCGTGATGTCACCGTTGCCGCCTGGATGGTGGAAGTGGATGGCAACAAGACCTTCGTAAACGGGGGCATCACCAACCTTTCCCAGGGTAAGTGGAGCCGCTGGTACCTCGACTCCCCTCCCGGAGCCTCCTCCGCGAAAGGGACCGGCATAAACTGGCCCATGCTACGCTACGCCGACGTACTGCTGATGCACGCCGAGGCCGAAAATGAGCTCAACGGCCCTACGGCGGTGGCTCAGAATGCCCTGCGCCGGGTACGCCAGCGTGCCTTCGACGAAGCGGACTGGGACGAAGATGTCGACGAATACATTAGCGACATTTCTTCCAGTAAGGAATCCTTCTTTGAGGCTATCGTAAACGAACGGGCCTGGGAATTCGGCGGTGAAATGATCCGTAAATATGAACTTATCCGCTGGGGGAACTACTCCGAAAAAATGGAAGTAATGGTGGAGAACCTAAAGGCCATGGCCGACGCCGCCGCTACCGGAACCGGTAAGTATGCTCCCCTACCCGATTACATCTACTGGAAGATCGACGAAAGTGGCGACTTCGTACTGCTTAACCCGAATGTGGACGTGGTCGCTCCGCCCGACGATACCTGGGAGCGCGAGCCCTGGCTTATCGCCCTCACCGACGAGATCACCGTTTACGACGAATGGATCCTGAAGGACTGGCGCAACTACATCGACGAAGGACCGGCTCCGGGAACCGTTCGCTACATCTTCCCCATCCCCGAAGAAGCCATTACCAACAGCCAGGGTACACTCTCTAATGACGGCTACGGTTTCAACTAGTCGGTCACTCAATCAAGAATAATCATGCATAATCTTAGAATAACCTTTCCCCAGGTCTTGATATTAATGGTGGCGGGTATGACGCTCTTCTTCGCCGGTTGCGAAAAAGAGGAGATTTATCCACGCACACGCCTGTTTCGTCCCGTACTGAACGAACCGTTGATGGCGGATTTCAATACCATCCTGGTTAACATGGGCAACATCAAGGAGGCCAATTCCTATACGATTGAGGTCAGCCGGGATTCCTTTATGACGGTTCTCTACACCCTGGAATCAGATACCAGCTACGTAGTACTGAGTGAAGAGAATCTGGGAGAGCCCCTCCTTTACTCCACGCTCTACCAAGTCCGGGCTACGGCCCACGCGGATACCGACGAATACGACAGTCGTCCGTCGGATTTAGGGGAAGTACGCACTGAGCGCTTCCCATCGATTCTCACGATCCCGACCCCGGGAGACATGCTGGACGGTCAGGTGAGGGTACGTTGGCAAGTTTCCGGCGCTCCGGTCACCATGGTGAGGGTGTTTGCCAGATCGGACGAACGACTGGAAACGCCCCTTATGACGTACACCGTCGAACAGGACACCGGCGTGTACATCGTTCGCGGGTTGGAGGCCGAAACCGAGTACACCGTAGCTATTTACAGCGGAGCCGACGGTGAAACGCTGCGCGGCTATGAATTCTTCACGACCATCGCCAGTGCCATCAACTTGAGTAACCCGACGGTAATCGACCTGAGCAATTCAAGTGACCCCGACACGCTCACGACCGTCGTGGCCAATGCCAACGACGGAGATACCATCGTGCTGCAGAAAGGCTTTCTTTACAACTTTCCCGACGACGACCTGGATAAGTCGATAACCTTCGCTTCCGCTTACGGCTTCGGCAACGAGCGACCCGTCCTTTACACTACCGGCAACTGGAATATCGTAGAGGGCTCTACCATCGACCATGTGCGGTTCATTGATATTGAGCTTCGGGGAGAGGATATCGGCGGAGATTACGTTTTCAACCCGAACCTCGAAACCCGTACGGTGCTGAACGAACTTACTTTCGACAACTGCATCATTAACCAGTTCCGGGGGATCATTCGGATCCGGACGCAAATGTTCCTCGGCAACCTCAATATCAACAACTCCATAGTCCACCATATCGGTGGCTACGGCGTTTTGACCACCGACACCGACGGTGTGGGAATGGCGGCCGTAGACAATATCAACCTCACCAATAGCACCTTCTATAAGGTTCACGTGTTGTTCCAATCCCGGCAGAACACCCAGTCCATCACCATTAACAACTGTACCTTTCACGAGGTCGGGGATGCCGGCGGCGGCATTATGTTCCGCTGGCGTGGCGAAGAGGGCCTGTTGAGTAATGTCCTCGAAGGCATCTCCATCACGAACTCTATCTGGGGCCCCGGATGGGATGAAGGTGAGACCGGCGCTACGGACATCAAGGGGATTTACGATGGCCTGGAGTCGACGAACTTCAACATCGTCAATACCTATGCGACCTCCGATTTCGAGTTCACCGAGGGGTCCGAAATACCCGGATTCCCGGCAATTCAGTACAACGGTACCGCCCAGGATTTGTGGGTAGCCCCCTACGAAGGGAACTTCAATTTCGACGATACGGGCTTTGCCGGCCGTACCGACGCCGGTGATCCGCGCTGGCGGCCCTTCTAGGGTTCGCCGAAGACTTCTTCGAGGAAGTTCACCGCATGGTTCAGGGTTGGCTCGAACCAGGGTTCCAACAGCCAGAAACCATGCGGTGAACCTGCAAAGGTGAACACCTTATAAGGTGTATTATATTGATCGAGTATAGTTATCAGCTCCTGCCGACCGGCGTGAAACCGGGGGTAGGAGCTATTTACGAATAGGAAGGGCGGAGTATTTTCCCCTGCGTATTCAAGTGGAGAAGCTTCCTGCCACCGGGGGTAGTTTTCGGTATAGTTGCCCAGCCAGGCATTGGCCGATCGACCTGTCCACTCGGGTTCGGCATCCGGGTGGACAAACGAAACGATACCATCGATATTTAATACGGCCTGCACTTCGTCGGAATACGTGCTTAGAGGACTCAGCGTGTCGTATAATGACAACTCATTCGTAGTTCCGAGCAGGGAAGCCAAATGCGCGCCCGCCGAAGCGCCGTAGGCGGCGATCCGATTGGTGTCGATACCGTATTCGGCGGCGTGGGCCCGCATCCAGCGTACCGCCAACTTCAGGTCGCGGACGCCACTGGGATAGGCCGCTTCCCCGCTCAGGCGGTATTCGGGCGTAACCGTGACGTATCCTTCGGCGGCTAATTGCCGGGCCATCGGGTGCAGGTTCTCCTTCGATCCGGTCGTCCATCCACCTCCGTGGATCATCAGAATCCCGGGCCGGAAACGACCCTTGTCGACCGGGCACCACACGTCCAGGTGCAGCTCCCTCCCGGCTCCTACGGTAGCATACACCAGGTTGGTATCCTCTTCCACACCCTCCGGTAGCCGGCCATACACCTCCTTAACTTGCGGGTGGTCTTTCACCACCTTGGTGTACGTACTATGGATCGAATAGGACGTATCCCGGGGCGTGTAGCCGGTTTGCCCGTGGCCGGCAGCGGCTGCTAATAGTGCTCCGCAGAGCAACACTGTTCTCCTGTTCATCCCTCAGTCGTTATTCCGGACAAGGTACGGCCGCCACCGCGGTCAGCTTTCCAAGGTATGCGGATTAAACGCTTTGGCGGCGGGGCGCGGGAACACAGCTGGCCAATTACAGCGTACGCATCCAGTTCACTATTCGTTCCGTCCAATCATCCACCGTGGTGGCATTCTTCAGTCCGAAACCGTGCCCGCCGGCCGGGTAAAGGTGCATCTCCACGGGCACGCCGTGCTCCAAACAGCTTTTATAAAAGCGTAGGCTGTTCTCTACCGGCACCGCACGGTCGTCAGCGGCGTGGACCAGAAAGGTCGGAGGCGTTGCGGTGCTGACCTGGCGATCGGCCGAAAACAGCTCGGCCAATCCCTCGGCGGGCGATTCACCGATCAGGTTATTCCTTGAACCCGCGTGGGTGATGGTCGAATCGAAGCTGATCACCGGATAGATCAGCGCGGCAAAGTCCGGACGCACCGAAGTGGTATCCCTTTCGTTCGGATCGGCGTTACGACCGAAGCGGGTGGCCGCCGTAGCAGCCAGGTGTCCTCCGGCGGAAAAGCCCATGATACCGATCTTCCTTGGGTCCAATTGATACCGCCCGGCATTTTTACGCACCGTACGCAGCGCCTGCTGGGCATCCATGAGGGGCGCGAGCGACCGGTCGACGTTGGTCTTCGTCTGGGGGATACGGTACTTGAGAACGAAGGCGGTGATGCTGTCTTGGTTGAGTCGCTCGGCAACCCAAACACCTTCCTTGTCGTAGGCCAACCGGGCGTACCCACCGCCGGGACAAATAATAACCGCCTTACCATTCGGATGCTCCGGCAGGTAAGCCGTCAGCTCCGGTACGGCCACGTCGTTAAAGGCCCGACCGCCAACACCGCGGTCAACCATCGTTTCCGGATCGGCTACTTCCCGGGAATTCGGGATGGTTCCGGAATACAGCGGCTGAGCATCTTGGGCATGGGTCATGCCGGCAAGTAACAAAAGAGTGACCAGGAGAGAAAGACGCATACGATCAGGATTTTAGGGTATCGGCCACGGTGGTTTCCATGCCTTTTCGCTCAATACTCAGGAGCGCGGAGGCCAATGCTTTTTTCAGCTCCTCCCGGTCCGAAAGGTCCTGCCCCCAGGCGCGTTCCCAGCTTAAGACTTGCTCACTTAGCTTTTGCATGCCGGCTTCGGTCGCTTCCGCCTCCTTCCACGCATTGTGCAGGAATTCAATGGCCCACGGGTCATCCTTGAGGGGAATATCCTGGCCGCTGCGGTCTCCGCGGTAAAAGCGGACCAGGGCTGCCATGGCGATCACCATGCGGCGGGGTGGGTGGCCCTGCTGGTCCAGGTAAGCCAGGAGGGAGGGCAATACGCGGGTGCGGAACTTCGAAACCGAATTCAGGGAAATACTCAGCAGCTGGTGGTGAATAAAGGGATTGCGGAAGCGGTCCAGCACATCGTTGGCAAATTTTTCCAGATCGACTTCGGGTAGGTCCAGCGTGGGGATGATCTCTTTAAAGATGAGGTCCCGGATAAACCCTCCGGTCGTTTCATCCTCCAGGGTTTCACCTACCGTTTCTTTGCCGCTCAGGTAGCCTACCGGCACCATCGAGGTATGCGCACCATTCAGAATGGCCACCTTACTACGTCGGTAGGGCGTCAGGTCATCGGTGTATAAAACGTTCAGACCGATCTTGTCGAGCGGCAGTTCCTTCCTTACCTCCTCCGGAGCTTCTATGGCCAGTAGGTGGTAGGGTTCCCCCTGGGTCACCGCTACGTCGCGGTAGCCGATTCGCTGGTAAACCTCTTCGCTTTCCCCCTTCCCTACCCCGGGAACGATGCGGTCAACCAGCGTACTGCAAAATATGCAGTGATCCTCGATCCAGGTGGTAAAGTCGGCCTTCAATTCCCACGATTTGGCATTCCGCTTTACCAGTTCCCGGAGAACGCTGCCGTTGTCTTCAATGAGTTCCATGGGAAGGACGATACACCCGCGCTCCGCCGCCCCCTGAAAGGTCTGAAAACGACGGTAAAGCCAGGCAGTGAGCTTGGCGGGGAATTCGGAGGGTGGCGAATCGGTAAGTTTGTCCTGCTCGGAAAAGCGGATACCGGCCTCGGTCGTATTGGAGATGATGTACCGGATGTCCGGGTTCGTGGCGGATGCCAGGAAGGTTTCCCACTCCGAGTCCATGCTGATCACGCGGCTCACGTTGGTAACTAATTCCTGTTTGTCGACGAGTTCGCCCTGGCTGATTCCGCGGGTAAGCACGTGGTAAAGTCCGTCCTGTGCCCGCCAGTCGCGGTAGATCTTCCGGTCCGAATTATTGGCCACTAAGACCCCCAGGGGCTCCTTTGCCTGCTTATTATAGACCTCTATGATCCAGTCGGCAAACCCCCGCAGGAAATTGCCGCCGCCAAATTGTAAAACAGCTTCCGCGGGAGCCGGACCCACGCCGGCGGTATTTCTAGTAAGTTCTTGCATAGTTCTTGGTTGGGGTGGTCGGGGAATCTTAGGGTTTATAAGGAAACGCCGCGCTTCCAGGGGATGAAATCATCCTGGCCCAGCCGCTCCGCCCGGGTACGTTGCTCCCCGCTCGCGATCCGGATCAGTAGCTCCAGTAATTCTTCTCCTTTGGATTGAATGGTATCCTCGCCGCTTACCACGGTGCCCGCATTGATATCGATCAGATCACCCATCCGCCTGGCCAGGGCGTTGTTACTGGACATTTTGACGGTAGGGGCGATCGGGTTTCCGGTCGGGGTACCCAGCCCCGTAGTAAAGACAATGAGGGTAGCGCCCGACCCAGCCAGGCCCGTGGTGCTCTCCACGTCGTTGCCGGGCGTACATAGGAGGTTGAGCCCCGGCCGCGTTGCCTGCTCGGTGTAGTCCAGCACGTCGGCTACCGGCGAAGTCCCGCCCTTCTTGGCCGCGCCGGCGGATTTGATGGCGTCCGTTATAAGCCCGTCCTTGATGTTACCGGGTGAAGGGTTCATGGAAAAGGCGGAACCAACTTCCTCGGCCCGCTTGCTGTAGGTGCGCATCAGGTTGACGAATTTCTCGGCTAGTTCGTCGGTGGTGCAGCGGTTGACGAGCTCCTGCTCCACCCCGTTGAGTTCGGGGAACTCGGACAGAATGGTCTTCCCACCCAGCGCCACCAGAAGGTCGGAAGTATAGCCCAGCGCGGGATTAGCCGTGATGCCGGAGAAGCCATCCGAACCACCGCATTCCAGTCCGAGGGTCAGCTTACTAATGGGGGCGGGCTTTCGCTCAATGGAATTAGCCTGCATCAGGCCGGTAAAGGTTACCTTGACGGCCTCCGCGATGAAGTCGCGCTCGGAACTACTCCCTTGCTGCTCGAGGATGTAGAGGGGTTTATCGGATCCCGGAGACACCCGGTCCACCGCTTCCCGCAACAAGGATATCTGCGCGTTCTGACAGCCGAGGCTAAGAACCGTTGCTCCGGCGACGTTGGCATTATTGAGGTAGCCGGCAAGCAGTCGGCAAAGTGCTTCCGAGTCCTGCCGGATGCCGCCGCAGCCCCCCTGGTGAGTCAGAAACTTCAGCCCGTCAACCCGCGGAAAGACCCGGTTATGCTGCAATTCCTCCCCGCTGCGAAGCACGTCCGTTTTCAGGATATCCTCCGCGCTGCTGCCTTCGCGGTACTGCCGGATGAGGGCGTCGACGTCCACGCTGAATTCGCGATCCGTCACGTAGCCGAGCTTTTCTACCATGGCCGCTTCGATCACCGAGATATTGCGGTTCTCGCAGAAGACCAGGGGTATTACGAGCCAGTAATTGCGGGTACCCACGCTGCCGTCCTTCCGATGATAGCCCATAAAGGTCCGCTCCCGATAGGCGGATACGTCGGGGGCATCCCAGCTTAGGTCACGCTCCCCTACCGCGTATTCACTGGAAGCGTGCACCACGTTCTCGGTGGAAATCCTTGTTCCCCTGGGCACCGGACGCAAGGTCCTGGCTACGGTCACCCCGTACATGATGATGAGCTCCCCCTCCTTAAAGTCGCGCCCGGCAAATTTGTGCTTGATGGGGATGTCTTCGAGCAGCTCAATGGGGACGGCTCCATCGGCAACCGTTTCACCGGCCTGAAAGTCACGCAAGGCTACGATCACGTTATCTGCTGGGTGGATCTTAAGGGTATCTGCCATGGCTCAGGGTTGTTGTCGTTGTAGGGTGGCAAGAAGGGCAGGCAGGGGATTCCAGTCGTCCTCGCCGGCCATGAAGGTAATGGGTTGAATCCGATGCCCGTCTGCCAACACGGGTTTAGCCAGTAGCGTCGCCCACGCCGCACGCTCGGTATCGTTGGAACTGCCGCTAACTTCCTCTGAAGCATACTCGTACATATACGGTGACTGCCCGCCCAGGGAATCGTTCCAGCCCGCTGGCAAGATCAGGGACTGGCCTTCCGCCGCGGGATAGGCGGAGGTATCGATCACCGTGCGGTAAAACACCACCTCGCTGCTGTCGGGTCGCCACGGTCTTCCAAAATAGCCAGGCTTCGCTCCGTAGGCGGAAGCCGTTTCTTGGCCGGGCGTTGGTGAGACTACCCGGCAACGGTAGAACAGCATGCCTTTGCCCCGCGGATAATGCGCGGCAGTAATGTAGGATCGGTCATTCGGAAGATCGCTGACGTTCATCATCAGCTCGGTACGGTAAAAGAGGGCATGCATGCCACCGAAAATATAGTCCACCGCACCCATCATAATGCCCTTGAAGACCATGACCCGGGCGCCGGCAGCACCGAAGAAAGAATCCTGGCGCCCGACTACCCGGCACTGGTTCAGGATCGCCCGATCGGCCTGCTCGGTAAAGGCAATCGCAGCGGCGCGTTCCACGAATGGCCGCTGCTGTACGGTCGTATTCCCGTATTCCCGCGGTCGAACTCCTTTGCCGCCCTCCGGCCACTGCACCACACTGTCCCGCGCTTCCTTACGGGATATGTACTGGTTAAAGGAATTTTCGAAAATGATGTGGTCCGCCCGGAAACCTTCGGCATCCACGATCACCGTCGCGCTCCAGTACGAACCGCTGGTGCTGCCAACGGTAGGATTTCCGGCCAGCAGCCCCCCCCGGCGCAGGTTCTCAGCAAGGGTATCCGCATTCCAGCGGTGGTCGCTGCCCTGGCTATAGTAGTCGTAGCCGTGCCCGTAGTAGGAAGTGACGCGCACTGTTCCCGGCCCGATGTTCACCCCCCCGTCGGTCAGCTGGATGCCCGGGGAAGTAGCCGCGTTGCGTAGCGTGAGCCTGGGAACGTCGATGTAGAGCATCTCCTCGTAATCACCGGGATCGATGAGGATTACGATCCGTTCTTCCGCTCGATTCACTTGGCGGGCCGCGTCGAGTGCCGCTCCGATGGTGGGGTACGGACGCCCATATCCCACCCGCAGAACGATGTCTTCGGGTGGGGTCCGGAAAATTGGGGCGCCGAGCGCAGGATTAGCGCCAGTCACGTCCCGGGCGCCAACCGGTAAGCCGCTTAGCAGCAGTACGGTCAGCATCAGGATGCAGCGGATCACTGGCATATATTCAATTTTGGCCTGCTGTGCACTGGCGACTTCCAACTGACGGTTAGCGCCGGTTGCCGTTCACGCTCGGCAGCAAATACTTTTGTAGCGGAATGTTTTGGTCGGCAATGGCGCGGGCTACCAATCCCGCCATGGTGCGGGCTCCCTCGGGTGAAAAATGGGTATTATCTTCTACTCCTTCCGGATAATTTTCGTTCTCTCCTTCGGCCACCCAGAGGTAGAGTTTCTTCGATTCGGCATCGCCTAGTTCGGTGACTACTTCACGGCTTAAACTGGTCATGTCGATGAAGGGTACCTTCATTTCGCGCGCTATTCGCTCGGCCGTAGCCGGATACTCGCCGTGGGTGCGTTGTAGGCTATCCGCCGCATCGAAGTGACGGCGGACGATGGGGCTCAACACTACGGCCCGCCCACCCTGGTCTTCCGTTTCCTCTATAAAGCGGCGCAGGTTTTCTCCGTACGCTTCGGGTGAGGAATAACGGGACGTATCGGGCTTGCTATCGTTGTGTCCGAATTGCATGAAGACGTAGTCTCCCCGCGTGATCCGGGTACGTACCGTCTCCCAAAGCCCTTCGTCGCGAAACGATTTGGTACTCCGGCCATTCCGGGCGTGATTATCAACCGTGACTTCCGACTGAAAGTATATGCTCAGCATTTCTCCCCAACCCGTTTCAGGCCGGCGGTCCTCCTGTTTATTGGCGGCCGTGGAATCTCCGATCAAAAACACGGTGGGCGGTGAGGTCGGAACGGAGCGGCAACTCGCGAAGAACAGGACGAACGTGCCGACCGTTAGCCAAAATATCCCTTGGTATACGTTGTGCATTATCAATATTTTCTTACGCTACCGGGTCAGTATCAACCGTTCGGTCCGCACTGCCTTGCCCGACCGAATGACGAGGTGGTAGATGCCCCGCGGAAGTTGGGCGGCATCCAGCCGGTATTCGGTGGCTGCCGTGGCGGATATGTGCCAAGCGGGGAACCGGCGTCCGAAGGCATCCAGCAGTCTTAGTTCGGCCCGCGGCGCCAGCCGCTCATCGACCGTGATGGTGACCTGACCGATGGCCGGATTAGGAAAAACCTGTACGGCCGCACCCGGCAGGACCTCCCGGGTTGCCACCGTAGAGGTATCGAAAACCACGATGATCTTACCCTGCGCCACGCCGCCCTGTGTATCGACCAGTTCGTACTCGATCGTTGCCGTACCGGTAGACGATGAAGGGGGGATATAGGTAATTTGATTATTCCGAATGGAGACCAAGCCCGATGGGTCGTTCAGGATGCGGGAAATGCGCAGTTCGCCTCCGTCAGCGTCGGTATCGTTGGCCGTGGCGTCTACGACCGTGGGAGCTATCACGTCCGTCATATCAACCGTATCCGTCACCGCTACCGGCGGCTGGTTGTTTTCCGGATTGAAGGGCCCGGCAGCATTCATCACCGCAGCGGCTACCTCCCCGGCGGGCAGGGCGGTGTAGGCGTAAAAATCGGCCGGTACAAAAGCATCGCCGTTCGTTTCCTTAGATCCGGTACTGCCTTCATAGATGTTATTGATGGCGACCAGCTCGGGTTCCCGGATCCCCATCCCTTCGTCTTCGACGACGTGCGGATTTTTGGTGTTGCGGAAGTAGGTGCTCTCCACCACGACGTTCGACTCGAAGCGGGCGGCAACGGCGTAAGACAGGATTCCCTCATAGTAGGAATTGAGAACGTGTACGTCTCCGAAGCGGACGCGAGGCAAGCGCTGCGTCAAGCCCTTTCCATAGGTTCCGTCAAACCAACAGTTATAGTAGGTGGTCTTCAGGTGGCCGCGGCTTTCCACCTGATCGTCACTGGATCCGATCAGGCTCACTTTATTGTGATCGCTGAAGCGGCAGTTGGATATGGTGATGAAGTCGGCGTCCAGGCCGTTCCCGCTGCGGATGTCCACCAATCCGTCTGCCGCGGAATAAAACCAGCAGTGGTCGATCCAGACATTCTGACCGTATATGGTTATGGCATCGGTGCTGTGCGTTTTCCCATCGAAATCCCCGTCATAGGAATCGCCAATGGACAGGTTCTGAATGATGACGTTGTTGCCAACGACTTCGAGGCCACCGTAGCGGATCATGGCGGCCGGACTTGCTCCCCGTACCGTTTTGTTCCCGAACACCTTTATCCGTTCGTAGAGCGCCAGGTCGATCGTATCGGCAACGAGGATAACTCGGGGCGTGGCTCCCTGGAGGTTGAGCAACAATTCCGAGCGGGTAGTAACGGTGACTTCCTCCCCGCCCGCGCCACCGGTGGTTCCACCGTTCAGGGAAGCCCATCCGATTGGTCCATCCTGGGCAATCAGCGGACAGGTGAGTAAAGAAAGTATAAGGCTTAAGGGAAAAATTGAACGCATAAGTGTGCTTGAGAGACGTGCGGGATTATTCGAGAGGGGTCACTGGGCTACTGGCCCTTCCAGTTGTTCGCCATTGACGTAGAAGTCGCGGTACACCAGGTCTTCGACGTACTCAATTTTGTTGCCTTCCTCGACGCCTTCGAACTTACAATCGGTAAGGTGGACTTCCCGAATCGGATGCTCGCTGTCGTAGCCTTCGAGTAAGAGTCCGTAGCGGCTTTTTTCGGAAGTCACGTTCTCTATGAATACATTGCGAACGGTCGGAATATAGGTTTGGGTAGTATCGCTGAAGATGGCATACCGCATATTGATGCGCACTACCGCCTCCCTGACTTCCCCCACTTCGATGTTGCGGAAGTACAAATTTTCTATGGTGCCCCCCCGAATCTTATTGGTTTTGATGCGAATGGCTCGCTCCAGGTTCGGGCTGTCCATCACGCAATTCTCCGCGTAAATGTTCCGCGCGCCGCCGCTTACTTCGCTGCCGATAACGACGCCGCCGTGGCCATCTTTCATCTCGCAATCCTGCACCACCACGTTCTCAATGGGGCGGCCACTATTCCTGCCGTCCTGATTACGGCCCGATTTCAGGGCAATGCAATCGTCGCCGGTGTCGAAGAAGCAGTTCTTGATCAGGACGTTGCGGCAACTCTCCGGGTCGCAGCCGTCGCTGTTGGGTCCGTGACTGATCACGCGGACGTTCTGAATGGTCACGTTTTCACATAGGACGGGATGCAGGATCCACATCGGCGAGTTGCGGATAGTGACGCCGTCGATGAGGACGTTCGTGCAGCGGTACGGTTGGACGAAATTGGGACGCAGGTAGCTGATCCCCGAGAATCGCCGTTCCTCTAATGGAACCTCATTCGTGTTCCAGGCGTAGAGCTGCGGGCGACTGATGTCATCGGACTGGCTCGGCATCCCTTCTTCCCATCCGTACCGGTCCGAACCCGACCAGGGCCACCAATTTTCGTTACCAGCCTGCCCGTCGAGGGTGCCCGTGCCGGTGAGGGCTATGTTTTCCTGCTCGTAGGCGTACACCAGGGCGGAGTAATTGTAGGTTTCCACTCCCTCCCAACGGGTATGTACGGCGGGGAGGTAATCATCCGGACGCGTACTGAAACGCAGGGTGGCCCCTTCGGAGACGTGCAGGTTCACGTTACTGAGCAGGTGAATAGGCCCGTTAACCTGGAAGGTGCCCGGGGGAACCACCACCCGACCACCGCCCGCTTCATTGCAAGCACGAATGGCATCGGTAATGGCGGGCAGGGCATCGGAATCGTTGTTCGCTACGGCCCCGTAGTCCGTGATATCGAAATCGGCATCCCGAAATTCCGGCGGCTGGATGTCATCCAGGATCGTTTGCATTCCCTGCCAGGGATCGGCTTCTTCCACCGGTGGGTTTGCGGCGTCTTCGGACTGTTGCTGGCATGCTGTCATCGCCAAGCCAAGTATAAATAGGAGTATTCTGTGCATGATCTGAAGGGTAAAGTATTGATCGCGGGTTCAGGAAGCCGGTGCTGCCATCCCGGGTCCTGCGACAAGAATGTTTCCAGAACGGCATTGATCCGTATCCGCCAAATATAGTCGCACCCTTCGCCAGATCACTATTCGGAAATCATCAATATCCTAGCCGCTTTTCGCATATCTCCTTAGGAGCACTATTCGCCTGTTTCCGCTTGCCGCCATCAATTTTAGCGAACAGCCGAACCTGGACCTTTGCAGGTCAGGGGATAAGCCGGGTGGCCAGCGGGTAGGATTTGGGCGGGCACGCAGGTACAAAATTTCTCAAGCTGCGCACGCGCATTGCCCGAACCTGGCAGGAACAGTCCTCCGGGGATGCGACCATTAGTGGCACGAAATGCCAAAACTTTAATAGCCGCGAGGAAATTTCAACGCGATGCCGGAACTACCTGCTGGAAAATTTTCCGAGTAGTCCGCTTCCATACTCCATCTTTACCTGACAGGAGCACCCAGCCGGGCACTTAAAGACCTACTCTGGCGCGGTGACTCGGTTTTGGCGATAGAGGGGGCTTAAAATCAGAAAAGGGGAGTGTGCTGGATGCACACTCCCCTTTTAAAGACCAACCGGGTGGTTAGCGATTGAGTACGACGCGGCGGACGGAGGATTCATCCTTTCCGACCACTCTGATGGTATACATGCCGGTTTCCAGGTGACTGAGGTTCAACTCGAGCGATGTACCGGCTTCGATATGGCTTCGGTGCAGCAGTTGGCCAACCCCGCTGACCACCTGCAGTTCGCCGCTGGTAGCGCTGGCTATGCGCACCAGTCCGCTTGACGGGTTGGGGAAAATTTCCAGGTCAACCAAAGCAACCGACCGGTCGGTTTGCGCCACCTGCGGTGCAGTCTTTTCTAAAGCGGTGGGGCAGCGGGGGGCCGTATAAAGTTTGGGAGCAACCGCCACGCAGCCATTTTTCAGGGTCACCTTAACGGGTAAATTCTTTTTACCATCACTGGGTATTCCTCCCACGAGTAAATACAGGTAGAGTTCGCCCTCAAAAGAATCATAACCTACATCCGCGATGGGGTAAACTTTGCCTTTGATCTTCACTTCGTAAGCATCCCGATCAACCGGCTGGTTGAGTGGGTCAATCCCTTCAATGCGTAAGAAGATGGCATGAGAACCTGGAGGGCCGAGATCTCCATCTACGTCGCAAATTGGATCTGGGGCGAGGGGATCAAAACTTACCCCGGTGATGTCACAGTTCTTGGTATCATCAACCTGGGGGGGAGCCTCACAGTCTTGGGAGGCGTTCCATCCATGGTCTTTGAACATTCCGATCGTGGCCGTACCGGGATCGTGGATGGCTTCCTGGAACGACAGGAAAGGCGTCATCAGGGATTGGGGGGTACCCGGAGGAAAAGTGGCTTCATCCCAGTGGGAGAAGCTCGACCCCCGGCGAAAGGGTAAGGGGGCATAAACGGCAGGCTGTATCCCTCCGTTGGCAGCAACAGCCTGGGGAGAATTGTTGAACAGATCGCCGCTCTGCAGGAAAGCTCCGAGTTCGGCGCTCACCACTCCCGGAGCGGCTATGTCGGCCAGGGTAGTGCCGGCACCGTTTTCTATGAATCCATCATAGATAGTGGGAAAGCCTTCAAACCCGTAAATGCCCAATATGGGGTCGGGTACGGCATTAGTAGAACCGAAGAAGCCCAAGCCGTGGCCGAGTTCATGGAGGACCACGGTAGCAAAGTCATACGTACCGGGGGGCGGGTTGCCGTCGCGGCCGAAGTACCACCCGAAGGTGCTACTGAAGTTGGCGGCTATATCGAATTCACCAGGGGCCAGATCCACACCGACTATCTGGTCCGCCAGGGCTGCACCATACCAAGTGCCGGGGACGGCATTCGGAATATCTCTGAAAATAAAGGTCGGTCCGGCGGATCCCAGAATGCCGGGGCCCAGGGGAACAAAGTTGGCGATTACCCGAACCGGAACGATGGTGTTAAGTTCGCTTTCCCAGATATCTACGGCGTATTGGAAGGAAGCCAGGGCTTGGGGGAAGGCCTCGAAGCCTAGGTAGGTCACTTCGATCATTCCGCAGTCTGAGGCCTTAGTAATTCCCTGCTGTTCCCGCTGGAAACGCTTGGGAGGTTGAACGTGGGTCCGTGCCGCTTGCTCGTCGGTTCGCAATTGACAGACCGGTTCTTCCAATCTAAGCATTTCCATACCTCCGGAGCGGCCACTCTCCGCGATAGCCTGGGACCGGAACTGGTGGGCTGGGGAAATAAACTTCGTTGCCGCTCTTTCTTGTTGTGCCCCTATCGGGGTCAGGGGTTGCAGCAACAGCCCCATTAACAGCAATAAGGAAAAGGTAAATGTATGTCTCATGTATTGTGTTTGTTGAAAAAATGGTAGAAAGCCCACCCCTGTAGTCAGGACCCGCATTGGAAGTGAACGGGTACCAAGAGACAGCTCCTTACATCCCCAAGCACGATGCGAGAGCAGAAGTAAGGGAGTGGTATCAGCTACAATATATGTTATTTGCTGTCTAAACATATAGGTACTTGCCGCAATTGCCAGAGAAGTCAGAGACCTTTGCCGGAAAAGGAAAGCACATGGCAGCCGCCCCGTGACCGACGCGAGCAGTCCTAACGGCAATTATGCGCGAATTATCAATAGCCTAGCCGCTTTTCACATTGCAGATACGCTGTATTTATCGGCCGTTAGGCCTTGTTATATTCACTGTCGTTATGATGTATTGCTTGAAGTTTTCGATCGTCTCCCTATTCTTTTTTGCCTTTGTTAGCTGCCAGCCCCGCCGGGTTTCGCCCGGCATGGATGCCCTCGCCTTTACCGATCCGGTAGCCGAGCGGATGCTGCTCTACCAACGCAGTAACGGGGGCTGGCCACAGGACGACGGCGATGCCATCGACTACGAAAAGGAGTTGACGGAACAAAAACGGGCTGAGGTCCGGGGCCACAAGTCGGAAGACGATACCACCTTCGACGATCAGTCCACCACCCGGGAAATCGATTACCTGATCGGGGCCTACCAGGAAACCGGTAACGAAGCCTACCGGGACGCTGCGACGAAGGGAATTAACTTCCTCCTGGAGGCCCAATTAGATAATGGAGGCTGGCCACAGGAGTACCCCGACACCTCGGGCTATCACGGCCATATCACCTACAATGATAATGTCATGATCGACATCATGTCGCTGCTCAGGGACATTTCGGAGGGCGAGGGGAAATACGCCGGTGTTCCCACCGGGGTCCGCTCCGCTGCCGCCGATGCCGTAGCAAGGGGCATTTCGGCCATCCTCCGTACCCAGTACGTTCAGGATGGGGAACTAACGGCCTGGGGGGCCCAGCACGACCGGGAAACGCTTGCTCCCGCACCCGCCCGCACCTTTGAACCCGTCAGTCTGAGTGGCAAGGAAAGCGTGGAAATCGTTCGATTCCTTATGGAGATTCCCGAACCGGATGAAGCCGTAAAAGCGGCCATACGCGGCGCCGTGTCCTTTCTCGACGCCGTTCGCATTGATGGCTACCGCCAGGACCGTATCGAAGCACCTGACCAGCCTACGGGCCGCGACCGCATCATCGTACCCGACAGCAGCAGTACGATCTGGGCGCGATTCTACGAATTGGAAAGCTTCCGGCCAATCTTCATCGGCCGCGACGGCGTGATCAAGTACCGGCTGAAAGACATCGAGAATGAGCGGCGTACCGGTTACGGTTTCTACGGACACTGGGCCAAGGATCTGATCAAAAAGGAGTACCCGGCGTGGGAGGAGCGAATCGCTGGATAAGCTGATTGAGAATGCCCTATCCTCAGACCTCTTCTTCCTGCACGCTACTCGCGTATTGCGTCGGGGTCATGTTGAACTCCTTCTTGAAGGTACGACTGAACGAATTCGGCAGATCGAATCCCACCTGATAGGCTACTTCGGCGATCGTAAGGCTACCTTGGGAGAGTAATTCCTTGGCCCGTTTCATCCGGTACGATTTGAGCAGGTCGATGGGTTTCTTGCCGGTAAGCTGCTTTACCTTTCGGATGAAATGCATATGGCTGAGGTGCATGGCATCGCACATTGCCTTTACGTTAAATTCCGATTCCGAAACGTTTTCCTGGAGCAGCCCGACCAGGCGATTCATGAATTCCTCGTCGGCAGAGGGGAGCTGTTCTACTTCCGGCGTAAGCCGATAGTCCAGCGTAAACTTCTCGCGCAAGCGCCGGCGCTGCTCGAGCATCGTATTTACCCGCACCAGCAGCAAGTCCGGATTAAAGGGCTTGGTGACGTAGTCATCCGCACCCATCCGGTAGCCGGAAACCTTATTTTCGTCCAGCACCTTTGCCGTAAGGAGGATCACGGGAATATGGCTGGTTGCGAGGTTGTCCTTGATCTGCCGGCAAAGTTCCATACCGTCCATCTCGGCCATCATCACGTCGCTGACGATCAGGTCGAAGGAATGCTGTTCGGCTAATCGCACGCCCTCCCGCCCGTTGACCGCCGTGGATACCCGGTACCTGTCGCCGAGTAACTGCGAGAGGAACTGCAGCATATCGGGATTATCCTCCACGACCAACACCCGCTCCCTGTTTGCCGGGCACGTTTCTTCCGTATACGGTTCGGTCGGCTCTACGAATCCGTCCTGTAGCAAATTAGCTTCCTTGACGCTGGAGGTAAGGGGGGGAAGTGGCAGATTGCTTTCAGCGGCCGATCCCTGATGGGCGGGCACTAGCGGAAGGTAGACCGTAAAGGTTGAACCGGCTCCGGCAACGCTTTTCACCCGAATTTCGCCCTGCATCAGGTACACCAGGTCCTTAATGTAAGAGAGACCGATGCCAGTTCCACCACTCGGGGTAACATCGGTACCCGAAGTGTAGTACTTATCGAAGATCAACGCAATCTTCTCGCGGCTGATCCCGGTGCCGGTATCGGTTACTTCCATTTTGAAGTATCGGTCGTAAAAGGCGTTCAGATCGGCCGCTTCGGCCGTTTCGGCACTGAGTGTTATGCTGATGCTGCCCCCCTTTGGCGTATGGCGGAAGGCATTGGATAAGAGGTTTGCCAGTATTTTCTCCACCTTGTCCAGGTCAACCGAAGCAAATTGCCCTCCCGTCCGGTCAGTCATACTTAGGTAGATATCCCGATCCAGGGCCAGGTCCTCGAAGAGTTCCACAATGGCGCCGAGGTATTGTGAAAGCCGGACGTCGCTGAGGTTGATCTCCAGCGATGAGTGCTCGATGCGACGAATCTCCAGGAGTTGGTCGATAAGGTTCAGCAATCGCTTCGCATTACGTTGCACGATGGTTTGGAGCTGCTGTCGCCGGGACTCGGAGAGGGTATCCTGGTCTTCAACCAATTGGGTAATCGGGCCGAGGATGAGGGTGAGCGGGGTACGCAGTTCGTGGGATATATTGGTGAAGAAGCCAAGTTTAGCCTTAGAGAGATTTTCCAGTTGCACGAGCATACTTTCCAGCTTGTCCCGCTGCAGGCGAATCTCGTCGTTCCGGTCGTGCAAAGAGGCATTGACCACCTCCAACTTCTTCTTCTTACTCAGTACCCGATATTCATAAATGCCGAAAATGGCGAGGAAGAGCAGGATCAAGCCGATAAACCAAGCCTGCTTCCAGATCGGAGGCATCACCTCAAATGAGGCGACCGCCGGGGTCGGGTCGACGTTGAAGTCGATATCGCGGGCACGTACTTCTAAGCGGTGCGGGCCGTCGGCCATGCTGGTGAAAGGGTATTCCTCCTCCGGCGAGTAGGGCTGCCAGAGACCGTCGTCGAGCCGGTAGCTGAAAACCAGGTTTTTCACGTCCGTCGTGCCGAAGAAGTCCTTCCCGGTCCAGCTGATAATACCGTTGCCGTCAGCGGGTACCCGCTCGGTGAAGAACGCAATGGCGGTTTCCGGCGGCGTTCGCGTCGGTTTATACCGGGTGCTGAAAAATTCGTTTTGCTCAAGGGTAAACGTGCTTCCCGTCAGGGCCCTACGCTTCCAGCTCCGTGGCACGTGATCGATCCAGATGTATTGATCGGTATGCGTAATGGTGCCTCCCTCGAAGTCCAGGTCCAGCTGGTCGGGTAAGATGTCCGTGGTCCAGGAAACGCCGTCGAAGGCGCAGGTGCCGTTCTCGGTGGCCACGATAAAGTGGGAGTCCGATACGGCGTCGATACTCAGGATGGTATTGCCGGGAAGACCGTCCGCGGTGGTATAATTGGTCCAGTTCTTGCCATCAAAGACGAACACGCCATAATACCGGCTACCGACAAGGAGCAAATCATCCGTACGCTGCAGGCAATTCACGAATTGCTGCAATTGCACGTCATCGGCCGCGTGCCAGGTACCCCCGCGCAGGAACATCAGCTTGCTGCCACCGATACAAATGGTTCCATCCGGTGTTTCCGTGATCCCATATACGTTAGCCTGGTTCAGCCCGTCCTCCCCGTAATAATGATACACCCACTGAAGATCCGCCGCCCCAGGATCAGGCAGCTCCAATACCCCGCTGGAAAATCCATCCTGGGTACGGGCATCCACGCTTCCCCCGAACCAGAGACCCCCGTCGCTGGCCTCGTAAACGGCCCGGTAGTCTATACCCCAGGACAGGGTCGGGTGAACGTGAAGTTCCCACCTGTTTCCACGTAAAATGGCGGTAGCCGCTTTACCGCGGTGGGAGCCGGCCGCCCAGAGCTGTCCTGCCGACGTTCGAAGTAACCGGACCGGGGCATCCATCAGCCCGTCTTCCTCCGCGTAGGCGATCCACTCACTCCCCTTACGATGAACCACCCGGTTGTCGTATTCAAGGAACCAATCCTCCTCCGGTCCGTCGGCAAGCTGAAAACTCAGGCCCTCGTAAGTCAGCCAACGGCTGAGGGAAAAGTCTAACAGGAGGAGCTTGGATTTATAACCCGCAAGCCATAGTTGATCGCTTCTGCTTTTTTGTAGCAACAAGCCATTGGCGGGAATAGGGTATTGCGGCGACTTATAGATCTCCCATTCGCCGTTCGGGGAATAGCTGAACAGCTTGGCGATGGTACTGATCCAGATAATGCCGTTGTCAGACTGAACGATGTCGGTCATATACTCATCACCGCCGAAGAGGGAGTTGAGTAATACCGTTTCCCACTCCTCCCCATCGTAAACGAGGATGCCGCGGTCGGAACTACTGTTGATGACCCAGACCCGGCCGTCGTTCGCCTCGAGGAGTTTTTGATCCGCCCCGAGGTAAATGGCATCCTTACTCTCCACTACGGAAAAGGATTCGATTTTTCCATCGAGGTAATCCGCCAGGGGTAGGCGAAGCAGTTTACCACTCTCCATGCCCGTGGTCAGGGCCAGCCATATCCGCCCGCCACTCACTTCCAGGATATCCGAGGTACTACGGATGTCCTCCTCTTCGTTCAGGGCCGCTTCGGGAAGCAGGATCCAGCTTACCTTGGGTAAGGAGTTTGCCAGTGAGCTTGCACGACTCGGGGAAGTCAGCATACTGACGCCGCCGTCGGCCAGCCGGACGAAGCCGCGGTCAGCACAGCCAACGATACTGCCGTCACTTAGCTGCTTCAGGGCATGGAACGTAAAACGAAAATTCTCCGGCGTGGTAAATTCTTGGGTCCAACGTCCACCAAAATAGCGGTAAATGCCCGCATTATTGCTCGCATAGATCGATCCATCATCGGCAACGAGCAGTTGGTCGACCGGATAGGTGGTCGGACTATTAGGTTGCTGATGCGGCGTCCATTCGTAGCCGTCGTACTCCAAGACGCCTTCGCTGCTTCCCGCAAATACCTTGCGGTCCGGCGTCTCCACGATGCAACGTATTCCCTTATCGTTCAACTCCGGAAAATGCCGCCACCGCCAGGATTCCGTCAGGGGATTAACGATCGTCGGCGTATACGGCTGGGCGGCGGGCAAGGAGATCGCCAGGAACAAACAAGCGGTTAAAAAGACCGGTCTTCTCAAACTCCGGAACGCCAGCTGGAACCCTAGGCCAAGAATCGCCTGGGTACACTTATTGAACTCCTTTGTTATGGGAAACAGGTAGGGCATGATCGGTAAACTAAAACAGGACCAGGAGCAAGATACCGCAACCGCCACCTATTTTAATTACTACCGGCTTTGAAATGCGCCTCCGTCAGGTAGCTCACCGAAACGCGATCAAATATCTTCGGTAAGTACGCCATACAGGCTGCGGACCCCGGAAAAGTAGTTTTGTAAGCGGATATTCTCGTTGGGACTGTGTTGGTTGTTGTCGGGGTTCACCAACGGTAGCACGACGGCGGGCACATCCAGCGTATTCACGAAAGGTGCGATGGGCACCGAGCCGCCCATGGTCCGGATCAGAATGACGTCCTTGCCGAGTGCACCCGCGAGTCCCCGCCGCAGCCAGCTGCCGGTAGCACCCGTCAAATCGGTTCGGAATGCACCGTAACTCGTATTACCGGAAAAGCCCGCGAGCCTGGGGTAGTCCGCCCGTTCCCGCTCGGTGGGTTCCCGCTCGGCCGGAATAAGGTGAAAGCCCTGGTTCTCAATGTGCTGACGAAGGAGGCCCAATAGCCGGTCCCCGTCGGTTTCTTTCACCAGGCGCACGTCCAACTCGGCGGTAGCGGTGGCCGGAACGATCGTGCGGGTTTCGGCCCCTACCCAGCCACTGGACAAACCAAGGATGTTCAGACTCGGGTACTGCAGCGCTTCCTGCAGATTCTCCCCTACCCGGTCGGCTTGGCTGAATCCGATCCGGCGAGCGATCTGGTCCGCATCGTCCGGGGCGGCGGAGAGCAAGTCGCGGGTGGCGGGGTCAAGTTCGATCCCGTCGTAGAATCCGGGAATGGTGACCCGTCCGCGCTGGTCCTTCATCGAAGCCAGCAGCTGCGCCAGGCGTAAGGCCGGGTTGGGAGCGTAATTTCCGTAATGACCACTATGCTGGGGAACCTTGGGGCCGTACACCACGATTCGCGCGGTAGCGATGCCGCGCGCCCCGCCCACGAGGGTTGGCTGGTTACTCAGGTGAACGGGGCCGTCGAGGATCACCAGGTGGTCCGCCGCTAACTTTTCCCTGTTTGCGACTACGGCATCGGGCAGGTAAGGACTACCGGCTTCCTCCATGGGATCGATGATGAATTTTACCGCATAGGAAGGCTGCTTCCCCTCGGCGATCATTTGATCCCAGGCCACGAGAAACATCATGATCGGTGCCTTGGCGTCACTGCTGGAGCGGGCAAAAAGCCGTACGTCGCCGGTATCGGGCCGGGCCGGTAGTTGTGCCGGAGTATAGACCGTTTCCCCCGCTTCATTCGTGACCATCCGCCCGTAAGTAGGCTGGAAAGGTGGGGCCAGGACCCACTTTGACTCATCCACAGCCTGTCCGTCCACGTGGCTGTAAAACAACACCGTCTCGGCGGCTTCCCCAGGGTTGGGATAACCAGCGAGAAAAATATCAATGCCTCCGTTCGAGAGTCGCTCCGTTTCAAACCCACGCCGCTCGAATTCCGCTTGCAGCCACTGCAGATTGGGTTCCAGCTCGCCGGCTTTTGCCGCATCGTTGGGCATGCGGAGAAATTCCTCATAGTCCGGCAGGCTACTCCGTGTTCGCTCGTATAAAGTGATTTGCGCCGGAGCGCGGGTGCAGAAGAGAATTAGTAAAAGGAAGGCAATCGGGTACCGCATGGAATGGCTTTTCGGTGGGAAGATACACCGTTCGGCCGCCGAAGGCCTTTCACCTGCGCTCCGTCGCCCCCTTACTTCCCACCGGTCGATACCTTCCACCGCCCCAATCCGACGAGTCCGCCGATGAGCAGCAGGGCAAAGGCCGTGAGCAGGGCGAAATTGAGCAGCACGGTCCCGTATCCGAGCGTAGCCACGTCCACGAAGGGATAGGGATAAAAGTCGGCCACGCTACCCCGTAGGATCACGAAGCCAAAATAGACCGCGGGGTAAAGCAACCACGGCACGATACGGCGAAACTGGTAATCTTCGCGCCCGGAAAAAAGGAAAAAGTACAGGAGCATGTACACGGGATTAACCGAATGCAACAGTTCGTCGACCAGCCGTTGCAGTCCAACGGGGGTCCAGATCCCCCGCAGAACGACCTGATACACGATGCCCACGATCAAAATGAAGGCCGTGATCGCCGAGATCGCTCCGGGCCGGGTGACGAAGCCGCGACCGCCCGACAAGCGGTAGGTAAAGTAAACCGCCGCCAGGGTATTCGTCAGAATGGTGAAAAAACTGAAGAAGCGGATTATCGTCTCCCCCACCCCGGCCTGCCGGTTGTCGATCATCAATACGAACTGTGTAATCACCGCGGTCCAGGTTAACACCACCCCGATAAGATCCATTCGCTTTCTCACCTGCCAAACTTTAGATCACCTAAGATCGGTTAATTCCGTTGGTACACCCGTACGTAGTCTACCAGGTAAAGCGCCGGAAGGGGCGTGTTATCGAGCGGTCCGCCATTTTGCCCGCCCAGTGCCAGGTTCAACAGCATAAAGTGCGGCTGATGAAAGGGCTCGAAATCGTAGGATCCCGCATTATCCATTTCACTGATTACCGTACGGTTGAGCAGACTATCATCAACGAAAAGTTCAATACTTTCTTCGTCCCAGTCCATCCGCCAGACGTGAAACGCATCGGCCCATGCCTCGCCGCCAAGGCTATCGACCGGCACCCGTACGGTGGACCACTGCGCGTTGCCGTCCGCTCCACGGCTGGCGACGTTGGCCAGAATTTCGCCGTCGTAGTATTCCATGATGTCTATTTCGCCGTTGGCCGGCCATCGCCCCTGCACACCCAGCGTCCACCAGGCCGGCCAGTAACCCTCCCCCACCGGTATCTTGCCGCGCATCTCGAATCGACCGTACTGCCATTCCCTTCGACCTCGGGTATTGATGCTGGAGGAGGTGTAGCCTAGGGTAGGCCGGTTGGTCCGCCAGTCTTCACTTTCGGCGTCGTAATTTGGATTGGGCTTCGACTCCCGGCGACCCTCGATGACGAGGTAGCCGTCCTCGATGCGGGCGTTGTCTTTCTGGTACCACTGGTCCTCCTCATTCCGCACGAAGCCCGCCTCGTAGCCCCATGCGGTGGTGTCGGGCCGGCTTCCAGAATTAAATTCGTCGGACCATACCAGGGTATATTCAGCGGCGGCGTCGGAAGTGCTGCCATCCGCGCTATCGGCATTGGAAGCATCGGTACCACAGGCGGTAAACAGTAGGACCAGCAGGAGCAAAGAAAGCGAGATGACCATAGTAAGCAAGGTAGCGTTTGGCTACAAATTCGCCTACACCTGCCCCAGATAGGCAATCACCCGATAGCGATCGACTTCCCGCACAAGATCCCCGATAAGGACCAGGCATTCCCCCAGGTCGCGGTAGGAACCGGAGACCTCCGTCCGCAGACTAGCGTCGGAGATCATCTCCGGTATGTATACCCGCTCGCGAAGCTCTTGAAAATCGAAGTCCGTCGCCAGTTCTTTAGCAACGCTTCGGGACATGGTCCGCCCGGTCCCATGACAAAGCGATTCGAATACCTCCCCCACCCGATCGGTAGCCCTCACCAGCACCACTTCTCCGTTCAAATGGCTCGGCACTACGGTCAGCTCCCCGCTGCGGCAACGGACCGCGCCCTTACGGATGATAACCCCTTCACCCTTCCGTTCGAAATGATTGTGATTGCGGTCCAGTATCAGTTCCAAAGGTCCGAAATACCGCTGCAGAATATGGAATATTTCCATCCTATTCCGTCCCGCCCAGTCACATACTTCGGCAAACGTTTCGTCAAAAGCCTGCGGTTGGTCGATCAGATCGTCGACTAAATTGGATTCCTTGCGCGAGCCGGTGTGGATAAGAAAGTACAGGCACCCATCCTGCAGGGATACCAGCGCATCCAGAAAGTGGTTACCGCTTCCCAGGTCTCCCAACGGCCCCTGTTAACCGCCAGATTGGAGTAAACCCTATCCCATGCCTTCTCGTCGAACGCTTCGGCAGTCAGCCCGGAACGACAAAGCAGCATCCCACAGCCGCAGTCAGACACCGCGAATTGCCGCCAGTCGGTCTGTTCCGTGTACACCACCGTACCCGTAGGCAAGAGACTCCGACCGGGACAGGCATCCGGAAAAAAGACGACTTCTTCCGCCTGCAGTCCTCTGGGCAGCCAGCTGTACACCTTATTGAGGGGTTCCGCAGAAAAATTTGTCACCTTCATAACGCCGATGAAATGCCGGCGCTTTTCATAAAAGTTGCCCGGATCCGCTGTTTTCGTATCGACGATTGAAGTTTACTACCTTCCACGGATGATCGTAAGGATACTCCTGCTCTGCTTATTGCCGCTGGCGCTGACGGGCCAACCCCCCGGGGTGTCGGACCTGGAGACGGTCCGCCAGCGGGTAGTGGGGGATTTACTCGTCGCGCCCGTAGATACCCAGCGCGTCAGCGGTTTACAAAATACGCTCGGAGAGGACGGTCGCTGGCCTGATCTCAACTACCAGGATACCTCCCGGACCGGCTTTGAACACGGCACACACCTTAAGCGCATGGTGGACCTGGCCCTTGCTTTCCGCAAAACGAGCAGCCCGATGCGAAACGACCCAATGCTTGGAGCGGCCATCGGTCGGGCGTTCACCGACTGGCTACACCATGATTACCTAAGCGAAAATTGGTGGTGGAACCAGATCGGAACGCCGGATCGCCTGGTAAACTTTCTCCTGATCATGGACGAGGCGGTTTCCGCAGAAGAACAGGAGGAGGTCGATCCCATCGTTTCCCGCGCCAACCTGAACGCCTGGGGAGCCCGGCCGGGCGGCGACCTGATCAAGATCGCCGGCATTCTCGGCCGATACGGATTGTACCTCCGGGATACCACGACGATCAACCGGGCGGTCAACGCCATGGCCGGGGAAATACAACTAGCCGTGGACCGCGGAACACCCGACGACCTGCGCGGCCTGCAAACCGATATGAGCTTTCAGCATCGCCACGACCGGGTGACCTCCGTGCTTTCCTACGGACTGGGGTATGCCGGTGCTTTTGCGGACTGGGCCGAAATGCTGGCGGGTACGCGTTATCAATTTCCGGATTCCGCGCTTCACTTGTTGACCGACTATTACCTCGACGGTATCGCGCGTTCGGCGGCCTACGGGAGCTACCCGGACCCCGGTGCCAAAAATCGAAGCCTTAGCCGTCGGGGTTCCCTGAAGCCCTACGGTCCCACCTTACCACGGCAGCTGGCTTACGCTTCCACCTACCGCCGACAGGAACTTACCGAACTGGCGGAGACCCGGGAGCAGCAAACGAAGACGGGAGGCGTCTCCGACCGCTATTATTACAACTCCACCTACCATGCCCACCAGCGGCCGCGGTATTTCACTTCGGTGCGGATGTATGCCGATCGCAACCACAACATGGAGGTCCCCTACAATGAAGAGGGCCTCAAAAACCATTACCTCGGAGACGGTGCCAATTGGCTGACGGTGGATGGAGCCGAATACCTCGACATCTTCCCCGTGCTCGACTTTCGGAAAATACCCGGTACGACCGTCGTACAAAAAGATGGTTTGCCCCCTCCGGACCAAATCCAGCAGCGAGGAAGAACCGACTTCGTGGGGGGAGTTTCCGACGGCGAATATGGAGCTACGGCTTTCGACTTTGTCAGTCCCCTGGATTCCCTGCGGGCAAGAAAATCCTGGTTCTTCTTCGATGATTATTACGTGGCGCTGGGTGCCGGGATCACCGCAACGGAAGATGAAAAGGTTATGACCACGCTTAACCAACGGTGGCTGGAGGGCGAAGTATGGATACACCAGGACGGCGTCACCTCACGGGCCGATCGGGGTACCGGCCGCTACCGCGACGTAGACTGGGTGTTGCACGATAGCACCGCTTACCTTTTTCCTACCCCGGAGCAGGTAATTGTAAAGGCAGATACGGCCTCGGGCAGCTGGTATGCACTCAACCACCAATCCGACTCCCCCCGGGACAGGTTAACGGGCGATGTTTTTGTACTCACGGTCGATCATGGTTCCCAACCGAAGGAGGCGGAGTATGCTTACGTGGTGATACCCATGGCCGATAGGGCGAGCATTGCCGACTTACCCCCCGACATTACTACAAATACCACGGCGCTGCAGGCCGTACAGGATGCCGGAACAGGCGTAGCCCAGTTTGTTTTTTACGAGCCTGGCGAAGCGGTCCTGTTTGGAAAGTCGACGCTATCCATGCCCCAGCCGGGACTCGTGATGGGGAAGATGGTTTCGGACCAGGTCCCGCGGCTGACGGTGTCGGATCCCACGCACCGGCTGCTCAGTCTGAATGTGAGCCTGGAAGGCCACTACACAACGGATACGGTGGGGGTAGCGACAGATTATGATGCGGATGCAGACTCAACTCACCTGGCTATAAATCTCCCGCAGGGTGAATGGGCGGGAAAGAGCGTGGTCATCGACTTGCAAGTAGCCGGTTCGGGAAATTGATTTTCCTTTATTCGGCAGTAAAGGTGATAGCCTGCTTCCTTAAAGCTTATGCCATCACCTCTTGCATCACACCGGCAAACAATTCATAGGAACGCAGTCGGGCCGCGTGATCGAACAGGTGAGAGGAAGCCATCAACTCATTTACGCCGGTCTGCTCAATGAACGAATCCAGTTCGCTTTCCAGTCGATCCGTTCCGCCGATGAAAGAAAGGGATAGCATATGCTCTACGTGCTGCCGCTCGGCGGGCGACCAGAGGCCGTCCATGGAATCCACCGGGGGTTGCATGAGTTTTCTTCTTCCGCTCACGACGCCCAGCATCATTTGCTGGAGGGTGGTCCCGAGGCGATTTGCCTCCGCGTCCGTATCTGCCGCGATCACGTTGACGCAGGCGATCACGTAGGGTTCCTGAAGGGACGCCGAGGGCCGGAAACTATCCCGGTACCGCTTCAGCGCGGCCATGAATTGGGCAGGGGCGAAATGGCTGGCAAAAGCATAAGGCAGACCCATCGTACCCGCCAGGTAGGCACTCTCCGTACTCGATCCCAAAATGTAGATTGGCACGTTCAGCCCTTCTCCGGGAATGGCGCGCACCTTGGCGCTCTTGTTCTCCGCGGAGAAATAAGCCTGCAGCTGCTGAATATCGCCGGGAAAATCCGGCATCGTAAAGGCAGCCGCCCCGCGGATCGCCCGGGAAGCTACTGGATCAGTACCGGGAGCGCGGCCCAGGCCCAGATCGATGCGGCCCGGGTAAAGCGAAGCCAGGGTACCCATCTGCTCGGCAACGATAAGCGGGGGGTGGTTGGGCAGCATGATACCACCCGAACCCACGCGCAGCGTCGAAGTCCCACCGGCCAGGTAGCCGATCAGCACCGGCGGAGCCGAACTGGCCACTCCCGCCATGTTATGGTGTTCCGATACCCAGTAGCGGGTATAGCCCAAGCGTTCTACGTGGCGGGCCAGACTGAGGCTGTTGCGGAAGGTACCGGCCGGGGTATCACCATCGGCTACGGCCGCCAGGTCAAGAACGCTGAATTTTACGGTATCGGGGGGATTAGTAGACATAAGGCACTCATTATATAGTTAACTGGTTCACTATACCCTGCTGATCGTTAACTCACTACCAGCTAGTAACGCAGTCATTATTGAAAGACGGTCAGCCTGCTCAGGTTCTTAACCAGTAACCGGTTTGGGGTATGCATAAGACAAGGGAGTCGCGCGATAAGTTGAATGCCACGTCTGGAGGTGCCGGCCCCTCCCAGGTCACCGGCCGTGCCGGGCGATACGACGAGGTCGCACCTATTCCCGACCATGATCTGCTAAGACTTCCGAGTGTCCGCAGGACCTCGGAGGGTCTGGGAGTTTCACTATTTACCCCTAAGCGAATTTTCACCACCGGAGCCCTACTTTGGGGGCTTAAACAACCACTCGCCGATCATGAAAGCCAGCGGATCCTTTACAGTAAAGATGAGTCCCCTACAGCCTTACGCCAACCCTGGTAAAGAAGGAGCCACCCTCGGTCGTATGTCGCTCGACAAGACCTTCAGCGGTCCTCTCGAGGCCACCAGCCAGGGGGAGATGCTCACCGGAATGACAACCCTAAAGGGATCGGCAGGCTACGTAGCGATGGAAAAAGTAAGCGGAACACTCGAAGGCCGATCGGGCTCCTTCCTGCTTCAGCACTTCGGCATCATGCACGCGGGGGCTTCGCGGCTGATCCTGGAAGTAGTCCCGGCATCCGGAGCGGGAGACCTGGAAGGAATCACCGGCATCATGGATATCCGGAATGAAGAAGGAACCCATTATTATGACCTCGATTACGATTTCATACGCTAGGCCGTATCCGGTCCAATCCGTGGTATACCCCCGCGCATTACAGTAAACGATTAGTGCGCCGGAGCGCAGGAAAGGCAAGATTTAACGATGGAATTAAGGACCGCCCCTTCCGTTTTACCCGGGTAACCCGCAACAATTATCCTGCTCCAGAACTCCAGATCCTTGTCCCCAAAGCCCAGATACCTACGGCCTAACGCCCAGCGAGCCGACTACGCGATCTATGCGCTCTACCTCGTCCTCGCCTTACAGGTGGGCATCCTGCTGACCTCACTCGTGGAATTGTACCTGCTGGATAAAATCGCCGCGGACGATTTCCCTGACGCTACCCTGGTGGAGCTGACCGATACGGCCTATTTCGGCTTAATGGCCACTTATCTCGCGGTGCTATTCATCGCCGGCATCACCTTCATCCGTTGGTTCTACGGCGCATACCAGAATCTGCATCAACTTCCGGTGCGGGTAAGGCACGGGGATGGCTGGGCGATCGGAGGCTGGTTCGTGCCTATTTTGAATCTGATCCGACCCTATCAAATGTTCAAGGAACTGCACGTGAAAAGTGAACACCTGCTACGCGGCCATCCCCTGGCGGAAGGCCTTCTGGGAAAATCGGACACCATGGGACTGTGGTGGGGAATGTGGGTGGTTTTTTCGATTTTGGGACAGGTATCGAGCCGTATGTCAGATGATCTGGACAGTATTGCCGGCATTCAGATGGCTTTCCAAATGAATTTAGTGCTCTACGGCTGGGGAATACCGACCGCTTACCTGGCTATCCGCGTTATCCAAGACTACGCGGCAATCGAGCGCGCCCTCCGAACCCTCTTCACCCCTGAGGAAACGCTCATCATCGACAGCTTCAGGTCGGTGGAGGTTTAGCGGTTGTCGCACCTTCCGCCTGGTGACCTTCACGGCGCTTGTATGATCCCCGAAATCTATTCCGTTCCTAGGCGCGGAGCCGGCCCTTCGTTTATTTCTCCCGCGGCTTGCAACCCCCTGCCACCTTCCAAGTCTTTTATTATCGATGTTACACCACGATTAGTCGAAAGAGTTTGGGTTCTCCACTCTTCAACGGCAGTTTTGGAGCCTGCCGATTACCTGACCATCCCGAAGACAATGCTACCACCCCACCCTCGCCTGTACCTACTGTTCCTTTGTTCCTGCGCCTGCGCCGCCCTTTTCGCCCAACAGCCGGGGACGATTACCGGCAGCCTACGGGTGGGAGACCAACCCGCGGAATTCGCCAATGTCCTGCTTTTGCGTTCCGCCGACTCCACCGTCACCAAAATGGAACTGGCTGATGCCTCGGGCTTATTCCGGTTTATCACCGTGGATCCCGGCGCCTATTTCATTCGTACGACCGGCATCGGGATGCCCCAGACCGACCATGCTGCCTTTACGCTATCCGAGGGCGAGGATGTGACGCTTCCCACCTACTTGCTCACGGCCTCGGCTACGGATCTTGCCACCATCGAGGTAACGGCAAAAAAGCCGTTCCTGGAACAGAAAGCCGGGCGCCTGGTAGTCAACGTCGATCAGTCCATCACCGGTCAGGGGGGCTCGGTGGTAGATCTGCTGAAAAAAGTGCCCGGCATCGTAGTCGCTGGCGATCGCATTGCCATGGCCGGCAAATCCGGCCTGACCATCCTCATCGACGGCCGGCCCACTAAGTATCTTGACATCAATAGCCTCCTCCGCGACATGCCGGCCGATAACATTAAATCTATCGAGGTCATCAGTCAGCCCGGAGCGGCCTACGATGCGGAAGGAAATGGCGGAGTGATCAACATCGTACTAAAGAAGAACAGCCTCCTCGGCACCAACGGCCAGGTATACCTCGGCGGCGGCTACGGCGAACGCGCCAAGTACCGGGCCGGGGCCGAACTCAGCCACCAGAGCGGGCCGCTAAACCTGACCGGTGGCATTACCTACAATCACCGCGAGTGGATAGAAGGGCTCGACCTGGTGCGTCGATTCGAAGACCGAACCTACGTACAGGACAACAACAGCTACGGGGTTCCCAACACCTACAGTCTGCGATTGGGGGCGGATTATGATCTCAACGACCGCCACCGCCTCGGCGTGAACGGCGCGTACAGCTTTGGTCAGAGCCCGAATATTGGTGAGAATTATACCCGGATCGAACAACCGGAAAGCAACGCCCTGATCACGCAGTTCGTTACTTTCCGGGAGCGCGAGCGGGACTGGAATAACCTCAACCTGGATGGTTACTACCGGATCAAGCTCGACACGAGCGGACAGGAGATCACTTTCGACGGCAGCGTGAATTCCTTCATGAGGGATACGCGCATTAACCTGCGAACCGTAGGCAGCGACGATTATCCCGACCGCCTGAATCTGGAACCCAGCGACGCCCGGATCCTCAGCGCCCGCGCCGACTACCGGAAGCCCCTGTCGACAGCCCTGCTGCTAACCGCCGGCGCCAAAATTAGCCGGGCAGAGCTCGACAATGAACTGTTGGCTCAGCTAAGAATAAACGGTACGCTGCAAACGGATGAGAATCTCAGCAACCGCTATCTCTACGAGGAGGATATCCGGGCCGCTTACACGGAGTTAGGCTGGGAAAAAGACGACTGGAGCGCCAAGGCGGGACTTCGCTACGAGCACACCCGCATGGAGGGATACAACGTGACCATCGATAGCCTGAATTTGCGCAGCTTCGGTCAGGTTTTTCCCAGTCTCAGCGTCAGTGCTCCCCTGACCGGCCCACTGGGGCTGAGTCTTGCATACAGTTATCGGATCGAACGGCCCAGCTACTACGACCTGAATCCCTTTATCTCCTACCTCGATCCGCTGACCTACCAAAAGGGCAATCCTTTCCTCCAACCGGAGCTTATCCATAGTGGCCAATTATCGGTGACCTACGAAAAGCAGCCCTTCCTTAACCTGAGCTACGACCGTACGAACGACATCCTCGCGGAGGTCACCCAGCAGGATGAAGAAACCGGCGTCGCATTCCAGACCATTGTCAACCTGGACCGCTACGTGCGCTACGGGGGTAGCCTCTTCTTTCCGCTCGACTGGATCGGCAAGTCGGTAAGCGGCTACGGCGGCGGCATGCTGTACTTTAACGACTACACCAGTAACTTTCTCGGCGGCACCCTGGATCAGGACCAGTGGAGCTTTACGGCTTTTATGCAGGTCGATGTGCGCCTTCCCCACGATTGGAAGTTCCAGATGAACGGCTGGTACCAGGGTTCCGGCCTGGATGGTATCATCCGCTACCAGCCGATGTATGGCCTGGATGCCGGACTCCAAAAGGACTTCCTTGACGACCGGCTGAACCTGGTGCTGAGTGGCGAGGGCCTTGTTCAGCAATTTTTCCGCGGGCAGATCCGCTACCAGCAGCAGGATATGGACCTGGTATCAACCTGGGAAGCCCCCGTGATCTCGGTGAAGCTGACGTATAAATTCGGAAACCGCTTTCTCAAAAAGCGAGAAACCCGCAATAGTGCCAGCCAGGAAGAGCGGGGCCGGATAGGCGATTGAAACCATGTCGACTAAAAAAGAACGGCCCCTCCGTATACGGAGAAGCCGAACAGCCGGGTCAGGGGGGAATGCAAATTAACCCAGCTTTCTCTTGATGTAGGCGGGTAATCGACCCTCATCGTCTAATTCAACGAGTTTTTCGAGGAGTTCATCGTCGCCCAGTACGTCCTTGTTATCTTCATAGTAGGCAATCACGCTACGGATACCCGCCAGATTTGCCTTGTCGACGTCAGGAACGGGATGGCTCACAACGAATTCCAGGTAGCCCGCCATAAACATGGGCACCGACTCCCCATACTGCAGGAAGGGCATTTTGTTCTCCAATGAGAGGTCGATCTCAACCGTTCGGTTGATAAACCAACTTAAATAGTTGGCGGCTTGCCGGCGTTTGCCCGGCTCCTTTTTGGCGGGGGAATCCTGCAGGAAGTATACGTACTCCATCAGCTTGTAATCCTCGTCGGTCAATTCCGCCTCGCTTGCCACCGTGGCAGTAGCTTTGGTGGCCGCTGGTGGATCGGTGTCGGTAGCCTTCACGTCCAGGGAAGCGTAAACTTGGGAATCCTGCGCAATAGCCAAGGAGGTTAGGAAAACTGCAAAAGCAGTTAGTAAAAGGTTTTTCATGAGTTTCGCTTTATAGGAATACAACGCAATAATTGCGCGTTCCCGGGTGCGTTAACATATTTGGACCTGGACGGAATATTCCGCTTCCGGTGCCTTTAGCCGGCTGTTTACCGGGCCTGTTCTTTTTCTTCCTTCCCTTCGGCTTCCGCCTCAGCTGCGGCTTCAGCCGCTTTCTCCCGCTCTTTGTTGATTTTTTCCAGTTCCTTGGTTACCAGCTTGGCAAGCTTGTCCTTTTCCTGCATTTTGACCAGTTTGTCCAATTGCTTGTTGCGACCGAAGACATCCGTATTATCCAGGTAATACTCCGCCACGCTTTCCAGGGCGACCATATTTTTGGCATATTCGTCGGCTTCGGGATCCTGCAGATCCAGTTTGGCATAGCTGCCCATAAAGATGGCCATCGATTCACCGTACTGGAGATAAGGCATGGTAAATTCGTGTAACTCAACGGTTACATCCGGACTGCCACTCAGCCATTTAACGAGGTAGGAAACGGCTTCTTTTCGCCTCGACTCGTACACGTCGGCCGGGAAGCGCCGCAGGTGATCGATCACTTCGATGACCTTTTCGTTCTGGGCGGTATAATCCGCCTCGGCGCGGTAATTAACGTCGGGGATGGTAATTTCCTGGGCAAAGACAAAACAGCTGCAAAACAGCGAGAAAGCAAGTAGGTAGTTTTTCATGAGGTGGGGTTACTATACATTAGTAACGACCCTACCGGACATTATAGGGTATGTTAAGAGAGAAATATTCTCGCTCGGAAACTTCCTTATCGACTAAAGGTCACCGCTGCGATCGCATCGAAATACGATTGCAATTGGGTACCGTGAGGTTCCCTTGTCTTTATCTTTAGCTGAATGGGAAGGGTAAGTTTATCAGCGTCGAAATTATTGATGAATTGCCTGCGGGTATGTCCCGTGCCCTCATCCTTAAGTTCAATAAAGTTTCGATCAGGGGATATGGACCACTCCCCCTGATCCAGTACCCGGTCTCCGCTGAAGATGGCGAAGTATCCGTCCGAACGGAACTCAAAATCCAGCTCGTCCACTTCAGCGGCTTCAATTCCGCCGAAACGCAGGAAATCATCGGGGTATGCGTAGCGCAGTTTGTCGGCTGCCGGTTCGTCGTTAACGATATGGGTTTGAGCGAAGGAATTACTGAGTAATTCCGCTAGTTCCTCCATGCCGACGTTACCGGGAAGGGCAGGTGGAACCACTTGCAGCGGATAGGGACCGCTCAGGTAATTGACATCAGCTCCATCATAACTAACGTACGTCTGCGGAGCTCCCTTGTCATCTCCGGTTAAGAGCAGTACCCCTCGCCTCCCGCCGGTGTCTTCAGGTCGAAATGAAAAATAGAGGGGAATAGTAGTGTATTCGGCACGGTTACTGATGCCGCTTGCCACCGGTTCCAATGCCCCGGAAGCTTGCTGAAAAGTATACAGGTGAACCCGAATTTCCGGCTCGCCCCCTTTGACTATCGAGTCGGAACTAAAATGCACCAGGTAGTCCTGTTGATCAAGCTTCAGGCGGTACGTTTGCCCGATGACCTCGTCTCCGAGGGATTGCACGCTAAGTCGGTCCCCAAGCTTGTACTCCTGTACCTCCACAACTCTATCCGCAACTTTCACCACCCCACGGAGTGTACTATCGGAAAGGACCTCGTATACGAAGTAAAGGCTATCGGGGAAACTGGCCAGGCTATCCCCCCGGTAGGCGGGATAGCGCTCCCGCACCCGGTGGAAAGGAGAGTAAACCTCCGCGGTGTCATTTTCGATACGCAGACGAAATCCGCTATACGTGTGCCCGATCTGAAAATAGCCGAGGGGTCGACCCTTCGTAAGCAGGTATTCCTTGCCGGGTGGCACCACCTCCGCCGCATGTTCATCCGTTGCCACATCGCAACTTCCAAGGCAGATAATCAGATAAAAGGGGAGAATTTTATACCACGACACGATAGAAAGATAGGGATTTATTTCATTTCCAAAATCTATCAATCGTTAGATGTATGCACAGGCCACATCGCTTTATTCACCCTAAAACCGCGGGAGGCCGGTAGTAAGCGCGCAACCGCACCCGGCGTAGCGAATAGTTTCCATTTCCGGGGAAGGAAAAAAGACATACGCGTCCTTGTATTCTCTGCATCAGCGACAGACCGTGCATCGGGGCGCCGTCAGAAACAGACCGGGAAGTCGCGATCGGGAGACAAAGATTTATTTCCTCCCCCACTAAACGGTTACCGGCAACCTGGGGATGGCGTCCATCCTTTGACAAGGAATATCCAGATCGTTCCCGGCTTCGGGCGGCAGTTTGACCGGGGGAAGCGCAGCATAAGGAGGGGTTTCGGGCGACAGGGCGCAGGAGAAAAACAGTTGAACCCTAATTCAGGATCCACGAATAACCGGACATCAGCTCAAACAGCAATAGGCATCTCATCGCTGACAAGATGCCTATTGCGCGTTGTTGGTAGCCGCGCTGGCTTGAATAGGTATAAAAACCGGTGTCGGCTACCTTGGAGAACGGTGCACGGCTATTTCTCCTGGGATTTCTGTACGGGTGCGTCCGGGCTTGCGAAGCCCAGATCGGGCTTACCGCCAACGGGCTGCATTTTCTTAAGGTCAAACTGGCCCTTTCCGTCGAAACTCACCCCTTCTGACCAACGTCCGGTTGGGGGAACCACCGAGTCGTCCTTTCCGGTGGTATAAAAGGTGTAGTTATAATCGTCCAGTTCCTCTTCCTGGGGGAAGTTGTTCGGGATCGGATGGTTCTCTTTGCCGCCCAATTCTTCCCAGGCCGCCATCCACTGATTCTGGTGCATGGTATCGCGGGCAATAAGGAATCGCAGCATATCCTTCATACCGGCATCATCCGTCATTTTGAACAGCTGTACGGCAAGCATCCGGCCGGTACTTTCCGCCGTGGCGTTGGCCAACATATCGGCCGCGATATTGCCACTTGCGTAGACGTGACTACAGTTGAAGAAGTTGCCGCTGGCATCGACCGGCATGGCGGCCATGCAGGTACTAATGGTATGCTGCACGTTCATTCCCCCCATAATGGCGAGCATCACGGGATCCTGGGCGGCTTTTTCCTGCTCCAGAGGGGCACCTTCCAGGTTGAGGGCGACCGCGGTGGCCAGCATTTCGATGTGGGCCATTTCCTCGGTTCCGGTTTCGAGTAGCATGTCCCGGTACTTTGCCGGTCCGCGTGCTCCCCAGGCCTGGAACATGTACTGCAGGCAGACCCGGATTTCACCCTGGATGCCGCCGATGGCCTGCTGCAGCGCTTTGGCAAATAAGGGGTTGGGTTTATCGACCCGAACGTTATACTGGAGTTTTCCTCCATCGTGATAAAACATAGGTATGTTTTTTAGTGTGAATACTACCCCCATAGGTGGATGAGCCGCTACAATGTTTCAGTGTATTGACTGTTAGGTTATCTAACAATTCGATTACGGGCTCATTGCCATAATATTTCGCTTTTCTGGCCACAGCTGCCAAAACATGGCCCTCCAGCGTATTCAAAACCTACAATTATTAAGGCTTCCTATCTTACCGCGATGACCGCTGATTTACCCGTCTCTTTTTCAAGGACTGCCGAGGGTGCCATTCGTAAGCTCGAACCGGGGAATCCGGTGGAGGAAATGGCTGCTTATTGTAAGGAGCTTGCCGCGGCGATCGTTCAGCGGGGTGACGCCTGTCCGGTCGGAGAGGAGGAACCAGGTGACCTGGAATGCGGGCTGATCCATTTTGAATGGTCCGAGCGTGCCAAACACTTCCTCTTGCTCTATCGGGATGTTCAACTCCAGTTGCAAATTGCAGCGCTCCTGGTGCGGGAAGGAAAAACCGAATCCTCGTCGGTGGACGATCTATACCGACGATCGCGGGAAGCGTTGCATGCTGCCCTCAACGAGTGGGAGTCTGATCATGCATCCCGGCTGGACGCCTTAGAGCGCAACGACCGGGAGCGGAGAAAACAGCTCAACAGGTGGAAGCTTCAACACAACCCCTGGCCCGTATACCGGCAACAGATCGAAGAAATAGCTAAGCAATCGGCTGACCTGGCCCAAGAATTCTCCGCGCTCACGGAACAGTCCGACCACCTGGCTAAAGTTCGGGAACTGCTCGGAGACACCATAGAAGGCAGTTTGGACACCATGGAGCGGGCAAGAGTCCGGGCGGAGGAGATCGTTGGTTTTATAAATCGCGAGGACGCCAGTCCCGAACGCCCGGGCGTCATTGCCGCTAAGCTCGAAGATTTCGTTGGCGAAGACAATGCGCCACCTCGCCTTGACCGGTTCACGAACGCGGTGACTGCGGGCATTGCGCGGCTTAGCGAGAGCCAGCGGGTAACGGTAGCCTCGGAGGAAGGCCTCCTGCGCTATAAGGAGATCAACTTCCGTCGGTCCACCGATCAGTGGGTGTCCGCCCAGGTCATGCCACTGGTATATGAAATGTGGGAACTCAGTGAACAGATGCGGAATGGGCTGGACGTGGCGACCGCCAACGTGCGGAATCGAACGCTCCTCCTCTCTAATGAGATCAAAGCCGGCAAAGACGTGGAAGTTGCCAACCAGCAGCTGGCACAACCGGTAACCACCTATCTCGAGAAAACTAGTGATCTACATTCCCAGTACACCGTCTTACGGGAACAGGCGGAGCACCTTATCTATACCGACCTGGAGCTGGCTTCCGCCTATCGTGCGGTATCTGGCTTTTTACCCCTGCCGTTGCAGCGGGGAATTGACGCATTTACTCGCAGACAGGGCCGCTTGGTGGGTAGGTTCCGCGACTGGCTCGGAAAACATGCCAGCGGGCTCAACCACCTGCTCGGGGAAGCTGCCCGCGAAGAAAAGCTGAGCGTACCTGAAAAGACCGTGCGGGTGGTAAAGCAACGGACGCTATCCCACGAAAACAGTGCCTACACGAATATTTTAATGACCCGCGGCTACATTGGAGAGTCGTTCCTGGTAGGCCGGGAGCGGGAGATCTCCCATATCCAACAGCTCATCGAAAACTGGAGACTCGGATACCGGGGAGCGGTGATCATTACCGGCGAACGCCTGGCCGGGAAAACCCTCTTCGGGGAATTGATCACGAACCGATTCTTCGCCGGCGAAACCATCCGCCTTCAGCCGAACGCCACCGTTACGGTGCAGGGTCGCCGTACCAAGACCACGGGCGATCTGGAGGCCGCTCTCGGCTTTATCCAAAAGCATACGGTGCAATCCCGGCCGCTGGTTTATATCGATGACCTGGAGAGTTGGACGGATAAGGAGACTACCTTTGCGGCAAACGTGCGGGCTCTGGGGGAACACATTGACGACTATTCCGCCAGAATCTTTTTTGTGGTGTCCACCAACAATGCCGTGTATCACCACCTGGACCGCTACCTGGACATCCACCGGGTCTTTCAAGCGGAGATCAACCTCGATGACTTTTCGCTCGAGGATCTGGAACGGGCCATCCGTATTCGACACGGGGCGACCCACAAGATTCTGGTAGACGAAGAGGGAGAACCCGTGAGCGACGCCGCTTTTGCGAAGATGGTCCGCCGCATCTACCGCGCCACCGATGGAAACGTTGGAGACGCCATCAATCGGTGGGCCTATTTCACGGAGCGGTACGACGAAGACCGCGTTCATCAACCCCCGGGACGGCGCTATTCGCTACCGGCATTCTTATCACCGGATATGGCTACGCTGCTAGCCACCCTGGTACTCGAAAAACGTACGCGGGATTATCGCTTGCGCAAACTATTCGGCCCCGCCTACCAGGAACGATACGCAAGTATCTTGCAGCGACTTATCCGGATCGGTTTGGTGACCCGCAATGCCGACGGGACGATCGAGATCGCCGAAAGCATCGTGAACGATGTCGCTCGCCAATTGGAAGACGACGCCTATCTAACCTATACCCGCTAGCCCATGGAAAGTCTGCTCATCCCCCTTTTCGGCTGGATGGACCTGTTGTTCGCCGCCCTGCTCCTCTATGCGGTATATGCCCTGTTATTCCTCTTGCTTGACCGCCTGGAAAAAACAAAGCGGCCCGAAGGATTTCGTGCGCGCGTCCACCAGGGCATCGCTATCGCCCTGCTGCTGTATGAGCCCCTTGTCATCCTGATCCTGATCATGATCTTTGTTTTTATCAATCCACTGGTCCACGGCCTGATCGCCTTGCTATTGATCGTGGCAGGATTTTCACGCATCCGCGATTATCTAAGCGGCCGCATCGTTCTGTTTACCCCACTCATAAGCGTGGGCAAACGAATGAAGACGGAAAACTATACCGGGGTCATCTCCCGGATCAATCGAATCGGGCTATACCTGCAGACCGGCGAGGGGCTCCACTTCGTGAACTACACTACCCTTCTTACCCATGGGTACTCCCTCATCACCGGTAAAGACATCGGCGGTTATTACCAGCTATTACTTTCTCCACCCGAGGGAAAAGAAGACCCGCTTCGCGAACTAGCCGACCGGCTTACCACCACCCCTTACCTCGACCGGAGCTTCCGACCCGAACTCGCCTATGCCGAATACGGCAAAGACCGTATCCAGGCCCGACTTTCCGTCCGCGAAGAAAAACACCTCACCGAACTCCTTGCCCTGCTTCAGGAATGGGGATACCCGGCCACCATCGCCCAACGCTAGACAAACTACGACCCCATGCAGCAAGTCGATCCCTATATTCTCATCATGGCGGCCTCCGTCATCGTCATTCTTTCGTTTTTCTTCGGCGAAGTTGCCAAACGTACCAATGTACCTTCGGTACTGATGCTCATCATCCTGGGCATACTGGGTAAAATTGGCCTGGATGCCGCTGGCCTCGGTCAACTGGACTTTTTTCCCATCCTCCAGATTCTCGGCATCGTGGGCCTGATCATGATCGTGCTGGAAGCCGCCCTGGAATTGAAGTTGGAACGGGACAAGTACCTGGCGATCGGAAAGGCACTGCTGGTGGCCGCGGTAGGCTTGATCCTTTCGACCTGGGTCGCTGCCATTATCCTCCAGTACTTCATCGACGGTATGTCGAACGAGATAGCCTGGTTGTACGCCACGCCCCTGTCCATTTTATCGAGCGCGATTATCATTCCCAGCGTGACCGGCCTGAAAGGGGCCAAACGGGAATTCCATATCTACGAGAGTACGTTTTCCGACATCCTGGGCATTATGCTCTTTTACTTCCTGGTAAGCCAAACCCCCGTGCCGGCACTCCCCGAAGAAGGCCTGGAGGTAGTAGAGCACCACGGCAGCGGACTAAACTATCTATTTAATATTCTGATGACGATTGCGGCTTCGGTGGTCGCCAGCTACCTCATCGTACTCATTTTTCAAAACATTAAAAGCCACGTCAAGCTCTTTCTGCTCATCGCCGTCTTACTACTGCTATACTCGCTGGGCAAAATGGCGCATCTGTCCTCCCTGATCATCATCCTGATTTTCGGCTTGATCATTGCCAATATGCGGCTCTTCTTCAGAGGCCCGCTCAAGAAATGGCTGAACTACAAAAAGGCCCTCCACATTTACGAGGATCTCCACGTAGTGACGGTAGAAACCGCTTTCGTAGTGCGCACCTTCTTTTTCGTGATCTTCGGTGTTACCATTTCCCTGAACTCGCTGTTCAGTGTCGATGTGGCCATCGTCAGTCTCCTGATCATCCTCAGTATTTACCTGATCCGATTCGTATTGTTGCGCATCTTCGTCGGCGCGGATCTATTCCCCCAGTTGTTCGTCGCGCCCCGGGGACTGATCACGATCTTGCTTTTTTACAGCATTCCCAAACAGCTCCAGGTCAGTACTTTCGAACCCGGCATATTGCTCTTCATCATCATCGGGACAAGCCTGATCATGACCCTGGCAATGGTCGTCGATAAAAAACGGACCACGTCCGCGATTCGTAAAGTAGCCAGCGCTCCAATTGGTTACGAACGGTGGAAAGCACCGAGTCTGGAAGACGCCGTTGTCCAGAAAGAAGCCAAACACTAAAGATCCTTTTCAACCCATTAACCCATCAAAACCGGCTGTGTCATTCAGTTCCAAGTGGTTATATATTCCCGGCGTTCTGCTCGTAGCGGCAACGGCGGCCTATTTTCTTGGCCCCCGTATTGAGGTTCCGCAGTACTCCAGGTCATTCCCTGATCTTCCCGAGGATCTTGAAAGCCTGCAAGCGTACATAAATGTCCGCGAGGAAGAAGCCCCTACGCGACAGAATAATCAGGCACGGATCGTCTGGGCGGATACTAGCCCCACGGTCACGGAATATGCGTTTGTATACCTGCACGGCTTCGGAGCCAGTTACCGCGACGGCTACCCGGTTAACGTGAACGTACCGGCCATATTCGGCGCCAATACCTACCTGAGTCGCTGGTCGGGCCACGGCCTCAAAGCCGACGAGGCCTTGGAGCAGTTCACGCCGGAAAACAGCTGGGAGGACGCCAAAACCGCCCTGTTGATCGGACAGCGAATAGGAAAGAAAGTAATTGTATTGTCCACATCTACCGGGGGCACGCTGGCTATTAAACTCGCCGCTACCTATCCGGATCGGGTGCATGCCCTGATCAATATCGGACCGAACGTGGAAGACGATCAACCCGGCGCATCGCTGCTCATGAGCCCGTGGGGCTATGAGCTGGCTCACCTTGTTTCCATGGGGCAGAACCGCAAGATCGATCAGGAGGAGCCACAGGCCGCACAGTACTTTGACACGATCTACCCGGCGGAAGCCCTCGTGAATCTGCAAATTCTTGTGCAGACCACCATGGAGGAAGCTACCTTTCAATCCGTTCGTTGCCCGGTGTTAAGCATGTACTATCAGGAGAATTTTCTCCAGGAGGACGAACACGTAGAGGTAAGTAGAATACCGGAAATACACGACCTGCTTGCCACCCCCGACGACGAAAAGCTCATCGTAACCTTGCCAACGCCAAAAACCCATTTCATGGCAAGCGACATTAAATCAGCCGACTGGATGGCTACCCAACGGGTGATCGTTGAGTACTGTAAGGACATTCTCGGAATGGAGCCATTACATCCCATCGATTACGTTGCGAACGCTCCCGGACTCTAACAGCCGCCTACGGGCCTCCTCATAGGGTAACCCGGTCGATTCGACAATCATTTTGGTACCGCGATCGATGAGTTTGGCATTACTCAGTTTCATGTCTACCATGCGGTTGTCTTTTACCCGGCCGAGTCTGATCATTACGGAGGTAGTGATCATATTGAGAATGAGTTTCTGGGCCGTTCCGCTTTTCATACGCGTACTCCCCGTCACCACTTCCGGTCCTACAACCGCAACTATGGGATGGCGGCATACTTCGGTTACCGGGGCTCCTGGGTTACAGGTTATGCAGCCGGTCAGCAACCCTGACGCCCCCGCTTTGCGCAGCCCGCCGATCACGTAAGGCGTAGTACCGGAAGCTGCAATCCCAATAAGGATATCGTCGGCGTTCGGGCTGTAAGCTTGCAGGTCCTTCCAGGCCTGCGCTTCACTATCCTCCGCGGATTCCACCGCGTCGCGCAGAGCCCGGTCGCCGCCCGCGATAAGCCCGATAACCATTCCGGGAGGCACGCCATAGGTCGGCGGACATTCGCTGGCGTCCAGCACTCCCAGGCGACCGCTCGTGCCCGCTCCGATGTAAAACAACCGTCCGCCCCGCTGCATTCTAGGCACGATGGCCTCCACCAGTTCGGTTAGATGGGGAATGCATGCGCCGACGGCCGGAGCCACCAGCCGGTCCTGCTCATTGATGAAGGTGAGTAACTCCTCTGCCGACCGCTGCTCGAGGTGGCGATACGGTCCGGGCTGTTCGGTAATGCGCATAAGCGATTGGCTTCAGTTTTCCGACGCTAAGAAAGCCTCTTTTGTCGGATATACCACCTTACTGCCCGCCTCGGTTTCGGAGAGGCTGGAGAGCAGCTCGTCCACTTCTTCGGTTAAGCGCGCCACCTGGTCGTGTAAGCGTTCACTTTCCGCCCGTTGACTCTCGGACGGTCGACCGGGGAAAGAGGAGACCGAGGAATACAGGTTACTGACTTCTTCGCCGATCTTTTCCCCTTCGTTGATGTAGCCGTCTCCTCCCTGGAACACCATCCGGCGCTGGAGTTGCTCGGCGCGTTCCGCAAAACTGTCAAGTCCGGATTCTCTCGCCTGCCGGGCTATCTGGTCAAGGACTTCATACCTATAGGCCAATTCTTCGGAGTCGTTGAAAATCTGCATCAGCAAGTCAAACTGATCGGCCCGCGCCTGCTCCGAGTACGGCGAATCGGGATCGATCGCCAGCACCACTTCGGTTTGAAAGGTATCCCGCCCCTTCACCAGGTCAATGCGGTAGGTACCGGCAGGTAATCGGGGCCCGTAGAGGGTACCAAACTGGGCAGCCCGGTTGTCGCTGGGGGGCGCTTTGGGCTTAGGAAGGGTCGTGGGCAAGGAAACCAGATTCAGGCCGGCTCCCTTCCCCGCCTGGAGGGTTCGCAGGAACTCATCGCCTCGGTACACATCGACGTACATTTTCCCGAAGGTGTGCCGCTTGCTGGCATAGTACATGATCCGCAGGTCTTCACCGGGATTAGGTCCCCGAAAAACACCACTCCCGCCGTATTCGTTAGTTCCTGCGCCCCCGCGCTCAGAAATATAGAAAGTATCCTGTTCCAGAAAACTAATTGGGTCACCGAGGAGGTCCGGACGCATCTGCCGCAGCGCCTCCAGTTCATCCAGGATGATGACACCGCGCCCGTGGGTAGCCATCACGAGATCGCCTTCGGTGGGATGAATGACCATATCGCGAATACCCACTTTGGGAACGTTGTTGCGGAAAGGTGCCCAGCTTTCACCCCCGTCTAAGCTTAAGTACAGGCCAAACTCCGTACCGAGAAAGAGAAGCTCGGGGTTCTCGGGATCCTGTCGGAAGCTTAGTGCGTAGCCGGAAATTTTGTCGTCGACTAATCGCTCCCACGACGCTCCCGCATCGGTCGTACGGTAAAGGTAGGGTGCCATGTCTCCGCGTCGGTGATTGTCAAAGGTTACAAAGGCCGTGCCGCGATCGTGGGGGCTGGCCTCCACGAAAGTCACCCAACTGCCCCGTGGCAACTGCGGATGGGGAGGAGTTACCTCGGTCCAGGATTTGCCTCCGTTTTGGGTAACTTGTAAATTCCCGTCATCTGTTCCCACCCAAATCATGTCGGGATCATACGGGCTTTCCGCCACCGCGTAGATGGTCGTGTGATTCTCCGCTCCGGAATTATCGATACTCAACCCACCGCTCCGCTGTTGCTGCTGCAAACTGGTGTCGTTTGTGGTCAGGTCGGGGCTGATACGCTCCCAGCTATCCCCTTCATCCTTACTCCGGTATAAATACTGACTGGCAAAATACAGGCGTTGGCCATCGGGACTCAGGTAGAGCGGTGCACTCCAGTTAAAACGTAGTTTTTCCGTATCCTCGCTGCGGTAAGGGGCGATTCGCTTTGCCCGGCCGGTTCGTTCGTCGAAGCGCGCGAGTCCGCCGCCCTGATATTCGCTGAATACGAAGTGGGGTTTGGTAGGATGCCGAAAACTGTAGAAGCCGTCGCCCCCCAGGGTTTTACGCCAATCGGAATTGAGGATGCCCCCCGGGCTCCGGCTGGGGCCGTACCAACTGCCGTTATCCTGCAGGCCCCCGTATACACGGTACGGCTCGGCATTGTCGACCGATACGTGGTAAAACTGGCTCACCGGAAGGTTTTGCCACATTTTGAAAGTGTAGCCTCGGTCGTGGCTTTCGTAAACGCCGCCGTCGGTGGCAACCAAGATATGCCGGCCGTCGGCGGGGTCGATATAGATATCGTGCGCATCCGAATGTACGCTCTGATCGAAGGTCCGCCAGCTGTTACCGGCATCCTCGGTGATCACGCCGTTGAGTCCGCACTTAGCGACAATGCTGTCGTTACTCGCGTCAACGGTTATCCGGGCGAAATAAAAAGGCCGGATCTGGTTGGGGAAGGTTTTATCCACCAGTTCCCAGCTATCGCCCCGGTTGCCACTCCGGTAAAGTCCTTTTGTTTCGTCGCTGCCCGTTTCCACGCTGGCATACACCACCTTCCCGTTGCCCGGGGCTACGGCCACTCCGATGCGCCCGAGGGTTTCATGGGGTAGTCCGTCCGTTAGAAGTTCCCAGGTATCTCCGGCATCGGTACTCCGGTAAAGCCCCGATCTTCCGCTGTAGCCGGAATCGAAAGTGTGCGGATAGCGCCGATGGCTCCACATAGCGGCATAAAGTACGTTGGGATCGTCGGGACTCATGCTGAGGCTGGCCGCTCCGGTTGCTTCATCCAGATATAGAACGCGTTCCCAGTTCAATCCGCCATCGGTAGAGCGAAAGACGCCCCGCTGCTTTCCGTCGCTCCACAGAGGCCCCAGGGCGGCAACGTATACGGTGTCCGGAGAATTCGGGTGAATGACTATGTCCGCGATCCGCTCGGTGGAATCAAGCCCCAGGTGTTTCCAATTACTCCCCCCGTCCTGGCTCCGGTAAACCCCGTCGCCAATACTTACACTGTTACGGACCCAGGGCTCACCGGTGCCTACATAGACCGTCTGAGCGTTGGAGGGCGCAACTGCGATGGCGCCGATACTCTGCACATGGTCGTCAAAGACGGGTTTGAGGGTAGCTCCGTTATTGATGGTCTTCCAGACACCGCCGCCGCCCGCGCCGACATAGACCGTAGTGGCATCCGTGGGATCAACAGCCAGACAGCTTACCCGGCCGCTCATGGCGGCCGGACCGATCTGGCGCGCCCGCAGGTCACCGAAAAGCGATGTGGTTGTGGTGAATTCGTTCTGGGCGGCAAGCACCCACGACAGGCACAGTCCTCCCAGGAGAAGAAACGTTCTCATAAGCAATTGAAGGTGAGTGTACGCGAAGCGAAGAAACCGTTGGGCTATTCCATACTATCCATGGAAAAGAAAGAGTCCGCTATCTCCGGATCGATCATCACGTTTTCGAAGGTCATGGCCATCATGGTTTGGCCGTTCACCTTTTGCTCCATGAACATGGGAACGATGATGTCGCCAACCTCTTCGTAATCACTTAGGTAAGTGTTCAGGGTAACCCCCTTCATTTGACCTCCCTTACCGGTAAAGGTCATCATGATCGGGACCATGGTTTCGGTATCGAAGTAGTAGGTACGGTCGAAGCCCTGGGCGTTCGTTACGCGGACGCCGTAGGTCGGGGTGCCCTCGATTTCCTGACCGGCTACCTTTTCCAGTTGGTACCCCCGGGCCTCGGCATCGATGAATACATCCAGAAAGGGACTGTCCTTCATATCCGCGGATTCTTCATCCGACATCTCCTTGGGTTCGGTTACGCCCTGCATGGGAAAATACATCCAGGCGGTCTGACCGTCGTAGGCCTGGACCATCTTATTTCCCTGGATGTCCATCTCGAAGCGATTTTTATCCCCTTGGGCCGTCGTCATAGTAAAGGGAAACTGCATCCCCTGCATGGTTGCGCTCCCCTCCATCTGCACGGCGCTGAGCCCCTTCCAAGCTTCGGCACCGCCGATGGTTTCTACATAGGCGGTAGCGATCTCCTCGGCTGATGGACCGTCTTCTACGGATTGAGCTCCGAGGGGCAGCAGGAGGCCAAGCGTAAATAATAGGCATAAGGTTAACTTTTCCAATTTCAAGTGTTTTGTACGGCAACCGGGCCGTGATAAGTGATGTACCAAATATAAGGGAAGCAAATTCGGAGAGGACATCCATTCGATGAAGCTTCGCCTAATATCGATCTATCACACCGGCACGCGGCTCCAAGACAGGTGTTCTATCTTTGTCAAAAGCCCTCCGTGGAGCCCGTACCCCAATTCGATAGTTACTTTAAAGCCGCCTTCACCGTAGATAATGTGATCTTCGGCTTTGACGAGGGAGCCCTTAAGGTGCTGCTGCTGCGCCGCAATGAGGAACCGTTCGACAACTTTTGGGCCTTGCCGGGCCATTTCGTACAGCAACACGAGGACCTGGACGAGGCAGCCCGTCGGGTGCTTAGGGAAACCACCAGCCTGGAGAACGTCTACCTGGAGCAACTGCACACTTTCGGTACGCCCGGCCGGCACGCATATGGCCGCGTCATCACGGTAGCCTACTATAGCCTGGTCAAAATAGCCGACTTCACCCCGGAACCGCTCGGGCTCTCGCGGGAAGTTGCCTGGCACGATCTTACCGGCTTGCTGGACAACCTGGCATTCGACCATAATGAGATCATTTCCACGGCAAGCGAGCACCTGCAACGCAGCATTCGTAACCGCCCCGTGGGCTTCGAATTGCTACCACCGGAATTTACCCTCACCCAGTTGCAGCATCTGTACGAAGCGATCTGGGAAACGCGGTTGGAAAAGCGGAATTTTCGTAAGAAAATTCTGTCGATGAATCTCATCCTTCCCCTGGACCGGACGCAGAAAGGCGTCAGCCACCGACCGGCGCGACTTTACCGTTTTGACGAATCCCGTTACCGGGAACTGACGCAAAGAGGCTTCAACTTTGAAGTCAAGGGTTGAATTCCCCTCCGGAGACGGCAGAAGGTGCCGATATGGCGTGACAAACTTTCCGCATTGTTAAGTGGTCTTACTTTTGCCGACTTATCGGCGTGAGAAAATTTTTTAAAAATATGAGTCAGAAGAAACCCGACGAGCCCATTGTCGACGATGAGATGCTGGACCACAGTGATGCCGCCCCGGAAGAAAATACCGTGGCGGAAGATTTGAAATCTGAAACGGATCTCCAGGAAGGCATTCCGGATACGGTTGACATTGAGGAACTACAAAGCCGTCTGGAGGAAAAAGAAGACCGGTACTTACGTCTTTATGCTGAGTTCGATAATTATAAACGTCGTACGCAGCGCGAACGTCTCGAAATGATGGAGACGGCCGGCAGTAAAACAATGAAGGCCCTCCTTCCCGTCCTCGACGACTTCGACCGCGCCGCACAGCTGGCAAAAAAGGACGAGGCGACCGCCGAGATCTGGAATAATGGGATCGGCTTAGTTCGGAAAAAAATGCTCTCAGCGCTGGCTGCCCAGGGACTAAAGCCTATGGAAAGCACCGGCAAAGAGTACAATTCCGACCTCTACGAAGCAGTTACTGAAATACCTAATCCGGAAATGAGCGGTAAGGTCGTAGACACGATCGAACGCGGTTATACCCTTAACGGACGCATTATTCGCCACGCAAAGGTGGTAGTGGGTAAGTAAGCCACGGCCCTTCCCAACCTAATACTTAAGAGCAGAGCCTTATGGCAAGAGATTATTACGAGGTGCTCGGTGTGCCTAAGAACGCCGATTCCGATACCCTGAAAAAAGCCTACCGAAAACTGGCCATGAAACACCACCCGGACCGCAATCCGGGTGACGCAGCGGCCGAGGAGAAATTCAAGGAAGCCGCAGAAGCTTACGATGTCCTGAACGACGGCGACAAGCGCGCACGTTACGACCGCTTCGGACACGCCGGCGTGAATGGACAGGGTGGTTTCGGTGGCGGCCCGGGGGGTATGACCATGGAAGACATCATGTCCCAGTTCGGAGACATGTTCGGCGACGGAGGCGGAGCCTTCGGCTCCTTCTTCGGTGGCGGCGGCGGCGGCGCAAGGCGCCAGCCGCGTGGCGAGCGTGGTTCAAACCTGCGGATTAAAGTCCCCCTAACCCTTGAAGAGATCGCGGAGGGGGTCACGAAGCGGATAAAGGTCAAGCGCCAGAAAGTATGCGACGTATGCGACGGCAGCGGCGCAAAAGATGAAAGCAGCGTCGAAACCTGCCGGACTTGCGGGGGAGCCGGTGTTGTACGTCAGGTACGCTCCACCTTTATCGGGCAGATGGCCACTACTACTACTTGTCCTACGTGTTCTGGGACGGGCACCCAGATCAAAGCCACCTGTAGCAATTGTAAAGGGGATGGCCGCGTGTACGGTGAAGACACGATCGAAGTGAATATTCCAGCTGGAGTAGAGGAAGGTATGCAGCTCAGTATGCGGGGTAAAGGAAACGCCGGACGGCGCGGAGGCCCTCCCGGAGACCTGCTCATCAATGTCCAGGAAAAGGCCCATGAATCCTTACAGCGTGACGGTCAGAAATTGATCTATGACCTATATCTCAACTTCGCCGATGCCGCTCTGGGTACTTCAGTAGAAGTTCCCACCATTGCCGGGCGGGTCAAGATCAAGGTTCCGGCCGGTACCCAGTCCGGTAAGATCTTCCGTTTGCGGGGGAAAGGCCTTCCGGCGCTCCAGAGTCACCACCGCGGCGACCAATTGATCCATGTTAACCTCTGGACCCCCAAAAAGCTTACCCGGGAGGAAACCGAACTGCTGGAGCGCATGCGGGACATGGAAAATTTCGATCCGAAGTTAGAAAAAGGAGACAAAGGCTTCTTCGAGCGAATGAAGGAGTATTTTTCGTGAGACCCGGATTAGCTTTTTCGTTGCTTGCACTTTTGCTTGTTGCCTGTGGGCCGGATATCAGGTACCAGGAATACCACGATCTTGGTGCGGATGGTTGGGCGTATGCCGACAGCATTGCGTTCGACTTTCCGGTCACTGACACGAGCAATACCTACGATCTCGTCCTCACCGTTGACCACAGCCAGGAATTTGCGGCGCAAAATTTCTACGTACACCTGAATACCCACCTGCCCGACGGGTCGGTTTTGCGTCAACCGCTGTCCCTCCAGCTTGCCGATAAATATGGATCGTGGTACGGGGATTGCGACTCGGAGTCCTGCTCAACCGATATTTCCCTTCAGGAAAATACCCGGTTCACGGAAGTTGGGGATCACCGCCTGGTCGTCAGCCAGTTTTCTCGTCAGGATCCGCTTCCCGACGTCACGGGCATCGGATTCCGGGTCGTGAAGCGGTAAGCGGGGCGGAGCTCCGGCTCCGCCAAAGCGCTAGTATGAGTAATTTCACACTGGTGGGTAAAAAAGCTTGACCGATGAAATCCTTAGCTACGGGATGCCAAGATTTCCCGGAGCGCCGGTTTGTGCAAATGTGCTCGTGTACATATTCCTTGTGGGTTACCTCAGATGAGGCTTCAGGAATATGTTTTTTGGCCTTCTTGTATAGTACTATATTTCCCAGGAGCTGGAGCTCCGGGACCCTGGACTAGATAACCTATTTCCCGGAGCTGGAGCTCCGGGACCCTTAGCCCAGATAACTCCGCAGTAAGTTTTTATTACGGCTGCGACGGAGGCGGCGAATCGCACGTTCTTTGATTTGCCGAACGCGCTCGCGGGTCAGGTCGAAGCGGTCACCGATTTCCTCCAGGTTGAGTTGCTCCTCGCCGTCGAGGCCGAAATAGGAAGCCAACACCGCCCGCTCCCGGGGAGCAAGCAAGTTAAGATTAGCCGCTACTTCTTTGCTGAGCGACTCGCCCATAACCTTCAGGTCGGGATTGGAATTTTCATCGTTTGGCAGCGTGTCCAGCATCGTTATGTCGCTGTCATCTCCTGCCACGGGGGCATCGAAGGAGAGGTGACGCATCCGCCCGCGCATGGCCCGGTTGACGTCGGATACTGAAATCTGGAGTACTTCGGCTAGCTCTTCCGGCTCGGGGTCGCGCTCGAATTCCTGCTGGAAACTGGCAATGGCTTCGGTGACTTTAGTATAACCCGCTGCTTTATTATTTGGCATCCGCACCAGGCGGCTGTACTCCACGATGGCCTGCATGATGCTCTGACGGATCCACCACACGGCGTAGGAAATGAACTTGAAACCTCGGGTTTCATCAAATCGCTTCGCGGCCTTGATGAGCCCTACGTTGCCCTCGTTAATGAGGTCTGACAGGCTTAGTCCCTGATTTTGGTACTGCTTAGCTACGGAAACCACGAAACGGAGATTGGCTTTGGTCAGTCGTTCGAGCGCAAGTTGGTCTCCCTGTCGGATACGGCCGGCGAGTTCCGCCTCGTCCTCCGGGGTCAACAGATCGATCTTCCCGATGTCGGTCAGGTACTTTTCCAGCGCGATGCTCTCGCGGCTGGTAATCTTGTTACTGATCTTTAACTGACGCATTCCAACTACCTTTTCAAACCTGAAATCTTTTTTGGTCTAAGCAAGTCCTAATATATAAAACTTTGCCCTAGCACCTGTATAATGCGAATGATGGACCTATTAGTTACTCCTAAACACAATTTATTTGAGCCCAAATGGCAATGTAACTTTGTGTTTCCATGCCCGTTCTCTTCCTAAGAACGTTTATCTACCAAGAAGCGCGTACATGGCAAGTAAATTATATAGCATATTCTCGTTGAAATGCCCCACCTGTCACAAAGGGGATCTTTTTCCCACCGGGTCCTTCTCCTTCACTCAACCGTTTGCTCAGTACACGCACTGCCCAAAGTGTGGGCAGACGTATTTTCCCGAGCCGGGATTTTATTACGGCGCCATGTTTATTTCCTACATCGGCTCCGGCTTCTTTTGCCTGGCCGTGGTCATGCTGCTGCACTGGGTGCTGGGTTGGTCCATGGCAGCCTCCTTCGGAATGTTGATTGCCATCGTCGCGGTACTTTTCGTCTGGTGGTTCCGGGTATCCCGCTCCGCCTATCTGAACCTGGTTTATGGCTTTAAGCCCCAGGTCGCCGATGCGGTGAAAGCCGGCAAACTGAATGTTACTCCCCCCACCGTAATTAAATCCACCTGATAATGGCCCGTAAGGACTACACCCCACAAAAGCCGGCCGCTACCGACAATCCTTTCGCTTCGCTTTCCAAACTCAGCGACCTCCCCGCCGGACCGGAGGATGTGCCGACCCACTCCGAAGATGTGGGCAAGGACGCAGGTACAGCCAAATCGGCTCCGCTGCGTATACTAATCGACCGCAAACAGCGCCGTGGTAAGGAAGCCACTATCGTTACCGGATTCGAGGGTCCGGAAGAGGAACTCGAGGCAATAGGCAAAAAACTTAAGATCAGCTGCGGGGTCGGTGGCTCCGTCAAAAACGGAGAGATTATCATTCAGGGGAACCAACGCGACCGAGTGATCGAGGAGTTGTTGTTCCTGGGATATACGGATGTTAAGAAGGCCGGGGGCTAATTCTTATCGGCGTACTTCGCCACGGCTCGCAAGCGCTCGGCCGGGTTAGTCCACTGCTTAGAATTAAACGAGTAATACACCCCCCGAGCGAGTCGTCAGAAATGGATGTATCAGGAGCCTCTAAAGGAGGCTTCCCAGGCCCCCCTTACCCCTTCCAGCTAGACTTTAGGCCCACCGTGAGATTGTAAACGGGATGCTCCGGACTACTTTCCGTATCCACGGTAAAGTAACCCTGGCGCAAAAATTGGAACTGATCGCCAGGCTGGGCGGCAGCAAGGGCTGGTTCTCCCTTCGCCGTGATGACCTGCAGGCTATTCGGGTTCAGGAATTCCATAAAGTCCCGATCCTCGTGGTCCATGGGCGTAGGGTCGGTAAAAAGGGGCTCATACATGCGTACTTCCAGATCCTCGGCAGTAGCCGCATTTACCCAGTGAAGCGTTCCTTTTACCTTTACCCCGCTGGTGTCTTCGCCCGATTTGGAATCCGGATAATAGGTACAATTGATTTGGGTGACGTTCCCTTCGGCGTCTTCCTCGTGTCCTTCGCAGTGGATGATGTAGGCACTTTTCAAGCGAACGTCTTTCCCCGGTGCCAGGCGGTAATATTTTCGATTTTGCGGCTCCTTTCTGAAATCCGACCGCTCAACATACAACTCGCGACTGAAGGGAATTTCCCGGCTACCAGCCTCCTCGCTCTCCGGGTTATTTTCGGTTTCGAGCATTTCGGTCTTCCCTTCCGGATAGTTGGTGATGACCAGTTTCACCGGATCTAGAACCGCCATATAGCGGTCGGAATCGCGATTCAGAACTTCTCGCACCTTGAATTCCAGCAGGTCCAGCGTTTGTTGGCTGTCGCGACGGGTCACGCCCGTATCGATGCAAAAGTTGCGGATGGCTTCGGCGGGATAACCCTTCCTGCGCAGGCCGGCAAGGGTGCTCATACGCGGATCATCCCATCCGGTGACGACGCCCTCATCGACCAGCCGTTTCAGCTTTCGCTTGGAGGTAATGAAGTAGTCCACGTTCATCCGCGCAAACTCGATCTGCCGGCTCGGGAAGATCTCCAGGCCTTCGATCAGCCAGTTGTAGAGATCTCGATGGTGGCGGAATTCAAGGCTGCACAGGGAGTGGGTGATCTCCTCGATCGAATCACTTTGTCCGTGGGCAAAGTCGTACAGGGGGTAGATACACCACTTATCGGCGGTGCGGTGATGCGCTTCGTGCTTGATACGGTAGAGCACCGGGTCGCGAAGCAGCAAATTGGGGTGCGCCATGTCGATCTTTGCCCGCAATACCCGGCTGCCATCGGGAAAATCGCCGGCGCGCATCCGCTCGAACAACTCCCGATTCTCTTCGGGGCTGCGATCGCGAAAAGGACTTTTGGTGCCCGGCACGCCGATGTCGCCCTTTTGCGCCTCGATCTCGGCGGCGCTGGACTCGTCTACGTAAGCCAGTCCTTTATCGATCAGCTTCAGCGCCAAATCGTACAGATCATCGAAGTAATCGGAAGCGTAGCGGGTATCGCCCTCCCATTCGTAGCCGAGCCACTTTATGTCGTTCTGTATCGTATCCACGAAGAGCGTCTCCTCCGTACTGGGGTTGGTATCGTCCATCCGCAGATTGGTCTTACCTCCGTACTTCCTTGCCGTCTCGAAGTTTATGACGATCGCCTTGGCGTGGCCGAGGTGCAGGTAGCCATTGGGCTCCGGGGGGAAGCGGGTATGGATCCGTCCTTCGTGTTTACCGATCCCCAGGTCCTCCTCAATGATTTCCTCGATGAAGTTATCGGCTTGCTTGGCGGTGGTTGACATATATACAGACTTTTGGGGGTAACGCTACGGCAAAGCGCGAAGTTACGGCATGACTTCCGGGGTAACTACCAAACTACTTCCAACCTTCCTTTTCAAGCTTCCGATACTTCTCTTCCACGGCGGCCCGTAGGGCCTCCTGGTAGGCGACCATTCGCCCGCGAACCGCCTCGTCCTGGGCCCCGAGGATGCGGGCGGCAAGCAGTCCGGCGTTCTTAGCACCGTCCAGGGCGACAGTGGCCACGGGAATTCCGCCCGGCATCTGAAGGATCGAGAGTACCGAATCCCATCCGTCAATGCTGTTGCGGCTCTTGATGGGTACACCGATAACCGGCAGTGGGGTAAGGCTCGCGACCATTCCGGGTAAATGGGCCGCTCCTCCGGCCCCCGCGATGATTACCTGAACCCCGCGCTCCGCCGCCCCTTTTGCAAATGTATAGAGGCGGTCCGGCGTACGATGAGCCGAAACGACGGTCACTTCGAGCGGGATATTCATTCCTTCCAGCACCTCCGCCGCCTCCCGCATGATGGGTAAGTCGGAGTCGGAGCCCATAATGATGGATACCATAGCTGTAATTTGAACCGCCAAGGTAAGTCCGCACGGTGGTATGACCGGTACGTCTAGCCTCCTACCCGGTCCGCAGCATCCTCGATACCGGTTTTCCGGCTCCGGGATTTCACCTTCTGGTTACCGAAGGAATAACTCAGGCTCAGGGCGATGCGGCGACTGTCCCAATTGCCGTAGCCGACCGTGCGCAGGCCGTTGAAATTGCTGCGGCCGGTCCACCCGGAGGTAAACAGAATATCGTTGGCGCTCACTTTAACGTTAAGCTGATCGTTGAGGAATTTGCGTTGCAACCCGAGGTTGAGCGCCCCCTGCTCGTCGTGCCGCAACACCCCGCCCCACACGCCGGGACCGGAGAAATAGCCACCGACTTCCGCGACCAGGTTCCAGGGTAAATTGATGGTATTCTGCACGAAGAAACTATAGGTGTAGGCCTTGATGTCAATCACCGCCCCGTCGCCGTAATCGGCTTCGTTATTGACATGACTGGCCGAAGCATTCACGTACAGATTCCACTTCTCCTGGAGCTGGATCGGGGCGCTTGCATTGAAGGAGACAATGCGCTGGCTGGCCAGGTTGGCCCAGGTGATAAAGAGGGCCCGCGGGTCTACTCCGTCCGGGGCGATGAGCCGCGCGATCTGATTCGACGTGCTGCTGTAGGCCAACTTGAAGTTGTAGCGGTAGGCGTGGGTATACCCCAGTTCCACGTTATCAACGATCTCCGGATTCAGGAAGGGGTTGCCCCGCTCGGAGGTCAGCTGACTGATCTGTTCGCGGAAGGGATTGAGCACGTTGTAGTCGGGTCTATTAATGCGGCGGCCATACGCCAGGTTGAGGGTATTCCCCTGCTCCGCATTAAGGGCGTAGGTGACACCGGCGTTGGGAAAAAAACTGACGTAGTTGAGTTCTACCGGCGGTTCCTGGAGTTCTTCCCGGAAGGGCTTGAGGTCGCCATCGGCGTCGGTCACTTCCACCCGCAGGCCGGCGGTATATTGCCATTTATCGCTCAGTTTTCCCTGATAACTCAGGTAGCCGGCAGAAACGTTTTCGGTGTAGTTAAAGCGGTTACTCCGGGTATCGTTAAGATTGCGTGGGCCGGTAGCATCGGGCAGGTCGAAAAAGAGGAAGGTGTTTTCCGTGAGCACCCGGGAGAACTTGCCGCCAAAGCTCAGGCGGTTGTCACCTATGGTCTTTTCGTAGTCCACTTTAGCCGTGTAAATATCGATATCCGTGGGCGTATTGAAGTAGTAGTAGATGCTAGACAGGGGTGCGCCGCCGGGGGCCGTGTATTCGTTCACCTGGTCGGATAAATTATCGTTCCGGTAGCGCCCGAAATCCAGGTCGACATTCAGCGTTTGCCCTTCGCCGGGCAGGAAGCGGTAGTTCAGGTTGTACGCATTCTGGGAGCGGTCGGTCCGGTTATTCGTATGCGCTTCGAGGGTACTGTCGAAGTTTTCGGTAGTTCTGTTCGCGGAGTAGATATCCACGTTATCGCCGATTATGTTTTCCCGGTCGTTGTACCGACCGCTAGCGAGAAAACCTACAGTGTGTTTTTCTCCAAGACTGACATCCGCTCCGATCCGGAAATTAGGGGTCGAATTGGCGGACATACTATAGACAAACTGATCGAGGACCAAATCATTCTGGAAATTTTCCAGCGCGGTAATGTTATACGATTCGGAATTCGAATAGCCGGCGCTACCGAAAACATTGATCCAGCGGTTGCGGTAGTTTCCGTTGGCATTTACGCTACCCTGAAAGTACCGCCCCTGACTACCGTTGACGCTGACGCTTCCGTTGGCGCCTTCATCCTCTGCCTTTTTGAGGCGGATGTCAATAATGCCGGCATTTCCTTCGGCCTCGTAGCGGGCTCCCGGATTAGTGATGATGTCGATGCGGTCGATTTCTTCCGCGTTGAGATTACGTAAATAGCTGGCCAGATCATCACCAGACAGGGGCATGCGCCGGCCGTCAACGTACAGTAGCACACCCGATCGACTCAGGACGTTGATGTTATCGTTATTATCCACGGTCACTCCGGGCGCTTTACGCAGCAGATCCAAACCCGAATTACCTACCGCATTGATGGTTCCTTCCACATTGAAAACGGTCCGGTCCGGCTTTACTTCGACCAGTGCCCTCCGCGCGGTAACGGTAGCTTCCGCCAGCTCAATGCCCGAGGGGGCGAGTTGCAGTATTTGCAGGTCCAGGTCGCCGTCCACTTCGAGGCCGGATCGGCGCAGTTCAGGTGCTCCGATATAGGATACTACCAGGTCGTAGGTTGCCCCGGGAACATCAAGGATTCGGAAAATACCGCCGTCATCGGTGGTTTCCACTTTGGTAAGCGTACTGTCGGCAGCCGTGTACAGCGCCACGTTAGCAAAAGCGACCGGAGCTCCTTCGGCATCCTGGACCTGTCCGCGGATGGAAAAGTCACCCATTTCCGGTTGCTGTGCGCCGACGGGGAGGGTAAGCAGGAGGAGAAAACAAACTAAGGTTTGGGTAATTGGAGTAGGCATATAAATGTTGAATTAAGTCGTTGATTACCACAAACTTAACACCGGATTCCAGCCTCCGAAAATTGATTCGACGAGTGCACCAAATGCGTAGATAAGCGGGATTTGGAAGGACGACTGGTGCCATGCAAGGGTTGCTCGTCGCCGAAAATCATTTGTTCGTCGAACCCTAGCTTTCTGCCCCTTCCGGTCGGCCCCAGCGCGATAACGGGATTCCGTATTCGGCTTTTCATTTTTGATCCTTGAGAGGATACGGTTGGCTGGCGACGGTGCGCAGGTTGTTCGCTATTCCGGATATTTACCTCCTACGGCAAGTGAATTACAACAGACGGCTGATTGGACGGAGCGGTGTAAAACCTTGGCGCTACCGGACTTCATTATCGGCAAGTGGTAATGGACCAATCGGTGAAGGCCGATCTACCGATAGACCCTTACCGGATCGAAATTGATTCGCCACCTCAAACGGATTTCGCCCGATGCGCATACATCAACTTAAATGGCAGGCGATCGAAGAGCCCCGTAGGATAGCGGGCCGAGGAAGAGAAAGCACGGGGCCTATTAATCAACCCGTCGGGCGGCCTCATCCAGGCCCGTATCCCGGCGGCGCGACTTCACTTTCTGATTCCCGAAGTTGTAGCTAAGCGAGAGACCGACCCGCCGGCTGTCGCCCGCCACCCGCCCCTGGGCGAAGAGTCCGTTAAAATCGGATTCTCCGTTGATGATCGACGTATAGAAGATGTCGCTGGCGGTAAGTTTGGCATTCAGCAGGCCGGCGAAGAAGGAGCGCTGCAGTCCGAGGTTCAGCATGCCGAATCCTTCGTATACAAAGATACCGCCACCGACTCCGGGTCCAATGTACTGGCCGGTGATCTCGCCGACGAAATCGCCGGGCAGCGTAAACGTATTTTGATTCACAAACCGGTAGTTGAATAAATCGATATCCACCGTTCCGTCATCGCCGTAGTTCGCTTCGTTGCTGATGTACCCGGCGGAGGCGTTTACGTACGACCGCCACCAATCAGTGATCTGAACGGGCGCGCTGACGGTAAAATTGATCACGGTCTGGCGGGCCAGGTTTTCGTAGGTCTCGAATCCGGCCAGCGTGATGGAATCATCCGGACGGAACAGCTGGGCCACCTGATCGTCGGTCAGGCTGTAGGAAAGTTTGAAATTGTACCGCCCCTTAAGTACGTAACCCAGTTCGACGTTATTCACTTTTTCGGGCTGGAGATACGGATTTCCCCTGCGGTAACTGAGTTCATTTAGTTGGACGCGAAAGGGGTTAAGACTACTGTAGTCCGGACGGTTGATGCGCCGTCCGTACCGGAGGTTTAGTGTATTCCCGCCGGGAGTGGCGTAACTCAGGCCCGCATTCGGAAAGAAGCTCACGTAATCGAAGTTCACCTGCGGTTCGTCACCGCCGGTGCCGACGGCCAAAAGATTACCACTCGCATCGGTCGCCTCAACGCGCAAACCGGTGGAAAAACTTACTGCTTCACTCAGCTGACCGGCATAGCTGAGGTAACCGGCCACCACCTTTTCGTCGTAAATAAAGCGATTGCTGCGTGTCTCGATCAAGGTCCGGTCTCCGCTTAGTCCTTCGTAGAAGAGAAATGCGTTGGTCGTTTCCACTTCTGAGTACTTTATACCTGCGCTTGCCGCCCCACTTCCGAGCGGAAACTCATAGTCCAACCGCGCCGTCTGAATGGCAATGTCGATGGGGGTTTCGAAACTGTTATCCACGACTCGTAGCAGCTGCCCGTCGGGAGCAAAGTACCGGTTGGGCTGATCGATGGTATTGACGTGTTCATACTTACCGTAATCCAGGTCCACGTTCAGGTTGTGCCCGGTGCCAATGGCAAAGTTGTAGTTAAGATTGAAGGTGTTCTGGTTTTGATCACCATCGTCGAACACCTGCGCCCGAAGGATGCTGTCCGGAGAATTCAACGCGGTTGACATGAACGTTTCCTGATCATAAATTTCGGTACTGTTATTAACCACGCGGCGCCCATCCTGGTACTGGCCGGAAAATAACACGCCCAGCGTGTGGCGATCGCTGAGGTAGAGGTCCACACCGGTACGCACGCCCGGCGTTCGCTGCACGGGAACGCTGTAGAGGTCGTCCACCAGTATAAATCCGCGCTGGCGGGAGACAAAGTCGCTCCGGTTGAACGTCTCGTTGTAGCCGTAGCTGAGGTTCCCGAATACATTGAACCGGGCGTTGCGATAATTGCCGCCGGCATTCACCGCATAACGTGCGTAGCGACCCTGACTTCCGGCGGCGGTAAGGCTACCGTTTGCCCCTTCGTCTTCAGCTCGTTTGAGGCGGATATCAATAATTCCGGCGTTGCCCTGCGCTTCGTACCTAGCCCCGGGGCTGGTGATGATATCGATCCGTTCGATTTGCTCAGCGGTCAGGTTACGTAGGTAGCTGCTGAGATCAGCTCCCTGCAGCGGCACTCTCCTGCCATCTACGTAAAGCAGGACCCCGGATCGGCTCAGGACACTTATATTATCAGTATGATCGATGGTCACGCCCGGAGCTTTACGGAGCAATTCCAGTCCGTCATTCCCCGCGGCATTGATCGTTCCCTGAACGTTGAAGATCGTCCGGTCGGGTTTCACCTCCACCAGTGCCCGTTGGGCGGTTACGGTGGCTCCCGTCAGGTCAACACCCGGTCGGGCCATGGACATTATTCCTAAGTCCCGGTTACCGCTAAGGACCATTCGGGCTTGTCGCAGGTCTGGTGTCCCTACGAAACTTATAACCAGGTCGTATTCTCCTTCCGGTAAATTTACCAGGCTAAAGGCGCCGCTATTATCAGTGGTCTCCACCTTGATCAGGGAGGAGTCCAAGGACAGGTATAGGGCTACGTTAGCGAAGGGAAGGGCGTCGCCATTTGCATCCCGCACATTCCCAGACAAATGGTACTGGGCGGAGAGCAAGGAGCAACAGGCTATTATCAGAGAGACTAAAACAAAGCGTTTCATATTGGGTCAGGTGAGGACAAGTCGATTACACGCTCAAGGTACAAAGTCGTCTTAAATTTATCAGTATACATGTCATTATCCGAACCGAACGAAACAAGTCACAACATCTTTACAACCGCTTAGCTACCAGTAGATTCCCATTCAATAATTAGAAATACCGCTCTATGAACCTCGTGTCGTTTCGCGACTATTGCCTTAATAAACCCGCGGTTACCGAAACCCTTCCTTTCGGTCCCGGTACGCTGGTGATGAAGGTGGCCGGCAAAATGTTTGCCCTCACCGGACTGGATGAAATCGATTTTCGAATCAATTTGAAATGCGATCCGCTGCGCGCGGAAGAACTGCGGGAACGTTACGCCGAGATCGTGCCCGGCTGGCACATGAGCAAAAAGCACTGGAATACCGTATACGTCGAAAACGGTTCCCTACCGGATACGCTGGTAAGAGAACTTATTGACCACAGCTACGACCTAGTCGTCAACAGCCTCACCAAAAAACTCCGTGGCGAATATGGCCTGTAGTTATAGCGAAGTCCCCCACGGCCGTGTACGAAGCATCTTTTTTCTTTCCTTTTTACTGAGCGTGTTCACCGGTCTATTCGCTCAGCAGAATTTTATTGACTGGCAGGAACCAATATTTGCCATCACCGACGTCTCCTTGATCGATGGCTCCGGAGGCCCGGTACGGAAGCATCAGACCATAGTCATTGACCTGGGAATTATTGTGGCCGTCGGTCCCGTCGATAGTCTGATACTTCCCGCGGATGTTTCGTCAATAGATGGACGAGGCCTAACCCTCATCCCCGGCATCATTGGAGTCCACAACCACCTGCATATGCCGGGCAGTACCTTCCTCGGTTCCGCCGCGGCGCGGCTCTACCTGTCCGCGGGCGTCACTACGATCATGACCTGTGGAGCGGCGGAGCCTGCCCGTGAGCTTTTGCTGGCCGAGCAGGTACGGATGGGCGTGGTGAGCGGACCGGAGATCGTTCCCAGCGGCCCCTACCTAACCGGATCCGGCGGCAATCCTTCCATGGTGATACCTCGCGGCGAAAAGGATATTCGCGACACGATCCGGTACTGGTCTGCCCGCGGAATCAATTGGTTTAAAGTGTATCGGCATACCCCACCGGAAGACCTGGCCATCATCATGGATGAAGCCCATCGCCTGGGAGCCAAAGTGACCGGTCACCTTTGTGCCACGACATTCGCCGAAGCCGCCCGCCTCGGTATTGACGGAATCGAACACGGCCTGAACAGCGCCAGCGATTTTCGTACCGGAAAGTCAACCGGCAAGTGCGACGGAAAGCACGACTATATGGATACCATCGACCCTACGTCAGAGAAGGTGACTAACCTACTCACCCAACTGATCGAGGCCAACGTTTCGCTCACCTCCACGCTGGCGATTTACGAGAGCAGCATTCCCGGTCGAAATCCCGTGGACGATCGTAGCCTCCGGGCGATGACACCCCTGCTTCGCGAACGTTACGCCGGTGCCAACCTGGACACGGCAGACGCTTCCCGACTCGCCCGTTTGCACCGCATCATGACCTTCGAACGCCGCTTTGTTGAAATGGGCGGCTTACTCGCTGCCGGTCCGGACCCGGGGCGACATAATCTGCCGGGATACGGAGACCAACGTAATTTTGAATTGCTGCGCGAAGCGGGATTCCCCGCCGAAGAGGCCGTGCAGGTCATGACCGGTAACGGGGCTAAGGTGCTCGGTCGATCCGATATTGGCACCGTTACCGTTGGCAAACGGGCTGATTTGGTCCTGCTGAAAGGAGACTTGGAAGCTAATCCGGAAGTGATCAGGAAGGTAGTTAAGGTATTTCGACAAGGCATCGGCTACACGGTCGAGCAACTCACCAGGTCAACTGAAGGACTGATCGGTCCGGAAAATTAGCGAATGTTACCCCGCGAATTCCGGCCCCGGCTTTCCGCACCACGCTCGAAACGGTAGGTCAGGGTAGCTCCGAATCGCCAGCCGGTTTGGAATCGTTCCCCTAACTCGTACAGATTTGGCAGATTCGTCTCATTCCGCTGAAAGCGCGGGCTACGCGCATTGACGGTTAGCGAAAACTGTTCTTTCCATTCCTTGCTCATTCCGAAGACCGAGCTATAGCGGGCCAGACGGATTCCCTGGGCGGTCTGGAAGGGAGCGTCGTACTGAAAACTGGCTTGTACTTTGAATTCCCGGGGGAGCGAAAGATTAGCCCGGGCGCCGACCGTCCAGCTCTGCTGTTCAAATGAGAAATCCTGTTCGACGGTCTCTCCGCGCTGCCGGTAGCCGAAATAATTCCATTCGCCCGAAAGCGTAAGTATATCGGACGGCCGGTAACTGGCGGTCAACTCCAGTCCGAGACGGTCCTCATCGTCCAGGTTCACCGGCCGGAAAGCGATGGTGCCGTCCTCCAGGCCGAACACATTTTCCTTTTCGTAGCCGATCGCGAACTGGAAGAAATCAGTGGTCCGACTGAGGTAAACCGCGGGATTAAGGGTCAATTTATCCGTTTGTCGCAGCAGGTTGATCTCCACGCGATCGGTGTATGCGGGGTCGAGATCCGGGTTTCCGGTGAACAGGGTGTTCGGATCGGACAGGGTCATGAAGGGATTCAGCTGCCAGAAGCCGGGCCGCTGAATACGCTTACTGTAGCTCACCTGGGCGCGTAGGCCATCGCGAAAGGTATAGGTAAGGTTGGCTGTCGGAAAGAGCCGGTTGTAGGGCTTACGAATGTTCTCGGCCGCTTCCGATCGATTTTCCGTGCGTACCAGCGTGAATTCATTGCGGAGTCCCAGCTGGTAACCGACCCGTTCCCCCTCGTGGCTGTACTGGAGGTAAGCCGACCCGATGCGCTCGAAGTAATCCAGGCGGTTATCGAAACCGGGAATGACCGATGGCTCCTCCGGCAAATAATCCGTGGCCAGGTATTCGACACTGATGACCCTGGTTTCGCCCCGCAGCCCCACTTCGAATTGGCGACCCGTCTGGAGCGGCCGTACGTAGTCAACCTGAAACAAATGATCGCGACTGGATTCCCGGCTGGTGGTACGAAAATCCAGTACGCGACCCGCCTCGGGTTGCAATTGCGCGAAGGTAGATTGTTCTACCTTCTCCTCACTCCATAAGTCGTTTTTCAGATAAGCAGTTACCTTACTCCCTTCGCCGAGATCCTGCTCGAAGGTCACGTCGAGCTGCTGGTAAAGTCCCGGCTCCCGGTAATCGATAGCCTGGTGCCAGTCGCGGGCGAAATCCGGCACGCTTCCCCCGTAATCAAAATCGGTGGTCGATTCGTCGTCGTTGATCATCCAGTACAGGGAGTAGCTACCCGAAAGGGTTGCCCGATCGGTCATGCGGTAGTCCATCCCCGCATAGGCGTTGGCGGCTACGTCGTTCCGATCCTGATCGGTATAGCGGTTTAGCAGGTAAGTGTTCCCATTCAATGTACTCTCCCGGAAGTAGTCGTCACGTCCCCGGTAGTTGCTGTAGCGTCCCCCGGCGGTCAGAAAGGCGGTGAATTTCTCCCGGCGCAGATTAAGGTTGCCGTTCAGCCGGTGATCGGCGGGAAAGCCGGTACTCAGGCTCAACGCACCGCCGTAGCCGCGTTGCTGGTCTTTTTTGAGGATAATGTTGATGATACCGGCGGTCCCCGAAGCCTCGTAGCGGGCGGAAGGGTTGGTGATGATCTCTACCCGTTCGATGCTTTCCGCCGGAATACTTTCCAGCGCATTGTTGTCCGCCAGGGCGGAGGGACGACCATTGATCAGTACTTTGACCCCGGCGTTGCCCCGCAAACTGACCGTTCCTTCCGGGCTCACGGTAACCGACGGTAACTGCTCCAGCAACTGGTTGGCGGAGCCACCCCGCGCCAGCAGGTTCTGGCCAACCTCGAAGGTTTTCTTATCGAGGGACAAGCTCATCTGCGTTCGTTGGGCGGAGACTTCCACGGCATCGAGATTAACTTCTTCCGCGGTGATTTCGATGTCCTCCAATTCGGTTCGACCGGTGAGATTCACGGCAACTTCTCGTTCGGCGAAGCCGATGAACTCGATACGCAGGCGGTATTCGCCGGCCGGCAGTTTCAGTGTAAAGGTGCCGTCCGATTGGGTTACGGTGCCGTTCACCAGCGTGCTGTCGGTTGTAAAGGCGGAAACGGTGGCGTATTCCAGCCCCTCGCCGCTGGAGGCCACGATCACTCGTCCGGAAAGCAGGTGCTCGAATAAGGGCAAAGCGGTGGCTGGGAGGCTGCCGGCACATACCAGCAACCCCAGTAGAAACAGGGTTCTCATTGTGGGTAGTTAATGGCCGCGGCGAGGAATGATTGCTCTCCGCGGTGGGGATTAGATTAGATTACTGCAGTAGCCGTACGATGTCGTCGTGGCCAAGCTGTTGGGCCAGTTTGAGTGCGGTTAGCCCGTCTGCGGTAGCGTGATTTTTCTCCGCGCCTTCTTCCAGCAGCAGCCGTACCAGTCGAGCTTCGCCGGTTTCCACGGCCTGCAGGAGAGCGGTCCATTCGTTGGCCAGGTACCGCCGATCATAACGGGACGCTAGTTCTTCCGGTCGTAGCGCCTCAAGTTCCTTCGCATCGTAGACTCGTCCCGGCAGCCGGTAACTGGTCTTGGTCATCGTTGTATTCGGATCGGCGCCCAAACTGAGGAGCAGGTGGGCGACTCCCGGTTCGTTCTCCTCGATGGCAATCATAAGGGGGGTGGCCCCGGAATAGCGTTCGAAAGTGATTTGCTCGTCGTGGTTTACCCATTCAAAGTCGCAGCCATCCTCGAGGTGGGCGCCGGCATGGACCAGTGTTTCCACCACCCGGGGGTGGCCTTCCCGCACCGACAGGAAAAGCGGCGAGCAGGTACTGCCGCTACCGTGAACGGAGGCCCCCTCCTGTAACAGGTATTGCACTACGTCCAGGTGGCCTTCCCGGGCGGCCATGGCGAGAGGGGTATAGCCCTGTCCGTCAGTAATGTCGATTTCCATACCTAGCCCTTCAACCATTGCCTGCAAGGTGAACAGGTCACCTTCTCCAGCGGGTCCGACGAGGATTTCCGGGGTATTGACCAGCCGCTCGACCGCCGCGTCTCCCATCCGTTGGGTCACCTCGAGCATGCTTTCGGTCTCTCCTTCTTCTACGGCGTATAGGGTAGCCGAGCGACCGTTTTTGTCGGCAAGTTCGGGATCGGCGCCCGCCTGTAACAGGATTTTTATGACCTCGGTCTGCCCCTCCGAAGCGGCGTAGGTCAACGCCGTCCGTCCGTCTGCATCCCGGAGATCCACGTTAACGCCCTTGGCAAGCAGGTAACGGACGATTTCCGTCTTTCCTTCCTTCGCGGCCATGTGGAGCGGGGAGATTTGGCCCGCGGTCGGGCTAGCCCCTCGTTCTATTAGCAATTTGAGCACGTCCAGGTGGCCCTCCGATGCGGCCATTACTGCGGCGGAACGGCCCGTATCCGGATTTAAATTCATGTTCGCGCCGTTGTCAAGGAGCAATTCGGCAACCTCCAGGCTTCCCTCGTCGGCAGCTTCGATGAGCGCCGTCCATTGCCGGTGTACCTGGTTGACATCGGCCCCGCGGGCGATGAGCAGTTTGGTTATTTCGACGTGGTTTTCACTGGCCGCGGCCATGAGGGGAGTAAAGTCCCGCTCGTCCGTCCTGCTGAGGTCGTCGACACGTTCCAGCAGGTATTCCACCATTTCCAGGTCGCCATCGTAAATGGCGTGCATGAGCAGCGAAAAGGGATCGTCCGGCGTGGCCGGTACACTGAAGGTTTCGCTATTCACCTGGCGGCCGGCTTCGCCTGCAGCGTAGTTTATGGCCCGTTCCATCGCCTCCCGTTCGCCGTCGGTTTGGGTTTGGGCGGCGAGCGCAGGACTAGAAGCTTCCCCTAACATTTTGTCTGCCCCCGAAGCCTGCACCTCCCCCGTCGTACCGATCGCCAGAGAAAGTACCGCGGCAAAAATGAGGGTAGTGATGACCCCTTCCCCGAAGGTGGCCGTGTTCAGGTAGCCGGTCAGCAGGCGGGAGATCCGGCCGGTGAAGCCCGAGCCACCGAGGGCCATGGCTAGCTTCGGAGCGGCGAGTTGCTGCTCCTGCAATTGTACCAGGGTCCGGGCGTAGTCGAAGCGTTCGCCGGTGGCCGCCACGGCCAGGTCGTCGCAGCAGTGTTCCCGCTCATCTTCGATACGCGCCGACATCCACCAGACACCGGGGTGGTAAAAGAAAAAAGTGGTCAGGAAAGTCTGCAGTACGTTCACCGCAAAGTCCTGCCGCTTGATGTGCGCCAGCTCGTGGGCCAGGATGGTTACGATCTGGTGTTCCCGAAGCGAAGAAAGCATTTCCCGCGGGAGCAGGATCACCGGTCGGAGCCAGCCGACGGTAAAGGGGCTGCTTACCCGCCCGGAGGTCAGGTACCGCACGGGGCGTCGTATATCCAGCTTATGCTCGAGTTCCTGTAATCTTTCCGCCCAGGAAGACGGGAATCTTTCCGTCCCATACGTCTTGATCCGCTGTACAAAAGCAAGTTGCCCCAGCAGTCGCAACTGTAAGACCAGTACGCCCATGAGCCACAAGGTCACGATGAGCGGAAGGTGTCGATCGAAATAGACACCTGCGGAACTTAGGAAACTTACTACCGGAGTAGGAGCACCTTCGGGCAGCGTGCCTCCCGGTCCGACTCTCCCGCGAACACCCTGATCTGTTCCGATCCGGACGGATGGCGCATCCGCCGTTTCCATTCGACCGTTCGCCCGTTTGACTACCAGTCGCTCGTCCATTGAGGTAGTTCTCGCTCCGGTAGTTGAATACGCATTCCAAAAGGTCAAGCCGACCGTAAGTACGAAGGCCGCCAAGAATCCGATCGATACGACGTAGCGAGCCTGTGGACTGAAAGCCCGCAGTAAAATGAGGACCAATCCAAGGAGCAAGGCGAAAAGCGCCCCCTGCCAAAGGGTATGCAAAAGGGTCCAGCCAATAGCATCGACCAGTTGGGGGGTAAGTAGTTGCTCAATCATTTCTCTTCGTTTTCCATCCGGTTAATGAGGGCCTTCAATTCTTCAATGTCTTTGCTGGAGGCCTTTCGGTTGCCCAGGGCACGCATCACCAGCCCCTTTACCGAGCCGCCAAAGGCCCGATCCAGAAAGCTGTCCAGCAGCTTATCCTGGGTGTCCTCCTTGGCGATGGCGGCGGCATAGATGTGTCCCCTACCCTGGGCCTCGCGGGTAACGAATCCACGCTCGAGCATGACCTGCATGGTCTTGAGCGTGGTGGTATAGCCGACTTCCTTCTCCTCCGCCAAGGCGTCGTGTACCTGCCGTACAGTGAGCGGACCACGGTCCCAGAGGAGTTGAAGAATCGCCAGTTCGGAGGCGGTGGGAGGCGTTTGCATGGTCTACTACGATTTTTATCGTAGCTAAAGTACGAGACTTATCGTAGTTATGCAAGTTTATCTACGATTTTTATCGTAGATACCGAACTAGAAGGCTATCATCCACCGCAAAGTAGGTTATGGTAAGGGTGCGGGACACCCCAGTGCTTCTACGTTTTCCTCCCGAAATAAAAAGCGAAGCCGGTTTGCAGGGCGATGCGCCGGAATTTAATAGCCGGAAGCGTAAGGTCGTCGGCCGTTCGTCGGCTACCCTCCCGTTGGTAGGCGGCGGAGACTTCCAATGCTACGTGCTGGCCCAGAAAGTAGCTCACCCCGGCGGCCGCGCGCCAGTGCGTCGAATGTTCGGGCTCCACCTCTATACCTTGCTCCGTAAACACAAGCGTCTCATAATAGCCATACCCAAGTGCTGCGGCTCCGAAAGGCAGGAATCTTCCCCTGCGCCAGGGATAATACCGCGTCTCGAACTCAGTGGCAAAATCCAAGCTGTGAAAGTTATCGTCCAGGACGGGGATAGCCGTGAGCTGAGTTATGTTTCGCATGATGTACCAGGAAGCGATCGAAGTATTTGAAACGAGCAGGCCGTCGGCGAGAAAATAGCCGATGGTAGGATGAAGAGAATACGTATGGTTAGTCCATCGATCGTTGCCGCGACGCATATGATTGAGGGAGGCCGAGGCTAGTGCCCCCCGGGTGGTCCAGCTACCTTTTGTCAGCGACGGGCCGGTAGGTGTGCCAAGCTGACCGAGCAATATATTCCCACGAATATCGAGGGTGGTAAAGTTGATTTCCTTGGAGGCATTGTAGGCCAGTCTGGCTGAGCCCAGCACCCCCGGCCACAGGGGAAGGTCCACGCCGGCCCCCAGGTGGAATTCGCCTTGGAAGGTGGAGGGGTTATCGCTTGCCAACGATCCATAACCGACCTCGGCAAAGAGGTTCCACTTACGCTCCGCTCCGGCCAGGATGTAATAGCGTAGAAACGGATTCACTTGATATTGGTGATCGTTACCGATGGAGCCGTCAAAGAAATTTTCGCCGTACCAATTGTAGAAATATCCAATACGGGCTCCCACGAGTATGCGGTTGAAGGCGAATACTCCCACCGGGACGGACGCGATTTCCAGCCCGTTGGTTTCCAGAGGAGGCCGGCTGCCCCAGAAATTTTGTCCTGCTATACGCTTAAGATTGCCGATCGACAGGGAAGTCTCTCCGTCGAGGTATACCGTACCCCGGGTATAAGGCGACTGGGCCAGGCCAATACCACCGGTGAACAGCAAAAACAGGTATAGAAGAAAACGCATGGTTGGGATTTAGGCGAAGGGGAAGGAGGGCCGCAAGCGGGGCGGCCTGAAAGGTAAATTGCAGGGAATAGGGGAATTTTTATCACCGGCCGCGGTATTTAACTAAAATACGGTGCGGTTGCCTCCGGGTACTGCCTGGCTTCGATCCCGCGCCCCGACGCCCGAATATTATCTCCGCCCTGAATACACTACGAAGCCGGCGGACAGGGAACTTTGCCGTAGCGAGTGGTCACTCAAAAGAACCCAATCAAAGAAATTGATGGCGTCCTGCTCCGTTCGGTACGGATAGGAACCCTTTACTTGGGCACTAAGGCTATTGGATAGAAAATAGCTCGTTCCTGCGGTACCCCGGTATTTCACACCCTTAACACGGGGAGTGCAATCGTGCGCTGACTCGGGGTCCAGCTTGAGGGAATAATATCCCATTCCAAGTCCGACGAACGGAAGTATGCGAACCCGACCAAAGGGGTAATACGCGGTGACAACGGCCGGCTCGAAGCTGGTGCGGACGCCTTTCCAGCCCCCAATAACAAAAATCTGGAGTAGGGCCATACTCCCGTATCATTCATCGATCTGCTCCGCTACCTATCGACGGATTACTGCTTTAATGAAGTGAAGACGTTTCTACCTGACCAGAAGGAAATACGTCAAATATGTATACTCCGTGCGATGCATACTCCGGGCACTAATTGCCAAAGTAGTAAGCGAATCCCGTTTCGAGATTCAAACGGCGGTAGCGTAACGACGAGCCGGACAGGCCATCGAAGGTGTTTACCTGGCTATCCCGCTGGTAAGCGGCTGAGACTTCCAGCGCCACGTTTTCGCTCAGGAAGTAGCTTGCCCCGGCGGCTGCTCCGAGTACCGTAGATGTTTGACGTTGATCTTGTACGCCGCCCTCGGGAAAGGAATAATCGCTGGACCGGTAGCCAACGGAGAGTTCGGCAAACGGTAGCAGCTTGCCAGTTTGCCAGGGGTAGTAGCGAACGGCTAGCTCCGTTTGGAGACGGTGGAACCGGAAATTATTCATACGGGAGGTAAGGTTCGAAGAGATATCGTTTTGTGATCCCGAAAGCGAGAGGGAGGAAACGGAGGAGATCGACAAGCCGTCCATTAGGAAGTACCCCACCGCCGGATTGAATTGGTAGCCGTAATTGACCCAGTCCTCACCGCCCCTGCGCATATGACCAAAGGAGGCGCTTGCTAGCTGACCCTGGGTAGTCCAAGTTCCTTTCGCCAGGGGATTTTCCGTCAGCGAGCCTAGTTGGCCAAGCAGCAGATTCCCTCCGATTCTTAGGGTAGTAAAATTGAGTCCGTCGGCGTTCGCGTTGTAGGCCAGCCGGCCAGTGGCGACCACGCCGGGAAACAAGGGTACGTCGACGCCGGCGCCAAGGTGAAAGTCGGTTTCGAAGGAAGGTAGGTCACCACCACCGAAAGTGCCGAATCCCAGCTCGGTGAAGAGGTTCCATTTTCGCTCCTCTCCAGCGAGAACGTAATAGCGCACGAAGGGATTGACCCGGTACTGGTGCGAGGAATTGTCCCCGTCGAAGAAGGTTTCGCCGGACCAATTATAACTGGAAGTGATAGAGGCGCCTACAAGTAGACGATCGAAGGCAAAGACGCCTACCGGCAGCGAATGGACGTTTACGCCGCTGAACTCAGGTACCGGCGGATTCGACCAGGTGTTCTCCGGCTGGATATACCTCTCGTTACCGATGGTAAGGGAGGTGGTTCCGTCCAGGTATACCGTTCCCTGTTTATAGGTCACCTGAGCGTGGATAAGCTGGACGGTAATCAGAAGGAAAAACGTGAGTAGATACGGGCGCATAGGGTTGATTGTCTAGTGTGTGTACAAATAGGAAATATCCTATTATCAAAGATGCTGGAGTTTTGCCATTCGTTGGCTGCTCGGCCGAATTTTGATGCATACTTCTTTCCTTTATATAAAACCGAGTGGTGGAGTGTCCGATATGGCGATAATCGCTCCATCCCTCGAGAGCATCGATTATCGATAATAGTCAATGGGCACCCTATGCATCTCCCTGCGGCGCCAATCACCGGAATCCGGCTAACAGCTATGGAGTAGTCCAACCAGTATAGGCGCAGCAACGAACAGAAAATGGCGAATGGGTTTCAATCTATTGGGCTCCCGGGATACCGGCTTCTTCGGTGATGTGGAGCAACCGGTTCCGCTCGACTTCACTATCGGGGAGAGGAATATCGCGAACTTTACCATTGGACAGCAGAAAGCTGTAGCGTTGACTACCGAAGATCCGTCGGGTACGCAGGCCTTCAATTCGGGATACCGCAATTTCCCGGTTGGACGATTTGCGGAAAGGAAAGTACACCAGGGTAATGAGTATCAATCCCGCCATGACAACGTGCAGGTAATCGACTGGCCCGTAGGGGCATCCTTAGTGGTTCAAAACGTTCGCGGCTAAGACAACGAAAGCACAAACCATGGAAACATAAATCCACGGGTAATTGTGACGCATTCGGTCGTCGATGACAATGACGTTTTCCGATTTTTCAAAGTGAATGGCCATGGTTAATGAATGAGTGAGTATATGGTATAGGGGTAATCAGGTAAACCAAGTTAAGGACCGCAGATTCTAATTTCTGTTTATACGGCTAACATAAGCTGATCCGGCCATATTTCTGCCGTTAATCCAGAAACAATCTTTGGCGATTCGCCACGATGAAATACCCGTAACCATCGGTAATGTTATCCGTTACCGTGACCGGCTCGGCGAATGGATTACCACGTGCCCGCTGGTAGGCCTCGTAGGAGACGAGGTAGCGATAGGCCGCCTCGGGAAGGGTGAAGACCTCTACGAAGTAGCGAGGGTTTTCATCCGCCGTGGTGGGCGAGAACTGGACGTCCAGCACGTAGCGCTGCCCATCGAAGGAAGCATCACTAAGTCCCAGTTGATATACGTACCCTAACTCCCGCACCAGGGGGTTGGGGGAGTCAGCGATTACGGTAAAATCGGCGTAGGTGGAATCGCAGGTTGGCGGTCCGCCATTGACAGCCCGACACGACACGGCCCCGACGCCCTCGTAACCAACCCGTACCGCGTAATAATCTCCCGGTCCCGGCGGATCGGTGAATTCCAGGCGCAGCGCATCTACCCGTTCACCGTCGGCGGAGAGCGCCCCGTCCGGCTCGTAACTAAGGATTCGTGCCTCCGCCCGTGCCGGCATTGTCTCCTCGGCGGACGCCGCACCGATACCCGCTACGTTCACTTCGATGCGGTAGCGGGCGGTGGTACTATCGAGCGCTCCCCCCAGGGGAAGGTTTACCCACTCCTGGTCGAAGTTCCCGAAGTTCGCCGTGGTACCGGAGTGGCGAAAGAATTCGGCACCGTCGCGGTACAGTACCAGGTCATATTCCCGCTCCTCCTCCGTTCGCTCTTCCTGCGTACCGTAGCTGCGGGCGATGTAGTGGCGGACGGCGGTGTCTCCGGCTACCAGCTCCACGGAGACCGCCGGGGCCGGCTCGTGATCCGGTAAATCGATATCCACTACCTGTTGGAAGGGATCATCCCCACACCCCAGTATAAGAAGTAAGTAAAGCGTCAAAGCAAGTGCAAACCGACTCATGACTTAGAATTTAAAGTTGTAGGCCACTGCTGGAATGATGGGCAGGATGCTGACCTCGGATACTTCCAGGCGTTCGCCCGATTGGCAAGAGGTACTGCCGTCGGGGTCACTTACGCAGACTGACTCCCGCCCCACCTCCATAAAGTACGGGTTGCGATGCCAGTAGGCGTTGTAGAGACTGATCACCCAGCTGCGCTCCCCCCATCGCACCTTTTTACGGAAGGCAACGCTAAGGTCCATGCGGTGGTAGTCGGTCATGCGAAAACTGTTCTTCTCGGTGCTGGTCTCGATGCGGTCGGGAAAGAAGTTGCTGTTCCAGTGGGAGCCCGCTTGCGGATTGATCGCCGCGTAAGTGTACACCGGAAGCGTCACCGCATTGCCGGTACCGTAGACAAAGGCGCCCGAAAGCGCAATGCGCTCGTTCAGATCGTAAGGTACCTACCACGCTCAGATCGTGCCGCCGATCGTACCGGAAGGGAAAACGCCGGCCCCCGTTGAGCTCGTCGAACTGACGCGTATTCCAGGAAAGCGTATAGCCCACCCAGCCGGTGAGTCGACCCTCCTTCTTCTGCGCGAAGAATTCCGCTCCGTAGGCTTCCCCCTGCCCCTGGGTGACCTTGGTCTGCCAGTCGGCCTCCAGTCCGAGCAGAAAACTCGCCCCTTCCCGGAAGGACAGCACGTTATCCATGCGCTTGTAAAAAGCCTCCAGGCTCACCTCGTAAACGGAACGGTAGGTTTTGGCCGCGCCAACCGCTACCTGCCAGGATTGCTGGGGGCGGACCTGAGCCGTGCTGGGCACCCAGAGGTCCGTCGGGAGGCTCAACGACTCGCTCGCCAGGAGGTTGATGTACTGCTGCATTTTGCTGTAGCTCGCCTTCAGGGACAGGTCATCCCGGAGAAGGTAGCGTAGTCCCAGACGCGGCTGGAGGCTGGAGTAGAGCTTGCCCTCCACGGCGAAGCCGGACAGGTGCAGGCCGGCGTTGATTTTGAGGGCACCCAGGGTGATGTCGTCCTCCGCGTAGGCGTACACCTCATTGCTGTAGGTTGCCCGGTTCCCGATCAGGGTGTCCAGGTTGACCGCGTTCTCGCCCCGACTCAACAGCGAGACGGCTCCCGGCCGGTAAGTGTGGTTGGTGTAGCCGGTGCCAAAGCGGAAGTAATGATTTGGATTGGGGATGTAATCGACGTCTACCTTCCCACCAAGATCGTTGATGCCGCTGAGGTAGCGCGCGCGGAATTCGTCCTGGCCCTCGATACTAAGACTGTTGACCGTAATCCGGTACCGGCTATAGGTGGCGGTGGTATTGACGAAAAGTTTGGGGCCTACCTGCCAGTTCCACCGCGCGGCGGAGATCAGGTTGCCCCAATCGGTGCCGCCACCGTAGGTTTCCGGCCCTTCGCTGATCTCGGTCCGGAAGAGGTCGCTACCGTTGTAGAAGCTCAGGAAGACCCGGTGGCGGTCATTGATTTTGTGCTGCAGTTTGGCGTTGAGGTCGTAGAAATAGAGCCCCAGATCAGTCTCGGTACCCGGGCCAGCGGTTCGTTTCAGCAACGGTCCGGCGATCAGATCGGCGTAGGTGCGGCGACCGGAAACCAGCAGGCTCGTGCGCCCCTTTTTAATTGGACCGCTGAGGGTAAGCTTTGAAGAAATGAGTCCCACCGAGCCATCCCCCTCCCATTCGTTCAGGTTGCCCTCCTTCATGTTGATGCTGAGCACGCTGGACAGCCTGCCACCGAAGCGGGCCGGGAAGCCGCCCTTCGTGAGCGTCACGTTGCGGAGCGCATCGGCGTTGAAGATCGAAAACACCCCCAGCAAGTGGGAGACGTTGTAAATCGGTACGCCGTCCAGGAGCACCAGGTTCTGGTCGGGGCTCCCGCCGCGGACATAGAGGCCGCTCGTCCCTTCGCCACCACTCTGTACACCGGGCAGGAGTTGCACGGTTTTCAGCACATCGACTTCGCCAAGCAGAGCCGGCACCCGCTTGATCTGCTCCACGGGTATCTCGACCGTACTCATTTGCGTACGCTGCTCGATGCGTTCACCGTGATTGGAGGTGACGACGACGGTTTCCAGTTCCGACCCGGTTTGTAATCCTTGGTTGATCGCGAGGGAGGCAGGCGGATTCAGGATGGTGGTATCGCGGGAGGCATAGCCGATGTAGCTGTATCGCAACCGAACCGTATCGCGCCTACCGAGCGTCAGGCTGTAAAATCCGTATTCATTGGCTACGGCTCCCTGACCGGTTCCCAATTCGATAACGTTGGCGGCCAGGAGGGCCTCTCCGCTGGCTGCATCGGTGAGGTAGCCGCTGACGGTGGTTTGGGCGGTCAGGGAAAGGGCTAGCAGGTACGCTGGAAGGAACAGCAGGGTTTGCAGGGACAAGACGGGTGTATTAGGTGGTCCGTTAAAGGGAGAAGGGCGGGGCCGCAGATACAACGTATATGCGGATAGTTAAATTTTTAGCCCAATTTCCCCAACTGATTAATCATCGCCCGCATATCCTTAGGCATTTCAACTTCAAAGGGCATCCACTCTTCCGTGATCGGGTGCTTAAACCCCAGTCGGGATGCGTGCAGCGGAACCCGGCTGAGCAGCGGACGCTCTACCTCGTGCTTGCCCTTATTGTAGCGACGCCCCTTGATCTCGGAGAGCATGAATTCGGTGCGCTTACCATAAAAGGGATCGACGATGAGGGGATATCCGAGGTAGGCAAGATGCACCCGGATCTGGTGAGTACGTCCCGTGAATATCTGCACGCCTACCAGGCTGAAGTTGCCCATTTTCTCCATCACTTTATAGTCGGTACGCGCAATTTTGCCGCCTCGGTTCGTCACCAGCATGCGACCGACCTTGGAGGGATGGGGAGCGATGGGTTCGTCGATCTCTCCTTCCTCCGGATCGGGCACGCCGTCGACAAGCGCGAGGTATACTTTCTCGACCTCCCGGGCCTCGAACTGCATACTCAGTCCGCGGTGGGCTTCCGGGTTACGGGCGAACACCAACAGCCCGGTAGTGGGCTTATCAAGCCGGTGGACGGGAATAATGGTGCCGTATTTATCCCCCAGCAGTTGCTTGAGATTGGGCAGGTCGGGGTCATGACGGTCGGGCACGGTGAGCACGTCAGCGGGCTTGTCTACCACGATGAGGTGATCGTCTTGGAAGAGGATAGGGATCTTCATGGGGGGGCGAAGGTACGATGGGTGTGACATCCACAACATCCGCGCATCGCGGTAGCCAAGAGCATTCGCACGCATGTACCTTACTGCATCAATAAGCCTCACGCCCTCACTCCGGAGTAAAAACAGCCGTAATTCCTTATGTCACATATTTATACCAAGCTCATCGGCGAATCACTTCAAAGTGAATTGGTGGACCGGTTTTCCGAGATTACGAAGATCGTGAAGTACAAGACCGGTCCTGGCTACAATGCCAATTGGCACACTCCTACTCACCCGGAAGAGTACCTTGACACCATGATTAACAATCACCTCGAGAGCCTGGAGGCGGCTTACGCCACCCTGGCAGAAATGGGCGTGACCGAGTGGGTGGTCTACGTTACGGTCACTGAAAGCTTACAGGGAAATTTCGAGTTGAGTGAGGCACAAGTCCGAAAGATGGCTAAGTTGAATGCTGCATTGGCCGTAACAGTAGTGTATGGCGAACCTGACGTACCGCCCAAGCGATTTAATCTGACTTAAATCTCTTGCATAACCCTCAGCCAATTTCCGGAAAGCACTTTTTCCCGGTCGGCGGTTGAATAGCCCCTTCGTTCAAGTAAAGAAGAAAGCTGGCTCAGATCGGCAATACTATCCAGATCGCACGGCGACTGCTCAGTACCAAAGAGCCCGTCCAAATCACTTCCGATGCCAATGTGATCCGCATTACCGGCCAACTGGCAGATGTGGTCGTAGTGATCGATAATGCGTTCCAGCCGGATGGCGAGGGTTTGGGGATCGTCGCGCCCCCGCACATAATCGGGGTGCAGCATCCAGGCATCCAGCGCCCCGCCCAGTACCCCGCCACGATCGATGACCGCCTTTATCTGATCGTCGCTGAACTGCCGCTCGCCCGGCACGAGGGCCCGGCAGTTTTGGTGGCTGGCGATGACCGGGCCGGTGAAGCACTCCAGGGCTTCCCAGAATCCCCGGTCCGTCAAGTGGGTAAGATCCAGCAGCATACCCAGTTTGTCCATCTCGCGGAGAAGTTCGCGACCCGCGGCCGTGAGCCCGCCCCCGTCCGATCCGGTGCCCGGGGCATAGCGTCCCGGTCCGAAATGGGCGGGTCCGATCGAGCGTAGCCCCTGCTCGTGGTAACGGTGCAAATGGTCCATGGTGACAATGGAGTCTGCCCCCTCTAATGCTAGTACGTAGCCAACCGTGAGATCCGAGACATCCTCAGCTTCCCGCCATTTCCTCAAATGAGTGATAAGCGGCTCTCCCTCACGGATCTGTACCATTTCGCCCTGTCTTTCCATCTGCCGGTACCAGGCTACCTGCCGCTGCCCGTCGGCCCAGGCCTGAGCCGGGCTGTGCCACCCAGGCAGACGAACGGTCCCCGCCGCGCTGCCCGGCGGTTCCACCCTGGCGATGATGGTGGCGAAGACGAGCCCTACCCCACCCCGCCGCAGTTCGGGAAGCGCCACGGTACCCCGGCCGCGATCCGGATGATCGGTGCTTCCGGTAGCGCGTTCGGTAGCGCGGATCTCAGCTACCGGTCGGGTCAGGTCGCGGTTGTAGGCCATGGCATTGGTGGCCAGGTCGAGGTGGGCATCTATGATCAGGTCGGGGGGCATTAGGTGAAATTAGTGTAATAGTCTTACTCGGGGTAGGGGTAGGGGTAAATGGTACTCCGATGCACCGCCTGGTGGGTATTGGACGGGCTGGCACGGTTTTTGATAAGCGTCCGACGCTTTAAGGGGTCCGACGCTTGTAACCAATTATCAATATGTAATGTAATCTTACGAATGTATGCGATAGGAGGACAGAGTAAGTCAGGGTAATCGACCATCGAATACACCGCCTAGTGGACATTGGACGAGGTGGCACGATTATTGATAAGCGTCCGACGCCTATAGCGGTCCGACGCCTTAGCCTATACCACTTACACCGTAATCCGACGGTCCCGAGCCACCACCGGCCAGCTACCGCTCACCCGCCCGTTCACCACCGGAAGCAATTCCTGGTACAAATTCACCGTAGTGCAAACATGTTCCGGAATGGCTAAATAAGGATCACCAACTGCGATTCCGGTAGTTGACGGAACGCGGACGACCAGGTGTTCCTCCCACTGTCCCACCACCTCAAATTCCGGCATCTCAGGAAACGCCATCCGCGGCTGAGGCTTATCCGGCGAGACCGCTTTGGACCCCATATCAAAGCAAAGCTTGTGGTCATCGATAACGGAGAGAACCCGCGTAAGGACAAGCGCCGCAGGCTCGAAGGGCCACTCCGGAAAGGAATCTCCGTAACCGGCATCCCACAGGAAAAAAGTACCCGGACTTACCCACACGTCGCGGTGACCGACGTAAAAGGGGAAATTGGGGGATCCAGCCACGATGATTTCCAGCTTCTCCACGCTGTTCTTACCCGCGCTACGGCGCAATGACACTACTTCCGACAACGCGGCTTCGGCTCGCTGCTTGCGTTCCGCTTCTTCCGCATCCCGGATGTGACCATCGTAAAGGTGGAAGCCGCGCAGGATAAGGCCCGGTAATTGCTGAATCACCTCGATCACCTTCCCCGCTTTTCCGGGGGGTATGCCCGTGCGGTCCATACCGGGATTGATATCGATGTACACGGGCAGCGGATCGTTCGTGAAAACATCGGATGCGACGCGGGCGCTATCCACGTTATCGATCAGACTTGCAAATTCGGTTTTCGGGTAAAGCGAACGCAGGGCTTGCCACCGCCTGGCCTTCACCGCGGAAAGCTGATAACTGAGCAATACCTTCTCCGCCCCAACCGATCCGAGCAATTCTCCTTCGCTAACCGTGCTGCACTTGAAGCGGGTAATGCCCCGGTCGATCGCCATCTGTGCGATCTGGGGATTTTTAACCGTCTTGATGTGCGGTTGCAGGCAATGCCCGTTGGGGGTGGCGGTCAGCGCCAGTGCCCGTTCGATGTTGCGGTCAATGATCTCCGGAAAAGCCAATAAGGCCGGTGAATCGACTTCCTCCAGGTTGTTTACCCGGTATTGCTCGTCGGGTTGCCAGTTCACGGTAAATCAAGTTTGGCAATGACGTCGATCTCCACCTTGATGCCGTGCTTCAGCCCCGACTTCACGGTGGTCCTGGCCGGTCGAACCCCGGTAAAGTAAGTGGCGTAGGCGGCGTTAAAGCGATCGAAATCATCGCTGTCGGCAAGATGGACGGTGCATTTCACCACGTTATCGAGGGATGCGCCACCCGCTTCGAGAATGTCTCTAATGTTGTTCAATACCCGCCGGGTTTCCTCTTCTATGGTACCGAGCACGACTTTTGAAGTGGCAAAGTCTACGGGGGTCTGGCCGCTCACAAAAAGCAGATCGCCAACGATGACGCCGTCGGAGTAGGCGCCGGTAACAAAGTCTTCCTTGCGCTGAGGGTGGGTTATTCGTTTTTTATCCATATTGCTATTCGCCGTAGGCTTTTACTCGTTGTTTGCTGGTTCCTAGTCCGTCGATGCCCAGTTCCACTACATCGCCGGACTTCAGGTACCGATTGGGTTTCATGCCTAGCCCAACCCCGCTCGGGGTTCCGGTACTGATCACGTCGCCCGGCAGGAGGGTCATGAAACGGCTGATGTAACTGATGCACTGCGGTAGATTGAAGATAAAATCACTGGTGTTACTATCCTGCACCGTTTCTCCGTTCAGTTTCAGCCAGAGTCGCAAGTTGTGGGGGTCGGGGATCTCGCCCGCCGTAGCGATAAAGGGACCGAGTGGCGCGAAGGTATCGGCGCTCTTTCCCTTTACCCACTGCCCGCCGCGTTCCATTTGGAAGGCCCGTTCGCTCACGTCGTTGTGCAGCAAATAGCCCGCCACGTGGTTCATGGCGGCTGCCTCGCTAACGTAACTCGCGCGTTTACCGATAACTAGGGCCAGCTCAACTTCCCAGTCCGTTTTCGTACTGTCTTTTGGCAGCACGATGGCATCATAGGGTCCCGTGATCGCGGAAGTCGCCTTCATGAAAATGACGGGTTCGGTTGGTGGTTTCGCCCCGGTTTCTTCGGCGTGGGCGGCGTAGTTCATTCCGACGCAAACGATCTTCGACGGGCGGGCACAGGGTGCGGCCAGGGGAATTCCCGGGTCAACTACCGGGCAATTCTCACCGTGCTCTTTCAACCAGGTGGCGAGTCGGGAAGGACCGTCACTGCCGAAAAAGAATTCATCGTAATCCCCCCCGAATCCCGAGACATCGATGCGGGTGCCGTCGGGGCGCTGGATACCGGGCTTGGGGATGGAATCGGCGGGTTGGAAGCGTATGAGTTTCATCCGGGCAAGATAGCATCCCGCCGGTTTTCGGGCCTTCGGTTACCGGAGTGCGAAATGAAAGCGCCACACGGCTTGGTTCCCGGCATATTCTCCGTGACCCTCGCGGACCGTTACATCCACCGAAAATCCTCCCTCCCCGGAGGCCGTCACCATTTCCGCCTCGCTCATTTCTAACGTTCGGCTGCCGGAATCGGGATAGTATGGGTCATCTTCCCTACTGGTACACGTTATGGTATACGCCTCGGCACTCGCCAGGTCGATTTGGTTATTCTCTTGCAACTCCCAGCCGTCTACCTGCACCGTATGCGACCAGTCATCTCCCACGTAATCGTTAGATAATTGCTCGATTTCTACCAGGGTGAGTACGAAACTCGCCGGCCGGGAAGATGACAACAGCAGGCCGGTCAAGAGGACAAACAGCAAACGAGAACCCGCAGAATGCAATATTAACGACATCGCTGCAAAGTAATTAACCGATTCTTCTACCGTCAACCGCATTCTTCCCCCCATGCTTTATGATTCTGTCTTATCATCTCAAAGCTAGGCCGGGCAAACATATTAGCAAGTAGGGCGGTACACGCAGGTGCAATGTAAATTTAAACTTTCAAGCACCATGGTAGAAGCCCTCATCCACTCCACCGTAGAGGCCCTGCGGAAACCCGAGAACGAGAAAAATGGCATCAGGAAAGCGATCCTGGCCTACATCGGCCCTTCCTTCGAGAACGACGAGGAACGCCAAAAAACCGTAGATCGTCTGGAAACGGAAGATGCCGAAACAACCCTCGAAGAGCGGCTAGAACCCTGGCTTACGGGCCACCCCGACCGTATCGAGGAACTGGAAGACATCCTTGATCGACAGGACGGTTTGGGGATTGTGCGTTAGTCTTATAGTTCGTTAGTCTGTTAGTTCGTTAGTCTGTTAGTCTGTTAGTTCGTTAGTCTGTTAGTAGCGCTTCGCGCTGTTAGTGGATTCCCAGCTACGCTTTTCAAAGAACGGTTATAAGCTTTACCACGAAGCCCACTAACACGACCGAAGGGAGTACTAAAGGCAAAGCCCTCTACCGCGACCGCAGGAAGCTCTACCGGCGAAGCCTCTACCGCGACCGAAGGAAGCTCTACCGGCGAAGCCTCTACCGCGACCGAAGGAAGCTCCACCGGCAAAGCCCTCTACCGCGACCGAAGGAAGCTCTACCGGCAAAGCCATCTACCGCGACCGAAGGAAGCTCCACCGGCAAAGCCCTCTACCGCGACCGAAGGAAGCTCTACCGGCAAAGCCCTCTACCGCGACCGAAGGAAGCTCTACCGGCAAAGCCCTCTACCGCGACCGCAGGAAGCTCTACCGCCAAAGGCTCTACCGCGACCGAAGGAAGCTCTACCGCCAAAGGCCTCTACCGCGACCGCAGGGAGCCCTACCCCCAAAGGCCTCTACCGCGACCGTAGGAAGCTCTACCGTCAAAGGCCTCTACCGCGACCGAAGGAAGCTCTACCGGCAAAGCCTCTACCGCGACCGAAGGAAGCTCTACCGCCAAAGGCCTCTACCGCGACCGTAGGAAGCTCTACCGCCAAAGGCCTCTACCGCGACCGAAGGAAGCTCTACCGCCAAAGGCTCTACCGCGACCGAAGGAAGCCCTGCCGGCAAAGCCCTCTACCGCGACCGGAGGAAGCTCTACCGGCAAAGCCCTCTACCACGACCGCAGGAAGCTCCACCGGCAAAGCCCTCTACCACGACCGCAGGAAGCTCCACCGGCAAAGCCCTCTACCGCGACCGAAGGAAGCTCTACCGGCAAAGCCATCTACCGCGACCGAAGGAAGCTCTACCGGCAAAGCCATCTACCGCGACCGAAGGAAGCTCTACCGGCAAAGCCCTCTACCGCGACCGAAGGAAGCTCTGCCGGCAAAGCCCTCTACCGCGACCGCAGGAAGCTCCACCGGCAAAGCCCTCTACCGCGACCGAAGGAAGCTCCACCGGCAAAGCCCTCTACCGCGACCGAAGGAAGCTCTACCGGCAAAGCCCTCTACCGCGACCGAAGGAAGCTCTACCGGCGAAGCCTCTACCGCGACCGAAGGAAGCTCTACCGGCAAAGCCCTCTACCGCGACCGAAGGAAGCTCTACCGGCAAAGCCCTCTACCGCGACCGAAGGAAGCTCTACCGGCAAAGCCCTCTACCGCGACCGAAGGAAGCTCTACCGGCAAAGCCCTCTACCGCGACCGAAGGAAGCGTCAAACTCCCAACACCCTGTTGATAACTTTTTGTTTGAAAAAGCTGTTTTCTGGCTACCTTGCTGAGCTCGTAAAAGCCCCGCTCCATGCCCGAATTCTGCCACCTTCATTGCCATACTCAATACTCGCTGCTCGACGGAGCCTCCGAGATCGGGATGATGATGGACAAGGCCCAGGCCGACGGGCAGAAAGGGGTTGCCCTGACCGACCACGGCAATATGTTCGGCGCCTTTAAGTTCGTCGCCGAAGCCGATAAGCGCGGTCTCAAGCCGATGATCGGCTGTGAATTCTACCTGGTAGAGGACCGCCATAAAAAGGCCTTCAGCCGCGCCCGGGGCGAAAAGGACGTCCGCTATCACCAACTCATGTTGGCCAAGAACAAGCAGGGATACCAAAACCTGGCCAAGTTGTGCAGCCTGGGATACATCGAGGGTCTCTACGGTAAGTATCCCCGCATTGACCGGGAACTCTTGCAGCAGCACTGCGAGGGAATCATTGCAACAAGTTGTTGTATCGGCGCGGAAATTCCGCAGTTGCTGTTGCAGGGTAAGGACGAAGAGGCGGAGCTGGCCCTTAAATGGTGGCTCGATATGTTCGGTGAAGATTACTACATCGAGCTGCAGCGTCACCGTGGGCTCGAAGACATCGACGGCCTGGGAATCAGCCAGGAAGATGTCAACCAGAAATTGCTGCGCCTAGCCAAAAAGCACAACGTCAAGGTCATTTGCACCAACGACAGTCACTACGTCGAAGAGGAGGACTACCTGCCCCACGACATCCTGCTTTGCGTGAATACCGGCAGTCTCATGGAGGACATGAGTCGTTTCAAATTCCCGAGCTCCGATTTTTATTTTAAATCGCAGCAGGAGATGGGCCACCTTTTTAAGGACGTCCCCGACAGCGTGGCTAATACCCTGGAAATTCACGATAAGATCGATCACCTGAAGCTGACCAGTGACGTTCTCCTGCCCAATTTCCCCATGCCCTCCGGCTTCAAAACCCAGGATGAATACCTCCGCCACCTTACCTACGAGGGCGCCAAGAAGCGCTACGGAGAGCTGAACGCGATAGTGACGGAGCGGCTTGATTTCGAACTCTCGGTTATAAAAGCTTCCGGCTACCCCGGTTACTTCCTCATCGTGCAGGATTTCACCGCCGCCGCCCGCAAAATGGGGGTTAGCGTAGGGCCCGGCCGGGGCTCCGCCGCCGGGTCGGCGGTTGCCTACTGCACCGGGATCACCAATATCGACCCCATCAAATACGATCTCCTCTTCGAGCGATTTTTGAATCCGGAACGGGTGTCCATGCCCGATATCGATATCGACTTCGACGACGTCGGCCGCCAGAAGGTCATCGACTACGTCATTGATAAATACGGCCAGCAACAGGTAGCCCAAATCATTACTTACGGAACCATGGCCGCCCGGTCTTCCCTCCGCGACGTCGGTCGGGTAATGGACGTCCCCCTGGGCGAAGTGGACCGCGTAGCCAAATCCTTCCCCACCCAACTCGGTGCCACCCTGCGGGACGTGCTCTCCCCCAAGGACATTGCCCCGAAACTGAAGGGCAAGCTAAACGGAGACGACACGGAAAAAGCCTACCGCTTCCGCGAAATGGCCGACCGCCAGGACGAGATCGGTGAGATGATCCGGACAGCCTCGAAACTCGAAGGCAGTATCCGCAACACGGGCGTCCATGCCTGTGGCGTCGTGATCACCCCGACCCCGGTGACCGACCACGTACCGGTGACCGCCGATAAGGACACCGGCATGTACATCAGTCAGTTCGACAACTCGGTAGCGGAAACGGCCGGACTGCTTAAGATGGACTTCCTGGGTCTTAAAACCCTGAGCATCATCAAGGATGCCTTGGCCATGGTCAAGTCCAATCACGGCATCGAGATCGACATCGACGCCGTCCCACTCGACGACCAGAAAACCTACGAACTCTTCCAGCGCGGCGAGACCAACGGCATCTTCCAGTACGAGTCCGGCGGGATGCAGAAGCATATGAAGAGCCTCAAGCCGACGACCTTCGACGACTTGATCGCCATGAACGCGCTCTACCGCCCCGGCCCCCTGGAATACATTCCCGAGTTCATCGACCGAAAACACGGCCGAAAACCGATCACCTATACCCTCGACGGGGAGGAGAAGTACCTGAAGGAAACCTTCGGCATCTATGTGTACCAGGAGCAGATCATGCTGCTCAGCCAGTCCATAGCCGGCTTCTCCAAGGGGCAGGCTGACGTGCTCCGCAAGGCGATGGGTAAAAAACAGAAGGCGGTACTGGATAAGATGTACCCCACCTTCATAGAAGGTGGCCAGGCCAACGGGCATCCCGAAGATAAGCTGGGGAAGATCTGGAAAGACTGGGAAGCCTTCGCCTCCTACGCCTTTAACAAATCGCACTCCACCTGTTATGCGTTCGTAGCCTACCAAACGGCTTACCTGAAGGCGCATTACCCTGCGGAGTACATGGCATCGGTACTCACCCATAACCGCAGCGACCAAACCAAGCTTACCTTCTTTCTGAAGGAATGCAAACGGATGAACGTGCCGGTACTCGGGCCGGACATTAACGAAAGCCAGGCCGACTTCTCCGTAAATAAGGACGGGGCGATCCGCATTGGCATGACCGCCCTGAAAGGCGTCGGGGAAGGCCCCGTAGAAGCTATCCTGGCCGCCCGGGAAGGACAAGAGCACTTCGCCTCGGTTTTCAACCTCATGCAGCGGGTGGAACAAGGATCGGTCAACAAAAGAGTGCTGGAAGCGCTCGTGGATGCCGGTGCCTTCGACTGCTTCGAGCAAACCCACCGCGCCCAGTATTTCGCGCCCAGTGAAAAATACGATAGCTACCTGGAGCATGTGACCAAGTATGCCAATGCCTACCAAAGTCAACTAGCCTCGGCGGCCTCCTCGCTGTTCGGTGCCATGCAGGAAGAAGTACTTCCCGATGAACCGGCACCTCCCGAGGCCAACGAATGGACGCTTCCCGAAAAACTCAGTCGGGAAAAAGAAGTCACCGGTATCTACGTCAGTGGCCACCCCCTGGATGGTTACAAGCTCGAGATCGACAATTTCGTGACCTGCCCGTTGTCTGATCTCGACCCCCAGCGCTACGGAAAAACAACCCTGCGCCTCGCCGGTATGATCAGTACCTCTCGGCATATGGTTTCCAAGAACGGCAACGGCTGGGGCATCTTCGAATTAAGCGATTTTGACGATGCCATCGAATTCCGACTGTTCGGAGAGGATTATGAGAAGTACAAGCACGTCCTTAACCAGGGAAAAGCCGTATTCGTCAAGGCAAGCTACCGCCCCCGCTGGAACAGCGAGGAGGTGGAACTCAGCGTGAGCGAAGTGAAATTGCTAGAAGGACTCGGACGAGAAATGACCGAAGCGATCATCCTTAAATTGCCGCTGCCCGACCTGACCCGTGAGCTGGTCTCTTCCCTCGACAAATTATGTACCCAGTACCAGGGCGAACAGAAGCTGCGGATGGTGTTTTACGACCCGGAAGGCGACATCAAACTCAAGATGTACAGTAGAGACCGGAAGGTAGATGCCGATACGGAATTCATCAACGAAATCGAGCGGCTGGGCATCAAATACCGGGTTTCTGCGGGCTAGGTGCTCGCGTTTGCCAGCTTAGCTCCCGGAAGATTGAATCGATGGGCCCGCCCGAGAACTTGGCAGTTCCCGGGGGGCTGATCAGTGAGCGCCCATTGGAAATGACCGGTTCTTCACAGGAAGCTTTTTCCAATACCGAAGCGACCGATGCGCCAGGATACAACCCGACCGCAATAATTGATACAGCCCGGCAAATCACACCCGGAAATCAGAACTGGTAGCCGCCTACCAGGCTGAAGGTCCGCTGCCGGTGTTGGAAGGAATTATTCCGTCGAAGGACGTCCTGGGCCGGGCTATACCGAAGTTCGAGCTGTATATGGTCCGCGAAGCGCACACCCATACCCGCTCCCGGCGTCATGCTGATGAACGTTTCCAAATCCCAGGATCGCCATTCCACCTGTCCGCCTACGGGTAGCAGAATATGACCGTATGCATTGGCGTACCAGTCAATCTTTCCCGATTGATATATGTAATAGCGGATTCCGAGGGGTACGTTTATACCCTTTATTTCAATGTTTATTGGCTCCCCGCTGGCACCCTCCGGCCACTCCTGGCGAAAGGCCTGGTAATATATTTCCCCCGCTAAAGCCCACTGGGCATGTAAAAAACTAAAGCTTAGCTCGGCTTCGATGCTCAATCTTGGGACGAAAATGGCGTCATAGCTCACGGGGTTTACAACCCCTCCGGGATAGATGACCCCCATGGTCGAGGAATGCTGGTCTACGCCCGGACGCAGGGCCAGTCTAAACCGTCGGTGCTCGTTTTGACGTTCATAAATTCGGTAATCCTCTTCGGTGCAGCGATGGTATTCCTCAAAGTAGCGCACGAGTGATTTTCGGTTGAAGGTCAGTTGGTCCAGTCGCTCGGGAACATACCCACAGTCAAGAATTGCGCCAAGCACGCTGCGGTACAAATCTTGCTGTACGATACGATCTCCGCGTAGGTACTGCCGATTGATCAGCGGCTTGATTGGGCCACTTCCCAGCCGGTAGAAAAATTGCTTGAGACTTGGGGTTCTGAAGTAAAAAAGGTCCGCCGCCCCTTCGACCAGTACTTCCAGAAAGACTTCTTGCCGGCGGTATTCGGGCAGGGAAGATTTGCTCAGACTGTTAATTTCCCGGGGTGATACCTCCAAGTCCACCGTACTACGCACATAACGGACCTCATTAGACAGCAGGCCGAATTCAATTACGGTTGACAGGTCACCACGTCGCGTCTCTCCTCCGGTTACCCGGTAAGTAAAATGCTGCGGATTCGTTGCCCAGTCCCGGTCTCTAATTTCAACCGTTTGCCTTTCTCCCGCGGGAGTGATCAGATAGCCCTCCTTGAACGTAGTTTGGCAGTACAGCCAACACGGGAGAGAGAAAATCAGGGAGAGGGAAGCAAAGCGGAACATGAAGGGATGTTAGGTAGGCCAGTTAACGTGCCGCCCGCCGGATTATGCGTCGGACAGGTTAGGATTAACCCGACCCCTCCGGAACTATGGAATCTACCTATCGTCATCCTCTACGGCCGCTACCCTATCCGGAAACCGCCTATCGCGCTTACGATTTGGTCGCGGATACTTACCGTAACTTTAGACTGCAAGATGCCCTGCTACATGTCATACCTCACCTCCAGGGAGTAGCTGTCTATCAACCTTACTCCGGCTTTTCCGACGACACCAAAGTTGGCGGTCGTTTCGTAGGTATGTTGGGGAGAAGTTTCCGTTAGCGTGAAATCAACGGTGGAGGAGCTGGGGGCGAACGACACGCCGGCTACATTCAGAAATACCGCATGGTTCGAACTGAGGTGTATGTACCTTCCCGTTCCGATGAATTTGAACCGTTCCACGGGCACCGGGCGTTGGGTAAGCCAGGGTTGCGCGCCCGTACAATCATTATAATCCAGAAAGTATTTTACCAGTTCGTCCTGCCTAAACGGCAGATTTTTAACGCGCTGGAGGTCTGCGTCACATTGGACATTTTGGCGGAGTTGCCCACGGTAAAGGGTTTGAGTATGGATGTTTTTCCTTCCCGCTAGCTTCGATTTAGGAGCACTTTGGGAACTTACCGGCCGTTCCGGTACAAAAACTGAACTAGGTTCACGTCCCGAAATACTAAAAGGCCGGCCTGTCCGACTACAAGCCATTCCAGGAATATAGTTTCCATTACAAGGAAGGCTTGTGGTGCAGCGCTCAGGTCATCCCAAATAACCCCGGATCGGGCAATGGAGACGCTATTTTTCAGCTAGCGAATACCACGCTCTGGAATACCGAATGCCACAATGGTCAAAAGATCACCGGTAGACTCCCCTCCGTCAGGCGTTCGATAGTGGAAACTACATGGACTGGAAACCCATCAATGATCGTAAATACTGACTTCCCGACGCTCCCCATCCCGGGGTAATAAGGTAGCTGGGGTGGAAGCCGGATTGCGCGCTGATCATCCCACCAAGGAACAATAAAACCACAAAAGCAAGCTTGCGATGCATCAAGGTAACTTTCAGCGAAATTATCGTCCGCGCGTATCGCTGAACAGTGTATTTCTTCGAAGATCGTGATTCAATAAATTGGTAAATTGGGGATTACATATTCTAAAATTTAGTTATTTCAAAGCGCCAACCGTTCCAACAATTTCTGCTCCGGCGTCAGGATCAATACGCCTCCGCATGCTGATTTTGATTCGTCGATTGTCGAGTTAATGACGGCAACGGGCGAGTGGATAGGCGGGATACTAGAATACGGGGCAAACGGGGCCAAGTAAAACTTACCTTTGGCTAGGATTTCCACCGTATGGCCATATTTTTTCAAAAACATAAAAAGTTTATTCTGCACTTCGCCTTTTGGAGTGTCTATGCCTCGCTGTTCTTTTATACCATCAGCTACGCGCGTAAGGGGGACCCCGATTGGGGTCGGGTATTTGGGGACCTTACCTTCCATATCATCGGGCTGATGGTGATCGGTTACCTGAACTACTTCGTCTTTCTTCCGCGCTTACTCCGCAATCAGAACGTCAGCCAGTACTTACTCACTTTTTTACCGGTATTTGCTGTCCTTTCCTATCTCTTTCTCAAGGGCAAGCAGGCGGTACTCGCCTACTATCTCGGACCGGACGACTGGATGTACAGTTCCCGCTTCGGTGTCAACGTGCTGATGAGCGTTTTCTTCGCGGTAGTCTGCGTGGGACTATTGCGCTTCGTGGAGGACTATTTCGAGCTGGAAGCGCGCCGCAAGGAGCTTGAAAATCAGCAACTTACCTCCGAGCTTCAATTTCTTCGGGCCCAGGTAAATCCTCACTTCCTTTTCAATACGCTGAACAACCTCTATTACCTGGCCGTGAACCAGAGCAGTCGCACGCCCGAAGTCATCGCCAAACTATCGGGTATGATGCGGTACATGATCTATGAGAGCAATCATGAAAAAGTACCGCTGGACCGGGAGATCGAGTACATAGAAAACTACCTCAGCCTCGAGCGGCTGCGCCTGGAGGACAACGTGCCGATCACTTTCGAGGTCGATGGCCAAACGGCGGGGGTTCGGATTGCCCCCCTTATCCTGATCACTTTCCTCGAGAACGCCTTCAAGCACGGGGTTAGCAGTTCGGCCACGGCCCCGTGGATCACCGTCCATCTTGCTATCGACCATTCGGAACTGGTTTATCGGGTGGCAAACGGAAAGCTATCGGAAGGAAGCAAGGTGCTACAGAATAAATCGGGAATCGGCCTGCAGAACGTCAAACGGCGGCTGGAACTCACCTATCCGGACCGTCACTATCTGCGTATTGCGGATACCGACGAACGGTACGAGGTAGTGCTCAAACTTGATTTATCATGAATCTTACCTGCCTGGTCGTAGACGACGAACCCATGGCCCGTCGGTTACTGGAGCAATACATCGAGCGGACCCCCAACCTCACCCTGGAAGGCTCCATCGGCAACCCATTACAGGCGCTGGAAAAATTGCAGCAGTCACCACCCGATATCTTGTTCCTGGACGTACAGATGCCCGAGTTGACGGGAACATCCCTACTGAAAGTATTGAAGAAGAAACCCGTCGTAGTACTGACCACGGCCTACTCGGAGTATGCCCTCGAGGGCTACGAGTTGGAAGTAACCGACTACCTCCTGAAGCCCATCACTTTCGAGCGGTTCCTCAAGTGCGTGGAGCGGATCACGTATGATTTGAATGAATTGCCGAATTCGCAGGCCCCTCCCTCAACGGCCGTTGCCCCTGCGCTCGCCGCCCCGGAATTTTTCTTTGTAAAGGACGGTACGAAATCCGTACGCATCAACTTTGATGAGATCACCCATATTGAAGGCCTGAAGGACTACGTCAAGATCCATACCCTACACAAGCGCATTACGACCCTACAGAGTCTGAAAAAATTGATGGAGACCTTGCCGGCCGGTGAATTCGTCCGGGTTCACCACTCCTACATAGTAGCGCTTAAATGGATCGAAGAAGTTCACCGGGACGAGGTCATCGTGGGTTCGGCTACCGTGCCGGTGAGCGACACCTACCGCCGCGATTTCCGGGAAGTGATCGAGAATAGACAGTTGTAAATTCCCAAAAACAGTTGGGCGACGGGGCGCAGGGAATTGGCCACTTCCTCAGCAGTCCGCATTGGTTACTCCGCTATCAAGACCACCCTGGCATACCGGGTGAGGGAAGGAGAACCACCGTCCGTCACTTCGGCGATAAGATGCAGGCTTTGGCCCGATTCCATATCCCGCGGAACGCTTACCGCCACTTCCGAGTCATTCAGAATGATCATGGCCTCGTCTGGGTACGTATCCACTTCGCCGTATTGAAACCAGTGATAGAATAACTCATCTCCGTCCGGATCCGTTGCTTCCACACGCAGGGTCACCTTATCACCCGGCTTTACGTTCCGTATCGTCTCTCCCTGTGCAGCTACCGTTGGTGGGTGATTGGCGCTGTCGTAGGGAAGCACGCACCAATCCGCCCGCGCGGCAAAATCGCGCTGTAGGGCGGGCAACCACCGGGTCAGAGCATATACGTTGTCCCGTACTTTAGTGTATGGATTGTAATCAGCTGCCGGGCGACCATCCTCCCAGCGATTCGCTACCGAATCGGACGGCACCAGTCGGCCTCCCCAACCACCCCAGGCCGGGTGCTCGAGACTTTGCAGTCCCACGTCAACCAGGTGAAGGAAGGCCGGGGAATCCCCTTCCGATATAAAGTCATAGGGTTCAAAGCTACCCCACTGGGCACTGTCGAGACGGGTGGGATCGCCGTGGATATGTTCGGGATCTCCGGCCTGCTGCTGACCGTCGCCGTAGCTGTAGTAATTGGCGGTAAGCGGACCATGGCCGCGGATGACGTGCCCGCCCATGAAGCGGCCTGCCAGCCAATGATGCAAAGCTTGGGGCACCGCCTCTTTCCAGCCGTATGCTAACGACCAAAACTGCCCGGAATTTAAGAGGATGGACATTTCGGGCCACTGCTGCAGGATGTAATCCCGGTAAGTGGCATCCTGTTCCGAAATAAGGTAGATGACGGCTTTATCGCTCACCATCCGATGGATTTCCTCCCAATCATCCGCTCCTGTGTACTCCTCTTCGATCGATTTCAGGGCGCGGGCGATCGTATTCGTCCCTCCCCATGCCTGCAGATACAGCTTGGAGGTATCGCTGCCAAGTAGCAGCTGTTTGATCCAGTCGGAGCCTTCGGTATCGGCATCCATTTCTCCCTCAAAAGTTATGTTGCCCACTTTCACCAATTTCAGCAGGCTATCGGCCGGTGGATACCCTTTGGCATGTTGGCTCAGCGTATCGTAGACGGCTCCATAATCCCCAATAAGATCTTGCATCCACTGCTCACCGGGCCACCGGAGGTCTGTCCTTTCCCCGTATAAATCCCTCGTCATCTCCATTTCCGACACCATGGTCGTTCCTTCGCCATCGCCCTTATAGTGCCACATCGAGCTGCTGTAGACCAGCCCCTCCAATTTAAACTCGTTGGCGTATAATAACATCCGTACGAACGAATCCACGTCGTCGATCTCGCCGTCCGTGGTAACGACCGTGCGGGGAAGCGCCCTTTGGCCGTACGAGGCAACAGAAAGCAAAAGGAGGAGAATTGGGTAGAGAAGTCGGATCATTTCAGTTGGCTTGAAGAACGGCGAAGCCCGAATTTGCGGCAGGGGACTCGGCTCAGCGGCAAAATACGTTACGCTAGTTTCGTTGTGAACTAATAAATCCCTTTGTTCAACGCTACGGCCGTGGAAAGGGCAGCGTAATAGGCTACACCATGGATATAGCTATTCCACTGATGGGGAAAAGGAATATAGCCGTACCGGAGCATACGCAGCTAATTCCTTCAGGTGGTTGGATCCACCCGTCTGCTCGAAGCGGCGAACTTCTTCGTTGCTGCGTCCTGCAAACCAGTACGCTCAACAACCTGAATCTAAAGGGTATCTGCGACATCTTTTTACCCAGGACAAAACAACGCACCTAGTACGAATGGAGCTAGCAGGAAGTCCGCCCGTCATTTATAGCGCAGATCATTCGTCAATGAGGTTTCGAGAGTTCTTCAGGTGCACTAGGCCACATGCCGGAAAATCGTAGTTAGGCGGGGGGGGAATCCTCGTCTGCATGCAGGAGAGCGTCTCCGGGGAGCAAAATTCCATCTCGAGTGGAAACTTATAAAGGATTGAAAGCAAAAAATTTTCCCGATTCCCTTGATTTACGCAACCGATTGTCTTATACTTGACCCAGCAATGGCAGGTAGGTAATTTCTCGGGGACACGGGCAGCGTTTACTCACGCCAGCACGTTTCCAGAAGCGATACCCGATCAAGCCGGTTAGTTCAAATCGAAACAAAATTTAAGAAGGTGTTGACTTCTGATAATTTTGGGCCGGATGAACCTTTGAAGCATATGTATTGGTAAATACTTTGCTTCGTCAATATATTTAAAGTCACTTCAGCAAAAACCATCCCTCCCACTATTAGCTGCTAAGGCAGCGGTTTCCTGTGTAGGTGTAAGCCGCGCTACGAATTGGAGGAGTTATTTTTTAGCACCTTTCCCGAATAAATCATCTCCGTCGATCGGATGATGCCGATTCTTCCTGCATGGATTTAGGCCATCACTTGCTATAATCCGTCATCTACCTTATCACTTTTTTCACACCCCTTAATCGGTAACATATGAGCCACTTTTACCCGCCCCCGCCCGCAGGCAGATATGGGAACAACGGAATGTCCGTCGGACTGACGTTGTTTTTCGTGCTATGTTGCGGGTGGTTAACCGCCCAGACCGTGCAGGGCACTGTTTATGATGAGACCGGCCTCGAGCTGATCGGTGCAACGATTTTGGTTGAAGGAACGACTACCGGCACCGTCACAGACTTCGACGGTTCGTATTCAATTGCGGCAGAAGAAGGTAACGTTCTGATTTATAGCTTTACCGGTTACGTTCCCCAGCGAATAACGGTGGAAAACCAAAACGTCATCGACGTTACCCTTGAACCCGACGTGGCCGTACTCGACCAGATCGTGGTTACTGGCTACAACCAGCAGCGCAAGGGGAATATTACCGGCGCGGTTGCCGTTCTCGACGTCGATGAATTGAATTCCGTGGCGGCATCCTCTGTCAATCAGCAGCTGGAAGGTCGCGCTCCCGGAGTTCAGACCTCAACTTCCGGGCAGGCCGGTGCGGGCACCAACATCCGTATCCGGGGTATTTCCTCCTTTACCAATAATGATCCACTCATCGTAGTGGACGGCGTTCCGCAGCTCAACAACTTCCTGAATAACATCAATCCGCAGGATATCGCGAGCCTCCAGATCCTAAAGGATGCCTCGGCCTCCTCGATCTACGGTACGCGGGCGTCCAATGGCGTAATCATCATCACCACGAAGAAGGGAGTTTCCGGTCGGCCACGCATCACTTACGATGCCTACGTTGGCATCCAGGGCCACGAGCGGGGTTTCAACGATTTTCTTATTCAGAACCCCGACGACTACGCCAGCCTCTTTTTCGAGCAGTATACGAGCCAGGGACGTACACCGCCTTCGAATATCTATGGCAGCGGCGCCAACCCGCAGATCCCTACTTACATTTTCCCCGACCGCAATGCGGACGGCAGCCAGCCCACCGTAAATGAAGATGGTTACAGTTTTCCCAATAACATCATAGCCCGCGCCAATCCGAACGGTACGGACTGGTGGGATGCCGTTTTCGACCCCGCGCCCGTGACCGACCACACCCTGGCGATCTCCGGCGGAACGGATGCCGGTACCTACCGTATCTCGGCCAACTACTTCAACCAGCAGGGTACGATGATCGAGACGTACTTCAAGCGTTACGCCGTGCGGGCCAACTCGCAGTGGAACGTAGGAAAAGTAACGATCGGCGAAACGCTTAACCTGTCACGGGTACAGAACGTCGGCATTCCCGGCGGGCTACAGAGCGAGCAGGGTACCCTCATGCAGATTATCAAGCAACAGTCCATCATTCCCGTTTACGACGTTGGCGGCAACTTCGCCAGCGGCAAGGCTAATGGCTTGTCGAACGGTACGAACCCCGTAGCAAGGCTCGTTCGCAACCGCGACAACGTCGGTGTTTACGATGCTGTCCTCGGTAGCCTCTTCGCCTCCATGGAGGTCATCGACGGGCTGACACTGAAGACCAACTTCGGCATCAACTACAGCGTCGGCGGTGCGCCCAACTTCTCCTTTCCGACCTTTGAGAATTCGGAACCGAATGTCAACAACGCTTTTTCGGAGAACCTGAACCGCGCCTTTAGCTATGTCTGGACCAATACGGCAAATTATAACCGCTCCTTTAACGAGGTCCACGACGTAGGCGTGCTGGTCGGGTACGAATCCCTTCGGGAGGAGTACCGGCAGATAAGCGGTAGCTACGGGCAATACTTCCTTACGGATCCGAGCGTCCGCTACCTGAGCCCGGGCCTGGCCAACCCCGACACGCGCCAATCGAGCAGCAACGGAAACGAGCACACGCTCTTGTCCACCTTCGCAAGTTTGAACTATACCTACGACCGCAAGTACCTCATTGGCGCTACGGTGCGTCGGGACGGATCAAGCCGCTTTGCGGAACAGAACCGTTACGGCGTATTCCCATCCGTTAGCCTCGGATGGCGGATCTCCGCCGAGCCTTTTATGAGCGAAGTCAACTGGCTGTCTGACCTGAAGCTTCGGTTCGGCATCGGAACGGTGGGTAACGAGAACATCGGAAACTACCGGTATACGAACCAATTCGGTGGCGGACTGGGCAGCACCTTCTACGCGATTGGCGGGGGTAACACCCTGGTAACCGGCTATACGGCAACCGCGCTCGGCGACCCCTCCATCGGATGGGAGGAAAAGCAGACCACAAACTTTGGTATCGACCTCTCCATCCTGGAGGATAAGTTAAACGTGGTCTTGGATGTATATCAGTCGACCGTGAACGACCTGTTGTTCAACCCCGCCCTACCGGTTACCGCTGGTACGGTGAACCCTCCCTTCGTAAACATCGGCCAAATGGACAATAATGGTTTTGACCTCGCCCTCAACTGGCGTCCGAATTTGGGAGAGGTGAAGTTTGACGTCGGGTTAAATGTTTCCCGGTACCGGAACGAAATTGTCCGGATCGATGGCGACTCGGATGTCTTCTCCCCCCGTGGTGCTCCTGAAGTCCGGGTAGCCCCGTCCGACTACATCGTGAACCAGGTCGGCAGCTCGGTAGGTTCCTTCTTCGGCTACCAGCTGGACGGAATCTGGCAGAACCAGGCTGAGATTGACGCCTTTAATGCCCTGGACGGCGATGCCAATACTACTTATATGGCCTTCGCAGCACCTGGTAGCTTCCGGTGGGCGGATGTGAACGGCTTTGATCCGGAAACGAATGAGCTTACCGGGGAACCGGACGGCATCATCAACGACGCCGACCTGACGGTCATTGGAAACCCGCACCCCGACTTCACCGCTGGTTTGAACCTGGGCGCGCGTTACGGCAACTTTGACCTGACCGCCTTCTTTTTCGGAAGCTTCGGCAACGACATCCTGAATACGACCAAACAGTTCACGATCTTCCGTGAGTTTAATACGAACGCCGACGTACGTATCGTAAACGAAAGCTGGACCCCCCAGAATCCCAACACTGACCTGCCCGCGCTCAACATCGACGATACGCAAAGCCGGGTGCTGTCTTCCTTTTATGTAGAAGACGGCAGCTACATCCGCCTTAAGCAGTTACAGCTCGGCTATACCCTACCTACCACCATCGGTGGCAACGTTATCAGCAACTTACGCTTTTACGTTCAGGGGCAGAACCTGTTTACGATCACCGATTACACCGGACTGGATCCCGCGCTTTCGAGCTTCGACGTGAGTGGTAACGCTGATGCCGACGACTTGTACATGGGTATCGATTACGGCAATTATCCCACCTCCCGGATCATCATGTTCGGGGTTAATGCCGCATTCTAAATTACTACACTTTCTACGCAATGAAAATATTCTATAAAATTTCCGCGGTCCTGGGGCTTTGCCTGCTGATCTGGACCTGTAGCGAAGACTTTTTGGTCACTCCACCCCAAGGTGTACTATCTGAGTCCAACCTCACTGCTCAGGAGGGTATCGAAGCCGTTCTCGTATCGGCCTACTCCCGTCTGGATGGCTATGCCGGAGCCGGCAACGGCTGGGGCGCGGCCGCATCGAATTATGTTTTTGCCAGTGTTGCCTCCGATGATTCCCATAAGGGAAGTCAGCCTGGCGACCAGGACGACCAGATCCTGCTGGAAAGGTATCAGTGGCGGTCGAACAACCCGCTGTTGCTCAACAAATTCGAGGCCGCCTACGATGGCGTCCGTCGGGCCAATGAAACCTTACAGCTTCTCGACGCAAACGAGACACTGAATGAGGCCGACCGGAACCGTATTCGGGGAGAAGCAGTTTTCCTACGCGCTCACTATCACCTGGAATTGTGGAAAGTGTTTAAGAAAGTTCCCTATTTCGATGAAACCGAAGAGCAACTCCGCAAACCGAACGATCAGGATATCTACCCCATGATTGTTCAGGACTTCCAGGAAGCCGCTTCCCTACTCCCCGCCACTCAGGCCCAGGTAGGTCGGGCGACCTCGGGGGCGGCCAATGCCCTGCTTGGACGTTTGCACATGTTAAATGGCGACCTCGGAGAGGCCGAAACCGCCTTTAATAAGATCACCGGCTATAGCCTTAATGAGTGCTTCCACGACATGTTCAGCATGGCCGGCGAGAATGGGCCCGAGATGATCTTTAGCGTCCAGGCATCCATAAACGACGGCGATCCAGCCGGATCCAATGCCAATCACCTGGAGCGTTTGTCGATGGCCCACGCCGGTTCACCTTACGGATGTTGTGGGCTGAACCAGCCAACCCAGAATCTGGTCAACGCCTATTTGGTTGATGATAGCGGTCTTCCTCTCATGGAAAATACCCTGAATTCAAATCCCTCGCCAGATATGCCGGTGGACCCCCGTCTTGATTGGACCGTAGGGCGCGATGGCGTACCTTACCTCGACCAGGGTATTCATGATCCTTCCTGGATCCGCGATCGGGATCTGGGTGGCCCGTATAGCCCCAAGAAGTTTGCTTTCGCTGAAGGAGAAGCCTCCAACGTTGGTTGGAGCCCGAACCTGAGCGGTGTGAATATTCCAATCATTCGCTACGCCGACGTATTACTTTACCAGGCCGAAATCGACGTCAACGCCGGCCGGTTGGAGGAAGCGCGTGCCAAGGTCAATCAGGTGCGGGAACGTGCCGGCAACTGTGCCCAGGGTGCGGAACAAATCGCCGTCCCCATCAATAGTGATCAGATTACCTGGGCCGATTACCGGGTCTCCCCATACCCCGGTCCCTGGACCGACCCCGTTGTTGCCCGCGAAGCGGTACGGCTGGAACGCCGCCTGGAACTGGCGATGGAAGGCCGCCGTATTTTCGACCTGCAACGGTACAGCGGGATCGATAATTCGGATTACTTCGTTCGTACGCTGACCGAGTATCTTGAGACCGAGAAAACGCGTCGTCCTCACCTGCAGTCGGCCAACAATCCTACGGCTACCAACCTCCGCTTCCCGCTGCCGTCAACCGCCATTCTACGTAGCCGAGTCGACGGGGTGCCTACCCTCCAGCAGAATCCTGGCTACTAGACAGTCCACGTCCCTTACGACATTCTGTTAACAGGATATTCACTAGCCCTCCGGTATCTCCCGGGGGGCTAGTTGTTTACATCCTTAAATCATCCTGCTCCCGCCCTATCCTACGGTAATCACTTTTGGTTAGGACCAATCGGGTTATTCTTCACATTCGCGCGGTTGAAGAAAACGGTAATCCCTACGACCTTATACGTTACGACTCCTATCAAATTATTTTGCCTTTCGCATTTTCTTAACTTTACCTGATAAGCGTTTTTCATGTCCGTTCCAAGCCTCTACCGGCTCCCTCCCTTTGTATTTTTAACGTTGCCTCTCTTGGTCGGCATATACTCTTGTCATTCGTCCGAGGCCGGCTATGTTGCCCCCGAGGATGCCCTGTTTACCCCGCTGGATTCCGACGACACCGGCATCGATTTCATCAATACCGTCACCGAAGGAGAGGAATATAACCTGCTTTCGTACCGTAACTTCTATAATGGCGCCGGGGTGGCGATTGCGGACCTGAATGGGGACGGATTAAATGACCTATACTTCACTGCCAATCAGGGGCCAAATAGACTATACCTTAATCAGGGTGATTGGGAATTCGAAAGCGTGGACGGCGGAGCAGCAGGTTCGATGGACTGGAGCACGGGGGTTAGTGCCGTAGATGTTAATGCGGACGGCAGGATTGATCTATACGTTTGTAATTCTGGCAATCCAGGAGGAGAGCGGAGGTCAAACGAACTATTCCTCAATCGCGGAAACGACGAAAATGGCCACCCGCTCTTTGAGGAAGTAGCCTCGGTTTACGGACTCGACGACCAAGGCTACAGCACCCAATCAGCCTGGTTCGACTACGATGGAGACGGTGATCTTGACGTCTACCTGTTGAATAACTCGTTCCTTAACCCACAGGTCCTCAATCCTGATGGAGAAAATCGTAATCAGCGTGATTACGAGGGAGGAGACAAATTACTACGCAACGACCCCGGCGCGAATGGGGAGCGGCTGTTCACCGATGTATCCGAGGAAGCTGGCCTGTACGGATCGCGGATCGGGTTCGGACTTGGTTCGGGGTTAGGGGACTTCAACGATGATGGGTGGACGGATCTGTATGTGAGTAATGACTTTTGGGAGCGGGATTACCTATATATCAATCAACAGGACGGCACCTTCTCGGAGGAGCTCACCGAGCGTATCGATCACGTCTCCATTTCATCGATGGGGTCCGACGTAGGGGATTTGGACAACGATGGGTACCCGGAGATCTTCACTACGGATATGTTGCCATCTGACAACCAGCGAATAAAGGTCTCCACCCTATTTGACACCTACACTACGGAAGGCATCAAAAACGAAGCAAGCTACCATCACCAAATCCTCCAAAATTGCCTACAGCGCAATGACGGGACCGGACGATTCACTGAAATTGCCCATTACGCAGGCGTGGGAGCCACCGACTGGAGTTGGGGAGCGCTGATCTTCGATATGAATCTGGACGGCTTGAAAGATATTTTCGTTGCCAATGGCATCTACCGGGACATCACGGACCGCGACTTCGTTGACTTCATTGAAGACAAAGATCAGGTACGGAAGGTAGTGGCGGAAAAGGGACGGTATGACTGGCGGGATTTCGTCAACCTGATGCCAAATAATGAACAGGCTAACTATGCCTTTATCAATGAAGGGAATTTCACATTTACGAACCAAGCAAGTAAGATAGGTTTAGGACAACCCTCCTTTAGCAATGGAGCAGCCTATGGAGATCTGGACGGGGATGGCGACCAGGACCTCATAGTCAATAACGTTAATCAATCTCCCCTAATCTACCGTAACGGAGCGCGGGAAACGGGCCACCATGGCATTACCGTCCGTCTTCAGGGACCGCAAGCAAACCAATCCGCCATAGGAGCCAAGGTCATGCTGCGTAGTAATTTAAGAACGCAGGTACTGGAACAGTATCCGACCAGGGGCTACTTGAGTACAGTCGGAACGGATTTAATCTTTGGACTTGCGGACAACGAATCGCCCGAGGCGGTAGAAATACGTTGGCCCGATGGCAGTTTTTCCACCAGTGAACTCATCCAACGGGACAGCGTAATCAAGGTCGATTACCGCTCGGCAATTACCAAACCCGGGGATGAGAGCGTTGCTTCGGCAGCGTTATTTCAGCTTGATTCTTCCCTTCTGGACGTACCAGGCATACACGAAGAGGTCTTCTTCAACGATTTCGATCACGAGGGCCTGCTCCTACGCAAGCTATCGGATCCTGGGCCAAAGGTCGTCCCGGGGGACGTAGATGGAGACGGACTGGAGGATTTCGTACTGCTGGGTTCCTTAAATTCACCGGATAAGCTCTATCTGCAACAGTCCGACGGCACCTTCCATTTTACCGCCAACGCCAGTCTGCAACAGACCTCTTCGTTTGAAAGCAGTTGTGGTGCCTTTTTCGACGCTGACGGGGATGGCGACCAGGACCTGATGCTCGGAAACGGAGGCAACGAGCTTGCCCGCGGCTTCGATGCCTATGCCGTGCGCTACTACGAGAATATTGGAGGCAATCTGGTTTCTAACCCCATAATGGCTCCGCAAGCAGGTGGTGAGGTCAGCTGCATCGTCCCCAAAGACATTGACTTTGATGGGGATATGGACGTCTTCATTGGCTGTCGTTCCATTCCCGGCAATTACGGATTGACGCCCCAGTCTTTTTTGTTTACCCGGGAAAACGGGACCTGGGTCAATAACACCCCCGAGGATATCGCGACGGCAGGCATGGTGACCGATGCAGTCTGGAGTGACCTGAACCAGGACGGACGTCCCGATTTGATCATGGTCGGTGATTGGATGCCGGTTACCATCGCCTTTACGGTGGGTTTCGCTGAGATCAGCAATGTCTATGAAATTCCCAACTCAGCGGGCTGGTGGAATGCCATCGAAGCCGCCGACCTGGACGGAGACGGGATGGAAGACCTTGTACTCGCCAACTGGGGCTTAAATAGCAAATTTCGCGCATCGACCGATAAGCCTTTGCGGCTGCTTACGAAGGATTTCGATCAAAATGGCAAATCGGAATTCATCGTGGAGTGGTATCCACCCGCCAATGAGAAGGCCTTCCCATTTGCGCAAAAGGCACAACTTCACGCCCAGTTACCTGGATTGCGAAAGCGGACGTTAAAGTATAGTGACTTCGCCGAGGCAACTTATGAGACCCTGTTTACTCCCGAAGAGCGTAAGGACGTCCTCGAGCGCAAAGCCGTACAATTACAAAGCTGCATAGTCTGGAATCTGGGGGCGGGTAAAGTTCAGATCGATCCCTTGCCCTGGCAAGCCCAGTTGAATCCTCACTTTACCATTGCGGTAGGTGACGTTAATGGCGACGGTGCGCAGGATATCTATATGGGCGGGAACATTTTCGGCCTCTCCCCCCAGGTAGGCCGCGCCGACGCGGGACGCGGGACGCTCCTCCTGAACCAAAATAACCGGGAATGGGAGTACGTGCCGCCACGCGAGGCCGGTATTCACCTGCCGGGCCAGGTCCGGGATGCCCGCTTCATCGACGGGGCCAATGGAACCATAAACCTACTCATCGCCAGAAACGACGCGGAGCTAATGACCTACCGCCTTCTTCGGGGATCCAGCCGATGATGCCGACGACGTGTTTCTCTATCCTCCTATTGATTGTACCTGCGGTTTCCCGCCCGAACTAAAACGCTAGCCTTCGTGAAATCAGGACTTTCCTTTTTGCTCCTTGTCACTCTAATTTCCTTCGGCTGCCAACCCGGGGGTGAAGCGCCCTTATTCACGCAACTGGAGGCTGCCCGGACCGGCATCGACTTTGTCAACCGGACGGGAGAATCGGACAGCTTTAATATCCTCACCAACGAATACATATATAACGGTGGCGGCGTCGGCATTGGGGACTTTAACGGGGACGGTCGACCCGACGTCTTTTTTACGGGCTGCAACGTCTCCAATCGCCTCTACCTGAACCGGGGAGACCTGAGGTTCGAGGACGTGACCGAAGCGGCCGGCGTGGGGGGCGGCGAGCGCTGGAACAATGGCGTTACGGTAGTCGATGTAAATAACGACAAGCTGGACGATATCTACGTTTGTGCTACCATACGAAGCGACGGCTCCGGCCGTGCCAATCAGCTTTTTATCAATCAAGGGAATAAGGCGGACGGTACGCCCGCTTTCGTGGATTACGCTCCGGAAATGGGTATCGCCGACACCAGCCACAATACCCAGGCCGCGTGGCTGGATTACGATCTGGACGGCGATCTGGACCTCTTTTTGCTCGTCAATAAGATGGTCGACAACAAACGGCCCAATGACTTCAGCCGCAAGGTGGACGACGGGTCCGGGAGCCGGACGGACAAGCTCTACCGCCAGGATCAGGTGGGCGGTAAGATCGTCTTCACCGAAGTGGGCAAAGAAAGTGGAATCCTTTACCAAGGTTTTGCCCTCGCGGTTACGGTATGCGACCTCAATCGCGACGGAGCTCCTGACCTGTATATCAGCAACGACTATCTGAGCAATGATTTGGTCTACCTCAACACGGAGGACGAGGACGGGAACCATACCTTCCGGGATGTTGCCTCGGGGCTGCTGAAACATACCAGTTACAGCGCGATGGGCAACGACGTTGTCGACCTCAATAACGACGGATTACCGGATATCGTCGTGATGGATATGCTGCCCGAGGATAACCTGCGTAGGAAAACCATGATGACGGCCAACAATTATACATACCTGCTGAATCTGGAGCGGTACGGATATCAGCCCCAGTTCACACGGAATACCCTGCAACTGAGCGAGGGCTTACGGCCCGATTCCCTGGTCGGGTTGCCTCTCTACTCGGAAGTAGCCATGCAAGCGGGCATACCGGCCACCGATTGGAGCTGGGCACCCTTAGTCGCGGATTTTGACTTAGACGGACATAAGGACGTGATCATCACAAACGGTTTTCCCCGGGACATTACGGATAAGGATTTCATGGACTACAACGGCGTGAATGCCCGGTTCTTCAGCCCGGAAAAAATCCTGCTTAAAATTCCGTCCGTGAAACTGAAAAATTATGCCTACCGCCAGCAGCGCAATGAAGACGGCGTGCCGGCATTCCAGGATGTTACGGGGGAATGGGGCATCACCCTTCCCACCTTCAGTAACGGAGCGGCCTACGCTGACCTGGACATGGACGGTGACCTTGATTACATTGTCAACAACATTGACGATCCGGCCCATCTCTTCCGGAATGAACGGATTCAAGCAGACGAGGAGGACCGCACGCTGAGGGTCGAGCTGCCGGACGAACTGACCGATGCCGATTCCTGGGGAAGTGAATTTACCTATGGCAACCAAGGGGACTGGCAGACGCTTTTCCATCACCCCCATCGAGGGTACCTGTCGAGCCAGGGGAAGGACCTCCTTTTCCTCTGGCGGCCCGACGCACGTTTACGCGTGCGGTGGAAAGGCGGGCGGTCCGCGGAATATGGCCCCTTCGAAGACCCGGGACGAGTAACGATCCGTCCTTCCGGCGGAAGAGACCTGGAAGGTGCCGAGGAAGCGGTAGCCGCCACTTTGCTGGAGCAACTTCCCGCTCCAGACTTCGTGCATCAGGAACAGGATTACATCGATTTCAATGTACAACCGATGTTGCTGCGGAAGCTCAGTCAGCAAGGCCCCGGCCTGGCCGTGACCGATTGGAACGGTGACGGATATGATGACCTGTACGTCAGCGGCAGCTTCCGAGAACCGGGCCGCTGGCTGGAAGGGAACCCGCAGGGGTTTGTCGAAGTGGCCAGCCGCTTTTCCGACGCCTACACAACCGATCCCGAAGAGCTTGGATGCTTGTTTTTCGATGCCGACGGAGACGGCGACGAAGACCTTTACGTCGTTAGCGGAAGTTATGAAATGAACGCGGAAGAAGGCGATTATACCGACCGGCTCTTTCGCAACGACCAGGGGGTATACACGGCCGTCGAAAACTGGCTGGACGACGGGGTTCCTTTCTCCGGGTCCTGCGTCCGGGCGGCGGATTACGACGGAGACGGAGACCTGGATCTCTTCGTCGGGGCTCGCCTTTTCCCCCATGAGTACCCGCGACCGGTAGCGAGTAAGCTTTACCGGAACGAAAGTAAAAACGGTAAACTCCGCTTCGTTGCCGACGAAGAAGCCAATAGGACGCTTTCCATTGCTACCAACGTGTGCGATGCCCTTTTCGCCGATTTCACCGGTGACGGTCGGCCCGATCTTCTGCTGGCGGGTGAATGGGAACCGCCCCGCCTCTTTCACAACGGCCCCGGGGGCTGGAAGGAAGCCACGGAAACGGCTATACCGCCGCAATGGAATGGATTCTGGAACAGTCTGGTCGCCGCCGACTTCGATGGCGACGGGGACCTGGACGTAATCGTGGGGAACTACGGTACGAACAATGATTTGCGCGCCAGTCCATCGACTCCCGCCTCCGCCCTACTGACGGATATGGATATGAACGGTACGCTGGATTTTATTCCCTTTCGATACTTTCCGGATGGACGGGGGGGATTAGCGTCCTACCCTTTTCATGGACGGAGTGATTTCGCTAAGCAGACCACGAAGATCAAAGGATTATACGGCACCCACGCGGCCTACGCGGCAGCATCGGCGGAACGTTTTCTCCCTACGGACCAACGTGAAAGCTACGTTTACCATATTGACCGGACCGCCAGCATCATGCTGGTTAACGAAGGAGGCCGCTTTGTGGCCAGGGAACTTCCCGCCGCGGCGCAGCGGTTTCCGATTTATGGTGCCCTGCCCATGGAGTTGAACGGGGATGGCTTTATGGACCTGATCCTGATTGGTAACGATTACGGCGGGGAAAGCAGTCAGGGTTATCTGGATGCTGGTAGTGGCCTGGTGATGCTTGGGTCAGCAAGCGGGTTCCGTTCGCTTACTCCAGCGGAGTCCGGCTTATTTGTCCCCGGAGAAGGCCGGGCGATGGTCGTAGCCTCTGCTCCGGACGGACCGCGAATCATCGCTTCCCAGAATTCGGGCCCACTGGTGGTTGTCAAACCTAGGGGCGAATTCGTCCGGGATACCATCGGTAGGGGAATCGTCGGCGGCTACCTGGCTGAGTCATCGAAAACAAATTGGATTCGTGTCGCCCGCAAATAGGGTTTTCTCAATTATGGGAACGGGTAATTGGCGGGTCCAGCACCAGGTCAGGAATCCCTCAAAAAGGAGAGCAAGGCAACACATCACGTGCTGCCCTGCTCTCGATAGACTCACTTTGACACTTAATAGATTATTATCTTCTACGCTGTTAGACCGAAGTGGAAGAATCATCCTGGCCTTACAATGTGAAAATGAATAACCATAGAGGTCAATATTCTAGTGGATGTTTACGGATATACAGAATTTTATCCGCCTTAACCCACTTAATCACATTAATCTATTGCGTATAACCAGTATTCTGTGGGTACCCGCCTTGTGTACGGTCAATTTGGTCTTGGGGAATTGGCCGTAATACATGGTAATCCTGGATATTGGGTCCGGCCTCCGGATTGTACAGCCGGACACGATCCACCAGGGTGTTGGTCCGTGTCAGGTCGAACCAGCGGTGCCCTTCGCCCACTAATTCACGGCCGCGTTCGTCGAGAAGGAAGTCGAGGTCGACCATGCTGGCGTCGATCATAATGTCCTCCTCCATTCCATCAACCGCGGAACGTGCGCGCACGGTATTGATATCTTCGGCAGCGCCTTCGGTGTCTCCCTGCTGCAACCGAGCTTCGGCGCGCAGCAGGTAGGCATCACCCAGTCGCATGAGGATCATGTCTCGCTGTCCCTGTTCATGCTGGCGGTTGGGACGGGTGGGGTCAATCCACTTGCTCAGTGAGGGGAAGTTACGCTCGGTGAATTCTTCCGAGGTGTAGACCAAATACGGAGCGGCGGCCTGGCGTTGTTGCGGCCATTGTTGCTCCAGTTGTGGACCCGGAATGAACACGGCGGTGTCCCCGAGGCTAAACTTGGGTTGGCCTGCCGTGCCGTAACCTGCAGCTGCTTCTTCAGCCGTCCATACGGGTATCGTGGAGGCGTTATTAGAATACCACACGTGCTTGAAGGACTTGTCGTAGCGGGTATCTACCGAGCGGTCCCAGAGGTTCAAGGTGTATTCCGTTGGGCGGAATCGCTTCCAGGGCCGACCGTTCTCTATGTCCCGCAGCATGCCCGGCAAGACGTCGTACTCCATAAGGAAGTACAGGTGGCCGCGGTTGCCGTTGCCATCCAAGCCTTCGTCGACCTGGCCTTTGTTGTTCTGTACGGCAAAGACTACCTCGGCGTTCTGCTCATTATTGATGTTCCAGAGGTCGGCGTAATCATCCAACAGCTGGAAATCATAGTTTTCGATCACGCTGGTCAGCAGCGATTCCGCACGGGAGGCGTCACTGCCTTCGGCGAAATTGGTGTAACTCCGGCGAAGCAATACTTTGGCCAGCAGCATTTCAGCCGCCGGCTTGGTGGCCCGGCCGTATTCATCTTGCTCGGCGGGCAGGTTGGCGATGGCGAACTCCAGGTCGGGCACGATGGCTTGTGCGTAGATCTCGGACCGCGGCGTGCGGTTGGCTTCGACCTCTACCCCTTCTGTCTCCTCCAGGGACAGATGAACGTCTCCGTAGAAACGAACCAGGTCGAAGTAGTACAAGCCCCGCAGAAAGCGGACCTCGGCCAGACGGGCCGTTTTGGCCTCCTCGGACATCCCCTCGAGCGAGGCCGAACGGTTGATCACGGCATTAGCCTGGTTTACGCCGCGGTAGAGATCCCGCCAGGTATCGCGGATGAAAGCATCCGCCCCGTTCAGACGGCCGTCGTAGGCGTTAATGCCCTTATAACCGCCGTCGGCACCGTTGGTGTAGGTGTCCGTTCCGAAGACGGTCATGGTAAATCCACGCTCCACCCCGTAGAAGGGTTTCATGAAGGAATAGGTGGCCTTGACGGCGTCCTCGAAGCCGGAAACCGTGGGGTAGTAGGTAGCGGCGGAAACGCCGGAGACCAGTTCCTCTTCCAGGTATTGGTCACAGGACGTGACCCCGAAGCCGAGGGCGGTCATTAATAAGGAGGGAAATATATATTTCAGTTTCATGATTTATCTCGTTTAGAAGGTAGCCCGGAGGCCACCCATGAATATTCTGGTGCTCGGAATTAGATCCTCGTTACTGTCACGGATAGCGGGGTCCTGTAACTCGGGATCGTAGCTGTCGAATCCCGCACTGTACCAGAGGTTCTGACCGGAGACGTAAACGCGCAACCGTGATAAGCCAATACGCTGCACCAGATTGTCGGGAAGATTGTACCCCAACTGTACGTTCCGCAACTTGACGAAGCTGCCGTCGAAGTAGGTAAGCGTGGAGCCGTCGCGGGGAAACTCCTGGTTTTCGTTCGGCCTCGGGTTAGCATTGGAGGGGTTGTCAACCGTCCAGTAATCGACGTCCAGATTGTTGTAGCGGGCGAAGAGGCTGTTGTTGCCCTGATGGAAGCGGCTCTGGATCATCTGCCCCTGCCGGAAAAAGAAGAAAAAAGACAGGTCAATACCCCGGTACTCGAAGCGGTTGGTAATACCACCGAAGAAATCCGGCACGTCGTTGCCCAGGATGAGACGGTCGGCGGGCGTGATCACGCCGTCTCCGTCGATATCATCCAATTTGATTTCACCGGGCACCTTGTTTTCCCGCGTGTCGGCTATTTCGACCTCATTGGACTGGTATATACCGATCTTGCGGTAGTCGAAGAAGACATTAAGCGGCTCGCCGATGAACCACTGGTTGCCAATGTCGTCAATCGGGGTACCTTCCTCGTCGGTCAGAGCCAGCTCGATGATCTCTTCCCGGTAGCCGCTGATGTTGAAGTCCAGGTTCCAGGACAGCCCCGTGGGGTTTTGCAGGATGCCTGCACCGAGTACCAGTTCCGCACCCTTCGTGCGGGTGGAGCCAACGTTCTGCAGCACGTTCGAGTAGCCGGAGGATGGCGGCAGGTTGCGGGCCAGCAAGATATTTTCGGTGGTCGTCCGGTAGACTTCAAACGAGCCGTTGACCCGGCCGTTGAGGACATCAAGATCGATGCCCGCATTGAAGGTTTTCGAGGTTTCCCAGCTCAGGTTGTCGTTCGGAATGTCATTCAAAGCAAAACCGAAGGCGGGATCTCCTCCCCATGCATAGACGGTACGTTGCAGCGCCCCCTGGGTACTGTAAGGAGCCACGGCCGTGTTACCTACCTCGCCGTAGCTGGCGCGGATCTTGAAGTCGTTGAGCCAGGTCAGATTCTGCATAAAGGGCTCGGCACCTACGCGCCAACCAACACTTATGCCGGGGAAGTAGTTCCACTTGTTCCCCTCCGCGAGGCGGCTGGATCCATCGGCGCGCAAACTCGCCTGGAAGAGGTACTTGCCATCAATCCCGTAGTTAAAGCGGCCCATAAAGGAAGACAGTTTCCATTCCCGCAGATCAGAGGCCAGGTTACCCTTTACCTCTGCGGTACCGATGTTGTAAAACAGCTGCTGTTCGTAGGGCAGGTTCAGTACGGAGGCGTAGGCCCGCTCGTACCGTAGGCTCTGGATCGACTGCAGGAAGGTGAAGCCCAGGTCGTCATTACTCCCGATGGTCGTATTGTAATTCAAGATGTTCTCCCAGGTGTACCCGAAGTCCTGATTATTACCCACTTCGGCGTCGGCCGGGCCGCCGCGGTTGTCATTGGTGAAGCTGGAGCGAAACTCACCCTGGCGGAAGTAACGGATATCGGGACCGAAGTTGGTGGTAAAAACCAGTCCGGGCAGGATATTCGCCTTAAGGTAGAGGGGCGCGAAGATGCGGGTGACCCGACGCTCGTCGAGGTATGCGTTGGGTACGAGCTCGGACAGTGGGTTGGTCCGGATGCCGTCGTTGGTGGGCAGAAAGCGTACCGAGCCGTCTTCATTGTAGGGCACACCCAGTGGGTTATTAGCCAGGGCCTCACCGATCGTAGCGTTGGAACCGAAGTTTTGCAACGAGTTGGAGACAGTGAAGCTAATGCCGGCCTGAAAGATACTACCAATCTTTTGGTCCAGGTTGACCCGGGCGGTAAGCCTGCGGAAGTCCATATTAGCCAGAATTCCCTGCTCGTCGAAGTAGCCCAGCGACATATTGAACTGGGTATTTTCGGTACCGCCGCGCACCCCCAATTGGTGGTTGGTCTGCCAGCCGTCCTGGAGCACCAGGTCCTGGAAATCAGTACTGCGCCCCAGGGCGATGCTTTCCAGTTCGGTGGGGTCCTGGAAAACGTCCTCATCAGATGGGATGGCACCGTTCCAGCCATCGCGCTGACTTTCACGCTTCATGGCGGCAAACTCGCCACCGTTCATCATATCTACGGTGTTCAGGGCACTGGTACCGCCGTAGTAGCCGTCGTAACTGACGATAGTACGGCCCGCCGATCCCCGCTTGGTGGTAACGATGACCACGCCGTTGGATCCCCGGCTACCGTAAACGGCCGTGGCCGCGGCGTCCTTCAGGATTTCCATCGACTCAATGTCCTGGGGGTTGATATCCGCAATGGCATTTGTGCCGCTGGTTTGCGGAATTCCGTCGATTACGAAGAGCGGATCGTTTGACGCGGAGATCGAACGCCGGCCGCGGATACGGATGGTCGGGTTGGCACCTGGTCGACCGCCGCCGCTGATGATGTCAACGCCACTGACCTGGCCTTGCATGGCCGCGGCACCGCTGGGGGTGGCGATCTTTTGCAATTCCTCTCCGCCGAGCGTAGCAATAGCCGCGGTGACGTCGCGCTTTTTTTGTACCCCGTAGCCGACAACCACCACCTCCTCCAGGGTCTGGGCATCTTCGGACATGACGATCTCAAAATTGGTGACGTTACCCACCTGGATGACTTGACTCTCGTATCCCGTATAGGTGACTACCAGGTGGGGATCCTCCGTAGTGACTTCAATACTAAATGTTCCGTCGATATCGGTTACCGTCCCGTTCGTGGTCCCTTCTTCCACTATCGTTGCCCCGATCAGTGGCATACCACTTTCGTCGGTTATCGTTCCGGTTATAGGTAGCCAATCGGAACCAGCTGGTGGATTGCCCGCCGCCAACAAGCCTGTGAAGCCGCCCAGCAGCAGCAAAAGAAATAGTTTTCGCATGATCAAAAATGTATTAGTGAGGAAAGCATTTATCACCGGATCAGCTCGGAAAAGCCGATCAAAATTTCATATACCTACCCAATACTACAACTAAATTGTATAAATGACAACTATAGCGCTAAATTCTGACGAAGTTCAATTAGTTGCAAAGACAAGCTTAAGTACTTGCTACCCCGTACCTTACGCCGATGTTAGAAATCCTACAGGAGGGTCCGGGTTGGACGGTCATCAACAAGCCGGCTGGCATTGCCACCGAAAAGCACTTTCAATACGATACGGTGGAAGCTCGCGCGCTGAAAGCATGGAAACGGCCCGGAGCTAGCAAACCACCTTACGTTGGCATTGTCCACCGACTGGATCGGGTGACCAGTGGTGCACTAGTCCTGGCCAGGCGAAAATCCAGCCTGATCCGCTTGAACGAATCCTTCGCAAAGGGCCTTGCAAAGAAGGTCTACCGGGCCGTGTCGGCTTCTCCACTGCCGGAAAAGCAGGGCAGGCTACGACACTACTTGATCCGCAGTCCGACGAATAAGCTCGCAGTTGCGAACACGAGGCCTGTACCATCCGCTAAGGAAGCTATCCTAGACTACCGGCTACTTAGCTCCACTGAGAACCGTTATTTATATGAGATTGAGCTCATCACCGGCAGATTCCACCAGATCCGCGCCCAATTTGCCGCCACCGGTGCTCCCATCATTGGTGATGCCGCTTACGGTTCGCAGCACCTGCTCGGCGATCAACAAATTGCCCTTCATGCCTATTCACTTGCTTTCCCGGACCCCAACTCGGATGAGCTGGTAGAAGTAATCGCTCCTCTGCCCGACTACTGGCCAATTCCCGAATAAACCTCCTTTCATGCGTACTTGCGTGTTCCGACTTTTCCTTCTTTTGCAGATTTGCCTCCTGCCGCTACTTGCCACCGGTCAAAATTTGAAGGAAAATCCTTACCAACTATCCCTGGAGCGGGACGTGCCACTGGCAACTATTGCCGTCGGGGCCGCCACCGGTGGTTTCCTGCTGAATCAAAGTATCGATGACGTACCCCTCCGGCAACTGGAGCTGCCTGCCGTATCTGACTTCGACCAGTATGCCCTGCGCTATAATTCCGAATCGGCGGTGACTGCATCGGATGTAATCGCTTACGGAGCCCTGGTAATGCCAGTGGCCTTACTGATCGACAAACCCATTCGGGAGGATGCGGTGAAGGTCGGCGTGATTTTTGCGGAAACTATTCTACTCAATCAGGGTATTACCGACCTCGTTAAAGGGGTCATAAAGCGACCTCGCCCCTACCTCTACGACGAAAGCCTGCTGCCCGATCGGGCGGTGGATGCCTTTGACCGAAGTTCCTTTTTCTCTAATCATACCAGCACAACCGCCGCGGCATCCTTTTTCGCCGCCCGGGTATATGCCGATTACCATCCCGAAAGTTCGCTAAAACCTTATGTGTGGGTCGCTTCGGCCTCGCTGCCGGCGGTAGCGGGTTACTTCCGGATCCGCGGAGGCCAGCACTTTCCTACCGACGTGATCGCCGGCTACTGTGTAGGGGCCGTGATTGGCTATGCCGTTCCCCTGTTGCACCGAGTGGATGATTCCCCGCGTGCCTGGACCTTACTCCCAACGGGGGGCGGACTCTTATTCACCTACCATTTAAATTAAGGCCCCATGGCTATGCGCTGGTTGCCTGATGCGAGAACCATCGAAAAGGCTTACTTTATTAGTATAGTAAAAGGGCTAGGGTATGCAGGACTGGTGCTTGTTTTCGTCGGACTGGTGGCTTGTGACCAAAGGCAACCCGTCGTTTCCGTTGCGACGATCGTCTCACCTGCGTCCTCGCCTAAATTATATGCCGACTACGCCGAGGTGGCTCCCCTCTTTCAGCAAGAAAACGACACTACGTACCTAGTCAATTTCTGGGCAACCTGGTGTAAACCCTGCCTGGAGGAATTACCTCTCCTACAGCAATTGGGAGATCAGGAGGCAAATAAGCCGCTGGAAATTGTCCTCGTAAGTCTGGACACCGAGCCCGGGGCCATTAAGCGCATCCCCGCTTATCTCGAGCAAAAGGGAATCGACCTGGCAACGATCGTCCTGACGGATGATGGTACGGAATGGAAAAGAGTACTGGATGAAAAGTGGGACGGTTCCCTGCCCACTACGCTTATTTACCGAAATGGCTTACGCTATGTCTACCGTCGACCATTTATGAGTATGCCGGACCTACAAGCGGCAGTGTCTCCCTTACTTGGCCAATAGCCGACTAATTTCCGGCATTACTTATTAACAAACAGCCAAAATTGCTATTTTGAGTCATAAACCAATGGCATATGCGGCAGCTCTATCTGACAGCATTTTTGCTTGTTTCATTCGCTCTTCCAGCTGACTCTTACCGGGGGTTTTTGCTGACCAAAGACGGCTATCAGCTCACCGGATACCTCAATATCCTGGCCTATGCCCCGGGTGGCAACCACATCACTTTCACCAATGATTTTGGTGACGAGTACCTCATTCATCCTTTCCTGGTAAGCGGCTTTGGCTTTAATTATGATGGAGAACCCTTACGGTTCGTGAGCCGGCGCCACGAGGGATTGTGGTATTTTCTGCAGGAAGACGTTAGTGGACGCGCCCTGAGCCTATTCCGGTTACCGCGTGGCGGGGGGCGTTGGGTTGACGATAGCATGTTACGCGTATTCGTGGAGCAACCGCCGGAATACTACCTTGAATACGGACAGGGGGAAATTCTCCCCGTGCCCCGCAACGGGTACAAACGGAACCTTCGGAATTTCTTCGAAGCATCCAGTCCTGGCCTGGCCGATAAAATTGGCAAGCGAGGCTATCGATACCGGGATTTGCCCAGTATAATTGAGGAATACAACGCGCTCAGCCGTAGAAAGCGTAAACGACTGTAGTCTCCCGTCGTATTTTACCCAACCCTCGTAGATTATCGCGCGTTAGCTAAACACCGGCAAGCGACCTTGTCGGATAACTTTTCGCAGCCCTATAATGCTCAAGAAAGACCTAGCCGGATTCTTTGCCTTTTTCCTCGGAGTCTTCGGGGTACATCGGTTCTATTTGGGACAGTGGTGGCGGGGGGCAGCCCAGTTTGTCGGATTCTGGGCCATTATTGCTTTATTAGCGGAAGAGGGCCCGGAAATGCCCCTCCCCTTCCTGCTAGTGGGCATGGTGCTGGCCCCCCTGATTACGGCCGTAGTTTTTTGGGCAACACCCTACGAGCGGTGGGCTGCCAAGTACGATCCCCAGGCGCTGGTGGCCCCAGGCTACACTTATCCCAAGAGCAGCCGCCGACCCACTATCCGGCCCGTCACCACGCGTAAACCGAATTTGCGTTCCCTAAAGGCCGAAGGGGTCAAGTACTACCGGTCCGGAGATTACGACCTGGCCGTCGAAGCCTTCGAGGAAGCCCTTCAGCAGTCCCCGACCGATCCGGTTGCCCACTTTAATATTGCTTGCTGTTATGCTTTAATGGGCCAGTTCTCTCCGGCCATGCGGTCCCTTGAAGTGGCCATCACTTATGAGCTTCCCAAACCGGAGCGCATTGAATCCCACCCCGCACTGGTGGATCTACGTACCACCGATGCTTACCGGACGTTTCGCAACAACAATTATCGCCGCCTGAATCTACTGGATCTGGATACCGAAGGGGCGGCCCCGGACCCGCTGGCCGAAAGTGGTGATCGGATGGAAGGGGACCTCGTGGAAAGTCACGACCTGCTAGAACAGATCAACCGATTACGCGAACTCAGGGAGGCCGGCATCCTTACCCCAACCGAATACCAAAACCAACGGCAAAAACTGCGATGATGCGCAGTTTCCTTTTATTACTCCTGCTCGGTACCGTTGGTGTTCGGGCGCAGGGCCTCGCCGGTGTAAAAAACTTGGACCGGGCCGTTCTGTTTTCCGTCGGTTATGGCCCCTTTAGTTCGGCAGGTGATCTCGGCGATCGCTTTGGCGGGGGATTTGCGCTTGACGGCGGAATTGATTACATCCCTTCCTCCGCCAACTGGCAGATCGGCCTGATGGCGCAGTTTGGATTCGGCAATACGGTAAAGGAGGATGTACTATCCGGTTTGCGTACGGATGCCGGCTTCATCATCGGCAATCAGCGCCAGCCCGCTCAGGTGGAGCTCCGACAGCGTCAACTCTTTATCGGACCACGCTTTGGGTACACGCTTCCTTTTGGTACCAACCGGCGAGCCGGTTTAAAGTCTACTACCGCTTTCGGTTATTTCTTCAGCCGGATTCGCTTTCAGGAGGACCCCGTGCAGTACGTTCCCCAAATTGATCGCTCGCGGCAGGCGGGTTACGACCGCCTGGCAGGTGGACCTGCCGCGTACCAATTTATCGGGTTTCAACAACTGGCCCTCGACCGAAGGCTGAACTTCTACATCGGCGGAGAACTGCTGGCCGGTTTCACCCATCAGCTACGCGCCTACGACGTTACTTCCGGAGGCCCGCCGCCGTCGGATGGTCGCACCGACATCCTTCTAGGAGTCAGGGCCGGACTGATCGTCCCCATCTATTTCGGACAGGGAAAGGAAATCTTTTACTGAGTGCGGTGGCTATACCGCACGGGAGTGGGGGCGTACCACCTGGGCATCCGCCTGGCGGCACGCGCGGGGAATTCTCGTGCCCGGCAATGGATGGATGGTCGCAGCAGCAGCCTTGATCAAAAAGAAATTGCTGACCTCCACCGTGCCGGCCGGCCCGTCCTTTGGCTTCACGCGGCCAGCCTGGGCGAATTCGAGCAGGGCCGTCCGGTACTGACCGAATTGCGAAAGCAACACCCGGATTGGGCGGTGGTGGTAAGCTTCTTCAGCCCCAGCGGGTATGAGCGTTGTAAGCATACCGAATTAGCGGAAGTGGTTACTTATCTCCCCGCAGACAGTCAACAGAACGCCCGACAGTGGCTGGACCTGGTCCGGCCGAAACTGGCCGTGTTCGTGAAATACGAATTTTGGTACGACCACCTACTTGCCCTAAAGCAAGAAAACATACCAACCTTTTTGATTGCCGGCAGCTTTCGACCCTCCCAGCCCTTCTTTCGATGGTACGGGGCGGCCTGGCGGGAAATGCTTGGCTGTTTCACTCATTTTGCCGTACAGACCCTGAAAGATGAGCGGCTGCTCAAGTCCGTTGGCCACCACAATGTCACGGTGACAGGCGATCCCCGCCTCGACAGGACCGCCGCCCTGGCGGAGGCTCCCTTTCACGACAACCGCCTGAAAGCATTTTGCCAGGATCGCCCCACCCTCTTTGCCGGATCCGTATGGCCGCCGGACGTGAATCTTATCGAAGAGGTCTGGCCCAGCTTCCGGGAGCGGTGGAACCTAGTGCTTGCGCCCCACCAATTGGAGGAGGAACGACTTAGGGAGTGGCAGCGACGGTTCGGAGCCGACCGCTATTCCGATCCGCCGGGAGGGGGGAACGTAATGTTGCTCGACACCATAGGTATGCTGAGCAGGGCCTATCGCTACGGCAGCATTGCCTACGTGGGTGGCGCTTTTGGCAGCGGCCTACATAATACGCTCGAACCACTGAGCTACGGGCTTCCGGTTATATTCGGACCGAAACATGACAAGTTTCCGGAGGCGCTGGCGACCCTGGAGACCGGTGGGTCATTTACCGTAAAGAGCCCGGAAGACCTCGCTACAGTACTGACGGATCTTTCCCAACCGACTAAACGGTTGGAAGCTTCCAAAGCTCAGTTGGCCTACCGCGACCTGCACCGGGGTGCCGGTAAGCGAACGGCTACCCTCATCGGCCGGATGATGCTTTATATCTTGCTTTCTTTTTCGCTTACTGCCCAGTCCTGGGACACGGCGGACCGAATGACCACCACGCTGAAGGGCACCTTCACCAAGTGCAACCTTATGGTAGCCCTTTCGGGCCACGAATGGCGCCCGGGGCTATGCATGGCTGCCGCTGAACTGGAACCAGGGGCCACGGTCTCTCTGGACCTAGCCTTGCAAGCTGAACAGCGGTACGTATTTATTGCCGCCGCGGAAAGGCAGGCCATCGATCTCGATCTCTTCCTTCGTGATCGTTCGGGAACGATCGTCGCCGAAGACGACAAAACCGATGACACGCCGATCGTGGAGTACACCGTAGCAACCACGGGCAGATATACCCTTCAGCTACACCTTACGGATACTCCTTCTCCTTCCACCTTTGTTGCCCTGGGCATTTTAAGTTCCGGCGGCACCTCGTTGGCAGATCAGGAGTTCGGAAACGTGAATAAGCAGTTTGGCGCCGCCGCGGGAGCCGTACGGGCCGCGGGTGGAGCAAACCGTTTTGGCGGAGGGCGCAACGAATGGTGTGTTTATGGATATCTGCTCGCGGAGGGTGAGGGCGCCACGGTCAGTAATCTGGAGTTAGCCCGCGGGCGAAATTTTCTGGCTGCAAGCGGATCCGAAAACGTTGGGGACCTGGATATCTACCTCGCGGACAGTGCGTTAAATATTCTTCGAAGGGACGAGGATCCGGATCCTTACCCCATGATCGAATACGATAACCAGGCAGGAGGACCATTTTACCTCCGCATCGAAGTAGAAAAAGCTTCGAAACCCGGTCTCATTCTTCTCGGCCTGTTTACCCGCTAACCGATCTGCTGGGAGAGAAGAATTACCTTAGCCCTATGCCCATTATCATTACCCTGCTGGCCGTAGTCGTCCTGCTCGTTCTCATTGTATTCCTAAAGTGGCACCCCTTCATAGCCCTGATCCTTGTCGCGATCGGTGCCGGACTAATGCTGGGAATGCCCGCGGATCAGGCGTTAGGATCGATCACTTCGGGGGTGGGGGGAACACTTGGAGGGCTTGCGCTCATCCTTGGCCTCGGAGCCGCTCTCGGTGGTGTCATCGCCGAAACGGGCGCCGCACAAGTCATAACCGACCGGCTGGTAGGAAAGCAAAAGGGATTTACGGTGGTTTGGGGGCTGTGCCTGGTGGGCTTCCTGATCGGAATTCCGCTGTTCTACTCGGTTGCTTTTGTCATGATGGCTCCCATAATCTTCGCAACGGCTAAAAAGACGGGCCTACCGCTGGCCATGGTGGCCGTCGCCTCCGTAGCCTCCCTTTCCGTTACCCACGGCTTTCTCCCCCCACCCCGCTCCGGTACTGATCGCCGATACCTACGGTGCCGATTTGGGCAAAACCCTTTTATACGGGCTGATCCTCGCTGTTCCCTCCGTAATCGTTGCCGGACCACTTTTCTCCCGGACCCTCGCCGGAATGCCGCAGACCACCCACGCCGCCGCCCTGGAAGATGCCGATCCTCCCCCTCACCGACCGGGTTTTCTCCTTAGCCTCCTGTGCGCCTTACTCCCGGTACTTCTCCTTGCCGGGGTGGCGATAGTAAAGTCCTTCGACGACGGTTTGGCGAATTCCCCGATCCTGATCGTTGTCGGTGATGCTACGGTCGCTTTGCTTATTGGCGTGATCGTCGCGATGGCGATGCTCGGTGCTCAAACGGGCCAACCCATCGGTTACCTTATGTCGAGGGTCGGCAAACAATTGGCTCCCATGGCGGCCGTCTTATTGATCATCGCCGGCGGTGGTGCCTTTAAGCAGGTTCTCGTCGACAGTGGGACGAGTGACTACATCGTAAGCACGCTGGAAGACTTTAATGCCCACCCCTTACTCATTGCCTGGCTGATCGCAGCTGCCCTACGCATAACCCTCGGTTCGGCTACCGTTGCGGCGATCACGGCCGCGGGCATAGCACTGCCTCTCGCGGGTACCGGCCAGGTATCTCCTGAGCTTTTGGTACTGGCTACCGGCGCCGGCAGCCTCACTTGCAGTCACGTGAACGATACCGGATTCTGGCTTTTCAAGGAGTATTTCGGACTTTCGGTAACCCAAACGCTGCGCAGCTGGACCGTTATGGAAACCTTGGTCAGCCTGATCGGCCTGGCGGGTTGCTTCCTATTGGAGGCTCTCGGCGTGTAAGGAGCTTATTTGACCAGACCGCAAAGCGCCTTGACCTCCTTAACGGTTTCCTGGGCACGCTTGCGAATTTCGAAGCTACTCTGCTTGATGCGGTCCTTTACGGCTCGCCGGTCGCTTTTCAACTCCCGCAGGTTTTCCTGTATTCCCGCCGCGATTTCGACCAGGCCATCCCCTACGGCTTCTTTCAGGTCGGCGTAGCGCAGGTTTCCGCCTTCGTAATCAGCCAGTAGGCTGGCATGCGCCTCTGACCGGCCGGAGGCTTCGAGTAAGCTGAAGAGGTTGGCAACCCCCGGGGACATGTCCCCGGCGTTTCCGCCTTCCATTCCAGTATCCGTCACCGCCGACCTTACTTGTTTGCGTATCCGGGCCTCATCGGCGAATACGTCGATATTGTGCTTATCTCCCAGGCTGGCACTCATCTTACGGGTTGGATCGGCGGTAGACATAACCTTCGGCACTTTGGTATAGAGTGCTTCGGGTACTGGAAAAAATTCCTTCTCCGCGAAATTATTAAAGCGTTGGGCGATATCCCGGGTCAACTCCAGGTGCTGTTCCTGGTCCTTCCCTACCGGTACGACGCTTGCTTTATAGATCAATATATCGGCGGCTTGCAAGGCCGGGTAGGTGAACAAGCCGGCGGAGGTGAACTCTTCATTCTGAGCCCCCTTGTCCTTGAACTGGGTCATCCGCGTAAGCTGGCCGTAGCTGGTAAAGCAACTCAGTATCCACCCGAGCTCAGTATGTTCGGGAACGAGGCTCTGGATGAATAAATTCTCGGGTTTAATGCCACAGGCCAGCAAATTAAAGCACAGTTCCCATGAATTCTCGGCCAGTTTCTTTGCCGTAAAGGGCATGGTCATGGCGTGGTAGTTCACTACCATATAGAGGCAGTCGTACTCCTGTTGGAGGCGCTTCCAGTTTTCTACGGCCCCAAAGTAGCGTCCGAAATGAAGCTTGCCGGTAGGTTGAATACCGGATAGGATGGTCTGGCGGTTGGACATGCCGCGAAGGTAAAACTTTAGCTGTAGGTTTGCCTATGCAGGCGCCAACTAGCCCATGATCAAATCCCTACTCATTTTGCTTGCCCTGGCGATCGGTGGATTCCTTCCGCAACTGGACGCGTATACCTACACGCTACGCCCCTTTTTAATGATCCTCCTGTTCTTTTCCTTTCTGGGTATTCGGATCGACCGAAGCATCTTTAGCAAGAAGCAGGCATGGATCGCGCTGTTGCTGCCACCCGTCGGTATCACCGTGTATTTTCTTGGCAGCTTGTATGACACGGATATGGGTTTGACACTACTGCTGATGGGCCTGGCTCCTACCGCCGTAATCACTCCGGTTCTTGCGCAGCTGATGCGACGGCGGGTTGGCTACATGGTCGGCGCCATCATTGTAACCCATGCGGTATTTGCCATTTGCGTCCCGATAATTCTTCCCTGGCTACTCGGTGTGGAGCTGTCCCTCCTGTCGTTGGGCCGTTTGGTGCTCACGATCGGCAGCACCATCCTCGTGCCCCTCGTATTAGGACAGTTAGTACGCAAATACGGTGGCGGATTCCGCGATTTCCTCCACCTTGTTGCTCCCTATGGCTTCGTGCTTTTTCTCAGTAATATCGCCGTGGCCTCGGGCAGCCTTTCGCATTACCTTCAATACGAGGGAAGTGCATCTCTAAGCTTTATTGGCGTTACTACCGTCAGCATTGCTGCGCTTATGATCGTCAATTTTGCCGTAGGCGGACGCATAAGTCCACCAGGTCATGGCGTCGAGGGTAGCCTGGCATTCGGGAGGAAGAATACGATGCTTTCGATCTGGATCGCGCTGGAATATATTAATCCACTCGTCGTCTTGGGTCCCATGCTCTACATCCTGTTGCAAAACATTTTCGTCGCCGGGCAGATCGTGTACGTTGAGCGAATGGACCGTCGGCTTGATCAGAGTTTGTCCCAACGCAACTGAAGTACCCCACCCCGCTCGAAAACGGTCACGTTCAAGGAGTTATTACTTAATCTGTCGATGGTTCCCAACCATTGAAAAGCCGGCCGACCTCGGAGATCGAAAAAGTCGGCATCCAGCGTGAACTCGGTATCGTCGTCGCGGTCACGTACCGCATTGATCACCCAATAACCGTCAAACAACTGCCCGGTACCGGTTTCATAAAGTAAGGTGTAATCTGGGAAGAAGGTGACCCGATCTCCGCGGAAATCACCGGTCACGTTATCCCGAAACAGGGCGTTGTCATCCTTGAAAGTGGCCTTATCTATTTGCCAGGCACCTAAAAGTCGGTCTTCGCGCCGCTCGATGCGGTCCTCGATGGAGCAGCCCACGAATACCAGGAACAGTAAAAGCGGATAAAGTCGATGCATCTGCGGGGCAATTGATTACTCCTAATATCGGGAGATAACCGGCCGGAAATGCTATATGAAGGAGGGTTTAAAGTCAGTTTAACTAGTGTGAAAACCACTATGCCATTTGCCCTAGTCGTTTGGATTAGGCACGTTCGAACTTTTGGAGGCTTTCCTCATAGCTTTTGAGCGTCCGGGCCTGAATCTCGGCAGTCGCGTTGAGGACTTTTAGCTCCTCGTTCAATTGATTTTCCCGCTTAGGATCCTCCCGAAAGAATTTTCGCTTTCGATTGATCTCCAGAAGCTGCTGAATAGTTTGGCTGAGTGCGATCTTCGTCTTCAGATACTTGTACTTCAGGTTTCTTCTGGTGCTCATTTACGGATAGTCTTTAGCTAGGAATAGTAAAATTACCGACGTGGAAAATAGGATAAAATTGCGCGTAAGCCAAATTTTACCTGCTAAATATTCCGTGGCGGCCACTACATCAAGGAACCCGCCGTTGTCGAAAAGGGTTGGCCTGGCAATCTCCGAATTGCAAAAATTTTACCGTAACAAGATGCTTACTTATAGGGGTTTCTTTGACGCCAATTCGGTGGTTGGTGTACTGCTCGGATCAGGGGTCCCAGTAGGCGGTTGACCCACGAATAGTTTGACCTGACCACTACCGGAAAATCGCTGGCTTGTGCACCCACCGAACTCTTGATCTCCAGTGCGGTACGACCGTAGTCGAGTACCATCACGGGCTCAGCCAATGCATCCTCTAAAAGGTCATAGAGCATGTTGTGGTAGAGGTGGTGACTATACTTGTACGCTTCCCTTAAACCGAGATAGTGCGCATGATAATAGGGACCGTTGATCACCGCACTGGTGAATCCGATGAGCTCCCCTTGATCGAAGTAGCCCTGAATGACGGCATGGTGCCGCAACCACCCAAAATATTCTTCCGATAAGGCCACAAACTTGAAGTTGGCTCCCTGGCGGGTCTCCCGGTGGAGATCGTAAATACGCGGAAGATGCCGTTCCACCTCATCCGGACTTAGGAGGCGCCGTTCCAGACCCTCCGCCTTTTTTCTTGCCCTGCGGTACCGGACCCGGTATTTGCTGGAGAGCGAACGCAAATAGTCGTCCAGATTATCGAACCGACTGACATCCATTAGCATGACCGGATCAACCGGCACCCGTACAAAACCAGCCTGTTCCAAGTGAGCCAGTGCATCGTTCCTCTCAGGAAAAAGGTCTTTGACAACCACGGCACTGTATCCGCTGGATTGGTTGTTCAAAAACCGGCCGACGGCTTCCAGGAGATTCACCGCTTGATCAGCGGGTAGGAGATCCAGCCCTGAGCTGCCGAAAGGACCGGATGTAAGCAGCTGACCTAAAACGACCACTTTGGGTGACAGAAGTGAAACGATTCGTCGGGTGAGGCGCGCTAGTAGCGACCGAGTCGGCGCGTGACCCTGCAATTGATCGCGCAACCTTAGCTGAAAAGATTGTACCGACAGCAAAATCGGCCGGTCGTACGCAGCGTTCCACAGGGCAACAGCCCCACTTTGCAGCCCTTGCGGATGGGCTTGAATAAACCTGAGGAAATCGGCCGAAAGCCAGAAGCCCCCCTGGGGAAAGTCATCATCCCAATCCCGCCAATCTTCCTCGCTCACGTAATGCCTTAGTCTCCAACCCGTTAGGCCAGCAATAGGCTGCCATCCTTTCCGAAAATTGGCAGTTGAAAAGCAGGTGGACAGGAAGGCTACGGACATGAAACGGAGAAGCAATTGGCATGATAACAGCTTAAAGGCAGAATGGATTGCCCGGAATCCGGAGTGGCCGTTTATCTTTCGCACTCCTTAGTATTCACTACCATGATCAACAAAGTTCTCATTGCCGTCGATTTCAGTAAAGGTTCCGCCGCGGCACTCCGGTACGCGGAGGCGTTTTGTGCCGTCCTGGGAATCAGTGAGGTGGAAGTCATTCACGTCTTTACCCCGCTAACCGCAGGTGCCGGAGAAGCTTCGGCCAGCATTCCGGTAGGTGAGTTGATGGATGCGAGGGAGGATGCACTAGCCGAATTCCTGAAAACCCAACCGGCGCACCCCTCAGTAAAGCGCAAGAGTGAACTGCTGCTCGGTTTTCCGGGCGATAAGATCACCGAGGAAAGCAAGCGCTTCGACCTGGTCGTGATGGGGGCTACCGGAGATAGCGACGCCTTTGAGTCGCTTTTCGGAAACATTGCTTCGGAGGTCTCGCAAAGAGCGCATTGCGCCGTCCTGCTGGTTCCTAAGGACGCGATCTTTGAAAAATACCGCCACATTCTCTACGCCAGCAGCAGCCTGAGCCTGAGCCGCAAGGCCGTCCTTAAGCTCATGGATTTTAATGATCTCTTCCGGGCACGCATCCATTTTGTTCACGTGAACAAGGACGAGGGAGAAAACCGAAGAGAAAGAGAAAAACTCTTCGCGCCGCTGTTCAATAACCCCGATCCGGAATTCGCCTTCGAGATCGTGGAAGTCACTGCCGACAGCGTACAGAAGGGCCTGGTTGAATACCTAAAAAACAATCCCGTGAAGCTGGCCGTCATGGTCACGGAACCACGGGGTTTCTGGGACAACCTGTTCCATAAAAGCGCTACCAAGCAAATGCTGCTGCATCCCCAGGTTCCCGTGATGATCTTCCATTTGAATTAGTTCCCATCAGCGAAAACAGCCAATTCCCTATCCCAGGTTTTCTGAGGGATCGGAAATGCTAGGCAAGACAAGCCGTAAGGTGCCTTGCCTACCGCCGGACAGGTGAAATTCAAGACTACGGAATCCATTTCTACCCGGCTACCACAGCAACCTCTTCCCCTTCCTCATCGCGCTCTACACGTAAATTATCGATGATGAAGTTCTGACGGGAGGGGGTGTTCTTACCCATGTAGTAACTGAGAAGATCGTCAATATTGGTATTGTCCGCCATTACTACCGGTTCCAGCCGGATACCTTCCCCGATGAAGTCCTTGAATTCGTTGGGGGAGATTTCTCCGAGGCCCTTAAAGCGGGTAATCTCCGCCTTCCCGCGAAGCTTCTTGATGGCCTGCTGCTTTTCTTCCTCGCTGTAGCAGTAATAGGTTTTCTGCTTGTCGCGTACCCGGAAAAGCGGCGTTTCGAGGATGTACAAATGCCCCTTCTCGACCATATCGGGGAAAAACTGCAGGAAGAAGGTGAGCAGCAGCAAACGAATGTGCATTCCGTCCACGTCGGCATCGGTAGCGATCACCACGCGGTTGTACCGGATCTCATCGACGTCGTCCTCAATATTCAACGCATGCTGAAGAAGATTGAATTCCTCGTTCTCGTAAACGACCTTTTTGGTTAGCCCGAAGCAATTAAGGGGTTTGCCCCGCAGGGAAAAAACTGCCTGCGTTTGTACGTCGCGGGCAACCGTGATCGATCCACTGGCCGAATCACCCTCGGTAATGAAGATGGTCGTCGCCAACCGTGTTTCCTCATCCTTCGTTTTTGCGCTGTCGCTGAAGTGGACACGGCAATCCCGCAGCTTTTTGTTGTGCAGGTTCGCCTTTTTGGCACGTTGGTTAGCCAGCTTTTTGATTCCGGCGATCTCCTTCCGCTCCCGCTCGCTTTGCTTGATCCGCTTTTCCAGGGCCTGGGCTATGGTCGGGTTCTTGTGGAGAAAGTTATCCAGCTTCTCCATCAGGAAATTACGGAGGAAGGTTTGGACGGTGGGGCCCTTCGGTCCCATATCGGTGCTGCCCAGCTTGGTCTTGGTCTGCGATTCGAAAACGGGCTCTTCCACCTTGATGGCAATGGCAGCGATCACGCTGGCCAGGATATCCTTGCGGTCGTAATTTTTATTGTAATGCTTCTGGATAGTTTCCACCAGGGCCTGCCGGAAGGCCGTCAGGTGCGTACCGCCCTGGGTGGTGTGCTGTCCGTTCACGAAGCTGAAGTAGTTCTCGCCGTAAGCGTTGCCGTGGGTCATGGCCACTTCGATATCGTCACCCTTCAGGTGGATGATGTCGTACCGCAGCTGCTCGACATTGGTTTTGCGCTCCAGAAGGTCCCGCAGACCGTTCTTGGATACCAGCGTTTTCCCGTTGAATTTGATCTTCAGTCCGGCGTTGAGGTAGGCGTAATTCCACAGCTGATTCTCTACGAAGTCACTCCGAAACCGGTACTTCTTGAAGATCGAGCTATCGGGAACGAACGTCACGTAAGTCCCGTTCTGCTCCGAGGTGGATTTCGCTTTATGATCCTTTACCAGGTTGCCCTGGGAAAAGTCAGCCTGCTTCATTTTCCCTTCCCGTACGGCGTAAACCTGGAAATCATCGGAAAGCGCGTTCGTCGCTTTCAGACCAACTCCGTTCAGTCCTACCGCCTTCTTGAAGGCTTTGCTGTCGTATTTGCCGCCGGTATTGATCTTGGAAACGACGTCGACCACTTTACCCAGGGGAATACCGCGACCGTAGTCCCGGATCTTCACCGTACCATCTTCGATCACCACGTCGATCTGTCGACCGTGACCCATGACGTACTCGTCGATAGAGTTGTCAATAACCTCCTTAAGTAGAATGTAAATACCATCGTCCGGACTGGAGCCATCGCCCAGCTTACCGATATACATACCGGGACGCATGCGGATATGCTCCTTCCAGTCGAGGGAGCGGATGTTATCTTCCGTATAGGTGGTCTCTGCCATTAAGTACTGCTGTTTTTGAAGCTGGGTAAAAGTTTCGATTCGTCAGGGTAACGGCCACATGCTCCATAGATTCAACATCGAACAGGATTCATTCCCGCGGCAATTTGCCCTGCTCGACACCATATCCTTACCGTTTATAACGCTTCTCCATCCGAATGCACAAAGTGATCCAGTTTCGTAGACGCAAACATACGAAATCCGGGGAATATTATCAAACAATTTGTTGCGTGTTTACCGGGGGTCCCTTGTTCCCGCGCTCCGCCGCCCAAACATTCTGTAAACGGCTGCGCTTACTCCTACATAATAGCCACTTTCCTCCTCCTACCTATGCCCGAACGTTCCTTCCAATTTCAATGGTGGTACCTGCTTTTATTACTACCCCTCTTGCTGTATCTCGGTGCGCGGTGGTACATCGGTTATCGCATCGACCAGGTAATCTCGTCTGCTAACACAGATGGTAACACCCTGGTGGTGGGTGCTTATGACTACGGGCTGTTTCCCCTTCACCTGCGGGCGAACCACCTTCGATTTGACCAGGACAGGGAAACCCTTTCCGCAGAGGGGCGCCTCACCACCCTGGAACTGGACCGCCTGAAACTCTTCAGCTTGGTCGGATCGGACCCCATTGAACTAGGTCTCATCCGAATGCAGGGGCTCGAAGCCAACGTGCGCCGGACGGGCAGCAGCAAAAGCGACAGCAGTTCCTTCGCCCTGGAAGTTTCCGAAATCGAGCTGGACAGCATTTTCCTCCAGTACGTTGATGAGGTAAATCAACAAGAAGCCACCCTTACCAATTTCGCGCTTTCCCTTCAGTCGTTCCAGCTGCCCTTCCGGGCAAACGAGATCGAATCGCTGCGCGTCACCGCCGATAGCACCTTTTACGCGAACCGGAAGAGCGATCTACGCGTGGTAGCCAGCGGACTCGGATACGGTAGCGGTTCGGAATCCATCGCTATCGCCAACCTGAATCTGCGGCGGGGTAGTGAAACCGATGTGGAGGCAAGCCGGGTGGTCGTATCGGGTGTTAATGCGCAAGACATGGCGGAAACAATATCTATCGACAGCCTTTCCGTAGAAGAGCTGGGCGGCGTAGCGCAGGTACCGACTTCTTCGGGAAATACAGCGGACAGTTCCGGCACTACCCCTATATGGATCGGAACCCTGCGGCTGCCGTCGATCGATCTGCAGATGAGCGGAGACTTTGGCAAAACGAGCTATCTGGGTGGAATCACTGCCGACGACCTCAGCTACCGCGACAGTCTATCCGTAGGCCACCTCTCGGTCGACGGCGATAGCCTGTCCTTCAGCGACGGGGAAGACTTGGCCGTCCACCTGCGGGATCCTAACCTCGATCAGCAGCAATTGCGGTTTCCGCTGGCAGCCGGTGAGTTAGGAGCTACCCGCCTGGAATTACCGGCATTCCGGGTAACCAGTGACGGGCAAACGGTATCGGGAACCAGTCTGAGCTACCGCAGCGAGACATCGGAGGCGTCGGCCGAACAGTTGGCCTTCCGGGGAAACAAAGTCAACGGTTCAACGGACAGGCTGACGGTAAGGGGTGTCGACCGTACCGGGCTGCTGGTCAGTCGACCCGCACCTTTGGAAACAGTGTTAGTCGAAGGGGCGCGGATAACCGTCTACCAGCAGGATGGCGGACGCTACCAGGTATCCGCACCGCAGGTCAGCGGATACGATGTGCAAGTACAAAAGCCCATCTCCACGTCCCGGGTGAAAGTTGAAAATGCCTCCTTCAGTCGCTACGGATCGGATGGAAGAAAGGACATGCAGGGGGAGGGCATTTACGTCGACCAGCGCGACATTCCCGTTCCCTTCGAGCCGGAAGCCCTGGGCGAGGGAAATGTCCGCATGCGGGAGTTGCACTTGATCGGCAGTAAGGAATTACCAGTTGATTATTACTTCAGCAGGATCGTATACGACAGTCGGGCGCAGTTGCTCACCATGCATAGCCTGCAACGGCAAACCCGCATCGGCACCAGCGAACTATTCAACCGGAAACTTGCCAAGACCCACATGAACTTTTCCTTCGACAGCCTGCGTCTTGCGGGTATTCGCCGGAACGGCATATTGCGGGGCAAGATCATTCATATCGACTCCCTGGCAGCACGGGGTTTTCGACTGAGGGTGGTGGAGGACCTGGACATAGAAGTCAGCGGGAACGAACGGCCGATGCCGGTAGAGGCCCTGCGTAATTTGGGGATTCGCATCGTGCTGAAAAAGGCGCGCATCCGGTCTACGGATATTGCCTACGGGATCGTCGATTCGGTAATGGATGCGAAGACCATACACTTTACGGACGGAGTAGTGGTGCTGAAAGATGTGGATACCGAAGTCAGTCTCCGTGATTCGATACTCGCCACGATCGATGCCACTTTTGAACAAACGACGCCGCTGCATGCCGAGTTTCGGCTTTCCCGTCGGCAACCGGGCCGTGGATATTCCGCACTCGGCGAGCTGGGCACCTACGATCTTGGGCGGGTGAATCCCCTAATGCGGGTGGCGGCGGGCGCGATCATCGAAACGGGCGTTATTGAAAAAATAACGTACGATGCGCGCATGCATCAGGATACCGTTCGCGGCAACTTGACCATGCTGTACCATGACCTCAACGTGAAGCTAGTAGATGGCGGCCTAGCCTGGTTTAAAAATCTCCTGTCGGGAGTGGTGGTAAAGAACGGGAACAGCCGCGGAGAAGACTTTCGGCGGGGTGAGATCTATTACGAGCATAACCCGGTCCGGAGCTTTTTCAACAGCTACTGGCAAGCGCTGGTGAGCGGGATGCGATCAACGGCACTTTCCGATATCGTGCTTAAGGAAGAGCTTGATTAGGTAGGGTCCGCTACGGCCTCCTCCTGCGCGGGTACCTGAGTCTCCTTGGTGTTCCGATGAAGCTTTTTGGTATTCACATCCCCATTGCGGCTGAGCAGGATAGCGATCGGTCGGGTCTGCTCGAACTGGGCACAGATGATGATGATCGCCACCGTGATCGGTACGCTGAGCAGCATGCCGACAATGCCCCATAGCATGGACCAGAGGATCAGGGTGAGGACCACCACCAGCGGGCTGATGTTGAGCGTGCTGCCCATCAGCCGGGGTTCGATGATGTTCCCGACAAGGATCTGTACGCCGGTGACCCCTAACACGACGATCAGAAAGGGAGACAGGTAATCGAACTGAACCAAAGCGAGGAGCGCGGGCAGGGCGGTGGCCGTGATCGATCCGATGGTGGGCACGAAGTTGAACAGGAAGATCAGAAAGGCCCAAAAGAGCGCGTAATCCAGTCCGATAACGGTAAAGATCACGAAACTAAGAATGGCGGTGGCGATGCTGGTCACCGTCTTTACGCCGAGGTAGGTACGCATGGCGGAGTTGATTTCGGCCAGCGTGCGGGTGAAGCGGGTACTTCGGCGCATATCCAGCCCCAGGGCTTCGAGTTTCTTTGGAAAGGTTTGCTGCTCCACCAGGAAGAAAAGGACGTACAACAGGACCAGGGCAACACCCTTGGCGGCACTGGTCACCCCCGCCAGAACAAGGGCAAAATTTCCCAGCACTTGCTGTCCGAGCTCCAGGTCCGAGACCGTGGGAGGCGCGCGATCTATCCCGATCCGCGCGTAGGCGCGGGCGATCTGGTCCTCGATCTTGGGCAGGTAGACCCCGCTCTCCAGAATAAACCCGTTGACCGTATTGACGATCATGTCCGAAATGGCATAGAGTCCGAGCCCGATGAAAACGAGCGACATTCCCAGCGTCACGGAGTTAGGCAGCCGCGTGCCCACGAAGGGCAAATGCCGGAACTGATTGTTCAGCGCATTGACCAGGTACCAAAGCACCAGCGCCACGAAGATGGGCACCAGGTAGCTCTTCCCCACCACGATAAGGGTGAGGATCAGACCAATGGTAAGTAACCAGGCGGCAACACGAAAGATGGACATGCGGGCTTGCGCTATTAGTGCTTGGTAAACGATACAACGGGCTATTATGTGTTGTTAAACCTGCAACCATATTAACCAGTTAGTCTAGACAGTCTGCGACAATTCGCTATTTTCGCCGGCCCGCCCGCATTCGGGCACATCAATAAAACCTGACAACCTCCTATGAGCGGATCTAAAATAACCATAAGCAACGGCAAACTGAAGGTACCGAACGACCCCATCCTCCCCTTCATCGAAGGGGACGGAATAGGCCCCGACATCTGGGCCGCGGCGAGTCGCGTACTGGAAGCCGCCGTTGAAAAAGCCTACGATGGCAAAAAGTCGATCGTCTGGAAAGAAGTGCTGGCCGGTCAAAAAGCCATGGATCAAACCGGAGAATGGCTACCCCAGGCCACGCTCGACGCCATTGAAGAATACCTCGTTTCAATCAAGGGTCCCCTCACCACGCCCGTAGGCGGTGGCATCCGCTCCCTTAACGTAGCCCTGCGCCAGAAGCTGGATCTCTACGCTTGCGTTCGCCCCGTGCAGTACTTTACCGGCGTACCCAGCCCCGTCAAGAATCCGCAGGACGTCGACATGATCATCTTCCGGGAGAACACGGAGGACATCTACGCCGGCATTGAATTCGCCGAAGGCACCGACGAAAATAAGAAGTTCCTCGGCTGGCTCAAGGAAAACTACCCCGACAAGTACGCCAAGGTCCGCTTCCCCGAAACCACCGGCATCGGCATCAAACCGGTCAGCCAGGAGGGCACCAATCGCCTCGTGAAGGCCGCCATCCAGTACGCCATCGACAACAACAAGGATACGGTGACCCTCGTACACAAGGGCAACATCATGAAATTCACGGAAGGAAGCTTCCGCGACTGGGGCTACGAAACCGCGGCCCAGGATTTTGGGGCCGAAGAACTCGACGGCGGACCCTGGCACGTCATCACCCTCGAAGACGGCCGCAAGATCACTATCAAGGATGTCATCGCCGATGCCATGCTGCAGCAGATCATCCTCCGTCCGAAGGAATACAGCGTCATCGCGACCCTCAACCTGAACGGTGATTACATCTCCGACGCCCTGGCTGCCCAGGTAGGTGGTATCGGCATCGCTCCCGGTGCTAACATCAACTATACCACGGGCATCTCGATCTTCGAGGCCACCCACGGCACCGCGCCCAAGTACGCCGGCCAGGATAAGGTTAATCCCAGCTCGGTCATCCTTTCCGGCGAGATGATGTTCCGGTATATGGGCTGGCCCGAAGCCGCGGACCTCATCATCAAGGGCATCGAAGGAGCCATTTCCAAGAAGCGCGTTACCTATGACTTCGAGCGCCAGATGGACGGAGCTACCCTCCTAAAGTGCAGCGAATTCGGAGATGAGATCATCGCGAATATGTAGAAGCGAATCTGAGCTGATTTAGATTCACGCTGGGGTCGTCACCGTTTGGTGGCGGCCTTTTTTTTTGGGTTTTGGGTTGCGGGTTGCGGGTTGCGGGTTGCGGGTTGCGGGTTGCGGGTTGCGGGTTGCGGGTTGCCGGGTTGCGGGTTGCCGGGTTGCCGGGTTGCGGGGTACGGGGTTCGCGGTACGGGGTACGGGTTGCCTTTTCAGAACCAAGTACTGAATATTTAAAACTTTTTGTTTATAATTACATTATAATTCAACCCTTGGAGAGATGAAAAAATCCTACACGGACCTTGAGATCTATAAAATCTCTTTGGAGCTGTTTTTTGCCACCCACAAGTTTTCATTGTTATTGCCCAAATACGAAAAGTACGAATTGGGCAGCCAGATTCGGCGATCCGCCGATTCGGTGAATAGCAACATTGTGGAGGGCTACGGCCGAAGGCGCTACAAGAATGATTTTATCCGGTTTTTAACCTTCTCCCACGCTAGCAATGACGAAACCATAAATCACCTACGCAAGATTGCGACACTGTACCCTGACCTACAGGACGAAGCCAAAAAGCTATACATCAAATATGATGAGCTAGGCAGGCGGCTACACAAGTTTAAAGCGTTCGTTGTCACCAGCTGGAAATCGTAATCTGCAACTGGCAACCCGCAACTGGCAACCCGCAACTGGCAACCCGCAACTGGCAACTGGCAACCCCAACCCCAACCTACTCCAATATCAGCGCAAAGATCTCCTCCATCGTCTCCCGGCTCGAAATCATCGCGTCCAGTGTTCCGTAGTTGCCGTTGGCCGCCCAGCTGATCGTTACCTGCTGCTCGGGGAAATAGGCCATAGAGGCAAAGTAACCGATGGCGTCTCCGCTGTGCAGGTAAGCGGGTCCGTAGTCGGTATCGACGGAGAAGATGCCGAGTCCGTAACCCGTTCGAAAGGCATCGGCTTCCTCAACTTTCGGATACTGGAAGTCCGTCATTTGCGCCAGGGCCTCCGGACCGATGATTTGCCCGGAAAAAAGAAGCTCGAGAAAGCGATTCAGATCATAGGAATTGGAAATGAGACCACCGTCCGCGGTGAAGTAATCCCACCCGCTGTAGTACGTAGCTTCGATGAGTTCGCCCTTATCGTAAAGATCGATATAGCCCCGAATGATGCCGTCGGGCACCGGATCGAGAGCCGCGAAGCGGGTAAATTCAAGGTGGTAGGGCGTAAAAAGCGCTTCTTCAAAGTACTTGTAAAAAGCTTTACCGGTCACCGCCTCAATAATCATGCCCAGGAGGATGTACCCCGTATTGGAGTAATTGACATCGCTCCCGGCCGGAAATTCCGCGGGTACGTCGCGAGAGTAGGCCAGGAGTTCTTCCGGCTGCCAGACCCGGGTGAAGTCATTCAGGGAGGCAGTCTGAAACCGGAGGTTCCGGATGTAGTTATCCATACCACTTGAATGCTGCAGTAGTTGCCGGACGGTTGCCTGATCCGCATTGCCGAGGCCGCGCAGTTGGTCGTCCGACAGGTAATCCGTGATCGGCGCCTCCAGCTCGATCTTTCCTTCTTCCCATAACCGTAGGACGGAAACGGCAGTAAAGGTTTTTACCGTACTCCCGACGCGCGTGATATGACACGATCGCAGGGGAACCTTACCGATGAGTTCCGCCCGGCCCGCCGCACCGGACCAACGGCCATTCACCGGGTCGTGGACCGTCATCATCACGCCCGGAAGCCCGGCCGCTATCCGGGAGTCCATAAAAGTTTGTAGCCGACCAGCCAGGTGATGACCGGGATTTTGGTCAGTGACTTCCGAAGTGCAGGAATAAACTTCAGGCGGCTGGGCTTCGTCTTTTTCGCAGCCCAGGCTTAGCAGCAATACCAAGATGGAGATGATGTTGAACAAAGTTTTCATTTGCCAAGGTTTTTAGAATTAAAGGGGTAAAAAGTGGCGCCCAGGTGAAGATTGGTGTGCGCCATCACCGGAATGAAGTCACCGGCGTAAGGGTACTCAACCCAGGTTTCGTGCATCAGGAAAATTTCCGTAGATCGGGGGTCCTTCGGGCGGAAGCGATAGCCAAGCCCGAAGGCCAGCGAAGGCATCACGCGGTGGTTACCCTTGTCGGTCTGGGCCACCAGCTGATCGTCGCGGAGAACGTACTCCGTGCGGGTCGCGAAAGTCCGGAGGTAACCGGCACCCAATTTTGCTTTCAGGCTTACCCCGGAAGGGTGCCGGTAGTCGAGTCCGAGATCGAGGCGTGCATAAGCTCCCTGAAACAAGTTCTTATGGAACAGGTAGCCAACGGTGATCGCCGGGTAGAGCCGAAGGTTACGATCCGAGGCTCCGTGAAATTCAGTACCGATCTGGACGCCCGGGTGCACCGGGTTTGACCACCAGTCGGTGAAGGGCATACTGGTCGATTCGTTATAGACGGATACGGTAACAGGCAGGTTATGCTGACCGCAAAGGATGTTGGAAATCAGGCATAAGAGTACAAGTTCGGGGAGAAACCATTTGATTTTCATGGGGGAAGTTTGGATGAACAATACCCAAACTTAGGAGCAGTCTACCCCCATTTTACTGGTTCTGCATCGCTAAAAACACCCAAATGGACGTATTACCCTCCGAAGCGGACCGCCGGAGACCTGGACCCCTACTCTGCCGTGAGTCGCTCGCCCTTCAGCCACCTCAAAAAGGCGGTTGCCTTGAGCTTGGATACGAACTGTTCCGTACCTGTCGGCGGCGAAAGCCGGACGAGCAGCTTCCTGGTGTCCGTTCGTTCGTACTCGCATACGCTCTGCCGGTGGGCCACCAGCTGCCGGTTTAGCGGGTAGAATACTGCCGGGTCGGTGCATTCCTCTACTTCGCGCAGTGGAAGGTTCAGCAGCGATTGACTACCGTCGACTTGAACCAGGTAGGTAATCTTGTCAACAACCCGAAAATAGGCCACCTCCTCTGCTGCAATACTTCGCGAAGCTGCCCCCGCATGTACCACGAAGTGGGTTCGATAGGCCGGACCGGCGTGGGTCACCCCGGTTCGTACCTGCTGCACTTCGCCGCGCAAGCCCATTACCAGATAGGCGGCATTAATCAATAGGCAGAACAGCACGATCAGCGGCAACTCGAGGTATAAAATAGTCACTTCCCTGAAAGGAATATCGAGGATGACTCCCACATAAAAAGCTTCCAGCGTAGAAAGGATCAGTACGGGAATCACTAGCACCGACAGCAGATATTCGCCTACCCTGCCCGCTTCCGCCCCATCCGGTCCAGCTACCGGAGGTGCGTGATGGCGGTAATACCGACGAAAATACCAGCCGGCGGAAAAGGTCAGCAGCAGGGAGAGAACGATATCACTGTAGTAGGTCGGGTTCCGTACCAGCTCCGTCAACGTATTATCGTTGCCGACGTGAACAATGGCCAGGGCAATCAATGGGTAGACTAGGCGAAACATCCACCGATCCCATTCCCGGCCATCCCGCTTCATAATGCGCTTTCTTAAAATTTATTCGGCCGGAACGCTGCGCTTGACCAGCTCCCGCATCGCAAGCGACATCAGCAGCTGTTCTTCCTTATCGTTAAGGTCATCCGGAATGAACTCGAAGGCCCGCTGACTTAACGGATCATCGGCTTTTGCCGTCAGGCTGGAGAGTGCACCCACCTCCCGGCTGCCGACGCTCACGGGAAGGTAATTTTCCCGGGGGGTGCTTTCTATGCGGGCCAGTTCCTTTCCCGTACGCTGGCCGAGCAGCACGTTCTGGTCGATCCTGCCTACCGGTTGATCGTCAATTTCCAATGTTGTTTTGCCATCTTCGGTCCAGTAGACGAAATCATGGTTGGCCGTTCGGGCATAGAGTAGTTCATTCACTTTCTTACCGAGGTAGCGTCGGTAGCTGTAGCTCACCACGGGTTCGTGAAAGATCGTTGTGAAAGTGCCCTTAGCCGTGGTGCCGGCCCCTTTTTTAACGACCTGCTTGTCCTGGCTGAGGCTAAACAGGTCCAGCTCTTCCTTATTCATTTTGATCAGGTCGGTGCTCCAGGTATCCATATCAGATTTCAGCTCCCGTACCACCCGCGCGCGCTGCTTTTTAGAGGGCATACGGTGGCGGCTCCATTGGTTGAACATGTACACCATCATGGCCACGAGCACGAGGGAAATTATTAGCAGGACGATCATACGGGGAAAACAACCCTCCGGGCCCCGTGGGTTGACTATTTCGTCGAATTAGTACGACGCTTCGTCCGTAAGTGCGGATAAGGGCGGCGGGGCGCAGGCGCTAAGCAAGGGGGTGAACAGATCCGTACCGGGCAACCTTTTACCAATCCTGAGCCCTAAAATAGCCTTACATGAATACCAAAATAGAACAGCAGGGCAACGCTACCCTCATCCACCTGAAACCCTGGGACTGGATCCCGAACAGTGACCTTCCAGTCATCGTCTACCAAAGTGCCTTTACCGCTGATCGCCCGGGGATCAAGGACCGGGTAGCCAAACGGCTACAGACCAGCGGCTGGGGGAATACCTGGATAGCCGGCATCTACCCTTACCCCCACTATCACAGCAACACCCACGAAGTACTTGTCCTGCTCAGCGGCCGGTGTACCGTGCAGTTAGGCGGACCAGAAGGCTTCGACCTGGAGGCGGCGACCGGCGACGTGATCGTACTACCGGCTGGCACCGGTCACGCGTGCTATTCCAACACCGACTACCGCGTGTTCGGGGCCTATCCCGGCGGACGTAGCTGGGATCTGATCACCGGGGCAGCGGAACACCGCGAACCGGACGATCTTCCCGTACCGGAGCATGATCCGATTGGGGAGCGGGGTATCCTGAAGCAGGCGTGGTCAACAACGGGGGCCACCGCCAGGTAAGGGACCAGTCCCTGTCCGAACCCTGCCCTTGGTGGAGAGTTACCGACCGGACACGGCGGGCAACGGGAAACCGTTGGACATTGTCGTGAATCCGGCTTACCCCCCTTGGGGTCCGGGGTTGAAAAACACGGAGAGGGGAATTGTCGAGCGGCCACAGATAGTGATTTGACTGTTCGTCTCGAGCTGTCGTTGCACAACCTGCAGTACTTGGAGGAATTCATGAGGTTCCCTATTCGTAAACCAAGCACCCGGCGAGGTTAAGACAAAGAATGATTGATTCTTTAACACGTTTGGCCCTTTTCAAGGCAGTCTTCTAATCATGCCGGCGCGGTCTCCTGGCAGTTTGAGTCGCCCATCCTCGTTACCTGTAAACTAAAATCATACCTTGGTGGGCATGGTAATGGCTACGGATGGGGATCTGGAAAAATTGCGGTACCGCCTGAATCTGGTGTTAATTGCAGGATTGTGTTCCACGACCCTGGCGCCATCACTTATCTTCTACGTGCGGGGACCGGGCAAGTGGATATGGATGCTGATCTTTCTCGGGGTCAGCTACCTGTTAAGCCGGTTGCCCACCGGGTTCTACGACAAGATCCAGATATCTCCTGACCTGGATATTTATAAATCGTTGGGAGTGAAGCAGTTTAAAAAGTTTTCCACAAACGGAGACTTTATCAACCGAGTCATCCGGAAGCGGTTTCCGGTACATCGTAACGTCACGCTGCAGATTGGAGTCCTGCAAGAGAAGTTGGAGGAGACTTACAAGGTCGAAAAATCGCATACGGTCTTATTCGCGTTCTGTCTACTGACCAATGTGTACGCCTTACTGGTTCATTCCTACGGCACCGCCGGAATTTTACTGATCGGAAATCTCCTATTCAACTTTTATCCCACCCTTTTACAGCAGTACAACCGCATCCGCTATCAGCGGGCGATTAAAAAGTTGCGCCGCCGGTAATTATCACACCAGCAACTAAAGAATAGATTCCGCGCCGTTCTGATTAGCCAGGGTCAGGGGACCGTGGACCCGCCTATTCCACCAACTATCCCTCCCGCGCTTCGCAACCACCAGTAGTATGCGATTCGGCGGAGCAGCGGACCGAAAACATGCGCAGGACCGCTGCAGGCGGCTTGGGAAGAGGCCAGGGTAAGCTATGGCAGGCGGCGGGGCGCGGGTGTTGCATGTTGCCCCTTGAACCAGTATCCCAATTCCTGGCACTAAACATGTATTGCCCAACCAATCGGGCAATGCCCATTACGAGAGGAAGAGGATACACCACAGTACCGCACACGCAATTAGGCACTTGAATGCAGGGATGCTGCAATGGGATTCACGCCAACCGCTTTGGCTCGAACCACAGCAAAATCAGCGTCCGACGCAGGAACAGACCCAGACTCATCGCGGTGAAACGCCTTGGTCCCCCCCCCGGCGGGGATCACCTATCCCTAAAGTAGCCCCATCACCTCAGCCCGCTTGCGACTCGCCACCGGCACCTCATCACCATTGCTCAGGCGCAGGTAGCCGGAATCAATTTTTTTAAATTCTACGACGTGGCGAAAATTCACCAGATGGGATTGATGTATACGTACGAAGTGGTGACCGGCGAGAAGACGCTCGTAGTGCTTGAGGGTCTTCGTTACGAAAACGGGTTTCTCTCCCGCAATGATGAAGCGTGTATTGTTATCGTCGGATTCGCAGCGGATGATGTCTTCGATCCGGGTCACTAAAATATTATCGGCCGTGTGCAGCGACAGTCGGTCGGGAAGTGTATCGGGATTTCGCAGGGTGTCCCGAAGCAGGTCCAATCCGTCGGAACTGGAGCTACCGATCTGGGAAAGCGCCCGGTCGACGGCCTTGCGCAGTTGTTCGCCCTCGACGGGTTTCAACAGGTAATCGACAGCGGCGAAGCGGAAAGCGCGCAGCGCAAATTCATCCGAGGCGGTCACGAAAATCAGCCGGGACTTCAGGTCGGGAATGATCTCCAGTAAGTCAAAACTGGTACCGTCACCGAGCATAATATCCAAAAACAAAAGGTCCGGCTGCTCCCTGCCGAGCAATTTAGCCGCTTCCACCACGCTTCCGGCCGTACCGATCACCTCGATCTCGGGGCAGTAGTCCGCCAGGTCTCTCTGCAGCGAAAGCAGCGCGGGCTTCATGTCCTCAACCAGGACGGCGGAGTAGGTCTTTTTACCAGGCATACGTGACGGGGATTTCCAAATGAATGACGGTTCCGTGTGGATTTCCGTTGCTGATAATGAGTTTGCCACCCATGGCGGAAATTCGGTCGCTCGTTACGGAGAGGGCCACGGGTTGGTGCCCCGGACTACCCTTCTCTCGCCGCTTCCGGGCTTCCTCCCTACCTACGCCATTGTCTTCGATGTAAACGCTGCACCTGCGTCCCCGCAATAAAAAACGGACATGAAGTTCCCCCGGGCGATCCAAACCGGCAAAACCGTGCAAAATCGCATTTTCCACGAAGGGCTGTATCAGCATCGGGGGTAATGAAATTTCTTCCGGGTCCACGCCTTCCGGGGGCTCCAGGTGATAGGCGAAGGGTTCAGCATGACAAAACTGCTCCATGCGCAGGTAGCGATCCAGGGTGGCCAGCTCTTCGGCCAGCGTGATGTATTCCTGCCGACTATTGTGAAGGATACTGCGCATCAGGGTAGCGAAGCGGCTTAACTGCTCCCGAGCTTCGCGGTCGTCCACCAGGCCGCGTATGCCGTTGAGGGCATTGAATATGAAGTGGGGATTCATCTGCAACTGCCTGGCCTGTTGTTCCAGACGGAGCACGTCGTTTTCCCGCTTCAGTGCCGCGCGTTCCGACGCCTGCCGGCGCAATAGCCGGAGGTGATAGGCGTAAAACCCGCCGATCAGGAATCCTGCGAGCAACAGGACGCCACCGATCGAAAACCACGGCTGCAGCACGAGTGGACTTTCGACCTCGAAGTTATAAGTGGCGGGATCGCCCCAGGTCTTCCCCCCGTCGGTACTGGCGGCTACGGAGAAGGTGTACGCTCCACCCGGCAGGCCAGCGTAACGCACGGTGGTTTCGGAGGTCATCGGAGACCATTCCGGTGCTATGGGTGAGAGCCGGTACCGATACCGGATTCGCTCGGGGTAGCTAAGATCGACCGCCCGGAAGCGGAAGCCCAAATGGTTTTCCCGGGCACTAAAATGGATTCTGCCCGGTGTAATGGTATCGTAAAAAAGGGTAATGGCCTCCAGCCGGGTGGAAGGTGGAGAACGGTAGGTATCGGCCGAGGCTCCGGTGAAGCGTACCAACCCGAGCTTCGTACCGAACCAGATAGCCCCGGCGGCGGTGCCGAAGATAACTTCCGGGCCGGAATCATCGTCCCCCCACCCTTCCGCGGCCCCGTACTGCCTGGAGAACAGGGGCTGTCCGGACCCGTCAAGAGTGATGCGGACCACCCCCTGACCGTTCCCGGCCCAAACTTCCCGCTCGCTGTCCAGGGCAAGTAAGGCACTGAAATGCGGGGAGCCGCCTGTAAGCCGGTCGTCGACGCGCCCGAAGCGGAAAGGCTCTGCTTCCAAATCGGTGTAGTAAAGCCCTTTGTCGTCAACGCCGAGCCAAAGCTGGCTCCCCCGACGGAGCGCAGCACTGCGCACTTCGGGAAGACCGGAAACGACGGAGGCAGATTCAGCTTTCCAAAGATGGCGTTTCTCCCTCGGAGCCGTGAGTATCGGCCGCCCCCCGGGTCCCCGGAGGAGGTGCGTGAACTTTACGTCCGGGATCACCGAAATATGGTGCGGTCTTACGATGAGGTTGGTATCCGTAGCATACAGTCCGACCAAATCGCCGGCAGTAGTCAGCACCATCACCGAAGAATCGGCTACGATCATTTCCCGGATCCAGTTACTGGGCAGCCCTCCGGCTTGTCGGAGGTGAAGCAGGGTATCCCCGTTCACCGCGAAAAGGCCCCGCCCCGCCGTACCTATGTATAAAAAGCTGGTGTCGGCTACCAGGGAGGTGATGCGTATTCCCTCCAGGGAAGTACCGATGTCGACCGGCTCGGGAGCACGGTCTGCGGTCAGCCGGAAAAGGCCCCGGCCATCCGTGCCTATCCAGAGGGTATCGCGGTTTTCTGTGAGCGCTGTAACCCCACCCCCGCCAACCGGATAAGTCATAAAACTGCTCGGGAGCTGGCGCAGCAATCCCGCATCACTCGTTGCCAGCCACCGTCGACCCTCTGCGTCTTCGGCCAGATCGAGTAGCTGGGTTCCGGCGAAGGGGGTTCCGGCGAGGTAGCGCGTGTGAATTCCTTCCAGTTCCCGCCCGGACATCCAAATATCATCCGATGCCGCTTCCGGCAGGCGGGCTATATCCTCAAAGCGTTCCCCGTCGAAGCGCACCCACCCCAGCGGCGTGCGGGCGTAGACGTAGCCTTGGGTATCGGCAACAACCTGCTCGACCCGGGCATCGGGCAGACCGGCCGCAACGGAATACTGCCGGTAACTGTAGTCCTGCGCGGCCAGTCCGACCGAAGTGAGTAATATCAGGATACGTACGATCATGCATCACGAAAGTACCGCAGGCGCACCGTTCGGGCCTGATCGACCGGCACGAGGATGCAAAAAAGGCGGGAGGTTCCCGTTGCCCGGGCGGCCGGGATTCGGGTGCCGTCAGCCAAACGGTAGGTCGTTCGGTCGAAGCTCCATCGGAAGTCCTGTTGGGTCAGGCCCATGCGGGCCAGCTCGCGGACCAGGGCCTCCTCCCCTTCCAGCCAGGCTAGCTGTTCCGCCGGCCGGCCGGGCAAGTATACCTCACTGCCCTCGGGGTGGATCCGCAGCCATTCCACCGGCACATTGAACTGGTAGAGGTAAGGCTGCATCGTCTCGGAGAATCGATCACGACCAAGGGCAGCCTCCCAATCGACCCCCACCTGGGGATATTTACGTCCGAAGCGAACGGCCATTACCTCCGGCAGGGGATAGTCGCCCAGGGGGCGGGCACGGAAGTAGGCATCCGCGTAGTGGCGTTCCACGCCCCGGGGTCCTTTCCGGAATAGCGTGAACTGCTCGCTTGCTACCACCTCGGGAAATATTTCCGTGCCGCCAAAGACACGACTCATCTCGCGCAGCAGGGCACGATCAGATCCGAGTCCACATCCGTGTAAAACCAGTCGCGTTCCGGCGGTGATTCCCTCCAACGGGTCCGGAGACCATTCGGAGAGACTTTGGGCGTTGGTTCGTTTCTCCGCCGCGTTACGTCCAACGGCGAGGCCCGACCAGGGATTGCCGTGAACTACCAGGTGGATGTCTCCCCAGCCATCCCGTGGCCTGCGGCTGTCGAGGTAGTACCGTACGGCGGCAAGGCTTTCCAGCCCCTCGACCATGTTCTCCTGGCCCTGCTCGCGAAAGTATTGTTTCGCCTGGGCGTAATAGGGGTTATCCGACTGATCCCTTCCTAGGATGAAGGTGATATCATTTGCGGCGTAGGGTATTGCCGGTTGCCGTTCCATCACCGTTTCTTCCGGCACCGCACCTTCGCTGGCCTGGAGAGTTGCGGTGACTGGAATGGGCTCGTCCGGAATGGTGCCGGTCTCTACTTTCAAGGGCGTATCGGAGGCTTGCTCGGGAACCTCGGAAGGCTGGTCGCTGCAGCCCGTTAAAGCGGCCAGGAGTACCAATAGGGGAGTCAGCGAACGCAACTTCCGGAAGCCCACCAGGAAAATGAGTAGCACGGCGGCAACGGTAGCGTAGCTCCACCACGGCAACGCGCAGCCAGGCTCGGGGAGTCCCGAAACCCCGGCAATGGCGAGGGAAAAACCGACCGCATTTGCCGATACTCCGAGGGGAAGCGGTAACGGCTGTTTGACCGTTTCAAGGCTTCCGGGTTCCGTCCTCACGGGGGTTTTATCGACCGCCACGAAAGAAGTGTAGGCGGTAAGGAGGTTATAGTCCAGGCCCAGGCTGGTTACTTCCTCGATGCGGTCGTCCGAGGAGTGCAGTTGATTATAATCGTCCAGTCGCTGAACGCGGCTTCTCGCCCAGAGGTAAGCCAGGGCACCATTCCGCTTGTTCGGACGGCTGTTCCGGACCCGCTGGGTAGTGCGTAATTCTCCGGCACTGGTCATTCCGCTTAGCACCAATTCTCCCCGTGCCTTGCCGCGGTACTTCCCGAAGACGATCAGGGGGCGTTCCGAACCGAGATCCGGCAGGGAAAGGGGTTCCAGGTCGTAGGCGTCGAAACCATCGTAGGAAAGGTGGACATCCGTAAGCAGCGGCCGGGAAATGTATTCCCGGAAACGGGCGGCTTCATCCCCGGCCGATGCGTGATCGAGAACCACCGCGGGGCGACCGCGACCGACCCGCGCCATACCGTCGATCAGGTGGCGATTTACGCTGCTCCCAATGCCGAAGGTGTAGACATTGGCCTTATCCAGCTGCCGATCAATCAGATCAAAAACCTCGGGTTCGACCGAGATGTAGCCGTCGGTAACGATCACGAAATTTCGGCTGAGGGTAGCGGGGCTTGTCCCTGTGCTATTCGTCGTACGACCAGCCGTCCAACCACTTCCCGTCCAACCACCTCCCGACGGGCCAGGCAGGGCATAGGCCTGATTTAGTGCGGAAAGTAGCTCCGTACCTCCACCGCCCCTGACGCCATCCAACCACTCCGTGGCGGCGTTCAGATTCGCCGGGGTGGCGGGCACCGAAGCCGGGCGCCAGGTATCGGCCGCACCGGCGAAGAGCAGAATATTGAAGTAATCTTGCGCCCTCAGGTCCGCGACCAGATCGGCCATCAGATTTTTCGTTACGTCGAGGGGAAAGCCGGACATGGAACCGCTCACGTCGACTATGAACACGAATTCTCGCGGCAAGATCTCGGCACTCGCCAGCTCTTCTGCGGCACTGGCCGGCGGCTGGGCCATGTACAAAAAGAAATTTTCCTTTTCCCCCTCGTACAGCAATAGTCCGGTATGAATGCCTTGGCCGCCGAGCCGGTAGGCCAGTACGAAATCACGGTTTCCGCCGGATTGCTCAGCGGGATCCAACCGCACCCGGGCCTCGCCGTCACCTGTTAATTGGGTAAGGATACGGTGCGTGGGGCTTTCCACCCCGGCAAGCGGCATACCGGCCGCCAGGTCAATCTGTAAATCGAAGTTCGGAGTAGTCTCCCCACTGACGTAGGGCTGAGCCGCGAAGGAGGTTGCCTTTGGGTCCTCCCCCGTGAAGCGCGGACCGACCACGGTCGGATAAACGAAGCGGTAGGTACCCCCTTCCGGCACCAGCAGTTCGGTGTAGCGGAGGCGAACCTTTACGCTATCACCGGGCAAAATATTCGCCACGCTCATCTGAAAAACGTTCGGCCGGTGCTGTTCGAGAAGGCTCGTGCGCCTTCCCTGGGCCTTAGCCGTTTCGTAAGTCTGCCTGGCTTCGACCTTCCGTTGCACTTCACCAACGATGAGCCGATCGCCGATCTGCATTTCCATACCGTGGACGGCCGCTTCGGTAGAGGCCGGGAAGACGTAGGTAGCCTCGATCGGCTGATCGCCGTCGTTGGTGTAGACCTGCTCGACAGTAACGTCCGCGATAACGCCGGCAATGTTTGCCTTAGCCGTAGTAGATTCCAAGGGGAAACGGGTCTCGTCGCCCGTTACCAGGAAGTAGGGGCTGGCGGATTGTCCGAATATCCAACCCGATCCCAGACACAGCAGTAAGAATAAGAGGAAGTATTTCATTGCGTTGTTCTTTGATGACAAGGCAATGTTCGGGGCGAAACCGGGGCGCGTAATCGGTTATCTAGAATTCGTGGTGATGAAGCGAGAATTCGCGAGCGGCCGCACAAAAAATCGCCCGCCGGTATCCCGACGGGCGATGTTCATTCCTCTTTTCTGCGGGAGGCGGCATATAGCAATCCCGTACCTAGCACAAAAAAGATCAGGTTTCCTACCACGACCCCTTTTCCATACGGGGTCAAGCGAGTGAAATCCGGCAGGTGACTGGCTAAGGGCGGAAGCGCTACGATCAGTAGGAGTCCGCCCAAAACGTAAAGGATGATTTTCCGCACTGGCCCTTAACGCGTCACGATCGTCGTAGTAGGGGTATAGATTCCCCCCGTCAGTACGTTCAGTAAGCCGTCTATGAAGGTATGGGTAACCGTTACGGAGTAATTCTCGGCTCCGTTTGCCATTTCAACTGGGTCGGAAACGCTGATGGGAGCTAATCCTGCAATTAAATAGTGGTTCGCTTTTTTTGTTTCCAGTCCCGTTTGGGCTCCTTGCCCTACGTCGAAGGTGTAGGTATAGCAGCCCGATGCGGTACAACAAATGACCAAGGCGAGAAGGAGGGAGTGTAATTTGGTCTTCATAAGTCTGTGAGTGGTGATTCCTACTCATAGGCTTTTCGGATTCCGCCGCGATTGGATTCCTGAAACAATCGCAGTTCTAAGATAACAATAGCAGCCGAGCAACCAAATTTATTACCGTTTCCCTTCATAGAACTGCACGACCTCGGGGTCTACCATCACGTCCCGCAGGTTCAGTGGCTGCCGCAGCACGATGCCCTCGAGGGTTCGGCAGCGGCTGAGCGCCACGTAGGTCTGTCCGTGCTCAAAGGCGCCGGATTTTCCGAGATCGATAATGATCCGGTCGAAGGTCTTCCCCTGGGCTTTATGAATGGTCACGGCCCAGGCCAGCCGGATGGGCAATTGGCGGTAAGTACCCAGGGTTTCGGTAGCGATCTTGCGCAGGTCCTCCCCGTCGGCCGTATAGCGAATGATATCCCACTCGTCGTACTCAACTTCCACCTCGACCGGTTTCCCGTCATCGACGATCTCGATCAGTACCGATTTCGGCTTGCACTCCTTGATGGTCCCGATCGTGCCGTTCACGTAGCGCCGGTCGGCGTCATTGCGCAGGGTCATTACCTGGGCACCTACTTTGAGCCGGAGGATCTGGGGAACCGGAAACAGGCGATCGGGAAAATTGCCCTTTACCTCCGCCGTGTACAGGTGTTCGGGACTCTCCAGGGCTTCCAGTGCCCCACCGTTGATCCGGGTTACGGTCGCATTTCTCGCCGCCAGGGTGAGGTAGTTACTGCCCTCTTCGGGGTCAAAGTCCGGCTCGCACCGCTCGTTGAGATCCGCCAGTTCGTCGTAATCGATGGTAGCATTCCGAATGCTTTCCAGGAGCCTGAGGAAGTGGCGGCTATCCTGTCGGTAGACCTGCCGCAGCTCCACCATTTCCAGGTCGATTAGGTCCAGGCAATCCGCACTGAAAAAATAGGGACTGGCATAGCGCTGACTGAAAAATTCCCGCTCGGTTTGACTGCTCACCACGGGCGGAAGCTGAAAAAGATCACCAAAGAGAATGAGCTGCACCCCCCCGAAGGGCTGATCGCTGCCGCGGTTGATGCGCAGGCCAAGGTCAATAGCTTCCATCACGTCGGCCCGTACCATACTGATCTCATCGATGACCAGCGTTTCCAGATTCATGAAAACGCGCCGGTTGCGGCGATTCGGGCGGATATCTTTAGCCTGTAACAAGCGGGGCGGAAAATTAAAAAAGGAATGGATGGTCTGGCCACCCACGTTCAGGGCCGCGACCCCGGTTGGTGCCAGCACGACCACATTCCTGCGCGAGCTGCGCTTGAATATTTGCAAAAGGGTCGACTTTCCGGTTCCCGCCCGCCCCGTAATGAACAGGTGGCCGCCGGATTCCATCCGCTCCAGCGCGTAATTAAAATCATCGGAAAGTTGCAGGGCCTCTGGCATGGGTGCGAAGGTAAGCAACGGGCGTTACCGCCCATCATAGGACCTCGTTGCGTGGCGCGACGTAGGAGCGCCTCCAACGAGTGTCCGGACCGGAGCAAGCGTGCCTCCAACGAGTGTCCGGACCGGAGCAAGCGCGCCTCCAACGAGTGTCCGGACCGGAGCAAGCGTGCCTCCAACGAGTGTCCGGAAAAACTCCCTTAACCATCTGCTAACGCCCTAGCCTAATAAAGCCTTAAAGGTTACCATATACCATACCGGGTACCGGGGCAGCCGCTACATTCGTTAGCCCTACATCCTATCGCTTATCTATTACTCCCCAGCTATGAAAAATCTGTTCACCCTACTCATCTGCCTCTTCTGCGTGGCCGGCGCATCCGCCCAGATCGACGCTAAGCTCAACGCCGGATCGGCCATTACCGGCGGCATTAACGTGGCCGCGGAGTTTCCGGTCGGTCAACAAACGGCCCTGGCGATCGGAGGCGCTTATTCCAGTCTCGGCTTGCTTGTCAATGAGGACGACAATTACCGCTACCGCAACCTCCGGCTGATACCCGAATTCCGCTACTATTTCAACCCCCGAATGGGCTTTGATCGCTTTTACGTGGGCGGTTACGGCAAATTGGGTCAACTCACCGGAATCAACCGCAATACGGACGAGTCGGTCGATGCTACCCGCGCTGCCCTCGGCATCATGTCCGGGCACAAATGGGTCACCCCGGGCGGCTTCGTTTTCGAGTTGAACCTGGGCATCGGTCGAGCGACCACCTTCGGAGGCAACGACAACGATGCGGAGTACGCGGCCGCCATCGGAGTCCTAACGGCGGTCGACCTCCGTATGGGCATCATCGTTGGCTGGCGCTTCGGAGGCGGCAAATGATCCGACGCTGCTTAGAGCCAGTGTAAATAGTGTCGCCAATCTTGATCGACGCTGTTCGGCTCCCGAACTTATGGGAAACTCCTGGTCGTGCAGTCCATCTCCCTGTTATCCCTCTTGCAGTCGGCAGTGCTTGCCATTCTGCTGATACTGGCGACCGTTGTCGCTTATACCCTGGCCGCTCCGCAGCATTTGCCATCCGGAGAAGTCCAGGCGCGTTCCGACATGCCCATTGCCTTTGGACAGGACTCCCTGGTGCGAATCGGCAAACAACTTTGGCGTGAAAACACTTGCGGGAGTTGCCACAACAATAATATGCAAGACGCACTCATCGGTCCTGCGTTGGCTGGAGTCACCGAACGCTGGGCTCCCTATCCCCGATCTGATCTCTATAATTGGGTACGGCAGAGTGGGCGTTTGATCGATGACGGCCATCCCCGCGCGCTACAGCTCTGGCAGGAGTACGGTCCGCAGGCAATGAATGATTACGCTCACCTGGCCGACGAAGAGATCGTCGCGATCCTTTCCTATATCGAAGCGCGCACTCTGGAGTAAGCTGCCGGTCACCGTACCTTTGTCCCATGCTTACTTCCCGTTTTCTGGCCCTCCTGGGCGGAATGACCTTCTTGGCCATCCTGGGCCTTTCACTGTGCCACTGGCTGCTGCCTATTGATTATGCCCTGCCCTTTTCGGTACTTACCCTAGCGCTCTTCCTGGTAATTAGTATCGCCATTTTTTTCCTTGGCCGGCGGAGCGCAGGAGCTGAAAACCGCATGTTATTCAGCAATGTTTTCCTGGCGGCGACCATGGCCAAAATGTTCCTCTGCGGCATGCTTGTAGTAGGCTACGTCATCCTGGCCCAACCGGAGAGCAAGCTCTTTATCGTTCCCTTTTTCTGGCTTTACCTGGTCTATACCGGTTTTGAGGTGTACTTCCTGATGAAACTCAGTGCGATCGTCTCCCGCCCCGGAGCGTAAGGACATATACCGCTATTGCACCACCCCACCGCTGACTACTACCTTTCGCCCATGTATTATGCTATTCCCCTCTCCTTTTTGCTTTTCCTGCTTGGCTGCGGAAACCCGGAGTCTACCGAGTCCAGGCTGCCCGATCCCGTTGCCGACACCGGAAGGGACCCCGCCCCTGCGCCCCGGCGCCCCCTTTCCGACAGCATTGCCGGATTGCCGGTTTACACCTACCTGACCGGAAAATTCGATCCCTCGGAAAACGCGGCTTTCGTACGGGTAGAAGACAAGTATACGGACGGCGCCCCCTATCTGCTCCACGAAGACACCTACGCCGCCTTTCAGCGGATGCACGCCGCGGCCCTCGAGGACGGAGTACGACTGAAGATCATTTCCGCTACCCGCAACTTCAACCGGCAAAAGCAAATATGGGAAGCTAAATGGAACGGGCAGCGGCTACTGGAAGGAACGGAAAAAGCCGACGAAGTATACCCCGATCCGGCCGATCGGGCCCGGGCCATACTCCGGTACTCCAGCATGCCGGGCACCAGCCGCCACCACTGGGGCACCGACATGGACCTCAATGCCCTGAACAACGGCTACTTCGACGACGGGGAAGGCAAAGCGATCTACGACTGGCTCACCAACCACGCGGCCGAGTACGGCTTTTGCCAACCCTACACGCCCAAGGGTGGTGAACGCCCCGACGGCTACGAGGAGGAGCGCTGGCACTGGAGCTACCTGCCGCTGGCCACCCAATTGACGGATTACGCCGCCGAACGGCTTCAGGATGGGGACATAAGCGGGTTTGCGGGTGCCGAAGCAGCGCCACAGATCGAAGTAATCAGAAACTACGTTCTCGGTGTCAATCCGGAGTGTAAGCAATAGAGGCCTCCTGGGTGTAAACTTCTTGCAGGGTACCCGGCGTTTACACTTCCACACAAGAGATAGCCTATGGAACTTTATGACATCAATCGGTACGCACTGATCGTAACGCCTAGTGAAGCCTTGCTGCGTTGGGCAATTCGCGAAGACCCGAGCGCCGAAGACGAGATCGACTTTGACGATACCAGTGACCTGACAACGGTATACCTGTTGCCCGATTTCGCAGAGATGGATGAAGCCGAGGAGTGGTTGTTCAAAAATTACCGCCCCATGCTTGAGAACCTACTCGGAGAGTGGGTAGAGGATGAAAGCAATTGGCCTTCGAACCTGGCATTCAATCACTTCGAGAAATTCAGCGACTATACCATCACCAATATGGTCATCGATACACAGGACGCTAGCTATGACGAGGAGTAAGGTGTTCGTGCTTTAGTCCGATATTCCTTTAGTCTTTTAGTTCTTTAGTCTTTTAGTCTTTTAGTCTTTTAGACCGTTAGTCTTTTCTTCTGGCGATCTGTTTGTCGGTTCTTCGGGCTTTGGCTCGTTTTTGGAAGGCTACCTGTAGGGCGCGGTAACTGCGTTTTACCCGATACTTCGGATACTACGGCTTTCCTGTCTCAAGACTAGGTCTACAATGCGCTTGGTCCAACCACTAAATTCCGCAACCCCCTCCCCCTAAAAGACTAAAGCACTAAAAGACTACCCCCCCTTCCCCCTAAAAGACTAAAGAACTAAAAGACTACCCCCCCTCCCCCTAAAAGACTAAAGAACTAAAAGACTAACCCCCCACCCCCTAAATGCTCTACCAACGTCCCCCCGATGCCATTGCCGATCTCGTAAATCTGAAGCCGGATCCGTTAATGCTCTTCGGACCGGATCGTGATTTTATTATCATCGCCGATCGACCGATGTATCCCGGCATTGAGGAACTGAAAGAGCCAAAAGTGAAGTTGGCGGGCCGCCAGATCAATCCGAGTAACTTCACCCCTTACGGAAGCAGGGGATTCTTTCATCCGAGGTTGCACCAGGTGTCCAGTGGCACCGACCGGGCCCTTGAGGGATTGCCGGAGGGCGCTATGTTCCGCTATTTTACCTGGTCGCCCGACGGCACCCGGATCGCTTTCTGCGAGGTCACCGAGGAAGGCCTGCAGCTGTGGACAGCCACCCGTGATTCGCTAAAGTGCTCCCGCGTAGGCGGCAACGAAATTAATAACAGTCTGGGCGGCTCGCCCTACGACTTTATCGGAAATGATCGCTTCCTGATCAAGCGGCGCGTTCCCGGAGCTCTTAAGCCCGAAGATTCCGAGACGGTTGCCGGTCCTCGTGTACAGGACTCTTCCGGTAAAGAAGGAGCCAACCGGACCTATACCAATCTACTGCAGAGCGATTACGACGTACAGCTCTTCCGGTATTTTGCCCACGGACAGCTATACCTCCATCGCCTCGATACCGGAAACGAAACCGAATGGGCCGAGCCGGGCATAATCGCGGGCCTGGGGGATAGTCCGAATGGTAAATGGTTCGTCATCACCTATGTGGTTGAGCCGTTCAGCTTCAATGTTCCCTATGATAAATTCGCCGACCGGGTCGTCTTGTTGGACCGGGAAGGGAATGCGGTACGCGAGCTTGCCCAACGGCCCATTGTGGAACACCTGCCCCCGGCATTCGGGGCCGTCATCACCCAGCCGCGGCGCTTTAGCTGGCGTAGCGATCACCCCGCCCAGCTTTACTGGACGGAAGCGTTAGACGGTGGCGATCCACGCAAGGAGGTAGACTACCGGGAGCAATTGTACTATCTGGAAGCCCCCTTTACCGGGACACCGGAAAAAAGCATTAAGCTGCCGCTTCGCTTCGGTGCCCTGCGCTGGGGACGAGGTGACCTGGCTATCATAGTCGACTGGGAATGGAGCAGCCGCAGGCAGGTAACCCGTAGGTGGTACCCCGACGACCCGTCACGCGAACCGGACGTACTCTTTGACCACAACTGGGAAGACAACTATAACGATCCGGGCAACGTGGTGACCACCTCTTTGCCGAGCGATCACAGCGTGCTCCTGACGCGGGACGAAGGGGAAACCCTGATCATGATCGGGAACGGTCACAGTCCTGACGGCCCCCAACCCTTCGTGGACGCGTTCAACCTCAAAACCCACGAACGGCAACGCCTCTGGGAATCAACTCCGCCTTACTTCGAACGGCCGTTGTTTTTCCTCGATGAGGACCCGGATTATTTCCTGCTTGCCCGGGAGCAGTCTAGTGAGCGCCCGAATTTCTTTCTCCGCCACATCGGTACCGGCGAAGAACTCCGCATTACTGATTTCCCGCACCCGTACCCGCAACTTCGCGACACCCACTATGAGCTGGTGGCCTACGAGCGGGCGGATGGCGTGCAACTGAGCGGGGAACTGCATACGCCCGAGGGATTCGACCCCAAAAACGACGATCCATTACCCATTCTGATGTGGGCCTACCCGCAGGAATACAAAGATGCCGACAAAGCGGGGCAGGTGCTCACCAGTAGCCACCAATTCAGGCGGATCAGCCCCCTATCCCCCCTACCCTTCCTGGCGGCCGGCTATGCGGTTTTTGATGACTTCGCCATGCCTATTGTTGGCGAAGGTGATGAGGAGCCAAACGAAACCTTTATTGAGCAGGTCAGAATGAATGCTCAGGCCGCCGTGCGAAAGTTGGTTCAGATGGGCGTGGCCGATCCCGACCGTATTTACGTTGGCGGGCACAGCTACGGGGCCTTCATGACCGCCCACCTCCTGGCACACACCACGCTCTTTGCCGGTGGTATTGCGCGCAGCGGAGCGTTCAACCGTACCCTGACACCCTTCGGTTTCCAGGCCGAGGAGCGTACCTTCTGGCAGGTTCCGGAAACCTACGTCCGACTGAGCCCCTTTGTACACGCGGACAAGATCAATAGCCCACTCTTATTGATTCACGGCGAGGAAGACAGCAACAGCGGTACGTATCCCGTACAGTCAAAACGAATGTTTACCGCCCTTGATAACCTGGGGAAGACGGCTCGTCTGTGCCTGCTTCCGTACGAAGACCACGGCTATGCCGCCGAGGAAAGCATCCTGCATATGCTCTGGGAAATGCACCGGTGGATGGAGATGTATCGCAAAGAGCCGAAAGTGGAAAAGCCTAAGCGCAAGGCCGTCCGTTCTACCTGATCGCCGGTATACCTATGGGTAGGAATCGGAGGTTACTTACTTTTGGCCAGTTGCTGTTAATCCGAATGCCGATCATGCGCCTTTTAATTCTTCTGTTTGCCTCCGTATTGCTAACTACCTGCCGCAGTACCCTGACGTATACGCACCCCGACGTGAGCAAATGGGAAAAGATGACCCTGGATTTCCCGGGACCGGAAACGTCCGAAAACGCCCCCGTAAACCCTTTCGTCAACTATCGCCTTGACGTAACCTTCACGGAAGGGGATCACAGCGTCACCGTACCTGGTTTCTATGCTGCCGATCGGCACGCGGCGGACAATGGCGCCGAGTCCGGAAATTTATGGCAGGTGAGGTTTAGGCCAGACCGCGAGGGAGAATGGACGTACACCGGAACCTTGGTTACAGGTGACAGCATCTATCGTAGTGATGACCCAAGCGCGGGAAAGATCATCGAGCGTTACGAAGGTGCTTTTCTCGTAGGCCCTGCTGACGCTGGGGAAACCGGCAAGCTTATCCGCGACCACCCGCGCTACCTGCGATGGGCGGAGACGGGGGATTATTTCCTTAAAACCGGCGTCGACAGTCCGGAGAATCTCTTGGGATATGCGGACTTCGACGGCACCTACCGACACAGCGAACAGTTTCGTGAAGGAGAAAGCAGGACCGAAGGGCTCCATACCTTCGCCGTCCACGCCGCGGATGCCCGTCCCGGCGACCCTACCTGGAAAGACGGGCGGGGAGAAGCCCTACTCGGTGGGATCAATTACCTCCAGGAAGCGGGGGTCAACAGCCTGTATTTCCTTACCCTGAACATCAACGGAGACGGCAAGGACGTATGGCCCTATACCGACCACGAGGAGCGCTACCGCTTTGACGTGAGCAAGCTGGCGCAGTGGGAGCGGGTTTTCGATCACGCTGACAGCCTGGGCATGATGCTCCACTTCGTCCTTAATGAAACCGAAAACGAAACGCTTCTCGACGGTGGCGACACCGGACCTGAGCGTCGATTGTATTTCCGCGAGCTAGTCGCCCGCTTCGGCCATCACCGGGCGATAACCTGGAACCTGGGTGAAGAAAACGGCCCGAACGACTGGTCGGAAAGCTGGCAAACCAACGATCAACAGCGGCAGGTCCTCGATTGGTTTGCCGTGCATGATCCCTACCGGCAGTACGTTGTACTCCATACTCACCCCGGTGAAGCAGCCTTCACCAGGATATACGAGCCGCTACTTGGCAATGATAAGTTGGGGGGACTCTCCTTACAATTAGGGGACCCTTATTCGGCGAACGAAGTAACGCAGCGCTGGATAAGACGCTCCGCCGAGGCCGGAGCGCCCTGGATCATGACACTCGACGAGGTAGGCCCATGGTACCGGGGCATCGACCCGGATCAGGCAGCCCCGAACAATAATCAGGACAGTCTGCGCGCCCTCACCCTCTGGGGCAACCTGCTGGCGGGCGGTGCCGGGGTGGAGTGGTACTTCGGTGCCCGCAGCCCCCACAATGACCTGAACCTGGAGGATTGGCGCAGCCGGGACCGCGCCTATCGGTGGTCGGCGCATGCCCGTCGCTTTTTCGAAGATCACCTGCCATTCTGGGAAATGGAGGCCCATAATGAGTTGACCGAGGGCCAGACAGACTGGTGCCTGGCCAAGCCGGGGGAAGTTTACGCGGTGTATTTGCCGTTCGGCGATCCGGCTAAGCTCGACCTTAGTGCCGCCAACGGTGAGTTTACGGTCCGATGGTACAATCCCCGGCAGGGCGGTGAGTTAATTGACCGCGGGGAACTGGTCAGCTCAACCGACGGTTCGGTAGAGCTGGTACCGCCCGGTGAAGAGGATTGGGTGGCCTTGTTGACTAGGCGGAAATAGGGTTGGGGCCCTGGTGTATGGATGGCTAGCTGACGGACGACACCAATAGAATTACGGCAAGATTAACGCCAACGCAGCCGCAAAACGCCCAGGACCGCCTCCTTGATGATCGACTTATGCATCTTGCTATTCCCCGCAATCCGGTCGGTGAAGGTGATGGGTACTTCCACGATCTTAAAGCCCAACTTTCTTGCGGTAAACTTCATTTCAATCTGAAAAGCATAGCCAATGCATTGGATCTGATCGAAATTCATGGCTTCCAGTACCGGCCGGGAATAGCACATGAACCCGGCGGTCGGGTCCTTTACCGGCATACCGGTGACCATGCGGGTATAGATGCTGGCGCCGTAGGATAGAATAATCCGGTCAATCGGCCAGTTTTTTACTCCTCCTCCCTTCGTATACCGGCTGCCCACCGCCACATCCGCGTCGGCGTTGTGGCAGGCGGCGCGAAGACGAATCAGATCAGCGGGGGTATGGCTGAAGTCAGCATCCATTTCAAAGAAGTACTGATAATTCTCCGGCCGCTGCAAGCCCCAACGGAAACCGGCAAGGTAAGCCGTACCCAACCCGAGCTTACCACTGCGCTCCAGCAAATGAAGTTCATGCGGAAACCGTTTCTGGAGGCCGCGTACTACGTCGCCCGTACCATCCGGCGAACCGTCGTCAACAATAAGCAAGTGAAAGGGCTGCGGGAGACCGAATACCACCTCCACCATGCGAGAAATATTTTCTCGTTCGTTGTAGGTAGGTATGATAACCAGACTGTCGCTCAAGGGGGGGTTAATTAAGCGGCCAAAGATAGGACAGCGGCATGAGAGATAGGTGGTATCCTGGATTGAGCCTGATCGCCGCCCTGATCGGGTGCACACCTAACGCCTATGCACAGGGGCCGATAGGAGGTTTTCCCGTTGCCAAGGGGGAAGTAGCCTTCGCCCCGGGCTTTAGCAGGGAAGTCTACCATACGTATTACGGCGAGAACGGTAGCCCGGAGGCCCGCGAGGTTACCACTACCAGCTATAATTTTTTTCTGGAAGCCGGAATGAATGACCTGACCACCCTCGTGGCAACGCTACCCTACCTTGAAACCAACGAACGGTCAGGAAGTCTGCAGGACGCCAGTCTCTGGATCAAATACAAAAACCTGGATAGCCGATCCGGGAACGCTGCCCATCGGGTGTTTACCGCCGTAGGACTGAGTTTCCCCATTAGCAACTACGAAACGATGGGCATTGCCGCAATAGGACAGCGAGCTACCGTCTTCCAGACCCGCCTGGTGTACCAGTACCAATTCGATAATGGCTTTTTCGTTCACGGACAGTCCGGCATGGATATACAGTTCGCCCCTGAAAGCCGGACGAGTTGGCCCGTCCTGCTACGTACCGGCTACGGCAGTAGACTTTTCTACGCTGAAGGCTGGTTGGAGTTCGTCACCGCCCTGAACGGCGGCACCGCCGTCCAAACCGCCACGGCCAGTACCGGCAGCAGCTGGCAGCGAGCGGGTGGCACCCTCTACCTGCCGATCCAACCCTGGGTAGGCCTCAACATAGGAGGCGCCTACGTATTCGGCGGTGAATACATTGGTCAAAGTCTCCGCTACAACCTGGGGCTGGTATTCAAAGTCATACCCGACTGACCATTGGAACGAGCTACTGACTGTTAAGTATCTCCGCTACATGCATCACCCGTAAGGGCAGTCCGTCGCGCCGGATCAATCCTTCCATATGCATCAGGCAGGACATATCTCCGCTGGTAATGACCTCCGCTCCGTGACGCAGGTGATCGGCAATCCGATCCTTTCCCATTTTAGTGGATAGCTCGGGTTGGTTGACGCTGAACGTACCCCCGAAACCACAACACTCGTCTACCCGGTCTAACTGAACCAGCTCCACCCCTTCGACCATATTCAGCAAATACCGATAGTAGCTGAAGTCGGCCCCTACCCGCTCCGAGCTGGCCCCCAGCCGCAGACCCCGCAAACCATGGCAACTGTTATGAATACCGACACGGGCGGGGAAGGAAGCCGATAACGCTTTCGTTCCCAGTACATTGACCAGAAAGTCGGCCAGTTCAAAAGTTCGTTCCCTGACGGAAACGACCGCTTTAGAATCCTCCAGGGTATCGTAATGATGGTTTACGTGGTATACGCAACTTCCGGAGGGGCAAACGGTATAGTCGAATTTTGCAAAGGTTTCCACGAAGTGCTCGTAGATCGGCCGTGCCTCCTTTTCCATGCCGCTATTAGCCAAAGGTTGTCCGCAACAGGTTTGGTCCTGCGGGTATACCACGGTGCAGCCCAGTCGTTCCAGCAATTGGTAGGTGGCAATGCCCGCCTTGGGGTAAAACTGGTCAATGTAACAGGGAATGAAAAGGCCTACGGTCATGATCTGTGAGTATGCGGTTAAGGTAGCAAAGTCCTCGACTACCCCCCATCCTGCCCTGTCCGCTTCGGTGAGCTACACCTCGGCCCCGTACTCGAACTGCAGTTTCTCCAGTCGCAGCAGTAGGGCGTCCAGGGCTTCCCGTACTTCTTCGAGGTTGGCCTGCACGACTTTGGCGTAGGCGGCATCTACAAACAGGTGATTTTCGATGTCGGTGAGCTCATCCGGACCGTGGTCCCTGATAGCTTCCAATTGCTTGTTTACGTAAGTCGTTAACTGCTCGGCTCGGCCGTCCCAGAATTGCCTAAGCAGACGGTGGGGCTTTTTGCGGATGACTTCCCGTCGCTCCACCAGTTGGGTCTTGAGCCGGAAGGTCGTGTCCGTCCCGTTGAAGTTGACTTCGATCGTATTCTCCCTGCTCCCCTTCCGCCCGCGGATCCGATTGACGAGGTTCTGCTCCTCGTCGTAAAAATTGACACTGGAAAAATCCTGGTCGCTAAGGCCGCGGAACTGATCGATGGCCACCAAGACACCCCGAAACTGGCTGAGGTCCTTTTCGAGTTCGTAGTAGCTTTCGCTAACCGGCAAGAGTTGTTCCTCCTCCCGGGTATGTTGAATGCGGGTCTCCTCCCGCACGTCTTCCTCGAATTCCCGGACTTCCGACTTTAGCGCTGATAAATTCACCGCGACGCTGTAACCGTGCTTGCGCACGGCATCAACGATCATTTCCCGGATCAACTCCCGCTGCTCCGGGGCATTCCAGAGGCAGTATTCGAGCAGGAAGCAGTCCATTAGGTTCACCCGCTTCCTGCCGTGTAGAAAGGCGGAGGCCCGCAAGAGGCGTACCGATTTCTTCCACCGTCGATCGTAGATCAGCATGGGGTGTGGCGCATTATTCGGCTGTTGGTTGTACTGCTCGATCTTGAACAGCAACAGCTGGAGGGTATTCAGCACCTCCGCGGGCACCTCCACCTGGTCGATGCGAACGGACCAGGCATCAAGTTCCTCTTCGGATAATTTCGTTGCCTCTGGGATATTGTCTTCGTATACGTCGCGGGTATCCACCACCATCTTTACGAAGTTCTGGTACTCACTGATGCTCCCTAGTTCAAGACGGACCAGGAAGCGGTCCCAGATCGGGGCAAGATTGGCATTCCTCGGCGGCAGTTCGTTGCTGGCCGTAATTATGCCGCGTATGTTGACCTTGATATCCTGCTCCCCGTTGCGGTAGATCTTTTCGTTGAGGATGGTTAGCAGGGCGTTTTGAATGGCGGGACCGGCCTTCCATATTTCGTCCAGGAAAACAATATTGGCTCCGGGAAGGTAACGGTCGGTCAGGCGCTCGTATTTGTCTTCATCCCGCAGCTTCTGGATGGAGATCGGGCCGAACACCTCATCGGGTGTAGAAAACTTGGACATCAGGTACTCGAAACTGACGCCGTCGCGGAAGGCGTATTTGAGCCGTCGGGCGATAAGGCTTTTACCCACCCCCGGGGGGCCCAGGAGAAAGATACTTTCACCGGCCACCGCGGTAAGCAAACTGAGGCCCATTGCGCGGTCCCGCTCGTAAAGCCCTTTGTTGAGCGAATGGAGTAATTGCTCCGTTCGCAGTCGTATATCGGTATCGGGATTGGCGGTCATGGGCAAGTAACGGAGACACCGACGGATGGTTTGAAAACCACGAACGGCCCCCGAAGCTTATGCTCCGACGGCCGTTCACGTTCCGGAAGGGGACAAACCTTCCCGGTATCGGCGGTTACTTTTCGCCGTATTTGTCGAGACGGTATTCCGCCTTCAGCTTCTCTTTCCGACGCTTCACGCTGGGCTTGGTGAACTCACGACGGTTACGAAGCTCGCGGATCACGCGGGTATTGATAGATTTGCGCTTATAGCGCTTCAGGGCGCGATCAATATTTTCGCCCTCACGTACATTAATTATTAGCATTCAGCGTCACTGTTTTTAGAATTGGAGCGCAAAGATACAAATTATTTCCGTACGGCACAAGCAATTTCCAAGACTGTTCGCCCGGATTCCGTGCGGTACTGCAATTTCTCTACATCGAGTTTACTTAACAACGCCCGGGGATCGGGGGTTGCGTCCTCTTTTGTAATTTCCGTATCGTAGGGAGTAGGTGTTTCTTTGGGCGGGGACGCAGGTGCATTCCTTTCCGGTGAAGGGGAAGATTTTGTGAGTGTTGCCACTAATTCATGCAGCCCGAGATTGACAAGATCGTCGGTAATGGAGATACGACCGTCGACCCGGCTACCGGCAAGGTCTTCGAAATCGGTATCGATTAAGTGTTTAAGGACGGGATGCATAGGCTTATTCGGCTTTAAGATGAAGGTTCAGGATAAGGCGGCTGGCTTCGCTTTTTACTTCCAGCGACCGGATGAGCGGAACGAGCCGCTGGTAGCCCAGATGGGTCATCAGGGCGGGGACGTGAATGCGAAGATTCTTGCTCGACAATTCAATGCCCCGGGGTAATCTCTTTTCGAGCTGACCCTGCAGTACGTTAATAAGTGACCGATCCAAAAACCGCAGCCCTTCCTCAATCCGGAATTCAAGCCAGGGCTGATCCGGAAAACTGACCGGCATGCCGGGAGCAAAAAGAATTTGTCGGGATACGGTGCCTACGATCGGAGCCTGGGCGGTCAGATGCACGCGAAAGCGATTGCGGGCGTTCGGGTCGATAAGTAATTCACGCACGGGTGTGTTGGTGGGCCGGGCAGCCAGGATCTCATTGAGCAACACCCGCGTGAGCGGCAGGTAAATCTGCAGATCGGTACCCGCGAGCGAGGCCGCGGGTTGATCGATCAGGGCGGTTAAGGTGGAAGAATCGGTGAGTGGCATATGGAAAGTTAACCATCACCTCGATGCGGAGTTCGCAGGAAACCATACTTGTCCATCTTTGAAAAGCTTGCTTCCTGATACTTTTGCGATGCAGACCAGGATAAAACACCCGTCGCTGCAAGCAAAAATGGACGACGGGGGTTGATCAAGAAAGGCTTCCCTGAGGCTGCCAGGGGCCCTGATCACCCTCCTCTACAGCCTGTCTTTCCCCGCCGATCTATAATTGGAGCACTATACTCGACAATCCCGCGTGAGCAGTCTACGGTTTTCCTGAACGGTAGTGCACTACTCATGTTGAAGTAAGTGAATACCCCCACAGCCCTATGAAGCCGATCCTTACTGCCCTATTATTATTTATTTGCTCCTGCGTTTACGCCCAGAATGATAGCGTCACCCCCCAGCTGGCGCCCAATACGGGTGGCGTTGGCGGTAAGCTTTTGGATGCCCAGAATGACGAGCCGGTCGGCTTCGCAAATATCGCCGTCTACAATGTTGAGAACGGGGAGATGGTCGGTGGTACCACCAGTGATATAGACGGAAAATTTACCCTGAAAGACCTTCCTTACGGTGACTACCGGCTCGAAGTAAGCTTTATTGGTTACGAAGATGAGGAAATGATGCTCGAGCTTAATAAGGCCGAACGTTTTCTCGAGGTAGGTCAAATAGACCTTGCCGCGGGGGGAGCAACGGACCTGGAAGAAGTCGTCGTCACCGCCGACCGGGCCATTATGGAACTGGGGCTGGACCGCAAATCCTTCAACGTGGAGAAAAGCGTAGCCTCCGCCGGCGGATCGGCAGCGGATCTTTTGCGGCAAATTCCCAGTATTACCGTCGACCTCGAAGGCAACGTAAGCCTGCGCGGCAGCGGCGGGGTACGCTTCCTGATCAACGGCAAGCCAAGTGGAATCGTAGGTTCCGATCCGGCCACCTATCTGCGGTCGCTGAGCGCGTCCAATATCGAACGGGTGGAAGTGATCACCAACCCCGGCGCCGCCTACGACCCGGAGGGCACGGCCGGCATCATCAACATCATCCTCAAAAAGAAGGAAGACGATGGCTTCAATGCCTCCACCAGCCTGAACGTGGGTACCAACAACAAATTCGACGGAAACCTTGACCTCAACTGGCGTAAAGGAAAGTTCAACTCTTTCGCCGGCATCAGCGGTCGCTACGACGAGCGCTACTTTCAGGGTTTCCGCGACCAGACCGGCACCCTGGGGGATTCCCTCTTCAGCCGGCGTTTTATTTTTGATGGTGACCGCGTGCGGAAAAGCACCATGATGAAGTTGGGTACCGAATACAGCATCGGCGAGCGGGGCGTGATTGGCCTGCAAGCTAATTACCAACTCGAATGGGGTGATAACAGCAATCTCCGAACTACCGAATTCTTCAACAGTGAAGGTAACCTGGATCGTACAAGCATCCGTACCGAAACGGAGCCCAATGAGGAAACCGACTACGAAATTCAACTGAACTACAATACCAGTTTCAAAAAAGAAGGTCGCCGCCTTAGCGGACAGCTGCAGTACAGCAACAACGATGAGAACGAAATCGAAAACTACGACGAGATCATCGTTGATGCCTTCAACGTCACTACCGGTACCGAGCGGCAGCGCTCTCCCACCCTGGAAGGCCGGGACAGGGTACTCGCCCAGTTGGATTACGAACAAACCATGGGCGATTTCAAGCTGACCACCGGCTGGAGATCCACCTTCGAACGGCTAGAGGAAGATGCTGAATTTCAGACCTTCGGCGTAAGCGATTTTCTTAAAGTAGACAGCCTCAGTAACCTCTTCGCCTACGAGGAGGATGTTCACGCCATCTACGCCACCTTCGGCGGTAAGATCGATAAGATCACCTTTAATGTAGGCCTCCGCGCGGAGCAGGCCTATACTACCAGTAAGCTGCTGGAACCTAACCCGGAAACCTTCGAAAACGATTACTTTAAAGTTTACCCCAGTATCTACGCCGGCTATGCCTTTTCGGAGCAAACCACGCTCCAGGCAAGTTACAGCCGCCGCATCGAGCGGCCTCGGGCGTGGGCGCTGAACCCCTTCGTCGACCGTGGCGACCCCTTCAATTTGCGTGCGGGCAACCCCTTTCTGCTGCCGGAGCTCATCAACAGTTTCGAGCTCAACGTACAGCAACAATTCGGAGCCAGTACCATCACGGCCGGGGTGTACTACCGCCAACTTAACGACATCATCAGTCGCATCACGCGAATTCAGGAAGGCGGTGTGAGCCTGAGTACCCGGGCGAACCTCGACCAAGGCCGGGATTACGGTATAGAAGTGATCACCACCTACCGGCCCACCGAAAAGCTGGACTTGGTGCTTAGCGCCAATGGGTACCGCAGTGAGATCATCGGCAATAACCAGGATGAAAATATCGATCAGAACGGTTACCTCTTCAGTGGTAACGTTCAGGGTAGCTACGAACTTCCCTGGGGCATCCAATCGCAATTTACCTGGTTCTACCGCAGTCCGGGCGTGCGCCCCCAGGGACGTATCGAAGCCATCACGAGTCTGGACTTCGGCCTGCGCAAGGAAATCCTCAACGAACGCGGAGCGATCACCTTCCGGGTAACCGACGTCTTCAATCAGCGGAGATACCGTTTCGTCACGGAAACCGGGGGAATCCAAACCACCAGCGAGTTCCAGCGGGAAAGCCGAATCGCCTACATCGGCTTCCAGTATAGCCTGAATAATATGGGCCGCGACAAAGGTCGTGACCGGGGCCAACGCGGTGGTGGTGACGGCGGTGGTGACGGCGACTTCTAGACTGCGTGAGACTCACCTTCCTCCAGATACTTTTAGCAGGGCTGTTCTTAAGCTGCTCCAGCCGGGCAGAACCCGATAGCCAGGCCTACCAAGGCCCCAGCGCGCAGCCCGACACCTTGGCTTCGACGCCTGGTATCGACTCTATGATTCAGGTTACCACTCCCGCCGCATCAGCCACGATCTATAGTCCCGTAGTGTATGCAGGCGAAGCAAAGGGATTTTATTTCTTCGAAGCCGACTTTCCGGTCCGTTTGGAAACCAGCAGCGGCGAAATATTCGCCAGCGGATACGCCAGCGCGCAATCCGACTGGATGACCGAGGACTGGGTGCCTTTCAGAGGCAGACTGGAATTTGAGCCTCCGGACGACGACCGGGGCTATTTGGTTTTCGAGCGGGCTAATCCTTCCGGCATGGTCGAGCATGCAAAAATCTTACGAATACCTGTCGTATTCCCACCCCGGTAACCCCGATAAGGCCAGACCGCCCTACTGGACCACCAGACGCCGCCGGGCGACCGCCCCCTCCCTTCCCTTGATCACGACCGTGTAAACGCCCGACGGCAAGCCTTCGATGGGCACGTACGTACTTTCAGTCAATTCAATTGCCGAACCCACCATTGCACCGGTTCTTGTAAACAACTGTAGATGGCAGCTTCCTTTGCCAGTTGGTATTTCGACGGTAAAGCCAGCACGGGCAGGATTAGGATATAGTTTCAACTGGCGACTGAAAGCGGAGTGTGGGTCAACCACGGCTACGGTGATATCGGAAAAATCGTACGCCGTGCCGCATTCGAGTAAATCAATATTCATATATCGGAGGTGACGATGAACCGGCGCCATTCCGAAATTTGTGGTGTCGATTGGAAAGGGAATCCAGGGGGTATTAATAAGATCATAGGGGCCACCGTCAACTATCTGATCATATTCGCCGCACAGCGAATCCGCCCCGAAAAAATAGGTATCAAAAGTTTGTCGGGTACTCAATAGCCCGCAGGGACCGAGGAACAGGGACCTGACCCGGTACATCGATTCAGCGAGGGTGCTATCGATTAGGATTCGCGCACCGGGCTGAACATTTTTCAATTCGTCCGGATAGCGATACGACCACTGACGGACGGTATCACGGTAAAGAACGGAATCACGTGCCGGCTCCGACCCATCCGACCGGGTATTGAATTGCAACAAGTCCCCCACGGTCGTGAAGTAGGTCACCCCATTGAGGATGGAGTCGACGGACCGTACACTACGGGTTTCCTGTTGGTGTTGGTCATAAAGGTCAAAATTATCGGCACTGAGTGTGCGCTTTGGGGCTATTGATTCGATATGGTATTCGTTGCCCACCGCTACGCTGCCGTAAGAACTTTCCTCCGGCAACTGCAGTCCGAGCTTTTCCTTAGTAGTGCCCGCTATAGACAGCACCGGCGAGTTGCCGGACAGATCATAGAGGAACGGGCTTTCCGCGACACCGTGGTGTTGACTGATTCTGACCCTGGATAGGGTATCCCCCGCAGCGCCAATCAGGGCAATTACTTTGATGGAATCCGCCGCCCCGAGCACCTGATCGTGTTTCACGCTAAGAACGGTCCCCCGTACCCGTATTGAACCGTTGTCCAGGGCAACCCAGGTGGTACCCGGAAGTGCCCGTTGGTACAGGACCATTCGACCGAGTTCCCGGAAATTTAGAACGGTACTATCCGCCGCCTGGCAAATGGAATACCCAAAGGGCGAAGGTACCCGACGAATACATGGATCGGGTCTACGTCTTTCATAGTCCAGGGAAGCATACAAGTCCTGGCATCCCATACTGTCAATCCGAACACCGTAGAACTGGGTGCGGTAGACCTGAGCCGAGTAAGCAAAGCTTTCGTCTACATACAGATACTGTTCGCCTGGTTGAAAGAGGCGGTATTCGGATTGGGCCGACAGTAAAGCGGTGAGGAAGCAAGAAAAAGCAAGAGCCAGGTTGCGCATAAGCTGGGATGTAGTTGGAGGTGGGCAAGATAGCCGTTACTTCAGCGGCAGCCGCTAATTCGCCCCGCCAGACGATGACCGGGGATATTTTATATTCGAACGGGCTGATTCTACCGGAATGACGGAACCTCAGGATGGCATGCAGCTGGCTGTCTTGTATCCTTCTCGCGCTAGTGAATGATCACGCGGCGGCGCGCAACGGGCACTTCTTTCTCACTGACTAGCAGCGTGTACAGGCCCGGCGGCAGTTCTGCGGTTGAGAGCTGAGTCGTGGACTCTACGCCGGTTTGCACGCCAACGCTCCTACCGAATGCATCATAAAGCTCCATGCGATAGCCGGAATGAGAGTTCGGTAACCTCACGCTTAAAGAACCAGTGCCTACCGGATTGGGATAAACTTCCATTTCTCCGTCGAGCCGGAGATCCAGGGTCCGCACCAGGTCGATCTGAATGTCGCTAAAATCGTAAGGCGTACCACAGGCTACGAGGGGATTGTTCAAGTACTGAAGTCGATAATTCCGGGGCCGCTGCCAATAGTGCAGTTGTTGCAGGATAAAAGGCTGGTGGGGAGTATACCAGATGCCTGGTCCGCCATCTACCTCCGAAGCATTATAGGCACAGTTTTCGGGGGCGTCGTAGAATATAGCCTCCACGCTCCGCCGGCGGCTCATCAGTCCGCACGGGCCGTCCTGCATCGCAGCAGTAAAACAATACCTGCCTTCATCCCCGCAAACGGCTGCCCCGGGCTGTGCGCTGCGCAATTCCACCGGGTAGGGGTACTGGAAATATTCCACCAACGTATCCATTATGAGCACGGAATCCCGACCATTCAGGCTGTCGTTTTCGGGAAGTAGGAAGCGGAATACGTTATTGCGGAACGAAATGCGATGTACGCCATCGGCCGTGGTGTCAACCGCGACTACCTCATGTTGGCGTCGAACGTATTCATAGAAATTGCGATCGTCCGAGCGACTTAGTTTTCCGTAGGCGCTTTCTTCAATATGAATAACGTCTCCCACCGCCACGTCGTCAAGGGTCGAATCGGCGGGCAACTGTACGCCGACCTCGGGCTGATCCATTCCGCGGAGCCGAAGTACCTCCCCAGGCTCCGATAGCTTAAAAAAGCGGGTTCCCGACAGCAGTCCGTAAGCTTTACTCACCCTCGCGGGCACGCCTAGGACCGAGTCGGTATCGGCCAGATAAAAGGTAATGGTCTTTACGGAATCCGTAAGCCCCAGGAAAGTATCCAACGCCACCCCACTCACTTCCGCATCGACGACGAGACTATCCACCGTGCCGGCACGCCACCTCTCCAGGGTTGGCGCGCGCTGCAGGAAGAGCAAAGACCCGTACGAGCCAAAATCCAAAAGTGTGCTGTCCGGCGATTGGCACACGCGATAGCCGAAGGGAGAAGGCATGCGCCGAATACAGTAACCAAGGTTCCCAATCATCGAAGTGTCGACGGTCAAAGATTCGTACAGTTCCTGGCAGCCCGAGGCACTCACGCGCGCCCCGTAATACTGGCTGGATATTGACATGATATATTCTGCTTCGTAAGTGGGATCTTCGTAGAGATACTGCACCCCTGGTCGGAACAGCATGTAATCTGTTTGGGCGAGAATGGAGGAACAAGAATATAGAAATAGGAAAAGGGTGAAATTACGGGTCATAGGTGAAGAGGCGTAGCTTACATAAAGCATCAATATAGCCAACCTAAGCAGGTATACCGGAACGAATATATTTTCCTGCGCTCCGCCGCCCAATCAAGCTTTTTGCCGAGGGAAAATGATCGGAACTATCCGGTTTCAGTGCCCCGAATCCTACTTTTCGATGGCTACGGCGGGCGATGCCGCTAGCCACCCAAGGCGCTGTAGAAAATGGTCTACTTCAAGTATAGTCGATTGGTAGTAAGGAAGGTTTCGGGGATTAAAAAAGCCGTGTTTAGCCCCTTCGTAGAGTTTGAGTTTGCATATTCCGCCCGTCACTCGGATCGCCGCGCAGAAGTATTCGGCCGTGGCGACGGGGATGAGACTGTCTTCGGTACCCAGCAAAACAATGGTGGGTGGCATACCCGCGCGGATGTTATGCAGGGGAGAAAAGGCGGGGAACGCCTCCCCGATGCGGTTGTAACCATAACCGGCGGGTCCGTTATCGATGACGGGGTTGAACAGCAGTAAGGCATCGGGGCGCGTAGTTACGGAAAGATCGTCGGCGGGGTCATCGTACGCGTCGATGCAAGCGAGGGAGGCGGCAAGGTGTCCGCCGGCTGAACCACCGCTCGCCGCAATCCGGGTGGTATCAAGTGCCCATTCCCGGGCATGGGCGCGGATGTACCGCATTATGGACTTTGCGTCCATCACGGCCTCGAAAGGGCTGGTTCCGTTTACTTTTTGCGTGCGATACTCCGCTAAGAAGCAAACCATACCCCGTTTGGAAAAATACCTTGCCTGCCCGCGGAATTGATCCAAGGACCCTCCCGTCCAGCCTCCCCCGTAAAAAAAAAGGATGGCCGGGTACCGGTTGAGGGGCGAAAAGTCCGGCGGCGTGATGATCTCCATCTGAAGCTCGGTTGTGTCTATTATTTTGAAGATGACCAGCTCCTGGGCAGAAAGCAAGCCGGAGAATAGGATAAGCAGAACGGTCAACGGATTCATCACGATAAAGTAAGGCTTCTGGCCAGACCGGCGGCGTTCCTGCGCACCGGTGCCCATGTAAACATTTACCAACGACCTACCTTATGGCTAAATAAAACTCACCTATGAAAAAGATCGGTATTCTCTACGGACGTGAACGCTCCTTCCCACCTGCCGTGATCCAGCGCATCAATGATAAGAACGTAGACGGCATAACCGCCGAACCGGTCAAAATTGACAAGGTGGGTCAGGGCTTGAATCCGGGTTACGCCGTCATCATCGACCGCATCAGTCAGGACGTACCCTTCTACCGGGCCATGCTTAAAAACGCCGCCGCGACGGGCACCGCCGTGATCAACAATCCCTTCTGGTGGAGCGCCGACGAGAAGTTCTTTAACAACGTGGTGGCGGTGGGTCCCGCCGGAGTCCCCGTCCCGAAAACCGTCCTGCTACCCAGTAACGACCACCCGGACGATACGACGGACGAGAGTTTTACCAACATGGCTTATCCGCTCGACTGGCAGAGCATTTTCAACTACATTGGCTGGCCCGCCTTCATGAAACCCCACTCCGGTGGCGGCTGGAAGAGCGTCTATAAACTGGACAACCCCGACGAACTGTGGAAAGCCCATAAGGAAACGGGGCAGCTCGTCATGATGCTCCAGGAAGCCATCGATTTTACCAGCTATTTTCGCTGTTACTGCATCGGTCGCAAGCACGTAAAGATCATGCACTACGAGCCGCGGAACGAGTTTCTCAATCGCTACAAAGTACACCATGACGTGAGCCAGGATATGCTGGACACCATCCACGATTACGTACTCAAGCTCAACAACTGGCTGGGCTACGACTTCAATACCGTAGAGTTCGCGGTACGTGACGGCATCCCCTACGCCATCGATTTCTGTAACCCGGCCCCCGATGCGGACAAGTTCAGCGTAGGCGAAGAGAATTTCGAATGGGTAATCGAAACATCGGCCAATTACGCCATCGAACGCGCCCAGCAGCAGGAACCCGGCCGCGACAACCTTACGTGGGGAGAGTACATCCGTAAGGCGGTGGATGGTAGCTATGCATTTGGTAAGTAGGGGTTTTTAGAGCTCCCTGCGGTCGCGGTAGCGTTCCCTGCGGTCACGGTAGAAGCGCTGAGGCGCGGTAGATGCTCCCTGCGGTCGCGGTAGAGTTCCCTGCGGTCACGGTAGAAGCGCTGAGGCGCGGTAGAGGCTCCCTGCGGTCGCGGTAGAGTTCCCTGCGGTCGCGGTAGCGTTCCCTGCGGTCGCGGTAGAGACTCCCTGCGGTCGCCGGTAGAAGCGTTGTCGGGGGATATAAAAGAACACAGTTAGGGATAGATGAAACTCACTCTACCGCGCAGCGAAGCAAGCTCTATCGGCGAAGCCCTCTACCGCGCAGCGAAGCAAGCTCTACCGGCGAAGCCCTCTACCGCGCAGCGAAGTGAGCTCTACCGGCGTAGCTCCTCTACCGCGCAGCGAAGCAAGCTCTACCGGCGAAGCCCTCTACCGCGCAGCGAAGCAAGCTCTACCGGCGAAGCCCTCTACCGCGCAGCGAAGTGAGCTCTACCGGCGTAGCTCCTCTACCGCGCAGCGAAGCAAGCTCTACCGGCGAAGCCCTCTACCGCGCAGCGAAGCAAGCTCTATCGGCGAAGCCCTCTACCGCGCAGCGAAGCAAGCTCTACCGGCGTAGCCCTCTACCGCGCAGCGAAGTGAGCTCTACCGGCGTAGCCCTCTCCAGCGCAGCGAAGCAAGCTCTACCGGCGTAGCCCCTCTACAGCGCAGCGAAGTGAGCTCTACCGGCGTAGCCCTCTACCGCGCAGCGAAGTGAGCTCTACCGGCGTAGCCCTCTACAGCGCAGCGAAGTGAGCTCTACCGGCGTAGCCCCTCTATAGCGCAGCGAAGTGAGCTCTACCGGCGAAGCCCCTCTACCGCGCAGCGAAGTGAGCTCTACCGGCGAAGCCCTCTAAACCTCCCTCTACCGAACCTTATCAATAAACATCTTATGGTCCAGCGAGTACCGTCCCGGACCGGCGATCAGGATGGCAGTAGCGGCGACGGCGTAATTCATCGGATTGGCGATCCGACCCCAGGGGTCGCCGGCTGCGTAGTGTACCAGAAAGGCCGCCACCAGCATGGTGATGATGTAAGGAATGGTAGCAATGCGAGTGAAAAGACCGATGGCGATCAGGATACCGCCAATAAACTCGGCCGTACCGGCCAGGATGAGGCTAAACTCGGGTCCGACGCCAATGGGGTCACCGAAAGCAAAATCGCCGGCAAAGATCTTCATCATTTTGCCCAGTCCGTGGCCGAAAGCCATCTCAAGACCGAACCACACGCGAAGCAAGAGAAGGGCAAAATCAATGTTACCTTTAGTCATAAGAGAGTGTATTTATGCGTAAGAAATGTACCAACTGATTTCATAGATTAGCTCGCTTGATCTATCAATCGAGGCATTCGATCTACCTTTCCCTAACTTAAATTGGCCGTCCAGGATTTTATTGATCCTTGGAAAAGTCCTGCTTTATCGCAACCCATAGGGCGGCGGCGGCGCGATTGTCACCGCCCTCCTTGGTTTGCTGGATGTATTCCAGGCTATCGGCAAACAGATAAGTGATCCCGGCCACGGTGACGGGGAAATAGTTGGCCGCATCAATGTGAATGCCGAGCCGGGCGGGGGCGTATCCGAATAGGACCACCTTGGTAGCACCGGTTTGCCGAATTAAGCCGGCCAGATCCAGCTTAGCGGCGGGAAGCCATTCGAGGAGGTGTAACTCCTTGCCGGGTTCTTTATAGCCGGCGGCGGCCAGAATACGGCCGAGGAACGTGCGCAGCGAGAGTTCGCCGTAGTACAATACGAGAAGGTCAAGGTTGCGGTCGGGCCCGAGGCGTTCAAGGGCTTCGCCGTATCCCGGTTGTGCGATCAGTTGAAACGGTAGCATGCGGTGAAGATAAGGGTAGCCAAGCGGGTTGGTACCGCCGGCTCGCGAGTGGATCAAAAAGTAGATTGTACCTTACCGCTTCCCTACCTTTACACCAAATTACCAACCAAATGACCACGGCCACCAGCAACATTCGGGTAGAACGCGTACAGCAGTCCCGCCTCGACGAAGTTGATTTCAACAACCTTCCCTTCGGCAAGATCTTCAGCGATCACATGTTCGTGAGCGACTACCGCAATGGCGAGTGGACCGACGACCGGATCGTTCCCTTCGGTCACTTCACCATGCACCCGGCCAGCATGGTCCTGCACTACGGTCAGGCGATCTTCGAAGGCATGAAGGCAAGTGTCCACGAAGACGGCACCCCCATGCTGATGCGCCCCGACGAGCACGCCAAGCGCCTCAACGCCAGTGCCCGCCGCCTGATGATGGCCGAATACCCGGAAGATCGTTTCGTGGAAGCCGTAAGCCAGTTGGTTGCCCTTGACAAAAGCTGGATCCCTCCACAAGAAGGAAGCGCGCTTTACCTTCGCCCCTATATGTACGCCACCGATGAATTCATCGGGGTGCGTCCCAGCGAGAGCTATCGCTTTTGCATCTTTACCGCCCCGGTAGGCCCCTACTACGCCAAGCCCGTACGGTTGCTGGTGGAGCAGGAGTTCGTGCGCGCCGTTCCCGGCGGCACGGGAGAAGCAAAAGCGGCGGGCAACTACGCCGGCAGCCTGCTGCCCGCACACCTGGCGAATATGAAGGGTTTCGACCAGGTCGTCTGGATGGGCGGCCCGAACAAGACCGAGATCCACGAAGTAGGCACGATGAATATCTTCTTCGTTATCGACGGCGAGGTGATCACTCCGGCTACGGACGGCGCGATTCTCCGCGGGATCACCCGCAAGATGTTTATCCAGATCCTGAAGGACAAAGGCATCAAGGTCACCGAGCGAAAGATCACCATCGATGAGATCGTCGCGGCCTCCGATGCCGGCACCCTGGAAGAGATGTTCGGCGCCGGCACCGCCGCGGTGGTCAGCCACGTCGCCGAGCTACAGTATAAGGACAAGCTGATGACCCTCCCCCCGGTGGAAGATCGCAAGATCGGCCCCATGCTCAAGCGCCACATCGACGGCCTGCGGGTAGGAAAAGTAGCGGACCCCCACGACTGGCTGGTACGGGTGTAAAACGCGGTTTCCGACCGCGAAGTAGGAGGCGGTTTCCGACCGCGAAGTAGGAGGCGGTTTCCGACCGCGAAGCAAACCCATCGTGCAACTTCAAAACGAGGCAGCCGTCATTAACACATGATCTGCCTACGAAGTCTCATTAGCCTGCTACCGCTGCTGGTCTTCTCAAACCTGCTGAAGTCCCAGGACTCCCCGCAGAAGGTGGTCAAAAACGTTAGCGAGATAGTCAGTGAAGCCCATATCACCGGCCTATCAGCCGCCTACTTCGAAAACGGCGAACTCCTGAACGTAGTAGCGACCGGTTACACCGACGCCAAGTCCAAACGCCCGGTCACCGAAAACACCGTCTTTTCGGCAGCCTCCCTCAGCAAACCGGTACTCGCCTACCTTGTCTGGCAACTGGTCGACGACGGCCAGCTCGAACTGGACCGCCCGGTGGCCAACTACTTCAGCTACCCGGACCTGAGGCACGATTTGCGCAGCGAAGCGGTAACCATCCGCCAGTTGCTCACCCACCACGGCGGCTTGCCGAATTGGCGCGTAGGGGACACCCTGCATTTTATACAGGACCCCGGGGAAGGCTTCTCCTATTCCGGTGAGGGCTACGTTTGGCTGCAACACCTACTGGAAGCTATGACCGGGAAGGACTACCCTACCCTGGTCAGCGAACGGGTCTTCGAACCCCTGGGGATGACCCGTAGCAGCATGGTATTCGAAGATCGTTTCGAGGACGATTTCGCCGCACCCCACGAAGAGGGGGGGAAGGTCGGGACCAACCACAAGTGGGCCTCCGGTAATGCCGCGGCCTCTTTGCAGACCACCGCAACTGACTACGCTCGGTTCCTTATTGCCCTTATGGAACGGACGGACATGCTTCACCAGCGTCTGCCCGTTGAGACGGCCATGTGGAAGGACTCCCCCACCCCGGAACCGAATACGGTAGGTTGGGTACCGGGTCTGGGCTTTCAGCGCACGAACCTGGGCTACCAGTACTGGCACTGGGGGCATAACAACGGCTTCCGGTCCTACTTCACGATACTGCCGGCGGAGAATCGCGGATTGGTTTTTTTTACCAACGACAGTAACGGCCTGGACATCGTTCCCCAGCTCACCGAATACGCGGAATTAGGAACCCAGCCGGGATGGCGGTGGGCGGGTTACGCACACTGAATTGAATCAATAACCTGCGCCCGTCGGCGTATCCATCGTGCCGTTATTATTAAAAAACACGGCAGATGGATGATTAATGAGAAAATTCCATGCCTTCCAACATGATTTAAAAGAATTTATCAGGAATTTCTTGCATAGATGCATGAATTCCAAAATGATTCATATTTTGATTAGGCGAATTTGATTTTCGCTGCGACCCGGTTTACCGGTCGATATTTCAACTTTCACGGTCAGTTGCCCAGCATTGACCCTTCTCACATCTCACTATGCCTCATCCTGCGACCGCTCCGGCTGAGCGTACGACTCATACTTCCTTGCCCACCGTTGGGGAAATGATCATCCATTTCCTGAAGCTAGAGGGTGTCACGCACGTATTCGGCGTGCCGGGCGGAGGACTTGCCCACTTCCTGGTTAACCTAAAGGACAACCACGATGCGATTACCTACGTGGTGGCACGGCAGGAAACCGGTGCAGCTTACATGGCTGATGGTTATTATCGGGCGACGGGCAAGATGGGCGTAGTGGTAGTAACGAGTGGACCCGGAGCGACCAACGCCCTCACCGGGGTGATGAATGCCCAGGCCGACGGTTCGGCGGTGCTGCTGATCACCGGGGAAGTAGACCAGCGTTACGACGGCATGGGTTACCTACAGGAGGGAACGGATGCTAAATTGGACATCAAGGCTATTTTTCAAGCGGCGGTTGGCTATAGCACCGTTCTGGAAGCTGGAAGCAGCGCCCAGACCCTTGTCAAGCAGGTTTTTAGAAATGTTCTGAGCAATCCCCGCCAGACGGCACACATCAGCGTACCTGATAACGTCACGGCTCAAACCCTATCCGATGCGAGGCTGCCGAACCAGTGGTCCAGTTACCGGGCCGAGTATCGTGGAAACCTAACTGACGAGGCCAGAAAGGCACTTAAGTACTTCCTACCCTGTAAGCGCCCCCTAATTTTCCTCGGAAATGGCTGCCGGGAGGCCTTAAAAGATCCGGAGACCTACGACCGCTTTGTACACTTCATAGAGACCTATGCCATACCCGTCATCACGACCGCGGATGCGAAGGGAATCTTGTCGGAAGACCACCAACTCTCTTTACGCGTATACGGCATTGCCGATTGTATGTGGCCCTATGCCTACATGACCGCGGCTACGCCCGCTTACGATGGCCTCCTCGTTATCGGCTCCCAACTCGGAGAGCTTTCCACTAATAAGTGGTTGCCCCTTCTAATTCCTGAGGGGAAGGATGCCCCTTTCATTCAGCTTGACTTGCGCCAGTCCGTTATTGGCCGCTCCTTCGAGGTCAGTCACGGCATTGTTGGGGAGGCGGGGGCCTTTATTAATGATCTTTCCGGTCTGATGAACGAATTCCCGGCCGATAAAAAAGCGGTAGCGGATCGCCAACAATTCGTCAAAGAGCTAAAGAAGAAATCTCCGTTTGTCAATACTGACGATTACGATACAGATACCTCGCCCATCCATCCGGCAGCTTTGATGCGGGGCCTTCAGGACACCCTTCCGGAAAACAGCAAGCTATTCATCGATGCCGGCAACTGCGTAGGCTGGTCGGTGCATTATCTGGAGATCTACCGGCCCGCAGAAATCTTCACCTCCCTTTCCATGGGCCCGATGGGCTTCGCCGTCGGAGCGGTAGTAGGGGGAAAGATCGGAGCCCCCGAGGCTACCTGTATCGCCCTCGTTGGCGACGGGGCCTTCATGATGCAGGGCTCGGAAATATCAACGGCAAAGCAATACGGGGTCGGGGCCATCTGGATCGTGCTGAATGATAATAACCTGGCGATGGTGAGCCAGGGAATGGATCACTTCTTCCCCGATTCCTCCCAACCCCGGTTGTGGCATGAACTCTACGAATTAGGCGCGCCAGACCTGGTTAAATACGCTGAGGGATTGGGTGCTGAGGCCTATCGAATTGGTAGTTTATCTGAATTCACGTCCATCATGACCAAGGTACTCGAAGGAGCCAACAAGCGGGGGGTCCCCCAGGTGATTGTTGTCGACATCGACCGGAAGGCGGAGCCCCCCTACTATAATCCGGTGTATGGTCCGCGGAAAACGGCGAATCCACCAAACTAACTTTCTGCACTATGCCACACACCACTTCACCACTTCCCGACTATGATGTTGCCATTGTCGGCGGCGGGGCATCCGGGATTTATACCGCCTGGCGATTGCTAACTGATGGAGTCCACGATTCTACCGAAATAAAAAAATGGCAAGGGGAGCGAGGAGAACTACGAGTCGCCGTTTTTGAGGGCAGTAATCGAATCGGCGGGCGACTGCTTTCCGCTAAATCTCCCGCCCTCCCGGATGTCGTTTGTGAGCTGGGTGGCATGCGCATCGTGTCCTCCCAGAAAATCGTGACTTCCCTGGTCGAAAAGCTCGGCGTGTCGAAAACCGAGCAATCCGTAGCCGAACCGCATAATCTGGCCTACCTACGGGGAAAAAGACTGACCACCGCCGACCTGGATAAACCCAAAAGCCTGCCCTATCAACTCACGGTGGAAGAATCCGATTGGCTATCGCAAGGCAATCCGGCGAGTGACTTCATAGGCTTCGCCGTAGAAAAGTTGTTCCCGGGCATCAGCAGTTACCATGGCGACAAGCTGAGGGAGTATTTGCGAAAGCAGACGATAGATGATATTCCCCTTTACCAACACGGTTTGTGGAACCTGTTGGCTACCGTTCTTAGTCATGAAGCTTACGTCCTAGCCATTGCGGCGGTAGGTTATGACTGCCTGGGGGGAAATAATAACGCGGTGGACGCCATCTGTGAATATTTCGACTTCACCCCCGATGTAAAATACTATCTACTCGACGATGGCTTCGACTCCGTATTGTGGACGATGCAAGACGAGTTTCAACGTGCGGGCGGCAGCGTTCAAACGGGTAAGGTGCTCGAGGGATTCGAAGAACTTCAGCACAGCGAACCCGGTAGCGGTGTCACACTTCGCTTTCAAGACGGTTCAACGTGTACCGCGAGATCCATAGTGCTTGCCATGCCACGCCGCAGTATAGAACTTCTAGCGCAGCGAGGCCCGGTACTGGACCCGGAAAGGGCGCCTGCAGTACGGCACCTTCTGAACTCAGTAACGCCCATCGAATTGTACAAAATGTTCATAGCCTATGAGCGTCAGTGGTGGAACGACGGCGTCGATCCGTCCAGGCAGTTAACCGAAGGTCGCTCCATCACTGACATCCCCATTCGGCAATGTTACTATTGGGGAACGGAAGATCAACCTAGTAATAAGCATTCGCTTTTGATGGTCTACAACGATGCCACCAGCTCTGAATTCTGGGGAGGCCTGCGTCAGGTTCCACTTGGTCCCGGAAGCACGACGACGGAGGTAGCTGCCGGTGGAGATTTTCATCAGGAGCAATTGAATAATCTATCCGACAAAAAGAAGAACCCGTGGGACAAGTACCTCTACAACAATTGGAAAACCCATAACCCTCCTAAAATGATGGTAAAGGAAATGCATCGACAGTTGGCTATATTACACGACCATCCTGATGCACCCCCGCCGCTGGATGCTGCCTACATGGATTGGGCAGACGATCCCTACGGCGGAGCGGTTCACTTTTGGAATTCCGGATATGATTCCTCCATTGTGCTTCCGGCAATGATCCAGCCGGTAGCCGATTTCCCCTGCTACGTATGCGGAGAGGCTTTTTCCACGAACCAGACCTGGGTAGAGGGGGCCCTGCAAACGGCGGAAATGGTACTCGGCAAATTTGGACTTTCTGCACCTCAATGGCTATCGGAAAATGAATAAATCAATTCCCCGGATTATCGGTACGGGCTGGCAGGTACCTGACCATGTCCGGCACAACGATGACCCTATTTTCGACTGGTTGCGAGCGAATAATCCTGATGTAGACAAGATGTTCTCCGGCTACGAGAAACGACATATTCTTCTACCCGCAGAAAGTTTGGTATCCATCATGGCTCCGGCCGCGGAAAAAGCGCTGGAGCAGGCGAAGCTGAAACCGGAGGATATCGATATGCTGATCGGTACAGGGTCCACTGGAGAATTTATCCAACCGAACACCCTCACCGAAGTCCATAAAGTACTTGGACTACCAAAGCGAACTTGGGTAATCCCGGTGAACGACGATTACTCCAACTACGCATCTAGCCTTTTTATCGCCGACTCGCTGATTCGCGCTGGGCGAGCGAAGAACATTTTGGTTTGCCTTGGAGATGACTGGTCTAGAAACGTAGACTACCACACTCCCCAGTCTGTGAGTGCGGCCGACGGCGCCGGAGCCGCCGTCCTGTCCATGAGCATGGATGAGAGCCTTTGGTATGTAGTGGACCAAGTAAACCTTACCGACAGTTCCTTTTACGGAGGAATGTTTGTGAAGGGCGAGAAATTCGAGGTAGATCCACCCTTAGGAGGTCGCTATCCCACCGTTTACTCGCCTCATTTCTTCCAAATTACCGAAGCTGGCCTAGCCGGCTTCACGAAACTGGGAAAGGAGGAGGCCATCACTACTACCATTGACCTGCTGCACAAAAATAAATTGACGCCGGCGGATGTGGCCTTTTTACCGCACCAAACGTCTGGAGTCCTGATTAATTTCTGGCTTGAAAAGTTGAAGGCCGAGTTTGGGGAAGCGCCGGGACAAATGTTATCCACGCTCAAGAAGTTCGCTAACGCAACCGTAGCTTCTCACGCCTTGAACTTCGCCTATTTTTCAGAAAGTCATTCCATACAGCCAGATTACCTAGTTATGCTTGCCTTAGGTATGGATATGCATGCAAATTCCATGCTCCTCGCGCGGGGTCCTGCGTAGGTAAAGTCGTAATTAGTTTTTGACGAACTCCCCAAGTAAATAATCCACCTTGCCGGTTGCACCCCAGGCGACGTAGGCGTGCATCGCATGGTGAAAGGCCTCCGTGTAGTCCGCTCCCCTTGCGCGCTGGTACCGCGCCAGATACTCGTAGGCCAGTCCCTGGTCCTGCAAAAACCCTTGCTCCGCAGCTAGCTTGGCTGCCCGGTTGAAACGCTCGACCACCCCTTCGGTAATGCCGTTCAAACCGTGACAGACGGCTTCGGCGATCAAGAGTTTGTGGGTGAAATTTTCCGGACAAAGCGCAGCATATCCTCTCATTCGCTCCAAACAGGCCAGTGCAGCTTCGTTAAGTTCCTGCCTTTGCGCCCCTTCGAGTTCCGCCGCGCGATAAAAGGCGGCCAGCATATAGTATTGTTCCAATTCCCATTGTGCGGGGAGGTTGGCGTAGGCCGGAAGCAACTCATAAGCCTTATCTCCCCATTCCGTTGCTTCCTTCCAGTTGCCAACATGTACGTTCAGCTTTACTTTGGAGACGTGGTAAAAGCCAATCTGGTGGTATAAGTCCGTTTCCAGGATACGCTCCACTCTAGAGCTTTCGGTCCACTCATCTTCGTTCAGCTCCGTAACCTCCGCCGTCCGGCCCATCAGTGCCCGGGCAAACTGAATTTCGTGCTCCAGGTGAAAGGCGGCCGAACGGACCTGATTATTTAACCGCCTCTGGGAAACAACGGCTGTATCGATAACTTCAGTAAGGGGACGACCGGCCACGGCTAAAAGTATGGTATGCAATGCCAAGTTGAAACATCCATACACTATGTCTCCGCTCCTTAGCCCTGCTTCTGCTCCCTCGGCGGGAAGATGGATAAACTGACGAAGTGGCTCGATCCATGAGGCGATAAACCATCCATGAATGAAATTGACCCGAGGCAGGTGCCGGTTCCCGAGTTTTTTATTGACTGCCATTGCCAACTGACTCCAGGCATAGGCAACCCGGCTATCGGGATTCATGCTCTTTTGGACGATGGCAAAATGTGCATAGACTTCTCCGGCGTGCTTTCCTTGTCCCTCCTCTAAGGTGAGCCGCAAACAGACTATAGCCATCAGTGCGTAGAGTTCGACCTGACCACTGTTGTGCGCAGAAGGCAGCAATTCCAGAATCATACGAATGATTCTATCGGTCCGCTCGTTCTGCGATTTCCAATGGTCGATCAGCTCACTGACATCGCGCTCACCAACCAAAACCGGAATAGCCATCATATTTTCGCCGATACTGGCCCCGATCCCTTCCAGGTCCTTCGGAAATTCGTAGCCATACAGGCTTATCCCTTCTAGTCCTATTTCTAAGGCCTGTCGCTCCAACCCCAGCTGACTCAAACGTTTGGCTTCGCGTTGTTTGTAGCTGGCTGCCGCATCCAGGTTTCCGGACTGCAACCAGTGGTGGGCAAGCGAGACAAAGAACGGGTTCAGGTTTTGAGCGAATACTTCCTCGTACCAGCCAGCGCATTGCGCATGCAACTCCCGGCGCTGCTCGATGAGGGTCATCTCATAGGCTACCTCGGAGATGGTGATGTTGTCGAAGGCATATCCCGAAAGATTATCCACCACGTGGGGGAAGATGAATCCAGCTTCCTGGGCCTGTAGCAAATAGCTGGGAACCTGTTCTTTCTCGGAGGTGATAGGAAACGTCCAGCTTACCAGGGTTTCGGAAAATTCAGCCCCGGCAACACTGCCTACTTTGAGTGCCAAATTCGGGCCGGGATCCAAATTGTCTAACCGTTGGCGGACGGCCCCGCGAATGGTCTCTGGCATCATTATGCTGCGTGATTTCGCCTTTTCGGAAAGCGAACCCTGCCCCCCCGCCTTGATGATCAACCCCTGATCGAGCAGAAAAATGGTGAGCTCAATGACAAAAAAGGGATTGCCTTTGGTGATCCCAGCTACGAATTCCGCTAAATCGTTAGTGACTTCTACCTCAAGGTACAAACGCATCAACTCAGCAATCTGCGAGAGAGGTAGGCCCTCCAACTTTATCTGCCGATTGACCTGGCTTAATAAGGCTACCAGGTGCGGGTTAGTCTCCGCCGGCTGGTGCGTCAGTATGGTAAGGCATTTTGGGCCCATCTTCTGTACGGAAGCCAGTAACTCCCAGCTGCTCTCATCGACCCACTGGCCCTTTTCGACGATGAGCACGACAGTCTTTTCCTCTACCCGTGCAGCGATAACCTCCAGTAGCAGCGCAAGCGTAGCCGCCTTCCGCTGGCTAGACGTCATCTTTATCGTAGCCTCTACTTCTGGAAAACTAGTTTGCAACACTAGGTTTAGGAGCGCAAAGCGCTCGCTGTACATTTGGGGTAAGGCGGCCAGAATCGCGTCCTGTTGCGTGAAAGGATCCAAGTTCTCCACCCCAAGTAGCCGGGTCATAATGGATTGCCAACTGCTGAAAGGGGTGCGCCGTAGAATAAAATTACCTTTCAGCGTCAACAGAAACGTATTCGAGGGATCAATTACCGTGGAAAATTTTCGCAGTAGGGAGGACTTGCCGATCCCATCCTCCCCCTCCACCAGCACCATATTTGAGATACCTGCCTTTGCGAGGTAAAGGCTATTATTCAGATCCTTTAATTCTTTTTCCCTGCCAATGAATCGATCCACCTGCCGCCGGCTGATTTCGTTCTCCTCCGGTGGGTGGCAAAGGTATAGTTTGGTCTTTCCCGCTTGTCCCTTCAATTGTGCCTCCATGGCCGGATCGTAGGTCAGCACCTTCTTCGTGCTCTGGTAAGTGGCTTCGTCACAATACCATGCATTCGCCCGCACGCCCGCCAGGCGGGCACTTAAATTGACGACATCACCGATCATCGTGTACTGCCGTAAGGTATCATTGCCGATAAATCCACAATACGCCTTTCCCGTAGCGACGCCTGCGCCATTATCGAGCCCGGCTGCGCGTAGCGTATGGTGAATTTTATGCGCCAGGCGTACACAGCGCTCTGGATTGTCGAGGTAATTGGAGGGAGCAGGTCCAAAGGAAATGAAAACATTAGTTTCCTTATCGTCGATCCAGATCTGATTTAGCAGCCCGCCATATTTGATGATCAGCGGCTCTACCAGACGACTTATCAACTGGAGCTGCCGCAAGGTTTCTGCTTTATTTTTTCCCGTATTAGGCAGTCGCACGAATAGTACGCTCACCGGGCGTATCTCCGCCACCCACCGTAACCGGTCGCGCTTTAAGGGAAAGCTCACGGTTCTGGGCGCGTAGGCCTTCAGTTGGTCTACTATTTTGACGGACATCTCTGGCGGGGATTGGCGAGAGGCGAAAAGTTGAGGTAAGCGGTCCAACAGAATGGACGAGTCATGCTGGACTTTTTTTACCGCCGGATTGCCGGAAAGGTGATCCAGTGCACGATTTGCGATCAGCACTTGATTGGGGGCCCGGTTCCTGGCGACGATCTCAATCTGATAGAAGGCTTCACCGTAAAAACTGAGAAGTTTGTGGCCGAGAGCTCCGTTCAGACCTGCCATGGCCCAATCGCCGTATGCTACAAGCAAGTGGACATCCAGTTTGTTGCCCAGGTCATCTACTGCGGTGCGCCCGTCGATAATGCGTTGGGCGCACATAATCGCGTGATGTATGCAGTCTTCCGCTTGCGCGGCAGTACCCGTCCAGGCTCCCATTACTCCGTCTCCGACGTAGAACAGGGGCTCACCCCCACTTTCGGCAATAGCTTCAAGTACGAAATCGTAGTGCTCTTCCAGCACTTTAGTGATTTTGTTGACTCCGCTGTGAACGTCCTTAAAAATGCGGTTACACATTCCGGAAAAGCCCACGATATCCACCCAGAGCAGGGCGACGTGATCTTGATCTACGACTTCGCCGCTTCTCCACTGCGGATCCAGGAGCAACTGTCGTTGCAAAATGTGGGGTACGAAACTGGTCTCGAGTTTGGCCTCGGGTCCAGCGGGTGTTGTGTTGTACATCGTAACGTGCGAATAGAAAAGCCTCTATCGATTTAACTCCACGCGACCAACAAAAATAGCGAGTCAATACCAGCGTGGTAGCCATCCTCAATATACGAAACAATCACCATGCGTTATAAGTCCTCCAGGGTACTCAGCACCTCCAGTGTATCGTCCTCTCCACGTACTAAAAAGTATCCATCCAGGGTAGGGTCATTCTGTATCAGTTTCAGCGCCCCCGCTGGCCCCAGTACCATACAAGCCGTAGCATAGGCATCCGCCCTAGCGCAATCGTTGGCCAGGACGCTGGCGCTGAGTAAGGCATTGCGCTCGACATAACCGGTAAGCGGGTTAATGGTGTGGCTGTAGGTTTCTCCGTCCACCTTGTAATAGTTTAGGTAATTGCCGCTGGTGGCAAGCGCTCGGCCATCCGACAGCGGTAGCGTACCGGCCGAGGCGACCGCTTCCAACTTTTCTTCCGGCAGGCGAATGGCTACCCGCCAGGGTCGACCGTTCTTAGTCCCACCGGCCCTGAATTCGCCGCCGATATCCACCAAATGATTCGGACGACCCCGTTCGACAAGTAAGGCGGATATCAGGTCCACGCCGTAGCCCTTGGCGCTGGCATTGAGATCGAGTTGGACGCCGCGTCGGTCCTTAAGCAGTGAATCGTTGTTTACCTGGACCAAACCATACCCGACGTCCTCGCGGATGGCCTTAAGCTCCAGAGTGTCCACCTCGTTCGTCGTCCGTTTTTCACCCGTTCCAAAACCCCAGTATTTTACTAGTGGCGCTACCGTAGGGTCATACGCCCCGGCCGTCCGTTCTACCACCTCCCCGGCCAGCTCCAGGTTAGGACGAAAGTGGATAGTTTCGGCCAGTGATACGCCGTGTATGCTGCGGTTGAACCGGCTGATCGTACTCTCCTCCACCCAGGGGGAAAGTTCGAGGTTATACGCTTCCAGCAAACTATCAATGCTTTCCTCCAGGCCGTCCAGGTGTTCGCCTAAATATGTAATGCGGTAATAGCTTCCCATCGCCTCTCCGCTAAGTTGGTGGGCGGCCTGGTAGTCGTTCGGATCGGTATTATTACAGCTCAGCAAACTGATCAAAAGCAGGGCGAGGACGCAGGTACAACGATTCATGGGAAGGCGGTAAGGCATTTGGTATCCAACCGACTGAGTTCCGGACGGTTCGAAAGGCCGTCAACTACCTGAAACTCCTCCAGTGCTGTGTATAGGATCGTACGCAGTGAGATTAGCGGCACATCAACAAATCATTTGTCCAACGGCCGGGGTTCGACGCCCGTAAAGGTCATTTTGACCGGTTGGATGGTGCCGTCGGGGTTGAAGTACATTCGGTCGATACAGGTAACCCGGTGATCCCGTCCTTCATTGGGAATGGGCCGTCGGTGGTAGACCATATACCAGTCGTCGGTACCGGGTACACGGATAGCGCTGTTGTGTCCGGCGCCGGTAGCAATTGTAGTATCGGCCTCCAGAATGGTTCCGACGCGGGGAAAAGGCCCCGTGGGACTATCCGCCATTCCGTAGGCCACCTTATAGGTATCGTTGGTCCAGCCTCCTTCCGACCACATCAGGTAGTACGTGTCTTCGCGCCGGAAGAGAAACGGCCCTTCCACGTAATTTTCCGGGGTGATCTCGTGAAATAGCGCATCATCCTCCCAGGGGAGAAAGCCGGTGAAATTATCGTTGAGCCGTCCGATGTTGCAGTGGCCCCAACCGCCGTAGTAGATGTAATACGTATCGTCGACGTCGCGGTAAACGAACTGATCGATGGGTTGGGCGTCGTGGTAGAACGTATCGATGAGTGGACCGCCGATGTGATCGACGTACGGCCCACCGGGAGCATCGGCCACCGCCACCCCGATGCCGCCGCTGTGGTTGATGTCGTTATCCGGATCCCAGCCCGGCCGACTGGGTCGTTGCACGTCGTTACCCGCAAAGAAGAGGTAGTACCTGCCGTCCTTTTCGATTGCCGCCGGCGCCCACATGGCCTGTCGCACCCAGGGTACGATGTTGGTATCGAGAATTCGCTCGTGCTTGGTCCAGTTCACCAGGTCCGGGGAAGAAAAAGCGTCCAGATGAAGCTGGTCCCCGTAGGCTGCCGAATAGGTAGGGAAGATCCAGTATTCGTCACCGAATACCACCCCTTCCGGATCGGCGTACCAGCCGGGAAAGATGGGGTTTCCGGCCCTGCTCTCCCCTTCCTTTTCGTGGGGCGGGAGAACGGCCTGGCAAGCGGACAATCCGCTATACACCATTAGCGCAGTTAAGAACCTGAACATAGTAGCTGGGATAAGAATGGAGTAAGATAGTTGGGAACGACGAGATTATTCACCCGTGACCCGTCGGCCGACCGGCGGAGCCGTGCGGACGACTGGCGCTGGTCCGCCGAGCTACCACCAACCCGTATCACGGCCCGAGGAAAGTACCGCTGCTCGTCGGCCCAGCAATTGATAATCCGTCGGCCGACCAGCAGAGCTGTGCGGACGACTATTCCTCATCATTCAATCTCCGGATGAGGTCCACTTCGTCCTGGCGGTAGGCGGTGCCATCGGGCCGAAAGATATCGTGGAACCATTCATCGGGTTCGCGACCGTCTTCGATCGGTGTGTTCCACGCGTAGATGGTATTGGATTTACCGGCGACGAGTCCCCAGTTGATTGCCCCGATGTTCTCCCGCTTAAGCAACGGCAGGATATTCCAGAAACGACTGTTGTTCGTACGCGCCATGTACTCGGTGCAGATCATCGGCCGGCCGTGGGTCTTGAGTAGGTTGATGATCAGCTGGTGTTCCCTCGGCCCCTCGTACTGGTGGTACGTGAGAATATCGGAATTCTGGGCCTGAAAAGTATTGAGTTCCTGAAAGCCCCAGGCCCAGAGACCAACGGTCAGCGGCTGGCTGGGATTGACCTCCCGCGCCCACGTAAACACGTTCTGCAGCAGGGGCATGGAGGACGTAAGCTTGCCGCTGTTACCGGGCTCGTTGTACAAGTCCCACATCAGTATGCGATCGTCATCGGCGAAGGTGGTCAGTAGGTCTTTGACGTACGTTTCCAGAGCGGGGAAATTCTCTTCCTCCCGGGAGGCGGGATCACCGGGATCCTGTACCCACCCGGAGTTGTGCGTGCCGGGGATCGGATCGGGTTGTTCACCGATCCGGGGCGTCTTGCCCCAGACGTCGTCGAAGATGACGAACATAGTGCTGATACCGTGCCGATCGGCCAGACCCAGGTAGGTGTCGATACGCTCCTTGAACCCTTCAGGGTCCGCTTCGTAGGCCAGGCTATGCAGGTACACCCGCATCGTGTTGAATCCAATGCCTTCGGCGAAGCCCAATTCCCGGTCGATCGTTTCGGGATCGAAGGTGTCCTCTTGCCACATTTCCAGCTGGTTGATAGCGGTACTGGGATTGAAATTGGCCCCCGTAAGCCAGTCGTGTTCCGCGTACCAGGCCTCGGCCTTTTCCACCGACCACCGGTTCGCTTCGAGGACGGATGATTGGCCGTAACCGGCCATACACGTTGCTAGTAGAAGCGTAATACAGAGGAATTCTCTCATGGCATTGAAGTGTTTTCTGGTGCGTTTATTTTGACAGGGGATTGGGTAGCGCCGTCGTAGTCGGACCCTTGACCACGAGCTTTCCGTCTGGAAGTATTTCAAGCTTATCCATGAATACTACTCTTTCATCTCCGGTCTGCTGGGTGCGTCCGTGGTAAACGGCATACATTTCCTTTCCTCCGTGGAGGAAGAGGACCATATTGTGGCCCGTACCGGTTACCGCTCCCCCCTGGTTTATGTTTTTCTCCAGCACGGGGTTATTGTTTGCCTTGGTGAAGGGGCCCAGCGGATGTTCGCCGGTGGCATAACCCACGGCGTAATTTGGACCTGCATAGTGATTCGCGGAATACATGATATAATACTTGCCATCGTTTTTAAAGGTAAACGATCCCTCGGTCCAGCGACGATTGATTTCCCCCGAGGTGACGGAACGGCTTTCCCATTCCGCATTCTCGTTATCCATGCTCACCGGCGGACGCAGCAACAATTCCGGCTCCCCGATCACGGAAGTGAAGTCCGGACTAAGCTCGATGCCGTACACCCAGCTTTCCTCGATCTCGTCGTATAGCCCCTCGGCTCGGGCCCAGTCGGCCACCTCGCTCTCGACCGGATGCTTGTAGCATGCGCGGGAGTAGTACAGGTAGTATTTGCCGTTGTCGTCCTGAAACACGTTGGCGTCAATAATGGGGTAACCGGGTTCGAATAGGGGCTTATTCTGAATATCGGTAAAGGGCCCCGTGGGTGCGTCGGCTACCGCGACGCCGATGTGAAAATTCTCGGCCTCGTCGGTTGGGTTGTACTTCCAGTTGGCACTGTAGAAGAGGTAGTATTTACCGTCCATCTTGTAGCATTCCGGTGCCCAGAAGGCGCTTTCGTTCCAGCTGTCTTCGGTGTTGCCGTAGTACACCTGCCCCCGGTCGGTCCAATTGACCAGGTCGGTCGAGGAGTAAACGGCGAAACCGTCCTTGGCGCCTCCGCCGGTCCCGTACATATAGAAGGCACCATCTCCGTCGTCCAGGATAAAGGGGTCCCCGAACTCAACGTCGAGGGGATTCTGAAACGCCGGCAACTCCGCGGTCGCTGGCGCTTCCCCGGCAGGCTGTTGGCGGCAAGCAGTCACGACGAGCAGGGCTACGCCAAAAAACAGATATGTAGTATTTCGCACGATGACTTCAAGTTTTAAAACCATTATCTTAACTAGGGGAAGCGGGTGGCATTTACTCTCCCGCCGGTACGGGCAGCGATTGGCCGAGCGCCACGGGCTCCCCGAGCACGGGAAGTCCTTCGGACGACCAGCTAAATGGCTGCATCCGCATACTTCGCTCATCCCCGCATCCCTTTCCGGGTCCCGCGTTCGCGTGGTAAAGTATCCAGGACTCACTGCCATCCGGTGAGGTGAAAAAGGAATTGTGTCCCGGTCCGTACGCCCGTGCGGCCGCATTGGAGGTGAAGAGCGGATTCTGGTCGAGCCGACTCCAGTTGGCCGCATTCATCGGATCTTCTCCGGTCTCCAATTGCATGGCGCCCAGGCTGTAGCCATCCGTCCAGCATCCCCCGGCCGAATAGAACATGAATACGGAACGCTCATGGATGATGAACTGCGGCCCCTCGACGACGCGTGGGTCGGTACCGTTCGTTTCCCAGGCAGCCTCGGGTTCCAGCAGCAGAACGCGGTCGTTGCTCACCGCGGTGGGGCTATCCATGCGGGCCATATAGATATCCTGCTGCACGTTGGTATTTCCTTCCCATCCCGACCAGGCGAAGTACCACTGTCCGTCAATTTCCACCGGGCTTCCGTCGATTGCCCATTTGTCGTCCGGTAATTCGAGTTCGCCGCGGTCTTCCCAATTGTCTGAAAGGGGGTCAGCGTCCTCATTGGCCAGTACCCACATGCGGTGGTTGTCGTTATTGCCGTCGCTGGCGGCGTAGTACACGTACCAGGTATTCTCAATCCGGTGAATCTCCGGCGCCCAGATCTGGTTGGAGTTCATGCCGGAGGCCGGGGGCGACCAGACCACACGTGAGCGGGCGGCGGCGGAGCGCAGGTCGGACATTTCCGACGTTTCGATGAGGGTAATGTTACGTCCGGTAGTATAGGTCACGTAGTAGGTCTCCTGCACCTGGAAGACCCAAGGATCCGGGCCGACCGGATAGACTGGATTTACGAAAGTCGCTTCCGGCTCCGACTGGGGGGGCGGCGTGACGTTCTCTTCCGTAGGGTCAAAGGAGACTAGTAGCAGAAAGGGGAGTAGTATCCAGGTGAGCATGCTGAAAAAAGCTATAAGCTTGCTTGAACTATCCGAATTAGCCGATAACGTCAGTATTACCGGTTTGCATGAGCGGAAAATGGCTGCTTGACCGGTTAAGTAACGCTTTTCTCAACAAAATGCAGGTCGTCAAGCCCAAGTTTATGAAGATGAGCGGCGGTTTAAAAATACTCGCAGGGGAAAACCATAAGGATGATCAATATTGGAAAGCCGGCAACCTGGTACTCGGTATAACCCGTCGGCCGACCAGCAGAGCTGTGCGGACGACGAGGGCTGGTCCGCCGAGCTACCACCAATAAGTACAGTCGCCCACGGAAAACCCTGCTGCTCGTCGGCCCAGCTACTACTGAGGATATTCAACCCGTCGGCCGACCAGCAGAGCTGTGCGGACGACTAGGGCTGGTCCGCCGAGCTACCACTAATAAGTACAGTCCGCCCACGGAAAACCCTGATGCTCGTCGGCCCAGCTACTACTTTCAACCCGTCGGCCGACCAGCAGAGCTGTGCGGACGACTTCAACCCGTCGGCCGACCAGCAGAGCTGTGCGGACGACCGGTGCCTACCAGCCAGGAAGCAAGTTCACCCCGAAGTTCCAGCTACCCCCGTCGATCAACGGACGGGCCAGGTAGGGCTCTACTACAATCTGGCCGAAAACGTTCACCCGTGCGCTGACACCAGCCGTAAAGATGGGCTGAACGCCCGGGCGGACGATGTAGGGCTCGCCATCGGGGCCGGTGAGGATCTCCCCGTTCTTATCCAGCGTATACTCCGGGCCACTGAACTGAGCGAAGTCGGTAAAGGCCATACCACCGTCGATGAAGAAGTTGAGGTCACTGAACAGAAATTTTGACTTGATCAGCGCCAATTGCTCCGGTCCGGTAAAGGGGATACGTAATTCGACATTGGAGACCAGCACCTTGCTACCCAACAGCTCATTGATATTCCTTCCGTTCGCCTCCAGTGAGTTAATCGCGTCGTTGGCATTCAGACCACGCATGTACCAGGGGCTACCGACGTAAAGCGGGTAGAGATCCTGGCCTCCTTCGCCGTAGCGGCCGAAGTGCAGTGCGCGAAAGGCAAGGGCACCCTTACCAAACCATAGGTACTGGCGATAATCGGTATTCACGGCCGTGAAGGCATAGCGACCGGCGTACTGATCCACGCCCAGGCGGAAGCGGTGTCCCTTGATCGGAGCCGTGAGGCCGAAGCTGGCATTATCGCCGACCAGGGCAACACCTCCGTTGAAAAGGTTGAAGCTTTCCTGCTCGAGGTCTTCCCGCCGTTCGGGTTGTGCGTTGACCTGAATCGGATAGCCGGTAACGGGATTGAAGTAGCGCGCGTATTCGTCCACGCGGTTGTTGTAGATGGCCCCACTCAGGCTCCCCTCCAGGCGCAGATTCGTGTTGAAGGCATAGGAGGCAAAACCACCTACCTGGTTCTGGTAAAGCCGGCTGATGATGTAGGGCGCGTTGATCAGCTCGACTTGCTGATCGTCGTTAAATTGTAGCGTGTCCAGGAAGGGTTGTACGGTGGCGAAGTTTCGGAAGGGGACACGGCTCAGACTAAACCCGTAGTTCACGCGCGTTTTCTTGTTGAGCCAGGCTACGCTACCGCCAAAGTCGGTGATCTCTCCGTTCAGGCTCAGCGAGGTCATGAGCTGGTTATTACCCAGGATATCGCTAAAGAGCAACTGCACGCCGCCGGCCAGACCAGTGGTCGTTCCGAAAACCTGGTTGGTACCTACGCCGGCACCGGCGCCACCGCTGGCGTAATCGAGCTTGAATTTGGGTTGATAGGGCTGGGAGAGGATCTCGTCGCTGGAGATCACATCGTACTTATCCATGTTGGCCAGCAGTTCGTCGACCTTCAGGGTAGCACGTGGGTTCAGGCGCGGCAAGGTGGCCGGGGTCAGATCCACGGAGTCGACGGGTACCTCCACGGCTTCCATCTCGTCGACCTGTGTACCGAATATTTTATACCCCTTCTGATTGAAGTACGTATAGACCAGGCGGTTGTTGCTGCGGTCGATGGACATGGCCGGAGCGTAGTGGGTGATACCCGATACGCCGGTGATGAGGTCGGTCATTCGCTCGGCCGTTTCGGTGGCCGGGTCGAAGCGGTAGATGTTGCGGAAACCATCCCGGTTACTTAGAAAGTATACCTTACCGTCCTGACCCTCAATAGGGTTCAGGTTATCAGCACCGGGGAAGACATCCAGTTCGCGGCTCTCGCGGCTCTCGACGTCTAGCGCGGCCAGGTTGAAGCGGAGGGCACCGTAGGGGCGCTCCTTTAGCTGCATGCCGCGGGCATCGGTGCTGTAGTAGATCGTCTGCCCGTCGGCCGACCAGGTGGGATGGATCTCACTGTAGATGTCGTTCGTCAACTGCGTCACCCTCCCACTCCGGACATCGATGGAATACAGGTCGGTTTGTCCCTGCTTCAGGCCGGCTACTACGATGGACCGCCCGTCGGGCGACCAGCTGGGGAAGGTGAAGGCCGGCAGGTTTTCGGGGCGAATCTCCCGTTCGGATTTCCCGGATTCTACGTCCGCGATGATAAGGACGTTCTGGCCCTTACTGACCGCGGTGTAGGCAAACTGCTTGCTATTCGGGCTCCATGTGCCGCTGGTTTCGATGTAGCTGATCTCGTCGAGGTGGGTACCTACGGTGCGGGTACGGATCTTGCGGATCTGTTCACCGGTGCGGGCATCGGCGAGGAACATATCGATGCTGAAGAGGTCCTGCTCGGACAGGTAGATCATATACTTACCATCGGGGCTGATCTCCGGGGCAATGTTGATCCGTCCGCCTCCCTTATCGCCGCCGACCAGGAGGTCACCCACGAAGCGGTCGTCCTTAGCGTCACCGATCTGGTCGCCGTAGGTTTTGCGCAGCGCGTCTTCCCAGAGCTTGCTGAAATCGTCGAATTCATAGCCCAGCACCAACTTGGTGGCGCGCTCCAGGCCCCACTTGGCGGTGGCCCGGAAGTATGGATTGATGACATCGTCGCCCTGCAGGCCGGTCACGAAGGACCAGAAAGCCTGACCGTACCGGTACGGGAAATACCGGCCGCTGCTGAGATCCTTCAGGCTGGGCACGTCGTCGTTTAATACGGCATCCCGCATCCACATGGCGGTGAAGGGATCGACGGAGCCGATACTCAGGTACTCCGCCAGACCCTCGACCATCCAGAGGGGCAGATTGCCGAGGTCACGCAGGTTCGTACTGTCGCCCCGGATCACCATATCGTACTGGAAGGCGTGGACGAGTTCGTGGCCGAGTACGTGGTGGGTCTGGGCATTGGTGTGCGCGACCGGTAGCACGACCCGGTTCTTGAAGGCCTCGGTCACACCACCGGTACCGGAGCCGATCTGACCGCTGATGGCGTTGGTCTGTTGAAAATCCGCGTGGTTAGCGTAGATGATCATCGGGTTCTTAAAATCGATGGTATCCCGCAGCACGAGCTGGTGCACGCGGTACCATTCCTCGCTGTCGTTTAGGAAGTTTTTCAACCACTCCTCGTTATCGATGTAGGTGTACATCTCGAAGTGCGGCGACTGGTAGACGTCGTAGTCGAAATTCTCGTAATTGGGTTTATTCTGGCCGAAGGAATTGAAGCCCTGGGCGAAACCTGCGAATGGTAGCGTCAGGAGGGCTACCACCAAAATTCTGTATATCGTTTTCATCTTATTCACTTAGTCTATTGGGAAGATCCTTCACTTTAATAACACCCCATAGACGTTAGAACCCCTATTCCATGCTTGCACGATAGCCTTAAGAAAACGTTATTTTTGGGGGATTGACGGTCGAATTTGGGTCAATATGACTTTTCCAATCCGCTAGCTTAAACCCTGCGCTCCGGCGCCCTTTCCTATACGCCGACTAAAGGGGGTATATCTTACTACAGAGTCTGGTAAACCAGCCGCCCATTCTATGGTTGGAGACGCTAATGAGTGAGCACAATTTCGCCTACCCCAACCGCTACCTACCCATTGCCGAACACGGCATCATCGGAAATCTACATACCACTGCCCTGGTGAGCGTGACGGGCAGCATCGATTTTTTATGCCTACCGCGTTTTGATTCTCCAACGGTCTTCGCGCGATTATTGGACGCCGATATCGGGGGCTTCTTCAGCTTCGAATGTGTAGCCGAAGACACCCAGAATAAGCAATTATACTTACCTGGCACCAATATCCTCATCACGCGCTTTCTGAGCGAGGATGGGATCGCTGAACTTACCGACTTCATGCCCATCGTCAGCGAAGAGCGTGACTTTGCCATCTTCCGCAGACTGAAGGGCGTCTATGGTCAGCATACCGTCCGGGTCAAGATTGCTCCCAGGTACAATTACGGAAAATCGGGCTGCGTCGTAGAAAAGAATCCGAACGGTCGTGGGTACTTGCTGCGGGACCCGAACGGCGAGCAGCCCACCATGCTGTTGCTTTGCGACGTTGACATGGACATCGGCGAGAATTGCCTAACTGCTTTGGTCGACCTGAGCCAGGATGACGATCTTGACTTCATTCTCACGCTGAACGAGGGCAAAAATTTCGACCTGGACTGGATGGACAGCTTCACCAAGTGCCGACGGTACTGGAATAAGTGGTCTGCCAAATGTAAATATGACGGTTTCTGGAAGGAAGCGGTCCTGCGGTCGGCACTAACCCTCAAACTCCTTACCTCCGCCCGCTACGGGAGCACCATCGCCGCGGCCACCTTCGGGCTCCCGGAGAAGATGGGGGGGTCACGAAACTGGGACTACCGCTACACCTGGGTCCGCGACGCGGCCTTTACGATGTACGCCTTTCTCCGCCTGGGATACACCAAAGAGGCGGAGCAGTTCATGGATTGGATCCGGGATAAGTGCATGGACCACCTTCAGTTGATGTACGCGGTTGACGGTGAAACGGAGCTGGTCGAGAACGAACTCGATCACCTGGAGGGGTACCGGGGGAGTAAGCCCGTTCGTATCGGCAACGGCGCGCACGATCAGAAGCAAATGGACATCTATGGAGAGCTGATCGATACCATTTATTTATATAATAAGGCAGGGGGTAGTATTACCCACCGGTTCTGGCAGTCGATCCGCAAACTGGTGGATTACGTAGTGGCACACTGGCAGGAAGAGGATCACGGCATCTGGGAGGTACGCAGCGGGAAGGAGCGATTCCTCCACTCGGCCGTCTGCTGCTGGGTGGCGATCGACCGGGCTATGAAGATCGCCGACGACCGTAGTCTACCCTGTCCCATGGGTGAATGGCGAAAAATCCGGGACACGATCTACGAAGACATCTTCGAAAATTTCTGGAATGAGGATCTGCAAGCCTACGTGCAATTCAAGGGCAGTTCGACCCTGGATGCCAGTGCCCTGTTGATGCCCCTGCTTCGATTCGTGAGTAGCCAGGAACCCCGGTGGCTGCAAACCTTCAAGGCCATCGAGGACAAGCTGTCCGCCGACGTCCTCATCTTCCGCTACAAGCTCGAACACGGTGCCACCGACGGACTCGAAGGGGACGAGGGGGCATTCGCCATCTGCTCTTTCTGGTACGTGGAGTGCCTGGCCCGTATCGGGGAGCTCGATAAAGCCACGGTCGTTTTCGAAAAAATGCTCGGCTACGCCAACCACCTGGGACTAATGAGCGAGGAGATCGGTTTACACGGCGAGCAATTGGGGAATTTTCCGCAAGCGTTCTCTCACCTTAGCTTGATCTCGGCTGCTTTTCAGATTAATAAGAAGAGGAGTTAGGGTTTTAGTTCTTTAGTTCTTTAGTCTTTTAGTCTTTTAGTCTTTTAGTCTTTTAGTCTTTTAGAGAGTAGCGGAATGTTTTGAGATTTGTTTTCTTACTTCACTTCATCCTGTGGATTCGTTGGGCTGTGGTATAGAAATTAAACTGTTGACGTAGCGAATGAGATCTGCACAACAGGAAGCGAAGCGACCAGGCCGTCTACCAGGGCGAAGCCCGTCTACCAGCCGGGAAGCGAAGCGACCAGGCGTCTACCAGGGCGAAGCCCGTCTACCAGCCGGGAAGCGAAGCGACCAGGCGTCTACGAGGGCGAAGCCCGTCTACCAGCCGGGAAGCGAAGCGACCAGGCGTCTACAGGGCGAAGCCCGTCTACCAGCCGGGAAGCGAAGCGACCAGGCGTCTACCAGGGCGAAGCCCGTCTACCAGCCGGGAAGCGAAGCGACCAGGCGTCTACCAGGGCGAAGCCCGTCTACCAGCCGGGAAGCGAAGCGACCAGGCGTCTACCAGGGCGAAGCCCGTCTACCAGCCGGGAAGCGAAGCGACCAGGCGTCTACTTACCTATACCCGGCAGCCTGGAGTTCGAAGAGTTCCGCATACCGGCCACCAAGTGCGATCAATTCCTCATGGCTACCCTCCTCCAGCAGCCCGCCGTATTCCAGGAAGAGAATGTGATCGGCCATGCGGACGGTGGAGAACCGGTGAGAGATCAGCACGGCCGTCTTTCCCTCAATGAGTGCGGTAAACCGCTGAAACACTTCGTATTCCGCGCGCGCGTCGAGTGCGCTGGTGGGTTCGTCCAGGATAAGGAGTTGGGCATCTCGCATATAGGCCCGGGCCAGAGCAATCTTCTGCCACTGCCCGCCGCTGAGGTCAACGGCGCCGGCGAATCGTCTTCCAAGTAGTTGGTCGTAACCGTCGCCCAGACCGTTGATCACCTCTTCAGCCAGGCTTTTACGAGCGCTGTCTTCGATACGGGCGGTATTCTGGCTCTCCTCTACCCTACCGACCACGATATTTTCCCGGGCGGTCATCTGGTACCGGAAGAAATCCTGGAAGATCACGCCAACATTGTCCCGCAACGTACTAAGCTCGTATTCCCGCAGGTCACGACCGTCGAGGAGAATGCGGCCTTCGGACGGCTCGTAGAGGCGGGCCAGCAATTTGACCAGGGTCGTTTTGCCGGCCCCGTTTTCTCCAACCAGAGCCAGCTTCTGACCGGCGGGCAGCGTGAACGAAAGATCGCGGATAGCGTAGTTTTCACTGTTCGGGTACTTAAAGCTGACGTGTTCGAATTCCCATCCCAGCCGCACCGTTTCCGGAAAAGGGATGGATCCCGGCCGGTCGGCGATGTTGGGACGAATGGCGAAGAAGTCGAATAGATCCTGAAGGTAGAGCGCGTTCTCCCCGATCGTGGCAAAGCGGGAGAGGATGGTCTGCAGCCCGGTCTGCATCCGCCGGAAAGCTCCCGATAAGAAGGTTAGGGAACCAACCGTAATGACGCCGTTGATGGTTTGAAAAATGATCAGGACGTAGGCACCGTAATAGGTCAGCGAACTGATCGCGCTGAAAAAAGCCCCCCACCCCGCCCGGCGGATCGAGAGCTTGCGGTTGACGTGATAGTACTTCATCGAAAGCTCGTGGAAGCGATTGGTGATGAAGTCCGCCAGTCCGAAGATCTTCACCTCCTTGGCCGTCACGTCGCTGGCGCCGAGGTACCGGAGGTAGTCCAGCTCCCGACGTTCGGGAGTCCAGCTTCGCGTGAGGCTGTATACCTGCTGGTTAAAATAGTTTTCCTGGATGAAGCTGGGGATGACTGCCACCACCAAGAGGACAATCAGCCAGGGGTTGAAGGCCGCAACACTAACTCCCAGTACGATGAGGGTAACCGTGCTCTGAAACTGAGCCAGCAACTGGGAGATGAGCGTCGACCGGCTCGTGGTCTGCCGCCGCGCCCGTTCCATCTTATCGTAAAACTCCGAATCCTCAAAGTGGTAGAGGTCGAGCGTAGCCGCGTGGCGCATCAGATCGACACTCGTTTGATTGGTATAGAGATCGGCGAGGAGGCTGTCCACCAGGCTAATCCCCCGACTTAATAGATCCGAAGATAGGGCAAGGACCAGCTCCAGCGCGATCATCTCCCAGAGGAAGGTGGTATCCCCCGCCCCATCAATGATGAGCAGTACTTCGTCAATGATGAGTTTGCCGACGTAAAGGATCGCGGTGGGCAGGGCCGACTGCAGCAAGCGGAGCACCACGTTGGTTAGCGTGAGCGAGGGACTCGTCCGGTAAATCAGCCGAAAAAAGGGGGGCAAATTCTTTAGGGCGGAAAGTTGGTCGCGCCAGCTTTTTGCTTCTTCTGGCTTTCGACTGCGTCTTGCTGGGGGTGGCATGGCGGAGTAACATCTCGGCTTGTTGGCTGGTTGCGATACCTCCTTCCGGTAGCGCAGGAGCGAGGAGAGCCGAAACCTAATAAGTTAGTCCACCTAACCACCATAAAAAACTAGACAGGATATAATTCTATTAATTTGAATGTCGAGGCTGTATTCCGGAATAATATTCGGAGGGGGTTGTAGACATCGGATGTCTATTCCCACCTGTCATTTTGGCTTATAAGCTTGATTATAAAGCTTTTACCGGTCCGGGGAAGTAGAATTCAGACATCCGATGTATAGAAACCCCAAGTAGTCTACATCCCATTCTTCGCCCCTTCCTTCTGCTGTAAATGGAATATTTCCTAGTCGTCCTTCCGCTTGAAATCGCCCCGCTTCCAACCGTCGAAGAACTGCTTCCACGCTACCGGACTGAAGATGTTCATGGGGGGACGCTGTCCGATGTAATACGTTTGCCGGGCCTGCTGCCGGAGGTAATAGCTGCTGTTCTCCGCGCCGCTTAGGGGTACGGTTTCCTGCAACCGCTCGAGTTTATCCGCGCTCAGGTTCTCGGTGGCACGCGACTGCAGTTCGGGCGTTACGTCCATGGCAAGAAATTCCAGTTTGAAGTGATCGCGGCTCGGCCAGGGGAATACTACCGCCTCTGGAAGGTCAATTGCATTGTAGGTCATCAACTGCACCAGGCTGTATTTATCGTCCTCCAGTTCGGGGTCGATGACGAACGATACGTCTTCGTATCCCAATGCGCTGAAGAGGATAGTATCTCCCTTATGCGCGACAATGCTGAAGAAGCCCTCCAAATTGGCGTAAGTTCCGCGACCATCGTTCTTAATAAGGACCGTGGCGTAGGGTACGGGTTGAAGCTGGCTGGTCGTGCCGTCGAGCACCATCCCCGAGAATTGCACCAGGGGTTCACCGTACTGATCTACGAGTTGAGCGTGGGCAACGGTAGCAAAGCCAAAACACAGAAAAAAGAGGAAGAGGTACTTCATAGTCAGGTACAAACGTAATCGATAAAAGGACGCCGCAGGGACTTCACCGGTTGGCTGGACTCACCCTTGTTAACGATTATTTAGGGGCGGGGGTTGTTGGCCGACCGTCAACTCCTGTTCACGCGGGTTCGAGCGCCAGCTCCAAAACGTCGAGCATATTCTCCACGTAATCGATCCGGATACCCTTGAGGTAGCGGGCTTCCACCTCGCGCACATGGCGCTCGTTGGATTGACTCAAAATGATCTGCTTCATTCCCGCGCGTCGGGCGGCGAGCAATTTCTCTTTGATGCCACCTACCGGTAATACGCGGCCACGCAGGGTGATCTCTCCCGACATAGCCAGGTAGGGCTTCACCGGCCGGCCGGTATACACGCTGGCCATGGCCGTGAGCATAGTGATGCCGGCGCTGGGGCCGTCCTTCGGCGTGGCGCCTTCGGGGACGTGTACGTGGATATCCTGCGACTTGAAAGCTTCCTGATCGATGCCGATCGCTTCGGCATTTGCGCGCAGGTAAGAACGTGCCGTTGTGGCGCTTTCCTTCATGACGCTTCCCAGGTTACCGGTCTGCTGGATGCCCCCCTTCCCAGGGCTTAGGCTAGCCTCCACGAATAGGATTTCGCCCCCCACCTGCGTCCAGGCCATACCAATGGCGATGCCCGCCTGTCGGCCAACCCGGTAGGGTTCGCGTTCGAAAATGCGGGGCCCCGAAATTTCTTCCAGGTCCTCCTTCGCAATCGAGACCTCCTCCGCCCCCTCCATGGCGATCTGCTTGGCGGCGTGACGCATCAGGCCGGCTATCTGGCGGTCGAGGGCACGCACGCCGCTCTCGCGGGTATAGCCTTCCACCACTTCCCGCAGGGTGGCGACGGGAATCTTGACCTGTTTGGTCTTCAGGCCGTGCGCCTTGCGCTGCTTGGGTACCAGGTGCCGCTTGGCGATCTGAAGTTTTTCCTCGGTGGAATATCCACTGAGTCGGATGATCTCCATCCGGTCCCGCAGCGCAGGCTGGACATTCTGCAGGCTATTTGCCGTGGCAATGAAAAGCACTTTGCTAAGATCCACGTCCAGATCCAGGTAATTATCGTGGAAGGTGGTATTCTGTTCCGGGTCAAGCACTTCCAGCAGCGCCGAGGAGGGATCCCCGCGGTGACTCTGCCCGATCTTATCGATCTCATCCAGGATGAATACCGGATTGGCACTCCCGACCTTGCGCAGGGATTGCACGATGCGCCCGGGCATGGCGCCGATGTAGGTCTTGCGGTGGCCCCGGATCTCACTTTCGTCGTGGAGTCCGCCCAGACTGATGCGGACGAATTTACGGCCGAGGGCCTGCGCGATGCTTTTGCCAAGACTCGTCTTACCTACGCCCGGAGGGCCAAGAAGCATGACGATCGGAGCCTTCATGTCCCCTTTCAGTTTCAATACCGCAAGGTGGCCGAGGATGCGGTCCTTCACCTTCTCCAGCCCGTAATGGTCCTCGTCCAGCACCTTGGCTACTGACTTCAGGTCGAAGTTGTCTTCGGTGTATTCCTGCCAGGGCAGGTCGAGGAGCATCTCAAGGTAGGAGAGCTGCACGCTGAATTCGGCTACCTGGGGGTTCATCCGCTTGAGGCGCACGACCTCCCGCTCGAAGGTTTTGGCCACCTCTTCCGGCCACTTTTTATCTTCCGCACGGGCTTCCAGTTCCTGGATCTGCTGCTCGTTTGGATTCTCCCCGAGCTCGTCCTGGATAGCCTTAATCTGCTGGTTGAGGAAATACTGCCGCTGCTGCTGTTCGATATCACCGCGCGTCTTATTCTCGATCTGATCGCGCAGTTGGAGAATGTGGAGTTCCTTGCGTAGCTCGTTCAATACACCTTCGGCTTTAGTCGATAGCGCGTTGGTCTCCAGCAACTTCTGCTTGGTGTGAATCTCCCCGTTCAGGTTGCTGGCAATGAAGTTGAGCAACTGGCTGGGGCGGTTGATGTTATCCAGCATTACCCGTGCCTCGGTGGGGATATTCGGGCTTAGCTCCACGGCACGGACGGCCATGTCCCGGATGCTGTCCATCGTAGCTTTAAAGGTCATTTCCTCTCCGGGCTCCTCGTACTCCATAGCCTCGATGTTACCCGCCATAAAGGGAGTTTCGTGGGCTATTGACGTGCGACGCACCCGCTGCCCACCACGCAATACGGCGGTCAGGCTACCATCCGGCATCCGCAGCATCTTCAGGATGCGCGCCAGCGTACCCACCTCGTAGAGATCCTTGATCTCGGGCTCCTCGATGTTTTGATCGCGTTGGGAGAAGACGGCCACCAGGCGATTACCCTCCTGAGCGTGGTTCACGGCATTGATTGAGCGGTCCCGCCCGATATTGATCGGGGTAACAATGGTGGGGAACAGTACGGCGTTTTTCAATGCCAGGATGGGAATAGGGCTCGGTGTATTGCCGTCGATCCGCTCTTCGTCACCGTCTTCTAATCCGATGAAGGGTAGCATTTCCTGGTCTTCGTCAAATCCGCGCTTGTCCATTTTAATTTTGATCTTCGGTCGGCTCACTGGCAGGGGTTGGAGGGATAACTTCCAAACATACAAAGGTACGCAAGGAATAAAGGATGCATAGGGCGTCGGCGCGCAGGTACCTAGCCTGCAATGATTGTGCCTGATTTTGGGAACTGACACATTTACCTGTCCGGAAGCGATTATTTGCACTTCCGCTTTTCCTCAATACCCAGGTAAGCCCGACGCAGGCTAAACCAAATCCTGAAATGGATCGGGACGGGTGGACGTCCATTCAAATAGTCTGCCCCACCCGCTAGTGTCCATCTTCTCGGCCTGTGCGAAGACGGCATTCCAATCCCCCGGTGGAATCCGGGTGTCAATTATTCGGGTCAGTTGGAGTCGCTCGAGCGCACGCATCTTGCAGTATTGTTCGTGGTAAGGCCTGTCCTCCGGCAAACTGAGAAAGGGAACCCGGGCCGCGCCAACTTCCATCATGGTGTTGGTCCCCCCGCTACCTACCACCACATTTGCGGCCTTGAGGTAGGGAAAGGTGTCGTTCACAAAACCAACGTAGCGGAGGTTAGGAACTGATCTGACGGTTGGCTCTATCTTTCCGACCAGCAGGATGGTCCATTCCGGACAGGCTTGCGCGACAGCTTCCCACCTGGTTTGTTCCTGCGCTCCGCCGCCCGCTCCATTAATGACGGTGACCACTCGTTTATTCAGGGGCAAACCCAACTGATGCCGACAGGCTTCTCTGCTTTCCTGGCGGTGATCGTAGCGACTGAACGCGCCGAGGTAGTACGTTTTATCCCGCACCCAGTCCGGAGTATGTTCGTCATCGAGCTGGGGTGGAAAGGGCGCGATAAGGTGATCGGCCAAGCGAAATGCCGCCTGGTGGGCCGGATCTTCCCGGTGACCATGTAGCCGAACCAGCGCCGTACGCACCCCGCAGAGCCGGACGAACAGCAACACTTCCACCGACAAATCGACTACGAAAAGCTGAGGTCGGCAGGAAGCGATCCACTGTGCCATACGTGCCATGCGCTCCTGCAAACCCGGCAGATCGACGGGGGCGTAATGGATGATCTCGTCCTGAAGCATATCGCTCGCGGGGTCCCTTTGCGGATCGGTATCCGAAGGCAGGATATGCACGGCGCCAGCGTCCCAGGCCTCGAAATGTCCAGGCACGGAAGTGAATACATGGACCGGAACCCCTTCCGGCATACACTGAACGAGCAGTTTCGTACGGTTGGCGTGACCGTTGCCATGGTGGTGAACGTAAAAGGCGACGGGGCTAGGCGACACTGACGGAAGGGCTGTGGAGATTCGGGACGGTTATCTTTTTCTGCAGGCTGTTGGGGGCCAGCTTCCGGTATACTGCTTCGTAATCGTCGATCATTCGCTCGATGGTGAAGGCTTCTTCCGCATGCCGACGGCAATCCGACCGGTCCAGGGCAGCCGCGGCCGGGATGGCGGCGGCCATGGCTTGTACGTCTCCTTTTTCGACAATGATCCCACATCCCTCCTGGATGATCTCACTGGCCGCCCCACTGTCGAAAGCAACCACCGGGGTTCCGCAGGCGAGCAATTCGGCCAGCACCAGTCCGAACGGCTCTTCCCACACGGAAGTAAACAGGCCAACTGCACTATTTCCGGCTTCCCGGCAGATGCCCGCGTGGTCGAGGTGTCCGATGTATTCGATGCGGTCGTCCAATTCGGGTGCGATCAGGCTATCGAAATAGGCGTTGTCGTAGATCGATCCGGCAAGCCGAAGGCGGTACCCTGCGCGGCGGGCCGCCTGAATGGCGAAGTGCGGCCCCTTTTCCGGGCAGAAGCGGCCGAACCAGAATGCCGTTTTCTCCTTGGCCTCCCGGGTCCCCGTCCAGCGGTCCACGAATATTCCGTTAAGTACCACGCGGCAGTGTGTGATGTCATCCGCCCATTGCCGCGCGATGCTTTCACTCACGGCTACAAACTGATTACCGAGGTTCGGACGGGCCAGGACCACGCCACTGCGCAGCGAGGCAAAGGGAGGACAATGCAAGGTGGTGACCATAGGGCAACCAATGGTGTGGGCCAGGGCCAAAGGCACAAAGTGAAGAGAATTATTGTGAACGATGTCGAAATGCCCTCGCTGGATCGTCTGAACCACCTCCATGTACGCATGGAATTTGTTGACGAATTCCAGTCCGAATCCAGGTTCTTCCTGGAAAAGGTCGTTGCCCTGGTCCGGGGTGATCGCCTCCAAAGTGGGCTCCTTTACCTGGAAGGCGGCGTCGGAGTCCTGCAGCGCGAAAAGCGTCACGTCATGGCCCCTGCGCATCAGTGCTTGCGTCAGGCAGTGGGTGTGCATCTCCAGACCGCCGTGGAATGGCTCGGCGATGGGAAACTTCAGGTGGGCAATGATGGCGATTTTCATAGGTTAATCGGGCTACTCGGGTTTAGGGCTATCCTGCGCATCCATTTCTCCCATATGAGAAAATGCCAGGTATCCCTCTAACTCAAACTTTTTCTAATGGGTTCTGTAAAAGATGATTTGCTTTTCCACATCGAGAGCTTGGGCGTCCTGGTCGATAAATGCCCGGCCTGCTAATCCTTTCCCTCACCGAAGTAGTTACCACTAGAAAGCTTCTGTCCATGGTCACTATTTTTCCTTTGTCTCAACCTAAAATGCTCGGCTTCACCCTCGACGGAGAAGTCGACGAGGAGGGCATGCGTAAGCTCCTGATGGCCATCGAGGCGAAAGTGGTGACCCACGGCAGGATCCGCCTACTGGGAAACATCAAAAACCTAAGCGGCTTTAGCAACTACCAATTGTTCTGGAACGCCATTAAGGACAAGAAGGAACTGCTCGACAAGATTGAGAAGTATGCGATTCTGACCGACCACGGCTGGCTCTCGGCCATCTCCGGCGGCATTGATTACTTCACTACCCGAATGGAAGTCAAGACCTTTAAACTCAGCGAAGGGGAAACCGCTCACCAGTGGCTACGGAGTGAGCGGGAAGAGCCCCAAACATCCGTATCGGTAAAAGAAGTCGATCTCGGTGACGAGCGCTTACTGGGTCTGGCCATCGTCGGCAAGTTGCGCACGGCGGACTACGACAGGATCAACGTGCTGGTAGAAGAGAAAGTCAAGCACTACGGCAGGGCCCGCGTTCTCCTCGAGATCGTGAGTACCGACGGCATTAACGCGCGTACGCTGTGGGAGGACCTGAAAGCAAGCATAAAATTTTACAAGGACCTGGAACGCGTTGCCATCATCGGCGACCAGTCCTGGCTCAAAACCAGCGTTAAACTCAGCGATCTCCTCACTCCGGGATTGGAGCTAGCGGCTTTTTCATCCATCGAACGTAAACGGGCTATTGCTTGGTTGGACTAGGGGGAGGTGTAGTTTATAGGGTAAAGGTCATAGGGTATAGGTCTACCCGCTATGACCTACCCCCTGACCTACCCCCTACCCTGGGCCGGATGATGAGCCTCAGACTCTGGTTATAATTAATATAGTTGTATACCCAGTTCAGGAAGACAAATACCTTATTCCGGGTGCCCAGAATAGCAAAAAGGTGGACCATTAACCATACCAGCCAGGCCGTTACGCCTCCGAAGTGAAATTCCGGCTTCGGAATATCCACCACCGCTCGTCCCCTTCCGATGGTGGCCATACTTCCTTTGTCGTGGTAGTGAAAGGGTTCCCACTTTTCTCCGCGGGCGTGGCGGTAGCGGAGATTTTTTGCCAGGTGACTGCCCATTTGAATAGCAACCTGGGCTACTTGCGGATGCCCCTTCGGAAAGTCCGGTTCTTCCATGTACGCTACGTCGCCGATGGCATAAATACAATCGGTACCCTTGACGCGGTTCATCCGATCGACTGCCAACCGGTTGCCGTAAGTGATGCTTTCCTCGGGAAGGCCGGGGACAGGTACGCCCTTCACCCCTGCGGCCCAGATCACTTTTTGGGAAACAATCGTTCTGCCCGAATCGAGGGTCACGATCCGGCCGTCAAAAGCCGTCACCCGACTATTGAGGAGTACCTTCACGCCCAGGTCTTCCAGATACTCCAGTGCCTTCTCACTACTATTGGCACTCATCCCTTTCAGGATGACGTCACCGGATTGGATGAGGTAGATGTCGAATTCCTCTTCCACGTGCAGTTCCGGATAATCCTTCGGCAAGACGTGGGTCTTCATCTCCGCCAACGATCCGGCCAGCTCCACACCGGTTGCGCCTCCCCCTACGATAACGATGTCTACCAGTTCCTGTCGTTCGTCGTAGCCTGGCGTAGTGAGGGCATCCTCGTAGTCGTCCAGTATAGCATTCCGGAGTTGAAGCGCCTCGACTACTGACTTCATCGGCAGGGTATGTTTTTCCAACTCTTCATTGCCGTAATAATTGGTGTCGGCACCGGTAGCCATGATGAGGTGATCGAAGTTACAGTGGCCAAGCGGTGTTTGGAGCCGCTTCCCGACCGGGTCGACGTGCGTCACCTCCGCCATACGAATGAAGATATTGCTGCGCCCCTGAAACAGTTTTCGGTAAGGGAACACAATACTGCTGGGCTCGAGTCCCGCCATGGCCACCTGATAGAATAAAGGCTGAAACTGGTGGTAATTGTTTCGGTCAATCAGAACGACCTGGTAATCCGCTTTGACCAATTTGCGGGCCATTTGCAAGCCTCCGAACCCACCGCCGACGATGACGATGCGTTCCAGGTTGCTTTCGGGAATATTGATCTTTGTTGTGGGGTCCATACGATCGCTTTAAATACCTGCCGGGCTATAAGGTTCGCAGAATTGATTGGAGGTCAGTTTGTATATTGCTTCCCATAAGTATTCGATCATGCCCAATAAGAAAATTCCCAGCAACCGCAGGCAGTTCCTGCGCACCGCCGCCACCGCCGCGGCCGCCTTCACCATTGTCCCCCGCCACGTCCTCGGTGGCAAGGGTTATCAAGCTCCCTCCGACACGGTGAATATTGCCGCCATCGGTGCGGGCGGCAAGGCCACCGGCACCTTACGCAACATGATGAGTGAGAACGTCATGGCCCTCTGCGACGTCGACGACTCCCGCGCCGCCGAAACGCGCGAACGCTTCCCCGATGCCTCGTACGACAAAGACTTCCGGGTGATGCTGGACAAATACGGCGACGATATCGATGCCGTAGTTGTCACTACGCCGGACCATATGCACGCAACCGCCGGATTGGCGGCCATGGAAATGGGCAAGCACGTTTATATTGAAAAGCCTTTGGCCCGCACAATTGCCGAGGTCAGGATGCTCACCAAAATGGCCGAAAGTAAACCCGAGCTCATTACTCAGATGGGCAACCAGGGTGCTAGCGGCGACGGTATCCGGCGGACGCAGGAGCTCTACGAGGCCGGACTTATCGGGGACGTACACACGGTCTACGCGTGGACCAACCGGCCCATCTGGCCTCAGGGCGGACACGTCCCCCAGGGAACGGATCCGATCCCGGCCGATTTCGACTGGAACCTCTGGTTGGGAATCGCGCAGATGCGCCCGCATAATTCCGCTTACCATCCTTTTGCCTGGAGAGGTTATTGGGACTTTGGCACCGGTGCCCTGGGTGACATGGGATGCCACATCGTGGATACGCCTTTTTACATCCTCAACCTGGGTTATCCCGTGAGTGCCGAAGCTAGTGTAGTTCAGGTATTCAGCCAGAATTGGAATCCGGATTACACGCCGGAAACCTGCCCCCCGGCGGCCAAGATTCACGTTAAATTCCCTACCCGGGGTGAAAAGCCGCCCGTGGAGTTGATCTGGACGGACGGTGGCATTCTGCCTGGCCGTCCCGAAGAGCTTGGCGTTGACGAGCAGATGGGCAACGGCAGCAGCGGATTTATCATGGTAGGCGATAAGGGGAAGCTTATGGCGGATACCTACGGCCAAAATCCCCGTCTTCTCCCCACCAGCCGGATGGAAGAAATCAGTGTTCCGGAAACCCTACCTCGCGTCGAGACCTCTCACGAGATGGATTGGGTCAACGGAATAAAGCAAAATTATCAACCCAGCAGCCACCTGGGCAAGGCCGGCCCCCTCACGGAAACCATTCTGATGGGCAACCTGGCGGTTCGGGGCTATGAGTATCGCTTCCCTAAGCTGAGCGGAGAGGAAGGCGAGTACGAACTGCGCGGACGCACCCGCTTGCTCTGGGACGGAGAAGAAATGCGAGTCACCAACGTGGAAGATATGAATCGCTTCGTTGGCCCCGGGGACCTGCGCAGTTTCTAAGCCCTGACGCGGGCTTAGTCCGGTAAGGACCAGCTGCCCAGTTCGGAATCTTCGACATCGATATCTCCAAGCTGATCGACAAACACGGAGCGGGGAATGGACTCCGCTCCGAGACTCAACAAGTGATTCGTCTCTTGCTGACAGTCGATGAGGCGGTATCCCCGATCGGTGAGGCGCCTCACCAGGCTAATGAATCCGAACTTACTGGCATTGGGTCGTTTGAAGAACATGCTTTCGCCAAAGAACACCTTGCCGAGTGAGAGCCCGTAGAGTCCGCCCACCAGTTCATTCTCTTCGTACACTTCCACGCTGTGGGCTATACCCAGTTCGTGGAGACCTACGTATCCCTTGATGAGATCCTCGGTGATCCAGCTTCCCCACTGACCGGGTCGGTAAAGCGCGCGGCATTCTTCCATCACTTCGCGGAAACGCTCGTCGAAGGTGACCCGGTATTTCTGTTGATTGAAGTAGGGCCGCATACTCTTGCTTACCCGCAGCTTTTCGGGATAGAGCACGCAGCGGGGATCGGGATGCCACCAGAGAATGGGTTCTCCCTCGGCAAACCAGGGGAAAAAACCCAGCCGATAGGCGTTGAAAAGTCGTTCCGGGCTAAGGTCGCCGCCAAAGCAAGCGGGCCCTTCGCCATTCGTTCGCAGAGGATCGGGAAACAATTCCGGGAACCGGGGATCGAGACGATAAAGGGGCATTCATTATCCTTTGCCTTCGATAACGGCACTAAGTCCCCGGTCGCATAAGGCTTCTTTTTTCGGCCGCAGTTCGTTGAATGCTGCCGATTTGACGGTTGCCCTACCTTTAAGATGGATCATCAGAGCGAGTTGCTCCGATTGCTCGGTACTGTGACCGAGAATTTCGACGAAGCTCTGCATCACCCAATCGAAGGTATTATGATCATCATTGAAAACGATCAGATCCGCGGGTTCTCCAGTGCCTACGTCAATGTCTTCTTCTAAAAGGACATCCTCCTTGCCAGATGCATATATACTCATAATTTCACGCACTAAATTCAATAAAAAACTACTGTAGCTGGGCCAAAGTTTCCTGGATCGCCGAATAATCCGGTTGGTCGCCGGCGGACTCCAGCACCTCGGCATAGCGGATCATACCCTCTGCGTCAATGACAAAGGCGGAACGTTTACTCACGCCGTGTAACCCCAGAACGAAGGTTTCATAGAGTACACCGTACTGGCGACTTACTTCCTTATTAAAATCACTGAGCAAAGGGAAGTTCAACTGCTCCGAATCCTTGAACTTCGCCAACGTAAACGGACTATCCACACTGATAGCGACGACGGCGGCCTCCATATTATTGTACGTTTCGAGGGTATCCCGCATGGTACACAGTTCCTCGGTACAAACATCGGTGAATGCCATGGGGAAGAACAACAAAACAAGATTCTGCCCGCGATATTCCGTCAGGGCTACCTCGCGCTTGGCATCGCTGTAGAGCGTAAAAAGTGGGGCTTTATCTCCCGTTTTCAATTTCATATTGAGGTGTTTGGCCGGCAAAAAAATAAGACAATACGTGGTACCGATTGTTTACCGACTCAGGCAATGAACCATAATAGGCGCCGCCGCTTTTTAGGTCTAGTTTATTTTCCACACTTGCCGATGCAATCAATAATCAGGGACCACAACATCGTCATGGCCGGACCTGAAGATGGTCAGCCAATGCTATTTGCCCACGGATTTGGGTGCAATCAGGAAATGTGGCGGCTGGTCGCGCCACATTTTGAAGACCGCTTTCGGGTGGTGCTCTTTGACTACGTGGGATCTGGGAATGCGAAGCGAAGGTTCCGGAAGCACAAATACCAAACCCTGGACGGGTATGCCGATGATCTGGTAGAGATTTGTACGGAACTCGACTTACGGGAGATCGTTTTCGTGGGCCACTCGGTAAGCGCCATGATCGGATTACTTGCCGCGCAGGAGATCGCGGATCGGTTTGCCAAGACTATTTTGATATCCCCTTCCCCATGCTACCTCAATATCGACGATTACGAGGGCGGCTTTACAAAAGCGGAGATCGATCAGTTACTAGAAAGCCTGGAAAGCAACCCTTTTGGGTGGTCCAGCCAGCTAGCGGCCATGATCATGAACAATCCCGACCGACCCGAACTGGCCCAGGAATTGGATGACTCCTTCTGCAAGATGGACCCGGAAGTTGCTTCCGTTTTTGCTTCGGCCACCTTTTTGGCCGACCACCGCTCTATTCTTAAGGGCCACCCTATAGAAACCCTCATTGTTCAGAACAAAAAAGACCGAATTGCCAGCGAGGCAGTTGGTCGGTTCACCTCCCAGCAGATTGTCGGCAGCAAGATCGTCTACCTGGACAATATCGGCCACTGTCCCCACCTCAGTGCTTCCCGGCAGACCATTGAGGCGATGGAGGCCTTTCTATAACCCCCTTTCCCCATGCCCGATGTTCCGTCTTCTCTAAGCGAAATTATCTCACGCAGGATCGAGGAGCATGTCAATCAATTTTTCGAAACGGCCCCATGCGGGTGCGTGATTACTTCCCCTCAGGGGGAACTGGTCAAGATCAACAAAACCTTACTTACCTGGCTCGGCTACGCTGAAGATGATCTGCCAACGGCTAAGTCACTGGCCGATCTGATCAATAAGGGTGGGCGCATTTACTTCGAAACCCATATTCTACCCTTACTCAGCATGCAAGACAGTGTGAAGGGTATTGCGCTAAAATTTCTGCGTAAAGACGGAACGGAATTTCCAGTGCTTATCGCGGCCAATCGCCATTTGGGTAAGGAGAACGTGCCAATCTTCCATAGCATTATCGTCACCGATTTCTCCCATAGAAAGCACTACGAAGAAGGCTTGGTTGCCGCGAAAAAGGTCGCGGAACAGAACGATGAGGCTAAATCCCTTTTTCTGTCCACCATCAGCCATGAGGTACTTACTCCCCTGAATGCCATACTGGGTACCGCCGAATTGCTGGCGATTACCGATCTGAACGATCAGCAATCGCATCTACAGTCGATCCTGGTGGGGTCTGGCAAGCATCTGCTCGAACTATTCAAAAACATCCTGGTGGTGTCCAAGTCGGGAATAGATGAGCTGAAGCCCATGGAAAAACCGTTCCGGCCGGAGGACTTAATAACCTCCATAGTCGATAGCTTCAGGTACGGAACACAGCTGCGGGATTTTACCTTTTCCCTTGCCGTCGACGCAGCCGTGCCCGAGGTACTCATCGGCGATCCAACGCTACTAAATCAACTGTTAACCAATTTGCTGAGTAACGCGGCAAAGTTTACGCGGGAGGGATCGGTAACTACTGGCATAAGACTTCTGGGAAAGGTGGACGAAGGCCGTTGCCGGGTGCGGTTCTTTGTTCGGGATACCGGAGTTGGAATCGATAAGCAGCACCTTCCCCGCCTGGTACAGCCCTTCACGCAGGCCTCGCGCCACATCCACTCCCAATATGGGGGGTCTGGGCTCGGACTTACTATCTGTAATAGCATCCTTAAGGAATACGATAGCCAGGTCGAGGTAGAGAGCACAAAAGGAGAAGGAGCCACGTTTTGGTTCGATCTGGAGCTGGCCATAGGCACCCCGGAAGATTCCGAACTAACCAAAAACAATCACCTCCCGCCCATTGGCATGGGGAACGTATTGATCGTAGAAGACAACCAAACCAACAGTTTCCTCGTCTCTCGGTACTTCCGTAAGTGGAAAGTCAGCTTTGACCTTGCCGCCAACGGTCGCGAAGCGCTTGAGCTGATGCAGGAAAATCGCTATGATGTCATCCTTATGGATATGAAAATGCCGGTCATGGATGGCTATACCGCCTCGCGCAAGATTCGCGAATTGCCGACCGATCAACGCAACGTACCTATTATTGCATTTTCCGCTAGTGCTAGCCTAGCCATTACGGATCGGATGCGGGAGGCGCAAATCGACGAATTCGCGCTCAAACCCTTTTCGCCCCGACACCTGTATAACCTCGTGGAGAAGTTTTTAAAGCCTAAGACTATGAACTATATGGAACTGCGGGAAGCCATGGATAACGATCCGGATGATCTACGAAAATTTTCGGCTGTCTTGCAACGGGAATTGACCATGGTGGCTGACGAACTCGCCGTTGCCCTGTCTCACGATGACGGAGAAAAAGTCGGTGATCTGAAGCATAAACTCAAAACCAGCTTGCAACTCCTTGAAGCTGAATCAATCCGCAATGATCTAATGACGATTACCGAAGATCTGCGCAACGTTCGCGAGGTCACCCGATCTCGCAAGACCCTGGTCGTAGAAAAGCTCCGCCAGCTGGTTCGGGAGCTTAGCCGGGAGCGTTGGTAAAGGCGTTTATACGTCCTTGCCGCGCATCGCTGCCGCAACGTTCCGATCCAATGCTTCGTGGGCGAGTGGCGCGGTGAACTCGTTCAATGCTTCCAACCGTCGGTTTATTTCGTCTTTATCCGACCCTTCCATACTTACCGCGAGGGCCTGGACGTATCGTTCGATGTCCTCCACCTGGTCGTCATCCAACCAGCTTTCATTCTGGCGGATAAATTTCCGCGCGCTCATCAGCACGTTATTGGCTTCCGTCTTCGCCTCCACCAATCCGCGCCTCTTCATATCTGCCTCAGCATTCTTCAGGCTGTCGAGCAGCATCATCGCCATTTCTTCCTCGGTGATGCCGTACTGCGACTTGATGGTCACGCTCTGCTCGGTGCCGCTACGATTTTCGGTAGCCTTCACCCGAAGAATCCCGTCCGCATCCAGGTAGAACTGAATCTCGATTTGCGGGATGCCCGCCGGCATGGGGGGAATATTCTCCAAAATGAACTCACCCAGCTTGCGGTTATCCCCTACCATATCCCGTTCTCCCTGATAGACGGCCACCTTCAGTTTGACTTGCCCATCGACGCTGGTGGTATATTTTCTTCCCACCTTGGTCGGGACTTTAGAGTTCCGCGGAATGATCGGGTCCATCAGTCCACCTACGGTTTCTATGCCCAGGCTCAGCGGCGTGATGTCCAGGAGTAGGACATCCTTTTGATTTCCGGCCAGCACATCGGCCTGAATAGCAGCCCCCAGGGCGACCACCTGATCGGGGTCAAGGCTATCGTTGACCTTTTTCCCAAAGAACTCCCCTACCCGCTCGCGAACCAGGGGAACCCGGGTACTTCCGCCGACCATGATCACGTGGTCGATCCCTTCCTTGTCGAGCTTGGCATCGGTAAGGGCGCGAGCGCAGGATTGGAGCGTTCGCTCAACCAGTGGTAAAAACTGCTCTTCGGCTTCTTCCCGGGTCAGTTCCAGCAGTTGATCATGGAATACCGTAGAAAAGGTGTCTTTGCGGCTCAGTACCTTCTTCGCCTCTTCAGCAATCAGCCGGACTTCTCCGCGCGCTTCCCCTGACTGCAAGTCGAGGTCATACTTTCCATGCCAGAAATCAACGATGGCCTGGTCGAAATCGTCGCCGCCAAGAAAGGTGTCCCCGTTAGTGGACAACACCTCAAAAATCCCCTGTTCGATACGGAGAAGGGAGACGTCGAAAGTACCACCTCCCAGATCGTACACGGCAATGGTTCGCCCCTCGTCTGCATCGGTGAGTCCGATCCCGTAGGCCAGACTACTCGCCGTCGGTTCATTTACTATCCGCAGGACATCCAGACCGGCCAGTTTTCCGGCGTCCCGGGTCGCCTGTCGCTGAGCATCGTTAAAGTAAGCGGGAACGGTGATGACCGCCCGGGTAACTTCCGACTCCAGTTCGGCTTCGATGCGCGTCTTCAGGGCCTTAAGGATCTGGGCAGACAGCTCAATGGGGCTATAATATCGATCGTTGCCCTCGGCGTCGGGTACGGCCACCTTCACCAGCCGGTCTTCGTCCTCATCGATTATTCGGTAGCCGAAGCGATCTTTCACCCCGGTGAGGTCGCCATAGGATTTTCCCAGCAGCCGCTTGACGGAATATATAGTCCTTTCCGGGGCGTCGATTAGGTGTTTGCGTGCCGCATCTCCAACCAGCGTCGTCCCGTCTGCCTTAAAATGAACGATACTCGGCACGAGCACGCTTTTGCCGTCGGCACCAGCTACTGCTACGGCTTTACCGTCACTGACGTGGGCTACCAGACTGTTGGTGGTTCCCAGATCTATGCCGACGATGGTTTGTCCCTTAGTGGAAACCACCTTGTCTTCCTTAACTTTTCCTGCCTGTAGATCAATACTGTATTTTGCCATAGTGGGTATACACACAGACGGCGGGGGGAGTTTGCCACAAACCCGGCCGATGCAGCGGAGGCATTGGTCGAGAAAGTTTTTCCGTCTGGCCCGGGGCATGCTAATTCGGGGCAAACCCTGCCTAAACTATGTACACCTCGATCCTGTCGGCCTTCGCAGAAGCCTTAGGCAACCTGCGTACGAACTTCTTTCAGACCTTTCTATCAGTACTGGGCATCATCATCGGAGTGGCCGCATTGGTGGCTATGCTGGCCATCATTGACGGATTGGAAAAGGTGGCCCGCGAAGGAGTTGCCGAGAATTCGAGTTTAGAGTCAGTGCTGGTGCAGGCAAAGACGAGCCGCGAAGTGGACGGATTGCGGGTGCCACTCGATGAAATTGCCACGCTCGACCGCGGGGTAGTGGACAGTATGCTCAGGGCATTACCGTTTCCTGCCGCCGGGCAATTGTACACGGCCGGAACGACCCTGGCAGCACGTCTGGATACCACGGAGGAGTTAGCCGTACGGTACATGGCCGCTTCGCTTCCCTTCGCGGAAGAAGCTCCGGATATAATCCATGGGCGCCCGCTAGCATCATCCGACGAGGTGAACGCGGAACCTTCCGTGATCGTGAATGACGTCCTGGCACGTCGTCTCATCGGCCCGTCTGACTCGCTCGCCTTTGCCCTGAGAAAACCGGTAAACCTTTTTGGGGGCCAGGTAGTCGTGGCAGGCATCTATTCGGCGGGAGGGAACGACAAGACGATGCAACTCATCGCGCCGCTGAACGTGCTGGACGGATTGCCGGATGCTCCGGATGCCTCCTTGCTCGCCCTCGTCAATTTCGACCGCGTGGAAGACGTGACACCCGGACGAGAATTTATGATCGATTGGTTCGGGGAGCGGTTTCCGGAAATTGACGAGCCGGTGGTAGCAAGCGCCAACCTGGATATGGTGAAACAACTCGAGACCGGATTCACCGTATTCCGCCTGGTAATGGGTTTTCTCATCGGGATAGCGGTCGTGGTGGGTGGCGTGGGCGTAATGAACGTGCTGCTCATGTCGATTACCGAGCGGACCGCGGAGATCGGCGTTCGCAAGGCAGTCGGAGCTAACCCACGCCGTATCATGACGCAGTTTCTCTCGGAAAGCGTGGCTGTCTCCACCATTGGTAGCTTCTTCGGCCTTCTGCTTGGGGGGCTGGGAGCGGTCGCGGTTGCTGCCGTCATTTCCTTTCGGCTCGATGTCGAGTTCAATGCGGTATTCTCGCTCCGCACGCTCCTGATCGTTTTTGCCGTGGCCGTAGTGACGGGCATCGTTTTCGGAACCTACCCGGCCCGCCGGGCGTCCCGGCTTGACCCGGTAGCCGCCATTCAACGAACCTAAGAAGGGATGATCCGAAGATCTGGTATTCTAGAAAGTGCAAATTCTCCCTAAAATTATTCCGGCTTCTGCCAGCGATTGTCCCCTATTCACCCCTGGTGATAGAATGCTCCACGCGGATTTTATGGTGAACCACCTGACCATGCGGGAACCTGGAAGCTTTCTGTCCGCCGGGTACTACAAGCTTAATCGCTCGGTGGGGGAGGTATCGGTCTAGAGGACATCCGTCGGCAGCGATGTTTCGATGTTTTTTGTTTACACGCAGCTTCGCACTCTCCCCGCCGTAATGACCTGAAACCCACGCGCCGGCCCGGGGTGTTCGCCGCTCCTAACCGATTTTCGCCTTCGCGACCACGCTGGAACGGCAACCACACGTAGTCATTGCAAATCCACCATCCTGGCGGCGAACGGATTTTATACCCACCCGAATTCCTGCGGATAAGACCGGGCATACGCTGCCGGCCCGCTTAATTCCAGACTTCGGCCCCGGCAAACTTGCTTTTCGGCGGTGTGCGTTCGTCCCGATCATGACCGCGGCTGCGTGAGGTCGGAAATGGTCGCCGCGAACCGCCGGAACCGGGACGAGATGCGGGGATCGGCCTTGACCGCACCGACTTAGGAATTATACCGTAAATCAAGACTCCGTGCCTCCTCAGCGAACATCCTGCGAACAGTTATGCTTGAACAGCATCGCCGAACCCCTGCGATTCAGCTTCCTATGTATATTGGCGCTAAAACCCGCGATATGTTAGTAACCATCAACCCAGACAATCCACAGCCCCGCCTCATCAAGCAAATGGTAGATATCCTAGAGGAGGGAGGTGTACTTATTTATCCTACGGACACCGTCTATGGAATCGGATGCGACATCACGAACAAGAACGCGGTAGAACGCGTCGCTCAAATTCGTGGCATCGATCCGAATAAGGCCATGTTCAGTTTCATCTGCGAGGATATCAGTCAGGTCACCGAGTATTCGGCTACTATCAACAACGATATTTTCCGGGTCATGAAGCACAATCTGCCCGGCCCCTTTACCTTTATACTTAAATCAAACAACCGCACCCCGAAGGTGCTGAAAAACCGGAAGGAAACCATCGGAGTACGGATTATCGATAACAACATCGTAGCCGCGCTGGTCCGGGGTTTAGGCCGTCCGATCCTCACCGCGAGCGTAAAACACGAGGATGACGTAGTGGAATATTACACCAATCCGCACGATATTCACGAAGTCTACGGTAAGCGGGTGGATGCCGTGATCGACGGTGGCGTTGGTGGCAACGAAGCCAGCACGATCATCGATTGCACCGGCGAAGAGGCTATCCTGGAGCGCGAAGGCGTAGGCGTCCTGAAGTAAATCTAGATTTCTTCCTGTTCCCAGTTGGTCTGACCGACGTAGATCAGGATGAAGCCAAGGATGAGCATAAGGAGGCGAATGGCGAACGACAAGCCAACCCCAAGCTCATAGAGCCAGGCGAGAAAGAAGATATCTACCCCCACGTAATTAAGGACCAGGGACACCAAGCCCAGAAAGAGGAGCACGAATCCGATCACGGTGAGGGTGGTAGAATGTCGAAGCATAGCCGTAAGTTTCCAACGAAACTACCACGGACCGGCAGGTGTTGTCGGATCGGAGGGCAATTATTGCTCTAAAAAGACCCTTTAGTGCCTAAAATCAAAATCATAGAATGCCCACGCGATGCTATGCAGGGTCGCCACGATTTCATTCCGACGGAGGTGAAGACAGCCTATCTTCAGCGGCTCCTGACCTGCGGATTTGATACGCTGGATTTTGGCAGCTTCGTTTCCCCCAAAGCCATTCCCCAGATGCGCGACACCGCAGAGGTGGTCCGCAATCTGGACCTCAGCGATACCGACACTAAACTACTCGCCATCGTGGCTAATCGCCGGGGGGCCGTTGCGGCCCTGGAACACGAACAGATTGATTACCTGGGCTACCCCTTCAGTGTCAGCGAGACCTTCCAGTTGAGAAACACGAACGCTACCTTATCCGACAGCGTTGACCGGGTAAAACAAATCCAGGAGCTTAGCCGGGCGAAGGGAAAGGAGATGGTGGTATACCTGAGTATGGCGTTCGGAAACCCTTACGGCGACCCCTGGAACGTCGAGGTAGTAGAGCAATGGCTGGACCGACTGGCCAAACTGGATATCCGCATCTTCCAGCTGTCCGATACGATTGGGGTCAGTTCACCGGCCAGCATTTCCTATCTTTTTTCCAGCCTGATCCCCCGCTACCCCCAGCTCGAGATCGGCGCGCATTTGCATACTACTCCGGCCACCTGGAGAGAAAAGATAATAGCCGCCGCGGAGGGTGGCTGCCGTCGCTACGATGGGGCTATCCGGGGTTTTGGCGGCTGCCCGATGGCTCGGGACGAGCTCACCGGCAATATGCCCACGGAGCATCTCGTTGAATACTTCGGAAACCACAGCAGCGGCGTGAAGGCCAAGGAGTTCGAGGAAGCAATGAAGGCCAGCCAGGTGGTTTTTTCGTAAATTGAGGGAAAGATGCACGAAAAATTGTCCGGATCAACCCACCAAAATACGACATTCTTGCATTTACTTTACGTCAGATAATCCCCTTTATGCGCCCCTTTCTCTTCGGAATCTTTAGCCTGCTTGCCTCTTTGGCTATCGCTCAGACGGGGTATACGAAGGTGAACGGTTCCTACTATCCGTACACACTCGACGACTGTGGGGATACCATTATCATCGCTCAGCTGAGCGACATTTCCGTCAGTTCCCCCGAATTCTTCGAGTCCGACGAGGAGTACAAGCTCTACCGCCGCTACCGCATCTACGCCCAGCGGGTCTACCCTTATGCCGTTGACGCGATCCGGATCTTTCGGGAAACCGAGTACATGACGCAGAACATGAGCAACCGCGACCGACGCCGCTACATCAAGCGCCTGCAAAAGGAACTGGAAGAAAAATTCGAAGAGCCGCTCAAAAGCATGTCCAAGACCCAGGGCAAAGTACTGATCTCCATGATCGAACGCGAGACGGAAGAGCCGATCTACGACCTCATCAAAAATTTGCGGGGCGGGCTTACCGCCCGCTACTGGGCCACGCTCGGGGCCTTCTTCGGCCACAAGCTCAAACAGAAATATGAAATTGGGGATGACCGGATCCTGGATGCCGTACTAGACGACTTTGACGTGAGTTACCAGCTACCCGAACAGCAGGTACGCCGGTAGAACTCGGTTCAGTAAGCCCCCACTTCGATGCGTCGGCGGCTGGTCTGAATCTGTTCCCGCAGTCGATTAAAGAACCACTGGCGGTATTTGCCCGCTTTCGGGCCGAGTGAACCCGATACCGCGGCTATCCGATCGAACCATTCGCGCGTCATCCGGCAGGTTTGCTCGTCCGACGTCTGTAAAAAGTTGGGCGTGATGAAGGTGACAAAAAGCGTAGAGCGGGTATCCGATTCAATTAGAATAGCATTATCGTTGTTGCCCAATTCATTATGGACAGGATGGAAGGGGACACTGCTTTCTGATGGCTCATCGCCCGGTGGATACTTGCGCCCCGCGCTGGCCATGTTACCCAGATGCACCACCATATCGTCCAGATCATCCAGCAGACGCCCGGCCTCGCCTTCCTGGGAAAATCTTCCGGCAACCTGCAGGTATTCGATTTGATCGAGGGTGGTATTGAGCATACCCAGGGACAAGAGATCCAGCCCCGGCAACTCCAGGGACGTCAAGGCAATCTCCCTGGCTCGTGCCAGTAGACGGGGATCGATAAGCGAATCCGAGAAAGGCATTTCCCGCCAGCCGGGAAAATTCCAGCAGGTGTCGGCGTAGATGTACAGCTTCAGCGACAATAGCCGCGGGTAAAGCATCTCGTAAAAAATAGGGATCCCGGGGTGCGCGATGTACAGGCTGGGCTCCAGAAGTTGGCGAACCTGCGTCAGATGTATTTCTAGCTGTTCGAAATAATCTTCGGGCCGCCGGATGGTTCGCTCCAGTCGGTTGTACTTAAACGGGATTTGTTGCTGACCATCCGGCATGGTTTGCCCAAACTCCTCCGCGAGTCTGGCGAGTTCATTGGTGGTGAGCTGGCTGTCTCCCCGTACACGCCGGTAGATGGCGTCCCGGCTAAGGTGCAGGTGCTGGGCGACCACCTCGATCATTTCCTGTTTGCTGGCAAAGCGATTGGTCAGATGATTAAAGTACCGCTTTTGAAAGTCGGGATTGTTCATTTATGGGGTGTTACTCTTCCAGGAGGGTAATCTCCTCAATTAAAAACTCCAGGGGTTGGTTGGCGGGCACGAGAGTATCTCCATTCGGAGCCACCAGGCCTTCCGGCCCGTAGGCCAGGCTACTCGGGGTAAGAATCCGTAATCGTCCATTTGGCCGTACCTGCTGTAGCCCGAGGTTCCAGGCGGGTATCAGATCACCGATGCGAAAGCGCAGCGGGTCACCGCGTTTCCGGCTTGCATCGAACTCGGTGCCATCCAGGAAACGGCCGGTGTAGTGAACGGAGAGGATATCTCCCTTCTGCAGTGGATTGTATTCGCCCTCCTCGAGGACCTCGTAGAAATATCCTTCCGGGGCCGAGTAGACATCGTAGTTTTGATCGATGGCCCGGTTTATGATCGCATTGCGTTGTCGTCCCTCCAGGTCATCGGCCGGACTTAGTTCCGTGATCAGTCGAGCTTCGATGGCCGACCGTTCCGTGGCCGGACGATCACTAGTTTCTTCGGGGGCGGGTGAACCGCAGGAGCAACAGAATACGAGAAGTAGCAGGGCTAACCGGCACATGCAGGCAAATATTTCAGTAAGCTGGAGTGGAAGGCTGACAGATCAGGAAGAAGCATGCAATTCTTCCGCATAGGTAAGAATCTTGATCAGGTCGTCATGATCTCCTGGCTTCAGCTGATTATCCTTTATGAAGGTAGTAATATCCTTTTTGAAACCCAGTTCATCGGCCAGCCGCTTCGAGGAAGAACTCAAGGCCACCAGTTCCCCATCCACCATGGCATAGAAATGCCGTTTCGCGTTGAAGCGCTGTAAGCGTACGGTTTTGCCGACATCCTGCACGACCTTTTCATCATTGGAAACGTCGTAAACCATCGTGCCGGTGATGTACTCCCCCCGAAATAACAATTCGGCATACTTGTTTTGAAACTTAAAATTGATATTCCAGCCGTACACATGCGTCGATCCATCCGGGTTGATGATCTCGGCCCGGAGAAAGTTCTGATTGGCCAATTCCCGCAATTCCCCGTCTACGAAGTACTCGAATTGACTAGTGAATCCGTTAAGATTCAGTGAGTCAAGCTCGTAGGCGTTCAAGGCCGTGTCGTAAATGGTGCCGGGCAGGAATTCATCGTACCGGTAGGGCGTCCCCCGGACGTCGTCATAGCGGTCATCCGAAACCGGTCGACTGGCTTCCAGCAAATAGGCAGCCTCGGACTGCTGGGACAGGGCGGACCCCGAAAAAGCAGATAACAGAATGAGGAGCAGGAACGTTTTTACGAACATAATTGGACAACTGGATATGTACGAATGTAACCAATCTCAATTTATGTCGATCCGACACCTGATGGCTTTGCTGTTTGCGGGCGTACTATGTTCCTGCGGCCCCGCCCTGGAAACCAAGGAACAAACCGACGCTGCCGGCTACCGGACGGAATACCAGGTATCGCCGGAATCGGGCGAACGGGAAGGATTTGCGCGACGCTTTGACCCCGCAGGCAATCTGATTAGCGAGGAGCTTTACGAGGCGGGAAAACTTCAGGGAGAGCGCACGGCCTATTATCCAGACGGCAAAATGGAACTGATCGAAAATTATCGCGACGGACAGTTTGAAGGACCGTACATCACCTATGACTCTTCGGGAAATTTGCGGGTTCTCGGACAGTATACGGATGGGGTAATGAGTGGTAACTGGTTGCGCTACTGGCCCAACGGCCGCCTAAGGGAGGAGGTCGCCGTAGCTGAAAATAAAGAGAACGGCCCCTTTCGGGAGTGGCACGAGAACGGGGAGCCAAGCGCCGCCGGAACTTACCAGGATGGCAAGGAGAGCGGAACCCTCTGGCAATTTGACGAGCAAGGCGAACTGATCGCCGTGCGGGACTGCCAGGAAGGTATTTGCACGGCACGGTGGAAGGCGGAAAATGGAGGAGAGGCACCAATCCCCCCGCCCGATATGACGCGGCCACCCGACCTGCCCGCCGATCAGTAGGCCACGCCCTGAGGGACTTTCCTATCTTGCCGTTTATGAGACGATCCCTGTTCGCGGTTGCCGCATCGCTGCTCTGGTGTTCCCTTGGGGCACAGGTAGGAGGTATCTCCGCCTATGAGTTTCTGAATTTACCCACCTCCGCCACGGCGGCCGGCCTGGGAGGGCACCATATCGCGGTGATGAACGATGACCTTACGCTATCCGCACGCAATCCAGCCCTCTTGAATAAGGCTATGCACGGGCAGGTGGCGCTGAGTCACGGCTTCGTGCCGGCAGGGATCAATAACAGCTTCCTGACCTATGCCCGCCACCGGGAGGACCTCAAACTTACTTTCCAGGCGGGCCTGCAGTACGTCGGTTACGGCGGCGATTTGATTCGGCGGGACGTCACCGGCCAGGAAATCGGCACCTTCTCCGCCAATGATTTCGCGGTAAGCATGGGAGCGGCTCGAAAGATCGAGGACAGGTTGTCGGTAGGCGTCAATATGAAGGTGATCGGATCTCAGTTGGCCGGATACGGCAGCTTGGGGTTAGGCTTCGATGCCGGCGTGTTTTACCAGGATACCTCCGGCAGGTTCGGGATCACCCTGCTTGCCCGCAACTTCGGGCGCCAGCTGACGCACTACTCCGACGACGGACTTCGGGAACCGATGCCCTTCGAGTTACAGGTAGGGGTAAGCCGGGAGCTGAAGTACGTTCCCTTCCGCTTTTCGCTCGTGTACCGCTACCTGGACCGTTGGAACGTGCTTTACGACAACCCGGATTCCGTAGACGACTTCAACCTCATCATCGGCGAGGAGAACCTTAATACGGCGCGCGGCGCCGGAGCCATCTTCTTCGATAACCTGGCCCGTCACTTCGTGCTGAACGGGGAACTGCTGATCGGCAAGCAACGCAATCTCAGCGTCCGTGTTGGTTATAATCACGGGCTGCGCCGGGAACTTCGCCTGACCGATTTCCGGTCGGCCGCCGGTTACAGTTTCGGATTCGGGTGGCGGACGCGGCGCTTTCGCATAAGTTACGGGCGGACGACCTACCATTTGGGCGGCGGAGTGAACCAGTTGGGCCTGGGCACGATAATACGGTAAGACCGGAAGGAGGCCTCACCAATTACCCACCCCCACTACTCCTTCTCTATAGTACCTTTGCCATATGAAAGCCATCATCCCCGTTGCCGGGGCGGGCATGCGTCTGCGACCCCTTACTTACACCCAACCAAAGCCTCTGATACCGGTTGCTGGCAAGCCCATTATCAGCTTCATCGTAGACCAGCTCATTGAGCTGGGCGTCCATGACTTTGTTTTCATCATCGGCTATTTGGGTGAAAAGATCCGCGAATACATCGAACGGGTGTATCCGCAGCTCAACACCAAGTTCGTGAACCAGGAGGAGCGGATGGGCTCGGCCCATGCCATCTGGCTTGCCCGCGACCACTACGTGGATGCCGACGAGATCATCATCTTTTTCGGTGATGCCATCATCGATGCCGACCTTAGCGAGTTCGTCAATTCAAAAGTCAGTTGTATAGGGGTAAAGACGGTGGAGGACCCCCGGCAATTCGGCGTGGTGGAGCAGGACCTTGACGGGAACATACGGGGACTGGTGGAAAAGCCGACCATTCCGAAATCCAATCTGGCCATGGTGGGTTGCTACAAGATTCGGGAGGTCCAGCAATTCATCGAGGCTTGCGCCCACAATCTCGAACACAAGATCCGCAGCATCGGCGAGTACCCCCTGACGGATGCCCTGGCGCGTATGCTGGAATGGGGCACCGAATTACGGACCATCCGGGTGGATAACTGGTTCGACTGCGGCCGGCGGGAAGTCCTGCTGCAAACCAACGCCATCTTTCTGGACCGCCCCGGTTTTGCCACCGACGACCCACCCCCCTACGATAACAGCATCATCATCCATCCGGTCCACATCGGCCCGGAATGCATCATCAGCAATTCCATCGTCGGCCCGCACGTTACCGTTGGCGCCAACTCAACCCTGGAAAACGCGATCGTCTGCGACAGCATTATCGGCGATTACGCACGCATCTACGACATCGTCCTCCGTAAATCGGTGGTAGGCAACGACGCCAGTATCGGTGGTATGCGCCATAGTCTTAATATCGGCGACAACACCGAGATCGACTTTGGTGGATAGATTTTATAAATTCACCCCATGAGCCTGGCGATCGCCATCATTGCCTGCCTTTTGCTTTCGGCCCTATTTAGTGGCTCGGAGATCGCCTACGTGTCGGCCAACAAGCTGCGCGTAGAGCTGAAAAAGAAGCGGAACAACACCCGCAGTCGTATCCTCACCCGGTGGTTCGAACGGCCGGCCCAGTTCCTGAGCACCATGCTGGTGGGCAACAACATCGCGCTGGTGGCCTTCACCTCGCTGATGACCGTGCCCCTATCCCTGCTGGTCAATACCTACCTCGGGATCGGGGCGGAGATCGTGGTCCTGCTCATCAATACGCTGGCCATTACGATCATCGTCCTCATCTTCGGGGAATACGTTCCCAAGACCGTGTTCCGGATGTACTCCGACAATGCGCTCTACTTTTGGGCACTGCCGCTCCGCTTCCTGCAAGCGCTGCTGTACATCCCCAGTGTGGTGATGACCACGGTAAGCGACTGGGTCCTCCGACTCTTTTTCAAGCGGCCGAGCGAGGAACTCGATACGGTACTTACGCGCCTGGACCTGGAAAACTTCGTGAACCGTAGCCAAACGTCCGAGGAACAGGAATCGGCCATCGATACCAAGCTCTTCGGCAACGCCCTTAACCTGGCAGACGTGCGCATCCGCGATTGCATGGTACCCCGAACCGAGATCGAAAGCATCGACGTATCCGCAACCGTGGACGAGCTGGAAGCCAAATTCATGGACACCCACCTGAGCCGCATCATCGTCATCGACGGGGATGCGGACCACGTACTCGGCTACGTTCACCACCAGCAATTGCTGGAGTTCCCCGACACCATTCGCCAGTGTATCCTGGAGATCACCTTCGTGCCCGAGGTGGCCCGGGTGGCCGATCTGCTCGACCGGGCGGTAAAGGAGCAGCTCAGCATCTTTTGCGTCGTAGACGAATTCGGAGGTATCGCCGGCGTGGTGACCCTGGAAGACCTCCTGGAGGAAATTTTCGGGGAGATCGAGGACGAATACGACGAAGACGAGTACGTGGAGGTCGAAGAAGGGAATGGCTACTATCGTTTCAGCGGACGGCTGGAAATCAGTTATCTTAACGACAAGTATGCCATCGGACTGCCAGAAGGTGATTACCAAACGCTTTCGGGATTCATAGTGACCACGGCCGAGCGGGTGCCCGAACAGGACGAAAGTCTCGAACTGGAAGGCTTTAATTTCCGGATGCTGGAGGTCAGCAACACCCGCATCGAGGTCGTCCATCTGCACGTGCTCCCCAAGGGCGACACGGAGTGATCGAACCAGGGGCATACTGATTCGTTACCCGGTTTTGACTGAATACCCCAATTATCATGGAACAGTTTACGCTCCTCATCGCCAATATGCCGATCTACGTGCAGATGGCCATACTGTTTGGCCTGGCTTTGCTGTTGTCCGCCGTCGTTACCCTCGTGCTGTATTCCATCGTTCGCGGTTCGGCCAAGCATACGGAAAGCTATACGCTGGATACCACTTACAAACGCACCCGCAACGCCTTCTTCTGGGTAGTGGCCATCGCCCTCACGGATGGGTTCTGGTCGGCCCTGCGCAACGTAGCCGAAGAGGATGGAACCATCGCTTCACCCTGGTATCTAGACCCCGCGATAACCCTTTTTACTACCATCTTGTATATTTCTTGCGCGCTCCTGCTGATCCGCATCGTCGGGGTCGTAGCAGATACCATCCGACACCGATACGATAACGACGAGGCAAATGACGAATTACGCGAACGGAAGATCCTTACGCAGTTGCAGTACCTGCAAAGGATCGCGGGGATCGTAATCTTCGTCGTTACCGTCGCCTTTATCCTGCTGCAGTTTGAGACCATGCGGAGCTTCGGCACCGGTTTACTTACGTCGGCCGGCGTTGGTGGCATAATTATCGGCTTCGCGGCCCAGAAATCGATCGCCAACCTGCTGGCCGGTCTCCAGATCGCCTTCACCCAGCCTATGAAGATCGGGGATGCCCTTATCGTGAACGGAGAATTCGGGATCGTGGAAGAGATCACCCTCACCTACGTGACCCTGCGTATCTGGGATCTGCGGCGCATGATCGTGCCCCTCAACAACTTTATCGACGAAAGCTTCCAAAACTGGACCCGCTCAACGACCCAGCTCATCGGCAGCGTATTTATGTACATGGACTACACTTTCCCGGTAGACAAGCTTCGGGAGGAGGCGAAGACCTTCGTCGAATCGCAGGAGCTCTGGGACAAAGAGGTGTTCGGAGTGGCCGTCACGGACAACAACGCGGATGTCATGACCATCCGGATTATCTGCAGCGGAGCAACTTCCGGCAATACCTTCAATCTCCGTTGCGCGGTTCGGGAGCACCTTATCGGCTGGATCCAGAAGCATTATCCCGAGCACCTGCCCAAGACCCGGGTCGAGATGAGCCCATCGGAGTCCACCAACGTGCCGCGACCAGATGCGGAACAACTTCCCATCCAGCAAGGCGACAGGGGGTAGACTTTCCGGCCTTCGCTAATCCAGTAGCATCGCAGCTATCCCGGCCCCAATCTCCGGAATCGACCCAAATCCAAAGGTCCATTTACTCGTTAAAAAGTCCCCCACGAATAAAGTCAAGCGTAAGTATACTGGCCGGTCGGGCCATGCCTCCGTGGTCGAAACCCTGCATCTCGTAGAGCCAGGTTTTCGGGTGGCCGGACAGCTCAAGCATCCGCCAGAAGTAGGCATTCTCCTCATACCGCCCGAACAGTTCCCGTTCCCGGTCGCCCGTTATGAGAAGCATGGGCGGTGCGTCGGGGCGCAGGTGACTGATGGGCGCGTACTGGTCAACCACCACATCGTTCCAATCCAGACCCTCTTCCTGCCGCGGAGTAAAGTGGGTGATCGTGTGCCCGCTGAAGGGGATCAGCCCGGCGAGGCTATCCGGATGTAGCCCGTGAGCGGCCAGGTAGGTCGTGTCCAGTCCGATCATGCTGGTCAGATATCCCCCCGCGGAATGGCCGCTCACGTAAATACGTGTGGGATCGCCCCCGTATTCCTCAATGTGCTGCATCACCCAGGCCACGGCGGCCGCCGCATCTCTCGTGTAGGTCGGATTCGTGACCCGGGGATGCAAGCGGTAGTTGGCCGTGGCAACGGCGATACCCTGCTCGCGCCAGGCTTCGGGGATGAATTTCGATCCCGCGCTCAGGCCGCCCCCATGAAAAAAAACGATCGTGGCGAAGCCCGAGCTATCGGTCGGATAGTAGAGATCGAGCACGCAACGCTCCTGAATGTAGGCGTCGGTACTATCGCCGCGGTAGTTGAGGTTCTCAATCATTTCGTAGCTGTTTTGCGCCGAAGCGCAGGAACTGAACGGGAGGCCTGGAATGCCAGCCAGGAAAAACAGGATGATTAGGAAGCCGGTAGGTACTTGCATGCTTAAAGATATACTTGGTTTAGCCTAATTCCGCAACCATACCGGTGCCTCAGGGTTAACCTAACAGGCATCAATCCCAAAGAAAAATGAGTAAGCGCGCGGCAATCGTATGGTTCAGAAGGGACCTAAGGCTGCACGATAACGAGGCCCTCAACGATGCGCTGAAACACGGCGACGAGGTGGTTCCGGTGTACATCATCGATCCCCGGGAATGGCGGGGCACCCTGCCCCTCACCGGGCTATCCCGCATCGGGCCCCATCGCGCCCGCTTCGTGCTGGAGAGCATTGCTGACCTGCGGGAAAATTTGCGTGAAAAAGGTGCCGACCTAATTGTCCGGGTGGGTTATCCGGAAGAGATCTTGCCCGGGCTATCCAAGCAATGTCGGGCCAGTTGGGTGTTCTGCAACCGCGAGCGGACCAAGGAGGAACTCCAGGTGCAAAACGCCGTAGAACAAAACCTCTGGTCGATAGGCCGGGAGATCTATTATTCCCGGGGGAAGCTGCTGTACTACACTTCCGACCTACCCTTCCCCATTACCCAGACGCCGGACACCTTCACCCAATTTCGCAAGGAAACCGAAAGGCTCACCCCGATTCGCGAGCCCATCCCCGCCCCGTCAAGGATACCCTTTGCAAAAGGTACCGGTATCGACAGCGGCGAAATACCTCCGATGACCGAATTCGGAATGGAACAGCCCCCCCAGGACGAACGCTCCGCCATCGAGTGGCAGGGGGGTGAAACCCCCGGACTGGATCGGCTGGCCGATTACCTTTTCGGCAGCCAGGCCATTGCCACCTATAAGGAAACGCGCGACGGACTCATCGGAAGCGATTACAGCACCAAGTTTTCCGCCTGGCTGGCCCAGGGCTGTCTGAGCCCCAAGCAGGTATACGCCGAGATCAGGGCCTACGAAGCCAAGAACGGGGCGAATGAGAGTACTTACGCCGTCATCTATGAGCTATTGTGGCGGGACTTTTTCCGGCTGATCGGGAAAAAATACGGCGACCGCATCTTTCAGAAGGACGGCTTCAAGGAACAGGAGCATCCCGAATGGTCAACCGACCGGACCCTCCTCCGCCGCTGGATTGAGGGGCAGACCGGCACGCCCTTCGTAGACGCGAATATGCGGGAGATCGCCCGCACGGGCTACATGAGCAACCGCGGTCGCCAGAACGTGTCCAGCTACCTCGTTAAAGACCTGAAACTCGATTGGCGGCTCGGTGCCGAATACTTCGAGCACATCCTAATCGACTACGATGTCACCAGCAACTGGTGTAACTGGCAGTACGTCGCCGGGGTGGGTAGTGACCTGCGGGAAGACCGGCACCTGAACATCCTCAGTCAGGCCGAGCGCTACGACCCGAAGGGGGAATACGTCCGCCGCTGGTGCGAGGAGTTGTCCGATCTGCCCGACCAATACGCCCACCAGCCCGACCTGCTCAGCGACGCGCAGCAGTCGGATTACGATCTGGAGATCGGCAACAATTACCCGAGTCCGTTGATTTCTTCCCAGCGGTGGAGCACCAACCGTGGTGGCCAGCGTGGCCCGCGCAACCAGCGCAAAGGACGCGGCCGTAGACGCTCACAGGCGTGAAACTATCTCCCGACGGAGTATCCGGTAATTAAAACGAATTAACCCGTAGCTCGATCCGGTTGCGGCCGGGTTCAAGGCGTAGCGTAGGGAAAGCGGGATTGACCGTTTCCCCGTTCAGCAATAGGACCTGGTTGTCGCCCAGGTCCACCGAAAAGTCAGCCACCATATTGGCGGGAAGCGTGATCTCGAAAGTCTGCAGCCGCGGATTGACGTAGGCGTACCTGCCATGGATAGGTCCGCGGAGGGTAGGCACCTTGATCGCACTTTCCCTCAGGGCGGCAAGTTGGGGATGGATGGTAGCCACCGCGTAACCAGGCGTGGCCGGCCGGATCCCCCAGAGGTAGCGCGGTATGATGTTGGCGGGTACGGCCCCCCAGGCGTGATTCAGGTCCAGGTTGGGTTTATACTTAAGGTCCCAGGCTTCCATGGTCATGGTGGAGCCGGAGCGGATCATATTGTACCAGCTGCGGTCGGAGGTGTCGGTAAGCAGTTGCAGACCGTAATCGGCCATTCCGGCTTCGTACACGGCCTCCATCAGGTACTGCGCCCCGTAGACGCTGGCGGCCATGCCCCGGCTTTTGATGTACTCCCCTACCGATCGTTCGTATCCTTCCGGCACCAGGCCGAAGGCAAGCGGGAACATATTGGCATGAACGGAGGCGTGGTCGGTTCCCTCGCCGTCGACGTAAACGCCGCGCTCCCGGTCGAAGAGTTTTTCGTTAATCGCCTGCCTGGATTCCAGGGCGAGGATCCGGTATTCCAGGGCTTCCTCCGGCTTGTCCAATGCCGCCGCGAACTCGGCCATGATCTCCATATTGCGGTAGAAAAGCGCGTTGATCACGGTATTATTCGGCCTGAACACGAATCCGTCGCGCTCCCCCTCCGCCGTTGCCAGCTTCCAGCCGGTGTCCTTTTGGGCGGGCGGCCAGTCGACGATGTCGCGGAGTTCCTCGTCGCGGTCGCCGAAGCCCAGTTTCTTCATGTATTCCGGGGTAATGCGGCTGGAGCTTACGAGGTGATCCTCCCCGATCAAACCGATCAGGGTCTTCCACTTCAGTTCGTCGTAATATTCCTCGATCAGCTCGGTATTGCCGGTGTACATATAATCGGCCCAGAACATCAGCGCCACGTGCTGCTGCCACTCCGTGGGCCAGGTGGGGTGCTCCATGAAGTACTCGATGGTGCGGCGCGCAATGGCGTATTCGCGGTCGGTCGTGTAGTGACTCAGCTGGTTGAGGTAGGCATCGGCCTCGTAGGGAATGCGCTCCCGGTCCCCATCGACGTACAGGCCGGCGAAGGTGGTGGCCTTGATGGTGTATTTACACAAATCCCAGACTTGATTGAGGATGCTGTCGCTGCTTTGAAAGTAGCTCGCGTCATCCTCCCAGTAGCCGTGGTAAGCCAGCTGGGTTACGTTCTCCAGTCCGTTACCGCGGGCTCCTTCGATCTCGGCGTATCGAAAGGGAAGGAGAACGGGGAAGGAATCCGGCATCTGCACCGCGGCGGGACCGGTATTCCTTTCGTCCGGCATTAGCGGCAGCGTATAGGTGTGCGTGCCGCTACGTACCGGTAAGCTTACTTCCTGGTAGCGGATCGTCCCACCGGGGTCGGGGTCGATGCGCCCGTTTCGGAGCAGCTCCCCTACCCTGACGGTCAGCTCCCCGGCTCGTCTGGAGGTGTAGGTCAACTCCATATTAGCGAAGGCGTCTTTACCAAAGTCGATAAAATAACCGTAATCCGTTTTCCGCATGGCTGCCGGCTCGATCCGGTCTTCCTGGAAACGGTTCGGCGTGGTGAGGTAACCGTCGGCGAAGTTCTCCTCCGCGGGCCCCTGGAACGATTGGGGAGCGGAATAATCGGTGAGCCGGTTGGCGGAGTCCCAGACCCTCACCTTCCAGTAATAGGTTTGCCCGCTCTTCAAGCCCGGTCCGGCATAGGGTATACCGGTCGAGCGACTACTACCCACCCTGCCGCTGTTCCAGACATCCCCGGTGTTGTTGTCGATCTTTTCCTTACTGGAGGCGACGAGTAGCTGGTAGGCGTTCTGGCGCTCCGAACCATCGGGGACTTCCCAGCCGAAGTCGGGGGTAGCGTCGCGCAGGGGAATGCTCCCGGGTTCGCGTAGGTATTCTACGGAGAGTCCGGCTGGTCCTGTTCCGTATTCGTCGCTGTAGCGGGCAACGAGCCGGTCGGTAGCGCGGCGGAATTCGAAGAGTTTGCCGTGGTATGCCGGGTCGACGGCCAGGTTTACGATCTCCTGCGGATCGTCGGAAAGGTGATAGAGCTCCTCCGTGGACTTATCGTTTACGTAGCGGAAATACTTCCACTCCTGCGTACGTACGCCCTCACTGGGCGGAATGTCCTTGAATTCCCAGAGGTGTTCGATCAGGACGGTGTCGCGCGGCAATTCCTCCGTCTCACCCTTTACGATGGGGAGTAACGATATACCCTGGTAATATTCCGGCATGGCTACCCCGGCCAGATCGAGGATGGTCGCGGGCACGTCCACGTTGAGCGCGAGCGCATCGCTGTTGTGGTGCTCGGTGGCCCGCGGATCGTAGACGATCAGCGGTACCCGCACGGAATTATCGTACAGGAGCCACTTTCCGGCGAGCTGTCGTTCGCCGAGGAAATAGCCGTTGTCGCCCATCAGGATGATGACCGTATTGTCGGCAAGGCCCTCCTCCTCCAGCTTGGCTCTAATCCTGGCGATCTCCCGGTCGATGCCGGCGATCATCCGGTAATAGCCCTTTACGCTGTGCTGGTATTTCCCGGGGGTATCGTAGCGCCAGGTCCACCGCAGCCGGTTAAAACCTTCCCGGACGGGTGCTGGGAGCGCGTCGAAGTAGGTTTGGGCGGCAAGCGCGGGTGGAGGTACTTCCCGGTCGGTTAATAGGCCGTCGCTTTCTTCCTGCCAGAAATACTGGTCCTCGGCGCCATCGTGGGCGTGGGGGGCGCTGAAGCTGAGTTGTAAGGCAAACGGCTCCTGGTCCGCGGCGTGGCGTTCTATGAAGTCCAGCCCCTGCTGCCCGGTATAGCGGGTCAGGTGGACCGTGTCGCCCTCCAGGGTTTTATAATAGTAGCCCCGGCGATCGGGGTAAGCGTTGTTGCGGTCGTAAGTTTCGTATTCGTCAAAGAGCAGATCCTCGTGGGGATAGTTGACGCCGTACTTCCCGTAGAAGCCGGTACGGTAACCGGCCGCCCGCAGTGCACGCGGATAGGCTTCCGCCATGTAGTCCGTGCGCAGGTCGCCGGTCTGAAAATTGAAGCGGTGGGTTCGCTCGTAGGTACCCGAAAGGATGGTTGCCCGGCTGGCCGCGCAGATCGGGGTGGTTACCATGGCGTGGGAGAAGTAAGTCCCCTCGCCGGCGAGCCGGTCCATCTCGGGGGTGTGCGCCAATTCGTTTCCGGCGTAAGCCAGCGCGTCGAAGCGTTGATCGTCTGTGAGGATAAAGATGATGTTCGGGCGGCTACGGTGCTGGGCTACGGCAGTGACCGTAAGCAGGAGGGCTAAGCAACACAGCAAGGGACGATACCGAAATATAAGCATGAATCGAAGTTGGTCAGTTTGGCTCACGCACCCTCGAACCCGAGGAGGTCGCACTGCCAATGTAGGGAGACAACGGTGAAATATCGTCCGAAGAACGTCTGAAGCCGTCCTGCGCTGTCCTGAATTTCCACAGAACGGGGCCAATGTCTTTGACTGCTTTTTCAATCGGAACTGTTGCGCAATTCCCTGTCCTGTCAACTTTGCAATTGAAGATAGGTGCCGGGAGATTTCGGCCGGAGGCGAGGCGCGAAATGTATAGCGTTGTGCCGAACCTTACGAGACCTTCCCGGGAAGGTCGCATAGCTAGCTACCGGGGTGGTTTTGTCACGAAGCCTCCAGCCATTAGATGCCGCGGAAAACCTTTCGGCACGGAGTAGGCCTGGTAAGTAGGTTACCCGACTCGGTCATTACCGACCCGTATTCAGGCTTCCGCTGAGGATTGCATACACCGCCACTTCCGCGTTTGCGTCGCTCTGTCGGGTGAGCTTGATCTTACCTTTATCGGTGATTTCGACCGTATACAGCGCGGGGCGTCCTTCGGTTTGCCATACGTCGTTGCTGTAGGGCTTTCGTTTTTGTCCTTCGAAGGTTAGGAGCACCTTTCCTGCCTCCCCCAGGTTGACGAACTCACCGGGAGGGATGAGGTATTCCGCCCCACCAAAATGCAGGCGAAGATCGGGACGCCCTGCGGGGGAAACGTGATGAATCAGGATGCGGTCCCTGTAGGCCTCACCGTCGTCGGGCGCCTGCTGCGGATTCAAAGAACCGGATTGAAGGTCAAGTTCAAAGAACTCCTCCTTGCCGCGCAAATGCATGGAGCCGGCTAAAGCGCCACCCACCGCACCGAGTAAAAGTCCCCCCACGACGGCTTGTTCGGGATCGATAATGCCTCCGGGTACGGCCACCAGCGCCCTGTTGTCCTCATCATTCCCAATACTGTAAAACCGCTGCTGGAGGTATAAATAGCTGACCCCACCATGGTGGTAGCCCCAAAGCTCGCGAACATCGCGACGGGATACTTCCTCCGTCCGCGTGAAGTCGGCCTCGTAATACGTTATCTGATTCGACACCAATGCCACGTTCCGATTTTCCAGCTTCAGGCTCAGAGCGGTGTCGACCCGCCCGGCGCGGTAGTCAGCCAGGGAGTAAAAAGCACCGTTCGGCAGTAGCGTAGGATCGATCTCGCCGGCGGGTGCCTTGGACATCACCACCCCTTCTCTCACGTCGCGGTCGAGATCCAGCAGCAGTTCAGCCACTGCATCGGCGAGCGCGCGTGCGTGACCGGACGTAACGTCCAGCCCGCCATCGACGCGGGTAACCGTTCGGGGACCGTATTCAACGGTCAGGCCATAGGATCCCGTGAGTTGTAGCGATGCTTCCAGCTGAAGGCGCCGATGCTCCGTGGTGGCCGTCATTTCCTCATCGATCCGGAAATAGCGTACCAGGAGCGTTGCCCTGGGCAGGTCCGGGTCGGGTGTGTTGCGAAGCAGCGCCGCCTGCAAGTTTAGTGCCAGCCCGTTTTTTACAACCAGCTCCCGGGAGGTATTTAGGAGACCCGTGTAAACGGTACCAAAGCGTCCGTCGGCTACGCCGGTCTCGTTACGAACCTCTCCTATTCGGAAACTGAGCCCGGATAGATTCATGGGTTGGTCGGCTATATCCAACGTATAGACTTTGTCGGTTTGTCCGCTGAGGAACATCGGAAGGAGTGATAGTACAAACAGGAAGTAACGCAAGGCGGGGTGGGTTTGGCTGGGTATACGCGGCAAACGACGGGGCTGTGTATTCAAATCTGAATTTAACTAAAGTGAACTTGTGGAGAGGCCGTTCTCTTCGTTCCCTCCATTTATCGTAATTTCGCCGCTTAGGCTAATAAGCCACTTACTGAATGGCCAAATCAAAGAAAAATAGCGGACAACTCGGTCTCCGAATGGGGCTGAGGGACGAGCGTATTCCGAAATTATTCGGTTTGCTGCTGTTGTTCATCTCCGTATATCTCACGGTTGCCTTCGTCTCCTACCTGTTCACCTGGAAGATCGACCAGGACCGCGTATTGCGCTTCAGCTGGAAGCTGCTTTCCGAGGATGCCGCTACGGTAGACAACTGGTTGGGACGACTGGGCGCCTTTCTCTCCAATTTCTTCATCTACTTCTGCTTCGGACTGCCCAGTTTCATCCTGGTGTATTTCCTCGGCCGTCTGGGACTGAACCGCCTGCGGCGAGCGTCCCTGCGACCGATGGCGAACCTGTTCGTTAAGCTGATGCTCTTTACCCTGGGCCTTTCGGTCCTGCTGAGCTTCGCCTTCGGCAGTCTGACCGACTTTCCGCTGGGGGGCGGTATCGGGGATTACCTCGTGTCCCACCTCTCGGGTGTACTGGGTGGATTCGGTGTGGTGCTTCTGCTGTTGCTGCTGTTCGGACTCTACCTTGTCTTTGAAGCGCGTATCGACTTTAACGGGTCGCCCAGTCAGATCCGTAACGACGTGGTCGACCACTTCTCGGAGATGATCCGCTTCCGGGGTAAACCAAAACCGGCACCGGCTTCCCGGCCAAGCGCCGCACCTGCGCCTTCGTCGCCCAACTTGCCCCCACCCAAGCGCGAGACGGAGAAACCCCAGTCGCTGGCCCCGGGTGATCGCGGAGACTTCGAAATAGAAGGTCCGAAGCCCCGCACCCTTTCCGAGGAGGGTCGCGAGCAGCTCAAGGGCGACCAAATGGAAATGCCGCTGGAATCCGTGGGTGACCTTACCCTGGTGGGCAAGGATCCTTTGGCGGTAGGTGGGGATAACCTGATCGTGGCCGACGGCGACGAAGGCATCGATACCAGTCTGTCCGTTACCGAGGAAAACCAGGACCATACGGAGCCTTACGATCCTACGCTCGACCTTCCGTCCTACCAAAAACCCCACCTCGAACTGCTCGAGGAAGGAGAAGTCGGCAAGCACGAAGTGGATCGCGCCGAACTGGAGGCCAACAAGGACCAGATCATCGAGACCCTTCTCAACTACAAGATCGAGATTACGAAGATCCGGGCCACCATCGGACCGACGGTAACGCTGTACGAGATCGTCCCCGCCCCCGGCGTCCGCATTTCCAAGATCAAGAACCTGGAGGACGATATCGCGCTTTCCCTCGCCGCCCTGGGTATCCGCATCATCGCGCCGATCCCCGGACGGGGAACCATCGGTATCGAAGTGCCCAATAAAAACCCGCAGATGGTCAGTATGCGGGAGGTGCTGGAAAGCGAAAAGTTCCAGACCGCCAAGATGGACATCCCCCTTGCGCTGGGTAAGACCATCAAGAACGAAGTGCTGATCGCCGACCTGGCCAAGATGCCCCACCTGCTGGTCGCCGGTGCTACGGGTCAGGGTAAATCGGTCGGTATCAACTCGATCATCATGTCGATCCTGTACAAGAAGCACCCCAGCCAGGTGAAGCTCGTGATGATCGACCCGAAAAAGGTGGAGCTCTTCCCCTACGCCAAACTGGAAAGTCACTTCCTGGCCTTCCTGCCCGGTCAGACCGAGCCCATTACCACGGAGACGACCAAGGTCATCCATATCCTCAATTCACTTTGTATCGAGATGGACCAGCGCTACGACCTGCTGAAAAAGGCGGCGGCGCGGAACATCAAGGAGTACAACGAGAAGTTCGTGGCCCGGCGGCTCAATCCGGAAAAGGGACATAAGTTCCTCCCCTTCATCGTGCTGGTGATCGACGAGTTTGCCGACCTCATCATGACGGCCGGCAAGGAGGTGGAGATGCCAATCGCGCGTTTGGCGCAGTTGTCGCGGGCTGTTGGTATTCACCTGGTGATTGCCACGCAGCGACCCTCGGTGAACATCATTACCGGGGTCATCAAGGCCAACTTCCCGGCGCGTATCGCTTACAAGGTGACCGCGAAAGTCGACTCCCGCACCATTCTCGACTCCGGCGGCGCGGACCAACTGATCGGGCGGGGCGACATGCTGTTGAGCAACGGCGGCGACGTGGTGCGACTGCAGGGCGCCTTCGTCGACACCCCCGAAGTGGAAGAGGTCATCAACTACATCGGCGCTCAGCGTGGTTACGTGGAGCCCTACCTGCTGCCCGAGTACAATACGGACGAAGAAATGGCCGGCTCCGGCGCGCTCAGTTACGCCGACCTGGACGACGTATTCGAGGATGCCGCCCGTTTGATCATCCAGCAGCAGCACGGCTCTACCAGTATGGTGCAACGCCGCTTGAAGCTGGGCTACAACCGCGCCGGCCGCATCATGGACCAGATGGAGCAACTCGGTATCGTGGGACCTTCCCAGGGAAGTAAGCCGCGGGAGGTGCTGGTTTATGATGAAATGGAGCTTACTCGCTTTATTGACGATCTGCGTAACCGGGGGTAGGTTTTTCCTCAGCGCTTCGCGCTTTGGACCGTTTTTTAGTCTTTTAGTTCTTTAGTCTTTTAGTTCTTTAGTCTTTTAGTCTTTTAGGGGGCCGCTCGTCCGCCGCGCTTCGCTCTTCGGGCGGGAGTTGGCGAAGTATTCCAACTGGGATTTCCTAGTTTGGTCAGTCAGGTAAGCTGGATTATATTTAGATATAACCCAAAGTCGTTGGAACCCACGCGGAATACCACCAGATTGATCCGACAGCAATTCTCACTCTCCGTCTTGGCAAACCTACATTTGATGGATGCATTGCTAGTCGGGTTCCTCCCCCTCTGCGGTGGCTGGGGAGGGGGCCCTAGCTGCTTAACCCGGGGGGCAAAACCCGGCCAGGGAGCTTGAAATTTCCAATGACCGCCTTCACTTTAGCTGCCTACTCATGGTAGTTTTTCGGCCAACAAGGCTCTGCAAGGAAGCAGAAATCCGAAAGTGAGAACTACTGTTGATGCTGCCACCTGCTAATCCTTGTGGAATGGCTATCAAACCAATTAGGAACGAAACGGATTAGGAGACGGCTCTCGGGCGGATGGAAGAAATCTTACAGGCCCCACCCGGAACTCCGGAAAGCGACGAGGTGGATATTCTGACCGCTTTGATCGAACGCTACGAGGAGAAGACGAATCCCACCGGATTACAGGATCCCATCGGGGCGATTCGCATTCGGATGGAAGAATTGGGACTACAGAACCGGGATCTGGAGGAGCTATTGGTTCACCCAGCCGTGTTTCGGAAATACTAAACAAACGGGGCAAACTGACCGTAACCATGATTCATGCCCTTAGTCAGCAATTAGCCCTACCGGCCGATACGCTGGTGCAGCCTTATCGGATCGATCGTTACCCCGTCGTTTCTGAGTAGCCCGGATAACTCAGCGGCGCTGTAAGATTTGACCCTCTTGTAATCGTAGTCTCACCCTTCACTTCCGCTAAAGTGACATCGGATCCTCACCAGCCGTAAAGGCTACCGGATATTCCCAGACTCAGGCTAGTAAGTTCCCCTAACATATTCCGGTTACCGCCCTCTCCGTAAGGATTGCCGAGTAACCCGACAGTGCTCTCGAAGGACCCAAAACCTTGTAGGTCGCGGGTTAGTTCGTAGTATAGGGCAAGGCCAAATTGATAGCGGTAGGAGTAAAGTTGATTGTCGCATCTTCCGATACTCCCTTCCGGGGTATGCGCTGCGAGATAGGGTCCCCTTTGGTACGATGAACGGTTCTTCCCCAGAGGACAATCATTTTCTTATGCCGGTCGTCCAGGTCGGCTTAGGGGTCATCGACTATTCCAAATCGGAAATTAGGTTTATTCTCCCCAGCCCCCTAAATTGAGTTGTAACATGCATTTTCTTTGTCCCTGCTCGCTACCGCCAAATAGGATTTGGCCAGGACCTGACGGTGGTCACTTTCTACCCAATCCGTAACTATGCAGTACTACCAAATCCTCTCTGGGAAAACCCTCGTTCTGCTGTCCCTCCTGCTGGGGGCCGGAGGATGCACCCTGACCGTCACCCACGTATTCGACCGGCCTCCCGTCGTCGTAAACAACTATTACTCTTCGGGAACTGACGGGGTGAACAATACTCCGGAAAACAATACCCTCTCCACGAGTGGATTAGGGGTGGGATACGATCTGGTCCGGGCGGACCCGGAAGACTGGACCGAAAATTCAGTCATCTCCGTTGGGACCCGGCCAAAAGTATTCCGTTTCACTCCCGATCCGGATCCCAATGCAACGATCGACATCCCGAAATTGGACCGGGACGCGATTCGCCGCAGAAAACCGTTGGGGGTCAATGCCGAAACCAATGCCCAGTTTAAATGGGATGACCAATTGAACTTTTTTTCCAGCGCCACTGACTTCCAGGAGTCGCACGGCAGCTCTTTCTCCGCGGGTGGGGGGGCCATGGGCGTCGCCTTCTCCGCCAGTGCATCCTTTGACAATACCCAGCGGAAAACTACCGCCGATGCCAAAACTGTCGCGACCAAGAACGGGTACTTCAGGGGGCTCAAGATGGACATCGACTTTACCGTCCCCCAGGAATTCACCCAGCAATTTTCGGCTTCCGTCCGAAACCTGGACGATAATCCTGCCAATTATGACACCTTCATTAAAAATTGGGGGACGCACTTTTCAAAGTCTGCAACCATTGGCGCGAAGTGTGCATACCGACTGGAGTTTAGTAATTCCTCGATCGGCAGTAGGTATGGAAGTTCGAATGAATTTGAGGCGGAGGTGTCTGGAGGCGTGGCGGGGGTTTCGCTTGAAGCAGGCGGTGGTTACAATTCCGACGAGGAGCAAAGTGTGCAGGAAGATACCGGTGCGGAGAGTATCAACTTCGTATCCTACGGGGGAAGTGGCGCCGCAACTACTAGTTTTTCAGCTTGGACTGAAGATGCCGTGGATAACCCGACCATGATCGATGCCTACTTGCTGCCTTACGACACGCTTTTTTCGCGGCAATTCTTCCCCGATGATGAGCAAATTGGCCGAAAAAAGGCGGCATTTCAGGCCGCCCTTGCCCGCCATTACCAACGGGCGCAGGAAATCGTCGATAGACTACCCAGACCCGGCCCAATCCAGTTTGGACAACAGATATCGCCCCAAACTTTCAGGATCACGCTGAAATACGTGTACGTAAAACAGGGATACAAGCAAGAGACCGGGGCGAGGAATTACGGTGGAATACTACGCATAGGCGTGTACGGAACAGCCAATAGGATGATCAGGGACATGTGGGTATGGAATTTAAATGGTGGGAGCCCAAATTTTGTCTCTCTCAGCCCGGGGGCACGACATTACCCCAGCGATGCCCTTAAGGATTTTACCGTAACCCTGTCACCGAATCAATTGGAAGACGCCTTCGTGACGATCACCGGGAATATGACCCAGACGTTCAAAGATCCTTTTACGGAAAAAATTAACGGAATGGGATCAAAAATTGCCGATGATGTAGTCCACGGAGAATCCATATCCCTGAATGCCATGAAGTTGCATGACATAAAGGATACCAACGTGACCTATACAAACCTCGATCCGTCGGAAGGAGATATCGTGGAAATTTACTTTGAGGCTGAACGCATCGAGTAACGTTACCCCCTAATTATCCGTAAATAAGAACCGAGTGGCTCGGCGCTGTTAAGGGCAATCAGCAATGGTCCGGGCTACCAGCGGAAAGTATGGATTTTCCCTGCGCGGCTACTCCTCTTCTACGAGAAGGTTCCATTCCTTTACTGCTTAGTGACCGGCACCCTCCCCCTACCTTCCGTAAAGTACCGGAGCGGGTACCAGTTGAAGAGGTACACCGTCTTCACTATAACTTGACGAATAAAAGAGCTTTAGGGGTAATAATGGTTCGACAGATTTCCTTTTTGCTCCTGCACATCCTGCTGATTAGCTATAAAACCGTTGCCGACCGTAAGCCTGGATGGTGGTGTGTCAGCTCTCTCCCTGTTGATTTACAACCAGGGTATGTTAGCGTTTAATTTAACTATACCATCGCTCGAAGGAGCAGCGTTAAGCTGTTGAATTGGATCATTAATTTGATGCAATTCGCCTTATTTGGTGAATAATGTTTGGCCTTGGGTCAACCCCGAAGCGATCATTGATACCACTAAACGCTCCGTTTTTCGGGGAATGTTTGGACGGGATCCTGCGGCTACTTAGCCGGGCGTGAAATCACCAAATAGCCAGTTTTTGAGTTTTCACCATTTCGATCATCCAAAGGAGCTGCTTGATGACCAGTTCCGATCGATCGAGATGCTTAAACAAACACACGTGTTTCATATTAATTTCACTCATTGGAAGCCGTTGTCGGTTTCACCTTCACTAGCATTTGCTATAGTGCTATTCCTGTTGTCGAGTCCTCACCTGGATGCAAGCACCCTGAGTGTTTCCCCTGGCTGCGGTAATACGACCTATTTCCAGGATGACGGTACCGGTGATGGGCTCGTTGTAATGGAAGCGGAAGCCTCAACCTTTAGCGCTGCCTCCATAACCCCCGGTCACGACGCGAATGCCCTGTGGCTGGAGTATACCTCCAACGATGCCGGAAACGGGGCATACGTTAAGGTACCCTCTAGCGGCCAAAACGATTATAACACACCTCCGACGGGCGCACGGCTGGACTTCGACATCAATTTCGTTAAAACCGGCACGCACCACCTCTACATTCGATATTTTGCCAACAACGGAGATAATAATTCCATTCACGCCTCCTTCAACGGCACGGTCTTCCAGGCTTCCTGGAACGTTCCAATAAACGTTACCGACTGGACTTGGAGAAAAGCCCCTATTACCTTCAACGTTCCTACTACCGGCGTGCATACCCTCACCATCTTTCACCGCGAAGACGGCATGGACCTTGATCGTATAGCATTGAGTACCACCCCGAATTATCCCTTTACCGGCATCGGCCCGGATGCAACCGAAGACGGCACCTCGCTCACCAGAGGCTTGAATGAGCGGGTAGAATATCATATGGACTATCGTACCGGAGAGGGCATCGCCGTTATCGAGGCGGAGCAGTACACGTACAATATGACCGGGCTGCGAGAGTACGAATGCCAGCCGTGGGGACCGGTGAACGATCCTAATACCAGCGGCGGCCGCTATATGACCACGGTGGAAAGAGGAGAAACGGTGCCCAATAACAGGGTATGGTCCGCCCCAATGCTGGACTATGAAGTCAGCATTGAAAACGCCGATTACTTCTATCTCCACGTTCGACATAAAGCCAGCAGAAATAACAATGCCCTGCACGTGGCCATTGACTACAATCACCTCGGCGTTTGGAACCTCAACGAAGTAAGCGATTGGTCCTGGCAGCGGGTAGGCATCGGCAACATCTATAAAAACTCGGGTACCTTCCTGCTGAGCCTCATCATGCGGGATGACGCTACTCCGATCGACAAGATCATCCTTACCACCAACCCGTACTATTATCCTACGAACGACGGCCCGATCGAAACCGTCATGGTCCCCGCCCGCCTCGTTTACGAGCAGGATAATTCCGCGGAACACCTGGTGGAGCTACCAATGGAAGTACCCAGCCGGCGACTGGCGGGCCTGGGTCTTTTTTCCCAGCTCCGGTGGGAAAACCAATCCGATCCATCCGCCCTCGGGGGCCAGTTCGCTCAGGTCCAGGACCCGGGCTTGGTCAATAATCTGTTGAACGGTGTGTTGTCATTCAACGCACCGGTACAGGAGTTCGACATCAACTTTGTAAACACCGGTACGCACTACCTCTACGTTCGCCACCGGGCGCCTTCGGGAAGTGATAATTCCTACACTTATCTCTTCGATCAGGTAAAAATGGGCGAGGTTCAATTCCAATTGCTATCCCCCTTGGCCTGGCGTTTCTACGATGATTTGCCTACGATTAACGTGCCCTCTACCGGTATACATAAACTGGGCATCGCGATGCGCGAAGACGGTACGCCGATCGACCACGTTACCATTTCCAGTAGCCCGGCCTACAATGCCTCGGTCCTACCGGTGGAAATACTCCTCCTGACCGGGGAAGCCGACAGAGATTTTAACCGGATTACCTGGAGTACCGGTTTTGAAGAGAACACGGCCTGGCACCACGTCGAGCGCAGCACAGTAGGCTATAGCGAGTGGGAAAATATAGGCAGCGTGAAGGCCGCTGGCAACAGTAGCGAGATGGAACTTTACGACTTTTACGACAACAATCCACCTGCGTTGGCTTACTATCGTATAGTCACCCAGGACTTTGACGGTACCAAAACCATCAGTAGTATCGTATCGGTCACGAGAGAACGGGCAACTTCCCATTCCCTCGATATTTATCCTAACCCGGCTTCCGAATCGACAACTATTTCATTCGAATCAGCGGAGACTAAAGACATGATCCTGCGGGTAGTATCAATTTCCGGGCAATCCGTAGCGGAGCGTGAATACACCGCCCACGCCGGCCTCAATTCCGTTGAATTGCCGGTAGCACGCATGGCCCCAGGTAGCTATACCGTCATCGCGGAGGTACCCGAACAGGAGCTCATCCTGAACCACTTACAAGTCGTACGATAGTTTAAGTATTTGCCGTGCCCTAAACAACCGGGTAGTTTGTTCCGGGATGCGGCGGGTAAAGACTGATACCCGCCCTACACGGGGGGGAAGGCTGATGCTTAGCGTTGATTTCATGACCTAGCGTCGTAGCGCAGGTAGGGTCCGTGAGTCCGTAGTACTTGTCGTCCGCTTGCGGGCGACTCTTCTCCGCGCACCTCCGTGCCGATGCGGTTTGCCACCCTTCATCGCGCGAGTCGCAGGCGAAAAATCAGCGAAATAATCAGCGCCCCAATCCGCGCACCGCGCAGCAGCGACGAAGTCCATCTGTGGTAAAAAAGCATAACCCACCGCAGCAAATCGGCTATGAAAGCCTCAACCTTAGGGCGCTGCTAGCCCCGATCACCCACCAGATCAAAAGAGGCCAACGCCTTCCGATCAATCTTCCCCGTAGCATTACGCGGCAATGCTTCCAGCACCGTGAAGTACTTCGGCACCTTGAAACCCGCTAACCCCTCCCGACAAAAGCAACGCCACTCCGTAGGAGCAAGCTTCCTTCTCCGCATCGAGCACCAGGAAAGCGTGGCCCACCTCCCCCCACTTGGCATCCGGTACGCCGATCACGGCTACCGCCTGCACGGCCGGGTGGGTCTCCAGACGGCGCTCCACCTCGGCCGGGTAGACGTTCTCGCCGCCGGAGATGAACATCTCCTTGATGCGACCTGACACGTAGTAGTAGTCCTCGGGGTCGCGGATGACGATGTCGCCCGTCCGGAACCATCCGTCGCTGAAGGATTGCGTGGTAGCAACGGGATTCCGCCAGTAGCCGGGGGTGGTCATCGGCCCCCGCAGCCAGAGTTCGCCGGGTTCGTTGGTAGGACAGTCCAGGCCTCGCTCGTTCACGATGCGGGTACCGACGTAAAAATTTGGCCGACCGATGGAGCCCTTCTTCCGGAGGGCATCGTCCTGATGGAGGGAAAACAGATTCGGGCCTACCTCGGTCATCCCGAAGCCCTGCCGTACGGGGACGCCCCGCTCCTGCCACCGCTCGATGAGGGGAATGGGCAGGGGCTCTCCCCCGACGATGAGGTACCGGAGGGCGGAAAGATCGGCAGATTCGAAATCGGGGGCATCGGCCAGCATCCGTACCATCGTAGGCACCGCCATGAATACGGTGGCCCGCTCCCGCGCCAGCAGGTCCAGCACCGTATCCGCATCAAACTGCCGCAGCAGCCGGGTGTATCCGCCGCGGTGCAGAAAAGGGGTCGTGAGCACGTTCCATCCCCCGGTATGAAAGGGCGGCATAACGTTGACGGTCCGGCTATCCTGACCGATATTCAGGGACAACACGGTATTCTCGCTGTTCCAGAACAGCATCCGATGGGTGTAGAGCGCGCCCTTGGGCCGACCCGTGGTACCCGAAGTGTACAGGATGAAAATCGGATCGTCCCAGCACGGTGGGTCCGTGATCTTGGGCTTTTCTCCGGCGTTTACCAGCTCCGCCAGCTCGGAAAACGTGCGTACCGCTACGGGGCCGCCGTACGAAGCCAGCAGCGGATAAAAAGCCTCCTGACAAAAGATCAGCGCCGGATCGGCGTCTTCCAGCACGTAGGCCACTTCGGGGGGCGCCAGTCGGTAATTGACCGGCACCAGGACGAAACCGGCCTTCTGGGCGGCCACGAAAAGGTAGAAATACAGCGGGTCGTTTTCCGCCAGGATGGCTATTCGGTCTCCTTTGCGTAATCCGTTTCCGTAAAGGGATTGTACCAGCGCTCCGCCGCCCCGCTCTAACTCCCCGTAGGTAAGCTCTTGCCGGCCATCGCTAACGGCGACGCGGTCGGGTGCGTATCGGGCCCAGCGGGCCGTCCAGTCGGTAGAAGGCAGTTGCATCGGTGGCGGATTACAGGCGGAAAGCGGCACTGGCGAAGGCCAATCCCCCGCCGGAGCCGATAAAGTACACCAGATCACCCTTTTTCACTTCCCCCTTTTCCACGGCGTCGTGGAAGGCCATGGGAATACAGGCCGAACCCGTATAGCCATAGTGGTGCATGATGGTGTGGGCCCGGTCGCGGTCGACGCCCAACAGGTCCATGGTTTCGCGGATCGCGTTGACGTTGATCTGGGTAATGAAGTAACGATCCACGTCGGCCGTATCGGTGCCGGTCCGCTCGGCCAGTTTGCGGGCCATGTCGCTCCAGGTCTCGGGATTGAGCTCTTTCGGGAACTTGCGCACGAACTGCAACTGGTGCTCGTGGCGGGAAATGGTATCGCAACTCACCGGCTGCCGCGTGCCGCCGCCGTAGATGCCCATCCACCCGTTGTACTCGCCGCGGGAACGCAGCTCGCTGGCCAGGAAGCCCCGGCCGGACTCCGTACTGCTGTGCAGCACCACCGCTCCCGCCCCGTCGGCAAAGAGGGTGACGGTCTTTTTGTCCTGCTTATTGAGGTACTTGCTCATGACATACGCGCCGATGACGAGCACGCGGTTGTACTGCTCGTCGCCGCGCACGTACTTGCTGCCGATGTCCAGGGCGGTGACGAAGCCGGCGCAGGCGGTATTCACGTCGAAGGTGCCCGCCCGGTGCGCGCCGAGTCGGTCCTGCACCACGGAGGCCGTGGAGGGGGAAATAAATTCCGGGGTGTCGGTGGCCACGATGATCAGGTCCAGTTCATCGGCGGAGGTCCCCGAACGTTCCAGGGCCTGACGGGCGGCGGCCTCGCAGAGATCGGCCGTGCTCTGGCCGTCGGTGACCCAGCGGCGCTCGTAGATCTCCACGTTGTCCTCCAACCAGGTAGCTACGTCCTCGCCGAGCAGGCGATTGAAGTAGGCATTATCGATGACCCGCTCCGGAGCGTAGGCTCCGCTGCCGGCAATGATGGCATTACGCATAACTAGGTTTGTATCGTTTGGGTGGCGCGACGACGCCGCGCCAGCGAAAGAAGTAAGCAGGGCGGCGCGGTCAGCAGCAGCGCGATCGCCGCGGTGACGCCCGGATTAGCAAAGGCCGGACCCTCGCTTCCAAAAAGTTGCTCCCCGAAGAGGTAGAGCCCGAAGTGGATCGCAAGCGCCAGTACGGAAAAGGCCCAGACGGTGTGCAGGTCCACCCGGCGAAAGAGCACCCCCGTGAGTAAGGGCGGCACCGCGGCGAGCACCAGGCCGTAAACGCCGACCTGCCCGAAGATGCCCAGCAGCGGCGGCGGATACAGCGCCACGGCAAAGGCCGCCACGGCTACGAGGATGAGTACCCCCTGGCTGACCCGCATGGCCAGCCGGAGCCGGCTCTCCTCGTCCAGCGTGCTACCGGTCCGGCGCAGCAGGTTCAGGACCAGGTCGTTGGCCGTGATGGTGGATATGCCTACGAGCAGCCCGTCCAGGGTGGACATCGCGGCCGCCAGCAATACCACGCTCACGACCGTAAAGAGCCAGGGCGGGAACTGCTCGCGGAGGTAGACGGTCATCACCATGTCCTGACGGAACGCCCCGGTGACGGGGTCCAGCAGGGCACTTTCCGGCACCACCACCAGGGCCCAGAAGCCCGTCAGCAACAGCAGCGTAAAGAGGAAGTACACCACCGAAAAGATGCCGATGTACCGGCCGACCTCCCGGTCCGACTTCACGTAAAGCGCCTTGGTCAGGATATGCGGCTGGCACACCAGCGCCCCGCCGATGCAAAAACCGGCTACGTAGGTGGAAAAGACGTCGTTGTAGAAGCGGCTTTCCGGATTGACCCCGCTCAGCAGGTGCTCCCCGGCGGCGGCGACCGCCCCCCAGAAGTCCGGGTGATCCAGCATGACCACGATCCCGGAACCGATCACCAACAGCGTAACCGCCACCATCAGGAAGCCCTGCAGCATATTGGTGTACACATGGGCGTAGGTGCCGCCGATGAGGACGTAGCCGGTCACGAAGACGAGGGTGATGATCAGGGCGGTGGTATTGCTCACGTCCAGCAGTTGCTGCATGACGATGGAGATGCCGCCCACCAGCAGGACGATGAAGGCGAAACTCAGCAGGTTGATGATCGCGAAGTACAGACTGAAGTTGTCCGAACCGTACCGCTTGCCGATCCAGTCGGGAATGGTGAGCGCCTTCATCCGCGAGCCCAGCTCCCGGAATTTGAAGGACAGCACCAGCAGCATCCCCACGAAGCCGAGGTAAACGGCCAGGCCCAGGTGCATGAAGGCCGCTAGCCCGTCCACGTACACGAAGCCCGGATTGATGATGAAGGTCGCCGCCGAGGCGGTGGCCGCCGCCAGGGTCACCCCTACCTGCAGCGGACTCAGGTCGCCCTTGCCGATGGCAAAGCTGCTGAAGCCGTCGGTCTTGCGCAGACCGAGGTAGCCCAGGTAGGAAGTACCGAGGAGGTAAAGGGCGAAAAGGATCCAGGCGAGCAACATCCGAATTACTTACCGCTGCGACGCGGGGGCAGGTTGAAGCGGAGCTCCAAGGTGTACAGTCCGCGGGTCGGCGCGCTGGCCGTGAACTCCCGCAGTTCCGTATTGAAGAGGTTATTGGCGGCGGCGGAAAGGGTGACCTTCTCGCTGAAGCGGTAGCCGACGCTCAGGTCGAAGGTGGTGAAACCGCCGAGCGGGCCGTAATTGTAGCTGTCTGTACTGCGCGCATCCTCGATGATGGGGCTGCCGCGGTAGGTCAGTTCGGGGTGACTGCGACTGGCGATCTGGAAGCTGCTGAAGTAATCGTACGCCTGCACCCAGCGTCCGAAGAGACTGCCGAACCAGCGCTCGCCGCTGTACGACAGCCCGGCCCCCGCCTTATGCGTGGGCGCGTTGACCAGCACGTCCAGGAAGTTGACGATGCCGTCGTTGTTGAAGTCGTTCTCCATATTGTCCTCGTCCACGCTGTAGTCGAAGTAGCTGTAGTTCACGTAAGCGTTCAGCTGGGGCGTGAAGTAGTAGTTCAGGCCAAGATCGAGGCCGTAGGTATTCACCTCGCCGAAGTTGATGTAGGTGGCCACGAGTCCGTTGTATACGGCGAAAGCATCCTGTATTTCCGAAGTGGGGGTGTCGCCGCGGAGGGTGGTGACGCCGACGACGGTGACCGGACTGAGGAAGTCGCGGCTGATGTTGTAGTAGGCGTTGGCATCGATGAAGAGCTTATCCTTCTTGAGCTGTCCGCGGTAGCCGAGTTCGAAGGTGGAGATCTTTTCTACCCGCTGTTTTTCGATCATGGTGCCGTCGGCCAGCGTAAATCCTTCCGCATTACCCAGGATGAGGCCGCCGAAGAGGTTGCCGAACATATTCAGGATGGTCGGTGCCGCGATGCCCTGTCCGTAGGTGAGCCGCCAGGTGCCGCGGTCCGCGATGTGCAGCAGGCCCAGTTTGGGTACGAAGTTGAAGTCGTAGATCTCGTGGTTGTCGGCCCGGGCCGCGGCGAGCGCGCGCCAGCCACCGCCGAAGTCGTAGGTCAGGTGGGCGTAGGCCCCTAGCTGGTTGACGGTGATGAAGTCGTCGTCGTTCTCGTCCAGCAGGTAGCTACCCCGGCTGTTGGCCCGATCCAGCTGGTACTGCAGACCGGTCACCAGTTTGAGGTTCCCGAAGGTGTTGTAGTACTGCGCCTCGGCGTTCCAGCGGTCGGAGGCATCCTGGAAGAGCGCCCCGCTGGCGTAGGAGAGCGGACCCCGCGCTACGGCGTCGGACTGCCCCGCGTCCAGCAGCCGGTAGTACTGCTTGGTGCGGTCGTCGATGGAGTAGGTGCTGTCGGTGCTGGATTTGGTGTAGTACACCTGGGCGAACCAGTGCTCGCCGCTGGCCCGCAGCTGCAAATAGCCGACCAGCCAGTCCTTGATCTGATTGCGGCCCACGTTCGTGGCGGAGAGGTAGGTGCTGTTGCTCATCCCGCCCTTCAGCTCGAAGCCGAGCCGGTCGCTGGGGTCGTAGTCGAGGGCGAACTCGCCGCGCATGAATTCGATGTCACGGTCCAGTTCCAGTTCCTCGTAGGCTTCGGTACGGCCATCGGGAATCGGTTGCCCCTCGTCGTTCACGGCCCCTACCCGATCGATGTAGATCGAGTCGACGTAGTCGAATTCCGTACCGGTGGTGTACTCCCCGGTTACTTTGAAGGCCCACTTATCGTTCAGTGCCTGGGCATGACGGATGCGGGCGCTGAAGTAGGCGTCGCCGTCGCCCGTTACGCCGGGGTTGAGGGTGAACATGGTCCCCTGATACTGCCGGGCATCCTTGGTGATGGTGTTGAGCAGTCCGTTGTGGGCGTTGGGTCCGTACAGGGTGGAGTTGGGGCCGAGGATGATCTCCACCTGCTCGATGTCCTCCTTGATGGTGGTATTCAGCGGACCGAAGGGCAAGTCCAGTGGCCACCAGCGTACTGAAGCGACCGTCGGTCACCTGCAGGTTTTTGGCGTTGAAGTTGGAGTTGAAGCCGCGGATGTTAAAGGCGGGCGTGGCCAGTCCGGCGCGGAAGTAGTCCACCCCCTTCTGCCGGGCCACCAGTTCTGCGGGGTTGCCGGCGTATTCCAGGATCTCGCGGCTGAAGATGGTCTCGATGGTCGCCGGGCTCTCGGTGATCCGCTCCGGGCGGCGCGATCCGGAGACCACCACCTCGTTGAGCTCGAATCCCTCGGTCAAGTTGAAATCCAGCTCCCGGCTTTCCCCGGCCGACAGGGTAACCTCCTGTTCGCTCACCGTGTAGCCGATGAAGCTGGCCCGGATCAGGTAAGTCCCCGGTTGCAACTCCAGTTCGTACTGGCCGTCGGGTTCGGAGAAGGTGCCCACCGAACTACCGGCCACGCCGATGGTGGCATCCGGAAGCGGGGTGCCGTCGTCGGTAGTGACCCGACCGGTGAGGGTAGACAATTGAGCCGCAAGCGTCGTCGCCCCGGCCAGCAAAATAAGAAGTAGTGAGTAGCGCATGATCGTTGACTTAAAACAGATGATTATTCCGATATGCCGCCTTCCTGCGAGTATGATTCGCTTCACGGCTCCTTATTCGGAATAATGTTCACGGACTAAAGTAGGAGGCACTTTTGCGATTGCGTGCACTCGGCCAAAAGAAATAGGGGTCGACCGAATCCGTATTTCAGGCATTATCCATAGACAAAACCGCAACAATCAGTACCATTTTTGTCGCTTCCAGGTAGGGGTTGACCGACCATCCTACTGCTCCTCCAAAAAAGCCGCGATCTCGGCGTTGAAGGCTTCCGGGCGATCCCATTGTACGAAGTGACCGGCCCGTTCCAGCAGGCGAAATTCCGCGTCGGACAGGCGGTCCATCCCCGACTGCGCCACCTCGTGCACGGTCATACCGGGGTGGAGAAGTTGGTTGGGAATGAGTCGGTCCTCCAGTCCGTAGACCAGCAACACCGGCACCCCTACCCTGTCGAGTTTATCGATCACCGGTCCGTCGAGCATCCCCGCCACGCTGCCGGCGATCAGCCGCCCGTAGTAGGCGTAGGCCGCCGTGTCCGCTCGCAGCTGCATTCGGTCGTCGATCATGAAGCGGGCATCTTCCTGCGTACCGCCGAAAAAATTCAGGTCGAAGTTCTGCTCGATCTGCTCCGGCGAAGCGGCGGTCACGATTTCGGGACGCACGTAGGTATCGAAGAACTGCCGGTTTTCGGCATTGAAGGTTTCCAGTCCGGCGGGGGCAGCAAGGACCAGGGCCCGCAGCCAATCGGGTTGGCGGCTGGCCAGTTCCAGGACGATCTGACCGCCCATGCTGTGGCCCACCAGCGTCAGTCGACCGATAGTCAGGGCGCGGACAAAGGCGTCCAGCTGGTCGGCATAGAACGGCATCGTGAAGGGGTAGTCTTCCTGGCTGGACTTCCCGTAGCCGGGCAGGTCCACGGCCACGCAGCGGTAGCGGTCACTCAGGCCGGCGATGGTTTTGTTCCACGCCTGCAGGTTGGATCCCAGTCCATGGACGAACAGCAGGGTACCCTCCCGGGCCTCGCCGGTGTCCACGTAGGCCAGGCGCACCGAGTCGCTCAGTTGCTGGTAGCGGACTTCGTAGGGATAGGTCCACGCACTCACGGGTTCCGGCGTTTGGGCGTGCCCCCGCGGAGGTAAAAACAGGAAAAGCAGGAGGAGTAAAAGCAGGGAGTGTACATATTGCATGATCGGATGTATGAAAGCGGCAAATTAGGGCGGCGAGCGCAGGATCAGGGCTTTTCCCGGAAAATTCGGCGATTCCGGTCAACCCCATCTAAAGCACCTGCAATTGATTGCAGATCATACGTTTACAAAATCACCGGGGATCCAGTCACCCCCCGCTAATCACCGGCCGGCCTTCCCGTCTGATGCGCGGCGGGAGTAGTTTACCCCGGATTACCTAAACGTGAAGATCATGCAAAGACTGGAGAATAAAGTGGCCATCATCACCGGTGCCGCCCGCGGGATCGGCCGCGTCACCGCCCGCCGTTTCGCCGCCGAGGGAGCGGCCGTTGCCCTGTGGGATATCGATGAATCGGCCGGACGGGCCCTGGCCGCCGAGCTGACCGAAGCCGGACACCGCGCCCGTTTCTACGCCGTCAATACCACCGACCTGGCCGCCTGCGAAAGCGCCGCGACCCGCGTAGTGAACGACCTCGGCGGGCTCCACATCCTGGTCAACAATGCCGGCATCACCCGCGACAGCAGCTTCAAAAAGATGACCGCCGACCAGTGGCAGCAAGTCATCGACGTGAACCTGACCGGTGTATTCAATTGCACCAAGGCCGTCTTCCCCCACCTCGCCGAGGCGGGTTACGGCCGCATCCTGAACGCCAGTTCCGTAGTGGGGCTGTACGGCAACTTCGGACAGACCAATTACGCGGCTACCAAGGCCGGACTGATAGGCATGACAAAGACGTGGGCCCGGGAGTTCGGCCGCAAGGGCATCACCGTCAACGCCGTAGCCCCCGGCTTCATCGCCACGGAAATGACCGAAGGAATGCCCGAGGAAGTGCTGGCCGGTATGCGAGAGAAAACGCCCCTGCAACGATTGGGCACCCCGGAAGATATCGCCAATGCCTACCTCTTCCTGGCCAGCGACGAGGCCGGATTCATCTCGGGGGCCTGCCTGAGCGTCGACGGGGCCCTGACGCTGTGATGGCCGGGGAATAGTACCTTCCCGGAAAATTCCGCACACCGCTTTGCGCGATCGACTAGGCAAGTTCACCCGCTTTACCGAACGGCTCCTGCCCCACGAGACGGCCTACCTGCTGCAGGCCCAGCAGCTGGAGGACCCCGAGCGGATCGCTATCCTGGAACGGGTGGACCGGAACAGTCGCGAGGTACGCGCCTTCACCCCCTACGAGGAGGCGATCGACAAACGGAAGTACCACCACCTCAAGCAGTGGATGGAGAAGAAGCTGGCGACCATCGACGTCGACGAGCGGCACGAGTGGCTCCTCCGCCTGGAACGGCTCATCATGACCGACGCCATCGACCCCGGGGAAGAAAAGGCCCTCCTGCGGGCCATCCGCCGCTACGACCACCCGGGCTTCTACTTCATGAAGTTCTACGAGGTGGCGCGGCACTACCGCCATTTCCTGCAGATCCGCCTCCGCTACCGCGATTACGCGCAGGTGAACGATTTCCTGGAAGCTTACGCCGATCGCTACCGCGCCAGCAAGGAGGGTTATGAACAACTCCACGCGGTTACCCAAGACGTAGTAGAGCAGTACGCCCGCCGCAGCGGCGAAAGCTGGCAGTGGATGAACCGACTGGAGGAGGTCTTTCTGGACGAAAACATGGATGGCCTCAACCGCTACATGGCCTTCGTCCGCCTCACCTTTATCGGTTTCAACCACCGCGACTACGACCGCATCCTCCCCCACTTCGATCACCTGGACCGGGAGTTCCTGGCGGGCCGCAACTACTCCCCCCGGCTGCTGACCAACTACTACGGCAACCGGATGCTGCTGCACGCCTACCGCCAGGAAAACGAACGTGCCCTCTACTACGGCTGGCTCTCCGTAGGCTCCCGCAACTACGATCACCTATTCTACGTCAACAACCTGGCCGCCCTCCTGCTCCGCCTGAACCGGCAGGAAGAAGCCCTCGAGCTGTTGCAGGGCGCCAAGACCGCCTCCAAGACCACCGTGAACCCCTACAACCGCATCGGCTACACGGCCTTTTACCTGGAGGCCCTGATCAAGAACGGTCGCGCCGGTCAGGCCGAATCCTACGGCGACAGCTACCTGCGGGCCTACCGGAAGGAGATCCTGCGCTACCGCTGGCACCTCTTCTTTACCGTCTACCTGCTGGCCTTACTGCTGCGCGGGCACCACGAAAAGGTGCTCAAACTGGCGCGCAGTTTCAAACTCAGCGAACGGGACAGCGCCGAAGCGGACAAACCAGGCTACCTGCCTACCCTCCCTACCCTGCTGGGCCTGGCCCGCTGGCGCGAGGGCCTGCTGACCGACGCCGAATGGCGGACCTTCTACCAGCAGCAACGCGACTCCCTCGGCAGCGGCACGGAGGAGCGGGAGCGGTTTTTGGCCTTTTGTTTGGATTTGGGTCCTTTGTTGGCTGGGGGTTTGGGGTAGGTGGTTCAGTGGGATCACCGTGATTTCGAGAATCACGCACTGCGAAGTGAGATACCTTATTGCCAGTTCGGCTTGATCGGGTTGAATACCATAGGTTAGCAGGGGTTACCGTTAGGGAACTTTCTCCAGCTATGGATTTATTAGATTATTAGCTTGGATTTGGCTGCTACACTTAATGGTGAGTATAATTGTTCGGCGAAACAAAATTATCACTGTACCTTTCTTAAAATTTTCATAGGTGAGCGAACTTCAAAGCCAAATAGATAGAGCTAGAAATGAAATTAAAACTGATGGCTACAGCCAGTCAATCGGAGAATGGATGAGCCTCTACCAACAAAATGAAATCCAAATATCCCCGGCATTCCAAAGATTTTTTCGATGGTCGGACGATCAAAAAAGCAAATTGATCGAGTCGATCTTACTAGGTATACCTATTCCTCCAATTTTTGTGGCCCAAAGAAAAGATGGCATATGGGAAGTAATTGATGGCCTACAAAGGCTGTCGACAATTTATGAGTTTGCAGGAATTTTGAAAGGCAAGGATGGGAATCTGTTGCCACCATTAAGGCTCTCAAAAACAAAATACCTACCTGCCCTTAAAGATAAATTTTGGGAAAGCGAAAACGAGGAACATTCTTTGACGACAACCCAAAGGATTCTCATTAAAAGAGCTAAAATTGGTGTGAGTATTCTGTTAATTGAAGCCGATAACCGTGGTAAGTATGAGTTATTTCAAAGACTTAATACTGGTGGAAGCTCTCTTTCGGATCAAGAAGTGAGAAATGCTATCATGGTTATGATGAATGAGGCGATCTTCAACAAGGTTCTAGAACTGTCTGAATACCCCTCTTTTAAATTATGTACCGCTTTATCTGATAATTCTTTGGAAGAGCGGTATGATATGGAACTGGTCCTAAGATTTATCTTTCTATATAATGCTCCAGAAGATGTTTTCACTGGTTTTAAAGATCTCAATGTCTTCTTGGACGATATATTAATTGATAGGCTAGAAGAAAAAGAATTTAATATCGATGAAGTAGAAGCCGTTTTTAAAGCAACCTTCGATTTCCTTGAAGAGGAAATGGGTGATCATAGTTTAAAAAAGTATGTGCCCGGGAAAGATACATTCCAAGGTGGATTTGTTGTTCGTGCTTTTGAGGTGATAGCACTTGGAATCGCTTACAATATTGGTTGTTTAGATCAATTACGAGGCACTGTAAGAAAAAGAGCAGTTAGGCTGTGGACCCAAGAAGAACGATTGCCGGGAACTAGCGGAGTGCGAGCAAATACTAGAATTGCACAAACAATTCCTCTCGGAAGAGAATATTTCAATTGTGGCTAAAATCAAAACCACAACCCTCCTTATTGATTCCTTGGATAAAGAATGGTCATGGCGAAAGAAAGAAATCAGTAACTTATGGACTGTACTTCAAGGAGGAAGGAGGGTAAGTAAAGAATCGTTAATCCGATCTTTTGTACCAATCCTGTACGCTCATTTTGAGGGTTTCGTAAAGAATAGTGTCGTTATTTTTTCGAATTTCCTCTTTTACCAAGATATTATGTTGGAAGAAGCTGCGTATAACATTGTTGCTATAGAGATGAAGGCTCGGATTCAGCTAGGTACTGATGCTAAATCACCCGGATACATGATTAATCTTGTAAAAGATCTAGATAATCTTGAAGGTAAATGTACTGCGATAAAAAACTTTAGTGCATATACGGCTTCAAACCTGAATTATGAAAGGTTTCAGGACATTTCAATTTCATTAGGTATAGACATTAGCAAGTACAATAGTTCTGAATCGCTAATTAATGAGAGGCTATTAGGGCTAAGGAATACAATAGCACACGGGCAGTACGTCAACGTTGACTTAGAGCAAATTGAAGAATTAAAAGAAAGGCTGATAGATATTATTGAATACTGGAAGAATGAGATCTTCAATATTGCCATCTTCTCAAAGTATAAAAAGGACTCATCGAAAAATGCTCCTTTACCAACCGCATGAGAGCATCCTTAAATAGCGAAACAGAAGAACTAAAATCATTCTCAGTTATGACGTTTTACGAAACAAGTATTGAAGATGAAAGCCAAAGTTCAAAAATTAAAGCGCGAAGATCATGGATTAGAAATATCAAAGATTCATATTATGAAAAGTCTTGTCAATTCAAAAAGATAATCGACACATCTAAGCACCTCTATTCTGGAGAAACACTTGGTTTAAGTGGAAAGCTTATAGGACACTTTGAGTCTTCCGATCATTTATTGTTCAAGAAGTTTTGGGGCACACCTTCAGGTTGGATATCAAATAGGAAAAAGAAGGTATGGAGTAATCTGATGCACCCTATTGTATGGGATTCAAATACTGACAAATATTTATTTCAATTCCAGATTGATGCCCGTTCATTACTACCACATCCTTATACTTTGCCTTTTTATATATTAAAAGAGAGGTCATACTTTTTTCGAGAAGTTATTGACGATGATTACATATTCGAACTATGCAACGATTGGAACTATCAAAACAATTTAGAATTCAACGTATATATCCGAAGTTTACTGCCGAAAGACATCTTGACTAGATCAATCTATTTCCGTGCGAGGGGTAAAGACCTTGCATATGTAGCTGTTGTAATAGCAAGCAGTCACCGAGATTTGATAGAAGTATCTAGCATCTGGAAAAATGAGCATAAGTTGTATCTTCTACTTAGAGAGTGCTATGAAGATGTTGTCAGGGAGTATTCACCTAATTACCTTGCAAATCTTCGTGTCGATTTTTATATTCCAGAATACAAATTGGCTATAGAGTACCAAGGTCTGCAACATTATGAGCCAGTAGATTTCTTTGGAGGCTGTAATACGTTTCAAAGACAAAAAGAAAATGACAACAAAAAGAAACTATTGCTCGAGAAGAATGGTGTCAGCTTACTTTACTGGAGCTATAAAGAAAATATAACCTATCCAACCTTGGTGTCCAAACTACAATCAATTTACAATGAATAAGTGGTGATAGTTTATCTGCCAATTGATTAAAGAATGAACATAGAAGTACAAAATAAAAATTCGCAGAACACTTAAGGGCTAAAGTGTTGGAGGCAGCCGCCGGGTGAAAAACCGATCTATGGGTAGTGAACCGGTACGCTGACTTCGTAAGCAGTACCGCTGGAAGCCCGGGTGGTAGTTTTCGTGCCGCTGGTGATTAATTTTGGGTCGAAAAATCGGGGATCAACCTAGATTTTTGGCCCGGTTTTCTCGGTAAGGGCACGACGATGTCCGGCCACCCGTCGGTAACTGCTTATCGCCCCTATCGACCGGCTTGAACAATCGGTGGTGCCCGGCTGGTGTAAAGTCTGAAGGATGCGTCTAATCTGGTCCATGCGCTTCATTGTGGCCACGGCTTGAGCGGTTGGTGATGGCTCAAGCTAGCAAAGCGCGCAGTTATCCATACAGGGGGGTCAGAGCTCCGGAATGTTTTCCACACCCCCGGGGGGGTGCAAAGCTCCGGAATCAGGGGGTCAAAGGTTTTCGGAAAAGGGGGGGCAGACCAGATCGGAGTATCCACATTGCAAGTTCAGCTTGAACGGGCCGCATATGGTATATTGGCAGGAATTTCTGGGATTGAGCTTTTGCCATCCATCGGTCTACTAGCTAATTGCAATGGATTGGGCGGCTATAGGCAGTCGTGAGTATGGTTGTTGAGCGAAATATCGACATTAGGCCGGCAGCAGACTTCACAAGCTGCAATAGAAAAATTAAAAAAGACTAAGAAAATTTTGGGGTAAAAAGGTTTAAGGTTATAATTGAACTAGCCCGATCAATCTTTTAAAAAAACAATCTACATGTTTAGCGAAGACAGCCTAGTTCATTCCACTGATAATCTATCTGCTTTGGTGGCGATTTTAAAGAGTGGATTCAAGGTTTCGATATGCAGAGAAGAGTTTACGCTAGGCACCAACAGTTATGAAATTGGGGTTCCTGTAATATCATTTAGTGATATATCAAGGTATTTTTTACACAATCAACAAAAAAAGTACGGTTGCTACGGTATTTTACTTTCGAAAGATTGGGCTTTTAGAAATGGTCTGAATCCAGTGCTATATATGAATTCCGGATCAAGTATCTGCAATATGATAGAGCCATTTTTAGTAAAAATTGAAGAAGATGGAGAGGTTGGCAATTTCAAGGCTACGCATAGCATATCTACTCCTAGAAAGGATGGTATTGTGTCAATTCAGGAGCTTGGCCATGACAACCGTATTATGCATATTGATATGATGATTTCACTCCTATCGTTCATCAAAAATTACGAAGGCACAGTGAATCGTTCAAATGGAGAAGTATACCATAATTACCGATTCTATGATGAGCATGAATGGAGATTTGTGCCAGGAAGAAGAAACTATAATGATGCACAAGTTCTGTACGATCCATTACTAAGTAAAGCGGAATACAACTTATGGAGGAGAAATATTAAGAATCCAGAAGACAGGTTTATTCCTGGAATTTCTTTAGACTTTAGACAAGATGATATAATAGAATTGCAGGTGACTAGCGATGAAGAAAAGGTGTTCCTAATCAACTCAATTCAATCATTTCAAGAGGAAAGATATGACGCTACTATTAAAGATAAAATTAAGGTGTTGAACACAAAAGATAATTGACTACTGCATAATGTTGCTATTAATATAAATGTTGATCCTAAATCGAATTTCTTTATGAAAAAGCCAAAAAAGAATATATTTCAACATAAAAATTTATAATCTAAATGCCATTGATAGCAATTGAAGGGAGTACGGGTAGAAGGATCAATATATTGGATTATGATTATCCGAAAAAATATTTTGAAAAAGGTGATCTATTTTGTCAATTGTGTGGGGGCGAGATGGTTATTAAGCACGGAACTATAAAGATTCAGCATTTTGCACATATGACATCATGCTCATCAGATTTTATCACAGAGCCTGAAAGTATTGAACACTTAATCGCAAAGGAATTAGTGTCAAAAGCAATTAAAAATGAATGGGAAGAGTATTCAAATTGCACTATCGCATTGGAACAACCAATTAAAGATCTTAAACGGATTATTGATATAGCAATGATATTTAAAACTGGGTGGATTGTGGCTCACGAAATCCAGCTATCACACATTTCGATTCAACAATTAGATTCAAGAACGCAAGACTACCTAAATGAAGGGATTGACGTTATTTGGTGGTTTGGCAAAGATGCTAACACACCAACAAATAGAAACTGGGCAATTCAAAAATACGGAGCTTGCTACCTCTTGGACTATGAGCAACTCCAAATACATGCTATGTCATATAGAAAGTGAGCTATACGGGGTGCGGTGGCATAAAAATTGGTTACTATATAATAACAGCTTCGAAACCATTCTAACCAAGTTTAACTGGCATGTTAATACGGTCTCAAACCTCGTTCCTTTTTATGAAGATGAAGAGTACAAATACTTAAATGTCAAGCCTAAAGTCGGAGTTTATGCTGTCAAGCTAGTTGGCAAAACTAATAAAAGCTATTATGAAGGCACTTTGGAATTCGAGAATTCACTTAAAGATGCCGAGTGCTATCAACTATTCGATTCAAATAAAATATATCTGCAATATAGATATTTAGAGTATCTATGGAAGACGGCATTCGCTGCGTATCCAACATTATCAATGGATGATTTGATAAGAGGACTATCATTGAAATCTCTTGGCAAAAAAAGTATATCAGGTAAAATTGGGTCTGCGCTATCTAAACAAGAAATTAAAAGAGTAGGCGACAAAATATATCGTCACATAGTTTGGAAACGAAGAACTTTAATGTATTACCCTATACCTAAATCAGCAATATATAAAATGAGAAAGCGCGCGGCGGTAATTAAAAAGGAACCGAACTTCCATTCGTTGCTATAAATTGAGTGCAACAGACAGTGCGCACAAAGTTCAATAGACATACTTCACACTCTGTCTAATTCTTAAAGATATGCTTTCTTACCATTGCCGCCCCCGGCGAAGCGTAGCGAAGCCGGGGGCGGCAATGGTAAATTAAATCTCCTTCTCTATTTCCTGCGCCGCGCCTGCCGGTCCCGCCAGCGCTGCGGTAGATCGTTATCCGATCGAAGTAGGTAATAATGCCCCTCCTGAATGTCCACCCCCTGTTGGAAGTATCCCAGGCACGTCTGGCGATAGTACACCTCGTATACGCGGTTTCCCAAAGGTTTTAATCCGACGTATTTGTCCCGTAGTCCACGGCTGACCGTAACGAACTCGTAGCCGTTCAGCCGGAACACTCCACTTTTGTAAACCTTGAAGACCCGCAGCTCGGCATCGTACTCCGCCGGCTTCACCGCATCCTGGTAGGAACGCTCGGATGGCTGGTGTACTAACACGGGCTGGCGCTGGTCCAACGATTCGTGCGGACGTACCTCATTGTATTCCCGCCGGAACTCGTTCATTTTTCGGTTCTGCACCCGCAGGTCCCACGACGGCGGAGTGCAGCATTCGGCCTTCAGGTCCCGATGCATCCGCTCGTGACGACCGTTCTGTGTCGGGCGGCCCGGATCACTGAACACCGGCTCGATGCCGTGGTCCAGTAACCAGTACGACAGAGAGCCGAAGCCCCGCGGGCTCTGGATACTGGCAAAGGCGCTACCGTTGTCACTGTGTAAATACCGAGGTTGGCCGTACTCCTTAAACAAACGGATCAACACCTGTCTGACACCCCGCCAGGTCTCCTGGTACTGGCCCGTAGCACTAAACAGGTACCGGCTATGGGAGTCGCATACTGTTAGCGGAGAGCAGCGCTTGCGATTGCCCAGGTAGAACTTACCCTTGTGATCCATCGACCAGATCTCGTTACACGTCGTAGGGTCGAAGATGGGATTTTGGGCCACCACCTGGCGGCGACGCTTACGAGGCTTGACCAGCCCCGTGCGGACCAAAATGTTATGGATCGTGGTCACCGATGGAATCGACCAATCGGGGTGTTTCTCCACCAGCTTAGCCTGGATCTTTTTCGCCCCCCACTTATTCTTCTGCTTGCGGTTGCGCCAAAATTTGATCCGCTCCACTATTCGACTATCGGTACCCCAGGGACTGGACAGGGGACGCTTCGATCGCCGAAGGTGATAGTGCTCCGGGTCCGATTCGTAGCGCTGAACCAGGTCGTATCCGGCCCGCCGACTGATACCGTAGGCCTGGCACAAACTGGTGAAGGTAAATTCCTCCGTTAGGTAATCGCGGATAAAAAACTGCTTCTGGTCCATATCGGAACTGCTTTTAAACGGCATGGCTTTTCTAGCCAATTTCCTAGTTTAAAAGTGTAAAGCATGTCTATTGAACTTTGTAAAGTATGTCTGTTGGTCATACAAATTGATTCAACACTTAAGCGCCAACGTGAGGCCAGCGCAGCGTGTGCCTCAAGTTGCGCTTCTTTGGTACACCGCCGGACGGGTGAAAAACCGATCTATGGGTATTGAACCGGTACGCTGTCTCCGTAGGCGGTACCGCCGGAAGCTCGGGCGGTAGTTTTCGGGCCGCTGGTGGTTGCGTTAGGGGTCGGAAATCCAGGGATCAGCCGGGATTTTTGGCCCGATTTTCTCGGTAATGGCACGACGATGTCCGGCCACCCGTCGGTAGCTCCTGGTCGCCCCTATCGACCGACCGGAACAAGCGGTGGTGCCTGGCTGGTGTAAAGTCTGAAGGATATATTTAATCTGGTCCATGCGCTTAATTGTGGCCACGGCTTGAGCGGTTGGTGATGGCTCAAGTTGGCAAAGCGCGTAGTTATCTGGCCAGGGGGGTCAAAGCTCCGGAATGTTTTCCACACCCCGGGGGGGTCAAAGGTCCGGAATGAGAGGCTCAAAGGTTTTCGGAAAAGGGGGGTCAGACCGATCGGAATATCCACATTGCAAGTTCGGATTGAACGGGCCGCATATGGTATCTTGCCAGGAATTACTGGAATTGAGCTTTCGCCATCCATCGGTCTACTAGCTAATTGCCGGGGATTGAGCTGCTATACGCAGTCGTGAGTATGGTTGTTGGCGGAAATGACGCTAACAACTAACTCCAAATAAAAAGGAAATCACAGATTCATTTTAGAATCTTCATTACATAAAAATGGGAAATTGAATTATACTGCAGGTGTGGCCCCAATCATTATAATCTCAAAGACACTACTATATAATGATATCTATATACGATGAGGTAGGAATTATTAAAATAAAGCTGAAAGGTTGCGTTTTAAAAGGCAAAAACTCTGATGGATTTCAAAAATTGGCACTTCAAAGCGTTGATTCCATAAGGTATCCGTTTGAAAAATTTTATGATCCAATTTTAGTATTAACAGATATCGAAAGCGACTTCAATTCTAACGATATTGATTTTGAAGTTCCAAGGGCATTTTGTATGTATTCCGATATTGACACAATTCATAATCTTGCAAACAAATGGAAGCAACAGATAAGAAATGAAGCCGAGGAAATCTTGAATGGTGGCGATCTCCCATCGCACGTGGATAACCCAAAACTCTATTTTTCTACCAGTGAAACATTATATCAGGAATTCTCAGACTTTTGCATCAATGTCGAACAGCCGAGGTTGCCTGTTATTGATGTAATTTCGGTGGATGATGACGCAGCGTTTTTGGTAGCCACGGGTCTTGATTCTTCTAATAGTACTAAAGAATGGGGGGCAGTAATTAAAATGGTTGAAATTTGGAAAGATAATCACAAGCCCTATCTGTATGCTGGAATAGCGCAAACAAAATCCTCTAGAATATTTTCACAGTGTACTGGAAGAAAGATAATCTCAGTATCAATTGACACTGTTCACAAGGAGATACTTGGCTCTATGCAGAATAGAGTGGGTAGATTAGCTTTCGGCCATGAACAGTCTACCTCTTTTTACGGCCGCTCTAGGCCTGCAAGCTCCCTGGCAAATTACGGAAGCCAAATTTGAAGAACAAGCAGATGGCGCTCGCTGCCTGCACCTTTGGATCGACTTTGAGCGTGGCGCTAAGTTCAGCTACGGCGATGAGCAGCAGCTTACCGCTTACGACACGGTGGAACGGCAGTGGCGTCATCTAGACTTCTTCCAGCACAAGTGCTTTCTACACTGCCGTGTGCCACGCGTTCAGTTGGCCGACGGCAAAGTCAAGACGGTGAGCTTGCCCTGGGCCCGACCCGGCAGTGGCTTCACCCTGTTGTTTGAGGCCTACGTCCTTCAACTCGTCGAACTGGAGACTCCAGTCAACAAGGTAGGTCAGGCCGTACGGGAGAACCCACATCGGTTATGGACCATCATTCGCCACTACGTGGGGCGTGCCTACCAAGCGCTCGACCACAGCAAAGTCAAGCAGATCGGTATTGACGAGACCAGTACGAAGAAGGGCCACCACTACATTACCGCCGCGGTCGATCTAGACCAACGAAGAGTGGTCCACGTCACAACCGGCAAGTCAAAGGAAAGTGTAGGCGCCATTCGTAAGTATCTGACCACCAAGGACTGCTGCGCCGAGCAAATCGAGGAAGTCTGTATCGATATGTCTCCTTCTTTCATCGCCGGGGTGCTGGAAGAGTTCCCCCAGGCCTCCATCACCTTTGATCGCTTCCACGTAGTCAAGCTACTCAATGAGGCCATGGACCGAGTCCGTAAGGCCGAAAGACGGGAGCATGACCTACTCAAAGGACACAAGTACACTTTTCTCAAGTCGGAGGCTAATCTTTCTGACACCAAGCGGGCGGAGCGTGACGAACTGCTGAAGCTCTATCCCACATTAGGGGATGCCTACCGGCTCAAGATCTTGTTCAACGACTTTTGGGACATGCAAGACGAAACCAGAGCGGAAGCCTTTCTGAATGACTGGGTGGAGCAGGCTCGGGCCAGTGGAATCGTGCCCTTCATCGACTTTGTCGCTACGCTCAAACGGCATTGGTACGGGGTAATCAGCTTCATCACCTCACGCATCACTAATGGCATACTGGAAGGAACCAACACCAAAATACAACTGGCTAAGCGTCGAGCTAGGGGGTATCGCAACCTAGACAACTTCATCGCTATGATATACCTGTTGGCCGGTAAGCTCGACCTACGCTACCCATTTAAATCTGCATAGAGCCAGATACTTCTCCTATTAGAAGGAGGTTCTGTTATTCCTCTAACTAATAAGTTTGATTTGGGTGTTGCTAAATATGACCGTAGATTTTCGCTAGACGATACAAGTTTAGTTGAAATTGTATCGATGTTAAGAAATCCCATATATAGTATGGGAAAGTATTTTGAGCCGGAGGACTTATATGAAGAAATGTTGATGACACTTCTCGCTCGTCTTGCAATTATTCATGGTGATGGGTTTTCAAATTTTGAGTTAGATTCGATCATCGACACATTTCATGAATTTATAGCAGATTTTGTTTGCATCGAGAGCACTGTGGAAGGGGAGGGCATACTTAATGACGTGATAACGTTTAAACAACTAATCTCTCGCGCTATTGGCGAAATAATGAAATACTACAGAGGAGTAGAATTGCCAGCGGAACTTAAAAACTTCAATTATCTAATACGATCTACAAAGCAATATATGGTCATCCTTGATTTGGTAATTAGAAAAGCATTGGGCGAAAATTATTATGATCGTTTATATAATACATACACCGAATACTCGCCGAAAGATTGGAACCAAGCCTTAAACGAAGTAGCAAGAGCTAGATCAAAAAGAGGCAAAGGGAAGAAGCTAGAAGATTTAGCAGAAATACTTTTTAATTCAGTTGATGGTTTGTACGTAACCGGGAAGAATGTGTACGGAGAAAAAGAAGAAATCGACCTCTATGTCGCAAATAGTTCATTCAATGACAGGTTTTGGTGTTTAGGTGGACTATTTGTAGTAGAATGCAAAAATAGGCCAACGAAAAAAGCAAGGTCATTTGAAATACGGGAATTTGCTACCATTATGGCCACTAAAGGTATAACTGGAGGCTTTTACATAAGTCGGTCTGGATTCACAAGACCCGCAATCGCTGAAATCGCTCAACAATATTATAATGGCAGAATCATAGTCCCTTTAAGTTTTGATGATATACAAAATTACTCCTACAAAACATCCGCCCAAGAGTTACTAGAAGGTAAGATCGACAGTTTTTTAAATGATGTAAAAGCGGAAAGAGATCTTTTTGGCTATGTATAAAATAATTTATTCGTCAACACTAAAGCGCCAAACTGAGGCCAGCGCAGCGAGCGCCTCCCATTGCGCTTCTGTTGGACGCAGCCGCCGGGTGAAAAACCGATCTATGGGTATTGAACCGGTACGCTGTTTTGCGAAGCGGGTAAACCAGGCAGTTTGAAGAATGGTAATGAGCTGATCCATACGCTTGCTCTTTGCCATAGTCCGATCCTGGTTTGATCGAAAGATGGTGGCAGGCATGGATTATCCGGGGGGGTCAAAGCACAGTGAAACGTTTTCCACAGGGGAAAAGAAATCCGCGCTTTTTAGGGGGGTCAAACCGGAGTGAAACGGGGGGTCAAAGGGTGTGAAGTATGCAGGAACTACAGGTACATGCGCCCTAGAGTCAAGATGAGGTACTCCCAAGCTGATCAATCTGTGGCCAAAAGAGTTACCTTAATGGTGAAGCACTAGCATCCAAGTCGAGAACTACCAAAAGCCGATCCGGCTAAACTCTGTTAAATGAGCAGCCTAATAGAAAAGATGAAGCTATGAATTATCAAGAGCATATTACCAGCGACCGAAACATTCTATATGGTAAGCCAATCATAAAAGGAACACGCATCGGAGTTGATCTTATAACAGAAAAGCTTGCAGCTGGTGAGTCAATAGAACAATTATTAGAGGCATATCCCCATATCACCAGAGATCAGATTTACGCATGCCTCTATTATGCCACAGCCGTAATTAGGAATGAAGAAGTGCATTACCTGAAATCAGGATAGAATGGCCACACATTACATTGCCGATGAAAATCTAGACCGAAACCTCGTGCTTGCTCTGCGCGACGAAGGAATTGAAGTCATATCCATATTTGAAGATCACCGAGGAGTAAGTGATACGGAGGTTATAGAAATAGCAAACAAGAACGATGCAGTCATAATAACGGAAGACAAAGACTTTGGAGAATTAACGTACAGACTTAAAATCAGGAACAGGGGCATAGTATTGATTCGCTTAAGTGGCCTACCAAACGATGAAAAAACCAGGATCATCAAAGAAGTGGTTACTCAATATGCCGATAGGTTATATGGCCACTTTACTTTGGTAAAACCGGACAGCATTAGAATTCGAGAGCTTTAATTCAATCGCCCAACACTTAAGCGCCAAAGTGAGGCCACCGCAGCGTGCGCCTCACGTTGCGCTTCTGTTGGACGCAGCCGCCGGGTGAAAAACCGATCTACGGGTATTGAACCGGTGACTGGGCTTTGAGGACAGTACCGCCTAGCGTTCGGGCGACAGGTTGGGGCCGGTAGCTGCTGACTTTGGTCAACAAGATCGGGGAGGATGCCACCCTTTAGGTTTGATTTCTTCGAAACGGGCAAGACGATGTTCGGCCACCCGTCGGTAGCTCGATGTCGCCCCTATAGACCGGCAGGAACCATCGGTGGAGCCCGGCTGGTGTAAAGTTTGAAGGATGCGTCTAATCTGGTCCATGCGCTTACTTGTGGCCACGTCTTGAGCGGTTGGTGATGGCTCAAGGTGGTAAAGCACGCAGTTATCCATCCAGGGGGGTCAGCGCTCCGGAATGTTTTCCACACCCCGGGGGTCAAAGGTCCGGAATGAGGGGGTCAAACACTTGGAATACGTATCTACGCATCTGGGTGTACACCGTTAACGATCCATGATGTGAACCGGAAGCGCTTGGTCATTCGCCAAGCCGGTACATATATTATTTTTCATAGACAATGAATTGTAATATATGTTTTTGATTTTTTTGCAGAAAACACAATTTTTAATTGCTATCTCACGCAGTTGGCGTTATATTGGTTTAACGTACACGCTGAGGTGCATGACAACGACAGGGTTAATTACTGCTTAATGAGCAAAAGGTTGAGTGAGACTACTTACGCCTGCGGTTTAGCTGCTGAAGGAGCTCAACTAGGCCATTGTTGAGATCTTTTGAGGCGGATACAAGCAATTGGTTTAACCCAGTATAGAAGCTTCTACCCCTGCTTAAGACAACCCACCGACCTGAAATATTCAACCATGAAAAGAAGAGATCTTGTCCGATTATCAGTACTTGGCGTATCGGCAATAACCATTCCGACCTTTTTTTCTTGCACGCCCGAATACGATTCATTACTAACTGAACCAGAGTTGTTGTCTTACATCTGGGACGACACGGCCATTACCAATATTGGTGAAACGTACCGTAAACAGTTCCCGGGTGAAAGTGGTGAACGCCAGTTGGCAAAAATGTTATCCAGGTATTCTTCCACCGATGCAGGCCGGACCTCAAAACTGCTGCGGCAGCAGATTACAGATGATTACAGTCAAGGTAATACTGCAATGGTCGACGGTTGGATTCTATCAAAAACAGAAGCACGCCAATGCGCCCTTTTCTCCCTGTCCCAAGATAGCTAAGTCATGCATACAGATGCTCGAGCATTAGAAAACAATACGGTAATTGAAGGAGACATCTGCATCATTGGCGCCGGCGCTGCTGGGATCAGTATGGCTTTGGACCTGCAAGACAGTGGTCATAAAGTGATATTGCTTGAGGGTGGTGGGTTTGAATACGATGATGAGGTCCAGGAACTTTATGCCGGTGAAACCACTGGTCAAAAGTATTTTCCCCTAAGATCCGCCAGGCTTCATTATTTCGGAGGGACGACAGGTCACTGGGCAGGTATGTGCTCGCCCTTTGATCCAATTGATTTTCAGAAGCGGGAATGGGTACCCGATAGTGGCTGGCCGATTACGCGGAAGGACCTTGACCCATTTTATGCGAAGGCTAATAAAGTACTTAAACTCGGACCTTATAATTACGAGTATGACTATTGGAATAATGAACTGCCCAACCTGAATCCTTTCCCGCTAGACAACAAGGTGGTATGGAACAAAATGTGGCAATTCAGTCTGGCCCGCTACGGGGAATTGTACAGGAAAGAGATTGTGGAGGCAAGAAATATCCACCTCTACACCTATGCTAATGCCGTGGATATTAAAACCAACGACAGCATATCGCAGGTTAAAGAACTAATTGTCAAAAACCATGCTGAGAAAACCCACACGGTAAAAGCCAGGCAATTTGTTATGGCCTGCGGAGCTATTCAAAACGCCAGGATGTTATTAGCCGCCAATTCCCAGAATCGAAAGGGTTTGGGTAACGACAACGACCTGGTTGGAAGGTATTTCCAGGAACACCTGGAGGTGGCTTCGGCAGAATTATGGCTGGCAAAACCTTTCCCCACTGATTTGTATTCATGGGAATACGGCGTATCAAAGGCCAGCGCCGAACTGGCTTTCACCCCCGAAATTCAGACCAGGGAAAAAATATTGAACGGAACCGTCTCCCTACTGACCTTAGGCGTCGCCAAACACCAAAAACCCAGAATGGAAACCTGGCAAGACGGTGACCCGAGGAAGAGCCTGGAAAATGTCTTTGCGGATTGGGATGAGGCAGAAGAAAAGGCCAAGAATGAAAAAGGGAATATTGAAAGAGCTTATCAACTCAATACCCGCATCGAACAGGCTCCCAACCCGGATTCCAGAGTAACCTTGGGAACCGACAAAGATGAATTGGGGGTTCCCAGAGCCAATCTGCACTGGCAACTCACTTCTCTTGACAAATACAGCGTTCGGAAGCTTTATCATCTTCTGGGTCAACAGGTAGGTATTGCCGGCATTGGCAGAATAAAAATCAATGAGTTCCTGAGGGATGAAAATGATGATACTTTCCCCGATAGCACCAACGGAGGATGGCATCATATGGGTACAACGAGAATGGCTGATGACCCCCATAAAGGCGTAGTAGATTCCAATTGTCAGGTTCACGGAATTTCAAATTTGTTCGTTGCCGGGTCAGGATGCTATCCCACTTCCGGAGCACCAAACCCAACGCTAACCTTGACGGCGTTGTCTCTACGTCTATCCGATCACTTGAAAAGTATAAGTTGACCAGGCCTGAGGGTCACGCAGGATGCCGGCCAAAGTATAATCAACCATACTGATCATCAAGGTGGCAGGCCTGCTGCCAGAGGCTAGTGGGTTATGCTCCGTTCGCTGTATTTCACCGGTCCACCCGCAAATGGTTGCAAACGGGTGCTTGCGGGCTAAAGGCCTTTCCAGAAACAGTTAGTGACTAAGTTCGGAGAAGCTTTTTGAGGGGAGAACTAGGCAGTGCCGTCAACTGCCTGCTAACCGCAGCAGCCTTTATCCCGGTCAAGCGCCTGAATCAGCTGGAAATGCTACGGGTGATGGTCACGCTGGTGCTGTTCCAGCTGGCAGTGGCCTTCTTTGACGCCTGCGTAGAGCGGCTGGATGGAGTGACCCTGCCGGCGACACACCAGCGCCGAATTGCTCTGGAAGCGATATAAATCCCTGATCAAGCTGAGAAGTATGTTTTTCCGGGTCGACTATTTATAACATGGCCTTCTAGCCCCGCTTGGGGGGGATAATGGTAGCCGCTGTCCAAGCCGGTCGATCGTCCAAAAGGTATCTCCCCTGCGCACCGCCGCCAAAAATGGAAGGAAAGCTTTCTACCTATCCGATCTCCTGCGGCTCGTAAGGCCGGCTAAAGACCAGACAGCGGGGACTGCCCTGCGGGGACTATCTTTATCGACCACCGGTCATACAATCACCCGCCCATGAAATTTATCACCCTCCTCCTGTTCGCCAGCCTGGTGTTCAGGTGCCAGAGCACCGAAGCCCCGCTGCCGCAGGAAGCTGCCGTTGCGGGCGCAACCCTCAGCGGGCAAGTGGTGAATGGACCCGATGAATTCATCACGCTGCAGTATACACCGCGGCTGCGCGGCAATCTCAACCCGGATGGCTTCCGTACGCTGGGAACCCGCACCGATAGCGAAGGGAGATTCAGCTTTGCCGTTGAGAAGGTGACGACGGGGGGCACCTACTCCCTGATATTGGAGGATAATTGGCTTCATTTCTCCCTTTTCCCCGGTGACGAGCTCGAGCTTACCCTGGATTCCGATCACCCGGACGCGGCGCTCGTAGCTACCGGCAGGGGGGCGGGCCAGATCAATTTTCAGCGGTTGGAGCAGTGGCAGTTCGACTATGGCTACATCGTCCAGGCTGAAACGCCCGAAGCGTTCGCCGCGCGTGCAGACAGCCTATTCGGGGCAGGGCTCAGGATGCTGGAGGCCGTCTACTCCGGCAATCCGGAGGCCGAGATAGTGGCCACCGCCGCGAACCGCGCCGAGATCGAGCGCTTGATGACCGAGACACCGCTCTCCGCCGAAAGCTATGCTCATCTCCAGCAAGAACTCCGCTACCTCCGGTACGACATGACAAGTACCTGGCTTAATTACATGAGTCAGCGCCCCGAGCAGCAGGAGGTAGCCATCGACTTCAATAGTGTGGCTTTTGCCCCCTTTGACCCGGCTACCTACCAAAGCCTGACCCAGATCAACAGTATGCGCCTGGCTAACGGCCTCGATGCCGTACTGCGGATCGAGCAACTTAAGGACGTCGCTACTCGCGCGGATTCGGCCGTAACCTATGGTAATTGGTTCAACCACCTGCGGAACAACCCCGCGGACTGGCAGCTTGATTATTTACAGCAACACTTCAGCGACGAGGTCTACCAAAGCCACGTGGGGGAGATGGCCAGCTGGTTGATGAGCATGGGCGGTGACTACCGGCTGTATACGGAGCGATTCCAATCCGACCCCCGGGGGCCTTACGGCGACCGGGTAACGGAATTCACCCGCTTACTGAACCGCGGTACGCGGCAGGAAGCCGGATTCGAAGCCGACTCCATGGTACTGGACAAGCAGGAACTGCAGGCCCTGCTGGAGCGCTACGCTGGAAACGAGCTGCTGATCAACTTTTGGTCGGCGCAGTTCGCCGGCTCCTCTATCGTCGACAAGATCCCCCTCATGCAGGACTTCGAAGGGCGCAACCGGGCGGACCTGGCGATGGTGAACGTCTGCATCGACAGCCTGAAACATAAGGGTCTCTGGGCCGCCCGTATCCTGGACAGCGACTGGAAGGGCGCCCACTATTTCATACCCATAGAAAATAGCGAAGGGCTGCTGAAGGATTTCTCGGACCGGGACCTCAACACCTTCTGCGAGGGCGGGGCTAATTATGCCCTGATCGACGCGGACGGTAAAATTCACGGCGACATTGCGTCTCCTTTCTACCAGGTGGCACAGGATATCGCTCTTGAGCTGGCGCCTTGATTCCGGAGGGTCAAGAATGTATCTATCCATATCATTTGATCCGCTGGGGCCACCGCCGGAGCGGGCCTTATTGGGGGCTACAGCCATTACTTCCGTCTCCCCTACTCGCTTCTGCCACTGCTGATTCTCCGTACCCAGTGCGCTACTCTTCCGCATCCGCCGGATGTGGGCGCCGTGACGAATGGCTTCCTTTTCTTTCTTAGCTAGTGCTTCAAGACCGAACTAAGCTGCACCTTGACTTGCCTTCGCGGCGCTGCACTGCCTGAATGAAAACCTCACGTAGCTACGGCTATGCGCGGCTTTCATTCAGTTGTTCAGCACCACGCTGTCGGCGTCAAGCTATTGCTTAGTTCAATCCTGAAGCACAAGTTTACCTGCGAGGCGGAATGATTGACCAGGTAAAGGTCGTACTTCCACCGGAGCCTGATACCCCTTTTCGGAAGGTTTTCTGAGGATCTGCAATAGGTGTCGGGTGGTCAACTTCCGCACTGACTAGGGCCCAGACAACGGGGACCCTCCAGGCTTCCCATAGCCTGACGCACTGCCTCTTTTTAGCACGTAGGGGCCAAAGCTCACCCCTGTCCCAAAGCCTTTCGGTACGGGTATAAAAACCGCTGGGAGTCAGTTTTCGACCGCTCGGACATTCCTCCTTACCGTTCGGAAGACGGTCCTTTCTCGGGTCAAATGCTTCGCTAATTTGGTTCATTAATTCACTCTGCCAGTGGTCAATACATAATAATCATGACAACCTCTCTATCTCACTCGTTTCGGAAGCTACTGCTGTATTGCCTGCTTGGGGTTGTCGGGTGGATGTTCGGCCAGACTACGGCCGCGGCCCAGGCTGGCTGCGAAGTTACTTTCGCTTTTACCGGCGGCTTACAATCGTGGACCGTACCACCCGGCGTTACTTCTATTCGCATTGAAGCGGCCGGCGCCAAAGGGGGCAACGAAACCGTCTGTTCCTTTTGCGCTCAGGGGGGGCTAGGGGCTAAAGTAGCGGGCGATTTTGCCGTGACGCCCGGCCAAACCCTGCAGATCATCGTGGCCGGCCAAGGCGCGGGTGATGCTTTTTCAGCCGCCGGCGGCGGCGCTACTTTCGTCGCCCGGGGCAGCAACGGCTTTTCTGACTTCGTAGCGGCTAATATTCTCCTCATCGGCGGCGGTGGCGGCGGTGCCGATTTTATTGATGGGAATGGCCGATCTTCGACGGTATTTCAGGCTAGCGCCACGGGTGCTGGCGGTAGTAACGGGGGAAACCGGGCCGGCGGCGGCGGTAGTGCCGAACAAGACGGTCAGAGTAGTAGTGACGCCGGCGGCGGGCGGGCGGCCGTCAATGGGGCCGGCGGCGGGGCCGGTTTCTTTGGTGCCAACGGTGGATTTGGTGGTGGTGGAGGAGCGGATCTTTCCGCCGGGGGCGGTGGCGGCGCTACGGGTGGTAATGCCGGGACTTCATCTGCTTCTAGAGGCTTTGCCGGCACCTCCTACAATGGCGGCGCCAATCCGGTGAACACCCCGGCGGCTAGTACCGGCAACGGTTCCGTATTCATTCGGTACAGTGAAAACCTGGCTCCCACGGCCTCGTGTACAAACATCACGGTGCAACTCGACACCGATGGCCTGGCGTCTATCACGGCGGATGAGGTCGACAACGGCTCATTCGACAACTGTAGCTTTACGACCAGCATCGACGTCTCATCCTTCAACTGCGGCGATATCGGACCTAATCCCGTCGAATTGACCGTGACGGATGCTAGCGGCAATTCCATGACATGTACGGCGACGGTCACGGTGACCGATAGCCGGGCACCGACGGCTTCCAATCCCACCACAACCACCGTGGTGTGCGATAGCGATATCCCTCCCGTTAATCCGGCCGTCGTGATCGATGAAGCCGACAATTGCGGCGAACCAGTCGTGTCCTACGTCAACGAAACCGATAATGAAGCCATCGGTAATGCCGACAATCCCCGAATCATCGAACGTAGATACCGGGTAACGGACGGGGCCGGTAATTTTATCGATGTATTCCATACCATCCAGGTCATTGATGACGAAGCGCCGGTGATTACCTGCCAGGATATTACCGTCGAGCTGGATGCAAGTGGCGTGGCTTCCATTGGCAGTGCCTCCTTTTTAAATTCGAACGTTATTCTTACCGCAAATGATAATTGTGGGGTGAGCTCCTCTATTTCTATTGGAGGGGGAACGTCTTTCAACTGCGACAATGTGGGTATCCCTAATACAAGGACAATATTCAAACCGGATGTCAATGGGAACAATTCAGCCGGTTGTTCTTTTAATGTCACCGTGCTCGATCCTTTATCCGCCTGCTGCCAAGCCCCCGTGGTCACCTGCCCGCTAGATGTCACCATCAATTGTGACGACTCTTCCGAGCCAGGCAACACCGGTATCGCAACGTATACGGATGGCTGCGGGGATGTCACCATTTCCTGGGTTGATGTGGTAACCCCGGGAGACTGCCCGCAGGAGGAAACCATTGCGCGGACCTGGACGGCGGTTTCGGGTCCACCCAGGAAATGGTGACATCCCCGCAGCCATCCGTATACGTTGCGATACCGGTGTTGCCTGGCTCGGAAGAGTCGTCACAATTGATGGTGGCATCTAGCGGGCAGGTGACCACGGGGGCTTGGCAGCGGGCCGATAAAGATCGAGCACGGTGACATTAAAAGAACAACCGGCTGAACTCTTCCATTGACATGCAGTTTGAATTTTTTCCTTGTATTAGGGATACCCACATTGTCGCAGTTGAAAGACGTTCCCCCTCCAATGGAAATAGAGGAGCTCACCCCACAATTATCATTTGCGGTGAGATTTAACGTTCGAATTTAAAAAGGAGGCACTAGGAATGGAAGCCACGCCACTTGCATCCAGCTCGACGGTAATATCCTGGCAGGTGATCCCGGCGCTTCGTCATCAATGACCTGGATGGTATGGAATACATCGATAAAATTACCGGCCCCCTCCGTTACCCGGTATCTACGTTCGATGATTCGGGGATTGTCGGCATTACCGATGGCTTCATTATCGGTTCCGTCGACTAGGACACGACTGGTTCGCCGTAATTGTGGTTATCGATCACGACGACCGGATTAACGGGAGGGATATCGCTATCGCACACCACGGTGGTTGTGGTGGGATTGGAAGCCGTACCAGGCTATCGGTCACCGTGACCGTCGCCGTACATGTCATGGAATGGCCGCAGGCATCCGTCACGGTCAATTAGACGGGATTAGGTCCATATCGCCGCAGTTGAAGGATGAGACGTCGATTCTGCGTAAACTACAGTTGTCGAATGAGCCGTTGTCGTCCTCATCCGCCGTGATAAACGCCAGGCCTCTGTCCAGCTGCACCGTGATGTTTGTACACGAGGCCATGGGAGCCAGGTTTTCACTGTACCGAATGGATACGGAACCGTTGCCGGTACTAGCCGCCGGGGTGTTCACCGGATTGGCGCCGCCATTGTTTCAGGGGTCCGGCAAAGCCTCTAGTAAGCAGCTAAGTCCCGGCATTACCACCCGTAGCGCCGCCACCGCCCCCGGCGGAAAAATACCGCTCCTCCACCACCACCAAATCCACCGTTGGCACCAAAGAAACCGGCCCCGCCGCCCGCCCCATTGACGGCCGCCGCGCCCGCCACAGTCACTACTACTCTGACCGTCTTGTTCGGCACTACCGCCGCCGCCGGCCCGTTTCCCGTTTCTACCGCCACACCCGTGGCGCTAGCCTGAAATACCGTCGAACATCGGCCATTCCCATCAATAAAATCGGCACCGCCGCCACCGCCGCCGATGAGGAGAATATTAGCCGCTACGAATAGAAAAGCCGTTGCTGCCCCGGGCGACGAAAGTAGCGCCGCCGCCGGCGGCTGAAAAAGCATCACCCGCGCCTTGGCCGGCCACGATGATCTGCAGGGTTTGGCCGGGCGTCACGGCAAAATCGCCCGCTACTTTAGCCCCTAGCCCCCCCTGAGCGCAAAAGGAACAGACGGTTTCGTTGCCCCCTTTGGCGCCGGCCGCTTCAATGCGAATAGAAGTAACGCCGGGTGGTACGGTCCACGATTGTAAGCCGCCGGTAAAAGCGAAAGTAACTTCGCAGCCAGCCTGGGCCGCGGCCGTAGTCTGGCCGAACATCCACCCGACAACCCCAAGCAGGCAATACAGCAGTAGCTTCCGAAACGAGTGAGATAGAGAGGTTGTCATGATTATTATGTATTGACCACTGGCAGAGTGAATTAATGAACCAAATTAGCGAAGCATTTGACCCGAGAAAGGACCGTCTTCCGAACGGTAAGGAGGAATGTCCGAGCGGTCGAAAACTGACTCCCAGCGGTTTTTTATACCCGTACCGAAAGGCTTTGGGACAGGGGTGAGCTTTGGCCCCTACGTGCTAAAAAGAGGCAGTGCGTCAGGCTATGGGAAGCCTGGAGGGTCCCCGTTGTCTGGGCCCTAGTCAGTGCGGAAGTTGACCACCCGACACCTATTGCAGATCCTCAGAAAACCTTCCGAAAAGGGGTATCAGGCTCCGGTGGAAGTACGACCTTTACCTGGTCAATCATTCCGCCTCGCAGGTAAACTTGTGCTTCAGGATTGAACTAAGCAATAGCTTGACGCCGACAGCGTGGTGCTGAACAACTGAATGAAAGCCGCGCATAGCCGTAGCTACGTGAGGTTTTCATTCAGGCAGTGCAGCGCCGCGAAGGCAAGTCAAGGTGCAGCTTAGTTCGGTCTTGAAGCACTAGCTAAGAAAGAAAAGGAAGCCATTCGTCACGGCGCCCACATCCGGCGGATGCGGAAGAGTAGCGCACTGGGTACGGAGAATCAGCAGTGGCAGAAGCGAGTAGGGGAGACGGAAGTAATGGCTGTAGCCCCCAATAAGGCCCGCTCCGGCGGTGGCCCCAGCGGATCAAATGATATGGATAGATACATTCTTGACCCTCCGGAATCAAGGCGCCAGCTCAAGAGCGATATCCTGTGCCACCTGGTAGAAAGGAGACGCAATGTCGCCGTGAATTTTACCGTCCGCGTCGATCAGGGCATAATTAGCCCCGCCCTCGCAGAAGGTGTTGAGGTCCCGGTCCGAGAAATCCTTCAGCAGCCCTTCGCTATTTTCTATGGGTATGAAATAGTGGGCGCCCTTCCAGTCGCTGTCCAGGATACGGGCGGCCCAGAGACCCTTATGTTTCAGGCTGTCGATGCAGACGTTCACCATCGCCAGGTCCGCCCGGTTGCGCCCTTCGAAGTCCTGCATGAGGGGGATCTTGTCGACGATAGAGGAGCCGGCGAACTGCGCCGACCAAAAGTTGATCAGCAGCTCGTTTCCAGCGTAGCGCTCCAGCAGGGCCTGCAGTTCCTGCTTGTCCAGTACCATGGAGTCGGCTTCGAATCCGGCTTCCTGCCGCGTACCGCGGTTCAGTAAGCGGGTGAATTCCGTTACCCGGTCGCCGTAAGGCCCCCGGGGGTCGGATTGGAATCGCTCCGTATACAGCCGGTAGTCACCGCCCATGCTCATCAACCAGCTGGCCATCTCCCCCACGTGGCTTTGGTAGACCTCGTCGCTGAAGTGTTGCTGTAAATAATCAAGCTGCCAGTCCGCGGGGTTGTTCCGCAGGTGGTTGAACCAATTACCATAGGTTACGGCCGAATCCGCGCGAGTAGCGACGTCCTTAAGTTGCTCGATCCGCAGTACGGCATCGAGGCCGTTAGCCAGGCGCATACTGTTGATCTGGGTCAGGCTTTGGTAGGTAGCCGGGTCAAAGGGGGCAAAAGCCACACTATTGAAGTCGATGGCTACCTCCTGCTGCTCGGGGCGCTGACTCATGTAATTAAGCCAGGTACTTGTCATGTCGTACCGGAGGTAGCGGAGTTCTTGCTGGAGATGAGCATAGCTTTCGGCGGAGAGCGGTGTCTCGGTCATCAAGCGCTCGATCTCGGCGCGGTTCGCGGCGGTGGCCACTATCTCGGCCTCCGGATTGCCGGAGTAGACGGCCTCCAGCATCCTGAGCCCTGCCCCGAATAGGCTGTCTGCACGCGCGGCGAACGCTTCGGGCGTTTCAGCCTGGACGATGTAGCCATAGTCGAACTGCCACTGCTCCAACCGCTGAAAATTGATCTGGCCCGCCCCCCTGCCGGTAGCTACGAGCGCCGCGTCCGGGTGATCGGAATCCAGGGTAAGCTCGAGCTCGTCACCGGGGAAAAGGGAGAAATGAAGCCAATTATCCTCCAATATCAGGGAGTAGGTGCCCCCCGTCGTCACCTTCTCAACGGCAAAGCTGAATCTCCCTTCGCTATCGGTGCGGGTTCCCAGCGTACGGAAGCCATCCGGGTTGAGATTGCCGCGCAGCCGCGGTGTATACTGCAGCGTGATGAATTCATCGGGTCCATTCACCACTTGCCCGCTGAGGGTTGCGCCCGCAACGGCAGCTTCCTGTGGCAACGGGGTTTCGGTGCTCTGGCACCTGAACACCAGGCTGGCGAACAGGAGAATAGCGACAAATTTCATGGGCGGGTGATTGTATGACCGGTGGTCGATAAAGATAGTCCCCGCAGGGCAGTCCCCGCTGTCTGGTCTTTAGCCGGCCTTACGAGCCGCAGGAGATCGGATAGGTAGAAAGCTTTCCTTCCATTTTTGGCGGCGGTGCGCAGGGGAGATACCTTTTGGACGATCGACCGGCTTGGACAGCGGCTAACATTATTCCCCCCCAAGCGGGGCTAGAAGGCCATGTTATAAATAGTCGACCCGGAAAAACATACTTCTCAGCTTGATCAGGGATTTATATCGCTTCCAGAGCAATTCGGCGCTGGTGTGTCGCCGGCAGGGTCACTCCATCCAGCCGCTCTACGCAGGCGTCAAAGAATGCCACTGCCAGCTGGAACAGCACCAGCGTGACCATCACCCGTAGCATTTCCAGCTGATTCAGGCGCTTGACCGGGATAAAGGCTGCTGCGGTTAGCAGGCAGTTGACGGCACTTCCTAGTTCTCCCCTCAAAAAGCTTCTCCGAACTTAGTCACTAACTGTTTCTGGAAAGGCCTTTAGCCCGCAAGCACCCGTTTGCAACCATTTGGGGTGGACCGGTGAAATACAGCGAACGGAGCATAACCCACTAGCCTCTGGCAGCAGGCCTCCACCTTGATGATCAGTATGGTTGATTATATTTTGCCAGCATCCTGCGTGACCCTCAGCCTGGTCAACTTATACTTTTCAAGTGATCGGATAGACGTAGAGACAACGCCGTCAAGGTTAGCGTGGGTTTGGTGCTCCGAACTGGGATAGCCTCCTGACCCGGCAACGAACAATTCGAAATTCCGTGAACCTGACAATTGGAATCTACTACGCCTTTATGGGGGTCATCAGCCATTCTCGTTGTACCCATATGATGCCATCCTCCGTTGGTGCTATCGGGGAAAGTATCATCATTTTCATCCCTCAGGAACTCATTGATTTTTATTCTGCCAATGCCGGCAATACCTACCTGTTGACCCAGAAGATGATAAAGCTTCCGAACGCTGTATTTGTCCAGAGAAGTGAGTTGCCCAGTGCAGATTGGCTCTGGTAACCCCCAATTCATCTTTGTCGGTTCCCAAGGTTACTCTGGAATCCGGGTTGGGAGCCTGTTCGATGGGTATTGAGTTGATAAGCTCTTTCAATATTCCCTTTTTCACTCTTGGCCTTTTTTTCTGCCTCACCCCAATCCGCAAAGACATTTTCCAGGCTCTTCCTCGGGTCACCGTCTTGCCAGGTTTCCATTCTGGGTTTTTGGTGTTTGGCGACGCCTAAGGCCAGTAGGGAGACGGTTCCGTTCAATATTTTTTCCCTGGTCTGAATTTCGGGGGTGAAAGCCAGTTCGGCGCTGGCCTTTGATACGCCGTATTCCCATGAATACAAATCAGTGGGGAAAGGTTTTGCCAGCCATAATTCTGCCGAAGCCACCTCCAGGTGTTCCTGGAAATACTTCCAACCAGGTCGTTGTCGTTACCCAAACCCTTTCGATTCTGGGAATTGGCGGCTAATAACATCCTGGCGTTTTGAATAGCTCCGCAGGCCATAACAAATTGCCTGGCCTTTACCGTGTGGGTTTTCTCAGCATGGTTTTTGACAATTAGTTCTTTAACCTGCGATATGCTGTCGTTGGTCTTAATATCCACGGCATTAGCATAGGTATAGAGATGGATATTTCTTGCCTCCACAATCTCTTTTCTGTACAATTCCCCGTAGCGGGCCAGACTGAATTGCCACATTTTGTTCCATACCACCTTGTTGTCAAGCGGGAAAGGATTCAGGTTGGGCAGTTCATTATTCCAATAGTCATACTCGTAATTATAAGGTCCGAGTTTAAGTACTTTATTAGCCTTCGCATAAAATGGGTCAAGGTCCTTCCGCGTAATCGGCCAGCCACTATCGGGTACCCATTCCCGCTTCTGAAAATCAATTGGATCAAAGGGCGAGCACATACCTGCCCAGTGACCTGTCGTCCCTCCGAAATAATGAAGCCTGGCGGATCTTAGTGGAAAATACTTTTGACCAGTGGTTTCACCGGCATAAAGTTCCTGGACCTCATCATTGTATTAACCCACCACCCTCAAGCAATATCACTTTATGACCACTGTCTTGCAGGTCCAAAGCCATACTGATCCCAGCAGCGCCGGCGCCAATGATGGAGATGTTCTCCTTCAATTACCGTATTGTTTTCTAATGCTCGAGCGTCTGTATGCATGACTTAGCTATCTTGGACACGAGAAAGGGCGCATTGGCGTGCTTCTGTTTTTGATAGAATCCAACCGTCGACCACTGCAGTATTACCTTGACTGTAATCATCTGTAATCTGCTGCCGCAGGAGTTTTGCGGTCCGGCCTGCATCGGGGAAGAATACCTGGATAACATTTTTGCCAACTTGCGTTCACCACTTTCACCCGGGAACTGTTTACGGTACGTTTCACCAATATTGGTAATGGCCGTGTCGTCCCAGATATAGGACAATAACTCTGGTTCAGTTAGTAATGAATCGTATTCGGGCGTGCAAGAAAAAAAGGTCGGAATAGTTATTGCCGATACGCCAAGTACTGATAATCGGACAAGATCTCTTCTTTTCATGGTTGAATATTTCAGGTCGGTGGGTTGTCTTAAGCAGGGGTAGAAGCTTCTATACTGGGTTAAACCAATTGCTTGTATCCGCCTCAAAAGATCTCAACAATGGCCTAGTTGAGCTCCTTCAGCAGCTAAACCGCAGGCGTAAGTAGGCTCACTAAACCTGTTGCGCATTAAGCAGTAAGTGGCCTTGTCGTAGTCATGCACCTCAGCGTATACGCTAAACCAATATAACGCCAACTGCGTGAGATAGCAAGTAAAAATTGTGTTATCTGCAAAGAAATCAAAAACATATATTACAATTCATTGTCTATGAAAAATAATATATGTACCGGCGTGGCGAATGACCAAGCGCTTCCGGTTCACATCATGGATCGTTAACGGTGTACACCCAGATGCGTAGATACGGATTCCAAGTGTTTGACCCCCTCATTCCGGAGCTTTGACCCCCCGGGGTGTGGAAAACATTCCGGAGCTCTGACCCCCCTGGATGGATAACTGCGCGCTTTGCCACCTTGAGCCATCACCAACCGCTCAAGCCGTGGCCACAATTAAGCGCATGGACCAGATTAGACGCATCCTTCAGACTTTACACCAGCCGGGCTCCACCGATTGTTCCTGCCGGTCGATAGGGGCGACATCGAGCTACCGACGGGTGGCCGAACATCGTCGTGCCCGGACCGAAGAAATCAAACCTAAAGGGTGCCATCCTCCCCGATCTTGTTGACCAAAGTCAACCGCCACCGGCCCGAAACTGCCGCCCGAGCTCAGGCGGTACTGCCTCAAAGTCAGCGTACCGGTTCAATACCCATAGATCGGTTTTTCACCCGGCGGCTGCGTACAACAGAAGCGCAACGTGAGGCGCACGCTGCGCTGGCCTCACTTTGGCGCTTAAGTGTTGGGCGATTCAATTAAAGCTCTCGAATTCTAATGCTGTCCGGTTTTACCAAAGTAAAGTGGCCATATAACCTATCGGCATATTGAGAAACCACTTCTTTGATGATCCTGGTTTTTTCATCGTTTGGTAGGCCACTTAAGCGAATCAATACTATGCCCCTGTTCCTGATTTTAAGTCTGTACGTTAATTCTCCAAAGTCTTTGTCTTCCGTTATTATGACTGCATCGTTCTTGTTTGCTATTTCTATGACCTCCGTATCACTTACTCCTCGATGATCTTCAAATATGGATATGACTTCAATTCCTTCGTCGCGCAGAGCAAGTACGAGGTTTCGGTCTAGATTTTCATCGGCAATGTAATGTGTGGCCATTCTATCCTGCTTTCAGGTAATGCACTTCTTCATTCCTAATTACGGCTGTGGCATAATAGAGGCATGCGTAAATCTGATCTCTGGTGATATGGGGATATGCCTCTAATAGTTGTTCTATTGACTCACCAGCTGCAAGCTTTTCTGTTATCAGATCAACTCCGATGCGTGTTCCTTTTATGATTGGCTTACCATATAGAATGTTTCGGTCGCTGGTGATATGCTCTTGATAATTCATAGCTTCATCTTTTCTATTAGGCTGCTCATTTAACAGAGTTTAGCCGGATTGGCTTTTGGTAGTTCTCGACTTGGATGCTAGTCTTTCACCATTAAGGTAACTCTTTTGGCCACAGATTGATCAGCTTGGGAGTACCTCATCTTGACTCTACGGCGCATGTACCTGTAGTTCCTGCATATTTCACACCCTTTGACCCCCCCGTTTCACTCCGGTTTGACCCCCCTAAAAAGCGCGGATTTCTTTTCCCCTGTGGAAAACGTTTCACCGTGCTTTGACCCCCCCGGATAATCCATGCCTGCCACCATCTTTCGATCAAACCAGGACCGGACTATGGCAAAGAGCAAGCGTATGGATCAGATCATCACCATTTTTCAAACTCACAAGTTTACCCGCTCCGCAAAACAGCGTACCGGTTCAATACCCATAGATCGGTTTTTCACCCGGCGGCTGCGTCCAACAGAAGCGCAACGGGAGGCGCTCGCTGCGCTGGCCTCA
>CAVVFF010000006.1:0-8985 GCA_963747415.1 Lewinellaceae bacterium | reverse complement strand
GGAATGAACCTCACTGCTTTAGCCGACTGACCGATGGGGATCAGATCACGCTATTGCCCTTGAGCGGAAGTCTATATGAGCGCACATTTTTCCCTTAGGAAGGGCATACAGCTTTCCGGTACAGAGCAACCTTGGCTCCTGAGACAGGAATCCTTACCACGGGGTTTGGCACCTAGGGAAGACGCCACCCGGTAGACCATCGGAATATATCTACGGCTAGAATGAATTCGGATAGGATTTTTTCGGTATATTATACTTGCCCTTCGTAAGCCTACCGATTACGTAGTAGCCCCTCCCCGAATGGCTCCTGTACGCTGAAGGAACTTATACCTCACCCCGGAACCCGAAATTTCATTTGAGTAGCTGGCCCCTGCCCCGCTTCCGGGGTGCGGGACAGCGGGTCCTGTTTTTGTCATTCAATCTAATCACTATGACACACGCTTACCTTTCCAACTTTTCGGCTCAATGGCAAAAACTAGTTACGGCTTGTGCCCTGGTGCTGTGCTTTTCCCATGTACAGGCACAGCTTCAGGGGACCTACACTATCGGGGGAACTGCCCCGGACTACCCTACGATTAACGCGGCGGCCACCGATTTAGTCACGGAAGGGATTTCCGGAGCCGTTGTTTTTGACCTGCGCGCCGGCGCCTACGTGGAACAAGTGAACCTGGGCGCCATCAGCGGGGCATCCGATATCCATACCGTCACGTTCCGGGCGGAAAGTGGTTCGGCCGCCGATGTGGTCATCAGCTACGGCGCAAGCAGTGCGGCTGAAAATTATGTGCTGCAGTTGGATGGGGCGGCTCATTACCGGATACAAAACCTGACGATCGGTGCGGAAGGAACGACCTATGCCCGGGCCCTAAGTATCATCAACGGTTCCGACGATATCGTGCTAGAAGGGAATCGCCTCCGGTCGCCCGTCGGGATGTTCATCGACGATAACCAAACGGTGCTGTACGTAGAGCCATCCGTGGACGGCGACATTCAAATTCGGAACAACGAGGTCACGGGCGGGAGCTACGGAATTTACTTTTATGACACCCGGCCGTTCCGATCTAGGGGTCCGGAGATCACCAACAACGTGATTGCTAACTTTTACAGGGGCGGCGTCTACCTGATAGATCTTCAGGGCGGAACGCTCAGCGGCAACCGGATCATCAGCAACGCTACCCTGTCCTCTGCCACCGGCCTGCGCCTTTCCAACTGGGACGGATCAGATGCCATTCCGGTGCTGGTGGCCAATAACTTTGTTGCCCTACCGACAGGTAATTATGGGGTATACCTTTCCTCCAGCAGTTATCTGCAATTCTACCATAACAGCATTAATCTGCTGGCCGACGGGTCCGCTTTCGCCCTGGTGGGCTCGAATACCGTAGGGGTGAAAAACAACATCTTCCGGGCAGGTACGAACTACGCGGTACGGGTTGATCGGGCAATTACGCTGGAAATGGATCACAATAACCTGATTACCCAAGGCACTTACCTGGGGGAATATGACGGCACCCGAATACCGGACCTGACCGACTGGCAGCTGGCTTCGGGGCAGGCAGCCAATTCCATCAGCTTCGATCCGCAGTTCGTTTCGGCCACCGACCTGCACGCCCAGGCTCCCGCCCTGGCCAATGCCGGCGTCGCCTTGACGGAGGTGACGACGGACATTGATGGAGAGATACGCGACGCAACACCCAGCATGGGAGCGGATGAATTCGTGGCTGCGGCACTGAATCCACTATCGGGCGTGTACTCTATCGGCGGGTCCGGGGCGGATTTTGCTACGTTCAATGCTGCCGTGGCGGCAATGCTCGAGCATGGTATTTCGGGGCCGGTAACTTTCAACGTTTTCGCGGGCACGTACTCCGAGCAAGTGGTGATTCCCGACATCACCGGCGTATCGGCCACCAATACGGTGACCTTTCAGTCGGCGACGGGGAATGCAGCGGATGTAACCATTGCGTATGCGGCTACCGAAAGTGCCGCCAACTACGTAGTGCGGCTGCAGAATGCTTCCAACATCCGGTTGGTCAACTTTACGCTGGTGGCTTCAGGGAGTTCCTACGCCCGTGTTGTAGAGGTCGTAAACCGGGCAGACGATATACAACTTGAGGGGAGCCGGCTGCGGTCGCCAGTCTCGACATCCACGAGCGATAATCAGGCAGTCGTCTACGTAGACCTACGCATAGGTAGCGACATCCGCATTCAAAACACGGAGATCACGGGTGGCAGTTACGGCTTCATTTCCAACGGATCCAGCAATGACAAGCTGGCCGATCTGAAAATCACGGACAACGTTGTAAAAGAATTTTACCGATCCGGTATTTACCTGACCAATGTACAAGGTGGAACCCTTACTGGTAACCGGATCAGCGGCAGCAGTGACTTCTCCAACGCAAGCGGTTTGTACCTCATGGGTTGGGAGGCAACCGCAACCGCGCCGGTGCTGGTAGCCAACAACTTTATTTCCCTGGCGTGGGGGCAATATGGAGTGTACATGTACTCCTGCAATCACCTGCACTTCTTACACAACAGTGTTAATGCGCAGGCCGGATCTATTGCTTTTTATCTGCTCAGCTCCTCTAAGGTGACGGTGAAAAACAATGTATTCAGTTCGAATTGGGACGACGCCGTAAACGTCACCGGTGCGGTTTCGCTGGATATGGACCACAATGACTTCTTTACCAGAGCTAATTTTTTGGGAGAGTGGAACGGAACGGATGTGGCGGACCTGGCCCACTGGCAAAGTATCTCGGGGCAGGGGAGTAACTCCATCAGCTTCGATCCGCAGTTCGTCTCCCCTACCGACCTGCACGCACAGGCTCCCGCCCTGGCCAACGCCGGCGTCGCCCTGACGGAGGTGACGACGGACATCGACGGAGAGATCCGCGACGCCACACCCAGCATCGGGGCCGATGAGTATTCCGCCCCGGGATTAAATCCACTGTCGGGAGTATACACCATCGGCGGATCCGGAGCGGACTTTGCGACCTTCAATGGTGCCGTGGCGGCAATGCGCGTTAATGGTATTTCCGGGGCGGTAACGTTCAATGTTTCCCCGGGCACCTACACCGAGCAGGTAGAGATTCCCGACATCTCCGGCGGATCGGCCACCAATACGATCACCTTCCAGCCGGCCACGGGGCTTGCCGCGGACGTAAAACTCACGTACGCGGCCACCGGTAGTGACGCCAATTACGTCCTGCAACTAATGAATGCCTCGGACATTCGGTTGCGGAACCTTACACTGAGGGCTACCGGAAATACCTACGCGCGAGTGCTTACGATATTTGGACGATCGGATGACCTGGTAATAGAAGGAAACCACCTGCTATCAACCCAAAACTCCTCCACGAGCATCGACCAGGTGGTGCTGTTTCTAGACTCATCGCCATTCACGGATATTCGCATCCACCGCAACAAGATCACCGGTGGGAGCGACGGCATTTACTTTAAAGGAAGAGGCCGGCGGGAGCCGACAATTAGCATTACGGACAACGTAGTCGAAGACTTTTTCCAATACGGCATGTACTTTGATATTTTCCGGGGGGGTACGGTTACCGGAAACCGGATAACTAGCAACACCACCTACGATAGTGCCAATGGGCTGCATTGCTTTGTCTGTGAAGGAACGCGGATTTCGCCGGTGCTGGTGGCCAACAATTTTATCTCATTGCAGGCGGGTACGTATGCGATGTACGTTTTAGGCGGCGATTACCTGCAAATCGTATACAACAGCATTAATCAGCGAGGCAATGGTAGCGCCCTGTTCGTAACGCGCACAAGAAATACGACGATCAAAAACAACATCTTCCGGGCCACAACGGGCTACGCGGTCCAGCTGGAAGACCGCGTCAGCCCTGACATGAACTACAACAACCTGTTCACTGGCGGTACATACCTCGGAAAATGGGAAAGTACTAAGGTGGCGGACCTGGTCAGCTGGCAGCTTATCTCGGAGCAGGGAAGTAACTCCATCAGTGTCGATCCGCAATTTGTTTCGGCTACCGACCTGCACGCCCGGGCTCCCGCCCTGGCCAACGCCGGCCTTGCCCTTACGGAGGTGACGACGGACATCGACGGAGAGGAACGTGATGCCACACCCAGTATCGGAGCTGATGAATTCACCGCCGATCAAGATGGAGATGGAATTGACGATATTGTGGATAACTGCCCTACTACCTATAATCCAACCCAGTCCGACAGCGACGGAAATGGCATAGGAGATGCGTGTGAGCCGGGAAGCGGTACGCTATCCGGCTATTGGCTGGAAGCGGAGTGCGGCGTGGTTGGCAGCAATTGGGAAGTAGTAGCTGACATCGACGCTTCCAACCAGGCCTTCGTATTCGCGCCGGGCCAACGATCCACCCTGCGCCCGCCGGCCGATATTCCCGACAACCGCATCCGCTTTTCACTTGAACGGGCGGTAGCGGGCAGCTATTTCCTGCACATACGCGCCTATGCCCGTAACTCGGGCGAAGATTCCTTCTGGATCCGCGCCAACGATGGCGACTGGATCCGGTGGAACAACATCGACTGCAATCATAAATTCAGCTGGGCTACCTGGCCAACCACCCTGGAACTTTCGGCCGGAAGTAATACCCTCGACATTGCCTTCCGCGAGGGGAATACCGTCCTCGATAAACTTTTCCTCGCCCAGGATGGCACCCGGCCTGCCGGCTTCGGCGAACCGTCGACGAACTGTTCCGCCCTGGCCCCCCAGCCGCCGACGGCGATTGCCTCCGCTTCGGAGACGCAGGGGGTGGCACCGCTTTCGGTACAGCTCGACGGCAGCGAAAGCTTCGACTACGACGGCCAAATCGTGCAGTATTCCTGGAATTGGGAAGGCGGTAGTGCCAGCGGTCCGACGCCCACGGTCATTTTTGCCGCCGGCGTGTACACCGTGACGCTGACGGTAACCGACGATTCGGGGGAAACCAATACGACCACCCTTGATCTGAAGGTGTCACCTCCCAATGGAATACCAAGCGCAGCACCCTTTTCCTTCGAGGCGGAGTGCACCGTACGCGACCGAAACTGGCGACTCAGCGCGAGCACCGCCGCGAGTGGCGACCGATTCGTTAGCTACACCGGCTGTCGGTGCGAAGGCGAGCCTTCCATGCGGCAGGCCGACCAGTACTTGAACTACGGCTTCGTGAGTACTCAGGAGGATACCTTTTACCTCTTTCTCCGGATGGATGCCCCCGATGTCGGTCGCAACTCCTTCTGGGTTCGCGTGGACGGCGGCAACTGGATCAAGATGTGGCGGGAATCCAACGGCGGTCCCCTGCTGACCTCCGGTTTCGAGTGGCGTCGCGTTAACGACGATGCACATCCGGTCTCTTTCTACCTCGCCCCGGGCGAGCACACCATCACGGTCGCTCCCCGGGAGCCGGGAACCAAGTTGGACAAGATACTTCTCTCGGCTACAGACGAAATTCCCCTAGGCACCGGCGCTGCCGCCCAAAACTGTCTGGAGTCTTCGACCTATTCCCTGAGTAAAGCCGCTGCGGAGGAGGTCTTCCCCTATGAGGACGCGATGTTTACCGCCGCCAGTCTGTACGTGTTTCCTAATCCCGTCACGGACCTACTCACCGTGGAATTGAACGACGGCTATACGGGAGAGGTCGCCTTTACCGTGGTGGATGCCTTGGGTCGCCAGGTGCGCCACCTGCGCCGTCCCAAGGAAGACCGCATCTTACGCAGCGAGCTTTCCGTGGGGGACCTGCCGGCCGGCATCTACCACCTGCAACTGCTCCAGGGGGAATGCCAGACGGTAGAACGCTTCGTAAAACGATGATCAAGACTTCATAACCATGACCAAGGGTCGGCATCTTCGGACGTCGACCCTTTTTGTGTTAGGCAGACTCTCCCACAGCGCCCAAACTGATCGCTGTAATCCTTTTCTTCCGCATCTGTCTCTGTGATCCCAACAACAGGATCCGTTCACCCGACGGCCCATTTGAGAGCTTTAAGTCTCGAGTGTACAGTAAACAGTAATGTGCCAAAGCGCACCCTACGGCCGAATATTCTGATTCACCCGAAACAGGTTCTCGGGGTCGTATTTGCGCTTGATGTCTACCAGGCGGTCGTAATTATGCCGGTAGCTAGCTCTGACGCGGTCCTGCCCCTCGTCCATCATGAAGTTTGAGTAGGCTCCGCCACTGGAGTGGGGGTGAAGGGCTTCCCAGTAGTCCTTGCACCATTGGGTGATGGTCGCGGCATTATCGGGGTCGGGGTCGACTCCGACAACTACCCCCGCATAACGGGCATCCCGGTAAGCCCAGGCCGTGGCATCGGAGGCCACCCGGCCGGCCGCGCCGCTGATGGGGTACAGGTGCATCTGGGAAAGCGAGGTGGGAATCTTCGATCCGAAGGCCAGGTGCTGACGGCGGGCTTCTTCGGTAATTTCATTGAAAAAGTCACCCCGCCAGTACCACTGCAGACCGGAAGGAAGCAAGGGGTCGAACAGGCTTTGTACCGCCGGGTACGGCATCGGCCCGACGTGCTCGAAGATGGGGTTTAGCTCCCGCACCGGCGCGAACAGTCCATCAAAATCCGCTTCGGAGCCCGTATAGCACCACACGATCCCGCACACCGGCTTACCGTGGAGCTCTTCGGGGAAGGGCGGTCCGGGGACGACCATCGTTGCGATAAATCCGTTAAGGTCATCCGGCACGCTGTGGATGAAGTCATCGTACCAGGCCATGATCTCCTCGGTCCGGGAAATGGGGAAGAAGGTCGGACCGCGCGATCACCGTCTCCTGCGGGTGAGCCTGAAATTTAAAGCTCGTAACGATGCCGAAATTGCCGCCGCCGCCGCGGATGGCCCAGAACAAATCCGCATGCTGGTCGGCATTCACCGTGACGTAGGATCCGTCGGCGAGGACCATATCCGCCTCCAGCAGGTTATCGATGGTGAGTCCGTATTTGCGGGACAAATGGCCCACACCGCCGCCGAGGGTAAGCCCCGCCACGCCCGTGCTGGAGATGATGCCGGCCGGTATGGCCAGGCCGAATGCGTGGGTGGCATGGTCGACTTCCCCCCATAGGTTGCCGCCCCCGACCCGAACCGTATTATCGGAAAGATCGACCCGAACGAATTTAATCCCCGACAGGTCAATGACCATTCCCCCCTCGCAGAGGCCCAGTCCGCCGCCGTTGTGCCCACCACCCCGAACGGCAATGGGGATCTCCTGCTCGCGTCCGAAGTTGACGGCTGCGATTACGTCGGCAACGTCGACGCACATCACCATAAAACCGGGCCGCTTGTCGATCATCCCGTTGTACACTTTCCGGGTTTCGTGATATTCTTCCTGGTCGGGGGTGATGATCCTGCCCCGTAGGCAGTCCGAGAGCGAATCGAGCGGTTTAGCGGAAAGCGTGGAGGTAGACATGATCGGAAGCATTTAAATAGGTGGGTGTGGGTTATAGAATTATATTCAGGAGTATGCCGGTGAAGTGGTATGAGCGGCCACTTTTATGGGATATCGCTTATCCCTTAAAATTAATCATCTTCCTTTCCACCGGCTTTCACAGACCAATCAAAGGATAGTAGCTACGATTCACCCGCGGTGGTCCATGATACACCCCGGCTGGGCTTAACGAATCCTGGTCATCCTATTTTCCTACTACCCCTTTTGCTGCCGTTCACTGGGGAGCATACCGTAGCGCGCCTTAAACGCCCGTGTGAAGTAAGAGGGGCTGCTAAAGCCAACTTCGTAGGCCACTTCAGCCACCGATGTCCCCTGACTCTTCAGGAGCTCCAGGCTTTTGTGCAGCCGTATATGCTGAATAAATTCTCGGGGGGAAAGGTCCAACAGAGCGGTGAGGGTACGGTAAGCCGTGGCTTTGCTTACGCCCAACAGGAAGGCAAAACGGGTGACTGTTAACTCTATTCGGGGCATTTCTGCTTCCACTACGGAAAGCGCCCGTATGAGAAACGAAAACTTTTTCGGCGACAGCACGATGACCTTGGTATCTGAATTGAGAAAGTGGTAGTCGGACTGCTCCGCCATGGAGAGCGTATCCTCATCCACGAAGATGTGATTATCAAGACCGAGGCGCGCAAGGCTTTGCAGCCGCTGCTTCGCCTCGTCGAACAGATGGGCGCTGTCGGGGTCGAGGATCTGATCCGTAAGTATCCCCAGGGAAAACTCTGCGTGTTCAGGGGATCGGGAAAGAAAACCAGCCATCGCGTTGGCACAGGCCAGCGCCTGGTCGGGGGAAGAGAAGTAAGTCAGTATCTCCTCGCCTGGTAAGCGAATAACGTGGCCATCTTCCCGCTCGATAAGGATTTTCAGATCGCTCTCGATACCCTCCAGAAAGTCTCCGGCAGCAACCACGTCTAGGCGAAGTAAGGTTCTGTATCCGGAGTCCAGTGAGCCGGATTCAGCGTAGGCCAGATCGTTTTTGCTGCTGCCAAGCAGCAGGAACTTCGATTCGTCCTCGGTGAGTTCCACGATGTTGCAAGCGGTCATTCCGTGTGACTCCTTATGCACGGCATGGCAGCAGCAGTTCTCACTATCGGCAATTTGAGTGTCCAGTAGTACTTTTCGGGAATGGCAAGAGCACGCTGAGCACGAACTATCCCACCTGTGTAGCTTCGACTACGTTTTTGGGCAGGTCCTTCATCCCTTTTTCACCAGCCTGGACGACTCGCGGGCCTTCAACGTCTCTTATTCCCTGGGGGATGCCCTGCGTGCCGCCTTCGCTATTTATTCCCTCAAGGTAGCTTCCCTGTTTCAGTTTCAGCGCCTGGCTCAGGCCGAAGAGCATAACCTGGCCACCATTTTCCGTGTCGGCCGTATTCCGTCGGACAACGGACTGCGTAAGCTCCTGGATGGCGTACGTCCCGAAGAACTACGGGCCGGTTTCGGCCGCTTACTGGATCACCTGCGTGGGGCTGGCTTGTTATGCTGCTACTTTGTCTGGCGTGATTACGTGGCCGTCAGCATTGACGGGGTGGAGCATTTCAACAGTAAGCGGGTG
>CAVVFF010000005.1:0-5608 GCA_963747415.1 Lewinellaceae bacterium | reverse complement strand
GCAGTCCGCTGAAGCGATCATCCGGCGTCCTTAGTATGTTCGATGCCATCGCGTAGATCAAAGGGATAGGTGAAAGCCTGGGGTTGGTTCCGGTAGTTTACCGATCGATAAGGTAGTGTTTTAGGGCAGAATCGAAAGGCCGGAGAAGCTAGAATAACTACCCATTCGCATCATAGGAAGGGGCTCGGCAGGATATGGTGAATTTGAAACTATTTAAGGTCCGAATACTTATGACCAAACCACCGCGCACACTGCCATTTTGATCGTGCAGATCCATCAATTAGGGCTAACTATTTAGCGCCCTTATCTACGTGCTTAAGAGCCTTCGAGGAAGCGACGAAGCTTTTATAATCAGTTACTCGAACCTTCGGTCTGAAAGGGAGTACCTGCAGCCAGTTTCATCTCCTGTATTCAAGTTCCAAAAAGTACATCTGCTCGAAATCAAGTCTTGCAGCCATGTTATTCGCATTAATCTATAAAAGCCTTATGCTCATAAAGCCACCCTATATGACCTTTCCTCACCATCTACCTGCTCTCACCCGTCCTATTTGCGGGGTGGCCCAGTTTAGGCCTTGCCGGTAAACGGGCGCTCCCGTTGGCTGCTGTGGTTTCTTAAATCTGATTCATGAAAGACCGATACTACGCCGTTCAGGTGCCGGGAGGGTCCGGTACCTCTGCTGAGGTGGTGTTACCAGGGATTGATCCTGCGCTCGTCGCAAAAATTCGTGGTAGACAACCAGGAGACCTACCGCTTTACCTTCAGCACTCGCAGTGGGAGCCAGATTGATGAAGGATTCCTGTAGCCTATTCGGTAAGGGTCAAATTGGCTTCCGCTCGTTGACCCCGTCAACTTCCGCAGGTGTCAGCAATTGCCCGACATTGAGATATCCGTTGGTATGTAGAAATTCTTTTTCCTCTTTGGTAAGCATGATTCGACTGGTTGTGAAGGAGTGGCGGGCCGTAATCGGGGTGCTGTCCCGGAGCGGCAAACCCGTACGGCGGGTCCTATATCAGACCGGATCTTTAGAAAAATACGAGGTTAGACAAGATTTTTGATTGATAAGTGAGGTCGCTGGTGTAACAGATTGGCGCTCACCAAAATAAAGCCGTAATTAAATACGCTTCCCCGTTTGGCCATTATTTACGTACCACCCGTTTCCTTCCGGACCCGATTGCCATGGTAGCGAGTTTCAGGTCTTGCTGGTTGGGGGTGTATCGCTTGGTGGTTTTATCAATCTCAATCTATGAAACACCCTTACTTCTCTGCAATGAATGGCCGAGTGTGGAATCGCACGCCGCGCATCATCTTACTTGCTGCCATGCTATTGCTTGGACAGGTGGCCATGGCACAAGCGACCAAGGCGGCGCAAGTCATCGCATTACCTAAATCAATCGCTTTAGTGATACCGGAAGCTTCCGGCGCCGCTTCAGAAGTGTTTCTGCCGGGCATCGATCCTGCGCTTGTCGCCAAGATCCGCAACCGGCCGTCCTTACGGCCGCTGATCCCCTTTCAAACCGCGGGGAAGGTGTTGGGCATCTTCCTCTATCCTGCCGTATCGGTACGGTTCCGTCGTGCAAGTATCAGGAGCAGCTCTGATGCGTGAGGGATCACCCGACGAGGTTGCCGAAAACGAGCCACCAGCCGCCATAGGAACTCCCGGGTCGGTCAGCGCCCTGCCGGCCACCGAACCTGCCGCCGCCCGCAAGAGGAAAAACGGTACTCGTGAAAGGAAGCCATTCGAGTGCGCCAAAGAAAAAAACAGACCCGGCGCAGGCCGCTGCGAGCGTCCGGGATGCAGCCAGCGGCTCGGTTGAGGGCCTATCCCGCCCGGCTGCTCCGATTACGGGCGAACCCTGGCTTCGCGTTGGGGACGGGGAGGTCCTGTCCTCCGGTAGCACGCTTCCCAAGGGGCGGGGCAGACAAAAGAGCGGATCGGCGATTAACCGGCCTCCCGTAGCTTTTCCCGATGTGTACACCACCCTGCGGGAACAAAACCCTGTGGTCGCTGCACCCGGGCACCTGGCCAACGACACCGACCCGGAGGGAGACGAGTAGCCGCGCCTGGACTCCTATTCGATCCCGAATAACGGTACCGTAAGCGGGACGGTTTCTGAGGGAGGCTTCACCTATACGCCGGATGCGGACTTTTCGGGTATCGACACCATCAGGGTCAGCATTACCGACGGGCAGGGCAATTCGGCGACGGGTCTGCTCATCATTTTGGTCGAGAATGATTATGGTCCCCGGGCCATCCCGGACGTCTATACCACCCCGCAGGGCGAACCACTAGTGGTGGCGGCTCCGGGCCACCTGGCAAACGATACGGACCCTGAGGGCGACGAGCTCAGTTGGACCTCCTATTCACTTCCGGAAAACGGAGTGATTAGCGGAACGGTTTCGGAGGGTGGCTTTACCTATACGCCGAACGCCGGCTTCACGGGCACGGAATCCATTACAGTCAGCATCACCGACGGGCGGGGCAACCTGACTTCCGGTTTACTGGTTATTTACGTCCAGGAAAATTACCCTCCCCAGGCCGTCCCCGACGTGTACACCACCCCCCAGGGCAAGCCGCTGGTGGTAGCCGCTCCGGGCCACCTGGCCAACGATACCGACCCGGAGGGAGACGAGCTGAGCTGGGTCTCCTATTCGATCCCGAATAATGGTATCGTAAGCGGCACGGTATCGGAGGGGGGCTTCACCTATACGCCGGATGCGGGCTTTGCGGGGGTCGAGACCATCCAGGTCAGTATCGCGGACGAGAAGGGCAACGTAACCATGAGTCCGCTTACCATCTACGTAGTGGCAAATGAAGCACCACAGGCTTACCCCGACGCCTACGAGACTAAAATGGGTGTTCCCCTTGTCGTAGCCGCTCCGGGTCACTGGCGAACGATACGGACTCCGAAGGCGACGAGCTCACCTGGATCTCCTATTCACTTCCGGAAAACGGGGTGATTAGCGGAACGGTTTTAGAGGGTGGCTTCACCTACACGCCGAATGCCGGATTCTCGGGCTCGGAATCCATTACGGTCAGCATCACCGACGGGCAGGGCAACATTGCCACCGGCTTAATGACGATCACGGTGCTGCCGACGGGAGGTAACGAACCAGTCGCTGATTCTCCGGATCTATACACTACTCCCAAGGGAACCCCTTTGGTAGTTTCGGCTCCGGGTCACCTCGCAAATGACCTCAGCCCCGGGGGCGACGAGCTCAGTTGGACCTCCTACTCGCTTCCGGAAAACGGGGTGATTAGCGGAACGGTTTCAGAGGGTGGCTTCACCTATACCCCGGATGCGGGTTTTTCCGGCATCGAGACCATCACCGTCACCATCCAAGACGGGCACGGCAACTTCGCTACGGGCCAGTTGGTCATCTACGTGGAAGCGAACTATCCCCCCGGGCCGCCCCCGATGTGTACACCACGCCATGGGGCGAACCCCTGGTGGTAGATGCCCCGGGGCATCTGGCCAATGACACGGACCCGGAGGGCGACGAACTGAGCTGGACCTCCTATTCGATACCCGAAAACGGCAACGTTAGCGGTACGCTTTCGGAGGGGGCTTTCACCTATACGCCGAATGCGGGCTTTTCGGGAGTCGAAACCATCGTGTACTCAATCACGGACGGACGGGGTAACGTAAGCAGCGGCCAGCTAATCATCTACGTGGAAGCGAATTATGCCCCCCAGGCCATCCCCGATGTGTACACCACCCCCCGGGGCGAACCCCTGGTAGTGGCGGCTCCGGGTCACCTGGCCAACGATACCGACCCAGAAGGCGACGAACTGAGCTGGGTTTCCTATCCGCTTCCAGAAAATGGTGCGGTCAGTGGTACGTTACCGGAGGGGGCTTTCACCTATACGCCGGAGCCTGGTTTTACGGGGATCGAGACCATCGTATACACGATCGCGGACGGTCAGGGCAACTTAGCTACCACACAGCTGATCATCTACGTCGAAGGCAACTACGCCCCCCAGGCCGTTCCCGATGTGTACAGCACCCCGCCCGGTACGCCCCTGGTGGTTTCGGCTCCGGGCCACCTGGCCAACGATACCGACCCCGAAGGCGATGAACTCAGCTGGACCTCGTATACCCTTCCGGAAAACGGCAACTTTAGCGCTACAGTTGCGGAGGGAGGCTTCACCTATACGCCGGCTGCGGGTTTTTCGGGGATCAAAACCGTCACCGTGACCATGAGTGATGGCCCGGAAACTTAGCTCGCGGCCTGCTAGCCATCCTGGTGCTGGCAACACCCCGCCGGTCGCGGATGCCGGCTTGGACCAAACGGCCATTGTCGGACTACCCATCGTCCTGGATGGATCCGGCTCCTTCGACCCCGACGGTGACCCGATCTCCTACGACTGGCGCTTCGCCACCCCGGATGCCAGCGCGCCGTTCCCGGCGGGGAGCAACGCCGTACTTTCCGGCGCAACCACGGTCGAACCGTCATTTACCGCCGACCTTCCCGGGGCGTACTCGGTCGAACTCACCGTTGACGACGGGATCGCTGGCAGTACGCCGGATTACGTCACCGTAAAGGCCATTTCCCTGCACCAGGCAATTGATTTGCTCAAATACGACCTTACGGCGCTCGCCGCCGGGGGAGGTTTGACCGGTGGATCCGCTTGGCGCTGGAAATCAAGTTCGCGCTGGTTAAGTATTTCCTTGCGTACGGAAAGCCGGCACGGGCACTGCACCTTCTCGGGGCGCTGCGCCACCAAATCCTGCTTTGGCAAACCTACGGAATGCTCACCCCCTCGCAGGCCGCCGCCTTGCTGGCGCAACTGGATAGTATCGAAGCCGCGATCGAAGCACCGCAACTCAGGGTTGCGTTCCGGGCACCTACGGAGGAAGTAGTTGTCGAACGGGCACTTCGGAGGGCTTAGGTATCGCGAGTATCGCGCCGAACCCGTTCCGTTCCGTAACTCGGATCGTCTTCGAGCTACCCGCGGCGGCTACCGTACGTATCCGGGCCTATAACCCCCTCGGTCAGGCGGTCACGATACTGGACGGTTCGTACCGGGAGGCCGGGCAGCATGAGGTCTCTTTTGACGCCGCTGGTCTGGTGGGAGGTACCTACACGATCCGTCTGACTACCGATCAGGGGTATGCGGAGACGCGGCGGGTTGTGCTTATCCGGTAAGTCAGCGTATCTGCTAAGGTCCTTGCTCTGAAGGGTACGCAAACAAGATGAGGGCGACGGAGCGCAGGTAACTGAAGCCGATAGGGGGCGTGAACGGCGTAGCACTAAGCCGCTACCTGCACCGAACGTAGAAGCATCAAGGTAGGGGTTGCACCCTTCTGTTCTTGAAGCAGACCTTATTGCCCGGATCGTGTCCCTGCAAGTCAAACGTGCCGCTGGAGATTATTTGTTCCCTCGCGCGGCTGACCGTTGCGCATTATTGGCCTCGGCGTATTCCACGACCGTTTCACCGTTCAGCCTCACCGTAAGGGTATTCCCCTGGACGATGATATGCTGGAATAGGGTAGTGTGGTAAAATCCTTCCCCGTCCGTGGTTGGGGTACTGCCGGATCACCCAATCGGTGATGTATATGTCTCCCTTACTATTGGCCGCAAGTGCCACCGGATGAAAGGTGCTGT
>CAVVFF010000004.1:0-3266763 GCA_963747415.1 Lewinellaceae bacterium | reverse complement strand
GTTTCTCGTCGTCGTCGTAGCTGACCCGGATTCCGCGTGCTTTAAGCTCCTCCATCAGTTCCTTCGCCTTAGCATTGAGCTCCTCGTTGGGTTTGGGGATGGGGACGATGACCACCTGTACGGGGGCGAGCTTTGGCGGAAGTACGAGGCCTTTGTCATCGCTGTGGGTCATGATCAGCCCCCCAACGAGCCGGGTAGAGTCGCCCCAGCTGCTGGCCCAAACGTACTCCTCCTGGTTGTCGGCGTTACTGAATTTGACGTCAAAGGCCTTTGCGAAATTTTGGCCCAGATTGTGGCTGGTGCCCGCCTGTAGTGCCTTGCCGTCCTGCATGAGGGCCTCGATGGTGTAGGTGTCGATGGCGCCGGCGAAGCTTTCGTTAGCCGTCTTTACGCCCCGAACACGGGCATGGCCATGTATTTTTCGGCGAAGTCGGCGTAAACTCCCTGCATTTTTATGGCTTCCTCCAGGGCTTCCTCGGCGGTTGCGTGAGCGGTGTGGCCTTCCTGCCAGAGGAACTCGGCGGTGCGCAGAAAAAGACGGGTACGCAGCTCCCAGCGCACCACGTTGGCCCACTGGTTGATCAGCAGGGGGAGGTCGCGGTAGCTGGTGATCCAGTCGCGGTAGGTACTCCAGATGATGGTCTCCGAGGTCGGGCGCACGATCAACTCTTCCTCGAGTTTGGCTTTCGGGTCAACGATCACCCCGCTGCCGTCCTCGGCATTTTTTAGCCGGTAGTGGGTGACCACCGCGCATTCCTTGGCAAAGCCTTCCACGTGTGCGGCCTCCTTGCTCAGGAAAGATTTAGGGATGAAGAGTGGGAAATAAGCGTTTACGTGACCCGTTTCCTTGAACATATCGTCCAGCTGGCGTTGCATCCGCTCCCAGATCCCGAAGCCATAGGGCTTGATCACCATACACCCACGCACGGCGCTGTTAGAGGCCAGATTCGCCTTCTTGACGATATCCAGGTACCACTCGGAATAGTTCTCTTTTCGGGGGGTTATTGCTTTGGCCATCAGTCAACTATGAGGGGGGGTAATGTGTTATATTCTTAGGTATTTTGGTCAAAAGGAGGGCATTTAACGGTTTAACTACCAGCTTTAAGCCTACCTTAACCAAATCAGGGGCACAAACTTACTACTTTCGACCTTGTGATAAGTGGCAGACTCACGGATTACATAAACACCAACATCATGCTCAAGCAAAAATCACTCTTCGCCGTCGCCTCGCTTTGCGCGATGATGCTAGTTTCTACTAGCGTGAGCGCCCAGTACGACGACATGTACTACGATCCGGACGAGTTCCGCAGTACCGAAACCACCAGCGGCTACTACGACCAGTCTAATGACTCCGACCGTATCAACGGTCAGGAAGAGCGTCGCCGCGTATCCAATAACTACGACAACGATTATTATGATTATTACTACAGCAGCCGTATTCGCCGCTTTAACCGGCCTTACCGTGGCTTCGACTATTATGACCCGGTCTACGTCGATATGGCCTACTATGACCCCTTCTACCGTCCCGGTGCGAGCACGGTCCTGATCTATAACAGTTTCAACCGCTTCGGTAACCCATGGATACAGCCCGTAGCTACCCCCTTCGGCGTCCAGTTCGTAGATACCCGCTTCAACCGCTTCAACCGCTTTAACGGTGGATTTGGTAGCCCATTCTACGGCGGATGGAACGATCCTTTCTACGGCAGGGCCTACGCCGGTGGCTTTAACCGCGGCTTCGGCGGCGGTGGCTTTTACGGCGCCAATGCCTGGGGAGGCGGATTCGCCGGTGGCGGAGTCGGCTATTACTGTCCCCCCGCATGGGGTGGTGGTAACACCTACACCGTTCCCAATAGCGTGAACAGCCGTCCGGTATCCAATGTACCGCGTGCCGGTACGACGTCCATCGCCGACCGAGTCGAGCGTGCCCGTCAGACCCGTAACGTGACTTCCCGTTCCGCCGGATCTGCAACCCGTGGCGCTACGCGCTCCGTTGGCAATACCCGTACCGTTGGACGTACCCGCTCCGTTGACGATACCCGTAGTATTGATCGTACCCGCACGACCGTACAACCGCGCAGCACTACCGCGACCCGTCGCGCAGTGCCTAGCCGGGCAACTACCCCACAGCGTCGTACCTATACGCCTAGCCGCTCCACTACGCCCCAACGGGCTACCACGCCCAGCCGTGGCAACAGTACCCGGAGCTATACGCCTAGTCGCAGTACCACGCCGAACCGCAGCTATACGCCCAGCCGTACGCCGACGCGTAGCGCAATGCCTTCCCGCAGCTCGGGCTCTACCCGCAGCGCCTCGCCGAGTCGCAGCAGCGGAAGCTCTCGCTCCGCAACGCCCACCCGCCGCGGTGGAGGAGGAGAATAACTTCTATCAACTCGAAATGCAAAAAAGGGATGAGGACCACCGTTCTCATCCCTTTTTTCGTGTTTGTTTTTAAGGAACTCATAATTACCCTGCGGCGGCCAAACCTTACGTGCACAGGGGAATTACTTGTATGCCAAGCTTTCCGACATGAAATTCCTCTTCAGCACCTTTGCTCTCCTATTGGTGACCGCTTCATTACGCGCTCAATCCTATTCGGATGCCCTCAGGTATTCGTTCGTCACCCCGCAGGGTTCAGCCCGTTTCGCGGGAACCGGGGGCAGCCTCACTCCGCTGGGCGTTGACGTCACCACCCTCCATACCAATCCCGCAGGTATTGGCTGGAACCGCTACAATTTGGCCCAGATCACGCCCGGCTTTTCCTTTACGGGTACGGATGCACTATTAGATCAAAGCGAAGCAGGTGGTAGCGCATCCGAGTCGGCAGCCACCTTTACGTTGCCAAGTATTGGGGTCCTTCTGGCAGGCAACACCCGGTCGGTAAATATGTCAACGCTCAACTTTGGGATCAGCCTGACCCGCATGGCCGATTACAACCAGCAGTTGGCCTTCGACGGCCGTACGCCCGGTGGACTCATTGAAAAATTTGCTGAAGACTTCAATGATGGCATAGACGATCCGTTCGGCACGCGCCTGGCCGAAGGTTTCCTCATTACAGATCCGGCAGATGGATTCGTTTACTCCGATTTTTATGATATCACTACCGATACACCTTTCCCCGGAGCGATCCAGCGGGAAGGGCTCTACGATCGGCGCGGTAGCATGTCGGAAGTTGCCGTAGGTTTCGGGGGTAACTATCGGGAAAAGCTACTTTGGGGCGTTAGTATTGGAATACCCTTCTTTAATTACGAACAGACTTATTCCTATGAAGAGGTGGACGACCAGGACGTCATACCCGCCTTCGAAAGTTCGACCTACAACGAAAGCCTGATCAACAACGGCACCGGCTTCAATCTTAAGGCCGGGATCACCGTGCTGCCAACGGAAACCGTGCGGATCTCGGCAGCCATCCACACCCCTACCTTCTGGACGGTCGAAGAACAGTTTTCGAATTCCTTCGGCTATTTTTATACGGAAAACGGAGAGGCACTAGGCGGTACGCAGCTTAGCGACATTTCCAACCCAACCTATAATCTTCGTACCCCATGGCGGTTTATGGCCGGGATCGGTACGCTGGTCGGCGAACGAGGCTTTATTAGCCTGGATGCCGATTTCGCGCAGTATGCGAGCAACGAATTCAGCTTTGATGACTTCGCCGGAGCCGATGAGGTTACCGATGCCGCTAATGCCGATATTGACTTTCTCTTAGGAAGCAGCCTGGGTTTGCGGGCGGGCGGAGAGCTGAACCTGGACCCCCTGCAGGTCCGCGCCGGTGTAGGCTATAGACAAGTCCCCTTCCAGGAATACGTCAACGAGGAGGATGAGGGCATCCTTACCTACAGCGCAGGCGTGGGCTACAGCAAAGGCAAGTTTTTTGCGGATTTTGCCGCACAGGTGGAGGGCTATTCGTCGTTTCAATACCCTTATCAAACCTTTGCCGTTCGCCAGCAGAACGTCCTTTTCGACCGCACCCGTGTATCCGTACTCCTCACCGTAGGGCTCCGGGGCTTCTCTTCCGGATTTTAAGCCCGGGTGGATTCACTTACGCAAGTAGTCCTCGGAGCCGCCGTCGGGGAAGCCGTACTCGGCCGGAAGGTCGGCAATCGGGCCATGGTCTGGGGCGGACTGGCGGTACCCTTCCCGATCTGGATGTGCTATCGGGGCTGGTTACCGATTCGATGAGTGCACTGGCTTACCATCGGGCTTTCACTCATAGCTTGCCCTTCGCGCTGCTGGCGGCACCCGTCATCGGACTGATGGTACACCGCTTATACGGCGGCAAGGCCGGCGGGGCCATAGCCAACTTCCTGCTCTACCCGCTCGCTTTATTGGGCCTTTGGCTCATTCTGCTCTTCGGTAGTCACCTCATGCCCGTTACCGTCTACGGGATCCCCCTGATTGTCACCCTAATCACGGGCGTCTTTGCTCTTTTTTCGGGTATTATCGTCCTGATCCACTTTTGGCGGGGGACAATCTCTACAGGTCCTAATGTCGGCTTCTCTTCCTGGACCCTGCTGTTTTTCCTCGCCATCGTCACCCATCCCATACTGGACTGTTTCACCGCCTACGGGACGCAGTTTCTGGAACCCTTCACTTCCGTTCGGTTGGCCTGGAATACGATTTCGGTTCTGGACCCCCTATATACCTTGCCCTTTCTCCTCCTGCTACTGTTGGCGGCAAGACACGGGCGCGGAGCGCAGGTACGAAGCAAGTTGAACCGGGCCGGACTTATCCTTTCCTCCGCATACCTTTTCCTGACAGTGATCAATGCGGTAAATGTCGGATGGGTCGTCGAGGACACGATCCGGGAGAATGATCTCCAAGTGACCAGAAGCGTACACAGCCCTACGCTTGGGAATAATCTCCTCTGGTCGGCTACCCTGCAGGCCGAGGACGGTTCCTATTACCTGGGACAGTACAGTATACTAGATGAACGGCGAAAACTAAGTCCGCTGATCGAATTACCGGGGAGGCATGAAATGCTGGCACCCTATGCGAATGACCGGGACGTAGACATCCTCACCTGGTTCACCGACGATTACTATATCCTCCTGCCCGGGGGAGCGGGTCGGGTAGTTCTTTGCGACCTGCGCTACGGACTGTTGGGCGACGATCCGCTCGATCCGGCCTCCTACACCTTCAATTGGACGATTGACACGACGCTACAACCTGTACGCGTACTCCCCGGCGCAGGTACTTCGCGCCCGGATCCTTCCACCGCCCTGTCGAAGTTATGGGAAAGGATGGGAGGGATATAATTTCTCAACAGAGTGCGTACGTCCTGCGGAAGACCCGGCGACCCATGGGAGTACCGTTATGCTGACCATGGCAGCCCGGGCTTTGGATACACCAGCCAACGATCGCCTGCTTTGCTACGTATAGTAGTCAATATGACAATTAAGTAATAATTGCATGCGGTTAGGAAAAAAAAGCGTAACTATGACGCCCCTACGCAATCGATTGCGAATAGCGTATGGGTTTCTGCAGCCTCAAGTTGCCGTCAAATAGCTAAGCTAAAGTCGATAGTGTTGCGAACCTGTTCATCTCCTTCCCGCGTCGCTTTCAACCGTGATAAAGACTCCGCCGCATCCTTCTTGCTTGCTTCCGGTGTCTCCTGCCTCAGCGGGCAAAGAAGCGTGGCTTCGGGTACCGAAAATACCGGGGTGCTGATCGGGGGATATTTTCTTACACGATCCGACTTGGACGAAAGCTTGCTTTCCTTTTTCATCAATGATGCTTATCGGCCTACCGATGCATCCTGGGGAAAGGTGCATAACTAATCGAATCATTCACTAACGGACAGAACCGGATTTCAAACTTTTCCTCTATTCAAAATCGAGAATCCTATTTATTCAACTAGTCAATTTTGCAAGAAATATGAAACAGAAAAACTACCCCGGCAGTCACGCGCTCTGGAAACCCCGACTCATAACGTTCTTGGCCCTGTTCTTTTTTTCCGTCGCGGTGTCGGCTCAGCGCACCGTTACCGGGCAGATCACCGATGAAACGGGGATTCCGCTGATAGGGGCTACGGTGCTGGAGCTGGATACCGATCGGGGAACGGCCACCGACATCGACGGAAATTACTCCCTCGAGGTCGCCGGCGATGATGCGATCCTGGTCTTTTCTTACCTGGGATACGCCGACGAAGAACAACAGGTGGGCAGTCGAAGCGTAGTCGATGCGGAACTACAACCGGACGGCCAGCTACTGGACGAAGTTGTAGTAGTCGGCTACGGTACGCAGCGCAGCGAAGCCGTTACGGGTTCGGTTGCCTCCATTAATGGGGAGGAACTGACGAACGTATCGGCCACCAACGTCACCCAGTCTTTGCAGGGGCGCCTGCCCGGGGTAGACATCTCCTCCACCTCCTCGCGCCCGGGTGCATCGGCACAGATCCGGATTCGCGGTACCCGCTCTCTGACGGCCAGCAACGACCCGCTGATCGTACTCGATGGTATTCCGTTTGCCGGTCAGCTGACTGACATCAACCCCAACGATATCAAGAGCGTAGACGTACTTAAGGATGCCTCCGCCACGGCCATTTATGGTTCGCGGGGTGCCAACGGTGTAGTACTGATCACGACCCGCACCGGCTTCGAAGGCCAACGGCCCCGCCTGAGCTACAACAGCTTTGCCGGTGTCAACACCATCTTCTCCAAAATCCCGCTGATGAGCGGGGATGACTTCGCCCAACTGCGGGACGATGCCGATATCTATGATGCTGACGGCCAGGATGAGATCCGCGGCACCAACACCGACTGGCAGGACCTCTACTACCGGGACGGTCTGTTCATGAACCACAGTCTCGGCTTGGCCGGCGGTACCGAAAGCGGTTCGTACAGCTTCAGCGCCGGCTATAACACCGACCAGGCGGTCATTCCTGAACAGGGTTTCCGTCGTTACTCCCTCCGCGGCTCGCTGGACCAGCGGATCGGTTCGGCCCTTCGCATCGGCTTCTCCACCAATAATACCTACACCCACTCGTACGGAAATGACCTGAGCCCGGGTAATGTACTGTTCCTGTCTCCCCTCGCAAGCCCCTACGATTCAACCGGCGCCCCGCGCCGCACGATCCGGACCGCCCTCGACGAACCTTTCGTGGTGACCCGCGACGTGATCGACCGGCTGGGTGAGCGCCGCATCAACGAGAACAGGGGTATCGGTTCTTACAATACCCTGTACGGCGAGCTGACCATTCCCGGTATCGACGGACTGAGCTACCGGCTGAACCTCGGCCTGAACGTACGCAACAATACCAACGGTAACTTTACCGGCGAAGGTGTGTTTGCCACCAACCCCACCACGCCGTCCGGTGCGGGCATCGGCAACTCGCTGTTGACCAGCTACGTACTGGAGAACCTGCTGAACTACAACCGGACGTTCGCAGAGGTGCACAATGTGAGCGTGCTGGGTCTCTTCTCCGTGCAGGAAGACCGCTTCAACAGCTCCAGCATAGGTGCCCGCGACATACCCAACGAGGCTTTCCAGTACTTCAACCTCGGACAGGCGGCCGGTGAGATCACCATCAACCCTAATAACCAGAACTACAGCGTAACCGGCCTGGTCTCCTACATGGGTCGTATCCAGTACGACTACAATAACCGCTACCTTTTCTCCGCTACACTGCGGACCGACGGCTCCAGCCGCCTTGCCGAAGGCAACAAGTGGCATACCTACCCGGCGCTTTCCGCGGGCTGGAACATCGGGCAGGAAGCCTTCATGCAGGACCTTGGTTGGCTGAACCGCCTGAAACTGCGGGTCGGCTGGGGACAAACCTCCAACCAGGCCATCAACCCGTACTCTACCCTGGGTAGTCTGGCTACCCGTCCCTACAATTTCGGGTCGGAATTTTCGACCGGCTACTACGTCAATACGCTGCCCAACGCCGACCTGGGCTGGGAGTACTCGGTGACGACGAACGTCGGCGCCGACTTCGCGCTGCTGAACAACCGCCTGAGCGGAACGCTCGAGTATTACGTGACCAATACCGAAGACATCCTCCTGGGCGTCAACCTGCCGAGCACCTCCGGGGTAGGTAGCTATACCGCTAACATTGGTACCACGAAGAACGAGGGTTTTGAATTCTCCCTGAACGGCTTGATCGTCGATAATCCCCAGGGACTAAGCTGGGAAGCCGGCTTCAACGTCTACCGTAACGTGAATACACTTACCTCGCTGGCTTCCGGACAGGAACGCGACGAGGGCAATGGCTGGTTTGTCGGATACCCCATCAACGTAGTGTACGACTACAATCGAATCGGACTCTGGCAGGAAGGCGACCCCTACCTGGATATCCTAGAGCCGGGCGGTAACGTCGGCCAGATAAAGGTGGAGTACACCGGTGAATACGGTGAGAACGGTGAGCCCGTCCGCGCCATCGGTCCCGACGACCGAACAATTCTCGATCTCAGTCCCGATTTCCAGGGCGGCTTCAATACCCGCTTCACCTTCCGCGGCATCGACCTCACCGCCGTAGGTGTCTTCCGCAGCGGTGGCACCCTGATCAGTACGCTTTATGGCTCGGCCGGGTACCTGAACTTACTTTCCGGGCGGAGCACCAACGTGGACGTCGATTACTACACCCCGGAGAATACCGGTGCCCGTTATCCAGCGCCCAATGGTGCCCGTAGCGGCGATAACCCCGAGTACGGATCGACCCTGAGCTACTTTGACGGCGGCTACCTCAAGTTCCGCACCATCACCCTCGGTTACGACCTTACCCGGACCCTGTTCACCTCCGGTGCCTTCAGCCAGTTCCGCATCTACACCTCCGTTCAAAACCCCTTCGTGCTGTTCTCGCCCTACAACGATATGACGGGTATGGACCCCGAAACCAATGCACGCGGCAATGAGTACAGCGCCGTTGCCGGCTACAACTCCCGCCTGCTAACCATCGGCGCCAATAACCCCGCCACCCGCGTCTTCCTCCTGGGCCTTAACGTAACCTTCTAAACTGTCGAATCATGAAATTCTTTAATCTCAAAACCCTCCTGAGTGCCGCGGCGATCCTCGCTTTCACCACCGGCTGCGAGGACGTACTGGAGGAACAACCGCGGAGCTTTTACGAGCCCGGATTTTTCCAGACCGAACGGGGCGTTCAGGGTGGCCTTACCGCTCTTTACGCCAACCTGCGTAATCTATACGGACAGGCTTACTATTACAACGGCCTGACCACGGGTACCGACGAAGCGACCTATGCCCAGAGCGCCGACGGAAACTTTCTCGTTGCTGACCTTACCGGGCAGGGGGAACTGAACTCCACCTGGTACCCCGCGGCCATCCTGTGGGGAACGGCTTTTGGAAACATCAATACCGCCAGCGGAATCATCGAGAACGCCCAGGAAGTAGGTATCTCGGACGCGCTGATTGCGGAAGCCCGCTTCTTCCGCGCCTTCGACTACTTCAACCTGGTACAAACCTACGGTGGCGTACCGCTCGACCTGGGTTCCGGTCCCCTGACCTTCAACACTAACCCCGTACGCGTCTCCACCCGGAATACCGTACCCGAAGTATACACCCAGGCCGTTTTCCCCGACCTGCTGCTGGCGGTGGAAGACCTCCCGGACGCTCCCCGCGTAACCGGTGCGGTAACCAAACCCCTGGCCCGGTTGATGCTGGCTAAGGCCTATCTGACCTACGGTTGGTGGCTGCAGAACCCGAAAAACATCCCAACTTACCCCGAAACCAGCCGTTCCGATCCCGACGGCCACGACGCCGAGTGGTACTTCCAGGAGGCCTACAACATGGCCATCTCGGGTATCGAGAACCCCGGTATCTTCTCGCTACAGCCGACCTTTTACGACGTCCACTACGCGCCAAACGATCGCAATAGCGAGATCATGCTCTATGCGGACCATACGGAGGAAAGCGAATTTTACAACGGTGGCAGCCTGACTTACGGCAGCGGTGGCGCTCCGGACAACTTCGCCGTGTGGATGATGACCTGGAACTACACGGTTATTCGCAGCGGTCTGGATCCTGACTTTACGAATACCGTATCTTCCGTTCAGCGCGAAGCGGCACAGCCTCTGGGCCGCCCCTGGACGCGCATGGCTCCCACCGTTGACGTATTGACCGAGACCTTCGAAAATAAGGATCAGGACAGCCGCTACGACGGAACCTTTACCACGGTCTACCGGGGTAACTGGCAGAAGGGCGGAGTACCCGAAGAAGTCCTTTACAACGCCAACGGACTCCCGGTAACCCCCGGCGATGCTATTCTCAGCTTCCTGGACGAGCCGGAGCCCAGCATCGACTACCCCGATGGAGCGGGCCTCAACGGCATCGGCGCCGGTACCCTGCCCGGCCGTTCGGACTTCGTCATCGGGCCCCTAGGGATCAGCAGGGTAGTCTACCCCGGACTGTGGAAACTGGGTACCTACCGTACCGACAATAATGGCGGTCTCGGCCAGCCCAACGCCGGTAGTACCCGTCCGTTTAATATCGTCAAGTTCTCGGAGTTCTACTTCCTCGCCGCCGAAGCGGCAATAAAGGGTGCCCAAACCCAGTCCGGCTACAGTGCGCGCGAGCTGCTGAACGTCATTCGGGCCCGCGCGGGCATGTGGCGCTACGACAACGCGGCGGAGTCGGCCTACAACGCTGACTTCAGCGAAGAACTGGTGGCGGCCACCCCCGAAAATCCCGACATCTACTTCCTACTGATGGAACGCTCGCGCGAGTACTACGCCGAAGGAATTCGCTGGTACGATCTGGTGCGGACGCAAACCTGGGAAGAGCTGGCCGGAGAGTACTCGATCGCCGGACGGGATTACGGTGACCATACCCCTGAAACCTTCCAGCGCGACATTGAACCCTACCTCTACCTCCGGCCCATTCCGCAGGGACAGCTGGACGGTATGGAGCTCGATGAGGGCATGACCGACGCCTACCAGAATCCGGGCTACAACTAATCGTCCTTAACGGCTAATACGTTTCTTTGAGTCAGCACTACCGACCCGGTAGTGCTGACTCATTGTTTATACCACCGTGCTGCGACTACGCCCGTCTAAATACTTTAATATCGGCACGCAAGGACCCTCGGAAAAGGAACCCCTACCAAAGGAAAGGTTTACAAATTCCATCCTGGGCAGAGGCAATGCCTTGGATAGGAAGCACCAGCGGCCACGAAATTTAGGGGGTAAGGGATCTGCCGAGCGAATCGCAGCCTGGAAAATGCTGGTGAAAGGGGTGTCCCCAGCTTATCACGTTTTCCCGGTCAAGGAAATTGAAACTACCGCGGACTATAGGCATGCCAACTAACAGGGCACGAAAAGTTCGCGGGCTGGGGCACCGCGGAATCGGGCCGGGCCGGCGATCGCGTTGTAGTTTGGGGGAAATTTTCGGCGGAGCAACCGCCCAATCCTCTGGCCTATGCTATACGTCACCAAGTTACTTGCGCTGTGCACCTGCCTTTCGGTCTGGTCCGCTACCCTCGGCGGTCAGTCGAACCCACTGGAGCGGATCATCACGGATCACCGCGACAGCCTGCAGCGGTGGATCGACCAACAGGACAGTTTTGAGATTCAGGTGTTATACACCCAGATCGACCGGAAAGAGAACGGGGAGGTAAGCTTGTCCACTTACCGCTGGGGCGGTGATTCCACGGAATACTTTTACCCCGCCAGCTCCGTCAAGATGCCGGTGGCCGCCCTCGCCCTGCAACGGCTGAATGAATTGGGGGTCCTGGGCCTGAATGCCCACACGCCACTATTTCACGGAACAGGGACGGTACCTGCGTCCTCGCCCCAAACGCCCGCAGCCCGCGACACGAGCAGCGAAACGGGACTTCCTACCGTAGCCCAGTACATCCGGAAGATATTCCTGGTAAGCGACAACGATGCCTACAATCGGCTTTTCGAGTGGCTGGGGCCCACCTACATTAACCAGGCATTGCATCGTGCGGGCATCACCGGCGGCCGCATGCAGCACCGGGTAGGGGTGGGCGGATTCGATAATCTGACTCATGCCTACCTGAATCCGGTACGTTTCGCCGACGGATACGAAACGCTTTACCAGATCGGCGAACGCTACGACCCGTACTACGACCCGCTTCCGGAGATTTCCGGCCAGTACCGGGGGGTGGGCTATACCCGCAACGATACCCTTATCGAGGAAGCCTTTGACTTCACCCACAAAAACTACCTTTCCCTGCGCAACCTGCACGATATCCTGGTTCGGATCGTCGTGCCGGAGGCTGTGCAGGATACCTTTCAACTCGATTCCGCCGACTACGCCCTACTCCGGGAAGCGATGTCGCAGCGCCCTCGCGAGAGCGCCTCCCCCCGCTACGACGAGCCGGACAACTACGTCAAATTCTGGGTCTACGGCGATCAGCCGGATGAGGTACGTATGCCGGATAACCTGCGAATCCTCAATAAGGTCGGCTGGGCCTACGGCTACCTGACCGACGTGGCCTACATCACCGACGGCGACGTGGAATTCATCCTGGCCGGCACCATCCATACCAATGCCAACCGGATCTACAACGACGGGAAATACGAATACGAGGAGGACGGTCTGCCCTTCTTCGGCCGGCTGGGACGGGCGGTACTCGAGTACGAGCGGCAGCGGCAGCGGCAATAAAGAAGTGCGCATTCGATTGTGTAACGTAGGTTAATGCCTATTTTACCGGGAAAGTCGTTGGCATGCGTTTCACTTTTTTACTACTGTTTATAGCCACACTGTATTCTTCGGGCGCCGGGGCGCAGGATTCGAATCCCGGGCCATCAACTTCCCTGAAGGCGGCCTATGAGGGGGCCTTCCTGGTGGGCACGGCCGTGAATCCCGGTATCACCTCCGGCCGGGATACGACCCTTAACCGAATAGTACGCGAGCAATTCAATGCCATCACGGTCGAGAACGTGATGAAGGCCGAAGAAATAAACCCAGCGCCCGGCGTCTACAACTGGGCACCCGCCGACGAATTTATCGCGTTCGGGAAGGCTAATAATATGTTCCTGGTGGGCCACACCCTGATCTGGCACAACCAGACCCCCGGCTGGTTCTTCACCACTGAGGCCGGCGAGGCGAACTCGACGGAGCAACAGGCCGAGCGGTTACGGTCGCACATCGAGGCGGTAGCCGGCCGCTACGCCGGCAAAGTGGATGCCTGGGACGTGGTCAACGAGGTGGTCGACAACGACGGATCCTACCGCCCGACGACATGGGTGGAGGGCATCGGCAGCGGCGATACGCTCGTTAAGCTGGCCTTCCGGTACGCGGAGCAATATGCACCCGATACCGAGCTTTACTACAATGACTTTAATGCCTGGCGCCCGGCCAAACGCGACGGGATCATGCGGCTCGTGCGCATGCTGCAGGCGGAGGGTATCCGTATCGACGGCGTTGGAATTCAGGGCCACTGGGGGCTTAATTTTCCGAAAAACGAATACATCGAGGCGGCCATAGATTCCTTCGCTTCCCTCGGCGTCAAGGTGATGATCACCGAACTGGACGTGGACGTGCTGCCCCTCACCCGGGAAGGACAGATCATTGGCACCGGAATGATGCATCCCCAATTTCAACTGGAAGAATTCAAGGAATACCTGGACCCCTACGCCGATGGCCTACCCGAAGCGGTAGAGCAGCAACTCACCGACCGCTACCGGGAGCTATTCGAGATCTTCTACCGCAAGAGGGACAAGATCGACCGCGTCACCTTCTGGGGCATCCACGATGGTATGTCCTGGAAAAACGACTATCCCATTCCGAATCGCACCAATTACGTGCTGCCCTACAACCGTGATCTGCAGCCCAAGCCGGCCGTGGAGGCGATCCGCTCCGTACCGCAGCGGATGAGGTAAGCCCGGCGGTATGTGGTCAGGTGTATTATCTTAAAATCCGATTATGCAAGAAAAAGAAAGAAAGGAGCCGGGAAAGCTCCGCAGCCAGGAGTGGTTCGGGGGAAACGATAAAATGGGCTTCGTCCACCGATCCTGGATGCGCAACCAGGGGTACCCCGACGATTACTTCCGGGGCAAGCCCGTCATCGGCATCTGCAACACCTGGTCGGAGCTTACCCCCTGCAACGGGCACCTGCGCGAGGTGGCCGAACGGGTGAAGCGGGGCGTCATCGAGGCAGGTGGTTTTCCGCTCGAGTTCCCGGTCATGTCGCTCGGCGAAACCCTCATGCGGCCCACTACCATGCTGTTCCGCAATCTGGCAAGTATGGATACGGAAGAATCCATCCGCGCGAATCCACTCGACGGGGTGGTGCTGCTAACGGGCTGCGATAAGACTACCCCCTCCACCATTATGGGGGCCTGCAGCGTGGACCTCCCCACCATTGTGGTGCCGGGTGGTCCCATGCTGAACGGACGCTTTCGAGGCGAAACCATCGGCTCCGGCTCCTTTAATTGGATGATCAAAGAGAAGCAGACCAACGAGAATTTCGGCGCGGAGGATATGCGCGAAGCCGAGATATGTGCCGCGCGCAGCATTGGCCACTGTAATACAATGGGCACGGCTTCCACCATGGCGGTGATGAGCGAAGCCCTGGGCCTGACGCTGCCGGGCATTGCCTCGATCCCGGCCGCCGATTCGCGCAAACGGGTGATGCAGCAACTCTCCGGCCGACGCATCGTGGAGATGGTACGCGAAGACCTGACCATGTCAAAGATCCTGACTCGAAAGGCCTTTGAGAACGCGATCGTGACCAATGCGGCCGTCGGCGGATCCACCAATTTTATCATTCACCTGACGGCCATTGCCCGGCGGATCGGCGTCGACCTGACCCTCGACGATTTCGACCGCCTTGGTAGCGGTGTCCCCTTGCTCGTCAATCTTATGCCGTCGGGCAAGTTCCTGATGGAGGATTTCTATTATGCCGGGGGGCTATCGGTGGTTATGAAGGAGCTGGGCGACCTCCTGCACCGCGAAGTCATTACCGCCAGTGGTAAAAGCCTGGAGGAAAACTACACCGACGCCGCATGTTATAATCGGGAGGTGATCGCCTCGCGGGACGAGCCGCTCCAGGAAAATGCGGGCATCGCCGTCTTACGCGGCAACCTATGTGAAAACGGAGCGGTCATCAAACCGAGCGCCGCAACGCAGCGGCTCATGAAGCACACAGGCCGCGCCGTGGTCTTCGAGAGCATGGAAGACTACCATGCCCGGATCGACGATCCCGAACTGGACATCGATCCCGATTGCGTCATCGTGCTGAAGGGCGTAGGACCTAAGGGGTACCCCGGCATGCCGGAGGTGGGCAACGTGGATCTGCCGGAGAAGCTGATTCAGCAGGGGGTAAAGGACATGGTCCGCATTTCGGACGGCCGCATGAGCGGGACCGCTTACGGCACCGTCGTACTCCATGTTTCACCGGAGTCGTCGATCGGGGGAACGCTGGCGGTGGTGCAAAACGGAGACCTGATCACCCTCGACGTAGAAAAGCGATTGCTTCAACTCGAGATCAGCGATCAGGAGCTGAACCGCCGAAAGGTGACCTGGGTGCCACCCGAAGCCCGTGCAACGCGGGGTTACGTACGCATCTACCTCGACCACGTGGAGCAGGCGGAACTGGGCGCCGACCTGGATATTCTGACCGGGAAATCCGGATCCGTAGTGGATCGCGACCTGCACTGATCGACCATGCTCACCGTCCTTTTACTGCTGCTTAGCGTCGCCGCGATCATTTTCCTGACCGCGCGATTGGCGGTGCACCCCTTCGTAGCGCTTATGCTGGTGGCGATCGGCTACGGCATCCTGGTCGGAATGCCGCTGGACCTGGTGGTGACCTCCGTCAACGAAGGATTCGGCAATACCCTGGGCGGCATCGGCCTGATCATCATACTGGGCGTGATCATCGGGGCCTTCCTGGAGAATACGGGAGCAGCTTACGCGTTGGCGGACCGGGTACTGCGGCTTGCGGGCAAGCAACGGGTGACCCTCGCGATGGGCCTGATCGGTTGGGTGGTCTCCATCCCCGTCTTCGCTGACAGCGGCTTCATGTTGCTGGCGCCGCTCAACCGCAGTCTGTCGAAGAAGGCGGGCCTTTCCCTGGCGGGTACGGCCATTGCCCTGGCGATGGGTCTTATGGCCGCCCATACCATGGTACCCCCTACGCCCGGACCCATCGCCGCGGCATACTACCTGGAGGCGGATCTCGGCACGGTACTGCTATTGGGCATTCCGGTGAGCCTGGTGGCACTCGGATGTTGCCTGCTATTCATCCGGCGCTTTGTCGCCACTACCTACATCGACCCGGCTCCGGAAGTGACGGAGGCGGAGATCAATGCCCGGCTGACCACGGCACCGGGGGCCATGCTTTCTTCGGTGCCCATCTTCGTGCCGATCATCCTGATCGTTATCCGCTCCGTGCTGGTGGCCTTCTACGGCTTCGAAGCCGATGGCTACGGCAGCCTGCCCTTCGCACCGCGGCTCGTATTCTTCCTGGGGGAGCCCTTCATCGCGCTCACTATCGGGTGCCTGCTTTCCCTCCTTCTCCCCAAGCAGCTGGACAAGTCGATGTTTTCCACCGACGGATGGATCGGCAAGGCACTGACGGGCGCGGCATCGATCCTGCTCATCACGGGTGCCGGCGGCGTGTTCGGTCAGATTCTCCGGGATTCCGGCATCGCCGGGGTGCTGGGCGATGCTCTCGGCCAGCTAAACCTCAATATCTGGTTGCCCTTTATCCTGGCCGCGGCCATTAAGTCCGCTCAGGGCTCTTCGACGGTCGCGCTCATCACTACGGCCTCCATTATGGCACCGATGCTTGGGGACCTCGATTTTACCGGCAACCTGGACCGGGCACTAGTGGTGGTGGCCATTGGAGCGGGTTCAGCGGTGGTGTCCCATGCTAATGACAGCTTCTTCTGGGTGGTGACGCGCCTGTCGGGCATGGACGTCAAGATGGGCTACCGATTTATGACCCTGGCCTCCCTGGTATTAGGAGGCAGTGCCGCATTCACCCTATTTCTCATTTACCTGATCGCGGGATAACAACGGATGACCTATGAAATTATATAATACAAGCGGCGGCATTGTCGTGGAAGCGGAAGGGAAATACTACCGAATAGAAGCGGACTGGGTGGAATTTATCAACGACGACCGACTGTTCGATAAGCTCACGATGATCGTGCAGGAAAGTGAGGCGGGCGCCGGAGCGCAGGATCAAGCCAAAGACCTGTTGAGTGTGGCCGTGGGACCCGAGGAAGTCTGGGCAAGCGGGGTCACCTACTACAACAGTAAGATGGCCCGGCAGGAGGAATCCGCGAAAGCGGGAGGGGGGACCTTTTACGAGCGGGTGTATTCAGCCGACCGGCCCGAGCTTTTCTTCAAGGCTACGGCGGCCCGGACGGTCGCTTCCGGCGGGCGGGTACTTATTCGTAAGGACAGCACGTGGGACGTACTGTCCTTTCGAATGTGTACCCGCCCGCCGGAGCTACCGTCCGGGCCGCCGTAGCCTTGAAGAAAAGCTCGGCCGATCGGCTGAATACACCCGCTCATAAAAGGTCCCCCCGCCCGCTTGGCGGATTCCTCCTGCCGGGCCATCTTACTGTTGTAGTAGGTGACCCCGCTTGCCAGACTTCCTGGGGTCCCACGGCGACACTCAACAGGTCTTTGGCTATCCGCGCTCCGGCGCCCGCCTCGCTTTCCTGAACGATCATCTTGAGTTTTTCGAACAGCCGATCGTCGTTGATAAATTCCACCCAGTCCGCTTCTATGCGGTAGTATTTCCCCTCCGCTTCCACGACGATGCCGCCGCTTGTATTATATAATTTCATAGGTCATCCGTTGTTATCCCGCGATTAGGTAAATGATAAATAGGGTGAATGCGGCACTGCCCCCTAATACCAGGGAGGCCAGGGTCATAAATCGGTAGCCCATCTTGACGTCCATACCCGACAGGCGCGTCACCACCCAGAAGAAGCTGTCGTTGGCATGGGACACCACCGCCGAACCCGCTCCAATGGCCACCACCACCAGTGCCGGTCCAGGTTGCCGGTAAAATCGAGGTCCCCAAGCATCGGTGCCATAATGGAGGCCGTAGTGATGAGCGCGACCGTCGAGGAGCCCTGGGCGGACTTAATCGCAGCGGCCAGGATGAAGGGTAACCAGATATTGAGGTTGAGCTGGCCGAGGGCATCTCCCAGTACCCCGGCGATACCGGAATCGCGCAGGATCTGACCGAATACACCACCGGCCCCCGTAATGAGCAGGATCGACGCCGCGCCCGTCAGTGCCTTACCGATCCATCCGTCGGTGGAAAACATCGACTTGTCCAGCTGCTTGGGGAGGAGGAGGGAAAGCAGGCACCCGATAGCGAGCGCGATGAAGGGCTCCCCCAGGAAGAATACGAGCCGCGGCGCGAAGGGCAGGCTGCCGTAGCCTTCCGCTTCGAAGCCGTAGAAGGCAACCAGTACGGAGCGGATCACGATCAGGATGATCGGTATGAAAATGGGCACCGAAGACAGCAGGGCCCCCGGTGCCGTGGTCAGCCGCGCTTGATCTCCGCTTCGGTCACTTCCGGCGCGGGATCGATGTAGGTATTTGCGACGAAGCGCCGGATGAAAAGCAGGCAACTGCCGAGTGCGACCAGGCTCACCGGAATGCCTAATAGCAGTACGGTACCGAGATCCGCCTCCAGGTAGTACGCCGCGGCTATGGGCCCGGCGTAGGGGGGACCATGGTATGGGCGGCCATAAGCCCCATCGCCAGGGCAATGGCCGTTCCCGCCAGGGAAAGACCCGCCTTCTTCGAAAGACTGCGGTTTAGCGGCGCCAGTAGCATGAAGCCACTGTCCGCGAAGACGGGGATGGATACCACCCAGCCGATCAGCCCCATCGCAAGGGTCACCCGTTGCTTGCCTGCAAGCCGCAGTACCCGGTCGGCCAAGGCGTAGGCCGCCCCCGTATTCTCCAGAAAGGCTCCGATGATGACGCCGAGTATGATGATCAGGCCGATGCCGCCCAGGGTGTTCCCGAATCCTTCGTTGACGGAGGCCACCACCAGGTCCAGGGGCATGCCGGCCAGGATGCCGTAGCCGACGCCACCAGCATCAGCGCTACGAAGGGGTGCACCGCCAAACGCGCGGTCAGGAAAATGATCGCGGCGACGCTGAGCAGCAGTAAAAGGACGGTGAGCATGGGGTATCAGTGAAGGTCGCGATCCACTACGGACCCGGACTTCCCGGTCAGAATATCCAGGTCGGCGCCCAGTTCCGCCTGCTCCACGTGGTCGAGGTAGATGCGTACGTAACCCCGCGTTGCGCGGGCCGCTGGTGGCACCCAGGTCACCTTTCTTCGGTTAAGCTCCTCATCACTGATCTCGAGTTGCAGCAATCGTTTTTCTACGTCGAGGGTGATCAGGTCTCCGTTTTGGACCACCGCCAGCGTTCCCCCGACCGAGATTCCGGTGAAACATGGAGCACGACGGTGCCGTAGGCGGTCCCACTCATACGGCCGTCCGAAATGCGGACCATATCCTTCACCCCCTGCTGAATCATCTTCTCCGGCAGATCCACGTTGCCCACCTCCGGCATGCCGGGGTACCCCTTAGGTCCTACGCCCTTCAGCACGATGACGCAATCGGGATCGATGTCCAGTTCGGGATCGTCGATCCGGGCATGGTAGTCCTCCATGCTCTCGAAGACCACGGCGCGGCCGGTATGCTTCATGAGCCGCTGCGTTGCGGCGCTCGGTTTTATGACCGCTCCGTTTTCACAGAGGTTGCCGCGTAGGACGGCGATGCCCGCATTTTCCTGGAGCGGCTCGTCCCGCGAGGCGATCACCTCCCGATTATAGCATGCGGCGTCGGTGTAGTTTTCCTCCAGGCTTTTACCACTGGCGGTAATGACTTCGCGGTGCAGGAGGTCGCCCAGTTCCTTCATAACCACCGATAGCCCCCCGGCATAATAGAAATCCTCCATCAGGAACTTGCCCGACGGCATAAGATTGACGAGCAAGGGGACACCGCTACCAAGGCGGTCGAAATCGTCGAGGGTCAGGTCGACGCCGATCCGCCGGGCAATGGCCGTCAGGTGAATGATAAAATTGGTGGATCCGCCGACGGCCGCATTGGTCACGATCGCGTTCTCAAAGGCCTTTCGAGTCAGGATCTTTGACATGGTCAGGTCTTCGCGTACCATCTCCACGATGCGTCGGCCGGAGAGTTGCTGCATCACCCGTTTGCGCGAATCGGCGGCCGGGATCGAGGCAATGCCCGGCAGCGTCAGGCCCAGGGCTTCGCTCATCACCGCCATGGTGGAAGCCGTGCCCATTGTATTACAGTGGCCAATGCTGCGCGCGGCACATATCTCGGCTTCGCGCATATCCTCCGCGCCGAAATTCTCGTTGGTCTGCTTCTCTTTGATCATCCAATTAAAGGAGCCGGAGCCGATGGTTTCGCCTCGAAAGCGTCCGTTCAGCATGGGACCACCCGGCACCACGATGGTGGGGAGGTCCACGCTGCAGGCCCCCATAATGGTGGAGGGGGTAGTCTTATCGCAGCCCGTTAGCAGCACCACCCCGTCGAGTGGATTCGCGCGGATGGATTCTTCCGTATCCATACTTGCCAGATTGCGGAACAGCATGGTAGTGGGCCGCATGAGGGTTTCGCCGAGCGACATGACCGGGAACTCGAGCGGAAAACCACCTGCCTCGATGACGCCCCGCTTCACCCGTTCGGCCACCTCGCGCAGGTGCCCGTTGCAGGGGGTAAGCTCCGACCAGGTGTTGCAGATGCCGATGACGGGCTTGCCCCGGAAGTAATCGTCGGGGTACCCCTGGTTGCGCATCCAGGATCGGTGGACGAAGCCCATTTTATCGTTTCCCCCGAACCACTCCTGGCTGCGGAGCTTTCCCGGCTCCTTTCTTTCTTTTTCTTGCATAATCGGATTTTAAGATAATACACCTGACCACATACCGCCGGGCTTACCTCATCCGCTGCGGTACGGAGCGGATCGCCTCCACGGCCGGCTTGGGCTGCAGATCACGGTTGTAGGGCAGCACGTAATTGGTGCGATTCGGAATGGGATAGTCGTTTTTCCAGGACATACCATCGTGGATGCCCCAGAAGGTGACGCGGTCGATCTTGTCCCTCTTGCGGTAGAAGATCTCGAATAGCTCCCGGTAGCGGTCGGTGAGTTGCTGCTCTACCGCTTCGGGTAGGCCATCGGCGTAGGGGTCCAGGTATTCCTTGAATTCTTCCAGTTGAAATTGGGGATGCATCATTCCGGTGCCAATGATCTGTCCTTCCCGGGTGAGGGGCAGCACGTCCACGTCCAGTTCGGTGATCATCACCTTGACGCCGAGGGAAGCGAAGGAATCTATGGCCGCCTCGATGTATTCGTTTTTCGGAAAATTAAGCCCCCAGTGGCCCTGAATTCCAACGCCGTCGATACGGATACCCTCCGCCTGCAGCATGCGCACGAGCCGCATGATCCCGTCGCGTTTGGCCGGGCGCCAGGCATTGAAGTCATTGTAGTAAAGCTCGGTATCGGGTGCATATTGCTCCGCGTACCGGAAGGCCAGCTTAACGAGCGTATCGCCGCTGCCGATGCCCTCCACCCATGTCGTCGGGCGGTAGGATCCGTCGTTGTCGACCACCTCGTTGACCACGTCCCAGGCATCCACTTTGCCGGCGTAGCGGCCGGCTACCGCCTCGATGTGCGACCGTAACCGCTCGGCCTGTTGCTCCGTCGAGTTCGCCTCGCCGGCCTCAGTGGTGAAGAACCAGCCGGGGGTCTGGTTGTGCCAGATCAGGGTGTGGCCCACCAGGAACATATTATTAGCCTTCCCGAACGCGATAAATTCGTCGGCGGGTGCCCAGTTGTAGACGCCGGGCGCTGGGTTTATTTCTTCGGCCTTCATCACGTTCTCGACCGTGATGGCATTGAATTGCTCGCGTACTATTCGGTTAAGGGTCGTATCCCGGCCGGAGGTGATACCGGGATTCACGGCCGTGCCCACCAGGAAGGCCCCCTCATAGGCCGCCTTCAGGGAAGTTGATGGCCCGGGATTCGAATCCTGCGCCCCGGCGCCCGAAGAATACAGTGTGGCTATAAACAGTAGTAAAAAAGTGAAACGCATGCCAACGACTTTCCCGGTAAAATAGGCATTAACCTACGTTACACAATCGAATGCGCACTTCTTTATTGCCGCTGCCGCTGCCGCTCGTACTCGAGTACCGCCCGTCCCAGCCGGCCGAAGAAGGGCGGACCGTCCTCCTCGTATTCGTATTTCCCGTCGTTGTAGATCCGGTTGGCATTGGTATGGATGGTGCCGGCCAGGATGAATTCCACGTCGCCGTCGGTGATGTAGGCCACGTCGGTCAGGTAGCCGTAGGCCCAGCCGACCTTATTGAGGATTCGCAGGTTATCCGGCATACGTACCTCATCCGGCTGATCGCCGTAGACCCAGAATTTGACGTAGTTGTCCGGCTCGTCGTAGCGGGGGGAGGCGCTCTCGCGAGGGCGCTGCGACATCGCTTCCCGGAGTAGGGCGTAGTCGGCGGAATCGAGTTGAAAGGTATCCTGCACAGCCTCCGGCACGACGATCCGAACCAGGATATCGTGCAGGTTGCGCAGGGAAAGGTAGTTTTTGTGGGTGAAGTCAAAGGCTTCCTCGATAAGGGTATCGTTGCGGGTATAGCCCACCCCCCGGTACTGGCCGGAAATCTCCGGAAGCGGGTCGTAGTACGGGTCGTAGCGTTCGCCGATCTGGTAAAGCGTTTCATATCCGTCGGCGAAACGTACCGGATTCAGGTAGGCATGAGTCAGATTATCGAATCCGCCCACCCCTACCCGGTGCTGCATGCGGCCGCCGGTGATGCCCGCACGATGCAATGCCTGGTTAATGTAGGTGGGCCCCAGCCACTCGAAAAGCCGATTGTAGGCATCGTTGTCGCTTACCAGGAATATCTTCCGGATGTACTGGGCTACGGTAGGAAGTCCCGTTTCGCTGCTCGTGTCGCGGGCTGCGGGCGTTTGGGGCGAGGACGCAGGTACCGTCCCTGTTCCGTGAAATAGTGGCGTGTGGGCATTCAGGCCCAGGACCCCCAATTCATTCAGCCGTTGCAGGGCGAGGGCGGCCACCGGCATCTTGACGGAGCTGGCTGGGTAAAAGTATTCCGTGGAATCACCACCCCAGCGGTAAGTGGACAAGCTTACCTCCCCGTTCTCTTTCCGGTCGATCTGGGTGTATAACACCTGAATCTCAAAACTGTCCTGTTGGTCGATCCACCGCTGCAGGCTGTCGCGGTGATCCGTGATGATCCGCTCCAGTGGGTTCGACTGACCGCCGAGGGTAGCGGACCAGACCGAGAGGCAGGTGCACAGCGCAAGTAACTTGGTGACGTATAGCATAGGCCAGAGGATTGGGCGGTTGCTCCGCCGAAAATTTCCCCCAAACTACAACGCGATCGCCGGCCCGGCCCGATTCCGCGGTGCCCCAGCCCGCGAACTTTTCGTGCCCTGTTAGTTGGCATGCCTATAGTCCGCGGTAGTTTCAATTTCCTTGACCAGGAAAACGTGATAAGCTGGGGACACCCCTTTCACCAGCATTGTCCAGGCTGCGATTCGCTCGGCAGATCCCTTACCCCCTAAATTTCGTGGCCGCTGGTGCTTCCTATCCAAGGCATTGCCTCTGCCCAGGATGGAATTTGTAAACCTTTCCTTTGGTAGGGGTTCCTTTTCCGAGGGTCCTTGCGTGCCGATATTAAAGTATTTATACGGGCGTAGTCGCAGCACGGTGGTATAAACAATGAGTCAGCACTACCGGGTCGGTAGTGCTGACTCAAAGAAACGTATTAGCCGTTAAGGACGATTAGTTATAGCCCGGATTCTGGTAGGCGTCGGTCATGCCCTCATCGAGCTCCATACCGTCCAGCTGTCCCTGCGGAATGGGCCGGAGGTAGAGGTAGGGTTCAATGTCGCGCTGGAAGGTTTCAGGGGTATGGTCACCGTAATCCCGTCCGGCGATCGAGTACTCTCCGGCCAGCTCTTCCCAGGTTTGCGTCCGCACCAGATCGTACCAGCGAATTCCTTCGGCGTAGTACTCGCGCGAGCGTTCCATCAGTAGGAAGTAGATGTCGGGATTTTCGGGGGTGGCCGCCACCAGTTCTTCGCTGAAGTCAGCGTTGTAGGCCGACTCCGCCGCGTTGTCGTAGCGCCACATGCCCGCGCGGGCCCGAATGACGTTCAGCAGCTCGCGCGCACTGTAGCCGGACTGGGTTTGGGCACCCTTTATTGCCGCTTCGGCGGCGAGGAAGTAGAACTCCGAGAACTTGACGATATTAAACGGACGGGTACTACCGGCGTTGGGCTGGCCGAGACCGCCATTATTGTCGGTACGGTAGGTACCCAGTTTCCACAGTCCGGGGTAGACTACCCTGCTGATCCCTAGGGGCCCGATGACGAAGTCCGAACGGCCGGGCAGGGTACCGGCGCCGATGCCGTTGAGGCCCGCTCCATCGGGGTAGTCGATGCTGGGCTCCGGCTCGTCCAGGAAGCTGAGAATAGCATCGCCGGGGGTTACCGGGAGTCCGTTGGCGTTGTAAAGGACTTCTTCGGGTACTCCGCCCTTCTGCCAGTTACCCCGGTAGACCGTGGTAAAGGTTCCGTCGTAGCGGCTGTCCTGATCCTTATTTTCGAAGGTCTCGGTCAATACGTCAACGGTGGGAGCCATGCGCGTCCAGGGGCGGCCCAGAGGCTGTGCCGCTTCGCGCTGAACGGAAGATACGGTATTCGTAAAGTCAGGATCCAGACCGCTGCGAATAACCGTGTAGTTCCAGGTCATCATCCACACGGCGAAGTTGTCCGGAGCGCCACCGCTGCCGTAAGTCAGGCTGCCACCGTTGTAAAATTCGCTTTCCTCCGTATGGTCCGCATAGAGCATGATCTCGCTATTGCGGTCGTTTGGCGCGTAGTGGACGTCGTAAAAGGTCGGCTGTAGCGAGAAGATACCGGGGTTCTCGATACCCGAGATGGCCATGTTGTAGGCCTCCTGGAAGTACCACTCGGCGTCGTGGCCGTCGGGATCGGAACGGCTGGTTTCGGGGTAAGTTGGGATGTTTTTCGGGTTCTGCAGCCACCAACCGTAGGTCAGATAGGCCTTAGCCAGCATCAACCGGGCCAGGGGTTTGGTTACCGCACCGGTTACGCGGGGAGCGTCCGGGAGGTCTTCCACCGCCAGCAGCAGGTCGGGGAAAACGGCCTGGGTGTATACTTCGGGTACGGTATTCCGGGTGGAGACGCGTACGGGGTTAGTGTTGAAGGTCAGGGGACCGGAACCCAGGTCGAGCGGTACGCCACCGTAGGTTTGTACCAGGTTGAAGTAGTCGAAGGCGCGGAAGAAGCGGGCTTCCGCAATCAGCGCGTCCGAGATACCTACTTCCTGGGCGTTCTCGATGATTCCGCTGGCGGTATTGATGTTTCCAAAAGCCGTTCCCCACAGGATGGCCGCGGGGTACCAGGTGGAGTTCAGTTCCCCCTGCCCGGTAAGGTCAGCAACGAGAAAGTTTCCGTCGGCGCTCTGGGCATAGGTCGCTTCGTCGGTACCCGTGGTCAGGCCGTTGTAATAGTAAGCCTGTCCGTATAGATTACGCAGGTTGGCGTAAAGAGCGGTAAGGCCACCCTGAACGCCCCGTTCGGTCTGGAAAAATCCGGGCTCGTAAAAGCTCCGCGGTTGTTCCTCCAGTACGTCCTCGCAGCCGGTGGTGAAAGCGAGGATCGCCGCGGCACTCAGGAGGGTTTTGAGATTAAAGAATTTCATGATTCGACAGTTTAGAAGGTTACGTTAAGGCCCAGGAGGAAGACGCGGGTGGCGGGGTTATTGGCGCCGATGGTTAGCAGACGGGAGTTGTAGCCGGCAACGGCGCTGTACTCATTGCCGCGTGCATTGGTTTCGGGGTCCATACCCGTCATATCGTTGTAGGGCGAGAACAGCACGAAGGGGTTTTGAACGGAGGTGTAGATGCGGAACTGGCTGAAGGCACCGGAGGTGAACAGGGTCCGGGTAAGGTCGTAACCGAGGGTGATGGTGCGGAACTTGAGGTAGCCGCCGTCAAAGTAGCTCAGGGTCGATCCGTACTCGGGGTTATCGCCGCTACGGGCACCATTGGGCGCTGGATAACGGGCACCGGTATTCTCCGGGGTGTAGTAATCGACGTCCACGTTGGTGCTCCGCCCGGAAAGTAAGTTCAGGTACCCGGCCGAGCCATAAAGCGTACTGATCAGGGTGCCACCGCTGCGGAAGACACCTACGGCGGTGAGGTCGATGCCGCGGAAGGTGAAGCGGGTATTGAAGCCGCCCTGGAAATCGGGACTGAGATCGAGGATTGTTCGGTCGTCGGGACCGATGGCGCGGACGGGCTCACCGTTCTCACCGTATTCACCGGTGTACTCCACCTTTATCTGGCCGACGTTACCGCCCGGCTCTAGGATATCCAGGTAGGGGTCGCCTTCCTGCCAGAGTCCGATTCGATTGTAGTCGTACACTACGTTGATGGGGTATCCGACAAACCAGCCATTGCCCTCGTCGCGTTCCTGTCCGGAAGCCAGCGAGGTAAGTGTATTCACGTTACGGTAGACGTTGAAGCCGGCTTCCCAGCTTAGTCCCTGGGGATTATCGACGATCAAGCCGTTCAGGGAGAATTCAAAACCCTCGTTCTTCGTGGTACCAATGTTAGCGGTATAGCTACCTACCCCGGAGGTGCTCGGCAGGTTGACGCCCAGGAGGATGTCTTCGGTATTGGTCACGTAATACTCGAGCGTTCCGCTCAGGCGGTTGTTCAGCAGCGCGAAGTCGGCGCCGACGTTCGTCGTCACCGAGTACTCCCAGCCCAGGTCGGCGTTGGGCAGCGTATTGACGTAGTAGCCGGTCGAAAATTCCGACCCGAAATTGTAGGGACGGGTAGCCAGACTACCCAGGGTAGAGTACGGGTTGATGGCCTGGTTGGAGGTTTGTCCCCAGCCGACCCGCAGTTTCAGGCGGTTCAGCCAACCAAGGTCCTGCATGAAGGCTTCCTGCCCGATGTTCCAGCCCGCGGAAAGCGCCGGGTAGGTATGCCACTTGTTGCCTTCGGCAAGGCGGCTGGAGCCGTCGGTCCGCAGTGTAGCGGAGAAAAGGTAGCGGTTATTGTAGTCGTACTGGATACGACCCATGTAGGAGACCAGGCCGGTTACGCTGTAGTTCTGGTTATTAGGGTTGATGGTGATCTCACCGGCCGCCTGTCCGAGGTTGAAGTACTGGAAAGCCTCGTTGGGTATGTCGCGGGCACCTATGCTGGAGCTGTTGAAGCGGTCTTCCTGCACGGAGAAGAGACCCAGCACGCTCACATTGTGCACCTCTGCGAACGTCCGGTTGTAGTTCAGCAGGTTCTCCAGTACGTAGCTGGTCAACAGCGAGTTGCCGATGCCCGCACCGGACGGCGTGGTGGGGTTGGTGGCAAACACACCTTCGCCGGTAAAGTTACCGTTGGTATTGTTGCGTACGTTCAGGCCGAGGTTCAGCCGGTAGCTCAGTCCGTCGATACCGGGAATGGTCAGCTCGCCGTACAGGGTATTGTAAGAACCGATACCCCTGTTCTCGTTGATGCGGCGCTCACCCAGCCGGTCGATCACGTCGCGGGTCACCACGAAAGGTTCGTCGAGGGCGGTCCGGATCGTGCGGCGCGGGGCGCCGGTTGAATCGTAGGGGCTTGCGAGGGGAGACAAGAACAGTACATTACCCGGGCTCAGGTCATTTCCGTACGAGTGGGTGTAGGTATTATTGGTGGAGAAGCCGATGCGAAGGGCCGAACCGATCCGCTGGTCCAGCGAGCCGCGGAGGGAGTAACGACGGAAACCCTGTTCAGGAATGACCGCCTGGTCGGTGTTATAGCCGGCGCTAAAGCTGTACGAACCGCTTTCGGTACCGCCGGCCAAGCCGAGACTGTGGTTCATGAACAGACCGTCCCGGTAGTAGAGGTCCTGCCAGTCGGTGTTGGTGCCGCGGATCTCATCCTGGCCGTCAGCATCATAGATATCGGCATCGTCCCGCAGTTGGGCGAAGTCATCCCCGCTCATCAGCGGGATTTTGGAGAAGATGGTGTTGACACCGGCGAAGCTGTTGTAGCTCAGCCGGGGCCGTTGGCCTTCGAAGCCGGTGCGGGTCGTGATCAGTACTACACCGTTGGCACCCCGCGAACCATAAATGGCCGTAGCGGAGGCATCCTTCAGTACGTCGACGCTCTTGATATCGTTGGGGTTGATGTCAGTCAGCTGACCGGCGAACGGAATACCGTCGAGTACGATCAGCGGGTCGTTGCTGGCCGTCAGAGAGCGGGTACCGCGAATCCGGATCTGTGCCGATGCACCCGGGCGCGAGGAGGTGGAGGAGATGTCTACCCCGGGCAGGCGCCCCTGCAAAGACTGGGTGACGTTGGTGGCCGATACGTTCGTCAGTTCCTCTCCATTAATGGAGGCAACCGAACCCGTAACGGCTTCGCTGCGCTGCGTACCGTAGCCGACTACTACAACTTCGTCCAGTAGCTGGCCGTCCGGTTGCAGTTCCGCATCGACTACGCTTCGACTGCCCACCTGTTGTTCTTCGTCGGCGTATCCCAGGTAAGAAAAGACCAGGATCGCATCATCGCCGGCGACCTCGAGGGAGTAATTTCCGTCGATGTCGGTGGCCGTTCCCCGATCGGTATCCAGCTCCAGTACCGTAGCCCCTATCAGCGGAATCCCCGTTTCATCGGTGATCTGCCCGGTAACGGTGCGCTGAGCCGACACCGCGACGGAAAAAAAGAACAGGGCCAAGAACGTTATGAGTCGGGGTTTCCAGAGCGCGTGACTGCCGGGGTAGTTTTTCTGTTTCATATTTCTTGCAAAATTGACTAGTTGAATAAATAGGATTCTCGATTTGAATAGAGGAAAAGTTTGAAAATCGGTTCTGTCCGTTAGTGAATGATTCGATTAGTTATGCACCTTTCCCCAGGATGCTTCGGTAGGCCGATAAGCATCATTTATGAAAAAGGAAAGCAAGCTTTCGTCCAAGTCGGATCGTGTAAGAAAATATCCCCCGATCAGCACCCCGGTATTTTCGGTACCCGAAGCCACGCTTCTTTGCCCGCTGAGGGAGGAGACACCGGAAGCAAGCAAGAAGGATGCGGCGGAGTCTTTATCACGGTTGAAAGCGACGCGGGAAGGAGATGAACAGGTTCGCAACACTATCGACTTTAGCTTAGCTATTTGACGGCAACTTGAGGCTGCAGAAACCCATACGCTATTCGCAATCGATTGCGTAGGGGCGTCATAGTTACGCTTTTTTTTCCTAACCGCATGCAATTATTACTTAATTGTCATATTGACTACTATACGTAGCAAAGCAGGCGATCGTTGGCTGGTGTATCCAAAGCCCGGGCTGCCATGGTCAGCATAACGGTACTCCCATGGGTCGCCGGGTCTTCCGCAGGACGTACGCACTCTGTTGAGAAATTATATCCCTCCCATCCTTTCCCATAACTTCGACAGGGCGGTGGAAGGATCCGGGCGCGAAGTACCTACGCCGGGGAGTACGCGTACAGGTTGTAGCGTCGTGTCAATCGTCCAATTGAAGGTGTAGGAGGCCGGATCGAGCGGATCGTCGCCCAACAGTCCGTAGCGCAGGTCGCAAAGAACTACCCGACCCGCTCCCCCGGGCAGGAGGATATAGTAATCGTCGGTGAACCAGGTGAGGATGTCTACGTCCCGGTCATTCGCGTAGGGTGCCAGCATTTCATGCCTCCCCGGTAATTCGATCAGCGGACTTAGTTTTCGCCGTTCGTCTAGTAAACTGTACTGTCCCAGGTAATAGGAACCGTCCTCGGCCTGCAGGGTAGCCGACCAGAGGAGATTATTCCCAAGCGTAGGGCTGTGTACACTTCTGGTCACTTGGAGATCATTCTCCCGGATCGTGTCCTCGACGACCCATCCGACATTTACCGCATTGATCACTGTCAGGAAAAGGTATGCGGAGGAAAGGATAAGTCCGGCCCGGTTCAACTTGCTTCGTACCTGCGCTCCGCGCCCGTATCTTGCCGCCAATAGTAGCAGGAGAAGAAAGGGCAAGGTATATAGAGGATCCAGAACCGAAATCGTATTCCAGGCCAACCGAACGGAAGTGAAGGGTTCCAGAAACTGCGTCCCGTAGGCGGTGAAACAGTCCAGTATGGGATGGGTGACGATGGCGAGGAAAAACAGCAGGGTCCAGGAAGAGAAGCCGACATTAGGACCTGTAGAGATTGTCCCCCGCCAAAAGTGGATCAGGACGATAATACCCGAAAAAAGAGCAAAGACGCCCGTGATTAGGGTGACAATCAGGGGGATCCCGTAGACGGTAACGGGCATGAGGTGACTACCGAAGAGCAGAATGAGCCAAAGGCCCAATAAAGCGAGCGGGTAGAGCAGGAAGTTGGCTATGGCCCCGCCGGCCTTGCCGCCGTATAAGCGGTGTACCATCAGTCCGATGACGGGTGCCGCCAGCAGCGCGAAGGGCAAGCTATGAGTGAAAGCCCGATGGTAAGCCAGTGCACTCATCGAATCGGTAACCAGCCCCGATAGCACATCCAGATCGGGAAGGGTACCCGCCAGTCCGCCCCAGACCATGGCCCGATTGCCGACCTTCCGGCCGAGTACGGCTTCCCCGACGGCGGCTCCGAGGACTACTTGCGTAAGTGAATCCACCCGGGCTTAAAATCCGGAAGAGAAGCCCCGGAGCCCTACGGTGAGGAGTACGGATACACGGGTGCGGTCGAAAAGGACGTTCTGCTGGCGAACGGCAAAGGTTTGATAAGGGTATTGAAACGACGAATAGCCTTCCACCTGTGCGGCAAAATCCGCAAAAAACTTGCCTTTGCTGTAGCCCACGCCTGCGCTGTAGGTAAGGATGCCCTCATCCTCCTCGTTGACGTATTCCTGGAAGGGGACTTGTCTATAGCCTACACCGGCGCGGACCTGCAGGGGGTCCAGGTTCAGCTCTCCGCCCGCCCGCAAACCCAGGCTGCTTCCTAAGAGAAAGTCAATATCGGCATTAGCGGCATCGGTAACCTCATCGGCTCCGGCGAAGTCATCAAAGCTGAATTCGTTGCTCGCATACTGCGCGAAATCGGCATCCAGGCTAATAAAGCCTCGTTCGCCGACCAGCGTACCGATCCCGGCCATAAACCGCCATGGGGTACGAAGATTATAGGTTGGGTTGGAAATGTCGCTAAGCTGCGTACCGCCTAGTGCCTCTCCGTTTTCCGTATAAAAATAGCCGAAGGAATTCGAAAACTGTTCTTCGACCGTCCAGAAGGTAGGGGTGTGGATGGCTGCCGAGATCCGCACGGTTTCCGTTGGCAGCACGGTGATCCCGGCCTTAAGATTGAAGCCGGTGCCGTTGTTGATCAGGCTTTCGTTGTAGGTCGAACTTTCGAAGGCGGGTATGACGTCCTGGTCGTCCACCTCTTCATAGGAATAAGTCTGTTCGTAATTAAAGAAGGGTATTCCAATACTAACGCCCCAAAGTAGCTTTTCCCGATAGTTACCCCCGAAACCTACGGCAACTTCCGACATGCTACCGCGCCGATCGTAGAGCCCTTCCCGCTGGATCGCTCCGGGGAAAGGTGTATCGGTAGTGATATCATAAAAATCGGAGTAAACGAATCCATCTGCCGGATCTGTAATGAGGAAACCTTCGGCCAGGCGCGTGCCGAACGGATCGTCTATGCCATCATTGAAGTCTTCAGCAAATTTTTCAATGAGTCCACCGGGCGTACGGCCGTCGAAGGCCAACTGCTGGTTGTAATCGGCCATGCGGGTCAGGCTGATCCCAAAGTTGAGCGTTGACATATTTACCGACCGGGTGTTGCCTGCCAGAAGGACCCCAATACTTGGCAACGTAAAGGTGGCTGCCGACTCGGATGCGCTACCACCTGCTTCGCTTTGATCTAATAGTGCATCCGTACCCGTAAAGGAAAAGCCGGGCGTGATCTGGGCCAAATTGTAGCGGTTCCAGCCAATACCTGCGGGATTGGTATGGAGGGTGGTGACGTCAACGCCCAGCGGAGTGAGGCTGCCCCCGGTTCCCGCGAAACGGGCTGAACCCTGCGGGGTGACGAACGAATACCTGAGGGCATCCGAATAGGATTGAGCGCGTAATGAAGCGGTCACCAATAGGAGAGCAAAGGTGCTGAAGAGGAATTTCATGTCGGAAAGCTTGGCATACAAGTAATTCCCCTGTGCACGTAAGGTTTGGCCGCCGCAGGGTAATTATGAGTTCCTTAAAAACAAACACGAAAAAAGGGATGAGAACGGTGGTCCTCATCCCTTTTTTGCATTTCGAGTTGATAGAAGTTATTCTCCTCCTCCACCGCGGCGGGTGGGCGTTGCGGAGCGAGAGCTTCCGCTGCTGCGACTCGGCGAGGCGCTGCGGGTAGAGCCCGAGCTGCGGGAAGGCATTGCGCTACGCGTCGGCGTACGGCTGGGCGTATAGCTGCGGTTCGGCGTGGTACTGCGACTAGGCGTATAGCTCCGGGTACTGTTGCCACGGCTGGGCGTGGTAGCCCGTTGGGGCGTAGTGGAGCGGCTAGGCGTATAGGTACGACGCTGTGGGGTAGTTGCCCGGCTAGGCACTGCGCGACGGGTCGCGGTAGTGCTGCGCGGTTGTACGGTCGTGCGGGTACGATCAATACTACGGGTATCGTCAACGGAGCGGGTACGTCCAACGGTACGGGTATTGCCAACGGAGCGCGTAGCGCCACGGGTTGCAGATCCGGCGGAACGGGAAGTCACGTTACGGGTCTGACGGGCACGCTCGACTCGGTCGGCGATGGACGTCGTACCGGCACGCGGTACATTGGATACCGGACGGCTGTTCACGCTATTGGGAACGGTGTAGGTGTTACCACCACCCCATGCGGGGGGACAGTAATAGCCGACTCCGCCACCGGCGAATCCGCCTCCCCAGGCATTGGCGCCGTAAAAGCCACCGCCGCCGAAGCCGCGGTTAAAGCCACCGGCGTAGGCCCTGCCGTAGAAAGGATCGTTCCATCCGCCGTAGAATGGGCTACCAAATCCACCGTTAAAGCGGTTGAAGCGGTTGAAGCGGGTATCTACGAACTGGACGCCGAAGGGGGTAGCTATGGGCTGTATCCATGGGTTACCGAAGCGGTTGAAACTGTTATAGATCAGGACCGTGCTCGCACCGGGACGGTAGAAGGGGTCATAGTAGGCCATATCGACGTAGACCGGGTCATAATAGTCGAAGCCACGGTAAGGCCGGTTAAAGCGGCGAATACGGCTGCTGTAGTAATAATCATAATAATCGTTGTCGTAGTTATTGGATACGCGGCGACGCTCTTCCTGACCGTTGATACGGTCGGAGTCATTAGACTGGTCGTAGTAGCCGCTGGTGGTTTCGGTACTGCGGAACTCGTCCGGATCGTAGTACATGTCGTCGTACTGGGCGCTCACGCTAGTAGAAACTAGCATCATCGCGCAAAGCGAGGCGACGGCGAAGAGTGATTTTTGCTTGAGCATGATGTTGGTGTTTATGTAATCCGTGAGTCTGCCACTTATCACAAGGTCGAAAGTAGTAAGTTTGTGCCCCTGATTTGGTTAAGGTAGGCTTAAAGCTGGTAGTTAAACCGTTAAATGCCCTCCTTTTGACCAAAATACCTAAGAATATAACACATTACCCCCCCTCATAGTTGACTGATGGCCAAAGCAATAACCCCCCGAAAAGAGAACTATTCCGAGTGGTACCTGGATATCGTCAAGAAGGCGAATCTGGCCTCTAACAGCGCCGTGCGTGGGTGTATGGTGATCAAGCCCTATGGCTTCGGGATCTGGGAGCGGATGCAACGCCAGCTGGACGATATGTTCAAGGAAACGGGTCACGTAAATGCTTATTTCCCACTCTTCATCCCTAAATCTTTCCTGAGCAAGGAGGCCGCACACGTGGAAGGCTTTGCCAAGGAATGCGCGGTGGTCACCCACTACCGGCTAAAGAATGCCGAGGACGGCAGCGGGGTGATCGTTGACCCGGAAGCCAAACTCGAGGAAGAGTTGATCGTGCGCCCGACCTCGGAGACCATCATCTGGAGTACCTACCGCGACTGGATCACCAGCTACCGCGACCTCCCCCTGCTGATCAACCAGTGGGCCAACGTGGTGCGCTGGGAGCTGCGTACCCGTCTTTTTCTGCGCACCGCCGAGTTCCTCTGGCAGGAAGGCCACACCGCTCACGCAACCGCCGAGGAAGCCCTGGAGGAAGCCATTAAAATGCAGGGAGTTTACGCCGACTTCGCCGAAGAATACATGGCCATGCCCGTGCTTCGGGGCGTGAAGACGGCTAACGAACGCTTCGCCGGCGCCATCGACACCTACACAATCGAGGCCCTCATGCAGGACGGCAAGGCACTACAGGCGGGCACCAGCCACAATCTGGGCCAAAATTTCGCAAAGGCCTTTGACGTCAAATTCAGTAACGCCGACAACCAGGAGGAGTACGTTTGGGCCAGCAGCTGGGGCGTCTCCACCCGGCTCGTTGGGGGGCTGATCATGACCCACAGCGATGACGAAGGCCTCGTACTTCCGCCAAAGCTCGCCCCCGTACAGGTGGTCATCGTCCCCATCCCCAAACCCAACGAGGAGCTCAATGCTAAGGCGAAGGAACTGATGGAGGAGCTTAAAGCACGCGGAATCCGGGTCAGCTACGACGACGACGAGAAACAGCGGCCCGGCTTCAAATTCGCCGAAAACGAACTGAAGGGCATACCCGTGCGGCTCGGTCTTGGTAAACGGGACCTCGACAAGGGCACCATCGAGGTAGCCCGCCGCGATGAAAAAACCAAGGAAAGCCAGCCCCTCGACGGCATCATTGACCACGTGGCCGATCTCCTGGACGAGATCCAGCAGAATCTTTTCGACCGGGCCGTACGCTTCCGGGAAGAGCATACCACCTACGTCGACACCTTCGAAGAATTCCAGAAAGTCATCGACCGGGATATTCCCGGATTCATTTACGCTCACTGGGATGGTAGCAGCGAAACCGAACTCAAGATCAAAGAACTGACGAAGGCCACGATCCGCTGCATCCCCCAGGACCAGCCCGAAGAGACAGGTACCTGCGTACTGACCGGAAAGCCCAGTAAGGGACGGGTAGTATTTGCCAAGGCTTACTGATGCGGAAACACCTGGTAGAGATCAAAGCACGTAGCCGTGACCACGATCAATTGCGGAAGACCCTCCTCGAAGCCGGAGCTGCGGCCCACGGCACCGACCATCAGCTCGACCACTATTTCCGGGTGCCCGAGGGCAGACTGAAACTCCGCATCGGCAATATCGAACGCAGTCTGATCTTCTACCGCCGGGCCGACCTATCCGGCCCGAAAGACAGTTCGGTGTCACTGACTACCCTACCCGATCGCGCTGTGGCCGAGAGCCTGAGGCACACCCTGAATAATGCCCTGGGCACTTGGGTCATCGTCGATAAACAACGGGAGATCTACTTCATTGACAACGTGAAATTTCACCTGGATACGGTAGCCGGTCTTGGGACCTTCGTAGAGATCGAAGCGATCGGGACGTCCGAAGCCGAGCGCCCGGAGCTATTGAAACAGGTCGATCACTACCGGGGTGTGTTATCCATTGCGGAGGCGGACCTGGTGGCGATGAGTTATAGTGATCTTCTAGCGGATTAGTGCATTGCTCCTTATTTGCAAGGCTTTGCTCCTGCGCTCCGCCGCCCTAATTTTTAGTAAACTTGTTACTATGACAACTTCACTTCTCAGACTGCTGGCCTTCTGCCTCCTGACCTTTGCTTGCGCCTGCACTTCCCCCCAGCGCTCGGATTCTTCCGGCATCGCCGCTAACAACCTGGAGCCGGAATGGTCACCCCAACAAACCGACACCCGCCCTACGGCCCGCCACGAAGCGGCCTTTACCCGGGTGGGCGACCGGGCCTACCTGCTCGGCGGGCGCGGCGTCAAACCGGTGGACATTCTGAATCCTGAAACCCAAAGTTGGACGCAAGGACCCGAAAGCCCCCTGGAAATTCACCACTTCCAACCGGTAGCCGTTGGTAAGGAAGTGTACCTGATGGGCGCCATGACCGGCGGATGGCCGGGCGAGGATCCGTTGCCGAACGCGTACATCTACGATACGGAGGAAGGCAGCTGGCGGACGGGACCGGAGATCCCCGAAGATCGCCGCCGCGGAGGTGCCGGCGCGGTAATGCACGATGGCAGCATCTACCTGGTTTGCGGAATTATCGACGGCCACCGCGGCGGCCACGTGGCCTGGCTCGATCGCTACGACCTCAAAACGGGGGAATGGACGAAACTGAAGGATGCCCCGCGGGCAAGAGACCACTTCCAGGCGGTCGTGCACGATGGAAAGATCTACGCGGCGGCCGGGCGGCGCACCACCGCTACCGAAGATATGTTCACCCATACCGAAACCAAAGTGGACGTCTACGACATTGCCACCGATACCTGGACCACCCTGTCTGACACGCTGCCTACCCCCCGAGCGGGCAACGCCGCCGCGGTGGTCGATGGAAAGATTCTCATTCTCGGGGGCGAGAGCGGCGCCCACGAGGTAGCGCACAATGAGGTGGAGGCGATGGATCCGGTAACGGGTTCCTGGCGCAGCCTGCCCCCGCTCAGCCGCGGGCGCCACGGTACCGGGATGGTGCAATTCGGCGACGAGCTCTACATGGCCGCCGGATGCGGCAACCGCGGCGGCGAGCCGGAACTGAACGACCTGATCGGCGCGACCATCAAGGAATGAAACAGGCTTACCCGGCCAAAATATTGCTCTTCGGGGAGCACACCGTACTGCGCGGGGGGAAGGGCCTGGCGGTATCTTACGACCGATTTCAGTTGAGATGGGCCAGCGGTGAGGTTGATGTCCGGCTCCAGGAATTCGCCGCTTACCTCCGAAAAAACGAGGTAGCTATCGACCATGATCGGCTTGCTAAGGACCTGGGTGATGGCTGGCACCTGATCGGCAATATCCCCCTGGGGTACGGAATGGGAAGCAGCGGGGCGGTCTGCGCGGCGGTCTTCGACAGGTACGGGATCAACGAAGGCAGGAAGTACCCTATTCCCAGGCTGCGGAGCCTGCTGGCCCGCATGGAAGGTTTCTTCCACGGCAGCAGTTCGGGTACTGACCCCCTGGTGGCCTACCTGCAGCAGCCGATCGTACTGTTGGGCGACGGAAGCGCAGGAACAACCGCACTTCCCGAAGGATGGGCCACGGGTTGGTTCCTCCTCGATACCGGGATCGAACGCAGCGGTTCTCCTTACATCAAACGCTTCCTGAACGCTTACGAAAAAAGCCCCGACGCGATCCGATCCGGCTGGCAACAGCCGGCAGATCGGGCTATTGCAGCGTTCATCAAAGGCCGTTCGGACGAGGTATACCGGGAACTAACCACCCTGTCGGAATTTCAGTTAGCCCACTTTCCGGACTTCATCCCGCAGGGCTACCATGACCTCTGGAATGGCGGCGATGATTACCGCCTGAAAATCTGTGGCGCGGGCGGCGGGGGTATGCTGCTGGGGCTGGCCAGAGATATATCGAAGACACGGGCCCGCCTGGGGGATGGTCTGATTTGGCTTGGTGGGTAATGGTTTTGCCGCGAGGCCCTCTCTCGCTGGCGCTCGTCGCAGACCTCGCTACCGGGTTGTCGTCCCTTCCAGGGCCATTATCTTACTATTTAATGCCTGGCGGAACCGGTAGTGTTAATTGGTTGCCACCCGCCAATACTGCGATATCCGGCTAAGCGTTTGGTTTCAAATCTCGTTGCAGCGATTTACCGACGGAAAAAATCCGTGTGAAATCCGTGCCCAAACCGCCGAAGGCAGCCGCGAAGCGAATCCGTTTCCATTCGCGTGAACCCTACGAGCGAAGCGAGCATACAAATGACCCTCAAGATGCTGCAACGGCCCTTCGAACTTTCTACTTCGTACTTCAGCCTTTGTACTTCCTAAAGACCGGAAGTCATCAGTAAGTCGATATCCGTATGCCGCATCTCGAAGCGCTGGCCCAGATACCGGTTGGTCAGACAGCCCCGGAAAGTGTAGATACCGTGACGAAGGCCTGCATTATGGCAGAGGTAATGCTCGAAATTACGGGCCCCTTCGGTCCTTAATAGGATGGGCGTGAGGATATTGCTGACGGCAATGGAGGCCGTACGCCCTACCCTGCTGGCGATATTCGGTACGCAGTAGTGGACCACGTCGTGCTTGTGGAAGGTGGGCCGGTCCAGGCTGGTGAGTTCGCTGGTGGCGAAGCAGCCACCCTGGTCGATACTGATGTCGATGATGACCGAATGCGGTTTCATGGCCCGCACCATCTCCTCGCTTACTACGACCGGTGTCCGCCCGGTTTCGGAATGTATGGCGCCGATCGCGACGTCTGCGTCAAGCAGTTCCCGCCGTAAATACACGGGGTTCATTGCCGACGTATATAGCTGACGGCCGACCGAAGTCTGTAGACGCATCAGCTTGTGGATGTTGTCGTCGAAGATCCGGACCTCCGCCCCCATGCCCAGGGCGGCACGAGTGGCGTATTCCGCCACAACCCCACCACCGAGGATGACCACCTTGGCGCTCGGCACGCCGGAGATTCCCCCGAGCAGCGTGCCCGGACCACCGTGAATGGTGCTCAGGAGTTCCGCCGCGGTCTGTATCGCCGATACGCCGGCCATCTCGCTCATGATCCGGACGATGGGGAAGCTCCCCTCGTCGTCCTGCATGTACTCCATGGCCAGCGCGATAATTCGCTTATGCTTGAGGCGGTAGAGGTATTCGGCATTGATGATGGGAAGCTGCAGGGGGCTGATGAGTATGCTCCCTTCCTGCATCATATCGATCTCCTCCAGGGTGGGGGGCGCCACTTTGATGATGACGCGGGCGCGCCGGTAGACCTCCTGGGCGGAATAGGCGATCTCGGCGCCGCATTCGCTGAAGTCATGATCGGAAAAACTGCTGGGCACGCCGGCCTGGGTCTCCACCAGTACGCGGTGGCCGCGGCTGGTAAGGGTATGAACGCCGCTGGGTACGATGGCCACCCGCTTTTCCTGTAGGGTAATTTCTTTGGGAATGCCGATGAAAAGCTCTTCCGATTTCGATTCCACGGCCAGGGTTTCCGTTTGGGTCTGACCGTAGCTGGAGGTCAGCTCCTTCGGGAGATCGATCTTTTCCTTTTCCTTACTGCTCATAGTGAAGCTTGCGGCTGACCCGTGGTGATGTGGAGGTGGCGCCGCCCGCCGTCGGTGGAGTCGTGGCGAAAGCGCAGAAAAACAACGTCGTCCGGCAGCAAGGGTTCTATCACCGCCGGCCATTCTACGAAGACGGCCGATTCCGCAGCCTGAATAAGTTCCTCTATGCCCGCGTCAATCGCTTCCGGAACGCTGTCCAAGCGGTAACAATCAAGGTGGTAGATCAATCCCTGAGCACTGTGGTATTCATTGACGATACTGAAGGTCGGACTGGATACCGGTTCGATCACCCCCAGCTGACGGCAGATCTCCCTTACCAGCGTCGTCTTCCCGGTGCCCAGGTCGCCTACCAGCGCGTAGACGCGGTCGCGGCCAAAATCCCGGAGCAGACGGGCGGCAACTTTCCCCACGTCGTTCAGCGAATAAGTGATATCCATGGGGCAAAAGTAAAAAAGAGGTTGCCCACCCTGGTGGACAACCTCTCCTGGTTTGAGAAATGTATTGTCGGAGCCTACTTCTGAGCTACCAGGGTCAGGTTCAAACCGACCTCGTCGTTGATGATGTTGTCTTGCGCGATACCGGCAATGGAGCCGCTACCGTACTGCATGCCCCATTCCGTCCGGTCGATGACGAAGTCCGGGGTGGTGGCAGTGATCCGGTCACCGTCCATGGTAACATTAGCGGGAACGGTGATGCTGCGAGAGGTACCCTTGAGGGTAAGGTTACCGGTAATGTTATGATTGAATTCTTCCTCGCCGTCAACCGGACTTACGCCCGTGATTTCGAAAGTAGCGGTAGGGTGATTGTCCACGTCGAAGAAGTCAGCGCTCTTGAGGTGCCCCTCGAGTTTGCCCTTGCCTTCACCGTCCAGGTCGCGGTTCTCCAGACGGGTGATGTCCAGTACGAAGGTACCGCCAACCAGTTCTTCACCGTTGGTGGTAAGCGTACCGTTTTCAATGGGGATCACCCCTTCATGTCCGCCGCCGATCTTTTTGGAGCCTGCCCACATCACTTCGCTGGAGGTGGTGTCGACGGTGAAGGTAGCGGTAACCGGAGTAGTGGCATCCGCTGCAACGGCATCCGAAGATTCCACTTCGGTACCGGAAGGACCGCAGGCTACGAAGAGCGCCGCGAAAAAGAGGAGAGAAAAAATGTTTTTCATACTAAGCCTAGTTTGATATACACCGTGATGAGTAATGGTGTACCTACAATAACCAACGTGTTGCGGCTGGGTTGAGCCGTTCGATATATTTTATTGTATATACATCAATTTCCCCTATTTATCGCCTTCCTCCCTCTACCTGTGATAAAAACCCAGGTGGGTAGGAAAGGATATATGGGTCAGCAAACTTCGGAGTTTTACCCTTCGGCACCACTGGGGGGATCCATGACTTTGGCCTCGTCCGGATCCAAGCGATCGGAGTCATCGCCGGCTTTATGGATGCTCTTGGCATCCCAGGTGGTATGGAAACTGCCTTTGGAATCCGTCCGCTCGTAGGTGTGGGAGCCGAAATAATCACGTTGCGCCTGTACCAGGTTGAGTGGCAGGCGTTCGGAACGGAATGCTTCGAAGTATTGCAAGGCGGAAGAAAGGCACATGGAGGGCACCCCACGTTCGTTTGCCTGGTGGATGACCTCCGCCACCGATTCGCGACAATCGTGCAGATCTTCCCTGAACTCGATGGTAGCCATCATATTTTTTAGTCCATCCCGCTTACCGTAGGCCGAGCGGATGGTCTCCAGTAGTTCAGCGCGAATGATGCAGCCTCCCCGCCAGATCCGGGCGATGCCTTCCAGGTCAAGATTATAGTTCATCTCCTGGCTGGCTTCGGCGAGCAGGTGCATGCCCTGAGCGTAGCAGCACACGAAACCGAAGTAAAGCGATCGCTCGACGGCCTCCGCGAGTCCTTGCCCCTTCAGCAGCGGCTCGTCGGGGTGGACGACGGTATACAATTTCGAGTTGTCCTGGCGGTATTCCTTAAAGGCAGATATGGCCCGCATGGTCACCGCGGAATCAATGGTGGGGATCGGAACGCCGATGTCCATAGCCGACTGGCTGGTCCATTTCCCGGTACCTTTTTGTTTCGCTTTGTCCAGAATGACGTCGAGGAGGTGCCCCTCGGTCTGCTCGTCCCGAAATTTGAGGATGGCCGCGGTTATCTCGATCAGGTAACTGTTGAGCCGCCCGGAATTCCACTTGGAGAACAGGGCCGACATCTCGTCGTTCCCCATCCCGCCTACTCGCTTGAGTACATCGTAAGCCTCTGCGATGAGCTGCATGAGGCCGTATTCAATGCCGTTGTGGACCATCTTGACGTAGTGGCCGCTGCTGGTTTCACCGATGTAGGTTACACACGGATCGCCGTTGACCTTGGCCGCTACCGTTTCCAGAATCGGCTTGACATCCTCCCAGGCGCTGCGATCACCGCCCGGCATGATACTCGGTCCCAGACGCGCGCCCTTGGCTCCGCCGGAAACGCCCGTTCCGAGAAAACGGATCCCCTTCTCCTTAAGGTACTCGAACCGACGGTCGGTATCGTCGTAGTGGCTGTTACCACCGTCGATCAGGATGTCTCCCTCATCGAGCAGGGGGAGCAAACCCTCAATCACGGCGTCGACGATCTTACCCGCGGGCACCAGCATCATGATCTTCCTGGGCTTACTGAGCAGACTCACGAATTCTTTCTGGGTGCTAACCCCCTTTACCCGCATATCCTTGCCTTCCTCGTTGAGCGCGTCCACCGATTCCTGGTCGATATCGGTGCCTAAAGCGCCGAAGCCGTCGTCGGCTACGTTGAGGAGAAAGTTACGGCCCATGACGCCGAGGCCGATCATGCCGAAATCATAAAGTTGCTGGTCCATGCTGGATATTTTTTTTGCGACGGTGCGCAGGTACAAGGTAGATGTAAAGGCTGAGTGCGGGTTTGGTTCGCTATTTGTAGAAGTAGATACGATAACCCTCCTGCCACGCAAGCTCGTCCTCGAGGAGATCGCGGGATCGTACGCGGATACTGTGTTCCCCCAGCGGCAGGTCGTGGGTTGGGATCATGTATAGCAGGCCGGGTTGCTGCCTGACCGGGTGCGTATGAAACCTCGGCGAAGTGTCCGTAGGTTGTTCATTCAGGAACATTTGGTGCAGTGCGGCAAAAGCCAGTAGTAAGGAATCGTTGCTGGCCTGGCCGTTACCTGACTGCCCCACCGTAAAGGCCCCTTCCAATTTGACTCCGGTGTACCGCGCTACGTTCAGATCCGGTTGTATTCTTCGGATGAGCGGATCATGAATTACCGGAACGTAGGGGACGAACACTTCGATGTAGTCGTTCATCGGGTGCCTGTGCTCCAGCGTAATTCGCCCCAGGAAATTGGGCTTCCAACTCCCCGCTTCCATATAACTCCCGGAATCGATGAAGGCAGAACCGTCGCCTAAGTAGTACGGATAATAGGTGTACTTGACCACTTTGACCGAAACGCCCATTAGGATGAGCAGGACAATAACGGGCAGCAGGCGGGCCAGCCTTCTGCCAAAACGCTGGTCGATGAGGTTGTAATAGATGGGTCGGTACAGACGCGCGAAGGTGATCCAGCCCATTGCCCGGTACAGGTAGTAGTACGGCCGGGCCGTATAGCGATTCCGTTTAAAAAAACCGAGCGTTGCAAAGTCGATGAAGTACACCAGGCTCAGCACCAGGAGTACGATTCCAAAAAACCCTGCTCCGCGGAATACCCCGGTCTGGTTGGACAACTCGTAGCCCGTGACCCAACTGAAGATCTCCTGCAGGGCGATGATGACCAGCATCCAGCAGCCAAGACTTATAAAACAGAACAGAATCAGGAAAGCAACGGAGAACAGGACGCTGCAGTAGCGCTCCAGACGCAGTATGTAATCGTCAAAGCTCCCGATGCGCGAGCGTAGCCAGGTGGTAAACCGGGGCTGGTAGTGCAAGGCCGGGTAATCGATCTCCCCCGATACCGAGCGCAAGCCCACGGCAGCGATCCATAAGCCGCGCATCACGACATGCAGCAGCAGGCAGATGAGCAACGAAAGGTAGGCGGTCCGCCCAGTCATATAAAGGAAGAAGACCGGACGGTAGCTGGTACTGTCCCCGAGAAGCAGCCTGATCTCCGATTCTAAGGAAACCAGCCAGGGCCATCCCCCGATGAGTAGGAAAATGACAAACCCGCTGATGATCAGCTCCAGCTGCCAGCTTTCTTGCTGTAGCCGGTCCAACCACCTGGCGAGCGAGCTCTGATTTGCGTGGCCGTGATCGGGGATTTCGTCGTTCATCGCTCCTGCGCTCCGCCGCCTACTTCGACGTTGACTCCCCGCCCCACCCCTCGTGTTCCAGGTCCGCTACTTTGCCCATTCGACGCTGTTGCCGCGGCAGGTTCTGGTATTCCGCGGCCACGTAATTGTCGATCAGTTCCTGGGCTAAGGCGATGCCGATCACTCGGCCACCCAGACACATCAAGTTCATGTCGTCGTGCTCCACGCCCTGGCGTGCGCTGTAGGTTTCATTGATCAGGCAGGCCCGGACGTTTTTGATCTTGTTCGCGGCGATGCTGGCGCCTACCCCACTGCCGCAGACGGCCACGCCACGCTCCACTTCCCCCGAACCGACGGCCCGAGCTAGCGGCACCACGTAATCAGGAAAATCGTCAGCCGCGTCGTAGTCATAAGCGCCAAAGTCACGCACGTTGAAGCCTTTCTCTTCCAGGTACTTCTGCAGTTGCTGCTTTAGTTCAATGCCACCGTGGTCGGTAGCGATGCCAATCGTCATATCGATAGAATTTGAAGGATAGGCCTAAAATTACCTTGTCGGGGCCGTAAACCTTATAAAAAATGGGACCTTTGATAGAGAAACCTATTCCGAGCCTCCCACACCCACACATGGCCAACACTGTAGACTCCCATATCCTCATCATATACGGCGCATCCGGCGATCTTGCCCAGCGCAAACTAATCCCGGCCGTCTTCGATCTCTACCGGGGGGGATATCTCCCGGAGAATTTTGCCTTGCTGGGCGCCAGCCGCACGGACTTCACCGACGAGGAATTCCGCCAGAAGGTTCTCCTTGAGAATGAGTTCATGCAGGACAATGGGTACGATGAAGACCAGGTCCAGGCCTTTTCCAAATTGCTCTTCTACCAGGATCTTAAAGCCTACGACGGAAAAGAGGACGTGAAGAAGCTGAAAAAGCGCCTAACGGAGCTAGGTGAGCAGTTCGGGACCGGCTCCAACTACATTTTCTATCTCTCCACTCCGCCCAAGCTTTACAGTACGATACCCAAAGCCCTGGCCGAGGTGGGGCTCAACAAACCCGAGAATGGCTGGTCGCGACTGGTGGTGGAAAAGCCCTTCGGCTACGATGAGGAATCCGCCAAACAGCTGAACGAGGAACTGCAGTCGGTCTTCCGGGAGAACGACATCTACCGCATCGATCATTATCTGGGCAAGGAAACCGTACAGAATCTTCTCGTGACCCGCTTCGCCAACGGCTTCTTCGAGCCCCTCTGGAACCGCAACTATATCCAGTCGGTACAGATCACCGCCGCCGAAACCGTGGGCGTGGGAAGTCGTGGCGGCTACTACGACGAAAGCGGTGCGCTCCGCGATATGATCCAGAATCACCTGCTGCAGGTGCTGGCACACGTGGCCATGGAGCCGCCCATTCGTGCGGATGCCTACTCGATCCGTGGGGAAAAAATGAAGCTTTTCCAGTCGCTCCGGGCAATCACGGGCGACCAGGTGGCCCAGCAAGTGGTACGCGGACAGTACGACTCCGGCACTACCAAGGAAGGGAAGGTCGAAGCCTACCGCGATGCCGAGGGCGTACCCGACGACAGCACCACGGAGACCTACGTCGCCATGAAGTTTTTCATCGACAACTGGCGCTGGGCGGGGGTTCCCTTCTTCATCCGCACCGGTAAGTGCCTCCCGCTGAAGGTCACCGAGGTGGTCATCACCTTCAAGAATCCGCCCCAAGCCATTTTCGCCGGCTACGACGACTATGCCATGAAGTGCGACAATCAGCTGATCATGCGGATCCAGCCCGACGAAGGCATGGCCATGGAATTCGGCATGAAGGTGCCCGGCGAGGGCTTCCGGGTAAAGAACGTCGACATGGATTTCTTCTACCGCGACCTCACCACCAAGGACGTTCCGGAATCGTATAGTCGCCTCCTGCTCGACTGCATGAAGGGCGACCCAACCCTCTACGCCCGCGGCGACAGTGTCGAACAGGCCTGGGCCTTCGTCGACCCGATCCTGAAAGCCTGGGAAAATAACGAGGCGCCTCTTGCACGCTACACCGCCGGTACCTGGGGCCCTGAGGAAGCCGACCGCCTATGGGACGGCATCACCGGTGCCAGCTGGCGGAATCCCGCGGAATCGCTTACTGAGGATAAGCACTATACTAAGTTATAAAGGGGATAAGGGGTAAAGGATGCGGCAATGCTTGATAGTAAGCCTCCCTTAACTTGGAGGTGCTCAAATAAATGGACAGTGAGTTCGGGCTGGAAAGATTGGTAACTTTCAAATCCTTAATCCGACGTCATGTCAAAACTACGCAAACGATTCACCCGGGAGGAGCGCCTGAAAATAACCAAACAGAGCTTCGAACCCGATGCGGTGGTCACCCAGATTGCCGATCGGTTCGGTATCTCGGCCAATACCCTATCCCGCTGGCGACAGGAATTTCGGCTGACCAACAACATCGAGCCCTCCGGTCAGGGGATCAAGTCGATGACCGATGAAGAGCGGCAGATTGTCCGGCTCAAAAAGCAGTTACGCGAAGCCGAACTGGAACGGGACATCTTAAAAAAAGCCATCGGCATCTTCTCCAAGAGCGACGTGAAATCTACCAATTCATAATGGATCACCGTTTGGAATTTCCCGTCGAGAAGATGTGTAAGGTCCTGGGCGTCAGCCGTAGTGGCTATTATCGGTGGAGCCGGCAGCAGATGGACGCCGAGCGGCCGGACGACCACTTGGATAGGCTGATCCAAGAGTCTTTCCGCAGCAGCAAAGGAACTTACGGTAGTCCCCGGATCTGGTACGATCTAGTCAAGCAGGGCATCAGCGTCTCGCGGGCTACCGTTGGCCGGCGCATGCAGCGTAAAGGCTTGAGCCCCATGACTAAGAAGCACTGGATAACTACGACTGATTCTGACCATGATCTGCCGGTAGCGGACAATATTCTAGGTCGCAACTTCGAGGCGGACACGCCAGCAACCAAATGGGTTAGCGACATCACCTACTTCGAGATCGACCGCCAGTGGCACTATCTGACGATCGTACTGGACCTGGCGGATCGAGCGATCGTCAGCTGGGTGATCAGCGATGAGATGACGGCTCAGGCCACAACGGTTGCCGCCCTCAAAAAGGCCGTAGCCAAGCGTAAACCGGAAGACGATTTGATCTTCCATTCCGACCGCGGCTCGCAATTCAGTTGTGGCAGCTTCCGGGATGAACTAGCTTCCGTAGGCGCTATTCAAAGCATGTCGCGCAAAGGCAACTGCTGGGACAACGCCGTAGCGGAGTCCTTTTTCAAAACCATTAAAACCGAGTGTCTCGACTTACACGAGTTCGGTAGCCGCCAGCAGGCTTGGTGCGTTATCTTTGACTACATCGAAGGCTGGTACAATACGAACCGCATACATACTACGCTTCGGGGTCTGATGGTACGACAGGCCTACGAAGCAAAAACGCAACATCTCAGCTAGTTGGACCTTCAGCGAAGTTACTGTCTACTATTTTGAGCACCTCCACTCCCCTCCCCCTTAACCCCTTAACCCCTACCCCTTGATCAAAACAGACGTATTAATCATCGGATCCGGAATAGCCGGCTTGAGTACCGGAATCAAACTGGCCATGCTGCGCCCCGATCTGAAGATCGACGTGCTGACGAAAGTCAATGAGCAGGAAAGCAATACGAGCTATGCCCAGGGCGGCGTCGCCGCGGTTTGGGATCATGGAACGGATACCTACGAAAAGCACATTGCTGACACACTGGACGCGGGGGCGGGACTGTGCGACGAGCACATTGTACGCATCGTTGTAGAGGAAGGCCCCGAGCGGGTGGAAGAGATCATCGATTGGGGGACGCGCTTTGACCTCGATCAGTTCCAGAAGTACGACCTCGGTCGGGAGGGCGGTCACTCGGTAAACCGGATTCTACACTATAAAGACCTGACCGGCTGGGAGATCCAGCGAGCCCTGAGCGCCAAGGCCGCCACCCTGGCCAACCTGGTAGTACACGAGCACTATTTTGCCCTCGACCTGCTCACGCAGCACCACCTGGGCCATATCGTGACCCGGCTTACGGAGAATATCGAATGCTACGGGGCCTACGTCCTGAATAAGGAAAACTGGGAGATCACTACCATCGTTGCCAGGAATACCGTGCTGGCCGCCGGCGGCAACGGACAGATCTACCGCAGCACTACCAACCCGGTGATCGCAACTGGCGACGGCATCTCCATGGCCTACCGCGCCAAGGTGCACCTCGAGAACATGGAATTCGTACAGTTCCACCCCACCGCCCTCTACAGTCCGGGACTGGAAAAGCAGGCCTTCCTGGTCAGTGAGGCGGTTCGCGGATTCGGGGCCATCCTCAAGCGGCCCGACGGCAGCGAGTTCATGCATGACTACGATGAGCGCGGTAGCCTGGCCCCCCGGGATATCGTGGCCCGGGCCATCGACAACGAAATGAAGATGACCGGAGCGGAGTATATGTGCCTGGACTGCACCCACCTCGACAAGGACAAATTCATGGCACACTTCCCGACGATCTACGAGAAGTGCAAGAAAAAGGGCATCGACCCGATGCAGGACTTCATACCCGTCACCCCGGCCTGCCACTATATGTGCGGGGGCGTGCAGGTGGACGAGTTCGGCCGCACTTCCGTCAACCAGCTTTACGCCTGCGGGGAATGCACAAGTACCGGACTGCATGGTGCAAATCGCCTGGCAAGCAACAGCCTGCTGGAGGCCCTCGTCTTTGGCCACCGCATCGCCCACTCCATCGCCGCCAACATCGACAACAACGACCTGGAAAGCAAGATCCCCCAGTGGGAGCGCACCGGCACCACCGAACCGAAGGAACAGGTACTCATCACCCAGAGCATTAAGGAGCTCAAAGAGGTGATGTCCAGCTACGTCGGCATCGTACGCAGCGATAAGCGACTGAAAAGGGCCAAGGACCGCCTGGCCCTACTGCACGACGAAACGGAAGAGCTCTACCGGAATAGTCTGGTTAGCCCCCAACTCTGTGAGTTGCGGAATTTGATCACGGTAGGCTACCTCGTCGCCAAGGCGGCGTCCCTGCGCAAGGAAAGCAGGGGATTGCACTACACTACCGACTATCCGGAGCGGGCGGATTTCGTGCAGTACTCGGTACTGTAGGATCAGGTATTGGTGTCCAAAATATCTTCCGACGGCCGGTCGGCCTGTTCCGGGACGAAGCGATACTGATCCACGAGATAGAAAAGGATGATTAAAGCCAGCAGATCAAACCCCAGCGTAAAGGCAGCATTTGCGGCTGTATCATAATTCAACGTTAAGTCGACCTGAAAAGCTAAGTCAACTCCTCCCGGCGAAATTCCGATGAGTATCCCCGGCCCCATTTTCACCCGGTATGCCACCGAGCCGCAGGTAAACCACATGCTCTGAACGGCATAGGAAAGGATGGTAAGCAGGACAATATTCCGGTTTGCGCGAAACATTAAGCTGTAGCCAATAATGCCGTAAAAGGCCCCAGCCAATACCGGGAGCATCGCGCCAAGGAAGGTGCCCAGATACATATATATGCCGGCAAAAATTAAAAGGCCGATACCAACCAGCAGATTATAAAGACCGAAAGTCGGAAAGGATTTCTTGACGTACAAAATGACCGATTCGTTAGGCTCATTATAAAAGGATCTATACCGGAGAATAGTCTTAGGGCACCCGACCTTAAAGCCCGGTAAAATCCGAGGGCGGACATCAAATTAGCTGGTGGTCTTTCTTGGTCACGACGACCTGTTGTTGTTGTTCACCTCATCGCACCTGCGTCCCCACCGCCTTCTAAAAGCCAGGGTAAACCGATTGCCAGGCTTTTCCGCCACGTCATGTGCCAGTGATACTCCTTCGGGATCTCGTCGTAACGCAGATTTTCCCGGGGCAACCCGGAAGCCGACAAACGATTTCTCAGTCGGAGGGCCAATTCGACCATTTCGCCTTCCCTCGCCCCTACCGCCAGGTGTACCCTGACCCCGGACCAGTCTTCCTTTTCCGAGGCGATAGAGAGTAATTTTTCCTCCGCGACCCAGGTCGAGGGCGAATAAATAAAGGCATTCCCGTATACCTCCGGAAAGGTCATCAGCATATAATAGGCCATCATCCCGCTGAGCGAAATGCCGCCGATGGTAGTATTAGAAGGCCCGGGAAGCGTACGCAGCGTAGTGTCGGCCCATTGCTTGAGCCCGTGTGCGATCCAGTCCGCGTGTTTATCTCCCAACGCTTCCGGGTACTGGCCGCCTGGGAAAGGGTTGTATTCATTATTACGTTGCTGCTTTCCGTCGGTCACCGCGACGATGATCACTTCTCCTTTTCCCATCCGGGCCAGTGAGTCAGCTACTTCGTCGGCCCGCCACTCGGGTCCCCCGCTAACGGCTTCGTCGAATGCACTTTCCCCGTCCATCAAATAAATGACCGGGTACCTTTTTGTACTATCCGTCGCGTATCCGGGGGGCAGGTACAAGTGGATTTCCCTGCTCGTATCGGCGTAGGGCATACGGATGCTGTCTTCTAATACCCTCACGTTTGGCGAGGCCGTGGAAGTGGTGGAAGGGGCATAGCTACTGGTATAGCGATGTTGGCGGTACTGATCGTAAAAGATATGCCCAAACCAAATGATCGCCGCCAGCAGTAAAATTCCGCCGGAAAAGAGGAGATAAAGGAACAGCTTGCGCATACCCTGAAATTAAGCAACATACCTATTAGGAAGTGGTCCAGCTGGTGCTGCTGCTTCGCGGTGGGCGTTTTTCTGTCGCTTTTCAGCCCATCTCTGCGTCTTCCCATAGGAGTGGACCCTTTTCCCACTCCTCGTAACCGATCCCTACACGGAAGTGGGTTCCCGGATTTCATACTTGAATTGCCGCGCGCTTCCCTTCAACCCTACTTCGTAGTGTTTCCTCGACACGCATTAATCAGCTTCAACCTAAATCTTCAACGTTGGCCCACAGGCGATCAGCGAAGCAAGACCACTTCGTGGCGGATACAACCCTCACTCCGTCGCTCACGGCTCCGGAATATCAAATGACCGGAACTCGGAGGCAGCGAACAGAAAGTAATCCGTAACCGGCCGCAAGGCGATAGAGATCAAGCGTATACCCAATCCCGCTATCCTGTACCCTAACCGCACCTGCGTTCGCGGAGAAAAAATCAATGTGAACTAGTGCTCTGTCAGCTTTGAAATTGAGGGTAGGTGCTGGTAGATTTTGGTGGGAGGCGAGGCGCAAAACCTCTTGCATGCTAAGCCTTACGGGGCCCTACCCGTAAGGCCGCATAGCTACGGAAGTGATTTTGTAACGAAGCTTCGCGCCAAAAGATGCCGCAGATAACCTTTAGATTCAAGGTTGACAGAGCACTAGCGATTGGTCAACCTTAAATCTAAAGGTTTACGGAGCGTTAGTAGCCCTCGTTCTGCTCCAGGTTGGGGTTGGCCACCCTTTCCCGAGCTGGAATGGGATAGATCAGTTCCGGAGCATCGTAGGCGTAGGCACCGATGGTCTCCCGTAAACGCTTGATATCGTGGATGCGGAAACCTTCGAAGGCCAGTTCCCGACGGCGCTCGTCGAGGATGTACGCCAGATCCACCTCGTCCAGGTCATCCAGGCCGGCACGGTTGCGCAGGCGGTTGATGTCTTCGAGTGGCGTGGCGCCTACTTCGGTACCGAGGCGTTCGTTGGCCTCGGCGCGAATGAGGTACATCTCGGCCAGGCGGATGATCGTCACGTTAGCGAACTGGTCGTTGAACTTACCTGTAAAGGTCGCCCCGCCGCGTTGGAAGAAAAGCTCCAGGCGGTCATCATCTTCCTCGTAGCGGGCCAGGTGGGCATCGAGAATTTCAATGTCGCCGTCGCGTCCGCCGAATTCCGGCACGGAAAAGAAGGTTGTCATGTTGTTGACGCCGTCCTGGCTACTGACCTGAATCGCGAAGATGTCTTCGGTGGAATTGCTTCCATTCATGAAGGCCGCGGCGTACTCCGGGGTGAGCAGGTAATTGGCGCTTTCAATGACTTCGTTGGCGGCATCGCGGGCTGCCGCGTAATCACTCATTTGGAGATATACCCGGGCCAACAGGGCCGTGGCGGTATAGGTATCGGCGAATATTCCGTTGGTTTCGGGGAGTAACTCGGCGGCTGCGGTGAGGTCGTCAATGACCTGTTGGTAAACGGCCTCGACACTCGCGCGACTCACGTTCGTTTCTTCACTGATTCCGCGGGTAGGTTCGAGCACGATCGGAACTCCTAACTGATCGTTCTGGGTTCCTTCCTCGTAGGGCAGCGCAAAGAAGCGAACCAGGTCGAAGTACAGCAATCCCCGGAGGAAGCGTGCTTCGCCTTCGATCCGTTCGCGATCGTCCTCGTCCACCACGTCCAGGGCCGACAGAACGTTATTGGCCGTATTGATGCCTTCGTAGCTTTCCAGCCAGGTCTCTTCCGCATCGCCGTTGCCGGTGGAGATTTGCTTACGGGCGATTTCATCCGGGCTGTTGAAGGTGCCTACCCAGAGTAGTTCGCCGGTTCCGCCGAGCAGTTCGGCGTCGCGCAGGTTATTGCCCCCATAGAGGTCGCCATTACTGATTTGGTCGTAGGCCCCTACCAGTACGGCTTTGACCGTTGCGTCGGAAGATAGGGCGACCTCCTCGCCGATATCTTGAAAAGGTTGTATTTCCAGCTGGTCGCCACAGGCCGTCAATAAGCCCAGCCCTAGCAGCAGTATTAGTTTCTGAATCATGGTATACTATTTGTTGGTGAGGGGTCTACAGGCCGACATTGACGCCGAAGATGATGGTGCGGGCCTGGGGAGCGGTATAGAAGTCTACACTGGTCTGAATATTGGGCGAGTCGTCGGCCAGGAAGTCCGCCGCTACTTCCGGGTCCCAGCCCGCGTAGTCGGTGATCAAGGCCAGGTTCTGCCCGGTAACGTAAAAGCGCAGCCGGCTGAGGCCCAGCCGACCGGAAACCGTCGTGGGTAGTTCGTAAGCCAGCGTCAGGGTTTTGAGTCGGATGAAATCACCACTGCTCACGTACCGGCTGCTCCGGTTAATGTCGGCGTTCCCCCAGTAGAAGCGGGCCTCGGGAACGTCGGTATCCGTATTCTCGGGCGTCCAGGCGTCGAGCTGGTCGCGCGTTTGGTTGTCGAACCAACAGGCGCCGCAGCTCTGGAAGTTGCCCGCGGAGTTGTGCACCTCGTTGCCGAAGCTGCCCTGAAAGAATACGTCGAGGGTCAATCCTTTGTAGCTAAAGTTGTTGGTCCAGCCGGCCAGCGTGGTAGGAATAGCGTTCCCCAGGATGACGAAATTCGCCTCATTCGCGTCGTTCGTCGTGGCGTCGGGGTCGATGATGTTGCCGTCATCGTCCGTGGCGTTTACGTAGAAGAGACCGTCTCCGTTCTCCGGGTTTACTCCGGCGTACTCGTAGCCGTAAAAGGAGCCGAGGCTTTCGCCCACCTTCACCACGTTCATGTAGCGGTTGCCGCCGTCGTCAATGATCTCCTGACCAGGTGCCAGGGCCTTTATCTCGTTGTCGTTGTAGGCGAAGTTAAAGCTGGAGCTCCAGCCGAAGGCGCCATCGGAGATAACCGCGTTGAGCAGTAATTCGACGCCGCGGTTCTGAAGTTCGCCGAGGTTACGGAACTGGGTGCGGAATCCGGTAGTGCCGGGAACGGGTACGTTCAGCAGCAGATCGGTGGTGTTTTTGACGTAATAGTCGAGCTCGCCACTCAGCCGATTGTTAAATATCCCGAAGTCCAGGCCGACATCGAACTGCTTCGTGGTTTCCCAGGTCAGGTCGGGGTTGGGGATCTGCGAGGGTGCGAGACCGGATACGAACCCGTAGCTGGATGCCCCGTACAGACCGAGGCTTTCGAAGTTGCCGATGTTGGCGTTACCGGTAAGCCCGTAGCTGGTCCGCAGCTTCAGGTAGCTTACCAGGGGGTTGTCGGTTAAAAAGGCTTCTTCACTCAGCACCCAGCCGGCGGCCACCGCGGGAAAGAATCCGTAGCGGTTGTTGGCTCCGAAGCGGCTTGAGCCATCGAGGCGGGCACTGAGGCTGAAGAGGTACTTCCGTTCGAAATTGTAATTGGCCCGGCCGAAATAACTCTGGAAGGCGAATTCGGTTAGGTCGGTGATTCCGCCGGTAATGTCGGCCGCGCTGGCAATCGTACGCAGCTGGTCGAGGGGGAATTCCTGGGCGTCGACCTCGATATTTTCCTCGGTAGATTTTTGAAATTCGATGCCGCCGACAAAATCGACATTATGCCCACCCTCAAAGCCGCGGTCGTACAGCAGCAGGGCCTTGGTAGTGTAGTTGACGATGTTGCCCCAGCGGCTATCGGCGAATCCGTTGGTGGCCTCGCCGCCGTCGCTCAGTCGGCCGAGGAAGCGGTTCTGCTTGATGTTGGCTACGTCGATGCCGGCTTCGGCGCGCACGGAAAGTCCCTGAGCGAGCTGGTACTGTCCGTAAACGTTGCCCAGGGTGCGGTAGCTAATGGACTGCTTTTCGGTATTCTCCAACTCAACCAATCCGTTGTAGTAGGTGGTAATCGGGCGGTCGTACAGCTGGCCGGGGGCGAAGGTGGTGCCGTCGTACACGAAGTCTTCCCCCGTCGTGTTGCGTACCGGCGTGATGGGCGATAACGCGATCAACTGGAGCGGGGTGCTGAACTGGTTGTCGTTACTTACGCGTTCATTGTCGCTGCGGCTGAAGCCGAACCGCAGTCCGTAGGTGAGCTTATCCGATGCCTGAGCATCCAGGTTGAGGCGAGAGCTGAGGCGCTGAAAACCATTGCCCGCCAAAATGCCCTCCTGGTCGGAATATCCAAAGCTGGTGTAATAGGTGAGCTTGTCCGTACCCCCGCTCAGGCTCAGGTCGGCATTCTGGTTTCTTCCCGTTTGGAAAGCCTCGTCCTGCCAGTCCGTGTTGGTTTCGTTGTTGCGCCAGTCGCTGGGTCCGCTATAGCGATCGAGGCGGTCTTCCACGTATTCGGTATAAGCCGCGATGGTATTGTCCAGGGTATACTCGTCGCCTTCCAGGCCGAAATCGTTCAGCTGGTTGTTGAAGTCGTAGCGGGCTGCCCCCACGGCGGTTTGGCGGAAGAGCTGAACGAATTCCTCCGCGTTGAGGAATTCACGGTAGCGGCTCGGTTCGCTGGCGCCGCCGCTGAGGTTGACGTTGATCCTGGCCTTTCCGCTCTGACCGGACTTCGTGGTGATCAGTACGACTCCATTGGCGGCGCGGGATCCATAGATCGCGGATGCGGAAGCGTCTTTGAGGATTTCGATAGACTCCACGTCATTAGGGTTCAGGTCGGCCAGGAAATTCTGGCTGCCGGAACCGGGGCTACTGAAGGTACCGCTGGTAATGGGTACCCCGTCCACTACGTACAAGGGCTGATTACCGGCCGAGATGGAAGAGCTTCCCCGAACCCGAATATTAATCCGCCCTCCGGGTTTGCCGCTCACTGATTGAACGAAAACCCCCGCCGAGCGCCCCTGCATGGCCTGCTCCACGCTGGATACGGGGAGGTTTTCGATGTCTGACCCATCAATCTGAGCAACGTTTCCGGTCAGGGTACTCCGGATCTGCTTGCCGTAGCCGACCACCACCACTTCGGACAGCTGTGCCGCATCTTCCGATAGGACGATGTCTAGGGTAGTACTTCCGTCAAGGGGGACGGTTTGGGTTCCGAAACCGGTATAGGAGACGATCAGGTTAGTCACTTCGTCGGCTACGGTAACGGTGAAATTTCCGTCAAGGTCGGAGACGGTACCGGTGGTAGTCCCCTCGGCAAGTACCGATGCCCCAATCAGCGGGATTCCCTCCTGATCGGTAATCGTTCCCTCGATGACACGTTGCGCACTGAGACCCAAGGTTAGCCCCAGGCCGAAAATAGCCAGTAGTAATTTTTTCATAGCACTAGTGAGTTAAGAAGACCGCTAAAGATAAGGGAGAGAATTGTGCTAAACCAGCTCAAGTCCAGTGTAAATCTGTTATCCGCAAGGCATAATAATTCTACGTCCTCAGCCCTTACCCCATTTAAACACAGCGAATTGTCTCCAGATTGATTTGTTAAGCCCGACCCTCTTTTACGACTGATTCCACCTCGCTACCACCCTGCTCTTTATCCGCCGTACAGCTCCAGCAGCGCCTCGAGGTCATCTCTGGTGTTCGCCTCTTCCACCGGTTTGTCCTGCCGCCAACGCAGCATACGTGGAAAGCGTAAGGCTACCCCTGATTTATGGCGGCTGGACTTGCGTATACCCTCGAAGCCGATCTCGAATACCTGCTTCGGCTTAACGCTGCGTACCGGACCGAAGCGGTCGACCGTATTCCGGCGTACCCAGGCCGTGATCTTGTTGAATTCCTGGTCGGTTAGCCCGGAATACGCCTTGGTAAAAGGAACCAGGTCCTCTCCATCCCACACCCCGAAGGTGAAATCGGTGTAGAGATTGGCCCGACGACCGTGGCCCCGCTGGGCGTACATCATCACCGCGTCGATCGTCAGCGGGTCTACCTTCCATTTCCACCAGTCGCCCTTCTTACGGCCCTGCTTGTACTCGCTGTCGCGACGCTTGAGCATGATGCCTTCGCTGAACTTTTCCCGGGCCCTTTCCCGTTCGGCGGCGAGCTCATCCCACGCGGAAAAGTCGAAGACCGGCGACAATTGCAACACCCCGTCCGTCTTGCTTTCCTCCACTACCCTTTCCAGTAATTCTCGCCGATCGGCCATTGAGAGTTTCCGGATATCCCGCCCCTCGTATTCGAGTAGGTCGTAGCACATCAAGACGACGGGCGCGTCCTTTAGGAGTTTCTTGCTGACGTTCTTGCGCCCGATCCGGGTTTGTAAAACGTTGAATCCGAGCGGGCGCCCCTCGCGGTAGGGCAGGATCTCTCCGTCGATGACCGTACCGTTGGGTATGGCCGATGCCAGTACGTGATACTCCGGATACTTATCGGTGACCAATTCTTCCCCCCGAGACCAGACGAACACCTCATCGTCGCGCACGATCACTTGGCCCCTGATGCCGTCCCATTTATGCTCGGCCTGCCACTCTTCCGGACTTCCCAGTTCGGCGGCCGGTTGCTCGAGTTGGTAGGCCAGGTAGAAGGGGTACGGCCTGCTGATGTCATCCGTGGCCGATTCACTGTGGATCAAATCTTCAAAGGTCGTATCGTTCGGGGTCCAGTTGCCCATCAACCGGTGCGCCAGGTTGGTTTCCTCGATGCCGGTTGCCCTCGACAGGGCTCGGGTCATCAGCTTTTGGCTAACGCCGACCCGGAAATTCCCGGTGATCAGCTTGTTGAAGAGGTAGCGTTCGGTGGTGTTGAGGCCTCGCCAGGCTTCCTGTACGGCTTCCCGTTTGCCGTCCTCGTCGTAGCCGGCGAAGTCCTGGATGTATTCGATCCAGTGGGTCAGGGTATGATCGTAGTCCTGCTCCGGTGGGGGTAGGATCAGCGCGATGGTCTCGGCCAGGTCGCCCACCACGTGGTAACTCTCTTCGAGGATCCAGGTATCGATGCCGCTCAATTCGGAGGCCCAGGCGCGCAGCAATTTGGAATTGACGGTGCGTCGTGGACGGCGATGGCTCAGCAGGGCCACGGTCCAGAGCTTGTCCTCGTCGTCTACCTGCAAAAAGTAATCGGCGAGAGCCTCCACCTTGGCGTTGGTTTTGGTGGTGCGGTCGAGGCGTCGGAACATTTCTGCGAAGTTCTTCATTGGGGGGAGATTGAAGAGGTTGGCAGAGAGCGGAGAGATTCACCGCAAAGGCGCGGAGAAACGCCAAGTTGCGCGGAGAATCTCTGCGAACCTTCGCGGCCCTTTGCTTCTTTGCGGTGAGCCTCTTGTGCCCTCACTCGACTCCACTCTCTACTCCGCATCAGCAGCAGCATTTTCCTTCTCCGTCTCGGCGTTCCCCTTAGTCTCGATCTCGGCCAATTCGCCTTCGTACTCGGTATGGAGCTCTACGGCGTTGAGGCCCTGCTCGCGGAGGTATTTACTGAAGATAGCCGTGTAGCCATGCGTGACGTAGATGTTGTCGGCCCCGGTCAGGTCGATGGCCTCCAGGAGAGAGGGCCAGTCGCAGTGGTCGCTGAGGACGAAGCCGCGATCGGCACCGCGGCGGCGACGGGCGCCGCGGAGGGTCATCCAGCCGGAAGCCGCGCCAATGGAGGCGTTGCCGAATTTCTTCACCCACGGCTGGCCGATGGCGCCGGGGGTAGCTACGACGATGTTGCCGGGGTATTCTTTCTTATTGATCTCCCGGGTGACGCGGGTGGTCTCCGGAAGTTCGACGCCCTGGTTGCGCAGTACCTCGTTGGTGTTTTCGATGGCGCCGTGGGTATAGATCTTACCGATTGTGGTATCCAGTCCGTCGAGCAGGCGCTGGGCCTTGCCAAGCGCATAGCCGGTAAGGATAGCGGTGCGGCCTTCGGAGGCGGTTTGTCGCCACCAGTCGTTGATGTCGGCCATGACCTCTTCCTGGGGCGTCCAGCGGTAAACGGGCAACCCGAAGGTAGACTCGGTAATGAAGTGCTGGCATTGGACGGGTTCGTACGCTTCGGAGAGACCATCGTCCTCAAGTTTGTAGTCACCACTAGCGACCCATATTTCTCCCTTGTACTCCACCCGGATCTGGGCCGAGCCGATGATGTGGCCCGCCGGGTGAAAGCTGAATTTTACGCCGTTGATGGTCTTCACCTCCCCGAATTCGACCGTTTCCAGTTTAATATCGCCAAGCCGGTAGCGGATGACGGGCGCCGCGGCGCGGGTGCAGAGGTAGTACTTATTGCCCCAGCGGGAGTGGTCGGCGTGGCCGTGGGTGATGAGCGCCCGGTCCACCGGTTTCCAGGGGTCGATGTAGACGTCGGCGCGTTCGCAGTAGATCCCGTTGTCGTTGAAGGTCAGGAGGGGCATTGGGGCTTCAACGGCGGCGACGAAGGAGAGGTTTAGGCGTAAAGCGAAGGGATAGGAGATTCGCCGCAACGTGAAGGAGAAGCGCAAAGTTTCGCTAAAGCGAAAACCTCATCGTGTAGATATAAGGATTTCCATACACCTTCGATATTTGAAGAAACCCAGGTCTTATTAGCTGTCGGCCTGGCCTGCTTGCAGATGAGGGTCGATCGCTATTCCCACGCCTCCATCCCCAATTGAAAAATAACATCGTCCGTTCCACAGGTCACCAGGTCGAAACCGCGGGCCTCCAGGCCGGGCACTTCATCCGGCCGGATGGTGAATATGCCGGTGAATAGCCTATTTTCTCTTCCCAAAGCGACGACCCGGTCGAGTACTTCGGATAGCGTAGGGTCTGCGAAGTCCGCCTTTCCGGCCAATCCCAGGCTCACGCTTAAATCCCACGGACCGATGTAGAGGCCGTCGAGCCCCGGGGTTGCGGCAATTTCTTCCAACTCTTCGACCGCGCCGGCAGTCTCGATCATCACGAAGCACATGGTTTCCCGGTTGGCATCGACGAAATAATCGCCTTCGTGGTGCAAGGCCGCCCGGAAGGGACCGAATGACCGGTTTCCAAGCGGTGGATACTTGGCTGCCCTTACAAAAGCCGCCGCCCCCGCCGCCGAATCGACCATCGGACAGATCACGCCCTCGATACCGTAGTCCAGTGCTTTCATGATCAACTCCGGCCGGTTCCACGCCAGCCGCGCCAGGGGAAGCGCGCCGCCCGCCCGAATCGCCTGCAGCATACCCAGCAGATGCGCGTTCTCAATGGAGCCATGCTGCATGTCCAGCGTGATGCTCTCCACGCCCATGACGCCCATCCGTTCGGCCAGCGCCGGTACAGGCAGGGTCATAAAGACGTTGCGTAGCGGCGTTTCGCGCTGTAGGCGGCTTCGTAATTGCATAGGCTAGCGGACCACGGGGATACGCACCACGCTCGGGTACTCCGCCGAATGGTGAATGACGTTACGCGCTACGACTCCTTCGCTTTCGTCGTAGTTGTTGCCGCCGGTGTTCATATTCCGGGTGAAGCGGGGGAAATTGGAGCTGCTAACTTCGATGCGGAGCCGCTGTCCGGCCTTGAAGAGATTGCTGGTACTGAGGGGGGTGAGGTCCACTGGGTAAACTTCCCCTTCCTCCATAAATACTTCCTGCTCGTAGCCTTCCCGGTAGCGGACACGCTGGATGGTCTCGTCAAGATTGTAAGCGGAACCGTCCTCTTCAACGACAATCAGTTTCAGGGTCAGGTCGGTATCCTTCACGTCGCTGCTTAAGTAGAGGGTGGATTCCACGGAGCCGGTCACCTCGGTATCTTCGGTGAAAGGTTCGGAGGTATAGACCAGGATGTCGTTGCGGGCTTCCATCCGGCGCTGGTCCATCGAGCCACCGTCGATGGCGTCGCCGGTACAGCACACGTTGCCGCCGTAGCTGTAGACGGGGTTCATGGGGTCGTAGATGATGGTGTCGGGTTGACTGTCGGTTGTGGGTTGTCGGTTGACCAGCGCTCCGTCGCCATACATCGTATTCGCGCCGCCCCGGCTAGTGAGGTAATAGGGCACCATTTCCGCGCTCGGCGGGGGCCACGCGGAGGTGGTCTGCCATTCGTTGCTGCCCATCGTGTAGTAGGTCACGCGCGCTAGCGTATCGATTATTTGTGCGGGATCCTCCTCCTTCAGCCACTTATCAAAGAAACCGTAGATCAGCGCGTCGTAATCGTAGCGGGCGTCGCCTACGCTGCGCTCACCCACGATCGTGTTTTCTTCCGCCCGCGTGTAGGCGCAGTGCAGGGTGGGTGCGATCCAGAGGTACTGGTTTTCGCGGGCTTCCTCCGACTCGGCGTTTTCGCGTACGTGGTTGAAGAGCGCCAGGTTGGGGCTGATGGACACGTCGTACCAGCTCGTGAACCAGAAGGTAGGCACGTCGAAGGGCATATCGTCGTGGTACAATCCACCCTCGTACCAGGCCGGATCGTTGGGTTTACGCGCGATCATCTCTTCGTAGATCCCTTTGGGTCCGTCGTTCGCTGAAATCACCTCACTGACCGGTAAGGTCGACAACATCTCCGTCGAAGAGATCTCCGGATACTCCGGCGACATATCGTAAAAGCGCTGTAGGCGGAGCAGGTCCTCCTGCGTCATCCCCTCGGGCAGTTTCGGCGCCATCGGATCGTGCTGCACGTGGTAGAGCCAGCTGGTGAAGAGCATCTGCTGGGCACCGCCGCGGTACCAGTTGCCCTGCTCGTTGAACTCCCCGATCCTGCCAACGCCGGCGCCGTAGCCCATCGGTACCATTGCCTTTAGGGCGGGGTGTCCGAGACTGGCCACGGCCATTTGCCATTCGGCGGTGGAACTGCAGCCGTACAGTCCGACGTTGCCGTTGCTCCAGGGCTGGGTGCTCATCCATTCGATGGCGTCATAGCCATCGGTGAGGGGTACGCCCAGGATGTCCCATTCGCCTTCGCTGTAGTAGCGGCCCCGCTCGTTTTGCACGACGTAAGCATACCCGCGGCTGACCGCTTCGTAGGCGCGCTCGTAGTTCCGTTCCTGCTCTTCGCCGTCTACCCAGCCGTTGAATTGGTAGGGCGTACGCACGAAAATGATGGGTGCTTTCTCCACCGCCCTGGGCCGGTACACGTCAGTGGCCAGTCGTTTGCCGTCGCGCATGGGAACCATGACCTTCTGCTCGATCTCGGCGATAGCGGCCAGGCGCTGGTAGGCATCGGATTTTTGCGCCGACGCGCAGGTGCAAAACAGGATCCCGAAGAGCAGGGTAAGGTGGTATCGCATGGTTGTGTTGTTCGGTTAAGGTTGGGCAAGATACTCGTTCGCGAGCTACTGAAGTTCGCGAGCTCCGGCTCGCGGCGTGGTTGGTTCGTGAGCTCCAGCTCGCGACGTGAACAGTAAGATCGAAAATACCTACAAAGCCAACTAACATACCGGCCGAGCCGGAGCTCGGGAACCAAGCCGGGTGTACGAGCGCCGTTCGCGTTCATAGTCGGTGATCCAGGGCTTTCAAGATTTGCAACACAGCCAGAGGCAACTTCGGGAGCCTCACCAAACCCGAGCACAGCTTGGGAGCCGCACCTCCAGCGAAACTAATTTAAAACAAAAATGATTTTAAATAAAGTATTGAATTAAAATGTTTATAATTACGGTGAAACATCCATTTCCACTCACTACCATATGCAAGTTTTTGGAAAATTCCCGCACCGTCCTTTCCGCGCGATACCCATGCACATCGTTTACCGGCTAAAGGGGAGCATACCCCAATCGGTTATTGAGACCATTTGGGTGGAATATGCACGACACCAGAAGGATAAGTTAACTGATCCATCGTCCGACGCTGGCTCAAAGAATAAGCTTCTTTACGAAAGATTGCTGGAAGATGCATTGCATCAGCAGTCGAACGGGCCATATCATCTGTCGAAGCCTGAAATAGCGAAAGCTGTCCTCGACTCTTGGCAATGGATAGCGGAGAACAGCCATATACTTGTCTATGCTGTTTGCGTGATGAGCAACCATGTCCACGTTCTGGCGGCCAGCCGAACGGGGGACACCATTCCGGCAGGATCGATTGTACATGCCCATAAATCGTATACAAGCCTTAGGGCAAACCGCTTACTGGGTACGCAGGGAACTCCCTTCTGGGAAATCAGCTACTTCGACCGCGATGTCCGCCCCGGCAAGCTTATTACGGTCATGTGGTACGTCCTCAACAATCCAGTGAAGGACGGTCTGGTGACCCACTGGGAAGATTGGCCATTCACCTTCCTAAATCCCGAATACGATATGCTTTTTCGACCGTTTTCGGAAGATGAACGTCAGCGTCGGATAAGCCTGGAAGTCGGTAATTGAGTGCTGCTCGCCTACGGTTCGTGAGCTCCGCTCGCGCAGGTAAAGGATTGTCCTCCCTATAACCCCTGACAAACCCGACTATAAGTCGGGAACCGGGCGCGACTACAAGTAGGGAACCCTTTAAAACGCCCGCCCCAGCCCCACCGACCCGTAAATTTCCCGAAACCACAGCGAAAAGGTCCGTCCGTCATCCACGAATTCGCGGTTAGTGCGGCGCAGGGGCATACCAAACTCCATCTGCCAGTGAAGAAAACCGCCCTTAGTGCGGAAGCCCGCCATGCCGTAGGGCAGAAAGCGGGGATTTACCTCCCGGAAAATCGCGTATTGCAAGGTATTCTGATCGTTGCGGTGGCGCAGGTTATACTGTAGCGCAGCGCCAACGTATAGGCCGCTGCCCTGATTGCGGTCCGTGCGGACGGCCGGGGGCTTACCGATGAACAGGCGGGCGGGTACCGAGAAGGTGGTAACGGAGCCTCCCTGCACGATGGACGAACGCGATAGGACCCCGGGCTCCACACTGAGTGCGGAAGCCTTGCGGGCCGTCATGAATCCGCGGTGCCCGATACGCAATCCGGTTTCCAGGGAGGCCCGGCCGCGAGTGGGGAAGCGGTAATTCACCGCCAGCTCCATTCCAAAATTGGTATGGTAAAAATCCACCCGATCGAGGTCGAAGTACTGGTGTTCGCCGTTATTGTCGAACAGCGATCCGGAGAGGTATGCGGAATAGATACCACGCTGAGCAGGCAAGACCGAGGACGAAATCAGCAGAATGCAGGTAAGGGCTTTAGAAAATGGCATGTACCCTCAACGAGTCGGATCAGCGGATTTAGTTGTAAGAGATTGTTAAAGCAGGTAACATAACTACTGAGGGCCGATAGCCACGCCCGTCAATAAGCGGACGCCGGATTCTCCGCTTCGCTCAGGAACTTCTCCGTTTTCGCCCGTTCGACTTTATTATAAAGCCGATCTGACTCGTGGCGGTCCCGGACCACCTTGGCCAGCGTGAAGCAGGAGCTTACCGTAAAAACGAAACCCATCGCCAGAAAGCCCTTCGTAGCCGGGGCTGCGGCGAGGAGAATGATACCCGCCAGAGTACCCACGGAGGCCAGCACAAAGGCGATCCAGGCCATGGTATGAAATGACTTGCTGTTGGAATGGTCGATGATGGTATGTGACATAGCGTATTTGCTTTTCAGAATAGGTAAATCCCGGAGAAATTCGAGTTTCTCTATTTACCGCGTCGCCTTTTATCGACCAGATTCCGGTACGATCCGACGGACCTCACCACTAAACCTATAAAATGGTGGGCGGGAGGGCATAAGCTTGGGGTCAATAGGTACCATTTTATAATCCTTCCCGACAATATTTGTACCCGCGCTCCGCCGCAAAAACCTCTTGCCCCCCCGCATCGTTGTGAATTACCTATCCCTAATTAACCGAATTGAATGCGCCTTCTCTTTCCCCTATTCTTGCTGCTCACCACTACCCTCTTTGCCCAGCAGCAACGCCCGATCACCCTCGAAGATATCTGGTCCACCTACACCTTTTCGCCCGACGGGGTTAGTGGCTTTAATTTCCTGGAGGACGGTACTTCCTACGCGGAGCTCACCGGCAACGCCGTGGTCACTTCCGATATCACTACCGGCGCGGCAACGGATACTTTGGTGCAGGGGAACAGTCTGCCGACCGACTCCGGGTTCAGCGGCAAGATCGACAGCTACAGCTTCAGCGACGACGAAAGCAAACTCCTGATCAGCAGCGAAACCGAGCAACTGTTCCGTCGGAGCTCCCAGTCCTACTTCTACGTTTACGATGTCGAGGACCAGACCTTCACGCCGGTCTACCCCGAGGAGAAGATCCGCCTGGCCACCCTCGACCCCACCGGTGAGCGCGTGGCCTTCGTGGTGGACAACGACGTCTACATCAGGGATCTCGCGAGTGGCAACCTGACGCAGGTGACCGACGACGGCGAAGTGAACGCCATCATCAACGGAGCCACCGACTGGGTCTACGAAGAAGAATTCGGCTTCAGTAAGGCGCTTTACTGGAGCCCCGACGGCGAGCGGCTGGCTTACCTGAAGTTCGATGAAAGCGCGGTGCCCGAATTTACTTACACCGACTTCCACAACGGGGCATACCCCGAGTACAACACGTTCAAATATCCCAAAGTGGGGGAAGAGAACAGCACGGTCAGCCTCCACGTCTACGAACTCGAGGAAGGGGAGACCACCGACCTGCTCACCGTAAACGGCGACGACAGCGGCGATTGGCACTACCTGCCCCGGGTGCAGTGGACCACCGACGACGAGGAACTCACGGCCCAGCGCATGAACCGTCACCAGAATAAGCTCGAACTCCTCCTTTTCGACCTGGAGGACGACAAACGGCGCACGCTCCTCACCGAAGAGAATACCTACTACGTGGACGTACACGACAACCTCACCTTCCTCGATGAGTCCTTCATCTGGACCAGCGAGGAGGACGGCTTCAACCAGATCTACCGCTACGATATGGACGGTGGGAAGGCCGAACAAATCACTTCCGACCGATACGATGTCACGGAATTCTACGGCGTACACGAGGGTCGCATTTACTTCCAGGCGGCCGGGCGCGACCCCATGCAGCGGGAAGTTTACTCTAAAAGCCTGCGGGGGAAGGACCTGCCTACACCCATTGCGGCGGAGCGCGGGTACAACGATGCTCAGTTCAGTGGTAACTACGACTACTTCGTTTTAACCAATTCCAACATCAACCAGCCCGCACGGGTGGTAGTGATGGACGATGCCGGTAGTGAAGTCCGTGAAATTGTGAGCAACGAAGCGCTGGCGCGGCGGATCAAAAATTATGGCTACCAGCCGGTGGAATTTTTCTCATTCACCACCGAGGAGGGTACCGAGCTCAACGGCTATATGATCAAGCCGGCCAACCTGGTGGAAGGAGAAGAACACCCTTTGCTCATGCACGTCTACGGTGGACCGGGCAGTCAGCAGGTGCTGGATAACTGGAGAGGTCAGAATATGGCCTGGTTCCAGCTGCTGGTGCAGAAAGGCTTCGTCGTGGCCGTAGTCGATAACCGGGGTACCGGAGCCCGGGGGGAAGAGATGAAAAAGCAAACCTACCTGACCCTGGGCAAGCAGGAAACCGAGGATCAGATCAGTGCCGCTAAGTACCTCGGCGCCCAGGATTACATTGATGCCGACCGGATCGGAATCTTCGGCTGGAGCTACGGCGGTTTCATGGCTTTGCATGGCATTCTGCAGGGGAACGAAACTTTTGCCGCCGCTATCGCCGTTGCGCCGGTGACCAATTGGAAGTGGTATGACAGCATCTACACGGAACGCTACATGCGTACCTACGAGGAAAACCGGGAAGGGTACGACCTGAACAGCCCGATCAATTATGCAGACCGATTAAAGGGGGACCTATTACTGGTACACGGTATGGGTGACGACAACGTCCACTTCCAGCACACCGCTGAAATGGCGAATGCCTTGATTATGAATAATAAGCAATTCGAAACGTACTTTTATCCCAATCGGAACCACGGCATCTACGGAGGGCCAACCAGATTACACCTGTATACGAAAATGACGGACTTTCTATTGGAAAGCCTCCAGCCCGGACGGCCCAGCAAATAGCAGTTAACCGCCGAACTCTAAAGCTAAAACGGCCGTTAGTCCTTGTAGTAAAAGTTCAAACCCAATAATGAAAGGCCAACGTCATGACCCGACGTGGCCTTTCCTTTTTGGCGGTAATTGGATGACTGCCCGGGCGTTTAGTATCCTGCGATAAAACAGCCCACGACCTTACAAATATTACCTAAAACGTCGCATTTATTCAATTGGCGGATCTTGGCGGTAGCTTATTTTTGGGTATGTAACGCTCGCTTACTTTAGTGAAGAACCCTGCCGTTTGCCGGCCTACCCTGGTCGGTTTGGCGTATGCCCGAAAATAGTAACCTTGCTCTACCCGAAAGCTTGGGTCAATTCCCAGGAATCCGTCCGCCGCATGCCCGGCACGATCTGCTTTATGCCTTTGCCCGTTCGGACGGCAACAATAAAGGCACGGCCCTCTGCCCCTTCCGCGCGGCGCTAGGCTACATCCACACCGCGGTGGCTACGCCGACGTTAGAGGCGGTCAGCAAATCCAATTGCCGGAGCGAACGGCAGCAGCAGCGGCTATTCCGGAAAAGATCCGGCGTAGCCCCGAAGCTATACCTGCGCTTTGTCCGTTTTTCGAGAACTTACGCTTACCGGCGTCTATACCCATTACGAAGTGGTTTGGGCGTTTATCCCGTGCTCTGTTCGTCCAGCTCGGCGTTAGCAAGCCTCACCGACACTGACTCAAGCGTGGGTTCCCGGGTCCCACGCTTGAGTTGGCTTACGTTTGCTGCCTTGATCCGAACGAAGATAGCGGTGGCCAAAATCTTCAAACCGCTTCGTGCTGGGTATACATCCGGATACGACCTATTCCGAACTCGCCTGTCACTTCGGCTACTCGGATGCCGCTCACCTGGTCCGGGAGTTTCGCGCCTTTGCAGGAGCCCGCTACACTGAGCATTTTGGCCCAGTCCGGCCGTCAACTGGTCGACCGGCCGTGGACGCCTGGAACGGAAATAGATATCCGGCCCCTGCCGGCCGGCGTATATGTACTGACCGCCACCACCCGCTCCGCCAAGTTCCGGACTCGTCTGGTCAAGGCCTAGTTTATCCGGGCCTGCCGAACCACGCCTAAGGGTATGCGTTGTCATATACCGATTTAACCAAAGGAAAGGCCAGGGACGCTCGTGCTTCTGGCCTTTCGCTATATTTCCCGGCTATGGCCAAAAAGAACAAACCCACTTCCTTCGTCAACCGTAAAGCGAAATTCGAATACGAGTTTCTAGAAACCGTAGAGGCCGGAATTAAGCTAAAGGGTACGGAGATCAAGGCGATCCGCGACGGCCACGTCAACCTCCGCGACGGCTACTGCAGCATCGAACGGGGAGAAATGTTTGTCCGCTCGCTATACATAGGCGAGTATAAGCAAGGCAATCAGTTCAACCACGAGGAGCGGAGAACCCGCAAACTGCTCATGAAACGGCAGGAGATAAAAAAGTGGGAAAAGAAAGTTAAGGAGAAAGGGCTTACCATCATCCCATACCGACTCTACCTCAACGAGCGGGGGCTCGCCAAGGTAGAAGTGGTATTGGTTCAGGGTAAGAAAGTGTACGACAAGCGGGATACTATTCGACAGCGTGAATCCAAGCGTAGCATGGAACGCATCAAGAAGCAGTATCTCTAGTAGTGCCTATACCAGGGCCTGATAGCTGTCGTAGAGACTCATGAGTAGTCCGTCGCGCAGGAATTGGAACGACCATCCCGGATCGCTAAAGACCAAGCGTTCAGAGGGAACGCCCAGCAGGATCAACTGTGGATCGTAGCCCATCAGCGCTGCCGTAGCGTGGGCGGCGGGCAGATCGGTGTTCTGTGGTAACTCGACCAGATTGGGGCGGCCCCAGAGGAACTGCTGAACCAGCTGCTTCTTGTGCGAGGGCACCCGTAGACGGTAGCCTTCTGTGTTCGTGGGTACGTACCCACGAACGAAGTTTGGATTCAGGCGGCGGAGCGTGGCTACCCGCAGGTCACACTCGCGTGCGATCCTGGAGAGGTTCATGTACTGATGGACCATAACGTAATCGGTACCTTCCAATTCGTGCGGGATCAAACCATGGTCGCCATAATAGTTGACGGCGTAAGCAGCGGCCACGTATGCGGCCACATAACGCTGGGTTTCCCGGGGCAGGTATTTCTTCACCTTCGTGTACTGGTCGCTCCCGGCTATCCGGATGGACTTACGTACGCGTCCGTTGCCGCAATTGTAAGCGGCCAGTGCCAGGTGCCAGTCGCCAAACTCAGCGTGTAGGCGCTTGAGCATCAGAACGGCTGCTTCGGTGCTGCGGTAAAGATCTAGTCGCTCATCGACAATGCTGTCTACCCGGAGGCCCATTTCGCGGGCGGTGGCGGGCATAAGCTGCCAGAGACCGGCGGCAGATGCGGAAGAAACGGCTCCGGGGACGAGCATGGACTCGGCAACCGCCAGATACTTAAGAGAAGCAGGCATATGATGCTTGCGGAGATAGTACTCGAATACGGGGAAGTACTGGTTCGCCCGACCAAGCATACGCTCGGTACTGCGATGACCTAACTCCAGGTATTCATTGATCTTACGATCGGTAAAATCGTCGGTCGTAGCGACCTTGAGGGGTAGATCGAGCTGCTGTACGCGGTGAACGATCTTAGCGCGGTTGCGCTCTTTTTTAGAATTTAAAGGTGAGGTAGGAGAAGCTTGTGCGGTGTAGGATGCCGTTACCAGTAGCAGGATTAGCAACTGGCTAAGCACCATGCGGAGCTTGCTCATAGTGTCTATTTCGTGAAAAAAATCGCGGCCCCGGGTGCAACCGGGTACGCATGAATGGGCACCAATTCTGTCCCGTCTAAATCACAAAGGCGGGTCATAACCCGATTCCTTATGATTACAAAGCTAGGTGGATTGACCCTTGCTAATCAAGGGCTAGCATCCATTGCTTTCTTTTTTAACGTACGACAAAACACCTGTGTTCGGTTTCCGATTCGGTGCCCTTGGTAAGCTTCCGACTGATCGTCGGCCCGCACGGGTGCTCACCTTATTAATCGTCAGGCCACGTCGAAAGGCCAAATTATATTGCCTGGTTTAAAAGATTAATCCGGTCAAATTTTACCTGAAAATAAAGTGTTAAAATTTCTTTAAGCATACGATTTTAACACTTACCTCCTTCGATTCGGGCTTTGTAGTGCAGAGCGTAGCTTTGCATTTTCAATTCCTGCCCATGCTTTCCATCGGACTAATCGGCGTCGGCCACCTCGGTAAGATCCACCTCAAATGTATCCAGCTTGCTAAAACGGATTATCAGCTTGCCGGGATCTTTGACACGGATCGGGATCTCACGCAAACCATCGCGAAAGAATTCGGCGTCAAAGCTTTTTCCTCCCTGGACGAACTGATTCGGGCCGTTGATGTGGTAGACGTGGTGACGCCGACTTCCTCGCACTTCGCTGTAGTAAAGAAGGCCCTAATGGGAGGATGCCACGTTTTCGTGGAGAAGCCCCTCACTGAAACGCTGGAAGAGGCCCGGGAACTCATTGAGTTAAGCCAGCAAAGTGGCAAATTAGTGCAAGTCGGCCACGTGGAACGGTTCAATCCCGCCTTACTCGCCCTCGGAGACACGCCGATCAAGCCCTATTTTATCGAGGCCCACCGGCTGGCGCTGTTCAATCCACGGGGTACGGACGTGAGCGTTGTCCTCGATTTGATGATCCACGACCTGGATATCGTGCTCAAACTAGCCGGAGCAAAGGTGTCCGATGTACGGGCAAGCGGGGTAGCCGTTCTGAGCACGACGCCCGATATCGTGAATGCGCGCATTGAATTTGATAACGGGGCGGTCGCCAATCTAACCGCCTCGCGCGTTAGTCTGAAAAATATGCGCAAGGTGCGGCTGTTCCAGCGGGACGCATACATCAGCCTGGACCTACTGGAGAAAGAAAGCCAGGTAGTGCGTTTATTTGATCCCGGCGCGGAAAACATTCCGGACCAGGGCCAGCAATTTCCGTTGGACACCCCGCGCGGCCCACGCATCATTCACGTCGACCAACCGGAAAGCGGCCCGGTGAACGCGATCAGAATGGAGCTCGAGAGTCTGGCCCACAGCATTGAGCAGGGCAAGCCCGTAGCGGTGAGTATAGAAGACGGGTACCGGGCGCTGGAACTCGCACAACGTATTTCCGAAGCAGTGGCTGAAAATCAGGCCCGTATGCGGGCTCCGTTCTGATGGCAAAATACCCCCTCCTTATCCTGCTTTTACCGTTTTTGCTCACCTCCTGTCCGAGCGACCTGGAAATGGAACCCGCCTTTGTGTTGATCGAGGGGTTTCAGTTGGAAACTAGCCCGGACGGAGGAGCCGCTACCGCCGAAATCACGGAGGTGTGGGCGTTTGCGGAGGAAGAATTCATCGGTGCCTTCCCGTTACCTGCCCGAATCCCTGTCTTTAGGGCGGGCAATACCACCATCCGGCTTGAAGCGGGCATTCACCAGGACGGACGCAGTGTCACCCCTGATATCTACCCCTTTTATACCTCCGTCGAGCGAAACTTGGAGCTGGCCAGCGGCACGAACATCGACCTCGGTCGGCCAACCATAGGGTACCGAAACAATACCGTTTTTGGTTTCGTGGAAGGTTTTGAATCCGGCAGCCCGCGCGTTTTCACGGATGTGCTCACGACTGGACCCGGAATTGAGGTCCAATCCACCGTTGTAAGAAGTGGCGAGGCCGCAGGTGCCATTGAACTCTCGGACGCGAGCCGCCTTTTCGAGGTAGTCACCGGAAGTACGTTTCGCGACCTGAACCGGGTACCGATCACCGTGTGGCTGGAGGTGGATTTCCTGGCCGATGCCCCGACGCTGTTCGGGGTAGTCGGGCAGTCGAACGCCACCAGGGTAAAGGTATTCGATCCGGGATTTCTTCCGAGGAATTCCTGGACGAAAATCTATTTTAACCTTAGCCCCGTGATCGGTTCGGCGAACCTGGACGAACTGCGAATCGCGCTATCCAGTCTGTTACCGGAGCAGGTTGCCACCGGGACGGTTTACCTTGACAACCTAAAGCTACTTTACTTCGTCCCGTGATGACGCCACCAATTACGCATACGCAAACCATCCAACCGGACACCGCCGCCAGAAGGCGTCGGGATCGGTACGTGTATGTTGCTGCCGATCTGCTTACGGCCTGGCTGGCCTGGTGGTTATTCCACTGGATCGGTGAAGTACCGAATCGAGACTTGATTGGTACCGGTCTGCTGGTGGCAGCCGGCTGGGCGAGTGTTTACGCCCTCTTCGATCAATATCGCGACATTTACCGCCTGAGCCGTCTCACCACGCTGGCCCATACACTGGTGCTCTCTCTTGCCGGTACGATCATTCTATTCTTTGCCGTCTTTATCGATGCTGCCGAAGGGGTCAGCGCGGCCTATTATCACCCCCCCTTGCTTTATTTCACCTGTCATTTTTTCCTCACCGCCTTTGCACGAATGTGGCTCCTCACCGGGGCGAGTCGGCGTCTAAAGGCAGGCGAGGTATCCTTTAATACGTTGATCGTGGGCGGCGGGGAGCGGGCGGTGGCCTTGTATGAAGACATCGTATCAAGACCTAAGGGTCTGGGCTACCGGTTTGTCGGCTTCGTAGACGGCCCGCGCAAACAGGGTCCCCCACTGAATCGGCAACTACCCCGCCTGGGCAGCCTCGGGGATTTGGGTCAACTGATCGAGGAGCGAAACATTGAAGAGGTCATCATAGCCATCGATACCAGTCAGCATAGTCGGGTCCGGGAACTTCTCGGGGTTTTGAGTACGTACGAAAGGAACGTGCTTGTGAAGATTATCCCGGACATGTACGACATCATGTTGGGCACCGTAAAGATGAACCACGTCTTCGGGGCGGTACTCATTGAAATCCGGCAAAACCTTATGCCCCGTTGGCAGCGTATGACCAAGCGCGCCTTCGATTTATTCTGGTCGCTGACGATGCTCATCCTGCTGTCACCGCTGTACATCTACGTGGCGCTCCGGGTAAAGCTTTCTTCACCGGGTCCCGTGCTGTATACCCAGGAACGGATAGGACTGGATGGCGAACCGTTTCGCATCATCAAGTTCCGTTCGATGTATACCGACGCGGAAACACAGGGGCCGCAGCTAAGCCGCGATGAGGACGAGCGGTGTACCCCATGGGGCGCTACCATGCGGAAATGGCGGCTGGATGAATTACCTCAATTCTGGAACGTCCTGGTCGGTGATATGTCTCTCGTGGGGCCACGACCGGAACGCCAGTTTTACATTAACCTCATTAGTAAGCGTGCGCCCCACTACCGCCATTTGCTTAGGGTACGTCCTGGCATCACCAGTTGGGGGCAGGTCAAATACGGCTACGCCAGCACCGTTGAGGAGATGGTGCAGCGGCTTAAGTTTGATATTCTTTACATCGAAAACCGGTCCCTCGCTTTGGATTTAAAGATTCTCTTCTACACCCTTGTCGTGCTGATTCAGGGAAAGGGAAAATAGGTTATCTCCCGCCTACGCCCAGCCACCCCATTAGAATCCCGGCAGCCACCGCGGCATTCAGGCTTTCGGTTTGGCGTCCCGCTGCCTTTGGTATGGTAAGTCGATGCCCGATAAGTTTATTGGTTTCCGGTTTGATCCCCGGGCCCTCCGCCCCTATGACGAGGATGCCCGCCCCGGGGGGAGTAAGGGCATAAATATTCTGTCCCGACAAGTCCGCACCATACACGGGTAAATCAGGAAAAGACTGCACCAGATCCTTCAAATCCGCTTGCCGGTACTGTACCCGCAGAAAGGACCCCATACTTGCCTGGACGCTCTTGGAGTTATAAAGATCGGCGGTACCCGGTCCCCCGTAGACATTCGGAAACCCGAACCAGTCGGCAATTCGGAGCAGCGCCCCCAGGTTACTCGGCGACTGGATACCATCGAGGTACAGCGACCAGCCGTCTTCCGGGGGCGAGGCTGAAAGGTCTTCCGCCCGGGGAATATCGACGACGGCCAAAACCTGATTGGGGGTGGCAAGTTGACTGATCCGACCCAACTCCCGTGGGGTGACGATCGTTACGGAAGCATCAGTTGAAGTGGAAATAGTATGCTCCCAGCTGTCCAGGGCGTAAACATGTTCTACCCTGTATCGATCTTGTTGAAGAAGTTCACCAACCATTCGCGCGCCTTCGACGGTGAATTTGTGGTAATTTTGCCTGACTTTTTTCTGACGTAGGCTGCTTATGAATTTTATCGTACCGGAGCTAATGGGCATACTGGCGGGGGGTCTGCGCTGCGTCGGTCCGATGCTGGTGGCCGCGGTACTCTTGACGTCCTGCAATGTTACAAAATACATACCGGAGGACCAGGAACTGCTCACCAACCAGCGTGTCGAACTCCGCAAAGGGGTGAAATTGGACAAACGGGGGGAAGTGATCTACGAGTTGGGGGTGCTGGCCAAACAGGAACCTAATGGAAATTTTCTATTTCTTTTTCCCCGGGAGTTCTTTTACCTGGCCAATAATCGCCCCCAGGATACGTCCAGGATCGACCGATTCCTCCGGCAGACCATCGGTCAACCCCCCACCTACTACAGCGATAGCCTCAGTCGACGTTCCGCGGCATTGATGGAGGACTTTCTCCGGTATCGGGGATACTTCGACGCCACCGCGTATCACGAGGCTGATCGACGGAAACGAAAAAAGGTCAACCTTATCTACCACGTCGATCCTGGTTCCCGATTTATGATCGACACGGTGGTTTACAATAGTCCGGAACCGGAAATTGACTCCGTACTCCAGGTGCTAAAGCAGGAGAGCACATTGCAAGCGGGGTCTCCCCTCGATCTAAACGCCTTCGACCTGGAAAAGGCGCGCATCGGCAGGTACCTCCAAGATCAGGGGTATGCCTATTTTTCCAATAACTACTTTGACAAACTCGAGATAGATACTACGGAGGGCAACGGCACCGCCGATATCTACCTCACCGTACTGCCGCCCGATCAGGACGAGCCCTACCGAAAGTTCCGCGTAGGTCAGGTCACGGTACTTACGGATTACAGCCCTGCCCGTGAGGCCAGCGGAGCAGATTACCCAGGCGACACCCTAGTTGACGGTATCCGTTTTCTGTCTTCCACGCCTAACTTTCGAATGCGGCCGGAGATCCTCGCTCAGAATATCTTCCTCGAAACCGACAGCCTCTATAGCCGCGAAGACTACGAGAAGACCAATCTTTCACTGGGGGGGCTGGGAATTTACCGATTCGTACGTATCAATCAGGTAGCTGATCCCCTCGACCCCAATGTCCTCAACTATCGCATTCAGCTGAGCCCCGATAAGCGAATGTCCATTGGCGTGGATTTCGACCTTAACTATACCAACCGGAGTCAACTCCTGGCAAATTCCGCCCTAAGCAACAACCTTATCGGTCTGAGCCTGAGCCCCAGTTTCCGAAATCGGAACGTATTCGGTGGCGCTGAACTGCTAACCGTCGGCCTGCGCGGCGGAGTGGAAGTCAACCCCGTACCAGACAGTTCGGCACAGTTTTTTAACACGGTAGATCTCGCTGCGGAAGCCACCCTGAACCTGCCCCGCTTCAAAGATTTCGGCTTCTACGGCCTTGCGGAGCGCTTGGGCCTGATCTCTTCAAAGTTCTACCGAAACTTGCAGGAACGGGCTATCACCCGGTATAGTCTCGCCTACGAGTACTTGCTGCTGCGCACCTTTTATACCTATACCATTGCCAACGCCAGAATAGGTTACGACTTCCGCAACTCGAGTACCACCTCTTACCGCATTAATCACACCGCGCTGGACGTCCTGAATTTTACGATTGAGCCCCAGTTCGACTCGATCCTGGTGAATAATCAACGGCTGCGAAGAAGCATCAACGATCAATACTTTTTAAGCCTGCTGTTCCGAAGCATCGAATACACCCGGATCGGTAGACCGGACCGCCAGGGAAGGTCCATCACGCTTAACGGACAGTTTGAACTAACGGGAGGAGAGGTACTCTTGGCCCGGCAGTTTGCCGACGGGCTCGACCCCAACGACAGGTTCGCCCAGTACGCCCTCGGCGTGGCCGATGCTAGGTACTATAAACAGTTCAGCCCCTTACGGAGCTTTGCCACGCGCTTCCTGATCGCAGCGGCAAGGCCCCTGGTGAACAGCCAGGAAGTTCCCTACGTCAAGCAATTTTTTGCCGGCGGTGCCAATTCCATGCGCGCCTGGCTGCCCCGGGGATTAGGCCCCGGCTCCTACGTCGACACCCTCAGCATCAATGCGGACAACCTCCTCAATAACAACTTGCTCTACCAGACCGGTGATTTCCAATTGGAACTCAACTTCGAGTATCGCTTTAATCTCTTTTCCTTTTTCCGGGGAGCCGTATTTACCGACATTGGCAATGTCTGGACCTTCGGCGAGGATCCCGACCGGCCGGGTTCCCAGTTCTTATTGAGGGGCCGCACGCAAAAGGAAGAGGACGGTGGCCTCTATTACCACGAACCCTTTTACCGCCAGTTAGCCGTAGCCGGAGGCTTCGGTCTGCGTATCGACCTGAGTTATTTCGTTTTCCGCCTGGACCTGGCCATTCCCCTGCGCTTTAACTATCCCCAAACCGGTCAGGGCAAGCCCATCACTCCACTCGGCGCGGAGAAGTACCCCGAAAGTGACTACTGGCGAAGCTTTGACAAGTTCAGCCTCGGGGAGATCCAGCCCCAGATCGGACTTGGATATCCCTTCTGAGTATCAGCGTACTACAACGAGCGGAATCGCGGTTTGGACAGCTTGCTCCGTTAAAATCAGGGTATAGGAGCCTACCGGCAGCCCCGTAATGTCCACCGGCAATTCCTGCCATGCCGCCGTTAGCTGTACCGTCTCGGTCAGGACCAAATGACCCGCGGCCGAAACAAGCCGCAAGCGTGCAGGACCCGCATGCCGGCCCAACAGGCGTAAGTTAAGGCGGGTCGCGGCGGGATTCGGAAAGATGGTGAGGGTGGGATTGCTGATGTTGGAGGGAAATAGTCCCACGGTTTCATCATTCAGATAGTTCACCACAATTCCCGGAGCACGGATGCGACTGCTGTCCCGGTCCCCTTCGAAAGAGGTAACGTGTGCGGCTCCACCATAGGCCACTATCGACGGTAAAACCTCCACCTGGTCGACCCACCAACCCGCAGCCCCGACGTCCTCATCGGAAACGAAACGCCAGCGAAAAAGCAGCGTCTGCCCCCAGTAAGCTTTTAAATCGATGATGACCTCGCGGTACCCATTACTGTTCCCCCAAAAGCTTTGTTTCCCTTTAAGGGTAACCGCACCACCATCGGAAATTTTTCCGCGGTAATCGTGCCGGACAAATTTATCCTCTACTCCTTCCCAGCTAATCCCGCCATCCGTCGAGATCTCTACGATCCCTGCGTCAAAAGCCGGCTCGGTATCGTAACGGGTGAAAAAGCGAAGTACCGGTGCCGTTCCTACTATGCGAATGGGGTGCGCGGTCTGAAGACTGTGGTCCTGGGCAGAGCTTACGTTCACAACCTGCCAGACGCTGTCGCCGGAAAACGCGGAATAACCCGTCCGGCGCCAACCGCTCGTCCCTTGCCGGGATACCGTTGTCCAGTTTGCGCCGCCGTCTTCGGCACCATCACCGAATAGCCGGGTGCTGGTCCAGGTGGAGTCGGTAGCCACCGTGTACTCGATCCGCTTCTGCTCGCCGGATTCGATTTCCGGAAATGCAAAGGTCAGTTTCCCATTGTCGAGGAGAAAGCCTGAAGGTCCGCTGACTCGGCTGAGGTCCACCGTCATGCCCGGGGGAACTTCGTCGGTTACGCTGACCTGAGTAACCCGCTCCGGTTTATCGTTACGTACGGTGAGGGTGAACGTAACTGAATCGCCCGGACGTACGAAATCGCGGCGGGCGGTCTTGTTGATCTTCAGGGTGAAAAGGCAGGATGGATTTGCATCAAAAGCTTCCTGACTATCATTATGCACCTTACTATCGCCCTGCTCGGCGGAGAGTCCCATTCCTCTCCTTTGAAATATTTCCCATAGCAAACAGGCGTCTACACCTCCGTTCTCCAACCGATCGGCGACGAGCAGGGCATCGCGACCGTCGAGCAGGCCGGGGCTGCAGGGAGTAAACTTCATGGCTTCGATGACCAGGCGAACCGCCCGGTTGTTACCGCCCTCTCCATGGATGAGGTCTTCATCGTAACCGTACCGATCTACCATCGCCCAGTACATATCCCAGAGGGTCGCGGCCCAAACTTCGCCGAGACCGTGGGGGATGGCAGCGGTGATCACATTATCGTAAGTAAGGGTATTAATCGACGGATCGGTGGAATAGAACTGCGTCCGAAAACCCCGGGCGCCCGTGGGACCAGCCGTGGAGTAGGCCCCGACCGAGCGGCTCTCCCTACCGGAGGGCAAGGGGTAGGCGGAGCGAGGGGTAGAAGCCAACAGGAAGAAATCCGACCACCCCTCGCCCATTTGCTCGTCGTTCAGCAGGCAGAGGTTATTATTCGGCCCACCGATAATCCGATTACTGATGCCGTGGCCGTACTCATGAGCCACGATTCCGTTATCGAAGGAGCCGTCGATCGGGGCTCGACTATAATCAGCCAACGCGATGCGCACCGTTTCGGCCGCGAACAGGGCTTCTTTCAGGGGTTCGCAGTCTACCTGCCGAAGGAGAATCACGGGGATGGTCACCGGGTAGTCCTGTCCGTTTTCCATACCTGCCATCGTAAACAGGTCGTTGGCGGGATTGCAGATGATGACGGCTTTGGCTCCCGCCTGCTCCGCATTATAGGCTTTCACCTGAAAAGGACAATCCCCCCGCTCCAGTATCACGATCTTCCCTTTTACGTGATCGGCGTTCGTGAGGGGCCCGCACCCCAGTTCGGGCTGGTCACTGCCATCGAGGCCGATGGCTAATTCACCGGTGAAGGGCGCTTTGGTCAGTTGCGGACCGAAAGCTGCATTGGTACTCGGGAATCTCCCCGCTACGGATGCCGGATAACGAACCTCCAGGAGTTCGGTTCGACCCCGCCAGAGGAACATTTGCATACGCCCCGGCTTGCCATCCTTCGGCGTATAAAAGGTAGCGTTGTTGCTGCTGGATCCATCCTGAGCCTCGGCCAGTACCGGGTCCTGCCCCCGCCCCCCGCGCCCGTAATTATTTTCCTGGAAATTGCCGGCTCGCTCGTCGAAGCCATGCGCATAGGCCCAGTCGTGGAGCACGTTCGTATTGTAAAAGAGCTGGGTTAGGGAAGCTTCCAAAACCGATTCCGGAGAACCATCGACGGAGAAGGGGAAATCAAAATCCAGCCGATCTCCGCCGTCGGCTACGAAACCGGAATCCGGCTCGTTCCTAATTTCGTCCGCGTCCCGGTAAGCATAGGCATTATTTCCCCGGGTTATAGTATGTTCTGCCCCCGTACGTCCATCCGTGTCGTGCCAGCCAAAGGGCGAGGCTTCGTCGTCCGATGGCTCGAAAAGCAGTTGTCGGTCACCGTCACGAGGAGACTCCAGGCCGAAGGGGAATACATAGTACATCGCCCCGTCGCCGCCCGGTTTAACCGGAGGGCTATCCCGTGGGTGGGATGGTTTTGATCCTGCGCTCCGTCGCCCCGACTCCGGAAAATGACAACTGATAGTGAGTTCCTTGCGGTAGTACGGAAACGCATTCGCGGCATCGATGATGCTTAGGTAGTGGATGCCGGCTTCCCGATCGTCTATAGTCAGTTGCCAGCAGAGCCGAATCTCCCGGCTCTCCGGCAGGGGGTAGTATACTAACTCACCTTCCTCCAGTACCGCGCCGGCTGGGGGGAAACCGTCGTGAAAAGCTTCCGCAAGCGTCAGTTTGGGTACGTTGACTACCGCTCGCGCGGCCAGATCCGGCTCCAGCCAGGCAAGGTGATGGACCACCCGACCGTCGCGAAAGTGAACGGCCGCTCCGGCATTATATACAGGCGTTCCCTGTAGGAGTTGGCGCAGGTAAACATGCTCGATACCGCTCGGCGAGGGATAGCGGTCGATCACACTTAATTCTTTAAGGTCAGCCTCTTGAACTCCCAATTCGGTGGCGTGATCGCGAAGGAACTCCATGGCCGGCAGCTGTCCTTCCTGGGCGGTCGCGACGGACGCCAGTAAGAGAAGCCATAGGACCGGAAGCAACAACCTCATGCAAGCAAATTAACGTATCGCCGGCCGGCAAGCAGGGCGGAAGGGCATTAGGCTAACGCGAATGGGCGGGCCGGTCGTTTGACGGACGAATACCGCCGATATTTTAACGTTCCACGAAGGAAACCTGCTCCTCCCCGAAAAGCGGCTTGCGGGCGTACCGCAGGAACAACTGGGCCGTGGCCAGCACGTCCTTCTCGCAGTAGATGGCGATGCGGTCGAGGTCGTCGTCTTCCCAGAAAACGCGGCCGACCTCACTACCGTCAATGTCGTCTTTCGGGCTCGGGAAACCGAGGATTCCGGCCAGTAGTTTGAGCGAAACGTACGACTTGCGGTCACCGAATTTCCAAAGTTCCATCGTATCGAGGAGGTGCTTCGTCTCCCACGGTTTCTTGCCGGAGATGTCCAGCAGTTTCGGCATTTCCAACTGGTTGATCACGATGCGCCGACACATATACGGGACGTCGAATTCCTTGATGTTATGCCCGCAGAGGTAGTATTTCCCGGGGTCGCCGTAGTACTGCTCGATCATCTCGTTGAACCCGGTCAGCAGCTTATTCTCATCCCGGTCGGCGAAGGATTTCAGGCGGATCTTGAGCTTTTTGTCCGAATCCCGGTACACGGCTCCCACGCTGATGCACACGATCTTGCCGAATTCGGCGAAGATTCCGGCGCGGTCGGAATAGGCGCTGGCCAGTTCCTCCCCCTCGATCGTCTCCCCGTAACGCTTCAGGGCTCCCGGTGCCTTCAGCGACCACAGGAACTGCATATTTTCGTCAAGCCCCTCGAAGGAAGGTGCCCCGCTCACGGTTTCGATGTCGAGGAAGAGGACTTTGGTGATATCGATCTGGTCAACCATGGTTATTTCCGTTTGGTGCCCTGTTGCTGGACGGCAAGGCGGTCAAGCTCCCGCAGGAGGTTGGCCACGTTGCTGGTGAAGACGAATTCCATGCGCCGGTTCCGGTAGCGCCCCTCCTCGGTGGCATTGCTTTGGGTGGGGCCGTATTCCCCCTGCGTGGCGCCGGTGATCCGGTTGGGACTGATGTAGTAGTCGGTAGCGAGTTTATCGGCCAGAGTGGAAGCGCGCAGAGCACCATACTCCCAGTTGTCGGTATTGCGGATGGGGTTGGGCTTATTGTCGGTGTGCCCGACGATGCGGAGCTTGAGTAGGGGATTATCTTCCAGCACCCCGGCGAGGGTCTGAAGCACTACGGTCGCCTCATCGACCAGGTAGCCGACGGATCGCGGCCGGAAAAGCGAGCTTTCCTGTACACTCAGGATCACCTCGCCGGGCCTGTCGATCAGGACGAACTGGTTGCTGTCGAGTTTCGTCTCCAGGGAATCGCTCAGCCGGTTGGCTACCGCGGAGAGGCCCGCGGAATAATTTCGGATGATGCGGCTTTGGGTAGCGATCAGGGAATCCAGGGTAGTTTCCCGACGTTCCAGCGCTTCCCGGAGGTTCCCGAGCTGTTCGCCCATTTCGCTGCTGGTGCTGCTCAGGTTGCTTTCCAGCGACTCGATGCGGTCGTCCTGCTCGATCAGGCGATCCTGCAGGCGGTCCTGCGTTTCGAGCAGCATATCGTTACCGCCCCGGCTCCGCTCCAGGGCCAGGGTGAGTTGGTAGATCGAATCGGATTGGAGGTTGGCCAGGCTATCGAGGGCATCGATCCGGGGTTGGTACCGCTCGGCAGCTTTCTTCGGGGAGATGCAACTGGCCAGGACCACGATAAGCAGACCGGTAATGAATAGGCGCATGGGGCAAAATTAGGCGTTTGTCAGGGCTTTTCGAACCTGACCGGAAATATGTCATTTTGTGCCCTAACGAGGCGGGCGATTGGGGGCATGCTCCGTGCTAGGTACGCAATCGACCGAGGAAGCCGGGGTGCAAAAGGGTTATTTGCAGGTCGGTGAGGAGAGTTCCAACAAACGCTAAGCTATGGGTTCCGGATCGAAACGCAGCGCGGGGCCGTTTTCGCGTAACCATCGGTCATACACTTTGTAATCGGGAAGCGCACGGGCTACGTGAGCCCAGAATTTCGGACCGTGGTTGGCCTCCAGCAGGTGCGCCAGCTCGTGGATGATAACGGCATCCAGAATCGGGGGCGGGGCGAGTAGCAGGCGCGTGGCCAGGTTGATGTTGCCTCGGTGGGAGCAGGAGCCCCAGCGGGTGTAGGTATCGCTCAGTTTGACTTCGTGGACCATTTTCCGGAAGTGCATATCATTGAGCTCGTGGACCCGGCGGGCTACTTCCGGTAGGCATCCCCCGGCAAAGTATTTCGCCAGTAATTTGGGAATCGACCGCGATTGTTCGGGCGGCGGGGCGCAGGAACTTAAATTAATCTCGAGGCCTCGACTTGTGGCAGGTACGATGCTGTGCGTCCTGCCCGGGTGGGTACTTACCTTGATGTGATAATCGGTATCCCGAAAGGTGAATGTATAGTGAGTGGCTACCGGTGGCGCGATCAGGTGGGCGAAGGCTTCCGGCCGGTCAGCGGCCGTTTTGCGGGCCCATTCTACCATTTCCGCGAGGCGGTTTTTGCGGTCACGTTCCCCCAGGGCGTGGGGCAAACGGATGTACAGCGCCCGTTGCCTTACCGAGGCAATGGTTGCCCGCCGCCCCCGCTCGGTGATGATGCGTACGGGTATCCGCATACCGTTCAGATCGAGGGTCGTGCGTTGCTCGGCGGTTTTACGGGGCATGGAGAAGTAAGATGTTTGAAGTAGAAGGGACAAAGTAAGAAGGTTCGGGCAGCTGGTCGGTCCTTGCCGGGCCAGATCCCTTACGGGAAATCAGGCTACCGTAGCGACTATGGGGCAAATCTAACCGCCGATTCAATGGATTAATGCGGTGATTAGGGCGCTGATTTTTTTGATCCGCTTATCAAAGGCCGTACTGAGTTATGCAGATTGGCCGGCTTCGCCGGTACTCACCGGGTACAGAAAATTGTTAAGTCACCAACAAGAATTTTACACGGGCCCATCCATAACTGCCTCTAGCCGCCCTGGAAGGGACGCCCACAGACGAGCGAGATCTGCAACAAGCGCCCGCGAGAGAAGGGCTTCGCGACAAACCGGCAACCGCTATCCAACCCCCAAAGCACCGAAATCCCCCCAGAAATCAGGGTAGCTCTTCTCCACCACTTGCGGATCTTCGATCCGTATGGGATGTAGCAGGGCAAGAGGGGCCAGGGCCATAGCCATACGATGATCGTGGTAGGTAACGAAGGTCGGGGTGCCGGCGGCAAAATTGGCACGACCCTCCTGAGCGAAGTACTGGATACCGGTTTTTCCGGCCATCCGGGCCGGGATTTTATACAGCGATACGCCCAATTTCCCGAGTTCCGTTTTCATGGCCTTCACCCGGTCGGTTTCCTTGATGAACAGCGTTTGAAGACCGGAATACAGGCCCTGAACGCCAAGTCCGGCGCAGGTAGCCATCACGGTTTGCGCAATGTCGGGGCACTCCACGAAATCGTGCTCGAAGAGCGACGGGGCAGCGACCCCCGCGGGCTTCCGGAGGTGGATACCTTCGGGTGTGTAAGCAGTAGTCACCCCGAATTCTTCGTACAGCCGGCTTACGACCGCATCCCCCTGGAGGCTTTCCTCGAATAAACCGTCGATGCGAAGATCGGCCTCTTCCGCCAGTGCCGCCACGCTGTAGTAATAGCTTGCCGCCGACCAGTCCGCTTCCACCGTGAAGGATCGCGATTGGTAGACCTGGGGATTAATGACAATGGTCTGCCCTTCCCAGTGGTGCCGAACGCCAAAGTGCTCCATGAGCGATAGGGTCATGCGGATGTAAGGAAGGCTGACGATCTCTCCCTCCAGGGTCAGTTTCAGCCCCGTTGGAAGGGTTGGTGCCAGCATCAGCAGGCTGGAGATGTACTGGCTGCTGGTGTCCGCGGCAATGGAAACCCGGTCGCTTTTGTCCAGGGGGCTGTAACCAATGCGCAGTGGCGGGTAACCCTCCTTTTCCGCGTATTCGATATCCGCACCTAAAGTGCGTAGTGCTTCTACGAGGATTCCGATCGGCCTTTCCTTCATCCTTTGGCTACCGGTGAGCAGCTGGGTTCCGCGGCGGCGACAGAGGAATCCGGTGAGAAATCGGTAAGTGGTACCGGCGGGTCCGCAATCCAGTACTTCGCCTTCACTTTCCAGCAAACGCTTCATGCGCACGGTATCGTCGGCTGCGGCCATTCCGCTGATCTCAAAACCGCCCGGCGTCAGGGCGCGAATCAAAAGGGCGCGGTTGGCTATGGACTTGGAGCCGGTCAGGCGTAAGTGGCCGCGGAGGGGTCCGCCGGAATAGGAGATTTCTTTGGGGGCATCCATGGCGCGAAGGTACACTTCCGGTCGAAAGGCCGGCCCGCCTAACGCTTGAATACCGGAAGCGGGCCGCCCGGACTCATTATTATATACCAACCCGGCAAGAGGGCACGGATATCCAGGTGCTGGCCGGAAGAGGTGTGATGGACTACCTCGACGGCCTTCGAAACGTCCTTGCCGTGGATATCGATGATACGGACTTGATCCGGTCCGTCAGCCCAGTTCAGCTGTATGAGGTCTACGGCAGGGTTTGGGAAAAGGGCATACCTGTGCGGATCGGGGGTCAGGAAACGAGCACTTCGTATCGGCGAAAAGGTGGCATTTCCGGAGTAATCGACCAGCGCTAAGCGATAATAATTGATCCCCTGCAGGGGGTCGGTGTCCGTAAATTGGTACATGGCCCCCGAGCGCCGATCGCCTCTACCGCCTACTGTTGCCAGGGTCGTCCACTTCCCCGCTTCGGAGGACCGCTGTACCCGGAAGCTTTCGTGGTTTTCCTCCTGGGCGGTTTCCCATGTTAACTGAACTGCTTCCATATTCGCAAGTGCGGTGAAAGCAACAAGGTCCACGGGAAGCGGCTGAAGAAGAATAGCCCCGAAAGAGAAATTATCCAGGATTGCGCGAGCATCACCATTACCATCAATGTCCGTACCGATCATCAGGTCGGCCGATTCATCCCAGTACAGGGTTTGACCGGGTGTATTAAAACCGTTTTGCCAAACCGCGCTTCCGTCTACGCTCAGGATAGCCTCTCCGCTATTCGGGTCGTAGACAAACCGGAGGGTATGGAAGAGATTGTCATCAATATTTAAGGCGGTGGCATTCGAGGTAAAGGTGGTGATATTTCCCTCTACGGGATCCTGGAGTCGGTACGATACGTAGGCACCCGCCGCGGTACCAAACACGAAGCCAGCTCCCCTGCTTACCAGATTCCCGGAGGATTCGTCGCGCTGGTAATCGATCGATATATCAATACCATCCACATTGAAGGCTTCGGTGGCGGGAACCACCAAGTTCAGATTCGCCTTGTCCTGCAAGACACTGGGGCTTCCCCCCGGTCGCAGACCGGCAGACAAGCCGTTGCTTCCATCGACACCACCGGAAACGATACTAGCGTAGGGGCTATCCGTAGTGGCTACCAGCCCGTCGGGACCGATATCCGGGACCGTGATCGAACTGTTCCAGGAAAAGTAGAGGATGGTCTCCTGGCACTGTACGGGACGACAAAACAGAGCAAACAAAAATGTTAAATAGAAAACTAATCGCATAGGGTTTACAAGACAGGCGAGGAATCCGAACTACAAAAGTAAATCTACAACCCTCCCAAACGGGTGGGTTATAAAGGGAGGGGATGCAAGGAAGACAAGCCTTGGCCATTCCTTCCGCCCCATTTCACAACGTTAAATGTTGGCTTCTTCATGCTTTCGCAAGTGCCTTTAAATCGTAAGAGGATCGGGATAAGCCGGCCACGGCGATCCCGGGAGTCAGATCGAAAAGGAATGGCATGAATCATCACCACCGATGATGTAGATCAGAAAATGGGTGAGGGAATCCGGGCAACTTTGTGACATCAACAAACGAAATCAGCCATGCGCTTTTACGCTATCACCTTTGACAAAGTTGTCATTCGTTTTTACCTCATGATGGGCGTAGTCCTTTTGGGTATGTTCACCGGAATCTACGCGCTCGCTCTCCTGGCGCTTCCCATCTTCCTGAGTGCGATGCTGGGTATCACCTTTAAAGCGGAAGAAAAGGCCGTATCCGATTCCAAGGTGTTGCCCCTCGCCGTAGCGAAGAATTCCAAGCTCGACAAGGTCGCCTGATACGATCGCTCCGTCGAAAAGGAACGGTTGCATCGGTTTGCCGGCAGTCAAGTTCTGACGTTTGCGTTTTTAGCCGGGGGAGGTAGCGGGCAGGCGCTCCTATGATCCGCTGCGGTTTCTTCCGTGGCGTTTTCCAGCCATAAATTCAGCCTGCTAATCCCCCCGCTGTACTTCCGTAACTTCACCGCAGGAGAGAATCCTGGTGATTGGCGTTGGTTTTCCAAGCCTGCCGGTCAATAACGGAAGATATGGATACACCAAAGGATGATGATTACGGGCGGAGATTACAGGCCCTATTTGAGATGGCGACCGACGGCATCATCACCATTAATGAGCGTGGTGTCATTGAAAGCGCGAATCGGGCGGCGGCGAACCTTTTCGGTTATCCCGCGGCAGAAATGCGGGGCAATAAGGTCAACATGCTGATGAACGGGCACGATCGGGCCCACCACGATGAGTACCTCAACCGCTATCAGCGCACCCGGAAACCCCACATTATAGGGATCGGACGGGAAGTGGTAGGCCGCCGGAAAGACGGCAGTGAATTCCCCCTCCGCCTGGCGGTAAGTGAAGTGAAGCTGGATACCGGCATTGTGTATACCGGAATACTGCACGACCTGACCGAATACCGGCGCGCGCAGGAACGGGTGAACGAACTGAACCGGGAACTGGAAAATAAGGTAAGCGAACGAACCTCCGCCCTGCGCACCCGTGAAGCGGAGCTCAAGCGTGCCCTCGGCAGAGAGCGAGAGCTCAACGAGCTTAAGAGCCGCTTCCTCAGCATGGCCAGCCACGAATTTAAGACCCCCCTGAGTACGGTCCTCAGTTCCGCCGAGATCATCGAACTCTACCAGGATACGGAGCAACAACCCAAACGGCTTCGCCACCTGGATCGGATCAAATCGGCCGTCAACCAATTGACCGAAGTCCTCGACGATTTCCTATCTCTTTCCCAGCTGGAGCAGGGCAAGGTGGGCGTTAACCTTCAGACCATCGACGTTCGGGCACTACTGGCCACCAGTATCGAAAGCAGCGAAGGGCAAATGCGCCCGGGCCAGCATATAGAGATGATCGTTGCCGAGGGGATCAAAAACGTGGAAAGTGATCCGAAACTGCTTCGCCACGTTTTGATGAATCTTATCTCGAACGCCGCAAAATATTCCCCGGAGGACGCCCTGATAATCGTGCGTGCGGAATCCGCCGGGAGCAAGCTGCGCATCTCCGTGGAGGATAAAGGGATCGGCATTCCGGAAACTGACCAGTCCCACCTCTTCGATCGGTTCTTCCGGGCCGGGAATGTGGAAAACATCAAAGGCACCGGCCTGGGCCTTAATATCGTAAGTCATTATGTAGACCTTTTATCTGGCACCATAGACTTCCAAACCCAACTTGGTCAAGGCACTACCTTTACGGTTACGTTGCCCTTTACCCTAATCCCTCCGAACCCATGAGTAAATCCAAATTGTTGATCATCGAGGACAATGAGGAGGTACGGGAAAACCTCGCCGAGATCCTCGAGCTTTACGGCTATGAAGTAATTACCGCCAACCATGGCCTGGAGGGGGTAAAGCTCGCCCTTTCAAATATCCCGGATCTGATCCTTTGCGACGTCATGATGCCGGAACTGGACGGCTATGGGGTCCTCAACCTGCTAACTGAAAACGAAAAAACCGCCGCCATACCTTTCGTCTTCATTACCGCGCGTACGGAGAAGGAAGACATCCGGCGGGGGATGAACCTGGGCGCCGATGACTACATCACCAAACCGTTCTATAAGGACGAATTACTGCAGGTAGTAGGCACACGCCTCAAAAAGGCCGCCCGCAACAATCCTGCCCCGGCCCCTACACACCCTCACCTCAGTGATCCACAGCGCGGAATGGAAACCTTGGTGGCAACGTTTTCGGATATCGGCACCAGCATCGTTTACGGCCAAGGAGAACTCATCGCCCGCGATGGGGAATACCCCCACTTCTTGTATCGCGTGGAAGAGGGCCACGTTCACCTCTCCCGCACCCACGAATACGGACGTGATTACATCATCGCCGATCTGGGCCCCAAAAATCTTTTCGGTACGGCCTGTGTGCTCGAGCGCTTACCACTTTACTATTCCGCGCGCGCGGCCAGCGAGACCGTTCGCTGCTCTCGCCTTCCCGCGAACCGACTACTCGAACTCGTAAACCGGGACCGCAACGTGGCGGAAACCCTAATGCATTTACTGGCCGGAGAAGCCGTGGAACGTTCGGACCGACTGGTCCAGCAGGCCTATGACAGTGTGCGACGACGAACAGCCCTCGTGCTCTGTGATCTGCACGCGCGATACCAGGGGGCTACCATAGATCTCTCGCGGGAAGAATTGGCTCAAATGGTCGGCACGACGAAGGAAAGCGTGATACGGGCTTTGTCGGATTTTCGCCGCGATGGGCTTGTGACTACGAATGGGCGACAGATTGACGTTTCCCAGCCTGACAAGCTCAGAGGATTACTGGTCTGACTTCGGCATCGACAGGCCCGGGGGGTAGACTAATTTCAGACGGCAATTTGTCAGTGCCGAATAATTCCAGCAAGTTCCAGAAAGCAGCACTCGCCGAATGGACGTCCGCAACCGTTACAGGTATTCCGGAATCTATCTTCGATGACAAATCAGCCAACTTCTGTTGCAAGGCAGCATGTGCCACTAAATAGGGTTGCGGGTCGAGCGCCAGATCCGGATACAATACCGGATCGGGCCGCAGATGCAGAACGTGCTTCCACTCGCCCAGGGCATAGGTAATGCAATCGGAAGGTACCTCGGCGGAGGAAGCTGACTGCTGGGCCAAGGCGTCAACGGCTAGCCAAGCAGATGCGAAGTCGTAGATTCCCCCAACGTATAGCTCGTTGAAGACCGCCCCGTCAGCAGCTTGCAATTCAAAAACGGCACGGTCTAACTGCACGCTCGCCAGATCAAGCCATCCGATATCTACCGATACCAGCGCATCCGCGAAAGCACATCCTGCGCGCTCGAGGTGGTAGCTGCGGTCGTCCACATCTTCCTGACGCAGCGGGCGAAAAGCAAGCGATCGAAGGTTGTCTACCTCCACTAGCAATCGTGTGGCAGCTGCCCGGCTTTCCAGTGTGTCGTTGTGAGAAATGGCGTAGACCAGGTCGATGTAAGCACGCTCGGCGGTTACGCCCGCCAGGAATTGATCCTCACTGCAAGAAGTAGCTACCGTGAGACTGAGAAGTAGGAGAAAAAGTATACGGTGCATGGTCAAATTTTTTCTTTAGCCGCTTGGTGGGCTCGGTTATCGGCCGCATCCCGGGCATCGGCGTGCAACACCAGGATGGGTAGGCGGGATCTGAGGGCCAGATCCTGCGTAAGGCTTATCCGGAAGAAGGCACGCCAAAGTGGCCGCGTATGGTTGACGGCAACGATCAGATCGGCATCGACTTTGCCGGCGTAATCCATCAGACCATGACTAATATCCTTTTGATGAACGGTGTTGACAATGTAACCATCCGCTCCGTGGCTTTCGCTACCGCTACGGTCCTTAGCGGGAATCCAGGGCTGGACGTTCTCATTCGTTCCGTTGTTGTTCGGTTCGACGAACACGAAGTGGAGGCGAGCCTGCTGCAAAACGGAAAATTCGTCCAAATAGGACAGGGGAAAGGTGTCAACGGTCTTTCCATTGTTGGCAACGACTACCTCCTTCAGTGGCTTAAAGTGAGCCCCGGGAGGGACGATCATGATCGGACGATCGCAGGATTCCGAGACCGTAGTCGTCGTACTACCCAACCATTTGCCCAGGACGCTCGAGGAACTGCGGGGGGCCATCACGATCATTTTAATATCGGACTTACCTGCCCGCTTGGCGATGGCCGCGGCCGGGGTCAGACTTACGTCGGTTTCGTAATGAATATTCACCCTGCAGGGCGGCTCAATGGCCGTAAATCCCTCCATCTCACCGGTCGAATAGGCGAACTGACGAAGGCGGTCTTCAAAACTGCCCTGGATGGAACCGTCTCCACCGATATAGAAGGTGCCACGCGGATCAATGGAGCCGCTGTAGTAATGGACAAGGACAACATCCAGGCCCATATGCTTAGCCAGGTGGAGACCGTAGCGATAGGCATTGTGACAAGCACTGCTAAAATCTACGGGGAGGAGTATGCACGACATGGATTTCCGATTTAGTATACCGAAGTTAATCCTTTCCAAGCCCTCAACCGCTGCGCCAGATCACTTGTAGCAATGATCCTCATCAGCGCCGGATCACTTCTTCGATTGGCTTGCCGCCGGGGATTAATTGCTACAGTATCAGCAGGTCCCCAAGCCGTACACAACAGCCCTGGTGCACCATTACCGCATCAGGAGCGGGATAGCCAATAGCTACCTCAGCCCTGATTATGGCAAGAACGAGCGCCAACGTCATATTGGTGTTACCGGATAGGGCCCTATCGCCAGTCTGCAAAGCGGGGGGCTTGTTGTAAAATAGCAAGATTCTCCTTCGTGCCTTATACTTTAGCAGGGCGTGATCAAAACGGGAACTTCACTTTTACGTACGATCGGTCCGAGATGTCCGCCGTGGAATAAATTATCGAAAAAGGAGCGATGCTTACGACCCACCACCAGCAGGTCGATCTCCGAATCTACGGTATACTGGAGAAGACTTTGAGCTACCTTCCCGGCTGGCAGGCTATCGAATTTATACGTATAGCTAGGGAAGTCCGCTCCGAACGACATTTCCACGAATTTTTCTTCCCGCTTCCCTTCCAGGACCTGGTCGGTAGCCTGAACGTGAACGTACCGCACTTCGCAGTGAAGTCCCTTGATCAACTTGCGTAGAAAGGAGGTGGCAGCGCGAATATCAGCCGGTTCTTCGAAGGCGACGGCCATACGCTCTACCCCGGTAAAGTGATAGGTCTTGGGAAGTAAGATCACCGGGCAGCCACTTTGAGCAGCTACATTGCGGGCAACGCTTCCAAAGATGCCCGGCGGCCGGGTGCCGGAACCGGCGCCCACCCCGCCCATCACGATCAGCGCGATGTCTTCCCGCTGGCTGAGTCCGGTGATCGTGGCCGCCGGAATCCCCTCCATTACCACTACGTTGACCACCGGCAGAATGTCCACCCGCCCCTGAAAGGTGGCCAGAACGGGGTCCACCTCGCGCCGGCTGAAGGATTCTATCTCCCGTTCAAGCCGGACCTTCTCCTCTATTCTTTCCCCGGCAAAAAAGGTCTGCGACGGGCTGAGCAGGGGATCGAAAACATGGATGATCTCCAGATTGTGATCCAGCACTTCGGCCAAATAAGTAGCAAGGCGCAGGGCGGCCCCACTGGATGGAGACATATCAACGGGAACCAGAATTTTTTTCATAATTACGATATTAAAGGGGCGTTTGCGAACTCGGATACCCGACCAGAATAGCCAAATGGTCAAAGAAGCGACGACGGACCTCTTCGGTGGTTGTCGTGGTCAGGGTATGATTACCCGTCGACAATAGAATTTCGAACCGGTCGAGCTCGCGATCAACCTCAACTCCGGTGAACTCCGCTTCGGCGGCGTTCGCGTGTAGGCCCGGGAAAAGGACATTCGGCTGTTGCATCGCCGTGCTGCGGAACTGGCTCCACGACCCCTTCGCAAAACGGTAAGCATCCTCGTACTCAGACCACTCTACCAGGCACATCATTTGATCGTGGCTGATTTGCTCCACCCACATCCATTGTTCGTGGAAAACATATACGTAATCTGCGGGATGTCCGTCGTAGAACGGGGCTCTTAGCTCCCTTAGCTTGTGGTGCAATCGCATCAGTTCCTCCTTTACCTGCTCCGGCTTGCCCTCCTTGACCGAAGCGTCTACTCGGCTCATCCAGCGATCGGTAACCTGAAGCGCATCCGTTTCCGCCGGGCTTAGCGGCATAGCTGCATACTTCTTTTGTGCCTTTTGCCAGCTTTGTTGCGCTCGCGCATTTTCGGACTGCAGGACGGTCAGATCATTACGTTCGGCCGCTATCCATACTACGAGGAGTTCGCGTTCGAGGGGCTCCAGTTGGACGAAGGTCTCCTCGGAACAGCCTACCGATAGCAGGTAAAGGGGGATAAGGGCTAAAAACAGCAGAGGGCTGGATAAATTCACGGGCTGAGGATTATTTTTCTTGCAGGATCAATATCGGTACTGGGGAGCTAAATACGGTTTTACGGGTCGAGGATCTTACCGCCAGCCGGTTAAGCCAACCGCTGCGACGATGGATCAACGTGACCAGGTTCGCCCCTATTTTCTCAACGAAAGCTCCTATGGCCCGCTCCACGGTCTGCCCGTCGTCCACCTGTACGAAAATGTCGTAGGGGATCTCGGCCAGCAACTCTTTAAACTTGGGGTCGGGAAGTTCCCGTTCGTCGGATTCCTGATAGTGGAAAACCTGCAATTCGGTACCCGCATGCTCGGCTAATTGGAGCATAGGCTCCAGGACGGCGGTTCCCGCAGGCACCTTCCGGTCGGTAGCCCATACGATGCGATCCGGCAGGCTCGGCTCGTATTCCATCGGAATGGCCAGGATAGGAATTTTCACCTCTTCCATCAGGGAGGTGGTGGTGCTTCCAAACAGGTTCACCGGCACGTAATTCTGCCCCTGGCATCCCATGACGACTAGATCCACCTGCTGCTTATAAATGATGCTTTTCAGGCGCGATACCGGCGTACCCAGCTGGATCTCCGTATTAACGGTAAGGCCCTCGGCGCGTAATTGCTCGGCCCGCTTTTCCAGCCTGGCCTCCCCATCCTGGTACATCTCGGAGCTCACCTCGCCGATGCGCATCGGGTCCATGGGCATACTATGGATATAAGCCAGCGTAACCTTGGCGCCGAACTCCTTGGCCAGAAGCACGCCGTAGGCTTCCGCCCGGTCGGCGGCGAGGCTGAAATCGGTGGGGATGAGTATATGTTGCATGATAATGACGGGTTTACCGGGAACTATACTTCCCCGGTGTCTGCCATAAATATCTCCCCACGCAGGGCGCCCGGCGGTGACGGATATCATGGGCTGCAGTGATGCTTGTCATATCGACGGAAAAATCATTCCCTTGTTCCGGGAGGATTGCCTCCCGCGCTCCGCCGCCCCCACTTCCAGAGCCGGATCGCCACCACCGGTAGGAGCCCGGATACAACGGGGATCCACAAGTGCTCAAAGCGTAGGTCTCCGGGGTACAGTAACTCCCGTACGGCGGGAAGTAAATAACTCACCCCCGGCAGGAGGAGGCAAAGAAAAATGGCCCACCAGACGTAAACGTTCTGGGTAATGCGGTTCCGCCAGAGCGACTCCCGTTCCGAGGGGAGGCTGAACAGGTGGAAAAGCTGAGCGGAAAGCAAGGAGAGGAAAACCAGACTGTTAGCTTCCTGCGGCGAGACGCCAAGGCTGCGCGTAACCAGGTAGTTCACACCTAGTACCGAAACGGAAAGCACGGCCGCATAAACACCGATCAACCACCATTTTCGGCGGGTAAGCACCGGCTCGTCCTTGCCGCGCGGCGGGCGGTCCAGCACCTCCGCAGAGGGCCGGGTGAAGCCCAGTGCCAGCGCGGGAAATACGTCGGTGACTAAGTTGAGAAAAAGGATCTGAAAGGCCAGCAGCGGTTCGGCGAAACCCAGCATAAAGCATCCCCCGATGACCAGTAGCTCCGATAAGTTGCAGGAGAGTAGGTAGACGACGAACAGCCGGATATTATCGAATATACCCCGGCCCTGTCCGATGGCATACACCACCGAGGCGATAGAATTATCGCGAAGCACCAGGTCCGCCGTTTCCCGTGCCGCCGCGGAGCTTCCCTCCCCCATGGCAATACCGATATCGGCCCGACGAATGGCGGGGATGTCATTTACGCCGTCGCCCGCCATGGCCACTACTAATCCCTGGCCCTGAAATACCTTCAGCAAGTCCATTTTTTGCCGCGGGCTCACGCGGGCAAATACGCGATTTGCAACGATGCGGTCCGTGTCCTCACTGTCTAACCAGCTCTGCAGTTCGGTCCCGGACACGGGTTTGGCCGCCGCATCCTTTTCAAGTCCGACTTCTCTAGCGATGGCTTGCCCAGTAAGGGGATGATCCCCGGTAGCCATAATGATGCGCAGCCCCGCCCGATAACAATCGGCCACGGCAAGGTGAACATCGCGACGGGGTGGGTCTCGAAACGCAAGCAGACCCAGCAGGCAAAGATCCTGGTCGGGCGCTTCAGGCAGTTGCTCCGCCAGCCGATAGGCCAGCGCAAGCGTCTTATATCCCGTGCCCGATAATTCGTCTGCCCTTCGGTGCCAGTCATCAGCCACCACCGGTACGGTTTCCCCTTCGCGGGAGCGTGCCGCGCTACACCGTTGAAGAATGGGTTCCAGGGCTCCCTTTGCAGCGATGAAGACCCCCTGCCCCTCCTGATTTGCCGTTACCATATACCGGGTCTCACTGCTGAAAGGTATCTCGGCTATCGGGGCCGATCGGTCCCGTGCCGGCACCATTTTGTCGTTCTTTTCCCTCACGTAGCGCAGAAGCGCGATCTCCAGGGGATCACCCACGGCCTGCCCTTCCTCGGTGCCGAGTTCCGCATGATTGCAGTATACCATGGCTTTCAAGATCGTGTCGGAGGGAGAATCAATATCCCCCTGGAGGTCGACTAGCCTATCGAGTTGGAGCTCGTTTTCCGTCAGGGTGCCGGTTTTATCGATCAGCAATAGCTGGGTCTCCCCCAGCGTCTCCACGGCCCGCAGTTCATGCACGATGATATTCCGGCGCGAAAGGCGGACCATCCCAATGGCCAGGGTAACCGTGGCGACCACTGGCAAGCCCTCCGGAATGGCGGCTATGGCCAGGGCAATGGCCGTTTGCAAAACCGTATTCAGTGGATAACCCCGGTAAAGGCCCAGAGCGAACAGGAGCAGCGCCACCCCCACGCTGATCCATACCAGCCGAATGCCCAGGACGGCGAGCTTGTGCTCCAGCGGGGTGCGTTCCTCTCCCCGCTCATTAAGTAGGCTCATGGTCTGCCCGATCTCGGTATTCGAGCCGGTGGCGGTGGCTACGGCGCGGCCGTTGCCCCTTACAATCGCCGTACCCCGATAGGCCATATTGCCCCGCTCGGCCAGTGGAGCTTCCGGCAAGACACCGGTTTGCTTGCTTACCGGAGCACTCTCTCCCGTGAGTAGGGATTCGTCTACCGAAAGATTCGTAACCTCCAGCAGCCGGGCATCGGCGGGTACGAGTTCTCCTGCCTCCAGAAAAAGTATATCTCCGACGACAATCTCGGCGGCGGGCCGCTCCGTCAAACGACCCGAGCGGTAGACCCTGGCGTTGTGGGCGACCAGTTCCCTGAGGCTGTGCAGGGCACGGCGCGCCCGCAGCTCCATGGTGAGCCCGATGGCGGTATTGACCACGATCACGGCCAGTATGGCAATGGCCTCGCTCTCTCCACCCGTCGTATAGGCCAGGATCGCAGCCACGGTAAGCACGATCACGAGCGGGCTATAGAGCTGTCGCAGGAGGAGTTGCCACCACGGTTTCTCCTGCACGGTCGGCAGATCATTCGGACCGTCACGTTTCAGTCGGGCTTTGGCCTCGATATCGTTCAGTCCGCTCTGCGGTTCGGTATTCGTTCGTTCGGTGACCCCCTCTGCTGTTAGGCGGTAAGCGGGCAGGTTCGGCTTGGCGGTCAAGAAATCAGTTATTTGCGGCGGAGCGCGGGATCAAAGCTGATTCCCAACGCCAGTCAGCTACTTCGGGCATATCGACGCCATGCTTTCGGATGTAGTGAAAATGTTCCTCCAACTTCGCCTGCAGGCTTGCCCGCAAGTGCTCAACATCACTGTCCTGCCTCGGCATGTGGCGAAGCGCGGAAAGGGCCAGATGGTACCGGTCCATTTCGTTGAGCACCGTCATATCGAAGGCAGTCGTAATGGTACCCTCTTCCTGGTATCCGTGTACGTGAAGGTTGCCGTGGTTATTTCTCCGATACAGCAGACGGTGGATCAGCCACGGGTAGCCATGAAAAGCAAAAATGATGGGCTTGTCGCGTGTGAAAAGGGCATCAAAATCATCATCGTTCAACCCGTGGGGATGCACGCTTTCCGATTGAAGCTTCATTAGATCAACCACATTGATTACCCGAAACCGGAGATCGGGAAGCGCCTCCCGGAGCAGCATGCCCGCCGCTAGTATCTCCAGCGTCGGTACGTCTCCGCAACAGGCCAGGATGAGGTCCGGCTCGGCGTCTCCGGCAGCGGTGCCGGCCCATTCCCAATTCCCGATTCCCCGCTTACAGTGATCGGCAGCGGCCTGCATGTCGAGCCACTGCGGACTAGCGTATTTGCCGGCAATGACCACATTTACGTAGTGTTTGCTCCGTTGACAATGGTCCCAAACCGAAAGCAGGCAGTTGGCATCCGGTGGCAAATAGACGCGTACTACGGAGGCCTTTTTATTGACGACGTGGTCGATAAAACCGGGGTCCTGGTGCGTAAATCCGTTGTGCGCTTGTTGCCATACGTGGGAGGCAAGCAGGTAATTAAGCGATGCCAGCGGTCTGCGCCAGGATAATTCGGCGGTTACCTTGAGCCACTTGGCATGCTGGCTCACCATGGAATCCACGATGTGGATGAAGGCCTCGTAGCTGTTGAACAAGCCGTGGCGCCCCGTCAGGAGGTAGCCTTCCAGCCAACCCTGGCACTGGTGCTCGCTGAGCATCTCCACTACCCTACCTTGTGTAGCGAGCAGTTCGTCATTCGGACAAATAGGTAACATCCACTGCCGTCGGGTAGCTTCGAAAATCGGGGCCAGTCGGTTGGAGAGCGTTTCGTCCGGACCGAAAATCCGGAAGTTTCGTGCTTCCTCGTTTAGCAAAATGGTGTCCCGTAGATAGTGGGCCAGCGTCGTGGTATCCACGGCCTCAACGGTTCCAGGCTCGGGCACGTCAACGGCGTAATCGCGAAAGTCCGGGAGCCGGAGCTCCCGCAATAGCTTTCCGCCATTGGCGTGGGGATTGGCTCCCATCCGGCGGTCCCCGCGTGGGGACAGTTTGCGTAAGTCTGCTTTGAGTCGCCCCCGCTCGTCGAAGAGCTCCTCCGGTCGGTAGCTTCGGAGCCATCCTTCCAGCTGATCTAAGCCTTCCTCCGTTTCTCCATTCGGTATGACCGGAACCTGGTGGGCCCGGAAGCTCCCTTCGACGGCCTTACCGTTTACTTTGGCCGGGCCCGTCCAACCTTTCGGACTTCGCAGCACGATCATCGGCCACCGCGGGCGGCGGGGACTACTTTCCCGGGCCGCCGTCTTCCGGATGCTGCGGATTTCTTCGAATACCGCGTCCATCGTGGCAGCCATTGCCTGGTGCATTTCCTCCGGTTCGCTGCCTTCCACGAAGTAGGGATGGTAGCCATAACCGCGTAGCAGGTCCTGCAACTCGGAACGGGGCATGCGGGCCAGCAGCGTCGGATTGGCAATCTTATACCCGTTCAGGTGCAGGATCGGCAGGACCGTGCCGTCGGTGACCGGGTTAAGAAACTTGTTCCCGTGCCAGGAGGTCGCCAGCGGTCCGGTTTCCGCTTCTCCGTCGCCGATCACGCAGGCCACGATCAGATCGGGATTGTCGAAGACCGCGCCGTAGGCATGGCTGAGTGAGTAACCCAGCTCGCCGCCTTCGTGGATGGAACCCGGGCATGCGGGAGATACGTGACTCGATATACCCCCCGGGAAGGAGAATTGCCGGAAAAGTTCGAGCATTCCCGATTCGTCCTCCGTAATTTTCGGATATATCTCACTGTAACTACCCTCCAGGTAGGTGCAGGCGACCATGGCCTGCCCGGCGTGTCCGGGTCCGGAAACATATATCATGTTCAGGTCGTACCGACAGATAGCCCGGTTGAGGTGGACGTACAGAAAATTTTGCCCCGGGGCGGTTCCCCAGTGACCGAGCAATGTCGGCTTAATATCTTCCATGCGAAGCGGCCGTTGGAGCAGCGCGTTATCGCGCAGGTAGATCTGGCCCACGGACAGGTAATTCGCGGCCCGCCAATAGGCGTCAACGTGTTGGAGTTCGATGGGGGAAAGCGTCATAGCGTATAGGTGTTTTCGGCAGGTGCCGACATTCAATTAATTGGTTGAGTAGGCTCGGTCGGAAGCCGCTTTTAAGTCTACCTGCCCCGTGGTACCGTAGTGAAGATCGGTTACCTCGATCTTGATCCAGGTCCAGTCTTCTTCATCTAGTTCCCAGGTGGCGTGTAGGCGGGCGGGAACACGGAGTCCATCGAATACGGCCCAGTCGTCAGCCTGGGCGATCCAGGGGATACGGCGCGCGTCCGGCCCGGAATCTTTATAGCGTAGTGCTTCAAAGCGGGTAAAGTCTCCAGCGGGGTTAAAATGGAAGATGCCCGTCCCCGTCACGGTGCCTATGGTCATTGTTGCCCGGGCACTGGTATCGTCAACGGGCTCCCACGCTATAGCCGGACTAAGGGCGGAAATGGGAAGCCAGGCGATTTCCGATAGATAACGCTGCACGGCAGCTTCATTGACTTTTGGGTTGCGCTTAACATCGGTTACCGGCCATACGCCCCACAGGCTCATGCGGAGTCGGGCCTGTTCTCCCTCGAGGCCATCGCGACCGTAGACCTGCAACAGTGGATTCATCTTTACGCTCACCGCCCAGTGAAAGGCGGGGGGAGAAACGGTTAGCACCTGGGTAGCTATGGCGGGATACCATTCACGCTGGGTGGGCTTGAGGCGGAGCAAGAGCTCCTGTCGAAGGGAAGCTGAGCGGATATCGGTACGATCCAGTGCACCACTGCGGTTGAGCCAACGACGCACAGGCTCGGGAAGGGTATTTACCGATCGCAGGGTAAGGTCGGCGCGCTCGGAGGAAGCCCGTAGTACCGAGGTCTCCCCTTCCGCTACTGCGGTATCGAAACGCTGGCGGGCAACCGTAAGCACCAGCAGCAACGAGGCCACGACGTTGACCACCGTACCGTATTTGGCGTCGCCCCAAAAGGTAACGATTAGGACCTGAGAAAAGAGCAGCCCCGAAGCAGCGAGTATCCACCAGCCGGGGAGGCGCATGGCTCCTGCCAGGACACTTGCGAACAACAGAAGCGCAACAGCAAACCACGCGAGACCCGCCCCCCGCCCGATCGTCAGCGTGAGGGCATCAAAGGAAGCGATCCCGAAGGCCTGCAGAAATCCCGGCAGGTGTATCAGGGAATGCAAAGCAAGTATCATAAGGGTGATAGCGCGCATGTAAACGGTACTAAGGAGTCAGTAGTCCAATCAGAGGATGGCCAGCGTTCCGCTGGCGGGCCAGTTAGGAATGTTGGAGGACGCGGAGCTAACCGAGAAGATGCGTTTCATGTCCTTCTCGGTGTAGTTCTTGGGAACGAGGATAACGGGACAGCTACCTTCCTCGGAGACGAGCCTGGCGATGCTGCCGTAGAGATCCATCTTTCCGCCCCCCCCTCCGGCACCGCCGCCCATCACGATGAGTGCGGTGTCCTCATCGCGGCTGCGCCAAAGCATATACGTGGGTGGGACACCCTCTCCTATTGTAGTGGACAGGGAAAGTTTGGGTCCCGCGTGGCGCGTGTGCCGTTGTGTAAATTCCTTCAGCTTTCGCTCCAGTTCGCACCGCTCTTCTTGTCGCGCGGAGGGACTTTCCGGCCAATTGCTGCTGATAAGGGAGTTGTAGACGTAGTAGACTGCCACCGACATTCCGGAAGCCAGCCCGAGTTGTACAGCAAACCGGAGGGCGGCTACGGAAGAATCACTGAAATCTATGGGTACGACGATCTTTTGCATGGCTGTTGAGTATGGATACATCCTAAAGATCGAAAACCCCACCACCGGAATCGATGATACAAATCACTGACACCCATGACCCTGATCAGTATTATGAGCCGGGTGGGGCCTAACCTTTGGGGGAAAATGTAATCCGGTGGTTAACATCAACAAGTACGATCGGCCCGTACCCCGCTATACGAGCTACCCGACCGTCCCTTACTGGCAGCCGGCGCCGCCCACCCAGGAGGAATGGATCGCCTCGCTGAATGCTCGCCTGTCGGCGGATAATTCTATCAGTCTATACGTGCATTTGCCCTTTTGTGAGCAACTCTGCACCTATTGCGGGTGCCATAAACGCATCACCAAAAACCATGGGGTCGAGGATCCCTATATCGACGCCGTACACGCCGAGCTACGCACCTACGTGCGTTCGTTGGAACAACCCCTCCGCCTGAAGGAATTACACCTCGGGGGCGGAACTCCCACTTTTTTCAGTCCGGATGCGCTGGGGCGCTTGGTCGATGGCATACTGGAACAGGTGGACGTTGCTGAAAATTTTAGCTTCGGATTTGAAGCCCATCCCGATTCTACGACCGGTGAGCATCTTCGGGTACTTGCCGAGCGTGGTTTTTCCCGAGTCAGCCTTGGCGTACAGGATTTCAATCCCGAAATCCTGCGCATCATCAACCGCAGACAGGCGGAGGAAGACGTGGCGCGGACAGTCTGTGAGGCGCACCTGGCCGGTTATACCTCCATCAATTTCGACCTTATCTACGGACTACCCAAGCAGCGCGTTCCCGATGTGATCAATACGGTGCGAAAGGTGCGGGACTTGGGCCCCGACCGGATCGCTTTCTATGGCTACGCGCACGTACCCTGGCACAGCCCCGGGCAGCGGGCCTATTCCGAGGAAGACCTGCCGCGTGGGAAACAGAAGTGGAAGCTTTATCAAACAGGCCGCAAATTACTGATGGAAGCCGGGTACCAGGAATTCGGATTGGACCACTTTGCCGTTCCAGCCGACGACCTTGCCATAGCGCATCGCAACGGCCAGCTGCACCGGAATTTTATGGGCTATACAACGGCTAATACACCCGTTACCCTGGCCTTGGGTTGCTCGTCTATCGGCGACAGCTGGGATATGTACGTGCAGAACGAGAAAAAAGTAGAAGCCTACCAGCGAGCCGTCTTGCTCGAGCACCGCTTACCCATCGTAAAGGGCCATACCCTTTCCTCCGATGATCAAAAGATCCGTCGGCACATTCTCAATCTGATGTGCCACGGCTATACCGACTGGAGCGATGAAGCCTTGCGGTGTACGGCGATCGACCGCGCGGTAATGCACTGGAACGAGATGGCCATCGACGGCCTCGTCCGACGCTCCCCTTACCGGGTGGAAGTTACCGAGAGTGGACGCCCCTTTCTTCGCAATGCCTGCCTTCCGCTGGACGATCACTACTGGACGCATAATCCCTCAGCCCCCACCTTTAGCCAAGCTATATGAGCACCCTTTCGGTAGCCACACCCGCCATAACCCACTGTGCCCACTGCGGCGATGAATGCCGTACTGAAAAGCTCTTCGAAGGTGACCAGGCATTTTGCTGCGCGGGCTGCCGTACCGTGTATTCCCTGCTGCGGGAACATGGCCTGCAGGGGTTTTATGATCTGGCCCCGGACGCAGCGCGCAGCCAACGACGGCAGCAGGAGGGCGACTATGGATGGCTGGATGCCGAAGGTTTGGCGGCCACCCTGGCCCACTACCACGACGAAGATTTGTGGCGGGTGGAACTCGAGCTGCCGGCCATTCACTGCATCGCCTGCGTATGGTTGCTGGAGCGCCTGCCCACTATCCTGGGTGGCGTGCAGCGTTGCCAGGTCGACGTGACGAGAAAAGTGGCTACTATTAGCTTTGATCCAAGAATTACGAGCCTCCGCGGGCTTGCCGAGTTCCTGGCCCGGCTGGGCTATCCGCCGGTGCTTCGGCGGGCGGACCGGGAACGGCGTACTACCGACAGGTCGCTGCTCTACCGTATCGGCGTGGCGGGTTTCTGCTTCGGCAATGTCATGCTGCTGAGTTTTCCGGAGTACCTGGGTTTGGGCGAGGACGCAGGCGCAACCATCATCGGGAAGGCGGTCGGCCCAGCTATGCTGCTGCTGAGTTTGCCGGTCTTACTATATGCGGCTTCGGGCTTTTACCGCGACGCGCTTGCCGGACTGCGGGCCCACCGGCTCACCCTCGACGTTCCCATCGTTGTTGGTATGCTGGCCCTATTTGGCCGCTCCGCCTTTGAGATTTTTACTGGTTCCGGTGCCGGCTATCTGGACAGTCTCACGGGTCTGGTTTTCTTCTTATTAATTGGGCGTTGGTTCCAGTCCTTCACCTTTACCCGCTTGTCTTTCGAGCGGGATTACCACGATTACTTCCCCGTTGGTGCTTACCGGCGCGATGCTGCGGGCAATATGGAACCCGTAGCAACGGCGGAACTGTCTCCAGGGGACGAAATCCTGGTACGCCCCGGACAGGTAATCCCTACCGATGGTATCCTGGTGGACAGCGACGGCACGAGCGTCGACTACAGTTTCGTAACCGGTGAATCCCGGCTACGGCCAACCCTGGCCGGCGATATCGTCTTTGCCGGCGGAAGGGCGGTCAAGCGGGCGCTCACTGTACGCGTCACGCGCCCGGCTGATGAAAGTTACCTGATGCAGCTCTGGCGCGACGAACACGCCCACGAAGACCGCAGCGTGGAACCTCCGCAGCAAATGGTTCGCGTATTTACCGGGGGGGTATTGCTACTTGCCGTGCTCACTTTCGCTTACTGGTACCGGTTTGCTCCCGAGATAGCTTACCGGGCTGCGGTATCCGTCCTCATTATTGCCTGTCCTTGTGCACTCGCCCTGGCGGCCCCCTTTGCCTATGGTACCCTACAGCGCCTGCTCGGACGGGCGGGCTGCTACCTAAGCGGTGCCGGGGTTATCAGTCGAGTGAGTGAAGTCGACACCTTCGTTTTCGACAAGACCGGCACCCTGATCGAAGCGGATACCAGCGATGAACTGATCTGGCTAGATGATTCTTTGCGGTGTGAAGCCGGCACATTCCTGGCAATGAGCCAGTATTCATCCCATCCCCGTAGTGAGGCCATTACTACGGCATTGACGGCCGAAGGAACGACCGCCGCCGGGGCACCCGCACCGGCAGAAGAGGTCGGACTCGGGCTACACTTGTGTTGGCACCGACGCACTTACCGGATCGGAGGCGCGGAATTTTGCGGGATCACCGATGGGCTTCCCGGCACCTTCGCCACCGTCAACGGGACACCGGCATTCCGAATATTGCCGCCGCGACCACGCTTACGAACCGGCGTACACAGTTTACTCCGGGAGCTGTCAGCTCGTGGCGAGGTCTACCTGCTATCCGGTGACGATCCACCAACCGATGATTTCTGGGAAGCATACCTGCCTGCGGATCGTCTTCACTTCAGCATGTCTCCCTTCGCCAAGCAAGCCTTCGTGGAACGGTTACAGGCGAACGGGAAGCGAATCCTGATGGTCGGCGACGGGCTCAATGACACGGGTGCGCTCCGCGCCGCTGAAGTCGGCATAGCGGTCCGGGAGGAAGAATCGGTTTTCAGTCCGGCAAGCGACGCCATTCTGTCGGCCGAGCGACTCGGTACTTTACCGACGATATTGCTTACCTGTCGCCGTCTCCGCTGGGTAACCTTCACCGCATACACCCTGGCGTTGCTATATAACCTAGTGGGCTTGAGTTATGCCATGTCGGGCGCTCTTAGTCCTATCGTAGCGGCCATTCTGATGCCGCTTAGCTCCATCAGCGTGGTTCTGATCGCGTGTGGTGGCAGCTACCTGCTGTACCGCCATGATTTATATCATCCGGCTGACTGACCCGGGTCATCCATTCCGCGCCTGCGGACCAGGACCTTGCAGGCCGAAAACGAAGCGTCATGATCGTCATTCTGCTTTTGGTACTGCTAAGCCTGCTGGTTGCCGGCGGCTTTCTGCTGGCCTTTTTCTGGGCCGTAGGTACCGGGCAGTACGATGATGAGGTCACGCCTTCCATCCGAATTTTATTCGACTCCGAATACACCACCGATGATGATTGACGGTAAGTCCCCGGCCACTAGCCTGGAACATTTCTCCTACGACAACAAGATTGTCAAATACTTCGCCTATGCCACCTCCTTTTGGGGCCTCGTAGGCATGAGCGTCGGCCTGCTGGCTGCGCTGCAAATGGTCTTTCCGGCCCTGAACTTCACTGCCGAAACCACCTTCGGGCGGATACGCCCGCTGCACACGAACGCGGCCATATTCGCCTTCGTGGGCAATGGCATCTTCATGGGGGTCTACTACAGCCTCCAACGACTGCTGAAGACCCGGATGTTTTCGGATCGGCTTAGCTACATCCACTTCTACGGCTGGCAGTTAATCATCCTGGCTGCTGCCCTCACCCTACCGCTCGGTATTACGACCAGCAAGGAATACGCGGAACTGGAGTGGCCCATCGACATCGGTATCGCCCTGGTGTGGATCATCTTCGGTATTAATATGTTCGGCACCATCATGCGCCGACGTGAACGCCACCTTTACGTAGCTATCTGGTTTTATATCGCTACCTGGGTAACGGTGACCGTGCTCCACGTAGGTAACAGCCTGGAGCTACCGGTGAGTCTCTGGAAGAGTTACCCCCTCTTTGCCGGTGTTCAGGACGCGCTTGTCCAGTGGTGGTACGGCCACAACGCCGTAGCCTTCTTCCTGACCACGCCCTACCTGGGGTTGATGTACTATTTCCTGCCGAAGGCGGCAAACCGGCCGGTATTCAGTTACCGGCTGTCGATCATTCACTTCTGGGCCCTGATCTTCATCTACATTTGGGCCGGTCCGCACCACCTGCTGTACACCAGCCTGCCTACCTGGGCGCAGAGCCTGGGAACGGTCTTCAGCATCATGCTGATCGCTCCGAGTTGGGGAGGTATGCTGAATGGTTTGCTTACCCTGAGAGGGGCCTGGGACAAGGTTCGGGTCGACCCCGTGCTTAAAATGATGGTGGTGGCCGTGACCGCCTACGGTATGGCTACCCTGGAGGGGCCGCTGCTCTCCCTCAAGAGCGTTAATGCCATCAGTCACTATACCGACTGGACGGTGGGCCATGTGCACGTAGGTACCCTGGGCTGGAACGGCATGCTAACCTTCGGCGTGCTGTACTTTATCATGCCCCGCATTTTCGCCACCAAGCTGTACAGCCGGAAGCTTGCCAACGTACACTTCTGGATGGCTACCCTGGGTATGCTCTTCTATGCGGTTCCGCTTTACTGGGCCGGCTGGACGCAGAGCGCCATGTGGAAGCAGTTTTTGCCGGAAGGCATCCTGCAGTACGGCAACTTCCTCGAGACCGTCGATGCCATTCTCCCCATGTATGCCATGCGTGCATTTGGCGGAGCGATCTACGTCGCCGGGGTGGTCCTCATGATTTACAACCTGATCCGGACCGTCCGGCAGGGCAATCTGATCGAGAACGAAGGAGCCGCCGCGCCGCCGCTGGAGGCTACTCCCGCCGGACACCGCGGTGAGTACTGGCACCGGTGGATCGAGCGGCGGCCAGTGCAGCTTCTCGTCGGATCGACGATTGTAGTACTCATCGGCGGCCTGGCCGAGGTATTCCCCATGGTAATGGTGGAAAGCAACGTACCCAAGATAGAATCCGTCCAACCCTACTCTCCCCTCGAACTCGAAGGACGCGACATATACATCCGGGAGGGATGTAATAACTGCCACAGCCAGATGATTCGTCCGTTCCGCTCGGAGACGGCCCGCTACGGACAGTACTCCATGTCGGGCGAGTTCATTTACGACCGGCCCCACCTCTGGGGCAGCAAGCGTACCGGCCCCGACCTGCACCGGGTAGGCGGTAAGTACCTCGACAGCTGGCACTACCAGCATATGCAGAACCCCCAGAGCACCAGCCCGGGAAGCATTATGCCTCCCTACGAATGGCTGCTGACCAGCAAGTTGGACGTCAGCGACCTTCCAGCCAAAATCCGTACGCTCCAAACGCTGGGTACGCCGTACCCCGTGGGCTACTCGGAACGCGCCGAAGCGGACCTGCGCCTCCAGGCACGTAGCATTGCCGACAATCTCCGAGATAGTGGGGTGGAAGACCCGGAACTGGAGGAAAAGGAGATCGTGGCCATCATTGCCTATTTGCAGCGACTTGGTACCGATATCAAGCCCAAACCACAGGTGAAACTTAAAAAATAACCCCATGGCTAAGTACTTATTACAGGATGCCGGAATCAACTGGCTCGCGATACTGGCCCTACTGACCTTCGTATTCGTATTTACCGTGGCGATCATTATGGTATTCGCCCGTAAAAAGGATTCGTATAAGAAGGTAGAAGAGCAACCGCTGAAGGACAGCTATCTATTATTGTTGCTTGCACCTGCGCCCTCGCCGCCCTACCCCACCCCCCTGGCGGGACTTTCCGAACTGGAGCAGTTTGCCGCTTTCATGATGGTACTGGTGATCTTACTTGGCTTATGGTCGCTCCTTGACCTGAGTTTTAAGCTAATGGCCGTGCAACGTCACCGGCTGCTGGAAAAATATCACCCGGAATTGCTTCCGCAAGTAGTGCCCGAAGCCCTTGAGCCAACCAAATCATGGTGGCAGCAAGTCTACGAGAAAATGACGGACGCCGTGCCGATCGAGGAGGAGCAGGAAATCGTGCTAGACCACGACTACGACGGCGTAAGGGAACTGGACAACAACCTGCCCCCCTGGTGGAAAGGTCTCTTTTACGCCTCGATCGCCTTCGCGCCTATTTATGTCTACTTCGTCCACTTCTCGGATTTCGCGCTTACGCAAGCGCAGGCCTACGATACCGAAATGACCCTGGCGGAAGCCAAAGTGCGGGCCTTTCTCCAAACCCAGGAAAATACCGTGGATGAGAATAACGTCGTCTTGCTCGAAGAAGCGGACGCAATCAACGCCGGGCAAATGATCTTCCAGGCTAAATGCTCGCCCTGCCACGGCAAGGCTGGCGAGGGTGGGATCGGCCCTAACCTCACCGACGTATACTGGATACACGGCGGATCAGTCAATGACGTCTTTCGTACCATCAAGCACGGTGTGCCCGAAAAGGGGATGATCCCCTGGAAGAACGAGTTGCGCCCTCGCGACATCCAGGAAGTAGCCTCCTACATCCTGAGCCTGCAAAACACCAACCCCGCCAACGGTAAAGAACCCGAAGGTGAACGCTACATCGCAGAGGCTGCCAGCAAATGAGTCCATCCAATCCAGCACCCGAAGATTTCAGAAACAGCATTGCTACGGTCGATGCCGAAGGGAAGCGCCGGTGGGTTTTCCCAAAGAAACCCGATGGCCGCTATTACCATTGGCGTTCGCTGGTGAGCTACGTGCTCCTGGCCATCCTGTTCGGTTTGCCATGGATCCGCGTGGGCGGAGAGCCCATGTTTCTGTTCAACGTGCTGGAGCGACGCTTCATCTTTTTCGGTCTCCATTTTACCCCGCAGGATTTTCACCTGTTCGCGATATTAATGGTGACCGCTATGGTCTTTATCGTATTGTTCACTGCCGTTTTTGGCCGCCTATTCTGTGGATGGGTTTGTCCGCAGACCATCTTCATGGAGATGGTCTTCCGCAAGATCGAATACTGGATCGAAGGGGACGCCAATACCCAAAAGCGGCTGGCGAAAGCGGACTGGACAGCGGAGAAGGTCCGGAAGAAAGTATTTAAACACGGCTTGTTCCTGGTAATATCGGCCTTCATCGCGCATACCTTTCTTGCCTACATTATTGGAAGCGAGGCCCTGGTGGATCTCCTGCAGCAGTCCCCCCTCGAAGCCCCCGGCGGGTTCCTGGCCATCGTGGTCTTCATTGGGATATTCTACGCCGTGTTCGCCTACATGCGCGAGCAGGTTTGTATCGTGATCTGTCCTTACGGACGCCTGCAGGGGGTGCTCCTTGACGACGACAGCGTAAACGTGATCTACGATTACGTGCGCGGAGAACCCCGGGGAAAGATCGAACGCGGCAAACCGAAACGGACCAGCTGTACGAGCTGCGAGTCCTGCCGGGAGAGCAACAACGCATGTAGCGACCGTATTCTTAAGAACATCGAAGACAATCTGGCCTCGACTGACATCGCCCCACCGCCGAAGGGCGATTGCATCGACTGCGGCTTGTGCGTGCAGGTTTGTCCGACCGGAATAGATATCCGCAACGGTATCCAGATGGAATGCATTAATTGCACCGCCTGTATGGATGCCTGCGATGCGGTGATGACCAAGATAGATCGCCCGCTGGGGCTGATCCGCTACGACAGCGAGCGGGGCGTAAGTAAGGGGGTCCGTCGCATATGGACGCCTCGGGTCATGGCCTATTCGGCCGTGCTGCTGGCCCTCATCGCCCTGAACGTGGTGCTGCTGGGTAATCGCGACGGCGTGGACGTAATCCTCCTCCGGACGCCGGGATCAATGTACCATACGGAAGCGGATACGGCGGTATCCAACCTCTACACCTACCAGATCGTCAACAAGACAGGTAAGGATCTCCCCCTGACCTTCAACGTGTCCGATGGATCAGAAGCTACGGTACGATTGGTAGGCGCGCCCCCGATGGCCCCGCCCGGAGAGATCGTGGAAGGGGCGCTGTTCCTTGTAGTTCCGACGACCAGGGAGACGCCCTATCCGGATAACATCTCCCTCTCCGTACAATCCGGAAGCGAGGAACTACAGCGGATCACCACCTCTTTTCTTCACCCATCAAATTAATTGGCCATGACTATTCACTGGGGACACGGTATCGCGCTTTTCTACTCCTTCTTCGCCTGCACTTTGGTCATCGTGGTGGTGAAGAGTATGGACTTCGACAACAGCCTGGTTACGGAATCCTACTACCAACGCGACATCAACTACCAGCAGGAATACGACCGGCGAAGCAACAGCCGGCAGCTCGCGGAGCCGCTACGGTTGGCCCAAGATCAGGAGGGCTACCGACTGGAATTTCCCGCCGACCTCGCCGTCCAGGCGCAGGGCACCCTGCTGCTGTACCGTCCGAGCAGCCAAAAACACGATCGTAAGGTGCCCCTGTCGCTCGATAACGAAGGATTCATGGAGCTGCCCCTGACCGGGCTTCCGAAGGGCCGCTACATCGCCATCGTGGAGTGGGAATCGAACGGACGAGCCTTTTACGACGAACTGGAGCTCGATATTTAGCAATTAACCAATGGAATGGATAGCGGCGTTTTCGCTGGGTCTTTTTGGTAGCCTCCACTGCGTGGGAATGTGTGGTCCGTTGATGCTGGCCGCGGGCGGCAACTGGAAGGGTGTTGCGAGTTACCAGTCCGGTCGGTTGCTTACCTACGCCCTGGTCGGGGCCCTGCTCGGCGGACTCGGCATGGGGGCCAGGCTGCTTGACCTGCAAGCGCCCTTGGCGATCATCTCGGGCGTCTTATTGTTACTGATTGCCCTCGCGCGCTTATCCCCCGATCATTGGGTGGCCCGGTGGCCGCTGTACGGCAAATTTCAGTTCTCCCTGCGCAGTCGTATGGGCAAATGGCTCGGTACCGGAGGCGGCCTGGCGCACTTCAGCCTGGGGTGCTGCAACGGCCTGCTGCCCTGCGGACTCGTCTACCTGGCCGTGGTTGGCGCGGCAAATACCGGGGGTATAGCTTCCGGAGCCGTATTCATGCTCGCCTTCGGACTGGGTACGCTGCCGCTTTTACTGGGTCTGCTTTTCACCGGCCAAAGGCTTTTGCGGGTAGGTAACGGAGCCTTGCGGCGGTTCACTCCCGTAGTCGTAGCCATTGCCGGGGTGCTCTTGCTCTGGCGCGGATGGCATGCCGCCCTTCCGGTGGAATTCCACCGTTTTCACGATTTGGTCTTTCCTCCGATGTGCCACTGAATGGAGGGGTTGGGAAGTCAGGGTAGCTTGCAAATAGGGTAGCTTCGACCGCTAAGTCGAAGATAGTAGCAGTCGCCCGGTAAGGAGGATAGATCCAGTTCTAAATGGCCAGAGGCTTGCTGTATAACGCGCACCTGACGGCCGACATCTTGACCCTCCGATGTGTATAGGTTGATTTCCTGGTCAAGTGTCAGGCCGGAGGCAAATACGTTCAGAATACCCTTGGTAGGATTGGGATAGAGGAGCGGGGCAGCAGTTATTGCTGTCGTTGGTACCGACCGAACCTCCGAATACTGGTGAGTGCCGTCAAAATCTACCTGACGAAGCCGGTAATATCCGGTGCCCTTTACGGGTGATGAATCTAAACTACCGTATTCTCGAATTCCGTCGGTAGTACCTCCACCGCTAACGCTAGCGATCATCTTCCAATTATCGATGGCAGATCTTCGTTCGATCTCAAACCGGTCATTGTTTGCCTCAGAGGCCGTAGTCCAGCGTAAATGCACCGAACCACCCTCCACTTTCTCGGCGGAAAATAAAGTTAGATCAACGGGTAGACTGGACCCTGCTACCGAAACGATGCTGAAGTTGTCCAGCATGGCTCTCTTGTTCCCACTACCGTCCATATCAACGCCTAGGATAATGTTGCCGTCCCCCTGCCAGTATAGGTTCCGCCCCGGCGTAGCGGTGGACGTCCATATCTCCGCATTATTCTCGTATATCGAGCCGAGACCGGTGCCTGCGTCGTAGCGGAATCGATACCTTCGAAATACATTGTCATTAGCCAAATTAAAGGTCGGAGAAGTTACTGTTGTGCTACCGCCCGCGCCGTCTTCGATTCGATATCGAACGTTTAGACCTCCATTTGCAAAGTAGAACGCGCCACGAGATACGACCGTGTAGACAGTCTCATCGCGTTGATAATCAAAAGCGATGTCGATGCTGCCAATGTCGAAAATCGGGTCGTCCGCAATCACCAGATTGATGTCCTGCTTGGTAGCGGTCTGACTGGCGGCCAGCCCCTTGGAATTACCGTCTACCCGGAGCTTGGTAGCGGCCAGATTCCCCACGGAGAATGCATCGGGCCCGATCGACGAGACCTTTGGATCGACATTTTCCCAATCGAAGTAAAGAATTGTATCCTGCCCGGAAAGGTAGCTTAACGAGAGGGTCCAGAAAATACCGAGGCAGTACGCGCGCATGGCAATCAGTAATTGCTCTCCTGACCAGCTACCAGGTGGTGCGGTGGATTCAGGAAATAAATGATGATTTCAGGGCTTAGGAGGCTCGGGATATTAAGTAATGGTATAAATCTCGTCGTCACCGGCACAACGGTGCTAAAAGCAACAATTTATGGCGGCAAATATAGAAAATGTTGATCTACATGTAGTCTTACTCCAACGAACTCATAGGTAGGCGGCAATCTCCTGCAAGGTGATCCGTCCCTCATAGATGGCTTTGCCGACGATCACGCCGTAGCAATCGATTTTCGCCAGGGCATCAAGATCTTCCGTAGTGGCCACTCCCCCGCTCGCGATGAGCTTTACCTCCGGTTGCTCGCGCCGAATACGCGCGTATAGATCACGGGCCGTACCCTGCAGGAGGCCATCCTTGCTTACGTCCGTACAAATGGTATATCGAATACCCTTTTGAACGTAGTCGGCCAGGAATTCGAACAGCTCCCGGTCACTGGCCTCCTCCCATCCGCTAACGGCGATCTTATCACCCCGGACATCCGTCCCCAGGATAATACGTTCGGCCCCGTAGCGCTCGAGCCAACTCAGAAAAACCTCCGGCTGCTTTACGGCGATGGTGCCGCCGGTCACCTGGTGGGCACCGGCTTCGAAAGCGGTGCGGAGATCCTGGTCGCTCTTCATGCCTCCCCCCCAGTCGATTTTAAGTGAGGTACCGCCGGCAATGCGCTCCAGTACCCGGTGATTGACGATGCCACCACCGCGGGCACCGTCGAGGTCCACGACGTGTAGCCGTTCCAAACCGGCGGCTTCAAACTCTTTAGCTACGGCGAGGGGATCTTCGTTATAGACGGTCTTCTGGGCGTAATCGCCCTGCGTGAGGCGGACGCACTTACCGTCGATGAGGTCTATGGCGGGGATGATTTGCATGGAAATTGGTTGCGGGATTCTTGTCGCCGGCCAGGCATGAATGGCTACCGCTGCGGTAGCATCCGATGGCTCAACCGGCCGCCAATATCCGTATTTCTGCCCGACCAGCAGGTATTCCCCGACCTACCCCGAGCCTAGGCTTTATTCTGTCCGTAGGGCGGCTAGTACACTGTAAGCGGATTGTTAGGTTCAATCGGAGCGGCCTGGCTCTAAACCAGCTGCCGTCGGACCGAGTTGCAGGGACAAAATTTCAGCTGTGGATCAGACGCTCGGACTACTTCTTACCGGATACCCCTATTTTTTGAATCAGTTTCGTAAGCGTGGTACGAAAGTCTACGAAACCCGCCTATTACTGGCCAAAACCACCATCATGATGGGCGAGGCCGCCGCCCGCCAGTTTTACGACCTCGACAAGTTCGAACGGAAAGGAGCCACGCCCAAGCGGGTACAAAAAACCCTCCTTGGTGAGGGTGGGGTGCAAGGTCTCGACGGCGCCGACCACGTGCACCGTAAAGCCCTGTTCATGGGTTGCATGGGGAAGGATTCCATCGCGCGCCTGCGGGAACGCTTCGAAAGTTACTGGGAAGAGGCCATGAAAGGCTGGAAGGGTGCCGGAAGCGTCACGCTGTTCTACGAAGTGGAGAAGATATTGCTCCGTGCCGCCTGCGACTGGACCGGCGTACCGCTGCCGCCCGATCAGGTGGACCGTCGTCGTAGCCAGCTTTCCGCACTGATCGACTCCGCGGCCGCCCTCTTTCTCCGCCACCTGCGGGGTCGCCGGGCCCGTAAGGCAGCCGACGCCTGGATCGCGGAGCTGGTCGAGGAGGTGCGGGCAGGAACGCTCACGGTACCTAAGGAAAGCATCTTTCACCGCTTCTGCGCTTTTGATGACCGCCACGGCCAACCCTTACCGGCCCACATCGTGGCGGTCGAAGTGCTCAACCTCATACGGCCGATCGTGGCTATCGCTCGCTACATCATATTTTCCGCCCAGGCGCTGCACGAACATCCCCAGTACGAAAAATCACTGCGAGGTGCATCCCCGGAAGACTACCGTCGGTTCGTCCAAGAAGTGAGGCGGTACTACCCCTTCTTTCCCGTCGCGGCCGCGAAAGTTAAAGCACCCTTTGAGTGGGAGGGACTCCGCTTCCCCCGGGGGCGTCGGGTCATCCTTGACCTTTACGCCACCAACCACGACGCGACGACCTGGGAACAACCCGGCCGGTTCAAGCCGGATCGCTTTCTCGACTGGGACGGTAGCCCCTTCAATTTCATCCCCCAGGGCGGCGGCGATCATGCCCACAATCACCGCTGCGCCGGCGAATGGATCACGATAGACCTGACCCGAACGGCACTCTGCTATCTGGTCGAACGGATGGACTACCGGGTCCCACTACAGAACCTGAAGATCAAGCTGAACCGCATCCCGGCAATCCCGAAAAGCCGCTTCGTGATCAGTGATGTCCGCCCCCGCCCGGATTTCGCCGGAGCTCGCCACCCCGCCCGGCCGTAGCTTTGGGGACTAATTGCACCGCCCCATGCCAACAGCCTACGTCGACGCGGAAACCTTCCGCCATAAAGATTTTACCCTGGAAAAACTCGCGGGCAAAGAATATGCCGATTGCGAGTTTACCGGCTGCGGCTTTTCCGGTTCGGACTTGTCGGGTATTCGGTTCCTGGATTGCCGCTTTACCGACTGTGACCTGAGCAACGCTGGGCTGTCGGGAACTTCCCTGCAGGACGTACACTTTACGAACTGCAAATTACTAGGCCTAGCCTTCGAGACCGGCGACCGGCTGGGCTTCGCGGTAAGCTTCAAAGGCTGTCAGTTGGCGCATACTTCCTTCTTGCGGATGAAACTCACCCGCTGTTCGTTCCTCGAATGCAGGCTGGCCGCCGCTGACTTTACCGAAGCGGACATCGGCGGCATCCGAGTGACCGACTGTGACCTCTCCGGAGCCACTTTCGATCGCACCAATCTGCAAAAAGCGGATCTGCGTGGATCGGTAAACTACCGCATCGACCCGACGATGAATCGCGTAAAGGGGGGGCGGTTTTCCCTACCGGAAGTCATCGGTTTACTACAGACCTTCGGCGTCATAGTGGAGTAGGTAAGGGGAACGGATCACGCAGTCGGTTCTTTGGGTAATTCAGCATTCAACGTCGCCAAACAGGTGAAAACCAGCTCACCCCTTGCGACGTGTTCTACCAACAGACAGCCAATAAGCGGGTCTCGGGAAACGATTTGCTTTTCTCCACGCCGCCAGGTAACGCTAGAGGCCGCTTTGGCCTGTGCGATTTGGTTGAGTCGCAGCGGTACGGGCCACCTATGCAGATACCGTTAAGCCTATACGTACAAACTAATCAATTGCCGGGCCGGCCACTAATCAACCACCACATTCCACTTCCGAACCCACCACTTCGTCACCAGGCCCTTCATCACGTACGGATCCATGCGCGCGAATTGCTCCGCCACTTCCGCGGATTCTCCTTTGAAGACCAGTGCCGCCCCGTCGGCCGGGTCATAGGCGCCCGCCATAACCAGTTCTTCGCGTTGGCGAAATTCCTTGGCAAGCCGCAGGTGCTGATCGCGGAAGGCTTGGCGCTTTTCGACGTAACCGTCGACCGTTTCGTAAAAGAGGATGTAATAGTTCATAGGGCGATCGTTAGTTGTCGGTTATGCCGGCCTGTCATCGGATGTCTCCCGCAGCGTAGCGAAGGGGACATCCGATGACTCAGCCGGCCCAACCCGCACTAGAGCGCGCTGACGCGACAAAAGTTTACCCGTCGAACAGCCGCGATTTGACCAATTCCCGGTAGTTGCCACCTATCGGAATGCGCTCCTCACCGATATGTAAAAGGTTGCCCTCCCGTGCTTCCACCTTGTCAGTAGCCACGATGAAGGACTTGTGTACCCGCAGGAAATTTTGCGGTAACTCCTCCTCGAGTTGTTTGAGGGAGCCAAGCGTCAGGGTACGACCCTTGGCGGTGTGGTAGGCCACGTATTCGCGCATGCTTTCGATGTACAGGATATCCGCGTGCGGAATCCGGTAGGTCTTGCGGTCGGAGCGTACAAGCTGGTAGGCGACCGGTTCGTTTTGCGACGGAGCGCGGGACACAGACTCCTCCGGGAAACGATACGCCCTGGCCTTTCCCACCGCCTGAACGAAGCGTTCGAGCGGAAAAGGCTTAAGCAGGTAATCGACCACGTCCAGCTCGAAGCCCTGAAGGGCATACTCGGAGTAGGCGGTAGTAAGAATCACCGCGGGGGGGTGGCGCAGGGTGCGCAGGAAGTCCAGCCCGGTCATCTCGGGCATCTGGATATCCAGGAACAATAGGTCGATGGATTCATCGCGCAGGAAGGGCATCGCTGCAATGGGATTAGCGGCTTCACCCACAACGTGCAGCTCGGGCAGGCGCTCGCAGTAGGTACGCACGAGCCGGCGGGCCAGTTCCTCGTCGTCCACGATGAGGCAATTCAGCGTGCTCATACGACTTGCAGTTCAAGGTGGACGGAAAAATGCTCGGCGGCTTTATCTACGGTTAGCGTATGCCGACCGGGGTAGAGTAGGTCAAGCCGCTTCCCGACATTCTCCAGCCCGATGCCGCCAATCTGATCCACGGGTGACGGAATGGGCGGTACGCTATTGGTCACCTCAAATTTCACGGTTTGCTCCGTGGTTCGGAGTTTAATCGTGATGTATCCCTGTTCGATATCCTCTACCCGGCTGTGTTTATAGGCATTCTCCACGAAGGGAATTAGCAGGAGTGGCGCGATGGGTAGTTGGGGCCGGGTAGCTTCAAGATCGACCGTCACGTTGAGTCCCCGGCTATCCTTCAGCGCGCGCAGGGCAACGTAATTTCGAATGTATTCAATCTCGCGGCCTAGGGGTACCACCTCGATTTCCGAGTCGTACAGCATATAGCGCAGCATGTCCGATAGCCTGAGCAGACTTTCCGGGGCTTTCTCATCCTGCAGCAGGGTGAGCGTGTAAATGTTATTGAGGCTGTTGAACAGGAAGTGGGGGTTGACCTGGGATTTGAGGAATTTGAGCTCCGTCACCAACTGCTCGCGCTGCGCCTGGATCACCTGCTTCTCCTGGTAGCCCGCATACCGCATGACGTCAATGAGCATGGCACCGGTGACCGATGTGGCCAGGGGGAGCAAATAACGGAGGGTCCCCGATCCAAGATTGCGGGTCCGCGAAAGTCGCTCATAAAACACCGGAAATCGGCGGCCGGCAGCCTCCATATTCTGCAATATCAGGGTTGCTGCTACTACCAATACGACCGCTCCTACTACGTACCAGCCCCGGCGGCCCCGGAAATAGAGTTTCGGGACCAGGATAGCCCCGTTGAGGAATACGACGGCACCGATGGCGAAAAGCAGGGGCATCAGCCTTCGGAAGTACCGGAAGGGGGCATCGAATCCCCCACCCACGATGAGGAACACCACGGCCCACAGCCCGACCCAGGCGAGGGCCTGCAGGGTGATCCGGCCAAAGTCTTGTCGTTCCATCACGGGCAAAGATCGCTGCTTCGGGGCGGGGATGGAAGGGATTACCGGACCGTTCGTTGATGAAAACCGGGCGTTGATTGAATATAGTTGCCGAGCGTACCTCCACCGCCCACCTTTGTAACATAAGCAGCGGAACAATCTGCGCTTACATCATCACCAAAACCAATCTACGATGAAGACCAAAGCGATAATTTTTTCCCTCTTCTGCATACTTGCCGCCGGTACCGTCAGCGCGCAACAGACCGACGAGGACCGTCGGAGCGATCCTGCGGAACGCCTAGCCAAACAGACCGAACGCCTGGTCACGGTACTCGAGCTCACCCCCGAGCAAACGGATCAGGTAAAGGTCATCAACGAGTCCTTCGCCAAGGAAGTGCAGGCGGCCCGCGAGGAACTCCAGGCGGAACGGGAGGCCATGCGCGAAAAGCTGAAGGGGGCCAACGAGAAACGTACCTCCGAAATGGAAGCCATACTCACCGAAGAACAGCGCACGAAGCTGGAAGCCCTGCAGGCCCGACGGAGGGAGCGGATGGAGGAGCGACGCGGCGGACGCGGTGAGGGCCGTCGTGGCCGAAACCGGGAACGGAACTAAGTCCGGACGGGCTAAACCGCCTGAATAGATTTAAGGCTTCTTTAAAGTTAGAATAGCCGGCACCGGACGTGTCGGCTATTTTCTGCTTTGCATCGGACCCGCGCTCCGCCGCAAACCAAACTTTTGCCCGTTTGCCTTGTCCTAAATGGCTAAATATAGCCGTTGATGCAAAATCTGACCCTTACTGGATTACTGGCCACGCTGTTGTTGGCCGCCAGTTGTAATACCACCCGCCCCGCCGTAACTGCCGCGCCACCGCCCCCCCCGGCGGAAGACACCGCCATCGTGGAAACGGAGATGCGGAACCTGGATACGATGACCGTGAGCCCGGCTACCAACGGAATCATTACCGACGAAGAAATGGCGGGTACCGTGCAGGAAGAAGTTCCCACTACGCTGCCGCCCCGCGCTACCGCCTTTAATCGGGTGCACGACCTGCTGCACACCAAACTGGAAGTAAGCTTTGACTGGGACCAGGAAATGGTCATCGGAAAAGCCACGCTGCGGCTCAAGCCTATCTTCCGCCCAAGCGACGAACTCACCCTGGACGCGAAGAACCTGAATTTCAGCGCTATCACCCTCGAGGACGGTACGCCCCTGGAGTACGAATACGGAGACGATAAGCAGCTGGTCACCGTCATGCTTGACAAAGCTTACACCCGCGGACAGGAGTATACCATCGTACTGGATTACACCGCTATTCCGGCCGAAAGCGGCACCGCCGGCGGGGCCATCACCTCCGATAAGGGGCTGTTCTTTATCAATCCCCGCGGCGAGGAGCAAGGCAAGCCCCGCCAGATATGGACCCAGGGCGAGACGGAGAACAACAGCCGCTGGTTTCCCACCATCGACAAGCCCAATGAAAGGACCACGCAGGAACTGTTCGTGACGGTCGACGACCAGTACGAAACGCTATCCAACGGTACGCTCGTCAGTTCGGAACCGGCCGGCGACGGAAAACGGACCGACTACTGGAAAATGGACCTGCCACACGCACCCTACCTCTTCGCGCTGGTGGTCGGCGACTTCGAGGTGGTGGAAGACGAAGACTGGAACGGCATCCCGGTGAACTACTACATGGAAGAGGAATACGCTGACTACGCGACCTCGATCTTTCCCTATACTCCGGAAATGCTGACTTTTTTCAGTGAGCTGACGGGTGTCGCCTACCCCTGGCCGAAATACAGCCAGGTGGCCGTGCGCGATTACGTCAGCGGCGCCATGGAAAATACCACGGCGGTGATCTTCGGCGAGTTCATGAACGGCACCGACCGTGACCTAATCGACGTAGACGTGAACGAAAAGATCGTGGCCCACGAAATGTTCCATCACTGGTTTGGTGACCTGGTGACCACGGAAAGCTGGTCGAACCTCACCCTGAACGAGGGCTTCGCAAACTATAGCGAATACCTATGGATGGAAAAGAAGCACGGTAAGGACGCCGCTGACTACCATCAACTGCAGGAGTGGCAGGGATACTTCGGATCGGTACAGAGTAGCCCGCCCCACGAGCTGATCTGGTACGACTATGATAATAAGGAGCAGATGTTTGACGCGCACAGCTATAACAAGGGCGGTGCGGTACTGCACATGCTGCGCAACTACGTCGGTGACGAAGCCTTTTTCGCCAGCCTCCAGAACTACCTTAACCGCAACGAATATTCCGCCGTAGAGATCGATGAGCTACGGATCGCCTTTGAAGATACCACCGGGGAGGACCTGAGCTGGTTCTTTGATCAGTGGTACCTGAAAGCCGGCCACCCTCAACTGCGTATCACATCGGATTATGCGGACGGCAGCGTTTCCCTGCGCGTGGAACAATTACAGGATACCGACAACAACGTCCCGCCCGTTTTCCGGATCCCCGTGGACGTGGACGTCTACACCAACGGAACGGCCGAGCGGCATAGCATCCTGATCGACATGCGGGATCAGACCTTCGAGCTACCTACCTCTACCGAACCTGAGGTGATCGTTTTCGATCCGCAGCACCAGTTGCTGGCCGAAATGGATTTTCAGAAAACGCCGGAGGAGCTGGCGGCCCAGTTCCGCCTGGCGCCTGGCTTCCTGGATCGCTACGTCGCCGTTGGCCAGATTGCCGGAATGACGGGGCAGGAGGAGCTTCAGGATGAGGTGCTTACGGCTGCCCTTCAGGACACTTTCTATGCCATCCGGGGTGTTGCCCTGCAGAGCCTGGAAGATCCAAACGAAGCTCAGCTCGTTATCATCCGGGACATCGCCCGTAGCGACGACCGGACCCAGGTGCGTGCAACGGCCCTTGGTTTGCTCACTCAATTGGAGGACCCTCAGCTTGCCCCGATAGCCCGGAAAGCCATGGAAGCGGAGGCCTACTCGGTTGTTGCCGCCGGTTTGCAAGCCCTGGTAGCTACGGACGCCGAAGCCGCCGCCGAAGCCGCCGAAGTATTGGAAACGGTGGATAATCAGGACATCAGCGGTGCCCTGGTTGCCCTTTACAGCGAATCCGGTGACCTCAGCAAACTGCCGTTTATCGAAGGCAGGCTGGAAGAATTCGACAACTACAATGCCATCGGTGCCTACACGGCTTACCAAAGCCTGTTGGCGCAGGGGCAGGCTGCCGAGCAGACGGCCGGCGTATCCCGCCTGAAGGAGATTGCCCTGAACCAATCCCAGAGCCCATGGCGTCGACTCGCAGCTACCAAAGCGATCAGCGACCTGCGGAACAACCTTTCCGAGAAAGTGGAGGAGATGGGTGATGCCGGAGACCTGAACAAACTCATCATGGAAATGGGCACCAGCCTGGAGTCGATCAAAGCCGCGGAAACCAATGCGGACCTGAAGAACATCTATCAACAGTTCTGAGTGTCCAAGCGACCACTTCGCCTATCTTAGCGGCTTCGTATGCTCACGCCGGCCGTAGTTACATTATTGGTTGCCCTTGGGGCGGTAATTCTTTTTGTTACGGAATGGCTCTCCGTTGACTTGATCGCCATGCTCATCGTGGTATCCTTGGTGATCGGCGGGGTTATCACGCCCCAGGAGGGTTTGGCGGGTTTTAGCAACGACGCCACCTTGACGGTCGCCTTTATGTTCGTGTTGTCGGCGGCCCTGTTGAAAACGGGGGCTTTGCAGCAAATAGCAGGCTCTATGGCGGCGCGCTTCCGCCGCCGGCCGAAGAAAGCCATGTTCATCCTGATCATGACGGTGGCTTTCAGCTCCGCCTTCATCAATAATACCCCCGTGGTGGCGGTATTCATCCCGGTCGTTACCCGCATCGCGGCTACGGCGAAGATCAAGGCCTCCAAATTGCTGATCCCCCTTTCCTTCGCCAGTATCTTCGGGGGCATCTGTACCCTGATCGGTACGTCAACTAACATCCTCGTCAGCGGAGTTGCCATTACCCATGGCCTGGAGGGTTTCAACATGTTTACCATCACCCCCATCGGCCTGGTATTGCTTGGGATCGGGGCCATTTACCTTACCTATTTGGGCCCCAGCCTTTTGCCGAATCGCTCGGGAGAGGACACCCTGGAGGATAAATTTGCTTTACACGAATACCTGGCGGAGATCGTCATTCTCGATCACCCCGACCTAGCCGGCAAACGCATCATGGACTCCCCTTTGGTGAGGGAACTGGAAATGGACATTATGGAGGTGCGCCGCGACGAGCAGAGTTTCGTGCTTCCCCCCGGCGATTTCCGCTTGGTGAAGGGAGATACGCTGAAGGTGCGGTGTGACCGGAAAAAGATTCTGAACCTCAAGGACTGGGTTCGACTGGTCGATAATACCGGAAGCGTGCAGGTGATGGGTACCGGTCTGGAAAGGGACAACAGCAGCCTGGTCGAGATGGTCGTGACCCCCAATTCGGAATTCGTAGGTAAGAACCTCCGGGAAGTCGACTTCCGGCGCAGCTTCCGGGCCGTACCCCTGGCCATCCGCCAACGGGAGGAGACCCTGCACGAACATCTTTACCGTCTGCCGCTCACCCCCGGCGACGTCATACTGGCCGAAGTTAAAAGTCACTACCTCTCCGAACTCCAGCACATCGAGCAGCAACAGGACAGTCCCTTCATTCTGCTTTCCAGCGATGCCATTACGGACTTCAACCGCGGGCAGTTTTACTTTGTCACAGCACTTATCGTAGGCGTCATTGTCCTTGCCACGACCGGTCTGCTGCCCATCAGTATTGCCGCCTTGCTGGGTGTATGCGTACTCGTACTCGGCCGGGCCGTGAATATGAATGAGGCCTACGAATCCATCGATTGGAAGATCGTATTTCTGTTGGCCGGTGCCTTAAGTCTGGGCCGGGCTATGAGTAACAGCGGGCTGGATGATACCATCGCTTCCCTACTAACCGGTACGATCTACCAGTGGGGGCCTTTCGCCCTCGTGGCCGCGCTGTACCTGGCGACGAATGTTCTTACCGAGGTGATGAGCAACAACGCTACCGCCGCTCTATTGGCACCGGTGGCCATTGCCGCCGCCGAACAGGTGGGTATCGATCCCCTGCCCCTACTGGTGACGGTGGCGGTAGGTGCCTCCGCCAGTTTCATGACCCCGGTGGGGTACCAGACCAATGCCATGGTATACAGCGCCGGCCGCTACCGCTTCATCGACTTTACGCGTATCGGTGCACCGCTTAGTCTTATCTTCTGGTTGGTCACTACCTTGGCGGTTCCCTTTCTGTTTGGGCTTGTGTAGGGCGCCGGAGCGCCGGTAAAAATGCTCCCCGATAAAGGAAAGAGCTTGATCCGATGAGTTTACACTGTGGGTATCAGCTAACGCTGATCCAGGTTTGGGGGACCAAAGGTAGCCAGGCCAACCCGCCCCCCGTGCGGAGCCCTTGCCGCAGGAGGCTATGACAAAACTGCGCAGGCGGGGGTGGATACGGCAGTAGGGCCAACCCGCCCGTGACCCTTGCCGTAGGCGGCGGACCAAACTCGCGTTGCTAGTGGATTAGCTGCGCTGATCCAGATGGGGGGTGCCAAAGGCAGTAGGGCCAACCCGCCCGTTGGGGCGGGACCCTTGCCGTAGGCGGCGGACACAAAACTACGCGTTGCTAGTGGATTAGCTGCGCTGATCCAGAGGGGGGGGTGCCAAAGGCAGAAGGGCCAACCCGCCCGTTGGGGCGGGACCCTTGCCGTAGGCGGCGGACACAAAACTACGCGTTGCTCCGTCATGCGTCCGCCGCCTACGGCAAGGGCCGACGCGCTACACGCATCGGCCCTACTGCCTTTGGTCGGGATGACTGGATTCGAACCAGCGGCCTCGTCGTCCCGAACGACGCGCGCTACCGGGCTGCGCTACATCCCGCGCTCAAGTTGGGCAAAGATAGGCTACACAAAGAATTATTACCCGAGGAGGAGGGCGCTCATGTGGTGAATCAAGTCGCTTTTGTAACCTTTTCGTTAGTTACGTTACTATAGGGGTAAACACAGCCTAATGTCTGCTACGACCGACGCCCAAGAATTTCTGGAATGGTACACGCCGCTCCACGAACGTTTCATGAAGTACTGTGCCAGCCAGACGCTTGGATTGGATAGCCGGGAAGACATCGCCCAGGATGCTATCCTCAGTGCCTTGGAGCAATGGGATGCCATCGATGACAAGCACCGCCTGTTGCCTTATATGATCGGAATCGTGAATAATCGGGTCCGGAACAAACTCCGCAAAGCCCGAGCGCATCGCCGCTTTCTCGAAGAGCGTAAACACCAACTTGCGGACCGGCTTCCTTCCCGACCGGAACTAGCGCTCGATCTGCATTATCTCCTGCGGGCCATCGACCAACTCCCGGAAACCAGCAAGGAAGCGCTGTTGCTTACCGCCGTCAGTGGATTCTCCGTGCGGGAGGTGGCGGAGATTCAGCAATCTACCGAAGGAGCTGTGAAGACGCGGATCAGCCGGGCCCGAAAACAGCTCCGGGAGCTATTCGCTGATGGAGGAAAACCACTCAGTATCGGTACGCGGCTTACCATCTATTCTTCCATCCTGCTATGAAAGGTCGTCCGGACAAATTGCTGAATGAATTACCCACTGTACTACCCCCGGTCGTTTCCCTTGCCCAAGTGGAACGTTGGGTGCAAAACGGTCGCGACCAAAGGCGCTTTCACCCGCTGGCTTGGTTAAGCCGCGTCTGGCGCTGGACCAGCAACTAATACAAAAAATACCAATCCGATTCAATAACCGGCGATGGGCGGTTAGCCATACCCATGCCCCAACTTCATTTTCCATGAAAGAATTTCTTCGGTACGCTGCGCTGGACCACGGACTGGATCCCAACTCGACCGCAAATACCTTACAAGCTTCTATCAACCCCACCATCATCGAGGAACGCCAACTCAACGTGGCCCAGCTGGATGTCTTCAGCCGGCTTATGATGGACCGCATCATCTTCCTTGGAACGGACATTAACGACTACGTCGCTAATGTCATCCAGGCGCAACTGCTTTTCCTGTCCAGTTCCGATCCGTCACGCGACATCACGCTGTACATCAACTCTCCCGGCGGATCGGTGAGTGCAGGCTTGGGCATTTACGATACGATGCAGCATGTACCGTGTGCCGTAAATACAACCTGCACCTGTCTGGCGGCGAGTATGGCTTCCGTCTTGCTCTGTGCCGGTGCAACCGGAAAACGCAGCGCCCTGCCCCACTCCCGGATCATGATCCACCAGCCGAGCGGCGGCATGCAGGGTAAGGTCTCCGATATGGAGATTAATTACCGGCTGATCCTGGAGCTCCAGGACGAACTGTACACGATAATGAGCAACCACACGAAACGGACGAAGGAGCAAATCCGTCACGATGCGGACCGCGACCACTGGATGACCGCCGGCCTTGCCTTGGAATACGGATTTATCGATGAGATAATGACCGGGGCGAAGGACTCCTGAGTCGCCAGCCCCGTTCCTAAAATCAAAAAGGGCCGGCAGTTCGCGCGAACTGCCGGCCCTTTTTCAGGTCAGGAGGATTACTGTCTACTCAAGTTGGAATTTGACCGGTAGGTTAAACTGAACGCGAACGTTCCGTCCACCCTGCTTACCGGGCACCCACTTGATACCTTTCTCATTCATCAGTTCGACGACGCGAAGTGCTTCTTCACCGGTCTTGGCACCGGGGTTACGGACTACTTTGGCGTCGGTCACCGAACCGTCCTGCTCCACTACGAAGGACACAACGGCCATACCTTCCACACCGTTCTCACGCGCAATGGCGGGGTACTTGATGTTTCCGTAGATGAACTCGAGCATTTTTTTGTCAGCGCACTGCTTCTGTTCGGCATAGCTGCCGAGGTCCTCGCAGCCGGGGAACATTGGCATGTTCTCTACCACCTTGAAGATTTCCTGTACATCAGGCTTCGGGGGCGGTGGTGGCGGTGGTGGTGGCGGCGGTGGAGCTTTGTCTTCCTTCACCTCCGGTGGGGGTTCGTTCATGACGGTTTCCTCGTCGATGGAAGTATCCTCGAACTCGGGTGGATCCTCCTCGATCAGTTCCTCTTCGGGAACTTCCTCGATGACGGGGGGTGGTGGCGGCGGTGGTGGTGGCGGCGGTTCGGCCGTCCGCGGAGGCTCCATTTCGATCTCTTCTTCCAGATCGAGTGCTCCCTCCGGAATGATGATCTCGGCTTCGTACTGCGTCCAGGCGAAAGCTAGGAGCGACAGGCCGACGGCAAGGGCCAGACCGAAGTTGAAGAACGTGGAACTCAGCCCGAAGACATCTACCCGTTCGTACTTCGCCCGGTTCTCGATATAAGAAGCGTCTTTGTCCGCATCTTCGGCGTATTCACCGGCAATTCCCTTCTCGGTTCTTGAGTTATAGACGTTCCGCATCAAGTAGATCAAGCCTACCAGGGCGAGCAGAATGACTCCGAAGGTTATTGCCAGGGTACCACCTGATATAGATAAATCTCCCATGGCTTAAATTTAAAAAGTTATAGCTACGACCTCGCCGGAACGAGGTACTTATATACAATTTGACGGAAAAATAAAAAAATCACTCCTCCCAGCAGCGCTCCGATCAGGTTGGCTACCATATCGACGGGGTCGAAATCTCTTCCGGTCCCGGCGATCCCTTGCAACACTTCCATCAGTGCTCCGAATAGGGCGGCAGCGAGGGCGGCCGTTGCCGCTCGCTTCCCGGGGGAAGCACTACCGATTGAGAAGGACAATAATACTGCAAAAAAGGCGTAAGCGCCAAAATGTGCAATCTTATCCGGAGAAAATAGCTCCGACCAGTCAAAAATTCCTGGAATTCGTTGGCCCGGTGCTAGGCTGACATAGATCAACACCAGTCCGTAAATCAGGGTGACGAGTCGGATCTGCTTCCTTCTTCGATGGGTAGATGCGGGTGGGAATTCTTTTGGTGGGTGGTCCGCCAATTTTTATGAAATTAAGGTACCGTACGCCGCCGCGTCCAATAATCCCTGCCGATCCTCTGGGTCGGAGAGCTCGATCTTGACGATCCAACCTTTACCGTATGGATCCTCATTGACCAGGGTAGGGTTGTCACCCTCACTCTCGTCGAGCTCGCTGTTGAACTCCGTCACCTTACCGGCCAACGGCATAAACAGATCGCTGGTTGTCTTAACGGCCTCTACGGTTCCAAACACTTCATTGCGTTTGAGTGATTCGCCCACGGTATCGACTTCTACATAGACCAATTCGTCGAGTTGGTCCTGAGCAAAATCAGTGATTCCTATGGTAGCGGTATTTCCTTCGATCAGCACCCATTCGTGCTCTTCGGTGTAGAATAGATTATGCGGAACGTTCATCAGGGTACGATTGGCTTATTTGGTGGTTTGAAGTACTTGGTTTTTGACCCATTCGCTGGTCACCGATTTCGGCCGCTCCAGCGGCATGCCAAGAGCCCGGCTCCAAATACCGGCAGCAAGAACGCCCAGGGCCCGGCTTACGCCAAAGAGCACCGTGTAATAGCTGAACTCGCTAAATCCATAGTGGACCAATAAAGCGCCCGAATGGGCATCCACGTTAGGCCAAGGATTTTTCACTTTCCCCAGTGACTGAAGAACGGGCGGAACAACGTCGAATATCTTCCAGACGGTGGAGATCAGGTCGCTGTCTTTAATATACTGCTCCGCGAAGCGGCGCTGGGCAACGAAACGGGGGTCGGGCTCCCGCAATACGGCGTGGCCGTAACCGGGTATCACCTTGCCTTCATCGAGGGTGCGTTGCACGTAGTCCTTTATCTGCTCCTTACTCGGGGTCTTCGTGCCTAGATTGTCGATCATTTCGAAGATCCACTTGATCACTTCCTGATTAGCCAAACCGTGCAGCGGACCCGCCAGGGCATTCATGCCGGCGGAAAACGCCAAGTAAGGGTCGCTAAGCGTGGAACCAACCAAATTTACCGTGTGTGCCGAAGCATTACCCCCCTCGTGGTCGGCGTGGATAGTGAGGTAAAGGCGCATCAAACTGCGGAAATCTTCATCATCGCTACCAAGCATATGGGCGAAGTTGGCGCTGTAATCAAGGCTGGCATCGGGCTCGATGTGGTCACCTTTCTTAAAGGTGCGTCGGTAAATATAGGCCGCAACACGGGGTAAGCGGGCGATCAGGTTCATGCTGTCTTCATAGACGGCATCCCAGTATTCGTTCTTAGGCAGGCCCTCGGAATAACGTCGTGAAAAGATGCTGTCCGACTGCATTGCCATGACCCCGATCGTAAACTGTGTCATTGGGTGGGTATCGTCCGGCAGACTGTCGAGGGTGGTGTAAACCTGTTTCGGAAGGTCGGCGCGCCGATGCCATTCCTTCGTCAAGGAATCTACCTCCTCCTTGGTTGGGATCTCGCCGGTAAGCATTAGCCAGAACAGACCCTCCGGCTTCGGCTCTCCCTGTGGTCCGCTGGGAAGGGACTTTTTAATCTCCGGTATGGAATATCCCCTAAATCGAATACCCTTTTGCGGATCGAGCTGGCTGGTTTCCCACAGCATCATCTTAATTCCCCTTGCACCTCCCAGCACCTGGCTGAGTTGGACCTCGTCCACTTTTAGATCCCCGTTCGCTTTGGAGATGCTGCGCAATTCTTGGTAGAGGGGGAGAGCTTTATCGGCAAATTTCTGTTTGAGGGCTTCCATTGAATGGGTGGGGAATTAAGGTTAATGGTCTGTTAGCGGATGCATTGCTAACGTAACGACCCGTCCAGGGTTGTATAGCAAGCACGTGTCCGCAGGGCAAATAACGAAAATTCGCCGGCAAGTGGATCAGCTTTCGGAATTCGCTTCCTCTTTCTCCCTCGGCACGGTCATTCTTTCCCGTTCCCGCCTGGTGGGTAAGTCACCATTTTCTTCGTCCGCTTCGGGGTTAGCATACAAACTTTTCACCTTACGATCCGGATGGGCGATCAGGATAATGTCCCGGGCGGCCTGGTAAAGAAGTAAAATGATGGTAATCAGTAGCCCTCCGATTAATGCGGTATAGACAAGCAGGGTGTAATACACAATATTGTATACACCGGCAAAGGTTTCTTCCGCATTACTGATCGGAACATTCAGCGTCATCAGCAACACCAGCGCGGCTATAAAGACGATGGCCGCAAAGCGGGCGATCCACCAGATCCGGTTGTAGTGATAAGCCTTTAACTGTCGATCTGATTGCTGACTGAACGAGAGCAAAGTAAGCATTAAAGCCAGTATAGTAGCCGTTGCGGTAAGCGAACCACTTGCCGTAAATCGCAGTGTCGGTCTTATCTCTTGGAGATTATGGATGGCTTCAGCATCGCTGATATTTCCGAGTAAATAGGTTCCCAAAAAGATGACAATCGCAGAGACCGTCCCCCCAATCAGCGAAGACTTAATCAATGGTAGAGAAGATTCGGGCATAGCAACTATTCTGATAAATTAGCATTGTCACTTATAGAAAATACCGCTGCCCGATCGACCATGTTCATTTTTAAAAGTCAAAGGTGTGTGGATCCGGACCAAAACGCTGGCCCTGCTCCAGCTTATCGATCGCCTGCATATCCTCCTCCGACAACTCGAAGTCATATAGTTGACCATTCTCGCGGATGCGGCCCTGGTTCGTACTTTTCGGGATCACAATCACGTCGTTTTGGAGGCACCAGCGGAGCACCACTTGCGCGGCTGTTTTATCGTAGCGTTTTCCAATTTTTCCGAAGAGTGGCTCTTGCAAAAAGTTGCCCTGCATCAACGGGCTCCAGGCGGTAATCGCTATGTCGTAACTGTCACTGGTCGTGATGGCAGCTTCCTGGGCCAGATACGGATGATACTCGATCTGATTAACGGCAGGAACTATGCTTCCGCCCCGAACGATCTCTTCAATATCATCCTCCATGAAATTACTAAGTCCGATACTTTTAGCCTTACCGCTCCCAACGGCTCCTTCGAGCGCGTGCCACGCCTTCAGGCTTCCGTCCACGGGCCAGTGTAAAAGGACCAGATCGACGTAGTCCGTTTTCAGTCGGTCAAGGCTTTCGTCCAGGGCCTCGGCCACTCTTCCCTGGCGGATGTCGTCGTTCCATATCTTGGTGGTTAGCCAGACTTTTTCCCGTTCCAGCGAAGCGGTACGGAGTGCTTCGCCTACGGCTTCTTCGTTTCGGTAGATGCGGGCCGTATCGACGTGGCGATAACCGGCCTCCAAAGCCCAGTGGATGGCGTCGATTGTTTCTTTGCCGTTCTCGCTTTTCCACACTCCCAGTCCGAGGGTTGGCATTTCTAGCCCGTTGTTAAGTTTTTTACTTGTCATGCCCCCTCTAACGGTTAGGACTCCACTGGGTTTTATGCGTCCGATCCGGATAGGTAGCGACCAAACCTTTTCATTACCCACCCGTGCGTCCGTGCCTGGGTGAAAACGTAGACGTACCAGGGGAGTGAGGGAACGAATTCGTGGATGGCTGAAATGATAAAACGACCGTTCAGAACGCTGCGGAATTCCAGCCAGCCCTTATCCTTACGCTTTGCCAGTACGCCTCCCACGATGTAAAAGAGCTGGCGGTGATCGTCGCTTCGACTGGGAATGAACGTCAGCTTGAGCAACGGTACACCTAAAAACTGAAAGGTGGATTTTTCCCCCTGCGAGTTGACCCCAATAAGCGCCCGAAAAAAGACTGGCAACCACCGCTGGTAAAGTCGGGCGGCATAAGTAGCCGTATGGCGTTGGGGGTTAGGGAGTCTCTGGACGCTGCGCACCGTATTCCGCTCTTCGTCGGGGGCGGGTACGCGTTTGGGTAGGGAAGGTAGGGAATGCGCTCCCGCGATGGCCAATTGCGCCGCCTGCCTGAAATTCATGCGGTCGGGGAAATGAGCCAAAACTTCATTGTCACTGGCAACCATACGGTGCTGCAGACTCTCTACGAGCGGTTTTACCAGTTCGGCGGCCGTTTCGGTGAACACGCTTACCCAGTACGTGGACAGCCCGGGACTGAAAAATCGCACCGGTCGAATAATTCGGCGCTTGCCGCGTAATTCAGCTACCGTGGCCAGCATATCCATATAGGTAGTTACCTCCGAGCCGCCAATGTCGATATTCCGGCCGTACACCTCCGTCCTACCAAGGCAATAATCGATGATCTCGAGAGTATCGTCCAACGCAATGGGATGTGTGGCGGACTGGCACCAGGCCGGGCATATAAGTACGGGCAACCGGGAGACCAGTTTATCCATCATACGAAAGGACGATCCACCGGCGCCTACAATTATGCCGGCCCGAAGGCTGGTCACCGGCACACCGGTCGAGGCCAGGGTTATTTCGACCTCCCGCCGGCTGGCGAGGTGACGACTGTAATTCGCCGGTGGTTCGTCATCGGGAAGGAGCCCTCCGACAAATAGAATTTGCTTCACTCCCTGGTTTTGGGCGGCAATTGCGAAGTTATCCGCCAAGAGTACATCCGTATCCTCAAAACTTCCCTGGGATAGCCGGGTAGTCGGCGACATGGAATGAACCAGGTATAGAGCGTAGTCGGCTCCCCGAATCCCTCTTTCCGTCGAGGTGATTGAGTACAGTTCTACCTGTCGCCATTCCGCGTTGTTGTAATCGGGATCGGGACGCATGGCGCTGCGGCTGAGCGCGATAATCCGGTACTGCCGATGGAAACGCTCAATAAACCAGCGCCCCAGGAATCCGGTAGCGCCGGCGATAACCAAGGTAGGTCTCTTCATATCCTACCAACGGATTTGCCACCATCTTGTTAGCTGATCACCTGCGCCCCGCCGCAATTAAGAAGCTTCGACCCTAAAAGCGGAGGTCTTCTACGTGATAGCCCGGAAATTGAGATCGATCGAAAGTGAAGTTACTTTCTGCAAGCTGCGTGTTACCCTGCGTTTGGTCCAGGAAGAAGGTGTAGCTGCTTCCATCGGCGCTGAAGGCCTTCACGGATATGATCTCACGGCGCTGGGCATCCACCAAAAGCCGGAGTTTGGTGAAGTCGCTCTGGTATCGATCGACGGGCTTCATCTCGATCACGCGGACGGTACGACCTTCCAGCGTTTCCTCTCCCTGCATGGCCAGCACGTAGTCGTCTCCTTCGTAAAAATTAAAGAGATTCTGAGGGGTTAAAACCCCGCTGTTTTCACCGGGCTCGGGAAGATCGTTTATTTGCACCTCCTTGCTACCATGCAATATGATGTAGGCCGCATCATCATTGATGATACCTTCCTGACTTCCAAGCTTAAAGCGAACCAAATCGCCCTTTCGGGTAACGCTACCGCGCTGTACTTCAACGGGCTGACCGGGAAAGGCGAGCTCTAGCCGGAAATCCGCGGACATGGTAGCATAGGCGTCATACTTTTTACGAATATTCTCCAGGATCTGCTTCGCTTCCGGATCGCTCTCGGAAGCCGCGGTGTACTGCTTGTTGTCCTGTGCACTTACCGGGCTGGAGAGAACGAGGAATAGCAGGGGAAGAAAAAGGAAAGTCTTCATAATTATCGCTTGAATGTCCCTGGCAGAGCTTGGGGGCCACAGGGTTGAATCAGGTGGTGGAAATGGCACCAGCAGGGGATACTTAACTGGACTCCGCCGCGGCCCATAAACCTCCGCGGTTAAATTGGGCACTGCAACGAAATTCGTGTGAACCTATAACGTAGGAAACGGGAAAAAGGACGTTTGCCAATTATTAAGGTGTAGTTAAAGGGCGGGGCCGCAGGAGCAATGCAACAGACAATTCGATGCATTACCAGGTTCTTGAAGCAAACTTCGTCGGCCTACTGCCCTATCAGGTAGTAGAAGTTTAGAAGTATCTTGAAGATTTGCTGAAATATGAGAATCTTATTATGTTTTATTATCTTTGCCCCGCTTTCCACCCAGCTGGTTAGTACCAGTAAAACCCTAACCTAAAATGGAGCATGAATTCAAGAAGTAACAACCATCAAATGCTAGTATCGGACGACCAGTTCCGAGAGCTCCGTTTTAACTTATTGCAGACTTGTAGTTGGATCAATGATAGTATGCGCAAGTTTTTGCAGCCGCATAACATCACGCCTAAACAGTATAACATCCTCCGGATTTTGAACGAGCGTTTCCCGGCATCGCTCTCCATTCAGGAAGTACGGGAAATGCTGGCGGACAAGATGTCCGATGCCAGCCGCCTGGTCGATCGGCTGGAAAAGAAAAATCTGATCGATAAGTTTCCCTCCGACGAGGACCGGCGTAGCAATCGTGCGCGCATCACCGAGGGTGGCCGCAAACTCCTTGATGTGATCAACCGCGATCGCCAACAATTGGATGCCATTATCAGCGACCGCTTGTCCGATTCCGACGTAGAGAACCTAAATGACCTGCTGGAGCGCCTGAAGGAAGCCTAACTTACTACCCCAGGGGCTAACTTTGTGCCATGAATCTATCCGCGCGGATGGCTTGGCGCTACTTGTTTGCGCCTAAGTCGACCAACGCCATTAACATTATCACCTTCGTAGCCGCCTTTGGCGTAGCTATCGGAGCGGCGTCATTGATTATCGCGCTGAGTGTCTTCAATGGTTTTGAAGACATCTTTGTCGGCATGTTCAATAACCTCAATCCGGACGTCCGTATCACTGCGGCTCGGGGGAAGACATTCGAGGCAAACGATACATTACTAAGTGAGATCAGAAGTATCGATGGCGTACAGGTGATATCCCAGACGCTGGAAGAAACAGCGCGGTTTCAGTACCTTGGTCACCAGGCTTTCGGCCCACTTAAGGGGGTGGACAGCGACTACGCCAGGATCAACGGGATAGATTCAATGATCGAAGAAGGGCAGTACGACTTGCTGGTCCCGCAGGTGGAAACCATGGGCTCGATCGTAGGACAAAACCTTGCCCGCGAACTTTTAATCGATCCTGAAAACCGGATCAACCCACTATCTATTTACGTGCCCCGCCCGCGAACCCGCGGCGGGAGTTCGATCCTTACTACCGGGCGCTTACCGTACCGCGTACGGGAAGTACTGCCGATGGGGATCGTAAGAAGTCAGGAAGCATTTGAAAACCAAGCCGTGCTGGTGGACCTTCGCCTGGCACGGGAACTAATGGGGGTGGAAGAACCTACCGTCTCCTCACTAGAAATCAAACTGGCGCCTGGTTTCGATAACCCCAAAACGTTCAAGATACTTGAAGATCGCCTTGGTGATGATTACCTGATCCGCAATCGCTTCCAGCAAGAAAACAGCATTCTAAAATTGATGCGGGTGGAGAAGTACGTAGCCTATTCCATCGTAACGCTCATGGTTATCCTGATCAGCTTCAATCTGGTAGGCGCACTCTGGATGATCGTTCTCGAGAAGAAGCAGGACATTGTCATTCTGCAGAGCCTGGGTATGGTAGGATCAGAGATCCGCAATGTTTTCCTTCGCGTAGGCTTGCTGATTTCTACTCTTGGCCTGGCTTCAGGATTTGCCCTGGCCAGCCTTATCTACCTAGTCCAAACCAAATTTGGAATCGTAGGTCTACCGGGCACCCTGGCAGAAGCTTACCCGATGTCCTTTCGGGCGATAGACTTTCTTGTGGTAGCCCTTACCGTACTGATAATTGGGCTCCTGGCTTCTATCCTGCCAGCGAGAAGGGCCGAACGTGTTTCTACCCATTCGGTAACCGTGGAGTGATCCTTGGATTAGGCTGCTAGTTTGCCTTGTTCACTGCGGTAAAATTCCCGGAAGGAGATCATACGCTGCTTCTCCTCGTCCCAAAGCTTATTGAACATAAGGGGCAGGCTTTGCAGGAACGTGATCTTGGTCACGTGACGTTGCAGCACGGGATTTTCCTTGGCACACCGGCGCAGATTGTAGTTCGGAATCCGGCTGCTGAGGTGATGGATATGGTGGTAGCCGATATTTCCAGTCAGGAAGTGCATGAAGCGGGGCAGCTTGTAAAAGGTAGCCCCCTTGATGGCAGCAGTGAGGTAGTCCCAGTTTTTAGACCATTGCATGTAGGTATGATCGTGTTGGTGCTGCACGTAGAAGAACCAGAAAGCAATGATGCCGAAAAAGAAGATGATGCTTCCCTGTACGATAAGGAATGCTTTCCAGCCTAAGAGAAAACCAAGTCCTATGTAAGCACCTAGGATCATGAGGTTGTTAATGTGCTGCTTTCGGTGGATGGGAGACCAGCCGGGGAATTTGACGCGTGGAATTCTAAGGACAACACCGAGATACAGCATCGGAAGCACGATGAACAAAATCACCGGATTACGGAACAAACGATACTTAAACCGACCCCAAGCGTTGAGCTCGCGAAATTCCTCTACCGTGAGAAAATCGATGTCACCGATATCCCGGTGCTCCAACTGACCGGTGTGACCATGGTGGAAGCTGTGTACGCGGGCCCAGTACGTGTAGGGAATCGAGCTGAAGAAGGAACAAACGAAGCCAAGGGCATCGTTTACTTTCCGTTTCCGGAAGAAGGAATAGTGGCCGCAATCATGCTGGATGATGAAAATACGGACCAGAAAGAAGGCGTTGACGAGCCCGAGCAAGAGTGTCAGCCAAATAGAGTAGCCAACACTGAAGTACATAGCTACCCAAAGGGCAAGAAAAGGTCCGAAGCTGCTGAACAGCTGACCAATTGCCCGCCAGGTATTTGCTCGCTGATACTGGGAAATAATGGTTTTCCAGTTTTTGAGCGAAGCGTGGATATCCTCTACGGTGTTCTGAAATTGTACTTGCACTTGTTAAATTTTAATGATGTGGCCTATAGGGCTTAGTAGGTTCAAAACTGAAAAATTCCGCATGTGCGTATTTCGGTGGAATCACCGAAGGTGAGATGGCCAAGAAGCCTCCTAACAACGCCGAAATATACGTCTTTGCCCCTACTCAATAACTTGGGATGTACATGTATAACCGTCTCCGGCACATAAGAGTTAATCGCGGGACGTTATTGTTGAGTCAAAATTTGCCCTCGTTTTACAGTTAGTAACTGTAACTAGCGATTGTCCGAAGCCTCAGCCGCGGGACGTAACCCATAAAGCTGGACCATTTTTTCAAAAATGGCCGTGTTCTCGTAGATCCCGGAGAATCGCTCTGCCCCGGGTCCGTAAGCAAAAACGGGGATGAGGTCTGCGGTGTGGTAATCAGAAGTGAAAGCTCCATTGATTTTGCCCATAGCAGAGCCATTATTTATGGCATAGCCGCCCGTTTCGTGATCGGCAGTGACAATGAGCAGGGTCTCACCGTCTTGTTGCGCAAAGTTTAGCATCGCACCTATGGCGCGATCGAATTCAATCATTTCCGAGATGATGTAATCACTGTCATTTGAGTGCCCCCCCCAATCGATCTGTGACCCTTCCACCATAAGAAAAAAGCCTTTGTCCTCCGTGTCGCGCCCGTCTAGATAATCTACCGCTAGTTCGGTGGCGTCAACCAGGTATTGGCGCCCCTGACTATAGGGGAGAGGCTCACTATCCGCGGTGTAATAACCCAGGTTTTTAGCCCGGTCCACCACGAGATCCTTTACCTCGGTATCTACGAACGACTGCACGTCGTTACCTCGATCCCGTAATTCATCACTTAGGTTCCGGGTGTCGGTTTCTCGCCGCTCAAAGAACTTCGCACCGCCGCCAATGAACAGATCAATATCCGTATTCATCAGATCCGCGGCGATCTCTTCGTAGTTTTTGCGAAATCGAGCGTGCGCGTAAAAGGCAGCGGGAGTGGCATGCACGATAGAGGAAGTTGCCACCAGTCCGGTAGGCATGCCGGCGGCTTCGGCCATTTCAAGGATCGTGGGTACGGGCAGCGTATCGGCATCCACCCCAATGGCTCCGTTATAAGTCTTAACGCCGGAGGCAAAGGCCGTAGCCCCGGCTGCGGAGTCGGTGATCAGGTTGTCCGCACTGTAGCTCTTGTGGAGTCCTACCACGCTGAAGCGCTCGAGATTCAAGCGGTTGTTATTGCTGTACAGTCCGGCGGAAATCTGGCTGACGCCCATTCCGTCTCCGATCATTAGTATGATGTTCTTCGGCCCCCGGTCGGAGCGGACATAATCAGCTATTTGATCGAACTCGATTGCTCGGGGAGCGGGCACTCGGGCCTGGGCGGGGGCCATTGCCGGAACCGGGGCCGGTGGGGGAACGGCAACGGTCGATTGCGGCGCTGGCGTACAGGCGGTCATAACGGTTAGCAATAGAAGGGCAAATATATTTCGTCGTTCCATCATGGGGTAAAGATATAGTTACCTAACAAGTGTAGGAGCACTTCGTTAAGGGGCAGCGGGCATCGGCCCGGAAGCTACCAGGCGGTAACGCTGACCAGGGAGTGCTGCGATGACCCCTTGTATTTCCAGGTTGAGTAGCAGACCCGCTACTCCTGCGGGGGGCAGATCCATGCCGGCGGTCAGCTCATCAATTGTCAAGCCCGCATCCTCCCTTTGCAGCAATTCTACCATCCGTCGCTCTTGCGGAGGCAGGGATAGAAAAAGCTGTAGCTGCTTACGGCCTTCAGCTGCCGGTTGCCAGTCCAGTAACCGAACGATGTCTTCTGAACGGTCCACTAGGTAGGCCTTTCCCTGCTTGATCAGGGCATTGCAACCTGCCGTATTGCCGTCTCCTCCCCTACCCGGACAGGCACCGACCTTTCTTCCATACTCGTGAGCCATATTCGCCGTTATTATGGAGCCCCCGCTGACATCAGATTCCACGACCAATGTCATTTCCGCCAACATTGCCACTATTCGATTGCGGGCCGGAAAGTGCTCCCGCTCCGGTTTAACCCATTGCGGGTAAGCGGTAAGCACTCCCCCACCCCGCTCGCCTAGGTCCGCAGCCAGTTTCCGGTTGCTGTAGGGGTAGACGTGTTGCAACCCGCTGCCAAGCACGGCAAGCGTGGGCAGACCAAGTGCTAATGCCCGACGGTGGGCCGCCGTATCTACCCCATAGGCCAGGCCGCTGATGATGAGTGGATGGTATTCAACCAGTGGAGCGAGCAGGCGCTCAATTTGCCTCCCGGCTTCGTCGCTGATCCGTCGGGTCCCCACCACGGCCAGGGTCCGGCGATTACTGAAGTCGGTCTTACCCTTGTGGTAGAGGATGGCCGGCGCCCGATCGAATTTTGATAAGGAGACCGGATATGTGGGGCTGCCTGCCCGAAGAATGTCCACATCGTGCTTCCCGGTAAAATTGAGAATTAATTCCGCCTCGCGCCGAAGTTCGCTCCGATTTAACTCGCGAGCCATTTTTTCCGAAACTCCCGGAACCCGGATGAGGTCGCGAATGGACGCACGGAAAGCTGCTTCGGCAGAACCGAAGTGTTCGATAATCTGGCGGTAAATGACCGGGCCAATACCGGAGACGCGGCTAAGCACCACGGCGGCGAAATCCTCCTTGCACATGCTGCAGGTGGTTAATAGCTCAGGAAAGCGTCGCGAATGGATGAGAACACAGGGGGGGGCTACTAAGTAAGGATCGATAGAGCGCGACACGCCAAAGATACATTTTTAAAACAAAATGTTCTAATTAATTCATTGGCATTTTCCACATTCTTTCTAAATTTGCACCGCTCTACAGCTCCCAGGAGGATTGGCGGAGTGGTTGAACGTGCCTGATTCGAAATCAGGTGTACCTTCACGGGTACCGGGGGTTCGAATCCCTCATCCTCCGCAAAGGCCAGTGGCCCGGTCACCACGGGTGACCGCAAAGCGATGCCCCCGCGACCATCGAAAGCCATCGGCTTTTGTATGGTCACGGGGGCATCGCTTTGTTGTCCGGAGGGCGGGCCGCTGGCCTTTGCAGCCCCCCCCAAATGGGATCACGAAGTAATCCCCGATCAATTCGTAGCGACCATCGAAAGCCATCGGCTTTTGTATGGTCACGGGGGCATCGCTTTGTTGTCCGGAGGGCGGGCCACAATTACCTGGCAGTGAAAAGAGACATGTATTACCCGCTGTCGGAAGAGTCTGTGCATAAAAAATGGCCCGATCCAACTTTAGAACGGGCCATAATTCTTAATCACCGCTAGTCGAGGTCAGCTGAGCGGCTTGTTAGAGGAAGGACTAATTAGCCATCTCGCTGAGGAACTTGATCCGAACCAACTTTATCTCCTCCAGCGTTACATCCTCTTCCTTGAGCTCCTGGTAGGCCAGATCCGGATCGTCCGTTTCGGCGCCCATAAAGTACTCGTAAGTGTCGTCCATACTGTATTCATCGACTTCCTCCTCGATGTAGTAATCGATGTTGAGTTTGGTGCCGGATGATACGATGACAACCATCTCATTCAGCAATTCGTCCATGGTGAGCTGGTTGCTCGAAGCAATGTCTTCGAGCGGCAGCTTACGGTCCACTCCCTGAATGATGTTGACTTTGGTTTTGGATTTATTCGCGATCTGCTTCACTACGAAGTCAGACGGACGGTCAATGTCGTTCTCCTCGCAGTATTTCTCGATCAGTGTGAGGAAAGGCGTAGCATAACGGCGGGCTTTGCCAATGCTGACCCCGTGAATATTTTTCATTTCCTCAAAATCGATGGGATAGCGCGTAGCCATGTCCACCAGCGAAGGGTCCTGGAAAATAACGAACGGCGGAATGCCCAACCGCTTGGACTCCTTTTTACGGAGATCCTTGAGTGCCAGCAGCAGCGTTTCGTCCAATACTACGGCCTTGGCATCATCCGCTTCCCCTCGCATATCTTCGGCCAGCTCCTTTTCGAAATCGTGATCGATGGGTATCTCGAACTGATAGGGCTTCTTCAGGAAAGCTTCCCCTTCCTCGGTGATCTTGATGGTACCGTAGGATTCGATGTCCTTCCGGACCAGGTTGTTCAGGAGAGCCTGGCGGAAGACCGAACTCCAGAAGACTTCTTCCTTATCCTTTCCGACGCCGAAACCTGGCAGCTCCGTGAACCCATAATCCTTCATCTGCTTCGTTTCCTTACCAAGCGTGAACTCGATAAGGGTCTTGAGCGGGTAATTTTCGTCGAGCGTTTTAACGGCTTCCAGCGCCTGGATCACCGATTGCGTCACTTCAACACGTTCCCGGGGGTGGCGACAGTTGTCGCACATTTCGTTGCAGTTCGCCTCGTCATATTCTTCGCCGAAGTAGTGCAGCAAAAACCGGCGGCGACACGCGGTCGTCTCCGAATAAGCCATTACTTCCTGCATCAGTTGAGCGCCCATCTCCCGCTCCATTAAGGGTTTGTCGCGCAGAAATTTTTCCAGCTTCAGGATATCCTTGTATGCGTAGAAAGCAATACAGCGACCACCCATTCCGTCACGTCCGGCACGACCTGTCTCCTGGTAATAGTTCTCGATGGACTTCGGAATGTCGTAATGCATGACGAAGCGTACATCGGGCTTATCGATGCCCATTCCGAAGGCAATGGTAGCACAGATCACGTCTACATCCTCCATCAGGAACTGATCCTGGGTGCGGGACCTGGTCTTGGGGTCAAGACCGGCATGGTAAGGAGCGGCCTTTACACCATTGACCACCAGCGCCTGGGCGATCTCTTCCGCGGACTTACGGCTCTGGACGTAAATGATGCCTGATTGATCGGGCATCTCCTTCACGATCTTGATGATCTGGCGGAAAGTATACTCCTTCTTGCCCTTGGGACGCACCTCGTAGTAAAGGTTGTCGCGGTTGAACGACGACACGAACGTATTCTGGTCGTCCCCCATGCGCAGGTTCTTCACGATATCGGACTGCACCTTGGGGGTAGCCGTAGCGGTAAGGGCGATTATGGGAATATTGTGGCCGATTTCATCGAGCATCTCCCGGATACGCCGGTACTCCGGCCGAAAATCATGACCCCACTCGGAGATGCAGTGCGCTTCGTCAATAGCTACGAATGAGATATTGGCCTCCCGGAAGAATTCAATGTTCTCTTCTTTGGTAAGCGTTTCGGGAGCGACAAATAGCAGCTTCGTCTTACTGGAAGTAATGTCTTCCTTGACCTGCCGCATCTGCGTTTTGGACAAAGAGGAGTTGAGGAAGTGCGCAACCTCGTCCGAATCCCCGTAGGAACGAATCGAGTCAACCTGATTCTTCATCAGGGCAATTAGCGGCGAAATCACCAGGGCACACCCATCCATCATGATCCCGGGCAGCTGGTAGCACAGGCTTTTGCCGCCGCCGGTGGGCATGATTACAAAGGTGTCTTTACCGTCGAAAAGGGACTGGATGATAGCTTCCTGATTCCCTTTGAATGTGTTAAACCCGAAATTTTCGGCTAATGCTTCTTCTAAAAAACTTACAGACGCTTTGGCTGTCATTCTTAATACTTTATTTCGATCGAACCATTGTTCGCGTTAAATGCAGGATAAAAATACGATTTGAACCTGAATAGCAAGCTAAGTTGATCGTTAACGGCGTTCTACCGTCTGTTTTATTTGTTGTGGTGTTAGAATTATTGCCGGATCCCCTGATTTCCACACCAGGGCTAAGCATTCCTTAGACGTATGGGATTTGTAAAAGTCAAGTCCTACTTTACCGGCCCTCTTGATCGAACAAAATCCCTCCATCCCTTTGGACAACGCCCTAATAGCTGCCCAGACTGCCCGAAAAACGTTAACCATAGAGGCTCGGGCTCTGGCAAAACTGGCGGAAAGCATTGGCGAAGAATTTACCCGCTGCGTCGAAACCATTCATGCCGGAAGCGGCAGGATCATCGTAACGGGTGTTGGTAAAACAGCTATAGTTGCCCAAAAGATTGTTGCCACCCTAAATTCTACCGGTTCTCCGGCCTTCTTTTTACACGCCGGAGACGCAATCCACGGCGACATTGGCATGATCCAGCCCGACGATTTCGTGCTGATGATCAGTCGCAGTGGAGAAACCGCCGAAATCAAAGTGCTTTCCCTCCTGGTCAAACATATGGGGAATGTCTTGATTGCCATGACCAGTAAAGAAACCTCCTCCTTGGCCAAGCGGGCTAATCACTTACTGCTCACCCACTTCGAGCGGGAAGCTGACCCCAATGAACTGGCTCCTACCACGAGTACAACCCTCCAGATGGCTATGGGCGACGCATTGGCTACTTCCTTGCTCGCGCTCCGCGGGTTTACACCAGCGGATTTCGCCAGGTTCCACCCCGGAGGTTCGCTTGGAAAGCAACTGTATCTAAGAGTCAATGACATCTACCCCCAGAATCAAAGGCCGGTCGTTTACCTGGATACACCCTTGCCCGACACCCTGCTGGAAATGACCAACAAGTGTCTCGGAGCAACAGCCGTGCTGGATCGCCAGTCTCAAAAGCTGCTGGGCATCGTTACCGATGGTGACCTTCGCCGCCTACTCAACAGGGGGGAAGACCTGACAAACGTCACCGCGGGGAACCTGATGTCCGCCAATCCAAAAACGATCCGGCAATCGGAACTCGCCGTCGAGGCCGTAAGCGCGATGGAAGCCGGTAGCATAAGCCAACTCATCGTGGTCGACGATGCAGGCAGCTATCTCGGCTTCGTTCACATCCACGACTTTATGCGGGAGGGGTTGGTGTAAATCCTGAATGGGGACGCCGGCCGTTGCCGCACATCCCCATCCAGATCAAACGCGTTCAGCGAAATCTATTCCTGAACGATTTCCATATCTACTTCCTGCACCACATCGGGGTGAAGACGCAGCGTGAACTGGTAAGTACCGAGTTCTTTCGCTTCTTCGGGAAGGATAACCTTGCGCCGCTCGACGTCAACGCCGAACTGCTGCTTCATAAGATTTATGATCTGAAGTTGGGTGATGGAACCGAAGATCCGACCACTCGTGCCGGATTTAGCTCCAACCCGCAGGGTCTTGCCTTCCAACTTCTTCGCGACCTCACGGTACACATCGAGTTTTTTCTGCTCCTGAGCGTTTTCACGACGGACCATCTCGTTTAGACGCCCCATGTTAGACTTGTTACCAATGATGGCCAGCCCGCGTGGCAGGAGGTAGTTGCGGCCGAAGCCGTCTTTTACTTCGATTACTTCGTGCTTATCGCCGACTTTTTCGACGTCTTGCAGCATAATTACTTTCATGGGTAGAAAATTATGTTGTCCCGGCCTTTCGGAGCTTTACCCCATTTACGAACCGGTTAGGATTAGTGGTTTAGTCCGTTAGTCTTTTAGTTCTTCAGTCTTTTAGTGGGTCACTGCTAACGGACCAAAAGTCTAAAGAACTAAAAGACTTCTTGCGAAGGAAGCGCGCAGCGCTACTTGAGCAAGTCGGTTACGTAAGGCAGCATAGCCAAATGACGGGCACGCTTGATCGCGGAAGCGACTTTACGCTGGTACTTCAACGAGTTGCCGGTGATGCGGCGGGGAAGAATCTTGCCCTGCTCGTTCACGAAAGTTAGAAGGAAGTCAGGATCCTTATAATCGATGTACTTGATGCCGTAACGGCGAAACCGGCAGTACTTCCGGCGGCGTCCTCCGATCTTGGGATTCGAGAGGAACTTGATATCATCGCGACTTGCCATGATGGTTGTTTTTAAAGGTTACTACTGTGGTTATTCCTCTTCCTTGAAGGACTCGGCGTCGCCGGAAGGCACGCCACTGAGGTGAGGAGCATCGGCCTTTTTACGGCTGATACCGTGTGCGGCGGGCTCGGTCTTGGCAGGCTTTTCCTGCTTGTGACGCTTGGCCTTGCCGATCTTGCCGGCACGCTTGTCGGCGTTATACTGGACTCCGTACTTGTCAAGGGCAACAGTGAGAAAGCGCAGAATGCGTTCGTCACGGCGCATGCCGAGCTCGAAGTTTTTCAGAAAGGCGCCGTTTGGAGCGGTATACTCCACACAGTAGTAGACACCGTTGTTGCGGTTGTTGATGTCGTAAGCCAGCGTACGCAGGCCCATCTCATCTACAAACACAATCTCACAGCCCTCCTTTTGGAGGTTGTCTACGTACGCCTGAGCTGTCGCTTTAATCTCATCCCCCGACAGCGTTGGGTCTACGATGAATGTAGTCTCGTAATTTCTCATCGGATCAGGTGTACTGATTGGTTAAAAACAATGGTTTCGCAGGCTTCAGCACCGTGGGTAGGGCCAAAGCGGGTGCAAAGATACACTTTTTACCTTACCCACCAAGCTATTTTCTTGGCGGCGGGGCGCAGGAACCAACTATTTCGGTAAAGCGCCCAATATTTTGCCAGCCCTGCTTCTGAATCCGGCCGATCCCAGCGGCAGGTGGTATTCCAGACAACACCGCAATTCCGGGGTCAACTCCGGATATACGCTGCAAAAGTTAGCTGCTATCTGCATCGCGAACACTCTAGCAGCAGTTGGGGTGGATGACGAATCGGTTGTCCGGTACGCCAGGTCCACCAGTCTTCCGTGTAAATCAGCGGGTATATCGATCGGCCGCTGCTCACTAAAGTGTCGAAGGATATTCCGCAGTAATGCCGGATGCACGGGGTTAAGGGCATTCTCCAACATCGCCTTCAAATGCGGTTTTAGCCAATCCGGTCGTAATCGGCCCAGACGACCGACTGCCATAGCCGCACGTTGCGCTAGGGCAACATCGGTACGCTGGAGCATCATACCCACTAATTCGACCAGGCTTTGCCGGTCTTGCAGTACCTCGCGGACTACCAGTTCAGCGTTCGCTTTCGAGTGCGCCGCTAATAATTGCTTCCTCAAGTTCACCAAATGAAAATAGGGTAATCCGAAGTAGATTACCCTATTTCCGTCCGAAGTTGAGAATTGAGATCTATTGATCGAACGACATATTCATTTGGCGGGAAGCTTCAACCAGTTCCCGGTATTCTTCAGTGCTCAGACCATCGTAGCAGAACTGGATGGGGTCAACCTTTACACCGTCCTTTTCAATTTCATAGTGCAGGTGATCACCGGTACTACGACCCGTACTACCTACCAGGCCGATCAGGTGACCACGACCTACTTCCTGGCCCTTCTTCACCTTGATCGCGCTCATGTGCGCATACCTGGACTTAAAGCCATAGCCGTGATTGATGACAACTACATTTCCGTAGGAAGAACTACGGGCAGCGTATTCTACGACCCCCTTACCCGAGGCCTGAATTTCCGTCCCCTTACGACAGTTGAAATCTATGCCGTAGTGCATTTTCTTCACCCCCAGGATTGGGTGGATCCGGTATCCGTACCCCGAAAGGTTTTCCATCCGGCGGCTAAACTGATCACCGCGAATGGGCTTGATACTTGGTATGGAGGCCATCATGTCCTCCTTACGTAGAGCCATGTCCGCCACTTCATCGAGGGAGCGGCTATGGAGATCGATTTGGTACCGTAGCCGATCGACACGTTCACGCAGCCCCGCCATTTGTGTACCGACATTTGGGAGACTCTTGAGGTTCTCGTAGACGTCGTGCCCACCGCGCCCGCCCCGAAAGACATCGTCGTCGATCGGTTCCATACGGAGTGCCAATCTCACGGTGTTATTGCTGCGTTCGTGAAGGTGGGAAACGATCCCGGCCAGATCCTCGTACTGGGTACCCAGATTCGCATTCTCGGTCTTGGCAATATCCAGTTCCTGCATGAGCATACGCTCGCTCGGACTCGGAAAATACCGATGTACCAGGGCTGTAAATAACAGGCCCGCCAAAATGGCGGCACAGAAGAAACTGAAGAACCGTAAGACGGTAAGACTCAGGGGCTCCACGACTCTGTCGTACTGAAGGGTACGCTGATTGAAAACAAATTTTTCACGTCTCATTGACGAATACTTAAAACATAGATCACCGTTCCAGAACGTACCGACTGTTGGTTTAGTACGCCTTAAAGGTTGGAGCCGGAAGAGCGCCATTCTATTCTACGAACAACGCCCCTTAATTCGAAAGTAAGGCAAAACGTTTCACACCTACAACCTCACCTTCAGAAAGTTGCACGTCATGGGTATTGGAGGAAATGCGAAAGGGAGGGCTCCGTATGGACCCCTCCCTTCTACCCTCCCCATGTCGAGGAGGAACTCAGCAGTATAATTAAAGAGCAGCCGGGCGCTCTCCGATCAGCGCTTTAAGTTTTTTCCGTGCAAGGAATATGCGGCTCTTCACCGTACCGATAGGAATATTTAGATAGCTTGCAATCTCTTTGTACTCGTAGCCGCGGTAGAACATCAGGAAGGGCACGCTATAGATCTCACTGATCTGACGGAGCTTATCCTCCAGCTCTTCCATCCGCATGTTCATTTCACCGCCATTGGCAATCGCACTCTTGTTCTCCACGGCGAAAAGGAAGCTCTCCACCGGCTCATTCACGTGCTTGCGGCTCTTCATCTTCCGGTAGCGATTGATGTAGGTGTTGCGCATGATAGTAGAAGACCAACTCTTGAAGTTGGTGCCCATAGCGAACTTATCGCGGTGTTTGTAGGCACGGAAGATCGTTTCCTGCATCAGATCTTGGGCGTCCTCATAGTTGCGGGTAAGGCGAAGTGCAAACGAGAAAAGAATATTCTCGAGACGGTCCATTTCGGACATAAATTGCTGGTTGGTCATGCTAAAGCTTAAATAAAGTGTGTAATATCTCAAATGCACTCAACCTAAGAGTAGCAAACACCGTGCCAAACCACGAATCTGCTGATGTTTAGTCGTTTGTACGCCAGATTAACACATATCCGGTAGTTTAATTTAAGCAAATGACTAAATACAATACTTAGATTTTCCGTCTGCCACCCCCTCAGGCCAGGATGCCAGTAAGACGTACACGAACAATGGCTACCAGCTGCGAACATGATTCCCTTGCCCTCGTTAATTCGACCAAAGCTTCCCATTCGCTGCGCCATCAACAGAAAATTCTTCCCGACTTGCGCCAGACGATTGTGAGGTAGGCAAATCTGCAATCAGATACATGCAAGGTCAAAATTTAATACAGATTACCGACGATCGAGTCAACGAAGTCTTGACCCATCCCGGGCTATCCGTTTTGTTGATCACCTCAACCTGGGATGGGCACGGCATAATTATGCGAACCTTGTTGGAAGGCATGTCTAACCGGTACAGTAAGGTTTTCTTCGGGGTAGCGGATGTTGAAGCTTCTCCACGAATTTGCAAGGTCTTTAATGTCACCAATCCTCCGGGGCTATTGCTCGTGAAAGATGGCGAGCTCATTGAGCGGACCACCGGCGCAGTTGGGGGAAGCAGCATTATGGATCTCATCGAACGAAACTCTTAAGATAAATACCCACACAAGTGAGCGAGGATATTTTCAAGGTCTTTATTCTGGAAGACATGCCCGTCGACCTGGAATTGGTAAAACGGCAAGTTCGTAAATTCAATTCCAGCGTTTTATTTGCCGTGGCTAAACACCGGTCGGAGTTTCAGGAGAAGGTCGTCATGTTTCAACCGGACATCGTATTATCCGACTACAATCTCCCCGATATGAACGGCCTCGAGGCCTTACTATACGTTCGGGAACATCTTGACAGCACTCCTTTCGTCTTCATTACGGGTATCCTCAACGATGAAGAGAAAGTGGCCGAAGCGATCCTTACCGGAGCTTCAGGGTATTTGCTAAAGGAAAATCTGCGTAATCTTCCCGAATTGCTCACCACTGTCGTAAAGCAGAACGAGCAAGCAATGGCCCAGCGTGAAGTTGAATGGGAGCGTCGACGGGGCAACCAGATAAAGCTTCGCAAGAGTATTGCCATGCTGCGTCAGACAAACTTCCCGGGTAGTGATGAAATCGCACTGAGTTTACAGGAAGTTGCCGACAATTTAGGGTAGTGCGTCAGCATTGAACTAAGCATTTGCCTGACGCCGGCAGCGTGGTGGAGGACGAGCGGATGAAGGTGCAACAAACCAAGCCTTACGGAGCCTTCCCCGCAAGACCGGGTAGCTCGCTGGGGTTTCGGCTGAGAAGTGGCAGCGCCCGGATGGTGAGTCGAGGTGCACCTTAGTTCGGTCCAGAAGCACAAGGCAATGCCACCTACCTTTTCGGAAATGCTCTGGTGGACTTAAAGCGTCCTGGTTCGGGCTAAACCAAACTCAGATGAGATGGTCCTTCATCTTTCCAGTGGGAACAAAGGGAAACAAGCTAAAGGACGCCGCTATCCTAACTCGCTGACATTTCAGCCTGCGCCGGTAACTGAATTTGTTGGCGGCTTTCAGACGGACCTGGAGCGGTAGAATCATCGTTAGTCTTCACGATATTCTCGATCAGGCGATTGTACTCCAGCATATGATTGATGAAGGTGAGGAAGTTATCGATGTCCCCTACCGGCGTACCACTGTCCACTTGGTTCATCTTTTTCTTGAACTCATAGAAGACCTTGAATCCATCGAGCATCCGGTGGATCTTACCGGAGAGTTGAGCTATCTCATCCACCGAAGTTGAAGGCAAACCCTTTTCCCTTTGGTCACTGCTTGCACCACCCCTAAGATGAACGGCCTTCAGGTCCGTGATTACCAAATCTTCGAGAGCCACTGAAAAGTACATAGCCATCTCGTTGATCAAGGCAAGCCTGGGCTCGACGTTCTTAGTTTCGTAAGCGGCGATATTGCTGCGTTTGACCCCAAGGTCATCAGCCAGCTGTTGCTGAGAAAGCTTTCGCTGCTTGCGCAGAAACTTTATGTTACTGGATAAAAAATTCAATGTCCGGGGTTGTGAGTATTACGAGTGATGGCTTAAAGATAATGGGTAAACGCTGAATGCCTGGTTCACATTATCCCATTTTTGATAAAATAAAACACGAAATGCCCCGTTCCTGCCGATTCTACATCCAACTGATGCGCAAAAGGTAGGAGAATATAGGGTCCACGAGCTTAAATAATGAACATCCGTGTCACACGTGCGATATAATTATGTGCATCATTATCGATGCTCATTAACCTAAATTTTCCCCACAATGAATGACAATAATAGCTCAGGAAAAGGATGGGCCCTCGGATTTGGACTACTTGCCGGTATCGCGGTAGGATATTATCTGAATTCTAATGAAGGCCGCTCCATGCAACGCAAAGCCCGCGCCCAATTTGACGAATACGGCAATCAGATCAGCCAATACAGCCAGGAAGTATCTACCAAGGCAAATCGCCTTGTTGAAGATGCGAAGGAAAAGGGGCAGGATTATTTGAGCCAGGCCAAAACGAAAGGTGACGAATTGACCTCTCAGGCAAAAGTTAAGTTGGAGGAAGGCAAGAAATGGGCCTCCGAACAAGCCAATGCCGCTAAAAAGAATATAGACAAGCAGACCGCAGCGGCCAATGATAGTGCCCACTCTGCGGTCAATACGGCCGAAAGCAGCTTTAACCGCGGCGTAAATAAGGCGGAAAGGAAAATGGATGAGAATCGCGAAAAGATTGATCGTACTACTGAAAGCTAGTAGATTGACCGGCTTCGCTAACGCCTCACAACATTACGGCCATGCAATGTCCCCACCACTGCATGGCCGTTTCTTTATAAATCAACACCCATGCAGGCAAAAGAAGAACTCCTGGAACAGCTAGGAGAGAGTTACGGTTATGTGAACCGGCTCGTCGAAAAAAAAATCGAATATTTCAAGCTGAACATTGCCCAAACCTCAGCTACCACGATTTCCGGAATTGTTTCCGGTATTATCCTGGCTGTAGTTGGGCTAATTACACTAATGTTTTTGCTAATAACCTTAGGCTTCGCCCTTACACTTGCCTTTGAAAGCTTCGTATACGGCTTTGGAGCAGTGGCCGTAATTTTATTGATCATTTTCCTTCTGGTCCTCCTCCTCAAAGACTCGCTGATTACGAATCCGGTGGTCAGTAAAGTGATTTCCAAATTTTTTGAACACGACGGTAAAGAAGTCTGATATGATACGCGAATCGAAAATTACTACCCTTAAGGAATTGAAACTCCGTAAGAAGCAAGTCCGGATGGAAACCGAACTTGCCAAGCGGGAATTTGCACACTCCATTGGCACCACCAGGGGAAATGCGACTAATTTTCTAATGAAGAAAGTCGCCGCGCCCGCCGGAGGAGCTATTGTTGGATTAATGCTACTCAACAGCTTGTTATCCTCGTCAAATAAGAAGCAACCCGTCATCAAGGAAACGAAGGTGATCCATGAATACCCCGATGGTACACCATATAAAGGCAAAACGCCGAGAAGAAAGCGAAATCGGGTAAAGACCATTACCGGCCTGATCGGCTCTCTTCGCGTGTTGATTCCCGTACTTCAGGCAGTGATCGGAGCCTTCCAAACCCATAAGGCTAAGGAGGCGGCTCAGAAAGCCAAAACGGCGTCTCCCCGCTCATAGGTCAAGGAGAACTACTACAAGGATGATTACCCTCATTGTTTCCCTGTCCGCCACCCTAGGCTCGGAAGTCATCACCGGAAAAGATGGTGTGATTGCCGTGATTTATGATGTGGTCTGTAACAAGGACACGGGTAAACTCACCTATTTCATCCTTTGTCCTCAAAGCCTGGAGGACAGAGAAGATGCACCTGCCGAGTACTTTGCTATTCATCACAGTTACTTCTACTTTGAAGGCGACAACCAAACGGTCACCTATAATCCCAAACTTGGGAACGACGAGCACAATTTTTTCCTTGATCTTCCTCAGCAATATGACGAAATGGAAGTACAGGATCTCGCCGATTTTAATCGCTATGTAAGCGCTCACTCGACGGCTGCCGGCCATCGAAGCGACAACAATTGACGCTAGGTAAAATTCCTTAGCCTCAGTCAGGCGCGTGCTTTCTCCGTTCCAGTCTCTACTTCCTGCACAAGTGGTCTTAGCAGGTGGAAGATGGGATAGGCGGCCATAACAAGGGCGGCGGGAATCAATACGGTGGGTGAAGCGAACCAATTCCCACAACTTAGTACCGTCAGAATAACCACCGTAGAAAAAGGAAGCGAAAAGGCGAGAACATTCAACCCCAAGTCCAGGTCAAATACTTGGGGAACGCTATTCTTTCTTAGTACTTCTACCGCAGACATATGCGCGAATGGCCAAAAGCTCACCGCACATTGTGCGAATACGACGGCCAGTAAAGCCAGCGGTCCGGATAGTCCGAGTGCGAAAATAAGCAGGCCGCTCAGCAGCAATGCCAAGCCCGATCGGTAGCAAAGGACCCTAAGAATGAGCGCCATTTCGGCACGTTGAAAATTAACTGCCATGCCGATAAACAGTAAAACGATCGGCGTCATCAGGCTAGCTAATCTCGCAACCGTATCCTCTACGAATAGCGGTAAGCTCCCTAAGCCGAGTCCGAAGCTTATCATGAAGATGGCCAATAGGATGACCATGTTGACGGGCTCTGCCAACAACGCGAGACCTAACTCTTTCATTTTCCCGAGGCGGTTGGGTTGCTCGGTAGCTTCCCCGCGCTGCCGGTAATACCAATTCATGGCTACCAGATAAAGTATCACCAGCACGAAAATCTTATTACCAACATCAGCAAGTGCGGCAAGCGCAAGCTGCCCGTCCCCTAAATATTCCAAAATGAAGGGAAAGGCGCTTAGGCCAGGCGCCAGTGACGGCACCAATAATAACATAGTCCGAAACTGAGGACTTCCCTTATCAAATCCAAGTTTAGGAAGGGCAATCCTCGACACGAAGTACAGCGCCGCATTCAGCATCAGCGCCAATACGGGCAACAGCAGCATGCTACGAGAAACCTCCACCCGAAGCAGGGCTACGAAAATGGTGGCTGGAAGAATGATACTCAGGATAAGGACCTTCACTCCTTTGAGTTCTTCCTTTCCCTTTAACTTGTTTTGCAGCAAATAGCCGGCGAAAATTAAGAATAGAAAAACAAGGGTTTTTTGTAGGGCTGGATTCATTGTAGACATTTAGTACGCCGGCACACCATAAGGTGGCCGGCGATCAATTCACACTAATACCTCCTGTAGGGCGGAGAGAAACATATCCACTTCTTCGGGTTTGCCTACGCTTACGCGACAGTAGTTCTTACCGTGGATATCAAAGGAGCGAACACCGATGCCGCGGTCGAACATCCCTTCCAGAAAAACCTCGCCGGTCATATCAATGGGGAATAGCACAAAGCTGGTATGGGAAGGCACATACTCCAGCCCCATGCCTTCCAGGCCGGCATAGACTTGCTCCCGGAAGGCCGCGGTCTGCATTCTGCTCGCCTCCTGAAAGTCGGCGTCTTTCATACTCGCCATCGCTCCCTCAAGGGAAGTCTTACAGAGGGCCATATTACCCCGGCTGATCTTGTCCACTTTTTCAATGGTTTCAGGTAAGGCAACGGCGTAGCCTACGCGAAGTCCGGCCATTCCATGGATCTTGGAGAAGGTGCGGGCTACAACCACGTTCTTCCCTTCCAGGATCAGGGGCACCATGGTCTTTTCCTTATAGTCGGGCAGGAACTCCAGGTACGCCTCATCCACAAAGACCGGCACCTCAGCGGAGACCTGGCTGCAGAATGCTTTCAGCTGGTCATTATCCGTGAGCGTCCCCGTCGGATTGTTGGGGTTGCAGATATAGACCATCTTCGTTTCGTCGTTGACGGCCGTTTTCATGGCGCTCAGGTCGTGTTGCCAGTCTTCGGTCACCTTCACCTTATTCCAGGTACCCCCCATGCCCATCACTACCTTGATCAGGGACATGTATGCCGGGTCGGCGGCAACCACGTTTCCCCCTTCCATAAAGTGAACGATTGCCATCTTCTCCAGTACATCGCTCGAGCCCGGCGTCACCATGATGTGATCTTCGGGAACTCCCTCGAACTCGGCGATCATCCGGCGGAGCTCCTGAGCCGCTTCGTGTTGGTATCGATTACCCGAGGGGGCAGCCTTCGCTACGGCTTCGATGCATTTCGGTGAGGGACCGTATGGATTCTCGTTGGCCAACATTCGGGCCTTCAGCGGAGGACGTTTGGCGAGTGAACGTTCCCATTCCAGTTCGGGGAGGTATTCGCGAAAGGAAGTTACCCGGGTGATGGGGGCCGCGCTGATCTTCAGGGAAGGAAGCGTAGCCAGGCCAGCTCCGGTCAGAGCCGCCCGCCTTAGCCATTGCCGGCGACTGGTAGAGGTAGTAGAATTCATAATTAAGCTATTGAAGGAGGATGAAGTAATTGTCGGGTGGTACCTACAGATTTTTAAGGATCCGGAAGGCCTTTCCGTCGTAGGTGCCGGCCCATTCAAGACGGGTTACGCCCGTCAGGGAGCTAGCGTCAAGGGAAAGGACGGCCATGCCTTCAGCATCGGTCGTCAGGCTTTCCAGTACGTTTTGCTCTTGGTCGGTAACGGAAATCTGCAGGTTGACCACTGGTGTGGCTACAATCCCGACGTTCACGTCTAAGATAGCGGCTTTATCAAGTTCGGTGAAGGTGCCTTCGTAAATGATGGTTTCATCGGTGGGATCCGAGATCATGTTGATCTCCGCCTTCACCGGAGAAGCTTCGACGGTGAAGGCATTTTCGTCTTCCAGACAAGAATTGGTTAGGAGGCTGAGGGGAATCAAGAGCAGCAATAAATGTTTCATAGTACTAGTAATTGAAGAGCTTGGGAATGGAGAGGATGCTATTCTACCCACCATAGGTCAGTGAGCTTATTATCCGGACCGCCGTTCATTTCCACGCCTGCGGTTACATTGGCGGCGTTCAAACTGTACTCGGATTCCGGGTAGCGTAGTCGGGTAGGAATCCGACCTTCGTTCTCCATCACGGCCCGTGGGTCCGGGGCGGGCAATTCGGGATACCCCGTCCGTCTGTATTCGGTCCAGGCCTCAATTCCCTGGGGGAACAATGCTTTCCATTTTTCCGTAATGATGGTTTCTTTGTCCATCGCCAGACCAGTCAGATAGCCGTCGGGAGGAGTCAGTCCGTACTGCCCGAAGCTGGCTAGGATTCCTTGTTCCAGATAGGTGGTAGCCTGCGCTCCGGCGGTAAAGTCACCATCCAGGGCTGCTTCCGAGAGAATGAAATTGATCTCGGCAAAGGTGATGAGCGGAATGGGTTGTGTTTCCTGCATAAAGAAGGATCCAGGTCGACTGGCCGTCGTGTAATACGCCACCGCATCCCCTTCGGGCAACCCGTTTGGCGCACCGGCGTATTTGCCCGCAAAGTCTCCGGCCAGGGCTGGTTCGGCGTAGAAGTTGAGTCTGGGATCGACCGCCTCACCATCACTGTCCGCCATCGCGGCGATCAGCGTAGTACTGATGGACCAGTCCTCCCGACCACCGATGACCATCGCTTCGTACCAGCTATTACTATTCTCCCCGCTCTGCCGGGCGGTTGGCTGAAAGTATATGCCATCTTCATTCGACGTCACGATCGGGTAAGATGCGGGATCACTCATGATCTCGGCGAATACCGCCGCGCTCTCCGCCGAAGCCTTTGCGGCCTGGCGGTTGGCCAGGCGAAGACGAAGGCTGTTGGCAAACTTCTTCCACATGGTAATGTCGCTGTTCAATAAAATGTCCTTGTCAATGGCTTGTCCGTTAACATCCAGTTGATCGCTGGCGTCCTTCAGATTGGCGAGCATACCTGCGTAAACTTCGGACTGGCTGTTGTACACCGGGGCAAGGTTTCCCTTCGTTGCTCCCGCCAGCGACTGGTCATATGGTATCGCGCCCCAGGTATCGGTGACGATCGAGAAGACGTATTCCCGCATGATGGTAGCCGCCGCGGCGTAGTTCAGGTTGTAGAATTCGCTTTCCGGATCGCTGGTCAGGTCGATCACCGTTTGCAGGTTGACCAGGCTCTCGGTGTAGAATCCGTCCCACGTTCCGCTGCGCAGCGTAGCGGCGGGGTTATAGGTATCGCCTTCGTTCACGTACTGGTTCCGGGCGAAATACTGCATCCAGAGCAGGCCCCCGTCTAAATTCAGGCGTTCATTGCGGGTATTATGGCCGTGAATTCGCTGTGCCGCCTCACGAATGGCGAGCGGAAACAGCGTGGACGGGGGAACGAGTTCCGGTTCATTTGGGTTAGCGTTCAGCTCCTCGAAACCCTCATCGCAAGCGAGTAAAAAGAGCAGAGCTATCAGGAAAGGCAGAAAAAGGTATTTAGCGTTCATCTTGTTCTTATTTAGGAATGGGAGGGCAGGGCGACGGGGCGCAGGAGCAAAAACCATCAAAAGGTCAGATTGAGATTCACTCCGAAACTGCGCGTACTAGGAATGGTCGTGTAGCTAAGGGCACCTTGTAAGTTGCCTCCCAACCGATTGAATTCGGGATCCACCTGGCTGTGGTTGCTGTACAGCATAGCCAGGTTGCGACCAATAATGCTGATACTGGCCGCCCGCAAAAAGGAGACACTGCTCAGAAGGGCTTGCGGAAGGGCATAGGTGATGCCCGCTTCCCGGAGCTTGACGTAGCTGGCGTCGAAAATGGCTCCCTCGTTCGCGTAACGTACGCTCAGTGCTCCTACCGCATCACGCGTGGGGGCCACCACGTCATTCGGAACGTAAACGGGTGTTTCGCCATCCCCGATGTTTCGAGCTCCGTTTCCAATCACACCCTCTTCCCGGCCGATGGCGGTCATGGGATAAACGCCCGTTTGCATACCGATTGAAGTGCTTTCTTCGGCGATCTCGCCACCGATTCGCGCATCGATAAGGAAATTGGCACTGAAAGCGCCTACTCGGAAGGTATTCCGAATGCCGCCGATCCAGTCGGGCGAAACGTTACCAAGTACCTTCAGGTCTGGATCCTTCATCGGTACGCCATTCTCGAAGATGACCTCTCCGGCCAGTTCGCCATCGGGTACCCGGGCAAATCCAGTGCCGAAGAGCGTACCATATGGTTGTCCTACCCGCGCCTCCAAACTAAGGCCACGGCGGGTGGCAAGGACGATGGTCTCCAGCTCATTGCCACTCTCATCGGTATAGAGTTCGAGTACGGTATTATTGTTTTTGGCATAGTTGAGGGTGACGTCCCAACCAAATTTAGGTAAGTCGATGACCGCTCCCGACAGGATCATTTCGACCCCTCGATTGCGCACCTTACCCGCGTTGATCAGCTTACTCTCGTATCCGGTAGCCCGACTGACCGCGATATTGATGATCTGATCCTCCGTGATTTGCTCGTAAGCCGTGACGTCCAAGGCAATGCGGCCACCCAGGAAACGCAAATCGATACCGGCCTCCTTACCCGTCGTTCTTTCCGGCCGCAGATCGGTGTTCGCGATCGTACCCTGCTCCGCAAACAGCGGTGTCGTAGCATTCCAGGAAGTGGAGGGAGCAAACACCTGGCGAAGACGGTAAGGATCCGTATCGGACCCGACTTGTGCCCAACCGGCACGCACTTTAGCGTAGCTCAGCACGCGGCTACCGATATCGAAGGCATCGGTAATGACACCGCTAACGCTAACCGAAGGATAGAAGTAGCTGTTGCTCTCCACGGGAAGGGTACTGGACCAATCGTTGCGAGCCGTGAGGTCGAGGTAGAGGAAATTCTTGTAGCCGAAACTGGCCGCTCCGAAGAAGCTGTTGACCTCCTTTTCCTCAATCCGGCTTACGTTGGTATTTTGGCTGGCATTATTGGAGACGTTGTAGAGGCCATTGATCGTCGCATCGTTGACGGCGATGTAGTTCCGCTTGAAGTAATTGCTGCGGTGGTTACCACCGAACTGGGCGTTCAGGCTAAAGTCTTCCCCGAAGTAATTGTTATACGTCAGGATAAAGTCCAGATTGGTCTCCTGCCGACGCATCACATCCTCACTGAAGGCTTCCGTAAGCTCACTGCCGCTTTTCACCCGGGCAAAGCGATTTATGGAACGGCGGGTATCGGTCCACATGTCGGTTCCTGCCCGGACCATAAGACTCAGGCTGGGCAGAAATTCGTAGGTAAATGCTATGTTTCCCAGCAACCGGTCCTTTTCGTTGGCATTCGTCAGGTTACGCTGTTCGTAAAAGCGATTGGAAGCAAAGGAATGTTGCCAGTTGGCATAGGGGTAGACGTCCCCCTCTCGAACGATATGGACGTCCATATAGTCCTCGTAGTCCCGAAGCAGGCCCCAATCATCGTGGCGGTGATGCCAGCTGCCCACTTCCCACAGGGCCGGTTGCTGCCGGTTATCGGACCCTGACTTGATGTACTCCGAACTCACGCTAACCTTGAGTTTTGGAGCCAGCTCCTGATCGATGTTCAGGCGGAAGTTGTTCCTTTCGTAGTCGTTGTTGTAGAGGATACCCTTTGTGTCGAAGCGGCCAAAACTGAAGCGGAAATTTCCGCTTCCGTAATTATTTGATATGCTGAGGGTATTGTTAGCCGTGTTACCGGTATCCCAGAAGTTGCTCCAACTATCGGGAGCGGGCACGAGGGGTGCGACCTCCGTACCCGTCCACCATTGCCGGACCAGTCGGCCGTCCATGGGTGCGCCCCAGCTTTCGTCGACGCCGGCCGTTCCAACCAGCGGAGCGTCGGGATAAGCGTTTCGAAACTGCTCTACCGCTAACGGATCGGTGATTCCTCCGTTGCGGCCATCCGCGTACCAGGTGACGCCACCGGTACCGCCACCGTAAACATTCTGAAATTCCGGGACCACAAATGGGTTTTCGATTGAGTAGCTACCGGCGTAGCTAACCGTAAGCCCTTCCACTTCGGATCCGCTCTTGGTGGTGACAAGGATCACCCCGTTGGCCGCCCGGCTACCGTACAGGGCTGCCGCATTGGCTCCTTTAAGCACGGTTATGGATTCGATGTTGTCTGGGCTGATCTCCGAGATGCCTCCACCGTAAATATTGTTATCCGTGGCCCCGTCTATTGGTGCGGCAAAATCGCCCTCCATCGGTACACCGTCAATTACATACAAAGGTTGGTTATTACCGAGAACGGAACTGCTGCCGCGGATGGTCACCTGCGACCCGCCCCCGGGCACATTGCCCGCGGATACCTGTAGACCGGCTACTTTTCCCGACAAACCGTTTACTACGTTCGTGCTACGGGTTTGCTCGATCACGTCCGAATCCAAATCCTGGACCGCGTAGCCCAGCGATTTCTTCTCCCGTTTAACGCCAAGAGCAGTGACCACCACTTCACTGAGATCAAGTGCCGATTCGTTCAACGCGATGTCGTAAGTGGTGGCGGTAGTAATGGGAATGGTCGTGCCCTCGTATCCCGTATAGGTCACCAGGATACCTTCGATTCCTTCCGGAACGGATAGGGAGAATAAGCCATCAAGGTCAGTAACCGTACCAACCGTAGTGCCTTCCGCCATTACAGTCGCTCCGATCAGGGGGCCGGCATCGTCGGTGACAATTCCGGATATAGTTCGCTGGGCGGTCAAGCTGCCGGATAGCAGTGCAAGCAGGCCCAGGGCAGTTAGAAAATTAGGTTTCATATACTAATGGATATTGCCCCGTGGAGCAAGTAAGGAATAGATAGAAAGCAGAAATCCGATCGGCAAAACTGTTGACCAAAGTTCACGAAGCGGGGACGAAGAGATCAAATCATAAAGAGATGGATTTTGTGACCGCTTAACTTTTCATTTTATCTACCTTGTTCCTCGGGTAGGCCTTGTTAGCGGGATATAATTGCGAATACCGCCGGCACTTACGCATATTTTACCCTTTCTATAGCCTATCAGCACGGACTCATCCTACCAATTTTGTTATGGCAATTGCTAAAAAAGAGCAGCTAATGGAGCTGATTTCCACCCTCGATAGCTCCGAGAAGCGATTCTTTACCCGGTACACCAATCAGACGGGCTCGGGGCAAGAGGACAAATTCTACCGCTTATTCAAACATTTGAATGCCGGCGGCACACTTGAAGACCCCGGGCTGGAGTCCTTGCTCGGCTTATCCGGCCCTACCCAGCTGGTTAATTTGCAACGCCACCTCTACGGACGGATCCTGGATGCACTTCGGCTTCAGCACCGGCGCCGGGATGCCGGAATCCAGGTTCGGGAACAAATTGATTACGCCAATCTGCTGTATGACCGCGGGCTTTACCTACACGCCCTCAAGATTTTGGCCCGGGCTAAGGAGCAGGCATTCACCTATCACTTAGATCTCCATCACCTCCACATTATAGACTTTGAAAAGACGATTGAGAGCCGGCACATAACCCGCGCTTCTCCCGAGAGAATGGCCGATTTGACTAGCGAAAGCCGAAAGCGGCAGGAGGTGATGGACAGTACGGTGCGACAGTCTAACCTTCAACTGGTGCTCCAGCGCTACTTCATCCAGCACGGTCATGTATCTACTCCTGCCGATGCCCGTCACTTTTATCAATTGTTCCACCATTACTTCAGTGATCCGGTGCCCCCTACCGCGACTTACCAGGAAAGGGTGCTCGCTCATCAATGCCGCTTCTGGTACTTCTACAATCAACTTCAACTGGACCGGGCCGGCCGCCACGCAAAACTGTGGACCGAACAGATCCGGGGGAGAAAGGAACTGCGGGAGCGCGACGTCAACTACTACATAAAAGGCATGGACCGACGCTTGCTTGTTGCGTTCTTTAGAAACGATGCCGACGAGCACCTCCGGACTACGGAGGAACTGGAAACGTTTCTAGGCGGAATTTCGGCTACGCAGCAGCAGCGCAACAGTCAGTTCATGGCGGATATTTTGTTGTTAAGAGCCGAAATGAATCAGGTTTTACTGGAAAAGCCGTGTTCCTGCGCTCCCGCCGCAATTGAAAAGTTAGCCAAACGCACGGCGGAGGTTAGTGGTGTCGACCGGCATAAACAACTCGTCCTTTATTACAAGCTCGCGATGATCAGTCTGCTCACCGGGCAATTAGCCGCGGCCATGACCTACCTCGATCCGATACTGAACGAGCGCAAACCCCTTCGCTACGACCTTTTGGTTTACGCTCGACTATTGCAGTTGATTTGCCATTACCGGCTGGGCCACGCTGAATTCGTCACGTATGGGATAAACAACCTGGCCCGCTACCTGGGCAGGATCGGCTACGTAAGTGACTACCCCAGCCTCATCCTCCAGCTACTTCGCGGCCTCCTTCGAGGAGACGGACCGGTGGCTCGAAAGCTCTTTCAAGAACGGCTTTCGAACTTGAAGGATACCATTTTTCACCTGCGGGAATTTCGGTACTTTGGGGTGGACAGCATATTGCCCGCGTAGATAAGGCCTATATTGCCGCACCTGCAGCAGTGGTTGCCGGGAAATGCGGTTAAGTCAATCATCACATCATTATGGAGCTAGGGCAACTAGGTACGTTAGATACGATCATCTTCAGCGTTTACATTGTAGGAGTGATCCTCTTTGGTGTTTGGATCGCCAACCGGGAGAAAACATCTACCGCCAGTGATTATTTCCTGGCTAGTCGCAGCCTGCCGTGGTGGGCAGTGGGTGGTTCGCTCATCGCCTCTAATATATCCGCGGAACAGATCATCGGCATGAACGGCTCCGGCTTCGAGCTGGGACTGGCCATTGCGGCCTACGAACTCATGGCCGCCATTACGCTCATTTTAGTGGCTAAATTCTTCCTGCCGGTATTCTTGAAACAGGAGATTTACACGATGCCGCAATTCCTGGAAGAACGGTACGACGGCACCGTGCGTACTATCATGTCGGTGTTCTGGATCGCGCTCTTCGTCTTCGTGAATATCGCCACGGTACTTTACCTGGGTGCCTTGGCCATTGAAACGCTCCTGGGCGTGGACCTCATCTACGGGATCATCGGACTGGTACTCTACTCCGCTTCATTTTCCATCTTCGGAGGATTGAAAGCGGTGGTCTGGACGGATGTCGTACAGGTGGTGGTGCTTATGCTCGGTGGCACGATCGCGGCCTACGGCATTTTGAGTGTGGTTGGAGACGGCAGTGTTTTCACCGGTATCGCGAACCTGTACAATACCTTACCCGAGCACTTTGAATTGCTCTTCGAACCCGGAGACACCTATCTCGATGTAGCCAACGCCCACGAATTGTCCACTGGCGTAACGCCCACCGGCGAGCCAACCGTCCTGGAAGCCGGGGCGGAGGTCAAATCAAGTTTTCAATTGTTACCCGGCATGGCGCTGCTGTTCGGTGGCATGTGGATCACCAATGGCTACTACTGGGGCAACAACCAGTACATCATCCAGCGCGCGCTTGCTGCCAAGAGCCTGTCGGAAGCTCAACGTGGCGTGGCCTTTGCAGCCTTTATGAAGTTATTTATTCCCTTCTTCGCCGTGTTGCCGGGCATTGCGGCCTGGTACCTCCTCCGCGAACAGGACCCGGCCAACTTGCCGATCACGGTAGCGGACCAAGCGTTTCCATGGGTTCTCGCTAATTATGTCGGGGTCGGGTTTACGGGACTGACCTTCGCAGCCCTCGTAGCTGCTATTGGATCTTCGGTCAGCTCAATGGTCAATTCGACGTCCACCATTTTCACCATGGACATTTATAATAAATTCATCAACCCCGACGCTACCGAGGTTCGCCAGGTACGGGTCGGACAAATCGCCGCCGCCGGATCGCTGCTCATCGGGGCATTGGTGGCACCTGCGCTGGCTAACGCCGGGCAGGTCTTCCAGGTAATACAGGAGTACACCGGCTTTATCAGCCCGGGGGTACTGACGGTATTCGTCTTTGGCTTCTTTTACCGGAGGGGTACGGCGAAGGCAGCCCTCCTGGTGGTCCTGTCTTCGGTTCCATTGTCCTGGGCCTTTCAGCAGCTGATGCCCGACTTACCCTTCCTTGACCGGATGGCTTTCATCTTTGTTATTTCTGCCCTCCTGATGGTCGTGGTTAGCCAGTTTACGGGAAGGAAGCGCCTCGCCCCCGGCGAAGAATCCGTAAACCACGATACGGGCGACCGGATCCCCCACCAGGACATTCACGAAAAACTTGTCAAGGACATCAAGCTTCGCAACGGACTAAGTCTGGCGGTCATCGGTATCGGTGCTGCTACCGGTTTGCGCTTGCTGTTGCAGCCGGTACCGGGTGTCCCGCTCACGATGTCAATCATCTTTCTCGTCCTTTCCCTTGTGGTGATCGCCCTCATTTACACGGATAAGACCGCCGACGACTACAAGGCGATCGATTTGCACCCGAGCCTTTTCCGGACGCGAATGGGTTTCAACATTGCTGCAATCACCATTATTCTCATCCTGGCATTTCTCTACACCTGGTTGGCCTGATTTACCCGGGCCGTGCCAACCAAACAGAAAGCGCCCCGGACTGCAGGACAGTCCGGGGCGCTTTTATGTTCGTAGTGTTGGGCTTACTTGGTACCCTAGAGACCGGTACCGAGGTTGGCCCCGTCACCTATGGAACCGACGGCCAGGGCAGTAAGGATACAGAGCGTAAAGAGGGCGATCGCCAGTCCCCACGTTACCTTCTCGATAACGTCGGTGGAACGCGAAGCGCCGAGCATTTGGTTGGCCTGCCCACCTCCGAAGGTGGAATCGATACCGCCGCCCTTTGGGTTTTGGATAAGGACAACGAGCATCAGCAGCAGACAGACTACACCGGTCAGAATAGTAAGAAGATTGACCATGGAATTATAATTTTTCCTTCAGTTCCTGAATAAGGCCTGCAAAGATCGTCTTTTTCTCCGGATAAAGCAAGATTAGCCGGCGGTACATCTGGATGGCGCTTTGGTACTGCTCCTGACGAACGAGCAATGCGGCCAGGGTTTCGCTTACGACAGCCGCCGCTTCCTCTATCCCGTTTCCATTCGCTCCAGGGGCTCGATTCGCGGAAATTTTGCGAAGGTTACGTAGCCGCTCGCTTAGGGTAGTCTGTGGCTGATGCCGGCTATGTAATGTAGCAAACCGGGCAGGATCTTCGGGGCGGGGGGAGTTAAACATTTGGGGCAATAGAGAAGTGTATGCCTCGGCCGTGCGAACCCACCTCACGGTTCGGGCCACCGAGGGAGAGAGGGCGGGAAATCGGGGCTCATCGTCAAAGGGTTCTAGTGAAATCGGCTTGATCTCCGGGACGGGCGGCCGGGGTGCCTCGCCTTGGGGCTCCGGAAGCTCGTTGAGCCGTGAAGGAATCTCTTCGTTAAAGGTGTTTTCCAACGGAGCCAACTCCAGTTCATCCAACTCGATCAGCTCGAGTACGTCGATGCCGCTTGCTTCCTGTTGTTCCAGCGCGGCAAGAAGATTGTAGAGTTGGGAGCGATCAAAAGTGGAAGACGCAAAAGAACTCAGGTAAGCCTCGTAGTCCGGATGATGAATTTGCCTGGCTTTTAACAATACCAGCAATCGCAGGTTCGTTGAATAGGGGTACTTATCGAGATGCTCAAGCAACTCGTCCATAGAGACTTCCGCCAGTAAAGACGGCTGTTCGATATACTGAAGTACTGAATGCTTCATTTCCGTTTATGCACGGGCATGAAGGTCGGTTGAAACCTCCGGAATCTATAATTAGTGCCCTGATTTCAGATATTTTGGAAAACTTTGTGCTTTTCTCTGAGTGAGAATGGGAGTTTTGACACTTTGTGTCTATCTTTGTAAGCGCCGAGAATAAAACATCTGTATACACCCTTAAGATCTTGTGTTGTTCATAGTGTTTGTTATGTAGCCTTTAACCGAGCGTTAAAGGCTTTTTTTATTGATTTTTCCAAAATAAATGCGTTTTTTGATCCTAACACCTACTTGACAACACCGGCCTGCTGCCCTATCTTGTTAGCAGCCACTAATTCGAAAAATGTCGAACCCTAGCATGAACCTGGACTCCGAGAGTCCTGGCGACAAACCCATAATTGATTCAGAAGCCCTTCAGAAAGCCGCGATGATCCTACGCGCACTTAACCACGAACTCAGGCAGCAGATTATTCAGCTCCTTTGTGATGAAGGGAGTTTAAACGTGACGGATATCTTTGTCAATTTACGTGTCGAGCAGTCCGTGGCTTCCCAGCATTTGGCCATTTTGCGAAAAGCCGATATCGTAGTGCGTGAGCGCAAAGGGAAGTTTATTCACTACAACGTCGATCACGAACGACTGCATCGAATAAAAGACCTGGTTTCCCATCTGGCGGATTAACGCCGGAATACTCGTTTGAACTCAGCGCTGTTCCCTCTCGCATCCGTCACCCGAAGCACGAATTCCTGGTTTGCACCGCTGTCAATTCGTTGATCCTCAAAGGTGTGGGTCAGGGTTCCCGATTTAGCATCGTGTTCCATTAGGATCCACTTCCCATTTACCGTTGCACGGATATCAAGCGGGCCGCCTACGGCATCGTCGATCAGCAGGCTGAAGGCGCTCCGGGAACGTAGATCAGTGCGAAAATCCCGGATCCTGATTCTTGGAGGCACCGTATCGAGTAGGATAGCATAATCGCCAAACGTAGTGATGTCCGTCTTCATTCGACCATCCGCCAACCACTCCCCCCCAACACTACTATAGCTTCCGTCGTCATTACACCGACCGATATAGGCAGCGGTGCGCTGTTCTTCGCCGACTTCGCCACTTGGCGGTATAAACAGCCTTGCTTCTCCGTGCAATGGTGTTTCCTCATCATGTAACTGGTGAACAGCGCTTAGATAGCCTGCAGAAACTTCGGGGAGTCGAACGTATCGGAACCGTACGTCCGCATAAAGTGCATCCGCCTCCATTTCAAGCCGCAGGCCGGCGGTATCAATAATGCTTTCCTCCCCCCGGGGAAGAAAATATTGGTGGGCCTGTTGGTTATACGTATCTCCTTCACGACTGTCGGCAGGGGCATACTTGAGAACGGTACGGAATACCGTCTCATTTCCGGCGTAGTCGGCGGCGATCACCTCCACTTCCTGAACCTGCTTACCGGCCAGATCGAGTATCCCAAAAGTGGCGGACGAGTCCACATCATTCCAGAAGATGGCTTCCCTCACCGGCGCGTAGAGCAAATAATACCATACGGAACTTCGATGGTGTTCCGCGTAATCGGTAAGTGCATTGACGTATTCTGATTTGACATAGGGTATCCTGTCGTAATCAAAAGCAAAAACCTCCACTGAATCCGCAACCAGACGTGCCCGATAAATGCCATTTCGGTTGGGCATGGAGTTTTGTCGGTCAATAGCTTTCAGGCCCAGTCCCATCTTTTGACCGCTTACCTGAATCGTATCCGGCAAGGGCGATCTTGTGACGTCAAATGTTTCATGGTCGATGACCGCACCGTCATTAGACAGCGAATAGAGCCGGATCGCGCTCACGCTGGGTTTACGAGTATCGGGAACCGGAAAGCCTAGCATCAAGGGATTTAGTCGAGTATCGGTAGCGGCATCCCAAAGCTCAAAATGTAGGTGGGGCCCAAAGCTGAACCCGCGGTTTCCCACTCCACCGATCACCTCCCCGCTTGCTACGGGAAAAGCGGTGGAGTCGGGTCGAAAGTCAATTGCAAAGGACTCCGTCTCATATTGTAGTGCTCGGATGGTATCCTTGATTTCTGGGGGTAGTACTTCCAAATGACCGTAGACCGTGCGCATGCCATCCGGATGCGTGACGTAAACGGCCTGTCCGAATCCGCCCGGAGAGACTACTACCCGACTGATGTAGCCATCCGCCACCGCCCGAACGGGTGTACCTACCGCTGCCCGAAAATCCAGTCCTCCGTGGAAATGGTTACTTCGCAGCTCCCCAAAGGTGCCGGTGACGAGCAGGGGGCCGCTAAGGGGCGGAATGTACTGGCTCAGCAGGGAGCCATTCAGGACGAGGACTAAGCAGAACGCGCGTAGTACGAAATTCAAGGGGTCGTTTTTGGGGTAACAAAAATACATTAAAGGGGAGACGTTAACATGCAGGAACCAAATCTTGTCGTCTATCCATCTACTTACGTACACGCTCGCCTGTAAGTATATCGCTCGGTTGCTCTTTTTACGGGATTGAGAATATGTAGCGGCCAAACTACAGCACAGCCAGTTTCTTGCCTTGGCAGTTGGGCTACCGAAGGAAGCCGTGCAAATATTAGCTCTCTGTACCCCCCGTGAAATCTTCACGTTACCGGGGCCAAAATGGAAGTGCCGCTAATACGCTGGCAATTTCGATGTGAGGGAAAGGTGCTGAGGGATATTTTTGGCAGGCGAGGGACAAATTGACCAGCATAGCACCAGGTATGCTTAGGTGGGGCCCGCCGTGTCGGCCAGGCTATGGATTACGGAGTAGAGTGAGTGTATTCGGGCGGCGGTGCGCAGGAGCAAGCTGTTGTTAGAGATTGGTGGACGGTTCACGTTGATTCTTTTCTGGGCTCCAACATGAATGGCATGCAACCTCAGATGAGTTTCCATGATTCGGCAACGGGGATTGGATCGCGCTGCGGTACGAAGTGTCCGCTTCACTCTCAACAGTGAGTTAAGGTGTTGGTAGATATCCTTTAGATTCAAGGTTGACGGAGCAGAAGAAACGGTTGTTTCGACGGGGCAGTGGCGTGGCTTAGCCTAGCGTTTGTTAGGACACCCGCTTATGGTCCATAAACTGGCCTTGTCTGAATCGCTCAGTCCGGACAAGCTTTCCCTAACCACTTCAGGGCTGCCTTGAAGCAATCAAAGGATTATCCATATCTATACGGGTCCAGATCGTCCCTAAACGAAGGCATTGATGCCCGTGATGTCGTTACCGGTAATGAGCAAATGCACGTCGTGCGTACCCTCGTAGGTCAGTACGGTTTCCAGGTTCATGAGATGACGCATGATGGGGTACTCACTGGTGATGCCCATCCCTCCGTGGATCTGCCGGGCCTCCCGGGCTATTTCAAGGGCCATATGCACGTTGTTTCGCTTGGCCATGCTGATCTGCGCGGGAGTTGCCTCACCACGGTTTGCAAGGGTACCTAAGCGCCAGGCCAGAAGTTGGGCCTTGGTAATCTCCGTAATCATTTCGGCCAGTTTTTTCTGTTGAAGCTGGAAACCGGCGATGGGCTTACCAAACTGTTCGCGTTCCAGGCCGTAACGGAGGGCACTGTCGTAACAATCCAGTGCCGCACCGATGGCACCCCAGGCAATGCCGTAGCGGGCTTTACTCAAGCAACTAAGGGGGCCCCGGAGCCCCCGGATTTGCGGAAAGACGTTCTCCTTGGGCACCCGAACGTCTTCGAAGACCAATTCCCCCGTGATACTTGCCCGCAGGCTCCATTTTCCGTGAATCTCGGGAGCGGAAAAGCCGGGGCTGTCGGCTTCGACGACCATCCCGCGGATCTTTCCTTCCTCATCTTTCGCCCAGACTACGGCCAGGTCGGCAATCGGACTGTTGGTGATCCACATCTTGGCACCGTTGAGGACATAGGCGTCGCCGTCTTCCCGGATAGTCGTCAGCATCCCCCCCGGATTGGATCCCGCGTCAGGTTCCGTGAGTCCGAAACAACCGATGAACTCGCCCCTTCCCAGTTTCGGAAGGTACTTCTTTCGCTGCTCCTCCGAAGCGTACTTATAGATCGGATACATGACCAGGCTACCCTGCACCGAGGCCATAGACCGTAAGCCGCTGTCACACCTTTCCAGTTCCTGCATGATCACGCCGTAAGCGATCTCATCCATGCCGCCCCCGCCGTACTCTACCGGGAGGCTGGGCCCAAAAGCACCGACATCAGCCAATCCCTTGAATAGGTGGGTAGGACATTTGGCCCGCATTGCGGCATCCTCGATGATGGGACTCACCTCCGCCTTCACCCAGTCACGGACGGCCTGCCGGGCCATGCGATGATGATCCTCGAGCAGGTCGTCGACGAGGTAGTAATCGTGAAACTGGTACCGGTCTTCCCGAGCTTGCTGGTGAAAGTCTTCCTTGGAAGTTACTTGTAGCTTCTGGCGGGTGGTGGTGTCGGGCATGAGAATGGCTTTATCTAGTAGGGTAAATGTAAGGGCTTGTTGGGACTTCCGCTCAGCCCCAACAACTTGTTCTTGTCGGTCTGCATCTTGCAAAGAAACGCCTTCCTGAACCCGTTAAGCGTCCCTTTCCCCTCGCTTATTCAGACCAACAGGACCGACTTTCTTCTTTGCTTTGGAAAGTCTAACCAAATCCTCAACAATTCTCTCCCTGCAATGGATGGCCTCCCTGACCGGAATAAGTAAGTTGTCCTACCGGATGACATTGTAGCGAATCCGGCTTCCTGCCCCCCCGGGGGCCGGGGGGCAAAAGCCGGAGAAACGGAAATTGTCCAGCGGTATGGTAGGTTTTGCAATGACCGTAGTAATTTTAACCTTCCAGTGATTTCCGCTGCACCTGCGCTCCGTCGCCCAAAACCCTGTTCATGAACGTACTCATCACCGGTGCCTCTCGCGGCATTGGAAGGGCCTGCGCCGAAAAGTTTGCCAGCGAGGGACATCACGTTGTAGCCGTAGCACGCTCCGAAGACCAGCTCAAAGATCTGGCCGCGAACCACCACGGGGTGGAAGCCCGGGTAGCCGACCTACGTGTAGAGACGATATCCGGAAACTACGACGTGCTCGTGTTAAATGCCGGTTACTATGCACCCGGCACGCTCATCGATCCCACCCGCGATGTATTTGCCGAGGCGTGGCAACTCAACGTGATGGCCAACCATCGACTGGTGAGATCGCTCATTCCCGGCATGATCCGAAGGGGGAGCGGACACCTAGTAGTTATCGGCTCTACTTCTACCGACGATACATCAGCCAATATGACCGCATACGCGGCCACCAAAAAAGCCCTACGCGGCCTGTGGGAGGGCTGGGTGGAGGACCTTGGGGGCACCGGAGTCCGTACCACCCTGGTGGCACCGGGGGCAACACTGACCAGTAGTTGGGCAAACGAAAACCCGCCGCCTCGCATTTTGCAGGCCGAAGAAGTGGCGGACCTGGTCTATCAGGTAGTAGCGGAGGGGCTGACCGGCCGAAAAGTGATTAAGGCGGGTAGTTGACCGCGGCAATACCTTAGTTATAGTGGCTTTCCATACCTAGCTCCTTCACCAGCAAGTAGTAAAAGACGGCACGGTGCTTACTGCGATCGACGTACTTCTTGCACACGGCCTGAACGGCATCCATGGCCTTAGCCTCGTCCGTCATCCCCAGTTTCTTCATGCAGAAGTTGTCGACCACGCGCTGGATTTCCGTCTTGTCACTGCATGCCACGCGATTCGAGTCATTATTGTAGATCGACGGCCCCAGGCCCTTCGTTACCTTCCTGAGTAGCTCTTTGTCACCTCCGGCGTCAATCTTTTCCAGACTGGCTTCATAGGTAGCAACCTTTTCATCAAATTTGCTCACGTGCATGATTTGTTGTGCCGGTACGTAATCCGGCGGATTCGAAAGCCGCAAAATATAAAAATCCGCTCACAATGGAGGTTTCCTCCGGCTTCAAGTCACCTCCGAACCTATAGCATTGCCTGTCCGGCTGCTTATCTTTGCTCGACCCTGATGACCCGCACCTGCTTCATTGCCTTCCTTTTTCCCGTACTCCTGTCCGCGCAGGGTGAAGGATTGTTTCCGGAAGACCGCCTAATCGAGCTGCGGGATGAGATCGTATTTGGTGAGCCTGAGCGGGAAGAATCCACCGCTAAACCGACAGCGCAGTTCACGGATTTTGACCTCTCCGCCCTACGGTGGCCGGCTATTTTAAGTATCGGTGTCGCTCTTCTGGTCGGACTCGGATTCCTACTTTATCTGATTATCCGCGGGATCGGGAGCGGAACCGGAACCGCAGGCGGGCAGGACCTTGTTGGCCTTCGTTCGGAGGAAATAGCCGAAGAAAAGATGATGGAGCACGGCGTAGCCCCGGACCTTCTGCCGCGAGCCGAGGCGGCCGGTCAGTTCGACGTAGCCGTCCGCTTGGTATACCTTTCTGCGCTCCAGCAGCTTAATGCGGCGCAACTCATCCGCTACCGCAAGGACCTGAGCAACCGCGACTACGGAGACCAATTAAAGGATCAGCCGATCCGACCGGACTTTATTGCTTCCACCCGCGCTTATGAGCGATACTGGTATGGCCAATACCCGATTGACCGACTCACCTATCGGGCCGTAAAGACCCAATTTCTACGACTAACGGAGCAAATCCCCAACGTGGCTCCGATAACTACCCGCGGATGAAAGGTCACTTCTTCCGTTTGCTGCTCGTCTGTGCATCCCTACTCACCTTATACGGATGCCCCTCCGTGGACTGGAACGAAAATTACGACTACCGGGGCAGCGAACCCTTTGACCTGCTCGCGCTTCACGAACTGTTGAGCGACCGGCCGGAAAAACTCACTACGCTGCGCGACACGGGGGCTTTTTCCCAGCTGGACTCCCTGACTGCCAGTAATTACCTATTCGTAGGCGATTATCCGTACTACACCACCCCCACCATTGAGCGCCTCCTTAGGTATGTGGAACGAGGGAATACGGCCTATATCGCGGCGAAGAACCTGCCGGAAGACTTACTATTCGAGATCTTCGTCGAAGGCTGCGAGGAGGTTGATGGCCGGGAGGATGCATTTGCCCGGGATGGATTCTTTCCGGAGGTTTATCTGGATACGGTCACCGCATTCCGCTACCCGTCCGGCGACAGTTTTGAGCTTGTCAATATCCGGTTTTGGGAACCGGCACCGGTGCCGCTCCATATTATCCCGGAGGATCTTTTGTGTTATACGGAACAGTACCAGCAGGTACTCGGCGGAATGGATACGGCAGGGATCAATTTTGTTCGCCTCCCATGGGGAGAGGGAAACTTCTACGTACATACCAGCCCCGTTTTTTTCACCAATTGGTTCGTGCTGGACTCAACGCAATACCGCTATCCGGAGGCCATGCTGGAAGTTATCGGGGAAGGACCCATTTTCTGGGACGAAGCGAGTAGACGCTACCGACGATCGGCGGCGCAGCATAACAGGGACGTAGCCCGTGACTACAACGGCGGACGCAACCTGTTGAACGGCAACGAAACACTTCGGTACATCCTGGAACATCGTGAGCTCGCCTTCGCCTGGTACAGTTTGCTTGCGGGCGCACTGCTGTACGTTATATTCCGGGGGAAGCGGCGGCAGCGAATCGTCCCTATCCTACCCGCCCGAGAAAACTCCAGCCGCCGGTTCATCGACACCATCAGTCGACTGGTACACCAGAAAGGAAACCACCAGGCCCTGGCCCAACGAGAATTGGCGAGTTTACGCTTCCACCTGATGAACAGATTCGGAATTCGGTGGGCGGAAGGGAAATCGTTACCTGATGACCTCCCCGAACGTATGGGATTACCCATCGACGTTACACAACGGGCTATGGCACAAATACGGCTGGTGGCCGCGGGCAGGCCTCTGGAGGACGGGGACCTCCTACGCTTTTACCGGGCTATTGAGCCGCTGTATCTAGCCTAAAGGATCTTAATGTCGTAGCTCATCTCGTATACTTCATTGGGCTCGAGACTGATAATGCCCTCCTTCTCGGCGAATTTACCACTTCCGTCAACCGCGTCCGCGAGCCCGATCCAGGGTTCGATACAGAGAAAGTCTCCGTGGGGCTTCGCCCAAATCCCAAGGTGCGTCCAACCGGCATAATCGAGCTTCAGGACGGGCCCGTGGTTGCGGCTTTCGAGAATCACCTGCCGGGACTGAAGATCCTTGAAAACCAGTGCATCTTGCTCGAACAGATCATGCGTAATTGGGAGCACGGTTCCGCCCTCCGCCCAGGGTACCGACCGGGTATCGTCACTGATGGTACCCTGTCCACTTACCTTATAGCTGCGACTATCTTCCGGGTGTTCGAAGCGCAGGAAGTAGTCCTCGTACTTGTCCCCCTCGTAAAAGGGCACTTTAAAGGCGGGGTGGCCCCCGAGGTGAAACAGAATAGGCTTGTCATCCGTATTCATGACCTCGTGGTAAATGATCAGGTGCTCATTTCGCAACCGGAAAGTGATCCGAAAATCAAAATGGAAAGGATACTGGTCCAGGGTTTCGTCGTCGTCCTGTAATCGGAAAACTATCCGATCTTCGAGTTTGGAAAAAAATTCCAGCTTGTCGCTTCCCCGGATGATGCCGTGTTTGGGAATGTGGTAGATTTGTCCGTCTATCTCGGTTTTTCCGTCTTTTAGCATACCAATGATCGGGAAAAGCACCGGGGCGTAGCTTGACCAGACCTCCGGATCGCCTGACCACATATATTCGCGGCCCGTGTCCAGCTTGACCAGGCTTTTAAGCTCTACGCCGGTCGACTGAATCTTTATACGGAGTTGATCGTTCTGCAGGCTGAAGTCCATCGGAAAGTTTGATACTTTAATGCGGTTCCTGGATCTAATACGGGATCACAAAGTAACCAATTCTACACCGGCTTGCTCCTCATTCGACCCTTCCTCTGTCTCATTGCCCTACTCCTTGCTACGGCAAGCGGTGCGCAGGTCGAATTACGCCTGTCGCCAACGCCCGGATTCTATTCGTCACCGGTAGAGGTTCAGCTGGTGGGCGGGGACGCAGGAGCCATCCATTATACCGTCGACGGTTCCCAACCCAACGAACGATCTCCCCTCTACCAGGGCGAACGTCTGCCCCTTAAGCACACCGCTGTACTCCGCGCCTCCGTTATTCTTCGCGGAGCGTCCATTGCGGAAGTCGGTGGGACCTATCTTATTGACGAACCATCCACCAAGCTGCTAACCGTTTGCCTGGGAATAGAGCCCTGGCGTCTTTTTAACCGCAGAAACGGATGGTTTATGGAGGGAACCGATCCCGAACGGCCAAATTGGGATACCCATCGGGAACATCCGGTCCACATAGATATATTTGAAGCCGATGGTTCCAGAGTCCACGCCGGCACGATGGGATTTCGAATGTTCGGAGGAGCCAGCCGGTCGCACCCGCAAAAATCGTTTTCACTTTCCGGCCGGAAGACTTACGGAAACAAGCGCATCGATTATCCGCTATTCGGGCCGGAGGGACTGGACGATTTTCGCTTTCTCGTGCTCCGCAACGGGGGGTCTGACTGGGGAAGAAGTTTTATTCGAGACGCCCTCCTTACCGGTTTGCTGAAAGATCAGAGCTGGACGGTCGACGTACAGGATGCCCGGCCCGCTCAGGTATACATCAATGGTAAATACTGGGGAATCTACCACCTCCGCGAAAAGCTGAACCCCCGGTTCCTTGAGGACCACCACGATGGGGTAGATAAAGATTCCCTCAGCCTGTTGGAACACGAAAATTCCGTGAAGCACGGCCGTGCCACGGAGTATGAAACTTTGCGGACTTTCGTGCGGCAAGCCGACTTTAGTGATCCCGAAGCCTACGCTCAGCTCGGGACCCTGATGGACATCGACAACTATCAGCAGTTACAGATCGCGCAAACCTACTTCGACAACCAGGATGCGGGGGGAAACATCCGCTACTGGCGGCCGCACGGTCGTGACCAACGGTTTCGCTGGATACTGTACGACGTGGACCAGGGTTTCGGTCTACACCGTACGGACGGCTGGACAAGCAATACCCTGGCCCTGTATACCGCTGCCGACGGCCCCGTTTGGCCCAATCCGCCGTGGAGCACCCTGTTTCAGCGTAAGTTACTGGCCAACAAAGGTTACCGACGAAATTTTGTTAACCGAACCTTAGACTACCTCCACACGGATTTTAGCGCCGAAGCAGTCACGGAACAGATCAATGCCACGGTCCAGGCTATCGCTCCGGAAATGCCGCGGCAATTGGTCCGCTGGGGCCTAAGACCGGAAATTTGGGAATACCAGATCGACCAGTTACGCCGTTTCGCCCTTTATCGACCGGCTTACCTGCGCGAGCACTACCGCAAATTCTTCTCCGGCGGTCCGGACCGGACGGTACGGCTATCGGCTTCGTTAGGTGGATACGTCGTCCTGAACGATAATCTGCAAGTAGGAACCGACGGACTGGAAGGAGCCTATTTCGCGAATTTTCCCGTCAGCATAAGGGCGCAGCCGGAGCCGGGGTACCATTTCGCGGGCTGGGAAGGTACGGACGTCGAAAGCGATAGCCTCGAATTGGACATTCGCGAAGATCGTAGCTATACCCTCAGAGCAAACTTCGTACCAGCCCGGCATCCGGCCGCTGAATTCCTTATCATCAACGAGATATGCCCAAAGAACGACCAAACCGGCGATTGGGTGGAGTTGTACAACCGGGGCGATCAAGCCATCGATCTTACGAACTGGTTCTTGGTCGATGGCGGCGGAAAACGCTACGTTCTCCCCCGCGCGGTACTCCGCGGTAAAGGGTACCTGGTGGTATGCAGGGACCACCCGAAGTTTTCCCTTACGTACCCCAAAATCCGCGATCATATTGGTGGCCTGCCCTTTGGTCTGAATAAGACCGAGGACCGCATAGGCATCTACTCCAGCGATGGTGCTTACGTGAATGCCGTGTCCTATCAACTGGAAGAGCGAATCGATTCGTCTTTTACCTACGCCCTCGCGCTGCCCGGATTGGATAATACCCGGCACCGAAACTGGGTGGCAGTAGCAGGACCCGGGACGCCCGGCAGCCCTAATCCAGCCCACTTACAAACTGCGATTATGTCCCGGCAACGCTTCTGGGTCAGGGTCGGCATAGGTTTAGCGCTGTTGCTAGTGGTTGGCGTCATCCGAACGTATCACGGTGACAGGTAAAGATGGGGTGGTCGCTATCTTGCGGCATGAAGCAGAGCGACGTGATCTATGGAAGGCATCCGGTAATCGAGGCCTTGACGGCGGGGCAGCCGGTTGACAAGGTCTACCTTCAGCAGGGGACGCGTGGCGAATTTGAAAAAGAATTGCGGCAGGCCTGTAAACTACGGGAGGTACCGATGACCATTGTGCCACAGGCTAAACTACAACGGATGGTTCGTGGTAACCACCAGGGAGTAGTGGCTCAAATTGCGGCGGCTGCTTATCAGCGCGTTGAAGACGTATTACCGATGATCTACGAGCGAGGCGAGACCCCGCTGTTTTTGCTTTTGGATGGGGTCACCGATGTCCGTAACCTGGGGGCGATAGCCCGCAGCGCGGAGGTTTGCGGCGCTCACTCGATTATCATTCCACAAAAGAACAGTGCCGGCCTCACGGCCGATGCTGTCAAGAGTAGTGCGGGTGCACTCAGCCGTCTGCCCGTTTGCAGAGAGAAAAGCCTCGTGAATACCGTTGAGTTTCTCCAACTGAGCGGGGTGAAGGTCATTGCCAGTGACCTGAACGCGGAAACCTACCTGGAAACCCTGCCCCTGAACGGTCCCTTGTGCATCGTGATGGGCGCGGAGGACGAGGGGATAAGTCAGGGTGTTGCCCGTGCTGCCGACGTAACCTTCCGCATTCCCCAGGCCGGCACGCTGAACAGTTTCAATGTCTCGGTTGCCGCTGGAATTCTGTTATTCGAAGCGATGAAATCACGTTTACGCGGCTGAGGCTTTGCCTCCTATCGGGCATCCCTTATATTTACACCAAATTGTTTTAAATTAAAATGATACCATCTGCTCCTAAGGCGGGATTACTGGATCGTGGAATAGCCAGTTTGCCCGGTATCGGCCCGGCAAAGGCCGAATTGTTGGGGAAGGAGTTAATGATATTTTCGCTTGGAGATCTGCTCTACAGCTATCCGTTTCGGTACGTTGACCGGACCCGGTTTCACCGGATCATCGACATCCTTCCCGATCAGGGTAACGTCCAGGTAAAGGGCAAGCTCGTAAATCTCGTCGTCAAGGGGGACAATCGTAGAAAACGGCTGGTTGGAAGGTTGCGCGACGAGAGTGGCGCCGCGCTGGAGCTGGTTTGGTTTCGGGGCGTTACCTACCTGGATCGCACGTTCAAAATCGGGGAGGAATATGTGTGCTATGGTATGGTCCAGGAATTTAACGGTCGGATCAGCATCGCCCACCCCGAAATGGAGTTGGCAAACCTGTCAAAAACCGAAGCTTCCGCCACCTTCGAGCCGGTATATGCTAGTACGGACAAGTTGAATAAGCGGGGATTGGATACTCGGGGGCGCAGGAAACTGATCCGGGAAATTCTTAATCGACTGTCCGAGGCCGACCTACCAGACATGCTTCCGAACTACCTGCGAGAGGAGCTGCGACTCCCTAGTCATTTTGCTGCGGTCAAAGCGATTCACCTACCGTCGAGCCAGAAGGATCTCGATATGGCACGGCGGCGTCTGAAGTTTGAGGAACTGTTTTTGTTGCAGCTTCGGCTACTACAACTCAAGGTGAGCCGGGAAGCAAAGGTGGCCGGCTATGTTTTTGACCAGATCGGCGACAAGTTCAACAAATTTTACCATCGCCATCTTCCGTTTGAGCTGACCGAAGCTCAAAAAAGGGTCCTACGGGAGATCCGCCAGGATCTCGGGCGGGGCATTCAGATGAACAGACTGCTTCAGGGCGATGTCGGATCCGGGAAAACGATGGTCGGGCTGATGTCTATGCTCATGGCCTTAGATAACGGTTTTCAGGCATGCCTGATGGCACCCACCGAAATTCTGGCTTACCAGCACTACGAGTCCATCTGCGAATACCTCGAAGGCATGGGGCTGCGCGTAGCCTTTCTTTCCGGAAATGTGAAGGGGCGTGCCCGGAAGGACCTGCTGGCTGAACTGGCCGAGGGAGCCATCGATATTCTGATCGGTACCCACGCGCTTATTGAACCGCCCGTCGTATTCAAAAATCTTGGTTTAGCGATCATCGACGAGCAACACCGGTTCGGGGTGAAGCAGCGGGCGAAATTATGGAAGAAGAATAGCCCCTACCCTCCCCACGTATTGGTGATGACGGCCACCCCCATCCCCAGAACGCTTGCCATGACCGCTTATGGGGATCTGGATGTGAGCATCATTGACGAACTACCCCCGGGGCGGACACCCATTAAAACCGTTCATTTCACCGAGCACCGCCGGGAACGGGTGTTCGGTCGTATTCGCGAAGAGATAGCCAAGGGCCGCCAAGCTTACGTTGTCTATCCTCTCATCGAGGAAAACGAGAAACTGGATCTATTAGCACTTGAAGCGGCATACGACGAAATGCTCGACAAATTTCCGCGTCCGGATTACCAGATCAGCGTAGTGCATGGGAAAATGAAACCGGACGATAAGGACTATGAAATGGCGCGTTTTAAGAACGGAGAGACGCAGATCATGATGGCTACAACGGTAATTGAAGTTGGCGTAAACGTCCCAAATGCTACGATCATGGTCATCGTGCACACGGAGCGGTTCGGCCTGAGCCAGCTTCACCAACTTCGGGGAAGAGTGGGCCGGGGGGCCGCCGAAAGCTTCTGTATCCTGTTATCCAGCATTAAGCTCAGTAAAGAAAGCCGTCAGCGAATAAAAACCATGGTAGATACCACCGATGGCTTTAAGATCGCCGAGGCAGATTTGAAGCTGCGGGGTCCCGGAATGATCGACGGCACGCAACAAAGTGGTGTGCTACAAATGCGTATCGCCGACCTGGCACAGGATGGGCGTATTCTTGCAGCCGCACGGGAGCGGGCAAAATCTATTCTACAACGGGATCCAATGCTTCAACTTCCCGAGCACATACGATTGGGAACCTACCTAGAAAAGCACTTCAAGACAATCAAGGGCTGGAGCCTGATATCATAGAAAAGGCCCGGAAAGAAATGCATCTTTCCGGGCCTTGCTGGTCAGAGAGCGGGGTGATCTCCTACCGAAGTTTCACAAACTTCCTTACCATCTGGCGATCTCCTTCGATCACGCGTAAGTGGTATGTACCCATCGGAAGTTGCGATACGTCCAGCTGGCTGGTCAGCAGCACATTTTCCTTGTCATATTGGAATTCCCGAATCAACCGGCCATGGACATCCATAATCATAACTCCTACCCGTCCGGTGTGCTGACTTTCCAGTCGGAAGTTCAGTTCGTTTTCCACCGGGTTTGGATAAAGGTCAATCACGGGTTCGGCATCGCTACCAATCTGGTCAGGCCCTTGGTAGATCGCAATCTCGCTCTGCGGATCCGTCCCGGTGATGTTGGATTCACAGTTTATTGCGGCACCACCCATATTGGAAGGCAGGGACTTGGAGCTTGACACAAGCAGCTTATCCAGCATTGTGTAGGCGCTCCTGTTTGCGATCCTGATGGTGTGCTCTCCTGCAGCAAGGGCAAAACTCAGATCAGATCCATCGTTATTGACCTTCACCCACTGGAATCCATCGGTAGCAATTGATGTACCCCCGACGAATTTCGAGAGGTTTATCCAGGGAGAGTCGTCCAACTGAACCCAGAAGCTATTACTGGACGATCGCCATGCGTTCATACGTAGGAACATATGGTAGGTTCCCGCGGATATGATATCCAGGGTGATGGTCACCTGAGAGCCGGGATTCGTGGTGGTCGGAGCGTCGAAATCGCTTAGCCCGTTATATCCAATGTACTTCCCGTTGGATACCAGCGTGCTGTTGTCAATACTCCAACCGGAGGTCAACGTAGCGCATTCGGCTTCCAACCAATAGTTCCCATCGAATTCATCTACTGGCTCGTCGCAAAGGTCGCCAATGCCGTCGCCATCCGTATCCATCTGATCCGGATTGTAGATATCCGGGCAGTTGTCGGCGGAGTTACTCACGTATCCTTCCGGAGCGACGCAGCCGAACGCATAGTCTCTCCTATCACCATAACCGTCGTTATCGGCATCGGCGTAGAATATCTGCTGATAAATAACGGCGGGGTTCAAGGGCTGACAATCGGAAGCGTCTAGTCGCCCGTCGTTGTCGTCATCTGGATCGCATACATCGCCAAGCCCATCACCATCCGTATCGGTCAGGTCTGCACTACTAGTGGCAGGGCAGTTGTCCAGGGAGTTAGCTACATAGCCTACGGGGGCCGTACAGGCGGTTATTGAATCGGAAGGATCTCCATAACCGTCACCATCAGCATCAGCGTAGAAGGTATCCAAGTGCTGGGTGGTATTAGCGATATCAGGGCAAGTATCGACTTCATCCGGCACTCCGTCGCCGTCGCTATCGGCAAGATTCGCGGTACCGATGGCGATCCTAACTTTATCCATGCCCGTGGCGCCGGCATTATCGGTTACGGTTAGTACGATCTCGTATACGCCTTCATCAAAGGTCTGCGTCGATGTCACTCCGCTTGCGGACCCACCGGGCCAGCTCCATGCATAAGAGACGATCGAACCATCAACATCGCTGGACGCGCTACCGTCAAACTGAACCGTAAGAGGTGCTATTCCCGCCATAGGCGTAGCCGTAGCTACGGCTACCGGCAAGGCATTAGAGAGCGTACCGCCGCAGGTATAGTCCGGGTTACCCATTCCCGTAGGCAAGGCCTGGTCCTTATCGATATGGATCTTATCCAGTCGGGTATTGGCCTCCCGATATGCGAAGTCGATGATATTCTCGCCCTCCACGAGGCTAACGGGACTACCCGCGACTCGGTTCCAGGCGTAAGTCTGGTAGCTATTGAACCGGTTCCATTTCACCCAGGCGCCATTGTTGACGCGAACCCAGTAGGAATCCCTACCTGCATCACGTGCATACACTCGGGCGGAAAAGTGATAGTCTCCGGCTTCGGCATCTTCGATGACAAATCGAGCGTAGTTAGCAGGATCATCAGCGGGCGCCGTGCGCATGGAGTTTGCCCCCTGGTACACGATATAGAAGCCGTTAGATGCGTTGGGGTCGGCTTTCTTAGCCCAGTATCCACCCAACTCGGCACATTCGCCTTCCAGTGTAAATGCCGTGGTGCTCGGAGTCGTGCCTTCACAGGCGTCTCCTAATCCGTTTCCATTTGAATCCATTTGATCCGGGTTGGAAACGGTCGGGCAGTTATCGGTACCATTCGTGACGAAGCCCTCAGGCTGCGAACAGGCCACCTGCGAGACATTCGGATCACCATATCCGTCATTATCCTCATCGGCATAATAGATGGTGGAGGCTTGCCCAATGCTAGCATCCATCGGATCACAATCCTCGGCATTCAGCACACCATCGCCGTCGATATCGTCGTCGCAGGCATCACCCTGACCGTCGTTGTCCATGTCTAGCTGAGCACTGTTGCCCGTTTCCGGGCAATTATCCTCGGCATCGTTTACACCGTCGCCGTCACTGTCTGTACCGGCGGCAAAGACTTCTATCGTAACCACGTCGATACTCGTAGCACCATCATTATCCTCAACGGTAAGGGCAACCTGGTAGACACCTTCACTGAAGGTAGCTTGGGTGGTAGCCGAAGTCGCCGATCCACCGGCCCAAGTCCAGTTATAGCTCACGATACTGCCATCAGTGTCCGTAGAACCCGTTCCATCCAGTTGGACAGTAAGCGGGGCAATTCCTGAGGTCGGAGTGGCAAAGGCTACAGCGACGGGCGGTAAATTATCCGCCGGTCCCGCGCATGCAACGTCAGCTTCTCCGTATCCGGTGGGCAGGGTGCCCTCCTTATCCAAGTGAATTTTGTCCAGGCGGGCATTATTCTCCCGGTAGGCAAAATCAATTGTATTAAACCCGGCTGCCAGCGTGAAGGGACTCCCCGCTGCTACATCCCAGGTGTACTGATTGTAAGCATTAAAGCCGTTCCATTTTGTCCAGGCTCCTGAGTTGACACGCACCCAGTAAGAATCACTTCCCGTACCACCGGCAAATACTCTGGCAAAGAGGTGGTAAGCTCCCGCCTCGGCATTGGCCACTTCGAACCGCACGAAATTCTCCGAAAGATCGGGTGGAGCCGTCGAATTGGATCGATTACCAAGGTAAATAGCATACCTCCCGTTAGAAGCATCGGAATCGTTTTCAAGGACCCACTTTGCCCCAACCTGGGCGCATTCCGCTTCCAAGGTGAAAGAGGTCTCACCGGAGCCGGTAGTCTCACATGCGTCACCTATACCATTATTGTCCGAATCCGTCTGGTTCGGGTTAAAGGTATCGGGGCAGTTGTCCGTTCCGTCGAGGACGTATCCCTCCGGCTGGCTGCAGGCCACCATCGAATCGTTCGCGTCACCAAATCCGTCCGCGTCTGCGTCGGCGTAGTATGTAGTGCCGGCCGCGCCAACACTGGCATCCATCGGATCACAATCCTCGGCATTCAGCACACCATCGCCGTCGATATCGTCGTCGCAGGCATCACCCTGACCGTCGTTGTCCATGTCTAGCTGAGCACTGTTGCTCGTTTCCGGGCAATTATCCTCGGCATCGTTTACACCGTCGCCGTCACTGTCTGTACCGGCGGCAAAGACTTCTATCGTAACCACGTCGATACTCGTAGCACCATCATTATCCTCAACGGTAAGGGCAACCTGGTAGACACCTTCACTGAAGGTAGCTTGGGTGGTGGCCGAAGTCGCCGATCCACCGGCCCAAGTCCAGCTATAGCTCACGATACTGCCATCAGTGTCCGTAGAACCCGTTCCATCCAGTTGGACAGTAAGCGGGGCAATTCCTGAGGTCGGAGTGGCAAAGGCTACAGCGACGGGCGGTAAATTATCCGCCGGTCCCGCGCATGCAACGTCAGCTTCTCCGAATCCGGTGGGCAGGGTGCCCTCCTTATCCAAGTGAATTTTGTCCAGGCGGGCATTATTCTCCCGGTAGGCAAAATCAATCGTATTAAACCCGGCTGCCAGCGTGAAGGGACTCCCCGCTGCTACATCCCAGGTGTACTGATTGTAAGCATTAAAGCCGTTCCATTTTGTCCAGGCTCCTGCGTTGACACGCACCCAGTACGAATCACTTCCCGTACCACCGGCAAATACTCTGGCAAAGAGCTGGTAAGCTCCCGCCTCGGCATTGGCCACTTCGAACCGCACGAAATTCTCCGAAAGATCGGGTGGAGCCGTCGAATTGGATCGATTACCAAGGTAGATAGCATACCTCCCGTTAGAAGCATCGGAATCGTTTTCAAGGATCCACTTTGCCCCAACCTGGGCGCATTCCGCTTCCAAGGTGAAAGAAGTCTCACCGGAGCCGGTAGTCTCACATGCGTCACCTATACCATTATTGTCCGAATCCGTCTGGTTCGGGTTAAAGGTATCGGGGCAGTTGTCCGTTCCGTCGAGGACGTATCCGTCCGGCTGGCTACAGGCCACCATCGAATCGTTCGCGTCACCGAATCCATCCGCGTCCGCGTCGGCATAGTAGGTCGTACTGGCCGCGCCGACTCCCGCATCCATAGGATCGCAGTCCTCGGCATTGGCCACGCCGTCGCCGTCGATATCATCGTCGCAGACGTCACCGATTGTATCTCCATCCAGGTCGGATTGATCTGCATTGGCAATAGCCGGACAATTGTCCTCAGCGTCGGGTATGCCGTCGTTATCGCCGTCCTGTGCAGGAGCCGTGACCTGCACGGAAAGCGTATCCCGGTCAATCGCGTCCTCGTCGTCGGTAACCGTCAGCACGATTTCGTAGCTGCCGGCTTCCAGAGTGGCCGATGAGAATTCTCCGGTGGTGGAACCACCAACCCAGGACCAAGCGTAAGAGACAATCGTCCCGTCCGAGTCAGTCGATTGTGAACCGTCAAGTTGGACGGCAAGTGGGGCTTCGCCAGATAAAGGAGTACCCTGGGCTACAGCTTCTGGAGCTATGTTTTCAACGACAGGTGCACATGCATCACCAATTCCGTCATTGTCCGAATCCGTCTGGTTCGGATTGAAGGTATTTGGGCAATTGTCAGTGCCATCGAGGACGTATCCGTCCGGTTGGCTACAGGCCACCATCGAATCGTTCGCGTCACCGAATCCATCCGCGTCCGCGTCGGCATAGTAGGTCGTACTGGCCGCGCCGACTCCCGCATCCATAGGATCGCAGTCCTCGGCATTGGCCACGCCGTCGCCGTCGATATCATCGTCGCAGACGTCACCGATTGTATCTCCATCCAGGTCGGATTGATCTGCATTGGCAATAGCCGGACAATTGTCCTCAGCGTCGGGTATGCCGTCGTTATCGCCGTCCTGTGCAGGAGCCATGACCTGTAGGAACAAGGTATCCCGGTCTATCGCGTCCTCGTCATCGGTAACCGTCAGCACGATTTCGTAGCTGCCGGCTTCCAGTGTAGCCGATGAGAATTCTCCGCTGGTGGAACCACCAACCCAGGCCCAGGCGTAGGAGACAATCGTCCCGTCAGAGTCAGTCGATTGTGAACCGTCAAGTTGGACGGTAAGTGGGGCTTCGCCAGTCAGCGGAGAACCCTGCGCAACGGCCACGGGAGCCTCATTCTCGTCAACGGTGGTACACGCGTCACCGGTTCCGTCATTATCCGAGTCCGTCTGATCCGGGTTATAAATGTCGGGACAGTTGTCCGTGCCGTTAAGTACGTAACCCACCGGCTGTTCACAATCTTGAAGAGATTCCGATGCATCGCCGAAGCCATCGCCATCCGTATCTGCGTAATAGGTATTGATGCTCTGGCTAGGATTGGCAATATCCGGACAGTTATCGTCCGTGTCGGGGATTCCATCACCGTCGCTGTCTACGCCATCTACAAAGGACCTGATTACGATAGAATCCTTATTGGTTGCTCCACCGTTGTCCGTTACGGTTAGCGTAACGGAATAGGTGCCGGCAGCGAAATTCTGTGACACAATTCTGCCCGTAGCGGAACCGCCGGCCCAATTCCACTGATAAAGACTTATGGTGCCATCCGGATCATAAGAAGAGCTGGCGTTCAGGTCCACCCGGAGGGGGGCGGCACCACTGTTGGGTGTAGCTTGCGCTATAGCAACCGGTGGTACGTTGAGCGGTGGGTCTACCGTCACGCGCACGATATCGGAGGAGCTTGCGCCATCATTATCCGTGACCGTAAGGGTGATTGCATGAATGCCTTCAGCTGACAGCGTGATCGTGGGAGAAACACCATTGATCGTATTGCCTGCGTAGGCCCATTGATAGGTGGATATAGTTCCATCCGTATCATAAGAATCGCTGCCACTCAATTGAACTTCGAGCGGAGAAGGACCGGATAGCGGATTGGCTGCTGCAATGGCGACGGGGCGCAGGTTTCCGCCATCGTCACAAGTAGGATCGTCTTCACCGAACCCAACAGGGGGTGCCCCGTCGTAATCCAGGTGGATCTTATCCAGCTTAGCCCCGTTCTCCCGGTACGCAACGTCCAGTGTATTGAACCCTTCACGGAAAGCAAAGGGACTGTTGGCTACCTCATTCCAGTGAAAGACACCGTCGGAGATAATTCCGGATTTCCATTCCAGCCAGGTGCCGTCGTTTATCCGTACCCAGAATGAATCGTCGCCTGAATTGGCGGCAAGAACGCGGGCAAAGAAATGATATCTTCCCGGACGCATTTTTTCCATGACGAAACGGACGCGATTCGCTGGGATGTCGTGAGGCGTGGTATCCCGAATTTCCTCCCGGCTTACAACGTATGTTCCGCCCGAAGCAAGCGGATCCGTCTCGACTTGCCAGTTCGTACCTACTTGGGCGCATTCGGCTTCCAACCAGAATTCATTGACTCCTACGATGGAAGAGTCACATATATCGCCTATTCCATCATTATCCGCGTCAACCTGGCTAGGATTTGTCGTAGTCGGGCAGTTATCGGTATTGTTACTTACATAATTTAACGGAGCGCTACAGGCCACGATGCTATCGGTTGGATCGCCAAAGCCATCATTGTCCAGGTCAGCGTAAAATACCGCTCCTCCACTTTGAAGAGCGTCGAGTGGGTAACAGTCCTCGCCGTCGGGTATACCATCGCCGTCATCATCCGAATCACAAACGTCTCCTTCCCCGTCATTGTCCGTATCCGTCAAGTTGGAGGAAGTGCGGGTGGGACAGTTGTCAAGATCGTTATCAACATACCTGGGCGGGGCCACACAAGCAAGTACGGTAATCGACGGGTCGCCGTATCCGTCGTTATCGAAGTCAGCGTAGTAGACGTTTTGTTCCTGGTTAGGATTAGGGAAATTGGGGCAATTATCCTCCACGTCCCGAATACCGTCTCCATCCGAATCAGCATTGTTTGCCTGAACCGTAATGTTTACAACATCACTGCCGGTAGCTCCGTCTTCATCCGTAACGGTCAGTGTTACTCCATAGGAGCCTTCCGAGAAGACTGCCATCGCTGTTGGACCTACAGCGGACCCTCCGTTTTTCCAGTTCCAATTGTAGCTGATGATTGTACCATCTCCATCAGAAGATCCGCTTCCATCCAAGGTTACCGTAAGTGGATCGAGACCTACTTCCGGATTGGCAGCAGCAATAGCGATTGGGCTATCGTTGGGTAATGAACCACAATTGATTGCCTCTTCCCCAATTCCGCTGGGCAATCCTGGAGTGGTAGTTACGTACAGTTTATCCAGATAAGTACCGTCTTCGCGGTAGGCTATATCAATGACATTATCACCGTCCTGCAGGACATACTGGGAATTGGTTTCCTGTTCGAGGAGGAATTCGTACCAGTTGAGAACACCATCTGGAGAAATCCCGCTGTTCCACTTAACCCAAGGGCCACCGTTCACCCGGGTATAAAAAGAATCGTCATTTGGGTTGGGAGCCAAAATCCGAGCGTACATGTAGTAAGTTCCGGGCTGAACACCGGATAAATTGAACCGAACCCGATTTGCGGGTATATCATCGGGAGCCTGATTCGTACTGGTACCTTGCTCGAAGACGACGTACTTGCCGCCGGAAGCATTGGGATTGTCCACTACAGACCATCCTGTCCCTACTACAGCGCACTCCGCTTCGAACCAAAAGTCAGTATTGCCGACTACGGACGGATCACAGGTATTTCCAACTCCATCGCCGTCACTGTCCATCTGATCAGCATTGGCTATGGATGGGCAGTTGTCCGTACCATCGATTACATAATTATCGGGGGCCGTACAGTTGATGATCGTGTTATTCGGATCGCCAAAACCATCTCCGTCGAAATCGGCATAATAAGTTGTCAGTCGACCTTCGCCGCTGTTGTATGGGTTGCAGTCCTCGCCGTCCGGAATACCATCGTTGTCGTCGTCGTCGTCGCAGAGATCGCCGATGCCGTCACCGTCCGTGTCCGTAACGTCACTAGAAGTCAAGCCAGGACAATTATCCAACCTATTGGCTACATAGCCCGGGGGCGCTGTACAATTTTCTATGAATACGTTCGGGTCACCAAGACCGTCATTATCGGTATCAGCATAGAAAGTAGGGAGGATTTGCGCTGGATTATAAATCAGCGGGCAAATGTCCTCTTCGTTAACTACGCCATCGTTATCATCATCCGCTCCAATCGGTAGTACGCTGAGATGGCTGACAGCGGTTCCGGTGTCGCCACGATCGTCGGTGACCGTCAGGGTTACATCGTACTCGCCGAGGGGGAATGTTTCCCGAACTAGTATACCATTCGCAGAACCACTATTCCAGTTCCATTGGTAATCCGAAATGAATCCATCTAAATCAACTGATTCGGAAGCGTCCATACGTACCTCGAGCGGCGCAACACCCACCTCTGGCCGGAGATTAGCGAAAGCGACGGGTGGCTGATTTGCGGGAGGCGTACAGTTGATGGCTTCTCCACCGATTCCGTTGGGTTCAATACCGTCAAGTGCGAGATAGAGCTTGTCAAGTTGCGCATTGCTTTCCCGGAAAAGAATATCGATAACCGTTTGGCCATCGGGTAGCTCCATCGGGCTTCCAACGACCTGGTTCCAACCAAACTTTCCGTAAGAAAAACCCTGGTACCATCGCTTCCATTCTCCGCCGTTGATACGGATCCAAAAAGAGTCATCCGAAGCATTTTCCGAATAGGTGCGTCCATAAAGGTGGTAAGAACCGCCTTGGACGTTATCAACAACGTACCGAAGGCGGTTATTCTCGGTGTCAGCGGGAGGGGCACTAAGAGAAGGATTCCCTGTATAGACAACCACTACGCCGTTGGAGGCCGTATCGATCTGCATAGTGGACCAATTGAATCCAACCTCGCCACATTCTGCTTCCAACCAGAATATACTGCTGCCTGCAGCCGATCCATCGCATACGTCGCCAGCTCCGTCGCCATCGCTGTCGATCTGACTTGGGTTGGCAGTGTAGGGGCAGTTGTCCGTATTATCAATGACGTAGTTTGCCGGAGCTAAGGCACAGGTGACCAGGGAATCCGCTGGATCTCCAAAGCCATCACCGTCGAAGTCAGCATAGTAAACTTTCGCGGCCCCAACCAGTGGGTTGAGGGGTTGACAGTCGTCGAAATCCAACACTCCGTCATTGTCGTCATCCTGGTCGCAGCTGTTGCCAATACCGTCGTTGTCCGTATCGGTAAGCGTAGTGCTATTCACCGTAGGACAGTTATCACGGCTGTTTGTTACGTATCCGGGAGGCGGGACGCAGGAAAGGATAGACTGTGACGGGTTTCCGAAGCCGTCTCGGTCAATGTCTGAATAATAAACCGTCGGGGCATCAACCGAAACGGTCATTTCAGATGACTCAAAGGGGCAATCATCCACACCGCCCGCGGTATAGACGTACGTAACAGATCCCGCTGGTTTATTCCGGGGATTGAAAAGATCTGATATAACGGATCCGTTGAGCGTCCATGTTCCACCAGCCTGGGGATTCCCTCCCAGGGTTTGCAGTTTTTGGAAGAGACTGAAAGGCGCATCCGCTCCACATACGGCAACCGTTCCGTCGTTACCTGCACTTACCTGACTATTGTCTTCGTCAATGGTAATCGAGACAATACTCTTACAGTTGCCGGAGCTGGTTGCTTCTACCCGGTATTCGCCTGGTTGAGTAACGGTTAGGGAATCAGTGCTGCCAATAAGTTGGTTTGATTCATTGAACCACGCAAAGGTGACATTGCTACTGGTAGTAGCCCTCAACTTGATGGATTCTACCGTACAGCTAATCGATGTATAGGGCGCGTCAATAGCAAGTTCCGCCGGTTGCTGACCGACCGAAACATCCACCGTGCTCCTTACAGGGCAATCGCCAGCCGTAGAGCTAAGGGTGTAGGTTCCTGGCCGGGTCACTATCGGGTTTTGCTGATTTGAGCTGAACCCGCCCGGTCCGGTCCACAAATACCCGCCTCCATTCGTAATTTGACCACTTAGCCGGACAGATTGAGAGGTACAGTCAAGGACTTTTACCTGACCGTCGGCATTCGCATCAACTAGACAGTTGATGTCGGAATCATTGACCAGAATGGTAAAGGATTCGTTAACGGTGAGGAGGTTGTAGTCCGTTGCGGTAACCATCACCTCAAAGGTGGAATTGGCCTGCTCGACACCAGCTTGAATGGTGAAGTCTCCGGTTAATGAGTCCAGCTTTACCCAATTCGGCAAGGGGGCACCCCCTGACAATGTTGCGGTATAAATCAGGCGGTTACCAGGATAGCCCAGGTTGAAATAAGTGGATACATCGTAAAGTCGCGGCTGCAATACATTTACCGTCACATTGGGAATGTTCGAAGCGGTGGGGACGGCCTGAGGACGGATATTCGTCAGGTAAACCATGTTATCCTGAAAGTCACAGTTACCGCTTCCCTGCACTTCACAACCCAAGCCAATGTTATCCTGAATGGCAAAGTATTCATTAGGAATCACCTCCCCATCACGCGTCCTGGCTTTGTAAACCCGAATTGCCAGTTGACTCTCTGGATTGTTACCAAATCGGTCGCCTCCCCGGGAGTCGTAGTGATTCAATTGTATGTAAAAAGGAGCGTTGACAGAACTACTGTAGTCACCGGCTATAAATTCGGATGGATTGAAGGTTTCCGGCAGGACACTTTGAAACCATTTTCCTGCGTGTCCGACGCTAATTCCTCCTGGAGAATTACCGTTTACATCCAACAACTTGTGCGTATTGGGTCCCCGGGAATGAAAGGCTGCCATGATAGCCATTACCACCTCTTCATTCGGGTCAGACTGAACGAAATACTTCGACAAAACAAGGTCTCCCTCTGCGCCAGAATTTACAGCCTCTGCGGTCGGATAGTTCGAACTGGGTCGAACAACCGTATTGCCAAACTTATCTACACCGAGTTTGGTGGCGGTCCCCAGGACCTTAAACACTTGTTCTAGCGTAAGTTCATTACTTCCCTCCGGGGAAGATATCAGTCCGCCACTCATCGTGATATTGATATCTACGGCGTTATCCGCGTTCGATTTCAAGATCAGGTTTTCTGTGATGACCGTGCGGAAAGGAGGTCCTCCGGCTACGAATTTCATAATTACGTCGACGTAATTACCAGGCTGAATGCTCAGCCCTTCCTCAGGGATTTCGGGGCCGGTTACGATGTAGTTATTCGTATTGGTCGTGCTGATCTCGCGAATTACAAGCGGTGCAATACCATCATTGTACAGCCTGGCGGTATTCTCCAGCCTCGTAATTGTAGTGTCTCCCTGGTAGTTAGTTGGGCGAGCGATCTTGATAAAACTAAACCAGTCTTCATGGGGAAAGCCTCTGTCGTAATTTCTGATCCGCGCCAGGTTTTCTACCCGAATTCTAGCCCCTGTAGCCGGGATCAGGTCAAATGATCTGGTCTTACTCGCGGCATTTCCAAACCCATCAATTGCATTAACCTCAAGGATATTGCTTACGAACGCTTCGCCGGTGGGGATAGAAACGGTAAAAGGACCGGTGTAGTCGACGCTAGTCTCTCCATTAAGCGAATAAGTAAGTTCCTCCACGGAGCCACTTCCCGACTGATCAACTGCTGAGAGCGTAACTAGTACCTCACCGAAGTAGGCGCCACCTGCATTTTGATTTCCTTTCAGGTTTATGGTGATGAGTGGCTCAAATGCACTGCTGTCCACTGGTATAATGTCAACATACATGATCTTAGAGTTGCCGAGCGCGGGAGCGCCCACATCATCCAGGGTCAATTTGCCATCACTCACGCGGACCGTATCAAGTCCGACCGCAAATTTAGATTCAGAAGCAGGAGCAAAATTATCGATCAGGACATTCCTTTCCGCTCTTACCGTATGAAGGCTGTTAAAAGCGACCGGATCGCCAGCAGCCAATTCCACCCGATATAATCCATTTGGCAATTGAATTTCCCAGTCGCGCGGAGTGTTTTGCCCAAGAATATCGAAGTGATTGAAGGATCGCAATAACTTTTCCGAATCGGTACTGAGGTTGGATAGTCCTCGCTCATCGCCACGGGCACCGGTCAGGTTGGCGGCGGGCTGTCCGGTGGCCGGATCGATCCAACCGTAAGTTTGTCCGTTGCCCCGCGATCCGTAGCCTTGCCCAATATCGGCCAGATACCCGCCAGGGGGCGTAAACGAATCGTCTTGAAAGTTGACCCTGATCGTTCCTTCCGCATCCGGTGCATTGACGGTCACCGTCAGGTTTAGAACTGCGGATTCGAACCCAGGGGCGATACCGTTTATCTGGGCTTCGTAAATCCCGAAGTCCAGGAGGGAGGCATCAACCCGGACGTCAATTAATTCGCCATAGGTATAGCTTCCCGGCAGCACAACCCACGGGGCGCTGCTGGAAAGTTGGACAGCATCGGAATCGATGTCCGTGTTAGCTTGTAGATCGACGGTATAGGGGCTGGAAAGCTTGCCTTCGGTTGCAACCATGTCTATAGCAGCCGGAAGAAAGGTTAGCGCAGGTTCGGGGGCGACGTAAGGTTTAGCATTTGTAATTACGAACAGATAATCCTGATAATCACCGTTAGTAGCTTCTTCAAACCCGATGACGTAGCTATTAGGTATGAGTTGACCCTGGCGGTCCCGAGCCGGATAGACGCGGGTACGGCGCTCGACTCCATCCGAGTTCAACTGGTCCTCGGTGTAGAGCGTGCCTGCGCTTCCGCCCGTCTGAACGTACAGGCCGAAACCGTTCTTCGTGGTTACGGCAAACTGATCGCTTCCGCTGGTCCGGAGTGGAAAAAGTGTTTGCGCCGCTGCTAACCCATCAGCTAAGGTGCCGATTTGATTAAGGGTCACTTCTCCATTCCGCTTGGTGTAGTATCCATAAGAAACTACTCCAGCCGGAGCATACCGAGCGACCACCTCAATTCCCACCGGACCGAATCCTGCAGGTTCGAAAATCGAATCGGGAATCTCCTCTCCGCGCAGAGGTATGGTTACATCGTCGGCCAGGGTGGTCCAACCGACATCAATACCTATGCCAAGGGTGTTGACCACATCCTGTAGTGGAGGTTCTTTTCCACCTTCTCTTCCCCATTTCTTAAGTCCGTGAAGACCTAAATCAAATGGATCTGCGCCGGTATTACTAGTGAAACTTAATCGGGCTTCCTGATAGCCCCGGTCGGTTTCGCTGTTGTCGTTAGGAGGATCGAAAGTGATCGTGAAGTTTTGCGATACGTCCGGAGCGAGGGTGAAGGTTGAAGGTCCGGAGAAGGAGTAGTTTTTCGCGAAAGTTCCGAGGAGGCGGACGGCAGATACCTCAAGTAGGGCATTACCGGTATTGGTGATCTGGACCTGTTTGGTGTCAGACTGTGGGCCGTCTGAATTTTCCGTCACTTCGAAAATCATTTCCGCCGGAACAGCGGTGATTTCGGGTGCCAGTACGAGGGACGCGGGATCCACGTTCCTGACGACGACCACGATATCCTGGTAGTCAAAACCGCCCGTATTCTCTTCAAAAGCTAACACGAACGTATTGTCCTGACCCGGAATTTCGTAGACCCGAACATGGTGTGGCGTTTCGGAATCAAAGGCATTCAGACCATCCTCCAAAAATACTTCCCGGTTATCAAAAGATGGCCATCTGCTGTAGAAGCCGAAGACCTCAGCGGTCGGATTGAACTCTGTGACACCCGCGATGGTCGGCGTTAGGGACTGGCCATTGGTCGCCGGCAAGTTGCCTACCGTAAATAGTTCCTCGGTGGAAGTAGTGATACCGCTTTCGTACCACCCGAATCCCGTGACCGGGTTCTTGTCTACCGGTCCGTACACACCCAGAATTTGAACGGTAACGGGCCCGTCGGTGGCTCTTTTAAAGTACTGAATACCTGACTCGTCTCCGAAAAGCTGGTTGTAGTCGCTCGTCCCGCCGGGAGGATTGAGGCGGTTAGTAGTAGGATCCTGATCCCCTACGTTTATTTCGAAACCATAGGTATCGATGATCTGCTGTAAAGAGGGTTCCTTACTGCCCCCTGTTCCCTCCTTACCAAGGGCTCGGAGTTCAATTTGAGCGGAAACCGGAGAGTTCGATCCAGAAACGGTGAGCGTGGCTAGCTTCGAACCTTCAGTAGTTGGGTTGAAAGTGACGAAAATGGATGCCGATCGGTTGGGATCCAAAGTAGAGGGAACGGAGCTGGTATTGACACTAAAGTCATCCTTGTCGGGCCCAGAAAGGGTTACCGTAGGGTTGATCAGGGCCGCGTTGCCGGCATTGACTAAGAATACATTCTGGGCGTCTTCCGGAATCCCGTCAGCAGTTCCTTCCGTAATCAGGGAGGGCGAAGGAACCAACTGGACCACCGGCTCCGGCGAACTCTGATCGCTGGGGCGAAGTAGGACAATGGATTGCCGGGCGAAATCGGAAACATAAAGGTTGCCCGTTATAACATCTTCCGTGATATCTAAGGGATCACCAAAGTCTTTGAATCCGGGAATTCCGGTTTTTGCCGTTAGGATATCACCGTTCGGTCCGTTCGGAACCAGTGCGATGATGTCACTACCATTGGAATACCGGCAAACGAGAATGGTACCCTTCAGCTTGCCTCCTTCAGCCTCGCTCTTATAGACGATGGTGCCGTTTGGCGATTTACTGAATCCAAAGTCAAAGGCAATACCTTGGTAATTGGGATCTGGCGCGACGCTGTTGTCGTACCCGGAAACGTCCACAGGTCCGCGGTTAAGGACGAACTCGCCCCTCGTGGGGTTTGGGTGTCCGTAAAACCCTATGGGTTCGGTCGGATCCACCCGGAACAGAAAGTCGCGTTGGGTATTATTGCTGAACGTGGGGGGTACGGGAGGGTACTTTCCACTCGAATCCGTGGTATTGTAATACGTACCGTTAACGCGGCGCGTACCGGCTACAGATGCGGGGGTGTTACTTCCGCCCGCGGTACCGTTCGTTGGAATGTAGAGCTGTCCATTGGGGTGGAAGACCAGGTCGTAGGCATTACGGATACCAGTAGCGAAGATCGTGAGTGGCGCCTGGGTATAGAATGGATTATAGGTTCCATTGTCCGGAAAAGACTGATCATTCTCGAAATACAAACCCGTACCACTGCCAAGCGTAGGAGAATTGACGTCGACATTATTGATCGCCGCCTGATCCATGGTCGTTTTAGCGTTCAATGGCCAAGAAGACTCCGGTAATTTATCGAGGTCTAAACGCAGGGTTGCAGCGGAAAGCAAACGCTCTTTCCGGAAGCCCCAGGAAGCGTCGACCGCACCGCCGGCTGTATTACTACCGACGTTGAAGTAGAATACCCGTGGGTTATCCGGGTCAAATACGATACCATTTATGAGGTGGTCTCTACGGGAGCGCGGCAAATTGGTGATCACGAGTTTCTCCGTTCCCAGTGCAGGACCGGACAGCTGACTGATGTTACCATCCCAGGCTGGGCCGTTATTGAGCACACCGGTGGCGTGACTGACATAGGCTACCAGGGTATTCGGATCATCATTGGGCTCAAAGACTAGCCCGATGGCGGCGCGGGAGCCATAGGTGTCTTCAAGGGTAGTGATGGTTTCCAGATCGACAAGCGCGCCGGTTTCTTCCTGGATGCTCCAACGGTCGATGGTACCGGAGATACGCAATCCATAGAGCTTCCCGTCCGGTCCTATCGTGAGGGAAGAATATCCCTGCCCGGTGGCAACGTTGCCAACTCGGGTAAAGGAAACCTCGTCCAACGCTCCTCCCGCCCCGGAGTTGTCAGCAGCAGTGGTGAAAACGGCTTCAAACCGTTCGAAAGCAACTCCCGTAAGGTCCGTCACCCCGTCGATCACGTACCGGTAGGTCGTGTTCGGCTCCAGGGGAATGGAGGGCGTGAGGTTGATAGCGTCACCGCCTCCGCTACCGTTGACCGTGGAAGGAATCTCCGTACCGTTTTCAAAGCGGAACAGCTTGACGGTCTGCTGGGTGATGGTCGAATTTTCAATGCCGAAAATGCCGTTCAACCCGTTCGGAAGGTAGAGTTCGTTTGCCGAAATAGAGGTAGTCAACGAAACATTGTCTTCCCCGTTGGTGGGGATACTGCCTTCAACCCTCGGTATTCCGCTTTTATCACTCACCGTGGCATTGATGACTAGTTCATCCAGACCATAACCACCGGAGGATGCCGTGATCCGGGTTGAATAATGCCCGACCGGAACACCCGACTTAATGGAAAAATTGATCGCGCCAGGTGCAACGGATGTAGGAAAATTGAGCCAGGCTGAACTACCCGGATTATCGGAAATGTTTATGGAAGGGTTTGTACCGTCGTTGGTACGCAGGTCAACCGAAAACGATTGCCCGGTTTGGTCCTTTGACAGGTCGAAACTCATTTGATCGGGGGACCAGATCAGTGCGGGGGTGTAATCTTCCACTACAACGGAAAAATCGTCGAAGGAAAAATTGATGGATTCATTGATAGCCGCCCGCCGGTGGGAAGTATAAATACCGGCATAAATCAGTGGAGAAGTGGTTGCGTTTCCATCATGATCCACACCGCTTTGGAGTGATTCCGGCATGGGAAGGGAACTCCCCCGGGCGCTGACCACCTGCAATTCATTGCCCCCATCGGTAGTATAGAACGCCCTGATACGGTCAAATACCGGGTCGAACTCCAACCGCAGTCGAATCGAGGTCTTGTCGGTCTGAAAACTGTTGGAAAAAATCTCGCTCGTGACGACCCTGGTCGGGTCGGTCGGGTCTTGTGTCTCAACGTAAAGTTGAACGCGCTGGGAGTTGTTGGTTACCTTAATCAGGGCTACATGAACGTAGTTGTCCTCATCCAGTCCATACCATATACCGGCCTGCTGATCGCTGGCCGTAGCGCTTCCGGCGAAGTCGGGTTGAGCAAGGTCCACGGAGACGTTGAAAACGCTTCCCGGCACATCGAAGCCAACTCCCAAACCGTTCACTTGCGTGTTGCTAGTGGTGGAACCGGTAGGGACTTGGAAGCGCGTACCTTTCGTACTGGTGACGACCAGTCGCCCATTAACAACATCCAAAAGATCGGTCTCCAGACCCGGGGCATCGGGGTTGGATGGCTCCGAAGGAAATTCATTGAAAGAGGGTGCTTCCACCATGGTGAATCCCGTGAAGTCACCGTTTCGATCGGCTATTCCCCCGGCATTCCCGTTAAAGGAAAGTTGAACGGGGAGCGACTTCCCGACCTCGTTACAGTCGAGCGGACTTATGGGTGTACACGCAGCTGCGGAAGGGGGAAATAGTTCCAAAGCCTTCGGGGTGGTACCCCATGCGAGGTGCGCAACAAGTAGGAACGGTAGGGCTACCGCCAGGCGTAAAGTGTTGTTCATTAGTGTCGTATTCGTACCGGGGGAGGAACTTTCCTCATACCGGAGCAGAAATCAGTGTCAAAAAGGCCAACTGAATGAATTAATTCAGCATGTGTCAGGCAAACTCAATGCTACCGGTCAACGCCAATTGACATTGTCCGGCTCTAATAAATTTAAGGCTTGAAAGTAATAGGTGTTACAAAAAGCCACTACATAATATACAGCGCAAAGATCGCACAAAGATCCTTGAGGGTGAGAAACATTAGCTTTTGCGGTAAGCCGATTCCGATTAGGTCGTCCACCTGACGGTTATGTAGGCCACAGGTAGAATTACAGGTTCAACCACCTAATATTGAATGCCAAATAGACCCGGTCTGTTACGGAAGTAAACAGATGAATTCCTAGATAAAATTTCCAACTAACCCTGCAGCAATCAGTCAAAAGACAAGCTGCAAAAAGCTGAACCGGCTATTGGCAGGGGGTTAAACTTATGGCTTGCTAGTTGGAAATGCAAAATTCGACGAAGGAAAACCAGCTTGAATGGGAGAAAGGGAGAAATAAGATGCGGGATCGAAGAATGCCAGGGAAGTAAGTAAGGTTTCAAGCCAGCCGCCCCGTAACTTCGCCCCCCCTTATTTTCGCACCTGCGCCCCGGCGCCCCATCCCTAGATTTGGGGAGAATAATTTGTAACCAGCAAGTTTCGGACCTATATTTGTGCGGTATAACATTTAATTGCGCGATATGCGGATAGTTCCGCCTGGTCGCAGGTTGATCGTGGACTTGCTTTTTGGCTGCCTGTTTTCGAATTTATACACTTGAACAATACACCAATGGATCACCGCTTTTGCAAACGCTGCAAACATCGCTACCGGTTTGGCCGTTTTGCCCACCATTATGGGACAAGAGCGCGGCTTGTGCAAACAATAGCAAGCAGAATCAACGTTTCTATCTCGGACGCAGCCAGTCATTTATGTGAATGCTGTACTTCCTACGCTTTTCCTTGGTATGCACTCCCTTTCAATATCATGCCCGCTACTAACGCCCCCTTTCCTATTGGGAGAAACTGATTGCTTTGGTTGAAGCAACGTGACCGACTCCTTGCAGCATCGATATCTCTGACCATAAACCTGAACGGTACTAGCGTTCTCCTAAATCAATCCTAACAGCTTCTCTTCCGTCCGACAAAATGAACTTGTGCCTCCCCGACACATGGACGCCGAAGGCGTATAGTGCCCCCATCTGGCAGCCTTGCAGAAAGTTGTTAATTTTCGGCCACTTCCGCTCTTTTTACGTTTAACTTCCTATTTATGAGACTGTTCTTACCGCTGTTAACGCTATATCTCGTCGGTAGTATTACCGGCTGCGTATCCTATCAGGAGCTACGCAACTTTCGAGATGTTCCGGCGTCGGGAAGTACCCAGGAAGACATAGAAAACAGGGTGGAATTGCAAATCCAACCTAAGGATCTACTCCGGATTGACGTAGAGAGTGTAGACCCGCAAGCAGCTTTGCCGTTCAACCAAGCGGCGGAGATGTCCAACGCGGCCCAGGCCAATAATCAAAACATTCAACTCTTCCAGGGCTACCTGGTAGATGAGGATGGGTATGTGGACATTCCGCTACTGGGGCGTATCGAGGCCGCTGGCCAAACCATCGAGTCGCTGCAATTTCTGATCCGGGGAAGGCTGCGGGAATACCTAAGAGACCCCGTGGTCAATGTTCGCTTTCTGAATTTCAAGGTGACTATATTAGGCGAAGTTTTCCAGCCTGGGGTCGTTCTATTGCCGAATTCACGGGTGACAATACTCGACGCGATCGGCATGGCGGGCGATCTCACCGATTACGCGAACCGCGACAACATTTTAATCGTACGGGAGGAGGATGGAATCCGGAGCTACGAGCGCATTAGCCTGCAAGACGACGACATTTTCAATTCGGAATACTACTATCTTAAGCAGAACGACGTTATCTACGTTGACCCCATCAGGGCCAGAACCGCTACCGTCTCGGATCCTGGCCAGCGAATCCTAACTTACCTGGGGCCGGTACTCTCGGTAGTTACCCTTGTTATTGCCCTGGTCGCCCGCAATTAGTCCAGCCGCGGCAATCCATTTTAACACTATGAAGAACATACCCGAAGATTTCGCTCCCCATAACTTCCAGACCACCAGGCGTGATGCGCGGCAATTCGCTCCCGCGGTCCAGCTGGATTTCGAGGCGCTCATCAACCGGATGCTTCGCAACTGGTACTGGTTTGTTCTGGCGATAGCCGCCTGTCTGGTATTGGCGTGGCTTCACCTTCGCTATACTACGCCGGTGTATTTGGCCCAGACTTCGATGCTCATTGAAGAGCAGTCCGGAAACGGGGGACTATCCAAGGAAGTCATCGCACAGGAACTAGGGTTTGAGAACACCTACAAGATCGACAACGAGATCTACATGCTCCGGTCGAATTACCTGATGCAACGAGTGGTCAATTTGCTGGGACTGGACATCAGCTACTTCCACCAAGGTGCCGTTCGTAATGTCGAGATCTACAATTCAGAGCACTTTGGCATTCTCCCGCTTGATTCCCTGCATTCCGACGGAATGATTGCCCCGAACAAGCCCGTTGAATACGGTAGCGTCATGGTCCGTTTTGACAACCAGACCTCCTTTTCGCTGATCCGGTACGAGGGCGATACCACCTCGGTGCGCTATGATACACCCTTTGAAATTGGCAACCGACAGTTCATTATGGCTGTCTCCGAGGACGCCCCGGTATTGGGAGACAATGCGATCTATCAAGTGAACGTACGCAACCCGGCAATCGTCGCTAAAAGCTACAACAACTCCCTGTCGGTACGGCAGGTAGAAAGCTCCGGCGTCCTCAACCTGAGTATTACGGACCCCGTCCCGGAAAAGGCCAAGGACATTCTGAATGCCTTGGTCGCCGTCTATGAACAGCAAATCATTGAAGATCAGAGCCAAACCGGTGGACAAACCCTCAGTTTCATTGAGGAACGCCTCGACTACGTGACTGATGAGTTGTACGAAGTGGAAAGCAACGTAGCCAGTTTTAAGCAGAATGCCAACATCAGCGTGGACCTGGCTACCCAGGGATCAAACTACCTCACGCAGATGAACCAGGCCGATGCCCAGCTCGCCGAACTGCAGGTGAAGCGCGATCTCGTTGAGGATGTCAAGCGTATACTTACGGAAGACGATAACTACGATCCGCTGCCATTGGCTTCGGAAGTGATTTCCGGGGTTCTCTCGGAAATGATCGTGAAGTATAATCAACTCATCTATGAGCGAGATCAACGGCTGGAATTCGTGACCGAATCCCACCCCACCGTAGCTACGTTCAGTGAGCAGCTGAATAATCTTAAGGAAAGCCTCCTGCGCAGCGTTAACTCCATCCTGCGGGAGACCAACGAACGGGTGAGCAAGATCGAGGAACGCATCGTGCCACTGCAGGCGCAAATGAATCGCATGCCGGCCAACGAACAGCGGTTATTGCAGATCATGCGACAACAGGAGATCAAGCAGAACCTATTCATCTTCCTGATGGAAAAGCGGGAAGAAGCGGCCATCACCATTGCGGCCCAAACACCGAATACCCGGATCATAGACCGTGCCGCCAGCAGCCCCTTCCCGGTCAGTCCCAATCAGACCATGATCTACCTTTTCGCGCTGGGCGTGGGATTGATTATTCCCGGCAGCACTATTTTCCTTCGGGAGCTGCTAGGAACGAAACTAAACACGGAGAAAGAGGTAATGAAGATGCTCCCCTATCCCGTGGTAGGAAGGATCATCAAAAGCAAAGACCACGGTTCAATCGTCGTGACTAAATCGAACCGAAACGGCGTGGCGGAAGCCTTTCGACTGCTTCGTACGAACCTCGGGTTCATGTTACCGGCCGATCAGCCTTCCGTCATCATGGTTACCTCAAGCGTAAGCGGAGAGGGGAAGAGCTTCATTGCTACGAATCTTTCGGCGGCCTTAGCGCTATCAAAAAAGCGGGTTGTAGTGATCGGAATGGACATGCGCAAGCCCAAATTGGCTAGCATGGTTACAAATGAGAGCGACACCAAGAATAAGGCAGGTCTTTCCAACTATTTGATCGGGCAATCCAGTGTCGAAGACATCATCGAGCCGACGGCGCATGAAGGGTTATTCCTCATTTCGAGCGGTCCGCTGCCCCCGAACCCTACGGAACTGCTTATGGACGCACGGATGGCCAATCTTATCCACCGTCTACGTCAGGAATTCGACGTGATCGTCCTGGATGCGCCTCCGGTCGGTGTAGTGACCGATGGATTGCTAATGAAGGATTACGTGAACGTAACCCTGTTTATGGCACGCTTAAACGTGACTCCTAAGAAGAGCATCGGCTACATCAACGAGATGATCGAAGCGGGCAAACTCCCCAGGGTAAACCTGGTCATTAATGGAATCAACCCAAAGGCCTCCTACGGATACGGCTATGGTTATTACGAATAGGGACTAAGCATTGCAACGACTTCGAAGGCTGGCTGAAACTTCGCCTAATTTATTCAAGTGGGGTAAGCTTCTCGGGGTCACCGGAGGAGCACAGTTGCTTATCCAGGCAACTGGCTTCGTGTGCGGTATCTTCATCATCCGCATCCTTTCTTCGGAGCAATACGCTTACTACACCCTGGCAAATACGATGCTGGGTACGATGACCGTGTTAGCCGACGGGGGAATTTCCACCGGCGTTATGGCCCTCGGCGGGAAGCACTGGAAAGACAGGGAAAAACTGGGTAGGGTACTTGCTACGGGGATGCATATGCGAAGGCAGTTCGCTATCGGAAGCCTCCTGGTATCCCTGCCGATCCTGTTCGCGCTTCTGCAGGAACAAGGGCTGCTGTGGTGGCAGTCCACGCTGCTGATCATGTGCCTCACCCCTACTTTCTGGGCGGCACTTTCGGGGTCGCTTTTGCAAGTCGTGCCCAAACTGCACCAGGACGTCAATGACCTTTTACGTATCAACGTAAGCATCAACGTCACGCGGTTGTTGATCACCCTGCCATTTGTCTTTTTCTTTCCCTTCGCGGGGGTGGCCATACTGGCAACGGGAGCTAGCCAGGTGATGGGCAACTTCCGATTTCGGAAGCTTTCGCTCAAAAAAGCGGATTGGAAGACCGAAAGCGATCCAGAATTCCGATCTCAGATTCTCGGTACGGTAAAACGGATTTTGCCGGGGAGCATTTTCTATTGTGTAAGCGGGCAAATCACGGTTTGGCTAGTGGCCATTTTTGGTAATACAGACAGTATTGCCAATCTTGGCGCGATCGGCCGGTTGATGGTCGTGTTGACTTTGGTACGGATGGTGGTAGATATGCTTATCACTCCCCGCTACGCCCGCCTACCGGCCGTCAAGAGAGCCGTAATCCTGCGCTTCTTTCAGATTCTGGCCCTGGTCACTTTCCTCTGTTCGTTCATTGTAGCTGGCGTATACCTCTTTCCTGATGAGTTCCTCTGGATCCTGGGGGACAAGTACGCGGACCTGGAATACGAGGTGTTTTTAATGACGATCAGCAGTTGCCTCTCACTCATAAGCGGTACGGCACACAACCTTTCCAGCTCTAGGGGCGTGATTCCCAACCCCTACCTTTTTATCAGTACCACTATTCTGAGCCAGATTATACTACTTGCTTTTGTGGTCGATTACACGACGCTCACCGGGGTCATCATCTTCTCCATATATGGATCCCTGATCAACCTGGGTTACCGATTTATTGATTTCCTTTATAGGACGTTGGTGAAGATGGAGTGGAAGCCTGAAACGACCGGCTAGCGCACCCTAAAAACGTACTTCCCTTTTATGAAGATCCTCACTACGCTCGCCGAGCGTGACTATTTCCTGGGCCTGGCTGCGCTGCTCAACTCCATGGTGCACTACGGGACTTATGTGGATAAGGTTTTGGTCGGCTACCGGGGTGAATTGCCGGAATGGCTACCCCCCCTGCGGGTTTCCACCCACGGCGTTACGTTTACCGCCGGTGGAAATTTGGTAGTAGAGCTGGTTGAACTGAGTGGAAGTAAGCATATGGTGCACGAAAAACCCAAATGGTTCGCGCACGTGTGTAACGTTCTCGCTCCCGATGCCGAGGAGTATTTTTTCTTCGATTCCGATATTGTGATCAATAGCCGCATGTCCTTTTACGGGGAATGGGTGGCGGAGGGAGTGGGTGTTTGCGGCGACGTCAATTTCGACTTTGACCCCCAGCACCCCATCCGGCAAAAATGGGCCAGGTTAGCTGAACAGGCGGGTGCCACCGTGCGCAATCAGATATACGGTTTCTACAACAGCGGTTTTCTGGCCTGGAGACAGGAGGATAAGCAATTCATCGAAGATTGGAACCGGGCGTTTTCCATCCTGGCACCGGAAAGTGGCGACATGAAACAGTTTAGGGTGTTTGACCGCACGGCTATCGTTCAAAGTACGAATCAGGACTCCTTCAATCTGGCCATGATGATCACGGAGGTGCCTTTGTCAATTATTGGTCCGGGGGCTATGAGTTTCACCAACGGGATGCATCTCATGTACCATCCTATCGGCCCCAAGCCCTGGAAACGCAATTTTACCAAGGACTTCATCAGCGGCAGTGCTCCAAGGCCGGCGGACATTGAATTCTGGCGTTATGTGAACGGCAAGGTGCTGCAACCCCTGCCCCAGGCCAATGCCAACCGGATGCTATGGTGGTGTAGAGCCCTCCGGTGGATGGGAAGGTTTTATCATCGCCTCTAAGCCTTCCAGGTATCGGTTTATCATTAGCTTTCACGCACCCCGCACCTTCCTGCCCTTCCTTATATAAGTCCACCTTTTGAAACCTTCTTCAGCAAGCATTTTATTTCTCTGCGGATCTATCGAGCCGGGACGGGACGGCGTAGGTGACTATACCCGAAGACTTGCCTCCAGCCTGGTAACCAGAGGAATTGATGCCCAAATCATTGCTACCCACGAAAATGGAATAGAACAGGTAATGGAGGAGGTACAGTACGACGGAGAAACACCGGTACCCGGCGTGCGAATTCCCGCGGCCTTCGATGAAAAACAGCGGCTCCAATGCTTACGGAATAAAATAGACTCCTACCAGCCGGATTGGATCAGTCTACAGTTCGTACCCTTTTCCTTTGACAACAACGGATTGCCGTGGCGATTCGCCTGGACAATGAGGAAGCTTGCCGGAAGCGCACGTTTCGAGATCATGTTCCACGAGCTTTGGCTAAGATATAGACCTGTTAAGGACTTAAAAGGCAGACTTTTAGGAGCTCTCCAGAAGCGGATCATCTTATGGATTTGCCGATCGCTGCGGCCGGAAGTAGTGCACACGCACATTCCCGTTAACCGGGATTCCTTAGCTGATCACGGGATCCGTGTACGGCCCCTGCCCTTGTTTGCCAACATCGGTCGTATCGATGGTGCGGTCGCCCAGGGGATGAAAAAAGATCCGGGGGTCTACCGCATAGCTTTCTTCAGCCGATTGGAATCACCGCCGCCGGTAAAGCGCGCCCTTTCGGGTATTGCTGATTGGTGCGAGCAAAAAGATTTAGCCCTTGAGATTGCGCTGCTGGGCGGAGGAAAATCGAAAGTCACTGCCGCGGCAGCTGATATTCAGAAGTGCGTTCCCCGAAGTAAGGTGCTGCCCGTAGGCTACCTGACGGCCGAAGGTGTTTCCGCCTGGCTGTCGACCTGCGACCTGGCCGTTACGCCCATTCCCCGGCACAGCTTGGGAAAAAGCGGAACGGTAGCGGCGTTCCTGGAGCATTCCCTGCCGGTCATCTCTCCCGTGATCAAAATCCAGCGTGATCCATTTTTTCAGGAACAGCTGAATGGGCTCGTCTTGGACCATTTTGATCCGCTGGCCGTCGCGGAAGCGAAATCCTCCCTACGGGGAGGAAATGTTGTAGCTGAAAAACTAGAAAACATCACCAAGCGATTCGTTGCTGACCTGGAGCTTATCCCATCTACCACTACGAATACCCCGGACGTAAATTCAATGTCGAAATAACATGGTAACCGTCTCCCATCCTACCGGGAATGCAAACGTACGCGCCGCCCTCGATGGCCTGGAGGCGGCCGGATTGCTGGAATGCTTTTACACGGCTATCGCTACCTTTCCGGGTAATTCCTTTGATAAACTAAGTCGCTTTGGCCCCTTTGCCGATTTCAATCGCCGGAAGTTTTCGCCCGAGATAGCGATTCATACGCACCTTTTCCCGTGGCTCGAACTGGGTCGGTTATTAGCCACCCGAGCCGGGCTGAAAACATTGACCAAACACGAAACCGGTCCCCTTAGTGTTGATGCCGTATACCGAAACCTGGATCGCCGGGTGGCTAACCGACTACGCAGAAAGCGTACCCAGGCGGTGTATGCTTACGAAGATGGCGCGGCGTTCTCCTTTAAGGAGGCCCGCCAACTGGGACTCTACACCCTGTATGATCTTCCCATCGGGTACTGGCGGGCTTCCCGCCGACTATTAGGACAGGTTGCCGAAGATCATCCGGATTGGGCCATGACGATTAAGGGGATGCAGGACTCCCCGGAAAAACTCGCCCGTAAGGACCGTGAAATTGCCCTGGCAGATCATATTTTCGTAGCCAGCAGTTTTACCGCCAAGACCTTAGCGGATTACCCCGCAGATCTCCCCCCGGTCTCGGTAATTCCATACGGATTTCCAACACCGGTTACCAACCGGCAATACCCTGAACGGCCGGGCGGCCCGCTTCGGCTGCTGTTCGTCGGCGGGCTGTCCCAGCGAAAGGGTTTAGTGGAGATGTTTGAAGCCGTTGCTCCTTTCGGTAACCGAATCGAATTGACAGTGGTCGGTAGGCTGCCGGAAATAGATTGTCCGCCCCTTAACGCGTATTTGCGCCAACACCGCCATATTAGCAGCCTGCCCCACCACGAGATCCTGCAGTTGATGCGGAAGCAAGATGTCTTGCTGTTTCCGTCACATTTCGAAGGTTTCGGCCTGGTTATTACCGAAGCTATGTCTCAGGGCACGCCGGTTATTACCACCGAGCGTACCGCGGGTCCCGATTTAATTACCCACGGAGCGGATGGTTTTATCGTCGAGGCGGGTTCCGTGAAGGCTATTTCCGAGCAGCTGGACCAATTGTTGGTGCGCCCCCAAGACGTGACCGCCGCGGGGAAGTCTGCGATCAAGACTGCGTCGCAACGCCCATGGTCCAAATACGGAAGTGAACTGGCAGATGCGATTACGCAATTAGTTACGCGGTATGCATAGCCCTGCTCTCGCATACATTGACGAACATGTAGCGGCAGCCGACCGCGCCACCAAGCGGCTGATATTCCTGTACGTGTTCCTCCTGATTTTCGAAGGAGCCCTTCGCAAGTGGTTCCTGCCTTTCCTTTCGGCACCACTCGTGATCGTCCGCGATCCGGTGATGATCGCTATGATCTTCACTTATCTATCAGCTGGCCGCCGGCTTTTGAACTTCTACACCCTGAGTATTCTGGCACTGGGATCGATATCCTTTGTACTGACGCTGGGATTAGGCCACCAGAATTTGATCGTGGACATTTTTGGCTTTCGAACGCTGGCCCTACACTTCTTCTTCATTTTCATCGCCGGCAACGTCCTCACCCGATCGGATGTGGAAACCATTGGGCGATACTTCATCTACTTCTTGCCCATCGCCACGATACTGATCGGCTTGCAGTTTTACAGCCCGCAATCCGCTTGGGTAAACCGGGGGGTAGGCGGCGATTTAGAGGGCGCCGGATTTAGCGGCGCGATGGGTTACGCCCGCCCGTCGGGCACTTTCTCGTTTACCAACGGTTCCACTACGTTCTATTATTTGGCGGCGGCCTTTCTCTTTTACTTCATCGGCGAAAACAGTCGGATAAATAAAATCGCGCTTTTGGTGGGCATTGCCGCCGCGCTGGCTGCCGTGCCTCTCTCTATCAGTCGGAGTTATCTGGTCGGGGCGGTCATCTGCGGGCTGTTCTTTATCCTGGTAAGCCTTAGAAGTGGACGCTCATTTCGGAACCTTGGGGTTGCCGTCGTGCTTTCCCCGGTAATCATGATCCTTTTATTGAACATCGAGGCCATTCAGACCGCGGTTAACGTCCTGGTTGTCCGGTTTGAAAATGCCGCACGCTCCGAAGGTGGAATCGACCAGTCGATAAGTGATCGTTTCCTTGGGGGGTTGGTACGTGCTTTCACGGGCAACGACGATATACCGTGGCACGGAGAAGGCCTGGGCATGGGCACCAACGTGGCCGCTACTATAATGACCGGTGAACGCACATTTTTGCTGGGAGAAGGGGAATGGAGCCGAATCGTAGGCGAAATGGGCCCTGCCCTGGGGCTGGGGGTAGTACTTATCCGTGTCATCTTGAGTATCCACCTGATGATTGCCGGTGCATTGGCCATCCTTCGCGGCAACTCGTTACCCTTTATGTTGGCAAGCTTTGGCTGTCTTAAAGTCTTACAGGGAGGGTGGAGCCAGCCTACGGCACTTGGCTTTTCCGTAGTGGCCGGTGGCTTGATCATTGCCAGCTTAAACGACGATGTTCCCGATGCAGGTTAATCTCTTTTACCGGAAACCCTACCCTACCGCCTTCAGCATTGAGCGAATTTTTGATCGCCTGGCCGATCAATTTCAGGGCCGGGGACTATCCACCAGCCGGCTTGAACTTCCGCATTACAACAACAGCATTGGCGGAGTTAGGCAAAACATCTCATGGGCGGCGGGGGCGCAGGAGCAAGCTACACCCGAAACCGGAGGCATGGTCAACCACATCACCGGAGATGTGACTTCGATTGTGTTTGGTTTGCAGGGTCCCACCGTTATTACCTTCCACGACTGCAACCCGTTGCTGCGGTACCCGAAGTGGCATCCGCGTTACTGGTTTTATCGTTGGTGCATTTACGAATGGCCCGCCCGTCGTGCTGCCGCGGTGACCGTGATCTCGGAGAAGACCCGGGACGAATTGTTGAAGTTGACCAACTGCAAAAGCGATAACCTGCACGTAATTCCCAATTTCGTCGATCCGGCCTTTCAATATTACCCCCGGACCTTCAACCAAGCATATCCGACAATTCTGCAGGTGGGCGTAAAGGATAACAAGAATCTACACCGACTCGCCACCGCTCTACGGGGAATCCCCTGCCGGTTGGACATTATCGGTCAGCCTAGCCCCGAAGATCTTAAGCAAATAGAGGCCCTTGGCATCGACGCCAACTGGGCTACCGGCCTGACCGACGCTCAGGTACGGCAGCGGTATGCCGAATGCGACTTACTCGCATTCGTGTCTACCTACGAGGGTTTTGGCCTTCCGATACTCGAAGCACAAATGGTAGGCCGTCCGGTAGTGACCAGTAATATTTCCCCTCACCGGGAAGTAGCCGGTGCGGGGGGAGCCGAACTGGTTGACCCCAATGACGTTTCCTCCATTCGGGCCGGGATCGTTCGGGTCATCGAAGATGCCGGCTTGCGAGACGAACTTATCGCGACGGGTCACCGGAATGCTCAAGCGTATCACATCGATTCGATTGCCTCACAGTACATCGACCTATACAAAAGCATACTTTGAAGAAATTAAAAGTTCTTTTCCCAACCGGAAGCTTTTACCCTGCTCAAAACGGCGGGCCGGACAATACGGTGTACTGGATCACTAAAGCACTCAAACGCAGGGGCCACCAGCCCATCATCTCAACGACGGACTGGGGATTATCCTTATCTACTCCCCGGGACCAGTGGCTAGATACGGATTTTGGCAAGATCATCTATTCCAGTACCCCAATCCACTACCTTCCAATAAGGGCAATTAGGAAAACTATCCAAAAGATCAAAGATGCCGATGTACTGCATCTTTCCATGATCACCTACCCCTCTTCTTTTTTGATGGCCATAATCAACTCGAGGTTTTACCGAAAGCCCATGCTCTGGTCATCGCGGGGAGATCTTGATCCACCTATGCTCCTGCGCTCGCCGCGAAAAAAGCAAGCGGTAATCAAACTGATCAACAAATATGTGGATAAGGATTTGCTCTGGTTTCATTCTACCTGCGATGCGGAGACCAGCTACATCCGCCAAAATTTTGGCGAAGACTCCAAGGTGATTCAGATCCCGAACTACATGGAGCTTCCGGAGCGGATCGAAACGAAAAAAGAAAAGTACTTCATGTTCATTGGTCGCATTGACCCAAAGAAGGCGATCGAAAACCTGATCGAAGCCCTATCGAAGTCCAAGCCCTTTTTGTCCAGTGAATTCACACTAAAAATCGTTGGCGATTACTACAACGATTACGGCCGCATGCTGGTGAAAATGGTGGAATCGAAGGGTTTAGACCAAAAGATCCGTTTTCTGGGACACCGCGACGGCAGGGAAAAGGAAGAACTCCTGGCGGCTGCCTGGTTTACCTTTATGCCCTCCCACACCGAAAACTTTGGCATCGTAGTAATGGAGGGCCTGGCCCAGGGCACTCCGGCGGTTGCCTCCACCGGTACTCCATGGGAGCTGCTGGAAGAGCGCCAAGCAGGTTACTGGATACCCAACGATCCGGAAAGCCTCGCAAAGGTCGTTGACCGAATACTTAACCTGCCCCCCGAAGTATTAGCCCAAATGAACGACAATGCTTACCGCTTAGCCCGGGAAGAGTTCAGCATTCACGCCAACGTGGCTGAATGGGAAGGCGCTTATCAAAAGATCTTAGCATGGAACCATCCTTGACCGTTGTCATACTCACCTTTAACGAGGAGGCCAACATTAATCGCTGCCTTGATTCACTGCAGGGGGTCAAAGCACCCGTTTTCGTAGTCGATTCCTATTCGACGGATCGTACCCTTACAATCCTCGAAGAGCGTGGAGTGACGTACGTGCAACACTCCTTCCAGAATTATGCCGCTCAGCGCAACTGGGCCCAGGAAAACACGCCTTTCGGCGGAGAGTGGGTCTTACATCTCGATGCTGGTGAACGTCTGACCCCGGCAATGGTGACCTGGATCAACGAATCTTTCGATCCCGGAAAGCCGGGGGTGGATGGCTATATGTTTGCCCGCCGTGCCATCTTCATGGACCGCTGGATCAAACACGGGGGTTATCACCCTATTTACCATCTTCGGCTCTACCGAAAGCACCTGGGCCACTGCGAGAACAAAGTGTACGACCAACACTTTGTCGTTGAAGGAGTAACGGAACTAGCGGACAAAAATGCCGATCTTGAAGACGGGGTGATGAGCAGTCTCCGTGATTTCACGGTATCTCACGCCCGCTGGGCCGTCTTTGAGGCGGTGGAATCCATCCTGGCTGAAAAGGAAACGGGAGAAGTGAATGCCCGCCTGTTGGGGAATCCTATTGAACGGAAACGTTGGCTTAAGAGCCGCGTTTTCCAGCGGTCTCCCCTTTTTCTGCGGAGCTTCCTGTACCTCTTCCACCGGTACATCATCAAACTTGGATTTCTAGATGGAAAAGAAGGATTGATCTTTCATTTTCTGCAAGGTTTCTGGTTCAGGTTCCTGGTGGATTCAACCATCTTCGAAATCAAGCGGGAGATGAAGACCCGAACCCTGGAAGAGGTGGTGAAGGAGAAGTACGATCTGGACGTTAACGTATTTCTAAACCAGGAAACCACAACGGTCTGATGCGCCCGAAATATCAGGACCTAAAGACTTTTCGGTTGCCCGCTGACTTTCGCGGACAACCCGGATGGTATGTCCAACTTTGGTGGATTGTCGAGGCCCTACTTTTTCGTCCCTCCCCACAGTTTATGTATGGCTGGCGCAGGTGGTTGCTGAGGCGTTTCGGAGCCCGGGTCGGGCGGGGGGCCATCATCCGCCCGACGGTCAGGACCCAATTCCCCTGGAAGGTTACCATAGGTGATTTTGCCTGGATCGGGGACGACGTAGTCCTCTACAGCCTGGGCGTTATTGAGATAGGCGACAATGTGGTAATTTCTCAAAAGTCCTATCTTTGCACCGGTAGCCATGATCCGGCTGCACTAGATTTCACCATCTTCAGCGAACCTATTTACATAGAAGCTGAATGCTGGATTGCGACCGATGTCTATGTTGCTCCGGGAGTGCGGATAGGTACAGGCACACTTGTAGGTGCCCGGTCATCCGTTTTCAAGGATCTGCCAGCCGGAAAAGTCTGCATGGGCTCACCGGCCAAAGTTATTAAAGACCGACTTGCCGGTTCTCCCCGGCAACTTTTGAACCAATAATCCCAGTCGAGCCTGTTTGGGCTCCCCTACAAAGGCGACCCGGTTTATTCCGGGTGGTTATAGAGCGTGAAAATTTTAATCTACGGCATAAATTATGCCCCGGAGCTTACTGGAATCGGTAAGTACTCGGGTGAGATGGCAGCTTTCTTCGCCGCTGCCGGCGATGAAGTAGAGGTCATTACTGCACCGCCCTATTATCCGCAGTGGAAGATCAAGGAGGGTTACGAACGAGGGTTTCATACGGAATCTCTTGACGGGGTGACCGTTCACCGCTGTCCGCTCTACGTTCCAAGCGAAGTCACTGGCCTACGGCGCATACTCCACGAGTTCAGCTTCGTATTGAGTTCCCTACGGTACTGGATTCCTCGCTATTTCCGAAGTTACGACCAGATCATATGCGTAAGTCCGCCCTTCCATCTCGGTTTTCCGGCGTTGGTTCACAAATGGCTACGGGGCACCAACGTACTTTACCATATTCAGGATCTACAGGTTGATGCCGCCCGAGATCTCGGTATCATTCGCCAGCAGTGGCTACTGCGATTGTTGGAGCATGCCGAGGCCTGGCTGCTGCGACGGGTATCGACGGTTTCCACGATCAGCGAAGGGATGCTCAGGAAGATCGCCCGGAAAGGCATTGCGTCCGACAACATCGTGCTTTTCCCAAACTGGGTGGATGCCGAACTCGTACATCCGGTAAGCCGGGAAGATTCCGCCAGGTCAGCCTGGAACATACCTCACAAAGAAAAACTTGTTCTTTATGCTGGCAACCTGGGTGAGAAGCAGGGGTTAGAAAACATTCTTGAGTTAGCTGACCGAATGCGTGATATTCCCAGCGTTAAATTCCTTATCATTGGGGAGGGAGGTGCGAAAGCGCGCCTCGTTGAGGAATCTCAGAAAAGACAACTACCAAACCTGAGTTTCAAATCCTTGCAGCCCCTTTCCAAACTGGCAGCAACACTGGCCGCTGCAGACGTGCACCTGGTGTTACAGAAGAAAGCAGCTGCTGATCTTGTCATGCCCTCTAAATTGACAAACATTCTGGCTGTTGGAGGACATGCATTAATTACGGCCGAACAAGGAACAACCTTGTACGACCAAGTAATCAAGAATCACCTGGGAACCTTAGTAGTTCCCGAGGACGTAGATGCCCTGGAAACAGGGCTGAGAGAAATTTTAAGCGGCCAGCGGGCCGACGACTGCAGCGGTGCCCTAACCTATGCAGCGGAGAAGTTAGATAAGCAGAATATTCTTTTAGGTTTTCGACAGATTTTGACACTGAACACTAAACAACACAATTCATGGAACTCTCATCCCAGTTAGCCGCTGCTCCGCATATGCGGGTCATGCGGTCGACGCCACATCGCTATGATCTGATAGCGACGGATTTTATCCTGATTAATCTATCTTTTTTCATAGCCAGCCTCATCACTTACGGAGTTTTGGATTACAGTTCCGCTATTACGGGCCGTAACATTGCCCTGATAGTGTTCGTAAACATTGCTTGGGGATGGCTTTGCGTCTATTTCAACGCTTACCGTTGGTACGAGCGCGTGAGGATGGAACAGCAATTATCGAAGGTTTTTAAGATCTTAATTTTCCTTCTGGCATTTACTTCCTTGTTTTATTACAACGTCCTCGGTGAAGCGCCTCACACCCCCTTTATCCTTCTGGCCCATGGATTAGCTTTGATCCTTGTTTCCACCGGTCGGGTTTTTCACCGACTACGGGAAGAAAGCCCTTTCGAGAAGTTCCGCTACGTAATCGTTGGAGGTAAAGCGGAAAATCTGCAGCAACTCTTCAAGGCTTTTGACTATTGCTTCCCGGGGAGTGCGGAATTGGTAGGGCGGTTTGGCAATTCGCCACACGCCAATGTTTCCAACATCGGAGGCTACCTGGACTTAAAGGATTACCTGGAAAGCAAGCCAAATATTGACAAGCTCATCTTCTTCTATAGCGACCTCACGCTTGAGCAGGAAAGGGAAATTATGCACATCTGTGCCACTCAATTCATCGATGTAGAAGTAGCTCCCCGCGAGACTACCCTTTTCCCTAGAACGTACAAATCACAGCAACTAGGAGACCTTAGCATACTCACCCTGAAGGAGGAACCGCTCACGGCTCTGCGTAACAAGCTGATGAAGCGGATTTTTGATCTCGTAGTGAGTTCAGCGGTTATCCTTTTCATTTTTCCCATTCTTATTCCGGTCGTTGCCATCGCGATCTATCTGGAAGACCCGGGTCCGATCTTTTTTCGTCAGGAACGAACGGGTTATCTTAACAATATTTTCTGTATGTGGAAATTTCGCTCCATGCGCGTCAACGATCGCTCGGACGAGAAACAGGCTACGCGCGGAGACAGCCGCATCACCAAAGTGGGGGCATTCCTGCGCAAAACCAGCCTGGATGAATTTCCCCAATTCCTCAATGTCTTTACGGGGGACATGTCAGTAGTCGGACCGCGGCCACACATGCTTAAGCATACGGAAGAATACTCCCGCCTGATCGATAAATTCATGATTCGCCACAAGGTTAAGCCAGGGGTAACGGGGCTGGCCCAGATCAACGGGTATCGCGGGCCTACTGACGAAATTTGGAAAATGGAAAAACGCGTCGAATACGATGTGTGGTACCTGGAGAATTGGAGCATCCTGATGGACATTCGTTGCGTAATCATGACTGCCTACAATGCCTTTGTAAAAGGTGAAGAGAATGCTTTGTAGACCTGGTGTTTAGCTAAGCCTGCGTCTGGAAACCACCCTTACGCCATCTTCGAAATCAGAAACCAGTGCGCCGTCAGCTTTGAAACTGAGGTTAGGCACTGGTAGATTTTGGTGGGAGGTGCGGAGCAAAACGACTTGGAGACTAACCTTTACGCGACGTTACTCGTAAGTCCGCATAGCTACGGACGTGAGTTTGTAACGAAGTTTGCTACCGAAAGATGCCGCAGATTATCTCCAGATTTAAAGTCGACAGACCACCACCCCCTTTGATTAAATTAACTTTATGAAGATTCTGATCTCCACGCCGGTGTTCAAACCGATGGTGGGAGGTATGGAAACCCTTGCAAACAATTTTGCGGTCCACTTTACGGAAAGGGGACATGAGGTAACCGTGGTTACGCCCATCTCCTACGACGGACTCGATGATGAAAACTATCGCATAGTGCGGCAGCCTTCATTCAGAGAATTTTACCGCATGGCCAAAGCCACTGACCTTATTTTTTCCAACGGGGCCAGCCTGTATGCAGCCCCTTATGCGCTGCTAACCGGAACGCCCATCATTTTGCGCCATACGGGTTACCAGGTAGCCTGCATCGATGGAGCAGGGTGGTATGAGGGTAAAGTTGCTCCGCTACGGCCTATTCCGTCCTTCCTTTTTCACCTCAAGCACGGTAAGTTGTTTCCTACACTGCGGGGTATAGCCAAGGTGACCGGGCTCAGGCTGTTTGCAAAGACCTATGTAACGGTGAACGTGGCCATTTCCGATTGGATGAAGCGCCGCCACCCGCTGCCAAATCAGGTTCGGATCCACAACCCCTTTCCCATATCCAAGTTTGTTGCCGCTCGCAATGAAAGCGGGATCTATGACTATGACTTCTTCTTTTTGGGAAGACTGGTCACGGAGAAGGGCGTAAATTTGCTAGTGGAAGCTTTCGCAATGCTCCAGCAGCGATCCGATAATACGTACAGATTATGTATCATCGGAGATGGTCCCGAACGGTCACACCTGGAGGAGATGGTGCGTTCAGCCGGGCAGGACTCCTACGTGACCTTTACCGGCATGCTCACCAAACAGAAACTAATCAGTCAAATAAAGTCGTGCAAAATCGCCGTTCTACCTTCTACCTGGGAAGAGCCCTTTGGCGGTGCTGCTTCAGAGATTTTGGCAGCGGGCAAAAATATCATTGTATCGCGTGACGGTGCCCTGTCAGAGATCGTTGCCGATGCGGGCCTGACCTTTCCCAATCACGACAGCCGTGCGCTTGCCGACACCATGCAGAAACTCGTCGAGGATGAGGCTTTGCAAGAACTGCAACGGGAGAACGCCAAAGTTCGTTTACAATCGTTCAGTGAAGACGATCTGATCGATGAATACCTCACCTTATTTAACCGTGTTATCGCACGGACGTAATCCTTACCGTCAAATAACTAGTTTATGTCTAAAGTTGCCCTCATTACCGGAATTACCGGCCAGGATGGAGCCTACCTCACCGAATTGCTGCTTAGTAAAGGATACGAAGTGCACGGTATCAAGCGTCGGGCTTCCCAGTTTAACACGGACCGGATTGATCATCTGTACCAGGATCCCCACGTTTCCGACAGGAACCTGATTCTCCATTATGGAGACCTGACGGACTCTACGAACCTTGTCCGCATCATACAGGAAGTTCAGCCGGATGAGATATACAACCTCGCTGCGATGAGTCACGTCAAAGTCAGCTTTGACATGCCAGAATACGCTGCGGATGCCGATGGGATCGGTACCGTTCGGATCCTCGAGGCGATCCGGTTGTTAGGCCTCAATGAGAAAACACGCTTTTACCAAGCTTCTACCTCCGAGCTCTATGGGCTTGTCCAGGAAGTTCCGCAGTCGGAAACGACGCCGTTCTATCCACGTTCCCCCTATGCGGTAGCTAAGTTATATGCGTACTGGATCACCGTCAATTACCGGGAGGCATATGGTATGTTCGCCTGCAACGGCATTCTCTTCAATCATGAAAGTCCGTTGCGGGGAGAAACCTTCGTGACGCGAAAAATTACCCGGGCCGTGGCCAAGATTTCCCTGGGCTTACAGGACCAACTCTATCTCGGCAACCTGGATGCGCAACGTGACTGGGGACACGCACGTGATTACGTCGAGGGCATGTGGCTGATTCTGCAGCAAGATCAACCGGAAGACTTTGTCCTTGCTACCGGAGTAACTACACGGGTGCGCGACTTCGTCAGCATGTCTTTCCGGGAAATTGGTGTCGAGTTAGCGTTTAAGGGAGAAGGGGCGGATGAGATCGGAGTGATTGCAGCGATCCACAACAAAGACTTTCCGTTAGCTGTCGGCACTACCGTGGTCTCGGTGGATCCCAGGTATTTCCGACCAACGGAGGTGGAGCTATTACTAGGCGATCCGACCAAAGCCATGACCAAGCTCGGGTGGAAGCATAAGTACGACCTTGCCGCTATGTGTTCAGAAATGGTGCGGGCCGACATTGAGCTTTTCCGCCGGGATCAGCTGTTAAAGCGGGAAGGATTCGAAATCCGCAACCAATTTGAATAGGGCCGGGATCGAAATTAAGCGAAAAAAGTTCGCCCTTACCGAAAATAAGCTTCCTATTTTTTAGGTTAACCATTCAAGTACCGATTTTAAGCTCCTGCGGCAGGGGGCCTTCAAAGTATTACACTTGGAAGCAAATCGTGTAGCTATTGTAATTGTTAAAACAGGCAGATTTTTGAATTAGCAAGCTAATAGTTTGCACGTTCATCATTTCACCTGTAGTTTTGCTGCCGCTTCGAGACACACTAAGCTGTGACGTTGCCTTAATCACGGTATTCCAATTTGCATGACACTCTTGATTAGATCCTTACGGCGCAAGCTGTAGGGGCCTCACCTGATTGTTCCTTGTGTTAAAATATCCGTGATTTGTCAGACCAGTCTATTACACAGTCTCCCCCTGTTGCCTCTCCCATGTCCCGCTATTCGGGTCCCTGGGATCGTGAGGCGGCCGCCCACCTGCTTCGGCGTACCGTATATGGCCCCCGGCTAGACGAGATCAATAAGGCTCATCAAGATGGCCTCGATAAGACGCTCGATCTACTCTTGGGCAATTACGCCATTCCCCAGCCGCCCGTCAAGTATCGTGATGGTTACGACCCGGCCGTACCGCTGGGCAAAACCTGGGTCAACACCCCATACATAGGTGACAACAAGTATCGGAATATGTCCTTCCGTGCTTGGTTCTACAATACCATGTTGCTGGAAGAAAAAACCACGATACGCGATCGTATGGTTTTCTTCTGGGTCAACTACTTCGCGATCCACGGCCAACACGGGGATGCGCGATCGATATACCAGTACATTCGTCTTTACCAGGAGTTGGCAACAGGCAACCTGCGAACCATGCTCCAGCGCATCACCGTGGAACCGCAAATGTTGTTCTGTCTCGATGGTACGCTAAACCATAAAGACAACCCGAACGAGAACTACGCCCGTGAGCTCATGGAACTCTTTACCGTTGGGAAGGGGGAGCTTATCGCCAAGGGAGATTACAGCACCTTTACTGAAAAGGACGTCGTCGCTCTGGCTCGGGCGCTCACCGGTTGGGTAAATCTGGATTTTCGTTACAGCGCCGAGGAAATACCCGTTGCTTCCAAGTTTGAATCGAGCTACCACGACACCGGGGACAAGCAAATGAGCTACCACTTCGGTAATCAAGTGATCCGGAATGCCGGCGCCGATGAGTATAAAAAGATCATCGACATCCTGCTCAAGAGCGAAAATGCCTCGCTGCACTTTAGCCGTAGACTATACCGTTACTTTGTCGATTACGAGATAACGCAGGAGATTGAAAATCAGGTAATTAAGCCTATGGCTCAGACCCTGGTAGCCAATGACTTTGAGATAAAGCCGGTCCTCTACCAGTTATTTAGCTCCGAGCATTTCTTTGGATCCCACGTGCGGGGTGCCGTCATTAAAAATCCGATCGATTTGCTCATAAGCGGTCTGCGGCCGTTCAGAGAATACCAGCACGTCGATTGGGTAGACCTGCGGTACCGTTACGAGATGGGGAATAACTACTCCGACGACTGCATCTCGATACAGCTGGATTTCCAGCAACCCCCCACTATTGCCGGCTGGAAAGCTTATTACGATGGCCCGCAGTTTCATCGGCACTGGATCAGTCCGGCGCTCATGCAGCAACGCTACTACATGGTCAAAAAGGTGACCGGCAGGAACTTCTCCGTAGACAATAACCTGTTACCCCTCGACCTGCACACTTTCATCAAGAACCTGGCGAAGCCGCACAGCGTGGATGATGTTATTAAGGAATTCGTTCTCATATTTTTACCTCGCCCTCTTGGAGAAAAACAGTTTCTGAGGCTGAAGAACTGGCTTTTGCAAGGATCTTCTGAGATGGTTTGGTCAACCGAAATGACCGGTTACCTGGCCCATCCGAACAATTCTACGTACACCCGCCCCATTGAGGACCGGCTGTATGACTTCATTGAGAAGTTTTTCGGCATGGCAGAATTCCAACTCCTCTAATCCAAGATCTCATGAAAAGAAGAAATTTCCTCCAAAGCGCAGCCGCGCTCACCATACCCGCGCTTGTACCCATCACCGGAGCTCGCGGCGGCGTCAACCGATTTACCAATTTGATTGCCCCCGATTCCGACCGGGTGCTGGTAATCGTGCACCTCTTCGGCGGCAATGACGGCCTGAATACCGTTATTCCCCGTGATCAGTATGACGGCCTTAACTCGGTCCGCAATCGGTTCACCATTGCCGAGAGCAAGGTGCTGAACATTACGGATACTATAGCCCTGCATCCCCTGATGGATGACATGCGTGATATGTTCAAGGACAACCGGTTGAAGATCATTCAAAGCGTCGGGTACCCAAATCCGGTTCGCAGCCACTTCCGCTCCACCGACATCTGGACATCGGGTTCGTCTTCGGAGATATTCGAACCTACCGGTTGGGTAGGCCGCTACCTGGAGACTCAGTATCCCGGTTTCCCGGAAGGTTTTCCGACTAGCAATCAACCTCACCCACCCGCTATCTCTATTGGTGACATCTCCCACCCTACTTGTGAAGGCGCCGCTAGCAACCTCGCGCAAACCGTACTCGACCCTCTGAAGCCCCAAAAACTGAACGAGGTCTTGCAGATGGCCGTTTCAGCTGATCGTTACGGAAATGAGCTGGATTTCATCCGGACGACGATGACCCAGACGAATGCTTACAATGAAGTAATCGAGCAAGCGGCGCTCCGGGGAAAAAACGCCGTGGAGTACAACGACACCAATAACGACCTATCGCGACAGTTACAGAAGGTTGCGCGGATGATCTCGGGTGGCCTGAAAACCAAAGTTTACACCGTGTATATGGGCGGTTTCGATACCCACGCCCAACAGGTTCTCAATGACACCACCAACGGTAATCACGCACACCTGCTACGCGAGCTGAGCGATGCGATCGGTGACTTCCAGAAAGACCTTAAGAAGCAAGGGCTAGAGGAGCGGGTCATGGGGCTTACCTTCAGCGAGTTCGGTCGCCGTATTCGTCCCAACGCAAGTATGGGTACCGACCACGGCGATGCCGGTCCAATGTTCCTTTTCGGAAGCTGCGTCAATGCCGGCGTCCTCGGAAAAAATGTCGAGGTGCACAAGGACGTCGGCCAGTCGGAAGGCGTACCGATGCAATTCGACTTCCGGGATGTCTACGGCTCGGTGCTGGTTGATTGGTTCAACGTTCCGTCTTCATCCGTTAGAAACCTCCTGCACGAAGATTTCCAGTACATCCCGGTGGCGGATACCTGTAATGACGAGCTGAGTGGTACCAATTCGGGAGAAACTACCGCGGATGGATGGTTCATCGGTCAGGTTTTCCCGAATCCGGCGAAAGATGAAGTTCGTATCACCCTAGAGAGCCCACAGTCGGGTAAAATGCGATACTCATTATTTGATGCTCGCGGCCGTCTGGTATTGGTAAATGAAATTATGGTGAAGGGCCGGCAGGAACTTCTCCTCTTCAACCGGCCGAGTCGCTTACCTTCCGGTACGTACGTACTCAGAATGGCTACCGAAGGAGGAAGCAGCCTGACGCGTAAGATCCTATTTGATTAAATACTCCGGTCCCGGAGCTTTAGATTCCATCCAAGAAGACAACTACTTGCCAAGTTATTTCAAACAGGGGAGCGTTCCGCTCCCCTGTTTTTCTATTTATATCGGACCTTTACCCCACCGGATCTGTTAAAGCAAAATTTCGGGCGGCTTTGACCGCTTACACTATATCAACACCCCAATGCGTAAAGTCTTAATCACCGGCGCCGCTGGATTCCTTGGCTCTCACCTCTCTGACCGCTTCATCGCCGAAGGGTTTCACGTGGTGGGAATGGACAACCTCATTACCGGATCACTGGACAATATTGCCCACCTGATGCCCCTCAAGGAGTTTGAGTTTCATTACCACGACGTCAGTAAGTTCGTCCATGTTTCCGGTGAACTCGACTATATTCTGCACTTCGCCAGTCCGGCCAGCCCAATCGATTATCTCAAGATGCCGATTCAAACACTGAAAGTGGGCAGTCTTGGAACCCATAATCTGCTGGGGCTCGCCAAAGCCAAAAGTGCCCGCATGCTGATCGCTTCAACCAGCGAGGTGTACGGTGATCCGCTCGAGCACCCCCAACAGGAAAACTATTGGGGCAATGTCAATCCAGTAGGCCCGCGCGGGGTATACGACGAAGCCAAACGCTTTCAAGAGGCCATGACCATGGCCTACCATACGTTTCACGGGCTGGAAACGCGCATCGTTCGAATCTTCAACACCTACGGTCCGCGAATGCGGCTTAACGACGGGCGGGTGTTACCGGCCTTTTTCAGCCAGGCCATTCGTGGTCAGGGGCTTACCGTCTTTGGAGATGGGAGCCAAACCCGGTCCTTCTGCTACGTTGATGACCTGGTAGAAGGCATCTATCGGTTGTTGATGAGTGATTATGCCCAGCCGGTTAACATCGGTAACCAGGACGAGACCACCATCATGCAATTTGCGGAAGAAATCATGGAACTGGTAGGTAACGATGCGGCTTTCCTCGATCGTCGGCCCCTCCCGGTTGACGATCCGAAGGTGCGCCAGCCCGATATAAGTCTCGCTAACAAGTTGCTGGACTGGTCGCCAAAGGTCAGTCGGGAAGAGGGGCTGCGCCGGACGCTGCCCTACTTCCGCGAGGCCGTTGCCCGAGCCGACGCCAATAAAAATTAACCAAATTCACTTTCGGGTGCGAACGAAAGGTAGCTGCTCTTTGAGGGAGTATTGCACCTGCGCGCCGCCGCCCGCATTTATATAACCCCTGATCGTAAGATCACTCTAGCCCTTACACTATGAAAATTGCAGTTGTTGGAACCGGGTACGTCGGACTCGTAACCGGAACCTGTTTTGCCGAGACCGGCAACGAAGTGGTGTGTGTCGATATCGATGCCACCAAGGTAGAACGGATGCAAAAAGGTGAAGTACCCATTTATGAGCCTGACCTGGACGTGCTCTTCGAACGCAACCAGCGGCAAGGCCGCCTGAAATTCACTACCAACCTGAAGGAAGCTATCGATGCTTCCGAGATCATTTTCCTTGCCCTTCCCACTCCTCCGGGTGAGGACGGTTCGGCCGATCTAAAGTACATCCTGGGCGTAGCCAAGGATCTGTCTAAAATCATCACGAAGTACACCGTCGTCATTGACAAAAGTACCGTGCCCGTCGGCACCGCCGAAAAGGTACACGCAGCCCTGGCCGAAAATCTGGACGAAAGTCTCTTCGACGTGGTTTCCAACCCTGAATTCCTGCGGGAAGGCGTAGCTGTTGACGACTTCCTTAAACCCGACCGGGTAGTAATCGGCACCGACAGTAAGAAAGCGGAGGAAAAGCTGCGCCGCCTGTATGAGCCCTTCGTACGCAGCGGTAACCCCATCATCTTTATGGATATCCGTTCCGCTGAGATGACCAAATACGCGGCGAATTCCTATCTGGCTACCCGAATCTCCTTCATGAACGAGATCGCTAACCTTTGCGAAAAGGCGGGTGCCGACGTAGATGCCGTCCGTCGCGGGATGGGCAGCGATTCGCGAATTGGAAAGCGTTTCCTTTTCCCCGGGGTCGGTTACGGTGGCTCCTGCTTCCCCAAAGACGTTCAGGCATTGGCCCACACTGCCGGCCAGCATGACTACAAATTTCGCATCCTCAATGCAGTGATGGACGTCAATACCAAGCAGCGGTTCCGCATTGCTGACAAGCTGGAGGCGTATTACGGCAATGAACTTAAAGGTAAAACGATCGCCCTGTGGGGGTTAGCTTTTAAGCCCAACACCGACGATATTCGGGAAGCTCCGGCGCTGTATACCATCGATCGCTTACTCGAAGCAGGTGCCAGCATACGCGCCTTTGACCCGGAAGCCACTGAGCACGTCCGCTCGATCTACGGCGATAAATTGACCTTCTGCGAGGATCAGTACGATGCCCTGAAAGATGCCGATGCCCTGGCCATCGTGACGGAATGGAGCGTGTTCCGGACTCCGGACTTTGAAAGGATGAAGGGATTAATGCACGAACCGGTCATTTTCGACGGACGTAACCTATACGATCTCGAACGTATGCGGGAAAATGGCTTCCACTACGACAGCATCGGCCGCCAGGCCGTACAGGTATAACGGGTAAGAAATTGTACGCATGACATCCAATGATAAAATTTACGTTGCCGGTCACCGCGGCATGGTCGGATCCGCCATCGTGCGCCGACTTCAGCGGGAAGGCTACGAGAACATTGTAAGCCGGACCAGCCGGGAGTTGGACCTCCGGAATCAGCAAGCGGTATCGGAATTTTTCGCCACCGAGCGCCCGGACTACGTCTTCCTCGCTGCCGCCAAGGTGGGTGGTATCCTGGCGAATAACACTTATCGGGGGCAGTTTTTGTACGACAATCTCATGATCGAGGCGAATGTCATCGAGGCCGCCCGCGTACACGAAGTAAAGAAGCTGCAGTTTTTAGGTTCCTCCTGCATTTATCCAAAAATGGCTCCGCAGCCACTCACGGAAGATGCCCTACTTACCGGTCCGCTGGAGGAAACGAACGAACCCTACGCCATCGCAAAGATCACGGGCATCAAACTCTGTGACGCTTACCGCTCCCAGTACGGTTGTGACTTCATTTCGGTGATGCCGACCAACCTCTACGGTCCAAATGATAATTACGACCTGCAGAGCAGCCACGTACTGCCCGCACTGATCCGCAAATTTCACGAAGCCAAGAACGAAAGAAAGGCTGAAGTGGTCATGTGGGGTACCGGTTCTCCGAAGCGGGAATTCTTGCACGCCGACGATCTTGCCGATGCTTGTGTTTTCCTCATGCAGAACTTCAGTGATTACGGTTTTGTCAATGTTGGTACGGGTGTTGACCTGAGCATTCTTTCGCTTGCCAAAACCATTAAGGAAGTAGTCGGATACGAGGGAGCGATCTCCCACGACCTTTCCAAACCAGACGGTACGCCACGGAAACTGATGAACGTGGACAAGCTCCATGATATGGGTTGGTCGCACGATATAGAGCTCAAAGAAGGTATTGCGCGGGTTTATGCGGATTTGCAGGACCAGGATTGGTATTAATTCCAATTCACTACGGAGGACTCAACGGCCTTCACTGCGGTCCACAGCGTACAACGGGGATCAAGACTGCGTCTTGATCCCCGTTTTTGTTGGCCTGCTTCTGCGATTCCTCTGTGAAGCCCTCCTTGTACTCTGTGGTGAACTACCGGCCGAGCGCTTTAAGCATCGTGGTTCCAATATCGGCGGGACTCTTCACCACATGGAGGCCACATTCTTCCATGATCTTCATCTTGGCTTCGGCGGTATCCTCGTGGCCACCTACGATGGCGCCTGCATGTCCCATGGTTCGTCCTTTCGGTGCGGTCTGCCCGGCGATGAATCCAACTACCGGTTTGGTGCCGTGCTCTTTGATGTAACGGGCGGCATCGGCTTCCATGGTTCCACCGATCTCACCGATCATGATGATGCCTTCCGTATCCGGATCGTTCATGAGTAACTCAACGGCATCCTTGGTGGTGGTTCCGATTATCGGGTCTCCGCCGATACCGATGCAGGTACTCTGCCCCATACCGGCTTTGGTCACCTGATCTACGGCTTCGTAGGTAAGGGTACCCGAGCGACTCACGATTCCGATTTTACCGGGCGTATGAATGAAGCCGGGCATAATTCCGCATTTGGCCTGTCCGGGCGTAATTACGCCGGGGCAATTAGGACCGATCAGGCGGGTATCGTAATCGTTGATGTAGGAACGCACTTTGACCATGTCCTGGACCGGAATGCCTTCGGTAATACAAATGATCACCTTAATACCGGCATTCGCAGCCTCCATGATCGCATCGGCGGCGAAGGGGGGTGGAACGAAAATAACGGATACGTCTGCTCCGGCATCCTTCACGGCTTCGGCGACGGTGTTGAAAACGGGCCGATCGAGGTGCGTTTGTCCCCCCTTACCGGGAGTAACTCCACCCACCACATTGGTGCCGTATTCGATCATCTGCTCGGCGTGGAAGCTTCCTTCCTTTCCGGTGATGCCCTGTACAATTACGTTTGAATCTTTTGTGACTAGAACTGCCATCTTAAATTTTAAAAGGTTTCTGGTTAGGCCCGATGCGGATCCTATTGATCTACGATGATGAAGACATCTTCATCGTCCTGTTGCATATAGTAGTTCTCCCTGGCAAAGCGTTCCCGGTTCATTTCCATATCCAGCTTTTCGGCTTCTGCCTCCGCGGTTAGCCGATCATACCGTTGCAGATCCGCCTCAAGCCTATTGACCGTACTATGGAGCCGGAACTGCGTCCCGACGTCGTGGCGGTCGATAAAGATCATCAGGATCAGGAACAGGAGCAGGCTCCCGAAGTACCGGTTTCGCAGGTACGAGGGAACCCTGTTCCAGTACGTCGCGAGCGGGTTCTTCGATTTACGGGTTGCCATAGCGGAGTGGTGGATCGTTATCGGGTGAAGATAGGGGTTTAGGAAATAGCCGGTAGTAGGTAGCGGATAGCATGCGGTGTATGCTATCCGCTATTTGCTACCCGCTGCTTCTTCCTATCCCCGACCAATTTTCCGCAAAAGGTCACGTCCCGGGAAGTAAGCCGTCTCGGCGAGCTCTTCCTCGATCCGTAGAAGTTGGTTGTACTTGGCGATCCGGTCGGAGCGGCTGGCGGAGCCTGTTTTTATCTGCCCGGTGTTCAGGGCAACCGCCAGGTCGGCAATGGTCGTATCTTCTGTTTCGCCGCTGCGGTGACTCATCACGCTGGTGTATCCGGCACGGTGGGCCATGCTTACCGCGTCGATCGTTTCGGTGAGCGAGCCGATCTGGTTTACTTTAATGAGGATACTGTTGGCACTGCTCTCCTTGATGCCCCGGCTGAGGCGCTCGGTGTTGGTCACGAAAAGATCGTCGCCGACCAACTGACACCGGTCACCAATCGAGGCATTCATAGCGGACCAGGCACTCCAGTCATCCTCGTCCAGGCCGTCTTCTATGCTAAAAATGGGATATTTGTCTACCCACCCTTTCCAGTAATCTACCATGGCGGCACTTTCGATCTTGCGCCCGTCAGACTTGTGGAAGTGGTATACCCCCTCCTTACTGTCGTAGAATTCGGAAGCCGCGGCATCCATGGCGATCATGATCTCTTCGCCCGGCTTGTATCCGGCAGCCTCGATTGACTGGAGGACGATCTCGATCGCCTCTTCGTTACTCTTGATGTTCGGGGCAAAACCGCCTTCGTCACCCACGTTGGTGCTGTAGCCTTTACTCTTCAATACCTTCTTCAGGTGGTGAAAGGTCTCAACACCCATACGCAAGGCCTCGCTGAAGGTATCGGCTCCTAGCGGCAGGATCATAAATTCCTGGAAATCGATGCTGTTGTCGGCGTGGCTTCCTCCGTTAAGGATGTTCATCATCGGTACCGGCATGGTGTGTGCATTCACCCCTCCGATGTAGCGGTAAAGGGGCAAATTCAGTTCCAGAGCGGCTGCCTTGGCCACGGCGAGACTCACCCCCAGGATGGCATTCGCTCCCAGCTTGCTTTTATTGGGCGTACCGTCCAGTTCGATCATCGTTTCGTCGATATAGCGCTGATCTGTGACGTCAATGCCGAGCAGTTCCTCCGCGATCTTTTCCTCGACGTTATCGACGGCTTTGGTCACCCCTTTACCCAGGTAGACATTCTTATCGTCGTCACGTAATTCCACGGCTTCGTACTTGCCGGTACTTGCTCCACTGGGTACGGCGGCGCGCCCGATGGCGCCTTCTGCGGTAACCACTTCCACTTCAACGGTGGGATTACCTCGGCTATCTAAAATCTGGCGGGCGCGAATGTCTAGGATACTACTCATAGTTGGGAATAACTGGTAATTAATAGTTTAGTGCGCCGGGGCGCTGGAGCAAAGTTTTCCACAGGGAAGCGTCCGACGCCTTAAGGCGTCGGACGCTTCCCTGTGGTTATTATTGCATTCGTTCTTTGATAAGGTCCACGAACTGATCGAAAAGGTAAGCAGCATCGTGCGGTCCGGGGCTTGCCTCGGGGTGGTACTGGACGCTGAAGGCCGGCTTGCCTACTACACGGATGCCTTCAATGGTGTCGTCGTTCAGGTTCCGGTGGGTGATTTCGACGATGTCGAGGTTCTGCTCGATGGCTTCCGGGCTTACGCCGAAACCATGATTCTGGCTGGTTATCTCGCTTTTTCCGGTCAATAGATTGTGGACGGGGTGATTGATGCCGCGGTGACCGTGATGCATTTTATAGGTAGGTATTCCTACGGCACGGGCCAGGATCTGGTGCCCCAGGCAGATGCCGAACATGGGCTTATCCTCGGCCAGCATATCCTTGGCGGTCTCTACGGCATAATCCATGGCGCCGGGGTCTCCGGGGCCGTTACTGATGAACAGTCCATCCGCGCCGAAGGCGTTGATCTCGGCCATCGTCGCGCGGGCCGGAAAGACTTTCACGAAGCAGTCGCGATTGACGAAGTTGCGCAAGATGTTCTTTTTCGTCCCGAGGTCCAGTACGGCCACCTTAATGGAAGCATTGGGATCCCCCATGGTGTAGGATTCCTTGGTAGTTACCTTGCTGCTTAGTTCCAGCCCTTCCATAGCCGGAGCCTCATTGAGCTGCCGCTTGAGGTCATCGAGGTCAAAATTTTCACTGGAAATAATGGCGTTCATGGCGCCCTTGCTCCGGATGTGCCGAACGATCGCCCGGGTATCGACGTCGCTGATACCGACTACCCCCTCCTTTTCAAAGTACTCCTGGATGGACGACTGGGCCTGTTGTCGGCTAAAGGGAATGGTGAAATTTTTACAGATCAATCCGGCGATCTTTACGTTGTCGGATTCCACATCCGTATCCTTAATACCGTAATTACCAATATGCGCATTGGTAGTTACCAGGATCTGGCCGAAATAGCTCGGATCGGTGAAGATCTCCTGATATCCCGTCATACCGGTATTGAAGCAGATTTCGCCGATGGTAGTGCCGATCTTTCCGGCAGCTTTGCCTTCGTAGGTGGTTCCGTCTGCCAGTAGCAGGATCGCGCGTTGTTCGCTCATAGTTTGACGGGCTTGTACGTAGTCCGCGCAAAGATAGGCAAATGTCGGCGCCGGGTCAGTCAGAAACCGCAGGGGAAAGAAAGCTGTTGACACTACCGCATCTTGATCTGCTTACGATCACGGCGCACAGAATGAATTTCTTACCTTGACCGCGTGAATAAACTGGAAGCAAACACCTACGATGCTATCGTAGTAGGTACCGGTATCAGCGGCGGTTGGGCGGCCATGGAACTTTGCCGAGCAGGATTGAAAACCCTAGTACTGGAAAGAGGTAGACACGTAGCCCACGGGGATTATCCCACCGCCACCCTCGATCCGTGGGAATTGCCCTATAATGATCAATTAAGTGCGAAAGAAAAAAGGGAGCAATACCCTAAGCTGAGCCGCAAGGACTACATTACCAGGCAAAGCACGAAGCATTTTTTCGTAAGGGACGACGAATACCCCTATACCGAAAAGCGGCGGTTCGACTGGATCAGGGGCTATCAGACCGGAGGCCGCAGCCTGATGTGGGGACGTCAGTGCTACCGGCTCAGCGATCTAGATTTTTCCGCCAATGCCCGCGACGGCATCGCCATCGACTGGCCGATCCGCTACGACGAGCTGAAGCCCTGGTATGATCACGTATCCCGTTTCGTAGGCGTTTCGGGGCGAAAGGAGAATATCAGCCAATTACCCGACGGTCCCTTCCTGCCCGAAATGCCCCTCAACTGCCCAGAGGATACCCTGCGCGTCAACGTCGAGGCAGCCTTCAAGCACCGCCGGGTGACTCCCGGGCGGGCCGCCCACCTTACGGCCTATAACCCTGCGATCCATTTGGGCACCCGGGGCGATTGCCAGTACCGCAACCGCTGCATCCGCGGATGCCCATACGGAGGTTACTTCGCCAGCAACTCCGCTACCCTACCCGTCGCCGACGCTACCGGAAACATGACCCTGATCAATCATGCCGCAGTGAGAAATGTGCTCTATGATGCCGACGGCCGTCGAGCCACGGGTGTTGCGGTTCGACTGACGGATTCGGGCGAAGAAGTTGAATACTACAGCCGGGGAGTCATTTTCCTCAACGCCTCCACCCTCAACACGGCCGCCATCCTGCTCGCCAGCAAGTCGCGTACCCAACCCAACGGCCTGGGCAATAACAACGACCAGGTCGGACGCAACATCATGGATCACCATCACCGGATCAGCGCATCCGGCCAGATGGACGGTTACGAAGACCAGATATCCAAGGGCCGTCGGCCCAATGGATATTACATTCCCCGCTTTGTAAATCTCGGCGGCGCTGATACTAAGCGCGATTACCTCCGAGGATTCGGCTATCAGGGGGGTGCACACCGCGACGGCTGGTGGCGCCTGGTGCGGGAGACTGCCGTCAGTCCCGGTCCCGAACTCAAAAAACATCTCCTGGAGCCCGGAGGCTGGTCGATAGGCATGACCGCATTCGGGGAGGCGCTGCCCAATCCCGAAAACCGCGTCACCCTGAACGAGGACGTGCTCGACAAGGACGGCCTGCCTACCCTGACCATGGATGCCGCATTCGGTGAGAACGAACGGATGATGCGCGACGAGATGGGCGTTGCCGCCGCCGAAATGCTGGAAGCCGCGGGAGCTAAAAACATCCAAATCACCAGATCCGAGGCCCATCCTGGATTTGGTATTCACGAAATGGGATCCGCCCGTATGGGTAATGATCCTAAAACTAGCGTGCTAAATAGACACAACCAGCTCTGGGAATGCCCGAACCTATACGTTACGGACGGATCGGCCATGGTGAGTACCGGTAGCGTGAACCCGAGCCTGACTTACATGGCCCTTACCGCGCGGGCGGTGGACCATTCGGTTGGGGAATTGAAGCGACGCAACCTGTAACTCGTACCCTGCATCCCGAAAGCTACTTCTCCTGCGCTTCGCCGCCCTATACATTCCAGGGAGAGGCATCGTGGGGCAGGTAGTGCCCGTTGGTAATGTGATTTTTCAGGTTGTTGCTGCTGCTGTAATAGGTTTTCCTGAATTCCGCTACCGTACCCATGGGATTTTCCGCCAGCCAGTTGGCAAGTATGCCGGTGATAATGGGTGCCGAAATGGAAGTGCCGACCGGGTAATACGTATCTCCTTTTTCAAACTCCGGAACGGGGGAGGTAAGGAATGCGGCTACCGGTACTTCCCACGCGCCGAAGTTGGATATCCCGGTAAGTGCTATGCTCGCGGGATCCGGCTCGCCCGCGGTGTCATAGAAGTAAGAAGCCACCGTGATCAGGTTGCAGGGAAAATCGTCGGAAAAAGCAGCCGGCCACTGCGGAATTTGATCGAGGTCCCGGGTATCGTTTCCGGCCGAAGCGACCATAAGGAGGCCGTGTTTGGCAGCCGTCTTGATGGCGCAATACAGGGCCTTTGGCGGCTCATTTTGATAAAAGCCCCAACTCATATTGATCACCTTTACCCCGGCGGCCACCGCTTCGTAAATGGATACCAGCGAGCCAAAGTAAGAGGCGATTCCTTCGGCACCGAATACTTTCATATGCAATAACTGCAAAGGCTGCTCGGCGCGGTATTGATTGAGTACCGAAGCGGCTACGTAGGTACCGTGGGGGGCCTCGTCCACGGGCTCTTCCCGCTGCCGGATGAAATCGTATCCGTATTTGCCTGGCGTAATGTATTCCGTATCCGGCCCCCGTTCGTATCGGGTTGCTTTCCAATGGTGAGCATTAGCTTCCGAATAGTCAATCCCGCTATCGATGATCGCCACCGTAAGGGGCTGCTTCTCGCAATCAAATTGCTGGGGATGGGGTGGGGTGAAGGAGGGAGCGTTTATCCTGGAGTGGGTATCCTGCTCTGACCACCGGTCGTCCTCATTCTTGTTAATAGGTTCCTTAGGTGAAAACAGGTTGAGAATATAATCTTCGCTTACGGTTCCCTCTCCTGAGTTTCCTTTTTGACGGATATCGGTGGTCGTATCAATTGTCGTATTAAGGGACATCCCCGGGGGTACGCCAAGCGCTACGACACTTCCCTTCGGACCGTAATAGGTTTCCGCCGTTTCCAAACCCAGGGCCGCGACCAACTTCCGAATATCGTCTTTGGGGTCGCAGGTACTGATCACCACGCGCTGAAAGGAGCGGCCGTTATGGCTGAAGGGAATGTACCGCACCTCACGCTGCTCCTTATCCCTTCCCTCCACCTTTATGCCTCCTGGGGAAGCGGGCTCCTTTCCCGCATACGCCGCTACCGAAAAATAATGATCCCGGTCGAGGTCCGTTTTTAGGTCGCCCTCCTCCAGCCCAACCCCTATCCGCAGCAAATAGGCGTCGAATCCGTCGGGCAAGCGCAAGGGAAAACGAGCCAGGGCAGTGGTAAATTCCCTGCAATCGCCTATGCTTTCTACTTCGGCACCGTGGCTTAGCCCGTAGAACCGTAGTCGCAATCCCACGGCCGTTGCATTATAGACGTGGATAAACACCTCGCCTGAATCCGTGCGGGGTAGTTCGAGTACCCGATAGCGGGGTGATACTCCGCATTTATCCTGGATTGGTAAGTCGCGGAAATGAATAGGTTCGTTGAGGTTGTCGAAGCGAACCAGGTTCGGAGATTCCCCGTCTTCGGGATTGCTATAGGTGAGCCGTGGAATAGACTTTTCGTAATCGGTCATGGGTGGGTTAAATACGGAAGTGATGGTAAGTAAGCATACCTGCGATGGCAAGGCAAACCAGGGCAAGGCAGGGCCAGGTCATCCCGAAACCTGCGGTAGCTAATTCTTTCAAAGCTATTTCACCCGTGGCACCATAAAGCGTCGGCGCGCTCCAATAGTAGGGGTGGAAGTAATCGGAAGAGCGCAAGGCGGATTGCGCCGCGCAAAGGGCAGTGACGCGGTCCTTACCGGCATAAAGCTGCCGATAGAATTCGATCATTAATTCCTTGGTAGCCCGGTCATCTACTCGCCAAAGGGTAGTGAGCGTACTTCGTGCCCCGGCTGCCGCGAATGCACTGGCGAAACTTAATGGGGTTTCGCCGGCAGCCAGTTTACCGAGACTGGTCTCACAGGCCGAAAGGACCGTCAACTCATTGTTGATGGGCAGGCTGAGTAGGTCATTAAAATAAAGAAGCTCCTTTTCGTCCATGGCTGCCGTAGACTGTGAAAAGGCGACAAAACTTAACTGTGGCTGAAGTGGATCGACTGCCCCGTGCGTGGAAAGGTGGAGAATACGGCAACTTCCTACCTTATTTAAGAATTGTTCGCGACTGGCAGCAACTCCGCAAAAGACTTCCGAGAGTGGTAGCAGTTCGGCTATACCCCGGGCTTCCTCCTGATTGAAGACGAGTGGATTGAGACCGCCATGCTGTTGTTGATCAGACGCCACCCCCCGACCCGTTTCGTCTGCCAAACTGGTATGAAAGGCCGGAGCAAAGGCAAGTAAATTCGTTGAATACGCACGTCCCCCCTCTTCGCCCACCCGCGCCAGGTACGCACCACTGTATGCAAAACTGACTTCAACCTTATCCTGGAAGTAGGCTAGGGTTCGGTAATTCAACGGCAGGCTCGCATCGTCATCCATCGGCAGGGCGGCGAAGGGCAGGTAACTGAGGCTACCGTCGGGGACGATGCAAACCGGGGAGTCAGCAGGCAATGCTTCCCGAAGCCCCGCGGGAAGAACGTAGTGAGCCAACGCAAGTCCTTCCACAAGAAAAGCACTATCGAGTTCACACTGGGAAGCTGCCGGACGAAGACTCTTGCGCCGAAATCCGCTTTCCGTGATCGCTGCGATCCAACTGGGCACGCGATCATTCAAGTCGGCCCCTTCACGGAGCCTGAAAACCTTCAACTCGCCCCGGGGAGAAAGCAAAAAAGCGAGGTTTAAGCTATCCGAAAGATGATATTCCAGCAAGTGCATATTACGCTTGCTCAGATAGCCTGCCAGCCGGTCACTATCCAGCAAAAGGTCGTTATTCCGGTCCTTCGGACGGTCGTTGAGAAGTCGGCCCAGCCTGATTCTGCGGGCTTCGAGTTCGCTTTTATCCTCCATATTTCCACGGGCCACCCTCCGTTCGAGGGTAGCGATACTGCGCTGCAAATCCCGGACGGCCTGGTCGCTTACCCGATTGTGGAGGTTTGCCATCAAGCTGAAGGCACGTGCCCGCTCGCTCAGTCGAAAAGCTTCCCATAGATATTCCCGGTCTCCGGTACTCACGAATCGCTCGTAAAAAACCTGGACCGCCCGGTCCATGTCAGGCCGTAGATCACTGCTCAGATATCTCCGACTCGTGGGGTCGGTAGCCTTCTGCCGGAGTCGATCCTGAAGATCGAAAGCTACCGCATAATCCGCCATGGCGCGATCGGATTGGCCGGTTTCGGCGTGTACCCTCGCGCGCATCAACAGCGCATTGACCCGTTGCACCGCACAATCTGTTGGCGTATCCTCAATCGCTACCGGACAGAGATTCGCCACCGTTTCGTCGAGCATCATTCTGGCAGTCGCGTAATCGCCGTGCGCTATGGCGAAGCGCGGCAATTGGGTACGCGCATAAAAGGAGTTCATTTGGTTGAGACGCGCGTAGTACTTCCGGGCTAGCGCGCCATGCCGATCGCGTTGGCCGGTTAACCCAGCCTTGGCAAAATGCTCCGCCAGGTAGAGATGGCTATCGGCGAGCGGTCGAAGGATTTTGCCGTCGTCTTCCAGGTTCGAGAGCGCCAGCCTCAGGTGAAGCAGGCTAGCAGAATCGTCCCCCAACTCCCGGTAAATAAGGCCAATGAGGTTGTGGCAAAAAGCGAAATTCTGCGCATTATCCTCCGCGGGTAAAAAGGCCAATGCCCGCATGGCGTAAACCAGGCTTTGTTCCGCATCCCCAAAATTGAAGAGCACCCGAACGGCCTGATAATAGGTGAGGAAGCTAGTCAAGTCGTCCACCTTATCCAGCGCCTGACATATTTCGACCGCCCGGTAGCTGGAGGCATATCCCATACTGTAATCATCATACTGCAGCGCTAGGGCTCCCAGTTGATTCAGGCTCTTTATCCAGTTGAGGCTATCGGGCGCGGGCAATTGCTCATAAATGGCATTAGCCTCTTGTATAAGTAGCGCGGCCGAATCGATATCACCGTAGTAATACATGGACATACCCATGTTAGTCCGGACGTGCGCCTTTTCGTCGTGCGGGCCCGCAAACAGGCTATCCCTCAACGCCAACGAACGACGGAAATACGGCATCGCCAGCGTATCCTTCGCCGCATTAAAATACATCGTCGCTATCCGGTGGTATGCTAGACCGGTCAAACTATCCATCACAACCCTTCCCGCATCGTCGCAGGTACTAACCTCGTAACTTAAGCGGGCCAGGCTATCCTGCTGCTGGTCCTGTGATCGCTGCGCCGCCACGAAATATTTCATCCGCCGTTCGAATGCGGCAGAGTCCTGAGCCATTAGCATCCCGCCAGTGCAAGCCAGGGGCAAACAGGCTACCAGAAAAAGACGGACAAGGGAGCGTTGGAAGAATGTCATGGCTGAAACCTAAAATAGGTGTTATTAATGTAAGCTTCCCATGTTAAAACAACAGGCATGACACGGCCAGGGCACGCCGGGTACCAGATGGGTCGGTCTCCGGCCAGCTTGTGCGAGCTGGCCGGAGACCGGGTTGATCCCTTATCGACGGGTCAGGGCATATTTACGTCCAGGCAAACGGGTAGGAAATTCTGGTCGGTTACCTCACCGCTGAGTTGGGGGCCCGAATCGTACACTTGTTTTAAGTCCGATACGCCATTTCCTCCTTCGGCTACGATGTTGGCCATCGTACGCGTCACGATGGGTGTGGAGATTGACGTTCCGAGAAAATAGCCGGTGCCCGAAGTGCCGTAATTGGGCGTTTCGGTAGTCATAAAGGCGGCAACAGCTACGTCGGGCACCCCCTTGTTCGAGAAAGAGATTCGTCTGACATTACTTGGGTCAAGGTCATCGTTTTCGAATTCGTAAGAAGCCACCGACACCACCGTCTCCGGAAACGTGGCCGCGAAGGACGCCGGCCATTGCCGATTGCTGGAAATATCTTCGTTTTCGTTTCCTGCACTAGTCACCATTACAATTCCTTGCTTACGGGCCTGCTCGACCAAACACTGGAGTGCAGCCGGTGTCTCGTCGGCGTAGAAACCCCAGCTCATGTTAATGATATCGCTCTCGATGGTTATGGCTTCACGTATAGCCACTAAAGCACCATAGTAGGTGGCTGCCTTCTGGGCTCCGAAAATTTTGAAGTGGACCGTAGTGAGTGGCATCCTTCCGCGGTATCCGCCTACCACGGCCCCCGATACGAAGGTGCCATGCGGCGTCTGGTCGTCGGGCTCCATATCGTTCTCGATAAAGTCAAACCCGAGTTGTCCGGATTGGATGAAGGCGGTGGAAACGGGCTGCTGGTAAAGGGTCTGTTTCCAATAATCAAAGTTCACCGGAGCATAATCGACACCACTATCAATGATCGTAACTATGATCTGCTCCTTGTCCTTGCTGCTCTTGGCCTCTGGTTTAAAGGCAAGGCAATTTTTGATTTCCTCAATTTTTAGGCTGGTCTGTTCCAGGCCGCCGGAGAAGTAGTTGGTCGGGTCATCGGGGTTGAATAGACTGATAATGTAATCCGGTTCCACCGACGTACCCGTAGTATCCTGTTTCGGACGTTGCTGACGGGCGGCACCGCCGATAGTTTGCAGAGACATTCCGTCGGGAACATCGGCAGCGACGACTGCCCCCCCTTTACCTTCATAGGATTCACTCACCGGAAGCCCCATCTCATCGGCCCAGGCCTCGAGATCCTGCTTCGAATCGCAGCTGCTGAATATCAGACGGTGGAAGGTCAGTCCCGTACAGCTTACGGGCAGGCGGGCGGGCGGTACTACGTCCTGACCGTCTTGTTGATTTTCTCTGGAATTGTATTCCATTTGATTGGAAAAGGCGGGCTCCTTACCTTCGTAGGCCGCTACGGCCACGAAATTATCCTGATCGGCATCGTAGGGAACGTAATCTTCATCCGGACCGGAGGCCGCTAAATCAATACGAATAAAATACCGTTCATATGCTTCGGTCGGGCTGACAGTCACTTTGAACCCGACGGCATCGTCGGCGATACAGTCCGTAACGGGTACGAACGGGCCCTCACAACCTATGGCCCCAAAAACCTGCAGGTAAACGTAGCCTTCCGTACCATTGTAAACATGAAGCTGGAAGCTGCCGGAGGTTGGGGGACCGGACATTTCCACGACCCGGCCCCTTTCATTTGCCTGATTGCAACCAAAAGGCAGATCCGGGATATTCCCGGTTTGGGGTTCTGTAAGCTTTCCGAGCCGGATGAGGTCTGGTTCACATTCCGCATCGCTACTGTAACGTAACTGTGGCGTATCGAAGTCGCAGGATTCTGGCTGTGGATCCTCGGTAGGTTCACATCCGGCAATAGCCAATCCCAGACAAAGAATAAAAAGCCATGTATATAAGTAATCCGTGTTCATTTGAGTGTATTTGATAACGTAGATAGCTTTGTCGGCCCCGGGCGGGGCAGGAAATTCAATTCTCTATGCTCTGTAGGGTGTAGGCCGTTACAACATAATACCCTTTTTCCTGCAAAACTTTCGCCCCGAAACCTATTCTCCTGCCGCCCCGGCGCCGACTGGTACGGCAAAATGCGTATCTTGACGGTTGCTCATCATCATGCAAGAAACTTACTATGAATCGTCGAACCGCACTGAAAAATACAGCCCTTGGTCTCACTACCCTAAGCATCGGTAACGCTATGGCCACTACCAATGCAGCGACTAAATCCGCAGGGTTTGCCAAAACCAATCACAGCACTTGCCTTTGGTGCTACCAGGGCATGCCCCTGGAGGAACTCGCCGAACGGGGCCAGGACATAGGACTTGAAAGTATTGAATTGACCAGCGTCGACCAGTGGCCGATTCTCAAGAATTACGGGATGACCTGTGCCATGGGCACTTACGATGGCTTCAGCATCGCCGATGGCTGGAATGAGCCTAAGAATCATGCCAAACTCCAGGAAGACTACACCAAGGTCATTCGCGACGCGGCGGATCACGGAATTCCGAACGTCATCGTGATGAGCGGCAATCGCCGCGGAATGAGCGACTACGACGGGATGATCAACTGCGCCAACGGTCTACGCCCAATGATCGAATTGGCCGAAGACGCCGGGGTGACCCTCCAAATGGAATTACTCAATAGTAAGGTCAATCACCCGGATTATATGTGCGACCGCACCCAGTGGGGGGCCGCACTCGCCGAAATGATCGGATCGGATCGCTTCAAATTGCTCTACGATATCTATCACATGCAAATTATGGAGGGTGACGTGATCGCTACTATCCGCAAGTACCATCCCTACATTGGCCATTACCACACCGGCGGTGTCCCCGGTCGGCATGAGATCAACGATACGCAGGAGCTGAATTACCCCGCTATCGTTCGGGCCATCCATGAAACCGGCTTTGACGGCTTCATCGCTCAGGAATTTGTCCCTTCCTACGATGATAAGATCAAGGCCCTAAACGAAGGCCTTCGCATTTGTGAAGTATGAGAAATAAGCCACCCTACCAATGGTTAGCCGACGCGGGCAGTGTCGCGTTGGTATTGTTCGTAGTCGTGGCCTACCGCTTCCTTCCACAGAGTACGCCTTCCTGGATGTTCACCCTTTTCTCCCTCCTAGCCATTGCCGTGCTCGTGGCCGTGCTGACGGAGGTATTTCTCATGATCAGGGATTACCGCGCCGGGTATTTTTTCCCAATGCGCAATGCCTCACTTTTCGTGCTATTGCTAAGCCTGGCGGGAATTCCCCTTTACCTGATCTATGCCTGGGTCACGGGGCTCTACCTGGGGCCGGCTACGCTCCTACTGGTGCCGGTATTTCTCACCCTGGCAACCCGCAATCTTTTCCGGGTTCGCCTGGACAACCTTTCGTTACGGGCGAAAACGGGCTTTCGAGCCCCCAAGGAAATCGCCCTCTTCAATATCACCGAAGTCGATCTTGGTGAGGACAAGATTATTATTCGCTCCGACCATCAGCCGCCGATCCAGCTGTTGCGGGTTTTCTTCTTTCCTTCCCACTGGAATGATCTACGGATAAGGTTGTCTACGTTGCGGGGTTCAAATTCGCGTCAGCCGCTCTGATGATGTAGAGGAAGGCGCCCAGTGCCCCTACGACGAGGACGATAACGATCGCCCAGGCCCAATCGGGCATATACTCATTTTCGGCCTCCAAAAAATCCAGCGTCCCCGAAGCACCGTAAAGGGTCATTCCCGACCAGTAATAGGGGTGGGCATAGTCTCCTGCTTCCCGTAAATCGCTCTGAGCCCCGTTCAGTGCAATCAGCCTGCTTTCTCCTTTAACCAGCCGGCGGTAAAAGTTCACCACCAAATCTTTGGTAGCCTCATCGTCGACCTGCCACAGTGTCGTCAGGGTGCTCCTGGCACCCGCCGCGGCAAAAGCACTGGCAAAGCTCATCGTAGTCTCGCCCACCGCCAGTTGCCCCATCGCGGTCTCGCAGGCGGATAGCACGGTCAGTTCATTGTTGATCGGCAGCCCGTAGAGATCGTTGAAGTAGAGTAGCTGCTCTTTTTGCAGGCTGTCTCCGCTTTGGGAGAATGCAACAAAACTGAGATTCGGGTCCGTAGGGTCAACCGAGCCATGGCTCGACAGGTGAAGTATCTGAGCTGTTCCCAGCGAGGCAACAAAATGCTCCCGGTCTGCCTCCTCATCGAAATAAGTCTGGGTATGGGGAACCAGGTCGGAAATTGCCCGGACCTCCTTCTTGCTATACACCAGTGGATCCAGGGTGGCATTGGAGCGCAGCATGCTCTTGGTCGAGCGAGTATCAGCCAAGGCTTCCCCGTGGGGCTGGAACGACGGCGCGAAGGCCACCATATTCCGTTCGTATTCTCTCGGGTTTTCCTGGCTCACCTTCAGCAGGTAATTAGCGCTATAGGTGTAGGTCAGGTCGGCGGCGGTATGCAAATAGGGAACGCTCTTGTAATCCAGGGGCAGGTCGGAACCCGCGAGGGGCAAAGCGGCAAAGGGAAGGTAATTCAGGACACCGTCGGGCACGATGCACAGGCGCGGCCGTTTATCCGGGGCGGCGGCGCGCAGGTTCAATGATTCCCGGAGGGCAGCGGGTAAAAGTTGATGCCCCAAGTCCAACCCGGTCTCGAGATACTCCCGGTCCCGCTGAATCTGCTCTTCCCGGTTCGCTACCGATTTACGCCGGTAACTACTCCGCGCGATGGCAGATCGCCAGCTATGCACCTGCTCACTAAGCAGTGAATCCCTCGTGATCGGGAAAGCTGCCAAGTTGCCCTCTGGCCCGAAGAGAAAAACCACGCTTCCCTCCGGTGCCAGATGGTACTGCAATAGATGGGAATTGTTCTCCAGCAAAAACGCTTCCAGCTCATCCCGTTCAATTTCAAAATCAGCCGGAGGCGGGGTTACTTCGGGCACCTGCAAGCGGTCCATCTTGATTCGGGCGGCGGCAAGGTCCTCCCGGCGATCAGCTTCCCCCAAACTGACCCGTCTTTCTAGTCTGGAAATCTTTTGCTGCAATTCCCTAACGGTAGGTGGAATTCGCTGGTAATTGGCCTGTACCGAGGCGAGCAAGCTGTAGGCTCTGGCCCGTTCACTCAGGCTAAACGCTTCCCACAAATGATCTTCATTCCCGTCGGTGGCGTAGGCTTCGAGTAAGAGGGAGATAGCGCGATCGTAAAACCTGCGCTGATCTTTACTCAAAAATCCGCGGCTGTCACTATCAGAGACCGCTTGCCGCAGTCGGTCCTGTAGGGCAAACAAGGCCCGGTAGTCGGCTAATGCCTTATCCGGCTGGCCCAAAGCGGCATAGGCAGTGGCCCGGTGACCGAGCAGATCGATGACCGGTACCATGTTCGCCGGCGGTAGTTTATTCATTGCCTGGGGCGGACCCTGTATCCTCCCCTCGGTAAGGTAAGCGAGTCGCTCATCGAGCATGGATAGCGCAGCTTCCTGCTGTCCCCAACGCAGTAGGATGGCGGGTACTTTTTCACTGCTGTAATACATTTCTATTTTGCCCGCATGGCTGAGGTATTCTCTGGCCAGCCGATCGTATTTCTCCATATTGTCCCGATCGTCTTCGCCTCCGTAATATTCCGCCAGATTAAGGTATATGATACCCAGGGAGGCAGTGTCCGGTGACCTATTCGCGTAGTATTCTGCCTGCCGCAGGTTTTGGTAGCTGCTTTGAATATGCCCGATCTCGCGCTCCACGATTGCCAACATATTGTAGGCATCGGCAATGACTTTGTCCTCCCCGGTTTTCCGAGCCACTTCTAACGCGTTTCCGGCGTATTCGAGGGCGGGCGACAGCTCATCCAGCCGCAATAGTACCTGTGCCGCCTGGTAATAGGTTATGAAAGCATCGTAGCGCGACACGTCCATCTCCTGCAGTAAAGACACCGCCCGGAAACTTGAACTGTACCCAAGGCGGTAGTTGCGCGAAGCTTCGGCAAAGATTCCCAGTTGGACCAGGTTGCGCAACCAGTTCAGGCTATCGGGCTCGGTAACATTTTCAAAGATGGTGTTGGCTTCCCGCAAAAGCACGATGGCAGTATCTACTCTTCCATAGAGGTTAAGTACACCGGCGAGATTTGCGCGGGTATGGGCGCGCTCATTGTGAAATCGGGGTAGGACCCGGTCCCGGACAGCTATGGCTTGCCGATAATACACAATCGCCAGACTGTCATCGTACGCATTGTAGGCGGCCACCCCCATTTTATGGAAGGCCATACCCGTAAGGCTATCCAACGCTTGTTCACCGCCCTCCCCCATCGTTGCTTGCCGGAGGTCTCGAAGCGCCCTTTCCGTACTATCGATTTCAATCCAGGCATTACCGGCGAGAATTAGGGATTCGCGGTCACCTTTTTTCTCTAATTGTTCGGCCGCGGCCGCGTAAGCCCCTCTTTCTAACAGCGTGTCAATGGGGACGTCTTGGGCATCGACCACTCCGGCAGCATAAACTGCGTGGAGTAAACCGACTAGGAAAAACCGTACAAACGGATTCATAGTGTGAAATGGATAATTAAACATCCAATATATAAGGATAAACGGCAAAACCGTGCATCCCTACAGTTTTCCGCATCTTTGTCCGCTTAATTATCAATATTAAAGAGCAAGCTATGCAAGACCTCCGCGCACCCATCGAGGCAGCCTGGGACAACCGGGAGCTGTTAAAGGAGACCTCCACCCGCAAGGCGATCGATGCTGTAATAGAAGAATTGGATAAGGGACGCCTCCGTGTAGCCGAGCCCGCCGCCGATGGCCAGTGGCAGGTAAACGATTGGGTAAAAAAGGCCGTAGTCCTTTACTTTCCCATCAGGCAAATGGAAACCATTGAGGTGAGCCCCTTCGAATTCCACGATAAGATGGAACTGAAGCGAGACTATGCCGAGCAGGGAGTCCGCGTCGTACCGCCCGCCGTAGCCCGCTACGGCGCCTACCTGGAGAAGGGCGTCATTCTGATGCCGAGCTACGTCAACATCGGTGCCTGGGTCGGCAGCGGCACGATGGTCGATACATGGGCCACGGTAGGCAGTTGCGGACAGATCGGACGCAACGTCCACCTGAGTGGCGGTGTCGGGATCGGCGGCGTCCTCGAACCGCTACAGGCTACGCCTACCATCGTGGAAGATGATTGCTTTATTGGCTCCCGCTCCATCATCGTCGAAGGCGTGCGGGTATGCAAAGAGGCTGTCCTCGGTGCCAACGTTGTCCTGACCCAGAGCACGCGTATCATCGACGTCACCGGACACGAACCCGTCACCCATCGCGGCGTGGTACCGGAACGCTCGGTCGTGATTCCCGGTAGCTACACCAAGTCCTTCCCCGCCGGTGATTACCAGGTGAGTTGCGCACTCATTATCGGGAAACGGAAGGAAAGTACCGATAAGAAGACCAGCCTGAATGCCGCTTTGCGGGAGCACGACGTGGCGGTGTAGGGAAGTACGGTGTTTGAGGTACGAAGTCTAAATTACGAAGGGCTGCCGCATGGCTCAGCTCGCCTTCGGCTCGTTAAGGAAACACGGATTTCCCTGATTCTCTTGCCCTTTGGTCGCTGCGCGATTTTTAAATAACCACAGAGGTGCTATGTTATAAACCAAGCTTTTCTTTAGAAAGATTTACCTTTATCTACCCTAGACCGTTCGGCTTGATTCGAATGAGTCACTGTAGGCAATCCACGTGGTTGCCTACTTCTTTTTCCAGCCGTTGACGATGGATTTGCTCCTCATACTCTTGGTCCTTGCGGTGTAAGGCGAAAAGGACCATCAGCAGTTTACGCTGTACGGCCATGAGTGCTTTTGGTTTGCACCCCTGCCGCTCCAACTGGCGTAAGTAAACATCTCGGAACACTCCCGGGTAGCGAATGGCCGTCAGAGCAGGCATAAAGAGCGCACCGCGCAGTCGGTTATTCCCGCGTTTGGATATTCGGGCCTGACCATGGATACTACTTCCCGACTGTTTTTCCACCACATCCAGACCGGCATACTTAATGAGTTGAGCGCGGTTTTTAAACAGTTGCAGCCCGTCGGTTTCGGCCAGAATCGTCAGCGCGGTGGTGGCACCTACTCCCTTAATGGAGCTCATCACCCGGACACTGCCGGCCAATTGTTCATCGCGCTTTGTAAGCCGCTCCATTTCTTTTTCCACCTGCTGTAGTTGACGCTTAATCAGTTTAAGTTGCTGTTCCATACGCCGGCGGGTGGAGGGGCAGGGTTGAGCGGAATGTTCGTGGGCGTGGCGGCGGTTCAGCCAGCTAGTTTGCTCTTGCAGCAGCGTTTGCCGTTCCCGGCTCAACGTTTTGAGTCGCCGCATATGGGCGTTGGCCGGTTGCCACTCGGCAAGTTCCCGCTCAGCGTTCAGCCGGGCGATGATGTCGGCATCGATCGGGTCGGTCTTGGAGAATTGATTGAGACTACGGCCAAAGGCCTTGACCAAGTTAGGAAGCACAATGCTGGTGGCACAGCCCTGGTCGTGCAGAAAATAAGCCAGGCGCTCGTGGTAGACCCCCGTAGCTTCCATAGCCACCCGGCGGGGCGTCGGTTGCGGGGCATGTTTTTCGAGCCACTGGTAAAAGCCGGTATGGCCGGTGGCGTTATTGGAAAATTTGCGTTTGCGACGACGGTGGGGGCGCCCTTTTTGGTCGACAAGAAAAATACGGGCTACGAAGTCGTCTTTACTGACGTCCAGTCCAATAGCCCAGCGGGAGGGAAGCATGGCAGTGGGATTAAGAAGTGAGCTAAAAGGGGCGAAGAACTTCCGTCGTCTTTCCTCGTAGCTTTATGGTCTCTCACGGCATGGGCAGCCTGCGGAGTTAAGTGCTATTGCGACTCGAAAAGCCTTCTAATCGAAGTGGCCGCCCTCTGCGAGTAGCTGACTACACCGAGCCGCTTTTGACGCGGATGACCTATCTTCGACTAGAAGTAAGATCGGCACTGAAGGGCAGCTAAACCAAGTGAATCCGATCCTATTTGCAACATACGAACATACGAGCCGCGGAGGGACGCGGAGTTTTACGGAGGTATTTCGGAGATACCAGGTGCCTCTTCCACACTTGACGCTTCTCTATTTCTTCGCGCTTTGTCTCCGCCGCAAAGCGGCCGAATGTCGCTTCTCTGTGCCGTAATCCGTGGCACCTCCGAGTTTAATACTTCTCCCGCAACAGACGGACCGAAAGCGGACCGAAGGTCTTGCACTCTCACCTCTGCGTATCTCCGCGTTTCTGAGGTTAAAAAACAGTTGCGCAGTAACGCACAGTAGATTATCGATCCGTCGCATAGCGACACCTTTGCTCCACTCGATGGTAACCCCGGGATTAGCCACTAGTGAGTCGTGGCGCCTGACAATTTGTAACCACCTCCTTACCTGCGCCCCGCCGCAAAAATTGCCTGCCTGGATGTTCCATTACCGCCAAACAATACATTGAACCCGCCGGCTACCGATACCTTTGTACTTCGTACCTCAAACTTCGTATTTCGTACTTGCACCTCTCCTCCCTCAAACTGACCCAATTTAAGAATTACGATCGGCAGGCGCTTCGCTTCAGTCCGCGGCTCAATTGCTTCGTGGGCTTCAACGGGGCCGGCAAGACCAACCTCCTGGAGGCGATTTATTACCTCTGCATGAGCAAGGGGTACGGCAGTTCGGTGGATCAGTATAATATCCGCCACGGCGACGGGGTGGCTCGCCTGGAGGGATGGTTTCAACTGGACAATGACCGCGAGGACCACATCGTGATCAAACTGAGAAAAAGGCAGCGCAAGGTGATCGAGCGCAACGGCACACCCTACGACCGAATCAGCGAACACGTCGGGCGCTACCCCGTGGTCATCGTTACGCCGGACGATATCAGTCTGGTACTGGAGGGGAGCGCAACCCGCCGGAAGCTCCTCGACAACAGCCTGAGCCAGACCGATCCGCAGTACCTCGCTCACCTGATCACCTATAATAAATTGCTGGAGAACCGAAATGCCCAGCTAAAGGAACTGGACGGCCGGGAAGATACTTCCGGCCTACTCTCGGTCTACGACGCGCAGATGGAGGAACCGGCAAACTACCTCTTTGAAAAACGACGCGATTTCGTGGCTCCCTTCACCGAATTACTCCTCGAGGCCTATGCGGCGATCAGCGGTGAGCGGGAACGGGTAGACCTGGAATATCAATCGCAACTCAGCCATCAATCCTGGAAGGAACTGCTTCGCGACCGATCGGACAAAGATCGTATCCTGCAGCGGACGACGGGCGGCATTCACCGGGATGACCTGGTCTTCGTGCAGGAGGGTCACCCCCTCAAAAGGGTCGCCAGTCAAGGGCAGCTCAAGTCGTTTGTCTTGTCACTCAAGCTGGCTCAGTACCGCCTCCTCGAGCGAAGCACCGACCGGACCCCTATCCTCCTCCTCGATGATATTTTCGATAAACTCGACCACGAACGCGTAGGGCAATTGCTGAAATTGGTAATGAGCTCGGCGTTCGGGCAGCTTTTCATTACGGATACCGATCCGCAGCGGGTCACCTCCCTCATCGGCGAACACCCGCAAATGGAATGGGAAAGGTTCCTGGTAGCTGACGGGGTTGCCCGCAACGAAGACGAGTGGAAACAGTTAATAGAGGAGGAATAACGCCATGTACAAAAAGCCGCCCCAAAAACCCGAACCGCAGGAACTAAAGCAAGCCTTCCTTCGCCTGCTGCGCAATCAGCACAACGAGGCCGGCTACTTCAAGGCTCGCACCAAAATGGTCTGGGAAGACTTCTTCGGTAAGCACACCGCGGATAATACCCGGGATTTCCTGGTCCGGAATCGGAAGCTCTACGTATACGTATCTAACGCTCCCCTCCGCAATCAACTGACCATGGTACGGGAGGGTATTCGCGACCGGCTGAACGAGGAGTTCGGGGAGGAGTTTTTGGAGGAAGTGGTTATTAAGTAGTCTTTTAGTCTTTTAGTTCTTTAGTCTTTTCGTCTTTTAGGGCCTCACGAGCTAAAGGACTAAAGAACTAAAAGACTACCTACTAGATGTCACACCAACCTGCGCGCAATCCTCCCGCACCGGGCAGGTACTACATTTCGGTCGGGTACCGGTGCAGACGTGTTTACCGAAGGGGACCAGGACGCGGTTGATCTCGATCCACAAGTCATGCGGAAGTTTCCTGCTTAATGCGTCCCGGGTTTTATCGGGTGTAGATGTGGCAACGTAGCCCCACCGGTTCGTGATGCGGTGGACGTGGATGTCTACGGCAATGATCGGATGATTGAGGGCAACGCCGAGGGCCAGACTGGCGACCTTCGGGCCTACGCCGCGAAAGGCGATCAGTTTATCGTAGTCGGCCGGTGTTTCACCTCCGTAGTCATCAACAATGGATCGACTAAGGGCGAGAATATTGTCGGCTTTGGCAGGAGCGAAGGTGGCTTCGGCGATCAGGGCGATCAGTTCTCCCGGCTCCAGCTCAATCATGATTTCGGGTGTACGGGCACGAGAGAACAGGCGCCGGCTGACCGCGGTGCTGGTTTCGTCGTAAGTACGTACGCTGATCAGGCTGCTTACCAGTTGCTCGTAGAGGCTGTTGTAGCCTTCGTCGCGCAGGCCGAACATGGCGGCGGGGGCCTTATTGGCTACGGCCGCCGCACAGCGTTCAAGCACGGAATGAACAGGAAAATCGCCCATGCCTTCCAAAGCGGCGTCAGGGGCTGTTTGTTCTGATCCAGCGGTTCCAGCTACCTACTCAAGCACCACGTTGACCGAGCCTCCGGGTGTCCCCTCCGCGCCGTAACCAAAAAACCAATTTCCTTCCAATGTCGCCTCGTTGGACCCTTGGGTGAGATCTACACGCACGGAATATTCCTCGCCGGTCGATGTATAAGTATAGTCGATTACGACGGTATCATCATCTTCCATCGTATAGGTGCCATTACCTTCGTCGGGAGAAGTGGACGAATTGGCCTCGACCTCTACCGTGCCATCGTCAACAAATATTAAGGCGAAATAACTTCCACCACTGTAGTCACCCTCGAAGCTTCCCTCGAGCGCGTTTTGAATGGTTATCGGTACGACCACTTGCCCCTCGCTGTTGTTTACGATCACTTCTACGTCGTGCGTTCCCGGAGGCAGCATTTTGGTCCACTGCACCTGGCCGGTGGTGGAATTCACATTCAAGCCCGCGATGGTGCTGCCCAGGCTTATCGTTCCCTGAGCTCCATTCCAGTCGATATTGGGTGCACTGGTGGCGCCCGGCTGGTAAAAATCTGCTTCGTAAGTCGTACTGCCGTAGGTCACCTCCGGGGCACTGGCACCGCCGGAGATGTTATCGATTTCGTCACAACCGGACCAGAAAAGTAGGCCGATCAGCAGAAAAGGGGCATGGAATTCTTGAAAAGCATTCGGAATATTGGGTTTAGCTCCTACGACCAATAGGGGCTTGGTCTGCAGGATGATGAGAAATAAATGGACGGCCCCGCCAACAAAAGGGATGTAGCCATCACTGCAGATACTGGCTGGCCGGTGCAATGAGCTACTGCAGCGTGACTTCAAATTCATTGACCGGTGTATCGCCCGCCGAATACTCACCCTCATAGTAATCGCCGGTGAGGGTCGCCGCGGCGTTGGTTTGCTCCACATCCGCCAGGATGGTGTAGTCGATATCCGGGTAATCGTCGTAGATATAGTAGCCGGTGAGTTCGCCGTTGTCGACTTCAAAGGTACCCGTGGCGGTAAGCCCATCAGCAAAGACAAGTAACGAGCCGTCTTCCGAGAACTCGAGCCTAAAATCATAGGACCCGGCGTAGGTCCCTTCGAAGGTGCCCGACAACGGATTGTTGATGGTGACGGGTACTACCACCTGCCCCTCGCTGTTGCTTACGACCACCTCGACGTTGTGGGTGCCGGGCGGGAGCATTTTATTCCACTGTAGCTGTCCCGTGGTGGAGTTTACGTTCAGGCCTTGGATGGAGCTACCCAGACTGATGGTGCCCTGCGCACCGTTCCAGTCGATGGAGGGGGTGCCTGAGCTGCCCGTCTCGAAAAAATCGGCCTCATAGGTCGTACTCGTAAACGTGATTTCCGGTGCACGAGCTCCACCCGACAGATCGTCGATGCTGTCACAGCCGGTCCAGGCTAAAATGAGGAGGCAAAGAAGGGGGAGTAGCGTTTTGCTTTGCATTAGTGGGGTTTTTCCTTTTATACGGTATATGTTTAATATGTTACGGGGCGGGCCAATTTTCTGGCGGCGGCGCGCAGGTGCTGAACGGCCCCCCTCCGTGGTCTGCAGGGTGGAAGTCCCTATCCCGGCAACGATTTGGCCTTATCAGCTAGCGATTTTGGCCTTACTGCACACAGTCAGGGGGCGAACTCCAAAGCCGGCGAGAGGTAAAATATGCGAATGCGGCTCGCCTGTCTGGACAGTGACGGTCTGTGCACCAGACAGGAGGAAAATAATAAAAAAATTCCATAATCATTCCTTAAACCTAATCAGGTGATTATCAGCATTTTATAGGATATGTAGGCGTTTTTAAACGTATTTAAACGGCTAAAAACGCAAGTATACGTTTAATTGACGATTAACGGATAGGAAGCCCCTCACCTTTGGACCGTCACCGAATGAAAGCACCGTGTACTGCTTCACGCCGCGATCGACCGGGGCACTTTTCATCACCCATGCTCGTGTCCATTAATTCATGCGACAAGGGATGCGAGTCATACTAATCCTTTTTACCATGCAAGTACGTAACAGTGTAACCCTTATCGGCAATGTAGGCCAGAACCCTACGGTCAAAACGCTCACCAGCGGAACCCGCGTAATCGAATTCAGTCTCGCCACCAACGACTCCTACCGCAATAAGGCCGGTGAGCGTATCACCCGCACCGAATGGCATTCCATCCAAGCTTACGGCAAAGTAGTGGACGTACTGGAGCGCTACCTGTCAAAGGGTAGTCAGCTCGCCCTTACTGGTTCCATTCGCTACCGGAAGTGGACCGATAAGCACGAACAGGTCCGGGTAAGCACGGAGATCATACTGGATGAATTCACCTTTCTCGGCTCCCGCGATAACGGCTCCTATGCTGCATCCGGTGACGACAAGGAGCAATCCGAAATGATGGCCGCCGAGCCGGCACCGAAAAAAACTTCCAAGCGGCGCGGCAAGAAGAAAGCGGCTATGACGCCCGCCGAAGACCTGCCCTTCTAGATAAACAAGGGTAGCTTTCCTTCATCCTTCAATCACTATACCGGGGACTTCAGGGAAAGCATTTTTTGCAACGTGTTTACTCCTTTCCGGTAGCCGGCTAACTCAGGTGAGTTACACTTAGAGAAACCAGGCGCCTACCATCCAAACAAGGCAGCAGGAAAGGCCGGACCGGCATCCCTCCTCCGGGCGGGGTGTCGGTCTTTTTTAAACGACCTTCAAACTCAGGTCGAGGCTAATGGCCGAATGCGTCAGGGCTCCCACTGAAATATAATCGACACCTGTTTCGGCGACGGAACGAATACTATCCAGGGTGATGCCACCGCTTGCTTCGGTTTCAAAGCGGCCATCAATATGCGCTACCGCTTCCCGCAACAAGGGGATTTCGAAGTTATCGAGCATGATGCGGTCAACTTGACCGACCTGCAGAACTTCCATCAATTCCACTAAGTTCCTGACCTCTACGGTTATCGGTAGGTTCATGTCGTTCTCCTGGAAGAATACCTGAACGTCTTTGATCGCCTCGGTAAGGGAACCGGCCGCGTCGACGTGATTGTCCTTGATCATGATTCGGTCGTAGAGGCCGTTACGGTAATTATGCCCGCCGCCAAGTTGGACGGCCCATTTTTCCAGGAAGCGAAGATTAGGCGTGGTCTTACGCGTGTCCAGCACCTTGACCGGCAAATCTTCCACTTCGAAAACATACTGGTTGGCCAACGTGGCAATGCCGCTCATACGCTGCATGGTATTCAGGACCAATCGTTCGGCCTGTAGCAGGGCTCTTGAATTACAGGTCACGTAAAATGCCTCGTCACCTACATGTACCAGGTCGCCGTCAGTCTTAAGTTGGTCGAATTCCATAGTAGGATCGACGTGCTGAAAAATCATTTTCGCCACTTCGACGCCGGCTAAAATGCCGACATCCTTGACCAGCAAGCGTGCCGTATCTCGTTTATCGGCGGGGATGGTAGCCTCACTGGTAAAATCCCCCGCGCCTACGTCCTCGGCCAGGGCCTCCGTGATAAATTGCAGAATGCGTTGGCGAAGGGTTTCATTTATTTTTCCCGACATAGCTTTACTTTAGTGGCCGGCCAGCAAGGCCGACAGTGACATTCGGTACGATATTCCGGCCGCAAAGGTAAGCCTTCCCGCGTCCAATTAAACCCTTTCGCGTGGTTGAAGCCTTTTTTGAACAGTTAAGGGACGAACTCGACTTTCCGAAGCAGAGCTGGAGGAATGTTGAAAAGGCCTATGCCGGTCGGGCATACCACAACCTGGATCACCTGGAGGAGATGATCTCGCACATGCCCCATCATTCTCCGCCTAAAGACCCGCTGGTTTTTGGCATTGCGCTAGTCTATCACGATATAGTATATAAACCTACCCGTTCCGATAATGAACGTAGAAGTGCCCTTTCCGCCAGTCGTGAACTTAAAGGGAGCGGCAAAATGGAACCCCAACGAATTAACCGTTGCCGGGAGCTTATCCTGGCCACCAAAAATCATCTGGCTTCTGATCACGACGACGGAGACGAAGCCTTGTTGATCGATTTGGATCTTGCTGTTCTGGCCCGTTCCCCACAAGCTTACGACCGTTACATTGCCGCAGTGAGAAAAGAATTCTGGATGGTCCCCGGATTTGTCTTTCGCAACGGCCGCCGCAAGGTCCTAACCAACTTGCTTAACCGAACCAACATCTACCAATCCGAGACGGGAAGAACCCGCTACGAGGCTCCCGCCCGGGAAAATCTTTGGCGAGAATTGCGGGAACAGTAATCGAGAACCCCAAGCCGGCTACTGACCAAGCAACTTCTCGATGTCTTCCATGAGGTGGGTGACTTCTTCTTCAACCAGACCGCTGGCGTAAGCCCGGACGTAGCCTTGCCGATCAACCAGGACAATGTACCCACTATGGTCAAAACCGCCTTCCGCCGCGGGATTCTCCAGTGCAATGCTGAGGTAATCTTCATCCAGATCGTAAATCTCGAATTTATCGCCGTAAATGAAGCGCCAGCGGTCCAGATCTTCAATACCTAACTTACCGGCATACTCGGTCATTTTTTCCGGCGTATCCCGCTTGGGATCAACGGAAAAGGAAACCAACCTGAAGTCTGGGTCATCGGCAAACCGTTCTTCCAACCGCAGCATCTGGCTTTTGACTTTAGGACATATGGTAGGGCAAGAGGTGAAAAAGAACTCTGCTACGTAAACCTTGCCCCGCAGATCTTCACTTCCGAAGGGCCGGTCGGATTGATCGACAAATTTCCAGTCCCGAACGGGTTCGGGTGAAACCACCCCGGTTTCGGGATCGAAGGGATGATTACCCGGATACCCAAGACTATCGGGTAGTAGCAGCCCCGTCTCCGCATCAATCGGATGGTGCTGTAAATAGGCAGGAGCGTGCTCCGGTTCGATCCCCTCTTCGTGGCTATGGCAGGCCGCTAACAGAAGAAGGGGTAAAAACAGGAATTTCAGGGCAGAAGTCATGGTGAACCAACACCTGGTTGGGGTAGGTGGTTGGCTTGATTTAGCCCATATACCGCTTCTGTAGCGTCCTCGCAAGGCTCCGGCGAATATGCCAGGCACGCCCAACCCTAGCCACAGTCATCTGCTGGTATTCCTTTTCCCAAAATGGAGGACTATAGCGTTTCCAAAGAGCATAGCCAGAATGGATCACTCTACCTAAAAAGTCCCAGGGCTTTGGTGATCCAACAAAATGAAAGATGGCCTTATCGTAGTTCGGCTTTGCGTGGTGTGGGAGAAATGCAGCATTATATTGTAGCGGTAAACGTTTGAACCCCCCTGCGCAAACCCGATTAAGGATCGTCTGATCAACGGTCGGGATAGTTTCTGGCTGATCAGTGAGAATATCCCGCCAAACGGCCGTGATATTCTGCTCTTTCCAAGCATCAATATCAATAAGCAAAATTCCGGAATTAAAGTATAACATATCCTTTGGATAGCCGCGGCCCAGGAAATACTCTAGGTCCAGGGAATGCTCTATGGTACGGTTGGAAACGGCAGCTATCGCATAACCTTCCATAGCCAGATCGCGAAGGTTTAAAAGGTCGATCTCGATAATCAGGTCACTGTCGAGGTAGAGAACACGGCGAGCATCGATGAACTGAGGAATTAGTAGGCGTCCATAAGGAGTAAGATCTCCCAGCAAGCTCGGTAGCCCCTTAAATTCTTCATCCGCATTGTATTCGATGAAATGGTATTCACCTGCATAATTCAGCTTTTTAAATAAGGCGCGGATATTATCCATGTGGCTCTCCGGCATATTGGAACACATAACGTGTACCATCAAGGAATCGGGATCACTACAATTCCGGACCAATGAGGAAACGGTTGCACCAAGGCCGGGCAAACCACCTACATTTACACTGAAAACTATATGAAAAGGGCTACTAACAGACATGAAAAGTTCGTGGTGATTCTTGTTGGCCGTAGCCGAAAGCCTATGAATATAACGCACCGGCCCTTACCATTTCGCTCAGTTCTATTAGGTAGTGATATTTAGTAAGGTATGTTGGACAGGCTAGTGGGCTGTCAATGGTTAACATCATGGTAAGATGCTGGTGGATTTTTGCTGTAGGCAAGGCACTCGAACCGGAGTCGGCTTCACCGTAGCACCCTTAACCCACGGTCCCCATAGTTAAATGAGTATTTGAGGAACGCGGCACAGACTAAAAAGACGTCGTCGATTACCATAAGATTTAATCTGGACGGCCTACCAGATACCTCCTCACTTCATCATCTCAAACGCGCTAAGTCCGCAGCGCAAAAATTTCTCATAAGCCTCCGCATCCGGCGTATAGGCGACCGGTGGGTTCAGGGTCTTTCCATCCGGCGATACAAGGACGTAATATGGCTGGGTGGCGTGTTGAAATACCCGTTGTTGAAAGTAGTGCCACTTCTCCCCTACCTGATCGATGGTAAAATTCCGGCCGGATCCGTCCAGTCGGGCAACTTCCCGCTGCTGGTCGGCGGGAAGCTCCTTGCGATCGTCTACGTACAAGCTGATCAGTACGTAGTCTTCCGTAAGCAGGTCCTTAATTCGATCCTGACTCCAGACATTTTCTTCCATCTTGCGGCAGTTGACGCAAGTGTAGCCGGTGAAGTCCAGCATGACCGGTTTATTAACCTCCTTTGCGTAGGCAAGCCCGGCTTCCAGGTCCTTGAAACAGGTAATTCCCTGAGGACAATCGCAGGGATTTAAGTAGCTGTAGCATACCGGCGGAGCGATCCCGCTCAGTAGATTCAGCGATTCATAACTCCCCGTCTCCTCATTTTTGGTAAATCCAAATGCGAGATACGCGGCAAACAGCACGCTGGCCACGGCGATCAAGCCGGCAACCGGTCCGACCTTGCGCTTCCGGCTATCGTGCGGAAAGCTGATCAACCCAAAGAGGTAGCCCGCGATCCCCAGGGCACATAGGATCCAGATGATCAGGAAGGGTTCGATGCGTAGCAGATTCCAGTCGCCAACCAGGTCGGCATTACTGAGAAATTTGAAGGCCAGCGCAAGTTCAACGAAACCGAGCACGACTTTAACGCTGTTAAGCCAGCCTCCTGATTTGGGCATGCTGTTGAGTACTCCCGGAAAGGCGGCAAAAAGGGCAAATGGAAGCCCGAGAGCCACCCCGAATCCGGCCATTCCCGCGGTGAGCGGCCACGCTCCGTCGCTCACGGCTTCCACCAGGAGGCTCCCCAAAATCGGACCGGTACAACTGAAGGAGACCAGCGCCAGGGTGAGCGCCATGAAAAAAATGCCCAAGGTGCCGCCCGCGCCCTCGGCCTGGCTGGCACGATTGCTCCAGCTCTGCGGCAAGGTCAGTTCGTAAAAGCCGAAAAAGCTGCCGGCAAAGATCACGAAGACGACGAAAAAGACGATGTTCAGCCAGATGTTGCTGGCAATATTATTAAGTATTCCCGGGTCTATACCCGCGATCAGGTGGAAGGGCACACTGAGCAATACATAGATCAGGAAGATAAAGAATCCATACAGTGCCGCGCCCTTGATACCCTCCGCGCGGCTACCCGTACTCTTGGTAAAAAAACTCACGGTAAGGGGAATCATCGGGAAGATACAGGGCATGATAAGGGCAAATAGTCCTCCGAGTAATCCCAGGCCGAATATCGACCAGAGGCTCTGCCCCTGGGTGGCCGCTTCTCCGACGCTACAGCTGGCAAGTGGGTCAGCGTCGATGGCGTATCCCGAGTCCGTACCCGCGGTGGTAGCTACCGGCTCTTCGGCGGAAGCCAATGCTCCTTCGGACACCCCGTCCAGAATGGCCGTTCCGCTGGCCGGATCAAAGGAAAAAGGAATATCCCGCGGCGGCAGGCACATCTCATCGTTGCAGGTCTGGTAGGTCAGGTAGCCCGCTATCGCCGCTCCATCGGTAGCTCGAATGACCTGAGAATAAGTCACCGTACCCCCATCGATCTTACTGACTTCCGCTTCCCAGGTGGTATCGAATTTTTTCTTTAGGTGATCCGCGGTTTCCGTCACCTGGCCGATGGGTTCCACGCCGGCGGCTTCGGAGATAACCCACTCCGTGGGAATGGGGCCGATCTCCGGATCGATGTCCTTACTGTACACCGTCCAGGTCTCTGCCATCGTGCCGGTCACGGACAGGCGGTAGCGTTGCCCCCCCATTTCCTCTACCTGAAACGACCAGCTCACGGGCTCCGACTCCGTGGGGGGCGGAAGGCTCACCCGGTGCGTCTCGATAACCGCTTCCGCAGGCATATCTGCTAACTCCGGCTTTTGATCATCAATTTCCGCCTCGCCGGTTTTTGCCTGGACCGTTGAAACCTTAGCCTCCGGTACCGGCGGATCACCGGCCTCCGGTTGCGTCGTGGCCGATGAGGCAGGGGCATCGATGCTAAAAGAATAAGGCTCCGTAGTAGGTGGCAAACACTGGGTGTCGTCACAACACATATACTCCACTTCCCCCGTCACCGGCGTTCCATAATCGAGGATACGTACCGTTTGCCTGAAGACCGTCGGTTCGTCGCTCAGATATTTGATCACGTTGACACCGAAGAGCTCGTCGATACCCTCTTTGCGGTGCCCCTCCTCGACGGTCTCGCCGATTCGCTCGTAGTGGGCACCGGCATCCCAGTAAAAGGTGGTGGGTACCGGCCCCCCCTCGTCGGTAAACTGACTGTAAATTGCCCAACCGGCATCGGCGCGTGCCGTAGCTATCAGTTCGAATTTGTCTCCTTCAACGTGGCGGTGCTCGAAAGTCCAGTTGATCGGGCTCGCGAATTGGGCAAAGAGAGAAACGGAAATTAGACTGAGGAAAAGCGTGAGCCGTGCGGCCATGGGAAAGCGATTTACCGGGTGGCATTAAGATCGGAATAATTTAACGCTCCGGGGGGGCCGGTAGTTATGTGGGGTCGCTTTCGTGATTCAAAGGGCAGCCCGACCGAGCTGAGGTCAAGACCTTTCAGGTCGCATAAAAACGTGCGGTAGCAACAAAAACGGGCTCGGCACGAAGGGTGCTCGAATTTGGATAGCCGCGCTGAGCCCCGCAGCGTTCCCTCCCTTAGATCAGGCTAAGAGTAAAAACATTGCCGGTCGCTTTTGTATGTCTGCTCCTGCGCTCCGCGCCCACTCCCCCACCGGAGCCGTATGTACCCATTCCGAGTCGGTTGTAAGATCTACGGCGGCACACAACTGGGTCGTAGGGGCAAGTGCTTCCACGGCAACCTCGATGGTCGCCTGATTCCGGTACGGCGCCTCGATCCAGAGTTGGGTCTGCTTATACTTACGGCTTTCGCTCTCCAGGCGCTTCAGGTCCCTGGCGAGTTGCGGGCGCTTGGGACTTAAATAACCGTGAAAGGTAAAGGACTGACCGTTCAGCCCGGAAGCCATAATACTGAGTAATATAGCGGATGGGCCCACCAGTGGTACGACCTTAATGCCCCGAAGGTGAGCCAAACGAACCAGCTTCGCACCCGGATCGGCTACCCCCGGCGCCCCGGCATCGGATAGTACGCCGATGTCTTCGCCGTCGGCGGCCGCCGCCAGGAACCCCGGCAGCTCATCATCGTGGGTCCGCTTATTGAGTTCGTAGTACGTGCATTCCTGTAGCCGGTGGTCAAGCTCCACCTCCTTTAGAAAGGCGCGGGCCACTTTGCCGGTTTCCACAACAAAGTGCCGAAGCCGACGAATAACCGTCAACGTAGCCGGTGGGATCGTGTCTATTGCCCCCGGACCGAGGGTGGAAGGAATTAAATAAAGGGTTCCGCTCATGCAGGCTAATCTACGATCAGCTCGGCCGTATCCAGTTGCTGCTGCCGAATATCGCTCGGCAACTCGCGGTAGGCGTACTGTTGGGTCCGTAGCTGTGGTCGGAACCCGGCTTCCCGGATCGCCTCCTGTATCCCGTCGGCCGTAAAGCGCCAGCGGGCTCCGGCGGCGCTGACCACGTTCTCTTCGATCATAATCGAGCCGAAGTCATTGGCCCCGGCGTGGAGGCACAATTGGGCCACCTGTTTACCGACGGTCAGCCAGCTGGCCTGGATGTTAACCACGTTCGGCAGCATGATGCGGCTGAGGGCGATCATGCGTATGTACTCGTCTCCCGTGACGGTATTGCGAGCACGTTTGATTTTCTTGAGAATGGTGTCTTCGTCCTGAAATGGCCAGGGTATGAAGGCCAGAAAACCCTTGGCATGTTCCGGCTTTTCATGCTGTACCTGCCGCATCCGCACTAGGTGGTCCATCCGCTCCCAGTTCGTTTCGATGTGGCCGAACATCATCGTAGCCGAGGTAGTGATGTCCAGTTGGTGGGCGGCGCGCATGACGTCGAGCCACTCCTCGCCGCCGCATTTCCCCTTGGAGATCAGGCGGCGCACCCGATCGCTGAGGATCTCGGCGCCGGCACCGGGCAGGCTGTCGAGGCCACTTTCTTTCAGTGCCTTCAGCACGTCGTAATGGCTCATCCCTTCCAGCTTCGCAACATGAGCGATCTCCGGAGGGCCGAGGGCGTGCAGCTTGAGACGCGGATAGAGCGATTTCAGTTCGCTGAACAGATCACAATAGAATTTGAGTCCGAGGTCAGGGTGGTGGCCGCCCTGCAGCAGTAGCTGCTCCCCGCCGAAGGCAAAGGTTTCCTCGATCTTTTGCTTGTACTCCTCGATGCTGGTGACGTAACTCTCCTCGTGCCCCGGTCGCCGATAGAAGTTACAGAACTTGCAGTTGGCGATGCAGACGTTGGTGGTATTACTGTTACGGTCGATGATCCAGGTCACCGTCTTCTCCGGCACTGACTCGAAGCGAAGCTGGTTGGCCACGTGCATCAGTTCGGCGGTGGCGGCATTCTCGAGTAGCCAGACGCCTTCTTCGGCGGTCAGCCATTCACGGTTCAGACCTCTTTCGAGCAGTTCGGCGGTATTCATAGGTGGAAAACGGCTTAGATGAAAGGGAGTTGTTATAGTTCTTTCATTTTTTAATGAAAGCTTCGAGCTAAGGGTATAGGGAGTACATGGGCCGCAGTTTGGGCGCCGGGGCGCGGGAAGAGAACCTGGTCAGTCAACCGCACACCCCTCAGACCCCCATGAGCCGTTCAGCAACACGGATTTCTACAATCCCGGGTGGAAGTCCCGTCCTATTTATTGTCCTTGTTGAGCAGCTTTGGATTCACCACAGCGTTGCCACGGAGTACGGCACAGAGGTATCACGGAGAAGGGTTTCGCTGGGCGACGGAGCGTAATCGCAGAGAAGCCAAGAGACGCAATGTTTAGCGGAGGGGCTCAACACGGGAGGTGCCACGGCGTACCGCGTAGCGGCATCACAGCCTGAAAGGGAGGTGTGGCAGCGCGATGGAGAGTAATGGCTGAGGGACAGCCGGACGCTACGCACGGAAGGCGAACCGTGTCTTCAACACTCCGTATAATCTCAGAACTGCGGGAAAATCTGCGTTTAATCAGTGGTAAAAACCGAGCCGAAGACGTGCGGCAGCCCTTCGTATTTCATCCCTCGTACTTCCCCTACCGTTCCAGCCGCTCCCGCTCACTAAGTTCTTTCAGCCGCGTCCAGAAGGCCTCATTTTCCCTTTCCTTCTTGGTTTTATCGAAGGCATCCGGCTCCAGGAAAGCTTCCTTTTTACGTTTTTGCTTCTTGCGTTCCGCTTTTTTGCGTCGGGTGGCTATCTCGTGATCTTCCAGTTCTCCTCGGTAGGTATAGGCCCCCAACACGCCCATGATCAGGCCCAGCAGATGGCTTTCCCAGCTGATGCCCTCCTGCCCCGGAAGGATGCCCACGATCATGCCTCCATAATAAAAGAGCACAAGCAGCGAAACCGCGATGGCCCGGAAATCCCGCCGAAAGAAACCGCTGAAGGCCAGAAAGGCGGCCAGGGCATAGACAACCCCACTCGCTCCGATGTGGGTCACGTCACGGCCGAGCACCCAAACCAGCACGCCCGTGCCCACCCACAGCGAAGCCAATACGCGCGACCAGAGCCGCGGGTAGAAAAATACCAACAAGCCAGTGAGCGAGAGGAAGGGGATGCTGTTGCTCAGGATGTGCCCCCACCCCCCGTGTAAGAGCGGGGACAGGACGATGCCGGGCACGCCCGCCAATTCCCGGGAGTGCAGACCGTAGTAAGCACCCAACAAGCCACCAAAGAGGTAATAATCTACAATAAACGTTATCCACATCACGGCAAGTAAGCCGAGCGGCCACTTGATCACATTCGATAGATTGCGCTTATTCAGCATGGCTGTTATTCGTCTTTTGCGCCGGACCCGCTGTCAGGCATTTGGTCTTCGGCGTAAAGGCGACCGAAGATATTGTCTACCTTATTCATCTCATCCAGGGTCTCATCGATGAAATACGAAAGGTCAGGAAGCCGGCGCAGGTGGCGCTTCAGCCGGTGGGCCAGGGCGCTTTTGAGGCGTGTATGCTCCTCGTCCATTTGTAAAATGACGGCCTGTTTGTTCTCCGTGTTCCAAATACTGAGGTACACCTTCCCGACGCTGAGATCGGGGCTCACCTGGACGTCCATTACGGTAACCAGGGGCTGCGCACCATAGATGTAAGAACCTTCCTGCTGGAGTACGATGCTGAAGTTTCGCTTGATCATCTCGGCTACCTGCCGTTGTCTTTTCGATTCCATGGGAGGGGATTTTATTTGGTGTAGTTGCAACGTGCTACTTCCAAGGTAAGTTGCGATGGGCTGACGGCTTGGAATTGATAGGTTGTAGGTCATAGGGTATAGGAATAGCATACCCAATGCCCTATACCCTATAAACCTACCTACAACGTCTTAAGATACTCCACCACCGCCCAGCGGTCCCCGTCGTTGAGTTTATCCCCGAAGTAGTGGCCCCCGTTGCCGTATCCGGGCAGGGTGGTATCGAAGGTCCAGTCCTTGTTTTTGGGGGAGGGATCGTACTCCCAGCCCAGCTTCTCGTGGTCGTAGCTGGTGGATTCTCCATCGCGGGTCCACCGTTCCGGCCGGGACTGCGAGTTCAGGAGCTCATACACCGTGGGCACTGACCCGTTGTGCAGGTAGGGTGCCGAAGCCCAGATGCCGTCGAGTGGAGGAGCGACGTAGCCCAGGCTCGGTTCGAAGGACGACTTCGGCTCACTAGTGGCGAACCAGCTGCTGTTGTACCAGTCTACGATATTGGATTGTTGGATGTAATCGGCATAGAGGCGATCCGTCTTTACTACATCCACGTGAATAACCTTATTGGGGTAGGTTTCGGCCTCGCCGTAGGTACCGTGGCATCCGGCGCATTTGTCGTTGAAGATCGCTTCGCCCTTGCGCGCCATCGGTTGGTCAATTTCTCCGGGATAGGCGGGAGGCTCAAGCTGGCTAAGGAAAGCATACACGTCGCGGAAGGCCTGTTCGGATTTACGGGTCTGGCTACTGTCGGGAACACCGAGTACGCTAGCCTGTAGCAATAACTTCGTCATGCTCCCGCGCCCGGTACCCGTATAGTACAGGGAGTTCTTCTTACCAACGTGCCAGAGTGGCGGCGTATCGGTACCGATGTTGTAGTCCCACATCTCGAAGAGCGGATCCTCGGAATACGTAAGGTCTTCCGGATTGCGGTGCATCATGCAGGCCTCGGCCAGGCGGAAGGCGGGGTTGGCCCCAGGCTGATTCAGTTTGACGGTAGGGGCCATCTTCTTGAAGTAATTGCTGAAATCCTCGAAGGCCACCGTTGCCGGATCGTCTTTCTTGTACTTCAGTCCCATGCCGATCCGCATGGCCGCGCCCATCGGCACCATGCTGTCCTCCCACTCGGCAAAACTATTACCTAGTCCGAGCACCAGTTCGCCATCCACCTCCCCCGCATGACAGGTGAAGCAGTTACCGTTAGCCGTCGGTGCGCCGTTGGGCGCTATAAAGGCCGTCATGTAGTAGGGCAAACCTTCGTTCATCTCATTGCGCGGATACAGGCTATCGAGATCCATTTTGGCGGACTGCTTGCGCATGATCTCCAGCGGAATACCGCTACCGATGTAGTCGCCGTGAATGAGGTAATCCAGACCGGCTATCGGATCACCATCCTGCGGCTGAGGGCTTGGGGGAATGACCTTGGATTTCCATGCCTCGTCCGCCGGTGTTTCCACTTCGGTCAGGGGGCGATAGGTATTACAGGCCACCAGTAAGGCGAGGGTAAGAAAGACAAATAGTTTACGCACGGCTAGGGATCGGGGTGTATCTAGCCTAGTAAACGGCAGGGTGCGAATATCGTTGCGGCAGGCCGGGGGCCGGGGTCGGCTGGATTACATTACCGTTCCGAATAGCATTTTACCCGCGCTCCGGCGCCCCGCTGCGATCTCCCTAATCCGCCCCATGAAAGGGTATCGAAAAGGCTAATTCCAGGTCGTGGGGCTCCCCGTTCACGGTGCCGGGCGTCCAACCCGCATACCGTTGGCCAAGCAGATGCACGATGCGCACGGCCTCGAGGATATTATTGATATCGTGGCCCTCGTCCACCCGCACCCCGGCTATTTTACCGGTGGTATGCTTAATGGTGAACGCTACGATGACGTTCTCTTTTTCGGAGCCCGCAGGATCCTTCTTGTTGGCGTGCACGAACTGGAAGAACCGATCCACGCCGCAGAAAAAGCGATCTTCATAGTCCGTTTTCCCCTTACAACTCGGCACGGTCGGTAAGGTCACCTCGTCCGGCGGGGGAAGCATCCAGCGCTGATCGGTCGGACCATCTTCCAGGACCAAGTAATAGGAGGGTACCGCTGTATCCACGGTCGGCGAAGCGGAGCCCGAGTAGAGCATCATCAGCCAGGCTGTCAGCAGAACGCCGAAAATGAAGTAGCCGGAGGAAGTTCCGAGTTTGAGCATGGCCGGAATTTTACTTTTGATTTCGATTTAGAATAGAATATCGGTTGATATTCTGAGGTTGGGGATATTCCCCGGGCTATCGGATAATAACGGCAACCCTATATACAAGAGCTATATCCACCTGCGCTCCGGCGCAATCACTTAATCCCCGCAGCCCGCCCCGTGGAAGGAAACGGCGATCCCCAAGCGGATGCAATGGGGTTCCCCTCGAACGGTAGCGGGTGTCCAGCGCACGTCGCGCTCCACGAGCAGATTGATCACCCGCATAGCTTCCTGAATATTTTTCCGGTCCGTGCCTTGCTCGACCTTTACATCGGTCATCCGTCCGCTAACCCGACCGATGGTAAAGCTTACCAGTACGTTTTCCTTCTTCGACCCCTTTGCTTCCAGTTTGTTGTCGTTGATAAATTCAAAGAAGCGGCCCAGGCCGCAGTAGAATCGGTCCTCATAGTCCGCCACGCCCTCGCACCCCGGGAAGATGGGCAAGGTCATTTCCTCAACCGGTGGAAGCTTACCGCGCTGTGCGGACTGGCAGGCATCGGTGTAGTACGTTATCGCCTTAGTGCCGTTGGGGACTTCCACCAGCACCGATTCCGTACTAAACAGCAGGAAAAGCACCGTAAGTACTAAGCCGGTAAAAAAGTAGCCGGAAGACAGACCTAATTTTGGCATGGGAGTAAGGTTATTTCAGCTTGAACTGGATCGGCAGATTAAATTCTTTGGCTACCGGCTTTTCATTTTCGCGGGCCGGTTCCCAGATCGGATTGCGCCGCAGCATCCGCTGGATGGCCTTCAGACTGGCCTCACCGAGGGCTGGATGCGGACTCCTCACCACAACGGGCAAACCGGTCTGCCCCCGTGCATCGACCGGAAAACGCACCACGACGATACCTTCCACACCGGCGTCCTTAGCTTCCTTGGGGTAGCGGATATTCTCGTATATAAATTCCAGCATCCGCTTGTCGGCGCAGGACTTGCGCTTCTGATAATCCGGCTGATTGGCACAGGCGGGATACAGGGGCGGCGTGGCGCGGGTGCCGGAGTGGGTTACCGTCACCGGCGGTGATACCTCGATTATGGCAGTCTGATAATGAATATGGTGGATACGAGAATCCAAGCGATGGCGGGCTACATCGGGGGCGGAGGAAAAGCCCCAGGCTAGCAGGGTCATGATCGTTGCCACCAATAGCCCTAGGGTAGAATAGCGGGAGGTTAGACCTAGGGATTGCATGGGATTGGTGTTTGGAACTAAAATAGGGAATCTGCCAGAATGTTGGCCTTCGATGCTATTAGCCCGAACACTCGGGGGTCTTGCAGACACTCCGAGGTTCCCCGGCACCCGAACATAAGTAGGACCTCGGAACGTGGCCGCAGCGAAGCGAAGGGCTCTTAGGAGTGTCCGGCCCCGGTAAGCGCCGGCTAAGACATCGGATGACCCCCTGTCGGGTTCGTCGCTTCGCCACCGAACGTCACAGGGGAGACATCCGATGACAGGCCGGCGGGGCCCCTACCCGACCGAATCCCCCCGCAAGGCCCGGTACTTCTTCCGCGCTTCCACCGCGAGTATGCTGTTGCTGTAGTCGATAAAGAGCGTCTCGTAGAGTTCCTGGGCTTTATCCTTGTCGCCGAGTTCTTCCTCGTATAATCCGGCCAAAGCGAAAAGCGCATTGTCGAGGCGGATGCTCTTCGGGTAGGTGTCAACTACTTTCTGGTACTGCTCGGCAGCCTCCTCGTAGCGCCGTAGCTTCTGGTACAGGCGCCCCCGCAGGTAAACCACGTCGTCTTCGAGATCGTGACCGGGGAACTCCCGCAGCAGCCGGTCGAGGGTGGCGAATGCCTCATCGTACTTGTTCTGGAACATGAGGAGCTCGGCGTCCGCGTAGGTCTGCAGGGCGGTAGCCGAGGTATCCAGCCCCAGGTTGTCCATAATAAAGACCGACAGGTCCAGCGCATCGTTAGCGATCAGCCGGGAGGTCGAGGCCTTCAGTACGTCGAACTGCGACTGGGCCCACTCAAAATCGCCGCGGAAGTAACTCAACCGGGCGTTGCGAAAGCGGGCTTCGTGCCCGAGCAGGTCCTCCTTGAAAAGTTTGTCGACCTGACTGTAGAGCAGCGTGGATTCCCATACCTCTCCCTGCATCAGGTAGTAGTCAGCGAGGGCCAGTTTAGCCTGTGCGCGGACGTTCTCGTTCACGCCGTTCAGATCCACGATCCGTTGCAGGATCTCCGTTGCTTTCTCGAGGTCATTGAGGTAGAGTGCTTCCAGTTCGGCCAGTTGAATAGCGATACGGGCAGATGCGGGGTTATTACCGAACTGCTCCAGGAATTCCAGGTAGGCGGTTTCCAGGATCCGCAGGTCTTCCTCGGTATAAGCATAGCCGTCGGTGATGGCGCGGCGGCGGGTAAGCAGTCCTTCCCGTTTCGCTTCCAGGTAGAAGGGAGAGCCGGGGGGCTTATTTTCCACTATGTAGTCAAATGCCGCAATGGCCGTTTCGTAATCCCGATCGTTCGCCGCCAGATTGCCGAGGTCGAGTACCCGCTGCCCGTTTTCTTCCAGTCGGCGGTCGAGGGCCCGCACCTGGCGGAGGGCGCCGCTATAGTCTTTGCGCTGGATGGCCACCCAGGCGAGCATCTCGGGATAGAGCGGATTGTCTTTCCTGTCCTCCTGTATGCGGGCGTACAACTGCTTCTGGGCCTCCAGCAGGCCCTCCTCGTCGAGGTAGCGCTGGAAGTAAGTCTGCACGTTCCGCGCCCGACGGGGGTCGAGGTTGAGGGCGTCCAGGTAATTGGTGATCATGGGTTCGATGTCGCCCTTGCGGCGGTACAGATCTCCGAGGTTGAAGCTGAAAACGCCGTCCTCCTTCAGGAGCTTGGTTCCTTTTTCGTAGGTACGGATAGCGTAGTCGTACTTCGTTAACACCAGGAAAGCGTTGGCTAACTGCGTGATCTGGAACTTGTCGGCCCGCAGGTTATCGAGGGCCTCTTCAAATTGTTTTTTGGCCTTGCCGTCCTCTACCTGTTGCTCGAGAAGTTGTCCGTGCTTCACGTAGAGGGTCAGGTCCTCGGGCGTCCGTTTGATTTGTTTTTTGATCGCCTCCTCGGCGTCATCGTAGCGCCGCAGGTTCATCAGGCTGGTCACGTACCGGTCGAAATAGAAGGGGTTGTAACTCTCTTCGGCCATGCTGCGGTAGAGCTCGGCGGCTTTTTCGTACTCCCCGTCCATGAAGTATTGCTGGGCCAACTGGTTGGTCTGAGCGATTACAGGCAGCGAACAGCCCAATAGCAAGAGGAGGAGGAGGCGGTGCAACATAGTTTCCGGGGTTATACAAACAGAATTTAAACGGTACCCAGTACCCGACAGTTGTCCGCAGTAATTACAACATTGTCTTCCAGCCGTATACCGCCGAATTTTCGGTAGGCTTCGAGTGCGTCGTAATTGATAAAATTCTTGTGCTTACCGTCCGCTTTCCAGCGGTCGATCAGCTTGGGAATGAAGTAAATGCCGGGCTCCACCGTGATGGTAAATCCCTCGTGGAGGCGCCGGCCCAGGCGCAGGTTGCGGGTGCCGAAAAGATCGCTGCGTTGGTGACTCGTATCGTAGCCGACGTAGTCTTCGCCGAGGTCTTCCATGTCGTGTACGTCGAGACCGATCATGTGTCCCAGACCATGGGGATAGAACAACGCGTGGGCACCGGCGGCTACCGCTTCTTCTACATTCCCCTTCATCAGGCCAAGGTCCTTCAGTCCCTCAGATATGATCCGGGCGGAGAGGTCGTGGATTTCCCGGAAGGGAACACCGGGTCGCAGGGCTTGAATACACTCCACCTTGGCTTTTTGTACGATATCGTAGACGGGGCGTTGCCGGTCGGTAAGCTCACCACCAACGGGAATCGTTCGGGTAATATCGCCGGCGTAGCCGGTATCCGTTTCCGCCCCCGCGTCCACCAGCAGCAGGTCGCCACGCCGCAGTTCGTTCCCGTGGTAATGGTTGTGCAGGATGTGCCCATTTCGGGTTACGATGGCCGGGTAGGCAAGCCTGCCTCCGGCGCTGATGGCAATGCCTTCGATGAGGCCGGCCACTGCAGCCTCCGTCATGCCGCTCTCAGCCGTATCGCGGGCGGCAGCGTGCATCCGCATGCTGATCGACACCGCCTTATTCATTTCCGCAATTTCCTCGTTGCTCTTTACCGAGCGTTGTTCCACCACGGCCCGGATGAGGGGTACGCTGGGTTGGTTATCGTGTCCTACCCACTCACGCAGCAGCTGCCGCCTCTCCTCGCGGTAAGGGGGGAGGTAGTATACATTGTCGTAATGCCCCACCGCGGCACCGACTTTACTCAGGTCGCCGCCGTACTCCATGCCGCAATCCCGCGCCAGATCGGCAATGCGGTTTGCTCCCCCATCCACACGATTTCATCCAGGGTAAGATCATTACCGTACAATTTGCTTACTCCGGTACCCGCATCGATCGTCAGTACGAGCCCCGGCCGGTTGTAGCCCGCGAAGTACCGGAAGTTGGAATCCTGTCGAAAGGGGTAAGTATTTCCGGTATAGTTCATATGCGCCTCCCCGTTCCCGGGCAGGAGGATCAGACCGTCGGGTAGGGATTCGGCAAGTTTTCGGCGACGGGTAGTGTAGGTATTGGCTGAGAACATGAAGAGACTTTATTGCGGCGGAGCGCGGGTACAAGGTAAGGTCGGAACGTGGAAGATGGTTGCGGAGCTGGATTCCCAAGCTCTGATTGGTTTTGCACGGCAGGCGGCAACCTTCCCCCTCGCGGCACTCGGGTAGGCCCGCGAGCAGGAGCTCACGGACCGCCCACGGTTCCCGACTTGTAGTTGGGTAGCTTCGGAAAGTGGTGATTGTGACCCCGGCCTATGCGAGCAGAGGTCGCGAACCGCTTTCACCACACCGCCGTTCGATGAAAGTGTCAGCCACTCACCAACAAACACTATTACGCCGCGGCGACGAATGGTTCACCGGCCAGGGCTGGACCACCTTCCCCTTTCAGCGCCGGGCCTGGCAGGCCTACCTGGACGGGAAAAGCGGCCTTGTCAACGCGCCCACGGGCAGCGGAAAGACGTACTCCCTCATTATCCCCATCCTGCTGGAATTTCTCGCCGAGCATCCGGCAACACCCGGGAAAGGGAACAACGGATTACGGGCGGTCTGGATCACCCCCATTCGCGCCCTCACCCGGGAGATTCAATCCGCCACCGAGCGCGCCATCGAAGACCTGGGCCTCCAGTGGCGGGTGGGCATCCGCTCCGGCGACACCTCTACCTCCGAACGGACGAAGCAGCGCAGCAAACCACCCGAAATACTGATCACCACTCCCGAAAGCCTGCACCTGCTGATGGCGAGCAGCGGCTACGAAAAGTTCTTCGGTGATCTCCGCGTCCTCGTAGCCGATGAGTGGCACGAATTGCTCGGCACGAAACGCGGCGTGCTGGTCGAGCTGGCCCTCAGCCGGCTGCGGGGCCTGCGCCCGGACGGCTTCCGGACCTGGGGCATTTCGGCTACCATCGGGAATATGAACGAGGCCCTGGACGTCCTCATCCCCGCGGAAACCACCGCCGAACGCGTCATCATCCGTGCCGAGCACGCCAAGGAGACGGAAATGATCACGGTACTACCCGACGAGATCGAGACCTTCCCCTGGGCCGGCCACCTGGGGATTAAGCTGTTGGAAAAGGTGGTTCCCCTGATCTATGCTTCCGGCTCCACCCTCATCTTCACCAATACGCGCTCCCAGTGCGAGATCTGGTACCAGCGGTTGCTCGATTTTGACCCCGACCTGTCAGGTGCCATCGCTATGCACCACGGCAGCATCAGCCGGGAACTGCGCGACTGGGTGGAAGATGCCCTGCACGAAGGCACCTTGAAGGCCGTGGTCTGTACCTCCAGCTTGGACCTTGGCGTCGACTTTCGTCCCGTAGAGACCATCGTTCAGATCGGCAGCCCCAAGGGCGTGGCCCGCTTTCTGCAACGCGCCGGCCGTAGCGGTCACCGCCCCGGGGCCAAGAGCGTCATCCACTTCGTACCTACGCACAGCCTAGAACTCCTCGAGGCTTCGGCCCTAAGGCGGTGCATCGATAACGGGGTGATCGAAAGCCGTATCCCCTACATCCGCAGCTTCGACGTGCTGGTGCAGTACCTGGTAACCCTCGCGGTGAGCGGAGGCTTCCGCAGGTATGAGGTATTACGGGAAATCCGCTCGACCTTTTGTTATTCCTCGATCTCCGACGAGGAGTTCGCCTGGTGCCTCGACTTCATCACCACGGGTGGCAACAGCCTGGGGGCTTACGACGAATACCATAAGGTGATCCGGGGAGATGACGGCGTGTACCGCGTCGAAAGCAAACGGGTGGCTACGATGCACCGCATGAGCATCGGGGCCATCGTGAGCGAGACCACGCTGACCATAAAGTATATGTCCGGCGGGTACATCGGCACCATTGAGGAATACTTCATCTCCAGCCTCAAGCCCGGGGATACCTTCTGGTTTGCCGGGAGGAGTCTGCAGTTCGTGAAGGTGAAAGGTACCGAAGCACTCGTGCGCCGGAGCAAATCCAAGAAGGGTAAAGTGCCTAGCTGGAAGGGGGGCCGGATGCAGCTTTCGAGTCAGCTCTCCGAATTCCTCCGCCTGGCCATGGGCGAAATGAAGCGGGAAGATTACCACGACGCCGAGCTCAAAAAGCTGGCCCCGCTCCGCGACATCCAGGCCAGACGGAGCCAAGTGCCCGCCCCCGACGAGCTGCTCATCGAATACTTCAGCGACCGCGAAGGCTACCACCTGTTGATCTACCCCTGCGAGGGCCGCGGAATCCACGAAGGACTGGCCTCGCTGATCGCCTACCGCATCGGTCAGTTCGCCCCGCTGACCTTTACGATCGCCATGAACGACTACGGCTTCGAACTGCTGAGCGATCAGCCGATCCCCATCGAGGAAGCCCTCGGCAGCGACCTCTTCAATACCACCGAATTGAATGCGGACCTTAATGCGGGGATCAACGCTACCGAAATGGCCCGCCGCCGCTTCCGGGATATCGCCGCCATCGCCGGGCTGATTTTTAAGGGCTATCCCGGCAAGCAGAAAAAGGAAAAGCACCTGCAGAGCGGTTCCCAGCTCTTCTTCGATGTCTTCACGGATTACGAACCCACCAACCTCCTTCTCCAGCAGGCCTTCGACGAGATCATGACCTTCCAGCTCCAGGAAGCCAGGCTGCGTACCGCGCTGGACCGCATCAATTCGCAGACCATCCTCTTCCAGCAGCCGGAAAAAGCCACCCCCTTCTCCTTCGCCCTCATCGTGGACCGGCTCCGCGAGCGCATCTCCTCGGAGAAACTGCAGGACCGGATCAAGCGGATGCGGTTGGCTTTGGTGCGGGATTAGCTTCCTCCGCCGAACTCCGCTACTGCTGGCCCTGCTTTCCGAACGACACCTTAGGTCGGCTGCTACCGACCTTTTCATTATTATCGTAGGCAATAATTAGGGTCAGACCCGATTTTTTAGGATACCACAACGGTCTACTATGCGCTTTTTAATCCTGGTCGTAGCCGTTTTAAGCCTTACTGGCTGTGATCGAAGGCTTTCTCCCGATACGACTTCCACGGTGTATGACGTGGTTGTTTACGGAGGTACCGCCGCGGCCGTTACTACCGCCATACAACTGCGGAAGATGGGTCGGTCGGTGGCCATCGTCTGTCCGGACACCCATTTGGGCGGGCTTACGTCCGGTGGACTGGGATATACCGACTCGGGCAACAAGGAGGTGATCGGTGGGCTGGCACGCGACTTCTACCGCCGGGTCTACGACCACTACCAGGACAGCGTTAACTGGAATTGGCAGAAGCGAAGCGAATTCGGTAACCGCGGACAGGGAACCGTAGCCATGGACGGTGAAAGCGGAACGATGTGGTTGTTTGAACCCAGCGTAGCGGAGGCAATCTTCGAAGAAATGATCGGGGAAGAAGAAATTCCCGTTTTCCGCGATCAGTGGCTTGACCGGGAGGACGGGGTGAATATGGAAGGCGAGACGATCACCTCGATCACGACCGAAGACGGATCGGAATACGCCGCCAAGATTTTCGTCGATGCCACCTACGAAGGAGATTTAATGGCCGCCGCCGGAGTCGACTTCCACGTGGGCCGCGAGAGCTCGGAGAAATACGGGGAAAAATGGAACGGAGTGCAGACCAACGTCTTCCAGCACGGCCACAACTTCGGAGAAATGCAAATCGATCCTTATCTGATCAAGGGCGATCCGGAAAGTGGGCTGCTGCCCCGCATCAGCGCCGCGCCACCGGGAGAGAAGGGGGAGGGCGACGATAAGGTACAGGCCTACTGCTTCCGTACCTGCCTGACTCAAGTTGTGGAGAACCGGCGCCCCTTCCCTCGTCCGGCAAACTACGATCCGTCGGAATACGAGCTGCTGCTGCGGGTCTACGATGCCGGCTGGCGGGAAACCTTCCAAAAATTCGACGAAGTACCCAATGGGAAGACCGATGTCAATAACCACGGCCCCTTCAGTTTCGACAACATCGGAATGAACTACGACTACCCGGTAGCCTCCTACGAACGGCGGGCGGAGATCATCCGGGAACACTGCGACTACCAACAGGGATTGCTCTACTTTATAGCCAACGACCCACGGGTACCGGCGGAGGCCCGGGAAGAAATGAGTCAATGGGGCCTGAGCAAGGACGAGTTCACCGACAACGATAACTGGCCCCACCAGATCTATGTCCGCGAAGCCCGCCGGATGATCGGGGAATACGTAATGACGGAGGCCGATATTCAGGACGAACGCGAAACCCCGCAGAGTATCGGGATGGGGTCATACGCCATCGACAGCCACAATACCCAGCGATACGTCACCCCGGAAGGCTTCGTACAGAACGAAGGGGATATCGGCGTACATGGCATGCCGCCCTACGAGATCGCCCTTGGCACCATTCTTCCTAAACCCACCCAGTGTGACAACTTGCTGGTACCCCTGGCGGTATCGAGTTCGCATATCGCTTTCGGCTCCATCCGTATGGAGCCGGTATTCATGATTCTGGGGCAAAGCGCGGGCACCCTGGCCGGACTGGCCCTGGCGGCGGAAACGACGATCCAACATATTTCTTACGACACCCTCGCACAACGGCTGAAAGCCGACAACCAGATCCTGAGCTACCGGTAACAATTTATGCTTAGCAGGCTAGGTGTTCGGATAAACACTAAGGGCCTCACCGGTCGCGGCCGGTCAGACCGGAAGTCTTCTACCGGGGATGATTGGGGCCGCATAGCGGTTTGACCGGATCGGCATTTCTCCTGCGCCCCGCCGCCCAAATCTTATCTAATCTCAAGCCCCCTGACTTGAAACAAATGCCGTCCAAAAAGGAATCACCCCTTCCCTCCTTCACCCCTTCCCTCCTTCCCTCCTTCCCCTCTTAAAGCCCCCCCACGGCCCCTACCGTCCATTCCAGGCGGGCATCGATGTTCTGAGTGGTGACGTCGAAGGGAGTAAGCACCAGCTCCATGCGCACCTCCTCGTTGTCGAGAAATACGTTCCGGAAATTCTTCTGACCCGGATTAAGGTTGATCGTTTGCTGCCGCCGACCGCCCAGATCATCCACGCTGAACATGAGGTCGATGAAGGTGCAGTCGGTCTCGTCGACCGAGCAGACGCGGAGTTCGGCGCGCTCGATCTCCCGGAAGTCCTCCCCGGAAAGACTTACGATGCGGGCCCGGATGCCGCCGACCAGATCCACGTCATCGGCTGTAAAACCACTCTCATCGAGCCGGTCCTGGAAGTTCGTCGGCATACGAGGCTGTGCCACAACGAAGGTCTGAAAGCCCGGCAATCCGGCGGGGATAGTGAATTCGACCACCGGATAGTTGATGTCGAACAGCCGGTCGCCCAGGTTGCTGCGTGGGCAGCCCGCGAAAAGCGTGACCGAAATAAGCAACATCAATAGGCGCATACGCTGAATATTCTGAATCATGAAAGCCGGCCAGTCATCGGAGGTCTCCCGAAGCCCGGGCTTCGGGGTCACCGATCTCTTAGCCGGCGGACCGCTCCTTAATTAACCACCAATACGTCCCCCCGGTACCCCTCCAGGGCACCGTTGATGTAACGCACTTCGACGTAGTACACGTAAACGCCGTTATTCACCTGTTTACCCCCCAACGTACCGTCCCACCCAAGGTTGGGCTCGTTGGGTGGAAAGGCCTCGGCGGATTCGTAGAGTAGTCCGCCCCAACGATCGTAGATTCGCATGGTCTCCACCCGGTCGATGGCATTCCCGCCAAAGACGGTGAAGAAATCGTTGGTCCCGTCTCCGTTCGGAGAAAAGACGTTCGGGATGAAGGTCGGCAGGTCCTGGATCACCGAGAAGGCGGTGAAGGCCGTATCCACGCATCCGGCCGGGTTGGTGCCGGTGACAAAGTAATCGATCGATTCCACCGGCATCACCCGCACCCGCGCGCATTCGGGCGTGAGGCAGCTTACGCTGTCGGGACCCCACGTATAGTTGACGGGGAAATAATTACTCCGCGCCAGCAGCGTAGTATCCTCGCCGAGGTAGAGCTGGACGGCATCTTGAGTGGAAATCACGAATTCATCGGGTTCCGTCAGGCTGGCCAGGACGGTATCCTGACAGCCGTTCTGGTCGCGTACAAACAGTTCGTAATCGCCGGCCAGCAGACTATCGAGGCGCGGAGCGGACTGATAATTTTCGCCATCACTGCTAAAGCTATAGGCAGGTACGCCGCCCGAAGCCGCCAGTCGGACCGCACCGGTAGCCTGCCCGAAGCAGACTAGATTTTCGATTGAATCCACCGCGCCGACGATCTCCTCCGGATCGTTGAGGGTGGCGGAACTGGTGATGGCGCAGCCGTTCTGATCCGTGACCGTTACCGAATAGGTGCCCGGACCAAGATCGGCCAGGCTATCTCTGCTGCTCCCGGTCGACCAACTGAACGCATAATCAGGGCGCCCCCCGGAAGGCGAGACCGCGACGAATCCATCCGCGGCCCCGAAGCAGCTGCTGCTATCGGATTCCAGCACGGCGGCCAGGGCGGGGGGCTCCGTAATGGTGATCTCGAAATCCCCCGTGCAGCCGTTGGCGTCGATGGCGGACACGGCATAGGTACCCACCCCATAGCCTGCCATTTCCGCCAGTGGTTGGTAACCACTTCCGAAGTCGTATTGGTAGTCGGGCTGACCGTTGGCGATGTCGATCAGGATGCGGCCGTCGCTGTCGCCGGCACAGGTCGGTTCCTCGAACACGGCCGAACCCGACACCAGCGCCAGTTGGAGTTCGTCCACTTCAATATCCTGCTCGATCGTACAGCCGTTGGCGTCGCGAGCCTGGACGGCGATGGTACTGACGGTAAGATTCTCAATTCGGTTGACAGCGGAGAATGGGCTCCCGTTGAAGCTGTATTCGTACCCCCCGGCTCCTCCGGACTGGATGGTGAATTCGAGCGCCCCGTCCGTTCCGCCCCCACAGGTCGGCTGGGTGATCAGCGTATCGAGGACGAAAGCGGTCGGACCGTCAACGGTGTAGTCGAAACTTGCCTCACAGCCCGTGCCATCTGAAACGGTCACGGAATAGGTGCCGGGGTCCAGCCCGCTAATACCGGCGGTGGTGGCTCCGTTGCTCCAGGCATACGTGAGGCTGTTGCCGGAAATGATGGTGGTAGCCGTAAAATCGATCTGGCCGTCGGCGGCTCCGGGACAGCTGACGGGGTTAATGTCTGCCGTCCCGCTGAACTGGTCAGCACAGCAGACCACTTCCACTTCCGTAGCGCTGATGTACTCGATACAGTTACGGGTACTGGTAATGGCCAGGGTTACGTTGGGCATGCCGGCCTCGTTGAAGGTAACGTCGTGGGGACCGGCCCCCGTAGCAAAACGGGGGGTAGCGGTCTCCCCGAAGTCCCAGTCCCAGGCTTCTATCCCGTCGACGGAAGTGGATTGGTCCTGAAAGGTCACCGTTTCGCCTACGCAGGCTTCGGTAGAACTAAAGGTCAGGTTGGGCTGGGGGCCGAGGAAGGTGCCGGTACCACTGAAGTCAATATTGAAGCCGTCGCCGGAATCACTGAAGTTGAGTACCACCAGGGCGTAAGATTTACCCGCTTCCATATCGAGCGCGGCCAGGAAGTTGTTGTTACCCGGTTGGCAACCGCAGTCCTCTGTGGTTTCGGTATCGGCTGGCCCCAGGCCGGTTTCTCCCCAGCAAGGCTGGCTGGAGTCCACGTCGCCCGTATTACTGCCCGAGAACATTTGCCGCAGGGTGACCCGGCTGCTACAGTCTTCCAGGCCATTGGTCAATTCGTAAACGACAAAGTCGATGTCCTCGTCCGGAGCGGCACCGAGGGGATTGATGTCAAACATTAGCGTACCGGCCTGATCGCAGGTCCATTTGTACCACGAGGAGTTGTCTTCCGTCGGGGCACAACCCGAGGCCAGGTCATCGTTCAACAAATCATCTACCACGTTGCCTCGACCTTGCAGCAAATCAACGGAGAAAGAGGTAGTATCGCAAAGCACGACGGCGGTTTCGCAGTCACTGCTTGGATCCGGTGGAGCGTCAAACTGGTCGAGGCAAAGTTCGAAGGTGCCCTGATTACCGTTTCTGGCCCCGACCATAATAAAGTAGCGATTACCGCGCTGCAAATCATTCAACACGATCGACCCGCCGTTGGCAGGCAGTCCGTTGCGGTCAAGGGGTTGTCGGCAGCCAATAGCCTCGAGACTGTCGCATTCGCCTTCGTAGATCGCGTACTGGATAGCCTCGAGGCTACCCCGGCTTCTTCGGGATTCGTCGCCCACTACCTGAATGGCCACGGAATTGCGCAGGGCAACAAAGCTGAACCAGACATCCGGCATTTCTTGGCTGTCGTCAATACATATCGGGTAGCCATCAAAAGGGAAAAAGGGTGTAGCGCCCTGATTGGAGAAAGCGCCCGCCCCCGAGCAATACTCCATCACCATGGGCAGTTCGATCGCCCCGCTGCAGTCGTCGTTCAATGCCTGGGCTCCCAACAGGGTTCCAAGCAGCAATCCCAAGATCAAGAAAAAATAACGAAGCATAGTGTCCAAGGTAGTATCTGTATAAACTCCTAGAAAGACGTAATGCATATGCCTGCGCGTGGGTAAAGTGTCCTTTCCTTAACAAAGTTTAACTTACCCGCCGTGAAAGCCTGGATCCCCAACTTCGTAACCCTGCTCAATTTATTTTGCGGGTGTGCGGCCCTGATCAACATCTTCGACCTGCAGTTCGTGCCGGCCTTTTGGTTCCTGCTGGCTGCCGGCATTTTCGACTTTGCCGATGGCCTGGTGGCCCGCAGCCTCAACGTCAGCAGCGAGCACGGCAAGGAGCTCGACAGCCTGGCCGACATGGTCAGTTTCGGCGTCGTGCCGGCCAGTATCTATTACGTACTCTTGCTTTTACAGAACGACCCGGCCCCTGCGCTCGACGCCAATTTCCCCCTCGATCTTACCGCCCCGGTTCGCTGGGAATGGTCCGCGGCTCCCGCATTGCTCATTGCCCTTTTCAGTGCCCTCCGCCTGGCAAAATTCAACCTCGATACCCGGCAGCTCAGCACTTTTATGGGACTGGCCACCCCCGCCCATACGGTCTATGCCGTCGGGCTGATGCTCATCGTGGCCCTGGACGCGAACTGGGGCCCCTATGTCCTCAATCCCTGGATCATCTACGGGTCGATCGTGCTCATGAGTTACCTGCTGGTGAGCGAGCACCCCATGTTTTCCTTCAAGCTGAAGGGCTTCGGGTGGGTAGGCAATGAACCGCTTTATATCTTTGCCGTCCTGGCAGTTTGCCTGCTGTTTTTCTTGTGGACCTCGGCTTTCCCGCTCATCGTCGTGGCCTACATCATTATTAATCTGGTCTATCCGCCAACCGCCGCCAAGCCGCACGTATGAAGTTCATCGCCCACATCAATATCATGCCCAAAGCCGAACTCCTCGACCCCCAGGGCAAGGTCGTCGTCAAGAACCTCCCAAATCTCGGCATAAAGGGCGTCCACGACGTACGGATCGGCAAGCACGTCACCATGGAGCTCCACGCCGACAGCGAGCAGGAAGCCCACGACAAGGTAGAGACGGCCTGCTCCAAACTCCTGGCCAACCTTATCATGGAGAGCTACGACTTCGTGGTGGAAGAAAAGTAAGGACTGAATTTTTGAATTGGCGAATTAGCGAATTGGCCCGCATCACTTCAGCCCCTATCACCTATTCGTAAATTCAGGTATTCAATAATGCATCATCCTTTTTGCGCCGGAGCGCAGGAGAAAACCTTGAACCAGAACACTCGGAGGTCGTACCGACACTCCGAGGTTCCCCACCAGCTAGGACCTCGGAACGTGGCCGTAGCGTAGCGGAGGGCACTTCCGAGTGTCCGCCGCCTGGCCGATAGCAACCAGAACACTCGGAGGTCGTATCGACACTCCGAGGTCCCCGCCAGCCAGGACCTCGAAGGCGAGGAGGGCTTGAGTGTCCGGCAAGCTTGGGCCAGAGGTCCTCGAACACCCGCACAAGCTCACCACTTGCCGATGATCAAACCGGGTCAGCGAAGGTACGGGTGGAAGACCTCCGATATGACGCTGTTTGAGGTGAATGCTATCTCCCCCGCCTTGCAGCGATGGGTAGATGAGACGCCCCATTCACAGATTCAATAATTCAAAACTGATTTCGCGCCGGAGCGCAGGAACAAATTCTTACTAGAACAATCGGAGGTCTTGCAGACCCTCCGAGGTTCCTCAATCCGACACAGAACCACGAAACCTGGCAGAAGTACATCGGAGGCATCTGTCGGACAACCCAACAACCCACAACCCGATAACCCACAACCCAACAACCCACAACCCGATAACCCACAACCCAACAACCAAACCCTACCCCCCGTCCATCCGTTTTCAAGGTATGAAGACGAAAGATAACTGGAACACCCTAACCAAAGAGGAAGAGCGCGTGATCGCCAATAAAGGCACTGAAATGCCCTTCACCGGTGAGTATAATAACTTCAAGCAGGACGGCGTATTCGTCTGCCGGCGGTGCGAGGCGCCCCTTTACGACAGCCACGATAAATTCAGCAGCGGCTGCGGCTGGCCGAGTTTTGACGACGAAGTGCCGAACGCCATTCAGCATGTGAAAGATGCCGACGGGCGCCGGGTCGAGATCCTCTGCAACAATTGCGGCGGGCACCTGGGTCACGTTTTTAATGGTGAGCGCTTCACGGAGAAGAATACCCGCCACTGCGTTAACAGCCTCTCCATCAAGTTCATCCCCCGTGAAAAGTACGAGGCCGAGCACGGCTCCCTCAATACCGAGGAAGCCTGAAGGGCCACCCTCCTGCTGGGCAGTGGCTGTTTCTGGGGTCGGGAATACCACCTCCGGCAACTGCCAGGGGTGATCGCCACGCAGGTCGGCTTCGCCGGCGGGCGTACGACGCATCCTACCTACCAAGAGGTATGTGCCACGGATACCGGCCACGCGGAAGTGGTCGCGGTACAATACGATACCCGCACACTTCCGACCGAGCAACTCCTGGCCGAGTTCTTTTCCCTGCATAATTTCGAGATCAACCGCGGCAAGGGCACCGGTCAGTATCGGTCTGCCGTTTTCAGTCTGGAAGCGGATGAGCAACTAGCCGTTGCCCGAGGGATGCTATCCACCCTGCGCGACCACGGTTTCGAGCCGGCCACCGACGTGGAAACCGTTGCTGCTTTTTACCGGGCCGAGCCCCGCCACCAGCAATATTGCACCTCCCGCGGACTGTCGCCCAAACGACGCGACGACGGGCGGATTCGCAAGCTGTTTCCCCGGCCGAAAAGCTCCGAAAATACCGGCAACCAATCTGTTAGCTAGGTGTTACCATGGAGCGAATTCATCAAGATTTAGAATATATACCTATGGGCCAGCGCCTAATTTACCTCGACAATAACGCCACCACCCCCACCGACCCCCGGGTAGTTGACGCTATGATTCCCTACTTCTACGATAACCCCGGTAATGCCGCCAGTCGCAACCACCCCTTCGGTTGGAAAGCCGAGCAGGCGGTTGATACCGCGCGTCAGCAGATTGCCGACCTCATCAACGTGGATGAGCGGGAGATCATTTTCACCAGCGGTGCTACGGAGTCCGACAACCTGGCCATCAAGGGTGTATTCGAGATGTACCAGCGCAAAGGCGACCATATCATCACCGTGAAGACCGAGCATAAAGCCGTTCTGGATGCCTGCGCCAAGGTGGAGAAGATGGGGGGCAAAGTCACTTACCTCGATGTTCAGCGCAATGGCCTGGTCCGACTGGACGAGCTGGAAGCCGCTATTACTGACAAGACCGTTCTCGTTTCCGTAATGTGGGCCAACAACGAAACCGGCGTCATCCAACCCATGAAGGAGATCGGCGATATCTGTGCCAAGCACGGCGTATTGTTTATGTCCGACGCTACTCAGGCAGTAGGTAAGATCCCCGTCGATCCGAAGGAAGTAGGCGTTCACCTAATGGCCTTTACCAGCCACAAGATGTATGGCCCCAAGGGCGTCGGTGCCCTTTTCGTCAACCGTAAGAGCCCCCGCGTCAAGGTTACCAGCCAGATGGACGGCGGCGGTCACGAGCGCGGTATGCGCTCCGGAACGCTTAATGTTCCCGGCATCGTAGGATTCGGCAAGGCCGCCGAAATTGCCAAGGAGGAAATGCACCAGGATGCGGAGCGTCTCAGCAAATTGCGGGATAAGCTTGAGGCAGCCCTCATGGATAAGCTGGAAGAGTCTTATATCAACGGCACCACTGAAAGCCGCATGCCCCACGTTACCAACATCAGTTTCAAGCACGTAGAAGGGGAGGGACTCATGATGACCTTCAACCAGAACATCGCCGTCTCCTCCGGATCGGCCTGTACTTCCGCCAGTCTCGAGCCCAGCTACGTGCTGGTAGCACTGGGATTGGGGGATGACCTGGCACACTCCAGCCTCCGGTTCAGCCTCGGCCGTTTCACCACGGAAGAGGACATCGATGAGACGATTGCCAAGGTTACCGAAGGCGTCAATCACATGCGCGACATCAGCCCCATCTGGGAAATGTTCAAGGAAGGTATCGACATCGATGCGATCGAATGGTCGGAGCACTAGTTAGGATATAGGAGATCGTTAATAGGGGTAGTTACTTGTAATTCACCCACTATGACCTATCTCCTATGACCTCAAGTCTTAACCTTTCCGTCCGCGAATCCGTTATATTAGTCTATCCTACAAACTTTACAAAGCTCTAGACCATGGCATACAGCGAAAAACTACTCGACCACTTCAAGAACCCACGTAACGTAGGTACGCTCGACAAGAATAAGGACTCCGTCGGAACCGGACTTGTAGGCGCTCCCGAATGCGGCGACGTGATGCGTTTACAGATCGAGGTCGATCCCATTACCAAGAAGATCACCGAGGCTAAATTCAAGACTTTTGGTTGCGGTTCCGCTATCGCTTCCTCCAGCCTGGCTACCGAATGGCTGAAGGGTAAAACCGTGGATGAAGCCCTCACCATCGACAATATGGCCATCGTGGAAGAGCTGGCTCTTCCCCCCGTAAAGATCCACTGCTCCGTACTGGCCGAAGACGCCATAAAGGGCGCGATCAAAGATTACCAGACGAAGAACGGCGTACAGACCGAAGCTTCGATCGCCGCTTCCCACTAAATTTCGACTCCTATGCTTTTCGTAGCCGACAGCGCGAAGGCAAGGCTGCACGATATTCGTGAGGCCAAAAGCCTTCCCGAAAACTACTTCCTACGGGTATCCATTACCAGCGGGGGATGCTCCGGGCTGACCTATAAGCTTGATTTCGACGACGAGCTTCAACCAAAGGACCAAGTTTTCGAAGACAACGGAGAAACCGTAGTCTGTGATCTGAAGTCCTTTTTATACCTCTGTAACTCAACCCTTGAGTTCAGTGGCGGACTAGACGGTAAAGGCTTTGCTTTCACCAATCCCAATGCTACCCGGGAATGTGGCTGTGGAGAGAGCTTCGCGGTGTAGATTAAAATTAAACCGCTCGTAAGACCAATTTTCGGCGCACTCCTTATCCGGGTGCGCCGTTTTTCATTAAATGACTACTGAAGAGCAATTTGCCGAACAGCGCCGCCGTAACCGGACGGCGTATGCTATTGAAGATTGGCACGAGGCGCGATCCGCCCTCAAGTACCCGGCCATCGTCAACATCGCGCTTGGCCTGCTCCTCAGTGTCGGGTGGTTGATTGATAGCGGAGACCTTCCACATGTCGCTATCGCGGTCGGTACCGGACTAGGACTATACCCGGTTCAGCAATACGCCGTACTGGAAAAGCGCGGAAACCTCTACGGCTTAGTGGGTGTGTATGTAATCGTGGTTATGGTGGAGTACCTGCTTTACGGCTTACCGGATCCCATCTTTCCCGAGCTCACCGTAGAGAAGGGCTGGGTAGGTTTCGTGCCGATCGTCAACTCGCTGTTCCCCATTGTCTACCTGTTCGTCCGATTCGCTATGGCTTACTATTGCGTAAGCCTTCTGCTGCAATTACAAAAATTACGGGCCGAGCCCATATCCGTGATTCGGCAGTTTGACCGGGAACTGGCCGGAAGGCTTTCCTAGGATAGCCTCATTTTATAGCGCTTGCATTCAGCGAAGTCCTACGAATCCGCTACGATTTACTGACAAGCTCCAGTCCCCCCAAAAGCGAAAGGAACACCCCGCTAATCACTCTCCACAGGATTAGGTAGTCAGTACCGAAGCCGCCTCCCGCCGGATAGCTCCCTGCGCCAGCGAAACCGGATTTTCCGCTTGCTGGCCACTGATCATTCGGAGGCGCTCGGCGATCTGTCGGCTGGTCCCCGCCTCCTCTCCGGCGCGGGCAATTTGCATACTGATGTTATCGCGGGTCTGGGTAATGATCGACCATAGGGAGTCGCTCACGTAGATCTGCTGGGTGATGTTGTACTCTACTTCCTGGCGAATCGCGAGGAGCAATTCGGCACGGTACTCCCGGGGAGCTGTTTCGTCGTCAGGGGGCATCCGCAGCAGGAGGTTGGGCACCGAGATGCGTTCCAGCATCAGGGTAAAGCGTTCGCAGGCCTGTAAGCGCAACGCAACCGGGTCGACCGGCTCACTTACAGACGGTGCCCCAACGGGTGCCTGAAGCTTTTTTTCCAGGGATATCACCGCCTCCCGAAACCGGGTCAGTATGCCGCCCATTAGCCAGACCAAGACTACCACGATTACCACCGGTACGGTCCACAAAAGAATGTTAAGCATCACCACGGGTAAGGGTTAGCGGGCAACCATGCGGCAGATACCGTTGTTAATTGCCCAGTAAAGTAATTTAGTAATATGAGCGCCGAAGTTAAGTCAACTACGAAAACCACCCCGATATCCATTACGCCCTCCGCCATGGAACAGCTCACCAGGCTGCGTAAGGAACTCGGTGTCAACGAAGAACACCATCTGCGCATCGGCGTTCGTGGCGGCGGCTGCTCCGGATTCGAGTACCAACTTGGCTTCGACCTTCCCGACGATGACGATCAGCAATTTATGGTTGGTGAAGAGAAGGTACTGATGAAAGCCGGCCATGCCCTTTACCTGCTCGGTATGGAGATCGACTGGGCCACTGGCCTGGAAAACCGGGGATTTACCTTTAACAACCCGAACGCTACGGATACCTGTGGCTGCGGCACCTCCTTCAGTGCTTAGGAGTGACCCTATTCGGTAAGCTGCTGCCCCTTGCCCCGGCCAAGCGTCGGGGTATTCCCCTCTATTACGACAAGTCTGAAGAAGAAACCCGTGAAGACGTTTACGAGCGTTACGATGAACTGGTTGCCCGGCAGACGGCCCTCCACCTCGCCGATGAGGTTAATGGGGGCTACCCCCTGCAACCACTGAAGGATTACGTGAATGAATGGCTGCCCGATCGCGCATCCGCCGCGGTTGCTGACCTCGGCTGCAGCGTGGGCCGCCTCATCGGTGATATCGCCTCGGATCATCCGACCTGGGATTGCTACGGGATCGATTTCAGCTACCAGATGCTGCGACAGGCCCGCGATTACTGGGTTGATGGTAAGGTCGTCTCCGCTAACCTCCTGCGCTTCGGCTATGCCCACGATTCCTTTTCTGGCAGGCAACTTCCCAATTTACACTTTGCCCTAGCGGACGCCGCTACGCTGCCCTTCCCGGACGCTTCCCTGGATCTGGTACTGAATACCTTTCTCATCGATCGAATCCCCGATCCGATCAAAGCCTTCGCCGAGTGGCAACGCATCCTGCGCCCCGGCGGCCGGTTAATTACCGTCTCCCCCCTGAATTTCCTTAAGCGGGAACAATGGGAAAGCTTTCACCCGCCCGTCAAACTGATCGACCCTTTGTTGCGCGCCGGCTGGACACTGTTGGATCTGACCGATCCGCTGTTTCTGGAAGAACCGATGGACAAGCGGGGAAACGTCGTACGCTGGCGGACGCTGGCCTTCGTCGCCGATACCTGAGGAGGCACCAATTGAACTAAGCTATACGTGGGCTGTATTTCTTTGCTAATATTTTGCCATGGCCGATACACCACGCATCCGTTTTTCTCATTTCATTGAGCAGTTTCCCGAAGTCGAATTCCCGGTCACCCTCGGAGAAGATACCGTTCGCCGGATCAGCAAGAACACGCCCCCGCTTCCCGGCCGGATGATCGAACAGTTCCTTATCCCCATGGAACCCACCGAGGTAAATGATGAGTTTACCGAATTCATTGCCTGCCTCCGGTTGCCGGAAGCGGAAAAGTATGCCGGCATCGTGTACTGGAGGGCCGATCTCGCGCAGTACCACTATACGCTGGTAACGATCAATCCGGACACCGAAGAGATCATCGACCGGATGATCCTGGCCGGTACAAGCTACGATGGCGAAGAACTAACCCAGACCTCGGCCGCGATCACGGAAGGACTTATGATCTACCAGGTAAGTGGTCAGGGAGCGGGCAAGAATTTTGATTACCAGGCGAGCGGAAGCACCGCCCGACGGTTTCAGATCGCCGAATCCGGTCGGATCATCGAGCTGTAGGCGTCCGGCGGTTACCGGATCACCTCTATGCCTTCTCCCCGTTCGGAAAGATGATTGCCGTATCCAATAACCCGGAAATTGTCTGCGGAAACACCTAGGCTCACCAACTGCTCTTCAATGGTTGCGGCGCGCTCCTCGCTCAAACGCTGAGCGGCACGGCTATCCAGAATGGCGTCGGTGTATACCCGAATTTCAACGGTTGACGTCGCTGCCCGGATCAAGGTAACTAACTGGTCAACGCCTGCGTATCCCCCGGAATCAAGGTAAGCGGTGTTGGGTACGAAGGTGAGCGAGAGATCCCCCGCTCCGGTTGCACCCGGCGAAATACCGACGGGGGCCACGGACCTTTGGGTGAATTGATTACCTGCTATGCTACTGTCACCTACCACAAGCTGATCGTCCATGCCTTCCACTTCCCTCAATTGTGATCGCAACGCTTGTATCTCCTGCATCTGCCGTGCATAGGCCGCATCCAACCGGGCGGCCTCCGTCGGGGTCAAGGGATCGGTTTGGGGCAGGTCATTCCGTATTTGGTTTTCCCACTTCTGATGCTCACTCAGCCGGGTCGGCATGGGCGAATAGAGCCCCGTGCGTACGTTAGCTCGCAATTGAGACGTGTCAACCGCATTAGTCAAGGGATCATTGTCCTTCGATGACTCACCGACGACGAAAGGCACCGAAGCAGCCTCATCCCGATCGCGCAATCGGTTCTGCTGTTGCTTTCGGAATTTCTCTTTCATTCGCTCCAGTTCGTCCAGGTCGCTGGCATACCGCAACCGGGTGGAATCCGAAGGGGACGCTCCTACCGGGAGGGGAACCGTATCGCCCTGTGTTTCGTTTGGCCGCCGCAGGCGGTTGCGTAAGCTCGTCCACTCCGCATCGCGCTGATCCGTGCTGGTATAACTCAGTTCCTTCCGCAGCGCATCCAGACGTGCCAATTCCCGCTGCTGACGGGCCAGACTCTGCCGGAGGTAGGCCCGCCGGTCGCGAGCTGGAAGGGCATTGATACTTGCCAGGCTACCCGGGGGGCGGACTTGGTCGATCCGCGGTACGTTGCTCTTTGGAAAATCGATCTCTCCTTCCCGCAACATCAGGGCGTATCGCCCCAGGAAGTCCGGATAGATCCGCAATCGAACGCCACTGCTAAGGGGCACTTCAACCGTTTGTTCGCCGGGGGCCGGGGGATCACCCAGGCTGGCAAAATGAAGCCTGGCGGGAGGGACTATGGTTTGTCCGTCGAGCTTCAAGGGGACGATCTGCTCGCCCTGTCCCGATACTCCGGTCATCCCCACCACATCTGAAGTACAGGCCGCCAGGGCTAAGTAGCGGGCGGGAATGTCGGTTCGTTGCGCCGCCTTACCTCTGTCGGTTTGCCGGAACCACTGGTCGGCCCGGCGGAAGAGCAGGGTTCGCCCGTCACCGGCAAAACGCGGTGCGGTTTCGTCTGATTCGCTGTTTAATCTGGAGAAAGGAGTGGCGGGTAACCAGGTTCCGGCCGGCCCGGCGTAGCGATAATATAGATCCAGTGACTGCCCGTCTCTGCTTGGGGCACTATAAACCAGGCTGAGGCTATTTGTATTGAAGGTCACGTTGTCCGGCTCCTGGACGTCAGGTGGCAGTGGCCAGCTTTCGACAACCCGCCAGTTACGCCCGCTGCGCTGGAGCAGGTCGATCGCCCGTACGCTTCCACTGCGCAGTACGGTCAGCCGATTGCCGTCTGCACTGACCCCTATGAGCTGGTCATGACCAAAGGAGTTCACGGGTGACCCCGGGTTGATGGCCCGCTGCCATCGCCCGTTTTGGTCGCGGTGGCGTAGCCAGATATCTCCCCGATTTTCAGCCCCCTGGTTCCAGGTGTAATCCGGACGCGTGAAGTACAGGACATCTCCGGCAGCGGTGATCACCGGGTTACGCTCCCTCACGTCCTCCGGCCCCAGTGGCCCTTGCGCGGCAAGGGACCAACAGCCGAGCAGGAGCACGGACAGTCCGAGGCAAAGTTTTTTCAGGTAGTCAGCCATAAGGAAGCTAGGGGAATGCTACTATCTATCCCTTGCTAAGTGAATGACCAGGTATCGATAATTGTTACCTAAAGTAGTTAAATAATCTACCTTAAGTCATCAACCGCGGAGAAAAACGTTGGTCCTGCGCTCGCCGCCCAACTTTAGACATTAAAATCGATGTCTACCTCGGGAGTGGTGGGATGAGCCTGGCAAGTCAGCACGTAGCCTTCCTCTACCTCCGAATCATCGAGGGCGTAGCAGACATCCATCTTGACGCCTCCCTTTTCCACGCGTGCCATACAGGTCGAGCAGGCACCCGCCAGGCAGCTGTAGGGAGGGGTGTGCCCCCCTTCGAGCAGAGCCTCCAGAATGGACTGGCCGGGTTTAAGCTTGATGGTCAGCTCATCCCTACCCAGTTTTACATTGACCGTTCCGCCGCGACTATTACCGGCGTTTTGTTTTGCATCGGAAGCAGACACAAAGCGCTCAACGTGGATCAGCTTGTCGTCGACCCCGTGCCCCAGCAGGGCGGCTTCGACATTATCGATCATCTCGCCGGGTCCGCAGATGTAAAATCGGCAATCGGGGCTATCCGTAGGGTAACGCCCCAGGAAGTCCACCAGCGTCTTGCGGTCGATCCGGCCCGTAGCACCCTCCCAGCGAGTAGTGCTGCGCTTAAATAGGCCTTTCAGCCCCTTGGTTGCATACTTCTTGGGCCGCGAAAGCGTATGCTCCACGGTTAGTTGTCCCGCGTACCGACGCTGCAATTCCTCCAGTTGGTCCTTAAAAATAATGTTGTCTTCGTCCCGGTTGCCATAGAACAGGATCACTTCGGATTTGGGCTCCGTTTCGAGTACCGAGCGCAGGATGGACATGAGGGGAGTGATACCACTGCCGGCACCAAACAGGTAATAACGGCGGCGGCGCGCAGGATCGGTATCTGCCAGAAAACGGCCCATTGGCGGCATGACATCGACGGTGTCGCCCACCTTCAGACTTTTCGCAATATGATTGCTGACTTTGCCCCCGCGGACCCGCTTGACCGTCACGGCCAGTTCGTCTTCGTGGGGAGCGGAGCACATACTGTAGGCCCGCCGTTCTTCCTTTCCGTCGATGGTGAACCGAAGGGTGAGATATTGGCCGGCCCGGTAATGAAAGGCCGTCTGGTCTTCGTCGGGAACGCTAAAATAGACACTTACCGCCTGGTCGGTTTCCGACTCCATGCGGCTTACTCGTAAGGGGTAAAATTGGGGTTGACTCATAAATCAGCTATCAGGTAGGGTAATTTGGCAATGCAAACATCGCCATTACCGTACTACGGTACTACTGAAAGGGCCTTCTAGTTCAATTGGAAGCGCACAACGATGCCTCCGCTGGCCGTCGTTTGGGGAAATCCGAGGGAGTTGAACGGTACTGTTTTTCGGTAATCGAAAAAGCCGCGTAAGCTCAACCGCTGGTTCAGCTGGTACTCAACCGACGGCGCAAGGGTAAAGATGCGTGCCCCTTCCACGGGTTCGCGAGTCTGCAGTTCCAGGCGCCGGGCATAGGATTTCTCATCCCGTAAACTGAAATTGAACTGGATATCCAGATCGCTGACGTTGAGCCGCCCCCCGGTACGGCTTCCGCCGCGGTTCAACAGGCCGCCGTTGGCTGGAGCAGGTGTTTCTGCCCGGCCTCGGTTTCGGCCCTGCAGGAAGCCTATCTGTATGTCGGAAAGCACAATTCCAAAGCCGCCGATGACCTGCTTACCGACACTCTCGCTTAGCAGTTTGCTGACCACGTTGATACTGCGCGTCTCGGTATTGGTATAGGCGAAATTCACCGAAAGGCCATTGACCAACTCCGCATCGATACTCAGCAGCGGTGCGAAGGATTTGGCTTCGGAGATATTCGGGATTTCTATCCGCGGGAAGAAGTTCAGGCTGACGGTATCGTAGCCTTCGGTGACAGGATTGCTCTGTTGCTCGAGCGCATCCAGGTAATCCAGGCTCGTACCGTAGGTGGAGATCGTAAAGGTCGACTGAAAGCCGTGGCTGATATTAACCCTGCGGAAAATGTTTTCCAGTGCGCCCACCCGGCTCAGACCGTTCCAGGTCAGTCGCCAGTTAGGCGCCCCCTGCAGGTCGAAGGGATCGAGACTGACGGAATTGGCGTCCTCCCCGCGGTAGGCGGCCAGGAACGCCGGGAGCAGTACTTCCTGCTGATTCGGCCCATAGCCGAATGCGTATCCGCGGGCCGCCAAATCCGGGTCCTCGTGCGAACGACTGCCGCCCCGGCGCTGGCTGATCACTACGCGATTCGCTTCGAAGGTGGCGAACAGGTTATCCAGGTTGGTGGTATCCTGATTGAAGAGACTCAACGCGCCGCCGTTACTGAAGGTGAGGGAGCCATCCCGGACGGGCACTACGTGCTGGAAGGGCTCATCGATACCTTTATTGAGGACTTTAAAGGTCTCGGTGTAGTTTTCCGTGAAGCTCCGGTCCATGGTCAGTTCCAGCCGGAAATCGGTAAACGGTTCGATCACGGTGTTTCCCTCCCACTGCTGGGTATAGTTCTGGATCACGTCCTGGCTCAGCATCGGGCTCGAGCTGATGTTACCGTCCTCAGCCAACTGGTAGAGATAGTCGTCTCCCGTGCGGTAAGCGGTCTCGTCCAGGGTCCGGATGGTCGGTTGCAGCCCCGCCACGAAGCCCCAGCCGGGACTCTGGAAGCCGTCACTGAGCCCGAAGAACCGGGGCTCGGGCAGAAAGCCGGGGATGATGGTGGTGAAGTCCTCCGAATAGTTGAAACGGGCGCGGCGGACGGCAAGCAGCGGTCGGATCAGCGTCTTGGTAAGCTTGCCCGCCTCGGGGGCCGCTTCTTCCGTATCGCGGCCGGGACGACGCGTTGGCCGCCGCCGGTTGCTTTGGTTGATGCTCCGGAGGAAAGGGATCTGGTCGTAGAACCGCTCGAAATTAAGATCGGCCGTCACCTGTCGCTGCTGGCTGTTCTGGATCAGGTTACCCAGCCCTTTCTCCTGTAGCTGAAGTGGGGAAGCGGCCCAGGAGTAATTGCCGAGGTACTGCGTCCGGATATCGAGGAAATCCAGGAAGGGCAGATACCGCAGCGGCAGTTGATAGCTCGCGTTTATGGTGTGGGTGTATGCTTTAGGTCGACCGCCTTCTACCAGATTATTCCAGATGGCCTCGCGGCGGAGGCGGTTCTTTTCGTCAAGAGAAAGGCCGCCCAGCTCATTCTCATCCGGCTCGTCAATGGTGGTATTCATCGTGGCGTTGAAACCGAGGCGGAGGCTGCGCGTCAAATTCCATTGCACGTTGTAGTTCCGGTTCCAGGTAAAGCGCTTGTTGTAAAACGTATTGAATCTCTCGTCGACCCCGGCGAAGCGGTAGCTGGTCGTAGAAAAGCGGCGGTTTAGTACGTTGGTAATACTGATCGAGTTCGGCAGCGGATTCAGGTTGAATTCACTCAGCAATCGCAGGTACTTGCTTTGAATTCCTTTGAATGGCTCAAAGACTCCACCCTGGCCCCGGCTGTAGGTATAATCGACGGCGGCGGTATGGTCTTTTGTCGTTTCGTTGAGAATGTAGGGGTCGCTGTGCTCGTTCTTGGTGTAGCCGTAGCTCACCGAGACATTCGCCGGATCGAGGGGACTGGGCTTTCCGTTTCCGGTCGTCGGAGCGATACCTATGTTGTTGAGGTTGATCGCAGTGATCTTGTCTATCTCCTGCGCCTGCTCGCGGATACTGTCACGGACCGCCGCGGATTCAGCTGCGTCCAGTTTATCGGCCAGTTTGATATCGTAATCGTAGGGATCATACTCCGGCGTGCTGACCTGGCGGCTGTGCTGCAGGTAAACGGGCAGGCGTGCGCCCCACCGCGTAGGCAGGAAGCGGTCCATGCTCAGTGTCGTGGCCAGGTCGTAGCCGGCGGTACTGAAGCGGTTTCGTTCCACCACGCTGTTGTCGAGGGCACCGAAGCCGACGCTGCTGTAGTTGACCGCCGCGGTGAGGGTACCGAGGTCGGCAAGCTGTACGTCGGCACGCGCGATGGCGGCTACCCCACCCCGCTCGTCCAGTCCTTCCAGCCTTAGCTCGTTGACCCATATCTCCGCACTGACCCCGTCGTTGTCAAGATCCTCTTCATTGCGGACACCGATCATGAATACTTTGACGAAGCCGAGATTCGGATTACCCTTGATCCGGACGGTATGGTTGATTCCTTCCCCGGGGGAATAGATCTGTTCGTAGGTAGCATCGACGGGCACCGTACTATTGTTCCGCTCCAATTTGAGCTGGGTAAGTACTTCCAGGGGCAGTTGCACCTCATTCTGCGGCAGCCAGACTGAATCGGCGTAGGCGGCACTGGTGGAAGCCAACCCCTGCAGGCCTATGGTATCCGACATTGCGAGCGGTACCTCGTATTCGTAATAGTTCTGTTCGAAGTCGGAACCCATCCGCATGAACAGACGCAACTGACCGTCACGGGGGCGATCGATACGGCTCTGCCCGGTGGCCTCGGCGTGGACAAACATTTTGAGCTCCTCGTATAGCCGAAGGTCCGTTTCCGTGTACTTGAAAACGGCCCGACTATCGCTGGGCTGCAGGTTTTCCACTTTCAGGGCGAGGGACTGCTCGTTCTGGAGCGTGGTGACCAAACCCAGGCTCTGCTCCCGGCGGATACCGTTGGGCAGTACATAGTTGAAGGGTTGGCGGCGACTGTTTTCCTCGATGTTTACCGCATCGATGAAGAATTCGGTATCCTCTTCACCTCCGATAATGGGCCCCGTTTGAAAGGGACGGTTGTACCGGCGCCAACTATTACGGACCAGTTCGAATTCGGCGAAGCGCAGGACAACGGGCGCTTCGAAGCCCCGCATGAACATGCGCATAAACCGGATCGACCGGAAGTCCTGGATCCCTCCTACGGCGGTCTTTTGGTCGGTATTGAGCGGAATGCGGAAACGGTACCATATCCTACCATTTTCCGCCTCGATGCGGTCGGTCACGAAGGGAGTGGCTTCTGTATCCAGTTCGCGGGGGTTGAGCGGTGATTGGACGAAGGGAATCTCGTACTGGAAATAGCTCTCGGACTCGTTGAGGGTGTTATCCTGGTTCAGGTCCTCATCATCCGGTAGGTTGGTAGCGGACTGCCGGAGGTTATCGTCCGTATTGTTATTGGCGGCCGAGTTGCCCTGGGTGTTATTCCAGTTCCGGTAACGGCTGAGCAGGTCCAGGCCTTCGGGGTACCGGTCGCGGTTATTGAAGTAGTAGAAATTATCGTTGGACACGTCCTCCGCCAAACGTTCCCGGACGACGGCGGGAGACCCCTGAAATTCGTTGAAGTAATCAGAATACTGATCCAGTTCACTAGCATCATTCAGACCATCCAGACCGACGTCCTGTGCTTCCCGACTTTCAGGATCGTTGTCAAAGCCCTGGGTGATCTGCTGAGCGACCGGAACGCGCCCCCAAATTGTTTCGTCCACCGGCCGCTGGGGATTGAGCTGAGTGGGAAGTCCGTTTTCGAAAAACTTGCGGCTGTCCTTCAGGATATCCTCACTTACGTTACCAAGATTAAGGTAAAGCGTTCCGGTTTTGCGGTCGGCGTCCGGTGCGGACTGCTTGGCGTTTTGGGGGTCGAGGAAGGGGGAGAGCATCCAAAACTCGACAAATTCGATATTCGAGGATTGAAAGTCAGTGGTGGTCATTTCACGCATGATGCCTCCCCACCGACTTTCCGGATCAAGTAACTTCACCGGTTGAAGGGGGTCGCTGGCATCACCGAAGGCTCCCGCGGTCAGCCCGGGATATCCCGACGGCGTATCGAAGTTGTACGGTCCACGTGCGCTGGGGTCAAACGAAAGATCGAACGTATAAAATTGCCGAATCCGCGAAGCGGATCCAGCTCGTGCATCAAAAAACGGGAACACTTCCTGCTGGGGCACGCGGCTGGTGTACACGTTATTATTGTCCTGGCCTTCCCTGGCGTTATCGTCGATCCGATACCAGTTCATCGACGCTCGATTGGCGCCCGTCACCAAGCCCGTAAGTCCCGCTTCCGGGAAGAGTGGGTTATTGTTTTGGGCGTCGTTTTGCGGCACCGACGCCAGGTACCACCGCTGCACCGGGGTCATGAGGTCGATCGGGGATGCCGTACCCTCGAAGTCGTCGAGATAGACGATACCGCCTTTATCCCGCCGGCTTAGGTTAATGGCCTTGCTGTGCCCCGGGTCCAGAATGGCCGTTTCCGCCGTAAGACTGACATTGGAGGGCGCGTTGGTACTGAAGAAGGGAAGCTTGTCGATGGTCCGCGTCAGCCAGCCGGAGGGGCGGTTGAACGTAGCGTCGAAACCGTAAATGCGGTTGTTGATCGGATCCTCCCCGATATTGACCTTCTGGGTGAATGGCCGCTCGAAGAGTTGCATGAAGGTGGCCCCCACGGCGAGATTATCGTTCACTTCGTAATCCGCGCGAAGACCGAGCATCGTCTTCGTCTGCAGACTGAAGATCGTATTGTCCTCGAAACTGACGTTGATCGGCACGCCGGAGCTGAGAATGGCGTCGTTGAGGATGCGTACCCGACCGGTGCTGTAGTCGACGGTATAGTCCCGGCCTTCCACGAGCAGGGCACCGCCCGCGGTCACCCGTACGGAGCCGGGCGGGATGTTGAAGGCGCCGAGGCTGATCTCCGACTGAACGGAAGATTTGTAGGTTCCCCGGATCGCGAAACGGTTCTTTTCAGGAAACTCCCGCGCCTGGAAGAGCGTCGAATCGTAGAGCGCCTGGTAGGTAAATCGATTCTCTACGTCATCCGGTAGGCGGTCCGCCAGGTCGCTGCCAAAGGGCTCTAGAACGGGGAAGTAGATTCTGCCGGTGGCCGGATTGATGGTAATTCCCGGCACGAAGTCGAAAATCCCGTCAGGCTGCGGGTCGCCCTGCGTATTCAGCCGGTCCAGGTTAAAGGCCCGGATGAGCGGAACGCCGGGTACCGGATTGAAGCTACCACCCGGGATATCCACCGGCACCGGCAGGAACCGCTGGAAACCCTGGCCGGGGTTCTCGTACTGAACGTCAAGCTGGAAATCTTCCTGGTTGACCTGGTAGGCACCCAGGGAGTAAACGTTCTTCATCATCAGGTCCCACGCCGGCTCGCTCACGCGCTGGGTCGATGATTTGAGCAGCTTGGTGATGAGCACCTGGTTGGAGAAGTTGCTGGTGTCGGAGCTGGTATTATCGGTGTTGACCGAAAGCTCACCCACCTTGAAGATGTTGCCGTTGTATTTGTAGCGGTAGGAAACGGCGAGCACCTGGTCGGGCTGCACGTTGATGTTGAGGGAAATGAAGCCGAGCTCGGGGTGCACCGTGTATTCCCGCGGACTTAGCTTTCGCGCCGATACCTTTTCAAAATCCCGGATTTGTTCCAATCCGAATTGCGCCGATTGCAGCACCGATACCGTCCGGTCGATGTCGCGCAGGTTTTCCTCCTGCGATACCAGCCGGGAGTAAAGATCATTGGCTCCGTTCTCCGGAAGAGGCAGGCCATCGCAAATCTCCTGGTAACGGGGCGTCGGGAAACGCTCTACGGCACTGGGGTTGGTGAGGACGGTAGGCTCGGCGAGGTCGGCAAAGGCCACGATGTCGCGGACGTCCAACACCTCATTGCGGTCGTTGGTGATCCATACCTCAATGTTCTCGAGGTGAAAGAGGGTATTGATCTGCGGCAGATCTTCCAGGGCGTGCTCGTAAACTTCCCGGTTGTAGTGGCTCAGGAAAAAGTGACGGTTTTCGTCGTACTCATCGGCGTATACCTCGAAGGTGGCCAGTTGACTCCCCCCTTCGATGGTCAGTTTCTCCCGCTGTGACCGCTGCTGGCTGGCGATGGCCGTGAGACGAAGATGCCCGAATTGCAGCTCGGTTTTGAGTCCGAATAGGGACTGAGCACCCTCGATGAGGGTTCCCCGAAGGGGCAGGCTTACGTCGCCGGCTTCGATGTTGCGGATAATGTCGTCCTCCCCGAAGGCCTCGCTGTTGTAATCGAGCTTGATCTGGTTGTCGAAGTTGAAGTTCGCTCCGGTGTTGTAGTTGGTATTCAGCTTCAGTTTGTCGCCGATCTGCCCCGTCACGTTCATCTGGATGTCCATGTCGAAGTCGAAAATGGTATTCCGGCGGAAGCGCTCGACGATGAAGGGGTTGTCCTGGTACTGGTAGTTCAGGCCAAAGCTCAGGTCTACACTACCCTGCGGCTGGATGCTGATCTCCATTCCGCCGAAAAGGTTGTTGATCAGGTCCGGATCGATCTCGATGTCGGCCAGGGGATCGCCAATACTGACGGATTCATCGGGATTGCCTACACCGGCCAGGTTATTAAAGTAGCGGCGCTGGTCTTCTTGCTGCCGGTAGTCGAAATACTCGTCGAAGGTGAGGTAAGTGGGGGGCCGGAAGTCGATCTCCCCGATGCGCTCGCGTACGATGTAGCGCCCGGTGGCGGGATCGTATTCCACGGTCTTCTGCACGGCGGCGGGATCCTGGAGATCGATGATGTTCGGATTCGGATCCGTGATGAAGTCCCGCACCCGATCGCTGATGGGGGGGAGGGTATCGGTCAGGGGTGAAATGTTAAAATCAGGGTGTACCCCACTGAGGATGGCATCCGTCGACGTTTTGAACGGGACATAGGTAAAGCTCAGCGAAACCAGGGCGACACAGAGTGAGAGTAATGTCTTGTTCATACGGTACAAATCCTTCCTATACCCCGATAAATAGTGAGGGTTGGCGAGCTAAAGCGTTGTCCCGGAGGTAGCTACGGGAATAAAATCGGCTGAAATCAGGAAGAGAGTTCGCGTAGTGAGAGCTTGATCAAATCTTCCGGCGTAGCCGTCTGGGGGTGGGCCGCCAGCACCCGATTCAGCGCACGCTGAACCGATGGCCGGGCAAAGCCCAGGTTAACCAGGGCTGATAACGCCTCACTCCTGAGCGTATTGCTTTGCGGGGAGAGCATTGTCGGCGATTCGCCACTTTCCTTCACCATTTTATCCTTCAGGTCAAGAATGATGCGCTGCGCCGTTTTCGGTCCTATCCCCTTAACTCGCCTGATCGTCCCCACATCTTCACCGATCACGGCCGCCCGCAGTTCGTCCGGATTCATACTGGAAAGCACCACCAGCGCCGTTGCCGGACCGACCCCATTCACCGAGATCAGCAATCGAAAGAGGTTGCGCTCCTGTTCCTCGTAAAAGCCGAACAGCGTTTGCTGATCCTCCTTCACGTGAAAGTGCGTCAACAAGGTCACCTGTTCCGCTCCCTCGATCTTGGTGTAGGTATAAAGACTGACGTTGACGTGGTAGCCGATCCCTCCGGCTTCTACTATTACGAAGGAAGGGTTCTTATGGGCGAGGTTGCCTTTGACGTATGCTATCATGCTTAAGTACGGTAGTTGGTAGTCGCAAGCTCCGCTTGCTGTGTAGTACGGTAGATGCTCGCTGCGCTCGCTATTAGTAGGGTAGTCCGCTCCCTACGGTCGCTGGTAGGCAAGTAGTACGGTAGTCGGGCGCGCAAAGGTCGTAAATCGCCGACGACTACCGTACTCCACAGCTAACAAAGTTCGTGAGACCAGGCAAAGCGGGCAACTACCGTACTACCGACTATCAGTCGGCGAAGCCGACGACTACCGTACTATAAAGTCAGCGAAGCCGATGACTACCGTACTAAACCCTACCGTACTACTCTGCAAAGCAAACAGCTAACTTCGATGAAGCCGACTACCCTACTAACCGCGACCGCAGGGAGCGATTAACCGGCGAAGCCGACTAAAGAACTACAAGCGCGTAGCGCCACTAACGAACTATTTGCCCCGTCACCCGCAAGAGTTCCGTTTCCGTATTCTTTAGGTCCAAAAGCGCGTTCAGCAGTTGAAATTCGGCATTGATGTAAGCGACCTGTACCTGCCGATAGTCAAAGCTGTTGATGGTGCCGCCGCGGAAGCGCTCCTCGGCGATCTCGAGATTACGTTCGGCGTTGGCGATGAGGTCCTGGGTTATAGCAATGACCTCCGCCTGGCTTTCATAGAGTGCAAGGGTATTCAGCAGCGCGGTCCGAAGTTGCTGGCGGGCGGCCTGGTAATCCAACTGGGCGGTGACCTCCTGCAACTGGCTCGACTGAATACGGACGCGCCGATTGCCACCGTCGAAGAGCAGGTAACTGGCCGTGATGCCCACGTTCGCGGCCAGGGTACGGTTGGCGATGCCGGGAAGTTCCTGTTCGCGGCCGGGCTGATCGCCCCCGAATTCAAAGGTCTGGGTACCGGTGGAGACACCGATATCATAACTTGCACCCGTGCCGATGCTGACTTGGGGTTTTAGCTCCGTCTCAATGAGGCGGGTCTGAAGGGCAGCCAGATCCCTATTGACCAGTAAGTTCTGGAGAGTCCGGTTGGCGACCAGCAACTGGTTTTCGAGGGCGGCGGCACTGTAGTCGGCGGGATTGTACTCCAGTTCGTCGATCAGGTCCACGTCCTGCGTTAGATCCTCGCTCCCCATGACCTGAAGCAACGTGCGTACGGCATTCCGATAATTTATTCGTTGCACTACCAGGGCACTGCTGTCGGTGAGGTAGGCATCGCGGGCCTGCAGCTCCTCAAAGGTGCCGCCCTGGCCGAATTCTCGCCTGACTTGCTGGTATTCGATCCGGTCACGGCTGAGCGCCAGTACGCGTTGGCGCACCTCGATCTGCTCGCGCTGAACGACGGCGTTATAGTAGGCATTGATGATGTCCTGCACGGAATTTTCCACCTGCAACTGGAGTTGACCCGCACTCAGGTCCGCCAGCGTTTCTAGCCTTTCCTTGTTTATCGCTATGCGCCCCCCGTTAAAGAGCACCCAGTCGAGGTTGACAACCGGCGCCACGCTGTAGCTGAATACGCGGCTTTGTACCACGACGCTGGCCGGATTACTTGTGTTCCGGAAGGCTACGCCCGGACTGAGGCCAACCGTAATGGTGGGGTACTTCTGCGTTAGTGCATAGTCGTTGTTGTTCCGGGCTACGTCCAGTTCGTTCGCGGCGATGCGGATCTGATAGTTGTTCTCCAGCCCGAGCTGGATAGCTTCGCTGAGGGTGAGCGTGGATTGCGCCAGCGCGCAGGAGCTCAACAAAATGGCGAAGAGCAAAAGGATTTGTTGCATGCCGTGGTGAATGGTGGGGCGCAAAAATACTATCTTTCATTCGGTGAGTACCCAAGCCAGCACAACCCGTAAGACCATACCCTGGTCCGCCGCTCCCCTTTTGCTGCCCGTCGTGGCGCTCGGATTGGGGATCCTGCTAGCGTCCTGGCTAGACTACGGGTACCGCAGGACCTTTGTGGCGGTTAGCGGATTACTATTGATTCCCTCCCTTGTAATGCACCTGCGTCCCCGCCCGGTAGCTGCTTTTGCCGCAATTGCTTCCGGTAGTCTGCTGCTTTCCATCCTATGCTTCGGGGCCTGGTACGCGGGCGAGCGGCACCCACCGCACGCAGCGGATCATTTCGGTCATCAGCTGCAGGAAGGTGTCATGACCATGGGGACGGTGCGCCGTGTCCGAGCCGCGGGCTCCCGGACGGCGGCTACCGTGGAGGTCGATGCGGTAATCAACGATAGCGTAGCTCAATCCGCCAGTGGTTTATTGCTGACCTATTTGGAGGATGGGGATAGCGTGGGCGTCGGCAAACGCATTTTGCTTTCCTCTCTGCCCACCAAGGTACCGCCCCCCCTCAACCCAAAAGTATTTGATTATGCCGCTTACCTGGCCGGTCAATCCATTTACCACCGGACCTACACCGATGCCGACGAATGGTTGATCCTGGATTCCCCCGCGGGCCTGTCTATGCACGTCATCGGGGATCGCTCGCGGGAAGCCTGGTTCAATAGCCTGACCCCCTACCTCAGCGGCGACAACCTGGCGGTAGCTGCTGCCCTCATCATGGGCAAACGAGACTTATTGGGTAGCGAGGTGCGCTCCGCCTACGCCGATACCGGGGCAATCCACGTGCTGGCGGTTTCCGGCTTGCACGTAGGCATCCTGGCCCTGATCGTTATGCAACTACTGGGCTGGTTATTACCTTCCGGGTCGGCGTGGTTTGCCGTCCGCAGTGGGGTAACGATCGGTGTCGTATGGTACTTCGCGCTAATTACGGGGCTGAGTCCGTCGGTGCAACGCGCCGCGCTGATGGTCTCCGTAGTTTTGCTGGGAAAGTCGATCAACCGCCGCAACAGCATCTTCAATTTACTGGCGATTTCGGCCCTCCTCATGCTGATTGTAGAACCTAAACAGGTATTTCAGGTGGGTTTTCAACTTTCGTTTGCCGCCGTAACCGGTATCGCCCTATTTGCCCGCGGCATCCAACGACTGGTCCATTTGCCGGGTAAACTGCACTATCTCTGGGACGCCATCAGCGTGTCCACCGCCGCGCAACTCGGCACCTTACCCTTCACCCTGTATTACTTCGGGCAGTTTCCGGTGTACTTTATGCTGAGCGGCACCTTGGTGATCGTCTTTGCCTACCTGGTCCTGGGACTGGGTTTGCTGCATGGCTTCCTTGCACTTCTGGGCTTTCCGGGAACGTGGTTATTGCCGACCGGCACCTTACTGAACTGGATCGTGGAGGCACAAAACGGCTTCATCCATTTTTGCCGACAATTACCGGGTGCTACGCTTCTCCTTTCCTCCTTTGGCTTGATTTCCGCCCTTGGGTTGCTGCTACTCATCGGGACCCTGGCCTATTTGACTTACCGACCTAGCCACCGGGCGCGATGGCTGGCTATGGGCACGGCGGCCCTTCTTGCATGCTACTGGTTGCTTTCGCCCGCCCTGCTTCCCGAGCCTATGCAATTCACCATTTATAACCTGCCCCGTCACACGCTGATCGACATCTACGACGGTTCCTCCGGCGTAGTAGTGGGTGATACGGTGCCGGAAAGCGTCCGGGCGTACCAAATCGATCCGTCCCGCAAAGCTTTAGCGGTAGATTTTTCCGCCCCGATAAGCTTCAGCCAGGACACCTCCATGGCAGGTATGGCGCTTGCGGATCCGCTGCTTCGGCTGCTCGACCGGCGCGTGCTTGTACTGGATGGAAACGAAGCCATCATTCCGACCGAGCACTGGCCCGATCCGGACATGGTATTAATACGCAACGGTTTTCGTTCGACATCACTCCCTCTCGCCCTAAGCGAGCTTCCGATCGTGGTGGATGGAAGTAACGCACCGTACCTCGCGAGCGATTGGCGGGAGGCCTATCCGGAGGCGCACATTACGGCGGAGGACGGGGCTTTTCAGTACGTGATGGAATAGATCGCTTGGCGGTCGAAGAATGGATGACCAGTATTAAATGGTCATCACTTCCTTCTCCTTATTCTCCACGGTCGTTTCCACCTGCTTGGAAAAGTTATCCGTCCATTGCTGTACCTGCTCTTCCTTACGCTTACCCGCGTCTTCAGGGTAGCCGTTTTTGACCTCCTTTTTAATGTGCTCCATGGCATCGCGACGGGCGTTGCGGATAGAGATCTTGGCCTCTTCGCCTTCCGACTTCACCACTTTTGCCAGTTGACGGCGGCGTTCCTCGGTAAGGGGCGGAATATTGAGGCGAATGAGATCACCGTCGTTCTGGGGGGTAATGCCCAGGTTGGCCTCGAAGATGGCCTTTTCGATACTGCCGAGGTTGGATTTGTCGAAAGGTTGAACCATGATGGTCCGCGAATCTGCCGTACTGACGTTGGCCGTTTGGTTCAGGGGGGTGGGTACACCGTAGTAGGAAACCATGATTCCGTTGAGCATGGCCGGACTGGCCTTACCCGTCCGGACTTTGACGAGTTCGCGCTCCAGGTGCTCGATGGCTTCTTCCATGAGCATTTTGGATTCTTCGAGCTGGTCGCTTAGTAGGTCTTCCATTATAGGATTCGTTTTTTGCAAATGTAATGAACAGCTTTGTCTAGTTCCGACGGCCCATGTACCGCAGCACCAACCATACGAGGATGGTGAGGGCAGAGAGGGCCGCCACTACGTAAGTCATCGCCGCCCACCATAGGGCGTCCTTGGCTCCATCGTGCAGTTCGCCGATGGCCGTGCCGCTTTCCTCCAACCATGCCAGGGCCCGATTACTGGCGTCAAACTCCACCGGCAAGGTAAGCAGGCTGAAGAGGGTGGTGACCCCGAATACGGCGATCGTGATCAGCAAAATGGTCTCACCCCCGAAGCCACCCGCGATACCGCCCACGGCCAGCATCAGCAGAATACTCTGAAACTTGGAAGCGATCTGCACCACCGGCACCATCTTGCTGCGGAACTGCAGCCAGGCGTAGCCTTTTGCATGCTGGACGGCATGGCCACATTCGTGACTGGCCACGGCGGCAGCGGCCACACTCCTCCCCTGGAATACTTCCGGACTGAGGCTGATTGTTTTATCGGAAGGATTGTAGTGATCAGTGAGCATACCCTGGCCGGCCACGATCCGTACATCGCGGATATTATAGTACGCCAGCATCTTTTCGGCTACCTCCGCCCCGCTCAGGCGATTAGCCATCGGGACCTGACTGTAATGCTTGAATTTGCTCTTCAGCCGGTTGCTGACCAGCGCTCCGATGCCGGCAAAAACCAGGGTGATGATGATGTATATCCCGTATCCTCCGGTGAACATTCCTGATGGTTTAGGAAGCGATCGGGTGCAGGCGTTCCTTGCCCACGTAGCCGTGTAGAACTTCCGGTAGTAGAATCCCGTCGGGGGTTTGGTTGTTCTCCAGCAGGGCGGCGATGATACGCGGCAGGGCCAGCGCACTACCGTTGAGGGTGTGCAGCAGTTCGGTTCCCTTCTCCGTCCGGTAGCGAAGTTTAAGCCGGTTGCTCTGGAAGGTTTCGAAGTTGGAAACCGAGCTTACCTCCAGCCAACGCTCCTGGGCCGCGCTCCACACTTCGAAATCGAAGGTCATGGCGGAGGTGAACCCCATATCGCCGCCACAGAGACGAAGGATACGGAACGGCAACCCGAGTTCATCGAGCAGGCCGGCAACGTGCTCCACCATCTCCTCGAGCCTGGCGTAGCTTTCTTCGGGTTTGACCAGTTGTACGATCTCCACCTTGTCGAACTGGTGCACGCGATTGAGTCCGCGTACGTGCGCGCCATAGCTGCCCGCTTCCCGCCGGAAGCAGGGGGTGTAGCCGGTAAGTTTTATGGGCAGGCTTTCGGCTTCCAGGAGTTCGCCGCGGTATAAATTGGTGAGCGGTACTTCCGCGGTGGGGATCAGGTATAGGTCATCCGTTTGTACGTGGTACATCTGGCCTTCCTTATCCGGCAGCTGGCCGGTTGCGCGGGCGGTATCCTCATTTACCAGCAGCGGTGGTGCATACTCGGTGTAGCCTGCGGCGGTATTGCGGTCGAGGAACATATTGACCAGCGCCCTTTGCAGCCGGGCGCCCTGGCCGGTGAAGACGGGAAATCCGCTGCCGGTCGTCCGTACGCCCAACTCCAAATCGAAGATGCCGTAGGTATCCGCGAGCTCCCAGTGGGGGCGGGCAGTATCCCCGAGGGTGGGTAAGCTGCCGTCATAGGGCCGGTACACTTCGTTGTCCTCCGGCGTAGCCCCAGCCGGGACTTTCGCATGGGGTACGTTGGGTAGCAGCAACAGGGCGTTTTCCAGTTCCTGCGCTACGTCGCCCATCTCTTGTTCCAGATCGCCAACCTCTTCCTTAATGGTATTTACCCGATCGCGCTTGCTGCCGGCTTCTTCTTTTTTTCCGCTCTTGAAAAGGTCCCCGATCTCCTTCGATAGTTGGTTACGCTCGGCCAGCAGGCTATCGTTGCGGGTTTGCAGTTCCTTTCGGCGATCATCCAGGGAAATAATGCGATCGACCTCCGCGGAAGCATCCATGTTTCTCTTTTTCAGTCCGGTGAGTACGCGTTCCCTATCATCTCGCAGGGTAGTTACCAATAGCATCAGAGTATATTTTGGGGTTCAAAGGTAGATCAATCGCAGGCTTCAAGCAGCAGCGATCTTGGGTTGTTTGTAAACCTTTAGGTCATTATTTTTGTATTAAGTTGCAAATCTACGGCCGCCTTTCACCCATTTCCCGAAATTTGGTCGTAGTTTTGCGATGCAAGCGATTCCGCAAGCAGACACCGGAGAAGGCATTTCTGTCTCTCCCCTCGGTCATTCTTCCATAATTCCGCATCTCGGGTCACCTATCATGCTTCCGTTCGGGAAGCCGGCCCGCAACCATCGGTTTCTACCCATTTCCCTTTTACGTACCATACCAATAGATGTTTAGCATAGCGCAATTACAAGCGATGCTGGTCCCCGAACTACGGGATTACGCTGAAAAACTCGGCCTCAAGTCTTACAAAAGGCTTAATAAGCAAGACCTCATCCTCACCCTTCTCGAACAGCAGGCTGTAAAGGGCACCGGCGATGCCAGTGAGCCCCCCACCGCCTCCGACACCGATCGGGTACCCAACCGCCGCAGTCCCCGGGGCAGCAACAGCAGCGATAAAGACGAAAAGTCCGGCAGTCGCCGCAGCAGCCGTAGCAGCCGAGGCAACCGAAATTCCTCCGACGGTGACAGCGAGCAAAAGCGCCCCGCCCGTGGCCGCAGTCGTTCGAATAACAACAACGAGGAGTCCGATACTGACAGTAAGGACGACAACTCCGACAACGAAAGTTCAGGACGAGGCCGTGGTCGCAGCCGCCGCAGCATGCGCGACGAAAGCAATAAAGGCGACAATAGCAACAGCCGCGGGCGCAGCAACGGACAGTCCGATGACGACAACGAGGACTCCGGCAATAACAACCGGGGTCGCGGGCGCGGGAACCGGGGTAGCAGCAACGATAATAAGGAAACCGACGACCAGCGCAACGATCGCTACAGCAACCGCGGGCGCACCGAAGACCGGGACGAAAATAACCGCGGCGGAGGACGCAATAACGACCGCCGCAGCTCCCGCAACGAGAACAGCAGTAACGACCGCGGTAATCGTAACGAGAACAGCAATAACGACCGCGGCAGTCGGAATGACAACGATCGCGGCAACCGGAACGACAACCGTCGTGGACAACAGGAGTATAAGCTGGACGGCATCATCAGTGCCACCGGTATCCTGGAAATGATGCCCGACGGCTACGGCTTCATGCGTTCGCCGGACTACAATTACATGACCAGCCCGGACGACGTTTACGTCAGCCAGCAGCAGATCAAGTCCTACGGCCTACGCACGGGTGATACGGTTCGCGGCCCCGTCAAGCCGCCGAAGGAGGGAGAGAAATACTTTGCCCTTCTCGACGTCGAGAAAATCAATGGCTTCGATCCTAAGGACGTGCGCGACCGGGTACCCTTTGATTACCTCACCGCACAGTTCCCCACCGAAAAGTTCACGCTTTCCGGTTCGAAGAGCGGCCGCGATTACGGCATGCGCCTGGTGGATCTCTTTGCTCCCATCGGTAAGGGCCAGCGGGGACTCATCGTCGCCCAGCCCAAATCCGGTAAAACCTTCCTGCTCAAGGACGTGGCCAACGCCATCGCTAAGAATCACCCCGAGACCTACCTCATCGTACTGCTCGTTGATGAGCGCCCGGAGGAAGTCACCGATATGAAGCGCAGCGTCAATGCAGAGGTGATCAGCTCTACTTTCGACGAGCCCGCCGAGAACCACGTTCGCGTAGCCAACGTCGTACTGGAGAAATCCAAGCGCCTGGTAGAAAGCGGACACGACGTTTGCATTCTGCTCGACTCCATCACCCGTCTTGCCCGGGCCTACAACACCGTACAGCCCAGCTCCGGCAAGGTGCTTTCCGGCGGCGTGGAAGCTAACGCCCTGCAGAAGCCCAAGAAGTTCTTCGGTGCCGCCCGTAACATCGACGGCGGCGGCTCGCTGACCATCCTGGCTACCGCCCTCATCGATACCGGTTCTAAAATGGACCAGGTCATCTTCGAGGAATTCAAGGGAACCGGCAACATGGAACTACAGCTCGACCGCCAACTGGCTAACAAGCGCATGTACCCCAGCATCGATTTCACCCGCTCCAGCACCCGCCGCGACGACCTCCTGCTCGACCGCGACGTACTCCAGCGGATGTTCATCCTACGCAACCATTTGGCCGATATGAAGCCGGAAGAAGCCTTCCAGTTCCTCATGCGTCACATGAAAAACAGCAACAGCAACGAGGAATTCCTGGCTACGATGAATTCGTAATAGGCATTTCGCTCACGATTCACCTGCGGGGGATTCGGACGGACGTTCGGATCCCCCGTTTTTTGTCTGCGGAACGCTCCCCGGTCGTTTAGATAGCCAATTTTTCCCGCTGGCCCTGGTTTGTTCCGAGGGTTTTGCGACGGAACGCAGGTGGAAAACAGACCAGAAAAATTGGATGCCGGCCAGGTTACGAAGGTCCGGCCAGAACACTCGCAGGTCCTGCGGACACTCCGAGGTTCCCTGGGCCGGGATGATAGAAAAGAAGAAGCCTTGTCAAACTATGAGGCATGATCGGACCTTCGTACTTCGTACCTCCCACTTTATACTTCGTACTTCCATATGACCACCGTAGTTTCCCTCACCCAGAATCCCGTACAAGAAAACACCTACATCGTCTACGACAACGACACGAAAGAGGCCATCATCTTCGATCCGGGTGCTTTTACCAACGAGGAAGAGCGGGACCTGGCGGATACCATCGGCCGCCTGGAGCTGAAGCCCGTCAAGCTCATCAATACACACTGTCACTTCGATCACGTTTTCGGTAATGATTTCGTGGTAAAGCAGTATGGCCTGGAGCTGGGTATCCATCCGCTGGAGCAACAAATTCTGGAATCCGCACCGGTCTTCGTCCAGATGTACGGAATGCCCCCGATGACGCCCTCCCCGGCCCCGGATTACTTCATCAACGAAGGGGATACGATCACGCTGGGCGACACCAGTTTTGATGTCCTCTTTTGTCCCGGCCACTCCCCCGGCAGCATCTGCTTTTACAATAAGGCGGAAAACTACGTTATTGCCGGTGATGTCCTTTTCCGCCGCTCCATCGGGCGTACCGACCTGCCCATGGGGGACCACGATGCGCTCATCGGCTCCATCCTGACGAAATTGATGCCGCTGCCGGATGAGGTGGTGGTGTACCCCGGTCACGGGCCCAGCACTACGATTGGGGAGGAGCGGGCGGAGAATCCGTTCCTGTAGCGACGGCTTTAGCCGTCTTGCTGCCGCCCCGCAGGGTCCAGGAGCTCCAGCTCCGGGAATGCATTGTTCCGGCAAAGAATTCAGGCGGAGATGGCAAAACGGCGCACCGGCGGAGCTGGAGCTCCGCCACCCCGGCAGGGCCTAACTAGCATCATCCAGACTGAAAAGGTCTTCCGTAGACGCTGCCGGCACCTCATCCGTAAGGTCGCGGGCAAACTGGCACCATTCGCAATCGGGCTTTCCACAGCCTTCGAATTGCTGTTCTTGAATCTTTTCCCAGGTATCCCGGAGGATCTCCCGCAATGCATCGGTGTCCTTATGTGATACTTGGAGGTTCTCCTCCTTTTGCTCTCCCTTGGGATCGGTCAGCAGGTAACTGATTCGACCCTCCCTGACCCGGTGCAAATTGCCCGGGCGGTTATCGTACAGGAGCTTATAAAAGGTCAGTTGCCGCCAGTAATCTCCGCCGTACGGAGCACTTTTAGTAGGGCGCTTTAGCTTCGTTCGGTCACCAGTGCTGGTTTTATAATCTACTACCCTTACGTAGGCTTCGCTGAGCACGTCCACCCGATCAATGATCCCAGTTAGGGGGATTCCGTCTACCTCGGCGTTGCGGATAAAGTATTCTACCTCGACATCGTTGAGCCAATCCTTGCGGTGGGTATCGTAGTAGGTTCCCAGTTCACGGCGCCCCCGGTCCAACCGACTGGTGTAACCTTCCCGACTGAGCAGGCCCCTGCGCTGCCCGAGGGCCACCTCGAAGTTGTAGATCAGTTCTTCCCGGCTGGGGAAGGCATGGTCCACATCGCGTTTCATGCGCAGGAAGTAGTTCTGTAATGCTTCGTGCAGGGCCGATCCGTACACCGTCCGTTCCCGTTCACGGTCGGGTACCCGCAGTAGTTTTTCGTAGTAGAATCTCAACGGACAATCCAGATAGGCATAGAGCGCGCTCACGCTTAGCCGGAAATCAACCAGCAGCTCGGCGATCGCGCTTCGCTCCAAGAGTGGAAAGCGTTCCGGATCCTTTGGCGTCAATTGCAGATGAGCAAGTTCCGTGAGGGCCTCCGCATTTAGGCTGGCGTCCCGCACGGCTATATCGTTTCCCTGAATCAGTTCATCCACGAACTGGACCTGTTGCTGCAATTTATCCTGCGTGCTCAGGTCGGCGCAGCCGAGGATTACTTCGGATCTCGCGCGGGTAAGCGCCACGAAGAACAGGCGCCGGCGGGCTTCCTCTTCGTCCTCCGTACCGGCGTAGGTGAGCGTATCGGGCAGCTTAAAGCGACTGCGGGCGCGGCTGCCGCCGGTACCCCAGGTTTTTTCCGAGCAGTCCAGCATCCAGACCTTGTCGAATTCCAGTCCCTTGGCGCTGTGGGCGGTTACCAGGAGCACGGCATCGGCCTGGTCCAGGTGCGACCTTAGGGGTAGCGGGATGCGGTTACCATCCATCTGCTCCAGGGTTTCGAGCAGGTCGGTAAGGGTGAGCCGCGGTCTGCGGGCGATCTCCCGGAGTACGAAATCGGTGAAGGTGGCCAGGTGTTGCAGCAATTCTCCGCGCTTAGGATCGCGTAATACGGCGGCGAGTAGGCCCGAGCCGTTGAGTACGAATTCAATGAATTCCGGCAGCGGCAGACTCCCGATCAGTCCGATCGCCTCCTCCAACCAGCTGGCCACCCGGTTTATGGCCATTCCGTTCCCCAATCCCGACGGATACAGACTGACGTCGCGTAAATATTCCCTCCAGCCCGGCAACTTTCCGTTCGCATCCACCGCGGAAATACGGCCCAGGTTGAGTACCGACAGATCGTAAGGTTCCAGCCCAAAGCAACGAAAGTGCAATACCCGGAATAGCAGGAATTCTCCCGTACCTGGCCGTTGGTATTCACTTTTCAGGTACCGCAGCAGGTCCCGCAACTGCCGTACGGGGCGCCCGTCCAGGATATTCGGTCGGCGCTTACTCCGGTACGGGATGCCCGCCCGTTCAAGCAAGTGCCGCAGCAGGTCCGCCTGGCTGTGCTTGGCATAGATGACGGCCATTTCCGACCAGGGCGTGCCAGCCTCGTGCCACCGTTGTAGTTGAGCGACCAGGTATCCGGTTTCCTGGCGGTGATCGGGGAAGCTGAGGTACGTGATGCCTGGGTCTCCGGTTTCGACGTTTTGTAGGTTTCCTGCGCTCCGGCGCAAATGGCTGGTTAGTCGTTTATCGATTCCCCGGTCCGGTAGCCGTTCGCCGATCCGCAACGTATTCCGTGTGATCAGCGCGTCCGCTCCGTCGAGTATCTGTTGGGTACTTCGGTAGTTGTTGGTTAGCGTGACTACGGTGAGATCGGAGGCATAGCGATTGTGAAAGTCCACCATCGCGTTCAACCGGGCACCCTGGAACTCGTAAATGGCCTGGTCGTCGTCGCCTACGATGAATATGTTCGGATTTTCCCAGTAATCGGTGAGCAGGCGGATGATGCGTTCCTGACTTCCGTTGGTGTCCTGAAATTCATCGACGAGCAGATATCGATAGCGCTCCTGGTAGCTGAGCAGTAGGCTGGGATGATCGTGAAAGGCCCGGAGTACCCAGCCGATCATGTCGCCATAGTCGTACCGCCGTAAGCGTCGCAGAGCCTCCTGATAACCCGAAAAAAGGGAGACGGCACTGGCTAGCTTTTCCATGCGCAGCCGCTCCTCGGCGATCCGTCCTTCGTTAGGGTCTCCGGCTTGCTTATCCTTGAACTTGCGTTTGTAGATGAAGTCGGGGTGGGATTCCAGGCCCTCATCGTAGCTCTTTATTCGTTGCTGCAGGTCATCTTCGGTCCAGTTCTGCGCCTTGATCTGGGCGAAGAGATCCTGAACGTGCCGTTCGTAATGATACGTATCGTGGTATCCCAGGCGTAGCGGATCCGTCTGCGGCAAGCTTTCCAGCAGGTCGCGTATGATGCGTACCCGCTCCAGCTCCGATAGGGGCTCCAGTCCGGGCCGACCGAAGTAATGGAGGTTGTTCTGAATGACGTTACTACAAAAACTATGAAAGGTATAGATGCCAACCCGGTGCGCTTCCGGGCCGATGAAACTGAGCAGCCGCTCCCGCATGGCTTTGACCCCGGCGTCGGTGAAGGTGAGGCAGAGGATATTTTGCGCGCCGGCGTCGGTCTTAAGTAGAATATTTCCGATGCGGGCGGCGAGCAGGTGCGTCTTACCGGTTCCTGGTCCGGCCAGGACCATCACCGGCCCCTCGATGGCCTCCACGGCGGCGCGCTGGGCGGAGTTGAGGCGATCGAGCTCGCTGCGGAAGGTGGTATTGTAGTTATAAAGTCGCCTGGAGGGCAAGGAGGGAGGTATTGCTAGTTGACGAAAAGTTCCGAGATACTGGCGTTCTCGTGGGTATGCTGAATGGCCGTGGCAAACAACTCGGCGGATCCCAGCACCTTGATCTTATCGGATTGCTGCTTCAGGGGGATGGTATCCGAAACGATGAGTTCCTGCAGCTGGCTGTTGTTGATGTTGTCGTACGCATTCCCGCTCAACATGGCGTGGGTGGCAATGGCCCGCACGCTCCTGGCCCCCCGTTCCATGATAAGGTCCGCCGCCCGGCATAGGGTGCCGGCCGTATCGATAAGGTCGTCTACCAGGATCACGTCCGCCCCGGTCACATCTCCGATCAGGGTCATGCCCGCGATCTCGTTCGCCCGCTTCCGGTACTTATCGCAGATCACCATGTCCCGCTCGAAGTATTTAGCGTAAGCCCGCGCCCGCTTCACTCCGCCCATATCCGGACTGGCGAAGATCACGTTACTCATGTCCTGGTCCTGGAAGTAGGGGAAGAAGATAGCCTGGCTCTGCAGGTGGTCAACCGGGATATCGAAAAAGCCCTGGATCTGGTCGGCGTGAAAGTCCAACGTCATCAGCCGGTCCACTCCCGCGGCCTCCAGCAGGTTAGCGATCAGCTTGGCACTGATGGGTACCCGCGGGCGGTCCTTCCGGTCCTGGCGGGCGTAACCGAAGTAAGGGATCACCGCACATACGTAACCTGCACTTGCCCGGCGCGCCGCGTCGATGGTCAGCAGCATTTCCATCAGGTTATCGCTGGGTTGAAAGGTGCTGCCGATGATGAATACGTACTCCCCCCGAACGGATTCCTCGATGATGGGCTGCATCTCTCCGTCACTGAAACGCGCTACCCGAAACTTTCCCAAATCGTGACCGTAGGCCTCCGCGATCTGTTCGCTCAGGTACTGGCTGGTGGTGACCGATAGTAGGGTCACCTTGTCGGTCATCGGGGTGAGGCGGGGCTTGTGGGACATGTGGAAGTACAAAATTTGAAATACAAAGTAAGAAGTACGAAGGTCCGGGAAGTTTTCCGGAAACCCATACGTATTCCAGAAGCTTTGCTGATCAAGGGACTAAGTCCGGTAGCAGTCGCCAAATATAAAGTCACCGAAGGAAGTACGAAGGTCCGGGAAGTCTTCGGGTCACGTATACATTCAGGTGACGATATGAAAAGGTGACCAGGGTCAATAACAGCCGCCAAGTAAGTAGCAGCCGTTCCGGCACCCTTATACTTCGTATTTCTTCCTTCAAAGTTCATGCGGGGCCAGGTCAGTGAGGTAGAAAGAGGTAAATACACAATTTAGAAAGTACGATTTTGCGGAAGTACTAAGTCAGCTGAGGAAGTCCGAGGGCCAGAAACAAAGTGCGAAGATCCGGGAAGTGTTTCGGGCCTTGTGAATATTGGGATATTACTGTCAACCGTCGACCAAGGCATTTACCTGCCGCCGAGTGGGTAGCAGCCTTTCCGGCACCTTTACACTCCGGGCTTGATCAGGTACGTTATAGGTGGGCAGGATACGACTGCTAATCGGGAAAATACCAAGCTCCAATAGGTTTTTCAACCCCCTAAATGAGCACAGGATACTACCATGAACGGTCGACCAAGTTTCCACACGATCGACCAAGAGAAAGGACCCGTTTAAATGACCTTTATACTTTGTACGTCATCCTTCAAACTTCGTACTTACTTAAGCCGCTCAATCAGCCGCCCGGCCACCCGCAAAAAGTCCATTTCGGTGATCAGCCCGACCAGTTCATTGTCCTTCACTACCGGCAGGCAGCCAAGTTTAAAGCCCCGCATAAGCTGCATAGCTTCCTTGATGGTCGTGTGGGGGCTTACCGTGGAAGGAGATCTTATCATAAGATCACCTACTGTCCGATAGTCGTTCATTTCATTGTTGAGGCGTCCCTTCTGGATGTAGTAGCGCAGGAGCTTACGGGTGGTGATCAGGCCGCAGAGGTGCCCGTCTTCGTCCTCTACGGGTAAATACCGCAGTTTGCGCCAGTCCATGAGATCGCCGACCAGTTCCAGCAAGTCGTTTTCGCGGACGGTAAAGAGGTCGGTTTCCATGAATTCTTCCACCCGCAGTCCCACCGGCCGGTAATTTTTCAGGTCTTCCACCTTTGGGATGGGCCACTTATGGACCGGGTCTTCCTCCATCTGGCACTTGACCATCTGGGAGGTGAGGATGGTAACGGCTTCGTCGCGGTTTACCCGCTCCGTCAGGTGGGTAAAGGATTGCAGCAGCCAGCGGGCGCCGTTCTGGTGGGCTTCGGTCCGCTCCTGAATGACCCCCAGGTAGCGCTCGATGTCGGCCTTGTCGATGTTCCGGGCGAGGAGGCCGTTGTACGCAACCGGCAGCAGTTCCTTGAGGATCAGGTCACGGCAACTGATCTTCCGGTTATGGAACCAGGTGAACTGGGTATCAATACCGAATTTGGCAGCCTTCGAGAAATTATCCTTTACGTCAGCGAAGCTCAGATGCTCCCGGATGTCCTTGTATTCGTGGGCCATTCCCGTTACCAGGCCGAGCCAGAAGGCTGAGTTGGCCGCCTGATCGAGGACCGTTGGCCCGGCCGGTAGTACACGGTTTTCGATCCGCAAGTGAGGCATCCCATTATCGCTGATGCCGTAGCAGGGGCGGTTCCAGCGGTACACGGTACCGTTATGGACCTGAAGCGCACGTAATTTGGGCACCTTATCTTCCGCGATGAGTTCCAGACTGTCTTCGTCAATATCCGTACCCAGCAGGACCCGGAAGCGTGCGATGTCCTCCTTATAAATTTCCATGATGCTCTTGTCGAGCCACCGCGTGCCGAAGCTGACGCGCGGCTCGCTCTGCCGCAGGTGCTCCTTGCTGGTACGCACATCCAGGGACTGCTGAAACAGGGCAATGCGCGATTCGTGCCACAGCCGCTTCCCGAACACCAGCGGGGAATTGGCGGCGATGGCCAGCGTGGGAGCCGCCACGGCCTGGGCGATGTTGTAGATCGGAACGAAGGTGTCGGGCGTTACCTGCAGATGCACCTGGTAGCTCGTATTGCAGGCTTCCAGGAGCGGACTATCGTGGTGAATGTGGAGCTCGTCGATGCCCTGAAGATTGAGCTCGAATCCCCGTTCGTTCTTCTGCTGCGCTTTGATGGCCTCGATGAGGGCCAGGTAGCGGGGTTTTGGGGTAAGGTTTTCCAGGGCCAGGTCGAACTTCCGCAGGGTGGGCAGAATGCCGGTAAGTACTACGTGTGCGTTGCTGGACTTGGCTGCCGCCTTGATTATTTTGAGTTGGTAAATGTTTTCGGCCTCCATCTGCCGTAGGGCATCGCCTTCAAACACCCGCGGCGTGAAGTTCGACTCCAGATTGAAGCGGGCGATCTCCGTGGTTGCCCAGGGATAGTCGGTTAGCTTCTTAAGCACGTTAATATTCTTAGGCGTCGGCTTCAGCGTCTTTCGATCGACGAGGCACATTTCCTGTTCCGCCCCGATGCGGATGGTGTCGGTTTCGAACCATTCGTGCTTGAGCATGTACTCGAGCGCCTGCACGTCCCGCAAGAGGTGGTGGGTAAAATTCGAACGGCTGTCCGTGGTCGGTACGTTTACTTTTTCTTCTCCCATGACTTCCTGTTATCCGGTAAGGTACACTTCTGTTAACATTGCGGCGGAGCGCAGGTGCGGAAATTTTAGAAACCTACAGGATGGAATGCTGGCTTATTCATTGCAATCCTGGTCCTTTTCGTTCACGGTTAAGGCAGCAAACCGACGGGTTTTGGCCATTGGTGATGGGGTTGGATTACCGGGCAGCTTCTATTCCAGCTGAACGGCACCAATCAGTCAGGCAGGTACAAACGGACCGCGGCGGGTTCCAACTCCGGCATCCGGACACTGAAAACTTCGCAGCGGTCTTAAGCCGTCTACCACGGAATCAAAAGGCAAGTCTAATTCCCCCTTAGGGAGGTTTGTTCCTGCGCTCCGCCGACTGAAGATACGCGGCATTATACATACCTCCCGGCCGCCCGAACACACTGAAAGGATGGCCTCGCTGTTGCTATCCAGCCAATAAGCCCCATTCCACAACCCCCTGAACAGCTGGTAAAGAACGGCCTATCCCACAGCCTACTGACCGCAGCACGATCGAACCCGCTTTTCGCTTATATTAAGGTCCGGGGGGATTGCTTGCCAGGCCCGTTCCTGCGCGCCGGCGCCCCGAATGCACGACCGGGCTTTCCTACTTTGCCTGGCCCCCTTGCTTCGCGCGGGTAGGTCCGCGAGCCGGAGCTCACGAACCGTGCCTATCTTCGCACCCCAAATTGATACCCCATGGCCACCGAGATCGACTTCAAAGCCTTAACCGCCCACGCCAAGGAAAACGGCTTCATTTACCAGAGCAGTGAAATCTACGACGGACTGGCCGCCGCCTACGATTACGGCCCCCACGGCGTTTTGCTGAAGAATAACCTGAAGGAATACTGGTGGCGCAGCATGGTGCAGCTCAACGACAACATCGTGGGCATCGACGCGGCCATCTTCATGCACCCCAAGACCTGGAAAGCCTCCGGCCACGTCGACGCCTTCAACGATCCGCTTATCGACAATAAGGATTCCAAGAAGCGTTTCCGCGCCGACGTCCTGATCGAGGAATACATGGACAAGATCGAGGGCAAGATCAATAAGGAGGTAGCCAAGGGGATGAAGCGCTTTGGCGATGATTTCGACGAGGCCCAGTTCCGCGCCACCAACCCCAACGTGCAGCGCTACGTCAAGCAGTACGACGAGATCGCCAAGCGGCTCGCCACCGCCATGACCGACGGCGACATGGCCGAACTGAAGCAGATCATCGAGGACCTCGGCATCACCGACCCCGACACCGGCAGCAAGAACTGGACCGACGTCCGCCAGTTCAACCTGATGTTCTCCACCCAACTCGGCAACATCGCGGGTGAAGAAGGCAAGCTCTATCTGCGCCCCGAGACTGCCCAGGGCATCTTCGTCAACTTCACCAACGTACAGAAGACGACCCGCCAGAAATTACCCTTCGGCATCGCCCAGATCGGAAAGGCCTTCCGGAATGAGATCGTGGCCCGGCAGTTCATCTTCCGCATGCGGGAGTTCGAGCAGATGGAAATGCAATTCTTTATACAGCCCGGTACCCAGATGGAGTGGTATGAAAAGTGGAAGGAAGCCCGCCTGAAGTGGCACCTGGCGCTGCATCCCCAAAGCAAACTGCGTTTCCACGATCACGACAACCTGGCGCACTACGCCGATGCGGCCGTCGACATCCAGTTCGAGTTTCCGTTCGGCTTCAAGGAGCTCGAGGGCATCCACAGCCGCACCGACTTCGACCTCAGCGCACACCAGGAACTCAGCGGTAAAAAGCTGCAGTACTTCGATCCCGAAACGAAGGAGAGCTACGTACCCTACGTGGTGGAGACCTCCATCGGTGCCGACCGCCTCTTCCTCGCCACCCTGACGCACGCCCTGCGCGACGAGCAGGTACCCGGTCAGGACGACCCCAGTAACACCCGCACCGTACTTGCCCTCCACCCGGCCATCGCGCCGATAAAGGCGGCCATCATGCCCCTGAAGCGCAACGACGAGCGACTGGTCAGTATGGCGAAGGAGATCTTCGACGACCTACGCTTCCGCTTCGAGGTGCAGTACGACGATACCGGCTCCATCGGTAAGCTTTACCGTCGACAGGACGCCGTGGGCACCCCATTCTGCATTACCGTCGACTTCGACAGCCTCGAGGACGGCACCGTCACGGTCCGCGATCGCGATACGCTGGAGCAGGTGCGGGTCAAAAAAGAGGATTTGGCGGGGATGATCGGGCCTAAGGTGGATATGGCTTTGCTGCTTCGCTCGGCTCAGTAGGAGGAAAGTGGAGTAGACAGCGGGCGGAGAGGTTCACCGCCGAGAAAAGGAGGGGCGCTGAGTTTCGCGGAGTATGTCGTGCAACCCAAACTCTGCGAAACTTCGCGTTGCTCTGCTCCTTTGCGGTGTCTCTATTCTCTTTGCTTAACTCTCCTATAGCGTACCAGCAGCCTCCCGAAAAACCGTAGCCAACACCACCTGTCCGGCCGCCCGCAGCGTACGCTTATCGATGACGTCCATATTGTCGTCGCCGGTGTGCCAGTGGTCTACGAACTGGCCCTGGCCGCCCTTGGGGAGATTGATGATATCGATCATGGGAATACCGGCAATGGTATTGATGAAGAAGTGATCGTCGATAGTAGTGCCGCCGCGTTCGTTGACGAAGTACTCACCGAAGCCCATGCTATTAGCTAACCGCCAAACTTTACGGACTACGTCGGGTGCAAAGCGCTCGCTGTAACCTTCGACGGCAAAGTTAGCATCGCGGGCCCCTACCATATCGAGCAGTATGCCGAAGCGAGGCTTAGGGGCCCGGATGTTCTTAGCGTAGTACTGCGAGCCCAACGCCCAGGTATCGCGGTTTCCGCCGTTGGACTTCCCATAATCTTCGGCGTCCAGGAGTACTATATCGACACCGATGCCCGGTTCATGCTGCCCGAGTTGTCTGGCTATTTCCAGTAGTACCCCTACCCCGCTGGCACCGTCGTCGGCGCCGTTGACCACGGCGTTGGGGTCATCCTCGAGTTTGCTGTCGGCGAAGGGGCGGGTATCCCAGTGGGCGGCCAGGAGGATGCGATCTTCATTTTCCGGAGCGTAGCGGGCGATAATATTGGTGGCGCTTAGGTTGGTGCCGTCGTAAGCTTTGGCTTCAAAGTCCTGCTCGCGCACCTCGGCGCCGAAGCTTTCCAACTTTTCCACCAGCCACTCGCGGGTGGCCGCGTGGGCATCGGTATTCACCACCCGTGGGCCGAAGCTCACCTGCTTTTCGACGTAGGCGTAGGCGCTGTCGCGATCGAATTTCGGTATCGGCTGGGCTTCCTTCCGTTCGGTGGAGGCAGCTGGCATGTCGGATACCGGTGGGGTATCGTCAGCGCAGGACCCGGTGAAGAGGACGAGTAATAGGGCAAATGCGGAAAGCTGGAACTTCAAGGGGTGATGTATTTTCGGAACGATCCGTCGGCCGACCAGCGAAGCTGTGCGGGCGACTATTCTTTTTTGGGGCGAACCGTCGGCGGATGAGCGAAGCTCGGCAGACGACTACTACTTACTTACCAGCTCGGCATCCTCCAGGATGTACATCAGCTGATTGATGTTTTCGTTGTTCAGTTTCAGCTTGCCCCGCAGCGTGATCCGCTCCGTGCTGTATTTCACCGGATCATTGGCCGTGACTTCCATGACGGTTTCCGGTCCGGCCCCCCCGCAGAAGAAGCACATATTGTAGGGAAAGGCGCTAAACACGAATTCCTTATGGCTTTTGTAGCCCTCTACGGGAACGATGTACCCGCTGATCTCGATAACCTCACCCTCCATATCGCGGATGTCTGCGGCAAATACGGGGACATCCACCTTGAAGCCGAGTAATTCATCGTACTTCTTTTCGTAAGAAACCTTGGCCAATTCCTGCCAGACGGCAGCGGCATCGGACTGGGCAAAACCGAGCACGGAGGTGCCCAGAAGGCAGAGAAGGATAAAAGCGCGCATAGTTGATTACTTGGGTAAAGATAAAGGTAACACCCTTGCGCCCCCGTTGGCTGTAAATAAAGCGTTAAAGACTACCAGCCGCCGCCGGCACCGCCACCGCCGAAGCCGCCGCCACCGAAACCACCAAAACCGCCACCGCCGCCACCAAAACCGCCGCCGCCACCACCGCCGCCGCCGCCGAATCCACCGGGCAGAATGAACCAACCGCCGCCGCGGCGTCGGCGCCTGGGATGGCCGTCGTAGTGACCGCCGCGCCAGTAGCCTCCGTCGTCATCATCGTCGTCATCGTGCCGGTTTCCGAACCGGTTGAGCAGCATGAAAATGATGAAAATGAACAGGAAAACGTAGAACGGCGGGATGCCACCGGTCCGCTGTTCGGGTACTTGATCCGCCACGTATTCTCCCTCTCCGGCCTTCATGATGGCCTGGGCGGCACCGGAAATACCGGCGTAGAAATCGCCCTTCCGGAATGCCGGCGTCATAATGTTGCGAATGATCCGGCCGGCCTGGGCATCGTTTAGAAAGCCCTCTACCCCGTAGCCGGTCTGGATAAAGATCTTCCGGTCGTCACGGGCAACGTAGATCAGTACCCCATTGTCCCGATCCTCGGATCCGCCAACGCCCCAGCCCTGCGCAATTGCCAGGCTGCGATCGAAGACGTCCTGCCCCTCCAGGGATGCCTCGGTGACCACCGCGATCTGGGTGGACGTTTCCCGGGCGTAAGCATTCAGCATCTGAGTGAGTTCCGCCTGTTGGGAAGAAGTCATCATGCCCGCAAAATCGTTCACGAGCTGATTGGTGCTGCGGGGAATCTCGGGCTGCGCTAACAGCGCCAGCGAGGTAAAAAGCAGCACCACCAACGCCGGCCAGCGGGACGGTCGAAATACGGGGGAAGAGAGGTGCTGGTTCACGGTTGGGTGTTTACTTACTCGGGTAAGGAGTATTGGCAGGTCAGGCTAGACTCACCGGTTATAACTAATCTCATCGGGCAGCTCGTTGACATCGTCCGACTGATAGGGGAAGTACTGCTTGAGATTGCGGCCGATCTGCTGGATGGCCAACTCAATGCCGGTGGAGAAATCACCCGTTTTAAAGTGTTGTTGCATCAGGTCACGCTCTTCGTCCCAGAAATCCTTGGGTACCACCTTGTTGATCCCCTCATCCCCGATCACGGCAAATTCCCGGCGATCGACGGCCAGCAGGATAAGCACGCCGTTCCGGTCTTGGGTATCATCCATGCCCAGTTCGTGAAAGATGCGCTTGGCAACCTCCAAGGCCGGCTTGCGCGCACCTACTTCGACGTGCACCCGGATTTCCCCGGAGGTGGCCAATTCAGCCTCGCGGATGGCCGCTACAATTTGGGCCTCTTCCTCCTTATTGAAAAATTTGACCATTAAAATTCTACCGTCGGGGCGTTTTGGGCACCGGCCTCGGCCTGAAATTGGGGTTTCTCGTCGAATCCGAATACGGAAGCAAAAACCGCGCCCGGGAAGCGGCGGATCTGCTTATTGTATTCGGTGGCCTCCTCATTAAAGCGGCTGCGGGCTACGGCAATACGATTCTCCGTGCCGGCGAGTTCGTCTTGCAGGGCCAGGAATTGCTGGTTGGTCTGGAGTTGCGGATAAGCTTCCGCGGTAGCCAAAAGCCGACCGAGCCCCTGGGAAACCTGTGCCTGGGCCGCCTGGAACTGTTCGAGCATCTCCGGCGAAAGATCATTCGCGTCGATATTGATGGACGTTGCCCGCGACCGGGCTTCGGTCACCGCTTCCAGCGTTCCGCGCTCGAAATCGGCGGCGCCTTTCACGGTATTCACCAGATTAGGAATAAGGTCGGACCGGCGCTGGTATTGGGTTTCTACGTCAGACCAGACGCGCTCGACGTCCTCTTCAGCATTCACGAAGCCGTTATAGCTGGTACAGCCCGCGATGAGCAAAACACCCAAAATTCCGACGATGACAGCCAGCGTGGTAAATGATCTCATGGATTAATAGATTTTAAAAATTCCGTCAGTATAACATCGGCAGTGACGGGAAGGGTGATGTATTGGTCGAGGAGAGCCTGCATTTCGTCGTTATTCAGCCCTGCATTATTGAGGTAAACATCCAGCTTTCCCAGCAGTTCGCGCCTGATCTGTTCCCGTAGCCAGTCAATCCGCTGCTCCGCCCGCTGCTCTCGGATGAACGGCTTAAGGTCGGTGCGGTAAGTTTCCATGCGGTCAGCTATTGGGCCCAGTCCTTCACCGGTAAGGGCACTAGCGGTGACGACTTCCACCGTCCAGCCATCCGGACGGGCGGGGGCCAGGTGAAGGCTCCGTCGTAGTTCGGCGGCCGTGCGGCGTGCTTCGCGGGGTAAGGCGTCGGCTTTATTCACCACCAGGTGATCCGCCAGTTCCAGGATGCCGCGCTTTATACCCTGCAGCTCATCGCCGGCTGCGGGTTGGGCAAGCAGTAGGAACGCATCCGTCATCCCGTGTACCTGCCATTCCGCCTGTCCAACGCCTACCGTTTCCACGATCAGGTAATCATAGCCCGCCGCTTCGCAGAGCAGTACGGTAGCACGGCTTGCCGCACGGACGCCTCCCCGTTCTCCGGCGTTCGGGCTGGGACGGATGAATACGTTTGGCTGCCGTGTCAATTCTTCCATCCGGGTTTTATCCCCCAAAATACTCCCCCCGCTCAGGCTGCTGCTGGGATCGATGGCGAGCACGGCCAGGCGGTGGCCCCTGCGCAGGAGCTCCATTCCGTAGGCCTCGATAAAGGTGGATTTTCCTACCCCCGGTGTACCGCTGACGCCGAGTCGGAAGGTGCTTTGCCCGGGTTCGTGCTTCTCGGCCAGGGCGATCAGGGAAGCGGCTGATTGCCGGTCTTCCGGGCGCGTGCTTTCCACCAACGTAATAGCCCTGCCCAACGCGCGGCGGTGGCGGGGGGACTGGAGGTCGCGGAATAGCTGGTCGGGGCTCATCGGCGGAAAGATAATAAGGGCAAAGGGCTGTTAAATAATAACTAAAGGAGCTTCCCAATAGGGTGGCCTACGGCAGCAGGCATTTCATTTATTATCCGGCCACCCCACCGAACCGATCGCTATTTCGCGAGTCTGCCCCGGGCGGTGTGGGTGTCCGGATTTTCTATTTCATCTCCAGCACCTTGCGGAACGCGCCGATCTGATCCGGATTGCCGACTACAATAAAGCTGCCGTTCGGGCCCAGAACGGTCTCCGGGCCGGGGTTGACCCGGTACTTCCCACCGCCGAGTCGGTGGCCGATGATGTTCACGCCCGTGCTGGCCCGCAGGTGAAGCTCCGCAATGGGTTTACCCCGGTACTTTTCCGGCAGCTGGTCGTACCGCAATTCTTCAAATCCGATATCGGCGGAAAGCTCGTTAGTGATAAAGCTGAAGAATTCGATGGCCCCGGGTTTTGAGATGAGCGTAGCCATGTAAAAGCCACCGATCTGTTCGGGCATGATGACGTGGCTCGCACCGGCCTTGATCATCTTCTCCCGACCGCGTACTTCTTTGGCCCGGCTCACGATGCGTAAATTGGGGTTGAGGTCCTTAGATGACAGGACGATGAAGAGGTTATCGCTGTCATCGTTCAGGGCGGTAATGAGCGCGTTGGCCCGATCGATTCCCGCGGCAAAGAGGGTGTCGTCGTGGGTTGCGTCGTCGATAACGAAGAGGACATCGTTATCTTCCTCCAACAACGCCTGCAGCTTTTCCTCCTCCTGCTCGATAACCACGTAGGGGTGTTTATGCAGCTTGAGATGGCTCACGATCTCGCGGCCGTACTTGCCGTAGCCACACACGATGGTATGCCCCTTTAGTTTGCCGATCTTCGACTGAATCCGATTGTACTGCATAGTTTCAAAAAGTCTTCCGTCAAATACGTAATAGGAAAACGCTGCCAGTACGTAACCGACGATGCCGATATTAACCACCACCATGCCAGACACAAAAAGTTTTCCTGCATCCGAAAGTGGCCGCACCTCCCCGAAGCCCACCGTGGAGATGGTGATGACGGTCATATAAAAGGCCTCCAGCAAGGTATAACCCTCGATCAACATCAATCCGACGGTTCCAATGCCCGACGTGATCACCAATAGTATCAGCGCCAGTCGCAGGTCAAGTGCCGTGTTTGATAAACTAAGCCGCGATAAGGAACGGGAGGCCATGCGCGCAAAATACACTTTGGCGTTGGGTATGTTAAGTCGGTATGAATTCCATACCGGTGAGCTTGACGCTTCGTCCTGCGCTTTGGCGCCTAAGCGAATAGACAACCGACCCATCAGAGGCTCGCAGTAAGGCTACACGCCGAGGTGCTCGCAAAGTTGGATTTCAGCTCCATGTTCAGCACCTACGAGCCTTGGGATTTACTCCATTAGGCCAGCTGAATAGAAACTTTGCGAATTTCCGAGCCAAATCGAAGCGCCTCCGCGGCATCCGCCTTTGTTTACCACAGAGCCGCGGAGTTACACAGAGGCGGAAGAATTCTCCGCGAACCTCTGCACCTCGTATGTTGCAAATAGGATCGGATTCACTTGGTTTAGCTGCCCTTCAGTGCCGATCTTACTTCTAGTCGAAGATAGGTCATCCGCGTCAAAAGCGGCTCGGTGTAGTCAGCTACTCGCAGAGGGCGGCCACTTCGATTAGAAGGCTTTTCGAGTCGCAATAGCACTTAACTCCGCAGGCTGCCCATGCCGTGAGAGACCATAAAGCTACGAGGAAAGACGACGGAAGTTCTTCGCCCCTTTTAGCTCACTTCTTAATCCCACTGCCATGCTTCCCTCCCGCTGGGCTATTGGACTGGACGTCAGTAAAGACGACTTCGTAGCCCGTATTTTTCTTGTCGACCAAAAAGGGCGCCCCCACCGTCGTCGCAAACGCAAATTTTCCAATAACGCCACCGGCCATACCGGCTTTTACCAGTGGCTCGAAAAACATGCCCCGCAACCGACGCCTCGGCGGGTGGCTATGGAAGCTACGGGGGTCTACCACGAGCGCCTGGCCTATTTTCTGCACGACCAGGGCTGTGCCACCAGCATTGTGCTTCCTAATCTGGTCAAGGCCTTTGGGCGTAGTCTCAATCAATTCTCCAAGACCGACCCCATCGATGCCGACATCATCGCCCGGCTGAACACCGAGCGGGAACTTGCCGAGTGGCAGCCTTCCAACGCCCATATGCGGCGACTCAAAACGTTGAGCCGGGAACGGCAAACGCTGCTGCAAGAGCAAACCAGCTGGCTGAACCGCCGCCACGCCCACGAACATTCCGCTCAACCCTGCCCCTCCACCCGCCGGCGTATGGGAACAGCAACTTAAACTGATTAAGCGTCAACTACAGCAGGTGGAAAAAGAAATGGAGCGGCTTACAAAGCGCGATGAACAATTGGCCGGCAGTGTCCGGGTGATGAGCTCCATTAAGGGAGTAGGTGCCACCACCGCGCTGACGATTCTGGCCGAAACCGACGGGCTGCAACTGTTTAAAAACCGCGCTCAACTCATTAAGTATGCCGGTCTGGATGTGGTGGAAAAACAGTCGGGAAGTAGTATCCATGGTCAGGCCCGAATATCCAAACGCGGGAATAACCGACTGCGCGGTGCGCTCTTTATGCCTGCTCTGACGGCCATTCGCTACCCGGGAGTGTTCCGAGATGTTTACTTACGCCAGTTGGAGCGGCAGGGGTGCAAACCAAAAGCACTCATGGCCGTACAGCGTAAACTGCTGATGGTCCTTTTCGCCTTACACCGCAAGGACCAAGAGTATGAGGAGCAGATCCATCGTCAACGGCTGGAAAAAGAAGTAGGCAACCACGTGGATTGCCTACAGTGACTCATTCGAATCAAGCCGAACGGTCTAGGGTAGATAAAGGTAAACCTTTCTAAAGAAAAGCTTGGTTTATAACATAGCACCTCTGCGGTGAATCCCACGAGCGAACCGAGCAAAAAACAGCGGCAGCCCTTCGGAAACCGTCCTTCGTGTTTAAAACGTTGGAAATCCTTACCCCCGCACCTGCCCATCCCCCCGCACCAGCCACTTATAACTGGTAAGCGCCTCCAGTCCCATAGGTCCCCGGGCATGCAACTTCTGGGTACTGATACCGATTTCCGCGCCCAACTCGAACTGCCCCCCGTCGGTGAAGGCGGTACTGCTGTTTACGTAAACCACGGCGGCATCCACCTCGCGGAGGTATCGCTCCTGATTCAGCTCGCTGTCGCTGACGATGCATTCGCTATGTCGGCTACCGTTCTGCTCCACGTGCGCGATGGCCTCGTCAATATCTTCCACCGTCTTTACCGACATAGCCATGCGCAGAAACTCCGTGCCGTAGGAATCTTCGTTGGCGTGTTTCAACAGCGCTGACGGATAGTGGCCCTCCAGCGATTGGTAGGCGGCTTCGTCCGCGTAGACTTCACAGTCGTGGGATTTTCCCAGCGTCTCCAGCAATTTAGGCAGCTGTGCGAGCTGACTGCGGTGCAGTAGCAGGCAGTCCAGGGCATTGCACACGCTCACCCTGCGCGCCTTGGCATTGGTGATGATGTCCTTCGCCCAGGATAGGTTGGCGGTGGCATCCACGTAGGCATGGCAGATACCGGCCCCGGTTTCGATCACCGGTACGGTCGCATTGGCGCGTACGTGGTCGATCAGGCCCTGGCTCCCTCGGGGGATAATTACGTCCACGAGTCCGTCAGCGGTGAGGATCGGATGGAGGGCTTCCCGCTCGGCGGGGGCCAGGTAGCAGGCTTGCGGCAGGTCCGTTTCTTTCAGGGCCTGGTCGATCAGTTGCTTTATGGCGCGGTTGCTGTCGGCGGCGTCGCGGCTTCCTTTGAGTACCGTCGCGTTGCCGGCCTTCAGGTTCAGTGCAAAGACGTCAAAGGTTACGTTCGGCCGGGATTCAAAGACGATGCCCACCACCCCGATCGGCACGGCTACCCGGCTCAACAACAAGCCATTGGCGAGCTCCCGTTCCTCCAGGGTTCGCCCGAGTGGAGAGGGCAATTCGGCCACCCGGCGCAGATCGGCGGCGATGGCCCGCAGCCGCTCTTCGTTCAACAACAGGCGGTCGTACTTCGGATTCTCCGGGTCCATGCGCGACAGATCCACGGTGTTGGCGGCAAGCAGGGGGGCGACATTAGCTTCCGTCAGTTCCGCCAGGCGTAGGAGGCAAGCGTTAAGCTGCCGTTCGCTAAGGCGGTTCAGTTGGTTTGCGGCGGAGCGCAGGAGGCGAAGACTTTCGGAAATTGCCTGGTCCGCGGAAGTATCGATGGTCATGTTGCTGGAATTTGGGTCAGTGAACGGTCTCGACCTGGGTGGCCACCGACCAGCTGTTGCCGAAGGGGTCGGTGAAACCGCCGCGCTTGTCGGGATCACCGGGGCGCGTCTGGGGTTCGCCGTTGGAAGTACAACCGGCCGCAAGGGCACGCTGGTAAAGGTCGTCCACGTCGGCCACGTAGAGGTGCGTGAGGGGCTTATTGGCGCCGTACTGCTCGTTAGCGTCGGCGAGCATGACCACCGTATCGTCAATACGCACTTCGGCGTGCACCACCTTATCCTCGTGGGTGTACCTACGCAAGCGCTCCGCCCCGAACACCTGTACCAGAAACTCGATGTACCGATCCGCCCCATCCACCACGTGGTAGGGGGACAGGCTCGTGTAATTAGCGGGTTTGAAGGAGATTGGCATGCGGAGGAGTATTTGGCTTCGCAAAATAAGGGGTTATGTTATAAAGGGGGTAAGGGGTTAAGGACCGCGTTGCTTAGTTGGTTAGACTGACCTTAGCCCCTTTACCCCTTTACCCTAGACCTGCGCTCCGTCGCAAAAATAACCTTCCCCGCTACCGTGCGTTTCCCCACCATAACCCCGATATACATGCGACTGGAACACATCGGCATCGCCGTAGCGAACCTGGACGAGAGTGAGGAATTGCTGAAAAAACTGCTCGGCCGCGGTAGCTATAAGCGGGAGACCGTGGCGGCCCAGTCCGTCACCACCAGCTTTTTTGAAGGCGGTGCCACGGCGGCCAAGCTCGAACTCGTGGCCCCGGAAAACGCGAGCGGTCCCATCCAGAAATTTCTGGAGAAGCGGGGACCCGGGATCCATCACCTGGCCTTTGAGGTGGACGATATCGCTGCGGAAATGCGGCGGCTGAAGAAGGACGGCTTCGAATTGTTGCAGGAACTACCCAGCGAGGGCGCGGACAATAAGCTCGTCTGCTTCCTCCACCCCCGCAGCACCAACGGCGTGCTCGTAGAGATCTGCCAAACGAAAGGCGCATGATCAATGAGAAGCGCCTGCTGCTGATCCTGGCTACGGTCCAGTTTTGCCACATCATCGACTTTATGATCATCATGCCGCTGGGCAAGACGATCATGAATGCCTTTGCGATCACCCCCGGACAGTTCGCCTGGGTGGTGAGTGCCTACGCCCTGGCGGCCTTCACCGGCAACCTGGTGAGCACGGTGGTGATCGACCGCTTCGACCGCCGCTCCGCCCTGCTCTTTCTCTTCGCCTGCTTCACGGTGGGAACGCTGGCCTGCGCCTTTGCCCCGACCTACGGCTTTTTGCTTGCGGCCCGCTTCGGCACCGGGCTCTTCGGCGGCACGCTGGGGGCTTTGGTACTGGCGGTGGTGGGCGACGTGATCCCCCTGGAGCGCCGTGCCTCGGCCATGGGGTGGGTGATGACCGCTTTCTCGGCAGCTTCGGTGGTGGGCGTACCGGCGGGCATCTGGATCGCGGCGGAGTACAGCTGGCATGCCCCCTTCTACGCAACGGCGGCCTTGGCCGGCATCTTTGTTACCATCGCCTACTTTACCGTACCCTCCATGCGCGGCCACCTCGTGGAGCAGACCATCGTTCCCGACGGCAAGCAGGATGAGATCGGGGATGATCCGGAGGCGCAGTTGCTGCAGCCCCGCTCCATGAGTAGCAAGATAGTCGACCCCTTCCGGGCAATTTTCAACAATGCCAATCAGCGGGCGGCGCTGCTTTTTACGCTTACCCTGATGCTGGGCCACTTTACGATCATTCCCTTCATCGCTCCCTACATGCAGATCAACGTAGGCTTTGCCGACAAGCAGGTGAGCCTCATCTACCTCATTGGCGGCTTGCTCACGGTAATTCTACTCCCCCTCTTCGGCAAGCTGGCGGATCGCTTCGGGCGCCTGCGCGTCTTTACGATCTCCTCCTTCCTGGCGCTGTTCAGCATCTACGCCCTCACCAATCTGGATACCAATTCCATTCCCCTGGCCCTGCTGGTGACCAGCTCCTTCTTTGTCGTGGCCAGCGGCCGCAACGTGCCGGCGACCACCATGATCACCTCGGTGGTCCGGCCCGAAAACCGGGGCGGCTTCATGAGCATCCGGCAGTCGGTGAACGAGATGGCGCTTTTCTTCAGCAGCGTGGTGGCGGGTTTCATCATCACCGAGGGCCCCGACGGGAAACTTGAACACTATGAATTGCTGGGCTATTTCACGATGTTTATGAGCGTGGTGGCTATTTATACGGCCCGGCGAGTTCGGGCGGTGGCTTAGGAAAGTAGGAAGTTTTACTTTCTAAGGCCACTTTATCAGGGGCTGCCGATGGCTTCTGCTCGCTTTGCTCGTCGGATTTACCGTGGAGGCGTGGAGATTCGCGGAGTATGCTTCCGCCTCTGTGTAACTCCGCGGCTCTGCGGAAAACAAGGGCGGATGCCGCGCAGGCGCTTCGCTTTTCAATGGAGATCCGCAAATTTTCTTTTGGGGTGGCTCGCTTCGCTCGTCGGATTTACCGTGGAGGCGCGGAGGTGCGCGGATTTTCTGTTTACCCTACTCAATTCCCTCTTAGGAGTCAGGTACTTGAAGTTATCCGTAGAAAGCCTAGCACGGCGCCGCGGCTTGCTTATTTGGATCAATTCACCGCGGATGTCCACCGGTTCTAAGCATTGATGGCACATGGCTGTTGTGATCGCGGCCGAACCGCACACTACGAGGTACTGGCGAGCACAACGGATCAATGAGGTCGTCCGGCCCTGGAAGGGACGGCCTCCCATAGTGAGGTCTGCAATGAGCGCAGCGAATGGAGGGCCTCGCGTTTCAAAAATCCCTAACTATGCACCCATGAGCAAGCGCATAGCCATCTTCATCAGCGGCGGTGGGTCGAACGCCCGGATCATGATCGACCGCTTTCAGACCCATGCGGAAGACGGCGTGGAGGTGGTACTCCTTGTCAGTAACAAGGCTTCCGCAGGCGGGCTTACTATTGCGGCGGAGCGCGGGATCCCGAGCCTGGTGGTGAAGCGAACCGACTGGTCATCGGGCGAAGAACTGCTCGCAGCCCTAAAGGCCTATTCGGTTGACCTGATCGTACTGGCCGGCTTCCTATGGCTGATCCCCTCCTACCTGGTGCAGGCTTACCCAAAGAAGATCGTCAACATCCACCCCGCCCTCTTACCGAAGTACGGCGGGAAGGGGATGTACGGCAAGCACGTACACAAGGCGGTGAAGGCGGCCGGGGAAACGGAAAGCGGCATTACGGTACACTACGTGAATGAAAATTACGACGAGGGGGACATCATCTTCCAGGCCGCCGTCCGGCTTGACCCCGGTGACTCCCCGGAGCAAATCGCGGAGCGGGTGCTTCGCCTCGAGCACGGGAATTACTGGCGGGTGGTGAGGGATTTGTAGTCCGCGCCGGTAAAAAGCGGTTTCCGACCGCGCGGTTCCCCGTTGACAACGAAGGAGGAGGTAAGTTTACTTAAAGGTCATACTTCTCCCGGTGAGAATCCCAATCCTGCTTTGCCTGCTTTAACCTTTCCGAAGCTTCCGCAATGACCGCATTTAACTCGTCAAGAGGCATGATGACGGCGTTTTGCCCCTCTCCGATCGCCACCTTTAAGCTGCGGTCATCCTCAATCCAAAAGGTCAGGAAGGAAAAGGGATTATTTGCGTTGTCGCGAAGCTCCAGGTAGTAACCGTCATCGTCCGCTTGAGATCCGAAAGTCGTATGAAAGTTGTTTGGCATTTTACAACTTGGTTTACTACGTACATCGCGGTCGGAAACCGCTTTATACTTCATACCGCTCCGCCACCTTCCGGTCCTTTCGCCCCAGGCTCAGCTCCACCAACAACAGCAGCACCGCCGGGGCCAGGAACCAGTAAAAATAGCTGTCGTAGCTGCTGAACTCCTGCGTCTCAAACTCTTGCTTCTCGATCCGATCGACCTGCGCGCGGAGGGCCTGTGCGAGATTCTCGCTGTCGGCGCTAAGGGCGAAGTAAGCTCCGCCGCCGCTGCTGGCAATGGTTTCCAGGGTAGCGAAATCGGCACTGGTGGTGGCCGGTCCTCCGCCCTGCTCGCGGATGTAGTCGCTGCGACCATTGTTGAGCTGGACGGGCATGAGGCTACCGCTCGGCTTGCCGACTCCTACGGTATATACTAACAAGCCTTCTTCGTAGGCCAGGGCCGCCGCAGCCGCCGCGTCGCCGGAGTGATCCTCTCCGTCCGAAACGATGATGAGGGCGCGGTGATTGGCACTTTCTTCATCGAAGGCGGCCTCGGCGGTGGTGATAGCCTCTGCCAGATTGGTGCCCTGTGCGCTGATCTGGTAGGGAGCCGCCGTGCTTACTACGTTCTTTACGAAGGCATAATCGGTAGTGAGGGGCGCGGCCATCACGGCGGTGCACGTGAAGAGCTCCACGCCGATATTGTTGCCGGCCAGCTCATCGATGAGGGTATTCGTGAAAAAGCGGGCGCGATCCATCCGGCTGGGCTTCACGTCCTCGGCGCGCATCGAATTGCTGATGTCGAGGGCCACGATCAGGTCGATGCCCCGCCGCTGGATCTCCTCGCGCTGGGCCGACCACTGCGGATTGGCCAGAGCAACCACCAGCAAGGGTAAACTGATGGCCAATAGCCCAAACTTTGTCCAGGGAAGCCGTCGATTGACACCAGGTGCCAGGTAGTCCAGCAATTCCCGGTCAGCAAAGCGGTCCAGGGCAGCACGCCGCTGCCGCCAGTACCACAGGAACAGCCCCAGGATCACCGGAACTAGGAGCAGGAGCCAGAGGTAGTCGGGGTGTTCTACTCGGAACATATTATGGGTTGTGGGCGGTGAAGATACCGCTTTCGATTAGGGTTCACCACGGCTTGCTTCATTAAGGAATTCGAAATCTAATGGTTACGAAGACCTTTTGAATTCTGCACTTCCTGGCGGCCTGCAGCGCTGCGCGTTCTGTGCACCGCTGTAGTTATTTGCTGTGGCTGCTCGCTGGCGCTCGTAGAATTAACCGCGGAGACGCAAAGGGCCCGGAGTTTCGGGGAGCAATCGAATAAATTCCTCTGCGAAAACTTCGCGTGTCTCCGCGCCACCGCGGTAAACCCTCCGTCGCGCAGCGACCCTTCACCGCAGCTTGATCCCCGCGATGATCTTCATGATATCCGGCGTAAGCTCCTTGGGCATTTCGAAGGTGTCCCGCCGGTAATCCGACCAGGCTTTCTCCTCCTTGATCTGGGCCTTGACTTCTTTCGCCAACGGACGAAGCAGATGGTCCAGATCGGGGTACTTGTCCAGCAGGAGGTTGATGACCCGCTCACTCTCATCCATGCTATTGCTGGGGAAAAGGTCGACCTGGCAGGCAATTTCAATGCGCCTGCGCTGCTTGCTGTAGAACCACTCCTGAATTTCCTCGGCGTCGATGGTTCCGCGGGCGTCGGCCGACCAGATGAGCACATTGTACAACTCAGCCACCTTAAGCGTGGAAACCCCTTCACTCAGTCGGAAAAGCAATTCGGTAGTGCCATCATCCGGCAGCATGTCGAGGAGATCCGACAGTTGCGAAAACATCTGCTCGGCATAGCTTACCTGTTCATATCCGGGCCGCCCCTCGATGTACATCAGTTCGTACACTCGGGCAAGTTGCTGGCGGGCGGCGGCTAAAGATTTTGGCACGTTGCTGGTCGGTTAAGGAATCGTTCTTAACACCGTATACCGCAGAAGGGTTTCCAACAATAACAACCCGAGTCCGATCCACAGAAAGCGGGCAAACTGCTCCTCGTAGCGGCGAAAGACCGTGGTTTCGATCTCCGTCTTCTCCAGCTCGTCGATGTAATCGTAGATCGATTCCAGTTCCTCCGTATCGCGAGCCCGGAAGTAGCGACCGTTGGTTTCCTCCGCGATGTAGGCGAGCAGCTTATCGTCCACCGTTCCGCGGGTTGGCTTGAAGCGGTACCGCCCCCCGCCGATCGGGGCCGAGGGCATGAGGGTTTCTTCCCCGCTGCCCACCCCGATGGTGTACACGCGTATACCGAACTGCTTGGCAATCTCGGCGGCGACCTCCGGCTTGTGCCGGTCGCCGGCGTTGTTCTCCCCATCTGTAAGGAGGATAATGATCTTGGAAGCGGCCTCGCTGTCCTTTAGCCGGTTGATGGCGGTTTCCAGGCCCAGCCCGATCGCCGTTCCGTCGGTGATCTCGCCCATCTCCAACTCACTGATGAATCGGTCGATGATCTCTTTATCGACGGTCAGGGGAGCCTTAGTGTAGGCTTCCCCGGCATAGGCCACCAACCCGATCCGGTCGTATTCCCGGCGGCTGACGAAGTTGCGGGCCACCTGCTTCGCTACCTCCAGGCGATTGGGATCGAAATCCTGAGCTCCCATACTGGTAGAGAGGTCCATCGTCAGCACGATATCAATGCCCTCGGCGGTGACGGATTCTTCGCTGAGGTCCAGCCGGGGACGAGCCAGGGCGATCACCATCAGTACCAGGGCAGCCACCCGCAGCAGGGGTAAAAAGGGCCGCAGGGTGCTCCGCCAGCTCGTTAGCCCGTCTACCGAACGGGTACTCGGCAACCGTAGACTTACCACCCGCTCCCCGGAGTGTCGCTGGTTCCAGACGTACAGCAGGATGGGTAGCACCGCGAACGGCAACACCCAAGGGTACACGAAGGTGAACTGACTCCATTCGCCCATCAGGAAAGGTCTTTTTGGGTAGACACGCCGTTGGCAGCGGTAGTTTCGGCTTCCGGCTCGGGTTTCGTCTCCACGACAAACTCCCGAACGCGTCCCAGTCCCTGCGGGTGCAATTCTTCCGCCGGCGTGGCCCGGGCAAACTTTACCAGGTCGGAAAGCTGGAGCAATTCACTAAGTTCCGTGCGCTGCTCCCGGTTCAGTCCTTCCCGCGTGTCCAGGGCGGAGGAGATCTGCCGGGTGGTCATTTCCAAAGCGGGAATGCCGAAGCGTTCCTCCAGGTACGTACGCAGGATCCGCGTAAGCTCCACGTAGTAAGCTTCGGTCTTCCCTTCCTGCCAGAGCCGTCGTTTTTCGAGATCGTTCAGGCGGGCCAGGGCTATTTCGTGGGCCGGCGGCGGAGGCGGGGGCGGGGGCGCCTCGGCGGTTTGCCGGCGGCGGTATTCGCGCACCGCGAAGATCAACAACGCCAGCAGCAAAATGGCGAAGACCCACCAGTAATCCAGCAGATTCCGCGGTTCCTCTATGATCGGTTTGATCGGCATGATGTCCTCTTCTTCCGAAACGACCGCCCCCCTTACGGCCAGCCGGAGATCGCTCGTAAAGGCGGTATCCCGTACGCCGTTTGCTGCTTCAAAGTAAACGGGCATGGGCGGGATACTTACGTAGCCAGTATCAAAACTAGTAATAAGAAAGCGTTGCTCCAACAGCAATTCCGGGTTCTCGGCCAGGGTGTTCAGGGCTTCGGCACGGATGACCTCGGCGCCTTCCACCCCTTCGATCGTGGTGGCGGGAATGGGATATACCGTGGTGCCCGGGGGTGCGGATACATTGACGGTCAAAAAGATCTGATCACCCAGAACGATCTCCTTGCGCGCCAACTCCGCCCGGACGTTGACGGTCCGGTTCGTGCCCTGCTGGGCAACGGCACTCGCCAAGGGCAAAAACAGCAGGAAAATCAGGAAACGCAAGGGCATGACGGCGAAGGTACGATAGGCAGATAATGTATGCGCTTCATGAGTGACGGGTTGCTCGTGGCGAAGAGGCTATCACTTATTGCCTGATTAGGACCGAGTTGGTTGGATAGACTGCTCGCCTTCGGCGCATAGGTTCAACACGGAGTTCGCTTCGCTGCCCACGGAGAGCTGACCCCTAACGCCCGATATGGTTATTAGTAGCACCTCGGCGCCTTAGCTTCCCATAATCCAAGCAGTACCCTCCGCCTTATCCCCTACCAGCGAAGCGAGCAAAAAACGGCGGCAACCCCTTTATCCCTTAATCCCACCCCCAATCAGCTCCTCCAACCGGTGTCGACTTACCCCGAATCGCTCCTTCACCGCCCTGGCTTCTTCCCGCGCTCCGGCGCCATAACCTTTCGGCTGCTTGATGGCCGTGATCATGACATTCTTCGCCGTATGCTCCAGCGGAATGAATTCGAAAATGGTCGTAGCGTAGCCTTGCTCCTGCAAATAAAGCGCGCGCAGTCCGTCGGTGAGCATAGCTGCCTGCCGCTCTAGGAGGATGCCACTGTCAAGTAAAGGACGCAGGTCGTCGGGTACGACCATATCCCGCCGGACCTGCTTTTGGCAACAGGGGGCCGCGATCATGATTTCGGCCCCGGCGAGGATGCCCTGGTAAAGCGCATCGTCCGTAGCCGTGTCGCAGGCGTGCAGGGCTATGAGCATATCCAAGCGGTCGGGATGGTAGCTGTCGATGTAGCCTTCTTCGAAGTGCAGGCGGTCAAAGTGGTTTTGCGACGCGATCGCTCGACATTTTTCCACCAGCTGCGGCCGCAGTTCAACGCCGGTGACCCGGATATCCAGCTCCAGGGTGTGCCGCAAATGGTCGTAGAGGGCAAAAGTCAGGTAGCCGCTTCCGGACCCCATATCCACAATGTGTGCGCCTGCGGACAAGGGGTGCTGCCGAACAAGGCCGTCGACGATCTCCACGAACTTATTTATCTGCTTGTATTTACGACGTCCGTTGGCGGTTACCTTGCCCGCTGGCGTAGTGATGCCCAGCGCGTGCAAATAGGGTCGGTCGGTTGGAATATCTCGGTATTTTTCGCGATTGTGGGCGACCGATATTTCCTCGTGCCGGGCCGGTTCGCCGCGCAGGCGGGCGTTCCCTTTTCGGCTCTGCATAACGGAGAGTTGCTCGTTGAGGGTAAAGAGGTCACCGTTGTAGTAAACGGTAGCCAGTTGCTCCTTAAGGTAGACCAGTCCTTCCCCCGGGGGGTAATTCTTTGCCTCCTCCCGGTCTGCGAAGCGGTGGGTAACCTGCAGCACCGCTTCTTCCCTGATCTCCACCGGTCGGGAGTAGAGATTGCGTGGCGTATCCGGGGATTTCCGCCGGGGCTTGCTCAGCGTCAACTTTACGAGTCGACCATTCGCAACGGCACGCTCGGCGGCTGACCAAAATGTCTCTAGTGGTTCGGACATGGCACAAAGGTAAAACGGAAGCGGGCGGCGGAGCGCAGGGAATTAGTCCCTGGGAACACCCAGCCGCATTGGCTAATATAATACAAATGTTTAATTAAAAAATATTACAAACTATTTGTTTTCCATCGAGGAATGCCTTAGTTTTAAAGTCCATCAATACACACACTATGGACATTCAACAAATTGCCGACCGACTGGTCAAACTCAGCCGTGAGCAGAAATCAACCACGGCCTACCGGGAGCTTTTCGCCAAGGACGCCAGTAGCCACGAAATGCCCGGCGTTCCGGACGGCGACGTTACGGGCCTCGACAAGCTGATCGCCAAAAGCGAGGCCTACGACGAGGGGATGACCGTGCACGCCATCGAAGTGACCGATCCGCTGGTCTACAAAAACTTCTTTTCCGTAGGCATGGGCATCGACGTTACCCGCGCCGACGGCAACCGGGTGCAGGAGCACGAGATGTGCGTTTACCAGGTCCGCGATGGCAAGATCGTGGATGAGCGATTCGTGTACCCTATGGGATAGGTTGCGGCAACCCCTTCGTTTGCCGACTGAAGCGTAGCGGAGGTCGTCCGGCGAAGGGGCTGCATGGGTAGCCGGCTGCTCCGAGAGATGTACTGTGGTTGTACTGGGCCCTCATGATCTTGCCGCTTAGGTAATGAGAACGCAACGCTGCACTCGCGCGATCATCCTGCCCCTCGCCGCGCTCGGGTACGTCGCGAGCCGGAGCTCACGAACCGGGTGCGGTTCCCGACTTGTTCTCAGGGCACGACGGGTCGGAATAAACTTGACTCCTAGCAATAGGGATGGGGTAAGTGATGTACGTAAACCGTTTGCCCCTTGCTACGCGCGGTTATGTCGCGAGGCGGAGCTCACGAACCGCTTGCCGACATCCGCACCACCCCTTTGCCTTTCTTACCCCGTACTTTCGGCTAACCCCTTGCACAATAACTAACCACTTCTTACCTTTGCGGTCATTTTCCGCGGGTGTGGTGAAATTGGTATACACGCTAGATTTAGGATCTAGTGCCGCAAGGCGTGAAGGTTCGAGTCCTTTCACCCGCACAATCGCCCCAGAGTATTGGGGATTATAGCCTGCCCTCGGGTGGGCTTTTTCTTTAAAGTAGTAGCAAATGGCCGAAGTAACGTACGAAAAGACCGGACCTGTAACGGGAAGAATTCAATTGTTTTTCCCAAAGGAGGAGTTGAGTAAAAAACTCAATGAAGAGCTGAAAAAGGAAAGTAAGCGGGTCAGCATTAAAGGCTTCCGTAAGGGTAAAACTCCGATGTCCGCATTGCGTAAGCTTATGGGCAACCAGGTCTTCGGCCCCCTACTCGACCGTACCATCCAGGAGGAACTCTTCGGCTACATTGAGGAAAAGGACATTAAGCTCATCTTCAGTCCGCTGCCCGACGAGGACGAGAAGGTCGATCAGATCAGCGCAACCAGCATTAAGGACCTCCGCCTGTCTTACGACCTGGGACTGGAGCCCGAGTTCGAGCTGCAAATGCCCGAGCAAACTTTCAAAAAGTACGTACTCGATACCAACGATGAGTTTCTCGACGAAATGGTCGAAAACCTACGTAAGCAGCGGGGTGAGTCCAAAGAGATCGAAGAAGGTCCGATTGGCGAACAGGACATCCTCGACGTCACCATCCAGGAAGTGGACGGCGAACTGAGCAACGATACCAAGCTGTATGTCGACAATCTCGAAGACGAGGTAAAGAACCAGTTGGTAGGTAAGGAAAAGGGCGTCACCGTCACACTTGATGATCTGACGAAAGTAGAGGAGAACGCTTCTGAAAGCCACGTCCGCAAATACCTGCTGGAGCTGGAGGACGACAACGACGTGAGCCTGGAAGGAAAATCCTTCACGCTTACGGTCAATACCATCAGCCGTCTCGAGCCAGCGGAACTCAACGAAGAATTTTACACCCAGTTCGATCCGGAGGGCAACGTGACCACCGAGGAGCAACTGCGCGAACGCCTTGCTTTCGAGAACGCCAAAGGCTTCGACGCCCAGGGTATTTCCATGGCTAACTTCGAGATCCAGCGCGCCCTGGTTGAGGGCAACGACTTCGAAGTGCCGGTGGAGCTGATGAAGAAAATCAGCAAGAACGACAAGGACAGCGACTTCGAACTCTTCGAGCGCGGTGTGCGCTGGATGCTGATCCGCAACAAAGTAGCCGCCGAGAAGGAGATCGAACTACAGTACGAGGACATCCGCGCCGAAGCGCTGGAATCACTCCTGCGGATGCTGGGCGGCCAGCGCCCTCCGTTCCTGAATGATGAATTCCTGGACAACTACATCCAGAACATGCTGAAGGACGAAAAGCAGCGTGAGGAACTCACCAGCAACGCGATGGAGAAGAAGGTAATGGCCGCCATCCGGGAGGATGTATCCCTCGAGGAAGAACCGCTTTCCGCCGAAGGTTTCAATGAGAAGATCAAAGAATTCAACCAGGCCAACACCCCCGACACCGAAGAGGAATAGTCGCTTCAACTCTAGGGAAGCTGGTACGTTTACGGGGAGAAGCAATTGTTAAAATTTGAATAATATGACTCCCCAAGTCCCCCAGGATGAATTCATGAAGTACGCTACCCGCCACATGGGTATGAGTACCATGCACCTGGAGAAATACGCCCAGACGATCGGTGGCATGGCCACCCCTCAGATTTCTGGATTTTCCCCCAACGTCATCGAAGAACGGCAGATGAACGTCGCCGCCCTCGACGTTTTCAGCCGCCTGATGATGGACCGTATCATCTTCATGGGCGTGGCCGTATCCGATTACGTAGCCAACGTCGTACAGGCACAACTTCTCTTCCTGGAGTCGGTCGACCCGAAGCGGGACGTACAGATGTTCATCAACAGCCCCGGCGGCAGCGTCATCGCCGGTATGGGCATGTATGACACCATGCAGTACGTTACCCCCGACGTAGCCACGATCTGTACCGGTCTGGCAGCCTCCATGGGCTCCGTACTCCTGGCAGCCGGTGCGAAGGAGAAGCGATCTATTCTTCCCCACGCCCGGGTAATGATCCACCAGCCGAGTGGTGGCATGCAGGGTCAGTTTTCCGACATGGAGATCAACTATCGCCTGATCTCTAAACTCCGGGAGGAACTCTATACTATATTGGCCAATCATACGGGTCGTACCTTTGAAGACATCGAGAAGGACAGCGACCGCGATAACTGGATGACGGCACCGGAAGCGGTAGCCTACGGCATAGTGGACGAGGTACTTCGCCGCGACAAGGACGCGGATAGCAAGTAACCTTCCGCGGACATCCCCTGAACTACTGACACGGCGGGCCGGTTATTCGGCCCGCCGTTATTTATAGAACCAACACTCACAGTTACCTACCACATTATGATGAGAGGCAAACGACAAGATTTCCGCTGTTCTTTTTGTGGCCGCGACAAAAGCGACGCCCTGGTGCTCGTAGCCGGCCTGGATGCGCATATCTGCGAAGTCTGCGTAGAGCAGGCACAGGAGATCGTAGCCGAAGAGCTTTACGGCGGGCTGAATCCGGATAATCCGGAGCCCCAGTCCGAACAGAAGAAGTCTAAATTCGAATTCAAGCTGCCCAAGACGATCATCCCTACGGATATCAAGCAGCATCTCGACAAGTACGTTATCGGCCAGGATGAGGCCAAGAAGATCCTCTCCGTCGCCGTCTATAATCACTATAAGCGGCTCAGTCATCCGTCCACCAGCGACGACGAGGTGCAGATAGAGAAGAGTAACATCTTGCTCGTAGGTCGCACCGGTACCGGTAAGACCCTGCTGGCCAAAACGATCGCCAAGTTCCTGCAGGTACCTTTCGCCATCGTCGACGCGACGGTATTTACCGAAGCCGGTTACGTAGGTGAGGACGTTGAGAGTATTCTCTCGCGGCTGCTCCAGGTTTGTGATTACAACGTAGCCGCCGCCGAGCACGGCATCGTGTACATCGACGAGATGGACAAAGTCGCCCGCAAGAGCGATAACCCCAGTATCACCCGCGACGTAAGTGGCGAAGGCGTGCAACAGGCCATGCTCAAGATGCTGGAAGGCACGGACGTGAACGTTCCCCCGCAGGGCGGCCGGAAACACCCGGAGCAGAAGCTGGTCAAGGTCAACACCCAGAATATCCTGTTCATTTGCGGTGGTGCCTTCGACGGTATCGAGAAGATCATCGCCCGCCGCACCAATACCAAGGTGATCGGGTACGGCAACGCGAATAAAAAGCAGATCCGCGAAGAGGATATGTTGCAGTACATCACGCACCGCGACGTGAAGCGCTACGGCATGATTCCCGAATTGATCGGCCGCCTGCCCATCATCTCGTTTTTGCGTCCGCTGGACCTGGACGCCATGAAGCGTATCCTGGTCGAGCCCCGTAACAGCCTGCTGCGGCAGTACCAGCACCTTTTCCGTTTGGAAGGTATCAACCTCACCTTTTCGGATGACGTGATCGGGTACATTGCCGAAACCGCCCTGGAGTACGAATTAGGTGCCCGCGGGCTTCGCTCCATTTGCGAGGCCATCATGACCGACGCCATGTTCGACCTGCCCGGCCGTAAGGACGTGAAGCATTTCACGATCGATACCGTATATGCCAAATCCAAACTGGAAGGCGGAATGCTGGAAATCCTTAAGGCCGCCGCATAGCCCTGCTGCCGGCAGATTTTCGCTACTTGTTGGCACACCTTCCCGGTAGTTTCTGTTACGACTGTAACCGTTAAATCTTCCCCATGGCCATAGATGCTAAAGACCTCCGCGTCGACTACCAAGCCGACGAACTGCTCGAAAAGGACGCCCCCGAGGGGCCTTTCCCCCTCTTTGACCGCTGGTTCGAGGAGGCCAAGGACAGTGATGACCCCGAGCCTAACGCCATGATCGTCGCCACCATCAATGCCGATGGCCACCCGGCGGCGCGGACGGTGCTGCTAAAGGAAGTCACGGAAAAGGGGTTCATCTTCTACAGTAATTATGACAGCCGTAAGGGCCACGAAATCGATGCCCACCCTCACGCTGCCCTGGTATTTAACTGGCTCGAACTCCAACGATCCGTCCGCATAGAAGGGAGGGTGGAAAAGGTTGACCCGGCCACATCGAGTGAATACTTCCAGAGCCGGCCAAAGAAAAGCCAGATAGGCGCCTGGACGAGCCCGCAGAGCGATGTCATCCCGGACCGAGACTTTTTAGAGCAGCGTAAAGCGGACCTCGAGCGGAAGTACGCCGATTCGGAAGTTTTGCCTAAGCCGGAAGAATGGGGAGGATACATCGTTATCCCCCGAATGATCGAATTCTGGCAGGGTCGCAGTAGCCGCCTCCACGACCGACTCGTATACCACCGGCAGGAAAACGACAACTGGAAACGAGAACGCCTCGCCCCATGAAGAACGACGCAAACTGGAAACAACTACAGCATGACATTGCTCGCTACCATCCGCAACTGGACGAAGCGGGCAGTACCGTAGTGGATGAAAAGGTCAGCAACTACCCTATTTTCGTCGCCTACGCCGGGGATGATCTGGAGAGTCTGCCGGGGATCTACGTGATGGATATACCTACGCTGCGTAAGTTGGTATGGACGATCAACCTCACTACGCTCGAAGAGCTGGTAACCAAGCAGGTGATCATGCAGGACAAGATCGACCCCTTCCGCAAGGTGTATAAAGACAAGCCCGACAGCTTCTGCTTTCTCATCATCGACGAGGCCGGCGGACGTTTCGGCTTCGTGGACCGTAAACCGGTCGTGGAGATTTGATCGAATCCATGCGGAGCGGGGTATTCGTTTCCCCGTAAATTTGATCCCTGCGCCCCGCCGCCCAATTATTTAATCGATTTTCCGTCACACCTACACCGTTCCCCTGTTGATTAAAGAAGCCACCATAGATCGAGTCCTGGACCGCCTCGAGCGAGGCAGCGAGGATTACGAAACCGAGATCCGCGACTTTGCCGAAAGCCAGCCGGAGTTGATGGACTACCTCACCAATGAGGATACGGAGGCCTTTACCGAGCAAGAGCGGGAGTTACTGTTGTTTGCCGCACTGGTCATCTATCAGGCGGTGGAGGACGAGCTGTCCGGGTTAGGCGAGGCAAGCGGTGAACGGATTGCCAAGGCCGAGGAACACAACTACGAGGTATTCAACAACGCCAGACGTGGGTCATTCCGCGACCGGCTAACGCCCTTTTTCGAAGAGAGTGGGGAGGAGGAATTACTGGCCTTCGTGGAAGACCTGTTGCTTGCCGACGAGGAAGACGAGGACAACGTTTCCGACGAAGCGCGGGAGCCTTTCTTCGTCACACTCAAGACGGTGATCGACGTCCTCACCTAAGCGCCAGCTCCCGCGTACGCGCCTCGCGGGCCCGATCGACGGTCAACAACAGCAGGAAGCCGATGATCCCCATACCCGAGACGGTATAAATGGAAACCACGTACCCGAAGTATTCGGCCAGTTGGAAGCCGACGACCGGGGTAAGTACGAAGGCGAGCGAGTAACTGGCCGAAAGCAGGCCGAGGTATTCACCCCTCCGGGCGGCGGGAGCATGCTTGGCCACGTAGGTGCTGGTGAAGGGCATCAGGAGGATTTCCCCGAAGGTGATCAGCAGGATCCATACCACCAGGAAAGCGTAGCCGATAATCACTGCGACCGGTAAAATGAGGTATCCGGCCAGCACCAGGGCGGTTCCCGCTAGCATTACGTAAAGCGGACGGTAACGCCGGTCGGCGATGTATACTAAGGGCATCTCGATCAGGACGATCGTCACCCCGCTTATCGTGAGGAGGAGGCCGAACTGCCCTTCGGTGTACCCGTTTTGCGTCAGGTGAACCGGTGCGATGCTGAAGATCTGAAAAAAGCAGGTGATGATACAGGCATTGGCCAGGATCATCCGGACCAGCCAGGGCTGCCGCAGTCCGGGACGTGTTTCTTCCAGGGCCCGTTGGGGGGGCGGGGACGCAGGATCCTCGTTTACCAGGGGACGTGAGGTCTCATCGGGGGGAATAGCCACGACGAACAAGGCAGCCGCCAGCAGGAAGGTGATCCCGTCGACCCAGAAAAGACTTTTGTAGCCGTAGAAGGCGATCAGTAACCCGCCAACAGCCGGGCCTACGGAAAATCCGAGATTAGCGGCCAGCCGCTGGAGCCCGTAGGCCTGGGTCAGATTTTCCGGCTCGGCATAGACGGCAATGGCCGCCCGGTTGGCCGGACGGAAGGCATCGGCCACCATGGAAGTAAAAAATACCAGGATACACAGCGGCCAGAAACCGGTGATCTGACCGATAAGAATGTGCAGGATGCCCGCCACGATGAGGCTGATAAACATGATGTGCCACGATCCGAAGCGGTCATTGAGTAGTCCCCCGACATAATTGCCGACGATGCCCCCCGCCCCGAACGATCCCATCACCCAGCCCGCGGCGGTAGCGGAATACCCCATGGAATTTACTAAGTACACCGACAGGAAGGCGATGACCATAGCACCACTCCGGTTGACTACCATCACCAGGGAGAGCAGCCAGACCTTCCGGGGTAGTCCGGAGAAGGACCGCACGTATAGCCGGCTGATTCTCGTGGCGAATTCGGTCATGGAGTAAGCGTTGGGAGTGGAGTTAACCAACCCATTGAACGGGAAGTTCCCGCAAACCGACTTAAGTTTGCCCCTACTAACGATGCAGTTGCCGGATGGCAGGTAAGAAGGAAAAGTTTGTTCTGAGTAGCATACGGAGGCTATTGAACGGCACGGCGCTGATGTCGCGTCGGCACGCCGGCAAGCTGGGTTTCTACCTGCTTAGCAAGCCCCGCCGTGCGGCCGACGAACCGTTGAGCGAAGCCTTTATGCAGCAGGCCGAGCAGTATCACTTCTCAGCTAACGGCACCAGGCTCCAATGCTACCACTGGCCTGGAAAGGGGCCGAGCGTCTTATTGCTGCACGGTTGGGAAAGTAATACGGGCCGGTGGTTCGCCTTTTTTGAACCGCTGCGGAAAGCGGGATATTCCATCTATGCCTTCGATGCGCCCGCACATGGAAAAAGCAAGGGACGCCGCTTTAACGCCCTCATGTACGCCGAAGCCCTGGGGGCGTACCTCCGCCACCTGGAGTTCGCCCCCGACTTTTGGGTCGGTCACTCCGCCGGAGGAATGGCAGCCATCCTCTACCTATCGGAAATGACACCGGAATACGAGCCGCGGCAATTCATCAGCCTGGCGGTGCCCGGCGAACTGAAAAACTTCATCGATAAGTTTTGCGCCGTAATCGGTGTCCACGAAAAAGTAAAGAAGGGCATCGACGACCAATTCCGGCGCAAGCTCGACATGAGCTATTCGGATGTTTCCTTTGTGAATTACGTCAAAAATCTGCGGGTTCCCGGTCTGATCGTTCACGATGAGTGCGATGACCTGGCGCCCATTGAGGGGGCTTACCTCATGCACAAAAACTGGGAGGGTTCCAGCCTGATCACTACCCGTGATTGCGGGCATAGCCTTACGGGCGACCTGATCCCCGCCATGGTACTGGAATATATGCGCCATAGCCGCGTGCCGGGTTAAACCGAGTGCTTCCCGTTGCCGTTGAACCTAGAGCTACAAACTCAGCACTATGGCAATTTCTACCGTTGGTATCGACGACTTTTCTTTTTACGTTCCGTCCCTCTTTCTCCCGATTGATCAGCTGGCAAAGGCACGCGATATATCCTACGAGAAACTGCAAAACGGGCTGGGACTAAAAGAAATGGCGGTTACAGACGTGCGCGAGGACAGCGCTACCATGGCCGCCAACGCGGTACTGGACCTGATGCATAAGAACGATCTGGATCCCGCAAAAATCGGTCGGCTGTACCTCGGCACCGAGAGCGCGCTGGACGGTGCGAAACCTACGGCCACTTACGTACTGGACATGCTGACGGATCACTTTGCTGACGCTTACGGTCCGAATTGCTTCCTGCACTGTGACGTGGTCGATCTGACCTTTGCCTGTATTGGCGGAATCGATGCGCTACAAAATAGCCTCGAATGGTGCGCGGCCAAGGAGTTCCGGACCGGCATCGTGGTCGCCACCGACAGTGCCAAATATGAGATGGGCAGTACCGGAGAATATACCCAGGGTGCCGGCGCCGTGGCTATGCTCGTCAAACGGGACCCTCGCCTTTTGGCCATCGATCCGGACTTCGGTGTAGCTACCCGGCCGGCTCACGATTTCTTCAAGCCGAAGCGCAAGGTGAGCAAGCAGTCGATCATCAAGGAGGTAATTGATATGTTACCCAACCTCCATTCCGAGGATTATTCCCTGGATGAGCTGGAGGAAAAGCTCACATCCGGATTGGAGGTCAACGGGGTGCTCGATTGCAACGAACGCTACCTCACCCTCCATAAGGAAACCCCGGTCTTTGATGGCCCCTACAGCAACGAATCTTACCAGGCACGCATCCGGGAAGCTTTATCGGACTACCGCCGCCGGCACCGCATCCCCGCAGGAGAATTACTGGATTCCTACGCCGCGCTGGCCTTCCACCTTCCATACGCCTACCAGGCACGACGGATGTTTTCCGAGATCTACATGGAAGAACTGAAGGAGAGCGACCGGTGGGAAGACTTTATCGATCGCAACGATCTCGATGTACCCTGCGCCGATGACTACGAAGACCGGGAAGCATACATCACCAAGTGCAGCGAATTTCTGCGGTCGGTAACCAAAACCCCCGATTACAAGCAGTTCGTTGAACGCTTTATCGCGCCGGGGGATTGGGCCAGTTCGCGGGTAGGCAATCTGTACTCCGGCAGTGTATTTCTGAGTATAATGGCCATCCTGGAGCACGGGCTCAAGAATGAACTCGATCTGACCGGCCAGGAGCTTCTTGTCTTCGCTTACGGTAGTGGGTCGAAAGCCAAGGTGTTCTCCGCTCAGGTGCGGAAAGAGTGGAAGAAGATCACCAAAGACTTCGACCTGAGCATGCGACTCGATAATAGAGAGGAACTCGACTACGCTACTTACGAGGATTTACACCGTCATAAGCTCACCGAAAACATTGCCAAGCAATGCGAAGGCGGGTTTTTCCTTGCCGACGTGCACGAGCGGGAAGATGGGGTGGAAGGCGTGCGCCATTACGGATATTCAGCCGCTGCAATCGCATTTTAGCCAAAAAAAGCCGGAACGTGGAGTTCCGGCTTCGAAAAAAGGTTGCAAAAAGAATAATCCTAATCCATAGTTTTTCACCTTGCCATCTATTTGCGAATAAGATGAGGTTGTGTCACAAATATAGTGACAAATCAGCAATCAACCAAGCTTCATTGAAGCTATATGGTTATAAATATTCATTTATAACCAAAGTAGTTATATTCAGCACCTTAATCCTCCCGGATGATCGTATCGCTGGGTGTTTGACGCAGCAGACTATCGCGTTGCAGGCTGTCCTGCAACAGGCTATCCCGCAACAGTGTATCGAACCGAATCTCAAAGGGAAACAGTGGACGTAAGGGAAGGGGCTTGGATAATTCCTGCAACGGGGGTTCTCCCGGTCGACCGGGCCGCGGCGGACGACCGGCTATCCGGCGCATACGGCGGGCGCGATCTAGCAGGAGGGAATCCGCTCTCAATCGGGCGGCGTCGAGCACATCCTCTTCGCAGTCGCTTAGTAGGTTGGCGCGTATTGCCGCCACCTGAGCCGCGGCCCGTTCCTCAATGATCTCTTTGGGATTGATCTCCTCGGGACCGCAACCAAGCAGCAGTACAATTAGCAAGGACAGGTACCGGATCATTGTCCGGAGATTTGGGGCAACCGGCTACGCAGACGTAGCTCTTCCTCCAGGCGGCGCTGCACGATGCTATCGGTGGCGATCGCGACACGGTCTTCAAAAGTGGCCGTACAGATGCTGTCGAGCAGCGGTCGCAGGGTTTCGATGCGCCGCGAGGCAATGGCTTGAAAGGTATCCCTTTGCTCGGGGGTTAGTTGTACCCGAACGGCGTCATCCGGCCTACAGGCCCAGGTGAGCAGTATACATGTCCCGACTATTGTGGTAAAAGACTTCACGCCACAAACTTACGGAGCCTTTACCGTTCCCGGCTGACGGCTTCCTACCTTCGTGCCCTCACCAAGTACCTCCCGCATGGACCCGCTACGTATTGGAATTTCGGTTGGCGATGTCAACGGCATAGGCCCCGAGGTCATCGTTAAAGCCCTGAACCGACGGGGTATCCTGGACTTGGTCACTCCCGTCATTTATGCCGCCCCGGAGGTGTTTGCGGCCTACAACGATTCGTTTACCTTTTCCTTAGTAGACAGTGCGGAAAACGCGGAGGATGGAGAGATCAGCCTGGTACAGTGTTGGAAGGAAGCCGTAGAAGCCACACCGGGACAGGCTACGGAGGCGGGGGGCAAGGCCGCAGCCCGCTCGCTTGAGCGGGTAGTCGACGAGCTGAAGGCCGGCAAGATCGATGCGCTGGTAACGGCTCCGATCAACAAGTCGGTCATGCCTAAAGAGGAGTTCCCCTACCCCGGCCACACGGAAATGCTTACCGAGCGACTGGAAACGGAGGAGAGCCTCATGTTCCTGGTAAGCGACGGCCTGCGGGTAGGGGTAGTGACCAACCACATTCCCGTCAGCGAAGTCGCCGGGGCGGTAACCCAGGATAGGATCCTTGCCAAGCTTAAGATCATGGACCACAGCCTGCGCGCTGACTTCGGCAAAGAGAAGCCGCTTATTGCCGTGCTTGCCCTAAATCCTCACGCGGGTGATGAAGGCCGGATCGGCGAGGAAGACGGTAAGATCGTTCGCCCCGCCGTGGAGGCCGCCAAGGCCGCCGGCATAATGGCGCTCGGTCCCTACCCTGCGGATGGCTTCTTCGGCAGTGGAAATTTCAAAAAATTCGACGGCGTGCTGGCGATGTACCATGACCAGGGGCTTATTCCCTTCAAGGCCCTGAGCTTTGGAAAGGGCGTAAACTTTACGGCCGGACTGCCTGCGATTCGTACCTCTCCGGATCACGGTACCGCCTACGATCTTGTGGGCCAGGACAAAGCAAGTCCGGATTCTTTCATCGCCGCTTTATTCCTTGCCCGGGAAACCTACCTCAACCGCAAGCGCTACGAAGAGGACACGGCTAATCCGCTGGAAGATCGCATGCACCTGGTGTATAAGCGTAAGTCGCGCGGCGATAAACCCAAGTCTAAGGGCGGCGGGGGCGGAAGGAGCGGCGGTAAGCGCAAACATTAGCAGCAGACCTACAACCTTCCCGACGGGAGGTTCTTTACTACGCGTACCACCCGCCCGCCATGCGTCGTTATCGCCTTCCGGTTATTATCTTTTTTTCGGTCTACGCGGCCCTGGCCGTCTTTGGTTGTTTCCGGCTCAACTTCACCTTCGATTTCCAGCAGTTCTTCCCCCGGGGAGATGAGGACCTGGCATTTTTTCTCGACTTTATCGAGGAGTTCGAGGGAGACGACAATTTTCTTCTTGTAGCCCTGGAACGGGAGCCGACCGTATTCGATAGCAGCTTCCTTCAGCAGGTCCACGATTTTTCGATCTCGGTACGGGATTTACCGGAAGTTGATGCCGCACAGTCCCTCACCTCCTTCGGGTACCCGGTAAAGACGCCTTTCGCCATCACGACCATTCCGGCTATCCACCTCGACGATCCGTCCCGGTACGCGGCGGATAGTGCTCGGATAATGGCCGACGAGCGATTCGTAGGCAACCTCATCAACCGCCGGGGTACGGCCCTGGTGACGGTACTTAAAACGCCGAGCCTGATCAACCTGGAACAAAGCCAGTCGCTCATTCGGGGACTCGATTCCCTGGTCGCCAACTACGATTTTCAGGACTATCATTATCTCGGTCCGGCCTACTTTCAGAAAGAACTGGTAGCCATGCAGATCCGGGAGGTGGTCGTTTCCGCGGTCGTGTCCGGCTTACTCGTCAGTTTCGTCATGTTCCTGCTCTTCCGCCGCCCATTGGGCATTGCCGTTGCCCTGGTGAGCATCGCACTGGGGTTATTGCTGTTTATGGGGACACTGGGCTTACTGGGCCGAGAGCTTAATGCCATTGCCGCTTTATACCCCGTACTGATGATCATCGTCGGGACATCGGACGTGATCCACATCATGTCCAAATACATCGATGAATTGCGAAAGGGCCTGGACAAGGAAGCCGCGATCCGGGTTGCTATGAAGGAAATCGGATTGGCTACGCTGCTCACTTCCATCACCACGGCGGTGGGCTTCGCTACCTTACTTACGAGCCGGGTGGATCCCATCCGGGACTTCGGCATCAATGCAGCACTCGGGGTGATGATCGCCTATTTCACCGTCATCTTGTTTACGACTTCCTTACTCAGTTACCTGAGCGTCGACCAGATCGTAAAGATCGGGCGGCAACAGGCATTTTGGGACCGCCTTTTGGAGGGCACTTACCAGTTCACCCAGCGGCGGTCCACGGCCATTAAAATCGGAGCAGTGGTTACGGTCGGCCTGTGTGTTTGGGGGATTTCGATGATTACGACCAACTACCGCATTGAATCTACTCTGCCGAATAACCGGAAGGTTACCGAGGATTTCCAGTTTTTCGAAAGGGAACTCAGCGGCTTCCGCCCTTTTGAGCTGGCCATCATTACACGGGACAGCAGTCCGGTAACCGAATTTGCGGTACTACAGGAAATCGGCAAGGTGGAGGACTACGTAAAGGAGTTCCCCTTCGTTCAGAGTACCGCCAGTATCACCGCCGTGTACCGCAGCATTAATCAGGCCTACAACAATAACCGACCGGATGCCTATACGCTCCCGGCCACCGAGCGTCGTTACCGGGAGTACCGGCAGCTTGCCGAGCGCATCCCGGACGTCAACCTCAACCTGCTGGTAAGCCGCGATCGGCAAAAGGCCCGCATCACCAGCCGACTGGACGATATCGGCGCGGATAGCATCAAGGTCTTCCTCAATAATACCCGAAACTGGATCAACAATAACGTTGATACCAGTCTGATCGAAATCCGATCCACCGGAACCGGCTTGATTGTGGATAAGAATGCGGAATATATCCGCCGGAGCCTACTTCAGGGACTTGGCCTGGCCATTGTTATCGTTTGCCTCCTGATGGTGGCGCTGTTCCGTAATTGGCGGATGCTGGTGATCAGTCTTATTCCAAATTTGCTTCCGCTTTTGATCGCTGGAGCCATGCTCGGTTTCCTGCAAATTGAGCTTGAGGCCGGCGTGAGCATCGTTTTCGCCATCATTTTCGGCATTGCCGTAGATGATACCATTCACTTTCTCTCCAAATACAAGCTTGCCCGCCGCAAGGGGCTCGACGTTCCCGAGTCAATCCACCTCACCTTCCGTGAAACGGGTAAAGCAATTGTACTCACTTCCGTGGTCCTTTTCTTTGGCTTCCTGGTTATGCTGTTCAGCATCAGTCCTCCGAGCGTCACCATCGGGCTACTCATCAGCCTTACGCTGGCTAGTGCACTGGTGAGTGATCTGCTCTTGATTCCGCTGCTTTTGCGGTGGCTGGATAGGGGGTAGGTTTTAGTTCTTTAGTCTTTTAGTCTTTTAGTTCTTTAGTCTTCTCTTAGTCTTTTAGTCTTTTAGTCTTTTAGTCTTTTAGTCCACAACCCACTAAAGAATAGTAAGTTACGGTGAAACACGATATTTTTTACCCGTTTTTAAACGTATATATTCGCAAGTATGCGTTTAAGGGACGATTATGGTATTTGACCGGCCATAGGTTTGCAAAAAACCAAACGCATGGCATATTCTCATTTTAAAAATTGGGCCGGCTACACAAAGGCCCGCACCTTGGCAACGGAGATTTTCACTACCACGATTCATTTTCCAAAGGAGGAAAAGTACAGCCTTACCGACCAGGTTCGACGAAGCAGCCGTTCGGTATGCGCTAACCTCGGGGAAGCCTATGGTAAACGGTTTTACCCCAAACATTTCTCCGCTAAGCTTACGGACTGCATAGGCGAAAATTTCGAAACTCAGGTTTGGCTGGATTTTGCCCTCGATTGCCAGTACATCTCCCGCGACCAATATAAGGCGCTCATTGGCCTGTCTGAAGAGGTGGGTAAGTTGCTAACCTACATGCAACGTAACATCCGGGAATACCTTCCCGAACGAAAAGCGAATCGGTAGGCCGGTGCGACATAGACGGAACGCTTTATCCTCTATGGCCGCGAGCCGTGCGCAAGGCAACTAATACAGTAAAGAACCAAAATACTTATCTCCTAAAGCCGCTCACTTCCGTTCCGCAACCACGATGTACTGGTAGTCCAGCGCCGTATTGTCAACCGATACGATTTCGAAGCCGGCTGCATTCAGCATTCGTCCCAGATCGGGCAGGCCGATGCGTTCTTCGGGATCCGGGCCCAGAGAGGTATCCTGCTTTTTCCAGTCTACGATCACGATTCTGCCCTGTGGGCGCAGCGCCGGGAGCAGCTTGTGTAAATACTCTTCCTGGTTCTCGATGAGATAAAGCGTATTTACAAAGAGCACGATGTCTACCTCCCGGTAGGTAAGCATGGGGTCGTCGGGGAGCGCCAGGCGGGGTTCCAGGCGCGCTTGGAGTTGTTTTGGCAATTCAGTCTCCCGCAGGGTGTCGAGGTACTCGATCCAACGGCGGTCAATCTCAATGGCGATGACGCGATCGGCCAGTGGTGCGAGCCGGCGTGCGAAGAAGCCTTCCCCTGCGCCGATGTCGGCAATCACCTTCTCCTCAATATCTCCGAGAACGTCGATCACTATCCCCGGCTTCTGCCAGACATGGCGCTCCTGGTCTTCATCCTTGATGGAAGTCGAAGCATAAACGTCTTCTGCCGGCGGCTTCGGTTTGTCCGTTTGCTCACAGGCTAATAGCGATAAGAGAACTAAAAAAGGTATCAGGCGCATGCAATCGACGACTAGCGTTCGGCAAGATAAGGCCACCCCCGCCAAAGAGTTCTTTAAAGCCGCGCCGTAACCAGGTCACGCATGAAGCCGTACAAGAGTTGGCTGACGCCTCTACTGCTGTTGGAGTAATTATTTACTACGACGCTAAAGGCGAGTCGCTCTCCCCCCGGCCGGTCCACGTAGCCCGCGTAAGCACGTACCGCGTTCACCGTACCGCTCTTCGCCCGCACCCTGCCCTCTGCCGCCGTTCCGCGCAGGGTGTTACGCAGACTTCCGCTACGGCCTGCAACCGGTATGGTTTCCAACCAGCGTTCCGCATCCGCCCGATCCACCAGGAAGGCGGTCATAAAGGAGGGGCTAAAGAAATTACGCGCATCGAGCCCTGATCCATCGCGCAGGCGAACGGAGGTGGTCGGCAGATTCCGTGATTCCAGCCAGTTCATCACTACTTCCGTGGATCCCAGGTCATGAAGCGGGGTGCCGGTGGCCTTATTCATCTCCCGCAGCAGGGCTTCCGCGTACAGATTGACGCTCTGCATATTGGTTCGGTCGGCAATTTCCGCCAGGCTGGGCGAAAAGCTTTCGAATACTTGCTCACTGGCGCGGATTTTGCCGTCGAAGAGTCGGCGGCAGGTAGGCGATTCGTCCACCTGAATCCCGGCTTCGGTAAGTTTCTGGTGCAACAATTGTGCGGCAAGCAGCGGCGGATCGGGAATAGCGCCACGGATGCGGAACCGCCCCGAACCCCGGGGAATCGTACCCCTGACATAATGATGGTAATTATAGGGCGCTCCGAATATGTAGGCATTATCGCCGCTTCCCGTCGGTCCGCTTCTGAGTTCATTAACGAAACTGAGGCCGGGAATTTCCGGGTCGGTCCCGCTCACCGGTGGCGTGCTTCCCTCGGCTATCCGCTGCTGAAAGCTTAGGTAGTAGGCATTCTCGTTAATATTGAGCCCGTGCACCCCGGCACCGTAGTAGTTTCCTAGATCGGACCACGGCCAGCCACGTCCCGTTCCCGCGGTACCGTAGTAGCTGCCGTCGCCTACCACCGTCCCGGTGATCCGCCGAATTCCCCTTTTCCTTATCGCTGTAACCCAAATGTCCAGCACGGAATCCAGGTCGGCAACACCATCCATATAGGGGCTTCCGAGGGTGGGATCGCCCCCGCCAATGATGTACAGGTCTCCGCTTAACGTTCCGGCATTGATTTCACCACCGGCAACTAAGCTGGTCCGAAAGCGGTACTCAGCCCCGAGAATATCCATGGCCGCAGCCGTCGTCAGCAATTTTTGGGTAGAGGCCGGTATCAGCGATAGCTCGGCATTATGCCCGGCAATCTGCCGCCCGGACGCTACCTCCCGCACCGCAATGCCCACCGTGGCATGCCGGAAAGCCGGTGAGGCGGCAAATGCTTCGATCACACTTTCGAGCGTCGGCTGCGCGCCGATACCGGCACCCACGAGGAATAGGATTAGCAGATAGCTGGATTTCATGCACATTTGGTTTTTGGGCGGGGACGCAGGTGCCGGCTCCTTACCGCAATAGCAACAGCCGTTCGGTAATTTGACCAAAGCTTCCCGTCACCCGTAAAAAATATACTCCAGGCGGTGTCTCCTCCATTCGTAGCCGATTGTGGACAGAGCGGAGGTCCGCCCAACGGTTGATCAGCCGCCCGGAAGCATCAAATAAGGTCACCTGTAGTCGTTGGTCGGGCCATTGCCCTTTGAGTTCGAGATGAAGATCCCCACGAGTGGGGTTAGGATAAATAGCAATTGACTGCTCCGTGTTGACGGCATAGGTGGCATTAGCCGTGTCCGCGGTCATGGCCCGAGGCGGCCCGGGGAAGCTTCCGCAGGTATTGTTCCCCAGGACCCGCCAGTAGAAATCTTCCGGCAGATCGGCCCTTGATAGCGTCAGCTGTCGATTTAGGGTAGTGGCCGTACTAGCTATGGCATCAAAATTTTCGGTTGGGGCCACCTGAAGCGTGTAGGATTCGGCGACGGCAGATCCACGCCAGCGGAAAGTGATCCGGTCGGTTGCAATGCGAGCGGCAATTGGGTCTACGGGTTCCGGTAACGGCAAGACGGTCAGCGTGTTGATCGCCTGACGCTCCGTTCCGTCGGCAGCTAACACGGTAAAGGTCAGTTCCTGCGTTCCCGCACCGGCAAATGTCCACGCACTAAAGATCACCTGCACGGTACGGTTGATCACGTCCTGTGTGAAAGTGTAATTATCCAGCTCCAGGCCGTCTGCCTCGATCCGCAGCGATATTTCATCCGTATAGTCGGCACCAAGTTCAAGAGTGGCCGTTCCCCCTTCGTTGGAGCAGGCGATGATTGACCCCGTGGCCACTTCCACGCCGAGCTGGCGATTGTCCGCGCGGTTTTCGCACAAACGCAGTTTGAACTCGGTGATCGCACCGCCGTCCATCGCTGCCTGGTCGTCTACCACTAACTTCCACAGGCCCTTAGCGGACTGTCCGGAAAAGGCGCTCAGCGATTCCAGCGGTCGCACTCGTAAATAGTCGTTGTCGGTACCGTCCTCACAGCGGTTCCCAAACTCCTCCGCGCTGAACGAGGCACCGTCGGAAAAGGCCGCGTAGAGGTTACGGGCCGGACAACTCCCTTCGTCCAGTGGGTCGAACAGTTTTACGGATGTACCGGAGGGGCTGACGAGCTTTACCGCAAGGTCACCGAGGAAACTATGCTCGATACCGACGATCACTTCCAGATCCTCCGGCGATACATCTTTCGTGATTTCCAGTTCAGCGATCACTTCGGTGGGATTCGCTGCGGGTATGGGAACCGGAAGGGCTTCCCCTCGCTTAAGGACGCAGGTACGGGTTTCCGTTTTGAAGGAGCGAACGTCCGACCAAGCCCCGTTCCCACACGCATTATTAGCACGTACCCGCCAGAAATACGTCGTTTCTCCGGGGAGGGGATAATCCGGTGTATACATTCTCCCCTGCAAGCCGGTCAGATTGGCTACGACAGCCGTAAAGTCGGACGTCAGGGAATACTGGAGATCGTAGCTCGCTACCCCGTCCACTGCCTGCCACACCAATTCTACGAAGGGATCGACATCCAGGCTTTTATCTCCGGGACGCACCGCGGTAACCGCCGGCGGCGATTCGATGGTGACATCAAGGGTCACCGTGACGGTATCCCGGTACTTTCCCCCGACAGCAGCGAGCCGGATCGGATAACTTCCGGCCGACAAAGCATCGGAGGATACGGAAATGGTGAAGCTGGAGCCCCCGTCCGCACTTTCCGGGAAATCAACCACCAGATCTTCGTTGGCTAAAACGATCAGCCTGGTTTCAACGGGGAAGCTATTGCCCAGTGTGAATTCGAAGGTGCTTTCCCCACCGATGCAGACGGTCTGACACCCCTGGGAAGTAGTCACCCTGGTTTGGAGCTCCGATTCATCCATTCCGGGCAAGGTTCTTCCGGCGGTACCACAGGGATCGAGCCAGTCCATAAGCCGGGTAGCCGGAGTGCCGCCCCCTGTCCAGCTAATATTGATCCATCCAAACATATCATCTTCCTGTGTGCCGCAGGATGCGCGACCACCGAATAGCTGTCCGCGCACAAGTCCACTGGCGTCGAAGAGGGGTGCGCCGGAGGACCCGCCTTCCGTCGAGCCAAGATCCCAGAAGGGAACCCGCAAAAATTTACCCGTTGCAGTGGTTTCCCCAACGATCGTGGAGCGGGAAATTGCCTGGCCGGAAAAAGAGATGCGCTTTTCGTCCAGATTGGGGTGGTGAACCGTAAAAACTTCTTCGGAGGGAATCTGGCTGCGTGCATCCCATCCGGCAAAGAATGCCCGCGCTCGTGGATTGACCGGTTCGTCCAGCTCGATCAGGGTCATATCCGACGAAGCATAGCTGGCGAGCAAACGGGCACCGGTATTGTAGACTTCCAGTCGTCCGTTGCCGTCGCCGCCGTTCGCAGCGGTTCCCGGGGTCCGACAACTATCGTTCTCGAAATTCCAGTAAGTCACGATGGTGGGGGCCGTACGCTCATCTACGCCGCAGTGATTAGCGGTAATAAATAAGGGTCGCCCATCCTGATTGGTGTTGTTTACCAGAAAGCCGGTGCACTTTGCCGTACCCGAAAGCGTGTAGGCAGCTACGCTACGGATTAAGTCGCGGCGGGCATCCACCTGGGGATACCCATCCTCAGCTCCACAGGCCACGTCGATATGACACTCGCCGGAGAGCAGATCGATCGCTCCCTCAAAATCATGGTTGACGGTAGCGAGTACCAGTTGCACCTCATCCTTGCGGCCCGGGGGGACCTCGAGCTCGAGCACCACCTCATCGCCGCGTAGCAGGGGTGTCCAGAGTTGAGCATGGTCCTCATTATCGGCTGACGTAAAGGGACCGAACCGTTCCGCTTCCGTAGCCAGGTAGAGGGCCGCACCGTCAGGCAGGGAATAGCGGGAAAACCCGAAATTTAGGGATTTGGCCCCCGCGCTACGGATGCGCATTCGCCATAGGTCGTGGTTGATACGGCTTACCCACTTTCCATCGCGCTCCGGGGTAATGGTTACCGGCAGACTCACGGCGAAGGTTTGCGGCCGACCGGGCTTGCGGCGGGGTATCTCCCGGGCCAGCAAGCTATCGTTATTCTGAACCGGCAGGGCCGCTACCGGTACTTTGTCCATTTGTATGCGGGACATACCGTGCTGCGCCCCCAGGTTGGTGGTCAAAAAAAGCAACCCAAGCCAGGCAACCAGAACGGTACGAATCATGCCTATTATTTGAGAGGACAAGGTAAGGTGCAAAACCGGCGGTAATAAATCGAAACGGAGGTTTGTAGGTTAAGCGCCAAAGCCTTACCTTTGCCCGACTTTTGCAGAACCACCGGTCCGCCTTCGAGCGCCTCTAAATATAATTGCCATGAAAAGGACTTTTCAGCCCTCCAAGCGTAAGCGCGTTAACAAGCACGGCTTTCGCTCCCGTATGTCTACCAAGAACGGCCGCAAGTTGCTGGCCCGCCGCCGCGCCAAAGGTCGCCACAAGCTGACCGTGAGCGACGATACCTACAAGAAATAAGCCGCCGCTCGGGCATCCGCCCGGTAGGTTGCAAAAATTTTGCCCTGACTGCCTGTGCGCGGTCAGGGCTTTTTGTTGTGTAGTTGACACTTTTACCCACGGTGGCGGGCCAGCACCGACCTTCAATTTCAAGTTGACAGCCCCCCGGAAGTAGGATACCTCGCTCGCTCCGTATATTTCTCCCATGCGTGTATTGATACAGCGAGTCTTGGAAGCGAGCGTCACGGTAGAAGGATCGGTCACCGGCCGGATCGGCCCCGGTTTATTGGTCTTCGTAGGCATCGAAGTGGAGGATGGCAAGGAGGATATCGAGTGGCTCAGCGGCAAGATCATTCGGCTGCGGATCTTCAACGACGAGGAAGGCAAGATGAATCACAGCGTTACGGACGTTGACGGTGGCATCCTTTGCGTTTCCCAATTCACGCTCTTCGCGAGTACCAAAAAGGGGAACCGCCCGGGCTTCACCCGCAGTGCATCCCCCGACGTGGCGGTCCCTATATACGAGCGGTTCGTGGCCTATTTGAGCGCCGTCGCCGGGCGCACCGTGGAAACCGGTGAGTTCGGAGCGGATATGCAAGTGGCACTGGTGAACGATGGGCCGGTGACGATCTGGATGGATTCTAGAAAGCGGGAATGAGCAGCAGTCGTCTGGCGAGCTTTGCTTGTCCGCCGTCGGGTAGGCCCGGTTCGTGTGCTCGGTGCCTGGGCAGTTGGAAGACCATCTAACCCCCCGTGATAAGCCCGACTACAAGTTGGGAACCGGGACTGCTAATACCCCACCCCACTCAAAAAAAGCCCTTCCGGCGCGGCCTGCCCCACCGAGATCCGCTCGCCGCTTTCCAGGGCGATCTCGAGTTCATCGGGCGGGATCTCTCCCCTGCCCACCCGCAACAGCTGAAAGATCAGTATCCGGATCATGCCGCGCAGGTAGCGGTCGGCCACGAAGCGGAAGCGGTAGCGCCCCTCTCCTTCCTGGTGGAAGCTGGCCTCCCGAAGGTCGCAGGTGGTGGTATTGTGCCGGTCGGGGGTAAGACAGAAAGCACGGAAATCGTGATGGCCGGTCAGCGAGCGGAGCGCCATTTCCATGGCCCAGGTATCGAGGTCACCCGATTCCAGGAAGGTGCTGGTCAGGTGAAGAAAGGGATCCGGCCGGGTGTGAAGGTGGTAGTCGTAGATCCGTTCCTTGGCATCGTACCGGGTGTGGGCGGAGGCGTCCACTTCCCATACGCGATAGAAAACGATATCGTCGGGGAGTAATTTGTTGACGATGAAGAGCCAGTTCTCCCGCAGTTCCGTATCGGTATCAAAGTGGAGGTAATAGTCCCTGGCGTGGACGCCGGCATCGGTCCTGCCACAGCCTACGACCTTCACCGGACTCTGCTGTACCTGCGCTACGGCGCCCTCAATGGTACCCTGCACCGTTCGCACCTTACCGGACTGCCGCTGCCAACCCCGGTAGTTGGTGCCGCGGTAGGCGAGGTGAGCGAAATAGCGGTGGGCCATGCCTAAAGGTAACCGTCCGTCATTGATCGGCGAAATATGGGGCAAGAACCACATACAACGTAGCTTAGGGCCTCGACGCATATACCTATCCATGCACATAGCCATAATCGGAAACGGCATTGCCGGTATCACCTGCGCCCGCTGGCTGCGCAAGCTCGACGACGAGGTGCGCATCACGGTGATCTCCGGCGAGAGCGACTTTTTCTTCTCCCGTACCGCCCTGATGTACGTCTATATGGGTCACCAACGGTGGGAAGACCTGATGCCCTACGAACCCTTCTTCTGGTCAAAAAATCGCATCGACTTGCGGCGCGGCTACGTGGAAAGGGTGGACACAGGGGCCAAAGAACTGCACTTCACGGGGGGTGAGACCATCGGGTACGACAAGCTGGTGCTGGCTACCGGCAGCACGTGGAACAAATTCGACTGGCCCGGTCAGGACCTCAAGCGCGTAGGCGGCATGGTGAGCGTGCAGGACCTGGAATACCTGGAGGAAGTGACGCCGCAAATCGAACGTGCCGTAGTAGTGGGCGGTGGCCTGATCGGCATCGAGCTGGCCGAGATGCTGCAAAGCCGCCACATCCCCGTAACCCTTCTGGTACGCGAATCCAGCTACTGGCGCAATGCCCTGCCAGAGGAGGAAAGCGAAATGGTCAGCCGGCACATCACCTCCCACGGCATTGATTTGCGGCACGAAACCGAGCTTCGGGAGATCATCGATGATGGCGGCGGGGCGGCAGGTGCCATCCTGACCGGCAACGGCGAGCGAATCGAATGCCAATACGTGGGACTGACCGCGGGCGTGCGACCGAACGTGGACTTTTTACGGGAAGAAGAAACGGTCGAGATCGACAAAGGCATCCTGGTGGACGATTACCTGCGCACCTCCGCCCCAGACGTATTTGCCATCGGCGATTGCGCCCAGTTACGCAATCCCCGCCCGGGCAGAAAGGCTGTTGAGGCCGTCTGGTACACTGGCCGGATGATGGGCGAAACCTTGGCCTATACCCTTCTCGACCGACCGGTGGCGTACGATCCCGGCATTTGGTTCAATTCCGCGAAATTCCTCCATATCGAATACCAGGTATACGGGGAAGTACCGACCCACCATCGCGATGGCCTCGCCACGCTCTACTGGGAGCACCCGGACGGGGATAAATCCGTGCGAATTAACTACGAAGAGGACGGCGGGGCCGTACGGGGCTTCAACCTGATGGGTATCCGTTACCGACAGGAAGTATGTGAAAAGTGGATACGGGAGGGGTACAACATTGAAGAGGTATTACGACATCTCGGCATGGCCAATTTCGACCCGGAGTTTTACGCCGAGTACGAGCAGGATATCATCGATCTATTTAACGAGCAGACCGGTAGTACCCTGCGCCTGCAACGAGGCAGAGGCTTGGATGCCGTCCTCCGCTTCCTGAATTTCAAGAACCGCGCTCCGCGTGCTACCTCCACCCCCGATGCCCGATAAACGCACCCACAAATCGATCCTTCAGTACATCGGCCTGGGGCTTTTTGCCGTGTCGCTGCTGATTTTCACCGGAATGCTCGGTCTGGATAAGTACCGATTCGATGCCGAGATGCTGACGGCCCCCTTCGACTCGGAGGTCCACCAGGCCGCCCTGCTCGAAGCCGCCGGTGATAATGATCTCTTCGAGCAAACTTTCTCTTCCACTTTCGCCGGCACGAATGCTTTACAACGGACCTTCAGCGACGCCCAGGCCATCGTGAATGCCAACATCTACTCCACCGGCGTACCCGAGGGTAAAGAGCGGTGGGAAGTGGAACTTCCGGACTGGCAGTTCAAGTCACAGCGGGCGAACTGGCTGAAATCCGCGGCCTTCGGTCCGGTTGAGCGGAACCCCTGGCTGTTCTTTTTGCTTACCATCGGTCTGGGAACCCTGGGAGGCATCCTGTACATGATCCCGAAGTTCAGGGGCCATGCCGGCATTAAGCACGATCATATCTACCACAGTTCGGTCACTCGGGGACTGCATCCCGGGTGGCGGAACGTCATACTGGGGCTTACGATAATCGGTATTATCGGTTACGGCTTCTGGTACATGAGCAAAGCCTGGTTCTGGCCGGCGGTTACGGCGGTGATCGCCCTGATCATTATCAGTTTGGTCTTTTTCGTGCAACGCAGTGCCGGCCGCAACATTCGCGACGCCGGGCCGGCCGGTTTAAGTGCCTGGATAGGCATCCTCGCCGGGGTCTATTTCATGGGGTTTTACATTGTACTCTACTGGGCCAATCAACACGTCGTAGCCTGGGTGGAAATGGTGGATCCGCTGAGCCAGCTCATCAAGGGCAGTGACGCGAGCCAGTGGTTCCTTTACGGACTGATGTACACGCTGATCATCCTGGTCATGGGCGTGCGGATGTTCGCCAAATACCGCCACAATAAATACCAGTTGCTGCGTACCGGCTCGGTGATGTTCTTCCAGCTTTCCTTCGCCTTTCTCATTCCCGAGATTCTCGTGGCCCTCAACAAGCCCTATTACGACTTCAAGAACATCTGGCCGCTGCACTACGACTTCTTCTTCGATTACTCGATCAACAACTTCGTCAGCAGCGGTAACCTGGGGCTCTTCATGCTGTTCTGGGGGCTGGCGCTGATCATAGTGGGCGTACCGCTAATGGTGTACTTCCTCGGCAAGCGGTGGTACTGCAGCTGGGTTTGCGGCTGCGGCGGCCTGGCCGAGACCATGGGCGACCCCTGGCGGCAGCTGAGCGATAAGAGCCAGCGGGCCTGGCAGTTCGAACGGTGGATCGTGCATTCTGTGCTGGTCTTTGCCGTACTGATGACGGTGGCGGTGCTGTACGGTTTTCTCCCGACGCAGGACTTCCTGATCACCCGGCAACGGATGCTTATCCTGGTAGCGATTGCCCTGACTGCGGCCCTCCTCTTTGTTTGGAACCGATACCGCCGGGGACGAATGACGATCTCCCGAACCGGCATACTGGTGGGCACCGGCTTTGGCGTGCTGCTGATCGGAGGAACCCTCTGGCACCTTTTCTTCGGCGGGGAAAGCTTCCTTGGCCTTGGCGGAGATCAGACCCGGCAGTGGTACGGGTTCCTCATCGGCGCGGGCTTTGCGGGCGTGGTGGGCACCGGCTTTTATCCGCTGATGGGCAACCGGGTATGGTGCCGTTTCGGCTGCCCCCTGGCCGCTTATCTCGGACTCATGCAACGGTTCCAGAGCCAATTCCGGATCACTACGAACGGCGGACAGTGCATCAGTTGTGGTAACTGCTCTACCTACTGCGAGATGGGCATCGACGTACGCCATTACGCCCAGAAGGGGCAGGACATCGTGCGGGCCAGCTGCGTTGGCTGCGGGGTATGCTCGGCGGTGTGCCCGCGCGGCGTGCTGCGGCTGGAGAATTCCAGTGTGGATTCGGGCTACCGAACGGTGCCGGAGCGGGTTATTCATGTTAGTGAGGAAAGAGGAGTGGGGATTTTTGAATCTTGATTGGCGATTCTTGATTTGGCTGCCGCGAGGGGATGCTCGCTGCGCTCTTGGAGAATTATCGATGTTATGAGCCCCGCCATAAAAAAGGCGCCGCCCGGGGGCGGCGCAAAAAATACTCACTAGTTAAAATGGATTTTAGATGTCCTGGAGGCGGAGGACGTCCTCATTCTTGCATGATAACGGGAAGGTCACCGTCCGTTACGATCACTTTGGTGTTGGGAGACTCGGCCAACTTGAGAAAAGCTTCGATTGATTTAAAGCGGAGGACCTCTTGCGTTAGCCCTTCGGCAATGATCAGCTGGGCATCCCGGATACCTTCGGCCTGGATGCGTTGTTGGTCAGCTTCCTGCTTGGTCTGTAGTAGGATGAATTCCATGCGGAAGGATTGCTGTTCGGCTTCCAGCTTTTCCTCGATGGCCCTTGCCAGGTTGACGGGAAGCTGGATTGATTTCACAAGTACCGTCTCAATGAAAATACCGCGGCCCGCGAGGTTGGTCTCCATCTGCTCTTTGATCGCCTCCTCGATCACCGCGCGTTGACCCGTATGCATGTCCTTGGCGAAGTATCGAGCCGACACGTCGGCTACGGCGGAGCGGAAAACGGGGAGTATGACACTTCGTTCGAAATCGGGGCCGATCTTACGCAGTAGGTTCGGTGCCTGGTCCCCCTCCAGGTGGTACAGAATGGAGATTTCGGCCAGGATGTTGAGCCCCTCTTTTGAGGGGAGATTAAGGCTTACCTCCATATTCTCCGTTTGCGTGCTCACTTTGACCACGGTGGAGGTTAGGGGATTAAATAGAGCTACTCCACGTTCTAATGGTGCATCCCGATATTTTCCAAGGGTACGTTTCACGCCGACTTCGCCCTCACGGACCACGGCACAACCACTAATCAACAGGAGGCTACCCACGGTAGCCAGAGATAACAAGATACTACGCATGATATCGGGATTATAATGGTGAGAAAATGGTGATTTTAGTAGGTGCAAAGATTGCGAAGCATGGTTTCGCCCGCCGTGAATCCCAGGCTATAGCTTCGTTGCAGGTCACTGCAGCCGGTAGCGTAATTATTGAGGAGAATGCTGGTAAGCCCCCGATTATAGTACAGCTCCGGCCAATTGGCTCCGCTCAACTCTGCCTGGTCGAAGTACTGGATCGCTGCCTGGAAATCCTGCCTGAGGAGCGCTAGATTTCCCCGCATAAGTGCCGCCCACTGAAGGGATTGATCTTCCAACGAGCGGCTGAGGGCCTCGTCGAGGGCGAAATTTTCACCGCGCTGCTTCCGGCGAAGAAATTCGATACTGCCATCTATATTGGTCAGCGCGTCCAGTTGGGCGGCTTGCCTGCGCTGAAAGGTCACCAGGGTCGTCTCCAAGCCCGCCCCGAGTACGTTTCCAGACCGCGGGAAATGGCCATCGAACCATTCGTCGGGATAAAGCGCAATAAAGGGAAGCAGCGAAAAACTCCCGCGCGCGCTGTAGAACTGAGCAGCTACCGGATTTAACCGCTGCGCTCGGGCATAATCGCGACTTGCCTCGGTATCTCTTCCCAACAGTTGGAGTAGATAGGCTCGCTCCGTAAGGGCGGGTATCCAGTCCGGGTGACGAGCAAGCATGGCATCAAAGGAAAAAAGCGCTTCCTCCATCTGACCAAAACGAACCAGCATCCGCGTTTGGGCAATCTCCATAACCGGAAGGTTCGCTACGTCAGCATGTTGCGTCGGAGGCAAGGGTGGCCGGTCAACCTGTGCCCTTCCCCCGACACACGGAAAAACCAGGAAACTCACCAGAATGATTGTACCGATAAGATTCATGATGAAGGAGTTTATGATATAACTATTAACAATAGCAATAGTTTTACTATCAATTAAGAATGTAAAACTATTTTTCCTCCTTCTTTCCTCACCGTTTTGAACTGAGTGTAGATGCCGTAGGACCTAATATTTATGGATCACGATGCATATTGCACCAATAGATAGCTACGAATCAGGCAAGAGGAAACATGGTAGTAGCCCGGGCTTGGACCTTTCAGGCTCGTGAGTAACCAGCGCTAGATGTTGTCAGGACGCGCCTAGCTTTAAATCCTTACCGGTACTGTAACCATCCCTTATGCACCTTGCTCCGCGCCATCGATAGCACGGCAAGCGGCGGCGTATAGTTAGGCCACTTTGATCGGATAAAGGTTACCGAACAGCCGGGCAACCTCGGCGGGTAGCGGTTGACAAACCTGGATGTTTGATGGAAGGCTTGATTAGGCCCCGTAGATGATGGGCTCTTCGCTGCTGAGGAGTTCTCCGCATGGTGGTCGAAGGCCTCCGATCTGGGTGGCAACCGATCTACCATCACCGGGTCACGGTAAGCAGACCACCATAGACGCCGGCATCCGTAGTTACCCGTAGGAGGTAGGTACCTTCGGGTACGGGAAGGTGGAGGGTACGTTTTGTTGGTAGTTGTTCTTGCACTACTTGTCCGGCCAGGTTTTGAAGACTGGCAGAAAGGATCCGTTCGCTGGGTAGTAACCCATTTATCGTCACTTCTCCATGGGTCGGATTGGGGTAAACGCTCAATGTTTTCACCGGCGGTCCGGATCGCAAGGCAGTTGATAACCCGCTCAGGTCAAAGGCACGTACGAAGGTACCGTCCTCATTCATCGACATGGTCATAGCCATGGTGCTTCCATCGGAAGAGAGGGCAACCTCCAGGCCGGATATCTCCAGGAGGCTCTCCCCGTAGATCGGATTCCCGGCCAGCGACCATTGCGGCCCCTCGAAGCGGTACAGTCTCGCCTCCCCAATGTGAGCGGGATCGCTGGTCAGCCTCAGGCCCGGGGTAGCGGTCAAAACTGTTCGCCCGTCACCCGACAGGCCGAAGGTTTCTCCGAGGCGGTCGCCGTTCTCCGGACCGCTGATGGGGTCGCCCATTAGCTGCCAATCTCCGGATTCCAGGGCATATACACTGATTGCCCCGGTCGTTGTTCCACCGCGATTATCCGCCGGAGCTCCGATAGCAATGATGCTTCCGTCATCTGAAAGCTCGATGGTGCTGGCTACTCCTGCTTCCGTGCCGGCGTCGGTGATGGGGGTACCCAGGAGCTTCCACACACCTACTTCGAGCTCGTACACCCTCACGGTTCCCTCCATCGGCCGGTTAATAGCTAATCTCGAACCGTCACGGGAGGTACTGGCGGTCGTCTGCGCACCGGCCCCCACCGCCTCGCCCTGCAAACTGTTTCCAAGGGGAATCCAAAGGCCGGCGGCGTAGGTATAGGTCTGCACGGTGCCGGCGGCCTGCCCGTTGGCACTTCCCAGGCTGGTCACCGCGACGATGTTGCCATTGTCGGCCAAGTCCACATCAAGCCCGGCTTTCACCTCCACGTCGTTCCCCAAGATGTCCTCGCCAAAGGGGATCCAGGCATCCTCCAGGAGGGTGTAGACCCGTACCAGGCCGGTTTCTACCTCATCGACTTCGTGGTTAGGCGCGGCCACCGCCAGTGTAAAACCATCCTCGGAGAGGGCCAGGCTGATCCCAAACAAGGTTCCCGTCTCCCCGGTGATCGTCTGGCCGAGCTGCTCCCACCCCGTACCGTCCAGTTCGAAAACACGAACGTAGCCGGCAGCATCATCTTCCACGCTGGCTATCGCAAGGACTGTTCCGTCCGCCGACAGAGCGAGCCGGAAGCCGTGTGAAGTCTCGTTATTCAGCGGCAAAATATCTCCGCCAAGCTTCGGTACCTGGGCAACCAGGGAAAAGTGGAGTAAAAGAGATAGAGTTAGCAGTAGACCGAATGGTAGGTTCATTATTACTGATTTACCGGGAAGTAAATGATTGTGCCGGGTGAGGGCTATTGTCCACGGGAAGAACGGATGCTGTAATTCCCCATAAATGAGGCTTGGTCCGAAAATAATTAAAAAGTTTAAACATGTTTATTTTCACAACCCCTATTCCTTTTGGAAGGCAATGGCGGCAGACGATCCCTGACGTCTTGATTTGGCTGCTGCAAGGAGATGTTCTCTGCGCTCGTGAGGGAACCGACGCATGCGTGTCGGGTACCTCCGGTCAGAGCCTAACGAAAGCGCAGCGAGCGACACAACACCCAATCACGGAGCCCAGAAACAGCGATCAAAATCAAAAGTCATCGTAAGCCATTACCTTATGTGCCACAATGAATCCTCTGCAGCGGAACGGTACTCTCGCTCCGCCCCGGTAAACCATCAATCGTGTCCCGAATATTCCTTCTGACCACCGTTCTTCTCGCGCTTACCCTACCCGCCACCGCCCAAATCAACGTTCTCATCGTAGACGGCCAAAACAACCACGTAGTCTGGCCCAAGTCGACCGTCATGATGAAGCAATACCTGGAGGACACCGGACTCTTTACCGTAGATGTTGAACGGAGCGCCTATACCTGGAACGGCGACGAGGAAGCAAACTACCTGCCGCTGGCCGATGCTGGCCCGAGCGAAGACCTGCCCAAACCGCAGCCCGACCCGGATTTTGCGCCGAACTTTGCTGACTACGACGTCGTCATCTCCAATTTTGGCTGGCAGGCTGCTCCGTGGCCTAAGGCTACCCAAAGCGCCTTTGACGAGTATGTGAAAAACGGCGGCGGCTTCGTATCGGTCCACGCTGCGGACAACTCCTTCCCTGAATGGCAAGCCTACAACCGCATGATCGGACTAGGCGGGTGGGGCGGCCGCGATGAAAGCAGCGGCCCCTACGTCTACTACGATAACGACGGGGAACTCATCCGCGACGACTCTCCGGGGCGGGGCGGCATCCACGGCGCCCGGCACGAGTTTCCGGTTACGGTCCGCGTAGCCGATCACCCGATCACCCGCGGCATGCCCGAGGTATGGATGACCACCGCCGATGAATGCTACGCCATGCTGCGGGGCCCGGCGGAAAACCTAACGGTACTGGCCACCGGCAAGGACCAATCCGAAGGCGCCCCCACCGACCGCCACGAACCGGCGCTGATGACCATCACCTACGGAGACGGGCGTATTTTCCACACTACCCTGGGCCACGATACGGAATCGATGGAAGGAATAGGCTTCATCACCTCCTTCCTGAGAGGCGTCGAATGGGCGGCCACCGGCGAGGTGACCCAGGAAATCCCCGCGGACTTCCCCACCGCGGAAAACGCGACCCGCCGTCCCTACCGGTAAGATGCGGTCTCTGACCGCGCGGTAAAACGCGGTTTCCGACCGCGATGTAAGAAGCAGTTTCCAACTGCGAACTAACCTATTTCGAACCAAAAAAGGTCCCGCCTGAAACAGACGGGACCTTCCAAGCTTTCATAGCCAATAAGAACCGGAAGTGCAAGCCCCGGAATGGCGGGGCTCCAGCTCCGCCACATATTCTCCGGGTGGCAACAGGCCCGGAGCTGGAGCTCCGGGACCCTGCTAACCCTAAGCCGGCACCATCTTAGCCACCTCCATCCGATCGTAGTTCCGGTGCTGGGCGATGGCGTCTATGAAGGCCTGGGGCTTACCGTCTACGATGACGGCCTTGTCGTCCTCCTTGTACTTGCCCACGTGTGTGGCGTCCAGCAACTGCACGCCCTCACCGGAAACGGCGATGGCCTTGCAGTGCATAAAGGCCTCGTCCACGAATTTCTTGTACTTCGCTTTCTTCAACAGGGCGTCGAGGGACTTCCGTCCGCCGGGAATGTATACGGCGTCAAAGAGCACGCTTTCGGTGGTCATGATGGCGGCGGCCACCTGATGTTCGTGGCCCCTGGTACAGGTGATGGTGCCGCCGTGGGGGGCGACTATCTTAACCATGGCGTTCCCTTTCTCGAGGGCCTCTTTCATCGGGGCGAAATCATCGCCGTCGAAGCCGTCGGCGGCCAGTACGGCGATCTGTCGGGTGGCGATGGTTTCGGTTTTGATGTAGGTTTCGCTGAGGGCGGCCGACTGCTCCAGGTAGATCTTCTTCTTCCCGGGCTGCATCTTGTCTACGTCGGCATCGGCGCCAATGGCTTGGTTGACGGGTCCTTCCACGCTGTCGGGGATGTCCAATCCCAGTCCGTCGGCAACCTTCCGGGCCAGGGTCTCATCGATCTGGTTGATGTGGTAGAGCATCCGCTCCTGGATATGGGGATAATTGACCTTCCCCAGTTCAAAGGTGTATGCATCAGCGGTGTGGGCCTTTTCCCAGTCCGTCAGGCTGCGATAGAACAGCGCGGGCTGGGAATAGTAGTCGACGAAGCTTTCGCTGCGGGCCCGGATTTTGTGGCCGTCGATCCGTTCGGCGAACGACTCGTACGCACCTTCCGACAATTTACTCAAAAAAGGGCATCCGCCGCCCAGGGTGTTGGGCCAGTAAGCGGTCTTGCCCTTTGGGATCTCCATGGTCATGTGGCCGTCCCGCTCGTTGTTGTGCGATGGGGCCAGGGTCCGGTTGATGGGGATCTGCTCGAAGTTTACGCTTCCGAGGCGGCTGAGCTGGGTGTCGCGGTACGAGAACAGGCGACCCTGAAGTAAGGGGTCGTTGGAGAAGTCGAGGCCCGGTACCAGGTGATCGGGCAGAAAGGCCACCTGCTCCGTTTCCGCGAAGAAATTGTCGGGGTTGCGGTTCAGGGTCATCTTACCTACGATCTTTACCGGCACCATCTCTTCGGGAATGAGTTTGGTGGCATCCAGCAGGTCGAAGTCAAACTTGTGCTCGTCTTCCTCGGCAATGATCTGCAGGCCCAGTTCCCACTCGGGATACTGGCCGGCGTCGATCGCGTCCCAGAGGTCGCGGCGGTGGAAGTCCGAATCGGCACCGCTGATCTTCACGGCCTCGTCCCAGGTCACGGAGCGGACGCCGAGTACCGGTTTCCAGTGGTAGCGGACGAAGTGGGATTTCCCCTCCGCATTGATCATGCGGAAGGTATGGATCCCGAATCCTTCCATCATGCGCAAACTGCGGGGAATACCGCGGTCGCTCATGAGCCAGATATGGTTGTGAAGGGCCTCCGGTGAAAGGGAGAGAAAATCGTAAAACGTATCGTGGGCGGACGCCGCCTGTGGGATCTCACGGTCCGGCTCCGGCTTGACGGAGTGGATCAGATCGGGAAACTTCATCGCATCCTGGATAAAGAAGATGGGCATATTATTGCCCACCAAGTCCCAGATACCCTCCTCCGTATAGAATTTAACGGCGAAGCCGTGCACGTCCCGCGCCAGATCGGTCGACCCTTTTGAACCGGCCACGGTGGAAAAGCGAGTGAATAAGGGGGTTTTCCGAGAAGTATCGTTAAAAATACCTGCTTTGGTATACTGTGGGATGGCTTCGTACAGCTCGAAATACCCGTGCGCGGCACTTCCGCGGGCGTGAACGATCCGCTCCGGGATCCGCTCGTGGTCGAAATGGTTGATCTTTTCCCGGAGGAGGAAATCTTCCAGCAGGCTTCCGCCCCGTATGCCTGCCTTGAGGGAGTTGTTGGTATCGTTGACCTTGACCCCCGAATTGGTGGTCATCGCCCGGTCGCTCGGATCCGTACGGTAGCTTTTCAGCTCTTCGCTTTTCGCGTCGGTAGACACAGATCCGTTATTTCCGCGAGCTGTGCTTTCGCTCTTTTTTAAACTCATAATATTCAAATTTTTTATCGGGAGTTGATTGAAACTGCCCGCGCCCCCTTTATCGAAAGCAAGGATAAAGCTCCCATTGACGAGACGGTCGGTAATTAACCGGGTGACTTAAGGAATGCAGGAACCCAAGATGGGCAGGTCGCTGCAACGCAAGAAAAACCCGGGCCCAGGAGGTGGTGTTCGGGTGGCCGGGGCTAATTTTTCCCGCGCTTGCCTATTCCCAATGTGGAGCAATTAGCGATTTTACAGGCCCCATCCCGGGGACTTGTCCATGGGCCATAGACCGCGTTGTCGGCTGCTCGCTGTGTTGTATCCGGCTTCGAATAGTGAGCCTGCAATGAATCAGTCGAAGCCAATTCCACGGGACATAATCGTCGCTGCTGAATCGGGAGCTATCGGTGAAAGGGGCGGCGGGGCGCAGGTGAAAAGAAGCCCAATAAAGCCGGATTACCCAGCCCGTTTTCAAACCTGGCGGACGATTGCCAGCATAAATTATTCGCCCTTACCGATTGATTTATTAAATCGCCCTTTGAAAGTTATAATGGCCCCACCGGCGGCTTGCCCTACAAAGGTAGGGTGACCGGCCGGAGCTGCAAACAGGCAAAAGCCTCTTCACGGGAGCAATACAGCGGGCTATTCGATACACTGAATTGCTTGGAAATGAGCATACACGCGCCGGTGCGGGCCAGGGACCGGGAAGTCAATAGCGAGGTTAAGCCGGACGGGTTTTTGTGCTGGTCTCCACCTGCGCTCGGCGCAAAAAAAATTCAAGCTCCTTCCGGTGGGTGCTTTTGCCCCGTTCCAACCGGTCGGCCAATTGAACTATAAACCGAGCCTATCCCTTATCATTAGTCCTATCTTAGTCAATAAGGCGGCCGCCCCGGCGGCCCCCCAGCAAAAAATATATCCCCTATGGAAGACAGTAATAATCAAAGCATCAAGGAAGAGGGCCGGTCCCACGGTCAATCGCAAAACCAGGCGCACCAAACCGACAACGGCAAGGTCTGGGAAGTCAATGAATCGAGCCGCAGCTGCCCCTTCCTCAGCGGCGCCCACTCCACGGCCAGTGCCGGTACCAGCAACCGCGACTGGTGGCCCAATGCGCTTAACCTGAGCATCCTGCGGCAGCACAACGAAAAGTCCGACCCAATGGGTAAAGACTTCGACTACGCCAAGGAATTCCAGAGCCTGGACCTGGAGGCCTTGAAGCAGGACCTGCGTGACCTGATGACGGACAGCCAGGACTGGTGGCCCGCCGATTTCGGTCATTACGGCCCCTTCTTTATCCGTATGGCCTGGCACAGTGCGGGTACCTACCGCATTCAGGACGGACGCGGCGGTGCCGGCTCCGGAGATCAGCGTTTCGCCCCCCTCAACAGCTGGCCCGACAACGCTAACCTCGACAAGGCCCGCCTGCTGCTGTGGCCCATAAAGAAAAAGTACGGCCGTAAGATCAGCTGGGCCGACCTGCTGGTCCTGACCGGCAACATGGCCCTGGAGACCATGGGCGTAGAACCCTACGGATTCGGGGGTGGCCGCGAGGACGTCTGGGAACCCGCCAGCGACGTATACTGGGGCAAGGAAAGCGAATGGTTAGGCGATGAGCGCTACACCGGTGACCGGCAGTTGGAAAGCCCCCTCGCCGCCGTGCAGATGGGTCTCATCTACGTCAACCCCGAAGGCCCTAACAGCGAGCCCGACCCGATGAAGGCAGCCCGCGACATCCGCGAGACCTTCGGCCGTATGGCTATGAACGACGAGGAAACCGTCGCGCTGATCGCCGGTGGACACACCTTCGGCAAGGCGCACGGTGCCGCCGACCCGGAGAAATACGTCGCCGCCGAACCCGCCGGTGCGCCCATGGAAGCCATGAGCACGGGCTGGAATAGCAGCTACGAAAGCGGCCACGGCCCCCACACGATCACCTCCGGCCTGGAAGTGACCTGGACCCGTACGCCCACCCAGTGGAGCAACGACTACTTCACCTTCCTCTTTAAGTACGACTGGGAACTCTACAAGAGCCCGGCCGGTGCCTGGCAGTGGAAGCCGAAGAACGGAGAAGGCGAGGGACTGATCCCCGACGCCCACGATCCGAACAAGAAGCACCACCCCACCATGTTCACCACCGACGTGGCCCTACGCGTGGACCCGGCCTACGAGAAGATCTCCAAGCGCTTCCGCGACGACAACGATGCTTTCAAGGATGCCTTCGCCCGCGCCTGGTACAAACTGGTCCACCGCGACATGGGGCCGAAGAGCCGCTTCCTGGGCCCGGACGTTCCCCAGGAAGACCTGCTGTGGCAAGATCCCCTTCCCGAGCGCGACTACGACCTGATCGACGACAACGACGTCGCCAACCTGAAGCAAAAATTGGCCGAAAGTCACCTATCGGTGCAGGAACTCGCCTACACGGCCTGGTCCAGCGCCGCTACCTTCCGCGGTTCCGACAAGCGGGGAGGTGCGAATGGTGCCCGTATCCGCTTCGCTCCCCAGCGCAACTGGGAGGTAAACAAGCCCGCGCAGCTGAAGAACGTCCTCTCCGTCCTGGAAGACATTCAGCAGGGTTTCAACGATTCCCAGAGCGGCAACAAGCAGGTGTCCCTCGCCGACCTGATCGTCCTTGGCGGTAACGTCGCCATCGAGGAAGCGGCGAAGAAGGCCGGCAAGAACATCACCGTACCCTTTACCCCGGGTCGTGTCGATGCGCTGGAGGAAATGACCGACGTAGAAAGCTTCGAAGCCCTCGAGCCCTACGCCGACGGCTTCCGCAACTACATTAACCGCAGCAACCCGATCAACGCCACCGGCGAGGAACTGCTCGTGGACCGTGCCCAACTACTAACCCTGACCGCTCCGGAAATGACGGTACTGGTCGGTGGTATGCGGGCTATCGGACTGAACTACGACGACTCCAAGTACGGTGTCTTCACCGACCAGCCCGGCGCCCTGACGCAGGACTTCTTCAATAGCATCCTGGACCTCGGCATCAAGTGGAAAGCCACCAACAACGACGAAACCCACTTCGAGGGAACCGACCGCCGTGGTGGTGACACCAAGCTGACCGGTACCCGTGCCGACTTGATCTTCGGCTCCAACTCGGAGCTGCGGGCGCTGGCCGAGGTATACGCGGCTGACGATGCTACCGATAAATTCGTTAACGACTTCGTGAAGGCGTGGACCAAGGTTATGGAGGCGGATCGGTTTGACTTGAAATAGCGAACCTTGCTGTAGAGGCACTTCGCTGAGGCACGGAGGTTAACAGATTTCTCCGTCTTGCAGCTTGGCCTTCCAAAAGTAATTAGAGGCAATCCGTTTCCGGATTGCCTCTTTTTTATGCTGCTCTGCGCGGTTGAATTTTACCAGAGCTTTTAGTCTCCAGAGGGAGAAGGCCGGAATCGCCGGCGCATCATCAAGGCGACCAAAAGCAAGCCGATTCCGAGGCCGGTAAAGGCGCCCGCACCCGCATCGGATACCGGGGTCAGGTGATTGATCAGCTGAGCGAGAACGGTAATGCCGAGGCCGGCGACCAGAAGTGCAGCGGAGGGATTGATACGAGTATTCATGACTTATGTAGTTTGTTACCAACAAGTTATGCTCAACAGGAGAGCCTCCCGCTTTTTATCGACTAATGCTAGGACGGGCCGGTTGAATTCGCAAATGTGTGGACGGAAAGAGTAAAACCTTTGTCGCGGCAGAACCCTACCCATGGCGCATTACTCCTAAAAGGCAGTCGCGTAAGCTTCCAATCAAGCCCCCTTGCGGGCCACCCATCGGATACACACGGCGCCAAATAACCAGTCTCCCTTGCAGATCGGATAGCCGTCGCACGGCGCTTCGCAGGCAGGTGAGCGGTTATCACCTGTCACGAAGTCCGGTATGGGTACAACAGCAGGCCTTCCGTAACGGGGGCCTGACTTGCCACATTAAGGGGAAAACGCTCTTATGAAATCGCTTTTACCCCTCCTGCTTTTGATCTTTCTTTCTGTTGGTTGCGACGACCTGGTAGAACAATTGAACACCATCGTTGAGGAACATGAGCGGGCTCCTGGTTTGGACTGGATAAGCAATCGCGACCTGACCAGTGCCCAGTTCAGCGAAAAATTCAACAGCTATTCCGATAGGGGATACCGTATGATCGACGTTGACGCGTATCCTACCAACGACGGCGTACGGTACGCGATGATCTGGATCAAGAATACGGATAACCGGAGATGGGCGGAATACCGCGATATGTCTTCCACGGAGTACCACGATAAATGGACGGAACTCGGGGATCAGGGGATGCGGCCGATCGACGTGGAAATGTACCGCAAGAACGGTAACTGGAAATATGCCGGGATTTGGGAAGAGAACGTGGAAAATTACCAGTGGCTCAGTAACCGGAACCTGACCGGTGACCAATACGGAACCCAATTCCAGGAGCGCAGCGACGATGGCTACCGCCTCATCGACATGGAGGCCCACGATACACCGGACGGGCTGCGGTACGCGGCCATCTGGGTAGAAAACAGGGAGGGGCTAAGCTGGAGTCAACTGCGCAATATGGACCGGGATGAATACCAGCAGGAGCTGGATTCCCGCGTCGCCAACGGCTTTCGCGTCCTGGACTTCGAATGTTATCTCGCCGGTGGCCAGGAACGCTATGCGGTCATCTGGGTGGAGAATCCGAATGGCCGGTTGAGTGCGGTCCGTTCGGGAAGAAACGCAACGGGCTTCGCTAACTACTGGCGGCAGTACCGCGATGAAGGCATGCGTCTCGTGGACTTCGAGCGCTACGACACGCCCTCCGGCTCCCGCTACGCCGGGGTCTGGCTGGAAAACGAACCACGCATGCGTTGGGAGCACCGGGCCGCCGTGGATCAGGCCGTGGAAGGCCACCTGGCCAATGCCAACCTCATGGCGATCTCGGCCGTAGTGATGCACGACGGGGAGATACGCTACCGAAGGGGATTCGGATGGGCTGATGAGGACGCGGGGAAAACGGCCCACGCCGAAAGTGTGTACAGTCTGGCGAGTGTCTCGAAAACCATCGGTGCCACCCTGGCCGTAAAACTGGAAGACGAGGGCAGACTGGCAGATGGCACTTCGGTCTCCCTTAATCTGGACAACACCACCCGCAGTTACATCCCCCTGCCTGGGAATGGCCATACCCATACCGTAGAGCAGCTGATCGCTCACCTGGGGTGCATCGAGCACTACCAAAATCCCCGTAACGAGCCCAGCGGTCACTTCAGTACCGCCGCCGCCGCCTCAGCCGCTATCAACAATCGCGGCATAGTAAGTAACTGTACCATCGGAACCCAAAGAAGCTACTCTACCCACGCCTACACCCACCTCGGAGCCGTGCTCGAGGAGGTGACGGACCGGCCGATTACCCGGTTGGTGGAGGAAGAGATCTCCGATCCCTACAACCTTCCTTCGATCCGGGCGATGTACCGGACCAGTTCCTTACCCGCTAATTATGAACGGGTGCGTCCCTATAATTCGGGAGGCAGCGAAATCAGCTACTCCGACAACAGCTGGAAAGTACTGGGTGGAGGACTGGAAGGCAACCTGGTGGACCTGGCGCGCTTCGCCCGGAAGATTGAAACCGGCGATATCCTCCGCCCGGCCGCCCGGGACGATATGTGGACCCGGGTAGCCCCCTCCGCCTCCAATACCTACGCCATCGGCTGGGACACGAACACCTCCCCGAACTACGTAGACCACGGCGGTGACGGCACCGGTACGAGAACTTATCTGCGCGTATACCGCATCGACGGGGAACAGCTGATCATCGCGCTGGCGGCTACCCGCAAGACGAGTGCCATCAACTTACCCGGCCTGGCAAATCAGATCGAAGCCATCGTGCTGCCCTGAGGCAGGTTTATTCCTCACCTGCCGGATCCCAGCCGCCCAGGAGTGCCGGTAGATCCTGGTATTTTTCGGCTTCTCCGCTACTTAGTTGGTGGGACCACCCCACCCGATCCACCGTGGCCGCGCCGGCCCCCCGATTCCCGTACTCGGCGTAGTAGGCGGTCTTTTCCTTGTCTTCGCTTCCCCAGTTGTGCCAGCCTTCCCTATGCACCACCTCTCCCAGTTCGCAGCTGAAAAAAACGGTTTGGGCGTAGGGGCGCCAGGGCCGGCCGAGGTACACGCTGCCCGCCGGGGCACTGCCTTCAATCGTGCAGTTTCGGAATACGAAGCCCACCGAATCACGCTCCTCCGTTGAGGCGGCCGTGATGTATCCCGGTGATTTACAGAAGATGGTACAATTGTCGAAGACGGCCGTGGACCAGCCGAAGATGAAATCCACCGTCCCTTCGATGTAGCAGTTCTTATAGTATTGGCGGCTTTCGCGGCCGTGGGGGTAGAGCGTATCCTGGTTCCCCAGGAAGCGGCAGTTGGTGAAGGTCACCCGGTCGCCGTCCACCCTCACGGCTACGGCCTGGCCGACCGGTCCCGCCGAATTCTCGAAGGTGATGTTCTCCGCGGAAAAGCCATCCCCGAACACGTAGAAGGCCGAGGACCCGGAGGTACCGATCTCCTCGCCGAAGCGGTTCGCTTTTTGCGCGTAGTCGTCGTAGGTAAGAATGGTTTTCCCGGCATCTTCCCCGATAAAACTGACGTTAGTGGCAGTGGGCGGGAGGACCAGCTTTTCCTTATAAATCCCGTTCCGGATAAGAATATAGGTGCGATTACTCCGCAGTGCGGGCACGGCATCGATGGCCTCCTGGACACGTAGGAAATCACCGCCACCGCCGGCATCGACGATAAAGTCGTAGGTAAGGCTATCCTGCCCGCTTAGCAGTGGACCGAAAGCATAGTATAAAAGAAAAAGGGTCAGGATACGCATGGTGAATTTTCGAAGGGCCTATTCGCCAATGATAGGGCCATTCCATCGGCCGATCCGCTCCAGATTCCGGGAATGTTATTCCTTTTTTCACGCTGGCTCCCCTACTCTTTATTCGTACGGTCCTTTGCTTCCTGGCTCAGGGCGCGGTCGTGGCTGCGCGTCAGTTGTTTGATGTAGCGTACATCGCGGAAACGCAGCGCACTCCAGTCGGCATCGATGGCTACCTGGCGGACGGGCTCCATCCCCAACTCGCCGAGGGTGGCCCATCCGTTGTCTCGGGTGATATCGCTTTCGTAGCGTTTGGAGGATTTTTTCGGATAGCAGAACCAGCAAACCGCATCTCCTTCCAGTTTCGGTATGATGCGGCGGACGAGTTCGTCCACTTCCGCACGGGTGGTGGCAAAGGCCAGCACGAAAGAGATTTTTGTCACTTCCTCGGGTCGGGTGACGACCTCCGTCACTTCGTGCATCGCGACCAGTTCGGCGGTAAAGGTGTCGGGAGCGGCTACCACGAGGATCTCGGGGTGGCCCTTGTAATTGAGCTTCTTGAATAGCGCGGTCATGGGTGAAAGATACCGGTTGGCCGGAAATCGCCTCTGTCTATAAAAATGCCAGGGCCGCCCCGACCCACTTTCCGATCTTGATAAGTTTAAGTCCGATGGAGGACCCCTGATCAATGAGCTTGCCCGCTTTTTGCATCGTATCGGTTGCCTTTTCCAGATTCTTCCGGATATACTCCTTATCGGGCTCTGCCTCTTCCAGTTCTTCTTTCGAGACCTCCAGCTTATTGATCACTTTATCTTCGACCGTCCCGGGAAGCCCTTCCCGGCGCAATTCGGCAATCAGTTCATCGATCAACTGGTGAACTTCCCGCGCGTCCATACCCTGGTGAGTTTCCGTTCGGATCTCCTGGTCAATGTCCTGGCCGATAGCCACCTGCTGTCCGGATACATTGCCGGTAGAAATCCGGTTATCGGTATAATTGAAATGGTAGCGGATTTCTTCCTGCAGTTGCATCCGATCGGTTCGGGTCAGTTCAAGAAAGCCTTCCTTACCGGACAAGCCCAGAATTTTGTTACTTATAAGCTGCAGTTCCTGGATCGAGGCTTTGATCTCGGCCGCTGATTTGGTGGCCGCAAGCTGTGCTTCCCGCAGCGTGGCGGCATCGGTCGCTACATGGAGCTTGCCGATCACCTTCCAGGTCACGTCGTTGATGAGGTTCAGGATTTCGCCCTCATGATGCTCCAACAGGGAGAACACCTCGCCAAATTCCTCGGTCACGTCAGCACCAAGCGATTGGATGATCGGAGCGATCATTTCCCCGTATTGTTTTTCCAGCGCCTCTAATTGTCCGCAGATCATTTCCATCTCGCGGTAATATTGCCGCGATACGAGTCGCTCCAGCTCCTGCAATAATTCTTGCTGCTTCGGCCCATTTAGCTGCTCCGTCCGCAAGTATCTTACCTCGTTTAATACGGGATACACGTTACTGAAGGCCTGATTGACTACCTGGACCATTTTTGATATGAAGCGGAGGACGCGACGAAGATCGCTTTCCTCTATCTGAGGGTTCGCGGCTACCGCCCGCATCATATTTTCAAATTGGCGCAGCAGGGCAGGGAGGTCGTTGGCAGGCATGACGGAATCACATTTTCGTGCGCTTGGCGGAGGAGGAACGTATAGAAGATACGGTAATCAGCCTACATGTTATAACTTTTTATACGGGCACCATTGCTTAGGTTAGGGTCAGGTGCGACGCTGCCTGCAAGGGTTGATGAAACGTTGTCCAGACGCGGGCCAACCGCACGAATCTGAAATCCATATCCTGCTTGCGGGTTATTACCTACTCCTTCCGCCGGTAGTCGATCTTCCACACCGTCTCCCAATTATCCCAACCCGCCGGCAGTCGTTGCCACTCCCAGATCAGACTGTCCTCCCTGATGTCGTGGAATACCATTCGGTACAGATCGCCGCGGGCGTTCGGGGTGGTCGTACGGAAGATGCGGCGGTCCTCCCCTACCCAGCCCATGAAGTCGAAGTAGCCCCCCTGATTATCGGCCCAGGCCTGCCGCCACTGGCGGGTTCGGGGGTTGTATACCGAAATGCTCGTGCCCAGGAAGTTGCGGCCCGGATCCCGGAAGTGTTCCTGGAGGACTCTACCGTCTAATGTCGATTCTATCCGGTTGCTTCCGGTGACGATAGTGGAATCAGGGCCTAGCCAAGTCACCTCCCAGTCGCCGATCCAAAAGTCGAAGGCGGTGGACAGGTCGCTGGTGTCCGCAGCCGGGGGAGCCTGGGCGGACAGAGAAAAACAGCCGGCGGTAAACAGCCCGATGAGCAGCAAATTTTGGAAGAGGGAACGCTTCATTCTAGCGGGAGGAGTAGATACTTCCATAAGATAAGCATCGTAAGGGAAGCGATCCATGGTGGTCCCGGGGATTAAAGACCTGCTATAGTTCGCAGTTACTCAAACCCATCGATCCTGCGCTCCGCGCCATAACAGCGGGGCGGCGGAGCGCAGGTACGGAGGAAATCAATAAACGATCGGCCGGCGGCGGTTGTCTCCTACAAAAAACGCCTTGAATCCCCAGGATACCCAAGCATACCTCGCGCACATCGGCTACACCGGCTCGACCGATCCCAGCCTGCAAACCCTCACCGCTTTACAGCGCCGGCATATGCAGGCGGTCCCCTTTGAAAATCTGGACGTGTTCGTCGGACGCCCGCTCGATCTGAGCCCGCAGGCGCTATTCGACAAGGTGGTCCGGAAGCGGCGCGGCGGCTACTGCTTCGAGCTCAATACGCTCTACGCCGAACTGCTGCGCTCCCTGGGCTTTGCCCCCATACCCGTACTCGCCCGGGTGCGGTTGCACAATCCTGCGCAGTCGACGCCCCGTACGCACCTCACCCACCTGGTGGAGGTTGCGGGTACCGTATACCTGACCGACGTCGGCTTCGGGGGAATGACCTCCCGCATACCGCTGCCCATCGAAGGCCGGGGCGCGGTAGACGATGGCGAGGGGCGGGTGCGCGTAACCGATCACCAAGCCGGGGAATATTTACTCGAGCGGGAGAAGGACGGCGGCTGGATTCAGCAGTACAGCTTCGAAATCCGGGAGGCGATCCCGGCCGATATCCGGGTCAATAATCACTTTACCGAAACCCATCCCGATTCCCACTTCGTGGGCGAGCGATTCGTCGGACGCTTTACCGAGAAGGGCCGTATAGGCCTGCACGAGAACCAATTTATCGAGCGGATCGGGCAGCAGGTAGTGAAAACCCAGGAAATAAGCGACGGGGACTGGGCGGATTTCGTCGCGGAACGGTTCGATCTCATTCCCGACTATACGGGGGCTGAATTGGCGAAATTGGGGCGCAAATTCTGAGAAGCTTCGCTGTTTCCCGGCTCCGTGGCCGCATCCGGTGCCCGACCCAACCACGCGAGGCAGCGCAGGTGAGACCGGACGGCCTCGGTCACCGAATCCATACCAACGTAGGGCAGCTTGAACTCCCGCGCCGTATCCCGCAGAATGCGCGTCAACGGCCGCAAATGCACGTGACTGATACCGGGAAAAAAGTGGTGGATGACGTGCAGGTTGAGCCCCCCGGAGATCCAGGTGGCCAACCCGCTCTCCGGGCAAAAGTCAGCGGTGGTTTGCAGGATATGCTCGTCATACGAATAGGGCAGGTAGCCTTCCCCGTCGGGCTCCGGCCAGCGGGTGCGGTCGCTGAGGTGAGTGACCTGGAAGATGGCCCCGAGGGCCAGACCGCTGATCACGTGGCCCGTGATAAACCCGGCCCATATTTGCCAATTCGGCGCGGAAAGCAGGAGCAGCGGTCCGACCAGCGTATACCCGATGACGATCAGCCGGGTCACCGCGAAATACGCCAGTTCCTTTCGGGGGTGGCGAACGATACGCAGGAAGCCGATCCGGTCGCGACGGAAGGAAAAAAGGTCGAGAAAGAAGAGTTTGAAGAGCGTCGCCAGGGCATAAATTCCCACGATGTACCAAGCCTGGTAGCGGTGGAGGGGGTGCCAGCCCGCCCGCGGATGGAAGCGAAATAACTGGAAGGAGTCGATCGCGGAGTCGTACAAAGGAACGTTGGGGGCGCGGTGGTGGGATTTGATGTGGTTGAATTCCCAGATGTAGGTATTGATTCCCATAAAATCGAAGACGCGATTCAATTCCCGGTTGATCCAACCGTGGCGGCTGTAGGCGTGGTGGCTGGCGTCGTGGGCGATGCCGACCGTCATGATGAACATGGTTACGTGCCAGGTCACCTGGGTCAGGAAAAGGGGCTGGCCCAGGAGGCGATCACTGTAGAGGAGACCGCAGCAGATGATCCACACGAGCAACAGAAATATTGTCTTGCCAATCATCCGGATGTCGGCGTAGCGGTGCTTCCCCTCGCGCTTGAAGTAGGCATCCACGCGGCGCTTCAAAACGGGCAGAAAATCCGTCTTCGCTTTCCGGTACCGGAGGGCCGGGAAGGCTTCGTCTTGGTGAGTTAGGTGGGTGTGCTGGCCCATGGGGTTGGCGGGTTTGACGATTTATTCGCCCTTCAAAGTAAGTGTTACAACCTTTAGAATCTCGCTTCTACCATCTCCCTTGCGAGTGACCTTCCCCGCATAATTAGGTATGTCGCCCCCCAAAGGGAATACCCGGCAACAAAATAGTCCGCCCCAACTGCTCCGGGCAGTTGGGGCGGATCATAAAATTAGGGGTTGATTGGGAACGAAAAGTGGCGGGCTACCCGCGCTTTTTACTTTTTCTCGGTCATCCCTTCCAGTCGCCACGCGCCGGATTCCAGCAGGTAGGCCAGGGTCTGGAGGGCTGGATTGCCCTCGCCTACCGAGCGGGTACTTTCGGCCAGGGAGAACATCAGTTCGGAGGCCCGTTCTCCGTCGATAGTGGGTGCGGACAGTGTCTGCTTCAGGCTTTCCAGATCTTCGACGATGCCATCGGCGCCGTCCATCCCGCGTAATTCGGCCAGCCAGCCGTCGATATTGCCGGCAGCGGTACTGACGGGGAGGGTGGTAATGTCAGCGGCGGCGCTCTTTCCGGCCTGGAGGGTCTGATCGAGCAGACTCTCGCCGGTAAAGGCGGAGCCGGTCAGTTTTTCACCGCCGGACTGGAGGGCCGAGGCGAGGGTAGACAATCCGGGGGTCGAGCCGCCCACTTGTCGGGTATCTTCGGCCAAGCTGATCAATTGCATACCAGCCAGTTGTCCGTTTATGGGGGATTCACTGAGGGTTTCGCGCAGGGATTCGAGGTTACCGGTCACCTTTTCCGCGCCTTCCACGCCCTCGAGCTGGTCCATCCAGGTATCGATGTTGGAGAGCGCCGCGTCGGCGGGGAGGGCCGTGATATCTCCGCCGTTAGCTTGCACCGCGTCGATGGTTGCCTGGAGGGTCGTTCCGGGGTCGTCGGCGTCCATTTGCTCCATGGTGGGCTCGGAATTGTCCACGGTGGCTTCGGAAGTGTTGCCGCAGGCAGCCAGGAGTATGGCAAGGAGGAAAAGGGATAAGTACTTCATAGTCTTGGGTTTATGCTTTAAATAGGGATTTGGGAATTTGGTTCAACCTCCCGCAACTACCCCGGCACTTAGCGTAGGGCGGCGGAGCGCAGGAGCGGAGCTACGGATAAAAAGGAAGAGATAATGAGATCATTGGTCTAAATAGTTTGAAGGCTGGGCCGGCTGGGTGCTAGTTTTAGCAACTGACCGCCACCCTCCCAACCCCGCTCTCCCTGACGCCGGCATCATGCACCTTACCACTAGACAATTTCCGTTCCTCCGGCTTTTACCCCCCGGCTAAGTAGCTAGGGCCCCCTCCCCAGCTACCGAGCAGGGGGGAAGCCGGATTCGCTACCCCACGGACTGGCGGATCGTCAGCAAGCTACCTGAAGCAAGCATTCGTTATTTCCATGCGCTACTACTTTCATCTCCAGTATACCCGCACCGAGCGGCGGATGGCCGACCTGGGGCTGTCGCTGCCGGTTGCCGTTTCCCTGGCGCTGGCCGCGCTGGTCGGTGGGGCGATCTTCCTCTACGGGAGATTCGAATTGGCCCCTTGGATCCTGGTTCTCTTGACGGTGACCGCGCTTTGGCCACTCTCCGCCGGGGATCGCTACGATCGGGTGGTATTGCTTTTTCCGGCCGACGAGGCCCGACGGATCCGGCTGATCGAGCACTTTGTCGGCGGCGGACCCGTCCTACTCGTACTACTGGGGTTCGGGAGTTGGGTTGCCGGTGGGGTGCTGGCCGGATTGCTCGTCGTCATGGCCGTGCTACGGCGCCGTGGATTTATGGGTCTTATCCTCCCCACCCCCTTCCGGACGCGACCCTACGAATGCATCGCAGGCTTCCGGCGCTACGGTTGGGTACTGCCGGTGCTCTACTTCCTGACCTGGCAGGGGGTGCTGGCCGATAATGTCAACTTAGTCCGCTTCACCTCGGTGGCCGGCGGAATTCTGGTCATGTCGTTCTACTCCGAAACTCCGCCGCCCGAACTATTGCGGATGTACCGGGGAAGTGCCCGCGACTACCTGATCGGCAAGCTGCAAACCGGCTACTTCGCCTACACCCTCTTTGCCTTGCCGGTATGGGTCGCGCTATTCGCGGTTTGGCCCGCCGGCTGGCCGCTGCACGTCGCCACCCTCTGCCTGGGCTACCTTTACATTCCTGGAATGATCCTAGTGAAGTACGCTGCCTACCCGAAAGAACCGCCTTTCCTGCGCTCCGTCGCCCAAATGCTGGGTATGGTATTTCCTCCCCTCCTACTGGTATTACTCCACGGTTGGTACCGCGAGGCTACCTTCCGACTAAACCTGCTCCTGCCGTGATGATCGTTCGCCACCTTACCCGATCCTTCGGCAGCCTTGCCGTGCTCCGCGGGGTTGACCTCACCCTACACGCGGGGCAGTGCCACGGGATCGTCGGTCACAACGGCGCCGGCAAGACCACCCTTTTCCGGTGCCTGGCCGGACTACTCGACGGAGAAGGCGAAATCGTCCCGAGTCCGGCGGAAATGCGCACCCGCATCGGCTTTCTACCCACCGACCCCGGCTTTCCGGCCTACATAACCGGTTGGGAATACCTGAAGCTGGTCTGCTCCGCCCGCGGGCTACCGACGGTGGACTTCGACGAACAGAACATCTTCGACCTGCCCCTCGACCGCTACGCGGAAGACTACTCCACGGGAATGAAAAAGAAACTGGCCCTCTTCGGCCTGCTCCTGCAGCAAAACGACCTGTACCTACTGGACGAGCCCTTCAACGGGGTGGACATTCACGGGAATCTGCTCATTAATGCCGTCATCGACCGACTCCGGTGCCGCGGCAAGACCGTCGTGCTCTCCTCCCACGTATTCGCCGGGCTGCGAGAGAATTGCGATGCGATCTCCATTCTACGCGACGGCGTGATCGAACAAACGGTGACGCCGGAAGCCTACGGTACCCTGGAGACCGAGCTGCGCAGCTTCGTCGTGGGGGAACGTCTCCGACGGCTGCGGATCGACTAAGGACCGGGAAAAAGACCGTGCAACGGCAAGGACCGGCGCCTCGTCATTATAAAGAGCCGGAGGGCGAGTGCCTTCCCTACGGCTTTTGAAAAACCAGCTTATGCGATTACTTATCACTTTGTCCCTCTGTATCCTGGCCGCCTACCTCCCTGCCCAGGTCGATCTCACCCCGGAACAATGGCGGCAAGATCTGCGGTTCCTCCAGCGGACGGTCCACGAGGATTACCCCTTCCTCTTCAAAAAAGTGACGCCCGAGGCATTCGACGCGGCAGCCGATGCGCTCTACGCGGAGATACCCGCCCTCGAGGACCACGAAGTAGTCGTAGGTCTTGCCAGGCTGGTGGCGTTGTTCGGCTACGGCCACACCTCCCTCGGAATGAACGGCTGGTACGGGCACGGCAGCCTCGGTTTCAAACAGATGCCTTACAATCTGTACCAGTTTTCGGATGGTATCTATGTGCAGGGCGCGCACCGCGATTACGCCCGGGCGGTGGGGGCCCGCGTGACGCACGTAGCCGGCATGCCCGTGGAGAAGGCTATAGCCGCCATCCGGCCGGCGGTTCCGGTGGAAAACGATCAGTATATGAAAGCCTACGGGCTCGCCTATCTCGGCACCCCTGCCGTGCTGCACGCGCAGGGTGTCACGGAGACACTCGCCGATGAAATCACCCTCAGCCTCGAACGGGACGGAGAAAACTTCGACGTCACTTTCGCCCCGGTCGAGTTTGATGAAAATCCTATTCAGTACTCCTTTCTCCCCAACGACGGGCCCTGGGTCAACGCCCGCGACACCTCCACTACCCCCTTGTGGCTCAAGCACCTGGACCGGGTATATTTCTACGAATACCTCCCGGATAGCAAGACCGTCTACGTACGCCAGAGCCAGGTACAAGACGATTCCTCCCAGCTCCTCCCCGACTTTTACGAGGAGGTGTTTGCCTTCATTGAAGACCACGACGTGGATCGGATGGTACTGGACGTACGCCTCAACGGGGGCGGCAACAACTACAAGAATCCGCCCGTCATCACCGGCATCATCCGCACGGAAAAGATCAACCAGGTGGGCAAGCTGTTCGTCATCCTAGGTCGGCGCACCTTCTCCGCGGCCCAGAACCTGGTGAACGAACTGGACAACTATACAAACGCCATCTTCGTAGGAGAGCCGACCTCCGAAAATATCAACTTCTACGGTGACAACCGCCGCATCGAACTCCCGAATAGTAAACTCGAACCCCGGCTTTCCTTCGCGTGGTGGCAGGATAAGCCGCAGTGGGAAAACAACGATTGGCTGGCACCCCACCTGGCTACCGATATGTCCTTCGCCAATTACCGCGACAACGTGGATCCCGCGATGGAAGCGATCCTCGATTACGATGGCGCACTGACCTACCTGGATCCCATGGCTCGCCTGACGGAGCTTTTTGAGGCCGGCAAAATGGAGCAGGTAGCGACCGAGGCGCGGCAATTCGTGGAGGACCCCAACTACCGGTACTTCCCCTTCGAGCGAACCTTCAATCGCGCTGGCTATAACCTACTCGGCCAGGGGCGGACCAGGGCTGCCGTTTATGTTCTAGGAATGAACACGGAGCTTTTTCCGGAATCCGCCAACGCGTGGGATAGTCTGGCCGAGGCCCACCGCAAGGCCGGCGATGAGGAGAAGGCGCGTGAGCTATACCGCAAGGCGATTGCGCTGGATCCGGACGGTGCAACGGGCAAACACGCCAAAGAGATGCTGGCGGAGCTGGACGCGGAGAAATAGGTCCGCGATCGGGTAGCACAGATGCCGGGGAGGATGGTTAACCGGGGCTCCCGGTTCGACCTTGCCAACCGACACAGGGGTTATTCGGCTTTCCGGCAACTGAAGTAATAGTTCCCGCCCTCATCCACGAGACTCTCGGTGGTCCGCACGCCCTGCGAAACAAGGACCTTTTCGTACGCTTCCGCTCCCAGCGACCGGGACGGCAGACCGGTCCACGCGTCCGTCCATTCCGCTATTTGCCAGGGTGCGGTAAATTGCAGTTGGGCGCCGGGGCGCAGGTGCAGCGCCAATACCGCACGTTTTCCGTCCCCGGACCAGTATGTATTCCCCGGCTATTTCTTCGTAACCGATAGCTAAGTGCACAGCGGATCGGCTGGGTTACCGATAGATTGTATGGACGAAGGGTCAGGCAACCTCCGGCAGCGCTTCAAATTCCCTCCGCTTCCGCTCGTACCATTTCTGCATGGCCTCCGGCTTCCGCATGAGCACCTGCATTTCCTCCATGGCCGCCAAATGCTCGGGGTCCTTTTGGCGGTACATTTCCATACCGTGCTGCTTACTCTGCTCTGCTATTTCGGCGAAGGTTTCCGCGTAAAACGGCTGGTTGCATGCGCCGCCGAGTTGTTTGCAGGTCATTGATTTCATAGTGCTTCAATTTACTGATTTCAGGTTAGCGGAAGTAATTCCTCGAGCCTGTCGAATACCGAACCCCATCCATTAAGTATCCCCATCTTTTCCTGTTGAATCCGGTATTCCACGCTTGGATGAATGATATGGAATGTGAAATCGGTGGTATCCTCTACCGCCTTAAACAGCGCTTGAATTTCGACTCCTTCCGTCATGGGCCTGAAGGCAGCCTGGGAACATATTCGCTCGAATTTGATAATTTCCGTGTACACCCCTTCGGCCGTAAACACTTTTTTGTCAGGTAGGGGCATCACGAATAGCCACCTGCCGCCGACGGTGAAGTCGTGTTCGACGATAGTCATTTCAATTCCTTTCGGACTCCACCACCTTGCAATGTGTTGCGGTTGTGTCCAGGCAGCCCAAACCAATTTGATCGGTGCATCAAATTTCCGCCGGATGGTTACCGTCCTATCCTTCATTTTCCCGGTTTTGCGCCTTGAGTTTCATTAGATAATCTTCGAAGGAATCTATTTTTTCCTCCCATACCTTTTTGTGTTGCTCCAACCAAAGGAATGCAGGGAGAAGATTCTGCATTTGAACCTGACAATAGCGTTCTCTACCTTGCTGGGACACGGTAATCAAACCGCTTTCCTCCAGGATCTTCAGGTGTTTGGAAACCGCCGGTCTACTGATAGTAAACTCTTTGGCTACCTCATTTACGGTGAGCACCTCCCGGGATAATAAGTCAATAATATTTCGCCTGACCGGATCGGCAATGGCCTGATATACGTCTCTTCTCACAAGCGGGTAACGGATTGGTTACGAATATAAGAGAAACCGATCGGTTACGCAACTTAAATTGCAAAAAACTCCATTCCCGAGATCGCGTACTACCCGTGCCATGGTCGAGGCGGTACTGCTTGTATGACTATGCGGCAGATTCACTTTTTTCGTATTGGACAGGCGTTGACGAATCCTGCAGGAAGGGTACCCTAGCTGCAGGTGCCACCTTACTTCCAGTTCAAAGGGGGAGACCGTTGTCAGGCGTACTGCTCAGAGGATGAGTGATGATCCTTCAAGTTCAAATCTTATAGTGATGTGCGGTGACTCTTAACCGTATGCCGGATCACTCAAGTCCTCCTATGGCGGTAACTAAGATAGCCTGCTTACGAAGTCCGTCATTTGGGCATTCGGGTGAGACCATCGTTTTGCTAACGTTTACCTGGGAATACTTTCTTCAAAAGCCCGCTTACACCTCGGTCTAAGCGGGCCTTTTTTAGTTGCGGTTTCTACCGTTATTCGGTTATGTAACATGTCTGGGAGGAGTAGAATCAATGTGCGGACCTATGAAATTCGCCTGACATGACCTACTACCCACGAATCACACGCCTTGTCGTCCTTATAGTGCTTTGCATTGCCACGGTAAAAGGCTTCGCCCAGATAGCCAGAGACTACACCGTTACCGTAAATGGCTATAGCTTCGACCCGCTGGAGACCGGACCGGATGCGGACCAAAATCTCCTGATCGACGCGGACCTCACCAATACCGGACCCCGCCTGGTACAGTTCCGTGGTCCGCTGCGGCGGCAGGACCTCACCTTACTTAAGGAGCAGTATGGCCTGACCCTAAACCGCTACTTCCCCAATTACACCTACCTGGAAACACTGACCGCTGGTCAGTTGCGTCAACTATCCGGCCTGGACCTGGTACGATGGATCGGGCCGTATCATCCGGCCTATAAGCTGTCTCCCACCATCGGAGAAAATCAGTTTGTTACGCCGGCCCGCATCCGGGAACCCGGGTTGGTATTGATCGTTCTGCTCCATCCGGGGGCCTCGCTCGATGCCGCGAGCGCATCCCTCGATCGACTCGGTGCTGAAATACTACAGACTTTTCCGATGGACGCACCCGGGCGCGGCGACCGCATCCGCATCCGCGTAAATGGCAGGGATGAGCTGCCCGCCGTGGCGTCCCTGCCGCTTGTAGAGTGGATCGAAGAGGAAGGCGATATTTCGCTCGACAATGGCGGCGTTACTTCCGCCATACAGTCCGGTGGTGCCACCACTCCGGTACACGATCAGGGCATTCAGGGGCAGGGGCAGATCGTGGGTCTCATCGATGCGATGATTGACACCAGCCACTGCTTTTTCGTGGATGCGGCCTCCAGTATAGGTCCTGGTCACCGCAAGATCATCGGACTGCGGTCCGACAGCCCTTCCGGTTTCACCTCACCCGTCGGGTGTATTCCCGGGCACGGCACCCATACGGGCGGAACCATAGCCGGTTTCTCCGCCGGCGATGCTAACAACGGCATTGCCTTTCGGTCACGTCTCACTTTCGGTGATCTGAATGATGTGATTTTTTCCAGTGGGTCTGGCACGAAGACATTCCTCCAGTACCTCAACGCCGCGGCCGCCGACGGTGCCATCATTCATTCCAACAGCTGGAGCGACAAGGCCACCGGTGCGGTTAATACCTACACCACCTTATCCAATGACCTGGATGTCTTCACCTGGAACAATGAGAACCACTTAGTCGTAGTATCCTCCGGAAACAATATCGGGGGCGCCCCCAGCCCCATTCGGCCACCGTTTTCTTCCATCAACGGTCTTTCCGTCGCGGCTTCCCAGGAGGGGAATCTGAATAATGTGAGTACCGGGGCCCTGGGTCCGACCTTCGACAACCGCATCAAGCCTGACATCTACGCCCCCGGCTCCAATACTACCTCCGCCCAGGCCGGCACTACCTGTGGTACCAGCAATTGCAGTGGAAGTAGTATGGCAACACCGGCCGTTGCAGGGGCTGCTGCCCTGGTGAGGCAGTACTATCAGGAGGGCTTTTATCCCGGCGGTGCCCCAATGCCGGGTCAGGGCTTCACGCCTTCCGGAGCGCTCCTCAAAGCCACTTTACTCAATGCCAGCCGCGATATGACGGGTATGGATGCGTTCGGTAGTACGACTACCCTCAACGGCTACCCCTCTAACCTGGAAGGTTGGGGAAACCTCGTATTGGACGATGCCCTGTTCTTTACCGGAGATGCCACGGATCTGGTAGTTTGGGATGTCCGCCATGCGGATGGACTACTGACCGCCGAGCAGCAAACCCATAACGTCGAGATTGCCACCAACGGACAGCCCATCAAAATCACCCTCACCTGGACCGGCCCGCCACCGGCCGCCGCCAATTTCGGCGCCCCGGTGATCAACGACCTCGACCTGACCGTGACCGATCCTAATGGCACGGTCTACAACGGGAACGATTTCACGAATGCCGGCGTCTCGCGGGCAAACAGCACCACTACCGACGCGGTCAACAACGTAGAGATGGTGTTGGTCAATACCCCCGCTCCCGGGAATTGGAGCATCACCGTCGAAGGCACCGCGGTAAATCAGGGAAATCCCGGTCAGGGTTACGCGCTGGTCGTGACCGGAGATACACCTGCGTTACCCGTACCCACGGGCACTCAGAATACCATCGTGGCCCTTACCACCGTACCCGGAACAAACCCCACCGGGCCCCCTTCCTCCGTGGATGCTCAGGAACTTATTGATTCCCTGGGCAAGTACGTCGATACGGTCAGCTACGAAGGGGCGGAACTGGACCCCGTCTACTATTCGGTCAGTCTCGGAAACCCGCTGGCAAATTACCTGGCCACGGACAGCAACCCCCTGATCGAGATGGCAGAAGACGTCATCGCTCAGTTGTTGGCTGCAGATGCCAACGCGTTCGACCGGGGGACTACTGACGTTACAGACGACATCGATCGCCTGATCATCCTGTTGAATGACCAGAATTTCACGGGGGACTGGGCAACTACCGGTAACTGGCCCTACGAGCTGCCCGGCGGACTCACGAGACCCATTTCGGTGTCCGTGTCCTCGGTGCGGAATGACGCCGACAAACGGCTTAGTCATGCCATTGCCCATCAATTCGGGATGGTGGACCTTTATAATCACCCCGGCGTCACCTTCGCGCAACCCCACGTCGACAACTGGGGCATCATGGCAAACCTGAATCGGGTTCAGCCTATTGCCTGGTCCAAAGAGCGGGCAACCTGGATGAGCAGCCACGATGCGAACAGTATTCAATATATCCCCCGGCCAGCCGCTGGCAGCACCACTACTCTGACCATACCCCTAAATTGGATGGCCGAAACGAATACGGATAACCCCCGCTCCATAGCTATTGGCCTGACCCCCGGAGCGGCCAACCTGGAGGATGAAAGGGTGTTTTACTGGCTTGAGGCGAGGGACCCCGGCCGCGGATTATACGATGATGGACTTCCCGCCGGCCCGGGCGTTCTGCTATACTACGTAAATGAAAACATAGCTCAGGGAGAAGGGCCAGTGCGGATCGTGGATGCTGGCCTTACCACCCCGGCAACGCTCGACGACGCGATCTTCGGTACCGGAACGATCCCGACTCCCGGAGGTACGGGGTTAGACATGGAAGTGTTGGCTCCCACCGCCGCGGAAGCTTACCGCATCAGCATCAACTACACTCCACCGGCAACGACCAACGATGTTAATATCCGGGTCGGTACGCCGTTTTACACCAGCCCGGATATTTGGGTCGACTCCCAGATCGATGGCTTTGACGTGGAAAGCGGCCGCAGCCCGGCCGACCGCGGCAACGACCCCATCGCCGGAGAGGACAACCGCATTTATTTTCAGGTATCGAACCCCGGACCCGGGGATGCATTCGATGTGACCGTTGCCGTGCGGATATCCGAACCCTACCACACGGTAGGTGGAGACGCCGACTTCAATCGGTTCGTCGCGCAAAAATTCTATACCAAAATAGACGCGGGCACCACGGTGACCGACTACGTCGTCTGGCGCCCACCCGGGGAAGATGAAATGCATGCCTGTATCCAAGTGGACATTCAGGAGGTATTCAATGACGTAAATGATTATAATAACACGGCCCAGCAAAACACCTCGGTACAGGAAAGTACTACCGCCAGCCCCTACGAAACCGTTGTGTTCGATTACAGCCTGACCAACCCCTACGACAATCAGCAGTTGGTGTATTTCCGCCTGGAAGGCCTTCCTGAAGGCTGGGCACACTCGATGCCGCAACCCAAACGCTTGCTTGCCGCAAACGAACGTTTCGAGGGTCAGTTGACGGTGACTCCACCGGATGATGCAGAGGTCTGCACATCACATGAAATGCTGGTTACCAGCTGGTTTCCGAAGGGAAATACGATCATTCCCTACGGCGGTACGGTACTCCGGGTTAATCTGAGGAATCGTACGACCCTGACCGCCGACACCCGCCTGAGTCGCTGCGATGATAAGCCGAATTTGTCCGCGGCCAGATTCAACGATCAGCAAATGATAGCGGATAATGCCCCGGAATGCATACAAATGACGACTGTCGGTTGCACCAACCCCGCACAGCCCAATACCGAATTGGTTATCCGATATCAAAAACCCAATGGCGATCCGGTTTACCGAACGGTTGTCACCGATGCGGAAGGTTGCTATTCGGATACCTATGTGGTCACCGAGGGTGGGGAGTGGAAAGTTTCGGCCCACTACCCGGGCAGTGATTGCGCAGGTGAAAGCGACACCCGCCGGACACCCGTCTCGGTTCCGATACCCATCGACCCCAACGGTGGCGTGATAACGGAAGGAGGTAAACGTCGCTTCTTCGTTTCGGCCCACGCCGGATCGACGCACCCGCTGGGAGAACTGGATGGGATAGCCGATGCCAATATATACGCGGCGGCCGACCTTACGTATTTCTTCAGCGACCGGCTTGGGCTGTCTCTCACCGCCGGTCTTGCTCAAATGACGCGGGATAGTAGTACCGCGGCCCCGACGCAACGCTTCCTGCACTTCTCCTCTAATGTGGAATTGAATTTCCCCCGTACTGCCTCCTTTAAGCCGTTCCTCAGGGCTGGCCCGGGATACTACTGGGATAAAGACGAAAACTGGACCCCGGGGGTCAACGCAGGCTTGGGAGGTAAGGCCAAACTGGCTTCCGACCTGTCCCTCACTGCAGGCCTCGACGTTCACCTCCTTGGATCTAACGACCGGGAAATTTCAACGAGGTTCCTCACGATGTCGCTGGGTCTGCTGTTCAAGTGATCGCAGTTGGCCTGCACCAGCACGCCGATCACCCCGTAGCCTATGCTTGGCACACTACCACCCATGGATTACTTAAGTAACTTACCTGTCTGCTTTGAACCTTCTAAATGCGCATGATCGTGAGAAAACTTATTGCCTGCTGCCTCCTCCTCGCCCTCGCCCTGGCCTGCAACACCGCCAAACCCACCCCCAACAACGACGGATGGATATCCCTCTTCGACGGGGAATCGCTCGACGGGTGGAAAGCCAGCGAAAACCCCTCCACCTTCAGCGTGGATGACGGTCGCATCGTTGCCCACGGGCCGCGGGCGCACCTCTTTTACACGGGCCCGGTCATGGACCACGACTTCGAAAACTTTGAATTCAAGGCCCAGGTCATGACGACGCCCGGATCTAACTCGGGCATCTTCATCCATACCGCCTACCAGGAAGAAGGCTGGCCGTCGAAGGGCTACGAGGTGCAGGTCAATAATTCGCAGTCGGACTGGCGGCGAACCGGGAGTCTCTATTCCTATGATGACGTACGGGAAGTACACGTTCCGGACAACGAATGGTACACCCAACACATCATTGTGCGGGGCAATACGGTCACAGTGAAGCTGAATGACAAAACGGTGGTGGAATACACCGAGCCGGAAAACGTGGAACGGCCATCCGGGTCGGAGCAGCAGGTCCTCTCCAGCGGCACCTTCGCCCTCCAGGGCCACGATCCGGATAGCAAAGTCTATTACCGGGATATCATGGTCAAGCCCCTGCCGGAGTAAATCCTTCTACGAAGATTGCGTTATGCTCCGCGATTAATAAATCCGCCATCCGGTGCGTTTTTATTTGTACGGACGGCAGGTCTTGGGTATATGGATGGTAGAGATTAAGCTTTAATATGAAGATATTTAGGCGACTCTTCGGCTCGGAAAACAACCCGGATCCAGCCGAAAACAGCGGCATCGGTTAAACGCTGTCACGCCCGAATGAAGCATTCGAGGGAAGGAAGATTCGCCGGTGATACGGAGAGAAAAAAGACAACAAGATCGTCGAGATCGATGCGAAAGTCAGCGTCGGATCCTTCCGCGGAAGCCCCTTTTTCAATCAGAAGATTAAGATCCGGGTCGACCGAAAACAGACCGGAGGCAACTGGTATGCCGCAAAAAATGAGGCCACCTCGAAAAGGCGGGTCCTCGCGAATTAAACGCCCTGATTTTTATCGACCTCCACTTCTACCGCTTCCAATTCTTCCCGCAGCGCGGCTTCGACATCCAGCGGCTGCCCCAGCAGATCCGTAAACCGCCATTCCGCGAAGTTTGGCTCGAATTTATAGCGGCCCCACGCGGCGGTGCACATGATGACCGGATTGACGATCTCCGTGAGGTAGATGCCCCACTTGCCGTTCTCATTCTTGAATGTCTTGCGGACCGTATAGACCTTTCCCTCAGCGGGATGATTGGGGATCTCGGCGGGGATACGCTTGGAGTCTACACAGATTACTTCCCTACCTAGCATGCGGATAGTGTTTAATGCGTCAACCTTAATTACCACTGAGACGGCGGCTTAGTTTTGTCATTCGGAAAAATCCGCCCCGCCGACCACCGGCAGAGCGATAAAATGCGTGGTTTTGTCGGGTGCCGTGGGGTTGGAGTCCAGCTCGAAAATCACCTGCGGCGGGAACCGCCATGGGACGCTGCTGGGCCACAAGGAAGGAACCCATATCACCCGCCCGAGCTCTACACTGCTTTTTTCGCGGCGGGGCGCAGGAGAAAAGGCATACCGGAGGGCCACAAAAATCATCCGCAGCTATGAGCTATATCAGCGGCCGGTGTCCGTTAGGTGGATAATTTACAGTTTCAACACTAATCCACTTTGCCATGCCCTTCTTTCCCGATATCCAGACCTACCGCGAGGATCGCCAACATTCCCTGATGACACCCGCTTCCCGGCGCAGTTACTTCATGGGACGCAACTTTTTCGACCAACTCCACGCGCGGGACTCCGTCCCCATGAACGTCACCAAAATCGAGGAAGGTTTCCGACTGGAGATCGGCCTACCCGGCTTCGCGCGCGACCAGGTCGAAGTCAGCGTCGCCAACGACGTGCTCACTATCCGCGCCACCAAGGAGGAAGAACATACCGAGGAGGGCGAATTCCTCCTGCGGGAGCTCCACACGGAGTCGGTTGAACGCCGGCTATCGCTGCCACCGGGGCTAGGCAAGGAAGACATTCACGCGAAATTCGAAAACGGCCTGCTCCGGCTGACGATCACCGATCTACCGAAGGATAAGGAGCAGGCGGTGAAGACCATTCCGGTGGAGTAGGATCTGCTGACTGCTTCTGTCACCTGGGAGGACGGGCCGGATAGACCTGCCGGGCATAGTCGTGCTCATCGACCAGCCCAAGATTTACGGGTCGATGATGCGCCCGTCCTCCATCTCGATCACCCGGTCCGTCCGCTCGGCGAAGTCGATATCGTGGGTGACGATGAGCAGGGTAAGGCCACGCGAGCGAGCCAGGTCACGGAAGATAGCCAGCACGTTATCCGAATTCTTGCTGTCCAGATTACCCGTAGGTTCGTCTCCCATAATGATATCCGGCTCGTTGATCAGGGCCCGGGCAATGGCGACCCGCTGCTTTTCGCCCCCCGATATGCGGGCGGCACGCTTATCCGCCAGCCGGTCGATGTCGAGCAACTTCAATAATTCCATGGCATCATCGCGGATCTCCTCCCGGCTCTTGCGGCCCAGCTTACGGGCGGGTAACATGACGTTGTCGAGGACGGAAAACTCATCCAACAGGTAGTGAAATTGAAAGACGAAGCCAATATTGGTGTTGCGCACTTTCGATAACTCCGCGGCGGGCAGGCCCGTTACCATCCGATCGTCTACGTACAGCTGCCCCGTGTAATCGGTATCCATGGTGGATAATACATAGAGGAGCGTAGATTTTCCGCTCCCGGATTTACCCATAATGGACACAAACTCCCCCCGTTTTATTTCGAAGGATATATCCTTCAGTACGTGAAACTCCGTCGGGTCATGGAAGAACTTATTGATGCCGCTTGCGCGGATTACGGACCGAGCTTCCATACTTATTTACCTCTGAGGACATCAACGGGATCCATCCGCATCGCCTTCATCGCCGGCAAGTAACCGGCGAAGAAGGACGCCAGTAGAGCGAAGAGAAATCCAATAATGAAATACACCGGGTCTAAATTGACCGGATAGGTGGTGATCGTGGGCAGGGGCTCGAACTCGAAGGGCGTACGGTCGATGAGTGCCGACAAGCCCCAGCCTAGCGCCAAGCCCGACAGACCACCGAAAAGACCAATGGTCATGGCCTGGATCATGAAAATTCTTTTTACTTCCCTACCCGAGAAGCCGGTCGCCTTCAGAATGGCGATGTCGTTCATCTTCTCACGGATGAACATATTGAGAATATTGTAAATTCCGAAGCCCGCCACGAGCAACAGGGTTACGGAAACGACGTAGGTAATCAGATTACGGATACTCGTGCCGGTATCGAACGAGGCATTGGCCGTACCTATGTCCACGGCCTGGATACCGTACAGTTCCGTAAACCGCCGGGCGAGGGGCCAGGCACCCGCGATGTCGTAGAGTTTGACGTTGAGGGAGGTAACGTAGCCACTGCTCTGGCCCAGCAACCGACGGGCCGTGCCGATATTGACGTAACTCTGTCGGTCATCGGTTTCAGACAGGCCGGTCAGGTAAAGTCCCACCACGCGGAGCGATAGCTGATTGCCATCGGGACTCACCAGTTGGACCCGGCCGCCGACGCCCGTACTCAGCTTTTTAGCCACCCCGTACCCGAGTAGGATGGCGTTCTTATCCCGCGCCAGTGCCTCCACGCTTCCCTCCACGATGTAATCCTGCAAGGGGAAGAGTCTTAGCTCCTCCGCCACGTCGATACCGCTTATTACCCCGTTCAGATCCTGCGCTCCGGCGCTATAAAATACCTGTGAGGAGACCTGCGGACTCACCCCACGCACCTGCGGATCAGCGCGGATACTGCGAATAATGGCTGACGCGCCGGCAATGCGGTTTTGCTGTTGCCTGGGTTTGATCGAGTGGACGAGGATCACATCGTTCCCGTAATCGGAACTATACTCCAGGGGCTGACGGTCCGAGGGGGCAATCTCGTTGTACAGCCGGATATGGGGAGTCCGGTTGAGGGTGATATCGTCCAGCAGCTGGTTAAGCCCGGTCATAAAGGTGCTCATCGTGATAAACATGCCCACCCCGAAGGTTACCCCCAGGGCCGCGATAACGGACTGCTTGAGCCGGCTGGAAATGTGTTTACCCGCAATGTAGAATGACAGCCTGGGATCCATTTCTCTATGGTTGGTACACGACGGTGGAGGAATCGATTCCGCCGAGTATTTCCGTTACGCGCAGGTCGGATATTCCGGTTTCTACCCGACGCTCGCCGTCCGGGGTCATGACGGTACGATCCGGCCCGATGAACTCGGTTGGTAACGTAAGCACGTTCTCCCGCCGCGCGACCACGATATTCGCCTCCCCGCTCAGGCCGTCGTACAGCCGGTCGGGGCGGCGGATGAAAACCGCTTCGGCCGTAAAGGTCTGCGACCGGCTGTCCTTATGGGGAAGGATACGGGTCAGTTCGGCCTCGAGCGGCTGTTCCGGGTAGGCATCCAGAAGGACCACCACCCGCTGCCCCTCCCGCACCCGCGCCACGTCGACCTCATCGATGAGTAGCTCGATGATGAAGTCGTGCGTGCTACCGATGCGGGCCACGGCCATTTGGGTAGTTACCGCTTCACCGACCTCTTTAAATACCTCGTAGACGGTACCGGTCATTTCCGCGCGGGTGACGTAGTCGTCGGTGTGCTCCTCACTCATTCTCAGGGCCGTTTCGGCTAGCTCGACCTGGTTAGCCAGCTCCTCCCGGGTGCGGGCGTAGGCCCGCTCGAGCTCCCGAACCGTGTTGCGGGCGGTTCGGAACCTGAGTTCCATCGTTTCGAGTGCCTGTTTCGAACCGATTTGCTGATCCCAAAGGCGCACCTGCCGAGCAAAATTGATAGAATCGTTGACCCGGCCGAGCCGCGCGGTAGCCAGCCGTTCTTCCATCTCCCGTAGCACGGCGGCGTTGCCCCGGTAACTCTCCCGCGCGTCGGTGTATAGTTGCCGGGTCCTTTCCCGTTCCAGTTCGGCCTGTCGGTCGTCGATGCGAAAGAGTACGTCCCCCTGATTGACCGTTGCCCCCTCCTGCAAGTCAATCCATTCGATGATCCCGTTGGCGGACGGGGAGGCCGTATACGCCTCCCGCGGCACTACGGTGGCGGAAGCGTACACGGCCTCGGTGACGGTATCCGAACTCGGGTGGATGCCCGTTTTCGTTTGACCGCATCCATGCGCCACCAGCAGCGCCAGCGCTAGTAAGACCTGTAGATTCATTTCTCCCGGTGGTTTAGCCGATGGTCATGCCCCCGTCGATCACGTGGGTGTCACCGGTGATGTACTTACTGTCGTCGCTACTCAGGAATAGCACCAGCCGAGCAATTTCTTCGGACCGCGCATAGCGGCCAAAGGGGATCCGGGCCTCAAAGCCCTCCTTTACCGACTCCGGCGCGTCTCCGTTGAATTGTTGCTCGATATCGCGCATCATCTGGGTTTCGACGGGACCGGGGTGGATCGAATTGACCCGGATCTTTCGGTCGGCGTGCTCCAGGGCTGCTACACGCATGATCCCGACCAGGGCGTGCTTACTGGCCACGTAGGCCCCGAGTCCGGCGAATCCCCGCAGACCGGCCACCGAGGAGGAAATGACCACGCTGCCGCCCTCCCGCATTTCCGGCAGTACGCACTGACAGCCGAGCCATACGCCCTTTACATTGACGGCCATCAGGCGATCAAACATCTCCTCCGGATACGAAACCAGCGGGCTGGCCACGCCCTCGATGCCGGCGTTATTAAAGAATATATCGATTTTGCCGAAAGCCTTGGTAGTGGTGGCCACGTACTTTTCCACTTCCTTCCGGCTGCTCACGTCCGCTACGCAGGTAATCAGCCGGTCGGAGGCCAATTCTTTTTCCACTTCCTTCAGTCGCTCCCCGTTGGTATCGACGAGAACTACGGACGCCCCTTCCTTGAGGAACAGTTTACCCGTTTCCAGTCCTATTCCGTCGGCCCCGCCGGTGACTATCGCTACTTTTCCTTTTAATCTATCCATTGTGTCTCATTTTTAGGATCTACACAGGAGGAAAGGTAGTCGAGCGGGGCAGGCCCCCCGGTGATAAATATCACGGGAGCAGGTGTTTCTAGTACTCGATAATCAGGGATATACACAAACCAGATGACCCGATCGAGTAGGTTTTTTACCTGCCTTTTGCTCCTTATTAGATCACCGAGACCATCATAGCACCACGGGAAGTCCTGATCTTCCCGTACCGAGGTTTTCCTACCAGTCCACCAGTTTCCCGGCGAAGGTAAAGGGCCGTAAAACGCGAAAGGGGACGATACTGGAATTGATTTCCGTGAAGGGCACCCGGTCCTTCCCGACCACCACGCCATTCACGTACAGTTCGAAGTAGTTGTCGGCAAAGAGGTAGCCGGTGCTCACTTCGCCTTCCGCGTCGACCTCGACGAGGTCGCTGCCGTGAAGTGCGGCGACCGCCGCCGACGCCGAGGTATAGGTCTGCCCGTACTGATCGACCGGTCAGCGCCGACGGTCGCTTGCAGGTGGGAGGGCGCGTTGGGAAGAACACCCCAACACCAAGCAGGTAGCTACTCCAAAGGCAAATAATTTTACGGTAGACATCATGGCGTTGTCGTTTTCCCCTTAGACTCGGGGTTGCGCCACATCCCTCGGAGCCTTCCTTAATTATTTGCATCAGCGTGCGGCTGATATGCTAAGGCGGGTCCCCGGATTGCTGTCTACCCATTTGCTTAACCTGGTTCCCCTGGGGCAGGCAGCACCGACTAGGACGCCTACACGTTCCGACCGGACACGGGCTGGTACCAATCAGGTCTGATCCTGCATCATTTCGATGGAACCCGAAATGTCACACACTTCCTTTAGCGTGTTATAGATCGTGCCGTGCTTTTGCATATTCTTTTCCAGGAGGGAGATATTCAGTTGGTCATCCCGGCTTTTAATCTGAATTGCGTACCGGATCGCAACCAGTTTGGGTGGGGCATCTTGTCGCACGCCAGTGACCTCGATGCGCACGCTTTCGTAGTCGAATTTTAGCAGCTGAGAGAAGCGTTCGATGTTCTTCAGGCAACACGCCGCAAAGGATCCCAATAGTAATTCCGCGGGATTAGGGGGTTGGGTGTCGGTCGCGGCAATACCGAAGGGTACACTGGCGTGGCGGACCGAAAACTTGGCTTCCCCGTGCGCTCGCGCTTCGCCCGTTATCTCATAGTTCATAGTACTTGAAGTTACTGTTTTCTCAAAGACTGAGCAACGCCGTCGACCGATGGTTAGGGCAAACGCGTCCAGTCAGACCTCCGGTAGGTGCTGCAGCTAATCGGTACTCGTCCCAGCCCGCGTCACTCCCTCAGTACAGGAACCCAAACAGCCAAAGCGGTACCCGGTCCTCCGATCCCGTCGCCTCGGTATCCGCCACGGCGTAATGACCCTCGCCGGCACCGATCTGGCGGAGCGTTTTTTCCGGTCCGCCGACTTCGAACAGGTATTCGCTGTCTCGGTCGATGAAGCGGAAATCGACAGAAGCCGGTAGGCGGATTTCCGGGGATAGCGGACCGGGGGCATGGGTCAGGTACTGTAGTTGATTGAGGAAGAAGGTTTCACGTATGGTGCCGAGGTGCTCCACCCCCGGGGCCAGTGCGTAGATCAGATTGGGTTTGTTTAGGTAGAGCTTATCGGGTTTAGCGAGGGAGGCTACGCCTTTTGATTGCTGTCGCAGACTGCTTACCAGGTCCGCCCGTTCCAGCAATCCGAGGTATTTGAGCACGGTGTTGCGGCCAATGCCCAGTCGCTCCGCCAGCTTGCTGACGTTGGGCTTGAAGGGTGCGGATGAAGCCACGGCGTAGAGCAGGCGCCCTAGCGATTGGTAGTCGGCGTGACCGGTCGTGACGATGTGGGGGATATCGCTTTCCAGGACCAGCTGAACAATGGTATTCAGGCGGCTCGCGTAACCTTCCGGTTCGTCCAGGAAGATAGGATAGTATCCTTCCCGCCAGTAGTCGCGCAGCAGGGGGAGCGGGCGGAAGTCCTCCGTAAGCAGGTCCTCCGTAATACCACGGTGGCGACGCAGTAAGTCCTCCAAAGAAAAGACAGCTATATCCTTCCCCTTCGCCAGGATAAGGTATTCCCGAAAGGACAGCCCCGGCACCCGGTACTGCAGTACGCGCCGACTCAGGTCCGCCTTCTGCTGCAATATCTCGATCGCCGAAGATCCCGTGAACGTGATCTTCACTCGGTTGCGGTAGAGATCGTACGCCTGTTTGATCTCCTGCGCCCAGGTACCGTATCCGTAGCGATGCACCTCATCGATGAACAGGTACTTCCCGCCGCCCTCCACTAAGGCCGTCACCAGGTCGATCAACCGGTGCTTGCTGAAGTAGATATCATCCCGGTCGATGTACAGCGCTTCCGTCGCCGGGAGATCCATTGCACGGAGCCGCTATAGTAGGAGCCTTGTCTTACCGACTCCGCGGGTCCCCAGTAGCACGTTCAGTGGGTTTTCCCACGCGATGGTGTGATAGAGTGGCCGCAGGTATTTAGCGGTAGTCGATCTTAAATAAATCACACTAAGTTGGTGTAAGTGATCCATTTTGATCTGAAATCAAATCAAAAATACGGAAAATCGATCTGGGTTTGGATCAATTTAGCCCCTTCTTGGCCCACATCCCCATCATGGACGATACCGTAGCGTATGCAACCCCCTTTTCTACCGGTTGATCCCCGACCAATCGGACTTCGGATTGAGGAGAGATAGCAGGCGTATTATTCACCTACGGGAACCGGCTTTTCACCTGCGCTCCGGTGCCAAAATTTGAACCTTTTATTTAGATAGTTGTCTAAATATCTAAATGAATGCAATTTTCAAGGCACTGAACGATCCGACCCGCCGCTCCATCCTGGAGTTGCTGCGGCAGCGGGACCTGACGGCCGGGGAGATCGCGGATCACTTCGACATCTCGAAGCCCAGCATTTCCCACCACCTCGACATCCTGAAGCGGGCGGAACTGGTGCGGGCGGAGCGGGACGGGCAGTTCGTGCGCTACGCGCTAAATAGTACCGTGATGGAAGACATGATCGCCTGGCTAATGACTTTTAAACCCTCCCAAGATGAGTAAATCGAACGTTTCTCAGCTGCTGTGGATCACCGTAGCGATCCCCTTCCTCTACCTGGCCTACGTGTACCCTACCCTCCCGGAGGAGGTACCGATCCGCTTCGGGCCGGACGGGCAACCGGTTGCCTACGGGCCGAAGGCGATGTTGTGGCTGCTTCCGATCGCCGGTCCGCTGCTCATCGCCGTTATTTACAGCTTCGTACTGCCGGAAGCGACCTTCTCCCAACGGCCAAGCAAACTGGGGTGGATGATCGTGCTGACGACGGCTTTCCTTTCGGCACTAATGACTTATTTGATCTGGGGGACAAGCCGGGGGGAACTGGTCAGCATGCAATTCATGTTCCTGATTATCGGCGGTTTATTTGCCGTCATCGGGAACTTTCTGCCCGTCATCCCGCCGAACCGCTGGATCGGTATTCGACTGCCGGTCACCCTGCGCGACGAGGAAACCTGGTGGCGGGTACACCGCTTTTCGGGCCCGCTGTGGGTAGCTGGCGGGCTATTCATCATGGTGGCCAGTCTATTCCTGCCGGCGGTGGTAATGACGTACGTCATGCTGGGGACGCTGCTGGTGCTGGCCCTGATCTCTACGGTGTATGCTTACCGGGTGTAGGCGGACCGCCTGGGTAACGGCCCTTACCGGTAGTAGGTCACGTCAACCCCCGCCCCATCCATCAGCTCGATACCGTAATCCCGAATGGCTGATACGATCGGGATGGCGGACAAGCCCTTATCGGAGATGCTGTACTCCACCTTTGGCGGCACGACCGGATAGACTTTCCGATGGATGAACCCGTCCTTCTCCAGCTGCCGCAGCTGGGCGGTGAGCATTTTATCGGAGATGTGGGCGATACTCTTTTTCAATTCGCCGTAACGGAAGGTCTTGCCCTTCAGGCGCCAGAGGATGGGCATCTTCCAGGCCCCGCCCAACCGATCCATCGCGAATTCGACGGGATTGTAGTAGACCTTTCCATCGTATATAAAATCAGGCATATGTATGTGAGTTAGGTCCAGTATACTTTCGAAAAGGTGCGTATCGCACGTTTTGGTGTGTACGGCTTTTACGAAGAGAATTTCTCCTAAGTTAGGATATGAACACACAAATCCAGGAGGACAAGCACTACGTCCACGCTCACGGTATGCCCTACAAAGGCAAAATTCTAATGGTGGCCAGCAGTCCGGCCGTTTCCGAGCAGACCGGCTGGCCCATCGGCTTCTGGGCCGCGGAGCTCACCCACCCCCTTTTCGTCTTCCAGGAGGCGGGCTACGAAGTGGAGTTGGCCTCCACCGAGGGGGGGAAGATCGAAATGGATGGCTACTCCGACCCGACCGACGATAGCGGGTACTCCGCCCACGACGTCATCTCCCTGGGTTACCTGCAGCTGGAGTGGTTCCGCGACATGCTGGCTTCCACCAAATCCCTCGCGGAGGTGAAAGCGGAAGACTACGCCGCGATCTTTCTCGTCGGCGGTCAGGGACCTATGTACACCTTCCGGGGCAACGATGCCCTGGAGCGGCTCTTCGGTGACTTCTACGAAAGCGGAAAGCCAACCGCCGCGGTGTGCCACTCCACCACCCTGCTGATCGAGGCCCGCGATAGTTCCGGAAATTTGCTGGTGAAGGATAAGCGTTGGACGGGCTTCGCCAACAGCGAGGAAGACTACGCGGACCAGGCCGTGGGCATGCAGATCCAACCCTACCGCATCGAAGATCAGGCCCGTAAACTTGACGGTACCGACTTCCGGGTAGCGCCCGCCTTTTACTCCTACGCTATCGCCGACGGCAACCTGATCACCGGTCAGCAGCAAAACTCCGGAGCGGCCGCCGCCCGAATGGTGGTGCAGCAGTTAGGGGCATGATCGTCAAGCGGAACTTTAGTCCGGGAAAAGTCTGGGGATACATCCGGGTACCCATGCTCTTCGTACTGGTCTGGTCGGTCGCGGTATGGTTAGCCTTCTATTACGGTGACCTGCGACTCCTGGCCTTCAACTTCACCCCGGTCGGGGTGCTGGGATCGGCGCTGGCCATCTTCGTCGCCTTCCGCAACAACTCCGCTTACGGCCGGTGGTGGGAAGCCCGGACCATCTGGGGCGGCATCATCAGTTCGAGCCGGACCTTCGCGCGGTTGATCATCACCTTTAGTGACAGCCACGCCCACCAGGAACACTACCAACGCGACCGTAGCCAGGCCTTTAAGCAGTCGTTAGCGTATTTGCAGCTAGCCTGGGTGAATGCGCTGCGGATCACCCTGCGCGAACAGGAATCTTGGGAGGAGCTGCAGCCGTTCGTAGCTGCGGCCGAGTACGAAGAAATCCGCTCGGCCGCCAATAAACCCACCGCCATCCAACTCCTGATGGGCCGGCAGATCTACGTAGCCATGGCCAACGGTACGCTGGGCGGTTTCGACAGCTTTCAGCTGGAGGGCCAGTTGCTCGCGCTTTCGAACTACCAGGCCGCGGCCGAGCGGATCAAGACCACGCCCCTACCCCGGCAGTACGATTACTTTACGCGCGTCTTCATCTACCTCTTCGTACTGCTACTGCCCTTCGGCTTACTGGGCTTCTTCACCTCGCCGGAACTACTGCCCTATTCCTGGCTGACGATCGTGCTTTCCCTACTGATCGCCGGCGTCTTCATCGTGATGGAGCGGACCGGCGCCGCCAATGAGGAGCCCTTCGAAAACCGGGTCACGGATGTAGCGCTCACGGCCTGCTGCAATACGATAGAACGGGATGTAAAGGAGATGCTCGGCGAGCAGTCCCTCCCGAAAAAATTAGTGCCGGTGAATGGCTACCTCTACTGATCTCGGTCGCGAAACCCACCGCAGCCCTATTTTGAATCATACCAAGCGTCTATAAATTCTACTACTATGTCTAAGGCAATCGCATTAGTGACCGGCGTTACCCGGGAAACCGGCCTCGGTCTCGGACTCGTCAAGGGACTCGTATCGCCCGACCGGATCGTTTACGCAACGGGACGGAAGCTGGAGGACGTCGCCGCACTGGTTGACGGCCTGCCGGGGGTCCACGCCCTCGCCCTCGATATCACCGATTCGGAAAGTATTGCCGCGGCGCTCGGCACGATCCAAGAGGCCCACGGCTACCTCGACGTGCTCATCAATAACGCGGCGGCCTTCTTCGACGCGGGCAATACGGTGGTCGACAGCGATATGGAAATGGTCCGTAACGCCTTCGAGACCAACACGCTCGGCGCATGGCGACTGACGGTGGCCGCCTTGCCCCTCTTGCGCAAGTCCGCCGAGGGGGCTACGGTTACCAATGTTACCAGTGGCGCGGGTTCCTTCCACGATCCGATGTTCGGTATGAGCAGCCATCCGCAGCACGTTCCCGTCTATGCGGTCACGAAAGCCGCGGCCAACGCCATGACGGTAAAACTCGCGAAGGAGCTGGAATCAGCGGGCATCCACGTGAACGCCGTCTGCCCCGGATGGGTAGCTACCTATCCGGGCACGCTTGAGATGGGCGCTACGCCCGTGGAGGAGGCGGTCCCGGACGTGCTCTGGGTGGCCGATTATGCCAGTAACCCCACTACGGGTGGATTCTTTCGGAACCGGAAGCCGCTGGACTGGTAGCGGGTGCGCTATTATTTCCCGTCTGCCGCTGCTGACCACTCCCCCCGGTACCGGTGTACCACCTGCTCCGCGAAGTCGGCATCCAGGGCTTCCCGGGCCAAGGTTTCCGCTTCCACGCAAGCTTCCCCCTTGCGCGCTTCCACGGCGGCGTCGAAGCGGTGAAAGGTCATGAACATCAAAGCGATGCCCACGTCGAGGGAGCCGTACAGCGTGGTGTAGACCTCCTTGTGTTGCAGGAAACGATCCCCTACCGATTCGGGGATATCATTGGAAGCGAAGTAGTACAGGGTGGAAAAATACCCCTCGGAGAAGATGTTCCGCTCCGTGGCCCAGTACGCCTGGAATGCCGCGGAATCTATCTTGGTATTCGTGCGGTCGACATAGTCGATGTAGAACTGGGGATAGCCGGGTACGTCAATATGATTGGAATAGCCAGCCAGTACCGAATCGCCGCGACTGCGTTGCAGCGCCTGCTCCGTCAGGCCCAGGACGCTTTCCGTCAGTTCCCGGGCACCGTCACCGGGGAAGCCGTACTTCCGGGCCAACACGTACCCTTCCGCATCGAGGACCAGACCGGTCGGATAGCTGGACACGTAGTGCTTTTTAGCGAGGTGAAAGGTCGTATCGTTCTCCGCATCGTACCGCAGCAGCACGAAATGCTCGTCCAGGACTTCCTGCACGGAGTCCCGCTGAAAGACCAGCTTTTCCAGCTCCTTACAGGGCGCGCACCAGGTGGCTTAGAAGTCGACGAAGATCAGCTTGCCGGTTGCGTTGGCCCGGGCTAGCGCTTCGGGGTAGTCCTGATCGATCGTTTCCAGGTTTTGGGCGGTGAGGGGTAGGGTGGCCAAAAGGGGCAGGAATAGGAGGAGGGGTAGTAGTTGCCGCATATGGGTTTCTTTTGGGGGACTACTTGGGAGATTTTGGATGGTTACGCTTGGGGTAAGTTTTTTTACTGGTTTGGCCTGGATGCTTTTTGGGCGTTCTTACGGGTGCGCCGGTGTATCTCCACCACACCAGCTGCTGGATGGATGACACCCCAGCCCATGCCCCCCTTTCTCCCGGTTGATCCCCGACCAATCAGACTTCGGATTGCGGAGAGATAGCAGGCGTATCCCCCACCCACGAGAACCGGCTTTTCACCTGCGCTCCGCCGCCGCCTATCCCGCTAGTCTGATCATTGGCGATCTCCGCAACCCGCTGGAAGATGTATCCAGGCAGCCGGATTATAGTCAGGTTATCCCCGGTTGACCAACTGTATGTCAATCCAAATTCCAATGATTATGGCACTGAAAATCGATAAAACGAAGAAAGCCCCGGCAAAATCGATAAGGCCGACAACCGCCGTAAGGTGACAGCACCCAACGCCAAAGGCGGCACGATGAAGAACGGTTCCAAGGCCGGCGGAACTAAAAAGAGCGGCAAGAAATAGGCCCCCCGGTCTTTTAGTTTCCAGCTCGAGCGCGTAGTAACAGGGCCGATAAGATCGGTCACTCCGGAAGCGTGGAGCGTAGGGTTTCATCCACGACCTTGTCTTCGTTGACTGTGGTGCCAGTCACGTCGAATACGAAGTGGCGCAGATCGGATTGGGTCCTGCCTATTTTTTCGTTGCCTTCATAACTTCCCCGACCGGTTCTCCCACTTCGGTGGAGGCCGCCGCGGGGTAGTCATAGCCCAGGAACGCGGCCAGTGTAGCGGCGATCTGATCCTGGTAGAGTTGGTTATCGCCGGTCATTTCGCCCCGGTCGGGAGTGTCCGGACCGATCACCGCCAGCCAGATGGCATCGGAGCCAGGGTAGTCGTGGCCGTGTCCCTTCCATTGCTCCATCGGGCTTTCGCCACGGCCGTGGTCGGTGGTGATGATGAGGGTGGTCTTGCCGGCGTACTGCTCATCGGACTGCAAAAACGTCCACAGGTCGCGCCACATGGCATCGGTAGCGTGGGCGGCGTCCAGGTAGCGGTTGTAGCTGCCATCGTGAGCGAAATCGTCGGTCTCGCCGTAGCTGATGAAGGCTATCCGGGGGTGGTCCTGGCGGAGGGTTTCGATGAGGTAGTTGTGGGTGAACATATCGGGCCGGACGCCGCCCCAGAGACGTGGCGCCTGTTCCTGCAGTTTATTGATAAATTGCTCGCGCTCGCTCAGGTCATCGCCTTCGGCCACGTTGTAGCCACTATTTACGGGGATGCCGCTGCGTTCCTCGTTGACGATCCAGTCGAAGACGTCCCAACTGCCGAAGGCGGCGACCTTTCCGTTCAGTTCCTCCTCATTGTTGAGCCACTCCAGCACGGTGACGTTGGGGTTCGGGATCTTGTCGTTGCTAGTAATGGCGGGGTCGGCACGACCGGTCAGGATTTCGTTGTAGCCCGGATAGGAGAACCACTGGTCGTTGTGGCAATCGACCTTATTGTCCTCCCAGCGGTTGCCGAATACCATCCCTTTCGGAGCCAGGGATTCCCAGAAGAAAGGCATCAGTAAGCGCCGCCGCTCCTCGGCCCTCGGGGCCAGGTAGCTTGCTTCCATCCGCTCGCGGTCGCCCGTCAGGTCTTCGTTGGCGATCATGGAGTCTACCGCCCCGCCGAATAACTCCTGCCAGCGCAGGCCGTCCATGGTGATGAGGATGACGTTCTCCGTAGCGGTTTGCGCCGACACGGCGGGGGTAATGAAGAGCGTGAGGGCAAGGGCAAGGAAGATTTTCATGGCGTCGGATGAGGGTTGAGAGAAAGGGTGGTCTTTGTTGGTGTGGACGGGTACCGACGGCGTACCGCGCTCGGGCCGTACGGAACGAGGCAACACGACGCGGTAACCTTGCTCACTCCAGCTCGACCGTTCGTCCGCTTTCGGCACTTCGCCGGGCAGCATCGAGGATATCCATTACGGTTAAATTATTCTCCAGGGCGGACAAGTCTGTAGGGGCTACCTCAATATTTCCGCGTATCACCGCCACGAAGTAGGCGAAGGGGTCATCGAAGGGCGCCGGCCGGTTTTCCAGTGTCATGGATTCTTCTTCGTAGCCATCGTAGCCTTCGGCCATCCGCACCCGCAGGTCGTGGCCGTTGTCGGCGTATACCGCTCCCGTCAAGCCATACACTTCGAGGTCCTTCCGCCCCATTGGCCAATTCCAACTCGGCTGTAATACGGCCATGGTATTGGGGTACGTAAGCACGATCAGGGCCTCGTCCTCCACCTCCGGGTTGTTTTCCGTCTGCAACTGTTGGGTCACGGCGGTTACGGTAAGCGGGCGGCGGCCCTCCATGAGCCAGGTCATCAGATTGGCTCCGTAGCAACCGAAGTCGGTGAGGGCCCCGGCCCCGTTGAGTTCGGGATCGGTGAGCCATTCCAGGAATTCAGGGTCCACCCCAATCTTCTTCGGGCCCCGGTGACCGTCGCGGACAATCACTTTACGGATGTCGCCGATGCGGCCTTCTTTCACCAATTCGTAGGCGCGGTGGTTGGTCGGGTACCAGGTGGTCTCGTAATTCGTCAGCAGGTGGATACCGTGCTCGCGGGCCAGTGCCGCCATGCGGCGGGCGTGATCGGCGTTTACGGCCAGTGGCTTTTCCACCATGACGTGAATGCCACGCGGCGCGCAGTACTCCACGATACGCAGGTGATCGAAAATGTTCCCGAAGGCGGTTACCGCGACCGGGCGGCGCGCCTCGATCATGGCCTCCAGCGTGGGATATACGATCGACGGATCGAAATCGTACTGCCGGCGGTAGCGTTCGACCAGGGTGTCGTTGTCTTCCACGATCCCAACGATCACTATATCCCCCCTACCCTCGCTGTTGAATATTCCGTGCACGTGGGAGTGGGTCAATCCCACTACGCCGAAGGGCATTGGATCTACCTGTCCGTAGAGTGATGTAGCAACGAAGAAGAGTATCGAAATGGATAACCAGGCTCGTCCTGGCCGGCGAACGCTCCGGTCAATGCCCGGAGAGGGAAGTAGTAGAGCGGGAAGGAACGATTGAAGCATGGGCATGACGCGGACTGGGAAGGAATAAGGTAGCTATTTCCTGCGCCTTCCTTACAAGGCCGGGCGTTATTGCCAAACCGATCAGTCCCGATGCTCCGCGGGTGCTGTTCACGGTAAGTGCTGAGTTTAAAAAATCCGATTTGGATGGCCGCCACCTATCCTTTTCCCGCCTTGAAGTACACGATGAATGTATGCCCGTCCGGATCGGCGGATCCAAAGGTGACCATGCGAAGTACCACCGGCGAGGTCAGCGTTGAGTTGCCGGGAGATCATCCCCCTCCGCCTGCCGGAAGTCCGGGAAGCCGCTATCCGTCCACCGGATGATGCGGGCATGGGTGGCCCGGTCGGGGTTTTCCAGTTCGGGACCATCGATCTCTTTGTAGTCGCGGGCGTGGTAGATCATAACGGTGTTGCCTTCCGCGTCCGTGGTGAAGGAGTTGTGGCCGGGGCCGTAGCGGTCCACCTCTTCGTTGGAATAGAAAACGGGGCCGGGGGATTTGTGCCACTCGGAGCTGTCCAACAGGTCGGCTTCCGCGTCGATCCACAGCAGGCCGACGGCGTAATTGTCGTTAGTGGCACTAGCGGAGTAGGTAACGAAAATGCGGCCGTCGCGCTTGATCACCGCCGGGCCTTCGTTGACGTTGTACTTGATCCGCTCCCAGCTGTACTCGGGTTTGGTGATGACTACCTGCGGACCGGTCAGCGTCGTGGGGTCTTCCATTTCCGACAGGATGAGGCTGGTACCGTCGCCGTCGCGTTCCGCCCAGATGAGGTAACGCTTATCCTGGTGCTCGAAGGTGGTGGCATCGAGGGCGAAGCCGTCCCGGTCGGTATCGATCCGGCCTTCCTCTTTCCATTCCCCTTCCAGCGGATTTTCGGCGTCGTTGGAGAGGACCCACATGCGGATCTTCCAGATATTGTCGGCCTCCCCGGCGGCGAAGTAGATGTACCAGGTGCCGTCGATGCGGTGCAGCTCCGGCGCCCAGATGTGGTGGCTCATTACCCCGGACTCGTGCCTTGTCCAGAGTGTTTTTTCCTCGGCGTCCTTCAGCCCGTTGATGCTGTCCGACTCGCGCATCACGATCCGGTCGTATTCCGGCGCGGTGGCGATCAGGTAGTAGGTACCGTCGTCGGATTGGTACACCCAGGGGTCGGCGCGTTGCTCCGCCAGCGGATTATCGAAAGAACCGGTTTCAGCAGAGTGCTGGGGTGCCTGCGCGGTCGCCACGGTTCTCAGCACAAGGGTCAAAATCAGGATGCTAAGGTATCGCATGGTCGTATGGCGGCGGAATGATGGAAAGGCGCAAGATAGGAGGGCCGGCGGAGGTAACCATGGCATTAATTGTTTTTATGACAATTGTAACCTTTAAACCGGGGCCCGGGCATCCCTTGGGCGCCGGCGCGCAGGTACCGGCCAAACATGGGGGAGAAAGACGTATTCCACGGAGGTCACCGCTCCAGCTTTGCTCGGTCCCAATCCGAGGTGCGGACGGCCGCTTCGTAGGTAGTGTGTAAAAACTCCAGCAGCGTTCCTTCCGGATCGGCTGCCTGTTGCACGTCCTCGTACTTTAGCATGAACTCGCCCATTTCACTGCTGTAGAAAGCCGCCGCGGGCCGGACCGCCTGCTCGCCGAAAGCGGGGTCGGCCGGATAGGCGTAGGCGTAAAAGACCGGCGTAGGAAAATCCGCGGAGCCCGGCCAGAAGCCGGCACTGCTGACCTCCTGGGAGTAGGCTTCCTGCATCACCTCCAGGGGCATATTCGGCATGCCGCCCTGGTGGAGCGGGGCGCTGTTCCCGGAGAAACGGGTCACGGCAAGGTCGAAAGCCCCCCAGAACAGGTGGACGGGGCTGCACTTCCCAACGAACTCGCTCCGGAAGCGTGTAAAGACATTGTTCGCCTGCAGCATGGCCCGCCACAGCAAATTGGCGGCCGAGGGATCATACGACCTGTCGGTGGTGTTTTCCCGAAACGGGATAGCGGGCTCCACCTCATTCGGGCTCCCGTGGATACTGACGTGGATGCCCATCTTGCCCAGGTGTTGAAACAAGGCGTCGTGAAAGGCCGCGACGGTCATGGGCCGCAGGTCCATAGTCACGGTTTTTTCCCCGGTACATTCGATGAGCAGCTTATGCCCCTCAAAATCGAAGTCGATTTGAAACACCCTTCCTTCGTAGGGGATACCTTGGGTGGAGATTCCGTGTGCGCATACGTAAAGCGCCGCGTGCCAGGAGTGGTTTTGCCAGGGCATGGTGCGCAACCTGATCTTGCCAACGATCTGCATCCATTGGTGGAGGGTTTCCAGGGTGTCTTTCAGTTCCGCGAAGATTAATTCCGGCCAGTCTTGCTGCTTCATGGTGGTTGTCGATAAGGTGATGATAGCCGGGCGAAATTGCCCCCGAAGGACGCGGGGCACCGTGTACCCGCAGTGGCTCCCTGAAATTACGCCGCTTTCCCGAATATTTTTTCGGGGGAATACACGGTCTTCCTACGGTAAAGAGACGATCAGGACCGCTCGATAATCAGCACCTCTCGCTTCCATTCCACCCCGTGCTCCCGCAGCCAGTCTTCAAAGGTGTCTTGCAGATCGGCATCGTAGCGCGTCGTCTGCAGTCGGGCGCGGGCGTATGGGGTGTCCAGAATGAGCCAGATATCCTCCTCGATCAGTGGGGCGTCCGGGTAGCGGATGATCCGGCGTCGGAGGGCACCGGAGCGATAGCGGCTTCCCTCCAACTCCCGGAGGCGTTCCGTGAGCTGCTTGCGGAGATCGGGTGAAAAAGAGTAGGTAGTACGCAGCAGGCGCAGGTTAGCGGGCTGAACCGGAGACGCGTATTCGACGGTGAAGAGCGGATGGGCGGCGGAGAGATCGCTGTCCCGGGCCTTATCCAGCTGCCGTTTACGCCCCAGCAGAAGCAGGACCAGGAGCGTGCCGGCCGCGGCGTAGTGACTTACGGAAAGCGAGGTGAGATCGGCGAGCCAGCCCCAGGACGCGGATCCCAGCGCCAGGCAGCCGGAGGTCGCCATCAGGTAGAAGGCCATCCCGCGGGCCCCGAACCACCGCGGCAGGGAATACTGCGTACTCGTCATCAGGGTGGTATAGCCCGCTTGCCAGGCGGCCCCGCAGGCCAGTACCGCCGCGAAGCTGACGGGAATGGAATACGACGCGCCGAGGAGCACCAGTCCCGCCGCCATCACCCCGCCGGCCAGCCAGATCAGTCGATTGGCCCCGATGGCCCTGGACACCCACCCCAGGCCAAAGCCGGCCAGTACGGCCCCCGCCCCGGCCGCCCCCACCAGGTACCCGTACAGGTCGGCCGCCCCGTCCAGGCGGTCACGGGCCACCAGGGGAAGTAAGGCCCACAGCGCGCTGGCGGCAAAGAAGAAACTCAGCGCCCGCAACGTACTGTCGCGCAGGGCCGGTGAATGCCGGTAAAAGCGGACCGCATCGGCCATGGCCAGGGTGAGGGGAGGTTGACGGCCGTCTTCAATATTCTCCCGATCGTCGCGCCAGAACCAGATGTAAGCCCATACCGCCAAAAAGCTCACGGCGTCCACCCAGTAAGGCAGGGCAAGGGTATAGCGGGTAATGAGGTAACCGCCGAGGGCCGGACCGATGGCCCGACTGAGGTTGAAGGAGATGCCGCCCAGGTTGACGGCGGTCCGCAGCCGGTCTTTCTGCACCAGCTGGGGAATGATGGCCGCCATCATCGGACGGGAAAAGGCCGCGCCCAGTCCGTTAAAGAAGGTAAACAGCAGCAGCAGGAACACGGTAGCCCGACCGCTCTGCACGATCCAGGCGAAAATGGCCGTACTGATGATCAGAAATACCTGGGTGATGAGCAGGCTACGCCGCCGGTCGAAGACATCCCCCAGGGCGCCGGCGGGCAGGGCGAAGAGAAAAAGCGGCACCATCGTGGCCGTCTGCACCAGCGACACCATCAGCGCGGAGCCGTCCAGCTCCGTCATCAGCCAGCTCGATCCGACCGTGAACAGCCAGGTGCCGATATTGGATACGAGGGTCGCGGTGACGAATAGCCACAGCGGCCAACCCAGCTTGGACGAGTCTGTCTTTAGCATCCGTGGTGGAAGTCGGTGGCTGGGGGGAAAGTTTAGTGTGTCCTTATGCGATCCAGTCGGCGGAGTAGCCTCCGCTTACGCTCCGGTCGGCAGACGACTTGCTGGCCGCCACCTTCCGGATTCGGCGAATTGCTTGACCACTGCATTGCGCCGACGGAGCAGCCCGGTCAGGTACCGTTCCAGGAATAGCCTATCCGCCAGTCGACCCAATATGCCGAGGGGAGAGGTGTAGTCAAATACATCCGTCATCACCGTTCCCCCGGCAGTCTCCTCGAACCGGTGTTCGTGCCGGAAGCGCCGGAAGGCTCCCCTGACCATTTCATCTGCGAAGCTGCGGGGTGGATCGAATTCCGTCACCCGGGCCGTCAGGGTTTGGTAGATCCCGAAGTGCCGGGCACGCCAAGTCACTGTCTCGCCAAGCTCAATGAGCCCGCTGGTCCGACCGGCAATCGCCTCCTCGTTCGTCCGGGCGGTGGATAGCTTGTGCAGATCGATACTGCGGGCCAGATCAAAGACGAGGGGGCTTTCCGCCTTGATGTTGGTATGGAGTACGATGCGGGGCATAGGTAGACTGCTTCTCCGTCCTTGGAATGAGCGGGCGGGCGGTTGGTTCAAAAAATAGGCTTTGGGCGGCGGGGCGCAGGATTTACAAACTCTTGGAGAATAGATGCCTTAGGCACGCATTTTGCCTGTAAACGCGTCCGGTTTCTCTGCAGGCCAGTCCATCCGTCTGTTGATCAGTGTTCCCACAGGCCTGCCATTACAGGAGAAAGTATACCGTACTACGGTGGGTTTACCCGCTGATTCCGAGAGAACTTGCCGACCGTGACTCACCGCAGATATAGGTCCATTGTGCCGGCGAATACCCCGCCAGGTGAGTACCCAAAGGCTAACCCGATCCCTAGCAATCTGAATGCTAGCAATCGGTTGCTCGGCGAATTATTCCCGGAGAAAAGAAACGTACAGGAACGTCTGTACACCCAAACAAAGGACCGCAAGCTAGGTATAGGGCACGAAATACGCCACCCCCCGCCGTGCGATATACCTTGTCAGAAAGATTAATTGAGCGGTCCAACGGTAGCGAATTGTAAGTACGTCAATCATAGTAAGCCAAGTGGAAGGAGTAGACCATCGGTCGCGTAAGGTTACGATGGCATCGGATTGTCTGCGATAAAGGGACCACCTATCCTTTCACCTGCGCTCCGGCGCAACAAGGCCAAACGCCGTCCGTTTTCGCAAGCCGAAGCGGGTAGCGCGGCACGCATGCTTCGTAGCGAGCAAATCGTGCTCAGAGCCAGTAAAAGATCGCATAGATCATGCCGAGGTTGAAGCCCGCGTGGCAGCCAACGGCCCCCCAGAGCGAACCCGTGCGTCGCTTCATGGCGGTGAAGAGCAGGCTCGCGACGAACATGGCCGCTACCCAGATAAGCGCCGGCAGGGTATAGAACTTCCAACTCCCGCCGACCCAGACCAGTCCGAAATGTGCCAGGTGCGTCAGGGCGAAGGCGGTGGCGTCCAATGCGGTCGCGCGGGCTTCGCCGAGGGAACGGGCAAAGCCGGCGTGTACGATCCCGCGGAAGTATAACTCTTCCCCCACCGGACTGACGACCATGCCCGTGCCGGCCATGATGAGGAAGAGCAGGTCCCGGTCGTCGGGCGATATGCCGGCGGGTATGCCGTAGGACCGGCCGATGTAGGCGTACCAGTTCTGGTAACTATCGTCGTACAGCCCGGTACCGACGACGTACAGCAGCAGACTGAAGGCAATGCCAGCGGCCAATGCAAGCAGCAGCCCGCTAAGACCGCGCGGCCGCCTGATGCCGATCCGGCGCCTGCCGCCTCGGGAAAGCAGCAAAAAGGGAATGCAACCGGAGATCAGCATGGCGAGGCCTATGGGTCCGTAGTTCCCATTTTGGTTGGCCCAAAGCACGAGAAAGAAGCGGGGGATGCAGACGATGGCCAACAGGACCCAGCCTAACCTGGCGTTCAGCCGGACATAGGGGCGCCAAATCGATCTGATTGCGGGGTCGGTCATCGGTTTCGTTCTATGATCCGTCCTCCGGACCTGGCGAGCTCGGCCCCGCATCCCGCCCCTTGGGATGATGGGCCTTCAAGTTGCGGGCCGCCTTCTCCACGGTTATCCGGATGCGCTTTTCGCGGGTGAATGCCGTTTTGGCGCTCTTGATCCAGTATAGGATAAGTTGTTTGCCGGAGTTGGGGAAGCGGTCGTAGTAGTAGGCCGCCTTATCGGTGGCGGCCAAAGCTTCCTCCAGGTCGGGAGGAACGATGAGGTTCTCCACGTCGTCCAGGAAGGTCCAGCAGCCATTGGTCTTGGCTACCTCCACCAGGGCCTCGCCGGCGGGGGTCATGCGTCCTTCCTCACGGAGTCGCTTGACCTTCTCTTTATTGATGCCCGACCAGTGGCTTTTCGGGTTGCGCGGACTGATGCGGATCATCGTGCGCTCGGCATCCACCTTTTGGGCCTGGCTGTCCACCCAGCCGTAGCAGAGCAGCTCGTCGACCAGTTCGCTCCAGGAGACGTGTCTCTCCCCCGCGCTTTTCCGGTAGCGGATCAGCCAGATCGATGGGGAAGTAAGGTGGTTGGCCGCCAGCCACAGGCGGAGGTCTTCGGTGGATTCGATTTCTAGTCGGTCTTCGGCCATATGGTTCGGCGGGGGAATTGCTGCTAGATCAAGGTAGGCCTATTCCCGGTAACCCAGTGGGCGCTGGTACATAGACCCAGTCGTCGGAGGAGCCTCCGCTATCGCTTCGGTCGGCCGACGACTTAACGAATTTCCCGACAGTCGCGCCGGGTTGCTTCGCCTACGTCAAACTTAACCCGTTTTACTTCTGGAGAGGGGCGTGCTTACCTACCTTTGCGGCCATGATCCGAGTCCTATTCATCCTCCTACTCTGCTACCTACCTCAGCTCCTCCCCGCCTGGGGCGCAAACGGTCACCGCATCGTGGCCCATATCGCCTACGAGAACCTGAACGACGCGGCCCGTGCCCGGGTGGACGCGGCCCTGGGTGACAATTACCTCTCGCAGGTCAGCACCTGGCCCGACTACATCCGCGCCGAATCCGGCTGGGACTTCGCCAGCCCCTGGCACTACATGACCGTACAACCCGACCGGACGGTAGCCCAGGTCACGGAGGAAACCGCTGAGGACCCCGGCATCTACGACGTACAGGAAGCGATCGCTTTCATGACCGACGTACTGGCCGGCAAGGAGGAAACGCGGCAACGGCTCAGCGACCTGATGGACAAAAACGGCGTGGAGCCCCTGGCCGGATCGCTGGACGCCACCGCCCTGGCCTTCCTGATCCACTTCATCGCGGACGTCCACATGCCCCTCCACGTCGGCAAGAACCGGGACCTCGGCGGTAACAAGATTACCGTGCTCTTCTTCGGCGACCGCTACAACCTGCACTCCGTGTGGGATACGCAGATGATCGAAGCCGAGCGGCTCAGCTTTACCGAATTCGCCGACTACGTGACCATGCATACCCGCGCCCGGAAAGCCGAATGGTCCGACGACGCCCCACAAACCTGGATGGAGGAGTCCGTCATCCTGCGCGAACGGATCTACAATACCCTCTACGACCGCACCGACCGGGAGAGCGGCCTGCCCGACCTCGGTTACGACTACCAGCACGACTTTCTACCCATCGTGGAAGAACGCCTGGGAGCGGCGGGCTACCGGGCGGCGGCGGTGCTCAATCGGGTGCTGGGGTAAAACCTTCCCGCCGGTAAAAGATGTAGTCCGTCTTGATCGGCTCGAGTCCGGCGGAACGAAAGTCGGCGATGATCTGTCCCCGGTGGTGGGTAGTGTGGTTGGCCACGTGGAAAAGGATGTCGCCGACCGTGTTGGTAAACCGGTCGCCGCGGGAGTTCACGTAGGTGATCGGCTCCTCCAGGTCAAATCGCTCGAGGATCGCTAACGTGTCGCGGTAATTATCTCCGTTGATGACGGCGCAGTCGTCGTAAGTATGAACGTCGTTCACGCCGAAGGGAGGCCGGTCCAGGATACGGGCATTCCATATTTGGTGGGCGTTCAGGACGTGGCAGAACAGGGGATAGCTCCTTTCGGGCAGTTCGTGGCCGTGGCTGTCGAGCTCGTACAGCATCTGGTCGTTGACGGCACGGTTATATTCGAAGATGCGGGGGAACAAATTGAGCTGGTCTTACTTGAACGATGAATATACCTACTCAGCGGGCGGTTGGACATGCCTCATTGCTTTTCTCCTGCGCTCCGTCGCAAAAAACTTCTTCCCGCCGCCGGACAGCTCTGAAAGGCAACTTATCCCCGCCACCGCCGGTTATACCAGACCTATGGCGAATGAATGGAACGTAGGCCAGAAGGCCAGTGGATTAGCGCAGGAAACGGAGTATGCCGTGATCGTCGGCGTCGTGCTGCGCGGACAGACCGAAGAGCAGGTGACCGAGTACCTGGATGAGTTGGAGTTTTTGGCGGAAACCGCAGGTGCAAAGACCGTCAAAAGATTCATCCAGAAACTGGATCACCCCGACAATCGCACCTTCGTGGGCAGCGGTAAGGCCAACGAGATCGCCAGTTACGTGAAGGACCACGAGGACGTCTCCATGGTCATCTTCGACGACGACCTCAGCGGCAAGCAGGTAAACATCCTCGAGGAGGAAATGAAGGTTAAGATCATCGACCGCTCCACGCTTATCCTCGACATCTTCGCCGGTCGCGCCCAGACGGCCCAGGCCAAGACCCAGGTCGAACTGGCCCAGATGCAGTACCTCCTGCCCCGGCTCCGCGGACTCTGGACGCACTTGGAGCGCCAGCGTGGTGGTATCGGTATGCGGGGCCCCGGTGAGACGGAGATCGAGACGGACCGTCGTATCGTGCGCGACAAGATCAGCAAACTCAAAAAGGACCTGGAGAAGATCGACAAGCAGGCCGAAACCCGCCGCAAGGGGCGCGATGCCATGGTGCGCGTGGCGCTGGTCGGCTATACTAACGTAGGGAAATCCACCCTCATGAACCTGCTCACGAAAAGCGACGTCTTCGCCGAAGACAAGCTCTTTGCCACCCTGGACACCACCGTCCGCAAACTCGCCTACGAGGGCGTGCCCTTCCTGCTCACGGATACGGTCGGATTCATCCGCAAGCTGCCGCACCACCTCATCGAGTCTTTCCGGTCCACCCTGGACGAGGTTCGGGAGAGCGACATCCTGCTGCACGTCGTCGACGTGGCCCACCCCCAATACGACGACCAGATCCGCACCGTGCAAACGCTGCTGAAGGAGATGGAATGCCAGGATAAACCAACGCTTTTGGTCTTCAATAAAATGGACCTCTTCCGCGAGCGGAATTACGATATGTACCTGGACGAGGACGGTCGGGAGGAAGTGGAATCCGACCTGAAACGGGGACTGGAGGCCGAGTTCGGACAGGAAGCCATGCTGGTGAGTGCCCAAACGAAAGAGAACATCAACGAGCTGCGCCACCGGCTGACGGAATTGGTGCGGGTGGAGTATCAGCAGACTTATCCTTATATCGCTAAGCAGTGGTAGGGGGCTCGCTGCGCGAGCTTAGTCTTTTAGGGGGTAGTCTTTTAGTGGCGCTGCATTTGCCGGTCGCTTCGCTCCCGGGAGGCTCGCTGCGCGAGCTTAGTTCTTTAGTCTTTTAGTGGCGTTACTCTTGCCGGTCGCTGCGCTCCCGGTTGGGTACGCAGCGGTCTCCGACCGCGCTGGTACAAGTTCTTTGATTAGGACTACAGCTCGCCAAGTACCTCTAGCTTTCGTTTCCCTTCAATGGTAATGGCAGATCCCTCGGCTAGGAAAACAGAGGTTGGGGTCCGCTCATTCAGGAAGGCGAAGCGTGGGCCGTAATTCAGCGCAAAATCAACATTGATGGTGTAGTCGCTGACAGCGGACTGCTCCCAGCGGGGATGGGTGACCTCGTACTCGGTAGTTTTAGTTACCGTGTTTTTGGAGTACCCCCAGTAGTGTTCGGTGATGAATTCCACGTCGCTGTTCGCCATGATGATCTGCGATTCGACATCAGCGGTGACGGCGAAGGTCTGCCACTGGTTTCCCACCCGCCAATTGTATTCGATGCGCTGGTGGTCTTCCTCGATGGTCCAGCGGTGGCGCATGGGACGGGTTTCGTAAGCTTCCCCGTAAAGTGTATTAGCGACGAAGGTAATGGCGGGTTTGGGGACAATCTCCTTGATGAAGACCACGCCGCGCCGCCATTGTCCGTCCACGCGGCGGCGGACATAGAAGCGCAAGTTCACCTCCTCGAAGTTGATGTGGAAAGGCACGGGGACGCCGAGCAAACGAACGTTTTGAAACATGAAGCCGATCAGGCTGACATACGGGTTGCCGCTCCAGGTATCCAATTCGGTGCCGACGGGCAGGTAAGACTGCAGCAGGGATGCTTCAACCGGGTAATTGGCGAAGGCTAGTTTTTTCCACTTTGCCGTTAAAAAGCTCATAGTTCGGGGTAAGGAATGTAAGCTACTTAATAGTCTGGTGGCCTTTTGGTTCGGGGTGCCGGGGGAAGCGGTGGCCTCATCGACCAATCCAAAGTTTTCCTCTTTCCCAGCTACATTTTCAATCTTCTCGGTTTTGCCTTCTAACTGCAAGGGGGGGGCGGGACTGATGCTTGCCGGTTATTCCATCACCTTGAAGTGGGGGTCACGAACCATCCGTCCACGGCTCAGGTCACCCGCCTGCGGGTGACCCTCCTCAGCGCACCTCTGAGTCTCCGCGGTTTGCTTTCCATCATAGTGCGCTCGCCGCAGGCGAATAATCAGCGCCCCATCTGCGTGATCTGCGGTTCAAACAAGCGTAATCCACCGCAGCGAGTCGGCTTAGAAAGCCTCGACCTTGGTACGCCACGAGCGGTAGCGAGATAGGCCGTTTCCCCGTCCGCCATAAACCAGGAATTCTCCGAACTCAACCATCGCACCTGGAGGGAGTCTTCCCGTTAGGGTCGGGAAAAGATCCCGATCAGCCATGACCAGAGCCGAATACCTAGACAAATACGCCCATCTACTCGTGAACTACTGCGTCAGCCTACAGCCAGGGGAGCGGCTTTTTATCAGTTCCACTACGCTGGCCGAGCCGCTGCTCGACGCAATCTACCGGGAATGCCTCCAAGCAGGGGGACACTGTGAGTTCAGCCTCTCGACCCGTGGACAAGCGGAAGCGCTACGGGAATACGCCAGTCCGGAGCAGGCGGCCTATATCCCGACGCTGGAAGAGCGGGCGATGAACGAATTCGAAGCCTACATCGCCGTCAAAGCACCTTTCAACCTGCGGGAGCCTTCTCCGGCGGCAGCGCTGAAGGAAGCAAGGCGCAAGGCCTTCAAACCCCTGCACGATACCTACTTCGCCCGCACGGCCGATCGGCGGCTGAAGCGCAGCGTCTGCATCTACCCCACCCCGGCCCTGGCGGAGGAGGCTGGCATGTCGGAGGAGGAATACGCCGCCTTCGTCTTCAACGCCTGTAAACTGAACGAAGCCGACCCCAAAGCCGCATGGTACGGCGTGCGCGAGCGGCAGCAGCGGGTGGTGGATCACCTGAACAGCTGCACGACCTTTCGTTACCGCAACCGGCGAAGCGATATCAGCTTCACGACGCAGGGGCGGACCTGGATCAACAGCGACGGGCAGACCAACATGCCGAGCGGGGAGGTGTATACCAGTCCGGAGGAGGATTCAGTGACCGGCCACATTTATTTTGACTACCCGGCCATCCGAAACGGGAAGGAGGTGAAGGGGGTGACCCTGGAGGTAAAGGACGGCGAGATCCAATCCTGGCAAGCGGAAAGCGGGCAGGAAGTACTGGATGAAACTTTCGCGATCGAGGGAACCCGGCGCTTCGGGGAGGCCGCCATCGGAACTAACTTCGATATCGACCGCTTCAGCAAGCAGATCCTCTTCGACGAAAAGATCGGCGGCACCGTACACATGGCCGTGGGGCAAAGCTACGCCCAGGCGGGCGGGAAAAATTCAAGCTCGGTACACTGGGATATGATCGCCAATATGCGCGACGGCGGTGAGGTACTGGCCGACGGTGAAGTCATTTACCGGGACGGTCGGTTTATCGATTCCCTCTGGAAGTAACAGCTCCGACAAGCCGGCCGGCAGCGGCAAATGATCGTTTAAAATCGGACCCAACAATATTCCCCTCTCACCGGCGGTTAATCCATTCCGGCACCAATTTAAACGCCTTAGACCCACCTACATCAGCCGTTTACCCGTCGGGGTACGGCCAAGTCAATTGCAGGTGAACGTTTGCAGGCACCAACCCTTTACTCAGGAAAGGCTTATCTTTGATAGTGACCTTTCATGAAAATTTTTCTTGCGGGAAACCCATTATTGATTGACTTAACCTCAGACCGTGAACGAAAACATCGCCTTTTTAGAGTTAAAGTACGGGAACATATACGGCGGCTATCCAAACTTTTACGCAATCAGTGAGATTGCTCTACTGGTTTTTGAACGAGGCTCCAACAAAATATTCCTGGAAAGCTGGATCAACCAGGCCAACGTCGATATCGTAGACGTTTACGCCGAAACGGATGAGCTCGGCCACACCGTTCGTCGGGTCCGGGAGGTACTCAATATGCGGACCAACCGCCGCTACCCCTACCACGAAGACTTCCGGCTCAGCGAAAACGACCTGCAGTTTGCCTTTCGCAACCTGCGCTCGACCAAGAACGCCATCCGCAACTTCCTGAATAAGAATCTGCATAAGTACCGCTTTCAGGACATGATCGTCTTCGACGGCCGGCGCGACATTTTCCTCTGTGAGCGCAGCGGCGTGCGGTTCGACTACACGAACATCATCGACATCCAGAAGGATCTCAATCGGGAAACCGACTACCTATTCAGCCTCAACAAGCTGGCCCGGGTGATCGACTTCAACACGGATCGCGCTTACCTGCGGTCCAATAACCTGGAGTACTGGCTGCACCCCATTGCCGCCCGGCAGATCATTCCGGGAACGGCCGCCTTCGACGCCGCCCGCCTGCTTATGGTCTTCAACGAGTACACGATGTACCACGACGACTTCCTCATCAAGGCCGCCATACTGCTGAATAAGGTCAGTAAGCGTAAAGAGGAAAAAGCCGCCGAAGCCGCTGAACTGGAAGCTCAGAAGAACGAGACCAACGAAGAAGATTAGGCTAGCCCGTGGCAAAGCAGGTCAATCGGCCGAAGGAAGGTGATCGTTCGCGGACGCCCACCGCTAGCGGTAGAAGAAAAAGATGATGATTACCACCAGCGTCACGCTCACCGACAGACCTACCAAAAAGATGTTGTAGGCGACCTTTAGCAGGTTGTACTTCCGGTCGATCGTCGTGCCCAATCCATGCAGGTCGCTGATGAGGTTGCCGTAAAGGGCATCCGGATCCAGGAGCGTTTCCTCCATGCGGCGGGAGAATTCCTCGCGATTCATTTTGCTTACCGTGCCGTAGAAGGCCAGATTCTTTTCTTCTCCCTTTCGGGTGTGGGGTCGGGAAGCGAAGAGGGCGTACACCAGGCTAGCGAGCGCACAGGCAATAAAGACCACCACCGGCAATAATATCTCGGGGCGCGTCTGGGCCCAGTTGCGATAACTGACGAAAGTGATGAGCACGCCGATAAGCAGGGCATTGACGCTGACCATGATCGCGGCCTTCTGGTCGGCCATGCGCTTCAGCTGGATATGGTTGCGGAAAATGGTCCGGAAGTAGGTTTGAGTAGCCTGTCGGGTAGGCCCCCGCTCAATGCCGTTGAGGACGCCGGTCCGGTCGGGATCCGTACCCGGGGCGGGCAAGAGGCCCGGTTTTTTCTTTTCCAGGCGGTCGACCATCTTCTGCAGATCGAGTAAGACGGCGCTGTGGGTATGCTGGTACCGGCGGCGGAGCTCCCCGTCGCGGAAGCGCGCCTGGCGCAACTCCTCGAGGTACTGCGCCAGGGCATCGGTACGGTTCATGGCGCGGCGGGGCCCCTGGCCGGTATCGAGGGCATATCGATTCTCCAGCCAGGTCAGCTCGGCTCCTTCGGCTCCGGAAAGGAGGCGTTGGGCTAGCTTCGCATCGTAGAGCACGTCGGCTACTTCCGCACGCAGGTTGCTGCTGCCGTCGGGCAAGACGGTAGCGAGGGTAAGCTGGAGATTGAGGTAGTCGGGGCCGGTCCACTCCCGGAATTCCTGGGCAACTTCCTTCCAATTACGGAGTTCGCTGCCCTGACCCCAGTAGCGGCAGGCTTCGAGGAAGGCTACGGCGCGGGCCAAATGTGGCAAATCGGGGGATACGCCCGGCCGGCGAAGCGCAATTTCAAGAGAATGTGCGGCTAGCGACAGTGCCCAGCTGTCGTTGTGCAATACAAGGGAACGGGGTAAGCGTTCATAGGTCATCAACATGAAGCGCTCCGCCTGATCCGCCAAATTACTGAGGTGCAGGGAGGAGAAGCTTCCGGTTTTCATGTTGCGTGTTTGTGTTGCGTGTTTGCTAGCCAAGCGGGCGAGGCGATCGAAGATAACGAACGTCCGAGGCAATGGCAAGTTGGCCAGATCGCCATTGTTCTTCTTTCGCCGTAGGGAATACGGTCCCACGCCTTGTTTAATCCTGCGCTCGGCGCCCTATTTATTCTTTCACTACCAGCGTATGCAAAAGCTTTTACCCGCCATCCTCCTATTGCTCTCGATCACCGCCTGTAGCGACCTCGTCGAAGACTTGCGTGTCGACGAGGTCCTGTTAGAAGCGGAATACGCCGTTCCGCTCGTTGACAGCCGCGTGAACCTACCGGAATTACTGGGCGAGATCGACGAGCAGGTGACCCTTTCCATCGATCCCGACGGTTTGCTGCGGTTCAACTATACGGATACGGTCCCCTCCGTGACGGGCGAGGCGATCTTTACCGACCTGCGCAACCTGGGCCGCGCCCTTCCGATCCCGATCACCAGCCGGTCCCGCACCCTTCCCTTTCCCCTGCCGGGCGACGCAAGCCTCGATATCCTCCGCCTCAAGAGCGGCAACTTTACCTATAGCCTGCCGAATACTTACGATGTTCCGGTATCGGTAGAACTGACCTTTCCCACGCTGCTCCGGAACGGGGATCCCCTGCGGGTGAGCGGCGAACTGCCCGCTTATTCCGGATCCGGGACCCCACCCGCCCTCACCAACGCTACTGAACCGCTCGACCTGGACGGCTATGAACTTGACTTCACCACCGGATCACTGACGATCAACTACGCAATCGACGGCCCGGACGGGGAGGAGCTTGATCCCGCGACCGGCACGATCGCCGTCCTTTCCAACCTCGACTTTTCGTACCTCGAAGGGTACTTCGGCGTCCAGACCTACCCTGGCGTAGACGACGTGCTGAGGATAGATTTTTTCGACAACTACCTGGGGGGAGATATCTCCTTCGTGGAGCCGCGGATCACCGTCACGGTCCGTAACAGTTTTGGCGTCCCTTCCCGGGCGGTGATCGATGATCTATACATCACGACCGTGGGGGGCGATACCGTAGCCGTTGAAGGAAGCGTCGTCGAGGAAGGTTTCGCATTCGATTACCCTGACCAGCCGGGGTCCCAGCGGTTCACGAGCTACGTGGTCGATGAGACCAACAGCAACGTACTCGAACTGATCAGTGCTAAGCCCGTAGCCCTCAACTACCGGATCAGCGCCCTGATCAACCCGGATGAAGACACGTCCATCGAAGGCTTTTTAGCGGACACCAGCAGCTACGCCGCTACGGTGAACGTCGAACTGCCGCTGTACGGCGCGGCCGACGATTTCCGGATCCGCGACAGCTTCCCCATCAACCTCGGCGACAAGTACGGCGAGATCACCACGGCATCGCTCCGTCTCACTACGGATAACGAGATCCCCTTCGATCTGTCATTGACCGGCACCTTCTTCGACGATCAGGGTAACGCGCTGGCCGACCTCACCGACGGCGAGCTGCTCATCATCGAAGCCAGCTCCGTGGATGCGGGTGGCAATGCCACCGGATCGCAACAAACAACCACGGACATTCCCTTCACCGGTGACGAGCTCCAAGCTATACGGGGGGCCACCACCCTCATTCTGGAAACCACCTTCGCCACGAGCGATGGCGGCAGCCGCGCGGTGAAAGTGACCGATGACCAGGAATTACGGGTGCGTATCGGCGCCCGGTTGACCGTCAAAACCCGTTAAGCCATGCGGAAAAGCCTAATCCCCCTCCTCTTTCTGCTGGCCGCTTCCCTCGGTGCGCAAAATCTTACCGCTCCGCTCCTTTCGGGGAGCTGGCAGTCGACCTACCACAACCCGGCGATGGTTCATTTTCTGCCTACGCGGATCACCATCGGATTGCCCGGCATCGCCAACGACCTGCGACTGCAAAACGTGAACTACGGAGATATTTTCCAGGGAGAAAGCGGCCAGCGAAAGCTTAATCTGGCCGCATGGGCCGGACTCGCGGAAGACCGCAACGCCGTCCAGGACGTGTATTCCATCGAAACCATCGGCGCGGCGATCAACGACGGGAAGTTCAGCTACCAGCTTTACCACCGGCTGCGCGTTCGCGGTGACGGAGATTATCCGCGGTCGCTGGTCAACCTCGTGGCACTGGGCAACGCCGCATACATCGGGCAGACGGTCGACATCGCCCCTCGGGGCGGCATACTGAGCTACCAGGAAATAGGCGCTGGCTTCGGATACGCAGTAAACGAGAAAATAGCGATCGGCGGACGGATCAAATACCTCGCCGGGGTATCCAGCATCGAGACCGCCGGAGGAGGAAGCCTGGAACTCACTACGGGCTCCGAAAATTACACCCTCACCCTTGATAAGGATCTGACGCTGAATACCGTCCGGGCCTTTAATTTCCGTTCGCTGGACGATTTCGACCTGGAATACAACCCCAGCAGACTGCAGCCCGGCGACCTGTTTTCGGGAAATTCCGGCTGGGCCTTCGACCTCGGGGTGGCGGTGAACCTCGAGCGGCTGCGACTCAACGCGTCGGTAACCGACCTCGGCGCCGGTATCGACTGGAAAGAAAACATCACCACCCTCCGCTTCGACGGCACCGCCTCCTTCAGCGGGCTGGACATCCTTGACGACCTCTTGCGCGATTCGGTTTCCGTCGACCAGGCCGTCGATAGCCTGGTTCAGGCGCTCGAACCCACCCGCGGGGTAAACGGATTCCGGAGCAACATCGCGGCGAGTATCTTCCTGGGTGGCGAGTACGACCTGACCGATAAGATCACGGCCGGTGCGCTGATCACCCTGGAGGACCGGATGGGCGAATTGGTGCCCGCCTTTGCGGTAATGGGCCGCTATGCCGTTACCGACTGGTTGAAGATCGGCGTAAATCTTAACCACCGCAGCGGCATTCGGACCAACCTCGGCCTCCATGCCTTCGCGACGCCCGGACGCTTTCAGCTGTTTGCCGCCTCCGACAAGTTGCTTTCCTTGCTCAGCTCCGGCAACAGCTCGGTGGCGGGGATCAGGCTGGGGGCTGCGCTGGTGCTTGGGGAGCGTCGTTCATCCGCTTCATTTCGTCCCTGATCTCGGTCAGTAGCTGGATGTCCTTCGGCGTCGGCACTTTATCGTTCTTCGGATCTTCGGCCTCGTCCCGCAGGGAGTTGATGCCCCTTATGATCAGAAAGAGTACCATCGCGATGATGAAGAAGTCGATGAGGGTCTCGAGGAACAGCCCGTAACCGATGACGACCCCGGGGTCCACCACTTCGCCCTCGCCGTTGGTCACAGGTTCCTTGACTACCCAAGCCAGATCGGCCAGTTCGATGCCGGTGGTCAGGTAGCCCAGCGGCGGCGTGATTACCTGCTTTACGAGCACGTCGACGATCTTATTGAAGCTAGCGCCAATGACGATGCCCACCGCGAGATCGATCATATTACCCTTGACGGCAAACTTTTTGAATTCGGCAAAGAATCCGGCCATAGTAGCTGGTTTTATCATACCGCTATACATTCTAGCTGATTCGGCTTCCCCCCCCTCTGCGGCAGCTGGGGAGGGGGCCCTAGCTGCTGAGCCTGGGGGGCAAAAGGCGAAGGAACGGAAATGTCTAGCGGTACGTGATTTTATTCAGTTTATCCGCCCATAACCGGGATAGGCTCGATTTGTTAGCTGGTAAATTGTAAGACCGTCAGCGTAAGCACGCCGGCAAAGAGCAGCAGGTGAAATACTTCCGCTTTCCGGTCGGAGCGGTCTACGAACCAAAGACCGAGTAGCAATCCAAGCGGGGCAACCAATATCTCCGCATCGACCACCTGCAGCTCTTCCCCTAAAAAGGCCACCGGTAGGGAAAACAACAACACCCAATAAACGAAAGAAAGGTTTTTGCCCCCTTCGATACTGAGCAGTACCCGGCTGGCGGCTCCGGTCAGAAGCACCACCAGCACCAATACGAGGAGCAGCGCGATGCCCAGCAGATTGTATACCGATGCATTCTCGGGCGACCAGATCCCAAACACCCGCAGGTCAGTGATGTAGAAAGCTTCCAGATTACCCTGCAGGTAGGCATTCACCATCGCGAGGAAATACACTACCAATGCACCTCCGAGCAATTGGGACATGGAGCGGAGGTCGGCCGTTCGAAAAATGCTGATCCCCAGGAAGAAACCGGGGATGAGCAGCAAATAGGTGGGCTCCAGTAGTGCGGACAGCCCCAACCAGAATCCCGCGTTGAAGCGCGCAAGGGCCGGGGTGATACTTTTATAGGTACTCCCCAATGCCCCGATGCTCAGCAACAGGAACACCAGGTTCAGCTGTTGCGGATCGAAGTAATGGAAAGCGGGGACCAGTCCCCAGACCACGACGATAAACAGGCCCGGAAACTGCGTCACCGTGCGGCTGATACGGTACCGGTCGCACAGGTTATTGGCAATGATGCCCGCCGTGGCCACGAGGAGGGGGGGAAGAATCAGCGACAACAGCCAGCTATCGGCTACCAATCCGCGCAGCCACTGACCGTGGAAGCCGATATCCTCGTCCTCCGTTACGCCGCCGCCGTAGAGAAAAACGGGCACCTGCAACAGCAGCGCGTAGCCGAAGAGCATCAGGCTGGCGAAGGATTGATTGGTGCGGAAAAGTGAGAGCATAGGCTATTTGAGCTGCCGTTCCGTTTCCGTGATCAGGTCGACGGCCTGGGCGTAGGTATACCCGAGGTCCTCGGCGGAATCCTGGCCGGCGTAAAGGGCCATTTCACACCGCTGCAGTAGTCGGTCGTAGCGCTCGGTAAGGTCGGCATCGGCTCCGGCTTCCGCCAGTACCTGTCGGATATTTTTGCGGCTCAGATCGGCAACGCTCAGGTTAAAGCGTTCGCGAAGGTAGCGGAGGACGGCGTTTTCCACGGCGTCGTAGAAGGCCCGGGCCTCGACCTTTTGCAGGTGGACGCGGGCTTCTTTCAGGCGGGCGGTAGCTACCTTCCCGGCTCGCTGGCGCAGCAGCAGGGCCGGGTCCCGGTCGTCGAGGTGCTGCCTGTAATGGCTGAAACCGATGAGCCCTCCCCCGATCAGGAGCGGCAGCAACACGAGTCCCCAGAAGAGCGGCCGGTCGGCAATGGTACTGTCGTAACGCCGGCCCGCGGAGAGGGGGGCGGCGGGGCGCAGGCTCAGTACCTCCTCCGTCACCTCGCTGGTATCGATGGAATACGTCTGTTGCCCGCTCCCTCCCGTAACGGTGATGGTGTAGGTTTCGGGGCTTAGCGATTCGTAAGTTTCGGTCTCGGTATTAAAGTAGGTGAGCGTGGGGCTTATTTCATAGGTACCGGCCCGCTTGGGGACGAGCTGGTATTCGAAGGTCTTCCGGCCGAACATACCGGAGGGACTGTCCAGAAATTCTTCCCGGACCACGCGAGGGTCGTAGATGTTCCAGTTGTCCTCGTCTACGGGCACCGGGGCTTCCAGGCGCTGTACGTCTCCCTGTCCGGTCACGTGCATCACCATGGTCAGGGCATCGTCGGTGGTAAGCCGGTTGCGATCGATCTGGACTTCCAGTTCATAGGTCCCTACCCCGCCACTAAAATCCTCCGGCCGGGGTTGGGGCAGCTCTTCCACCATGACCGTCAGGGTATCGCTGTTGACGGGGATCTGCTCGGTAAAACGGCGGGAGAAGGTACTGTTGGAGCGGGTCCGCACCGCGCCGATCACCATTCGGTAGGGATCGATCTGCAGGGTTCCGCTTTTGATGGGGAAAAGCGCCAGGCTGGCCAGGGTGCGACGCTGATATTCCCTTCCGTTCTCGATCACGGTGACGGGTGAGGCATCGAAGCGGCGGCGGGGCCGTGCGAAAAAGCCGTCCAGGCCGGGCTCCCGCACCATATTGCGGGAGATGGGGTTGACCGAGGCGTATAAATTCAGGTTGAGGATGATTTGTTGTCCTACGTAGGCCTGGTCGGTGCTCAGTTCCGCCCGCAGGAAGTTCTCCGGCGCGGCGGAAAGCGACGCGTCGTCCACTTCCAGCACGGTGATCGTCTTTCCGGGAGCCCGGTAAGTCGTTCCCGCGGCCCGTACGGTGGCCGGACCGATCGACAGCTCCCCCGTCCGACGGGGCTGCAGCATCCAGCTGAAGGTCATCTGGCTGGTGGCTACTCCATTGACGATGGTGGTGCCGATGGAGCGGTTAGGTCCGCGCAGCACGTCGAAGGCGCTGAAGTCCGGGGGCGTTAGCTCCTCCCCCTGCGCATTACGCAGCGTCAGGTGATATTCTACCGTACTGTTGCGCAGCATACGGTCTTTGCTCACCTCGGCGGAGAAGCTGATGTCCTGCCCCTGGGCGGCCAGCGCCGTTACGAAGAGGAGGAGGATAGGTATGATAGGTATTCTTAGCCGCATTACCAGTCTTTGGTTCCGGTGCAGCCTTCGCGGCTTGCCTGACGCAAACGGCTGAGGGTTCGCTTTTCTTCTTCGGCGGCGATGCCGAGTTGCCGTTCGGCTTCCTCGCGGCTCATTTGCGGCTGGTCGGGATGGGCGTCGGACTGTCCGGGGGTGCCGCCGGGCTGCTGTTGTTGATCCTGCGCTTCGTCGCCCTCGTCGGATTGCTCGCCGTCTTGCTGTTGTTGCTGGTCGCCGTTTTCGCCGCCCTGGCCTTCCTGCTGCTGTTGCTGCTGTTGGTCCTCGCCGTCCTGCTCCTCGTTTTCGTCCTGTTGCTGCTGCTGTTGTTGCTGTTGTACCTGGCGGATGGCCTTGGTCAGGTTGTACTTCGTTTCGGCGTCGTCGGGATCGATGCGCAGACTTTGCTTGTACGATTCCACGGCCTGCCCGTAATTCTCCTGCCGGTAGTAGCTGTCGCCGAGGTTGCGGTAGGCGCGCGACTGGATCTCGGGATCCTCGGCCAGGCCGGCGGCTTCCTCGTAGCGCTTGGCGGCTTCCTCGTAGTTTCCGCGCTCGTAGAGGGCGTTGCCGAGGTTGTAATTGCCCTGGGCGCTGTTGTCCTCCTGGATGGCGTTATTATAGGCTCGACCGGCTTCCTCGAAGTTGCCTTCGCGGTAGGCCTTGTCTCCTTCCCGCAGGGCGCGGTGGCTGGATTGTCCTTGCGCCGGGGCGCAGGTGCAAAGCAAGTAGAGGAAGATGATGAAGGTTCCGTAGTGCATCGAATGCGAAGTTAGGATTAGTTGCTAGCTCCCATGGGCGGTGTGCGTGCAGGCGGCGACCATTCCGTTCGATGGGCTCACCCTTCCGGTCTGCGGTAGGTGATCTCCGCAAAGTCCGAGCATGCATCGCCTTCGGTGAGAAAGCACAGCTGCTCGCCGCGTAGCCACGACTTTATTCCGGCATCGGTTTCACCATTGTCTGGTAGAACTATTCTGCCTTGTTTGGAATGTTCCCCGTTGCCATCCGTGGCGACTCAGGGACAATGCAAAGGTGGAATCGCGGAACAAGCGCACTTTCACCCAGCCGATGGGCGCCTCCCGCTCCGCGGCCAGCAGGAGGTCGGTGGGTTCCTCGTTATTGCAGCCCCCCAGCAGGCTCACCGCGACGATCGGTACGAGGGCCCGCGTGACTTGTACACGCCAGCCTGCGGAGGCCGGTTTACGTGTTCGGATGACGGTATGGCCCATATTCTCGTGGTGCTACTTGTGCACGTTCTTGCTAAGAAAACACATAAAGGAGTGGCCGGTGTTTACCCTTTCTCAGTTTGAACCGGGGGCGCTGATTACCCCCTTTCGTGTTGCGCTGTAATTTGCGTAGCCGCTCATAGTCCTCGGATAATAGCTCGTATAGTACGGCCTAAAAACACTAACTTCCTAAAACTACTTCGCTAGGGGTATATTACTTAGTTCAATCCTGAAACACTAGTGCTCTGTCAAGTTAGAAATGGAGGGTAGGTGCTGATCTAGCCCCCTAATGCTTTGGACAAATACCTCCTATCTTTTTAGGACGATTTGCCATGAAAAAACAGAAGATTTATACCCCCGAAGAGAAGCAACTCATCCTGGCCCAGGGTGAAGCTAACGGGGTGGCGATCACCTGCCGCGAGCACGGTATTTCCACCTCCTTATTTTACACCTGGCGACGCAAGCTTCAGGAGCAAGGAGCAGACGGCTTGATGCGGAAAGGCAGCGCCATGAGGATCAATCCTGCCGAGTTCTCTCAGCTAGAACGGGACAATGCCCTGCTCAAAAAGCTGCTGGCGGAGAAAGAAATGGAGCTCAGCCTGGCCAAGGAACTGATTAAAAAAAAGTTCTCACCCGTCCGGAAATGATCCAGCTGATCACCAAATATGCCGAACGGGGCCTTTGCCTTGTCAAAGCACTATCGGTAGCGGGTCTGGCCAGGAGCAGCTACTACTATGGCATGCGGGCGTAAGGGGACGCAAACCGGTCTGCGGCGCCCGGAGGCATAGCCGCCGGGGTTTTACGCTGCAGTGGGTCAAGACCCAGTGGATATCCGTGTCCGATAGCGCCATAGTGGCCTTTTTAAAAGATCTGTTAGCTCAGCCTCTGGTGGACTATGGCTACCGAAAGTGCCACAGTGCCCTGGGCAATGCCGCCTACCACCTCAACCACAAGAAAGTGTACCGAATCATGAAGGCCGAAGGGCTCTTGCGGGGTAGCCGTATTCAACCTCGCGTACGGTTGGCCGTGCCCTTGGAAGAATCGTGCGTCCCGCAGCACCGTTCGTATACTTGGAGATGGACATTAAGTATCTGTATATCCAGGGAGAAGGACGGACCATCTTCTTGCTGACCATTATCGATACGCACTCCCGCTACGTACTGGATTATGCGCTGGGCTACCAAATGACCCAGGTGGAAGTCAAGCAACTTTGGCAGCGAGGCCTAGCCAAAGAAGTCTTTGCCGACCACGGTCCGGCGCAAGTCTGCGCCATTACGGTGCGTAACGATAACGGTTCGCAGTTCATCGCCCACAGTGTCCGGGAGTTCTTTACGCAGGCGGGGATCACCCAGGAATTTACCCACGTGGCTACCCCGGAAGAGAATGCCCACATTGAAAGCTTTCACAGCATTCTGGAGGAAGCCCTGATCGGCATCGAGTTCAATGACCGCAAGGAACTACTGGCCTGGCTAACTGAATTTTACCGCTTCTACAACGAGGAGCGCCTGCACTCCAGCATCTGTGATGTGAGCCCCGCCCAGTTCTTGCGGCTGTGGAAACACGGTTTAATCGGCCACGACCAGAAACACGGCCGGCTGGTATTCTATTTGAAGATCAAGCGATATCTTATCGCTCAGACGCTACACGACCTTGGTTTATCTTCGCCAGGAGAGCCAAACGGTGAGCTGGGTGGGGTTGCCGGAGAGCAGGCCCCACACGAAGTAAAAGGGGCCTGCTCTCCGGTAAATCCACCCAGCGGACACCAGCCTCCCGGACCGGAAATGATTACCCCAAAACCCTCCTAAGTTATTTTCTCACCCTGTCCAAGAAATAGGGGGCCAAACCAACTAGCTGATCCAAATAATTTGCAACCTGTTCAGCGATACAGACGCCGTCGGCATTATTTTCCAAATAGCAATCCTCATATTCTGCAACATCGATTATGCTTAGCACGGCGCGCAGATTAAACGGTGTGTTAGCTACTGACAGGCTAATACGATCTTCTAAACGCTCCGATAGGCTTTGGTAATGTAAGCTGCGCGGTACGATTGCTGCCATCCTCAACAACTTAACGCAGTCTTCGTAAGCTTTTGCGCTAGCCCGGATCATTGGAACACCGTGGTCGCCCGGCCGGGGCGCTGGTTCGTCGTACGTTATTACTGCGTGCTTTTGAATGGTTACGGTCTCGCGCGTTCCGTCACAGTAAGTTCTTGCGATTACGGTCTGCGTTTCAGTATCGCTTATGACGTGTTCGTCACAAATCCCCGAATTGGCTCCGCTGTCCCCGCCACCATCCGATTCACCGCCGGATCCGGAATCGCCTGAGCTACCACCCCCATCTGACTCTCCGGCAGGAGTCTGGCCGCCGATGGATACGGAACCGCCGGTATTGTCTCCCCCCACCGGGTCTCCGGTATTTGAGCCGCTATCATCGCTTGACCCCCCGCTTCCAGAACCGCTACCTGGCGAAGCTTCGTGGCTATCCGGTCCGTCGAAAGCATAGACGAAGCAATCTTCATCCTCATTTTTCGCACCGCTCCATTTACCCAAGAGTCTCAAAAATTTATCGAGTCGTACGCTCCGAACTTTGCCTTCGAATTGAGTTATGCTCGCGGCATTTCTATTAAAGCGCTCTGCATAATTTTCCGTCATCTCGTAGAGGGTAAAGTACCCTGCGATAACCGTGTCATTTACAACTTGTAGCGTTAGATTTCCAAAACGATCGTCACGATTGAAGGGTACATAAAAAGTGTAAGCATCATAACCGTATTCGGGTACAGCCAATCGCTTTGCCGGATTGTCAATTATACTAAGGATTGCTTTTTCCAGCTGCTCATCGGAATTTTCGGACTTGGAGGAGTAAGACTTATTGAAATAAGTTAATACCTGTGTTTTCTGACGGTTTGTCAAAAATTCATTATCGGCGGTAACATTTGCGCTTACTTTAGTTGATTTTTACACGGCGCTTGTCATACCGTAATTCGCAGGAATTATCTCTTCCTTTTCACAGCCTACAAGAAATAGCGTCAAAAAAAGCAGAGATAGGGCACGAAAGTGCCAAAGGATACGAGAGCGCATCTTTGATTGGGTTTAGGTGGTGTATACTATCGCAACATCCCCTCCAGGCATGCTACGTTATCAACTAAACCAAAACAACTTATTCAAACAATCTAAGCTTAGATTAAAAAACCGATTGTAAAGTCCATAAAATCAGGCAAAAAGTCGCATTTTACAGTTAATGGTCAGCACCGCATTATCCATTCCCTAGAAAAGTCAGAATCACCTGGTAAAGTTCTTCGGGTTGCTCGGCGTGCACCCAGTGGCCGGCGTCCGCTATTGTCACCAATGTGGCTAGGGGGAAGTGGTGCTCGATGACCTCGAGATCCTCATCCTCGACGTAGCCGCTTTTTCCGCCGCGCACGAAGAGCGCGGGCCCCGGGAAGCTTTGCCCGAGCGTACCTACGGGTGCCACCAGGTTCTCGTACTCACGGTGCAGCACCTCCAGGTTCATGCGCCAGCGGAAGCCCTGCTTGGAATCGCGGGCCAGGTTCTTGAGGAGGAACATCCGCACGCCTTCATCCGCCATGTGGGGCTTCATCTGTTCATCGGCGTCCCGGCGGTCTTCCAGGCTCGCGGGGTCCAGGGCATTGAGCGCGGCGAAGACATCGTCGTGGCCGCGGCCGTACCGGCGGGGAGCCATGTCCACCACGATCAGTTTTTCCACCAGGGCCGGGTAGCTCAGCGCCGTCTGCATGGCCACTTTACCGCCCATACTGTGCCCGAGCAGGTGGCAACGATCCACGCCCTGATTTTCCAGAAAGGCAGCCACGTCTTCCGCCATCAGCGGGTAGGTCATCTCGTCGGCGTGGGGGCTTCGACCGTGGTTGCGAAGATCGACCAGAATGACTTGAAAGTCCTCCGCCCACTTCCTGGCGATGGTCGACCAATTATCCAGGTTACCGAAAAGGCCGTGCAGAATGACGAGGGGGAAGCCTTCGCCGGTGGATTTAAAGTTTAGTTTCATGCAGTTTGCTGAGGGTTCACCACGGAGGACGCAGCGGGCTTCCCCTAGGTTCACGGCGGACCCCGGTCACTTTGTGGAAGCCGGTCGTTTCCTCCCTACTCGTCGGACTTCTTTCCCCTTATGGGAGCCGCACGACAGCTGTACCTTCGGGTGATGATGCACCTTGACGGTTCCCGGCTGACTCTGTTTTTCCTCCTTCTGTTCACTATCCCGGCTTGCAGGTACGCCGGTGAGGCTGAAAACCCGCCGCTCACCGTAGCGGACGGTCTCAGCGTCAGCAGCCTGGGAAAAACCTACGCCCGAGCCCCTGACCGGACCCCGGCTGGCCTCTTTTCCGAAGGCTCCGCCCTGGGTGGGAGCACCAGCGTGCGTCGGATGGATGCCGAACATTTGAAGTGGAAAAAACAGGGCTATTTTCAGCGCAACCGGGAGTTGGGGCAGGTCTTTACCATCCCCGCCGAAAGCTCCGCCCTTCGGCTCGACGCGGTTGTCCTGCGAACGGGCAACAGCAACAGAGCCGTGCTCTCCGGTGCAGCCGGCGCGCCGGTTCACCTAACGCTCTTCGAGGTAGTCGGTACGCCCCGGATCGAGGATAACGGCACCCCGCCGGGAACGGAGGCGGCGCATGGGTTCACCGCCAATCACCGGGCCGACGACTTTCTCACCGGCATTACATATCAACCCGTGTTACTGGCCCGCGGTGGCCTGTTTCCGCCGATTCCCGCTACGGATCGGAACGGAGATCAGGAAGGGCATTTGCATTACCTGCGCTGGGATCTACGGGGCGAAGCGGAGATCCGTTTAAGCCCCGGTAGGCGGTATGCTTTCCTGGTCGGTTTTTCCGCTGCCGGAGCCGAACGGGGTTTCACCCTCGGCAATATCAATCTTGCCAGTGACCCCGAAAATCCCGTCCTGCGCACGGATCCCAACGGCTCGGCCTGGTGGTCGGTGCGCCGGGAAGGAGATGGTACCTTGCCCCCCAGCAGTTACCCCGCGGCGGATCCGCCGACTCAGGCGGACCGCCTGTCCGAGCTTCACAGCGAATCGCTATTCGCTCCGGGTTTCGAATTGACCTTGCCACCGGCTACCGACGGTTTCCCGGACGTGGATACCTACCGTACCCTGGAATTCTATATCGAGGTGAAGCCGGTAAGCTAACGGGACGCCTTACTCCTTTTCCCCGGAAGCCGGGCCTTTCTGACCGTTCTCCTGGGCCAAACCATGCGCCGCTTCCTGGGTACTGATCACCCGGTCCAGGCCCTTGCCGCCGCGGATCCAGAGGTCGCGCTGTGGGAAAGGAATCTCGACTCCTTTCTCCCGGAAGCCCTGGTCGATACCAAAGCGGACGTCGCTTTTGACGTCTTCGATACGTAGGAAGTCCCTCGACCAGAAGATGATCTCGAAATCCAGGGAAGAGTTGCCAAAGTCCAGGAAGCGCACGATCGGATTCGGGGTGCTCAGGATACGGGGATGATCCATGGCTACCTTCATCAGTATCTCCTTTACCAGGGTGGTATTTGATCCATAGGCCACCCCGACACCGACGTGGAAACGCGCCTTTCGCTCCACATGGCTCCAGTTCACGACGTTCTCGCCGATCAGCTTGGAATTCGGAACGAAGATGATGATGTCGTCGCGCGTTTCGATGGTGGCCGTCCGGGCGCCGATCTTCCGTACCGTACCGACCTGGTGACTGGAGATCTCAACGACATCGCCCACCATGACCCCCCTTTCGAAGAGAATGATGACGCCGCAGATGAGATCGTTGAAGGTCTGCTGCAGTCCGATGCCGATACCCACCAATAGGGCCGCGGCGCCCGTCCAGAGCAATACCAGGTCAAAGCCGGCCGCCTGTAGTACCAGGAGTACACCTACTACGTAGACGAAGTACGTGATCAGTCGGTTAATGGCATACTGACTGCCGGTATCCACTTTCGAGCGCCGGTAATAGGCCCCGAGAATTAGATTCGTGACGGCCATAAGCATTAACCGCAGAAAAAGGAATACCGCCAGGGCAAAAGTTACGTTCCCGACGGTGATCGTAGAAGTGGCTTCTCCGGCTTGGTCGCGGAAGGCGTACAATACGAAATCAGCCAGGCCCGTATCGTTGAGTACCACGAGGCTCGCCAGGGTATACATGAACGGCCGTACGGCCCGGAAGCGGTCAGCGGCCTGGGCTTCCTCCTCCAGTGATTGGGCGGTAGCCGTCGTAGACAGGTGCATGCGGTGGTAGCGCTGCACCAGCAACTCTTCGATGAGAATATCCAAAACGTTCGCGACGATGAATGCCAGGAGGGCTTTGACGATCGTACTGATCCGAATCGTTAGGTAGACGGGCGGCCCATCACTGGTGCTCGCCTGCTGGATCGGCTCGTTTACGAACGTTATATCAATATTGAGGATCCGAAGGATGACGATAACCAGCAAGCTGAAAAAGGAGAACCGGGTCACGTTGCGTACCCGGGTCCGGTTCTTCTCGGATACCGCCTCGCGGCCATAGTACCAGGGAAGAAAGCGCCGCACGATGAGGTGATTCGTCCCCAATAGGAGGACGGCCGCCACCCCGATCAGCAACAATTGGTAGGCCGCCAGGGAGAAACCCACGAAGTCAACCAAAATTATGTCCCGTAGTCGATCCATAAGCGTTCAAAAGTACAACCCCCCGCCCTCCTATCCGTTGGGGCAAAACACCACAATAGCGGAATATGTACGAAATAAAGGGTCGTTACGTCGACATCGACGCCCGGGAAATTTACGGCGCGGTAATGACAGTCGACGACAACGGACGCATTGCTTCGATCGAACGGGACCCCTCCCGCGACAAGCGCGGCTGGTACATCCTGCCCGGCTTCGTGGATGCACACGTGCACATCGAATCCTCCATGCTGCTGCCCGTGGAATTCGCCAAACTGGCCGTGGTACACGGTACCGTAGCGACGGTGAGTGACCCGCACGAGATCGCGAACGTGATGGGCATGGAAGGCGTGGAATACCTGATCGACAATGCCCGGCACACCGCCCTAAGCATCAATTTCGGCGCCCCTTCCTGCGTCCCCGCCACGACGGCGGAGACCGCGGGAGCCACCCTGGATGCCGCGGATATTACCGAACTGATGAGCCGCCCGGATATCCGCTACCTGAGCGAGGTCATGAATTACCCGGGCGTCTTGCAAAAAGACGCCGAAGTTATGGCCAAGATCGCCGCCGCCAAAGCGGCCGGAAAACCCATCGACGGGCACGCTCCCGGACTGCGCGGCGAGCAGGCCGCCGCCTACGCCGCCGCTGGCATCACCACCGACCACGAATGCTTTACGGCCGCCGAGGCCCGCGAAAAACTGGCGGCGGGTATGAAGATCCTTATCCGGGAAGGAAGCGCCGCGCGGAACTACGCCGCCCTCGAAGAACTGATCGATGAATTTCCCGACCGGCTGATGTTCTGTACCGACGACTGTCACCCGGACGCGCTGATGGCAGGCCACATCAACCGCTTGGTCATTCGCGCGGTGCGCGGGGGCCACGACCTCTTTAACGTGCTGCACATCGCCTGCCGTAACGCCGTAGATCATTACGGCCTGGATATCGGCCGGCTGCGCGTCGGGGACCGGGCCGACTTTATTCAGGTCGACGATCTAAGGCACTTCGGCATCATGGCCACCTGGATCAACGGGCAGCAGGTCGCCGAAGCGGGTGCCCACCGCCTTCCGGACTTCCGCCCGGAACCCATCAACAATTTCCACTGCTCCCCGAAGCTGCCGGAGGATTTCCGAGTGGCCCCGGGTCCGCAAGGCGGCAAAATCCGGGTGATCGGCGTTACGGACGGCGAGCTGGTCACCGAAGCGCTGGAAATGACTCCCGTACTGGATACCGAAGGGCATCCGGTAGCCGCACCCGAGCGCGATCTGTTAAAGATTGCAGTGATCAATCGGTACAGCGATGCACCACCCGCCGTGGGTTTCGTCCACGGCATGAAAATGCAACGTGGAGCGATCGCCAGCAGCGTAGCCCACGATAGCCATAATATCGTGGTAGTGGGTGTGGACGACGAAGTGATGTGCCGAATTGCCAATGCGGTGATTGCCGAACGGGGGGGAATCGCCGCGGGAAGGCATGAATACCTGGAGGTGTTACCCTTGCCCGTGGCCGGAATCATTAGTCTGGAACGCGGCCCGCAGGTAGCTGCTCGCTACGGTGAATTAAGTGGATTCGTCCGGCGAAAACTGCGGTGCGACCTGGAGGCACCTTTTATGACCCTTTCTTTTCTGGCCCTACTGGTGATACCCAGTCTCAAACTTAGCGACCTGGGGCTTTTTGACGGAGTAACCTTTAAGGCCGTTGATGTTTGGACCGGATAGGTTATAAACCCAGACCGTGCTACAATATCAGAATTTCATCAGGCGTTTAGGACACACCATCACCAAAAACTAGTATTTTATATGCTGTTTTTCTGTGATCTCACCATTTTTGGTTAGGCTAGCCGAGGCCCCCATCAGGTACCTTTTTAGCCCTTTCCCAGTGGTTTTTGAATGAGAAATTGGAGATCGGCTCTTTGCCGGTCTGTCTACTAATAGTGTTTGTTCATAGTGTCTCTTTTCAGTGTGGCCCGGAGTTCTCCGGGCCGCAACTTTTTTACCTGATCACCAAACGCTGCGACCAGCTCTGACGCTCCGTGCGGGCCGTCAGAATGTAAAGCCCCGGCGCTGCATCCGTTGCGATGACTGCTTTCGCAGCCGTACCAGCAGGAAGCTCCTTAGTCCATACGCGGCGTCCAGCACCATCTGTGAGTTGCAAGAAAACCCGTTCTTCCGCTGGTACGCTTACCGTAACGTGATCGATAGCCGGGTTGGGAAAAACTTCGAAATTGCCTGCTTCGCTGCGATTTAGGAAAACCACTTCACTGAGCTTTACCGTTCCGTCCAGATCGACCATGCGCAGGCGGTAGTAGGCACCGGCTCTTGGTGCGTAATCAATGTAGCTGTAGGTGAATGCGGCAGTCTCGTCAGCAGCCTGGGCCAGAAATTCTTCCATTACCATCCAGTTGTCGGTACCGGTAGTAGACCGCTCAATTTCGTAATGACTGAAATTCCGCTCGTTGGCTACGGTCCACTCCAGACCGTTGTTGTCTCCGGAACGACCACCGGTGAAGGACACCAGGTCGACGGGCATGATCACGGCCATTCCCACCCAGGTAGAGCTGCCTCCGGACAGTGCGAAGTTATTGAGCGTGCCACCGTAACCGCTGCCACTTTCTTCCTCCAAAGTTCTCAGTTTATTCCGGTCGGTTTCATCCACTTGCTTAGTAAAGGAGTAGCTGGCGGCGATATCAGGGTTGGTAGGACCGGTTACCTCGGTGGAGGCCAGCGAGGCGATCTCGCTGGCGGTTCGCGCCGTTTTCCACAGCCGGAGTTCGCTAACCGTAATTTCCGAATAGCGGTTCTTTTCCCGACCCAGATACACGGGGGTACTTTCATCAAGGTCGGAGGTCACGGCGGGCGCATCTTCGCCACCGGAAAGGTACTGCCGTACCCCGTCTATGTACAGTTGGGTACGGTCCGTTGGATTGGCTTGCGTACCGTCAAAGACGAGTGATAAAAGGTATTCCCGCCCGATCACGATAGGGGTCTCCGTCGCTATCCGGAAGTCTTCCTTGCCGTTGGAAATGTTGGTAGCGAAGTATTTTCCTCCGCCGCCACTTGTTTGCAGGTCTAATGTGTAAGACTTTCGATTACCCTTTTCCTGGCGAAAGGAGAAGACCGAACTGAAGGACTTCAAGTCATTGAATGCGACCCGCACCTCCAGGGTGAGCTGTTGCTTATTACTCAGTTCACGGGCCAGCAGCGGGTCGAATTCAATATAATCGTTCTTACCATCGAAGCTTAAACCGGTGTGTTGCTGCGCAACGACCTGGCTGGAAAAACAGATGAGGACTAGCAGCATGCGAACCGAGAAGCGGCTCAGAAAGTGAAGGGGCTGGGGATAAGAAGTCATCTTGAAAAATTGATATCGAGGAAAACAAAAACGTTATTAACCTCTACATACCAAACCATGTACCAAAATATAACTAGTTGATTATCATTATTTTTCAAATAAACTAGATTAACATTTGTTCCATTTACCGGAAATTTCCATTTTTTGGATGCCGCAACATGTATCCGGCCCGCCCTTTCGATTCGATTTTATTTCCAACGAAAGCCGTAAAACGACTACGGCCCGACCAGGTGCTGGTCGGGCCGTAGTCATTAGCCAACGGAGGGTTATTAGTACCCGTTAGAATATTGGTGCCTCACCCCGGTAAACTTCCACGGAGGGAGAAAGGATTTCCGAGCCATCGGCCCGCAGCACCCGCAGGCGATAATCGGCGGTGGGGAGGGGAGCCGTATCGAAATAGGTGAAGTCCGGTTGGCCTTCGGGCTTACCCGATGCTACAAAGACGGCCAGCGATTCCCACTGGTCGGATCCAGGCATTGACCGTTCTACGGTGTAGTAATCAGCCGTGTAGTCAGTGACAACGGACCAGGTGATCCTGTTTGCGCTGCCGGCGGCGATGGCGAAAAAAGAAAAAATATCTGCGGCTTCCGAAGTTATTCCTTCCTGTGGTAAGCTTCTTACACTGGCGACGGGGCTGGCATTCGCTGGTAATGTGAGTTGCCCACGGAGATTGCCCGCTGTACACAGGCTTAATGCCAGGACGACCACAAGGAGGCGATGGGCAAGGAAGGGATTTCTGCGTTGCGCGGTCTTGCTTGGGAAAGGTTGGTTCATGGTAGCGGGGAAATAATTCATATTGCATTTTATCACGAGCCGATCTGGCACGGCACATCAACTGCAACCTACGGGCCTAAAACATAAATGCTTGTAAATCAGCTATATGCATTTTGGGTTTTCCCACTGAAGCTCCACATCCTGGAAAGCTTTCCAATTTTTGAATCGCAATGTGACTATTCCCCCCGGCTAAACTCGCCGGTAGATTAGTGTATTAGCCACCGTACCATAGGTTTGGCATGATCCAAAAAGAAACCGTAAATGGTCGGTAGCCGTCGGGGAAGGCACTGAGTAGGTGGGGGGCGACAGGTTTCGGTTTCCTCATTATACTGTTCCCGGAGCGAAAAGCACTTGAGTAGTCGCCATCGCCGGGGTATATATGCCCGGGCCTACAGGCCTACTAAAGTAAAAAACGACCTCCTAAGGTTTGGGCGAAGTTGCCGTCTACAGTTATGAGCACCTCCCATCGGCATCGATTACACAGGACAACCGTTCACCCCGCGCATGCTTTTCGCTAGTACAGCATGGTTTCGATCCGCGATCACCTTTTATAAAGCTCTTCGCAACTAAGTAGCAAATGATCATTTACCTCACCGAATAAGCCACCGCCCCCCGTTGTCAATTGGACATCCATAAAACGAATTCGCGGCAAACCCGCCATTTGCTTTAATCATGATAAAATCAGGCCATTTTACTCCACTATGTGGTGGAAGTCTTATAGCACCCGATGCTCTATATTCCATGTATGAATTTCCACACTTCACCCTTTGGTAGTGGATTGGGGGATAGAAGCTATAGGTGTAGGTTTCTTCATCATCTGATCCATCCTGATATTTGGCGGTGAATGTGCCATCACGGTAAAATTGCAGTGCCAGCCCTTTACGGTCATTACATTCGCTCTCCGGTACTGCGCAATATATTAACCGTTATCTTTTTGCCAACTACTTGGCTATATACGCATTATTGGTGAATGTTATATCTACCTCAATACATACTTCCCGATGATTAGTGGCATCATAAACGCATATAGGATAATCGCTTTTAATAATAGGCTCCCCACTTGTAGGGGTTTCACCCAGAAAATTCTAGTCCATGCTGAGGAATAACTTCCAACTTTACGGGCTCTCCGCGATATACAAGCCTGACCATATGCCCTACAGAATTTGGAAGGGTCAGTGCATCACCGGGGTTCACTGTCCTGATTACGGTTGATTCTCATCGTAATCTGTACCATAGTCCCCGAATTGTAGCTGATAGCCTTCGTCGGAAGGGCATGCATCGCCCACCCCATCGCTATCGCTATCCATTTGATCCGGGTTGGCCACTAATGGGCAATTGTCACATTGATCCCCTAAGCCGTCGTTGTCGGTGTCCAGCTGGCTGTCACCGGCGATATCGACACACTTATCACAGGCATCACCGATACCGTCATCATCAGTGTCTACTTGTTCCGAGTTTTGTTCATCGGGACAGTTATCGCAGACATCCCCAATACTGTCGCCATCAAGATCGGACTGTTCCCGATTGATTTCATCCGGACAGTTGTCACAGGCCTCACCCACACCATCCTTATCCGAATCTTCCTGTTCCGGGTTTGCCGAATTGGGGCAAGTGTCACAAATGTCGCCTATACCATCCTCATCCAGATCTTCCTGCTCCGGGTCCGCGATTTCCGGGCATACGTCGCAGTCATCGCCTACTCCATCTTCGTCCTGATCCAGTTGTTCCGGTTAGCCAATTCTGGGCAGGTATCACAAGCGATCTCCGATACCATCTTAATCTTCGTCATCTGTTCGCCGTTAGCCACTTCAGGGCAGGTAACAAGTGTCTCCGATACCGTCTTGATCCGTATCCTTTTGTTGAGCAGTCATAGCTCCGGACAGTTGTCACAAATATGGCCTATACCATCCCCGTCGGTATCCTTCTGATCGTTGCCCGCTAGATCGGGGCAGGTGTCACAAGCGTCTCCGATACCGTCTTCGTCCCTGTCGGCTTGTTGTGGGTCCGCTACTTCCGGGCAAACGTCGCAGACATCGCCAATACCATCTTCATCGGCATCCGCCTGTTCGCCATTGGCCGTATCCGGACAATTATCTTCCGGATTGATAATTCCATCTTCATCCATATCAAATCACAGGCTGCGAATCCGGTTGCCGTTATAGTAAACACAGGTGTCTAAGACCGGCATCGTAATAGGCCCATTGTGCCACCTGGTTAGTTGTGTTTATGCCCGTTGCTACGATTCCCGCTGTTCTGGCCAACCAACTTAGAAAGTGCGCCCGCCACCGCAGTAAGCAGTTGAGCGTTTCCGTGTGTTTTTATTGCACTCTTTGTAGACATCCCACCCTTCCTGGCTTAAATTGTATATATACCCCATCAATGCTCTTCCGCCCCGATCGTCCAGCTGTACACCATTGTTAACCTTGTTGATTAGGAAAGCAGCTACAGCCGTATAACACGCTGAGTTTGGATTCTTCAATCTTGGTTGCACCATGGACATGACGTTCAGCGTGAAATTCGTCAAGTTGTCGCTTAGCGCGATTAGGTTTTCAGAAGATGCATCCAGCGCCAGACCGGTTCTTACTTTAATCGCGTAGGCTGTTGTCCGGTTCACATGCGTATACTCCTTGAATAGGGTCCTGACCGCCCATTGATCAAATTGTATCCTTGATCAAAGAGTTCCTTTGTGTTTTGGGCTAAAAATTGGAAGCCCTCTAGGGGCAACCGTTTAAGTCGCTTATCCGTAACGGCATCATAAATACCTACCTCGGTGTGGTAGGGACGTCCGGGATTCTGTACTACTATGTTCCCGGATAAAAACTTTAGCTCTATAGGCTCAGAACCGGAGACTACGGACTTCTTGATCACCAGCTGGACAAAGTGTTCCACCAGCGCTATAATATCATCACCCTCCGTACTTAGGGGGAGAGTTCCCTGAGCTAGAATCCGTGCTAATTCGCTAGTCTTTTCCTTAAACTCGCCATTCGCTAATACGTCCTTAATAAGCGCGGATTTTCCGCCATCGGACAAGGACGCTACAAACGGCAAATTCATCACCAGAGCTAACAGGGTCGAGCCTGCATTTATATCGTTCTCAGTATTGCCCGGATAGTCGTAGTGCAACAAAAGCACTTCATCATCTCCGTTAGTTACGAAAGTGGTGGTGAATGGATAATCGTCCCGGTCTATCCAGTAGGCGCCGCTCTCAACGATTCCTTCCGTTGAGGCATTGAGGACGGACAGGCCGGTAGTATCTGTATTCCCAGTATAGGGGAGTGTTACCAATCCGGCCATCGTCAGGCTGTCAATTTCCGGTTCTTCCACTGGCGGCTCCGGCTCGGGAACAGGAGTAGGTTCCGGGGTAACGATCGTGGATGGATTCGTTTCTTTTTCGCAGGTTGAAACGCATAGTATAAGCCACATGAAGCAGCTTATCGTAAATAAACGGGGCATGTTAAAAACGTTATTGTGATGTTCTACCTGCGACCCGCCGAATTCAGTTGGCCTAAGGCAATGCTTAGTGTTCGTATAGCAATATATATAATATAAACCGGAGCAGCGCCATACTGACCCTCCAATGTCCCTGACCCCTTAGATCCAACCTGCTCCCCCCTCTACGCTTATGCAGCCAGCGGATCGGGTACGCTGGAGCCGTATTTGTTTTTGCTAAGGGATGATGGAAGGTGTATGCAGACTTTATTTCCCCCAATGCCCGATGCCGGCTGCATATATTGAATTTTTATGGTCGCTTAAAGAGATATTGCTACCGCTATGAGCGCCGTAAAAGGATGAATCCTGCCTATTTATGCCATTACGGAAATAAGGTAACCCTTGATATATAAAATCTCTGCAATTAAACATTTTCATCTGTATAAAATGCCTTAATGACATATTATTCTCAAATCAAGGAAAATGAGCCGGTATCCCCAATTAATATACTGTTACGCATCCATATCAGAAAGGCAGCGTCCTACCACCGGATTAGGTGGGCATACCTGTTTGCAGCGTGAGCTGGGTCCTTTCAGTAGCTTTAGCGGTGAATGGCGACGGCCGAAACTGGTACGCCGCGAGCCCGCTAGGATTTGTATGATATGCCGTTGATGCGACTGGAGCGGCAGGCCGGCTCAGTAGAAGCAGGAAGCGGTGGCTCTCAAGTTGGCTCGTCTGATGGAGTGGCTCGTAGATAGCTGGGGGAATGGGGTGTGAACCCTTTTCGTCCCTCAAAACAAAAAAGCCCCTTAACTAACGGATAGTCAAGGGGCTTTTTGTATGATAAGTGGTCGCTGAGAGACTCGAACTCCCGACCCCCTCGGTGTAAACGAGGTGCTCTGAACCAACTGAGCTAAGCGACCCGGTAAGAAGCAAATCGATCCACCATCGTAGATCTCCTCGCTAAGGGAGCGCAAATATACGTGTACTCCGTTCAATCCTGCAAGACTTGGGGGAAGAATGTTTCGCGACGTGGACGCGCTGCCGGTTCTTTCACTGGCGCCGTCGTAGAGCGAGGCATTGGCTACGAAGCGGTAATTTCGCGCTCCATACCCCGCCTATGTTCCGACTGCTTACCGCCCTGGGCTTTTGCCTGATCACCGTTTTCCTTTCCGCCCAGGATTCGCTTTCCTTCGGAGGCATCGACCTTCCGGGGGCCGAGGTACGCGCGCGCTACCAGCGGGTGAGTCCCCTGGCGCAGGCCTTCACCATCGAGGAGGTACGGCGCCTGCCGGCCACCTTTTACGATCCCGCGCGCCTGATCGCCCTCCTGCCCGGAACCGTACAGACCAACGACCAGGCCAATCACCTGAGCGTACGCGGCAATACGCCCAATGCCAACCTCTGGCGACTCAACGGACTGGCGATTATCAATCCCAACCACACCGCCAACGCGGGTACCTTTTACGATTTTCCCACCCTCAGCGGGGGGGGCACCAATGCGCTCAGCGCCCAGGTGCTGGATAACTCCGCCTTCCTTTCGGGTGGCCTGCCCGCCCGCTACGGAAACGCAACGGGCGGAACCTTCGACCTGCGGCTGCGCCCCGGCAATCACGACCGTCGCCAGCATCAGTTGCAGGCCAGTCTGATCGGCTTCGATGCAGCAACGGAAGGTCCGATTGGGGGCGGCGGTGTCAGCTATCTGGTCAACGCCCGATACAGCTTCACCGGGCTGCTGGCGGACGCGGGGATCGATTTCGGCGGGGAAGAGATCCGTTTCTCAGACATCAACGCCCACCTCCACGGTCAGACTGAACGCAGTGAATACAGTCTCTTCACCGTCCTCGGCCGCAGCACCAACCGCTTCTCTCCGGACCCCGAGGAGGAGGTAACCGAGCAAAAGGAACTGTTCGACATCGACTACGAGAACGACCTGGCCATTGTGGGTGCTAATTTCAAGACGGACTTCACCTCCGGCACCCTTACGGCCGGCGCGGCTTTCTCTACCCTGAATACCGAGCGAATTCAGGATTTTTTCGATCCCAACCAGCGGGTACAGGTCTACGATGGCACGTTAGATCAGCAGCGGATCAGCGCCTTCGTCGATCACGAGGTTTTTCTGAGCCAACGGGTCACCCTGCAAGCGGGGGCGGAACTGCTGGAAGATCGCTTCGAAACGCAGACCAATTTCTATAATCCTGACTTTGGACGGGGCTTCGAACGTCGCGTGGAGGTGCGGAGCATCGCTCCCTACGTAGGCACGCAAATCCTTTCCAGTTCGGGCGGCGGAGCGCTGGATCTGGCGGCCCGGGCAGCCTGGTACCAACTGGGAGACAACCGCAACCTGGTCGTCTTCGAACCCCGGTTGCGGTACCGGCTTCGGGGAAATAACCAGCGGATGATCGTAACGCTGGAACGACTTAGTCAGATTCCCTATGCGGGTTTGCTGCTGGGATCGGAAGCGCTCTTCGACTTTATTCCCATAAATAACCAGGCGAGCGTAGCCTACGGGCGCAGCATCGGAAAAGTGAATGCGCTGGTGACCGCTTACTACCAGTATACCGCCCGGGAGTACGCCGCTCAGGTAGGCGACTTTCTGCTAAGCGCCAACAACTTTCTCGAGCTGGACGAAAATTTCGCTCTTCGACAGAACCACACTCCACCCGCCGGTACGGCATTGAAATGGAAGTAGGCGGTGGCGAGCGCACCGAGGGCTGGTACTATCGGGGCAATGTATCCCTGTACCGCGCCGAAACGGAGCAGTCCGACGACACCTGGACCAGAGATCGCTACAGCGGGGACCTGATCGCGAAGCTCACCCTGGGGCGGGAATGGCCGGGTACCGACCGTAAGCAACGATCACGTACTTATGGCTTTAACGTGGCGCTCATAGGTTACGGTGGCGAGCGTACCGGACGTATCTGGGGGAACGTAGGTCGGATTAGTCCGTACTTCATTCCGCCGGACTACAGCCAGGGCCTGGTCAATTCCAACGGCGTTTACTTCCGCCCGGATCTGCGCCTCTACCGGACCAAGGAGCGGGAGCGGACCACCACTACCCTGGCGCTGGACGTGCAGAACGTCGCGGGTATTTCAAACACGGCGGCTACTTATTTCGATTCATTTCTTAACCGGCCGAATGAACGGGAAGCGCTTTCGCTGATTCCCGTTTTGAGTTATCGGGTGGTATGGAAATAGATTTATTCGGCACCTTTACCCCTGCGCTCCGCCGCCCAATTGCCTTATCATTAGCTAAAATTTAGACCATGAAGCTTTGTTACTATTCGCTATTTCTTCTGCTCTTCACCTTTGCGTGTGGCAACAGTGAAGGAGATGCCGCCGAAGACGCCGGTGAGCGGGCTACCGTTGCCGCCCAGCAAACCGCCTACGACCTGATGATGGAAGGCCACGACCGGGTGATGCCCATGATGGGCCAGATCACCCAGGCACAGCGCGGTATCACCGAGCAACTATCCGCCGGAGGACACGGAGAAGACTACCGCGACCTGCTTATGGCCGCCAACGAACAACTGGAAGACGCCGACGACGCCATGATGTCGTGGATGAACAACTCCCGGCCACTAAGTGAACTCCGGGAGAGCATGGATAATGAAGAGATCATGGACTTCATCCGGGAACGCACCCGCTCGATCGCCGAGGTGGAAGCCGAAGTGCGCACCAGCATCGCCAACGCCGAGCAGATCCTGGAAAGCGAGGATCACGAGCACATGGAAGGCATGAACCACGAACACTGATCAGTGAAAAATTCACGCATACGTCCCCGCTTCGATCTCTCGAACCGCGTAGCCATCGTCACCGGCTCCTCGAAGGGAATCGGAGAAGCCATGGCCCGCGGTCTGGCCGAATTCGGCGCAAAAGTCGTCGTCAGTTCCCGCAGCCAGGAATCGATCGACGAAGTGGTGCAGGGCTACCGCCAGGACGGCCTCGAAGCCACCGCCATCGTCTGCCACGTAGGTGACCCAGACGACCGCCGCAAGCTGATCGAGCAAACGATCGAAACTTACGGCCGGCTGGACATCCTAATCAACAACGCGGCCACGAATCCTTATTTCGGACCGGTGGAGGGACTCACTTCCGAAGCCTACCGCAAAACGCTGGATATCAATCTGACCGCCGCCCTGGAACTGAGTAACCTGGCACTCCCCTACCTTCGTAAATCCGAGCACGGGTCGGTGATCCACATAAGCTCCATAGAAGGCCTCCACGCGAGTCCCAACTTTGCCGCCTACAACATCTCGAAGGCAGGCATCATCATGCTGGGGAAGAGTCAGGCCCGCGAATGGGCGTCCGACAACGTGCGGGTCAACGTCATCTGCCCCGGCCTGGTAAAGACAAAACTGAGCCGTGCCCTCTGGGAAAACGAAAAATTGGCCGCGCAATTCACCAATATGATCCCACTCAACCGGATGGCCGACCCCGACGAGCTGGCCGGACTCGCGGTATGGCTGGCGAGCGACGCGGCGAGCTACGTGACCGGTGGCACCTTCGTGGCTGACGGGGGGATGTTAGGGTAGAGCGCTATCGCGCGGTAGAGTGGCTCCGCCACGGTAGAGCTCCCTTGGTCGCGGTAGAGAGCCACTCGCTTCGCCCGTAGCCGGTAGAGTGGCTCCGCCACGGTAGAGCTCCCTTCGGTCGCGGTAGTTCTCACCCGGGAAGCATCTAAGCGACCGAAGGGAGCTCTAACGTGACCGCAGGGAACTCTACAGCGAAGCCTCTACCGCGACCGCAGGGAGCTCTACCGTGACCGCAGGGAACTCTAACGTGACCGCAGGGAATTCTACAGCGAAGCCTCTAACGTGACCGCAGGGAACTCTACAGCGAAGCCTCTACCGCGACCGCAGGGAGCTCTACCGTGACCGCAGGGAACTCTAACGTGACCGCAGGGAATTCTACAGCGAAGCCTCTAACGTGACCGCAGGGAACTCTACAGCGAAGCCTCTACCGCGACCGCAGGGAGCTCTAACGTGACCGCAGGGAACTCTAACGTGACCGAAGGGAACTCTAACGTGACCGAAGGGAATTCTACAGCGAAGCCTCTACCGCGACCGCAGGGAGCTCTAACGTGACCGAAGGGAATTCTACAGCGAAGCCTCTACCGCGACCAAAGGGAGCTCTAAACATCAATAACCTTACGCCGCAAAACGAAGTTTTTCCCCAAATAAACCTTCCGCACCATCTCATCCGCGGCGAGCTCTTCGGCGGTGCCGGCCTTCAGGATATTGCCCTCGAACATGAGGTATGCCCGGTCGGTGATACTGAGGGTTTCCTGCACGTTGTGGTCGGTGATGAGAATGCCGATGTTCTTGGTTTTGAGCTTGGCGACGATGTACTGGATGTCCTCCACCGCGATGGGATCGATGCCGGCGAAGGGCTCGTCGAGAAGGATGAATTTCGGATCGGTGGCCAGGGCCCGGGCGATCTCGGTACGTCGACGTTCCCCGCCGCTGAGGGTGTCGCCGTTGCTCTTGCGCACCTTATGGAGGCCGAATTCCTCGAGCAGGCTCTCAAGTTTATCGGCCCGCTCCCGCTTGGTTAGGTCGGTCATTTCCAGCACGGCCGAGATGTTGTCTTCAACCGTAAGTTTCCGGAAGACGGAGGGTTCCTGCGGCAGGTAGCCGATGCCCCGCTGCGCCCGCTTATACATCGGCAGGTTGGTGATATCGTCGTCGTTCAGATAGACGCGGCCTTCATTCGGCTTGATGAAACCTACGGTCATGTAGAAGGTAGTGGTCTTCCCGGCACCGTTGGGGCCAAGCAGGCCGACTATATCTCCGCGATCCACGTGGATGCTGACACCCTTTACGACGGTTCGGCTACCGTACTTTTTTACCAGGTTTTCGCTTCTAAGCCTCATGCAATGGTTGATTTCTGTTCCCCTATTCCTCAGCGGACATTAGATCAATGGTAAGCTGCGCCGGTTTATTATCCCGTATCACGTCGATCACCAGGCGATCGCCGGGGCGGGCACGCCCGATAATTTCCGTAAGCTCGGGCAAATCCCGGATTTCCCGGCCGTCGACGCCAACGATCAGATCGTCGACCCGCAATCCACCGATCTCCGCGGCCCCGCCGGAAAAGATCGCGTCCACCACCACTCCCTCGCTAAGGTCACCCAGGTTGAGCCGCTCGATATCCGCAGCGGTAAGACTGGAAATTTCCACCCCTAACAGGGCCCGGCGGAAGCTGCCGTATTCAATGATGTCATCCACGATCCGTTGGACCAGGTTGATCGGGATCGCGAAACTGTAGCCCTGGAAAAGCCCCGTTCGGGAGGCGATGGCGGTGTTGATGCCCAGGAGGCGGCCTTCCGCATCTACCAGGGGTCCGCCGCTGTTGCCCGGGTTCACGGCGGCGTCGGTCTGAATAAAGGATTCGATGGCATCGGGGTCCCGAAACAAACTCAGGTTGCGGCCCTTGGCGCTGATGATGCCCGCGGTGACCGTGCTTGTCAGACCTAGTGGACTGCCGACGGCAAGTACCCACTGCCCGGGTTCGGCTTCGTCGGAATCGGCCGTCTTGAGGTAGGGCAGGTCCACGGCGTCGATTTTAAGCACGGCCAGGTCGGTCTTTGGTTCCGAGCCAACCACTTCCGCCGTATACCGGTGGCGGTCTGAAGTGGTAACGGTGATGCGGTCCGTAGCCTGGACCACGTGATAATTCGTAATAATGTAACCGTCGGAGCGATAAATGACACCGGACCCCTGCCCCCCGAGGCTGCCGGAGGCATCATCCCGGTTAAAGAGCGCTTTCACGGTAGCGCGGTCTCGGCCCTCAACGCGGGCTTCCACGTGCACGACCGCCGGGGTGGTGCGCCGGGCGGCCTGACGAAAATCTACCGCCGCGGCTGGAAGATCCGGAAAGGGTTGATCCGCGGCTATCCTCTCGGACCAGTAAAGCGTCGGCTCGGCACCACTCACGGGCGTGACCATTGTAGTAGCGGCTTCCGGCCGCATCACCCACGCAACCAGCAGGGCGGCCAGCAGGCCACCTCCGAGGGCGGAAATAAAATGGGATCGGAATTTCATCTTGGGTCGGTCAGGACGCATTTGCCCGATTCGGACAATACGAACATTGAACAGGAGATACCCTTATTTTGGTTAACGCTTTGCCGACTTTACGGTCATTAAGCTATTTTCGTGGCCGTAACCAGCACCCCGCTCCGTACCCTAACGCTTTGACCACCGAAGAACTTAGTGACCTTTTACAACCCGAAACCGAACTGGAAGCCCGCTTTCTGAACGATGAAGAATTCCGGCGTGGTCTTACCTGGGGGTTACCGCGCTACGGGCACCCCGAAGGAACGATCTGGCGGCACATCCTGGAGGTCAACGAAAATATCGACGCCCTTCCCGTCGATCCCGAAACCCGCCGGAAACTCCGGACGATCGCCTGGGTCCACGACACCTTCAAACACGTAGAGCACCGGGGCAACCCGCGCGACTGGTCGAAGCACCACTCGGTGCACGCACGCAATTTCCTGGCGAAATACGTCGACGACCCCCTGTTGTTAAACGTAGTGGAATTACACGATGAGGCGTACTACTGCTGGCGCCTTGCTCACCTCTACCACAATCACGCCGAGTCGGAAAGGCGGATGGAAGCGCTACGGGAACGCGTCGGGAAATACTGGCAGTTATACTACCTCTTTTTTAAATGCGATACGAGTACGGGAGACAAAAATCCCGCCCCGCTGATCTGGTTTGAGGAAACCGCTAATGGTATCGAAGTGGTTGAATTCGAGCCCAACCAGCAAGCTACCTGACGGTTACGCGCCGGCTCACGTGGCGGCCGTCCCCTAATTCCAATCGCAGAAAGTAAACCCCCGACTCGAAGCCCTTAATTGGAATAGCGATGTCTCCCTCGTTTTCCGGGTCAGCAACTACTAGCACCTCCCGACCGTCAGCGCTGAACAGCCGCCACCCGCTCACCGGCAGTGCGCTCTTGACGCGCAACGTATCCCCAACGGTAGGATTAGCAAAGATACTGATGGCATGCGCCGGCACGGCCTCCCGGGTAGCTACGGTTCCATAATCCAGAAAGTCAAAAGCCGGTAATGCCCGGTTATCCCGACCGAAGTCAAAGAAGGAGGCATTCTCGTAGGAAGAGCCCTGTCCCCAGGCATCGCACATTTCGCTGGAGATCCACGCGGGTTCCCAGTAGAAGACACCCGTACCTCCGTTTTCGCATACCGTTTGCGTCAGTTCCAGCAGGAAGTCCCGCTGCCCCTCCGGCGTGGCAGGGTAGTTGACCACCCCACCATTCCCACCGAGAAAATTGTTGTAGTCGTCACCACCGGCGGTATTATTGAAGCTAAAGCCGGTTTCAAAGATCATGACCTCCTTGCCGTACGTCTCGGTGAGATGCCCGACCAGTTCGCCGATCTCGGCTATGGTAGTTTCCGGATTGAAGTAAGGGTAATAAGAAACCCCCATTATATCGTATCCGGTGATGCCCGCATCCTCCAGGTCTTTGGCCCCGTAGCGGGCGTAGCGCTCGGTGAAGTGGATCGCCGATTTCACCACGGTGCCGTTGGCACGGTTAAAATCCTGTACGGCACGGATGCCGGCCTGGAATTTCGGTCCGTCCGTTGTCCATTCGAAGCCATTAGTGGGGGCGGTGGCATCCACGAAGCCGTTATCGGTTTCATTCCCAACCGCGAGTATCGCCGGCGTCGTTCCCTGGGCCCGCATCCGCTCCAGCACCCGGTAGGTGTAGTTGTATATGCTGTCCAGCAGGTCCTGGCCTTCCTCCCCGTCCCAGGCGGCGGGCCTCCGCTGCTTACCGGGGTCGACGAAGTAGTCACCGTAGTGTAGCGCCAGGTTGATCTTCATTCCCGCGCTGTCGCTCCTTCGCGCCGCCAGCAGCACGTCGTTGAGGCCGCCGCTGGTGATCGGCGCTCCGCAGGCACTTTGATTATTCTCTGGAGTGTGCCACAGTCGCAACCGCACCATCTCGGCCCCCCGCTCGGCGAAGTAGGCGTAGGGGTCCACGCGTTCCCCCTCCGTGTCGCGGTAAATGCCGCCACCCTCCGCTACGGCGTTGACGTAGGAGAGGTCGACTCCCTGCAGGCACTGCGTCGCGAGTGAGGCGGGTAGGACAAGCAGCAACAGGGGAAGCAAGATTTTCATAGGCAGTAGTTGGGCGGCGGGGCGCAGGAAAAGCGCTTTTACCCGGGGTCATAAATTACGGTGGCTATATACCTGGTCTCGTCAGTATACCCAATGATCCGGTAAACACCGGCAGGTAGGCTGATTGGGATTTCCACTTCGTCACGTTTGCCGGCTAGCGAAAGTACGCTCCGGCCCGTGGGGTCAACCATGGTTATGCTTTCCAGGGCCCTCCCCAGGTAGAGGTGACCCGTCCGGTTGGGGTTGGGATAAGCGTTAAAGCTCTTTGCCGGAGCTTCCACCACCGGGGTAGTGTGCTGGTCTCCCTGATAAATCCGGTAGCTCTGGTCGGCTTCCAGATCATACCTGCGGGTAAGCGCTCCGTCAGACCAGCGTATCACCGCGCTGTCCACGGTCATATACCCTCCCAGCCCGAAGCGCAGTATTCTTTCGTGCTCGCTGGCAAAGCTTCCGCCCGCCCGCACTTCCGCGGAGCGGCGGTTGCCGTCGACCCACAAATCTGCCCGGGCACCAATGGCGTGGCGGTTACTTTCAAACAGTTCGAGAGCGATCCAGTGATGATCGTTCACCGTCGTATTGAGAAAGAGCTGGCCGGGCTCACCGCTGTTGGCTACGTAGAGATCCGGAAGTCCATCGTCGTTGAAGTCTGCCGTTACCGTACCATAGCTGCTGCGGTCACTGTTGACCACCATGGTGGTGGGAGCAGCCGGGCTAAAGCGGTAGCCATCATTGTGGTAGAGAAGATTGTTGTACCGGCGCCCTCCGACGGTGAAGCCCGTCTCGTTGGCGAGGTAAAGATCCGGAAGTCCATCCAGGTCGTAATCGATCCAGGCAGTCCCCCACCCCATCCCCAGGTCGTTCACGCCCGCATCGAAGCCCCGCTCACGGAAGGTTCCATTCCCCAGGTTCTCCAGCAGGAAGTTCTCGTAAAGGTTGGTGACATAGAGGTCGAAATCACCGTCCTGGTCATAGTCGGCGACTTCCACGCCCATCCCGTCCCCCACCAACCCGGCACCGCTGGCGGCACTCACGTCGGTGAACACGCCCCCATCGTTGCGGAGCAATACATTTGGCTGCGAACCGTCCCGCACTACGTATAGATCCGGGTCACCGTCCAGGTCATAGTCCAGTGCCACCGACTGCATGTTCAGTCCGATAATCGCCGTACCTGCGTCCTCGCCCACCTCCCTAAAGGTCAAATTACCCAGATTACGGTAGAGTCGGTTGCGGTCGTTGAGGCACGCCAGGTAGATATCCAGCCGCCCGTCGCCGTCATAATCCAGCATCGATCCGGACTGCACCTTGGCCGTGAGCACGATCCCGGCCACCGAAGTCACTTCCGTAAAGTTGCCCGCCTGGTTACGGTAAAGGCGGGTTGGCTCGTCCTGGTTGCCGATCAGTACATCCTCATCGCCATCCTCATCCAGGTCGGCCCACAGGGCTACCATGGTAGCGCCGCCGGTAGCCAGCGGCGTACCGCTCCCTCGCTCCTTAAAGTGGCCGCTGCCCTCGTTGACGTAGAGCAGATTGGGGCCGTCAAGCATACAGAGAAACAGATCGGCCTTACCGTCGGCGTTCACGTCGCAGACCGCCACCCCCCGGCCCCGGCCGGAGGCCACGATACCCGACTCCGCGGTCGCATCCCGGAAAGGTTCCTGCGCCTGGCCATATGCGCTACACCCCAGCCAAAGCGCAAGTCCTACCGCGGTCTGACGAAAGACGGGCACGCCTCCGAAGAGAGCGTGCCCGTGGGTATTGTTGATCGAGCGCACGCGCCTATTGGAAAGTATACTCGAGGGTATTGACGTTGAATGTCACGGTGTATTCGCCACTGGCGGCAACGGGGATGTTGTCATCGCTGTTGAACACGGCGGTGCCGCTGGGGAACTCGGTGCCTCCCCAGTTATAGGCCCAGTCGTCGTTGACGCGGAATTTTACTTCCCCTGGGTTATCGGTAGTGGAAGTCAGCGTGGTAGTCAAGGTTACTTCACCGACAACATCGGGGTTGACCGTCATATTCAGATCATTCTCCCAACCGGTGGAGGTAGCCGAACCGATGAGACCTATGGTGGCGGGTTCGAAGCTGAATTCGCCGGTTTCCGCATTGAAGGTCACGTAATAGATACCGGCCGTGGCCGTGAGGTCAGCGCCGTTGTCGGAGGTTGCCGTACCGGAGGGAAAGGCGTCACCGGCACCCCAGCTCAGGTCCCAGGCGTCGTTGGCGCGGAACTTGAATGCGCCGTCCTTCAGGGCGATGACGGTCATCCAGAGCCCCGCATCCTCGTTGTAGATCAGGTTGAAATCCCCGTCGGGCACCTCCCAGCCACCCGGGGTAGCCGGACCGATCAAACCGATCGAGGTAATACCGGCGTCCTCCACGAAGGAATAGGTCAGGTTGTTTATATCCAGGGTAATGTTGTAAGTACCGGCTACGACGGGGATGTCCCCACCGCCGACCACGGCCGTACCGTGGGGAACTCGGTGCCGCCCCAGTTGAGGTCCCAGTCGTTGTTAGCGCGGAATTTGAGGACACCATCCGTAAGTTCTACATTGAGGGTATAGACGCCGTTGCCTTCGTCGACCATATCGGTGTCGCTGTCCCAACCGTCCGGCGTGGCGGTGCCGATGATGCCGACGCTTTCGGGGGCGCCGGGGCGCAGGAAATCCAGTTCGTAGGCGAGGGCCAGATCGTTGAAGGTGATGCTGTAATAGGCTTCGTCGGCCGTGTCGGGGTAAACGATGTTACTGCCACCGATCTGCGCGATGCCGTCATTATTGTCGTCGCCGTAGTTGGTGCCTACGAAGTCGGGCATCTCGGCCATTTTGAATTGGGCGCCCGGCTCGAGGAGGATCTCGTCGAGTACCCAGCTGTTGTCATCGACCAGGTTGAACTGGTATTCGCTTCCCTGGAAGTCGTTGAAGGTGCCCAGCAGGTACAGGCCCATGGTGTTCGAAGCAAAAGTGACGGCGGGGGTAACGCTGTAACTCAGGGTATTGTCATTGAAGCGGATATTCACCAGGCCGGAAGCCCCGCAGTTGGTATCGCCGTTACCGCCGGACAGGTTGGAATTCATGAAACCGTCGCATTCGGCGTCGCCCCAGTCTTCGTCGCACCAGTCGATGCAGTTTTTAAGCTTCCAGGCATCGCCCTGTAGGTCCACGTTCCGAATTTCCCACATATAGTCACCGACCAACGTAAGGGTATCGGCGGCCCAGCCGTTAAAAGCCCCGGCCAGGAACATATTGTCGTTGTTGGCCGGATAGGGCAGGTTGCTGATCTCGAAGGAAAAGGTGGTCTCGGTGATCTGGCCCTTGGTGTCGGCCACGGTCACGGACATATTGTAGATCCCCAGTTCCAGATCGGCGGCATTGAAGGAAGAGCCGGGGATCACGATCGAGTCCTGGAGCCCTTCCAGGTCCTGGGTCACGCTGGCGATTTCGGTCATCAGCGAATCCATCAGCGTAACGGTACCGGACTGCAGCGGAGAAATGCTGCCGTCGGCAAATACGACGCGGATATCAAAATTGCCGGCCACTACCCGGCCGTCGGCCGCAGGGGTGGAGGAAAGAATGGCGGGGGGAAAGTCGGTATTGGCGGCGATGTCGATCTCGTCGCGGTCACAGGCTACCAGCGTAAGCAGCAGGAATAAGGGCAGCCAGTGGAGGAGTTGCTTAGGGAATTGCATGGTGCTTATTTTAGTAGCCAGTATTCTGGCGGAGGTTAGGGTTGGAAAGGAGCTCGGAGCTGGGGATTGGGAAGAGGTTGTGCCATACTTCGGTCGTGCGGCCTTCCGGCACCCCGCCCTTGAATGCCCAGACGCCGTTGGTTGAAAAGGCGTCAAAGCGGATCCGGTCGGTGCGGCGATGCATTTCCCAGTAAAGCTCCCGTCCCCGCTCGGCGAGCAGGAATTCGAGGGTAAGGTCTGCTTCGGTGATGTTGCCGGCATCGCTGTCATAAGCGCGCTCGCGTAGTTCGTTCACGAGTTCTACGGCGCGTGACATGCTGCCGCCGCCGCCACGAAGCACACTTTCCGCGTACATCAGGTAAGCATCACCGAGGCGGAAGAAGGGGAAGTCCGTATCGGCGAAGACCGGGTCCGATCCGGCGATGCCATTGCTCGTCACGTTCGAGTACTTGGGCATGGCGTAGCCCTGGTTGAATTCCGTCAGCGCATCGATTTCAAGGCTCTGCCCAGGGGTGTAGAAAATGGCGCGTTCGTCGGTTCCCCCCGTGACATCGGGAAAGTAATCGACAAAGGTAGGCGTGGTGCGCAGCCCTTGCCACGCACTGTTGACGCCGTAGGCTTCGGCGGACATACTACCCCCTATACCGGCGTGTACCAAAAAGGTAGTACCTCCGAATCCCTGGGTACGTTCGCCGTCGAAGTTGACCGACCAGATGATCTCTTCCGACTGATCGTTATCCGCCTTAAAGAGATCCGGGTAGAAAGCTTCCAAACTGTAGGCATCGCTATCGATCACTTGTTCCAGGGCGGCAGTAGCCTCTGCGTGCCGATCCTGCCCGCTGTATACCTCGGCGTTCTGATAGAGCTTGGCCAACAGCATGTATAGCGCTCCCTGGTCGGCACGTCCGTACTCCCCGGCTCCCACGGCGGGCAGCTGATCTTGGATGGCCTCCAATTCGCTAACAATGAAGTCGAATACTTCGGCTCGCGATCCAACGGTCGGTACGTCCCCACCCAGTTCATTCTCTTCGGTATAAAAGATCACGTCGCCGAACATATCGATGCCGTGCCAGTAGGACAGCGCCCGAAGGAAGCGTGCCTCCGCCCGATACTGATCGACGGTGGGCCAAAAGCCTTCGCGGATGCCCCGGGCCGTGAGGCGATCCGTAGTGGTTTCCCGGAGGAACTCATTCGCGATACTGACCTGGTAGAAGATACGGTAGTACATCGCGCGGATGAACTGGTTGTCGCTGGTCCAGGTCTGCGATACAAGTTCGGGAAGGCCCGCGTCGTTCCAGGCGATGACCGCGGTCTCGGTGGGCAGCTCCTGTAATTTAAACAGTACGCGCAGGTAATTGGAGAAACCTTCATCGAGGCTCTGAATGTCACTCGCACCGGCGGGGCCTTGCTGGCCGGTAACGGCGAGTCCGGCGTAGATACGGGCCAGAAAGGCTTCGTAGTTTTCTTCATCGCTGAGGACCGCATTGGGATCCGCTTTATCCTGGGGAAGCAGCTCCAGGTCGGTACAGGCAGTAGCGCCAAGTCCGAGGAAAAGCAGCAAAATTGCTCTGAATTGCATGATATATAGTTGTCGTTTCGGGGCGAAACGTATGATCTGATTAAGATTAAAGGCCTACGCGGGCTCCCAGCGTAAAGATGCGGGCACGGGGGAAGGGGCTATTGTCGATTCCACCGGATTCGGGATCATTGCCGCTGTACTCTGTTAGGAGGATTAGATTTTGCCCGGTCGCGTAAAGACTCAGGTTAAAGGCATCATTTGCGAGTGCGCCGAAGTCATAACTCAGGGAAATGTTATCCAGACGCAGGAAGCTGCCGTCTTCGATGTAGTAGTCGCTGAAATACTGCGGCCGTTCGAAGCGGGTGAATACCGCGCTGGGATGCACATTGCTGACATAATTGGGTCCTACGTCGATGCGGCTGAAGTTGCCCCCATTGGAAGACGCGTTATTGTAGACGGTGTTACCTAAGGTACCGCGCAGGGTAAAGGCCGCGTTGAAGTTGCCGTAGCGGGCGTTGGCCGTGAATCCCAGAAGTACGTCCGGTGCGGGAGCTCCATTTATGACCAGGTCCTGATCGTTTACGATGCCGTCACCGTTCTGATCCTCGTACATATCCAGATTATTTTCCTCGCCATCTTCGTTGTAGTCGATGCCATCGCGCAGGGGGCGACCGTCTTCCGAATACTTTTGCGCGTAGGTATAGAAGGAATAGGGCGTTTCTCCTACCCGCAGGATTTGGATTGTATTTCCTACCGCCCCGGCGATTCCCCCGGTTTGGATATCGGCACTACCGGATCCGTCCAGGCGGGAGATTTCAGTATGCTGGAAACTGATATTGCCGCTCACGTCCAGTCCGAACCGTTCGCGGTCGTAAACCACCCCGTTCAGGGTCAGTTCCACACCCCGGTTTTCGAGGGCGCCAATGTTGGTAAGTACCCGGTCGGAGAGGTTCGTACCGGCCGCTACGTTCACCGTAAAGAGCAGATCGTCGGTATTCTTCTCGTAGTATTCCAGGGTACCGCTTAAGCGGTTATTATAGAAGCCGAAGTCAAGGCCGATATTCAGGCTGGAAGTTTCCTCCCATTTAAGGTCGCTATCGTATGCATTCGGACGCACGGTGGAGATGAAGCGATCGCCAAACTGGTACTGCGTCATCTGGTCACTGTACTGGTACAGGGGCAGGTAGAGGTAGTCCCCGAAATTCTGGTTACCCGTTACGCCGTAGCCAACGCGCAGTTTCAGGTCGGAGAACGTATTAGCCAGGCCATCGCCAAAGCTTTCCTGCAGGATGCGCCAGGCGAAAGCGGCGGAAGGGAAGAGTCCCCAACGATTGCTCGCCCCGAACCGACTGGATCCATCGCGCCGCAGCGAAGCGGTGATGAGGTAGCGTTCGTCGAAGTTGTAGTTGAGGCGACCAAAGAAGGAAATCAGGCGGTTCTCGACGACGCTGTTGAAGGCGACGACGTCCGCTGCTACACCCGGGTTAGCCGTTCCAAAGGCATCGGTAGTGAGATTGCGGCCGCGGAGGGAAGGACCCTCGAAATTGAAATCCTGGTACGAATAGCCGACCTGTAAGCTGGCGTTCTGGTTACCAAAATCCTTGGCGTAAGTGAAATAGGTATCAAAGAGTTTGCTGGTACGCAGGCCGTTCGTGATATTAATCTCTCCATCCCAACCGTCAATTTCAAAGGTGGTAAAGGTGGTCGGGGCAAATCGGTCAGTCTGTCCGCTGTTTACGTCAAAACCAAGTACGGCCTTGTAGGTCAGCCCGGGAATCAGGTCGTCGAAATTATACTCGAGGTCGAGGTTACCGAGACCGCGGTAGGTTTTTCCCGCGTTGGATATCTGCTCGGTAGCGCTGACGGGATTCCGGGGCGTGAGGGCGGTACCGTACTCGAAATAGCCCGCGTAAGCCGTATTTTCAGGATCGTATACGGGCTGGGTGGGATCGAAGTCCAGGGCGGCATTAATGACGCCGGGGTCAAATTGGTTATTGGTGTTGGCCCCCTTGATGCTGGCGCCTACGGTGAGCTTGTCGCTGAAAAGCTTCTGGGTGAAGTTCAAATTGACGCTTAGTCTTTCCGTCTCCGCGCCCCGGATAACCCCTTCCAGTTGTTGGTAACCGGCGGACACGCGGTAGGTATTGGTTTCTCCGCCCCCACTGATGCTGAGATTCTGTTGGGTACCGTAGCCGGTTTGGGTGATCTGGTCGAACCAGTTGGTATTCGCGCTACCGAGCATTTCCAATCGGGCAGGAGCCGCGAAGGTCACCACGTTGCGAAAATCATCGGCCCGTAGGTTTTGCTCGCGGTTGATGACATTAGAAACCGTTCCCTCTGCCCGGTAGCTGATGCGGGGGGTGCCGGACCGTCCCTTTTTGGTGGTGATCAGGATGACTCCGTTAGCTCCGCGCGAACCATAGATGGCTGCGGCCGATGCATCCTTGAGCACCGTCATGGACGCTATATCGTCCGGGTTCAGGAAGTTCAGCGGGCTGCGCCCACCGGTCACCCCGTCATTGCTGATGGGCACGCCGTCAATAACGTACAGGGGATCGTTGCTTGCGTTGATGGATGTACCCCCGCGAATACGCACCGTGGGTCCCTCCCCCGGATTTCCGCTGCTGCTGCTGATGTTTACTCCGGCAATTTTGCCCGAGATCAGGTTATTAGGGCTTACGATGGCGCCGCGGTTGAAGGTCTCTTCCTCGATGGTACTAACTGCGCCGGTGAGGTCTTGCTTTTTCACCGCGCCGTAGCCGACCACAACCACTTCGTCCAGAAGCTCGCCGGCGGTAAGGGCAATGTTGATCTCGCTGCGTCCATTGATCGCTTCAGTGGTACTGGGGTAGCCCGTGTAGCTGAATTGCAATTCGGTGACCTCCTCCGGCACATCAAGGGTGTAGGCTCCGTCAAAGTCAGTGATCGTTCCCGTGGACGTACCGACCGCCAGAATACTGGCGCCGATAAGTGGCTCACCGGTTTCCTCGTCGGTGACCACTCCGGAAATTGTTGTTTGGGCAATAGTTAGCTGCGCACTAAAAATGGCTGTAAGGATTAGCAGGTGCCGCAGCCTGGGTAAAGCTTGCTTCATGTGATGATTACGTTAAATGATCGATCGCCATTTCACGGAAGCCGTAAAACGCGCCACAAAGGTCCGTGTTTTTTTCGTGTGTATCACGAAATTCCGGAAGGTGAATGAAGTATTGACCGACCACTTGCAATAATATTGTCGCTTACTCTTTCTCCATGCCTCTCAACCGCCGTTGGCTGCCGACAAGTGCGATGCGCCGCCGGAGGTCTCTCGCGGTTTCCACCTCCAGCAGGGAGCCCAGTGCAAGGACGTAAGCGATCACGCAGGTAGAGAACAGAAAGGAGAAAAGGAAGTAATAGCAGTACGCCTGTAGCATCACGTTTCGGCCGTCGATCGTACCGCCGTCGGTATAAATTACCCAGTCCAGGAACTGAAAGAAGAACTCCCCGATCACCGTATCGATCAGGTAAGTAACGGGCAAAGCGATCAGCAATAGCAGGACCAATAAGCCGTAGCTGCTGATCAGATTCGTGTACGTAAGCCGGAAAACCGTGCGGAACGGGATGTCGAGGGCATAGCTTCCAACGCCCCACAGCAGCAAAAATGGCAGCGTGAGAAAAGTTAGCAGAGCCACCAGGGTTCCGCCGAAGGCAAAGGTGAGCGCGATGATTCCGCAGACTAACAAGAGGTGCAATTCCCGGGCACTATCGAATGTGGGACGATGCAGGTCGGTATTGGCATAAATGACGCTTAGGGCCAAGTGAAATAATCCGTAGAAACCCGCCCCGACCAGCAGCAAGTAAGTGACTCCGCGCGATTTTCCGAAGGAGGTCAACAGGTGATAGAAATTCTCGAGGTCACCGAAGAAATAGCTGACGAAGGCGTACCGATCGGCGGCGTCGGGGCCGAAGGCGAAAGAAAGGAGACAGAAGACCAGTGTCAGTACACCCGTGCCGGCCAGCAACCGCCCGAGGCCGTGGCCTAAAATTCCGAAGGTCAGCGATAGTTGCTCCCCCAGCGTCCGTATCTCACCAAGCTTTCTGCTCCCCGTCCGGATGGTGATGGGTTCCCGGTGCGGAAGGGGTGCGGCTCGCTCTTCCCTCCCGACTACCCGGGGGTAAATCACGTAATACCAGGCTATAAAGGTGAAACAGAGCACGATAAACAGGAGCCGTAGGCCCTCCGGCAGGTCGGTCTGCCGCGTGACGTACCCTTCCAGGATACCGGCGCTGATAAATAGCGGCACCGTACCGAGCATGATCTTTAGCCCGTCCCGCGCCGAACGACCGAAGGCCTGCAATCGGGTGAACGTACCCGGAAATAGCAGCCCGCTGCCCATGGCTATGCCGGCTCCCCCGGCGATGACGATACTACTGATCTCCAGTGCGCCGTGAATCCAGATCGTGAGCAGGCTCTCCCGAAATACGCCCTCATCGGTACTCAGGTAGACCAGGCTGGCAAAGACTTTTTCCAATCCGCTGCCCCCCGCGGTAAACAGCCAGCTTGCCCCCTGCACGGCCCATTGCAGGCCAGGTGTGAGCTCCAGTTCGGAAAACTCGCCGCGGTCAAAAAAGAAGTACTGGAAGACTCCCAGCATCACGCCGTTGCGGATCAGCAGCACCACGCTTCCTACGCAAAAGAAAGCACCGGCAACGAAGGTGAGAAAGGCAACCGTCAGGTTGTGGAGGGTGATCTGCAGCGCCATGCCGAAGGCATCCGGGGCCTTGTACACGGCCATCGGATCACCCCCGGCGATGTTGGCCTCCGTCATGGCTATGTAGTCCGGACCCAGGATCGTCTCGGCAAATACCGGGTCGATGCGGTAGCTGAGCACGCCCACCCCCATGGAAAGAACAAAGATCAGCAGGGAAATGAAAAGGGGTCGCCTGCGTTCGTAGACGACCCGCGGGAGTTCCTCCGTCCAGAAAGTGAAAAACTTGCCTACCTCTCCCCGGCGCCCGCGGTAGACCTGCAAAAAGGTGCGCTGGGCCAGGCCATTGAGGTATACCCGGACGGAGCGATTGGGGTAAAAGGTGCGGGAGATCGACAGGTCATCGGTTGTGTGAACGTAGAGTTGATTGAGCAACTCGGGATCCTCATCGGTACGCTCCAGGGAATCCTCGTAGCGTTCCCATTTATCCTTGTTCTTTTCGATGAAGTCGGTCTCCCGCATAGGATTGGTCTATCGCTGCTGTTAGTTCTGCCCCGACATGCGGAGGGCCTCCTGCACCTCGATGCGCTGTCCGTCATTGGTTGCCACGATGAAGGCATCCTTCACACCCATTTGCTTGAGGCGATCGCGGAGGTTGGCGGCGCTTTCGTAGGTGCGGAATTTACTGACCACGACCTTTTGCATGCCGTTCTGGTCGGTGAGGTCCAGGGCGTCACCGGTAGCCATGCCCGGGTCGACGCGGTTCTGGGCATAGGCTCCCAGCTGCACCTGAAAGATCACGCCGTCGATGGAGGCCTCGTCGGTAATTACTTCGTCCGACATCTGGTTGGCTTCCAGGACGGTTATTTCCTGACGGAGCTGCTGAATTTGCTGGTAGGCCTGTTCGGCGGATGCTTCGGCGGTCGCCAGCTGATTCTGCATATCCCCCGCTTCGCTTTCGTAGCCGTTCAGCTGTTGACGCAGATCGGCCACCTGCTCCTGCGCTCTGTCGCAATCCTCTACGAAATCACGAAGTGCCGCGGGATTTTCCCGGTATTCCGCGGCGCGGGCGTTCCAATCGGTACCGTCTTCACCCACGACGGGGGCCACCTTCGGTGAGCATCCTACGAGAAGCAAGGCAGCCAGGGGCAGGAGAAAGCTTATATTTTTCATGGTCTAAGTTTTGCGGTAAAGCTACGTGTTTCGGTGATTTGCCCGGCAATTGGTAAATAAAATCACCGCCACCGGCTTCCCCGGGAGAACCGTTCAGCTGTATTCCGCGGCCTTGATTCGCGAAGGAATACGCCGGCATGGGTGCTACGCCAGGGATTGGGCTACGAAAGGGGGATTGTAATAGGGAAGCAAGAATTTATTTAGACTTTGTACAGATAGCTGACTTTTTCTACCTTTGCAGTGTTACGTTGCTACCAAAAGCTCGCCACCATGCCCTTTCAAGCCACCGCCGCTGCGTCCCTTTATAAGGTTGGCCAATCCGGCACCATCGACCGCTTTACGAACGAGAGCCTGGCGGGTAAATTATTGGACATCGGGGTGCGCCCCGGCTCGCGGCTGCGGGTCGTGAGGAAATCCCCCTTTGGTGGTAGCTGGTACGTCAAAATCGACCGACAATGCCTGGCATTACGAAAGAAAGAGCTGGCATGCATAATGGTCAAATAAAGGCCACTCCGGTAGTTGGCCTCGTTGGCAATCCAAACAGCGGAAAATCCTCCCTCTTCAATGTCCTTACCGGCCTGCGGCAGCGCATCGGCAACTTTCCGGGTGTTACGGTGGAGAAGAAGGCAGGGATGCTCCGGTTGCCGGGCTTACCGACCATCGAGCTGATTGACTTTCCGGGAGCCTACAGCTGCTACCCTACAAGCCTCGACGAGCGGCTCGTGGTGCAGGAGTTGACCAATCCGGAAGGAGAACTCTTCCCCGATGCCATCCTGTACGTTGCCGATATCACCAAACTGGACAAGCACCTCCTGCTTTTTACGCAATTGCGCGATCTCGATCTGCCCATGATCCTGGTGCTGAATATGGCCGACCTGATGGAAAGCGATGGCCTCACCGTCGACATTCCCAAGCTCAGCCAGAAGCTCGGCGTACCGGTCGTACCGGTCAGCAGCCGCGATCACCGGGGCATCACCGAACTGAAAGAGGTCATCGCCGGCCTGCTGCGGGAACCGGCCGCCTTTCGACCGCGCCAGCCCTTCTACGAGCCGGGGGCCAGCGCCCGCGACGTTCTCACCGAATTGCGGCGTGAACTACCCGCCCGCAACGATTACCATGCGCTTCTGCTGACCCACCACGCTCCGTGGCTCAAGCACATTCCGGAACAGACGCGCCACCACGTCCAGGAGGCGCGGGTCCGCCACGGCTTTCACAGCCTGCGCGCGCAGGTGGAGGAGACCATGGACCGGTACAACTCCTTTGAACCCATTGTCCGGGACACCGTCCGCCACGCGGGCGATACCGACTCCTTCAGCGATCGCATCGACAACGTCGTGACGCACCCCATTGCCGGCCCCGTAATATTTATCATCCTGATGCTGGTGCTTTTCCAGGCGCTTTTCGCCTGGGCGAGCGTACCGATGGACCTGATCGAATGGACGTTCGGAACGCTTGGGGATACGATACGGCAAACGCTGGCGGCCGGCTGGTTTACCGATTTACTGGTAGATGGCATCATTGCCGGACTTGGCGGCGTGCTCGTTTTCGTGCCACAGATTGCCATTCTTTTCTTTTTCATCGCCATTTTGGAGGAGGTGGGCTACCTCGCCCGGGCGGCGTACATGTTCGACAGCCTGATGCAGCGCTTCGGACTCAACGGCCGATCGGTGGTTGCCCTGGTAAGCGGGCACGCTTGCGCGATCCCGGCCATTATGAGTACCCGCACCATTGCCAACTGGAAGGAGCGGCTACTGACGATATTGGTTACCCCCCTGACGTCCTGTTCGGCGCGCATCCCGGTGTACGTCATTCTTATCTCCTTCGCCGTCCCCCAGGTCGCCTACCTGAACGGCTTGGTCAGTCTGCAGGGCCTGGCCTTCGCCGGACTCTATTTTCTGGGTATCGCGGGGGCCATGCTATCGGCCCTGGCCTTCAAGTGGATCCTGGACACCCGGGAACGCAGCTTCCTCATGCTTGAGTTGCCGGAATACCGCGTCCCGGTGTGGCGGAACGTAGGCACCACCGTTTGGCAGAAATCCAAGACCTTCGTCGTAGAGGCTGGTAAGATCATTATGATCATCAGCATCATTCTTTGGGCGGCTTCTACTTACGGACCCGCCGAGGACATGGCCGCGGCCGATCGGTTGGCGGGCGTCGAGGCGCAGGAACAACAGCTTTCCGAGAAAGAAGCCGCGGACCTGGTGGCCTCCGAGAGGCTCGAGGCAAGCTATGCGGGCCACGTCGGTAAATTTATTGAACCCGTGATCCGGCCGCTTGGCTACGACTGGAAGATCGGCATCGCGTTGCTGACCAGTTTTGCCGCCCGGGAGGTCTTCGTCGGCACGATGGCCACCATCTACAGCATTGGCAGTACGGACGACGAGTTTCGCATCCGCGAGCGCCTGGCCGAAGAACGGGATCCGGTCACTAACGAGATGGTCTACAATCCGGCTACGGCGTGGAGTCTGCTGATCTTTTACGTGTTTGCCATGATGTGCATGTCGACACTGGCCGTTACCAAGCGGGAAACCAACAGTTGGAAGTGGCCGATCGTGCAGTTCGTCTTCATGACGGCCATCGCCTACTTCGGTGCCATGGCGGTGTACCAAATCCTGTCCTGAGGCAACGATACTTCTTCGGGGGCGGTACGGTGCTTACCTTTGCCTACCTGATGCGGAAGCGATTACCCACCTGTCTTTTGCTATACTGTTTTCTGACCGTGGTTGCCGGCTTGCCGGCCCAGGGAAGCGGTAATCCCTTTGAACTCACTGACCGGCTTCCCCCGGAAGCACGAACCGCGGTAGCCTCGGATAGTACGGACAATCCATTCGACCTTAAACCGGAAGAAACGGAAGCGGAGGTCGTAGCCCCCGGGCCGGCTAGACCGGTGGCGGGTGAAGCGGGGGAGGAGACGCGGTCCATCATTTTTATCCATCTTCTGCTGGTATTATTGGTCACCAGCCTCTGGGTGCTCTTCCGGGATCTCCTGCGGCAGTGTATGCGGGCCATAACGAACGACAACGTGATGACCCAACTCTACCGGCGCCGGTCGGGTGGGCAGATCAGTGCCCTGTGGATGTGCTACCTCTTCTTTCTTTTCTCCGCGGGTTTCTTTCTGTACCTGGTGGCTATCGAGTTTGGCTTCAGCCTTCCGTTTACCGGTGTCTGGACCAGTTGGCTGACCTTCACCCTGCTGGTCATGGGGGCGGTCGGCTTCAAGCTGGTGTTGCTCACGCTGGTGGGCCGTATCTATCCACTGCGTAAAGAATTGAGTCGATACACTTTTTTACTGATGGTGTTCAGCATCCTCGCGGGCGTGCTGCTGGTGCCGATCAACCTGCTGATAAGCTATGCGCCGGAAGGCTTCCGCCACTTCTTTCTCCTAAGTGGTTTGGGGGGGCTGGCCATTGTGTATCTCCTGCACCTGGTAAGGGGTCTATTCATTGCCAACTACTATGTCGGTTCTCGACCGCTGCATTTTTTGTTATATATTTGCACCATTGAAATAGCGCCTTTGCTCCTGGTTTACCGCTATTTGAGTAATTCTTTGGCTTAGAGTTTGTGTGGATTCTCGCTCATCGTCCATTACTTGCCCTTTTCCGCCAGCACTTCACCTCGCAAAGGGTCATGTAGCCCGCTACATTCGCCTTTTCGAGGATCGTTCTGACGAAAACTGGCGGCGTACCGGCCAGTTTCGGAAAACCCAAACAAGCTCATAAGTGGAAATTTTCCAACTGCCTCACCAGTTTACAACCTACCCCTATGGCGGCTGAAAGTCAACCCTCACAGGATTCTTTTAAACCCGTACGTACCATCCTGGTCTCCCAGCCTGAACCCGAACGCAGTCCGTTCGCCAAGCTTGAGGAGAAGTACGGACTCCAGATCGACTGGCGCCCCTTCATCGAAGTGGAAGGTCTTAGCGAGAAGGAATTCCGCAAAGAGCGGATCCGCCCCGATGAGTACAGCGCGGTGATCTTCACCTCCAAACTGGCCATCGAGCATTTCTTTCGCCTGTGCAAAGCGCTGCGCGTTGAAATGAGCCAGGAGACGAAGTACTACTGCATGACGGAGGCGATCGCCAACTACCTGCAGAAATTCATCGTGTACCGCAAACGGAAGGTGTTCTACGGACAGCGCACGATCCAGGATCTGGCCCCGACCCTGAAGAAACACCGTAGCAAGGAGAAATTCCTGCTGCCCTGCAGCAACCTGGGCTCGGAGTTCGTATCCCAGTACCTCGAAGAGAATAATTTCGACTGGACTCCCGCGCTGATGTATCGCACCATTTCCTCGGATCTGAGCGACCTGACGGAAGTCTATTACGACATCATCATCTTCTATTCTCCACTGGGTATCGATTCCCTCTACGAAAACTTTCCCGGCTTCAAGCAAGGCGACACCCGGTTGGCGGTCGCGGGAAGGAAGACCACCGCCGCGGTGGAAAAGCATGGTCTCCAGGTGGACATTGCTCCTAATCCTCCCCAGGTCCCGAGCATGGGAATGGCCCTCGAGAATTACCTCAAGAAGTCTAATAAGAAGGGGTAAATGGATACGTCCCACCGGGGATTCGCCCACCTGGAACGCATCCGCAGCCGCTTGAAGACCGGCGACCTACCCGGCTATGCCGTGCAGGAAGTAATGGGCCACAATCTTCGGCAGCGCCATACGGAAGCACCCGCTACCGCCCGCGCGGCTTCCGTTCTTGCCCTTTTCTATCCACTGGCCGGTAGCCTCCATTTGCTGTTCATCCAGCGCACCAGCCCGCCGGGCGATCGGCACGGCGGCCAGGTATCTTTTCCCGGCGGGGCAGCCGATACCGCCGACGAAAGCCCGGCGTACACCGCATTGCGGGAAGCCAAGGAAGAAGTCGGCATCCTCCCGGATTCGGTAGAATTGATTGGCGAGATGACCCCGCTCTATATCCCGATCAGTAATTTCCTGGTGAACCCCTTCGTCGCGTTCACGGCGCAACGCCCCGAATTCGTTCCGCAACCCAGCGAAGTAGAACGAATCCTGGAGTTGCCCTTTGCCGGATTTTATAACGAAAACGCAGTAGCCTACCGGGATAAAAAGCTCTTTAACGGCATGCTGCTGAAGGAAGTCCCGCACTGGGAGGTGGCCGGGGAGGCTGTTTGGGGGGCTACGGCTATGATGGTTGGGGAGTTGGTGGAGATGGGGAGGTAGGGTTTTAGTCCTTTAGTCTTTTAGTTTTTTAGTCTTTTAGTCTTTTAGTCTTTTAGTGGGCTTGGTATTGGCTGCGAACCAGGCCCGGCAGGATTCTAAGGGCACTTTTCCGGAAGCTACTAGGAGGGTAAATTCTATTAAATGCTGGTTACGATTTAGGGAAGATTCGGGGATAAGGTTACCAGCAAACTGAACTTGTGTAAGGGAGGAGGAGAAGTCGCTACCGTTCAGGCGCAGAAACAGCTTAGCTGCTTCGAGCCCGGTTCGCTTATTTACATCTTTGAAAGATGTGATTTCCTATGATATTGAACATGTAGAGAGCTGCTTTATCCGCAAGCGTGGGGTAAAGCGGCTCTCCAAACATTTCTGCTTGTACAGATTCAACGAGGTAGTCAAGTGACTCCTCGTGCAGAAAGTTTTTTGGAGGCAAAAAATTTCCACCGTGTCGGCTTAAGGTAGAACGATTTATCAATGTGATTTCCTCCTTGTTTAGGTAATCCATAATCAAGCCAATGCCCGAAAGACTTCGTCCAGTTCATCGAAGTCTTCTCCTATCATTTTGCGCAGTCTAATAATTCGGTTCTCATCGTCTCCATCTCTCTTAGAACGACCTTCACCCCGAAGGAAACTCGGATCGACGGTTCGAATCTCATTGACTAGCTGTTTCACCTTACCCTTTACAGCCTGTTTATTTTTGGTTTGGCCCCCTATTTCTTGGACAGGGTGAGAAAATAACTTAGGAGGGTTTTGGGGTAATCATTTCCGGTCCGGGAGGCTGCTGTCCGCTGGGTGGATTTACCGGAGAGCAGGCCCCTTTTACTTCGTGTGGGGCCTGCTCTCCGGCAACCCCACCCAGCTCACCGTTTGGCTCTCCTGGCGAAGATAAACCAAGGTCGTGTAGCGTCTGAGCGATAAGATATCGCTTGATCTTCAAATAGAATACCAGCCGGCCGTGTTTCTGGTCGTGGCCGATTAAACCGTGTTTCCACAGCCGCAAGAACTGGGCGGGGCTCACATCACAGATGCTGGAGTGCAGGCGCTCCTCGTTGTAGAAGCGGTAAAATTCAGTTAGCCAGGCCAGTAGTTCCTTGCGGTCATTGAACTCGATGCCGATCAGGGCTTCCTCCAGAATGCTGTGAAAGCTTTCAATGTGGGCATTCTCTTCCGGGGTAGCCACGTGGGTAAATTCCTGGGTGATCCCCGCCTGCGTAAAGAACTCCCGGACACTGTGGGCGATGAACTGCGAACCGTTATCGTTACGCACCGTAATGGCGCAGACTTGCGCCGGACCGTGGTCGGCAAAGACTTCTTTGGCTAGGCCTCGCTGCCAAAGTTGCTTGACTTCCACCTGGGTCATTTGGTAGCCCAGCGCATAATCCAGTACGTAGCGGGAGTGCGTATCGATAATGGTCAGCAAGAAGATGGTCCGTCCTTCTCCCTGGATATACAGATACTTAATGTCCATCTCCAAGTATACGAACGGTGCTGCGGGACGCACGATTCTTCCAAGGGCACGGCCCACCTTACCCGAGGTCTGAATACGGCTACCCCGCAAGAGCCCTTCGGCCTTCATGATTCGGTACACTTTCTTGTGGTTGAGGTGGTAGGCGGCATTGCCCAGGGCACTGTGGCACTTTCGGTAGCCATAGTCCACCAGAGGCTGAGCTAACAGATCTTTTAAAAAGGCCACTATGGCGCTATCGGACACGGATATCCACTTGGTCTTGACCCACTGCAGCGTAAACCCCGGCGGCTTGCCTCCGGGCGCCGCAGACCGGTTTGCGTCCCCTTCCGCCCGCATGCCATAGTAGTAGCTGCTCCTGGCCAGACCCGCTACCGATAGTGCTTTGACAAGGCAAAGGCCCCGTTCGGCATATTTGGTGATCAGCTGGATCATTTCCGGACGGGTGAGAACTTTTTTTTAATCAGTTCCTTGGCCAGGCTGAGCTCCATTTCTTTCTCCGCCAGCAGCTTTTTGAGCAGGGCATTGTCCCGTTCTAGCTGAGAGAACTCGGCAGGATTGATCCTCATGGCGCTGCCTTGCCGCATCAAGCCGTCTGCTCCTTGCTCCTGAAGCTTGCGCCGCCAGGTGTAAAATAAGGAGGTGGAAATACCGTGCTCGCGGCAGGTGATCGCCACCCCGTTAGCTTCACCCTGGGCCAGGATGAGTTGCTTCTCTTCGGGGGTATAAATCTTCTGTTTTTTCATGGCAAATCGTCCTAAAAAGATAGGAGGTATTTGTCCAAAGCATTAGGGGGCTAGATCAATTTTCAGTTGATAAGGTTTGATAGGAACGACTAGATGAAGCCAACTCCTCTAATTGTGAAAAAACAACTTTATACTCCCCAGGAGTACTACGGTAACGTGGCTTGACTTTCCTCGCTTTTTTACTTGTAGAATGACCTTTTGCTCGTGTCAATTCTTGCTTCCGAGTAGCTGCAGTTTTCTTCTTGTAGGTACGCTCCGGCATGGTTCGAAAATAAGTGTTCCTAAAGAAACGGACATGGCTCTTCCAAAGTTGCCACTTCACCTGCGCTCCGGCGCCCCATAGCGGGAGATAACTTATCAAATGAACCGGCCTTCTTGCCACTCGCTGCGCTCGCGTAGGCCCCGAACGGAGCTCGGGGACCGGTCAGATCTCCGCGTCGTGGCGGGAGGTATAGCCCTCATCGTGCCTGGGTACGGCGTGGGTACTGCGAAAGTAGAAGCCCCCCAATACGCCGAATACAAAACCACCGATGTGTGCCCACCAGGCGATCCCCGTTCCCGTACTGTCCTCCAAAGTAGCGAAACCGGCGGCCGACTGCTGGTAGAACCAAAATCCAAGGAAGATGAAGGCCGGGACGCTGATGCGGAAAAAGAAGAAGTATCCCCGGACCCGGGAGCGCGGAAACATCACGATATAGGCCCCCATCACCGCCGAAAGCGCCCCGCTGGCTCCCACCGCCGGAATGGGGCTGCCGGCGTTAAAGTATATGTGGCATAAACCGGCGGCAATGCCGCCCAGGAAGTAAAAGACCAAAAATTTGGGACTGCCTATGGTCGCCTCAATGTTATCGGCGAAGATCCACATGTACAGCATATTACCGATCAGGTGAAGCCAGCTGCCATGTAAAAACATGCTGGTGATCAGGGTGTGGTATCCTGCTCCGGATTCTATAAGCTCGGGAACGGTACCCCACTCGTATACGAAAGCCTCCCCGGCCTCGGGGGCGAGACTCGATTGGTAGACATAGATCAGCACGTTGAGTGCTATCAGTCCGTAAGCAAAATGGGGGCGGTGACCGCCGCGGACCTGGTCGTCGCCGGTGGGGAAGAACATTCGGAAGTACGAACTTTAAAGGATGAAGTAGAAAGTGCGAAGGTAGGCCGGCACCCATGCTACTGGGTTAAGCGTACAAATAGCCGGATGGGTTCGGGGAGGGTGATCGACGATTGGCGATTCCTGGTATTCCATTTTTGATGTCGCTGGCGTCCGGCTGCGGGGGGTGTTACCGGTATTGGTTGTCAAAATTTGGCCGCGTGGTCAGAAGAATACGTTATCAGGTTTTCCCAAGCAAGGCAGCGCGTACTCTCCATTACAGTGGGTCAATCAGCGGAGCGGACCACCAACCGATACGGCGCCGGATCATCGACGCCGACGTCGGGGTAGGGTTCTAGGCGAAGGAGTTGCAGCGGACCGCGGTCGGTAGGTATGGCATTGCCATCGATGACAATGGTTTCCGTTTGCAGCTTCCCGCCGCGCCTGGTTTCCACTTTCACTACGGCCCGGCCGGCCTGGATGCACTGCACTCCCCGTGGACAGCGGCTGTCTTCCAGTACGCTGACAAAGGTGAAAAAATCGCCTCTCTTGCGTTCCATGCGGAGGTGCTCTCCTACGCCAAGGCTGACGGGTTCGTCGTCGGGGAGCAGATAGGTACCATCAGGAAGCTTTCGGCTACAGGCCAGGATGACCAGTAAGCAAAGGGGAAGCCACTTCATTTCGCGTCGTAGGTCATCTTCACCAGTCGGAGCCGGTTGCGGTGCTCGCTGGGCATGATCAGCTCATTGGCGGCGACCTGGATCCCGTCGCGGAAGCGAAGGCGGAGTTCGAGGTCACGGGTGTGGAAAAGGCTGTTGCGCAAGAATTCCCCCCGACCGTTGAGTACGTATTCGCTCACTGAGTTTTCGAAGCGGACCTCATCGTTGAACAGGAACCGCAAACGGGTGGGGGTTTCCATCAGGAAAAAACTGGAGTAGACTCCATTATCGTCCTGGCTATACTGCTTTTTGTGCATGATGTTGCTCCAGTGCGGTGTCCCGTCCGGATTCACGGCGAAGACGACGATCTCATCGTAGTGGTAGTCGACCAGCGGTCGGCCGCCGTAGGTATTCAGCAGTTGGGCCTGGGCTACCGAACCCCGGCGCTGCAACTGTCGGTCGCGTTCGGTGATCATCACCATCCCCCCGTCGCGCCGCAGCATAGCGTCGCGCACGGTCAGTTCGTTGATTCCGGGGCGGCGTTTGTTGAACTTGCGCCCTTCGACGTTGCGAACCAGACTAACGGGAAATTCCCGGAAGGTGGGCCGCAGTTCGTTGCGGGGATTGACCGGATCGATCCAGAGATAAAAGTAGCCTTCGGCGCGGATGAAATCCCGCGTGGCGTAAAGTCCGCCGGCGGCGAGTCGCTGATTAAGGTTATCGTATTTGAAGAAGACGTCGTAGGTGAGGCTGTCACCCAGATTAACCTCGAGCATTTCGCGGGCTCCGCCGTTGGCGTCGTGGACGTAGACCTGGTAGCGGTGCTCCTTGCGGCGGCTTTTGAAATTATTTTCCAGGGCGATGAAGTACATGTCGCCGTCGTTGGCGATCTCGGCCTGCACGAAATCTTCCCCGTAGAAGAATTTGTCGGGCTCGAGCGTGCGGTCGTAGAGCAACTGCATGCTGTCGAGGTCGATACCCAGGTAGCGGGGCTTATCCTGTTGCTCGACGATGAGCATAAGCGCCTTGGTCTCGTCTTCGGAGAGATAGATTTTCTCTTCCGGCGTGGTCATGAAGGCTCCGAAGTCTTTAAGGGTCACGCTGTCTTGAAGGTTTCCGGCGGGGTTGTAGCGGTCCAGCTGCAGGTGGTTACGGCCCTTGTCGCGGAATAAGTACAGCAGGTGAAAGCCCGTGCCGTTCTGGGCGGTGATCGTCTCCAGGATGCGAATATTCCGGCCCCGCAGTTCGAGCTCCTTTTCCCAGGATTCGTTCATGGTGCGGCCGTAGGCGGTGAGCAACTGCTTGTTCTCGCGATCCTGCAGGAGGAGCACCTGGCCGCCAAGCTTGCCGATCAGGGTGTACTCCGTGTCGTTGCGCATGGGGATCTCGTCGCTCACGGTGAGCACCTGGGCACCGACGGGAAGCGAGAGCAACAGCAGGAGACCTAGGCTGAGACAGAAATATAAATGGAGGGATCTTGCGGACATAATGCTGCGGGTAGCGGAAGCTGGACAAAGGTGTCGGGACGGTTAAAATAGTCCGGACCTACTATAAGACGGTCAGACGGGGGCGCAGGTTTTAGCTTGCGGATTGCAGGATGACGAATTTGTGCTACTCGCGGTTCCCCGGGTTGAGGACCTCCGGTCCGAACTTATCGCGAGCGTAGCGAGCGACACTTATGCCGTTGGTCTTTTTTCAAAGGCGATCGTACTGAGCCAAAGCAGCCGGGTCGAGCGACCATCCAACAGCAGGCACACTAAAGGCCGTTGGAAAAAGCGCCGTGCATTGGTGCGAAATTTTATGAGCGACTTTTGTGTTTGCCCCTCGCTTCGCTCGGGTGCGGTCGGACGGGACGTCTTCCACCCGTGGATTCGGCAGTCCTCACCTTATTTTCGCCCCATGCGCCACCCTACCCTTTTTGTACTCCTGGCCCTGTGGCTACCGCTGCCCGGCTACGCGCAAGACTACGGCTGGTGGAACGACACCCACGATTGGGACGGCGTCTCCCCCTGGCGGAGGTACCTCACGCTATCCCCCAAATTCATGGGGCCGAATGCCTTGCCGGTACCGGACGTAAAAAACGGGCTCATCGAGCAGAGTACCCGACTTCAGGTGGCGGGGGAAGGTCACTTCGGCGATGGTGACGACACGCAAAACCTGTACCTCGAGGGCCACGTCCCCCTCTTTTCCGACCGGGTCGGACTTCACCTCCGGTACGTACCGCTGGAACACTACAAAATGACCCCGGCCACCCGCGATGAACGAGCCGCCCGGGATTTTGACGGGGAGGGATACGCCAGTGGTGATGTGTACATCGGCACCCACATTCAACTCCTGCGCGACCACGCCCGGTTGCCGGACCTTTTACTGACCATCAACCTGAAAACCGCTTCCGGCAATAAGCTCTCGGCCGCCCGCTTCACCGATACACCGGGTTACTATTTCGACCTCTCCGCCGGCAAGACCTACCCTACCGGACAAACGCTGCAGTCCGTGCGCCCTCACCTGATGGTCGGTTTCTACGTCTGGCAGACCTTTATGGATAACTACTACCAAAACGATGCGGTACTCTACGGGCTGGGAGCGGACCTGAATTTTTCCACTCTGACCCTGACCCCGGCGCTGGGAGGCTACTACGGCTACCTGGGCATTGGCGATCGGCCCCTGGTGGCGCGCTTGTCCCTGGTGACCCGATCGGGAGGTTCCTGGAACTGGCGGCTTCGCTTCGAGCAGGGCATCACCGACTTCCCCTACAGCTCCGTTCGACTCGGGGGGGAATGGAAACTCGGCCAATGAAAAGACTGCCTTTGTTTTCCTGCTTGGTGATCGGGACAGGGATGCTTTCCGCCGTAGCGCTTGCTTATTTGCTACCTCCAGAAAACTGGGACGAAGCCCGCCGCGGAGTGAATGCCCTGGAAATGCTTTGCAGCGGCGACTATCTCAACTACAGCTACCTCGGGGAACCAGATACCTTTAATACGAAGCCTCCCTTGTTCCTATGGATGGTCACCGGCAGCTTCCACTTATTTGGAGTTGGCGTATTCAGTCTTCGACTGCCGAGTTTGCTAGCGCTGATGGGTTTCCTACTTTACGTCCACCGGTGGATCAGGCAACGCTTCGGGGCCTACCGAGCATTTTTAACGGTAACTGCCCTCGTGGTCGTGAACGGTATTATTGGCCAGCACGTCGGCATCAGCGGGGATACGGATATGCTTTTCGTATTCCTACTCACCGTCGGATGCTGCGAGTGGTTTGGCTACCTGGAGGGCGGCCAACGGAGGTCCGCCTTGGTGAGCGCAGCGTGCTTCGCACTGGCTTTTCTAACCAAGGGGGTAGCTTGCTTCCTCGTTATACCGGGATTGGTTTTAGCCAGCTTTTTGCATCCTAAGCAGACGGTCCGCTTGCGGTCTTCCTACACATGGCAGGCCGCGGCCTTCCTATGCGTGCTAGGTGTGGGTTGTGGGGTACTACTTTCCCGGATGGGTACGAGAATGGCCGGTATCGAAGGCTACGGTACTCTATTAGAGGCTATGCTGGGGCGGGACGGGCTGCAGCGTTTCGGCGATCCGCAGTTCGAACAAGACCACAATCCTTTCTTCGTGTTTACGGCACTGGACATTCGCTTCGGGCCACTGATTTACGTCATCTACCTTGGAATGCTCGCCGGTATGATTCGCTATGGATGGAGAGCGATGCTTCCCGGGCGCGGATCCTTCGCCAGCTTCTCCTTGTGCATAGTGGTTAGTGTGCTACTGTTGTTGCAGTTCAGCGCCAACCGCCACAATTGGTACGTAGCTCCGGCGCTCCCTTTTTTGGCCTACCTCTTTGCCCGTATGGTGGAGGCCATGGTACACCGCCGCGGATGGATGGTAGCGGCCCTGCTGTGCCTGGTGGTCCTGAGTACTTTCCAGCGGGCTAGGGCCATTTCAGCGCGGGAAGAGCTGATAGTAGACTCCTCGATGACCCTCGACGATAGGCTTCCCCAGGCCAAAGCCTTCCGGCTTTTGATCAGTAATCCTCCTTGCCATCCCGGTGGAGAATAGCCGTAGGTTTTCCTACTCCTTTGCTGTGCCCAAATCACAGTTAGCGGAAGAGTGGAGGACGAATCCGGCACCGGCGTGGAGTACGCTACGGTAAGCTTGCTTTCCGCGGGGGATTTGAGTTTATGAGACGGACATTCTGCGATTTTCTTTAAGCTACCAGTTCACGAAGCTGAAACGGGAGGGGGAACTCCTGGAGAGGGAGTTTGGGGGACGGGAGTTTTTGGCTAAGGAAATATGGTTGCCGTTAGTTGAACATGGTATCGCTAAAATATGCAAAAAGTATAGTTTGCTTTATGTAAATCGTATAGTTTGTCTTATGCAAATCGATTAGTTTGTAACTTAGTGTTATGTATATTCCCCGGCGTATTGCTCCCCATCTTCTTGAACTAGCTTCCTACTACCCAGTGGTTAGTCTGACCGGACCCCGCCAGGCCGGAAAGACTACCCTACTGAGCCAAGCCTTTGCCGACTACCGCTACGTATCCCTTGAAGCGCCGGATATCCGTAGCGAAGCGATGGCGGACCCTCGTGCATTCTTGAAAAATTATTCCGAAAAAGTGATCTTCGATGAGGTTCAGCGAGTTCCCGAACTTTTTAACTATTTACAAGGTGTAGTCGATCAAGACCGGAGACCGGGACGCTTCATACTATCCGGTTCGCAGAATTTCCTGCTTCAGAAGGGTATAACTCAAAGCTTGGCCGGACGGGTAGGTATCGCCCGACTATATCCCCTGGACTTACTGGAACTGGCCGAGGCTGAACTTTTGCCAGATGAACCCGACGAAATTATGATCGGGGGATTGTATCCCAATCGATTTATTACGAGAATTCCACCGAAGTACTTCTACCCCGATTACATTTCGAGTTATCTGGAACGTGACATTGCGGAGATGATAAATGCAGCTAAACGGGCCGTATTCCTCCAGTTCCTAAGGGTGTGTGCCAGTTTTGCAGGACAACTGGTCAACTTAAGTCAAATGGCGAAAATGACGCAAGTTTCCGTTGCCACGGTAAGGAGTTGGTTGTCGTTGCTTGAATCCAGCTACATAGTATTCCAGGTACGCCCCTACTTCAAAAATTTTGGTAAACGCCTAACTAAGTCTCCTAAACTGTATTTCTACGATACCGGCCTGCTGTGTGATCTTTTGGGAGCTCGCGAAGCCGGAGAGTTAAAACACGCGAATCAGTATGGTGCGGTTTTCGAAAATTTGATTATCGCTGACCGCGCTAAATCCTTGTCTCACGCTGGCGAACGTCCGGAGTTCTATTTCTTTAGAGACAGCAACGGGATCGAAGCCGATCTCCTGGAAACTACGCTTACGGAGGTCACGCTCACCGAGATTAAATCCAGCAGTACATTTTCCGACAAATGGGACAAAAACCTACGCAAAATCGGAACGATCGCCGACCGTGCGGCCTGCTACCGAGTTGTTTACGGCGGCAGCCTACCTACCCGCACCATTGCCGGAACCGAATACCGGCCGTGGTTTGAAGCAGGGCGGCCTTAAACCATCCGTAAGCCCTACGAGCGTCAGCCACTAGACGTGCCCGCTACCGATCGTTGCTTATCTTGCCCTTTCTTCAGTCGATCAACACTAACATGGCCAATTACAACATAGACGCCGATAAGGCGCTCACCTACGACGCCATCGTCGTCGGCTCCGGCATCTCCGGGGGATGGGCCGCCAAGGAGCTCACCGAAAAGGGGCTGAAAACGCTGGTCCTCGAGCGTGGCCGCATCGTGGAGCACGTGAAGGACTATCCCACCATGAGCCTCGACCCCTGGGACATGGAACTGCGCGGCGGACTCACCGCCGAGGAGCAGGAAAAGCATTACAAAAGCATCCGCTCCGGTTTCGTAGGCAAAGACATCGAGCATTTCCACGCCAACGACCTCGAAAACCCCTATACGGAAGTCAAGCCCTTCCTCTGGATCCGCGCCCACCAGATGGGCGGTCGCTCTCTCCTGTGGGGCAAACAGACCTACCGCTGGAGCGACATCGATTTCGGGGCGAATGCAGCGGACGGCCACGGGGTCGACTGGCCCATCCGCTACCGCGACATCGAACCCTGGTACACCTACGTGGAGAAGTTTGCCGGCATCAGCGGCGCGCCCCTGGGACTCAAACAGCTCCCCGACAGCCACTTTCTCCCCCCTATGGAGATGAACGTAGTGGAGAAATCAGTTCGGGAGCGGATTGAAAAGAACTATCCCGGCCGGAACATGATCATCGGCCGGGTGGCCCACCTCACCGAACCCCTTAACGGCCGGGGCAAGTGCCAGTATCGCAACCGGTGCAGCCGTGGCTGTCCGTACGGGGCCTACTTCAGTTCGAACGCGGTAACCCTGCCGGCGGCCAACGCTACCGGCAACCTGACCATTCGCCCGTACAGCATCGTACAGGAAGTCATCTACGACGACAAAAAAGGCAAGGCCACCGGCGTGCGCATCATCGACGCGGAGACCAACGAGGTGATCGACTACAAGGCCCGGGTAATCTTCCTGAACGCGTCAACGCTTTCGTCCACCCAGATCATGCTAAATTCCAAATCTGATCGCTTCGAGAACGGACTCGGCAACGACAGCGGCGAACTGGGCCACAACCTCATGGACCACACCTACCGCATCGGCGCCATGGGTACCGTCGAGGGCTTCGAAGATCGCTACTATAAGGGACGCCGACCGAACGGCATCTACATCCCGCGGTACTGGAACATCGACGAGCAGAGCAAGTCGGACAAATTCCTGCGCGGCTTCGGCTTTCAGGGCGGAGCGGGTCGCGGCGGAGCGCGGGTGGCGGCGAACCTCCCGGAATTCGGTGCGGAATTCAAGGAAAAACTCGTCCAGCCCGGACCGTGGGAGTTCTTCATTACCGGCTTCTCGGAGAGCCTTCCGCAGCATAGTAACCACGTCAAACTCAATCCCGACGTACTCGATAAATGGGGGCAGCCCACCCTCAGCATCGACGCCAAATGGGGCCCGAACGAGTTGGCCCTGAATAAACAGGCGAAGGAAGACGCCGTAGATATGCTGGAGCGCGCCGGTCTGAAGGACATCATCCCCTTCGACAATGAGCACGAGATGGGCTACGGCATCCACGAAATGGGCACCGCGCGTATGGGCCGCGACCCGAAGACCTCCGTCCTGAACGGGAACAATCAGGTACACGGGGCACCCAACGTATACGTGACCGACGGCGCCTGCATGACCTCCTCCTCCTGTGTCAATCCTTCGTTGACCTACATGGCCCTTACCGCCCGGGCCGCAGGCCACGCCGTTTCCGAACTCAACAAACAAAACATCTGATGCTGGACCGCCGAGACGTATTACGCCGTATTAGCTGGCTGGCCGGGGGTGCCGTGGTGGCTCCTTCCGTGCTGGGGTTGATGCAGGGTTGCTCCTCCGAGGCAGAACTGGGTTGGGCACCGGAATTCTTTACTGACGAGGAGGCCCGTTTCCTGACCTCCTACGTGGATACCCTGTTGCCGACCACCAATACGCCAGGTGGACTCGACGTAGGCGTTCACCGCTTTATCGACAAAGTGATGGCCGCTACCAGGCCCGACGGCGACGAGCCCCTGCCCATGCAGACCGGTATCCGTGACTTCGACGATAACGCCCGTACCCGCTTCGGTAAGGTCTTCCACGAACTGGAAGCGGATCAACGTGGCCAGCTCTTCAGTGATGCGGAAAAGTCCCCTCGCTACCAACCCGCGGTTTGGGGTACCGCCGTGGGCGAGCAGCCGCCGATCGGCTTTTATCGCTCGTTGAAGTCGATGGCGCTGTGGGGATATCTGAGCTCGAAGGAGGTCGGTACCGAGGTGCTTGGTATACGATCCGGTGCCCGGGGAATACGATGGGAGATATCCCGCTTAGCGAGACCGGCGGGCGGGCCTGGAGTTTGTAGCTCTTGTAGCTGACCCGGACACTCAAAGGTGCAAGCACACTTTGAGGTCCTGATGTTTCTTGCCGGGACTAACGGACGCAGAACCTCGGAGTGTCACCGAGCGGTAGCGAAGGGGACCTGCGAGTGTCCGGACAAGGGTATGGCGGGGGCGGCGGTGCGCAGGAAAAAAGAGGGGTGGAAAATTTACCTTACTCGGCAACCAATACCAGTACCCAATCGCCCGGGCCGGGTGGCTGAAACTCCCCCTGATCATCGGGTTGAGCAGACTGCTTATCCCCCGTTCGTGGATCAAACCAGCTTTGCCGGTAGTCCGGGTTAACCGGAAGACGAAGCCTTACTGCATCGTTGCGGGGGACGTAAACGAGCACCGTCGAGCGATTGGCGTTGGCCAGTACCGACACAAAATGATTGTAGGTGCTTTCCGCGAGGCCGGGCTGATCCATTATCAGCCCCTGGGCGGGATGCAACTCCCACCATTCGAAATCCGCCATAAACCGGTGAAGGATGCCGATCTGCTTACTGCCCGGAAAATCGATGGACTCGCGCCAGGTGCTCGGTCCGCGGCCGCCGGGATTGCCGTGGTTCTCGATGAGTTCGCCTTCTTCCTGTATCCAGGGCCAAATGCCGTTAGCGCCGTAGGTGATGCCCGCGGGAGGCGTGGCGAATACGCTCCAGTACGAGGCGTTGCGGACGTCCTCGGCGGTGATGCGAAAGCCGATCTCTTCGTAGTTGGGCTCCAGATTGATCAGGGGCCGGGGGGGAAGTTTGTCCCATCGACCGGCCGGCGGGCCCTGGGTGATCCAGTTCACCGTACCCCTGGCATTGGAGTGGGAAGACTGGTAGCCGACGATATCGATCCATTCCTCATTGGCGTATGCATCGCCGGTCCAGGAAGTACCCTGTGGATGTAGGCAGACAGGCGACTGGGGGTGTCGGTCGCCGAAAACCCTACGTCCGATCTCCTTCCAGCGCTGTTCGTATTCGTCGATGTAGCGGCCGTCACCCCCGAGCAACCAGACAACGTGGTTGCCCTGCAGGCGGGCCACGATGTAGCGGGCCAGGAGGACGGCTTCTTCCAACGGGAGGGCGTAGCCCGGACTGAGCTCACGCCCCTGGGCAACCTGCAACGCCCACAGTAATACGGGCGCGGCCACCAGCCCGTGGGCGTTGATCGCATCGGTCTTTTCGTCGATCCGGCGAAAGAATTCTGGATTAATCTGGATGCGACCGCTGCCGGAATAGGCCTGAAGCCCCTCGGCATTTCGCTCGTTCCCACGCCATTGGGTCGTAACATACTGGATGACGTTGTAGTCATTCTCCGCGCGCTGTGTGAGGTAAGTATCCCATTCCTCTTCGGTGGATTTGTTGGCGCCGTTCCAGGCGGTGCAGGCCGTCCAGAAAAAAGGGGTTCCGTCTTCGTGTAGGAGGTAATAGTCTCCCTTGCGGGAGGTGATGGGGCCGTGGATGTAGAGCGGGTTTTCACTATCCCCGCGAACGACTTCAAAGTTGCCGGTGCGCTGGTGGAGGCCGCCGTTATTTTCGTCCGAAGCCGTGGTCGTCCACGACCACTCCCCGACCTCGTCGGGCCGGAACCGCACCCGATATTCCTGGCCGCCGTCCCAGAACCCATCCACGGTGTACGTGCGATCGGTAGGCGAAGTGAAGGTTGCGGTGAACTGTCGGAGATCGTACAGCGGATTTTCGTATTCCGACTCACTTGTGAAGGCCAACTCGATGCGGTGGTGCAAGGCTGTGGGCTGGGATACCAGGATCCACGGAATGAACAGGATACACAGGGTAAGGAATTGCTGCACGTTTTTAGGATTGATCGACGGGGAGAAGATAGCGTGTTTGACCTAGATGCTGGGAGGGGTTCCACCCCCCTGCCGACCCGGACCCTCGGAGGTGCAAGCACCCTCCGAGGTCCTGATGCTTTTCGGGTTTTTACTGAGCCTAGGACCTCGCAGTGTCACCTGACGTAGGCGGGGACCTGCGAGGCTCCGGCATCCCACACCGAGCCGGCACCCCCGGCCGACCCGCACCCCCCGCCGACCCGGACCCTCGGAGGTGCAAGCACCCTCCGAGGTCCTGATGCTTTTCGGGTTCTTACTGAGCCAGGACCTCGCAGTGTCACCTGACGTAGGCGGGGACCTGCGAGGGTCCGGTATACCTACCTGAGTCCAGGTTATTTACCTTTAGCGCTACATACCCCACTCCCAATGCGCCAGCTCCTTTTCCTGCTATGCTTTGTTCCTGCGCTCGCCGCCCAAAGTCAAATCACGACCCCCGACGAGTTTCTTCCCCACGACCTTGGCGAAACCTTCACGCCCCATTACATGCTGGTCGACTACTACCAGCTCGTAGCGGAGGAAAGTGACCGGGTGACCCTCGAGCAGTACGGCACCACCAACGAAGACCGCCCCCTGCTACTCGCTACCGTCAGTACGGCGGAAAACCTGGCGCGCATCGAAGCCATCCGCGAGAATAACCTGCGCCGGGCCGGCCTGCTCCCAGGAGAAACGGACCCGGAGCTGGACGACATCGCCATCGTATGGTTGTCATTTAGCGTACACGGTAACGAAGCCACGGGCTCGGAAGCCAGCATGGGCGTACTCTACGACCTGGCGAACCCCGCGAACGCCGAGACCGGACAGTGGCTGGAAAACGTGGTCGTGCTGCTCGACCCCAGCGAGAACCCCGACGGCTACAACCGCTACACCAACTGGTTCCGGCAGGTATCCAACAAAAACGTCGACGCGCAGCCCGGTACCCGCGAACACCAGGAGCCCTGGCCCGGCGGGCGCACCAACCACTACCTCTTCGACCTGAACCGCGACTGGGCCTGGCAAACGCAGAAGGAAAGCCGGCAGCGCATCGTACAGTACCAGCAGTGGATGCCGCACATCCACGCCGACCTGCACGAGCAGGGCTATACCTCCCCGTACTATTTCGCCCCGGCCGCCAAGCCCTTCCACGAGTACATCACCGACTGGCAGGGGGAGTTTCAGACCGAGATCGGCCAGAATCACGCCCGCTACTTCGACCAGAACGGCTGGCTCTACTTTACCCGTGAGCGCTTTGACCTGCTCTACCCCAGCTACGGCGACACCTACCCCACCTTCAACGGCGCCATCGGCATGACCTACGAGCAGGGGGGCGGCAGCCGGGGGGGGCGCGCCATCGAACTGCCGACTGGTGACACCCTAACCCTCTACGACCGGGTAGCCCACCACCGCACCACGGCTCTGAGTACGGTGGAGATCGCCGCCCGCGAAGCCGACCGCATCACCAGCGAATTCGCCCAATACTTTGCCGGAGCCTCCAACAACCCGCAGGGCCCCTACAAGACTTACGTGGTAAGCGCCGAGAATCCCAGCGGCAAACTCCGCGCCCTCACCGAGCTGCTCGACCGCAACGGCATCCAGTACGGCCGGGCCACGGCCTCCCGTGAATTTGACGGCTATCATTACGCTACCGGGCAAGAAGCCGAAGTGGAAGTAAGTCCCGGCGACCTGGTCGTATCGGCCTACCAACCCCGCTCGGTGCTGACGCAGGTCCTCTTTGACCCGACTGCCTTCGTCGAAGACTCGGTAACCTACGATATCACCGCCTGGTCCGTACCCCTGGCCTATGGCCTCGAGACCTACGCCAGCACCGAACGGCTGAACGTAGCCACGGAAGACTACGCGATGCCCGCCTACGAAGACCCCCTTGCCGGAGTGGATGTCGCTTCCACCTACGCCTTCGCCCTGCCGTGGGAGGGGATGAACAGCGCCCGCTTCCTGGCCGCCCTGCTTAAAGCGGGTATTCAGGTGCGGGCATCGGAAAGCGACTTTGCCATTGGCGGTACGCCGTATCCGGCCGGTACGCTGGTCATTAACCGCGGCGACAACCGGGTGCACCCCGATTTTGCCGCTACGCTGCAACGGATCACCCGGGAGCACGAGGCGCAGCTTGACGTACTGGAGACCGGCTTCAGCACCAACATCGGGGGCGACCTCGGCGGCAGCAATTACGCGCTGATCGGCCAGCCTAAGGTGGCTACGCTCTCCGGCGAAGGGATCTACTCCAACGAATTCGGCCAGGTGTGGTACTACTTTGAGCAGGTCCTGGATTATCCGCTGAGCATCTTCCACCGCGAAGACGTCGTGGATGTTTTCGACGGCGACTACGACATCCTGGTCCTGCCCGAAGGCCGCCTGAACTTTAGCGAAGGTGAACTGGAAGCCATGGCATCCTGGGTGCGCAGGGGCGGAAAGCTCATCGCCCTGGGGGCGGCCAACGGCAGCCTTGCCGGTACCGAGGCTTTCGGCCTGAAGGACAAGGAAGCCGCCGCCGATACGCTTTCCGAAATGGCTAAGCGGGAACAACGCCTGCAGCCCTACCAGGGACTGGAGCGCCGCTTCATAGAAGGCTACATCCCCGGGGCGATCGTGCAGGTGGAAATGGACGATACCCACCCCCTGAGTTTTGGCATCGGCGAAGAATACGCCACCCTGAAAACGAGTGAAGATGCCTACGCCTACCTCGAAGACGGCTGGAACGTTGGGCGCGTGCGCAGCGAACCGCGGGTGTCGGGCTTCGTGGGCAACCGGGCCTACGACAAAATTCAGGAGACGCTCAATTTCGGAGTGGAACCCATGGGGCGCGGACAGGTCATTTACCTGGTCGACAACCCGCTCTACCGGGCCTTCTGGGAAAACGGAAAATTCCTTTTTGCTAATGCGCTGTTTCAGGTGCAGTAGGAATGGTTAGGCCGCGCCCTGGCGCCCAAAAGGGGAACCGCGCGGCTGACAAGGTTTGCACCTGCTACGGAATTACCCATCGCATGCGTACTTTATTCCGGGTTTCCTCCCCCCTCCCGGGGGACGTGGGCCAAAGCACTGAAGGGTGCAGTTTCACTGGCCGCCGGTGGCCGGTCAATACCCACTTTGTCTGGTGCCAGGACAAGATGCGGTCATCCATTCCGTTTGAATAGCGTTAATGAGTGTTAATTCCACGCAGTCCGTGTAGCACAGCGGAGCGTGGTCGTGTTTAGCTTTCCTACTGCCGTTATAACTACACTATGCCAAAATCGCTGACCGAAAAGCTTCGGGCTGCCGTGGCCAAGAAGGGCCGCAAAACCTTCCGATACCTCAAGAAACAACCGCCCCGTAAGCTCGCGTTCCTGGCCGTTGGCATTCCAGCGGCGCTTGTCCTGGTCCTCTTTATATTCCTGTACCTGGGGGTACTTAGCGGTGCTTACGGACATATGCCGAGCCGGGAGGAGCTCTCCCAGGTCGAAAACGATAATGCCTCGAGCATCTTCACGGAGGACGGAGCCCTGCTGGGTAAATACTACGCCATCAACCGCCTGAGCGTGCCTGCGCAGGAGATCAGCCCCTACGTGACCAAGGCGCTCGTTGCAACCGAAGACGCCCGGTTTTTCGAACACCAGGGCATCGACGTCAAGGCGCTGTTCCGCGTAGCTTACCGCAGCATCCTGATGGGTGACCGGAGCGGCGGGGGCGGCAGTACGATCAGCCAGCAGCTGGCCAAACAGCTTTACCCCCGCCAGCAATACGGAAGCCTCGGCATGGTGAAGGTCAAGCTACGGGAAATGGTTATTGCAAGCCGGTTGGAAGACGTTTTCAGCAAGCAGGACCTGCTCAACCTCTACCTGAATACGGTTCCCTTCGGCGAAGACGCTTACGGTATCGAGGTGGCCGCCAATCGCTTTTTCGATAAGCACGCGGCCGACCTCAATTTGCAGGAATCGGCCATCCTCATCGGTCTGCTCAAGGCCAATACTACCTACAGTCCCCGCGCGCATCCCGACAAAAGCGTCGGCCGCCGCAACATCGTGCTCTCGTTGATGGCCCAGAACGGCAGTATTACGCCGCCGGTGAAGGACAGCGTACAGGGCCTCCCCCTCGAACTTCACTACAGCCGCGATAATGAGCGGGTGGGATCAGCGGCCCACTTCCGGCAGCGCCTCCGCTCGGAAGTCAATAGCGCCCTGTCCGGCCTGCAGCATCCCGACGGCCGGCCCTACGACGTGGACCGCGATGGTTTGTCCATCTACGTCTCCCTGGATTCCCGGCTGCAGCGAATGGCCGAGGAATCCGTGCGCGAGCAACTTCCGCGTATACAACAAAATCTGGCGGAGGACTGGAGATCGAGCAAATCGGCACCCTGGGAGCCTGCCTTCCTCACCGCCTTAAAGAATTCCACCCGGTATCGGTCGCTTGCGGCCGCGGGCCGTTCCGAAGCCGAGATCCTGGAGATCATGCGTCAGCCCCGGTCCATGACCGTTTACGACTGGCGAACGGGCGGACCGGTCGACACCCTTATGCGGCCCGTCGACAGCCTCCGTCACTACTTCACCCTGCTCAATGCCGGCTTACTGGCAACGGAACCCGCCACCGGCGTGGTTCGCGCCTGGGTAGGGGGCGTTGATTACCAGGCTGTACAGTTTGACCACGTAAGCAGCCGTCGACAGGTTGGCTCCACGATCAAGCCCGTGGTGTACGCCACCGCCCTGCAGAACGGGGTCCTGCCCTGCGAATACACCCCGGCCGAGCAGGTGGTCTACGCTGACTTCAATAACTATAGCCCCGGTAACCCCGGTGGTCACTACGAGGGAGCCTACTCCATGCGCGGTGGCCTGTCCAAGTCCGTCAACACCGTAGCCGTGAACCTGGCCGTGCGCAGCGGATTACCCACGGTTGCCCGACAGATCAACGCGATGGGCGTGGAGAAAGAAGTGCAGGCGATCCCGAGTATTGCGCTGGGCACCGTGGAGGCCAGTCTGGAGGAGATGAATACCGTCTACAGCACCTTCGCCAACGGAGGCCGCCGGCCCGCCGGCATTCACTTTCTGGATCGCATCGAGGATGAGCACGGCAAGGTGCTGGTCCGTTTCGAGCGCCCTTCCGGCGGTGAACGGGTGATGGACGAAGAAACGGCCAATGTGGCGACCTACCTGATGGCGGGGGTGGTGAACAGCGGTACCGGTGCCAGGTTACGTTCGACCTATGGCATTAAGGGTGCCCTGGCCGGCAAGACGGGTACCACGCAGAATCAGTCCGATGGCTGGTTCCTCGGCTTTACCCCCAAGCTGGTGGTAGGTACCTGGGTCGGGGCGGAATATCCCGCCGTTCATTTTCGTACGCTTAGCCGCGGCTCGGCCACGGCTACCGCCCTTCCAATTTGGGGCACCTTCATGAAGAAGGTACAGAATGGCCGGGGGCTGGATGCCTTTCGGGGCGGCGGCTTCGGTGGCATGGATCAAATGACGCTGGACCTGCTGGATTGCCCCGATTTCCTGGAGGAGCTGCCTATTTTCTATGATTATGAAGGGGATGAGTACGCCGTAGACAAAGACATTACCCGACGCCTGCGGGAGTTTGACCGCGACGATATTGTCGAAATGGTCAAGCGCAGGGGGCGGCGTCCCAATGAATCCGCCCGTGATTACGCCGCGCGGGTGGCTAAGGAACTCGAGCAGGAGGACAGGAAAGATGAACGGCGCGAAGAACGTAAGCAATCCTGGATAAAACGGCTGTTTGGGAAGAAGAATTAGCGGGAACTCCGGGAAATTTTTCTCCCGCTAATTGATGCACTTTGGGAAACCGCTCGCGGTGGGTCTACATTAGTAAAAAATTCTGATGGCCCGCTTACCGATATTTTTCCTCTCCGCTATGCTGCTTTCCCTACCAATGTTTGGCCAGCGGGCATTTACCCTCTTCACCGATTGCGATTGTGACTTTAATTACCTCAGTCAACAAATTCCCTACGTCGCACATACTCAGGTGCCGACGGGGGCGGACGTGCGCCTACTGGTGGCTGATGGTGGAACGGGGGGCGGGGGAAGGCGCTACGATCTAACCTTTACGGGATTAAAGGCTTTTCAGGGCATCACTAAAGAGGTCAGTTTTCAAACGGAAGCCAACAGCTCCGACGACCGAATACGCAACCAACTCGTTGAGGCGGTCAAACGCGGAATTCTGCCTTACCTACTAGAGACTGATTTGGCTGATGATATTCAGTATAGTGTGGCGGTGAGCGAGGAGGTGTCGACGGATTTAGTGGTGGCTAACGACTGGGACAGCTGGGTTCTGGGGGTCTACGCCGAGGGGGAATACGAAAGTGAGTCGGCCCAGAGCGAATTATATATGGAGTTCGGTCTCGAAGCAGATCGAATTACGGAGGCCAATCGGATACGTATCGATGCGCGCACGGATTACCTGGAACGGGAAATCGAGCAGGATTCCTCGTCGTTTTTCCGGATCCGAAGAAACTGGCTAGCCTCCGGGAGCATGGTCTGGTCGCTGAGCCCACATTGGTCGCTCGGGGGATTTGGAGGGTATAGCCATTCGACTTTTGATAACATCGATAACAGTTACTTCGTATCTCCGGCCATCGAATTCAACATCTATCCCTACAGTGAGGTATTGCGTCGGGAGATCAGCGCCGCCTACCGGATCGGCTATCGGTATAATGATTACTTAGAAACTACCGTATTCGAGAAAGATGACGAAGGCCTTTACTACACCTCCTTGTACATGCAAGCCCGCTTTCGCCAGCCCTGGGGCAACATCAACGCCAGCCTGGAAGGATCGGCCTTTCTTCAAGACTTGAGCAAGAATCGCCTGGAATTAGACAGCTACGTCGACCTCAATCTTTACCGGGGCCTCGCGCTAAGACTCTCCGTGGAAACAGCCCTGATCAGGGATCAGATCAACCTTGCCGCGGGGGACGCTTCCGTGGAAGACGTGCTTTTGCGCCAGCGCCAGATCGCTACCAATTTTCGTGCGGAAATAGGTATTGGAGTAAGCTACACCTTCGGGTACCTCACTAATAATATCATTAATTACCGGCTATAAACAACCCTGCTCCAGGATTGAATTACACAACGGCCTGAAGTAGGCGGCGTGGATGTCTCGGCGTGAAAAACCTTGCCATAACCTATACTAAGTCATTCCGCTAAACAATAGCGCTACTCCGACTTTTGCCCCCCCGGCACCCAATAGTGGGGAAGCAACATAGGTTTCAATGTCTAGCGGTCTGATACAACGTAGTCTTAGTATCTTATTCGGTGGTGGCATACAGTGGGGCCACCAGCGGATGATCGGTAGGTATATGGGTAGCCCGAAATACCCCGTAAATGAAGGGGCCCATGGGTTGCGGGAAAAGCCCCGCACCAATCCGCACCGACCCGGAATACGGTGTCCAGTAATCCCAGACGATTTCGCCCTTAGCGGTGACTTCGAAAAAGCGGCCCTGCGGACCCGAAGTGATAAACGTGTGTCCGTTGGCCATGCGATGAGCGCCGGAAATAAAGGGGGCATAAAACGAAGTCGTATCCGCGGCTATGTAGCTCCATGCGACCTCCGGCTTACCGTAGCCTTTCGCCTCGGAGTAGGGTATTTCCAGCTCCAGCACCGCTGAGTAAGGCCCCGCCGCCGACGTATTTTGGTTGTTGAAAACGAGCATATTGCCAGCTCCCGGCATTCCCGGTTCGATCCACCGGACATCGTGTTGACCACGCAGGATCTGGTCGGCAGCATCGCCCGCGCCATAGCGCTGCGGATTACCCCATCGCCATAGTATATCGCCGGCCACGGTGGCTGCCTCCGCTGTGCTCAGCCCATGATCGATGATGTAAATCTCGTCGTAGTGGGGGGAGCTGATGACGATGTGGTCCCGCTGCGGGTGGTAATCAATTGCGTTGGTATGCATTACATCGGAGCCTTCATTGCCGGGTGTGGCATTTACCGGTGCGTTGTTAGCACGGATCATACTATCCACTTCGGAGCGGGTCCGTACGGGAGGAGGCCCGAAAGCATTGATGTCCAGCCGGCCTGGATTTTCGGACAGTCCGCCGTAATTGTTCCCGGAAGGCTCAAGGTGTTGGATGAGGTGATCGCGCATGCGCCACTGCCACACGATCTCCGCCCCGCTTGGCGGCTGGGGTTGAAGTTCGAGAATAGTGCAGGTCCAAAACCCTTCCGGGGGAATATTTTCGGGGCGGGCACCAAGGGAGCGGGCCAAGTCGGGGCTGGTATACTCGTAGGCGATGGAGAGTATATTGCCGCTTGGCAGTACCGCTACATCGTGGTGTAGCAAAAGTTCCTCATTCGCTAAGGTATAGTCCCACGCTAACTGGCCGTCCCAGGTAATTTCCTGAAGCCGGCCCGACTGACCTCCCGCACCGAAGCGAGGGTTGTCGGGCTGACGGCTGCTCCGCAATAGGTTGCCGTTGGGAAGGGGGTAAATGCCTCCGGCCGCGGAGAATTCGCTTTTCCAGGTATGAACGACCCTACCGTCGAGGTCGACGAGGTAGGTGGTATCCGATAGATTCGGCGAAAAGAGTACGTAACCGCGTGTGGCTTCCGGTCCGCGGTGCTGCAATCCGCGTGAATGGCTGATTCCCGCCAGGTCATCTGCCGGCACCGAAGCCGGTTCGGGGTCAGCATCGCGTGGCAAACCGCAAGTACAGATGACCAAGGGAAGGATACAGGCGAGCCATTTCATACTAAGAAGATAGCCATTTCGGCAGCTCGAACCTCGTGGCGACCATTTCCGTTGCAACAAGAAAGCCCAAATATGTCATTTATAGATTCTCTAGTCGACAGCGTATCCGATACCCTGTCCAACATCGACCTAAATCCCCAGAAACGTTTTGCTAATAAAAAGTACCACGAAGCAGAAGCGGCCGCTCATGACTTAGGCGGTAAATTATCTTCTTCTACCCGATCGGCCCAACAGTACGCCAAGTCTGCGGGCCATGACGCCCAGGCTTACGCCGCCGGCGCTCTCGGTACGGCCACGGCAGCCCTTGATTCCGCCGGGGACTACTTCACCCGTACACGTACCTCTCATGAACCCGACTACGTTCGTGGCTTCCTGGCCGGTATGATCGGCGGCCTGGTCGGTACCGGCATCAAGATGATCGTCGATCGCAGCCTGCCTACCGCACAGCCTAAAGAGGAACACGATGCCCGCCTCCAAATCGTGGAAGGAGCCGAAGAAGTTACCAACACCAGCATCAATCGCAATCAGGAGGAAACCGCCCAACAGGCGATCAACCTGGCTTTCGGCGCCCTCGTAGGCGGCGTTTACGGCGTTATTGTAGAAGCAGCCCCCGCGGTACAGGCTCCGGCCGGTGTCCCCTTCGGCGCCGCCCTCTGGACCGCAGCCCACAAAATTGCCCTGCCCGCACTCGGTCTTGCGCCAAACCCCATGAAAGAGCCCCTGAGCCTGCAAGCCGGACAGCTTGGAAGTCACATGATCTACGGCGCCACGGTGGAGATGATCCGCCGCAGTGTACGCCACGTCATGGACGAGGAAGACGTCCTATAATTTGTGGTAACCGTTCCGCACAGCGACCTTTACGCTCGTGCTGTACTTAATTCCCACTCCCATCGGTAATCGAGAAGACATCACCCAGCGGGCCCTGCGCCTGTTGGGTGATGTTGATTTGATCCTGGCCGAAGACACTCGTAACTCCGGTTCGCTGCTCAAGTATTACGAAGTCGAAACGCCAATGCGGGCCTACCACGCTCACAACGAGCACGCCCTTGTCGAGCAACTAGTAGCGGAACTCAAAAACGGTTCCACCTATGCCCTGATCACGGATGCCGGTACGCCAGGCATCAGCGATCCGGGCTTTCTATTGGTTCGTGCCTGCCGGGAAGCCGGAATAGAAGTCAGCTGCCTGCCCGGTCCCGCTGCCTTCGTACCTGCGCTCGCCGCCAGCGGAATCCCCTGCGACCGCTTTCATTTCGAGGGCTTTTTGCCCCATAAAAAAGGCCGCCAGACCCGCCTTACGTATTTAGCGGGTTTGCCCAACACTTTTGTATTGTATGAGTCGCCCCACCGGATCGCCAAGTTGCTGGGACAGTTGGCGGAGCACTGCGGACCGGATCGGCAAGCCTCCGTAGCCCGGGAGATCTCCAAACTGTACGAAGAGATTACTACCGCCACCCTTGCCGAACTGCACGCTGACTATAACTCCCGCGGCAAAGTGAAAGGTGAGATCGTAGTAGTAGTGGCAGGTAAGTAGGCACAGCCCACTCCCCCCGCGCCCTTTACCTTTGCGCCATGTTGCAAACGAATCTGCTGGCCTTCGGCATCACCCACCTTACTGATGCCCGTTATTTCGCTGCCTGGGATGCCGATTATCTCTGCTTCCCCATCGGCCCGCAGGGGCTTACACTGGATTATTTCGTCGCTATCCGCGAATGGGTGGAAGGTCCTACTTGCGTAGTAGAATTGCGCCGGGGCGCAGGGGAAACGCTTACGAGCGAAGCGGTAAAACAGTATAGTATTTCCCATATCCTCCTGGACCAGGACGCCAAGCCCGGCATCTGGGACAATACCGGAGTGGAGATCATCCGGCGCATCCCGGTGGCCGGCTACCAAACCGCCGACGACTTAGCGGAACTGGTCGGCGCGGCAGCCGGAACGGTCATCCTGGATTTTACCTCCGGCGGAATTGCCTACGAAGACCTGGCGGAAGGAAGTCCCTTCACCATCGGCGAACTTCAAAAAATATTGGGCGATCGCCCCGCTTACCTCCATATCGACCTGGAAGCCGAGGATGCGGAGGCCGCAGCTGCCGTGTTTCACGGACTCGCGTTGCGCGGCAGTAGCGAAGAAAAGGTGGGCTATAAGAGCTTTGATGACCTGGATGATCTGCTGGAAGCCCTCGAGTAGCGACGGCTTCAGCCGTCATGCTGCCTGCTGAACTTGCTCCGGTACGTTCCTAAGCAGCAAGGCCACCACGTAGCGACGGCTTCAACCGTCTTGCTGCCTGCTAAACTTGCTCCGGTACGTTCCTAAGCAGCAAGGCCACCACGTAGCGACGGCTTTAGCCGTCATGCTGCCTGCTAAACTTGCTCCGATTTATTTCTAAGCAGCAAGGCCACTAAAGTGGCCGCTACCCGTATTCCTAAGTAGCCAGGCCACTAAAGTGGCCGCTACTGGGACCAGCGGGCAAAGTCCTTGGCAAAGTAAGAAATGATCACGTCCGCCCCGGCCCGGCGGATGCTCAAGAGGGCCTCCGATGCCGCCTGTTCGTAATTCAGCCAACCCCTCTCGGCGGCGGCCAGCAGCATGGCGCACTCACCGGAAACATGGTAAGCGGCTATCGGCAGCGGGTGCGCCTCGTGGAGGCGATAGATGATATCCAGGTAATTAAGCGCCGGTTTGACCATCAGGTAGTCGGCTCCCTCTGCGGCATCCAGGTCGGCTTCCCGCAGTGCCTCTCTAACGTTCGCGGGATCCATCTGGTAGCTCTTTTTATCCGCCGGCACGTTTTCCAGTTGCCGTGGAGCACTGTCGAGTGCATCACGGAAGGGGCCGTAAAAAGCACTTGCGTACTTGGCGGTGTAGGACATAATGGCGGTTTCCGTCTGGTCCGCTTCGTCGAGCGCGCGGCGGATGCTGCCGACCCGGCCATCCATCATATCACTGGGCCCTATAATATCAAAGCCCGACTGCGCCTGGGCTACGGCCATGGCATCCAGCAATTTCAGCGTCTCGTCGTTGTGGATACGGCCGTCGATCACCACGCCGTCGTGCCCGTCGGTACTGTAGGGATCCAGGGCGGCGTCGGAGATCAGGCATACTTCCGGAAACCGGTCCTTGATGGCCCGGGCGGCGTGGAGGTAGAAGTTCTCCTCCGAGGTGGCGTAGGAGCCGGTTTTATCCTTATGCTCTTCCGGTACGGCGGGGAACATCATGAAACTCCGGATACCTACCTTCTGACAATCCTCTATTTCCCGGAGGACCTCGTCGATTCCCATTCGGAAGGTTCCCGGCAGACTCTTCACGGGTAGTCGAGCGGCGGCGTCGGGCAGGAGGAAGATCGGCTGGACGAGGTGACCGGCATTCAGTTCGGTTTCCCTTACCAGGTTACGTACGGCTGCGGAAGATCGGTTGCGGCGGGGGCGAGAGAGCATAATGCTGAATTTGCGGAGTAAACGCGGGGGATGGACAAAGTTTGTTTGGCTTGGGTCAAAGGGAAGCTACCGGCTCACGTACCACGCAAAGGTCTTACACTCCGCGATCAGTTCGTCGTAAAAATCCGTGTCCCGATAATTATCCCGGATCAATCCGAAATAGGTAAATGGCCGTGCGCCTCCCGGGCGGCCGAGCGCGTAATGGCGGTTCCGTTCGCTTTTGGCGGCGAAGTAAGCGGCCATGGCCGCCGATTCGCGGTCGGGCGCGCGGCGCATCGCCCGTTCGAAGTAGTAGCGGGGCTGGCTCATATCGAAGCTTTCGCGGTTACCTAATGGAGCGTTGACGTGGGAAAAAACGTCCCGGGGCTGGCTGGCGGCCGCGGCACGCGCGGCACTGCTGCCCGACCGGAATTCATCGGCGAACGCCCAGTTATAGCTAAAGTAGCTCATGCTGTAGAGGGCCAGCCCGATATTGAAGTAATTGCGGGCGGCTATCGTATCGTTGGTGGTTCGGTCGGCTTCCTCCTCCAGTTCATCCAGTCGATCCAGCAATTGTACTTTGTTGTAGGTCGCGGCATCGGCCGGCGCGCTGTAATTCACCCGGTCGTTGATCTGCCGAATAAAGGGAGAGAAGCGGCCGAAGTCGTCAATACGGTCGGCATCGATGCGGCGGTAGATCTCCAGCGCTGCTTTCCACTGCCCCTGCTGGACGTAATGATTCCCGAGCAAATTATAGATAGCAGCGATGGGATCGGCACCGATGCGGTCATTTAGCAGGGCCCGATCGAAGCGGTTTCGGTTCAGGCTGTCCGCCATCCGTTCCAGGGCGAGCACCGCTTCGATCGTGGGATTCTTCTGGATGGCATCGAAGCCGTACTGAATCAGGTTAGCTTTAGCCTCCTGCCCCGTGCGCCGGTAGATCGATTGAAGTTTGGCGTTCACCAGCGGCTGGAAATCCGGGTAGCGTTGCCGCAGGCTGGCATCCGTGAGAAGATCGTAGTAATGCAGCTCCACGGAGTCCGTTACCCGGCTCAACTCCAGTACGTCCATAACGTCGCGGAGTATCTCCACCTGCTGTTGAATGGTATCGCTCTTGGTGATCGCGGAAAGCCGGGTAAAGGTCTCATCGGCGAAGAAGTAATCGCCGGCCAGCATTTCCAGGACGCCGCGGGCTAGCCGCCAAAAGTCCGGATTGTCGACTTTACCTTCGTCGATGACGCGGTTCACGAAGGTTTGTAATTCGATCAGGCGATCGGTCGCCTCGTCGTCGGGGTCACCCGGCTGAAAGTTTTGTCCGAGCAGTTCAGCTTCCAGCTCCTGCAACTCGCGCATCGTGAGCAACTGGAGGGAGCGATTGTCCGGCTCATAGGCGTAAATATCCCTGATCTCTTCCACTACGATCGCCTTGCCGTTGTGGGCGCGCAGGACGTGGAGCATCGCTCGCTCGTGATCGTTGCGGGCCAGGAGCAAGGCTTCTCGCCACTGCTCGTCGGTGCGGATGCGAAAGCTGTTGTAGGCGCTTTCCCTTTTGCTGGGCGTGCGCTCGAAGATCCGGCTGAACAGGTAGGCCGATTCGGCGTAATTCCCGAGGGATTGCAGCGCGCCGGCCCGGTGCCCCTCGATCCAATCGTACATCAGACTTGGATCCGCATCGATCTTGGGCATGAGGTAATCGTAAAGCTCGAGTACGTAGTCGTATTCCTGGAGGTAGTGGGCCAGCCGGATGAGTTGGTAAGCGTACCGCAGGCGCACGTAGTGGCTTTCTACCCGGGGGAACCGTTCGAGCCCTTCCTTCAGCAACGCTTCCATATCCGTGCGGGAGATATTCCGCTCCTCAAAGGCGTTAGACGGCTGCACTACGAAGGGCTCCACCCGTTTGGCGAAGAGGAGGTAATCTAATACCTCGTAGCAATTGGCTTCCAGTAGGTGGCGTGCAAAGCTATTGGCCTGGAGGGTGGGGGGCAGATCACCTACTTTCGCTTCCGGCTGATTGAGTAGCCGGCTGAGCTGCTCCAGCTGATTGAGGTTGTTGCCGTAAACGATGGCATCGATATCCTCGGCATTGGCCTGTTCACAAAAGCGATCGTTCCACTCGGCAATATTGTCGCTTCGCTGGCGGTCGCCGGGTTGCTCCAGCTCGTCGCGGTAGACCGTCCCAAAGTGGAGGAAAAACGGTGCTAACTCCGATTCGAGGCCGACCACCCGCGGGTTGAGAAACCGGTAGCTGTCGCCCACTACCGGCATGCCGCACTGCCCCGGGGCCGCCAATAGCGGACCGGAAAACAGTAGCACGAGAATTAAATACCAGTTACTCATGGGCGTTAGGTGGTAAAGCTACACCCGCCCAAATTTAGGGGGCATTTGATAAGCGTCCGACGCTTTAAAGCGTCGGACGCTTATCAAATGCCGTGCCAGGCGGGAAAGCACTATTTTCCGGGGGACCAGTATACTTGCTGGTCACAGCCAAACTTTCGGATGAAATCCACACTCACGCTTCTGTTTACCATACTGATTTGCACCTGCGCTTCGGCGCAAAAGGATACTAAAGTCGGCCTCGTTCTGAGCGGGGGCGGGGCAAAGGGATACGCTCACATCGGTGCCCTGCGGGTGATCGAGGAAAGCGGGGTGCGGGTGGACTACATCGGCGGTACGAGTATGGGCGCGGTAGTTGGCGGGCTGTACGCGGCCGGCTACAGTGCCGATCAGCTGGAGGAATTGCTGCGCAGCATCGACATCATGGCCGAGCTGCAGGATGCCGTCGAGCGGGAGGATCGAACGATCTACGAAAAACTGTACAACGAAAAATACCTGCTCTCCATTTCGATGGAGGACTTCGGAATCCAGTTGCCAACAGCACTTTCCGACGGCCAGCGGGTCCACGATCTGTTTGCTAACTGGACGGCTAACGTGGGCCACATCCGGGACTTCAGCAAGCTACCTATTCCCTACCTGAGCATCGCTACCGACATCGAGACCGGCGACGCCGTCGTACTCGAATCCGGTATGCTCGCCGAAGCCATGCGTGCCAGTGCCGCCCTGCCCGGCGTGCTGAGTCCCTATGAACTCAATGGAAAGCTCCTTACCGACGGCGGCGTATCCAACAACTACCCGGCCGAGGAGATCAAGGCAAAAGGGATGGATTACATTCTCGGCGTAAGTGTGGATTCGGATCCCCTAAAGGCGGAAGAGATCGTCAGTGTAGCAGACCTCATACAGCAAATCGCCTTTTTCCAGGCCAACCGAAGAAACCTCGAGCAGTATAAAATCACCGACCTCGATATCAAGCCGGATCTCGAGGGATTCACCGTGCTGAGCTTTACGGATATCGACACCCTGATCAACGCCGGCTACCAGGCGGCGCTGGATATGAAACCGACCCTTGATTCCCTGGCGGCGCTTCAGCGGGGAAGCCCGTCGGGTAGAGATACCACCAACGCCCCGGTACCGGAGTACCTCAACGCGGCCGAAGTGACAATCAGCGGCAGCCAGGAACTCTCCGACCCGCAGGTGCTCAGTTTTTTCGATGACCAGTTGCCGGGTCGCATCAGTTGGGAGGATTTTCGGAAAGGACTCGCCGATTTGCACGTCACCGGTCGATTTGCCAACATCAATTACCGGTGGGAATACATCGATGACGAGCGCGAGGAAGTTGCCCTGGACCTGATCTTCGAACAGGTACCCGCTTTCGGTCAACAGCTACGTCTAGGACTGCACTACGATCCTCTCTACCGGGCCAACCTACTGCTGAACCTGACGCTTTACGATCAACTGGTGGACAACAGCATGCTGAGCCTGGACCTTATCGTAGGTAATCGCCTGCGGTACCGGCAGGATTACCGGGTGAACCGGATAAACGGCAGCGCCTTCGGCCTCCGCAGCAGCCTTGACTACGCCGACGTAGGATTCGACGTGGCCGAAATCCCCTTCCAGGAACTGGGCATCACGCTGGAGCGGGTGGACTTTCGCTTCAATGACTGGACCGCCGAAGCCTACTGGGATTTCCGACAGACCCATAACAGCTTTACCGGCATCGCGGCAGGGGTGAAATATTACCAGACCACCTCCGATCAGCTGGAGTCGGCCGATACGGCCAGTCTTTTCACCCTGGCGGAAGACCTCTACTTCGTATCGCGGCTTTACTTCATCTATGATAAATTGGATCAGCCGCATTTCCCGATGCGGGGATTTTCCCTCAATGCACAAGCCAGGGCGATCCATCCATTTTCGGATAGTGAACCCAGCTGGGCTTATAATGCCGACCTGGATTTCCTGGGTATGCTCCCGCTGGGACGAAAATACTCGGTGGGTCTGGAAGTGAGTGCGGGCGGATTTTTGGAATCGACCGCTCTACCCTACCTGTATTACCTCGGGGGCATCAATCGCAGCTTACTTAACAATTTTAAGCCCTTCCCCGGACTCGACATTGGCGAGGCTTCCGGCAGCCGACTTTTCATGAGTGAATTGTTTTGGCGCCAGCGCCTATTCACCAATCACTACGTTCACGTGGGCGGCCGTACCGCCTTCATCGAAAACCCCGAGCGCTACCCCAGCTCGATCGGCGGCGGATGGGTAACGGGAGCGGTGATCGGCTACGGTCTGAACACCCCATTGGGGCCGATCGAGCTTACCTATGGACTGGGCACCGACGGCGGTGACCTGTTTTTCTATCTCGGTCACTGGTTTTAGGAAACCTTCGTGACCGTCTTCCTTTATATCGCATATGAAAGACTTCAAGGGAAAAGTAGTGGTGATCACCGGCGCCGGATCCGGCATAGGCCGGGAACTGGCGTGGCAATTGGCCGCCCGCGGCGCCATCCTGGCCATTAATGACCTAAAGGGAGAAGCGCTGGCCGAAACCTGGGCGGAACTCCCGGAACGTACGCGCGGACTCCAGCGGGTCTTCGACGTTGGCGATCGAAAGGCCGTACAGGATTTTGCCAATGCGGTAAAAGAAAGCCTCGGCCGCGTGGACGTTGTCATCAACAACGCCGGCTTCAGCGTTCGCCAGCAACCGGTGGCCTACAGCCGGATCGAAGACTACGAACGGACACTGCGGGTCAATCTCTGGGGCGTCATTTACGGTTCGATGGCCTTCCTCCCTTACCTCCGCGAGCAGCCGGAAGCAAGCCTGGTCAACGTTAGTAGTGTATTCGGGCTATTTGCCTTTCCCGGTTCCGGCCCCTACAACGTCAGTAAATTCGGCGTACGGGGGTTCACCGAAACCCTGCGGGTAGAAATGGGCAAACTGATGCACATCTGCTGCGTCCACCCCGGCGGCATTGCCACCAATATTCACCGCAACGTCGAGATCGAGGACCCCGAGGAACGCGACCGCTTTATTCGCACCTTCGAAAAGCAAGCCAACACCACGGCCTGGCAGGCCGCACGGCAAATCATTCGCGGCATCGAACGCGAAAAGCCACGTGTACTCATCGGCCGCGACGCTTACTGGATCGATAAGGTTACCCGTCTTATGCCGGCCCGTTACGAGCGGGTGCTTGCCCGCTGGTTTAATCCGGAAAAATTTTTAGCCCAACCCAAATCCTAAGCCGGTAGGTCATAGAGCTTCCTGCGAAGGGCTACCAGTTGCTCGTTTACCCATTCGGGATCTACCCGTTCGGGCAAGTCGCTGGCATTAGCCGCCTCGCGGAGCGCCGCCACCCGTTCGTCCGCAATCGCAAGGATCTCAGCAAGAGGGTAATGGCCCGCCCGTACGGAAAGTAGAAAATCCCGGTTAGGCCTTCGCACGTTCAGGCGCCCGGTGGTAAAGATCTCCGTAGCCATTTCCAGCAGGCGAATCGTGTGCATCATATTCTTGGCATCGTACCCCTGTCCGTGGCGCAGGGTATCGCGGTACCGGTCTTCGTTCCGCTCCCGCTCCCAGGCCTGGTATTCCCGGTAGTCCTTGCAGTAGGTCGAGTAAGCATCCTGGCTGAAGGACAGATAGACTACGGGTTCTTCCCCCTTAGGTACATTGCTCAGTACGACCGCGTTAGCTTTATCGCCGCGACTTATGCCCATAGCCCAGCCTTCGCCGCGGTCGTGGTACACGGCGTAGAGGTCGCGGGCATGATTCACGCCCGCCAGCGCGAGCTGTGATAGCGGTATTTCCTTCTCGGTAGCCCATTCGCGAAGTGACCGGCTCTTCCCGCTTTGTATGATGTAGCAAAAATCCTCTACCGATTTCCGAACCGCCCCTACCGGGTTGCGCACCTTTTTATTCAGCCCCTTCGCTTTGCGTATTTGGGTCAGTGCATAACCGGCGAAAGAATCCTGGCACGCCTTTGTCAGAAAGGGTTCCGGTCGCAAGTCGGCAAGTAAAGGGTGTCGGAACAGCACTGCTTCCGGTGGCGTACCCAGCAGTTCCAAGGCCGTCGGATTGGCCTTGCCAAGGAGTTCCATAAAACGGCCCAGTTCGTAGTAAGTCCGATCGTTCCGCTCATCGGAAAGTTGAACCGGGTAGCTCAGGCCCAGAAAGCGATCGGTGCGGGCGGCATATACACCCCGATAATCCTCGTCGGACATTTCGGTGGCCAGACCGTAGGCGTGGCTTCCACTGCGGCAGTGAAGGAGCAGTAGGTTCCCGGCCAGGATGTTATCGGTCATGGGGTCCATCCGGAAATTTCTCTGAAAAAGGCATTTCCTGCCTCCGGGTCGACCGATTGTTCCGCCAAGGTGGTAGCCCGGTCTGACAGCCGTTCCGCTGACTCGTTGAAGTACTCCTCCAGGGAACTGGGTAACGGCACGATATCCTTTTCGTCCAGTATGCACTTCCGGTCAACGTACATCCGAAGATCGGCGCGCACGCGCTCCTGTGCGATCTGCGGGAGGAGTTCCACGAGGGTGATCGGCGGGCGACTAAGGCGGTCAGCTACGTAGGCCGCTGCCAGTAGCGACCGCATCCAGTAGCAGGCTTTTTTGGTATTCCAGTGGCCGGCTTCCTTCTCCCCCGCACCCCGGGCTCCGCGGGCGATTCCCAAATAATGGTGGACGGCCCTGCGGGGGCGGAAATACGCATCCGCTAGTTTATTACAGCGGTCGGGAAAGTCACCAAGATGATGGTACACGATGGGTGAATTAAGCCATTCCAGGCAGTTGGGATTACCCGCCGTGAGGTGCTTGAGAAACTTGCGGACGTCCCAACCTACGAGGTCCAGCTCCCCGTCGTGCTCCAATATCGGTCCGATCTGGTCGCGGCCGGGATGCAGGGTAAGGTACCATTCCGGAGCGTGGCGGTAGACGAAACGCAGGTCATAGTCGCTATCCGACGAAGCCAGTCCCCACGCCCGACTACCGCTTTCGCAGGCGTAGAGTACTTCTACCCCGTTTTTTGCGGCGGAGCGCAGGATGAATTGAAGCCGGTCCTTTCTGGTGATCATGCTATACGGCCAAATGGCGGAAGCAGACAGAAAGTTCCACGCTGTCATACTAGCGCTTGCAAGACTGCCCTTCTAGGAATGTAGTTCGGGACGGTCACGAGAAAGTTATAAGACAACCTCATGCCATCCATAATGATTGACAAGTGTATACACACCAAAATACCAAGTGAATTACCTCACCGATCCCTGGCACTGGGCCGTATCCGGCGTGCTTATCGCGCTCACCATGGTGGTTTTGCTGCTGTTGGGCAAAGAATTTGGAGTCAGCTCCAACCTACGCACTATGTGTACCCTGGCCGGTGCCGGACGAAATTCCGACTTCTTTCGCATCGACTGGCGCGCGCAAACGTGGAATTTAGTCTTTGCGGGTGGTGCGATCATCGGCGGCTTCCTGGCCACTACCTGGTTAGCCAGTGGGGAACCGGTAAATATCTCCACGGAGACTACGGCATACCTGAATTCAGTCGGCATTGCCTACCCGGCAGGTGATGGCTTCGTGCCATCGGAGCTCTACGAAATGGGAAACCTGCTGCGCCCGGCCAACTGGCTGTTTCTTGTCATTGGTGGCTTCCTTATCGGATTCGGTACCCGGTGGGCGGGGGGCTGCACCTCCGGACATGCCATCAGTGGATTGTCGAACCTGCAGCTACCGAGCCTGGTCGCCGTCATCGGCTTTTTTATAGGTGGCCTGGTCATGACGTGGCTAATCCTTCCTTACCTCCTCCCCTACCTAACCGCCTAGCCATGAAGTTCCTCGTTTACCTTTTCGTCGGCATTTTCTTCGGTATCGTGATGACCAAGTCGGAAGCGGTTTCCTGGTTCCGCATCCAGGAGATGTTCCGTTTTGAGAGCTTTCACATGTACGGCATCATTGGCACGGCCGTGGTGGTGGGGGCCGTATCGGTGGCCCTGCTGAAGCGATTTGATATTCAGGCGGTTGACGGCAGTAACCTCCGTCTCATGCCCAAAGCACATACGTACCGGCGCTACATTTATGGTGGCATCCTGTTCGGTCTTGGCTGGGCGATGACGGGGGCTTGCCCCGGCCCCCTCTTTACCCTACTCGGCCATGGGATCTGGTCGATCACGCTGGTGATTGCCAGCGCGGTGCTGGGTACTTACGCTTATGGGATTTTACGGACGCGGCTCCCGCACTGACGGCCAGCGGGTCGAGGGGTAAACACTCGGATGTCAATTTTCACCGGCTGGGATTTCCAGGTTCGAACACATCGGATGTCTGAATTGCCCAAATATCAGCAATAAAGCTATAAGATGTTACTTTAGGCATCTGAAGTAGATATTTTGGGTGATGATCGTCTAACACATCGGATGTTCCTTCCCCTCTACGGTATATTGTAGACTCCGAATTCACCAAAATCTTCGTTCCGGGGGGCACCATCGGCGGTCAATTTTATCGGCTGGGATTTCGGGTTCGAACACATCGGATGTCAATTTTCACCGGCTGGGATTTAAGGTTCGAACACATCGGATGTCTGAATTGCCCAAATATCAGCAATAAAGCTATAAGATGTTACTTTAGGCATCTGAAGTAGATATTCCGGGTGATGATCGTCTAACACATCGGATGTCAAACTCTCCCGCTTCATAGCAATCCAACCCATTTTCCACCAACTCCTCCTTTGAGAGAGCACACATAGGATGTCTATTTCACCTACGTCGATTTCACTTGCTGGAAATACCGGCAATACTCCCTAACCACGCATTTCCCACACCGCGGATTCGAATAGACGCAAACCCGCTGTCCGTGCTTGAACAGCAGCTTATGGAAGTTCAGCAACTCATCGGCATCGGTGGGCAGTATTTCCAGAAGGGCGCCGTGCGCTTTGGCCTGACTAATCTTCGCGGGTAATATCCCGAAGCGGGTGCTCACCCGATGCACGTGGGTATCTACGGGGAGGACAGGCTTTCGCAGGGAAAAGAGTAGCACGAAGGTGGCAGTCTTGAACCCAACGCCGGGCAGCTCCATGAGTAATTTCTGGGCCGCTTCGACCGGCATCTCCGATAGTACCCGGTCCAGATCGTTCCCGTAGGTACCAATAACCTGCCTCAAGACCTCCTTGATCCGCGGTGCTTTGATCTCCGGCCAGCGGCTGGTCTGTATGCATTCCTCGATCCCGGCAACCGGTGCAGCTGCGACCCCGCTCCAATCACCATACCTATCCAGTAGCTTGTCGTATGCAGCCTTTTCATCCGCATAATTGGTACGCTGACTGAGGATGGTGGCAACCAACTGATCCATCGCCGACTTCCTGCTGTAGCGGGTTTGGCGACCGTATTCCGCTTCAAGCGTACTCAGTAAGTAATCCAGCTGGGTTTGTTGGGTATGGGAATCGGACATAGTCGGTTGGCAGAACAGTAATAAAGGTGTTCGCGCTCGCCGAATGTTTGAAAATGCTATTTCTCATGGTAGAGAAATAATCACCCGGCCCCCGACGTCCTTTACCTGGTAGCGTCCCGTTGGGCGCCGCACCAGCTCTTACCTAAACCCCTAGTCTTTGTACATCCCCAAAATTGCCGCGTTGGTAGCGTGTTGCTTTGTAGTACACGCCGCTTCCGGTCAAACCGGCACGTTAACCCTTTCCGTCAGCCCTAAAAACGCCCTGGTCCGTATCCAGGGTCAGGTACTGGAACCTGACAAGAAGGCTAGTCTGACCCTGGACGCGGGAACCTACACCATCGAAGTATGGGCCCCCTTCTTTCAATTACAGACCGAGGAGGTCATCGTTCGTGCCGGACAGACGACCCATTACCGGAAAGGACTGGTAACCAAATCGTCGGAATACGCCCCTTTCCTGGCAGCCCGTTCGGCCTACGCTACCCGAAAACTTAAGCGGACGATCCCCGACCTCAGCTTCACCGCCGCCTACGCGGTGCTTGGGTATTTTATTATCGGAAGACCAATCATAAAGTCCAACCAAATATACGAGCGGGCCCTGCGGGTACGGGATAATCACTACGGTTCCGTTTATCCGGTGGCGATTCAGCAAAATGAACTCGACTACGCCGCACTGACAGCGGAATATGAAGCCGCAACCACCACCCGCCGTAAGCGTCTGACCATCGGCATTCCCGTCATGACTTTGGCCACCGGAGCCTTGGCATACCACCTTATCCGCCGGGCGCAAGGTCGACCGGAACGACCCCAATTTATTCCGAATAACCCCTTTGCGAATGTCAGCCGATCCCTCCCCCGTCTCCATCTCGCTGGTTCGACGAACGGTTTTGGGCTTGCTATGACCTTTTGATATGAAACTGCTACTAATACTAGGGATTAGCCTGTGCATCCTCTCCTGCTCGGATGCAACCCTGCCTGAACTGGATCCCAACCTGCTTGCTCCCGGAGGTCCGCCAAACTTTACGCTGGTCGGCACCCAAATTATACCAACTAGTGAAACCCGGTCGGATGTCGTGATAGCGTTCTCCTCCCTTTACCCTCTCCTCAATGAGCTCCAACGGGAGAAGATCCTCGGGATTAACGTGAATGGTGGAACCGGAATCCGACCGGATACCCTGCCCGCAGACGAAACTTCTGTTACCCTAAATCATCTGCGTAGGGGACAGCCGTACGTCATCACTTTACAGTTCCTCACCGAGAATACGGGGATGCCGGTTACGGAGATTCACATCACGCCCTGAGCCGGCATTTCCACAGTTAATAGTAATTCATACGGTATGTCGGCAGGCTCAGTAATCCGGACAAACCCAACCAGTTACCGGCGCGAATGACGCATAATACGGTACTCGATCATGTCCTCCAGCGTATCTCCCTCCCGACGATTGTCAAGGATGAATTCGGGGGTAACCCGGTGAATACGGAGACTCTGAAGGTCATCGAATGAGATCTTCCCGTAGCCCAGGTCTGCGTAGCTCTTGATAAACTCCGGTGTTATCCCGTGGATTCGCGCGGATACGAAGTCATCCGCATCCAGATCGGTGTACCCCAGCTCACGGATACCCCTTACGAAGTCCGGATTCACGCCGTGAATACTGTAATTTTTCAATTCATCGATGTTTCGGAACTGAAGTCCCAGATCCTGCATTTCCTTAGCTTTGCGGGCGTTGACGCCGTGGATCTTCGCACCAATGACGTCCTCGGCTGACAAGTCTTCAAACCCCAGCTCTGCCAGTTCGGATACGTACTCGGCATCCACCCCGTGTATAGCGGCATTCTGAATTTCCTCCAGGGCGAGTCCCGACAGTCCGGCACTTTCCAGGTCCCGGACGTATTCCGGTCGGACATTGTGGATTTTACTGTTTACCACCTCCTCCAGGCTCACGTCGGCGAAACCCGCTGCTGCCAGATCGGCGACGTATTCCGCGGTAATACCGTGAATAGCAAGGTTGATGATCTCGTCAAAATCGGCTGTTCGGTAACCGAGATCCCCCATCTCCTGGATAAATTCGGGGGTCAGGCCGTGGATCTTAGCGTTGATGACGTCTTGTAGTTCGAGATTATCGTATCCCGCGCTGGCGAGTACCTGGACGTATCCGGCATCGATTTCGAATATCCGCAGCTGTACGATGGTTTCCAGGTCGGGACGGTCGTATCCGGCGGCATCCAGGTCGGCGAGGATCTGGGGGAGGGTAGCGTGATTGATGTCGAACACGGCCAACTGGATCAGCTCCTCGTGATCCGGGTCGAAATCTTCTTCCTCCAGGTAGGCGAGGTAATCGGAGGTGATGTCGCTGTAGAAAAAGTGGACCAGTTCGCGATTACTAAAAGAGCCGTAGCCGGCCTGCTTCAGTTTTTGCTCAAAGGATGTATTGGGCTCGAAGTCGAAAGTACCGGTCCCCCGATAGCCGTCGAATATCCCGCGGAAGGTGAGCGTGCCGGCTTCGCGCGTTAGGGAGAATTCCCCTATGCGTTCGCGCGGCAGGTCACCCAGGTCTTCGGTGGGGAAGCACCGCTGACTGTTGGAGTTGTAACGCCCCTCCGTCGAAGTTTCGATCAGGTTAAAGCACACCTCGTCTCCCTCGATCCGCGCGGTCCAGCTACGTTCCATCGCTCCCCAATCCGGCATATTTACGCTGGGCGTTGGCGGAGGGGGTGGCGGCGCAGGCACGGCTGGCGGCGGTGGGGGTGGCGCTGGCGCCGGGGCCGGATGATTGGGAGCAGGAGGAGTGGGAGCGTTCGGGGGTGTAGGCGGCGTCGGGGGTGGGGCAGGTGCCAAATTCCCGTAAGGCCGGTCTGCCTTAGAAATATCCCGCTCTAGGGTATCGGAGGCAGGTGATTGTTGAGCGACGGCGTTGAACGAGCTCAGGGACAATAGCAACAGTGCCGGCAGAGCCAAATATTTCCAGGCGGCGCGGTTAGAAGATCGCTTACTTTTCATCATGTTTATTCTTTGTTCCAGAAAGGATTGGTTATAGTTGGTCACCAGCCCACGGGCGTGGTGGGGTACGGCTACCTGTAGCAGACTGAGTTGGTAGCCTACCGGATCGTCTCCCCGGCGAAGCACTTCCGCGTCGGTGAGGTACTCCAGGTTGTTTTCCACGGCACGGCGGTACAGCCAGGCGAAGGGATTGAACCACTGGACGACGATCAGGAGCTCGGCCAGCAGCAAGTCAAGGGTGTGGCGCTGCCGGATGTGTACGCGCTCGTGCTCGATGATGCGCTCGTAGGTTCGGGCATCATAGCCGGCGGGATTCAAAAAAATCCGGTTCCAGAAGGAGAAGGGGGCACTTTCATCCTCCAATTCGACTACCGTAACTTCCCCGGCCTGGAATCGGGGCCTCCCCCACCCTTTCCGCAGCACGCCGGCCAGCTGCCACAAAAACTGGAGGGCCATAATGCTTACTCCGGTCAGGTAAAGCCAAAGCATGACATGCTTCCAGTTCGGCATGGTATACCCCGCGGCTGTCGCCACGTGTTGGCTTCCCAGGTCTACTGTTTGGGCGGCGAACGCAGGTGAAATATTCTCAGGCGAACGGTCAACCTGGTTTGGTAGGATTCCGACTCTGGTCTCAGGTCCGATAGCCATCTTCGGTACCTCCCCCTCAGTCAAATGGCCCTCAATCTTGGCCGGTTTTTCGGTTGGCCGGATAGGTGCCGTAACCGGTTCAACGATGGGAAATGCTCTGATCACATATGCCACAGGCGCCCCCCGGAAGGAGAGTTCCGCGGGAACGGTGATGAGCGGCAACAGGAAGCAGGCCCCAATACCGCCTAGTAGCAACCAACGATTTAACTGGAAAAAAGTCTCCCGCTGCAACACCAAATAATAGTAGAGATAGCAGGCGGCTAACAGCAGGCCGGCGTGGATCAGGTAATTCATGCTTGTTGGTCTTTAATGAGTTTGACGAGGCGTTCCAGCTCTTCGGCGTCGATCTGCTGCTCCTTCGCGAAGTAGTTGACCAACTTCATGGGCGAGTCATCGAAGTAGCGGCGTACGACGTCGTCCACTGCTTTCTTCTGATAATCTTCCTCCGCAACGACGGGAAAAAAGCGGTAAGCGTTGCCTAATTTCTCATGAGCTAAAAATCCTTTCTCCTCCAGGATCTTCACCATGGTGGACACCGTATTATAGTGGGGCTTTGGCTCCGGTAACTCCTCGATAATCTCCTTTACGAAAGCCTTCTTAAGCTTCCATAGAACCTCCATGAGTTGCGCCTCGCGCTTGGCTAATCGTTGCATGTCTACTAATTGATTAGTACAAGTATACTACTAATTCATTAGTATTGCAACTAATCAATTAGTTTTTTACCTGCAGTCAGGGTCGCTGAGGAGTCAGGGGCTTGATCGCGGGGTGGCCGAACGGGTTAACCATTCGACCGGCTTGGGTGGAAGGCCTCCATTCTGATCAGTTATTACATCTTCACATCCGGGTGGTCCCGCAACTCAGTGGGAAAACCCCCGTCCTAACCAAAAGACGCACCAGCCAACTTACCTATACACTGGTAATTGCAAATCCTCGCACCGGCAGTAATCCATGATATTCCAGGATAACAAAGTATGGCAAAGACAACCAAGCCAACGTAAGCTTGACTGCCATTTCAGTGCCCTACATCCCAGCTCCAACCAGGCGACACATCGGATGTCTAGAATACTGCCACAAATCATGATGAAACGACCCATCATGGTTATTAAACCGCTTAAGTAATACTCAAAGCTATATTTATGCCAAAATGGCAGCATGTTCAGACATCCGATGTGTCAGGTCAGCGGGCCCGGGGTTAATCGGGAAATTTTATCCAAAAGCGCGTCCAGCCATCCGCCTCGGTGCGCAACCGGTAGGCGGCACCATGGCCTTCCAAAATCTCCCTGGAGAGCGTCAGCCCTACCCCCTGACCGGTACTTTTGGTACTGAAGAAGGGAGTGAACAGGCGGTCCGCTACCTCGGCTGGTATTCCCGCGCCGTCGTCCGCAATGACGAAGGAAACGGGATTTGATCGACTCGATAGGTGGATTCGGCCCGATTGTCCGATACTTTCCCGGGCATTGGTCAGGGCATTGATGATTACCTGCTCGAGCTGGGCGCGGTCAGCTTGCAGCCATACGGGTCGCGATTCGAGATCCATCGTGAACTCGATGTGTTGCTTTTCCAGCAGGGGAGTCATGACTTCACCGGCTGCCCGGAGGATAGCGTTCAGGTCCACCCGCTCCCGCTGGGGTTCGGGCAGCCGAACGACCCGAGCGAAGTTGCGCATGAAAGCCGTCATATTCTCGGCCCGGTTGATCACGGGCGGAAGGTGATCGCGGGCAACCTCACCCAGGTCCGGCTCGTCGGCTTCGGCAACGTCCAAGATGGTTTTCAGTAAGGATACGATCGCGGCATTGGAGTTATTCACCTCGTGGGCCATCATGCGGATCACCTTCCCGTACGCCTCTTTTTCCGCCTGAAGCAGATCGGCGGTGACGTCCTGTAGTATGAGGAAGCCGCGCTCAAAGCCGCGGTCTACGAAAACGGCGTACTCTATGTGAAGCCGCCGGTTATCCGGCGTGGTGAAAATACGCTTCTCCCCTACCGCGAGCGCCCGTGCGGGATCGATGATGCTGGTTGCAAACTCCGGGCTGCTCCGCCGCTCGGTCACCCAGGGATTTTCGGATTGCACCCTCCCGTCGTAGTCAAGAATGATGATGCCAATGTCGGCGGCACTGACGAGTTGGTCCAGAAACTCCTGCCGCTGCCGTCCGGTGACCCGTTCGCTGCGGAGCTGATCGATCATACGGTTGTAGACGTCGCCGAGGCGGTCGATGTCCGGACTTCCCGTTCTGGTCATCTTAACGGAGAAATCCTGGTCGGCCAGTGCCCCCGCTCCCCGGCTGAGCAACTGGATCGGTGCCACCAGAACTTCGTACAAGCGGTACCCGACGTAGGCGGAAAGCAACAGCACCATTTCTACCAGCAAAAGTACCGGACCGCGGCCTACGACCAGGTAAATGAGTATCCCGACTACCAGGTGGAGTACGGTTAAGTAGAGGATGTATTTGGTGGCGGCGGTCATGTAAACCTTATCTTGGAACAGCGACGTTTATTTTTTGAAGCAATCCACTTCGTATGGCTGTCACCGACATTAGAGAATTAAGTACGGACGAATATTATACCTATCAGGATTACTTAACTTGGAGTTTTCCGGAAAGGGTGGAGCTTTACTACGGCAAATTAAATTGTATGAGTCCGGCTCCTAATATGCGGCATCAAATGATTGCTCGTAGACTGGTGGGATCCATGTATTTCTATTTCGAGAATAGTGATTGCAGCCTTTTCTTTGCACCCTTCGACGTACGGTTACCCATCAGTCTTAAAGCAAACCACGTTGATACGGTAGTGCAACCTGATATATGTGTCATATGCGATACAAGTAAACTGGACGCAGACGGCTGCAATGGCGCACCGGATTTAGTGATGGAAATTTTATCCCCCGGAAATTCTTCTAAGGAGATGGGCGAGAAATTCAATTTATACGAATCAGCCGGAGTTCGGGAATACTGGCTAATCCAACCCGAAACGGAATCCGTCTTGCTCTATACCCTTGACGATTCCGGTAAGTATACCGGTCATCAGCCAAAAACCTCCCCTTTCACGCTAAGCAGTACCATCTTTCCTACGCTTTCACTTGATTTACAAACGGTATTTGCCCTTGATGGGAATAGTTGATCATGGTAACCCATACTTCTCGATCCGCCGGTAAAGTGCCGCCCGCGTCAGCCCCAACTCCCGCGCGGTAGCGGTGATCTCCCCCTCGTTGCGGGCCAGAGCGGTACGGATCATTTTGATCTCCATCTGCTCCAGGGTGATGCCGGAGGGCGCGAAATTGGTCGTTGTTCCGGGACCGCCGGATTGCCGCTTTAACTGCTCCGCGGTGAGGGTATCTACCGGACTCAGGATGGCGGTTCGTTCGATCAGATTCTGGAGCTGCCGGATGTTGCCCGGGAAATTTTGCTGCCGAAGCCAGGACTCCGCTTCCGGGGCCAACATCAGTTGGGGACGACCATAGCGGCGACGGGCACTGGACAAAAAGTGCTTGGCTAAGGGGAGGATGTCTCCCCGACGTTCCCGCAGGGGCGGCAGGTGCAGGTGAATGAGGTTGATCCGGTACAGCAGGTCCTCCCGGAAACTTCCGGCCGTAACCATACTTTCGAGATTGCGGCTCGTAGCACAGATGATCCGTACGTCGGTAGGTCGCGACTGACTTTCTCCCAGTCGCTCGTACTGCCGCTCCTGCAGTACCCGAAGCAATTTTACCTGGGCGGCCTGAGCGAGATCACCGATCTCATCCAGGAAAAGCGTTCCTCCCGTAGCTAACTCAAAGCGGCCTTTCCGATCGGAACGGGCGTCGGTGAAGGCACCGGCTTTGTGGCCGAAGAGTTCGGATTCAAAAAGGCTCTCCGGTACCCCACCGAGGTTAAGCGCGACGAAGGGGCCTTGCGCGCGGTGGCTGGCCGCATGAATGGCCTCGGCGATCAGTTCCTTCCCAGTCCCACTTTCCCCGGTGACGAGGACCGAAGCCTGGGTTCCAGCAACGCGGTGGGCTTGCTGAATAATGACCTGCAGTTGTTTGGAATCGCCGACGATGCCGTCGAAGGGGCCTTGGGATGTTTGCTTATTCCCGGCCAGCCCGTTCCCGGTTTGGCTTGTACCTGCGCTCCGCCGCCCTGCCCCCAACTGTTGTTTGATGGCATTAAGCAACTCATTATTATCCCAGGGTTTGGCGATGAAATCCCGGGCACCGGCTTTCATCCCCTCCACGGCGAGTTGCACGGTGGCCCAACCGGTCATCTGAATGATGGGCAGATCGGGATGAACCGCTAAAATCTCCCCGAGTAGCTTCATGCCCGCCTGTCCGGTGGTTTCGACGGTGAAATTCAGATCGAGCAACACCAGGTCTGGTCGAAAGGCGATCACTACTTGCAGCGCCTCCCCGGGACCGTGGATGCAACGTACCGTATACCCGGCCCGCTTCAGCAGCAGTTCCAGGCTCTTGCAAACCGTGCGGTCGTCGTCGATGATTAAAAGGCGGGACAGAAGAAAGGCGTTTGAAATGAGAAAAGGTACTGGGCGCGCTAGTTATCGTCTTCGCTGTTAAGGTTCAGCCGCTGCTGTAGTGCGACCACTTTAGCCCTGGCGCGCGCACGGACTTCCTCTTGTTTACCCCGATACTCGATGGACAGGCGGTTGCGGCGGGTATTCAGGTAGTAGGCTATGCCGTCATCGTCGGAGGTCGTCCAGTCACCGGTGAACCGGGCATGGACGGTGACCCCGGCGGCTTCGGCAAAGGCGGCCACCACTTCTTTCCGATCGATTTTATTGGTGCGCAGCGAGTAGGTGTAGTGGTTGTCCGTTTCGATCTCGCTCTGGGAGGTAACGGAACTTTGGGCGTGTACGCAGGTACAGAGCAGCAGGGCGATAGCAAGCATTATCGGTTTCATACATCACTGGTATTAGGTAAAGGACGGTGGTAAAAAACGATCGTTGCAATGATCGAGGGCTACAAGCCTGCCAAGATGTTAGGGGTGTTCGGCGAATAGCTCCAGGCAGCCCTTTAGCTCCTGTCCTGCCAAGCGGGCCCGGTCAGCCGCTGCCGGGGTAAAATCAATGGCCGACAGGGCCAGGTGATTGCGTTCGACCAGGTACGTCAGATTGATGCCTTCGGCTTCCGCGACGACATTTTCGGTGACAGGACTCGGAAGGGACAGGCCGGTCAGTTGACCGATACAGTTGATCATCTCCTTACTTCGGGATTGATCCAGCCGGATGTCGAGTTGGTACTGATTGTACCGGCTGAATTCATTGACCAGTACATTCACGCCCTCCTGCCCACCGTGAGGGAAAGAAAAAAGCAGGGCATATAGGATGGTTGTAAATAACATAGGAGATAATTTAATAGGGTATCACCGGCGGGGGGGCTCCGATTCCAGTCGTTCTTGAAGGTTAGCTGCCAACCTTTTGGCGTGGGCGAGAGCGGCTTCGTCTTCCCCTCCGTAGCTGACCCTGAACATCCGGCGGCGGGTGTTCATTTTCAGTTTCACGCCATCATCGAGGACGGTTTCGATCCGGCCGGTTAACCGTCCTTTGACCTTTTCATCGCTTATTTCGGTGAATACGGTATTCATGTTTTCTTCGGTGAGATCAGAACTTCGGATGGTAAAGCTGTAGCGTTGATCACTGTCCACCTCGCTCACTATCACTGACGTATCCTGTCCGGAAAGTGTTACAGCGAGGAGAAAAGAGAAAGCCAAGATTAGGGTCTTCATGTGAATTTCATTAAAAATAAAGGATGGATCAGAGCGGGTGATCGACCAATAGTCGACAACAAACTCAATCCTCGTGGAGGACCAGGGCGGGGTGCAGCGCGGCTGCCTGCCGACTGGGGATCAGGGAGCAGAGCACAACGATGATGAGAATGGTGACTACGGCCGCACCGATGCCGAAATAGAAGAATTTGGCGGGGATGGGCAGCAGCTCCAGCAGGGGAACCTGTATGGCGAAGAAGATGCCGAGTAGTAATCCCGCACCCGATATCAGCACTACTTCCAAAACAAACTGCGTGGTTACTTCTCCTGGCGTGGCTCCCATCGCCTTTCGGAGCCCGATTTCCGCCCGACGGTGGCTGATCTGAGTGAAAAGTACGCCGAAGAGTCCGAGGGCGATGTTGACGAGCAGGAAGGCGGAAATAGAAATGAGGATAACCAGGGGAATGACCACCGGCCGGTTTGCCTTGATGCGATCCTGGGCCATGTTCCAGATCACTACATCGGGGTTTTTCGTGAGGCCGGAAAGAAGATTGTAAATGGGTTCTTCAATGGCCGCGGTTTGCCCCGGATCCGCGCGTACGATCATTTGTTCGAAGGGTTCCTGTCCGTCACCTTCCCAGCTCCGCGGAGAAAAGAAGGTCAGCGGCCGGTTCTCCGCGAAATTGCTATGGTATTTATAGTTATCGACGACCCCGATGATCTTTTTCTCTCCGTTGATCAGGATGATCGAATCGATCATCGATTCCCGGGTAGGGTAGTATTCGTCGATCAGTTTTCCGTTCACGACAACGGGCTCGTACTTGCCGGCATAATCGGTCTCGGTAAACCAACGGCCCTCCCGAAATTCGAGCTCGAGGGTTTCATCGTAATGCTCATCGGCAAACACCATCATGGTCTGCAGGTGGAATCCGTTATCGTCGCTTCCGGTACTCCAGGTGTTGCCCGCGAAAGGATTCACGGGTCCGAGAAAGGTAGCGGAAGCCACTCCGGGAATCTCCCTAACCTCCCGCAGGATACGTTCTTGGAGGCGGACGACATCAACGGAATCCATCTCGTCCGGAATGTCCATATGTACGCCCACGCTGTTTTCGTAGCTGAAGCCAAGGGGCGAACTGTAGCGTTCCAGGTTATAGAATCCAAAAGCGTACACCCCGAAGAGAACCACGAAGGCGAGCAGGATTTCAAGGAAGATCAGGCCGTTGGAGCGGCGCTTATTCCACATCAGTTTGAGCAGGTGCTTTAGCATGGGGTCAGGGATTTACCGCAGGGCCGTTCCGATATTGGTCCGGCTCATCCGGTAGGCGGGGAGAATACCGGATAGCAGCCCAAAGAGGAGGATTACGAGGATGAAATAGATGAAGATCTTCACGGAGAAGGAGAGCCGGACGATGCCGATCAGGTCGTTGGTATTGACATACTGAATGATCAGGTAGGCCAGCAACAGCCCGATCAAGCCGCCGATGAAGGTCAGCACCAGGTTCTCGAAGATGAATTGATAGAGGATGTCCCGGCTGTTTGCTCCAAAAGCCTTACGCACCGCGATCTCCGATTTACGCTCAAATACGCGACTTACATTCAGGTTGATGAGGTTGAGCAGCGGCAGGGAGAGAAAGAGAATGAGCAAGGTAACCATGGGAATGAACAGCATCAGTTTGGCCTTGCCGGCGTCTCTTTCCTGCATAAGGTTAGCGGCAAAACTCTCGGTGGCGGTGCCGGCGTACATGCGAATATGCTCGTAGTTTGCCTCCGGCGGAACGGCAAAGTTTTCGGCCAGGAAGTCCAGTTGTTGTTTAATGGACTGCCGCTTGCCGGGACTGGTGGCTTTAAAGACCGCCTGGAAGGGTCCGTATATTTCCTTGCTGGCGTACTGCCGGTTGTCGATGGTGGTAACTGGCAGGAAGACGTCGCCGGCAATCGTTTCGTCATCCTTGAGTGGACGTTCCACGATGCCCACGACGCGGTACTTTTCGTTGCCGAGCGTCATTTCTCTATTGATGATCCCGGCATCCGACTCACCGAAGTAGTTCGCCGCGATTCGCTCGGTGATCACGGCGACCCTGTTGGCCTGCGTCACGTCTTCGGACCCGAAGGGTATGCCGTATAAAAATTTGAAATCGAAGACATCCCAATAATTGGCATCGACGTAATAGGTGCCCATCGTTACCTTCCGGCCGTCGAGGTAGGCGTCGATAAAGGAGCTGTTGGAGAGGAAGGTATAGTTATCTACGTCGGTCAGGTTCCGTAGGTGGTTGTCCAGAAAGGAAAAGCTCATCTGGCCGTTGGAGTTATTCATGTCTCCGTTCGGTTCGAGGGTTTCGGTACTGTCGTAGCGGATTCGGCCGTCGTCCATTACAATGGTATCTACCGCATAGACCGTATCGTAGAACTCGGTGTACCGCTCCAGCATGGGCAGGAATACCATTTGGTTTACATCGGTCATCGGCTTGTTGGCTCCGAATAATGCATCACCCATCGACGTGATCAGCATCAAAATCATTAGCGTAAAACTGATCCCGAAGAGGCTGATGAAGGTGTAGAACGGCTTGCGTTTGAGGACCTTTAGGGCTAGGGTTAGATAGTTTTTTATCACCTTTTTTAGTCTTTTAGTCTTTTAGTTCTTTAGTTCTTTAGTCTTTTAGTCTTTTAGTCTTTTAGTCTTTTAGACGGCTCTGCTCGCTTCGCTCGGGGCTGCCGCTGTTTTCTGCTCGCTTCGCTCGTTTGGGTAGCCCGTCGCTGGTTTTCGAAGCTTCGTACTTTGTCCTTCATCCTTAAGACATCGTACTTTCAACTCACTCTCTCCCCGTCCGAAAGCCTCACCAGCCGGTGCGTTTTCTTGGCCATCCGTTCGTCGTGGGTCACCATCACGATGGTCGTGCCCAGGTCCTTATTGAGGCGCGTGAGTATGCCCATGATCTCGTCGCCCATGTGGCTGTCCAGATTACCGGTGGGCTCGTCGGCCAGGATGATGTTGGGCCGGCCGACGATCGCGCGGGCGATGGCGACGCGTTGTTTTTGTCCGCCCGAAAGCTGGTTGGGGAAATGGCCAGCCCGGTTACTGAGCCCAACTAGTTCGAGGGCTTCCAGGGATAGCCGCTTACGGTCCTTCGCACTTACGCGGCGATAGAGTAAGGGCAGTTCGACGTTATCGACGACGGACAAGTCATTGATCAGGTGAAAGCTCTGAAAAATGAAGCCCAGTTGTTCGTTGCGGAAGCGGGCGATGGTCTTGCCGTTGTAGCTTGTCACCTCCTTTCCGGCCAACACTACCCTTCCATCCGAAGGCTCGTCGATCAGGCCCATAATGTTGAGGAGGGTGGATTTACCGCAGCCGGAGGGGCCCATGATGCTCAGGAACTCTCCCGCGGGAACGGTCAGGTTCATGTGCTGTAGAGCCAGGGTCTCGATGGTGTCCGTGCGGTAGGATTTGGAGACATTTTGTAGTTCGATCATCGGAGTTAATTTTTGACTTTTTGAAGGACTGAATTAGGGAATAAGGCGGCGCTTTATCCCTCGCTACGCTCGGGTGGGTGCGGACCAATTCACTAATTCAAAAATTCACGAATTCAATCATTGATAAAGCGGTTGCTGGTTGATGAAATCCCAGAGTGTCAGGCGCTCGAGGCTGGCGTAGGTGATCCAGTAAGCGCGTAGGGTTTCGGCGTAGGCTCGGGTGTTGAGGTCCCGGTTCTGCTGGGCGAACGTGAGGTCGGTTAGCGGGATGGCACCGAGGGTATAGCTCTCCTGAGTGATCCGGAAGCGTTCCTCGGCCAGGTCGCGGATGCGGGTGGCCAGGACCAATTCTTCCTGTAGCGTGCTCCACTGATCCAAAAGTTGGGTTAGTTGGCCCTCCAGTTGATTTGCCCGACGTTCTCCAAGTTGCTGCGCCAGGGCGATCTCCGTCCGGGCCCGCTTGTTGAGGGCACTGCGTTCTCCCCAGTCGAGGAGGGGAACGGCGAAGGTCAGGCTAACTACCCGCTCGTTTTGTGGGTCGCTGTAGATAGGATCGATCTCATCGGCGTTGCGAATCAGGCCGACACTGGCATTTAGATCGAAGCGGGGGCCGAGGTCGCGCTTGATCCGGTCGGCCTCCCGTTCCGCCTGGAGCACGCGCTGGCGTATTTCGAGCAGTTCGGGACGTTGTTGAAGTAAGGCCAGGGCACGGGCGGCAACAATATCCAGGCCGATAAGGTCGCCGGTGACCTCGGGGGCTTCCGGTTGGAGCAGCTGGCCGTTGTATTCCCGGCCGAGGTACAGCAGGATGTCCGCGGAAGCACGGCCCACCAGTCGTTCGGCCCGTAGTAGATTCTGCTCGGCGCTGGCTTGTTCCAGTTCCAGCTGCACGAGGTCGCCGCGGGTGATCTGGCCGAGTTCGTACCGTTCGGTGGCGATGTCGAACAGGGTTTCGTTGGCGCTGCGGTTCGTCTCCGCGATCCGGCGTTCCTGGTCGGCGCTCACCAGGTTGAAGAAAAGATCGGTAGCGTCGAGGGCGGCATCCGCGCGGGCGGCCTGGAGGGCGGCGTCGCTTACCTGCACCTGCAGGGGTAGCAGGCGCCGATCCCATTTCCAGGGATTGAAGGCGAGGATCGGCTGGCGGAACGTGAGGCGGACGGGACTACCGTTGTAGTTTTTAGTGTTCAGCGCGAAGTTGTCCGTGCGCTGCAGACGGGTTTCCAGTCCGATCAGCCCACCGGTAGCCGCGATGCGCTGGTTAGCGAATAAGGACACCGAAGAGTTATTGAGTTCTATTTCGCGGAAGGCGATGGTGCCGTCGTCCTGGGTGACCTCCGTGGAGGTACGGAAGTAGTTTGGGAGGGTGGCGGCCAGGTCAAGGCGGGGCTTCAGGCCGGCGTGGTAAGCGTCTAGTTCCAGCGCAGCGGCCCGTTGTTGTTGTTCGGCGATGAGCACTTGCTCGGCACGCTCGGCGGCGGCATCCTGAAGTTCCGTCAGACGGATGGTTGCTTCTGGATTCAAAATCGTTTGGGCGTGGACGCAGGTACCAACCAACAGTGCAAACAGGAGGCTGGTCGGGTGCAGGATCTTATGTCTTTTCATACGGCCCATTACTCGTTCACTTTGAAGGAGGTGACGTTCTCCAGGGCTTCCGGGTCGGAGATGATGATGCGATCGCCGGCTTGGAGGCCGCCGGTGATCTGGACGAAATCACCGTTGCGCGCCCCCAGGTCCACGTCGCGTCGGGTGGCCTCGTTCTGATCGATCACGAAGACGGATTGGCGGCGGCCGCCGCGGAATACCGGCCCGTTTTTGACGCGCAGGGCGTCTTCGATGCGGCTGGTGATCACGTACAGCTCCGTGCGCAAATTGGGCCGCAGGTCTTGGTGGCTCGGATTTTCGAGGTCGACGCGGAAGGTGACCAGGTTTTCGCTTACTTCCGGCAGGATCGCGGCAATGGTTCCTTTAAGCCGACCGGTGGGGATGCGCAATTCCACGGGCAGGCCGACGGCAAGCTGGTCGGCGTAGCGGTCGGAGGCACTGGCTTCCACCCGGTACCTGCCGAGATCGGCCACGCGGGCCAGTGCAGTGCCCTCTATTACCTGTTGACCGATGTTCTCATTGATCCAGGTTATTACTCCGCCACGGGGTGCCCGTACCTCGGTTTCCCGTAATCGGCGACTCAGCTGGCTGACTTCCTTCTCTTCCATGCCCACTTCAAGCTGCAGGGCGCGTTGGCGACCGGCCAGACTGTTACGAGCGTAATCGAGCTGGTTGTCCAGCTTTTTCGATTCGAGCTCACTGATCTTCACGGCCAGCTCGGCGGCTTCTACCTCTTCCTGCGTTGCGCCGCCAACTTCCAACAGCCGGCGTGAATCGGCGAGTGCGGCGCGGGCGGCGGCCAGCTCCAGTTTCTTGATGTCCGCATTGTAGGTGAGCTCCTTGAGGTCGCGGTCGTATTCCAGGCTGAGTAAGCCGATGCTGTTCTCCTTGACGGCCAGTTGATCGCGGCGCCCGTCAAGTTGTAACTGGACGTAATCCCGATCGAGCTTCATCAGTAGTTGGCCGGCCTCCACTTCGGTGCCGGCGCTGAGCATGACCTCGTCGATGGTGGTCGCAACGGGAGAATTGATCTGCTCTTCGAAGGCGGGTAGGACGATGGCGGTGGCATTGAGGGTATTGACCACCTCTCCCCGCTCGACGGTGGCGAATCGCAGCGTATCCTCATCCGCCGAGGGCCGCAGGAGCTTCATCGCGAACCAGATAGTGGCCAGAGCGGCAGCGATAATAACCACCCACTTGATGGCCTTGTTCCGTCGCCGACGGCTGATCTCTTTCGTGTCTATGGTACGATCCATACCAGGAGCATAGCAGGAACCGTGCCATAAAAGTCAATGCCTGGTTATTAGATATTTACCTATGTAATAATATTTAATGTGTTCGGAATCGGACACTCATCTGTTCGGTTCTGTACGCGCTGCTGGTCCGCCGGGCTATACCCGGTGAGGATTGTCACTTTCTACGGATTAAACCGCTCGTCGGCCCAGCTTCCGGCAGAGCAGATTTATAGCTTTGTACTATTATCCGCCAGCCGACAAGCATAGCGGTGTTGACGACTGTTACTGCTGTTCAAGCTTACACTCGAGCAATTCCTCAAATTTTACAAAATTCAGTACGGACGCATCCGTCGCCTCCAGCTTTACCTGCGGCGCCACCCCTGCGTCGAATGCTTCCTTCCAACGGAGCGCGCAGAGGCACCAGGCATCGCCGGCTTTGAGTCCCGGAAAGTCATATTGCGGGATAGGAGTACTTAAGTCATTGCCCTTTGACTTGGTGTACTGCAGAAAATCTTCGGTCATGATGGCGCAGACAACGTGTCGTCCACTATCCATGGGTCCGGTACGACAGTAGCCGTCGCGGTAAAACCCCGCCATCGGATCGGTGCAGCAGGCGATAAGTTCGGTACCGAGAACGTTTTTCATAGTGTAAGCAAATGATCGAATTGGTAACCACCTAATCTGCCGCTGCGTTCGGCGGGGGGGGAAATAGACATCGGATGTCTAAATTTCCCTTTTTTGATAATTTTACGCTCCGGATGATATTTGTGGGTGATTAAGTCCAACTAAAGGGAGACAATCGTAAAACACATCGGATTTCTCCATCCCCCTAGTACTTCCTTCTGTTGCCTGATATTCGTGGCCTCAACGTTTTTGGTGAAGACATCCGGAAGTCTAACTAGCCTTTCTATTTTTCGGACAGGCGTATTTCCTGCGCTCCGCCGCCAAAATTTGTTGTATCCACAGCGACCCAAAGCGGGCCCGGCTTGTTACATGCCTTCATGGCCACCCAAGAAGAGAAACAAAAATTCGACCTCTACCTGCTGTGGAGGGTGTTGGCGCTGGCCAAACCGTATAAATGGATCGCGATTCTGGCGGTTTCGCTGGCCGTGATCCTGGCGCCGCTTTCCATTGCCCGGCCGCGGCTGATCCAGAAGATGGTCGACGACTACATCTTCGAAGGCGACACGCAGGGCCTCACCTTCTGGGCGCTGGTTATCGCCGGTTTGCTGGTGGTGGAAGCGCTTTGCCGGTATTCCTTCGTCTACAGCTCAAACTGGTTGGGGCAATCGGTGATCCGCGACCTACGCGTACGGGTATTCAAGCACATCAACGGCCTACGGCTGAGCTACTTCGACAAGACGCCAATCGGTACGTCCACCACCCGGACGATCAATGATATCCAGTCGATAAACAGTATTTTCGCCGAAGGGGTGATTACTATCCTGGCGGACCTGATGTCCATCTTCGCGGTACTGGCGATCATGCTCACCACGAGTTGGCGGCTCACGCTGATCTGCCTGACCACCATGCCCTTCCTGATGCTGGCGAGTTACCTGTTCAAAGAGGCTGTAAAGCGATCCTACCAGCAGGTCCGAACCCAGATCCAGCAGATGAATGCCTTTCTCCAGGAGCGCATTTCCGGTATGCGGATCGTGCAGATCTTCAATGCCGAAGATTCCGAGGCCCGGAAGTTCGCCGGCATCAATGCCGATTACCGCAAGGCCAACATCGACGCGATCCTCTACTACGCGATTTTCTTCCCTACCGTTGATATCATTGCGGCGGCAAGCCTGGCGCTGATGGTCTGGTGGGGTGCCCAGGACGTGGCCCGGGCCGGTGGGGTCACGCTGGGTGCGCTGGTGGCCTTTCCGATCTACATCAATATGCTCTTCCGGCCTATCCGCGTCCTGGCGGATAAATTCAATACCCTGCAAATGGGCCTGGTGGCTTCGGAACGAGTATTTAAAGTAGTGGACCGTGACGACCAGATCGAAAACAGCGGTACCCTGAAGCCCGCCAAGCTGGACGGGAAAGTTGAATTCAAGGACGTCTGGTTCGCCTACTCCGGTATCGACTGGATACTTAAGGACCTCAGTTTTAAACTAGACCGGGGCGAAACGCTGGCTATCGTAGGCAGTACGGGCTCCGGTAAAACGACCATCACCAATATCATCAACCGGTTCTACGAGTACCAACAGGGCGAAATATTGGTCGACGGGAAAGACCTGCGTGACTATGAGCTGACCGCCCTGCGCAGCCGGATGGCCATGGTGCTGCAGGATGTCTTCCTTTTTACCGGCTCGGTCATGGACAACATCACTCTGCGCGATCCCGATATCAGTCGGGAGCGGGTGATCGAGTCCGCTAAACTCATTGGTGCCCACGATTTCATACAAAGACTGCCGGGCGGATACGACTACGACGTAATGGAGCGAGGGGCAACCCTGAGTATGGGGCAACGGCAGCTGATCTCCTTCGTTCGTGCACTGGTTTTCGATCCGGATATCCTTATCCTGGATGAGGCAACCAGCAGCGTCGACCCGGAAACGGAGGGCGTCATCCAACACGCCATCGAAAAGCTGATCGACCGCCGGACGAGTATCGTGATCGCGCATCGCCTCAGCACCATCCGCAACGCCGATAACATCATGGTACTGGAGAAGGGTAAGATCATCGAATTCGGGCCCCATGAGGAACTCCTGCAGGTGGAAGATGGACGGTACCGGGAGCTTTATGAGATGCAGTTTCTCGAAACGGTGGAATAAAATATTAATCTTGCTTGCTTTCAAAATGCACCTCGCCGTTCAGGGCGCGGCTGATTCCCCGTTTTAGATAGCTTCGTGGGTCAACAAATAGCGTGTCTATCTGTACTGATAGCATTACTATTACATCTCTGTCCCTCCTATGAGCACAACCCCCTCCAAACGTCTTGGACTCTTCGACAATATCACTGGTGACCTGCCCGCCAGTATAGTTGTTTTCTTCGTGGCGATTCCGCTCTGTCTGGGTATTGCCCTGGCGAGTGGCGCGCCCCTGTTTTCCGGCCTGATCGCGGGAATAATCGGGGGCATCGTAGTAGGTGCCGTAAGTGGTAGCCACGTCGGGGTGAGTGGTCCGGCGGCTGGTCTGACGGCCATCGTCCTTTCCGCAATTACTGAATTGGGGAGCTTCGAGCTTTTCCTGACCTGCGTGGTCATCGGTGGTGCCCTGCAGGTCGCCTTCGGGCTGCTGCGGGCGGGCGTAATTGGCTACTTCTTTCCCTCCTCGGTTATCAAGGGTATGCTTACCGGTATCGGATTGATCATTATCCTGAAGCAAATCCCGCACTTCTTTGGCTACGATGCCGATCCCGAGGGCGACGACGCTTTCTTTCAGGCTGACGGGGAAAACACCTTTTCCGAGCTGTTCAATATGTTCAACTTTACGGATGACGGAGCTACCACCATCGCGTTCATCGCGCTCGGTATCCTGATCCTCTGGGAAGCGGTATTACTGAAAAAAAGCAAGCTCTTCAACATTATCCCGGGCCCGCTCGTGGCCGTAGCGGCCGGTATCATCTGGGAAATTACGATGGGAAATGGAAGCCTCGGTATCTCCGAGCAGCACCTGGTGAACGTCCCGGTACCGCAGAGCTTCGACGACTTCATCGGCCAATTCAGTTTTCCGGACTTCAGTGCCATCGGACAACTGACGGTATGGGTGACCGGCTTCACCATCGCCCTGGTAGCCAGTCTGGAAACCTTACTGTGTGTAGAAGCGACTGACAAACTTGACCCGCGGCGGCGAGTCACGCCTACCAACCGGGAATTGCTGGCACAGGGTACGGGTAACATCATATCCGGTATGATCGGCGGTCTGCCGGTAACCCAGGTCATCGTGCGCAGTTCGGCAAATATTCAATCGGGGGGCCGGACCAAGCTGGCTGCCATCATTCACGGTGTTTTGCTGCTGATCTCGGTAATTCTCGTACCTACGGTACTGAACCTGATCCCCCTATCGGTGCTAGCGGCTATCCTGCTGCTGGTTGGTTATAAGTTGGCCAAGCCGTCGACTTTCGCCGGTATGTACCGCGCCGGTTGGCGGCAGTTCGTTCCCTTCATCGTGACGGTAGTGGCGATCGTCTTCACCGACCTCCTGATCGGTATCAGCCTGGGCCTGGCCGTCGGGGTGATCGTGATCCTGTATTCGAGCTACCAGAATTCTCACTTTTTACATATGGAGAACGAAGAAGGGGAGCGGGAGAACGTACAAATCACCCTCGCCGAAGAGGTAACCTTTTTCAACAAGGGTGCCATCCGGAATCAATTCGACAAGATTCCCGACGGAGCTTTACTAACCCTGGACGTCCGTAAAACCAAGTTCCTGGACTACGACGTAGTGGAAATCATGAACGACTTCGTGACGACCTTCAAGAACCGGAATGTTGATGTGGAAGTAATTACGGAATCCGGCACCGTCCACAATCCAGACAATTACTTTAAAGTCCTCAATATGCAGCACGCCAATAGCAACGCACACTAAGTCAATATGAAAGCCGCCCCCTTTTTTGATTTTTCAAACCTGCGCGGCGACTTCTTCGGAGGGCTCACGGCAGGAATAGTAGCCCTGCCCCTAGCCCTGGCCTTTGGCGCACAGACCGCGCTCGGGCCCATGGCCGGGCTTTACGGAGCCATTGCCATTGCAATCGTGGCCGCGCTCTTCGGCGGTACACCAACACAGGTGAGTGGCCCCACTGCCCCGATGACGGTGGTGTCTTCCGCCGTCATTGCCAGCTCACTGGTGGAATCCGGTGCGGATTCGATCGCCGACGCGCTTCCGATCATTCTGGCCACTTTCTTCCTGGCCGGCCTAATCGAAATGCTTTTTGGCGTCATCAAGCTGGGTCGGTACATCAAGTACATCCCGTACCCGGTCGTCTCGGGATTCATGAGTGGGATCGGGGTGATCATCATCATTACTCAGCTCTTTCCGGCGGTGGGTTACAACGCGGCCAACGATGCTGAATTGGTGGAAGGACGCCGTGACCAGGCTGGGGAAGTGATTCTCAATCGCCTTATTCAGGAAGAAGCCGCCGATGGCACCATCGATGCCGCGGCGATCGCCGCGGCCGGAGACCGCTTTGCCCGGATCCCGGCGGAGGAACTGAACCAGGAGTCCGTCAGGCTGGCCCGTCGCTCGGCCGCCGGCACCGTAGGTACCCTGCGCAACATCAGCCGCCCCTTCACCACTCCCGGAGGCGTAAACTGGTTGAACCTCCTGCTCACCCTGGCCGCCATGGGGATCATCTACGGATTCAAGCGCATCACCACCGCCGTGCCCTCAAGTCTCGTTGCTTTGGTAATCATCACCATCGTGGCTGCCTTTCTGCTTCCCGGAGAGGTACCCGTGATCGGAGCGGTGGAGCAAGGTTTACCTACCGTTTACTTCGATTTCTTCGGAGCATACACCGGAAGCGGCATGCTGGTCACCATCGTCAAATTCGCCTTTACCCTGGCAGCACTCGGCGCTATTGACAGCCTGCTTACCTCGGTCGTGGCTGACAACATCACCAAAACCCGCCATGACCCCAACCGGGAACTGGTCGGCCAGGGAATCGGCAATATGGCCGCCTCGTTCATCGGTGGTCTTCCCGGCGCGGGAGCAACGATGCGGACGGTCATCAACGCGCAGTCTGGCGGAAAGACCAAGCTCAGCGGCATGATCGCGGGGATCTTCCTGCTGCTGGTCTTGTTGGGGCTGAGCGGCATCGTGGCCTACATTCCGAACGGCGTGCTGGCCGGCATCCTGATCACGGTAGGCATCGGCATTATCGACTATAAGGGCATTCGGCACCTAGCAGATATTCCCCGTGGTGATGCTGCCGTTATGATTATCGTGCTGTTCCTTACCGTTTTCGTCGGCCTTCTGGAAGCCGTAGCCGCCGGAATGGTCATGGCCGCCCTGCTCTTCATGAAGAAGACCGCCGACAACGTGGAAGAAGGAGCACGCAGCAGCTCCCTGGAAGACTTCAGCCGCGAGAAGCCCTGGGCCGATGAAACCGGCCTCGTTGCCAAGTTGGGCGATTGCATCTACATCAAACACCTGGAAGGACCCCTGTTCTTCGGATTCGTTTCCTCTTTCCAGCAGATGATGCAAAAATTACCGGAAGTGGAAGTGGTCATCGTACGTATGGAACGGGTACCCTACATCGACCAGTCCGGTATGTACGCCCTCGAAGATGCGGTACAGGACTTACAGGCACGAGGCGTGGCCGTTATCCTTACGGGGATAAGCGGGCAGATACTCGATATGCTGGAGGGGATCAATCTCGTCCCCGGACTGATTCCCGCCGACAACGTCTTCACTACCTTTGATGAGGCCCGCCGCTACCTGGCGGAAAATGTTCAGGAAGGCAGCCTGGCCAGGCTTTCCGACCGGCAATTAAATGCTCCCGTCAAGGTAAGTGCTTCGGTCAAAGAGATGTAGGTCCCACCGGAAAGGCTTCTCCAGCCGGCGGTCTCCTCTAAGCTGACCGTTTTCTGTGCGTCCGTTCTTTGCAGTTATCCCTCTACGGCTTTGGCCCGGAATCCCCTTACCGCACTAATTGTCGTTGTCCACCTCACTGGCGCCGCTGCTACTGACGTCGATGGTCGGGTCTCCCCGGTAATGCAGCTTACTCGCTCCCGAAAGGCTTCCGCTTATCCGATCCGCCACCCACACGCTGGCGTCACTGGCCCCACTGAGGTTAACCTCCGCTTGGCGGACCTCAAAGCCGTAAAGCCTGGCCAGAGAAGCGCCGCTTAACCCAAGCTGTAGCTTATTTGCAGACGCGTTTTCAATGGTGGCTTCGGAGGCACCACTGAGCTCCAGAACGAATTCCTGCGCAGCCGAAGGCAGCCCGTTCAGTTCCCCTTCGGAAGCGCCGGACAGATCAAGTGCGTTCAGCTCCGGCATTTCAATGGAAACGGTAACGTCCAGGTTCCGATATCTGCCTGGCATCATTTCGATCGTTAGCCGATCACCTGCTAGCCTGGTCTCGATCCTCCCCAGAAGGTTATCGTTCCCACTTACGGTGACTAGAAAATCATTCCCCGCAGATACTTCTACCGCAATAGCGTCACCGACCCGGATCTCATCAAAATCCGCCACGGCGCGCGTTTCGGTAGCCTGACGGTTAGAGCCTACAAAACGATCGTCGTCATCGCAACTGCTGAGGAAAATAATTAGGGGGATAAAAGCGAATAAAAAGGTGATCCTATTCATAGTGGTATTTTAGCGAAAGACCTCCTCCCTTCGCTAATGGTTGCTTACCTCCAGTGAATAGAAATTTAAATTCTTACCTGCTTGATACATACCCGCATCCCGGCATCAAACAGCAGGCGCGGGGCGTGGCCGTCAGTTACATGCTCCCGCTGAGGTAAGTGCTTCGGTAAACGAAATGTAGTCGGCTATTCCCGGCCCTTTTCCAGGCGTTCCACATCATTCAGGTCACGGTTTCTTCCGGCTGCCCGTTTAGTCGTGATCAGGTCCCCGTACTGAATCACACGGACGCTTAGATCGTCGAACTCATAGTAGGAAGAATTGCCGTAGGCCTGTGTAAAGGTCAGGCCCTTCAATTTCGTAATGAGGTCTATGGCCACTGGAGGAACTCCGAATGTGAATACATCATAATCCTGTGTTTGCAGAAACTTCTGTTCCGTCATGTCGAAAAGTGGCATACCGAAACTGGCAAAAGCCGAAGCGATGGCCCGGTAATTTTCTTTTGTAGCATCCACCCAGAGATCCATATCTCCCGTTGACCGGCTATACCCATGCACGATCACGGCATAACCACCCACCAGCATATAGCGTACGTCGTGCTTGTTGAAAGCATGGATCAAATCCTGAAAGTCGCGGTTAAAAATATTATTGCTCATATAGCGGCATCTGATGGCGGCATGCGTTCGGTCCAATCTAAGGACCTGATCCTTAGGTATGTTATATGCCTGCCGCAGGAGGATGTCTGCCGCCCGAAGGCGTTCGCGCACCGGTCTTGTAAGCCAGTAGGCGGTGTTATTATCGGCCTCGTCGAAGGAAGCTATCCGGAAAGCGGTCCGATCCAGGCGCTCCACTACTTGGTAAGAATTTCATCGTACCGAGCCCGGTCGTTCAGCACGGCAATCGCTTCCTGCACCTCCTTATCGTTGCGGAGGCCCATCTGCACCTGCCCTCGCTGGTAGTAATAGCGGCCGGCAATCTCCTTCTCGATGATATCGATGATCTCCTCCTTCAGCGCACTGATGGCGGCAGCTTGTTCCCGGTCCATCTTTTCCTGAATGGCGGCCAGGTCGGCGGAAATATCGTACCCTTCCTCCGTAGCCCGCTCGGCGGCGGTTTCCAGGAGCTGCTCGGCTTTGGAGTCAAAGCTAAAATCGGCGCGGTTCAGGTAGGCCTGGAAGTTATCCCAATCTTCAAAGTGAAATTCCGCCACGGAGTCGATGGCCGGATGCTCCCGCACCCATCCGTTGACGTAATCAAAAATGATGTGTTCTTCGAGCAGTCCCTGGGCGACGTTGTTTTTCCCCAGTACGTCGACCTGGATATCCGGAGCCACCCCACCACTACCCAGCACCGTTCTGCCGGCGCGGGTCTTGAACTCAGGTCGTTGCGCGTCGGGGATGTCGTAGGGCTTTCCATCGCGGTACTCCACGGCCTGAATGCAGCGGTTGCTGGGGATGTAGTACTTCGCGGTGGTGATCTTCACCCGGCTCCCGTAGCCGGTTTCCATGATGTTCTGCACCAGGCCCTTACCGTAGCTACGCTGCCCGATGAGTACGCCGCGGTCGAGATCCTGCAGGGCGCCCGATACGATCTCCGAGGCGGAAGCGGAACGGCCGTTGATGAGAACGGCCACCGGCAGTTCCGTATCCAGTGGATTATTGTTGGTGCTGTAGGTCCGGTTCCAATCACGCACCTTTCCCTTGGTCGTGACGATCAGTTCGTCCTTTGGCACGAAGATGTTGACGATATCCACGGCTTCGTTGAGTAAGCCACCACCGTTGCCGCGCAGGTCGAGCACCACGCCGTTCAGGTCGGGATTATCGGCTCGAAGCTTGGTCACGGCATCCCGCACGTTCTTGCCCGCGTTCTGGGTAAAGGTGGTGAGCGCCACGTAGCCGACCTTGCCTTCCAGCATTCCGGAATAGGGAACGTTGGGGATCTCCACGTCGCCGCGCACCAGGTCCAGTTTTTTCATGCCCTCGCCGGGGCGGTCCACCGTCAGGTTCATCACGGTGCCGGGGAATCCACGCATAATTTCCTCCAGCTGTTCGCGGTTGTAGCCTACGGTCTCCCGCTCGTCAATCTCCAATAGGCGGTCACCGGTTTTCAGGCCGGCAGCGTCGGCGGGCTGGTCCTTGTAAAGGGTCAGGATGGTGGGAAGGCCGTCGATGTACTCGATCTCGGCGCCGATGCCCTGGTACTGTCCGCTCTGGCGCAGGCGCGCGGTCTCCACGTCGGTTTCGCTAATGTAGTTGGTATAGGGGTCCAGGGATTCCACCATCGCCTCGATGCCGGTGCGCATCAGCTTGTTGGGTTCGATTTCGTCTACGTAATAGGTATTCACCTCCTTGTACACGTTCGTATATACCTCGATCGCCTTCATGATCTCGAAGAACTTGTCGTTCACCGGATTTACCGTGGCGGCGGTCAGCCCGAGGAAGGCTACCGCTGCGAGGGCGGCAAAGAAGGTACGTTTACGTAGGGACATGGGCTTAGCGTTTGGGAAACAACAAGATAACGCGGTTCGGCCGGTAGAGATTATCAAAAAGACGGTGGGCGGCGGCGCGCGGGTGCAAGGCTTGCGACAAAAGGGGGAGTGCTTAGTGAAAACCCTCATCCTGAAGATGAATTCGGTTCACTGCAGAGGAGAAGGAGGCACAGTGGTCGCTACGCGTTGGAGGTTTCCCGCAGAGGCGCGGAGGGCCGCCAAGTTTCGCGGAGAGCACAGGAAGGTGCCCTGCGGAAAAATCCGTGTTCATCCGTGCCCGAGCACAGCGAATCTGGGAACCGCGAAGCAGCGACGAAGTCATTCCGTGTTAAACCCACGAGCCGAAGGCGAGCAGTCACACGTGGCAGCAACTTCGTACTTCCCACTTCAAAATACTGCACTTTCAACACCCCTCACCCCCCGAAACCAGTACGCGCAGCGTCACCCCGTAGCCTTTTCAAGGATGACAATGGTGCCGCTCAAATCCCATACTTCCTCGCCAACGTGCATCCGTTCAAAGGTTACCTCGGAGGTGACTTCGTAGTCATCATTGGCGTGTACAAAGGTTCTTGTCGTATTCACTTCACCGGGAGCGAAGCTGCCACTTATCTTCTCTAGCCTTTCTAATTGGCCGCCGAAAGTTCCCTCGGCACCTTCGTTCTTGGAACTAAACCCGAACACGAATTGACCAATGGTCTTGTCTTCTGGCCAGAACATGTACATACACCCCTCTACCGTTCGGAACTCGTCGTACGTCATCAGTTCATAGCTAACGTCGCCCCTCGCGATGGGTTCCGGCGACCCAACCGGCGCTGGTTGGGTCGCCGGGGGAGCACTCGTGGCTTCCCCCGGCGGCACGTTAACCCTGGAGCCGCAGGCAAGCAGCAGCAGGGGCAGAACGGTCAATAGGGTTTTCATGGACTAGGTATTATGCCCGGGCCGTGCGTAGGATAGACGTACGGAATTAGTGCTTTGTTGGTACACATCCAGTCCGACGGCGGTTAAGGTTTTTAATATTTCGTGGTCGACGTGCCCGGTGTCGCCAACTGCCTCATCCGGTACAAAGATTTCCTGCACCCGCCCGATGAGGAAAAGCGTCCCGTTTGCTTTTATGGGGTATTCCTCCTCCAGGGTCAATCCGATTTTGATCGGGCTTTCCTGCACGTAGGGTGCCTTGCATCCATCGCTGTATTCCGGGGTCAGACCGGTGGCGGAAAACTCCGATTCCTTAAGTGCGTAATTTGCGCTGGTTTGGTGGGCGGCTTCCAGGAAGTCCGGGTGGAGGGTATTCAGCGTAAACCACTTATTCGCCCGGATATGGTGGTAAGTATGCCGGGGCACCGTCAGCGGTCGCATAATAAAACCGAGGAGGGGCGGACTGGCCCCAACGTGTACGACCGAGCTGAACACACCGAGGTTTTCGAAGCCTTTATGCCCCTTGGTGCCAATGAGGTGGACGCTCCGGGGTCCCGGTAAGGTATTGATCAGATCGCGCCGGAAGGCGGCGGGGCGGTCCATGATTTGTTGTAGCGTAAGGTGCATGGTGGTGGTAGATTGCAGCCTCGCGGCTGCGGACGAAAAAGCGGCCTCCGGCCGCACGGATACAATACGCAGAATGCCCGGCCGGTTCGTACGGGTTGTTCTTTCTAACGGCGCTGCCGTAAACGCCACTCATCGGTAGCGTTTGGTAAGGAAGCGATCCTGCCAGCGTTTGGGCATTTTGCTGACCGCCTTCGCGAGCCAGCGTTTATTCATGATCAGAGCGTAAGCGCTGGGTTTTGGATCCGTAAGGGCGGCATGTATCGCATCGGCCACGAGCTGCGGCTCCACGCCGCCGCGCTCCGCCGCCTGCGTGTACGGTTCGAGTTGGGGCAGAAGGTGACTGTACCGATTTCCTTCGAAAGCAGCGGTCAGTGCACTACCCTTGCGCCAGATGGGGGTCTTGGTAGGGCCGGGGGCCACGCTTACCACCTCGATGCCGAAGGGTATGAGCTCCCGGCGGAGTCCGTCGGTGAGGGCCTCAACGGCGAACTTGGAAGACGAATAGAAAGCCAGGTAGGGAGCGGTGAGGGAACCACTCACGCTGCTGATGTTGACAATGCGGGGATGGTACCCTTTCGCCCGGGCGTCGTGGAGCAGGGGAAGGGTTTCCTGGCAGACGGTGATCAGGCCCAGCACGTTCACGTCAAACTGCCGGCGGTACTCGGTTTCCGCCACCGTCTCCACCGGACCGGGAATAGCAACACCGGCATTATTGACCAGGCCGACCAGAGGATTACCATCCCGGCGGATTTGTTCTATTCCATTGCGGATGCCATCCCGGTCGCGCACATCGAAGTGAAGGGGCGAAAACAGCCGGTGAGCGGTGAGTTCCGTAGGGGCGGGAAGGTTTCGCACGGAACCGTAGACTCTGATTCCTCGGTCGAGTAGGTAGCGGGCGGTTTGAAGCCCTATTCCCGACGATGCTCCGGTGATCAAAACGCTTCCTTCTCTCATTGGCATGGTTATTGATAAGCGTCCGACGCCTTAAGGCGTCGGACGCTTATCGGGATTTTGCTAGTACCGCCGGTTGTTGGCCAAACGCTTGGTAAAAAACCGGTCCTGAAAGCGCTTGGGCGTCCACATGAGCAATTTGACCATCCACCCCTTTTTCATGACCAGGACGGCGGGATCCGGACGCTCTTCCGTCAGGGCGCGATAAATAGCTTCGGCCACTACCTCCGGTTCTACACCGTCGGCTTCCGCGGCTTCGGTGTAGGGCCCGAGCTTTTCCAGCATATTGCTGTAGCGGTTATTCTTAAAGGCCTCCGTTTGTTCTCTTCCCTTCTTCCAAATGGGTGTTTTGACCGGACCGGGAGCAACGCTGATCACGTCGATACCAAAGGGTAAGAGCTCCCGCCGAAGGCCGTCGGTGAGGGCTTCCACCGCGAATTTTGAAGCGGAGTAGATCGCCGTAAAGGGGGAGGTGAGGTACCCGCTTACGCTGCCGATATTAACGATACGCGGGCGAAATCCGGCTTCCCGGGAGGCATGCAGCAGCGGCAGCACTTCCTGGCACACGGCCACCAGCCCGAAAACATTCACCTCGAATTGCCGGCGGTATTCTTCCTCGCTGACGGTCTCGATCGGTCCGCTGATGGCCACCCCGGCGTTGTTGATCAGGCCGACCAGCCGGGCTCCATCGTCCAATATGCGTTGGACACCGGTGCGAATACCCTCCCGATCCCGGACATCGAAGTTCAGGGGTATAAAGGATTCGCATTCCGTGAGTTGGTGGGGACCTGCGCCCCGGCGCACGCTACCGTACACGCGAAAGCCTTTGTCAAGCAGGTAATTAGCGGTAGTAAGGCCGATGCCGGAGGATACGCCGGTGATGAGAATACTGTCTTGCATAGTGTGGCAGTAAGAAGCGGCTTCCGGCCGCGATGTTCAACGCAACCTCCGGTTGCGCCGGATAAAGCTACCATGTTGAAACGAGGTAGATGACTTCGCGCTTGGAAACCGCTTCGTACCGCTACCCCACCGATATCTCCATCAGGTAGCTGCAAAGCAGCGCTCCGTACGTCCCCAGTGCGTAGCCGATCACTGCCATGATGGCCCCTACCGGTGCCAGTACCGGATTGAAGGCACTAGCCACCACCGGCGCGCTGGCCGCTCCCCCTACGTTGGCCTGACTGCCGACGGCCACGAAAAAGAACGGCGCTTTTATGAGGTAGGCCGTGATCAGTAAGACCGTGATGTGGACCAGCATCCAGATCAGTCCGATGGCGAAGAGCCCGAGGTTGTCGAGCACGTCGCCGATGTTCATCTGCATGCCAATGGTAGCCACAAGGATGTAAATGAAAATACCGCCCCACTTGCTCGCGCCCACGCCCTCGAGCCGACGCGCCCGGGTGAAGCTGAACAGGAAGCCAATGGTGGTGGCCAGTACGACCATCCAGAAGAAGCCGCTGGTGAGGGTGTTCAGGCGAAGCGCGTCGAGGGCTTCCTCAAATTGCCCGAAGAAAGGTGCGATGAGGTCCGCTCCAAGATGCGCCAGCGCCACGCCCCCAAAGGCCACGCCAAGCAACTGGTAGAGATCGATGCTGCTGGGAATCCGGCGGACCTGTTCCGCGTAATCTTCCATCTTTTTGACCAGGTGATCGATGGCCGAGTTATCCGCCCCGATGAAACGGTCGATCCGCTTGGCGCGTCCAGCGCCGAAGAGGAGGAAGGCCAGCCAGATGTTGGCGACCAGCACGTCGACTACGATCATCTGCCCGAAGATGCCCGGCGGTACTTCGTTGATGATCTGCATCGCCGCCTGGTTGGCCCCGCCGCCGATCCAGGAGCCCGCGATGGTACTGAGGCCCCGCCAGAGCAGGTCGGGGTCGAGGTCGATCAGGCCGGGAAAGAAATTGCTCACGATCAGTAGCGCGATCGGGCCGCCCAATACAATGCCCAACGTGGCCGCCAAAAACATTACGATGGCGCGGTACCCCAGGTTGATGATGCCCGGAATATCAATGTTCAGGCAAAGCATAATGAGGCTCGCCGGCAACAGGTAGCGGCTGGCCATGAAGTAGAGGGAGCTGTGTCCGGTGTAGCCCGCAAAATCGTCCGGGTCGAGGCCCTGTGACTCAATGAAGCGGTTAACCTCCCCGAAAGACAGCCCTTCCGGTAGCGAAACCCCCTGGGCGGCCAGTGCGTCGATCACCCCGTATTCGTACCAGTCATAGGCGATGATGCCCAAGGGCCAGTTGAGCAGCGCCGGCAGAAAGTAGCACAGCAGCAACGCCGGTACGTAGGTATAGAACTTCACCCAGAAGGGACGCTCGCTGTTGGCCGTTGTGAATACCCCCGCCAGGATGACCAGGAGGATGCCGAAGACGACTGCGTCATTAGTGATTATGGGCTGCATGGGATAAAGGTAAAAGGCGGAGGCCACTATTGCCGGCTCCGCCGGCAAGGCGTTCAGGTAAAGGCCGAGGGGCACTGCGTCTTGGGCTCAGCCCCCTTAGCCTCCGCCTTGTACCTGGGCGTTGAAGACGACCACAGCTCGCCTCAGCCTAATTAAGGTACTTAGCCACAATAGGAAACCGCCTACCCATCCCGAACGCCTTCTTACTTACCCGCAGCACGGGGGCCGTCTGGTGCCGCTTGAATTCGTTGATGTTGACGAGGCGCAGGGCCTTTTGAACAAGTAGCGGATCGGCACCGGCTTCGATGATGTCCTGCGGGCTCTGGTGGAGTTCGATGTACTGGTAGAGGACGGCGTCGAGTTCGGGGTACGGGGGCAGGCTGTCGCTGTCGAGCTGGCCGGGTTTGAGTTCGGCACTCGGTGGTTTGGTGATGATGTCATCTGGTATGACCACACCGTCCCTATTGATCCATTTCGCTAGCTCGTAGCACTCCGTTTTGTACACGTCGCCGATCACGCTGAGGCCACCGCACATATCGCCGTAGAGGGTGCCGTAGCCGACGGCCATTTCGCTCTTGTTGCTGGTATTGAGGAGGATGTCACCGAATTTGTTGCTGAAGGCCATCAGGATCATACCGCGGATGCGCGCCTGCAGGTTTTCCTCGGTCAGGCCTTCCCCGGTACCAAAAAAGTGCGGCTTGAGCAGGGCCATATATTCGTGGTATACACTTTCGATCGGTACGATCTCGTACTGGCTGCCCAGGTTTTGCGCTAGTTGGCGGGCGTCGTTAACGCTGTGGTCGCTGCTGTGCTGGCTCGGCATGAGTACACAGCGGACATTGTTGCCGCCAAGGGCACGTGCGGCCAGCACGGCGACCAGCGCCGAGTCGATGCCACCACTCAGGCCCAGGATCGCCCGTTTAAAACCGAGTTTCCCGAAATACTGCTTGATCCCCATCACGAGGGCGTCGTGGATCAGGGTCATTTTGTCCCGCTCCCGCTCGCCGCTGAGCTCGTCGCCGTTCTCAACCTCTTCGGTGTTGTACACCCGGAGGCATTCTTCGAAGTAGGGCATCTCGTCGACCACTTCTCCCTTCTTGTTGATCACCATTGACCCGCCGTCGAAGAGGACCTCCGTCTGGGCACCCACGTGGTTGACGTAGTACATCGGCAGGTCGTAGATGGTGACGTTGGCCTGCAGGACTTCCACCCGTTCGGCCGCGTGGTCGTAAGCGAAGGGAGAGGCCGAGATATTGATGATGAAGTCGGGATCATGCTCCATCATCAGGTCCATCGGGTTGATTTTATACAGCGGGTTTTCGTTGCCGACGTTCCAGCTGTCTTCGCAGACGATCATCGCGATGGTCTTATCCCGGTAGCGCACGACGTTCCACTCGGCGGCCGGCTCGAAGTAGCGGTATTCGTCGAAGATGTCGTAGGTGGGGAGCAGCGTTTTGTGCTGGACTTGCTGGATGCGTCCGTTGGCGAGGAAATAGGCGCTGTTGTAAAGGTCCTTTCCCTCGGAAACCGGATTCTTTGTTGGCGACCCCACCACGATCGCGATGCCCTCGGCCGCTTTAGCGAGTTGCTGCACCACGAGATTAGCCTGGTCGATGAAATCGTCAAACTCCAGGAAGTCGCGCGGCGGGTAACCTACCGTCGCCAATTCAGGGAATACAACGATATCTGCTCCCTGCCGCTTGGCACGCTCGGTATAGTCGAGCATCTTCTTCAGGTTGGCATCGAAGTTACCTACGTGGACGTTGATTTGGGCTAGGGCTATGTTCATGGGGGGAAGTTACGGCTAGCGGAGGATGGGAAGGGTAGCCAAGAGTGCAAAGGCTTACCGCAAAGAAAAGAAGTAGCGCAAAGTGGCGCAGAGAAGACCCAGCCTCGGTATGGCCCCTTTGCGAACCTTTGCGATTCTCTGCACCTCAGCGGTAAAACTTTGCAAGCTCAGCCTACCTATCGAACCGCTCCTCCAGCCGCGCCAGGCGCGCTTCCAGGTCCGCTATTTTCTCCGCCTGATCGGCGATCACCGCCTGCTGCTCCTGAATAGCCTTGATGGCGATCACGCCGAATCCGGCATAGTTCAGGCCATAGGCCTCATCTGCATCCAGGTAGTGGACCAGCTCCGGAAAGACGGGCAGTACGTCCTGGGCCACGAAGCCAATACTGGCGTGCCTGGCCTTTGCCGTTTTGTAGTGGTAGGTCGCTGGCCGGAGCGCCATCACCCGCTCCGTAACGCTTCCTAAAGCGGCAATGTCACGCTTAAGCTTGCGGTCGGAACCCTGAATATAAGCTCCGTCATTGGCGCTGATCACCGCCCGGAGTGCGTTCCCGTAATGGAAGCGAAGACCAAAGCCGTGCGTAATGTGCCAAACGTTATTGGCCGTGCCGTCGTCAAAGACGAGGCCATTACCGATCGCCTGCCCGTTCTGGAAAATGGTAAGGCGGCCGGGGGTAGCCGTACCATTGACGGCCAATTTGCCATCCTGGGTAAAGTTGAACCGGGAATCGTAGGAAGTCTGTCCGTCCGCTTTACTCCGGAACAATAAGTTCTCCCCCGAATTCTGCGTGGCGATCCGCCACCGGTTGCCGTTGTCCGGATAGCCGATGAGGAAGGCACCGAGATTGGACTGCAGGAAGAGATCATCGCCCAGGTGAAGGCCCACTCCATCCTCCGGATCAGTGGTTCCGATACCCACTCCTCCTCCGGTGTAGGAAATATCCCCCCCGGAGCCCTCCGTCCATAACTCACTGCCGGCCAGCGGCGATAAATCAACGTCCCCGCCACCATCGCTCAGGCTTAGGGTACTGCCGCTCAGGTTTAGGGATTGAAGCTCATTCGCCGGATCGGCATCGGCATCATTTACGCCGTCCTGTAGCGCACTAAGGTCCACGCTGTTACCATCCTCGATACTCAAGTCGGTACCCGAGAGGGTCAGGGTCTGGTCGTCGCTTCCCCCACCTGCATTTCCGGCGTATAGGGCGTAGGGCACGGAAATCAGCTGGGTGGCTCCCATATTCACATAGTCGGTACCTCCGTCGATATCGAGGTCGACCTTAAGGTAGTAGGTGTCGCCCCCCCAGTCGATTGCTTCCATGTCGCCGCTCACGACGGTTCCACTACCGACCTCCAGGTCGAACACGCCAAGTACGGAGGTGACCAGTTGGTGACGCTCGCTGTAAACGACGGAGCCCGTAGCACTCCCGCTGAGGAGGCTGATGCGCACGCCGATGTTCTGGCTGATGAGGGGTTCGTTGCTATCGTCGCTGGCGACGGCCTGAAACTTGAAGGCAGTGGGCGCCTGGGCGGCCAACCCCGCGGCAACAAGGATAAGAAGGAGTAGAGTAAAGAGATTCTTCATAACGGTAGATGGTTCTTGAAATGCGTGTAGTAAGGAGAGTGGTTTACCGGCGAACGACGCGGGCGCCCGCTACCGGCTGTCCGGCCCGGGTGACGGTGAGGAAGTAGGTTCCCGCCGGATAGACAGCGAGCTCGATTTCCACCTGATCGGGGGGTAGTCTCCGTTCCTGCAGGAGCCGTCCGAACAGGTCCCGTACCTCTATGCGGTCCTCGGTATCCCAGTCGCCCGCCAGGGTCACCCGATCGGTGGTCGGGTTCGGAAAGGCGGACAATCTGAGCGATACGCGGGGCGCTGCCCAGGTACTGGTCGGACCACCGGCGGCAATACCGTGATGAAAGCCACGCGCCAGTACGGGACCGTTTTCGGTTCGTTCGACGGCGATCTCGCCCACGGTGAAGTGTAAACTGCCGGTTCCAGCCGTGGTAAAGTAACCTCCGGCGCTTCCGACGACGCTGTGCCCCAAGTCCTGGGCTGTCAACGACGACAGCACCAGATACAGGCAGAAAAAGAATGAGGTGCGGCTAAGGTCCATAGTTGGGAGTTTATTAAGTTGACATGCCAGGAGCAGCGAGGAATTCCGAAATCAAAAGACCCGAACCCACCCTGGAAGGATCGGGCCGGCAGTCAGTTTGTGTACGGGGGAAATAGCCCATACTCTTTTATGCAACCGACTCTGTGGCTGTTACAACCTAATAAATTTGTTTATATATGTGACTACGCCCTGGTTGTCCGTGCCTTAAGTAGATGTTCGGAGGGGAGATTTCCACAGCCTGCATTATGCGTCCCGCAAGAGCGAAGGGAATTAGTGCAGGACCAGGGGCGCTGCGGTTCCTCTGTGGTGAACCCACGAGCAAAGCCCGCAACGATAGCCCATTTCCCCTCTCCGTGGTCAACCCTTGAAGCGCCGCAGGCAACTACCCCCGCCCCTTAAAGAACCGCAGCATTGCCTTCACGTAATCCTCCGTAGTCTCCACGCTGAGGGTATCCGCCCCGCTCTTCCGGAAGGAGGAACCGAAGTAGTCCATATTCTCTTCATACCACTTTGCGTACCGGTCTCGTACGCGCTTGCTGTCGGTATCGATCCAGTGTACTGCTCCGCTTTCGGCATCGCGCGCGCGTAACAGGCCAACCGGGGGCAACTCCCGTTCCCGTGGATCGTAAAGGTGCAGACCTACGAGATCGTGCCGGCGCGCCGCTAACCGTAGCGAATGCTCATAACCGGTAGCCAGGTAATCCGATACCAGAAAGCAAATACTCCGCTTTTTGACCATGTTGGTGAAGTAGTCGAGCGCCATGCCGATATCGGTACCGCTGCCCTGCGGGCGCGTATCCAGCAGCTCCCGGATGATGCGCAGGACATGTCCCCTACCCTTCTTCGGCGGCAGGAATTTTTCGATCCGGTCACTGAAGAGCAGCAGCCCCACCTTATCATTGTTCTGGGCCGCTGAAAAGGCCAGCACCGCGCAGATCTCCGTGATCAGTTCGTTCTTGGGTTGCTTAACGGTGCCGAAGAAGCTCGACTTTGAGATATCTACCAGCAGCATCACGGTCAGCTCCCGCTCTTCTTCGAAGACCTTTACGTAGGGCTCCCCCGAGCGGGCGGTCACGTTCCAGTCGATGTTACGCACGTCGTCGCCGTACTGGTAGTTGCGCACTTCACTGAACGACATTCCGCGCCCCTTGAAGGCCGAGTGGTATTCCCCCGAGAAGATCTGCTTACTCAGCCCCTTGGTCTTGATCTCGATGCGGCGGACACGCTTTAGGAGTTCGGTGGTTTCCATGGGAAGTGGTGAATAGGTGAAAGACGGAATTCGTGAATGGGCGGCCGGGAAAGGTACGGCTTTACCGGTTCGCGAGTGGCTCTCGCGGTCCAACCGATAGAAGAGAAGGGCCCAGGCTCTCTAGTGCCTGGTCAAGCAAAGCAAGGGATCTATCAAACCCGTTATTATCTGGGCGCCGGAGCGCGGGATATGGTCAAAGGCGAGAACCGCAACGGCCCGCCGGTCTTTAGCCTGCCTTCACCGGTACTGATTGGTGCAATATATCCCGGATAATCAAGGAATTAACCCCTGGCGAGCTACCTTAAGAAACGGGAATCCAAGAAACTATGATCACGACATCGGAAATCGCGCCGACGGCTGCGCTGATGCACCTTATCCGGTGCTATTCCTGGCGTGAATTCGACACCCAGGGTGCGGATCTGGTGCGGCCGTGGTACGCCTGCCACGAGCTGAGTCTGCTGCTCTTTTTTGGTGACGTGCCCCTTCGCCTGATCGATCCTAAAACATCCGCTGTCGTATTCCGTGAAACCCGTAGTGACATCGTCGGACCCGGCACCCGGTATAATGGGGAAATATTCTTCAACGGGCGATACGCCATTTTCGAAATCATTTTCCGGCCCGGAGGCTTTTTTCGTCTATTCCGCATTCCCTCCAGCGAAATAACGAATCACATTGTCGATGCCGCAGATGCCCTAGGATCCTCCATTAGTTCATTGCTCGACCGGCTCGGGGACACCGATGGTCTCCCCGCCAAAGCAGCCGTAACCGATGCCTATTTGCTTGCTTACCTCACCGGTAGGAAGGCCCTTCCCGGCCACGATAGGCTTTCCGCCATTCCATCCTTACTCCTCCGGCAGGATGGCGAGGCTTCCCTTAGGGGTATGGCTAGCCTGGCTAATATGAGCGTCCGTAATTTCGAACGGAGATTTATCGAACAGGTCGGGATCTCTCCCAAGCTATTTTGCTGCGTGGAGCGGTTTAACGGAGCACTTTCACTTAAGCTGAGAAATCCGCATCTGGACTGGTCCGCCATCGCACACGACCGGGGATACTTTGATCAAATGCACCTCGTCAAAGACTTTAAACGCTTTGCCGGGACCAGTCCCTCCGACTTCCTTCACCACACACCGCTCTCCCGGGAATACTTCACGAACCTGATGGATGGGTAGACCGCAAGTTGGCCGATTATTACTATTTCCGGGTATAGGGTTCTCCTAGTTTTGGGTAGTGCTGCATAAAGTATGCATATAAACGATTACGCAATGCCTAACACGAATCCTATCCAAAACATAAAACGGCATGACCGCATCACGGTTATTCGTGACACCCAGAACTCCTCCCACCGCCTAAACCCCATCGGACCCTCGGGTCCGGGTGGCACCACACCGCCGGTGATCGGGAGGGCCATACTTGAATCCGCCAGACGTCGGGTGACCGAAACAGCCCTAACGAATAAGTGGCAATCGTTGGGTGGAGCCCCCGGTGCGGCCGTCAACCCCGGTAGCGAAGGTTTGGTTGAGAACCCGGGTGGGTATTACCGGGAATACGCCTGGGGCAGAATCTACCATTCCCAAACCGGGAACACCTGCTGGCTCTATGGAGCAATCGGTGAAAAATACCTGCAGCTCGGTGGTACGCAGTGTTGGTTGGGCTGGCCAACGTCCGATGAGGAGGACTTTGCCCAGGAAGGGCGGGCAAACACCTTCACTCACGGAGCCATTTACTGGTGGCCGGACACCGGCCCCATTGACCTTGGAGACGTTGTCGTGCGATACAAAGGGCTCTTCTGTTTCGGGGAGACAGATGACGACCAATTATCATTCGAGGATGAACCCTATGTCATTTTTGGCATAGTCCCCGTAAGCACCGAAAATAGGTTGGAAATCCGGACGCGTATCTATGGAGAGGACGACGATCCTTTTGGTGGCGTGGACGCTGGGGATTCCCGGGAGGACAACATAGAGCTTTACCGCGGCCTGCCCTACGGAATGGCCTTGGGTGTAACGCTCATGGAGCACGACTTCGGGGATCCGGAAAAGTATAAAGCGCAGGTCAAAATTGGCGTTGATAAGGCCAGCGAAGCTGTCGTCTTTGGAACCCAACATATTCCTATCCTGGGCCCCACGCTGGCCAAGGTGGCCGAACCCCTGCTCGAGGCGGTGGGACCGACTATCGTAAATACGATAAATGACCTGCTGGATACCCAGGACGACATCCTGGATATGCACGGCTGGGCCATCACCGCCCGGGAAATGGTGCTGAATACGAGACGCTCGGTCAGCAATTTTCACGGTATAGAATGGCACCTGGATTCTCCCTTGTTTAGTGGACAAGGCGCTTCCTACAAGGTATACTTCTCCGTGGAGGCCGCTTAATGCGCCAAGGGTGATCTATTGGAATCAGTAACCAAAAACAAGGAAAGATGAACCGAAAAGGATTTGTAGCCGCGCTGTTGGGATTCACTTCCTTACCATTATTTGGCCAGTCTTCTGGGCAACGCCTGAAGAAGCGAAAGAACCGCGGCTTTAAGATCAGCGCCGGCGAGGGTCGTCTGCACGGGCACCTGGTGCTGAAGGGCGTCAACTCCAACATCCTGGATGTAAAAGTTTCGGGTCAGGACACCGATGGAGACCTGGCCATCTTTGTACAAACCTCCCTTTCTCCCGGCCGGGGAACGCCCCTGCATATCCATCATGCTCAGGACGAAATCTTCTACGTCCTGGAGGGGGAGTACTATTTTCAGGTTGGAGAAGAAAAGCATCATCTGACCACTGGCGACAGCATTTTCCTTCCCAGAAAGGTTCCGCATGCCTGGACACAAAGCTCAGCGCGAGGCAGCATGGTGGTAACGGTGCAACCGGCGGGTGAACTCGAAAATTTTTTTGTTACCCTGGCCGGCCTGGAAAAAGGTCCTGATCCTGAAGACCTAAAAAAGATCTTCGCAGCGAACGGAATGGAGGTCGTCGGTCCACCCCTGGAGCTGGAATAATTGCCCCCAAGTAGTTCACCTTTTCCTGGATACCCGGCACGAAGTGGTTTAGCTTCGCCGATCGCCTTCGGCTCAGGGTTGAAGATTTGGGCCACCGCTATCTTTGTTTGGAGAAAGGCAGCACCAGGCAGTCGCCGCGAAGCAGCAGCGCCAGGTTAACCATCGCGTAATGGGTATATTAAGTACCCGGGTGTATACATGGCTATTTCCAGCATAACGGGGCTTTGACCGCTCATCTGTTGGACAACCATTTAAGTGCATGCCAACGATCCTATTTTTCCGGATACGCTCCCTGAGTTACCGGGCGAGAAACCCTCGCGTAATAAGCCACCCGCACTTCCAAAGCGTCGGATACCAGCAAGTCTGTCGTGCCCCGGCGGCGGCCTGCAGGAATAAATTTCTTTTCGCAACGCAAAATTACCCCTACCTTGCGCCCTGGTAGAGTTAGTATGCTATTATCTCGCCGCTAAACGACAGATAAAAACGCTACAATGAGCACCGGAACCGTCAAATTTTTCAACCAGGGTAAAGGATTTGGATTCATCGCTCCCGACGACGGAGGCAAGGACGTATTCGTCCACGCAAATGATCTGAACGGAGCCACCCTTAATGAAGGTGACAAAGTCACCTACGAAGTCGAGGAAGGCAAGAAAGGCCTGAACGCGGTCAACGTCTCCCACGCGGAATAACTTCCCTCAAACCCTATAAACGAAAAGGCCCGTCAACGTGTAGTTGACGGGCCTTTTCTGTTTTGGTGGGTTACGTTGTGGTCGAAGCAACCTACGACTTTAGTTTGACGCCTACCGCGATGGGGCCCTTGGGACCTCTTCCGGCTTCGAAGACAACCTTGTCGCCGTCCCTGATTGGGCCTTCGAGACTGTCCACGTGCACGAAATAGCTTTCATTGCTCTCGTCGTCGATGATGAAGCCGTAGCCTTTCTCGAGGTTCAAAAACTTGACAAAGCCCGATTTTACGAATTTGGATTCGCCGGATTTTTCCGACGGCGGCGTGCTCACGTCGATATCCTCGAGCTTGACTTTTTTCTTCAGGCTAGGATCAGGGGCCTGGGTGGTGAGGTTTCCATCTTCTCCCACGTACATGAACTCAGGTGGTTTTTTCGAACTGAGCTTTTTTTGCTCCCTGTCGTATTGCTTGTCTCGCTTCTTCTTTCTGCGCTTCTTCTCTCTCTCCTTTTTATTGAAAGTATCTGCCATAAGGGCTGTTTAGGGGTTGCGTGCAATGGGAAAATGGTTCATGGGAAAATAATACATTGCACATATCACCGGCCCAACTAATCGACACAAAACGGACTGATTTTCAAGCCAGTCGCTCTTATCTCATTCTTCTGATAGTATAGAACCAACAGGCGTGGCGGAAGTTGTAACGGTTTTCCATCACTCCCCGCTCCCGCGCCTGAAGGATGGGACCGCAAACCAGGCCATATCCCAGGCTCTATCGGTAGAGGAGCTTTAGAATGCTCCCTGAAAAGAGGGATACCCCGGTTCCGATCAGGTCATCCGGAAAATCATAATCGGGGTGATGCAGCGCCGGCGTTTCCGAACCCGCCCCCAGGCCGAACATGGCGGTCGGAGCGTGGCTGGAGAACCAACCGAAGTCTTCGCCAAACCGGAAAGGGTGCGGCTTATCGGATACTCGCAGTCCCTCCGCATCGGTGGCTTCTCGCATCAGGTGATTGGCCTCGCGATGGTTCCGGGTGGCTGGGAAATGCTCGAACCAGTCGATGTGATGATCTAGCCCGTACTCCGCTGCCGTATATGCAGTGAACTCCGAGATGGCCGTTACCGAACCCTGCATGATAAGTCTATTCCAGGTGCGCACCGTATAGGGCAATTCGCTGGGGCCGGAATCGCCAGGATGGTCATCCCGCGGATCGACTTGGTGTGGAACCTGAAGCACATTTCGGCCCTGGCCTTGCTGGCTACTTCTCGGGCTTGGCCGTCTGTGCTGTACGGACGTTAACTCAGATGCGGGCGCCGGGGCGCAGGATTAAGGGGCCGGCGCCGTAGCTTGCCCCCATGGACCAGTCAAACGGCTACGAACGGATAGCTACCGACTTCATCGCCTACCGCGCCACGGGTGCGAACACTACCGGCACCTCCGCCGTGTACCGTTGGGCCCGTAGTTTGCCGCCGGGGGCGTCCGTACTGGATCTGGGCTGTGGCCCTGGCATCCCCATTACCGGCGTGCTGGTCCACGCGGACCTGGACGTCTATGGTATCGACGCCTCGCCTAGGCTGGTAGCGGAGTTCCGGGAGAATTTTCCACAAGTTCCCGTGGCCTGCGAAGCGGTGGAGCAATCCAATCTTTTCGATCGCCGTTTCGACGCCATCCTCGCCTGGGGCCTGCTGTTCTTACTTTCAAAACGGGCGCAAACCGTCGTCATTCGCCGGGTAGGTGAAGCCCTGCGCCCCGGCGGCCGATTCCTGTTTACCGCGCCCTACCAGGAGGTACAATGGGAAGACGCCATGACCGGCCGGCCTTCCCTGTCCCTGGGGGCGGAAACCTACCGGTCCCTGCTCGAGGACGCCTCACTGACGCTCATTGATGAATTCGAGGACGAGGGGGAGAATCATTATTATCACTTTATCAAGGGGTGAAGGGGTGCCCACCTATACCCTTCCACCCCCTTACCCATTTACTCTTGACCCTAAATCCCCCCCAATGAACATCGCCATTGTAGGCAGCGGCATCATCGGTCTATCGACGGCCCACGAACTTTTGAAGGCCGGCCACCGGGTACGCATCTTCACGAAGGACGCGCTGGCGGACATAACCTCCAGTAAGGCCGCGGCCATATGGTTTCCTTATTTGGCCCGACCGGTAGCGGCGGTGAATGGCTGGTCACGCGAATCCTACGAGCGCTACCGGGAGGTAATTGTCCGGCCCGACACCGGAGTCAGCCTGGTCGAATTGCAGGTACTGGTAAAGGACGTCGATGCCTGGTGGAAGGAGGCCTTGCCCCCGGGTACCCTGCGGCGGGTAGATGCTGCCGAGTTACCGGCGGGTATCCCCTACGGCTACGCCGTGCAGGCTCCCCTGATCGAGACGCAGATTTACCTGGCCCATCTCGAATCGGAGGTCCGACTGCAGGGTGGGGAAATAGTGCGAAAGCAGATCACCGACCTCGGACAGCTAGTCGATTACGAGCTGGTCGTAAATTGCTCCGGATTGGGGTCGATCGAGCTGGTGGGCGACTCCACCATGTACCCGGTCAAGGGGCAGATACTGAAGGTGAGGAACCGCGTGGACGTGCGGCACACCATCGCCGACTTCCCCTTCGACGCGGCGGGCGAACAGTCGGCCTACCTGATCCCGCGGCGCGACTTCCTCATCATGGGTGGAACGGCTATTAAGGGAGATTGGGACACCGCTCCAAATGCGGGCCTCACCGCCGGAATCCTGGATCGCTGCCGGCGTATCACGAAGGCCAACCTCGACAACGTCGACGTTGATGAAGTGGTCGTTGGCCTGCGCCCCGGTCGACCGGAAATCCGGGTGGAACGGGAAGGGCGGATCGTTCATAACTACGGCCACGGCGGCGCCGGTTACACGGTATGCTGGGGCTGCGCGAAGCGGGTACTTGAATTGGCAACCAAATAAACCGCCTGGCTTCGGTAACCACCCGCTTAACCGAGGCCTTTACCCGGCAGCAGGTGGGTGATGATCTGCGAAAACATGGCCGTGCCGGTGGGGATCAATTCGTCCGGAAAATCGTAGTCCGGGTGGTGGAGCGGCGGAGTCGTTGTGCCCGCTCCCAGTCCGAACATGGCGGTTCGCGCGTGGCCGGAAAACCAGCCGAAATCTTCGCCAAAAGGAAATGGATACGAACGTTCCTCGGTCGTTGCTCCCATGGCCCGGGCCGCGGAGGCGATCGTACCGTTCACATCCTGATCGTTGCGGGTGGCTGGAAAGTGCTCGAACCAATCCAGGTGGTAGCCAAGCCGGTGATCCGTGGCCGTCCGTTCGATGATTTGCTCGAGTGCGGTGACCAGCTTCCGCATGGTACTTCCCGTCCGGGTACGGATCGTGTAATGCAGGGAACCGTCCGCGGGGGATATGCCGTAGGCCTTTGTTCCCATCTTCAGGTGGACCGGGGTAAGGAGGGCGTAATCGGAATCGTGGGGATCCGCGATTTGCCGGGACGCCAGCACCCCGATCAATACGGCCATGGCGGCGGCGGGACTGACCCCCTTCTCCGGCTCGGCGGCGTGACAGGCTACCCCCGTGAGGGTAAGCGCAAAACTCTGCACCTCCATCGAAAAGCTACCCGCTACGGTGATCGTTTGGTGTAAAGGTGCACCGGGGATGTTATGGAGGGCCAAAACATAATCGGGGGCCAATTCCCGGAAGCCCGGACTTTCGACCACCCGACGGGCGCCCTCACCGGTTTCCTCGGCGGATTGGAACAGTAAGATTACCCTGCCACTCGCCAAATCCTGCTTGGCCAGCCAACTTCCTACCCCACACAGGATCACCATATGGCCATCGTGGCCGCATTTGTGGGAAACCCCCGCTACCGTCGAGCGGTGGGCAAAGGTATTCGCCTCCGTAATCGGCAAAGCGTCCAGCTCACAGCGGAGCATAATGGTTGGCCCGTCCACGGGAAAGTCGTACACGGCCGCGAAACTGGCGTATCCCAGATCGTCTATGAAGCGAACCGGTCCCTGCTCCCGAAGGAAGTCACGGACCCGCCGGGCGGTGGCCGCCTCGCTGCCCGAAAGCTCGGGGCGACGGTGAAGTTCTTGGCGGAGGCGGATCAGTTGCTCGCTCATTGGTCGGAAGTTAGGCAGCCGTTCATACTACGAAAGGTAAGCTGCCGGAGCGGTACGCGCCCGGCCGACAACCCCTAATTTGGTGGCCGAATACGCTCCGCCGTGATCAACACCGAGGACTTTGAAAAAGTGTATTCGGCTTCCCCCGGGGAACTACACGACTGGCTCCAAACTCACCACAGCCAGGAAGCGGGCGTCTGGCTGGTTACCTACCAAAAGAGCATACCGGACAAGTACGTATCTACCTCGGAGGTGCTGGACGAGCTGCTCTGCTTCGGCTGGATCGACGGCATCCGTCGGAAGCTGGACCCGGACCGGACGATGCAGCTGATCACTCCCCGCCGGGCGCAGCACTGGTCGGCTACGTATAAGCAACGCGTGGCCCGCCTGACCGAGGAGGGGCGGATGCGGGAGCCGGGCCTGCGTTCGGTGGAGGAAGGCAAACAGTCGGCGCTGTGGAATTTCCCGGATGACGTCGATCAGTTGATCGTACCCGAGGATCTCGCCGCCGAACTCCAACGGCACCCGACGGCCGAGCCATTCTTCCAGAACATTAATCCCTCCAGCAAACGCTTCGTCCTGCGGTGGATCAAACTGGCTAAGACGGATAACACGCGTAACAAGCGCATCCGGGAGATCGCCCGACTTTCCGCCCGGGGGGAAAAGCTGAAGGGGAGCTGAGACCAATTAGTAGCGTGGCCAACTACTGGCCCGTTCCGGACCCTCCCAGGTCCCCGGCTACGCCAGGTGACCCTACGGGGTACTATGCTCATCGGTAAACGGGAAAGCACCAGGACCTTGGTGTGTGCTCGCACCTCCGAAAGTCCGGGTAAGCCCGGGCGAACCGGACCCTCGAAGCGTCTGGGTGAAAGCCACCCCTGGAAAATACCCCCGGCAACAAAATTAACCTGGATAGCATTTGCCAATTCCGGATTGCTGAATATCTTTGTTTTTAACTAGACTTAGTCTAAATAAAAGCAAAAGACCATGAAACTAATCCTACCTACTCTACTTACCATCCTCGCCGTCACGGGCCTCGGGGCCCAAGTCGGTCACCTTACGGGTACCGTCGAAAACCGAAAAGGAGAACCCTTGCAGTTCGTCAACGTGAGCCTGGAAGGGACCACCCGGGGCGTGGAAACCGATGCAGCGGGTAGCTATAGCCTGGAGGGGGTGCCCGTGGGTGATTACGTGATCCTCTTTTCCGGGATCGGGCTGTCGAATGACCGCCGCGAAGTGACCGTGACGGCCGATCAGACCACGGAAGTAAATCCGGTACGGCTCCGTTTCGAGGAGGCGCAATTATCGGAGATCGTCGTCCGGGGTGGCCGGGACAGCTACTCGCAATCTACTATTTCACCGTCCCTGCGCTTACAGACGTCCATCGCCAAACTGCCGCAGAACATCCAAATCATTAGCCAGGAGCTGGTTCGGGACCAGCAGGTCACCAACATCATGGAGGGACTGTCGCGCAACGTCAGCGGCGTCACCATGCTGGAGCACTGGGGGAACTTCGCGCGGCTGAACATGCGCGGCTTCCGCATCCCGGCCTTCCGCAACGGCTTCAACGTCAGTGACAGCTGGGGGCCGCTATCGGAAGACATGAGCCTGGTCGATCGCATCGAATTCGTGAAGGGTCCCGCCGGTTTTATGCTTTCGGCCGGCGAGCCCGGAGGATTATACAACGTGGTGACCAAAAAGCCGACGGAGCAGTCCATTGGCGAGGTAACGGTAATGGCCGGTAGCTTCGACTTCTACCGCGGTGTCCTCGACCTGGGTGGCAAGGCAACCGAAAACGGCAAGCTGCTCTACCGCCTAAACGGGGTGTACCAAAGCTCCGACAGCCACCGGGGGAACGAGGACGCCCAGCGCTGGGCCATTGCCCCGGCACTCGCCTACCGCTTCTCCGACTGGACCACCCTCACCGCGGAGCTCACTCACCAGCAGGCCGAGAGCTTCCTTGGCTCCGCTTACATTTTCGCGCCCGTTTCGGCCGGCTACGGTAGTCTGGACCGTGACTTCCGCTTCGTCGATACCGACTACCCCGCCACCGACATCGCCGAGACGATGGGGCTGCTCAATCTGAACCACCGTTTTTCGAAGAACTGGCAGGCCACCGTGCAGGTAGCCCGGCTAAACTACGAGCAGGAAGGGTATTCCGCCTGGATCGGAGCGTTGGAAGACAATGGCGACGCCTACCGCTCGGTGAGTATGTGGGACGCGCTCTCCCTCGGAAATTACGGGCAGGCCTTCGTGAACGGGCAGGCGCGCACCGGGAAGGTGAGCCACGCGATCCTGGCCGGCATGGACTATACGCACAAGGAATACTACGCTGACTTTTACAGCTCCCAGACGGAGGGAACCCCCTTCAATATCTACGATCCGGTGTACGGTAACTTCGGTGAACTGACCTTCGACCGGTCGCAGGACCTGCGTGACCGCTTTCCGGAACCCTACAACGGCTTTCGTTCCACGGCATTTTACCTCCAGGACGAACTCGGCTTTTTCCGCGATCGCCTTCGCGTTACCCTGGCGGGCCGGTATACGAACCTTGAAACTGTAGGCAAGGAGGAAACCGACAACACCTTCACCCCGCGGATAGGCATCAGCTACGACGTGCTGCCCGACCTGGCGGTGTACGCCCTCTACGACGAGTCGTTTCTGCCCAACAACGGCGTCAGCGCGGACGCCGAACCCTTCGACCCGGTGCGAGCGCGGGATATAGAAGGCGGAATCAAAAAATCTTTCCTGGATGGTCGGTTCCGGGCCACCCTCGGCGCTTACCGCATTACGAAGAACAACGTGCTGGTGACCGACCCGGAGAACACCATGTTCTCCATCCAGCTAGGAGAAATACAGTCCCAGGGCGTCGAATTCGACCTACAGGGCGAGATCTACCCCGGTCTGAAACTGATCCTTAACTACGCGAATACCGACGTGACGATCACCGAGGACACTAATCCCGATGCCATCGGATCCCGCGTAGCCGGCCACGCCCGCCACGTCAGCAATGGCTGGCTCACCTACTGCTTTCCGTCCACCTCCGCCCTAAGTGGCTTCGGCGCCTCGCTGGGGTACCAGTACCAGATCGACCGCTCCACCTGGACCTGGGGCGCGGACAACCAGACCGACCTGCCCGACTACTTCCGCCTGGACGGCGGGCTATTCTGGAAGAGCGACCGATTCCGCGTACAGATGAACGTCAATAACCTGCTCGACGAGTACCTCTACTCCGGTGCCAACTACGGCAGCTACCTGTACTGGCAGTCCGAACCCGGCATCAACGGGCGTTTGGCGGTCACCTATCGCTTCCGCTAGCCTACCCCGAAACCCTGACCGATGAAACGTACCAGCAAACGCTTCCGCCTGCTCCTTGCCGTCCATAAGTACCTCGGACTGGCCACCGGGGTCATCGTGCTGCTCGTCAGCCTGACGGGTGCAGCGTGGGTCTTCAAGGAGGAGATCGAGCCGCTCTACGAGCCGGCGTTCGTCTTCGCGCCGGCGGCTGAAGCCGACTTGCTGTCCGCTTCCCGCGCCAAGGAATTGGGGCAGGCGGTGTTTCCCGGCCAAGACATCCATGGTACGCTCTTTGGGGGGACCACTGCGCCGGTGGAAGTCATTTTTTATCAGGTCGAGCCGCGCTTTTACCGGAGCGTATTTCTCCATCCGACTACCGGCGAGGTACTGCAGACCAAGGACCACCTCGCCGGCTTTTTCGCCTGGGCGTTGCGGGGGCATATGTACCTGTGGCTACCTATGGACGTTGGCGGCGCGGTGGTTAAATACGGTATCCTCGTGTTCCTGCTCATCCTCGTCTCGGGTTTACTGATCTGGTTGCCGGGGCGGGTGAAGAAACTTCGGCGCAACCTCTCCTTTCGCTGGAAACCCACCACCGGATGGCGGCGTAAGAACTTCGACCTGCACGGCATCGGGGGAATGTACATCTGGGTATTCGCCATGCTATTTGCCATTACGGGGTCGGTGATCGGCCTGCCTTGGTTCTATTACGTGACCTATAAAGCGCTCGGGGGCAGCGGCGACCCCAGCTTCGTGGTCCCGGAGAACGTGAGTGGGGCTCCGCCCGCCGCGGTAGACGACCAAAGTGTTCCCTACGACCAGCTCATCCCCCGTCTGATGGCGGCGGAGCCGGGAGCGACGGGCTACGAGCTCCACTATCCGCACGCGGCTTCCTCCAGCGTCTACGTCGAGGTGATGCGGGGGGAAGGAACTATCTACCACAACGATTTCCGTTACTTCGACCAGTACACCCTGGAGGAGATCCCCTCGCCAAGCGTGTATGCGAAGTACGCGGATGCCGACTTCGCCAAGTTCGTCCTGCGCCTGAACTACGACGTGCACATCGGGGCCATCGGCGGCTTACCGGGCAAGGTGCTGGCTTTCCTGGCTAGCCTGGTAGTCGCTTCGCTTCCGGTGACCGGATTCCTGGTCTGGTATGGCCGACGATTTAAACGGAAGAAGCCGGCGCTACACGCCCGGAAGGATAAAGTCGACAGAAGGTCTCTTGCCAGGGACAGGGAGACGGTCGTATCGGATGCGGGGGACCGGGGATAGTCCGGCTCAGCAGGATGCTGCAGCTTCAAGCTGCGCGAACGTTCTGTAGCGTACCCACCTAGCTCAAGACACTCCCGGGCACCTTCCCGCTTTTCTAAATCACGCCGGAGGCCGCTCGTCCGGTTAAGGGGGTCCTAGCGAGGATAGTCGCGGGCATAGCGCTGGTTTGTACTGACCCTTGCGGTTTACCTATGGCTGGTGCACTCCACCAAAAGACAATATATTGTAGGGAATGTGCGTGCCGTTGCCTACTGCCGGATCGGCACCTTAACCACCAGTCAGATCTAATGAACCAGCGTGTACTGGTAGCCGGTGCAACGGGGTACCTTGGACGATATATTGTCCACGACCTGCTCTCCCGAGGGGTGGATACCACGGTGATCGTCCGTGATAAATCGCGGGTGCCTTTTGATACCAGCCAGCTAAGCTTGATCGAGGCCCAGGTAACCGAGCCGACTACCCTGGCCGATGCTTGCCAAGGCATCGATGTCGTCATCAGCGCGGTGGGAATAACCCGGCAAAAAGACGGTCTGACTTATATGGACGTCGACTACCAGGCCAACGTCAACCTGATCGAGGTGGCGAAACGGAGTGGGGTTGCTCAATTTATCTACATTTCGGTACTAAATGGGGCGCAACTCCGCCACCTGAAGATCGGTGCCGCCAAGGAAAAGCTGGTTGACTACCTGAAGGCTTCCGGGCTTACCTCCTGCATCGTGCGGCCCAACGGCTTTTTCTCCGATATGCGGGAATTCCTCCATATGGCAAGCGGCGGACGGGTGTACCTGTTCGGCGACGGAAGCTGCCGGCTTAATCCCATCCACGGAGAAGACCTGGCCAGGGTGGTGGTCGACGCGCTGAACGGAGTGGAACGCGAGATAAGGGTTGGCGGCCCGGAACTCCTTTCCCAGAATGAAATCGCCGAGCTCGCTTTCCAGGCCTACCACAAGCCTGCCCGGATCGTGCACCTGCCCGACTGGCTTCGGCGGTTCGCCCTATGGACTGTACGGCACGTGACTTCCTCCAGGACGTACGGACCGATCGAATTTTTCCTGACCACCCTGGCCATGGATATGGAGGCACCGAAGCATGGGCGGCATACCCTCGGGGACTTTTTTCGGCAGGAGGCCCACTGATCCAAGAGCGGATCATTCCCGCCGCGCCTGGTCACCGGGGTTGACTCTCCACCTGCGCTCCGCCGCCCTACCCTAACCCCTGCGGAAAAAGGCCCCTGCCGGCGAGGGGTAATCACCGACCCGGAACCAACCACATACCCACCCTCGCAGAACTACGGGCGCATACCCTGGACCCGGTCCGCTACCCGCATGGCCGCCTCAACGGCTCCCTCCATATATCCCGGAAATGAGGAGGCGGTCTCCGTTCCGCAGAACAGCAATTTTCCATTCATATACTCCCGTCGCAAAAGGGGGTGCCCGTTATTTTGGTGGGGCCGCTCGATCACGGGATTGCCGTCGAGAATGTACTCATCGTCCCAGACCTTGTCAAGGTAAGCAAGGGGTTCCCCTGCCTCCTGACCGAAGAGTTCGGATAATTGCCGCAGAACGTTCTCTTTCCTTCCTTCCAAGCTGTAGCGGGCGGCGCTTCCCTGCAGGAAGCCGGTAAATCCGAATTTGTCCCCGGCAAAACTGTTGTGATCATACATTTCGGTAACCAGGCCGGCGTGACTGTACAACATACCGGAAAATCCCCGAGCCCGCCAAAAAGGACGAGCATATTCCAACGCGAATTTGACCGATCCGGCCATCCAGGTTTGGACGGTAGGTAGCATGTCCTGAGCCGAAACTGGTAACTCGGGGAATACAGTAATGCGCGAGCCTGCTAATTGGGGGGGTATGCAGATTACGACCCGGTCGGCTTGCCACGTCCTGCCATCGGCCGTTGCAACGGATACGCCTAATTCGGTAGCGGTAACGGTAGTGACTCTGGTGTTCAAATGAAGGGTTTGGGGGTCCAAATGCGTTATCAGCGTATCCGTCAGTTTCTGCGTTCCTCCCGCGACCCGGTAGGAGGGTTCCGCTTCGGGCGCTACGAATTGCTGAGGGGGTCCCTCCGAATTGGGTTGGAACAGGGCGATCCCTGCCGAAAACTGTGGGAATTTTGGTATGCCAAGCTCTACTAACAAAGACGAAAAATGACGGTGCTTATCAGCAAACCAGGTAGCGCCCATTTCCAGGGGAGTTCCGGCAGTCCCTTTCACGGTTTGTATCCTTCCGCCCAAGCGGGACGCGGCTTCGAGCAACGTTACGTCAACTTTCTGCCCCAATCGATAGGCAAGTGTCAGTCCGCTGAGCCCGCCGCCAACAATAATCACTTTTCTCCTCCTGTCCATTCCAAAAGATTATCCAACAACACCGCCCTAGCAATACAACACGCTCGGCAAAAGTATGTGGCCGGGGAGGCTCCGACCTAAGCTGGCTTAGCAGGACGGGCCAACAACAAAGGGCAGTACCCGAGTCCGGGCGCGGGTAGGTCAGCTGTCAATCCGGTAGCTGCTGGTCTGTACGACTGCCCGACCCGGCTGCCGGGCCTTTCATCATGTTCCCGTGGGGCCTATATTAGTACGGCGGGATAACCGCCCACTCCGGGTTCATCCACGCTTCCCGGTGAACGACCGAAAAGTTTGCTATGCGACGGTAGGTCCTGCAATGCTATCGCCCGATAGCTTCCATTCCCCATTTGCACCCTTCGATCACGCTATGAACAATGTACGTCTACTCGTCCTCCTTCTCCTGTTCGTTCCTACCCTTATCCGGGGCCAGCTGCGCCTGCTCGTGGCGGGCAATACCGCTGATGCGGATTCCAATTTTATTGCCGCACTGAGGCATAGCCTCAGCGATCCGCTTGACCCGGCGACCGTTCTTCTGGTAGGCGACTATACGCCGGAATGTACGGAAGGAATGCGAGGGTACGACGGGGACCGGATGACGGGAGCGGCGGCATTCCCCACGCTCACCCCCTTACTCCAGCTGATCCGCGATCACCCCACCACCGAGTTTTACCTTCTCCCCGGTGACCGCGATTGGGACAGTTCCGGGAGATTCGGCCTTTCCTGTGTCAATGCCCTTGAAGCTTACCTCGAAGACCAGGGCCTGGATAACCTCCACTGGCCTTTGGACCACGGTTGCCCCGGACCGGAAACGGTGGAACTGGCACCGGCGGTACGCCTGTTGATGATCAATACGCAGTGGTGGAACCATCCGTACACCAAACCGGTGCCGGCCGATGCGGTATGTGACTTCGCGGACCCCTCCATCGCCCTTGACGAGATCGTCAGCGAGATCGAGGAAAATCAGGACCAGAACGTCATCGTTGCCGGACACTACCCGCCCGTATCCCGGGGGCGATCCGGCGGTCATTTTCCCCTCCTGGATCACTTATTACCGCCGCTGGCGGGGAGTGTCAGCCTGTCTTACCGGCAGAACGTAGGTACCCCGAGCGAATTAATTAACGCACGCTTTGCCGGACTTGGGAACAAGCTAAAGGAATACAACGAGCAATTGGGGGGCTTACTTTTCATCGGGGCCCAGGACCGCAGCCAGCAGTTGATCCAATTCGGCCGCAATTACGTCCTCAATGCCGGCGCTGCGGGCCCCGGAACCTGGGTCTCCCGGCACAAACCGGCCCTGCACACCAGCCGCGGGGCCGGGTTTACCGAGCTGCGCTACACGGCAGACGGGGTGGTCAGCTACCGCTACATCACCGCCGGCAACCGATCGATCCAGCACGAGCAGGTCCTTTACTTGTCGCCCTGTAATGAAACCGCCGCTAACCTGCCCGTAAATCCCGCCTTTCCGCCTTGCACGGGCGACGCATTGGCACCGGAAGAATTTGCAGCGCCCACCTCAACCACACTCCGGCTGGCGCCCGGGCCACAGTACCGGCGCTCCGGCTGGGGTCAGCTCTTTCTCGGGAAACATTACCGCGACGTATGGACGACGGAGGTGGAGGTGCCCGTCATCAACCTCTCCGATTTTCCCGGCGGACTACAACCCATACGAGAGGGCGGCGGACGACAGACCACCTCCCTGGTACTGCGGGCCGCCAACGGCGAGAGCTTTGCCTTTCGCTCCGTCGACAAAGACCCCTCGGGAACCTTTAGCTACGACCTCCGCAATACCCTGGTCGGCGATGCCGTACGCGACCAAACGTCTTCCGGGCACCCCTATGGCGGACTGATCGTGGCACCCCTGCTGGAGGAACTGAATATGCTGCACGCAACACCGACGCTTTACTCCCTCGCCCCGGGCCCCGGCCTCGGCGAGTTCAATCCGTCCTTCGGCAACCTCCTCGGCACCCTTGAGATCAGGCCACAGGGCGATAAGCCGGAAAAGGGGGAGCCCGGCACCTTCGGCGCGGACGACGTCCTTAAAAGTTTCGAACTATTCCGTGCCCGCTACGACGACCAGGAGGTGCGGATCGATCAGGATGAATTCGTCCGCGCGCGCCTTTTCGACTTGCTGATCGGCGACTGGTCCAAGCACGAAGACAACTGGAAATGGGCCCAATACACGGATGGTGATCTCGACCGGATTAGACCTATTCCCCGCGACCGCGACAATGCCTTTTCCCGTATGGACGGACTCTTCCCCTGGCTTGCCTCCCGCCGCTGGGCCGTGCCCAATCTGGAACATTTTGGCTTCGGCAAACCCGACATCCGCAGCCTCACCTTCCAGGCCCGCCATATGGACCGGCTGCTCCTCAGCGGCCTTTCCCGAGAAGCCTACCGGACGCAGGCCAGGCTCATTCAGTCCAGCCTGACCGACCAGGTGCTGGCCGGTGCCGTTCAGCAGATCCCGCCACCGTTGGGCGACGCCAAACAGCAGGAGAAGTACCGGAGGGAACAAGCCGTACTACTGGAAAAATTGAAAAAGCGCCGCGGTGATCTGCTTGAGTACGCCGATGACTACTACGCGCTACAGGCCCGCACCGTGGATGTAGTGGGTACTAACGATGAGGAAGCTTTCAGGCTGGAAGCCCGGGCCGACGGTCGCCTGACGGTGAGGGTCACCGATCGAAAGGGCAAGAGTAAAGGGGAGGTACTCTACGAACGGACCTTTATGCCCGCGGAGACGAAAGAGGTGCGGCTTTACGGGCTGGGAGACGACGATACTTTCACGACCGATGGCCCGGTGGGAAATAAAATAAGGGTGCGCCTGATCGGCGGAGAGGGAAAGGATACGTTTTCTTCCACTGCCCCGGATCAGCACCCGAGGAAAGTGCTCATTTACGATGCCCCGGGCGGGGCCGCGTCTACCGAAGATGCCCCCGGACTGAAGTACGTCAAAGACTGGCGCGATGCACTGTACCACTACGACCGGACCGCCTTCCGGTACAATACCGTCGTACCGCAAGCGAGTGCCGGGTACAACTCCTACAACGGCGCGCAGGTCGGTGCCGGATTGACGTACACCCGCCGCAGCTTTACCCGTCGCGATTTCAGCACCCGCTACCGCTTCTTCGGCCAGGTCAGCTCCCTGGGCAACGCCGCCTTGGAAGCCAGTATGGAGTTCGGTGAAGCGATCGGCAGGGCTGACCTCTTCCTGGCCACCCGCCTCGGACGGCCGGACCTGTATAATTTCTTCTACGGCCTGGGTAATAATTCCGTTCAGGACCTGACCGTAGACCGGAACGTTTACAATCTTATCAGCCTGCAACATTTTTCCGTGGAGGCCGGACTGCGCCACCGCTTTGCCGGCCGCAGCTACTTCAACCTGAGCACCGGCTACCAGAACAACCGGACGACTGACCGCGAAGGCACCATCCTTGATCGCCCCGACCACGTCTACGGCGATGGCCAACTGACCTTCGGTTACCTGGAACCGGAGGTAGTGCTCGATCTGCGCGACCATCCGATCTTTCCATCCAAAGGGGTGATGCTAGAGGCCAGTCACAAGCAGGCGTTTGGAAAGGATGAGGCCGCCAATTTTGGGGTCAGCCGGGTAGCCGCCGAAATGCACCTCAGTACGAGCCGCTTCCCGGTCTCCCTAAGCTTGCGAACGGGCTACGCGAACAGCAACGGCCCGGCACCCTTCTACGAACTCCCCTCTCTGGGGCGGCAGAACGGTTTGCGGGGCTACCAGCGACACCGCTTCGTCGGCGACGGTTACTTCTTCTACAATACGGAATTGCGGGCTCCGGTGGCAATCATTCGCAGTCGCATAGTGCCATTAACCGTTGGTATCCGGGCGTTCTACGACCGCGGCAAGATCATCCAGGAAGGCGAGGACGCGAGCGATTTTCATACGGCCTACGGTGGTGGCTTCTACCTTATTCCCCTCTCGCGTTCCTTTACCTTCAGTGTTTTGCTTGGCTTTTCCGAGGAAGAGACGGGCCTTATCCAGTTGGGTTTGGGAACCAACTTTTGAGGACAAGGGTGTGTCTTGTATGTGTGGCTAAACAAGCCTTAGGGCGGCGGCGCGCAGGTGCACGGCGTCCAAGAATAATCCTACCTCCTGGATGGTGACGCCACGAGCCACCCGGTTACGCGGCAATACCCCTATCTTCAATGATCAACCAACCGGTTCCAAAGTAGCCTTCGGGCAAGTCCCGGCGATATTTACCCGAAAGAAACATGAGCATACTATCCTGATACTTTCTTTGGAATGGCTTTGCTGCGGTGGCAATCGGAGTAGCGCATGCTGATTTGTTTTCCTCCTCCGTATTTCGGGCCCGGGGTACCCTTTCCCTGCCCCAGGGTAAAACCGTATTAGCGGAAAAGGCCAGTCCCTTATCCGGTCGATTCTGACGCAGTAGGTGCTGGTGGACTTTAGTGGGTAACGAGGCGGGAAAACGGTTGCAGGCAAATCCTTACGGGTCCCCACCCGTAAGGTCGCGTAGCTACGCAAGTGTTTTTCCAACGAGGTAATCCGCGAAAAGACGCCGCAGCTACGGTGACAAGGACTGCTTGACAAGGCACTGGTGCAGGACCAAATTATTCACTTTAACCAGGGGGTACCTCCCCATCAGCAGACGGGCAGGTTTCAATATGAATTCAAATGAAAAGAATAGAATTAATTGAATTCGAAGATCTCCGTTGGTTACCAAGCACGATTCGGGCTGGCGTGACCAACCTGATCATGGTCTTTCACCGGTTAATGGGAACTCCAGCGGTTATTGCGGGACTGATTCAAAAATTACAGGCGGACTACCATTTTACCCAGATTACTGACCTTGGTTCCGGTTCGGGTGGACCGATGATCGAAGTACTTCAAAAAGTAAATGCCGGGAATAAATCGAATACCAAGCTCGTCCTAACCGATTATCATCCGAACCCGGAAACGGTGCAAAAAATGAATAAGGCTTCCCTTCCGAATGTAAGATACCTGGATACCCAGGTGGATGCTGCGTCTTTACATCTTGCCCCCGAAGGCCTGAAAACCATGATTGCCAGCTTTCACCATATGAGCCCGGAGCAAGCAGGGAACATTCTCAATTCCGCGCAGCAAAACAAGCAGCCGATCCTGATTTACGAGGTTGCTAAAAACAACATTCCGGTATTGCTGTGGTGTATGCTCCTGCCGCTTTCCTTGGCCTTGTTAATGGTGATGTCATTGGCGATGACCCCATTTGTGCGACGACTCTCCGGTAAACAACTCTTGCTGACCTATCTGATTCCGGTTATCCCGTTGATTTACGCCTGGGACGGCCAAGCATCGTTAATGAGAACGTATACATTTGAAGATATCGATAGCCTACTAACCGACCGATATTCAGCAGACTATCGCTGGACGATAGCAGATGCCAAAAAGAGCAATGGAAATAAACTCGGTTATTATATAATCGGTTGCCCAACGCCTTAGACTGTATTTTGATTTAGGTCAAGCCAATACTTTGGTAGCATGAGCCAGGGGTGCGTGGCAAGCCTTTGCAACCTGTACGCCGATGCTTGCCACCGTGGACTTTCTTGACCGGGGAAGCTCCGCCGTTCCAGCGAGTCGAGGAGCACCGGCGACAAACCCTTCCCGTACGACCGCCTGGGATGCCGTGGATGATGCGTACCATATTGCCTTTCCTGGAGTGGTCCTGCACCTGCGCTCCGCCGCCCTGCCCTATATTCCTTTTGGAAATAATGGACATGGCCGAGGGCAAACCCGCCACCTTGGAAGAATGCATTGCCACCGCCTACATCAGCCGAGAATATGAAGCTATACATCAAAAATATGGTCTGCGATCGGTGTAAAATGGTGGTGACCGCCACCCTGGAGAAGGTCGGCCTGCACCCACGGAACGTAGAACTGGGAGAGGTGGAACTCCGGGAAACTGGCTTGCCAATGGAGGTAAAGGAAAAGCTCATAGGGGAACTGCAGTCGGTAGGGTTCGAGTTACTGGACGACAAGCGGACCCGGACCATTGAAAAGATCAAGACGGTGATTACGACATTGATCCAACAGAAAGGCAACCAGCTGCAGGTGAAGCTGTCCGACTATTTACAACAGGAACTACGCCAGGATTACCGTGCGCTCAGCCACCTCTTTTCGGAGGTGGAAGGCATAACGATAGAGAAATACTACATTCTCCATAAGATCGAAAAAGTCAAGGAGCTGCTGGTCTACGACGAGCTGACGCTGACCGAGATTGCTTATCGTCTCCAGTATTCGTCCGTTGCCTACCTGAGCAACCAGTTCAAGAAGGTGACGGGATTGACGCCGAGCCACTTCAAGAAGCTGCGCCCGATCAAGCGTAAGGCCATAGACAAGCTGTAAATCTTACAACTCCCTTCCGGAATATTGTAAGACCTGCCCCCGGCGGCTTTTGTCTACCTACTTTAAGCAGGTAAACAAAGAGAGATGACCCATACCTACCGCATTACCGGCATGTCCTGCAACGGTTGCCGCGAGCATGTAACGGAGACACTTTCGAAAGTACCGGGAGTGGAACAGGTGACCGTTGACCTGGAAAGAGCGGAAGCGACGATCGAAATGAGTGGGCACATTCCCCTGGAACGTTTTCAAGCGGCAATGGCAGCGGACGGCAGCCATTACAACATCCACGCACCGGGAGAAGCCGGCCACTACCCAGAACCTCACCACCCCGCGGAAGGAAAGCAAGAGAAAGGCGGGGGAAATGGCGTGTTTTACTGCCCCATGCACTGCGAGGGCGACAAGACCTACGACGAGCCGGGGGACTGTCCGGTATGCGGAATGGACCTGGTGGAGGAGCAGAGTCTGAGCGCCGCCACCACCGCCCGGGAGTGGACCTGCCCCATGCACCCGGAGGTGGTGCAGGAAGGTCCGGGCTCCTGTCCCATCTGCGGCATGGACCTAGTGCCTAAGGAGCCAAATCTGTCGGCGGAGGAGAAATCCTACCGCAAGCTGTTGCGAAAGTTCTGGATCGCTGCTGGCTTCACTCTGCCCATCTTCCTCATCGCCATGAGCGAGATGCTGCCCGATAATCCGCTGTACCGGGCCATGGAACTGAAGTACTGGAACTGGGTGCAGCTGGTGCTGTCGCTGCCCGTGGTCTTCTACTCTACCTGGATGTTCTTCGAGCGGGCGTACAACAGTGTTCGGCGGATGAACCCCAATATGTTCACCCTTATCGGCTTGGGGGCCGGGGTGGCGTGGCTCTTCAGCGTTTTCGGCTTGCTCTTTCCCGACCTCTTTCCAGCCCAGTTCAAAACGGAAGCCGGTACCGTACACGTGTATTTTGAGGCGGCAACCGTGATCCTGACCCTGGTACTGCTCGGGCAGCTCCTGGAAGCCCGGGCCCACAGCAAGACCAACTCCGCCGTAAAGGAACTGCTGAAACTGGCGCCCAACCGGGCCACCAAGGTGAGCCACGGTGAGGAGGTCGAGGTGAGTATCGACGACATTCAGCCGGGCGATATCCTGAAGGTAAAACCCGGGGAGAAGATCCCCGTCGACGGCGTCATCACGGAGGGAAGCACCAACATCGACGAATCCATGATTACCGGTGAGCCGGTTCCCGTGGAGAAAAAAACGGATGACCCGGTGAGCAGCGGTACCATCAACGGCAACCGGTCTTTTCTCATGAAGGCCGAAAAAGTGGGCAGCGACACCTTACTCGCGCAGATCATCAGTATGGTCAACGACGCCAGCCGGAGCCGGGCGCCCATTCAAAAGCTGGCGGATAAGGTATCGGCCTACTTCGTACCCACCGTGGTCGCTATTTCGGTTCTCACCTTCATCGTCTGGTCCATCTGGGGGCCGGAACCCGCGCACGTCTACGCGATGGTCAACGCCATTGCCGTGCTGATCATCGCCTGTCCGTGTGCCCTGGGCCTGGCTACGCCGATGTCCGTAATGGTCGGCGTGGGCAAGGGTGCCCAAAACGGCGTACTGGTGAAGAATGCCGAAGCGCTGGAGAAGATGGACCAGGTCGACACCCTGATCGTCGACAAGACCGGCACCCTTACCGAGGGAAAGCCTACCGTGGAACACATCGGAGCATTGCGCGCCGATATTCCGGTGCACGAAGTACTACGCTACATCGTCGCCCTGAACCGGCACAGCGAACATCCCCTGGCGGAGGCCACGGTACGCTACGGCAAGGAACAGGGGGTGGAAGCCGCGGAATCCGAAGACTTCAGTGCCGTCACGGGTAAGGGGGTCGAAGGCACCGTACAGCATAAAAAGGTAGCGCTGGGCAATCTAAAGATGATGGAACGTGCGGGAGCAGCGTTAACCACCGCCATACGCACCGAGGCACTGGACTACCAGCGGCGGGGCAAAACGGTCTCGTATCTTTCGGTCGAAGGAGAGGTGATCGGCTACGTGGCCATTGGCGACAAGATCAAGGAATCCAGTGCCCGGGCCATCAAGGAGCTACAGGCAAAAGGCATCGAGGTGGTCATGCTCACCGGAGACAACGAAGATACCGCCCGGGCCGTAGCCGAGGAGCTGCAGCTAACTGCTTTCCGGGCCAATATGCTGCCCGAAGCCAAGCTCCGGGAAGTCGAGCGGCGGCAAAATGAGGGCCAGGTGGTGGCGATGGCGGGTGACGGCATTAACGATGCCCCGGCCCTGGCGAAGTCCGACGTCGGCATAGCCATGGGCACGGGCACGGCCGTGGCCATCGAAAGCGCCATGATCACCCTGGTGAAAGGGGACCTGCAGGGAATCGTAAAAGCCCGCAACCTGAGCGATGCGGTGATGCGTAACATCAAGCAGAATCTCTTCTTCGCCCTGATCTACAATACCCTCGGTGTACCCATCGCTGCAGGGGTACTGTATCCGGTTTTCGGTTTATTGCTGTCGCCGATGATCGCGGCGCTGGCGATGAGCTTCAGCTCGGTATCGGTGATCGCCAATGCCCTGCGGCTGCGGGGGGCGAGGTTGTGAGCAATAGCCAGCTTTTGAGGTAAGATAAAGGCGTCGCTTCATAAGTTTATTCAACGGCAAAACCAGGCCCTACCCTATCTTCCGCTTATAAAGCAAAGAGATGGCCGAAGTCAAACCCACCACCGTAGAGGAATACATTACCGCTGCACCGGCGGCCGGCCGGGAGCGATTGCGCGAGCTACGTGCTCTGCTGAAATCCGTAGTGCCGGATGCCCGCGAGTGCCTCAAGTGGCGACAACCCGTGTTCGAGCAGGAGACGATCCTCTTTGCCTACGCGGCGCATAAGGCGCACTTGAATTTCATCCCGACGGGCCCCGCGCTGGAACCTTTCCGGGAAGAGCTGGCCGGATTCAAAACCGGTAAGGGTTCGGTTCAGCTGCCGTACGATAGCCCCCTCCCCATCGAGCTAATCCGCAAGATTGCCGTCTACCGCAAGGAGGACGTGGAGGAGCGGGGCGCCAAATGGATGATCTGATGAACGGGCTTTACGGCCGCGAGGGGCCATAATTCTAGGGTTGAAGCAAAGCGGTGCGCTTGAGGCCTTTCTACGCTCACGCCAAATGTCCGGATGTCCCCGCGATCCCCTATTTTCATAGCAAGGGGGATAGGTGCATTTTCTTACATAGATACTCACCCGATCATGGCTGCTGCCTTTACGCTTCATATTCGCGGGACCCGCGCCCCGGCGCCCACCGCCCTATCGGAACGATCCGACGGTCTCTTCACGGTCAGCGATCGCTTCGACCTGACCGTTACCCGCGGAGCCACCGCCCAATACGATCTGGCATTGACCGACGAGATCGTAGGATTAGTTACCGAGGACGACCTGGAATGGTTCGGCTACGCCGACGACCTCCCCGAAGTCTTTGGCCAGGAGGCGAAGGTGGCACGAGGTGGGCAATCCGGTTTCGTCGTGCCGACTACGATCCAGTCCAACCTATCGGGCCAGCGGGGGCTGGTGGACCGCATCAAAGCGAAGGCCATCGAGATCATCACCGGCAAGGCGGCGGAGCAGGGCGCGGAGGTCACCGCCCGGAAACTGGCCCAGCGGATCGACGATAAGAACACCGAGAAAAGAGGGCTCTGGAAAGTAGATGTCGCCGGCAACATGCAGCCCTTACCCGCCGGGGCTTCCTTTACCCGGGCCATTATCTTTATTCACGGCACGGCCTCAAAATTCGAAAGTGGCTTCAGCAACATCGACGCGGCTTACTGGCAGCGGATCCACCGGCACTACGGCGGGGAGGTCTACGCTTTCAATCACCCGACCCTTACCGCCTCCCCGGTGCGGAACGCGCTCGACCTGCTGGGTGAGCTGCCCGAGGGCGCGAGCTTCGACCTGATCACCCACTCCCGCGGCGGGCTGGTCGGTGACGTGCTCGCCCGCTGCGACAGCCGGCTCGCCGTAAAGGGGTACACAGCCGACGAGATCAACCTTGTCGCAAAGGACTATTCCGAAGGGGAAACCGAAACGCCGATACCCGAAGAAATGCGGGAACTGGCGACCGTGGCGAAGGAGAAAGCCGTCTTCATACACCGGATCGTGCGCGTGGCGTGCCCGGCGCAGGGTACCACGCTGCTGGCCGACCGCCTCGATCACTTTCTTAACGCCCTGCTTGCTCTCATCGGCAAGGCCGGGGCTGACCGCCTGGGGCCCTTTTATACCTTATTTAAATCCTTCTTGCTTAAGGTCATCGAGGAGCGGGAAGATCCGGCCACCTTTCCGGGACTCTACGCCATGGTGCCCGACCTGGCCTTCATCAAGGTGAACAACAACCCGGAGCGGGAGCTGAAATCGGAACTTGTCAGCATCCTCGGCGATTCGGATACCGGCGGGGGGATACTGCAGTCATTGAAGGTGGTCCTCAGCAACTTGTATTACTGGCAGGAAAACGACTTGGTAGTGAATACGGCGAGCATGTCGGAGGGGATCGCCCGCCGACCCAGCAACCGGGTATGTACCATCGCCAATGCGCAGGTGGACCACTTTTCCTACTTCGATAATCAGGAGCACATGGCCATCATCACGGCCATCCTGACCGGGGAGTTACTCCCCGCCGGAGTATCGTTGATCCCGCGCGACGAGTTGCCTGCCGCGCCGCCGCAGGGATGGAGTATGATCCAACTCGAAGAGCTGCGCCCGATCGAGGTATCCGGCAAGCGACCCGTCGTCGTGCTCTTGCCGGGAATCATGGGCTCCAATCTGTACCAGCAGGACGAACGGCAGTGGATGGACTTGCGCGCGCTTCACGCGGGCGGCTTCGTCAAGCGACTGGCAAAGCATACCGACGGCGTCGAAGCGCAGAGCCTCATCCGGATGTCCTACGGCGATCTCGTCGTCGAGCTAAACAAGCGCAACTACGACGTCCGGGTCTTTCCCTACGACTGGCGAAAACCGCTCTCGGAAGCGGCCGTAGCGTTCGGCACACTGATGGGGGACCTTCTGAAGCTCGATCAGCCCGTACGCCTCATTGCCCATTCGATGGGGGGACTGGTCGTGCGCCAGTGGATGATCGACCGGCCGGAAGACTGGACGCGCTACCGGGAGCGGCCCGATGCACGCGTCCTGTTGCTCGGTACGCCCTGGCGCGGCTCTCATCTCATTACGCAGGTGCTGACGGGCCACGCCCGCCGGATCCGACAACTGGCCCTGCTCGATTTCGTGCACGACAAACGGGAGCTACTGACCTGCCTCGGGCAGCTCCCCGGCATCTTTGAATTACTTCCCCTCGACGATGCGCGGATGATCGACATGGCGGCCTGGGAAACCCTTCGCGACGCGCGCAACGCTCGTCGCATGCCCGCCATCAGCGCGGAGATGTTGGAGGGCTTCCGTCGTTATCGGGAGGGCGTCGAGCGCGGGATCGAAAATCTCGGGAAAAAGGATATGACCGTGATCTATTACGTCGCCGGCCACCACGACGAGACGGTAGATGGCTACGAGCTGCGGCCCTCCCTTTTCTGGAAGAAAGACCGGATCCGCTACCTGACCACTCCGGAGGGGGACGGCAGCGTTACCTGGAAGCGGGGCATCCCAGCCAACTTACCCGCCGGGCAAGTTTATTATACCCGTACACAGCACGGAGAGTTGGCGAATGATCCATCGCTCTTTCCCGGCTTGGTCGATCTCCTGGAAAAGGGCGATACAACGGCTGTGGGATTCGCTCAGTCGCCCCCGGTGGACGGCTTGCGGAGCCGGTCTTCACAACCTTTGGTTACGCGCCGGGGGCGGGTAACGGATATCACCGACCAGTCGCCCCTGCATAACCTTTTCGGCCTTTCCCCCGGCAGTCAGAATACCAAGCAGCGACATACGACAATCCGTGTTGAGGTCTTCAACGGCGACCTCAAATGGGCGCGCCACCCGCTCATGGTCGGCCACTTTTCCCACGACGGGATCGTCAGCGCCGAGCGGGCGCTCGACGGCTACCTCGACAATATCCTCTCGGAGCGGCACATGATGGGGTTTTATCCGGGCCAGATCGGAGAACAGGACGTGATCATCAAGGATTACGAAGCTCACCCCCGCGGAGCCATCATCGTGGGCCTGGGCGACAAAGAAGAGCTGACCGGCTATAACCTAGCCCGAACGGTGGAGAAAGGAATCCTGAAGTACGCCGTTTTCAGCCGGGACAATCAGACAGACCCGGATACGACGGCCAACAGCTACGGCATCAGTACCTTGCTGATAGGAAGCAATTACGGCCAGTTACCGCTGCGGGAATGCATACAGAGCATCATCCTGGGCGTGATGCAGGCCAACAAGGTTATCGAAAGCTTCGACACCCCTGGAAAGCGGCTGCATCCTATTCAGTTTATTGAATTTGTAGACTATTACGAGGATCGGGTCTACGAATGCTATAAAACGTTGCTGGAAATCGAGGAGGGAGATTCCTCCCTACCCATCAGCCTGAACCGAAAGATACAGGCGGGGCTGGGACGGCAAAAGCGCTTCCTGAGGGAAGACAGCCGCAGTTGGTGGCAGACTTTTACTACCAGCGTACAGAAGGAGGCGTTGCCCGGCTCCACGGTGGGCGAAAGGGAGTATCTGGATTTCACCACCTATAATCGCGGCTCTTCAATCAGTAAGGACAATGTGCACAGCAATCTCGAGCTGGCCCGTTTCCTTGCCGAAGAACTGTCCACCGAGCGAAAGTGGAATCCGAACGATGCCAAGGTCATCTTTGAATTGCTGGTGCCCAACCGGTACAAGGATTTTATCCGCAATCACCAGAACATTGCCTGGCGAATGGACAAGGCTAGTGCGGCTTTTCCCTGGGAGATGTTCCACGATCCGCTATACGACAGTAGCCCGACCTTCACGAAATCAGGACTCATACGTCAACTGATATCTTCCTCTGCGGTCATCCGGCCCGCCCTGGTGCGCGAGTCAACCGCGATGGTCATCGCGAATCCGGTCTTCACCCGGAAGGATCTGCCGCCCCTCCCCCACGCGGAAGAAGAAGGAAAGCAGGTACTCGACCAACTGCGGAATGCCGGCTTTAAGACCGCTGCCACGATTTATCAAAAGCCGGTCGAGATCACGAAAGCACTCTTCGGCGATCGACATAAGATCGTGCATATCGCATCCCACGGGGAATTCGATCCGAAAGGGGGACGGGTGGGTATCTCCATTGGCGGCGGGCAATTGCTGACGCCGGGCACATTGCGGCAGTTCAGCGCGATCCCGGAACTGGTGTTCGTGAATTGCTGCTTCGTGGGGCACATCGACCCCAAACTGGAGGCTTTCCGGCAGGGACGACACAAACTGGCCGCAAACGTGGGCACGCAGTTGATCGAAGTCGGCGTAAAGGCAGTAGTAGTAGCTGGCTGGGCGGTAGACGACGAAGCGGCTAAAACCTTCGCCGCGGTCTTTTACGAGGCCATGCTGAGCGGCTGCTACTTTGGGGAGGCCGTCCTCCGGGCGCGTAACGCATGTTACCTGCAGCACAGGGAAGTGAACACCTGGGGTGCCTACCAGTGCTACGGCGATCCATTTTACCGCTGTGTCAACCAAGGTTCCGGAAGAGGTGGTGGCAAGGAGACGACCCTGGAGCAGGAAATTATCCTGGAATTTGACAACCTCATTTCCCGATCCGAAAGCCTGGAGGTGCACGGCTCCATCCATGGACATATTCAGGAGCTGAACGAAATAGCCAGCAACTGCATCGACACGGCCAGCAGGCTGGGCCTGGAGTCCTGTGAGCTACAAAGAAGGCGGGCCTTGTTCTATACGTATATGGCCGATTACGTCCGCGCCACCAGTGCCTACCGGGAGCTATTCGACGCGGGCACCGGCGAGTACTTCGTCCGGGATCTCTTTACCTACGAAAATATCCGGTCCAAACAATTGGTGAGGGAGCGCGAAAACGGAACTACCGAGGCCGCCCAGGACCAGGCCATGATCAAGGAAATTATAAATAACCTAAAAGTCCATGAGTACAATCGCCTCGGATCCGATCTGGCGGCATCGGTCGGTAGTACCTACAAGCGGGCGGCCCTCCTGTTTGGAAAGGCAGATGCCCGAAAGTATCTCGAGAAGGGGGCCAATTGCTACCTCGAAGCCGCGAGAGAAAGCGGGCTCAGTGACCGCAACGGTATTTACTTCGCTACACGCTTCCTGACGCTGGCCACCTTCACCAATTTGGACCTGAAGACCCCGCGCATAGATATCCCAAAGGACTTCGGCCAGGACCGAAAGAAATACCTCGATCAATCCCTGCTCCGCCTTGACAGCTTCCCGGACGACCGCGGATCGGTGTTTTCTCAGTTGGCCGAGATTCAGCTCCGTCTCTGCAAACTCGTAACCGGATCCGTCACGAAAACAATGCCGGCCACTGACCGGAAGACCGAAACCGAACTATTGATTCAACGCTACAGGGACCAGCTTTCCGAGTGCATCAATGTAAGGGAACTGCACGGCGAGATCGAGCACCTGCAATTCCTGATGGGGATGTGCGAGTTGTTTACGATTCCCCAAGCGGAGTTGCCGGTCTACCTGCAACGGATCCTAGATCCTTTGTTACAGGTCTTTCGGTAAGGCGGGAGTATGTATCTTTTGCATGACGCCCGCCGAAGTTGGAATTGACCCGGTCGCTTATGAACTATACCCTTAGCTGCTTTTTACTGCTCCTTGCTTTCGGCGCTGCCCCTGAACACGGCGCGGCGCAATCGCTCGGAGTAAGTGGCCTCGAAGCCCGCATCGATTCCCTGGTTCCGCCCCTCATCAACGACTCGAGCCCGGGTCTGGTCATCGGCGTAGTGCAGCATGGGGAGCTGGTATTCGGTAAGGGCTACGGACTGGCTAATATGGCCTACGATATCCCCAACGACCCGGAGATGGTGTACAACATCGGGTCGGTAACCAAGCAGTTCCTGGGATACGCCTTCGCCATGCTGCACGTTGCCGGCAAGCTGGACCTTGACGACCCGGTCGCCAAGTACCTCGATGACTGGCCGGAATTTGACGAGGTCGTTACCCTTCGTCACCTGCTTACCCATACCAGCGGTTACCGGGAAGGCTACACGATGTCGGAGCTGGCGGGCCGGAGCATTGGGGTGGACCGGCTTTCCCGGGAAGAAAGCCTGACCGTCGTGCGCCGCCAACCCCAACTGGAGTTTACGCCGGGTTCCCGGTACACTTACAACAGTACGGCATGGGTGATCCTGGCGGAAGTACTGGCCAAGGTTACGGGTCGGTCCGCGGATGCCTGGGTGACCGCCAACGTACTTGAACCCCTGGGAATGGAAGCCACGCAGATCGAATCCTACGTAGGCGAGCCGATCCGGAATGCGGCGGAATCTTACCAGTACGTACCGGGCCTCGGATATGTCAACCCCCACAGCAATCGGGCGCTCTTCGGCGGGGCGGATATCCTCACCAACCTGCCCGATTTGGCCCACTGGGTCGACAATTACAAAACAGCGGTACTGGGCGGTGAGGCGGTCAACCGCGTATTCCTCGACCCCTTCGTACTCAACGACGGTACCAATTCCCAGTACGCTCTAGGCATCCAGATCAATACCTACCGCGGCCTGCGCCGCTACCGGCATACCGGTGGGCATGAGGCCTTCGTCACCCAGCTGAGCTATTATCCCGATCAGGATGTGGGCATCATTATCATTTCCAATTCCGGGGGCCAGGGGTACGTCGCTTCCACGGCCATCGCGGATTTACTATTGGCGAAGGAGATGCTGCCCGTTGAAGTAGTCACCACCGACTCCGTAACGATCGATACCGCCACCCTCGACGATTTTGCCGGACTATACCTCAATACCAATGGGAACGAGACCTTCGAACTCAATCGGAACGGACAAAGGCTAACCATCAACGGTCGGCAACCGCTCTACGCCGTAGCGGAAAATACCTTTCGTACGGGGGATAGGCGATTGGTCTTCGACCGTAGCGAAGCAGGATCCACCAAATTGACGGTTTTGGAGCCAAATGCCCGAATTACTTTCATACGGGAAACGCCCTGGACGCCGGAGCCGGAAGAACTGGCCGCCTTTACGGGCGACTACCATAGCGAGGAACTGGAGACGGTGTACCACGTGTTGCTGGAGGACGACCAGCTAATGATCCGCCACCGTTGGTTAGCCGACCAGCGCTTAAAGCCCATAGCGGAGGATTTCTTTGCTGGCGGCGCTTTTTTCGTGCGATTCTCTCGGGGGGAAGAGGGTATCACGGGCTTTGCGGTGAATACCGGCCGGACCCTGGGCGTGTGGTTTCAGCGATTGTGAGGGTTCTCCGTTGCTTCCTTTCCCTTCGGATCGCCCCGAGCCGGGTGGTGCCGGAACCCGCTTTCACCGTAAGGGTGCGGGACATGAAGACGGGTTCTCCCGGGAACGGCGGGAAGGCATATTGCCATAGCCAGGGCGGCGGAGCGCAGGAACGCAAAGTTCGATCGAAGTCAATCTTGTAGGAATGGCCCGTATCTTAGCTAGCCAAATAGCGCAATAGCCACCATCCCGCTAAAAGGTGGAAAACAGCAAATGGAATCTCCTGCCACCAAATCCGGATATCGTGCCCCAAGCTGGTTGATAAGCTGTGCGCTGTTGTGTCACCTGGTCTTCGGACTGGGGTTCGTCGGTTTTGCTCCCCCACCCCTGCCGTCACTGCCGCAAACGGAGTTGCCGGGTCACGTTCCGAGTGCCGGACACGGGATAATCGCCCTGGCCGGGTTGGCGGCAGGTTTACCCACTGACGCCGGCAGCGGCAGTGGGATACGCTGCGCTGTTCCTCCCCGCACCGCTACGGGCTACCGAACCTCCCTGGCGGTCAGGCAGTCCGTAGTGCAGCGGTACGGTGGAATCCTCCGTCGGACGGTGTCGGGCCGCCACGTCAAATTACCGGCCGGAGACGAGCCCGGAGAAGTGGCATAAGTCACTTGTCCATGGTTCGCCGCGGGTTTCTACCGGGCGAGCTTTCGTTCACCCCGGTTCCTCCCGGAGAGGCTTACCGCCCATCCTATTTACCGTTGAAAAATTTTAAGCTGGCCTTACGCCGCCTGGCCTTCATCTGCCTGTTGGTCCTGGCCGGGCTGGGCATCGGACTTACCGGAGGCGTACCCCTGCCTACCTCCGATAAGCGAAGTCAAGTTCCCGAAATCAAGATCGAACTCGTTCAGCAAAAGAAGGAAACCGAGAAGGCTGAAGACGAGATCGAGATCGAGTAACCCGGTCAACCGAAGGGCGTACGGAGTGTGGGTAAAATTGTCCACCGGCGCCTCGCCGCCCTACTCAAATACCCCCTGCAGGAAATTGAGCACTCGCTTGCGCACCTCCGGCGCGTCGAACATCGGGCCGTAGTGCGGAGCCCCCTCGACGATGATTAGCTCACTGGGAACGCCCTTTGCCCTTAGCCAGGAATGAAGGAGCCGCGACTGGTTCGGGTTCACGGATTCGTCTTTTTCGCCCTGAACGATCAGAAAGGGCGGATCGGCTGGGTCTACGTAGGTCACCGGACTGGCGGCGGCCGCCAGGTCCGGTCGGTCGAGGGGTGCCGCGCCGATCAGTAGGCTTTCCGGGGAATCCGGGTCGCCGGCCCCCGGAAACAGGACCAGTTCGGCCGGCCCGTAGAAGTCAACCACGCCCCGAATGCGATAGTCGAGCGTAGCGCCGGGCATATAGAAACTGTCTACCCCGGCATTATGCGCCAATCCGGCGAGTGACGCCAAATGCCCCCCCGCGGAAAAGCCCATGAGGGCGATGCGGGAGCGGTCGAGTCCGTACCCCGCCGCGTGGTCGTACAGGAAGGCGATGGCGCGGGTACAGTCCTGTAACTGGGCGGGAAAGACCGCCTCGGTGCTGTACCGATAATCGATGGAGGCCAGGGCATAGCCGCTACCTACGATCTCGTTGATCGTCCGCTGCATGTAACCCATGTCCGCGTACTTGTCGTTCAGCATCCAGGCCCCGCCGTGGATGAATACCACCAGGGGTACCTCCCCAGTGGCTTCGGCCGGCAAGTAAAGATCGAGCAGATGCTTCTGGAGGGTATCGTTATTGTACGGTACGTCCGCGTGGAGCACGGTACCCGGTGGAAAGTATTCGTACACCCGGTTGGTTTGGGCGAAGAGCGCCGCGCCCGACAGCAGCAGGAAAAGCGTAAAGATCCGGTACATGGAATGGTTTATAGAGTTCCGACCCAGGGCCAAGATAAGCCGGTTGGGCCAGGCAATTCCTGTTCCCGCTGAATTCGAATCCGCTTTCCCGGGTTCCCTTTAACCGCCCGGAGACCTTGCCAACGGTGTCACCTACCGTAGACGACAACACTGAGGCAGCTCCGCTGGAAGCCTGGAAGGAGTTCACCAAAATGCGCTTTATCCTGCGCTCCGCCGCCCCGAGACCCTGAAGTGGCTATTGATCCGGTGAGGGAAGTGGCAAGGGACAAGGTGACCTGAGCCAGCTGTACGGAGGTCGAAGCTTACCTTGTCGCAGGCGATAGTGGCTGCTCCCGGACGGCAATCAAGCTAGCTTATGAATCGATTATTAATTACCGGTGCGACCGGCAACGTGGGAACGGAAGTTTTAAAGAGCCTCCAGGCAATGGACGGTGACTATCGCGTAGTGGCTGGTATCCGAAACGCTGCCGGCGAGGGAGGTAAGGCGGATCTATACGGGGCGCGAGCGGTGGAGTTTGACTTCACGGACCGGGAAAGCGTGCGGGTGGCCCTGGCAGATTGTGACGCCCTGTTCCTCCTCCGCCCGCCACGGTTGGCCGACGTGAAAACGTACTTTCGGCCGGTCATAGATCTGGCGCGGGAAGGGGCCGTCAAACACATCGTCTTCCTTTCCGTGCAGGGGGCGGACCGCAATCCGGTAATCCCCCACCATAAGATCGAAACCCTCATCAAGGGAAGTGGCCTGCCCTATACCTTCCTGCGGCCGGCGTACTTCATGCAGAACTTCACCACCACCCTGAAGCAAGACATCGTGGAGCGGAACGAGATCTACCTGCCCGCCGGCGAGGCCAGGTTTGCAATGGTAGATGTTCGGGACGTCGGTCGGGTGGCCGCCCATATTCTTACCGCTCCCGAAAACTACCGCAACCAGGCCTTCGACCTCACCAGTGAAAGCCTACTGACCTTTGGCGAGATGGCGGCCATCCTGCGCGAAGGGTTAAACAGGCCGATCCACTATACCAGCCCGAACCTACTGTCCTTTTACCTGCGGAAACGTCGCGAGGGGGCGTCCACCTCCTTTATCCTGGTTCTGATCATGCTCCACTTCCTGCCGCGCTTACAACGACCGCCGCAGCTGACGGACTGGGTACACAACATTACCGGCCGGGAGCCCCACAATTTTGCCGATTTCGTCAAAGCCTACCAGACTGAGCTGGAATCCGGTCAATAGCTCACGAAAGGCATCTGGCGGAGGTAGCGATCGTCTTCCACCTGTTTGAGCAGGAAGTCGGCCAGGTCCGCCCGGGCGATCTTGGTGCTGGCGTTCACGCCGACCCATCCTTCCCGGTATTGGCCCTTTTTGGCGTCGTTGGTGAGCCGCGGAGCCCGGACGATGATCCAGTCGGTATCGCTCTCCGCCAGCACCTGGTGGTGCACGATGGCGTCGTTAAGCACTTTGGGTACGGCGACTTTCATGATGGTCCGGATGACCTTATCCATGAACTTGGGCCGGTCCCGCTCCGGGTAGGGCAATCCGCCGCCCGATAGCGAGATGATCTTCGGCACGCTGTTTTGCTGCATGGCGGCAACGATGTTCTTGGTACCATCGGTTTGCAGCCACTCCGGAGAGCCCTTAACGTGGCCGAATACACTGACCACCACGTCGCTACCGGACACGGCATGTAGTACGTCGTCCAGGTTGAGGACGTCCCCCTTCACCACTTCCAGTCTGGGGTGGGACATGTCCAATTTATCGGGACTTCTCACCAGGGCCCGGACGTCGTATCCCTGCGCGAGTGCGAGGGGTAAGAATTCCTGTCCCGTTTGTCCGGTGCCGCCGAAGAGTGCGATTGTTTTCATACCGTGTTGTTGTCTATTGGGTGTCGAATAGACAAGATTAGCTACTTTTGGAGTACGGTAAGCACACACCGGTACTAACCTTTTTGTGGGTATGAAACAGGACAAAATCTACGTTACGGCAAAGTGTCCCATCCGGACCACGCTGGAAATGATCGGTGGGAAGTGGAAGTTGTTGATCCTGCGGCAGCTCTACGATCAACCAATGCGGCTGAGCGCCCTGAAGGCCGCTATCCCCGATATCAGTGAGAAGATGCTGATCCAGGAGCTGAAAACCCTCGTGGAAAATCACCTAGTCCACCGCGAGAACTTCGGCGAGGTGCCGCCCCGGGTGGAGTATTCCCTTACCGAAAGGGGGGAACTGGTCAAACCGCTGATCGCGGAGATGATCGCCTTCGCCAATCGCTACGTGGAGGGATAAGGTTGGTGCCGGCAGACTGACTATTCCCATCGTACCTGATTCTTGGTGAATTTTGGTTAACTTCAGTAGCATGTCCCGCTACTACGCACCCCTCCTGCCGCTCCTGTTCTGGGCCTGCGCCCCGGCGCCCAACAGTTCCCCGGAAGCACCCCTTCCGAACCGCGCCACGCCTGCCCCACCCCTCACTGTTTTACGGGCTGACTCCGACGAAGAGCGGAAGGCACTTGACGAAGCTTTCGCGGGCGTAACCAACGACGGGCAAGTGCAGCCGGGACTTTACACCGTGCATGCCACGGGCGTCAGTACCGAACCGATTCTGGAAGCGGTGATGGCTTTCCGCGCTTCCCTTACCGAAACGCAGAGAGCTGCCAGCAGCTTTCCCCTGCAGGATCGGGAGTGGCGGCGATGGACGAACATCGATATCGGGGAGTATAGCCGGTACGGGGTTGGTTTGGGCGACATGACCCAGGAGCAAAAAGAGCTGGGCCTGAATATCCTGCGGGTAGGCCTGAGTCCTCAAGGCTATAAAAAGACCGAAGACATCCGCAAAATGGAAGCTTACCTCGCCCGGCTTTCCGGGGCGATGGATATCTTAGGTCCGGACTTGTACTGGTTCACCTTCATGGGGGAGCCGTCCGCCACGGAACCCTGGGGCTGGCAGTTCGACGGCCATCATCTGGTGATCAATTACTTCGTGCTGGGTGACCAGGTAGTGATGACGCCGACCTTCATGGGCTCGGAGCCGAATTACATCGCCGACGGAGAAGACGCCGGAACCCGCACCTTCGAATCCGAGGAAGCATTGGGTATCGAGTTCTACCGGATGCTCGACAGCAGCCAGCGCGCCGAGGCGACCCTGTACAACGAAAAGCACAGCAATTATAATCAGGCGGAATCCTTCCGCGATAATGCCGTGATACCGTTTGCGGGTATCCGGGCGTCGACGCTTTCCGCGGGGCAACGTTCAAAATTCAACGAACTGATCGCCTCCTACATCGATAATATGAGCGCCGACCGGGCGAAGATCAAACGGAAGGAGATCGCCGACCATCTGGACGATACCTGGTTTGCCTGGGTAGGCGATACCCAAGCTGCCGGACCCTTCTACTACCGGATCCAGAGCCCCGTGATCCTGATCGAGTTCGATCATATGCATCCGGTCTTTTTGGAGGGAGACGAACCGACGAAGGCCCACGTACATACCGTGGTGCGTACGCCAAATGGTAACGACTACGGGAAGGACCTGCTGCGGCAGCATTTGGAACGGCATACCCACTGAAGGGATGCTCGGTTCGTTGGGCGCCGGGGCGCAGGAATTGTCGCGCGTTGCCGTAAATTGGACTCGTCATGAAGGAAGTCGACCGGTACATCGCAACAAATGAACAATGGGGTCCCATACTGCAAGCCCTACGCGTCCTCCTCAACGAAAGCGAGCTGACGGAAGAATTCAAATGGCGCGCTCCCTGCTATACTTACGCCGGTAAGAACGTAGCGATGCTGGCCAGCTTTAAAGATAACTGCGCACTGAGTTTTCTAAAGGGAGAACTCCTTTCCGATCCGAAAAACATCCTGGAAAAACCGGGGGAAAACTCCCGCTTCGTGCGCGTGGTACGCTTTACCGATATCGACCAACTGGATAGCCTGAAAAACACCCTCCAGGGTTATATCGATGAAGCTGTTGCCAACGAACGGTCGGGTAAAAAGGTAAAGCCGAAAAAGACACTGGGGGAAGACTGGCCCGCGGAGCTCCAAGAAAAGTTCGCCGAGGTGCCGGGGCTGGAGACCGCCTTCGCGGAGCTCACTCCCGGCCGGCAGCGGGGTTACCTCCTCTACTTCAACGGGGCTAAACAATCCGCCACGCGTGGCTCCCGCATCGAGCGTTACCGGGAGAAGATACTGTCCGGTAAGGGATTCCACGACTGCCACTGCGGACTGTCCCAGCGGATGCCTCGATGCGATGGTTCCCATAAAACTTTGAAGGCCGGGGAATAACAAATTTCCTGCGCTCCGGCGCCGAAATTCTTTTCGTTGAAGCCGTTCACTTACTAAAAGGGGTTATGGTATCGGGTCATTTGGGCGGATATCAATTTTCCATTAACTTTGGTATGACTAAGTGAACTTAGCCGGGGCCTTGCTTATGCATAGCCCCTGCCTGATTAGGCTATCCAATGATAGCGGTTAATCGAGCTAACTATACAATCAAATCAAAAGACTGACAAATCTCCAGATTTTGGCCATGCGGTTTTATTTACTTTCCACCTTCCTCTTTTTCATATCGATTGATTCTTACGCCACCAATTACTACGTGAGCGACGAAAACGGGGTCGATACGAATGACGGCCTTGCCGAAACCACCCCGTTCAAGACCATTCAAAAAGCCGCCGACCTGACGCTACCCGGGGATACGGTTTTCGTGATGAACGGTACCTACACCAGCGCGCAGCCCCAATGGAGTGTAGCCGTTATCACCCGATCCGGGACCGCCGGTAATTGGATTACGTACACCAATCTAGCAGGTCACGAGCCAGAAATATTCTTTACGGGTAGCGGGATCACCCTGACCGACCAGGTGCGCTATATCACCATTAACGGATTTACTATCCGCGGCAACAGCGACAACCTCAACTTACAGGACGCCCTGAATCAACCCGGAAGCTGTAATGATCCCAACGGAACCGTGAACCCCCTGTACAACGGCAATGGCATTACGATGTGGGCGAATCCCAACGTGGAGCAAATCCACCATATCAACATTAGCAACAATACCATTTATGATTGCCCCGCCGGCGGAATTTACGGTAGCCGTTGTGATTACATTACTATTGAAAACAATACGATCTACGATAATGGCTGGTACACCCTGTACGGTTCTAGTGGAATAGCCTTTTACCAAAATGCCAATTCTGACGTTTCCACCGATTATAAGATGATCATCCGGAACAACCGGATGATGCGTAATTACAACCTGGTCCCCTGGCTGGTAAACTGCGGTATTTACGATGGCAACGGTATCATTATCGACGATAGCAAGCACACACAGAACGGCTCAACGATGGGCGCCTATAACGGTAGAACTCTGATCGAAAACAACATTATTTACGGCAGCGGCGGACCCGCGGTACATATTTATGAAAGCGAGCACGTCGATATCGTAAATAATTCAACCTATCATAATCAACAGACCGACGTAAATTTCAATGGGGAGATTGATGCCCGGAATTCTAATGACGTACTGGTCAGGAATAATATCATGTACGCCAAGCCGGACAAACCGACCAACACGGTGGTGGAAAGTTCGAACGTGACCGTGGATCATAACCTGCTTTTCGGAGGAAACGGTGCTATGGTCATGGGTGAAAACTCTGTAGTCGGCGATCCCAATTTCATCGATCCCTCAATAACCCTACAGGCGGATTTCGCGATAATCAATCCCAGTCCGGCAATCAACAACGGCTCCCCGAACATGGCCCCAGCGGTGGATATTCAGGGTAACGACCGACCCATGGGCGGTGGCTTCGACATCGGAGCCTACGAGTACATCGGCACGGTAAACACCAAAACCGTTTCCCTCCCCGGCCTGGAAATTTTTCCTAATCCGGTTGGGGATTTGCTCCACGTGAAAAGCGCGGTTTCCCTGACGGGATACGAGATCATTGATATGATGGGACACCTAAGGGACCGTCAGGCCACCGCGACCTTTGAGGAAGTTGACTGTCGCAACCTGAGCCGGGGCATTTATATCCTGAAACTATGGACGGCTTCGGGCCAGACAGCCTACACCCGAGTGTACAAAGAATAGGCGCGTATCAGCATTTTAGGAAGGTAGGCGATTTAGCACTCGTGTCGCTTAATTCACGTTCGCCGGCTTTCGAGGTATCGGCGGTGATTTATGGTTCCGTTTGCTACCAATCCGGAAGGCTTCTATTTTCCGGTAGGTCTGCGACCGCCAAAGCCATTCGAGTGCACCGCGGTAAAATTGAGATAGCCAGCATGCGCTCAAATCATCTGTCCGGCAATGACCGCCAGTCCGATCAGCGTCATTTGGTGCGTCCGCAATACGTAGAAACCGCCCAGGCCCCAATCGAAAAGCAAAACCCACCAAATTACCGACAGCCCCACGAAATTCGTCAGCGCCTCGCGTTTGTAGGGCGTAATGAGTCCCAGCCCCTACCGCCCCGCCGGCTGCTGAAATTGGTGAAAGAACAGGACTAGGCAACCGACATAGGACTGTTACTTCTCGGGTGGACCTGTCGACCAATCGATTCAAACAGCCTTATACTTACTTTCTTTTCTACACCTCCGTGACTCGGTGTAGCCGTTGCCTTCGCCGTTTATTTTGTGCTTGGCGGCCTTTGGTTCACGCTTTTCTTCAAGCAACCCTATGCCTGCTCCCTGGGTAAGGATGCGGTGACTCGACAAAACTTGGCTCCGATCTTCATAATCGGTCCCGCCGTCAGCTCCTTCGCTATCGCGGTGACTACTAGCCTCCTGATCCAGGAACTTGGAATAACGACTATTGGAACGGCCATCATTTTCGGACTTTTGATCGACATAGGCTTCCCGGTAACTAATACCGTCAATATTGCCGTTAATCCCAATATCCCACGGCCGCTCCTGTATGGTGCCATCTGCTGGGCGTTTCACCTGACGGCAATAATCCTGGCCAGCATCATTTTGGTCACTATGGGCTAGGTCGTATATGCACTCCTTACCCGGAGAATTTGACTTGTAAACGGTATACCCGTCTACTGGCGCGGTTGAGCCGTGCGTATAGGTGTATATTGTAACAATGGTAATGCTATCTCACTTTCTGCTATGACGGCCACCCTGGAACAAACATTGGACACCCCAACGGGACGACTACGCATCGTGGCCACCGGCCGCGGCATCTGCAAGGTCACCTTCGTACAGGACGACTACCAGGCAAGTGCACTTCGGGACGATGGCGCGGCTACGGTAACGAACGGGGAGGGCCTCCGCATACTGGGAATGGCCGTTCGGGAATTGAATGAGTACTTCGCGGGTGAGCGAAAGGACTTCACCGTTCCGCTGGATCTTTCCGGCACCGGGTTCCAACGGGCGGTGTGGGCTCGTCTACAGGGGGTTGGCTTCGGACAGCTGGTGGCCTACCAGGATCTTGCCGTGGCCCTCGGCAATCCGGGGGCATACCAGGCCGTGGGGGCGGCCAACGGTCGGAATCCCGTAGCCATCATCGTACCCTGCCACCGCGTGGTCGGACGTGACGGGAACCTCACGGGCTACGCCGGCGGCATCGATCGCAAGAAGTGGCTGCTGCACCATGAGTCGATCACGTTGTTTTGAACTGGCGGTGCACCTCCCTCCGATTCATGCTGCACCTGCGACCGTACGCTGCCGCCGCGGTCATTTGCCGGGTCGGTCGAAAAAGCTACCGGCCCGGGATTATTTTTTTCGCACCCTTCGCGACCTTCCTATGACGGACTCCTTCCAGAAACCCCGTACGCGCTACACCAAGAGCGGGCGGCTAAACATCGCCTACCAGGTGTTTGGTACCGGGGCGGTAGACCTGGTCTACATCCCTGGCTGGGTATCGAATATCGACCTGATGTGGGCGTGTCCGGAGCTGGAGTACTTTCTGCGGGAGCTGGGCAAGATCGCCCGGGTCGTTTTGTTCGACAAGCGGGGGACAGGGCTTTCCGACCGTATCGTGGAGCTTTCCACCCTGGAGGAACGGATGGACGATCTGCGGGCGGTAATGGATGCCGTCGGCAGCCGGCGCGCGGTGCTTTTCGGTCACTCGGAGGGGGGCTCGGTTTCGGCCCTTTTCGCTGCCACTTACCCCGACCGGACCATCGCGCTGATTACTTTCGGCATCTTTGCCCGCCGCCGTTTCTCTCCCGAATACCCCTGGGCCCCGACCGATACGGAACGAGGGGAAGTATACGCGATGATCGAGCGCAGCTGGGGCAGCGGAGACATGCAGCTCGAATTGCTGGCGCCCTCCAAAGCCGGGGACCCCGTGTTCATGGAATGGATGGCGAATTATTTTCGGTCGGGCGCCAGTCCCAGTGCCGCCCTCGTGCTCACGCAGATGAATACCGAAGTGGATATTGTCGATATCCTGGGTTCCATCAAGGTACCTACGCTTGTCCTACAGCGGACAGGCGACATTGACGTGCACATCGAGGAGGGGCGCTTCATTGCCGAAAGGATCCCCGGTGCGCAATTTGTAGAACTGGAAGGAGAAGATCATATTTTCTGGGTGGGCAATGCCGACCGGGTCCTCGTGGAGGTGCAAGCCTTTCTCCAGGGGACCCAACCGGCGGAAGCCTATGACATGCGCTTGTTTACCTTGCTGGTGGGGAGGTTGAACCTCCCGGAAAGCCAGCGTCAAGGGGTGACGACGCTGTTGCGGGAGTTCGTAAGCCGGTACAGGGGCACCATTGTCAGCTGGGAAGAAAACACCTTCACGGCCACCTTCGAAGGGCCGAGCAAGGCGGTACACTGTAGCCTCGACGTGGGCGACCTGGTGCGTCGCCACGGGGGAAGCCTCGCCATCGGCATCCATATCCAGGAAGCGGCCGTGGACAACGCCTATACCCCCGCGCCCGCCACGGAGCGCTTCCAGGAGGCACTGCTCGACCGCGCGAAGCCCGACAAACTGCTTATTACCCAAACCGTGAAGAACTTGCTATCGGGCGCCGGTCTCCATTTCCTTCTCGAGGAACCTTTACGGTCTTCCGTTTCCGGCGAGCGGATAATACTTTTCGCCGTTACCGATCGGGTAGAGCCCGACCCCGCAACGCAGGCATGGGGTCATAAGCGGCTGCCGGAAAATGATTCGTTCCTGGAAAATGTTTTGCAAAGCATTGAAACTCACCTCGACGATCCGGAATACGGTCTGGATACCCTCTGCCGGGAGGTAAGCATAAGCGAACGACAGCTGCAACGCAAGCTAAAGGCGGTGGCTAATAAAACGCCCAATCAGCTCATCACCTCCGTCCGCTTGCACCGGGCCAAGGAATTTCTGCTCGACCATACCCACAACGTCACGGAGGCGGCCTACAGGACGGGATTTACCAGTCCGGCCTACTTCGCAAAATGCTTTAAAAAGGAATTCGGGATCAAGCCATCGCATTTACTAAAGTAGCCGGTAAAAAAAAGCAGGGCCCATCCCGGTACTTACATACGTACGGAACAGGCCCCGGCCAATAACCAAATAGCTCAGCACAGGTGAACGCTTCTTGTTGGAACTCCAAAATGTATAAGACAAGTGTTGCTAAGAAAGTGACGTCCGTCGCCGTCGTTCCTAGTGTCGGTAGTGTTACGCTCGGCGTGTATTCTTCCGTTTTTGGTAAGGCACTCAATTGCTGTAGAAAATGATGTCCCGGGGCACCTTGTGCGGGGACATGCAGTCGCGACAATAGTCGAGAAGCTCAGTACGGGTCAGCGTTGGGTCGGCCCGTACGACGAAGACCTTGACTGCTTCGATTGTGTCGGGGTCGGGCGTACCGACGGCGGTCACCCGTGCTACTTTCCGGTGGCGGGCAATGGGCTTTTCGACGTCGCTCGGGAACACACGATAGCCGGCAATATTGATGCGCTTGTCCGTCGTCAGAGGAGAACGGGGGACAAGCGGGAACGAAGGGTGGTATATGTCCGTGATCCGGCAGCCAGTGGCCGTCTCCCACCGGTGGCCAAGTTCCCGGGGCAGGGGATCGTCAGCGGAAAGTGTGACCCTCAGCTGGCGGAAGTATCTGGCGTCGAAATCGACGTGTCGCAACAGCCGTTCGAAGAGTGCCGGGCGGCCGCAGATAAAGGTGAGGGGGTAAGCCCGCAGAGTGGCCAAAAGCTTACCCGTGTCGTGACCGTGGGGTATCAGGACGTTACGACCGCCCAGGTGGAGCAACAAGAGCCCATTGATAAGAAGTGAAAAGATTTCGGTAAGGGGACTCGGGGTCACCGCCCAGAGGATCAACTCAACCATGAGTCCGGTTCGCCCGAAGGTGAGGCGTTTCAATTGTTGTAGTACGTCGCGATTGGTGAGGTCATTGGCCTTTCCTCCACCTGCCGGGTAGCCACCAATAACGGGGTCGTCGGGTTGTGACTCCGGGGGGATAAACGGCTGATTCCGGCCCTGGGAGAGCGCCTCCTCGAAGGGGATTCTTTTGTTGGCCGTAGAAATAGGGGGAATTGAATTAAAGTACCGGTCTAATTGCCTGGTCGGGGATGGCACCTTCTCCTCCTTCGATACGATGACCACGACCCGATTTTTGCCCCCCGTACGCTGGCTGCTCGACGTCAGAATCGCCGCCGCACCGCATGCCGCCGGCTGCCGCCATAACTCCTCTTCGTGGAGGTGGGAATTGATGGGTACCGCTACCATTCCGGCGCGCACAATACCGCATAGTGCCACCATAAATTCCTGCGTATTCAACAGGTGGAGAACAATTCTGCTCTCCGGTCGAAGGCCGAGTTGCTGCCCCAGAAAGGCGGCAAAATCCCGGGACTGGCGGTTTAGCTCCAGGTAAGTTAAGGTCTCCCCCTGGCAATCGTAGGCGATGCGCGAACTGAAGGTGTCCGTACATCGCTCCAAAAGTTCCGCTACGGTGGAGGGTGCCTCGGTGGTGCTGAGTGAGTTCGCTAGGTGGGACGGTTTAGTATGGAGGAGATCGGTAGCTATCAGGTGGTTCATGATCGTTGATCTTGGGGGAGTCGATGACGTGTCCATTTTCTCCCGGATTAGGTAATTTGATGCCGCAAAGGTATCGGCACCCCTTAGTCGCCCGCCGCGAATTTTCCGGCAAATGATCCCCCGATTCCGACGGGTGGCCCTGGTATTTGCGCCGAGGTAGGACAAATCCGACGTCGGAAATATGTACGTATTCCACCCCGGGTTAGGAGCGTGGAGAGATTGGCCAAAATGGGAAAACCCGTCCTATGCCCCCCTGTAGGGCGATCCAGGAAATTGGTCACTCCTGCCCGGATGAACCATGCTATTCTGCCTTTAGAGATCCGACATTTGCTGGCTCCCGCGCTCCGCCGCCCCATCCTGCCACGTCCGATAGCGGGTCACTGTCTGGTAACCCGTCAGGATTAAATTATCCCACCTCCTTCTAGGCCTCCCGGCACCGGAATGTACGTCGGACCAAATACGTTTGTTCCAACTCGTATCAAGTGGTATATTTGATAGCCGCTGACGCACCGGCGGAACTCACTAGACGGATTTCGATCATGCAAACAAAAAGACTAAGCTCGCTGGCACTACTCCTTTGCGCCGCCCTCACCTTTTCCGCCTCCGTATTTGCCCAGGGCTGCGTAGCGATACGCGGCGGTTCGGCCTGTTCGGGCGCTTTCGGCAATTCGCTGAACCTGACGCGGGGGGAATTTAATTTACAGGCGGGCTATCGCCACTTCAGGTCATTCCGCCACTTTCGGGGCTCCGAGGAAGAAGCCAATCGCCTGCAGGAAGGCACGGAGGTGATCAACCGCTCGTCTTTCCTGGATATCGGCTTCACTTACGGGATCTCCGATCGCTGGTACGCCACGGCCGTTCTTCCGGTTGTTTTCCACAACCGCTCTTCCATGTACGAGCACGGGGGCAACCCTCCGAACGGCTTGGGCGAGCGACACGCGACCTCTTCCTCCGGGCTATCAGACATCCGGCTGGGTGTAGGTTACTGGCTGTTCGACCCGCAGCGGCACGATTTCAATTATTCGGTAGGCTTGGGCCTCAAACTGCCCACGGGTAAGTTCGACTACACCCAGACCTTCTACAACCAGGGCGAGAACCGCTCGGAAAACCTGGAGGCCGTAGTGGATCAATCCATTCAGCCGGGCGACGGCGGGGCGGGGGTTACCGTGGATTTGCAGGGCTATCATCCCCTGAGCCACTCCTTCGGCATCACGACCAACCTCTATTACCTTATCAATCCCCGCGAAACCAACGGCGTCCTCACCCGGAATGGCCGTAGCGAATTTTCCTGTCCCGACCAGTTCGCCGCCCGCATCGGCGCCTACTACGCCAGCATGAACGGGTTCAATGTATACCTGGGCGGCCGCCTGGAGGGGGTTCCCGCCAACGACCTTATCGGTGGCAGCGCAGGGTACCGGCGTCCGGGCTACGCCGTCTCCGCCGAGCCGGGCGTTGGGTATACCCACGGCGGTCTCTCCGTATTCGCGAGCGTGCCGGTGGCGATGTACCGCAACCGCACCCAGAGTTTCGAGGACAAAGTGCGCACCCAGGAAACGGGCGTATATACCCAGGGCGACGCCGCATTTGCGGATTATCTGCTTAGCGTGGGCATTTCTTACCGGTTCGGGGGCCGGCAACCCGCGGCAGCGCCGCTTCCTGAATTCGAGGGTGTCTTTTAGACAGGAGCGCCAAAAGCCCGCTCCGGCTACCTGGCAGCGCGATCGGTCCGCGGCCGGCCTGCTGTTGGGAACTGCAAATAGCGTGGTCACACTTGATCCGGATGGCAACGGGGCTTTCAATAATTAGTCCGGATTACCCGGTTGGCGCTCATCCTTGCGCTTATTTTCCAAAAATTCAGGCCCGGGGTTGTTGTATCAAAAGATTATATTAGTAGTTATTCTGCACCCTGTATTTCCCAGGCTCGGACTCGTGTGGTTCAGCGACAAGCGGATAAACAATGAACCTGCCCGCCAAGAAAATACGCCCGGAGGAAAGTGTCTCGCCCGCTCACTTCCAAGCGGGAAAGCAGGGTGACCGGACTACCTATCACCGTCTTGCGGATAATCGGCTGCAAAGGACCGCCACCCAGACACTTCAAAAGATTGCGAATGCCCCAAAGAGAACGGAGCGGCTGGAATTGCTTCAGGCTATGGCCAATCATCGGGCACCGGCGGTAGGTGAATCTTCCCCTGAAGCGCAAATCATACTGAAAAAGGAAAATGACACGGGCTTACCCGACCAGCTAAAGTCGTCCATTGAGAATCTTTCCGGCTATTCGATGGATGATGTCAGGGTGCACTACAACTCTACCGAACCGGGGCAGGTAGCAGCCCACGCCTTCGCCCGGGGTAGTGAAATTCACCTGGCTCCCGGACAGGAGACACATTTACCTCACGAAGCCTGGCACGTCGTGCAGCAGAAGCAGGGAAGGGTTAGGCCAACCGCCCAGCTGAAGGGTAAAATCAAGGTCAATGATGACCACCAGCTAGAGCGGGAAGCGGACGTCATGGCTGGGAAAGCGTCAACATTCGTCGACAACCGGCCAGAAACGATCATGCAGCGGAAGCTTCATCGACTGCTCAACCAACAGTCGTTGAAGGGAGCGGGAACAGCTCAGCCGATCAAGCTTGATCGGTGGCCATTGAATTCCCTTCCGGCTCCCGTAATTCAACGGCAACTTTCGCAGGATGAATTTAACGAGATCGAGAACCTGGCAAAAAAAATAATTCAACAATATCCGCCTGACAATTATCATTATTTAGGGTTGGGAAAAAGCCCGACCCCGGTAATGGCCTATCTACAGGCCTATGGAGCGATTCAACCAGCGATCGAGGCCACCAATATGCCGTTAAGCAAATTCGGGCACCGTACCGGATCCAACACCGCGGCGGAAAAAGTAGTAGTTACCGGAGATCCGCTTGACGCCGAACAGCGTGGCCGCCTATGGGATCATTTCGATGCTTTCATACCCGGCCCTGGAAATTTGCAGGGAAAAAATATTCTCCTCATTGATCTCGTACAAAGCGGGAGATCGCTGGTCGCTACGCAGCGACATCTCCAGGAGTACCTGCAGGCGCAGTACAGAGGGACTGGTGCCACGGGTCTTTTTTTCGGAGTCCTATCCACGCTAAGTTGTTTTCCGGCAGCTCCGAATGTGGTTGCTTTGCCACTTGCCATTGAGGAACAGCAGGTGGAGGGGACGAAAAAAACGATGGATTCGCTGGGACTCAGTGCCAATGCGATGATGATACCCGGAAAATTTGATGATACCAATAGCCTTTCCCATGGTATGGGAAGTGAGAAATACAAGCCACAGGCGGAATATCCGGACGATTTCAAGATTTCTGCAGTCGAGAGACCGAAAACGGGGGACATCGAACGTGATCCCCATGGAAAATATGAAAAACTCAAATCGGAATTTTCTCGATTCCTGAAAATTGACGGTCCCTTAGTACGACTTCTGGAGGGCAGTGACGAGGTGGACAACCTAAAGGAGGGAGTGAGTACTGTAAGCACCGCCTTGCTAAAAATGGAGTGATCTTCCGGTCCTTACAAATGGCACATAGATTGATTTTGTCCGCTTTCCCTGTTGCTGAGCCGGCCGCTTCCCGAACTAGCGATGTTCGAAAATATACTTGTTGTAGCGCAAGCAGGGGGGCTTCATATCCGTCTGCGGCATGCCCGAAGGGTTTCGAAGCTGCCTGAAGCTGGCCCGTTACGAAGGTTAGGTGGAAGCCGTTTCCCAGTGCAGGTCCTGCCGTCTTTACGCGGAACTGAGGGTAAGCCAACCGCCCCAGGCAACATAAGTCAGTATGCTAGCCTCGTCGTACCTGGATCTGAATTGACTTTTTTCTTTCCGCGCCGCTGGCATGCCACTACCCACATTCCAGCAGGCAGCCAAAATCGCTCCTTCAAGTGTGAACCCAGTGAACCGTTTCCACCGCTCTATCTTCGCCGGTACCCATCCCTTTACTTCCATCAAGGTTCCCGGCCACTCCCAGAATCAGAGAAGCTCTTCGGTTTCGTTTTTATAAACCCTGTACAGCGCGACGTCGACTTCCATACAGCATATCCGGCCATCGAGTCTCCCAAAGGACAAGTCAACGTCGACTCTCACCCTGGGCGGGCCGGCGCCTAGCGTCACATCTGTGTCAAATATGGACGACTTCTGCCCTACTCACCGTGCCCAAGTTTCAGTTAATATTGAAATTTTATTTGGCGTGTTCCGGCACCTATTTTCGAATAAGGTGCTGCTACGCAAAATGCATAATAAAGTTCTAGTAGTTCAATGGATTATACGGTCGGTAATAGCATTACTTGTAGCCGCTGAAAGCTTTCCACCAGCAGGAACCTTATAATACCTTTGGCATCTTATTTCCGAGATACCACCATGTTCATCTTCTTGTTGCTCGCGCTGTTATCGGGCCTCGTTCCGCGGGGATCGGAGGCCGTACAGCCTGAAGGCGTCCAGGCTGCGATCGGGTACTTTGCTGATTCCACGGATGCCGAGGCGGTAATTCACCTGCCTGTTCACCATCCCATGCAATTGCCCGGTTTTCCCGCGGAAATGGAGGAACAAGTCCGGGAATGCGAAGTTACGAATGCTTCCCATCGCGTAGCCGTGCAAAACTGTATTTCCTTTCTTGCCGGTTTTCTAATCCCGGAGACCTCTTTGTCAGGCCCGCCGGGCTTGGTGCTTGCACCCATGCTGCTGGCTTCGCCAGGTACTACCCGGACGATACTGTACCAGCTCTTCCGCATCTAATACATTCCGTTCTGCCGCGAGTAAACCCTTAGGGATTACTCCGGATCGCTATGTCCGATAGGGCCCTATCGGTTGATTCCTATTCAGCACAATGCAGACGCCCTACCGGTCCGCGCTTTTGCGTGGATTCCCTGGCCAGCGTAGCTGACCTACCTCCTTTTTATCCTCAACAAAGCTAAATGAACAAGTTAGCATTCCTTCCTCTATTACTCTTTGTGCTCGCCGGCTGCCAGCACGAAGAAACAGCACACCACGAAGTGACCCCAAAACTGGAGGTCACTACTCCCCTGGTAAAGGACGTGATCGTCCACCGCGAGTACGTCGGTCAGATCCACGCCAGTCGCCACATCGAATTGCGCGCCCTAGAGCGCGGCTACCTCCAGCACATTTACGTCGATGAGGGGCAGACCGTCTCCAAAGGGCAGAAGATGTTCAAGATCCTGCCTAACGTTTACGAGGCTGAACTCAACATTACCAAGGCCGAGGCGGAGATCGCCGGCATCGAATTCAGCAATACCAAGATGCTGGCCGACGAGAACGTGGTAGCCCCCAATGAACTGGCCATGGCGAAGGCCCGCCTGAATCGGGCGAACGCCGAAGTCGCCCTGGCCGAAGCTCACCTGGATTTTACCAACATCCGCGCCCCGTACACCGGCATTATGGACCACCTGGAAGCCCGGGAAGGCAGCCTGCTGGAGGAAGGTGAACTGCTCACCACCCTTTCCGACAACAGCAAGATGTGGGTCTACTACAGCGTGCCGGAAGCGGAATACCTGGACTACGCAGGCAATACCGAAAAACCCGGCAAGCAGCAGGTACAACTGCGGATCGCCAACGGACAAATGTTCGGCCAGACCGGCATCGTTGAAGCCATCGAAGGCGAATTCGACCACGAAACCGGCAACATCGAATTCCGGGCCACTTTCCCCAACCCGGACCGGCTGCTGCGCCACGGCGAAACGGGCAGCATCCTCATGCCGATCCCCTACGATCGGGCGCTGGTAATTCCCCAAAAGGCCACCTTCGAGATCCTGGACAAGAAGTACGTATACATCGTCAACCAGGAAAACCGGCTGGAGCAGCGGGCCATCGTCATTGCCGAGGAACTGCCCCACGTTTACGTGATTCGGGAGGGGCTCACCGCCGACGACCGCATTCTCATCGAGGGCCTGCGCCGCGTGCGCAACGGCGACACCATTGAGGTCGAATACCAGGAGCCGAAAGAGGCCATGTCCCAGTTAGCCCTTAGCGTAGACTAGGCCTCAAATCCAAAAAAAACAGCTATGTTTCAAAGTTTCATCAAGCGGCCGGTCCTCGCGATCGTGCTTTCGCTCTTTATCGTGCTGATCGGCGTACTGGCGATCAAGTCACTTCCAATCTCCCAATTTCCGGAGATCGCCCCGCCCCGGGTCATCGTAACCATCGCCTACCCAGGGGCAAGTGCCGACGTGCTCGTGCAGTCTACCCTCATCCCCCTGGAGCGGGCCATCAACGGCGTGCAGGGGATGAAGTACATCGTCTCGGATGCCACCAGCGCGGGTGAGGCTACCATCCAGGTCATCTTCGAGCTCGGCACCGACCCCAACCAGGCGGTAGTCAACGTCAAGAACCGGGTGGATCAGGCCATCAACCGCCTGCCCCCGCTCGTACAGCTGGAGGGCGTAATCGTGAGCCGGGTGCAACCGAGTATGCTGATGTACGTGAATATGTACAGCCAGGATAAGGAGGCCGACGAGAAATTCCTCTACAACTACGCCAACATCAACGTCATCCCGGAGATCCAGCGCATCGACGGAATCGCCAGCGCGCAGATCCTGGGCAGCCAGCAGTACGCCATGCGGATCTGGCTGAAGCCCGACCGGATGCGCGCCTACGAGGTATCTACCGAAGAGGTCATGGAAGCCATCGACGAGCAAAGCGTCATCGGCCGGCCCGGCCGGTTAGGACGTAGTTCGGGCATCGAGGCCCAGAGCCTGGAATACGTACTGGTCTACTCCGGCCGCTACAATCAGGAGGACCAGTACGGAGACATCATCATACGGGCCAACGCCGACGGGCAGGTGCTGAAGCTAAAGGACATCGCCGATGTCCAGTTAGGCAGTGAATTCTTCGACATTTACTCCAACAAGGACGGCTTCCCCTCCGCCGCTATCGTTCTCAAACAAAACTACGGCAGCAACGCCTCCGACGTGATCGCGCAGGTCAAGGAGAAGATGACGGAGCTGCAGGATGCTTTCCCCAGCGGGATGGAATACGAGATCAACTACGATGTCTCCACCTTCCTCGATGCCTCCATCGAGAAGGTCATCCACACCCTCGGGGAGGCCTTCATCCTGGTAGCCCTGGTGGTCTTCATTTTCCTCGGTGACTGGCGTTCCACGCTTATTCCCACCCTCGCCGTACCCATTTCGCTGGTCGGCACCTTCTTTGTTATGCAGCTCTTCGGCCTCAGCATCAACCTCATCACGCTGTTCGCCCTGGTCCTGGCCATCGGTATCGTAGTGGATAATGCCATCGTGGTCGTGGAAGCCGTACACGTGAAAATGGAGGAGAAAAACCTGCAACCTTATCCCGCCTCCCGGGAAGTTCTCGGCGAAATCGGCGGCGCCATCGTGGCCATCACCCTGATGATGACCTCGGTTTTCATCCCGGTGGCCTTCATGAGCGGCCCGGTCGGGGTTTTCTACCGGCAGTTTTCGATCACCATGGCCTCGGCCATCGTGATTTCGGGCGTCGTTGCCCTTACCCTTACGCCGGTGCTCTGCGCCATGATCTTAAAAAACCACCATGGCCGGGAGCGTCGGAAAACGCCGGTAAGCCACGCAATTGACGGCTTCAACCGCCTCTTCGAGCGCCTGACCGGCCGCTACGTCCGTCTGCTCGACGGCATCGTGGCCCGTCGTTTTATCACCGTGCTTTTACTGGTCGGCTTCGTTATCGGCACCGGCCTGATCAATACTATTCTGCCGGGCGGCTTCATCCCCGGCGAAGACCAGGGGATGATCTATGCCATCATCCAGACTCCTCCGGGCACCACGCTGGAGGCCACTAATAAGGTTTCGCGGGAGTTGCAGAAAGTCGCCGAAGAGATCGAAGGAGTGCAGTCGGTATCCTCGCTGGCCGGTTACGAGATCCTTACCGAAGGTCGCGGATCGAACGCCGGTACCTGTCTGATCAACCTTAAGCCATGGGAAGACCGCGAGCAGTCCGTACAGGAGATCATCGAAGAAATGGAGGAGGAAACCCGCGATTTCGGGGCCGTAATCGAATTTTTCGAGCCGCCGGCCGTCCCCGGTTACGGTGCCGCGGACGGTCTGGCCCTGCGGTTGCTGGATAAAACCAACGGCACCGATTACGACGAATTCGACCGCATAAACCAGGAATTCATGGACGCCCTGCGGGAACGCAAGGAACTCACCGGCCTGTTTACCTTCTACGCGGCCAATTATCCGCAGTACGAACTGAAGATCGACAACAAGCTGGCGATGCAGAAGGGCGTATCCATCGGCAAAGCCATGGAGAACCTCAATATCCTCATCGGCAGTACTTACGAACAAGGTTTCATCCGCTTCAATAACTTCTTCAAGGTGTATACCCAGGCCGGTCCGGAGTATCGCCGCTACCCCAGCGATATCCTCAATTACTACGTGAAGAACGAGGAGGGGCAAATGGTGCCCTATTCCGCCTTCATGAAGATGGAGAAGAAGCAGGGGCCGAACGAGATCACCCGTTACAACCTCTACAATTCCGCCACCATCCGCGGGGAGGCCGCCCGGGGCTATACGTCCAACGACGCCATCGCGGCCGTGCAGGAGGTCGCCCGCGAGACCCTTCCCCAGGGCTACGACATCGCCTGGGAGGGTCTTTCCTTCGACGAGGCGCGGCGCGGCAACGAGTCGCTGGTCATTTTTGGAATCGTAGTGATCTTCGTCTACATGGTACTGGCGGCGCAGTACGAGAGCTTCCTGCTGCCTTTCGTGGTGCTGCTCTCCCTGCCAGCCGGCATTTTTGGCTCCTTCCTTCTTCTGAAAGTGTCGGGACTGGCCAACGACATCTATGCCCAGGTAGGACTCGTAATGCTCGTGGGCCTGCTGGGTAAGAACGCGGTTCTGATTGTGGAATTCGCCGTGCAGAAGCACCAGCAAGGTATGTCGGTGCGCGACGCCGCCATAGAAGGCGCCAAGATGCGCTTCCGTCCTATTCTCATGACCTCCTTCGCCTTCGTTGCAGGACTCATACCCCTTGTCTTCGCCACCGGCGCCGGCGCGATTGGCAACCGGACTATCGGCACCTCGGCCTTGGGGGGCATGCTTTTCGGCACCCTGATCGGGGTCATTCTGATCCCCGGGCTTTATTACCTCTTCGGCAAGGTGGGCGAAGGGAAGCCCCTGATCCAGGGCGAAGATTTTGATCCGTTAACCGAAGAATACCAATACAATGATGCCGACATCCTCTAAATACTTTGCCGGCCTCTTCGTGGGACTGGCACTACTGATGATTCAGTCCTGTTCCATTCCCCAGGTAGCTACCCGCACGCCCGTGGTGCCCGTACCGGAAAGCTTCCCGGCTTCCATGGCGGATACGGTGGAAGTGGCCGCCGGCCGACGCTGGGACGACTTCTTTAATGACCCCTACCTACTGCGCCTTATCGACACCGCCCTGGTTAACAACCGGGAGATGAACATCCTCCTGCAGCGGATCGCCGTGACCCGAAATGAGATCCAGGCCCGAAAGGGGGAATACCTGCCCAGCGTCAGTGCCGGCATCGGTACCGAGGTGGAGAAAGTGGGCCGCTATACCCGCAACGGGGCCCTGGAAGAAAGCCTGGAGATCAACGAAGACCGGGACTTTCCCGAATTCCTGACTAATATCCAGTTCGGCCTCTACGCCAGCTGGGAACTGGACGTCTGGAAAAAGCTCCGCAACTCCCGCAAGGTGGCCGTACTGGAGTACCTGGCCGGAGTAGAGGGCCGCAACTTCATGGTGACCAACCTGGTAGCCGAGATCGCCAATTCCTACTACGAGCTGCTGGCTCTCGACAGCGAGTTACAAAACCTGGAATCCAATATCCGGATCCAGGAAGACGCGTTGCGGGTCGTCAACCTGCTACAGCGGGCCGGACGAGCCAATACCCTGGCCGTTCGTCGCTTCGAGGCGGAAGTCCAGAAGAACCAGAGTAACACCTTCGCCATCCGGCAGGAAATCGCTGCGGTGGAAAACCGCATTAATTTCCTGGCGGGCCGTACTCCCGGCGCCATCGTTCGCAGCTCGGAGGATTTCTTATCCCTGCAACCCGCGCCCGTGAAGACCGGTATACCCTCCCAGCTGCTGCTTAACCGCCCCGATATCCGCCAGGCGGAATTGGAAATGGCCGCCTCCGATCTGAACGTGGACGTGGCCCGCGCCAATTTCCTGCCGTCATTCGGCATTCGGGCCGGACTGGGCTACCAGTCCTTCAATCTGCGCTACTTGCTGAAGACGCCCGAATCCCTGCTGATGTCGCTGGCCGGTGACGCCATGGCCCCCATCGTCAACCGTAACGCCATCGAAGCGGAATACCAGAATGCCGGGGCGAGGCAGATCCAGGCTGCCTACGAGTACGAGCAATCGGTACTCAAAGCGTACCAGGAGGTAGCCACCGAAATCAACCGCATCGATAATCTCGAGAACAGCTACCGCCTCAAAGAGGAACAGGTAGCCATGCTCGATGAGTCGATAGAGATCTCGAATAAGCTCTTTCAGTCTACCCGGGCGGAATACCTGGAGGTACTGCTCACCCAGCGCGACGCCCTGGAAGCCCGTACCGAGCTGATCGAAACTAAACTGGAACAGCTGTCCGCCGTAGTGAATCTGTACCAGGCGCTGGGCGGGGGCTGGAAGTGATTACTTGTCTGTTAGTTCGCCCTTCCCCGGAGTGGCCCTTTGGGTCGTTTTGGGGGAGGGCTTTTTTAATGGGGGCTCACGATCTGAAGCAAGTCCTTGGCCTTTTTCGCCCGCTCACGTGCTATGGCCACGGTATCGCCCAGCGCGGTCAGGTGGCCCATCTTGCGGAAGGGCCGGGTGTCCGCTTTCCCGTAGAGGTGTGGGTGTACTTCGGGGATGGCGAGCACGTCCGTCCAACCGTCATACGTGGTGGGTCCGCTGTGGTCTTCCGCGCCGAGCAAATTGATCATGGCGGCGGGGCGCAGGAGCGACGGATCTCCCAGGGGTAAGCCCAGGATAGCCCGCAGGTGCTGCTCGTACTGGCTGGTTGCGCAGGCCTCGATGGTGTGGTGGCCGCTGTTGTGGGGGCGGGGCGCCACTTCATTGACCAGCAGTTCGCCATCCTTGGTCAGGAAAAGCTCGACGGCCAGTAAACCAACGATCTCCATTTTTTGCACTACGTCCACCGCAAGCTTGCTCGCGCGGCCGTCGGTATCGCCATCCAGCGCCGCGGGGCAGATCAGGAACTCCACCAGATTAGCCGTTGGATGGAACTCCATTTCCACCGTCGGAAACACCTTCACCTCCCCGGTCGCCGATCGGGCAACGACGACGGCCAGCTCCTTGTCAATGTCGGCCATGTCCTCCACCAGGCACGGACCTTCGAGGAGTTTTTCCGTCAGATCTTGTTGGTTGCGAATAATGGCGACCCCCTGCCCGTCGTAGCCCCCGGTGCGGGATTTTTGTACGAAGGGCAGTTGAATGGATCCTGCGTTCACCGCCCTACTTACTTCCTCCTTACTGCCGAAGAGCTTGAAATCGGTGGTAGCGATGCCTTGCTCCGCGTAGAATTGCTTTTGCAGCCCCTTGTCCTTGATCAGGTCGATCTTGTCGGGTTGAGGGTAAACCTTTACCCCCTTTTTCTCCAGTTCATGCAGTGCTCTGGTATCTATGTGCTCGATCTCGATGGTTACCACGTCGAGGTTACGCGCGAAGGTGATCACGTCGTCGTAATCCCGGAAATTGCCCCGCTCGAAGACGGTGGCGTAGGGGGCGGCCGGGAAGGATTCGTCTTTGTCGAGTACGTACACGGGCAGGTGCCATTCACTGGCGGCCTGACAGAGCATCTTACCGAGCTGTCCGCCGCCGAGGATGCCGATTTTAGGGAAGTTGGACATGGGGGCTAAGGTAAGTTGTCGGGAGCTGTTCTGCTAGGTTGTGTTTTTTACCCGTCGGCCGACCAGTTCTACCCGTCGGCCGACCAGCGGAGCTGTGCGGACGACTAATGCTCGTCGGCTCAGCTACCAAGTCCTACCGTTCTACCCGTCGGCCGACCAGCGGAGCTGTGCGGACGACTAGGGCTGGTCCGCCGAGCTACCACCTACTACCCGTCGGCCGACCAGCGGAGCTGTGCGGACGACTAATGCTCGTCGGCCCAGCTACCACCTACTACCCGTCGGCCGGCCAGCGGAGCTGTGCGGACGACTAATGCTCGTCGGCTCAGCCATCTACTAAAACGCCCCCGCCAACCAATGTCAGCGAGGGCGTAGCGATCCGTCGGCCGACCAGCAAGCTGTGCGGACGACCAGGGCTTACAGCATAGGAGCGATCACCAGAGCCACCACGGCCATCAGCTTCAGCAGGATGTTGAGCGAGGGACCGGAAGTATCCTTGAAGGGGTCACCGACGGTATCGCCAACTACCGCAGCCTTGTGCGGCTCGGAACCCTTGTGATAAATGGTGCCCTGCACGTTAGCGCCTTCCTCGAACATCTTTTTGGCATTGTCCCAGGCGCCACCGGCGTTACTCTGGAAAATGGCCATCATGACACCGGCGGAAGTTACTCCGGCCAATAGGCCACCGAGCATCTCGGCACCCACGTCGGAGCCGAAGAGGCGCGGCGCGAAGCCGACCACCACGGGAGCGAGTACGGCAATGAGCCCGGGCATTACCATTTCACGGATAGAAGCCTTCGTGGAGATCTCGACGCAGCGCTGGTAATCGGCTTTACCGTCGGCGGCGAAGAACACCTCTTTGTCCACCTCCGTCCATACGGCCTGATCGGCGGTATCGTTGCGGCGCATCACCTCCAGGGCGGCCTTGAGCTCGGGAATTTCCCTGAACTGCCGGCGCACCTCCTGGATCATATCGTTGGCGGCACGACCCACGGCTTCCATGGAGAAGGCACTGAAGAGGAAGGGCAACATAGCCCCGAGGAAAAGGCCGGCCATCACGTAGGGGTTGGCAATATCGATGGTCGTGATGCCTGCCGTTTGCATGAAGGCGGCGAAGAGCGCCAGGGCGGTCAGGGCCGCCGAACCGATGGCGAAGCCCTTTCCGATTGCGGCGGTGGTGTTGCCCACGGCGTCCAGCTTATCGGTACGTTCCCGTACCGCGGGTTCCAGGCCGGCCATTTCAGCGATACCGCCGGCGTTGTCGGAGATCGGTCCGTAAGCGTCGACCGCCAACTGGATCCCGGTATTAGAAAGCATTCCCACGGCCGCGATCGCGATACCATACAGACCGGCAAAGTAGTAAGCACCGATGATGGCGGTGGTAAGCACCAGGATGGGGTACGCTGTGGAGCGCATTCCCACCGCCAGGCCGGCAATGATATTGGTCGCCGCACCGGTGGCCGACTGGTCCACAATGCCCTGTACCGGCTTGGTGCCCGTACCCGTATAGTATTCGGTGATGTAGCCGATGCCCAGGCCGGCCAACAGGCCGAGAATGATGGCAAAGAATACCCCCAGGGAGGTGAAGGTTTGCTCGATTCCTGAAGTCAGGGCGACAATCGTCCATTCGGCGGGAAGCAGCATAGTGACCGCGAAGTAAGTCAGCACCAGCATGATGGCCGCGGCGATGAGTTCGCCCGTATTGAGTGCTTTCTGCGGATCACCTCCCTCACTCACGCGCACGAAGAAGGTGCCGATGATGGATGCCACAATGCCGATACCAGCCACCACCAGTGGCAAAAGAACGGCGTTGAGACCACCGATCTCGGTCTGCGTAAATTCGGGCAGCACGATAAAGGCCGCGCCGATCACCATGGTACCGATGATGGAGCCTACGTAGGATTCAAAAAGGTCGGCACCCATACCCGCGACGTCGCCTACGTTATCGCCTACGTTGTCAGCAATGGTAGCGGGGTTGAGCGGGTGATCCTCCGGGATTCCGGCCTCCACCTTACCGACGAGGTCGGCACCTACGTCAGCGGCTTTGGTATAGATACCCCCGCCCACTCGGGCAAAGAGGGCGATCGAGGAAGCACCGAAGCTGAAGCCGGTCAGCACCGTGATGACGCGAACGATGGCGAACTGCGCCTCGGCCGTACCGGCAATCGTACCGTCCGGTACGAACATACCCTGAAAGAGGATGAACAGCGAGCCCAGCCCCAGCAGGCCGAGTCCTACTACACCAAGCCCCATCACGGAGCCCCCCGCAAAGGCGACACCCAGGGCTTTACCCAGGCTTTCCCGGGCGGCGTTCGTGGTTCTTACGTTGGCTTTAGTGGCTACCCGCATACCGATGAAACCGGCGAGGGCGGAGCAGACGGCACCCAGAATGAAGCTGATGCCGATCATATAGCTCGAAGTAGCCGCATCGGCGGTGAACATGAGCAGGGCCGCTACAACGACCACGAAAATGGCAAGCACGCGGTACTCGGCCCGGAGGAAGGCCATGGCGCCGTCGGCAATATTCTGTCCGATACGGACCATCCGGGGGTTGCCGGGATCCTGCTTGCTGACCCAGCTGAAGCGGATCGCCATGAAAATCAGGGCCAGTATACCCAGAATGGGTACGGCCGTAAGTATAGTTGAAACCATAAAAGTGAGAAGATTTACTTGTGGTTGAAGAGAGAGGGTTTCCGTCTTCGATGACAAGCGATCTAGATGGCCGCAGGAGCAAAACAAAATGGGTGCTCCCTACGCTTCAAAAGTTCGATGATCGAAATTACAGGGTGAAAATAATAATTATTGCTTTACTAACTTTCTCATCGTCCGACCCGTGTCCGTTTTTAACTCGAGGAAGTAGATTCCGATGGGTAAGGATTCCAAACTGCCTTCCAGGCGGTGCGGCCCGGAGGATTGCTGTTCGGGAGCCCAAGCTGTCACCCTCCGACCTTGCGCGTCATATAATGCCAAGTCTACGGCAGCACTACGCGCCAAGGCGTAATTCAGGGTAAAACGCCGAGTCGTTGGGTTGGGATGCAAGCTCATTGACCGCACCGCAACGTCTTCGCGCACCGAAGTAGGCATGCGCTCCCCGCGGATGTATAAAAAGGTGGTCGGCTTCTCCGCTTCGTCAAATTCGATCTCCACGATCGGTTCCTTGACGCCCTGGGCCCAGAAGTAGTAGGTGCCTTCTTTAGGTTGCTGGCCCACGTACTGCCCCGACGTTGGGTCAAAGGTCTTTATCAAGTCGGTAAAGTCCGTGTACGCCCCGTCGCCCGACTTAAGGTACACCCGGGTTTCCAATTGCTCCACGCGCTTTTCGCGGAGCACCGGATAGTCCTTGCCGGCCAGCCTGAGGGTGCCGTAAGCATCGACTTCATCATTACGTACGCTGGTATTTACAATGCGCAGGGTATCATAGGTGGCCAATACCGCACCGGCCGAGCTGTTTTTCACCTCCAAGGGAAGGCTGTCGGTATGTATGCGCAGCTCCCGGATGGAAGTGGACGCAAAACGGTCGCCGTAGGTGATGTTCGCCCGCTTCACCGGCCGTGGCGGCGTGATGCGCGTGGAGAGGACCGTATCGCGCAGAAAGGGAAGCGTTCCCATCAGTCCGACCAGATTGTAGGACGTATCGGTGGTCTGGTAATATTCGTAGTCGAAGGCGGGTGAACTCAGCCTGGCGTCCGCATCAACAAAGAAGGTGTCGTTAACCACCGCTTCGAGTACCTCCGTAATTTCTCGCCGCTTTTCCGGGGTGCCGAAATCCCAGGTCAGGTCCGCGCCGGGTGCCTTAAAGGTGATGCCGTCCCGATAAGCGTCCGTAGCCTGGTTCGTAAGAAGACTATCGCCGACCTCGGGGAAGTAAGCACTGGTGAGGATGATCTGTGCGGCGAGATTCGAAGCACTCAAAAAAAGTACAATGGCTGGGAAGCGCATATAGCGGAAAAATCCTTGCATAATGCCGGGGGTGTGTAGTGAGTGGGCGCGGAGCGCAGGTGCAAGGTACTTCACAAAAAGGAGTATATTGCGGGCGGTACACCATTACCACTTCCGCAAGCGCGTGGAAGGATTTTATAATGAAGGGTGGAGAGATCAGGCTCTGCGAAACCCTGGCAACCACTTCTCCGATGGCTCGGAGAAAAAGGTGCCAATGCCTGTCCCCTAATGCGGGAACCTATAAAAATAGAATGCCATGCCACCATCCTCCGCCGGGCCTTCGCCCGGTCCCCTCCCTTTCCCTGACCATTTAATTGGGCCGCCCGCTACCGCCCCGCTCCGGAACAGGCTTCCGAAGCAGCATTACTCCGTACTGGGGCTGGTATGCTCCTGCGCTCCGCCGCAAAACTTATGGTAGGCCACTAATCCTGCCCCTAACCTAAATTAGGTACTTCCTTTTAAATTAACCATCTCCATGCACTTCGAAACACTCCAATTACACGCCGGCCAGGAGGTCGACGAAACCACTCGTAGCCGCGCCCTGCCGCTCTACCAAACGACGAGCTACACCTTCCGCGACAGCGAGCACGGGGCCAAGCTCTTCGGTCTCCAGGAGTTTGGCAACATCTACACCCGTATCATGAACCCGACGACCGATGCCTTCGAGAAGCGCATCGCGGCCCTGGAAGGCGGAGCGATGGGACTGGCCACGGCCTCGGGACAGAGCGCCCAGTTTCTGGCCATCAATAACCTGGCCCAAACCGGCGACAACATCGTAAGCAGTGCCTTCCTCTACGGCGGTACCTACAACCAATTCAAGGTTGCCTTCAAACGCATCGGGATCGAGGTACGCTTCGTGGAAAGCACCGACCCCGCCGATTTTGAAAAGCACATCGACGAAAATACGAAGGCCATCTACACCGAGACGTTGCCGAATCCCAGCTTCCTGGTGCCTGACTTTGCCGGACTGAGCGCCCTGGCCGAGAAGCACGATCTGCCGCTGGTGGTCGACAACACCTTCGGCGCCGGCGGTTACCTCTGCCGCCCCATCGAGCACGGCGCGCACATCGTGGTGCAGTCGGCCACAAAATGGATCGGCGGCCACGGTACCAGCGTCGGCGGCGTGATCGTGGACAGTGGCAAGTTCGACTTCGGTAACGGAAAATACCCCCAGTTCACGGATCCGAGTCCGAGCTACCACGGCATGATCTTTAACGATGTCTTCGGAAAGGATGGCCCCTTCGGCAATATCGCCTTTGCCATTCGCGCCCGGGTGGAGGGTTTGCGGGACTTCGGTCCGGCGGTCAGCCCCTTCAACGCCTGGATGTTCATGCAGGGACTGGAAACCCTCAGCTTGCGCGTACAACGGCACTGTGAAAATGCCCAGGCCCTCGCCGAATGGCTCCAGGGCCACCACAAGGTCGAAAGCGTCAGCTACGCAGGTCTGCCCGATCACCCGGGGCACGCCAACGCGAAGAAATACCTGCGCAATGGCTTCGGCGGGGTACTGAATTTCAACGTAAAAGGCAGCAAGGAAGACGCTACGAAGGTGGTCGACAATCTGAAGCTGATCAGCCACCTGGCGAACGTCGGCGATGCCAAGACCCTGATCATTCAGCCTTCCGCTACTACACACCAGCAGCTGAACGAGCACGAGCAGCGGTCGGCCGGGGTTGAACCTAATGCGCTGCGGATCAGTGTGGGGATCGAGCATATCGATGATATTAAGGCGGATCTGGAGGAAGCGTTGGGATTAATAGGCTGAGGCTCGCTTTTGCCGGATCCGCCGTCGAGGAGCTTAGGCTGAGGCTTAGGGGGGCAACGGCACTTTGGCAGCTTCGGCCTTGGTGAGTAAGGCTGAGGCGCTTTCGCCGGCTCCGCCGTCGAGGAGCTTAGGCTGAGGCTTAGGGGGGTAACGGCACTTCGACAGCGGTGAATAAGGCTAAGGCTCGCTTTCGCCGGCTCCGCCGTCGAGGAGCTTAGGCTAAGGCTGAGGGGGGCAACGGCACTTTGGCAGCTTCGGCCTTGGTGAGTAAGGCTGAGGCGCTTTCGCCGGATCCGCCGTCGAGGAGCTTAGGCTGAGGCTTAGGGGGGCAACGGCACTTCGGCAGCTTCGGCCTTGGTGAATAAGGCTGAGGCGCTTTCGCCGGCTTCGCCGTCGAGGAGCTTAGGCTAAGGCTTAGGGGGGCAACGGCACTTCGGCAGCTTCGGCCTTGGTGAATAAGGCTGAGGCGCTTTCGCCGGCTTCGCCGTCGAGGAGCTTAGGCTAAGGCTTAGGGGGGCAACGGCACTTCGGCAGCTTCGGCCTTGGTGAATAAGGCTAAGGCTCGCTTTCGCCGGCTCCGCCGTCGAGGAGCTTAGGCTAAGGCTTAGGGGGGCAACGGCACTTTGGCAGCTTCGGCCTTGGTGAGTAAGGCTGAGGCGCTTTCGCCGGCTCCGCCGTCGAGGAGCTTAGGCTAAGGCTTAGGGGGGCAACGGCACCTTCAGATCTTCGAAATTGGTGGAAGCGGAGCTATAATAAACGATGTAAATGATGAGGAGAAGCAATGGCTTATAAAGATTTCACGGATTTCGCGGTATGGAAACTAGGCTTTAACACCCTCACCCGGGTCTATTCGCTCGCGGATGAATTTCCTCAGCGGGAGCAATTTATCCTGACGCAGGATCTCCTTCGATCGGCGAATTCCGTAATTCATAACGTTGCAGAAGGCTACGGACGGTTCGAAAACAGGGACAAAACGCGCTTTTACAAGATCTCCCGGGGTAGTGCTTACGAAGCCATTAGCCAACTTCTAGTGGCCCGTCACCGTCAGTATGCCCAAGCAGCCGATCTGAATGAGCTAATTGAGTGCTATAAGCAATGCATTACGCAGTTAGATAGACTAATTATCAGCCTTGAACGGAAATCTTAGTAGGCTATCTCCTTTATCTGAACTCAGAAAATTCATCCCCCCACCCAAAGCAAAAGACCAGAAACTATGCTCGTACCACCGCACCAACTTAGCCTAAGCTACACACGCCGAAGGCGGGTCGCGGCCTAAGCCCAAGCCTGAATCTTTGCCATTCAACCCCCCCACCCAAAGCAAAAGACCAGAAACTATGCTCGTACCACCGCACCAACTTAGCCTAAGCTACACACGCCGAAGGCGGGTCGCGGCCTAAGCCCAAGCCTGAATCTTTGCCATTCAACCCACCCACCCAAAGCAAAAGACCAGAAACTACACTCCGACCACCGCACCAACTTAGCCTAAGCTACACACGCCGAAGGCGGGTCGCGGCCTAAGCCTAAAATATAAAATCATGACCCTAGCAAACTACCAAGACTGATGCCTCAACCTCCGCACCCCCTTAGCCTAAGCTACACACGCCGGAGGCGGGTCGCGGCCTAAGCCTAAGCCTGAATCTTTGCCATTCAACCCCCCCACCCAAAGCAAAAGACCAGAAACTATACTCCGACCACCGCACCAACTTAGCCTAAGCTACACACGCCGAAGGCGGGTCGCGGCCTAAGCCTAAGCCTAAACATAAAATCATGACCCCAGCAAACTACCAAGACCAGTATAACGTCCTACACGGCAAGATGCCCATGTTCGGATCCGGGATAGAAGAAAGTCTGGAACCCATTCCAGAGAAGGACTTTCACCGCCCGGTCGGTCACCGGACCATTGCGCAACTGATCGGGCATATGGTGGCCTGGAGGAAAAACAGCGCATTGCGTTTTCAACGATTACCCCGTCCGAAGATCGAGCTGAACTCCCCGGAAGATTGGCCGGATTATTCGCATAAATCGAAGAAAGAAATGCTGGATGAACTAGCGGAAACCAAGGCCCTGATGTTGCAGTCGGTGGAGGCTTTTGATTACGGTACGTTAGAAGAACGGATCCACCCGGATTATTACTACCGTAACCGCCACGCCCTCGACGGAGCAGTCCAACACGATATTTACCACCTGGGGCAAATCAACCTGATTGCCAGTATTCTCCGGTCTTCTTCCCAAGAGTAATTTCCCTTGACGCGCTACCTCTACATCAATCAGCCTTTCGAACTGGAATCCGGCTCCGTGCTGCCTTCCCTCACTGCGGCCTACCACACCTTCGGTACGCTTAACGCCGCCCGCGATAACGTAATCTGGATCTGCCATGCGCTGACGGCTAACAGCGACTGCGAGGACTGGTGGCCCGGACTGATTGGAAAGGGGTGCACCATCGATCCGGAGCGGTACTTCATCGTGTGCGTAAATATGCTGGGCAGTAGCTACGGCAGTACGAGCCCAAAAAGCTATGACCCCGCTACCGGCAAGGCATATGGGTTAGACTTCCCTCTTGTTACTACGAAGGACAACGCCGGTTTTTTTTCGCTGGTGGCCAATTTCCTGGGGATTCGGGGCATCCGACTCCTGATGGGGGGCAGCATGGGCGGGCAACACGCGCTGGAGTGGGCTTGTCAAGAACCCGAGCGATTCGACCTGCTGTGCGTTTTGGCGACCAATGCCCGCCACTCCGCCTGGGGTATCGCTTTCAACGAGAGCCAGCGCATGGCCCTTCGTGCCGACCCAAGCCTGGGCAGCGACTCCCCCGACGCCGGGAAGGCTGGTCTGGAAGCAGCCCGGGCGGTTGCGATGTTATCCTACCGTCATTACCGCACCTACGTAGGTACCCAGAGCGATCCGGAAGAGAAATTTGACGACTACCGCGCAAGCAGTTACCAGCGGTACCAGGGATATAAGCTTTGGAAGCGATTTGACCCCGTATGTTACTATGCGCTTTCCCGGGGTATGGACAGCCACGACGTGGGGCGGGGGCGCGGAGGCGTAGGAGAGGCCCTGAAGCGTATTACCGCACCGGCCCTGGTGATCAGTATCGATACCGACCTGTTATTTCCCATTGAGGAGCAGGCTATCATAAGCCGCTACATTCCCAATAGCCGGCTGGAAGTCATGCATTCGGACTACGGCCACGACGGTTTTCTCACGGAGGCGGTCAAGATCGGGGAGTTTTTGGCCGATTTCCTTAACGAGGAACTTCGGATCGATGCGACCACCAAGCGGGCGTTCACGGACGCACTCACTGGGCGGAAGTTCGCCGTTCCGGGATCCGAGGAAGTTTAGTAAAGCTATTTCGCCGTCGCTGTCTGATGCTCCTCGTCCAGGGGGTGAGGAACGCAGATGGCCTGCAAATCCTGTAGGGTACCGGAAAATACGTTCCGGTCAACATTTCCCACGATCCCGGGCATACTCGCCCGATCGGTGAACTGCCAGAATTGGTAGGGCCGGCCACAAATCGTGACGGGATCGCGATCGTCGTAGCGGGCCAGCCAGAGGGGATAATCGTCGAATTGGCCGGCCAGGAAGCGATTGTAAAAGTTGAGCCCCGTATACAGGATCGGCTTGACACCGTAGTGCGTTTCGGCCAATTCAAGCCACTCCTTAACCTGGGCGACGAGTTCGGGGCCGGAAAGCTTACCGATGTGTTCTACGTCGAGGACGGGCGGCAGGTCACCTGGCTCCAATTTGACCAGATCGATGTAATTGCTGAGTTGTTGTTCCACTCCTACGTGGGGTAAGAAATAATGGTAGGCCCCCCGACGTAGCCCGGCCCGTCCGGAACCGGTCCAGTTGGCCTGAAAAGCTATGTCTCGGTGCTCACGACCCTCGCTGGCCTTAATGAAGGCGAAATGTTGACCTTCCTCGGCTACGCGGTCCCAGTCGACTGCCCCCTGGTAGCGACTAACATCAAGTCCCTTAATCGCAAAACGATCGTCTACCTCCGGCCGGCCGCACGCGCAGAGCAGCAAGAATACGAAAGCAGATATGTAGATGGGGCGAAGCAAGTAGCGGGTTTGGGTAGCTCGTTTGATGAATAAAAAACTAATCGAAGGTACGAAATCGATCAAACATGCGATTTTATACGGTCGTTTGGTGCCCGATCACTACTCCTCCGAGAGTACACCACGGATGTTCCAATTGACGGTTTCGCCGGTAATATCCTGGAAAGTGGTCCAATCGTTTTCGGTAGACAACTCGAGCAGGTTGCCATTGGGTTGGAAGTTACGTCCGGCGTCGCAGCCTACGGAAAAGGACAGGTCTGGGGGAAGAACGACCTCGATAGCCAGCCAGATGCCCTTGTCACCAATAACGATGCGTTCGTTTAGGCGGTCGTCAATCCATTCGGTGACATTCACGCGCGCGGTGATGTTTCGGCGGTACAGCTCCGGGCCTGGTGTGCGATCGTCGGGCCCTTCGTCGTACACGATTACGGTGGTTGAGTCGGGAATATCGGTCATGTAAAACCGAACAGACTCTAAAACCCGCCCCTGGTACCGTGCCGTTTCAGAGGGCGGGAAGTAAACCCCGAACGTATTGCGGCCGGGCGGCAACTGCGGCGCGCTTACGTTAGGCCCGTCGTAACTTAAAGTGGTGAGGACGTCCTCGTCGTCGTTTCCGCAACCCGTCCACAGTAGCAAACCGAAGAGGGAGCAAAGGAAGAAGGTGGCGGAGGTATTCATAGGATCGGGATTTTGGTAGCAAGTTCGGTAGTAAGACGTTGGCGGGCCAGGTGCTGCTGCTTAAGGTTTTGCTAAAAGTGTGGGGAGAATCAGACATCCGATGTTTATCCACTTTGCCACCCTTATTTATCAATTAAAACCCTAGTAAATAGACCTCGATTAAATTTTACCCTTGATTTGAGAAAAACAGACATCCGATGTCTGAGCCCCCCCCGATGCCCCTGCTGAGGCCCCCGCTGTCTCAGGCCACGACTGCCGCCGGGATGTGGAATCGCCTTATCCCCCGTTATAGTCTATTGAAAACCCAATAAAAAGATCTCGGTTGAATTTTGTCCCGAATCTGAGAAAAACAGACATCCGATGTTTGAGGCCCCCCCCGATGCCCATGCTGAGGCCCCGCTGTCTCAGGCCACGACTGCCGCCGGGATGTGGAATCGCCTTATCCCCCGTTATAGTCTATTAAAAACCCAATAAAAAGATCTCGGTTGAATTTTGTCCCGAATCTGAGAAAAACAGACATCCGATGTTTGAGGTCCCAAACGCCCATAATTAGCTCATCCGCGCCTTCAATCGAGACGACTGTACCTTCGCCCCGTGAATCGCGAGATCCTCCGCCTGGCCATCCCCAATATCCTTAGCAACATCTCCGTGCCGCTGATCTCCAGTTTCGATACGGCGCTGATGGGCGGCCTCGGCGGCACCCACATCGCGGCCGTCGGACTGGGAAGCATGGCTTTCAATTTCGTGTACTGGAATTTCGGCTTTCTACGCATGGGCACCACCGGGCTGACCGCCCAGGCCTACGGGCGGGAAAGCGCGGCGGAGCAGGCACAGGCCCTCATCCGGGGCGCGCTACTGGCGCTGGTGATCGGATTGGTGCTGGTGCTACTCCAAAGCCCGCTCGTCCGCTTCACGGAGTGGCTGCTCAACATCCGCGCCGATCAGATCGCCCTGGTCGAGGAATACTTCTTCATCCGCATCATCGCCGCTCCCGCCGCCCTGTTACAGATGGTCCTCCTGGGGTGGTTCTTCGGCCGGCAAAACGCCATCTGGCCGCTGATCCTCACGCTCGTCGTCAATAGCTGTAACCTGGGGCTGAGCTATTACCTGGTAGCCGGTCTTGGTTGGGGCATCGCCGGGGTGGCCTGGGGAACGGTCGCCGCTCAGTACCTGGGCCTGCTGTTGGGACTGGGATTCCTGGTGTACGGCAAATACCGCCACAGGGAATGGCCCCTTTCCCGCTCCCTCTTGCACCTGCGCTCCGGCGCCGTAAGTCTGGGTGCCTTCTTCCGCATCAATCGCGATATCTTCATTCGTACCATCTGCCTGACGCTGAGTTTCGCCTTTTTCTATAACCGTGCCAACGCCCTCGATGCCACCACCGCCACCGTTGCGGCGAACGTGATTCTGCTCCAGTTGGTCAACTGGCTCAGCTACGGGGTCGACGGTTTTGCCTTCGCGGCCGAAAGTCTGGTCGGCAAGTACGCGGGAGCGAAACGCAAACAAGATCTATCCCGGGTCATCCGCCTCATTTTTGCCTGGGGAATGGGACTGGCCGGCATCTACGCCCTGGTTTACGGTCTCGGAGGGAGTACCCTGCTAGCCCTGTTCGCCCCCGAATCCAGCGCCGCGGATACCCTGGCCGTCACCTTACGCTATCTGCCCATCCTCATCGCTTTCTGCCTCCTCGCTACACCCTGCTATTTGATGGATGGCATCTTCGTAGGCCTCACTGCCTCTACCGCCATGCGACAGACCATGTTGCTTGCCTTTGCGGGGTACTTGCTCGCATACTACCTGGTGGGCCGGCATTTCGGCAACTGGGGGCTGTGGGGAAGTCTGCTGCTGTTTATGGTGCTTCGAGCGGGTATGCAGGCGGTGTGGTGGCGGTTGGGCTGGGTGAAAGCGTTGGGGGGTAGTGGGTAGTGGAGCGGGTAGCGGGTAGCAGATAGCGGGTAGTAGGTAGCGGGTAGGCAGCGCAGGGACCGACCTGCCTACTCCCTACCCGCTACTTACTACCCGCTACTTACCTTGCGCCCATGTTCTATACCTCAATCGCCGAGACGCAGTCCGCCCTGGCCGCCGGGGAATTAACGACGGTAAAACTCGTCGAGCGCTACCTGGCCAGCATCGACAATCAGCGCTACCTCAATATCTACGTGGAAGTGTTTGCCGACGAGGCCCTGGACCAGGCAAAAGAGCAAGACGGGCGGCGGAGCGCAGGAGAGAAGCTGGGTAAATTAGCCGGTGTCGTCATCAGCATCAAGGACGTCATTTGCTACGCCGGACACCGGGTCAGTGCCGGTTCGGCGATGCTGGAAGAGTTCATCTCTCCGTATACCGCTACCGCCCTGCAACGCCTGCTCGACGAGGACGCCATCGTGATTGGGCGCACCAACTGCGACGAGTTCGCCATGGGCAGCGGCAACGAAAATAGCCACTACGGCCCTACCCGCAATGCCGCCGACCCCGCCCGGGTGCCGGGGGGAAGCAGCGGTGGAGCGGCCGTATCGGTGCAGGCGAATACCTGTCTCCTCGCCGTCGGCTCCAGTACCGGCGGTTCGGTTCGCCAACCAGCTTCCTTCTGCGGCATCTACGGCTTCAAGCCTACCTACGGACGGATCAGTCGCCACGGCCTGATCGCTTACGGAAGTAGCTTCGACCAGATCGGACTGCTCTGCCGCGACCCGGCCGATATCGCCCTGGGACTGGAGATCATGGCCGGGGCCGACGCCTACGATGCCACCGCCCCGAATAAGGAAGTACCGCTTTACAGTGAAGCTGCCAGCGAAGGACCCCGGCGTATCGCTTTCTTCCCCGAAGTGCTGGAAAACGAGGGCGTGGACCCCGTCATCCGACAGACCACCGCTGACGCCCTGGAGCGCCTGCGCCAGGAAGGTCATACGGTAGAACCGGTCACCTTCGATTATTTCGATTACGTCGTACCCACCTACTACGTACTGACCACCGCCGAGGCCAGCAGCAATCTGAGTCGCTACGACGGCATGCGCTACGGCTACCGAAGCCTGAACCCCAACACCCTGGAAGAAACCTACAAACAAAGCCGTTCGGAGGGCTTCGGGCCCGAAGTGCAACGGCGCATCCTACTCGGCACCTTCGTACTGAGCAGTGGCTACTATGACGCCTTCTACGGAAAAGCCCAGCGGGCGCGACGGGTGATCCAGGAGCGGTTGCGCGCCATCCTTGCCGACTACGATTTCATCCTCATGCCCGTTTCCCCCAGTCAGCCCTGGCCGGTCGGTGATCAGATCGACGATCCGGTAGCGAATTACCTGGCGGACATCTATACGGTACTGGCTAATCTCGCGGGACTGCCCGCCATTGCCATTCCAACCGGCGTGGAAGCCGGGGGCCACCTGCCCGTCGGCTATCAGTTGATGGCGGATTTATGGGAGGAGGAGGAACTGTTGGCTTTTGCCCGGAGGATGGCATGAGGCCAGGGTCCTGGAGCTCCAGCTCCAGGCGCGTTCGCCCCCAGGGTCCCCGAGCTCCAGCTCGGGGCTTGCCTTACCCTGACATATAGCTCTCGGTGGGGTTAATTAGCAACAACTTCCCGCTCCGCAGCCGGCGAGCCTTTCGGCGGAACTGGAGCTCCGCCACCCCCCCCAGGGTCCCCGAGCTCCAGCTCGGGGCTTGCCTTACCCTGACATATAGCTCTCGGTGGGGTTAATTAGCAACAACTTCCGCCCCGCAGCCGGCGAGCCTTTCGGCGGAACTGGAGCTCCGCCCCCCCCCCCCCGGGTCCCAGAGCTCCAGCTCGGGGCTTGCCTTAACCTGACATATAGCTCTCGGTGGGGTTAATTAGCAACAACTTCCGCCCCGCAGCCGGCGATCCTTTCGGCGGAACTGGAGCTCCGCCACCCCTCCCAGGGTCCCCGAGCTCCAGCTCGGGGCTTGCCTTACCCTGACATATAGCTCTCGGTGGGGTTAATTAGCAACAACTTCCCGCCCCGCAGCCGGCGAGCCTTTCGGCGAAACTGGAGCTCCGCCACCCCTCCCAGGGTCCCAGAGCTCCAGCTCGGGGCTTGCCTTACCCTGACATATAGCTCTCGGTGGGGTTAATTAGCAACAACTTCCCGCCCCGTAGCCGGCGAGCCTTTCGGCGGAACTGGAGCTCCGCCACCCCCCCCAAAAGAAAAACGGCGACGGACCATAGTCCATCGCCGTCTGCGAATCAAGGGTATTAGAAATGTTTATTCCGGAACCGTAAGGGTCCCTTCCTGTGCTTTTTCCTGCAATTCTTCGTTGGCGGTAACGGCCACTTCAACACGGCGGTTAGCGGCTCGACCCGCGTCGGTATCGTTAGTCGCTACCGGCATGGTTTCCCCGTGACCCACGGTCTGCATCCGGAGACGGTTAATCCCTGCGTCAGCCAGATAATCAGCTACGCTGGCGGCACGCTGCTCACTCAGGCGCTGATTGGTTCTGTCGCTGCCCACGCTATCGGTGTGCCCGTCGATCATGATGTCGGTTTCGGGGTACTTATTGAAAACTTCGGCCATACGGTTCAGCTCGTCCTTGGAGGCTTCGGTCAGGGTATATTCACCGAAGGGAAAGAGGATTCCGCTGTCGAAGGTCACCATGATGCCTTCGCCTACGCGCTCTACTTCGGCCCCTTCGATCTGCTCGATCTCTTCGGCCTGTTTGTCCATATAATCGCCAATAACGGCACCGGCCGCACCGCCGACCACCGATCCGATGATGGCTCCTTTGGTTCCGCTGCCGTTGTTCTTACCGATGACTCCTCCGACGACACCGCCTACGGTACCTCCGATCGCGCCACCCTTCACGGCTTTACTGGTATTACACCCCGTGGAAAATACCAGCACTACGGCCAGTACAAGAAAGGTGATTGATTTTGTGATAGTATACATAATGCTTTGTTGGTTTGAATGCACCTACTAAAACCCGCCCCGTATACCCCATGTTTGGTAAGGCTCTGTTAAGGCGTCTTAACAAGATCCGCTACGATCTTCGCCGAAAGCAGGCACAGCGGAACTCCCCCGCCCGGGTGTACACTACCCCCGAGGAAGTACACTCCATCGATCTCCCGACTGAAATTCGGGTGCCGCAAAAAGGCGGCCATCCGGTTGTTACTGCTGCTGCCGTAGAGGGCACCCTGGTGGCTACCGGTGAGGCTTTCGATGTCCGGCGGACGTACGATACGTTCGGCCTTTATGTGCTCTTCCAGACGGCCTACGGACCCATCATCGCGCCGGAGCGCAGGAGCCAATCTTTCCCCTAAAATCGACAACACCTGGCTGCGAAGGCCCCGGGTCAGTGCCTCCCAATCCTGACCTTCGTGGGACGGAGCGTTGACCATTACGAACCAGTTTTCGTGGCCCGGAGGGGCGTCTTCCGGCACCAGTTTGCTACTGATGTTGACGTATACGGTAACGTCGTCGCTGAGTGTCCCCCCCTCCAGTCGCTCGAATTCGGAGGCGTAGTCGCGACTGAAGAAAATATTGTGCAGCCCCAGCTCCGGAAAGGACCGGTTCATGCCCCAGTAAAAGATGACGGCGCTGGTACTCTTCTGTTGTTTGAGCGTGGTGGTCGGCTGTTTCGCCCCGGGCAGGAGGCGTTCGTAGGCGAGCCAGACATCCATGTTGCAGACTACGGTATCGAAGGGGATTTCCCGGCCATTTACCTGTAAAGCTTTTACCTGCGCTCCGGCGCACAAAATTTTGTCCACCCGCTCGCCGAAGTGGTAGCGCACGCCCAGCCGCTTGCCCAGCTCATACACGGCGGTCGAAATATCGTACATGCCCCCCGTAGGCAGATAAGCGCCAAAGTGGTGCTCGAAATGGGGGATCATCGAAAGCAAACCGGGGGCCTTGTAGGGATTACTGCCGTTGTAGGTAGCAAAGCGGTCGAAAAGCTGCACTAAGCGGGGATCGTCGAAAGCCCGGGCGTGGACGTCGTGCATACTTCGGAAGAGGTCCAGCCCCGGTATCTTCAGCATCGCATAGGCAACCTGGGGATCCAGCCAGGTGCTGACCTTATGCAGGCTCTTCTCCAGGAAGGTGCGGCCGGTGAGTTCGTATTTCTCGGCGGCCTTGTCCATGAAGCGGCGCATGCTTTGCTCGCTTACATCGAAGGTTTGGGCGGCTTGCTTAACCAGCTCTTCGGTATCCGCCGGGGCGGTGAAGCGGGTGCCGTCGGGCCACCAATAGCGGCATACCTCATCCAGTCGGACGTAATTGAAGTGGTCGCGGGGGTCTTCGCCGGCCAGTTCGAAGAGCTCGTCCACGTACTGCGGCATCGTGAAGAGGGAGGGCCCGAAGTCGAAGCGGTAGCCCCCCGGCAGACTAAACTCATGCAGTTTCCCGCCCGGACCGTCAGCCGCTTCGTAGACGTCCACTTCATGGCCCTTAATAGCGAGGCGAACGGCGGCGGCAAGTCCGGCGATTCCGGCTCCGATGACGGCGGTTTTCATAGGGGGAACAACCCCGCAGCGACTGAAGGGTTTATATCCCTTGACCGTCCACTCCACCGCTTGTCGCTCGTCGGCAAGAGGAAAGTCCGGGCAACACAGGGCACCACGCCGGCTAACGGCCGGGGCCCTGGCGGGAGACTGCCAGGGTACGGAAAGTGCAACAGAAAGCAAACCACCGCTCTTCGGAGGGGCCAGGGTGAAATCGTGGGGTAAGAGCCCACGCCTTTGCGTAGTAATACGTGATGGAGGTAAACCCCGTGGGTTGAAATACCAAACAGCGTTTCAGTCTCTTCGGAGGCTACGGCCGGCCCGGTCGGAACACAGGAACGCGGGTAGGTAGATCGAGCCGTCGGGCAACCGGCGGCCTAGATAAATGGTGGAGCGTCTTCCTTCGGGAGGGCTGACAGAACCCGGCTTATCGGAACGGTCAAGTTTAAACGGCCCCATCTTCTTCGGAAGGTGGGGCTGTTTAGTACAACACGGTCTCCGACCGCGCAAGTAGGAAGCAGCCTCCGGCTGCGAAGTCATTACCGGCTATACTAAAATTCTAACCGCAGATACCGGAGATCGGGCGCGGATTTTCCCGCATGCCTAAATTTAGCAGATCAGCGCTCGGCTGCGCCAAGCGTCCTGACCCGCAATCCGGTTGCCCATCTCACCCCCAATCCCTAGCTTCCGTGCATGAGTCGATCGATGCCATTTCTCTTCTTGGGCTGCCTGCTGCTGGCCTGCCAGTCCCCCCCTACCCCGGACCGCGCGGCCACTGAGCAGCCCCTAAACGTCCTCTTCATCCTCGCCGACGATCTCGGCTACCACGACCTCGGGGCCACCGGCTCCACCTTTTACGAGACGCCTAACCTGGACCGGCTCGCCGCCTCGAGTGTGGTTTTCGACCAGGCCTACGCGGGCAGCCGGGTATGCAGTCCCTCGCGGGCGTCGATCATGCTCGGACAATTCACGGCCACCCACGGGATCACCGACTGGATCGGCGCCCCGGCCGGCGAAGATTGGCGAGGGTATGACCGCTTCACCTCCCACCTTCCCCCTCCGTATGATCGGGTATTACCCGACACGGCCCTCACCCTGGCGGAGGCGTTTCAACAGGATGGCTACAGCACCTTCTTCGCCGGCAAGTGGCACCTCGGAGGAGAGGGCAGCCTGCCGACCGATCACGGTTTCGACATCAATGTGGGGGGCAACGATAAAGGCTCTCCCGCCGGGGGTTACTTCGATCCCTACGAAAATCCCAATTTGCCGAACCGCCGGCCCGGGGAGAACTTGTCTATGCGATTAGCCCGCGAGACCAAAGACTTCATCGTCGACGGGAACGAGCGGCCGTTCTTTGCCTACCTGAGCTTTTACGCGGTGCACGGACCCATTCAAACCACCGAAGAGAACTGGCGCCATTACCGCAACAAAGCCGTCGAGGGCGGTACGGCCGATCAGGCCTACGAAATGGAGCGCCGCATGCCGATCCGGACGGTGCAGGACAACCCCGTCTACGCCGGCCTGGTGCAGCAGATGGACGAAGCGGTCGGGCTGGTACTGGATGCGCTCGACAGTCTGGGCATCGCCGATAACACCATCGTGGTCTTCACTTCCGATAACGGCGGCGTAGCCAGTGGCGACAATTTCTCCACCAGCAACCTCCCCCTCCGCGGCGGCAAGGGCTACCAGTGGGAGGGCGGAACCCGCGAACCCTTATTTCTCCGCATCGGCGACCGGGTCACTTCCGGCACGGTCAAGAAGCCCGTCATCGGTGCCGACCTCTACCCCACCCTCACCGCGCTGGCGTCCCTGGGAGTAGATCCTCCCCAGGCGATAGATGGTAAGGACCTCACCCCCCTTATCCGCGGCGAAGACTGGCCTGAGCGCAGCCTATTTTGGCACTACCCCCACTACGGCAATCAGGGCGGCGACCCGAGCTCGGTTATCCTGCGCGGAGCGTGGAAGCTCATCCACTACTGGGAAGACGGGAACGATGAACTGTATAATTTGGGCGGCGGAGCGCAGGAAGAACAAGACCTCGCCAGTTCCAAGCCCGATCTGGTGGACGAACTTCGCAGCGAACTTCTCGCCTTTCTGGAGAACCGCAACGCTGCCTACCCCCGGCCCGACCCCGCCTACGATACGGAGAAATTCCGTCGCAAGGAGGTCTTTTACCGCGACACCTTATTACCCCGCCTGGAGCGGCAGCGGGTGGAGATGTTTGGGGAGGATTGGTCGCCAAATGCGGATTGGTGGGGCTCCGGTGTGTCCGGATCGTGAGTTTCTCTTGCGGAGCAACGGGAGGAATGCAACGAGTCTGTATCGCTTACCCCATGCTTCGTCAGGGTGTGACCGCGAGCACAGCTCACGGACGCCTATAACTCGTGCGGCGCTTTTTTACCCCCCTCCAGCTCTTTTTTATCCTTGTGCTGCACGATCATCATGCGACAGGGCTTACCATCGAGGACGCCTGATTTGTGGCCTTTTTCGTCGGTAGTGCCCTGGTCGGCGCCGAAGCTGAGTTCGCCCTCGCGCATTTCTACGCGCTGACCATCCATGGTTTCTACCCACCAGCCGCCGCTGATCGGGATGATCCACTGGGGCGCGGGATTTTCGTGCCAGTCGCCGTCGAAGTCGGCGGGGAGTTCGCTGAAGATGATCTGGGTAGCGCCTTTGGTGAGTTTGTTGTTCCACTGGCTGCCCGAGCTTCCGCCCATGCTTTCCAGTTCGAAGTCCGTGAGGTGTTCTTTCTTCTGCTTGCTGACGCCGTCCTGATCGGTGTAAACGTGCCAGTAGGGGATGGAGGGTTTTTGCTTTTCGGCCATGGTAGTCGTGTTTGGTGGTGCAACCTGGGGGACGGGGGCTTTGTTGGGGGCCGGATGATGTAGTAGGGTGTTTCCGTGGTGGGGGGTGTTCGGGACCTTCGGTCAGTCACCGAGGGATTGTTTCAGCGCACTCGGAGACAGCATTTTACCGGCGCTGTCAGACACAGCGTTGTACCGGCGGACACAGCGTTCTACAGGAGTGCGGCTCCGAATACTCCCGCCGAATCACCTAGCTTAGGCTTAAGAAACTTCGTGTCCATCCGCGGATTGAAGAGGTGATCCACCACCTGCGGCACGCCCTTTTCGTAGAGTTCGTCGATGTTGCCCAGGCCCCCGCCCAGTACCACCACGTCCGGGTCGAGGACGTTGATGATGTTGGCGATGCCTTTTGCGAAGAAATGAAGAAATCGCTCCATGGTTCGCGTAGCGGCCGGGTCGTTGCCGCCGCGGTAGCGGGGTACGATGTCGCGCATGCTCAGTGAGTTACCGCTCATACGCAGGTAATACCGCTCGAGTGCCGGCCCGGCAATGATCTGTTCGGTGCACCCTACCCGGCCGCAGTAGCAGTGTCCGCCGGAATGGTCGAGAAACGTATGCCCCCACTCGCCACCGATGCCCTGGGCGCCGGCTATGATCTTTTGATTGACGACAACGGCCCCTCCCGTGCCGGTACCGAGGATGACACCAAAGACGACCTTAGCGTCGGGGGCCTGCTCGGGCACGCAGCCCATCAGGGTTTCCGCTACGGCAAAGCAGTTGGCGTCGTTGGCCAGGGTGAGGGGTTTCCCCAGCAGCTTTTCCAGGTCGCGACCGAGCGGCTTGCCGTTGAGGACCACCGTATTGCTGTTCTTCATCAGTCCGGTGGGGGGATCGATGGTACCCGGTGTACCGACGCCTACGTGCCCGGCGGTGAGGCCGGTGACCTCCTCCAGTTCGTCAACCACGCGTTTGATGCCGCCGATAATATGCTCGTAGCCCTTCTCACGCTCCGTTGAAATACGACGGCGTTCGATGACCTTCCCCTCCTCGTCCAGTACTACCCCCTCAATTTTGGTCCCGCCAAGGTCAATCCCGAATTTCATGATCGCAGTTTCCGGTAAAGTATTGCTTTTCGCTGATTGGTGATGTTCCTGCGCCCCGGCGCAATGGAATTATCGATTTGCCCTATCTCAGCTTTTCGGAAGCATCGCCTTGCGTACCAGCAGGTAAAAAAGGGGGCCGAGCACCGGCAGCAGCAGAATGGCATAGACCAACGAATTACTTAGTCCGGCAGCCGTGCGGGCAGCCATATCCCGGCGGGCCAGTTTCATGATGGGCCGGTAAATGAGAAACGCGATGAGGATCAGCGCCAGGGCAAGCAGGGTATATTGGTAGGTCACGGCGGGGGTCTTTCTCCTTCTGAACCCGGAGGGGGGGACCTTGTTTCAATCCGTATGACTACACTCCAAGCAGGTGACCAAGCCCCCGATTTTACGGGAACTTTACAGGATGGATCGACCGTCTCCCTTTCCGATTACGCGGGTAAGAAACTCGTCGTTTTCTTTTACCCAAAAGACGATACGCCCGGCTGCACCGCGGCTGCCTGTAGCCTCCGCGATCATTTCGGCGATTTAAAAAAGGAAGGCTATGAACTGCTTGGGGTTAGTCCGGATAGTCCCAAGAAGCACCTGAAATTTATTGACAAATATGACCTCCCCATGCCGCTGGTCGCCGATGAGAACCATGAGATCATGGACGCCTTCGGTGTCTGGGGACCGAAAAAATTCATGGGCCGCGAGTACGATGGCGTGCACCGGACCACCTTCGTCATCGGCGGGGACGGTAAGATCGAGCGGGTCATTACCAAGGTAAAGACCAAGACCCACGCCGCCCAGATACTTGAAGAGGCGTAGATGGTAGGGTTTGTCTGGGAAGGAATTCGTGCGGGGCTGGTGCTCTCCCTGCTGGTAGGTCCGCTCGTGGTCCTGCTGGTACAGTTGAGCCTCCGCCGCGGTACGATCGCCAGTTTCGCGGCGGCTCTAGGCATCTGGACCAGTGACGTGCTCTACATTTCCCTTTCCCACTTCGGGCTCGAAGGGCTGGAACGACTCCTCGATTACGAATACCTCCACGAGATCGTCGGAACCGTCGGCGCGAGCGTGCTCATCGGTGTAGGCGTGGTGATGTGGTACCGCAAGCCCCCCAACCTGAAAGCCAAGCGGATCATGCCCTCGCGCCGGGGGCTGCTCAGCGCCTGGGCGCAGGGATTCGCGGTTAATATGTTTAATCCCTTTACGGCCTTTTTCTGGTCGACCTTCGTAGTGACCCAGGTGCATAACCGTCACCTGCTTTCCTACGAGGCCATGGCGATCTACGGGGGGATCATGGGTACCATAATTATCGCCGATTCCTGCAAGGTATTCGGCGCACGCAAAATTCGCGAAATCCTCAAACCGGCCATGATGCAACGCGCCCAGCGCGCCGGTGCGGTGGCCCTCGGCATGTTCGGGCTGCTGTTAGCCGTTCGGGTATGGTTTTAGGGCTGCCTATCTTAGCCCCATGGAAAAGCCGGTAAGGGCAGCAGTGATCGGAGCGGGTTGCTCGGGTCTCGCAGCAGTGAAAAACTGCCTGCAGCGTGGAATCGATGTCGTCTGCTTCGAAGCGAACGACGCTATTGGCGGGAACTGGATCTATTCCGAGCAGCCGAGCCATAGCAGTGTATGCGAGACCACTCACCTCATCAGCAGCAAGTCGATGAGTGCTTACCTCGACTATCCGATGCCGGAGCATTATCCGGACTACCCCAGTCACGAACAGGTGCTGGCCTATTTCCGCAGCTACGCCCAGCGGTTCAATCTGCGACCGCATATCCGGTTCAATACACGCGTTACCGAGGCCCGCTTACTCGACGATCAGCGGTGGGAACTAACTACCGGTCAGCACGGCGCCGAAACCTTCGACTACCTGCTGGTCGCCAACGGCCACCACCATAGCCCGCGGCATCCCGAGAACGTACGAGCAGCCTTTACCGGGCGCTACCTGCACAGCCACGCCTACAAGCAAAATCAAGCCTTTACCGGCGAGCGCGTCCTGGTGATCGGCGGGGGAAACTCCGGCTGCGATTGTGCGGTGGAGATCAGTCGGGTAGCCCGGCGCACCGACATCAGCATCCGGCGGGCGAATTATATCCTGCCCAAATTCTTCCTGGGCAAGCCGGTGGATACCTTTAATAAGACACTTCGCCACTTCCCGGAATTCGTGCAGCGCACCCTTCGCCGCCTTACGGTGAAGGCGATGGTCGGTGATTATGCCGATTACGGTTTGGAAACCCCTACGGAGTCGGTCACCCGTACGCATCCCACGCTTAACTCGGAGTTGCTTTATAAAATCCGACACGGAAAGGTGCATCCGCGACGGGCCATCCTGGAGGTGAACCGGCAGACCGTGACCTTCAGCGATGGGACGCAGCAGGAATACGACACCATCGTAGCGGCTACGGGATACCGCATCACGTTCCCTTTCCTCGATAAGGCCCTGGTGGACTACGAGGATGCCGACCGGATACCGCTCTACCTGCGCATGTTTCACCCGGACTACCCTACCCTGCTCTTTATCGGGCTTTTCCAGCCGCAGGGGGCAATCTGGCCGCTTTCCGATGCCCAGAGTCGGTTGGCGGCGGCCTATATGGCGGGAGACTATCAATTGCCGAAAGACGTACGGGCCCGCGCCGAAGCCGATAGCGACCGGATCGACCGGGATTTTCAGCGCTCCAAGCGGCATACCATCGAGGTGCATTACCACGATTTTATGCAGCGGCTGGAGCGGGAGTCAGGCGGTTAGGGACGTAAGTGGCGGCTAGCGGACTGCCCAATTTGCAATTATAATCAGGCGCTGGCAGATTTTGGCGCCGGAGCGCAGGAACAGCCGAATCCCCGTGAACGGCATACTACCTCAGGGGAGTTCCCATCCTTCGGGAGTTGGGGTTCGACTGCGCTGCAGTCGATGGCACTTGACTTCCTCATACCCGGAGTTTCACTCCGGGCATTGCGGGTTTGACCGCGCCGCGGTCCCCTGTCCTCCGGCAATTTCCACCCGCTTACGCAGCGCTTCGTTCATTGCGATAAAACCCGCCCGGGTATCGGTCTCGAGTTTCTTGCGCAGCAACGGCAGCAGCAAGCCGGAAAAATGCTCGCCCTGCTCCAGGGTGGTCGTACCGTCGCGGTTGTCCGCAAGGATAAAATAGTGCTCGCCGTCGAATATTCCCCGGAAGCCGAGCCGGCCCAACCAGCGGAATTCGCGTGTAGGGTCGGCCACTAATACCCGCGGGCGAAAGCGGGTACCGGCGATGCTGACATCCAGTTTAGCTCCTACCCGCGGTTCTCCCGCGGCGGGATGAATAAAGGGGTTCCACTCGGCATATCGCCCGAAGTCGGTAAGTACGTTCCAAACCTGGTCTGGGGAAGCGCCGATATCGATGGACGTAGTAAGGTGAAAGGCCATGGGGATTGCTTTTCTACAAAGCTAGGGGGTGGGCCTTCCTATCGGCTTGATCTATATCAAGAAGCGCGGTCGCTACGTATCCGACTCAGGGTTTCCGGGGTCATACCGAGCATGGAGGCGAGATAGGCCAGGGGAACGGAGTTGAAAAGTTCCGGTTGTTCGGAGAAGAAGGCGTCGTAGCGCTGACCGGCGGTCATGGACAAAAAGGATAGGACACGATTCTCGAGGGTCACGAAGCAGTGGGCCAGAAAGCTACGCTCCGCGGCTGCCCACCCCGGGATGTCTCGGCCCAGGCGGGCATACGCCTCCGAAGAGATAACGGAAAGCTCGCAGTCGGTGAGGGCGGTGATCGTCCAGCGGGCGGCTTGTCCGTAAACCAGGGCCGCCAGATCCGTCAGGATGTATCCCGGCGAAGAGATCCACTGGGTCACTTCTTTCCCATTCGTTTCGGTATAGACGCGCAGATAGCCGGAGCGTACAAAGGCCAGACGGGGATGGTAGCTGCCCTGTCGAAGTAAATCTTGTCCCTTGGCCAGTCGGAGTTCCGAGAATTGATCCGCCAGCTGGGTCAATTCCTTCGGGGTTAGCTCGAAATAGTTTTGCAGCTCGTTGTTGGAGATCATTTCACCCGATCGGCATTCGCCTTCAGAAACCCCTCCCACCCCGAGAAGCGCTTGCCGCCCGGTACGGCGCTCCGGTTCTGGTAAAAGTGACACATGGCTGCCCCGAGGGCATCCGTGGCATCGGCCAGATAGCGGCTGCTGTCGAGGGTGAATTCGTTTTCCAGCATGGCGGCGACCTGTTCCTTGCTGGCGTTGCCGTTGCCGGTGATGCTCTGTTTGATCTTGCGGGGGGCGTATTCGGTGACTTCCAATCCCTGAGCGATGGCCGCGGCCATGCAAACCCCCTGTGCGCGCCCCAGCTTGAGCATCGACTGGGGGTTTTTTCCGAAGAACGGCGCTTCGATGGCCATGACGGTAGGGGTATGCTCCTGGATCACCTGGGTAAGCCGGCGGTGAATGAGCTCGAGGCGCCTGGAATGGTCCTTTAGCTGGGCCAGTTTGAGGACGCCGAGCTCCACGATACGTCGACTGCGGGGATGTACCTCTACTACGGCAAAGCCGAGCACCACGGTACCGGGGTCGATGCCGATAATGCGGTAAACGGCCGGTTCGGGGGCTTTTTTAGCGGCCAAAACAAAGTAGTTGAGTGAGATTTACGGGCATAACCTCCGATTGCCGTAGTCGCCGTAAGCGATCGAGGTACATTTGAGCGCAAGGTAAGTGGAAAAGGTTGAGGCCAACAAATTTTTTGTAAGTCGGCTGGCTAAAACTTTTTGCTTGAAGTGGCTCGCGCTGATGGTCACCGACCCGCATTGTACCGTAATTTGTCGCTTCCGATGTTTTGGTATTCCAGCTTTCTACCCCCGCCCGCCGTTCGAAAATGGATCCTCCGTATCCTTACGGTCGCAGTGGTGGCGGTCTTCATCTACCAGTTCGGGCAGGTGGCCCGAAAGATCGATTGGCCGCATTTTTGGCGTTCCCTCAGTCGGCCGGGCAACTGGCGCTACCTGGCGGTAGCTATCCTCCTGATGCCGGTGAATTGGTTGTTAGAAACAAGAAAGTGGCAATTACTGCTGCAGCCCTTTCTCGATTGGCCGTTTAAGAAGGTCCTGCGGGCTACACTGGCCGGGGTAAGCGTGAGCGCTGCCACCCCCAACCGCATTGGGGAGATCGGCGGTCGAATGCTACTGGCGCGCCGTGACGAATGGCCGGCCGTAGTCGCGTCATCCCTACTGGGCAGCCTGTGCCAGTGGGTAGCCTTTCTGCTGCTGGCCTGGCCGGCCCTGGTCCTTACCGTGGGTCGGTTGCCGGAATTACAGATCGGGTTCCCCTACCGCTGGTTCCTGCCGTTGGGGCCGCTTATCGTTTTGCTATGTGCCGCCGGTGGCAAACCGCTGCTGCTGCGAATAGTGGACTGGAGCGAAGGCAGATTTGTCAAGGACGCGACGCCTTTGCGGGAATCGCTCACCAAAGTTAAGCTTTCGCTAATGTTGCGTAGCAGCTTGTACGCTAGCTTGCGTTTTACTGTTTACAGTGTACAGCTCTATCTGCTGTTGCGCTTTTTCGGCCTGACTCTCCCGGTGATGAGCGGGATGGCCGGTGTTATGGCGATTTATTTAGTACAGGCCGGCATTCCGCTGCCGCCGGGACTCAATCTGGTGACCCGCACCGAACTCGGCTTACTCCTCTGGTCGGTCGAACCCGCAGGGGCGGTTGCCGTACTAGCAGCATATACGGCCCTCTTCAGCGTTAATGTGTTACTGCCTTCGCTGCCTGGCTACTGGTTTATCGTGAGAAAAAATATTGCCTGATGAATTCCCTGGTGTTAAAATCCTTCCTGTTACTGTTCCTTACCCTGCCCGGGTTGGACATTGGGGGGGAGGGAATGGGTACACCGGAGCCCTCGGAGATCGACCGGGATTCTCTCGCACCTGCGCCCCGCCGCCCAAACACCGCTGTCGCAGACGTATGCTCCATCGACAACACCAGCTTCCGGGCGGGTGAGGAGATCGTCTATAAACTCTACTACAACTGGAACTTCGTGTGGCTGGCCGCGGGGGAAGTCACCTTCAGGGTTACCGACCTCGGAGACAGCTACCGCGTTACCGTTAAGGGGCGGACCTACCCCAGTTATGAATGGTTCTATCAGGTCACCGACAACTATACCAGCTACCTCGATAAGGAAACCCTGCTTCCGAAGATTCACATCAAGGACATCAAAGAGGGGGGGTACCAGAAGTACGACCGGACCACCTTCTTTCAGGAGGAGGAGCGGATCGTGAGTCACCGTGGCCGAACTTCCGAGGAAACCCAGCCCAAGTATATGGAGGTGGACCCCTGCATGCACGACTTGATCTCGATCATCTATTTTACCCGCAACCTGGATTACGAGGCGCTGGACAAGGGCGACGAAATTCCCATCAAGATCCTCATGGACCAGGAGATGCACCCGCTGAAGATCCACTACCTCGGCCCCGAGCAGAACGTAAAGATCAAGGACAGCGGTCGCTTTAATACCCTACGCTTCAGTCCCCAGCTCATCACGGGAGAACTCTTCGACGAGGGCGACGAGATGAAGATCTACGTGAGCAACGACCGCAATAAAATCCCCTTGATGATCGAATCCCCCGTGACCGTCGGCAGCGTCAAGGCGGTGCTCAAATCCTATAAGGGCCTCCGCTATCCGATGGAGGCCAAGCTACCCGACTAAGCCGCTATGAACCGTACCCTCCTCACCCTCCTGGTTGTCGTGCTGGCCTTTCTGCTCGGCATGGCCGTGCTCACGCTGTGGCAGGACCACCGGCAGGAGCAGGTGGTGCAGGACGAGGCCACTATTTTACTGGAGCGGGTCCGCAACGTGATGAAACTAGTGACGGTAGAGGGCGACGTGAGCGAGATATTCAATTCCACTTCTTCGCGCAACGTCACCCTGTATTTACCGCTTCCTTCCCAGTTTTCCTTTGAAAAGCAGGCCACCGTGGAAGTGCGGGGTACCGTGCTGGTCGGGTACGATCTGGAGCAGCTGGACATCACCCTGGATCCCGACCAGCGGGTAATGACCATCCGTAACCTACCCGAACCGGAGATCCTGGCCATCGATCACGAGCTGACCTACCGCAACCTGAACGAGAGCTGGTTCAACAGCTTTACCGCCGAAGACTACAGCCGCCTAAATCGCCGGGCCAAGGAACGACTTCGGAACGAGGCCCTGAGCAGTGAACTGATGGCACGCGCGCGCGAGCAGGGCAATTCGGTACTGGAGGGAATTACCTACCTGGCAGAGAGCGCGGGGTATGAAGTGGTGGTGGAAACGTTGGATACTCCGCAGCCGACGGACGTCCTACGGGATTAGCAGCCGTGTCGAAGACAACCCGCCCAGTTCTCATTACGCTTGCGACGGTAGTACGGGACAGCCTTTTACTTCAGTTTAATCTCTATGACCCCATTGGCTCCCTGCATGCCATATAGATTGGTATCGCTGATATTCTTCAGTACCGTCACCCGCTTTATCTCGTTAATGTCGATGGTGTCGTACAATTTGGCGTAGTTGTTGCCGATAATCGTTCCGTTGACCACAAATAGCGGCGTGGCATCGCCCTGGAAGTTCATATCTCCGCGGATACGGACCGTTGCTTCAGGTCCACTGCCCCTTACACTTACCCCCGCTACCCGTCGGAGATAGGAAGAGAGGTCGACGCCGGTCTCTGCAGCGTCAACTTTAACGGAATTCGTTCCCTGACCATTCTGGATAGCGCGGCGAGCGGTCTGAGAATCGCTGGAGCGGGTCGCGGAACAAGCCACCAGGAGTCCGCTGAGTAAGAGGAGAAGAACGACAGGTAAGCGTGGCATGAAAAATAATTGTGCGTGATCGACAAGATTCCAATAAAGATAAGGGGGAGGATGCGGCTCTAATTGTCTGCCAGCTGAATTAGGCGGGAATGCAACCTATCCCCATACCGCCACTGTTTGTTGTTACCTTCGCGCCCCGAAACCTGCGTCCGTATGCAGGTAAAAACCTACCCTGATGATCAACATCACCCTCCCCGACGGCAGCGTCCGTGAATTTGAAGCCGGCAGCAGCGCTATGGATGTAGCCCAGAGCATCAGCGCCGGCCTGGCACGCAACGTGCTCAGCGCCCGCGTCAACGGCACGATCATTGACGCCGACCGGCCGATCAAGGAAGACAGTACCGTCGAATTGCTCACCTGGAACGAGCAGGGCGGCAAGGAAACCTTCTGGCACTCCACGGCACACCTCATGGCCGAGGCACTGGAGGAACTTTACCCCGGCGTGAAGCTCGGCATCGGTCCGGCCGTGGAGAACGGCTTCTACTATGACATCGACACCGGTGACGACCGGAGCATCAGCTCCGAAGATCTCCCCCGCATCGAGGACAAGATGCTCGAACTGGCGCGCCGCAAGGTGGATTACGTCCGTAAAGACATCAGTAAGGCCGATGCGATCGCCTACTTCGAGGAGAAGCAGGATCCCTACAAGCTCGAATTGCTCGATCGTCTGCAAGACGGTACCATCAGCTTCTATACCCAGGGCAACTTTACCGATCTGTGCCGTGGGCCCCACATTGCTAATTCCGGCGCAATAAAGGCCATCAAATTGATGAAGGTGGCCGGTGCCTACTGGCTCGGCGACGAGAAACGCAAGCAGTTGACCCGCATCTACGGCATCTCCTTCCCCAAGGCAAAGGAATTGAAGGAATACCTCGAGCTATTGGAGGAAGCCAAGAAGCGCGACCACCGCAAACTCGGGCAGGAACTGGAACTCTTTATGTTCAGCGAAAAGGTCGGGGCCGGACTACCCATGTGGCTGCCGAAGGGCACCCAACTACGCGAACGTTTGATCAATTACCTGAGAGAGCGGCAGGAGGATGCCGGCTACCAGCAGGTGACCACCCCCCACATCGGCAAAAAGGAACTCTACGTGACCAGCGGCCACTGGGATAAGTACGGAGCGGACAGCTTCCAGCCCATCAAGACGCCGAAGGAGGGAGAGGAATTCATGCTCAAGCCCATGAACTGCCCCCACCACTGCGAGATGTACAAGTTCCGGCCCCGCAGCTACCGCGAACTGCCGCTGCGCTTCGCCGAATTCGGCACCGTTTACCGCTACGAACAGACCGGCGAGCTCCACGGCTTAAGCCGCGTACGGGGTTTCACACAAGACGATGCCCACATCTTCTGCATGCCGGACCAGGTGAAGGGGGAATTCCTGGCGGTGGTCGACATCGTCAAGGAGGTCCTCGGCATGATCGGATTCGACGACGTGACCGCCCAGATCTCCCTTCGTGATCCCAAGACTCCCGAAAAGTACATCGGCAGCGAGAAAAACTGGGAAACCGCCGAGCAAGCCATCATCGATGCCTGCGATGAGATCGATATGAAGACGGTCACGGCCTACGGCGAGGCCGCCTTCTACGGTCCGAAACTGGACTTTATGGTCCGCGACGCTCTCGGCCGCCAGTGGCAACTCGGTACGGTACAGGTGGACTACAACCTCCCCGATCGCTTCGAGCTGGAATACATCGGCACCGACAACCAGCCGCACCGGCCGGTGATGATCCACCGGGCCCCCTTCGGCTCGCTGGAGCGCTTCACTTCCATCCTGATCGAGCATACCGGAGGCAAATTTCCGCTGTGGCTGACCCCCGAGCAGTTCACCATCCTGCCGATCAGTGAGAAATTCAACGATTACAGCCAGGAGGTGCTGACCGAGCTGGCCAAGCACGATATCCGCGGCACGGTCGACGATCGCAACGAGACCATCGGCCGCAAGATTCGCGATACCGAGCTGAAACGTATTCCCTTTATGCTCATCGTAGGAGAAAAGGAAGTGGAAAACGGTCAGGTAGCCGTGCGTGTGCAGGGCGAGGGCGACCGGGGGGCTATGACGGTTAAAGAGTTCGTGGAGTTTTTCCAGGCTCAGCTGTAGGGTTCACCACGGAGGACGCAGAGGGGTTCACGGAGGACTCACAAAGGCAATAGCTCGGGGTCGCTGCGCGACGGGAGGGTTACTTTCAGTGCAGCTTCTTAAACACAGATGGCACTGTGTGCTCCACGGAGGGGTCCACAGAGATATGCCATCCCTAAACCATGATGCCCGCATTTTCTCTGCGAGACCTCTGCGCGCTCCGCGCCCTCTACGGTGAAGAAAACGAGCCGACGGCGAGCTGCCACATAAAGGTGGTAAAAACCTGCAAGCCAAAGGCGGGTAGCGAGATAACGCACAATGACCGCAGGCAGAGCTCACGAACCCTTCACCTACAAGTCGACGGCAAGCTCCCCCCTGCGGCAGCCCAATCCTAAATCGTAAGCCAACCTTCGTAAATAGTAAAAACCACCCGCTCCGTCGCGCTCAGAAAGCGCATCCTACCGGACTACCGCCCCTCGAATACCCGCCGCTTCCCGTAGTAATTATAAAAAAACACCACCCCGGTCGCTACTCCCTTGATCAGCCACTCCCGGTCACCCAGCAATGGGAAATAGTGCAGTCCGTACACGATCCCCGCATCCAGCAACAGTCCCCCCAGGCTCACCAGCATACTCAGCGCGAAGGCGGAGCGTAAGGACCGCCGCAACTCGAAAACGAAGAAGCGTTGCAGAAAGAAATTCAGCACCACGCTGCTCGAATACGCGATCAGGGTAGCCGGTAGCGGGGGTAGGTATCGATCGACCAAAAACAAGTACAGCCCGTAATTAATGCCCGTGGCAACGAGCCCAGTCAGGGCGAAAGGCAATTTTTTCCAGCCGAAACGCCAAATTTTCTCAGCCGCCTTTTTCACGCCTTAGATGCCCGCTCCTTACGGAAGAAATCGCGGACCTCGATCCAGTTATCCACCCTGGGATAGCCTTCATCGTGTACGTTGTGGGAGGCGGTAAAAAGCAGTCCCTGGCCGTTAAAGGTGCTCAGATTGCTGACCTTATCATCGATCATGTAGTCGCCGTGGACGATGCTCTTGTTACCACAGAAGACGATCCGCTCCCAGTGAATGAAGGGCATGTGTTCTTCCAGCCATTCCCACTTGTCGGTGAAACTGTGCTTGAATTCGGTAGCGGCGGTGACTATGTACACCTCGTAGTTTTCGTAGAGTTCCTCCACCACTTCCCGGGCGTCCTTCATCATCGGCAGGTCGCGGAAAAAGCCGGGCTTATGCAGTTCGTCGCGCAAGGTTTCGATGCCGGGAAGGTCATAGATTTTTTTGCCGTAATACTCCGCCGTTTCAATTTTTCTTCCCTGCTGTTGCTCAAATATTTCGTGGTAGCGCTGGTAGTTATCCACCATCACTTCGTCCATGTCAATACAAATACGCATTAGCTTTCTACTTTGGTGATGCCGATTGGCTTTTCCAAGTCGCGTCCCCCCTCCCCGAGTTCCTTGTAGGCGGGTTCCACTTCATGGTATTCGACTTTCTCCCCGGAGAAGATCCTCCGCATGTTTACCCGGCCCCGGTTCAGCAGGATGATCAGTGCCGGCAACAGTAAAAGCAGCACCACGGTAGATGCCATCAGTCCGAAAGCCACCGACACCGCCATCGGAATGAGGAATTGGGCCTGTCGGCTCTGTTCGAGCAAGAGTGGGGCAAGACCGGCGAAGGTGGTAACCGAGGTGAGGAGGATGGGTCGGAATCTGCTCCGCCCGGCGTCATTGAGGGCATCCATCATGGGCATTCCGCTGCGGAGGTTATCGTTATAGGTCGCGATAAAGACCAGGCCGTCGTTGACAATAATGCCTACCAGCGCGATGATGCCGAGAAAGGAGAATAGGGAGATCGGAATCCCCATTAACCAGTGGCCAAACACCACTCCGACAAATCCGAATGGCAGCAGGAAGAAGAGCACCACGGTTTGGCCGATCGACCGGAAGGTCAGGGCAACCACGAAGAACATCAGTGCCAGGGCTACGGGAATTACAATGGTCACCGAGGCAAAGGTCTTTTGCTGATTTCGGACCTGCCCGTCGGCCACTGTGGACACGCCGGGATAGTCCGCCAGAACCTGCGGAATGATGGTTTCGCTCACCAGTTCATTCACGTCCGGTACCGACACCCCGTTATTCGCGACGTCGGCTTCCACCTTTACTTCGCGGCGCCCATCGGTATGATTGATGGCGATTACGCCCCGCTGGGGTTCCAGGTTCACGATCTCCGACACCGGGTATTCCCCGCCGTTGGGCAACCTGATACGCATTCGATTCAGGTCGGCAATGCTGCGGCGACTGTTCTCTCCGTAGCGTAGCCACACCCGCACCTCGTCCTCGCCCCGTTGCAGTCGCTGGGCTTCGGCACCGAAGAAGGCGGAGCGCACCTGTCCGACTATGTCCTGCAGGTCCAGGCCCAGGTAGCGGGCTTTTTCCTTTAGGGTAATATTCATTTCTCGCAGGCCCTCCTGGTTGTTATCGACCACGTCCGTCAGTTCGGCCAGCTGCTCCAGTTCGGCCTTTACCGCCTGGGTGGCTTTCTCCAGTTCGTTGATGTCGCTACCGACCAGGCTAACGCTAACGGGTTTACCCCACGGCGAGGCCCCCCCGAAGCTGAGTATCTCCGCCTCATCGATGGGACCTACTTCCTCGCGAACGGCATTCTGTACGTCCCGAAGGGCGACGTCCTCCCGCTCCTCTCCGGGCAGCAGGGCTACCGTTACGGTGCCCTGGTAGGTGGTCGGCCCTACCTTCACTTCCACCCGCTCCACGATCTCCCGGCCGTCTCCGTAAATGTTGGCACTCATCCGCTTATTGACCCGCTCGGCGGCGGCGGCGATGCGTTCCAGGATTTCCTGGGTCCGGGTTTCCGGCGTTCCGGCGGGAAGCTGCAATACGACGTCAACCTCATCCCGCTCGATATTGGGGAAAAAAGTAGTCTTCACGAATCCGCCCCCCACCGCGCCGACGCTGAGGAAGAGAATGGCTATGCAAATGGATAGGGTAAGGAACTTAAACCGCATCGTCCACCGTAGTACCGGACCGTAAAGGGTATCCCGCAGGAAATTCATGAGTTGGTCAAACTTGCGCTGAACGGCGTTCGGCTTCACGTCCTTGTCCAGGGCGTGGGAATGGGCCACGTGGGTCGGTAGAATGATAGCACCCTCGATAAGCGAGAAGATCAATGAGAAGATGACGACAATGGCCATCTCCCGAAAAAAGTCGCCCAGGGTGCCGTCGATAAAGAAGAAACTTGCAAAGGCAATGACCGTCGTGGTAATGGCGGCAAAGACCGCGCTCAGCACGTCGTTGGTCCCGTTCAACGCCGCCTTGATGCGCGGGAGTCCCTTTTCGTGGTAGCTGTAGATGTTCTCCCCGATCACGATGCCGTCATCCACCAGGATTCCGATCACGATAATCATTCCGAAGAGGGAAATTACGTTGAGGGTTACTCCCAGGGCATTGGCAAAAATGAACATTCCCGCAAAGCTGATGGGTATGGACAGGGCTACCCAAAAGGCAAGCCGCCAGTGCAAAAAGACCGCCAGGAGGATCGCCACGATGAAGAAGCCCTGCAATCCGTTGACCTGTAAGGTCTGCATGCGCTGTCGCAAGGTTACACTCGAGTCACTCACGATCGTGGCCTTGATCGCAGTATTCTCCGCATTGAAGGTTTCGATGTAGTCCTTGACCATGTCGGTGATCGGCAGCATGTCCTCCTCCAGGGTGTTTTGCACATTGACGCTTACACTCGGCGTGCCATCCAGGTAGGCGCGGTTGGGCTGGTCAGCCCACCGGTCGCGCACGGTAGCTACCTGTGCCAGCCGGACGGTTCCGCCGTTCTCGGTGGTCTTGACCACGATATCGCGGAGGCCGTCGGCGTAATATTCTTTGTTGCGGGCGCGCAGGAGCAATTCCTCGTTCAATCCCTTTACCGTACCACCCGTTACGTCTACGTTAGTCCTACGTACCGCATCCGCCGCATCCTGAAAGGTCAGGCCGTACGCCTGCAGATCGGCCTCCCGGAAGGCGATCTCGATCTCCTCATTGGGGAATCCGGAAAGCTCCACCTTCGAGAGTCCGTCCAAGGCAAGCAGATCGTCTTCCACCTGGCGGGCCGCAGTTTTCAGGGCACTCAGACTTACCCCTTCTCCCGAGAGGGCGAAAGTGATCGCGCGGCCCAGGCGCTCCTGCTTGAAGATGACCGGCGGCTCAATGCCCACCGGAAAGCTGCTGATGCGGTCGACCGCGTTCTTTACGTCCTGGACGATCAGGTCGGTATCGTAGCCCTTGAGTACTTCAACGTTGATACTGCCGCTGTTTTCCGAACTGACGGAGGTGTACCGCTCTACGCCCGTCAGTCCCTTCAGGTTCTCCTCGATCTTATTTACAATGCCTTCTTCTACTTCCTCGGGGCTAGCCCCGGGATAGGCCACCTGTATCGCGATGTTGCGACTCGGTGCCTCCGGAAAGTAGGTGGAAGTCATCTGCAGCAGGCTCAGACCTCCCATGATCAGGAGGCCGAACATCAGCAGGTTGGCCGCAACCGGATACTTTATGAAGTAGTTGATAAATCCTTTCATGGCGGCGGGGGTGGTTACTTCAGACTGCTGGTGGGACGCTCGGCGCCGGGGGCCTGGGCTTCGGCGGCTTTGCGGGGTTCGAAATCGGTTTCCTGAATCTGTACGCGCATGCCGTCAAAGGCACCGGGTACCGTACTGGTCAGCAGTTCGGCGCCCTCGGGTATGCCGCTCACCAACACCGTGGTCTGATTGAATTTTCTCACTTGTACCGGTTGCAAATTCAGGAGGGTGTCCTGTCTGACGATATATACTCCCTCCTCATCGATAAGTAGGTTGCGGTCGATCTCCACGACGTTCTCCAGGGTGCGGGCGGCGGCTTCTCCACGCAGGTACATGCCCTCCCGCAGCTGATCGCCGCTTACGCCAATGTAGACCTCAACCGTCTGGGAGCCGGCATCGATCTGATTACTTATCCGGCGGATCTTTCCTTCCCACTCCCCGGCTATATCCTCACTGTATAAAGTTACCTGTCCGCCGGTTTCGAGGTAATCCAGATCGGAAAGCGGCACCGTGGCAACCATTTCGTAATAACCCGTTGCCATCAATTCACCGAGTTGCTGTCCGGCACGCACCACTGCACCCTGGTTGATCATGACGGAGGTAAGCACCCCGGAAAAAGGGGCGTAAAGGACATATTTGCTCAGCCGCTCCTCGAGGCCCTTGATCGCGTAGTATTGGCTGTAGAGGTTTTGCCCGGCGATAAACAGCTTTTCCTGCTGGTTCACCGCCGTGGGCAGGCTGGGCAAGGGCGCATCCACGTCGAAACTGTCGAGGTAGCGCTCCCAGGCACCGAAGCTTTCACCGTAATCGATCTTGAGATCGGGCATGATCTGTGCAATCGAATTCAGGAGGTTGGCTTTTTGCGCCTGTAGGTTCAGCCGGGCCTCCTCGTCGTTTATACGCAAGATGACGTTACCCTTAGGGAAGTACGTGCCCTCCTTAAGCGGACGGCCGGTTTCTTCCACGCTGCCGCCCACTTCGCTGTAGAGTTCGATCTTATTATAGGCCTCCAGACGTCCCTGTACGTCCAGCGTCGTCGCCAGGTCGCCGTTATTTACCCGCTGCGTCTCAACTATCTTGATGCGTTTCTCCGGGGCTTTCTTGGGTGGATCTTCCTTCAGTGAGAATAAATACCGCATCCCGAAAAAGCCGATCGCTACGATTCCGAGCCCCAGAAGTGCTTTGAGGATGTTCTTAAGCGTCTTTTTATTCATAAGTTATTCATTGGGGACCCAACCGCAGGTTTTTAAACCTGTGGGGACAAGTAGTGTTGTGGGCGCGCCAAAATTAGCCTTAAATAACTTTAGATGCCAGGGCGGCGGAGCGCAGGATAAAAACGCCCTAGAACGGCCAGAACGCTTTGGCAATGGCGGCGATGATCACCACCACAAGCAAACGATACGCCCAGACGCCCGCTTTTGGGTGATTGGAGGCATAGCGCGCCGTCAGGTAGCCGCCGAGGGTCTGCCCGATGGCCATCAGCAGTCCCAGCGGCCAGTCGATAAGCCCCTGCCAGGCGAAGATAACCACCGCCACCAGCGTATAAATGAGGACCACGATCCCCTTTACCACGTTGGCCTGGATAATTTCGTACTTCGCCACCAGCACCATCAACGCCAGGAAAAAAATGCCCATTCCCATCTGGATGAAGCCACCGTAGATGCCCAACGCGAAAAAAGCGGGAATGCCGAGCCAGAGGGAAAGTGGTTTCTCAGGTTGCTCCGCCCGCAACCACTTTTTTGGATTGACCAGTACCACCAACAGCATTACGAATAGTAGATAGCGGAAGATGGAGCGGTAAGTCGCATTGTCTACGATCAGACTCAACCAGATCCCGACCAGGGCCCCGAGGGTGGAAATAACCACGATGGTCCACATTTCTTTTTGCCGTGCCGGGGATAGCTTCAGCCGGCCCGCGCTTTGGAAGGCCCAGGTTCCCGCCAGACTTTGCGTCACGATGCCTACCCTATTGGTGGCGTTCGCCACGGTACCCGGCAGGCCCAGGACTTCCATGAGGATGGTCAGCGTAATGGCCGAACCGTTGCCGGACAGGGTGTTGATACCACCGGCCAGAAAGGAACCTACCAGGACGATTACGTAGTCCACCATCATCGGGTCAGTACGATATAGTCCAGTAAAAGGGCATCCAAGAAAGTTTCGTCCGAATCCGGTCGCTCGCTCGCCTGAATGTCCAGGAGTTCCATCATTCGGTCGGCCAGTTGGTGTAAGGCCTCTCGGTGGGCCCGGTTGCCATAGTGGCGATAGCGGGTGAGCGTCTGCTTGACCAGGAGCATGTCGTCATCCGTCATTCGCTGGACGGAGGTATACCTGGCCTGGTGTTCGTCGCGGTTGCGGATGGTGAGGATGTCGCGTAGCGTTACGCCACCGAAATTTTGGGTATTTATGACCACCGTGCGGGCGATCAGGTCCCCCAATCGTTGATTCTGCCGTCCCGTAACGATCAGCAGAACGGCCAGGACGCCGGCGGTAAAGACGACGTCCAGCAGAAGAAAAACGGAGCGGACCAGAAAATCTGCCGGTGTCGGATCCTGTCCGTCTAACCGGATCACCCGTAGTTTCAGTATCTTTTTGCCTGCCGTTTGTCCCCGGCTGAGCATTTCCCAAAAGAAAAAGTATAGGATGACGTAAAACAGCAGACCGTAATCCCGAAGGACATAAAAATCGACCTCCACCTCCAATAACTCTAACAATAAGAGGAAGAAAAAGTAGGTCACCACCACGGCGATCAGGTCGATCACGAAAGCCCCGATGCGTAGCCCTACGCCCGCGGCTTCGTAGTCGATACGGACATTTTGGGTAGTATGGATGGTTACGGCGGGCATGCTAAGAGGGGGTAAAGTTAGCCCTTGTCCGCTTCTTGCTAAGCCAATCAGGCAGCGGCCATATTCACCGGGCTAAACTGGCCGCCGCCGAAAAAAGCCGCCCGCCCGTAAGAAGAAACCACAGCGGTAGCTCTTAATAAACCTTTAAAGGCAAGATCGTTATGGATAAAGGACCCTTTTCCCAGCGTATTAATCTGCAATCCCTTTTACGCCGTAGTTTTTCCATTGCATGAGTCAAAAATCAATTTACCTGATCATCGGCCTCATGGTTTCCGCCATCGTGGGGCTTATCATCCTTCAGCTTCGCTTGCTGCAAACGGGCCTGGAAGTGAACCGGGAGCGCTATGACCGGGCGATACAGAACGTGATGAAGCAGGTCGCCGACGAGGTGGAAGAGCGGGAGGAGGACGAGATCCGCCTAACGCTGAATAACGGGTACGCCGGCGGTGTCCCCGAAGGTCGCTACAGCGAACTCCGGATCGCCGGGTCGTCCTCTACGCTCTTAAGCGCCCGCTCGATTCGCATCAGTCCCAATTCGTCCATTCGTCTCCACGCGCAGTTTGCCAACCGGAATCTGGAGGAGCGCATTAATCGCGAAGCTATTCACAATAAGATCGTTAAGGAGCTCAAGAACGCCGGGATCGAAAACCAGCTCGAATACGGCATTTACGATACCCGGCAGGAACGATTTTTGTCCCGCAACGGCCGCCTGCTCTCTCCCCTCGGCTCCGATACCAGCCGTCACGAAGACCTAATGAACGGTGACTACACCGTAAGTCTTTTCGACGACGATTCCACCATTCCCGGCGAGATCCGTGCCTACAGCCCGAACAAGGACCAGGTGATCTACAGCTCCCTCTACGGCAATTTTGCCGCCAGCCTGCTTTTCGTCCTGATCATCCTGGGGTGCTTCGTCTACACGATCTATGTGATCCTGCGTCAAAAGCAGGTTTCGGAAATGAAAACCGACTTCATCAACAATATGACCCACGAGTTCAAAACGCCCATCGCGACGATCTCCCTGGCTACGGACAGTATCGTGAGCCCCAGGATCAGCGGCGATCCCGAAAAGGTGCAGCGCTTCGCCCGGATCATCAAGCAAGAGAACAAACGGATGAACGATCAGGTAGAAAAGGTGCTGCAAATGGCCAAACTCGATAAGAGCCGGCTAAACCTCAACCTGACAGCCGTGGACCTCAACGATATCGTGCAAAGTGCCGTAGAATATATTTGCCTGCAGGTGGAGCCCCGGGGGGGAACCGTCACTACCCATCTCGAGGCTAACCCCTCGGTCGTGGAGGGCGACCTTACCCACCTTTCCAGCCTGATCAATAACCTGCTGGACAATGCCAACAAATATTCCCCGGAGGCGCCCGAGATCATTGTTTCTACGGCAAACGTGGCGCGGGGAGTACAGGTTACGGTGACCGACCATGGCCTCGGAATGACACGCGAAGCACGAAAAAACATTTTCGACCGTTTTTACCGGGTACATACCGGTGATCGTCACGACGTAAAGGGATTTGGGTTGGGCCTTTCCTACGTCAAAACCATCACCGAAGTACACGGTGGTAACATCGAGGTGAAGAGTGAGCTCGGAAATGGCAGTAGCTTTATCGTAACCTTTCCGTACCGACAAGCCGATTGATCATACCATCACGTTGAAGTAAATAGCACCCAAAAATGAGCGAATCAAATACAACCGAAGCCAAACTACTCCTGGTCGAAGACGACCGAAACTTCGGCGATGTCCTGCGGTCCTATCTGGAGGCCCACGACTACGACGTTACGCTCGCTACCGACGGGGTTGCCGGACTTGAGGCCTACCGTCGCGCAGATTGGGATCTCTGCATCTTTGACGTAATGATGCCCCGATTAAGCGGCTTCGAACTGGCCAAAAAGATCCGGGAGGACGACACCCAAACCCCCATCATTTTCCTCACGGCCAAGGCGATGAAGGACGATGTCCTGAACGGTTTCGAGCTTGGAGCCGATGATTACATTACCAAACCCTTCAATAGCGAGGAACTACTGGCGCGCATCAACGTTATCCTACGCCGCAGTCAGGTACCCAGCGACCCGAAGGAAGAGCAGACCGACTTCGAATTCGGTAAATTTCACTTCAATTTCCCCCTGCGCATCCTGACGTTTACCGACGATAAGGGAGAAAAGTCGAAGGACAAACTCAGTCCGAAGGAAGCCCAGCTCCTGCGCTTGTTCGCCATCAATAAAAACGACATTCTTAGCCGTAGCGAGGCCCTTACCAAGATTTGGGGCGAAGACAATTACTTCACTGCCCGCTCCATGGATGTTTTCGTTACCAAACTCCGTAAGTACCTGAAGCCGGATACCGCCATCGAGATCGTCAACATCCACGGCAACGGCTTCCAGCTCCTGGTAAAGGACGAACAGGAAAGTTAGTCGAGTGCTTCATGACCAACATAAGCTACACCTTAACTTGCCCTCACGGCGCTGCTCTTCCTCGACTTTCGTCCACTCGTTCAGCATCACGTTACCAACGTCAAGCTTTTGCGTAGTTCAATCTTGAAGCACTAGCTGCCTGTTAAATCGTATATCGATAATACGGCCATCCCCTTTTTGGGAGTTTTTGCCTGTAATAATTATCACCTTAAGGAGCACGACCACCTCGCAAAACGAAAAAACAGTTGACGATGGACCAACGTCGTCTGACCGATTAGTTTTTGGGATTATAATTTTATAGGCCGGAACCCCGTGTTTCGGCCTTTTTTTATGTCCTTTCCCCTTATGCGCTGCTATCTCCTCCTGACCGTCTGTTTCTTTGCCCTGACCGCCTCCCAGGCCCAGGTGATGTCTAAACGGGCAATTATTAAGGTACTGGAAAATCGTATTCGCTACAATGATGTCTTCGCCGAAGGTCACACCGGTTTTGCGCTCTACGACCTGGAAGCGGAGCGGAGCATTTACGGCTACAACGCGGAACGCTATTTCGTCCCCGCCAGCAACACCAAGTTGCTGACCTTCTTTGTAGCTAACCGCATACTGGAGGGCGGAGCCCCCGCAATTCAGTATGAGGAGTACGACGATCGGATCGAGCTGTGGGGCACGGGCTACCCCCTGCTGCTTCACCCCTCCTTTATCGGTTTCGATACCCTGCAACCCTGGCTGACCCAGCGGGCTAAGAAAATAGTGGTCAATTCCCCTCCCCAAGAAGTAACGGCACGCTACGGTGCTGGGTGGAGCTGGGATGACTACAATTACGGTTACGTTTTCGAACGATCTGCGCTGCCCGTTTACGGGAACCGGCTTTACCTGGATTACCAAACGGTGGGGGAAGACGGGAAAGAAACCCTTTTCGGCTCACCCTCCGAAGTGATCGAGGGACTCGTGCAGGATACCGGCCAGCAGCGGACCATCTCCCGGGTGGAGGGAAGTAATGCCTTTACCGTAAATGAAGAGTTTTATCAACCTTCCAATTTTCCGCTGGAAAGAGCCTTAAGCGTCGATTCCGCTGCGGCTATCCGCTATCTGGGGGATGCCTTTCCGGACCTCGACTTTCGCTCCTCGGATCATCCCCGCCCAGCCCGCGGTAGCGCCCGGACGATTCGGACTACTCTGCCCGACACCCTTTACCGTAAAGTGTTGCAAGACAGCGATAATTTCCTCGCCGAACAATTGATGCTGCTCGCGGCGGTAGAGCGCTACGGAACCCCTGATGAAGAAATGCTCTTTGAATGGGCCACGGATACCCTTTTTCAGGAAATGGGACTGGGAGAGATCAGTTACCGCGACGGAAGCGGCCTGAGTCGGTACAACCTCGTCAAGCCCGACCAGATGGTTCGGTTGATTGCGGCGCTTGAGCGGGAAGTAGGGCACGAACGCCTGATTGCGCTTCTCCCGGCCGGTGGCCGAAATGGTACGCTCGAGGAACGCTTCGACAACCGGTACGAAACCTACGTATGGGCAAAGACCGGTTCCCTCAGTGGCGTGATCTGCATTAGCGGTTTACTCCGTTCGAGTAGCGGAAGGTGGCTCGCCTTCAGTTTCCTTCACAATAACGTCATGGCCTCCAGCCCGGAATATTACGGGGAGATGGAGGACATTCTCGCCTGGGTATACGACAACCTCTGAGCCAGGGTCGGCGAGGCAATTTTCGCATCTTTGTGGCCGAAAATTTGTGAAGATGGTTTACCTCGAACTCGAGCGGGTATCAAAAATTTACGGTGAAAAAGTGCTATTCGACCAAGTCGACTTACAGGTTGCCCAGTACACCAAGGTCGCCCTGGTGGCGAAAAACGGAACGGGTAAATCCACGCTGCTCCGCGTAGCCGCCGGCATCGATCAGCCCGAGGGAACGGGTTCCCGGGCCTACGTGCACAAGGATGCGCGTTTGGCCTACCTGCCCCAGGAGCCGGATTTCGGCGAAGGTGCCACCGTCATGGATGCCGTCTACGACAGCGATAACGAACTGGTCCGCGCGGTACGGGATTACGAGCAGGCGCTCTCCCACCCGGAAAAACCTAAATTGCTACAGGATGCCCTGAGCCGAATGGATCGCCTGCAGGCCTGGGACATCGAAGCCCGGATCAAGGAAGTACTTAGCAAGCTCAATATCGAGGACGTAAACCAAAAAGTCGCTACCCTTTCCGGCGGCCAGCGCAAGCGCGTAGCCCTGGCCAAACTGATCATCGACGAGCCCGATCTGATCATCATGGACGAACCCACCAACCACCTCGACCTGGATATGATCGAGTGGCTGGAGGAGTGGCTGCAGTCGCCCAACCTGACCCTGCTGATGGTTACCCACGACCGCTACTTCCTGGAGCGGGTATGCAACCGCATCATCGAACTGGAAGGCGGAAACATCTACCACTACACCGGCAACTACTCCGACTTCCTCGACAAAAAGGCTACCCGGGAGGAAACGGAAAGCGCCGAACTCGATAAGGACCGCAAGCGGATGAAAAAGGAACTGGAGTGGGTACGACGCATGCCCAGCGGCCGCGGTACGAAAGCCAAAAGCCGGCTCACTGCCTTCAGCGACCTGAAAAATAAGGTAGGTAGTTACCGCAGCGAGGATGAGCTGACCCTCGAGATCAAGGGGCAGCGGCTCGGCAGCAAAATCCTGGAAGCCCACAACATCGGCAAGTCCTACGGTGACAAGGAATTGGTAAAGGGGTTCAGCTATAAATTTCAGAAAGGGGAACGGGTCGGTATCGTAGGACGCAACGGAGCGGGAAAATCCACCCTGCTCCACATGCTTACTAAAGAATTGGAGCCCGATACCGGTAAGGTCGTACACGGCAGCAATACCGTATTCGGCTACTATACCCAGGAGGGCATCAACCTGAGTCAGGATATGCGCGTGATCGAGGTGATTCGGGAGATCGCCGAATTCATTCCGCTCGAAAAGGGACTAAAGCTAACCGCCCGGGGGCTACTCGAGCGCTTTATGTTCAACAGTAAACAGCAGCAGGTATACGTCAGCCAGCTCAGCGGTGGCGAAAAGCGCCGCTTGTACCTGCTCACGATACTGATGAAGAATCCCAACTTCCTTATCCTGGACGAACCGACCAACGACCTGGACATCGTTACCCTGAACGTGCTGGAGGATTTCCTGATGGATTTTCCCGGCTGTGTACTCATCGTAAGTCACGACCGATTTTTTCTCGATAAACTGGCCCATCATCTCTTCATTTTCGAGGGGGAAGGAAAGATCCGCGACTGGAACGGATTGTATACCGAATACCGGGAAATGATCCGGGAAGAACACCAGACCAACTATTCGCCCAAGCCAGAAAGTACCGTTCCTGCGCCCCCGCCGCCCTCAGAAAATCAGCTCTCCCAGGACCAGCGGAAGGCCATCCGCCGCGTGGAGGGGCAGATCGGGAAACTGGAAGCCCGCAAAACCGAGATCAATCAGCAATTCAACAAGATGGGCAGTCTGACCCCGGAGCGGATCGCAGAGCTCGGGAAGGAGCTTTCCGAGGTCAATGAAGCCATTGAGGAAAAGGAGATGGAGTGGATGGAGCTGGTCGGCGAATAAGCAATGAGGTTATTCACATGTCGGAATCGCCCAGGTGTAAACTCCCTGTTAAATAGGTGTTTAGCGTAAGCCGTTTTCCGCCCCCCGCCCGTGGAAAAACGTGGAAAAAGTGGGGTTTATCCACAGTTGGCGCGCCAGGAAGCGGAATATTGCCCACTTATCCACATTTCCACAGCTTTCCACAATCACTCTCCACGTCGACACCACCGTTTCCTTCGCGTTATCCCCATGGGAATGTCATAAAAGTTATTAGGTCGAGCAGAAACCCGCGATTGTGGAATAATCTCAAATCCCCCTGCTTCCGGGCTTGTTAGGATGTGGATAGGCTGTTAAAAGAGGGCTGTAATCGGTGGAGATCGGGATTACCAAGCGATTCGGGAGATCTTTCTCCCGCTTTCCACAGCCCTAATAACGATAAAGGGATTTGAATTTTAAAAAAGATAATAACTATTAAGAGCATGGGAAAATCGCTGCGCAGCTACCCCCGACCGGTAAAGATCTGGTTGATCGTGGGCCTGGTGATGGTCGTTGGCCAGATTGTGATCGGGGGGATAACCCGCCTGACGGAGTCGGGCCTTTCCATCACCGAGTGGGAAGTGCTCAGTGGTGCCGTTCCGCCGCTCAACGCGGCGGATTGGGAGGTGGAATTCGTGAAGTACCAGCAGTCCCCCCAGTACGAGAAGATCTTTGCCGATATCTCGATGGCCGATTTCAAATTTATCTACTTCTGGGAGTGGTTCCACCGCCAATGGGCCAGAACGATGGGCCTGGTCTTCGTGGTCGGCTTCCTGATCTTCTGGCGCAAGGGGTTCCTGGATCCGCCCCTGATGCGTCGTCTGGGCGTCGTGGTGCTCCTGGCGGCCCTGGCGGCCAGCTTCGGATGGATCATGGTTGCCAGCGGCCTTATTGACCGTCCCTGGGTCGATGCTTACAAGCTTACCTTACACCTTGCGCTGGGAATAACGCTCTTCTCTTATCTCCTGTGGATAACCTTGAAGGTAATTCAGCCGGTGACGCAGGTTTTTCCACAGTCGTCGGTGAATAAGTTACTCGTTCCTTTGAATTTGTTGCTCATTTTCCAACTTCTCCTCGGCGGGGTAATGAGTGGAGCGCGGGCCGCGCTTCCCTACCCTACCTGGCCGGATATGAACGGATCTTTCCTCCCGCCGGTCCTGTTGGACGCTTCCGCCTGGACTGTGGAAAATCTCGTGCGGTACGAGCAGAGCCTGTTCCAGCCCGCCCTCTTCCAGTTCTTTCACCGGATGACGGCTTACCTGCTGACAGTCATTATCTTATACTTCGTTTACCGCTGCCGTAAACTCGATCTGACCAAGGGAATGAAGCGGGCAAATACCCTGTTGATAAGCCTGTTGATAACGCAGGTCACGCTGGGAATTCTCACGGTGGTAAACAGTCAGGGACAGGTCCCCGTAGGTTTTGGCGTTGCGCACCAATTCACCGCTATTGCCCTCGTGGCAACCGTGATTTACATCAACTATCGCTTCCATCCGGGACGACCTTTGAGGGCTGTGGATAAAATGGTGGAAAACAAAGCGGAAAAAAGTTTGGCGGTTTAAATCGTTCCGGAATTCGGGTCGTTCCAGGATTTTTTCTTCCGTCCGAGGTATTGTCCCGTCAGAAATATGGCCAACAGGAAGTGAAGCAATGCCGCTCGTTGATCGGGATTATATACGGTCTGCACCGCAATCATCAGGAAGTGATAGATGCTCAGACTCAGCGTAAGGAGCAGGAAGATCTTATCATCCGTTCGCCGCCAGTAAGCATAGGCAGATAATCCCGCTAGAAAGAATGCTGTCAGACCATAAAGCTTCATCAACAAGACGAAGCTAGGCCCTTCGGAAGTACCGAAGCCCGGTACGAGATCCCCCGCATTGTCGTAGAAGAGAAATAAAAAGGCCACTACTGCCTGGATGAGCGTGTGTAAAAGCAGGATCATAATCCTACAAACGCATAAGCACGAAAAGGTTGCTGTACACGGCTTAGGGCGTGTCGCCCGCGCTACGGCAGCCAGGCATTCCCAATAAAATTTCGCTCCAAAGCAGAATGTAGAACATCATAATTGCGTTATTGTGCATGGATAATGTGATTAAATTGTCTTTTTCTTTCTTTTAGCTAGTAAATTTTGGTCTCATGAATTCGGTTAAACCCCTCACCTACACGACGGAGATCCGTATCTCCTTCAACGAATTGGCGCTTCACTTACGCGAACACTGCGATTTCCTGTGGCATTTTGCCCGCAAGATGGCCCGCTGTACTCGCTGCAGCAGCGAAGAGCCCGCCCCCGGCGACTTCCGGATCTACATCAACGGACGTGGAGATTTTGCCATCTACCATCGTTGTGGCGACTGTGCCTACCCGCTCCACAGCTACGTTGATCTTGCGCAGGAGCGTCAAATTCGCAGCGGACTTCGTAAACTGTGGTTGACTAAAGTCAACTAACCATCGAATCCTCCTCCTGGGGCCGTGCGCTCGTCTGGTCGCTCATCGCGGCCGCCTTTATCGGTCCGGGTACGGTAGCCACCGCCACGCGGGCCGGTGCATTGGGAGGCTATGCCTATTTGCCCGTGATCGTCCTCGCCGCGGTAGCGGGCTACGTTTTTATGGAGATGGCCGCCCGGGTAACCATGGTTAGCCGCCGGAACCTGGGTCAGTTGCTCAGCGGAAGCGGACAGTGGCTTCCCTTCCTGCTATTCGGTGCCGTATTCTTCGGATGCATGGCCTACCAGGCGGGAAATCTGCTCGGTGCCCTTAGCGGACTGCAGTTGCTCTTTCCCATAGGACGATGGGCGGTACTCCTCATTGCGGGCTTCGTTTTCAGTCTGCTCTGGAAAGGAAGCACCCAACTTATCGGCCGGATCATGGCCTACATCGTTGCCGTGATGGGTTTGCTGTTCATCGTTGCCGCCATTCAGATCGCCTGGCCGGGAGTTTACCCCGACCGGCCCGAAGCTCCCATCGAAACGAACATTATCCTGGGCCTACTGGGAACCACGATCGTTCCCTACAACTTCTTTTTGGCTGCTGGGCTGGGATCCGGGGGGCAACTTGCGGACATGCGGCGCGGACTACTCCTCAGTTTTAGCGTTGGCCTTGTCGTTACCTCCTCCATCGTCGTGGTGGGTATTACGGCCTCCGGATTCGTATCCTTTGAAGATCTGGCCGTTAGCCTGGAAGCCTTTCTCGGTGAATACGGCCGGCTCGTACTCGGTACGGGCTTATTTGCCGCGGGATTCAGCTCCGCTACGACGGCTCCACTGGCCGCGGCAATGGCGGGCAGGGGCTTATTGGCCACCGGTGATAAAAGCTGGCGGTCAGGCGGAAGCGCCTTTCGGGCCACCTGGCTGGTGGTGGTCATAATCGGGCTGCTTGTTGCCCTTCTTCAATTGGATATTGTCGGGGTTATCCTCGCGGCTCAGGTGATCAACGGGCTCCTGCTCCCCTTCATCGCTTCCGTGATCTTTTACCTCGCTAACCGCCGGGAGCTGCTGGGTGAGCAGACGAATGCCTGGTGGCAAAACCTTATCGGCGTAGCCGTTTTGGGCATACTCTTCTATAAAACGGGGGAGTTTCTGCTGGGACTATTCCTTATCCTGGTATAAGAGATTCGGGCGGGGGACCGCAGGTAGGACGCGATCAGCGAAGCGTATAATCGTCCCGGTTGATATTCAGCTTCTTCATCCGGGCAAAAAGGGTCTTTCCATTGATATCCAGCAATTTGCCCGCACCGTTTGGTCCGGTAACCCGTCCGTTGGTATAGCGGAGGGCACAGATAATGTGGCGTCGCTGGTTTTCTTCCAAACTGATCATCCTTTCCTTTCCCGATTCATCGATAACCTCGTAGTGGCCGGTAATGCCGCTTACGGAACCGTCTTGCATGCGCGACCACATGATGACCCGCACCAGCGATTGTTTATCGGCAGCCGTCCGCATTAGGAAATTTTCGTCCATCCGATGGTAGCCGCTAAGGAAATTGATCATCTGAGAATTCCACCTTGCGGTGTCCTCCTTTGAGAGCCGGTTCAGGATAGCGTTCGGTTTGAGCTCCTCCGGATCCGAGGCCCCCATTATAGCCTTTAGGTTTTCACTCACCAGGATGCTCTGGTCCTGAAGGTTAAGATCAAAGCTGCCGATGCGCTGGGAGTGTTCGACATTTTCCAGCATCCGCTTATACCGTTTGCTGTTTTTCGCGTCCTGAACGATGCTACAGATCAGTTGCTCGTTGGTATCCGAAACAACGTGCGGTATGCTGTGAATGGTAACCGGGTAGGAATCACCTTTACAGTTTTGGTGGTACGTGTAAATCTGGTCACTGCCATTATTTATCGTTTTCAGGCAGTGCTGCTTCCAAAGGACCTGCGAGAGACTAGGAGAATAATCTTCTAGCGTCTTCTTAACCATGTCCTCAAAGGAATAGCCGAGGGTAGTACAGGCGGAAGTGTTTGCATAGCGTACCCGACCACTTAAGTTGGCGCATAACAAACCATCGCTGCTATCGCCAACCACCTTGTTGGCAAGGGCCATAATTTGCGGTGGAGTAAGGGGATGCATAAGGTAAATTGTTGCGATAGAGACCGAAAGTAGCCCAAGAAGGCGTACTACCTTGAAAAGGTGAATACAATAGAGTGCAAACGGAATTGTCCCAATATATGTTGAGCAGATCAAATTTGCCTAGTAGAACAAAGATAGGTGTTCTGACACTTTTAGACTTCCTGGGAACACTTTCGCATACTTCCCGACCCTAAGACGTTGTATGTCAACCAGGAAGTTCTTTTGCTCATTGTATATTGGATCACTGTTCCGGTCGCAATCCCCCCTCCCATGGCCCGTACCCAACATTACGACCTTCTCATCGGTAAGCTCGATGCCTTCATCCGAAAGTACTACATCAATAGTGCCATACGGGGAATGCTGTATTCCGTGGGCCTGGTGCTCTTATCTTTCCTGGTGGTCAGCCTCCTGGAATCCCAGTTCTATTTTCCCGGCACTACCCGCAAATTACTGTGGTATGGTTTCCTGGCTCTCAGCGTGATTGCTTTTGCCGGATGGGTGATCTTGCCGCTTAGTCGCTACTTTCGCCTCGGGGAGGTCATCAGCCACGAACGTGCGGCAGCCATCATTGGTGCTCATTTTAGCAATGTACAGGACAAGCTGCTGAATGTACTCCAGCTGCGTCGACAGGCCGGGGTGGTTAACAACGAATTAGTGCTGGCCTCCATCGATCAGAAATCGTCCGAGATCAGCCCGGTACCCTTTCGTTCAGCTATCGATCTGACCGAAAACAGCCGGTACCTCAAGTTCGCCCTGCCCCCGATGCTGCTCCTGCTCGTCATCCTTATTGCCTCCCCTACCCTGATCAAGGACAGTACCAGTCGATTGATCCGTAACAACGAAACCTTTGATCGGCCGGCCCCCTTCAGCTTTCAACTTGCCAACGACGATCTGGAGGTAGTGCAATACGGCAATTTTCCCCTGACGGTGAAGGTGGAGGGAGAGGTCCTTCCGGCCGAGGCTTTCATTGAGGTGGACGGATACCGCTACCGACTCAAAAAGCAGGATGCGAGCACCTTTACCTACGAGTTCAATAACGTGCAGTCTTCCGTAGCCTTCAGCCTGTCGGCCGGTGAGGTAGAAAGCAGTGACTACACCTTGGAGGTATTGCCCAAACCTACTATCGCCGGTTTTTCCGTGGCCGCGGAATATCCGGCCTACCTTAATCGCAAAAATGAGGAACTGGCTAACGTCGGTGACCTTACGGTGCCGGTTGGTACCCGCCTGAAGTGGTCCTTCGATACGGAGAATACCGAATACATCGATCTGCACTTCGCCAGTGAAGATACCACCGGACGTCTGCGCCGCGACGGTCGTGATCTCCACAGTTTTGACAAGCGCGCTATGCGTAATGATCGCTACACCCTCTACATCGGCAACGACCGGCTGCCACTTGCCGATTCGGTCAGCTTCATGCTCAACGTCATTCCCGATCAGTATCCGCGTATCTCCGTGGAAAGCTTTCGCGACTCGACGGAGGAATCGCTGATTTTTTTCGTAGGCGAAGCATCCGACGACCACGGCATCCGGGGACTGGACTTCGTATATAGCATTCAAAACGCCGGTGAGGGCATCCAGGAAGAGCGGGTTCCGGTCAGCGGACCTGCGGGTAAGCGAACGGAATACGATTACGTGATGGATCTCCGCCAGGATATCCAACTAGCACCCGGCGATCAGCTCACCTACTACTTCGAGGTGAGAGATAATGATGGCGTAAACGGAAGTAAGCGGTCGAAGACGTCGTTAATGACTTTCCGAATGCCAACGCGGGAAGAGATGGACGAGCGGGCGGAGGAAAACGACAGTCAGATCAAGGACCAACTGCAAAAAGCCCTGGACGACACCCGGAAGCTGCGCGAGGAGACCAAAAATGTCCGGGATCGGATGCTCCAGGAAAAAGAAGTGGACTGGAAACTGAAAAAGGAGGTAGAAAAGCTCGCTCAGCAACAGCAACAGATCAAGCAACAGATCCAGAAAGCTCAGGAAGCATTTCAGGAAAACCGGGAAAATCAACCCGAGCAAAGTCAGCAAATTCAGGAAAAGGAGGAGCAACTGCAGGAGATGTTCGAGAAGTCGCTCTCGGAGGAGATGCAGGAATTGATGGAGGAGATCCAGCGCCTGATGGAGGAGCTCAACAAGGATGAAACCCTCGAACGTATGGAGGATATGGAACTCTCCGACGAGGAAACCGAAGCCGAACTGGATCGGATGCTGGAGCTTTTCAAGCAACTGGAGATCGAAAAAGAAATGCAGGACGCCATCGAGGACCTCGAGCAACTGGCCGAGGAACAGGAGCAGCTGGCGGAAGAAACCGAAGCGGGAGAAACACCGACCGAGGACCTGCAACAGAAGCAGGAGGAACTCCAGAAGAAATTTGAAGAACTCCAGAAAAAAATGGAGCAGACGGAGGAGAAAAACGAACAGCTGGATCGGCCGATGCCCCTGGAAACGCAGAAAGAACAAGCCGAACAGGTAGAACAGGATATGCAGGAGGCCCAGGAGAAAATAGAAGAGGCCCGGCAACAGGAAGGCGATCAGCCTAAGGAACCACAGGATCCTCAGGAGCAGGGCGATCAACAGGAGGCCCAGCCACAATCCGAACAACAACCACAGGAAGGCGGCGAACCGCAGGAGCAAAGCGAACCACAAGAACAAAGCGAACCACAAGAGCAGCAACCACAAGAGCAGCAGCAGCAACAGCAGCCCCGGCAGGATGCGGCAAAGAAACAGCAGGATGCAAGCCAGAAAATGCAAAAAATGGCTCAGCAGATGAATCAGTCCATGCAGAGTATGCAGCAACAGCAGAACAGCGAGGACATGGCCGCCATTCGGCAATTACTCGAGAATATCGTGGATCTCAGTTTCGATCAGGAAGAAACGATGGATCAGCTCAATCTGACCACCGTAAATACGCCCCGGTACGTCGAGTTGGTCCAGCAGCAATTTCAGATAAATAACGATTTTGAACTTGTGAGGGACTCCCTCCAGGCACTGGCGAAGCGGAATTTCCAGATAGAGACCTTCATTACGGAAAAAGTGACCGATATACGGGGTAACTTAAGTGGTACGGTCGACGAACTGGAAGAACGGCGCACGCCACAGGCTGCTAATCTGCAGCAACGTGCTATGACCGGCCTTAACGACCTTGCCCTGATGCTGAGTGAAAGCATGGAGCAAATGCAACAGCAAATGGCCGGCCAAATGCAGGGGCAGCAGCAGTGTCAGAATCCCAGCGACGGGAAGCAGGGGCAGCAGAGCGGTAAACCCAGCGAAAACCCGGGTAGCGAAGGCCAGCGCAATGTCGGTGAGCAAATGCGGGAAATGAAGGAAGGACTTGAAAAAGGGCAGGGCGGAAGCAGCAAGGAATTTGCCGAGATGGCTGCCCGACAGGCTGCCTTACGCCGGGCACTGGAAGAAAAGCAACAACAGCGGCAGCAAAGTGGAGAAGGAAAGGATGGCCAGCTCCAGGAATTAATCGATGAAATGAATGCCGCGGAGGAAGACCTTGTTAATAAGCGTCTTACCAATGAAACACTGCTGCGCCAGCAGGATATACTTTCCAAAATGCTGGAACACGAACGCGCTGAACGGGAACAAAAGATGGATGAGGAGCGTAAATCCGCCACGGCTGCGCAACAACGGCGCGAACTTCCACCAAGTCTGGAGGAGTACATTCGTCAGCGTCGCGCGGAAGTCGAACAATTCCGCCGGGTGACCCCGGAGTTAAAGCCGTACTACCAAACGCTGGTGGATGAATACTTTCGTTCCCTGTCTGTCAGCCCGTTATGAACAATTTTACGGTGACGTAATGTTATATTACTTTAGTTTTCACTTTTTTCGTCTATTTTAGTTTTGAACTCTCTCCTGCATGCTCACACTTTCTTCTGATCCCAACAACATCAATAAGGTAGAGCAATTGGTGAATCAACTTGCCTCTCGCTATCACCTGGATCAGGAGAAACACGACAATCTTCTGATCAGTCTTACCGAGGCGGTCAGCAATGCCATCATTCACGGTAACAAACAGGATCGTTCCAAAATGGTCAGTATCCGGTTTGCACAGGTGACCGATGGTTTGTCTATTCGCGTATCCGATCAGGGAGGCGGGTTCAACTTCGATAGCCTACCGGATCCAACTTGTCCGGATCGTATCTGTGAATGTGGCGGCCGCGGCGTCTTTCTTATGAACCAACTCTGTGACAAGATGCGGTACATCAACGGCGGTTCCACGGTAGAAATGCAATTTCGACTCTGAAAATCCCATCCGCCATCACTTTCCATACGGAAGGTGGTTCCCTCCCCACACACAGCATCGCTACCCTCACCGACTGGATCACCCAGGTAATCGTGGAGCGGCGCGGGCAATTGGGGGAACTTAATTACATCTTCTGTAGCGATTCCTACCTGCACACCGTGAATGTGGAGTATCTCCAGCACGATACCCTCACGGATATCATTACTTTTCCTTACGCCGACTTTCCAATCATTTCCGGTGACCTCTTCATCTCTACCGAACGCGTAAAGGAGAATGCCGAGGAATACGGCGAGGACTACGTCGATGAGTTACACCGCGTAATGATTCACGGGGTGCTACATCTTTGTGGACAGTCCGACAAGGGAGAAGCCGATAGTAACGCCATGCGCGAACTCGAGGCCTGGGCCCTTTCGATCCGGCCGGCTACCCTGAAAGTATAAGTAGTGTGCCGTATATCGTAAAACGGAGACAGGATTAACCACGTTGAAGCGTTTGTTGCCGGTCAAATAAGGCATCTTTACGGGAAATATGCTTCCTTCCGATGAAAGTCCTCAAATTCGGTGGCTCATCCGTTGCCCAACCCGATAGGATCCGGGGTATTGTCAATATTCTGAAGGAATATTATGCCTCGGGTGACCATTTTACCGTCGTTTTTTCCGCATTCGGCGGAGTTACGGACGGTTTGATTCAAATGAGTGCGCTCGCTGCTCGTGGCGACGACCGCTACGGGCAACTCTACCAGGAGTTCGCGGACCGGCACCAGCTGGCGATAAGCGAATTGATCACTAACGATAAATTAAGGGAGGAGACCGCTGGTCAGATGCGTCGCTCCCACGAAGTACTTAAAAATCTGCTTTACGGGATTTTTCTTGTCCGGGAGGCTTCCCCACGGACGATGGATTACGTGCTCAGCTTTGGAGAGCGTTCCTCTTCTTACATCATTACGCAGTGTATGCAACAGGCCGGAATACCGGCCGAATTTCTCGATGCCCGTCGCGTCATAAAAACCGACAAAACATTCGGAAATGCTAAGGTAGCCTTCGAGAAAAGCTACGAAAAAATCAGGGCACATTACGTAGAACACCCTAAGGTTCAGGTAGTTACCGGATTTATAGCTTCCGCTAAGGGAGGACTCACCACTACCCTTGGTCGTGGAGGCTCCGATTATACGGCCTCCTTACTTGCTGCCGGTTTGGATGCGGATGCTATTGAGATATGGACTGACGTAAGCGGGGTCCTCACTGCCGATCCCCGGCGAGTGAAGAAGGCATTTACCATTCCTCGGATGACCTACGCCGAGGCAATGGAAATGTCTCATTTTGGAGCGAAGGTCATCTATCCTCCGACTCTGATGCCAGCGCTGCAGAAGCGTATTCCCCTGTACATTAAAAATACGTTTGAGCCTCACTTTCCCGGTACCAAGGTGAGTGAAGAGAGTGATATGAATGGCGTAGCCGTTCGCGGCATAAGCTCGATCAATGATGTGGCTCTCTGTACCGTATCGGGTACCGGCATGTTTGGGGTACCGGGTATTGCCGGCCGCATCTTCGGTTCGCTGGCAGCGGCGGGAATCAACGTTATATTGATCACTCAGGGATCGAGTGAGCACGCCATCAGTTTCGCGGTGCAGCCTTCCGTAGCCGACCGGGCAAAGGAAGCGGTCGAAGAGGCTTTTGCCTTCGAAATTGACCGGGGCGTAGTCAATCGCATCAAGGTGGAAAAAGACCTGAGCGTGGTGGCCATCATCGGGGAGAATATGCGCTACCAGCCCGGGATCTCCGGCCGGCTATTCCGTGCTCTCGGTAAGAACGGAATCAACGCCGTTGCCATAGCCCAGGGATCGAGTGAGTTAAATGTATCGGTCGTTATTTCCCGTGAGGACGAGACGAAGGCGCTGAACGCACTCCATGAAGCTTTCTTTTTATCCGACTACAAAACGCTTCATCTCTTTATCATTGGGGTGGGTTTAATCGGGGGTACCCTCCTCAAGCAGATCGAACAGCAGAACCCCTACCTTCGGGAACGGCGGGGAATGGAAGTTAAGGTGGTAGGATTGGCCAATTCCCGAAAGATGATATTCGACGGCGAGGGTATTGAACTCGAAAACTGGAAAAAGCAACTCAGTGCTTCAGAAAGTGCTACGGATTTGCCGGTATTCGTAGGCAGAATGCGGGATCTGAATCTGAGTAACAGTATTTTCGTTGACAATACAGCCGATGGCAAGATCGCGTCCTTTTACGAGGCCATCCTCGACGACAGTATCAGTATATCTACCCCCAATAAGATCGCTACCTCCTCCGGCTACCTTCAGTACCAGCGGTTAAAGAATATTGCGGACAAACGAGGTGTACAATTCCGTTATGAAACGAATGTCGGTGCCGGATTACCGGTTATATCCACCCTACGCGATCTCATTGACAGTGGTGATCGCATCAATAAAATAGAAGGCGTCTTAAGTGGCTCACTCAGTTACATCTTCAACAATTTTGACGGATCTCGTCCTTTCGCCGAGATCGTACGGGAAGCCAAAGAGAAAGGCTTCACCGAGCCCGATCCCCGTATAGATCTATCCGGAAAGGATGTGGCCAGAAAAATTCTGATTTTAGGGCGGGAGACCGGCGTTGCCCTAAATCCTGAGCATGTTCTGGTAGAAGGATTTTTACCCCCGGGAGCTATGGAAGCAAAATCCGTAGAGGATTTCTTCTCCCTCCTGGATAGCAATGGAGATTATTTCGACAAGATGCTCCGAGATGCGGCCGCTGAAGGCAAAGTATTACGGATGATTGCGAGCCTGGAAGGGGAAAAAGCCACCGTAGGGGTGCAGGCCGTCGACGGTCATAATCCCTTCTATACACTCAGCGGAAGCGACAATATGATTGTTTTTACTACTGCTCGCTACCGGGTGCGCCCCCTGGTAGTGCGCGGACCGGGAGCGGGGGCGGAAGTGACTGCCGCCGGCGTGTTCGCCGAAATCATCCAGATCGGATCTTCCTTAAGTTAAAATTATGCGAGAAGTACGAGTATTCGCTCCGGCTACGGTAGCCAATGTAGCGGTAGGATTTGATATATTGGGTTTTGCGATCGACCGACCAGGTGATGAGATCATTGCCCGGCTCAACCCGGAGTTTACTGGGGTACGGATCACGGCAATTACCGGAACCGGTGATAAGGTCCTCCCTTCGGAAACGGAAAAGAACACCGCCGGCGTAGCGGCTCAGCGCCTGCTGGAGCACCTGGGAAGGGGTGAGCTGGGAGTAGAATTGGAGATCCATAAAAAGATGCCCTTTGGCTCGGGATTGGGATCGTCGGCCGCAAGTGCTGCCGGAGCGGCGGTAGCGGTAAACGCATTACTCGGCTCCCCATTGAGCAGAGAAGCCATTCTCTACTTTACGGTACAGGGAGAGGAGGTGGCAGACGGGAGCTTTCACGCGGATAATGTAGCCCCCTGCCTGGTCGGTGGCATCACCCTCATAAGGTCAAATGAATCGCTGGATGTGCATCATTTACCGGTGCCGGAAGGCCTTCACGTCGCGGTCGTCCATCCGGACATTGAGATACTTACGAGAGATGCCCGCGCCGTGTTAAGCGAAACCATTCCACTCAAAACGGCCATAAAGCAAATGGGAAGCCTGGCCAGCTTTATTACTGCCTTATACACCAACGACATCAGTCTCCTGGGAAGATCGCTGCACGATCACATGGTCGAGCCGCAACGCAAGCAACTCATACCTGGTTTTGAAGCAGTACAGGCAGCGGCCATGCAACGGGGGGCCTTAGGCTGCAGTATCAGCGGCGCGGGGCCCAGCATATTTGCCCTTTGTGACAGTGGTTACCTGGCCCAGGCGGTGGGACAGGGTATGCAGGCGGCATTTCGTGACATAGGTACGGAAAGTCAACTGTACGTATCTCCAATTAATCAACGAGGAGTGGAAATTTTGTCCGTCACCGAATAGGGATCGATAATTACTGAAGCATGAAGTTTTACAGCACTAACGATCCCGGTCACCGAGTAGGCATCAAGGAGGCCATATTTCGTGGATTGCCCCCGGATAATGGTTTGTATATGCCGGAGCGGCTGGACCCGCTGCCGGCTCGGTTCTTTACGGAATTACCCGACCTTAGTTTTTCCGAGATCGGATACCGGGTGAGCCGACAGCTGTTGGGAGATGAAATTCCGGAGGGTGATCTGCGACAAATCGTTGAAGAAACCCTGAGCTTCCCGGCCCCCGTAGTCCAATTGGATGAGCATAAATTCATACTAGAGCTCTTTCATGGTCCCTCCCTTGCCTTTAAGGATTTTGGAGCGAGGTTCATGTCTCGCCTCATGCACTACTACAACGATCAGGAGCGCGAGCTTACCATCCTCGTGGCAACTTCGGGGGATACGGGAGGAGCCGTTGCCGCTGGATTTTATGATACTCCCGGAATTGAGGTAGTCATCCTCTATCCAAGTGGAAAGGTCAGCGATCTGCAGGAAAAGCAACTGACCACCTTAGGGAAGAACATTCATGCTTTGGAGATAGCCGGAAGTTTCGATGATTGCCAGGCAATGGTTAAGCAAGCCTTTTTGGATAAGGGGCTTCGTAAGCAATTACGATTAAGCTCGGCCAACAGCATCAATATCTCCCGCTTGATCCCCCAAAGCTTCTACTACTTTGAAGCCTTCAAACAACTGGGCTCCGAAGGACCACCGGTTGCCTTCTGTGTTCCCAGCGGTAACTTCGGTAACATTACCGCCGGACTAATCGCTCAGAAGCTCGGCTTACCGGTCGCGCACTTTATAGCAGCTACTAACCAAAACGACGTTGTACCGAGATATCTGCAAGAAGGCAAGTACGAAACAACCCCCTCCGTCCCCACCCTTTCGAATGCCATGGACGTGGGTTCTCCCAGCAACTTTGCCCGAATGACGAATCTCTACGGCCATATTATGGGCAAAGATCAGCCGGATGCTTCCACTCACGCCGGCATGCGGGAAAGCATTTCCGGCTACTCGTTTGACGACAATGCTACGGAAGCAGCCGTCAGAGAGGTCAAGGAAAAGTACGGATACATTATCGACCCCCACGGAGCGGTAGGTTATTTAGCACTTGCAAAGTGGCAGCAGGAACACGCTAATACACGGGGGGTAATACTGGAAACCGCACACCCAAGCAAGTTTTTGCCCGACATGCAGCGTATACTGGGAACTCCTATACCTGTCCCGGAAAGACTACAGCGACTAGAGAACCTCAAAAAAGAAGCCACCTCCATGGAAGTAAATTACGCCACCTTTAAGGATTGGTTGCTTGCCCATAGTAGCACTTCCTAGGTACCGGGCCTATTGTTATTCAATTGTTCCACGTGGAACAATTAGATGAAAGGCAATGCTGATTGTTCCACGTGGAACATTTTCAGCTATCATCATAGCCGCCCGACTATATACCTGCGCTCGCCGCCCAAGAATATAGTATGCATGACAACTAACGCAAAGGATTATTAATATCTTAGCGGGTATAAAATTCAGCCAAATGAAACGCTTACTTCTTCAAGTTGCTCTCTTATGCATGGGAGCAGGCCTATCCGCTCAGGTTAACGACAATCCCTTCAGGCAACTCAACAGCGAATTGCCCACTCCCAATGTGTACCGTAATGCTGCCGGTGCTCCGGGATATATGTACTGGCAACAGCGGGCTGATTATGATATGGACATTCGTCTCGATGATGAGCAGCAACGGGTATATGGTACTGAAACCATAACCTACTACAATCAATCTCCGGACGCCCTGGAGTACCTGTGGGTACAGTTGGATCAAAATGTCCGCGCGCTGGACTCGGACACCTACAAAACGACCACGAATCAGGTTGGGGAGCAAATGTCACTCGGCCAACTCTCCCGCCTGGAGCCCACTTTTGAAGGTGGTTTTAACATCGACTACGTCAGAAACGAGGATGGGAAGGATATGACTTACCACATTCAGAAGACGATGATGCGGATCGAGTTGGAAAGACCCCTGCAGCCGGAAGAAACCATCGAGTTCGCGATAAAGTATTGGTACAACATCAACGACCGCATGAAGGACGGCGGTGGCCGCTCCGGGTCGGAGTATTTTGCAGAAGACGACAACTATCTCTACACCATCGCCCAGTTCTATCCAAGAATGGCGGTATATAACGATGTTGACGGCTGGCAGAATAAGCAGTTTCTGGGCAGAGGAGAATTTACCCTCACCTTTGGCAACTACGACGTAAAGATCACCGTACCCGCCGATCACCTGGTGGCTGCCACCGGCACGCTGCAAAATGAGGGGGAAGTACTTACCCGCGAACAGCGCCGCCGCCTAGCAGCGGCACGGGATGCCCGCGAGCAACCGGTCATCGTTGCTACGCAGGAAGAAGCAATGGAGCGAGAAAAAACTAAGGTGAAGGAGGAAAAGACCTGGCACTTTATGGCGGAGAACGTCCGGGACTTCGGATTCGCCAGTTCCCGTAAGTTTATCTGGGATGCCATGGGCGTAGAACAAGAAGACGGCAGCGTGGTCATGGCAATGTCCATGTACCCGAAGGAAGGTAATCCCCTTTGGGAGCGGTTTTCTACCAAGGCGGTCGCCCATACCCTGCGGTGGTATTCTCACTATACCTTCTCCTACCCCTACCCCGTCGCCTGGTCCATTAATGCAGCTAGCATCGGAATGGAATATCCGATGATCTGTTTCAACTTCGGACGCACCGAACCCGATGGTACGTACAGCGAGCGGACGAAATACGGAATGATCAGCGTAATCATCCACGAAGTAGGACATAACTATTTCCCGATGATCGTAAACAGTGATGAGCGGCAGTGGACCTGGATGGATGAAGGCCTGAATACCTTCCTGCAATTCCTGGCCGAACAGCAGTGGGAACGGGACTACCCCAGCCGTCGGGGGCCCGCCAATAAGATCGTCGATTACATGAAGGGCGACAAACAATACATCAGCCCGATCATGACCAACTCCGAGTCCATCTGGCAATTCGGCAACAACGCCTACGGCAAACCAGCAACCGCCCTGAATATCCTGCGGGAATCGGTAATGGGAAGGGAACAGTTTGATTACGCCTTCAAAACGTATGCTAACCGGTGGAAATTCAAGCATCCGGCTCCGGCCGATCTTTTCCGGACCATGGAGGATGCATCAGCTATTGATCTGGACTGGTTTTGGCGCGGATGGTTCTTTACCACCGACCATGTGGACATTGCGCTTACCGATGTGCACGAGTTTCGGATCAATACCATGAATCCCATGGTAGAGAACGACCGAGCCCGGCAGCAGCAGCAAGAGGAGCCACGTAACATCAGCAGTATCCGCAATGAGGAGCAGATCCTAAGCACCTTCGATGAAACCGATACGACGATTGTAGACTTCTATTCCACCTATGACCCCCTGGAGGCTACGGTCATCGATGAACAAGAATTCCAGCAATACCTTTCCGGCCTAAGCGAGGAAGAAAAGAATGTCCTAGAGGCAGACAAATTCTATTACGAGCTCAGTTTTGAGAACGTCGGCGGACTGGTGATGCCCCTTATCCTTGAGTTTACCTTCGCGGATGGTACCACGGAAGTTCAGCGCATACCCGCTGAAATCTGGCGGATGGGTACGGAGGAGATCACCAAGGTTTTCCCCTTCGATCAGGAAGTGGTGAGCATTGTCCTCGATCCCTTCATCGAAACGGCGGATACGGATACCAGCAATAATTACTACCCTTCCAAATCCGCTGTAAACCGCTTCGATCTCTACCAGAGTCGGGAGCGCACAAGTGAAAATCCTATGCAGCGCAGTACGCGGGCGAGCCAGACCGAAAGTGGTTCAGGACGCTAATTGCTCGCGAGGATGACTTACGAAAATTCCGAACTGACGGTTGTTACCGAAGAAATAGCACCGGGTGCGATCCGCTGGCGAAGCCCCTCCAACATTGCGTTGGTGAAATATTGGGGTAAGCACGGTAATCAATTACCTCGGAACGCTTCCGTCAGTTTTACGCTTGATGGAGCCGCCACGGATACTACGCTCTTCTACGAAGCCCGTAAGCAGTTAGGAGAAGGGATCGACTTGGAGTTGATATTCGGCGGGAAGCCACGGCAAGATTTTGCGGAGCGGACGCGAAAGTTCTTTACCTCCCTGTTGCCGGTTTATCCTTTTCTTCGCCAACTGAGCTTCCGCATCGAAACGGAAAATAGCTTTCCCCACTCGGCCGGCATTGCCAGTTCCGCATCGGGTATGAGCGCCCTGGCTCTCTGTCTGGTCGAATTGGAGGAAAGGCTCTTCAAGCCGCTTGCAGACCGGGATGCCTTCATGAAGAAGGCTAGCTATCTGGCCCGCCTGGGGTCAGGCAGCGCAAGCCGGTCCGTATACGGTTCCGCGGCGGTATGGGGAAAAACCGACGCGCTCAGGGAAAGTAGCGACGAATATGCAGTCAGTATTGCCGAGTTGTTGCATCCCGTTTTTCAAACTTACCACGACGATATTCTTCTGGTGTCACGCTCTGAAAAGTCGGTGAGTAGCCGTGCCGGCCACGGGCTTATGGAGCAAAATCCTTATGCTCCGGCCCGTTATGCGCAAGCCAATCGGAGGGTCGGTGACATGTTGGATGTTTTGAAGCACGGAGACATACAAGAATTTGGACAACTGCTTGAAAGTGAGGCACTTACGCTGCATGCCCTCATGATGAGTAGCCGACCGTACTATACCCTGATAGAGCCTAATACGCTCCACGTCATTAACCTGTTACACCAGTATCGTAGCGATTCCGGACACCCGGTTTACTTCACCCTGGATGCGGGTCCGAACGTCCATCTCCTATATCCGGATAGCATAGCCGAAGCAGTAAAGACCTTCATCCGGGGCCACCTGCTTCCCTACTGTGAGGATAAGCTGTACCTCGCCGATCGGGTGGGTAAGGGACCGCAGCAATTGGAGGTAAATACAACGAGTAGCGCCCGGTAGCTGTTAGGGCTGCGATGAAATTGCTTACTATTACTTTCTGCGGTCTTGGACTGGTATTTCTATCCGGGTGTCGCCTATCCGGGCAGGATGTACCCGAGCGTCTGCTTACGGGGTATGAACCGCTCGATGAAAGACTTTCGACCATGGTAACTGCTGATTCCTTATCCATCAGTGTTTCCGCAGCCAAAGAACTACCGAACGCGGTGTACCTGGATGCCCGCGAGCCGGAGGAATATGTGGTTAGTCATCTTCCGGATGCCCGATCACTTGGATATAAGGATCCGGACTACAGCGTTCTGGATGGCCTGGACCGGAGTAGACCCCTCGTAGTCTACTGTACGGTAGGCTACCGCAGTGAACGGATGGCGGAGGAATTGAAAAGCCGCGGATTTGATCGAGTTTATAACCTTTACGGAAGTATCTATGCGTGGTTGCTGGCGGGAAACCGGATCGTGAACCGGGAAGGGGAAACTCGGCAACTGCACACCTACAATCGCCAATGGGGAACGTATATCCCCGACAGCCTTGTCTCTAAAGTCTATTAATCTTCATGACTCTATACCAGCAAATTCAGGAATGTGTCGCGTTCATCAAACAGCGAGCCACTACCGAACCTCGGGTCGGCATCATCCTTGGCACCGGATTAAGTACCCTCGTTGAGGAAATAGAGGTCGAAAGAGAATACGTGTATGGCCTCCTACCCTACTTTTCGGTATCGACAGTAGCTACCCACCGCGGTAAACTGGTGCTGGGTAAGCTGCGCGGCGTGCCCGTTGTTGCCATGGCCGGCCGCTTGCATTATTACGAGGGGTACAGTATGCAGCAATTGACTTTTCCCGTAAGGGTATTAAAGGCTTTGGGAATCCAGCATTTGCTGATCTCGAATGCCTCGGGTAGCGTGAATCCGGACATTTGCGCCGGAGAAGTCGTGTTTCTGCGCGACCACATCAATATGCAGCCGGATAATCCGCTGCGGGGGCATAACGACGACCGGCTGGGACCGCGATTTCCGGACATGATTAATACCTACGATCGCGAATTGAATGGCCGGGCGATGAAACTGGCGGAAAAGCACGGCATTAAATCGCATGAAGGCGTTTACCTCGCCCTGGCGGGCCCAAATCTGGAGACGCCGGCCGAATACCGGATGGCGAACATTATCGGCGCGGACGTGATCGGTATGTCAACGGTACCGGAAGTACTGGTGGCCCGGCACATCGACTTACCGGTCTTCGTAGCGTCGGTGGTGAGTAATAAATGCTTTCCGATTGCGGATATTCAGCCTACCACGGTAGAAGACGTCATCGCCACGGTACAGTCGGTAGAACCTAAGTTGCGGTTGTTAATCGCAGACATGGTAGAAGAGCTGGCGGGCAGAAAATAAGTGGCCTGCCGGCCCGTATTAGGGCGCGGAGCGCAGGTGGAATGAATTCCGAGGCAAAAAACCCGTCCCTCGTACAACTTACAATTGCCTCTGAGCCTTTAGAACAAGTTAACCCTGATTGAAAGCTGAATGAACGGAGCCCTACGCGCCGCCTGGAAAAATTTGAGCGCTACTGACCGTGATGTTGCCACGGCTATGAGTATCGTATACGAGGAGCGTTCCGTCCTTGACCTATCCCGCCTGCTCAATAAGATCGGAATGGCTCCCCCGGCGGGAGAATCCCGATTTACCCACGCCGATACCGAAGAGATCGTCCACCGACTCCACGAGCAAAAGGTATTGGTGAAGGAAAGCGACCACGGGTGGCGGATCAACCCAAAAATGAGCGAGGCGATCATGCGCCATGCTGGCAGGAGGCCGGACTTTACGGTGCTGCTCAATGAAATTCGCCGGGAATTACCCTACAAGACCTACTGGCAGCCCAGCAGCCCGCATGCCCTCATGCGGGAAATCCGGATCGCCTTCTATCAGCAGAATGAAGCCGGTTTCGACCGCATGCAAAGGGAATCGGAGAACTTTTACCCCGATCAGGCCCGGACGGGTGTCTTTATCGACCCCTTATTCGCCGAATTTGATCCCCGCTGGGTAGAAACTTTGCTTCCCGCCTGGCAAGAGATCAACTTGCGCAAGGCCTTTCGCCGCGCCCTGGTTACTATGGAGCCTCTAAACCCGCTGGTTGAGTTCCTGGAACAGCATGAGCATATCCGCGAGCCGGAGTCGGGACCCCTCCGCGAATTGCTGGCCGAGGCCTTTGTACTGCAGGGGGCATGGAGTCGTCTTCAGTTGTGGGCGGATCTGGAAACGAGTGAATGGAGAAGCGCGGCAAACCATCTGATTTACCACATCCTTCGCGACGACGATGAGGCGGCACAGGAGCTCATCGAAGATGTACGGAAAGGTTACCGGAGGGAATACGAAAACAAGTATCCCGCTCACCTGGCCGGGTATCTTTACCTCCTTTCCTTGCTGCGCAACGGTGGGGTCAAGAGTGCCGAGCTCATTGGCCATTACCTAGAAAACCTCGATCCGGTCCAGAACCTACGCCTGGGCGGTACGTACCTGGTACTAAAGGCCCTACACGCCTATCTCCGCAACGACGAAGAAGCCGAGGATGCGGCTCGGGAGGGTCTGCAGCGAATGGAGGCCAACGCCTTTGCGCGCACTTTCCTGGCTTTGTACCGGCTGTGGACGGACAGCAACACGATCATTCGTTCAGGAGATTACCTGAAGGAACTCGAAGAACTACGGGAAAAGGCCCAGGATAACGGCTATCAATGGGTGGAAATGGAGATCACGCGGGTACTTTCCCTGCGTCATCCCGAAACGGAGGCTAGAGAAGCTTACACCGAGCGCGCCCAGCAGCTGAGCGATCAGTTACGGATCTTCAGTCTGGCCGATGCCATGCCCCGCATTGAACCCTGGGAACGTGCCCTGGAAGTACTCGTAGGTATGGGTACGCCCGACCGGAATAACGGTAAACGCAGTAAAAAGACAAGCCGCTTCGTCTGGTTCGTCGATTTCGACAATCGAGACCTGGAGCCCCGCGAACAGACCCTCAGCAAGAGCGGGAGTTGGTCTAAGGGCCGAAAAGTGGCGCTCAAGCGCGTCAAGCAGGGCGATGTGGAGGGTATGACCCCCCAGGATGTGTCCGTGGCCAAGGCGATCGAGGAAGATTACAGTCGTTACCACCCTAATGGAAGCTACACCATCAATTATGAGGAAGCCCTGCTGGCCATGGTTGGGCATCCTCACCTCTATCTGGGTAAAAACCCCCAAATAGGGGTGGAATTGATCCGTCGGAATCCGCAATTATTGATTGAAGAAACGGATAACCGCCTCCATTTGCGTTTCGCCCAGGATTTCAGCGGAACAGGCGTGCAGGTGGTGAAGGAAACCCCCACCCGCTACCAGGTTATCGAGGTGAACGACGGCCACAGCCAGATCCACCGGCAGATCGGTCAGGGACTGGAGATCCCCAAGCGGGCCAGGCACCGGCTGCTGGAAGTGGCCCGGAACCTGAGCAAATTTACGGAGGTCCAAAATACGCTGACCGGCGTTATCGATGACCTCGACGAAACGAAGGGAGATTCCCGGACCTACGTCCACCTGCTGCCCATCGGAGAAACATTTAAGGTTGAATTCTTTGTACGTCCGATCCGCGAAGAGGATCAGTATTTTAAGCCTGGACGGGGAAGGAATAAGGTGATCAGCGAGGTGGACGGACAACGTCGACTGGCCGAAAGAGACCTGTCAAAGGAAATCGAGCGGGCGGAAGCGGTTATTGTAGACTGCCCTACCCTACAGAAGATCGTGCACCGCGACTACGAATGGCAAGTTGATGAGGTGGAAGACTGTCTTAACGTACTCCTCGAACTGCAGCCGTTGCGTGCGCTGGACCGGATCGTATTGGAGCACCCACGCGGCGAGAAGATAAAATTGATCGGCAGTGTCGACTTCGGTGACCTCAGTCTTGGCGTAAAGGAAAAGGCCGGCTGGTTCGACGTGGAAGGTACCCTGGCGGTGGACGAGCAACAGATGCTCTCCTTCCGCGAACTCATCGATAAGGTCAGCGAGAACGAGCAGAGCAACTTCATCCAGATCAGCGAAGGCCAGTACGTAGCCATTACCGAACAGCTCCGTCGCAAACTGCGGGAGATGGAAGGCTTGATGTCCCCGGATGGAGACAATATGCAGTTGCATCCCCTGGCCGCCGGCCTGCTGGACGACGTAGTCGACCAGCTGGGAGCATTCGAGGCCGATATCGGCTGGCGGGAAAGCCTGCAGCGGATTCAGAGCGTCAACCTGACCATGGCCCGGGTACCGAGTACCTTCCGGGCGGAGTTGAGACCCTATCAGCTCGATGGTTTCCGGTGGCTGATGCGTCTGGCGGATTGGGGAGTCGGGGCCTGTTTGGCTGACGATATGGGACTGGGTAAGACGGTACAGGCGCTGGCCATGTTACAGGCTCGAGCCGAAGAAGGACCGGCCCTCGTGATCGCGCCGGCCTCCGTCACCCGCAACTGGATGCGCGAAGCGGCCAAATTCGCTCCCACGCTGAACCCCATTCTATTGGTGGGCAGCGATCGACAGGAGATCATCGATAACGTCGGGCCCTACGATATGCTCGTCGTGAGCTACGGCCTGCTGCCCTTCGAGGGCGATGCGCTGGCGGCTAAGCGGTTCGGGACCATCGTGCTCGACGAGGCGCAAGCCATTAAGAACCGCGGTACGAAGCGGAGCCAGATCGCCATGAAACTGCAGGGCGACTTCCGGGTAGCTACCACCGGTACCCCGATCGAAAATCACCTGGGTGAACTCTGGAACCTGTTCACCTTCCTCAACCCCGGCTTGTTGGGCAGTTTCCAGCGCTTCAACGAGAAGTACACCATACCGATCACCCGAAACAACGATAACGAACGGCGTCAACAGCTCAGGCGGTTGATTCAGCCCTTTATCCTGCGGCGGCGGAAGGAAGAGGTACTGGAAGAGTTGCCACCGAAAACGGAAGTTACCCTTACCGTCGAGCTATCGGCACCGGAAAGAGCCTTCTACGAAGCTCTTCGCCAACGTGCTTTGGAGAGCATTGACGACAGTGAAGGCCCGAACCGCCGTTTCCAGATCCTTGCCGAACTGATGAAGCTCCGCCAGGCCGCCTGCCACCCCAAACTCGTGGATGCCGACGTGGACATCGAAAGCAGTAAACTGGAACTGCTCGCGGAAACCGTTCAGGAATTACGCGAAAACGGTCATAAAGCACTGATATTCAGTCAGTTTGTACGGCATTTAAAGATTGTCGAACAGTGGGCCATTGCCAACGACGTCCCCTATCAGTACCTGGATGGAAGTACGCCGGGACCCAAACGCGACGATGCCGTGCAGGCATTCCAGCGGGGCGAGGGCGATATCTTCCTCATCAGCCTCAAGGCCGGCGGTACGGGACTCACGCTTACGGCGGCCGACTACGTTCTTCACCTCGACCCCTGGTGGAATCCCGCGGTGGAGGACCAGGCGAGCGATCGCGCTCACCGAATCGGGCAGCAGCGGCCGGTTACCGTCTACCGTTTCGTCTCCGAGAACACCATTGAGGAAAAAATCGTCAAATTACATGCTGAGAAGCGGGATCTGGCCGACAGCCTACTCGCCGGTACCGAACAGAGCGCCAGCCTCAGCGCGAATGACCTTTTAGACCTGATAAAGCATGGATAAGTCGATCTACAGCCCCAATCTTCACGTATTCGACGACGGTCGCGCCGTCGCCCGGGCATTTGCCGACCATCTGGTCGCAAAGTTGGAGGAAAAGGACGAAGGGCCTTTATTTTGGGCTTTATCGGGCGGTTCGACGCCAAAACTGCTGTTCAAGCTCCTGGCGGAGGAATACCGCGACAAGATTGATTGGAGTCGCTTACATTTCTTCTGGGGCGACGAACGGATGGTTCCGCACGACCATCCGGAAAGCAACTACGGGGAAGTGCAGCAGCTGCTCTTCGATCATGTTCCGGTAGTGAAAGATCAGGTACACCCCGTGCCTACCGATCTCGATCCCGAAGAGGCCGCCGAAGCCTATGCAGCAACCCTCACCGAACTATTACCCCAGAACTCGGACGGACTTCCTATTTTCGATCTGAACATGCTGGGCATGGGCGGTGATGGCCACACGGCGTCTATTTTTCCCGATAATATGGAACTGTTTACCGCCGATACCATTTGTGCGGTGGCTACTCATCCGGAGTCGGGGCAAAAGCGGGTCACCCTTACCGGACCCGTGATCAATGCCTCCGACGAGGTGGTCTTCCTGATCACCGGCAACTCGAAGACGCTGCGGGTCGCACAGATCATTAACCGGGAACAGCTTGCAGACACCTTTCCGGCGGCCCATATTAACCCCACTTCCGGTAACCTCCACTGGTTCCTGGATCGTGCCGCCGCATCCGAGGTGGGCTATTAACCTGCCATACTGATGCCGGAGTAAGGCTTGGAAACCGGGAGATGCCCGATTCGATGGATGTTCCAGCGACAGCTGGGTCAGCTCCACAACCGCAGTATTTGTCTGCACGGTGGCAGCTTCATGGTAGTAATGGCACTCTTGTCAAGGAAGACTGAATAGGATACAATCTTCCAGCGGCGTACAAGTCATTTCCGCTACCCCGGCTTGTTCATTCAATACCCTGATTCAAATGGCGCGAGCGGGGGAGAAGCCATAACCGCTACCCTCTCTAACGGTTTGATCCTGTAGTAAATCCCCGCAGCTCGTTTTGGATATGTTCCGGAGCAACCCTTTATTTTTCCGCAAAGCCTTATCTTTGCCGTTCAATTTTAGCCCCATGACCTCACGCGAAGCCGTTTCCGCCACCGATCAGCCGCATACCTCCACCGGTAAGTACTGGCTGTATTTCCTCATCAGCGCGGTCATCTTCTTCCTGATGCTCATCTTCCTGAACCAGTGGTTCTGGGTATCCATGCCCTTTATGCTCACCTTTTTGGTGATGGCCTTGGGTTATATGTAGGAAGCACTGAATTGTTGAATTAGCGGCTCACCACCCGGCCTCAATGCTTTTGGGTGTCCCTTCTGCCGACACTCATCCAAATTAGGTTTCACCCACGCTTCGACGGACTCAAGTGCCAGGCGTATTCCCTTGCTGCATATAGCCTGCTATTTCCCCAGCGGATAAACGCTTTGCTCCTACCACGAGACATTTCCGCTACTCCGGCTTTTGCCCCGGGCTATCCATTTGGGCCCTTGAACCAAAGAGCGCAAGAGTGGGGAGGGCAGCCACACCAGCTATCGTGTCGAGCGGTATACACACAAACCTGACTGGAGGGTTCCCCGTGGAACATCCGGGCGAAACTGTTTCCCCTTTCCCTTTCCTCAGCGGTGAACCTAATGATTGCGCAGCAAAGCATGTGCAATGGCTCCATACTCTGGGAAGCCCTCCGTGTTGAACTAAAAAAGTATTCGCGCGACGACCCCTCCTATCGTGCCTTCCTCTAAGGGAAGCCCCTGGCCCTCAATACTGTAAATACATCACCTCCTTCTCCGCAAAAAATGGCTCGGAAAACCATTTGTCAATGGGGTATTCTTCTACGTAGGCCCCTTTCGGAAGGGCGGACAATTCCTGCTTGAGTCCTTTTCCCTTTAGGGCAAGGATCCCATTAGGAAGTCCATGGCGTTGTTTGTGTGTAATGAGCCGTAAGCTCCAGGCCGCAAGTTGCTCGATCTTGGCAACTGCTCGGGTAACGACAAAATCATAGGCCGGACGTTTCAGTTCCTCGGCCCGCTTTTGCTCCGCCCGGCAATTTTTGAGGGGGAGGGCCTCAATTACTTCCTGACAGACGCGAATCTTCTTGGCCGTGCCATCGATAAGGTGAAAGTTAACCTTGGGGAAAAGTATAGCCAGCGGAATACCGGGAAACCCGCCCCCCGTTCCGAGGTCTAGGACCTGCGCTCCGTCGCGAAAAGCCACCACTTTGGCAATGGCGAGGGAATGAAGGACGTGGTGAACGTACAGGTTGTCGATATCCTTACGGCTGATCACGTTTATCTTGGCGTTCCAGTCGCGGTAGAGCTCACCCAGGGCGGTAAACTGCTCACGCTGCTCGGTACTGAGATCGGGGAAGTATTGAAAAATGATTTCGGCGTCCATAGTCAAAGGCTGTCTGCGGCAGCGGCGTATAAAGCTGCCTCCGACAGCGAAAGTAAGAAGCTACCTCCGGTAGCGAAGGTAGTAGGGCGCTGTATGCCCTTGAAATGGGGATTGGTTCCTTTACCCGCCCCTTCTGCCCCCGCCCCAAAGGAGGTAAGACCGGCCAAAAACTACGAAGGGATCAAGCCTGTAAAGGCCTGCCAGACGGGCTGCTCGGGCAGGGGAGCTTGTAGCGCCACCCTACTCCCGCTGATGGGGTGCTCGAAAGCCAGGGTGTAGGCGTGGAGATCGATGCTGTTGTCGGTGTTAGCCCGCTTGAAACCGTATTTTTCATCACCCCGGATCGGACAACCGATGGCCCCCAGTTGGGCGCGGATCTGGTGCTTCCGGCCCGTAACGAGGGTAATTTCCAGCAAGTGGTACCGATCGCTGCTCCCCAGGTACCGGTAGCGGAGTTCGGCCCGCTTGGCGGTCTTGTCCTCGCTATCGACGATCTCGGCGTTGTTGCCCTTGCCCTCGCGAATGAAGTGAACGAGAGTATCCGCATCCTTGGCGGGCCGCTCTGCCACGATGGCCAGGTAGGTTTTTTCAACGCTGCGGGCCTTGAACTGAGCGGATACCTCCGCCTGGGCGGAAGGTTTTTTCCCGAACAGGATCACGCCGGATACCGGCCGGTCCAGCCGGTGGATGGGATAGAGGTCGTGGCGCGTATAGGCGGCGGCGATCTGCAGGAGGTTGGCACTACCCTTCTTATCGGGTACGGCGGCCAGGCCAGCGGGCTTATTAAAGGCGATGAGCTGATTATCCTTGTAGAGGACCCAGTCGCCGGGTCGGCCGGGGAATCTTGGTTGTTCGGGCATTTGGTAAAGGTAGGGCTCGCCTTCTTCTCGCAGAAGGGTTTACCGCCGAGGCGCGGAGGAGCGCTAAGTTTTCGCTAAGGCTTTATGGAGTTGCTCGCCTTCAGCTTGTAGAAGGGTTTACCGCCGAGGCGCCGAGGAACGCTAAGTTTTCGCTAAGGCTTTACGGGGTTGCTCGGCTTCGGCTCGTGGTTTTAACCACCGCGGCTTCGATAATTACAGAAGGGTTTGCACGGAGCGGCCACAAAGCGATAGAGGAGCCTTTATGTGATGGATTGGCTGCAAATGCAGGCAGATTAAGCATGCAGATCCCTCTGTGTTTAACCAAATCGCGCAGCGACCATCAGGTACCGAATAATCCCTCAGCGAAACTTAGCGTCCCTTCTTTCTCTGCGGTGAACGGCTATGTCGCGCAGCGACGCCACTCAAATAAGCTCTTCGATTCCTCCCTGATCAACCTAAAATCGCGCAGCGATCTCCCTACTTAATCTCCTCGTAATCGATGTAATCGTCCCGCTCCTCCGGCTCGGGGCGGTCGTGAAGCTTATCGTTCGGGCGACGCCCGGGACCGACCTCCCCCTTCATATGGTTGTACCACTGGTAACCACGGTAAGCGAACCAGATCAAAGCGATGGTGAGCAGGAGATCGAACATAGGGCAAAGGTAGGTTAAAAACGGTATCTATAAACTTAAGACCAGCGGTATATCTTGTTGACCAGCGCCCGTACTTTATCGGTGTACGGGGGATATACCATGGAAAGGTCCAGGAATTTGCGTTCCAGCACGGAGCGCTCGTTACAAAAGTCGACCCACCCGTGGTAGCCAAAGCTTTTACCGATGCCGCTGTTGTTGACCCCGCCGAAGGGAAGGGCGGGGTTGGCGTTGCCCAGGAAGAATTCGTTGATCAGGGTACCGCCGGCACTCGTCTCGGCCAGGAGCCGCTTGATGATCTTCCGATTATTGGCCTGAATGTAAAAGGCCAATGGCTTGGACAGTCCGTTTACGAAATCGACCACTTCCAGCAGGTTGTTGTAGGTCATCACCGGCAGGATGGGACCGAAGATCTCCTCCTGCATCACCTTCATCGCGGGGGTCACGCCGGTCAGCACGGTAGGCTCGAAGTAGCGGTCCGCCCGGTCGTGACGACCGCCGCAGACCACGGTCGCACCCTTCTCCATGGCATCTTCCAGCAGACCCGTCAGGTGATCGAACTGCTTTGCATTGACAATGCGGGAGTAGCTCTCGGAGGTCTGGGGGTCCTCGCCGTAAAAGTCACGGATGGCGGCGGCCAGGGCGGGCACGTAGCGGTCCGAAATATTATCGTTGACCATCAGGTAGTCCGGGGCCGTACAGGTCTGCCCGGCGTTAAAGAACTTACCCCAGCAGACGTTGCGGGCCGATTTATCGACTTTGACGTCATCGTCCACTACGCAGGGGGACTTTCCGCCCAGCTCCAGGGTTACATCGGTCAGGTTTTCAGCGGCGGCGGCCATCACCTTCTTACCGATGGCCGGACTGCCGGTGAAGAAAATGTGATTATAGGGCATTTTGGTCAGGGCGGCGGAGGTCTCGGCTTCCCCCAGCACCACCTTCACTTCGTTCTCGGCGAAAAGCTCGTTGAGCATCTTCTGCAGGTAGTCGCTCGTGGCCGGACTGGACTCCGAGGGCTTCAGCGTCACCGTACAGCCCGCCGCAATGGCGTAGAACAGCGGCACCATCGCCAGATTGAAGGGGTAGTTCCACGGAGAAATGATCAGTACGCAGCCCTTCGGCTCGTAATAGATGTAATTCATTGTGCCCAGCATGCTCAGGGGAGTCGATACCCGGCGGGGCTCCATCCACCGCTTCAGGTGCCGCTGGATGTACTTCACGTGACTGTAGAGTACGCCGATCTCGGAGAGAATACTTTCTACGGCGGGCTTGCCGAGGTCCTGGCGCAAGGCCTCGATGAGCCGCTCCTTATTTCGCTCGTCGTTCAGGTAGCGAATTATGCGGTCCAGCTTTTCGTTACGTTCCCGGGCGGTCGTTTTGGCCAGCGTAGGCGCGTATGCCTGCTGTTCGGTGAGCAGATAGGTGTAGTCCGTAGTAGTGGAGGTGGCGGTAGGCATACTTTGCAAACGAAAGCAGGAGCCGACAGGTTTTGGGCGGCGGGGCGCAGGGAGAAGGCTGGTCGCAAAAATTGGCTACGGGTAAGGCCCACCTGGATCCTTACCGGGATGGGGTTGGTAAGCTATGATTACTACGCGTTCCATTAGGACGGGCTTTTCTTGGATGTAAACTTTTAAAGATATTGCGCATTGCTTAGCATTTGCATTTTACGGGGCGTGACCCTGGCAAAAGCACGTTGCCAAATTACAGGTCAGCGTGGTCGGTTTCTGAGAATATTGAGCATTGAGCAACTGTCATTGAGCATTACTCACCGAGCCGAGAAACGAAAAATAAGGCCGCGCAGGCTATTAAGCTAAGGGGTACCCCAACTCATTTTGTCAATGGTTTCTTCAAGGCCACCTAAGCGATCTTTACATTTTTCCATAGGTTTGCAACCCTTAAAAAATATGCTCGTCATTAGACTTTGTCAGTAGTTACGTGAATCGCAAACCACCTGGTCTTGTAGGGTTCAGAAAGTCTAAACAAGCGCCAAACCAAAAACATCACTGACCTTGAAGAATAGTCCTGCCGTAATTCTAATAACCCTATTCGTACTGCTTCTAGGTGCAACCAACTATTCCCTCGCCCAAAGCACCTTTGAATTTGAACGGGTAAGTCCGGAAGCAAATGGTTTTTCAGCGGAAAAACTCGACACCCTCGGTGCTTTCCTGGATAAGGCAGGTTCTTCATCACTAATGATTTTAAAGGACGGCAAGCTTGTTTATGAATGGGGAGATACCGAAAGGAAGCATACGGTTCATTCCATCAGAAAGGCACTGCTTAATTCCCTATATGGAATTTATGTTTCCAATGGAACTATCGATACCTCGATGACCCTGGGACAATTGAATATTGATGACATTCCCCCGAAGTTATCAGAAAATGAAAAGTCAGCCACGATTGCAGACCTGCTGAAATCCAGGTCGGGAATTTATCATAATTCCGCAGCCACTTCAGATGGCATGCTGGCGCAGATGCCTGAGCGAGATGCCCACAAGCCCGGCGAAGCGTACTTCTATAATAACTGGGACTTCAATGTATTGGGATTCATATTGGAGCAGGCTACGGGCAAAAGCATCTATGATTTATTTTATGAACATATCGCACGGCCTCTGGGCATGCAATATGCCAATGACTACACTTCCATAAATGGTGAGAGTGAAAGCGATTCTATTCCAGAAACAGACGGCTTCTATCAGTATGAACGGACTAAATCCAGTTACCCGGCTTATCATTTCAGACTTTCAGCCAGGGACTTAGCCCGATACGGTCAACTGTATCTGAATAGGGGCACTTGGGAGGGTGAGCAAATAGTTCCGGAAGATTGGATAGAACAGTCAACCGCCCCACATTCCGTTTATAACAAAGATTATGGAATAGCCTATGGTATGCTTTGGAACGTATTGATGAAAACGGAAACCCGGGAATCAACATCCTTTTATCATACGGGGGTAGGGATCCATATGCTGGGCATTTACCCAGCGTCAGATTTAGTATTGATCCATCGGGTTGATACGGAAAAGGAATACCGATTTAACCAGGGAGATTTTTATAAAATGATATCTCTCGTATGGAATTCAGTCCAGTAACCAACGGCGTAATAAAAATCAGCGCCCTAATCCGTGCCGCATCTGGGCTATCTGAGGAAAAAAAACCATCGCCAGTGAGTAGATGGCTCACCGTAGCGTAACCGCTAACCCCGGCCCGATTTCACTAACCCGAACTCAGGAAGGAACAGCAGCCACCGCCGCCAACTTTTCCATCAGCTGCTCGGCCCGGAATGGCTTGGAAAGGTAGTCGTCCATATCCGCCGCGAGGCAACGCTCCCGGTCTCCGGGCATCGCATGGGCGGTCATGGCAATGATGGAGGTGCGTGCCGCTCCCGAGGTGCGTTCGTTCTCGCGGATCAATTTGGTCGCCTGGTAGCCGTTCAGTTCCGGCATCTGCACGTCCATCAGTATGGCAAAGTAATCGCCTGTTTTTGCCATCTCAATGGCTTCATTACCATTTACCGCAATATCGTAGGTATATCCAAAAACGCGCAGGTACCGCCCCGCGATCAGGGCATTGGGTTCGAAATCCTCCACCAGGAGTACCTTTTTGTGCTCCCCGGCGGGGACGGGCCGCCTTACAGGCCTGGGGTCCGGTTCAGACACCTCACTGACGCCGGTGGTGTCCAGCGCCAGGGGAACGCTCAGCGTGAAGGTGGATCCTTCTCCCGGCGTGCTATCCACGGTAATGGTACCGTTCATGGCCTCCACCAGTTTCTTGGTTATGGAAAGGCCGAGACCGGTGCCTCCGAATTTCCGGGTGATGCTGTTATCCGCCTGGGTGAATTTTTGGAAGATGGTCTGCATCTTACTCGCTTCAATCCCTATGCCCGTATCGGTCACGGAAATCTTGACCTCCTGGTAATTGTCCCGGCCGGTTGGTTCGCAGGAGAGATGAATCGCGACTTCACCCGTATTGGTAAATTTAAGGGCGTTGCTACAGAGGTTTAGAATAACCTGCCGCAGGCGAGTTGGATCGCCCACCAGAATATCCTGGCAATTATGATGGCCGAAGGAGGAAAATTTAAGGCCTTTTTGCTGGGAACGTATGGTCATCATATCCACGATGTCCGTCACCAGCTGCCCGATGCTGAAGGGAACCTCCTCGAGCTCAACGTGCTTTGCTTCAATCTTGGAAAGATCCAGCAGGTCATTGATGAGTGCGAGCAGGCTATCGGCGGAGGTTTGTAACGTACTGATCAGTTCGGCCTGCGATTCGGTCAGCGTTTCCTGGGTGCTGAGAATATTAGAGATCCCGATGACCACGTTCATCGGCGTGCGGATCTCGTGGCTCATGTTAGCCAGGAATTCGGACTTGGCAACGTTGGCCGCTTCCGCCTCGTTGCGGGCGTGGATCAGTTGCTGTTCCACCAGCAGCTTGGAAGCCTGGTTTTGCTCCCTTTCGATGACAATTCCTGCGGTTCGGGAGATGATCTCCGCCAACTGTATCTTTTCGGGCGTAGGGTGGGTGGGGTTATCAAAGTAGAGCGCGAAAGTGCCCAACACCTGGCCGGCGGTGCTGAAGATCGGGATCGACCAGCAGGCCTGTAACCCGTGGCGGAGGGCTATTTCCCGGCCTCTTTCCCAGGCCGGGTCACTACCGATATCAAAGGCAGTGTGCACCTGTTGCGACCAGGCAGCCGTACCACAGGATCCCATATTTGGTCCTACGGGAATACCGTTGCAAGCCGCCAGATACTCCGGCGGCAGGCTGGGGCCGGCACCGGAAAGCAGGCGCTTTTTGTCTTCGCTAAGCAGCATGATCGAAGCCCGTACGCCAAGTCGGGCGTTCTCCTCCATAGTCTGCAGCAACTGGTCCAGGATCCGGGGGAGCGCGTCGCCGTGTACGGACATCTCCAGCGCCCGTTTCTGCCCTTCCGTTACGGACTGTAGTCGCCGGGATTGCGTCACATCGGCAGCAGCGCAATAGATCACCCGTTCATCTGCTTCGGTACGCGTCTTCCAGATCAGCCAGCGGTAATTTCCGTCCTTACACAAGTAACGGTTCTCGAACCTTTGGCAGAGCTCACCGTCCAGGGCCAGATTAAGTTTCTGGCGGGTAAGGTCCTTATCCCGTTCGTGAGCGAAATCTATCCAGGGCTGGCCAATCAATTCCTCGGAATTCCACCCCAAAATCGATTCGGAGGCGAGGTTTACGTCCAGAAAGCAACCGTCGAAATCCAATTTGACAAGGATGTCCGTCGCGAGACCGAAAAATCGGTCCCTCTCCCGTTCGACCCGGATCTTTTCCGTGACGTCCTCAATACGGTGCAAGATGTAAAGGATCTCTCCCTTCTCATCAAAAATCGGTCTGTTAGTAGGTTTCCAAAACTTCTCTTTGAATCCGTTTTCCTCCTGAAGGTCGTATTTGTGCGCCGGCATATCGTGGGTCTTCCTGGTCCGTAACACGTGATTCAGCGATGCCAACAGGCGTTCCTGCCCGTTAGACCCCTGTTCGGCGGGATTAGCAGGGAAGGCCTCAAAGACGCCCCGACCGATCAGGTCCGCTCTACGTATAGCCGTAGCCTTCACGTAGGCATCATTGGCCGTCACGATGGTAAAATGAGGGGTGTCCGGCTTCAATAAAAGGAAAGCGCTGGGCGCATCCATGAAGATGGACTCATACTGTATGGCCAAATTTGGGAAGCCGTTTTTCATGAGAAGTTGTATGCGGGCCCAACTTAAGATATTCCCGTACGCGGTGAAGATGAACGGAACCCGTTAACCAGTCAAAGATAAGCGTTATAACCAGTTAGCAAAAGCTTTCGTTGGGGTACGAAGGCTCTCGAAGGGGATGGTACCCTGCGCTTTGCCGGCTGATCGGGACTTAATTTACGTTCCCTATTTAGCGTTGTGAGCGCACAGGTCAGGAGAAAATCTGCTATCACGATTTGAGTAGCGATTCACCGTGGCTCCCCCCGGAAAATCCTTATCCCATCAGGTAAATTGCTGCAGTTTCTCCTTCAGTTCCGCGGCCACGAAGGGTTTGGCAAGGTAGTCATCCATACCGGCCTCGAGGCAGCGCAGCCGGTCCCCTGCCAGGGCGTGGGCGGTGACGGCGATGATCGGCGTTGGCTCCAGGGCATGTGCCCGCTGGTAAGCGCGAATGCGGCGGGTAGCTTCTAGGCCGTCGAGTTCGGGCATCTGTACGTCCATGAGAATAACGGCATAAGCACCCGACTTGGCTTTCTCAACCGCATCACGCCCGTTATTTACTACGTCGTACGGGTAGCCGAATACCCGCAAATACCGGCCGGTGATCATAGCATTAGGCTCGAAATCCTCTACGACTAACACCTTATTTTTAGCCTCATCGGTTACTTCATTTAGGACTTTGGCCGGGTGATTATCAATGAATCGATCCCGTTGGGCCATGTCGGTTCGCAGCGGCACGGTAAAGGTGAAAGTGGAGCCCTGGCCCGGTTTACTTTTTACCTCGATCGAACCCTCCATTGCTTCCACCAATTGCTTGGTGATCGATAGCCCCAGGCCCGTGCCGCCGAATTTGCGGTTTATGCTGCTATCGGCCTGGGTGAATTTTTGGAAGATGAGTTCTTGTTTGCTTTCTCCGATTCCGATTCCGGTATCGGTTACGGAAATAGTGACCAGTGTTATTTCTGGGTTGTCACAGGCAGCCTCGGAGACCCTGATCCCTACGGAACCCGACTGAGTGAATTTGATAGCATTGCTACAAAGGTTCAGAATTATCTGCCGCAGCCGGGCCGGGTCGCCTATATAGTGGCCGTGCAGATCCGATAGCTCGTCGACGATGAACTCCAGCCCTTTCGCCTGAGCCCGCGCCTGCATCATATCCGCCACGTCCGCGATTAGCCGCTCCATTCGGAAGGATACCAACTCCAGTTCCAGGCTGTTGGCTTCGATCTTGGAAATATCCAAAAGGTCATCTATGAGTTCCAGCAAGCTTAGTGCGGAGTTCTGCAGTGTCCGTACCAACTCGGACTGCTCCTCATTCAATGTTTCGTGTTGCCCCAGGATATTCGCCACGCCAACCACCACGTTCATCGGGGTGCGGATTTCATGACTCATGTTCGCCAGGAATTCCGATTTGGCGATATTGGCGGCTTCCGCTTCATTGCGCGCTTTAATGATCTGTCGCTCCGCGGTTCGCCGGGCCGCCAGGTTTTGTTCCCTGTCGATGACTACGCCCGCAGTACGCGAAATGATACCGACCAATTGCTGTTCGTTCACGGAGGGCCGCCGCGGCCGATCGTAGTAGAGCGCCAGCGTTCCGGATACCTCTCCCGTATTCGAAAAAATCGGCGTGGACCAACAGGCGCGCAACCCGTGGGCCAGTGCCAACTCCTTTAAGTTGCGCCATTGGGGATCGGTGGCGATATCTTCCGCGACGTACATCTTTCCGGTGGTGGCCGCTGTAGCGCAGGAGCCGTCTTTTCCTTCGATCGGAATCCCGTGGATCGCATTATTGTATTCATCGGGCAAACTGGGCGCCGCACCGGTGAGTAGATGTTGTCGGTCCTCGCTTAACAGTAAAATCGATGCCCGAACGCCACTGCTTACATTTTCTTCCATCGTCCTGATAAGGCGATCCAGGATGAAGGGAAGAAGTGCACCCTGTACCGATAACTCCAAGGCTTGCTTCTGCCCCTCGGCTACCGATCGCAGTCGCCGCGACTGCGTAACATCCCCGGCAGCGCAATAGATGACGCCTTTTTCGGCGATGGTCAGTGAGTTCCAGCTCAGCCAGCGGTAGCTCCCGTCTTTGCAGCGATAGCGGTTCTCAAATTGATTCACCCTTTCCGCATTTAGTACCCGTTTCATGATCTCGCGGGTCGCGGCGATATCGTCGGGGTGTACAAATTCGATCCAGGGCACCGCCATCATTTCCTCCTGCGTCCAGCCGAGAACCGCCTGACTGCGACTACTTACCTGGGTGAAGTAACCGTCGAAACCCACTTTCATCAATACGTCACTAGCCACTTCGGAAAAGCGACGGCGTTCCTTTTCAGCCAGCACCTGTTCCGTGCGGTCCTCGACCACGTGAAGAATACAGCCTACGTCTCCGTCTTCGTCGAAAATCGGGGAACTATGGGGTCGCCAATATGGGCCCTCATTACCCGGGGCCGGTATGCTCACCCCGTAAATCGGCCATTTCGCGACGGAAAGGGTATGTTCCTTTTGGCTGCTTACTACCTGCGCAAAAGACTGGCGCAGCTCCTGGATCGCGTCACTTGCCCGTTCGTCGGAATGGGCGGATATGAATTCGAAGAACCCCCGCCCGCTGAGTTGGTCCGCTTCGACTCCGCAAAATTGGAGGAAGGCCTCATTGGCCGCCTCGATCGTGTACCTGGGCATATCGGATCGCAAAAGAAGAGAAGGCGCGGGAGCCGCCATAAATATGGATCGGTAAGAATCCTGGGCAGCATTTCGATCGGTCTTCATAGCTCGCTGATGAGATGCGTAAGGTATTGATGTGGTGAAAGTCACCAAGACTCCTCGCGTAAAACCCGTATGACAACCACTCCAATCACACGATCAACAAAAGCAGCCAAAAATTTTCTGACCTCCCTTCTCCGAACGCGTAGCTAGAAAAACGCTCGCCGGATTGTCTTACTTAACATAATAGTAGCCCATAGGAGATAAGCATTCATGCCCGGTAAACGGATCCCGGGCGATGGTATACGACTAAGGTTTTTTCTGTGAATATAATACACTTCGCGTGTTTGAGGTAGGTGGCGGCGGAGCGCAGGTAAACTGGTTAAAGCGAACGAAGTCTGCGGCAGGCAAACCATAGCCAAGCAACCAGCCCGCCAAGCTTCCCACGCACCCGGGAACATCAACCAAATGGCGGCGTTAATCCTCGATAAAGCGCAGGAATGGATTTTTCGGAGATGATTTATCAGGATTGGGCGGGATTGGTGCGCACGCTAATTGTCGGTACGGTTGGATATGCCTTCATGGTATTGGCCCTGCGTATTTCCGGGAATCGGACCCTCTCGAAGCTGAACGCTTTCGACCTGGCGGTATCGGTGGCCTTCGGCTCCGTCTTCGCTTCCATGTTGCTCTCCGAAGGGGTTGCCCTCGTGGAGGGAATCCTGGCCATCAGTCTGCTTTGTGTACTGCAATTTTTGCTCGCCTACTTTTCCGTGCGTTCCAAAGGCTTTGCCAAGTTGGTCCGGTCGGAACCGGTTTTGCTCGTCCGGGATGGCGAAATTCTCTCCCAGGCCATCCGCGACGCCCGACTTACCAAACGTGAACTCTACGCCATCGCCCGCGCTCATGGCCACCACGATCTGAGCGACATCGAACTTATAATCCTGGAATCCGACGGCGGTTTTTCCGTTATCGCGCCGGAGAAGGGAAAAGACGAGAGCGACGATGAGAAGTCGGACGACAACGATGATCCGCTGCCCATGCATTCCTAGGCCACCGGAAAGAACGCCGGTTAGTTTGTAAGGACGAAGCGAGCGTACATCGGGAAGTGATCCGAACCGAATTCCGGCAGACGATCCAGCGCCAAAAGAGAAAACTCCGGGCTCACGAAAAAGTGATCGAGGGGCCAGCGCATTAATGGCGACTGGGCATCGAATGTATTATAAAGACCCCTCCCGATGCGAGTATTTCTCAAATCGCCCGCCTCTTCAAAAAGCCGCGCCGTCTGTGACCAGGATACGTCGTTGTAATCTCCGGCCACAATGGCCGGCAGGGATTCGTCCGCCAACATAACCGCTAGCTTGCCGAAAGCAACTTCCTTTTCCCCCAAATTGTCCGGGTATTTTTTACTCGGGATAGGCGCCACCGGATGCATACCGTGAAACATGAACTCTTCTCCCGATGGCAGCTGGACCCTGGTATGGAAAGAAGGTACATCCTGCTCGTTAAAAAATTTTATCTGCTTATTCGTTAGCGGAAATTTCGAATAAAGCACCATACCGTAAGCATTTTCGGTCGGATATTTCATGCTGTACGAATAAGTGGCGTCGAGGGGTGCGAGCTGTTCCATCCACCATTTGTCGACCTCCATCGCCAGGAGCATTTCCGGATCGCGATTATTAATAATTTCCAGAAAGCCGTCCGCTTTCCGGTTGGTGATGAGCACGTTGGCTATCAGGATACCCACGGTGCTTTCCTTTTCAACGGTAGCCGCTTCCGCCCCCGTTACCGCGGGTGCACCGACTAAATAGGGCATGATGAGCAGCGACTGGATCAAGATCGCAGCGGCAAGTCCGGAAACCAGGGCGAAATCCGGAAATTTCCACCGCCTATTCAGCGCGGCAAATGCTATGAGGCACACCACTGCGACAATGAGGTACTGGGCGCGGGGAAAGTCAAGGACTTTGGAATACCAGTAAGAGACATCGTGAACGAGCGAAGCGAGAGAGAGTAAAACCACCAGGGTACCAATCCCGATGACGAGGTATAGAAGGATTTTTCGAAAGGTATGCATGCTGGCAGAACGAGGCGGTTAGCGGGATGTTTTAGGGGCTTAGCCCGAATTTATCACTACTAACACCTAGTTGTTCTTGTCCCCCTTTTGGCAACTTAGCGTAATCCGCGGGAGTGATTTTCAGCTGCTTGCCAACCACATTACCCAAAAATTGGCGGTCAACGACGTAGCCAAAATTGCCGGCTCCGCAACTTTTAACAGCCGTATATTAGGGATACTGTCGAAAACCGGCTTATATTCCTTTACCGGCTATTGCCCGTTTTTAGTTTTTAACACCACTTACCACTATGGACATGCACAAACTCATCTGCCTTTTGGCGGCCTTAATGCTGAACTCTTTAGGGGGTAATACCCTATCAGCACAGGTCTGTAACTCACCTGAATCCCTGATATCTTTCATTATTTTCTTTGGAACTACCGATGATTTTACGGTAGGACAACCTGTTGAGCGTTGTGTAGATGTTCCTACGAGAATCTTTTTTATAGATGTAGACATCCTGGCTACCCTTACCTATCAAGGAGAGAGCCCACCCGGAGTTGTAATGGTAGATAATGGCGTAACGGTCACGACCTTAGATGGTAATGGAGAAACCATCCAAATTCCAGCGGGCCGTATAAAAATTACCGTTGATCCACGAAGACCGGGGATTGCTAATGTTCTTTTGGAACAAGATCAGGGGGGAGGCAATACCACTACACTTTTGAATAAAAACTTTGAAGTACTTGCGGCTTTACCGGTGGTTTGGACCCGGCCGCTCAACGTGAATACAGTGGCTAACCAAAGCGAATTCACCTGGGGCGTTTCCGACCAGCAAGACGTAGCCGGTTACACCCTCGAACGGCAGGAGAGTAACACCTTTGTTCCGGTACAAGAGGTAGCCTATATAGAAAACGGATCAGCGGAAGTGATCTACGGGACCACGGCTCCCTTACCGATTACCGACAGCTACTACCGCATCCGCCAAACGGACTTTGACGGCACGTTCAGCCTGAGCAATACCGTTTTCGTTCCCGGATCGCGGGAGGTGCCGTTACGGCTCTTTCCCAATCCAGCAACCGATTACATACAATTTGCGGGGGTAGGTCAGGAACTGACCGCCGTAAAGATCTTCAACGCTACCGGCCGACTGGTGCGTGACTTCCCCCTGCTTGAACTTGATTCCGGCCGAATTCCGGTCCGGGATCTGCCACCCGGTCTCTACGTAGTTACCGCCTACGGAGCAGCGGGTAGACTGGCTACGGATAGGGTAGTGGTCCGGTAGCAAGCTGGGGCCCCGGAGCTCCAGCTCCGGGCGCAACGCTACCGACCGGTCTGGTGGCTGCCCTGGTAGAGAAGTTGCTTGCCATTTGATTTGACCGAGCCGGAGCTCCGCCACGCCGGGAACATTCCATACATTAGGGGCCATGAAGACTGCCTATCTACTCCCATTGTTCCTGTGCTTGCTGGTTGGAACGGTATCCGCCCAGCAGGATTCAACGGCTAAACAGGACCCGCCCGCGAGAACCTTCACTTCCGAACAGACGGTAACCTTTGACGGGCGCACCGTCAACCTCGACGCCACCACCGGTACGCTCCGGCTGCGCGACGAGAACGATAAGCCGATCGCCAATTTCGGATACACATCCTACATCGCCGAAGGACAGGAAGACGGCAGTCCCCGGCCTATTGTCTTCGCCTATAACGGGGGACCGCTCTCCGCCTCCTTCTGGCTGCACATTGGTATCCTCGGCCCCAAGCGTATCGCCACGGAAGACCTGCTCTTCAATACGACCCCGCCCTTCGAACTGGTCAATAACGATTACTCCGTCCTGGAGGTGGCTGACCTGGTTATGATCGACCCGGTAGGCGTCGGCTTCAGCCAACCCGTCGGGGAAGCCGAATGGAAGGACTTCTGGGGAACCGACCAGGACATCCGCGGCATCGGCCTGTTCATCCAGCAGTTTCTGATCGAAAACGATCGGATGAATGCACCCAAATTCCTGCTGGGGGAGAGCTACGGCACCTTCCGCAACGCCGGTCTGGTAAAATACCTACAGGATAAGGGCGTGCCCATGAACGGCGTGATCATGGTTTCGGCCACCCTGGACATCCACGACCTCTTCTTCGGTGCCGGCCACGATCAAAGCTACGTAGTATTTCTGCCTACTTACGCCGCCGCGGGTTGGTTCCACGAACTGATCCCCAACCGCCCGGATAACATCGAGGAATTCATGGAAGAAGTGCGCACCTTCACCGAAGACGAATATGCCCCCGCCCTGCTACAGGGCGACCGCCTCACCGACGGCGAAAAGCAGGAGCTCGCCGGCCAGCTGGAACGCTACACCGGCATCGGAAGCGACATCTGGCTCCGTGCCAATCTCCGGCTGACCGACGGCGAATTTTTCCAGCAGCTGAACCTAACCACGCCCGCGACCACCGGCCGGTTGGACGCCCGATTCACCGCCATCAACCAGGACCCCATGGGCCAGGAACCGGACCGCGGCGATCCCTTCAGCGAGGCCGTACAGGGCGCCTACATGACCGCCTTCCGGGATTATCTCTACCGGGAGCTCGGTGCGGATAAATCAATGACCTACACCAGCAGCACCGGCGGCCGCGAGGGATTCAAGTGGGACTGGTCCCACGCAGGGAATATGGGATGGGGAACCCAGGCCGCCGTCAGTACGGCTGCCGACCTGGCCTCCGCCATGTCCTCCAATCCCAACCTCGACGTCCTTATCCTGCAGGGATACTACGATGCGGCCACCCCCTTTTACGGTATCGAGCACACCGTCAACCACCTAAACCTCGACCCCAGCATCCGCGACAACATCGAGATCGAATACTTTGAGGCCGGGCACATGATGTACGTAGAGGAAGAAAGCCGCCAAAAATGGAAGCGGGTGGTGGATGAATTTATTCTGGAGCATTCCGGAGCTGCTGCCCGGCGGTAGGTAGGTAGTCGCTGCGCGACTCCAGGGATCACACGGATTCCACAGGTTTTCACCGATTTCTAGTTGCTTCGGTCGCTGCGCGACTTTCAATTTACCACTGAGGCGCTGAGGGACGCAGCGTTTCGCGGAGGGCTTTTGTGAGCTATGAAAAACAGATGGCACTGGGTGCTTCACCGAGGAATCCCCAGGTTGCCACAGAGACATGCCTCCCAGGACTGTGATGCCCGAATTATCTCTGCGGAACCTCTGCGCTCTCCGCGTCCTCAGCGGTAAAAAAAACGAGCCGAAGGCGAGCATATCAGGTAAAGAAAATCGGTGTTAAATCCGTGCCCATAATCCGCGAAATCCGTGTTGAGAAAAACGAGCCGCAGGCGAGCTACCAAGTGAAGCCAATTGGTGTTTGGTAACTTTCGGGCCGCAGGCAAGAAATATGTTTTCCGATGACCGCGAGCAGCGCTCACGAGCCGAAGGCGAGGTGCCTAGTGCGGCAGCTCTTTTTCCTTTGTAAATTATACTTCAAACATCGTACTTACCCTCCCCCATGACCGACAAATACACCACCATCCACTACCACAACTACCTGGAACTGGATGCCCTACTGTCGTTGCAAAAAGAGCGCAGCAAGGCCGCCGGGGAAGCCGGTCACGACGAGACGCTCTTCATCATCATGCACCAGGTCTGCGAGCTGTGGTTCAAGCAGATCCTCACGGAACTGGATTCGGTACTACTGCTCTTCCGGGAGGAGCGGGTGCGGGAGGATAATATGCACACCGTACTCCTTCGCCTGCGCCGGGTAAACGTCATCATCGACCTGCTCATCGAACAGGTCAAAGTGATGGAAACGATGACGCCGCTGGACTTCCTGGATTTTCGAGACTTCCTCTTCCCCGCCTCCGGATTCCAGAGTATGCAGTTCCGGATGATCGAATCCACCCTCGGGCTGCGCGAGGAGGACCGGCTCACCTACCACGGCAAGTCTTATAAAATCGTTTTCTCCGAAGAACAACAACAGCGTCTGGACGCGATCGAACAGGGGGGCAGCTTATTCGAGCTGGTGGAAGGCTGGCTGGAACGCACCCCTTTCCTGCGGTTCAAGGATTTCGAATTCCTCTCAGCCTATAAAGCCTCGGTCGAGCGGATGATTTCCCGCGACCAGGAACAGATCCGAAACAGTCAGCTCAGTCCGAAAATGAAGGATATGCGGCTGCGCGTACTCGGCGACACCACCACTTACTTTCACCACGTACTTGACCGAAAGGAACACGACCGCATGGTGGCGGAGGGCGAGGCGCGACTGAGTTACGACGCCACCATCGCCGCCCTGCTGATCAACTTATACCGCGACCAGCCCATCCTAAATATCCCCTTCCAATTGCTCACGGAACTGATGGTGATTGACGAATCCCTGACCACCTGGCGCTACCGCCACGCCCAGATGGTGATGCGCATGATCGGCAACAAGATCGGTACCGGTGGATCCTCCGGCCATAGCTACCTGAGCCAAACGGCGGAACGCCACAAGATCTTCAAGGACCTTCACAACATCAGTTCCCTGCTCATCCCCCGCTCCGCCTTGCCTGACCTACCGGAAGAACTGCGGCGAACGCTGGGATTCTACTTTACCGGACGCCCCGACCGAAACCATAGCGGTCACTAAGCATCCGGTAATCCTCGATCAGGTACATGCAGGGAAAACTACAAGCCGGTGGACTTCTCCAGTACCTCGGGGTAGCGATCGCCGACGATGTCTATACGCTCGGCGGCCGCGTCGATCTCGGTCAGTTCTTCCGGACTCAGGTCGATGGCTGCCGCCCCAATATTTTCATTTACCCGGGCGAGTTTGGTAGTTCCTGGGATGGGTACGATCCAGGGTTTTCGGGCGAGTACCCACGCCAGTGCGATCTGGGACGGGGTGGCCTCGCGGAGTTCAGCGAAGCGCCGGATCACGTCCACCAGCGCTCTATTAGCCTGCATGGCTTCCCGTTGAAATCGGGGTAGCTTACTGCGGAAATCGTCCTCCCCGAAGCCAGCTTTTTCCTCCAGCTTGCCGGTGAGGAAACCCCGGCCCAGGGGGCTGTAGGCAACCATGCCGATGCCGAGTTCCTCCAGGGTAGGAATGACTTCCTTTTCGTGCTTGCGGGTCCAGAGGGAGTATTCGCTCTGCAGTGCGGTAACGGGCTGCTCGGCGTGGGCCCGGCGGATGGTTTCGGCCCCGGCCTCCGAAAGTCCGAAGTACTTCACCTTACCCTCCCGGATGAGATCGCCAACGGTACCGGCTACCTCCTCGATGGGCACATTGGGGTCCACGCGGTGCTGGTAGAAAAGGTCGATAGCGTCTACCTGGAGGCGCCGCAACGACGCTTCGGCTACTTCACGGATGTGTTTCGGGCGGCTATTCACACCGATGATCTTCCCTTCTCCGTCCTCGAATTTGAATCCGAATTTTGTGGCGATCACCACCTCGTCTCGGTAGGGGGCCAGTGCCTGTCCGATCAGTTCCTCGTTGGTGAAGGGGCCGTACGCTTCGGCCGTATCGAAAAAGGTCACGCCTGCCTCGTACGCGCTGCGGAGCACTTTGATCATCTCCTGCTTGTCCTTCGGGGGACCGTAGGCGTAGCTCATACCCATGCAGCCCAGGCCGATGGCGGATACCTGGAGGTGATTGTTTCCTAAGGTGCGCGTTTTCATAGTACCGGTGTTGATGCTGAAGATAAAAAACAAGCTGGATCGGGATAAAAGGGCGGTGGCTAGCTATGCACCCAAATTCAAGTGCCCCAGCGCACTAGGATAAATGTTTTTCAAAGCAAATGCTGTTCTCCACGCCGGCGTACTGCCCATAGTTTTCGGACAGGTGCGAGTAGCCATGCTTTGCGTACAGTCGGATGGCGGCGCTTTGTCGCGTGCCGGTTTCCAGCACCAGCCGGTGATAGCCGAGTTCGGCTGCCCAGTGTTCCAATTCTGTAAGAATTTTTCCGGCAAGTCCGCGGCCCCGGGCATCAGCGGCCGTAAACATCCGCTTCACTTCCATCGTCCGGTCGTCGAATTTCTTGAGGGCACCGCAGGCCAGGCCGGTTCCGTGGTCCAGGAGCAGGACGACGTGGTGAATGGCGTCCGATTTATTGAACTGGGAATAGAAAGCATGGTCCTCGCCGTCCGTGACGGCCAGGTCGCGGTCTAGGGCAACGATCAAACGCTCGTATTCCGGGTGAGCGGGGGTGGTCCGCAGCAGATTCATTAGTAGTTGAGTAGTCGTTTCCAGAAGTCGCGCGCCATGGCTTCCTCGTCGATGTCGGTATAGAGCCAGACCTCCCGTTGGCTGTTTTCCGGGGGCGTCATCACCTTCCTTTCTGTGGCCTGTTCGGGATTCAGGTAGGCCTGCAGCAGGGCCACGTCCCACATCGTCCACGGACTGGCCTGCGGGGCGAAGTTTTGCCAGCGTTGTTTGAGGTAATCGCCTACCGCGCCGCTGCGGTCAAGGCGCTCGAAGGTCGGTTCCCGGTAGAACTGATATTGTCTGGCCGTAGAGGTAGGCATGACGTGCAGTTCCAGCCCTTCGGCGTTCAGCAGGTAATTCGCGGCGTTGAGGTCGCGGCGGATATTGAATTCGTCCTTGTTCCAGAAGCCGCCCTCGGTGTCGTACTGGAAGCCCAGCACGTAGGCCACGATGTTGTCCTTGATTTCGGGGGCCATTGCGATCGCTGAGGCGAGGTTGGTACTGGCCCCGATACACATGACGGTCAGTTTCTTTCCACCTGCGCTTGCCGCCTTGGCTTGCTGGATGATAAACTGCGCCGCCGGGCTATTCCGCGCTTGGTAGCCGCCCCAGGGCATACCCATGATGCTGTCCGCGCCGATGGGGTGGGGGAGCGCCGATCGACCGGCAATGGCGAGCAATTCCTCGTTCAGTTGCTGGCTCTGGTGCACCGTGCTGTCGCCCGAATACTGGTGAAACCACTGGGCGGAGTTCAGCCCTACCCATTCCACGCCGTCCTCCTCCAATAGGTAGGCGATGGCGTATAGGTCGTCGATCTCATTGGCGGTGTCGGCGTCCAGGAGGAAGAGGGGGCGGTCCGGCGCCTGGGCATTGACCGGTATGTTGCACGACAGCAGGAGTAAACACAGGAGGGTGAGGTAGCGCATGCTGTAATGTACAAAGCTGGTTGTTTTTGCGGCGGAGCGCAGGTATGATGGCCTTAGCAACCGGACGGGACATCCTCTACCCCCACTACACCAGTCCCTCCTCCAGCCGGGCCCGCCACCGCGGAAAACCATCCACGAATTCCGAGCCGATCTGTACGTGGCGGACCGTCCAGAAGGTATGCTCGAAGGTGTTGGTGCGGCGATAAGCCTGCCTGCCGGTAGCGTTAAGCTGCTCTACCTCACTTTTGACCCGGGCATAATGATCCGCCAGACTCCCACTGTCACGGGGCAGGCTCCAAACGTAAGTGGCGTGGCTGTCGAGCAACTCCAGGGCGAAGTGATGCATCCCCTCCCCCCGGACGAAAAAGAAGAAGCCAAAATTCGGGGTCAGGACGAAGCGTAGTTTCTGCCCGCGCTCTTGGCGGCCGGCCAGGTGGGCCAGTTGGCGCGCATTACGGACGGAACCTTCCCGGATGATCGCTTCCAGCAGTTCGGCACCGGGCGGGGGCAGCAGGGCGCGCACGTGGTCGTCGTCGGCCGAGCGCTCCCAGAGCTCGTCCGGGGTGAAAAGGCTTTTGTCCGGGTCGTCCTGGTGGGTGAACTGTCGCAGCGTCCGGGCCCGCATGACCTCGATCATCCGGTCGTCGATGCGGGCGATCTGCGGCGAGCGGGCGCGATGGATACCGGGCTCGCCATCGGCACCGAAGCGCAATTCCGCATGAACTTCTACGGTCTTGCGGCGCAGCTGTCGGGCGAAGTACCCGTGTATGATGTCGAATTCCTTAACCAGGTGCGGATTGGGAATGCGAAAAGGAAGCGGTCCCCACTCCCACTCGTATTCCCCCTCCACGTAGCCATCGCGGATGGTAAGCTCGTCGATGGCGATCGTAAAGCTCAGGGGCCGGGGCCGCTGTTGCGGGCTGGCCTCCACTTCAACGACGGGATCGAGGCCCGCCGGTTCCAGGGTCTCCCGGACCTGTGGCTCGTCCGCCGTTGAGAGCGGCAGGGCTTCCAGTTGATAGTAGCTTAATTGCGCGCAAAAGGGTTCCCGCTCGAGCGGCTCGAACGCCAGGCGACGTACGGCTGCTTTCGCCGGTCGGTCCGGCAGGTAATCCTCGGCCTCGGCTTCATAATCCGTCACCCGCAAACGCAAGGTGGCGGTGGCCGGGTCGTAAGCAATCATCTCTACCTCCCAGAAGAATTCTTCCCGATCCCGCAGCCGAAACGTGCCCTCGCCCAAATTGGTGGCCGACCAGGGCAAGTGGAGGCGATCGTTCAGGTAAATTCCGTCGACCCGGGGATGGATTACAATGGTGGACATGCGGGGCAACCGGCTTAGTGCGAGGTACCGTAAGGTAATGTTGTTACGGAAAAACGCTTGCTCCCGCGCTCCGGCGCAAAAAATCTTCCGACCACGCTACGTATTTTACGCAAGTTAACTACCCGCACAGACCGATGAAACAGTATTCTACCTACCTCACCATTCTTCTTATACTGCTCACGCCCCTGCTGTACGCCCAGGAAAAAGAGGAAAAGGAAACCCCCGAAATCGCCGATAAAACGGAGGAAATGGAGCAGCAGGAAGGCTTCTTCACCTATTACTGGAGCGACGACGAAGGCAAGGTCTACCTCGAGATCGACCGCTGGGACGAAGACTTTCTTTACGTCAACAGCCTCGCCGCCGGCCTGGGAAGCAACGACATCGGGCTGGACCGCAACCAATTGGGCGATACCCGCGTCGTTTTCTTCCGGCGCGTAGGACCTAAGGTCCTGCTGCAACAACGAAACCTGGACTATCGCGCCATCTCCGACAACCCGGCAGAAGCGGAAAGCGTGGAGGAGGCCTTCGCGCAGTCCGTACTCGAAGGCTTTAAGGTGGTGGCGAAGACCGACGATCGCGTACTCATCGATATCACGGACCTGCTCCTGAGTGATGCCCACGGCGTAGCCGCCCGCCTCAAGCGATCCAAGGAGGGGACCTATAAAGTGGACAAGGACCGTAGTGCCGTCTACCCCGAAAACACAAAAAACTTCCCCAAGAACACCGAATTCGAGGCCACCATCACCTTTACCGGGGAGCCGACCGGTCGAAACGTCCGCAGCGTTACCCCGAACAGCGAAAGCTTCACGCTACGGATGCACCACAGCTTCGTGGAACTGCCCGACGACAATTTTGAGCCGCGGACTTTCGACCCCCGTTCCGGCTACTACGCTGGTGGGTACGCTGACTACGCCACTCCCATAGACCAGCCCCTGATGAAGCGGTTCATCACCCGCCACCGCCTGGAAAAGAAGGATCCCTCCGCCGCCGTGAGCGAGCCGGTGGAGCCTATTGTCTACTACCTCGACCGCGGCGCCCCGGAACCCGTGCGCACCGCCCTGCTGGAAGGCGCCAGCTGGTGGAATCAGGCCTACGAAGCCGCCGGCTACACCAACGCCTTCCGGGTGGAGGTACTGCCGGATGACGCCGACCCCCTTGACGTACGCTACAACGTCATCAACTGGGTGCACCGCAGTACCCGCGGCTGGAGCTACGGCAGCTCGGTGACCGACCCGCGTACCGGCGAGATCATTAAGGGGCACGTTTTACTCGGCAGCCTGCGGGTGCGGCAGGACTTCCTGATCGCCCAGGGGCTGATCGAAGCTTACGGCGCGGACGGCACCACCCCCGATCCGCGACTGGAAGCCCTGGCCCTGGCCCGCCTGCGGCAACTCAGCGCGCACGAGGTGGGCCACACCCTCGGCCTGGCCCACAACTTCGCGGCCTCCACGAACGACCGTGCCTCCGTTATGGATTACCCCGCCCCCTACGTCACCTTGACCGACGCCGGCGAAATGGATTTCAGCGAAGCCTACGCCACCGGCATCGGGGAGTGGGACAAACGGACCATTCTGTACGGCTACCAGGACTTTACTCCCGGCACCGACGAATCCCAAGCCCTGCAGGATATCCTGGTCGGGAATGAAGAAATGGGCCTGCGCTACATCAGTGATTCCGACGCCCGCCCCCAGGGCAGCAGCCAGCCACAGGGCCACCTCTGGGACAACGGCGCCGAACCCGTGGCGGAAATGGACCGCCTTTTGAACCTGCGCTCCGTCGCCCTCCAAAACTTCAGCGAGAAGAACATTCCCTTAGGCATGCCACTGTCCGAACTGGAAAGCGTCCTGGTACCCGTCTACCTCATGCACCGCTACCAGGTGGAGGCCGTGGCGAAGATGATCGGTGGTTATGAGTACGACTACGGCGTGCGCATCGCGGACGAAAAACCCGACTACCAGCCTACGGATGCCGCCAGGCAAGAAGCCGCCCGCGATGCCCTGTTGCGGACGCTCTCCCCGGAGATCTTGCAATTGCCGCAGCGCATTGCTACGCTGATCCCACCCCCGGCCATGGGCTACAGCCGTAACCGCGAACTGTTCAACACCCAGAACGGCGGCGGGCTGGACCCCCTGGCCATGGCCCAATCGGCGGCGGATAATTCGTTGTCTTTCCTGTTGCACGCCGACCGCCTGGCGCGCGTGGTGGAGCAGCACGCGCTCTTCGGCCGGGACTACCCCAGCCTGAAGGATTACCTGGACGATACCCGCAATGCGATAGCCCGACAGGTTAGTAGCGCCCGCAACGAAGCTTACGCCCGGGAGATCGCCGAAATGGCCGAGCGCCGTTTCGTTCACCACCTCATCTCTCTGGCGGCGGATAAGGACATCAGCGAAGCCGTCGCCGCTTCGGCGCTGACCCAGGTGGTGAAGTACCGCCGCGCCGATGACCCGAACGTGATCCCCACCGAAAACGAGCTTTACCTCGACCAGTTGGTACGCAGCTACCTGGCCAACCCCGACAGCTACGAGCCCGCCGAAGTACCCGACCTGCCAGACGGCTCCCCGATCGGCCAGTAGGTTTATCTGCCGACCGCAGCCTAACGAAGGTCGTCCGCCGAACCGGGTCGGATTTGATTTGGACACTGGCCGTTCGATCCGGACACCCGCAGGTCCTACGGACACTCCGGGGTGCTATGCTTGTCGCCGGGGAAAATGCAGTACCTCGGAATGTGCCGCGACGCGGGAGCGGGACCCGCGCGGCTGCGGGCAACGCGGCTCTTTGTGCTAGATCCGGACACCCGCAGGTCCTACGGACACTCCGGGGTGCTATGCTTGTCGCCGGGGAAAATGCAGCACCTCGGAGTGTGCCGCGACGCGGGAGCGGGACCCGCGCGGCTGCGGGCCCCGGAAGAAGAACAAACAACTTTCAAACATTTTGTTAGTAAACTGAAATTACGTACCTTCGTGCGCGGTCGACAATAAGCCGATGGGCGGCGGAGCGCAGGAGCATTCCAAAGCCGGGAAGTGGTCGACCTGGATAGTGAAGAACAGCAGATGCAAAATCAACACGGAATAGAGACGGACGGGGACGCTCCCGGACTGAAGGGAATGTACGAGGACTATTTCCTCGACTACGCCAGCTACGTTATCCTGGAGCGGGCCGTACCCGCCATCGAGGACGGCCTGAAGCCCGTGCAGCGGCGCATTCTCCACGCGCTGAAGGAAATGGACGACGGTCGCTACCACAAGGTGGCTAACGTGATCGGCCAGACCATGCAGTACCATCCCCACGGCGATGCCGCCATTGGCGACGCGCTCGTCAACCTGGGCCAGAAGGAACTCATGATAGACCCCCAGGGAAACTGGGGCAATACCCTTACCGGCGACTCGGCCGCCGCCAGCCGGTACATCGAGGCACGGCTCACCAAGTTTGCCCTCGATGTTGTCTTCAACCCACAGACGACCGAGTGGCAACTGAGCTACGATGGCCGAAAGCGGGAACCCACCAATCTTCCGATGAAGTTCCCCATGCTGCTGGCACAGGGCGCCGAAGGAATTGCGGTAGGACTGAGCACCAAAATTCTTCCCCACAACTTCATCGAGCTCTGCAAGGCCAGCATCAAGATCCTGGAGGGGAAGAAGGTGAAGATCTACCCCGACTTCCCCACCGGGCGGCACCATCGACGTCAGCGATTACCAACAGGGCAAGCGCGGCGGACGGGTCAAGATCCGCGCCACCATCGAGAAGATCGACAACAAGTTCATCGCTATCAAGGAGATCCCTTACGGCATGACGACCCAGACCCTGATCGACAGCATCATCAAGGCAAACGATAAGGGGAAGATCAAGATCAAGAAAGTTACCGACAACACCGCCGCCGAGGTCGAGCTGCTGATCGAACTGGCGCCCGGCATCAGTCCGGACGTTACCATCGACGCGCTCTACGCCTTTACGAACTGTGAATTATCCGTTTCCCCGAACGCTTGCGTGATCATCGAGGGGGACAAACCCCATTTCGTCAGTGTCGAGGACATTCTGCAGTTCAATACCGAGCAGACCAAGGATCTCCTCCGGCAGGAACTCAAGATCCGCGAGGGGGAGCTGACGGAAAAGATCCACTTCGCCAGTCTCGAAAAGATCTTCATCGAGAAACGCATCTACCGCGATATCGAGGAGGCGGAGAGTTTCGAGGAAGTTATCGACATCATTTTCGAGGGCCTGAAGAAATACGTGCGGGAGCCCGGCGACGATAAAAAGCGCAACGACGACCGCCTGCTGTTGATCCGGCAGATCAGCGAGGAAGACATTACCCGCCTCACTGAGATCCGCATCAAGCGTATCTCCAAGTACAACAGCTTCAAGGCCGACGAACTAATGGCCAAGCTGGAAGAAGAGCTAAAGGAGGTGCGCCACCACCTGGAGCACCTCACCGATTACGCCATCAGCTGGTACCAGGGGCTGCTCGATAAATACGGAAAGGGCAGAGATCGCCAGACGCAGATATCGACCTTCGAGAAGGTGGAAGTGTCCGCCGTGGCCGCCAACAATACCAAGCTTTACGTCGACCGGAAGGAAGGCTTCGTGGGGCAGGGCCTCAAAAAGGAAGAATTCGTTTGCGATTGCTCGGACGTGGACGATATAATCGTTTTCCGTCGCGACGGCGTGATGACCGTCACCCGCATCGATGACAAGACCTTCGTGGGTAAAGACATCGTCCACGTCAACGTCTGGAAGAAGGGCGACGAGCGCACCACCTATAACATGGTCTACCTCGACGGGAAGACCGGTCGGGCCATGGCCAAACGCTTCAACGTAACGGCCATCACCCGCGACCGGGAATACAACCTGACCAAGAAGACCAAGGGGTCCAAGATGTTGTACTTCAGTGCCAACCCCAACGGGGAGGCCGAGATTATCACGGCGCAGCTCAGTCAGTCTTCCAAAGCGCGTCAGAAAAACTTCGATTTCGACTTCGCCGATCTGGCCATCAAGAGTCGGGGCGCCGCGGGTAACATCATGACGCGGTACCCCGTACGAAAAGTTACGCTTAAGGAGGTGGGCAAGAGTACCCTCGGAGCGATGAAGGTTTGGATGGACGAGGTCAGCGGTCGCCTTAACCTCGATGAGCGGGGCCAGTTCCTCGGCGGTTTCGATACCGGTGACCTGTTGCTAACGCTCTACAAAGACGGGAGCTACGAGCGGGAAGAGCTTGATCTCACGCGTCGGTACGATCCCAAGAACCTGTATTACATCGGAAAATTCCAGGAGGAAATGGTAGTCAGCGCCGTCTACTTCGAAGGCGAGCGGGGCGTGACCCTGGTGAAGCGCTTCAACATCGAAACGAGCTCGCCGGGGCAGGCCTTTAGTTTCATCACCGATCACCGGCAGAGCAAGTTGTATCTGGCCACCGTTCACCCGCAACCGGAGATCTCCTACGCCTGGCGGGAAAAACGGGACAAAAAGGAAGCCACCGAAAAGCTGGCCGATTTCATCGACGTCAAGGGTTGGAAATCGCTAGGTAACAAGCTGCACGACGGTAAGCTGATATCGATCAAGGAACTGAATGACCCCTTCGTGCCGGTGGACAAATCCGCGGAAAAGCAAACAGGAAGCAAGGCTAAGCAAAACGGTAAATCCGACGAAGAAGGCATCCGGCCCGGAGACACCATCGAACTGGACTTTTAAACCCTTGTTCACCGGCCCTATCTTTGCGGAATGGGAAGACAATCTACGCGCCATCGCTACCGTACCCGCCGGGAGAAAAACCAGTCGGTCGGACGGGTAGCGCGCATCATAGGTATCGGCTTACTCATTTTCCTGATCATGATGGTCATCAAGAACTGGGGAGAATGGTGGGCTTACTATAAGACGTACTTTTATTAATTATTGAATGTTTGAATTAGAGAATGTGCGGGGATGCTCGCTATCGCTCGTGGGCAAACGGGGAGGTATTAGAAGAAGGCAAAGTAGTCGCTGCGCGATTTTTAAATAACCGCGGAGGTGCGAAGTAGCGCGGAGTTTCGCTGAATATTGCGGGGAAGGCGCGCAGCGCAATCTCAAAGCCATGATATCCGAGGCAGTGCTGGAAACCACGAAGTACCGGCGTAGCCAATCTGTGCCCTAGCGCAGCGATCTGTGAAATCTGTGGTTAAAAAAACTGAGCCGCAGGCGAGCCGAAACTCCTAATGCCTAGTCAGGTCGATTATGTCGCAGTAGGTGCTGGTGTATTTACGTGGGTGACGAGGGGGAAAAAAGATTGCATGCTAAACCTTACGGGGACCTACCCGTAAGGCCGCTTAGCTACGGAAGCGTTTTTTCAACGAAGTCAACCGCGGAAAGGCGCCGCAGATACGGTGACAATAATTGCTTGACCAGGCACTAGTATCCAATAATCTATAAGACTGAAGAAGTAATTAGCAACAAACAGAGAAAGCGAAATAACGGGCTATACACTGCGTCCCCGGCCCATTACTTAGCCCGCAGATCCAGAATATTCCCCATCCGGAAACACTTCCGGCACCGGGCCTCGTACAGATCCTTCTCCCCGAGCACGACGGTATCCTGGTCCGGGGTGAGGCGATAGGAGTGGGTGGCCAGGTTGCCGCAGTGGGAGCAAATGGCGTGCACTTTCGTGATGTATTCAGCGACCGCGAGCAAGTCGGCCATGGGGCCGAAGGGCTTGCCCCGAAAATCCATATCCAGGCCGGCGATGATCAATCGCTTACCTCGGTGGGCCAGATCCTGGGTATATTTGACAATGTCGTTATCGAAGAACTGTGCCTCGTCGAGACCAATAACCGAAACGTCATCGGGGATATCCAGTAATTGGGAGGATCGGGCGATCGGCGTAGCGACAAAGCTGTTTCTGTCGTGACTCACCACGCTCTCTTCGTGGTAGCGGGTATCGACCTTTGGCTTGAACACGGCTACCCGCTGTCCGGCGATGCCGGCTCGTTTCAGCCGCCGGATGAGTTCCTCCGTCTTTCCCGAAAACATGGAACCACAGATAACTTCCAGCCATCCGCTGCGTTGACCGCTGAAGTGAGGTTCTAAAAACATGCCGCCTCCGTATTTTAGGCGGCCGAAGGTAAAAAATTTTAAGCAGCCATGTCCCAAACCAAAGCAGATAAACTGCTCAATCGCATCACGGCGCTGCACCGTAGCCTGCAGCTTGACGACGAAGACGATGCCCCCTCGGCACTGGAAAGAGATCTGATGCTCGGTTACCTCCGTGATCTATACGCCCTCTATCATGACGTCGGATCGGAGAAGCAAAAAGATGAACGGAAGCCTACGCCGCAAGTATCAACGCCAGCCCCACCCAAGGCAGCGCCCATGCCCCCGGATCCGCCTAAGCCGGTAGATCCTCCCCCGGCTCCCCCTAAACCGGAACCGGAAATTCCCGCCCCCCAACCGGAAAAGCCGGCTCCTGCGTCCCCGCCCGAAATCCCGGAGGCACCCGTTCCGCCGCCCCCGGCGCCCCCTTTCGCGGAGCACACTGCCAGGATCGACCCGGAATTCAACGACCGCCCGGCCCCTAATCCGCCGCAACCTGCTCCGGCTCCAAATTTGAGTCCCGAAGTGGACGCCCTCTTCCAGGAGCCGAATGGCAGCAATGGAATCAATACCCGATTGGTCCGTCAGCGGGTCAGCGACCTGAACCGGGCCCTCAGCATCAATAACCGGGTGCTGTTTTCCAATAAGCTCTTCAACGGCAACGAAGAGCTAAATGAAGCGCTGAAAACCCTCAACCTCAAGGGCAGTATGTCCAACGCCAAACCCATGCTCATCGACCTGGCTCAGCAGCACCAATGGGCCTCGGAGGAACGGGAGGAAACGGCCCGGGAATTCATCGATCTCGTACGCCGGCGGTATGCTTAAGAAGGTCCTCATTGTCGTCTCCCTGGTTAGCGGGGTCTTCCTGGTCTTTCTGGTGGCGAAAGCCATCAAGTCCCAGGAAAGTGATAGGATAAATGTAGGATCGGTGGCGGTCGCGGATTCCGTGCTGACCATCGCCTTCGGCAGCTGCAACCGGCAGGATCAAAGCCAGGCGTTCTGGGAAACCATTGCGGCCAACGATCCGGCCGCCTGGCTGTGGCTGGGAGATAATATTTACTCCGATACCGATAATCGCGAGCAGATGGCCCAGGATTACCGCGACCTGGAAGCCTCGCCCGAGTATGCGGCCTTCGTCGCTGCCACGCCGACTATCTACGGGACATGGGACGACCACGATTACGGCAGTAACGATGCCGGAAGGGAATGGCCTTTCAAGGAAGAAGCCAAGGCCCTTATGCTGGACTTTCTGCAGGTGCCCGAAGGTGCCGAGGTAAGACAGCGAGAGGGAGTCTATCAGTCCTACGTCATTGGTGATGTCAAGGTAATTCTGCTCGATACCCGCTACTTCCGCGACGCCGTTATGCCGCCCGTACGGGATGGCGCCCGTTACGGGCCGAACGAAGCGGGAGATATTCTCGGGGAAGCCCAGTGGGCCTGGCTGCGTGACGAACTCCAGGACAGCGAAGCAGCGGCCCACATCATCGCGAGCAGCATTCAGGTGTTGCCAACGGACCATGGCTATGAGAAGTGGGATCTATTCCCCGCTGCCCGCGGGCGCCTCCTTAATTTGCTTGCGGATCTACAGCCAGCTTTGCCCATCCTCATAAGCGGGGACCGCCATCTTGGCGAGATCATGGTAGACAGCATTGGTGAGTATCCAATCTTCGAACTTACATCCAGCGGGTTGACCCATAGCTATGAGAACGCCCGGGAGAAAAACAACAAGCGGATCAGCAACCTCGTGACCCAGAAGAATTTCGGGCTCCTACACTACCTGGAGACCGCCGGGGGCCTGCACCTACTGGCGGAGATCCGGTCGGTGGAGGACAATCGTCTGTTGGCAAGTTTGGCGTTGCCGGCCAACGGCATGAACAAGGACCAGCTTACACGCCTTGTCCATCCAAACAATACCATGGAACGCCAGCTCAAACCCTGTCCGGATTCGCCAAACTGTGTCAGTACCCAAAGTCTCCAGGCGTCCAAACAGCGCGAACCCATCGCCTTTACCGGAAGCGCAGCGGCGGCGAAGGAAAAACTGAAGCGGATAGTCGAGAACATGTCCCGCACGGAATTGCAGGAAGAGGACGGCAACTATCTCCATTATACCTTCAAAACCTGGCCCATCCCCTACGTGGACGATGTAGAGTTCCTCATCGATGAGAACGAAAACGTGATCCACTACCGTAGTGCCAGCCGGGTAGGTCACAGTGACCTCGGGGTGAATAGCCGGCGGATGAAAAAGGTGGTCGCCGCTTATCAGGAAGATTGACCCATAGCTTCAGAGCGGGGCCTGGCCAAGTTATGGGCACCGATCGCTGGACCCGTAATGGGATGGGAATCGTCAGCGGGAGTTTCGGGCGCGATCTCGTACCGCACGCCAGTAGGCAGTACCGCATCCGGTAGCGTTTGCTACCGCGGGATTTCGATGCCCTTCAGTATCTCCGCGATCACGTCTTTCGCGCTGAAGCCCTCCATTTCTCGCTCCGGCGTCAGCATGATACGGTGATTCAGCGCGGGAAAGGCTACGCGTTGGATATCGTCGGGGGTCACGAAATCGCGCCCGTCCAGTCCGGCCACCGCTTTCGCCAGCCGCAGAATGGCCAGCGATGCCCGGGGACTCGCTCCCAGGTAAAGGTCCGGATGCGTGCGCGTACGGTGCACCAGCGCAGCGATGTAATCGAGCAGCTCATCCCGGATATGAATATGCTCTACGATGTCGCGGCATTCAGCAATCTTCTCACGGCTGATCACCGGTGCGATCTCGGTCGCCAGCCGCTGCCGGAAATCACTTCGGAAGCGATAGAGAATATCCTGTTCTTCTTCCAGGGAAGGATAGTCAACCACTACCCGCAAAAGGAAGCGGTCGAGCTGCGCTTCCGGTAACCGGTACGTACCCTCCTGCTCGATCGGGTTCTGGGTGGCGATCACGAAAAACGGATCCGGAAGGGAGTGCGTCAGCCCGTCAACGGTGACCTGCTGTTCGGCCATGACCTCAAAAAGCGCGGCTTGGGTCTTGGCTGGTGCCCGGTTGATCTCATCGATCAGGATCAGGTTGCCGAAAATGGGGCCCCGGTTAAAGGAGAAGGTCCCGTCATGGGAATTGAGGACGGTAGTTCCGGTCACGTCGCTCGGCATCAGATCGGGGGTGAACTGGATGCGGCTGTAATCCGCATCGATGGTACGGGCCAGCAAGCGTGCGGTAAGGGTTTTGGCAATACCCGGTACGCCTTCAACGAGGACGTGTCCACCGGCAATGAGCGATACGATCAGCATGTCGACCAAATCGCGCTGACCGATAATGACCCGACCGATAGCGGCGCGAATCTCTTCGGCGGCAGCGCGTAGGCTATCCAGGTCTACTCTCGGATGATCATCGGTCGAGCCACCGGTGTGGTCGATCACGATCTCGCCGGGCACGGGTTCGATGATGGGTTCGTCTTCGGGTGCTGGGTCGCGTAGCTTGTCGTCTTCCATAAGGCTGGGGTAAAGGTACGGACCGCCGATCTACCGGTCTCCGGTGATGGTAGCGGTTGTTTGCGGCAAGCGCAGGGGAAAAGCCTGCAGCAAGCCGTTAAACCGTTCCGGGTAATGAGCCGCAAATCCCGGAGCATGGCTGTGAAAAACGGCGAGGGTCAGGGCCGAAAGGTCGAGATCGTCCAGGCCGATAAACTTTTGGAGGGCTTCCTTAGAAAAGTCCGTTAGCCGGTGGATCTCCCCGAAGTCGAGGGCATACCGTGCCGCCTGCTCCCGAGCGTCGGCGTCCGTAGCAAACAGCGCGCGGGCATATTCATAAAACCCCAGCTGCAGATACTTATGCGGTTCGATTATGGAGCGAATGAAGTACTTCAGCGTCCAGATCACCACGCCGTCTTCAACGTATAACTCCGACGCATGCAGTACGTCATGCGCAGGCGTGGGGAACTGGTGTGGATAAAAGATGACGTTCTCAAAGCCGGGGATCAGGAATTCCTCCCGGTAGAAAGTAATAGTAGCGGCGGAGGCGGCCACCATCAGCCGAACGTCAGCGGGAATAGTCTCGATGGCCATGCCCGTGTACTCCGTCGCTTCCCGGATCAGGAAGGCACGCCGGCGGAAATCCCGCTTGCCTTTCAGGTCGAGTGCCCGGTAAAGGGGGAAGCGCTCGAGGAGAGGAGCCAGCTCCGTGGCCAGGTCGGGAGGATTGCGCTTCCAGTACCACCAGCGCAACTGTGGAGCCAGCGTATAGGCACCCGCCGCGGCAAGGGCGGGAAGAAGCAGTAATTCCGACTGCACGTTGCCGGTCTGCCAGGTGAGGATGGCACCCAGTACGATCAGGCAGAGGGCGGCTAAGTAGATGGCGCGAACGGGATCCATGCAGAAATTGTAGAAAATGAAGGGTTTCGGTTTGCTCTCTTTACGAATGGAAACGCCCGTTTGTTGTCATAAATATTCACGAAATATACCGTATATTTGGAGGGATAATCCCAAAGAGCCGCCAAAGCCCATTTATCATGATGAATGAAGAAGTGCGGACGATCATGACAACGGAGGTCCCAACCGCCTACCCCTTTCAGAGCGTCGGTGAGATCGCGCAAATAATGCTCTGGGAGCAACTCCAGCAGCTACCCGTAGTGGATCGGGATTATAAACTTGTCGGTCTTATAACGTCCTACGATATGTGGCGCGACTGCCGCGAAAACCTGGATAGCGAATCCCGCCTGGTCAGTGAGGTCATGAATGCCAAGGTTATTAAACTGGCACCTAAAGACAAGGTCGGCACCGCCGCCGAGCTGTTTATGGACAAGCGATTCAAAACCATCCCCGTCGTCAATCTGGACGGAAGGCTTAAGGGCGTAGTGACGGCTTTTGATTTGATCCGCTACACCCTGAAAAAGGAGTATAAGGAACCTATCCTGTACCGGGAGGTATTTTATTAGATAGCCATGCTTTGCAGTCGGAAGGTGATGCCCTATTCGCAAGGGTACAATCAAAAACCCGTGCTACCTTCCTACCCTATTCGCAAAGTCTATGAAGCTATTTACCCCACTCCTTTTTCTCCTCCTGTCGTACTGCGTCCAAGCCCAGGCTACCTTTTCCGTGTTACTGCCGGAAAGCCTCGCCGACAGCGCCCTCGACGGCCGTCTGATGGTCATGCTTTCCACGGACGAAAGCGCGGAACCCCGTTTCCAGATTAGCGACGGGCCGGAAACGCAACTTCTCTTCGGGCAAACCGTAGATAGCTGGAAACCCGGCACACACGTCCGCGTGGATGCCGCCACGGCTTACGGATATCCCCTTGAGTCGCTGGCCGAGCTGCCCAAAGGAACCTACCGGGCCCAGGTACTCCTCCATAAATACGAAACCTTCCACCGCAGCGATGGCCACTCCGTCAAACTGCCCATGGACCGCGGCGAAGGCCAGCAGTGGAACCGGGCTCCCGGTAACCTGATCAGTACGCCGGTGACGATCACGGTAGGCGACGGACGGTCCGCGCCCATAGAACTGGCCTTCGATAGTGCCATACCCGAGCTCGAGGAACCGGAGGATACCGAATACGTGAAGCACATTAAGATCCGCTCGGAAATGCTCAGCGAATTCTGGGGCCGCGACATGTACCTGGGGGCCCACGTACTGCTGCCGGAAGGCTGGGACGATCACCCCGACGTGAAGTACCCCCTGGCGATCATGCACGGCCACTTCCCAGACGATTTTGGTGGCTGGCGCACTACCCCACCCGATACTAGCGAGCCCTGTCAGTACAGTGCGCGCTTCGGGCTCGATTGTTACAACCGGACGGTGCAGCAGGAGGCCTATGATTTTTACCAGCAGTGGACCGGCCCCGATTTTCCACGGGTCATTGCCATCGAGATCCAGCATGCCAATCCCTATTACGACGACAGCTACGCCGTAAATTCCGAGAACCTGGGTCCCTACGGCGATGCCATCACCTACGAACTCATTCCGGAGATCGAGCGGCGCTTCCGGGGCATTGGGGAAGGGTGGTCCCGCTTCGTCTACGGCGGCAGTACCGGTGGTTGGGAAGCCATGGCCGTGCAGGTGAAGTACCCGAAGGAATACGGTACCAGCTACGCCGCATGTCCGGACCCGATCGATTTCCGGGCATATACCGTGGTCAACCTCTATGAGGACGACAATGCCTACTACCTCGACAGCCGCTACAAGCGTACTGAGCGCCCCGGCCATCGTGATAGCCTGGGTCACGTATCCAGCACCCTGCGCGAGATGAATCAGCGGGAACTGGCCCTCGGCGACCATAACCGTAGCGGTCAGCAGTGGGACATCTGGGAGGCAGTGTACAGTCCGGTAGGCCCTGATGGCTACCCGATGCGCATCTGGGATAAGGTATCCGGGAAGATCAATCCCGAGGTGGCGGAATACTGGCGCGAGAACTACGACCTTACCCACATCCTGCAACGTGACTGGACGGAGTTGGCCCCCGACTTAAAGGGGAAGCTGAATATCTACGTTGGCGATATGGATAATTATTACCTCAATAACGCGGTCTACCTGACGGAGAAGTTTCTGCGCTCGGTTGACTTCGGCGGCGAGATCACCTACGGTGACCGCGCCGAGCACTGCTGGAACGGGGACCCGGATCAGCCTAACGCGATCAGTCGGCTTCGGTACCACCAGATGTTTGTTCCTAAGTGGGCTGGTAAGGTTAAGGAACTGGCTCCTGCCGGGGCGGATGTTGAGTCTTGGCGGTATTAGGGTAATGTTTGCCGCTTCGCGGCTTGGCCAGAAGAGGGAACTAACCGCGGATTTAGGCAGATTACGATCGCGGATTTTCGCAGATAGACCTTTCTGTCAGAATTAACATGACTCTACCCATAGTATAGTGAGCGGCCTGACTTTAGGGTCATGAAAAGGAACGATCTTACCTACGCTATCCGGGGAGCGGCGTTCACCGCCCACCGCGAACTAGTGCCTAGTCAGGTCGATTATGTCGCAGTAGGTGCTGGTGTATTTACGTGGGTGACGAGGCGGAAAAAAGATTGCATGCTAAACCTTACGGGGCCCTACCCGTAAGGCCGCTTAGCTACGGAAGCGTTTTTTCAACGAAGTCAACCGCGGAAAGACGCCGCAGATACGGTGACAATAATTGCTTGACTAGGCACTAGGCCCGGGACTACTCGAAAGCGCCTACGAAAAGTGCATGATTTACCAGCTCCGGAAACAAGGCATGGCCGTAGCTGCGCAAGTCGCTGTGCCCATCATCTACGACGGGGTCAAAATGGATGCCGGATACCGCATCGATTTGCTGGTAGGGAATGAAATTATTGTCGAATTAAAGGCGGTTGAAAAGCTGGAGCCAGTGCATATCGCGCAATTACTGACCTACCTGAAGCTCGCCGGCAAACCGCTGGGTTTACTGATGAACTTCCACGTTGCGAATATGCAACACGGAATCAAGCGGTACATCCTGGAAACCGCCCTGCGTGGCCGGTGATGTAAGCGGAATTACCCATGCAGCAAGGAAAATCGGCGTTCGGACGGCGCGAGCCGTCCAGAATCCGCGAAAATCCGCGAAAACAATCCGCGCGAAATCCGCGGTTAACCCCACTGCCGAAGGCAGGAATGCCTAAACCACGTTGATCTCCCCGGCCCGGAACATCTCCCCCACCTTCTCGTAAGTACCATCCTCCAATTTGCCGCGGACGGCCTTAAAGGCATCGATGGTGGTCTGGATATCCTCCTCCGAATGCTCGGCGGTGGGGATAAGGCGCAGGATCAGCTGCCCCTTCGGGATAACCGGCGGCAGGACCACCGAGCAGAAGATGTTGTAAGTCTCCCGCATATCGTAAATGAGGGCACCGGCCTCGTAAGTGGATCCTTTCAGGAAAACCGGGGTAACGCAGGCACCCGTATTACCAATGTCAAAGCCGGCCTCCCGTAGGCCGTTCTGCAGGTGGTGGACGTTCTTCCAGAGCTTCTCCCGCAACTCGGGTTGCTCGCGGAGAAGTTTCAGGCGCGCCAGGGCTCCCTTGACCATCGGCATACAGAGCGTCTTGGCGAAAACCTGGCTCCGCAGGTTGTAGCGCATAAATTCGATGATCTCCTTCTCGGCACTCACGAAGGCACCGAAACCGGACATCGCCTTGGCGAAGGTCGAGAAGTAGACGTCGATCTGGTCCTGTACGCCCTGTTCCTCTCCCGCGCCGGCGCCGGTAGCGCCCATGGTACCGAAGCCGTGGGCATCGTCGACCAGCAGGCGGAAGCCGTACTTTTCCTTGTACTGGCAAATCTCCTTCAGGATCCCCTGCTCGCCGCGCATGCCGAAGACGCCCTCGGTGATCACGAGGATGCCGGAATTGCGCTTCTCGGCTTCCTTTTTGGCTTGCTCCATACGGACCAGAAAGTGGTCGATATCGTTGTGGGTGAAGGCATACTTGGGGCCCAGGTGCATGCGGATACCGTCCATGATGCAGGCGTGGTCGTCGCGGTCGTACACCACCACGTCGTGGCGGGTAAGCAGGGCGTCGACGATGGACATGATTCCCTGGTAGCCGAAGTTGAGGAGTAGGGCCGCTTCCTTCTGGGTAAATTCGGCGAGTTCTTCTTCCAGTTGAATGTGCGCGTCGGTTTCGCCGCTCATGATGCGGGCACCCATGGGGTAGGCCAGGCCGTACTCAGCTGATGCCTCGGCGTCGGCCTTGCGTACGTCGGGGTGATTTGTGATGCCGAGGTAGGAATTGATGCTCCAGATGATGCATTCCTTTCCGCGGAATTTCATGCGCGGGCCGAGCTCGCCTTCCAGCTTGGGGAAGGAAAAATAGCCGTGGGCGACGTCCTGGTACTGGCCGAGGGGGCCTTTAAATTCCCTGAATTTGTCGAATAAGTCTTTCATGCTTCGGGGTTGCGTTTTGCGGCGGCAAAGATAGGCAAGATTACCCGGTTTGCCACGGCTGCCCGAGCGCAGGAATATTTCGCGGGTAACTTGCCCGGCTTGCCCCGCTCCTGCGCTCCGCCGCAAACAATTCTGCGGTCCCCATACTTCCCCCTAAAGTAAATTAGCGATAAGTCGTCCGGAATACCCACCGAATATGACAGAAAACCAAGCCGTATCCGACTACATTGACGCCCAACCCGCCGCTGCCCGGGCCGCCCTGCGGGAACTGCGGGGCTACATCCTCCAGGCGGCACCGGAGGCCGAGGAAAAGATGAATTACGGTATTCCCGCTTACGCACTGCTACCGGGGGGCAAACGCGACCAGCAGATCATGATGGCGGGACACACCAACCACGTGGGCTTCTACCCGCACCCGGAAGTAATGTCGGCCTTCGCCACAAAGTTGGTGGGGTACCGGCGGGGAAAGGGCTCGGTGCAGTTTCCCCTGGACCGGCCGCTGCCCGCAAGCCTCATTCTGAAGATGGTGAGGTTCCGGCTCGCGCAACTGAAGGATTGAGCGTCGGAGCGCAGGATCAAAACAACCTCGGCCAGGCAAGCTCCCCCGCCCGAGCCACCCTTGCCAGGCGGGGGAAGTTTCCGACTTTCCATGCCGGTCCAAAACTACTCGGAAAGCTCTGCGGCTGGCTGCCCCAAGACCTGTGGGCCGAGGCGGTCGTCTTTTTCCCCGACGCCTGCCCGGGTAAATCCCCCTCCCCGACGGTACCGTGGTATACCCCGAGCGGACCAAACGGGACCCCGCCTCCGGTTTGTACTTCGGATACCGAAACCACCGAACGCTTAGGATGTCCGTTCACGATTACCGTTCGATCCCACCCAGGTCAAATCAACAAGTTGTAACATTCGCGTTTGCGAAGGTATTAAGGTCCACAAGCACACGTACTATGGACCACACGAAACACATCTTTTTCTGGATACTGGTGAGCGCTACCGCCCTGGCGAACAATATTTCGGTCAGCAATGTCACCCTCACCGGCCAAAACTCCGGTAACGGCACCACGCAAATTCAGTTCGACCTGGGCTGGGAGAACAGTTGGCGCATCAGCATAGGACCGGCGAACTACGACGCTGCCTGGGTCTTCGCCAAATTCCGCGTCAACAACGGGGAGTGGCAGCATTGTACGCTTAATACCGGCGGCAGCAGCTCTCCGGGTGGCGTGACGCTGTCGGTGGAAGATAACGTGGGGGCCTTTGTTTACCGGTCGGCCGACGGTAGCGGGGACGTGGACTGGCAGGACCTGCAATTACAGTGGGGCTACGACATCGACGGGGTGAGCGACGCCGACATCGTTGACGTTCAGGTCTTTGCCATCGAGATGGTGTACGTCCCCGAGAGCGCCTATAACCTGGGCTCGGTCTTCACCGACCGGGATACGCTCATTCATGAATTTTACCGGGTAAATTTATTCTCCCAGCCCTATCCGGTAACCAGTGAAAGCGCGATAACGGTATCGCCTTTGGTGGGTAACCTCTATTACGCGGACGATCCCGCCAGTGGAGAAGCGGGCGATCGCTCCGGCCCGATCCCCGCAGGCTTCCCGAAGGGCTTCGCCGCCTTCTTCTGCATGAAGTACGAGGTTTCCCAGGAACAGTGGATTGCCTTTTTTAACACCCTTCCCGCTACGGAAAGATCTGCCAATGACATTACCGGCAGCACCGGCAAAAACAGCGACAATGTAGTCAGTCGCAATGGGGTGAGCTGGACGGGCACCGGTAACGCCACCACCAGCCTGCCCAACGTGGCACTCAATTTTACTAATAACGTGCGCATGATGGCCTACCTCGACTGGGCGGGCCTGCGACCGATGACGGAGCTCGAATTCGAGAAGGCTTGCCGCGGCCCCCGAACCCCGGTAGCCGGTGAATTCGCCTGGGGCACGGCCAGCTTGTCGGCGGAGCCGTTTACGGTAGCCAACGCCGGCACCGCCAACGAAATCATAGCCAACCCGGGGGAAGGGACGGGCAACGCCGCATATACTGAAACGGCCGGCGGCTTTGGCCCGCTGCGGGTAGGGAGCTTGGCGGCCAGTGCCATCAACCAAAGCCGGGAAGAAACGGGCGGCACCTACTACGGCATCATGGACATGTCCGGGAACCTGTACGAACGGACCATCACGGTAGGCAACCCCGAAGGACGTAACTTCAGCGGCTCCCACGGCGACGGTACGCTGGCTCCCTCCGGAGAGCACGACGTACCCGATTGGCCAGCGGGTGATGCCGGATTCGGTTATCGCGGCGGTTCCCATCCCAATGCAAGCCGCTTCCTGCGGGTAAGCGACCGTTCCGATGCAGCCACGGTCCTTTCTGCATCCAACTCCCGGATTGGCTTCCGCGGGGTACGCACCGCCAATTAGTCTTGGTCATGCAATGGTATACGCTACTTATCCCCCTGTTTGCCGCCCTGCCCCTGTCCGCCCAGTTCGGAGGCGGGCCGGACGACGGCCACGACCTTAGCCGGACCACCCAGTCGGACCTCACTGGAATCCCCGGCGGTATCCGGCCCCTCTACGGTGGCGGGCCGGGCGACGGCCACGACCACCTGGTTCGGTACGCTTCCCAGCTGAACGGGGTGTCGCTCCTGGTCCTTTACGCCGGAGGCCGCGGCGACGGCCACGACCGGACGACGGCCGCGACGGTGACGCTGGCCGGGCAGTCCCTTACGGTACTCTTCGCCGGCGGCGCCGGCGACGGACACGACTATCTGACCCTCGGTGGCGCGGCCTTAGATGGTACCTCCCTCGCCGTCATCTATGCCGGCGGCCAGGACGACGGCCACGATAATCGCATCCTTTACGAACAATCGCTCAACGGCGCCCTCCTCATGCTTTACGCTGGTGGCGCCGGTGACGGGCACGAACGTTACATTATGCCAGCAAGTACCCTGGATGGTAACAGCCTATCCGTCGTCTACGGAGGCGGGTTCGGCGACGGCTACGGCGATGCCAACAACATCCTGGCCTTCATCCCCCTGCCGCTTACGTTGATAAGCTTCGACGCTACCGACCACGGCGACTACGTCTTACTCGAATGGGTAACCGAGGATGAGGTCGACACCGAACTCTTTACTATTCAAAAAACGGTAAGCGGACTTAATATCGTAGCGGTGGGCAACCTGGCCGCCGCCGGCTACACCCCGCCAGGGGAACGAAGAAATTACCACCTGCGCGACGATGACCCCTGGAGCGGAACTACCCTGTACCGCCTGCGGACGACCGATTTCGACGGTGTGGTGGCGTTCAGTGATTTCGTTTCCCTGACCCGCAAGGCGCAAGCCGGGAATTGGGATTTTGACCTATTTCCCAACCCGAGCACCGGCACCTACTTCAACCTGCGGCCTAGCGCAAAGGCCGGCGACCTCCGGGTGCAAATTTTTGACGCGGCCGGAAAGGCGGTGGCCACGAAAAGTCTTACGCAGGGCACGGCGGACCAGACCATAAACCTCGATAGGCGGCTGCCGCCGGGGGCCTACGTCATTCGCGCCACCGACAAACTGGGCCGGAGCAGGACGAAGATCCTGCTGGTCGGCTCCCGCTGACGCTTGGCGGGCTTCGGCCGGGTTCAAAGCCGGTCCGAATGAACCTGGCTTTAACCGTTCCGATCAACTACTCTGTAGCTATTCATCCTCCCGATGGAAAGCGGGAAGAAGGGGAAATAGCGGTAAGTAAGGCAACCTTACCGTCAGCGGTGCGTCCTAACCTTACCTAACCTTACCTAACCTTACCGCTACTATTCACTATGCCGCGCAGCTTTCCGCTCACCCTATTCTTACTACTTTTTTTCGCCTGCAATAACGGATCCGACCCGGCTCAGGCCGACGAACAGCTACCTGCTCAAGCTCCGACGCCGGGAAAAATCCAGGTGCTCAACCTCGGCACCTTCCACATGGGCTATACGCCCGACGCCAACAAGACCGAATTCGACGAGAACGACGCCGAGAACAAGCGCCGCGTGCACGCCATCGCCGAGCAACTGGCGGCATTCGACCCGACGGTGATCGTAGTGGAAGTCCAGCCGCAATACCAGGAAGAACTCGAAGGCTACTACGCCGAATACCTGGCCGACCCCGACATGTACATCGAGGACCCGACCGAGATCGAACTGCTGGCCTACGAGGTCGGCCGGCTCAGCGGTGCGGACCGCATCTACGGCATCGATCACCAAATGAGCTACGATTACGCCATTGGTGAAAAGCTGGACAATGCCGTGGATTCCGCCGGTTATCAGGCATTCCGGCAAAACCCTTTCCGCAATGACCCCGAATTGGCGCTTTACGCCAGCGATACCATTTCATTGCGCGAAAAGCTGAGCATTATGAACCGCGATGCCTTTCTGGACTTCCTCATCACCGTCAACGCCGATATCCTCACCCACACCGGGACGGAAGGGGGCTTCGAGGGGGCGGACGAGGCCGCGAAATATTACCAGCGCAACCTGAGGATGTACACCAACCTCAACCGCTTGCCGCTGGGCCCCGACGACCGGGTGTTCATCGTGATGGGGGCCACCCATACGGCCTTCTTCCGCGACTTCATGAGCCGCAGCAATAAGTATGAGATGGTAAATACCTTCGAGTACCTCTAAGCATGGGGGATAATGCGTAAAGAAACCAGGGAGCAGGAAAAAATACCTCCGCTACGTGCTGCTGTACCACGATGCATTGTTCGCCGGGGTGCTGGTAATCACCGCCGGGCCTGAAATAATGCCGTGTTTTTCATGAATATGAATCTCCGAATGTCCTGGCTAATGCAGCTTTTCTGCATCCTCGACGTACTGGTCTTTTCGCTGGCAGCGACGGCGGTCTTACTGCTCCGGGAGATGGTCCTCGAGAACCTTACCGTGGCCGGCGCATACTGGAAGCCAGAACCCTGCGGATCGAGGCCGGCAAGGTGACGGCGTTACTGGGCCGCAATGGGATGGGGGAAAGCAGTCTTTTCATCGCCAGCTACGGGATTTACCCCATGTCGAGCTCAGCATCACGGTCGACGGCTGGCGCATCTCTCGGCCCCAGGTCGTAACGGGGCTGGTCAATTGCATTCCCCCAGCGCCCGGCCCACCCGGGGCGGCTGTCGGTAAAAGCATTGCTCGGCCAATTCGGCCTTGCCGCCGAAGGATTGTGCGCTCCCTACCCTACCTTCTCGCAACTGACCAGTGTCCGGCTGTAGGATCTTTCCCACGGCACGGCACGTCTCCTGGTCACGATAGCGGCCCTGGAAACGGATACCCGCTATACTTTACTCGACGAACCCTTATCCAAGGTAATGCCCCTCCAAAACAATACTTTACTGGGCACCCTGCGTCGCGCGCGCCGGGGCAAAGACATTTTGCTCTCGGACCACCAGTACCGCACCGTTCTGAAAACCGCCGACCGGCGCTACCTCGTCGTGGACCGGAGTATCCAAAGGATCGACTCCCCGAACGAGCTGGTACGCTATGGCTATGTAAGTGAAGGGATGATCTGAGCAGGGGAGCCCGGTGCCTAATAGGTCCTAAGTAAGTAATTTGCAGTGGATGCGTTGGCATGGCGCCTCAGCAAGCAGCCTTTCCTCCGACGATGACCCGGGATATTTTAGATATCAACAATTACACCGTGCTGGTGGAAACCGCCACGGCCGACCACCTTACCGTGGACAGCTGCCACATCGACCAGCCACTCATCGCCGTAGCCCCCTATGGATCAGGAATCGTGGAGCTTAAAGTGCGGTACGCCGATCGGGAACAAGTGCCCGAGCATACGAGGCATAGCCTTGGCCTTCTACGCCAACCAGGAGGTAGAATTCCACCACACCGTCCGTCCGGAGACGCCGCAGGAGTGCATCGTCATCGCCACGGCGGCCCGCCACCTGGATCGCTTGCCCGACTACGAGGGCGAGCTCCTTGAAGAATTGCTGCAGTTGCTTCATCCGGCCGATCCCTACGTAGAGTGACCCACCCGGTTCATGGATACAGCCATGCAGGCTTCGGTGGAGCAAGTCTTTCATACTCAACTCGCCTCCCGGCCCCGCATCCTTTTTTTTCGTAGCCAGGTAACCGCCCTTCTCGCCCCGTTTTTCGGGCTGCTCGCCGCCGAACCTGCCGGCACCCTTTCGCGGCGGGAGCGGGGCCAAGTGGAGGAGGCCAATCAGATCCTGATGGCAAAACTTGACCAGCCACCCTCCCTTTCGGAGCTGTCGCGGGAGATTGGCCTTAACACCTATAAGTTGAAAAAATAATTCAAGACGTTATTCGGACTGCCCGTATTCAAGTACGTGCAGAACGAGCGCCTTACCAGGGCTAATGATCTCCTGCGCGCACAGGAAATGACCGGACAGGAGGCCGACTGGGAAGTCGGCTACTATAATCTGAGCTCCTTTTCCAAGGCCTTCGTGAGCAAGTTCGGATACCGACCCAGCGAGATCCGCCGGTAATCCCTTTCTGGACCAATCTGACTCTTTTTCGGACAAGCCGCCGCCCTGCTGGCCCGGTAGTTTTGGGTCATAGCAAATGGGATCGGGTGGAGAAATCCGAGCCGGTCGTAGCGGAGAGGGGTACATAAAGGCTTGCGGCGTTATCTGGCGGACACCGGGATGCCCCACCACTCTTTTGCCTGAACTTTACATACCGAGTTGCCCCGTTTTCATTTCAGCGGACTATGACGGAGATTTGTATCCGTTTTGCTATACTACCGATGTATCCGAATCTGCCCTATCCCATCACGCAGAAATTCGATTCAGGAACAGCCTAATTGGTGTATGACGATTCCCACCCGTTTACCCGATGGCACTCCGCTCATCATTACGCCTCCCTTTATGCCCTGTTCGCGCTTTTCTCGGTCCATATTATCGGGGGGGTCGTTCCAAAAGCGATTGGGGTGGCTGGTGGTATGCTCGCTGATACTGGCGGGCTGCAGTACGGAATCGCCTTCCTTCTCTTCTCTCCCGGCGGCGACGACGGGTATATCCTTTACGAACACCATCGTAGAGGACGGCAGCACCAACATAATGACCTATCAGTATATGTACAACGGGGCGGGCGTAGGCATGGGCGACCTGAATAACGACGGCATGACCGACGTGTTTTTGGTCGGCAACTCCGTACCCAATGCCCTTTACCTGAACCGCGGCGACTGGTCCTTCGAGGAAGTGGCCGCCGCGGCCGGAACGGCAGGGCGTAAGGGCGACTGGCGAACCGGCGTTACCCTCGTGGATATTAACGGCGACGGCTGGCTGGATATCTACATCTGCTACTCCGGAAACGTAGCGGGAGAAGGGTTGCAATCGGGCGTACGCGCTGAGCGGCCGGAACGGGCTAACGAGTTATTTATTAACGAGGGAGCCAGCGCGGCCGGAGACACCCCGACTTTTACGGAGCGGGCCGCCGAATACGGTCTGGAGGCAACAGGTACCTTTTCCTCCCAGTCCTACTTTTTCGATTACGACCGCGACGGCGATCTGGACATGTTTCTGGTCAACCACGCCAATATGTTCTTTGCCCCCTTCTTCAATACCTCCGAACTCCGGAAGCAGCGGCACCCCTATTTCGGGAACCGGCTGTACCGCAACGATGGCGGTCGCTTTTCGGACGTCAGTGCTACGGCGGGAATCCATGGCAGCGGACTCAACTACGGGCTCAGTGCAAGCATCTCGGACTTCAATGGCGACGGCTGGCCGGACCTCTTCGTCACCAACGACTATGACGAGCAGGATTTCCTTTACCTCAACCTGCAGGACGGTAGCTTCCGGGAAGTATCGCACACCGCCTTCGGGCACCTGTCTAAATTCTCGATGGGCTCCGACGTGGCCGATATCGACCAGGACGGCCGGCCCGACCTCTTCGTAGCCGATATGCTTCCCGAGGATAATCGCCGCCAGAAACTACTGCGCGGCCCCGATAAATTTGACAAATACCAACTCGCCGTGGACAGCGGCTTCCACCAGCAGCACATGCGAAATATGCTGCAGCTCAACCTGGGACCGGGGGAGGATGGGCTTCCGCGTTTTCGCGAGGTCGGCCAGATGGCGGGCGTGGCCGGAACCGATTGGAGCTGGGCCACCCTCTTTGCCGATTTCAACAACGACGCGCACCTGGATCTCTATGTCACCAACGGATACCTGCGTGACTACACCAATATGGATTTTCTCCGCTACGCCCAGGATCGTATGGGGCAGGCTATTTCCGGCAGCCCGCAGAGCAGCGAACGACTCATGGAGCTCATTGCCCGGATGCCGGAAACGCGGCTCGCGAACTACGTCTATGCGGGAACGGACCGCTTAACGTTCATCAACCGCAGCGAAGCGTGGGGGCTGGCCGAGCCGTCGATCTCTAACGGGGCGGCTTACGGCGACCTCGACGGTGATGGCGACCTGGACCTAGTCGTCAACAACCTCAATCAGCCGGCCTTCGTTTACCGCAACGACCTGACAACGCACGCCAATCATTATCTGCGCGTGCAGCTGCACGGCAAGGCTCCTAACGGGAATGGGATCGGTTCCGTCGTAGAAGCCAAAGTGGGTGATGCGCTCCTGCGCCGGGAGGCATACTTCAGCCGGGGCTATCAATCCAGCATGGAACCCGTGCTGACCTTCGGCCTCGGTGCGGCGGCCTCGGTGGACGTACTGCGGGTCACCTGGCCGGACGGGACGGTCACCACCGAGCAAAACGTACCCGCCGACCGCCTGCTTACCCTTCGCCAGGAGACGGCGACGGCCGAGACGGGCCGACGGGATACCCTTCCCGCGCTGCCCTTCCTTGACATCACGGAGCAGGTCGGCCTCGACTACCGGCACCGGGAAAATGATTTTATCGATTTCAAGGTGCAGCGTCTCCTTCCGTACCAGCCATCCCGCCTGGGGGGGCTGACCGCGACCGGTGACGTGAACGGGGACGGTCGCGACGACATATACTTCGGAGGGGCATCCGGACAGCCAGGCACCCTGTACTTTTCCACGTCCGGAGGTGCATACAAGGTGGCCTCCGGTGATCCCTGGGCCGAGGACGCACGCTACGAAGACACAGGGGCCACCTTCTTCGACGCGGACGGCGACGGCGACCTGGACCTGTACGTGGTCAGCGGAGGCAACGAATACCCCGCCGGCCACCCGCTGTATACCGACCGGCTTTACCTGAACGGGGGAACCGGTACGTTCACGCGCGCCGCAAACGCGCTGGGCGGTATGGAGGCCACCAGCGGAGGCAGGGTGGTGCCCGCCGACTACGATCACGACGGCGACCAGGACCTATTTGTCGCCGGCCGCGTCGAAGCCCAGGCCTACCCCATGCCCCCCCGCAGCTATTTGCTCCAAAACGAAAGCACCAGCGGTGGTGTAAGCTTCGTCGACGCCACCGCGCGGCTGTCCGAAGACCTGCTGCGTCCGGGCATGGTCACCGATGCCGCCTGGGCGGATATCGACGGCGATGGCTGGCAAGATCTCCTGCTGGTTGGCGAGTGGATGCCCGTGACCGTACTGCTCAACCAGCGTGGACAGGGATTTACCAACCAAACCGAAGACTACGGATTGGCAGCCTCCGCCGGTTGGTGGACTGCGGTCACCGCGACCGACGTGGACGGCGACGGCGACCAGGATGTAATGCTGGGTAATGCCGGAACCAACCTCCGCTACGGAGCCAGCCCCGAAGAACCCATGGAGTACTTCATCCAGGATATCAACGGCGATGGCCAGCCGGATCCCGTAATGTCCTACTATATCCAGGGAGCGCGTTATCCCACGGCGAGCTACGATGAGATGGCCGACCAGATGTCCGATTTTCGCAAGCGGTTCAAAGACTACGCCGCCTACGCCGATGCGCAAATCGAGGATATCGTAAACCTCCGGGATACGGTGGGGATGCGGCGGTTACGGATCAATGAATTGCGATCAGGCTGGCTGGAGAACACGGGAGATTCCTTACGGTACCGACCCTTCCCCCCGGTGGTTCAACTTTCGATGGTGAACGCCATCCGATGGGCGGATTTTGATGGTGACGGGGTCCAGGAACTGCTCGCCGTCGGTAACTTCTACCCCTACCGCGTGGAGTGGGGGCCTTCCGATGCCCTTGATGGTGCATTGCTTTCCTTCGAGAACGGTAATTTCGTTCCCCATCCTGCCTATGGCCCCCTGCCGTTTTCCGGCGATGTACGGGGCGCCCGCCTGCTGGACGCGGGTAGTGATCAGCCCCGCCTGCTCATCTCCCGGAATGATGGTGCCGCCGAAGTTTATGCCTTGGGGCGGCGGGTTTTGGTGAACCAATAGTGGCGTCGGGCGCAGGAAGAACAAGGAACACCCCGCCCTGCCTATTTCTTCTGTCGTGGATGATCGCCGACACCGGCTGTGGTGGTGTTATATCCTGTAAAAGTGCTGAGGTATCATAAATAAAGGTCAATGGGACAATTTTTTTCTCTTTTTGCCAAATAATCGCTAGGTAAAGCCTTACTTTGATTTTAACCGACTTTGGATAAAGTCACCCACTTAACAGTCGATCCACTAGTATGAAACAGAGAAATCCAGCCGCTGGCAGATGGCGGTGTTCCCTTACCCTATTGCTTTCCGCCCTATTTCTATACAGTATGCCGGCCGCTGCCGGGGCGTATACCCCTACCCCCGGCGTCCTGTTTCAGACCGGGAATGCCTCGGTAATCATTACCGGCACGGTACAAGACGAGAACGAGCAGCCGCTGCCCGGAGCCACTATCCTGGAAGAAGGAACCCAGAACGGTACGGTTACCGACATTGACGGCAACTACAGTCTTGAAGTAGCCGAGAACGCGACCCTGATCATTTCCTTCATCGGTTACGAGACCATGAACCTCGAAGTGGAGGGCCGCACGGAGATCAATGTCAACCTGCAACCCGCCTCCGGAACCCTGGATGAAATAGTAGTCGTAGGGTACGGCGAGCAAAAGCGCAGCGACGTATCCGGTGCCGTATCCGAGATCGGGCAGAAACAAATCTCCGAAAACCCGACCCCCAACCTCAGCAATGCACTGGTGGGACGTACCGCTGGCGTCATTGCCACGCAGCGGTCGGGCGCGCCGGGGGAGGATGCCTCCCAGATCTTTATCCGGGGCATCGGGACTACCGGCGACGCCTCGCCCATCTACGTGATCGACGGCATCGTCCGTTCGGCCCGTGACTTCGCACAGCTGAACGCGAACGAGATCGCCTCCGTCTCCATCCTGAAGGACGCCGCCAGCGCGGCCGTCTTCGGCGTACGGGGCGGAAACGGTGTCGTGCTCGTTACCACGAAACGAGGCCGGGAAGGCAGGATGGAGGTCAGCCTGACTACCAGCTACGGCCTCCAGGAACGGACCAACGAACAGCAGTTCCTCGGTTCCTACGAGTACGCCCAGCTCTACAATGAGGCCCTCATCAACCAGGGGGACGATCCGCTGTATACCCAGGACGACTTGGATAAGTTCCGCGACGGCAGTAGTCCGGACACCCACCCGAGTGTCGACTGGATGTCGGTACTCAATGACGTGGCACCGATCCAGAACCACAGCATCGGAGCCAGCGGGGGAACGGAGCGTGTGCGCTACGCCGCCCTGCTCGGTTATGTCAAGCAGGAAGGCATCGTGCCCTCCAATGTATTCGACCGGTACAACTACCGCTCCAACATCGATGCCGACGTGACGAACACTACGCGGCTTTCCTTCGACCTTTCCGGCCGTAATGAAGTCACCAACGACGTAGCGGCCAACGAGGTCTTCCGTTGGCTTTCGGGTACGCCACCCCACGAGACGCCCATTAAGTGGTCGAACGGAACCTACTCCAGCGGTCCCGCCTACCTGACGCTGCCGGAAAACGGCTACCGCAACCGGCGGATCCAGACCTTCAACGGTCGCCTGCAACTCGTCCAGCAACTCCCCATCGAGGGATTATCGCTCATGGGCATCGCCTCCTACAATAAGGACATCAACGGCCAGAAGAATTTCACCTACGCCGAGACGCCCTTTTACAGCCGGCTGAGCGACGGCACCTTCGTGGAGGAGCCCCGGGGGAATGCCTCCCTGTACCAGTCGACCAACGACTACCAGAGCCTCACCATGCAGGCCCACCTGAATTACAATAAGGACCTGGGAAACAGCCGTGTTTCGGCGCTGCTCCTCTATACCCAGACCAAAGACCAGTGGCGGTTCACCAGCGCGTTCCGCGATGGCTACACCCTGGCCATCGACGAGATCGACTTCGGCGGGGTGGACAACCGTACCAACAGCGGATACTCCGGCTCCAGCGCGCGACAGGGCGTGGTCGGTCGACTGAACTATACCATTGCTGACAAGATCATTTTGGAAGGCAGCTTTCGGGCCGACGGATCCGAGCAGTTTGCGCCGGGCAACCGCTGGGGCTTTTTTCCCTCCGGTTCGTTGGGCTACATTTTGAGTCAAGAACCTTTCCTGCAGAATGCCGACTTCCTGGATTTCCTGAAGTTCCGGACTTCCTACGGCATCCTGGGTAACGACCGTATCGGAGGGTCCCGCTTCCTTTACCTGCAGTCTTACCGGCAGATCAGTGGCGCCGCCGTATTTGGTGACGGCAACGTCGTGCCCGGTATCGTGGAGGGGAACCTGGCGAACCCGAACGTGACCTGGGAGACCGTCAAGAAATTCAATGTCGGGTTCGACGCCAAATTTTTCGACTATAAACTGACCTTTACGGTAGATTACTTCAATGACGAACGGAGCGACATTCTCGGCAGCCGCAATCTATCCGTACCGAGTTTACTTGGGGTAGGCCTGCCCGTGGAGAACCTGTCGATCGTGAACAACGAGGGTTTTGAACTCAGCCTGGGCCACATGAATACCCTGGCCGGTGACTTCACCTACGGCGTCAATGCCAACTTCACCTACGCTAAGAACAAGGTCGTCTTCATCGACGAGCCCGAATCCGAAAATCCGAACATTCGCCGGACCGGCCTTCCGATCGGTGCCCAGTTCGGTTTCAACGCCCTGGGGATCTTCCAGACCGAGCAACAGATCGAAAATGCGGCCGAGCATTTGACCGACGTTGCCCCCGGCGACATCCAGTACGAAGACGTAAACAACGACGGCGTCATTGACGACCTGGACCGGGTGTACATCGGAAGCTCCAATACCCCGGAGATCATTTACGGCGTAGGCGCGAACCTGGGCTACAAGAATTTTGAACTCTCACTGCTCTTACAGGGAGCCACGAATGTGTTCCAGTACTACTCGGGTGAGGGTCGGTGGCCCTTCTTCGTGGGCGCCGGCGCGCTGGAATCCAACCTGGACCGGTGGACGCCAAGCAATAAGGACGCCAGCGAGCCCCGGGTACTGATCGATGCGACCAACAACCACGCCGGCTCCTCCTTCTGGCTGGAAGACGCTTCCTACCTCCGCCTGAAAAACGTGGAAATCGCCTACAATCTGCCTACGGACCGGCTGTTCGGGAACTTCGTAAAAGGCGTGCGCATCTACGTCAATGCCAACAACGTGTATACCTGGACCGGCATCGAGAACTTCGATCCGGAGAACTCCAACGGCAGGGGCTGGAACTATCCTCAACTCCGCATTTGGAACGCGGGACTAACGGCTACATTCTAAAATCAACTATTGATGAAAATCAACGCATATACCGTTCTCAAGGGTGCTGCCCTCCTGCTGCTTCTCGGTGGACTGCAGGCCTGCAACGACGATCTACTGAATCAAATTCCCAAGGATTCCCTGACGGAGGAATTGGTGTGGACCGACCCCCAGGGCGCCACGCAATTCGTCAACCTGATCTACGGGGACATGCCCTCCGGTTTCGACCGCAGCTACGAAGGGTGGGCCAAAGGACTTTACCTGCTCGACGGCGTATCGGACGACGGGGACGTCTCCATGCAATGGACGCACTCGACCCCGTTTCAAAACGCTACCTTTCAAACCACCAACGTTCCCTGGGGAAACCAGTGGTCGATCCTGTACAACCTCGTCCGCAAAACGAACGTGGCCCTGGAGAACCTGGACCGACTGGAAGATGAAGACCTGCGCGACCGGCTGCGCGGCGAAGTATACTTTCTACGCGCTTACAGCTACCACGAACTACTGCGCCTCTTCGGTACGCCCGGTACCGGTGGAACGCCTACCGGTGTACCCCTCATCGACCGGAGCCTGACGCTGGAGGATGACCTGCAGGTCCCCCGGTCCACCTACGAGGAGGTAGTCAATTTCATCCTAAGCGACCTGGAATCCGCGGCGGGCCTTTTGCCCGCCAAGGACGAGATCGCCGCCGGCCGGGCTAACCAGGGTGCTGTAAGTGCCCTGAAAAGCCGGGTCCTTTTGTACGCCGAGCGGTACGAGGAGGCGGCTAGCGCGGCCAACGAGATCATGGACGGAACCTACAGCCTGTTCCCGGATTACGGTTCGCTGTTCCTGACCAAGAACAACGAGGAGATCATCTGGATGAAGAAGTTCGCCTACCCCGATAAGCACCATCAGTCGAACGCCGGAGGTACCCAGGGGGCCGGATGGGACGTGTACAACTCCCCGTCCACTTACCGCGGACCGAGCGACGGCGGCTGGGGCGGCAACCTGCCTACCCAGAACTTCGTGGGTTCCTACGACATGATCGACGGGCTGCCCCAGGAAGAGTCGCCGCTGTACGATGATCAGGATCCCTTTGAGAACCTGGATCCCCGTTTCAAGGCGACCGTGGTCTACAACGGAGCGGAATTCCGCGGACGTGAGGTAGAGTTATTCGAGGGCGGTAGCGACGATGTATTCATGCTTACCGGATACTTCCTCCGCAAATTCCACGATGAGGACCTCATCCTGTATTCCCAATCCAGTGACCAGGACTGGATCTACTTCCGCTACGCCGAGGTGCTGCTGAACTACGCGGAAGCCCGCAACGAAGCTACCGGTCCGGATCAGACGGTCTACGATGCCATCAACGCCATCCGGGAGCGCGCCGGGATGCCGGCCCTTGCCGAGGGACTCAGCCAGGATGAAATGCGCGCCCGTATTCGCAACGAGCGAAGGATCGAGCTGGCGTTCGAGGAGCACCGCTACTACGACATCCGCCGCTACGGCATCGCCCAGGAATTGCTGGACGGGCCCCTGCTGGGTATGCATATGGTAAAGAACGAGGACGGTACGATCACCTACTCCGTGGAACCCTTTGAGGAGCGAAGCTTTCCGGAAAAGCTGTACGTACTGCCGATACCGCAGGACGAGATCGATAAAAACCCCGCCGCCGGTCAGATACTTGGCTGGTAAAAAGCCCGCTTTTTGTTTCCAAACGGTTCGTCGTTCGCGCACAACCGGTGTAAAGAGGACCTTCTCAACCGGGAAGGTCCTCTTTCCTTACCGATGAATACCACCGAAAACCACCGTCATGAACCGCTTGTACGTATTCCTTTCATTCGTCACGTCCATCATGCTACCGGGATGCGCTTTCAATGCACCGGAAACCACCCAGGAGGAGCCGTCGCCGGTGTCCGCTGAATTGGCGTTCATCCTCGACCCGGGTACCCGCTATCAGACCATCCACAACTTCGGCGCCTCCGACGCCTGGACGATCCAGTACGTGGGGGAGAACTGGCCGCTGGAGCAACGGAATGAAATTGCCGACCTGCTCTTCAGCACCGATCTTGATCCGGAGGGAAAACCCGAGGGCATCGGCCTGACCGCCTGGCGGTTCAATATCGGGGCCGGCAGTGCCGCACAGGGTGACGGCAGCGGCATCACCAACGAATGGCGGCGGGCGGAGTCCTTCGGGAACCCGGACGGTACCTACGACTGGGCGCGGCACGCCGGTCAGCGCTGGATGCTGAAGGCCGCGAAGGACCGGGGATTGGAAACCTTTATCGGCTTCGTCAATAGCCCCCCGGTATGGATGACGCGCAATGGAAAGGCCTATTCCGAGGACGGGAAAGAATCCAATCTGAAGCCGGAGCATTACGGTGCCTACGCGGACTACCTAACCGAGGTGGTGCAAGGAGTGGAACGGACCACCGGTATTCACTTCGATTTCCTCAGCCCCTTCAACGAGCCGCAGTGGGAGTGGATGTGCTGCAAACAGGAGGGTACCCCCTACGACAATGACGAACTCGCGGCCGTAACGCGGGAGATTGACGCCGCCTTCACCCGAGCCGGGATCGGAGATACCGAGCTCGAAATCGCCGAGACGGCCCAGGTCGAGTATCTGTACAAAGCTGCGAAGGGGCCAACCCAAAGGAGCGACCAGCTGCGCGCCTTTTTCGACCCGGCCTCGGAACTGTACTTAGGTGATCTGGAGCATTTGGCGCCGGAAGTGGCGGTCCATGACTACTTTTCTACCTGGCCGGTGGAAAACCTGGTCCGTACCCGGAAGGAAGCGTGGGCGGCGCTGCAGCAAATCAACCCCGAGCTGGAATATATGGCCAGCGAGTACTGCCTCCTGGAGGATAACGAGGAGGTGAAGGGGCCCGGTCGCGATCTCGGCATGGACCCGGCGCTCTATCTCGCCCGGGTGATGCAGGCGGATTTCCTGTTCGCCAACGCCAGCTCCTGGCAGTGGTGGCTGGGCGTAAGCAACGGCGACTATAAAGACGGGCTGGTGTATACCGACAACGATAAGTTCGCGGGGGAGGTCTACGATTCGAAACTGCTGTGGACGGTGGGTAATTTCTCCCGCTTCATCCGCCCCGGGGCCACTAGGATTTCCATCGAACGCGCTGACGGTACACCTGCCGAGGAGGCTTTCCCTGCCGGGGTCATTGCCTCCGCCTTCGAAAATGAGGACGGGAGCCAAGTGATCGCATTCGTGAACCAGCAACGGGAACCCAAGGCCGTCAGGCTGGCAGGGGCAGGTACGGAGGGTTTGGCCTTCCAGGCGTATCACACGTCGGCCGCCGCCGAAGACGATCTGCGCTACGACGGGGACTATACTACCGCCGATGCCTATACCCTGCCCGCCCGCTCGGTGGTGACCTGGGTGGTGCCCACTGAATAAATGCCCCGTTGCGTTGGTGGATATATTGAATTGCCGTGTATTGGAGGCACCGTCGATGACTCCATTCAGCTTGAGAAAAGGTTTCTACAACGGCGGCTTTCTCATGCTGCTTAAAGACCCCCTGGGAAGTGCTAGAACCAAATTCCTGGTGGTGGGCGCGAACTGAGGGCCCCTAATCAGATCGATCCTTGAACCGTTAGAACGCAGTTTTCCTCCTGCGCTCCGGCGCAACTAGCCATAGGCTACAGCAAGCCGAATCGGGATAGGGTACCAGCGGGGTGTAATCCTTTTACAGGAAAACGCAAGGTGCCAAAGCATCGATATGGGATCGGGAAGCTGGTGGGGCTCAGGGGGGCGGCGGCGCGCAGGTGAAACGAATTCCCTGAACCCGAACGCGGCGCTCACCTCTCGATACGATTGCCTTCCTGCTCCTGGCCTGCCTCGTTCTCCAATTGCGCTAAGGTGGTGCTGGAAAACGTCACGATCGTTTACGGTGGCCGGCGGGTGTTGGAGGCCAGCACGCTGCCCATTGAACCGGGCCGGGTGACGGCGCTCCTGGGTCGGAATGGAACGGGAAAATCCAGCATCTTCCGGTCGATCTACGGGCTGTATACGGATCGGGAAATGAGCGTTTCGGTCGACGGGCGGCGAATGGCCAAACCCCACACCGTACCCGGGCTGATCAACTACATCCCACAGGATGCCGCCCATCCACCGCGACTTACCGTTTCGGCCTTACTCACCCATTACGGACTGCGGGCGGGAGCATTCTACGAACGCTATCCCCTGTTCCCGGAGCTGGACGGTACGCAGCTCCGGGATCTTTCCCACGGCACGGAGCGCTTGCTTGTCACCCTGGTAGCCCTGGAGGCGGATACCCGCTACACCATTCTGGACGAGCCCTTTTCCAATGTCATGCCGCTGCACAACGATATGCTCACGGATACGATCCGGCGGGTGACCACGCGCAAGGGGGTGCTGCTGTCGGACCACCAGTACCGCACCGTCCTCGCGGTGGCCGACGAGCTGTACCTGATCGCGGACCGGCGTATTCGAAAGCTTACCGCAGTGGCAGAATTGGTGGACTTCGGGTATTTGCGCGAGGATCCGGACTGAGAACTGCCTAAATTTCCCCAGCCTTGACTGGCAGGGGTTGCAGCCGGTATCTTAGGGGTACCCGAGTCAATACTTATAGACCATCACCCGTGACATTCTAGACATCAATGATTACACCGTACTGGTGGAAACGGCAACCGCCGACCGCCCGACGGTGGATACCTGCCGCTTCGAGGAGCCGCTGATCGCCGTGGCACTGTACGGATCGGGAAACGTGGAACTGAAGGTGCGCTACGCCGGCCGGGAAAAAGTATACGAGCACACGCGGGGGCTGGCGCTGGCCTTCTACGCCGATGAGGAGGTCGAATTCGTTCATACCGTCCGGCCGGATACGCACCTGGAATGCATCGTGATCGCCACGGCGGCCCGTGACCTGGACCGGTTGCCCGACTACGAGGGGGAGCTGTTCGGGGAGCTCCTGCAGCAACTCCTGCAACCGGAGGATCATTACGTGGAGGGTCCTACCCGCTTTATGGATCCGGCCATGCAGACGTCCGTGGAGCAGGTCTTTCATACGCGGCTTACCGGGCGGCCGCGCATACTTTTTTTCCGCAGCCAGATGACGGGTTTGCTGGCCCAGTTTTTCGGCCTGCTGGCCGCCGCACCAACTGACGGCATCCCCCGGCGGGAGCGGCAGCAACTGCAGGAGGCGCGAAACATCCTCATTGAGAACCTCGATAACCCGCCGTCGCTCTCGGAACTTTCCCGACGCATCGGGCTGAACACGTATAAGCTCAAGAAAGACTTCAAGGAGCTCTTCGGGGTGCCGGTGTTCAAGTACCTGCAGAACGAGCGCCTCAACACCGCCCATGATCTGCTGCGGAAGCAAGAAATGAACGTACGGGAGGCCGCATGGGAGGTGGGCTACGATAGCCTGAGCTCCTTTTCCAAGGCTTTTGCCCGCAAATTCGGCTACCGACCGAGCGAAATCCGGCGGTAATCCCTTTCGAACCAATCTGGCTCCTTTTCGGACCAGCCGCCGCTCCGGTGGCCCGGTAGTTTTGTCGCGTCAACAAAAATGAACGACGATGGACACTACGCTCAATACCCTCCCTGTCTTTACGGCGCTGCTGCTGACCGGCCTTTCGGCGGGACTATTTTACGCCTGGGAATTCTCGGTTATTCCCGGGACCCGGCAGTTGGTTGACGATCACTACCTCTACGCCATGCAGTCGATCAACCGGGCCATACTCAACCCTGCTTTCTTCCTGATTTTTATCGGAAGTCCGCTGGCTCTCGCCCTGGTGGCCCTGCAGCAGTACCGCCAGGGTGGACCCTGGGGCTGGTGGCTGGCCGCCAGCCTGATTTACCTCCTTGGCACCTTTGGGGTCACGGCCTTCGGTAACGTACCGCTCAACGAGGCACTTGATGCCCTGGACCTCTCCGACCTGCTCCCCGACGAAAAGTCGCGCACCCGTAAGCTCTACGAAAGTCGCTGGAACCGCCTGCACACGCTACGTATGGCAGCGGCGGTACTGAGCTTCGCCGCGGCCCTTATAGGCACGGTGGTGCCCGCCTCCAACTAAAAAGGGAACCAGCAACTCACCCCGAATACCCCGGCCCAGGCGTCGGGGACCAAAATTCTTCACTTTTCAAATCATTTAGACATGTTATCTACCACCCTCGTAATCGGCGGAACCGGCAAAACCGGCCGCAAAGTCGTCCACAAACTCAAGGCACTCGGCGAGCCGGTCCGCGTCGGGTCCCGCCGTAACGCGCCACCCTTCGACTGGGAGGACCCGACCACCTGGCCCGGAGCCATTGCGGGCATCGATCGCCTCTACGTCACCTTTCAGCCTGACCTCGCCGTGCCCGGTGCCGCGGAAGCCATTAGCGGGCTGATGGATTTGGCCGCCCGAGAAGGCGTTCGCAAGGTTGTACTGCTTTCCGGCAAGGGAGAGCGCGAAGCGGAACGCTGCGAACGGATCGTAATGGATTCGGGTATCCCGTACACCATCCTCCGGGCCAGCTGGTTCAACCAGAACTTCAGCGAGAGTTTCCTGCTGGAGCCCATTTTGTCGGGAACGGTATCGCTGCCGAAGCCGGAGGCACGGGTACCCTATGTAGACACCAATGATATTGCCGAGGTGGCCGTGCAAGCGCTGACCGACGATAGTCACGACGGTCAGCTGTACCAGCTTACCGGACCGCGCCGCTTGACCTTCCCGGAAGTGGCGCGGGAAATCGGGACGGCTACCCGGCGCTTTATCCGCTACGTACCGGTGCCCCTCGAAGATTACGTGGAGGGGCTGCGCAACCACGACCTTCCGCCCGATTACGTATGGTTGATCGGCTACCTCTTCGGGGAGGTACTGGGCAAGCCCGGCAACGAAGCGATCAGCGGAGATATCGAACGGGTGCTGGGCCGGCCGGCGCGGGACTTTTCGGATTACGTGCGGGAAACCGCGCAGCATGGTATCTGGAACCTGGTACCGAGTACGTCGTAAGTGGATTTCTCAAGCCATGCTTGCGGGGAGGTGGAGGTGCCATTTCTTACTCCCTCCAGGCATAGTTTGGTACCTGTAGGGGGTATCGTCTCGGAGGCCGGTAGTCAGCGAAGGCTTCAACATATGGTACCTTTCGGCCCGCTGCGAAAGCCTAAATCGCAAAATGACCGGAAAGCTAATACGCTCTGATAACTGGATAGCCAGTCTTGCTAAAAATGGGTTCTCGATCCGGGAAGGGATATATACGCCACCTGAGATCGAGCAAATCGATAACATGCTGCACCGGCTCGGGGTGGTCAGAAAGTTTGGTGTAAGGGAGTTTCTCCTACGCTACCCGGACCTAAAGGAATTGGTATTTACTCCCCGCTTGCGAAAACTGCTAGCCGAATTATTTAGGGGGTCGCCCAGTACGATAAAGTCGATCTACTTCGACAAACCCCCCGCTGCCAATTGGGTAGTCAGCTGGCACCAGGACCTGACCGTTAATCTCCAAAGCCGAGGCACGGCGAACGGCTTCATCAACTGGCGAACGACAAAGGAGCGAACGGTAGTCCAGCCAGCTACCCAGTTTCTGGAGCGGATCGTCACCCTTCGCATTCATCTCGATGAATGTACCGAGGCTAACGGCGCGCTTCGGGTCATTCCGGGCTCCCATCTCCGCGGGGTGATCGATATTAAAAGCTGGAAACAGGAAAAGGATACACCGGAGAAAATAGGCGAAGTACCGGCAGGCGGGGTGTTGGTGATGAAGCCCTTACTGCTCCATTCCTCGCGGCGAACTACGACGGACGCTGCGCGACGCGTTATCCACCTGGAATTTACCGACCAGGCGCTGCCTGTGGGTCTGGTTTGGAAGGAGGCGATAGCTTATTGAACTGGTGTTTGCCGTAAGCATAGCTTCGGAGCCGGTGCGACATCGTTCTCCAGCAGGATATCTCAAACGAAACGAGCCTTGATCTGACGGCCTACCCTGCCGGAATGTACTTCCTTAGTATGGAGGAGTTGGCCACGGGTCACAGAGGGGTCGAGCGCTTAATCTTGCGTTGATCGCCGTTCCTGCGCCCCGCCGCCCCGATAGTCCGCTGAAATAATGGAACCGTTCACCACGTTTTAGGGAAGTCTCTCATGAAATCAAGCGTTCCGTAGTATCCTGCGGAGAGCGTACTGCTTGCCGATTATTCGGTGTAGGACCTTTCCGGCCCGGGCGCCCGCCAGCCTATCCCTATCGATGAAACTTTACCTGTTCCCCCTGTTATTTTTGCCGCTGTTCCTGGTCGGTCAAAGCATTCCCCACGAAGTCGGTGTTCTGGATATCCAGCCCGACGGCGAGGATAAGGAGATCCTCGAGATCGGTGCCCTCGGCGGCAAGCTCTTCTGGGCCGTGGAGGGGGAGGTCAACTACCTTTCGAACGGTACGCCCGAATCGACGATCAGCTTTGCCGGCGAAAGCAAGGTCGGCTTCCGCAGTGGGCTGCGGCAGCTCGGCAATCGCGGCTACGAGTACTACTTTTATTATCCCGACGACGGCAAGGGCTATTACGTAAAGGTCGATGGCCGCCTTCCCCACCCGCGCGAATTGCAGTTCGACCTCATCAACAAAGAAGGCTTCGTGTATACCGAGCCTATCATGAGCGGCGACAACTTTTACGTCGTGCGGGAGCAACGCGACCCCGACGCCGGCCGGCACGTCCGCCAGATCCTGGAGTTGAACCCGATCGACGAAAGCGCTACCATCGTACTAGCCGATACCGTGGCTTCCACGGCTCAGCCCTTTAGCGGCAGCATCGCGCAACTGGACGGGCAGGTGTACTTCAGCCGCTTTCAGGCCGGTGGTTCAGGTCCGGCCGCCTTCGACGTAGCCACCGGGGCCGTCACCGATCTGGGACCGATAGAGACTAGCACCCAGTTGAGCTTCCACCGCGTTGCCGACCGGCTGTTGCTGAATTATATGGGTACCGACGAACGGTCGGTAAGCCGCTTCTTTAGCCATACGGCCGGGGGAGCCCGCCACGCAAACACCATCCGGCCCAAAGTAGCCGCCGGGCTTAGCAATAAGCTAGTGGCCCTGGGGGAGAACGGCATCCTCTACGCCATCGATTACGGTAACGGAACCACTACCCCGCTGGTAAACGCGCCGGGTAACCCCGCGCTGCTGACCAGGATTTTCCAGATCAGCGCCACCGAGATCGTATATGCCCGCGCGGACGCCTTCGGACAGTGGGTACTGGGACGCAGCGACGGCACTTTAGCCGGAACCCGTGACCTTGGCGCTATTGCCGCGATGGATGCCGGGGGGCCGCAGGAATTCGCCCGGCTCGGTAAATTCGTAGCCTTCCTCTCTCCCAACAATCCGCTCTACCTCTTCGACCCGGTAGCGGAAGTGCTGCAGGAAGTTACTGCCGACCGTTCGGCAAATACGGCCGACCCCGGGCTGGCCGTGCTGGGCGACCGCCTTTATTTCGCGGCTACCGATGGTGCGCTGGGCCAGGAAATCCACTACGTGACCATCGACGAGCAGGACGTACTCACCGGAACGGCTTTCCGGGACGACAACGGCAACGGTGTCCGCGACGAGGGCGAGCCCGGCTTGCCGAATATGGCCGTGCTCAACGGAGAAACCAAAATCTTTACCGACGCCGAGGGGAGCTTCGCCCTGCCGGTAGCCCACGGGGATGCCTATTCCGTAGGTACCGATCCCCTGGAATGCTATTCGCTCACCACCGGGACGCAAACCTTCACCGGCACCTACAGCGTAGCCAGTCCGCCGACCATCACCTTCGGTTTCCGGCCCGATGAATCAGCGGCCAAACTGCGATTGCTGGTAAATGCCGGTCGGGTGCGCTGCAACTCCGACGTTCCCTACTGGCTCACCGTCCTCAACGACGGATGCCTGTCCCTCGCCGGTACCGCCACGATCACCCTGCCGGATGATCTTATTTTCGTGGAATCCTCGCCGGCGCCCAGCTCCCGGTCGGGGCAGGTACTGACCTACAAATTTGACACCCTTCAGCCCGGGCAGACTTTTTACAGCTTGCTGAAAGTGACCATGCCGGGCGAAACCGCCGCGGGCAGCGAGATCAGCGTAGACGCGGAAGTCACGGCCAACACCGCCGGAGCCCTCACGGCCACGGCAACGGTCAACCATACCGAGACACTCCGTTGCGCCGTCGACCCGAACGATATGCAGGTCAGCCCGAGCCGCAAGGAGCCCACCAACAGCAACTACACCCAGCTCGACGAAACGATCACCTATACGGTCCGCTTCCAGAATACGGGGAACGATACCGCCTACACCGTGCTGGTCGAAGACGAACTGACCGTACTGCATGACCTGAGCACGTTCGTGCCGGTCGCCGCCAGCCACCCCTACACGGTGAAGATGTACGAGGCCGGCCGCGTCGTTTTCCGCTTCGACAACATCTACCTGCCGGACAGTGCCACCAACGTGACCGGGAGCCAGGGCTTCGTGACCTTCGACATCCGGTCGCACCAGGACCTGGAAGACTTCACGGTGATCCGAAACAATGCGGCTATCTACTTTGACAACAACCAGCCGGTGATCACCAATACGGTGATCTCTACCATGGTAGCGCAACTGGATAAGGATGACGATAAGTACAACTTCTACGTGGACTGTAACGACGAAGACGCCGACATTCATCCCGGAACCGAGGAGATCACCGGTAACGATATCGATGAGAACTGCGACGGACAACTGCAGAAGCTGACGGGCGTGCGGGAAAGCCTGCCGGGCACCTTCACCCTGTACCCCAACCCGGCCGGTGCGTGGCTGCAGCTCGAATACTCGGCGGAAAGCCGTTTGCGCGCCGAACTGGTGGACGTGCGGGGACGCCGCCTGATGCGGACCGATTTCTACGGCAAGCTGCGGCTTCCGGTGACGGATTATCCCGCCGGTGTCTATTCGCTGCGGTTGACGGACCCTGCCACGGGGGCGAACCTGGTGCGCCGGGTCGTGCTTACCGGCAAATAGGGATTATCGGATGAGGGTAAGGGTGCCGGAATAGGTTTCCACTACCCCATCGAGAAATAATACCTCGGCCGAATACACATAGGTTCCTACTGGCGCCGGACGTTCGGCGAGGGAGCCGTCCCACCCCGATTCCTCATCGTTGGCCATCATTTCGCCGGAGGAAAAAACCTCCCCGCCCCAGCGGTCGAAAACGCGCAGGCGTTGCACCTGCTGAATGTTGGGCACGCTTCCGAAGACGGTAAAGCGGTCATTACGGCCGTCTCCGTTCGGGGAAAAGGCGGTGGGGATGAACACCAGGCGGTCGGTGATCACCGAAAGCCGTACCGAATCCGTAGCTACGCAGCCGGGCGTGGAGGTCGCCAGCAGGCTGAGCGTAACGGAGCCGGAAGGAAGAACTTCCACTACGCTACAGATCGAATCACAATCCACCAGTCCTTCGGGCAGCCAGGTGTACCCGACGATATTCTGACTGGTTTGGATCGGAATGGTAGCTACCTCCCCCAGGGTCAGTAGCTGATCGGGACCGAGATCTATCTCAAACGGGAAGGGGCTGGTTAGTTGGAGGGTATCCGTTTGATAACAGCCATAGCGGTCCTCGATGCGGAAAAAGTAGGTGCCTTCGGTGAGGGAATCTACGGAGCTGCCGACGGGCGTCGCTTGCCCGTTGAATTCCAGGGTGTAGGGAGCGTCGCCGGCGGAGACTGAGTTGAGGATAACGCTGCCGTCGCTACGGTAGGAACAGCTGGGGTCCACGACCGTAAAGTCGCCCCGCAGGCCGGGATCGGGCACTACTTCCAGTTCGAGCTGCACGATGCTGTCGCAGCCGATGGAAGAGAGCAGGGTATCGATGTAGCTGCCGCTGCTGTCGTAATCGTTGTCGCCGACCGTAAATAGCAGTCCCGAACAGATGGTATCGCTCAGCTGGTACAACTTCGGGACCACGTTCACCACCTTCACGTTGGAGACGATGTGGCACTTGGCGTTGGCTAGATTGGCCGGACTGTTCGCCAGCAGGTAGCGGTAGAAATAGGTGCCGCTGCTTAGTCGGTCGTGGAGGTAATCGCTGCCGTTTTCGCCGGGCAGATCCTGCCAGGTCAGGCCACCATCGGGACTGGACTGCCACTGTATCGCGGGTGAAGGAAACTGGTCGCCGTTGATGGTAGCCGTGAGGGTGATGGGATCGCCGTCTTCACAAATATCCGCAACGGTAGTGGGCAGGATGAGCGCCTCGGGTCCGCAGGCGCGGAAGCTGATGTTGTCGAGGGCGATGTCGTTGCCGATGCCGCCGGGTGCATTATTGCGCAGGGCGAGAGTGATGGAAGTTTGTCCGGGCCGGGTAGTGAAAGCGAATCCGTAGGTCTTCCAGGTGGCGTCTTCCGGGATGCTGCCGGTGGTGAAGTAGACTTCGTCGTCGAGAAGGAAGGAGACGTCGGGGAGCAACTGCGCCGTATTGGGCTTCACTACGTTGGTGACGTCGGCGGTGAATTGGTAGAGGGTATTTTCGCACAGCCCGTTAACCGTTTGCTCGTAGAAAAGCCCGGGCTCGTAGCTGGCGTTCACCAGCATCATATAGCCATTGGGGTCGTTGCTGTTGTCACCGAAGAGCCGCCAGGTACCGAAAATGTTGGTCCACCTGGCGGTGTTGTTGGTGATGGTGTAGGAGCCGTCGTTGGGGGGAGGAAAGGTGGTGTAGGAGAAGCCCGGGGCTATCCCCGGATCCGGGGTCAGGATATTGGCGGGGCCGCTGCCGAAGTCGCCGTCTTCGAAGATGTTCTCCCCGAGATTGCCCTCGCACTGCCCGCTAACCATCAGACTGAAGGCAAAGCACAGAAAAGAAAGCAGGAGGAAACGCATACGTAGCGGGGCAGGTAAGTTGCGGTGGTGGAATAGCTAAAGGTAACCGATCCGCGGCGGCTTTGCGTAGGGTATTCAGGGAATGGCGACGGAGCGCTGGATAAAGCGGCCGGATCAGGGCCGATGTCGGTCTCCGGTCATTGCGCCCGGGGAATGCTGACTAGCAATGGGTTTAGGGGAACGCTTTGATCGTCAGCATTTACATTTCGTGCCCATGGATCTGTTGGAAGTGACCGGGCTAAACGGGCTCCCATTCCGGTACGTTCGACGACTTTGTCCGTACCCGGCGAAAAGGTACCGAGGCGTGGAGGGGCTTTCCCATGGGGGATGTATGGGGATCTACCGTTTAAGCCCCGAATGGTGTCGGGTACGGGATAGGTAGCATGAGGATAGTCGCCTACTAAGTGGGAAAGAAAAAGCCCATCGCCTAAGCCCTTTTCCTTGCCACTGATCCGGGTCATACCGCGAGACAATTCCGCTCCTCCGGCGTTTGTCTCCGGGCCCAGCAGGGGGGGAGCCGCATTCGCTACAAGGTCCAGCGGTATATATCCGTACATGCCTGGTGACGCCTATCGCTTGCGGGGTAGGACTTTTGGATGAGTTGCGGGAGTCGACAAAGCGTGGTATTTCCGAGTAACCTGGTATGAATCCCCGGATAACTATTGACCTTATCCGTCGGGTAATTTTACCTGCGCGCCGCCGCCCTACTTGCAACTTACGTCGTGGCTATTATCTTGGTAAAAACGTTTAGGCATGCGGTTCTTCAAACGGATCAGGCGCCGGCTGATCGTCAGCAAGAAGCAGAAAGAATACCTGGCCTACGCCGTCGGAGAGATCGTGCTGGTGGTGATCGGCATCCTCATCGCGCTGGCCATAGATACCGGCATGGAAAACCGGGCCATCCGTGCCCAGGAAAGGGAGTACCTGACCGGCCTGCGGGAAGAGTTCCGCGTAAGCCGTCGGAAGCTGGAGGAACTGATCCGGGTAAACCGCCGCAACACCGAGGGTGCGGCGGTGCTGGTGGCTTACGTGGCCGCGGGAGAAGACCGACCTAATGAGCGCGAGCTGTCCGAATTGCTGTACGCGACTTTTGCGTCCGACGTAGTCTTTAACCCCAACAATTCCCTCCTCACCGAGATTATCAATTCCGGGAGTTTGCAGGTGCTTTCCGAGACGCGGCTGCGGCTGCGGTTGACGAACTGGCTGGCTACGCTACAGGACGTAGCAAAACAGGAGGAAGAGCTTTACACCCAGCGCGAAAAGATGCTGGATATGCTTCGCGACGGGGCCTACAGTATTCGTACGATCATGGACCTGGCGGGGGCAGGCGAGGGAGTGGAAAATGCTCCTGCCGGGGGTGCTCCGGCCAGCAATCTGGCGCTGATCGAATCGCGGGTATTTGAGAACAACCTGCTGATGTTCATGCATACTTGTCAGGCTACGGAAACGAACCATTACCTCCCCTTGCTGGAGGACCTGGACGAGATCTTGTCGCTGCTGGACAAGTAGCCAGTATGCGCTATATTCAATCTTCATGATAGAAGCTCGGGAACTACTTCAACGGATGGACCATCTCGTCGACGGATGGAAGGAAAGCCGCGATGCGCGTTACGTATTCCTGGGTTGCTACCGGATGATGACCGCGGGAATGCTGGAGGCCGCCGACCGGGATACCTTTCACGACCGGGCGTGGATAACGGAACTGTTGCATCACTTTGCCGGCTACTACTTCGATGCCCTGGAATGCTACGATTGCGGTGACCGGGTTCCGCTGGTCTGGCAGCAAGTACACCAGGTGACCGTTGAAGAGGATCTGCGGGACGTGCAGTATCTGCTCCTTGGCGTCAATGCCCACATCAATTACGATCTGGTGCTGACGCTGTACGATATCCTGGAAAGGGATTGGCAGGACCTAAGTGCCGACCAACGCCGGAAACGTTACGAAGATCACTGTAGGGTGAACGGGGTGATCGCGGGCACGATCGATCGGGTACAGGACGAGTTACTGTCCCCGGCCGACCCGATGATGGGGTGGATCGACCGTGCGTGCGGGCGACTGGACGAGTACCTCATCGCCGGCTTGATCACCCGGTGGCGGGATGAGGTGTGGGAGCAGGCCGGTGCCATGCTGGCTAAGCGGGACTCCCAGGACCGGGAATCGTTGCGGCGGGAGTTGGAAGGTGAGGTGATGGAGCGCGGCCGGCTCCTTGCGTGGTCGCTTTAGTGGTCCGGCAATACTTACCTTCCACGGCATAATCAGGTTAACCCATGAAAAAGATTGCTTTAGTCCTCTCCGGTGGCGGTTTTAAAGGCGCCTTCCAGGTTGGCGCACTGCAGTACCTGCGGGAGAACTGGGCGCAGATCGCCCCGCAACGCCCTCCCCTCTCCTTTGATATCGTGGCCGGCGTATCGGTGGGTTCGCTGAATGGGCTGCTGGTGGCGCTGGATGAATTCGATAAGCTGGTGCAGCTGTGGGAGGAGGTTGCCCGCAACGGGGTGAGCGAAATTTATACATCTGACTTCATAGATACTTCGGGCGACCCGGACGATCCGACCCCGGAGCTCAAGATCAAGCTGACCTGGGATACGCTCCGCAAGCACTTTCCGCAGACTACCCGGAACATCCTCGTGCGGGCGATCTTCAACCGGAAGGCGATCCTGCGGGCCTTCCGGGAAGAATTTCAGCGGTTCAAATCGGTGGCGGATAACGACCCGCTGTACCGGAAGTTGCTCGTGCTGGCCGAGCGGGATAAGATCGGGGATACGGTGTTCAAGTGTGGCTTCGTGTCGCTGCGGGACGGGAAATACTATTCCGTCAATCAGAACGAGTTCCGTACCGACCGTGATTTTGCGAAGGGGGTCCTGGCGTCTACCGCGATGCCGATCGTTTGGAGTCCGGTGGAGGGGATCGACACGGCGGATGGAGGCCTAGAAAGCCTGGTAGACGGCGGCATCCGCGATGTTTCCCCGCTGGGTGACGTGATCGACGAGATCGCTAGGGACGATACGCCCGAAGACTATACGATCATTGTCATCAACTGTAGTTCCGGCAGGGTCACCGAGGAGAATTTCGAGGATAAGAACATCGTCCAGATCGCCTTACGCTCACTGGTTGACATTGCGATCACGGAGATATTCAACAACGATATCCGCGAGTTTGTCGACAAGAACTACATCCTCCAGCAGATCCGCGATAAACTACCCGACGAGGACATCTACGACTACGACGCCGACAGCAACGGCCGGGGCAATAAGCTGAAATTCTTCAATGCCCTGATCATCCAGCCGGAAGCCAACATATTAGGGGATACGCTAACGGCCAGTCGCCCGCAAATCGACTACCGGCTGGCGCACGGACGGGCTCGGGCGGAGATAGCTTTGCGGCGGTTTTTGAATGATACTCGAGAGGATAAGTTTACGGTTGTTTAAGGGCTTAAGGGTGTAGGGGGCTAAGGGGTTACGGTCGTAAGGGGCTTAAGGGGTGAATTAGTGAGTCCTGGGCAGGCAGCTGAGGTAATTGGTGAAGGTTCAGGGGACTAGGGGTTGAATTGGTGAATGGAGTTTGGGGAAGAAAGCAAGAGAAGAGGTGAAGGGAAACCCGGTGTGGCGCGATACGGTAAGTATAAGCGGGAATGTGGCATTTGGCGGCGGTGCGCGGGTCATGGGGGCCGCGATGGGGGTGGAAATTTGGCCACACGCTTTAGCTTCGGCGGTAATGGTGCCGCATTACTCGGTAGCTACTGTTCAATCCGGATCGAAGGCTTTCGACACACGGCGGGCGGAGCCGTTCGTAAACGCATATATTCGAATATATACGGTTAGTAACAAATATTGTCCAACTTTTTGTATTGATTTGGTACAAAACGCTATGGAAGCCGTGTTAATTCAGAAGATTATCGTTCAGGGTACGGAGCGATATGGTTTTAGGCCAGTAGGCTATATCGAGGAATTTCCGGCGCGTTGCAGCGGGGTCAGATGGATGAGCTATCAGAAAGACGGGAGATACTGGATCGCCCCCGCCGAGTCGCAGACGATAAGGGCACTGGAGGCGGTTTTTGGTAAGGAAAATGTGTGCTGGACGGAAGCGGTGGCCAAGCCGCCGAAATCTGACGTAGCGAAAAAGGTAGTAACGGGAAGGCCAAAACTCCGGGGATCTGGATACGGGGAGCCAACACCTTTCTGGAGTGATCGGCTCTTGCTTACGGAGGAGAAACTGCGGGTGAAGCGATACAGCTGGCGAACGGTGAAGTCATACTTACACCACCTGAGGGCCTTTTTCTCGGCCTACCCCGATCATAGGCCCGAGCAGATAACGGTGGCCGTGATCCGGGAATACATCATCCGGCGGTCGAGGGAGCGGGACTTTGCCTCTAGTACACAGAACCAGTTGCTGAACGCGATCAAGTTTTGGTTTGAGCACGTCGAGGGAGAACCCAAGGCCTTTATCGAACTCCGGCCCAGGAGAGAGGAAACCTTGCCGACGGTATTAAGTGTAAATGAAATCAGTCGATTATTTCGGGTGGTGACTAACCTTAAGCACCGCTGCATCCTGAAGATCATTTACGGCGGCGGCTTGCGACTAAGCGAGGTTTGTGCCTTGCGCATTTGTGATATTCATTCCGACCGGATGCAGATATTCGTACACGGGGGAAAGGGTAATAAAGATCGATATACAACCCTTAGTCAGCGTGCCCTGACGGAGCTACGCGAATACTTCGTGGAGTACCGACCCGACTACTGGTTATTTGAGGGACAGGATGGGGGTAAATATTCCGTCCGGAGCGTGCAATCGGTACTCAAGAAGGCCGTCCGACAATCGGGCGTGAATCCGCAAACGACGGTGCACACCCTGCGGCACAGCTACGCAACCCACCTGTTGGAGCGGGGCGTGAGTCTTCGCCACATACAGGAACTGTTGGGTCATGCGAGCAGCCGTACTACGGAGCGGTATACGCGGGTATCGAACGCGGAAAAGCGGCGGGTGATCAGTCCGCTCGACCAGCTAGAGGATGAATAACCCGCAACTATTTAAAAAACTGTCACCTGCGTCAAGCCAACAACCTGTGCGCGCATTCACGTCAACTCGCGCATACACGTCAATTGTCGGGCCGAAATTGTAAGGTGCTGATAATGAGTGGACGGAAAGCAATTTGTTGACGTCCATTGGGTTTTTATACGTGATGCGTGAGTGCGGTTGTTGTCTGCAAGCGAATTAATTAAAAAAGACAAGCCTGACAGACAACACTGCGCCAACGTCCATGCGGGGCTGGCTAGTGATTGGATGCTTTTGAGTTCCCTGACCGCCAATCCGGCGCCGTTCTCAATGGCCCAAAAGCCTCCGCTTGCGCTGCGGGTTTTGGGCCATGTTCACTGCCACCGGAAAGGCTACCTTTTAATGATAACTTTAAGCTTTCTGCCGAACGAGTTCCCCACGGCGTCGGCGCCCACGTTGTCTGCAAGCGAATTAATTAAAAAAGACAAGCCTGACAGACAACACTGCGCCAACGTCCATGCGGGGCTGGCTAGTGATTGGATGCTTTTGAGTTCCCTGACCGCCAATCCGGCGCCGTTCTCAATGGCCCAAAAGCCTCCGCTTGCGCTGCGGGTTTTGGGCCATGTTCACTGCCACCGGAAAGGCTACCTTTTAATGATAACTTTAAGCTTTCTGCCGAACGAGTTCCCCACGGCGTCGGCGCCCACGTTGGGCCCAATGGCACAGCCCGCACTACAGAAAAGAATCACCGACTGCCGCCATCAAAACGTTGCTCCGATGAATCATTCAAGATCTTCCAGGAATAGCTTTGGTGCTGGTCGGTGGCGATGATGACCGGTGTTTTCGTCGATGTTCGCTATGGGCCAAAAGCCTCCGCTGCGCTGCGGGTTTCGGCCCATGCTCTCTATCGCCGAAAAGAACTACGTCGGCGATTTGAAGCTTTTCACGGTCGGTTGCATATCCAGATTTCAGGTAGCAGATTACAGGCGCGATCCGGGCGGCAGAAAGAACATATATTATGAGCCACTCGGCTTCGGGCAAGGTTACATCAGTTTGATCGAGCTAACCAGGTCCTCGCTGATCTTAATCAAAAGCTACCGCACGGATCGGCGAGGTGATCATAGAAAATGGGTTCGGTGCCCCGATTCTAATCTGGAAAAGTGATTAAGATCTGGTCTTTGATGAAATCGGGTTGGTCTCATGCTGCCGCACAGGACAACAAGCATCTCTGAAAACATATATTCATTACGGTCTACGAGACTTCATTCGCTGAGCCTATACGGGAACGAGATAGCTGGAATTATGAGCCTAAACAGATCCCGCATTGCTCGCGAGAAATTAAGATTTATAAAATGAAACCACTGGGCCCAACACTGCCTACCACGTACAGCCGCCGATTAAGTTTTGTGGTGCTAATATTGCTTGAAGATGGCCGTGATGAAGATCGACACCCGGAGTGTGCGTCGGGAATGGCGGCCGTCGGGTAGGCAATCGTTGGGCCCAATGGACAGCCCGCACTACAGAAAAGAATCACCGACTGCCGCCATCAAAACGTTGCTCCGATAGTTCATACAAGATGTTCCAGGAATAGCATTGGTGCGGGTTGGTGTCGATGATGACCGGTGTTTTCGTCGATGTTCGCTATGGGCCAAAAGCCTCCGCTGCGCTGCGGGTTTCGGTCCATGCTCTCTATCGCCGAAAAGACCTACGCCGGCGATTTGAAGCTTTTCACGGTCGGTTGCATATCCAGATTTCAGGTAGCAGATTACAGGCGTGATCCGGGCGGCAGAAAGAACATATATTATAAGCCAGCTGGCTTCCGGCAAGGTTACATCAGTTTGATTAAGCTAATCAGGTCCTCGCTGATCTTAATGAAAAGCTACCGCACGGATCGGCGGCGAGGCCATTATAGAAAATGGGCAGCGTGGCCCGATTCCAATCTGGAATAGAGATTAAGATCTGGTTTATGATGAAATCGGGTTGGTCTCATGCTGCCGCACAGGACAACCAGCATCTCTGAAAACAGATAATTATTGGGGTCTATCAGACATCAAATGCTGAGCCTAAGTTGGGACGATATGGCTGGCACTTTTGCGCATAAACAGATCCCGCATTGCTCGGGAGAAAATCAAGATTTATAAAATGAAACCACTGGGCCCAACACTGCCTACCACGTACAGCCGCCGATTAAGTTTTGTGGTGCTAATATTGCTTGAAGATGGCCGTGATGAAGATCGACACCCGGAGTGTGCGTCGGGAATGGCGGCCGTCGGGTAGGCAATCGTTGTGTGCAATAATTCACAAACAACACCTAGCAAAGAAGGATAAAGGAACTCACAAAAATAAATACAGATGAAAGCAACAGCGCTAATAAATCAACTTGAGAAGAAAGCAAGTAAATATGACCTGGACTTAAATGAGGTATACCGGATTGAGATAGATTCATCAGTAGAACCTAAATGTGATACTATTGAAGATTACATGAAATATATCAAATCATTAGGAGGAAGCAATATATTTTACACAATTTTGGTAGTGAATGAAAGTATTATCAAAAAAAACATAGAACTAAACAGTGACACATTAGATGTAGAACTTCAACAGGACTTAAATAGCTTGTTAAGTTGGTTTAACAACCACAAAAATAGTGTCGTGTGTTATACAGCGGTCTCTTCCTGTAAAGGAATTACCTTTAAATTTAATCAATTTGAAGATCTTGCGGAAGATTTCTTTGCTAAAAGCGATCAAATAGATGAGTTGTTAAAAGAGACAAATTCTGACAGTATTATACCATCTGTTTCAAACTTTCAATATTATAAACGGAAGGAATTGTTACGACCATTTGCGGAAAAGCTTTCGAACGAGACGGGGTACAGGCGTAGCTTAATTGATAATGACTACTTTGATTTGTTTTATTCAAAGCATGTCGAAGAAGAGGCAAACGAGGCTTATGTAAATACATTTGGACAAGAACACGAAGAAATTATGCGACATATAATAAAAGATGACATCAAAAGTATTGCTCGGGAAAATTACAAAGTAAATGTAGAACCGATAATAAGAGAGCAGATACTTAAAAAGGTATCTGAGTGGAAAAAGGCAAAAATGCCAAAAGTTGAGATGGCAGCACGCTTGGAAATAAGTGCCTCTCAACTCAACTTCTACTTTTACAAAGTTTAGAAAATGCACACAACACCGCCTACCACGTACAGCCGCCGGTTGAGCTGATGGGTGCTATTATTGTTTAAAAAGCAGCCGACATGAAAGTCGCTACCCCGAGTGTTTTCTGGTAGAGGCGGCCGTCGGGTAGGCAATCGTTGGGCGCCATACGCGACAAAAACACAGGGGGGGTTATCACCCTGACCACCAGTGGGCAAAGGCAAGATCGGAGCCATAAGAACGGCTGGTCGGTCCCAAAAAAAGAGGCATCATGCAGTTGGCTAGCGTTTCTTCAGGAGATAGCAAGAAGAAAGCTTGGTGCTCACCGGACGGAGCGGTAAGTGAGCTTAAGTGAACCGCCGGTAGAGCGGCACAAGCGTTGCTGACAAGCAAGAGCAGCTAGCCAACAGCATGAAAGAGAAAATGGTTGGGACCGACCGACCAAAAAATTAAACAGGCTCCGATCGATCCACCTTGGGAACGGGTGGTCGTGTTTTTGCCGACGGCTGCGAAATGGAATTAAAAATATACCATCCCGCAGCCGCCGGTGACCGGAAATGCGTGACCAAATCCACCGATCCAGAAAAAGACAATAAATGAAAAGGTTAGGATCGGCGGCACAGCCATCCGGTCATCGCCAGGACGTGTCTCCCCTAAAAAAGCTCCTGCGTTGGTGGTAAACCAACGACAAGGCTTTTTCTTAACGGGGAGGTTTTTATTTTGTCAGCGGCATCGGGATCATTTAGAGATCCCGCACCACCGAGAATAAAAAAATAAAAACACCACTGTACGAGCGCCCAACAACGCATCTGACGTCCATGCGCCCTATCGGGACGCACGGCGCAGATGCACACGTTGGGCCCAATGGCACAGCCCGCACTACTGAAAAGAATCACCGACTGCCGCCATCAAAACGTTGCTCCGATGATTCATACAAGATCTTCCAGGAATAGCTTTGGTGCTGGTTGGTGGCGATGATGCCCGGTGTTTTCGTCGATGTTCGCTATGGGCCAAAAGCCTCCGCTGCGCTGCGGGTTTCGGTCCATGCTCTCTATCGCCGAAAAGATCTACGTCGGCGATTTGAAGCTTTTCATGGTCGGTTGCATATCCAGATTTCAGGTAGCAGATTACAGGCGTGATCCGGGCGGCAGAAAGAATAATATTATGAGCCGGCCGGCTTCGGCCAAGGTTACATCAGTCTGATTAAGCTAACCAGGTCCTCGCTGATCTTAATCAAAAGCTACCGCACGGATCGTCAAGAACATCATATAAAATGGGGGCCGTGGCCCGATTCCAATCTGGAAAAGTGATTAAGATCTGGTCTATGATGAAATCGGGTTGGTCTCATGCTGCCGCATAGGATGGCAAGCATTGATGAGAGCATTCAATTATACCGGTCGAGAGGCTACCGGCGTTGAACTTGAATTGGAAATAAAGGGCTGTCAGTTCTGAATCAAAACAGATCCCGCATTACCGGAGGAGAAATGAAAATCAAAAAATTAAACCACTGGGCCCAACATTGCCTACCACGTACAGCCGCCGATTGGGATTATCGGTGCTAATATTGCTTAAAGATGGCCGAAATGAAGATCGATACCCGGAGTGTGCGTCGGGAATGGCGGCCGTCGGGTAGGCATACGTTGTCTGCAAGCGAATTAATTTAAAAAGACAAGCCTGACAGACAACACTGCGCCAACGTCCACGCGGGGCTGGTTAGTGATTGGAGGCTTTTGAGTTCCCTGACCGCCAATCCGGCGCCGTTCTCTATGGCCCAAAAGCCTCCGCTTGCGCTGCGGGTTTTGGGCCATGTTCACTGCCACCGGAAAGGCTACCTTTTAATGATAACTTTAAGCTTTCTGCCGAACGAGTTCCCCACGGCGTCGGCGCCCACGTTCTCGGCAAGCAATACAACATGAAACAAACACTCTTACTGCTGTTGACTTTTTCAATCTTTGGCTGTCAATCCGAAGGTTCCCACATTGAAGAAGCCAAAATCCAGCTCGTAGAGATCAAGTTTTATCCATCATTCATCTCCCCATCACATTTTACTATTGATTTTAATCATCCAGAATCTCAAATAAACTTTGAAGTTTACGAGCTAACGCAATCAAATTTAATAACAGGTAATTCATCAAAGACCAAAACCGACTCCGGATCAATATCTTTAAATCCAAAAATTGTATCAAATTTCAAAACAAAAATAGAGCAACTAAATCTTGAGGAATATATAAATAGCGATAACCGGCTAATGACAGACGGTATTACTGTTGAAGTCAATCAAGTCTCTAAATCAGGCGACGTAGTCACAATAGAATTCCATAGTCCTGACAGAAGACATCATAATATTGAATACCAAATTGTAGACGCCTTTTTTGAGACGGTAGAAAGCGGTGACTATCAACAAACGGAAGCCTTATATTTGGAAAGCTTAAAAAGCTATTTTGATTTCGGACTCAGGGTGAAGAGAATTGGTCAAAGTCCATTGATGTACAGATTTTGGGGTCCATTGACAATGAATGAGGAGGCAGAGTTCAATTCATTCATGGAAAGTTTGCCAAATGAGAAACCAATAATATTTGATATGCGGAATTTTCCAGGAATGGGAACAATGTATTACTACCGTTTTAAGAGACTGAACTCAGAAAAAGAATTGTACTATTTGACAAGTGAGCAATACCAGCAAGACTTTTTATCCGAGCTAGGACAAATAAGGGTCTTTACTTCGATTGAAGAGTTGCTTACAGAAATAAATAAAAGATAAAACAGCCAGCCGAGAACATTGCGCTAGCGTCAAGCCGGCGGGTAAGTTGGTTGGTGTCGATGGTGCTTTATTCGGGAGGGAGAGATATATTCCAATCTGGTAGCTGGTCGGTGGAGCCGGCCTGCGCCGGCGCACCCGTTGGCGGAAATGCCACACCAATCAGTGGCCAAAACATACGTCCGTTGCCCGCAGAAACTTAGGAAGAGTCACGCTCGGAATTGGATTGCCAGATGAAGCTTAGAAGATGAATTCAGCCCGCATTGTATTCATGCTACCGCACGGATCTTCCCGTTTAGCAATTATAGCGGCAATTGGCGCTGCCCTCCCGCAGGACACTTATTATGCTGCCGCACGGATCCTCCCGTTTAGCATTTATATCGGCAAATGGCGCTGCCTTCCCGCGGGACAATTAATTATGCTGCCGCACGAATCATCCCGGCTAGCATTTATAGCGGAACTGAGGAAGTTAGCTCACAGGGCACTTTAGCTACCACAATGATCTCCGCCTGCAGAGAGCCATTCAGCTGCCGCAAAATCACATCGGTCGGGACCGGAAATTGAAGACATTTACGCACTTCCGCCAACAATGTGCCTACGTCAACCCGCACTCGAAGCTGGTGGGTTATCTTCAGTGCTTATTGGTGGCCGTAGTAAAGGTTCTCGCTAGCTGAGTTTTTCCGGAGGTGCGGGCCGCGCAGGCACCCACGTTGGCGGAAATGCCACACCAATCAGTGGCCAAAACATACGTCCGTTGCCCGCAGAAACTTAGGAAGAGTCACGCTCGGAATTGGATTGCCAGATGAAGCTTAGAAGATAAATTCAGCCCGCATTGTATTCATGCTACCGCACGGATCTTCCCGTTTAGCAATTATAGCGGCAATTGGCGCTGCCCTCCCGCAGGACACTTATTATGCTGCCGCACGGATCCTCCCGTTTAGCATTTATATCGGCAAATGGCGCTGCCTTCCCGCGGGACAATTAATTATGCTGCCGCACGAATCATCCCGGCTAGCATTTATAGCGGAACTGAGGAAGTTAGCTCACAGGGCACTTTAGCTACCACAATGATCTCCGCCTGCAGAGAGCCATTCAGCTGCCGCAAAATCACATCGGTCGGGACCGGAAATTGAAGACATTTACGCACTTCCGCCAACAATGTGCCTACGTCAACCCGCACTCGAAGCTGGTGGGTTATCTTCAGTGCTTATTGGTGGCCGTAGTAAAGGTTCTCGCTAGCTGAGTTTTTCCGGAGGTGCGGGCCGCGCAGGCACCCACGTTGGCGGAAATGCCACACCAATCAGTGGCCAAAACATACGTCCGGTGCCCGCAGAAACTTAGGAAGAGTCACGCTCGGAATTGCCTCACCATATGAAGCTTCGAGGACGGATTGAGCCCGCGTTGTATTCATGCTGCCGCACGGATCATCCCGTCTAACATTTATAGCGGCAAATGGCGCTGCCTTCCCGCAGGGCATTTATTTATGCTGCCGCACGGATCATCCCGTCTAACACTTATATCGGCAAATGGCACTGCCTTCCCGCGGGACAATTAATTATGCTGCCGCACGAATCATCCCGGCTAGCATTTATAGCGGAACTGAGGAAGTTAGCTCACAGGGCACTTTAGCTACCACAATGATCTCCGCCTGCAGAGAGCCATTCAGCTGCCGCAAAATCACATCGGTCGGGACCGGAAATTGAAGACATTTACGCACTTCCGCCAACAATGTGCCTACGTCAACCCGCACTCGAAGCTGGTGGGTTATCTTCAGTGCTTATTGGTGGCCGTAGTAAAGGTTCTCGCTAGCTGCGTTTTTCCGGAGGTGCGGGCCGCGCAGGCACCCACGTTGGGGCCAATGCTATAAGCACAAAGCAACAGTTGGCCCACAAGCGGCTGATAGTAAAGGCTTTTCAAGTCAACAACCTGATGTCCAAAGAACTTGTTATTTTGAGACTAGAAAAAGTAAAGCCATGACCATCAATGATCTAAAGATTGATATAATTAATGTGGTAAGCCAAGTCACAGACATCTCCATCTTGTCCAAGATTAGAAACAGGATAAAGCAGGAGGTCGAGGAGAAATCAAATGCGGAGTCTTCTCATTTAAAAGGGGCTGATACTAAAATCAGAAAAGGCATTTCATTTGAGGAATTAATGAACGAACAGAATTATAAAAAGATATCCTTCCATGACTTCACGGACCTTGGAACGGATGAACACTGGGATGTGTCTTTAGATGATATGCTTAAGTTTTCAAATTAGAGGTAAGTGAACATATTGCTCGATACCAATTTACTCCTTATATATAACAGGGATAATGATATTGCAAGAAGAATAGAATCTGACTATAGAATATTTGATTCCAATAACAACTTAGCGGTTTCGGTAGTCACCATTGGAGAGATAAAATCGATCCTTTACCAGTCTGGTGTCGGAAACAAAAGGATACAATTACTAGATGCGAAACTGAATCAACTGGTAAAAGTCAAGATAAACCACGAAGAAATCATACAAAAATATATTGAGATTGACGCCTATAGCCAGGGAAGGCATAAATCAAAGCAATCCAGTTTTACTGCGCGGAACATGGGAAAAAACGATCTATGGATTGCGGCCACCGCCAGTGCTTTTAATTTAACGTTATTTACTACCGATAAAGACTTTGATCATTTAAAGGGCGAGTTTGTTGAATTGGAGTATATTGACTATGATAAATATAGAATTAAATAAATTAAAATATTAAAAGAAACGCACTGGCCCCAACATTGCCTACCACGTACAGCCGCCGATTGGGCTTATCTGTGCTATTATTGCTTGAAGATGGCCGCGATGAAGATTCACACCCGCAATGTGCGTCGGGAATGGCGGCCGTCGGGTAGGCACCCGTTGGGCCCAATGGACAGCCCGCACTACAGAAAAGAATCACCGACTGCCGCCATCAAACCGTTGCTCCGATGATTCATACAAGATGTTCCAGAAATAGCTTTGGTGCTGGTTGGTGGCGATGATGCCCGGTGTTTTCGGCGATGTTCGCTATGGCCCAAAAGCCTCCGCTGCGCTCCGGGTTTCGGTCCATGCTCACTATCGCCGAAAAGACCTACGTCAGCGATTTGAAGCTTTTCATGGTCGGTTGCAGATCCAGATTTCAAGTAGCAGATTAAAGGCGTGATCTGGGCGGCAGAAAGAATTATACTATGAGCCGGCCGGCTTCGAGCAAGGTTACATCAGTTTGATCAAGCTGACCAGGTCCTGGCTGATCTAAATCAAAGCTACCGCACGGATCGTCAAGAACATCATATAAAATGGGGGCCGTGGCCCGATTCCAATATGGAAAAGAGATTAAGATCTGGTCTTTAATAAAATCGGGTTGGTCTCATGCTGCCGCACAGGACAACAAGCATCTCTGAAAGCAAATAATTATTAGGATCTATGAGACATCATTTGCTGAGCTGAAGTTGGAAGGATATGGCTGGCACTTTTGCGTATAAATACATCCCGCATAGCTCGCGAGAACATCAAGATTAATAAATGAAACCACTGGGCCCAACACTGCCTACCACGTACAGCCGCCGATTAAGTTTTGAGGTGCTAATATTGCTTGAAGATGGCCGCGATGAAGATCGATACCCGGATTACTGGGACGGGATGGCGGCCGTCGGGTAGGCCCACGTTGGCGGAAATGCATAACACCACAATGCGACAATCAGAGGCAGCGACTCATGCGTTGAATGAAAATTTTTTTGCAAGACTTCGGGGTACAGAATCTTTGTGTTTCTACCCATCTTGATATGCCTACCTTCCAATAGATGGCTTAGAAAAAATTCATATATACAACAGCATATAAAGTAAAATTAAAGAGATGCGATTATTCATCATAGCCAGTATGATACTGCTTTCCGATTCTGCGCAAGCATGCATGTGTTTGCCTGCATCATTCCGTGACTTTAAGAACATAGATAGGTATGATGAATTATTTATGGGTAAATTAATAGACGTCGAAATCAGTGAAGACTTTGCTATGAATGAAGTAGACACATTCCCCGCAGAAATAGATAGGTATATATTAACAAAGGTTTATACCGGAGAATTTTCTGTGGGCGATACAATTGAAATATATCAGTTTGGCATTGGCTGCGTCAACACAAAACAATTTGACGCAATCGGCACTCCTTACATATTAGGTGCATATCGGCTTAAAAAAGATGGTAATGTACCTGGAATCGAAAGTTATTTGCAAGCGGATCTTTGCACATTGTCAATCGCTCATGATGATGATCCTAATTATAATTTAGCTCAAACGTCATTGGATATCAGGTTCAATCATCTTACCATTCCAGTTATTCAACATTACTCGGTCATCATTTTGGTAGCAAGCTCAATAATAGGGGCCATTATATTTACTCTGGTTCAAACTGACATTAAATTTTAGGTTAAACGAATTTATGCTACAAAATACAAATATTACCATTATTGAAATCGCCAAAATACAAATGAGATATTCTGCTATAAATGATAGAATAAAAAAAAGCACTATCCGCCAACATTGCGCCATCGTCAAGCCGGCGGTGAAGTTGGTAGCTGTCGATGATGTTTTATCGGCTAGGAATGATAGCTTCTGATCAGTAAGCTGGCTGGTAAAGCCGGCCTGCGCCGGCGCACCCGTTCTGCGAAACGTAAACAAGAATGACAACCTTATCTACAATAACACATCCTAGAGATGAAGTCGAAAAGAAAGTCAACTTTTTCGTCGACTATTTCAAATTTTACAATAGACGAATTGGTAATCTACACTTTTATCGTTTTGATACGCCATTGCAGATTATCGACAAAATGAGATTTCAGGTTACTAATAATTTCGATAATGGATTCATATACTTTTCTAATCACCTTGATAGGCTTTCTAAAGATGATTTTGAACTAATATCGAAGTGTTCGACAAAGCACAAATTCATAAGAAGATTACAGGAAGTACACCGGTCGAATAAAAAGATGCAACTGATACTTTGGAAGAGTAGAAGGTTAAAGCTTAACCTCAACGAGTTGTATTTAGATCTTGATTCAAATCAAACGAATTACGTAGTAGAAGCAATAACTAATTTGTTAGGATGTAAACACAAACTTGCTACCCATAGAGAAGGACTAATTTACCTATCTGGATTATTGGTCTCTCTATTCAGGTACAAAGGACTAGATAGAAGAGAGATCGACGAAAAATTAGCGAGCATCTTCTCTAGAGATATTTATACTTTTCCATTTCCCACGAATATCGAAAAGATAGAAGACAAAGATCATCGACATAATCAAAAGCAGAATTATATCAGCACCCGGAATTTTAAGCAACAATTCGATGGATTAAAAACATCTCTTGAACGAGAGCCTTACAAATCGAAGGCAATTTTCAAATTAGAAAATATTAGCTATGAGCACAACGAAAGTCTGAGTGTGAGATACGGATCAATGGAACTTGTTTCATTCAATGATCCTAGAATACAAAAGTTAGTACCACTATGTCAAAAGAATGATTTAGCAGATGATTTTTTCGAAGGTGATAACTTCATGCTGATTATTGCAGATGTTTATCGCTATTCTTCAAAAAATGATAGCCAGTTGTATTCAACCGTTGAAAGTGGAGTCGAATACATAAAAAGCAAACTAAACTCACCATATCCAAAATTGAATACTCGCCACTATCTTATTACAAATAATTTTGAACAGATTGGAACCGGTAGGCTTTTTGAGCCTAGTATAGCTAGGATTCGAAAATATGATCGACCCAGATTACAGAATAATGCCTTCATGGCACTTGAGAACGCAAATTACTTATTATCAACGAAACTAATCTATTTAGAAGATTTATTTCAGCGTGCAGAGAGGACGAATGATCCAGCGGAATACTGGCGTTATTTAGAAAACCTCGTTCCACTAGATAAGAACAATCAAAAACAAGTTAAGTCTTTAGTGTCAAGGGCCATTACAAAACTATACAAAAAAGAACTGTTTTTGGAGTATAGGGAATTCTTTATAAATGAATTAGCTAACAGCTTTGATCCGGACCGGAGAAATGAAATTTTAGGATCACAGAAAGATCTATATATGAAAAGAAAGTATGACGAATTAGATTATCACGAGATAGGAAGAAGAATAGGAGATAATGCGTTTGTAAAATTACTTCTTAAATACATGAGGAAACATCCGTCCAGAGCGAATCATGAATCATACACCTCATATGTTAAAGGAATTCTCACAGAAGCCTATGAGTTAAGAAATATGATTATACATACGGGTGAATTCAACGATAATTTGCATCACAAAATAAAAGTGTCATTTCCAGGAATCGTTCGACTTTTTAGACAATTTTGCATTCAAGCGGTGCTGAACGCAAAAAATAGAAATCATGATTTTGATAAATTAATTATGTCAAAAATCAAATAAATTCGCAGAACATTGCGCCATCGTCAAGCCGGCGGTAAGCCTATCGGGTGTCGAAGATGGTTTATCGGCTAGGAAAGAAAATTCTTGATCCGTGAGTTTGCTGGTAAAGCCGGCCTGCGTTGGCGCACCCGTTGTCTGCAAGCGAATTAATTTAAAAAGACAAGCCTGACAGACAACACTGCGCCAACGTCCATGCGGGGCTGGTTAGTGATTGGATGCTTTTGAGTTCCCTGACCGCCAATCCGGCGCCGTTCTCTATGGCCCAAAAGCCTCCGCTTGCGCTGCGGGTTTTGGGCCATGTTCACTGCCACCGGAAAGGCTACCTTTTAATGATAACTTTAAGCTTTCTGCCGAACGAGTTCCCCACGGCGTCGGCGCCCACGTTGGGCGCCATACGCGACAAAAACACAGGGGGGGTTATCACCCTGACCACCAGTGGACAAAGGCAAGATCGGAGCCATAAGAACGGCTGGTCGGTCCCAAAAAAAGAGGCATCATGCAGTTGGCTAGCGTTTCTTCAGGAGATAGCAAGAAGAAAGCTTGGTGCTCACCGGACGGAGCGGTAAGTGAGCTTAAGTGAACCGCCGGTAGAGCGGCACAAGCGTTGCTGACAAGCAAGAGCAGCTAGCCAACAGCATGAAAGAGAAAATGGTTGGGACCGACCGACCAAAAAATTAAACAGGCTCCGATCGATCCACCTTGGGAACGGGTGGTCGTGTTTTTGCCGACGGCTGCGAAATGGAATTAAAAATATACCATCCCGCAGCCGCCGGTGACCGGAAATGCGTGACCAAATCCACCGATCCAGAAAAAGACAATAAATGAAAAGGTTAGGATCGGCGGCACAGCCATCCGGTCATCGCCAGGACGTGTCTCCCCTAAAAAAGCTCCTGCGTTGGTGGTAAACCAACGACAAGGCTTTTTCTTAACGGGGAGGTTTTTATTTTGTCAGCGGCATCGGGATCATTTAGAGATCCCGCACCACCGAGAATAAAAAAATAAAAACACCACTGTACGAGCGCCCAACAACGCATCTGACGTCCATGCGCCCTATCGGGACGCACGGCGCAGATGCAAACGTTCTGTGAAATCAACTACCACTAAGCACCATCTCAGAAGGAAAACAGACAGCTCAACTCGATTGGTGGAGATGAGCCGGCAGGAACAGAATCAAGGTTGCTTCAACTCTTTACGTGTAAAGTTTGTATATTTATACGTAAAGACATTCAGCCATGGATAAGAAACTCACATTGAGCCTTAATGAAAGAGTCATTGCCAAAGCAAAAGACTATGCCAAGGGCAACAACATTAGCCTATCAAGGATGATAGAAAATTACCTTTCTGCCTTGGTTGAAGAAAGGACATCCAAGACTCAGGAGGAATCATTCACCCCTCTTGTAAATCGATTGATAGGTGTAGTTGAATTACCAGAGGACCAAGAAAAAACCTACAAAGAGAACTACGTAGACTATTTATCCAACAAGTACAAATGAAAGTATTTGTCGATACCAACATCGTAATTGATCTATTAGCTAGGCGGCAGCATTATGAAGCAGCTGCCAAATTATTTAGCCTGGCAGACCGGCAGAAAATCCAACTTTACGTTTCCGCCTTGTCAATTGCCAATATAAATTATATACTGGGTAGATCGATAGGTAGAGAAAAGACACTACAAGCAATAAGGGACCTACAGTTGCTGGTCAATATTACAGATTTGACAGCAAAAATCATTCAGTTAGCTCTTAACGATAGCGCCTTTACAGATTTTGAAGATGCACTGCAATATTATTCAGCTATAGAAGCAGACACAACAATCATCGTGACTCGCAATGGTTCTGATTTTAAGAGTTCGATACTACCTGTACTGACAGCAGAGGAGTATATCCAAACACAAAAATAAATTCACAGAACACTGCGCCATCGTCAAGCCGGCGGTGAAGCTTTTAGTTGTCGATGAAGGCTTTTAAAATGCGACCTTGAGGCTGGCTGAGGTCCGAATGCTGGCTGGTGAAGCCGGCCTGCGGTGGCGCACCCGTTGTCTGCAAGCGAATTAATTTAAAAAGACAAGCCTGACAGACAACACTGCGCCAACGTCCATGCGGGGCTGGTTAGTGATTGGATGCTTTTGAGTTCCCTGACCGCCAATCCGGCGCCGTTCTCTATGGCCCAAAAGCCTCCGCTTGCGCTGCGGGTTTTGGGCCATGTTCACTGCCACCGGAAAGGCTACCTTTTAATGATAACTTTAAGCTTTCTGCCGAACGAGTTCCCCACGGCGTCGGCGCCCACGTTCGGCGAAATAGACATCACCCAATACAGCCAAACTAAAACCAAGAGTGGTATGGGAAGCGAGTGATTTAGTGCCCAACACTACGATTATACCGGTTGATGAACTAGGATTAGACAAAATTACAGAACCGGCCATATCTTACAATCGGTTCAGTAGAAAACTCTGTTATGATCAATTCGAATCTCCTTAAATTAATTAGGGAAAATAATTACAGCATCAAGCAACGATTTCATGCAGAGATAGTCGCAATCTATGGAAGCTATGCTCGGGGCGAACAGTCTCCAGATAGCGATTTAGATATTTTATACAGGATTGATAATCCAGATAAATTTGGACTTCTTGAGATTGATGGTTTAGAAAATTACCTAAAGGATTTGGTAAATGTTCCTGCAGTAGATCTGGTTAATGAGAAGTACGTCAACCCCATCATACAATTAGAGATTGAAAATGACCTAGTGTATGTATAGCGTAAAGAACGTAGCCTATATTTTAACTAGCCTGGAGGCGATAGAAAAAATCAAGATATACACCCGAGATATAAAGAATGCAGAAGATCTGTTTGATCGAGATGATCAATTGATTTACAATGCTTGTCTGACTCTGTTGATGACCCTGGGAGAGGAAATCAATAAAATAAGTGATGAGCTGAAAGTAGAACATTCCGATATACCCTGGCAAAGTATTAAGGGTATGCGTAACCGAATTGCTCACGACTACCGTGGACTAGATCCTACTATACCTTATAATACGATCAAGCAGTACCTAAATCCACTTAAAGAGAGCTTAATTCTGATGCTAGATCAAGTAGATTATCCGGATTTAAAGTTGAACAAAATACTTGAATCCCGATACTACAAACATCTTCAGTATTTAAAGAGATAAATTATTCGCCGAACATTGCGCCATCGTCAAGCCGGCGGTGAAGCTTTTGGGTGTCGATGGTGGCTTAATAAGCAGCCTTAATGTTGGTCGAGATCCTGATGCTGGCTGGTAGAGCCGGCCTGCGCCGGCGCACCCGTTCGGCGAAATAGACATCACCCAATACAGCCAAACTAAAACCAAGAGTGGTACAGGAAGCGAGTGATTTAGTGCCCAACACTACGATTATACCGGTTGATGAACTAGGATTAGACAAAATTACAGAACCGGCCATATCTTACAATCGTTTCAGTAGAAAACTCTGTTATGATCAATTCGAATCTCCTTAAATTAATTAGGGAAAATAATTACAGCATCAAGCAACGATTTCATGCAGAGATAGTCGCAATCTATGGAAGCTATGCTCGGGGCGAACAGTCTCCAGATAGCGATTTAGATATTTTATACAGGATTGATAATCCAGATAAATTTGGACTTCTTGAGATTGATGGTTTAGAAAATTACCTAAAGGATTTGGTAAATGTTCCTGCAGTAGATCTGGTTAATGAGAAGTACGTCAACCCCATCATACAATTAGAGATTGAAAATGACCTAGTGTATGTATAGCGTAAAGAACGTAGCCTATATTTTAACTAGCCTAGAGGCGATAGAAAAAATCAAGATATACACCCGAGATATAAAGAATGCAGAAGATCTGTTTGATCGAGATGATCAATTGATTTACAATGCTTGTCTGACTCTGTTGATGACCCTGGGAGAGGAAATCAATAAAATAAGTGATGAGCTGAAAGTAGAACATTCCGATATACCCTGGCAAAGTATTAAGGGTATGCGTAACCGAATTGCTCACGACTACCGTGGACTAGATCCTACTATACCTTATAATACGATCAAGCAGTACCTAAATCCACTTAAAGAGAGCTTAATTCTGATGCTAGATCAAGTAGATTATCCGGATTTAAAGTTGAACAAAATACTTGAATCCCGATACTACAAACATCTTCAGTATTTAAAGAGATAAATTATTCGCCGAACATTGCGCCATCGTCAAGCCGGCGGTGAAGCTTTTGGGTGTCGATGGTGGCTTAATAAGCAGCCTTAATGTTGGTCGAGATCCTGATGCTGGCTGGTAGAGCCGGCCTGCGGTGGCGCACCCGTTCTGCGCAAGAAAAAACACAACATTACTATGGCGAAATTATATGAATATCCAACTCTAGAATCTAAAAAACTCCTCTTTGAGCAAACTGTGATTAATTCAGTCGAGGAATTTCATTCCGAAATCAACAGCTTATACGAGCAACCAAATATTTACAGGGGTGTCAGCGAATCAAAGTTTTCATTGTACAGCTCAAGTCAAAGGCATTATATAGAGAACAATTTGAACATAATTTATCCTGACTATTTCGATTTTATCCGATCTTTGATTATTAATGCTCGCACATGGGGAAATGAAATGCTTGTCAAATTTTTTCAAGAAGCAAAACTTGAGATTAATGATATAGCTATTCTAAGTTTTCTTCAGCATTACGGATGCCCTACACCTTTAATCGATTGGAGTTATTCTCTAGACAATTCACTATACTTCGCTTCAAGCTGGGTCAGCAGTCGAAATACCTTGCCTAATTCAATCAATGATTATTTTAGCATATATATTGTAAAGGACTATGAAAATTCAATATATAATAATATGTACCTCCAAGGTTCGGATGATCTTGTTAAAGATTTGGAGGAGTCAATATCAGGAATGGTAGAGAAGATGACGGCAGACGATAAATCCTACAAAGACTTTGAAAAATTTAAAGCTAACATGTATGGCTTCATCGATAAATCAAAGCGAGAAAGACGAGAGCTTGATTTTTGGGTAAAAGGAACGGTCGGAATAATTGAAGACCATCAAGACAGTGGCTGGCAGAGATTTTTCACCAATATGAACTTCAATATTATCAATCAAGAAGGACTATTTATATTCAGCAATTTGCCAAATATACCACTTGAAAGATATATTTGGCACTATATGGCACAATCTCAAAATAAAGATGAGTATAATGAGGAATCATACTTTGCAAATACAAATAAGCTTTTAGAAGTCTGGCACGAGCCTACAGTTTTGCCAGATATGCAAGCTATGGGTATTTCAAAAATTAATTCGATAGAAATTCACAAGAGCTTGAAACAGTACATTCTGAGATATCTATCCGAACGCAATGTTACACGAGAAATGATATATCCTGATCCAAAAGAAATTGCTGCATACGCATTGAATCAATCGATGTCTTTAAGCAAATGAGACTACTCTTTAAAGAAAATTCTGTTTTAAAGTTTTATATGTGAAATAATTAATACTATATTTTCGGGTGTACAAAATATTAATTATAATGCGCAGAACATTGCGCCATCGTCAAGCCGGCGGTGAAGCTTTTGGGTGTTGACAGGGCTTTGTCGGCTAGGAATGAAAGCTCCTGATTCCGTAAGTTGGCTGGTATAGCCGGCCTGCGTTGGCGCACCCGTTGTCTGCAAGCGAATTAATTAAAAAAGACAAGCCTGACAGACAACACTGCGCCAACGTCCATGCGGGGCTGGCTAGTGATTGGATGCTTTTGAGTTCCCTGACCGCCAATCCGGCGCCGTTCTCTATGGCCCAAAAGCCTCCGCTTGCGCTGCGGGTTTTGGGCCATGTTCACTGCCACCGGAAAGGCTACCTTTTAATGATAACTTTAAGCTTTCTGCCGAACGAGTTCCCCACGGCGTCGGCGCCCACGTTGGCGGAAATGCCACACCAATCAGTGGCCAAAACATACGTCCGTTGCCCGCAGAAACTTAGGAAGAGTCACGCTCGGAATTGCCTCACCATATGAAGCTTCGAGGACGGATTGAGCCCGCGTTGTATTCATGCTGCCGCACGGATCATCCCGTCTAACATTTATAGCGGCAAATGGCGCTGCCTTCCCGCAGGGCATTTATTTATGCTGCCGCACGGATCATCCCGTCTAACACTTATATCGGCAAATGGCACTGCCTTCCCGCGGGACAATTAATTATGCTGCCGCACGAATCATCCCGGCTAGCATTTATAGCGGAACTGAGGAAGTTAGCTCACAGGGCACTTTAGCTACCACAATGATCTCCGCCTGCAGAGAGCCATTCAGCTGCCGCAAAATCACATCGGTCGGGACCGGAAATTGAAGACATTTACGCACTTCCGCCAACAATGTGCCTACGTCAACCCGCACTCGAAGCTGGTGGGTTATCTTCAGTGCTTGTTGGTGGCCGTAGCAAAGGTTCTTGCTAGCTGCGTTTTTCCGGAGGTGCGGGCCGCGCAGGCACCCACGTTCTGCGCAACGGCAGCAGTTCTCACTATCGGTCAAATCAGCCTGATGCAGTACATATCGGCAATACGGATGTGGATCTCTTCCATGGTCTTAGCCGGCACCATTCGGAACACCGTACGCAGACTGTCCCACAGCTTTACCCTCGTTTTGAGGCTACCTAGCAGCGTACGGAAGGTCTGGTTGGCTGCCTGCTGAAGCTGATCCAACCAAAAGGCCATCATCATCAGGTAAGCCATCACGGTACAGAGGTTTTTCTCGCCGTGACCGAAATTGTGCTCGAAGTGATAGCCCTGGTTTTTCAGGGTGTTGAACGTCTCGTTTTCGATCTTCCAGCGCGCCCGGCCGATAGCTAACATGCGCTCCACGTTATCCTTAGTTAGCCCTACGTTGGTCACAAAGGTGAAGACCGTATCCTTACCCCGACTGTCGCGGCAGATAGCGTACAGTAGGTTGGTGCTCAGGTCCGTTCCGCCCTGATTTAGACTGAGCTTGTTAGCGTAGCCGACGGTGACCTTGGTGCGTCCTTCGGTCCACTCCCGCCACTGGATGTTGCCCTGGGCCTCCAGCTCGTCAAACTGCTCGAAGAGAAAGACATGGCTGCCTGGCTTTACCCCGATCACGTAGCGCCAATGGCTGACCCTTTCCAGCCGTTGGATAACCGGGCCACAGGCGTAGAGGGCATCGAGCACGAAAACGGTTTTAAGCTCAGGGTAAGCAACCTGGAAGTGATCCAGTAAGCGGTGTACGGCACTGCGTTCGCAGTCATTTTTCCCCCGCCCGTCGCGGCCGATGATGGGCTCGTGGTCCAGGGGAAAAACCTCGGCCACGCCTGGCTGCACCAGGGCAGCGCTCAACATGGCATGGTAGTGATCGATCGTGCCGTCGCGGTGCTTGCGGTGTAGACACTGCGGGCATTCCACCCGCTTACTGTTGAAATGCTCCACCCCGTCAATGCTGACGGCCACGTAATCACGCCAGACAAAGTAGCGGCGTAACAAGCCAGCCCCACGCAGGTGATCCAGTAAGCGGCCGAAACCGGCCCGTAGTTCTTCGGGACGTACGCCATCCAGGAGCTTACGCAGTCCGTTGTCCGACGGAATACGGCCGACACGGAAAATGGTGGCCAGGTTATGCTCTTCGGCCTGAGCCAGGCGCTGAAACTGAAACAGGGAAGCTACCTTGAGGGAATAAATAGCGAAGGCGGCACGCAGGGCATCCCCCAGGGAATAAGAGACGTTGAAGGCCCGCGAGTCGTCCAGGCTGGTGAAAAAGGGATGAAGGACCTGCCCAAAAACGTAGTCGAAGCTACACAGGTGGGATAGTTCGTGCTCAGAGCGTGCTTTTGCCATTCCCGAAAAGTACTACTGGACACTCAAATTGCCGATAGTGAGAACTGCTGGCGCAACGGCCAACACTCAACACAAATAAAAAGAGAAATTTAAGTAGAAAATTACTTATCTTATTAGCAAACGATATATCTGGTTATTTTACCTTTTACATTCTACATCACCAAAGAAAATAGGTGCAAGTATTTCATCACTAATTGATTTCTTGTTCATCTAACATATCATAAATGATGAGATTATGTAAAAAGGGCAAGTGCCATTTGCATTTACATAAATTCATATCATTTATGATAGGATTGACCGAAAATAAGATTTATTCTGTGCCATAGATGGTGAGGTTAACTATGAAAGTTAAATACATTTGCAAAAGTAATAATTGAAGATCTTGCCAAGTCTATGACAATGGATTTTACAGTCTATTATTGATCATATTGTGTCGGGTTTTAGCCCGAAGCATCTAAATAGAACACTTCTTGATTAAGCACATTAAAATAATTTTAATTCTATTTTTGTTGAATTTATTATCTTGCAGCGAAGATAAAGGGCAAGTTGACCTAGCATACAGACAAGTCGTTGAGAACTACATGATCCATTATTACGATAAGCCTATTGCAAGCACAATTCAAAGGATATCAGATTCAACGATCGTAAACGATAGCCAGTTCTTCCAATTATTGAAAATAGAAGAAGGAATAGAGGAGTCTTTTTCATATGGAATCTACAGGTATGATTCAATATTATTAGCCGCTAGCGAATTAGCAGAATTGCCCCCCTATAATCCTTACAAGCTCACCGAGAAAGATGAATATGGTGAAGGTGAATTTGAAATTATTATCACTAGGTATCTCAGAAGCTTCGGAATGCATAAGGTCGATCTTGTATATATTAGAACTTCAAGATCAAATTCTGAGGTAAGTAAACGATCGTTTAGTGTAGATGCTGATTGCAATATGTTCATGGGGCCAAAACAATTGACTGCTAATTGCTTCGAGAGAACTCACTATGAGGAAATGATGTTATTTCACGCTGATGTTGATAGTATAGCGTCATGGTATCAAAAATATGATATTGGTAGGACCAGTTATTACGATAATCAATCTAAATTGATGTGTGACGGTTATACGTATTCGATAAGATATTTGGACAAGTGGACAGATAAAAGAACTACAGTTGAATGCCCCGGAGATTATAATCCAATTTACCTGTTCTATCAAATGGTAGACAATATTTAATTATGCGCAGAACACTGCGCCATCGTCAAGCCGGCGGTAATGCTATTAGGTGTCGATGAAGCTTTTAATAGTTACTTTAAGGTTGGTTGAGATCCGGATGCTGGTTGGTGAAGCCGGCCTGCGGTGGCGCACCCGTTCTGCGAAACCAGAAACATAACTATCTTACCAAAAAATCAACTATGAGATTACAATCTTTTGTCGCTACCAACGTGAACGACTACTTGAATTTTGATATAGATTTCAATCCCGAAATTACTTTTTTGATTGGCATTAATGGTTCCGGTAAAACTACAGCCTTAAAATTAATATTAGGACTGCTGTCTCCTTCTTTCATACATTTAAATAACATTCAATTCGATTCCGCGACTATCGTAATATTGTCTGATATCAGAAACCGTAGATACACCATTTCTGCAATCAGGAAGGAGAACATTATTAGTTTAAAGCTAAAATCAAAAAAACAACCTGAAGTCGAAAATGAGTTTGCAGTTACCGATAGGGAAATAGGCCAGTATGAAAACATACAGGAGGTAAACTCTGAGAAGTTTACTTTGCTACTAGAATCCTTTAGTGAACTTGAAGTCGTGAAAGAAATAAGAGAATTAATGACTCCTATTTTTTTAGGGCTTGATAGACGAATATATGAAGGTAAAATTGTTGATCGCCATAGGTTCCATTTCCATAATGTACCACGCCATTATAAAAAAAGACGAGGTAGCACTTTGGATGGGCTTAATCGAGGACTTATAGATGTGGTGGATATGATCTACGATTTCCATCGGAGAATCGGAGCACGCCAACCCAAATTAACCGAAAAATTCAAAAACAAAATTCTTAAGTCCTCTTTTGGATTTGTTGAAAGTAGTATTTTTGGCGATAATATAGACTTAAAAAAATCAGATCTGACTGATAAGCGCAAAAAAGTTGAAACTGCTATTGGTGAAATACAAGATGTAGATCTTAAAGACGATATTAAAACGTTTTTTGACAAGATTATTGACACCTTGGAAAGAGTAAATAACTTGAAAGGAGATGAGAAAAATCGTAAAGATTATTTATCTGTATTAAGCGATTGGTATATTAATAGCCCTCAAATCAAAAGGATAGATCAGATAATTAAATACTCGCAGGAATACCAAAGACAGGTAAGCTTATTAAAAGAACCCGTTAAACGCTTAGAGCAGATAATATCGGAGTTTTTTGTGGAAAGTGGCAAAAAGCTTGAAGTCGCTCCCGATGGTGATTTAAATGTTACGCTGCCCAATGGTAAACCTAGTAGCGTGTTCAGCTTGTCATCCGGTGAAAAGCAGATTGTAATAATGATAGCGCACCTGATCTTCTACGAAGACCGCAAGCAGCCTGGTGTGTTTATAATAGATGAACCGGAGCTTTCCTTACACCTTGCTTGGCAAGAAATTTTTGTCAAGTCTGTAATGAAAGCAAGTCCTAAAACGCAGTTTGTTCTTGCTACACACTCTCCAGCAATTATCGGTAGTAAAGACAATGAACAATTCTGCCAAGACCTATCAATAACCGTTTAGTATGATACAGTATTCTGCAGCAGCTAAGAGGGTAGTATCACGGTTCTTTAGGTACAGAAATCAAATCGACATATACACAGAAGACGAAGCAAAAGATAAAGAATTTTATTTAACCATCTTCACAAGGCTTCTCACAGAATCTGGAATAATAATTTCAGACATTTATCCAATTGGGAGTAAAAGTCAAGTCATACAAGCAGCGAGAGATGAACCAGATGACGGCAGGAAGAAAATTTTTGTTGTAGATGGTGATATTGAGGTTGTTGATGATAGCAATATAGGTGATGTTCCAAATCTGTTTGTTTTGGACAGTTATTGCATTGAAAACTACCTGATCAATGAGTCTGCAATCGTCGGATTTACACATAGAGTAGTCGGTACACAATCAAAAGATTCTATTTCTAAGGCTTTAAATTTTGAGAAATGGTTGGACTATAATTCTGAAGCACTGATAGACTTATTCATACATTTCAGCATTTGTAGATCTATAGGACTTAAGTTTGAGTTATTCACTGCAAACCGATTTAGTAAAAAAAATGGCAAAGAATCAATTCTAGATATTGAGAAAGTTGAAGCCTACATAGAGCAAATAAAAGTTGAAATTTTGAAGGCGATTTCTGACGATGAATATGCAAGGTGCTACCAAGATCGAATTGCAAATTGGCCACATGAGTCTTCCTCTGTATTACGTATAGTATCCGGTAAGAACTACCTTATTCCATTAGTACAGATGCGTATACAGAAAATCAAAAAATTGCAGGGATTATATTCGCTTGAAGCTATAAAGCTTAATTTAGCGATGGATTGTGATTTAAATAGGCTACAAAATTTGAGAGAAGCAATTATTAACGCATAAACTATTCGCAGAACATTGCGCCATCGTCAAGCCGGCGGTGAGGCTTTTAAATGTTGATGAAGCCTTTAAAGGCTGACTTGAAGTTGGTAGAGATCTGGATGCTGACTGGGAAAGCCGGCCTGCGTTGGCGCACCCGTTGGGCGACAGCCTGTATGACCAACAGACATACTTTACAAAGTTCAATAGACATGCTTTACACTTTTAAACTAGGAAATTGGCTAGAAAAGCCATGCCGTTTAAAAGCAGTTCCGATATGGACCAGAAGCAGTTTTTTATCCGCGATTACCTAACGGAGGAATTTACCTTCACCAGTTTGTGCCAGGCCTACGGTATCAGTCGGCGGGCCGGATACGACCTGGTTCAGCGCTACGAATCGGACCCGGAGCACTATCACCTTCGGCGATCGAAGCGTCCCCTGTCCAGTCCCTGGGGTACCGATAGTCGAATAGTGGAGCGGATCAAATTTTGGCGCAACCGCAAGCAGAAGAATAAGTGGGGGGCGAAAAAGATCCAGGCTAAGCTGGTGGAGAAACACCCCGATTGGTCGATTCCATCGGTGACCACGATCCATAACATTTTGGTCCGCACGGGGCTGGTCAAGCCTCGTAAGCGTCGCCGCCAGGTGGTGGCCCAAAATCCCATCTTCGACCCTACGACGTGTAACGAGATCTGGTCGATGGATCACAAGGGTAAGTTCTACCTGGGCAATCGCAAGCGCTGCTCTCCGCTAACAGTATGCGACTCCCATAGCCGGTACCTGTTTAGTGCTACGGGCCAGTACCAGGAGACCTGGCGGGGTGTCAGACAGGTGTTGATCCGTTTGTTTAAGGAGTACGGCCAACCTCGGTATTTACACAGTGACAACGGTAGCGCCTTTGCCAGTATCCAGAGCCCGCGGGGCTTCGGCTCTCTGTCGTACTGGTTACTGGACCACGGCATCGAGCCGGTGTTCAGTGATCCGGGCCGCCCGACACAGAACGGTCGTCACGAGCGGATGCATCGGGACCTGAAGGCCGAATGCTGCACTCCGCCGTCGTGGGACCTGCGGGTGCAGAACCGAAAAATGAACGAGTTCCGGCGGGAATACAATGAGGTACGTCCGCACGAATCGTTGGACCAGCGCCAGCCCGTGTTAGTACACCAGCCATCCGAGCGTTCCTACCAGGATGCGGTGAAGCCGGCGGAGTACGATGCCGAGCTGCGGGTCTTCAAGGTTTACAAAAGTGGAGTGTTCCGGCTGAACGGCTACGAGTTCGTTACGGTCAGCCGTGGACTACGGGACAAATACGTCGGATTAAAACCTTTGGGAAACCGCGTATACGAGGTGTACTATCGCCAGACGTGCCTGGGATACTTCCAACAGGGGGTGGACATTCAGGAGGGGCATTATTACCTACTTCGATCGGATAACGATCTACCGCAGCGCTGGCGGGACCGGCAGGCGCGGCGCAGGAAATAGAGAAGGAGATTTAATTTACCATTGCCGCCCCCGGCTTCGCTACGCTTCGCCGGGGGCGGCAATGGTAAGAAAGCATATCTTTAAGAATTAGACAGAGTGTGAAGTATGTCTATTGAACTTTGTGCGCACTGTCTGTTGCACTCAGCCCGCCATTAAAGGCGGGCCGGAGATTGACCTCTTTACTGATCGAACACATAATCCGCTCTGTGAAACAACCTTAGTACGGCCCTGGCTTAGCATAAATTCAAAATCATATAATCTTCTAGACCTTATAATAATTTTCTTTATCAAGTTAAGTGTTTTGAAATTTAAAGTTGCACATCGACGCTGTAAGTATATTTATTTTCAAATGCCACAATTGTTTGTGTACGGAGCTGTGAAATTTTGTTTGACACTTTACACCATAATACAAATTTCGTCGTTTAAGGCAACGAACAGGTAGTTCAGTTAATATCCTGTAAACAGCCTATAGTTGTATTGTATAACAAATACTTACTTTTTGAGAATTGTGAAATAACCCAGAAATCAATGTTGAAGTGGATCATTAGCGGTGTGGGATTGTTTAGCCTTCTATTTTATCTGCTTGACTATATAGAGATATTGTGGATAGGTAGTATTAGAATTAAGCACATCTTGGCAGTGGTATCGATTACTGCACCAGTTATAACGTTATACCTCTCGGTGATCGAAAAAAAGAAGTTACTAATTACTATTTCATTAGCGAATATATTAATTATAGCTGCAGGTATAATGCATTTTGGATTCACTCGAATTATTTTTCATCACGCCGTGTGGACAAAAGTTGAGGTGTTGAAAGAGGATACTAATTGTAGTAGGCATTTAGTGGTGACCCAAAGGAAAGATATAGGAGCTCTGAAGGTTCCTGACCGGACCATAGAGCTATTTAAGGTTAGTGAAAGTTTGGGGATTGTTGTGGGAAATCCCTATGATTCACGAAACTTTTTAGGAACGCATTGGAAATTAATCAAATAGAAAACGCACAGCATTGCTAACGACAATTATTCTTGTTGTGATAGTGCTAAAGCGATTCACATACCAATTTGTCGTGATATTTATAAAGTTTGCTGACTTACAATCTTCCCTTGAAATAAGGTATAGCAATCAAAATTGAGAGAAATTTTAATCTAATGGATGAGAGGTTCGCCCAACACTGCGCCCAGCGTCAACCGGGGCTGAGTAGCCGCAGTGTAGGATAGTTGCTATTGGTGTCCGGGTTCGTCCCGTCGCCAATGGCCCGAAAGCTCCCGTTGGTCGGTTTCGGTCCATGCCGCCGAGCCGCCCCCTCATCGGTGGGGTAAAGTCGTTACCTTCGAAGAATTGAAGCCCCGGCTGCGTTGGCGCCCACGTTCGGCGAAACAACATTACCCGCTGGAGAGTATTCAAATAGCAGAAGCGCATTCTGCCCCAACAAAGACATTGGTAAAGCAAATCTCAACGTAGAAGCTAAACATCCACATTATTCGTTAGCGAGGAATGCAATCCTTCTTTACCATCTCATTGCTAAAAGTTACGTTTAAGATGGATATTAGATATTCAATGATTTGGACATTTCTTGTGTGCTCTATTTTTATGACTGGTTGCTTCAGTGATATAGAAGAAACAAGAGCTATCAATTCTAATGCAGACGATCCAAGGACCTCGTCACATCTTCTGGACTCCGCAATAAATAGGAGTAACCTAAGCATCCCCTCCTTTAATAACTCAAATATCAATTTACAATATCTCAGTGAAGATGAATGGGGAATGTACTTTACGTTGTTGAGAATTAGTCATGACGGGTTTATTACATGGATTGAACAAGATTCATTCACCCGTTTACATTCAGTATTCGAATACAAATTATCCCCAAAAGAACAAGAAAAAATAACAACATTAATTGATCCAATCGTAGGCCTTAAGTTAAAGTATCCAGATCCCTCAAGAAATCTTGTAGATGGTGGGAACAACTCCCTAGTATTTGCAAAAGGTGACTCAGTCTACATCAGATACTGGCAGTACAATGAGATGCTTTCTCAGTATGACCTACCGGTTATAGAGTCACTGATCGATAGTATCAAAACAGTAGTTCAAAAAAGAAAAGCTTGGTACCAAAATTAAAATTCGCCGAACATAGCGCCATCGTCAAGCCGGCGGTGAGGCTTTTGGGTGCCGAGGATGCTCTATTGTTTAGCAAAGTAGGTTCATCATCTGTAAGTTGGCTGGTTGGAGCCGGCCTGCGCCGGCGCGCCCGTTGGCGGAAATGCCACATCAATCAGTGGCCAAAACATACGTCCGGTGCCCGGAGAAAATTAGGAAGAGTCGCGCTCGGAATTAAATTGCCAAATGAAGCTTCGATGATAAATTCAGCCCGCATCGTATTTATGCTACCGCACGGATCGGCCCGCTTAGCATTTATATCGGCAAATGGCGCTGCCTTCCCGCAGGACACTTATTATGCTGCCGCACGGATCAGCACGGTTAACATTTATATCGGCAAATAGCGCTTCCCTCCCGTAGGACAATTATTATGCTGCCGCACGAATCATCCCGGCTAGCATTTATAGCGGATCTGAGGAAGTTAGTTTACAGGGCACTTTAGCTACCACAAAGATTTCCGCCTTCAGAGAGCCATTCAGCTGCCGTACAATGATATCGGTTAGAACCAGAAATTGAAGACATTTACGCACATCCGCCAACAATGTGCCTACGTCAACCCGCACTCGAAGCTGGTGAGTTCTCTTCAACACTCGTCGGTAACAGTAGCAAAGGTTCTCGCTAGCTGGGCTTGGTGGTGGGGTGCGGGCCGCGCAGGCACCCACGTTGTCTGCAAGCGAATTAATTAAAAAAGACAAGCCTGACAGACAACACTGCGCCAACGTCCATGCGGGGCTGGCTAGTGATTGGATGCTTTTGAGTTCCCTGACCGCCAATCCGGCGCCGTTCTCTATGGCCCAAAAGCCTCCGCTTGCGCTGCGGGTTTTGGGCCATGTTCACTGCCACCGGAAAGGCTACCTTTTAATGATAACTTTAAGCTTTCTGCCGAACGAGTTCCCCACGGCGTCGGCGCCCACGTTAGGTGCAACGATAACCACTACGAGTCATCTAGAACAGTCAATTTGCTCGGGGTGGAAATAATCGTGGTCAGCCAGCAGTTTGTCCAAATAATTCGCTAAATTCACGTTAGACAGTACTATACAGAAAAATAGATTCGATGGAAAACTTTATATTTACGGATATTAAATTTATGTTCGGCATTCAGCTATTAATTGTTGAGTTATTAGCTTATATTATGGTTTTTTGGTTTAAAAGTAAAAGATCATATCGGTTTTTAAATTTAAATCATAAGAAGTCTGACGATCCTCTACTGAAACTATTAATGAAAGAAGCTAAGCAGAAGGTGGCTAGTGTTTGTACTTCTGGCTTGGTTTGGCTATTAATTTGCAATAGTCTCGTTGCTATATTGGCGTTCAGTTTGTATAATTCAAATATGGTTTTAAGCTATATATTGTTAGGTGCTGGAATTGCATATGGGATAATGATTTGGACGACGACTTACTATAGCGTAGGTCACATTACTAAACAATATAGTAACATACAATAAATTTACCGATTTGCTAAGTAATATAAAAGATATTCAATCAGCGTCAACGGGTGCACTACTTGGTTTGTGTATTGGATGCATAATTATTCTTGCAGTTCCAATTAGTCAACCGCTAGTATTTGCTGGTCTAACCACAGTAGTTGGTATCTTACTAGGTAGGTTATTTGATTATATTTACAATAAATACTACAGTGAAGATTCAAAATTCGATATTAAGAGTAGATTGAACGATCTCGAGGAAATTAAAGATGGTTTAATGCCTTCCGAGTATCATACTATCAAGACATCTTTGACTAAAAGAATGGTGTTAGGTAAGGACTATCACCTTATAGCGGAGAAGGAGGAAAAATTTCAAAATAGCATAAATAATATTACGAATCACGAAGGTTACATTTCAAGAGAAACCGTTAGACTTCTAATTTATACCCACGTAGATCAAGCGTTGCAATCGTTAGGCAGTCAGGTTAATAAGTCGATGCTTCGGCTACACGAAGCCAACACTCAATTGAGATTCGAACTTCACTCCAGGATTGGCTCATTGGCAGAAACGAATAGCCTAACAGAGGAAAATATTAAAGAAATAGTAGAAGAAGAAATATTTAAAAAATTAGAAGATTATTCTGATGCAGTAAGAAGACATGTCGTAAATTCTGTTACTTCTGCTATGAATGATTACATAGAAGAAAACGACAGGTCTCAAATTATTGAGGACTTAAATAACGGTACTGACGATGAAACCATGCCTTTGGAAAACCTAGAACATCGTCCTGAAAGAGTTAAAAGAAATAGGAATTGAGACACTTTATAATTATGCACCTAACATTGCGCCATCGTCAAGCCGGCGATGAGGCTTTTGGGTGTCGACAAGGCCTTTAGAGCTGCCCTAGGATTGGTCGAGATTCGAAATGGTGGTTGGTGGCAGCCGGCCTGCGCCGGCGCCCCCGTTGTCTGCAAGCGAATTAATTTAAAAAGACAAGCCTGACAGACAACACTGCGCCAACGTCCACGCGGGGCTGGTTAGTGATTGGAGGCTTTTGAGTTCCCTGACCGCCAATCCGGCGCCGTTCTCTATGGCCCAAAAGCCTCCGCTTGCGCTGCGGGTTTTGGGCCATGTTCACTGCCACCGGAAAGGCTACCTTTTAATGATAACTTTAAGCTTTCTGCCGAACGAGTTCCCCACGGCGTCGGCGCCCACGTTGTCTGCAAGCGAATTAATTAAAAAAGACAAGCCTGACAGACAACACTGCGCCAACGTCCATGCGGGGCTGGCTAGTGATTGGATGCTTTTGAGTTCCCTGACCGCCAATCCGGCGCCGTTCTCTATGGCCCAAAAGCCTCCGCTTGCGCTGCGGGTTTTGGGCCATGTTCACTGCCACCGGAAAGGCTACCTTTTAATGATAACTTTAAGCTTTCTGCCGAACGAGTTCCCCACGGCGTCGGCGCCCACGTTGTCTGCAAGCGAATTAATTAAAAAAGACAAGCCTGACAGACAACACTGCGCCAACGTCCATGCGGGGCTGGGTAGTGATTGGATGCTTTTGAGTTCCCTGACCGCCAATCCGGCGCCGTTCTCTATGGCCCAAAAGCCTCCGCTTGCGCTGCGGGTTTTGGGCCATGTTCACTGCCACCGGAAAGGCTACCTTTTAATGATAACTTTAAGCTTTCTGCCGAACGAGTTCCCCACGGCGTCGGCGCCCACGTTCGCCGCAATGGCCAAGCATGATAGAATTAGCAATGTAGTCTTTTATCTAAGAAAAGTATAAATTAGCAAAGATCAGTTTGTTTGATCACTATGCGTAGCGATGCAGAATTTGGTTTCGTAACGGCCAGGGTATGCGATCGGCCGGAGCTTTGCGGAGGCTGGCCGTATAGCCACTGTTGTGCTTCGTTTTTCATTTTGGTTTTGAATGATCGATTATTCCTCTAAGCAGGCTAGTACCATGCAAATTTTATACTTCTTAAGATAATCTATCGTTACTCTATTCCATAGAATGGTATTCATCATCTATTAGCTCGATTAATTCGGTTATGCTATTTCTTAATAAAACTGATTGCCTTGTATAATAATTAAGTAGTCTAGATGAAATATAAATATCAGCTAATATTCGTTTGTCTGTAATTGTAATTGGTGAGCCAAAATCACCATATTTTATTTCATATGCATATTTATTTCTTAACTCTGTAGAACGATCCAACACATCTTCACCAATAGCTATGATATTTCTGACTTCCAATTCATAGATATTTTGAATATTGTTAAATAGTGCACGATTGCTTATTATGTTTGATTTTCCTTCGGATATCATTGAATTATAAGTTCCGATTTTTGGTCGAAATTTTCTGTCTGTAAAGAAAATATATTCTAATTCAGATACTCCTTCCACTTTAGGAAGCTTGCCAATTATTTCCTCAAATATCAAGTCAATAGTTGTGTCTTGAGACATTAATTGAGCAATTCGCCATTTGTGATCATTAATTATTTGAGACAAAAATAATGTATCTTGTATTAAATCACTCTTTATTTCTTTTAGATAAACTTTCTCTGCATCTCGTGTTTTTTTTAATTCATTCGAATTATTGATACTTAGCGCAATTAAAATTCCAATTACGACTAGTATAATTTCTCCAATAGCATAAAGAATATAATTAATGACTTTTTTGTCCCTAATCATCTTTCGTCTAATTTTTTTAAAGATTTTTGCCATTGGTTAATATTTGATTTGAATGAAGCACAATTTGTTTAAAAACGTCAATTAGGGTTAGTTCGCAATACGTATATGAGCTCAAGTTAATATGTAAAAATAAACAAGTCAAATAATTGATGCGGCGAACACTGCGCCCAGCGTCAACCGGGGCTGGGTAGCCGGAGTGTCGATCAATGCTATTGATGTCCGGCTTCGTCCCGTCGTCAATGGCCCGAAAGCTCGGCTGAAGCCTCGGTTTCGGGCCATGCCGCCGCGCCGCCCCCTTTTCGGTGAGGTAGAGTTGGTACCTTCGAGTTATTCAAGCCCCGGCTGCGTGGGCGCCCACGTTGGGCGAAAGATGCACAGTCAACAACACAAGAGAGATAGCCTAAATGTCCAAATTATAAATCTTAGGAGAATGCTGATAATCTAACTTTGTAGATTTCGGAGCATAATTATTCTTGAACGAGAAAGTTAGGGTTCACGATCACCTCCATCCCAATACGATCAGAACTGCTGACTTATATATCCTTGGTGCTTGGATCTAATGAAGAATTCCCATAACTTAACATTGTCAGTATGGTAAACTACAAATCAAAGACTTGAACTATTAAGTTGTGAACAACCTGCATACCCAATTTCTAATCAACAATGTTGGTACCTCCAAATTTGGCCTGATTAGTTTTGCTCTTTCTAAAGTGTGCTGCTTAATACCTATTATTGGCATAACAACCAGTTTGAGCCTCGCCCGCTATGAGGAAGTCTTCACATATGTCGCTTTACCTTTTATGGTGACAGGTCTATGCAGTTGCAGTTTTAACGTTTTTTACAAATGTTGCAAAGTGAATCGTAAGAAAAGGTCAATGTCGCTAGGATTAATGGTGTTTTATGGGATAATTTTATCTTTCATTTTTACCGACCTTTGTGATTCTAAAATAACTGCTATATCAAAGCATTCCTCATCACAAGATTTATTTGTTCCAATGTGTAACTCATCTAATAATCATTAATAATATGAAATCTCTAATTTCAGTTGTAGACAAACCAAATTGGTACGAACATATCCGCTACTTTTTCGACGACGAGGATAAGCAACACATGAGGTCCTTGGGACTTGAATTAGGAATTTATGAAAGCGTAAAGCAAAACGCTGATTCAATATATAGCCAAGTAGCTCAAAAGAAAATGCCCATTGGCAAAAAGCCTTGGGATGATGAAAAAATTGAAACTTTCCTTAATTGGATGATTCATGGTTTTCAAAGAGGAGTGCCAACTATCGGAAGAACTGAAAATAAGTTGAAGCGGTCAAAAGCTGTACGGGTTAGGAAGGATTTACTCCAATTGAGCGAGCCTGAACTCGAAGATTTGATCAAAGCCTTTGAGGGAATAATGGCTCTAGATATAAACGATCCTAATAGTTATTTCATTCAAGCAGGATATCACTGGTACCCAGGGCCAGATTTACTGTGCCAACACCATGTTAATAAATATAACCCATGGCATCGAGCATATTTGCTAGGTTTTGAGGATGCATTGCGTTCAGTCGAAGGTTGTGAAAATGTAACCTTGCCTTACTGGGACTTTGAGAACCTGCACGAACTACCTGAAGTATTTAATACTGAACCATTTAATAGCTATGTGCTCCCAGAAGCTATTAGCAATGATGGGCAATTTCCAAAAGGATATAAAATAAAGCGATTTCCGGAAGAATATATTTTGGAGAGCTTTCAAAGTGATGTCCTGCCTGATATTCATTATGCACTTAGCCAACCAACGTGGGAAAAGTTCAATGGATTTTTAAATGGCCATAAAGGTATAATAAGTGCTCATGACAGTGGGCATGTATTTTTTGGTGAAACGCTAAGTCAACAAGAAGTCGCTGCATTCGATCCTGTATTTTGGTTTTTTCACTGTAATTGGGATCGATTATGGTGGAAATGGCAAAGAGAGGTAGGTGCAGATTCAGTGGAAAACTTACTGACAACTATGTCTGATGAGCAAAATAAGAAATCTTTTACGGTTCCAGTATTGCAGAAACTACCGCCTTTTAATGTTACAACAGTGCAAGTTGTAGATTCTTTAAATGGATTAAATGTCGATTATGACCCACCAACTCAGGACTCGTCTATTCCTAAGGTCAACGTCTCTTCCGGTTCCACACTTGCCGCAAGATCGTTTAGTTTTCAAACCGAGGAAGTTTCTGTTCGCGTGAAAGGTATTAACAGATTGAAGATACCGGGAAGTTTCATAGTCCATTTAAAGGATGGAGATCGAACAATTGCCCGAAAAGCATTTTTCCAGCCTGTAAAACCTGAAAAGTGTGAAAATTGTATCGAAAATAAGATTGTTGATTTTGACTTTATAATGCCAATTAAATTATTGTCTGATAGTATTTTATCCGTGGAGGTTGAACCTTTGAACAAGTCATTCGCAGGGTCTAAACTTTCTCAAAAATTAATCGGCTCACCTACTATTAATGCGCGATTACTTATAACCGATTGATTAATTGTATAAGTAGATCATGCAGTTAAATATTTTATTAAATATAAATTCGCCCAACACTGCGCCATCGTCAAGCCGGCGGTGAGTCTTTTTGGTGTCGATGAAGCCTTAAAATCTATCTACCGTTGGCTGATGTCCGGATGCTTATTGGTGAAGCCGGCCTGCGTGGGCGCCCACGTTGTCTGCAAGCGAATTAATTAAAAAAGACAAGCCTGACAGACAACACTGCGCCAACGTCCATGCGGGGCTGGCTAGTGATTGGATGCTTTTGAGTTCCCTGACCGCCAATCCGGCGCCGTTCTCTATGGCCCAAAAGCCTCCGCTTGCGCTGCGGGTTTTGGGCCATGTTCACTGCCACCGGAAAGGCTACCTTTTAATGATAACTTTAAGCTTTCTGCCGAACGAGTTCCCCACGGCGTCGGCGCCCACGTTGGGCGCCATACGCGACAAAAACACAGGGGGGGTTATCACCCTGACCACCAGTGGACAAAGGCAAGATCGGAGCCATAAGAACGGCTGGTCGGTCCCAAAAAAAGAGGCATCATGCAGTTGGCTAGCGTTTCTTCAGGAGATAGCAAGAAGAAAGCTTGGTGCTCACCGGACGGAGCGGTAAGTGAGCTTAAGTGAACCGCCGGTAGAGCGGCACAAGCGTTGCTGACAAGCAAGAGCAGCTAGCCAACAGCATGAAAGAGAAAATGGTTGGGACCGACCGACCAAAAAATTAAACAGGCTCCGATCGATCCACCTTGGGAACGGGTGGTCGTGTTTTTGCCGACGGCTGCGAAATGGAATTAAAAATATACCATCCCGCAGCCGCCGGTGACCGGAAATGCGTGACCAAATCCACCGATCCAGAAAAAGACAATAAATGAAAAGGTTAGGATCGGCGGCACAGCCATCCGGTCATCGCCAGGACGTGTCTCCCCTAAAAAAGCTCCTGCGTTGGTGGTAAACCAACGACAAGGCTTTTTCTTAACGGGGAGGTTTTTATTTTGTCAGCGGCATCGGGATCATTTAGAGATCCCGCACCACCGAGAATAAAAAAATAAAAACACCACTGTACGAGCGCCCAACAACGCATCTGACGTCCATGCGCCCTATCGGGACGCACGGCGCAGATGCAAACGTTGGCGGAAATGCCACACCAATCAGTGGCCAAAACATACGTCCGGTGCCTGGAGAAAATTAGGAAGCGTCGCGCTCGGAATTGGATGGCCAAATGAAGCTTCGATGATAAATTCAGCCCGCATCGTATTTATGCTACCGCACGGATCGGCCCGCTTAGCATTTATATCGGCAAATGGCGCTGCCTTCCCGCAGGACACTTATTATGCTGCCGCACGGATCAGCCCGGTTAACACTTATATCGGCAAATAGCGCTGCCCTCCCGCAGGACACTTATTATGCTGCCGCACGAATCATCCCGGCTAACATTTATAGCGGAACTGAGGAGGTTAGCCCGCAGGGCACTTTAGCTACCGCAAGGATGTCCGCCTGCAGAGAGCCATTCAGCTGCCGTACAATGATATCGGTTAGAACTAGAAATTGAAGACATTTACGCACTTCCGCCAACAACGTGCCTACGTCAACCCGCACTCGAAGCTGGTGGGTACTCTTCAGTGCTCATTGGTGGCCGTAGTAAAGGTTCTCGCTAGCTGCGTTTTTCCGGAGGTGCGGGCCGCGCAGGCACACCCGTTGTGTGCAATAAAAAAGAAGTCCATGCGTAACTTAAAAATGAGAACCTAACTCTATCCACTTAATAAAGATCTTGGTATGAATGTTGAAAAGATATTTTCTCAAGTAACTTCAATGTTGGCTGAAATGTCAATTGATGACTTATATTTTGGTGGTATGTCAATGCTCCAATACCATTTGGATGAAATTCTCAAAGGTTACAGTCCTGACGAATTCAAAAATTTTTTAGTGAAAGCTTGTGATGAAGAGCTATATGATGATCCTAGGGGGGTGGAAGAGTCTATCTTTGAAATGAGATTAAATAGGTCGTACCTTGAATACGCTACAAGTGACGACTATATAGATAAAATACAGTTCCTCTTTCAAATATTCTTTAAAGTCAAGCGATTACCATCTACCTGCCGAAAGAGTACGCATGCTAATGAGATTGTCAACTTAGACCTAGAAGCTACCATATACAGTGAATATATATCTCTACTAAAGCAGTATACTAAAAATACTGGAATTGATTATGATTGGAGAAATAGGTTACTGGAATACATATCAACACAAATACCTAAGATCACAGGTGCGTATAATCAATACTCTAAATTTATAAGCCCAGATTTGATAGATTCGCAAAATGATTTCTTCAGCCGGGAAACAAGAGAAATGAATTCTAACGACTTCAACTTAATTCTTACTTTGTTTGATAGCGTCAAATACACTCATGGTCTATCTATTGGAAACGGGAGACATTTTTATCATCTAAAGGGCGGACTGAATGCAGAAATTCAAATTAGGAATACAGGGGATGTAGCAAAATCTTTTATAAGAGATAGTGTAGAAATTTACAAAATAAAGCAAATAAAACATTACCAGCCCGGTCAATCTATCTACTCATTTGACGGTTATTCTAGAGACATTGAGCTATACACTCAAACTGGCTATACCGATACATCTCTTAGAGTAAAGGTTCCTCTGGGTTACTTCGTCGTAAGCAAACAAACTATTTTTGAGATTAGGTTTTCTGCAAGTCCACTATCACTTGGATCAAGCATTGATCCAAGTGTGTTTCTGAATGATCAAAATGTCGCTAAAAAAATTGATGACGAAAAACTATCTGATCAAATCGACGATGACGATGACGGGCAATATATAAGAATGCCGGGTAGATTTTAATTGTGTACTTAAATGAGGATTTTTGCCTCCAAAACGTATGGCCTTTAAGAAAATGCACACAACATCGCGCCATCGTCCATGCTCCTATCGTCGCACGGCGGTGGCGCACGCGTTGGGCCCAATGGACAGCCCGCACTACAGAAAAGAATCACCGACTTCCGCCATCAAAACGTTGCTCCGATGATTCATACAAGATGTTCCAGAAATAGCTTTGGTGCTGGTCGGTGGCGATGATGACCGGTGTTTTCGGCGATGGTCGCTATGGGCCAAAAGCCTCCGCTGCGCTCCGGGTTTCGGTCCATGCTCTCTATCGCCGAAAAGACCTACGTCGGCGATTTGAAGCTTTTCACGATCGACGATAGTTCCAGATTTCAGGTAACAGATTACAGGCGTGATCCGGGCGGCAGAAAGACCATATACTATGAGCCGGCCGGCTTCGGGCAAGGTTACATCAGTTTGATCAAGCTGACCAGGTCCTTGCTGATCTTAATCAAAAGCTACCGCACGGATCGTCAAGAACATCATATAAAATGGGGGCCGTGGCCCGATTCCAATATGGAAAAGAGATTAAGATCTGGTCTTTGATGACATCGGGTTGGTCTCATGCTGCCGCGCAGGACAACAAGCATCTCTGAAAACATATAATCAGTGCGGTCTGTGAGACTTCCTTCGCTGAGCATATACGGGAACGATATAGCTGGAATTATGAGCCTATCCAGATCCCGCATTGCTTGGGAGAAAATCAAGATTAATAAAATGAAACCACTGGGCCCAACACTGCCTACCACGTACAGCCGCCGATTGGGCTTATCGGTGCTATTATTGCTTGAAGATGGCCGTGATGAAGATCCACACCCGGATTGCTGGGTCGGGATGGCGGCCGTCGGGTAGGCCCACGTTGGGCCCAATGGACAGCCCGCACTACAGAAAAGAATCACCGACTTCCGCCATCAAAACGTTGCTCCGATGATTCATACAAGATGTTCCAGAAATAGCTTTGGTGCTGGTCGGTGGCGATGATGACCGGTGTTTTCGGCGATGGTCGCTATGGGCCAAAAGCCTCCGCTGCGCTCCGGGTTTCGGTCCATGATCTCTATCGCCGAAAAGACCTACGTCGGCGATTTGAAGCTTTTCACGATCGACGATAGTTCCAGATTTCAGGTAACAGATTACAGGCGTGATCCGGGCGGCAGAAAGACCATATACTATGAGCCGGCCGGCTTCGGGCAAGGTTACATCAGTTTGATCAAGCTGACCAGGTCCTTGCTGATCTTAATCAAAAGCTACCGCACGGATCGTCAAGAACATCATATAAAATGGGGGCCGTGGCCCGATTCCAATATGGAAAAGAGATTAAGATCTGGTCTTTGATGACATCGGGTTGGTCTCATGCTGCCGCGCAGGACAACAAGCATCTCTGAAAACATATAATCAGTGCGGTCTGTGAGACTTCCTTCGCTGAGCATATACGGGAACGATATAGCTGGAATTATGAGCCTATCCAGATCCCGCATTGCTTGGGAGAAAATCAAGATTAATAAAATGAAACCACTGGGCCCAACACTGCCTACCACGTACAGCCGCCGATTGGGCTTATCGGTGCTATTATTGCTTGAAGATGGCCGTGATGAAGATCCACACCCGGATTGCTGGGTCGGGATGGCGGCCGTCGGGTAGGCCCACGTTGGGCCCAATGGACAGCCCGCACTACAGAAAAGAATCACCGACTTCCGCCATCAAAACGTTGCTCCGATGATTCATACAAGATGTTCCAGAAATAGCTTTGGTGCTGGTCGGTGGCGATGATGACCGGTGTTTTCGGCGATGGTCGCTATGGGCCAAAAGCCTCCGCTGCGCTCCGGGTTTCGGTCCATGCTCTCTATCGCCGAAAAGACCTACGTCGGCGATTTGAAGCTTTTCACGATCGACGATAGTTCCAGATTTCAGGTAACAGATTACAGGCGTGATCCGGGCGGCAGAAAGACCATATACTATGAGCCGGCCGGCTTCGGGCAAGGTTACATCAGTTTGATCAAGCTGACCAGGTCCTTGCTGATCTTAATCAAAAGCTACCGCACGGATCGTCAAGAACATCATATAAAATGGGGGCCGTGGCCCGATTCCAATATGGAAAAGAGATTAAGATCTGGTCTTTGATGACATCGGGTTGGTCTCATGCTGCCGCGCAGGACAACAAGCATCTCTGAAAACATATAATCAGTGCGGTCTGTGAGACTTCCTTCGCTGAGCATATACGGGAACGATATAGCTGGAATTATGAGCCTATCCAGATCCCGCATTGCTTGGGAGAAAATCAAGATTAATAAAATGAAACCACTGGGCCCAACACTGCCTACCACGTACAGCCGCCGATTGGGCTTATCGGTGCTATTATTGCTTGAAGATGGCCGTGATGAAGATCCACACCCGGATTGCTGGGTCGGGATGGCGGCCGTCGGGTAGGCCCACGTTGGCGGAAATGCCAGGTCAATTAGGGGCCAAAAGCATAGCCCGGCGGGCCCGAAAAATCATCGCCTACGGTGGTCGGAATTGCCTCACCAAATGAAGCATCGAGGACGAATTCAGCCCGCATGGTATTCATGCTACCGCACGGATCTTCCCGTCTAACACTTATAGCGGCAAATGGCGTTTCTCTCCCGCAGGACATTTATTATGCTACCGCAGGGATCTTCCCGTCTAACACTTATAGCGGCAAATGGCGTTTCCTTCTCGCAGGACATTTATTATGCTACCGCAGGGATCTTCCCGGTTAGCATTTATAGCGAGACAAATCAAATTAGCCCGCAGGGCACTTTAGCTACCGCGTCGAACTCCGCCCGCATTGCCTTTCAGCTGCCGCACAATGGCAGCGTTCGGGACCGGGTATTAAAGACATTTACGCACATCCGCCAACAATGTGCCTACGTCAACCCGCACTCGAAGCTGTTGGATTCTCTTTGGTGTTTATCGGTGGCCGTAGCAAAGGTTCTTGCTAGCTGCGATTTTCCAGAGGTGCGGGCCGCGCAGGCACCCACGTTAGCGGCAACTACTTACATCTCTACCCAATCCAATAACAATGCTATATTGAGTGTCCATCCTAAAATGAATAACGCTATGAAACTTGAACTTGGGTACATTGATTTAGTACATAATAGCTTAGAAAGGGTAAAAATTACAACTATCACGGTTAGTTCCGATCAAGACGGACCTGCGCTGTACTGGAAATACCCCGTAGTTCTAACTGGTGCGACAGCTGGAATCAGAATAAAAGCCAGCATGAGTGGTCCCGGCTATGTCTCACCGCATGAAATAACATACGAGTATGATCCCAGTAAAGTTAATTTACCTAGTGAATCAAAGACAAATATTCTTAATCAGTTGAATAGTATGCTCGATAAAATGACTCGTTGAGCAAGGCCAACGCAATTGCCCCTAATTAGTAAAAGTTAATCAATAATTGTAGAGATAATGAAAAAATATTTTACAGAGTTTGCAGTCAATATGAATCTTAGGAGATTGATGATTTTGCAGCAGCCAGAGCTATCTGAAGTGGCAAAGACTGATTACTTTGATGCGTCATATCCTTGTCATTTGTATTTTGTTTGCAGACGGCCAAGAATCTCATTAAATGTGGACAAATTTGAGGTTACGGAAGAGTTTATTGAATTCGTAATTAATGTACATCATAATGAAAATATTAATGAATATAATGTTAAAATATCAAACGACTTTGATTCTACCAATGTCACTCTTAAATCAAGTTACCCATACAATAAATTTAAACTTTATGTTAATGACATACTGATACTTGACGCAAAGCTTGCAATATTTCTTCAAAGTATACCACGGTTTTACACCGAGGCAGACTATCTCGATATGGAGGTATTGTACATAGGACAATCATACGGTGTTGAAGGTGCAAGGACAGCGCCAGATAGATTAAAGAGTCATTCAACATTGCAAGGAATCTATGCAGAAGCTATGACTAATAACCCAGATAGCGAAATATGGTTAGCTTTAGCATCTTTTGAAGAAATTTTGATCACAATTATGAATGGAAGATTGAATTGGACGCAAAGTGAATTAGATGCTGACAATATTCGAAGGCCAGGGATAATGAATAGAGTTTTAAACCAAGGACTGAATGAACAGCAGAAGATTAACTTTACCGAAGCTGCATTAATACGATACTTTCAGCCACCTTACAATAAGATTTACAAAGATTCATTTCCAAATCCTGCACACTCAACATACTCGGAATGTTACGAAATAGATATTAATTCAATAGTTATCGAACTTCAAACGTGTGAAATTTTGAACTGTAATTTTTTTTCAGAAGTAATCGATAGAAAGCCATATCATAGTGCAACATTTTTTCTTCATTCTTTAAAGGAAAGAATGGATATGTTTGATATAACCAAATGGAAAAAAGAATAAAATTTTTTTCTAATAATTATGGGAATGGTAGACACATTCTAAATTGTGTTCCTGAAAAAATGTAGCAAAAAGTTTATTTTACCTTTAATAAAAATGCCGCTAACACCGCCTACCACGCACAGCCGCTGGTTGTGATTTCCGGTGCTATTGTTCTTTTAAAAGCAACCGCATTGAAAGTTGCTACTCCGAGAATTTGGTAGTGGCGGCGGCCGTCGGGTAGGCACCCGTTAGCGGCAATCAAAAAATCACTATATTTGCTACAAATTGTTTGGTTTTAAGCAAATACTATGAATCTTTACCTTAGCTACGACGCCTTCTTACGATCAATCAAACAGAATCGCGATAGCCCTCACTCTATTCTCCTTGGTGCTGGAGCATCCATCACGTCTGGTGTGCAAACTGCCTATGATTGTATTTGGGAGTGGAAGAAAGATATTTTTCTTTCTAATAATCCTAATGCTCCTGAGTACTACAAAAATTACAAAGATGAACGTGTACAAGCCAGCATACAAAAATTTTTAGATAATGATATAATATTTCCTGACATAGGCTCTCCTGATGAATATTCTTTTTATGCCGAAAAGGCATATCCTATTGCGGAAGACAGAAGAAAATATTTTCAGAAATTAGTTGAGGGGAAGGTACCATATATTGGCTATAAATTAATGTGTTTGCTGGCTGAGAAAGGAATCGTAAGCGCTGTTTGGACTACTAACTTTGATGGATTAATCGTAAAGGCAGCCTACTTGACTAATTTAACTCCTGTGGAGATAACTTTGGATTCATCAGATAGAATCTTTAGAAATCAGAGTAATCGTGAAATGCTAGCAATTATGCTTCACGGTGACTTTAAATATGGTCCCTTAAAGAATACTTCAAAAGAGCTGGATAGCCAAAATGACACCTTTGTTGAGACTTTATCGCGATATCACGCAGATAAAAACCTTGTGGTGATGGGCTATAGTGGGCGTGACACTTCGTTAATGGATGCGTTGTTAAAAGCATTTTCACTACCGGGTAGTGGCAGACTTTACTGGTGCGGCTACGGACATACAATACCTAGCGAAGTTGAAAGCTTAATATCAACCGCCAGGGTAAATAATCGAGAAGCTTATTACATACCAACTGATGGATTCGATTCAACTATGCATCATCTGGCCAAAATTTGTTTTGAAGGTGATCGTCAGATGTTGTTTCGGGTAAATGAAATTTTGAAACTTGGCGGAGAAAAAGAAATACCTAGAACCAAATTTTCACTGAAAGCATCCAGAACAGACAAATATATAAAAAGTAATATTCACCCCATTGTATTTCCGAAGGAGGTCTTTAGATTTAAGTTTAATTATGGCGACAGAAAGCCGTGGAAATTTTTAAAAGAAATTGTAAAAGACAATCATATTTGTGCTATTCCTTATCAGGGATACATACACGCTCTAGGTACTCTCTCTGATATAAATAGAATATTCAGTCCCAATATTTTAGGATCGATTGACAGAGTACCTATTCACACTAGAGATATTTCAGAAATCGGTGTTTTGAAGAATCTGATGCTTCAGGCTACCCTGAAACAATTCAGCACTGATAGAGGTATCAGCACAAACAGAAAAAACAAGATCTGGCTGGAGAAAGTAAGCAGACTGGTAGAGTTACCATACGCCAAAATCACTGTCCACAGGGCGCTACAGTTGTCACTCACATTTGATAGGTATAAGAAATTTGGATATCTAGCTTTTACTCCAAGCATGTTTCTAAAGTCTGAAAATGATATAGAGCGGAATGACTATCAAAACATTGCTAGACAGGGGCTTGAGCAACTTAGAAACGAAAAATATAATCAATATCTAGATTTCTGGACAACGAAACTTTTCCCCACTTCCAAAAGAATATTTGAATATCCAGATGGGTCGGGTACAGGCTTTGAATTTTCAATATCTAAAGAAGCTGCTTTTGCTGAAATCATGGTAGCCACCCCAAAGTACACTGCATCCAATCCAAAAAACTACAACTCAAAACTGACCCTACACCGAGGAGTAGAATTTGATGAGCCAGAATTAATATTTACTAAGAAGGATAATATCAACCTTCGCGCTACGGATTTTCATCCAATGCGTGGGTTGCAAACTAATAGGCCGTGGGATTATCCATTAAATGGTAAAATTGTAGAAGAACAGATTAACTTAGGAGTAATTTGCAACACTGAGTGTGAAACAAAACTTAGTGGGTTTCTAAATGGATTGCACAAAACTCACAAAGCGTCTGTAAATAAAGCTTACCTAATAGACTATCCCGGTTTTGCATCGGCGTATAGTACTCCTATAAATATTCCAGACCCTAGCGATAATAAAAAATGGATGACCTTAGATTATGTCGACGAGGCACAAAGCTTGTCTGAAGCTTCGATTAAACTTGTACGACTAATCACAGAGAGGATTGAATTGCTTTCAACGAATAATCGAAAATTGGTCGTTATTATATTCATTCCTAAAGCATGGAGTGCTTATAAGTCTTTTGAAAATAATGGAGAGATATTTGACCTTCATGATTATATAAAAGCGTTTTCAGCCAGCGAAGGCATATCAACGCAACTGATAGAAGAAGACACCCTTGAACATAGCCTTCTTTGTCAGAAGTATTGGTGGCTATCATTATCTTTCTATGTAAAATCTTTTAGAACTCCGTGGGTCATTAAGAACAATGATGAGGACACAGCTTTTGCTGGTATTGGTTATAGTATAAAGGGTCAAGGAAAAGAGGCAGAAATTATCTTAGGCTGTAGCCATATTTACAGTTCGAACGGTCAAGGGCTTAAGTACAAACTTTCAAAAATTGACGATTATACTTTAGATAAAAAAGACAATCCATTTATGAGTTATGATGATTCATACAATTTTGGAGTGTCAATTCGGCAATTATTTTATGACTCTATGGATAAGCTGCCAAGGAGGGTTGTCGTTCATAAAAGAACAGCGTTTACTAACGATGAAATTAGAGGTATAACAGATAGCTTAAAATTGGCAGGAGTTGAGAACATCGATTTGATTGAAATAAATTATGAATCTGATATAAGATATCTCGCCACCAAAGTTTTTCAAGGAGAAATGAAAATTCATGGCTATGCTGTTTCAAGGGGAACTTGTATAGTAGTAAATCATTATCAGGCATTGCTGTGGACTCATGGAATTGTCCCTTCAGTCCAGAATTCCAGATATAACTACTACTTGGGTGGCAAGAGTATACCGGCACCGTTGCGTATCACAAAGCATTATGGTAGGACTAATATAAATACTATAGCGACAGAAATACTGGGATTGACTAAAATGAACTGGAATTCTTTTAATCTATATACGAAATTACCTTCCACAATTAATAGCTCCAATCAAATTGCAAGAATTGGTAAGCTTCTGTCGCTTTATGAAGGAAGAAACTATGATTACCGATTATTTATTTGATTAAAATTATTAAAATGCCGCTAACATTGCGCCATCGTCAAGCCGGCGGTGAGGCTGTTAGGTGTCGAGAAAACCTTTAAAAGCTGGATAAATCTGTCCGAGCTCCGGATGATGGCTGGTAGAGCCGGCCTGCGTTGGCGCACCCGTTAGCGGCAACCAATAAAAAATGAAAGAAGAAAACCATAACTGCATAGATTTGAATCAAACGGAAGAGCATATTGAAAAATATGGACTATCGGTCGTCAAAATTGAGTCAACTGAATACCTTCCTTCTTTTGCATATAGTGTTGGGCTAACAGAAACTTTTAATCATCCTGAAATAATCTGTTTCGGATTAAGAACTGAACTTTTACATCAATTAATAAATGACGTAGCGGAAATAATCAGAAGTGAAGGAAAATTAAATCCAAATAAAGAATACTATAACGTATTTGAGAATAGTCGAGCGAAATTTCTACAAATAGACAAAAGGAACATCGAAGATTATTTTGGAGTTGCAATCAAATATTTTGGTTCAACCGAGATAAATGGATTACAATTAATTTGGACAGATAGGAATAACAAGTTTCCTTGGGAAGATGGATTTGAAGAAGAATTTAAGTTCAAACAACCATTGTTAGATAGAAATGCGGAATTCAAATTTAGAGAAGAAAGAAACCTTGGAATATTTACGACAAAACAATGGTTAGATGATAATGAACCGATTTTAAGAGTTGTTCACGAAGAGGACGGAGATTGGCAATTCTTAACGAAGGAAATAGATTTTGAAAACGGCAAATTAGTCGCATTGGAACAAATGACATTAAGAGACCAAACCCTGAACGACATATTTGACCTTGAATATGGAGAAGAAGCAGTAAGAGACTTTATCGGAGACAAATGGAGAAGAAATAAATTTGAAGGTGAATAAAAAAGAAGGCAGCCGCTAACATTGCGCTAGCGTCAAACCGGCGGGCAAGTAGGTTGGTGTCGATTGTGCTCTATTCGGGAGGGAAAGCTATATTTTCATCCGGTAGCTGCTCGGTGAAGCCGGCCTGCGCCAGCGCACTCGTTGGCGGAAATGCCACACCTATCAGTGGCCAAAACATACGTCCGTTGCCCGCAGAAACTTAGGAAGAGTCACGCTCGGAATTGGATTGCCAGATGAAGCTTAGAAGATAAATTCAGCCCGCATTGTATTCATGCTACCGCACGGATCTTCCCGTTTAGCAATTATAGCGGCAATTGGCGCTGCCCTCCCGCAGGGCACTTATTATGCTGCCGCACGGATCCTCCCGTTTAGCATTTATATCGGCAAATGGCGCTGCCTTCCCGCGGGACAATTAATTATGCTGCCGCACGAATCATCCCGGCTAGCATTTATAGCGGAACTGAGGAAGTTAGCTCACAGGGCACTTTAGTTACCACAATGATCTCCGCCTGCAGAGAGCCATTCAGCTGCCGCAAAATCACATCGGTCGGGACCGGAAATTGAAGACATTTACGCACTTCCGCCAACAATGTGCCTACGTCAACCCGCACTCGAAGCTGGTGGGTTATCTTCAGTGCTTAATGGTGGCCGTAGTAAAGGTTCTCGCTAGCTGCGTTTTTCCGGAGGTGCGGGCCGCGCAGGCACCCACGTTGGGCCCAATGGACAGCCCGCACTACAAAAAAGAATCACCTACTGCCGCCATCAAAACGTTGCTCCGATGAATCATACAAGATCTTCCAGGAATAGCTTTGGTGCTGGTCGGTGGCGATGATGCCCGGTGTTTTCGTCGATGTTCGCTATGGCCCAAAAGTCTCCGCTGCGCTGCGGGTTTCGGTCCATGCTCTCTATCGCCGAAAAGACCTACGTCGGCGATTTGAAGCTTTTCACGGTCGGTTGCATACCCAGATTTCAGGTAGCAGATTACAGGCGTGATCTGGGCGGCAAAAAGAATTATATTATGAGCCGGCCGGCTTCGGGCAAGGTTACATCAGTCTGATCAAGCTAACCAGGTCCTCGCTGATCTTAATCAAAAGCTACCGCACGGATCGTCGAGGTGATCATATAAAATGGGTTCTGTGCCCCGATTACAACCTGGAAAAGTTATGAAGATCTGGTCTTCGACGAAATCGGGTTGGTCTCATGCTGCCGCACAGGACAACAAGCATCTCTGAAAACATATAATCATTGCGGTCTGTGAGACTTCCATCGCTGAGCCTAAACTGGAACGAGATAGCTGGAATTATGAGCCTATACAGATCCCGCATTGCTCGGGAGAAAATCAAGATTAATAAAATGAAACCACTGGGCCCAACACTGCCTACCACGTACAGCCGCCGATTAAGTTTTGCGGTGCTATTATTGCTTGAAGATCGCCGTGATGAAGATCGACACCCGGAGTGTGCGTCGGGAATGGCGGCCGTCGGGTAGGCCCACGTTGGCGGAAATGCCACACCAATCAGTGGCCAAAACACACGTCCGTTGCCCGCAGAAACTTAGGAAGAGTCACGCTCGGAATTGGATTGCCAGATGAAGCTTAGAAGATGAATTCAGCCCGCATTGTATTCATGCTACCGCACGGATCTTCCCGTTTAGCAATTATAGCGGCAATTGGCGCTGCCCTCCCGCAGGACACTTATTATGCTGCCGCACGGATCCTCCCGTTTAGCATTTATATCGGCAAATGGCGCTGCCTTCCCGCGGGACAATTAATTATGCTGCCGCACGAATCATCCCGGCTAGCATTTATAGCGGAACTGAGGAAGTTAGCTCACAGGGCACTTTAGCTACCACAATGATCTCCGCCTGCAGAGAGCCATTCAGCTGCCGCAAAATCACATCGGTCGGGACCGGAAATTGAAGACATTTACGCACTTCCGCCAACAATGTGCCTACGTCAACCCGCACTCGAAGCTGGTGGGTTATCTTCAGTGCTTATTGGTGGCCGTAGTAAAGGTTCTCGCTAGCTGAGTTTTTCCGGAGGTGCGGGCCGCGCAGGCACCCACGTTGGCGGAAATGCCACACCAATCAGTGGCCAAAACATACGTCCGTTGCCCGCAGAAACTTAGGAAGAGTCACGCTCGGAATTGCCTCACCATATGAAGCTTCGAGGACGGATTGAGCCCGCGTTGTATTCATGCTGCCGCACGGATCATCCCGTCTAACATTTATAGCGGCAAATGGCGCTGCCTTCCCGCAGGGCATTTATTTATGCTGCCGCACGGATCATCCCGTCTAACACTTATATCGGCAAATGGCACTGCCTTCCCGCGGGACAATTAATTATGCTGCCGCACGAATCATCCCGGCTAGCATTTATAGCGGAACTGAGGAAGTTAGCTCACAGGGCACTTTAGCTACCACAATGATCTCCGCCTGCAGAGAGCCATTCAGCTGCCGCAAAATCACATCGGTCGGGACCGGAAATTGAAGACATTTACGCACTTCCGCCAACAATGTGCCTACGTCAACCCGCACTCGAAGCTGGTGGGTTATCTTCAGTGCTTATTGGTGGCCGTAGTAAAGGTTCTCGCTAGCTGCGTTTTTCCGGAGGTGCGGGCCGCGCAGGCACCCACGTTGGCGGAAATGCCAGGTCAATTAGGGGCCAAAACATACGTCCGGTGCCCTCAGAAAATTAGGAAGCGTCACACTCGGACTTGGATTGCCAGTTGAAGTTTAGAAGATGAATTCAGCCCGTATTGTATTCATGCTACCGCACGGATCTTCCCGTTTAGCATTTAGATCGGCAAATGGCGCTGCCTTCCCGCAGGGCACTTATTATGCTGCCGCACGGATCAGCCCGGTTAACACTTATATCGGCAAATAGCGCTGCCCTCCCGCAGGACACTTATTATGCTGCCGCACGAATCATCCCGGCTAACATTTATAGCGGAACTGAGGAAGTTAGCCCGCAGGGCACTTAAGCTACCGCAAAGATGTCCACCTGCAGGTAGCCATTCAGCTGCCGTACAATGATATTGGTTAGAACTAGGAATTGAAGACATTTACGTACTTCCGCCAACAATGTGCCTACGTCAACCCGCACTCGAAGCTGGTGGGTTATCTTCAGTGCTTATTGGTGGCCGTAGTAAAGGTTCTCGCTAGCTGCGTTTTTCCGGAGGTGCGGGCCGCGCAGGCACACCCGTTGGCGGAAATGCCACACCAATCAGTGGCCAAAACACACGTCCGTTGCCCGCAGAAACTTAGGAAGAGTCACGCTCGGAATTGGATTGCCAGATGAAGCTTAGAAGATGAATTCAGCCCGCATTGTATTCATGCTACCGCACGGATCTTCCCGTTTAGCAATTATAGCGGCAATTGGCGCTGCCCTCCCGCAGGACACTTATTATGCTGCCGCACGGATCCTCCCGTTTAGCATTTATATCGGCAAATGGCGCTGCCTTCCCGCGGGACAATTAATTATGCTGCCGCACGAATCATCCCGGCTAGCATTTATAGCGGAACTGAGGAAGTTAGCTCACAGGGCACTTTAGCTACCACAATGATCTCCGCCTGCAGAGAGCCATTCAGCTGCCGCAAAATCACATCGGTCGGGACCGGAAATTGAAGACATTTACGCACTTCCGCCAACAATGTGCCTACGTCAACCCGCACTCGAAGCTGGTGGGTTATCTTCAGTGCTTATTGGTGGCCGTAGTAAAGGTTCTCGCTAGCTGAGTTTTTCCGGAGGTGCGGGCCGCGCAGGCACCCACGTTGGCGGAAATGCCACACCAATCAGTGGCCAAAACATACGTCCGTTGCCCGGAGAAAATCAGGAAGAGCCACGTCGGAATTCCGCTACCAGATGAAGCTTCGATGGTGAACTTAGCCCGCATTGTATTTATGCTACCGCACGGATCATCCCGGTTAACACTTATAGCGGCAAATGGCGCTACCCTCCCGCAGGACACTTATTATGCTGCCGCACGGATCAGCACGGTTAACACTTATATCGGCAAATAGCGCTGCCCTCCCGCAGGACACTTATTATGCTGCCGCACGAATCATCCCGGCTAACATTTATAGCGGAACTGAGGAAGTTAGCCCGCAGGGCACTTAAGCTACCGCAAAGATGTCCACCTGCAGATAGCCATTCAGCTGCCGTACAATGATATTAGTTAGAACTAGGAATTGAAGACATTTACGCACTTCCGCCAACAATGTGCCTACGTCAACCCGCACTCGAAGCTGGTGGGTTATCTTCAGTGCTTATTGGTGGCCGTAGTAAAGGTTCTCGCTAGCTGCGTTTTTCCGGAGGTGCGGGCCGCGCAGGCACCCACGTTGGGCCCAATGGACAGCCCGCACTACAGAAAAGAATCACCGACTGCCGCCATCAAACCGTTGCTCCGATGATTCATACAAGATGTTCCAGAAATAGCTTTGGTGCTGGTTGGTGGCGATGATGCCCGGTGTTTTCGGCGATGTTCGCTATGGCCCAAAAGCCTCCGCTGCGCTCCGGGTTTCGGTCCATGCTCACTATCGCCGAAAAGACCTACGTCAGCGATTTGAAGCTTTTCATGGTCGGTTGCAGATCCAGATTTCAAGTAGCAGATTAAAGGCGTGATCTGGGCGGCAGAAAGAATTATACTATGAGCCGGCCGGCTTCGAGCAAGGTTACATCAGTTTGATCAAGCTGACCAGGTCCTGGCTGATCTAAATCAAAGCTACCGCACGGATCGTCAAGAACATCATATAAAATGGGGGCCGTGGCCCGATTCCAATATGGAAAAGAGATTAAGATCTGGTCTTTAATAAAATCGGGTTGGTCTCATGCTGCCGCACAGGACAACAAGCATCTCTGAAAGCAAATAATTATTAGGATCTATGAGACATCATTTGCTGAGCTGAAGTTGGAAGGATATGGCTGGCACTTTTGCGTATAAATACATCCCGCATAGCTCGCGAGAACATCAAGATTAATAAATGAAACCACTGGGCCCAACACTGCCTACCACGTACAGCCGCCGATTAAGTTTTGAGGTGCTAATATTGCTTGAAGATGGCCGCGATGAAGATCGATACCCGGATTACTGGGACGGGATGGCGGCCGTCGGGTAGGCCCACGTTGGGGCCAATGCTATAAGCACAAAGCAACAGTTGGCCCACAAGCGGCTGATAGTAAAGGCTTTTCAAGTCAACAACCTGATGTCCAAAGAACTTGTTATTTTGAGACTAGAAAAAGTAAAGCCATGACCATCAATGATCTAAAGATTGATATAATTAATGTGGTAAGCCAAGTCACAGACATCTCCATCTTGTCCAAGATTAGAAACAGGATAAAGCAGGAGGTCGAGGAGAAATCAAATGCGGAGTCTTCTCATTTAAAAGGGGCTGATACTAAAATCAGAAAAGGCATTTCATTTGAGGAATTAATGAACGAACAGAATTATAAAAAGATATCCTTCCATGACTTCACGGACCTTGGAACGGATGAACACTGGGATGTGTCTTTAGATGATATGCTTAAGTTTTCAAATTAGAGGTAAGTGAACATATTGCTCGATACCAATTTACTCCTTATATATAACAGGGATAATGATATTGCAAGAAGAATAGAATCTGACTATAGAATATTTGATTCCAATAACAACTTAGCGGTTTCGGTAGTCACCATTGGAGAGATAAAATCGATCCTTTACCAGTCTGGTGTCGGAAACAAAAGGATACAATTACTAGATGCGAAACTGAATCAACTGGTAAAAGTCAAGATAAACCACGAAGAAATCATACAAAAATATATTGAGATTGACGCCTATAGCCAGGGAAGGCATAAATCAAAGCAATCCAGTTTTACTGCGCGGAACATGGGAAAAAACGATCTATGGATTGCGGCCACCGCCAGTGCTTTTAATTTAACGTTATTTACTACCGATAAAGACTTTGATCATTTAAAGGGCGAGTTTGTTGAATTGGAGTATATTGACTATGATAAATATAGAATTAAATAAATTAAAATATTAAAAGAAACGCACTGGCCCCAACATTGCCTACCACGTACAGCCGCCGATTGGGCTTATCTGTGCTATTATTGCTTGAAGATGGCCGCGATGAAGATTCACACCCGCAATGTGCGTCGGGAATGGCGGCCGTCGGGTAGGCACCCGTTGGGCCCAATGGACAGCCCGCACTACAGAAAAGAATCACCGACTGCCGCCATCAAACCGTTGCTCCAATGAATCATACAAGACCTTCCAAGAATAGCTTTGGTGCTGGTTGGTGGCGATGATGACCGGTGTTTTCGTCGATGTTCGCTATGGGCCAAAAGCCTCCGCTGCGCTGCGGGTTTCGGCCCATGCTCTCTATCGCCGAAAAGACCTACGTCGGCGATTTGAAGCTTTTCACGGTCGGTTGCGTATCCAGATTTCAGGTCCCAGATTACAGACGTGATCTGGGCGGCAGAAAGAATTATACTATGAGCCGGCAGGCTTCGGGCAAGGTTACATCAGTTCGATCAAGCTAACCAGGTCCTCGCTGATCTTCATGAAAAGCTACCGCACGGATCGGCGGGGATGCCATTATAGAAAATGGGCAGCGTGGCCAGATTCCAATCTGGAAAAGTGATTAAGATCTGGTCTTTGATGAAATCGGGTTGGTCACATGCTGCCGCAAAGGATGGCAAGCATTGATGAGAGTATTCAATTATACCGGTCGAGAGGCTACCGGCGTTGAACTTGAATTGGAAATAAAGGGCTGTCAGTTCTGAATCAAAACAGATCCCGCATTACCCGAGGAGAAATGAAGATCAAAAAATGAAACCACTGGGCCCAACATTGCCTACCACGTACAGCCGCCGATTGGGTTTATCGGTGCTATTATTGCTTGAAGATGGCCGTGATGAAGATCGACACCCGGAGTGTGCGTCGGGAATGGCGGCCGTCGGGTAGGCATACGTTGGCGGAAATGCCACACCAATCAGTGGCCAAAACATACGTCCGGTGCCCGCAGAAAATTAGGACGCGTCACGCTCGGAATTGGATTGCCAATTGAAGCTTAGAAGATGAACTCAGCCCGCATTGTATTTATGCTACCGCACGGATCATCCCGGTTAACAATTATAGCGGCAAATGGCGCTACCCTCCCGCAGGACACTTATTATGCTGCCGCACGGATCAGCACGGTTAACATTTATATCGGCAAATGGCGCTACCCTTCCGCAGGACACTTATTATGCTGCCGCACGGATCTCCCCGGCTAGCATTTATAGCGGAACTGAGGAGGTTAGCCCGCAGGGCACTTTAGCTACCGCAAGGATGTTCGCCTGCAGAGAGCCATTCAGCTGCCGTACAATGATATCGGTTAGAACTATGAATTGAAGACATTTACGCACTTCCGCCAACAACGTGCCTACGTCAACCCGCACTCGAAGCTGGTGGGTACTCTTCAGTGCTCATTGGTGGCCGTAGTAAAGGTTCTCGCTAGCTGCGTTTTTCCGGAGGTGCGGGCCGCGCAGGCACACCCGTTGGGCGCCATACGCGACAAAAACACAGGGGGGGTTATCACCCCGACCACCGGTGGACAAAGGCAAGATCGGAGCCATAAGAACGGCTGGTCGGTCCCAAAAAAAGAGGCATCATGCAGTTGGCTAGCGTTTCTTCAGGAGATAGCACGAAGAAAGCTTGGTGCTCACCGGACGGAGCGGTAAGTGAGCTTAAGTGAACCGCCGGTAGAGCGGCACAAGCGTTGCTGACAAGCAAGAGCAGCTAGCCAACAGCATGAAAGAGAAAATGGTTGGGACCGACCGACCAAAAAATTAAACAGGCTCCGATCGATCCACCTTGGGAACGGGTGGTCGTGTTTTTGCCGACGGCTGCGAAATGGAATTAAAAATATACCATCCCGCAGCCGCCGGTGACCGGAAATGCGTGACCAAATCCACCGATCCAGAAAAAGACAATAAATGAAAAGGTTAGGATCGGCGGCACAGCCATCCGGTCATCGCCAGGACGTGTCTCCCCTAAAAAAGCTCCTGCGTTGGTGGTAAACCAACGACAAGGCTTTTTCTTAACGGGGAGGTTTTTATTTTGTCAGCGGCATCGGGATCATTTAGAGATCCCGCACCACCGAGAATAAAAAAATAAAAACACCACTGTACGAGCGCCCAACAACGCATCTGACGTCCATGCGCCCTATCGGGACGCACGGCGCAGATGCCCACGTTGGGCCCAATGGCACAGCCCGCACTACTGAAAAGAATCACCGACTGCCGCCATCAAAACGTTGCTCCGATGATTCATACAAGATCTTCCAGGAATAGCTTTGGTGCTGGTTGGTGGCGATGATGCCCGGTGTTTTCGTCGATGTTCGCTATGGGCCAAAAGCCTCCGCTGCGCTGCGGGTTTCGGTCCATGCTCTCTATCGCCGAAAAGATCTACGTCGGCGATTTGAAGCTTTTCATGGTCGGTTGCATATCCAGATTTCAGGTAGCAGATTACAGGCGTGATCCGGGCGGCAGAAAGAATAATATTATGAGCCGGCCGGCTTCGGCCAAGGTTACATCAGTCTGATTAAGCTAACCAGGTCCTCGCTGATCTTAATCAAAAGCTACCGCACGGATCGTCAAGAACATCATATAAAATGGGGGCCGTGGCCCGATTCCAATCTGGAAAAGTGATTAAGATCTGGTCTATGATGAAATCGGGTTGGTCTCATGCTGCCGCATAGGATGGCAAGCATTGATGAGAGCATTCAATTATACCGGTCGAGAGGCTACCGGCGTTGAACTTGAATTGGAAATAAAGGGCTGTCAGTTCTGAATCAAAACAGATCCCGCATTACCGGAGGAGAAATGAAAATCAAAAAATTAAACCACTGGGCCCAACATTGCCTACCACGTACAGCCGCCGATTGGGATTATCGGTGCTAATATTGCTTAAAGATGGCCGAAATGAAGATCGATACCCGGAGTGTGCGTCGGGAATGGCGGCCGTCGGGTAGGCATACGTTGTCTGCAAGCGAATTAATTTAAAAAGACAAGCCTGACAGACAACACTGCGCCAACGTCCACGCGGGGCTGGTTAGTGATTGGAGGCTTTTGAGTTCCCTGACCGCCAATCCGGCGCCGTTCTCTATGGCCCAAAAGCCTCCGCTTGCGCTGCGGGTTTTGGGCCATGTTCACTGCCACCGGAAAGGCTACCTTTTAATGATAACTTTAAGCTTTCTGCCGAACGAGTTCCCCACGGCGTCGGCGCCCACGTTCTCGGCAAGCAATACAACATGAAACAAACACTCTTACTGCTGTTGACTTTTTCAATCTTTGGCTGTCAATCCGAAGGTTCCCACATTGAAGAAGCCAAAATCCAGCTCGTAGAGATCAAGTTTTATCCATCATTCATCTCCCCATCACATTTTACTATTGATTTTAATCATCCAGAATCTCAAATAAACTTTGAAGTTTACGAGCTAACGCAATCAAATTTAATAACAGGTAATTCATCAAAGACCAAAACCGACTCCGGATCAATATCTTTAAATCCAAAAATTGTATCAAATTTCAAAACAAAAATAGAGCAACTAAATCTTGAGGAATATATAAATAGCGATAACCGGCTAATGACAGACGGTATTACTGTTGAAGTCAATCAAGTCTCTAAATCAGGCGACGTAGTCACAATAGAATTCCATAGTCCTGACAGAAGACATCATAATATTGAATACCAAATTGTAGACGCCTTTTTTGAGACGGTAGAAAGCGGTGACTATCAACAAACGGAAGCCTTATATTTGGAAAGCTTAAAAAGCTATTTTGATTTCGGACTCAGGGTGAAGAGAATTGGTCAAAGTCCATTGATGTACAGATTTTGGGGTCCATTGACAATGAATGAGGAGGCAGAGTTCAATTCATTCATGGAAAGTTTGCCAAATGAGAAACCAATAATATTTGATATGCGGAATTTTCCAGGAATGGGAACAATGTATTACTACCGTTTTAAGAGACTGAACTCAGAAAAAGAATTGTACTATTTGACAAGTGAGCAATACCAGCAAGACTTTTTATCCGAGCTAGGACAAATAAGGGTCTTTACTTCGATTGAAGAGTTGCTTACAGAAATAAATAAAAGATAAAACAGCCAGCCGAGAACATTGCGCTAGCGTCAAGCCGGCGGGTAAGTTGGTTGGTGTCGATGGTGCTTTATTCGGGAGGGAGAGATATATTCCAATCTGGTAGCTGGTCGGTGGAGCCGGCCTGCGCCAGCGCACCCGTTCTGCCCAACTAACCATTACAACAACTAATTACCAATAAAAACCATAGAGGATGGCAACGCTAAATCGATTTCAAATTTATTCGCAAGGTGAGAACACCATCACAAATAATGTCTTACTTGCATTAGCAACCTTGTATGATCTTTCTCCAATTTACTACCAAGCAATAATCGTATCCCTTAGTGACGAAAGTTCATATATAGTCTCACCAACATTTAATCAACAAATAGGTAATAGAGGGAATGGTATTATTGATGGTCATATCAGAATCCTTCCGTCAACAATAATATTCGAAACTAAAATATCCGGTTTAGAGAATCAAGATAAATTATTAAAGTACATTGAATCCTTTGATAAAGACCAGACGAATATTCTATTTCATCTTAGCAAAGATGTTTACCCTGAGCACAGAATAGCAGATATTAGAAACAAAATTAAAACTGACTTTCCAAAAGCTAAGTTTGAGTCCATATCCTATGAAGACATAATAAGCCAAATTAAAGCATTATCCAGCCAGTATCCTTATGACGTTGAGCTGAAAAAAATAGCGGACGAATTTGAAGACTATTGTGTACGAATGGGATTGGTAGATCAAGGAAAGTCACTTCTCCGAGCGATGGCTTGTGGACAGTCATTCGATTTAAATGTTAAAAATGAATTCTACTTTGATTTAGCTGACCGCGGCTATTCCGACTTTCAGTATCTAGGTATATACAATCAAAAGGCTGTACATTACATAGGGGAAGTAGAAAATAATATAGAGGCAGATTACATAGACGATGATTTAGAATTAAAATCTTCCACTCATCCCGTGACTGAGGATCAAAAGCAACGCTTGTTAAGGTCTATTAAAGACACTATCGACTGGGGATGGGATAATGTCGCGGTGGGCCACAGGTTTTTCCTTTTGAAGAATTTTGTGAGTACATATTTTAAGAAAACATCAAAAGGTGGAATATTTCGAGTTAGGTATTTCGATCTTTCGAATGAATTAGAAGAAAAGGATCTAAAAAATACTCAGACAATTGCGGATGAACTGAGCAAAAGAACATGGGAGTAACACATATAAAAATAAGCGCAGAACATTGCGCCATCGTCAAGCCGGCGGTAAAGTCGGTAGGTGTCAAGGTTGCTTCATCGGCTAGGAAAAAAGTTCTTTATCCGTAAGTTGGCTGGTGAAGCCGGCCTGCGTTGGCGCCCCCGTTCTCCGCAATAACAGAACACCCGGTCACAGCTTGAGTGAGGTAAGCGCTTAAATAGGTAAGGATTATTTGCGCTTAGAATCAAAGAAATTTCAATATAGATCAGACGTTATTAGTTTAAAGAATTTACATGCGTGTCAATATATTAAGTTTGATTGGTGTACTTATTGTGGCACTAATGACCAATGGATGCAGGGATAAGGCGATTGTTAGGAGCAACGTTATTTTATTTACAAAAGAGATAAAGCCCTCTGATCCTATGTGGTGGGACAGTCGGGATATGCAGGAGTTCCTAATATTGGATGACGATAATAGTGTTCAGATCGTCAATAGAAGATTTGGATCTGTTGAAACTTTGCCAATAGAATGGAAAAATAATTCAGTTATCATTGGGTTGGAGGAATACAAAATACTAAGCGAAAAGGACAGTGAAATTTGGCTTCTCAGTCAAGAGAATGATACTATTGTCGACTTAAAACTTACTGACCCGCTTCCAATCATTTATTCACCTGACAATCAGTACATGATTTCATCTGGTAAAATATCTATTATGTTAGGATATTCTACTGATACGGTAAGTCCTTATGGGGTTCCAGTCGAAATTTTTCAGGATGGAGAAGAAGTCTACTCTGGATTTGCAAATGTGGAAACAATAGGTAATAATAAAGAGCTTCTATATTCAGAATTGTTTACAATATCAAAAAATTCTTCGGATGATGATAATAAATACTCTGGCTATATTCTTGACTCGCTCATAGTTCACGACATTGAATTAACTAAATTATCGAAGCAAAATGTAGTGTTTGCAAATTATATATTTAATCCAAGTGTATATGCCCGTACAAGTGCTATATCACATTATGTCCTAAAAAATGAATTAATCGAAACTTCAGGAACGGGGTTTGGAAGTATAGACTTTACAGAAAGCAATAGAAGTTTCCTTAATACATCTGATGTCTATTTTCCGCAAATCCACATCGACTCATTTGGTGTAGTGATAATTAATGCTAATAATGAACTATCAAAACCTTATAGTGAAACTTTTAGGAGCCAAGCCAGTAGTAATTATTATTTGAAAGAAGACCGCCAGCATAAGCGCATAAGCTTATCATCAGATTTGGACACTGTATTTAATTCGTCAACTTATTTCTTTAGGACTGGAGATAAGTTATATGAATACTTTGAGGTTCAAGATACTTTTGTAAGAACGTTATGATAAGAAATATGCGGAGAACATTGCGCCATCGTCAAGCCGGCGGTGATGCTTTTTGGTGTCGAAGAAGCCTTAAACAGTTAACTCAAATTTTGTTCAGATCCAGATGCAGGCTGGTGAAGCCCGCCTGCGCCGGCGCCCACGTTGTGTGCAACAGAATGCCCCTCCATTGAACAGATCTATACTGAGATGAAGAGAAAGTACTTATCATTTATTATTTTCACTGTGCTATTTAGTCTACTAACAAGCTGCGATTGCGAATTGGTATCAACTGGGCATGTTGTAGATGGTGATACCTTACATCCAATTGATAGTGTGAAATTATTCAGGCCGACATATCCAGACTTCTTCCAATTCTCAAACAGCGGTGGCATTTATAAATTTGATGATTTTCAGGAGGGTGCAAAATGTCCAGATTTCAAATTAACTTTTGAGAAATCAGGATACGGTACTCAAACAGTTATAGTCAAAAATTCCATAATCGATACAGTAATTATTACGTTATTCAAAAAATAGCTTATTAGAAAAACGGAAAATTTTGCCTGTTTGAATTCGGTAGATTAAATTAATCACCCAAGGTTAGCAGAGTGTAGCAATAGTCTGTATAATAAGCCCATTGAAAGTTAGAATTAATTTATCGTGTTATTTTGTAAAACCATGAAGAAACTAAGTTTATTATCTGTTATTTCGGTGGTGTCTATGTTCATATGGTATGTCAAGAGCTATTCCGGGGGAGCATTCATCTACCTTTTCGAATATGGAATCATCTTGATATTGATGATAATAGTATATATTTCGACATTATTTGTAACGATTTACAGATTCTTATCAGGGAACGATCTGAACAATTCAATTAGTAAGTGGGCTCATGGAATATTTATCATTTTGTTAATTGGTTCAGGAATATACCATTCAGAATTGTTTAAGTCCAATATCGTCCTAAGGGCACGATTAAATGATGATCTTTACAGCTATACCTTAAACTTCAGAACAGATGGTACTGTATCAACAAATATTGTCGGAATGTTTGGGTACTCAGAATCAATTGATGGAAGTTATAGGTTTGTAGATTCGTTAGTAGTCTTTGATAATGTACCCTACGAAAATGATTTCATACCAGATACTCTGTTAGTTGATCAATCTACGAATGCTATATACATGACGAAAGACAGAAATGGTAACTTCAGCAAAGAGAAAACCTGGTTAAGCTACTTCGAAATACTATGATCTAGCTATTATTTAATAATGCACACAACATTGCCTACCTCGTACAGCCGCCGATTAGGCTTTTGGGTGCTATTATTGCTTGAACGTGGCCGCGATGAAGATCGTCACCCGAAGAGTCCGTCGGGAATGGCGGCCGTCGGGTAGGCACCCGTTGGGCCCAATGGACAGCCCGCACTACAGAAAAGAATCACCGACTTCCGCCATCAAAACGTTGCTCCGATGATTCATACAAGATGTTCCAGAAATAGCTTTGGTGCTGGTCGGTGGCGATGATGACCGGTGTTTTCGGCGATGGTCGCTATGGGCCAAAAGCCTCCGCTGCGCTCCGGGTTTCGGTCCATGCTCTCTATCGCCGAAAAGACCTACGTCGGCGATTTGAAGCTTTTCACGATCGACGATAGTTCCAGATTTCAGGTAACAGATTACAGGCGTGATCCGGGCGGCAGAAAGACCATATACTATGAGCCGGCCGGCTTCGGGCAAGGTTACATCAGTTTGATCAAGCTGACCAGGTCCTTGCTGATCTTAATCAAAAGCTACCGCACGGATCGTCAAGAACATCATATAAAATGGGGGCCGTGGCCCGATTCCAATATGGAAAAGAGATTAAGATCTGGTCTTTGATGACATCGGGTTGGTCTCATGCTGCCGCGCAGGACAACAAGCATCTCTGAAAACATATAATCAGTGCGGTCTGTGAGACTTCCTTCGCTGAGCATATACGGGAACGATATAGCTGGAATTATGAGCCTATCCAGATCCCGCATTGCTTGGGAGAAAATCAAGATTAATAAAATGAAACCACTGGGCCCAACACTGCCTACCACGTACAGCCGCCGATTGGGCTTATCGGTGCTATTATTGCTTGAAGATGGCCGTGATGAAGATCCACACCCGGATTGCTGGGTCGGGATGGCGGCCGTCGGGTAGGCCCACGTTGTGTGCAACTAACTTACAAAGAACCATCAGTGGGCCTAAACATAGAGAGTGCTAGGCTCAATAGCTATACCAGGTGCTGCACCGAACTCATACCTCCTGACATCTTGGGGAGATTAACTAGCCAGTATGTTTTAAACAAAATGTGTTATATTTGTCGTGGATATAATTTTAACCAATGGCAGTGATCAATATTTTTAGCAAGCGGCAAAAGAAGAAGCGCGGAGAAGTGCCCGACATTTACACTCACGACCAGTTACCAATGACGCTTAAGGTCCAAATTGTACAGATAATAATTGATACAATCGGGAAAAGTAAAGGATATGGATATACCGATGATGTCGGCAAGTTCTATGATCTAATTCATAAAGTTCTATGCCGTGAGTATGGTGTATTTAGACTAGATAATCCACGTCATGTAGATAATGATCCTCAGAAACAAGTATTGAATTTTTTCTTAGAGAACACAGATATAGAAAAAAATATAGACGTAATTGAATTAATATTCAGATATATCAAATTAGATCTATCAAAAAATTATGCGCGATATGCACGTGATAATGATGTTAAAAGTTCCCCATTTGATTCAATTGCTGAACTTAATACTAGATTTAAAGAAAATGGGATAGGGTATTCCTTTGAGGGTAGTGAGATTATTCGAATAGACTCAACATACATTCATCAGGAAGTTACTAAAAATACTCTCAACCTTCTATGGGATGATAGGTTCGCGGGTGCAAATGATGAATACTTGGCTGCTCACGATCACTACAAACATAAAAGAAATAAGGAATGCTTAATTGAGTGCCTTAAAGCTATGGAAAGCACAATGAAAATAATTTGTAGAGAAAAAGGATGGACTTACAATGAGAATGATACCGCAAGCAAATTAATTAAGATCATGTTCGAGAATGAAATCCTCCCAACATACATTCAAAACCAGTTTACATCGTTATTAAGTCTGCTTCAAAGCGGGATTCCTACCATCCGGAATAGATTGGGAGGACATGGTCAGGGCCAAACTGTGAAAAAGGTAGATGATGGAGTAACAAGATATGGCTTAAATTTGACTGGTTCTAATATTATATTTTTGATTGAACAAAGCAAACTGCGTGAGTAGCAATATCATATAACCGTAGCAAATCCTTGCAGTTAAAGATCTACGAGGAGAAGCAGTGCTTCATCTATAGTATTTATATATAACATCAGATAAGTTAAAGTCACGCTAACTAACATATAATTTGAAATTATATATTATGCACACAACATTGCGCCATCGTCAAGCCGGCGGTAAAGTCGGTAGGTGTCAAGGTTGCTTCATCGGCTAGGAAAAAAGTTCTTTATCCGTAAGTTGGCTGGTGAAGCCGGCCTGCGTTGGCGCCCCCGTTGGGCCCAATGGACAGCCCGCACTACAGAAAAGAATCACCGACTGCCGCCATCAAAACGTTGCTCCGATGATTCATACAAGATGTTCCAGGAATAGCTTTGGTGCTGGTTGGTGGCGATGATGACCGGTGTTTTCGTCGATGTTCGCTATGGGCCAAAAGCCTCCGCTACGCTGCGGGTTTCGGCCCATGCTCTCTATCGCCGAAAAGACCTTCTCGGGTTATTAGAAAATTTTCCTGGCCGAAGATGAATCCAGGTATCAGATTCCAGGCGTGATCTGGATGACAGAAAGAATTATATTATGAGCCGGCCGGCTTCGGGCACGGGTACATCAGTCTGATTAAGCTAACCAGGTCCTCGCTGATCTTAATCAAAAGCTACCGCACGGATCGGCGCGGTGATTATAGAAAATGGGCAGCGTGGCCCGATTCCAATCTGGAAAAGTGATTAAGATCTGGTCTATGATGAAAGCGGGTTGGTCTTATGCTGCCGCACAGGACAACAAGCATCTCTGAAAACAGATAATTATTGGGGTCTATCAGACATCATATGCTGAGCCTAAGTTGGGACGATATGGCTGGCACTTTTGCGCATAAACAGATCCCGCATTGCTCGGGAGAAAATCAAGATCAATAAAATGAAACCACTGGGCCCAACATTGCCTACCACGTACAGCCGCCGATTAAGTTTTGCGGTGCTATTATTGCTTGAAGATGGCCGCGATGAAGATCCACACCCGGATTGCTGGGTCGGAATGGCGGCCGTCGGGTAGGCCCCCGTTGGGTCCAATTCAACACTAATTATAGCTTAGAAAAAGTGCAAAAATTTGAGGCTTTAGATACAGCTATTATACAATCATGACTTATCAAGGGGATAAGTTTATATGGTCAAAGTCTTTTAAGCCCTACAGAAGCACCAATTTAGTAAAGAATTACATCTAGCCATTAAATATGGCGCAAAGAAGGGTTAGCGCGTCACAAATATTCACTCAAGGAAACAAGATTTTTACATGCATTTAAGCTCAATAAAACTGGCGATAATGGGTTGTCTTGCATTTTTATCACTTAGCTGTGAAAAAACCCAGCAGCTTAATAACCAGGAACCACCCAAACATAAATCTGTCAAGGGCATAATATTATATTATGGTCAGCATCCAATTTATATGAATGTTCCTCTGAGCCCAATATTTATTATTCTTCCTATTAACTACGACTCACTGAAGCTGGACGCAGGATGCTTAAAGTTAACAGCAATGTCGACAACATTAGATTACTATAAAGTTGAGGAAGCAAATTTCAAGCCAATCAACAAAACAAGACTTTACGACTATTGGACCTTCGCGTACGCAACCCTGCCAATAAAATACCTGAATGAATGCACTAATAATATGGACACAACTACTGATAGACAAATAAACATTGAAGAGGATGATTGGACGACTAATCTATGCATAAATTTATCCGATTGCCAAATTAACGGCAGCAACTTGAAATTTACCAATAACTAAAGCTGCAGGCTATTCGCCACTAGGCAACAGAGTTATTTCAATTAGCGGGAGACCTTTCTTGTCAACGAAACCTTAAAATGATAAAAATTAATATACAGAACTGGACCCAACACCGCCTACCACGTACAGCCGCCGATTGAGTTTACACGTGCTATTATTGCTGTACATCAGGTCTGAATGAAGGCCAATCCCCGTCAAGTTTGTTGGTACAGGCGGCCGTCGGGTAGGCACCCGTTGGCGGAAATGCCACACCAATCAGTGGCCAAAACACACGTCCGTTGCCCGCAGAAACTTAGGAAGAGTCACGCTCGGAATTGGATTGCCAGATGAAGCTTAGAAGATGAATTCAGCCCGCATTGTATTCATGCTACCGCACGGATCTTCCCGTTTAGCAATTATAGCGGCAATTGGCGCTGCCCTCCCGCAGGACACTTATTATGCTGCCGCACGGATCCTCCCGTTTAGCATTTATATCGGCAAATGGCGCTGCCTTCCCGCGGGACAATTAATTATGCTGCCGCACGAATCATCCCGGCTAGCATTTATAGCGGAACTGAGGAAGTTAGCTCACAGGGCACTTTAGCTACCACAATGATCTCCGCCTGCAGAGAGCCATTCAGCTGCCGCAAAATCACATCGGTCGGGACCGGAAATTGAAGACATTTACGCACTTCCGCCAACAATGTGCCTACGTCAACCCGCACTCGAAGCTGGTGGGTTATCTTCAGTGCTTATTGGTGGCCGTAGTAAAGGTTCTCGCTAGCTGAGTTTTTCCGGAGGTGCGGGCCGCGCAGGCACCCACGTTCGGCGAAATAGACATCACCCAATACAGCCAAACTAAAACCAAGAGTGGTACAGGAAGCGAGTGATTTAGTGCCCAACACTACGATTATACCGGTTGATGAACTAGGATTAGACAAAATTACAGAACCGGCCATATCTTACAATCGTTTCAGTAGAAAACTCTGTTATGATCAATTCGAATCTCCTTAAATTAATTAGGGAAAATAATTACAGCATCAAGCAACGATTTCATGCAGAGATAGTCGCAATCTATGGAAGCTATGCTCGGGGCGAACAGTCTCCAGATAGCGATTTAGATATTTTATACAGGATTGATAATCCAGATAAATTTGGACTTCTTGAGATTGATGGTTTAGAAAATTACCTAAAGGATTTGGTAAATGTTCCTGCAGTAGATCTGGTTAATGAGAAGTACGTCAACCCCATCATACAATTAGAGATTGAAAATGACCTAGTGTATGTATAGCGTAAAGAACGTAGCCTATATTTTAACTAGCCTGGAGGCGATAGAAAAAATCAAGATATACACCCGAGATATAAAGAATGCAGAAGATCTGTTTGATCGAGATGATCAATTGATTTACAATGCTTGTCTGACTCTGTTGATGACCCTGGGAGAGGAAATCAATAAAATAAGTGATGAGCTGAAAGTAGAACATTCCGATATACCCTGGCAAAGTATTAAGGGTATGCGTAACCGAATTGCTCACGACTACCGTGGACTAGATCCTACTATACCTTATAATACGATCAAGCAGTACCTAAATCCACTTAAAGAGAGCTTAATTCTGATGCTAGATCAAGTAGATTATCCGGATTTAAAGTTGAACAAAATACTTGAATCCCGATACTATAAACATCTTCAGTATTTAAAGAGATAAATTATTCGCCGAACATTGCGCCATCGTCAAGCCGGCGGTGAAGCTTTTGGGTGTCGATGGTGGCTTAATAAGCAGCCTTAATGTTGGTCGAGATCCTGATGCTGGCTGGTAGAGCCGGCCTGCGCCGGCGCACCCGTTCGGTGCAAGCAAAAACAACACAGACACATGGATCAGCTTGCTGAGCAACTAAAAAGATGCTATCTTTGTTGTCTAATCAGACAACTTAGATGCCGACCTTTTTTACCTTTCATGGTATCAAGATTCAATTGTTCCATAGAGACCATGCTCCGCCACACTTTCACGCGATCTCAGCTGAGTATGAACTGTTGATCAACATTCAAACCCTTGAAATTATGGAGGGGACTATGCCAAAGAAGAAACAGAAACAAATCTTGAATTGGGCCAAGGCAAACCAATCTATCCTGATTGAAATCTGGGAAGCCTTACAGAAAAGATAGAACCATGAAGCCATTACCTCGCATTCTGAAAATCACAGAAATTTCTAACGGAAAGATATCGTGTATATTCAATACAGGAGAGTATCGAATCATCGACCTCCAAAAATTTGCTGATGATTATAGCTTAACAGATGACAAGAGATTACAGAAGCTAATCAACAATCAGAAAGAACTTAGTCAAGCTGAATTAGATAGCGGAACACTCTCCTTCCCGACGATACAACAGACTATAAAATTATCGAATGGACAATCATGTACTGTATCGTTTGATTTAGATCCGGGGATGTTATACGAATCCAGCATAGAGGATTCAATACGCGAAAGAGAAAATAGAATAGGAGAGCAGCTAAAAGCAGCCAGAAAAAGAGCCGGGATTACTCAGGAAGAACTAGCCAGTCGGGTTGGAACATCAAAGGGCTACATCAGCAGAATTGAAAATAACCGCTCTGATATAGAATTATCTACGCTTCGTCGCATTATAGAGGTTGGATTAAATAAACGGCTAGCAATAACAGATTAGAAAATTATAAAGCCAGCACCGAACATTGCGCTATCGTCAAGCCGGCGGTTATACTGGGTGGTGTCGATTGTATTTTCCGCCATGGGTAAAAAGCATCCTAATCCGAAAGCTGGGTGGTAAAGCCGGCCTGCGCCAGCGCACCCGTTGTCTGCAAGCGAATTAATTAAAAAAGACAAGCCTGACAGACAACACTGCGCCAACGTCCATGCGGGGCTGGCTAGTGATTGGATGCTTTTGAGTTCCCTGACCGCCAATCCGGCGCCGTTCTCTATGGCCCAAAAGCCTCCGCTTGCGCTGCGGGTTTTGGGCCATGTTCACTGCCACCGGAAAGGCTACCTTTTAATGATAACTTTAAGCTTTCTGCCGAACGAGTTCCCCACGGCGTCGGCGCCCACGTTGTCTGCAAGCGAATTAATTTAAAAAGACAAGCCTGACAGACAACACTGCGCCAACGTCCATGCGGGGCTGGTTAGTGATTGGAGGCTTTTGAGTTCCCTGACCGCCAATCCGGCGCCGTTCTCTATGGCCCAAAAGCCTCCGCTTGCGCTGCGGGTTTTGGGCCATGTTCACTGCCACCGGAAAGGCTACCTTTTAATGATAACTTTAAGCTTTCTGCCGAACGAGTTCCCCACGGCGTCGGCGCCCACGTTAGCGGCAATTAAACACCACGCAAACCGTTGAATTACAATAATTATAGCCTCATGAAAATTCAACGGACTTTGTTGTTTAAAATATTTTGTTCAGTCCTTGCTACCTGTTCCATCGTAGGACAGAACCTACCTATAATAAAACCCAACTTGCTTCATCCCAACGATTATACCGAACAAGAGCAGTTAGTTTGGGAACAAACGTTTGAAACGTACCAGGCACTTACCGATGGGAAAGTTAGTTATGCTGAATTGGATTCAATAGATACACTACATATGGATTCACTAGATCAAGGGTATGGTGTATCAACTCTTGGTATTGGATGCAGCTGGTACTGCGGTGGCGGGCCATCCAAAATTAATTCATCAGAGTACTTATCTAAAAATGGAAATATCACATACGGTCCAGAAAACGTCCACGACTTCAATTTGCTTACCGCTTGGGTGCCAAAGAAAGCCATTGGAGCCGAATTAGAATTTTATTTTGACCCACGGTCACCAAGGATTACTTCAATCATAATCTATAACGGTTATATCAAAAACGACGAGGTATGGACCAATAATTCTAGAGTAGCTAAACTGCTTTTCAAAGTCGATAATCAGCCTATCGCTATTTTGGAGTTAGAAGATGTAACTAATGGTCAAGAATTTAAATTTGATTCTATCAAAGCAAATGACCCAAGTAGAGACTTCAAACTATCAGTCGAGGTATTAGAAATTTATCGGGGTCAAAAATATGATGATGTTGTTATAAGTGAAATCAATTTTGATGGATTAGATGTACATTAGTCGCCGGTGATCGAATTATAGCTTTACAAAAAAAGCACATAATTAATACAAGCTCAAATTTCTGTATAAAATATAATTAAAAAAGCCGCTAACATTGCGCTATCGTCAAGCCGGCGGTTAGGCTGATATGTGTCGATGTTGCTTTAGAAGGTAGTTGAAGGACTATCCTACTCCACAAGCTGGTCGGTGAAGCCGGCCTGCGCCAGCGCACCCGTTAGCGGCAATTAAACACCACGCAAACCGTTGAATTACAATAATTATAGCCTCATGAAAATTCAACGGACTTTGTTGTTTACAATATTTTGTTCAGTCCTTGCTACCTGTTCCATCGTAGGACAGAACCTACCTATAATAAAACCCAACTTGCTTCATCCCAACGATTATACCGAACAAGAGCAGTTAGTTTGGGAACAAACGTTTGAAACGTACCAGGCACTTACCGATGGGAAAGTTAGTTATGCTGAATTGGATTCAATAGATACACTACATATGGATTCACTAGATCAAGGGTATGGTGTATCAACTCTTGGTATTGGATGCAGCTGGTACTGCGGTGGCGGGCCATCCAAAATTAATTCATCAGAGTACTTATCTAAAAATGGAAATATCACATACGGTCCAGAAAACGTCCACGACTTCAATTTGCTTACCGCTTGGGTGCCAAAGAAAGCCATTGGAGCCGAATTAGAATTTTATTTTGACCCACGGTCACCAAGGATTACTTCAATCATAATCTATAACGGTTATATCAAAAACGACGAGGTATGGACCAATAATTCTAGAGTAGCTAAACTGCTTTTCAAAGTCGATAATCAGCCTATCGCTATTTTGGAGTTAGAAGATGTAACTAATGGTCAAGAATTTAAATTTGATTCTATCAAAGCAAATGACCCAAGTAGAGACTTCAAACTATCAGTCGAGGTATTAGAAATTTATCGGGGTCAAAAATATGATGATGTTGTTATAAGTGAAATCAATTTTGATGGATTAGATGTACATTAGTCGCCGGTGATCGAATTATAGCTTTACAAAAAAAGCACATAATTAATACAAGCTCAAATTTCTGTATAAAATATAATTAAAAAAGCCGCTAACATTGCGCTATCGTCAAGCCGGCGGTTAGGCTGATATGTGTCGATGTTGCTTTAGAAGGTAGTTGAAGGACTATCCTACTCCACAAGCTGGTCGGTGAAGCCGGCCTGCGCCAGCGCACCCGTTGGCGGAAATGCCAGGTCAATTGGTGGCCAAAAGCATAGCCCGGTGGGCCTGAAAAATCACCGTCTACGATGCTCGGAATTGCCTCACCATATGAAGCTTCGAGGACGGATTTAGCCCGTGTCGTATTCATGCTGCCGCACGGATCATCCCGTCTAACATTTATAGCGGCAAATGGCGCTGCCTTCCCGCAGGGCATTTATTTATGCTGCCGCACGGATCATCCCGTCTAACACTTATAGCGGCAAATGGCGTTTCTCTCCCGCAGGACATTTATTATGCTACCGCAGGGATCTTCTCGGTTAGCATTTATAGCGGAACTGAGGAAGTTAGCCCGCAGGGCACTTTAGCTACCGCGTGGATCTCCGCCCGCATTGCCTTTCAGCTGCCGCACAATGGCAGCGGTCGTGACCGGGAATTGAAGACATTTACGCACATCCGCCAACAATGTGCCTACGTCAACCCGCACTCGAAGCTGTTCGGTTATCTTCGGTGCTTATTGGTGGCCGTAGCAAAGGTTCTCGCTAGCTGCGATTTTCCGGAGGTGCGGGCCGCGCAGGCACCCTCGTTGGCGGAAATGCCACACCAATCAGTGGCCAAAACACACGTCCGTTGCCCGCAGAAACTTAGGAAGAGTCACGCTCGGAATTGGATTGCCAGATGAAGCTTAGAAGATGAATTCAGCCCGCATTGTATTCATGCTACCGCACGGATCTTCCCGTTTAGCAATTATAGCGGCAATTGGCGCTGCCCTCCCGCAGGACACTTATTATGCTGCCGCACGGATCCTCCCGTTTAGCATTTATATCGGCAAATGGCGCTGCCTTCCCGCGGGACAATTAATTATGCTGCCGCACGAATCATCCCGGCTAGCATTTATAGCGGAACTGAGGAAGTTAGCTCACAGGGCACTTTAGCTACCACAATGATCTCCGCCTGCAGAGAGCCATTCAGCTGCCGCAAAATCACATCGGTCGGGACCGGAAATTGAAGACATTTACGCACTTCCGCCAACAATGTGCCTACGTCAACCCGCACTCGAAGCTGGTGGGTTATCTTCAGTGCTTATTGGTGGCCGTAGTAAAGGTTCTCGCTAGCTGAGTTTTTCCGGAGGTGCGGGCCGCGCAGGCACCCACGTTGGCGGAAATGCCACACCAATCAGTGGCCAAAACACACGTCCGTTGCCCGCAGAAACTTAGGAAGAGTCACGCTCGGAATTGGATTGCCAGATGAAGCTTAGAAGATGAATTCAGCCCGCATTGTATTCATGCTACCGCACGGATCTTCCCGTTTAGCAATTATAGCGGCAATTGGCGCTGCCCTCCCGCAGGACACTTATTATGCTGCCGCACGGATCCTCCCGTTTAGCATTTATATCGGCAAATGGCGCTGCCTTCCCGCGGGACAATTAATTATGCTGCCGCACGAATCATCCCGGCTAGCATTTATAGCGGAACTGAGGAAGTTAGCTCACAGGGCACTTTAGCTACCACAATGATCTCCGCCTGCAGAGAGCCATTCAGCTGCCGCAAAATCACATCGGTCGGGACCGGAAATTGAAGACATTTACGCACTTCCGCCAACAATGTGCCTACGTCAACCCGCACTCGAAGCTGGTGGGTTATCTTCAGTGCTTATTGGTGGCCGTAGTAAAGGTTCTCGCTAGCTGAGTTTTTCCGGAGGTGCGGGCCGCGCAGGCACCCACGTTGTGTGAAATAAAATATAGGCCTAACATAACTCAGATGACGAATAGAGAATACAGGTTTCTTCCATCAACTATAGTTGATGATCATCTAACGCGATTCTATAACGGTCAGCTAGAGTTCACCTACGACGCCAATCATTTGAGGACTAAAAACAGTATAAAAAAAGATGAAATAAAAGACTTTCAAACTAAGCTATACAATCACTTAAAACAAAAAAATAGAAGGCACTTCAGGTCTAATGTGGCGCTTACTATTGAAATTATGGTTTGTCAAAAGGATGCACCAAATATTCAAAGCATTCCTAAGTGTTATATAGATTTATTGGATACTGTACATCAATGTTCGGACCTTCCTTGGAAATTTCTTGCATTAAAAGATGATAGTCAAATTAAAATTCTAAAAGTATTATATAAACAATCTCCTGACCAACGTAATCAACTAAAATTCAAATTTTATCCGCTCTGGTTGGTTAATAAAGACCTTGAAGCCTTATTCAGGCTGAAATATGGCTACCATAGCGGGCACAGTAATTACTACCATCAAGAAGATACGCAGTCCGATTTACATGAGTCGCAAACCTTGCAATTCGATCAAGTTGAAATATATAATAATATAATTGAGTCTTTGAAGGAAAAGATAATACAAGACGATCACGATGCCCGGATGCTGAAATATTTTAAATATTTACGTAAACGATCTAGACAGGCGGCCCTATTGGCAAAACATGATCTACTTCTGGATGGTGTCATTGATTTCTTGATATCCAAAAATGATAATTACCAGTCTAACGAATTAAAGAAATTGACGGAATCATCTGGCAGCCCTAGTACATTATCGAGATTGCTAAAAAAGCTAGCGGGACAAAATTTTGACTTTAATGTAGATTTAAAAATTAAAGGAAATCCCCAGAAAAAAGGTGAATCGGATCTTTTAAAGCTAGAATTAGGGCAAAAGATTGATGAATTTGTCTATCGCTACCCCTTTATCAACCCCTTACATCTGCCGGTATCTCTTGTAGTATTATTAAACCGAGGAGAAGGTAAAGGCGTCGATTTAGATAACATCATGAGAAGAATTATACTTCCATCACTCAACAGCCGACTAACAATTCCTATAAATGAGTCACATGCTGTCGAAAAGGTTTCAGACGACGACGTAAGATATTACCTTCAACAGGATAAGTATATGTTGCCGTCATTTATTTCTTCAGAAGCATCCAAATACATTAGCAAAGAAGGAATATTTTCCTATGAGATACTTGAAGTGAAAGATGATGCCGTCCCATACATAAAAATTGCTCTTTCATATGATAAATTTGAAAAAAGTCTAGTTGAAGAGTTGTCAATGAGAATATTTAAGTATGACTCAAATTAAGATTCACACAACACTGCGCCATCGTCAAGCCGGCGGTGAGGCTTTTAGGTGTCGAGGGTGCTCTATCGGTTAGGAAAGAAACATCCTGATCCTTAAGTTGGCTGGTGAAGCCGGCCTGCGTTGGCGCACCCGTTGGGTCCAATGCTGTATGACCAACAGACATACTTTACAAAGTTCAATAGACATGCTTTACACTTTTAAACTAGGAAATTGGCTAGAAAAGCCATGCCGTTTAAAAGCAGTTCCGATATGGACCAGAAGCAGTTTTTTATCCGCGATTACCTAACGGAGGAATTTACCTTCACCAGTTTGTGCCAGGCCTACGGTATCAGTCGGCGGGCCGGATACGACCTGGTTCAGCGCTACGAATCGGACCCGGAGCACTATCACCTTCGGCGATCGAAGCGTCCCCTGTCCAGTCCCTGGGGTACCGATAGTCGAATAGTGGAGCGGATCAAATTTTGGCGCAACCGCAAGCAGAAGAATAAGTGGGGGGCGAAAAAGATCCAGGCTAAGCTGGTGGAGAAACACCCCGATTGGTCGATTCCATCGGTGACCACGATCCATAACATTTTGGTCCGCACGGGGCTGGTCAAGCCTCGTAAGCGTCGCCGCCAGGTGGTGGCCCAAAATCCCATCTTCGACCCTACGACGTGTAACGAGATCTGGTCGATGGATCACAAGGGTAAGTTCTACCTGGGCAATCGCAAGCGCTGCTCTCCGCTAACAGTATGCGACTCCCATAGCCGGTACCTGTTTAGTGCTACGGGCCAGTACCAGGAGACCTGGCGGGGAGTCAGACAGGTGTTGATCCGTTTGTTTAAGGAGTACGGCCAACCTCGGTATTTACACAGTGACAACGGTAGCGCCTTTGCCAGTATCCAGAGCCCGCGGGGCTTCGGCTCTCTGTCGTACTGGTTACTGGACCACGGCATCGAGCCGGTGTTCAGTGATCCGGGCCGCCCGACACAGAACGGTCGTCACGAGCGGATGCATCGGGACCTGAAGGCCGAATGCTGCACTCCGCCGTCGTGGGACCTGCGGGTGCAGAACCGAAAAATGAACGAGTTCCGGCGGGAATACAATGAGGTACGTCCGCACGAATCGTTGGACCAGCGCCAGCCCGTGTTAGTACACCAGCCATCCGAGCGTTCCTACCAGGATGCGGTGAAGCCGGCGGAGTACGATGCCGAGCTGCGGGTCTTCAAGGTTTACAAAAGTGGAGTGTTCCGGCTGAACGGCTACGAGTTCGTTACGGTCAGCCGTGGACTACGGGACAAATACGTCGGATTAAAACCTTTGGGAAACCGCGTATACGAGGTGTACTATCGCCAGACGTGCCTGGGATACTTCCAACAGGGGGTGGACATTCAGGAGGGGCATTATTACCTACTTCGATCGGATAACGATCTACCGCAGCGCTGGCGGGACCGGCAGGCGCGGCGCAGGAAATAGAGAAGGAGATTTAATTTACCATTGCCGCCCCCGGCTTCGCTACGCTTCGCCGGGGGCGGCAATGGTAAGAAAGCATATCTTTAAGAATTAGACAGAGTGTGAAGTATGTCTATTGAACTTTGTGCGCACTGTCTGTTGCACTCACGCAGACAACCCATACATGTACCAGAAAATAGAAAAAAGTCCCTTACCTTGGCAACATGGGACAACAGACACCATATCGCCTTCCTCTATTGCCACCCGCGATAGAGAAGATTCAGACCATCGCCACACTACGGAGAGCCAATTCTGCTGCGTTCGCCATCGGAGAATTAAAAGGCATCGCGGAGACTATCCCTAGCCAGCAAATGCTGGTCAATGCTATTATACTTCGGGAGGCTCAGGACAGTTCGGAGATTGAAAACATCATTACCAGCACTGATGAACTCTACGAAGCGCTAGCAACCAAAGACGGCCCGATCAAACCTCAAACAAAAGAGGTAGTCAACTACCGTAGATCGATTATGCTTGGTTATGAAATCCTAAAAGAGCAAGGATTTATAAGAGTCAATGACATAGTAAGAATACAGAAAGACCTAATCAGTAACGATGCGGGAATCAGATCTACACCCGGAACGGTATTGAAGAATGATGCTACAGGCGAGGTGGTATACACTCCTCCTCAGGATGAACAGGAGATACAGGAATTACTATCAAACTTCATTAAATATTTTAATGACGATAGACTGCGAGAAGAAGTGCCAGATCTAATTTGGCTCGCCGTACTCCACTTTCAATTTGAGAGTATCCATCCATTTTACGACGGTAATGGTCGTACCGGTAGAATATTGAACATCTTATTCTTAATCATGAATGGGTTAATAGATATACCGATACTATACCTTAGCTCATATATTATTCAAAATAAACCTGAGTACTACAGATTACTGAATTATGTGAATAGAAGTGGTGAGTGGGAAGAATGGATTCTGTTCATGTTAAAAGCAATTGAAGAGACTGCGATAGAAACAAAACAAGAAATTCAAGCTATAAGAAGGCTATTAAAAAGTCAGATTGAAAAAATTAAAAAGGAAGTACCAAAAATCTACTCGCGGGAATTAGTAGAGTTGATATTTGAGCAACCCTATTCAAAGATTGAGTACGTTATCGATAAATTAGGGGTAGAAAGAAAAGCAGCATCTAGATACCTTAGGCAATTAGAAGGAATTGGTATATTAACTAGCAAACGAGTTGGAAGAGAGATGATTTACATCAATAACGATCTATTTAAATTACTAAAAAAATAAAAGCACTGGACCCAACATTGCGCTAGCGTCAAGCCGGCGGTTAGCCTGATAGGCGTCGATGATGTTTTATGAAGTAGTCAAAGGCTCATCTCGGCCCGAAAGCTGGATGGTGGTAGCCGGCCTGCGCCAGCGCACCCGTTGGCGGAAATGCCAGGTCAATTAGTGGCCAAAAGCATAGCCCGGTGGGCCTGAAAAATTACCGTCTACTATAGTCGGATTTGATTCACCAAATGAAGCTTCGAGAAGGAACTCAGCCCGCATTGTATTCATGCTGCCGCACGGATCAGCCCGGTTGACATTTATAGCGGCAAATGGCGCTGCCTTCCCGCAGGGCATTTATTTATGCTGCCGCACGTATCAGCCCGTCTAACACTTATAGCGGCAAATGGCGTTTCTCTCCCGCAGGACATTTATTATGCTACCGCAGGGATCTTCTCGGTTAGCATTTATAGCGGAACTGAGGAAGTTAGCCCGCAGGGCACTTTAGCTACCGCGTGGATCTCCGCCCGCATTGCCTTTCAGCTGCCGCACAATGGCAGCGGTCGTGACCGGGAATTGAAGACATTTACGCACATCCGCCAACAATGTGCCTACGTCAACCCGCACTCGAAGCTGGTAGGTTATCTTCAGTACTTATTGGTGGCCGTAGAAAAGGTTCTCGCTAGCTGGGTTTTTCCGGAGGTGCGGGCCGCGCAGGCACCCACGTTGGGCGACATGCCGGCATTAAAGCCGGCACGACAGATCAAACCCCCGAGTAGTAATGACTCTATACTAAAACACTCAAAATGCTAAAAACCGTTTATATTGATCTTCGTGATATCGATTCTTGGACCAAATTCCACAATTACTTCGCAAACTTCGATGGCTTCCCCTCATATTATGGGAAAAACTTAGATGCATGGATCGATGTCATGCAGGATCATTTTGAGGAACAATGTGTGCTAATCATTGAATTGAATGGGCCTATGAATGAATATCATCAAAACGAATTTTACGTATCTATATTAGATTGTATTGCCTTTATTAACTTTAGGAAATTAGAAGAAAGCTCTTACGGGCTTATATCCGTTGCCCTAAAGGATTTATCGGTTTAATCAGAATTATTATGAGGCAAATAATTGCTGTCATCGCAGTTTTGATTATCATATTTTCGTGTGAAAGGAGCGAAGACAGTTATAGAGAGCTGACAGTCAAGTTATCTGAACAACAAGCTATTCCAGAGGATAACATAAAAAATAGCATTACTGTGGATTTTAAAATAGTATATCCGAATCGGTGGAGGCAGACGATAACTACAGACAGCAGTCTTACTATAGATAATAATGTTTTAGACACTATCAATGGTTACAATATTATTACGGTGATGAGTCACAAATCGACTACACCTATCGAAGACAGAGATCTGCAAAATGCATTTCAGCGATATATTAAACAGAATGGTCACATTGACCAAAAGGATGAGCAATTTATCGAAATCCCAAACGAGACCATTTTCATGGCAGTCACGGTAGATAGCGAGGAGATAGAACTTTTAGACTCAAATATATTGGTTACCTACTCATTTATTGATCCCAAACATGTGAATCGATGGATTACCGTTCATGCTCAATCATATGGTACCGAAAGATTTGCCGACCAAGAGGATATGAAGAAAATCATAAATTCGATCACTTGGCGATAAGTACCTTTACTGCGCGAAAGACAACTCTAACATACAGGTGTTCCAAAAATCGCCCAGAATCGTAATGAGGAATGAAACAAGAATCGCCCAACACCGCGCCCAACGTCAACCGGGGCTCGGTGGCCGTAATGTTGGCTGGATGGTATCGATGCCCGGGTTCGTCGCCTCGTCAATGGCCCGAAAGCTCCCGGTGGTCGGTTTCGGTCCATGCCGCCGCGCCGCCCCCTTTTGGGTGAGGTGAAGTCTTTAGCTTCGACTTATAGATGCCCCGGCTGCGTGGGCGCACTCGTTAGCTGCAACGGCGTGGTCAGTCGTAGGAGTAATGATTTCCAAAGGGCTGCTTTACTCCGCTCCTGGGTCTGGGATTGGCGGAATCATCGGGACTGCGCCATTCCGCACCGAAACGGCAAGTGGTGAGCCTGCGGCTCGACCACCTGCGTCTCGCAACGCGGAAGGCGCAATCCCCGCCAAAAGGAAGTGCAGTGCGTCGGCCGCAGCAGCTAACATTGCGCCATCGTCAACCCGGGCGTGCGGGGGGCTGGGCAACGGCCTGGTGGTCGGTAGCCCCGCGTTTCTGTCGATGTTCACAATGGGCCAAAAGCCTCCGCTACCGCTGCGGGTTTTGGCCCATGTTCTCAATCGCCAGAAAGGCTTGTTTTGGGGGCCGAATTTCGTGCCGTGGTCGGTGTGTCCCGGGCAGACGTTGGCGCACCCGTTGTCTGCAAGCGAATTAATTAAAAAAGACAAGCCTGACAGACAACACTGCGCCAACGTCCATGCGGGGCTGGCTAGTGATTGGATGCTTTTGAGTTCCCTGACCGCCAATCCGGCGCCGTTCTCTATGGCCCAAAAGCCTCCGCTTGCGCTGCGGGTTTTGGGCCATGTTCACTGCCACCGGAAAGGCTACCTTTTAATGATAACTTTAAGCTTTCTGCCGAACGAGTTCCCCACGGCGTCGGCGCCCACGTTGGGCGAAATGCTGTATGACCAACAGACATACTTTACAAAGTTCAATAGACATGCTTTACACTTTTAAACTAGGAAATTGGCTAGAAAAGCCATGCCGTTTAAAAGCAGTTCCGATATGGACCAGAAGCAGTTTTTTATCCGCGATTACCTAACGGAGGAATTTACCTTCACCAGTTTGTGCCAGGCCTACGGTATCAGTCGGCGGGCCGGATACGACCTGGTTCAGCGCTACGAATCGGACCCGGAGCACTATCACCTTCGGCGATCGAAGCGTCCCCTGTCCAGTCCCTGGGGTACCGATAGTCGAATAGTGGAGCGGATCAAATTTTGGCGCAACCGCAAGCAGAAGAATAAGTGGGGGGCGAAAAAGATCCAGGCTAAGCTGGTGGAGAAACACCCCGATTGGTCGATTCCATCGGTGACCACGATCCATAACATTTTGGTCCGCACGGGGCTGGTCAAGCCTCGTAAGCGTCGCCGCCAGGTGGTGGCCCAAAATCCCATCTTCGACCCTACGACGTGTAACGAGATCTGGTCGATGGATCACAAGGGTAAGTTCTACCTGGGCAATCGCAAGCGCTGCTCTCCGCTAACAGTATGCGACTCCCATAGCCGGTACCTGTTTAGTGCTACGGGCCAGTACCAGGAGACCTGGCGGGGTGTCAGACAGGTGTTGATCCGTTTGTTTAAGGAGTACGGCCAACCTCGGTATTTACACAGTGACAACGGTAGCGCCTTTGCCAGTATCCAGAGCCCGCGGGGCTTCGGCTCTCTGTCGTACTGGTTACTGGACCACGGCATCGAGCCGGTGTTCAGTGATCCGGGCCGCCCGACACAGAACGGTCGTCACGAGCGGATGCATCGGGACCTGAAGGCCGAATGCTGCACTCCGCCGTCGTGGGACCTGCGGGTGCAGAACCGAAAAATGAACGAGTTCCGGCGGGAATACAATGAGGTACGTCCGCACGAATCGTTGGACCAGCGCCAGCCCGTGTTAGTACACCAGCCATCCGAGCGTTCCTACCAGGATGCGGTGAAGCCGGCGGAGTACGATGCCGAGCTGCGGGTCTTCAAGGTTTACAAAAGTGGAGTGTTCCGGCTGAACGGCTACGAGTTCGTTACGGTCAGCCGTGGACTACGGGACAAATACGTCGGATTAAAACCTTTGGGAAACCGCGTATACGAGGTGTACTATCGCCAGACGTGCCTGGGATACTTCCAACAGGGGGTGGACATTCAGGAGGGGCATTATTACCTACTTCGATCGGATAACGATCTACCGCAGCGCTGGCGGGACCGGCAGGCGCGGCGCAGGAAATAGAGAAGGAGATTTAATTTACCATTGCCGCCCCCGGCTTCGCTACGCTTCGCCGGGGGCGGCAATGGTAAGAAAGCATATCTTTAAGAATTAGACAGAGTGTGAAGTATGTCTATTGAACTTTGTGCGCACTGTCTGTTGCACTCATGCCGGCATTAGGCCGGCACAAAGCATTTACACAACACTACAATTGAGACCCTGACGTTTACATAAAGTTCTACTAGTAGCTCGACTTCGCAGAAGCGGTTTATAACAATCCTATACCAACTTACCAGTTTTGATTAATACGACCAAACTCGTTTCATGCGATAAATTTTATTCAAAGAACAGGTACTTTGTATGGATTTTAATTATGACAGTAAGTATTGCAGTTAGTTCATGTAGGGAACTTTCTGATTGTGAGGCGGGCTTAGATGATTTAGATTGGGATTACTTAGAAAGAGTGAATGAACTGATAAAAGATGAAAATTACCATGAAGCCATACAAATTAACAATCAAGCTTTAACATACAATCCAGAAAATTACATTGCAATCTCTAATAGAGGAGCCCTACATTTTCAAAATAAAGGTCACTATATATCAAGAGAAGAGTTGATAGGGATGCTAGACGATTTTGAGGCATCATTAGAAATATGTCCAAATTATTTAGTTGCCAACACAAATATGATAACCATTTCCAGCGAGTTTAATCTAGCTGATCAAGTTATAGCTTATTCCATTAAACGTGACTCCCTAGAGAAACTCACTCCATACTTTTTAACAAAATTGTTGATCGGGTATTATCATAAGGGGTATTATGAATATGCTGTCAAAACTGGCGAAAATGTTTTAAAAACAGAACCCAAATACACCGAAGCAGCTAATTATTTAGGATTGAGCCATATTCAATTGGAGAATTATAATAGAAGTGAAAATTTATTTGATAGAATTATCCAAGACGGAAGAGCAAACTCTCTGACGTATCGGGCCGTAGCCATGTTAAATGAAAGGAGAGGCAATCTAGGTAGTGCAAAGAAGTACTATCAGTTGTCAATCCAAAATGACTCAACAGAATTAGAAGCTTATCTATCCTTAGCACGTATATATCAGTCGCAGGATAGTCTAGAGAAAGCATGTTATACTTACAAAATGGCGGAAGGACATTGCAATGAGTTATTTGAATACAATTATAGTCAATCAGAAATAGAGGAGACGATTGGCAAATTTTGTAGCCTAAATTAGATTCGCCCAACATTGCGCCATCGTCAAGCCGGCGGTGAGGCTGGTCAGTGTCGAGAGTGCTTTATCGGCTAGGAAAGAAACCTTATGATCTGTAAATTGGCTGGTGGTAGCCGGCCTGCGGTGGCGCACCCGTTGGCGGAAATGCCACACCAATCAGTGGCCAAAACACACGTCCGTTGCCCGCAGAAACTTAGGAAGAGTCACGCTCGGAATTGGATTGCCAGATGAAGCTTAGAAGATGAATTCAGCCCGCATTGTATTCATGCTACCGCACGGATCTTCCCGTTTAGCAATTATAGCGGCAATTGGCGCTGCCCTCCCGCAGGACACTTATTATGCTGCCGCACGGATCCTCCCGTTTAGCATTTATATCGGCAAATGGCGCTGCCTTCCCGCGGGACAATTAATTATGCTGCCGCACGAATCATCCCGGCTAGCATTTATAGCGGAACTGAGGAAGTTAGCTCACAGGGCACTTTAGCTACCACAATGATCTCCGCCTGCAGAGAGCCATTCAGCTGCCGCAAAATCACATCGGTCGGGACCGGAAATTGAAGACATTTACGCACTTCCGCCAACAATGTGCCTACGTCAACCCGCACTCGAAGCTGGTGGGTTATCTTCAGTGCTTATTGGTGGCCGTAGTAAAGGTTCTCGCTAGCTGCGTTTTTCCGGAGGTGCGGGCCGCGCAGGCACCCACGTTGGCGGAAATGCCAGATAACAACTCATGTATTCTCAGGCTTCTAGGGTAGAAATTATCCAACTTCATGAAGTCGAACGATTTAATCCGCTTATTTAAATATTTAATTTGAGAGGTAAAATTCTATACATCATCATCTTGTTGGTCACCGCTTGCAGTTTCAAGAACAATGGTTCAGGTAGTGAATCGTGCAACTCGGCTTATAATAGTATTCGCCAATCGTTGAAAACAGGTGGGATCAACTACATAGAAAGTTACGGATATGGAATTAGTATAGATTCTATTGTTTCAAATAGTATATTGAACGACTCGTCCTGCATTCAAAGCTTGTTAGTGTCGAAGAAGCTATCTGAAATAGATTTGTTGAAACTTCATCTTGCTCTTACCTTAATAGAAAACCGATCAATTAGACTTGATAGCTATAATATTATCAATACAAAGTTAGGTGAACGTATGTACTACGAAGTGAATGGGGTTGGTTGGACATGGTCTACATTAAACTATGCCGATGAAAAATTAGAGCGGTCGAAGAAAGAAATTATGCAGATATGGATAGATAAACTATGAATTTATTCAGCCGAACTCACACCAATGAGAAAACTACCACAAACCACTCCGCCGTGAGTCATAGGAAAGCTACGGTACACCGCTAAGCCCGCAGGACCGGGTGACGCTACCGCGAGCTAGTCTACCATCAGCCGAAGAAAAAGCTGCCGCGCATTACTAAGCTCACAAAACTAGGAAAGCTACCGCGTAGAAACAGCCTTGCCTACTCCGAAAAGCTGCCGCGCAGAAACAGCCTGCATGACTCCGAAAAAGCTACCGCGTAGAAACAGCCTGCATGACTTCAAAATAGCTGCCGCGAAGAAATAGCTCGCATCACTCCGGAAAGCTACCGCGTAGAAACAGCTCGCATGACTCCGAATAAAAGAAGCAATTCCGCCAACATTGCGCTATCGTCAAGCCGGCGGTGATGCTGATTAGTGTCGATGAAGATTTACATTGGTGGAAAAAGGAACTCACCAATCCGAAAGCTGATCGGGAATGCCGGCCTGCGCCAGTGCACCCGTTGGCGGAAATGCCGCACCAGCTTAGAACATAGGATAGCTAAGTCCAGTGACGATACAGATTATATTTAGTAGGTTAGCTCTTGCTGCCAGTTCAAACTGGTTACCGCTTCAACTCAAAACTTGAAATTACATCATCACCTACTTTCTAAAGTATCATTTAGTTAAGTTTAAAATATATTCATTTTGGATAAATTATTTGATTTCATTGGTTTCATATTCTACTATATCGTAGGACCCATATTTTTATTCTTCCCTTTGTATAATGGCTGGAAGTCTGTGTTTGATACTAATGATAAAGAGAAGAATAAGCTATGGACAGCTATGGCAATAACTCTAATTTATATTTTAATGGCTTACTACTTTTTATCAGGTGAAGCAGCAAAGTATACGGACAAAGCGGATCTTCTAGATATGTACAAATAATACCGAAACTTCGGAAAGCTGTCAAATTGAAACCCGTATTACAGGAAAACAGATTACAATACGTTACCCTGCTTTCAGTAAAGGAAAAGCTACCGCCAACTACTGAGCCCGTAGGAGTATAAAAGCTACCGCAGCTACTCCGCCGTCAGCCAAAGGAAAAGCTGCCGCATACTATTAAGCCCACAGGACCATTAATAAAAGAGAAGCACTTCCGCCAACATTGCGCTAGCGTCAAGCCGGCGGTTATGCTGACTAGTGTCGATGAAGCTTTCCATAGGTCCGTAAAGGAACTTACCAATCCAAGAGCTGATCGGTCATGCCGGCCTGCGCCAGCGCACCCGTTGTCTGCAAGCGAATTAATTAAAAAAGACAAGCCTGACAGACAACACTGCGCCAACGTCCATGCGGGGCTGGCTAGTGATTGGATGCTTTTGAGTTCCCTGACCGCCAATCCGGCGCCGTTCTCAATGGCCCAAAAGCCTCCGCTTGCGCTGCGGGTTTTGGGCCATGTTCACTGCCACCGGAAAGGCTACCTTTTAATGATAACTTTAAGCTTTCTGCCGAACGAGTTCCCCACGGCGTCGGCGCCCACGTTGCACGCAACCAACACCATGGATACCACGTTTCCAGATAAAAATTTAGCTATGCAAGATCTTCTGCAACGTATCACGCTGAATCCAGACATCCTATTTGGTAAGCCAACCATCCGGAACCTAAGATATCCAGTCACTATGATCCTTGATCTACTAGCTGCCGGTATGACGACTGATCAAATACTGGAAGATTATGAAGATCTAGAACAGCCTGACATTTTAGCTTGTCTGTTATTTGCATCGAAACTTGCAGAGGTTAAATCCATCCATAAGGTGGCAGCTGCTTGATGAAATACCTAGTTGACGCTCAATTGCCGAAGAGACTTAAAATCTGGCTTACTTCACAAGGAGTAGATGCGATCCATACACTCGACTTACCGAAGCAAAATTACACATCTGACGCTGAAATCATCAATGAATACGCAACTCTAGAGACTGTAGTTATAACAAAGGACAAAGATTTTCCGCATCAAAGATTGATTAAGAAAAAACCAAAAAGGCTGCTTTGGGTAACAACTGGAAATATTGTGAACAACGATTTAATCAGGTTATTTGAAGCAAACTTCGCCGAGATAAACAAAGCATTTGAACAAGGTGATCTATTTTTAGAAATGGATAATAAGTCTATTACAGTGCACGAATAGGGCATATAATAAAGCATATAAATTATTTAATAAGTGTAATACGAAAATAAGATAAACGCATGGTGTACTATGCCTTTGCAATACCAAAAGATAGTAGAAATGAGTCAAGATCAAAGGACTCCTCTTTAATGAAAAGAATTCTAATTAGGGCTCTATGCAGATTTAAATGGGTAGCGTAGGTCGAGCTTACCGGCCAACAGGTATATCATAGCGATGAAGTTGTCTAGGTTGCGATACCCCCTAGCTCGACGCTTAGCCAGTTGTATTTTGGTGTTGGTTCCTTCCAGTATGCCATTAGTGATGCGTGAGGTGATGAAGCTGATTACCCCGTACCAATGCCGTTTGAGCGTAGCGACAAAGTCGATGAAGGGCACGATTCCACTGGCCCGAGCCTGCTCCACCCAGTCATTCAGAAAGGCTTCCGCTCTGGTTTCGTCTTGCATGTCCCAAAAGTCGTTGAACAAGATCTTGAGCCGGTAGGCATCCCCTAATGTGGGATAGAGCTTCAGCAGTTCGTCACGCTCCGCCCGCTTGGTGTCAGAAAGATTAGCCTCCGACTTGAGAAAAGTGTACTTGTGTCCTTTGAGTAGGTCATGCTCCCGTCTTTCGGCCTTACGGACTCGGTCCATGGCCTCATTGAGTAGCTTGACTACGTGGAAGCGATCAAAGGTGATGGAGGCCTGGGGGAACTCTTCCAGCACCCCGGCGATGAAAGAAGGAGACATATCGATACAGACTTCCTCGATTTGCTCGGCGCAGCAGTCCTTGGTGGTCAGATACTTACGAATGGCGCCTACACTTTCCTTTGACTTGCCGGTTGTGACGTGGACCACTCTTCGTTGGTCTAGATCGACCGCGGCGGTAATGTAGTGGTGGCCCTTCTTCGTACTGGTCTCGTCAATACCGATCTGCTTGACTTTGCTGTGGTCGAGCGCTTGGTAGGCACGCCCCACGTAGTGGCGAATGATGGTCCATAACCGATGTGGGTTCTCCCGTACGGCCTGACCTACCTTGTTGACTGGAGTCTCCAGTTCGACGAGTTGAAGGACGTAGGCCTCAAACAACAGGGTGAAGCCACTGCCGGGTCGGGCCCAGGGCAAGCTCACCGTCTTGACTTTGCCGTCGGCCAACTGAACGCGTGGCACACGGCAGTGTAGAAAGCACTTGTGCTGGAAGAAGTCTAGATGACGCCACTGCCGTTCCACCGTGTCGTAAGCGGTAAGCTGCTGCTCATCGCCGTAGCTGAACTTAGCGCCACGCTCAAAGTCGATCCAAAGGTGCAGGCAGCGAGCGCCATCTGCTTGTTCTTCAAATTTGGCTTCCGTAATTTGCCAGGGAGCTTGCAGGCCTAGAGCGGCCGTAAAAAGAGGTAGACTGTTCATGGCCGAAAGCTAATCTACCCACTCTATTCTGCATAGAGCCCTAATTAGTCTATTGCAAACATTAATTCCTAATGCAAATCCAGATTACGACCATCTGTTACATAAGGTGAATCGATGGTACATTGAATATGATGATGAAAACGGATATGTAAATAGAGAGATCGGATTTATTGGAGAAGGTAGTTATGCAATATGTCTTCCAGAAGGGGATAATGTAGGGTATTGGACAGACAACAATCTCGCAATTGATGATTTTAAAAATCATTTTACGTTAGAGAAGGTGTCAAAAGACGATTTTGAGATTCAATGGTTTAAGTGGAAATTTAAAAATTAATAATGCGTGCAACACTGCCTACCACGTACAGCCGCCGATTAAGTTTTCAGGTGCTAATATTGCTTGAAGATGGCCGTGATGAAGATCGACACCCGGGGTGTGCGTCGGGAATGGCGGCCGTCGGGTAGGCACCCGTTGTCTGCAAGCGAATTAATTAAAAAAGACAAGCCTGACAGACAACACTGCGCCAACGTCCATGCGGGGCTGGCTAGTGATTGGATGCTTTTGAGTTCCCTGACCGCCAATCCGGCGCCGTTCTCAATGGCCCAAAAGCCTCCGCTTGCGCTGCGGGTTTTGGGCCATGTTCACTGCCACCGGAAAGGCTACCTTTTAATGATAACTTTAAGCTTTCTGCCGAACGAGTTCCCCACGGCGTCGGCGCCCACGTTGGGCCCAATGGACAGCCCGTACTACAGAAAAGAATCACCGACTGCCGCCATCAAAACGTTGCACCGATGATTCATACAAGATCTTCCAGGAATAGCTTTGGTGCTGGTCGGTGGCGATGATGACCGGTGTTTTCGTCGATGTTCGCTATGGGCCAAAAGCCTCCGCTGCGCTGCGGGTTTCGGTCCATGCTCTCTATCGCCGAAAAGAACTACGTCGGCGATTTGAAGCTTTTCACGGTCGGTTGCATATCCAGATTTCAGGTAGCAGATTACAGGCGTGATCCGGGCGGCAGAAAGAACATATATTATGAGCCTCCCGGCATCGGGTAATGTTACATCAGTCTGATCAAGCTAACCAGGTCCTCGCTGATCTTAATCAAAAGCTACCTCACGGATCGGCCGGGTGATCATAGAAAATGGGGACCGTGGCCCGATTCCAATCTGGAATAGAGATTAAGATCTGGTCTTTGATGAAATCGGGTTGGTCTCATGCTGCCGCACAGGACAACCAGCATCACTGAAAACATATAATCATTGCGGTCTACGAGGGTTCCTTCGCCGAGCCTAAACTGGAACGAGATAGCTGGAATTATGAGCCTATACAGATCCCGCATTGCTCGGGAGAAAATCAAGATTAATAAAATGAAACCACTGGGCCCAACATTGCCTACCACGTACAGCCGCCGATTAAGTTTTGAGGTGCTAATATTGCTTGAAGATGGCCGCGATGAAGATCGATACCCGGATTACTGGGACGGGATGGCGGCCGTCGGGTAGGCATACGTTCTGCGCAACGCAAACCAAACAAGAAGTAAAATGAAATATTTAATCGTATTTATTTTATCAACACTTTATCACTTTAATTTGACTGGACAAACGAAGATATATGGGTTTGATCAACTCAAAGAAGATGATATATCTTTGGTTACACAGGCAAGTCACGACACCTGGATTGACTGGTCAATAAAGGATGACTTTATATATTTTATTTCACCAGAGTCGGGAAGTAACAATCTATATAGGATAAAAGTAGATAGCATCGAATTAATTGAGATTCGGGATGGATTTTATGCAGCTTCTTATCTAGTCGATGCATCAATCGAAAGGCCAATAGAACAAATTACTTTCGAAGCAGATAGAATCATTGATTCCCCGGTAGTAGCACCTGAAGCCAACAAGGTAGTATATCAATCATATAGTTGTGATCGATCCTATAACTGTACCGATTTCAACCTGACGCTATATGATCTAGAAAAAAAGGACCGTAAGGTCCTTGTTGAAGATCAAGTAAGTCATTTTGCATTTATTGATAGTAATACACTTTTATTTGTACTTGGTGAAAATAATAAAGTTATAAAACAATTAGACCTAGAATCAGGGGAGGTCACAAAATATAAAGCATTAGATCTAGAAATGACTACGTTACAGGTAAGTGCAGGTAAAATTATAATAAATACATCAGAAGGTGTCTACACAATTGATCCAGAGAATATGAGTATGCAGAAAATATATTCTGGAAAGGTAGTTGCTAATAGACTAACCCTATATGGTAGCATGCTGATCGCAACACTACCCGGTCCAGCGTCGAGTCTTATTGATCTTACCGATAATACAGAAGTTAGATTGTTTAATGCATATGATTATGAACCAACGGCGTCAAAAAAAGGAAAGTATGTGGCAGCAATCAGCGAAGCAGCTGCTGGAATAGTTGTGAAGCAAATACCTCAATAGGCCTCACCTTAGTACAAATCTGATGAGCCACTACAATATTTGTAGGCAATGTATCAATTTGGCAGTATAGTATATCAACGATAATACGACCAACTCTTGAATTGCAAATAGTACTACGTGAGGTAGAGGAACACGCGCTACCGCCAACCGGATAAAAATTAAATTACAGATGATTTTGCCCTCAAAGTTTTATTGTCCAAAATGCAATCAGGATCATATTCTTGAAACATTATTAGAATTTCCATTGCCTGATAGTATATCAGCAATAACTAGTGGCAAAGTTAAAGGTGATATAACTAACCTTTCTAAGAATATATACAGGGTAAATGCTGAATTGTATATGTACGTCAGCCTCAAAATTAAAATTAAAGATTTTTACGATCAATTTGAAATTCAAAATTGGATCAAAGTAGATTCTCAGGAATGTGAACGAGTTGGTAAATTAGCAAAGAAAATCGCAGCGGAAGATTCTTATGAATCATCACTCATTAGTATTACAGGAAAGATGGTGTATCCAATGCCTATATATGGAATGTCTGACTATCCAATAGTTAAAGTCTCTTATCCACCAACTGATTTACTCCCAGATGTTGAACTTGTAAACTCAACGAGTAAGATGTATGACGATTGGAAAAATGGAATTTCCTTAAACAAATTGGAGGAGTACAACAGTCTTCTATATCATGTATAATTACGGTTGTGCATCTTATAAAAAATGCGCAGAACATTGCGCTATCGTCAAGCCGGCGGTTAAGCTGGTATGTGTCGATGATGTTTTAAAAGGTAGTTGAAGGACTATCCTACTCCACGAGCTGTTCAGTGAAGCCGGCCTGCGCCAGCGCACCCGTTGGGCCCAATGGACAGCCCGCACTACTGAAACAATAGAATGCAGGCAGCCAAGCAAAACGTTGCTCCGATGAATCATACAAGTTGTTCCAGGAATAGCTTTGGTGCTGGTTGGTGGCGATGATGCCCGGTGTTTTCGTCGATGTTCGCTATGGCCCAAAAGCCTCCGCTGCGCTGCGGGTTTCGGCCCATGCTCTCTATCGCCGAAAAGACCTACGCCGGCGATTTGAAGCTTTTCACGGTCGACGGTAGTTCCAGATGTCAGGTAGCAGATTACAGGCGCGATCTGGGCGGCAGAAAGAACATATATTATGAGCCACTCGGCTTCGGGCAAGGTTACATCAGTTTGATCAAGCTAACCAGGTCCTCGCTGATCTTAATTAAAAGCTACCGCACGGATCGGCGGCGAGGCCATTATAGAAAATGGGCAGCGTGGCCCGATTCCAATCTGGAAAAGTGATTAGGATCTGGTCTATAATGAGATCGGGTTGGTCTCATGCTGCCGCACAGGACAACCAACATCTCTGAAAACATATAATCATTGCGGTCTATGAGACTTCCTTCGCTGAGCCTAAACTGGAACGAGATAGCTGGAATTATGAGCCTATACAGATCCCGCATAGCTCGCGAGAAAATCAAGATTAATAAAATGAAACCACTGGGCCCAACACTGCCTACCACGTACAGCCGCCGATTAAGTTTTGCGGTGCTAATATTGCTTGAAGATGGCCGTGATGAAGATCGACACCCGGATTACTGGGACGGGATGGCGGCCGTCGGGTAGGCCCACGTTCGCCGCAATATCATAGTCAGATAAAGTATATTGCTATTGCTATTGCTAAGAAAATTTGAAATTATACTAAAAGTTGCATTATCGCTATAGTGTATATTGTGAAGAAGGCTTATTTTGGTAAAGACGTCATGAAAACATATGGAAAAGTTTAAAATGTGATGACTGAATCAACAAAGCAAATTATAGCCTTTTTGTTTGGCGTCCTAGTGATAGCTTTGTTAATGTTGTATGCTCATTATCAAGAGTGTATTAAACCAGCGCTTGCTAATTTATATCCGCCAGTCTTTGCAATTGCAGCAGGTGCTGTCATTGGTATGATTCCAGGATCGTTCAAGTTTATGACACGGATATTATTTGCTACAGCAGGCTCGGCAGGGGTTCTGGTTTTTTGGGTTTACAAACCAATATCTATTGAACCATGTCCTTCGGATAAAGAGATAATACAAACGACTACTCCAATCCTAGATAGAGACAGTATTAATAGGATTGCTACCAATTACCTATCTGTGGTCATGTCGAATGATTTTACGAAGCTGAGCCATATTTTTGACTTTCCTATGCATCGTTATCATAGGCTAAAAACAGAGGTCAAAGAATTCCAGGTGGAATCTGAGATCGAAAAAGATTTTAATTCCCGAAGCCTAAAAATTGATGGCAAGTTAGACACCTTACGCTATTCACGCAGGACTAACGGAAACTATGATATTAACTTCATATATACCTTGATTGCTACGGACAATACTACCGGTGAGATTAGTAAGCATAGAGTATATGACACAATCAAACTAAATACAGATCATTTAATTTATTATGTTGGGCAAAGGAATAAACCTATTCCGACATTACAGTTGAAAGAATCGCAAGCTAATAACAATAATTGTCTTGATAACAAACTGAGTGTCGGCGTAAAGCGAGTAGTCTTGATATCAGGAAACACTCCATGTATCGATGAACAACCCGGTATCAGCTATACAATTTATAATGGGTATCGTTACCAATGCGCAGCAGCACCTTATGACTCATATAGTAGTGTAGTATTGGATTTGCAACTACCAAGGAATAAAACAGTCATGGGAGAATGCATAGTATTCAGTGAATCTTACGAAAAGCAACAGTATATTAACATCATTGATAGAAAGATTAATTCTGATGGACGATCAATAATTTTATCGGTTAAAAGTAACCGCGAAGAAATAGATACCGTCATTTACATGGACATGCAGTATAACTTTAATTAAATGCGGCGAACACTGCGCCATCGTCAAGCCGGCGTTGAAGATTTGGGGTGTCGATCAAGGCTTTAGAAGCTGCTTTGAGGCTTGTTGAAGTCCGAATGCTGAGTGGTGGCGCCGGCCTGCGCTGGCGCACCCGTTGGCTGACATCCATAGCCCGCATGGCCTCAAAACACAACGATCGTGAGCCTCCGGTTTGACCTAATCTTCCATATTTCAGGTTCCAGATGCCCGCAAGACTCCGATCCATGAATCAGGTTTCATCAACCAGGCTACCGCGTAGAAACAGCCCGCACTACCTTTTATGCTACCGCGTAGAAACAGCCCGCACTACCTTTTATGCTGCCGCGTAGAAATAGCCTGCACTACCTTTTATGCTGCCGCGTAGAAACAGCCCGCACTATCCTTTTATGCTACCGCGTAGAAATAGCCCGCATCAGCCTTTATGCTACCGCGTAGAAACAGCTCACGTTACTATGAAAAGCTACCGCATAGTTACAGGTCGCAGACGCTCCCAATAATAAGGACGTCAGCCAACACCGCGCCAGCGTCATCCCGGCGGTGAAGCTTTCAGGTGCCGATAACGCTTTGATAAGTTAACTTGAAGGCTTACTCAGGTCCGGTTGCTGATTGGTGGAGCCGGGCCGCGCCGGCGCCCCCGTTGGGCGACAGCCTGCCATTAAAGGCAGGCCGGCAGTCAATGTACCAAAATCATTCGCAGATTTATAATGACCTGCAGAGGATCTTACCGCTAAACCATATCCCTATATCTAGTGATTTTTTAAATTACTTTTGTAAACTGGTAATTTGGGAATACTTTTAGACAAAGACAAAACAACCCTTCGCATTATGGCAATTAATAATTTATCCGACGAAGAATTAAAAAAGATGCTGGATGATCCAGAAGCCTACCTCAAAGACAAAAGTAACCTAGACCGCATCTTAGGGTTTGATTCTGCCGCTAAGCGTCGATTCGCAGATATCCTAAAGTACGAACTCAACTTGGATGACAATGCTATTAAAGCAAAATTAGATCAAGTAGCTGCTGTAAGATTGAAAGAAGTTGACGTTTGGTCGTAAATCCGAAAACAAAGTCACATGCGATCCAAACAAGGCTATACAGAACGATTAAACGAAACAATTCTAAGAGTCAATAGAAACTTTGGGTGCCACCTTAGTATTTCTCTGACGGACCGTTGTCCCCTCAAATGTACACATTGCATAGTTAGTTCCCTTCCAAGTAATGATTTTACATTGGATCTTTCTATAGCTTCTGCAAAAAAGATTGCAAGTGAGTTAGGTGATTTATCCAAAGATATTCGGCAAATTAGTTTTACTGGAGGGGAACCGTTCTTAGTGATCCCACAAATGAAATTGATAATTGATGCGGCAAATCAGTTCTCCATAAAAACTGGAGCTGTTACCTCAGCTTATTGGGCCAATTCGGAGCATTCAGCTACTAAAACATTATTAAAGGTAGTTGGAATTGATTCGCTTACACTAAGCTATGACACATACCACAGTGAATTTGTAACCTTGGACAATATCCGGAACGCTATTACAGCTTCAAACAGTATGGGCATAAAAACATCCATTAGATATTGCATTGTTCCTAATCCAGATCAAAAAGTAGTTGAAGAGCTAGAATTGCTAAGAGCAGAGTTTGGCCGAATAGTCCATACCCAAGAAGTAATAAATTTTGGCAGGGCAGAAAAAGAGATTGACCTCTTACAAGAAAGGAGTAATACAGTACCAGTTTTGCCATGTTTATCGAGTGGACCACACATTGGGCGGGATGGTAACGTAGTACCATGTTGCAGTGCTTTAGATCCACATATATCAAGCTCTCATCCTCTGGCTTTAGGTAATCAAAACATGCAATCACTAAAAGATATATTTGATAATGCTAAACGAAATTATTTACTTAGTCATATAAGACTTTGGGGGTTTGAATATTTAGTTCAATTGCTAAGAGATCACGGAGTATTTACTGAAACAAATTTTGTTTCTGAGGGACAATGTTCATTGTGTGCTCAAATAATGCATAACCCTAAGTGCCTTGAGGTTATAGAAAAACATGTATCAACTATAGATTTCAAAGTCGGAACTGCAGTTGGTGCTCATCACTACTTAAACGACAGCACATTGATTCATGATATTTCCTCTAACTTAAAAAATTAGAAATGCGCATATCCTTTTCCCAAGTTATTGTACAATTCGTTCTTCATAGCAAATGATCTACAAAATCAGATTGTGCTCAAGATATAGAGCTGGGTTTGTCTAAAAATAATTATGGTATAATATGATGACTAGACTTTTTGTAATAATTTTTCTAACAGTGAACTCTTTAGAGTTGTACAGTCAGGTATATGCATACACCTCATCTCATAATAAAATTAAGTATGAGGCAGTTTACAGTGTTATAACATTGATCAAGGATTCTAGTGTGAAGCTTCCATCGCAAACCTCATCAACTCAATTTGGAACCGTAGCAGCCGCTCTAACAGGTTCGGCAATTAAAGTTGGACTTAATTTTCTTGATACCTACAAAAAGAAAGATCTAACCAAATATTCGTCACAACATATAACTCATACTTTGAATAGTCTTCCTAAAAATCAGGAGATTCCGGGAATCAAATATCAGCAAATTGGCATAAGGAACAATAAAGAGGAAATTCTACTAGAACTAATTATTCATCCGATTAAGTATACAATTGCTGGATCGGATAAAAACTTTTACACTTTCAATATTATATCAGTGGATTATGGAAAATCGTTGGCTAAAACTACAACTAAAAATCCATTCGTTGATTTGATAATTGACATTAAACTAGGTTTTCTTGGTGAGGATGGCAAATTAAAAGAAATATCGGCGAGTGATATCACTATGAAGTATATTTCTGCTAACGGGGTGCAAGACATTTTAAATTCAAGAAATATTCTTCAAACATCTCCTATAAAGAGGGATGGTTATATTCATACAGTATCTATTAAGGTATCCGAAAAAAATTCTTATAAGATCTCCGATGGTTACTGGTTTGGGGGGTTATCTAGTCAAGCAGATGCGGTTGAATCATTGATTAATGCAATAGGCGGGCTATCTAGTGATGAGGAGACTGGAACCCAAGAAAGCAATCCAAAATGAGGATCTATTGTTATATAGCGTGTTCCATGATGTTAATAGTTTCGTGTGGTTCGAAAGACTATGGAATATATCCACAATCCGAAGAGAATAGGGTTGACTATCGGAATTACGCTGAAAAACAAATCGCATATGCTGAGATGTTCGATTTTGAGGATAGCAGAAGTGCAGTCCCGTTAGCTTCTGGACCATCGATTTTCGGCACTCCCGCCGAAGATGCTATGCGTACCTTGTGGAATTCTGTATATACTGAGGTTAGTGAGAGTTTTGAACGGCAGCTTGACCAACAAAGTTATTTTCTTGCTTACAAAGACTACTTGATTCGAAGAAAAGAAGTTGATTTGTTTAAGAAAAACATAGCTTATAGTATACTATTAGACACTTTAAACGCAAACCAAGTAACTCAATTTAACGTAGGCAAAGAGTTTATTTCTCGTCTCCGCCAAAGCATTGATTATGAGGACCATACTTTTCGATACATTAGATTTGGTGACATTCGCAGACTGAAATCAATTACTTATGGTGTACAGTATTATAACCTCACCTCGTCTACGGACAGCATTTTACTCTCTACTGCCGTTTCAAATGCAATTAATGATTGGAATGAATATCTTTTAATCCCGTTTGAAGAAATACAAGGCGATAATTACCATTTGGTCATATACGTCGATGAAGATGATTCAGATATTTCAACGTCTAACAGTGACGCGAATATAAATATTTGTGCGGAAGGCGATAAAAAGAATTACGCTAATGCTACAGTAGTATTCAATAAAGACGAAATTAATCAAATTCAAATATTTCCATCGTTTTTTGATCCAAACAATAAGTTTGATCGAGCTGGTATACTCCGTCACGAATTAGGACATATACTTGGCCTGCTCCATACATGCCACAATCTGGAAGCACCCGGCGACATCGAGTGTGGGGGATTTAATCCTGACGATGGTGTTTATGATATTATGACAGGTCATCATTATAATTCTGAATCTGTAATGAAAAGCTTAGACGAATGCTGTTTTTATAATGATTTTGCTCTGAAAATACATCCGCGATACGATGGAGAATATATTTATAAAGCACTAGCTCCAATTGCTGTTGAGTAAATTAACCTTGTATCAAAATAGAGTTACACTTCCTTCCGAAGACTATAACATGATACTGGTAGGGTATAGTACCATATTTATGTGCAAATACCGATCAAATAATAGTATAACCTATTACCGCCCAACATCGCGCCATCGTCAAGCCGGCGGTGATTCTTTTGGGTGCCGAAGGTGCTTTATCGGCTAGAAAGGGAACATCTTGATCCGTAAGTTGGCTGGTGGTAGCCGGCCTGCGCCGGCGCCCCCGTTGGGCGACAGACCGCCATTTAAGGCGGGCCGAACAACAATGAAACTAGTCGCTTACCAAGATAACTCCAACATGAATTACAACAAGTCGCGATGTATAAAAATATGTTAGTTCATTGGATAATTACTTTAGCTGCTGTCGTGTCTATTTGCATGATTAATTCGGGGTGCTCATACAGTACAACCTCTAATGATAAGACAGAAATTTTATCATTAATTTTTAACAAAGAAATAGGAGCGCTGGAACATTATGGTATTCCACCAATTCCACCATTACCACCTAGCTTTGATAGCCTGAATCTCTACGAATCAAACGACGAAGCCAGACAGAATTTAAAATCAGAAGAATGGTCTGGTTATTTTCAAGAATCAGAACGTTTTGATTCCCGATTGACACAGTGGTACAAAAATCAAAGTAAACTTGACAGGATTATAATAATAGACACAACAACTAATCTAAATGATATAGATAGCGTTTTAATATTTCAAGAACTTCAGAATTCTGATATTGACTTTAAAGGTATTAACAAGGAAGGAAGGATGTCTTTAAGTGACATAGACAACAAGAGTAAATATACATTACAAGCGCTTGAGGGGTTTGATTGGAAGTCTTTAGATTCGACTCGCGTTGGCATCGTATCATTCTCTAAAGTGATGTTTAACGCAGACAAAAATAAATCAGCCGTATACTATGCATGGATTTGTGGAGGGCTCTGCGGTCATGGTAGCTTAGTATACTTAAAGAGAATAGATAAAAAGTGGGTAATTGAAAGGGTAGATGAACTATGGATATCGTAGACTATAATCGCCCAACACTGCGCCATCGTCAAGCCGGCGGTCACGCTTTTAGGTGCCGATGAAGCCTTTAAAAGCTATCTTGAAGTTGACCGAGGTCCGAATGCTGGTTGGTTAAGCCGGCCTGCGGTGGCGCCCACGTTGGGCGCCATACGCGACAAAAACACAGGGGGGGTTATCACCCCGACCACCGGTGGACAAAGGCAAGATCGGAGCCATAAGAACGGCTGGTCGGTCCCAAAAAAAGAGGCATCATGCAGTTGGCTAGCGTTTCTTCAGGAGATAGCACGAAGAAAGCTTGGTGCTCACCGGACGGAGCGGTAAGTGAGCTTAAGTGAACCGCCGGTAGAGCGGCACAAGCGTTGCTGACAAGCAAGAGCAGCTAGCCAACAGCATGAAAGAGAAAATGGTTGGGACCGACCGACCAAAAAATTAAACAGGCTCCGATCGATCCACCTTGGGAACGGGTGGTCGTGTTTTTGCCGACGGCTGCGAAATGGAATTAAAAATATACCATCCCGCAGCCGCCGGTGACCGGAAATGCGTGACCAAATCCACCGATCCAGAAAAAGACAATAAATGAAAAGGTTAGGATCGGCGGCACAGCCATCCGGTCATCGCCAGGACGTGTCTCCCCTAAAAAAGCTCCTGCGTTGGTGGTAAACCAACGACAAGGCTTTTTCTTAACGGGGAGGTTTTTATTTTGTCAGCGGCATCGGGATCATTTAGAGATCCCGCACCACCGAGAATAAAAAAATAAAAACACCACTGTACGAGCGCCCAACAACGCATCTGACGTCCATGCGCCCTATCGGGACGCACGGCGCAGATGCCCACGTTGGGCGACAGCCTGTATGACCAACAGACATACTTTACAAAGTTCAATAGACATGCTTTACACTTTTAAACTAGGAAATTGGCTAGAAAAGCCATGCCGTTTAAAAGCAGTTCCGATATGGACCAGAAGCAGTTTTTTATCCGCGATTACCTAACGGAGGAATTTACCTTCACCAGTTTGTGCCAGGCCTACGGTATCAGTCGGCGGGCCGGATACGACCTGGTTCAGCGCTACGAATCGGACCCGGAGCACTATCACCTTCGGCGATCGAAGCGTCCCCTGTCCAGTCCCTGGGGTACCGATAGTCGAATAGTGGAGCGGATCAAATTTTGGCGCAACCGCAAGCAGAAGAATAAGTGGGGGGCGAAAAAGATCCAGGCTAAGCTGGTGGAGAAACACCCCGATTGGTCGATTCCATCGGTGACCACGATCCATAACATTTTGGTCCGCACGGGGCTGGTCAAGCCTCGTAAGCGTCGCCGCCAGGTGGTGGCCCAAAATCCCATCTTCGACCCTACGACGTGTAACGAGATCTGGTCGATGGATCACAAGGGTAAGTTCTACCTGGGCAATCGCAAGCGCTGCTCTCCGCTAACAGTATGCGACTCCCATAGCCGGTACCTGTTTAGTGCTACGGGCCAGTACCAGGAGACCTGGCGGGGTGTCAGACAGGTGTTGATCCGTTTGTTTAAGGAGTACGGCCAACCTCGGTATTTACACAGTGACAACGGTAGCGCCTTTGCCAGTATCCAGAGCCCGCGGGGCTTCGGCTCTCTGTCGTACTGGTTACTGGACCACGGCATCGAGCCGGTGTTCAGTGATCCGGGCCGCCCGACACAGAACGGTCGTCACGAGCGGATGCATCGGGACCTGAAGGCCGAATGCTGCACTCCGCCGTCGTGGGACCTGCGGGTGCAGAACCGAAAAATGAACGAGTTCCGGCGGGAATACAATGAGGTACGTCCGCACGAATCGTTGGACCAGCGCCAGCCCGTGTTAGTACACCAGCCATCCGAGCGTTCCTACCAGGATGCGGTGAAGCCGGCGGAGTACGATGCCGAGCTGCGGGTCTTCAAGGTTTACAAAAGTGGAGTGTTCCGGCTGAACGGCTACGAGTTCGTTACGGTCAGCCGTGGACTACGGGACAAATACGTCGGATTAAAACCTTTGGGAAACCGCGTATACGAGGTGTACTATCGCCAGACGTGCCTGGGATACTTCCAACAGGGGGTGGACATTCAGGAGGGGCATTATTACCTACTTCGATCGGATAACGATCTACCGCAGCGCTGGCGGGACCGGCAGGCGCGGCGCAGGAAATAGAGAAGGAGATTTAATTTACCATTGCCGCCCCCGGCTTCGCTACGCTTCGCCGGGGGCGGCAATGGTAAGAAAGCATATCTTTAAGAATTAGACAGAGTGTGAAGTATGTCTATTGAACTTTGTGCGCACTGTCTGTTGCACTCAGACCGCCATTTAAGGCGGTCCGGCTAAGAGAATATCTAGGCCAATGACAGGATAAAATCTCAAGCAGTTGGTAGGATAGGTTTGCTTATATGAAGGTGGTAATTTTGAGATTGTGACCAGTCGACTGATACAAACTTGTATATTCACATTGAATCGTGAATTGTCTAAACGTTCAAGCAAAAGTTATGTCGTCAACTGAATGGATAAATATTATCACAGCTATAGGGCAACAGTGGCCATTCGTACTAGTCGTGTTTTTCATAATAGTAGCTATAATATGTAGAAAATACATTAAGTCACTTTTAGACAATACAACCAATTTACAACTAAAATATGGAGATAAAGAAGTAAATGTTACCAAAGAAAAGGAAATACAGGAAAAAATTTCTCAAGAAGATAGTAAAGATATTGTAGCAACCCAGCCGGCGAATGATAAGGCTTCCAAAGTCGATATTGACGTCGACGCAAAAGATGAATCTGAAGAGGCAAGCTACGTTATATTAAATAAAGCTATTGTTGCGGATCGAGATTATGACCGAGCTGAATCGATATACAAAGAATTGTTGAAGGCGGAAGAGGGTGACCTTGAAAGACGAAAACTTTTTTATTACTATAATGGATTAAAACTAGTTTCAGGGCAAACCGGGGCCGAAGATGAAATTCGTGGCGCGATAAAAAATGAAACGAACATAGAGTTCATTGCTGAGGGGTACATTATGCTTGGTCTGGCTTATCAAGTCATAGATGCACGTAAAGCTGCTATTCGCGAATTTCAAAGTGCTATGGAGCTAGATGTACCTACATCAAAACTAGTTCAAATTATATCGCACATTGTCAAGGCTCGAATTGAATTAGAAGAATTTAACGAGGCGATTTTACTTATAAATACTTATTACCCTCGTGTTAATACTATTGAAGACCGTATAGTATTAATCAAACTTTATAGCGAGGCATTAAGTGGAAAGAATGACCAGTTCGATTCTTCAGTATTGCTAGGGCACATAGTGGATTTGCAACCGGCTAATGCTTCAGCTATTTTTGATGCCGCCTACCAATTTGCCGAAGAAAAATTTTATCTACAAGCTATGTTACTATATCAAAAGCTGCTAGCAATTCAATCCGATTATCACGGAGCAAATAATAATCTTGGACTACTCTTTGCTGAGCTGGATCTTCCAATGAAATCAATTAGTTTGTTAAAAAGATCAACTGAACAAGGTAATTCACTAGCTGCAGCAAATCTAGCGAGTAGATACTTAGATGCAGGAATGACTGAGGAGGCTAAGAATGTTCTAGAAAACGCCCTTGACTTTGAAGTAGTTAATTCTAATGTCCACGAATCCTTAGCGCGAATTCGTAAAGATAGTGATGCTGAAGAAAGAAAATGGAAAGAAAAAACAAGAAAAGCCCAACAAGATTTAAATCTTTTTGATGAATATGCTAGCTCACTGTTAATCAATCTTAATAAAGATCAACTATTGCAAAGCGAGTGGAAAATTGCAGAATCCGGAGAAATAGTTAAGATAATAATTGTTGATAACAAAATTCAGCTCAACTGGAAAAATGGCTATTCGCTTGACTGTAATATCAGCGGTGTGTTGAATAATAGTTCTGGTAAAGCAACATACATGTCTCAGACTTATCAGAATCCAAATCCGCTTGATTTCATGTGGAATAAGGACAAGCCTAGCGAACCGGTAGTTGTTAAGAAAAACTATACCGGAAGATTGTATATAAATATAGATTGCATAAAGTTTTTTGAAGTTGTAGATAACAAGGTTGGAAGTACAGTAATTGAAATTAATAACAAATCGCCCAACACTGCGCCAAAACCATTAAGCTAAGGCTTAACCTTATTCCCTCACCCCCAGTCGCGGCCCGTTTTCAGGCCATATCCGGCCGTCATATTTTCGTTGATTCGGTGTGAACACATCTCTGGCCTGCCCTCGTTATACGATTGCTATTGTGACGATAGTATGCGGGTGTTTATATCGCTTTTCTGTAATTCTTTTCGTGGATATGGCGGTTATTCATCCGCATTATTTTTCTTTCGCGCTCCCGCTTGCGATCGGGGCGGTAAGGCTCGGTGTAGCGGGGCATCAGCTCCAGTAAGACGAGCATTTTTCTTCTCCAGGTGGCCGGGCCGTCCAGGTAAATGTGGTATAGAAAACGCTGCATCATTCCAGCCGTCACGTTCCGGTTGATGCGGTATTCGTACTCGCGGTGAGCGGTAGCTTGTTTTACTTTCTCTTCACTGGCGGCGAGCAGGGCGCTCTGCTGGTTGTAGAAGGCGAAGCTTGCCCAAAGATCCTGCTCCACACCGGGCTGCGTGTAGGCCGAGGTCAGCGCCAACTGGAGGAACGATTTGAGGGTAAAGATGGCCGTCTCCACGCCCCAGCGTTTGCCGTACAGCCACTTGAAGACGCGATGGGGATAGCGACGTCGATCGGTCAGGGAGGTCATGAGCACCTCCACGGTGCCGTCATCCAGCTTTACGCTCACTAACCGTACCCGGAAAGGTGCGTTTCGTTCGGGCTGGAGTCCGAGTTCCTGGAGTTTCTTAAACCCCCGCCCGGTACGTAGCCGGGTGTCCACTACCCGCTCTTTATCAGTACCTTGCAGAAAATCGCGGACCAGCGTCGACCCACTGTCCGTCTTCATTCGGATGACGTAATCGGATCCCCGGCGGTCGTGGAGATACGCCAGGGCAAAGCTGGCGTAGTGGCGATCGTAAATGTACACCGCGTCCTTGTCAGCCTGGGGAACCAACTGGTAAGCATGGACGATCTCGGAGCTATTTTGGGTATGGAAAGTCACGCCGGTGATGATGTTATTCAACACGTCGTGGCAGAAGAGCAGCCGCATCGAAGGCCGGTTTGCATGCTGGTTGAGGTGGAAGCCGAAGACACGGCCGAGCCAGGCAAAATTGGGCAGCGCCTGCCCGGTACCGTCTACGGCGATGAGCCGCTTGCCTTTCCACCGCCGATGATCCGGGAAGTGGCGGTAGAATAGCCGAGAAGTCTGGACAAAGAGGTCTTTGAAGAAGCCTGGTTTGATGGCCTTGCGGCGCTGGCAAAAAGCGGACTTGGTCACGATATCCTCGGGTCGCCAGCGGAAGAAGCGCCCCAGTTCGACGGCCAGGGATAGGCGGGCCAAATCGACCACGAGGCTTACGGTGCGAGCAAAGGTGAGTGGGCTGCGGCGCACGAACGTACGGTCGGGATCGTGAATGTATTGCCGTCGCCGCTGGGGGGTGAGGGTAAGCAGGCGGCGGAGAGCGGAGAAGTAGCGGATGATGGGCCTCATACTACTGCAACGCAAGCGGGCCTATTTTTTCTGATTGCCTTAGCTTAATGGTCATGAACACTGCGCCATCGTCAAGCCGGCGGTGAAGCTTTTAGTTGTCGATGAAGGCTTTTAAAATACGACCTTGAGGCTGGCTGAGGTCCGAATGCTGGCTGGTAAAGCCGGCCTGCGCCAGCGCACACGTTGGCGGCAATGCTGTATGACCAACAGACATACTTTACAAAGTTCAATAGACATGCTTTACACTTTTAAACTAGGAAATTGGCTAGAAAAGCCATGCCGTTTAAAAGCAGTTCCGATATGGACCAGAAGCAGTTTTTTATCCGCGATTACCTAACGGAGGAATTTACCTTCACCAGTTTGTGCCAGGCCTACGGTATCAGTCGGCGGGCCGGATACGACCTGGTTCAGCGCTACGAATCGGACCCGGAGCACTATCACCTTCGGCGATCGAAGCGTCCCCTGTCCAGTCCCTGGGGTACCGATAGTCGAATAGTGGAGCGGATCAAATTTTGGCGCAACCGCAAGCAGAAGAATAAGTGGGGGGCGAAAAAGATCCAGGCTAAGCTGGTGGAGAAACACCCCGATTGGTCGATTCCATCGGTGACCACGATCCATAACATTTTGGTCCGCACGGGGCTGGTCAAGCCTCGTAAGCGTCGCCGCCAGGTGGTGGCCCAAAATCCCATCTTCGACCCTACGACGTGTAACGAGATCTGGTCGATGGATCACAAGGGTAAGTTCTACCTGGGCAATCGCAAGCGCTGCTCTCCGCTAACAGTATGCGACTCCCATAGCCGGTACCTGTTTAGTGCTACGGGCCAGTACCAGGAGACCTGGCGGGGTGTCAGACAGGTGTTGATCCGTTTGTTTAAGGAGTACGGCCAACCTCGGTATTTACACAGTGACAACGGTAGCGCCTTTGCCAGTATCCAGAGCCCGCGGGGCTTCGGCTCTCTGTCGTACTGGTTACTGGACCACGGCATCGAGCCGGTGTTCAGTGATCCGGGCCGCCCGACACAGAACGGTCGTCACGAGCGGATGCATCGGGACCTGAAGGCCGAATGCTGCACTCCGCCGTCGTGGGACCTGCGGGTGCAGAACCGAAAAATGAACGAGTTCCGGCGGGAATACAATGAGGTACGTCCGCACGAATCGTTGGACCAGCGCCAGCCCGTGTTAGTACACCAGCCATCCGAGCGTTCCTACCAGGATGCGGTGAAGCCGGCGGAGTACGATGCCGAGCTGCGGGTCTTCAAGGTTTACAAAAGTGGAGTGTTCCGGCTGAACGGCTACGAGTTCGTTACGGTCAGCCGTGGACTACGGGACAAATACGTCGGATTAAAACCTTTGGGAAACCGCGTATACGAGGTGTACTATCGCCAGACGTGCCTGGGATACTTCCAACAGGGGGTGGACATTCAGGAGGGGCATTATTACCTACTTCGATCGGATAACGATCTACCGCAGCGCTGGCGGGACCGGCAGGCGCGGCGCAGGAAATAGAGAAGGAGATTTAATTTACCATTGCCGCCCCCGGCTTCGCTACGCTTCGCCGGGGGCGGCAATGGTAAGAAAGCATATCTTTAAGAATTAGACAGAGTGTGAAGTATGTCTATTGAACTTTGTGCGCACTGTCTGTTGCACTCATCAACTACCACTAAGCACCATCTCAGAAGGAAAACAGACAGCTCAACTCGATTGGTGGAGATGAGCCGGCAGGAACAGAATCAAGGTTGCTTCAACTCTTTACGTGTAAAGTTTGTATATTTATACGTAAAGACATTCAGCCATGGATAAGAAACTCACATTGAGCCTTAATGAAAGAGTCATTGCCAAAGCAAAAGACTATGCCAAGGGCAACAACATTAGCCTATCAAGGATGATAGAAAATTACCTTTCTGCCTTGGTTGAAGAAAGGACATCCAAGACTCAGGAGGAATCATTCACCCCTCTTGTAAATCGATTGATAGGTGTAGTTGAATTACCAGAGGACCAAGAAAAAACCTACAAAGAGAACTACGTAGACTATTTATCCAACAAGTACAAATGAAAGTATTTGTCGATACCAACATCGTAATTGATCTATTAGCTAGGCGGCAGCATTATGAAGCAGCTGCCAAATTATTTAGCCTGGCAGACCGGCAGAAAATCCAACTTTACGTTTCCGCCTTGTCAATTGCCAATATAAATTATATACTGGGTAGATCGATAGGTAGAGAAAAGACACTACAAGCAATAAGGGACCTACAGTTGCTGGTCAATATTACAGATTTGACAGCAAAAATCATTCAGTTAGCTCTTAACGATAGCGCCTTTACAGATTTTGAAGATGCACTGCAATATTATTCAGCTATAGAAGCAGACACAACAATCATCGTGACTCGCAATGGTTCTGATTTTAAGAGTTCGATACTACCTGTACTGACAGCAGAGGAGTATATCCAAACACAAAAATAAATTCACAGAACACTGCGCCAAAACCATTAAGCTAAGGCTTAACCTTATTCCCTCACCCCCAGTCGCGGCCCGTTTTCAGGCCATATCCGGCCGTCATATTTTCGTTGATTCGGTGTGAACACATCTCTGGCCTGCCCTCGTTATACGATTGCTATTGTGACGATAGTATGCGGGTGTTTATATCGCTTTTCTGTAATTCTTTTCGTGGATATGGCGGTTATTCATCCGCATTATTTTTCTTTCGCGCTCCCGCTTGCGATCGGGGCGGTAAGGCTCGGTGTAGCGGGGCATCAGCTCCAGTAAGACGAGCATTTTTCTTCTCCAGGTGGCCGGGCCGTCCAGGTAAATGTGGTATAGAAAACGCTGCATAATTCCAGCCGTCACGTTCCGGTTGATGCGGTATTCGTACTCGCGGTGAGCGGTAGCTTGTTTTACCAGCAGTTCTCACTATCGGTCAAATCAGCCTGATGCAGTACATATCGGCAATACGGATGTGGATCTCTTCCATGGTCTTAGCCGGCACCATTCGGAACACCGTACGCAGACTGTCCCACAGCTTTACCCTCGTTTTGAGGCTACCTAGCAGCGTACGGAAGGTCTGGTTGGCTGCCTGCTGAAGCTGATCCAACCAAAAGGCCATCATCATCAGGTAAGCCATCACGGTACAGAGGTTTTTCTCCCCGTGACCGAAATTGTGCTCGAAGTGATAGCCCTGGTTTTTCAGGGTGTTGAACGTCTCGTTTTCGATCTTCCAGCGCGCCCGGCCGATAGCTAACATGCGCTCCACGTTATCCTTAGTTAGCCCTACGTTGGTCACAAAGGTGAAGACCGTATCCTTACCCCGACTGTCGCGGCAGATAGCGTACAGTAGGTTGGTGCTCAGGTCCGTTCCGCCCTGATTTAGACTGAGCTTGTTAGCGTAGCCGACGGTGACCTTGGTGCGTCCTTCGGTCCACTCCCGCCACTGGATGTTGCCCTGGGCCTCCAGCTCGTCAAACTGCTCGAAGAGAAAGACATGGCTGCCTGGCTTTACCCCGATCACGTAGCGCCAATGGCTGACCCTTTCCAGCCGTTGGATAACCGGGCCACAGGCGTAGAGGGCATCGAGCACGAAAACGGTTTTAAGCTCAGGGTAAGCATCCTGGAAGTGATCCAGTAAGCGGTGTACGGCACTGCGTTCGCAGTCATTTTTCCCCCGCCCGTCGCGGCCGATGATGGGCTCGTGGTCCAGGGGAAAAACCTCGGCCACGCCTGGCTGCACCAGGGCAGCGCTCAACATGGCATGGTAGTGATCGATCGTGCCATCGCGGTGCTTGCGGTGTAGACACTGCGGGCATTCCACCCGCTTACTGTTGAAATGCTCCACCCCGTCAATGCTGACGGCCACGTAATCACGCCAGACAAAGTAGCGGCGTAACAAGCCAGCCCCACGCAGGTGATCCAGTAAGCGGCCGAAACCGGCCCGTAGTTCTTCGGGACGTACGCCATCCAGGAGCTTACGCAGTCCGTTGTCCGACGGAATACGGCCGACACGGAAAATGGTGGCCAGGTTATGCTCTTCGGCCTGAGCCAGGCGCTGAAACTGAAACAGGGAAGCTACCTTGAGGGAATAAATAGCGAAGGCGGCACGCAGGGCATCCCCCAGGGAATAAGAGGCGTTGAAGGCCCGCGAGTCGTCCAGGCTGGTGAAAAAGGGATGAAGGACCTGCCCAAAAACGTAGTCGAAGCTACACAGGTGGGATAGTTCGTGCTCAGAGCGTGCTTTTGCCATTCCCGAAAAGTACTACCGGACACTCAAATTGCCCATAGTGAGAACTGCTGTTGTTTTACTTTCTCTTCACTGGCGGCGAGCAGGGCGCTCTGCTGGTTGTAGAAGGCGAAGCTTGCCCAAAGATCCTGCTCCACACCGGGCTGCGTGTAGGCCGAGGTCAGCGCCAACTGGAGGAACGATTTGAGGGTAAAGATGGCCGTCTCCACGCCCCAGCGTTTGCCGTACAGCCACTTGAAGACGCGATGGGGATAGCGACGTCGATCGGTCAGGGAGGTCATGAGCACCTCCACGGTGCCGTCATCCAGCTCTACGCTCACTAACCGTACCCGGAAAGGTGCGTTTCGTTCGGGCTGGAGTCCGAGTTCCTGGAGTTTCTTAAACCCCCGCCCGGTACGTAGCCGGGTGTCCACTACCCGCTCTTTATCAGTACCTTGCAGAAAATCGCGGACCAGCGTCGACCCACTGTCCGTCTTCATTCGGATGACGTAATCGGATCCCCGGCGGTCGTGGAGATACGCCAGGGCAAAGCTGGCGTAGTGGCGATCGTAAATGTACACCGCGTCCTTGTCAGCCTGGGGAACCAACTGGTAAGCATGGACGATCTCGGAGCTATTTTGGGTATGGAAAGTCACGCCGGTGATGATGTTATTCAACACGTCGTGGCAGAAGAGCAGCCGCATCGAAGGCCGGTTTGCATGCTGGTTGAGGTGGAAGCCGAAGACACGGCCGAGCCAGGCAAAATTGGGCAGCGCCTGCCCGGTACCGTCTACGGCGATGAGCCGCTTGCCTTTCCACCGCCGATGATCCGGGAAGTGGCGGTAGAATAGCCGAGAAGTCTGGACAAAGAGGTCTTTGAAGAAGCCTGGTTTGATGGCCTTGCGGCGCTGGCAAAAAGCGGACTTGGTCACGATATCCTCGGGTCGCCAGCGGAAGAAGCGCCCCAGTTCGACGGCCAGGGATAGGCGGGCCAAATCGACCACGAGGCTTACGGTGCGAGCAAAGGTGAGTGGGCTGCGGCGCACGAACGTACGGTCGGGATCGTGAATGTATTGCCGTCGCCGCTGGGGGGTGAGGGTAAGCAGGCGGCGGAGAGCGGAGAAGTAGCGGATGATGGGCCTCATACTACTGCAACGCAAGCGGGCCTATTTTTTCTTATTGCCTTAGCTTAATGGTCATGAACACTGCGCCATCGTCAAGCCGGCGGTGAAGCTTTTAGTTGTCGATGAAGGCTTTTAAAATACGACCTTGAGGCTGGCTGAGGTCCGAATGCTGGCTGGTAAAGCCGGCCTGCGCCAGCGCACACGTTCTGCGCAACTAACCTATCAAGTCGTTATTCAAACTGCGTATTCCGGAACCTTTGACCCCCCCTTTCCGGAAAGTACTGACCCCCCTATTCCGGAGTATTGACCCCCCCCGGTGTGGAAAACATTCCGGTGTACTGACCCCCCTCGGATGACTTACGCTTTGACCCGCCCACCTTCGGTGCTCACCAAGCACCGCAGTAATGGGCAAAATCAAGCGTATGGAACAGATCAAACAGCTTCTTCTTACCTATCAAACGACGGCTTCGATCAAGGCTACGGCCTCCCGGCTGCAGGTGTCCAAGAACACGGTGCGGCACTATCTGCGGCGGGCCGAGACGCACGACCCGGACCTGGAGCAGGTGCTGGCGCTATCCGATGACGAACTCCGTCGGGTACACTCTCCGGACAAGGCCGGCGCGGTGGCCGATCGCCGGTAAGCGGTTAACCAACCACGTCTTGCTATTCCGCTATTTGCACCGCCAACTTTGCCGCCATGGCAAACTACCACAACCTGACCGCGCGCTGGCAGCGCAGCGGCCTGACCCAGCGGGCCTTCTGCGAACGGGAGGACATCAAGCTGAGCACCTTCACCTACTGGCGCGGTAAAGCACTGCGGCGGCAGGAGGAAGCCACGCCCCCCAGCGCTGCTTCCTTCACCGAAGTGCGGCTGGATAGCCAAGCGGGGCCCGGTCTGCTTCACTGCATCGAGATCCGCTATCCCGACGGTACCCTGGTGCGGATTCCGCTACCGGCCACCACCTGATGCTGGCCCTACCTCCCGGCGCCAGACTCTATTTCTACACCGGGGTGTGCGATATGCGCAAGGGCGCCAGTGGGCTCTCCGGGCTGATCCGTGCCCATCTCGACCGGGACCCTACCGACGGATCGATCTACTGCTTCGTTAACCGGCGGCGCGACCGCATCAAGTTGCTGTGCTTCGAACCCGATGGCTTTGCCGTCTACTACAAAGTGCTGCAACAGGGCACCCTGGAACTACCCCGTGCGGATACCGGACGGGACTACGCTACCCTCTCTCCCCAGACCCTGCAGCTCATTTTGGGGGGCATCAAACTGGCCCACGTGCGGCGGCGCAAACGCTACCAAAAAAGCGCCTGAAAGCCGCATAAATACTGGATTTTCGTTAGTTCAAGCGGGTGCCTTTTCGTACCTTTACACCCGTGGTCAGCCTCGAAGAACACCAGCGCGTTTTAGTGGAAAATGCCGCCCTGCAGGGTTCCGTAGCGGAGCTGTCCGAGCAACTACGGATCACCAATGAACGGCTGGATCAACTGCTGCGGGCGCTGCTGGGTCAGAAGAGCGAGCGATCCTTAACCTCACGGCTAGAGGCGTCCGCCCAGGAAGGCCAGCTCGGTCTGTTCGATCCGCCCACGGTAGCAACCAACGCCGTAGAGACGCTCAGCGAAACGGAGGTGGCGGCCTATACCCGTAAGTCACGCTCGGATCATCCGGGCCGTAAGCCTTTGCCCGACCACCTGAACCGGCGCATCGAGCTCATCGAGCCGGAGGGGATCCAGGGCATACTCGTGGCCGACGGCCAGTACACCTATCCCGGCTACGACATCCTGGGCACCGAAGTCAGTGAGCGCCTGGTGGTAGTTCCCGCCGAGGTTTATGTCTTGGCGACCCACCGCGTTAAGTTACTCGACCGGCAGACGCGCACCATCCACATCGGTGAGGCTCCCGACCGGGTGCTGGCCAAGTCGCAGGCCGATGAGAGCCTGGGCGTGGACCTGATCATCAAGAAGTACGTCGAGCACCAGCCGCTCAACCGCCAGGCCGAGCGGCTGAAGCGGGACTACGACGTTGACATCCCCCGTCCGACGCTGGGTAGCTGGGTGGATCGTATCGCCACCTCGCTGCGGCCAGTACACGGTGCGCTACGCCGCCAGGTGTTCGCCTCGAGCTACATCCAGATGGACGAAAGCGGTATCCTGGTATTGGCGCCCCCCCCGCCGCAGGGTGCAGAACAACCAAAGTCGAAGTCACAAAAGTCGCACCGACGAAGGCCTGCGGGGGAGCCGCCGCGTCGCCACCGGGGCTATATGTGGCTGGCGAACGATCCGGTAACGGGAGCCGTGCTTTTTGAATACTACCCGGGGCGGGGGCATGAACTTCCCCTGGAGTTACTAGAGCATTATGAAGGCTACTTACAAGTCGATGGCTACGCAGCCTACCGTACCGCCCTGCGCAAACTCGGCACCCTGGAAGGCGGAGCAGCCGAAGCGAGCGCGGGGCGGGTACGCATCGTACCCTGTCTGGCACATATCCGCCGTAAGTTCTTCGAGGCTAAAGGCTCCCATCCCAAGGAAGCGGAGCATGCCCTGAAGTTATTCCGAGCCATGTACCGGGTGGAAAAGGAGGCACGTAAAGGGGAGGTAGCCGAACGGCTGGCTTATCGGCGGGAGCACCTCAGACCCCTGTTCCGGGACTTTGCGGCCTGGCTGGAGACCTACCGGCAGCGGACCCTGGCCAAGGGACTGTTTGCCACGGCCATCAGCTACGCCCTGAAGCACTGGCCCGATACCGAGGCCATGCTGGAGGACGGCCGCATCGAGTTAGACAACAACAGTATCGAAAATCAGGTGCGGCCCTTAGCCCTGGGTCGGTACGACCGAATGGGGAAGGGGCCCCATTCGCGAGTCCTGTTCTGCGGCTCGCACCGCTCAGCGGAAAATGCCGCAGTGCTCTATAGCCTGCTGGCGACCTGCAAGCAGCGTGGGGTCAATCCGCGCGAGTGGCTGCAAAAAACCCTGGACCGGATCCTGAGCCATCCCATCAACCGCATTGAGGAGCTGCTGCCGGGGTATACGGCGTCCTAGGGGAAGAAGCAAGACGTGGTTGGCTGACCGCTTACAAACTAGATGACGGGATAGCGAAGCAAGATCAATATGGTTCTACAGGTCCACAGCGAGATCAATATATCAATAGGAGAAAAGAGTTTACCGATAAACTGAATAAGTTTTTAGAGTCTCATAGAATGAAGATTATTAATAACGAGGCCGCGTAAAGGTGAATGATGAGGTGCCGCCAACTGCGCCGGTGATGATCGTAGACCGAATAGGCCTTGCCTTGGTACTCAAACTTGGAGGCTAGTTCATGGTCAACCTCGATGTGTAATACACGCTTACCCTGCTCAAGCTGAAAGCTTACGTCGCGGATAAACCATGGGCGGCTCAGACCCAGAGGCATAGTGAAAATTGGCAACTCGTTCTCCATGGCTCAAAATACGCGACCTACTATATTTGACGAAGGACCGAACTATTCAGGTTTTGAATATTCTATTAATTCCTCAACGTACAAAAAATCACCTTGAGTTTGGGTCAGTTTAATGAAATTTTTTATTGCAGGGGCATACAACCAAACCTCCTCTTCGTTTGCGTTATATCCTCTGGAATTTGTGGTTTTACCCGTGTATCTAATTGTGTATGCCATGAATGTTCCAGCTTCTACCGTTTCTTCTCGGTATGATAATATCTCAGCATCCTGACTTTGGTTGCCAGTTGTTCCATCTTGACTTGTCCAATTATTCTCATATTTCCAGGTTTTACCCACTTCCAAAGGCCAGTCGTACTTAGGTGTTTTGCTTTCTTCAGGCTTAACAATGTCAGTAACAGGAATGGTATCATTTCCTATTGTCATGCCTAAAACTCCATCAAAACTGACTATTTCTCTTGTATCTTCTCCATCCGAGCGCACTTCTCCTGCCGTCGTTACGCCCTTGTATTTCCAAACCCATCTTTCACCAACTTGATAATCACCTAGAGTTGGTTGTTGGGTGATTTCAGATTTTGTTGATCTGTTGCAAGCAATAAGCATTACCAATGCAAAAAATATTACCATTTCACTTTTCATGTTAAAATATATTTTGAATGTGCTTACTTCTCTTTAGTGCCTTTCTTCAGCTTGTTCAGGCCGTTCTGTAATGGATGCTAACTTATTTATATCCAAAATAGTAAATAAACCGTAATTCGTACATTGTAGCCTAATGGTAGAATTAAGCGAAATCTTGTGACTAAAATTCCTAAAATTCAAAAATCAGGCGAACAATGTAGCGTCGGCAACCCGGCCCGGGTGCAGGGAGTTCTCGGCCGGCCTTTAGATTGGGTCGGAATGCTGTTCCTATCTTAAAATTCATTTTCGTAGGGTCGAACTGCGCTGCTACCCCCCGTTCTGTGAAACCAACGATAACCAGCCACCAAGAATAGGATCCCCATGAAACTGAAACAAGGCTGACCCTGAAGGATAAGAAGGCCCTTTAAATTAGAGAGGTGAACGTGGCTAAATTCTTTGCGTGCAAGATTTGCATATTTATACGGAAAGTAAGCAGGTTATGGATAAAAAGCTCACTTTAAGCCTTAATGAACGCGTCACAGCCAAAGCTATGGAGTATGCTAAGGGTAAGAACATTAGCTTATCGAGGATGATTGAAAACTACCTTGCTGCCGTGGTAGAACAAAGTCCGTCAAAGGATGAGGAAGAATCATTTACACCGCTAGTAGATCGTCTGATCGGCGTAATTGATCTGACGGATGATCAAGACAAAAATTTCACGAAAGACCATAAGGACTTCTTAATCGATAAATACAACTGAAGAAAATATTTGTCGATACCAACGTAATTATTGATCTATTAGCGAAGCGTCCACATTACAAAGCTGCTGCAAAATTATTCAGTCAAGCTGACCGACAGCATGTAGAAGTATACATATCCCCTCTTCAAACCACATCCTGCCGGGTTTTAAAGGGAAGTAAAAAGTAGCGTACTGAAAAATCTTCAAACCAGCGAAAGCTTAGCCCGCATTCCAGCGGTATCAAAATGGTAGTTTAGTGACCTATGTCACTGAACGCAAAGAAGGCTAGGTATAACTTTGTCAGAAAGAACCATGAAGAACAAGGCGGTAACGTTCCTGCTCATCTGTTTGACCTGTCTGGCTCTGGTAGCGGGTCTGGTTCTGGCTGTTCAATATTTCTCAAACTAAAGCACCTCATTATGAAAAAGAATATGGGTCCAACAGATCGAATTATCAGATCGATAATTGCGCTTACTATTGTAATACTGTACTTTTCCGGCGTTCTGACCGGTACATTGGGAATAATACTTTTAGTTCTTGCCGGAGTATTTGTTCTGACGAGCTTCGTCAGTTTTTGTCCCCTCTATGCACCTTTCGGCTTTAGTACGTGCCCCGTGGAAAACCAGGGAAAGCGCGTTGATTAATAATCTTCAAAGGTGACAGAGCTAACGGAACCGTTTCAGTGAGGAACCTGGGGCCCTGATGCCCTGAGATTAGACGGCTACCGTCTTTCCACGCCTACGCGTGCCGATCAGGCATAATAGCAGGTACGGGAAATGCCACAGGAAAAGATAGAGCAGCAAGAACAATCCAGGTAGTTGGTAGAGGGTGAACTGGATAAGAAAAAGCTCGCCCCGGCATGGACCCTCCAAGCAACTGCATGCCGGGTATACCTTTACCCGTACGTTAAATTGTGATCGGATGAAGGATATGGCTGAAATCAAGCTCAAGCTATACCGAGTGTGTAAGGCGGATGTTGAGAAGCGAATCAGAACGATCCAAGAAATCCTTGAAGGCATTGACGGGTCAAGAAAAAATGAAACGAAGAGCAGTGTAGGGGATAAATATGAGACCGGGCGGGCGATGCTCCATTTAGAGGAGGGTAAAAATCGCAACCAGCTTCACGAGGCACTCCAGGTTAAAGCGGAACTGGAGAAGATTGATCCGACCAAAAAATGCCAGCGCGTCGAGGCAGGTTGCCTGGTAACAACCCAAAAGGGCATCTTCTATCTGTCGATCGGGATGGGTAAGGTCAAGTTGGAGCAGGATTTATACTACTGTGTTTCAGTGCAATCTCCCATAGCCGTGAAAATGAGGAACAAAGGGGTGGGGGACGTTATTGAATTCAACGGCAGCAATATTGTAATTGAATCCATCTGCTGATGACGATAGGAATCGGTTGTACCGTTCAGGACAAATTTTCGATTTGTCGTCAGGAGCTGATTTTAAGCGATTCCGCTTTTAGGCTACGTACCACGATTCAAGGGGTGAAAGCCTTAGCTGACGTTCGAAAGCGATTCGGATTGGTAATTGAGAAGATTTTCCAATCTTCGGAGAAGTTTCCAATTGCCCACGATCCAACCTCCATGGCGGCGGTAAGCCATTCGCCAGAGGTAGTTCAGCATGGGAAGGGTAAATCCGGAGTGCACGGGAAAGGGTAGCTTACCGCTGTCCTTTCGGGACTATTTCTTCTTCCTGCGCTCCGCCGCAAAAATCCTTTTTCCAACTATGGCCACGAATGTAACCAGTCAACAACCGCTCCGCTGGGGCATCATCGGCTGCGGCGACGTTACCGAAGTGAAGAGCGGTCCGCCCTATCAGCTGACAAAAGGGTTTGAACTGACCGCGGTGATGCGGCGCGACAAAGCCAAACTAGCAGATTACGCCCGTCGCCATGGGGTCCCGAAAACCTACACCGATGCTGCCGCGCTCATCAACGATCGCGACATCGATGCCGTGTACATCGCCACCCCGCCCGATAGCCACCGCGACTACGCGCTGCAGGTAGCCGCGGCCGGAAAGCCTTGCTGTATCGAAAAACCGCTGGCACCGAGCTATGCGGACAGTCAGGCGATCGTGGAGGCTTTTGACCGAAAGGACCTGCCACTCTTCGTCGCTTACTACCGCAGAACCCTTCCGCGCTTCGAGCAGGTGCACGATTGGTTACGGGAGAAAGCGATCGGCACGGTGCGCCATATCAGCTGGCAACTCTGTAAGCCGCCGAGCAAGGACGACCTGTCTGGTGCAGACAATTGGCGTACGGAGATCGAGGTTGCCCCGGGCGGCTACTTTGACGACCTGGCCAGTCACGGGCTCGACCTCTTCACCAATTACCTGGGGAACATCAAGGAGGTGTACGGCGTCAGTCTGAATCAGCAGAGCCTGTACACTGCCAAGGATGCCATAAGTGCGTGCTGGCTGCATGAATGTGGCGTCACGGGCGCAGGATGTTGGAATTTTGGGAGCTACGAAGCCGTGGATCGCGTGGATATCTTTGGCAGCGAAGGAACAATTCAGTTCTCCGTATTCGAGGAGAATCCGGTGGTGCTGCAAGCGGCCGGCCGGGAAGAATCTGTGAAGATCGAGCATCCGAAACACGTTCACCAGTACCATGTGGAGCAAATGGCCCGGCACTTATTGACCGACGATTTCGACCACCCGTCCACCGGGCGTACCGCGGCCCATACCAGTTGGGTAATGGACCGGATACTGGGAATATCTAATTAAAACGATGCGCGAAGAAAAGGCGGCCGGAGAGGTACGCTGCCTTGTTTTCGCCGAGGCAGTCTGTATTGCGCTAATTGGTATATATTGATTTCGACCGCCTGACGTAGGCTAAATCCCTGTCCCGGCGCAAAAACGTAAGCCATGAAATTTGTTAGAAAGTCGCTCAAACGGTCGCAGTCGGACACCAGTTGGGGGAGGTACCTGCTGTATACGCTGGGTGAAATGATATTGATCATTCTCGGTATCCTGATCGCGCTTCATCTCGATGCGGATAAGGAGGAGCACCGGCAGCAAGCAAGGCTGGAAACATACGTGGCACTACTGGTGGAAGATCTGGAAAAAGACAAGCAGCGATTGGAGGAGTGCCTGGCCTACGATAAGAAGCGGTCAGCCTACGCCGCGGAATATCTGCACGCGGACCAATCCGTTCTTACCGCCGAAATGCTTTGGCATTTTCTGAATACCCAATCGATCATCGCGCATGATGCCACCTATCAAAGTATGATCGCTAACAATGCGTTGGAGCTCATTGAAGACCTCGGAACGCAGAACGCCATCTCGGAATATTACTCCACCCTTGGGCACTGCCAGCGCTTTGAATACTGGTACATCGATCACCAGTTCACCGATTTTTTAAAAGCCGTGGGGAATCACAATACGCTGGTTGAATTCATGCGAAGCAGCGAACGGGACATCAGAAATAATGCCATCGAATTATCCCGGAAAGATCAGGAGGTGGTGGACGGCCACATATACTTCGCCGAAAAAACGTCCCAGCTGGAAGCGAAACGATATGCGGAAATATTAAATGAATTGAATAGCCTGGTGACGCTGCTGAATCAGCAGACCTAACGGGCATCAAGCGGTCAGACTGCCGTGGCTGTTTAACTACCTCTTCGCGACGATCAGGTATATTATTCCTAGTTGATATTAGAAAGTCCGGGCTTTATTACGATCGGCTACGGGCGGTTTGGCCTCGTGCCTTGGCCTCCGGCACCCTCTAAGGTGGGAGGTCCGATTGACCGCCTATAGTATGGGTGTGTGTGGATAGCAAAAGGAGGATCCGATAAAGTTCCAATACAGTAGCTTTAGCGGGGAAAACCAAAACCATTTTCATGGCCGGAGCAGCCGTTACCTACCGTCCCGCCACCCCCTTCGATGCACCGCGTATTGCCGCCTTGCACACCCGCAGCTGGCAGGAGAATTACCGCGGGGAGCTGTCGGACGATTATTTGGACCGCGAAGCTTCCCGCGAGCGCCTGGCCGTATGGACCGAGCGCTTCTCCGAGCCCAATGAACTCATGAAGGTGATGCTCGCGGAGGAAGACAATAAATTAGTAGCTTTCTGTTGTGTTTTTCTCGGACACGACCCGGTCGACGGAGCGTTACTGGATAACCTGCACGTTCGAAAAAAGTACCAGGGGCAGGGCATCGGTCGCCGACTAATCCGCTGGGCGGCGGTGATCACCCTGGAACACGATGCAGCGGGCCGTTTGTACCTCTGGGTATTGAAGAATAATACGAAGGCCGCGGAAATGTACCGCCACATCGGGGGGCGGATCGGGCGCACGGAACGGAAGCACCTCGTAGCGGGGCAGCCTGATGAGGTGGAGGCGGTTTGTGTGCATTTTGAGGCGGAATCATTGGTTTGATTTTCATAGGGTTTCAACGCAGATACCGAGAGGTTTTTCGCGGATTCACTCGGATTTTCTTTGTAGGATTGCTCGCTTTCGCTTGTGGGAATTACATCGGAGGCGCGGAGGTCTCCTATGAGCAGCGAATGGCTGGCAGCTCCGGGTACTAAGCCTTCCGAATACCAGGAAAGCACCTCAGCGATCCTTGCACTGCCGTAGGTCTCCCCACCCACTATCTTATTGGTGTACTTTACGTGCTGTGTATATTCCCCTATACCCAATCTTAATTAGATCATGATCAGACCCTACATCCTCGCGGAAACGAACTGGAAGCACCTTAAGGACGCCACCGTCGACCTGGCGATCCTGCCGTGGGGGGCTACCGAAGCGCACAATTATCACCTACCCTACGCTACCGACAACATCGAGGCGGAGGGACTGGCCGAAGAGGCCGCGCGCCTGGCCTGGGAGCGAGGGGCAAAGGTGATGGTACTGCCGACCATCCCCTTCGGAGTAAATTCCGGGCAAACGGACATTTTTCTGGATATGAACCTGAACGGGAGTACCCAGATGGCCATCCTTCGGGACCTCATCCAGGTGCTGGACCGGCAGGGCGTGAAGAAACTGCTGGTATTCAACAGCCACGGGGGCAACACCTTTAAACCCCTGCTAAAGGAACTGGGAGTGGAGTTTCCGGAGATGTTTTTGTGTACGTCGAACTGGTTCCAGTCAGTGGATAAGTCGCAATACTTCGAGGAGGCAGGCGACCACGCCGACGAGATGGAGACCAGTCTGGTGATGTACCTGCGTCCGGAACTGGTGCTGCCGCTGGAAGAGGCCGGGCCGGGGAAGGAGCACCGCCATAAGATCAAGGCCTTCGCGGAAGGCTGGGTATCCCACGAGCGGCGGTGGTCGCAGATCACCGACGATACCGGGGTGGGGGATCCACGCAAATCCAGCGCGGAGAAGGGGGAGAAATTCTTCCGCGACGTCACGGCCAAATTCTCTGACCTGTTCGTGGAGCTGGCGGCTTTGGATATCGGCGAGATGTACGAAAGAGGAAACGATCGGTAAATGAGCCAAGGATGATTACCCTGAGGCCCGCATCCCCCGATGATCTGGAAATCCTTTGCCACTGGGACCGCCAGCCACACGTTATCGCCGCTGATCCCGACGACGATTGGCAATGGGAGACCGAACTCGCCCACTCCCCCGGATGGCGGGAACAACTCATCGCCGAACTGGATTTTCGGCCTATCGGCATGCTGCAAATCATCGATCCCCACCTGGAAGACAGCCACTACTGGGGAGCGGTAGGACCCGGTAAACGCGCCATCGACATCTGGATAGGTGAAGCGGATGATCTGAACCGGGGATACGGAACGACTATGATGGAACTTGCCCTGGCCAGGTGCTTTGCAGACCCTACGGTTACCGAAGTGCTCATCGATCCCTTGGTATCTAACCAGGCGGCCATCCGCTTCTACCGGCGGTTGGGATTCCGCTTCCTGGAATATCGGGTCTTTAATAGTGACAACTGCGCCGTGCACCACCTGACCCGGGCGGCTTGGGAACAGCAGGAGCGAAAGGCCTAACTTCCATAGTAGTACACCTCACAACTTACTGCAAATGGCTGCTCCAAATAAGGACGAACGCTTTCCCCTACCCAACTACGATCGGCTGTGTTTTCTCAAGAACGTAGTGAAGCATCCCAACATCAGCGTAGGGGACTATACGTACTACGACGACTTCGAAGACGTGGCAAACTTTCAACGGAACGTCAAGTATCTGTTCGAATTTAGCCAAGACAAACTTATCATCGGCAAGTTCTGCATGATCGCCTCCGACGTCACCTTCATCATGAACGGGGGCAACCACCTTACGGACGCCGTCACCACTTACCCCTTTGCCATCTTCGGGGAAGACTGGAAGGGTGCCATGGACGGTAAGCAGTACCCGAATAAGGGCGACCTGGTCATCGGCAACGACGTGTGGATCGGCTATAATGCTACCCTGATGGCGGGGGTCACGATCGGCGACGGCGCCATCATCGCTACCAACGCTACGGTGACCCGGGACGTGGCTCCGTATACCATCGTCGGTGGCAATCCCGCGAAGGAAATCCGCAAGCGGTTCGCTGATGCCGAAATCGATCGGCTACTGGAGCTGCGGTGGTGGGACTGGCCCCCGGAGCGGATAACGCAGCAGCTGCATCTGCTCACCGGTCGGTCGGTGCAGGACTTGTCGGAAGGTCGGTAGAAAGAACCGGGCGGACCACGGCCCGCCGTATCCTTACCTTGGTCGGCATGTCAATATCGATAAAACAGGTCTGCACGGTAGTATGGGTCATGGCGGCCGTTTCCGGTGTATACGGGCAAATCCCGGAGTTCTATCACAATGGGAGGCTGGTACTCGGCGTCCGGGAGGAGAAATCCGCTTCCGTTAGTCTCGGAGACATCGATGGTGACGGGGATACCGACGCCGTCGTAGCCAACGGGCGGCACTGGCCAGGTCAGAACCGGATCTTTTTCAATAACGGCGAAGGGCTGTTTAGTACGTCCACTACTCTGGGAGATATAGAAGACACGAGCTACGCTACCGAGCTCGCCGATTTGGATGGTGACGGGGACCTGGACATAGCGGTGGGCAACGATCGCGCTCCCAACCTTATCTATATCAACGACGGGCAGGGCCGCTTCGAAGCGGCCGGCACCTTCGGCGATCCCAACGCCAGTACCCGAAATCTGACGGTCGCCGATATCGATGGCGATGGGGATCCGGATATCCTGATTACGAACCGGGGGAGTATAAACGAGATAGGCATCAACGACGGTTCGGGCGGCTTTGCGGAAACCCGCACCTTTGGAGCCGTCGACGATTCGACGATCGACGTAGAAGCCACCGATATGAACGGCGACGGCGCGGTCGATCTGGTACTCGCCAACCGGGACGGGCAGGCGAACTACGTGTACCTGAACGATGGTAGCGGTAGCTTCCGGAATCGGGTCGCATTCGGCACGGGGCAGGATGAGACCAGGGCCGTGGAAGTAGCGGACATCAACGGCGACGGACGCATGGACATCATCGCGGCTAATATCGAAGAGCCCAACAGACTTTACCTGGCCAGGGAAAATGGGGCGTACGTGGAGTACGTTTTCGACGTTGACAGTAGCTATTCCTATTCGCTGGCCGCGGCTGACCTCGATGGCGACGGACAGCCAGACCTGGTCGTCGGGAACGTCGACGCCCCAAACATCGTCTTTCTGAATCGTGGCGATGGCACGCGCTGGGAACGCATACCGCTTGCGGAGGAAGACTTCTACACCTACGATGTCCGCATTGCGGACCTGAACGGCGACGGGCGGCCGGACATCGTGGAAAGCAATTCGGACGCGGTGAACCGCTACTATCTCAATCGGTCCCCGGAGTAGCCCTCCCCGGCAAAGCCATCCGTACCTTGATGGTATGAAGTGGTTCATCCCCCCGGTACTCACCGTTTGCTGCATGGCACTGATGGTACTCCTCGACCGTACCCTACCGGTTGCCGAGATCTTTTCCGGTGGCTGGCGCCCGGTAGGGATCGCATTACTGACCGCCGGTTTCCTAATGATCGCCAGCGTGGGATGGCTGCTGCTGCGCCACGATACCGAGATCCATACCTTCGGACAACCCCGGCACCTGCTCACGATGGGACTTTTCCAGATCAGCCGAAATCCCATCTACCTCGGATTTCTCCTTAGTCTGATCGGCGTATGGATCTATCTGGGTTCCCTGGTGCCCGTCATCGGGTGTCTGATCTTTTACGTGGTGGCCGACCGTTGGTATGTACCCTTTGAGGAAAAGCAACTGCACCGGAAGTTCGGGGCGGCGTACGACGATTACCGGCGGCGGGTCGGGCGGTGGCTTTGGTTTCTGTGAGTAAGTATTCTTTGGCTACGTCGAAACCCCGGAGAACCTATGGTTCTTCGCTACCCGCTTACAGATGGACCGTTCGATCGGCAATCCCCAATTTGGGGCCTGTCGCAAGGAGGTCACCCCGCGCAGTCCTTAAGCAGTTGGGAATTGGCAAAGGCTATCACCAGGTCCGTTTGCGGTTTAACGGAAAAGGTAGGATACCTGCGTTCACGCAAAAACCGGGGCGGCGGCGCGCAGGAACAAAACTTCCTCTGAGCTCGTAAAACCCCCGCACTCGTCGGCGGATAAGCCACGCAGGTCGAAGGAAGGTGCGTTTTCGTTGCAAAGGGCCTTGCTTGTTAGACCACCAATATCCGGGAAACCCAATGAGAGCTATTGTTTGTGATGCCTACGGACCACCCGAGCGACTGCGACTGGCCGACGTACCCGTTCCCGAACTCGGTCCGGGGCAGGTGTTGGTACGGGTCCACCACGCCGCGATCAACGATTACGACTGGAGCCTGATACGCGGAAAACCCTACCCTTACCGCCTGCTTTACGGATTACGGAAACCGAAATTTCCCATCCCCGGAATCGAGCTGTCTGGAACGGTCGTAGCATGGGGCGATGGCGTGGATAGATTCAAACCAGGCGCTTCAGTTTTCGGAGATATTTCCGGGAGCGGGTGGGGCTGCCTGTCCGAATACGCCGTAGTGGAAGCCAGGGACCTGGCGGACCGACCAGCTGACGTACCTTCCGTAACGGCCTGCGCCCTGCCCCACGCCGGAATGCTGGCCTGGCAATCCCTCTTCGATTCCGGCCGGCTAGCGGAGGGCGAACACGTGCTCATTAACGGAGGCGGTGGGGGAGTAGGAACCATTGCCCTGCAACTCGCGAAAACAAAGGGAGCGACGGTCACCGGTGTCGACAGCGGCGCGAAACTGGAGGGAATGAAGGCCCTCGGCTTCGACCGGGTCATAGATTATACCCAGGAAGATTTTACCCGCCTGCCGGAGAAGTACGACCTGATCGTGGATGCTAAAACCAAGCGATCCGCCGCCGACTTTGCCCGCGTACTCCGACCCAAGGGCCGCTACGTAACGGTAGGGGGTGATCTGCACCGTCTGATAGGTCTGCTGGCCCAAAAGAACTTCACCGGAAAGGAAATGCACATCGTGATTCTGAAACCGAACCGGGATCTCGAAAAGCTCTTGCCCTATGTCCGTAACGGAACGGTAAAACCGCTCATCGACGGACCATATCCACTTAAGGAGGTACCCCGCCTGATGCGTTACTTTGGAGAGGGCCGGCACCGGGGAAAGGTGATCATTGAAGTCTCAACTCCCCTACAACCATGACTACCCCTACTATGAAGGCGGCGATCCGGACAGTATACGGTCCGCCCCAAGCCATCACTTTAGCCGAGCTACCGATACCCGAGCCGAAAGGGCGGGAGGTGCTGATCAGGGTGCATGCCACCACCGTAAACCGGACCGACTGTGCGAATCTCACCGGACGTCCATTTGTAATGCATCTGGTACTGGGTATCCGAAAGCCCAGAACCGCACGGATCGGGACCGACTTTGCCGGGGAAGTGACGGCCGTGGGAGCCTCCGTGACGAAGTACCGGGTGGGCGACCGCGTCTGCGGTTTCCGGGATACGGGCCTCGGTGCCCACGCCGAATGGTTGGCGATGGATGAAAATGGTCCCCTCATTTCCATTCCCGGCGATATATCCTATGCACATGCCACGGCCAGTCTGGAGGGGGCACATTATGCCTACTCCTTTCTCCGCCGCGCCCGGGTGAACCCAGGACGACGGGTATTGATCAACGGCGCTACCGGCGCCATCGGCTCCGCCTTGCTGCAATTCACCGTGGAACAGGGGGCTCACGTTACCGCCACGGCGAAGGCGGAGCACGCGGCGCTGATCAGGGAGTTAGGGGCCCGCGAAGTGATCGACTACGAGACGGAGGACTTTACGCACACCACGGAACGCTACGACTTTGTCTTCGACGCCGTAGGTAAGAGTACGTTCGGGCGCTGCAGACCGCTGCTCCGGGATAAGGGGGTGTACATCTCCTCCGAGGCGGGGCCTTATCTGCAGCATATTTTTTACGCCCTGACCACCCCCCTTCGACCGGGCAAGCTGGTTCGCTTCCCGGTTCCCTATGGCTACACCGAGAGCTTTCCGTTCATACGCCGCCACCTGGAAGCCGGAACCTTTCGTCCGCTCCTCGACGACCGCAGTTTTACGCTTTCCGAAATAGCGGATGCCTACCGCTACGTCATGACCGGCCAAAAGCGGGGGAACGTGATCCTGAGGATAGTCGATTAGGATCCGATAATTTGGCTAACCCGCGCCATTACGTAGAGCATATCCCGCCCGATCTCGCGAAATCGGTCGTCGTACGCCCGGTCTTCCTGCTCGGTACCGTCGAAATCCTTGGGATCGTCGTAGGGAAGGGCAATGCGCGTATCGGCTCCGGCTACGATCGGGCAATCGGCAGCGGCAGCGGAACAGACCAGTACGGCGGCAAAATCGCGGCTTGGATTCGGAGGGGCATCGTACACTTTGGAGAAAGCGAGGTAGGGTTGCATGTCTTCCCGCCAGCGCAGCTGGTAAAATGGGTTCTTCTCCCCGGAAGAAGGCGAACTGATCAGAAGTCCGGCACGCTCGAGTGCCCTAACGGCGCGGGGATTAAAGGCGGTGGCTTCCGTTCCCCCGGAAAAGGTGGCTATACCCCGGACGCCGTAATGATCAGCGGCCATCGCGATCCATACCTGGGTAAAGTGGCTTCTCCGGCTATTATGGGTGCAGATGGCCGTGACCCGGCACGGCGCTCCCTGAGTAAGGTGACCACTGATGTAGTCAATCAGGTCCTGTAGGATAGCGATTCGTGCGGCCGGGATGGCTCCGAATCTCCCGGTTAGCGAAGCGCACAGCCGCTTTAAGTCGGGCAGCAGTATGTCCGGAGTAGGATGCATAGGCATAAAAGTAGCGCTAAAGACGTGTTAAGATTTATTGCCCTCGTGCATAAAAAGATATTTTCATCGTTCTTGGGGCAGTATTTATTGCCCGTGGTCAGGCTAATGGATCGAATTTCAGGCTAGAGATTCGGTTCAGACTTCCGGGTAGGCAAGACACTTTTTTGCGTGGTATCGGGTGATTGTTCGCCGGCATACCACGGTGGTTTAAATAAGACACAATGAAAGAACAAACACTCAACGGGTATGTACCCGCTCGTAAACTCCATCCCTCGGATTTCCTGCCCTGGACCGCCCCGCTCCTCCTCTGGATCGGCATCTTTCTCTGCCTGTTGGAAAGTGGCCCCTACGATCAGCGTATCCTCACGGCACTTGCCCTCCTTACCGTGGCAACCGTAATCACCTTCTTCCGTTCCGAAGCCGGGGCGTTGCTGACACTTCCCGTCATCATTGCCGGTATTCTGGGTCTGGCCACCTTCTTCCCGGTTCAGTTCACCGCTGGATTTGAAGTGGGGCTCTTTAACCTGAGCTTTGACCTGCTGCTGATCGCCATTGGCATCATCCATTTTCTGACGAACAAGGAGGCGTTTCTGCCGATACGCACCGAGCCCACTCCCCGTCAGAAAGAGCGGGAGCTTCGCCGGGCGGTGGGCATTTACAAGCAGCAGTTCGCCCATATGGACCTGCCGGAGTTGGAATACATCGCCGAAGACCGGCGCTTCCTTCCGGCAGCCGTTCAGGCGGCCCGGGAACTGATGGAGATAGTCGACCGGGAGTAAGTACCGCTCCACCTTTCCGTCCGTGGCTTTGCCATCCAAAAGACGGCGCCCGTTCCAAGGTGATCGGAACGGGCGCACGAAAGGTGTTATGGGTATAGGTATTCTTCAGAGAAGAGATAAGTAAAGCAGAATATGGAGTTAAAACGGGCGCCCGCATTGTTTAGCCTCCCTGCGCGGTGTTTAACAGATGATCCGCTTTCTCATATTTGCAGGCGCTAATCGAAATTCGCATAGCCGGTTTCTCCTCTTGCCGTGCGGATACGGTAATAGCGATCGGAGGCCGAAAGCACCGTGATCGGCTCCTCATTGTCTAGCTCCCGGACTACCACGGCTCGCTCCCGGGCGGGACGGTGCCGCAGGTAGTGCCGTCCGCGATCGGGTACCGCCGCCGGAAGCTTATCCGAAGACAAAGAATACGCCAGCTCGTTCGGTTCTCCATCCGGACCAAGCAAGTAAGCGTAGGGATCACGGGCACCGTTGCGGTAGATACCGAAGTGAAGGTGAGGGGGCGTGGTGCGGGCGTTGCCGGAATTTCCTACCAGTCCGATGGTATCTCCCCGGGAAACGATCTGTCCGGTACGCACGAGTTGGCTGTCCAGGTGGGCATAGTAATAGGTAAGTCCACGACCCTCCCCATCGCGGAGCCACACGGTTTTGCCCCCCAGGCCACCGACCTTCGTCGAACGGACCATGCCGTCGGAGACGGCAACCAGGGGCGTACCCCGGGGAGCGAAGATGTCGTTGCCCTTATGCATTCGGGCGCCTCCGGAGCGAACGTCCCCCCAAAACGATTTGATGTTGCGGTAACTGCGGCCGGCCACCGGAAAGACCAGTGCCGGATCGGTGCGTAACAGCAGGGTATACGCGCCGGAGTCAGCGGGAGCGGACTGCAACACAAGCAGTAGTTCTTCACCGTCCCGGTGGCTCGATTCGTAGATCGCTCCGCCGGCTTTCGGTTTCCACTGCAGGAGGGGATCGTCGGGGTCAACGTCCGTATCTTCAGTTACGGAAAACAATTCCCCAAAGACAGGAGCCCCGCCACCTGGTCGGTCCAACTGCACGGTCAATAGCCTTCCGGGCGGGAGGTAAAACCGGTAGGAAAGAGCGGTCAAACCAAGCTCTTCGTTTGGCAAAATGACCTCCCGGTGCGGCAAGTCAACGGAGAGCGTATCCCGGGCGGCCGCTAGGAAAGCGGTATCCCAGGCCGCGCGTAAGGAATCGCCAGCCGGAAGATCACCGAGGACATCGTGCGCAAAAGATTCCCGGGGACTGCGGGGGGTAATAATCTCTTCCACCTTTTCGCTCACGTCCTCGAAGAAGCCGTTGCAGGCACAGGCGGAAAACAGTAAGGCCACACTCAGCAAAAGGCAGGATGCAGGGCTAGTAATCAGGCTTTTACGCATGGTGAGGGAACACCAGCTGGCTGATTAGGATGTAACTTAAGATTTGTTTAACGGCATGGATAAAGGCTTAAACATGCCAAGGAGAGCAGCCGTTCCGCTAGGAAAGCCATGGCAAAGAAACCCGGACCGAGCGTCAAGAACGACGACCAATACGAAGCCCTGCGCGATGAGGGCATGAGCAAACAGAAAGCTGCCCGTATCGCCAACACCCCGAACGCGGGTAAAAAGGGCGGTAAAGCGAAGAATTACGAGGACCGCACCAAAGAGGAGCTCTACGAGCAGGCCAAAAAGGTTGGCATCGAGGGCCGGTCGAAAATGAGCAAAAAGGAATTGATCGAGGCATTACGCAATAATTGACCTGGAGCTCGGCCGGACTTCCCTTCCCCGGACACTCGGAGGTTCTCTGAACAATCCGAGGTTCTCCGGACAATCCGAGGTTCTCCGGACACTCCGAGGTTCTCCGAACACTCGGAGGTTCTCCGGACACTCCGAGGTTCTCCGGACACTCGGAGGTTCTCCGGACACTCCGAGGTTCTCCGGACACTCCGAGGTTCTCCGAACACTCGGAGGTCCTAGGTCTTTCAGGCGCCGGTAAAAACACACGACCTCGGAGTGTAGCCGTACGCAGTAGGCGATATGCGGGTGTCCGTCCAAGAAACTCTTTTCCTGCGCACCGGCGCCAGAATCAACATAAGCCGATTGCCGCACCTTGTAGAGCTACCTCCTAAAATTAGCATCCATGCCCTGGACAGAAAAAGACAACGCCCTCCACCGAGAATTCACCTTCCGGGATTTCCGGCAGGCCTTCGCCTTCATGACCGAAGTCGCCTTCGCCGCTGAGAAGATGGATCACCATCCCGACTGGACCAACGTCTATAATCGGGTCACCGTTAAGCTCAATTCCCACGACGCCGGCAATACCGTTACCGACCGCGACCATAAACTGGCCAAACAAATGGACGGTATCTTTGCGCGCTATGCGTAGCTTGTTGTTTTCGTTGCTGAGCCTGATCAGCCTAATCACCTCCGCCGCGGAATACCACTACGATTTCCACGCAGAGGCCAAAGAGATCTATCAGGACGTCATGCGCCTGGAACTCGACCTGGCCGAAGCCGGTATCGACCGTTTGCGCCGTATCGAGCCCCGTAATCTGGTAGCGCTTCATCTGGGCAGCTACGTCGACTTTTTCCGACTTTACCTTTCCGGCGACGAACGGCTGGACGCCCAATTGCAGGAACGCTTCGACCACCGCATCGAGCTGCTGGAACAGGGCGATCCTTCCTCCCCTTACTTCAATTACGCCCTGGCGGAAGCCTACCTCCATCGCAGCCTTATCGACGTGCGCTTCGAGCGACACCTTGCGGCTTTTCGGTCCCTGAACCGAGCCAGCAAACACCTGGTGGATAACGCGGACCGCTTTCCGGATTTTCTACCCACTTACAAGGACCTGGGCCTCGTGCAGGCAGCGGTGGGCACCATCCCCCCCCAATACAAATGGGGAGTAGAACTCTTCAGTTCCCTTACGGGTACCATCCCCGAGGGGCGCAAAAAGATGCTCCGCGCCACTTCCGATCGCAGCAGCCCCTTTTTTATCGAGACCTCCGTGCTTTACGCACTGATAGAATTGTATCTCGCCGATGACGCGGAGCGTGCTTACGAAGTCGTCCGAAGCCTTGACCTTTCTCCCTCAACGAATAAACTGCACTGCTTCGTGCTGGCTACCATCATCATGCGCAATGACCGGAACGATGAGGCCTTACGACTCCTAGAAAAGCAACCCCGTGGGCGGGGCAGCGCCGAATTTCCCTATCTGGACTTCATGTTAGGCCAGGCTAAACTGCGGAATCTTAATCCGCAGGGGCGCATTAATTTCCAGTCGTTTTTGCTTCGGTATCCCGGGCGCCACTTCCGCGAGGAGGCCTTGCAGAAGATCGCCTGGTCGTATTTACTGGAAGGTGAGGTGGGGCAATATCACAGCACGATGGCCGAAATTGACGGCGGAAGCCGGGCCGGGGGAGACGAAAATGCCACCCGCGAGGCCTCGATTGGAAAGGTGCCTCACCTGGAGCTGTTAAAGGCACGTTTGTTGTTCGACGGCGGCTACTTCCGCCGTGCGCGGCAGGAGTTGGATGCCATTGACCGGTCAGCACTGGAAGAAAGCGAGCAACTGGAGTTCCTCTACCGCACCGGACGGGTACTGGACGGATTGGAAGACCGTGCCGGGGCACTATCCTTTTACGAGCGAACCATCGCGCTGGGTAGGGATAATCCGGCCTACTTTGCCTGCAATGCCGCCCTACAGGCAGGACTGTTGGAGGAGGAAGGCGACCGTTATGCGGCGGCACGCAAATACTTCGAGCTCTGCCTTGATATCAGCCCCGCGGAGTACCGCACCGGTTTGCACATGATGGCAAAGGCCGGATTGAACCGGATCTCGTCAAGCAAGCGCTAAGTCAGCCGCCTGGAAATGGTAAAGTAGCGGGCGGGATTCCCGATGGTCAGGGTATCGATCTCCTGTTCCGTGAATCCCTTGGCGGCCAGTAGGGGCAGGAAGGCATTGGATATAAAGTCCATTGGCCGGCGGGATGCCAGATCGGGTGGGAAGGTACTGCCGTCGTGGCTCAGCAACACTTGCTCAAGGTGTCCCGCTTCGCGAAGGGCTAGCAGGTGCTCGAGATGGCGATCGATGGTGTCGTTTCCTTGCATTTCCCCATTCTGGTAGTAGGGTAATTTTACCGCATCCAGGCTTATCCACGCACCGGCTGCGGCGGCTTCCAGGAGTGGTTCGGGGTCGGGCACGTTTTGGGCGTGCGTCCATGTCCAGGCGGAAGGGTGGACACCTTCTCCTTCCAGGATGATTAATTGTTGGGCGGCGGCGGGGGCGTTGTTGCCGGTATGGACCGCCAGGGTAAGTCCCGTGGACCGGTGGGTTATGGCAGCCGCACGTACGAGTTTGGCGTCGATCTCACTGATGGGGCCGTTGTCAACGGCGGTTTTGATAAAGCCGGGACGGATACCGGTATCCCCGATACCTTCCTCGAATTCCCTGATCCATCCATCGGCAATTTCCTGGGCGGTTTGCTGATAGGCCTGGGCTGGAACGTAGCGGTCGTCGGCGGCACCGTAAAACCCCGTGTTGGTGATCAGGTGAACGTTACTCTGTTCGGAGAGGCGGGCAAGCAGCGGCGCGTTGCGGCCGAAACTATAGGCCGTGCAGTCTGCAATAGCGGCTACACCTAATTGTTTGAGATAAGCCAGGTAGGGAAGCACTTCGGTTTCGACGGCTTGTTCGTCAAAGGGGGATGGTTCCTGGGGTTCTTCACCGAATCTGCTCAGGATGTGCTCGTGCGGCAAACAGAATCCCAGCTCGCCGGCTTCTATGGGCCCGGCTACCGTCATAATATTGCCGGCTGGCTTGGGTGGGGAAATGGAAGCTGCAGCCCGTAAGGGCAGACAGCCGGCTACCCCCAGCACGCATAGATTACGTAGGGCATCCCGGCGTCCGTTATTCATAAGATCAGGCCGTTTTCAATTGGGGTTTGGAAAGGGAAGAACGCTTGGCGAGCAGTTCGGGCGTGATGCGGTCGAAGGCATAGCCGCGCTCGGTGTAATACTGGAGCAGGCGGGGCAGGATCTCGCGGACCTTGCTTTCGGCCTTCAGGCTGTCGTGCAGAACAACGATGCTGCCGGCGCGGGCATTCTCCGTGACGTTTTCAAAACAATCATCGCCGCTCAGCTCCGGATCGAAATCACCGCTCAGTACGTCCCACATGACGATCTGGTAGTGGCGCTGGAGGAATTGTGCCTGACTGGGTTTTAATCGTCCGTAGGGAGGGCGGAACAGCGAAGTCTTGAGTTTGACGGCACAGTGGCGGATGTCGTGGAAGTAGGGTACGTTGTCGGTCTTCCAGCCATCAAGGTGATGGGTGGTATGGTTGCCGACCGTATGTCCGGCCGCCACCACCTGCTGCAGCACGTCGGGATAGCGGCGCACGTTATTACCGACGCAAAAGAAGGTAGCCTTGGCGTTAAAACGATCGAGCTGTTCGAGGACCCAGGGAGTCAGTTGGGGAATAGGGCCATCGTCAAAGGTCAGGTACAGGGTAGGCTTTTCCGTAGTCGCCTCCACCCGCCAGTGGAAGTTGGGGAAAAGCTTCTGGATTACCCTGGGAGTCTTGATGAGGTACATGGTCTGGTGGAGTCTTTTTGGAAGGAGAAACAGTTTGCTGGGTAAAGTGTAGTCGTAAAAACCAGGGTAGATAGGTACCGCCGCTATTCTGGGACGTAGCTAGATTTATGCTGACCCGGCCGGTGATAACTACCTTTGCCGGAAATCTAAATTCGCCCCTCCTGACAGTCGTATTTTAAACGTTCTAATGGCAGATATTGCTGCTTCCCTAATAAAATTTTACAATTGGCTGTCCGCTTAATTACAAAATATGCAAAACGTACGTGTTCGATTTGCCCCATCCCCAACCGGGGCCCTTCACATTGGCGGACTTCGTACCGCGCTTTATAATTATCTCTTCGCCCGCAAGCACGACGGCGTTTTCGTGTTGCGTATCGAAGACACGGATCAAAAGCGCTACGTAGCCGGAGCCGAAGATTACATTATCGAAGCCCTTGATTGGGCCGGCATTACACCGGACGAAGGTCCCGGAAGCGGTGGCAAGTACGGCCCCTACCGGCAAAGTGAGCGGCGGGAGTTGTACCGAAAATATACACAACATTTGCTGGACTCCGGTCAGGCCTACTATGCCTTCGACACCGAGGAGGAACTGGATCAGCGTCGTGAAGCCGAAAAGGCGGCCGGAAACCACAACTTCCGCTACGATGCCGCCACCCGGGGGGATATGCGCAACAGCCTGAGCCTGGGTTCCGACGAAACGGACCGGCTGCTGAAGGAGAACACCCCCTACGTCGTCCGTTTACGCGTGGAACCCGCCCAGGTAGTCCACATCAAAGATGCGGTACGGGGCGACGTAGCCTTCCGTAGTGAAGAAGTGGATGATAAAGTATTAATGAAGGCCGACGGCCTGCCTACTTACCACCTGGCCAACGTGGTGGACGATCACCTGATGGAGATCAGCCACGTCATCCGGGGAGAGGAATGGTTGCCCAGCACGGCCCTCCACGTATTGCTTTATCGGGCATTCGGATGGGAGAAAACCATGCCCGTATTCGCCCACTTACCCTTATTGCTGAAACCCTCCGGCAAGGGAAAGCTGAGTAAGCGTGACGGCCAACAGCTCGGATTCCCCGTCTTTCCACTCGACTGGACCGGAAATGGGGAAGAAGACCGCCTGTCCGGTTTCCGGGAAGCCGGCTTTTTACCGGCCGCTACCATCAATTTCCTGGCCTTCCTGGGGTGGAACCCGGGCACCGAACAGGAGATCTTCAGTCTGAAGGAGCTGACCGAGGCTTTCGACCTGGACCGGATCAACAAATCGGGCGCCCAGTATGATTTCGAGAAAGCGAAGTGGTACAATCAGCAGTACCTCATCAATGCCACCGATAAGAACCTCGCTCCCCGGATCGCACAGGTCTATGCCGACAACGGCTACCCCATCGACGACGATACCGCGGTAACGATCGCCGGATTACTGAAGGAGCGGGTACACACCCTGCCGGAGTTCTTCGAGCAGGGCGTTTACTTCGTCGCCCGCGTGGGCATCAACGACGAGAAAATCGCCCGAAAAAAATGGAAGCCCCAACAGCGGCCGACCTTCGAACAGCTAAAAAATCGACTCGCGGGTGTGAAAGAATGGAAGGCCGCCGGCATCAAGGAAGAAACGGTAGCCTTCATGGAAGAATACGGCTTGGGCTTTGGTGCCGTTCTGCCTATTCTCCGACTCGCCGTAAGCGGTACGGTAAAGGGACCCGATGCCTTTGCCATCCTGGAGGCGGTAGGTCGCGAAGAAACGGTGGCCCGACTCGGCGAGGGATACAACCTGATGGATCGGCTGGTGGCCGAGAAAGGCTAAGCGCTGGTTTGGACCACTAGTAATTGCCGATCTCCTTCGGATAGCAAAGGAAGTACTTCGTGTAGGATTTCGGGGCAATAGCGAAGTCGCTGATGCTTGACATAGGCACGACCTCATCGTGCTTGGTCCAGACCATGATCTCCTCCTTGGTAAGCGTGTACGCGCTATTCGTTTCCTGCCCCAGGATAATGAGGTGATCGGCGGCGTTTCGGGGGAGCTGTTTGTTGGCCCGGATCGCGTGGCGTAGTTCCTCGACGTAGGCCGGATCGAAGGGGTCGTTATTGAATTCCAGCCGGAACAGCCGGCGGTTTACCAGGCCGTAGCTCAGGTAGGAAAGTAGGGGATCGGGATGGTGCTGCCACGTCTTGATGGCCGCGCTGATGTCCGTATCGTCCAGGGCCGCAAAGCAATCCAGCAGCTGGTTGCGGGACCCGTGAAAGTCTTCGCCCGTAACGCGGTTTACCAGGAAGTACTCCAGTGCCGGGGGTGCCCATGGTTGCTGGCCCTTCTCGGAGAGCTCCCTTGCGCGCTGCAGGATAAGGCGCAGCATTTGTTCGGCGGCGACCACGGTCTTGTGCAAGTATACCTGCCAGTACATGATCCGGCGGCTTGTCAGGAAACGCTCCACGCTGTAGATACCTTTCTGCTCGACGACCAGCCGGCCATCGATCACGTTGAGCATTTTGATGATGCGGTCGTATCCGATCACCCCCTCGGCCACGCCGGTGAAGTAGCTGTCGCGGTTGAGGTAATCGAGGCGGTCCATATCCAGCTGACCGCTCACCAATTGGTGGAGAAAGGGTTTGGGATAACGACCGGTAAAGACCTCGATGGCCAGACTCAGCTTTCCCTGGAACTCATCGTTCAGCCGCTGCATGAAGAGCAGACTGAGCGTCTCATGGTTTACCCCGATCAGGGTATGCTCCAGCGTGTGGGAGAAAGGACCGTGACCGATGTCGTGCAATAGAATGGCGATCATCACCGCTTCGGCCTCCTCCTCACTGATGGTCACCCCCTTCCCGCGCAGGCTGATCACGGCCTGTTGCATCAGGTGGAGGGCGCCGATGGCGTGGTGGAATCGCGTATGCAGCGCCCCGGGGTAGACGTAGTGGGTGAGACTTACCTGCTTGATGTTCCGCAACCGCTGGAAGTAGGGGTGTTCGACCAGGTCGAACAGAATGCCGTAGGGAATGCCCACGAAACCGTAAACGGGGTCGTTGAGGATCTTGGTTTTTTTCTCCATCGTGGTAAACGACGAAAGGTAGGGCGCCGCTTTTTGTTCGCCGGAGCGCAGGGACAAACAGGCTCCGGGAATTTCTACTAACCTTCTAGCCGTGATCACGTTAGGTCAGAAAATACCTCTATGCGTCTTTTTACCCTTTTTCACTGCTGGCTGTGGCCTCTCCTGTTGGCGGCCCAGGCCGTACCGATAACGGGAACGCTGGTTCAGGATTCGGATGAAACGCCCCTGGGGTTCGCTACGGCGGTGGCATACCGGCAAGTCGATAGTACCATGGCGGCAAATGCCACCACCGCTAACGACGGCACCTTCACCCTAAACGTGGAGCCCGGCGCGTATTACCTGACGATCAAATTCCTGGGTTACGACGACCTGGTGGTACCGGATATTACGGCGGCCGACGAGGCCATCGACCTGGGTACCCTCGCCATGGGACAAAGCGGTGTCGCCCTGGAAACCGTAGAGGTGACCACCGAGCGCAGCCAGATGGTGATGAAACTCGACAAGCGGGTCTTCAACGTAGGCAAGGACCTCACCGGTGCCGGCAACAACGCCGCCGATATCCTGAATAACGTCCCGTCCGTAAACGTCGATACCGAAGGAAACGTGAGCCTGCGAGGCAGCAACGGGGTCCGCATCCTGGTCGACGGGAAGCCATCGGCCATGCTCAGCTCCGGCGACCTGGACGCCCTGCGCCGGATGCAGGGCGACATCATTGAGAGCGTCGAGGTGATCACCAACCCGTCCGCCCGCTACGAAGCCGAAGGAGAAGCGGGCATAATCAACATCATTCTCAAAAAAAACAAACAGAGCGGCATCAACGGCTCATTCGGGGCTACGCTTGGATATCCGGAGAACTATGGAGCCAGCTACAGCCTGAATTACCGTCGCAACCAGTTCAATCTCTTCTCCAACTTCGGCATCGCCTACCAGCGCTCGCCCGGCGGCGGGAGCAGCATACAGCGCTTCCTTAAGGACGATGGTAGCCTCTTAGCGCTCTACGAAAGCGAAACCGACCAGGACCGCGGCGGTATCGGTGGTAATTTCCAGCTGGGGACGGACTGGTTCATCAACGACTACAACCAGCTCACCGGCTCCCTGCTTTACCGCCGATCCGAGGACGATAATTACGCCGTGGTCACTTACCGGGACTTCGACGACGACCGGACGTTGTTGTCCACCACGATCCGCGACACGGAGGAAGAATCCGGCAATCAAAACCTGGAATCCTCCCTGGCCTACAAGCGCACTTTTCCCGATAACGACGAGCACGTCTGGACGGTGGATGCCCAGTACATACTCGACGATGATCTCGAGCTTTCTGATATTGCCCAGACGACAACGGGTACCTCCGACCCGCTGCTTCAGCGAGCCAGTAACACGGAATACGAAACCAACCTCTTGCTGCAAAGTGACTACATCCATCCCCTGAACGACTCATTGAAAATAGAGGGGGGAGTGCGTACAACCTTTCGTACCGTGAGGAATGCCTACCAGGTGGAAGAAGCGAACCCGGCCGGGACGTATGAGATCCTCGGTGAATTCGACGACGAGTTGGAATACACCGAGAATATCGCCGCGGCCTATTTCATCGGTAGCGGCCAATTCGGGCCGCTGGGACTTCAGGTCGGTTTGCGGGGAGAATTATCTGACGTGACCGCCACCCTGCTCAAAGCGGAAACCACCAACGAACAGGATTACTTTAATCTATTCCCCAGTGCATCGGTCACTTACCAGCTGAGCGAGGTCAATCAAATGCAGGTCAGCTACAGCCGGCGGCTGAGCCGGCCCTACTTTCGGCTGTTGCTGCCGTTTTCCAACTTTAATAATCCCCGAAATAACACCGTTGGTAACCCTACCCTAAGACCGGAATACACCGATTCCTACGAAGCGGGAATACTGCGCTACCTACCCGAGGGGTCGCTGTTGGCGAGCGTCTATTACCGGTATACGACGGGCGTCATTGAGCGGCTCGTATTACCGGCCGACGACGGGACGACCATTGAGTACCCGGTAAACCTGGGTAACCGCAATGCCTACGGCGTGGAAGTCAACTTTAACTACGATGTCGCGGAATGGTGGAAATTCACCGCCGATTTCAATTTGTACCAGGCAGAACTGGAAGGCTCCTACGAGGAAACCGACTACGCCGTGGAAATCACCTCCTGGAACGGTCGCGCAACGTCTATCCTGGACCTGTCCGACCGGCTCCAGAGCCAGGTAAGCTTCGATTATAATGCTCCCCAGAATATAGCCCAGGGCCGGCAGCTGTCCACCTACGCCGTGGATATTGGCGCTTCCCTGGACATTTTTAACGGGAAGGGTACGCTCACATTGAGCGGTCGTGACCTGTTCAATAACCGCATCGAACGAACCATCATCAACCAGCCGGATTACGAGTCTACTTCCGATTTCCAGTGGCGGCAATCGCGGCAGGTAGTCCTCAACCTCGTCTATCGACTGAATCAGGATAAGCCTTCGGCCGTACAGTGATCCGCTTTCCCCAGGATTAGCTCCTGCGCCCCGCCGCCTAAAATATACTGGGGAATGCCGAACTTTGCCCCGCCTCTATCCTTAGCTAACGATGAATATTGTAATTGCCGGTGCCGGCGACGTAGGTTTTCACCTGGCCGAACTGCTGGTGACCGAAAACCAAAACATTACGCTGATCGATAATGATCAGGACGTTCTTGACTACGTCGGTTCCCACCTGGACGTGCTAACGGTACGTGGTGATGCCACCAGCCTGGTCACCCTGGAAAGCGCCAGGGTACGACATGCAGACCTGGTGCTGGCCGTCACCACGAGCGAACAGACCAATATGATGTCGGCCATTCTTTCCAAGAAGCTGGGTGCCGGTCGCGTGATTGCCCGGGTCGACAACGAGGAGTACCTGGAATCCGACCACCAGGAGACGGTCTGCTCCCTGGGCATCGATCAGCTGATCAGCCCCCGGCAGCTTGCCGCCATTGAGATCGAACGGCTGATCAAGCAATGTTCTTTTACCGATATCTACGAATTCGAGGACGGCAAACTTTCCCTGGTAGGGATCACCCTGGATGCCAACTCCCCGCTGGTGGGCCGTAAGCTCATGGAAATCGAGGGGCTCAACGACCGCGACCAGCTACAGCTCATTGCCATCCTGCGCGGTCACCAGACACTCATCCCCCGCGGCCACACCGAGCTTCGGCGCAACGACCACATCTATTTCATTTCGCGGCCCGAGCACACCAAAAAGGTGGAACGCTTCGTGGGTAAGGCCCAGGTGAAGGTGACCAATGCCATGATCATGGGCGGTACCGACCTGGCCATTGCCACGGCACGGCGCCTGCAGAAGAACTACCAGGTGACCATCGTGGAAAAGGACAAACCGCGCTGTCAGTACATTACCGAAATGCTCGACAACGTGCTCGTTGTCAAGGGGGATTACACCAACTTCGATCTGCTGGAAGAGGAGGGCTTGTCGCGAATGGATGCTTTCATGGCGCTTACCGACAACAGCGAAACCAACATCATTGCCTGCCTTACCGCCCACAACCATGGCGTATACAAGACCATCGCGCAGGTGGAGAACAAGGAGTACGTCCACATCAGTCAGAATATTGGCGTGGATACGCTGATCAATAAAAAGCTGCTGGCCGCCAACGACATCTTTCGCTACGTGCGCAAGGGCAACGTGGAGGCCATCACGACGCTGCAGGGCGTCGACGCGGAGGTCATCGAATTCGTGATCAAAAAAAGCAACCAGCTCACTAAAAAGCCGCTGCGCGACCTGCACTTTCCCGATACCGCCCTCATTGGCGGGGTCATTCGGGGGGATGAAACCATTATTCCCAACGGCTCCTCCCAGCTGCAGCTGAACGACCGAGTGATCGTATTTGCCAAGCCGCAGGCCATTCGCCGCCTGGAAGAACTTTTCCGTTAATCGATGAATAGCCGTCTGATCAATTTCCGGCCCATCGCCAGGGTCATTAGTGTTCTCCTGTTCATTATCGGGTTGCTCATGCTGACGGGCATCCCCTTCAGCTACTACTTCGACGAAAGTATGCTGCCGCTTCTCTACGGAGGCCTAACTACCATCGGGGCGGCGGGCCTGCTGTTCCTCATCCCCCGTTCCCCACGGGGTTCCCTGCCCAAGCCGAGTGATTTGACGATCCGCAAGCGGGAAGGGTACCTGATCGTCGCGCTCAGCTGGACGGCCATGGTATCCTTCGGGATGCTGCCTTACCTCTACAGCGGGATGCTGCCCAACGTGGCCGACGCACTCTTCGAGACGGTATCCGGTATGACCACCACCGGTGCTTCCACCCTGAGTGATATCGAGATCCAGCCCCGCGGCCTACTCTACTGGCGGAGCCTGACGCAGTGGATCGGGGGTATGGGCATCATCGTGCTCACGGTCGCCATCTTCCCCTTGCTGGGGATCGGGGGCATTGAGCTCTTCGCCGCCGAGGCGCCGGGCCCGACCTCCGATAAGCTGCACCCCCGAATCAGTGAAACCGCCAAGCGCCTGTGGTTCATCTACGTGGGGCTTACGGTGGTGCTGGGCATAGGCTTGTACTTCTTCGGGCTTTCCGGTTACGACGCCGTCAACCATGCCCTCACCACCATGGCAACCGGCGGCTTCAGTACCTACAACGGCAGCGCGGGGGTCTTCCCGCCCCGCGTACAGTACTTGATCACCATCTTCATGTTTCTGGCCGGCGTCAACTATACCGTCTTGTACCTGAGCCTGAAGATGCGCTGGTCCGATGTATGGAAAAGTGACGAGCTCAAAGCGTACATTGGCCTGGTCCTGGTAGTGTCCCTGTTCTTTACGGCGCGCGTCTGGTACATCACCGGCAACCCGCTGGAGCAGAGCTTCCGGGAGAGCATCTTTCAGGTGGTAAGTCTCATCACCACTACGGGCTTTGTTACGGCTGACTACACCAGTTGGGCACCCAGCCTGACGATGATCTGTTTCGTTTTGATCTTTGTCGGGGCCTGCGCGGGGTCTACTTCCGGGGGCATCAAAATCATTCGGAACCTGGTTTTCCTCAAGAACAGTTACCTCGAGTTTCGCCGGCTCGTGCACCCGCAGGCCATCATCCCGCTTCGCCTCAACGGGCAGATCGTACCGGGCCGCATCATCACCCACATCTTCAATTTTCTACTGCTGTACCTGATCCTTTTCGTTTTCGGATCGGTGATCCTGAGCGTACTGGGCCTCGATTTCCTGACTGCCATCGGGGCCATGGCCACCAGCCTAGGCAACGTGGGCCCGGGAATCGGTGAGGTGGGGCCGGTGGATAATTTTTCCTGGCTATCGGCACCGGTCAAGTTGGTGCTCTGTTTCGTAATGATCATCGGCCGGCTGGAGCTCTTCACCGTACTGGTCCTCTTCACGCCTTACTTTTGGCGGTTGAACTGACCGGTAGGCGAGCTCTATCAGCGAGGTTGTTTCCGTAGGGCGGCGGAGCGCAGGTAAATACGCTACTGGGCAAGGCCGGCTGAATCCGGCAGCATCTTCCTTCTCCGCCTGGTTACCACTTGTGCGTGCCAAGCCGCGGGGGCAGGAGCTAAAAGCTTCATAAATAGCAGGGTAGAGATGGAGTTCCAGGAGATCGATTTGCAAGATTATTACCGCCCCTCCCCGGCCCGCAATCCTTTTTTGGAGGTCCGCTGGTGGGCTTTCCTGCGCGGGGATGCCTACGTGAACCCCTTCCACGATCTCCTTTACGCCCTTTCCCGTAGGAGTCAGCCCTCCCTGTCGGGTGGTGGCCGCAAGTTGCGCAGCGTGACCTTCCTGGCGGACCGGCTTCGGATCGGCTCCCCGAGGGGTCAAACCGAAGAGATTACCTATGCGGATGCCTTTGACGTGAGCCTGTTTTACCACGGATTGTACGACGGTATGGAAAGCGGCCAACCACACCGCATGGGGTACTACCTGACCCTGAAGGTAAAAATGGCGCAACGGGATGTCCGGATACACGTAAAGGCCAGCCAGGGTAACTACCTGCGGCTATTGGATTTTCTTTACGAGCAGCGGGTCCAGTTCCGCGAGTTTATGGACGGTTCACGCTCGTTCCGGGCAAATAGTCATATCCCCTACCGTCAGGTACAGGAGATAAAAAAGAAGTACGGGGTGAGGTGGTGATTACCCTACCGAGCGGCGAGCCAGACCCGCCGCAACATTCTGCAGGATCGTTCGCTTCCCTGATCGTCCACGGTCAGCTGCATATTCGCGATGGCGGTATTCATGGCCTCGTCCAGCGGCCCGGAAGGGGCACAGGAGCAGGTTTGGGTACGATCGGCCGCGGAGCGATAGTAGGTAAGGCTGTAGCAGCTTTGGGTGTCGCTGCTCGAAATACAAGGCAGTGCCGCTTTTTGGATGCCTCCCAGGTCGAAGGTCTGCAGGGGATAGTCCAGGTGGTGCTGGGGGTACTGCCGGTGGGTGAGGGTACCACTGCCGTCGCCGTGAATGCGCAGGTACCAGCCGTCGTTACGACTCAGTTCGGCATAGTCAAGGGGAGAGGTCCGCGACTTCGCCAGGGATTGCCCACAGGTGGTCAGAAAGAGCAACAAGAGGGAGCCGGAGAAAGTCTGGTGGATCGTCATGGCAACTATACGGATGCGGACTGGTTTCTTTTTGGCGTATGATCGATTTCGAAAGCTACACCCTGAGCAACGGCCTCGCCGTTTTGCTGCACCACGACGAGCAGCGTACCGTAGCTACCGTGAACGTACTCTACAAGGTAGGCAGTCGCAACGATCCGCCGCACCGGACGGGTTTTGCCCACCTCTTCGAGCACCTCATGTTCGCCGGTTCCGAGAACGTGCCGAATTTCGACGACGCCCTGCAGTTGGCGGGCGGCGAGAACAATGCCGTTACCAGCAGCGACTACACCCTCTACTACGAAACCTTACCAGCGGAAAACGTCGAGACTGCGCTCTGGTTGGAAAGTGACCGGATGCGTAAACTGCGCTTCAGCGAGCGCATCCTGGCGAATGAGAAAAGGGTGGTAATCGAAGAATTCCGGGAGACCTGCCTGGAGCAGCCCTACGGCGACCTGTACCATCACTTCAACGGGCTCATTTATCGGGAGCACCCTTACCGCTGGCCGGTGATCGGTCAGGACATCGACCACATTCGGGAGGCCAATCTGGAGGAGGTCAAGGAATTCTACTATCGCTACTACCGGCCCGATAACGCTATCCTGTGCATCGCGGGCAATTTTGATCCCGATACGATCCGGCAATCCATCGATCGGTACTTCGCGGATATCCCCCCCTCCGACGACGGGATGCCCCGACCGGTAATTCGACCGGAGCCACCCCAGGAAGACTTCCGCCACCTGCGCGTGGAGGGAGAGGTGCCCAGCCCGGTGATCTATTTGCATTTCCGCACCGTCGACCGGCTGCACGAGGACTTTCCCGCAACCGATACCCTGAGTTTCTTGCTTGGCGGCGGGCGCTCTTCTTTGCTTTATCGCCGACTGGTGCGGGACACCGAGTTATTCGCCGAGGTCAGTGCCGGCATCAACGATAATCTGGAGGCGGGGGGCATCATCGTCGAGGCTCGCCCGAGCGAGGACGTCGATTACGAAACCGCCCGGAAGGGCCTGTACGCCGCGATTGACGAAATGATCGAGAACGGCATCAGTCAGGAGGAACTCGATAAGGTGATCAATCGCCTGGAACAGCGGAACCACTACCGGGAGGCAAACATCAGCAACCGGGCCAATGAGCTCGTTTTCTATGCCCTGCTCGGCGACCCCGCCCTGATCAATACCGAGATGGAGAAATACCTTTCCCTAACCGTCGAGCAGCTCAACGACGTAGCCCGCCGGTACCTTCGCCGGCAGGTTCGCGCGGAACTGGAATACCTTAGTGCCCCGTTAGTATGACCGTGCCGGTCTCCTGCTGAATCTCCCCGTTATATAGCTTGATCTCCACCGACCAAACGTAGGTGCCTACGTGTGCCGGTTGCCCCTTGAAGTAACCGTCCCAACCCCCTTGAGCATTGTTAGGTGCAAAATCGGTATCGGAGAATACTTCCTCCCCCCAGCGGGTAAAAATCCGGAAGCTGAGCACCTGGTCAACCAGGTCAGCGTTGGCGAATACGGATATGTAGTCGTTGTTGCCGTCACCATTGGGGCTGAAGGCAGTAGGAATATAGAGTGGGGCCCGGCCGTCGACGGCCACATAGGTTGTCAGGCTGTCCACGCAACCATACACGTCCACGATGGTGAGGTCGATATCCTGGGTGAAAGGTGCGGTCAGGGTGGGTTCGGCGCAGGTGGGGCAGTCGAATAATTCAGTTGGTTCCCATCGGTAGGAGTAGATCTGGTTGAGCGGAACACGGTGATTCAGTTCGATACTGATGCTTTCCCCAACGGTTTGCGGAATGAAATTGGGTAAGCTGACCGCCCGGGGGGCCGCCTGCGGAAAGAAGAAATTAGCCTGGGAGATTTCGCATCCGACGGCATCGCGGATATTGAGATTATAAAAGTTTCCAGGCACCAGCGTGGCCCAGATGTCCTGACGATACTCCTGGCCGTTCACGCTGTAGCTGTAGGGTGGAATGCCGCCGTCCGCCGAAGCTTCGAAGGGGACTCTTCGTAATTGATTACAATCGATATTGACCGTCCGCAAGGGCTCGGGAGCGGTGAGCTGCACGGTGGATGAGTCTGTACACCCGAGGGCATCGATCACGGCCACGGTATAGCTCCCAGCCGCCAACCCTTCCATAACTGGTGAGGGTACGGGCGCTCCATCGATACGGAAAGTATAGGGGGACACTGTTTTCAGGTGATTCACCTCGATCGATCCGTCAACTGATCCGGCGCAGGTAGGGTCCTCGACGGAAGCATCCAGCACCGGTTTGTAGAAATTTACTCTCGCCAGTTCGCTCACGTCGGTGCTGCAAGCCTGATCCTCGATCCGCGTGATGTTGTACGTCCCGCCGCGGGTCACGGTCCAGGAATCTACCTGATCGTCAGCGAGGGTAACGACCTGGGTTGGGCCTCCATCCAGGCGGTAATAAATATTGAACGGACCGCTGCCCGTAAGGTCATAGCGCATGGTTAATTCATCACCCCAGCAGGCGGAAAGATCCTGTTCGGGAAACTGCAGAGCGGGCGGCTCAGCCTGCTGCGTCTGCGACGTGCTGGTGATCGTTTGTCCGCAGGCATCCGTTACCTGCAGGCTGATCTCATTCGGCAAGGTACCCGAGAAGCTGGGCTCGGCGGCGTTGCTTCCAATACTCCAGCGGTAGGTAAAGGGAGGAACCCCCCCCTGGATGTTGGCGGAAAGCGTGCCGTTTTCGCTCGGACAGTAAAGGAATGGATTGTCCAGGGCCGCCGTCATCGGCTCAGGTTCCCGTATGATCACCCGTACGCTATCTGAAAAGCAGGCACAAGGAACATCCAGTAGGATGAAGGCTTCCTCGTCTCCCTCCACTTCGTTATCGGCAAAGGCCTGGATGGGTACTTCGGTGAATTCCTGGCCGGCGGGGATGGTAATTATCCCCGTGAAAGCAGAGAAGTCTACACCTTCCCTGGCTTCGCTGTCCGATGCTACCCGGTAGGAGATCGTCTGGTCCGTATCCAGGTCGCTGTCCGGTCCGCGAACCACCCGCATTACCGCCGGGCGGCAACCTTCGAAGGCAATGATGGGCGCATCTTTTTCTGTGGCATCGTCTTCGGATTCCAGGCTCACGCTCGCGCCAAGATCAAAACTTCCCGCCTCCAGAAATACGGCCGAGTCCAGATCGGAATCGTTTACGTCAGCAACCACGATCCGGATATGGTAGGTCTCGCAGGGAACCACCTTGAGGGTGGCCGTAAGAATGACCGTCTGCCCGTCGTATTCGATCTTGCTGAACCGCGGTCCGTTGGTGGGCTCACCCCCGCAATTGGAGGAGCCACGGACACTGGCCGATTCGTTGTCGAGATAATAGTCTTTGTTCGTCCTGAAGTTGACGTTGTTGATCGCGACGGACTGATTTGTTCCGGGGATCAGCGCGGCGTTTACCGCTCCATTGTCGAACCTCCCGTTGAAGCCCGGGCCACTGATGAAAAAGCCGAAGATGTCGTTGAAGTTCGCCCCTACGAACTCGCAATATTCTTCCGAGGCAAAAACGTATCGGAAGCTTACCTCCGGTGTGAGGGGTATGAAGTCGAACTCGATACCGCTGCGGTCATAGATTTGACCGCGGAGCGCCAGGTCCAGATCCGGGTCCGGGGTGGGCCCGCTAAGCTCGGAACCGGTGTCGGTGCGCCGATTGGGACCGGCAGCATCTTTGACTTTTCCACTCGAGATGACGATGCCCCGTTTAAAGCCTACAATGTCATCGGGAGCACTGAAGTACCCGATTCCATCCGGATTATTGCCGATCTGACGAACGTTGAAGATGGTTTCACACCGATCGGTGGCAAAGACTTCGCGCACCAATCGATCGGCGCTGTAGTTCGCATCGATTTCCAATTCAGTCGGCCCGGCCTGTCCCCACAGCACGGACACCGACCCGAGGAGAACCAGCAGCGTGAGGAGTCTATGAACCATTATGGTCGTCAATCAAGGCTTCGTTGGAGTAGGCAAGCAAATAAACTGACCCAGTAAAGTGGGTCAGAAACTTTGTAGGGCGGTGCGCAATAGCGTTAAGTCAAAAATACATCCTATAAACGAATAAGTTCGTCGTTTCGCGCACCAAATCATTAGCTATAGGGATCGTGGGGTACAACTTATGCGCTTTTAGCTTGTGTTTATGCCATGTTCGTCCTCCTGATCACCATCGTAATCGTCCTTTTCCTGGCGATGCTTTTTGTTAACCTTTACTTTCGCGCCAAGGTGCTTCGAGCGTACCGCTTGCTGGTGCGGGGTAGGGTGGAATTCACCGCGGGACAGATAATGAGCCACAAGCGGATGGAGGAGGAGATCGTGCCGGCTTATCCCGATCACGCCCAGACAATTCGTGATTTCGGCAACTACCTACGCCGCAGTATTCGCATGGCCACGGTGCTGATGATCCTGATTACGATTTTCGGGGGCATCCTGATGTGGTATCGGAGCTAAGCCCTTAGCGGGCCTTTGCGTATCGTTAATCCGGGCACACCGGCCTGGTTCTACGAATAAAAGGGTAACCCAATGTCTCAGGCGCCACGCTTTCTTGCTCGTACAGACCAGGCCTGCCGGCCTTGCAGTTCGCACTGGAGCACCTGAACGTAGACTAGGCCGCCACCGTAAGGGTGAACCCAACGCCGTGAATATTTTGGATCTTGATCCGGTCATCCTCCCGGAGATACTTCCGGAGTCTGCTGACGAAGACATCCAGGCTTCTTCCCAGGAAATAGTCATTCTCCCCCCAGATTCGCTCCAGGATTTCCCCTCTTTCCAGTACCGTCTCCCTACGGCTGCTTAACAACTGCAACAACTCGGCCTCTCGCCTGGTGAGTCGACGCGAAGTGTCGGTCTCCAGATTGGTCAATTGTAGCTGCTCCGCATCGAAAATATAATGTCCGATACGGCGGGGATCAAAATCCCGCATGGCGGGGCGTACGCGGTTCCGCCGGAGAAAAACCTCCACCCGCAAGAGTAATTCCTCAATGCTAAAGGGTTTGGTGATGTAGTCGTCGGCACCCAGCCGCAGTCCCTGCAGACGGTCTTCCTCCAGGCTCTTGGCCGTAAGAAATAGAATGGGGATATCCTTGTCCCGTTCCCGGATGCGCCGGGCCAGCGTAAACCCGTCGACGCCGGGCAGCATCACGTCCAGCAGGCAAAGGTCGTAATTGAGTCCCCCCGTTTCGATGGCTTCCAGCGCTTCCCGGCCACTTTCCAGGTGAACCACCTCGAAACCGTTGACCTCGAGGTTGTCCCGGGTGACGAATCCCAGTCCTTCGTCGTCTTCCACGTAGAGTAATCGGGCTTTGCTCACGCCGGCACGGCTTTGGAAGTAAAGGATAGCGGCAAGCGCAGGTGAAGCGTGGTTCCCCGGCCTGGTTTGCTTTCCACGCGAATGTCCCAGCGGTGCGCCCGGCAAATCTGGTGTACGTAGTACAAGCCAAGGCCAAAGCCCTTTACATCGTGTACGTCCCCGGTGGGTATTCGGTAGAATTTATCGAACAGGCGCCCCTGATGCTCCGGTGCGATCCCCGGGCCGTCATCACTGATCGCCAGGTGTAGATGCTCCCTGGCCACCCGCCCGATGACGGCTATCCGGGGGGCGGGCCCGCCGTACTTGATCGCATTGTCCAGGAGGTTATAAAGAATATTGGTCAAATGAAGAGGATCCGCTAACAGGGGTAACGGCCGTTCGGGAAGCTGCCAGGTCAGATAACCCTCACGTTCCTCCACCCGGGCCCGGGCACTGCTGAGCAGGGGCGGAAGCAGGCTCTGAAGGTCGATGACCTCCCGCTTAAGGTCGAAGTCTCCCTTCTCGGTGTTGGCGATCTGAAGGACCTTCTCCACCTGTCCGTTCAGGCGTTCGTACTGCGTATAGATCAATGCGGCGTAGCGGCTCAGTCGTGCGTCGCCGGCGATCTTGCTATCCCGGGAAAGTACGCTGGCGGCCACCCGGATGGTAGATAGGGGCGTCTTAAATTCATGCGTCATGTTGTCGATGAATTCCTTCTGCATGTGGGCCAGTCTGCGCTGCCGGAGAATGACCAACAAGGAATACGCAAAGAAAGCAACGGTGGTAAGAAGGATCACGGACAAGAAGATCACCAACTGCATTTTTTCCCAGATGTATCCGATGCGCGTCGGAAACTTGATGCCGAAATAATACAGCAAGCCTTCATCGGGGGGTAGTGCCTCGTGGGTAGTTGGTAAGGTCCCCGGCTGCAGGTCAACGTCGGCGTAGCAATACCCCCCGTAGGCCATCTCGTTAGTACCGCAGTTGAAGATGGCGTATTCGAAATCGATATCCAGGTTTAGGCGCTGGAGTTCCTGTTGCATCAGGTATTCCAGTCGCTGGGCGTTGATCTCGCTCTCCGTATTAACGATGAAGTAATTGCTGGACCGCTGCCTGACGATGTCCCGCTTAGGCAGGTCCGCGTTGTTTTCAGCCGCCAATTGACGGGCAACGCCGTAAAGGGCCAGCTGGGCTTTTTGACTGAACTCGGTGTCGTTGAGGTTCCAGGTCGTGGCTACCCAGTAGGATTGCATACCAACGATACCCGCGATGGCTACCACGCCAAGAATGATCACCCGTCTGATTACCTGCGCATGCATGATCCATCAATTTCGGAAAAAGACGGCAGGGATAGGCCGCCCGGTACCTGCATTAACAACCCGTTTGCGCTAACATAGGTCACTTGCGCGGAAATGCATCCCACCCGTAAGACGCAAGATCGACCGCCCCGGGTTGACCATCGAACACTACAAAGCGGTAGCGGGAGAGGTATTTTCCGCCCGGCGCGATGCTGAACCCTTCTTCCACCACCGGGGTGACCGATAGGTACGGCATATCCGGATGTACACGCACGTATTGGGGAGCCCGGAAGTCATCGGGATGGGGGAAGACCGCCATGCCAACGGTATCACCCCGTTCTCCTACCGGGCCGTAGAGCGCCGTCCATGCCGGCCGGGTATGATTAGCCGTTTCCCGGTCTAAGCCTTCACTGGTTAAAAAATTCGGGGGGGATTGATACCGGTTGGAGTCCGACTCGTTCCATGCGGCACTACCCCGGACGCCGAGGCCCCCGTAAATGTAAGGGTTCAGATAGAGCGTGTCCTCCGTTATGTTGGTCTGTTCGCTGCGGAGGTCCCAGACGAAAGGCGCCGCCTCTCCGTGTACGCGCACGTACCAATCTTCTTGCAGGATGGGGCCGGCATCCAGGCTTACTTGCTGGAGGCGTGTACGAAATCCGACCACCCCGGCGGAGTCGATTATCTCGAGCAGCTCGGCGTGCCTTGCCGTTCCGAGTTCGTGATGCTGGTTCCAGAAGTCCAGATGTTGCCCGCGGTGTTCGGCGCTGGTCCAGGCGGTAAAGATGCCGTGTTGGTGGACATGGCCAACGGGGAAATCGTCAGTGACCACCCGTCCCTCCGGCGTAAAGACCGGATGAATAAAGCCGCTCCTGGTATAGTATTCCGGGAGGCTGTCGGCAAAACGTTCCTGAGGTAGTTGGGGAGCAACCACATAGGTGAGTACGGGCTTGCCCCCTACGGTGATGGAGATCTCCGTATCACCGACGGTGATCTCCGGCGTCATGGCCGCTTCTCCCTCGCCGCAAGCGAAACCCGCGAATAACAGTAGTGCAGCCAAGCCGTTCCGTAGGATCATTCGTTATCTTTACAGTCATCCTAAATGTACGCACCCATGTCAGAAACGCCGTCCGCCTCCTGCCCGATCCCCCGTTGGCAGCTACTGAAACAGGCCTTAAGGAACGTAGGCCCCGCAGAATTCGACCGCCTGCGCACCCAGGCCGAGGCGGGTACTTTACTGGATGTACGCAACGAGCAGGAGTTCGCCGGTTTCCACCTCGAGGGGGCCCGGAACATTAATTATCTGGGGCCAGATTTTCTCGAGGATATCGACCGGCTGGATCCGGAAAAGACCTATCTGGTGTACTGCCGAAGTGGTCGCCGTAGCGTAAGGGCCTGTACGCTGATGAAGAACGCGGGACTCAAAAATTTAGTCCACCTCGATGGAGGCATTAATTCCTATTCCGAATGAAGTACCTACTTATCCTTTGTTTGACGCTATCCGCCCTGGCATGTGGGCAGACCACCGAACCCGAGGCCCCGGCCCGCGAAGGCGCCCTACCTGCGTCCTCGCCCGAACACGAAAACCTGACGCCAGAGGAATTTGCCGAAAAGATGGACGACGAGCGCGTGGTGCTGCTTGACGTGCGTACGCCGCCCGAGATAGCGGCCGGAAAGATCGACGGTGCCCTGGAACTGGATTTTAAAGATCCGGACTTCGCGGCTAAACTCAATGCACTGGACAAGGAGGCTACCTACCTGGTATACTGTGCCGTGGGGGGACGAAGCAATAAGGCCTGTACGATGATGACGGAAGCCGGCTTCGATAGGGTCTACAATCTGGAGGGTGGCTTTACGGCCTGGCAGCAACGATAGAGCAAACAATGGAGGAGCGCGGACCGATTAGATAAGAAACGCTACATGGAAGACTGGCTGCTCGCCCCTTGGGATGTGATCCTGAAAACCGCGGCCTCGGCGATCGCGATATTTGTCATCATCGTGATCTATGTACGCCTTGCTGGCCTGCGGACCTTTGCCAAGATGTCGAGCTTCGATTTTGCCTCGACGATCGCCATCGGCTCTATTCTGGCTTCCGTAATAATGGGCACCGAGACTTCCCTCTTAAAGGGAGCCGTCGCTTTGGGTACTATTCTTGTTTTCCAGCAGATTTATTCCGCCTTTAAAATAAGCAACGATGATTTTCAGGACCTCGTGGAAAATGATCCGGTCCTATTGATGGACGGTTCCGAGATTCTCTACGATAATCTGCGGCGCACCAACGTCAGTAAGTCCGACCTCCTGGCCAAACTCCGGGAGGCAAACGTGCTGCGAATGAACCAGGTGATGGCCGTGGTACTGGAAAATACCGGCGATATTTCGGTCCTGCACCAGGAAGGGCCGGAACCGGTAGATGACATCCTGCTCGAAGGCGTGCAGCGGTAATTCCTACCTTTGTGGCCATGGCGGATTACCGTATTGAGGAAAATGAGGATTGGGGAGCCTGGCACGCCGTGCTGGATACGGTTTATATCGGCAACCCCCAGTACGTATACCCACTGCGCAGCGATATAGAAGGGATCCTGAGTGAAAAGAATGCGGCCCATAACGGCAACAACCTTCGGCGTTGGGTGGTGAAGGACGGCCGACGACCGGTGGGCAGAATTGCCGCCTTCGTGGATACGGAGCGAAACGAACAACTGAGCCTGCCCGCGGGCGGCATCGGTTTTTTCGAAAGCATAAACGACCGCAGGGTGGCGGATATACTTTTCACCGCCGCCGAAGGCTGGCTGAGGGAGCAGGGGATGCACGCGGTGGATGGCCCCATCAATTTTGGCGAGCGGGACAAATTCTGGGGATTATTAGTGCGGGGTTGGTACCGCCCCATTTACCAGGAGACGTACAATCCGCCCTACTACCAACAATACTTCGAGGCAAGGGGATACCAGCCGCACGAACAGTGCCTGACGATGCGGGGAGTGGTCTCCGAATTCCCCGGCGAGCGACTGGGAAAGCTGGCGGCCCGGGTGCGGGAACGCTACGGGCTTTACACGGAGCAGATCCAGGCGAATAAACTGCGACAGGGCGCCAATGACTTCGCCGAAGCCTATAACGCGGCCTTCAACCACTGGCCCTATTTCAAACCGCTCACGGGAGACGATATTTACCCCACCTTCCAGCAGATGAAGCCCATCATGGATCCGCACCTAACGTGCATCGCCTACAATAAGGAGGGGCGCCCCATCGGGCTGGCGGGACTCATCCCGGACATAAACTGCTTTCTGCGGGGCGTAAACGGAAAACTCAACTGGAAGGGATTACCCCTATTCCTCTACCGGCTGAAGTTTCAGAAGCAGCCCCGCAACTGCAAGGGAATCGCATTCGGGATCGCCCAGGATTACCAGCGGCAGGGCGTTTATCCACTCATGGTGGATGCCATGTTCCAGAGCGGGGATCGCCATACCAGCCGTACCTACCGCTACGTGGATATGGCTACGATACGGGGGCATAACAAGCTGATGGTCGATACCTGCAGGCAAATGAATACCGAGATTCACCGCGTACACCTGGCCTACCGCAAAGCGCTGGTACCGGATGCTAGCTGGGAGCCCTTTGAGATGATGGACGTTGGTGAAGTGGAACTGGGCACCTACGGGGTTTAGGTAGGGGTGGCGGAGCTCCTCCACCGCCAAGTTGTGTCATAAAAAGGAATGCTCAAGGAAGGAACACACGACCCGTGTGGCACCTCCCGGAGCTGGAGCTACGCGACCCCGGGGTGGCGGAGTTCCAACTCCGCCAGGATGTGTTAATAACAAGGAATGCTCAAGAATGGAACATAAGCCCCAAGTGGCACTGCCCGGAGCTGGAGCTCCGGGACCCGGGGCCGGGGCAGTGTGCATAAGCCCAAAGTTTTCCACAACAATATATTTTTCTACACATCCTTTTCCACAACAAATTGTTAGAAAAAGGGCTACCTTTGAACACAGATGGCGAAGGATAAAAAATACGACCGGAGGAATAACGGCAATGGTAATGGCTACGTAGCCACGGCCTACTCTAACCGCAGCCGGCTGGAGGAGGCTAATCTGCCGGCCTACAGCAAATTGCCCCCGCAGGCGCCTGACCTGGAAGAGGCAATTCTTTCCGCTATTTTGATCGAAAAGGAGGCGATGACCAAGGTACTGGACATCATCTCCCCCGAGTCGTTCTACAAGCCCGCTCACCAGGCCATCTACCGGAGTATGCGCCGGCTCTTCGAAAGAAGCCAGCCGATCGATCTGCTAATGGTCATGGAGGATCTGCGGAAGAACGAGGAATTGGAAGTGGTGGGCGGAGCCGCCTACCTGGCCCAGTTGACCAGTAAGGTTACGAGTTCGGCTAATATCGAGTATCACGCCCGGATCGTGACGGAGAAATTCATCCAACGCGAGCTCATTCGGACCAGTACGGAGATCATCAAGGATGCTTACGAAGAAAGTACCGACGTACTCGACCTGCTAGATAAGGCCGGAAATTTCGTGTTCGAGATCACGGAGCGCAATATGGGCAAGCAGGTTGCCGACATGGGCACCCTGGCTAACCAACTACTCGACCAGCTGACCATGCTGCGGGAGAAAGAGGACGGGCTGACGGGTATTCCCACCGGCTTTACCGAGCTGGACCGCCTGACCTCCGGATTGCAGCCATCGGATCTAATCATCGTCGCCGCCCGCCCCGCCATGGGTAAGACGAGTTTCGTCCTCTCCATGGCCCGCAACGCGGCGGCCGAATACGGTCACGGGGTGGCGGTGTTCAGTCTGGAGATGAGCGCCGCGCAGTTGGCGGGCAGGATATTTAGCCAGGACGCGGAGGTGAATGGCCAGAAGATGCGGAACGGCAAGTTCACCGAAGACGAGTGGTCGCGCCTGGTCAATGCGATGAACCACATCGGGGAAGCCCCCATCTATATCGACGATACGCCCGGCATCAACGTCTTCGAACTTCGTGCCAAATGCCGGCGACTGAAGCTGGAGAAGGGCATCAGTATGGTCATTATCGACTACCTGCAGTTAATGTCGGGAAGTGGGGAAGCCAATAAAGGCGGTAACCGCGAACAGGAGGTGTCGGCCATCAGCCGATCCCTTAAGGGGCTCGCTAAGGAGCTGGAGGTGCCGGTGATCGCGCTGTCGCAGCTGAGCCGTGCCGTGGAAACGCGGGGTGGAGATAAGCGGCCGCAGCTGAGTGATTTGCGCGAAAGCGGCAGTATCGAGCAAGACGCCGACATGGTCATGTTCCTGTACCGCCCGGAATACTACAAGATCACCGAAGACGAGCAGGGTAACAGTCTGGCCGGGGTAGCCGAAATCATCGTAGGTAAAAACCGGCACGGTGAAGCCCGGGATATCCGGCTTCGGTTCGACAGCGATTTTGCCCGCTTCAGCGACCTTGACGACCCGGATTTCGATCTCCTTCCCTCCAATGCCATTACCAGTGGCCAGCCCCAGCAGCCCTACGGCGGCGGTACGCTGCCGAGTAAAATGAATACGGACGACGACATTCCGTTCTAGGCCCCGCCTGCTTATCTTACCGGGGCAACCAACTCTCCGGCATGCAGCTTTATACTGATTTTATGGACTGGCTGGCCGCCCAGCCCACCGATTTGCTATTGATCCTGGCCATCATCGGGCTACTGCTGTTCACGATCGGATTACTGCTGGGGTACCTGCTTCAGCGCGGTAAAACCAAATCCGCCCTGCGAAAACTAAAGCAGACCGAAAAGGAGAAACAGGAGCTGCGCGAAAAACTTGTCGAGGCCGACGAGGAGCAAAAAACCCTCGCCCGCCAGTTGGTTAAGATCACCACGGAAAAGGACGACACCCTGGTGCAAGTCCGCGAGGTAAGCAGCCAACTAAATAAGATCACCACGGAGCTTCGCAAACTGCAGGCCACTAACGAACAGCTTAGTGCCACCAATCAGAGCTACGCCAACACCATTGAGGATCTAAACGACCAGGTGATCGGTTTGAAGACGCGTAATGAGCAACTACTCGGCGGCGGGGGAGCCAACTTGCCCCGGGAATTTCCAAATGCTGCCATCGAAGACCGCCTGGAAGCACTGGAGGACCGGCTGGCCCGCTTAACCGATAGTCTTGGTGACCCCCCGATCGACCTGGGAAAACCCCGTCACCAGATCCGCATCGGTGAGCCGGCTAGGACTGCCGGACAACAGCGCGACGACCTTACCCGAATCAGTAACATCGGCCCTTTTAATCAGCAGCAACTCAACGCGGTGGGTATTTGTACCTACCGGCAAATAGCCGACTGGTCCGATGACGCGCTGGAGGATTATGCGGCGCGAATCGGTTACGTGGCCGATATTATGCGAGAAGAAAACTGGATCGGTCAGGCAGCCGGGCTGGCTGAGGGAGACGAAGACGGCCCAAAAGTTGCGCCTGAGGCAGGATCCCGGCCGGAACCTACGGATCTGACCGTTATCGAAGGTATCGGACCCCGCATTGCGGAAGTACTGAAGCAGGCCGGCGTATCCGACTGGAAGGACCTGTCTGAAACGCCCGTCGAGGAACTGGAAGCCATGCTCGAGCAGGCCGGCCGGAACTTCGCCGTTCACAAGGCCACGACCTGGCCCGAACAGGCGGCACTGGCCGTCGCAGGAAATTGGGAGGCACTTGCCGCCTTTAAGCAGGAACTGGAAGGAGGCCGCGCCGTCTAGCGAAGGACGGATACCTCGCCGCGGTAGGTGAGGGTCACACCATCCAGGAAGGTAACCTCGGCGGTATAAACGTAGAGGCCGGTGTTTACGTCCCTATCGTTGGTACTCTGGCCGTCCCAGATTACGGTCCCGTCCAGGCAGTTTACCGGCAAGTTTTCGGCTTCAAACATCATACCGCCCCAGCGATCGAAGATGCGGACACGGGGTATGCCGGTCACTCCCCGACAGGCGAAAATTCGGAAGTCCTCGTTGCGACCGTCGCGGTTGGGGCTGAAGGCCGTTGGAATGTAGACGTTGCGGTTGGGGTCGATCTCGACCAGGATGTCCTCGATGGCCTGACAACCGTTCGGATTGGTGGCCGTGAAGGTATAATTTACCGTACCCAGTGCAAATACGGTCGGGTTGCGGATGCTGTCGGATGACAGGTAGGTGTCCGGAGTCCACTGGTAGCCGTAGTTGCCCGGGGGACTTACGATCGGATTAAGTTGAGCAAGGCTGTCGCCCAGTTCCACGATCAGCAGATTCGGCAGATCGATGGTGATCTCCTCCGGCTGATCGATGGTGAAATTTTGCTCGGCACTACAACCCACCGAGTCGAAGACGGTCACGTTCAGTTCACCCGCGAAGGCGATGGCCGGATTGCTGACCGGAATCAGGAAGCCGTCGTTGTTCAGCATGAACGTAAAGTCGTCGATGTCTGACGCCTGGCCACCAAAGGCGGTATCGATCATCACCGAGGTTGTCTCGCCAAAGCAGAGCGGATCCTGGATATTCTCGACGGCAAAGGTGATCGGCCGGGGCTCGATTACGGTGTATTGCAGACTGTCCTGACAGCCCTCCACGTCCGTTACCGTGACGCCGTAGGTGCCCGGGGACAGTTCGTTGGCTACGCCGTCGTCATTATCGGCAACGTTGGAGGTCCACTGGTAGGGATTGTCCGGGAAGTCGTTGTTGTTGCTACTGCTGACGAAAACGGCGAGGCGGCCGTCCTCATCTCCGTTGCAGGTGACGGTCGGGGTCGTCAGGTCGTTGTCGACGGAAAGTACGAGGGCGTCCGGTTCGTTGATGGTCACTTCCTGCGGCGCTGCCTCACAACCGTTGGCGTCGCTGATGTTCACCTCATACGTACCGGCACCGACGTCGGTAATGGTATTGCCGGTCTCGGGGCGGGCGGACCAATCGAAGGCATAGCCCGGCGTACCCCCGTTCACGATGATGGTAGCGCTGCCGGTCTGCTGGCCGTTGCAGTTGGCATCGTCGATCTGCTGCTCAAAAGTGAAGTCGGGAGGACTCGGGATGGTATCGGTAAACTGTTGGGGGCACAGACCGTCGGTGACAGTGACCGTGATGGGACCGCGGGGAAGGTCGGTGACGGTAGCGTTGTCACGGTTCAGGATGGTATCGCCGCTGGACCAGTAAAAATCGAACGTGGGCGTGGTGCCGTTGGTCAGTTCGGCGGCAAAGGTAGCCGAACCGTCGGTCGTGGTTTCATCGGGACAGCTCACCGGCACCAGGCTGGTGAAGGATCCGGTGATGCCGATCGGATCTTCCAGAACGAAGGTGGTATCGAAGGGGGGCTGGCAATTGTTGGCGTCGGTAATGGTTACGCTGTAGGTACCGGCAGACAGCCCGTTCAGGTTGCTGGTGGTGGGGCTAACGCCGTCTACCGACCAATCGTAGCGGTAAGGTCGCGTGCCGCCGCTGGGGTAAAGGAAGATGCTTCCGTTGTCATCACCCAGGCAGACCGGGGAAATTACCGTGGCGCTATCCAGCGCGACCAGGCCGGGACTGGCTACCTCACCGAGGGCCTGGGAGACGCACTCGTTGGAAATGGTAGCTTCAAAGAGATAAAAGCCGACTTCCAGATCGGCGGTGGTTCGGGTGCCGATGTCCACCTGATCCCCGATCGTGCCGTCGTCGTTAATGCGATACCAGACCGTTTCGGTGACCGTTTCCCCGGCGGGCGGCGTGACTTCGGCGAAGAGCTGGCCGTCGCTGCTGTCCGTACACGAAACGGAGTCCGTCTGAATAGGCGCGATGGCGGCCCGGGGCGGAGAGAATATTTTGAAGGTGGTCGAGTCGATACATCCATTGGCATCGGTCACGATCAGTACGTAGTTGGTATCGGGCTGCAGGTCACCGATGAAGTTAGTATCCACTACCAGACTGTCGAAGGTCATGAGGCTGTCGACGGGGTCGGGAAGGCTGTCGTTGCGGAAGCGGAAACTGTAGGGAGCGGTACCCCCCGATACGATCGGCGTAGCGGTACCGAACTCGTCGGGGCAGCCGAAGTCGGTGGTGACTACCTCATCGATAATGAGGGAATCGGGTTCGATGATTTCAAAGGTGTCCCGCGCCAGGCAGCCCGCCGCGTCCTGGTCCCGGGCGGTTACGACGTAGGTGCCGGGGGTGAGGTTTTCAAAAATTAGGGCACCCGAACCTGGAATGTTGGTAAACGGCTCAATCTCCGTCCCGTCACCGGTGGCTAGCTGTGCCTGGAAGGGAGGCACCGCCCCCCGAGAACCTACGGAAAGGGGGCTGACGCTCAGGATGCCGTTATTTTCTCCAAAACACTGGATATCCGTTTTCGTTACCCCGGTCAAAATCTCCTTCTCCGCCTGAATCACGAATTCCCCTTCCAGCGGGCTGGATGAGCAGCCTACCGAATCCGTGGCGATGACGGTATAATTTCCCGGCATCAGATCGGAGCGGGAAGCGGTTATTCCCTGCAGTACGACCCCGTCCGAGAAGGAGAAGGTGTATCCATTTGCGCCGGGAATTCCCCCGGAAGCGCTAAGGGATACCAGGCCGTCGGTAGAGCCCGAGCAGGAGGCATCGTCAGTGGAGGGCGCTCCGGCAATGATCACTTCGCTACGCGCGGAAAGCCGGAAGGTCTCCGAGGCGGAGGTACAGTTCGTTCTCGTCTGTGTTACGGTGACGGAATACTGCTGTCCGGGGCTGACGTTGCGGATCGTATCGCCGGTGCCGCCGGTGCTCCAAGAAACGGTATACCCGTTCTGTGTTGGGTTGCTGATGACCTGCGCCCCGGCGTTGACGCTGATCCGCACCGTGAGGGCGTAGTCGATATTTCCGGCACAGGCACCCCCCGTAGCGTCCACTATGAAGGGAATGAATTCGGCGTCTTCCTCAACAAAGAGCACCGGAGAATTAGCTATAGCGCCAAGTGCATCCGTGACCTCCATGCGGTAGTTGCCGCCGCTGAGGTTGTTGAACAGCACATTGCCGCCAGCGGCCGGTACGGTTTCGGTGGCTGTCAATGTACCGCCCGCGGTGATGAGCCTCACGGTATAGGGGGCTGAACCGCCGGAAATCTGTGCGGTCACGCTGCCATCATCCTCTCCCGGGCAGCTTACCACCTGAATGGCAACCGTACCGATCGTGATGGATGAAGCGGGCGGGGAAGAACAAGCGGCGGTATGAGTAACGGTCCGCTGGAATCCACAGCCGATGCCGTCCTCGACGACAATGCTGTAGGTACCGGCTTCAGGTACGGTATAGTCCACCGATTCGCCGTGGGCCGGAGCCGCTGAGGTAACCGTGCCCGTAGAACCGGTGGCGGTATTCGTAATCGTGATGTTGTACTCGCGGGTGCCTCGCAATTCACTTACCCCCCCGTTAATTTCGAAACTACCATTACAGCTGGTGGGACTCTGTACGGCATTGTCCACCGTGATCGGCATGAGGTAGGCTACCTTGAATGTTTGATCGGTGCTTACGTTGATGCACTCGGTGGTTACGTCCGAAACGCGTTCGACTCGGGCAATTGCCGCGGCTGGATTGGACGTATCAAGCGAATCGATGGTGATCGGAGCGAGGGAAAAGGTGATGCCCCCGCCAAAGAGGTTGAATATGTTGGCATTGTCATTTTCGACGATCACGTCGTAGTTCGGGGGCGAGTTGTAGTAACCCACCGGCGCCGCTACGGCAATTCTTCGGTTAAAGGGGGCAACTCCGGCATCGAGTATACAAGGATCCCCTATTTGAATGTCATCAAGATTCGTGCCGGTCACCGTAGGGGGGCATCCGTAAAAGGCCAATCCTACGCCGGGCTGCGTATTGGGGTTCGGGTCACCGGTCAAGATGGCTGATGCTTCATCGAGGTCGACCGTGATATTATCACCGAAACACAGGAAGATCGTATCCGGTCGTGCATTGAAAGCCACCGGCCCGTTCGGTACCGGGGTACCAAAGCTGGAATTTGACACGTTGATGTTAGTAATTCCTACTACGTCGCCTGCTTCGCTGTCACATACAAGCTTTTCCAGGTTTTTGCCGGGAGGAGCGGTTACCTCCGACCGCTGCATGGGATAAAAGGGGAGCGACTGTGCATTCAGATTTCCGCTCAGCATAACCGAAAGGGTCAATAAGAGAATGACCCAGCGGGGGGACGGAAAGCGTGTCGGTGTGATGTTCATAAGCAGACAAAGGGTAATACCACCGGGAGTGAGCCGGCGGGTGCAACTCCGTAGCAACGTCGCGTTTTCGGTATTCATTGTACCTGCGCGCCGCCGCAACTCAAATATGTCGCCAACGGGCGTAAGCGAAAAATCCTTAAAACATTATTCCCAGGATGATCACGATGCTGTTCAACTTACCGCGACTGTTGTCCTCCGCGGGCGAACGGCCGGTACGGACTAGCTCCGTGTCGTTGTCCGGAGTGATGTCCAGGAAGCCCGACTGAAAGGCGATGCCACCGACCAGGGAGGAGCTGGTGGAGATGGCGTATTCTATACCGCCACCGATGCCCCAGGAGAGATTGAGGGCGCTGACCTCCGAGCCGATCTTGAAGTTTTCGCTTCCGTCGATCCCCGCTACACCTTCCAGGCTGCCGCGGGAATTGCTGTTGATGCCGAGGGTGAGGCCGGGACGGACGAAGTACCTTACGTAACCGAATTCACGCGTGCGTAGGGTGAGGCCCAGGGGGATCTCCACGTACTGAAGCGAATAGTCGAAGGTGGCTCCGCTCAGTGCGGACGCGGGAGGCGTAGTGGTGAACGTTTCCACCAGCGATTCCCGCCAGATGTCGACCTCCGTAAACTGTTCGTCGTACCGCAGGGCCCCGCCGGACCCAAAGTGGATGTTCAGGCCGGTGTGGATGCTGTAGTTGTCCTGAAAGTAGTACTCTGCCATCAGGCCCAATTTCAGCCCCAGGTTCGTGCCGTCGCTCTCGATCAGGTTATTGTCGGTGGTCATGTAGCTGAAGGCGGGGCTGAGCTGGATGCCGAACTGGATCGGATTGTACTGCGCCGTGGCGCTCAGTGAACACAGGAGGAACAGGGAGGGGAGGATGAGCTTCTTCATTCGGTAATAATTGGGTTTAACGGTCGTTGTCAAACGAGCGTGCCAACCCGGTGTTTATTCCTCCCATGAAAGTTAGTGTCCTCTACCCCTCCATTTCCCTGCTATTGGTCTTCCTCCTGTCAGCCTGCGCCGACGATGGGCCGCCTCCGCCCGACGTGAGCGAGGTGCCCGTGGACCTGACCGTTCTGCGCTTTGACCGGGAGATAACGGCCCTCGATACCAACCGGCTCGGGGCGGAACTGCAGCGGCTCGATGGGGAATACGGGAGCTTTACCGACATTTACTTTACTCATTTGGTGCCCGTCCGGCGGGGCGATTTCAGCCCGGAGGAGGGGGAGCAGGTGTTGCAGGCCTACCTGGACTACCCACTTACCGGCTTCGTGGACTCGGTGGTTACCGAGAAGTTTCCGGGCGGCGGGGCGCAGGTGAAAAGCATGGTCGACGACTTCGAACAGTCACTCCGATATTACCAACACTACCTCCCTGAAGCGCCCGTACCCGATACGCTCGTATTGTACGATACGCATTTCGAACTGGCCGCCTTCCTGTACGGTGAGGGCGAACTGGCCGCCGGTCTGGACTTCTTTCTCGGCCCCGACTTCGACTACGCCCAGGTAAATTCCCAGGAGCCGATATTTTCCAACTACCTAAGCGAAAGTTATACCCCCGCCCACTTCGCCGGCAAACTGCTCCGGGTACTGATCGAGGACCGCTACCCACAGCCGCGTAGCGGGCGCATGATCGATTACCTCATTTACGAAGGCAAGAAACTCTACCTGCTGGAAAAACTGATGCCCTACGCCCCGAAGCACGTGGTGTACGAAGTGACGGAGGAGCAGATGGACTGGCTGCGTGACAATGAAACGCCCATCTACGCCTACTTGCAACAGGAGGAACTGCTGTTCAGTACCGACGTCAATAAGATCAATAAATACACTCGTCCGGCACCCTATACGCCGGGCATGCCGCAAGAATCGCCCGGCGGCGCGGTCAACTACCTCGGCCGGCAGGTCGTGGCGGCGTATTTACAGCAGCATCCAGACGTGACGATCCCCGAATTAATGGCCATGGAGGACGGCCAGGAGATTCTCCGGGGGGCTCGGTATAAGCCGCGGTAGGGGTGAATTTGCGGTTGTTGATTTTTGAATGGGATTCTTGATTTGGGCTGCCACATGGGGTAGCTCGCCTGCGGCTCGTGGGTTCACCACGGAGGGCGCTGCGCGCTGCACGGAGGAAGCACAAAGGCTTTGCTCTCCTGCGGCTCGCTTTTTTTCACTACCGATCTCACTAATGCGGTGCGCGCCTTCTCGTTAGGGCTCCGCGAAACTCAGCGTTACTTCTTCCCTTTGCGGTTACCTTCCGTCGCGCAGCGACTACTCTTTCTCCTCTAGTACCGTGTTTAAATGCCGCCACGTCAGCTCAGACCGGATTCTCCCGCCTGGCTTCGGATTCCGCGGTTCACCGAATACGCCGCGCGCCTTCCCGGTACTGAGGATACCTTTTCACCGCATAAAAATGGAAACCGCGATTAGCTATGCGGTGTTAGATGGTGGCAAGATCAACCATACAACCAAATTATGTCCGTTTCCGCTCCCCGTACCATCCCCTTAGTTAACCTTCGTCAGTTCAAGCAGGGCGACAAGGAGCAACGCGAAGCCTTTGTCCAGGAACTGGGACAGGCTTTTCACAACATCGGCTTCGTCGGCGTGACGGGGCACGGTATTTCCAAGGACCTCATCGACGACTTCTATATCGCGGCGAAGCAGTTCTTTGCCCTGCCCGTAGAAGTGAAACGCAGCTACGAAGTGGAGGGGGCGGCCGGACAGCGGGGCTACACCTCCTTCGGTAAGGAGCACGCCAAGCAGTCGCAGGTAGCCGACCTCAAGGAGTTCTTCCAGATCGGCCAGGAAGTTAGGGACAGAAGCAGCAGCGTATTTGTCCCCAATCCCGAAGTGACCGAGGTGCCGGCATTCATGTCGCTGGGCACCCAACTGTACCGGGCCTTCGAGACGGCCGGAGCGAGTCTGCTACGTGCCATTGCCCTGTACCTGGGCCGCGACGAAAATTACTTTGATGAATACATCGTGGATGGCATGAGCATCCTGCGGGCCATTCACTATCCCCCCATTACCCGGGAACCCGAGACCGCCATTCGGGCCGAGCAGCACGAGGATATCAACCTGATCACCTTGCTGGTGGGCGCCAGTGCCGGGGGACTCCAACTCCAGAACGCGGCCGGCGAGTGGCAGGAGATCGTACCCGAGAACGACGAGATCGTGATTAACGTAGGGGACATGCTCCAGCGGCTCACCAACAATTACCTCAAGTCGACCACCCACCGCGTCGTCAATCCGCCGCGGGAACAGTGGCACGAACCACGCTTGTCCATTCCTTTCTTCCTCCACCCGCGGCCCGAGATGCGGCTGGACGTACTGCCGAGTACGGTCACCGATGATCGACCGATCGCCTACGAGCCTATCACCGCCGGCGAGTACCTGGATGAGCGGCTTCGGGAGATCGGACTCAAGAAGTAGGTTCTTCTCCTTTCCGGGGAGCGGGGATTACGCCAATCCGGCCAACTCCTTCCCCTGCGCCGGCTCCAGTTCCACTTCTACTGAATTCTCCCGTGCGGGTTGATTAGATTCGGCCTGTTCGCCTAAGACGCCGAATACCGCCAGTCCCTTTTCCCGCGCCGAAAGGAAAGGTTCCAGCATGATCGGCTTTAGCAATTCCTGGGCGGGCAGATAGGTCGGCCAGTCCCATGGATTCACGTAGAACAGCGCCTGCAGGTGGCGGCAGAATCTATCCAGTTCCTCTCCTTCCAGGATGAGGTACCGTTCGGACCTTTTGTACAGCAGGTCGGCAATACCGCTGAACCAGTTTGATTTTTCAGTAGGCCCGGCATGGCGCCGTCCCCCTTGCGCCAGGGCAGAAAAAGGGATTACGTCCTTACCGTTCCTGTCGAGATAGAAGCGTAACAGTTCTTGCCACTTATCCGCTCCGCTGGGAGATTCGGAGAGGGCATCCCCGGCCATTACGTCGCGGACATAGACGCGGATGTAAGCGTCCAGGTACTTCCAGTGCTTCTTGGGGAGCTTTCCATAGTCAAAAGCCCCCTTGCCGAGGAGGTCGAGGGTTTCCTTGGTCAAAACCTCCCGGTCGGGGCAGTCGCTTTCCGGCCCGCTGAGGAAATTCTTTAATTTGCTGAGCCCGATATGGGCATCGAAGGCCCCTTTTTGAAAACGAGCGTAATCGAAGGCGTAAAAGGACCAGGAGAGCGGCATGTAGTCAGTGTTTGCGATCGTGCCGGTACGGTCAAAAGGCCGCTGCATCGATCATGTATCGGTTGCCTGAAGGGGGAAATGCCCCGTCAGGCCGGGTTGCCCTTTGCTAACGTGCAAAAGGGCCGGGCTTGGTATTTAGGGTAGGGTAAATCCGCGCGGAAATACGGGTACCCTATTCGGAAACAGGTCCGGAATGATCGTAAGGAATATAATTTTCCCACTGCCACGGCGTGAAGGTATCCGCGATTGTGAGCTCCAACAGCTCCTTGAAAATGCTTTCCGCATTGTCGCTGTTGCTCATCAGCAGTACCCCGCTCTGCTGGTCGGGAAAAAGGATGGAATAGTGCTGGAAGCCTTCGCCGTGCCCCTCTTTGAAGACACCACGCCCGTAAGGGGTTTGCAGCAATCCCCACCCCAGACCGTAAGCCAGTTCGATAGTGTCGTTATCCGAGGTGGTCGTCGTGGCTGAAGGTCCGAACTGCCGTTTCGAGCGGATGCGGACGTTGGGGGAAAACATCAGGTCGGTAACGGTCGACTCTTCCCGGCAAAGTTTTAGGATGTGTTGCAAAAACAGCGCGTAATCTTCCGGGGTGGTTTCCATCGAGCCCGCGGCTCCCGCTTCGTCCTCTCTGTCTTTGGGAAAGGCCTTCTGCTGCGTATCGTGACCGTTCACGAAGTTTCCTTCGAAACGGGATTGCCACACGTAACTGGTTTGCTCCATGCCCAGCGGATCGAAGACGTACTCCCTGGCCAGATCTTCCAATCCCCATCCGGTGATCTCCTCGACGGCATGCTGAAGAAGCTTGATCCCCTCCCCGGAGTAGCTGTACCGGCTACCGGGGTCGAAAAAGAAGTGAATTTTCCCCTCCGGCGTGAACTCCCCAGCCCGGCTTATCCAGCGCCAGTTCGGTAGCCCGGTGGTATGGGAAAGGCACATCCGGGCGGTGATGTCCTTGTAGCGCGGATCGTCGGTCAGGTTGGCGAATCCCCGCCATTCTTTTTCAAACGGGAGTTCCGGAATAGGTACGGGAAAATATTCCTGCAGCGGGCGATCGAGATCGATCTTCCCCTCTTCCACCAGCTTCGCCACGATAAATCCGAATACCGCCTTACTCAGGGAAGCGCCATAGAAGACTTGGTCCGTCCGTAGGCTGTCATCCTTTTCATAGTTGGCATAGCCAAAGGCCCGGCGGTAGGCAAGAGTATCCCCGTTGAAGACGGTAACCGTTAGGCCGGTAACGTCGGCTGTATCGACCAGTTCCTGGATACGGTCGCTCAGCTGTAAGACGGTAATGGTAGACGCGTCGATTCGATGAACCATATCAACGTTTTGCTCGGCACACCCCAACAGTACCAGTAAAATCAGCATAGGACCATGGGGTATCGGGTGTGCCATAATTACTAAGCTATACCATCTCTCCCTATTCGAGGTGAGGTGGGCGCCGGTACCTGGTACCCTGCTCGTAGGCGTAAGTCAGCCGAATCAGCGTCGGCTCGGCGTACATCCGGCCGAGGAACTGCAGCCCGGCCGGCAGTCCGCCTTCCGTAAAACCCATCGGCACCGTGAAGCCCGGCTGCCCGGTGTGAGGGGAGATGATCTGGCTGTTGTCGCCCCGATAGCCTTCCTGAAAGTTGTCAATTCGGGCGGCCGGGTGGTTCCAGCTTGGGAACACGATGGCGTCGAGATTCAGGCTGTCCATGGTCGACTCGATGGCCTCCCGAAAGGCGATGCGGCGCGGATCGGTGTAAGCGTCGCCGCAGGGTACGGTCGAATCGCCGTAGCGACCTTCCGTAGTTCGTGCTTCTTCCAGGCCATCGCGGGCGTATTCGCTAGTGGTGCCGATGCGGATGATGTCTTCCAGGCTTGCCACGGTATCCCGCTGTACGTAGGTCTGAAGGAAAGCTTCCAGGTCTTCGCGGAAGGTATTGCACCATTGCTGTTGACGTAGGGTTTGAAAACCGGGCACCTCCACCTGGTCTACTACGGTGGCGCCGAGACGGTCGAGATCGCCCAGAGCCCGGGTGAAGAGTTGGGCTACGTCCGGGTCGGGGTCGGCATCGCTCAGGGCCCGGAGTACGCCGATACGGGCCCCCTGCAGACCGTCGGCATCGAGGAATTCGGTGTAATCCCCTGGCACTTTACCCTTTCCGTAGCGGGTGATCGGGTCCGCGGCATCCACGCCGGTCATGGCCTGCAGTACGCGGGTGGCGTCGGCTACGGTTCGCGTCATCGGCCCGACGACGTCGTTGCGCAGGTATAGGGGTACGATGCCTTCCCGACTGATCAGGCCCAGGGTGGTCCGAAAGCCAACCAGTGCGTTATGGGAGGAGGGTCCGCGGATGGAGTTGCCCGTGTCGGTACCGAGCCCCACCGTAGCCAGGTTGGCGGCGACCGCGGCGGCCGTCCCACCGCTGGAGCCGGCGGGAACGTGGTCGAGATGGTAAGGGTTGTGGGTAGTGCCCGCGGTAGAACTCTCGGTGTGCATCGGACTGAAGGCCCATTCCGCCATATTGGTCTTCGCGATCAGGATGGCACCGGCCTCCCGTAAGCGTTGGATGATGAAGGCATCGGCTTCGGGGACGAAATCCTGGAGTGCCCGGGCGCCGGCGGTAGTGGGCATTCCGGCCGTATTGATGTTGTCCTTTACGAGTAGGGGAATGCCGTGGAGGGGGCGTAATTCTCCCGTTTCGGCGAATTCTTCGTCCAACCTGCGCGCCGTCGCCAAGGCATCGGGATTGCGGTAGGTGATCGCGTTGAGTTGGCCATTGAGGCTGTCCATCCGCGCGAAGTAAGCCTTTACCAGGTCTTCGCTGGTGTAGTCCCCGGACCGGTAGGCTGAGTGGATCTCGGCGATGGTGAGTTCGTTGAGGTCCGGCGGGGATGGTGGGCTGCCATCGGATGAAGCCTTTGGCAGACAGCCCAGCAACAGGAGGGGTAGGAATCGGAGTAGAAACATTACGGCAAGATAGGATAGTCGTTTCCCATTCCTTTAAAACCTGAAGCTCGTAGGTCAGCTAATATGTACTACTATTTGCAGATTTGGGTTCGACTGCGCTGCAGTCGTCTACCGGATAGCGCCTATGGCCTGGCGAGTCAACGCCAGGCCATAGGGGGATGCCCGCTCTGCGGTCAGGAGGTTCCGCTTTGCCCGGTGCCTAGGTCACAGAGCGGAAGGCGGTCCGGGGCTTACCTGGCCTTTTGAATTCGGATCACCGAAAAGGAATAAGCCGGCATCACGTAGGACATCTCGCTGCCCAGTTCGATCTCGGTCGTAGTAGGCGTAGCGTCGCGGTCCGTGGGGTCGCCCTGCAGGACGTGGAGGGTCGCCGACCCACTAAGGTCCAACCCGGCGGGGTCGACACTGGCGGTCACGGCCACCGGCAGCAGGTTGGCCAGCCGCAGGATCAGGTCGCCGGTGGCTTCGTCGCGCACGACGGATACGCCTACGCGCTCCTGTACGTCCTGGTTTCCTTCGGAAAGACGGAATTGGCTGGGGATGTATTCGGTACCGGCGTTCTGCCCGTACAACTGCTGTACGTAGTAGTCCACCGTTTTCTTCACCTCGGTATTGTTGAAGTAGATCAGGTCGGGGTTCCAATTGGTCTTGCCTTCCTTTGCCAGCAGCGGCGCGAAGGAGGTCATTTCCACCACGTCGCCGTTGCGCTCCACGGCGGTCAGGTACAGCGCTTCGGTGAGCGCGGTCTCCACGTTCATCGGCCGGCCGGGCAGGTGGGCGGCGTATTCGCCGAGGTACACCTTCGGTCCGTTGCGGTCGTACTTGTCATAGAAATCCTGGTTGTTGACCATCCAGCCCGGCGGCACGTAGTAATGCTCGTCGACAATAGGGATGTCCAGTTCGCGGGCCAGCTCCCAGCCTTCCTCGTAGTCGGTGCCCATGTAGAAGGGGCCGGTGGTGCCGATCACGGTGATCTCCGGGTAACGTTCACCAATCGCCTCGTAGATCATGCGGAAGCGCTCCTCGAAGATGTCGGTGATCAGGTCTTCGTTGCCTACCCCAAGGTAGGTCAGATTGAACGGCTCCGGGTGACCGGCTTCGGCCCGCTTTTTGCCCCACTCCGTTTCCGGTCCGCCGTTGGCGTATTCGATGAGGTTCAGGATGCTCCGGGTGTAAGCGTCCATGTCCTCCATCGGGATGCCGCACTGCTGGCCGTGGCCACCCACCGAGGAGTTTTGACAGGGCACCCCCGCCGGTACTACTGGGATGGGCACGGCGTCGATATCCTCACAGAACTGGAAGTACTCGAAGTAGCCCAGTCCGGCCGTCTGGTGGTAATTCCAGATGTTGCGCTGGGGGACCCGGCTTTCGAGGGGCCCGAGCGTATTCTCCCAGCGGTACATATTCGCCAGGCCGTCGCCGTGGGCCACGCAACCACCGGGAAAGCGGACGAACTTGGGATTCAGGTCGGCGATGGTCTGCGCCAGGTCTTTTCGGAGGCCGTTTTCGCGGCCCATAAAGGTTTCGGGAAAGAGGGATACCATGTCAAGGTCCATGGCTCCGGGTTTTTCAAAGCGTATTTCCAGGTGGGCACTATCATTCCCGCGCTCCGGCGCCAAAGTAGTGGTGAACCTGGACCAGTTCTTGCCGATACCCCGCAGCCGTTCCTCGGCCAGCACTTCCCCGTCGGGCGTGACGAGGCGAACCGAAACGGAGCCCCGGCCGCTGGCTTGACGGGCAAAGAGCGAAACATCATAGGACTCTCCCCCCCGGACGGGGATTCCGTCCCAGCCCTCGTTCGAAAGTATGGCCCCGCCTTCGTTCACTTCCAGGCTGGCGTAGTGTGGATTGTTATCGTGGATGGGGTCGTCCGTCCGGATCCGCCAGTCAATATCGCCGCTTGTCGACCAGGCTTTTTGGGCGTTCCACCCGGAGTCCCGGTACTTTTTATCCATCGGGTCGTACTCGAAATCCCGGTTCTGGATCAGTTCCGCGTAGAGCCCGCCGTCCGCCGCGTAGCTGATGTCCTCGAAGAAGATTCCGATGAGTTTGTCGCTGATCGCCTTCGTCCCTTCGGGTTGCAGGGTGATGGTAGCTTCCAGCGGTTCCAGGCCGGCGAAACGGATGGGATCTTCCGCCATGGTTTCCGCCCGCTCGGCGTTGTGGAATTGCATCCACTCGTAATGCTTGATGAGGTCGTCCACCGTTTCCCAGGCTACGCGGTGGACGGTACCGAATTGTTCCTTGCCGTTCACCGAAATCAAGGTGCGGTCGTTCCGCCGGGCATCCTTGGCTGCAGGTTCGGTTGTCGAGAAGTCGCGCCAGTTATCCGTACGGAGTTGGTAAGTCCCCTCCGCCCCCTGGCCGTCGCTGCGCCACGATACGAGGAAGGCCTGACCGCTGAGGTGCACCTCCGGGGAAAGCACGTTGCCCGGCGCGTCCATCACCACCGGGTACGCCTGCCGGTCCCATTCGTATAGGTTGTCGGAAGCAGCGTGGGCAAACTGCTGGATGGTATCGTTGAGGCTCCACACACAGTGCCAGCGGCCGTCCGCCTCCTGGTAGAGGTAGGGATCGAACATACGCTTCTGTCCGCCCCACGTCCCGAAATCCGAGTTCAGGAAAGAGAAGCCCGTACCGATGGTATACCATTCCTCGCGGTCGACGCTCCAGGCGAGGTTCAGTCCGCCGCGGCCGTCGGTGTGGGAATACCCGAAAAGGTACACCGAATCGGGCTGTACTGGAATGCCCGCCGACATGGCAGCGCCTGACACAGAGAACAATAGCGTAAAAAGGAAGGCGTTTAGTTTACTTGACATTTCAGATCGACTGGTAATGGAGAAGCAAAATACGAAAAATGAAATTGTCAATATGACACTTATAATTATAAAAGCAATGGCGCCGGAGCGCAGGCTCAATACATTTTCGGAAGTTAGCGATCGCTGTACCCGAATTCAGGCATTTGGGGGCTGTCCGGCCCTGGGGAAATTCTCCTTTCAAGAGTGGACTGATGGTTGTTGAATAGTAGGGCGAGCAGGAACATCCGCCCAACAAAAACCGAATCCGGTAGAAAACCATTTCCGGGGGTCCCTATTCCATCCCGTTTTCGTGGGCCATCTCACCGGGGACCTGCTGAATGGCGTCCCAGTGTTCTACGATCTTGCCGTTGTCGTCGAAACGGAAGAAATCCATGGTGACGTAGCGGTCATTGCCCGGCCAGACTTGCAGGGTATGTAGTGCCACCGTATCTCCTTCGGCCACCGCCCGCAGGATAGTGAGTGACTTATCGGGATACTCCCGCTGCATCCGATCGAAGTAGGTAATGAAACCTTCCTTCCCGTCTTCCACTACCGGATTGTGTTGGATATACCGGTCGCCAACGTACTGCTCTACGGCCGCGCGGGCATTACCCTCGAAGGCGGTACGGTAAAAAGCAATGGCAGTGGTTTTGTTACGTGCTGGCTGCATGGGGAAACGCTTGCGAAGTTAGCCCGCAGGATACGAATGGCAGCAGATAGAAAACATGGGGAGCGCCGGCGCTGGAAAGCGAGGCGTTTGTTTCTTGGTTCTTAAGGTGTAAAGTTAGGCGGCACCGATGGTGCTACTCTCGCAGGTACCGGGTGGTAACTAACAATTTCGTGTTGGGGGGCAATCCGTACAGCGTATACACGCTGTTTCCGGTCGTAGAGACCGTGCGAATGGATAGCTCGGTATCGGTGTTACGTACTACGTAATATTTCTTAACGTATTCTTCAATCCCCTGGGTGGTGTAGAGGTTGAGGCGGTCCTGGTCCAGGGACCAGGTTCCGGTGATATGATCCCGCTCGAATTCGAAATTCTCCCGTAAGTCAAGTCGGTATTCGGTAAGCTCCTGCTTAACAACAACCGTCCCGTCTTCCAATTGATAGACCATCTCGACTCCCTGATAAGTGCCGAGTAAATTGTCGACGGTCACCCCTGTAGTCTCTTTTTCGCAGGCAACCAATGTCAACAAAAGAAAAGGGAGAATAAAAAGCTTGGACACGAATAGGTATTTAAATGTCAAGTGTTGCTGGAAAGCGCCGTTTCCAGGTAGGACGGGATGGGCGGAACAGACGTTGGTGGAAAACAACATTATTTCTTCCTCCCTGATAAAGCCGGGGTTCAGCTCAGTGTCAGCACCCCATTTTCATCAATGGCGTACTCGTAATAAAACCACTTTTTCTTATCCGAATTCGATTCCAATTTAAAGGCCGTGATCAGCCGGTCACCGTCCGTCTTCAGGTAGATGGCGCCGTAGACGTCCACGTTCGTTCTGGCAAGAGTTTTGATCCGATCGCGGATGGATCGTAGCAGATCGGGACTGGTGTCGCCGTCGGCCAAGGCGTCGATTTCCCCGTGTAGGTCATCCACGAATTCCTGGTCCTCCATTTCACGGGTGGAACGTTGCAATTCCGTGGCCAGGAGGACCGGAGATTCCCCGCGACCGGCTTTTCCCAGTCTCCCGAGCAGATCCGGACGCGGATGTACGTGCCCTTCCTGGTCGCCGGAAGAAATGACGAAGCAGGCCGGGTTGACCACCTCCAGAAATTCGTCGGTGACCTTGTCCGACCCGTGGTGGCAAACCTTCAGCACCTCGGCGCGAAACCAGTTTTTGGTAGTAGTAAGCAATTGCTCGTGCTCCGGCGTTCCGGGGCGCGGGAATTTGGCCAGTCCGGCGTAATGCGACAGCAGGTACTTCTCCGCCGGCACGTTCAGGTCACCCCCGAAAAGGATCTTGTATTTGCCGAAGTGCAGCCTAAGCAGCACGGAATGCCCGTTCTTGGTTTCGTTATAATTGCTGCTGATGCGGCGGAGTCGCGGACGGTTGTCGGCGCCGAATTCGACCACCGGCCCGAGCACTTCGATGCTGTAGGGGCGGTCGGGGCGGGGAGCGAATTCGGGCAGGTAGGCTCGCCCGTCGACGTGGATGCTGTGGGCCGGGTCGGTAGATAGCATACGGATATCCCCGATCCGCGGATTGTGTAGGGCGCTGTGCATCACCGGTGGGTAGCGGTACTGTCCGAAGGTGTCCGGATCATCGAAATACGCCCGGATATCGGCGCGGTCGACCGCCAAATCTTCGATGAAATAATTGCCCGAGTCGGGCGGATCCTCGGTCACCCCGCCTACTTTTTCAAAGCCGCTACCGATGGGGCGCTCCACCAGACCGTTGTGGTATACGGTATTGAAACCGATCTGGGCATCGTTGAAGATATTGTTGAAGCCCAGGTAATGGTCCGTATCGGGGTGGGTGATGACCGCCGCCTCGAACTGGAATCCCCGGTACGCGCGGAAGCGACCATCCAGAAAGGCCCGCATATGCCTGGCTTCACCGGCATCGATCACGAGGATTTTTTCGTCCGCGTTCCGCTCCGGGGTGATGAGCACCGCCCCGTCCCCCTGCCCTACGTCGAGGAAGACGATCTCCAGCGGACGCCGGTCGGTCGTATGCTCCCGGGGAATGTACAGGATCAGATCGTCGGTACGCGGCGCCCAGTTAACGGCGAGCCAGTCGGGACCCACGTCGGGATGGCGGCGGTCCTGGGCGAGCTTCAGCCAGTCGCCCCAGAGCACTTGCCGAACGCGCTTAAAGGTATTGGTTCCCTCTACATAGGTATAGAGATAAATCGATTTACCGTTTTTCCCGAGATCGACGTAGGTATTTGCCATAGGGAAAGATAGGCAACTCCCGCTTTCCGGTGACGGATCGCGGAGGTCGTTCCTTCCAAGCCACGAGAAGCGCTTGCTTACTCGCCAACGGGCCGATCGCGGCCGTACCGAAGCTGCACCAAGCCGCTGGGGTACCGGTGGCTGGAGCGGGCTACCAACGGCAGGGTTGCGGTACCGCCCAGGAAAAGCCGTTTCCCCTTCCCCAGCAAAACGGGGATCACCGAAAGGACGTATTCATCGATCAGGTCTTGCTCCATAAACAGGCGGACGATCTCGCCCCCGCCATCGCAGTAGATATGTTTACCGGGGCGCTGTCGGAGGGTGCGGATGAGGTCGGCCACGGATCCCGTATAAAAACGGATGCCGTCGGCGGGTGGCCGGTCTTCGCGGGTTATGACGTAGCAGTCGTACTCCCGGGCCGGCGGAAAGTCGCCGCCGAGCATGGCGCGGACCACGTCGTAGGTTTTGCGGCCAACGATATAGGTATCCACGCTCTCGGTCAGCGCGGCATAGCCGTAGTCTTCGCCTTCTTGCTGGACGGAAGAGAGCCAGTCCAGCCCGTCGTCGGGGGTAGCGAGGTAGCCATCCACGCTCATGCTGATGTAGAGGATGACTTTACGGGAGCCGGGGGGCGGGGAAGGATCCATGGGTGGAAGATCGGGTAGATTGGCTGTTCCTGCGCTCCGTCGCCCTAACTCATCCGAAAGCCAGGAAATAAATGAGAAGGGATACCGTAAGGGCCACCAGCAGGGCAAGTATTAACAACCGCCAGGTAACACTCCACCGGCCGATGAGCGGCAGGCTCTCCGTAAGCAGGTCTACCTCGTGCAGGGGGCCGAATGACTGTTCGTCCGGAAGCGCGTCCGCCTTGATGCCCTCGGCGGCGAGTAGCTCTACGGCTGCCGGATAATCTCCCTCCAGCACGTCGATGATCGCACCGCGGCTGCCGCCCAGCAGGTAGCTCCCCACGTGGAGGCTGTGCTCGAAGTGTACGCGGTACTGCAGCTGCTCCCGGTCAAGCGATAACTTGATGAGGGTAAGGTTCTGCAGGTGGATGACCTCGGTGAGGCGAACGTAGCGCAAGGGGGGAGCTTAAAGGGCCGGTAATGTACACTTCTCTGTCAGCAAAACCGCCGTTACCGGTCGTAATAGTCGGCAGCCGTGATCCGGTACTGGCGGCTCTGCCCGAGTCCGGCGACCGCCGTAGTGGTCCAATATGTCATGCCCAGTTTCTCCAGCACCCGGATGGAGGTCAGGTTGTGGGTAGCCGCGCGGCCGATTATCTCCGGCAACTTTGCCTCGTCGAAACCATATTGGAGGGAGGCCCGCCCCGACTCGGTGGCATAGCCCATGCCCCAGTAGCGCCGGAAGAAGCGAAAGCCGAGATCGACCATACCGGCATCGTGTCGCTTAAGGCCGCACCAGCCGAGAAAGTCGCCGCTCGATTGCTCCACCACTCCCCAGCGCCCGAATCCGTGGTTCCGGTAATCGGGGTAGTCCTCGAGAAAGCTGGCCGCCGCTTCGACGGATGGGAAGGGGCGGTCGCCGGTGAAGCGAAGGACCTGCGGGTCGTTATTGAGGAGGAACAGTTGCTCGGCGTCGGCGGGAAGGAATTCCCTGAGTAGTAGTCTGGGGGTGCGGGTAATCAGGTTCATCGGGGCCAATGGCGGAATTTTCTAGTCGGGACAAATCTTGCTCTCCACGGAAACGCTTGCCTGCCGGCCGATTCCGAACCCCACGTCCTCATTTTTCCATGGCCCGTTTCCGCTCGCGGTCCACCAGGCGTACCAGCGCATCGATATCCTCGGTGGTGGTGGCGTAATTGGTGATTCCGGCCCGCAGTACGTCCACTCCGCGGATGGGGTAAACCGACAGCCACGCCTCCCCGGAAGCTACGACCTTGCCACAAAGCTCCCTCGCGAAATCCCCGGGATGCGGGATGCCGGGCCACGAAAAGCAGACCACCGGCAGGGGGGTATCGTTCTCGATGGTCCAGCCACTGGCGCTAAGTTTTTCCCTAAGGTAATCGCCCATCTCCACGTGATGGCGGATCGTTTTGGCGTAGCCCTCCCAGCCGAAGACCAGCAGCGATAGGTACATCCGCAAGCCCAGAAAGCGGCGCGACCACTGGATAGTGTGGGTGTAGGGGTCGACGATGGAAAGGTCTTTCCCCTCCCGGGGCATGTATTCGGCGGTGGTCCGGAAGGTCTTGTCGAGAATGTCCGGATGCCGGGTCAGGAACAGGCCGGTGCCCATGGGTACCGAAAGCCATTTGTGGATATCGGTGGTGATGGAATCGGCGCGTTCGATGCCGCTGAGCCATTGGCGGTAGTCGTCGTGGAGAACGGCCGCGCCGCCGAAGGCCGCGTCGACGTGCAGCCAGATCTTGTTTTCAGCGCAAAGTTCCGCGATCGCGGCCAGCTCGTCTATGGTGGCTGTTCCCGTAGTGCCGGCGGTAGCCACGACCAGGAACGGCAGGTTTCCCGCCATCTTATCCGCGAGGATGTGGTCCCGAAGCGAAGGGACGGACATGCGCAGCTGCTCATCGGTACGCACCTGTACGACCGCATCCAGGCCTAGGCCGACAACCCGGGCGGCCTTTACCACCGAGTGATGGGCCTGGTCGGAGCAGTAGATGACGGGCTCCGCGGGAAAGGCACGGAAGCCGAGGTTGGCATAATCCGGAAAACGGTTGTTGAGGGCGCAGAGGATTCCGGTCAGGTTGGCCTCCGCTCCGCCGCTGGTGAAGGTGCCGTCGATGGTTTCTCGCGCGTAGCCGAAGCGGTGGCCGTATTCCCGTACCAGGTAATTTTCGACCTCGGCGGCGTAGGGGGAATGACTCCAGGCGGCCAGTTGGGGATTGAAGTAGGCAGCGATCAGGTCGGCCAGGATGGAGGGGAAATTGGTTCGGGGATTGTACAGTCCGTAGTACATCGGATGGGGGACGTGCACCTGGTACTTCAGCAGATTGTCCACCACGGTGTCGACGGCCTCCCGCGGGGACAGGGGCTGGGAAAAATCGAAGCCGGCTACCAGTTCGCGTACCTTTTCCGGCTCCAGTTCGGGACTAACGCGCAGGTCGCGGGTCTGGCCGTAAAATTGCTCGAGGCGGGGCAGCAATTGCGCGAGCACTTGTTGCCGCTGTTCGGGGGTAAGGTCGAATTGCATTTGCCGAAGGTAGGGTGACCCGAAGGAAATCACGGAGGCTTGGCGGGAGCAGAGGGCGCCAAGCTTCGCCGCAGAGGAAAGGAGGAGCGCAAAGTTTTGCTAAGGCATGGGTGGAGGACATCCTGTCCGACTCATTGTTGCTGCTGTGCAGCTAGGGTTAACCACGGAGGTGCCACCGAGTACGGCACAGAGATACCACGGAGTGGAGAGGGGAAGGAGTTGTCGCTCCGCGACGGAGGGTAACCGCAAAGGGAGAAAAAGTGCCGCCAAGCAACGCAAACCCGTACCGGGAAGGGGCGCAGCGCATTCATAATCGGTGGAATCCGGAGCCAGGCGAGAAAATCCGTGTCCATCCGTGCCCGGAATCCGTGCAATCCGTGTTCAAGAAAACTACGAGCCGCAGGCGAGGAGAGACATGCGGTAGCCAAATCGTAAATCCTACACCATATCCTCCTCCACCAAAACCGCGAAGGCGTCCTCCATGGTTTCCTGTATCGGGCGGAAGGTCATCTCCAGGTCACCACGGATCTTGGAATTATCGGCCCGCCAGGGGACGTTGACGTTATTCCGGACGAAGCGGCGGGAGAGGGATTTATTGACCAGGGGGCCTACGATCATCACCAGCCATTTGGGCAGGGTACGGGTCGGTATGGGGTAGTCGTCGCCGTACTTCGGGTGCAGGGCCTGGGCCAGTTCCGGAAAGGAAGTATTGTGCGCGCAGGTGATGTAGCGACCGTGCGCCTTAGGAGTAAAGCCCGCGAGGTAGTGGGCGTCGGCAACGTCGCGAACGTCCACCAGCCCGATATTCACGTTAGGTACACCCGTGCGAAGGGTGCCGTCCCCCAATTGTTTCAGCAAACTCAGGCTCTCGGATGTAGTACCGCCGGGGTTGAGGGTAGGACCCATGACGAGGCAGGGGTTGATGGTCACGAGGTCCCACTGCTCCTGTGCGTTAGCTATGTCCCAGGCCGTCTTTTCGGCCAATGTTTTGGAGAAAGCGTAGGGCTGATAATCTAGGGAGGCCGTGGTGTTCCAGACATCCTCGTTCAGTATCCCGCCTGGGGCCTTTTGGCAGTCGATGGCGTCGGTGTAGATAGCCGCGCAGCTACTGGTAAGGACGACACGCTTGACGCTTTCGGTGGCGTTGGCGCTATCGAGTACATTTTTGGTACCCTTCACGGCCGGCTCGATCAGTTCCCTTTCCGGATGATCGACGTTCGGGTTGAAGGGGGAGGCGGTGTGGAAGACCAGTTCGCAACCCTGCATGGCTTCGGTGTAAGAACCTTCCCGCAAGAGGTCCGCTGCGAAATACTTGATCGTGCCCGGGGTATTGGCGGCCAACTTATCGAGGTGGGCGACCTTGTCCTTATTATCGGGCTGTCGTACCGGGGCGTGCACGGTAAATCCCTCCTCCAGGAGCTTCTTTACCAGCCAGCCGGCTACGTACCCGGTGGCGCCGGTGATCATGATGGGTTTGCTGCGGTCGATGGTTGTCATGGCCGTACAACGCGGCAAGCCGTTCGGGGTGCGAGGGACTAGCATCGTCCGCCCACCACAGCGTAGCGTAGTTGGTCTGCTGAAGGATCCAGGGTGGCGGAGCTCCAGCTCCGCCCACACTGCAGGCGCAGCGAATGACTGTGGGTGTTGCGCAAGCTCCGGGACCCCACGCCCGGGGTGGCGGAGCTCCAGCTCCGCCTGCGGGTCGGCTGCGTCCTGAGGGCGGCGCGGTACGGTAAAATGTCCCCCGAGCCGGAGCTCCGGGACCCTGCTTCTATTCCTCCCGCGACAGCGAATAAGGATACGCCGAAGCCTCCGTCCCCCGCTCGCGGTTCGGGTCCGGGCCCATCTCGAATTCCAGCGTACCGCCCTCCATTAGTCTGGAGTGGCTGACCCAGTTCTTCCCGTACTCCTCCCCGTTCCAGCGCACCCGCTGCACGTAGCGGTTTTCATTGCTGTTCTCCGGGGCGGAGATGACCAGGGTGTTCCCGTTCTCGAGTTGGAGGGTGATCTTCCGGAAGAGCGGCGCGCCGAGCACGTACTGGTCGGTAGCCGGGGCGACGGGGTAGAAGCCTAACGCCGAGAAAACGTACCACGCGGAGGTCTGCCCGTTGTCCTCGTCGCCGGCGTAGCCGTCCGGACCGGGGTGGTACATCCGGTTCATCGTTTCGCGCACCCAGTACTGCGTTTTCCAGGGGGCGCCGGCGTAGTTGTATAAATAGATCATGTGCTGGATCGGCTGGTTGCCGTGGGCGTACTGCCCCATATCGGCGATCTGCATCTCCCGGATCTCGTGGATCACCTGGCCGTAATAGCTGTCATCGAAAACGGGCGGCAGGGAGAAGACGCTATCCAGCTTGGCTACGAAAGCCTTGTCTCCGCCCATCAGGTCGATCAGGCCCTGCACATCGTGGAAGACCGACCAGCTGTAGTGCCAGCTGTTGCCCTCGGTGAAGGCATCGCCCCATTTGTAGGGGTTGAAGGGGGCCATGAATTCGCCGTCCTCGTTCTTACCGCGCATCAGCCCGGTTTCCGGGTCGTAAAGCTTGCGGTAATTAAGGCTCCGCTGGCGGTATTTTTCCACCTCCGCCGCCGGTTTGCCCAGTTTCTTCGCGAGTTGGTAGATGGCAAAGTCGTCGTACGCGTACTCCAGTGTGCGGGCGGCGCTTTCGTTGATGTCGACGTCGTAGGGTACGTAGCCGAGTTCATTGTAGTACTCGGCTCCGGCGCGGCCCACGGCGGTCAGCGGACCGGCGTTGTTGGCCCCGTGTACCAGCGCCTCGTAGAGGTTCTCGATGTCGTAATCGTATGCCTCGCCGCTCTTCAGGTAGGCTTCGGCCACTACGGAGGCGGAGTTGTTGCCCACCATCACGTTGCGCAGTCCCGGACTCGCCCATTCCGGCAGCCAGCCGCTCTCGTCGTAGGTGTTGGACAGACCTTCCTGAATGTGGCCGTTCAGCTCCGGATACATCAGGTTCAGGAAGGGGAAGAGGGCGCGGAAGGTGTCCCAGAAGCCCGTATCGGTGAAGAGGTAGCCGGGGCGCACCTCGCCGTTGTACGGACTGTAATGCACTACCGCCCCATCGGCGTCGTACTCGTAAAACTTCCGCGGAAACAGCAACGACCGGTACAGGCAACTGTAAAAGGTGGCGATCTGCTCCGGCGTTCCCCCTTCTACTTTGATGCGGCCGAGCTCCTCGTTCCAGATCTGCCGGCCGGCTTCCCGTACGGCGTCGAAATCGTCCTCGGCCACGTTCCTCCAGGTTGCGTTCGGCCTGTTCGGGACTGATGAAGGAGGAGGCGACCCGGGCGTTTACTTGCTCTCCTTCTTCCGTACGGAATCCGACAATGGCGCCGGCGTGGTCGACCTCCGCTTCCAGGGCCTCCGACAGCTCCGAATCCCGGAAGGTGCGCGTCAGGTCGAATTCCTTGTCAAACACCACTACGAAGTAGTTCCGGAAGTTTTCCGGTACCCCTCCGCTGTTGCGGGTGTTGTAGCCAACGACCTTGCGTTCGCCCGGGATGATCTTCACGTAGGAGCCCCGGTCGAAGGCATCGATGACCACGAAGCTGCTGTCGCTTTCCGGAAAGGTGAAGCGGAAGGCCGCGGCGCGGTCGGTGGGCGTGATCTCCGTGGTAATGTCGTGATCGGCCAGGTAAACGCTGTAGTAGTGCGGCATGACCGTTTCCGCCTTGTGCGAGAACCAGCTCTGCCGCTCCTCCTCCCGAAACCTGGGCGTTCCGGTTGCCGGCATCAGGGAAAACTGCCCGTAATCGTTCATCCACGGGGAGGGTTGGTGGGTCTGCTTGAAGCCGCGGATGCGGTATGCATCGTAGGTGTAGGCCCAGCCGTTGCCCATCTCGCCGGTCTGCGGGGTCCAGAAATTCATCCCCCACGGACGGGCAATGGCGGGGTAAACGTTTCCGTTGCTAAGCCGGTATTCCGAGTCCGTTCCCATGAGCGGATTGGCGTAGGCTACGGGCTCCGCAATGCTGTCCAACCGTTCCGGCTGAGCGACTACCGCCAGGGTTAGCAGGGTAAGCAGGCAGGTAAATCGGTAGTGCATAATCTTCGTGATTGGTAGGTCTAATGTAGACGTTTTTGCGGCGGAGCGCAGGTGAAATGATAGCCGGGACAAACTAGCCTGCCGAGCTGCACACGTCCGCCCAGTTTCTGTGAAAGGACGTTCCACTGGAAAAATTTCAGGTCCGGTTTAGTTCGGCAGTCGTTTAACGAACGCGATCGGAGCTCGCGACCCGGGTCCGCAACGAACCCGAACCGGGCGGACAGAAGCGAAGTACGCTCCCCGGAAGCAAAAAACCGCCTGCAGGAAAGGACTTCCTGCAGGCGGTTAGCTAATCACAGCCTAAAGTTGTTGCCGATACTCCGGTAGGGAGGCTATCGTGTGATCAGGTTAGGGCGTCACCACGAGTCGGCGGGTGCTCTGTCGGTTGCCGGAGCTGACGGTCACGAAATACACGCCCGAACGGATGTTGTACATACCGAGGTCAATGTCGACCCTGGTTTGACCGGGCTGTACGCGGCGTACGGTGATCTGCTTACCAAGTTGGTCGAAGACGCGTACTTCGGCGTCCGGCAGGGCACTACCCAGCTCTACGGTCACGCTTTCACGTGCCGGGTTGGGGAACAGGGTCATGGTAGTTTCGAGTTCCGTGGGGCGGTCGAAGATCGAACTTGGATCCTCGCAGTAGGTGAACTCGTTCAGCGGCGGGTTGGGTGCACGGCGGAGGCTATCGTTCAGGTACTCGGCCAGGGCCGGGCGGGGGGCGGTGGTACAGGGATCGATGATGTAAGCATCCTGATCGGTGCGCCAAAGTCCGGTGCGGTAGCCCCACAGGGTGATGCCGATGACGGAAGGGTGGTTCCAGAATAGCCCGAATACTCGCTCGTACTCCGCCAGCTGGAAAGAATCGGCAACCATCTGGTCATTCGTGGGGGTGTAAGTACCGTCGGTGTTGCCGTCGATCTCCAGTTCGGTGACCATCAGGGGCAGACCGATCATGGCCAGGCTGTCCAATTTTTCGGTGAGGGTGGCGGTCTGCTCGGCGAAGCGTTCCTCCGTGTAATTCTCGGGAGCACCTGCGTATACGCGGGTGGAGAAAGCGTGACCCTGGAAGCCGAGCACGTCCACCAGGCCGAGGGAGTCGAGCAATTGAGCCACTTCTACGTACTTACTGGTCGTAATCCCGCCGCCGTTAACAACGTTGTATTCGTTCAGCATCAGCTTGGTCTCTTCGCAGGGGAAATAGCTGCGCGCTATTTTGAAGGCGTTGACGATCCAGTCGTACTCGCCAGCCGTGGTTTCCAGCGAATCGTTGAGCGAGCGGAGGGCTCCGATGTAGTCTCCGCTACCGGCGTCGTTGGCATTCTGGCCCAGGTTATCCGGTGGCTGGTTGATGAATTCGTTGAGTACCTCTACGTACTCAAGGGTTGCGCGCGCGTCAGTGCTGCCGTCAAAGTGGTTGGCCACGCCTGAGATCCATTCGATGATCTCGCCCACTTTTTCTTCGTCCGACAGCGGCTTCAGCCAGGTAGGCTGCTGGGCGCCCCACAGTAATACGTGGTAGCGGAAGGGGAAGTCGTTGCGGGCGGCGAAGGCACGGATGCTGTCCAGTTGCTGCCAGTCGAAGGTGTCGCGGGTGCCTTCTACGCTGCCCCACTTACCCGCATTCTCGGGGGTCACTTGGTTGAAGTAATACTCGAAATCATTCGATTGGCTGCCACCGTAGACGGAGCCGATGAATTTATTCTTGCCGGCGGCGATGGGCGTTTGGGTGCTGTCCACCGTGAAGGTGTCGATACACGGCGCACCCGGTGCCAGCATTTCGAGATCGTCAATGTAGTAGGTTGCTTCGCTGTAGCCCAGGTCCAGGGCGATGACCGTTTTCGGTACACTGGCCGTGAAGGTATAATCCACTTGCGTCCAGTCGGAGGGAATGGTCAAATTGTCACCGTAATCTGGGTCGGGTTGGGTAGAAAAGCGAATGATGCCACCCGGTTCCTCGGCCCGGATCCACATGGTAACCGTATAATCATTTCCCGGGAAGGTCTCAATGCTGTCAGTGACCATTTGAACCTGCCAGTGGTTGGGGTTGAAGCCGGGGCTGTTGACCTGCAATGCACGTTCACCGCTGTAAACGTTGTCCTCCTCCGTAGTCGCGACGAGGAACTCCGCACCGTTGTACTTATTCCAGTTGGTAAACATGTCCCCCTCACCTTCTTCGAAGCTGGGGTTCTGGATAAGGTTTTCACCCTGGGCGAGGAGCAGCGTGCAGGGAAGCAGCAAGAGCAGGGTGAGGCAGAGTTGGGGGTAGAATCTTTGCATTTATCGAGTTTTAGTAGTAGAGAAAGGTAGCACTTCCAGCATACCAGCCGGCGCCGGCCTCCAATATCTATAAAATTGCGCAAACGATTGTGTAAAACATTCTTCCTGCGCTTGTCGCCCTTTCTTTACCCCTCTAGTTATTAGCTCTGGACAGCACCACCACCTCTCCCGGCCGGGTAGCGATATCATATTCAAAGATGGGTGGCGCTCCCGGCGCGGGAACGAAATTCTCCGCGTGGATCACGGGGTCCTTCACCACCGGCAAGCGAAACAGCGGGTTCGGATTGTCACCGGTTGCCTCCTGCAAACCGTCCGCGGCCAGGGGCACGTAGGAGCGGATACGGCAGTTGCCCCCGATCGTGGAGCGGACGGTCGCGGTGTCCAGCTTGCCGCCGCTCCACGTCAGGTCCACTTCGAACCCGCCGCGCGCGCGCAGCCCGGATACTTGCCCCTCCTGCCAGTCGGAGGGCAGGGCGGGCAGCAGGTGTACCGCACCGTCCTGGCTCTGCAGCAGCATCTCCGCGATGCCGCTGGTGCAACCGAAGTTGCCGTCGATCTGGAAGGGCGGGTGCGCATCGAATAGGTTGTTGTAGGTGCCGCCCCGCTCACCGAAGTCGGCCCCGACGGCGGGTGTGAGCTGGTCCGTGATCAATTTCAGGGCATGATCCCCGTCCAGGAAGCGCGCCCACAGGTTCACCTTCCAGCCCATCGACCAGCCGGTGGACTCGTCGCCGCGCGCCTCCAGGGAATTTCTTGCGGCCGTCATCAGCTCCGGAGTATGGTAGGGGGAAATCTGGTTGGACGGAAAGAAACCGTAGAGGTGGGATACGTGGCGGTGCTTGTCACCCGGGTCGTCCCAGTCGTGCATCCACTCCTGCAGCTGGCCCCAGCTGCCTATCTGCATGGGCGCCAGTTGGGGGATGAGCCGGGCCACGCTATCGGCAAAAATTTCGTCCGAGCTCAGCGCTTCCGCAGCATGGACCACGTTGGCGAAGACATCGTGAATGAGCTGGTTGTCCATCGTAGTGCCCGCCGCGATGCTCACGCCCTCGTGGTGGGCGTTTTCGGGCGACATGGAAGGGCTCAGTACCATCCAGCCGTTTTCGGGCTCGGCGAGCAGGTTGTCTTTGTAGAAAAGGGCGGCTCCTTTCAGGATGGGGTAGACCTCCCGCAGGAAGGCCGTATCCCCCGAATAGAGGTAATGCTGCCAGAGGTGCTGGCTGAGCCAGGCGCCTCCGTTGGGCCACAGCCCGTAAAATCCCCCGTCGACCACCCCGGAGATCCGCCAGATATCGGTATTGTGGTGGATATTCCAGCCGCGGGCGCCGTACATACTGTCGGCCGATTCCCGGCCGGTTTGGGAAATTTCCCGGACTAGGTTGAAAAGCGGTTCGTGGAGCTCGCTGAGGTTGGTGGGTTCGGCGGGCCAGTAGTTCATCTCCGCGTTGATGTTGACGGTGTATTTGCTGTCCCAGGGCGGATTCAAATGGCGGTTCCAGATGCCCTGCAGGTTGGCCGGCTGGGTACCGGGTTGGGAACTGGAGATGAGGAGATAGCGGCCGAACTGGAAGTACAGGGCGACGAGTTGGGGGTCGTTGCCCTCGGCGAAGTTCGCAAGGCGGACATCGGTAGGTTCGGTGACGGCCTCGGTGCTGCCAAGGTAGAGATTTACCCGATCGAAGTAACGGGCGTAGGCTGCGCTGTGACTCTCCTTCAGTTCGTCGAATGATTTATCGTAGGCGGCATTGAGGGCACTGTCGGCCCGTGCATCCGGATCGGCGGTGAGGCGGCGGAAATCCAGGAAGTTGGTACCGGTGGAAATGTAAAGGACCACGGTGTCGGCCGCCGTGACGGTGAGGGAAGTGTCGGAGGTCTCCAGGCTGCCCCCGCTCAGTCGGGCCCGCACCCGCGTAGTGAAATCCACCCTTCCTGTTTTGTTGGCCCGGTCGCCGGAGGTGCCGCGGAGGGTCAGGCGTTCTTCCTCTACGCTGAGGCGCTTTTCCACGTGCGGGCTGCTAAGTTCCAGCCGGAAGCTCAGGCTACCGGGCTCGTCGGCGGTAAGTTCCATTACGATCACGTTGTCGACCAGGGAGGCCAGGGTTTCCCGCTTGTAGTTGATATCCCCGCGGCGGTAGCTGACGGTGCTGAGTGCCTCGGAAATGTCCAGCTCGCGGTAGTAATCGTCCAGGGGTGTATCGTTGGCGAAAATTAGTCGCAGGTCGCCGACGGTCTGGTAGGGCATGCCGTAATTATTGTCGGGAGCAGCCCATCGCGGGAGGATCGAGTTTGCCAGCTCCTGGGCTTCGGCGTGCTGCCCTTCGAAGATCAGCCGCCGGATCTCGGGCAGGTAGTCCCGGAATTCAGGGATAAGATTGTTTCCCGGCTCGCCGGCCCACACGGTTTCCTCGTTGAGTTGCAGTACGGCCGTATCCACTCCGCCGAAGACCATGGCCCCCAGCCGTCCGTTGCCGATCGGCAGGGCTTCATTCCAGCTGGTGGCGGGGGTGGTATACCAGAGGGCCATCGGGTTTTCGACACTCTCCACTTGCTGGGCCCGCAGGGGGAGCATACCAAGGAGCGAAATAATCAGGGCGGCGGTGGCGCAGGTGAAACGGTTGTAGGTCATCATCAACATGTCAGATAAGAAAATCAAAAATAGGTAAATCGCTGGTCGACGCTCAGGCAGGTTGGCGGAGCTCCAGCTCCGCCAGAAAGTACTGCGGCACCGAAGCGTACTTATTCCCCTTCAAATCACTCCCGGAGCTGGAGCTCCTGGACCCGAGGCAGGGTGGCGGAGCTCCAGCTCCGCCAGGAAGTCTTGCGGCACCGGAGCGTAAATATTCCCCCTTCAAATCACTCCCGGAGCTGGAGCTCCTGGACCCGAGGCAGGGTGGCGGAGCTCCAGCTCCGCCAGGAAGTCTTGCGGCACCGAGGCGTAACTATTCCCCGTTCAAATCATTCCCGGAGCTGGAGCTCCGGGACCCGAGGTAGGGTGGCGGAGCTCCACCTCCGCCAGGAAGTACTGCGGCATCGAGGCGTAACTATTCCCCGTTCAAATCATTCCCGGAGCTGGAGCTCCGGGACCCGAGGTCAGGGTGGCGGAGCTCCAGCTCCGCCAGGAAGTACTGCGGCCCCGAAGCGTACTTATTCCCCTTCAAATCACTCCCGGAGGTGGAGCTCCTGGACCCGAGGCAGGGTGGCGGAGCTCCAGCTCCGCCAGGAAGTACTGCGGCACCGAAGCGTACTTATTCCCCTTCAAATCACTCCCGGAGCTGGAGCTCCTGGACCCGAGGCAGGGTGGCGGAGCTCCAGCTCCGCCAGGAAGTACTGCGGCACCGAAGCGTACTTATTCCCCTTCTAATCACTCCCGGAGCTGGAGCTCCTGGACCCGAGGTCAGGGTGGCGGAGCTCCAGCTCCGCCAGGAAGCACTTCGGCACCGAAGCGTACTTATTCCCCTTCTAATCACTCCCGGAGCTGGAGCTCCTGGACCCGAGGTAGGGTGGCGGAGCTCCAGCTCCGCCCAGGAAGCACTTCGGCACCGAAGCGTAACTATTCCCCTTCTAACCACTCCCGGAGCTGGAGCTCCTGGACCCGAGGTAGGGTGGCGGAGCTCCAGCTCCGCCCAGAAGTACTGCGGCACCGAAGCGTACTTATTCCCCTTCAAATCACTCCCGGAGCTGGAGCTCCTGGACCCGAGGTAGGGTGGCGGAGCTCCAGCTCCGCCAGGAAGCACTTCGGCACCGAAGCGTACTTATTCCCCTTCTAATCATTCCCGGAGCTGGAGCTCCTGGACCCGAGGCAGGGTGGCGGAGCTCCCGCTCCGCCAGGAAGCACTTCGGCACCGAAGCGTACTTATTCCCCTCCTAATCACTCCCGGAGCTGGAGCTCCGGGACCCGAGGTAGGGTGGCGGAGCTCCAGCTCCGCCAGGAAGCACTTCGGCATCGAAGCGTAACTATTCCCCTTTCAAATCATTCCCGGAGCTGGAGCTCCTGGACCCGAGGTCAGGGTGGCGGAGCTCCAGCTCCGCCAGGAAGCACTTTGGCACCGAGGCGTACTTATTCCCCTTCTAATCACTCCCGGAGCTGGAGCTCCTGGACCCGAGGTCAGGGTGGCGGAGCTCCAGCTCCGCCAGAAAGTACTGCGGCACCGAAGCGTACTTATTCCCCTTCAAATCACTCCCGGAGCTGGAGCTCCTGGACCCGAGGCCAGGGTGGCGGAGCTCCAGCTCCGCCAGAAAGCACTTTGGCATCGAGGTGTTCCTATTCCCCTTCAAATCACTCCCGGAGCTGGAGCTCCTGGACCCGAGGTAGGGTGGCGGAGCTCCAGCTCCTCCAGGAAGTACTGCGGCACCGCAGCGTACTTATTCCCTTTCTAATCACTCCCGGAGCTGGAGCTCCTGGACCCGAGGCAGGGTGGCGGAGCTCCAGCTCCGCCCAGGAAGTACTGCGGCACCGCAGCGTACTTATTCCCCTTCAAATCACTCCCGGAGCTGGAGCTCCTGGACCCGAGGTCAGGGTGGCGGAGCTCCAGCTCCGCCAGGAAGTCTTGCGGTACCGGAGCGTAAATATTCCCCGTTCAAATCATTCCCGGAGGTGGAGCTCCGGGACCCGAGGTAGGGTGGCGGAGCTCCACCTCCGCCAGGAAGTACTTCGGCACCGCAGCGTACTTATTCCCCTTCTAATCACTACCGGAGGTGGAGCTCCTGGACCCGAGGTAGGGTGGCGGAGCTCCAGCTCCGCCAGAAAGTACTGCGGCACCGAAGCGTACTTATTCCCCTCCTAATCACTCCCGGAGCTGGAGCTCCTGGACCCTGGGCCGGGGAAAACTTCCGGAAGATCACCTTTTACCTGCGCTCCGCCGCCCAATTAATTATCTTCCACGGCGCTATGCCGTGCCAACTTTCCGAAGCCGGTGTAATAAACTATCCCGATATGCTACCGTCCGTCCGCCTTCCCTTGCTTTTACTCTTCCTCACCGGAACGTGGCTGAGCGTAGCCGCACAACAGGATTATCCCATTACCCCCGTTTCCTTCTCCGAAGTACGGATCCAGGACGGCTTCTGGGCGCCAAGAATCCGGACCAACCACGAGGTAACCATTCCCATCGCCATCGAGAAGAGCCGGGAGTCGGGGCGCATTGACAACTTCAAGATCGCAGCCGGGCAAATGGAGGGGCAGTTCTGTACCGAGTACCCTTTTGACGACTCCGATATTTATAAGATCGTCGAGGCGGCCAGTTATTCCCTCCAAACTTTCCCCGACCCGAAGTTGGAAGCCCAGGTCGATAGCCTCATCGAACTCATCGGGCTGGCCCAGGAACCGGACGGCTACCTCTACACCACCCGCACCATCGGAAAGAATGTACATCCCTGGGCGGGCACGGAGCGCTGGGAGCTGGTGCACGAACTCAGCCACGAGCTGTACAACCTGGGCCATCTGTACGAAGCCGCCGTAGCGCATTACCGGGCCACGGGGAAACGCAGTTTGCTGGACATGGCGATCAAGAGCGCCGACCTGGTCTACGATACTTTCGGAACCGGCAAAACGGAAAATTACCCCGGCCACCAGGAGGTAGAGATCGGATTGGTGAAGCTCTACCGCGTTACCGGCGACGAGCGCTACCTTGATCTGGCCAAGTTCTTTCTGGACGTACGCGGCAGGAAGGGTATCGGTAATCCCAAGCAATACGACCAGTCGCACCTGCCGGTCACACAGCAATCCGAGGCCGTGGGCCACGCCGTCCGGGGGGCCTACATGTGGACGGCCATGGCGGACATCGCCGCGATCACGGGCGACACCGCCTACATGGCCGCCATCGACCGCATCTGGCACGACATCGTCGACAAGAAATACTACCTAAACGGAGGAATAGGGGCTACTGGCAGCGGCGAGGCATTCGGGGAAGCCTTCGAGCTGCCGAATATGAGCGCCTACTGCGAGACCTGCGCCGGCGTCGGCACCGTGCGCTGGAACCACCGTATGTTCCTCATGACCGGCGAGGCGAAATACATCGACGTGCTCGAGCGGACCCTTTACAACAACGTGCTGGACGGGGTATCGCTCTCCGGCGATCGCTTCTTCTACCCCAATCCGCTGGCCTCGATGGGGCAGCACGAACGGAGCGAATGGTTCGGCTGCGCCTGCTGTCCGCCCAACGTGGCACGTACCCTCCCTTCCATGCCGGAGTACATTTACGCATACCGCGAGGGCGACGTATACGTAAATATGTACGTTTCCAGCGAAACAGCATTCGAGGTAAACGGCACCCCCTTGCACCTGCAACAGGAGAGTGGATTTCCCTGGGAGGGTACGGTAAGCCTGGGGGTAGACCCGGAAAGTCCGCTACGAGCCCGCTTGCGACTGCGGGTGCCGGGCTATGCACGCAACGCTCCGGCTCCCGGTGATCTGTACCGTTACGCCGACCCGAAGGCACCGACTTTTACGGTGACCGTGAACGAGTCGATCGTGCCCGTGGCCATCGATGCGGCGGGCTATCTTACGCTGGACCGTACCTGGCGGCCGGGCGACCGGGTGGAGGTGACGTTTCCCTTTCCCGTCAACACCGTGCAGGCAGACCGCCGGGTGACCGCCAATACGGATAAGGTGGCCTACGAGCGGGGTCCGCTGCTCTACGCCGCGGAATGGGTCGATAATCCCGGCAATGAGGTGCTCAATTTGGTGGTGGATCAGGCGGTACCGATGACGGTTCAAAAAACCGACAGTCTCGGTGGTATTTACACGATTCATGGTGCGGCCCGGAGCGTAGCCCGCCAGCTGGATGGCAGCCTATCGACCTCCGCGCCGCAGGCCCTTACCCTCATCCCCTACCACTTGTGGAACAACCGCGGGCCGGGGGAAATGACCGTCTGGCTTGCCACCGACCCGGAGGCCGCCCAACCTTCGCCGGCTCCTACGCTCGTGCACACCGGCGAACTAAGTACCTCCCTTGACCGTGAAACCGCCCGCATTGCCCTGAGTGACCAATTATTACCGGCCCACAGCAACGACCACAGCGTGCCCTATCTGCACTGGTGGCCGAAAAAGGACACGAAAGAGTGGGTGCGACTGGATTTGGCCGGGCCTTCCGAGGTTTCGAGGGTTAGTGTCTACTGGTTCGACGACGGCCCTAACGGCGGTTGCCGCATTCCAGCCGACTGGCGGGTGGAATATCTCGCCGGGAAGGAGTGGAACCCGGTGTCGGTGAACGGGGGCTACCCCATCCGCAAGGATGAAATGAATACCGTCACTTTCGCTCCGGTGACGACCGACGCGGTGCGTTTGCTGATCCAGTTGCCGGAGGACTATGCTACGGGGATGTATGAGTTGGTGGTGGAGTAGATGGTGAATTAGTGATTGCGCGAATTGGTGAATGTACGGGGTTTGCTCGCTTCGCTCGTGGGGGCCGGCACACCCGGGTGGACGTCGAGACTGTTCAAAGAAGTGTGTCTGCATTATTCACTGAGAGACACCCTTTAATAGGCCTAAGAAAAAGAAAGAAGCCCGCAGTTTAGAAGCGATCCCTCCAAATCCGCGACTCCGACGCAAGCAACGGCACAATTAGTAATCAGCGCATAAATCCGCGCCCCCCTCTGCGGAATCTGCGGTAACCTATCCTGTCGCGGAGCGACCAAAAACATACCGTACATTGATAGCTAGTTCGCGCGCCTATGTATAAGCTACTTTCCACCTGCCTTTTCACTTGCATAGGCACCTACGGGATCGCCCAGTCCGCCACGCTGGCCGACCGCAGCCCCGTGCAGCCCTTCCCCATCACCCAGGTTACCCTTCTCGACGGGCCCTTCCAACACGCTACCGAGCTCAACGAGCAATCTTTACTCCATTACGATCCCGACCGCCTGCTGGCCCGCTTCCGTATCCAGGCCGGTCTGGAACCAAAGTCCGAAGCCTACGGCGGGTGGGAGGCCGAATCCCTGGCCGGGCACAGTCTGGGTCACTACCTGAGCGCCCTGGCGCTGATCCACCAGACTACCGGCCGGGACACCTTTAAGCAACGGGCCGACTACATAGTCGACCAGCTGGCCGAAGTGCAGGAGGCCAACGGCGGCGGCTATCTTGGGGCCTTCGACAACGGGAAAAGGATCTTTGAGGAGGAGATCGCTCAGGGCGAGATCCGTTCCCAGGGTTTCGACCTGAACGGGATCTGGGCACCCTTCTATACCCACCATAAAGTGATGGCCGGATTGCGCGACGCCTACCGGCTGCTGGGCAACGAGCGGGCGTTGGAAGTGGAAAAAAACTTCGCGGACTGGATCGGCGGCATCGTACTGCCCCTGAGCAACGAGGAGATGCAGGAGGTGATGCACTGCGAATTCGGGGGCGTGCAGGAAACCCTGGCCGATCTGTACGCCGATACGCGGGAGCAACGCTATCTGGACATCGCCCGGCGCTTTCACCACGAAGCGATTGTCGACCCGCTGGCCGGGGGCGAGGATATCCTGCCGGGCAAACATGGCAATACCCAGATCCCCAAGATGATCGCCTCCGCGCGGCTGTATGAGATCACTGCCCGGGAGGAAGACCGGGCGCCGGCCGAATTCTTCTGGGACCGCGTTGTCAACCACCACTCCTACGTCACCGGGGGCCACGGCAACTTCGAATACTTCGGTCAGCCGGACGAGCTTACCCACCGCCTAAGCGACGGCACCACCGAGACCTGCAACGTCTACAATATGCTGAAGCTGTCGCGCCACCTCTTTCTGTGGCAGCCGCGGGCGGAAGTGGCCGATTACTACGAGCGGGCGCTGTTCAACCACATCCTGTCCAGCCAGCACCCCGAGGACGGTCGCGTGATCTACAACCTCTCCCTCGAGATGGGTGGGCAAAAGGAATACCAGGACCCGGAATATTTCACCTGCTGCGTAGGCAGCGGCATGGAAACCCACAGCAAATACGGGGCAAACATCTATTACCACGGGGAGAACGACCTGTACGTAAGCCAGTATATCGCCTCCGTGGTCGACTGGGCCGAACGCGGCGTAACGGTGACCCAGCGGACGAATTACCCGCAGGAAGCCGCTACCGAACTGACCCTCGCCATGGATGGTCCCCAGGAATTGACGCTTTACCTGCGCCACCCGGCGTGGGCGACGGAGGGAATTACGCTTACGATCAATGGAGAGCCACAGGAAGCCGAGACTGTACCGGGCACCTTCGTCGGCCTGACCCGCGAGTGGTCGGACGGTGATGTCGTACGGCTGGAGATGCCCTTCCCGCTCCACCTGGAGGCGATGCCGGATGACAGCAGCCGGATTGCCGTATTCCACGGTCCGCTGGTACTGGCGGCCGATCTGGGACCCGCGGACGATCCCCGGGCCGAGGAAACCGACTACGTGCCCGTACTGCTGTCGGAATCCCCCGACCCCTCGACGTGGCTGGAAGCCGTAAGCGGACAGGCCAATACCTTCCGGACGGTCGGTATCGGCGAGCCGCGTGACGTAGAACTTCGGCCCTTCTACCGCATCCACGATCGCAGCTACTCCGTCTACCTAGATCTCTTCAACGACCGGCAGTGGCGGGCGCGCCAGGCCAGCTACGAAGCCGAACGCAAGCGGAAGCGGGAATTGGAAGCCATCACTTATGATCGCTTCCAGCCCGGCGAGATGCAGCCCGAGCGGGACCACGACTTCACCGGCGAAGACCTCAACCAGCTGGAAGACTTCCGCGGCCGCAAAGCGCGGGGGGCCGAGCGTGGGGGCTGGTTGTCCTTCACCATGGCGGTGAAGCCGGACGAACCGATGACGCTGGTCCTCGAATACTGGGGTGGTTTCACCGGCTCCAAAACCTTTGACATATTGGTGGACGGTGAAATGATCGCTACGGAGAACATCAGTGGTAAGGCGGACGGCCGCTTCATCGACGTCCGCTACGACCTCCCCGGGGAATTGACTGCGGGCAAGGAAGAGGTGACGGTCAAGTTCGCGCCCCACGTGGGGCACCGGGCGGGGCCTTTCTTTTTTGCGCGTACGGTTACCGGCTCTTAAAGGCTTTTTCCCGCCACTGGCGCATAAGCAGCAGTTCGGATGACAGGGTACGGCTTTGGCTACGGCCGAATATTCTGATTCACCCGAAACAGGTTCTCCGGGTCGTATTTGCGCTTGATGTCCACCAGGCGGTCGTAATTATGCCGGTAGCTAGCTCTGACGCGGTCCTGCCCCTCGTCCATCATGAAGTTTGAGTAGGCTCCGCCACTGGAGTGGGGGTGAAGGGCTTCCCAGTAGTCCTTGCACCATTGGGTGATGGTCTCGGCATTATCAGGGTCGGGGTCGACTCCGACAACTACCCCCGCATAACGGGCATCCCGGTAAGCCCAGGCCGTGGCATCGGAGGCCACCCGGCCGGCCGCGCCGCTGATCGGGTAAAGGTGCATCTGGGAAAGCGAGGTGGGGATCTTCGATCCGAAGGCCAGGTGCTGACGGCGGGCTTCTTCGGTAATCTCGTTGAAAAAGTCACCCCGCCAGTACCACTGCAGACCGGAAGGTAGCAAGGGGTCGAACAGGCTTTGTACCGCCGGGTACGGCATCGGCCCCACGTGCTCGAAGATGGGGTTCAGCTCCCGCACCGGCGCGAACAGTCCATCAAAATCCGCTTCGGAGCCGGTATAGCACCATACGATCCCGCACACCGGCTTACCGTGGAGCTCTTCGGGGAAGGGCGGTCCGGGGACGACCATCGTTGCGATAAATCCGTTAAGGTCATCCGGCACGCTGTGGATGAAGTCATCGTACCAGGCCATGATCTCCTCGGTCCGGGAAATGGGAAAAAAGGTCGGACCGGCGATCACCGTCTCCTGGGGGTGGGCCTGAAACTTGAAGCTCGTAACGATGCCGAAATTGCCGCCGCCGCCGCGGATGGCCCAGAACAGATCCGCATGCTGGTCGGCATTCACCGTGACGTAGGATCCGTCGGCGAGGACCATATCCGCCTCCAGCAGGTTATCGATGGTGAGTCCGTATTTCCGGGACAAATGGCCCACCCCGCCGCCGAGGGTAAGCCCCGCCACGCCCGTGCTGGAAATGATGCCGGCCGGTACGGCCAGGCCGAAGGCATGGGTGGCATGGTCGACTTCCCCCCATAGGTTGCCGCCCCCGACCCGAACGGTATTGTCGGAAAGATCGACCCGGACGAATTTAATCCCCGACAGGTCAATGACCATTCCCTCCTCGCAGAGGCCCAGCCCGCCACCGTTGTGCCCTCCGCCCCGTACGGCAATGGGGATTCCCTGCTCGCGTCCGAAGTTGACGGCTGCGATTACATCGGCCACGTCCACGCACATCGCGAAGAAGCCGGGTTGCTTGTCGATCATGCCGTTGTACACTTTCCGGGTTTCGTGATATTCTTCCTGGTCGGGGGTGATGATCTCGCCCCGGAGGCGGTCCGTCAGGGCATCAAGTGGTAGGGCGGATCGGGTAGTGGTAGGCATAAGCGAGTGGGTTTGAAAGTATGAGGGAAATGAAGCGGCCTATTTTTTCGGTGTAGCCGGTACGGTGGCCTTTATGAGCTGGAATACGTCGGGTCGGGAGTAATGTCCGGCAGCATCGAAGGTTAGTTTTTTGCGCATATTTTCGGTCAGGTCGATATAGGCATACAGGATACCTTCGCCGTACTTAAGCGGCCCGGCGATGATCTCGCCCATGGGGTTGACGATACAGCTGTTCCCCTGCCGGACGTAATCGTCCTGACCCCAGTCCGCTTCTATTTCCCGTTTCGTCGTTTTGAAGGCGTAGCGGTCCGGCACCCAGTCCTTGTGTTGCGGTGCGCATACGCTGATGACGTACATACCGCCCTCCCATGCGTGGGTCTGCATCGCCCTTACCCAACCGTCGCTATCGTCATAAGTCGGGGAGACGAGTATTTCCACGCCCAGGTCGTAAACCGCGGCGCGGGCCAGGGGCATACGGTTCTCCCAGCAGATCAGCCCGGCCAGTCGCCCGATGGAGGTATCGTACGCCCCGAAGGTTTCCCCGTCTCCCCGCGCCCAGATCAGCCGTTCGGCGGAAGTGGGAATCAGTTTACGGTGCTTACCGAGCAGTTCCCCCCGGTCGCTGATGTATACGATGGTATTGTGTAGGCTTCCCCCGGTTTCGCCATTGCGCTCGTGTACTCCCATTACGATGTTTATCCCGTGTTGCTTGGCCATCTCGCACAGCGTGTGGGTTTCCTTGCCCGGCACGGTCACCGAGTTCCGGAGTAATTCGGCATACAAAGTCTGGCGCTGATCGTGATCGGAGGGGAGAACGTAATTCGTCCAGGTAGGATACCCCGCTAAAAAAACTTCGGGAAAAACGATCAAATCCGCCCCCTCCCTGGCCGCTTCCTCGATTGCTACCAAAGCCTTTTCCAGCGAAGCCTGCTTGTCCAGAAATACCGGCGACAGCTGGGCAGCAGCCACTTTCGTCTTCACCGGTTCCGCCTGACCCATGACGACAGTGGGGGCCCAGCATAGCATAGTCAGGAATAGCAAAAGGATGGTGGAGTAGTGGCGGATCATTGTCCCGGACTTTAGTTGTCCGATAAAGCTAGCTCCCTCCTTTCGCCCGGGCTTTCACCAGCAATTCATTCTGTATCAGTTACGGTTCGCCCCGGGGTGAAGCCTGCTGCCATTCGCTGGGCAGTATCCCGAAACGTGCCTTAAAAGCCCGGGTGAAATAGGAGGGGCTGGTGAAGCCGACGGCGTAGGCCACTTCGGCCACCGAAGCCCCCCCGGAGTTCAGTAGTTCTAGGCTCCGGCGCAGCCGGATATGCTGGATAAATTCACGGGGAGAAAGATCCAGTAGCGATGTAAGGGTCCGGTAAGCCGTAGCCTTGCTGATACCCAACAGAAAGGCAAATCGGGTAACCGTAAATTCGACGTTGAGCATTTCGGCTTCCACAATGGAAAGGGCGTGCGTCAGGAAGGAAAGTTTCTTCGGCGACAACACGATGATGCGGGCCCCTGATTGCTCCGAGCGGAAGTCGGAGCCCTCGACCATGGCAAGGGTATGCTCATCAACGAAGATGTGATTGGCCAGTCCCAGGCGGGCAAGGCCATGCAGCCGCTGTTTCGCCTTATCGAACAGATTGCCGCTGTCGGGGCCGAGGATTTGATCCGTGAGTATTCCCAGGGAAAACTCCGCGTGCCGGTCGGATCCGGAAAGGAGGCCGGCGACTTCCTTGGCACAGGCCAGGGCGCGACCGGGGGAAGAAAAGTAGGTCATTATTTCCATCCCGGGTAGCGGAATGACGTGACCCTCCTCGCGCTCGATCAGCTTGCGAAGTTCGTCCTCAATCCGCTCCTGGTCGCCTCCAATAGCGATCACGTTCATCCGCACCAGGGTCCGGTATCCGGAATCCAGCGAACCGGATTCGGCGTAGGCCAGATCGTTTTTGCTGCTGCCGAGCAGCAGGAACCTCGATTCGTCCTCGGTGAGTTCCACGATGTTGCAAGCGGTCATTCCGTGTGACTCTTTATGCACGGCATGGCAGGCCGCCTTACTCGGTCCGCGCATCAGGCAAAACACCTTTTTATTGGTCGTATCTACCCAATATTTAAGTTGCGTGACACCATGCCGTTTTTCCACTTTCAAATCCTCGATATGTGCTTCTGCCACGTTTTCGGCCAGTAGCTCTTCGGTGTCGATTAAGTGAATATCCATGAATAGCGGCATAGCAGATAATTCCTGTTGATAAATGGCGGTATTTTATACGTATTGCATTACGCAGAATCCGGCTAAGCTATTTTTCTTGGCGGCGAAGCGCATGTGACGTCGTTCACGGCAAAACGACCAGGTCCTGATAGCTCCGGCTTTTATTTCTTCTTGTCTCCATGGGCGATGGCGATCGACTTAGTCGCCCATGCTTTTAATTTTGATCGGTCCTCGATCACCGTGACCGGCACCTCGTAGTAGTGCATACTTTTGTTACTGCTTTTCGTGGATAGCGGTTCCATGTCTTCATCCAGGTAGTCCTGGCGATTGCTGTCGTCGACCTTCAGGCGGAAGGCGCCGTAGCCGAACATGGCAAACATTTTACCTTCGTGAAAGAAGCCGTAGCCACCAAACATCTTCTTACCCTGTATGTCCCCGAGATCGGAGAGTTGGTCGTGGAGGTAAGTGATGTAATCTTCAGGAACTGCCATGGGATAATGGTGTAGGACCCGCCGAAGTCCGGGGGATGCCTTTTAAGGTAAGGTATACGGGAGGAATTTGCTAATACCCTTTTTACCTGCGCTCCGCCGCCGCCAGTATGACATCCCTATAGCCGGTCCACCATAGGGTCTACTTGGCTGAGCAACAACAGGGTAAAACCACCCACAAAGCATTCGCCGGTACAAGTATTAAAGGCGGCACACTTGCACTTGTAGTCTTCAACCCCCTATATTAAATGTGATGTAAACCTATTGCGTAATCCCTAAGCAAGTCCGCTGCCAGCACAGACATTTCATTAACCATAGAAATTCTTTATGGCACAGATAATAAACCAACGAATGACTGTTAACCTGGAAGGGGATTTTGTGGTGTTCCTCATAGGAATGCGTATTAACCGGCTATGGAAGGTGCATAAGTGGCTTCCTGTTGCCAGGGCAATGCCTAGAATGCTAAAAGAGCTTTCTCAAAAACCCCAGAGCGGTTTTTTGGGCTTTCAACTTTACGGTGGCGTTCCGCCAATTACGGTTCAATACTGGAAATCCTTTGAGCATCTGGAAGCGTACGCTAAGGACAGAAGCGGAGAACATTATCCGGCCTGGAAAGCCTTTAATGCTAAAATAAAAAGCAATGGAGATGTCGGTATTTGGCATGAAACATATAAGGTAAAGGCTGGAGAGTATGAATGCATTTACAACAATATGCCAAAATATGGCTTGGGAAAAATAGGCGAAATGGTGCCAGCAATAGGTAAAAGAGAATATGCTGCACAAAGAGTAAATAGTAAAACTAACACGACCGACAGCTAATATCAACTGCCTGCAATTGTGGCTTGACAGTACAGGCTGAACGAAAGGTATTTCCCCGGCTTACTTGCTGAAGCGAAGCTGCAGATAGAGCATAGCACAACTGCATAAAGCTGGTAACAGTTAGCCCAAATCACTTCGCTAGGGGTATAGCGGTTGTCCCCAACTACTGCCTGAGAAATATCCCGCATTGCGCCTGCGTCCCCGCCCAAATCAGTACTACGCGCTATTTTGACAGACTCTCCCGCTTTGCCTTTGCGTCTGCCAGGATGTAGTATTTAATATCTTCGATATTATCGGCGGTTAACCTATCGCCAAAGTCGGGCATACCCAAGCCTAATAATGTTCCTTTTCCTACTATTTCATGAAATGCTTCGAAGGTTTCCGGCCGGGAATACGCCAGGTCGGGGATTACGCCCCCGCCGTGACAAAAGCGACAGTAGCGGCCAAATAGTTTGCCACCATTGCTGATCTGTGCCGGGGTGGCCTGAAAGGCAATGTCCACTAACGACTTCGCTGCCACCTCCGGAAAGTCGGGTAAGCTTTCGTTTCCGCCGAGTGCGAAAGTATATAATCCCCCCGGGTTGAGCTGTTTCGTGAACGTATTCCACAAACCTATTACCCCACCCCACCCTGCAAGTATGGAAACATATTGTCTACCATCTATTTCGTAGGTTATGGGAGGTGCCACGATGCCTGTTTCGAGGTCATAGGACCAGACCCGTTCGCCAGTGGTCGCATCATAGGCGCAAAGTTGCCCCTCCGCGTTTCCCTGAAACACCAGGTCATCCGTTGTTAATACACCTGCGTTCCAGGATGATTTCTGCCAGACGCTCCATTCTTCCTGATTAGTGACCGGGTTCCAGGCAATTAATTTCCCAAAGTTCCGCTGGGTCATGGAATCCGGCCGGGTCGTCCGTTCAGGATCATACTCGCTTCCCTGGTTCCAGCTTCGTCCATCGTCCTTAAAGGCCCAGTCTTTAGGTTGCCCGTAAGGGTATCCATCTTCCCGGGCAGGTATGTACACTAAACCCGTGTTGGCATTATAGGCCATGGCTTGCCAGTTATGCCCCCCAGCCGGGCCGGGGGATATCTGCACATTCATTGCCGGGTAGCGGGCATGATTTGTTTCCACCGGACGCCCCGTTTCTTCATCGATTGATTTTGCCCAATTCGTATACACGTAGGGGGTGCCCGAAATAAAGGCGCCATTCGTGCGGTCGAGAACGTAAAAGAAGCCGTTCTTGGGAGCCTGCATCAATGCCTTGACTTGCTGCCCGTCTATCTCGAGGTCCGCCAGGATGATTGGTTGGGTAGCCGTGTAATCCCAGGACTCCCCGGGGGTCGTCTGGTAGTACCACACTAACTTTCCGTTATCCGGGTTGAGGGCGACGATAGAAGACAGGTAGAGATTATCACCCCCGCTGGGGCTTCTGATGTCGCGGTTCCACGGCGAACCATTCCCCGTTCCTATATAAAGCAGGTTCAGTTCCGGATCAAAGGCCATGGCATCCCAGGCCGTCCCTCCACCTCCGTATTCCCACCAGTTACCATTCCACGTCTTAGCGGCCGCTTCCATCGCTGCTGACTCAAAGGGCTCATCCGGATTGCCGGGAACCGTATAGAATCGCCACGCTTCTTCTCCCGTTACCGCATCGTAAGCCGTTACGTATCCCCTTACGCCATAATCCGCCCCACCGTTTCCAATGATCACCTTTCCCTTGATCACTCTAGGGGCTCCCGTGATGGAGTAGGGCTTCGTCGGATCAATGGTAAGCACCTCCCAGGCCTTTTCCCCCGTATGGGCGTCGAGGGCGATGAGCCTCCCGTCAAGAGAACCCACATAGACTTTGTCCTGGTAAACGGCCACTCCGCGGTTGACGACATCGCAGCAAACCTTTTCTCCGTATTCTTTTGGTACCTCCGGGTCAAAAGTCCAGATGATCTCTCCTTTCCTGACATCGACCGCATATACTGTGCTCCAGGTGCCGCTGAAGTACATGATTCCATTGGCAAGGATCGGGGTTGCCTCGAGTCCTCTCTTCGTCCCCAAATCAATACTCCAAGCCAGCCCCAGACTATCTATGTTTGATATATTGATCTGATCCAGCGGACTGTGTCTGTCCTCCTTGTAATTCCTACCATTGGTAAGCCATTCCGCCGGGTTTGCATCGGCATTTATCAGTCTCTCTTCGCTGACCTCCGTCGAAGTTTCGGATGGATCAGCGCAATGCGCAAAACATACGATTGCGAAAAATGGCAGGAGGATAATCAGCTTGGTGTTCATCGTTTGATGATTTAGACCTCCTTCATATCCAACTTCGTAACACGAGCTATGCTTTGGTACCGGGTACGGATTCAGATAAATCATCGCTGAAACCGGTTGTTGATAACCTGGATGGACAGATCATCTACCCGACACTCACCGCAACCTCAGGCTGAGAAGGCAAATACATAAAGGTTTACAGGATGTGTGTATCTTATTTAATATAGGGGTTTAGAGCTAGTTTATGGTGTTTTGACGTATATTTTTTGAGCAACCTCGAGGCGAAGTAAGGTAGATGGGACACATACAGGAAAAAAGGTTACTAGTAACGCGATGGTAGTTCCAGTGATCTCTTATTGCGCTCTCCTATCTTCTTGCAGAAGCGGAGAATATTTCCATCCGGGACACAATCATCAATTGTGCTGAAAGGCATTTTTGGGGGCGACAATCGTATCTCTTGCCTTTTCTTTCGTCTACAATCCCTCGTCGAGGGCATCTACAAAATTGGTAAAGAGAGGGACTCAGGCAATTCTCATCTGAGAACAATTTACGGTTGTACAGAAAGCTTCCTCATGCAAGAACAGCCGTACCCATTTTCTGGCGGGGACGCAGGTTTAATGCGAGCCAGTCTGCTTCATCCAGCCTGGGCTCACCGTGGACGAAATTGACACGCGCCATCAACAACCTACTCGCTGGGTAGCTACCGATGCCTGACTGCATTCGCAACAATACAGTCGTAAGCTTTGCCATGCCTATGGCGGATGAATGCCGGCGACAGGGTTTACAGTATCCTTGACTCCTCAGCGCGGAAAACTTGCACTTGTGGCCTTTACCCCCCTAACTTATAAGTGGTGTCAACGAACTGCGTAATTCTTCCTGCTTGTGGGTATAAGTAAGTTGGTAATCATAAAAACAGGAATATGAAATACAAATATCAACTTCTCACCAAGGATTATAATGTAAAATGGAAAGACATAAAGCTTTCTGCATACCTGCCAATTTCCACTTGTCTGTTCCTTGTGTTCTTTGCTTGCGGGCCGGTATATACTCAACGGGGTAGCCCGGATATTGACCAACTACGAACAAAGGTAGAAGAGGCCTTTATACCTGATCTAGTAGTCCTCTCGACTGCAGTGATAGAAAGCACGGAGGATTATCCTGAACACTTACTCATCCGGGGCTATACCATGCCTTCCAATTATTTCCAGATTCGCATGCCTTTATATACGTGGAATGAGAAAAATTTTGTTTCGGGTTGTGGAGCAGGATGCGGTACACTTCCGGCGGATATCTCTGGCAATTTAAAACAAGCCCTACAACGGGGGTATACCACGACGGCAATAAACGCAGGTCACTGGTCAAAAAGTATATTTGATTTTTCATGGGCTTACAATAATCCACAGGGAGAGATAGATTATGCTTACAGGGCTGTGCACGAAGCTCAGCGCGCCACTGTAGAGATCAGTAAAATATTCTATGAACAAGAACCTAAATATTCTTATTTCTGGGGATGTTCCGGCGGAGGACGTCAGGCTGTTATGGCTGCTTCGAGATACCCGAAGGATTTTGATGGAATAATATCAGAAGCACCCGCAATTGATATCACCGGTGAGACTTTGTTACTGGTCTGGCTTCGGCAGACCAATACTGGTTCGGATGGGAAGGACATTCTTACAAAGGAAGATATACCGTTGATCAGTCAGGTTGTCTATGAGACGTGCGATGGGATGGATGGTCAAGAAGACGGTCTGATTGGGACATCTGGCCCTTGCCGGTTTGATCCAGCTGTTTTGATTTGTCAGAACGGTAATACGCAAGGATGCCTGAGTAGGGAAAAAGTAGAAGTTCTGAAGCAATGGTATAAAGGGCCTGTCAACTCAAAGGGGGAAAAATTATTTGTCTCTGGGATTCCGGTAGGCTCAGAACCGTTTTGGGGACTATGGTTATTGGGAGAAACCAATGAACCATTTGATGAATTGCTTAATTCGGAGAGCATGTTGCAATACACCGCCTTTGAGGAAGATCCGGGCAGAAACTATTCTGTGTTTGCATTTGACTTCGATTCAGATCCGGATCGGATGAAGTACATGGGAAGTTTAATGAATGTGCACGATCTTCCTTTACATTCTTTTGAAAACGAAGGGGGTAAATTATTAATGTTTCATGGGCTGGCTGATCCTGCAATTCCCTTTGCGTCCTCCGTTAAATATTATGAAAATAATCTAGGCAAATATGGAGACAGTATGGGAAACTTTTTCAGATTGTTCTTAATTCCTGGTATGGACCATTGTACCGCGCTATCCACTCTTGGAATAACGGACGAAAGTGTAGATCCACTTACCTCACTCGAGGAATGGGTTGAAAAGAATAATCCACCGCTCGAGCTGCCCGTCACCCGATATGAAAATGATGGCACGGTAAAATCTCAATTTTCCGTCCCTGTTTATGGGACAAAGAAATAGGCTATTTAAATTTAGAACGAGATGCCAACAATAGATATATGAAAACACGGCACCATCGTGGAGTCCTACACTTTACGTCCAAATTTTAGCGGCAGGCAACTAGATAAGACTCAAAGATAATATCAGTACATAGGCCCAACGGTTGAAAATAGCTACATTATGAACACCTTAAGATCAATTGCTTTACTTCTGCTTTTAGCAGGTTTTGGTTGCAATACGCCCAACAGCGCCGTACAGGAAGGACCCCTAGTCGAAGCCGTGGCGGTGGATCAGCTGAAATCAGCGGATATTCGTGGGGAGGAACTTCACTACATCGAGCAAGGTTCAGGCGAACCCCTCATCTTCATTCACGGTACCGTTGGTGATTATCGGGCCTGGATATCACGTATGGAACCTTACGCCAATCACTACCATGTGACTGCCTATAGTCGTCGCTATGCCTATCCAAACGAACAGGTTTTTGATGAATCGGCGGATTATTCCGTACGGGTTCATGCTGATGACCTGTATGCATTAATAAAGGAACTCGATTTGGGAAAGGTCAATATCGTGGGGCATTCTTACGGAGCGTATACCGCTTTGGCCATGGCGTTGGACCATCCTGAAGTAGTAGCATCATTGGTCCTGGGAGAACCCCCGGCGGCATCTTTACTGGCAAATTCACCTGAAGGAATGGCGAATTTTGAGGAATTTGATGAGAAATATCTTTCGTCAGCGGGGGAAGCTTTTCGGGCCGACCAAAATGAACAAGGAGTTGAATTCTTCCTGAAAGGAGTAATGTTGGATGCGTTTTCCTTAGATCAAGTTCCGCCTGAAGTAAAACAAGGATGGTTGGATAATTTGCCAGAAGTCTGGGGAGTGTCTACTAACGAATGGATACTTCCTTTGGAAATGTCCAAAATTAAGGGGTTGGAGGTCCCTGTTTTATTACTTTCCGGAAACCAATCACCTGCGTGGTTCGGAGAAATTATCAAACAATTACACCGCTCGTTGCCCAGAAGTGAACTTGTTACTATTGAAAATTCATCTCATGGACTTTATTTCGAGAACCCAGCGGCGGTGGATCGAGCGGTAATGGACTTCCTAGGTAGAAATTGAATTAAATCAGCCCCTGTCAAATGTAGGGTGTCCATAGCTGATAGACGCAGCTACGCCACAACGAATAGGCCTTTAGCGGCATGGTAGTAACACATTCAGAATGCCAAAAATATGAGACACTTAGCAATTTCAATTTTAGCTTTTCGCCCTTTGCACGGCCACTCATGGACAGGTAAGGGTCAATCCGGATGGGGAGTTCTTTAACTATAACGGAACTAAAATTTATTACGAGGATTCTGGCACCGGAGAACCACTTCTACTGCTGCATAATTTTTTCAACACTGCAGATTCGTGGGAACCTTATGTGGAGGTTTACTCAAAGCAATTCAGGACAATTGCCGTTGACATGATGGGGCATGGGCGATCTGATATGTATAATAAAGATGATTTTGATTTTAATCATGGGGACTACGCCAAAATGATTGTTGCATTGCTGGACTCATTAGATTTATATCAGGTGAATGCCATTGGTGCGAGTAGTGGCGGTACAACACTGCATTATCTCAATATCATGCAGCCGGATAGATTTAAATCGGTGATTACCGTAGGAGGTCATATTTACTACAGTACGCACGCCAGGGAGGTGATAGCAAATCTGGGAATGGACCAATTTAGGGAATGGGCGGAAAACGCGGGGCAAAATGCTGAAAAACAGGAGTATCTGGCAAAGGCGTTCTGGCAGGATAGAAACCCTTCTGAAGGAGACCCATATTTTACGCCGGATAAGTTAAATACCATCAGGGCAAAGTGGTTAGTAGTATTAGGAGGCAATGACTTCGTCATTCCGTTACAACTTGGTATTGAAATGTATGAAGGGATACCCAACAGCCGCCTTTGGATTGTCCCCAACGGTGGACATTTACCGCATTTAGAGCCTGAAATTCAACCTGAGTTTTTAAGAGTTTCACTTGAGTTTTTAACCGGAAAGTGGGACCGGATGGACTAATTGGATTGGCGCGAACAAGTGTAAATACCTGTTTAGCTCCTGCATTCGCGGCAATGGTCTTTTTCCGAACTTCGGATTTAACTCGCTTCCTAGCCATTTAGCTAGTCTTTCCAGATCTCGACAACGAGCTTCGCCAAAAGTATATCGTCGAAACGCGCTGGCCCCTCATCCGCTGGAATGCGTTTTTGAGAGCGATCGCAAGCATCCAGCGTTACGTAAGTAATCCTCTCGACCACTATACCCTGATCCCGACCCGCCTGCAGGTTCGTGACCGCCTCACTTGAAGGTATCAACCACTTCTGACAGGTATACAAAGTAAATGACTAATCAACGTATGCAGCTAAACATCCTGATAACGGTTCTGGTGAAAATTACCTTAGCCACTTGCAAAACTGCTCTTTACCCCCTAAATTAAGTGACCCCGACAAATTACACTATATAAGATATTAACGCATAACGTTTATGCCGTAAGTGAGTAACCACCGAGAGCTGCACAGTAGTATTCATATCGTGCGGAATCGAGAATATCATATAGGCGGTTTTCTAGATACATAGCCGCCGTAATAGAAATTGCGGCTCTATGCAGATTTAAATGGGTAGCGTAGGTCGAGCTTACCGGCCAACAGGTATATCATAGCGATGAAGTTGTCTAGGTTGCGATACCCCCTAGCTCGACGCTTAGCCAGTTGTATTTTGGTGTTGGTTCCTTCCAGTATGCCATTAGTGATGCGTGAGGTGATGAAGCTGATTACCCCGTACCAATGCCGTTTGAGCGTAGCGACAAAGTCGATGAAGGGCACGATTCCACTGGCCCGAGCCTGCTCCACCCAGTCATTCAGAAAGGCTTCCGCTCTGGTTTCGTCTTGCATGTCCCAAAAGTCGTTGAACAAGATCTTGAGCCGGTAGGCATCCCCTAATGTGGGATAGAGCTTCAGCAGTTCGTCACGCTCCGCCCGCTTGGTGTCAGAAAGATTAGCCTCCGACTTGAGAAAAGTGTACTTGTGTCCTTTGAGTAGGTCATGCTCCCGTCTTTCGGCCTTACGGACTCGGTCCATGGCCTCATTGAGTAGCTTGACTACGTGGAAGCGATCAAAGGTGATGGAGGCCTGGGGGAACTCTTCCAGCACCCCGGCGATGAAAGAAGGAGACATATCGATACAGACTTCCTCGATTTGCTCGGCGCAGCAGTCCTTGGTGGTCAGATACTTACGAATGGCGCCTACACTTTCCTTTGACTTGCCGGTTGTGACGTGGACCACTCTTCGTTGGTCTAGATCGACCGCGGCGGTAATGTAGTGGTGGCCCTTCTTCGTACTGGTCTCGTCAATACCGATCTGCTTGACTTTGCTGTGGTCGAGCGCTTGGTAGGCACGCCCCACGTAGTGGCGAATGATGGTCCATAACCGATGTGGGTTCTCCCGTACGGCCTGACCTACCTTGTTGACTGGAGTCTCCAGTTCGACGAGTTGAAGGACGTAGGCCTCAAACAACAGGGTGAAGCCACTGCCGGGTCGGGCCCAGGGCAAGCTCACCGTCTTGACTTTGCCGTCGGCCAACTGAACGCGTGGCACACGGCAGTGTAGAAAGCACTTGTGCTGGAAGAAGTCTAGATGACGCCACTGCCGTTCCACCGTGTCGTAAGCGGTAAGCTGCTGCTCATCGCCGTAGCTGAACTTAGCGCCACGCTCAAAGTCGATCCAAAGGTGCAGGCAGCGAGCGCCATCTGCTTGTTCTTCAAATTTGGCTTCCGTAATTTGCCAGGGAGCTTGCAGGCCTAGAGCGGCCGTAAAAAGAGGTAGACTGTTCATGGCCGAAAGCTAATCTACCCACTCTATTCTGCATAGAGCCGAAATTGCTTTCCCTACACACTCCTCTATTAATTTTATCACTTATGAAAGTCAACAAAAACGATATTCCCGTGACCATGGAAGCTCCGGGAATGAAAATGCGCACCCTATCCGGATTCGGAGGAATGGACGCCAACTACCACGAATTGCCGGAAGGAACCGATTTTACTCCCTTACTCAAAGGATTGGAAAATGATAGTTGTCACTGCCCGCATTATGGATACATTCTCGAAGGAAAGTTTAAGATTATTTACGATGACGGTAAAGAAGAAACACTCGAATCCGGTGATCTCTTTTATTTACCTCCCGGCCACACGGCAATCGTAACAGAAAACCTGAAGTGGGTGGATTTTAGTCCTTCAAAGGAGCACAAAGAGGTGTTGTCTCATGTAGGGGAGATGATGGAAAAAGTTGGGTAAGTAGTAATGCTGCTTTTTCCATGCATTACTAACTCGTGTACCTGGCGATGCTGCTGCGCAGCGGGCCTTTATCTCTTGCGCTCTCGGCCCATATCTTTTTTAGCATTTTGGGGGAGACCCCATCCCACATCACCTAGCCTTAACGCACTCAAGTATGCGACCGGGGAATTCACCAGGGAATAGGGCTGTGTATCGGTTCGTGGCGACTGGGCTGCTGCCTGAATCATGTCCTGGTTCGGGCCGGGCAGTCCCATTCGGACGGAACGACTGAACCGGGGCCTGCTCCAATAGTAGCGTTTGGGCATCGTTGGCGATGATTCCTCCCCAATCCCGCGTTATTAAGTCCGGCTAGCTCATTATACGGGTAATCCACTGGGCGGCGGCGCGCAGGAGCCGGGCAAATCATACCAATTTCCGTTCATGACGAATTGGTACGGGCCAACTGCGGAGCCTTGCCTGAGCTAGTGCTATGTCAACCTAGAATCTAAAGGTTATCTGCGGCATCTTTTGGCGGGAAGCTTCGTTACAAAATAACTTCCGTAGCTAAGGCTATGCAAGTCATTTTGCGCCTGGCCTCCCACCAAAATCTACCAGCACCTAACCTCAATTTCTAACTTGACAGAGCACTATTGGCCTTGCCAAAAAAAGGGCCGACACCAAACTGGTGCCGGCCCTTCAGGTTGCGGGGAGCAGGCTTCACTACATTCTCACGAACCGCCGTACGGACTGGCAATCTCCTTCCAGGATCCGTAGGAAGTACGGGCCGGCGGGGAGTTCCGTGACCGACACCTCCGCGCGTAGGTATCGATCTTCCTTGTCGCGGTGCAATTGCTGCAGCGTACGGCCCATCATGTCCGTTACGAAAACGCTCACTTCACCGACGTAGCCGTCGTTCAGCTCGACCGTCAGCCGGTCGGTCGTCGGGTTCGGGAAGACTTCCACGGCTTCGGCGATGAACAGGGCATCGTCGTAGCGTATGGCTCCTTCACGCAGGCCGGCGATATCGCCTGACTTGGCTTCCACGCAGTTAGTGGCGGCATCACCCTCGCCCGTCGGCAGCACGTCGTAGGGGCTGAGCATGACCTTATCCAGTTTCGTGCCCGATTCGCGGTTAGCGATGGTGATGGTATGCTTACCCGGGTCGAGATCGAAGGAGACGGGATGGGAATCGTCGTTGACCTTCCGCCATTCCAGTCCGCTGGTGCTGAGCTGGCTACCGTCGGCCTCTTCCCACATCTTAATCCAGTCGCCGTCGTCGACGCGGACCCAGAAGGAGTTCCGTCCGTTGTCGGGTGCGCCCAGCCGGAGGAAGAGGTAGTAGGTGTCGGTGCTGCTGGTGGTGAAGTTGAAGCTCAGGAAATTCTCCGCTTTCTGCTGGTCGGGTGTTTCCATACAGCGACATCCGGTGAAGGACACGAACAGGTTCTCGCTGGCATCGGAATCCTCGTAAAGCCGCCACAAGTCGCTGCGATCGGTGCATTCGGCTTCGAAGATGAAGGGCGGCGGCGGGTTGGATATATTATCGCAGGCGTCACCTAGGCCGTCGCTATCGTAATCCTCCTGGCCGGGATTGGGAATATCCGGACAATTGTCCACGCCATCCAGTACGCCGTCGAGGTCGGTATCGGCATTCGGGTCGAGCAGTCGGATGCCCACCACCTTGGTTGCGGAGGCGCCGTCGTCGTCGGTGACCGTGAGCGTGATGTCGTGCATGCCGGGATCAAAGGTGACCTGGGTAGTCATGCCGGTCGTACTGCCACCGCTCCACGTCCAGGCATAATTGTCGACGCTGCCGTCCGGGTCGTAGCTCGTACTGCCATCTAGATCGACCAACTGCTGACCTACGTTGGAAGGTGAGGAGACCGATGCGATTGCCACCGGCGCCTGGTTGATCATGCTGGAACAGTTCGACGCCGTTTGACCGAAGCCGGTAGGTTCGCTAGCCGATTTCGCTAGATATACTTTATCCAGGATCGTTTTTCCTTCGCGGAAAGCGAAGTCGAGGGTGTTCGTACCCTCGTTAAATTCCAGGGATTCGGGGAAGGTTGCCCAGCTGAAGTCCTGACCGCAAGGGATGCCGTTCCAGCGGACCCAGGGTCCTCCGTTGGCCCGTACCCAGTAAGAGTCGCGGTCGGCTTTCGGTGCGAAGAGGCGGATCATCATCGTGTACGATCCCGCCTCGGCCTGATTGACCGTAAAGCGAACGCGCGTATCCGGTATGTCGGCGGGGGGATTGTTCATGGATCGTTTTCCATTCGCCTGAACGTATGCGCGGTTGGAGGCGGCATTACTGGTGACCGTTTGCCAGTCCGAGCCGACCATGGCACATTCCGCTTCGAGCCAGAAAGTGGATACCAGCGGTCCGCCTGGACCTCCGCCATCGGCACTTACTTCCACCTGGAACATTTGGCTGGGAATGCCGGGTACGTTCAGGTGGTGATAGATATCCTGCGCTTCGATGGTTACGGAGTGGGAGCCCAGGTCGCCGGCAGTGGGCGTACCGCTAAGTTCGGCGGTTCCGTCTCCATTGTCGGTAAGCGTGAGCCAGCCGGGAAGGCCGATTCCCAGGATCTCGAGTATATCACCGAAGGGAAGGTCGGGGTCGGTAGCCTCGAAAAGGTAGCTGTACGGAACGCCGACGGTCGCGGTGGTCACCGGGGTACTGGTGATAACGGGGGTCGTGTTCACGAGGATGGATACTTCGTGGGTATTGGTTTCCGTGAAGCTGTCCTCGGCCTTGAATATTACGTGTTGGTGTCCCCACTGGGATTGCGTGGGCGTCCAGGCGAACGCCGTGGATACGGGGTTGGCCGCTGGAGTAGGAAGGCCGGGCGTAAGGGTAGCTCCGAGGGTAGTGAAATCATCTCCCGAAACTTTGTGCTTGGCCTCGGTGATGGAAACCGCGTCGGTGGGGTCGAGATCGGATGCCTGTACGGTAAAGGTCAGCTCCTCGCCGGGAGCCACTACGTTGTGGTCGGCGGTAGCGGGGGTCGGTGGAATATCGAAAGTCGGCCGCTGGCTCACCACGATGGAAACGCTGGTGGAGGTTTGCGTTCCGCCGTTATCGGTAGCCGTGATGTTGATCACGTTGGTACCGATATTGGTCACGGCAGGGGTCCAGTTGAATGTTGCATCTACGGGGTTGGCGGTCACGGGCAGACCGGGGGTGAAGGAGCTGCCGGGCGGCGAACCGACCGCGTTGAGCGTCACCGTACTGCCGGGATCGGTATCAGTGGCCCGAACGGAAAAGTTTACGGGCTGTCCGGGACCGACGAAGATCACGCTGTTGTCGGCCGGGGTAACCGTATAGTCGAAGGTCGGCGGCGCGGAGGATTCCGCCACCCGCACGAGGAAGTCTACCATGGTCATTGACTTGGGATTGCCGCTGCCGTCGAGGTCCTCGACCACGACGATGACTACGTAGAGATCTCCTACGTTCGCACCGCTGGTGTTCAGGGTTACCCTTCCGGTAGGCGTTACCGTCTGGCCGGAAAGGTTGCCGCTGCGGAATTCGCTGGCGGTAGGCATCCGGTAGCGAATGGGGTCGCCATCGGGGTCCGTGGCCGGGAGTAAGAAATTACTGGTCGCGCTCTGCGACACGTTTACGATCGGGCTGATGGCCGTGATCGGTGAATCGTTGCCGAAGTTGGCACCGGTTAGATCGACCGTCGTTTGACCGTACCAGTCTTGCTGCCCTGCATTGGCAAGTCCCGCGATGCGGCAGCATCCGGAGAAGAAGGCGGTAAATTCCCCCGCCGAAGCATAAGTGTGGGTAACGGTCGTCTCCCCGAAGAACCAATCCTCGGTGGGATTGACCGCGGTGACCGTCAGTCGAAAGGGATCACTAAAACCGTCTCCGAAGTTTATGTTATCCACGAACTGCGTTGAGACGCTGCCCACGGTCGAGACGCCCGAAAAGGCGGACATCCGCCAGGCCTGTTGAATCTTGAATTCCACCGTGGTGCCCCCGAGGTGCCGCCAACTGATGGAGCCATACCGGAAGTGGGACGCCTGCAGGGTGAGGCTTCCCAGCAGGAGAAACAAGAGGAGGAGGAAGTAGGAAGCGGTTTTGCTGGGCGCGCCCCGGTGGGGGAGGGCCAGGCACCGCAAAGGAGGGTACTGTGTAAACGACATGCTGTGTTGTTGTATAGTGTGAGAAAATTAGCCAGGACACCTTCCTGGCTGTCAGCATATTATTGGTGCAGCGAACTTTGAGGTTGTTACTCGGTTCAGGGATTATTTTATCCCCATTTCTGGTGATTTGGTCCGAATCCCCCGCTCCGCGCCAAGCTTTTTAAAGCCGGAAACCTGACGAGCCTGTCTCTACTACCGCCGTTTCCGATATGGCAAATGCCTTTTCCAAGTCCGCCTGCAGTATCCTTCGATAGCGGAATCCTGCCGGTGCCGATAGAGCGGGTTGCCACCCGTCTTAGTACCTACTTGTCCGTTGGATCGGGCAGCAGCGCCCGGCATTCATCGATGATGAATGCATCTACGCTATCGGACTTCCAGCCGGCAAAGCGGGGAAAGCCGTAACCACGCCTGACCAGTTCCGGCCGGGAGATGGCCTCCGGGAAGTAGGCTTCCAGCTCCCAGGCAACATCCCGGTCTATTCCCGCGGGGATGGGTAGGCTTTCCATTTCCTAATACCCTATAATCTTGCCTGAATTACACCGTCATCGCCACCGGATCCCAATCCACCACCCGCCGTTCGAAGTAGCTCACGTTCGCGGCCAGCGAAGGGGCGGCGGCGCGGAAACCAAAGGCACCGTCCTCCACCACCTGGCCGTCGTTGCGGATGGCCTCGAACCAGTTGCCGAAGTGATGGACGTGGTCGGAGTAGCCCTCCGGGGTCCGGTAGCTCCATTCCTCGGGGCCAACGACGGTCGGAGCTACGGGGGGGTATTCGCTACGGTACCAGTTCTCGAAGTCGGCGCGGGCAGCCTCCGGGAAGGTATTGTAGGTATCCCAGCCGCCGTAGCCTGGGGCGGCGGGCAGGGTTTTGCGACGCAGGGTAAGTTGGCTGCCGGTGACCTCCAGACTGCCCTCGGTACCCACGAAGCGGGTTCGCGAGCCGCCGCCTCCGCCGTCGACGAAGTTGACCCGCAGCTGCATATTGAAGGCCGGGTGACTTTCCTGTTCCCCGTAATCGCAGCTGGCGATGAATACGTCGGGAACATCGCGGCCGTCCTTCCAGTACCGAAGTCCACCCGTGGAATAGATCCGCTCCGGCCCCATGGAGTCCAGGATGCGGTGACTGCCGGAAAATAGGTGAACGAACAGGTCGCCGGCCACCCCCGTGCCGTAGTCGCGGTAATTGCGCCAGCGGAAGAAGCGGGTGGCGTCGAAGGGCATATCGCCGGTATCCTTCAGGAAGGTATCCCAGTCGACGGTCTCCGGCGAGGCGTCGCGTGGGATGGAGTAATTCCAGGCGCCCAGCGAGCTGAATCGGTCGTTGAAGGTTTCCACCAGTACCAGCTGTCCGAGGTCGCCGCGGCGGTAGATCTCCCGGGCCTGCTCGGTGAGGATGGAGCTGACGCGCTGGCTGCCCACGATGAGGACGCCCGGATTGCGCGCTTCGGCATCGAGCACCGCCTGTCCTTCGTCGAGCCGCTGCACCAGGGGCTTTTCGCAGTAGACGTGCTTGCCGGCGTCAAGGGCCTCGATGGTGATCGTGTCGTGCCAGTGGTCGGGGGTAGCGACGATGACGGCATCCACGTCCGGGCGGGCCAGGATCTCCCGGTAATCGCGGGTAAGGAAAGGTTCGGCTCCGTACACTTCGCGGAAACGCTCCAGGTGACCGGTGTAGAGATCGCAGCCCGCTACCAGCTCCACGTTCGGGTGCTGGAGGGCCGCGGCCAGGTCGCTAAACCCCTGGATGCCGAGGCCGATGCAGGCCAGGTTGATGCGGTCGTTGGGGCCACTCGAGGTTTTCGGGGCAGTCAGCAGTTGGGCGGTGGCCTTTTCCGACAGCAGCGGGGCGGCGAGCAGACCGGTGGAAAATTGACGAAGAAAATGGCGACGGGAGCGGGTAGGCATGGAGGCAGGATCGTTTTCAGGAGCTACTGGAATGTCAGCTGGACCAATGAACGGTCCGCTTCGGTACGGCTCGGGATATTATAGCGGGACAAGCTAGCCTTTTTCCGGAAAAGCCCGGTACCTGCGCACCGCCGCGCTGGCCTTTACCTGATCGGTTACTGCCCAACGTACCGGGCTAAAATCCCTGTCAGGTCCTCCGGCACCGCCAGCCCGGCAACCGGGCGCGCCGCCTGCTCCGCCAGCCATTCGGGCATCCCCTTACGCTTGCGGAGGGCCGCATCGCCCCGGGGAGCGACCCAGCCGTAGACGTCGAGCTCTCGGTAACCCCGCTTGGCCTCGCCGAAGCCCCAGCGGATGCCGCCGTAAGTGGAGGCGTCGCGGCCGTCGAGGCTGAAGCGGTCGTTGAGGTAGCAGGCTACAGCGAAGGCCTCCCGCGGATCGGGACGCCAGCGGAGGAGCTGCTTGACCCAGTACATGCGCAGGTTGTTGTTCATCCAGCCGTCGAGGGTGAAGGCCTTCTGGGCGGCGTTCCAGGTTTCGTCGTCGGTACGGCCGTGGATCAGGGTTTCCAGGTCGTAGATATTAGGGCGGGGGTCGCCGGCGTGCTCCAGCAGCGTCTTTTTGGCTCTGGTGGGTAGCCCCGACCAGCGGTTGAAGTCGGGCACGTGCCGACAGCGGTGGTGGTAATACTCCCGCCAGGTGAGCAGTTCGTCGAAGAATTTATAGCGGGCGGCCGGGTGAATTTCCCCCTCCTCTTCCGCGCGCTGCACCGCCATCGCCACCTCGCGGGGGGAGAGGACGCCGAAGTGCATATAGGGGGAGAGGTGGGTGGACTCGTCGGCCAATGCGGGGTTATTGCGCGTCCATTTGTAGCGGGGGACGACCTCGCGGACGGCATATTGGAGTCGCTCGAGCGCCACCGAGCGGTAGCCCGGAAATTTTGGAGATGGGCCCACCGTCTTATCCACGCTGCAGCGGCCGATCAGCTCGTCCAGTCCGTCGCGGGACAGATCGGTGACAACCGACTCCCCCAGGTCGAGCTCCCCGGCGTAGGCGGCCTGGGTGGGTTGCTGCTCCAGGTCGGTACCCAGGTGCAGATCGCGCAGTTTGCCGTGGGCCGCGCGGAACGACTTCGTGGTATCCAGGTGGTCGGGCAGGGCGTTCATCGGCACCGCGCAGCAGGCGTCTACGCCCCATGCCGCGGTGGACAATCGCTTGGCCAGGTCGTCGGCGTAAGTGCGGGTCACGAAGGTGGGGACATCGTCGACCACCACCGCCGCGGCGTGTTCGGCTAGTCGGGCGATCGCGTCCACTTCCCCCTCGCCTTCGCGTCGTACCCAGCGGACGAACCGCATGCCCCGCGCCTCCACGCCGTCCTGCAGCTCCAGGCTCGCCTCCAGGATGAAGCGGTGCAGCCGGTGGGAGGCGTAAGGGTAGCGGTTCTCGAGGGCATGCACCACGACCACCGGCAGGGCCAGGTCGTTAGCGAGCAGGATGGCCACGTCCAGGGCCGGATTCTCGGTGGGACGCAGGGCCTGCATGAGCCAGCAGAGGACGTAGGCTTGGGACTTGTCAACCCTATGGGAAGTAAGGGCGCGGGTGCGCTGGCGGAGGATATCGTGGGCGGTCACGGGGTCATAACCGGAGCGCGGGAAATGGGTTCCGGTTCATACACCCCTATTCTTCACGCACCATAGCCGGCCGGTCTCTATATTACTGCTGAGCCAAACAACACCATTATGAAAGAAGAAATGGAAACCTTACGGCAAGCTCTCGCCGATGAGGGCATTACCGTGGAAAGGGAGGATGAAAAGTGCATTCACCTCGCCCACGGCACTTCCGTCGAACTGATCGGCACCGGCCGCTTCCAGGTACTCAGCGACGGCGATCCCGTCGCCCCCTTCAGCAGCGCCGAGGAGACCGCCGGCTTTATTAAGATGGACTGGGCGCAGCGGGGGCTTAAGCGGTAGGGGGCAATCAGGATCAATCCACCAGTTCCGAATACCCGTTCACTAAAATCATGCGTTGCAGCAGTACGTCCAGCGCAATGAAATGCCGGACGGCACCCAGCGTATACTCCGCTTCGGTGAAAAAGTCCAGCATGGCACACAGCTTTACCTTCGAACTGGCCAAATGGTACAGCGCGTACCGTTGCCATACCCGCGACAGGGCGGGTTGCAGCGTGTATACCTTCGAACAGCTGATGAAGCTACCTCCGGGGTCAAAAGAAACGGATTCGACGGTGGCCGGGTCTCGTGGAGGTGGCATACCGCCGGGGGGAATGAGCTCCATGTCGTCGGCGGCGTCCGATGCTGTTTCGTGCGCGCGCCATAGTCCGGTGGACAGTCCCGCGCGGATGAGACTATCGAGCCGGGAACCTGTTTTTACCCGGAACACTTCCTCGTCTAATTGCTCGGCACAGTACTGGATCGCAAATCCGAAATAATGGTTCTCGCTCAGGATGGTTGAATCTACACGCCGGTCGAGTTCGGCAAACAATCCCGTTACGACGGCATAGTCTGTGGCGGACATACATTCTGACATCCCTTCCAGGTAAACGTCGGTCTGGGCGGAGCCTGGCCGGGGCAGCAGCAACAATAGTAAAATCACGGGGCTGGCACGGAATAGCCGGACCAGGTGCGTAGGGCTGATCATAGCCGGCAAGATAAAGGTATGGTGGCGGCGGAGCGCAGGTGTCTTGTCATGCATCGTTTTTCAAGCTTTCCCGGGGCTGTCATCCGACGTGGCCCGCATCCGGGCGATGCACCTTACCGCTACTGGCTAGTCATGTCACCTGCGCTCCGCCGCAAAAAAGCTTTTAGTCCCAGTCCGAAGCTTCCAGCGTGAACAGCTGATCCACGGTGGTGCCGAGGACATGGGCGATCTTCAGGGCCAGGCCGGTGGAGGGGACGAAGCGACCTTTTTCGACGGCGTTGATGGTCTGCCGGCTCACGCCTACCCGTTCGGCGAGGGCGGCCTGGGAAAGATCGTGGCGGGCGCGTTCGACTTTGAGCTGATTGGTCATTCCCGGGCGCTCAGGACGCGGTAGCAAACAAAGGACAGCAGCAGGCAGGCGGCCACGAAGGTGAAGGAGGACACTTCGGCCGACCGACCGTCGTCGGGGAAGGTGATGAGGTAATTGACGATGTTGGCCAGGATGGTGGTCATGACGAAGGCGGAGGCCAGCGCCTTGAACTTCAGGAAGCGGGTGCGCTCGTCGATCATCGGCCGGCCGGAGAAAAATAGGAAGAGCAGGCCCATGCCGAGGGTGGCGATGAGGCTCTCGCGGTACCAGGCGTCTTGGTTCAGCCACTCGTAGGCCATGGCGCTGATGGACAGCACGATCAGGAGAATGCCGAAGTAGAAACTGCCGCTGAAGAAGGGGACTAGGTAGTTCGGCTTGGTAGACATGGTACGGAATTGCTTGCTCTATCAAATGTAAAGTTTATTTTACATTTTGTCAAGTCTGAATGACTTTTTAATTTCCCCGGTAGCTTTCCGGGGCAGGCGTAAGTTGGGGTTTGGGTGATTTCACGGGCCCTTACCTCCCTAAACCAACCCTAGCGAGATCGGTAAATGGTAATTTGGTGAAGGTCAGGGAATAAAGTAGTTTGTTGTCCAGACCCCGCCTATGTACTTGCCCCACCTCTTGACCCTGCTATTGGCGTTGCTGCTGTGCGCATGTACCGCTGACACTTCGTCCGCGGCTTCCCCGCCCCCACCCCCGCTGACGGAGATGGAGCGGCGCTTTCAGGACAGCCTGGAAGTACTCCGCTCCGATTACAATTCCTTACGCCTCTGGGAAGCCCTCGACCGGGCGCGGCGGCTGCGCGTACAGGTGGAGGTGAACGTGGATTCGGTAGGCCCGGAAATACGGGCGGAAGTCTATCAGTATTTGGCGATGCTGCACTTCGAACGGGGGAAATGGATAGATTCCACGGGTTTCTATACCCGAGTCGCCGCCGCCATTCAACCGGACGATGCTTCGCCTGAATCTTTGGCCCGACAGGCCTTATGCGGAGCTTACGTCAGCTACAACGACTGGGCTTTTCAGGAAATGGATATGTACGCTGCTTTGGGATTGGGGTACCTCCAGCGGGGAGCTGATTCCGGCGGCACGCTGGTGGGTGATCTGAAGCTGATTCAGGCAAAGGCAAGGAAACAACTGGGGGATCGACAGGTGGACGATGCGGAGAAGTCCGCCTACTGGGATGACAGTGAAGAGTTGTTTCGGCAAGCAATACAGGCGCACCGACGGGCCTCGTCGTTGCGGTTCGTAGCGGGATTCGAAGAGCTGGGCATTCTGCTAACGCGAATGCCGGCACGCGACGCAGAAGTATTGGATTTGCACGATAGCCTGAAACAGCGCATACGTTCCGAAGGCATTACCTGCCTTCACGCCGGCAGGCTGGCGGGGTACTATTACGACCGAGAAGGAGCGCCGGACAGTACGGTGCACTTTTACCGTCAACTGCTTGCGGAATCCGCCTCCCTGAAGGACGCGGCGATGTCCGAAGTTTACTTCATACTCCGGGAACAGTATGACCTGCAAGAGAATTTCACCGAAGCCCTGAACATAAGCCAGGAAATCCTTTCCTACTACGATTGCTGCCCTGCGCAGGAATCGCATCATTTACCAACCCTTACCGGCGGTAAAATTGAGACGGAGTGCATTCCCGACCTATCTAACCACGCCCGCATTCTGCTGTCCCGCTACCGTACAACGGGTGACGGGCGGGACCTGAGCAGTGCCTATCGTCTCAGTCAACTTTCCGTGGAGCGTTACGCAGAGACGCTGGAACGGGCGAGTAGCGAAGGGGCATTCAATTCCGTGGTATCGTATGGGGATCAAATCATTGGTACCGCGATCTCCATTGCCTACCATTACCATATGGTTTATCCTGCGCACCGCCGCAATGTGGAAGAATTTATTCTCCGGACGATCGAATACGGTAAAGCCTATTCGCTAGTCAAGGAAATGAGCCAGGCAGCCGCCAGCGAGGCAGATCCTGATAAGCTGACACTAACGGAAAAACTGGTAACCATCGATAATCGGTTAACCGCGCTGAAGCGGACATTTGCGATCGGCTTCACGCTACCGCTGTCGGAACTAGCATCCTTTGCCGCATTGGTAGCGGAACGCCATAAGCTCCAGGCCCGGCTGGAGGAAGGAGACTTCCAGAAGCGCTCCCGGACGATGGAGTTGCTCGATACGTCGGTCACCATTGTCGGCGTACAAGAAAGGCTGGCCCCCGATGAAGCCCTGATCGAATACCTGGAAACCGACTCCGCGGTCTATGCGCTGTACCTGGATGGGGATACGACCGTGGCGTATACCGTGCCCCCTGAAAGCCGACAACTGGCCCGGGCGCTGAATCACGCCCTGGCTGCCACCACCTTTGATGCGGCGGCGTTCACCGAGCTGGCCACCCGGACCTACCAACAGCTATTTGGAGCGGTACATGCCCTGCTTTCCGAGCACGAGCACTTGCAACTATCGCCGAGCGAGTCACTGAACGTGCTTCCCTTCGCAGCCTTGCTTCAGCCCCAACTGGATGGGGGATCGAAGTACCTGGTAGAAAACCATACCCTACGCTACCTGGATAGCTATCGCATGGAAACGATCAACGCAATCCTCCGGGCGGACCACCCGGAAAAGGCGCCTGACGAACCCCTCACCGTGGGCATCTGGACCCATCCGGGGTTAGAGAACTATTTCGGCGGCTTTACCCAAGGCGTTTTAGACAATACCGAAGGTATTACAGGCGAATCATTCTCCCTGGCGGCGGCCACTTCCGCCTCGCTCGTCCAGGAAGCAGCAAACTACGACGTGCTGCACCTTTCGGTACACGCCAGCGACAATACCACAAAACTCGGGGAGAACTACATCTACCTCAACCAACGCGATAGCCTCAACGGCCTGCAGCTAAGCGCCATAAATATGAACTGTCGGCTGGTGGTACTGGCCGCCTGCTCTACCGCCAGGGGGTATACCCGGCGGCGTGAGGGCACCTACAGCTTACGGCGGAGCTTCCACCGGGCGGGCGTGCCGGACGTGGTAAGTTCTCTCTACGACGTACGGGCTAGCGCTACGGCGGATCTGCTTAGCGACTTTTACGGCCATTACGCCAAGGGTGATCCGCCGGCACTTGCCCTGGCCAGGGCCCAGCGGAAGTGCGTAGCGGGCCAGATAAATAGGCGGTATGCATTGCCGCCGTTCTGGGCGGGATTGATCGTCGGGTAGATTAGTGAGGGTGGGGTATGAGATTAGATTGTCCGGTGATAATATCCGGACCGTCGTTGGGATCCAGTTTGTCAACCGTATATATGCGCTCACCGGTGTCTCCATTAATCCGGCGGCAGGACTGTAACAAGGCATCGGATGCGTGAAACGGAATCCAAACTACGGAGTCGAGCGAGGTGACCATCGCCAACAGGTAGATGGACTTGTTGGTCCCAAATTTTTTCTTAAACGCTTCATACCGCGCTCTTGCCAGCCCGGGATTGGTGGTGTTCCGGTCGGCGTTCGAATAGGTTTTGTCGATATCCCAGCGCATGAGTACGGGATCCGATACACCGTAAGTTGCGGTGAGCAGCCAACTGCAGACTTTAGTGCCGGTGCCTCTTACGAGTATTTTCTTAGGCTCACCGGGCGCGACGGGGATGTCTGCATCATCCGGTGCGTTTATACTCGTACAGGGGTGTTCGGCTCCGATTAGGCGGCTTTGCTGTTCTTACGAAAATGCAAACTGTGCTCCGTTTTGCTTACTACCAATATCCTGTATGCGCCACAGCAGGTTGACGTGCCGGGTTTCCCCCTTCTCGATCGAACCGTCGGCGTTCGTGAAGGTAGCGATGGGAGAGGTTGATTCGATCAACTTGTGATTGTCCGAGTCATAAATCACCCGGTAACAATTTCGCGGGATACCCAATGACATGGGTTTGGCCTGGTACACGTGATTGGGGTCAATGGGTATATCAGCCGTCCGATTTTCTTTCCATTTTACATAATACTTACCCCCCCTCCACCAGAAATTGGAAATCATCCTCCTGAAACTGATCTACGGGTTTGTAATTTCGGTAAGGTAGCTGCCGGTCTGCAGGCCAGGTTTGGAGGTTGTCGAAAAGCTGATCCATACGTTAGTGTGTAAGTTGTAGCGGGTAAACCAGGCCTGAATTTTCACGGAAGATAAATAGTAAAATTAGTATGCGTAGGAGGGTATGAACTTATTGCTGCATATTTTGCGTAAATTGACATCACCACAGGCGATAAGGCTTCGATACTGGAGTTCACCGATATCCAGCCCGGCTCGGCTACCGGTCGGCGTACCGCTTGTCGCTCCAGCTTGCCCAGCGGGTTTTTATGGTCATAGATAACTGAAGTGTATACCGGTCTCGAACTGGTTTGGGACACTAGCGGTTTAATGACTTATGGTTTTTGAACTTAGCCCGGAAGAGATCAAGGAACTGCGGTGCATCCAGCAGAAGGACCGCTTTCACCGCCGGCGTTTCGTCAAGGCTACCGTGCTCATTATGTTGCACCGGCAGCTCTCCATCGAGGATATCGAAGTCAGCCTGGGCATTGATGACAACACCATTCGTCGCTACGTCAAGGGTTACCGTGAGCGCGGGCTCAAGCGCTATATGCAGGACGGCTACATTCCCTACTGCGGCAAGCTAAGCGAGGAGGAGGAACAGCAGCTCGCCGTTCATCTGGATGAGTTTCTTTACCCCGACGCCTGGGCGATTTGCGCTTATGTCAAAGACACCTTTGGGGTCGAGTACACGGTTAGCGGCATGACGTACTTGCTCCACCGGCTAGGCTACGTCTACAAGAAAAGCAGGGCGGTGCCGGCCAAAGCCGAAGAGGCGGCCCAGTTAGCGTTTCTGGAAGAGCAATTACCACCGATACTGGCCGAAGCGGAGCGTGGCGAAGCGGTCGTTTATTACGCTGACGGCTGCCATCCGACCCACAATACCAAGACCAGCCGGGGCTGGATCCGTAAGGGGCAGGACTTCGAAGTCGACTGTAAAAGTGGCCGAAAGCGGGTGAACATTAATGCAGCCATCAACGCCCTCCAGCCAGAGCATGAACTTGCCGATACGATCAATGCGCAGTCAACCCAGCGGCTCTGTCGCAGGCTGCTCAAAAAGCACGCAGGCAAGAAGATCTACCTGATTTGCGACAATGCTGGCTACAACCGCAACACAATGCTAAGCGCCTGGACGGCAAAACAGCGTATTGAGCTGGTGTATTTACCGACCTATTCACCAAATTTGAACCTGATCGAGCGGCTGTGGCACTTCATGCGGCTCAAGATTATCAATTCGACGTACTACCCCCGGCACCCCGACTTTCGAGCGGCGATCGATACTTTTTTGCAGTCCGCGAAAAAGTATAAGACGGAATTACGCAGTCTGCTTACCCTTAATTTCCGCACCGTAGGTGGGAGGTCATATCATTTGTCCCAAACCACTTCCTGAGGAGTATATAACTCGAATTAGTAAAATCTTCTTTAGCACAGTGCTGGGATTTGGTCTACTGTTCCAACGCTATCACCCATTTGTGCTTATGCTTATTCCAAGCCTTAACGGTTGGGATACCCTACTTAAGTTTTGAACACAGAGTACGGTGTTTGTAGACTAGAGTAGGGATGAGGTAATCAGGCCTAGACAGCTGTCATAAATCCCTTCCTGCCCGGCTTCCAGTACGGTAAAACGCTCGTTTCCTGCGCTCCGCCGCGATAAATCAAGACCTTGTAAATACCTACGCTCCCTTCCGCGACACCCGCAAGGCCACGCCCCCGCAAAATTCAGCAACAAACCACCCCTCACTCCTCTTCGCCTATGCCCTCCGCGAGCATCCGCTCGAGTTCCGCCTTGTTGACTGCCAGGCGGTGTTGCATACTCCAAATTTGTACCAGCCGTACCCCCGCCGGGTAGCGGGCAGCGTAGGCTTTGCCCCACCTGGGAATGCCCTGTCGGTGCGGTTCGATGGGTAGGCGAGTGCCGATATCCCGCAAAAACCAGTCGTCGAGCTTGCCGAGCGTATCTGTATCGAAGCCAGCGGAGAGCAAGTCCTCGGCCAGGCGGAATACCTGCTCGTTTTCCCCCCGGAGGAGGGCCAGGCGAATGGCCACCAGCGAAAAGTCCACGACGTCGGAGCGGTAGACGGTACCATCCAGCAAGCGGACGGCCTCGTGGAGGTACAACGGCATTTCGTTAGCCTCGGCACCCGCCAGGAAGTTTTCGGGGGTCTCGATCGTGCGAAGATCCCGGATCGTAGTTGGCGAACCCTTGCGGTCCGCATTCTTTACCGCTACGCCGTACTTCACCTGTAGATAAGTCAGCGAATCAAATCCGCCAGTTAAGGGACGATTCGGGGCGGTTTCCTCCAGTAGCTGTAGATAGGCCCGGGGGTTGCCTTTTTCCTTAGTGTTCCGGGCGGACGTACGCAGCCACCTAAAGGCGAGTACGTAGAGATGTTCCAGGCTGGAGACGGCCTGCCCCGTCGGATCGATGCCTATTCCGCCAACCAGCGGATCGTCGAGCTGAAGGTCTTCGCGCTTCAGCAGGGTTTCCCAAATGTATTCCAGCAGCAGGTCTTTATGGCGGGCGGTAGCCGAGGGTTCGGACCGGTCGCTGCCGGAAGCCACGGCCTTGAAGTAGTTGACGTACTCGGTGTAGGCCCAGATCACGTCCTTGTCGGACAGCTGAGGGAGGTTATAAGCGAACAGTTGCACGGCGCGCTCTATGGCATTGGTCAGTCCGCGGAGTTGCACGGGAAGTGTTTGCATCCCGCAAAGGTAAATGGGAGACAGGGTTGACGAAAACCGCTTCTTCGGAAAATCTGCGTGATCCGGGGTTCAGAAAACGAGTTGCAGGCGAGCAATTCGCCGATGCGCTGACTTGTCCGGCTGCTACCCTCAGCCCTTCAGCATATTCAATATCTCCGCCGCCCTAATACCCCTCCAACCCCTCGCCAAACTCAAACAAACCATACCCCGCCCCCTCATCGTAGCCCGGCACGTCCGACAGCTGCTCCTGGGCAGTGGCGTCCGAAACCGGGGTGGTGAAGGGCATCTTGCCGGAGGGGGCGAAGGCGCCCGTGAGCACGTCCAGGATGGCCGCCGGGGTGGTGCCGAAGGTGGCCAGCACGGCGGGCATGTCGGGCGAACCGTCGGTGTAGAGCTCATCGATGGCCCAGGGATTGCTGTAGTTGATGAGCAGGACGGTCGGTTTTTGTGCGGCGAGCGCGCGAAGGCGGTCCACGTCGATGCCGTTGGCGGAGAGGTTCACGTGCAGGGGGCTGCCGTCGGATTGAAAGAGGGATTTGCCCTGCGGCAGTACCCGCAGTACGATGCGGTCGGCCGCCTCGGGGGTATCGACGAACTCCACCGGCCAGTCGTGACCGGCGGGTGGGGTGTACACCGTCAGGGCCTCGCCTTCCCGACGGGGCAGGTAGGTGGCGAAGTAGACTTTGGTGCCGTTTTGAAGGGGCAGCGCCTGCTCGTTGCCGATGCGCCCGTTGCGGAGCAGGACGATGGATTTACGCAGGGCCACTTCGGCGCGTTCCTGGAAGGCTTCCTGGCCTACGGTGGCGGTCGCGGCCTGGGGATCGACGTAGGGATCCTCGAACAGCCCGAGTCGGAATTTTTCCTCCAGCAGCAGCTCCACGGAGCGGTCGACGTGCGGCATCAGTTCCGGGTAGTTGCGCAGGGTTTCGATGAGCAGCGTCGGATCGGCCGTACCGGAGAAGAGGTTGACGCCGGCCTCCAGGGCCATCCGGTAGCGCTCGGGGATGGAGAGTTCCTCCACGCCCCAGGGCATCATTTCGATGGGTCCGGTGTCGGAGTTGATAATACCCTCGAAGCCCAGTCGGCCGCGCAGCACGCCCTGCAGCACCGCCCGGTTGAAGGCGTAGGCTTGTTCGGGGTACTCGGTGCCGGTGGGGTAGGAGTAGTAGGGCATGATGGCGGAGGTGCCGGCGTCAATAGCCGCCCGGAAGGGGATGAGGTTGTCTTCGAAGCGGCCCCCGGGGAAAACCTCCCGCTTACCCCAGTCGAAGTGGGGGTCGTGTCCGCCTTCCGCGGCGCCGCCCCCGGGAAAGTGCTTGGTAGTCAGGGCGACGGAGCGCGGGTGCAGGGCTTCCCCCTGAAAGCCGAGAACGATAGCCCGGATGGTCTGCGCCGCCAGTTCGGGGTCCTCGCCGAAGGTGCCTTCGGTGCGCTGCCAGCGCGGGTCGGTTGCCAGATCGGCCATGTACATATAGCCCTTGCGGAGGCCGACGGCCACCCACTCCCGGCGGGCGATGTCGGCGAATTCCCGCACGAGGTCGAAGTCGCGCATGGCCGCCAATCCCAGTTCACCGGGCCAGGTGGAGAAGGGGGTCTCGCCTACATTTAAGCCGGCGGCGACGTCCATGGCAATGTGGTTGCGCGGATTGGAGGCCACGATGGCCGGGATGCCGTGGCCCGTCCGCTCACACAGCTCCTGGAGGTTGTTGGCCCACTCGGCGATGACTTCCGGGGCCGGGTTCGCCCGCAGGATGAAGTGCCGCCCGTGTAGTTCCGTGACCGCCTTCGTGGTCCCCGCCGAACTCATCATCGGGGCATCCAGGGGCTTACGGGTAAAGATGTTGGTCTCGGTCACCGCGTCCTCCTCGTTGAAGCCGCTGGCGATGGGTTCCCCGGTACCCGGGCCGAAGCCCGCGTCGTTTTCCATCCGCGTGGTGCTGATGAGCATGAAACCGGCTTTCTCCTCCACGCTCATCCGGCCGACCAGGTCAAGGCTGCGCTTCTCCGCAGGAATCCGCCAGTCCTCGTAGGGGTCGAGGTTCCCGTTGCGGTTGAGGTCCTTGAACTGCAGGCCGTTCTCAGTTAAAAGGCTCACGCTACGGTATCCCAGGGAGGGTTGCTCCGGCCCCGCCTCCGCGGGCGGTCGGCCCCCACAGGCGCAAACAAGTAGAGAGAGCAAGTAAAGGGTAGTGGCAAAGCGCATGACCGAGGGAGTTATAAAGTGTATCTACGCCGATGAAGATAGTTAGCTGCGGGAAGAAATTTTCGTATCCGCGCCAGGCACCCCCACCCAAGGCAGTAGCCAAGCCGCCTCCCAACAAAAAACCCCCACACGAAACTCGTGCGGGGGTCCTTCCAGATCCGATAAGCAGGGGCTAAAGTCCCTACCATTACAGTGTTTACTTGTCAATAACCACGCCAATCGGCTGCAGCGTGATCTCCCGGGCGGCAATGTGGATGCCGGCACCTTTGTCCTCCTCTTCGTCCATGTCGGCATCGTCACCGTTAACGGGGACACCCATGGCGCCGTCGGGCAGGTCGTAGCTTTCGCCCACCATGGCGGCACCGTAGCCGAGGTCACGCATGGAGCCGGCGGTGATGCGGCTCAGCGGGTTTTCACCCAGGTTCAGGAAGCCGGTCATCAGTTCGTTATTCAGGGTAGCCTCCTTCCAGTGGCTGAACTGGGTACCGGGACCGAACTGATCCTCGATGGGTAGCTCGAAGGTTCCGCCTTCGGCGTTCCAGAATACGTTGGCTTTGCGGCCGTCAAAGTAGGGAAGGCTATCAGCATTGAACTCCCGTAGGGTCCGTCCGCCATCATTCCATAGCGTACCTATACCCAGTACGTGACCCATCTCGTGTACGATAACCTCTTCGAAGAGGTCGAGCTCGTCCAGAAAGTCCAGGTCGGCTTCGTCGAAGAACATGACGCCCGTTACGGTTAGCGCATCGCTGTTGCGAATAAAGCGGGGACCGGCCTGCCCCAGGACGCCACCGGCGCCATCGATGGGAGCGAGGAGGACCTCGATCACGATATCGTCAATGGTTCCATCTATGGGGGGTACGCCACCGAAAGCCGAAGGGAGGGTGGCGGTAATGGAAGGTACGTCCTTAATGATGATGCGCTCCCAGCGGCCGGCGGCCTGTTCGAAGACTTCGCGCTGTGCGTCCGTAGGAGGCGAAATGAAGCGCAGGGTGATGTTATAGCGGCCACGATCGACGCCGGGGGCCGTCGTCGCCCGCTTCTTTTTTCCCAGCTCTTCCATTTCGGCTACGTCACTGGTCTGGATGGTCTGCCATTCGGCGGGGTCGGGAGCGAGCTCGATGATCTGCTGCGGAAGGGCTTCCTGTTGCGGGGCGATCGCCTCTTCGGTGTCTTCCATACAGGCGGTGAAGAGTAGGGGAAAAAGGAGGGCGGCACCTAGAACCCGGAAATGGGTGGTGGAAAAACGTAAATTGTTGGTTAGCATAAAGTCAGGGAATTGGGTTAGGTAAATTGGTTAGCTTAGAAAGCTCACCGAGCCTGATGACCCACCGGGGCATCGGTCGGAAGTCGAAATGTAGTTGACGTGCCCCCCCCGATCCTAATACTGTTGGACCATGTATCCGGCCTAAGCCCTGGAGTGTCTTCCGACCGCGTTTTATCCCAATTGGTATCCCCCGCTAGGACGTGTTTTCGTATGCCGCGCGCAAACCCCACTTACCCCTCGAGTGTTCGTGTCGGCTATTGGCCTAAGCAGGGAAAACCCTACCACCGCCTTCGCGGTCGGGCAGCTGATGCGTATTTATGGAAGGCAGGCCGACGGAGCCGCCCCTCTTCACGGGAGTAGACCTCCTGCGCTCACCGGTAATATTATATCCTGAGGACCAAATACGAGTCGCTTCTATCCTCCTGCGCCCCGCCGCAAAAAAGTCCCCCACCCTTCATCAAATAAAAGTCCTCCGGCTCCGCCTTAGGCGGTAGCTCCGATTCCCAAGAAACTGGCGAATATGGATATCGATGGCCCGGCAGGCGGTCCTCCAGGATCAGCGGCAGCAGGTCGAAGACCGTCGCGCCAAATAACACGATGAAGAAGGGGATCTTGATCTTGTCGAAGAGGTACTCAATGGGGAGGAACTTGCGGATGATCATAAGCGGGAAGCGGAAAGAAGTAGCTAAAGGACGCCGAGATCAACCGCAAAGAAAAGAAGGGTCGCTAAGTTTCGCGGAGCATGCGCAGCACCTCATTGACCTGTAGGGCCGCCGATTTGCCGGTACCGGCCAGGATCTGGTCCGCCAGGTCCCGCTTGTCGGCGTGCAGGGCCAGCACCTTCTCCTCGATGGTGCCTTCGGTAACGAAGCGGTAAACGGTCACCGGCCGCTGCTGCCCGATGCGGTGGGCGCGGTCGCTGGCCTGGTCCTCGGCGGCGGGGTTCCACCAGGGGTCGAGGTGGAGGACGTAATCGGCCGCCGTCAGGTTCAGGCCCGTGCCGCCCGCCTTTAGACTGATGAGGAAGAGTTCGCCTTCGCCGCCCTGGAAGGCATCCACCCGCCGCTCCCGCTCCTTGCCCGGCGTGGAGCCGTCGAGGTACTGGTAGGGGATGCCCGCCGCCTTTACCCGGGCTTCCACCAGTTTGAGGTGTTTGACGAACTGACTAAAGACGAGCGCTTTGTGGCCATTGTCCAAAAGCTCCCGGATGGTGTCGCCCACGAGTTCGAGTTTGGCACTCGGGATCTTGCTCTTCGGGCGAACCAGCAGCGGATGACAGGCCGCCTGCCGCAGCCGGGTGAGTTGCCGCAGGACGATGAATTTCTTCTGCTCAGGCGGTGCTTCGTCGATCTCCGTCAGGGCCTCCCGCCGCAGGGCCTCGTAGAGGGCCGCCTCTTCCGGGTTCGGGGTCACCAGCAGCACGTTCTCCGTTTTCGCCGGCAGTTCGCGCAGTACCTGGTCCTTGCGGCGGCGCAGGATGAAGGGCTGTACCAGTCGTCGGAGCTGGTTCCGCTGCAGTTCGTCACCGCCCGCGATGGGCTGACCGTATTTCTCGCCGAAGGCCTTCTTGCCGCCCAGCAGTCCCGGGTTCAGGAAGCGGAACAGACTCCACAGTTCCCCCAGGTGATTCTCGATCGGCGTACCGGTAGTGGCGATGCGGAAGTCGGCCTTCAGGTCGCGTACGGCCCGCGAGCGTTTGGTGGTGGGATTTTTGATGGCCTGCGCCTCGTCCAGCACCACCGTTCCGTACTCAACCGCGGACAGCTCATCGCTTACGTAGGTCAGCAGGCCGTAGCTCACCAGCAGCAGGTCCCCCGGACCGAGTTGCCCCATTAGGTGGGTATCGCTGCGCCTGGCCAGCAGGATCGGCCGCAGCGCCGGGGCGAAGCGTTCGCATTCCGAGCGCCAGTTGCGCACCACGGAGGCGGGGGCCATCACCAGGGCGGGACCGGTATCGGCGCGGTCGGTCAGGATGGCCAGGGCCTGCACCGTCTTGCCGAGTCCCATATCGTCGGCCAGGCAGGCGCCCACGCCCCAGGCCGCCAGCCGCGCCAGCCATTCGTAGCCTTCGAGTTGATAGGGGCGTAGCTCCGCGTTGAAGTTTTTAGGGGCGACGGGGCGCAGGTGACGGGCCGTTTCCATACGTTTCAGCGTTTCGTGCCAGGCTTCGTCAAAGGCCACGTCTTCAAAGTCGTGCAGCAGTTCCCCGAAGGGCTCGGCGGCCAGCGTCGGCAGTTGCATGCTTTTACCCCGCTCGTACAACATGCCCTCGAGTTGCTGGATGCGTTCCCTCACCTCGTCGGTCAGCGAAAGGAAATCCCCCGGCCCCAGGCGCACGAATCCGCCATCCTTGCTGTTGCGCAGCTGTTCGAACAGCAGCTGTAGGTCGAGCACCCGGTCTTCGTTCAGCCGGACCTCCCCGCTCACCTCGAACCATTCCCGCTTTTTACCTACCCGAAGTTTGATGTCGTCGAAGTCCACCTGCCCCGTCAGCCGCAGGGTTTGGCCCTTGGGGTACTGCACCTCGACGCGATCTTCCGCCACGAGATTTCGGAGCTCGAGGAGGAAGGCCAGGGTAGTGCGCTCGTCCTCCAATCGCCACTGAAAGCTGCCCTCGGAGGGGGTGCCGAGGGAAGGGCAGCCTTCGATCGCCAGCCGGGCGGCCGCCTGCTCTCCCGCCAGGTCGCGGACCAGGATGCGGCGGCCGTCCTCCCCCGCAGCCAGGCTGCGCGATAAGCCCTCGCCCGGCGGAAAGTACAGCGGCAGGTCGGGCAGGGGGCGGGCCAGCAGTTCCACGTGGTAGCCCTCGCCGAGTGGCATGAGGTGCACGCTGATGCGGTCGCTGCCCTCCACCGTGGGCAGTTCGCTGCGCAGCAGGTCGGTGTCGGACTGAATGCTCACCTCGCCGCGCATGCCCTCCAGGGTGGCTTCCAGTCGCTCGCGGGCTGCGGCCGGTACGTCCAGCCCGTAGCCGATGGATTTGGCCAGGGCTAGTTGCCGGTCGGACAGGTGGTACACCCGGTACCGCGTAGGGGTAATCTTTTTAAGCTGGTAATTCCCCGCACTGACGGCGGGCGGATCGAAGCGCAGCCGCAGGGTGTCGCCCTGGTCCTCGACGGTCACGCCGGCTTCGCCCTTGCCGATGTGGAGGGGCAGGCGCTGCCGCTCACCGAGGAGCAGCCGGGGATGACCGGCCAGTTCGAACAGCATCCGTTCGAAGTGCGGCACGAGGTAATCGTCGTTGAGGTAGCCGTCCATGCGCACCGGCCGGCCGTCCCCGTAGCGCAGCCCGTGGATGGCGTTGAGGTCTTCGGCTTCCCGGTAGCGGCGGTTGGCCGGACTAAAGAGTTCGTCCCACTTCAGTTTGCGGCCCTTGGAGTATCCGCGCTGGCCCAGCTTTTGCTCTTTGGGATACAGTTCCCTGCCGTCGATATCCACTATCCAGATGGTGCGGCGGGCCGGTTCCTTTTCCCCAGCCGCGCCGGATAGCGAGTCTCCTCCTGGCGGAAGTACGAGTTTTTCCACCTCCCGCAGCGCGCTTTCCCACCGCGGCCGACAGGGATGCATCGCCAGCAGGTAAGTGAAGCCGTGGCGTTCAGCAATGGCCGCCGCCTCCGTTCGCCAGTGTTCGGCGTCCGGGTTCAGGGGGAAGAGGGTGGCCAGCGCGTGCCGCAGTTCCCCATAAATCCAGGGCAGATGGGCGCAGATCTCGGTGGTCTCCAGCAGCTTTTTTAGCATCTCCTCCGGGGGGCGGAGGCCCAGCCAGTTGCTGACCCACAAAATGACCATCGCCTCCGGGCCGGAGAGGTAGTGGAAACGGCCCAGGCGCTCCCCGAATTCCGCTTCGTCTGGGGGGTGGCCGTTGAGGCTATCGGCCCACGCCAGGAGGGCACGGTGCGCCAGGGGACTGTAGTTTTTCGTCGTTTTTAACAGGTAGTCACTTACCTCCTTCGGTGCGAGGAGGTCGTAGGCATAGGCCGCGACCAGGAAGGTGAAGTCGATGAAACCGGGCTCCCCCTCCACGACCTCGAGCCGCTCCCGGAGCAGTTGGGGATCCACCGGCTGTCCCGTGGCCAGGCGGCAGAGTTGATCCAGGTCGAAGTGCTGCTTACGGACCTCCTCGTCCGCAACGACCCGGTCCAGCAGCCGGATACCGCAACGCTCGTACAGTCGATAGTGCTCGTCCCCGAGGAAATCGTACTTCCGGAGGATCTCGACGGCCACGGACACCGCCTCCCCATGCAGCAGATCGGGGTTGTCACTCCAGTAGCTGAGGACATAGCGTTGAAAAGGGGGCGTGCGCGAAAGCCAGAAATCGCGGTTGGTTGCGTCGAGCAGGGCCTGGAGCAATCTCGGGTCGTCGTGCAGGTAGTTGGGTTTGCTCTGCCGAAAACGGTTGTAATGCTCCCGAAAGGTCGGGTAGTCGTTAGCCACCAGGGCCAGCGCGGCGCACTTTCCCGAGGGCGGGCGGTGATAATAAGACCACTGCGACTCCCGGTCCTTGATCCGCAGCGCCGCGGAGGCCATGTTTCCGATGTTGGAATTTTGGTCGCAGCTTCGCCGCAGCAGGAGGTCAGGGCGTTCCGTCGACGTGAGCTTGACGTATCCGTAGCTGATATTGACGGGCGGGCCAATTTCCCGCAGGCGCTTCGTTACGGCGTCGATGGTGAAGGCACGGCCGGAAGACTGTTGCACGCCGGCCTCCGTCAGTACTTCCACCAATCCTCTGATGAGGCCCCGGTTGTCCTCCACCAGAAGGACATCGAGACAAACGGCCTGATCGCCGGTCAACAGGGGTAGTTCCATGGTGGGCAAATTACGGTTACCCGGTCGACTTACCAGGATCGGGTGGTCGTCGTTCCTGCGCACCGCCGCCCTATTCCCTATCGGCTGGGAGCAACACCATCAATCCCGGTTTTCTGGACGAAATAGGGGGAAATTCAGGCGATACACGGGTTAGCACATACTCAGATGGTACCTTGCCTGCGTTTCCCTTGCTCTACGTTCACCTTGCTGATACGCCGTCATTTCGCGGCCATCAGGCTATACACTCGCTTCCGTTGCCTTCTCTATCAAAATTTATCGGCGTCAGCGCCGTGGTTCTGGGCATGAGCCTGGGGCTGGCCGCGCAAGTCGGGCTCTCCGTCGTACACGTCAAACCCGCCGGCCGCTTCGGACGCCTGTTCCAGGGTACGCCGGGTATTGAGTTCCGGTATTCGCCAGCCAATTCCAGGGATTGGTTGAATATGATGATTTCCGGAAGCGCGTTCCGGCTGTCCCCGCACCAGGATACCCTGCAATCTGCCTATAGTTACAACGAGACCCAGGACATTTTCGAACCGGGGATCGAGGTGTACAAACCCATTCTCTTTTCCACCTTCGCCATTGAGGCAACGTCGCGCCTCTACGTGGATCAGGCTTTCACGCCCATCGCCTATCTCGCCCTGGGGGGGTATCTATCGCTGCTGGACGTACAGTCCAACAACGGCGTGGTGAACGATCACTATTCCGGCACCGAGGGAGGCCTCACTGCCGGGATTGGGGTAGGGGCGGAATACCTGCTGAACGAGAATTTTGCCGTTCGCTACGTCTTTTCCCGCCAGTTCCTCCTCGGGGAACAATTTCATCTCGTCAACTACTGGAGCAACAGCCTCGGTGGTCTCTACTATTGGTAACCCCCTGCCCCCGTTTGTTATGCGCAATTTGTTTTTTCTCCTGCTTGTCATCAGTTTTACCGGTTGCTCCTACCTGGAGAGCGGCAATTTTCAAGGATCGGTAACCATCACCGGATTCGAGAATACGGCCGAAGGTACCGTGGTCCGCTTTACGATCGACAGTGACGGCGAGCCCCTCACCACGGCCGGCGCCGCCTACGGTTACGACAGTATCTTTAACATCGCCCGCAACCAGTTCCTCGCAACGGAAACCGGTGGAAACGAATACGAAGTGATCGTCGAAGGGGCTGACGACGGCCTCCGGTACTTTCAGGCCTTTGCGGCCTTCGATGGCTTTTACGCGCTGAGCGAAATCGTCCCCTTCGAAGTGGTCAGTGCCGTGAGCCCCGCCCCCTGCGAGCCGGGAAGGAACTACCTGAACGCCCATGGCTACACCTGCGGACCGGGGCAAACCAACGTAAGCACCCGGGCGGAGGAGTACAATTTTCAAATTACGGGCAACTGTGGAACCTCCACCCAGCTGAAACTGAAGTTCCACCGGGATCCCACCAGCGGGATCTACCGCACGGTCTCTTCCCTCGATCCGGCAAGTAGTTCCCGGGCCAAAGAGGTGGTCGCCACCATTCAAATCCAGAACCAGTTCAAATACCTGAAGACCTGGCAGGAGATCTATGTCGCCCGCGAGGGCGATGAGACGGTCGTTACCCTCTGTGATCTCGAGTTCCCCTACGGCAGTTTCACGGCGAAAATTACCGCTCAGTTAGCCTATGAACGGTAGGCTACTTCCCCCGGGAACTGCCTTTTATCGTTGATCCGCCGCCCGTCCAGTACCGGGTTAACACGTTATCCTGGGCCGAAACGCGGTCCTACCCCCGCGTAAACCGGCGAGAAATTTCGGGTATTCCGACACCCTTAGCTACCCCTCTTTTTGAACCGGCAGGAGCGAGCGCCGGAACGCGGTTTTCTCCCTTCGTATACCTGGTTTGCGAGCGCGGCAAAAGCTCGGTAGCGGCCCCTTTTGCCACCGCCGGAGGAGCCTCGACGATGCCCCAACGTATCCCGGCCGACATGCCGGATTTGACCCGTCCGCCATTTTTCCCTAAGTTTGATAAGCGACACGATGTCGCGGTTGCGTCGGCCCGGACGAATTTAGGGTCGGTGAAAGCAGCCGCAGGCGTCGGTTTCTCTTTTTTCTGGACCGTTTTCGTCCACCTCCGGAGTACCCAGGCTTCCGGTCCCCCAGTAATGTTTATCGCAGGTATTATGCCTCCCCCCGGAAGGACGGACCACTCGTTTCTCCTCGCTGTACGAACCGGCGCCGGGTCACTAGCCGTCCGCCCCGAGGCTGGTTGCTAGTGCCTACCGGTAAGCATACTGTTGGAAGACGATGACAACAAACACCTATTCCATATGCATTCAACACATTACCCATTTACTGTGGCCGGCAGCCTCGGTTGTCGCAGCCTACGCTGGGGCTTACTTTTTCTGTTCCTTACCCTCTTGCTCGGTGCCGATGCGGTCGCCCAGGTCACCGGGCTTTTCCGTTCGCCGGATTCGCCCGCCCTTCGGCAGCGGGTTAGGGACCGCGAAGCCGATCTGACGGACTTCACCGTCCTCGAGCTCGATGCCGTAGCGGCCCTGGACGTGCTTGGGGAGCGGCCGATGTCGCTGACCGTCGACCTGCCCGATCCACGAGGCCGGGGCTCCCTTTCCCTGGAGATGAATCGTTTCGACCTGCTGGGTCCCGACTTCAAAGTCATTGAAATGCCGGCCAACGTGGCGGTAGCCGACCTGCCGGAAAGCGTTTTTTACCGCGGGGAGGTGGCCGGCCAAACCGGTTCCGTTGCCGTAATCAGCATCATCGACGGAGAAGTTTCCGGCCTGGTCAGTCTGCCCGGGGAATCCGGTGAGCTGAACCTGGTCCGCCTCGACTCGGAGAATGCCTACCTGTTCTACGACGATGCCGCGATCAAGGACAAGTTCACCGATCTCGATTGCGAGGTGCTCGAGCCCGGTGGCCAAAGGCCCGTAGAAAAGTCGAAACCCGAAGGCGTCGTGGCGAAGGTCGACGGCTGCTTCGGCATCTACCTTGACATCGGCGAGGAGATATACTCCGAACGCGGCGGTACCAACGGCGCGGTGGCCTATCTACAGGGGGCCTTTGCCCAGGTGGCCACGCTCTACGCGAACGAGGAGATAGATATCACCATCAGCGGTACGCGGGTATGGACGAGCCGCGAACCCTTCTACAACAACATCGAGGAGTACCAGGCTTACCGCGCTGACAACAACGTGGACGGCAGCCTGGCCCACTACGTCCACCGGGCCGGCGGTGGAGGGGTGGCCTACCTCAACGTGCTGTGCAATAAGCGCTACGGGTACGGCCTGTCCGGCATCAATAACCGCTACCGCAACGTACCGAACTACTCCTGGACGGTATTCGTCCTGGCCCACGAGCTCGGACACAATTTCGGTTCCGCGCATACCCACGACTGTGCCTGGAACGGCGACGATACGCCCATCGACGGCTGCGGATCGAGCAGTAACGGTTGCGGAGTAAGCGCCGGAATTCCGCAGGGCGGGGGCACCATTATGAGTTACTGTCACCTGACCAGCGGGGGGGTGAACTTCACGAACGGATTCGGAGACCAGCCCGGCAACCGCATCCGCTCCCGCGCCGGCGCGGCCAGCTGCCGGGGTTATGACTGCGGCACCGGCGGCGCTGGCGGCGGCGGTTCCGACGACCAGGCCAGTATCCCCGACGGGAAGTATTACATCGGTATCCGCCATAGCGGCAAGCGCGTTCGCGTAGCGGGAGCCAATAGGACCAAAGGAACCAGCATCGTGCAGTACGACGCGCGCGACTGGCGGTCGATGCGTTGGAACGTAGTACACCTGGGCGATGACGTATACCGCATCACCAGTGACCTGAGCGGTCAGTCCCTCGACGTATCCGGGGGCAGCACCCAAAACGGTGCCGATATTATCCAGTGGCCGTACGGCGGCGGAACGAACCAGCGGTGGAAGGCGGAAAGCTTGGGCGATGGGTACTTCCACCTGCGGGCCCGGCACAGTGGCAAGTGCATGAACGTTTTCGGGAGTTCCACGGCCAACAACGCCAATGTGGTCCAGTGGTCGTGTACCTCCGCCACCAACGACGATTTCCGGTTCGAGGGGATCAGTGCGGGCGTCCTCGCCGAGGCCGTTGCCGGATCGCAACTCGACCTGTACCCCAATCCCACCAGTGCGGATGTCCACATCGAACTCCGGCTACCGGAGGATAGCGGCGAGGGCCGGGTGAATCTGATCGACGTCGGCGGTCGTACGGTACAGGAATGGTCCTTTGCAGCCCGTGCCGGGGTCCACGAACTCGACATCGACCTTACCACCCGTCCGCGGGGCGTCTACCTCGTCCGCATCCAGGCGGGGGAAGAGACCTTTACGCGCCGCCTGGTGGTCATCGACTGATCGCCGGGGTTAAGTCCGTTTCACATAAAAGGGGCGGCGGAGCGCAGGAACCAGCCAATGCGGGAGTCCGATACCTTTGCAAGGCCGGAAGCGCTACTTTGGGCCGGTAACCAACCGTGCTGCCAACTTGCGTTTATCCCTGCTTTATTTGCTTTCCCTTCCCGGCTGGCTGTTCGCCCAATCCGAGGCCGACTACGTCCGCGCCCTTGCCCGGGAACTCGGCGGCAAGACGGAAGTGACCGTCCCCAGCGGCCGGGTCGATATCCTCACCGACGACTACGCCATCGAGGTAGACTGGGCCGATAAGTGGAAGGAAAGCATCGGGCAGGCGCTGTGGTACGGGCTACAGTCGAACCGGCAGTCGGGAATCATCCTGATCCTGCGCGACGCCGCCGATTATAACTACTTCGTGCAGCTGAATTCCGCCCTGGCGCACGGGGGGCTGGAAGGCAAGATCCGCACCTGGGTGTACCCGAATGATTTTCCGGGGATAGCCCCCCAATCGGCCGCGCCACCACCTCCTTCGGCGGGAACGGTAACGAACTATTGGCTCAGCACAAACAGCAACAAACGCCACCGCAAAAGCTGCCGCTGGTATACCGTATCCAAGGGGCGCTACTGTACGGTGGAGGAAGGCGTGGCGGCGGGGTGTTGTCACTGAGCGGGTATTCAGTGCGGCCGATCCGCTCTTACCTCCAGAACGGCCGTTCATGCGCAGATGAATTGCCGTAATCATTTATCCCCTTACCTTCATTATCGAACCAACGCACCCACTATGTACCGACTTGCACTGAGCTTCACCGTAATCCTATTTGCCTGCGGGACCGGCAATGCGCCCGTGGAAGAAGAGACCTCCGCAGCGGAAGTCGAAACCACCACGGCCTTGCCCACCCTGGAAATGGCGTGGGAGACCGACACCACCCTCACCACCGTGGAGAGCGTCTACTACGATGCCGAACGCCGGCGTTACTATACCGCCAACATCGAGAATGGCCCCTGGGAAATGGACGGCCAGGGAAGCATCGGCATTGTCACGTCGGAAGGGAAGGTGACCGATGCCCGCTGGACCACGGGACTGAACGCGCCGAAGGGAATGGGCACCTACGACGGTAAGCTCTACGTGGCCGACATCGACGCGGTGGTCGAGATCGATCTGGAAACCGGCGACCTGCTTGAGCGCTACGTGGTAACGGGTGCGGAGGGACTGAACGACATCGACGTGGCCGACGACGGCACGATCTACGTCAGCGACTCCCGCACCGGCCGCATCCACCGCGGCACCCCCGCCGGTGGCTGGGAAGTAGTGACCGAGGGCATGGAAAGCCCTAACGGCGTCCTGATTACCCCATCGGGCGTCCTTCTGGGCGATACCGGTGCCGAGACCCTAAGTCGCCTTAACGACGACGGCAGCCGCGAGGTGCTGGTGGAGGGGGTACAGCCCGACGGCATCGTCGCCCTGGAAGACGGCGGCTACCTGGTGAGCCGCTGGGGCGGAGAGATTCACTACATCAGTCCGGAGTGGGAAGCGACGAGCATCTTTACCAGCCCGGCCGAACAGGATAAGACTGCCGATATCTGGTACGTGCCGGAACAGCAGCTGGTACTGGTGCCTACTTTCTTCGGCAACCGGGTGGTCGCCTACCGGCTCGGAAAGGGGTAAGTTGGGGCGCTTCCCTACTCCGCTAGATTAGGCTATCACCTACATTACCAACCTCCATAGATTCTTCCGCTTGAAATTTTACCTTCCGCTAATTGCCCTGGCGCTCTGCTGGGCCTGCGCCCCCCCCACCCCCGAACCTACCGAGGGCGATTACCGCGAAGCCCCCTTCACCGACCTCGATACCCTGGCTACCAACGACTGGTGGAACCGGGCCACGACCGACATCATCGACCTGAAGGTAGACCGCGATTCCGTAGTGGCCTTCGGCGCCTATACGGTAGCGAATAACACCCTCAAGCTCACCGCCCAGCTCTATCCGCTTTATCCCTCCGAAAGTAAGGAAGTCATCCTGGAGGTCGAGCGCGATGGAGAGTGGACGGAGGTTAGCCGAGAAGCCGTCAATGAACTCGGGTGGTCGGCCCTTTTCCGCGTGGAAGATTGGAACGGAAGGGAGACAGTCCCGTACCGGCTGCGCCACGGTGAAACCGCAACTTACAGCGGCAGCATCCGGTCCGTACCGGATAGGGGCGACGAACTGGTGGTGGCCGCCTTCAGCTGCAATAGCAATAAGGACAGAGGAGACCGGGCGCAGTACGTCCGCAACGTTGAGGCGATCGACCCCGACCTGATGTTCTTCGCCGGTGACCAGTCCTACGACCATACCGAGCATACGGCGGCCTGGCTGAAGTTCGGCCAGCAGTTTCGGGAGACTTTCCGCCACCGGCCGATGGTTTCCATCCCGGACGACCACGACATCGGACAGGGCAACCTCTGGGGCGAGGGAGGAAAAGTGGCCGAAGCCCGGGCCGGCCACGATGGCGGCTATTACTATCACCACGAGTACGTCAAGATGGTCGAGCGCTGCCAGACCGCCCACCTGCCGGACCCCTACGATCCCACCCCGGTGGAGCAGGGCATCGGAGTGTACTACACGAGTTATCCTTTGGGCGCGGTCGACTTCGCGGTCATCGAGGACCGGAAATTTAAATCAGGTCCGGCCGGCAAGATCCCGAAGATGGGCCCCCGCCCGGACCACGTCAATGACCCTTCTTATGATCCATCCACCATCGACCTGCCGGGCCTCAAGCTACTCGGAGACCGACAGCTCACCTTCTTGCGGGATTGGGCCGGCGACGAGCGCGCAGGTCGGATGAAGGCCGTGCTGTCCGCCACCGGATTCTGCGGCGGGGCCCACCTGCACGGCGGCAAGGATAACCGCCTCCACGCCGACCTCGACTCCAACGGATGGCCCCAAACCGGCAGAAACAAGGCCTTGCGGATCATTGCGGATGCCGGGGCCGTCCACATCGGCGGCGATCAGCACCTGGCCACGGTGATCCACCACGGCATCGACGAATTCCGGGACGGCCCCTGGGCCTTCATCGTACCCGCTTCCGTCAATAATTACTACTCCCGCTGGTGGTGGCCGGCGGGCGAGCAGGCCGGAGCCAACCCCGTTCCGGATTCCCCGCTGCCGTGGACCGGCGATTACCTCGACGGCTTCGACAACCACATCACGGTGTACGCTTATGCCAACCCCGATCAGCAGTCGAATGGAGCGGGCTTTGGCGTGATCCGCTTCGACCCCGCAACCAAGGAGGTCACCTTCGAGTGCTGGGCGCGGGATGCGGACGTCAGCGAGGGGGATGGCGCGCAGTTTCCGGGGTGGCCGGTGACGGTAAGTCCCGCGAAATAGCCTCGAATTACTCTCTACGCAAATTAGTGGAAGCTATCGCGGAAAACCTACCAGAAGCTATCCCGTTATGGGTATGGCCGCGGAATTGTTTTAACTATAAATAAAACGATTTGGCGGCCTGCAATAGGGACTAGCAGACCGTCCGGGAATTATCTTAGCGTATGGTTTAGCCTACACCAAAAGCCCGATTATGCGCACCATCTATACCCTTGCTTTTCTTTTTTGCACCTCCCTCTTCGTTCAAGCCCAGATCCAGCGGGGTGACCACATTATTACGCTTGAGCCACGAACCGGCCTGTTCAACGCTGACGATTTTGGTGGATTGCGGTACGACTTTTTGTATGATAATACAGGATTTTACCTAAGCCCTATCTACGGGTACGCGTTGACCGATCGTCTGGTAGTGGGGGGCAGCCTAAATGTAGAATCTAGTGTATTCAATAGTGAACGGGACTGGAGAATCGGCCTGAATCCCTACTTGCGCTACTATGCCATCAACCGTGATAAATTGGGGCTGTACGGCCAGGTAAGTACCGGGGCAGGGCTGAACGATAATGAGTTCTATGGTTTCCAGTCCGCTAATCTTCGGGCGGGCCTGCAGGTGCCGCTTGCTTCCGGAGTCCGTTTCGGACCCGTGCTCGACTACCGTATTGGGTCCGGCCGCAACCTCCTTACGTTAGGCGGGCAGATCGAAATCGTACTACATAACGATGGTGGCGCGAAAACAGCCCCGATCAGCGCCTTCCGGGTCGGATCGGTGATGCTTGGCGGGCAGTTGGCGGAACTCGGCGTGCGGAAGAATATCATTTTCGGAGGATTTAGCTTGGGCGGTCACTATTTCCTTTTGGATCGCATCGCGGCGGGCTTGTCGGTCGGTGCCAGCGGTTCGCGCCTGGATAATAGTACGGCCAGCCAGGATTTTACTTATACGTCCCATCAACTGTCGGCTGACTTAAGCGCGCGCTACTACTTTACCACCGGGAAACGGCTGGTATGGTACGCCGAGGCGGGCGGCGGGTATTATTGGTACCAACAACGCAGCGAAAGCCCGCTCAATTCGCCAGATGAGGAGCGAAATACTTTTTCTCTCTCCGCGGCGCTGGGCGGCCAATACTTCGTGCGGGAGCATATCGCGCTGGAGTTCGGCCCGCAGTGGCGGCAAGTGCTGAATGATGAATTGAATGGTGGTTCCGTTGGCCTGACTACCGGGGTGCGGTTCTTTTTGCGGTAAGGTTGTTTCCCGCGGGCTTGATTTTTCCTTAGCAAAAGGGGCTTTTCGGGGTCGGACCGGAGGTGCGCCACCCGTTTTTTGCGGTGATTTATTGGTTCGGCGAACATGGGTCGAACACCTCCGATGTGCTTTGAGCGCAGGAGTCGGTCGGACCTGAGCGAGGCTGCGCATCCCCCCCGGGTTCCTCGGACGTTCAAAAACTTACCGCTTATCGTTCGGAATAATTATTCCCGAGGGGAATAGGCATTGTCTGAATGGGGAACATGATTCCTGCGCTCCGCCGCAAAAATTGACCGGAATGGCTACCCTGATGGTGCTACCTGCCGTCCACTGAAAATAGGTTTGCACGTGGAATGAAAAATGCTCTATATTAGTGCTTAAACGTTTAAACCACTATTTCGTGGCTTCACCGGCTTGTTTATTCCCGGACTTTTCCACACCTCCGGCTGCTTTTACGGGCAGGGAGGGCAGGCTGGTGAAAATTACCGATAACCATTCCTTTTCTGGTGGGTATGCCGGTCGCCTCCTCCTGACTTCCGGTCGGATCATGCGGGCAGACGGAGCGTACACTACCGCCATCAAAAAACGATTATGCAGCAGGCAGGAAACGCATTCATAAGCAAGCCGAAAGTCGGGATACGGCCGGTGATTGATGCCCGATTAGGCGGGATCAGGGAATCGCTCGAGGACGCTACCATGAAGATGGCCCGGGGCGTGGCGGAGCTGATATCGTCGAAACTCCGCTACCCCGATGGAAGCCCGGTGGCGTGCGTGATCGCCGATACGACGATCGGACGCGTACCCGAGGCGCAGCGCTGTGAGGAGAAGTTTTTGCGGGAGGGGGTCGGCCTGTCGATCACGGTAACCCCCTGCTGGTGTTACGGCACCGAGACGATCGATATGCACCCCCACAGGCCCAAGGCGATCTGGGGCTTCAACGGCACCGAGCGTCCCGGAGCCGTGTATCTGGCCGCGGCCCTGGCCGGACACGCGCAAAAGGGAATCCCGGCCTTCAGCATTTACGGGCGGGAGGTGCAGGACAAGGGCGACGAAGCGATACCCCAGGACGTACACGACCGGCTGCTGCAGTTTGCGCGGGCCGGTCTGGCCGTCGCGATTATGAAGGGAAAATCCTACCTCTCGATCGGTGGGGTATCGATGGGCATCGCCGGCTCCATTGTCGACGAGCGTTTTTTCCAGCACTACCTGGGTATGCGCAATGAGTACGTGGACATGAGCGAAGTGAATCGCCGCATGCAGGAAAAGATATACGACCAGGACGAATACGAGCGGGCGCTGAGCTGGACGAAAGAACACTGTGCCGAAGGAGCAAACCGGAATCCCGGGCACATGCAAAAGAGTCGCGAGCAAATGGACAGGGAGTGGGAGCAATCCGTCCAGATGACCCTGATTTGTCGTGACCTCATGGTTGGCAATCCGTCGCTGGAGGAGGCGGGGTACGGTGAGGAGGCGCTCGGTCACCATGCGATCGCGGCCGGCTTCCAGGGGCAGCGACAGTGGAACGATTATATGCCCAACGGTGATTTTATGGAAGCTATCCTCAACACTTCCTTCGATTGGAACGGTAAGCGCGCGCCGTATATGATGGCTACCGAAAACGATAGCCTGAACGGGATTTCCATGCTCTTCGGCCACTTGCTGACGAACCAGGCGCAGATGTTCTCGGACGTACGAACTTACTGGAGCCCGGAGTCGGTGATGCGCGTCACGGGTTATACGCTGAGCGGAAAGGCGGAGCACGGGATCATTCACCTGATTAACTCGGGGCCCTCCACGCTGGACGGCACGGGACAGCAGAGCCGTGGCGGTAAACCGGTAATGAAGCCTTTCTGGGAAATTACGGATGCGGAGGTAGAAAAATGTCTGGCCGCCACCGACTGGCCGCCGGCCATGTACGAGTATTTCGGAGGCGGTGGCTATTCTTCCCACTTCGTTACCCGCGGCGACATGCCGGTGACGATGTGCCGAATCAACCTGGTGGAAGGCCTCGGCCCCACCATGCAGATCGCCGAAGGCTGGACCATCGGCCTGCCCACGGAAGTGCACGATACGCTGGAAATGCGCACCGACCCGACCTGGCCGACCACCTGGTTCGCCCCCAGGCTGACGGAAAGCGTCGCCTTCCGCGATGTTTACAGCATGATGGCGGGGTGGGGCGCCAACCACGGAGCCTTCAGCTACGGGCACTACGGCCACGAGCTGATCACCCTCTGTTCCATGCTCCGCATCCCCGTGTGCATGCACAACGTGGAGCCGCAGCGCATCTTCCGCCCCAAAGACTGGAGTGCCTTCGGCATGGATCCGGAAGGAGCGGACTACCGGGCCTGCCGCAACTACGGGCCGCTGTACTGATCCCCCAAGCGAATACGGCGGACGTGAAGGTCGCCTGATCGCGAACTTCTCAAACCGGAAAGACAAAAAAAACAGGCCGGAATTTTGATGCTATAGGATTAGTGTTTATTATTGCTTAATCGTTAAAGCAAAATGAAACGTAAAACTTCGCTCAAGGACATTGCCAAGGAGGTGGGGGTATCCATCCCCCTGGTTTCCTACGTGCTGAGCGATAAGGGTAAGGAGAATCGCGTATCGGAGCAGACGGCAAAACGTATCCGTGAAGTAGCGGAAGCGCTGAACTATCAGCCTAACTTGAACGCCCGTAGCCTGAAAACCAACAAGACCCGGACCATCGGGCTGATCGTGGCGGATATTTCGAATCCCTTCTTTGCTACGCTGGCCCGGGTGATTGAGGACGAGGCTTATTCCAGGAACTACACGGTGATCTTCGGATCGTCGGACGAGAACGTGGACAAATTCGATAAGGTGTTACAGTTCCTGCAGACCCGTCAGGTGGATGGTTTCATCATCGCCGCCCCGGACGGATCCGAGGAAATGCTGCATCAGCTCCGGGATAGCCATACGCCGCTGGTGCTGGTCGATCGGTATTTCCGGAATTTCGATGCTGCGTATGTAATCGTGGATAACTTCAACGCTTCGGTCCAGGCCACGAACTACCTACTCGGAAAGGGTCACGGCCGGATCGCTACTGTGGTCTACGAGTCCGACCTGGATCACTTTACCGATCGCCGCCGTGGCTTCGTAGCCGCTATGCAACAGGACGGCGTCAACGATGCGGAGGCCTTAGTCTATAAGGTCGGTCACCTGTCGCTGAAAAGTGATATGAAAGAAGCCATACAAAAGCTGGTGACGGAGCAGGGCATACGTGCGATTTATTTCCAGACCAATACCCTGGCAGAAGAAGGGTTACGGCAGCTCATGAACCTCGGCAGGGAGCTGTTAAACGAGATGGACGTAGTGGCCTTCGACCACAATTCCACCTACCACTTTTTGGAGAACTTCATTCCCTACATGAAACAGCCCATCAAAAAAATGGGTCAAAAATCCGTGGAAGTCTTGATCGATCAGATCGAAGACAAAACGGGGGAGGATAAAGCCCACCAGTTTGAAACCAAGCTGAAAGCCGGGAAGGCACTCATCAGGGAAGCATAAAAATTTTAGACCGTCGCTTAAACGATTAAGCTTGCGTCGAAGACTTATCCGTTTCGGATTAATTTCAAACACTTCAAGTAACTAGCTATGTATGTCGATCTTGCAAACAAATCCAGGTACTGGCACGGGCTCCAGGTACTGATTTTCCTTGTTTTTTGCCTGCTATTAGGGTCTGAAGCGGTTGCTCAGCAAAGGGTGACGGGTACCGTGGTCGGTTCAGATGCCGAAGGAGGTTTACCGGGCGTGACCGTAATGGTGAAGGGTACGAATTCCGGAACCGCGACGGAATTCGATGGCAGTTATACCCTCACGGTGCCCAGCAGCGATGCGGTTTTGGTCTTCAGCTACATCGGATACCGACCCCAGGAGGTACCCGTTGGATCCCAATCCGTCATTGACGTTACCCTCCAGCAGGACGTAAATGCCTTGGATGAAGTAGTCGTCATCGGGTACGGTACCCAGGTACGCAGGGAGGTGACCGGGTCGATATCATCATTGGACGAGGAGTCGTTCAGTGCGAACGCCAATACGAACGTGGATCAAATGATCCAGGGGAAAGCCGCCGGCGTACAGGTCGTACAGAACAGTGGTGAGCCGGGGGGCGGCATGTCCATTAATATCCGGGGCGTAGGGTCGATCAATGCCGGAAGTTCGCCGCTCTACGTAGTGGACGGGCTTCCCATCAACAACTCTCCCGCGATCTCGCAGACGGGCAACGAAACGGCGGCCACCCGCTCCCCCAGAAATCCGATCAGCTTTTTAAATCCGGAAGACATCGCCTCCATTGATATCCTGAAAGATGCGTCGGCTACCGCCATTTACGGGTCCCGGGGAGCCAATGGGGTGATCATTATCACCACGAAGCAGGGGAGTGCCGGAGATCTCCGGATCAATTACGGCACCCATGTCGGAATCAATGGGGTACACAACCGGCTGGATCTGCTTAACGCCGATCAGTACCGGGAGGGAATCAACTCCCTCATCGACCTCGGTGCAGGCAGCGAGGCGGAACGGGTCGCCTCCGGGGCGGGAGCAGACACGGATTGGCAGGACGTCGTATTCCGGGAGCGTGCCATGCTCTATAAGCATAACCTCAGCTTCTCGTGGGGAAATGAGAACACCTCCTACCTGGCCACGCTGAACAACACGCGAGAAGAAGGGCTGGTAAAGAACACCGCCTTCAACCGATTCAGCGGACGGTTTAACCTCAATCACCGGACCGAAAAGGTCAGCTTCGGGATCAATACCACCCTGAGCTATATCAAGGACAACTTCGTTCCCAACGGTTTCGATGTCAATCTGCGCGGCGGAGCCATCAATGCGGCCAAGCTGTACGATCCGACCTTGCCCATCCGGAACGCGGAGGGGAGCTACGTAACTACGGATTTCTTCGATATAGATAATCCGCTCGCGATCATTACGGGCAATCACATTTCCGGCAACCGATACCGGTATCTGGGTTCCGCCTTTCTCGAGTACTTCATTGTGCCGGCGTTGTCGGCAAAGGTGAACATCGGGGCGGATGCCAATAATGAAGATAAATCCGTCTATAAAGACCGGACCACCATCATTGGCAACTCTTTGGGGGGGGTGGCCTCGGCGTATTCGGCTACCGAGTCTAATTACCTGATCGAAGGAACGCTGAACTACCGGCAGGATATGGGCAACCACAGCATTGCCGGATTAGTGGGCATCACGACCCAGAAGTTCCAGCGGCGGTTCAGTTCCCAGGACGCGAACAACTTTACCACGGACGCGACCCTGGCCACGAACTTCGGATTGGCGGACCGCGCTACCCTGATCAACAACAGCAGTAAAGCCACCAACAGTCTGTTATCCTACCTCGGCCGGGTCAATTACAAATTCCTCGATCGCTACCTGGTGACCGCCAGCTACCGCATCGACGGTTCCAGTAGGTTTGGTGAGGGGAACCGCTTTGGGTTTTTTCCTTCGGTATCCGTCGGCTGGCTGGTGGATCAGGAGGGTTTCTTTACCGACAATATTTTCAATACGCTCAAGGTGCGTGCGAGCTGGGGTAAAACCGGCAACCAGGAGATCGGTAACAACCAGTCCATTTCCACCTTCAACTCCGGGAGCAGGACCAGCTACGTACTCAACGATCAGTTCGTCACCAGTCTGAACCCGAGTCGCATCGCCAATCCGAACCTGAAGTGGGAAACCACCGAGCAGGTGGATATCGGGGTGGATTTCGGCGTATTCAACGATCGGATATCGGGATCGGTAGCGTGGTACAATAAGCATACGACCGATATGTTGCTGGACCTGCCCATTCCCACCTCCAGCGGCTTTCGTAGTCAGCTGGTGAATATCGGTAGCATGCGAAACAGCGGCTTTGAATTCGCGATCAATACCTACAACGTTACGGGTACCAACTTCACCTGGAGTTCCAACCTCAACTTGTCGACGCTGACCAACGAGGTGCTCGACCTGGGGGGCGTACCGGAAATTTTATCCGGCAGCCTCGGCGCCGCCTCCGATAATGTGGGGATCATCCGTCCGGGCGACCCCCTGCTCTCCTTTTACGGCTACGAAGTAGAGGGGGTCTGGCAGCAGAACGATGACCTGACCGAAATTTCGAATACCGTCAATCCGGGCGATCTAAAATTCCGGGACGTCAACAACGATGGTACCATTAACGGGGATGACCGGGTGATACTGGGAAACTCATTCCCCGATCTGAGCTGGGGCTTCTCCAATGGTTTCAGCTATAAAAACCTGAGCCTGGATATCCTCATCACGGGGATGCAGGGTATGGACATGATCAACGGCAACCTGCTGGAACAGTACTACCCCCGCTCCGGGATCCGGGTCAATCGCTTCGCGGAACCTTTCCTGAATCGTTGGACCCCCGATAACCCCACGAACGACCAACCCTCGTACCTGGGGCTCAGCCAGCAGGGACAATCGGTCAATTCAATAACCGTGACCGATGCATCCTACGTGAAATTACAGTCGGTGCGTCTGGGATATATGCTGCCTACTGAAGTAATAGGAAATATTTTCCGGACGCTGGAAGTGTATGCTATGGGGCTGAACCTGCTCACGTTCTCCGACTACCTGGGCTTCGATCCCGCGCTGAATCCCAACGGCAGTGCCAATTTCCGTATCGACTGGAACGGCTACCCCTCGGCCACCACTTTCCTGGTGGGTTTAAATATCGGATTTTAGAATACCCTCGCAGCTTAATAGTAGAATCATGCAATACATCAAGAATATCGGGATACTCCTCCTTATCACCGTGCTTTTAGGGCGCTGTGAATCGATCATCGAACCGGAAGTATTCTCGGAAACGGCGCCGGAAAATCTTTTCAATTCCCTACAGGGAGTGGAGGCGCTGCTCTTCGGGGCCTATGCAAACGTGGCCGCGGTGGGGGGCAATGCCGCCGCCGATGCACTTACGGCGCCGGAGACCATGACGGACATTGGTTTCGTGACCGAAGGGGCCATCGCCAACTGGGCTACCAATTTTCAGGATTGGATCCTGGATGGCAGCGGGAGTTCCCTGTACAGCGTTTACTGGAACGAGCCCTACCAGGCGATCCGCAACGCCAATATCCTGCTGGAGAATCTGGAGGCTGCCAATATCAGCGATGATGAGCGGACACTCATCGGTGCCGAAGCCAGGTTTATCCGGGCCTGGAGTTACTACAATCTGTACTTTAAGTTCGGACCCGTCCCGCTGAGAACCAGTACCAGCCAGGAATTGCAGATCCCGAAGGCCACCGAGGAGGAGATGCGGAACTTCATCGAGGAGGAATTTCTCGCGGTCATCCCGAATCTCCCGGAGCCGGGGGAAGAAAAGCAGTACGGGCGCGCTCACCAGGGGGCTGTCAGGGGATTTCTCACGAAATTTTACCTGAATACCAAGCAATGGCAAAAGACCGCCAATATGGCCCAGGCGATCATGGATATGGGGTACTACGAGCTTTATCCCGAGTACTTCGGCGTATTTCAGGTAGCGAACGAGCGGAATCGGGAATTGCTGTGGGTTCGCACCGCCAAGGCGGATCTAGGGCGTGAGGCCAACATCAGTATCATGAATTATGCCTGGCCACAAGCTTTTGCCAAAGATCCTAATTCCGGACTCGAATTCTGTGATGGCTGTAGAAACTTTGCCACGATGCTTCGCTTTCGGGACGAATTTTATCTCTCCTTCGATCCAGCCGACGAAAGGCGATCCCTGATTCTGACGGAATACATCAACAACAGCGGAGAACTGATCAATCTGCTTCCGCCGGAGGATAATCCCCGGCCGTTCAAATACTGGCCCGCGGACGACTTTGCCGGACCCGCCTACGGCAACGATATTCCGGTGATCCGGTATGCCGATATCCTCCTTGCCCGGGCCGAATCCCTCAATGAACTGAATGGCCCAAACCAGGAGTCCCTGGACCTGATCAACCGCGTCCGGGACCGAGCTGGGCTGACGGATCTGGAAGTGGATGATTTTTCGACCAAGGAGGAACTGCGTGCCGCCATCCTGGTGGAGCGAGGCTGGGAATTCTGGTGGGAAGACCAGCGGCGGGACGACCTTATCCGGCACGGTGAATTTATCAAACGTGCCCAGGAAAGGGGAGAGCCCGCCAAGGATCACCAGGTTCGCTATCCCATCCCCCAGTTTGCCCTGGACGCCAATCCCGCGCTGGAGCAGAATACCGGCTACTAAAAACGGATATCCAAATGGGCTACGATACCCCTGCCGGGGCAAATTAAATGATCAGGTATGTGTGTTTTAAAAAGACTGTCCGCCGTCACGGCTATGCTACTGACCCTCCTCCTTTGCCTGCCGGGATGTAAGGAGGTTATCGCGCAGCAGCGCCCCGAGGCGGAAGAACAGGTCCGGGATTTTACTCGGGTCAGTTACCGGAACCCCGATGCTTCCGCCGACCTGGGGGTCGGCCTATGGGCGTGGCCCCTGCCGATGGATTACGACGGCGACGGCGATATGGACCTGGTGGTGTCCTGCCCGGACGTACCCTTCAACGGCACCTACTTCTTCGAAAATTCCACCGGCGGCGGCGTAGCGATGCCCGTCTTTGAGTCTCCGGTGCGAATCGGGGAGGGGATGAAGAACCTGCAGCTGTCGAATACCGATGGCGAAGTGAGGGTACTGGGGCGCGGCGTGGAATACGTGAACTTTCGATCGGAAGGTTTCGCCCAGCCTAAGGAGTTGTACCCAAGTGACTCCCTGGAAGCCGGGCACCAGAAGATCCGTTTCAGCCAGTGGAAATACGTGGACTACGAAAACGATGGCGACCTCGACCTGATCGTGGGCGTGGACGACTGGGGCGACTACGGTTGGGACAATGCCTTTGACGCGGCAGGAAACTGGACCAACGGCCCCCTGCACGGGTACGTGTACCTGCTGGAGAACGTAGACGGGGCCTTCCATGACCGGGGAAAGCTGATGGCCGGAGGAAGCGCCATCGACCTGTACGGAGCTCCCTCGCCCAACATGGAGGATTTCGACGGGGACGGAGATCTCGATCTCATCTGCGGAGAATTTCTGGATCGCTTCACCTGGTACGAGAATACCGGAACCCGGGAAAATCCCGTATACGCCGAAGGGAAATTCCTCCGGAATGAAGCCGGGCTGATCAAAATGGACCTTGAAATGATTATCCCTTCCGCCGTCGACTGGGACGGGGACGGGGATATTGACCTCATCGTCGGGGATGAAGACGGACGCGTGGCTTTCGTGGAAAATACCGGCGCGGTAAAGGATGCCATGCCGGTATTCCTTTCCCCCCGGTATTTTCGCCAACGGGCGGATTACGTAAAGTTCGGCGCGCTGGCTACCCCGTACAGCGTCGACTGGGACGACGACGGAGACGAGGATCTAATCAGTGGTAACTCGGCCGGTTACATCAGCTTTATTGAAAATCTCGACGGCGGCGATCCGCCTAAATGGGCGGAGCCCGTCCGATTGAAGACCGAGGATACGGAGATTCGTTACCTGGCGGGAGACAGTGGCTCCATCCAGGGGCCGGCTGAGAAAAAATGGGGGTACACTACCCTAAGTGTTAATGACTGGAACAACGATGGTCTGAAGGACATCATCGTCAATTCCATCTGGGGAAGAATCGAATGGCACGAAAATGCCGGAACCAAGGGAGCCCCAAAGCTGCTGCCGGCCAAACCGGTGGCCGTCGATTGGGGCGATGCTACGCCGCCTAAACCGGAGTGGAACTGGTGGAGTCCCGAACCGGACGAACTGGCCACCCAGTGGCGAACCACCCCCTACACCATAGACTGGAACGAGGACGGCCTGATGGACCTCATCATGCTGGATGCAGAAGGGTACCTCGCTTACTTCGAGCGATTTAAAGATGCCGATGGCCTGAAACTCCTACCCGGGGAGCGCATCTTCCACGGCACCAACGGGGGAGGTTACGACGGCAAAAACAACCTGAAGAATGCGGAGCCCGGTCCCCTCCAACTGAATACGGGGCTCCACGGAGCCAGCGGAAGGCGTAAACTGGCCTTCGCGGATTGGGACCAGGACGGTGACCTCGACCTCATCGTGAATGGGCTCAATGCTGCCTGGTTCGAGAACACGGGTGAAGAAAGCGGGAGGGTCGATCTGAACTATCGCGGAGATCTCTCCAGGCAAAAGCTGGCGGGCCATACCACCTCTCCTACCATTGTCGACTGGAATAAAGATGGGGTTCCCGACCTGCTGCTCGGTGCGGAGGACGGCTTCTTTTACTATATGGCAAATACTGAATAGCATGAATAAACTTCCAACGGGCCTCTGGCCGGTGATGCTCACCCCCTACCGGGAAGACAATTCCGTCGATTTCGAGGGGCTGACCCGCCTGACCGAATTCTACATCGGGGCGGGTGCCGCAGGGCTCTTTGCCAATTGCCTATCCAGCGAAATGTTTCAGTTGACCGACCGAGAGCGACTGGACGTTACCGAAACGGTGATCAGGGCCGCCGCGGGCAGGGTGCCGGTAATCTCCACCGGCTCGTTTAGTACCGATATGACCACCACCGCCTCCCTCGTACAACGACTGCATGACCTGGGAACCGCCGCCGTTGTCATCAGTACCAACCAAGCCTGTACGGAACTGGAAGGGGAGGATGCCTTCAAGGCTAAAATGGAGGAGCTCCTGGAAAAAACGGGAAACATACCGCTCGGGCTATACGAATGCCCGGTCCCCTACAAGCGGCTGGTATCGCCTAAGCTGCTGGAGGAACTGGCGGCATCCGGCCGATTTTTGTACCACAAGGATACTTCCTGCGTCCTGGAGTCAATACGGGAAAAAATCTACGCGACGCAGGGTACGCCCCTGGGCATATTCAATGCCCACGTTCCTACGGGGGTAGATTCTATCCTGGCAGGCGCTCGGGGACTGTCTCCAATCGGGGCGAATCTCTATCCCGAATTATTCGCTTATCTGCTGCGGAATATAGGCGTAGAAAAACCGGATACAGGTATTGCTCGCCTTCGGACCACACTCGATATGCTGGATAGCATCATCCACGTGAATTATCCCTATGTGGCGAAATTATTTCTACAGCGCAGGGGACTCAAGATCACTACCAGGAGCCGGAAGACGAGATCAGAAATATCGGCGCACGACCTGGGAAAGGTAGATACCGTAATGCAGGTTTTCAACGACCTGACGCATGAATTGCGGATCGAGCGCTTTGAGTTTCAGCACGCCTAAACCGTAAGAGATGGCCCTGTTTTGGCGTTCTGTAATATTGCTTCTTGGACTCGCTGTATCCACCGGCGGATATTCCCAGACGGATGCCCCAAACATTATTTTCATCTATTCGGACGATCAGGCCGCCTGGGCCCTTGGCGCTTCCGGCAATCCGGATGCCCATACCCCGAACCTCGACGAACTCGTGGCGGAAGGGGCCTACCTCAAAAATGCCTTTGTTACTACGCCGGTTTGCAGTCCGGCCAGGGCCAGCATCTTAACGAGCCGGTATGCCAGTGAGCTGGGATTGCAGGATTTCATCGCCCAGCCAGGCCACGTTCTCTACGACCCCGCTCACCCCCTCGGCCTCGATCCTGCTGCTACCACCTTCGTGGAGGTGCTTCAAGCTGCCGGATACCGTACCGGCCTGATCGGAAAATGGCATTTGGGGGATTGGACGGAGAGCGCAGACCGAAAATACCACCCTACCCATCATGGCTTTGACTACTTTATGGGGCTTACTGGCGGTGGCACGACACCGGAAGATCCGACGCTGGAGAAGGATGGCGAGGTAAGCCCCTACAGGGGCCTGACGACGGACATTCTTACGGACGAGGCGCTGTCATTTGTTGAGCAGGCGCGGGGGGAGTCGCCCTTCCTCCTTTGTCTGCATTACCGCGCCCCGCACGCCGCGTGGCTGCCTGTGGCGCCGGAAGACTGGGCACCCTACCAGGATCTCGATCCCCGGCTGCCGAATCCCGACTATCCATACCTGGACACCGAAAAGGCAAAGCGGAGGATGCGGGAATACCTGGCCAGCACGACCGGCGTGGATCGCAACGTTGGCAGACTACTAAACTACCTGGAGGAACAGGGGCTTGCTGCCAACACCATCGTCGTATTCACCTCCGACCATGGGTACAACATGGGACACAACGGAATCGAGCACAAAGGCAACGGCGTCTGGATCACAACCACCCTGCCGCCGGGTACCCGGGACGTTCCCCCTAAACGCAGGCCGAATTTGTACGACAATTCCCTACGGGTGCCGGCCATTGTTCGTTGGCCCGGGCGCATACCGGCCGGACTAGTGATCGATGAGGTGACTACCAGCCTGGATTGGTACCCGACTCTCTTAGCCCTGGCGAAGACCGAATTACCGGGTGATGAAATTGTGCGTGGCAGAAGCCTGGAGCCGCTGCTGATGGGAGAATCCGTGGTGAACTGGAACGAGGACGTCTACTCCGAATACAGTATGATCAATTATGCGAAAGCCTACCTGAGAAGCTACCGGACCCCGCAGTGGAAACTGGTGATCGACTTCAATGATCGGGGACGGGACGAATTATACAATATCGGGAAGGATCCGGAAGAAAACATAAACCTGATACGCCACCCCGGAGCGGAAGTCAGGCAAAACATTGCCTTGCTGGAAGGAAAAATTTTGGCCCGAATGATATCCATCGGCGATCCACTGCTGGAGCGGGTGGAAACCCCGGCCGGAAATAGAGAATAATTATGAAGAGTTTAGACATTATTGTCTTTTTCGCCTATATCGTTGGGATTGCCGTGTTCGGAGCCTCCTTCTACCAGAAAAGCCGCACCTCTGCTTCCTATACGGTGGGCAATCAGGACATTCCGGGCTGGGTAGTCACCATGTCCATCTTTGCCACTTTCGTAAGTAGTATCAGTTACCTCGCGCTGCCGGGAAACGCATTCCTTACAAACTGGAACGCCTTCGTATTCAGCCTTTCCCTGCCAATCGCTTCAGTCATCGCGGCCAAGTATTTCGTGCCGCTGTACCGGCGGGTCAATAGCCCTTCGGCCTACACCTACATGGAGCAGCGCTTCGGACCGTGGGCCAGGATCTACGTTTCGCTCTGCTATTTGCTCACGCAGCTGATGCGCATCGGTACGATCTTGTACCTGCTCGCGCTGACCCTGAATGCCATTACGGGGTGGGACATTACCCTGATTATCATCTTCACCGGACTGGTTGTCGCGGTGTACTCCGTACTGGGAGGGATCTCCGCCGTCCTGTGGACGGACGCGATCCAGGGAATCATTTTGATTGTCGGTGCCCTGGCGTGCCTGGGGTTCATACTGTTTTCCCTGCCCGAGGGGGCCGGTCAGGTGTTCGAGATTGCCGCCCGGGAGGACAAACTCAGCCTGGGTTCCTTCAGGGCGGACCTGAGCACCACTACTTTCTGGGTGGTGCTCGTGTACGGCATCTTCATTAACCTGCAGAATTACGGCATTGATCAGAACTATGTCCAGCGGTACATGGCCTCCAAAACCGAAAAGGAGGCGCAACGCTCTGCGCTGGTGGGTGGACTATTGTATGTTCCGATTTCCGCCTTGTTCCTCTTCATCGGTACCGCGCTATTCGCCTATTACCAGTCTGCGGCCACGCTTCCTGTGGAACTCCAGGATGCCACGAAAAGCGACCGGGTGTTTCCGTACTTTATCGTCAATGCGCTGCCGGCGGGATTAAGCGGCCTGCTGGTGGCCTCCATTTTCGCGGCCGGTATGAGTACGATATCGACGAGCTTCAACAGTTCGGCAACCGTATTCCTGACGGATTACTATAATAAATACTTCAAGCGCACGGCTTCGGACCGGGAGGGCGTGCGGGTGCTGTATATATCGTCTGCCGTCATCAGCATCATCGGGATCGGCATCGCCATCGCGATGATCAACGTCAAAAGCGCGCTCGATGCCTGGTGGAAGCTGGCCTCTATCTTCAGCGGCGGGATGTTGGGACTCTTCCTGCTGGCCATTATCTCACGGACTAAAAACGTGGTCGGTGCCATAGCCGGAATGATCGTAGGCATTGTGGTGATTCTATGGTTGAGCCTTTCCCAGGTATTTCTCGGGCCCGAAGCCCTCGGAAACCAGTTCCATACTTACCTCACGATCGTATTCGGTACGGTGGCCATCTTCTTTACCGGCTTACTGGTCTCGATCTTTAGCAATGGAAGGGCGGGAAAGGATAATTCACGCAGCTAACCCCTACGTATGCAGATCGAAACAACAAATCGTCGGGGACTAATGGATCGACCGGGAGGTAAAAAATGGAAACTGCCCTATGCAGCGATGCTGATCGGTCTGGCCACGGCCTGCTTGTGTCTGAGCTTAGGCTTTGGTCCGGCTGCGGTGGATCGAACCACGGGAAAAACCGGGAACGTGCTCTTTATCATGGCCGATGATCTATCCACTACCCTCGGTTGCTACGGCGCGGCGGGGGTAGTTACCCCGCACCTGGATAGGCTGGCCGCCAGGGGACTGAAATTTGAACGTGCGTACTGTCAGGCCAGCCTTTGCAATCCTTCCCGCACCTCAATCCTGACCGGCCGGCGACCGAGTAGCCTAAGGATTTGGGACAATGACCCGCACTTCAGGGGGATTTATCCACGAATAGTAACCCTGCCCCAATACTTTAGGGCCAACGGGTACCATACGGCGGCGATCGGTAAGCTATTCCATAATTGGGGCCAGGCGATCACCGGTGACCCGCAGTCGTGGTCGGAACCCGAAACTTACCACTGGGCCGCGCACTTTCAGGACTGGTACCTGCCGGACAGGCCTTTCCAGATTCATTCCGATATCCCGAAGGGCCCCGCCGTTCAGCGCGCGGAGGTCCCGGACGAGGCCTACCTGGACGGACGCATCGCCGCTGCGGCGGTCAACAAACTGCGGGAGCTGCGGGAAACACCTTTTTTTCTGGCCGTAGGGTTCTGGAAACCCCACCTGCCCTACAATGCACCAAAAGCCTACTGGGACCTCTACACCCGGGATAATTTACCCCCAGTCATTTATCCGGAGCCCGTGGAGGGACTGCCCGAATTCAGTTACGTGAACTCAAACGAGGCCCGCAGCTATACGGACGTACCCAAGGAAGGGCCCATACCCGCGGAAAAGCAACGGGAACTGCGGCACGGCTATCTGGCGGCGATCAGTTACCTGGATGCCCAAGTGGGAAAGATCCTGGACGAACTGGACCGGCTCGATCTGACAAGCCGTACCACCATAGTGTTTATGTCCGATCATGGGTATCACGCCGGGGAGCACGGCCAGTTTGGAAAATGGACGAACTTCGAATTGGGCACGCGGGTACCGCTCATCATCTCAAGTCCGGGCAACACCCAGCCAAACACGGTCTCCAATTCCCTGGTGGAACTGGTTGATCTTTATCCCACCCTGGTAGCGGTAGCCGGCTTCCCGGCTCCCAGGGAAGCGGAAAAGTTAGACGGTGTATCGATGCTACCGGTTCTCAAGGATCCGCGGGAAACGACGAAATCCTACGCGATATCCCAAATATCCCGACCCTTAGGCGCCGGACCGGACTTCGACGTGCTCGGTTCCACCATCCGGGACGAACGCTTCCGATATACCGTATGGGCGGACCGGAAGACGGACTCGATCCTCGCCGAGGAATTCTACGACCTGACCGGCGAGATTCATCGGGTCGAAAATCAACGAATGGATCCCGCCTATCTGCCTTACTTGCGATCCCTGGCCGACAGCCTGAAAAGGATACTGGCGGAATGATACGGAGGGATACCCTTCGAAAATAGGGGATAGCTTCAGTGGCCGATAATTAAAAACAGTATCCGCTTAATTCAAAGAAACTCCATATGACTGCCCCGGTAAAAACGAGAACGGACGTATTCAAAGAGGCCGGGCTACTCAGCGGCAGTGGAAGCATATTCCTGATGCTGATGCTGACGATGGCCGTGGCCCCTTATGCGGCGGCGCAAAAGCCGAGCGGTCCGAACGTGATCCTCATTCTGGCGGACGATATGGGTTACGGCGATTTGGCCACGTTTAACGGTGGACTCTCTCGCACCCCGAATTTAGATAAGCTCGTTCGGGAAAGCGTATACTTTAACCGTGCTTACTCCGGATCTCCCGTTTGCACCCCGTCCCGCGCGGCTCTGCTAACCGGGAGATATCCGCACCGGACGGGAGCCGTCACGCTGAATATGGAGCGGTTCCCGGAGCTGTCCCGGATGCAGGAGGGCGAGAAAACCTTAGCCGACCTGTTCCGCGCTAAGGGTTACCGGACCGGCCTCGTGGGTAAGTGGCACCTTGGTGACGGCGCGGATTACCATCCGCTCCGGCGGGGCTTCGAGGAATTCCAAGGTTTCAAAGGCTTTGATATTGGAGGTGACTACTATAGCTATCGACTGGATATTAACGGGGAGTATCAGGACTTCTCCGGTGAATACCTTACCGATGAGCTGACCGAGCGGGCCATTGACTTCGTGACCCGTCACCGAGCCGAGCCGTTTTTTCTTCACCTGGCCCACTACGCTCCTCACCGGCCGCTGAGTGCGCCCCGAGAACTGGTGGAACACTACCTCGCCGAAGGATTCAACCGGAATACGGCAACCGTCTACGCCATGATCGAAGTGATGGACAACGGGATCGGCCGATTAATGGACACGCTGGATAGCCTGGACCTCCGGGCGAATACGCTGGTCATTTTTGCCAGTGACAACGGTCCGGACCCGCTCGTCGGCGAACGCTTCAATCATGAATTCCGAGGATCGAAGTATACCGTGTACGAAGGGGGGATCCACGTTCCGTTGCTGGTCAGCTGGCCGGGTAGGTATCCGGAAAGAACATCGGCGCTAACCGTTCACTTCACCGACGTGGTTCCCACGCTTGCCGAAATTTGCGCACTGGAATTACCCGAATCCCTGAATTTGGACGGGGGCAGTTTTGCAGGGGTACTCCGTGGAGATGATTCGATTCCCCATCTACCGGCCTATCGATTCTGGCAGTGGAACCGGGGCGTGCCCTTTTATTCCCACAACGCCGCAGTCCGCGAGGGGAAGTGGAAATTGGTCCGGCCGCCGGTGACCCGGGAGCTCGTCTTCGGAGAATCGCCGGCCAAACCGATGCTCTTCGATACCGACGCCGATCCCCGGGAAGAAGTTGACCTCGCCACGGAGGAGCCCTTGCAGTACAACGTAATGCGGGTCAAGCTGGAGCAGTGGGCGCGGCAGGTGGAAGCGAGCAGGCTTAAAAATCCTGATTGAGCGCATTTTGCTGGCCATGGAATACCGCATAGCCGATTCCTGAGCTGTCTCAGCCTTCGGTCAACCGAAACACCGTGATCTCCGGGCGCACGTTAAATCGCAACGGCCATAGGTGACCCAGCGCGCGGTTGATGTACAGGGTGCGACCGTCGAGGAGATCGAAGGTGCCGGCCGTATAGCGATCGTTCTTCACCGGCAGCAGGGGCGGGGGTAGAAAGGGTGGTTTGCATTGCCCCCCGTGGGTGTGGCCAGAGAGTATCCAGCCCCGGTAGCCCTTCCACACATCGAGGTCGCAGACGTCCGGGTTGTGGCAGAGGGCTACGGTGGGCGCATCACGATCGTGATCGCGCATCACCAATTGAGGGGCGAAGTTCGGGCTGTAGTAATCGTCGAAACCCAGAAAGGTTAATCCGCCGGTGGTCACTTGCTCATTACGAAGTACGGTAATACCCGCCGCGGTGAGTTGATCGGCGATGCGGTTGGCCACGTCGGGCTCAGACCAGTTCCTGCCGTAGTCGTGGTTGCCAAGAATACCTACGGTACCGAGTTTTCCATGGACGGTATGCGCGAGTACTTCGTCGAGTTGACGGTGTTGCTCCTTACTTTCATAGCTGACGTAATCACCGGTGTAGACCACGAAGTCAGGTTGCAGGGCATGCGCTTCCCGGAAGGAGTCGATGAGGTACTGGTAGTCGAAGCGGTTGCCGACGTGAATGTCGCTGATCTGCAGCAGCGTTTTTCCCGCGAGGGCCGACGGCAGGTTGCGCACCGGCATGTCCTGGCGGACGAATTCCAGCCAGTAGGGTTCCACCTGCCAGGCGTACAAACCGGTGGTCGCGGTCAGACCGGCGGCGGTAAGCAGGGAGGTTTGCAGGAATTTTCTTCGTTGCATCGGGGAAGCGGTGAGGTAAGTAAGCGGTGGTCTCCATCGCTTTAGTATCCGACATGTAACGGATAAAAAAACCGCTTTGGGGTTCCCGAGGTGAGGAGCTATGGGGCGCCGGCGCGCAGGTTTTATACCTGGAAACCCTTTCCCCTCCGCAGGTTTGCTCCTGCGCTCCGTCGCAAAATAGCTTAGGGCCTATGCACGGACAAAGCGTGTCTTTTCTCCACCCATAACAAGAAATCTTTTTCATAAAACCGGATTGCGTCGAGTATTCCCTATCTGTACGATCGGTCGGCAGCTTAGCTTTTCCTCATGCCAGCACTTCCCAACTCCGTCGCCTCCTACGAAGTGTTTAAGGAGCCTGTTACTCCCCGATTTCTACCGGTGCCGACTTCCCGCCGCCCATCCGTTGGCGAAACACCAGCCAGACCACGTCCGACCAACGATTTACATTAGGTACCGCAGTAGGGGTGCTCTGGTGGGAGTAGGATAGGCTGAGGCCCAGCTGAGGGTTTAGTTCCAGGGCGGGGCTCAGCAGTAAGCGATTGCGGAAAGTGAAGCCGAAGGCATCCCCGCCCCCGCCCTGCAGCAGCACTTCCTCGCCAAGCGTGAGAAGGAATCGACGGGCAGGGTGGGTCGCCGAAAGCGAAACGTCCAGCAGCCGCAGCCGGAAGGCATAGCGAGAGCGGACGTAGGTGGCGGTGTTGCCGTTGTCCGGTACGTCGGCCCGGGTACGGATGAATCGTTCCTCAACCCGGACACGGTGGCTCAGGCCGAATCCCCACAGGCGGTGACTCAGGCTGCCCTCCTGGTACGGGCGGAACTCCACGGAATGTACGTCGCGGTCCAGGTTGTATCCCGTGACCCCCAGGCCGGCGGCGAGTCGCAGCTGCTCGGTGGCCGTGAAACTCCCGCTGCTGCGGAGCATGTACAGGCTGGATTGGTCGAAAAGGGATTGCCAGCGGTAGCCGATGTCGGTCTGCAGTCTCCACCGTGCGTTCAGGGTGAGCAGATTGAGGTACCGTACCCCCACTTCGTTGTCGTGGACGATCTGCCGCTGTTGCGATTTTAGGGTGTATGGAAGTCCGAGGAGAAGGAATAAAAGCAAGAAAGTACCCCCGGCCGGTAAGGCATTGCCCCACGGTGGGGAAGGAGAGCAAAGGGAGGGTAGGGCCACCGGATTTCGTTGTACGCCCAATGTAAGTCATCGCCCGGATTTCACCCCTTCGGGTTGTGTGAGGACCTCCGGCCCACGCCGAAGGGTAAAAGACCTGGAATAGTGTCGGATGTAGGCCAATTACAAAAAACAGGCGTACATCGGAATCCGGAACCCACTTGCTTACCGTAAATTTGTAGGTACCCGCGCTCCGTCGCCCAATTCCCGCCGGCGCGCAGAGCGTTACATAAGGCGCCGGCCGAACAACTCAAGCCCCCGTCCCCACGTTAGTGTAAAATATGCGCTACCTTTGGTGACGCCTTCAACTACTATAAAGATGACTACCACGCTACTTTTCCTCAACGCCATCGGCCCGGAGATGATCCTGGTCTTCTTTGCTATACTGCTGCTCTTCGGGGGCAAAAAAATACCCGAACTGATGCGCGGCATCGGTAAAGGCATCCGCGAATTCAATACCGCCAAGGGCTCCCTGGAAAAGGAACTCAAGGACGGCATGAAGGAAGAAGAAGAACGCGAAAAGCGCGAACGCGACCTGCGCGACGCCCGCGATCGCGACGCCCGTGAGCTCGCCGAACTTCGTGAGCGCGAAGCCCGCCGCCAGCGCGAGGAGTCCTTCATTACCCGCAACGAAGACTAATAAGCAAAACCGTTTCGGTTTGAAAAGCTTCCTCACCGGATGGTGGGGAAGCTTTTTCAGTTTGCAGCCTATCGGAGTGGCTATTCCGTTGCCCTAGTCGGTTTTGCCAGGGCCAGCCCGGCTCGATCCACCGTTTCGTCGATCACCAGAACGTTGGTCAGCAACACTGCTCCGCGTTCGTGCTCCGTGTCAATGGCAATGAAGGATCGGTAGCCGCCCACGGCTCCGTTATGCCAGTAGACCGTATAACCCGCGTTCGGGTAGAGAATCTGCCATCCCAAGCCTACCGGCCGGGTACCGCTGTAAATGCCGTGCCGTTCCCGGGTAAGCGCGAGGGGGGCTAGTGTACTGTCCAGTTGCGCGCGTAGGAAGCGTGCCATATCCCGGGCCGTGGAGACGATCGCGCCGGCACTACCCATGGCTTCCGTGAATGTCCAGAAGGTAGCGGGGCTGCCGTTCGGATTCAGGCCTTGTACCAGGTGGCTTCGGGTGCTGTCGATGCCAAAGGAGGTATGCTCCATACCCAGCGGGTCGAGCACCCGCTGCCGCAGGGACGCCGCGTAGCCGATGGTATCGAATCGGCTGCCCAGGGTGTATCCCAAGAGTCCGAATGCGAGGTTGGAATAGCCGCCGTTACCGTCCGGCGCTACGCTAAGGTTTTCCTTCAGGTAGCTTTCCAATTTTGCCGGCCCGTATAATTCGAGAAGGGGTTGTCGGGGGTCAGCAATAGGCCCGGCATATTGTTCGGCATGCGGGGCAGCCCGCTGGTGTGGGTAGCCAGTTGCCGGTAGGTGAAGGAGATGCTGTCCGGGAAGGGAAAGTCGAATACGGCATTGACGGGGTCATCGAGCGCGACCTCCCCGTTGGCCACGAAATCAGTCAGCAGGGTAGCGGTTAGTACCTTCGTGACGGACCCGACGCCGAAACCCCGATCGGCGTTTGCTACCGTGATCAGTTGGCCATTCTCCCTGCGCACGCCGTAAAAGGTGGTTGTTTCGCCATCGATCAGCGCCACCGCCGCCTCGCCCCCCTCGGGGAAGGTTTGCAACAGACTGTACAGGATCGCCCGCTGCTCCGACCCTATGATCGTGGTATCCTGGGCATCGATCAGCGAATCCACCTGGGCGGACAGGCCACAAAGTGGGAAGAGAAAACACCAGGGTAGAAAGTATTGGAGCGGCATAGGTGGAATTTTACCCAAGCTATTGGCGGCGGGGCGCAGGAACAAACCTTTTCGACGAATCTTGGTATATATCCCGTTTCACGTCCTGCTCGCGAATATTGGATTACCATTGAGTATTAGCCCCAGCCTTCCCCCTTTGGGAGACAGGGGGCCAGGCGGTGCGAATAACCCACATGGCTGGTGACCGCTCGCGGATTAACCGCTGAGGTGCGCGAAGTAGGGGGGGGCGTAGCTGGTCGGTCTTCTTTGTCAAAAGATATGTTTTTGTCAAATCCCTTTGTTTTTGTCACGGCGCCGTGGGGCCTAAGCGCCAAGGGTCTGGACCGTTACCGGCCCCGCAACCTTTCCAGCCACTAAACAACAAAGCGTAACTTCGCCATCCGAAAAAACTACCTAATGGAATTGACAGACCAGGAAAAGACCCGGCGTGAAAACCTCGCCAAGATCCGCGAACTAGGGATCGACCCCTATCCCGCGGCGCTCTTTCCGGTCACCCACCTTGCCACCGAGATCAAAGAGCAGGTCGAAATGGACGATGAAGGGCAGATCACTAACCTTCAGGATGTGGCCCTGGCCGGCCGGATCATGTCGCAACGCATCATGGGTAAGGCGGCTTTCGCCAACCTGCAGGACAGCAGCGGTCGCATCCAGCTCTACGTTAGCCGCGACGATATCGCTCCCGAGGAGGACAAAACGATGTACAATACCGTCTTCAAGAAGCTGCTCGACCTGGGCGACTTCATTGGCGTGAAGGGATTCGTCTTCAAAACGCGCACGGGGGAGATTTCAGCGTCCACGTCAAGGAATTTACCTTCCTTGGCAAGTCGCTCCGACCATTGCCCTCCCCGAAGGAGGATGAGCAGGGTAAGGTCCACGACGACTTTAAAGACCCCGAGCTGCGCTACCGCATGCGCTACGTCGATCTGACCGTCAATCCAAAGGTGAAGGAGGTGTTCCGCAAGCGGAGTCGGCTGATCACCGCCATGCGCCATTTTCTCGATGAATTAGGTCTGATGGAGGTGGAAACGCCCGTGCTCCAGCCCATCCACGGCGGCGCGGCGGCCCGTCCCTTCAAGACCCACCACAATACGCTGGACGTACCGATGTACCTCCGCATTGCCAACGAGCTCTACCTCAAGCGCCTCATCATCGGCGGCTTCGACGGGGTGTACGAATTCGCCAAGATCTTCCGCAATGAAGGGATGGACCGGACGCATAATCCGGAATTCACCATGGTGGAGTTCTACGTAGCCTATAAGGACTATAACTGGATGATGGAAACCTGCGAGCAGCTGCTGGAGCACGCCGTCCGGGCCGTGAACGGCGACGCCACGACCGAGGTTAAGATCGGCGATAACACCGTTGACTTCAAAGGGCCCTACCGCCGGCTGACCATGGCCGACGCCATCCAGGAATACACCGGCGAAGACATCCACGGCGCCGACGAGGAAAGCCTGCGTGCCATCGCCGACCGCCTGGACATCCACATCGACAAAACAATGGGTCGCGGTAAGATCATCGACGAGATCTTCGGGGAGAAAGTAGAAGCCCGGCTGATCCAGCCCACCTTCATCACCGATTACCCGGTGGAGATGTCGCCCCTCACCAAAAAGCACCGCGAGAAGGAAGGCCTGGTGGAGCGCTTCGAGCTGATCGTCAACGGTAAGGAACTGGCTAATGCCTACTCCGAGCTCAACGACCCGATCGACCAGCGCGAACGCTTTGAGGAGCAGCTCGAACTCGGTAAGCGCGGCGACGAGGAAGCCATGGCGCTCGACGAGGACTTCCTCCGGGCCCTCGAGTACGGCATGCCCCCTACCGCCGGCATTGGCATCGGGATCGACCGGTTGGTCATGCTCCTCACCGGACAGCGGACCATCCAGGAAGTGCTGTTCTTTCCGCAAATGAAACCGGAGAAGTCGTAAGCGATTTCCACCGCTGTTTTTCATCTTCACCGCATATGGATCGTAGTTCGCCCACCACCGATAAGCTTCCCCTTGGATTTGGGACCTCTTCGCTTGCGAAGAACTCGACGGTACGTTCCGCCGTCCGCAACCTGCACACTGCCTTCGATGAGGGCATCACCCACTTCGATACCGCTCCGGCCTACTGTTTTGGGCACGCGGAAATGCTGCTCGGCAAATTCATCGGCTCCCGGCGCGACCAAGTGACCGTGACGACCAAGTATGGAATCACCCCGCGTCGGATCCCGTTCAGTTTACTCCCCGTATTTAACTTAGTCCGCACCCCGCTTAAGCGACTCCTGGCCACGGCCGTTAGGGTCTCGGGCAGCAAGCACCACCACGCTTTTACCTACACTTCGAGCATCGATCCCGATGGGCTGATCGGTAGCCTGGAAAACAGCCTGACAGAATTGAAGACGGACTACGTCGACAACTTCATGCTGCACCGGATCGATTCTTCCCTGGCCAACCAGGAGGACGTCGTGGCCCGGCTCCTCAAAGCAAGGGATGCGGGCAAAATTCGGCGCTTGGGTATGGCGGGAAGTTTCGCGGACATTTACGAAGGCGAGCCCTTAGGCACGGAATACACTGCCATTCAGTTCGGTGATCAAATAGACCGAAAGCTTGCCGCATCCATCAGTCATGACCATTCGGGTAGGGTGTATTACCGCTTCGGCATCTTCAGCCTCCTGGGTTCCGCCACGGCCTACCTGCGGGAGCGTAACGAAACCGACATTACCGCAGTGGAACTGTGTATGGCTTACTTCCGTCGGGACCAGGACTTTGGTATTACCCTATTCTCTTCCAGCAAGGATAAGAACATTCGTGACGTTGTAAAAAAGTGGCAGGCCAACCGACCCGTCTCGCCCGAACTTTATGCCGGCTTTAATGCCTACGTAGCCGCCAACGTAAATGAATAAGTCATGACTCCACCTACTATTTGCATTATTGGATGTGGTACGTATGGCTCCTATTTGCTCCAGCGACTACGGGAGTGCTACGGCGATAGTGTACAGATCACGGTTGTGGAGATTGGTGATGAGTCCATCCGCACTTCGGAAGAGATCGGCATAGCTACGGAGGCCGACAAAAGCAAGGTGTCGCGGTTCGGTCGTTATTTCGGGCTCGGGGGCACCTCCTCCCGCTGGGGTGGTCAGATCCTGTTCTTCGATAAGCGGGATATACCCGAGGGGGACGCGGACTGGGACTACATTGTCGAGATCAATAACCGGCACCGGGGCAAGGTACTGGACCAACTGCTCGGTAAGCGTCGTATCCCGGGGGAGCTGGAGCATCCCCGCGTCAAGAATGGTCTGTGGCTCGGATATTTTAAGCGAAACCTCTTTAAACGGGTAAGCAAAAAAGACCGGGCGGCGGTGCGCTGGATTAAAAATTCCCGGGTCACGGGAATGCATATCTCCTCTGATGGATCCATCGAATCCGTTTCGCTGCGTACGAAAGCCGGAGCGGCATCCGAACTTAGTGCGGACCGTTTTTACCTGACCGCCGGAGCATTGGAATCCTGTCGATTGCTTCAAAAGGCTGCGCTACCAAGCCTTGCCGATACCGACCTCGGAAAAAACCTTGGGGACCACATCAGCGTCGAACTGTTTGAGGTGAGCGGGTCGGATCCGGTGCTGGATGGCCAGGACTTCACCCCACGTTTTGTTGGTACGTCGTTGTTTACCAAGCGACTACTGGTTCCTACCTCCGGTGGGCGGGTGAATTTTGCCCACGTAGTTCCAAATAAGGACGTCGCGGCCTTTTCGGTACTCAAAAAAGTTATGTTCGGCCGGCAGGAGGGGAAGACCTCCGTTGGTGAAGTGTTGCAGAGTTTTAAGTTTCTGGCCCTATTTGGTAGTAAACTGCTCTTCCTCCGTAAGTTGCATGTCCACGACCGGAAGTGGAGCCTGCAATTGGATATCGAGCAGGGTTCGAAAACCGATAGCGAGCTTAGGCTTTCGAAGCAAACCGATAGCTTCGCCGAGCCTGGTATCGTCGTGGAGTGGTCGATCAGTGAAAGCGACCGTCAAGCGATTGCCGAGGCTAAGGAAACCATCCGCGAAGTATTGGATCGCGAAGGCCACCAATACCGGGAAATATTTTCCGATATAGAAGAGTATGAGAAGCTAGAGGATACTTACCATCCTGTCGGCTTCCTCCGGCTGGGGAAGGACGATCGTGCTCCTATTACCCCGGACTTCCTAGTCCGGGGTACCAACAATCTTTACCACTTTTCCACCGCCCTCTTCCAAAGCGCTAAATCGATCAATCCCACGGGGGCAGGATTTTGCCTTATCGAAGAGCATCTGGACCGGGATCCTCCGGTTAGCATCAGCGAAGAACACTAACTATGTACGCATTCATCACCTGGGAAGCCTCTCCCGAGATCTTCTCCATCGGACCCATCACCCTGCGGTGGTACGGCATGATGTTCGCCCTCGGCTTCCTGCTCGGATTCATGATGGTACGGCGGATGTTTTTGCGCGACGGGGCGCCGGAAGCGTGGCTGGACTACTGCTTTTACTTCCTCATCGCGGGTACGGTGCTTGGAGCCCGTTTAGGGCACATCCTGTTCTACCAGTGGGATTACTACAGCACGCATCCGGAGGATATCCTCAGGGTGTGGGAAGGTGGCCTGGCCAGTCACGGCGGCGTGATCGGGGTAGTGACGGCGCTTTGGCTTTTCAGTAGATTCGTAAGCAAGAAGTCTTTCTTCTGGATCAGCGATAAAGTGGCGGCTCCGATCGCCCTGGTTGGCGCGATGATCCGCTTCGGTAACCTGATGAACAGCGAGATCGTGGGTACCCCGAGTGATGCGCCGTGGGCCTTTCTCTTTGTCAATGCCAGACCGGCTATTCTGGCCACGGTACCGCGCCATCCCGTTCAACTTTACGAGAGTTTCAGCTATCTGCTGGTTTTTGCCTTACTACTGTGGTTGTATTGGAACACCGAGTTGCGCAAGCGACCGGGTTTTCTCACCGGGCTGTGGTTTGCACTGATTTTTGGCTTCCGGTTTGTCTGGGAGTTCTTCAAGAGCCAGCAGGGTGGCTTTGCCGCCGAGGGGGCGTTGCAGACCGGGCAGTGGCTTAGCCTACCACTGGTAGCCCTGGGGCTGGGGTTGATGGCCTTTGCATATAGCCGCCCGGAACGGAGTACTGCTGTTGAATGAGTTAAAGTTGGAAGGGGCTAAGGGGGGAGCTACCGGCCTGGAGACCTACCTTATAGGGGAGAAGTTCATTCGCAGGTAAGTTGCCGGGATGGCATTGCAGGGGTCGATTTCGCTGCCTGAATTACCTTGGACCTGCGCGCCGGCGCCCAACCTGCCGCCCCTTAGGCCCTTTACCCCGTAACTCTTTTGCCCCTTGGAAATACATACCATCATCTTCGACCTAGGCAACGTACTCATCCGCTGGCAGCCCCGGGCGCTGTTTGAAAAGGTCTTCGCTACGGAAGACGAGGTCGACTATTTTCTCCAGCACGTGGCCACCCTGGAGTGGAACGAAAAGCAGGATGCGGGCCGGACGATCCAGGAAGGGACGAGCGAACTGATCTCGAAACACCCGAAATATGAGCGGGAGATCCGCATCTACTACGACCGCTGGACGGAGACCATCACGGGGCCGATCGAAGGCTCCGTAGAAATTCTCAAACAGCTGGAGGCTAGTGGTCAATACCGTCTCCTGGCGCTCACCAACTGGTCGCACGAGCTCTTCCCCTGGGCGCGGGAAACCTTCGATTTTCTAAGCATCTTCGAAGCGATCATGGTTTCTGGAGAGGTGGAACTGCAGAAGCCCGATCCGGCCATCTACCGATTGCTCCACGATACCTACGACCTGGAGGGCTACGGCGGCTGCGTCTTCATCGACGACAGTGCGCGCAACGTGGAAGCCGCTCGTAAGGAAGGGCTGGATACGATCCGGTTCGAGCATCCGGAGCAGCTGCGGGAGGAACTGCGGGAACGGGGGGTGGCGGTTTAGGTTATAGGACGTAGGTCATAGGGCATGTACGCCTATACCTTATGACCAAATTCCTACACCCTATACCCTATTCCTCTTCCCTACGCTGCAGCCACCGCCTCGGCCAGCCCCTGAAAGATGGAAAACCCATCGCGATTGCCCAGGATATCCTCGCTGGCGCGCTCCGGGTGGGGCATCATGCCGAAGACGTTGCGTTTCGCATTGCAGATACCGGCTATGTTGTCAAGTGAGCCGTTGTGGTTGCTGTCGGGGTGGACTTCTCCGGCGCCGTCGCAGTACCGGAAGAGGACCTGGTCGTTCTCTTTGAGTTCGTTGATGGTCTGCTCGTCGGCGTAGTAGCGGCCCTCGGCGTGGGCGATGGGAATGCGCAGTACCTGGCCGGTGGAGAGGCGGCGGTTGGTGGGGGCATTGTCGGTTTCGGCGCGGATGTAGACGTTCTTGGCGATGAATTTCTGTTCGCGGTTGCGCAGGAGGGCGCCAGGTAGCAGACCGGCCTCGCAGAGAATCTGGAATCCGTTGCAAATGCCGAAGACGTAGCCGCCGCGGTTGGCGAAATCGATCACCGACTTCATGATCGGGGAAAAGCGGGCTACGGCACCGGCGCGGACGTAATCGCCGTAGCTGAAGCCACCGGGTACGATGATGCAGTCGTCGGTGGTCAGGTCGCCGAGGCTTTCTTCCTTGTGCCAGAGTTTTACGGTCTCCCTACCCAGGACGGTACCGAGGACGTGGACCATATCATCGTCGCAGTTACTGCCGGGGAAAACGATTACGCCGAATTTCATATCGCTGAATTTAGGCTGCGAAGATAGGGCGGAAGTACCTATGGGCAGGATAAAGGGCGGGTTGGGTTATTTAGACATCGGATGTCGATTACGAGCGCTGGGCTGCCATAATTTCAGGCTTTGTGCTCCTAAGTCGAGGTATTGATTGGGAGGATACAGTGGATTGCCCCTTTTTCGAGGTAAACTTTCCGGTTTAGGCTTTCGATGCAACATTTTGAGAGTTAAAAATGGGTTTCTTACCTACGAAAGGGTGAGGGGTGACACATCGGATGTCTAAATTTCTCAAATATCGGACAAAATGATCAAAATCCGATCCATGCGGTGATGAAGAGATCATTGGGGGTGCTAAATGGAAAACACATCGGATGTCTAATACCATCCCTCCTACCGCTTTACCCGCCCGCTGCCGTCGCCTTCCATCAGGCTTATGACTTCATCGGCGGTGACCAGGTTGACGTCGCCCGGGATGGTGTGCTTGAGCGCCGATGCGGCTACCGCGAAGCGCAAGGCGTAGGTCAGGTCATGGGGCCAGGTAATGAGTCCGTGGATCAGGCCGCCCATGAAACTATCTCCCCCGCCGACCCGGTCGACGATGTGGGTGAGCTCGTAGGTCGGACTGGAATGAAGGGTCTCTCCGTCCCAGAGTAATCCGGTGTAGGCGTTGTGACTGGCGGAATAGGATTTACGGTGGGTGGTGACGATGCGGCCGGCCTTCGGGAAACGCGCCCCGAGGGCGCGGGCTAGCGCTTCGAAGTCGCCGTCGACGGAGACACCGAAGTATTTCTCGGCTTCGAAGGCGCCCCCGACGATCAGGTCGCAGTACTCCACCAACTCCGGCATGACCTCGGACGGGTCCTTGCCATACTGCCACAGTTTGCTGCGGTGGTTCAGGTCGACGCTGATGGTGATGCCCCGTTCGGCGGCGGCTTTACACGCTTCCAGACACGCTTCCGCGGCCGAGGCGCTCACCGCCGGGGTGATACCCGACCAGTGGAACCAGGTCACTCCTTCGAAGGTCGCGTCCCAGTCAATATCACCTGGGGAAAGCGTAGCCATGGAGCTGTCCTCCCGGTCGTAGATGACCTTTGAGGGCCGCTGAACCGCCCCCGTTTCCAGAAAATAGATACCGAGGCGCTTACCGCCGCGGACGATGTGAGTCGTATCGATCCCCGCTGCCCGCAACGAGCGGATGGCACACTCTCCCAGATCATTATCCGGCAGTCGGGAAACGAAGCGCACATCCTGCCCGTAATTAGCCAGGGAAACGCCGACGTTGCTTTCCCCGCCACCGTACTCTACCTCCAGCATACTGGCCTGGCGGAACCGCTGGTGTCGTGGCGTGGTGAGGCGCATCATGATTTCGCCAAAGGTGACTATTCGCATAGCGGGAAGGTACGGAGGCCAAGAAAAAGCCCCTTCTCCACAAGCGGGCTCCCCTAAAACGGCTTATCAAATACCCGGACGGCAGCTCGGAGATGCTTCACCACCCAGGCCCCGGCATCGCTCTCCCCGACGGCTCCGGGGTAAGTCGGCCATAGTTTTGGCTTAATTTCATATTGCCGCCGATTGACTGAAACCTTGCCGGCCGCAAAGCTTGACGACGAGCCACTCACGTGTTTACCCACGAATTACCGCTTATATGCCCTATATTCAACATCTACGGGAGTTTGCCGAAAATCCGTAACAGAGTAGGCGCCAACTCCATTTGTACACATGATAATTAGATCTGTCGCCTTATTCCTGCTCCCTTATTGCGCTGCTGGCCTGGGGGCCCAGGAGTTTGTCAACGACATCTTCATTCCTCCGCTTATTACCACCGACGACTATCACCTCAACGTCATCGAAACCGAGCACAATTTTAACCCCAATGGGACCGACTCGCTGAACGCGATGGTCAAGACCTTCGCTTTCGAAGATGCCAATAACCCGGGAACTACCACCATTCTAGGTCCGACCCTTACGTGGAGCTATTTGCATGATTTGAGGCCAACGGTAACGAACAAGCTCAGCGAGGTGACGACCTGCCACTGGCACGGGGCCCACGTACCCCAATTCGCCGATGGCGGTCCCCATCAGCGCATCGCGGCGGGGGAAACTTGGAACCCCTTCTTCCGGGTGCTGGATAAATCCGCGACCATGTGGTACCATCCCCACGCCATGGACCTCACTTATCGTCACATACAAATGGGGCTGTCGGGAATGATCATCTCAGAAGACCCCGAGGACGGTAAGGACGACCCTATCCTCAACTTTTGGCACGGTGTACTTCCGGTCGACTATGGGATAAACGATTTCCCGCTGATCTTTCAGACCAAGAAGTTCCTGCGGAATAGCGAAGGTGCCGTAGCCATCCAGGCCGATGACGGATTCAAGGATGATTACTACTACATGGTCAACGGCATTATTGACCCGGTGCTTGAGGTTCCCGCCGGTATGATTCGCCTGCGCCTGCTCAACGGCGACGGCAAATTCTCCTTCAACTTTACATTCAAATCGGAGGATGGCACGGCCTTTCCCGCCCAGATGATCGCCACCGATGCCGGCTACATGGCGCAGACCCATCAAATGGAAAGCATTCTGATGTCTCCCGGGGAAAGGACGGAATTTTTGCTCGATTTGCGCGGCCTTCCGGTGGGAACGGAATTATTCTTGGAAAACGCCGTTGACGGGATTCCCGCCGGCATTATCGGCAGCACGAGCCTTACCGATGGCTACGCGCAAAACCGGAACTTACTCAAACTCGTCGTCAACGGAAACCCGGCTCCGATTAGTCCGATCATTGGTTTCCCGCTTAGCCTGTATCCCTCCGAAGAGCCGCCCCTCAGCCAGGTTACCCGGTCACGGACCAAAACCCTCCGCCGCGACCGCTTCGATGTCAGCACTACGCCGCTCTACAATATCGACAGCACGCTGATGGACATGATGGTCGTCAACGATGTGGTAAAAGTGGACAGCACGGAATTATGGACAATCGACAACCAAACGGACCGTGGCCATCCCTGGCACATACACGATACCCACTTCTGGGTTACCGAAATCATGAATGAGGATGGCAGCTTGCTGGATCACGCGGCCCACCCCGAATTGTTTGACGGCCCCAAAGACAACGTTCTCGTCCAACCCGGCTGGAAACTGACCTACATCGCATCCTTCCCGGATTACGGCACCGAGGTTGCACCCGACAGCTCTTATATGTACCACTGCCATATCCTTCCCCACGAAGACAAGGGGATGATGGGCCAATTCGTTGTCTGGAACGGCATAGGCAATGGTTCGCCCACCTCCCTACAGAATAACCCGCTTTCCACCATCCGTATGGAGGTATTCCCTAACCCGGCCCGGGAAGTCGTCTACCTTGACGGTACCACCGCCCGCGAAAGCACCCTGAAGTTTATCGACGCAAGCGGCCGGCTCATCAAGGAGTTCCGCCTGCCTGCGTTTGACGGCGCCCTTGAGTTGAGTACTTCCGGCCTACCGACGGGTATCCTCATTATGGACTGGAAGACCTCCGAGGGGCGCGGTATCCGTCGGGTTTTGATTCAGTAGCCGCGACACCTGGTTCGGAGACGGACGAGGCTCGAAATACGGACCTTTTAATCGAACTAATCCGGAGATGTAAACCGGTTCGAAATAGCCTTCTCGAATGATTGGGCTTCGCGCATCATTGAATGAACGCTTTCAATCTGCCCAATTCCTATTCCATTTCTTCCTGCGCTCCGTCGCCCAACCGGTAGGTAAAGCGACCGCGTTTGTAGACCAATAAACCTCCTATGAGGCCGGAGGCCATGAAGCCGAGCGCGATGATCTGGGCCTGGGTGAGGCTGAAGCCGAGGAAGTCATACTGGTCGTTGAGGCGGACGTACTCGATGAAGAAGCGCTCCACCCCATTGAAGAACAGGTAGATGCAGAAGAGCATGGCCGGAAAAACCGTCAGCGGTTTGCGGACCGCCCATAGGATGCCGCCGATCGCAAAGGCCATCAGCGTCTCGTAGACGGGGGTCGGGTAATGAAGCTCGGGCAGCACGCTGCAGTACTGGTCGTCACAGCCGGGAATGGGGACGCCCCGGTTGAGCACGTTGTTCGGGTAATCGAAGCCGTAGAGCCAGTCGGGCAGGAACCAGCCGTCGGGGATGGCGGCGATGGCCGTACCCCAGTCGCCGTCGCCGCTGAGCTGGCAGCCGATGCGTCCCACGCCGTAGGCTACGATGAGGGCCGGGGCCACCGCGTCCATGACGGGCAGCACCGGAATCTTGTGCTTACGCAGGTAGAGAAAAACAGCTACGCCGCCGCCGATCAGGCCGCCGTAGATGGCCAATCCGCCGCCGCTGAATAGCTCCTGGATGGGATTCTGCAGGAAGCGATCCCAGTACTCGATCACGGCGAATAATTTAGCGCCGAGCAAACCGCCGAGCGCGGCCACCATCGTGATGGGACCGACCCGGTCGCTGGGGTAGATGGTCACTGGCCGGGGTTCGGTATCCCCGCTCTGCCTTCGCCCGATGCTGTAGTAGTAACTGAAAAAAAGCACGGCACCTACCAAACCGGTCCAGACGAAGCCATCCATTGATAGCAGCGTACCTGACGGATCGAGTTGCATAGCTTTGAAATTACCCAGTATATAGGGCAACTTGAACCCAAGGACAAAGCCAAGAATCGTATTGGTGACGTAATCCGCCGTAGTGACCGTTTCGCCGGGTATGCGCAGGGACTTTTCCCCCCGAAGTTGACCGAGTCGCTCGCGGCGCCGTAGCTCCAGTTTCAGAAGCTGGGCGGCCACGATAAAGGCCAGCAGCAAGAAGAGCCCGAAGGTTTTGACGATGCTGAAGCCGTTGTCGCGGGCGGTGCCGATAAGGTCGTGAAGCAGGTAGGAAAGATCCGGATACATGGCCGCAAAGCTACGCCACAGGCGATTGTCTTATTCCGTTTGGGCGCGAAGCTGGTCGACCAGGTCCTGAATGGCGCGGCGGTAATTGTCGCGGCCGTCGGGACCGAGTGCGGCCAGGGATTGTTCGGCGGCCTTCAATCCCTCCTCGTAGCGTTGCCGCTTTTGTAGAAAACGACCGAGGTTATAGTAGTCCCGCCAGCCTTCTTCGGCAAGTTCGGCGGCGGCGCCGAGGGATTCGGCGGCCAGGTCGATGATGACCGTGTAGTTGATAAAGTCGGAATTTTCGAGGGCGCCGAATAGATTGCGCAGACGATCTTCATCACCCTCGGCGCCCTTCTTTAGGTAGCTTTTGGCGGCCTTGTATACGGCTTTGTGATCGTTGCCTTGCAGCGCGAAGGCAAATTCTCCTTCCGACTCGAGCCGTTTGGCCTCGTCTTTATCCACTAGCGCCATCTTATTTACGGCGCTTTGCATGAGGTCTTCGCTGCGGTATTCGAGGGCCTTGTTGAAGGTGGCGCGTACGGCTTCCCGCACTTTTTCGTCGTAAGCCTGGCGGCCCTCCAGTTCGATAATGCCCTCCCGCTGCTCGATCAGCAAGTCAAACAGGCGGCTGTCGGCTTCGGTCGTAGCCATAAAAATAGTGCGGCGGGGCGCAGGATCCGACAAATTCAAGCCCGGTGTCCGCAGGTAATCGTTGGCGATCTTCAGGTGCGGTTCACCGCGTCGGATCAGGGCACGAATGAGTTTATAGGCGGCGTCCGGCTCCTTGTCCTCGTAGGCCTTTTCCAGGGCGGCCATATTATCAATGCGCTCCAGGGCGGTGCGGGCATCGCCGATGAGCTGATCGGCCTGGCGGGCGCCGATCACGCGGTGGACGGGCTCGTTGTCGGCATTGATGAACAGCAGGGTAGGAAAGGCGGGTGCCCGGTGGAATTCCCGGAAATCGGCGGACTCCGGCTTTTCCATATCGTACTGGACGCTGATGAAGTTGCTGTTGAAAAAGTCACCGACTTCCTCCTGGGGGAAGACGTTGTTGGCCATCATCTTGCAGGGGCCGCACCATTCGGCGTAGGCGTCTACGAAGATGAGCTTGTCGTCGGCTTCGGCTTTGGCGAGGGCTTCGTCCCAGGTGCCCTCGAAGAATTCGATGCCCTGGGCAGGCAGCATTGCCGAAACGAATAGTAAAATGATGGTGAAACGAAACATAGGAGGCGGATTGACTACGGGCGGATGCTTATCTAAATGTACGACTATCTATAGGGGGGACTTCCTCCTCCCTTGGGGTCGGGGGCAAAAGTCGGCGGTTAAACAAGTTATGCATTACACTATAAAGCCACTTTCGTGGAGTAAAGTCAAGGGATCAGCCATCTTTAACCCCTACTTAACGCCCGGGTCCGCTTCATGGCTGCGCTTGGGGTTCTTCGGCACCGGGTCCGGTCCGAAGCCGCCCCAGGGGTGGCAGCGTCCGATTCGCTTCAGTCCGAGCCAACTTCCCTTCAGTACGCCCCATTCCTTAATCGCCCCGATAGCGTAGTGGCTACACGTGGGGTCATACCGGCAACGCGCACCGATGAGCGGCGAGATGGCGATCTGGTAGAAGCGGATGGGGAGGATGAAGAGCCTGGAAAGCATGGTTAGTACGGTAATCGGTAGTCGCAAGCTTCGCTTGCTGTATAGTGCGGTAGTTGGTAGTTAGTTGTGGGTTTTCGGTTGGTACCGTTTTGGTGCTGAGGTAGTAAGATAAACGGGCGGCTGAATTCTAAAGTTTTTGCGCACATCGCGATCAGCTTGCTCGGACGGACGGTGGCCGGGCGTACGTTATTTATACTTTAAAATGCGTTGATCCAGCGTTTTACAGGAAATGGGGCTGGTACATTTGGACATTCTCATATGGGAGTCTTTGATTGGCTCACCATCTACTTCACCTAAAACACCTTTACATGAAACCGCTTTACTATATAGCCTTTTTCTGTCTTTTTTTTACCCTTTCGACTTCGGTATCCGGACAGTCGGATCGGGAAACGGCGGTTATGCGGGTTTACGGCGCTCAAATCGGCTTTTTAGGGGCGTGGGGCTACGCTGAATTTCCGCTCGGACGCCGGATAGTGGCGCGCATAAATGCCGGACTTGACGGGGGAATCTGGGGGGGCAGCTCGATCGACGGGGCCACCTTGGCGATAGTTCCCGTCATTGAGGCGGGGCCACGATGGTACTATAATCTGGACAAGCGGGCACTGAAAGAAAAACGGACTGATCGCAATGCCGCTAACTTTTTGTCGCTTCCGGTTAGCTACCATCCCGGTTGGTTCACGTTATCCAACGAAGAGGGGACCTCTATCAATCAAGGGATCACCATACTGCCTACCTGGGGGATAAGGCGAAATCTCGGTCGGCACCTCAATTTCGAGGTTGGGGCAGGCCTGGGATATCGGACCGAGTGGAATGATTTTGGATATCGCGATAATTCTTTCGCTGCCTGGATTCCTCTGCGGATCGGTTTTTAGCGGGGGGGTATTTAAACATCGGATGTCGAAATTTCTCATCTAAGGGGTAAAATTCTATCGAGATGCCCTATGTAGGTTGTGAATGGCAGAAAAAATGGTGACAACCGGGATTTACATCGGATGTCGAAATTAGGGCTAGGCTATATGCCTGAATAGGTAGCTTATATGCCCGGAACTGATGAGGGGATATTCTTACTAGTTAGATATCTGCCGGAAAATACGTGAAGATTGTAGCCGGCGGAAGCCGCCGTTCCAGCAAGCTGTCTGACTAGGCGGGTGCTGTTCCTTTAACTAAAGAAGACAGATATTGTAGTGGTGGTGCCTTTAAGTCAATCCTCCCGCGCCCAATAATCAACCACGAAAACGTCCTTGACCACGGGTTGAAGGACCTCCACGAACGCCTGATGAGCGGGGTGGGGTAGGTAGGTCGCTCGATCGGCCTCACTGTCAAATGTGACGAAAAAGGCGTGGGTGAAGCCCTTGTTCAATCCCTCAGGACTGTTGTTGGTGCCCCATTCATAGTCGCGGATCTCCTCAATGGCGCTCGGCAGGTTGCTAAAGGCCTGCTGGACCTCGGTGATCTGGGCGGGGGTGGCATCGTCATTAAAGGCGAAAAATACTGCGTGGCGCAGTACGCTGTCAGGGGCAGTGGACGCACTGGCTTCCACCGTTTGTGGGGTAGCCATGTTCGGCGGGGGTAGTTGTTCCTCGCAGGTAGTGAGGAAGGCGGCTGCGAGCAGGAAGGAGAGGAAACGGAACTTCATTACTACTAATATACGTACTCATTCCGGATGTCGCCCAATGGAATAAGTGGCGACCCTCCTGTTCCTGAAGACCTTCCGGGCGGTGTCAGCACTGTCGGTCTTTGTCCATCCTTGCTAAAGCACTGCTCGTCTAATAGTTTTAATCACGGCCCTTTTCCCTGGCTGTAAACACCTGATGAGCCTATATCAGGAATTGTCCATGCCATTTTCATGCTGGGGTCTGCTTCGGTAGGATTATAGGCTGGTATTTCTTCTCTGACTGGGCACCTCCTTTCTGGTCAATGTTAACCAGTGGTATACCTTCAGCAGGGCGTTGGAGGGCAAGGATTAAAGAAGATCAGCTGCGTGGATTTCATTGAAGATTGGCATTTTAGGGAGCTTAAGTCGAACGCTTACAGCTCCAGTTCCTGCCATATTGGCGGAATTTTGGGTGCTGACATATCGGATGTCTAATTTTCTCAAATCCAGAACAAAAGCGAAGCGGAAAGATAATTATAGGCTATTAAAAAGTAAAATTAGGTGGCAAACACGATCGACATCGGATGTCTGAATTCCCCCACCCAGCAGGAATAGACCAAAAATTTCCAGAAAAAGTGATGATACCGGGCAACCTCCGATGTCGAATTACCCCCTACCCGAGCAGCGCCATCGACCGCCAGACCCAGGCCGCATTCCGAGTCTTTCCTATCTTCCCGGCTTATCCCAGATCAATGAACCGAACTACGCTACTCTTTACCCTATTCCTGTTCACCTGCGCCCCGGCGCAATTCTTCGCCCAGGATCTCAATGAAGACCACTGGAAAGCCCTCGCCCCCCGCAACATCGGACCGGCGGGCATGTCCGGAAGGGTAACGGGAATTGACGTCCACCCCGAGGATGGTGACATGATCTACGTGGCCACGGCCAGTGGAGGCGTGTGGAGGAGTAACAACGGCGGCATCAGTTTCGAGCCCATCTTCGACGACCAGAAGTACCTCGGCATCGGCGCCGTGGCCGTCAGCGATGCCAATCCCAACATCATCTGGGCGGGCACGGGTGAAGGTAACCCGCGCAACTCGGCCAATTACGGCGGCGGTATCTACCGCAGTCTCGACGGCGGGAAGAACTGGGACATGATGGGCCTCGAAGATACCCGCCACATCTACCGCATCCTGCCGCACCCCACCGATGAGAATACCGTCTACGTAGGGGCCATGGGCAGTATGTGGGCCCCCAACCCCGAACGCGGCGTTTATCGGACGACCGACGGCGGGAAGAATTGGGAAAAGGTGCTCTACATCGACGAAGGAACGGGTATCGCCGACTTCGTCATGGATCCCACGAACCCCGATAAACTCGTTGCCGCTACCTGGACATTCGATCGCGACCCCTGGTTCTTCAACTCCGGCGGACCCGGTTCCGGCATCTGGATCAGCAAGGACGGTGGCGACAATTGGGAACGCCGCACCGCCAAGGACGGTCTGCCGAAGGGTGACCTGGGCCGAATCGGACTGGCCATCGCCGCCAGCGACCCCGAGATCATTTACGCCCTGGTGGAAGCCAAGGAGAACGGCCTGTACAAAAGCACGGACGGCGGAGAAACCTTCGATCTGGTGAGCAAGACGAATATCGGTACCCGTCCGTTCTACTACGCCGAACTGTACGTGGACCCAAGCAACCCTAATACGATCTATAATGTCCACACCTACCTAGATAAGTCAACGGATGGGGGCAAAAGCTTTACCGAGATCGCCAATTACGGCAATGCCGTACACCCCGATCACCACGCCTTCTGGATCAGCCCCGACGACCCGGAGTACCTCATAGACGGCAACGACGGAGGTATGAACATCAGCCGCGACGCCGGTAAAACCTGGCGCTTCATCGGGAATTTGCCCCTGGCCCAGTTCTACCACATCGCGTACGATATGAGCTACCCCTACCTCGTGGGCGGCGGCCTGCAGGATAACGGCAGCTGGGTAGGCCCGAGCCAGGCCCTGAAGAGCGGCGGCATCACCGGTGCCGACTGGCAGGAGGTGTACTTCGGCGACGGCTTTGATATGATCTTCAAGCCCAACTCGCCGGACGTGGTCTACGCGGCCAGCCAGGGGGGCTACCTCGGGCGGGTGCATCGCAGCACCGGCAAGACCATCTTCATCCGCCCGGTACATCCGGAAGGGGAGTTCCTGCGCTTCAACTGGAACGCGCCCATCGCCCAGTCGCCCCGCGACCCAAATACCATCTACATGGGCAGCCAGTACGTGCACAAGAGCACCAACGCCGGCGACAGCTGGGAGATCATCAGCCCCGACCTCACCACCGACGATACGACCAAGCAACGGCAGGACATCAGCGGCGGCCTCACCATCGATGCCACCCAGGCCGAAAATCATACCACCCTGCTGACGATCGTCCCCGAATCTACCGGCTACTCGATGGGTGACAGCGTCATCTGGGTGGGCAGCGACGACGGTCTGTTGCACCTGACCCGCAACGGAGGCCGCACCTGGACCGAACTCAGCGGAAAGCTCGCCGGCATGAACCCCAACAGCTGGATCCCCTACATCGAATCTTCGCCCATTAATCCGGGAGAAGCCTTCGTGGTTGTCAATGATTACCGCCGCGGCGACTACCGCCCCATGGTGTACCATACCACCGATTACGGTGAAAACTTTACCCGCATCGTGGATGAGAACAAGGTGAGCGGTCACGCCCAGGCGATCGTGCAGGATCCCGTGCAGGAAAACCTGCTCTTTCTCGGTACCGACCAGGGGCTCTGGTTCAGCCTGGACTACGGCGATACCTGGACCCGCCACGACGCGGGCTACCCCCACGTCAGCACCCGCGACCTGAAGATCCACCCCCGCGAGCACGACCTCATCATCGGCACCTTCGGTCGCGCGGCCTGGATCCTGGATGACATCCGCCCCTTCCGCAAACTGGCGCAGGAAGGGATGGACATACTCCAGGACAGTTTCCGCATCTTCTCCGCCCCCGATGCCTACCAGTGGGAATACCGCTCCTACCAGGGAACACGCTTCCACGCCCAGGCCGAATTCGAAGGGGAAGACCGGCCATACGGTGCGATGCTTACTTACTGGATCCGCCCCGGCGGACCCTCGGACACCACCACCACCGATTCGATCGATATCAGCCGCATGACCAACTACTCCCTGATCGACCCGGAGCTCAAGGAGGATATCCCCGGACGGGAAACGGGTAGCATGCGAGCCGCCTTTGCCGACCGTGACGACGACGTCGATCCGGTTGCCGCACCGAAGGACAAGGTTAAGTTCCAGGTAATCGACGTGCAGAGCGGCGACACCATCCGCACCTACACCGAAAAGCCAACCTGGGGCATGAACCGGACCACCTGGAACATGCGGCGCGACGGGGTCCTGACCCCCAGTCGTCGCGAACCCAGCGACGACGCTGACATCCCCAGTGGCCTGATCGTACTGCCAGGTACCTACCGCATTAAACTGACCTACGGCAACCACAGCGAAGAAACCCTGGTGACCGTACACCCCGATCCGCGCGACAATTACGCCGGCAGCGGCCGCTACGCCCAGCGGGATGCGCTCTACACCAGACTGGAGAACAAGACCGAGCAGGTCACCGCCGCCTTCGACCGGCTGCAGGAAGCCCGCAAGTCGCTAAAGCGGGTAGCCGAAGTGACGGAAAAGGCCCCAAAGGAAGTAAAGGACAGTCTCGACGCCGACCGAAAGGAACTCGTCGAGCAGATCGAAGAACTGGAAGAGATCGTCATGGAGCCCGCCGACCTGAAGGGCATCCAGCGTAATCCAACCAACCTGCAGGCTTACCTCTCCGGGGCACGCCGCTACATCAGCCAGATCGAAGGGGAGCCGAACCAAATGGCCACCTTGATGCTGGGGCAGTTCTCCGAAATGGCGGACGATTTCGTCGATCGGGTCAATGGCTTCCTTACCGGCCCGATGGCTGACTTCCGTGAGGCGTTTCAGGCGGCTGATCTAAGCTTGTTTGGGGAATTGGAACCGGTGGAGGACTAGGCGCAGTCGCTTTGCTCCTGCTTGGTAGCGCTCCCTGCGGTCGCGGTAGAGACTCCCTTCGGTCGCGGTAGAGGCTCCCTGCGGTCGCGGTAGTCGCTGCGCGGTTAGTAGCCTGCGGCTGTTAGGGGTCTACCTAGAATCTAGTTGTAAGGGTTGCTTTTAAACCCGCGGAGAAGCGCAGGTACGCGGAGACGTAGCAAACACTCGGCGTACCTCCGCGACTCCGCGGTAAATAGGTACAGCGGGAGCGAAGCACCCGATGATCTGCGAAATAAACTGTCCGGCGAGAAAATCTGCGCATCAATGCGTGAGAACAATCAGCGGAATCTGCGGTAAAACAACCGCTCGCGCAGCGAGCACCTGGAACAAGAAGTCGATAAAAACCATACAGCATGACGGAAACGCAAGACCGTCCCGGTATCCTGACGCGTACGAACGGTAGATACCTGGGCTTCGGCTTCCTCCACTTCTTCTTCAGTTTCGTCGGTCAGACCTTCTTCATCAGCCTCTTCGTGGCACGCATGACGGAGCGCATGGACTGGGCCGACAACACCTTTGCCGCCATCTATTCCACGGTGACCCTGGCGGCGGCCTTCGTGCTGCCCGTCATCGGCAAGCAGGTTGACCGCCTCAAGGTGCGCTACGTCAGCTCGGTTACCGCCGCGTGTCTGCTGGTGGGAACGGCCCTACTAGCCTTCTCCAGCCACATCGCGCTGCTGGTGGCCGGACTCTTCATCGTGCGGCTGGGCGGTCAGGGGGTGCTGCCCTTGATCGGGTCGACGACCATAGGGCGTTACTTCGACCAGCGACGCGGGCGGGCGCTGGCCCTGTCCATCATCGGGATCTCCGCGGCGGAGGTATTGCTGCCGCCCCTGGCGACCTACGCCATGGTCAGCTATGGCTACGCGCCGGTGTGGCTGATGGCGGGCTGCGCGGTGCTCTTCGTTTTCCTTCCGCTGGTTTGGCTGTTGGTACGCCGCCACGACGATTTTCAGAAGGCGGATACGGTAGCCAAAGCACAGCAAAAGCGGGACCCTGACGCGGCAGACGTAGTCTCCTGGGGCCGGCGCGACGTACTCAAAGACCGACGCTTCCAGTTGGTGTTACCCATCGTGCTGTTCATTCCGTTCGTCTTCACGGGACTGGTCTTCAATCAATCGGTTATCGCAGTGGAACGCGGCTATACGGCCGAGACCATGGCCTACGGACTGAGCGCCTACGGACTGGTGCGGGTAGTATTCCTGCTGTTCGGCGGCGACGTGATCGATCGGATCGGACCGGAGCGGCTGCTCCGCTTCGTACTCATGCCGGCGGTGGCCGGACTGCTGATCCTCATGCTGGTAGAGGCCACATGGGCCGTCCCCGTTTTCTTCGGCCTGATGGCGGTGAGCGGTGGCACGGATTCGGTGAATACGCCGGCCCTGTGGGCATCGCGCTACGGCCCCAGGTTCCTGGGGAGTATCAAGAGCACCGTGCGGCTGTTCGTCGTCGTTGCCTCGGCGGCGGCACCAATTCTTTTTAGTTATGGGTTGGGCTGGAGCATGCGGGGCTGGCTAACGATCCTGGTGGTTTACGGATTGCTGTGCATCGGGCTGGCCATGGGTGAGCGGCGGGTGGACCGGAAGGGCAGGGAGCGGGCGGCGGAGCGCGGGAGCAACGACGCTCAATAGTCGACACATTTATCCACGCTATTCTCCCGGAGGTACGCGATGTGCTTGCCCAGCAATTGAAGGTTATCCGTGTAATTCCGCCGTTTGAAGGCCAGATAGGCTTTCGGCAGCTCAGCCTCCTCGAAGGTGAAGGTGCGGTACTGGTAAACGTAGTAGCCGCCCCCGTTACGGATGGCCAGGCTGTCGGCGATCCGTTCGTAGCCGTTCTTGAAGCGTTGACTGGTCACGTATGCCGCCCCGTCGCCGAGAAGTTGTACCGTGGAGCGGGCGGTGTAGTAGGAAATATGTCCCAGTTCGTGGATGAAGCAGCCCACCTGCGCGGAATAGGAGGCCTTCCGAAAATCAGAGGCTTTATCGCTTACGTCGTCTACGTGAATCGCATAACCCCGTCGGTTGCGGCTCAGGCTGATGCCCGGACGGGCCGCCATGGAGGTTCTTAGTCGTCGCTGCACCAGGCGGATCTTCGTACCGCGCAGGTCGGGGTAGAAGGAGAGGGCGGCGAGGATCTTATCGCGGTACATGGAAGTTTCCAGCTGGTCGCCGAACTGCTCCTCGAGTTCGGGCAGCACCGCAGCTACGGTAAGGGAATCCAGGGGTTTACAGCTGAAGCGGTAGGTGGCCAGCGGGGAGCGATACGGATTTGCGAAAACGGGGCGGGGGCCGGCGCAATAGGTCAGCGCGAGCAACGAAATTAAACCGGCCAGAATACTCAGTAGACGGGGCAGCGTCATTAATGGGGCGTGGTAAAATGGAAATTTAGCGGCTGTGGCGCGGAATGGGTGGGGTAAGTGTATCGGGGTTTCACACTACGTCGGTTAACGGGCTAAACGCGGCCGGAATTACCCGGTGTCCGGATTAGCTGCAAAGGCTGGCTTGCAAAACTGCCTGCCCCCTGCGGGATATAACAGGCGGGGGAATCGGCCGGCGGCGCGCAGGTGCAAACTAAACTTGTGATGGTCGCGTCCTCTTCAACCATCCGTTCCCGCATAAATTCTTCCCCAACTGTGGTAGAAAGGCGGTCGACCTTGTGCTGAAGTTGAGTAACTTTCCTAACACTATCTTTTAAAGGCTCCGCTAAAAGCTGAGAATGCTCAAGACGATTACGCTTAGTATAGGGTTATTCTTGGGGTCCGTCTGCACCAACCTTCAGAGTCAATCGTTGGACCACTCGGAGATCACTACCCTCACCGACCAGGCCCTACCCACGGCCCTGGAGGAGCTCACCACCTTCCTCGCCATCCCCAACGACGGGAATTACCCCGGTCAGGTCAAAGCCAATCTGGCCTGGTGCCAAACCCGCTTTACCGATCTCGGCTTCGAACTTACGCGCCTGGAAACCCCCGGCATGCCGCTGCTCTTTGCCCACAAGACCATCGACGAGGCACTGCCTGCCGTCCTGTTCTATTTGCAGATCGACGGGCAACCGGTAGACGACGCTGCCTGGGACCAGCCAGATCCCTACGCAGCCACCTGGAAGGAAAAGAACGGGGATGGCTCCTATTCGGTAGTGGATGTCCCGCGGGGGAATCTCGATCCCGAACTGCGGCTCTTCGCCCGCTCGGCCTCGGATTCCAAGGGGCCGGCGATGGCCTTTATTACGGCCCTCGACATTATGCAACGGGAAGGCATCGACCCGGCTTACAATGTCAAGGTCATTATGGATTTCCAGGAGGAACTGGGCAGCGACGACCTGCCCGGTGCAGTCGCACAATACCGGGAACTTTTCAACGCGGACTTCCTGGTCATCATGGACGGTACCCGCCACGTCAGTAATGAGCCCACGCTGACCTTCGGCGCCCGGGGCATCGCAACGGTGACGCTGCGGCTGTTCGGTCCCGCGTATTCCCTGCATAGCGGACAGTACGGGAACTTCGCCCCTAATCCCGTCTTTCGGGCCGCCCACCTGCTGGCGGCAATGAAGGGAGAAGACGGTCGCGTCCGCATTCCCGGTTTTTACGAAGGGGTGAAGCTCACCGATGCCGATAAGGAGGAAATGAATAAGGTGCCGGAAAGCCGTGAAGCGATTCGCGCCATGGTAGGCATCGCCGAGAACGAAGCGCTGGGGGATACCTACCAGGAAGCGCTGCAGTATCCCAGTCTGAACGTACGCGGAATGAAGGCCGGCTGGACCGGAAAGGAGGTCCGAACCCTGATTCCCGAAGATGTCACGATCGAGATCGATATGCGCCTCGTGGCCGAGACGCCGGGAGAGCGACAGGTAAAATTGCTCAGGGATTTCATTGCCGCGCGGGGCTACCACTTCGTCGATTCCTTACCAACGGAGGAAGAGCGGCTACAATACCCAAAACTGATCTCTTTCACTTCCAGTCTCGGCTCGGTCCCTTTCCGAACCGACCTGGGTACCCCCATCGATACCTGGCTGACGGCCGCGGTGACCCGTGGTGTTGGCAAAGCTCCCGTGCGCATGCGTACGACCGGCGGTTCCCAGCCGATGGGGCCTTTCGTAAACCTGCTAAAACTGCCCGCCGTAAGCCTCCGCATTCCGAATCCCGACAACAGCATTCACGCGCCCAATGAGAATATCCGGCTCGGCAACTTCCGGGAGGGGATCATGGAAAGTCTGGCGGTGCTAACGCAGCCCTTGCAGTAGGTCCGTAGGGTCCTGCGCTCCGCCGCCCGTAAGGTTGATTAGCCGTAATTTTCGAGTGAGAAGGCAGGGAATAAATCGGCGCTTGCGTGTGCGCAAACGCAAATATCCATATAAAATGGTAAAATTTTAACCCGTTGAAGCCGGGAAGTGTGGAATATTAACAAAATCGGACTATATTAATCCCGGACTTAATACGGAACTTACTAGTCGACACTTAATCTCCATACTTTTCAACTAAGATTTTATGGTCATGCAATACAAGACCTGGATAGGGATGCTCCTATTCAGTACGGCCCTTTTCGTGCCAGGTGTAATCACCTTACACGCCGCGAGTACCCCGACAGCGATGCCGGAGGCCCCGCCCCACGCCTTTTCCATGTCCCTATCCGAAGCCGATGAGGAGCGCGAGCTCAGCGGCCGGGTGATCGACGCCGAAACCGGAGAGCCGCTGATCGGGGCGACCATCCGGGTAAAAAATAGTACCGGCGGGACGGTCACGGACCTCGACGGAAATTTCACGCTCACGGTACCGGATGGTCCGGTGACGCTGGTGATCTCTTCGATCAGTTACGCTACGGAGGAAATCCTGGTAGACGAGCAATCCGAAATCGTAATCGAATTGTCCACCGACGTTCAGTCCCTCTCCGAGGTGGTCGTGGTAGGCTACGGTACCCAGCGGAAATCGGACGTGACCGGTGCCATCGGTACCCTCAGCTCGGAAGAGCTGCTAAGGGCTCCGGTGACCAACGCGATCCAGGGCCTGCAGGGGAAAGTGGCCGGCGTCAACGTGTTCCTGAACTCCGGCTCACCGACGGGCAGCCCCCGGGTGCTCATCCGTGGCCTGGGAACGATCAACTCCAGCTCCAGTCCGCTCTACGTCGTAGACGGGGTAGTGATGGAGGACATCCAGTTCCTGAACCCCAACGATATTAAGAGTATGGAGGTACTGAAGGATGCTTCGGCCACCGCCATTTATGGATCCCGGGGGGCCAACGGGGTGATTCTCGTTACTTCCAAGCGGGGCCCCAACACGGAGGGCATCACGGTCGGGTACGACGGTTATGTCTCGGCCGGCAACCTGCGCAAGAAGATGGACGTGCTCAACGCGGAAGAGTGGCTGGAAGTGGTACGCATCGGTATGGACAATACCCCGAAGTACCGCCCCGAAAGCGATCCCGTCTTTACCACGAACGATCCCAATCTCTTCGACGAGAACGGTGACCCGCTTTACGATACCGACTGGCAGGACGAGGCCACCCGAACGGCCATCAGCCACAGCCACCAGCTGTCAATCCAACAGCGGACCGGCAACTCCTCTTACGGGGTATTCCTGAACTACACCGGTACGGAGGGCATCATGCTCAATAACTACCTCAACCGCCTCTACGGCAAGGTGGCCTACGAGGGCAATCCCAAAGACTGGGTGACCTTCGGTTTCAATATCCTCACCAACGTCACCAAGGAAAACAGCTTCGAGGAAGGCGGTGGCGGGCAGTCGCCCCGTCGAACGATGATCGAAATGCCGCCCATCTTCCCGGTCCAGTTTCCCGACGGTACCTACGCCAACAGCGGCAACATCACGGATGCCTACAATCTGGAGGCGATGGCCAACCCCGTCCACGTTCTGCAGACACAGGACCGGCTGGCCAAGCGCACCCAGCTCTTCGGCAATGCCTACCTGGTGTTTCACCTGGCGGAAGGCCTGGATCTGCGGACTCAGTTCGGCTTCGATAAGCAGGAGCGGCTGTTTCAGTTCTACAGCCCGAACGACCTGATCAACATCTCCGCCCCGCTGGGGTCCGCCAGCCAGAACCTGGATCGCTTCACTTACTGGCAGCAGGAAAACTACCTGAGCTACAACCGGCAGTTCGGCCCCCACAGCTTCAACGGCGTAGCGGGACTCAGCTGGCAAAAACGGGCGGCCGACGGCTTCGGCATCGGCGTCCAGGGCTTCGCTGACGATTTCTTCCGCTTTAACAGCCTGCAGGCGGCCAGCCAGCCCGGCGCGCCGAGTTCTTTCTACGACGACTGGACGATGAACTCGTACTTCCTCCGCGGCGGCTACTCGTACGACGACCGCTACCTGCTCACGCTTACCGGCCGGGTGGACGGCTCCTCCCGCTTCGGCGCCAATAATAAATACGGCGTGTTCCCCTCGGTGGGCATTGGCTGGGTACTCTCCAATGAGGAATTCCTGCAGGGGAACTCCACCATCAGTCAACTCAAAGTGCGTTCGAGCTACGGCATCACCGGCAATACGGAGATCGCCGCCTATCAGTCGCTGGCCACGCTGTCTTCCGGTACTACCCTGATCAACGGGCAGCGGGCCACCAATACGGTCATCAACCGGCTGGCCAACCCCGACCTGGAATGGGAGAAGACCCGGCAGTTTGACGTCGGTTTCGACCTGTCGCTATTCAACTACCGCGTAGGGGTTGAAATGGATTACTACTACAAACTGACCACCGACCTGTTGCTGAACCGCCCCATCCCGCAGTCCACGGGATACGGAGGTATTTTCGACAACATCGGGGAGGTATCCAACCGGGGCGTGGAAGTGCTGGTAAACACCCAGAACGTAGTTAGTGAAGCCTTTACCTGGTCGTCGACGGTGAACTTCAGCTACAATAAGAACCGCATCGAGAAGCTCGGCGAGAACGATGAGGACATTTTTCCCGGCCCTTTCTGGGTCAGTGGCAGCCAGACCATCCTGCGGGTAGGAGAATCCCTGAGTTCTTTCTGGGGATACGAGCGCCTCGGCACCTGGGGTACCGACGAAGCCGATGCGGCAGCCGAGGTCAACTCCGTACCCGGCGAGGCCAAGCGTTCGGAAGAGCAAACGATCATCGGCAAGGGATTGCCCAACTGGAACGGGAGTTTCATCAACAACTTCACCTTCGGTAATTTCGATCTGACGGCGGACTTGCAGTTCGTCCTCGGCGTGGACATCATGCAGCAGTATTACCACAGTACGGAAGACCGCTCGGGCATTGCGAACGGACTGCGTACCATCCTTACCGAAGCCTGGACGCCGAACAATCAGAACACCATGGTGCAGGAGATCCGCAACCAGGCCTACGCCGGACAGAACAGCCAGGTCGACGACCACTGGGTGGTGAACGGCTCCTACCTGCGCGGCAACGCCTTCACGCTGGGCTACAACCTGCCGGGCGCCGCGGCCGACCGGTTGAACCTGGGAAGTTTGCGGCTGTACGTCTCCGCCCAGAACCTTTTCGTCGTCACTTCGGACGAGTTTCAGGGCCTGGACCCCGAGGCTACTTCCTGGGGGGGCAATCAGTGGGGGCAGAACATTTTCTTCTTCCAGTACCCCCGCCCCCGCACCTTCACTTTCGGTCTTAACGTAAAACTTTAAATCGCGCTCCACATGAAATACCTACCCATTAGCCTGGCGCTTTTGCTACTCTGTCTTATCACATTTTCCTGTGAGAACTTCCTGGAGGAGAATCCCCGGGATGAGATCAGCCTGAACCAGTTCTTCACCGAACCCGAGCACGCCCAGAATTCCGTGAACGCTCTGTACCGCGACGGCGCCCCTGCCATGTGGATGAACGGCGGCGTCTATTCCGGCCGGCAGATCATGTACGGACCTTACCTGTCGGGCTTTTTCGACGATGAATATAAAGGGCAGGAACCCTTCATTCAGTTTGCCCAGCAGTTGACCGTAAACAGTATCAACTCCGACGGATTCATCAACGGCCTGTGGTCGCAGATGTACCGGGAGATCGGACGGGCCAACAACGCCATCAAGTATATTCCCACCACCCCGAGACTCTCTACTGAAGCCAGTAATCGGCTCCTCGGCGAAGCTCGCTTCTTCCGCGCATGGGCGTACTTCACCCTGGCCCGCTTTTTCGGAGACGTGCCGCTTATCGTTGAGCCCTACGAGTCGCTGAATGATATTTACCGGGAACGCGACCCGGTAGCCGCCGTCTATGAGCAGATCGTTGCCGACCTGAACTTTGCCGTTGACGATGCGGGACTGTCCACGCAGAATATGATCTCCAACGGGTACCGCGTCACCCAACCGGCCGCCGCCGCACTGCTGGCGGACGTACAGCTGACCCGCAGCGGTTTTCCGGTGCAGGAAGACCACTACGCCGCCGCGGCCGCCGCGGCCCGGGAGGTCATCAATTCGGGCAGCCATTCGCTTGTCGAGAACAGCCTCCTACCCAATGGGGAAGTGGACGTGGAAAACAGTGCCTACAACAAGATCCGGCGGCAGGAGCCGGACGCACTGGCGCAGGAATTCGTCTACCCCATTGAATTTACGATCGGCATCAGCAATTCCGGCTACCCGCAGTATACCTACCCGGTGCCGCTGACCCGCGCCGAAACCAGCGAGGGTACCATCCAGTTCACCATAAACAACGGCGCCTATCAGCCCCGCGACGCCTTTATCCGGGGCTACGATATGGAGGAGGACCTGCGGATCCAGAACCGGCAGTTCTTTCACTACGAATTGATCAACGCCGCCGGCGAGTTGGTCGAGTTTGCCTACACGCCCTACCTCTGGCACGACGACGTAGCCGTATTCGAAACCGCCAATTCCGAACTGGAGGTGAAGGCCTACAGCTACGCCGAGGTACTGCTCATTGCGGCCGAAGCCATTGCCCGTTCGGAGGGCGTCACGGCCGAGGCCGTCGAATACCTCACGGAGGTCAGAAGCCGCGCCTACTATATGCAGTCTGCCGAGGAAATCAGCGAATCGTTAGCCGGGCTATCCGTAGAGCAATTCGTAGAGGAAGTATGGAAGGAGCGGATGCGCGAACTGGCCCTTGACTTTAAGATCTGGTTCGATATGGTCCGCACCCGTACCTACCCGGAAACCAGCGCCGGGGGCGAGATCGACTTCGTTGACCTGATCGGTCATGAGAACACCTGGGGGCAGACCTTTCAGCCGAAGCACCTGTTTCTGCCCCTCCCCAACCAGGAGATACAACGGAACGAAAATCTCGGCCAGAACGAAGGCTACTGATGTCGGATAGTCCGGGAAGGTTGCCTACTTTGCCGGACAATTCACGCGTATAGGTTGGGGGTTGATGGCCGAATTGGTAGTTTTCGGGTATTGAACCATCTTCGCCGCTTGAATGCTCTCCGGATATTGCTGCTATTAGGGCTGGTTGCCAACGAGGCGACGGGCCAGGAATGGATCGGGGGGACTATGCCACAGCTTACCCCCCGGATAAACCAGTATTCCGAAGCCGACTACGGTGCCGATAACCAGAATTGGGATATTACCCAGTCACCCGAAGGTATCCTCTACGTAGCCAATTCGGGTGGCGTGCTGCGGTACGATGGTCAGAACTGGACCGTTCATCAGCTGCCCGGGCGCCCGGCGGTCCGCTCGGTCGCCTGGTCCGCTGACAGGCTGTACGTCGGGGGCTACGGCGAGTTCGGGTACTTCCGCACCCGCGACGGGCAGCTAGGCAGTTACGTCTCCCTGAGCGCGACACTGCCCCCGGAAGACCAGGGGGAAGAGATCTGGAATATCGAGGTAATTGACCGGGACACTTTAGTCTTCCAATCCTTCACGCGACTCTACTGGTATGCCGGAGCGGGGCTCAACGTCGAAGTGCCGGGCGATCTGATGTTCGCGCACGCGGCAAACGGGCAGGTACTTATACCCATGACGGGATCGGGCATCTACCGGCAAAGGCCGGAAAAGAACGCGATCCTCCTGCCGAACAGCGACCCCGGCGGGGAGCCCATTGTTGGATTGACCGGCTCGGCGGAGGAGCCCCTGGTCGCCACCACCGATCGGGTGTTCCGCTACCGGAACGGAGGCTATGAGGGGTTATCGGAGCAAGCCGACCGCTTGCTGGCGGGGCAACAGATTAACCGTCTGAAGCGACTTGGCGACGGGGATATTGCCGTTGGTACGATAAGGAGCGGGGTCTTCGTATTCGAGCCCGACGGCAGCTTTCTTTACCACCTGAGCTATGGCAACGGGTTGAGCAATAATACGGTATTGGCCCTCTTCGAGGACCGGGACGGGAATCTTTGGGTGGGTCTTGATCGGGGCCTGGCGCTCATCGTACGCAGCGAACCTCTGCTCTTCTACCGGTCGGGCGACCCTCCCATCGGATCGGCCTACGCAGCCACCTTGTATCAGGGTGATTTCTACGTAGGTACCAACCAGGGCCTGTTTCGCTACCAAGCTGACGAGGCCACCTTCGGTCTGGTCAGCGGTACCGCCGGTCAGGTTTGGGAACTGAGAAAAACTCCCTATGGCTTACTCTGCGGCCATAATGAGGGTACCTTCCTCGTAAACGGAGATGAAGCCACCAGGCTATCGAACCGCTCGGGTGGGTGGCAATCCATGTTTATCGAGGTGGACAGTACCCGACTGCTACAGGCCAACTACGCGGGCATCAGCCTGTTGGAATTCTCCCGTACGTCCGGCATCGGTACAGAACAACGGCTCGAAGGGCTCCTTGCCCCGCTGCGGTACCTCACCCGCACCGGAAACCACGAACTGCTGGCCCTGCACGGATCGAGAGGCGGCTACCGGATTATCCTCTCCGATAACCTCGGATCGATCGAAGCGGTAGATACCATCCTGCGGCCGGACCTTATCAGACCCGTCATGGCCCGATTCGGTGACACCTTGCTGGTGCAGACGGACGAGGGTATTTACCACTATCGATCCGGTCAACTGGATACCCTGACCACCTTCCGGGGCGTGAAACTGTCGCCGCAGGCATACCTGATTCCCGGGCGAAAGGATAGCGAAGAATGGTTCCTGATCGAGCGGGACCGGATCAGCCCCTACCGTGGACGGCAGGCCCTGGCTTCTTATCCGGTAAGTCTGCGCAGGAGTTTTCCGGCCCTGACCGCGCTGGACGATTCCACCTATTTCCTGTGTCTGGAAGACGGTTTTGCCCTCTACCATAACGGCACGGTGCCGGTTCCTGGGGGGGAACGTAATATGATGCTCCGGCTGGCCGGTGACCGAGCACAGGAAGAAAGTGACCTGCCTGCGAGCATTCCGTATGCCAGAAATGACCTCCAGTTCATCTTCGCTTTGCCGATCCTCGACCGGGAAGTCCGGTATCGGTCCAGGTTACTGGGGTTCAGCGACGAATGGTCGGAATGGTCACCTCTCGGGGAGCGGGTATTCACCAACCTGGAGGAGGGAGACTACCGCTTCCAGGTGGAGGCGAACTGGTTTGGTGCGGCGGCCGAACTCGGCTTTACCGTCCGCCCACCCTGGTACCGGACCGGGCTGGCCTACGGGGGCTACCTGCTCCTCCTGCTTGGGTTGCTTTATTTCTTCTACCACGAGCACCGCAAGCGACTGGAATTGCAGGCGCGCAAACTGGAGGCTATTCGGCAACGCCAACTGCAAAGGCAGAAAATCGAGGCTCGAAACGAGCAGCTGGAGGCGGACATCAGACGCAAGAGTCGCGAGCTGGCCAACACCACCCTAACCCTGGCCAAGAAAAACGAGATGTTGCTGGACCTGAAGGAGGAGTTGTCGCGGACCGCGGGAGCGACGTCGGCACCAAAGAATTCGCAAAAGCTCCTGCACCTCATCGATCGCAACCTCAACAGCGAGGAGGATTGGGCCATTTTTGAATCCCACTTCAATGAAGTCCACGAAGCCTTCCTAAAGCGCCTACGAAAAGAACATCCCGACCTTACCTCCGGCGACCTCCGTCTGGCCGCCTACCTCCGGATGGACCTGAGCTCGAAGGAAATTGCCCCGCTCTTGCATATTTCCATCCGGGGGGTGGAGAACAAGCGGTACCGCTTGCGAAAAAAGCTGGATCTGGAAAGCAACGACAATCTAAACCAGTATTTACAGGAATTTTGAGAAAATTCTGCACATGGCGTAGTCGTGGTGAGGTAAATTTCTAGGTTTTTCGGGACTTGTGAGCAAACATTGGTGAACTGTCGATGGGTTACACCACGCACAGGTTTTTAAGTCGATCGTTCATGCAAGTACCTTTTTCTTCCTCCGGGAAGCTCCTTTTGGGGCTTCTTTTCCTGACCGCCACCACGGTGGTTACGGCACAGCCCGGTCCGGTAATGGGCGTAACGGCTACTGCTTACGACCACCACGTGGAAGTGAATTGGACCCCCCCCGCCGATCCATCCGTAGACCGGGTAAGAGTGTATGCTTCAACGGGTGATGGTGGGTACGAAGTAGTGGGCACGACCAATTCCGCCCAGCGTCGACTGGTACACTTCGTTGGAGATTTCGACATCAGCACCAGCTACTACCTCCAAGCAGTCACCGGCAGCAACCTAGCCGGCGCGCCCTCGGATACGGTCTTTGCCACGACTTATGAAATGAGCGACTCGGCGCTGTTGGACATGGTCCAGGAATACACCCTTCGCTACTTCTACGAATTCGGACATCCGGTTTCGGGTTTGGCGCGGGAGCGGAACACGACCAGTATCGTTACTTCCGGCGGCAGCGGCTTTGGGTTGATGGCGCTGATCGTAGGCGCCGATCGGGGTTTCATTACGTATGAGCAGGCGCTTGAGCGGACGAATAAGATCGTCGACTTCCTCTTGGAAGTTCCCCGCTTCAAGGGGGCTTTTGCACACTGGATGAACGGAGCGACGGGAGCGGTCATTCCCTTCAGCACGCTGGACGACGGCGGCGACCTCGTCGAAACGGCTTTCCTGATCCAGGGCCTCCTCACCTCCCGGCAGTACTTCGCCGGAGACAGCGAAGACGAAACCCGCCTACGCGACAACATAAACGAGTTATGGGAGGGGGTGAATTGGAGCTGGTACCGCAAACAAACCGCCAACGTGCTCTATTGGCACTGGTCGCCGAACAACCAATTCCAGATCAACCTTCCGCTGCGCGGCTTTAATGAAACGCACATCGTTTACCTGCTGGCCGTTGCTTCTCCCGTTCAGAGCCACCGGATCCCACCGCAGCTATACCACAGCGGCTGGGCGGGTGGAAGCTACGAGACCGACAACACCTTCTACGGCATCCCCCTTTTGGTGGGGCGCGACAAGGGCGGACCGTTGTTCTTCAGTCACTACAGCTATATGGGTTTCGACCCGCGCGATAAGGCGGACCGCTACGTGAACTACTTCGTCCGCAACACCAACCACACCCTGATCAATTACCAGCACGCCATCGATAACCCCTTCGACCGGGAAGGGTACGGACCGGAGGTATGGGGTCTAACGGCCAGCGACGACCCCAACGGTTACCTGGCCCACGCTCCCGACAATCCTACCGTGGATAACGGTACGATCGCCCCCACCGCCGCCCTGGGCAGTATGCCCTATACGCCCGAGAAAAGCATGGCCGCCCTCAAGCATTTCTACCGGGAACTCGGTGCCGAAATGTGGGGCCCCTACGGATTCTACGACGCCTTCAACCTGGAACTTGACTGGTATGCCGACAGCTACCTCGCCATCGACCAGGGCCCGATCATCAATATGATCGAAAATCACCGTAGTGGGTTGCTCTGGGACTTATTTATGTCAAGCCCGGAGATCGCTCCGGCCCTGGAGGCCATTGGCTTCGTGGAAGACTCGACGACCACCGCGGTGGCCGAATTACCTGACTTTCTGACGGAGCGTCCGTCCGTCTTCCCTAACCCGTCCGCTGACCGGGCCACCCTTTCCCTCGACCTGGCCCGCCCCGCGACCGTAAGCGTGGATTTGGTGGACCCTACCGGGAAACACATCCAGCGCCTCATAAACGCTACGCCCCTCGGCGGCGGGCCATCCCGCTTGCCCATAAACCTGCGCTCCGGCGCAAAAAACGGCCTGTATCATCTCAGAATACTCAGTCAGGAAGGTACCACCTCGGTACCCCTGCTGCTCATCCGATAATTTTTAGCTCTTAAATCAACACTATCATGCAAAGACTTTTACTTCTTTTACTCTGCTGTGCCGCCGGATTCGGGCTGTATGCGCAAACCGTCGTGCTGGCCGATTTCGAAGGCGACGACGACCCGGTGACCTGGGAGGCCACCAACGGGACCTACAACGGGGTGGTGGAAAATCCGGAAGACACTACCGGCATCAACCCCAGTGAAAGCGTGGGCTCTTACACCAAGAGCGGAGCGCATAGCTTCAGTCTTTTCGTAGGCACCTTCGATACCCCGCTCGACCTCACCACGAACAACCGCTTCTCGATCCAGGTGTATGCCGGCGCGGCCACTTCCTTCATCATGAAGTTAGAAGGCGAAGGCGGTGCAAACATCGAGAGGAAGAAGAACATCGCTACGGCCAACGTATGGCGTACGTATACCTTCGATTTCAGTGCTGCCGACTTCGATGCCCAGCGGGTGGTGCTTTTCTTCGACGACGGGGTAGAGGCCAGTGACGATACCTACCTCTTCGACAACTTGACCGTGAGTCCCGCCGGCCCCTGCGCCGGTACGGTAACGGACCCGACCATCATCGACGATTTCGAGTGCCAGCAAAACGCCAGCTACGGCGTGCCGGGCTTCAACGACATTATGACGGTAGTTAATCCGGACAAAACGGGCATCAACATGAGCGACAGCGTTGGGCAGTATACCGATCGTGCGGGTGCTTTCCATGCCCTGGTGATCGATTACGACGAAAGTATCGACCTGTCTGTCAACAACAATATCTGCATTAAGGTATGGGCCCCGGTGGCGGGTGAGTTACGCTTTAAACTGGAGGGTGGCAATTCTCCCGTCCTGGAACGTGGCGTGGATATCACCGAAACCGAGACCTGGGTAGAAGTATGCCAGAGCTTTGCCGACGTTTCCGGCGGAGACTTCGGACAGATCACCCTGTTCTTTAATTTCGGCGAAGACGGTGAAGGCGACACGTATTTCATCGACGATATTACCATCACCCCGACGCCGCCGGTGGAAGCCATCGAAGACTTCGAGGACGGTGCTTCCCTGACCTGGGTAACCACGGGTGACAACAACGGTACCTTCAACGGCGTCATTGAAAACCCCGACATGACCGGTGCCAATACGAGTGCCAACGTAGGTAGCTACACCCGTGGAACGGCGAATTTCGCCTTCCTGGAAGCGGGCCTGATCGAAGGCCTGGACCTGAGCTCCGATCCCCAACTCAATCTGGACGTATGGGCCCCGGAGGGTGCTACCAGCGTAACCCTACAGTTGGTGAGCGATCTGGAAGGCGTCAAGAGCGCCGAAGCCACTATTTCCGAGACGCAAAGCTGGCAAACCCTGAGTTTCAATTTCGAGGAATTCTCGGGCGTGACCGATTTCAGTACCGTCCGCATCCTTTTCGACCCCGAGACCACCGGTACGGGACTGTATTACTTCGACAACCTGGTCCAGGGCGCCAGTACGGTAGATGCCTGCGCTGACGTGGAAGTGGATCCCAATATCCTGGATAATTTTGAGTGCCAGCGCAATGCCACCTATACGGTAGGGGCGGATGACCTGAGCGTAGTGGATAACCCGGATGCCGGGGCCGGTTCGGGAAATACCAGTACCCGAGTGGGTGCCTTCGACGATCCTGCCGGAGCCTTCAACGCCCTGGCCATCGATTTTACCGATCCCATCGATTTGAGCCTGCGCAACCAGCTTTACGCGGATATCTGGGCACCCGTTGACGGCCAGATCCTCTTCAAACTGGAAGGAGGCTCGAATGACGCCGTTGAAATTTATGTAGACATTCCCGAAACGGAGGAGTGGGTAACCTACAATGTCGACCTGAGCAGTTATGCGGGAATGGGCTATACCCGCATCGTGATGTTCTTCGGTGCAGGAGACGATAATGCCGAAGTCAATACCTACTACATCGATAACATCAGTCTGACGCGTTCGCCCTACACGACCTCCTGCATCAGCACCTTTGAGGACGTGGACTATACGATCACCGACTGGAATTACTTCGCCAACGGCGCCTTTGAAACCAACGACTTCCTGATCGTGGCCAATCCGGATCAGTCGGGCATCAACATGAGCGAGGAAGTAGGCCAGTTCGAAGAAGCCACCGACGGGGAGACCTTCGCCGGCCTTACCACTCTGCTGAGTGCACCCGTTACCCTGGTAAGCGGAGCCAAAACGGTCACCGCCAAGGTGTGGATGTCCGTAGCCGGCACCGTGGTCTTTAAACTGGAAGCACCGCGGGATGGTGCCCCCGCCAGCGGCGACGTTCCGGCCAACTATACTACCCCCGGAGAGTGGCAGGAGCTGACCTTCGATATGAGTGCCCTGCCCGACGGGGCCATGTACGACCGTATCACGCTGATCATGAACAGTACGGAGGTACCCACGGAGGCCCTGACCCACTACTTTGACGACATCGCCGTAGGCGGTGGCGACTGCGCCAACCTCGTTGGAATTTTCGAGCCCGTGCGGGTGGATGCCCTTTCGGTCTTCCCCAACCCGGTTACCAGCCAGCTCACTATCGATAACCCGAACCAGGCTGTTCGCTTTACCCTGACCAACATGCTCGGTCAGCAGGTGAAGGAACTGATCATTGCGGGCGACGGAGCGCAGGTACAATGGCCGGTGGAAGACATCCGCTCCGCTACCTACGTACTCGGGGCCTACGATAAGTCCGGCCGCCTGGTGGCTCGCTCGATGATTGTAAAGCGGTAAGTAATGAAAGTAAGTCCCGGGGGTGTGCCAACATCCACCGGGACTCACTTCCTAAAAATGATAAATGATGAGATTACTTACCGTACTGCTGTTTCTGCTGTTCGGTGCCTGCCAACGGGCCCCTCCGGATGACGCCGGGTTGACCGCGGCTGCGGAGGAGCGGAACTTCAGCCTCGACGAGTTGCAACGACGCACCTTCGGCTATTTCTGGGAGACCGCCCTGGCCGACAACTACCAGATTCCCGACCGGTGGCCTACCGACCGCTTCAGCAGCATCGCCGCTACCGGCTTCGGCCTGACGTCCTACATCGTAGGGTCCGAGCGTGGGTACGTCACCCGTGAAGAGGCAGCTACCCGCACCCTTAATACCCTCGAGAAGCTATGGTCCTTACCGCAAGGCCCCGAGATGAGCGGCGTAGCCGGTTATAAGGGACTGTTCTACCACTTCCTGACCAATGACGAGGCCCTGCGCTACCGCGACGTCGAGCTGTCAACCATCGATACCGGCCTACTCATGGCCGGCGTGCTGTCCGTGATGAGTTATTTCGACGGAGCCGGAGAAGACGAAACCCGCATCCGCGAACTGGCCGACCAGCTCTACCGCCGGGTGGAGTGGGACTGGAGCCTGAACGAAAAGGGCCGCATGAGCATGGGCTGGCGCCCCGATCGCGGCTTTATTCCCGCGGAGTGGAACGGTTACAACGAGGCCATGATCCTGGTGATCCTCGGGCTGGGCTCCCCAACGCATCCGCTGCCCGACAATGCCTGGGAGCGGTGGACGGAAGGCTACGATTGGCAAACTTTCCAGGGCTACGAGCACCTGAACTTCACGCCGCTCTTCGGCCACCAGTACAGCCATATGTACGTCGACTTCCGGGATATACAGGACGACTACATGCGCGAGCACGACAGCGACTACTTCAAGAATAGCGTGAAGGGCACCCTGAGCAACCGGGCCTACTGCATCGATAACCCGGAAGGCTTTACGGGCTATGGCCCCGAACAGTGGGGTCTGACCGCCTGTGACGGCCCCGGCGGACTCGACACCCTGGTGAACGGGGAACCGATCAAATTCTACTCCTACCGAGCGCGCGGTGCCTCCGCCGACCACATCATCGATGACGGGACGATCGCGCCCACCGCGGCCGGGGGGTCCGTCCCCTTCGCGCCCGAGGAATGCATCGCCGCCCTGGAGCATATGTGGACCACTCAGTACGAGAGCCTGGTGGGGCCCTACGGATTCCGGGACGCTTTCAACCTGACCTACACCTTCGGGGAGGGCAACGAGAACGGCTGGTACGACGTGGATTACCTCGGCATCGACCAGGGCCCGATCCTGATCCAGATCGAGAATCACCGCTCCGAACTGATCTGGGAGGTGATGAAGAAAAATCCTTACGTGCGGCGCGGCCTGGAACGGGCAGGCTTTACGGGGGGGTGGCTAGGTGAAGGGGGTAAGGGGTGACGGGGTTAAGGAGCTGTCTTGCCCCGGACACTCAAATGAGGCTAACGCCAAGCATCGAGCAGAACACTCTGAGGAGGCTAGCGCCACACTCCGATGTTCCGGTCAAACCGGCCCGCACGCACACAGGACCTTGGAGTGTCCGCAGGACCTGCAAGTGTCCGGACCAACCGCCAACTGACTAACTGACAACCGCCAACCGCCAACCGACAACCGACCAGCTAACTATGACCAAGATTTTAACCATAAGCTTCCTGCTGATCACGGCTGCGCTAAGTGCCCAGCAGGTACCCGACTGGTACAACGCTTCCCACGAACGGCGAATCGACAGCCTGCTCGACATCATGACCCTGGAGGAAAAAGTGGGACAGATGACCCTGTTCACCAGCGACTGGGACGTGACCGGACCCACCATCCGGGAGGGCTACCAGGATGACATCAGGACCGGCAAACTGGGCGCCATTTTCAATGCGCACACCGCCGACTACAATCGCAACTTACAGCGGATGGCCGTGGAGGAAACCCGCCTCGGCATTCCCTTGCTGTTCGGCTACGACGTGATCCATGGTTACCGGACCATCTTTCCGATACCCTTGGGAGAGGCCGCTAGCTGGAATGCCGAGGCCGCCGAGGAATCGGCCCGCATTGCCGGTCGGGAATCGGCCGCCGCCGGTTTGCATTGGACCTTCGCCCCGATGGTGGACATCGCCCGCGACCCCCGCTGGGGCCGGGTGATGGAAGGAGCCGGCGAGGACGTGTACCTGGGTAAGGTCATGGCCCAAGCGCGGGTGAAAGGGTTCCAGGGGGACGACCTGACCGACCCGCTGACGATCCTGGCCTGCGCCAAGCACTTCGCCGCTTACGGAGCCGCCCAGGCCGGCCGCGACTACCACACCGTCGACATTTCGGAGCGGGTGCTTTGGGACACCTACCTGCCCCCCTTTAAAGCCGCCCTCGACGCCGGCGTGGCCACCTTCATGACCAGCTTTAACGAGCTGGACGGGGTGCCGGCCACGGGGAATGAGCACCTGCTTACGGAGATCTTGCGGGACCAATGGGGCTTTATGGGCTTCGTCGTTACCGACTACACGAGTATCAACGAAATGATTCCCCATGGCGTAGCCGCGGACGAGGCTGAAGCTGGACTGCTGGCCGTGAAGGCCGGGGTGGATATGGATATGCAGGGGGCCGTTTTCTATGACCACTTAGCGGAGCAAGTCGAAAGTGGCGGGGTGGCCATGGGACAGGTCAACGAGGCCGTACGCCGTATCCTCCGGATGAAGTATGCCCTCGGCCTTTTCGACGATCCCTACCGCTACTCCGACACCGACCGCGAAAGCGAAAATATCCTGACCGAAGCCAACCGGGAAGCTGCCCGACGGATCGCCCGCGAAAGCTTCGTGCTGCTGAAGAACGCCGACAACGTGCTGCCGCTCTCCCCGGAAAGTGGTCGAATCCTGCTGACCGGGCCACTGGCCGACAGCCAGGAAGACATGCTCGGTGCCTGGCACGGTGACGGTCGCGCCGCCGACGTAGTAACCCTGCTGACCGGAATGCAGGAGGCAGTGGGCGACGGAGCGCAGGTAAATTACGTACCTGATATGTCCGAAGCCGTTCGCGCCGCCCGCCGGGCCGACGTCATCGTCGTAGCCGCGGGGGAAGATTGGGAGATGAGCGGGGAGGCCGCCAGTCGAGCCGATATCGGTTTGCCCGGCGAGCAGGCAGCGATGATCCGGGAGCTGGCCGCCACCGGTAAGCCCGTCGTAGTGATCCTGTTCAACGGACGACCGCTCGCCATCCCCGGCGTGGATTCCACGGCCACGGCCATCCTGGAAGCCTGGTACCCGGGCACCGAAACCGGGCATGCCCTGGCCGACGTACTCTTCGGCGATCACAACCCCGGCGGGCGGTTGCCGATGACGTTCCCGCGCTCCGTCGGCCAGGTACCCATATTCTACAGTGCCAAGAATACCGGCCGGCCGATGGATCCGAATAACAAATACACCAGCAAATACCTCGACGAGAGCAACGACCCGCTCTACCCCTTCGGCTACGGCCTGAGCTATACCACTTTCGAATACGGCGCGCCGAGTCTGGAAAACGGAACCATGACCCGTAACGACACCGCGCGGGTGACCGTGGAGGTGACCAACACCGGCTCGGTGGAGGGTTCCACCGTAGTCCAGCTCTACGTGCAGGACGTGGTCGGCTCCGTCACCCGCCCGGTACGCGAGCTCAAAGCCTTCGAACGGGTACACCTAGCCGCCGGCGAAAGCCAAACCGTAACGCTGGAGCTCACCGAAGAAGACCTATCCTTTTACCGCCGTGATCTGACCTTCGGCAGCGAACCCGGTGAATTCCGGATCTACGTAGGCGGCGATGCCACGGCTTCTAACACCATTTCCCTGACCCTGGAATAATTCATTTATGAAACGATCAATACCTATTCTATTCGCCCTGCTCATTGCGGCGGGCCTGACCGCCCAGGTCAACGTTAACGGCATTGTAACCGACGGTACCGAACCCCTAATCGGGGTGAGCGTACAGGTGCCCGGTACCAGCAGCGGTACCATTACCGATCTCGACGGACGCTATGAATTGACGGTACCCGCCGGCAGCGACAGCCTTTCTTTTTCCTATATCGGCTACACCACCCAACAGGTGGCGATCGACGGACGCACCAGTATCGACGTAAACCTCAGCGAAGCCAGTGAGGTATTGCAGGAAATTGTTGTTATCGGGTACGGTGTTCAGCAAAAGGACGATCTGACCGGCGCGGTAAGCGTGGTGGAATCGGATCAGCTGACCGATATCCCTACCCAATCGCTCGGGCAGTCGCTGCAGGGTAAGGTATCCGGCTTACAGATCATACCCGGCTCCGGGGCACCCGGTGCCGACGCGATCTTCCGCATTCGCGGGGTGGGAACGCTCAATAATGCCGACCCGCTCTTCGTGGTGGACGGGATGATCCTGACCGACATTTCCTTTATCAATCCGCAGGACGTCGCGAACGTATCGGTCCTCAAGGATGCTTCCGCTACCGCTATTTACGGCGCGCGGGGAGCCAACGGGGTAATCATCATCACCACCAAGCAGGGTAGTGGGGAAGGCACGCTGAACGTGAGCGCCTACGCCGGCACCCAGGAGGTCGTGCGCCAGATCGACGTACTGAATGCTTCGGAGTACGCTACGCTCATCAACGAGGCGGACGTGAACGAAGGACGGCAGCCCCGCTTTGACAATCCCGGCCAGTACGGGGAGGGTACCAACTGGCAGGACGTCATCTTCCGGGAAGCGCCGATCTACAACGCCCAGTTGTCCTTCCAGGGCGGAGGCGAGGAGTCTACCTTCAATCTCAGCGCCAATTATTACCGCCAGGAAGGCATCATAAAGGGCTCCAACTTCGACCGCCTGAACCTGCGCATCAATAATACCCGCCAGGTGAAGGACTGGCTAAGCGTGGGCGGTAACCTCAACCTGGGTTTCAATACCGGAGACCGGATCAATACCGGTAGCGTGCTACTCACGGCGCTGCGGGCTGACCCCATCACGGTTCCCATCGACTCCGCGGGGAACTACGGAGATGCCTCGGCCATCGGTAATACCGGTAATCCACTGGCGTCCATCGACTTCACCAACGACCAGGGGCAGACCTACCGCGCGGTAGGGAACGCCTTCGCCGATATCAGTTTCCTCCGGAACTTTACTTTCCGCACCAATTTCGGACTGGATTTCGTCTACGACCGCAGTCGCGTTTTCGTACCGGCCTTTCGCGTCAGTGCCAGTCAGCAGAATGAAGAAAGCGACATTAACGTGTCCAATTCCTACCGCAGGAACTGGCTTTGGGAAAATACGGTGAGCTACAACAATGATTTTGGCATTCACCACCTCGACGGAGTAGTGGGTATTACCTTTCAGGATAATTTCGGCGAATTCCTGTCGGGCGGCCGGGAAAGGTTGATCGGGGAGGATCCCGCTTTTTATTACCTGAACTCCGGCGACGTCACTACCTCCTCCAACTCCGGTGGCGTAAGCGGCGACTGGGGACTGGCCAGCTACCTCGGACGATTGAACTACGTATACGATAGTCGGTACCTGGTCACCATATCGGGCCGGGTGGATGGTTCCAGCCGCTTCGGGGCCAACTATAAGTACGGTTTCTTCCCCTCTATCGGGGTGGGCTGGAACATAAGCCAGGAAGATTTTTTCAATGCCGACGGTATCGTCAGCCGCCTGAAATTGCGGGCCAGTACCGGACAAACCGGAAACGATCGGATCGGAGAATACCAGTACGTACCCCGTATAGCCAGCGGTCTGGGAGCCGTATTCGGTAACGACCCCGTACTGTTGCCCGGGGCGTCGGTGACCAGCCTGGCGAACCCCGACTTGCGCTGGGAAGAAACGACCCAAACGGACGTAGGCATTGAGATCGGGCTTTTCCAGAACCAATTCCTCCTTGAGGCGGATTTGTACCGGAAGCTGACCAGTGGTGTACTGTTCCAGGCTCCCATTCCGGATTATATCGGTGCGAATCCCGCCGTCCGCAACGTTGCGGAAGTACTGAACCGGGGCCTCGACCTATCGGCGAGTTGGCGGGCAGGACAGGGAAGGATCAGCTACCGTATCGGGGGAAATGCCAGCTTCGTCTACAACGAGGTGGTAGAACTGGACGGCAACACGGAAAACTTCTTTGGAGGTGGGCTCGGCGTTGGTGGACAGCTCGGTACTAATTCGCGGGTCGGCTCCGCTGCCGGCTCTTTCTACGGCTACGAGCTGGCGGGGGTCTTTCAGAACGAGGAAGAATTGGGCGAGTTTGCGCAACTCGGGGACCAGCAGGTTGGGGACCTGCGCTTCGTCGACCAAAACAACGACGGCTCCATTACCGCCGCTGAAGACCGCGTGGTCCTCGGCTCTCCCATACCCGATATGATCTTCGGACTGAACGGTTCTTTTGCTTACTCCGGACTGGAACTGACCTTCGACCTGACGGGGCAGTTCGGTAGCGAGGTCATTAACGCTAAGCAAATGGCCCGTTTCGGTGCTTACAACTACGAGGAACGCTTCCTGGGTCGGTTTACCGGGGAAGGAACGAGCAATACGATCCCACGGATCACCGTCGCCGGCCAAAACTTTGAAACCCTTTCCTCCCTTTATATTGAAGACGGGTCCTACGTCCGGTTGCGCAACGTTACCCTTGGGTACCGCTTCGCCACCGCGCTTACCGACCGCCTGCGGATGCAGTCCATGCGGGTTTACGTCAGCGGAACCAACCTGGTGACCTGGCAGGACTACACCGGTTACAACCCGGAGATCTACAACAGTACCGTTTTCGACAACGGAATCGACCGGGGGACTATTTATCCCATTGCCAGGACCATCACCGCGGGCATTGACATCTCATTTTAGGACCCAACCAACTATAACACCATGAAATCGATCATCACTACCCTGTTAGCTTTCCTGTTGGTCACGTCCTGTACCGACGTGATCGATCGGACGCCGCAGGGAGAATATACCCTCGAAAATTTCTTCCAGACCGAAGAGCAGGCCGTGCAGGCGGTGAACTCCGTCTACAATCAGTTGCGGCAGTGGGAAACGCACGTCTTCAGTTTTATCGGTATGACGGACATCGTCAGCGACGATTCCGATAAGGGCAGCTTCACCTCCGACGGCTTCTTCCTGGAGGAGGTCGACCGGTTCACCTATACGCCTACCAACGTTGCCCCGAGCAGCGTTTGGTCCGGGTATTTCCGGGGAATCTTCCGGGCCAACCTGGCCATTGACGGCATCGCCGACGTCCCCGAAATGGATGAGGATCTGCGGGAGCGGCTCATTGCTGAGGCCCGATTCCTGAGGGGGTATTACTACTTTAATCTGGTACGTTGGTTTGGAGGTGTTCCGTTGTTGCTGGAGCCTTTTCCCACGGATTTCGAGATTCCCCGGGCGTCGCTCGAGGAAGTATACGCCCAGATCGAGACCGACCTGCAAATGGCGGCCGACATTTTACCCGATAGCTACGGCGGAGTGGACGTAGGTCGCGCTACCAGCGGCGCGGCCAAGGGCCTGCTGGCCAAGGTAGCCCTCACCCGTATGAATTACCAGATGGCTGCCGACCTGGCCCTGGAAGTGATCAACAGCGGCGAATATGCCCTGTATCCCACTTTCTCCGGCATCTTTACTGCGGACGGCGAAAACAGCAGTGAAAGCCTCTTTGAAGTACAGGCCGCGGCCTTCGAGATCGGCGGCGGCGGCAGCCAGTACAATGAAGTGCAGGGAGTCCGCGGAACGCCCAACCTGGGCTGGGGCTTTAATCGGCCCAGTGACAACCTGGTGGCCGCCTTCGAACGGGGCGATCCCCGCCGGGAAGCCACTATCCTATACGTAGGCGAGATCCTGCCCGATGGTTCCGGCATCGTGGAAGGAGATCCCAATATTGAAGGCGAACGCTTCAATCAGAAAGCTTACGTTACCGACCATCCCGGTGGAAACGGGAACGGCCCGGGAAATATCCGGGTCCTGCGCTACGCCGACATTCTCCTCATTGCCGCCGAAGCGCTGAACGAGCTGGGCCGGCAGGACGAAGCCCTGATGTACCTGAATATGGTCCGCGCCCGTGCCCGTGGCAATGCCAACGTACTGCCAGACGTGACTACCACCGACCAGGAAGAACTCCGTAATGCTATCTGGCACGAGCGCCGCGTAGAGCTGGCCCTGGAGCAGCACCGCTGGTTCGACCTGGTGCGTACGAATCGTTCCTACGAAGTGATGAATCCGCTACGTCCCAATTTCACCCGGAACAAGAACGAGCTCTTTCCCATTCCCCAGACGGAGATCGACCTGAGCGAGGGTGCCCTGGAGCAGAATCCCGGCTACGACTAAGGGTTCCGGTTAAGGAAGAAAACGAAGCGGGAGCGACCATCTACTACTGGCGCTCCCGTTTTTTATTTCCTACGAACAACTTACCTTGCTGACATGCAAAGTCGATTCCACACCCTTCTCTTATTGGCCATTTGTGCCTGCCTGTGCTCTACGGGGCTTTCCGCTCAGCAATTCCGGGCCCTCCTCGTCACCGAGACCGCCGGTTGGCACCACGGGTCCATCACGGCCGGTATCCCGGCCCTGGAAAAGTTGGCCGACCGGCACCAGTTCGCCCTTGACCGGCAACAGAATGCCATGCCCATTACCGACGCCTCGCTCGAGAAATACGACGTGATCATTATGCTCAATACCACCGGCGACATCTTCACCGACGAGGAGCAGGCCGCATTCGAGCGGTTCATTCAGGCGGGTAAGGGCTGGGTAGGTATTCACGCCGCCTCGGACACCGAATACGAGTGGCCTTGGTACACCCGGCTTGTGGGCCATATGTTCAATGTCCACCCCCGCAACCAGACGGCCATGCTGGAGGTCCGTGACCCCGACTTCCCCGGACTGCAGCGGTGGCCCGAGCGCATGCTCTGGACGGACGAGTGGTACGACTTCCAGGACGCCACCGTCGACGACCTCAATTACATTCTCACCGTCGATGAAACCACCTACGATGCCACCGCCGACTGGGGAGAAAAGAAAACCGATGGAATGGGGGATCTACATCCCATGGCCTGGTACCACGAGTTCGATGGTGGCCGTGCCTTTTACACCGCCCTGGGGCATATCGACGCGACTTTTGAGGATGCCTTCTTTTTGGAGCATCTCTACGGCGGCATCTACTGGGCGGCAACGGGACGCGGGCTGCCAACAAAAAAATAGGGCGGCGGAGCGCAGGAAAAGGCCTAACCCCACATCCGGAACGCCTGTATTCCAGCCAGCACCACGAACAGGGAACCTACCAGCAGATGGAAGTGGTGGGTAATGTAGTGGGCGTGGCGGTCGATCCAGGTCGCGCCGATGGCATAGCCGCTTAGGATAGCCATATTTCCCGCCCCCGTACCTACTACGAAGAGACACTTGGCGATGACCGCCGTGGACAGCCGGTCATCAGCCATGAGCCAACTGCCGATGGCGAAGTAATAAGGTATAGCAATGAAATTGAGCAGCGCTACACTTATTCCGGACGAGAACGGACTATCCACCTCCTGCTCCTCCCTTTGCTCTTCCACGGTTTTGTCGGATTGGTTTTCCCGGTACCACTTGAAAAAAAAGAAAGCGGCCAGGAAGATCAGTACCGGAACGGCCCACCAACTTAGGAGCTCGATGATGTCGGGGTTTTGCCGCAGGTAATTCGCCCCCACAATGGCAATGCCGGCTTGTAAGGTCATGATCGTGCTGATGCCGGCGGCGTACCGGACCGCCGCCGACCTGTCCGCCTGGAGACTGCAGTTCACTACCGACATATTCAGCATGCCCGGCATGAGAACGGCCCCCAGAGAAGACGCAAAACCGAATAAGACGGCGGTTAAGTATTCCAAATTTTAGAAGGCTTAGATACGATTGACCATAACACGGAAAAGCTATGCGGTGTTAAGGCCGTATAAGAATTTATCTGTGGGCCAAAAAGCAAATAATAGTACGATTTGGCGGCAAAGGAGTGAGCAAATCAGGAAAATGTTCCGTTGCATGTCGGTGTAAGCCGGGATCACTTTCTGCCTTCGGGCGGAAACGGTCGCCGTAAGGCCGGAAGCGGCTTTTCAACCGAGTTTCAAAAATTCTTCTACTATGGAAAGCCCCGCCGCTTCCCCCCATATATCCTACAACGCTGCCGCACCCCACCGGGAAACGGTGACGCTCCACGTCAACGGAAAGCAACATCAGCTACAGCTCTCCCCGTGGACAACGCTTCTGGACGCGCTGCGACAGCATATTGGCCTCATGGGCACGAAAAAGGGGTGTGACCACGGGCAGTGCGGCGCATGCACGGTACTGCGCGACGGGGAAAACGTGAATAGCTGTCTTTGCCTGGCCGTCATGCAGGAGGGGGCGGAGATCGTGACCATCGAAGGCCTGGCTGCGGAAGACGGCACCCTCCACCCGGTCCAGGAAGCTTTTTTGCGACACGACGGCTATCAGTGCGGCTACTGTACGCCGGGGCAAATTTGCTCCACGGTTGCCCTACTGGAACACGACCGCGGCAACAGCCCCGCCGAGATAAAGGACCTGATGAGCGGCAACATCTGTCGGTGCGGCGCCTACAACAATATATTCGATGCCATCACCGAGCTTAAAAACGCCCGGTCGGAAAACCCCTCCACGAATGAATAATTTCAGCTACCTACGGGCAGCCTCCGTGGGCGAGGCGGTGAGCGCTGACGAAGCGGCTACCAGCCGGATCATTGCCGGGGGCACCAACCTGGTCGACCTGATGAAGTATCGGGTGGAAAATCCGGAATCCGTAATTGATATTACCCGGCTTGCCCTCGATAAGATAACGGAGACTCCCGACGGCGGGCTTCGGTTGGGAGCGCTGGTGACTAACGCGGTGACGGCTTACGACGACCGGGTCAGCAGCCGCTATCCCGTTCTCTCCGAAGCCATTCTTAGCGGAGCGTCTGCCCAACTGCGAAATATGGCCACAAACGGCGGGAACTTACTTCAACGCACCCGCTGCTACTATTTCTACGATACGGCTTCACCCTGCAACAAACGGGATCCCGGCAGCGGATGCCCCGCGATCGACGGTCATAACCGTATCCACGCGATCCTCGGGGCTAGCCGGCACTGTATCGCCACGCACCCCTCGGATATGTGCGTGGCGCTGGCCGCCCTGGACGCCACGGTAAACGTGACCGGCTCCGGAGGCGACAAGCAGGTACCGTTCCTGGATTTCCACCGACTTCCGGGCAACGATCCCGCACGGGATACCCACCTGGTGGCCGGTGACGTGATCACCTCCATCGATCTTCCGGCGGCGGATTTTTCCCGGCATGCGACCTACCTCAAACTCCGCGACCGGGAATCCTACGCCTTTGCCCTGGTTTCGGTGGCGGCTTGTCTTCAGCTGGATGGGGATCGTATACGGGACATTCGCGTCGCGCTCGGTGGCGTAGCCCATAAGCCCTGGCGGAATCCCGGGGCGGAAGAAAAACTGAAGGGCCAACGGGCGAATGAAGACTCTTTTTCCTCCCTGGCCATCGAATTATTACAGGAAGCTAAAGGGTACGGAGACAACAACTTCAAAATACCGCTGGCACGGCGCGCCATTGTTCGCGCACTGATCTCGGCCCGCGATAAAGACCAGGAAAATGGGGAATAATTATATCGGGAAGTCACAGGTACGTACCGACGGGCCACAAAAGGTTACCGGAAAGGCCCGGTACGTGGGTGAATTCCAGTTCGACGGAATGCTCTACGGTTACGTGGTGCAGAGTACCATTGGCAGGGGAAGGATCACGAGTATCGACCAGTCGCGCGTCGTTGCCGTACCGGGCGTCCGTAAGATCTTTACCCACGAAAACCTGCCGGAATATCTTAAGAACAACGATTACTCCGATCCACTGGCGCCCCCGGGGCAGCCCTTCCGCCCGCTGCACGACAGTAGGATCCTGTACAACGGCCAACCGATCGCCGTCATCTTTGCCGAATCTTTCGAGCAGGCAAGGTACGCCGCCGGACTCCTCTGGGTGGAATACGAAGAGGAGGACGTTGAGCCTTTGATCGATCAGAATATGGATAAGGCGACGCACGAAGACGTGCCCGATCCACCCCCGCCGCGGGGCGATGCGATCGGTGCCTTTGACATCGCGGCCCACCGCATCGAGGTGGAATACCGGCAGCCCCGCCACTATCATAATCCGATGGAGCCCCATGCTACCGTGGCCGTTTACGAAAAGGACGGCTCCCTTACGGTCTACGACAAAATTCAGGGCGTTGGTAACAGTAAAAAATATGTCTGTGGGGCCTTTGCGCTCGAACCGGAGAAGGTCAGGGTAAGGTCACCCTTTATCGGCGGAGCCTTCGGCTCAGGCTTACGTCCGCAGTACCAACTCTTCCTCGCCGTGCTCGGGGCTACCGAACTCCAGCGGCCGGTCAAGGTCACGCTCACCCGCCGGCAGATGTTCAGTTTTGGCCACCGGCCCTCGCAGATTCAAAGGTTTAAGGTGTCAACCGACGAGTCGGGCCGGCTCACGAGCCTCCGGCATTCCGCATACGGAGAAACCAGCCGTTTTGAAAAGTACAACGAAGACATCGTTCTCTGGACCGGCCTGCTCTACCAGTGTGAGCATGTGCTCCTGGACTACCAGTTGGTTCCGGTGGATGGGTATACGCCCATGGACATGCGCGCACCCGGCGGCGTTACCGGCATGTATGCCCTGGAATGCGCCATGGACGAAATGGCCATAGCGGCGGGCATCGACCCCCTTGATTTTCGGCTGAAGAACTACGCCGACCGCGATCAGATCGAAGACAAGCCCTTCAGCAGCAAGGCCCTACGGGAATGCTACCGGCAGTGTGCGGAGCGATTCGGCTGGGAAAAACGACCCAGGGAACCGCGGAGCCGACGGGAAGGGAACAAACTTATCGGCTATGGCATGGCTACCGGGATCTGGGAAGCTTCGCAACAAAAAGCCTCGGCGCGGGCCACCCTGTCCGCCGACGGCCAACTCACCGTGAGCAGCGCCACGGCGGATATTGGTACCGGAACCTACACGGTCATGTCCCAAATCGCCGCGGAGACCCTGGGCATAGAATTGGAGAAAGTCACCTTCGAACTAGGGGATACGGATCTTCCGAAATCTCCCATAGAGGGGGGAAGCTGGACGGTCGCTTCGGTAGGATCGGCGGTGAAAAAGGTTTGCGAAACCCTCCGGCAAACCTTACTGACGTTGGGTCGCGAATACCTCCCTTTACATTTCCGGCACCTGGAGCTGAGCGACGTGATCTTTGAGGACGGCACGCTGCGCGCCCACGATGGCGAGAAGGTGTCTTTCGGAGATATTCTGCGGGCAAGCGGAAAAGCCCACCTTTCGGTCGATGCGGCCGCCGCTCCCCGGGAAGACCGCGACCAATACTCGACTTACGCTCATTCCTGTGTGATGCTCGAGGTGGAAGTGGATGTCGATCTGGGTAGCATTAAGGTCCGGCGGGTAGTGAATGCGTCCGCGGCCGGCCGGATCATTAATCCCAAAACCGCCGAGAACCAGCTGCTGGGAGCCACCGTCTGGGGGATCGGCATGGCCCTCGAAGAGGAGGGGCTGGTCGACCACCGCAGCGGGAGGATCATGAACGATAACCTCGCCGAATACCACGTAGCCGTTCATGCCGACGTGCCCGATATCGATATCATTTTCGTGGAGGAACACGATGAGATCGTCAGCGCGCTGGGCGCTAAGGGCGTTGGTGAGTTAGGCATCGTGGGCGTGGCCGCGGCGGTGGCTAATGCCGTCTACAATGCTACCGGAAAAAGAATCCGGGAACTACCGATCACCCTTGATAAATTGCTCTAGTCCGCTGCCGGTCCCTAGCCTCGATGTCAAAGTTGACAGAAACCTAATCGCGATCCAATTGCTCGACGATAGGTTCGATAGCTGCCTCCCAGATATCGTAGCCCGAAGCATTCATATGCAGATTATCCGCGACGAAAATGTCGGTGCGTACCATACCATCCGCCTGAAGCGCCGGCGTCCATACGTCTACGAAATAGGTGTGGTCTTTCTTTTCGGCCATGCTTTGCAGTAGGACATTTGCCGCCTCGTATTCTTCCTTGAGTTCCCAGCGGGCGACGCTCGGTTTAGGGGAGATGAAAACGACCGGGACCTCTTCACCAAGTTGCTTGGCGATCATCTTCCTTAATTTTTTGGCGGATTTGTAAACGTCCTTGGCCGATTGCCCCGCGGCGATGTCATTATCTCCTTCGTAAACGAATACCGCCTTCGGACGGTAGGGATAGATTGCCCGGTCCGCGTAATGGATCAGGTCGTTGAAATTGGATCCTCCAAAACCCCGATTGAGCACCCGGTGGCCATCCAGGTCTTCGGCCAGGGATTTCCACATCACCACGGAGGAGCTTCCCACGAATAGAATGACGCCGGGTTCCACGGGATCTTCCCGGTCCGCTGTCTCAAAAGCCTCGATGGCACCCTCAAAGCGGGTGGGTTCGGGTAGGTCCTGGGCGGCTAGGCCCGTTGTCAGTAGGGAGAGGAACAGTATCAAGCGGATCATGCGCCTAAATTACTATACACCGGAATAATCAGGTGATTGTCGGTGGGACGTGCGGGATTTAGCTTGGAATACGCCGTTCCGGAGCCAGGAATGGAGCCGCTCAAGCCGGTGGCAGGACGACATAAGAGGTGTAGTTCGGCGTATCCTTGCGCAGGTCCGCCAGTTGGCCTGCTTCGGGTATGGGGACACCTCCTATCTTACGTACCGCCCGGTGGCTGCGGAAGTTATTGCCGGCTACGTAGAGCACGACATAGGCCACGTAGGTGAAGGCGTAGTCCAGCAAAAGTCGTTTTACGGCGGCATTATACCTGCCACCCCAATGGGAACGCGCCAGGAAGGTGTAGCCGATCTCCACTGCGTCCGCTCGCCCGGGTACCTTAGCCAACCGGGTGTGTCCGATCGGCCGGCCGGTCCTTCGATCCTCGATAACCAGGGCTTCCCCCGATGCGAGGTTGTCCGTAAAGAACTGGCGAAAAACCGGTTCTTGGTAGCGATCGGCACGCTGGTGCTGCTGCCACAATAGCGGATCCCGGGCGATAGCGTAGAGTGCCGGATAATCATGCGCCGACAGGGGGCGGAGTCGAACAATATCGTCCTGCAAAATGGGCGGGATGGGAATCATGACCGTAGGTAAAGGTAGAAGCTGAAAAATAGAAAGCGCGCACCGAAATGATCGGTGCGCGCTTTTGGGTAGCGGGGGAGTCAGAGCGTTGAATTATTCGTTTTCCAGGACCATTACCCGGGCCTCCAGGGCCGCGTTCTGCTGGGTGAGGGCTTCGAGGGCAGCCTCCATTTCAGCCGCCTTAACGCTTTGTTCGTCGATGACCGCCTGGAACGTAGCCGCCTGTTCGGTTAGCATGGTCAGAGTGGTTTCAAAGGCATCCGCCCGGGCAATCTGCACAGCTATGATCGCTTCGTAGGTTTCGGCGGTGGCGGTGAGCTCTTCGATAACTTTGATTTGTTGCTCGGCCATGGTGATGTAGGGCCGCACATAGCCTTCCACGTCGAAGGATCCGCCATCCCGGCTCATCTCAAGGACACCGTCGACGAAGCTAAGTTCCTGTAGTTCGTTCGTGGCATCACTATCACCATCTTCTCCGCTTCCGGATGGGAGCGTGATGCTGCCCCCCCCGTTCGTGAGAACGATTTTGTCACCATCCAGGTAGATCTCCTGTAATTCGTTGGTTGGGTCGGTGTCGGGGTCCTCCACTCCGGGAATGAGTACGATGTTACCTCCGGCGATGCTGAGTTGCCGGTTCATGGGGTTGAAGCTCAGTTCCTGGTTGTCCGTGTTTTCTACGGCCCCGCCCTTGGGTAAGGTTATGGATCCGCCTCCATTGGATAATTCCAGTTTGTCACCGGTCAGGGTGAGCCGCTGGATCTCGTTGGTGGGGTCGGGGTCGGCATCCGAACCTCCGGAAGGAAGCACGATCGAGCTGCCGCCGGAAATACTTAGCTTATTCGTAGAAGGGTCGAAGCTGATGTCCTGCATCTCGTTCGTCGGATCGGAATCATCGTCCTTCCCGGCTGGAATATAGACGGTGTTTCCGCCATCTATGGAGAGCTCGCGGGTCCCGGCGTTGAAGTTCAATTCCTGGTTGTCGGTGTTCGTGACCGAACCTTCGCTGGAGGGCAGGCTTACCGAGCCTCCGCCGTTCGAGAGTTCCAATTTATTGCCAACGATCTTCAGAACCTGAATTTCATTACTGGAATCGCCGTCCCCGTCCTTACCGACGGGAATATGGACCTCGTTGCCTTCGCTAATTGCGAGGTTACGGCTGACGGGGTCAAAGTTCAAGGTCTGGTCGTCCGTATCCTCACCGCCGGGTAGCTCTACGCTCCCCCCGTTGTTGCTAAGGGTCAGCGTATTACCGGAAACGGTGATTTTTTGTAATTCGTTTTTCGGATCGGCATCATCATCCTTTCCGGCTGGAATGTATACCGTGTTGCCCCCGTCGATGCTCAGTTCCCGGCTGTCGGCGTTGAAGTCCAACTCCTGGTTGTCGGTGTTCGTAACGGAACCCTCGCTACTGGGTAGCATTACGGAGCCACCGCCGTTGGACAGTTCAAGTTTATTGCCGGTCAGCTGTAGGACCTGTATTTCGTTGCTGGCGTCACCGTCTCCGTCGCTGCCGACCGGAATGTGGACCTGATTTCCATCGGTAATAGAGAGATTGCGGGTCGTCGGATCGAAGAGTAAGGTCTGGCTGGGGGCCGTACCGCTACCGCCGTCGTTAGCTGGTAGTTCCACGCTGCCACCGTCTCCGCTCAGCGTGAGGGTATTGCCCGACAGGGTGATCCGCTGCGGTTCGTGAGCCGGCAAGGTCACCGAGTTGCCCCCCGAAATGGACAGGCTGCGGCCGTTCAGCGTTAGTTCCTGCATCTCATTGGTGGGGTCGGCATCGGCATCCTCGGTGCTCCCCGCGGACAGCAGTGGCTTCAGGTCCACCGAATTTCCGTTGGAGATTTCCAGGGTCGTACCGGACAAACTGAGGGTCTGCTCATCGGTATCGGCCTGCAGAACAACCGAGTTCCCATCGGTCAGGGTAAGCGTGTGGGATATGGGGTCGTATATCAGGGCCTGCAGTTCGTCGGTAGGATCTTCGGTGGTACCTACCCCGTCGCCTCCGTCATTACCCCCGTTACCCGCCGAATTAGCGTAGAGGGCATAGGGAACGGACAGCAATTGGGTAGCGCCCATATTGACGTAGTTGCTGCCGCCATTCGGGTCCAGGTCGATTTTCAGGTAATAGCTGGCGGATCCCCATTCGACGGCATCGAAGGTGCCGCTGACGATCTCACCGGTACCGACCGCTAAATCGAAAACGCCGTATGCACTGGTGCGCACCTCGTGTCGCTCGCTATAACTCGCGGAGCCCGAATCGCTCCCTTTAAGGAGGCTTACCCGAACGGCAATGAGTTGTTCGGAAAGAATGTTATCGTCGGTGCCACGGGCCACTGCCTGGAAGTTGAACCCCGGGGGAGCCTGGGCGGCGATTCCCAGGGAAAAGCCCAGCAATAAGAGGAGCGTCAGGCACGAGCGCACGGAACTGGTGATGGAATACATAACAGTTATTTAGGTAGAGGAGAGTGAAGGTTTGGGATTTGGCGTCGCTACTGACGCACTACACGTAAGCTGCGCAGGCGGCGCCCCGCTCTGCTGATGGTTAGTAAGTAGGTGCCGGAAGGGAAGTCCCGGAGGGATACCTGCATGCGGTATGGAGCCAGGGCTTCGTCCAGGACGCGTCGGCCCAGGATGTTCGTGATGGCTACCCGGTCGCCGGACTCCCACTCGCCGGTCAGGGTAATTTCGCCGGGGGTTGGGTTGGGATGGACCGAAAGACTTAAATCAGTGTCAGGCACGGACCACCAGGAAGTACTGATCACCTCCGCTTTGGCCCGGTGAAAACCCCTGGCGAGCGATAGGGAATTGTCCGTCCGCTGAACCGCCACTTCCCCCAGGGTAAACTGTAGGCTGCCGACGCTGCCGGTCAGAAGAGTGCCGGCATTGCCGACCACGCTGCGTTCCAGTGACTGGCCGTTGAGTTGAAGGGTCAGGGCGCAAGCGCAAAGAAGGGTAAAAAGGCGCATAGGCAATGGATTATGAGGGTTAGCGTATGAGCGTTATCACGCCGCTGATCTGTTGGGTGCGGCCCTGCTCGAGGTGAAGGGTAGCGACGTATATGTAGGTGCCGATATCAACCTTTTTGCCGGATTGCGTACCGTCCCAGCTCAATTGCTCGTCGTAGTAAGGGAGTTTGCCATCCCGGAGCATATGAAGCTGTCCCCAGCGATCAAATATGCGCAGGTCCTCCACGAATTCCACGCGCTTACCAACCACCAGTTTCCAGAGGTCGTTCTGGCCGTCACCGTTCGGACTGAAAGCGGTGGGCGCAAAGGATTCCTCGCTTTCAAAGACGATCACCTTGAACGATTCCCGTACCAGGCAGCCTTCCGGAGACGTGGCTTCCGCAACGTATGCTTCCGTAAAGGGGGGGACGGCATAGACCTGCGAACAAGCCGTACATTCAAGCCCGGCCGCATCGGACCAGAAAAGGCTGTCGTAGGTAAAGTTTGGATTGAGGGGGAGCAAGACACTGTCGCCACGTTCCAATTGGGCCGACTTTTCGCCGGGTTCGAAGAGGTGGAGCGCTTCGGCATCGACTACGGTAGTGGTATCGGAGGCGGTGCAGCCCTGAGCGTTGATTACGGTAACCTCGTACGCTCCGGCGAACAGGTCGGAAAAGATGCCGCTCTGCTGGAGACTGTCCACGCCGGAAAGGCCGTAAGTGAGGGGACCGTCACCGGAGGCAATAATGCCGATACTACCAGTTGCCGTTCCGTGGCACACCGTGCCCGCGGGGTCCAGGGTGATGATGTCCACCTCGGAAAGGGCCAGGTCGTGCGTCAGTTCCTTGGTGCATCCCTGAAAGTCGGTAACGGTCACCTGGTAAACGCCCGCGCTGCGTGCCGAAAGCACCGGATCGGTACTTCCGTCAGACCAGGCGTAGGCGGCCATGGACTGACTGACGGACAGGTCGAGGGATTCGCCCCGGCATAGGTAGTCGCCCCCCGTGATGGCTAGCGTACTGTCGGAGAAGGATACCTTGATCTCGAAGTTCAGGGTACTGTCACATCCCTGTGAGGTCTGATAGCGCTCTACAAGCAGGGTGTCGCGGGTAAACGTCCGCCCCCGGAATTCTTCACCGGGACAAAGATCAACGAAGTAAAACTCGTCGGGTGAAGGCAGTACGGTAAGGGAGGTCGTTACGATACTATCGCAGCCCTCAACCGTAGGAATCACCGAGCGATAATCTCCGCTGCGGGTCAACGCCTCGGTTCCTACGAAAAGGGTATCCCGGTTGCAGATGGTGACCGTTTGGTCGGTAGCGGGAATGTCGACATCCAGCAAGGTCGGATCGGTCGTCATGCGGCAGTCGCCGCCGGGCCCACAGCCCGCGATCGTTCCGTATCGAAAACGGTAGCTGATGCCGGATCGCGGCCGGTCAATGGTGATACTGGTGGTGAACGCGTCGGCGGATTGCCAGCTTTGCTGGCCGTCGTAGGAGATTTCCCACTCGTAAGTTGAGGGGTCGTCATCGGCCACCGGTGCCTGAAGGACATAGGGGCCGTCGGTACATACCACGGTAATGGGGTCGAATTGCTGGGCCGGGAGTAGACAGCTCAGTAGCAGACTACCCGGGAGTAGAAGGGCTCGAAACATAAGGATCTGAGCGAGAAGGTTTACTGTATGAGAGACGACACTCATAAAAAGTGCCTGATACATGTTCCCCAACGGCTAAATCGGCAAGAATCGTGCCCGTTGGTTTAAAAGATGTATGTTTGGAGCCCTATTTCGGTCAGTTTTCGGGAATCTGACCGATCCTGCGCTCCGCCGCCCTCCCAACTTCCCGGATCGATCGGGCGTTCTCCCCCCTCAAAGATCTCCCCACGTGCTGGCAAAAAGAATCATCCCCTGTCTGGATATCAAGGACGGCCGAACCGTAAAAGGCGTCAATTTCGTTAATCTTCGCGATGCCGGCGATCCCGTAGAATTGGGAGCGAAGTACAGTTTAGCCGGAGCGGACGAACTGGTGTTCCTCGATATCACCGCCACCCACGAGCGCCGCAGAACCCTCGCCGATCTGGCCCGCGACATTGCCCGCCATTTGAATATTCCCTTCACCATCGGCGGAGGTATCCGGGAACTGGCGGACGTAGATGTTCTGCTCGACGCCGGCGCCGATAAGGTCAGCATCAACTCCGCCGCCGTCCGGCGCCCGGAGTTGATCGACGAGCTGGCCTACGCCTTCGGCAAGCAGTTCGTGGTGGTGGCCGTGGACGCCCGCTTCGTCGGGGGCGAGTGGTACGTGCACCTCAACGGGGGCCGTATCCGCACCGAGCATAAGTTATTCGACTGGGTTACCGAAGCCCAGGAAAGAGGAGCCGGCGAGATCCTATTCACGAGTATGGACCACGATGGCACTAAAGCCGGCTTCGCCAATGAAGCCCTGGCGGAAATGAGTGACCGACTCAGTATTCCCATCATCGCCAGCGGTGGCGCGGGCAATAAGGAGCACTTTGCCGAGGTATTCACCACCGGCAAGGCGGACGCCGGCCTCGCGGCCAGTATCTTCCACTTCGGGGAAGTGGAGATCTCCGACCTTAAGCAGTACCTGGCCGCGCAGGGGGTAGCGGTACGCCCGGTGAACTAGCCGAAGGCCGTGAAGGCGCCTCCGATAATGGCCATCAGCAGGCCGATGCCCATCAATACCAGGTAGATAACCAGGATGATACCGTAGATCTTGTAGTACTTACTCAGTGCGGAGAGACTCTCCGACATAGCCGAGCGATCTCCCTGGTCCACGGCCGCCATCGCATTCGCGCCGAACTGGTACTGGAGGTACATCATGTAGAAAGCAAAGGCTAACATCAGTCCGTAGAACACGAGGAAAGGTACCAGTGCCGCGCCCATCCCGGGAGCATCTCCCATACCCATCATGGCCAGCATGGTGGACCCGGAGAGGACCAGGAATAGAACGATAATCCCCAGCATAACCATGGTGAAAATGGCGATGAAACGGGCCCACTTTCCGGCTTTCCGGAGGTTTGCGGTGTCGTTCGTGGTCAGACTGAGTCCGTCGCCGTAATCAGCGTCAAGAGTAGGTGAATTTTCGTACATGGGGGAGGATTAGTAGCGTTTAAAAGTAAAGAAAGTTATCAAATATTAGCTATCAAGCTTTTTCCTGCGGTTTCGGGACCGCCGATGGGCATGGCTTTTCAGCGGGTCTAAGCTAGCCCGGTAGCCCGAATGCCCCGCCAGCCACGGCGAATATCAGGCCGAGGCTCACTACGGCGATGTAAAAGATGACCAGGAACCCGCCTGTTTTGTAGTACCTACCGAGTGTCGCCAGCCCTGCTGACATTGACTCGCCGTCGTGGTGGTCGACGCCAGCCACGGCCTGGGTGCCGAACCGGTAAAGGAGACAGAACATATAGATCACGACCCCCAGCAGCACGAAACTCATAAGAACGAAGAGCATTAGGCCCAATGTAGTAGCTAAGACGGACAGCATCGAGCCGCTCTTCCCCAGCAAAAACAGCATCCCGAAAACAGGGAATAACATACTGATGATGGCGATCAGCCGGGACCACTTGCCCGCTTTGCGTAGGTTTGCGCAATCCTGCGGCGTCAGCGGGATATCATTCCCGTGCGTATTGTCCGGGTCAGGAGAAGGTGAATACTTGTTATCCAGGGCTCGGTGATTAATAAAAGGTCCTATGAAAATCGAAAAACATACTATTTCGGAATTAGCATTCCCGAAAATCAACGGCCTCCTTCCGGCCATAGTGCAGGATAACACAACTCGCGTGGTCCTCATGCAGGGCTATATGAACGACGAGGCCCTGCGTCACACCCTGGAGACTGGGAAGGTGACCTTCTTCAGCCGCAGCAAGGATCGGCTGTGGACGAAGGGCGAAACCTCCGGCAATTTCCTCCACGTAGTCCGGATCGACGCCGACTGCGACCGGGATTCGCTGTTGATCCAGGTCGATCCCGTGGGCCCCGTATGCCATACGGGATCCGATACCTGCTGGGGAGCGGATAACGAGGGGGAATTTCTCGATCACCTGGAACGTACGATCCAGGACCGCCGTGACAACCCCAGCGAATCCAGCTATACCACGTCCCTCCTGCGGCGCGGTATCAATAAGGTAGCCCAAAAAGTGGGCGAGGAGGCCGTCGAGCTCGTTATCGAAGCGAAAGATGACGACAAGGAGCTTTTTTTAGGAGAAGCAGCCGACCTGATGTATCACTACCTCGTGTTGCTGGCCGCCAAGGGATATACCCTCGAGGAGGTCCGCGCGGTGCTTCGCCAACGACATAAATAAGGGCGGCGGAGCGCAGGTGAAATACCGGGCAACCAAACCGATAGGTTAAGGCGTTACCTCTTACCAGGGCCGCAGGCCCGTCTACCGATCCGCAAGCGAGGCGAGCGGATCTTCTTCCGCGGCGAAAGCCGCTCTAATCCGGGCCGCAGGCCCAACTAATCTTATACCATGTCCTTAGAAGAGCGCATTACCCCTGATCTCAAAGACGCCATGCGCGCCAAAGACCAGGCTGCATTACGTGGAATCCGTGCCATAAAGAACGCGATCCTGATGCAAAAGACCGACGGCAGCGGTACGGAACTCGACGAGGCCGGAGAGATCGCTCTATTACAAAAGCTGGTCAAGAGCCGTCAGGAGAGCCTGGATATTTATACGCAGCAGGGCAGGGAAGACCTCGCCCAACCCGAGCGGGAGGAGATCGAAGTGATCAGTCGCTACCTCCCCGAGCAGTTGTCAGACGAAAAGCTCGAGGCCATCGTTAAGGAGGTGATCGCCGAGACCGGTGCCACGTCCATCCGGGATATGGGAAAGGTGATGGGGAAGGCCAACGCCCGCGTTGCCGGTCGGGCCGATGGTAAACAAGTTGCCGATACCGTAAAGCGCCTCCTAGCCCAGGGCTAACCGACAACCCACAACCGACAACCAACAACCCAAAACCCAAAGGCCGGCAGGCCGAAAATGAAGAAACTAGACTGGTACATCATTGGGAAGTTCATGCGCACCTTTTTCTTCGTGGTGCTGATCTTCTCGATGGTGAGCATGATCGTTGACTTCAGTGAAAAGATCGAGCGCTTCATCGAGTCGGATATCACGAAGCAGATCATTCTCCTCGAATACTTTCCGACCTTCCTGCTCTTCATCCTGGGTTTTTTATGGCCCATGCTGACGCTGATCGCCGTGATCTTCTTTACCAGCCGGATGGCCGATAATTCCGAGATCATCAGCATCCTGAATGCCGGCGTGAGTTTCTGGCGCCTGATGCGGCCCTACCTCATTTCCGCCGGCTTTCTGTTCGTGCTATACCTGGCCGGCATCCACTTCGTGGTCCCGTGGGCGAATGCCCACCGGGCCGAGCTGGAGCGGGTGTATTTCAACCGGGGACGTGACGAGGGCAAGACCACCAACGTGCACTTCTTCGTTGCGCCGGATACGAAGGTGTACATGACGCACTACAACAAACGGGACAGCGCCGCGCGAAACTTCCGTATCGAGCACATCGTAGACAACGAGCTGGTGAGTCTGACGAAAGCCCGGTCCGCCAAATTCGTCGAGGGTGACCCCGACATCTGGCGGCTGGACAATTATGAGATCCGCACCTTTGACGGCCTGGAAGAGACCATTGAGGTAGGTAACCGGATGACATTGGATACCGTCCTGAATCTGCAACCGGAGGATTTCGTCGAATACCGCGAGCAACAATCTTCCCTTACCACGCCGGAACTTCTCCGGCAATTACGCATCCAGCAGCAGAGGGGGGCGGGCAACATCCGCAAGTACCAGGTGGAGCTGGCCCGAAGATCGGCCGAGCCCTTTACCATCTTTATTCTCACGCTTATCGGTCTTTCGGTGGCGGGCAGGAAGGTTAGGGGCGGAATCGGGATACAACTGGCCATCGGCATCTTTATGGGTGCTTTGTTCGTGTTTTTGAGCCGCTTTGCCGCTACCATCAGTTCCAGTGCCGATCTGCCGGTCTTACTGGGGATGTGGATGCCTAACATTTTATTCTTCGCGGCGGCCATGTATTTCGTATCCAATGCGCAACGCTGATCGAGTCAGCTGGCAGATACATCTAATTATGTAGGTAGGGTGTTAGGTAAGTGATCATCTTTACGACTAAAGGATCAGAGAATCAATTAATTAGAAAATGGAACAAAAGAAATTAATGACCTGGGGCATCATCGGCTTTTTTGCCCTGATCGTCCTGATCGTCATCAGCAGCGCGACCTTCGTCACCATCGACTCCGGCGAGCGGGGCGTATTGTTCCGTCCGTTTCAGGGACTGGAGAAGGAGACCGTATTTGCTCCCGGTTTTCACGTGGTGGCCCCCTGGAATACCATGTTCGTCTACGAGGTACGCGAACAGCAGCTGGAAGAGCAAATGGAAGTATTGTCCAGCAACGGCCTCAACATCCGCCTGGACGTGACCGCGCGTATCCGCCCCAATTTTGGTCAGGTACCGCTGCTCCATGAAACCTTCGCCAAAGATTACATCGAGCGCCTGGTGCGCCCCGAGATTCGCTCCAGTGTACGCCAGGTCATCGGTAAATTCACCCCGGAGGAGCTATACTCAACTAAGCGAGACGAGGTGCAGACACTGATCACCGAAGAGTTGGCCACAACCCTGGCCAGGAATTACGTTGACCTGCGTGCGATCCTGATCCGTGATATCGAGCTTCCGGATAAAGTGCGAACCGCCATTGAGGAAAAGCTGGAAGCCGAGCAGGGTTCCCTCAAGTACGAATACATTCTTACCCGCGAGAAGCAGGAGGCCGAGCGCCGGCTCATCGAAGCACAGGCGAAGGCCGATGCTAACCGCATCCTGACGGCCAGCCTCTCGGAGAATATCCTCCGCGACAAGGGCATTGAAGCCACCCTGGAACTCGCCAAGTCACCCAATAGTAAGGTAGTTATCGTAGGTGATGCCGGAAGCGGTGGTCTGCCCCTGATCCTGGGCGGGGGGAATTAGCGTCGATGCGGCACGCCTCCTAACGCAGGGCGGCCCGCTATTCTTTTAACGTCGGATCCAATTCGCGCTCATCCCCCGTTCGGAGCATGTTGAGGTAGAAGCTATAGACGTATTTCGTGGTTTCCTCGTAAAGTGCTTCGTAGAGATGGAGCGCCCGGTCACGGGCCGCCTCGTCGGTCTGCCCGCTGATCCGGTAAATGGTCAGATTGGCCTCCGCTTCCTGTTCGCGGGTAAGGGTCTCGCGGCTCAGCAGGTCATCCAAAATCGAACGGGCTTCATCGTAATGGTCGTTGTCATAGGCCATCAGGCAGCGGGCGTGCAGAAGCCTTGCCCCGAAGAGTACGTCGGGGTTGCCTAGGTCCTCCGCAACTTCGAGGGCTTCCTTTTCGACTTCACGGAGCTCTTTCAGTTGGTTGTCTGCCAGGAGCACCTGGCCCTTTTCGTACAAACTCGCGCCCAGAACCAGCCGGTTGGCGGTCGTACGGGCAATGTCGATCGCCTGATTGTAATACTTCAGGGACAGATCGTACTTGCCCTGGAGGTAATAGATGTCGCCCAGGGTATTCACCGCCTTCGCGACGCCCTTGCGGTAGCCCAGGTCGCTGCTGATCGAGAGGCAGCGGTCAAGGTGATTGATCGCCTTGTTAAAATTACCGAGCACGCTGTTGATGTCTCCGATTAGCCCCTCAGTGACGGCAATGCCCTGGCGGTCGCCGAGTTCGTAGCACATTTTGAGATCCTGCTCGAACAGCTTCAGGGCCTCCTCGTAATTGCCTTGCCGTTCATTGATGCTGCCCAGGCTTCCCAGGCCTATGGCCTGCAGGCGTCGGTTGCCGAGTTCCCGCGCGAGTTTAATTCCCTGATGGTGATGATCGAGGGACAGGCCGTAGTCGCCGCTCTCGAAGTAGACGATACCTAGATTGGTATGGAGGGTAGCCAGGCCCATGCTGTCGCGGCTGGTCTCGTGCCGGGGGATCTGTTCCTTGATCACGGATATCGCCTCGGCGTATTCCCCCAGGTTCATGTAGGTAAGGCCGAGGTGGCTGATCGTACTGGCGGAAGTGGTGGTCCCCGCCTGGCTCAGTCCGCTTTCCAGCGACCGCTTATAGTACGTTAATGCCCGATCGTAATGGTTGGTCCGGAAGAAAAGGTTCCCCATATTGCTATAGGCCTTCGCAATACCGAACATGTCGTCTACGGACTCGAAAAGACCGGCCGCGGTCTTCAGGTACTCCATGGCCAGTTCGTAATCCCCCTTAAGGGTATGAAGTTGCCCGAGGGCATTGTTGGTTCGGCCAAGCAGGATCACGTCCCGGCTCGACTTGGCAAGGCGCTGCGCTTCTTCGTAAGCCAGCTGGGCGACTTGCCACCGGCCCACGATCTCGCATACACTTCCCTGATTGAGGTAGATGTTTACCGTCACGTCCTCGTGCGGTTGCTGGCTCATTTTTTTGATCAGGCGGTCGTAAAGGTCGAGGGCCTGTTGGTTCTGATAGTTGGAGCGGGCGTAACTGGCGGCCTTATTTAAGAATTCGATGGTTTTTTCCGTCTCGCCACTCTGCTCGTAATGGAAGGCCAGGTCGACGTAGCGCTCCTCGATGCTGTCTGAGTATATCTTCTCTATGGCGGCCGCGATCTGTCGGTGTAGTTGCTGCAGGCGGGTAGTAAGCTGCATACCGTAGACGGCTTCGCGCAGCAGGCTATGCTTGAATATGTAGCGTAACTCGTTCATTGCGCTCCATATTTGCCCCCGCTCCGCTACCTGAATTTGCTCCTGCAGGACCTTCATGATGTCGTCGCCACCATCGTATCCGGCGTCGGAACGCATGACTTCACTGAGTACCGGAACATCAAATTCACGGCCGATGACCGCCGCCGCCTTTACGGTTTCCCGCACCATATCCGACAGCCGGTCGATCCGTGCGGTCAGGATGGAGGTGATACTGGTAGATAACTTGATGCTCTCGTCACTCAGGTGGAACAGGCCATCCTTTTTCTTGGTCAGCAGCTCACCTTCGCGAAAGTATTCGAGGATTTGCTCGAGGTAGAAAGGATTACTGTTGGTGGCCTTCAACAGGGTTTCCATGGTGTCGTCGGAAATGGGTCCGCCGAGTGTAGATTCGGAGAATTGACGGACCGCTTCAGGGGTAAGGCCGGCAATTTTGACCGTAAACTCCTTCAATCCATGCTCCTCCCGAAATCGATCATCGACCAAACGGGGGAAATGGCCGTCATCATCCGGGCGGGCGGTCGCCAGCAGCAGCAGGGGTAAATCTCCTACCCGCCGCAAAAGTTCCTGCACGATGGCCAGGCTGTCCTCGTCAATCCAGTGCACATCTTCCAACTCCAGTATAGTAGGCTGAAGGATACACTCCGCCGTGATGAGGGTTACGATCGCGTCAAGGGTATTTTGGTAGCGACCCTGGGCATCCAGCCGGGTGTATAGCGAATCCGGAATCACGATACCTAATTGCGCGGCGAGGATGGACTCGGTCCGTTTGAGCTCGGCGGCCAGGGACTGCGCTTCTTCCCCGTTGCTACGTAACAAGGCCTGCTGCAGCCGCTGGATCCGGAACTCGAAACGCCGGAGGTTTTGGTCCGCCGAGAGATCGATGCTCTGCCGAAACATGCGTTGCAACAGGTAAATGAAAGGGTTGAACGGCTTGCGGAGGATCTGGTCGCAGCTCCCGAGCAGCCAATTGGTCGTGAAGGATTCATTCAGTCGCCGACGGACTTCGTGGGTCAGGCGACTCTTTCCGATACCGGCTTCCCCGAACACGTAGGCTATCCCCGCCGGATTTCCCTCCCCGAGCGGCTGGATAAATTCCAGCAGGTCCTCTATCTCCTGCTCGCGGCCGATCGCCTTGCCCCCGTATTCCGGTTTGCCCAGGCTCTGTCGCCTTCCTTCCAGCGCGAAGGTGGGAACGGCCTGCATGAAACCCTTGTATTGGATATCGCCCTTTGGAACGAAGCGAAACTGTGGGTTGCCGGCGATTTCCTCATCCACCAGGACGGCCTGCCACTCGGCGGCTGACATGATGCGAGCGGCGAGATTCACCTGATTGCCTACGCAGGCGTACTGGGCACGCTTCTCACCGCCCACGATCCCCGTAAACGCGGTGCCGACGGTCATGCCCATCCGGAAGCGGAAGTTCTGTCTTTCCCCCTTGTTGAGTATCTCCAACTCATGTTGCACGACGAGGGCGAATTCCACCGCCCGGGCCACGTTGTTTTCGTAAGACACCGGGGCACCGAAGAATATGACCATCACCGCGCCCTTGTCGCCGTAGTCGACTTCCTTAAAGTAGCCGCCGAAGTCCTTTACCTGATTCAACACTATGGTGGCAAAACGGTCGAGCTCGTCGTGGCTACGCACCGCATCAAAAGAAAGGAAACAGGAGACCACCGTGCGGAACTCACCGGCCTGGTCGTAACGAACGACTTCGGGCGGCAGAAAAGCGGCCGCAATTTCCGGATCGATCCCGGGTAAGTCCAAGGGGGGGACTACTATCTCCGATTCGGTGGACACGTCGCTCAGGATGCGGTAGGCCTTAGCGTCGATCTCTTCGGTATAGACCAGGCGGCCTTCGATCAGGTTTTGGACGTAATTATCAATCACGATCTCCTGATCACCGGCCAGGGATTGGCACTTGGCGGCTGAATCTATTGCCGGGCCGCGAAAATAAAAGGCCCGCAGTTCCTCTCCAACGATGCCGTACTTAACGATGCCGGCCCCAATGCCGGCTTTGATGCCAATTTTAAAGTTATTGCCGAATTCATTGCCGCGATCCCGAAACAGCTGCCGGGCCTTCTCCGCGGTGCGCAGCAGATGCATGGCGTGCGTCCGGTTTGCGTCGAGGGGGAAAACGGCCGTAAAGGCATCTCCCGCGAAATAGGGAATAAATCCGCCGGAGGCATAGGCGAGGGCAACCAGGGGCTCGAAAACTTCATTCAGGACCACCGACAATTGCTCCGCCCCACTAAGTCCCTGTTTCATCAGGGTTTCGGTGAGGGGGGTGAAGCCCGAAAGATCGATGTTAAGCGTGAAAGCCTTCAACTCGCCATGTAGATCGTCGGCGACTAGCTTTTGCTGGATAAAGGGAGGAATGAGGGGCTGCACTAAAAAAGGTAGTATGCTGTAATCCCAAAGGTAAGCCGTCATTCAAAATAAAACGGTTGCCCGCGGAGCCGGCAACCGTTTAAGTTGTTAGGTGGTTTTGAACTGGTTTGATGGAATTGAAATTTAAAGAGGCATAAGCATAACTACTGAACCTAAAAGTGACGGGAACCGTCCAAAAGAGCTGAAGTGAGGCTTAAGCCACCGCCAAGGGCACAGGCGGCCATGAGTACGTAGAGTATCGTCATGAAGGCAACAGTTGAGAGATGAAAAGTAAGATGAACAGAATCAAGAGGGCTAAAATGTCTGGTCGGGGGGAATAAATGTTCGTCCCTCGACCGACAAACGCAATAAACATAATTGCGCTCCTATTTCCAAACTCACAGGCAAGGATTTTATTTTATGGTAACTCAATTATCGCAAGCGGCTGATCTTCAAGTCCCGGGGGAGTGCTCCGGCCTGATTTCCACTCGTATATTCTCAGCATGGGGTGCTGCTCGTCAAAGGGTATGACTAACAGACCGTTTCGGTGGCGGGTCGTGACGATTTCGGGCTCCGACATGACATCCAGGCTTCCGGTGAATAAGTAGTAGGCATGCCCAGCTCCGGGGGGCTTGATATCCGAAAGGTCTACGAGCGCTACGCCCGCGCCCTTCATTACATGGACATGAAGCGTGCCGCTATCTACCGCTTTATTGTAAGACGTAAGGTTTTCCCAGTTTCCGGTGGCGGCGGCCAGCGCTTCCCGGCCGCGCAGCATATCCCGGTGGTAACTCGCTTCATCCTGGGCGTGCAGCGCACGTTCGGTAACAAGCTGACCCCGAATTTCTTCCTTCAATCGGAAAAGATATCCCGCTACGCCAATGAGAAGCAGGCAGGCAGCCATGAGCACGTAGCGCCAGATGTTGAGGGTATGGTTGTGCTCCATCATGGCCGTGATTACTTCGTGGTCGAGATCCCTAAACTCCTCGGCGGTCCGGATGCGGCGTTCGCCGGGTGGGGGAGATATCTCGCGCATGTCCGCGTAAGCATTCAGTTCCTTTCGGATCCGTTCGACTTCATCAGCGACCTGGGAATCCTCGTCGATCAACTTTTCTACTTCCGCCGTGCGCTCCTGATCGAGCAGACCAAGCACATACTGATCCAGCAGACCGCTGCGCTTTAGCTCTTCCCTCTTATTCATAGGCCCCGGGGTTCATTCAGTGATCTGGAAACGCTTAACGCACCGCGGTGTGCGCCTCCATTCTATTATCTAATAGAATAACCGCCAGCATGTTTAAAGCCGGTATTCGCTTTCCGTTTCACGTCAGACAAGCAACAAAAAAATCCGGGGGGGGATGGCGGGTGCAGGCCCCAATATTGCGGCGGCGCGCAGGAGCGGGGCGAATCAGCCGGCCGCACTGCCGTCATAAGCCCACCGCAGGTAGAGCGCACCCCAGGTGAAGCCACCACCGAAAGCGGTAAGGATGAGGTTATCTCCCTTTTTAAGCTGCGGTTCGTAATCCCACAGGCAGAGCGGCAGGGTTCCCGCCGTCGTGTTGCCGTATTTATGAATATTCACCATCACTTTCTCGCGGGGAAAGTTGACCATCTTACTTACCGTATCGATGATGCGAATATTTGCCTGGTGGGGCACCAGCCAATCCACGGTTTCGGCAGTAAGGTCGTTTCGTTGCATCACTTCGGTCACTACTTCCGACATGCCCTTAACGGCGGCTTTGAAGACCGGCCGTCCATTTTGGCGTACGAAGTGTTCCCGGGCCATGATGGTATCTACCGTGGAAGGTTTGCGCGAGCCCCCGGCCACGAGGTAGAGGAATTCTTCCCCGCTGCCATCGCCGTAATGCTGGTAATCAATGAAGCCGTCACCATCGGTAGCGGGTTCCAGCATCACGGCGCCGCAGCCATCACCGAAAATGACGCAGGTGGTACGGTCCGTATAGTCAATGATGGACGACATCTTATCGGCACCGACAACAATTACCTTCTTATGGCGGCCCCCTTCTATGAACTGGGCACCTACGGTCAGCGCATAGAGGAACCCGCTACAGGCGGCACTGACGTCGAAACCGAAAGCATGGTTGATCCCGGCACGGTGGGCGGCAACGTTCGCCGTGTCGGGGAAAATATTGTCCCCCGTCACCGTGGCACAGATCACCAGTTCCACCTCGTCGGGGTTGGTGCCGGTTTTCTTCATCAGCCCCTTCAGCGCCTCTACCACCATCACGGAAGTTCCCTTACCCTCGCCCTTTAGGATACGCCGCTCTTTGATTCCGGTGCGGCTGGTGATCCACTCATCATTGGTATCGACGATCGTAGCCAGTTCATCATTGGTAAGTACGTAATCAGGGACATAGCCCTGTACTCCCGTAATGGCGGCTCGAATTTGACTCATGGTGATGGGGATAAACTGGTTAAAGGGCACAAGGTAAGCAGGTCGCCGCCAGCCCGCAAGCCGAATTGGTCAGGCCGGGGTCGTTGGATCCACGAGCTCCTCGTCCGTGGTGTCCGGAGATTCGCTGAGGGCAACCAGCCCGATGAAGGTCAGCAGGCCGTTAAAAGCCAGGATCAGGAAGCCAAATTCGAAACCCCCGAGTAGCACGGCGGAATACCGGTCGACCAGAATCGATATGATCGGTGCCAGGAGGCAGACCAGGATCAGGGCCGGGACGTGGGTATTACCGATGGTGATGGTTTCCCGAACGCGGAAGTTGGTCAGCAGGCCGAAGGAAAACAGGCCGAGGAGGGGGCCGTACGTATAGCCGGCTGCCTTAAATAGATCGTTGATCACCGCCTGGTTATTGATCAGTTCGAAGGCCATGATCACCAGGAAGAGTAAGAGACTGAAGCCAGAGTGGACCAGCAGTCGTTGTTTTCTCGGTGAGGTAGCCGGCGGCTGGGCGGGTTCCACCGGGGGCGGTTGTACCTGCGCTCCGTCGCCATCCGTATCCCGCATGCCGAGGAAATCCACGCAAAATGAGGTAGTGAGCGCGGTCAGGGCACTGTCGGCGCTCGAATAGGCCGCCGCCACGACGCCGAGTACGAACAGAATGCCGGCAATGGGCGGCAAATTGACCAGGGCAATGGTAGGGTAAAGTAGGTCGGAGGTAGGCGGAATGCTGAGTCCTACCGTGGAGGCGTAAATGTAAAGCAGCGCCCCGAGGCTCAGAAAGAGCATATTAGCGAAAAACAGCACGATACTGAAGACGAACATATTCTTCTGAGCATCCCGGAAATTGGGCATGCTCAGGTTTTTCTGCATCATGTCCTGATCCAGGCCCGTCATCACGATCGTGATAAGTGCACCGCTGAGAAATTGCTTGAAGAAGTTGTTGGGGTCTGTCCAGCCGCCCTCGAAAAAGAACCACTGGCTGTAGTTACTCTGCTCGATTAGGCGGACCATTCCGCCCAGGTCCGTGTCCAGGGAATTTCCGATGTAGATCACCGTGATGGCGGCGGCGGTAAGCATGCAGACCGTTTGGAGCGTATCCGTTACGATGATCGTCTTGATGCCTCCGCGGAAGGTGTAGAGCCAGATCAACAGAATGGTGGCCGCCACCGTCACCGAGAAAGGAATACCGATGGGCGCGGCAACGAAACGCTGCAGCACGATGGCCACCAGGAAAAGTCGGAATGCGGCACCGATGGTCCGCGAAAGGAGGAAGTAGAAGGACCCGATCTTATACCCGTGCCAGCCGATACGGCTGCGTAGGTACTCGTAGATGCTGGTGAGCCCCATGCGATAATAGAGCGGAAGGAGCACGACCGCGATGACCAGGTACCCCAGCAAATAGCCCATGACCACCTGCATATAGCTGAAGGCCTGATTGACCCCGCCGGCGCCTACCGCGCCGGGGATGCTGATGAAGGTGACCCCCGAGAGGCTGGAGCCGACCATACCGATGGCCACGAGAGGCCAGGGCGACTTGCGGCCGGCCAGGAAGAAATCACTATTGTTACTATCCTTGCCGCTGGTCAGGAAAGAGACCAGCACAAGAACGGCGAAGTAAATCGCGACGATGCCGAGGATGGCAAAAGGGCTGAGGGATGCGTTCATGGAAGAACGCGCAATTTATGCATTTCCCCCGCGATTGGCTCAACCGAGCTTTGCCAGTTCGTCCTTTAGGGTCTGGGGGCTCTGTACTCCCGCGGCGCGGAACTTGAGCTCACCCTTGTGAAAGATCATGGTAGTAGGCATGGCTTGTACACCCAGTTTTTCGGTTATTTCCGGGTTGCGGTCGACGTCGATCTTGACTAAGCGCAAGCCGTCGCCCATCTCGTCTTTTAATTGCTTCAGGATAGGCGAGTAGGCATGACAGGGTCCACACCAGGTCGCGAAAAAATCGATCAGGACGGGCTTTTCCCCGTTAATCAGGTCGTTGAAGGAGGTCTGAGCCATGGTTTTTTATTGGAAATAACGGTACTGGGTGTAGATTGGTTCCCCAGCTCCGGCTCGGGCCGTGGTCAAGTATCCAGGCGATGTTCTCATAAGCACATGTTCGCTGAAATGGGATGCCTTGCTTTGGTTGCGCTCGGGTAGGACGCGAGCTGGAGCTCACTAACCGGTAGGTTTTGCGCCTTGCTCCGCTTGGGTATGTCGCGAGCTGGAGCTCACGAACCGGCTAAGGCCAGAAATTCGTCCTCCGTCAAAACCTGAACGGTACCGAGGGCTTCGGCCTTTTTAAGTTTGGAGCCAGGCTTTTCGCCGACCACAAGAATATCGAGCTTACCGCTGACGGCGGAGACAATGCGTGCACCCGCGGCCTTGGCCTTTTCCTGGGCTTCTTTCCTGCTCATTTGCTGCAGACTTCCGGTAAAGAGCATGCTCTTGCCAACGAAGGGCCCTTCCGTCACTTCGGCGGCGGGGCGGTCCTCGTCGGTGGGGCGAACGTTCACGCCCAGTTGTTCGAGTTCCTTCAGCTGTTCCAGGTGGATGGGATTGGCGAAGTAAGCGGCTACGTTGGTGGCCACCGTGGGCCCGATGTCTTTGATGTTTAAAAACTGTTCCTCCGACCATTCCGCCAGGTCGAGAATGTGCTCGACGTTCTGAGCGATCAACTGGCTGGCTTTCTTCCCGAGGTGGTGGATACTCAGGCCATGGAGGAGGCGCCAGAGCGGGTTTTCCTTGGCGGTCTCAACGCTGCGGCGGAGGTTGTCGGCGGAGCGCTGGCCGAAGCCTTCCAACCGGGCGATCTCATCGTAGGGCAGACGATAAACATCCGCGATGGTCTTCAGCCATCCCAGTTCATAAAACTGCTCTACGTACCGGCGGCCCATGCCGTCAATGTCCATCGCGGCCTTGGAAACGTGGAAGGTGATGCGCTGCAGGTTCTGTGCGCCGCACACGCAGACGGGGCATCGCCAGGCTGCTTCGCCCTCGGCACGCACCAGGGGGACTTCCTCGTCGGTTTGGTTGATGGGGCAGGTGATCGGCCACTCGATAGGAATCTCGCCCCCGTCGCGAAGTTCTTCCAGCGGTTTGACAATGTAGGGGATCACGTCGCCGGCCCGCTCCAATAATACCTTGTCGCCCAGGCGGAGGTCCTTTTCGCGGATGAAATCCTCGTTGTGGAGTGAAACGCTGCTGATCATTACTCCCGCCAGTGCCACCGGTTCGGTCTTGGCGACGGGGGTAATGGTGCCGATCTTTCCTACCTGGTACTCCACGTTCAACAGGGTAGTAGTGGCTTGCCGGGCGGCGAACTTGTAGGCGATCGCCCAGCGCGGATGGTGGCTGGTGTACCCGGCCCGTTCCTGGAGGGCGAGTTTATCCACCTTCACGACCATTCCGTCGATCTCGTAGGGATATTCCTCCCGCTGCTGCTCCCACTGCAGGCAAAAGGTCGCCGCATCTCCTATGTTGCCGGTACGCGTACGCTCGTAGCCATTCGATGGTACCTTGAAACCCAGTTCGGTGAGGATGTCGAGGGCGTGGGTATGGGTATCCAGGTCCTGAACGGCGTCGTTGCCCTGGCTGTCGGTACCGTACCCGAAGCTGTAGATAAAGGCCTCCAGGTTACGATCGGCTACTTCCGTAGGAGATTTCATACGCAGGCCGCCGGTAGCCGTATTACGGGGATTGGCAAAAAGAGCAAGGCCTTCCTTCGCCCTCGCTTCATTCATCTGCTCAAAACGATCCTTGCGGATGATAACTTCCCCGCGTAACTCTACGCGGTGTAAGCCAAAGCGGCTGAAGCCGGCGGTAAGGGGTATGGACTTGATCACCCGCGCATTATGCGTGATCTCCTCCCCCAGTACGCCGTTGCCACGGGTAGCTGCCCGTACCAGCTGGTCGTTTTCGTACACCAGGGCAATGGTGCCGCCGTCAAATTTTGGTTCGACGGCGTAGGCTACGTCCTCGCCTTCGTCCATATTCAGCATGCGCTTGACCTGGCGGTCAAATTCGGCGAGGTCCTCGGCATTATAACTGTTGCCCAAACTCAGCATGGGCGTGAGGTGGGGCACGCTCGTGAAATCACCAGTCAGGTCGCTGCCAACCCGCTGTGTGGGACTATCCGGAGAGATCAGGTCGGGATTTTCGGCCTCCAGTGCTTCCAGCAGCTTGAACAGCGAATCGTATTCGAAGTCCGATAACACGGGATCGTCCTGAACGTAATAGCGCCATTCATGGTAGCGAAGGAGGGAGCGCAGTTCGGACAGCTGCTCCGCCGCCGGAAGGCTGACGTCACCTTCCAGGTATTCTTTGGACCTGGCATAGAGCTGCCGCTGTTCTTCTTTTCCGTACATAGTTCCTGGGGGGTTAGGTTCCGGAGGGTGCTTCTGTTTCGTCGGAAGGCTCAGGCAGCGTGATCAATATCTCTTCGATGCGACGTCTGTTGACTGCCATGGCCTGGAACCGGTAATCCTGGTATACGATCTCTTCGCCGGTTTCCGGCAGGCGGCCCAGCAACTCCAGCAACAATCCGGCCAGGGATTCGGCTTCCCCCTTTACCGGGGTGAAGGTTTCGCTGGGCAGCTCGAGCAGGCGATAGACATCGTTCAGCATGGTCTTTCCATCGAAGACGAAATTTCGATCGTCGATGCGCTGGTATACGATCTCTTCATTCTCGTCAAATTCGTCGTGGATATCACCAATCACTTCCTCCAGAACGTCCTCCAGGGTAACGATCCCTTCGGTACCTCCATACTCGTCGACCACGATGGCCATATGGGTCTTTTCGGTCTGAAATTCCTTCAGCAGGTCACTGATCTTCTTGTTTTCCGGTACGAATAGGATGTCTTCCCGTACCAATTTGAGCCAGTCGAAAGTTTCCGGCTCGTGCCGGTGGCCAAGCAAATCCTTTACGTACAGCAAGCCCTTTACCTTATCGAAGTCTTCTTCAAAGACCGGTATCCGGCTGTAGCTAGATTCCCGAATGACCTCCCTCAGTTCGTGGTAGCCGATCTTGTTTTCAACGGCAACTACATCACCCCGGGCGCGCATGATCTGTCGGACGGTCACGTTGTTGAACTTGACGATCCGCTTCAGGATATCTACGTCCTGGCGCTGGTGGTCCTCTTTGCCGTCGTCGGAGTTGACCGTAAGGTCGATGGCCTCGTCGATATCCTCCTGGCTGGCGGCTGCGGCATCCATCGTATGGTTTTCCAGGCGCCGCTCAATGAAGCCCGCCCCCTGCACCAGGCTGGAAGCGAGGGGATGGAAAGCCCGCATCATGAAATTGATGGGCTTGGCCATGGCCGTGGCCAGTGATTTCTTATTGTAGCTGGCGTAAACCTTCGGGGCGACCTCGCCAAATAGGACCAACAGAAAGGTGACGCCAATCACCGTAATCAGAAAGCCAATACCGTTGCTCAGCCCTACTTCGCTGATACGTCGAGTGAAGGGCAGATTAGCCTGAATCCCCTGCGCCCAGCTCGCGAAAATCGTTTCCGGGAAAATCTTGCGCAGAATGATCTCCGATACCAGGACGATGGCGATGTTGATGAAGTTGTTGGCGATCAGGATGGTTGCCAACAGCAGCCGGGGCTTGTCCCGCAATTCATAAAGGAGTTCCCGCGCTGGATTCCCGTCCTGTTCCAGGTCCTCGTAGTCGTTGGCGGTAAGCGAAAAAAAGGCTACTTCCGATCCGGAGACCAGCCCGGACATCAGTAAGAGGCCAGCTATCACGACAACACCTAACAGAAGTTCAACCGCATTGCTGAGTAGCAGGATGCCGGGAAGGAAAAAGGAAAGAGCTTCAGTAGGGTCCAACAGTTGTGGTTCGGGGAATACAAAGATATGACTTGCAGCGTGGCCCCATAGTTGTTAAAATGGAAGGTCCTCTTCGGCCTCCATCTCTTGCTTTTCCGCCGAAGCGTGGGTCTTGGCAGGTGTATCGGTATTGTACGTATCGCCCGTTCGGTCCGCTCCGCCATCGTCGTTGCCATCCCGTTTGCCGTCGAGAATGCGGAAGAAAGCACCGACGACCTCCGTTGTCCGTCGCGGATTTCCCTCTTTGTCCTGCCACTTCCGGTGAGTCAGCTTGCCGTCGAGATAGATCATGGAGCCTTTTTGGAGGTATTGCTGCGCCCGTTCGGCGAGGTTGCGCCAGAGAACGACATCGTGCCACTGGGTTTCCTCCTGCCACTGGCCGGCACGGTCTTTATAGTTCTCGGAGGTGGCTACGCTAAATTTCGCCACCATCGCGCCGCTGCCGAGCGTCCGGATTTCGGGGTCGGCACCCAATCTGCCCACCAGGGTAACTTTGTTGATCATCGGTCTTTTCTTTGCGACAAAGCTACGGTATAGGACGCCCAGATCCCGCAACAGACAGGATTATAATAAACATTTTGTTTTGATTAATTTCCTAGGGTTGGCGCCTTATCTTCCAGGAATCGGTTGATCACGCGAGGTAGCGCGTAGGCTGACCGGTCTTTCGGGGCGGCCGATACCAGATGTTTCGGTAGGGTATTCGGTCTAACCCAGCTCAATCGGTGAAAGACGGCGAGAATTGTCTGGTGGGAAAGCTGCTGCCGAAAAACGGTACTGCGCCCACCGGCCTGGATATTGCCCTGCGGTATCCAGGCCGGCCATTCCGGGTATGCGGCCAGGTCTTCGATACGCAGATCACTTTTGTCGGCTTCTATGAGCGGAAATTCATAAAGGTTTTGCCAGATATCTTTCTTCGTCCGCTGCTGAAGCAGGAAGGCCCCGCTGGCATCGGAAACCACCAGGTAGTGAAAATAACGCGTACGCCGGGCGGCCGCTTTCGCTTTCACCGGCAGGTCGTACACGAGCCCCTGCTTGCGCGCCGCGCAATTTTTTGCCAGAATGCAGGTACGGCAGGCGGCGGTTCGGGGAGTACATACCAGGGCGCCGAAGTCCATTATCGCCTGGTTGAAGACTGCTGCGGGTACATCCGACATGGCCGTATCCGCGATTTTTTGGAAGTGGTTCCTGCCGCTGCTACCGTCGATGGGCGTTGGGTCTCCAGCGTAACGAGCGATAACGCGGTAAACATTCCCGTCCAGTACGGCCACCTGTCGCTGAAAAGCGAAGGAAGCTATGGCGGCCGCGGTGTAGGGACCAACACCTGGGAGCGCTTTCAAGCCGGCGTAAGTATCAGGAAATTGACCGTCCATTTCATCGGCAATCATTCGGGCGGCACGCAGCAGGTTCCTGGCGCGTGAATAATAACCGAGACCTTCCCAAAGCTTCATCACGGTGTCGTCTTCGGCGCACGCGAGTTTAGTTACGGTAGGATACGCAGCCACGAAGCGCTCAAAATAGGGGAGTCCCTGGGCAACTCGTGTCTGCTGGAGAATGATCTCGCTGAGCCAGATCAGGTAGGGGTCGCTTTCGGATTTCCAGGGCATGGGACGCCGTTCCGGGTCGTACCAATCGAGGAGGGAAGTCTGGAAAAAACGCCAGTCTAAATCACGCATGCCTGCAAAAAACACCGGCCCGCCGGAATGTTTTGGCGGGCCGATAAAACAAGTGTTATTAAAGGACAAGAAACTTGGTTAATCTGACACTTTTATTTTTCGCGGAGTTTACCGTATTGCCGGGCGATTTGGGATTTCAGGTCCTTGCGGGCAAAAAAGATCCGACTTTTAACCGTGCCCAGGGGGAGGGAGAGATGGTCGGCAATTTCCTGGTATTTGAAGCCCTGATAGTGCATCAAAAAGGGGATACGTGTTGAATCGTCCAATTCGTCGATCATCTCGGTAAGTTCCTTGATCAGCATATTGCTGTCCGCGGCATTCTCAATCGAGTGTGAGCCCGAGTTGAGGTAGTACAAGTTGTCGGTATTGTCCATTATGGTATTCGCCTTCACCTTCTTGCGGTAATTGTTGATGAAGATGTTCTTCATAATGGTAAATAGCCACGCTTTCAAATTTGTACCCTGACGGAACTTATCCCGATTCGTAATAGCCCGGAAGGCGGTTTCCTGGTAGAGATCCTTTGCGTCCTCCGAATTCTTCGTGAGGTTGTAGGCAAAAGAATGCAGCAGGGTAGTCTGCTGGTTGAATTGAGCGAAGAAATCAATTTGAGTCATAATGTGTAGTGCTATAATTGTTTGTTTAACCAAAAATAAGGATCAGTTAACTATTGCGGAAGCCATTTGAAGGAAAATCGTGCGATTCATGCACAATGGGTGCGAAATAATTGACTTTTTGCACCTTGTCTGACACTTGTACCTCAAAAATAGCCTTTAAACCTTCTTTGTTCGAGAAAACTTTCTGAAAAAAATGAAAGTTTGCGTATTCGGTCGCTCAGCCTACTTACGAGATGCCCCGGGGCACCGGATTTCCGCGATTTGGGGCCAGGGAGTATATTTAGCGGATGCCTGAATTCCCGACCGAAGGCTTCCCGCTTGCGTATGCCATTCCCGGTTTTCTGGTGTTGGTGCTCCTTGAACTGGGCGTTGCCGTGTACGAAGGCAAGGACCATTACGACACGCCGGATACGATCAGTAGCCTGAGTATGGGCGTTGGTAACGCGCTGATCCGGTTGGTGACGAAGGGGATCAGTCTGGGTATCTTCTATTTCATCTACCAGTACCGATTATTCGATTTGGGGGATGCCTGGTGGGTATGGGTCATGTGTTTTTTTGCGGAAGACCTGACCTACTACGTATTTCACCGTTCGAGCCATGAGATCCGCTATTTCTGGGCGAGTCACGTTATCCATCACAGCAGTCAGAAGTACAACCTTTCTACGGCGCTGCGCCAAACCTGGACCGGTAATCTTTCGGGGGCGTTCCTGTTTCACGCCTGGCTTCCCTTGCTTGGTTTCCACCCGATCATGGTAGCGATCTTCGAGACCGTCAGTTTGATCTACCAGTTTTGGATCCATACGGAATACATCAACCGGCTTCCTGCTCCCATGGAATTCTTGTTGAATACGCCAAGCCACCACCGGGTACATCACGCCAGCGATGTAAAGTACCTGGATCGAAATCACGGCGGCGTCCTTATTATATGGGATCGCCTGTTTGGCACCTTTCAGGCCGAGGAGGAGAAGCCAAGTTATGGCCTCGTCTCTAACATAGACACTTATAATCCGTTGCGCATTGCCACCCACGAATGGTCGGATCTATTCCGGGATGTGCGTTCAGCGCCCAACTGGCGTGCCAGGTTAGGATACCTTTTCGGACCGCCGGGGTGGAGTCACGATGGTAGCCGAAAGACGAGCGATCAGCTTCGGGAGGATTGGAAACGAAAAAGGCCCGCTCCCCTAGCGGAGAGCGAGCCTGTGATTTGATCCGGATGGTAGAATATTATTCTTCCACGTAGCGAACGTCGTCGAATTCGGCGGCGAGTACTTTGAGGACATTCATGATGGTTTCCTCCTCGAGGTCGGTGCGACGTACCAGGTCTTCGGGGCTGGTTTCGATCACCGAACGTGCGGTGTCCAGTCCGATCGACTTGAGGGCATCGATTACCCAGCCTTCGATCTCGTCGCTGAATTCGTCCAGGTCGACGTCGTCGATTTCCACTTCGTTATTACGGTATACATCGATCTCGAAATCCACCAGGCGGCTGGCAAGTTTGATGTTCGTACCTCCCTTGCCTATGGCCAGGCTGACCTGGTCGGGCTCCAGATAGACCTTAGCGCGGCGGTTTTCCATATCGAGGTCGATGTTGGTCACCCGTGCCGGAGTCAGGGAGCGTTGGATATACAGGTTTGTATTGCCGGTCCAGGGGATCACGTCAATGTTTTCCTGGTTAAGCTCCCGGACGATGCCGTGGATACGGGAACCTTTCATACCTACACAGGCACCGACGGGATCGATGCGGTCATCGTAGCTCTCTACGCTGACTTTAGCCCGCTCGCCGGGGATGCGAACGATGCCCTTGATGGTGATGAGTCCGTCTTCGATTTCGGGAACCTCCTGTTCCATTAGCTTGGCCAGGAAGCGCTCGTCGGTACGGCTGACGATCACAACGGGATTGTTGTTACGCATTTCTACCTCTTTGATAACCCCGCGGACCATGTCTCCCTTGCGGAAGTAGTCGCCGCGGATCGTTTCATTGCGGGGCATAACGAGTTCGCGACCGTTGGCATCGTCGATAACCAGCACTTCCCGCTTCAGAATTTGCTGTACTTCGCAGAGGACGAGTTCGCCCACCCGTTCGGTATAGCTCCGGTAGATCTCGTCTTTCTCGAGGTCCATAATCCGGCTGATCAGGGTCTGCCGGGCGGCCATAATGCTGCGGCGGCCGAAGTCTTCCAGGAATAGCTGCTCATAGCATTCCTCACCGACCTCATAGTCTTCATCGATGGCCATGGCCTCCGAAAAGGAGATCTGGGAAAGTTCGTCGGTTACTTCTCCGTCGGGCACGATCTCGCGGACGCGCCACAGTTCTAGGTCGCCCTTGTTGGCGTTGACGATAATATCGAAGTTCTCGTCGGTCGTGAACTTCTTTTTGATCAGCGTGCGAAACACATCTTCGAGTACCCGCACCATGGTGGGGCTGTCGATGCTCTTGCCGGAGCTGAATTCCTTAAAGGTGTCAACCAGGTTCATCATGGCTCAGAAAGATATTTTGACTATAGATTTTTTAATGGCGTCGTTGGCGATATTGACATCTTCCACGACGGTCTTCTTACGTTTGCCCTCCTGTATCCGCCGTTTGGCTTCGAGGACGATCTCACTGGGAGTGGCCTCTTTAAGGAGGCCGGTGTAGGTTTCTCCCTCGGTAGTAGTCACCTCCAGGGTGCGGCCTACGTTCTTCAGGTACTGCCGGTAAAACTTCAGCGGGCGATCTACGCCGGGACTGCTTACGTTGAGTACGTACTCTTCGCCGAGGGGTTTGTCCTCGTCGAGGTAGCTTTCAAGATAACGACTTATTCGCTGGCATTTCGCAAAAGTCATTCCGGAGTCGCTGTCGACAAACACTTCGAGTTTCTTATTCGCGTGATTCACGTCGACTACGAAGCAATCCCGAAATTCCTCTTCGGTGTCGAAAAAGGTTTCCAGCAGGTTGGTGATCGTTTCTTCCATGGTAAGTTTGCTACTCCTGCGCTCCGTCGCAAAATAGTTAGGCAGGTACACAAAAAAGAGGGAACCTTGCGATTCCCTCTCATGCTTTTTACGGCCTTGTTCGGCAAAGATAACGCTTTCTTCCGTATTATGGTTTATAAGCCGGAACAGCGTTACCGCCTCGTTAGTCGGATCTACTCTTCGAGATTCGGGAGCAGTACATTGTCGATCAGGTGTACAACGCCGTTAGTGCCTTGTATATCCGTCAAGATGAAGCTTACCTCGGTACTGTCGGAAGTGATGATGACCGGTGCTTCGTCCTCTTCGATGTTGAAACTGAACGACTGTCCGCTATTCAGCGTCGCTACAGTCATATCGTCCATTAGAGCTTCGGAACGCACGTTGCCGCTGGCCACGTGGTAGAGCAGCACATCTACGAGTTGATCCATGGAAAGCGTGGCCACGGTGTCGGCAGCGGCGGTAAAGGCGGCATTGACGGGGGCGAAAACGGTGAAGGGGCCTTCCATCATCAAGTCGTCATCCAGTTCTGCGGCGAAGACGGCAGCCTCGAGGGAGTCCAGTGCGTTGGCCATGACCAGAAAATCGGCGATGGATTGCATTTCCAGTACATCGTCAATGGCGTGGATTACGCCGTTGCTGGCGTAGACATTGGGTGCAACCACCATTGCTTCTCCGTTAATGACGACGCTATCCGAGTTGCTGATCATTAGTGAAAGCATGGAGCTGTCCGGACCGTCCGTGCTCAGGGTAGTCTGGAAGGATTGTCCGGCGGGAATATCAGCCGCGGGAACGGCTGATCCCAGGACGTGGTAAAGGAGCAGGTCCGTGAGGTTGTTGTCGCTTACCGTAGCCAGGTTGATGCCGGAAGCGGCAAATGCATCATCGGTAGGCGCGAATACGGTGTAGCTGCCGGCGGCGGCAAGGACGTCGTCGAGACCAACGCGCTCAAGCGCCGTTAGCAGGGTGGTGAAATTACCATTAAGCACTGCCCGGTCCACGATGGTCGGCGGGATAAGAATGTTATCGATTACATAGTAGATGCCGTTGACCGCTTCACTCGCCACCTCGGTGACGTTGACCGTGCCGTTGAGGGAATAGGATCCGGAGCTATTATCGATGGTAAGGGGAAGATTGGCATCTCCGGGTGCGGTACCGTTCCGCGTATCGAATTCAGAGCGGCCATCGGCAATGTCGGCTTCCCGGAGGATCAGGCCCTCCAGGATGTGATAATCAAGGATATTGGCCAATTCCTCGTCGGAAATACTTCCAAGGTCAACTCCAGCGGCCGAAAAGGCCGCATCGCTGGGCGCGAAGACGGTGAGGCGGGCACCCGGGACGTCCAGGAGGGAAATTTGCCCGGTGCGCTCGAGCGCGGCCACTAGATTGGAGAATTCAGGATCGTCCTGGAGATTGTCGGCGATCGTGCCGATTACGGGAAGGGCGGGACCGTCGTCATCCTCGCCGCAGGCGCTAAAGCCAAGAACGAGCGAGAAAAGGAGAAGGGTAAGGAATGGATGCAAACGTAACATATAGGGGTTATTGAATTTTAGGTACTGGTGGTGACTCCAGGCTTTCCTCTTGTCGAGGTGTTTCCTTTGGCCACCGGTGCAAGGTATACGGAATGGTTATTAAATAATAGAAATCCTCCGTCTGTGTCTGTCAGACGCTGGAATCGTTAAAACTGTTGGTGCGCGCACAACAAATCTGAAAATCTTTTAATCGTGCTGGACCGCCGGGAGATCCCAGTCCCGCTGCTCGCCCCGATCAAAGTGATAACGGATAGCATCCTGAATGGAGAGAAAGTAGCTTTCAACGCCCATTATTTCCATCAATCCGGAACGGTATAGCACATCCCGCACGGGGCCGATCATGCCGGTGAGGTATAGCTGGATGTGTCGACGATGGAGGGTCAGGTAAAGTTGCTCCAAAGCGTACAGGCCGCTGGTGTCCAGGTCATTGATGGTATGACCGTCCAGGATCACGGCCTGCAAAGGGGCATCGCGGGCCTCGACCATTTCCAGTATTCTTTCCGAGAAATATTCGGCATTGCCGAAGTAGAGTTCCGCATCGAAGCGAACGATGAGCAGCTGCGGCTCTACCTCCGCTCCGGTGAACCGATTTACATTCCGGAAGGCGTTGGTTCCCTTGATGCGACCGAGTTCGGCCAGGTGGGGCCGCGCCGCACGCAGGAAGACGAAGGTTAGTGACAGGACCACCCCACCGGCAATGCCGTACTGCAGGCCCGCGAAAAGCGTGAAGAAGAAGGTGACCAGCAAAACGGCTAATTCCCGGGGTGCCAAGCGGTAGAGTCGACGCATCTCTCGCAGATCGAATAGTTTGCCGACCGAGAATACGATGACCGCGGCGAGCATGGCGATCGGCAAGTAATAGAACAGCGGCGTAAGGAATAGCAAGACCAGAACAAGCAGCAGGAAGCTAACCAGGTTCGCCAGTCCGCTACGGCCCCCGCCCTCCTCCAGGACGGCCGACCGGCCAAAGCTCGCCGAAGTTGGGATGGCCGAAAAGAAACTGCCGCCGATCTTGGACAGGCCCAGCGCGATGAGCTCCCGGTTGGGCCTCACCCGATAGTACCCGTGGCGGGTAGCGAAGGTATTCCCTATAGACAAGGTTTCCACAAAGCTGATCAGGGCCAGAACGGCAGCAACGGGCAACAGAGATAACAGGCCATCAAACCCGAACACCGGCAGGGTAAAGGGGGGCAGACCGGCCGGAACCTCCCCTACCACCGCGACACCCGACTGGTCAAGGCGAAAGAAGTAGGTCAGCAGGGTAGCTGCCAGGATCCAGATGATCATATAGGGAAGCCGAGGTACGAAACGCTTGCCGGCCATGAGGATGGCCAGACTCCCGAAACCCATCAGCGCCGTAGGCCAATGGAAGCTGTCCAGATGAATGGCAAGCTGGTAAATGGTCTCGTGCAGGTAAGCTGTTCGCGGCATCGTCAAGCCCAATAGCCCCTTGAGCTGTGAGGCTACGATCAGTATGGACGCGGCGGAAACGAAACCCGAGAGTACCGGCCGACTCAATAGGCTTACCAGCCCCCCGAGCCGCAGCAGGCCGAAGACCAACTGGATGATCCCGGTAAGGGCCGCCAGCTGAAAGGCAAGGAAGATGAATTCCGCCGTTCCCGCCTCGGCTATATCAGCCAGGCCGTTAAGGGTAAGGAGGCTGGCCAGGGCCGTGGGGCCGACCGCTATATGGGGCGTGCTGGCCAGGAGCGTATAAAGGAATAGGGGGATGAGGGCTGCATACAATCCGTATACCGGCGGAACCCCGGCCAGCAATCCATAGGCCATACCCTGGGGCACCAGTACTACCGTAACCGTAAGGCCGGCAATGAGATCACGGCTAAGGTCTTTGCTACCGTAATCATCGGGTCGGGGGAACCAGTGCAGCGGCTTAGGCATCGACCGACTCGGTCGCAAGGATATCAGCTACCTTATCCTGCACGTTAATTATCCGGTCGAAACCACGTGATTGCAAAATGCTGGATGCAATAGTGGAACGGTAACCGCTGCCACAGTGCATATGGTACTCGGTCTCAGCATCCAGCGTGGACGTGGCGGAAGAAAGCTCGGATAAAGGAATATTTTTAGCATTGCGCAGGTGACCGCTTTCGTATTCGCTTTGTTTGCGCACGTCCAGGATATTTGGGGCCTGGGCCGGGTCGAAGGCCTCCGCACGAATGGTTGTGACGGAATCCGTTTCCCCGCCGTAGGCCTTCCAGGCCTCAATACCGCCATCAAGGTAACCGAGGGCATTATCGTAGCCTACCCGGCTAAGCCGCTCAACGGTTTCCGCTTCCCGGCCTGCTTCGGTGACCAGGAGAATAGGTTGCTGCAGGTCCGGGATCAGTTCACCCACCCAGGGCGCGAAACTGCCATCGAGGCCAATAAATATACTGTTGGGAATGAAGGCTTTTACAAAGGTTTCCTTACTCCGCACGTCAAGGATGAGGGCCATCTCCCGATTGGCAATTTCCTCGAATTTTTCCGGGCTGAGCGCCATGGCACCGCGTTCCATTACTTTGTCAAAGGAATCGTATCCGGCCTTATTCATCCGGACGTTCTCACTAAAGTAGGCGGGGGGTGGCAGTAACCCTTCGGTGACTTCTTTTACAAATTCATCGCGACTCATGTCCTTCCGCAGCGCATAGTTGCTGGACTTTTGATTGCCGAGGGTATCGGTCGTCTCCCGGCTCATCTTTTTGCCACATGCTGATCCGGCGCCGTGGGCGGGATAGACAATCACGTCGTCGGGGAGCACCATGATCTTCCGGCGCAAACTGTCGTAGAGTAGTCCGGCCAGGTCCTCGGTAGTGAGCGCACCTTTCTTCTGGGCTAGATCGGGGCGGCCGACGTCTCCGATAAACAGGGTGTCTCCACTGAAGATGGCGTGGGGTTTTCCCCGCCCATCGAGCAGGAGGTAGGTCGTACTCTCGAGCGTATGGCCGGGAGTGTGGAGGGCCTTGATGGTCACTTCCCCCAATTTAAATTCCTCTCCGTCCCGGGCCTCGTATTTATCGTAGGTGGTCTTGGCTCCCGGTCCGTAGACGATCTTAGCCCCGGTTTCCTTGGCCAGGTCGAGGTGACCACTTACGAAATCGGCGTGAAAGTGGGTCTCAAAAATATATTTGATGGTATCTCCGGCTTCCCGTGCTTTTCGGAGGTAGGGCTCGGGGCTGCGTAGGGGGTCCACGATGGCCGCCTCTCCGTTACTGGCAATGTAGTATGCTCCCTGTGCCAGACAGCCCGTATAGATTTGCTCGATGATCATGAATCGCTATTATATGAAGCTTCCTTCATATGAAGAAGGTGCGAGGCGCGGTTTGGTTGAATTGTGACCCTATTCCCCACAGGGAAGCAAGTCGAACCGGGTATGTGACTGGCTTTTCGCATATCGATACTCGTCAATGTAGGTGGTAAGATCAAAAGTCTGTTTACCGTAGGTAGGCGTGTAACGAACCGTATCCCAGTAGAGGCTGCGTGGATCTTGTAAGCGAGGGTCGTTGGACGCCTCCATGAAGTTCCGCAGGCGCGTGGCAAGCATGGCCTCCGGGCCGGCGTAGGCTGGCACGGAGGCCAGGTTCACCAATTGATAGGGATCCATTTCCAGGTCGTAAAGTTCTATGGGAGGCCGTTTGGCAAAAGCCAGTCGATAATAATCGGTGGTATCCCCGGAAGGGCTTTGTCTGTCGAGGATGAGCATTTTGGTGATTGAATTGTCGACGTCGCCGTAGGCTCCTACGCTTAATACGGCTTCCGGATCCCCGGCCGGCCAGCGTTCGGGAAAGAAGTTGCGTAGATAGAGGAAAGAATCGTTGCGGATGGCCCGAACGGCATAGCTCCCGCTGTCGGCCCGTACCTGCGCGTGGCGCTCCCGCTCAAGGAATACCTCCTCGGCTCCCTTCACCGAGGCATCGGTCAGTTGATCCAGGATTCCCGGCAATGTCATACCTGCCGGCACCGGTAGTTCCGCTGCCTGTACAAAGGTTGCTGCGAGCGACGCCAAATTCAGGTAAGATTCCCGTACCGAGCCGGCAGGTATCCGATCGGGCCAGTGTGCTACGAAGGGCATACGGGTACCATAGTCGTATAGATTCGCTTTGGCGCGGGGGAAGGGCATACCGTTGTCGCTGGTTACTATGATCAGGGTATTGTCCAGTTCACCCTTTGATTCCAACAACTCCACTACTTCGCCGACGTGCCGATCGAAGCGTTCCACTTCGGCGTAGTAATCGAGCATGTCGTTTCGTACGCAGGGTAGATCGGGAAAGAAGCCGGGTACGACCACCGAATCGGCTTCCATGCCCGTCCATGCCCCCAGGTTGGTTTTGTAGGTCCGGTGGGGGTCCTGACTGCCGAACCAGTAGCAGAAGGGCTGCCCCCCTTCCCGCTCGGCCAGGAGGTCGGTGATGTCTGCATATTGTTTTCCGGCCGGATTGTGCGGCCAGCCGGTGGACCGCCAGTCACCAGGGCCCCAACCTTTTTGATCGTGTCCGACCAGGTAACCGGCTGCTTCCAGTTGGCGCGTATAAACCGTGGCATCGGCCGCGAATTCCGACCACAGGTTACCCATCGCGCCGTTTTGGTGAGGGTAGCGCCCCGTAAGAATACTGGCCCGGGAAGGGCTGCAGCTCGGACTGGCACAGTAAGCATTGGTGAAGAGCATGCCACCGGAAGCCAGCCGGTCGAAATTCGGGGTCTGAACTACCGGATCGCCGTAGGCTCCCGCATGGGGGTAGGACCAATCGTCGGCGATAAACAGAATGATGTTAGGGCGGTCCGGAACTTGTTGGGTTACGGCAAGGCCGGTAACCGCCGCGGCGATCACTCCAGCCAGTAGCAGCAGGCCTTGCCAATTAATGCGTACGCGATAGCGCTTCATGATGCTTGCTTTGCATCAAGATCGGTAAAAGCGGGCATACGGGTCCGCCGTGTGATTCGTCGGCGAACGACTACTGCTCTGCTCGTCTGACCAGCATGCTGGTGAAAAGTACTGTCGATAATGATTAGTGGTCCGATCCGTCGGCAGACGACTCCTGCCAGGCGGACCAAAATCCTCTAAGGCACCTCCACCACGTTAAGCACGCGGGCAATGATGTCCTCCTGTCGGATGTTTTCCGCTTCCGCCTCGTAGGTCAGGCCGATGCGGTGACGTAGCACGTCTTCACAAACGGAGCGTACGTCTTCCGGGGTCACGTATCCGCGCCGCTGAATGAAGGCATGGGCCTTTGCCGCAAGTGCCAGGTTGATGCTGGCCCGCGGACTACCCCCGTAGCCGATGAGGGGTTTCAGGTCTGTAAGCTGGTATGCTTCGGGTTCACGGGTAGCGAAAACGATGTCGATAATGTAGCGCTCGATCTTATCGTCCATGTATATCTTCCGAACGGACTTTCGCGCATTCAGGATATCACCGGGAGTGGCCACGGGGTTAATCTTTTCGAAGCCTTCTCCCAGGTTACGGCGAATGATAATGCGCTCGTCCTCCCGGGTAGGATAGCCGATGTTCACCTTCAGCATGAAGCGGTCGGTCTGGGCTTCGGGCAGCGTATAGGTACCCTCCTGATCGATCGGGTTCTGGGTGGCGAGCACCAGAAAGGGTTCTTCAAGTCGGAAGGTTTCGGTTCCGATGGTCACCTGCCGTTCCTGCATAGCTTCCAGGAGGGCCGACTGCACCTTAGCGGGGGCTCGGTTGATCTCGTCGGCGAGCACGAAGTTGGCGAAAACCGGCCCTTTACGTACACTGAAATCGTTGAGCGTCGGGTTGTAGATCATCGTACCTACGATGTCGGCCGGCAACAGGTCGGGGGTGAACTGAATACGACTGAAATCGGCACTCACGGTCTGGGCGAGGGTCTTAATGGCCAGCGTTTTTGCCAGCCCCGGCAGTCCTTCCAGTAGAATATGCCCGCGGCTCAGCAAACCGAGCAGTAGCCGGTCGATCATATTTTCCTGGCCCACGATCACCTTGGCGGTCTCCTGGCGGATGCGCTCGACGATTTCACTGTCGGCACGGATCTGTTGGTTGAGGGCTTCGATGTCTACGCTGGGCATATTAGATAGATCTTTATTTGGGCGGCGGAGCGCGGGTGCAAAGTAAACACATTCGGAGCAGCTTTGCCGGGAGCTCGATCCTTGGAGGGAATGGGGCTTTTTACCGTGCTGGCTGTGTAGGAATTTTTCTTTGTTGGTTGTTGACCGGGGGCGGTTGCCGACTTGCCCTCTGGATGAGTTTTCCTGGATGTTGCGTTTGCTACTACGACTCACGGCAAGTTTACCGGCAGGTTGCCCCTCGCTTCGCTCGGGTGTGGGCGCGAGCGGGAGCTCACGAACCGGGGTAGCAAGGCAACCGCAGGACATTCAACGGGTTCTCATCGGTAACTATTGATCTTATGCAGCGTACCGACGTAAATACTCTCGGCGAGTTCGGCCTCATCGACCACCTAACGGAAGGCTTTGAAAACAAGCAATCCACCACCGTGCTCGGCGTGGGTGACGATGCCGCTATCATTGCCGGCGGTGACGAACAGATCGTCGTGAGTACCGACATGCTGGTGGAAAGTATTCACTTCGACTTTACGTATACCCCGCTGAAGCACCTGGGCTATAAATCGGTGATCGTTAATCTTTCCGATATCTGCGCGATGAATGCGCGCCCGCAGCAGATCACCCTCAGCATCGCGCTGAGTAATCGTTTTTCGGTGGAAGCACTCGACGAGTTTTACGCCGGCGTGAAAGCGGCCTGCGATCAGTACGGCGTCGACCTCGTCGGAGGAGACACGACCAGCTCCAACCGCGGACTCATCATCAGCGTTACGGCCATCGGTCGGGCCCCCGCCTCCCGTATCACCCGCCGCAGCGGGGCGAAAGTCGGCGATCTCATCTGCATTACCGGTAGTCTGGGTGGTGCCTACCTGGGGTTACAGTTGCTGGAACGCGAGAAACAGGTGTTTCTGGATAATCCAGATATGCAGCCCGACATGGGGGAATATGCGCCTACGCTACTCCAGCGCCAGCTACGGCCCGAAGCCCGTACGGATATGGTCGATACCTTCGCCAAGGAAGGCATTGTCCCCACTGCCATGATCGACATCAGCGACGGACTGGCCAGCGAGATCTTTCATATCTGCAAGGCCTCCGGGGTGGGCGCGATCATTGAAGAGAGCGGTGTCCCGATCTCTAACGACGCCCAGATGCAGGCGCTGGAATTCAATCTCGATCCCATCACCACCGCACTCTCCGGTGGGGAAGACTATGAGTTGCTCTTTACGATCGATCCGAAGGACACGGAAAAGATCCGCTTCCTTCCCGATATCTACATCGCCGGTGAAATCGTAGCTAAAGAAGACGGCGTCAAGCTGCACACCAAAGGCGGCAACATCCACGATATCAAAGCCCAGGGCTGGAATCATTTTGAATAGCCACGGCTTCAGCCGGCAGTCTTGACCGGCACCTCGATTTCCAGCTTGAACTCGTTACCTATGGTTAAGGCCAGCCTGGGTCCATTGATGCACAGGACTGGCGCTTTATTGTCATCCGCTCTTCTAAGTGGCCATAAAAACCAGCGGGTAGGGGCGGATTGACGGGATTCCGGGAATAAATTGATCTTTCGGTAATAACTTTATAGGGAACCTTCCACCTGCGCACCGGCGCCAAAGAACTTTATCATGGCATTAATTAATGAAGGTCCGTTACGCGAACAGCTAAACGATCTCGCACAAATGCATGCTCAGAACATGGTGGCCTTCTACGATCGCCGTGAAAAGCGGATTTTTCTGGATATAGATCCCGAAGAGATGGACTGGGAGGAGAAGGAGGGGGATATCGACCGCTCCAAAAAGCAGGTAGCGGCAATGGAAGGAGACTCCGAGCGGTACCTTCCGCTGTTTCCTCCGGATAGCCGGTCGGGATATCGAATCATGCAAACCTTCGGGAAGAACTACCGGAGGGAGAATAGAAGCGAACGCTCGCCGTGATACTGAGCGGACAGAAGCCCTTTCGTAATTTTAAAGATTACCTGGGAGAGACGCCCTTTCTCGCTCAGTTCCATGCCTACCGCGACGGTAGGATTGCAGCGGATTATCAGGAACAAATTCGCTATTTCGAGGAAGAATAAGTTTGAAGAGGTTAGGCTGATCTATAGCAGCTGCGCCTGCCGTATGTACTATTGCTGCGATTTTCCGAAGGGATCAGATGTTTACCTTTTTACGCGTCCCTTCTCACCGGCAAAATCGCCGTTCTTTTCTGGCGCTGAAAGTACCCTCAAGCTCCGATAGATATAGGGTATAAGCGCGGTAAGCAACATTCATATCGAGCGTTAGCACTTCAGGATTGAACTCAGCAATAGGTTGACGCCGACGGTGTGGAGCTGAACGAGCGGGCATCAGTTCAGCATAACCAATGATTGGGACAAGGGAGGCGGAGGAATCCCATTACCGCATGACCAGCTCTTCCCGGTCCGGCCCGGTACTGACCATGGAAACCGGCACGTCGAGCTTTTCTTCCAGGTAGGTGATAAAGTTCACGCAGGCCGGGGGCAGTTCCGATTCTTCCTTTACCCCGGAGAGGTCGCTGTTCCAGCCGTCGATGTCGGTGTACACCGCCTGGTAATTTTCGTGCACCAGGTCGAAGGGAAGTTCCTTGGTTTTCTGGCCGTCGACGAGGTAGGTATCCGCGGCTTTGATCGTTTCAAATTTATTCAGCACGTCCACCTTGGTGATGACCAGCTGGGTAACGCCGCTGAGCATGATGGTGTACCGAAGCTGCACGAGGTCGATCCATCCACAGCGGCGTGGCCGACCCGTCGTGGCACCGAATTCGGCGCCTTCCTTGCGGAGGAATTCACCGGTTTCGTCGTGCAGTTCGGTCGGAAAGGGACCACCACCGACGCGGGTGCAGTAGGCCTTGGTAATGCCAATCACCTCGCCGATCTTCTGGGGGGCAATGCCCAATCCGGTACAAACACCGGCGGTGATGGTATTGGAGGAGGTCACGTAAGGATAAGTGCCGAAGTCGATGTCAAGCATACTGCCCTGAGCACCTTCGGCCAGGATCTTTTTACCCTCGGTAATTGCTTTGTTGATGTAATATTCTCCGTCTACAAAGGGGAGTTGGCGCAAACGTTCCACCGCGTCAAACCAGGCCTTTTCTTCCCGGGCCAGGTCAAATTCAATGTAAGGATACAGCCCGACCAACTGAAGGTGCTTCTCCTTAAGCCGCTCGTAGCGGTCCCGAAAATCGGGTGCCTCCAAATCACCGACCCGCATCCCGTTGCGGCCGGTCTTATCCATATAGGTAGGTCCGATCCCCTTGAGGGTAGAGCCGATTTTCCGCTCGCCCTTCGCATTTTCGCGTGCCGCATCGAGGAGACGGTGCGTGGGAAGGATGAGGTGTGCCTTACGGGCTAAAAACAGCCGGTCGGTGTAATCGATCCCGGCCGCGTCGAGTTCATCCAATTCCTTGGACAGCGTGATCGGATCGATCACCACTCCGTTTCCGATGAGGTTGTGCTGGGCACGGCGGAAAATGCCGGAAGGCACGGTGTGCAGCACGAATTTCTTGCCGTCAAAAATAAGGGTGTGCCCCGCATTGGGTCCACCCTGGAAGCGGGCGATGATATCGTATCGGGGAGCCAGAACATCTACGATCTTGCCCTTCCCTTCGTCTCCCCACTGGAGACCCAGAAGTACGTCTACGGCCATTTTTAGCTTGGCTTTTTACGGCGGTATCGCTGCTTCGCGTATCGCCGGATGCAAAACGTGGGCAAAGGTAATCGAAAATCCATAGCTCCTGGCTTGTCATGCTCCGGACTTATCCCGCGAACATCTGTAAGCTTATTTGCCATTATAGTAGGAAACACACGTATGGCACTAAGTCACTCTACGCAAAATAAGCTCTTCACTACCGGATACATCGCCAAAGGGATAGTCTACTGTCTGATCGGTATTTTCGCGATCATCGCGGTAATCGGTAGCGCCGGTGAAGGCAGTACCAGCGGCCCTAAGGCGGTGGTTTCCTGGATTGGGACCAACCCTTTCGGAAAGGTCCTGCTGTTCCTGATCGGGGTAGGATTGTTAGCTTACTGTAGCTGGCGGTGGTATACTGCCGTTAAGGACAAGGAGAACGAGGGCTCCGATAAGGAAGGGATCGCGAAGCGCTTGGGATACGCCGTGAGCGGAACAGCATACGGTGTCCTGAGTGCTCACGCCTTTAAGCTCGCTTTTGGCGGCGGCGGTAGTAGCGGAGATAGCAAGCAGGATATCATCGCCCGTATCCTTTCCGAGAGTTGGGGGCCATGGGTAGTAGGAATCATTGCCGCAATCATGGCCGGTGTAGCCTTTATGCAACTTTACCGGGCCCTAACGGACAAGCACATGGAGCATATTGAAGGCCTGGGACTGGGGCACCACGAAAGAGATGTATTTAAGAGAACCGGGGAAGTCGGCCTGTCGGCTCGCTTTATCGTGTACGGTATTATCTCTTACTTTCTTTTTCGTGCGGCATTAATGGACGATCCCAGCCAGTTTAAGGGTATTGGTGAAAGTCTCAACTTCATCCAGGATCAGACCTACGGGGCAGTGCTGCTGGCGTTGGTCGGACTGGGCTTGCTAGCCTACGGAATATTCATGTTCGTGAGGGCTAAGTATGAACGGGTTTAGGATGTTTCGCCGCCGTACCGTGATATTATAACCGCTGGAATCTCCGGAATGATGTTCCCGAGCGAGCGATGTATAGCCCCCTTTGCAACTGGCTAACGTCCACGGTGAAATCACCATTCGCTTGGTGAGTGGTAGGTAGGTTCGCCGTTAGCTCCGTACCCTGGAGGTCGAAGATCCGAAGCTCCGTAAAATTTTGGAGCAGCAGAACATCGGCTACGGGATTAGGAAACAACCGCAGGTTTTTCATTTCGACGTTTGCCGTAGTAACCGGAGAAATCGCCAAGGTGCCGTCAATGTCTACTTGTATAAGGCGGTAGTAATTTATCCCTGGCAGGGGGTGGGTATCGGTGAAGCGGTAGTCATTCATCATAAAGTCGCTACCGGCGGCTTTAAGATCAAGTAAGGGTTCCCAATCCGACCCGTTAGCGGAACGCTCGACCGTAAAATAGGCACTGTTGATCTCCGACCCGGTCTTCCAAGTCATCTCCACCCGGTCCGAATCGGCGGCAGCTGTAAAATCAATGAGCGATACCGGCAAAATCGCATTGTTGTCTATATAGGTCATTGGCAGCGACCGTTTTGAGATGCCGGGAGCGCTTATAACCAGCTTCATGGTCTCACAAGCAAAGTCTGCCGGATCAATTTTGTTACACTTCGTGTTGGTATAACTGTATTTTCCGTAATCGGAAAAATTTCCACTCAGTCCCTTCCAGACCGGCAGATTGACCGACCCTTCCGCCTCATTCATTATACACCCGCCGGTGATGCCCAGCTCCCAGGTACGGGAGGCTCCTCCATCGCTGTAAATAACCTCGTAAGAGAAGCTGCGCGTATAATTGAAACCATATTTGCAATCATTGCTGGGGTATAGTATATCGATCCCGGTGTAGGCGATCCGTACTGATATATTCCAGCCTTCGGAAGAGGTAACGGACGCGAACGCATCCGCGCGGGCGCTCGTATTGAGCAGCACCAGCATCAAGCTGGTGAGTAGTGTTCTTAAAAACATTCTTGAGTTTTTTGCAAGTGTCTTTGATCCGGAGCATAAAGCCCAGGATCAGAAAAGCCTGAATGAAAATGTGTAGTGTCGAAAAGAGAAAGCGCCTGCGGAGCAGACAAATATCAAAGGAAAACAAAAGCCTAAATCATAGTGTACATTAGTTCATAAGGGAGTTCGTGCTATAATAACGATGTCGGTACACCCAAATTGTCAGTTTAACAATTGTACCATTTGCCAGTCCTCCATCAGGTATCCGTTACCGATCTCGGTAGTGTAGCGTGCGACTTTCTCGAATCCCAGCGTTTCGTAGAAACCAATTGCCGGATTCTGGTAGTTGACGTCCAGTTTTATCGCCAGTTGGCCCGCGCGGGCGGCAATGTCCGCTACTTTTTCAATAAGTAATCTGCCAAAGCCCCGGCCCTGCATCGTCGGCAGCACGTACAGTTTGTGAATCTTCGTTGCGCGGGGAGCGTGGTCGATCTCGTGGCTTACAAAGCCCACCGCCTGGAAGCGCTGGCTGGGGCCGGCGTACTCGTTACTATGGGAATCATCGGCGTACAACAGCAAGTGAAAGACGTGGCCGCCGCTCATCTGGCCGCGTAGGGAATCCGGCCGGTACATCCTATCCAGCATATATTCGATTTGCTGCGGCGATATGATGCTGCCGTAGGATACTGGCCAGGTCTGTTTTGCGATGCGTTGAATGGTGGCAACGTCGGAGGGTCCGGCGGCAAGGATACGCACGTTGGGAGGAGTCACGAGGGCAGATTAATAGCGTGAGTCAATGGCCCGATGGCGGTTAAGTGGCTGGTTCGTGAAGCTGGGGCCCGTTGTTACGAACGTTTCCCACTTCCTGGGAGACAGGATACATTTTCAGGGTGCCATCGGGTGGGGTAGCAAGCAAACCCAGAACGTCCTCGAGTGCGGCGGTCCGATCCAGCCAGGCACTTTGCTGCTCCCCGGAGGTGAGTAACATGGGCATTCTATCGTGGATCGGACGCATCTCCGCATTCGGCTCTCCGGTGATGATGGAGTAGGTAAAGACGGTCTCTCCTCCTTCTTTCGGTTTCCAGCTTTCCCAGATTCCCGCCATGACGAGCAGGTCTTCGGTGGCGGGCAGGATGCGGAAGGGTGTCTTACTGCCGCCCGCTCGCTTCCATTCGTAAAAGCTATCGCCTATTACCAGGCACCGCTTTTCCCTTATTGGTTTGCGGAAGCTGGATTTATCCTCGATTCCTTCCCGTCGGGCGTTGATCATGCGTGCCCCGATCTTCAGATCCTTGGCCCAGAAGGGGACTAAGCCCCAGCGAAACATCGAAAGCTGATCGGGGTGGCGATCGGTAATGACCAGCCCGTCCTGGGTGGGGGCCATATTGTAGTTGGTCGGCACGCCCGCCGAAGGCGTAATGAGGTCCTTGGAGAACTGCTTCCGAAGTTTGGCTTCGTCAATGACGACGGAATAGCGTCCGCACATGGGTAGTGAATTGATGAAGTGGTGAATTGCCAAATTAGTGAATAGCCCCTCGCTCGGAAGGTTCGCTATTCACTAACTCACGAACTCACTAATTCACCAATTAGTTAGACTGCATCTTTTGCTTGATCTCGACGATCTCGTAACCTTCGATCACGTCACCTTCCTTGATGTCGTTGAAGTTCTTGATGTTGAGACCGCATTCCATACCACTGCGTACTTCCTTGACGTCGTCCTTGAAGCGCTTGAGGCTGGCCAGTTCGCCGACTTGCCCCTCTTTGAGGGGGAAGGTGACGATACCGTCGCGAATAACGCGAATGAGCGTATTGCGGGTGATCTTTCCTTCTTCCACGTAGCAACCGGCAATGGTGCCCACTTTCGAGATCTTGAAGACTTCCCGGACGGCCACCTGGCAGGTGGTTTTCTCTTCGCGGGTCGGCTCCAGCATGCCTTCGATGGCGCTGCTGATCTCGTCGATGGCTTCGTAGATGATCGAGTAGGTCTTGATCTCCACGCCTTCGCGCTCAGCGAGCTTACGGGCGGAAGAACTCGGACGTACCTGGAAACCGACGATGATGGCATCCGAAGCGGTAGCAAGCAGGATGTCGGAGTCGATGATCTGGCCGACGGCCTTATGGATCACGTTGACCTGAACGGTTTCCTGCGAAAGCTTGATGAGCGAATCGGACAGGGCCTCCACGGAACCATCCACGTCACCTTTCACGATGAGGTTGAGCTCCTTAAAGGTTCCCAGTGCAAGGCGGCGACCGATCTCGTCGAGCGATACGCGCTTGGCGGCCCGGTTAGCCTGCTCGCGGCTGATCTGAGCGCGGCGGCTGGCCAATTGACGGGCTTCCTGCTCGCTGGGCATGACCTTCAGCATCTCACCGGCCTGCGGTGCGCCGTCCAGGCCAAGAAGAAGCACCGGCGAGCCGGGACCTACTTCGGTAACGCGCTTATTCCGCTCGTTGAACATGGCCCGTACACGTCCGCTGGCCTCACCAGCCACGAGAATGTCCTGGACGCGCAGTGTTCCGTGCTGTACCAGAATTTTGGTGACGTAACCGCGTCCCTTCTCCAGCGAGGCTTCCAGTACGGTAGCTACGGCCGGACGGTCGGGATTGGCGGACAGTTCCAGCATTTCGGCTTCGAGGAGTACTTTTTCGAGCAGCTCGTCGATACCGTCCCCTTTTAGGGCACTGATCTCCTGGGATTGGTACTTACCGCCCCATTCCTCGACCTGGTAGCCCATCGAGGCCAGTTCGGTCTTGATCTTATCGGGGTTAGCACCCGGGCGGTCGATCTTGTTGATGGCGAAGACCATGGGTACGCCCGCCGCTTCGGCGTGGCTGATGGCTTCCTTCGTTTGCGGCATGACGTTGTCGTCGGCCGCGATAATGATGATCGCGATGTCGGTCACCTTCGCACCCCGTGCACGCATGGCCGTAAAGGCTTCGTGGCCCGGTGTATCCAGGAAGGTGATTTCGCGGCCATCCGGGAGTTTTACTTCGTAAGCACCAATGTGCTGGGTGATACCGCCGGCCTCTCCGGCAATGACGTTGGCGTCGCGGATACGGTCAAGCAGCGAGGTCTTACCGTGATCGACGTGGCCCATTACGGTCACGATCGGCGGACGGCTTTCCAGATCTTCGGGGTCATCGAAGAATTCCTCTTCCTCTTCTTCGGACTCATCTACGTTGATGAATTCGACTTCGTGGTTGAATTCCTCGGCTACCAGCTCGATGATCTCCGCGTCGAGACGCTGGTTGATCGAGACGATCACCCCTGCGTTCATACAGGCGGTGATGACCTCGCCGATACCGACGTCCATCATATTCGCCAACTCCTGGGCGGTAACGAATTCCGTTACCTGCAGGGTGTTGTCGGTTTCCTGATCGAGCAGGGCTTCCTGCTTTTCGCGGATGCGGTCGCGATTGTCTCGCCGTTGGCGCTGGCGCTTCTTCTTGCCGCCGCCGCCCTGCAGGCGGGCCATGGTAGCCTTGATCTTATCCTCGATGTCCTTGGCGGACACTTCGCGGGGCTCATCGTTACGGCTGCTGGTCCGGCCGCGGTCGTTGCGACCTCCTCCACCACTACGTCCTCCCTGAGGCGGACCGGTAGTGATCTTCTTACGCTTGCGCTTCTTCCGGCTATCGTCGGAGCTGCGCTTATCCGTCTTTTTGATTTCGATCTTACCGAGCACCTTCAGTCCGCGAAGCTTAGGCTCGGCGGTCTTATGGACATCGGGTTGATCACCGGCGCCTTCCTTGGCCGGGGCTTCCTTAGAAACCGCCTCTTTGGGGGCTGGCTCCTGGGCAGCTGGTTTAGCGGCTTTTGGCGCTTCTTGCTCGGCGGGTGCCCGCTTGGCGGCGGGTGTTTCGGCCGCCTTTTCGGCTTTCGGTGCTGGTTGCTTCTCCGGAGCTTTTTCCTGTTTTTTCTTCGCCGGGCGCCTTTTGTTGGCATCCAGATCGATCTTACCCATAACCTTCAGGCCTGGAACTTCACGCTTGCCAGGCTCCTGAGGTTGCTTTGGTTCCTCTTTTTCCGTTTTGGGCGGGGACGCAGCTGCGGGGCTTTCTGCCGGAGGAGTTGCCTTGGCAGCTGGTTGAGGCTTCTGCACGGGCGGAGGAGCCGGAGTGTTAGTGGCCGGGCGTGGAGGGGGCGGCGGTGGAGCAGCACTTCTGACTGGCGGCGGTGGGGGCGGTGGTGGAGCTGACGGCCGGGTGCCGAATTCCATCTTCGCCGCTTTTTCCTTATCGGAGATAGCTTTGGCAAATTCCTGACGCACAGCCGATTCCATATCGGCACTGACCTTCGCGATCGGTTTGTTCTCGATCTCGAAACCTTTGCCGGTGAGGAACTCGACAATCGTCGAGGTCGCCACATTCAATTCCTTCGCTACTTTAATTAGTCGTTTACTCATTCGATCTGTTAAGCACGTCATCATTTTACCGCGGAGTGCTGCCGCGGGGCCATTTAGAACTACCCTAAAAAGCCGGATTTCCCCCTACTGCCTGGCGCCATTTTGGAGGACAACACTTGGAACGCTATCCAAATGTAGCGCAAAGATAAGCTAATCAACGTACAAACCTTACAGGCGGCCGCGCTTTGCAACGTGTCTGGGTAAACGCGGCAACCTTAACATAGTTTGAGCGCAGCGCCCCGGCTTGCTAATTTACCAAATTATCGGAAACCCGTATTCGCTAATATCGGATGTCTCCGGCACGAACGTTGCCTACCGAAGCCTCTAGTAGTATCCGCAATACGTCCTCGTCCACATCCTTCAAGCGGCGCAGGTATAAGCAGCTCTTGGCGGTTTTGTGCTTACCCAATTGCTCCAGTAGCGTTTGGTGTCGTGCCACGCCGTCCATTAGATAAATGCTCAGCTTTCCCCGCCGGGGACTGAAACCCGTTTCCAGCCATTCACCTTTGCGCCCGCTGGCATATACATAAGAGTAGGAGCCAAAGCCAACAATACTCGGTCCCCACATCACTGCCGGTTTACCGGTGATCAGCGACATTAGTGTACTAAGTCGTACACTGTCGGCCCGCTGTTCCGAATCCGCTAGCCCCGCCATGAAGGTTGCTGCCGGTACCTTCGTAGGTACGGTTTTGTTAGTTGCCATTAGCCCGATTGGTTTACTTTTCCATCAAAGTAGGGGCGATGCTTAGATAGCGCAACAAATCTGCGTAACTTTTCCCCCCTTATCCAAATGACAACCATGAATATGCGAATACGGCCAATACTCTTTTTGGTCACTATCCTTTTTGGCCTTGGCTTATCTGCCCAGACCACCTTCCCCTATAACGGCGTCTACGATCAGGCCGACCGTTATTACGCCCTGACCGGAGCCACCGTCCACGTAAATCCCGAGCGTACCGTAAATAACGCCACGCTCCTGATTCGGGACGGCAAAGTGGAAAGCGTCACCGCCAACGGGGAAGTACCCCGCGGTGCCGTAACGGTCAGTGCCCAGGGCAAACATATCTACCCGAGTTTTATCGAGGTGTACGGAAACTACGGCATGCCGGAGGTGGAGAACAATCGCCGTAGCCGTAGGGACGGTCCCCAAATGGAGTCGGAAACCGATGGTGCCTACTCCTGGAACCAGGCGCTGCGGCCGGAAACCGATGCCGCTGCTTTATTTACCATCGACGCCAAAAGTGCCAAAGCCCTGCGGGAGGCCGGCTTCGGAACCGTGTCGACCCACCATCAGGACGGCATAAGCCGGGGATCGGCGGCGGTAGTGACGCTGGCCGAAAACAGCGATAACGAAGTGATGCTGGAGCGCGACGTCGCCCACCATCTGTCCTTTGATAAGGGTTCTTCCGGACAGGATTATCCCAGCTCCCGCATGGGGGCCATGGCCCTGTTGCGACAGACCTACCTCGACGCTGACTGGTACGCCAACGGGAACCGTAAGGAGACTAACCTGAGTCTGGAAGCCTGGCAGAAGCTCCAGGACCTCCCGCAGATCTTTGAGGTGAGCGACTGGCAGAATGCCCTGCGCGCCGATAAAGTAGGGGACGAGTTCGGCGTGCAATACATTATTCGCGGAGGTGGCGACGAATATCAACGCCTGGATGCCCTCAAGGAGTCCGGTGCCACCTTCATCCTGCCCCTCACCTTTCCCGACACCTACGACGTGAGCGATCCCTTTGCCGCCGACCTGGTATCGTTGGCGCAACTGCGTCACTGGGAGCGCGCGCCGGGGAACGTGGCCGCGGTCGCTGCGGCAGGCATCCCCTTCGTCATCACGGCCGACGGCCTGGATAAGCCGGCTGACCTGCACGAGGCCATGCGCAAGGCGATCAAAGCCGGTGCCAGCGAGGAAACCATGATGGTGGCCCTCACTACGGGGCCGGCGAAGTTGCTCGGTATCGACGATAAAGTCGGTACGCTCGAGAATGGCATGCTGGCCAACTTTATCGTTACGGACAAGAATCCCTTCACCGAAAAAGCAACGATCTACCAAAATTGGGTGCAAGGCTACCCCTTCGAAATGAAGGCACTGGAAGCTACGGAACTGGCAAGCAGCTACGACATTACGGTAGGCGGGCAGCAATACGTTGGGGAAGTTTCCGGAGATCCCGGCAGCCAGAAGATGAAGATCAAATCCGAGGGTGACACTACGTCCACCGATGTAACCTATTCAGAGAGCGGCGACGTACTCACCCTGCGCTTCCGTCCTGAGGGCGCGGAAGGCTATTACCGGATTACGGCGACTCCGGACGGTGAAGGCTACAGCGGTACCGGACGGGATGCAGCCGGACGCATCGTGGATTTCCGGGCCACGCCAAGCAATGCGAACGGCGGCGATGACGAGACCGATGAAGATGACGATGAGGAGCAAAGCGAAGGCGCGGACTACAAAAGCCGCCTTACTTACCCGAACATCGCCTACGGCTTACCGACCATGCCCGAGGCCGGGAAGGTGCTATTCCGCAATGCGACGGTATGGACAAACGAAGCCGAAGGTATCCTCGAGGAAGCCGACGTACTGATCGAAAACGGAAAGATCACCGGGGTTGGCCAGGGGCTCTCCGACCGGGGCGCAACCGTCATAGATGGTACGGGTATGCACCTCACCAGCGGCGTGATCGACGAGCACAGCCACATTGCGCTGAGTTCGGTAAACGAGGGTACGCAGTCCAGTACCGCCGAGGTCCGGATGGCGGACGTGGTCGACGCCGTCGATGAGAACATTTACCGGCAACTGGCCGGTGGCGTAACGGTCAGCCAGCTACTGCACGGCTCGGCTAACCCGATCGGCGGGCAGTCCGCCCTGGTAAAACTCCGCTGGGGAGCCACCCCCGAGGAAATGATGTTCGAGGGTGCCGACCCCTTCATCAAATTCGCCCTCGGTGAGAACGTCAAGCAATCCAACTGGGGCGACGCCAACCAGGTCCGCTATCCGCAGACCCGCATGGGTGTAGAACAGATTTTCGAGAATTACTTTAGCCGAGCAGCGGAATACGGTCGGGCGAAGGACGCCGGAGAGGATATCCGACGCGACCTCGAGCTCGAAACCCTCCTCGAGATCCTCAACGACGAGCGCTTTATCACCTGCCACAGCTACCAGCAGGGGGAGATCAATATGCTCATGGAGCTGGCCGAGCGCCATGACTTCCGCGTCAACACTTTCACGCACATTCTGGAGGGCTACAAGGTGGCCGATAAAATGGCCGAGCACGGTGCTGCCGGTTCCACTTTTTCCGACTGGTGGGCCTATAAGTACGAAGTCAACGAGGCTATCCCCTACAACGGGGCATTGATGTACGAACAGGGTGTGGTGACCGCCTTTAACTCCGACGATGCCGAAATGGCCCGTCGCCTTAACCAGGAAGCCGGAAAGGCCGTCCTGTTCGGTGACGTGCCGGAGGAGGAAGCCTGGAAGTTTGTTACGCTCAATCCGGCCAAAATGCTGCACATCGACGATCGGGTCGGCAGTATCAAGGTGGGTAAGGATGCTGACCTGGTGCTCTGGAACGATCACCCGATGAGCATTTACGCCCGTGCCGAACGGACTTACATCGACGGTAAGGAATTTTTCAACCGCGAGGAGAACGAAGCGCGTCGCGAAGCGCTGATGGAGGAACGCAACGCCCTCATCCAGGCGAGCCTGGACGATAAGAATCAGGGTGGAAAAACGCAGTCTCCGCGTGGCAACAGCCGCCGCCTGCTTCACTGTGACAGCCTCAACCACTAAAGAATAGAACCATGAATAGTAAGATAAAATTCCCCTTAGCTTTTCTTTTTACCCTATTAGTGGGTACCTGCGTTTTCGCCCAAAACCCTATCCCGGCCCGCGCACAGCAAGCCCCGATGGCCGTACTGGGTGCTACCGTTCACGTTGGTAACGGGACGGTTATCGAAGATGCTACGATCCTGGTCAGCAACGGCAGGATCGAGCGGATCGGTGCCGGACTTGCGGTGCCAACGGGTTACGAAACGGTAGACGCCACCGGAAAGGAAGTATACCCCGGCCTGATCGCCATGAACAGCCAACTGGGCCTCGTGGAGATCAATGCCGTACGTGCTACCCGCGATGACCGTGAGGTGGGCCTGATGAATCCAAACGCCCGGGCACTCATCGCCTTCAATACCGACTCCCAGGTTATCCCGACCGTCCGCAGCCGCGGTGTATTACTGGCCCAGGCCACGCCGGAAGGCAGCCGGGTGAGCGGTACGAGCAGCATCATGCAGCTGGACGGCTGGAACTACGAAGATGCCGCGGTGATGGCCGACGATGGAATCCACATCAACTGGCCCAGCCGCAACAGCTATAACTGGCAGACCGGCCGCCTGATCCCCAACGACCGCTACGCCGAACAGGAACGGGAGCTGGAAGCTTTTCTCGAACAGGCCACGGGCTACTGCGGCCGACCCGAAGGCGATGGCGAGCGTCTCCTGAAGTTCGAAGCCTTTTGCGATGTGATTGGCGGGGAGGCAAAGGCCTATCTGCACGCCGACGAAGCCCGGGACATCCAGGCCGGCGTGCTGCTCCTGAAGCGGATGGGCGCCAACCCGGTCGTTGTGGGCGGCTACCAGGCGCACCTGATCACGGAATTTCTGAAGCGGGAGGACGTGCCCGTAGTGCTCGGTAGCACGCAGGCCCTTCCCGCCGCCCAGGACGAGCCCATCGACCAGCCATACCGCAATCCCGCCTTGCTGGCCGAGGCCGGCGTGGAATTCGCCATAAGCCACGAAGGGTACTGGCAACAACGGAACCTGCCGTTCATCGCCGGTCAGGCCGTTGGCTTCGGGCTCGATTATGAGAAGGCCGTGGAAGCCATTACCCTCACCCCCGCCCGGATCACCGGGATAGCCGACAATTACGGAAGCGTAGAGGAGGGTAAATCGGCTACCTTCCTGATCGTAGCCGGTGACCTGCTCGACATGCGCACCAGCCAGGTCGAACAAGCCTACATCGACGGCCGGGAGGTCAATCTGGATAATAAGCAAGCCGAACTTTACCGTAAATTCAAGGAGAAGTACAACCGGCAGACGAGCCGCTAAGTCCTTATCGCAAGCAGCCGTAGAACGACCCGCCCTTCCGTCAGGATCGGCGGGTCGTTCCTATATGGTTGCAATTGGTCGATGGCGAGCTGTCCCCCGTAGAGTAGCTATTGCGCCGGGGCGCAGGACCGACGCTCAGGCTGTAAATTCGTTCGTATCCATTTAACCCTGCCCCGATGAACCTCCGTCTTTCTCTGTTTTATCTGTGTCTTTTTAGCGGATTGTCGCTACTGAACGGCCAAATGCTGAGCGGCCGGGTCACCGATGAGAGCAGCGGGGAACCCTTGCCCTACGCCTCGATCTACCTACAGCAGCTAGGGACCGGGGCGACGACAAACGTGGAGGGGCGGTACGAATTGAAGCTAAGGCCCGGTAACAATACGCTGGTGTTCCAGTACCTCGGTTACCAGACACAGGTGATCGAGGTGCAGAGTGGGCGGCAAAGTCTGGACGTAAGCCTCCTGCCCGAAGCCCTCGAGCTGGACGAGGTGCAAGTGATCAGCGGGGCCGAAGACCTGAGCTATAGTGTTATTCGCCGGGCCATCGCGAAAGCCGATTACCACCGGAATCAACTGGATCGGTATACGGCGGACGTGTACGTTAAGGGTATCGGCAAGGTGGACAAGATCCCGGGGCTGCTTAAGAAACTCGCTCCGAAAGAAGAACGAGCCGAAATTGAGGAGGTCATCGGCCGCAGTTTCACCAGTGAGACGACCAGCCGGATCACTTACGATCGACCCAATATCTTCTCGCAGGAGGTGCTGAGCCGGTACGTGGTCGGGGAAGAAAACTTTTCCGTGGATAACTACGTATTTGCAAGCTTCTATCAGCCAGAGGTTGCGGGAATGATAAGCCCCCTTAGTCCCAAGGCCTTTGCCTATTACAAATTTGAGCACGATGGTGTCTTCGGAGACCAGGGCGAACTGATCAATAAAATCCGCGTGATCCCCCGAAGCCGGGGAGAGGGCGTTTTCGAGGGGGATATTTACATCGTCCAGAACGACTGGTCGCTCCACAGCCTGGACCTACGCACCTACAGCACGGGGTTCACCATCGATGTCAAGATGAATTATAACGAGGTGGAGGACCACATATGGCTGCCCACTACCACGGCGATCGCCGCCAGTGGAGGGCTATTGGGTATCAAGTTATCGATGAACTACATCGCTAATATCAGCAACTACGACGTCGAGCTGAACCCCGACCTCGGGGGCTACGTGGAGGTGATCGACGAGAAAACCCAACCCGACGTGGCTGCCGCTACCCGACAGGAGAACCGCACGGAGGGGTACGAGAATACCCTGGAGGAAGGGGGAGAACTGACGCGTAAAGAGCTGCGGCGGCTAATGAGATCCTACGAAAAGGAAGAACAGGAACTTCAGGAAGAGCCGGAGGTGGTTTCCACCTACACCTTCAAGGATGACAGCGTGCGAACCATCCGCGATTCATCCGCCTGGGAAGCGGTACGCCCTATTCCACTCACCGCGGATGAAATCGCCGGCTATCGTTACCAGGACAGTGTGGCACGGGTAGAAAAACTGGATTCCATCGCCGAGTCCCGGGGGCAGCCGACCGTTGCGGAGACCAACAAGCGGAATAAAAAACCCCTCCCGTCCATCCTTCGCTGGAGGTGGACACCCGACGTAGTCTTCAATCCGGTGGAAGGATACGGGCTGGGCGTAAAGCTCACTAAGGGGATCAACCGGACCGTGCGGGAAGACACCAGCGAACACAAGGTCCGCTTGGGTGACTTCAGCATCCGCACGCGCTATGGCTTTGCGTGGGAGCGACTGAGCTGGGAGCTGAGTTATCGGAACTGGACCAATAAAGACACCAAGGGGCGGTATACCGTTGCCGGTGGCCGCTACCTGAGCCAGTTCAATTCCTCGCCCGCTATTGACCCGATCATTAACAGCTTCACCGCCCTGCTTTTCGGGGATAATTATGCGCGGCTTTATGAGCGGGCGTACGGCAGCGTCGTCTATAGTAAGCGCTTCAGCGATGCTTTTGAGCTTTCCGGTGGGATCAAGTACGAGGATCGCCGTACGGTCTTCAACCAAACCGATCACTACTGGGGCAACGATGAAGAGTTTGCCTATGCCCCCAACAATCCATTCAACGAAGAGCGCGGCGTGGTCGCAGGCGTAGGAAACGCCGCTATCGTAAGCGTGAACGCTTCCTGGCGCCCCGGGCTGAAGTATACGGTAAGGAACGAGCGGCGGCAGATGATCACCGATTCGGCACCGACCCTCGGACTGGACATCGAAAGCGGCTTTCCGGCGATCGGCAGCAGCGTCTCCGACTTCACCCGACTGGAGGGCAGCTACCGCCACCGCTTTCAGGCCGGCCGGAAGGGGGACATCAACCTGCTGCTGCGGGCCGGAGCCTTCATCGATAAAACCTACGTTGATTTTCCGGATTTTCGACACTTCAACACTTCGGAAATCTTACTTACACGCCTCGATCCCATCGGGAGCTACCGTTTGCTGAATTACTACCAGAACAGTACGGCCGAAGAGTACGTCGAGGTATACGCCCACTATCAGTTCCGCAAGCTGCTGCTCACCAATATCTGGGAGCTCCACTTGATGGGCCTGAAGGAGGACCTCTTCGTCAATTATCTCTACACCCCTACTTCAGACCATTACACGGAGGTTGGCTATTCCCTCGATAATATTTTGCGGGTGCTCCGGCTGGAGTTCGTAGCGGCTTTCCGCGATGGGAAGTACGATGATTTCGGGGTACGGCTTAGCGTGACCACTAATTTTTTCGGTGGTGACGGGGGATAGCGATACGCTAGGGTTTTAGCTTTCCCCACCGATCTCACAGATTGAGTTTGTCGGATGATGTTTCGTACTACCAGGCCCTGATGGCAAGGATCTTCCCGCAGTACCTCCGCGAAACTTAGCGCCTCCGCGGTTCGCCTCCGTCGCGCCGCGACACCTCTTGCTCTGTGATACCTCTGTGCCGTACTCCGTGGTTAGCCTACGTCGCGCAGCGACCCCTCCTTCCCAGAGTACGGGTGGTAATAATTTTCCCACAGTACCTCCGCGAAACTTAGCGCCTCCTCGGTTCGCCTCCGTCGCGTCGCGACACCTCTTCCTGTGTGATACCTCTGTGCCGTACTCCGTGGCAACTCCGTGGTTAGCCTCCGTCGCGCAGCGACCCCTCCTCCCCCTAAACCGCCAAAAAATCCCGAATAATCCGTTCCCCCACCTGAGCAGACTTTTCCGGGTGGAACTGGGCGGCATAAAAGTTATCCCGGCGCATAATGGCCGCGAAGTCCGTCCCACAGTAGTTAGTGGTGGCCACCGTATCCGGCCCCGCCTCCACGAAATAGCTGTGGACGTAATAACAATACCCGCCATCTACCTCCGGGCTCAGCCACCCACTTCCCTCGGTAAGTTTGACGTCGTTCCAGCCCATGTGCGGCACCTTCTCCCCGTTCACTGGTCGAAACTGCCGCACTTTTTCGGGGAAAATGCCCAGGCAGTCCACGTCCCCCTCCTCGCTGTGGCTACAGAGGAGTTGCATGCCGACGCATACACCGAAGACCGGCTGGGTGAGGGAACGAATGACGTCGGCGAGTCCGGTCTCGTTGAGGTGGGCCATGGTGGATGCGGCATGCCCCACGCCCGGGAAAATGACCTTATCGGCGGCGCGGATTTTCGCGGGATCGGCCGTCAGCTCGTGTTCGACGCCAATGCGCTCAAGGGCGTACAGGACGGAGCGGATGTTGCCGGCGTTGTATTGGATAATGGCTACCATGTTGCAAAGGTAGATCGCCCCTTGTAACTTACTTGGGTCAATCGATACGAACGAACTACTTGCCTCCGATGAAACGACTACTTTTTGCCGCCTTCGCCCTGGTCGTGCTTTCGAGCCACGACATGTACCTCAAGCTCGACAACTACTTCCTCGATCCCAACAGTGAGTCCTCCATTCTTCTCTTTAACGGCACGTTTGCGGAGAGCGACAATACGATCGACCGGGATCGCATGATCGACGTGAGTCTGCTGGTGAATGGCGAGCGTCGGCAGGTGGACACCACCCAATGGCGGGAAGCAGGTGAGGTGACCGTACTCGATTTCACCACCGGCGCTCCCGGAACTTACGTAGCCGGAGTATCCACCCGGGCCCGCAGCCTCGCCATGGCCGCCGAGGATTTCAACCGCTACCTGGAACACGATGGGGTAGTGGACGAGCTCGACAACCGACGCTCCTCCGGCACGCTAGATACGGACGCCGTCGAAAAATACAGCAAGCACGTGAAGACCATCGTCCAGGTAGGCGATACCCGAACCGATGACTGGCAAACCCCTCTCGGCTATCCCATTGAGTTTGTGCCACTGAGTAATCCTTACGAACTGCACGCGGGTGATTCCCTGGGCGTCCGCTTGCTCTGGCGCGGAAAGCCGCTGGCCAACCAGCTGGTGATCGTGGACGCCGAGGCAGCCGATCACGATCACGCAGCGGAATCGGACCACGATCACGGCACGGCCACCGAAGGGCATACCCACGATGGCATGAATCAGCTGCGCACCGATACCGATGGCATCCTCACCGTTGCCGTAACCCACGACGGCAGCTGGTTCCTGCGGACCATACATATGGTAGCTTCCGAAGAAGAAGGACTCACCCACGAATCAAATTGGGCTACCCTCACCTTCGCCGTAGACCACGGTCAAAGTCATAGCCACGCCGAAGGCGGCGATCATACCCACGACCACGAGGGCGGGGTGCCTTCCTACGCCTACTGGTTGGGAAGTCTGGCGCTGGTGGGCGGGCTATTCGTGTACTTTAACCGCCGTGGTTAAATGGGCCGATCCATTATCCGGTATTCCGTTGCTGCCACCCTCTTGCTGCTTCCCCTCGTTGTCGCCGCTCATGGGGTGAGCTCCGAAGATCAGGCTATCCTGACTGACGGCGGGCTCCTTGCCTATATCTACGTGGGGGCGAAACACATGGTCACGGGATACGATCACCTGCTTTTTCTGGTGGGCGTGATCTTTTATCTGAAGGGGATGCGTGACATCGTCCGCTTCGTGACCGTATTCACCATCGGACACAGCATCACCCTCATCGGGGCTACCTACCTGGCCATTCAGGCGGACGAGCACCTGATCGACGCGGTCATTGCCCTGAGCGTACTCTATAAAGGATTTGAAAATCTTGGAGGGTTTAAGAAGTACCTGGGCATTACGACGCCCAATTTATTGCTGATGGTCGGGCTATTCGGGCTCATTCACGGTTTTGGGCTGGCAACCCGGCTGCAATCCTTTGATATCGGGGCCGACCAGTTTCTGGCCAAAATCGTCTGCTTCAACGTCGGCGTCGAAATCGGGCAGGTGCTTGCCCTAATCCCCATCGTGTTTGTCATTACGCGGTGGCGGGCTCAGGAAAGCTACTCGGCCTTTTACCGCGCGGTAAATTTTTACCTCTGTATCGCCGGGGTGGGGCTGTTCTTTTACCAGCTTTACGGGTATTTCGGGTAGAGATTGGGGGGGCTGATAATAGCGGAAGGTCGGCGATGAATGGGGATATGTTTTTAAGGGCCGATTAGGTATAGTTGTTTTCCATGATTTTTGGACCGGCCCTTGTATCGGACCCTGTTATCCGGTATATTTAGTTAGATCCTATTTCACCATACACAGGTTGCCATGCAAGAAGAAATGAAAAAACTCGAGGTCCGCGTCGAGGAGTTGGAAAACCGTCTTAAAGGCGTTGGTGGCCAGCAGGCTGACGTCGATCCCGAAAAAATGAAGGTTTTCCGGGAAGTCAGCGAGCAATTGGGCTTCGACCCGGACACCGTTTGCGGCATAAATGAATGTCAGGTGGGTACCGTGTGTATAACGTGCAGGACCTGTCGGGTATGCACCGTTTGTAGCACCTGCAAAGTTTGCCAGGTGTGCACTACCTGTCGGGTGTGCGAAGTCTGCCAAGTCTGCAAAGTTTGCACGGTTTGCATCAACGAATGTACTTGCGGCCCTTGTATCGTTAGTGGGCCTGCCATGGGCGGTGGTCGGTTTGGAGGCTTAGGTTAACCCGATGTCGAATTTTCCACCGACATACTTCCGGCCGGTGGCGGGGGTAAACCTTATCCGATTGTCGGAGGAGCAAATACTCCTGAAGACCGATCACCGGACGCTTCGTCTGGATGGTGCCTCTGCTACCCTCGTAGCCGACCGGGTATGGCCCTTGCTAGACGGGCGGACGCCGGTGGCCGCGATTGCCGGGGCTATCCCAGTGGCCGAAACCGAGTTGAGTGCCTTACTGAATCAATTGCAATCTCACGGTATCCTCCGCTCCGCCGCCCGTATCCTGGAGGATGAAGTTATCGGATCATCGCCCCAGTTCACCAACTTACTTAACGGATTGGGCATTGATGCTGATACCACTCAGGCTTATCTGGCCCAGAAAACGGTGGGGATCGTAGGCTTAGAAGGCATCGGGGAACATCTGGCTGACCAATTGTACGAATGCGGTCTAAGACGTTTTCGCTTAGCAGCCGTCCCCGCCGGGCAGTCTCCGGCCGGTGATGATCGACAATCTTGGCCAAAGCGGCTCCAATCTGGCAATGTCGAGACGCAGATCATTAGCTCTGAGGAGATGACGCGACACGCTCTGAAAAAGCTCCTGGCAGACTGCGACCTTATCGTGGCCTGTATAGATAAAGGTTTTATTGCGGCCAGCTACTGGATCAATGAGATTAGTATCGAAGGGCAAATACCCGCGATTTATGGAGATTGGGACGGCCACCTTAGTATTGTCGGTCCGCTGGTGGTACCTGGCGTGACCTCGTGTTACATGTGTTACAAGATGCGGCGGATTGCGACCGCCGAGGATTACGAGGAGGCCATGTCTTACGAGGAATATCTCAACCAAAATAAAGGCAGCCTGTACCATCAGCGGGCCTTCCTACCCCCCACTGTTGCCATGGCGGGTGGCCTATTAGCGAGCGAAGTCATCAAATTTCTGCTCCAATTGAATGTGCCCAGCCTGCGTAACCAAATTTTGGTACACGACAGCCTGAAGCTGACGACCGAAACCCACCCCGTTCTTGTAAAGCCTGGTTGCCCCGTCTGTCAAAAAAAAAGCCTGACCGCTTCCACGATGGGCAAGCGGCCCTCACCGCGGCAGACGTAATTGGCGGCCACCTGCCGGATTATCGGAATCAATTGGTCAGTCCGGTCACGGGCATAGTTACCCACTTCGACCTTTTCGCCAAGGATGTGCTCGAGCCGACGGTACCGTACATCGTGCGGGCCGATCTGGCCAATCACCGGTATTTGGGCGAGCGAACGCCGGGAGATCTTACCTGCTCGGGAAAGGGCCTGACGTTGGAAGCGGCCCGTACCTCGGCTTTGGGAGAGGCAGTGGAGCGCTATTCCGGCGCCGTGTACGCCCGGGAGGAAATCAGTTACGCCACTCTGGCAGAATTATCTGGGCCCGTGCTGGATCCCCGGCGGCTCGTGCCATACGCGGATTGGCAATACGAAAAACTGGAATACGCCCGCTTCCGGGAAGAACGACCAATTGGTTGGGCACGGGCATATGCGCTGGCTGCGGATAGTCCGATTTGGGTACCCGCCATCAGCGTTTTCATGGACTACCAGGTCGCCTCCTCCGAGGAGTACCTGTATCCGGTGACCTCAAACGGTCTTGCGGCAGGGGCCACGTTGCTGCAAGCTGTATTGGCTGGTGCTCTGGAAGTTATCGAGCGGGACGCTTTTACGATCGGCTGGCATCAGCAGATGACCGGCCCGGCCTACGATCCGCTGACCATTCCGGATAGGGAATTGGTCGATTACTGCCGCTTGTACCGGCGCCGGGGGGTTGAGTTGCACTTGGTGCAACTATTGACCGATTTTCCGGTCCACGTTTTCCTGGCTGTCGGGAGGCAAGAGAAGGGTATTGGTCCGGCAGCCGTCGTAGGACTGGGAGCGGATTTTGACGCCACCCGGGCGGCACGAGGCGCACTGTTGGAGGTGGGTCAAGTTCGGCCGGCCCTCCGTAAACGATTGCGTTTACCCGATACTCAAGATCGGTTGGCGGCTCTGCTGAACGATCCCGGGAAAGTAGCGGAACTCCAAGACCACGACTTGCTTTACGCCAGCCCCAAGCAGTTGGCGGCCTTCGATTTTTTACTGGATCAGCCCGTAAAGCCGTTCGACTTTGGCCAGGATAAGGCTTCGGCCCCTGAACGTTTAAGTCGACTGGTGGCCCATGCCAAGGGGGTGGGATCGGATCTCATCTATTATGACTTGACGCCGCCCGACATGCGCGCTTTAGGCATATATACCGCCCGGGCCATACTTCCCGAACTCCAGCCCATACACTTCGGGGCCGACAAAATTCGCCTGGGGGGCGATCGCCTCTACCAACTACCTGAACTGCTTGGCCAACGGAATGGTCAGGCTACCCCGACTATTGCAACCCTACAGCCCCATCCCCTTGCTTGAGCCTATGGATTTTCGTGCCCACCCAATTGCCTGGAGTTTTCATCGCCATACCACCCGTTGGCCGTTTAATACGCTCGATGAACCTGAATTTGCCAACCCGACCCCTCCGTTTAAGCAGTACCCGGCGGCTACGGAGTATCCGTTGCCGGAACCGAAACCACATTCGGGGAGCCTGCAGCGGGCCATTCAGGATCGCTTCTCCTGCCGAGACTACCAGCCTTACGACCTACCGCTAGAGGAACTGGCCACCCTACTGTACGCGGCTTATGGTGTACGGGAGCGGAGTTTCTTGAACAATAGCGAGTTTATGGAACGTACCGTTCCTTCAGGCGGTGGGTTGTATTCCCTGGAAATGTACGTTCTGGCGCGCTCCGTAAAGGGCTGCCCTCCGGGAATTTATCACTACAATGTCCTCCCACCGCATAGTTTGGAGTTGGTAGCCCACCATGATCTATCACCGCTATTCGTCGGCCGGCTATTCATGAATCAGTTCTACCTGGAAAACTGTAGTGCCATTGTCTTTATGACCTCATGGACGGAGCGCAGTCTTTGGAAGTACGGGGACCGAGGGTATCGTTACATTCTTTTTGAGGCCGGTCATGCCGCCCAAAACCTGAACCTAACGGCTCAAAGTATTGGTCTGGCCAGCCTGAATATGGGCGGCTTTTTTGACCATACCGTTTGCGATTTGCTGGAAATAGACCAGAACCGGGAAATACCACTCTATGCCGTAGCAATCGGGCGGGCGAGTCGATCCGGTAAGGCCAGATTTCCCGCCGATGAGGAGCAGCTAGACTGATTTGAGGCGCTTAAGTAGAATTGCGAAACCCCGGCATAGAACGAAATTGTGTGGCAACCTTATGATGCCTATTCGGATTTCGTCCCAGCGGGGTGTGCGAGGTTACCTTGTGCCGGCAACTTTATGTAGCACCGTGTTGGCTTACCCTGTTCGAAATGGCGAAGTAACGAGTATCAATCCAGTGGTAGAACAGGGAAGAACTCACCTCCCCAAATGCACCAGCAGCACGCTCACGTCCGCCGGGCTCACCCCGCTGATCCGGCTGGCCTGGCCGATCGTAACGGGTTTGAGCTTATTCAGCTTCTGCCGGGCTTCCTTGCTAAGACTGGTCAGCTGTTCGTAGTCGAAACTTCTGCCGAGCTTGATGCCCTCCAGGCGGCTCATCTTTTCAACGGCCTGCCGCTCCCGCTCGATGTAACCTTCGTATTTGAGGGTGACTTCGGCCAGGTTGATGGTCTCGTCGTCGTAAGGAGCCAGGAAATCGTGTAGCGCGGGCACGGCGGTGGCCAGCCCTTCCAGGCTCACACCGGGGCGAGCTAAAATGGAATCCAGCTTAACCCCCTGCTTAAGCGAGGCGGTACCGACGCTTTCCAGGTATCCGTTCATCTGGTCGGGGGTGACGCTGTGATTACGCAGTTCGAGGGAGATGGTTTCTACGGCCTCCTTTTTATCGTTGACCCGGGCCATCCGGTCTTCCATCCCGCGGACGCCGAGGGCTTGGGCCATGGGGGTCAGGCGCAGGTCGGCATCGTCCTGGCGAAGTAGAATGCGATACTCCGCCCGGCTGGTAAACATCCGGTAAGGCTCCTCGGTGCCTTTATTGATGAGGTCGTCGATGAGCACGCCGATATAGGCATCGCTGCGCTTCAGGATGAAGGGATCGCGCTCCTGCACGGCTAACGCGGCGTTCATGCCAGCGATGAGTCCCTGGCAGCCGGCCTCCTCGTAGCCGGTGGTGCCGTTGATCTGTCCGGCGAAGAAAAGACCGGGCACCAGTCTGGTTTCCAGAGTCGGGCCGAGCTGGGTAGGGGGGAAGAAGTCGTACTCGATGGCGTAGCCCGGCCGGAACATTTTCATGTTCTCGAAGCCGCGGACTTTTCGCAGCGCCTTATACTGTACGTCTTCCGGCAAACTGGAGCTGAAGCCGTTCACGTATATCTCACAAGTATTACGCCCCTCCGGTTCCACGAAGAGCTGGTGCTGATCGCGACCGGCAAAACGGTCGATCTTATCCTCGATACTGGGGCAGTAGCGCGGCCCGAGTCCCCGGATTCGGCCATTGAACATGGGGCTCCGGTCGAAGCCTTCGCGGAGGGTGTCGTGCACGTCCGGACTGGTATACGTGACGTGGCAGGGGAGTTGCTCGGTGAGGGGCGGGGTGTCCGTATAACTGAAGCGGCCGGGGCTTTCGTCGCCGGGCTGCTCGGTCATCACGCTGTAATCGAGCGTCCGGCCGTCGAGGCGGGCGGGGGTGCCGGTCTTCATGCGGCCGGCCTCGAATCCGAGTTGCTGCAACTGAGCGGTAAGCCCCGTCGCTGCCCGTTCACCGGCGCGTCCGCCACCGAATTGTTTTTCACCGATGTGGATGGTTCCGTTCAGGAAGGTGCCGTTGGTGAGGACGACGGATTTTGCGGGGATCTCCATGCCCAGACCGGTCGTTACGCCTTTGCACCGTCCATCCTTAACTGTGATGCCGGTGACCATTTCCTGCCAGAAATCAATATTGGGGTGGGCTTCCAGCTTTTCCCGCCAGTTGAGGGCGAAGGCCATGCGGTCGCTCTGGGCCCTCGGACTCCACATCGCCGGCCCCTTACTGCGGTTGAGCAGGCGGAACTGGACCATGGTCTCGTCGGTCACGATGCCGGAGTAGCCCCCAAGGGCATCGATCTCGCGCACGATCTGTCCTTTGCCGACTCCACCCATGGCCGGGTTGCAGCTCATCTGCGCGATGGTCTGCATATTCATGGTGGCGAGCAGCACCCGGGCTCCGAGATTGGCGGCGGCTACGGCGGCCTCACAGCCGGCATGACCGGCTCCGACCACTATTACGTCATAGGTTGGAAACATAGGACACCAACGTTTTTTGCGGCCGCAAAGTTACGGTTTTCAGCGGGTTACCGGATAGTCGGCCGGCTTTGGAAGGAGTTTTACCCTGCGCTCCGCCGCCATCAGCTGCTTGCCGCTTTATTTCAGGGCTACGGCAGGGTATATTGCGGCGGAGCGCAGGAGCCGACCTGTAAGGGCCGGATTGTAAATTGGAATAAATCTAAATAGGCTGTCAAATTTAACAAGCGAAGGCGAGGGTAGCCTAGATGTCGTTGATGTCGTAACTTTGCGCCAATTCACAAAGGCTGGTTTAAATTGATCGGCTTTTTCCTCGTGTCGGTTACCTCGTGACCGAGTCAATCGTCCTTAACGCACGCCCCGCGTATGAAAATTTTACAGAGACCGGCCGGCCTTACCTTTCTTGTGTTGGCCGCGCTTTTGCTCCAATCCCAGGCTAACGGGACCGGAGGTAGCAACTTACTATTTTACGGCGTTGCCGCCCTGGCCCTGATCATCTTCTTCTTCATTGTCGTCAGCGTTGCTGACAACTTCATGGTGATCGAATCGAAGCAAATGGGTATCGAAGATTCCACTACCATGGGCTTATTCCCAGCGGTGCGGGAGTTGTTTCGTGGCAAGAAGCCCGAATACCTTGAGCAAGCCCACGTTTACACCCTTACCAAAGGCTACGATATTCCTATGGCCGGAGAGCCTCAGGACCTTATTCGCGAGCCCAAGGTGACGCGCTACGCCGTCAACCCGCCCGATTATTTCGGTTTGCGGCCCATCCCTAAAATGCTGGTCGAGGAAGGCGATACGGTGAAGGCCGGCGACCCGATCTTCTTCGATAAGAACATGACCCGGATCAAATTCGTCGCTCCGGTGAGCGGTGAGGTAATCGGTATCAACCGCGGTCTCAAGCGCTCGATCGCCGAAGTGGTTATTTTGGCTGATAAGGATCAGGTGAGCCGCAGTTATACCCTGCCCGCCGGCGATGCTTCTCGCGAAGAACTCGTTGAGTTTCTGCTCGAAAGCGGTGCCTGGCCGGCCTTACGGCAGCGGCCCTATAACCGGGTGGCCGATCCGGACCTGATTCCCCGCGATATCTTTATTTCCACCTTTGACACCGCGCCGCTGGCCCCCGACCTCAAACTGGCGGTACGGGGCCGGATGGATGTGTTTCAGGCGGGTATCGATGTCCTGCGGCGGCTTACCCCCGGTTTGGTATACCTCGGACTGGACGGCCGCGCCGAGCAGGATTCGCCCTACGCCGCCGTGCGCGGGGTAGAGAAGCGGTACTTCCGCGGACCCCACCCCGCCGGAAACGTCGGTACCCAAATCCACCACATCCACCCATGTGGCCGGGGAGAGAACACGGTGTGGACGATCAGCGTGGAAGACGTTCTCATGTTTGGAGAACTCTTCCAGAACGGCCACTTCAACACCACCCGCCTCATTGCCCTGAGTGGTGACTCCTTCAGCGAGCCCTGTTATGTGCGTACGTTCGCCGGTGCCAACATCGGCGAGCTGATGGATGGAGAAACGGTAGTGGAGAACAGCCGGATCATCAGTGGCGACGTATTATCCGGTACGAAGCGCAGCACCGAAAACTTCCTCAGCTACTACGACAATCAGATCACCGCCATCGAGGAAGGGGACGACGCGGAGGTATTTGGCTGGCTGGTACCCAACAGTGCCAAGGCATCCATATCGCCTACCATCCCGGTTCTCGGCGATCACCTCCACCTGACCACCCGGACCAACGGGGAAAAGCGGGCATTCGTGGTAAACAACGACTACGAGCAGGTGCTGCCGATGGATATTTACCTGACCCACCTGATGAAATCCATCCTCGTCAACGACCTGGAAAGCATGGAAGGACTGGGCATTTACGAGCTGGTGCCCGAAGACGTGGCCCTGCCCGAATTCTCCTGTGTCAGCAAGCAGCCCCTGCAACAGATATTACGTCAGGGCCATGACACCATGATTGCGCAAGGATAACTATAGAATACCACGGATTGTTAGCTCCCGATAGTCCGTACTTATAAAGCCTATATGAAAGCATTACACGATTTTGTAACCAAGTTCGAGCCGGATCACAGCAAGTCTCCCTTTCTGGCTACGACTTACGACGCTTTCTACACCTTCCTGTTCCAGCCGCCTACGGTGACGCAGGGAGGGGTGCACGTCCGTGATGCCATGGACCTGAAACGGCAGATGGTGTGGGTCGTTCTTGCCCTGCAACTGCTTTATGTATTCGGGACCTGGAACATCGGCAACCAGCACTTCCAGGCACTGGGCGAATACACCGGCGCGTTGGAGGGTTTCCACCTGAAGATCGTTTACGGTTTGATTCAGATCATCCCGATCTTCGTGGTGACCCACGTTGTCGGCCTGGGCATAGAGTTTCTCTACGCGGCCAAGAAGGGCCACTCGGTGGAAGAAGGCTTTCTGGTATCGGGTGCCCTGATTCCCCTCATTATGCCTCCGGACATTCCGATGTGGATTCTGGCCCTTTCCGTTGCCTTCGCCGTTGTGCTGGGTAAGGAAGCCTTCGGCGGTACGGGGATGAATATCTGGAACATAGCTCTCCTTTCGCGGGTGTTCATCTTCTTCGCCTACCCGACCACCATTTCCGGTGATGAAGTATGGGTCAGCGGTATCGAGAAGGTGGATGTTGGCCTGTATGCCAGCGAGGCGTATAACTTCGTACACCACGGTTTCGACTGGATCTTTGCCGGCTTTGGTTGGTCGACCTTCGGTGAAGGCGGCCAATTGGTGGTCGATGGCTGGACCGGAGCCACCCCCCTCGGCATTGCCGCCAAGGAAGGTTGGGAAGGTGTCGCAGCGGTATACGACGAGAGCAGCATCTTCTGGGGCAATATCCCCGGTTCCATCGGTGAATCCAGCGTACCCCTGATCCTTATCGGTATGGCGTTCATCATGTTTACGCGCATTGCCGACTACCGCGTTATCGTAGGCGGACTGATCGGGTTCATTGCAGCCGGTCTGATGCTTAATGCCATCGCGCCCGCAGAGCTCACCGATACCACCCCCGGCATCTTCAAGTTCATGGCTATCCACCCCTTACGGCAGATGATCATGGGCAGCTTCCTGTTTGCCATCACCTTTATGGCCACTGACCCGGTCAGCAGCGCGGACACCCCAACGGGCAAGTGGATCTACGGATTCCTGATCGCCTTTATCGGCCTTATCATCCGGGTGCTTAATCCGGCTTACCCCGAAGGATGGATGTTGTCCATCCTGTTGTTAAATACGTTTGCCCCCCTCATCGATCACTACGTCTACCAGGCTAATATCAAGCGCCGCGCCAAGCGGACGGCTTCTATGGCCAAGACCCGGGACGAGCTGATCACGAAGCGCAACGAGGACGTCGAGGTTTTCACCCCCCAGAACGCCGATGATTATCGTCCGGTCGGTAATCTTGGTAACTACTAATTCTAATTTACCTCTACCATGAGTACAAAATATATCTACACCTTCGGCGTCATCATGACGGTGGTTGTAGCCCTCGTACTTGCCGGCTTTCGGACCATCACGGCCGAAGCAGCCGCACGGAATGAAGACATATTCAACAAACGCGAGATCCTGGCCACCGTTGCGGAGCCTTTGGCCGCGGCCGATCTGCCGATCGACGAGCTCAGCGACGTGCAAGTACTTGGAACTCTTCGAAAATAAAGTTCAACAGATCGTTGTCAACTCCAGCGGTGAGCCGGTAGATGATGTTGACTTTGCCGCTTTCGACCTCGCTAAGGAGTACAAGAAGCCGGTGAGCCAGCGTCGCTACCCAATTTATGTCTTTGACCTCGACGGAGACCAGTATTACGTATTCAGCGTTCGCGGCAACGGACTATGGGATGCCATCTGGGGTAACATCGCCTTGGCTTCTGACCTGAACACGGTTACCGGAGCGAGCTTTGACCACGCGGGAGAAACTCCGGGCCTGGGAGCCGAGATCAAGGACAATGCCGGCTGGAAAGCCCAGTTCCGCGGCAAGAAAATTTATGACGGCGACGACTTTGTCAGCATCATCGTCCGCAAAGGCGGTGCCGTTGATATGGAACACGAAGTGGACGGTCTCAGCGGGGCTACCGTTACCGGCGACGGCGTGACGAAAATGTTGTATAACGGCCTGAAAGCCTACGAACCCTATATTGAAGAGCAGCGTACCGCAGGGGCAACCACCGGTATGAATATGAAGTAATTATTAGTCATGGCAGAATCAACTGAACTCAAAACCGGCGTCGTAGCGGATCCTAAGAAGCCGGAAAGCGAGAAGGAGCCCTTTTTCGGTAAGAAGGAAAAGATCCTTATTACCGATCCCTTGCTGGACAATAATCCGATCACCATTCAGGTGCTTGGGGTTTGCTCGGCGCTGGCGGTGACCTCGCTCGTGTATCCCTCGCTGGTGATGGCTGTTGCCGTAGTCTTCGTGTGCGGCTTTTCCAGCCTGTTCACCTCGCTGATGCGCAACATTATCCCTAAGCCGGTCCGCCTGATCGTGCAGCTGGTAATCATTGCTACCCTGGTAACGCTGGTGAACGAGGCGCTTAAGGTGTTGGCCTTCCCGGTGTATAAGCAGCTGTCCGTTTACATCGGCCTCATCATTACCAACTGTATCGTTATGGGCCGTTTGGAAGCTTTCGCAATGGCCAACAAGCCATGGCGATCATTTCTTGACGGTGTGGGTAACGGATTGGGCTACGGCTTGATTCTTGTCATGGTCGGCATCGTCCGCGAACTGTTTGGCAAGGGTAGCCTGTTTGCGGGTTCCCCGATCGCCCTCAACATCATCGGACCGAGTAACGATTCCACGCACTACCTGATCAACACCGCCGCTGACAGCGGTATCGGAACCTGGTTCGGTTGGTATGCTAACAACAACCTGATGGTACTTCCGGCCGCCGCCATGTTCGTGATCGCCGTATTCATCTGGATCCAGCGGAGCTACAACACCAAGCTCGTCGACGCATCCTGATCTTTCGCTCGCCCGAACGATCTTTTAATTGTCTATAAATCACCCAACCATGGGAGAATTTCTAAATATCTTCATAAAGTCGGCCTTCATCGAGAATATGGTGTTGGCCTACTTCCTCGGCATGTGTTCTTTCCTTGCCGTATCGAAGACCCTATCTACTGCTACCGGTCTCGGTTTCGCGGTCATCTTCGTACTCGGTATTACCATGCCGATCAACTGGGTGATCAATGAGTACGTCCTCATTCCCGCCGAACTCGAATTCCTGCGCTTCATCCTATTTATTGCGGTCATCGCTTCTACCGTCCAGCTGGTGGAGATGGTGGTGGAGAAGTTCAGCCCGGGACTCTACGCCGCCCTGGGTATCTTCCTTCCGCTTATCACGGTGAACTGCGCCATCCTCGGGGGCAGCCTTTTCATGGTTAGCCGGGAGTATAACCTCACCGAGTCGATCGCTTTCGGATTGGGAGGAGGCTTCGGCTGGTTTTTGGCGATCATTGCCCTGGCCGCCATCCGCGAACGGATCCGATACAGCAACGTACCGCCCGCCCTGCGCGGTCTCGGTATGGCCTTCCTGATCACCGGTCTGATGGGCGTGGCATTCCTTAGCCTGACGGGAATCGATCCCGCGGTCTTCGCCGGATGGAGCGAGGCAGTCGCCGAATAATTACCCTCAACTGATAAACCAGCCGGGCGTTTCCCGGCTTATCCATAAAAGAAGGTATCATGATTACCATTGGATTAGCGATAGTCGTTTTTACCCTCATCGTGCTGGCACTCATCACGATGCTGTTGGTAGCCCGTCGCAAACTCGTTCCTCAGGGGGAAGTAAGTATTATCGTTAACGGGGATACGGAGAATCCGCTTCGCGTACAGCCTGGCAACACCCTGCTTTCCGCCCTTTCCGACCAAAGCGTCTTCCTTCCTTCCGCCTGTGGTGGCGGTGGTACCTGCGCCATGTGCGAATGCCACATCACCAAGGGAGGCGGTGATGTGCTCCCCACGGAACTCAACCACCTTACCCGCCGGGAGGTCGCCGAAAACAAGCGCCTCGCCTGCCAGGTCAAGGTCCGCCAGGATATGGAGATCCAGATCCCCGAGGAGATCTTCGGCATCAAGAAGTGGGAATGTACCGTAGACCGGAACTACAACGTGGCCACCTTCATCAAGGAATTCGTAGTGCGTCTTCCGGAAGGAGAATCGCTCGACTTCGAATCGGGCGGCTACATCCAGGTGGACGTTCCCAAATGCGAGGTCCACTTCAAGGACTTTGACATCACCCCGCACCCGGTCTTTCACAAGGGTGCCCCCGCTGATAAATTCAAGCCCGACTGGGATAAGTTCGGCATGTGGGACTTCGTCATGAAGAACGATGAGGAGCAGTTCCGTGCTTACTCCATGGCCAACCACCCCGGAGAAGGCGACATCATCATGCTGAACATCCGCATTGCCCCGCCGCCCTTCGACCGGCAGAAGAACGCCTACATGGACGTGAACCCCGGGGTCTGTTCGAGCTACGTGTTCAATCAGACACCTGGCGATAAGGTCACCATCTCCGGTCCTTACGGTGAGTTCTTCATCAAACCTACCGACAAGGAAATGGTGTACATCGGAGGTGGTGCCGGCATGGCTCCCCTGCGTAGTCACATCTTCCACCTCTTCCATACCCTCAAGACCGACCGTAAGGTTAGCTATTGGTACGGTGGTCGCTCCAAGGCCGAGCTTTTCTACACGGAGGAGTTTCGGGCCATCGAGGAAGATTTCCCGAACTTTAAGTACCACATCGCGCTCAGCGATGCCCTGCCGGAAGATAACTGGGACGGTATGACGGGCTTTATCCACCAGGCCGTTCTCGAGAACTACCTGAACGATCACCCGGAGCCGGAAGAGATCGAATACTACCTCTGTGGCCCCCCACTGATGCTACAGGCCGTACAGAACATGCTCGACGAGCTCGGTGTGCCGGAAGAGAATATTGCTTTCGACGACTTCGGTTCCTAGTACGAAGCGGCTTGCAGCCGCGCAGTCTAACGCAGTTTCCAACTGCGCTAAAGCCCGCTGAGAATGTATCTCAGCGGGCTTTTTCTGTCCTTTTCGTAGGTGTGTCTGGGGTGGGGCATCGTTGCCGAAGGCAATATTGTCCTCGCGCTGCCGGCGGCAGCGTCTTACTTGAGTCCCAGGTGCTTTATGCTGAAGAAAAATATAGCTCCGTATCCTAACGCCAGCAAGGCGTGAAAGACAATAAAGGTGGTATTATGAAGATAGAAAGCTCCCGCTACGGCAAACAAAAAATAGATGCTCAGCAGACCTTCCCCCACGGTAATGGCGCTGAGCTTACCGGAGAAATACTTCTTCGAGCGAAAGTTATCCCGCACCGAATTGATGTTGAACTTCGGGGTACGCACGAAAGGGCTTTTCTTGCCCCGGTATCCCTGCAAAACGGCCACGGAGTTGTGGAGGGATAGTCCCATGCTTAAGGCCAGGAAGAGGGGAAACAGGAACAGAAATTTGAAAATGGCTTTACCAAAGCTCTTTTCCTTATTGGCGACGCTTTGGACGTTTGCTACATAGTATACGGCTATCACGGATAGTAATCCGGCCAGGAAGATCACGAAGAAGTTCTTGCTAATACCGAAGTCCGCCAGTTCGCCGAGCAGGAACAGCAGGGGAACACTGAATACCCCACAGAGAAAGACGAAGAGGAAAATGGAGGAGGCCAGCAAGTGAGCGGAGGCATGGATTTTGTGGCCGAAACTCAGCTCACTTTTCCAGACGGCCGGAAGCATCTTCCGGGCCGTTTCCGCGCCTCCCTTCATCCACCGGTGCTGTTGGCTTTTGAAGCTGTTCATCTCTACCGGTAGTTCGGCCGGGCTTCCGACCCGTTCCAGGTACCGGATGCGGTAACCCGCCAACTGGCTGCGGATGCTCAGGTCAAGATCCTCGGTGAGGGTGTCGGGTTGCCAGCCACCCCCGGCTTCTATAGCCGCGCGACGCCATACCCCCGCCGTGCCATTAAATTGAAGCAGGTGCCCTCCCTTCATCCGTCCTACCTGCTCGACCGTAAAGTGTACGTTAAGCTGTAACGCCTGCAGGCGGGTGATCACGCTGTAGTCCTGGTTCAGGTGTTCCCATCGGGTTTGGACGACCCCCACGCGCTTATCGGCGAAATGCGGGATCGTACGGCATAGAAAGGAGGGGTGGGGAACGAAATCGGCGTCGAAGATGGCGATAAACTCGCCTGCTGCCTCCTGCATACCGTCCCGCAACGCGCCGGCTTTGAAACCTTCCCGGTCCTGGCGAACGATTTGTCGGATACGGTAGCCTTTTTCCCGGTATTCCCGCACTTTTTCGGCCACCAGGTCCACGGTCTCGTCGGTACTGTCGTCCAGAACATGGATCTCGTACCGGTCTTTGGGGTAGTCGAAGGCCGCCACCGCGTCTATGAGCCGGCCGACTACATAGTATTCGTTGTAAACGGGTAGCTGTACGGTAACCAGTGGATAGTAGGGCGAAGCGGGCGCAGGTGCAACGGCCACGTCCGAGCCGCAATGTTGTGGAGTAGCCGACTCAAAACGGGCTGCATGGATGCGTGCCCGGTGGGTTTGCCGCTCCGTGTTCAATTGGGCAAAGGAGGGTTCGGAGTCAGCGGGAAATTCGTTGCTTTTATAGTGATACAGCAAATTGAACTGCAGCATACAGTACACGGTGATATATAGCAGACTGATCGTGTAAACGGTCAACACCATAAAAGCCAGTACGGTCATGATCAAATCAGTTTGAAAATGGTCCAGAGGATTTTATGTCCGGCCAACACCGTACCCCTGACCGTTCCCGAAATTTTCGAAACGCCGATCCGCTGCCGGTATCCAACGGGCACCTCCGTGCACTTCATACCGGCTTTGGCGGCCCGCACCTGCATCTCTACGGTCCACCCGAAATCGGGGTCTTCCATCTCTAATGCCTGCAGGGCCGGATAACGTATCGCCCGGAATGGTCCGAGGTCCGTAAACTCATAACCGTAAAACACCCGAATAAGATTCGTTGCCAGCCAGTTGCCAAAAATTTGGGGTACCGTCATACTGCCGGTTTCCGCCTTCCCCAGCGCCCGGGAACCGATGACCAGATCATAATCAAACTGGACGATCGGGGCGATAAGTTCCGCAAGTTGTTCGGGGTAGTCGCTGTGGTCGCCGTCGATAAAGACGACGATATCCGGGTGCTCCTCCGGTGGCCGCCTGGCGATGTGGTCCATTCCACGTAAACAAGCCGATCCATAGCCGGGCCGGGTTTCGCTGACCACCGTTGCCCCAGCCTCCGCACTCGCCTTTGCCGTGCGGTCCGTGCTATTGTTGTCGCAAACGATGATCTCCCGGATAAGCCGTCGGGGCAATTCCCGGATCACGAGCCCGATACTCGCTTCCTCATTGAAAGCGGGAATGATGACATCGATGACCGGTGGGCTGGCGGGCAAAATAACTTTTCCGGTAAAGATACGTGGAGCCCCGGCAGCTAAGGCGCTAACTCAGGCCCCCGTCAACGCTGAGTACCTGGCCGTTGATGTAGCTGCTCATGTCGGAAGCAAGAAAAATGCAGGCATCGGCGATTTCCTCGGGGCGGCCAAGGCGCTTGAGCGGTATGCTGGTCAGGTAGGCTTCTTTTACCTTGTCGGGCAGCTCGTCGGTCATGTCGGTCTCGATGAATCCCGGTGCGATAACGTTGCAGCGTAAATTCCGACTGCCCATCTCCTTTGCGATAGACTTGCTGAAACCGATGATGCCGGCCTTGCTGGCGGCATAGTTCGCCTGTCCGGCGTTGCCCTGGATGCCCACGATGCTGGACATATTGATGATGCTTCCGCCCCCGCGCATCATTCCGCGCATGGCGTGCTTGGTAAGGTTAAAGACGGACTTCAGGTTGTTGTCCATTACGGCATCCCACTGTGCTTCGTTCATCCGCAACATCAGCGTGTCCTGGGTGATCCCGGCGTTATTGACCAGTATATTAAGACCGCCCAATTCCTCGGTCACGGTTTTGATCAGCTGTTCGGCACCCGCGAAATCGGAGGCGTCGCTCTGGTAGGCACGCACCTTATCGCCCAGTTCGCTCACGAGCGCTTCGGCGGGCCCGGCGGAGCTGCGGTAAGTAAAAGCCACGGTAGCTCCGGCCTGATGAAAGGCCCTGACCAGGGCGGCACCGATACCGCGCGAACCTCCGGTGATGAGGGCAACTTTCCCTTCAAGTAGTCCCATAGAAAGATTATTTTTTGGTGGGGCCCAAAGGTAGCGTAAACTAAAAACCCTGCCCCCGCCTTTTATTTGCTCAAAAACTACCCAGCTATGTTAGGAGATATGATGAAGCAGATGGAGGAGATGCAGGCTAAAATGCAGGAGCAGTTAGCCCAGGAATCCTTCGAGGCCGATGCCGGCGGCGGTGCCGTCAAGGTGACCTGTGATGGTACGCGGACCATACAAAACGTGAGCATCGATCCCGACCAGGTGGATCCCACGGACGTGGAGGCGCTGGAGGATTTGCTCGTGGTGGCGATCAACCGGGCCCTGGAAAAGGCTGCTGAATTCGAAGCCAAGCAAGCCGGCGGCATGATGGATAATATGCTACCCGGCGGATTGGGCAGCCTCCTCGGCGGATAACACTACATTATCTTTGTAAAGCTTTAAGGCCAGCAAGTCGTTTATGGAAGAACTCGCGGGAATCATCATTCTGGGCATTTTCGCGCAATGGTTCGCCTGGCGCGTTAAAGTGCCCGCGATCCTCCCCCTGATCGTGATCGGATTGCTGGTAGGCCCTCTTTCGACGCTCTTTACGGCTGACGGTAGTAAGCTCATCAGCCCCATCTTTCAGGTAGCGGAAGTAGCCGGGGAGGAAGGCAGGGGCCTATTTCCCGGCGAATCCCTTTTCTACTTCGTGAGTCTCGCTATCGGCATCATCCTGTTTGAGGGAGGCCTGACGCTGCAGTTTCGGGAAGTACGGGAAACGCAGCGATCCATCCTGAGACTGATTTCCATCGGGAGCTTCATCACCTTTGTCGGGGGCGGACTGGCGGCCCATTACATTATGGGCCTGGGGTGGAGCGTAAGCTTTCTTTTCGCCGGACTGATCATTGTGACCGGCCCGACGGTGATCGCACCCATTCTTCAGAATATTCCCCTCAACCGTAATGTGGGTACGGTGCTCAAATGGGAAGGTATCCTCATCGATCCGTTAGGCGCCCTCGTGGCGGTTCTGGTCTTTGAATTTATCAGCTCCACCGACCATAGCATCGGCTTTACCGGCGAAGCACTGCGGACCTTTGTACAGATCATCATTTACGGCGGTACCCTTGGTTTCCTTGCCGGCTACGCGCTCTTTCACATCATCAAGCGAGAACTGGTACCCCATTACCTGCTCAATGTCTTCATCCTGGCCTACGTACTTTTCATTTTCGTACTCAGCGATCAGCTGGCTCACGAATCGGGATTGTTAGCCGTAGTGGTGATGGGCCTCGTGCTTGCGAATAAGGACGTTCCCCGCATAAAAGAGATCCTCTCCTTCAAAGAATCGTTGAGCGTACTACTGATCTCCATTCTGTTCATATTGCTGGCGGCCAATATGAATATGTCAGAGTTGCGCCTGCTCACGGAAGATTGGCGGCCACTGGCACTGTTTGGTTTCGTGATCCTGGTACTGCGGCCCCTAAGCGTATTTGTGAGTACAGCACGGGGGAACCTCAGCCTGAGTGAGAAACTCTTCATCAGTTGGGTTGGCCCCAGAGGAATCGTTGCCGCGGGAATCGCTTCCCTGTTCGGACTCAAGTTGGCGGCTGACGGGGTTCCCGGGGCGGAGTACATTACCCCCCTGGTATTCATGATCGTTTTAGGTACAGTGCTCATCAATGCCACTACGGCACGATTCGTGGCCCGGCTATTAGGCGTCATTCAGGATTCTTCCAGCGGAGTCCTTATCCTGGGAGCCAATGAATTTACGATCACGATCGGCGAATACCTCAAGGAACAGGGTCGGGAGGTATTCTTAGTCGACAGCAATAACAGTAACATTCGCCGGGCGCGCGAAACCGGACTGCGGGGCATAGTCGCGAACATCTATAATTCAGACCTGAGCGAAGAATACGACCTGCTCGACGTAGGGTATATGCTCGCCCTCACGGGTAGTAATGACGTGAACGCCTACGCCATCCGCCGCTACGAGGACATCTTCGGAGAGCGGGGAGCTTTCCGACTGATCACGGCAGATGAGATGAAGACGGCCGGCGCTACCGAAGACAGCGAACACATTTTCAGTCACACCGATGACTTCATCAATCTTAGTGAAGCACACCGGGAAGCTGCCAAGATCCACGAGCGGAAGCTTTACAGCCAGCGGGAACTGCTGGATCTTATGCTCATAGCACGGGAAGAAAAATATTCGATTCCGCTGTTTGTGAAGTCTCCCGACGGTCAGTTGCACACCATTCCCTACGACGTGGAAGACCTAGACGTTGACGAAGGCGATCACCAGCTCGTTTATATGGGACTGGAATTGCCGCAAACCAAAGCAAAACCACAGGTGACGCAGGAGCAGGGGGAGCTCTAAGATCTTTTTTTGACCTTCGCTCATTGGCAATAACTTGTTCATAAGGACCCGCATTTTGCGAAGAAGCGGGTTACTTGCCCGTTAGGCGCCCTTTTTCTCGCTCGGTCAAACCAACAATACCGGAGTTCTTGTCCGTTTCGGAAAGTCCAAACCAGCTCTAAATTTTTATCTTTGTTCCTGGAATACGCAAATTTAGCAGGGAGAGCACGATTAGGCGCCCGTTTTTCGTTTTAGGAATAACTCTGGAATTTTTACCATGAAACTACTTCTTACGCTGGCCCTTATGGGCTGGGCAGTGGTATCCTTTGCACAGGACCCTGCCGACATTTTCCACAAAACCGTGGACGTTGATCATGTCAACGCCATATCCTTTGATGTCTACTCTAAGGATCAGGTAGAGTATCGTACCTGGCCTGGTGACGATCTGCTCATTGAAACGACCATTCAAATCAAGAATGTCCAGCAGGATATCCTGGATTTTTATATGAAACAGCAGCGCTACGTCCTTGAACCCCGGGTGACGGGCGACCAAATGGCGCTGGTGAGCTACGACAAGAATCGTCGGATGGTCAAAGGCACAGAAGGCAGTGCTTATGAAGATGTCAATATTGTGGTCTATATGCCGGAAAGCTTCGTCGACACCGGCGATGGCCAGTATACCCGTACCAGCCGCTAGCTAGCTACATCCCCCGCCGGAGTGCCTACCTTTGCACTTCATGGCGACCACTCTCGAAATCAAGTTACCTCCCGCCCAGCTGCACGATGCGGCCGCGCTGCGCCGTGCCGTCAGCCGTAAAGGCAAGATAGCCGAGCAAGATATTGGAACGGTTACCGTAAGCCGGAGAAGCATTGATGCTCGCGGGGCTCAGCCGGTGTTTCGGCTGCGGGTAGAAGTAACCGACAAATCGGAGCATCCCGAACCGGAAGCTCCACCGTCCTTTCAACTCCAGGATGTTTCTAATGCCACCTCCGTAATTATTGTGGGTTGCGGCCCAGCAGGAATGTTTGCCGCCCTGGAGCTGATCGAGCTAGGCCTGCGTCCCATTATCATCGAGAGGGGGCAGGATGTACGTACCCGACGACGCAGTTTGCGGGCCATTCAACAGGACGGAGTGGTCGACCCCGATAGTAATTATTGCTTCGGCGAGGGAGGTGCGGGTACCTACAGCGACGGCAAACTTTACACCCGTAGCCTGAAACGGGGCAACTACCTGAAAGCCTTGCAGGCGTTGGTGGCCCACGGAGCACAGGAGGATATCCTGATCGATGCCCATCCCCACATCGGGTCTAATAAATTACCGGCGGTAGTCAGTAATATGCGGGAAAGCATTCTCTCGCACGGGGGGGATATCCGTTTCGGGCACCGCTTGGTCGACCTTGAAATTCAGGATGATCTTCAAGCCCTGCACGTCGTGGATGCTGAAGGACATTCCTACCGCCTTTCCGCGGCGGCTTACATCCTGGCGACCGGCCACTCGGCGCGTGATGTGTACCAATTGCTGCACAAGCGAGGTGTCCGACTGGAAGCGAAGCCCTTTGCGCTCGGTGTCCGGATCGAGCATCCACAGCCACTGATCGATCGCATTCAATACGGGCAAGCGCAGAGAGAGGAAAATCTACCGGCCAGCAGTTACAAACTTGTAAGCCAGGTAAAGGACCGGGGCGTCTTTAGTTTCTGCATGTGTCCCGGCGGGCTTGTGGTCCCTGCCGCCACCGCACCGGGAGAAATTGTCGTTAACGGAATGAGCTTGAGCCGTCGGGATAGCCCCTACGCCAATTCCGGCACCGTCGTGGCCATCGAGTTAGCGGATCTGACCTCCTTCAGCGATCACGGTGTTTTCGCCGGCCTTGCCCTTCAGCGCACGGTAGAGCAAACCATGTTCGCGAGTGGTGACGGCAGCCAACGGGCACCGGCCCAGCGACTTACTGACTTTGTGGATCGTAGGATATCCTCCGATCTACCCGCGTCGAGCTATATACCGGGCCTACATTCGGCAGCCCTACACGACCTGCTGCCTTCCAAGATTTACGAACGGCTGCGTCAGGGGGTCCAGGACTTTAGCCGGAAGATGAAGGGCTACTACACGGCGGAAGCCAACGTAATCGGGACCGAAAGCCGAACCTCATCCCCCGTGCGCATTCCCCGGGATAGAAAGACCTATCAACACCCGGATCTTCCGTCCCTTTATCCCTGTGGGGAAGGGGCTGGCTTTGCCGGAGGGATACTAAGTGCCGCGATGGACGGGCAGAACGTAGCCCGCGCGGTGGCGGCCAAAGTGAATCGATCGTGAAAAGTGTGGCCCAGATCGCCGGCGGTCTTTTAATGACCGGTGGCATCCTCTACCTGGGCTTCCGCGTGGACCGGACCGAATTCTGGTCACTCTTTACCGCCTTCAGCGTTGCCTTCGCCGGCTACGCCTTGATCGTCGGGTTCAGCGGGCGGGACCTTTCCCGCTGGCTTATCCTGGGCCTTCTACTAAGGATAATGCTGGTCTTTGCCTTTCCCAGGCTCAGCGACGATGTTTACCGCTTCATTTGGGACGGTAACCTCGTCGTGGCCGGCCAAAACCCCTTTGCCCGCCTCCCCGAGTCCTACCTTGCCGGCGGACCAGAGGTGGCGGGGATCAACGGCGAACTTCTGGCCAAGCTTAATTCACCGCAATACCATTCCGTGTATCCGCCGGTGACCCAGTGCGTATTTGCGGTTGCGGCGCTTTTTAGCCCAAATAGCTGGTACGGCGCCGCCGTGATAATGAAGCTATTCCTGCTCCTCATGGAAGTGGGGTCCGGCATATTGCTCTACCACTTACTGCGCGGGTTCGGTCAGCCACCAGCTAGAATGTTGCTCTACTGGCTCAATCCACTGATTGTGATTGAGATAGTTGGCAATATCCACTTTGAAGGGGCCATGATTTGCTTTTTACTGCTGGCACTGTACTTACTTTCCCGCAGTGCGTATGGAAAGGCTGGGGCGGCAATGGCCATAGCGATAGGTAGTAAGCTATTGCCGCTTATGCTGTTACCCTTTCTGCTGCGTAGACTTTGGCGTGGGGCGTTCTGGCGTTTCTTTTTGGTCCTCGGGGCAGGCTTGTTGCTGCTTTTTCTGCCCCTCTTGGTGGGTAGTGGGAGGGTGGACGGATTTGGCGAGAGCCTGGACTTGTATTTTCGCAAGTTCGAATTTAACGCCAGCATATATTACCTGCTGCGGGAGTACGGCTTTTACGAGTTAGGCTACAATCAGATCGCCCGCTTCGGCCCCCTGCTCGCCCGGGTAACCGCTTTGGTCATCCTCATCGTAGCCTTATCCGAAGAGCGAACCGACTGGCGGTCCCTTCCCGGGAAATGGCTGGGGGCCTTTGTCATCTATTTACTTTGTGCCACCACCGTACATCCGTGGTACCTCTCGGTACCAATCGCACTCTGCTGCCTCACGCCCTGGCGCTACCCCATAGTGTGGTCTTACCTGGTCATGCTTACCTACACGAGTTACACTTCGGTACCGTACGAGGAAAATCTATGGCTGGTGGGTTTGGAATATATAGTCATAATGACCTATTTTGTGGCGGAGCGAAGGGCAGGAATAAAAAAAGGCCCGCACGATGTACGCGCGGACCTTATGTTGTAGTTTTTAGACTACCGAAATAACTGGAATTTAGTGCGCTCTGTGGCGCAGGGATTATAATACAAACCTTCAAAAACGCGGAAGTGGGAAAACCAACAATCCCATCCGCTAAAAGTGAACACGCTTTTTGGAAAGAATCGAGGAGATGTTGCACCACCTCCTTTCGATATGACAAAGATAGGCGTAGGGGGGGTGGGCTTCATACCCCACGACCGTGGGGTATGCTCAAGAAATTATGTTAATTTTTTTAAGATCCCGCGCTTATTTCACCGTTGGGTGAATGGATAGGTCGGCCGCCACCTCCAGCATCTTGCGGTAGGCCGCCTCGTATTCATTGGGAATGTCGCCGTCTAATATGGCTTCCCTTACCCCATCCTTTATCTGACCTACCTCCCGACTGGGGGGAATATTAAAGGTCTCCATGATCAACTCACCCGAGATGGGGGGCTGCCAATTGCGCAGATGGTCCTGCTCTTCGATTTCCTGCATCCGTTCGCGCAGGCGACCGTAGTTTTCCAGGTAGCGTCGCACCTTATGCGGGTTCTTGCTGGTGATGTCACTCTCGCAGAGCGTCATAAGATCGTCGATATCCTCCGCCGCATCAAAGAGAATACGGCGGACGGCCGAATCACTGATCTCCTCCTGGGTCAGGGAGATGGGCCGTTGGTGAAGGGCCACCAACTTTTTGACGTACTTCAGTTTATCGTTTGGCAACCTGAGACGCCGGAATATTTTGGGCACCATACGCTCCCCGACCGCATCGTGGGCGTGGAAGGTCCACCCGGCATCGGCTTCCCAGCGCTTCGTCTTGGCCTTTCCAATATCGTGCAACAACGCAGCCCACCGCAACCATAGATCGTTGCTGCGCTCGGCCAGATTGTCGACGACCTTCGTCGTATGGATGAAATTGTCCTTGTGCTTGCGGCCGTTGCGGCTCTCTACTCCGCGCAATGCCGACAGTTCCGGAAGGATATAGTGTAATAAGCCACTCTCGTCCAGCAGCCGTAGACCTACGCTCGGCTTCGAGGATAGTAAAATCTTATTCAGTTCCGTAGCAATGCGCTCCCAGCTGATGATCTTGATCCGCTCACCGTGGTCCTTGATCGACTGAAAGGTGGCCGGGTCGATGCGAAAACCCAACTGACAGGAAAAACGGATCGCCCGCAGCATACGCAAAGGGTCGTCACTGAAGGTCTTGCCGGGCTCCAGGGGAGTAATGATCCGTTTTGCTTCCAGGTCCTCCAGACCATTAAAAGGATCGATGATAGTGCCGTAGTCCCGGTCGTTCAGGCTAATGGCCAGCGCATTGATCGTAAAATCGCGGCGGTTCTGATCGTCGCTAAGGCTTCCGGATTCCACGGTGGGCTTCCGGCTGTCGCTGCGGTAACTCTCCTTGCGCGCGCCTACGAACTCGATTTCCATGTCGCGGTGTTTGAGGGCCGCCGTACCGAAACGTTTATAGACCGTAACCCGACTGCGGGGGTGAAGGCTATCACCCACCCGTTTGGCCAATTCGATACCGCTGCCGACGCAAACAATGTCGAGATCCTTGCTAGGGCGGGCCAGCAAACGATCGCGCACGTAGCCGCCTACCACGTAAGTGGGGTACCCTAACTCGCCCGCCGCGCGGCCGATTACCTCGAAAATCTTGCGTTCGTCGTCGCGAATCTGAAAAATCATAAGGGCGCGAAGATAATTAACACGACTCTACCCCCAGTAGAGTGACGGCGGCTACCTATGCGGTAAAAACTATGAAACCCATTTTTTACTCATTTCCATGGATGTTGTTCTTCCTGCTGTATAGTTCCTGCGCTCCGGCGCAAACCTCCTATCTGGAAAATGGCTTCGAAGGTACCGGCGCGGAAAGCCTTCCCTACAACCCTGACCTCAGCCCCTACGGTACCGGGAGCCTGCCGACCTGGAACCGGGTTACGCAGTTGTACCATATCCCCACGCCCGCCGAAGGGAACTATTTCTGGGCTGCACGGGACGTGGAAAACGACCGCTCCGGAACGCCGGTAGCCCGCCTGCGCTTCGACGCCGGCAATATTTGTCAGCTTACGAGCGCCCGTTTCGTGTTTGCCTATAACGTGGTCGGATACGACGGTGGCGATGAGTTTGGCTACGAACTATACCTGGATGGGTTCCCGGAGCGGCAGGAAATCGTGATTGACGGCCGCAACGGGGGCGGAGTGAGTACCGACGGGTGGGTCTACGACACCGTACCCATTCCGGGAACCGCCCAGACTGCCTCACTAGTTCTTTATTTTGACCAGAATGGGGATGACGTGGCCGGTGTCGACCACGTGCAGGTCATCGCGACGGGAGACGACGGTAATTGTCAACCGGTATGTGGTATTCGGTTCGGGGAGCCGCGCGTCAATTGCCTGAGCTTTACGGGGGACCCGGATATCCTGCGCATAAGCGTGCCCTACTCCGGGGCGGAAACGGGGGCCGTGGTCTTCGCGAGTGCGGGGTCGGTGAGCGGTGACGACCCGGCCGCCGAACCGGATGGAACGATCGTGATCGACGGCCTCACGGAGGGAGGCGTCCAACTGCTGAATATCAGCGGGGGGGATTGCGACCTGCAGCTGCCGCTTGAGCTCCCGCTAGACCAGTGCGTCCCCAGTGATGTGGTGATCAATGAGGTGCTGGCCGCACCTGAACACGATACAAACGGAGACGGAGTGGTGAATCCCGGTGACGAATTCGTGGAGATCTATAATACGGGAAGCGAATCCTTCGACCTCTCCGGCCATACCGTCCACGATGGCTCAAACAGCGGCCCCAGATTCACCTTTCCGGCGGGGAGCGAGTTGGCCCCGGCCGAGAGCTTCATCGTTTTTGCCGCCGAGCCCGACGGGAGCACGTTGCCGGCTGCCTGTCGCTTCGGTACCGCAAGCGGCTTCTTGGGCTTGAACGACGATTCCCCGGAATCAGTCATTCTGCGCAACCCGGCCGGGCGGATCGTGGCCCAGGTCAGCTTCGAGGATGCGCCGGAGGGCCAGTCGCTTACCCTCTCCCCGGATGGAAACCTGGCTGGAGGGTATCACCCGCACGAAATGATTGATGGTTCGCCGGCTTCGGTATGCAACTCGCTGGTCAATCTGCCCGTAACGCTCAAGCACCTTACCGCAATTCCGCTTTACGATGCCGTACGGATCGACTGGGAAACGGAGGAGGAAACGGATAACCAGCTCTTCGTGGTGGAACGCAGCAAAGCGGATCTGGAATACGAGGCGATCGGCCGCGTTCCCGCGGGAAACGGAACCTATGTTTACCTGGACGAAACACCCTTTCCCGGCCAGAATTACTATCGCCTACGGCAAATCGATTTCGACGGCCATGAATCCTTATTCGGGCCCGTCTCGGTACGCCTGGACAGCGGAATCATTCGCTTATTTCCTAACCCGACGACGGGTCGCCTTCGCATCAGCGGCGAGTTGGCCGAAGACCAGATCTTCGAAGTATACCACGCGGACGGCAGAAAAGTGCTGCGCGGCAGCGGCCAGGCTCTTGACGTTTCCGGCTTACCCTCGGGAATGTACTATTTACGGTTTCCCCGCAGGTCGGACGCCGATTCGTTCCGGTTTATGAAAGAGTAGATCAACGAGTGAATACGTGGCCGGATATTCAGGGTGTAGATCGCGCGACGGTCCCGGCTCGGGTGGACACGGTTGCTGAGGAAGACGTATAGCAAATCGGCCTCCGGGTCTGCCCAGACGAAGGTGCCCGTATAGCCACTATGTCCGAAGCTGGAAGGAGATGCCGCTTCGGCTACGGAGCTGCTGGCGGCGTCGTACTCCAGTAGCGGTTTGTCAAAGCCGAGGCCGCGGCGGTTGCCCTCCCCGGGGTACTGGTAGCTGGTGAAGGTATCTATCGCCGCCTGGGTGAGGTACCGCTTTCCCTTGTATTCCCCGCCGTTAAGCAACATTTGATAGAGCTTTGCCAGGTCTTCGGCGGTCGAAAAAAGGCCGGCATTGGAACTTACGCCGTCCATCATGGCCGCGCCTTCGTCGTGGACAACCCCGTGCAGCGTATCCATACGAAAGAAGGTGTCGACCTCGGTGGGGACGATGCGATCAAGGGGAATGCCGCGGTCCAGGGGGCGATATCCCAGCTCGTCCGCTCCCAGCGGGTCGTAAAAGTTTTGCCGCAGGTAAGTGCGGTAATCCATGCCGGTCGTTCGCTCCACGTAGGCGGGCAGGAGATAAAACAGCAAACCGGAGTAGGCGTATTCCCCGGGAGGCTGTACCGGTGATTTGCGGATGGCGCGGTAAATGCGTTTTTCCCGGTACTTCCGATGCAGCCAGAGGTCTTCGGTCAAGCGGATCGGAAAACGCCGGCTGCTGTCGCGGCGAATGGTACGGTTGCGAAACCGGTAATCATTTCTGCGGGTGGCATTCCAGCTGTCCTGCCAGGGGTAGCGTCCGTGGCCACGCAGGGTGGTTTGCCAGTAGGGCACCCAGGGCAGTAAGCCGGCCCGGTGGGCCAGGGCCGACCGAAGCGGGATACGTTTTTTATCGGTTCGTTTAAGTTGCGGGAACAGTAGGCCCAGCGGGGTGTCTAGGTCCAGATCCCCTTCACCGTACTGTTTCATGAGCACGAGCAGGGCGGAAGTGGTTTTGGTTACGGAAGCCAGGTCGTAGACGTCATCAGGTCGGGTCGGTCGGAGGCTATCGTAGGTATGATAGCCGGCGGTAACGTGGAGGAGCGGCTCGCCGTGATGCCACACGAGCACCTGTGCTCCGGGGAAGGCACCGCCTGCGATGCCTTCCTCCAGCACCGAAAGAATGGAATCCTTGAGGGTCTCCTGGGCGGTGAGTGGAAAAGCAAGCAGCAAGAGAAAAACCAGGAAGCGCATAGGTGAAATTTGGGCGTGGACGCAGGTTAAACTGAAGGTAATTAAACCGCGGGTGACCACCGCGTAACCATCGAGGCGAGCAGTTCGTGCTCATTCCGGTACAGGGCGTGGTTGAACTGCCCTGCTGTATCCGTCGGGGCGGAAACGGCGGTCAGGAAGTCTCCATAACGGGCTTCCCGGTGATAAACCATATCAGCCATGATGGGAAGGTGGCTCCCCAGGAAAGGGAGGTCCAGGGGTTCCAGCATCAATTCGGGGAAGGTAGGATTCGTGAGGTGGTTGTTGAAATCCAGGTGCGAAAACTGGACGCGAAAGTTACGTTCCGAGACCGGATTTTCCGGAGGAGTGGGCTTCGTTGGAGGTGACTCCAGCTTAGCATTGCCGGAGGGTAAATCACCCAGGGTGGCGATCACCTGCTTCGGTATGGGGCGGATGCGTCGGTTTTCCAGGTCCATTAGGGACCAGGTTGATGAAGAGCATGCCAGCACGCCTCCCTGGTCGTCGAGCAGATAAAAATCACGGTAGGTGATCAAGCTCCTTTCGATGCGGGTAGGGAGGGTGACGATAGTAACCCTGTCCCCCAGCGCCGGCCAGGAAGCGGATCGTACGGTTTGCCGGTGCAGGACCCAGGTGAGCCCCAGGTCACGGGTGAGGTCCTGACTGGAGATCCCGAGGCGGTCCGTATTCTGCATCGCGGCCTCCTGAAACAGCCGGATGAGGTGGGGCAGCGTCAGCTTTCCGTGCGGTCCGACGGTGCCGGCTGTGATCCGGTCGGTGAAAGATTCCGTCAGCTTGGAACGGGGTGGGGTAGGAAGGGCTTCGATTACTAAGAGCTTTTTGGGGCTTTCCGAGTCGGGTAAGTCCAAGTTATCGGCGATGAGCGGAAGACGAAATAAGTTCTAAACTTTTTGTTTAATTTTGTCGAACTCAAAACACGAGCTATGGCACTAAGAGCGATGGTACGACGTCCGGTCTATCTGGCCTCTTACGGGGATACTACCCCGGAGGAGGGGGAAAAGGTAAGCCTAAGACAAGACTTTCCGGCAAAAGGCTGTGAAGAGCACGGCGGCCATTCCGACGGCTATTGCTTTCGGATCGTATTTGCCGCGGGGCGAATGGAGCGTAGCTACGACATGGTCCGCGAGTTTTTGGGCGAATCGGGTTATGGTGATTTACCCATTCCTGCTGACGTAACGGAGTTGAAGCGATTCCGACTGCCGCCCAAGCTGAGGCACCAGTTATCGCTATTCGGAGAGGATGGCTACGTACATAACCCCTTGAAAATTCTCTTTCCACCCAAGGGCGGGAAGCGGGGTGCGCTGATCCTGGAGCTCTATAATGAGGGCGATCCGGGTCATTTACTGCGATTTCACCGTCGGTGATCGTAGAAAAAGCAAGGAAAACCGGGTATTTTCGGCAGCTTTAGGCCAAATGTTATCTAGGTTACAAGTTTAAGCCCTAAAATTGCACCTTCAAACTTGCCGCCCTGAACAAAACGCTTGTATAAGCGATAAAGCGGTAGAAGTCTCCGGGCCATGCGGCCGGGAGGTAAACCAACTAATGTAAACAACCACACGTCAAACCCGAAAATATGCTCAAGCAGTTATTACTCTTTTTCGTGGTACTCACTTGTATCAATTTATATGGACAGGACATGCCTGCCAGTACCGAAATGCCGGAAAGCGCCTATCCCTGGGAATTCGGCCTTAAGGTCGGCGGATCCGCCATGGCCGGTGACCTGACCGATAACAGTTTTCCCCTTATCGATCAGATAAGCCCGGCGGGTGGGATTTACCTGCGCCGCCGCCTCGGTAATGTTTTTGCCCTCCGTGCGCAGTTGATGTACGGCTTCCTTCAGAATAATACCGATAAGGCCGACGAAGCCGATGTCAATGCGTTGGGTTATTCCATCGAGACGACCGTACTCGAGCCCAGCCTCAGTCTTGACATTGAGCCCTTCTTCGCAAGCCGCTTCAATGAGGACTTTACTTTTAACCCCGGATTCTCTCCCTACCTCTCGGCCGGTATCGGTTACGGGCTCTGGGGTGACGATGAGGTCGATTTCGGTGGTGACAGCGGAACCGACATCGACACCGACGTCGCAGATCGTGCTGATGAAAGCGGTGGCGTTGTAGTTCCCGTAGGTCTCGGTCTCCGGTACTACTTCTCTCCCAAGTCCTCTCTAGGCATCGATTACCGCTTCCGTTTCACGGGTTCCGACCTGATCGACGGTGTATCTGCCTCTTTCGGTGATCCCGAAGAGAACGACCAGTACTCTTTCCTTGGCCTGACCTACTCCGTAGGCTTCGGCGCCCGGGACGCAGACGGCGACGGTGTCACCGATCTGGAAGACGAGTGCCCCACCGAGGCCGGCCCGGCGAATACCAATGGCTGCCCCGACACGGACGGCGACGGTGTTGCCGACAAGGACGACGAATGCCCTAACGAAGCCGGTGTGGCTAACCTCAATGGTTGCCCCGATGGTGACAGCGACGGCGTTGCTGACAAAGACGACGACTGCCCCACCGAACCAGGTACCGCGGCAACCAATGGTTGTCCCGATGGCGATGGTGACGGTGTTGCCGACAAAGACGACGAATGTCCCGACGAAGCCGGACTGGAAAGCCTTAATGGCTGCCCCGATGGCGACGGCGACGGTGTTGCCGATAAAGACGACGACTGCCCGGCAGAAGCCGGCCCCGCCGCTACCAATGGCTGTCCTGACCGCGACGGTGACGGTATTGCCGACAAAGACGACGAATGTCCCGACGAAGCCGGTGTTGCCGAACGTAACGGTTGCCCCGTCCCCAACGATCGTCCGGAGAACCTGGAAGAGCGGATTGCCCGCTACGGCCAGCTCTTGGAAGGCCAGGACTTCCAACACATCCGCATCGACTCCATCAACGGAGTCATCGAGATCGACCGGATCTTCTTCCCTACGGATATCTCCAGCCTGAACCGTCCCGACCGGATGGTCCTGGAAGAAATCGACCGCTTCCTTGCACTTGATGGTGCTTCGGACTTCGATATTCGCTTCGAGGGTCACGCTGACCGCCGTGCTTCCGACGAATACAACCAGGCCCTTTCCGAGCGCCGTGCTAACTCCGCTATGGAGTACACCGCCGAGCAGGAAGGTGCCCAGCCATCGAACCTGAGTATGATCGGATTTGGTGAGAACCAGCCCGTGGGTAACACACTACGGGAAAACCGCGTCGTGATTCCGGTGGCCACCGAGCCTACCCGGATGGTCGAACTGGACTAAGTTTCCAGAACGGTTTTCTCCAATGATAGGGGGTGCTTCCCAGCGGGAAGCACCCCCTATTCTTTGTACGCTCCCTACTTTTCGTATCTTACCGTGCACTTTTTTGCCACCTCGGTGTTGCAAACAACTGATTAGTAGTTAGAAAGGGGGGGACCTTACCTTTTAAATAGTTTAGGAGCAAGATTTACGCTCCGGCGACCGGGAATGAAATCCTGGATTATCGCCAATTAGTCTTTGTGGAATACACGCGAAGGCAGTATTGAAATTTGAATATCCAGCAAAAGCACTTTGGGAAATGTCTGAGTATAAGGTCATCATCGCAGGACAGCTCGAATTCGGGTCTGAACGCGCGTACAACCAGGTTATGGAACAGTATGCGCACCGGATGGAGAACTATTATAAAAACGATATTCTTCTCAAACCGGAAACCATCTTCAAGGAGGATGAAATGACGCTCGACGTTCCCCGGACCGTCCTGCCCAGTACGGAGCGGCTTTGGCTTAATACCCTTAATCTGCTTGAGCGAGTGGTAACCTTCAGCATTGCCGGATCACTTAATCTCTGGCGTCTTGATGCGGGGGTAATGATCGATCACTATAAACTCGAGCCCAAAAGCGATCGGACTACCGTACAGCTGTTCAATCGTGGACGGGAATTGGTCAATCAGGAGGACAATGAGGAAGAAGCACTCAAGATGATGACCCGCGTGGTCTCTCGCTTCGAGCGCCACGCGCAGGCCTATGAGCGCCGGGGATTTGTCAATTACCGCCTGGGCAATGATCAGGATGCCCTTTACGACTACAGCAAGAGTATTTCGATCAATCCCCTCATGCCCGAAAGTTACTACGGACGGGGGCTGGTGAATGTCCGTAAAGGAGACATGGCAAGCGCCGCCGAGGATTTCGAGGCAGTTACCAAGAACAGCATTCCCCACCAGGCCATTTACTGGATGGCCCAGGTGGCTTTAGGAGACGCCTATCTTGACACCGGCCGGCCGAACGATGCGATGCGCATTTTCAGCATGTTCACCAAACGGAAGCAGCGCATTGCCAGCCTGGAGCGCTACGATCGTCGGGTAGCTTATCAACTCGGGCAACTGTACGTTAAGGCTGGTCGGTCCAACGATGCCGCTCGGGCCTTTGAAAAGGCCCTTACCGCTCCTGGTGATCCCAAAGCTCCCAAAGAGGAGCGTATCAAAGAGGCACTGGAAGGACTGCGTGCTGCTTCTGCGGAAGGGTAAGCGCTTTTTTGGACTTCCGCCCATCGTACCTTGCTTAGTCGTGCCGGCCTGCATTTCGCGAAGCGCACGTTCCGTGACCCGGCCGGCGGCCCTTTCCTCGCTCGCTGGGGCCAACAATACCGACGTTCTTGTCTGGTTCGGAAAGTCCTAAGCAGTTTCCCTAACGAACACTAAGGACGAAAGTGTAGCGTTTTACTTTCTACACTAATCATGCCGATCATGCGCCTTATGGGACCGTGGCTGTGTGTGCTCCTACTATTTCTGAGCTCCACGGTCGGCTTCGGACAATCCGCTCAGCGGGAAATGAAGAAGAGTGAGCTCAGGGAACTGGCCGCTACCCAGTCCCTCATGACGCTGCGGAAGTACCCGGAGGCTAAGGAAAAACTCGCGAAGCTGATCAAGAAGCACGACGAGGTGGCCGATCTCCACTATCTTGATTCCGAGATAAGTCGTGGGCAGGGTAACTATTCCGACGCCATAATTTCACTGAAGCGGGGCCTTGCCATCGAAGGGCCAGCAGCAACTATAGCGTATAAGAAGGTGGCCGAATTGTACACCCTGAATCAGGAGTACGGAGAAGCACTCGATTATTACGAGGGGTACATGAGCGCGCTCGAACGGGCCGGTCGAAGCGATGAATTATTGGAGAAAGCCAAATCGCTCGTGGAATCCGCTAGGGTAGTTTCCGATCTCGCCTCCAATCCTTATCCCTACGAACCGACCCCCCTGGGTGCGGGCATCAATACCTCCCACAGCCTCGAGTATTTCCCAAGTCTGAGCGTCGACGGACAGCGCCTCATATTCACCCGTCGGGTCAATAAACGACAAGAGGATTTTTACCAAAGTGACCGACAGCCCGATGGTACCTGGTCCACAGCGGTCCCACTTTCCGGAGTGAATACGCCCATGAACGAGGGTGCCCAGACCATTACCGCCGATGGGAACTACCTGATCTTTACCGGGTGCGGGCGCAGTGACGGTATGGGTTCCTGTGACCTCTTTTTTAGTGAGCGTATCGGTGACCGCTGGACCGAGGCGCAAAATGTCGGGCCCGTCGTTAATTCCCGCGCTTCGGAGAGCCAGCCCAGCCTTTCACAAGATGGCTCGCTTCTGTTCTTTGCCAGTAACCGCGACGGCGGTCAGGGGGGAGATGACATTTACGTTTCCGGCCGTCGGCCCGATGGCCAATGGAGCCGACCGATGAACCTGGGCAAGAACGTCAATACCAGCGGTAACGATCGCTACCCCTTCTGGGCGGCGGACAATAAGACCCTTTACTTCACCTCCACCGGTCGCAAGGGCATGGGAGGTGCGGATCTGTTCATGACCACCGTGGATGAAAATAACAACTGGCAGGAACCCCAGAACCTGGGGTACCCGATCAACACCCCCGGTGAGGAAACGAATATCTTCATCGGTCTGGATGGCAAATCCGCTTACTTCAGCAAGGGGGTAGGGGATGACATCGATATCTACACCTTCGAACTTCCGGAAGAGGCCCGGCCCGCTCCGGCCACCTACGTGGAGGTCAACGTCGTGGACGACCTGACCGGAAGACCCCTGATTGCCAAAGTCCGTTTACAAGCCCAGGAAAAGGGCGGGGTGGTAACCGCCAGCAAAACCGACCAACGTGGGCGATATCTAACGGTCCTGCCTACGGGGCTCGACTACGGATTCAGCGTGGAAAAGGAAGGCTACCTATTTTACTCGGACCGCTTCATTCTAGCCGGCGAGCATACCGCCAGCGAGCCCTTTCAGCTGACTATTCGCCTGCAACCGATCGAGGAAAACACCCTTGTGGGAGAAGCTGAGGAAGACGGGGCCATTGTTTTACGCAACGTTTTCTTTGAAACCGCCAGTGACGAGCTCCTTGATCTAAGTACCGAAGAACTCGATCGTCTGGTAGCCCTGCTGAAAGGTCAACCGGGGGTCGGTGTCGAAATTGCCGGTCATACAGACAATGTGGGCTCGGATGTAGACAACCAGCGACTTAGTGAGCGGCGCGCGGTCTCGGTCAAACGATATTTGGAACAGCAAGGAATCGCCGCCGAACGCATCCATTCGGTAGGTTACGGGGAGAGCCGTCCGGTAGAAAGCAATGAAACGGCCGAAGGCCGCGCGAAGAACCGTCGGACCACCTTCCGTCTGCTCTTCTAATAGTCCTTATTTTTGCGGCATGTCCGCAGAAATCCAGCTATCGGAATCTCCTCCTTCGCGCAATTGGCCGGCCCTGGCCATCAGCGGGATATTCCATCCCCTGCTGATCCCTACTTACAGTTTTCTCATCCTCGTGGGGGTGAACCCGTATCTCTTCGGAACCTCCGATTTGGGTGAGCCACGAGCCATGAGCAACCTCATCCTTATCTTCCTGGATACCTTCGTTATCCCGGTCGTCGCGGTGGTTATCATGGCGAAACTCAATATGATCAACAGCGTCATGATGCACGAGAAGTCCGAACGCATCGGGCCGCTACTGCTGGTCATGGTCCTGTACTTCTGGATCTTCTGGAATTTCAATAATAGCAACCAGACGCCGACGATCTTCTCTTCCTTTCTTCTGGGCGTGGTGATCGCGCTGGTACTGGTGTTCCTCATTAATCTGCTGGATAAGATCAGCATGCACGCCGCGGGTATGGGCGGATTGGTCGGTGTATGCTTGATAATGCTTGGTCTTTTTGGTCCAAACGGCATTGAAATCGGCGGTCTGATGATTGGGTTGCCCCTACTGGTGGCCCTGTCCGTGATGCTGGCCGGTCTGGTAGGATCAGCGCGATTGGCCTTGGGCGGACATAACCCTATGCAGCTTTACGCAGGCTATATGGTGGGGTTTGTTGCCCAGTTCGTAGCCCTGAAATTCTATTTTTGATGCTAAGCAAAGCCGAACCATCTTCTCCCGATCCTCTTGGGGATAGCCCCCGTGTTATCGGGCATTACGTCGGGCAGGAGCCCGGTCCGCTGGTAGTTGCCATAGGGGGCATTCACGGGAATGAGCCGGCAGGCGTTCAGGCGCTCGAACAGCTTTTTGAGTTGCTGAAGGAAGAGCCCCTCCTTAATCCCGGGTTTACCTTCCGCGGCGAACTGCTCGCCTTGCGTGGAAATCTGGAGGCTCTCCGCTCGGGCCAGCGATACATCGACATAGACCTCAACCGCATCTGGAAGCCCTTCGTCAAAGGGACCGACGAGAACTATCTCACCGTGGAAGCCCGGGAACTAGACGGCATGATGGCTGCCATCGAAAATGCGCTTGAAGACTCCTCCGCCCAGGAACTCATATTAATCGACCTGCATACCACGACCGCAACGGGGGGTGTATTTGCCATTACCGGTGACGATGTGCCAAGTTTACTCCTCGCCGCCGAACTAGGCGTGCCGGTTATCAAGGGAATGCTGAGCGGATTGCAGGGGACTACCCTAAGCTATTTCCGGTCCGGCATCTTCGACTTCGAGCAGCCTTGCCGCGCGATCACCTTCGAGGCGGGTGCTCATACCGACGAAGAGTCCGTCGCCCGAGCACTCGCGGCAACGGTGAATTTGTTGCGATCCGTCGGCTGTGTCAGTGAAGAGGACGTCAGTACCCACCACGAAGAGACCCTGCGCCGGGCTACCGCGGTCAAAGTGCCCACGCTGCTTGAGCTCGTCTACGTTCACCGGATCGATCCGAGCGATCGGCCAAGCTTCGTAATGCAGCCCGGTTATCGGAACTTTCAGGAGATCGTTGAAGGTAACCTGCTGGCGGAAGACAACAACGGACCGATCGCCGCACCTTGTTCGGGTTACATTCTCATGCCCCTCTACCAAGACCAGGGAGAGGAAGGCTTTTTCATTGTTCAGGAATACGAGGGCGGTACCGCCTACTAAAACGGGAAGATGGCTAGGCGTAAAGTGGGACTCTTTTTCGGGTCCTTTAATCCGGTCCACATAGGACATATGATACTAGCCAATTTTATGGCTACCCAAACCGATCTGGATGAGGTTTGGATGGTGGTAAGTCCCCATAACCCCTTCAAAAAAAGGGGGAGTCTGGCACGGGATCACGACCGGCTGCACCTGGTGGAACTGGCCATTGGCGATAATCCAAACCTCCGAGTCAGCCGCATAGAATTCGACCTGCCGAAGCCTTCTTATACGATCGATACCCTGGCTGTCCTTCGGGAGAAGTATCCCGATTACGAGTTTTCTCTGATCATGGGGAGTGACAACTTGGCGTCCTTTGCCAAATGGAAAAACCACGAAATCATTTTGCGGGACTACCAAATTCACGTTTATCGCCGGCCGGGATATCCGGACGGTGCGTACGGCGACCACCCCTCCGTATCGATATATGATGCTCCCCTGATGCAATTGTCTGCCACCTACCTACGCAACTGCCTGAAGAATGGTCATAGTATCCGCTACCTCGTTCCTCCGGCAGTCGAGGAGGAATTGCTTAAATCGGGCATGTACCGGTAGGGGGTACCCGACAATTTGACAGCAGGTAGACAGTGGAATAAATCTTGTCCCTTCCGCGGGGGGCGGGCCGTGTCCGTAAAATCAACAAACTATGCAAAAAGGTAATATATCCGTACAGACGGAAAACATCTTTCCGATCATTAAAAAGTTCCTGTATTCCGATCAGGAGATCTTCCTCCGGGAGCTTGTATCCAATGCAACCGATGCTACCAGCAAGCTCGCTACCCTGGCCCGCAAGGGAGAGGCAAAGGGCGACTATACCGATAAGACCATCGACATTATGGTCGATAAAGACGCCGGTACCCTGACCATCCGCGATCGCGGCATCGGTATGACCGAGGAGGAAGTCAAGAAGTACCTGAATCAGGTAGCTCTCTCCAGTGCGCAGGAATTCGTAGATAAGTATCAGGACGACGCTTCCATTATCGGCCACTTCGGTCTCGGTTTCTATTCAGCCTTTATGGTTGCCGATAAGGTGGAAGTAGTGACTAAAAGCTACCAAGACGATGTGGCGGCGGTGCGCTGGATTTGTGAAGGCGACCCGAGTTACGAGATCGGGGAGGCCGAACGCGATATGCAGGGAACGGATGTAATTCTTCATATTGGCGAAGACAGTAAGCAGTATCTGGAGGAAGACGAGATCGAAGGCTTGCTGATGAAGTACTGCCGATTTCTGCCCTATCCCATCCGTTTCGGCACCAAGACTGAAACCACCTACGAGGAAGTGGAAGACGCGGTAGAAGAAGGGGAAGAAAAGCCGGAACCAAAAAAGATAGAGACCGAGGTTGACAATGTTATCAACAATACGGACCCCCTCTGGAAAAAGACCCCCAACGATCTTACCGACGAGGACTACAGGGCTTTTTACCGCGAGCTCTATCCTATGGGTGAGCCGCCCATGTTCTGGATCCACCTGAATATCGATTACCCTTTCAACCTTACCGGTATCCTTTACTTCCCCAAAGTGAGTGGTAAGTTGGAGCTGCAGCGCAATAAGATTCAGCTTTACAGCAACCAGGTGTACGTCACGGATAATGTCACCGATATCGTACCGGAATTTCTGACCTTGCTCCACGGCGTCATTGACTCTCCCGATATTCCGCTTAATGTTTCCCGCAGCTATCTGCAGGCGGATACGAACGTGAAGAAAATCACCGGCTACATCACCAAAAAAGTAGCGGAGAAACTGAGTAGCCTCTTCAAGGAAGACCGGGAAGCCTACGAGCAAAAGTGGCCGGACCTGGGAGTATTCGTCAAGTACGGTATGGTTTCGGAGGAGAAATTCTACGACCGGGCCTCCAAGTTTGCCCTTTTGGAGAACACCGAGGGTAAATTCTTTACCATAGAAGAATACCGCGAGCGGATCAAGGAAAACCAGACCGATAAGTACGATCGGGTAGTGGCGATCTATACCGCCGACGCCGACCGTCAGCACACGCTGATCGAGTCCGTGCGGGAACGTGGCTACGATGTGCTCAAATTCGAGCATGCCATTGATGCGCCGACGATGCAGACCCTCGAGCAGAAGGAGGAGAAACTGAATTTTGTCCGGGTGGATTCGGCTACACCCGACCAACTCGTTCAGAAAGACGAGGAGAAGGAAAATCTGCTCACCGAAGAACAGCAGGAAACCGTTACCAATCTCTTCTCCGGCGTAGTGGATGCTGGCAACAACGTCGAGCTAAAGCCGCTGGACGTCCAGGACGCGCCCGTGCAGATCGTCCGCAACGAATTCATGCGCCGCATGAAGGAAATGCAGATGATGCAGGGTATGGATGCCAATATGTTTCCCGACAGCTACCAGGTCGTTGTCAATGCCAACAGCCCGATCGTCAAAGAACGGCTGCTGGAGGTTGAGGATGAAAGCAAGCGGACGGAGAACGCCAAGTACCTCTACCAACTTGCCCAACTGAGCCAACAGATGCTTAGTGGTAAGGATCTGAAAGCCTTTATCGACCGCTCCATGAAAATGATGTAGTCGGGGTGACCACCTAATTATCGGTAGTCGCCTACAATACAATTTCTTTTTCCGGTCCGCGGATCACGGCTTCGATTTTCGGAGCGGGTCCGCGGATCGCTTTTTGAGATAGGCCCAACCGACGCAGTTCTTCGTTGATGATCCTGGGTTCGGGATGGTAAAGGGTCAGCTTCTCGAGCCGAAGCCCGAGATCGGGTAGATCATCGGCGGGATGGGGGCCCTTACTGCCCCAATCGATCAAAAATGGAACCACGGATACGGCTGGCACGGTACCGGGGTCGGTTAATCTCCACCGTAGGGTCCGACCGTCGGGAAGCTGGCGACTACCCGATTCCACCGGCCTCCCGTCGTTTATTGCACCTGCGCTCGCCGCCCACCTGCTGATGCACGTTTCCTGTGCCAGATCAATGCCCATCCAGCGGGGCGGAGATATTTCGGTGTGCGGATCTATGGCCAGCAATTCCAGGTAGCGGCGGTTTCCGAGGCGTAAGATTGCGTTGTGCGTGCCGCGGGAAAGGTGGCGCCCGCCGGGTGACGGGGGCATTCCCAAAGACGTAAATCGGTCCACAGCGGCGGCCAGGTCAGGCACCAGGTAAACGAGGTGATCGAACATTTCCCAAAGGTAAGTGCTAACTTAGCGCCGCTTTCCGTTGATCTTTTGGAACGGGTCACCGGGTGGCGGGCTACCCCATAATCTCTCAGTATGCGTTGTTTTCTTTATTTGTTCTTTATCTTCCTATGCGTCAATCTTTCCGCTCAGCGTCGAGGAAACCCGGCCGCAGCCGCCGATGCACCTTTGCAGCAGCAGTTCGATGAAATGCTGGACGCTTCCAATCGCTACCAGGATTTCAAAGTGGTGCGCCAGGAATTTCTGGGGGCCTTCATGACCAATGTCAGCGACTCGATCAGTGGTTATACCAAGCGTATATCGCAGTTGGAAGGTAATATGGCCGAGCTTCGTAATCAGATTGAGGAGAACTCTTCGGAAGTGGCCGAACGCGACGCCACCATCGCGGAACTGAACGACGAACTGGATACGGTAAACCTGCTAGGCATCCAGCTAAATAAGGGCACCTACAGCCTGATCATGTGGTCGCTCGTCATCGGATTACTGATTGCCCTGTTAGTCGCTCTTGCCAGCACGCGAATTGCCGCGGCCAACAATACCGAACTGAAACGGGAACGTGACAAGCTGGCCTCCGAACTCGAACAAAGTCGTAAGAGCCGGCTGACCGTCGAGCAGGAGCTTCGTCGTCAGTTACAGGACGAGATCAACCGGCGAAACCCCTAGTGCTCGGTTAAGCTTGAACCTAAAGGTGATCTGCGGTATCTGTTGGCGGTAAGCTCCGGAACAAAATTACCTCCGTAGCCACGCGGCCTTACGGGGAAGGGCCCGTTATGGTTTGGCATGCAAGTCATTTTGCGCCTCGCCTTCACCAAAATCTACCAGCACCTTCTCTCGATTTCAAAGTTGACAGAACCCTAGCGATCAGGAAAATAGGTTGAGGTATACTTTCCATAGGGCAAGGAAGCCGACATGGATGATGCAACCTAAGGCCGGCGGGAAATATTAAGATTTCGAACACAATAGTTGGTCCTGCGATTCGGTTTAGTTAGCCGTAGGTCGGTGATGAATGCCGTTCACTCGACCGGACCGCCTCAATAAACCGACTTTAATTTTTGGACGACCACCGCAATATGAAAATATTCTTCAAGACGCTTCCCTACCTCTGTCTGGTACTTTTGGTAGCGAGCTGTAACCGCAATAACGACCGTTCCCGTACGACCAACTGGAAGTACAACGATGAAAAGTGGGGAGGCTACGAACGGAACAACGATTTCGAAGGACAGGAAACCCCGCCAAATATGGTACTGATTCCCGGTGGAACCTTCGTCATGGGCTTTACCGAAGAGGACGTTCCCTATGATTGGGACAACATCCCCCGTCGGGTAACGGTGTCCAGCTTTTATATGGACCAGACCGAGATCAGCAACGAGGACTACCTCCTTTACCTCCACTGGACCGAAGACGTATACAGTGAATATCCGGAGGTACTGCAATCCGCACTCCCCGATACCTTGGTTTGGCGTGATGAACTGTCCTATAACGAACCCTACGTGACCGGCTATTTGCGTCACCCTGCCTATTCGCAGCACCCCGTGGTGGGCGTCAGCTGGGTCCAGGCGCGTGAGTTCAGCCGCTGGCGTACGGACCGTGTTAACGAAGCTATTCTTATTGACAAAGGCATTCAGGAAGAACGCCCCGATCAGACTGGCTCCGACGTATTCGTTACCGACGCTTACCTGGCCGGGCAGTATGAAGGCGTCGAGCGTAAAGGAATGAAAGACATGAAAACGGGTGAAACCCGGCCGGTCCGCTTGGAAGACGGTATCCTGCAGTCTGATTTCCGTCTGCCCACCGAGGCCGAATGGGAGTACGCAGCCCTCGCGCTGGAAGGTTTGCAAGCCAATGAAAAGGACGAGAACTACACCGATCGCCGGATCTACCCCTGGAGCGGAACCAGTATGCGCTACCGCGTTCACGATAAGAACCAGGGTAAGATGTACGCCAACTTCAAGCGCCGGGCGGGTGACTATAGTGGTTTGTCCGGCAAGCCGAACGACGAGAACATGATCACCAGCAACATATGGGACAATTTCCCCAACGACTTCGGTCTGTACAATATGGCCGGTAACGTTAACGAATGGGTACTTGATCTCTACCGCCCGCTGACCACCCAAACGCTGGTCGACGTTGAGAACCACGACCTCAACAGCTTCCGCGGTAACGACTTCCAGGATCTCAAGCGTGATCAGGACGGACGTCCCGTAGAAAAGGATAGCCTTGGCCGCCTGGTCTATGTTCCCGTCAACGATGCTGATGTTGCCGAGCGTGACAACTACAACCGTGGCCGGGTCTACGACTACCTTGACGGTGACGAAGAAAGTGGTGCCGAGTACGCAACCAACGAGCACACCCTCATCAGCGACAAAGCCCGCGTATACAAAGGGGGTAGCTGGGCCGACCGCGCTTACTGGCTGAGCCCCGGTACCCGCCGCTACCTCGACCAGGATCGTGGCTCCAGAACCATCGGATTCCGTTGCGCCATGGTCCGCGTTGGCGATAGCCAGGGCATCGATGATCCGCAAGTCAATCGCTTCGGTATCAAACCCGGAAAGAATAAGAACCGCCGGCGTTCCCGCCGGTAGGCAATATGCACCTATAATTCTGAAATGCCCCGTCCGATTTTCGGTACGGGGCATTTCATTTATCATCACTTCCCTGCGTAATTTTGTAGAATGGAACAACCCCTGGCCAGTCTTACGGATATCTATCGGATCTACCTTGAGCACCCGTCGGTGGTCATCGATAGCCGCAAGGCAGCAGCGGGTTGCCTCTTTTTCGCGCTGCGGGGAAATACCAACGGGAATCGCTACGCTGCCAACGCATTGGCGGCAGGCGCGGCTTATGCGTTGATAGATGACACCGGTTTTATGGTGGAAGGAGACGACCGTTACCTGTTGGTGGCCGATACGCTCCAAACCTTACAGGAGTTGGCCAAGCACCATCGCCGGGAATTCCGGATGCCGGTACTCGGAATTACCGGTAGTAACGGAAAGACTACCACGAAAGAATTGGTTACCGCGGTGATGTCCAGGCAGTACAAGGTCCACGCTACTCCCGGTAATTATAATAATCATATCGGGCTGCCCCTCACCATCCTTTCCATGCCCTCCGGCACGGAGTTGCTGATCCTGGAGATGGGTGCCAATCACGTCGGAGAGATCGCTGAACTCTGTGAAATCGGCCGGCCGACCCACGGCATCGTGACCAATATCGGAGAGGCTCACCTGGAAGGCTTTGGTGGCAAGCAGGGCATTATCCGGGGCAAAGGCGAGTTGTATGAATTTCTCCGGAAAACGGGGGGCGTCGCTTTTGTCAATAGCGATGAAGAGCACCTGCCGGTTATGGCCCAACACGTCAAGCGGACCATTCCCTATATGAGTAGTGAGGAGCCTTCGCTGCTCGTTCCAGGTTTAGAAATAAAAACCCTCGCTACCCATCCGCAGGTAGAGGTCATGTTTCTGGTTGCCGGGGAACCTTTCACGGCCAAAACCCAGTTGACGGGGCGCCACAATTTGCAGAATATTAAAACTGCGATAGCCGTTGGTAAGTACTTCAAGGTGGCCGGAAGCGAGATTGCCGCGGCCCTTGCCGCCTACCAATCCGAGAATCATCGCAGCCAGTGGCTTACCCATAGAAACGTAAGCTTTTATTGGGATGCGTACAACGCAAATCCGAGTAGTGTGCTTGCGTCGATGGAGGCATTTTCAACGAGCCATAGCCCCGGCGACAGCGTGATCATTTTAGGAGAGATGCTGGAGCTGGGTGTGGAAAGTCCGGTCGCGCACCGCCGCGTCGTTTTACGTGCCGGTCAGGTGGCCCGTACTGTCTTGCTGGTTGGCGACGAGATGAAAGCGGTAGGTCTGGAGCTGGGCAGGCCGCATTTTGCCGATGTCGATGCTTTATCCGGTTGGTTCTGGCAGCAGGAGTGGTCCGGGAAAAAAGTTTTCGTCAAGGGGAGCCGGGGGAATAAACTGGAACGGTTGATCGCTTAGGCTTCGATCTCCTTAGGGACCTGGCGGGCAGAATCCTCGTTCAATTCAGCCAGCGGTTCACCAATATAATACAGCGTGTCCCCGGCGGAAACCGAAAGTGACCTGTCGTCGCTGGCGGGTACAAAGGTGATGTCACCGTATTCCGTGCAACGCAGGTAGAGGGGTACGGCGCGCTCTTCGCGCAGTTTGTCGATCAGGGCAGGCAGGTCTTCCGGCTTTTTTAATTCGATCGCGTTAACGGTTGCAAAATTCCGGGCCGCACGGTTGAAAAGCAGATAGCTGACGTATTGTCCGAAGAGGGCTTCTTTTCCATAACGCTGCGTTTGTATTTCCTTCCGGGTCACCAGGCGGTAAGCTCCGCGCAGTCCTTTCCGGCCCCGGTAACTATTGAGCAGGTAAAAGTTATCCTCGTCATTTCCGGTTAACGCCAGAACATAGCCGATATCCGAAAGGTCCAGTTTGCTATCCAGTTCGTCCGAATTCATCTCGGCCTGTATCGCGGTTAAGTTGTTTTCCTCGGCGATGTCGCATTCCGCTCGGTTAGCGGAAACGAGGATGACATCACGACCCGATTCCATGAGGGAATGCGCCAGCTGACGGGAACCCTCCGATGCGCCGAAAATGAGGACCCCGCTGCCATTGGGTAAGCTCACTTTCAGTTTGCGAGCCAGCAAACCGGCCAGGGTGGCGTTGAGTAGTACCGTGCCGAGGACGATGAGAAATACGAGGGGGGTGATGTACTCCGCGTAAGCTACATTCTCTTCCGCGAGTTGAATCCCGAAGAGCGAGGCGACACCTGCCGCAACGATACCGCGGGGGCCAACCCAGCTGATGAATGCCTTGTCCCGCCAGGTAAGCTCCGAGGTGGAAAGGCTCCAGAATACGCCGAGGGGGCGGGCGAGAAACACCACGATCAGAAAAACAAGCAGGCTCCGTTCATTCAGTACCAGTTCGATCTGATCGACGGTCATGTTGGCCGATAGCAGGATGAATAATAAAGAGATAAGCAGCAGGGTCAGACTTTCCTTGAAGTCCAGTATATCGTGAATGAAGGGTACCTCCCGATTGGCAAGATAGGCTCCCATTACTACGGTAGTAAGCAACCCACTCTCGTGAGCAATGGTATCCGAGATCAGGAAGGCAGCAACGACGAAGCCCAGCGTAACGATATTGAGCAGGAAGCGCGGAATGTAGAACCGCGAAATCAGGATAAACAGGATGTGGCCCAGTATGAATCCGAGGCCGATACCTACCAGGCCGGATTGGAAAAACTTGATCAGGGAGTTGTACACCGTGGCTTCCGGATCGTAGTAGGCTACAATGAAGTTATAGAACAGTACGGCGAGGAAGGCTCCGACGGGGTCAATAATGATGCTCTCCCACTTAAGTACGGTGGCAACCTGTCGTTTCACGTTGATCTGCCGCATGATGGGCGTAATCACCGTTGGCCCCGTGACCACGATCAATGTAGAAAACAAGAAGGCGATTTGCCAGCTCAGTCCCATAACGAAATGTGCCGCCAACCCCGCAACCACCGTGGTGGTGAAGGCCCCGTAGGTGGTCAGCCGCAGGATACTATCCGTCATGCCGCGGATCTCTTTCAACTTCAGGGTAAGTCCCCCCTCAAAAAGAATGAGTCCGATTGAAAGCGAAACGAAGCTGTAAAGCAGGTTGCCCGGGAAGAGCCCAGTACCGGATTCTCCGTCGAACCGGGGATTCAGTAGCCGATGTCCCGTATACCACTCCCAGCCCGGACCGATCAGAATTCCCGCGAGGATGAGGGGAAGAATAGCCGGTACACGCAAGCGCCACGCGATCCATTGAGCGAGAACGCCGATGATTATCAGGCTTCCGATTTCATACATGGAAGTAAATCGCTTGTGTCGGGAAGTTGTTTCACGGCTATGGGGCTATCTTCGCCGGAATTACTCTCGAAAATAATCCAGCCTTGACCCGCGCCGAATTTGACGCTTCCCTAACCGAAGCACATCCCCCGGAAGGGACTTCCCTGCAACTCCAGTCGCTTTGGTGGATCAGTAAGAATAATTGGGATCACGCCCACGATCTTATCGATTCTGCCCCCGGCTCCGACAATGCCTGGGTCCACGCCCACCTTCACCGTATTGAAGGCGACGAGGGGAATGCCGGCTACTGGTACCGCCGCGCGGGGCGGGACAGGCCGGACTACGGACTGAGTAAGGAGCGTGACGTTCTACTGAATAATTTTTTAGACCAGTGATCCGGCTTTAGCGTTAGATCAAAAAATATATAATGCGCCTATTCTACCTTTTGCTTCCGCTGCTTTGTCTTTCGTACTGTGCCCGGCCCGTCGCCAGTTTCGTGCCGGCCGATGCTTCGGTAGTCGCAGCGGATACGATTCGGTTTGCCAATACCTCCGAACGGGCCGAAAGTTTTTACTGGGAATTCGGCAACGGAGAATCGAGTACGGAAAGCGAGCCTTCCGTGCGTTACTTTAAATCCGGTGACTTCGAGGTAAGCCTTACCGCCACGAACGAAAAAGGAAAATCCAGAACAACCACCCAAACCATCAACGTGACTCCACCCAAAGAATGCCTTATTCGCATTGAGACCCCACAGGGCGATATGCTTGCCCGCCTGTACGATGCGACACCTCAGCACCAGGATAATTTTGTCAAACTCGTACAGGAGAACTTTTACGACAGCCTGCTTTTCCACCGGGTGATCGAAGGCTTCATGATTCAGGGCGGTGACCCCACCAGCCGCGGTGCCGGTCCAAACGATCGGCTCGGAAGCGGCGGCCCCGGCTACCAGGTCCCCGCCGAATTCGATCCGAGCTTCGCCCACGTGAAGGGTGCCATAGCGGCCGCCCGGACCAACAATCCGGAGAAACTTAGCAGTGGCTCCCAGTTCTATATCGTTCAAGGTCGACCCGTTACGGAAGCCGAGCTCAACCGGCAGGAGGGGCAGACCGGCGTCCGGTACCCGAGCGACGTGCGGGAGGCCTATATGGAGCGGGGTGGAGTGCCCTTTCTCGACCAGAATTATTCCGTCTTCGGCATGGTGATCGAGGGGCTGGATGTAATTGACAAAATCGCGGCGGTAGCCACCGGAGCTGGTGATCGTCCAAAGGATGACGTGCCGATGAAAATCTCTCTCGTCCGCTGATTCCCCTATTTGACCCGCCGGGCAACCAATCGGTGGCAAGGTCTTGGTCAAAGTCCTATATTCACGGCTATGGGACAAAATAGCGGAGCAAAGAGTACAACTATTCTCGGGGTTGACGTAGGCGCCACCGGTTTCAAAGGCGGATTGGTCGATGTAAAAACCGGTGCGATGCTGACCGAAAGGCATCGCTTCGATACGCCCCAGCCGGCAACGCCGGCCGCCATGGCGTACACTTTCCGTAGCCTGGTAGATCATTTTGAATACAGTGGCGTAGTAGGCGTAGGTTTCCCCGCCGTAGTGAGCCGGAACGTGGCAAAAACCGCGGCAAACATCGATAAAGGCTGGATCGGTACTTCCATTTCCGAAACCTTCGGCCGGATGCGAGACGTTTCGATCTATGCGCTCAACGATGCGGATGCCGCCGGTATCGCCACCATGAACTACGGTACTGGCCGATCGCATAAAGAAGACGGCACGGTAGTGATGATCACGATCGGTACCGGGCTAGGCGGGGCCATGTTTCTGGACGGCGAGCTCATTCCCAACTTTGAATTGGGCTCCCTTTACCTTAAAGGAATGGACATCATTGCCGAAAAATTCATCTCCAACAAGATCCGTAAGGATAACAACATGGACTGGAAGACCTTCGGCAAGCGCATGAATAAGTATCTCCGGCAGGTGGATCACGTGCTGAACCCCGATCTGATCGTACTCGGTGGGGGAGGAAGCAAGTATTTCCAGGATTATAAAAAATACCTGAAACTCAACTGCGACGTCAAACCCGCTGAAATGCGCAATACGGCCGGAACCGTAGGCGCGGCCGTGTACGCTTATCAGCGGCACCACCGCAAGTTGTCCGCTGTCTGATTGGCGTTACCCTATCGTCCAGCTGGCGCCGTCCTTACCATCCTTAACCGTAACCCCCGCTTCGGAGAGGGCGTCTCGCAGCCTGTCGGAAAGGGCCCAATCCTTGTCGGCGCGGGCTTGCTGCCGCAGGTCGAGAATGATCTGCATGACCTTGTCCAGGGCTTCCTGATCGCCCCCGTTGCCTACGGACTTATCTTTTCGTAGTCCGAGAACGGCAAAGAGCAAATTGCCGAGCCCTTCGGAAAAGGCGGCCAGCTGCTTCGGGGTGACCTCTTCCAGACTGAGCTGGCCGCCCTTAAGCGCATTGATGCGCGGCACGAGTTCAAAAACCCGCGCGAGCGCCTTGGGCGTGTTGAAGTCGTCGTCCATTTCGGCGTAGGCAGCTTCGAGGCCGGCGGTGAGTTCCTTGCCGACCGTGCCGTTCTGAGCGGGTCCGGTTGCTTTAAGGTCCTGCAGAATTTCCCAGGCTTCCATCAGTCGGGCATACCCCTTTTTGGCTGCCTGTAGGGCATCGTCACTCAGGTCGAGCGTACTGCGGTAATGACTCTGGAGCATAAAGAATCGGATGACCATTGGATCGTAGCCCTCCGAAACGTGGACGCTGTCACCGGAAAACAACTCCTCTGGAGAGATGGTATTACCGTCTGATTTGGACATTTTCTTGCCGTTCATCAGCAGCATATTGGTATGCAGCCAGTAGCGGGCGCCGCCGTGCTGGCAGGCACCAACATTCTGGGCAATCTCGTTCTCATGGTGGGGAAATTTGAGGTCGTTCCCGCCGCCGTGAATATCGAATTCCGCGCCAAGGTATTTAGTGCTCATGGCCGAGCATTCGAGGTGCCAGCCGGGGAACCCGGTCCCCCAGGGGCTATCCCAACGCAGGATATGGTCGTCGGAGGCATTCATCCAGATCGCGAAGTCGGAGGGACTGCGTTTATCTCCCTGGGCTTTGAGTTCCCGACTCTCGGCCATCAACTCCTCGATGCGGCGCCCGGATAGTTCTCCATAGCGGTCGTCGTTGGCATTGTTGTAGGCCTCGACGTCGAAATATACCGAACCGTTCACTTCGTAGGCAAACCCATTGGCGAGGATCTCCCGCACCATCTCGATCTGTTCGATGATGTGACCCGTTGCGCGCGGCTCGATGTTGGGGGGCAGCGCATTGAAGGTGCGCATCATATCGTGAAACTGATTGCTGAACTTCTGAGCCACTTCCATCGGTTCCAGCTGCTCCAGTCGCGCGCCCCGGCTCATGCGGTCTTCCCCGTCGTCGGTCAGGTGACCCACGTCGGTAATATTGCGGACGTAGCGGACCTTATAGTCTTTAGCCATGAGATACCGATAGATCACGTCAAAGCTCACGAAGGTGCGGCAATTACCCAAGTGAACGGGATTGTACACCGTGGGCCCGCAGACATACAGGCCCACATGGCCTTCCACCAGTGGTTGGAAAGTTTCCTTTTTACGGGTTAGCGTATTGTACAGGGTGAGCTCGCTGGGCATGGATGGTCGGTTAAGGGGGCGAAATTACGGGATTTTGGTTGGTTCCCAGCTTGGTGCCCGAGCTCCGGCTCGGGCTCTGCCCGGTTCCCGGGTTGTACTCGAGGAGGGTAGCCGGTTCCCCCCCTGTACTCGGGCCCACTGCGGGTGATGATGATCATCGGGGGGCCATGCGAGCAGAGCTCACGAACCCTTAAAGCACCGTAGCCTCCATCTCCCACAAATAGCGGCTGGCGTAGCTCCGGTAGGGCCGCCACGGCGCGGCGGCTTCGGTCATTGCCTCGATCAGTTTCTTTCCTTTCAGGTGGTGCAGGTCGAAGAGCGCGATGAGGTTCCGCCGTACTACCAGGTCATCGAGTGGCAGCAGGTCGGGTCGGTGCAGGACGAACATGAGGACCATTTCCACGGTCCACCGGCCTACGCCCTTGATTTGGGTGAGTAGCTCAATAAGCTCCTCATCGTCGTATTTGCTCCAGTCCTCGTTGATCAGTCTGTGCTCCAGCCAGAATCCGGCCACGTTATGCAGATAGCCCGCCTTCGGCCGGCTCATACCGACCGCACGAAGGTCGGCCACCGAAAGTTCCAGCAGGCGCTCGGGGTGGGGATAGCCATCGGGAAAGAGATCGAGAAAGCGGCCGAAGATGGTTCCCGCCGCCCGCCCGCTCAGTTGCTGGTAGGTAATGGAACGAATTAGCCCGAAATAAACATCACCACCGTGGTCGGGGCGCACTTTAAGCGTGTACCGCTCTACGATGGGCGCTAATCGGGGTTCCTGGCTCAGGTGAACGAGTATAGTAGGGTCAGTCATATCGTGTCTACGTAACGACAGCGGGCCGGAGAGAAGTTCTCTTCGGCCCGCTTGCGGTAATTAAGTAAAATCCTCGGTAGACGAGCTATCGCTCGGCGCACGAGGATTTTACAGGATCAGCTGCGTGGACTGGTACCTTCGTAATGCTTCCGGGTATCGGCTTCGGTAATCGGATTACCGTTTTTGCTGGTAGCGCTAACGATACGACCCACGAAAAGCAGGTGATCGCCGGGGGTGGTCAGCGCATCCTCGAGCTTGCACTCCAGGCTGGCGATGCCGCAGTCTAATACGGGGGCTCCCGTTTTGCCTTCTTTATAGGAGATGCCGTTGACCTTATTATTGCTGTAATCTACCTTCGTCTGCTCGGCGAATACCTTGATCAGATTCTCGTCCTCTTTCCCAAGTACGCTGAGTGAAAAGGACTGTGCCCGCTGGATCGTTTCATTAAGGTCGCTGTCCTTCTGAACGGCGATGGTGATCAGGGGCGGATCGAAACTGGACTGCATGGCCCAGCTAACGGTGGCGGCGCTGACCCAATCCTTGTCGCGGGTCTCTAAATCCTTGCCGCCCTTACGCGTGGCTACGATATAGAATCCGTAGGATAATTGTTTTAATGCTTTGTCTAATTGTTGGTCGGCTACTTTAGTGGCCATAATAGGGTAATGTTTTCGGGGTAACTATTGTACTCGTCTATCCAACGAATGCCATTTCCGTGATGTTCGGGTCTTTTGTCCGTAAGCACACCGATAATTACCTGGGTTTTACGAAGCCTTAGCGGTCCTCACCTTGTTCTGTTCCCGTTATTAACCGGCTTCACACCTGCGCCCCGCGCCCCACTTCTTACACTATGAAGTATTTGTCTCTTTTACTCCTGCTTCCTCTTTTCGGTTGTCTCGACGATGATGATGTCCTTGATCCCCTTGCGCCGGAGATGGATATTACCCTGGCGTTCCAGGCGGCCTACGGAGGTGATTCCTTGGCCATTCAAGCGGAATCGTATAGCTACCCAACCGGAGATTCGCTGAAAGTCCTCCTTTTTCAATATTACGTCTCCGACCTGGAACTGTTGCCCGCCGACGGAAGCGAGCCGGTGCGCCTGGCCGAGATCGATCTGATCCGCTGGATGTCCGCCGCCGAGGATGCTACCGTGGAGCGTACCTATTCCGTTCCGACCGGTACGTACCGCGGACTTCGCTTCGGCCTGGGCGTCAAGCCCGAGCTCAACGCCATTGATCCCAGCAACTTTGCCGCGGATTACGTGCTCAACGAGAACGAATTTTGGGGTGAGCAAACCCGCTACGTATTTGCCAAGATCGAAGCCAACGCCATGCTGGAGGAAGACGGGCGCTACGACACCGGGCTGAGTTACCATATGGGGAGCGATTCACTGTTTACGACCATCACGTTTGACCGGGCGTTCACGATCGATGCAGGGGAAGCTCCCATGCTGACCGTCACCGCTGACGTTCTGGAAGCCCTGAGCGGTAACGGTCAGACGTTTGACATTACCGATCCCCAAAAGCAAGCCGTGCACGGAGGCAATCAGGCCGTGGCCAACGGCATCTGGAATCGGCTGGTCGACCAGTTTACCCTGGAAGTAGAATAATTGCGTTTCGGGTACCTCATACTCCCGCTTCTCCTTTGTGCCTGTACCGACGATCAGGCAGGGCCACCCCGCTATGCCGCGATGCTGTTCCCGGCTGACAATCCGACCACCGAGGAAGGCATTGCCCTGGGCCGCGAGCTGTTCTTCGACCCCGTTCTTTCGGCCGATTCCACCATTAGCTGCGGCAGTTGTCACCGCCCGGAACTCGCCTTCACGGACGGGCGGAAGCTTGCTATCGGCATCGGTGGCCGGGTCGGGACGCGCAATACACTCGGGCTGACCAACATCGGCTACTTCCACCACCCCCTGTTCTGGGATGGGCGGGCGGAGAACCTGGAAGCCCAGGCCCTGCACCCGGTGGGAACCCCCCGCGAAATGGGCGGAAGCTGGCCCGTGGTAATCGAACGGTTGCGCGCAGCCGGTTATGCCGAGGCATTCGCCCGTGCCTTCGGAAGCCCCGGAATCGATACCACCCGGGTGGGTCGGGCACTCGCCCAGTACCAACGTACGCTGATCAGTCGCGACAGTAGGTACGACCGCGTGCAGCGCGGGGAGGCAAGCTATTCGGACAAGGAAGAACTGGGCCACGCCCTTTTCTTCGACCTGGGAGACGACCCCGCCGGGGCCTACGCCGGACTGCCCACCGCGGAGTGCGCGCATTGCCATACCCCTCCACACTTCAGCAATCAGCGCTTCGAGAACAACGGGCTGGACGAAGCGGCGGATCTCCGGGCTTTTCCGGACGCCGGGCGGGGTAGCGTCACCGGTAACGTCTACGATAACGGACGATTCCGTACACCTGGCTTGCGTAACGTGGCCCTCACCGCACCCTATATGCACGACGGCCGGTTCGCCACGCTGGAGGAAGTGATCGATCACTACAATTCGGGCGGCCATTATGCGGAAAACCGAAGCCCGAACGTTCACGGGCTGGGCCTTAACCGGAATCAAAAAGCGGCTTTGGTCGCCTTCCTGCGCACCCTGACGGACAGTTCTTTTGTTAATCGGCAAGTGAAACTGGTTTCAAGCAGATCGCGCCGGAGCGCAGGATCAGACATCACCCCCGAATAGCCAACGTTTATGGTGCGTACCGCTCACCTTGTCGCTCTCCTTTTCCTGCTGCCGGTCATCGGTTGCCGGGAAGCGCCTGGGGGAGGGGCGACCATCGATGCGGGAGACATTGCCGGGCCGAATACCCCGACGCCCTATGCCCTGGAGGTGCCCGATTACTTTCCGGCCCCCATCGTCGATCCGGAAAATCCAATGTCGGAAGAAGGCGTCGAATTGGGGCGGCACCTGTTCTACGACGAATCCATCTTCAGTACGGACGGTAATATGTCCTGTGCCAGCTGCCACAAGCAGGAACTGGCGTTTACCGACGGCTTCGGCCGGGCGATCGGGGTACGGGGGGAGCCGGGGCCGCGCAGTTCGATGTCGCTGGTCAACCTCGCCTTCAATCCGAACGGCTTCAACTGGGACGGAAGCGAGGGCAAGCTCTGGGAGCAGGCGATACATCCCGTTGAGGATATGCTGGAGCTGGACAATGACTGGCAGGAGGTGATCCGAAAGCTGCGGGAACACGAGGATTACCCGGCGCGTTTTCGGGCCGCCTTCGGCATCGATAATACGGAGGAAATTACCCAGGAACTGACGATCAAGGCCCTGGCGCAGTTCCAGCGGACGATCATTTCCTCGGATAGCAAGTTCGACCGGGTGGTCTACCAAAACACGGACTTTTTTACCGAAGAAGAACAGCTGGGGGCCGATAGCCTCTTTTTTGTCGAGAACGTACCACCGGGGACTTTGCACCCTGGTTGCGGACACTGTCACAATGCCCCCCAGTTCGGGGACAATATGTTTAAGAATAACGGCATCACGGATGTGGAAACGATCGACGATTTCGTAGACAAGGGTAGGGGTGATGTTACGGGCAACCCTTTCGATAACGGAAAATTCCGTACGCCGACCCTGCGTAATATCGCCCTGACGGCTCCCTATATGCACGACGGCCGCTTCGAAACCCTGGAGGAAGTGATCGACAGTTACGCAGCCGGTGGCCACGGGGTGGAGAACGAGGATCCCAACATTACCGGATTTTCGCTGACGGAGCGGGAGAAGGAGGCCTTACTCGCCTTCCTACACACCTTGACGGATGAATCGTTGCTGACCGATCCGAGGCTTTCGGCCCCGGAATGAAAAATTTACTCCTCTAAGGGGGCAATACTTCGGCGGAAACCAGCGTAATCTGACCGGATTACTTTTTAGCAACATCTAGACCCCTTCTGTCTCCCGAAATTTGTGCGCCGTAGCCCCGCTACCGCGTGCTCCCTGGCCTACCTTTTGGTATGCTTTTTTTTGGTGACCGGGTGTTGGGTATTCGGCTGTTGCCATTTCTCGAACTCAATTCCTCTCATGAAACACCTTTACCCAATCTGGGCCTTCCTATTTTTATGCCTTCTTACTCCCTCAGGACCGATCCTTGCCCAAGGAAGTATCGACTACGAATTCACCGGCGAATCCGGTGAAGTGTATGCTGGTCAGCTCCAACCCGGCGGACAATGGGATGGAAAAAATGAGTATTTTGATTATCGCCCCGACTATCATGTTAACCTACGCTGGATGGGCCAGGAATGGATGATTGAGGCCGAACTCATGGGGCAAGATGGACGATATCAGTTCGTCCCCATAGCCGCTTCCAATATGGACATCGGACCTAATCCTCCCGATCTGGCCTCCGGCCAATGGCACTCCTGGAGTTCACATACCTTGACACGTTTAGATGGGGAGGGTACGGCTAAACCCACCCAGAAGCCTATCGAGTACGCGTACACCACTGATACTGGCGGCGAACACAGTGGTACGCTCCAATACTATACAACGTATAATGGTAAAAACGAATATGGGGAACAGACCGACGAGTACGAGGTTTTTATTTACTGGGATGGATCCACATGGAATATTATTCATATGAGTTCTAGCTCCTACGGGATTGTAGCCACCTCTAGCATGGACGTAGGGGCGGACCCGCCCGATTTAGCCTCTGGTAGCTGGCAGTCAGCACCGGGACATACGCTGACCAAGTTTATAACTGGTGGGACGACGGAAGCCTCCCCCCTCGCCCTTTATCTTCAGGTGGACCAGCACGTTTTGTGCAAAGGCAACACCACCGGCCAGCTTTCGGGAACGGTAAGCAACGGAACCGCGCCGTACACCTTCGCTTACTTGGTGAACGGGATGCCCGTCGGTAGCGGAACGTCCAACAATGCGACGAACTCACTCAGTGGATTGCCGGCCGGCACGTATGAGGTTTCGGTCACCGATGCCGCCAGTCAAACCGCCTTTGCTACGATAACCATTAACGAGCCCGCCGAGGTACTGGAAGTAGAGCCTACGGAGAAAGTGGATGTTGCCTGCTTCGATGACGCTGCCGGAGTTGCCGCCGCCGTTGGGACTGGAGGTACCTCCCCTTACACCTATTTATGGTCTACCGGTGCCACTAGCAGCAGGATATCGGGTTTAGAAAAGGGTACCTACACCGTTACGGTTACCGATGCCAACAACTGTGAGGCGATGCGTAATTTTACAATCAAAGGGCCTCTAAACCCTCTCTCCGCTTCCGCTTCGACCACCGACGTTAGTTGCCACGGCGGCAGCGACGGCAAAGTGGTGAGCGAAGTCAGAGGGGGTACCGGACCCTATAATTACGCCTGGCCCGCTGGTGAGACTACGTCCGAAGTCTCCAATCTCACTACCGGCACCTATGAGGTAACCGTCACCGACGCCAACGGCTGTACGACGACTGCCTCGGCTACGGTGAATGAGCCCGCCGAGGCGCTGTCGGCCACGGCGGTAGCTACCAACGTCAGCTGCAACGGCGGCACCGACGGCGGGGTCGACCTGACCGTCACGGGCGGCACGGCCCCCTACACCTATGTGTGGAATAACTCGGCCACCACCGAGGACATGACCGGGCTGAAGGCCGGAACTTACGAGGTGACCGTCACCGATGCCAACGGCTGCACGGCCACCGGGTCGGCCACCGTCACCGAACCTACTATGCTGATGACTGCGGTATCCACTACCAACGTCAGCTGCAATGGCGGCACCGACGGCTCGGTCGACCTGACCGTCACGGGCGGCACGGCCCCCTACACCTATGTGTGGAATAACTCGGCCACCACCGAGGACATGACCGGGCTTATGGCCGGAACTTACGAGGTGACCGTCACCGATGCCAACGGCTGCACGGCCACCGGATCGGCCACCGTCACCGAACCTACCATGCTGATGACTGCGGTATCCACTACCAACGTCAGCTGCAACGGCGGCACCGACGGCTCGGTCGACCTGACCGTCACGGGCGGCACGGCCCCCTACACCTATGTATGGAATAACTCGGCCACCACCGAGGACATGACCGGGCTGAAGGCCGGAACTTACGAGGTGACCGTCACCGATGCCAACGGCTGCACGGCCACCGGATCGGCCACCGTCACCGAACCTACCATGCTGATGACTGCGGTATCCACTACCAACGTCAGCTGCAACGGCGGCACCGACGGCTCGGTCGACCTGACCGTCACGGGCGGCACGGCCCCCTACACCTATGTATGGAATAACTCGGCCACCACCGAGGACATGACCGGGCTGAAGGCCGGAACTTACGAGGTGACCGTCACCGATGCCAAGGGCTGCACGGCCACCGGATCGGCCACCGTCACCGAACCTACTATGCTGATGACTGCGGTATCCACTACCAACGTCAGCTGCAACGGCGGTACCGACGGCTCGGTCGACCTGACCGTCACGGGCGGCACGGCCCCCTACACCTATGTGTGGAATAACTAGGCCACTACCGAGGACATGACCGGGCTGAAGGCCGGAACTTACGAGGTGACCGTCACCGACGCCAACGGCTGCACGGCCACCGGGTCGGCCACCGTCACCGACCTACCATGCTGATGACTGCGGTATCCACTACCAACGTCAGCTGCAACGGCGGCACCGACGGCTCGGTCGACCTGACCGTCACGGGCGGCACGGCCCCCTACACCTATGTGTGGAATAACTCGGCCACTACCGAGGACATGACCGGGCTGATGGCCGGTACTTACGAGGTGACCGTCACCGACGCCAACGGCTGCACGGCCACCGGATCGGCCACCGTCACCGAACCTACCATGCTGATGACTGCGGTATCCACTACCAACGTCAGCTGCAACAACGGCACCGACGGCTCGGTCGACCTGACGGTAACGGGCGGCACGGCCCCCTACACCTATGTGTGGAATAACTAGGCCACTACCGAGGACATGACCGGGCTGATGGCCGGTACTTACGAGGTGACCGTCACCGACGCCAACGGCTGCACGGCCACCGCTGAGGTGACCGTCACACAACCGGCTCCCATTGAGTTAAGCGTGAACGTTGATGCCAACGTCAGCTGCAACGGCGGCACCGACGGCGCCGCCACGGTGAACGCTGCGGGCGGAACCGCCCCCTATAGCTACAGCTGGACCAACGGCGCCACTACGGCGAATTTCACCGGTTCTGCTGCCGGACGTTACACCGTCATTGTCACCGATGCGAACGGATGTACCGCCAGTGCTTCCGTGACGATCAATCAACCCGCCGCACTGAGCGCTGCCGCTTTCGTCGAAAACAACGCCTCCTGTAGTGGCAAGTCCGACGGTTCCGCCTCGGTGGTTGGAGTGGGCGGTACCAGCCCTTACACCTACTTGTGGTCGGACGGCACCACCTCCGACATGCTCACCAGCATAACAGCCGGCTCCTACGCCGTCACGGTAACGGACGCGAACGGTTGTTCGGCTTCCAGCGAGCTGGTCATTACCGAGCCGGTGGTACTCACTGCCACGGCAATGATCGAGGCGAACGTCAGCTGCAACGGCGGATCCGACGGAGCGGCTACGGTCTCCCTCTCCGGTGGTACTATGCCCTATACCTACGCCTGGTCTAACGACGCCACTACCGCCACCGCCACCGGACTCGCTGCCGGAGCGTATACGGTAACCGTGACCGACAAGAATGCTTGCTCCGCGATGGTGGAGGTAACCGTCACCGAACCTACGGCCCTCGCTGCTGAGCTGGTAGCTACTCCCGACTACGGCCTGTTCGACGGCACCGCGGCCATTACCGTTACCGGAGGAACCAGCGACTATTCCTACGCCTGGAACAGTGATCCCGTGCAGACAACCGCCATAGCAACGGCTTTACCGGCCGGCCTCTACACCGTCACCGTAACCGACGCGAATGCCTGTGTCCTGACCGACAGCGTAACCGTCATACTGGCCGGCGATACCTGCACCACCGCCATGAGCATCGACAGCCTGTTCGGCGGCGAGCTTGACGTGGTAAACTACAGCCGTTCCTACACCAACGGTGCCTATGGGATGGATAGCCTCTCCGACGAAAGCCTGATTGAATACTTTGGCACCGACACCCTCTTCCACCCGGTATGGTTCCGCTTCACTGGCGACGGTAACATCTACCACATCCGCACTTCCGACTGTGACGATGATTCCGCCCTGGCCGATACTCGGGCCCTCCTCTACGCCGGTGGTTGCAGCATTGACTCCCTGGTGCGCCGAAGTGACAATTACTCCGAAACCGACTCCATTCCCCTCATCGAAGTACAAACCGAAGTGGGAGAGGAGTACGCCCTGCTGATCGACGGCGCGGACACCACCAACGGATCCTTCTGCCTTTCGGTTATGCAGGTAGCTACCGTTCCTACCCGGGAAGTCCGGCCGCGTAACCTGGCCATCTACCCGAACCCCACCAGCGGAACCATCCGCTTCGGCAGGATGGAGGTACGCGACGTAAGTGTATTCGACGGCTACGGCCGCCGCGCCGCCCACTACACCAATCCCGGTAACGAAGTAGATATTACCGAGCTCCCCGCAGGCATCTACTACCTGAGGATCACCGACGTAGACAACGGGATGTACACCTCAAGGGTCATCAAGCAGTAAGTCACCTTACTTTATTTTCTACGGCAATGGCCGGTACGGTTTACCAAACCGTACCGGCCATTTACGTTTTTAAACCTTCTCCTTTATCGGATACCGAGGTCGACTTAGGTGTCGCCTAATTATCTTTCGGACCAGTTAAACTCCACCCCGCAGCATGCAAGAACTTCGCTACCCCTTAACCTTCACCTTCAAGGTCGCTACCCTGGCCAACGACTTTACCGCCACCGACGCTTCGGGGCGGGTGGTCGCCTACGTACGACAGAAGATGTTGAAGTTTAAAGAGGATATTCAGATTTACAGCGACGAAAGCCGGAGCAGGGTGATCTACCAAATTCGCGCCGACCGCTGGCTGGACTGGTCGGCTGCCTATGCCTTCTTCGATGAGAATGAACGGGAATTCGGCAAGGTGGCCCGTAAGGGATGGCGCTCGCTCTGGAAGGCGGAATACGAGATCGTCGACCAGCACGACCAGGGGCAGTACAAGATCCAGGAGGAGAACGGCTGGGTAAAGGTGCTGGACGGGTTGGTGGGTCAAATCCCCGTGCTGGGATACTTTACCGGTTACTTCCTCAATCCCAGTTATGTGGTTACCGACCGCCGTGGGCGGGAGGTGGTCCGTCTCATTAAAGAAGCCTCCTTCCTGGGCCGGAAATTTACCGTTGAAAAACTCGTCCCCTTCGACGGCGACGACGATGACCGCGTTATGCTCGGTCTGATGATGATGATACTGCTGGAACGGCGGCGGGGGTAAGGGGCTAGTCGTCCGCACAGCTGTGCTGGTCGGCCGACGGTTTCGAAGCCCGAATGGAAGACGTCCATTATGCCCCTGCCACGTGAGAACCGCGCTCTAGGCGAATAAAAGGAGCTCGGAGGGTCTGCAAGACCTCCGAGAGTCCAGGTCAAGCAGATGAAGCACTAAAGGATATAGGCCGCGCTGACCCATAATCCGCCGCTGTTCGATACCGTAATGGCAGAGTCCAGCCCATTGGTATCCCACTGATAGCGCACGGCCAATTGCAGGTGGTCCCGGTAGCGGAGGCCTACGCCCGCCAGGCCGGTAAATGTGGGAGAAAAGTCGAACATTCGGTACCTACCCAGATCTACCGGGTCGCCGTCGATGATCCGGTACCCCAGGTGGAGCTCGCCGAAAGCTTTGAGATCCTCCCCCGCAAAGGAGTAATACCGCAGACCAAGTGGAATGTCCAACGCCCGGTAATTGATTTCGGAGCGTCCCGTTCTTACCGGTCGGGCAATTGGATAGTACTCGTACGTACCGGCGGACTGGAATTGGTAAACACTGGGGCTAAGCATAACCGACCATTTGTTTACGCCAAAGGGAAGGATGTATTCCATTTCCAGGGCCATACGGAAGGTGGTTTGTCCCGACGTTTTCACCCCGTTTTCCTCGGCCGAGGGATCGTGTACGCTGAAATTTGCGAAGTATACTCCCGGTAATACCCCAAAATGGAAGGGATTTCTACTTGGTCTGACTTCCGTGCCGAGGGTTAGTGAGGTACCCTTTGCACAGTTGTTATGCCGGGTAACGAGGTCGGCAAGATCGTGGAGGCTATACTTTGTGTTTTCATTGGCGGGACTGTCCAGGCAATCCAGGTATTCGTTGAGTTGCAGGAGGTAAGCTTTGCTAACGCGCATCTCCCCCGCCCGGGTGGAAAAGGCATAGTAGCCCAACTGTACGGGCGTTTCGTCCCCACGTTGCAGAAAATATTTGGTAATGCCGGGCTCACGGTAACTGTACAACGTAAGCTCTCCGACTACCTCGGCCCGGAGTAGTTCCCGGCTCCTGACCGGGGGTTCCGGGGCATCGGGGAGCGAATTGAGCTGCGTATTGCTCTTTTCAATGAGTACATCAAAATGCTCAAAGTGAAATAAACCCGCTACCCCGAAGGCTTTCAGCGCCTCCGTCGCAATTGTCCGCTCCACTCCGTTCCCTTCCCGCACCTGGATCTCGGCGGGCTTGAATCGCCAGTCTTTATACTTGATGGCTACTTCGCTTCGCTTCCCTCCAGGGTTGACGAGATAACCTGCTTCGTACCGCTGTTGCGACCATAGCAAATTAGTGAACATGCTCAAACACAGGATCAGTCCGAGGGAGCGCGCAGTGTTGGGTCGGAGGGTAGTTCGGGACATAAAAGCGGTATGGATAATTAGGGAAAACCGCGCAATATCAGGCATATTCAATTAATACTACTGAGTATTTAAATTGAGGGGAATCGGGTCATGGCAAAGGTATTGTTTCGGATATATCCTTTATCGGCTCCCCCGCTTGCCGAAGCGGCGCCAGGGGTATAACGCCCGTCGTCCGCACAGCCGCGCTGGTCGGCCGAGGGGTTATGACCCGGACAAAAGGGTCTTTAAGCTTCCGGGTCGAACCTAGCGGTTACCCATCATTTTTTTGATACCGGCACCGGCGGCCACCAGGGCGATCATAACCAATTTCCAACCCTTGAGCAGGAAGATGCCGATGCTGGCCAGCAGGCCGGTTTTAGCCAGTACCTTTCCGGCAACCAGCGCGGCGATACCGTAGCCGGCGACCTCATCGATACCCGGTGAGAAATCGGCGTAGCGGTGGCCTTCGTTGTAGTTCACGCTGGTCAGAATACCGTCCAGGTTTTCGTTTACGCGGGGGAGGTCGTCGATGCCGCCGATCACGTTCATGGTGAGGTAGCCGCGGCGGCCCAGAAAGCGTACGTTATAATTCAGGGTATTGCCTTCTTCCCCCTCGAAATAGAGTTCCTTGGCCCAGTGCAACCGCTTATTCTCCGCGTCGTAGCTCGGTGATTGGGCCCAACCGATGAGGTCGATGGTCTCGTAGCCGGCCTCGGCGCGGGTCTCGTTCTCGATGGCCATATCGGCGCGAATCTGATCGAGCAGCTCGTCGTAATCGATGTCCGCGGCGTCTTCGTCATCAACGTAGCCGTCTTCGGTAAAGTAAATATCGATCCCGTAGCAGGCATCATCCAATACCGAGAGGCTGTCGGGGAACAGCATGCCGAACGATCCGTCGGCCGTCCCCGGGGGATTGCCCCACAGGTCCACCAATACCGTATTGGCATCGGCGGCGCCCACGTAGCGGTAACCTTTGGGGACCGTCAGCGAAGCCAGGCCTTCACCCAATTGAACGGTGGTATCGGCATAGAAAGTAAGGCTCGATTCGATGCTGTCCGTGTGCTGCTGATAGACAAGCATCATGGAATCGATATTGAAATCGACTTCGGTAGATTCTTCTTCCTGCGCCGCGGCACGGAAGGGGAGGAGCAGCGAGCCGCAAATGGCCAGGAATAGGATTTTCTTCATGGTGAGCGTAGTGGAGATCGTAAAAATTTCTGGTGAACCGCAACCGATTATTATGTGCCGTAATTTTTGGCATGCAATGATAAAAGAGATTATGGCGCCGTGCGCAGGAACAATCAAAACCCCTAAAACCAGGCGAGGCGGGGGCCATAAGCCATAGTCAAAAAAGGACGGGTACCTTTTTTAAACCTTCCAGATCGAACCGGCGTACACCCCCCCGGCCCCATTAACGTTTCTTGGCATGCGCTTCGGGGCGGCTCGTCTGCCGAGCGCACCGGGGGTTCGCGAGCTCCAGCTCGCGCCAATCATTCCGCTGGACCTATTCGTTTCTCCGGTTTTTGCCCCACAGGCTAAGCAGCTAGAGATCCGAAAAAGGCTGCCGCGGAGGGGGAGTAAGCCGGATCCGTTACAATTTCCGGCGGACGAGTTGCGTAAACTCCGCTCGGCAGCCAAACCGGAGGAGCCGCCGAGCCCCGTGATCAACCGCAGGATGTATTATTCGCCCTAACTTAACCTTACTCCTCCGTCATCAATTTGACGGGTGGTTACCTTGGTAATTACAAAGCCTACCTATGCGTCTGGTTATCCTGCTCCTATTTTTATTATTGGCCGTCCCCGCTGTCGCTCAGCATCAGCATCCGCACCACCACGGCGGAGACCGGGCCGTCGATTTTCCCGATACGGAAGAATTCCTTACGCTGGTCTGTGATTTTCATATTCATACCGTTTTCAGCGACGGCAGCGTATGGCCAGATATACGCATTCAGGAAGCCCTGCGCGACAGCGTAGACGCCGTAGCCATGACCGAGCACCTGGAGTACCAGCCCCACGAAGAGGACATCCCTCACCCGGACCGCAACCGAAGCCACGAACTGGCCGCGGAGTACGCGGAGTCGACCGATATCCTGGTCATTCGCGGCGCGGAGATCACCCGCCGGATGCCCCCGGGGCACTCCAACGCGATCTTCATCGAGGATGCCAATGCCCTGCTGATCGAGGACAGTCTGGCGGTATTCGAGGAAGCCAACCGCCAGGGAGCCTTTACCTTCTGGAATCACCCGAACTGGGTCAACCAGCGGCCCGACGGCGTGGCCACCCTCACCCCCTTCCACGAATACCTGATCGCCAACGACCTGCTGCACGGCATCGAGGTGGTCAACGATCTCACCATCAGCCAGGAGGCGCTGCAGATCGCGCTGGATAATGATCTCACCATCATGGGCACCTCGGACATCCACGGCTTAGTCGATTACCAGTTCGACATCGCCGGCGGCGGCCACCGTCCGGTTACCCTGGTGCTGGCCACCGAGCGAACCCCCGCCGCCATCCGTGAGGCACTCGAGGCCGGCCGTACGGTGGCCTGGTTTGAGAATACCCTGGTGGGGCGACCCGAGCACCTCGGTCCGGTAGTTCGGGCCAGTCTGGATATCCCCTCGGCAATTTACCGGGAGGAATCGTCCGTGGTCGACGTGACCATTACGAATGTCAGCGACGCCGAGTATCTCCTGGAAAATCTTAGTGGCTATACGCTGCAGAGCGATTTAGGGATCGTACGGGTGCCGGCCCACGGGCAGGTCACGATCAACGTAATAACCGGCGATCGATTGGCTGCCTTCGACCTCAGGTTCCGGGTGCTGAACGCCGTAACGGCACCTGAGGAGCGGTTGGAGATCACTCACCTGGTGCAGATCGACTGACCGGTTTGGTTCCGCCGCTTTTGCTTTATGAGGTTTATACGGTTCCAAACCAAGAGCGGAAGGGAGCGCAGGTATTTACCCGCCCCGCCATGCCCCAGGGCTGTACATTTTGGTCACTACCCCAAATGTCGCGGAAGGGGTAGGCCGGAGCTAATGCTCTGCCGTGATTACCTGATCGTGAGCCGGAGGATATGAATCATTCATTTGTCCGTTGTCCCGGTTGCCCGCTTGCGGGCGCTCATCCTCCGCGTACCTCCGCCGCTCTGTGGTTTGCTTTTTTTTTATCGCGTTATAACCGCACCTGCCGCAGGCGGGTAATCAGCGCAATAATCTGAGCTCTAATCAGCGACAATTGAGGTTTAAAAGAAAGCCAAACTACCGCAGCGAGTCGGCTTATAAAGCCTCAACTTTAGTGCGAAGGGAGCGGTAGGGAAAGAAAGCCGGTAAGTACAACTTAATTGAAGGGCTTTTTACCTGCGCGCCGCCGCAGAAACAAGAAATCTGATTACAGGGTATAGCCCATCATCACCCTAAAGCCGGACGCTTTAGCAGCGAATTCGAGGCCTACCAATCCGTCGCCATCTTTTTCGTAGCCGAGCGACAGGCTGTAACGGTCCCGGTAGCGTACGCCCAGGTCGAGGGCAAGGGAGACCCTGCCGTCAAGAGAATAGGTTGATTGTTCTATCTGGAAGGCTTGGTCGATGGGAACCGTGACGCCAAAGCCAGCGGTGGTAAATAGCTTGAGCTCTTCCTGCAAAAAGCTATAGTATCGGACGGCGAAAGGTAGGTCAAGGGCGCTGTAGGATACCTCAACTTTGGTGTTGCCGTTGGACGGAAAGTAGGGGCCCGAGCTGGAGAACCGGTACAAGCTGGGCCGAAAGAGTACCGACATTTTGTTGCCCGCGAAGGGAGGGACAAACTCGATGTCCACCCCCAAACGAGGGCTCCACCGATTTTGCAAGTCGGTAATGGCGGCATTACTACTCGTCTGGATTAGCTTAAAATCAGCATAGTAAGCACCGGGCAGTACGGTAACGTAAAATGACTTGGCGCCGGGGATGGCATTTTCGTAGACTACACTGCTTCCTCCGGAGGTGCAACCGTTATAGTCCATTACGGCCTGCTTAATTGCCTTTAGCGAATACTTTAGGGTTTCTTTAATTGCAGGAACTTGGCCGCAGCTCAGGTGGGTGTTGAGCTGTCGGATGTAGGTGCGGGCTTCGGAAACGGTTCCGCCCCCAACCAGTGTACGGGTATAGATCAACTGCCGGGGCTTGCCGCCATCGACCGAGAGAAAATACTTACTGACTTGTGGGGCCAGGTAGCTATAGAGATTGGCATCGCCTTCCACTTCGACGCGGAGCAAGACCCGTTCCATGCGGGCGATCGGAGCCGTAGCACTGAGGTTACTGGAGCTGGTGGAGGACTTCTCGATGGCTACTTCGAGGTTGATATACCTGGCCCTGTCGTAGATGCCGAATTCTTTCAGCGCTTTGGTGGGGACCGAAACGGTTGCTTCGTCCGCTCCCCTCCGAATGAGGATCTCAGCTGGATTGAACCGCCAGTCCTCGTTTAGGATATTCACCTCATTCCGCTTACCGGCGCGGTCGATCAGGTAGCCGGCCTCGAAGGCCTGCTGGGCAAAGGCGGAAGTCAGGGATAGGAAGGTAAAAAGGGCCGCCAAGGTCAAGCGGGAAAAGAAACGCATAAGGGGTGGGTAAAGCATTAAAGTGACTCTAACGGGATAAAGTCCAATCGGATTTCAGGAGGTGCATTCTTAATAGTTTCCAGTTGGCCCGGTCAGCTACTTTCGGCTGTTGCCATGTGTAGTATCCGAGGTTCAAAAAAACGAGCGGTAGGGAGCGTAGGTATTTAGCCGCTCCGCCTTGCGCCCCTGCTCGTAAAGGGGGGCGGGGTAGGGGGTACCTAATCCTCCTCGGTGATTACCTGATTGTCGGGCGGAGGATATGAATCATTCATCTGTCCGTTGCCCCGGTCGCCCGCTTGCGGGGGCCCGTCCTCCGCGTACCAATGCACATCTGCGGTTTGCATCTTTTTATCGCGTTATCGCGCGCCGGCCGCAGGCGGATAATCAGCGCAATAATCCGCGCTCCCATCTGCGGTATCCGTGGTTCAAAACACGAGCGTTGTTAGCAAATCCGGTGGTAACCCCTTCTGACAATTTTATTACCTCCGCGCCGCCGCCGGGGCTATCCCAGCGGCAGAGATAGAATGGCTACTTTTGGGCAGGGATCGTTTGGTACTATAACGTGCACCCTTTTACTTGCAAACCCGCTGCTGCCGGGCGTTTCGTGCACATGGACGAGACCTGCGATGCCGGAAGCTTTTCTCCCTTTGCTATGGACGAGCAACTTATCGATCCCGTCGCTACGGAACGAGACGTGATTTTTTCTCTGCTGGCCTACTCCATCGTCTACAACTACTGGGATCCCATCGACCTGGGGGGGCGCGGGTACAACGTGGGGTGTATCCTGGTCGATACGGCTCAGCGTGTGATCGACTACGCCCTAAATCACGTAAGTGAACTGGGAAATGCTACCCAGCACGGGGAAGTGAGACTAATGACCAGGTACCTGGACAAACCCGGCGTTAATTCACTGGAGGGCCATACCATATATTCAACCCTCGAACCATGCGCCATGTGTGGTGGAATGATGACCATGGTGGCCATTGCCCGGACGGTCAATGGACAGCCCGACTACTATTTTTCAAAAGCGCTCGAGCGCCTGTCTCTGGACTCGGAGGCTATCGGGGGATATCCTCCCTATCCTCGGAAGGTGCTTTCCGTGGCTTCTCCCGCAAAGTACAGCAGTGAACTGGATGCCGCTTATCGCAAATACATTGATGATGGCAACGCGCCGATCATTACTAAATTTCTTACTACCGAAACCGCACATGGCATATACCGTCGTGCCTGGGAGGACTTTCTACAATTGAAAATAAGATACCCGGAGAACACGGAGATCTACAAGAATGCCGTAAATTTCTACCGTACACTCCCTGATTGCCCAAAATAATCAGCCATGACGGATTACATTGAACTCGGGGCCGCAATCGTCGGTATAGCCTCGGGATCAATTGCTATTTGGCAATATTTCAATATTAAACGAGACAAAGAGATTCTGCAGGAACAGGTTGAAACGATTGCCTCCACGGGCGTCGCGATCGGCTACTATTATAACTTTATCGTAAGCGTCTTTTCCAAACTGCGGGAGCATGTGCTCAGGATCGAGGTATATAAAGACAACACGAATATCATCGAGGAGACGGTAGAGTACGGGAGCGAAGACGTGGAACTGCAAATTATTATGCCGGACGACCTGCAGATCGAATCAATGAACCGTGCCATCAAAAAGATGCGGATTCACCGGAAGGGAAATATCGTGAGCAAGGGCTCGGAACGAAATTTCGGGATCAACTTCCGGTACGGAAATGACGGCAAGTTGCTCATTCTCGATTTTCCAAAGCCGCTTAGTGCCATCCGGGAATACATGTTCAGGGATCCTAAGTTCTCCAATATGCAGAACAAGCGTGGCGAATTGAATAACCAGCAAATCTTCGATTCCCGCCTCTGGATGGATCATGAGAAACGGGAGTTGAAAAATTTTGAGAATACCATCCGTATCCTAATGAAACGGGGCCGGGTGGATGAGGGGCAAACGGAGACCACCTTCGTGAATGTCAATGATGTTCCCGATTCCGCTGATGGGCAATAGCCAGCCCATGATCTGGTGGCAATAAGCATAGAAAAATTTACCATTAAGTAATGGCGGGTAATTTCGCCCGTACGGAAAAAGACCTACAACGAATGGCCTTTCCACCCTTCTACTTGGCGCGTATAGTGCGGAAGGTAGCGTAGCTCTGTTGAGTGGGAGGCGTGGGGAATGCTACAAACTATCTACCCATCCACCATGCTTGACGTCAGCCTGCAAGAGATCCTCCTCCGCGAACCTCCGTGGTTGGCTTCCCTTTATCGCGCCCATCGCAAGAGAATAATCAGCGAAATAATCCGCGCCCCCTCCGTGGTTCAAAACACGAGCGTTGCAAGCAAATCCGGTGGTAACCCCTTCTGACATTTTTATTACCTGCGCGCCGCCGCCCGAAACATCCGGGAACTCAGCCCGGGATCACGTTTCATCCGCCGCGAAAAGGACATTACGCACCACGGACCTCGAATCCGCCGAGCCGCCCAGTGATCCCGACAGGATGCCGACGGCCGCCAGGAAGATCACCAGCCGCAGGTGGGCACCGGTAGTGGAACCGTCACGGTCGGAAGTCCAGGTGCTCATCAGGGGGTCGGGGAAAACGAAAATGACCACCCCGTACATGATCACGGCAAACAGGACGAAAAGGCAGCAGAGCGTGAGCACCAACGCCAGGTAGGTCGCTCCCGCCGTAACGACGGTACTCTCTGAGGCCTTGCCCTGCCGCGTAGATACCAGCCGGAAGGAGAAGGCCCGGTACAGCACGAAGCTGGCCGCCAGGAAGCTGGCCAAGACGAACACGGCGAGCTGGACGGGGGAAACGGAAGCGGCAAAATCCCAGGTCTCCCCACTGAAGATCAGGAGCACGATCACGGACAGGGCGGTGGCGATCATGGTCGGCAACTTAGTGGCGATGCGCACGGGATTGGCCCGCCAGGCACCCCGAACGATGCGCGGCAGGTTGTTGAAGGTCTGCTGCAATACGAAAAGCAATTTCCGGTCATTGGAATACCGATCGTTGGCCTCCAAGGGTAAATTTTCCGCCATACGCTGAAATTGCTCGTCCGTAAAGTGGTCCATGGTATCCAACTCGGAGGGCACCTGGATACGGGCCAGGTAATTGCTGGGATCCGAATGGTAATGGAGGTTGAGCAGACGACCGAAGCAGTGCAGCATCAGGGTGCCGAGTCGGTTGCCGAGCACCGTTTCGTCCTCCGTTTTATCCGAGCCGTAATCGGTGAGCCGACGGGTCGAAAGGATGGCTACGTTCGTGAGCTGGGAAGGAAGAGCCAGCAGGTAAGAGAGCGAGGCGGCGGCAATTTCCACTTCGGTAACGATGAGTAGGAAGGCAAGGCGGCGCTCCGTTTTTTCATTGATACCGAACTGAACGAAGTCCAACGCCCGGTAGCCGCCCTCCTCGGGGGTCAGCGGCGGGCCGTCAAAGGTTAGGGAGGTGATTTCGATTCGCGGCTCCCCTTCTACTACCTCGGTGAAGTGTTCGGTGGCCCGCTCGGTCAGGCGACTCAGGGAACGGGCGTCGTGGCCGGCCACGTCCATCTTCATAATGCCTACAACTATGGAGCTTGGGGTCATGCGGGGAATATCGGGTCATTTGGCGATATGCGCCGTTGGGGCCGGAATACGTCGCGGTGCCGCAGGGAATGAAGGTTTGGAATATGCTGAGTCGTTTGATAACAGAGGGGATTACCAAAGGGATTTCCACTATTCCGTCCCAAACCTCCCGATCACCGTGGACGGCCCATCCAACGAAAGAACACGGCTGCCCCGAAAAGAAATAGAAGGTGACCAGGGTTTTGGAAGGTCGGGAGAGCAAACCAAATGGTTATAAATGAAAGCGCGAAGAAAAAGACCATTACCCAGCTTAAGAAGCGAAAACCCTTTTGTGAGAAAGACTGGTAAGTCATTGGAAGGAAATTAGGCATCGAAATTACGGGAACGGACCATATCTCCTCGTTAAATATTTCGACGTGGACCCGCAAGGATTTAAGCCCACATCTGTATAGTCTGCAGAATGAGAATCACATACCCAAATCTCGACATTTGAATAGACAACTGACATCTCATCTCACCCTAATTATTCGTAGCGGCAATCTGGCAGCCTCATTCCAGGTGGTTTTCAATTAACTGAAAACCTTCCCTATATTGAATGCAAATGTGACAGCGACGAAGCACTCCGCCGATCATATCCCAACGCATACCGCTAGACATTGCAGTGGATCCGGCTTCCTCCCCCCCTGGGGGCTGGGGGGCAAAAGCCGAAGGAACGGAAATGTCTAGCGGTATGATCATAACGGCAGCAAAGAATGATGAGAACCGGCAGTCTAAGCGTATACCTGTTGATGGCTGGCGTTTTATGCTCATTTCTCTGCGGCGCTCAGTCCTTCCCCTTACAAGAGATTGAATACGAAGGGAGTAATTTTACGTTACCGGGGTCTCCCATGGTATCCGTTTACCAAACTTCGGATGGGTTTATCTGGGCGGGACTATATAACCGCGGAATAATCCGGTTTACCGGAAGCGACGTAGCCCTTTACAGCGAGGAGGCGGGTATTAACGGTAATGTCCGAAAAATTGTGGAGGACCACCGCGGTCACCTCTGGCTGGGGAATGAAGTAATTAAAGGCGATTTGGGGGGCGTCAGTTACTCCTCGGAACCGGTCACGGGCGGCGTGCTGCCGGATGATCTGCAATTTCGCTACCATGCCGGGGACGTCGCACTGCCGCGCAGTAACGTCATCGACCTCGACGTGGATGCGAACGGCCAAATTTGGTGTGTAACGGATTCGCTCGTCGAAGTCTACCGCTGGGTGGGGGATACAACCCTGGAGTCCGTCACGATTGCTACCGAAGGGAGAGGGAGCTTCGGCGGCACGGGCGTATCCGTCCTTCCGCTGGAAGACGGCACGGTGTGGGTGTCGTTTGAGAACGGGAAACTGTACCGTATGCGGTTGCCCGCCGCGTCCCGTCGGCCGCTCGTGATCGACAGTCTCCAACTCGAAGGGGCCAGACGGATACAGCTCAGCTTACGGGATCCGGACGGCAGTCTATGGGGCTACCAGAAAAACAGTACCCTGATCAGGATCGACCCGGAGACCGGGGCATTCACCGAACGGCAGCTGAGCGATGGGGTAAACGGATTTCTCCGGTTGGACGAGCGGACGGCCCTTGTTCCGAGTAAAGTGAAAGGCCTCTTTCTGGTGGATATGGAAAAGGACGCGGAGGTAACCAACCTCGATACGGAGAATGGTCTGCCATCGGCCTCCCTGTTCGACGCCATTATCAGCCGGGAAGGGGATATCTGGTTGGCGAGTATCGATGGTCTCTACCGCATTCCCGCGGATTTTCGCGCCTTTACGCACTATACCGACCAGGCGCACGGCGGACGGGCACCGCTGCTTGCCGAAGCCAGCATCAATTTCGTCCAGTCGGATATCTGGTTGCGGAACGCCCGCGGCGGTCGCGATACCGTTACCCTGGCCGGATTAATGAATGGCCTATTGGTAATCCCTAAAAATGGAGAACCCTACACGATCGGAGAAGCGGAAGGCTTACCGATTACGGCGGTTTTGGGTGCAGTACAGGACAGCTCCGGGGGCATCTACCTCACTTCCCTGCGCAGCGGTATAGTCTATATCCACGCCGATGGCCCTCGCCACCCGATGGCCCAGAATTCAACCCCATTACCGGCGATGGGACCAGGGTATCGCGTCGATAATTTTTCCGCACCGCCTGTATTTATCCCCTACCTGGTTTCCCTCCCCGGGGGCAGTGGTCAATCCCTCTGGCTGGGTCAAAGCGATCGCCTGACCACTTTCACCCCCGATTTACACAGGTTACAGATTATCCTGCCCTTTAAGTATGGGTCCAGTTTCCCGCTGGGGATCTATCTCGACAAGGCAGCCTACCTGCACGTCGTTGGCAGATCGGGCTGGGTTCGGTCCCGCAAGCCATTCACCCAGGAACGTTACGCCGAACTCCTCTCGCCCGACAAGCTAACGGAAGATGGTACAACCTACCTTATCGAAACCGACGATTCTTTATTCGAGCGGGTGCCGATCCGCCACGACGGCAAGGAACACGACGCGGCGATCGCTCACCTGATGATCGACGATAAATTGTGGTTGGCGGTGGATTCCATGCTCCTCCAGTGTGACCCCGCTACCGGGAAGGTCGAACGTTCGGTTGCATTCAAAGCGGCGGACCATTTCTGTACGGCCCTGGCGAACCGTAACGACCTGATCTGGGCAGGAACCGATGGCGGACTCTACGCCTTCCGCAAGTCGGATCTGTCCCTGGAACGGTTCGTCGTAAAGGCCCACGGCCTGTTGAGAAGTGATAACTGGTCGCCGAACGGTCTGGCCGTAAATGAGGGAGGGGTGGTCTTTCAGGGCACGTCCGCCGGGCTGCAGGCCTTCGACGCGAACCGCCACCTTCCGGATACGAATGCGCGACCCGTATACCTCACGGACAATCAGTACACCGAAAATATCTGGGGACGCAACCAACTTTCCGTAGCCTACGCCATGCTCTCCTACCGCGATCCCGGAGATAACATCCGCTACCAGACCCAACTGGCCGGGTACGATGAGGAATGGTCGGAACCGACTACCGATCACCGGCTCCGCTATACCAACCTGAAAGCATTCCTATTTCCCAGGACCTACTTTATGCAGGTGCGGGGAGTGGACTATCTCGGCAATACCTACGCGACCGCTACGGGTGCTTATCCGGTCACCGTGGAGCCGGCGATTTACTTCCGTTGGTGGGCCGTACTGATCTATCTCGGTCTCCTCGCCTTGGCTATTCGTGGATATACCCGGTACCGGCTACGGGAACAGGAAAAGGAGTTGCGCCTGCGCGAAGCCGCCACCATCCGCCAGCAGCGGGACGAGATCGCCAAAAAGAACGCCGAGAACGAGACACTGCTCAAGGAAATTCACCACCGGGTGAAGAACAACCTGGAAGTCGTTTCCAGTTTGCTGGAACTTCAATCGGCTACCCTGTCGGAAGGAGATGCGTTGGACGCGATGCGCGCCGGACAGAGTCGCGTAGCCAGTATGGGATTGCTGCACCAGAAATTGTATCAGGGCAGGGATCTGGCCACGGTCAATATGCGGGAATACCTGACCGAGCTTACGGACAGCATCACGGAAACGTACGCTACGGGTGACCATATCCGGTTGTCCGTGACCGTACCTCCCGATCTGACGCTCGACGTAGATTCCGCGGTGCCGGTCGGGCTAATCGTCAACGAATTGGTGACCAATTCCCTGAAATACGCTTTCGCGGGCGGCCCGCTAATGGCGGGCTCGGCCACTACCCTGAACGGAACCGACAAGAAGGTTTCAGTAAGCATGAGCCGGCACGGCGCCAACAAAGTCCTCACCGTCAGCGATAACGGGGGCGGAAAAGTAGCCGGAAATACACGCGGAACAGGTTTCGGTACCCGCCTGGTGCAGTTGTTAACCAGTCAGCTGGAAGGTGAGCTGCGGGAGGTAAGTCGGGACGGGCTGACGACGGAGATCGTTTTTTAGACGCTTCGGAAAGCGAATCCGGCCCTTCGGAAAGAAGGAGTAGGGATTAGCTTGGTCAGGGACGTGATTACTAGTCAAATAACCGCACTATGAACACCAGTATCTCCCACCTATTCACATGCCTCCTTACCCTGGCAACCGTCGGCGTATTCGCGCAGACCACCGTGCCCGCATACGCGGTAGCCAGCGAAGTCGTCGAATCCGCCGCCACGTCCGCCGAGAAGGGCATACCGTCGGCCGAGAACCGCGCACCGATGCTCATCGGTACGGAACTTGACGTGAAGCAGTGGATTGCCGATCACCTCCGTTATCCCGAGCTTGCCGAGGACTACGCGATCGAAGGCGAGGTGGTCATTAGCTACCTCATCGGTAAGGACGGCGAAATGGCGGACGTAAAAGTGCACAAGGGACTCGGTTTCGGTTGTGACGAGGCTGCCCTGGCCGTATTCGAGAACATGCCCCGCTGGCAGCCGGCCATCCGCAACGGGGAGGCCGTGGCGGTGCAGTGCTTTACACCGATCGCTTTCCATTTGCGGTAAGTTGGGCGGGAAAGCCATCACCTCAGGAATCCGTACCGCAGCGTGACTGTTTTTGCGGCGGAGCGCAGGGGAAATGCAGCCGGAATCGTACTTTGAATGGACAAACCCCCGATCGTGTCCCCAACCGTTTCCGTACTCATCGTCGAAGATGAGATGATCATCGCCGCCAAGATCAGCATGTACCTGGAGCAACTGGGCTACTCCATCGCCGGCATCCTTCCCCGGGGAGAAGAAGCGATCGTCCACTGCCGGCAATCCCCCCCGGACATTCTGCTGCTGGACATCCAGCTTAAGGGCGAACTGGACGGTATCGAAACCGCTACCGCCCTGGAGTCGGAAGGCATCCACGTACCGACCATTTACCTGACGGCCAATACCGATGCCAACACCTTCGAGCGGGCCCGACTTACCCGGCCCCATGCCTTCCTCGGCAAACCCTTTAAGAAGACCGAATTGCACCGGGCCATCAGTTTGGCGGTCCAGTTACACGTGACACATGCGTCCTCGCCCCCTGCTTCTTTAAATGGCGGTACTAAAGACCTCCAGGTGCCTCCGCCGGAAGAGCCCCAGGTGCTCAGCGACCGGATCTTCGTGCGCCACAAAGACCAGATGGTGAAGCTGTTCCTGAAGGAAATCCTTTACGTCCAGGCCGAGCGCGCCTACTGCCACATCAAGACCGCGGACACGGACTACATGCTCAGTATTTCCATGGGCCGGCTCGCCGAACAGCTCACCTCCGAGGACTTCCTGCGCGTCCACCGCTCCTACCTCGTCAACCTTCGCCAGATCGACGCCGTGGCCGAAGGGCACCTGGTGATCGGGAAGGATGCGATCCCCGTGAGTAAGGATAACCGGGAGGAATTGCTGCGGAGGGTGAATTTGGTGCGGTAGGGGGTGTTTCGGAAAATTGCTTAGCCCGTAGCTGCCCGCCTACGGCAAGGTGTAGCCGGTGGTGATCCGCAGCCCGGAAGTCCTGATACGTAAGGTCTCGCTGAGCAGACTGTTGCCCTGCGCCTCGTACCCGATCGCCAGGTTGTACTGTCCCCGGTAGCGTACACCGACTTCGATGTTGGTTGCCAGCATGCCCTTCATTTTATAGACCTCGTTGCCATTTTCGTAGAGTTCGCCGAAGGGTACGATGACGCCGACTCCTCCGGTTGCGAACACTTTCACGTCCTTTTGCAGAAAATGGTAGGCGCGAAGGGCCACCGGCAGGTCGAAGGCTGCATACTCCATCCGATATTCCGATTCCGACGGTTCAGGGAGTGCTGCCGGGGCCGAAAAGCGGTAGTAGCTGGGCCGAAACAGCACCGAAAACGTATTGGCACCGTAGGGCAGCACGTATTCCGCCGCGATACCCAACCGCAAAGCCAGACGGTTTTCGGAATCCAGGATCCGCTCGTTATTGCCTGTACTGATGAGTTTGTAATCGGTATAGTAGAAGCCCGGTTGCAACGTAAAGTGAAAGGATTTTCCAGTGGATGTTTCGGTTCCGTAGACGGTCTGCGCTCCCCCGGAGGCGCAGGCGTTGTAGGCCGTGACTACGTCTTTCAGGGCGGCGAGCTTGTATTCCAGGTCAGTCCCGACGGAGAAGGAGCCGTCGCAGGTTAGTAATCGTTGAAACTGCCGGACGAAAGTGCGGGTCTCCGCGAGGCTTCCGTCCGCGGCCCGGTGAACGGTATATATCAATTGGGTGAACTGCCCGTCGTCCAGGGTAAGGAAGTATTTGGTTACCCGCGGTGCCCGGTAGCTGTACAGCGATGCGTTGCCTTCCACCTCCACCCGCAGCAGTACGCGCTCGACCTTTTGCACGGGGCGGGTAGTATTGCGGGTAGTGCGGCTCACGGAAGATTTTTCGATGGCTACGTGCCGGTTGATATACCGGGCTTTCCCGTCGATGCCAAACTCGCGGAGCGCCTCCGTCGGGACGGTAATGTGTTCCTGATCTGCAGTACGTCGTACCTGAATTTCCGCAGGATTGTAGCGCCAGTCTTTATTCAGGATTTGCACCGCCTCCCGTTTACCGTTGCCGTCGATCAGGTAGCCCGGCTCGTAGGTTTTCTGGGCAAAAATGGCCACCGGTAAGCCGAAGATTAGGAATGAGACAAGAAACCGGGTAAAACGAATGCGCATAATTGGGATATGAAAGGTGTGCGTCTCAAACGAGACAAGGACCTTTCCGATACCCCATGCCCAAAACCTTAAGAGAAATGATCCGGGCGGTGCGTGCGATTTACCGCAACTGCCGTTTGACGAAATCCAGTACTTCCGCTTGGTAGGCCGCCCCGCCGGGACCGGGGTAGTTGCCGTGGGTGCCGTCCGGAATGATCCGCAGGGTTTTGTCCGTCGAGGCCAGCTGCCTGAAGTTGCGGTGGGCGTGGGCTACGGGAATATTGGAGTCCTTTTTCCGTGGGACATCAGTATCGGGACGGTGATGTTTTCCGCGGCAAGCTCGGGGCTCACCGCGGCTGGGTCGAAGCCGGCTACTTCACCGGCGCGCTGTAGAGAGTAGTCGGTCATCCACTGGGGTAACAAACCATAAAACAGCCTTTCGGCGTAGGTCTCCGTCACGTCGGGAAAGTCAGCGAAGGTCTCCTCGATGATACCGAAGTCGAGTTCGTCCGTGGTGGCCAGGGCCTGCAGCGCGATGGCCCCGCCCATGGACTTACCGAGGATGCCGATGGGTAAGTCCCCGCCCGGCTCCTCGCGCAGTTGATCGACAATGGACGCCACGTCGTCCTTTTCGTGGTAGCCGTAGGTGGCATATCCGCCTTCGCTGCGCCCGTGGGCACGCATGTCAATGGCAATGGTGCGCACGCCGATGGTAGCCAAGTCCAGTTGCAGGTTGAAATACCGCTCCTTGCAGCCGCTCTTCCCGTGTATCAGCAGTACGGTACCGCGCAGGGTGTCGGGGGATAATACGTTAGCGGCCAACTCAATCTCCGGCGCGGGGGTAAAGGTGCGAACGGTCAATTTATCCGCTTCTACCCGCGGGCACGGCCGGGCGTACGGCTTGTAAATCAGGAGCGGCAGCAGGAAGTGGAGGGCGAAGAAAAGTCCGAATGCCGTTAAGAGCAATATTTTGAGGAGGAAACGGCTATGCGGTTTTCATGGGGGGATGCCGTGATCAGGGTGGTGCCCGGTTGGGAACGCTCTGTTGCCGTTTGGTGGTGGGGGCTTGATGTAGGTGTAGTGGTTGGGGAGTATTGGGCTTTGTCTGCGGCTCTAGTGGTTACTTCGCAGCCGGAGGCTGCTTCGAACTGCGCGGTCGGAAACCGCGTCCTACTCTCGGCTCCAATCAGGCCAACGCCCGGGCGTATAAGGAGCCCCCTGCGTTTCCAGTTCCTCCTCCAGTTCCCGCACGTCAGCATCCAAGGCCTTAAGCTCCTCCAGCAGCGGCGCAAACTGCTCGGCCGCCACCGCGTAGCTGTCCCGGAAAGTCCCCGTAGGGTGGCTGGTAACATTCCACATCCCGTACTGGATCATGCCGATACGACCGGCCACGGAGGGCGCGGTTTCCATCTCCAGGCTGCTGCGGGTACGATCGCCGTAGAGGGCCATGGTGAAGTCGGCCAGCCGTTCGCGTAAGGAATAGATCGTCGTGAGCGCCGCTTCGGGGCTACCGGTGGTTTCCAGCGCGGCCTTTTCCAGGGCGTCCAGCCGCTCGTCGAGGTTGCCGCGGATGTCGGAGGTGGCACTCAGGGCTTCGCTGAGGTCCATCACCTTGCGGACGAATGCATCGTAGGCGTCCCAGTCCTCGGTGGGCAGGGTAGCCTGGTCGAGGTACTTCACGCGGAAGCCGACCGGCTCGGCGAGTTGCTTCAGCTCCCCGTCGAAGAACTGGCTCATGGCCACGGTATAGTTGCCGGGCGATACCAGGGCACCCATCGACGGGCTTCCGAAGAGTACGTCCGGACCGGGTACGTACCGCTCATTTACCGGATCCGGACTCGGGTAGCGCAGGTCCCAGTTCATCTGTTTGAATCCCTTACCGGCGGATTCCTTTAACTGCCGGACCACCTCTCCCGCTTCGTTGCGGATGGTAAAGATCAGGTAGGGATCCTGCTGCCGTTGCTCCAGCCGGAAGGAATCGATCGTGGGGTAGTAGACCGATTCCTTCCGGTCCATGATCTCGCGCTCCTTTTGTTGTCGCTGCTCCTTGAGCGTTTTCGGCACTTCCTTGAGGTAATAGGTAAAGGTGGCCCCGAAGTCGGGGTTATCCGAGCGGAAGTAGCTGCTCCCGAGGTGCCCCTTGTCGCGCAAGCCGAGGGGTGCCCGCTCCACGTACAGCCAGGGGTCACGGGTGGCCATCAGTACGGCATCCCGTTCAAAGGTGGCTTCGTCGAGGTTGCGTAGGGGGGTGTAGTCGTCCAGCACGTAGAAGCCCCGACCGAAGGTGCCGATCACGACGTCGTTTTCCTGCCGCTGGATCTCGATGTCGCGCACGGCGATGGTGGGCAGGCCGCTGCCGAGTTCGACCCAGTTTTCCCCGCCGTCGTGACTGAAGTAGGCCCCGAATTCCGTTCCGCAGAACAGCAGGTTCGGGTCTTCGTGATCTTCGGCGATGGTGTAGACGCTGCCGCGCTCGGGTAAGGTAGTGGCGATGTTGGTCCAGGTGGCGCCACCGTCGCTCGTCTTGAGCAGGTAGGGCTTGAAGTCGCCGTATTTGTGGTTGTTGTAGGCTACGTAGGCGACGTTGCGGTCGTGCAAACCGGCGATGACCTGGTTGACGTAGCTTATGTCCGGGATGCCGGTGAGGTTGTCGTATTGCTCCCAGCTTTCGCCGCCGTTGGTGGTCTTATGCAGTAGGCCGTCGTCGGTGCCGACCCAGAGCAGGTTCTCATCGAGGGCACTTTCCGCGATGGTGGTCGTCTGCCCGAAGATGGAGGTGGAGCTGTTCTTGGCGATGGCGTCTACGCTCCAGACCTGGTCCATGACGGGCAGGGTATTGCGGTCGATGCCGCGGGTTAGGTCCGGGCTAATGACACGCCAGCTGTTGCCGCGGTCGTCGGTGCGGAAGACCTTATTCGCGCCGTAGTACAGGCGGGTGGGCTGGTGGTTGCTGATAGTGAGCGGCGCGTCCCAGTTCCAGCGCAGGGGCTCGTCGTCGGCGCCCTCGGTGGGTTGGATGAAGAGGTATTCCCCACTTCGGCGGTCGAAGCGACGCAGGCTGCCGTACTGCGCCTGGGCGTAGATGATGTTCGGGTCGGTGGGGTCCACCTGGGATTCGAAGCCGTCGCCCGTGCTGGTGATGTACCAGTCGGCGTTCACGATCCCGTTGACGCTCGTGTTCTTATTCGGGCCGCCGAGGCTCAGGTTATCCTGGGTGCCGCCGTGGACGTGGTAGAAGGGGCCGGACTGGTCCGTCGCCACTTTATAAAACTGCGTCACCGGCAGGTTCTCCTTGAAGTGCCAGGTGGCGGCGAAGTCCCAGGTTTCGTAGATGCCGCCGTCGCAGCCCACGATGAGGTGGTCGGTATCGGCGGGGTCGATCCAGATGGCGTGGTTGTCGATGTGCTTATTGAGCTCCCCGAGGTTGCGGACGGTCTTACCGCCGTCGTCGCTCACTTTATAGTAGGTATCGGTGATGAAGATGCGGTCCACGTCCACCGGGTCGCAGGTCAGTTCCTGGTAGTAATTACCGCTGGTGAAAAAGCCGCTCTGCTTGCTCCAGCTTTCGCCGCCGTTGTTGCTGCGGTAGATGCCGCCTTTTTCATCCGGGGCTTCCACTACGGCGTAGACCACGTCGGGATTAACGGGCGATACGTCGATGCCGATGCGGCCGAGGTCACCGCCGGGTAGTCCGCCTTTAAGTTGGGTCCAGGTTTCGCCGCCGTCGGTGGTTTTGTAGAGGCCGGATTCCGGTCCGCCGCCCAGGTAGGTGTACACCTTGCGCTGCCGCTGGTGGAAGGCTGCGTAAAGTACGCTGGGATCGCGGGGGTCCATGCGCAGGTCGTTGCAGCCGGTGTAGGGGCTGATCTGCTTGCTGGCTTCCCAGGTTTCACCGCCGTCCGTGGATTTATACACGCCCGCGGTCGCCGCCGTTGCTCCAGACGGGTCCGTAGGCGGCTACCCACACGATATCGGAGTCGGTCGGGTCCACGATCACGTTGGCGATATGCTCGGATTCCTTCAGTCCCATATTCTTCCACGACTTCCCCCCGTCGGTTGACTTGTACACCCCGTCGCCGTAGCCCACGGAGCGCTGGTTGTTGTTCTCCCCACTTCCCACCCAGACGGTCTGGGAATTACTCGGATCCAGCGACACGCAGCCGATGGAGTAGGAGCCCTGCCCGTCGAAGATGGGCTCGTAGGTGGTGCCGTGGTTCTTGGTTTTCCATACTCCTCCGGAGGCGGTGGCTACGTAGTATTCGCTGGGGTTGGTGGGGTTTATGGCGAAGTCGGCTACTCGGCCGGAGGTTACTGAGGGGCCTATGCTTCGCCAGGTTAGGGCGTTGTAGGTGCTGGAATTTAGGTGGGTGGGGGTTTCTGCTTTGGTGGTGTCGGCTGGCCCGGTGGTCTTGTTTCTGCGCTGGGACTGGGCGGGTAGACTTAGGAGTAGGAGAGTGACTAGGAGTAGGAGGTGGCGCATAGGGAAATCAATGAAAATGATGAACCGGCGGAAGGACGGTCTCAGTGGAACAATAAACATACTACGTAAAGCGAATATTAAAGGCGGCGGGGCGCGGGTAGGATGCGGGCTCCGGGCCGCGAAGGAAGGCTGTGGCCTAGGGTCTCGCCGGTTACGTGTCGGTCTTATGCCAAGTTGAATGCCTGAAAGTAAATAGAGACCCCGAACGATACTTCGAAAAGACCTGAACGGTGAGGAAGAATTTCGGCCCGGGTAGGTATGATGTCAAGAGGTGGAGCATTCTTTACTATCGCCAGGAGATGTATGTCAATCGTTCCGGGAATGGGTATGCGGGAGGCCTTCCGTGGAATGCCAACATAGCCGCCAAATAGTAGAAGGGCCGGCTTGATGGTGGAGGATTAAGATCGGACGGTTTGTGGATTTTTTGCGTCGGGGCGCTGGTGAGGAGGTACTAACTTAGGGAAGTACGGTGAGGCACCGTATAATGGTTCAGGTCTTATTCTCTATAGATTTAATCCTTTTACAGGGAATCATCTAGATTCTTATGGACTTTTCATCAAGTTTGTGGATGCCTACCTAGAAATATTTTGCTCATTTTATGATTTACAACCGACAGCTACGCCAAGTAGAGGGGAAGAGATTGTTGAAGTAACTGTCTCCCAGGTAGGCAAAAGTTAGAAGATGGTGATTCATGAAACAAATGCCGTAGGCAAAAAATGATTTACATTGAATTCAATTGAGCGAAAGGACAGTCGCCTTAACAGGGTGCTTGTTTTAGAACGGGCCATAGGTGGCTTCTGCATATTAATTCCCTTATTTTTGTGGATTGCGGACGAGAAGGAAGAATTGCGAGATAGTATAAGCAGTTATACCTATATGCAGTAGTCTTACATTTTCGGGCTAGTCATTACCATTGCCGCGATGCTTTTCATATTCAATGGGGTGCTTTACATAGATAAACGGGCTACTATCGATACGGGTTTCTCCCCACTATATGGAAGGTGGTAAAATATCATCCTAGGAGTTGCCCTGCTTGGGGTGATTCTGTTTACAAGTAATGATCTCCCGTTCTTGCACTATACTTTCGCGGCGCTTTTTTTTCTAGGAAGTTCACTTTGCATAGCTTTGTTTAGCGAGAAGCGGCACAAGGCGATTAGCATAGGCATCGCCATCCTGTCAATTATCGCGTTATTAATTCACTTTGCATCTCAGGGACTGTATTCCTTGCTTTGAGCGGAATGGATTTCACTTGCCGTGATTGCGATACATTACGTACTTTAACCTTGGGGAATAGTTACACTGGATAAGGCGGAAAGGGCTTCAAAATTCGAGATGTAACAAATCGTCCTGCAAAATGATTTAGCTATAAATCAAATAAAGTAGTTGTTGAACTATCCTCGGATTTAACGGAACAAAACTTTGAAGATGGATTTTTTGAGGAAACAAAATAGTCCCTTGAGCGCCGACGAATGGTTTGACGACAGGGCGTTGACCAAAAGCTTTGAGCGGAGTTCTTTTGTAGTAGATTTCTGTTGTTGATTCAGAGTTATTTCTTTATGAACCTTTTACTGAGTGTCTGGCCGTTTATATTCTGAACGGCTGCGTAGTACAAGCCAGCGGGCAGATCTGAGACATCAATTTGGGTTTCCATCGTTTGGTTATCATATGCGCCTGTTATTCCGGTAAAGGATTGACCTACTGAATTGTATATCGATAGCATCCAGGGCTGAGGCTCTGTCGCCATAAACCGGACCGTTAATGTTCCAGCGGTAGGGTTAGGAAATAATTCAATGCGGGACTTGTTTGTCTCATTAAATCGTTTATCTTCTGTAGCCGTATTGATTTCTAATAGGCTTTGGCTAAGAACTGTAGTAGTTTCCCGATAAAAAGAGCAATCATTTCTCTTAATAGTTTGGCCGCCTCCACCAGAGTCTCCGGTTGCTGAAACTTTGATAAAATATTCGCCGGGATTCGGCGGAGAGAAAATAGCTGCGTATACCCCATCGTTACCAAGCGTGTCAGGGTAAATTCCTTGATCATTAAAGGTCATACTGCCACTGCCTACATCCGTCGTGTTCCATGCCCCTGTAATTTCTAATTCGTCAATTGTAACAGTTGAGTCCGATAAGCTGGCGCTTAATAGGAACGATAATGAGTCGTCTGGATTTGTATCTACTTCAAGTTGAAGAAAATTTTGAACCTGCATTGGAAAGACAAATTTGTAGGTGGTGTCTATACTATAACTATCATTTATTTTTACATGCCATCTTCCTGGTTCAGGAAAGATTACCGTATAAAATATGGTATTCAATTCTGGTTGATGAGTATAGAATATGTTTGAGTCGTCAGCCAATGACGGATTGATAATTGTTTTGTTGGGTGTGACTATTTCAAAACGTGGAGCAGTTTGATCTCCATAATCAACCATAAAAGTAGTACTAATAACATTGCAATCTACATAGTTGAAGACAGAATCAGTCACAGCTTTGCCGATATTTGCCTGTGTAGCGCTTTGCTTTGATAATACTTGATTGCTTGAAATCACCTTAATTTCATGAGGAGATAGCCTGAGGTTATTATAAGTTGTGTGGAGGTACTTATAGTCAATCGATCCTTGAGGGAAGCCGTAATAAAAGTACTTTTGAGCAACTGATCCACTATATACATGTAGGCCAAGAACAGCCGAATAATTCTTCTCGTGCTGTGAAGTAATTTTCCACCCTATTCCCTCATGATCTTCGCTGGTATTTTCTGGACGATCCTTGCTATAGGGGAAAAATGACCCTGAGTAGTTCGGGAAGTTGCTGGAGCGAAAAATAGATTTTTTAAAAGGTGTTTTTCCGAAATAATTTTTACTATAGTAAAGCCACATTCCCTTTTGTCCGTAACTGAATCGATCGGGGCTATTGGATTTAATAATTTGGATTGCATTACTTCCAAAAGCAACTTGAAATCTAGTGGTTTCAGAAAAATCTAGTCCATTACCAGCTTCGTCTTCAAACAAAACCATGGGAATGCCTATATTGAAATCAACATTGCATTCTGCAAGGGCTGTTGAAGGAGGAAGGTTGGAGTAGTTGTTCTTGTTGATAATAACTTTTTCAACGAAAAGGTCGGCAGTGTTTGAACTTATTGATCCGTTTCCGAAGTAGTCAATAATTATACCGGTATTTTCGATTTGTTCTCCACTTCATTCAGTGTATATCCAAAAGCATCTGGAGTGTTCAGCTGTTTATGGTTAAAATTGGGTAAAAATCCAACGGGAATATTGAAATTGACTAAATTTCCAGAACTCAAAGCAACAATGCCGTCGTCATGGTTGGTTGACTCTACAATAGCAGCATTGCAGTCGGTTAATGGTGGAACTAGGTTTTTGTATGTACTTCCGCTTATTTGCATGTATTCAACTCCGTTGTTATTTAACTTATTCTTACTATTTAGCTCAAGAAGATACGGCGAGCCAATCCCCAAGTCTCTCGCGGCAGGAGCTTGTGGATCTTTGCCGGAGAATGCTTGTACGAATTCAGGAAGGTATATTCCCCAGTATAGGCGTGTCCCGCCAAAGGAGCCATGGTGAGGAGTGCCCAAAAATAGTACACGATCAATGTCGTTGTCAAAAGAGACCTTGCCAGTCGAATTTCCGAAAGCTCGATAAGCCTCAGCCGTTTCCTCCACATATGATCTTGTAACGAGGCCACCCATACTGTGAGCTACAATAGAAACTTTTTGTCCGTTGTGGCGTCTAGTTATTTCTTTAATATCTCCCGACAATAAAAAACCTGAATCTCGCCAGGATTGATCCCCTGGGTAATAATATTCCCATGTGGCAAAACTATTCGATTTTTGATTTACCCTCCCAGGGTAGCTCGTATAAGGATAGTCTGTCTTTCCTAGCCAGTGGTTGTGTATATTGTCGACATTGGGATCAACAAGGTTTCCTTGGCTTTTTCCCCAATACCGATCACTACCGGTATAACCATGAATAAAAAGCAGCGGCTTTTTAAAGGCTTCGATACTGTCTAAATCATGGGATGGTGTATCGCCAGTGGTAGGGGGAGGGACCAACATTGACACGGGGTATAGTAAAGGGCTGTTGCTTTTGTTGACATAATCCCACCCTTGGTTATTACTTTCAATTGGATGATTTTGATAAATGACTAAATCATTATGCAAGATTACGATTGCATGCTTCCGACGACCAGCTTCTATTTCTGCTGTGCGGAAGTTAAAGTCAATTTTTCCTATTATCCGACCAAATCCATCAAGCAGATAAAGTTTCTCAATATTAAAATCAAGATCTGCTTTGCTAATAAAAGATGCTTCACGCTGGCCACTTTTTGCTTTAACATCTGTAGTAACAACTTTACTCTCAGGGAAGGTGCTACCATCACTTCCTTCTAGCCTAATTTTGACAACTTCCTCTACGGCACCTCTTTCTATTAGCCGGATCTTGACTATGGGGTCTTGATTAATGTGGACCCTAGCCAATCCAGATGAACTGGTGATCCAAATATTATCATCTTGTTTGGCTATCCCTGTTATAAAATCAGAAGGTAGTCCATCTGCAAGTGTGTAGAGCTTTAACGTATCCTCTGCCGAATTTGGCTCACCAGTATTGTGGTGCATGATAAGACCCATGGTAGTACCAAACCAAATTCGGCCATCTGCATCTTCTTCAACCGCTTGAAAATTAAGGGCGGCGCCATAGGGGAAATTCGAATTGGTGGAATTATAAAAGATCCATTCTTTTGAATCCTTTTTGTAACGAGCTATTCCGCCACCTCCGCTAAAACCTAACCAAACATTACCTTTCTTGTCAACGATAATGCCGCGCACAAAGGTCATTCCATCTGATAGCGGAGGTAAGGTCGACGAGGTAAACTTTTGAGTTTCTTTACCTTGACTATCATAAATCGCTACGTACGGGTTTTCGCATGGAATCGTAGGGACGGAATAGCAGCTTCTATTTACGCTGACCCAAGCACTAGTGCCATCTGATGCCACTGCCATCACATTCCTGTCGCCCGGAAATTTACCAGTAATTCGCGGTAAGCCTTCAGTATACTTTTCCCATACCCCAGCTCTTTTATACTGACCTATCCCGCCATATCGGTAGGCGGTGTTGGCGAGAGTGGTACCGTGAGCTGCCCAAATATAGTTGCTTTTATCAACAGCTAAGCCATATGCTAAACGAGATACAATCTCTTCAGGGTCCACGGATGAATTTGACGGGCCCGCATGGAATACCTGATTGAGATTTGGATTATCTACATTGAAAAAGTTGATGGCCCCGCCCAGCGATCTTGAACTAGGACCAAGGTCTGCAGATGTTACCCAAATGTTTGAATCAAGATCACTTATTACATGTCTAACCTTATGGTCATCAATACCTCGTATAGGAACATGGGTCCAATTTGCCCCATCGTATTTTATAATGCTGTTTTCATTTGTGCCAAACCATACATGGTTGTTTTTATCTACTGCAGCGTGCCAAAACAGGTCACTGCCTAGCTGAATGGGAATGCTATCAGAGGTAAAAACCTTTACTTCTATTTCCTCTTGGCTAATCAAGTAGCTTGGTGCGTTTAGCACCATCAAAACGATCAATAACACTAATCTAAAATTTGGGTTATATATACCAGATACTGCTAGTGCCAAGGGTTTCATCTGTTAATATTTATGCTCTTCAGGTGGAATTAATTGCCTTTGAGTCCTGAATATCGTTCCTTTTCTTCCATAAAAAGATCCCCATATTTAGTGATATTTTTCCGTCTGCTGTATCCAAGTGAATATTTCCCACTCTTTACCCCATTTCTCCCCTGTTTGGCCCCTGAGGTGCGGATTTCTTTTTCCCTAATAGAAAAGGTTCCTGCGTCCGTCGATCCCCCGCATAATTTATGCCTGCCAATATTCTTTGGTAATACAAGGGTTAGCGTCTGAACAAGTCCAACTTTCTTTTCCGGACAGGCAACGAAACCTTGGCCACCAAAGACGACAGTTGATAAACCCAAGAGAATTCAAGCCCCGGTCGAGCAGCAAACCACCTCCAACAAGCCGGTTATAGATTTCCGGTCCGAAGTTGGGGTCAGCTATGCCACTTTCCTTACTGGCCTCGCCAACCTTGGTCAGGATGGGAATCATCTCCGGTTATCGGAAGATGTATTAGCCTTTGCTGTTCAGCACGTCCCGAACCTGTCAAACCGCAGCTACGGTGGTAAGTATAGTAACCTTGTGGCATACGGCCCTTCTTCGGTGAGCATCACGATTAAGACGATCCAATTTCAATCACGAAGTCCGCAATTAAAGCGAATGCTATACATCATAAAGGCCGGATTCTTCGTCCGCCCGCATCATCTCAATTAGAAGACGTTTCTGCTCCGCTTTCATCCGCTGCCGGTAAGCATGCACGTCCTCAAATTTGATACGGCGGTGCTTGCCCACTTTGGTGAACGGGATCGCTCCTTCCTCCAGCAACTTTACGAGGTGAGGCCGGGAACAGTTGAGCAGATCCGCAGCCGCCTGCGTCGTCATTTCGGCGGCAATCGGGTACACGGAAACGGCCTTACCCTGGCTGAGTGACTTCAGCACGTCCCGTAGCAATTCCAGAGCGCTGCGGGGAACCGTGATACGTTCCCCGGTTTCCTCAATTTCAATCTCGGGAGACTCGGTACGTAACTGCTTAAGCGTTTCGGTAAGGGCATCGTAGGAGGTGAGGGCTAGTTCTTGATCTTGTTTGGACGGTTTGGTGAAGGAATCGTGTTTGGTGTAGTTTGAGTTAGTAACTGCCATGGTTGTATTGGTGACATGTCGTTAGACACCGCGAATATAGTCGAAATAAACGAAACAAGCAAAATAAACGAAACGATATCTTCGGCGGCGAAGCGCAGGTGAAAAGATCAACCTAACCGAAGAATCACCCCCAATTCCCTACCTTACCCCCCATGATCACTGGCCCCCTAAGATCCCAGGTAGACGCCATCTGGAACCACTTCGCCAACGGCGGACTCACCAACGCCCTCACCGTCATCGAGCAGTTTACGTACCTGCTGTTTTTGCGGCGGCTCGACGAGCGGCAAACGAACGAAGAACAAAAAGCCAACCTGCTCGGCGGGGAGGTAGAAGACCCCATTTACGGACCCCGAGAACAGCAACTGCGCTGGAGCCGCTTCGTGCAGCTGGACCCAAAGTCGCTCCACGAGGTTTTTACGAAGGGCGTCGACATCCGTAGCGAGGCGGAGATTGCCGCGAAGGACACCCCCCGCATGCTCACCGCCTTTGATAAGATGAAGGCTGTAGGCAAGGCAGGCGGCGTCTTCACCGAGTACATGAAGGGTGCTACCTTCATGATCGATAAGCCGCGACTGCTGGACAACGTCGTGCAGGGCATCGACAAGATCGAGATGGCCGACCGCGATACGAAGGGTGACCTCTACGAGTACATGCTCTCGAAGATCGCCAGCGCCGGCCGCAACGGGCAGTTTCGTACGCCCAGGCACATCATCCGCATGATGGTGGAGATGACCCAGCCCACGAAGGACGATACCATCTGCGACCCCGCCTGCGGCACCGCCGGATTCCTGGTCAGCGCGGGGGAGTACCTGCACGACGAGCACCCGGACTGGTTCCACGACCGCGACTTCCGCGAGCACTACAACCGGAACATGTTCACCGGGGTGGAGAACGATCCCAGCATGCTCCGCATCGCCGCCATGAACCTGCAGCTGCACGGCATCGACGAGCCCAAGCTGCTCAACCGCGACAGCCTCAGCAACGCGAACGCCGAGCTGCGCGACGATTTTTCCCTGATCCTCGCCAACCCGCCCTTCAAGGGGAGCCTCGACTACGACGCCGTGGAGCCTTCTCTGCTGCAAACCGCCAAGACCAAGAAAACCGAGCTGCTCTTTCTGTCCCTCCTGCTACGCATGCTCACCACCGGGGGCCGCGCCGCCGTGATCGTACCGGACGGGGTGCTATTCGGCAGCTCCAAGGCGCACAAAACGATCCGGAAGGAGATCATCGAAAAGCACCGCCTGGAGGCCGTCGTCTCCATGCCCGGCGGCGTCTTCAAGCCCTACGCGGGGGTGAGTACGGCCATCCTCTTCTTTACCAAGACGGGCACCGGCGGCACCGACCGGGTCTGGTTCTACGACATGCAGGCCGACGGCTTCAGTCTGGACGACAAGCGCGCCCCCGTAACCGAAAACGACATCCCTGACATCATCGCCCGCTACCGCGATCGCGAAAACGAAGCCGACCGCCAGCGGACCGACCGCAGCTTCTTCGTCCCCAAGGCCGAGATTAAGGAGCAGGACTACGACCTGAGCATCAACCGCTATAAAGAGATCGTGTACGAGGCCGTCGAGTACGACCCGCCGGCCACCATCATCGCGCGCATTAAGGCGCTGGAGCAGGAGCGGTTCGAGGGATTGGAGGAATTGGAAAGTATGTTGGGATGAGACATCTAATGCAGGACAGTAAGCTTCTTGAATATCTGCGGACTAAATGGCCTGTTCTAAAGTACAGCGATGTAATTCAAGATGTTAGTGGAGGGAACAAGAAGATAAAGAGCGCTGACTTTTTAGAAGAAGGTCCTTATCCCATTATAGATCAGGGTGCAGAGTTAATTGGGGGATACACCTCTGATGAAAATGCCCTAGTTAATGAAAGCGGACCTTTAATAGTTTTTGGGGATCATACCCGGACGTTCAAATACGTCGATTTTAGGTTTGCGATGGGTGCAGATGGAATTAAAGTATTAAAGGCTAAAAATGTAGAGACATCAGATCCAAGATATTTGTACTATTTTTTTAAAAGCTTGGAATTACCTAATGATGGATATAGTCGGCATTACAAGTACGTTAAATCTTTATTAATCCCCCTACCCCCCCTCCCCACCCAGCGCCGCATAGCCGCCGCCCTGGACCTGGCCGACCGGCAGCGGCAGCTGCTGCGCGCCGAGATCGCGGCCTACGGGGAGCTGGGGGAGAGCTTGTTTTTGGAGATGTTTGGGGATAGCAGAGTAAATCCTTATGGATTGGTAAGTAAACCACTGACTGAAGTAACCACAAAAATTGTTGATTGCCCACATTCTACTCCAACCTATGTCGAGGGTCCTACCGATTATCCGTGTATTCGTACTACAGAATTAAAGAACGGAACTATTAATTGGTCAAAAATGAAATATTTGGACGAAAACGGATACGCTGAAAGAACAAAGAGACTTGTGCCAAAAGAGGGTGATGTTATTTATGGTAGAGAGGGAACCTTTGGCGATGCGGTTTTAGTTCCAGCTGATGTCAGGATGTCATTGGGTCAAAGAGTGATGCTTTTTCGTCCGAATTTAGACCTAATTAATCCGCAATACTTCTTAGCTGCGATAAGGTCAAAAGGCACTTACCATCAGGCTTTAAGAGTCACAGCTGGATCAACGGTAGGTCATGTCAATATAAAAGATATAAAGCGATTTGAGATTCTAGTACCCCCTATTTTAAATCAAATTCAATTTTCAAACCGTATCCAAAAAATAGAAGCCCTGAAGGCCCAGGCCGAAACCGCCCTCGCCGAGGCCGACGATCTGTTTAATGGCTTGTTGCAGCGGGCGTTTAGCGGAACGTTGTTTGCTGAAGGTGATCGGGGGGAGTTGCTCGGGGCGGAAGCCGTGACCGCGGATCGCAAATGATCGAAATAGCGCTGATGCACCAGTGCGCAGTGTTTTACCGGGGGTAGGTGGCGCAGGGGCAAGCTGGTTCGCCGAGCTTTGCTCGTCGGCCCAGCTTGCTTGGGGAAGTCACTATCGGCAATCTGGTCTGCCGAGCTTTGCTCGTCCGCCCAGCTTGCTGGGAATAAGTATTATCGGTTGGCATTTTCGGCGCGAACCGTCGGCAGACGAGCGGAGCTCGGCGGACGACTAATCCTTTCCGGTACAACCCGTCGGCAGACGAGCAAAGCTCGGCGGACGACTAGCCCCCCACAACCTCAACGATCAACGAATTCGATCCGCTTGCCCAATCCCACTTCCGCAATTTTCCGCAGGGTTTTATAGCCGATGTCCGACTTGCCGGCTTCGACCCGGCTGATGTAGTGCCGCGTGCTGCCTACTTTTTCCGCCAGGGCTGCTTGGGTGAGTCCGGCGGCTTTGCGGGCGTGTTTGAGTTGCCGGCCCAGGGTGTAGGCGCTGTCGCGTTGTTCGTCTACCGTACTGTTTTCGTACAGGACCGCCGGGTCGATGTCGAGCGCTACGTCTACTTCCTCCAGGCCCAGCAGCTGCATGCGGGTGGTGATGTTGGGCCAGGTGAGCGTACCGTTTTCGACGATTACGCCCTTGACTTTTTCCGAGTCGTATAGTTCCCGGGTTAGGCTATCCGGTGCGGATTTCCACTTATCCAGTAGTACGTGTAGGTCGATGATGCGGTATTCCCCGTTGTTGAAGACACAGGATATGCGGTGGCCCTTCACCTCGGTGATCTGTAGGATGTTGATGGGACGGTTCATCGCTTGCTGGGCGGGTTTAATCGGTTTGGATGCTAAAAGGCGGCAGTGCAATCGATCCACGAAACGCCGGCAGACGAGCGCAGCTCGGCGGACGGCTATCGCCCATCGTGTTATCTGGTTGGATAACAAATATAGCGGTTGGCAGCAGGGTTTGCAAGGCGACTGGTGTTCGACTCGTGGGCCCCGGCGGCCGGGGGAAATTGCTACCGGCAAGCTGGTCCGCCAGGTTGCTTGGAGAAGTCACTATCGGCAAGCTGGTCCGCCGAGCTATGCTCGTCTGCCCAGGTTGCTTGGGAATAAGTATTATCGGTTGGCTTTTCCAGCGCGACCCGTCGGCAGACGAGCAAAGCTCGGCGGACGACTAGCGATTTCCGGCGCGAACCGTCGGCAGACGAGCGGAGCTCGGCGGACGACTAGTGCCCAGGTTGCCCGATCAGAAGATCACGAACTCCCGAAAATTATCCCGGTTGACCGTATGCTCGGTAGCATCGTAGTTATTGGAGAAGGTTCTCGGCACCTGGACTTTGCGTTTGGGGTTCCACTTAAACTCGTAGGCGGAGAGCTTTACCCCGGCCGATTCGATGTAGTCGATCTCCTGCTGCTGCGTCGTCCGCCAGAAGTAGGAGCGGGCACCGGTTTGCTTATAACGGTTCTGCTTGTGTCGTTCCGCGATGAGGAAATTTTCCCAGAGGGCACCGACGTCATTGCGCAGGGCCAGGTCGTTAAAGTCACCGATCACCGCGTTGCGAATACCGGTGTCGTAGAAGTACACCTTTTTGCCCTTCTTGATCTCGTTACGCACGTTGCGGCTGAAGCTGGGGAGACGGAACACGACGAAGGCCTTTTCGAGCACGGAGATATAATTCTCTACCGTGATCCGGTCGATGCCGACCAGCCCGCTCAGTTCGTTATAATTAATTTCGCTACCGACCTGCAGCGCCAGGGCCTGCACCAGTTTGTCGAGAACTTCGGGTTTGCGAATGCCGGCCAGGGCCAGGACGTCTTTGTAGAGGTAGCTGCCGACCAGGTTCCGCAGCACTTCGGCCTCCTCGCCGGGATGATTGATCACGTCCGGATACATTCCGAAAATCAGTCGGCTGGCCAATTGTCGCTCCGCCTCCAGGTAGCCGACGTGCTGCTGATACTCTTCCCAGCTTACGGGGAACATCTCGTACTCCCACTTCCGACCCGTCAGCGGTTCGTTGAGCTCGTTGAAGAGGGAAAAAGAGGACGAGCCGCTGACCCAAAGCTGTACCTCCGGAAACTGGTCGACGATGATCTTCAGCGTCAGCCCGATGTTATTGATGCGTTGGGCCTCGTCAATGAAAACGATGCGCTTATTACCGATCAAATCCCGTATCCGGGCGGTATTGGGCGTGTCCAGGACGGCGCGTACCGTCGGGTCGTCGCCGTCGAAAAACTGAAATTTGCTGTCCCGTAGGAAGTCCCGGATCAACGTAGTCTTACCCACCTGTCGTGGACCGATGACCACGATGGCTTTCCCGCGACCGACCTTGCTAGCTATTCGTTGCGTCAGCGTACGATTTATCATATAGGCAAAATAATGAAATGTGATCGTAATCACATATTATTATGATATTTTGATATTACGATCATAAATTATGATTTTTTTTCGCGCTGATGGAATAAGCGATCTGTCGGCTGACCAGCTGCGCCGGGCAGACGACAGCTGCCAAACCGCCGCGACCCTACTTGGCTGTTCTCCCGCGGCCGCCGTCAGGCTGACCATCCGAGCAATAAAACAATCTGCGCCCAAATCTGCGCCTGAATCCTTGCGATCTGCGATTAGCCGTCCCGACTTCGGTTAGCTTTGCCGCCTGCTTAAATCGCCGACCCGCCGGCAGACGAGCATAGCTCGGCGGACGGCTAATGCACCGCCGGACCGGTGACGCTCTGCTGTTGCAGTTATGCTTAGCTCCCGCGCTCCGCCGCCCAAACACCTTACTACTCCCTGCTTGCTTATATTTGAGCAGTACGCATCCCTTATTAGTGAGCAACTTCACCTTCCTCCGCGCCGAATGGCCGGATCTTTACACCAAAACCCGCCGCGCCGAGCTCCGCGCCCACCCGGAGCCGGTGAGCAGCCTGAGCTACTGCCGCCTCGCCCTGGAAGAAGCCATCCAGGAATTGTATAAGCTGGAACTGCTGGAGCTCCCCTATAATACGGGCCTCAACAGCCTGCTCACCGAGCCGGAACTGGAACGCCTGCTGCCCCGTCAACTCACCGACGGCCTGCACATCGTACGCAAGTACGGCAACAACGCCGCCCACGTCGGTCGGCGGGTGAGCAGCCGCGACGCGGTTATTGCCTTGAAGTACCTCTTCCCCTTCCTGAAGTGGGTGGCCGGTAAGTACAGCGCCGCGGAACCCGAACTGCCCGGTGCCTTCGACGAGGACCAATTGCCCAAAGAAGGAGCGGCCCGCAAGCTGCGCCAGCAACTCTCCGAAGCCGTGGAGGCGGGCCTGACCTTGGAGCAGAAGCTCGCGCAACTGGAAAAGGAGCGCGACGCAGCGCGGGAGGAAGCAGCCCAAAGCGAGGAAAAGCTGGCCGCATACCAGAATCAACGCCAGGCCCAACGGGCAAAAATTCACCACCGCAAGGAAGGCCGTAGCGTACCGGTAGCCAGTGAATTCAACGAGGCCGAAACCCGAAATCACCTTATCGATGCCGCCCTGAGGGAGGCAGGCTGGCAGGACCTGCGGCCCGGTCACGAACTGGAGTACCCGGTGAAGGGTATGCCCGTCTCCGCCGACAACCCCCGTGGCAACGGTTTCGTCGACTACGTACTGTGGGACACCGACGGCCTGCCTCTGGCCCTCATCGAAGCCAAGCGCACCAGCAAGAACCCGGAGGTGGGGGAGCGGCAGGCCCGCCTCTACGCCGACGCCCTGGAAGCGGAGACCGGCCGCCGGCCCGTCATCTTTTACACCAACGGCTACCGCACGATGCTGTGGGACGATACCTTCTACGGGCAGCCCCGCCGCGTGTACGGCTTTTATAGTAAGTCGGAACTGCAGTGGCTCATCGCCCAGCGCGAACTCCGGCGCGATATCCGACTGGCGACGCCGGACGCCGACATCGCCGGCCGTGACTACCAGCAGGAGGCTATCCGCCGGGTGAGTGAGCAACTGCTGGCGCGTACCCCTGACCAAAGCCTGCGGGGCAACAAACGCAGTTCCCTCCTGGTCATGGCTACCGGCAGCGGTAAGACGCGCACCGCCGCCGCCCTGGTCAAGTTGCTGGCCGAACACGGCTGGGTGAAGAGGGTACTTTTCCTGGCCGACCGCAACGCGCTGGTCACCCAGGCCAAGGAAAGTTTCGCCGAGCACCTGCCCGATTACAGTTCGGTGGACCTCACCGAAGCGCGGGAAGACGAAGACACCCGACTGGTATTCAGTACCTACCCGACGATGATGAACAAGATCGACGGGCTACGGGAGGAGGATACGCGCTTCTACGGCGTCGGGCACTTCGACCTCATCATCGTGGACGAGGCCCACCGCAGCGTCTACAACCGCTACCGGGCCATCTTCGAATACTTCGATTCGCTGGTGGTGGCCCTGACTGCCACGCCCAAGTCGGCCATCGACCACAATACCTACGAGCTTTTCGGTTGCTCCGACGACGACCCGACCTTCGAATATCCGCTGGAGGCCGCTATCCCGGTTTACTTGAAGGGTTACGATAATTACGACGTATCCACCCAATTTCTGCGGGAGGGCATCCGCTACGCCGACCTGAGCGAGCGGGAAAAGGAGCGCTACGAAGAAGAATTCCGGGATAATACCACTGGCCTCTTTCCCGAGGAAATCGCCGCTAACGCCATGAATAAGTGGCTATTCAATAAGGATACCGCCTATAAAGTACTCGACGCCCTGATGACCCACGGGCTGAAGATCGAGGGCGGCGACAAGCTGGGCCGGACCATCATCTTCGCGGTGAATAAGCGACACGCGGAGTTCATCACCACCTGCTTTCGCGAGCGGTATCCGGAGCTGCCCTCCGGTTTCGTGGCTACGGTGCACAATGGCGTGAGCCACGCGCGGAGTACGATCAAGTCCTTCTGCGATAAGTACGTAGAGCGGGAGCCGCAGGTGGCCGTCTCCGTCGATATGATGGATACCGGCGTGGACGCGCCGCGGGTGCTGAATCTGGTATTTTTCAAGGTCGTGCGGTCATACGCCAAATTCTGGCAGATGATCGGGCGGGGGACGCGCTTGTGTCCGGACGTATTCGGGCCCGGCCGTCCGAAGGAGCACTTCCGGATCTTCGACGTTTGCCAGAACTTCGAGTTCTTCGACGTACACCAGAAAGGGAAGGAGTCGGCCGCCCAGCAATCGGTCACCCAGCAAATCTTTGAGACGCGCTTGCAGCTCACCGAGCTGCTGTTGCAAACCGCCGACGCCGACAACCGTGCGCTGGCGATGGAACTACTGGACGGACTGCACGCCGAAGTGGCCCAGCTAAACCAGCAGGAGCAGATGAAACGCTTCCGGGTGTCCATGCAACGGGAGCACGTCGACGCCTTCCAGGACCGCGATCGCTGGAACAAGCTGAGCAACGACGACATCCACCGCATCAATAACTACCTGGCCCCCCTGCCCGAGCCGGAGGCGGTGCACGAATCCGCCCGCCGCTTCGACCTCATGATGCTCAAAATGCAGGTGGCCAAGCTGTTGCAGCTCAACCGCGACGTGGAGCGGCTGGAAAACCGCCTGGTCGGAACCGCTAACGAGCTCGGTAAGAAGTTTGGCGTCCCGGAAGTCTTCCAGCGGGCGGAACTGATCGGCCAGTTGCAGGACCCCGACTTTTACCGCGATCTCAGTCAGCGTAAGCTGGAGGAGATCCGGGAAGAGATCCGCGAACTGCTGCAGTACCTGGAGCACGAGAAGCAGGCGATCGCGTATACCGATTTTACCGATGCGGTGGATGAGATTACCCTGCAAGATCCGGTGGCTCCCACGACCGGGGTGCTGTACCGGAAACGGGTGGAATCCTTCCTCCGGGAGCACCGTCACCACGTTACCGTCCGCAAATTGTCCACTAACCAGCCGATCACCGAAGCGGAGCTGGCGGAATTAGGGGACTTGCTCTTCGACGGCGGTGAGCGGGGTACCCGCGAGGACTTCGCGGCGGTCTACGGCGACCAGCCTCTGGGTAAGTTCGTCCGCAGTTTGCTAGGCCTGGACGAAGCCGCCGCCCGCGATGCCTTCGCCGATTTTCTGCGCACCGCCCCTCTCCGCGCCGATCAGATGACCTTCATCGATAACATCATTCGCTACCTCACCCAGAACGGGACCATCGATCCGAAGATGCTGTTTGAGGCGCCGTTCACCGATCAGCACGACGAGGGGGTCTTGGGGGTATTCGATCAGGCGGCAAGCCGGCGGATTCTGGGGATTTTGCGGGAGGTTAATGGGAATGTGGGGTAGGGGTGGTGGTCTATGCTGACGGTTATTGGAAACGTATTGTATACCCTGTTTTGGGTGCCTGTACCTTGCGGTCATTCATTAACCCTTTAAACACTTAAGCAATGCCTAAGTCAGATCAACCCAAGGTGAGTAACCCACCAAACTGGCCAAGTAAAAAGGATGGTCAAAAATCCGGTGGAAACCGAGACAACAAGCCTTCTAAGCCTAAAAAGTGAGAACAGATGCTCCGTCACGGAGCGTGGCGGAGTATCATTTAAATTCGGAGACATGTTTGTTTTAATACTATTGGCACTATGCCTGATCGTTGTAGCCCCCTGCACGAAGCAGGAGATTGCTGACATGTATGGAGTTTGTCGGCAAACCCTGGGTAAATGGATACGGTATTTTGCGAAAAAGATCCCGTACTCCCAATGGAAGCGATGGAGAAAATTAGCGTGGGTACAGGTGCAAGCTGTATTTCAAGCACTGGGAGACCCAAGCACTGGTGAATGTCTCACTAAAAAGCAAATAATCGAAGCGTGCGAATCCGATTATCGCACCATAGCCGGAATGGTCAACAAAAGAGCATCGGATCTTGAATTTGACATAGTCGTCTACAATGCCGTGGATATTTATCCTCCGTTGATTACCCAGCGCATGATTCGTATTCTCTGATATAGTAATGAGCTTGGCATATGTTTTAAAACCGTTGGATAAGGGCCGCTACAGGCACTATAGCATGACCATAATCACCTGGAATGCTTGTTTGTCCTTCGGAAATTAGACGGGGACAAATTTATCGATAGAGTAGTTGCCGAAGTAGACGGTGAATACCCACTACGCCTCTACGTCGGCATTATGATCATCAAAGACCACTGGCCTCCTGGAGTTACCCACCCTACACGGGCTGTGCAGCCGGAGGCTGCTTTGTAATGGCGCTGTCGGAGACAAAATTGTAATCCTCAGCCACTCGTAGTGCTCATTCCCTAAGCGTGATAATCTGCAGCGACAAGCCAGCCCCAGCCCGCTCTCCACAGAGAAAGCGGGCTTTTTCAGTTATTCGCTACTAGAAACATTCGACTCCGGAAATTATTGCCACTTAACCTGCCCCTGCATTTTAGGGTCAAAAGATTATCGGGGCCCATGGGTTTCAAATTGGCGGAAATGTTTTACCCCTGCGCTCCGCCGCCACAATTGCGCAGCCCGTGACTGCCTTTTGCTTGCGCTGCCGGGAGGCAGCGTTGTACAGGGTGCCCGCAGGCAGCATCTTACGGTAAACACGGCCTACTTCCGATTTGGGTAGCCGGCAGGGGGGGCGGATCGAACTTCTGACCACTGTATGTGACCCCGCCCGATCCTATCCACTACAAACGTATGAGCCTCCCTTAGTCCCAAAGCCTTCACCTCCCACTCACCCACACAGCCTTCCTCGCCTGCATAACCCGTTTTGCGCGGTGAAAAGCGGTAGCCGGCTGGAAACTTCCAGCGCGTAGGACCAAGTCCTTCCCGTGCCACGGGATAGTCGGCGGGAGCTTTGCCGGTAAAAGCCACCGTGAATAAAGCTAAGCGTAGGTAAACCGGACACTTCCTAGCCCAGGGTTCCTAGGAGACCATTTATTCCCCCGCAATCAGGAATACGCCTTGATAGCACAAACCTCCACCGCCGGCAAATTTCCGGGATTCAGTTCGATCAAGGCCATTGGGGCCATTCCTTTCGTACATTTCGCACGTAAACCCAATCGAGGTGCGAATCCTACTGCTGTGCGCTTTCCTTATCTTAAATGCCTGCGATGGCGAAGACGTGGGGCAGGACCGGGCAGCGCGCCGAGGCGGGGCCGCATACAGTCCGGACCAGGTCATTGAGGACTTATTGCTAGCGGAAAAGTTTTCGGTGCCCGGGATAGCTTACACCATTTCACCGGCCCGTCCGCTGTTCCTGCTGTAGCGGCTCGCCTACAATATTACCGCGCCCGGCTCGCTTACCAGGCTGGCCAACTTACGGAAGCACTGCCTTTGGCGAGGGAAGCCGCCGCCCTTTTGGCGGCTACCGATCAGACGGGCCGGCAGGAGGTGGTCATCCAGTGCTATCACCTCTTGGCGGAGCTACATTATGACCATGCCTACTTCCCCGATTCGGTAGGTATTTATCAACGGCGGGCGGCCGAATTGATTACGGCGGATACGCCCGTAGCCATACGGGCGGAAAACCTGATCGGCTTGTCACTCGACCAGGTCTATAACTACACCTTCACTACCCAGGTCACCGCCGCGCGACTAGGTAAGCAACTGCTCGGTGAGTTGCCACACACTTTTCCCGATAAATATGCGAGACTGCTGGTTGCCGAAGGCTTGGGGATAAAGAAATACGCCGACCAGCAGTCCGGTAAAACGCGGAAAATCCTTTGGAAGGAGGCCGCCGCACACCTGGATGAGGCGGCCGTTCTTTTTCGCAAAATTGGTTCTATCCGCTGGCGGGAAGCCCAACGGGAAAAGATCATCGTGCTTAGTCGGTTTAAGGACCGGCAACTGTTTGAGCGGGAAATGGACCTGTTGCGTAGCCACGACCTGAGAAGAGCAGTCGTGAGCGATACCGCCGGACCACCTCCCTTTGGATTCCCGGACCGGTTAACGGGATATTTCCATCACCAGCAGGGAGCGGTGGACAGCGTCCTCCATTACTATCTGCGGTTCCAGCGGGAAATGCCGATGTTCGATTTTCACTTGCGGGATGAGACTTTCTGGACCCTGATCCAGTATGGTATGCGCGCGGGAGATCTCGATCTGGCGGAACGGAACGTAAGGGACCAGTTTGTCCTCTACAAGTGTTGCGATGGAAAGGACAAAAACAGGTCGACCATGCAACTCATCGAAGGGTTCGGGTATGAATTTTTCGGCTGCTATTATGCCATGAGCGATTATGGGCGTATCCAGTTGGCCCGGTACCAGGCCGGCAGGGGAGCCGAATATTTACTGGAGGCCGACCGGATCTTCTCCACCGTACTCGATCAGTGGGAAATGGTGTTTCGCACCGGCGAGGCGGAAAGCGCGCGGGGACAATTGGATAACATTACCTATAAAATCGTCCAGAACGCGAATGAAGTAGCCTGGGAACGGTACGGGCGAGACGCCACGACGGAAGCGGCCGATGACTTGCTGCAGAGCATGGAGCGGACAAAGTCTTTCCTACTCCTCGCCGACCGTTTGGCGGTAGCGGACAGCAGCGGCCGGAAAGCTAATCTCGATTCGCTGCGGCACTGGCAGAGTGAAATTGATATGCTGAAGGCGCAGGAATTCGGCGGTCCCCCGCTTTCCACCACCGAGCGGCAACGCATGCTTTCCCTGAACGACCAGCACCGAGACTTGATGCGAGTTGCCCGCGATCAGAAACTCGGCGCCTTCCAGGAGGAGGAAAAAAACCCCCTGACCACTGGCGGACTCCAACGGCTAACCGCCGATCGTCAGGCCACCCTGATCTTTGCCGAAGGCAATAATCGCCTGCTGGCGCAGTACGTCGACGTAGATACGGTGATCGCGTATGCCAGTCCGCCGGTGGATGTGCTCCGTCGTAAGGTCGACACGCTGCTCACCCTGCTGGAAAGTGGTCAGCGTGCGGTCAGCGTGGCCGCTTACGCCAAACTCGCGGGCGAACTGTACGGGGAGCTGCTGGGACCGATCAGTAGCCAACTGAACGGCCGCACTTCCCTGTTGGTAGTACCCGCCGGACCGCTACGCCGACTTCCCTTCGGTGCCCTCGTGGCCGAAGTGGACAGCTTGGAGCAGGACTGGAATGGCTTGGCCTACCTCGTCAAGCAATTGGAGATATCCTATACCCCCAGCCTGCGGGTAGAATTGCTCAACCGTACCTTACGTCGATCTGCAACGCCGGCCGTAGCGGTAGGTACCTGGATCCATCCGGAACTGAAGAATTATTTCGATGCCGACGCGGCAAATCAACAGCCGCCTTCCGCCGGCAGCCGCGCCTTCCTGGAGGGAGCCTGTAGCGCGACCACCTTCCGCCGGCAGCTCGATAAATTCGAGATTATCGACCTGGCCATTCATGCGGCCGGTGATCCCCTGAATCCTTACAACAACTACCTGTACTTCACCCCGACGGACAGCCTGAACGGGGCGGCCGTTGCCCAGTTAGACTGTCATGCCTCGCTGGTGGTGCTGAATGCTTGTCAGACCGGTATCGGGACGGGAACCATAGGCGAAGGAACCTTCAGTATCGCCCGCAGCTTTCAGCAACTCGGGGTGCCGGACGTAATATATTCTCTGTGGCGCATCCCTGCGGCCGCTTCGGCGGAATTACGAGAAGGCTTCTACCAGGCGCTGTACGCGGGGGCCAGTCCGTCACGGGCCCTGACCCTTACCCAGCGGGAGTTTGCCGGCAGTAAGCGGTATGCCTTTCCGGGTAGCTGGGCTGGGTTGGTGAAGGGGTGATAGGATTAGGATGATTTGGGCCTGGCATCAAACGCTATCGATATCTTCAAGGCGTCGGAGGTAAATATCAGTCCATCAAACCCGGCAAATTTGTACGTGCCCTTTTCCCACTCTTTCAGTTTCCTGTAGTTTTCCCGGGGATCCGGATCCCTCGGAAATGCTAGCCAAACCACGGAGTTACCGGGCAATTTAGACGGTAGGAGAAAATGATCCAGGCGGCCGTCATCAAGGATTCCCGGGGTTGGCGATCCAAATTTACCCCAGATATCATCCATTTTCAGGTGGAAGGTCAACGGAGCGCTGGAATTCGATTTGTATAGGGGCCTGGAGCAGACTCTGCCGCCGCCCAATTTCTCTTCCGGTTGATTTCCACCGGGCTGGTTGCTTCCTGTAATGTTACGGCCTTCCTTATTATGGTCCGCATCGTCGCTCATGCAGCAGGGGTCGGTAACGGCTAAATCCTCAACTTGCTTTCTGACCGTATCGTTGAGCTCGTCCTCGGGATAAAATTCGTCAGCAATGTAGGTCGCTACGTCCTCATCTTCGATCAATACCTTCTTTAATCCCTGCCCGCTGTAATCGCCTGCTTTGCCGCCGAACGGATTGACCACTAAACGTAATTTTTTCGGAATAACCGTTGATATCAGGTCAGCGACGACGGAAGATTGGCTTTCAATATCTGGCTTTTTGCTTTCGTCAAAGCAAACGCCGTAAAGCCGGCTGACGCCAAACTCCAAGCCCACGGCCGGATCGAGTTTCTTTTTTCCTTTCCAGGGGCCAACTTTAATTATGGATGCACTGATGGTCGTAGTTTCCATATGGAGTAGATATTGTTAATCGGAGGTCTTAGAAAAAATGTATTGGGGGCTCATGCCGAGGATATCATCTTCGTCGGATGTGGATAGATGATTGGCCCCCTGCTTGGCAGCTGTAAGTACCTACGAGCGGGTAACTCTTTTCATCACTTGATCTGGTGATTTCCCCTCATGGAAGCATATTTTCAACCGCGAAGGGGATTTGATCCCTTAGGAAAAACTTTTGCCCCTGCGCTCCGCCGCCCCCCCCATTACGCAGCCAGAGGCTGCATTGTGCTTTCGCTGCCGGGAGCCAGCGTTTTACCGTAGCCCCGATCTACTTTCATTTTGGATAGCCACCATAAACGAATAAACCTAACTTAGTCTCACCTCCCACTCACCAACATAGCCCCCATCGCCGGAAATCATGGGCTAAAACTACCACAAGCATTCCATGGCAGTAACCGTACTAACCTTCCTGCTCTACACCGGATTCGTAGCCCTATACGCCACCTGGCAACTGCGCCGGGACAAACTGGATACCCAGGACGGCTACTTTCTCGGCGGCAGAACGCTAACCGGCGTGGTGATCGCGGGCTCGTTGTTGCTGACCAACATCTCTACGGAACACCTGGTGGGCATGAACGGCTCGGCGTACCGCAACGGCGCCATCATCATTGCCTGGGAAGTCACCTCCGCGCTGGCGTTGATCGTCGGGGCGCTGTACTTCGCGCCGAAGTACCTGAAGATGGGATTGACCACCATTCCCGAATTTTTGGAAAAGCGTTTCGACGGGCTCACCCGGACCGTTGTCGCCCTACTGCTCATCATTTCTTTCGTAGCCACCTTGCTGCCTATCGTGCTGTATACGGGCGCACTGAACATTGAAGCGATTTTTGAAATCTCGGAACTGCTCAATATTAGTGTAGGGGAGGGTATTTGGGTCACCATCCTGGTGGTCGGGATCATCGGGGCGGTGTACGCGATTTTCGGGGGATTAAAAATGGTCGCCTATACGGACACCATCAATGGATTCGGACTGCTGGTCGCGGGATTACTCGTTCCCATCCTGGCCTTGCTGAGTATAGGGAATGGTAATCCCCTGGAGGGCTTAGCCATGGTCTTCGAAAATAGCCCGGACAAGTTCAATGTCATCAGCAAAGAGCCCGGTATCGGGGAGGGGGCTCGCTCCGCGATTCTACCCTTCGAGGTACTCTTTACGGGACTGGTCATCAATCAGGTCTATTTCTGGACGATGCACCAATCCATCGTTCAGCGGGTGCTGGGGGCCGTCAGCCTAAAGGAAGCGCAGAAGGGGCTGTTGTTTACCGGCCTGCTGAAGATCCTGGTTCCCTTGATCATAGTCTTGCCGGGACTGATCGGATTCTATTACTACGGGGAAAGTCTCTACGATAATCCGGATACCGTTTATCCCCTCCTGGTTAAGAAAGTGCTGCCGCTCTGGCTGACGGGCTTCTTCGTGGCCGTCATGATGGGGGCCATTTTCAGCACGTTCAACAGTACCCTGAATAGCGCGGCCACCGTCTTTAGCCTGGGAATTTATAAACGATACATCCAACGGGATGTCAGCGAACGCAGGTTGGTGAAAATCGGGAAATGGACCTCCGCTATTCTGGCGATTTTTGCGATAGGCATTGCCCCGTTCGTGGCCAATGCGCCCGAAGGTTTGTACCAACTGCTGCAGCAACTCAACGGGATCTTCTTCATTCCGATCGCCAGCGTGGTTACGGCCGGATTTTTGTTCCCCCGGGTGTCCGCCACGGGAGCTAAGGCGGGTTTGGCCTTTGGCCTCCTGTTCTATGTTTTCATGGACTACGTCATTGCCGTCGACCTGCACTTCGTCCACATCTGGGGCATCGAGTTCGTCCTGAACCTCCTGGTCATGCACCTGGTCTCCGCGGTAACCCCGAAAGACGCTAAATTTGTGATGCACGACGCCGGCCTTCTCGACCTCCATCCCTGGAAGTACGCCAAGGTATTCAGTCTTTGTCTGGTCGTTCTCACGCTGGCGTGCTATCTTTTACTAGGAAACGTTTAATCACACAGTTACCGTCCTTAATAAAAACCACCATGGCAGAAGCAAAGGTCTTTAGGAATTACGATGCACCGGATGTTTCCGTGGCGGTGAAGGAGCACTACCGGAAAATGCGGAAAAATCAAACCGTGGCATATGTAAAAAATATGCACCGGAAGTATCTGAAGTTTGATAAGCCGATGGACCTGTGGGAAGCCATGCGGCATCTGAACAGCCTTATAGATGTCAGTGACCCGGATCTGGATCTGCCCAACGTGCAGCACCTGATCCAGAGCGCCGAGGCGATCCGTGCCGACGGCCGCCCGGATTGGATGCAGTTGACCGGTCTCATTCACGACCTCGGGAAGGTCATGTTCCTCTGGGGAAGCGACGAGGACGGCACCAGTCAGGACGAACAGTGGGGCATGGTCGGCGACGTCTTTGTCGTGGGCTGCGCCCTGCCGGACGCTTGCGTTTATCCCGAGTTCAACAAATTGAATCCCGATATGCAGGACGATCGGTACAATACGACCCTGGGCATCTACGAGAAAGGCTGTGGCATCGATAATGTCGATCTGGCCTGGGGCCACGATGAATATTTATACCAGGTACTTAATCATCATAAATCCAATACGCTTCCGGAAGATGCCATGGTCATGATCCGGTACCATTCGTTTTATCCGTGGCATTCCGGCGGCGCCTATACCCAATTACTGAACGAAAAGGATAAAGCGTATTTCAAGATCATAAAGGATTTTAATCAGTACGACCTGTATACCAAAAGTCAGAAAATATACGACCTGGAGGAGGTGCTGGATTACTACCAACCCATTGCGGAGAAGTATCTGGGTAAGGGGCCTATTTACTGGTGATCCGGGGTAGCGGAAGTAAAATATGCGCAGTTGTATTACGATCCGCTTATATCTGATTTAGCGGTTTCGAATTAATTCCTTTTCCCTTCACGTCTATTGGGTTTCCCTCATTTATCCATGTGAATGCTTCCATTCCGTGCGGCTTATTTTGGGCGGCGAGCGCAGGTAAAAACATTTTCGGTAAGGTCAAGTTTTCCCGGTCCGAGTTGCAGGGCGTTTATATAATCCCCCCGACCCGTCGGCGGGTCACTGAAACCGGGCAGACGACTGATAACACCTAGCCGCCCTCCGCGAAATTCCCCCTCGGTGCAGCAACCGATCCGCACGAATTCCGGCCAAAGAGCGTTTAATAAAAAAATCACCGCCCTAATCTGTGAAATCCGCGGTAAGAAAAGCGAGGGAAGCGAGCTGCGGCACCCGAAAACGCACGGAAACAGCGGTCATCCTTATCTCCTCCGACCCGTCGGCGGACCAGCGAAGCTGTGCAGACGACTGATCCTCCGCCACCTCCACGCCGCCGCGGTTCGAAAAAAAGAGCCGTCCCGTTCCACCTACTGGTCCGCCAGCCGGTAGCGATCGACTACTTCCAGCGAGGGGCGTGCTGTCCGTAGCCCTTCCAATGCCTCGGGAGTAACCGCACTTTCGAACAGATACACCTTCTCCAGCGCCGGAAGGTCCTGCAGCACCGGTACCGACTTGTCACCGACCCGGGTCAAACTCAGGTTGAGCCAGCTCAGATGGGGATACTTCCGCAGCCGTTCGAGCCCCTCGTCGGTGAGGTCGGTGCGCGACAGGTCCAGTCGGCTCAGGTGGGGCATAAGCGGCAGTTGTTCCAGCGCCCCTGCCAGGGAATCCACCCCGGCGAGGTCCAATTCGACAATGTTACCGGCCCACGGCGTCAGCTCGGCGAAATCAGCCGGTGAGAAACTTGCAGGGTCGCCCGGCGCGGCGATAAGGGTCGTTCGTCCCTGGCTGAGCGGGGTAATGCGCCAGGTGTCCGGCACGGCGGCGACGTTTACCGGGGGCGGATTCGCCCGCACGAGGTAGGGTAAGGCCCGCACGTCGATGCCGTAGCGACGGCCTATGGCCATTATGGTAGCATCGTCCGGCTGCCAGTCGGTCACCGTAGCTATGCTGTCGTCCTCCATATCGTCCAGCCAGCTGCGAAGGATGGTCAGTTCATCATAACTGAGCGCGGGACCCCGGCTAGGCATGAAGCGGGGGTGGTCGGGAGGAAGACTCACGCGTTTCCAAAGCTCTCCACTACCAATGGCGTCCCCCTCGTTGCCGCCCCGGCGCAGGGCCGCGTAGCTGTCAAGCCGCAGGTTCCCCCGGGCCAGGCCCGCGCGGTGGCACGCCGTACACTTTTCCCGCAGTATGGGTCGGATCAGCTGCGCGTATACCCGTACGGTATCCCGATCCACGGGCATAGGGTCCGCCATGGTAATCCCTGCTGGCGCGAACGGCGCGTACTGGACGAAGTGGTCCGTTCCGTGGACTAACGTACCGCCGAGGTGTCCCGCCCAGGAGGTAATGGCGACCACGATGAGGGCCAGGCCGAAGGCGGGCAGACCCCTCCCGCTGGGCCGAAGGCTTATCCCGAAGAGCAGTAGGGTGGCGGCCAGGCTGCCCAGTCCCCAGTAGCGGTGGTTGTCCCAGTGCGCGCCGGTTGGACCGGCAAGCAGCCAGCCGCTGACAACGGCGAGTACGCCGCCAACCGCCGCCGTGCCGTAGAGCCAGGGCAGGGCGGTAGCCAGGCCTGACCCGGGGCGGAAACGGCTTATCAGGTGCAGCAGCACGCCAGCCAGTAGCGCGCCGATTGGCAGGTGGACGAGCACGGGATGAAAGGAGCCTACGAATAGGGGAAGGTCGGACAAGGCGGCGGGAAATTGATAAGTTATCGGACCGGAGGCTAAGCGAGAAGGTCCGGTACAAGTTGGCCGTGTACGTCGGTCAGGCGGTAGCGGCGCCCCTGGTGCTTGAAGGTAAGCCGCTCATGGTCGATCCCCAGCAGATGCATCAGCGTAGCCTGGAAATCGTGGATGTGAACGGGCTTGTCGGTGATACCCACGCCGAAGTCGTCCGTCTTCCCGTACGTCAGGCCGGGCTTGGTACCCCCGCCGGCCATGAGCATGGTAAAGCAACCGCCGTGGTGGTCGCGGCCAAAGTTTTTCTGTACCGGTCCCTGGGAGTATGCCGTGCGGCCGAACTCACCCCCCCAGATCACCAGGGTATCCTCCAGCATGCCGCGCTGTTTGAGGTCCTTGATCAGTGCGGCGCTGGCCTGGTCCACCTCCCGGGCCTGCCGGCTCAGGGCGTTAGGCAGGTCGCCGTGGTGGTCCCAACCCTGGTGGTAGAGCTGGATGAAGGGCACGTCCCGCTCCGCCAGCCGGCGGGCCAGCAGGGCATTCGCGGCGAAGGTGCCCGGTTCGCGGGCATCCTCGCCGTACATATCATAGATGTAGTCCGGCTCGTCGCTGAGGTCCATCACTTCCGGAACGCTCATCTGCATGCGGTAGGCCATCTCGTACTGGGCGGTGCGCGCCACGACCTCGGGATCGTTGAAGTCGGCTCCTTGTTGTTCCTGCAGCGTTTTCCAAGCGTCGAGTTGCGAGCGGCGCAGATCCGTCGAAACGCCCGGGGGATTGTCGAGGTACAGTACCGGCTCCTTACCACCGCGAAACTGCACCCCCTGGTGGTCGCTGGGTAGAAATCCATTCCCCCAAAGCCGGGCGTAGAGGGGTTGGCCACCCACCTTGTTCTTGGTGACCAGTACGACGAAGCTGGGCAGGTTCCGGTTGGGTGATCCCAGCCCGTAGCTCAGCCAGGCACCGATGGCCGGCCGACCGGGTTGTTGGCTGCCGGTCTGGAGGAAGGTAATGGCGGGGTCGTGATTCACGGCCTCGGTGTAGAGCGATTTTACGATTGTCCATTCATCGGCAATCGCGGCCATGTGCGGCAGCCGGTCGCTGAACCAGGCCCCGGACTGCCCGTACTGCCGGAAGGTGAACGGCGAGCCGATCATGGGGAAGTTGGCCTGCCCCGACGACATGCCGGTACTAGTAATGCCCCGCAGAGCGCTTTCCGGTAGGTCCTCGCCGTGGCGCTGGTTCAGCACCGGCTTGTAGTCGAAGAGGTCCATGTGGCTCGGCGCCCCGCTCTGGAGGAGGTAAATGACCCGCTTGGCCCGCGCCGGAAAGTGGGGAGCCCCCAGTACGCCGCCACCGGGGTTGAACGGCGTGGCCGCCATCAGGGGATCGATCAGTCCCCCCAGCGCGAGTGCCCCCAGCCCCAAACTGGTACGGCGTAGGAAGTCACGCCGTGTGTAGCTGCTGTCGGTACGGTGGCAATGGTCGTTCGGGTGGTTCATCGGCGGGTATAGACTTCGTCGTGATTGAGGATGGTGTTCGACACTACGGTCAGGCTGGCTAGCGTGACCGGATCGTAGGCCGGTGGCAGGTCATATTCGCCGACCGCCAGCAGTTGCTCCGCCGCCTCCGGGCGAGCGGCGTAGTCCGCTGCCGTCCGCTCGTACAGCGCGTGGAGCGCGGCAAGTTCCTCGGAACCGGGACGACGGCCAAGTGCCCGGGCGTAAACCCGTTCGATGAGGGCGTCCGGTTCAGTTTCGGATGCTTCGTCAGCGGCAACCCGCTGGGCCAGTACGCGGGCCGCTTCCACGAATTGCGGATCATTCAGCAACACCAGGGCCTGCAGCGGCGTATTGGTGCTCTCGCGGGTTACGGTGCAGCGGTCGCGTGAGGGTTGGTCGAGGGTCAGCATATTCGGGGGCGGGGAGGTTCGGCGGATGAAGGTGTACATACTTCGCCGGTAGAGGTCCTCCCCACTGCCGGGCTCGTAGGCGTAGAGGGCCCGGGAGAAACTGGACTTTTCGAGCCAGAGCCCCGGCGGCTGATAGGGCTTTACGGAGGGGCCACCTACGGAGTCCACCAGTAAGCCGCTGACCGCCAGGACGTAGTCCCGAATATTCTCGGCCCGGTATCGGTGGGCACTGCTCCGCGCGTAGTACGCATTGTCCGGATCGCGTTCACGTTGCTCGGCGGTGGCGGCCGCTCGCAGTCGGTAAGTATCGCTGAGTACGATGGCCCGCAGCAGGGATTTGATGTTCCAGCCCCCGTCCCGCAGTCCGTTCGCGAGGTAGTCGAGCAGGGCGGGGTGGGTGGGCAGGTCACCCTGCATACCGAAATCGTGGGCCGTGCCGACGATGCCGCGGCCCATCAGGAATTGCCAGTACCGATTGGCGGTCACCCTTGCGGTCAGCGGATTTTCTTCGGCGAAAAGCCAGCGGGCAAGCCCGAGGCGGTTCTTGGGGTATTGTTCGGAGTCGAAGTCCAGCACCGCCCGCGGCGTACCGTAATCCACCGCCTCCGCCCGCAGGTCGTGAACGCCCCGTTCGAGCCGGTACGCCTGTCGCGGCTCGGGTAGGTCGGCCATCACCATAACGTCGGTAGTGCGCTCGGCGACCTCGAGGCGTTGCTTACGGAGCGCTCGCAGCTCCGTTAGTCCCGCGGCTCGCTCCGCCAGCATTCGGGTATGCCGTGCTCGATCCGCCCCGGTCGGCGCTATGGGCTTCACCAGAACGGCTGCCATCTCTACGGGGCTGAGCTCCCGGTCGAAGAGCTTGAATTCGTCCATGGCCCCGCGGAAGATACCGGCCTCGCCAGTGAATTCCCGCCCCGCCCGGGCCAGCCGGTAGGGGCGGGCCTCGGGACGCTGGTAGCCGTCGTTGCTCACGGGGTAAGTCGAGCGGTAAAGCTTGTTGAAGCGGATCTCCTGGTCGGCGCGTTTTCCATTGAGGTAGAGCGTCACCCCTTCGGCACTGCTGGATCCGTCGTAGGTAAAGGCGACGTGCGTCCAATCCCCCTTGCGTATCGAATCGGTACTTTGTACTTCGATGTACTGCCCCGGTAGGCTATGGACGAGTCTGAAATTGAGGTAATTCTCCGGGGTCAACTGAAATTCCAGTCCCCGCCAGAAGGAATTTTTATGGCCGGCATTCGACAGTATGGCCTGCCATTTTTCCGGTTCCCGCTTGTCGGTACGCAGGTATACGCTGGCCGAAACCGGTTCGTAGGCTTCGCCCGGGGGGACGGGGATCTCGACGATGTCCCACTGGTTATCGAAGTAGTAGGCCCTGTCGCGCACGCCGGGAACGGTGTAGAGGGTATCGCGGATCTTCGATGTCGGATAGCCGTCAGTGCGTTCGCCGCTGTAGCTATCCAGGGGTAAATAGGCCACGGGTCGCGGTCCCTTTGGTAATTGCTCGATGTAGGCTGCCTGCCGGGACAGGTCCTGCCCGGGGGCGGTTTCCAGCGCCACGATGCGGTTAGTCAGTTCGGCGAGGGTGGCCCGGGTGGACTCGTCGGCGAGCATAAGGAGGGGGCCGTAATCCCCGTCATCACCGGTCATCCCGAACTCCGGGACATTGTTAAAAAAAGCGGAAAGCTGGTAGTATTCCGTCTGGCTCACCGGATCGAACTTATGGTCGTGGCAGGCGGCGCACTCCAGCGTAAGACCCAGGAAGGCCGTCGAAAAGGTATTCGTACGGTCCATTACGTACTGCACGCGAAACTCCTCGTGATCGGCGCCGCCCTCCGCGGTCATGGGATGGTTGCGGTTAAAGGCCGTGGCGAGAATGGTGCGGTCCGTCGCATCCGGCAGCAGGTCACCGGCGATTTGTTCGGTGACGAAGCGGTCGTAGGGCATGTTTTGCCGGAAGGCATCGATGACCCAGTCGCGCCAGGGCCAGGCCGTGCGGATCCCGTCGGCATGCAGGCCGTGAGAATCGGCGTAACGGGCTACATCCAGCCACTCCAGGGTTAGTTGCTCGGCGCAGGCGTCGGAGGCCAGGAGGCTATCGACCAGCCGTTGATAGTGCGCCTCGCTCGGGTTGGCCACGAAGGCATTGGTCTGAGCCAGGGAAGGGGGTAGCCCGGTGAGGTCGCGGTACACCCGCCGTACCAGCTCGCGCGGGGTGGCGGGCCCGTTGGGCTCGAGCCCTCGATCGGCGTACCCCCTGCGTACGTAGTCATCTATCCGCTCGGCCTCGAGGCTGGTCGCTGCGTCGGTGAGCGGAACGAAGGCCCAGTGTGGGTCGTAGCGGGCGCCCTGCTCGATCCACTTCACCAGCACGGCTTTCTCCCGGGGGCTCAGCGTCAAATTCGATTCGGGGGTTGGCATTCGGAATTCGGGGTCGTGCGACAGGATGCGCTGCACGAGCTGCGACCTGCCGGCATTGCCGGGAATGATGGCGATACCGTGCTCTTCGGTACCGTAGTAGGCCGATAGTGGATCGTCCAGTCGCAGGCCCGCCTTCCGCGCTGCCGCGTCCGGTCCGTGGCAGCTCCAACATCGGTCGCTAAGGACCGGCCGGACGTCAACGTTGTAGTCCAGGCTGTCGGGCAACTCACGGTAGGCCGCGGCCACTTCCATTGGCATGTCAGGCCCGCAGCTCGTGAGCCCATATAGGGCCAGCCAGGTTAAGGGAATCCAGCGGGTCCAGGGTCGAAAATTCATTCAGGAGGCACTTGTTATGGCTGCTTTGGAAGACAAGTAATTTAGGCTTTTTCTCCCACATCCTTTTGGAATGGTGCGCTGGTTAAATGGTATCCAGAAACCTTCTTCGCTATCGGACACCTACGGCAGCTCCCCTCGCGTAACGACCGATATTTTTGAATTTGGCTGTGCGATACGCGAAAGCCAGCCTCCGTTCGCCACTTTCAATCTTGCCGCGCCACCAAGACCCAATCGTTCCCCCGCTTCGGCTCGAAGGGCGGGTCAAAAACGACCTCCGCGCCTTGGCGCCCGGGAGTAAAAGCGATGCTTTCCCCTGATCGGGGGTTGAACCAGGTGAAGGTGGTGGATTGCGGATCGAGGCGGTCGGCGGGCAGGCGCAGTACGTCTCCGTAGGGCGTATAGGCCAGGACGAGGCTGGCGTCATCGTTGCGAGCCACCATCGTCTCGCGGCCGCTGCTGTTCGGTGCGTCAGTGAGGAAATTCCAATCGGGGCGGAGTTCGTAGTAGGGTAGCGTCTGCATGAGCTTGCCGAGGTGGCCCATCTGCGCCGCGCCGGGGTAATCCAGGGCTTCCGTCCAGGGCGTACGCGCACTGCTGATGGGTTCACGGCCGGGGAGCCACATCTGCCAGATGTTGTGGTTGCCGAAGGTATGGCCGGCGGTTCCGGAAAGTACGCTCCACCAGGCGGCCTGCCGGGTGTCGAAGTCGTCGAACCAGCCGTTGACGGGCCGCCAGTTGATGGGATGATCCTCGTAGGCCGGCTCGCCGTTGATCACCGGCTTGTCGGGGGCGACCTCGCGGACCTCCCGCGGGAAGTCGTAGTTCTGCTTATCGTCGCGCCGCCCGTGACCGCTCTGGAACATATGGAAATCGAGCCACTCGTCATCGGCGAAGAAGTCGCTCGATTTATATGCCCCCTGCGGGTGGTAAGTAAGCAATTGCCGGTCGCCGACCGCCTCACGCAGTCCGGTCGCCATGGCCCGTACGATGGCCAGGTCCTCCACGTTTTCCGGATTGCGGTCACCGCCCAGGATCCAGATCACGTTGTGATCGCTGTAGCGCTCCCCCAACATCCGGCCGTAGGTCCGGGCATTTTCCGCAGTGAAGATCTCCGGGCCCACGCCCCATTTTTGGTTGAATTTGTCGCCCCAGGTCGGCAGCAACCCCAGAAAGAGGCCGAGGCTGTCCGCCATTTCGGCCACCCGGTCGACGTAGGCGAAGTAGTCTTCGTTCCAGCGGGTGGGGTCCAGATCCTCGAGCGGAAGGTCGCCCTGGCTGTTGGGGGTGCTAAGGCCCTCCAACTCGGCGAGTACCACCGTCTGGATCACGTTGATCCCCTTCTGCTCCCGGTCTTCCATATACTGCCGCGCTTCTGCTTCCGTGGTGCGGTGGAGGAGTTCCCAGGCGGTGTCGCCCAGGTAGAAGAAGGGTTCGCCGTTGGTGTGTTCCAGGTGGGTGCCGTCCGCGCTGACCCGCAAACCTTCCTGGCCGCGAAGGAGGCCCGCCAGGAAGCAAGCGAAAAGAAAGGAAAGGTATTTCGGCTTCAGCGTAGGCATATGTCGGGTCAGCTTCTTGGTGAACTACGCTAAAAGTAAGGATTTGTGGTAGGGGTAGCTGCTACGCGATCGGCCAAACGGTCCAATACGGCAAACGATTTACAAGCCGTTAAGCATCGCCTGCACTCGCCGTTCCGCCTCCTCTACCATTACCCCGTCAAACCAATCCCGAGCAAAATCGTGCCGCTCGTATTCAGCTTGATGCAGTTCGATGATGGGCCGTTTACCGTCAGGCTGGGTAACCACATCGGTCTTAAGGCCTACGGTATTAGCATAGCCCGGGATCCAGCTATTGAGCCAACCGAAATACCCAGGCTCCGGGGTGCCCTCGTGGAAGTTAGCTTGGTAATTATTAAAGCTCTTCTCGCTCAACGAGACCCAGAGTCCGTATTCTAAATCCTGGCAGGAACCGATCACCTTTTGACGAAGCACTACCCGAATGAAGCAATCGGTCTGATCGGGATAGGTGATGACACAGAAGTCTTCATCAAGGGTTGCCAAGTCCGCCTTCTCCTGGTCGGTCAGGCAGTAGTAGGCGTGAGGGGAGGGAAAAGCCAGGGATGGCCAATCATCATGGGTCGCGCCGCACTGTGGGCAGGTGGAGGCGCCCATATACGTTCAGTCTGCTGACTTGGAACATCCAAGACCAGGACCAGCAAGGTAGGCAGATGGTGGTTTTCGGCGGGTACTTTCTTTACCCTCCGGAGAATTTGGTTCCTGCGCTCCGTCGCCCGAAACACCCGGTCTGGCGGCTTCATTTTTTCATACAAGTGCGCGAAAATGCTTGCAAGCGTGCGCAACCACGGAAAAACAGCCAAGAGCTCGTTCGAGCTGCCGCTCATCGTTAATAACTTGGTCTTTTAGGCCTGCATTTCGCGAAGAAGAGGCTTACTTAACCCGGGACGCTTTCCTTTTCCGCATACATTCAGGCCAACAATACCGGCGTTCTTATCCGATTCGAAAAGCCCAAGCAAGCTCTAACAAAACGGACACGTAAGCCAGGGTGAACACCGGCCCGGTACGCCGCAGTTGCAGGGGTAACGCAATGTCTTAAACGCGAAGATCATGACCCAGCAATCCCTGTGGAAAGCCACCTCCCAGTCCCCCACCTTTTCCAGCCTCACGGCCGACATCACCGTCGATACCCTCATCATTGGGGGCGGCATCACCGGGGTCACGACCGCCTATCTGCTTAAGCAGGCCGGCCAATCCGTACACCTCGTCGAGGCGGGCGCTATCGGCAGCGGAGATACCGGACTTACGACCGCGCATCTCTCGACTTCATCGGATTTGCAGTATCAGCAAATCCTGCAATCGCACGATGCGGAGACGGTACGGACCGTTGCTACCGCCATGCGAGAGGCGGTGGACCGGATCCATGCCATCGCCGAGGCGGAGGGTATCGACTGTGATTTCGCCTACGAGCCGGCATACCTGTACGCGGAGCATACCGAAAACCGCGATGCCCTCGAAAAGGAATACGACGCCGTGCGCGAGACTGAACTGAAGGCCGAATGGGTGGACAAAAATCCCTTGCCGTTTCCCGTGGACAAGACGCTGCGTTTCGCGCGTAATGCGCGCTTTCATCCCCTGAAGTTCGTGTATGGGCTGGCGCAAAAGGTACAGCTCATGGGTGTCCCTATCTATACCATGACGCGCATCGTGGAAATGAGCAAGGAGGACGACCAGCGCGTGTTCAAAACGGACGCCGGCCACACCATCCGGGCGCGCCGGGTGGTCATGGCTACCCACCTGCCGGGCTTCTCCAAGCCGGAGCAGTCGGCACTGGTACCCAGCCGGACCTACGCCATGGCCTATAAAGTCAATGGGGAAGTACCGCGGGGTCTGTTCTGGGATATGCAGGAACCGTACCACTACACCCGCCAGGCTACTTACCAGGGGGAGGAGGTCCTCATAACCGGTGGCGCCGACCACCGTACCGGAGAAGTACGGGAAACGGAGACACGCTTTGATGCGCTGGAACGCTATATACGCGCCCACTTTCCGGTGCAGGAGATCGTGCACCGCTGGTCGGGACAGTGGTACGAGCCGACGGACCAGTTGCCGCTGATCGGACAGAGCATGTTGCACGACGACGTATACCTTTCCAGTGGGTATTCAGGCGATGGCATGGTCTGGGGAGTGGCCGGCGCCGGCATCCTGGCCGACCTCCTTGCGGGCAGGGAGAACGGCTTCAGCGAGACGTTCCGTCCCCGGCGTTTCCCTGTTCAGGCGGATTACCTGAAGAACAATGCCGCGGTCGCCAAACACCTGATCGGGGACCGCCTGCCCTTCGGCGCTTCCAAGGTGGCCGACATCCAGGCGGGGGAGGGGCGCATCGTCCAGGAAGGATTGTCGAAATACGCCGTGTACCGCGACGAAGCCGGGGAATTGACCGCCCTTTCGGCCGTCTGCACCCATATGTACTGCATCGTGGAATGGAACGGCACGGAAAAGACCTGGGACTGCGCCTGCCACGGTGGACAGTTTTCCGCCCACGGTGAACCCCTACGGGCGCCGGTCACCCTGCCCCTCGAAAAGCACGCCATTGAGGATGTTATGACCCAGAAGGAGGAATCGTAATGTCCCTATTCCCGGTACCCGCGCTCCGCCGCCCACCAAAATCTACTATCAGCTAACCTCAATTTCAAGGTTGACAGCGGACTGGACGGCCGCTCCGTCGGCAATAGGCAGGAGCGCTAAAAAATAATCCGGCGCCCCAGCCATCGGGTGGGGCGCCGGATAAAATGCATTTAAGCGGTTGCTTCGGCTCGTCGGACACTAGACGTTTACGACGGGCTTATCATGGACCGTAACATTGCTGTTGTAATTCACCTTGTCGGATTTTGACACCGCAAGTGCGTAGATCACCAGGCCAAAGCCGATTTTATTGATGGCGTCACCGATGTTGTAGAATAGGTCAAGGGTAGTACCGGGTAGGATACCATCCAGGAAACCGCCGGGAATGGTCATATAACCGATGGGGTATATCGCCCATCCGGCAAAGACGAACCAGCCCAGTGCCTTTATGGCCCCGAGTAATTTCGGATCGTTGCTGTTCGTGGCGAGTTGTCTGGCCGATCCCATCCAGGCTTCGTACAAAATCCCGAGGTAGCCGATGGTGGAAATTGTTCCCCATAGAATGGATTGCCCACGGAAGACCGTTTCGCCGAGGTAACCGGCTACCAGCATCAGCAGGGAGAATCCGATCATTTTCCAGAGTAAGGCCTGGGTAGCACCGACGGCGCGTAGAATCAAAAAGAATTCCACGCACATTAACGGAACGGTCAGTATCCAGTCGATGTAGCGAAGTTCCGTAGGCGAGGTGCCGGTTTCAGCCCAGAAATCCCGCATATAGAAGTAGTGGACGGCTGCGATGAAGGTGATGAGGCCGGCGACGAGCATGCTGTCGCGCCACTTTCCTTCCACCTGGGTGGTTTGAAAGAAGAAGAAGACGGTTGCCGCCATCATGGCCATAGAGCCGATGAAGAAGGTGAAACCCACGTAGTCGCCGGGCTGAATGCTGGCGAGATAGAGGTTCGGGGGGGAATAGAATAGATCCATAGGAGGACGGAATTAATGAGTGATGGGAAGGCCCTCGCCAATCGGATGACCGGCGGCAGGCGGAGATGGAATAATGTCGATGTTAATGCCGGAGCTCCCGGATCGGGACGGCGGCGCGTGGGCAATGGGTGACCAGACCGCATACAATCGCTCGACGAGGAGCATATGCGGCAGGGTAAGTAAGGACACGGCAATGAATACGCCCCCTATGATCGCGGGCTGCAGAGCGGCCCCGGGGCCGGGACCCAACCAGATCAGCAGGCAAAAGGCAAAGGCGCCGAGGATGGTACTGCCGATATGCAGGGATAGCCTGCGCCGCAGTTCAGGGGAGCGATGACGGTCGAAGAAGCGAAGTTGGTCGTGGGCTGAGGAGAGGGAATGCCAGAATACGAAATAGACCGTGAAGCCCAGTAACAGGCTGTTGGTGAGGAACATGGTGAGGAGCAGGACATAGGAAATAACCTCGAGCACTAACCTGCGTGTATCGATCTTCCGGAAAAGCCGGAGTGCCAGGGCGGCAACAATATTTAGCCCGGCAGCAGCCCCGATGAACCAAATGACGAATTCCCTGCCGGGGACGGGGATGAAGATCCCGGTCATGGCCGCAACGATGCCGTTCGCTTCTTCAGCGTGGAGGAGAATCGGGGTCAGCAGTACGCCCGTACCCCAGACCAGGTAGTGCAGGCGCTCCACCACCGGATGCCCATGCCGGACATGTACCCAGTTCGACTGCCCGAAGTGGTACACGGATAAAAGAATGAACACGGCGAAGGCCAGTCCGGGAGTCAGGTACCACACCAGGCCGTAAGCGAGCATTCCGCCGAGGTAAACGGGGTAGAACCAATGGGATTTTCGTCCGCCCGTTTCTTTCTTCAATGCCAGGAATAAGCTATGGTCCGTAGCGCCGTGGGGTAAACCCAGGAGCAGCATCAGGCCGAGTACCAGGAAGGGTTCGGCAGTAGCCAGGACCGGAGGAGCCCAACCTCCCAAGAACGCGAAGGCAGCAGTTGTGACAATGACATGCAGGGGTGTTCTGCCTCCTGTTGTAAAGGAAGAAGCCATGGGATACGAATTAGCTAGATAGAGGATCGGCCGGAAAGGGCCTAACTATTGATAATCAAGAAATACTATTTCCATATATCTGATTAAATGCTGGGGTGGAATACCAAATTTAATTCCAATGTCAGGGGCCTAACTAGCACTTCCGTTTTTGGTTCAAGATGTTGGAACATTTACTTAAAATATTTTTAGGGTGAATGATTTTCCGGGCGGTCGCCCGTAATTGTTCGCTTGTTAGCGATGAGAAAGTGCCCAACCGAATAAGGGGCGATTTCACCTGTCTGGAGACAGGGCCGGCCAGGACTATGGTGATGACCGGGGCGCGATACTGGAGTACTGGGTTCTTTGGCCACCCGGTTTCATGCTTGGTGGGGACTTTGTGGGATAGGGTGATCCGCGGGAGGGCAGGCTTTACTTCTTTGGAGACCGGCATATTTTTCTGGCGGCCCTGGTTGCGTTTTTTGGCGTGGTCGGGGGCATATTCCTTCGCATTGGGAGACTGCTTCACACGTCGCGGTCTGAAACCGCATCTTACTGCGCGGTCGGAGACAGCGTTATACGGATTCAACAATTCGGGCACTCACAAATTCACTAATTGACTTCGTACCTTTGCGCCCTTAAAATCAAACCTTTATGCTTTCAGTACAGGAACTCACCGTACAATTCGGCAAACGCATCCTCTTCAATGAGGTCAATCTGAATTTCGTACGCGGCAACTGCTACGGCATCATTGGGGCCAACGGTGCCGGAAAGTCGACCTTTTTGAAGGTCCTCTCTGGCGAACTGGTACCCAACCGTGGCTCGGCCAACCTGGAACCCGGCAACCGGATGGCCGTTCTGAGCCAGAATCACTTCGGCTTCGAGGATAAGGTCGTACTCGACGTGGTGAAGATGGGGTACGAGGAACTTTACGCCATCGAGCAGGAGAAGAATGAGATCTACATGAATCCCGACGCCTCCGACGCCGACGGGATGCGCGCCGCCGAGCTCGAAAACAAGTACGGTGAAATGGGCGGCTGGACAGCCGATTCCGACGCCGCCGAACTCCTCTCCAATATGGGCATCCCCGAAGATCTCCACTATAAGCTGATGGAGGAACTCAACGGCTCGGAAAAGGTAAAGGTGCTGCTGGCCCAGGCCCTTTTCGGCAACCCCGATATCCTGTTGCTCGATGAGCCGACCAACGACCTCGACGCGCATACCGTCCACTGGCTGGCCGACTTTCTCGCGGACTTCCCCAACACGGTGATCGTCGTGAGCCACGACCGCTACTTCCTGGATATGGTCTGTACCCACATCGTCGACATAGACCGTCAGCAGGCTACTATCTACACCGGAAACTACAGCTTCTGGTACCAGTCGAGCCAGCTCGCCGCCCAGCAGCTGCAGAATAAGAACAAGAAGATGGAGCAGAAGAAGGCCGAGATGATGGAGTTCATCCAGCGCTTCAGCGCCAATGCCTCCAAATCCAAGCAGGCCACCAGCCGCAAGAAAGCCCTGGAAAAGCTCGATTTCACCGAAATCAAGCCCAGCAGCCGTCGTTACCCCTTTATCGCCTTCCAGCCCGAGCGGGAGCCCGGCGACCAGATCCTAAAGGTCAGCGGCCTAAGCAAGAAATCACCCGACGGCGCCGTCCTGTTCAAGAACGTGAGCTTTACGATGAACAGCCCCGACAAGATCGCCCTGGTGAGCAAGGAAGCCGCCGCCCTTACCGCCTTTTACGAGGTGCTGGCCGGCATTCAGGAACCGGATTCCGGCACGATCGAGTGGGGACAGACCATCACCCCCCAGTACCTGCCCAACGAGAACAACGACTTCTTCACCGAGGAGGTCGGCCGCCTCGATCTGGTCGAATGGCTGCGGCAGTACAGTCAGAACAAGGACGAGCAGTTTATCCGGGGCTTCCTCGGCCGCATGCTCTTTGGCGGGGAAGAAGTGCACAAGCAGGTTAAAGTATTAAGTGGAGGCGAGAAGGTGCGCTGCATGATGTCCAAGGCCATGCTCAACCATCCCAACTTCCTGCTCCTCGACGAGCCCACCAACCACCTGGACCTGGAATCCATCACCGCCCTCAACAACGCGCTAAAGGACTTCAAAGGCAACCTCATCATGAGCAGCCACGACCACGAACTGGTCAACACCGTGGCCAACCGCATCATCGAGGTAGGCCCGAAAGGCATGATCGACTCACTGATGACCTACGAGGAATTCCTGGAATCCGACGTGATCGAGGAGAAGCGGGAGGGGGTTTATGAATTAGTGGGGTAGTTGCTCCCTTCGGTCGCGGTTAGTCTTTTAGTCGCTTCCTTCGGTCGCGGTTAGTCTTTTAGTTGCTCCCTTCGGTCGCGGTTAGTCTTTTAGTTGCTCCCTTCGGTCGCGGTTAGTCTTTTAGTCGCTCCCTTCGGTCGCGGTTAGTGATCCGGACACTGCGAGGTCTGTCGACACTCGCAGGTCCTGTGCTTGTTCGGTATTGGTAAGGCGTACGACCTCGGAGTGTAGCTGACGCAGGAAGCACCTCCTAGGGTCGGGTAAGGCCAGGTCTAGTCATGTTTCGATCCGGACCCTACGAGGTCTTGCGACACTCGCAGGTCCTGGTGACTTGCAGTACCGATAGGCGTACGACCTCGTAGTGTAGCTGACGCAGGAAGCACCTCCGAGGGTCGGGTAAGGTTGGGTGTAGCCGTCGCACAGAGCACCTCCAGGCGTCGGGTAAGGTGGGTATCTTTCTCCGGTCCGGGCCTCCGAGGGTCGCTTAGTACCTTAGCCCCATGGCCCCCTTCGACTACTTCCTTGCCATAGACTGGAGCGCCCGCAATAAGCCCAGTCCCGCCAAACCCAGCAAAGACGCCATTTGGGTCGGTGAGGCCTCTGCCCGCGGCCGGGTACGAACCACCTACTTTAGGACCCGGCAATCCTGCTACGACTACCTTAAGGAAAAACTTATCCGCTACCGCCGTAAGCGTGTATTGATCGGGTGGGATTTCGCTTTCGGCTATCCCAAGGGGCTGGCGCAGGCACTACGATTAAGGGGAAAACCGGCCTGGCGAGCCATCTGGGATTACCTCGCCGAACGAGTGCACGACGATGCCAGAAATGCCAATAATCGCTTCCAGGTAGGTGCGCTGATGAACGAACGGGTCCAGGCGCCAAGTGGGCCATTCTGGGGCGTTCCGGTGGGGCAGAGCGGTATTTTTCTGGGCAGCAAGCGCGATTTCGAGTACCCGGTTCCAACGTGGAATGGCTTTTTGCAACAGCGTCGCTTCGTGGAAACCCACAACCTGCGCATGCAGTCGGCGTGGAAACTCGCCTATTCGGGTAGTGTAGGTAGTCAGGCCCTACTGGGCATTCCGCGGGTACGCGCCTTGCGCGACCACGAGAAACTCCGGGATACTTCCCTCATCTGGCCTTTCGAGACGGCGGCAGATGGGGGCGGGGGCGAGGACGCAGGATCAACCATTATCCACGCCGAGATATATCCCAGCTTACTCACCATTCCCCGGCGGAAAGGCCAGATTCTGGACCGGGAACAAGTGAAAACTTACGTGCGGTGGTTACAGGACCATCAAAGGTCCGGCTCGCTGGCTGACTTATTGGAGCGGCCCTGGGGTCACAACCGCAAAATTCACAAGCGGGTGGTCAAGCACGAAGGGTGGGTGTTGGGGTTGTAGCGGTTCCGGCACCGTGATTTGGCCCGGTTCCCGACTTGTAGTCGGGTGTAGTGCGGGTGGTGAATTGGAAAGCCCGTTACGCACGCGAGCGGAGCTCACGAACCAAGAAAAGAAACCATGGAAATCCTTCGTATCTTTGCGGCCCCAAACCAACAGGCATTCCGCAAAGCGCGGAATTCACGAAAACGTGCCTATGACAACACGTAAGATAAAATCCGCCCTCATCTCCGTTTACCACAAGGAGGGCCTCGGACCCATCATCGATGGGCTGGCCAAATTAGGCGTAACGATCTACAGTACAGGAGGAACGGAAGCCTTCATCCGCGACCGAGGCGTGGAGGTGATCCCGGTTGAGGAACTGACGGGGTATCCCTCGATCCTCGACGGTCGCGTAAAGACCCTGCACCCGAAAGTACACGGCGGAATCCTCGCCCGGCGCGAAGAAGCCCACCTCAAGCAGCTGGCCCAGTTCGAGATCCCCGAGATCGACCTCGTGGTAGTAGACCTGTATCCCTTCGAAGAAACCGTTGCCAACACCGAAGAGGAAGACCTCATCATCGAAAAGATTGACATCGGGGGGATCGCCCTCATCCGGGCGGCTGCCAAGAATTACCAGGATGTAGTTATCGTGCCCAGCCGGGAAGACTACGGAACCCTGCAGGACATCATCGACAATAAGGAAGGAGCTTCTCAACTCGAGGACCGCCGGAAACTCGCACGTCGCGCCTTCGCCGTCAGCAGCCATTACGATACGGCCATTTTTACCTACTTCAACGCCGACGGCGAACTGCCGGTATTCAAGCGGAGTGAGATGAAAGCCAAGGAACTTCGCTACGGCGAAAATCCGCACCAAGAAGCCATATACTATGGTCGACTCAACGAGATGTTTACCAAACTGAACGGTAAGGAACTCAGTTTCAATAACCTGGTGGATATCGACGCCGCGGTAGGGATAATGAAGGAATTCGAGGACGCCGATCCCGCTTTCGTGATTCTCAAACACACCAACGCTTGTGGGGTAGCCGTCCGGCCTACCCAACTCGAAGCGTGGCAGGCCGCCCTGGCCGGTGATCCCGTTTCCGCCTTCGGGGGCATCCTGATCACCAACAGTCCGCTCGAACTTTCCACCGCGCAGGAGATCGACAAGCTCTTTTACGAGGTACTCATCGCTCCTGACTTTACGGACTCGGCGCTGCAATTACTCAGCAAGAAGAAGAATCGGGTGCTCCTGCAGTACCATCATCTCCAACAGCAGCCGCTGAGCTTCAAGAGCTTGCTCAACGGCGTGATCGTGCAGGACACGGACACCCAGACCGAAAGTGCCGACCAGTTCACGGTAGTAACCGAACGGCAGCCTAACGGACGGGAGACCGCCGACCTGGTATTCGCCAACAAGTGCGCCAAGCACCTGAAGTCCAATACCATCGCCCTCGTTCGGGATAACCAGCTGATCGGTATGGGTTGCGGTCAGACCAGTCGCGTAGACGCCCTGAAGCAAGCCATCACCAAGGCCAGAAACTTCGGCTTCGAGTTGCAGGATGCCGTAATGGCCAGCGATGCCTTCTTTCCCTTCAGCGACTGCGTGGAGATCGCTTCGGAAGCAGGAATCACCGCTGTCGTGCAACCGGGTGGCTCCATCCGGGACCAGGATTCCATCGACGCAGCAAATAAGGATGAGGTCGCAATGGTCACTACCAGTGTTCGGCACTTTAAGCATTAGACCAAATCATCCACTCCGGAATTTAACTTCCGCTTAAGAACCGTTTGCCCCCAATCCCGCGTCTTATAGCCGACTTTAAGTTGAACCCACCCACCCGTCAGCTCGTCATCGACATCGGAAACTCCGGCACCAAGGCCGCGTGCTTCCGCGGCAATGAGTTGGAGCTTCCCGTTCACCGTTTAGCACCGGATGATTGGGAGGGTTTGGATGGACTGGCGACCAACCCTGGAGTGAAAAACATCATCTATTCCACCGTGGCAAACGTGCCACCCGACCGGTGGATCGATAAATGGAAATCCGCCGGTCTGGGTATTTATACCCTCGATCGCAAGCGCACGCTGCCGTTCGCATCCGATTACCTAAGCCCGGAAACACTGGGACAGGATCGTATCGCGGTGGTGGCCGGCACCAAGGGGCTTTTTAAGACGGCTTGCCTGGTCGTAGACGCGGGCAGTTGCCTGACCCTCGACCTGGTAGAAGCCGATGGCCGATACCGGGGAGGAAACATCAGCCCCGGTGTCAATATGCGCCTCCGGGCTATGCATGAGGGCACCGCCCGACTACCATTGGTTCTTCCCTCTGGTATACGGGAACACCTTGGACTTAGCACCGAGACAGCGTTGCGGCACGGTGGACTGCTGGGCGTAGTGTACGAAACAGAGGGGCTTTTCCAGCGCCTTCGTGAACGCTATCCTGACCTGCAGCTCGTATTAACGGGCGGAGACGCCCCGCTGCTGTTGCCGCACTTTTCCATTTCGGTTCATCACTCACCCCAGTTGGTCCTGTACGGGCTCAATCAAATATTGTCAACTTATGTCAACGAAGATTTATAAAACAAGTCTGCTCCCGTTTGCGCTGCTGCTGGGCCTCCTGGCCACCGGCAGTCAGGCATTCGCTCAGGTAGCCGGCACTGACTTTGTTGACATTCGACCGAAAGAGAACAGTCCATTGAGCCGCTTCGGATTGGGGGACCCGCTCGACCAGGTCCACGCCGCCCAGGCGGGTATGGGCGGCTTACAGTCCACTTATCAGGATGCTTTTCATCTGAATCTGCTTAATCCCGCCAGCCTGGCTAGTCTGCAAGCCACCAGCTTTGAGATCGGGCTCTACGGCCGTTCCTCGAAGCTGTCCGATCAGACTGCCACGGCCACTGCTTACCAGGGAAACATCAGTTACCTGGCGCTGGGCTTCCCCCTGCGTAACCCAATCAACCTCAGCCTCGAGCAACAACAGAACTCCTGGAATGCCGGCATGGCCTTCTCGCTCGCACCAACTACGCTGGTGGGATACGATCTGGAACTTACGGGAAATGATCCACTGACCGGTCCCGTGTCCAACAGCCTCAAGGGCAACGGGGGCGCTTACCGCTTCAGCTGGTCCACCGCACTCCGGTACCGGGGCCTTTTCGGCGGCCTGAACGTGAACTACAATTTCGGCAAACTGACCAACAGCCGCATCGTGATTTTTGACAGCATTCCGGAAGCACTGGCTACGGAGCTCCTCGACGAGCTTAGTATCAGCGGGTTCAATCTCGGCTATGGTGTCCAGTACGCTTTCAATTTTAAGGACCTGAATGAGGAAGGTGAGCGGGTTGCCAATGGCAAAAGAATCATCGTAGCCGCCAACGGACAGTTGGGGAGTACCGTAGATTCCGAAAGCAGCTTGTTGTTTCGCAAATTCAGTCCCCTGGGCAATGTAGCCGTTCGCGATACCATCAGTTTCGAAGAAGAGATCCAGGGCGAGGTGGACCTGCCGGCCAGCTACACCTTTGGCCTGGCCTACGAACACTTCAACCGCCTGTTCATCGGCGCGGAATACGGCGGGACGGCCTACGGCAATTACCGGAACAGCGAGCAACCCGAGCAGCTGGCCGATGTAAGTCGCTTCGCACTGGGCGTGCAGATAATCCCCAACGCAACTTCCTATAACAATTACTGGGCCCGGGTGCGCTACCGGCTCGGAGCCCGCATGGAAGACGACCCCCGGGTCATCAATGGCGTGCAGGCCCGCCGAAATGCCGTTACCTTAGGGCTGGGATTACCCATTCAATTACCCCGCCAGCAGATCTCCTTCCTTGATCTTGCCGTCGAATATGGTAAATTTGGCATCCCGGATGTTCTTGATGAAAGCTATGTACAACTTACACTGGGATTCAGTCTCAACGACAACTCCTGGTTCTTTAAACGCAAACTCAATTAAACCAATATGCAAACTCTAATCCGCACCTTCGCGCTGTTGCTGGTTTTCGGCACCTCCGTGTCTGCCGTCAACGCTCAGTGTGAAACCTGGGTAGACTCGCCCCAAAAGGAGCAGGCGGAAAACGCTCACGTTGCCTATCGCAACTTTGTCCGTAATAAAACCGCCGAGGACCTAGCCGCCATGAGCGACCAGGAATTCAACGATGCTTTTAAAAGCTGGCAAACGGCCTATGAGATCGCTCCAGCGGCCGACGGACAGCGGGCCTTCCATTATCAGGACGGCCGGATGTTTTACAAAGCCCTGCGCCAGAAGGCCACGGACCCCGCCAAGAAGCAGGAATACACGGACATGATCTTCACCCTGTACGATCAGCAGGCGCAGTGCTACCCGAAAGACGAGGCTTTCCTGCTCGGTCGCAAAGGCTCCGACATGTTCTACCTCGCGGGTTATAGTGAAGAGGCGATCGAAGTTCTCGAGGATGCCATCGATCAGGCCGGCAACGAAACGGAATACGTTGTTCTGGCTCCCCTGGGTAAGCTCCTGAATTACTACTTCAAGGAAGATGTGATCGACAACGTTCGTGTCCGGGAGTTGTACGACAAAGCAGTTAAGGTTGCTGATTATAACATCGAGAAGGAGAATTACGCCGAATACTACCAGGCCGGGAAGGATAACCTGGAAGCGGACATCCTGGAGTTCGCCGACGAGATCTTCGATTGCGCCTACTTCAAGGACATGCTGATCCCGAAAGCTCAGGAAAACAAGGATAGCCTGGATATCCTTCGCTACATCGTTACCAAACTGAAGGCCCAGGGCTGTGACAGCACCGACGCCGACGTTGTGATGGTGCAGAATATGTACGATGAACTCTACGCTGAAAAGGCCGAAGAGTACGAAGCGGAGCGTATCCGTCTTAATCCCGCCTACGCCGCTTCCGTAGCTTACGAGGAAGAGCGCTTCAGTGATGCTGTCGACCTGTATGAGGCCGCTATCGAAAAGACCGATGAGAGTGAGAAAAAGGCTCAATACGCCTACCAGATCGCCCAGATTCAATTGGGTAAGCTCGGACAGTACAGCAGCGCCCGCTCTAACGCCAATCGCGCCGCGGAACTTAATCCCGGTTGGGGCAAGCCTTACATCCTGATCGGCGACCTCTACGGCCGCATGAGCAGTGGTTGCGGTGATGCCTGGGACCAGCGCCTTGCCGTTCTGGCCGCCATCGATAAGTACAGCTACGCCAAGAGTATTGACTCCGAGGTTGCCGGCGACGCGAACCGTCGTATCGCGAATTACCGCAGTTCCATGCCCATCCGTGCCGACGCTTTCCAGCGCGGTCTCGAGGAAGGTGCCCGCCTGAAAGTAGGTTGTGGTATCGGTGAAACCGTCACGCTGCGGTTCTAAATCCGGCGAACGCCTGATTAGAAGGTCCCCTTCGGCTATAGCGCTGGAGGGGACCTTTTGCGTTGTCCCAACCCGGACGGAAGGACCTCCGGTCCGACCCCTCCGCAAGCGCAGCAGGCGGCAAATACCCTCCAAGCCTATCGACCTCCACCAAAAAATTCTTGATTTTAGTTACCCGGCCGAATTTTTTACCACCAAATTTCACAATTACATTGATAAATCCTTCACCTGCGCCCCGCCGCCCGCCATCTTTTCGCAAATTGTCGATAAATTCCCTAGACTCGTCGAGCCGCGCAAACTAAGCGGGGGCTATGGGCCTTTTGTACACCACACCGGGTTCGTTATCTTTGACGAGCCCCTTTAAACGATAGGAAAATGGAAGCACCACAAATGAAACCGAAGTCTTTCTGGAAACGCCCCGAGGGGGTGACCGGACTCTTGTTCCTGGTGGCGATATTCGCCGTGCTCGGCTTCGTGGTGGTCAACTTCGGAGCGGCGATTTTAAGCTTCATAAGTACCACCATCGGCTTGGTAGTGGCTGGGCTTATTGTTGCCGGCCTGCTGTATATGGTATTAGACCCGCGCATGCGCAACCTCGTCTTCTACATGTACAAGAGCGTGATGCGCGCCATCACCGGCATGTTCGTCCAGATCGATCCGATCGGCATCCTCAAGACCTACGTCGAGGAGCTGCAGGGCAATCTGCGCAAAATGAATAAGCAGATCAGCCAGCTGCGCGCCCAGATGCATAAGCTGAAGGAACAGATCGTAAATAACGAACGCGATATCCGTAGTAACCTCAAGATCGCCGGTAAGGCCAAGGAAACCAACAAGCGGAACGTGATGATCCTGAAGAGTCGACGCGCCGGCCGCCTGAAGGACAGCAATATGAAGCTGGAGGAGCTCTACAAGAAGATGGAAGTGCTTTACCGGGTGCTTACCAAGATGTACGAAAACAGCCAGATCCTGGCCGAAGATATTACCGACCAGGTAGCCGTGAAGGAACAGGAGCGAAAGGCCATCCACGCCAGCCACGGAGCCATGAACTCCGCCATGAGCGTCATTCAGGGTGACCCCGACCAACGCGCCATGTTCGATATGGCCATGGAGAACATCACCGAAGACGTAGCCAACAAAGTGGGAGAAATGGAACGCTTCATGGAAGTCTCCGCCAACTTCATGGACTCCGTCGACCTCCAAAACGGGGTCTTCGAAGAAGAAGGACTCAACATGCTCGAACAGTGGGAAAAAGAATCCAATTCCCTCCTGCTGGGCGAAGAAAAGTCGACGCTCCTGCTACAGGCCAACAACGATAGCGAGGTGCTGGACCTGGATGCTCCCGTACCCGAGCGCGCCCGCAAGACCGGCGAAAGCAATCAGTACGACTCTTTCTTTAATTGAGGGTTGAGGGTTGAGGGTTGAGGGTGGAGGGTTGTGGGTTGTCAGTTGTCAGTTGTCAGTTGTGGGGTTTCAATCTAATTAACTAGCCACGACCGCCAGGAGCGACTAAAAGACTAACCGGCAAAGCCGACTAACCAGATGGCGAAGCCAGCTAACTAAAAGAACTAACACCCTAACCGGCGAAGCCGACTAACCAAATGGCGAAGCCAGTTGCCTAAAAGACTAAAAGACTAACCGGCGAAGCCGACTAATCAGATGGCGAAGCCAGCTAACTAACGATGGCGGAGCCAGCGACTAAAAGACTAACCCACTAATTGCGCAAGCTCCCCCCAATCAGTTACGCCATCATAGCCTACATGCTCCTGGCCTTCGGTTGGTGGTCCATCCTGCTACTGCGAAAGAACGAAGAAGCGCACAATGCCCGCGTCGATAAACTGGCGATCGAGCTGGCCGTCCAGAAGCGTATTGAGCGCGCCAGTGACTTCCGGCTCACGGAGAATTACCAGCGGCTCACCGATCACTTCGAACGGCAACAACGCATGATCCTCGGCGAAGCCCTGCTGCTCGTCCTCAGTCTGGCCGGTGGACTGTATTTGCTGTACCGCAACCTCAAGAAAGAGATCAGTGCCGCCGAGCAGCAACGTAATTTCCTGCTCAGCATCACCCACGAACTGAAGTCTCCCCTGGCCGGGATCCGGTTAATCCTCGAAACCTTTCAGCGGCGGCGGGAGCTGAAACCCGAAATTCAGCAAAAACTGAGTACCAACGCCCTGGCCGAAACCGACCGGCTTACCGCGCTGGTGAATGACCTGCTCCTGAGCGCGAAGTTGGAGAACGTCTACCAATTGAATCGGGAAGCTATCGACTTCGGCGAGCTGGTGCAGGACGCCGCCGACCGCGTGGTAATGAAGTACCGGGGAGCCAACGTACACGTGGACATCGAGCCGGACATTCCCAAGATTTTCGGTGATAAGCCCGGCCTGACCAGCGTGGTGGTCAACTTGCTGGAGAACGCGGCCAAATACAGCCAGCCGGATCCCGTGATCCGAACCATCCTGCAGAAGGGAGGCGAAAGCGAGATTGTCTGGACCGTCGAGGACAACGGCGTGGGTATCCCCGACCGGGAGAAGCGCAGGGTATGGACGAAGTTCTACCGCGTAGGTAACGAAGACACCCGCAGCACCAAGGGAACCGGACTGGGACTTTTCATCGTCCGGCAAATCGTTGAAAAACACGGCGGTCAGATCGAGGTACGAGACAACCAGCCGCGGGGTACCGTGTTCCGGGTTTACCTTCCCGTCAAATAAAGATCAATGCAAACGACTCCCCTCACCGATACCCACCGCCACCTGGAAGCCAAGCTTGTCAATTTTGCGGGCTACGAAATGCCGCTGGTTTACAGCTCCCTGAAGGAGGAACATCACGCCGTTCGCGAGGCCGCAGGTATGTTTGACGTGTCGCATATGGGGGAATTTATCATAAGGGGCGCCGGGGCGCAGGAACTGGTCCAATACGTAACGAGCAACGATGTCCGAAAACTAGCCGAAGGCCAGGCCCAGTACAGTTGCCTGCCCCGACCGGAGGGAGGGATCGTCGACGATCTCCTCGTGTACCGGCTTCCGCCCAACCCGCGAATGGGCATGAGCGGGGAGCACCCGGCATATATGCTCGTCGTGAACGCCAGTAATATCCAGAAGGACTGGGACTGGATCAACAGCCACAACAGCTTCGGTGCGGAAGTGCTGGACATCAGCGACCGCACCGCCCTGCTGGCCGTGCAGGGCCCGAAGGCCGCGGAGATTTTACAGCCGCTCACGGATATCGACCTGGCCGCGATCCCTTATTACAGCTTTGTTCGGGGTAGCCTCGCCGGAGTCGATAACGTGCTCATCTCCGCCACCGGCTACACCGGCGCGGGGGGCTTTGAGCTCTACCTCGATGCGGATCAGGCCCGGAAGGCCTGGAAGGCGATCATGGAAGCCGGCAAGCCCCATGGCCTCTTACCCGCCGGCCTGGGTGCGCGCGATACCCTCCGGCTGGAAAAAGGATACTGCCTTTACGGCAACGACATCAACGATACGACTTCCCCCCTGGAAGCCGGACTGGGATGGATCACCAAATTGGGCGGCGACGATTTCGTCGGCAAAGAATACCTCCTTCGGCAGAAAGAAGAAGGCATCAAGCGCCGGTTGGTAGCCTTCCGGGTGCACGACCGCCGCGCGCCCCGGCAGGGCTATCCGATCCTGAATGAAGCCGGAGAAGCCATCGGGGAGGTCACCAGCGGCACCCACGCACCCAGTCTCGATTATCCCCTCGGGATGGGCTACGTGGAAACCGGCCATCACCGGGCGGGAACCAAGATCCTGATCGACCTGGGCCGCAAGACCATGGAAGCGGAAGTGGTGAAGTTGTAACTTGTAGAATGATCATCTACAAATCCAACGGAAGCTGGTTCAGCCACGTCAATCACCTGACCACCAGCTATACGATGCAACGGATCTTAATAGCTACGTTGGTCATGGGTGTATACGCGGCACTCATAGTAGGCTCGATCAAGTATTTCGACCTCCACCGCTACCTGCAAGTGGACAGCACCATATTCTCCCTGCTGGCCGTTATCCTTTCCATTTTTCTGGGCTTTCGAACCACCACCGCTTACGACCGCTGGTGGGAAGGGCGGAAACAGTGGGGTGCCCTGGTGAATAACTCCCGAAATTTGGCGCTTTACGTCGACAGCAGCTGGCCGCCCGCGGATCTCGAGATCCGCCGGTTCATGGCCAAGCACATCGCCAACTTTTGCCTGGCGCTTTCGGAGCACCTCCGCGAAGGCACCAGGCTGGACAAGCTGGTTTACCTCGCGGAAGAAGAGATCGCCTACTACGAAACCAAAGATCACGTGCCCAACTTCATCGCCCTGCGGATCTACCAAAGGATCGCGGAGGCCCACCGGAACGGCGACATCAACGAAGGCGACTACATCAACATCAAGCCGCAGCACCAGAGCCTGCTCGATATCCTGGGCGCTTGCGAGCGGATCAAAAAGACCCCCATCGCCTTTAGCTACGCCGTTTACCTGAAGATCCTCGTTACGGCCTATGCGGTGCTACTGCCCTTCGGGCTTTCGGAGCAATTCGGCTGGGGAGCGATTCCGCTGAGCATGCTGATCGTTTTCGCGCTCGTCGGCGTGGAACTCATGGGAGAAGAGATCGAAGACCCTTTCGGACTCGATTGCAACGACCTGCCCACGGGTGACATCGCCCACACTATCAAGCGCAACGTCTTCGAGATCCTGGAAGACCGTTCGCCGGCCAAGGATCGGAAGAAGGAACTCTACGAAAAGGTGTTTTAGGTAATCCACGGATTTACGGTTTATGCGACGAACGGGTCCAGGGTGCTCCCCCCGACGCAATGCCACATTAATTACGCTAGCATTTACGAATCCCGGAGGTGTTGGACCCGCCTTGGTGGCATTCCTGTCTGCTAGGTGATCCGGCATTATGTCCGGGTCCGGGCCCTGGCACCTTACAACCCGCTAAGCATGCAGCTCAATATGTGCCGGCAGCCCGTGGACCAATAGCAGCCTCCATGGGGGGCGGCCAGGATAGTCAGGCCCGGCGCGGCGGCCGCCGGATCTTTTCCTGAGCGATGTAACCATTTATGTGCATCGCGGTAGACCCGGCTAGCGGGCGGTACAATGGCTTGAAAATCAGCCATTCGTCGAACTATAACTGCTTTCATCGGCAATTACCCGCATTCGTCGATGCATTCCTAGGAATGCTCGAACGGATTTGCGATTGGTTCGGTAGCGGACGACATTTGGTATATAAGCGTTGAGGAACAGATAAAACACTGATAATCAACGTGCAACCAGAGGAATTTCCCTCCGTCATTATAATACCTTTTCATCCTCCACACCATGTTACGCTCCACGATCTTATTCCTCTCACTGCTCGTCGCTTCGGCCTCGCTTTCCGCGAAAAAGGGCGAGAGCATCTTCGACCGGTGGAGCCGCTCGGATGATAAAACCATCGAAATCCACCTGAACCTCGACACGCTGCTTGCCAACCGCAAAACGGACAAGGAGATGCGCGGCATTGTCATCGATAACGGCGAGAAATTCGGCGTTGACATTTCCGTACGCGGCCGCTACCGTCGTCGCACCTGCGTGATGCCGCCCCTAATGCTGCAGTTTGACAAAACCTTTCTGCGGATGGCCGGGCTCAATAGCCACAATGATTATAAGCTCGTTACCCACTGCACCCTTGGGGAGCGCGGACAGGACGCCATCCTGCGCGAAGAGCTTATCTACGAACTGTACCGTACGGTGGAGCCGCAGGCCAGCTTCCGCACCCAGTTGCTTACCATCAAGTACGTTAATACCGCTGATGGGTCGACCTTCACCAGCTACGCCATTCTCATTGAAGATACGGACGAACTGAAGGACCGCCTGGAACGGGAAAACTGCCAGGAGTGCTACAATGCGCCCCACGCCACCTTCACCAATATCGAAAAGGTCGCCCTGTTCCAGTACATGATCGGCAATATGGATTACAGTACCAAACTGGGTCGTAACCTTAAGCTTATGCAGGACGAAAGTGGTATGATCACCGCCGTACCCTACGATTTTGACTTCAGTGGTCTGGTCAATCCGGAATACGGACGCCTGATGCACCCCGATCAGACCGCCATGACCGACCGGATCTTCGTTTGGGAATTTCCTGTCGAGCCCGAACTGCAGCGTGCCGCCGATGAGCTGCTCTTACTCGAAGAGGTTCTCCTCGACCAGATAGATGACTACTCGGAAATGAGTGCTACCAGTAAACGGGAGATCAAGCGCTACATCAAGTCTTTCTATAAAGACCTAAGCCGCGGAAAGATCGGCGTTTAGGATCCGCGCACGGTCGCAGTCACCAACTTAGTCCAATCGGCTACCTTCGCCGTATGAGCGCGACCCGCCTGTTATTTTTTTATCTACCGATAGGCCTGATGGCCGCCAGCACGCTGGCGGCCATTGGCATTGGGACGCTCTTCTTCCTGAAGCGCAGCGGCGACCTGCGCGCCAATGGTCTGTACGGTGCCCTGCTCATCGCCGGAGGACTTACCCAACTTCATTTTCTGCTGCTTTTCTCGGGGATCTTTGAGCGGCAGCCCGCACTCCAGTTTCTACCGATCTACTTCACGTTGTGGTTGCCGGTACTGCTCTTTCTCCACGTCAAGATCAGCCTGTACCCCGGTTACCGGCTACGGATAGGTGATCTGAAGCATTTCATTTTCCCGGTGGCGCAGTTCCTTTTCTTCGTGTCCATTTGGCTCATTCCTTCCTTTCGCCGGCCGGAGGGGCGGTATTTCTACAGCCCCTTTTACGGCGGCCTGGAGCAGGCGCTTTACCTCATTGTCTGGCCCGCCTACATCTTTTTCAGCTATGAATACCTGCGGCGCAAGCGGGCGCTGCTCAACCGCCGTACCCTGCCCAGGCTATTATGGTACATCCGTAAGTTGCTGAAGGGGAGCATGCTTTTCGTCATTGCCTATGCCATACTGGCCGTCAGCGATTTTATTAGCTACAATTATTTCTTCGTGGATATGCGTAGCCAGGAATGGTACGCGGGGGCCCAGTCCATGTCCTACACCGTTCTCCTGATCTGGCTCACGATCTACGGCTTCCAGGTACTGCTGTGGGGCCGTCGGTTGTTTCGGGCGGGCCAGGAAGTCTAGCCAAGCACTTATCTTCCGAAGACAAAATACCCCCACCATGCCGATCGACCGCCGTAAATTTTTTCAGACTTCCCTCGGTACGCTTGCCGCCAGTGCGCTTCCCGGGGCGGCAAGCGCAGGATCAAGCTTTTTCCAGGATGGCGTACTGCGGGTGGGTATCCTCGGTAGTGGTTTCCGGGGGCAGAGCCATATCCGGGAACTGTTGTCCCAACCGGAGGTGAGCGTCACGGCTATTGCGGACATCGATCCGAGAATGGTCGAGTATACCCACGCCATATTCGACGAAAGGAGCCTCGACCGGCCGGTGGTGTACGATCGCGGCCCGGAGGATTACCGGCGTCTACTGGAGGAGGCTCCCGTGGATGCCGTCATCATCGCTACTCCCTGGAGGTGGCATACGGTCATGGCCGTTGCCGCTATGCGGGCGGGTAAGTATACCGGATTGGAAGTGGGTGGCGCTTTCAGTCTGGACGAATGCTGGGAACTGGTCAGGACCCACGAGGAAACCGGTAGTCATCTCTTTTTCCTGGAAAACGTTTGTTACCGGCGGGATGTGATGGCGGTCCTGAATATGGTGCGCCAGGGCCTCTTCGGGGAGCTGCTGCACCTGGAAGGGGGGTACCAACACGATCTCCGCGAAGTAAAATTCAACGATGGAGAATCCGCCTACGGGAAGGGGGTAGAGTTCGGAGAAAAAGCCTTTCACGAAGCCAGATGGCGCACCCGCCACAGCCAGTATAGAAACGGTGACCTCTATCCGACACATGGATTGGGCCCCGTCGCCACCATGATCGACATCAACCGGGGCAACCGGTTCGTGAGCCTCACCTCCATGGCCACCAAGGCGCGCGGGCTTCACAAGTACATTGTCGACAAGGGTAGTTCCGAGCACCCTAATGCCTCGGTAGATTTTAAACTGGGGGACGTGGTTACCACGATGCTTTCTACCGCCAACGGTGAGGTAGTAGTGCTGCACCACGATACCAATTCCCCTCGCCCCTACAGCTTGGGATTCCGCGTGCAGGGAACCGAAGGGCTCTGGATGGACGTGAACGAAAGTATTTATCTGGAAGGAAAATCACCCAGCCACCAATGGGAGGACGCTGCCGCCTATCTGGAAAAGTACGATCATCCATACTGGCAACAGGATGGTGAGCTAGCTGCCGGAGCCGGTCACGGTGGGATGGATTATTTTCTGATCAGGGATTTCGTCCGGGTGGCTAAATCAGGGGAGCGGCCGCCATTGGATGTTTACGACGGAGCTACCTGGTTAGCGGTCACACCACTATCGGAGCAGAGCATTGCGGCCGGCGGAAGTCTTCAGCAATTCCCGGATTTCACCCGGGGCAAGTGGATGGACCGGCCGGACGACTTTGCTACCGAAGGATAGTGACGCTGCCGGTACGAATGATTTCCTGCCCTTCGCATACGTACACCACCCGCCATAGCATAACGCCGGCATTTACGGGCTGATTCCGAAAGGAGCCATCCCACCTTTCGAAGGCATCGGAGGTGGAAAATACGCGTCCACCATAACGATCGAATACTTCAAGGCTTACCAGTTCGCGTATGGAATAGGGATTGGAGACGCCGAAGGTTTCATTCTCTTCCGGTCCGACCCCGTTGGGGGTAAAGGCTTTGGGAAAAAAGACCTTATCGCAGTTCAGGTTATCCGGGTCGATGACCACGATTTCGATGCTGTCGGAAGCGATGCAGGAGGATTGAGCATCCCCAATTTCTACCCGGTAGATCCGGCGGCCGTCTTCCCGGGGGGTTATGGTCGGTTCCGCTTCCGAAGGCGTGGCTACTCCGGCTGCCGGCGTCCAGCTGAAAACGGTACCGCAGGTACTATTGAGATTGATGGCAACACTTTCTCCGAGAAAAATCCGGGCATCATCGGTGAGGATCTGGTCGGGCCGGCCAAAGAGGCCCGCCACATCGTCCTGAGACAGCGCGCGCCCGTAAAAGCGCAGTTCGTCGATCAGGCCGGTAAAGTTTTCCTCGGCGGGGCTTCGGCATTCACCGGCTCCGATTAGCAGGTCCCCTTCATTATCTATGTCTATCCGCCCAGGCGTAATTTCCGCCGCAACCGACTCCCCGTTAATGAATAGCCGTAATTCCCGGTCCTGCCGGCGCACCGTAACGTGCTGCCAGCAACTGCCGTTGTCGATTGCCTGCTCCAGATTGATCGTTACGTTCCCCTCGCGAAGCTCTGCGCTCAAGGTGCGGCTACCCCCTGCATAGCGTATGCTGAAGTATTGCTGCGAGGCGCAATCGGTGCTACGCTTCGACAGTAGGTACTGGTTGCCGTTAACTCCTATGGGTTTGAAGTAAAAGCTGACCGTGAAGTCCTGGTCGGCAAAAATCCGGTTCACGTTGGTAGTGGCTCCTCCCGGGATGCGCATATAGTCACCCGGAGTGGACAACAGCAAAGCTTCACCGCTGACTCCACAGTCAAAGTCCACCGCTCCCTCGGGAAGGCCAAGGTTTTCGGAGCTCCCCGTCGCATCGCCGAGATTTCCTTCAAAAGGATAGTAGGCTACCAGCGCGTCATTCGTTTGCGTGAGGAGGGGCAGCGGGGAGATGAGGAAAAGGAATAATAAGGTGCGCATAGCCAATAGACGATAACAAAGTGCGAAGGTAAAGGAACGCCGGTAAGCAAAAGGGTTGCGAATTTTCTGACACTTATTTGACGTTTGTCGAACATTTGCCCGTATTTATGGGCTATAGGAAGGAATCATCATCCAAACCAAAACACACACCACATGGGTATTCTTTTATGGATTCTTCTTGGCCTCATTGCCGGAGCAATCGCCAAATGGGTCATGCCTGGTCCCGATCCCGGAGGCTGGATCGTAACCATTCTGATCGGTATCGTTGGAGCCGTGATCGGTGGATTTATCAGTAGCGCGCTAGGCTTTGGCGCGGTCGATGGCTTTAACATCGGCTCCATTCTGATCGCCGTTCTTGGCGCTATCATCCTGCTTTTCCTGTACCGCAAACTGGCTTAAAGCCAACTCATTTAAAAGTCTGCCGGCCTTTTCGCACTAGCGAGAAGGCCGATTTAGTTATACTGCACAACTATTCCGATTTTTTGTGGCGCTGCGCATTGTACAAATCACCGACCTTCATCTATTATCTCCCGGTGAGCTCCTGATGGGGCTCGACGTAGAACAGCGCTTCGCCGCCGTATTGGAGTCGGCAAAAATAAAGGCGCCGGACGCGTTTTTTCTTACCGGTGATTTCTGTGCCCACGAACCCGTTCAACAGGTTTATACCCGGCTGCGTCCGATACTCGACCAATTAAACCAACCCTATTTCCTCACGGCCGGTAATCACGACGACCGGGGGATGCTGCGCAGGTCTTTCGACCTGCCGGGAGACGGAAGTTCCCCCATCTTCTACCACCGGACGATCGGCGAACGCTCCTTTATTTTTCTGGATACCAGTCCGGGCGTGCTTAGTGAAGACCAGCTGGACTGGCTGGATACACTCTTACCGCAGTACCCAGACTCCGACATCGTAATGCACCACCCCCCGGTGGAACTAGGTGTCGAGTTCATGGACCGCAAGTATCCCCTCCGGAAAACGGACCGCCTGTACGAGATCCTTACGCGGGACGGTCGCCGGCGGAGAATTTTCTGCGGCCATTATCATTCCGTGCGGGCGGTCACCCACCGGAACCTCGATATTTTCCTGTGCGCCCCCACCAGCTTTTTTATCGATCCCGGGGCAAAAAGCTTCGTAATGCACGAACGGGATCCCGGGTATCAGGTGCTGGAGTGGATGGATAACGGCGACTTTCGGTGCTCCGGGATGGTCGTAAAGCTGGGTTAACGACCCCGGATAGCAACTTCCGGGCTTCCGCCGCGGTTACAAAAAAGCGTCTCTGCTTGCGGAATAATTTCGCCTGACGTATATTTGCGGCCGCTAAAGACATTCAGACCCATGGTGTAATTGGCAACACAACAGATTTTGGTTCTGTCGTTCAAGGTTCGAGTCCTTGTGGGTCTACATCAACTTAACATCAGCAGGCTCGAAGCATCCGCTTCGGGCCTGCTTTGTTTTTCTAGGGTCGTTCCCCGGGATATCCCGGCCCCTTTACAAAGCGACCACAAGGATTTCCCGTAGGAGAACCGCCCTGCAGCGACAGGCAGCCGTTGACTATTACATCGCGCACGCCGGTAGCATACTGGTGCGGATCGGCGAAAGTGGCCCTATCGTCAACGGCCTCCGGATCGAAGATCACTACATCCGCGAAATAACCTGGCTTGAGGAAACCGCGCCGCTCCAGCCGGAGGTTCTCCGCCGGTAGGGAAGTCAACCGACGGATGCCGTCTTCGAGGGGGAACAGTCCCAGATCCCGGCTAAAGTGGCCCAGGACCCGGATGAAGGATCCGTACGCCCGCGGATGTGTGCTTTGTTCAAGGAAAACGCCCTCCGTACTGTAGGCGCCGGCATCGGAGCAGAAACTCATCCACGGCTGTTGGATCTTTTTATTGATATTGTCTTCCGACATGGAGAAGTAGACCACCTGGATCCGGCTGTCGTCTTCGTGAATGAGATCGACCACGGCCTGAGCCGGGCTTACGCCCAGCGATTCGGCGACCTCGTCCAGTCGGCGACCCACGTATTTTCTAAGCGCTGGATTCTTGAAGCCTACGAAGAGTATGCTTTCCGGAGGGTTACGAAAGGTGATTTCCCCTACGACCCGCTCCCGTACGCTGGGATCCTGCAAGCGATCGAGCATGATATCGATGCCCTCCTTTCGCACCCAGTCCGGCAACTGCACATGTAATCCCGTAGAACTGGCATTATAGGTGTACATGTCGGCGGTAATGGGTAGCCCCTCTTCCCGTAAGCGGTCGATCCACCGGATCACCGAGTCCATCTTTTCCCAGTTCTGTTCGCCGGAGGCCTTCAGGTGGTAGATCTCCGCCCGTACGCCCGCATCGCGGCTGATGGTGACCAACTCCTCGATGGCGGCGTAGAGGTCGTCTCCCTCGTTACGGATGTGGGAGATGTACATCCCGTCGTAGTCCGCCGCCACGCGGGCCAGTTCCGTAAGTTCCTCGGTATCCGAATGCATACTAGGAGCATACAGCAGGGAGGAGGATACCCCGACGGCTCCCTCTTGCATGGCCTCCGCTAAAAGTTTCTTCATCTCGTCGAGTTCCCCGGCCGTGGCCGCCCGGGCCTCATACCCGATCACGTGGTTGCGTAGGGTGGCATTCCCGACAAATGAGGCGACATTCACGCCCACTCCCTTGTCTTCCAGATGCTGCAGGTATTCGCCGAGGGTGGTCCAGGAGATGTCGTAGGTCAGTTCCTGTTGATCTTCCTTCATTTCCCGTTTCATGCGCTCGTTCAGCGGGCCCATGGAGCTTCCTTCTCCCATTACCTCGAGCGTCACCCCCTGGCGAAGATCGCTCTGCGCGCGTCCGTCCACCAGCAGGGCCGCATTCGCCCAGCTCAGCATATTAATAAAGCCGGGGGCCACGGCCATGCCCTCGGCGTCGATGACCTGATCGGCGGTACCCAGGTCTTCACCGACCGCGGCAATCGAATCCCCGCGAATGCCCACATCCGCCCGGAATGGAGCCGATCCCGATCCATCGAAGACCAGTCCGCCGCGGACGATCGTGTCGAATTTTTCTTCCGGGGATGAACAGCCGAAGGTCGACAGGAAAAGAAGCATTAGAAAAAGTATTCGTACCATAGGAGATGATTTCGGACCCTACCAAATGTACGGAGCGGGACGGGGTGGGGGCGGATTTACCTCCTCCTGGCTACCTTGCCATTTCTTGCCAGAGAGAAATATGGCTTTGGAAATTGAAGGAATTTGTCCGAGCCACGGCCCAGCGAGGATTTTTTTCTTTTTCTTGGCCGACAAGTGTAATATTGATCCGCGCGGCTTCCCATTTTATGCCTGCCGCCGGATAACTTCTTTTTTGCCTAACTGATAAGTGCTATTCGATCGGGCTTATCGACCCACAAAGGATACTTTCATTTACCTGACGGGTTATCCCGACCTACAAATTAATCAAACTCGATATGAAGAAATTTCTACTCTTTTGCGGCCTCCTGCTGGTGGCCATCACCGCCAAGGCTCAAGTCTATGTAGACGCCGACGCCACCGGAAATAACGACGGTACCACCTGGGCCGATGCGTATACCGACTTAAGCATCGCCATCGACAGTGCCGCGGCCGGAAGTGATCTCTGGATCGCTGCCGGGACTTACGTGACGCCGGATTCCACGCCGTTCTTTATCGACCGGGAAATTTCGCTCTACGGAGGCTTTGCCGGTTCGGAAACGACGGCGGAGGAGGCCGATCCCGCCACTAACCCTACGGTGCTGAGCGGAGACGTGATGGGTAACGATGTGGTCGGCAGTTACGATAGCCTGCTGGCGGTGGATAACAACCGGGTGCTGGTAGTTCTTGATACGAACGAAACCAGCCAGTTCACCGTCATCATCGATGGCGTCGACGATCAGTAACGGGGTCATTGCACCGAACTTCCCCGGGGGCAATGCCTCTATACTCCCCTATACCGGGGGCGGTATTTACTCGGAGGCCCATACGATGGTCTCGCGGGTCACCTTCACGGATAACCGGGCACCGTTCGGGTCCGCAGCTGCGTCTCTATTTTCGACGGCCAACGGTTCTACCTTTGATGACATTATGGTCGTAGACAATCCGACCACCGTAGGAAACGCCTTGTACTTTAACATTGTCGATTCCATCACGATAATGAACAGCACCTTCGAAGGAGGTACGGCGGAGATGGAAAGCGGCATGATCTACGCTACCAATATGGTGGGGCTGAACGTCCATGATTGTACGTTTGAGGACATTACCATTGATTTTGACGGCGGCGCTATTGAAACCAGAAATGCGCTTCAAATCGATATTCGGCGCTGTGACTTTACTACCATGGCTGCAACCGGCTATGGTGGCGCGATATACCTCTTCAATGCTACCGATTACTTAGGCGACCGCGCGATTGATGCGATGGAAGCCGTTATTGATAGTTGTACGTTCGACGATAACAGCAGCGCCGCCCGGGGTGGTGCCGTTTCGATCATCAACCTCAGTAATACCGTGAGCAACTCTACTTTTAATGACTGTCTTGCGGCAGTCGGAGGCGGATTATACTACGTCAGTGGTACAGCGGACACCCTGGAATACCTGCACCGGCTGATGAATAACACCTTCTCCCAAAACATTGCCGGTACCGTAGGTGGGGGCATTTGCTACCTGGTCGACCAAGTTGACTTCGAGATCATGGGAAATACCTTTACCAGCAACGTCGATGGTGGACCCTTCGGTGGTGGGGCAATCTACCTGCAGGGAGAAGCTTTCTACAATATGGATGCGCTGGTAGAAGGCAATGAATTTACCAGCAATACCGCCCAGGACGGCATCGGTGCGGCAGCCCGTTTGCGTGGGGTGAATACTACGGTACGGGACAATACCTTTTCCGGTAATATGGGTACCGCCGGTACGCTGGGACTGGATGGAGAGGGAATGACCCACCGCGTGGTATCCAGTTCCTTCCTGGATAACGGTACCACCACCGCCCCCTTCAATCAGGGCGCTGGGATATCCATTTTCTCTTTCGGAACCCTCGAGCCGATCAACGTAACGGTCGATAGCTGCACCTTCCAGGGCAACGTGGCCGCAGGGGAACAAGGTTTCCTCAGTGGCGGATCAGGTATCTATATGGAGGCGATCGCAGACTCCGTAACCAACATCAATGTACTTAACAGCAATTTCACGCAAAACAGCGTTACCGATGCGGGAGGAACCATCATGCTTACGGAAAACTTCAAATTGGTGGTTGACAACTGTGATTTCTTCGCTAACACAGGTGCTACCGGTGCGGCCATCAACCTAAACCGTTTTGTAGTGCGCGATTCCCTTGGGGACCCTGTTGAACCCAATCAGTACGACAGTCTGATTACCCCGACTGCCGAGATTCGGCAAAGCCTTTTCGTCAACAACATAGCTTCCTCTCAGGGCGGAGCCATCAACTCTTTCAGCGTCAGCGTGGATATGCGTAATTCGATGTTGATCGGAAACGCGGTAGCGAACGGACAGGGTAGTGGAGGCGCCCTCATCATCAACGGTGGTACCAGTCTGTACTCCATACTGGACAATTACCTGATCAACAATACCTTTTACAACAACCGGGATGGCGGACGTCCGGAAGTAGTCGTGGATAGTATTCCGGGATCCGTCGGAAACGCGGTAGCTATTTACCAGCCCGGTAATACCGACCCGGACACTAATGCCGTATCGCTCACGATCCAGAACAACGCCTTCTTCATGGACGCCGTAGATGAGGAAAGCATTGGTTTGGAGAAGAACGTGGGCTTTACCGAAGATCCGACGGGTTTCGGGGAGATCAATCTCATCTCACTTGGAGGGAATTTCTTTAACAGTACCTCGGACGTCGCCGCCGAATTCACAGACGACGAAGACGACATCGTGGACGTTGCGGTTGATCTGGAAAATATCTTTATCGACCCCTTCGAAATAGATCGCGAGTCGGAGTACCCCAATCTGGGACTCGTCGGTGACGCCTCTACCAATCCCCTCATTGACGCAGGCACCTCCGGCCCCCTGGTTCCCGAGGTAGACCTCTTCGGCAACGAACGCGTACGGCATGCCCGATATCGGCGCCCTCGAACTCGGCAGCGAACCATCCCACCGGCGTAGCCGAGCCGATCGAGGAAAGCGGACTGGCCTTCGAGTTCTTCCCGAACCCCGCCGTGGATGTACTTGAATATCGTGAACACCGACCGCAGCGTCAGCAATTTCACCGTGCTGCTTATCCGACGCGCAGGGCCGTCATCCTTACCGGCCGCCGCTACAGTGCCGAGCGTAATATCCTGGAGGTAAGCCAACTGCCCGCCGGTGTCTACAACCTGACGATCATCGTGAACGAGAAGGTCTACAGTAAGCAGTTCCTGAAGCGGTAACTCTTTCCCGTAACCACCGACCCGAAAGCCGGGCCGTCCTTCCCGGGCGGCCCGGCTTTTTATTTACGGTCGCTAATCCAGTTTCGTTTACCCTGCGCTCCGCCGCAAAATGAACTCCTGGCCCTATGAATTCGTATTAATTGCCCTAACTTTGCACAATGCTACAGGTATCCAACCGCATCCGCCTACTCAGGCGAAGGATCTGATACGCTTCCCGCTTCGGCCCGGAAGCCCCGGCATTTGTTGCCGTTATTTTCCCGATACCCCATTCCCTTACTTCACGACCTGCCACCCCACCGGTCGTCCTTTTCCTTTTTCTTATGCAAATCAAGATACTGGTTGCCCAGCCGGAACATACCGTGTTCGCCCGGGCCATTTGTGACCTGATCGAAGAATCCGCCAAGGCGCGGGGCACGGGTATCGCCAAGCGCAAGCCCGAATACGTAGAGGAGAAAATACTTACCGGCAAGGCCATCATCGCCCTGGTCGACGGTGAGATCGGCGGCTTCAGCTACATCGAAACCTGGGAGCACGGTAAATACGTGGCCAATTCCGGACTCATCGTCAATCCCGCTTTCCGCCGGCACGGACTGGCCCGTCGGATCAAGGCCGCGATCTTTGATCTCTCCCGGACCAAGTACCCGGAAGCTAAAATTTTCGGGATTACCACCAGCCTCCCCGTCATGAAGATCAACAGCGATCTGGGGTACCGCCCGGTCACCTTCAGCGAGCTGACGCAAGACGATTCCTTCTGGGCGGGCTGCAAAACCTGTCCGAATTACGATATCCTGGAGCGGAATCAGCGCCGTATGTGCCTGTGTACGGCCATGATGGCCCCCAGCGCCCAGCAGACCAAGAAAATGGAGGTGGACCTGACCGACATGATCGTGGAGGGGTAAGGAAGTACGAAATTTGAAGTATAAAGAACGAAGTATAAAGGTCCGAAACTGACTTACGGGCCGTCAAAAACCAGCACATTTTGAAGAAGATCGTTTTGGCCTATTCCGGCGGCCTCGATACCAGCTTTTGCGTGAAATACCTCACCGAGGAAGGATACGAAGTCCATGCCCTCACCGTAGATACCGGGGGCTTCTCTTCGGCGGAGATCCAGGAAATGGAGCAGCGGGCCATGAATCTCGGTGCCGCTTCCTACAAAAGCGTTGACGTCACCGGAGCCTATTATCAGGAATGTTTGCGGTACCTCGTGTACGGCAACTGTCTTCGCTATCAGACCTACCCGATGTCCGTAAGCGCGGAGCGGATGTTCCAGGCCATGACTACGGCGCGTTACGCGGTTGAGATCGGGGCGGACGGCGTAGCCCACGGCAGCACCGGTGCCGGCAACGACCAGGTACGTTTCGACCTCGCCTTCGAGCTCAGCGGAAAGGAGCTGGAGATCATCACGCCCATTCGCGACCTCAAGTTATCCCGCCAGGAGGAAGTCGACTTTCTCGCCAAGCACGGCCTGAAGTGGCCGGAGAAGAAGGGAACCTACAGCATCAACGCCGGACTCTGGGGCACCTCGGTCGGCGGAGCGGAAACTCTGACCAGCAACCAGCCACTCCCGGAAGACGCCTGGCCCGTACCCGTGACCGAAAGCGAAGCCCGGAAGGTCGATCTGCACTTTACGGAAGGGCAGTTCATCGGCTTCGACGACGAAGAATTTGACAGTCCGGTAGCCGCGATCAAGGCCCTGGAAAAACTCGCCGCGCCCTTTGGTGTCGGGCGGGACGTCCACGTAGGCGATACCATTATCGGCATCAAGGGGCGGGTAGGTTTCGCCGCCGCCGCCGCGGTACTCATCATCAAAGGGCACCACCTGCTGGAGAAGCACACCCTCGGCAAGTGGCAACTCTTCTGGAAAGAGCAGCTCAGCAACTGGTACGGCATGATGCTGCACGAGGGACAGTTCCTGGACCCGGTGATGCGGGACGTGGAAGCCTTCCTGGAAAGCTCCCAGGCTACGGTGAACGGTACGGTGCACCTCACGCTGCACCCGTACCGTTTCGAGCTGGACGGCATCACCTCCACGGATGACTTGCTGGGCGCCGGCTTCGGCGCTTACGGGGAAATGAACAAGGGATGGTCCGGCGATGACGTCCGGGGCTTCACGAAGATCCTCAGCGTCCCCGGGCGGATTCGTAATGCCGTACAACAGAACAAATGAAACGGATAGGCATCATCGGCGGGGGCGGATATACGGCCGGAGAACTGCTCCGGATCCTGGTCCACCACCCCGAAGCGGAGATCACTTTCGTGGAAAGCGGCAGCCAGACTGGCAAGGCGGTATCGGAAGTGCACACCGACCTGGTAGGGGAAACGGAGCTGCATTTTAGCGGGAACGCGGGAGCAGCACTAACCGATGTCGATGTCCTATTTCTGTGCATGGGCCACGGCGTTTCCCGGGGTTGGGTGGAGGCCCACCGTCCGAAGCAGAGCCAGTTGGTGATCGACCTGAGCACCGACTACCGCATGGATGAGCACTGGGTTTACGGCTTGCCCGAGATCAACCGGGAAGCGATCAAGGCAGCCAAACGAATCGCCAACCCCGGCTGCTTTGCCACGGCCATCCAACTGGCTTTGCTGCCGTTGGCCGCCGCCGGTCTGGCGGAAGGAGCGGTACACGTAAACGGGATCACCGGCAGCACGGGGGCCGGACAGAGTCCATCACCCACCACGCATTTCAGCTGGCGCAATGCCAACGTGAGCGTGTACAAGCCGTTTGCCCACCAGCACCTGGCCGAGATCGGACGCAGCGCCGCCCAGGTAGGCCGGACCGCCACCGACAACATCCACTTTCTGCCGGTGCGTGGCCCCTTCGCCCGCGGCATCCTGGCGACCTGCTACCTAGACACGGATCGCTCCGAGGAGGAATTGCGGCAGATCTTCCGGGATTTCTACGCCGGTTCCGCCTTCACCCACGTCACCGACCATACCATCAACCTGAAACAGGTGGTCAATACGAACAAAGGCCTGGTTCACGTCGAAAAGCACGGCGGTAAAGTGCTGGTCACCACGGCGATCGACAATCTCCTGAAGGGGGCCAGCGGCCAGGCCGTCCAGAACATGAACCTGGCGCTCGGTCTCCCGGAGCGGATGGGCCTGAATCTGAAAGCCTCGATGTTCTGAGGGCGGTCAGACATCGGATGACCCCTTCCACCGGTCGGGAGACACCCGATGGCGGCCGCCCTTAACCCCTTATCTCCTTCACCCCTTATCCCCCTGAGCATGGAACTCTTCGACGTCTACTCCCTATACCCCATCGAGCCGGTCCGCGGCGAAGGGGCGTACGTATTCACCGAAGACGGCACGAGGTACCTCGACTGCTACGGAGGGCACGCGGTGATCAGCATCGGGCACGCGCACCCACACTACGTAAAGCTGATCTCGGAGCAGGTGGCCAAACTGGGCTTCTACAGCAATAGCGTGGAGAACCCCCTGCAGCGGGAACTGGCGGATAAATTGGGACGGCTCTCCGGTCTGGATGATTATCGGTTGTTCCTGGTGAGCAGCGGGGCGGAGGCCAACGAAAATGCGCTAAAACTGGCGAGTTTCCAAACCGGGTCGGAGCCGGATCATTGCCTTTAAGGGAGGATTCCACGGACGAACCTCGGCCGCCGTCAATGCCACGGATAACGAGGCCATCAAGGCGCCGATCAATAAAAATTACCCGGTCACCTTTCTGGAGATAAACGATTTGGGCGCCGTAGCGCAGGAATTGGAGAAGGGTGACGTAGCCGCCGTGATTATTGAGGGCATCCAGGGCATTGGTGGTATTTACGTTCCCGATGCTGAATACCTGGAAGCCCTGCCCGATCTCTGCCACGATAATGGAGCCCTGTTGATCCTGGACGAGGTACAGTCGGGCTACGGGCGGAGCGGTCAGTTTTTCGCTTTCCAGCATAGCAAGGTTCGTCCCGATATCATCTCGATGGCAAAGGGAATGGGCAACGGCTTTCCGATTGGCGGCGTGTTGATTGCCCCGGAGATCGAAGCGAAATCCGGCATGCTGGGCACGACCTTCGGCGGTAGCCACCTGGCCTGCGCCGCCGGCATTGCCGTGCTGGATGTCATCGAGCAGGAAGGCTTACTGGATAATGCGATCGAACAGGGCGAGTACCTCATGCAGGCCATGCGCGACACCGGCCTGTTCACTGAAGTTCGGGGCCACGGCCTGATGATCGGTCTGCAGATGGACGAGCCCATCGCGGAGCTCCGGAAGAAACTGCTGTTCGAGCACCGGGTCTTTACCGGCTCGGCGAAGGATCCGAACACGATTCGCTTGTTGCCACCCCTGAACTTTACGCGCGAGCAGTGTGACCGGGTAGTGGAGGTGTTTACCGCCGTGCCTTCGCTTCGCTCGCTGGACTGATGAGAACCAGGTTAACGTATGCTCCAAATTAACCGCGCTTCGCCCGGTTGTTTCTTGAATCACCGCGGTGAGTTTACGGTTGCGCGTTGCGCCGAGGCAGCAAAAGCAGCTTCAGATAGGGTAGTGAAGGAGCAAATCAAGCACTAAGGCGTACCGATGGCAACAACGATGATATATCACTATAAATATTCTCACCCGGTTAAGTAAAGCCAGCCCCTCAGCAACTATGAAAAATTTCCTCTCCGTAAACGATGCCACCGACATTAACCACCTAATCGAGCGGGGCCGATACTTCCAAACGAACGCCACCGAAGTGGGCTACATCGGTCAGCACAAAACCCTGATCAACCTCTTCTTCAATCCGAGCCTGCGCACCCGCCTAAGTACGGAAAAAGCCGGCACGATCCTCGGCTTCCAGGTTATGACGATGGACATGGCAGGGGGCTGGAAACTCGAATTCGAAGACGGCGTAGTGATGAACCTCGACCGCGCCGAGCACGTGAAGGAAGCCGCAGGGGTGCTGAGCCAGTACTGTGACATCCTGGCCGTGCGCTCCTTCCCGGGGCTGGAGGACCGGGAGGCCGACTATGAAGACCGGATCATCAATGCCTTTAAAAAGTACGCCTCGGTGCCGGTAGTGAGCCTCGAATCGGCCATCCGTCATCCCCTGCAGAGCCTGGCGGACTGTATAACCATCGCTGAGCACCGCAAAGTAGCGCGACCGAAAGTAGTACTTACCTGGGCGCCCCACCCCCGACAATTGCCACAGGCGGTAGCCAACAGTTTCTCCGAGTGGATGGTGAAATGGGGTGCGGTAGACCTGGTGATCGCTAATCCGGAGGGCTTCGACCTGGCGCCCGAATTCACGGCGGGAGCGGAGGTGATCCACGATCAGGCGGAGGCCTTACGGGGCGCCGACTTCGTATACGCCAAGAACTGGTCGGCCTACGATGACTATGGTGCTACCACCGACCGCACCGACTGGCTGGTGGATACCGGGAAAATGGCCATGACCAATGATGCCTACTTCATGCACTGCCTGCCGGTGCGGCGGAACGTAGTCGTATCGGACGGCGTGTTGGATAGCAAGAGGTCGCTGGTGCTGCAGCAGGCGAATAACCGGACCTGGTCGGCGGCGGCCGTACTGGAGGCATTGTCGTTAGGTTAACCTGCTACGGTCGGCGGAACGGGTACTTTGAACTTCGTACCTTGTCCTTTATAAATCGTAGTTCCGAATGGCCCGCCAATTACTTGAAACCGAACAGAAAGCGCTGGAAATCAACCTGAACCCCAAGATCTACGGCACCTTCGCCGAGATCGGCGCGGGACAGGAGGTGGCCCGGCACTTTTTTCAGGTCGGGGCGGCGGCCGGCACCATTGCCAAGACGATGAGTGCTTACGATAAAGTGTATTCCGACCAGATATACGGCATCGAGCCGAGTGGCCGCTACGTCTGCGAGAGCCGGATCCACAAAATGGTCGACCACGAATACGACCTGATGGTCGACCGCCTTCGCCACGACCGGCCCGAGACCAACTTCTTCGTTTTCGCCGATACCGTAGCCGCTATCAATTACACCCGCACGATCCGCGGGAACGGGTGGCTCGGTTTGCGTTTCGAATTAAATCCCAACGGAGGGGCTAACGACATACTCCTTCACGCCCGAATGCTAGATAACGACAACCAGCTGCAGCAGCAGGCGATCGGGATCCTTGGCGTCAACATGATCTACGGCGTTTATCACCTGTACGATGATCCGGAATCCCTGGTGGAGAGCCTGCTCGATGGCCTGAAAGGTAGGATCGCTATCGATATGATCGTCCTGAGCGGACCGGACTTCCAGGTGGATAATCGCCTGCTCAGTCTGTGGCTGGTCAAGCATGGGTTGACGGATATTACCATGTTCGATCCCCGCGGGCGGAGTATTCACCCCAGTGAGTTCCTCTACCGCAAGGCGGTTATGGTGGTACGGGGCAGCTTCCGTCCTACCACGCTGGTCAACGCCGATATGCTCGAAGCGGGGTACCGGCAATTCCGAGCAGAGGAGGACATCGACCCCGCCAGCAGTTTCCTGCTGACGGAACTGACGTTGGATAACCTGCAGCACAGCGCCGAGATGAACGAGCGGGATTACCTCCACCGGGCCACTTTGCTGAATACGATGGGGCAGACGGTGATCATCAGCAACTACCACCGCTACGGCGATCTGATCGAATACCTTTCCCTCTATAAGGTTTCCCAGCTGGGCATCGTGGTGGGGGTCAATGACCTGCTGACCCTGATCAGCGATAAATACTACGCCAACCAGGACGGTCGGTTGCTGGCGGCCTTTGGGGAGATCTTTACCCGCAACGTGAAGCTTTACGTATATCCCGCCCAGCAGGAGGGGAGTGCCGACTTGATGACCGCGGAGAACGTGCCGATACCGGAGGGGGTCAAGTTTCTGTACCGTCACTTGATCGACAGTGGCCAAATCGTCGATATCGAAGATTTCAAAGCGGACAACCTGCACATTTACTCCCGAGATGTCCTTGAAATGATCCGCGCCGGGCAGGATGGCTGGGAGAAAATGGTTCCCGAACGAGTGGCCAAAATGGTTAAGGGGGATTGCCTGTTCGGGTACCCTAGTGAAAAGCTGGAGTTCGAGTATTAGTCGTCTGCCCTGCTTTGCTGGTCCGCCGACGGATCGCTCTTAACGTCATCACGGATAACGACTTTTTCCGGTAAACGGGGCGGACGAGCGAGGCACGGCAGCCCAGCGGGCCACAACCAAAGGCGACCCGTAGTTGTAGATACATGGACCCTACATCATCAATAATAAAAGAACCGTTTATGTATCCAGCTGAGCTTACGACACCCATGTCCAAAGACCTTACCAACTTCGGGTTTGAGTCGCTTACTACCGCGGAAGAAGTCGATAACGCCCTTGGCCAGGAGGAAGGAACCGCTCTTCTCGTCGTCAATTCCGTTTGTGGGTGTGCCGCAGCCAATGCCCGCCCCGGCGCCAAAATGGCCGTTCGCAACGAAGCTAAGCCAGACCGCATGTACACGGTCTTTGCCGGTGTGGACCGGGAGGCAACCGCCCAGGCCCGCGAGCACCTGCTCCCTTACCCCCCGAGCAGCCCGAGCATCGCCCTGTTCAAGGATGGCAAGCTCGTCCACTTTCTGGAGCGGCATCACATCGAAGGCCGCCCCGCCGAGGTCATCGCACAGAACCTCACCATGGCTTTTGACCGCTACTGCGAATAAGGTCAGCCATAAGATAGCCTTAACGCCCCGGGAAGCACTTTCCCGGGGCGTTTTTTGTTACACCACCATTCTGTCGAACGCATTCAATTACGCTACCGTGGTCTTTCTTCATTTGCTTGTCCTTCTCGCGGCCCTTTCCGCTCCCCTGACGGTGAACGTCGAAGTCCTTGCTCCTTCGGCCGACGGAGCGGTATTTTTAGCGGCTTACGATAGCGCGGACGGTTTTGACAAGGAGGAAGAACTGGTAAGTAAAAGCGCCCCGCTGGAGCCAGGGGCTTCGCGGATCGACCTGGAGCTGGAACTACCCCAGGAGGGTCAGTATATAGTAGCCGCCTTTCAGGACCTGAACGGGAACGGGAAACTGGACAAGAACTTCTTCGGGGTTCCCACCGAACCGTATGGATTCTCCAAAGAGCCCCCGAGTAAATGGCGGGCTCCCTCCTTCGATGAAATTGCCACCGCCGTTGCGGGTGGCGATCGGATCCGGATCGAGCTGCGGAACTGGAAAGAGTACTGATCGTACCTTAGGGCAATGAATACGCCCGTACTTTCCGTGGATGAGCTTGATGACCTCCTGACGGAGCGGCCACTGATTCTCGACTGTCGCTTCGACCTCTTCCACCCGGATAGGGGATATCAGGATTACCTGGCCGGCCATATTCCCGGTGCGCATTACCTGCACCTCAATAAAGATTTGTCGGGAACGATCGTCCCCGGTAAAACCGGACGCCATCCGCTACCCGAGCGGGATGCCTTCGCCAATATTATGACCGCCCTGGGGCTCACCCCGCACCGTCCGGTTGTTGCCTACGACGATAAAAGTGGCGGCATCGCCGCCCGGGCGTGGTGGCTACTTCGGTACATCGGGCACGAACGGGCCGCCGTGCTCGACGGCGGCTATCCGGAATGGTTGGCGGAAGGGCTGCCCACCGAGAAAGGGCCCACGAAAGCTAAAGCCGGCGATCCCTATCCGGTTTCCGCCGGGGAGCCAACCATCTGTGACCTGAACCGGATCAAGGAGATCCGCGACAACAACAACTACCAACTCATAGACTCCCGTACGGCCGATCGATACCGGGGGGAGATGGAGCCCATCGACCCGGTAGCCGGACACATTCCCGGTGCCATTAATCTACCCTGGCCGGAAAACCTTCTGGAAGGTAAATTCAAATCGAAGGAAGCGCTGCGGAAGCGGTTCGCCGGACTAAAAAAAGAGCCGCAGCAGAATGTCTTCTACTGCGGCTCCGGCGTGACGGCCTGTCACAATATTTTGGCGTACACTTACGCCTATGGCGAGCTGCCGGCTCTGTATCCGGGCAGCTGGAGTGAATACCTCCTAACTGAATAGCGGGCTTGGATACGTATTTTCCGCTACCAGCATCGAGAAAGCTTCCTGTACCTTGGGCTTGTCTTCCTGGTAGGTGACTCCGTACCACTTGTCTTCGCTCACAAGTACTTTGACCGTAGCGCTGCCGTCCTTGATCATACCGTCGACCAGTTCGGGGATGAGGTACTCGGCGGTTGGGTTACCCACGTTGTCCTTGGCAAATTCCTTGAATCCTTTCTCCAGGCGATCGAAGATGGATGGGTGGAAACCCCAGAAGTTCATGGAAACGACGGCGTCGTCGGCGAGTTCGTAGCGGTGCCCGTCCTCACCAAGGTAGGTGACCTTGGAGTCGGTGCCGCGCTGGATCTTCAGGCGTTCGTTGACGTCGCGCAAGGAGTAATCCTCAGCTACGATGGTCACGCCCCGGTTTACGGTGCCGTGATCGGAAAGCGTGCGGTGCAGCACGTAGCCGACCATCGCGAAGGTTTCCGGATCGGCCTCGGCGACCAGGAAGGAGGCCATTTTCTGAAAAGCTTCGACGCCGTAGTAGTCGTCGGCATTGATAACCGCGAAGGGTTCCTTGGTCACTTCCTTGGCTACCAGCATCGCATGGGCCGTTCCCCAGGGCTTTTCGCGCTTTTTGGGGTCGATACCATCGGGTACGAAGCTGTCCATGCCCTGAAAGGCGTATGCGACTTCTATATCATCCTTGAATTTCCCGTCGAATTTCTCCCGGAAAGGTGCTTCTATGTCCTTCCGGATCACGAAGACGACCTTGCCGAAACCAGCCCGGATAGCGTCGTAAATGGAATATTCGATGATGCCCTCTTCACTGGGGCCAACACCGTCGATTTGCTTGAGACCGCCGTAGCGGCTACCCATTCCGGCTGCCAGAATGACTAAAGTGGGTTTGGTTGCCATGTATGAATTTTTACCTGTATAGCGGCTACTCGGGCCGTTTGTTTAAGCGGGCGGCGCGAAATTGGCTGGCCTCCCGCCAGGAAAGGTAGTAAGCGTAGCCATAAGCTCCAAAAAGCGAGAGCAGCCCGATCACGAACACATCCAGGCTGATCCAGGCCATAGCGGGGGCGTGTTGGGGGTAAAAGCTCTTTACGACCAGCAGGTTAATGGTCACGACCAGCGCGGTCAGCAGCATGCAAAAGATGCAGGCCGCCCGGCCAAACTGCAGAATATCGGTTTTCCGGCGGAAAAGGGTGGTCCGTAGAAATCGGTAATAGACGTCGCTGTCGGGGCGAATCCCCACGAGCTCCCGCAGCACGTGCTCGGCCGTGGCATACTCCTGGATACGGAAGGCGCTGGCCGCCTTGCGGAAGAGCTGATACTCGAAGATTTCCTCCTCCTGCCCGGGGACGTGGCGGATATCGTGCCGGATGCTTGCGTGAATAACCAGGTCGACCATCAGTTGGTGCTCGCGGTAGGCACCGGTTTCGAAGAGCGCGTCCACGTAACAGACCGTCAGTTCGAAGTGCTCCACTACATCCAGCCGGCCGATCTCCAGTTCCCGCTCCTCGTACATCCGGATGATACGGTGGTAGTCCGCCGGATCGACGGCCCGGAGGTCACGGTAGAGCTGAGAATAATGGCGCGGCTGCATAATGCTAGAAGCCCGGTATGGGTAAAAAGGTTTTCTGGTACCGCGGAAGGCTTCGCGGATAGAGGACAGACACCCTCTTTCAGGATCGGCCACGGCAGCCGTACCTTGTGATCCCTTAGCCTGCCGTAAGCATAATTTTCTACCCGCCTCCCGAACCCGAAAAACTTCCCCCCCAAAGATGGCCACGCCAAAGCGCAGTTCCAGCCAGTGGATCCCCTTCGTGATCGTTTCGCTCATCACCCTGCTATTCATGATTTGGGCGGTGCGTCAGTGCACGGAGAACGAGAGCGATTACGCCATGATCGAGGAACAGGAAACCCGGGAAGATTACCTGGAGCGGCGGGACAGCATCCTGCGCGATTCCATCCGCAAACTCCGCGAGGCGCAACCCCGGGTCTCCGCCGCGGAATCCCTGCTTTCCGACGCGGAGCAGGAGCGGCTGGCCCGGGAGGCAGCCCTTTTACGGGCCCGTACGCAGCCCCTACCGGGCGACAGCATCGTTTACCTGCCTGGCCAGGTTAACCGACAGATGACCGTCCAAAAAGAAACTACCCTGTTCAGTACCATCGACGGACTCAACGTTCGGGTGCAACCCAAGCTGGGAGCGCCGATCATCGGCCGCCTGGGACTGTACGAGCCGGTTACCTATATGAACGAGGTCACCGACTCCCTGTATACCATCGATCTCGGCGACGTGACCCCCACCGAACCGTGGGTAAAGGTCCGCCTGGAAAACGGTAAGCTGGGCTGGGTCTACGGAGCCGGCGTCAGCTTTTACAAATACAAGCTCGAGGGGGTACTGAATTAAGTGCACGTATAGACTTCCACTGATCATCCATAACTTGGCCTGGCCGACCTGCATTTCCCGAGGAAAAGCGTTACTTAAACCCGTTAGGCGCCCTTTTTCTTCGCTTATTCAGTCCACCTGTACCGGCGTTCTTGACTGATTCGGAAAGACCAAACAAGCGCTAAGTTCGCCCTTCTTTTAATCCCCAGATATGAAACTCCCCGAACCTACGACCGCCGCCGCTCTCGCCACACAATTTGGAGCGGAACTGCTGGGGGAGGGGGACGTACGCGTCAGCGGCCTGAACGAGATCCACCACGTGGAGCCAGGAGATCTCTGCTTTGTCGATCACCCGCGCTATTACGCCAGCACGCTTGCTTCGGCGGCATCCGTTATTCTCATCGATCAGCCATACCCCTGCCCGCCGGGTAAGGCATTGCTCGTTCATCCAACACCCTTTGCCATTTACAACGGGATGGTTTGGGCGGCGAGGCCGCAGGATCAACACAATTCCGCGCACGGGCCGGCGCCGGTGGTGGGGGCCGGTACGTTTGTCGGCCCCGGTGCGCAACTCGGGAACGGTGTCGTCATTGGGGAGAACTGCCACATCGGTCCGAATGCCGTCATCGGGGACGGGTGCACGCTCGGAGACCGGGTTACGGTAAGTGCCGGAACCATTGTCGGCGGAGAAGCTTTTTATTTCAAGAGATCGGCGGAGGGATTGATTCCCTGGCGTAGCGGAGGCAGCGTTCACCTGCAAGACGACGTTTTCCTGGGCCCCTGCTGTACGGTCGCCCGCGGCGTTTCGTCCACGACCGTGATCGGTACCGGCAGCAAACTGGACGCCCAGGTACAGATCGGTCACGATTGCAAGATCGGCCGCCACGTACAAATGGCCGCCCAGGTGGGGGTCGCGGGTAATACCACGATCGGTGATTGGTCGATCCTCCAGGGACAGGCCGGTATTGCCCAGAACGTAAATCTCGGTGAACGCACCGTCATCATGGCCCAGAGCGGCGTCGGCCGGGACCTCGAGCCGGGAAAAAGCTGGTTCGGGTCGCCGGTGCAGGAAGCCCGGAAGGCCTTCCGCGACCTGGTCCAATTACGGAAATTAGGCGACAAAGCCTGATACGAACGTGACCGCCGGGAAGCATTTTCGTCCGAATTGAGCTTATAACCGTTATTAGAATATATGGCTGAAGTACTGGACATCACGGTAGAAGAGCAGACAGCGATCGAGCAATCCTACGAGGATATGATCGCCAGCCTGCGCACGCCCTACTCCCAGGAGGACCGGGAGCAGATGAACCGGGCCTTTCGCCTGGCAACGTTCAGCCACCGGCACCAACGCCGGAAGTCTAAGGAACCCTACATTTTCCACCCTATTGCAGTGGCGAAGATATGCTCCGAGGAGATCGGCCTCGGGCCTACCGCCATCTGTGCCGCGCTGTTGCACGATGTCGTGGAGGATACCCCCGTTACCATCGAGGAACTCAAGGACCAGTTCGGCGATCGCATCGCGCAGATGGTCGGAGGCCTCACCAAGCTGGATAGCGCCTACCAGTCCGAAAGTAAGCAGGCGGAAAACTTCAAGAAGGTACTGAGTACCCTCATCGTGGACGTGCGCATCGTGCTGATCAAGATGGCCGACCGCCTCCACAATATGCGGACCATCCGGAGCATGCCCGAGCATAAGCAGCTCAAGATCGCGGCGGAAACCAGCTACATCTACGCTCCCCTGGCGCACCGCCTCGGGCTCTACAACTTTCGCTCCGAGTTCCTGGATTTGTGCATGAAGGTGCTGGAGCGGGATGAGTACAACGCCGTGGCGCGCAAGCTGCAGGAAACCAAATCCGCCCGGGAGAAATACATCGAGAGTTTCATCTCCCCGCTACGCTCCAAACTGGACGAACTGGGCTACCCCTACCGGATTTTCGGCCGGCCGAAGTCGATCTACAGCATCTCGAATAAGATCAAGAAAAAGCAGGTGCCCTTCGAGCAGATCTATGATCTTTTCGCCGTTCGGGTGATCCTGGACGTGCCGCGGGAAAAGGAAAAGCTGGCGGCCTGGGCGGCATACAGCACGATCACGGACGCTTACCAGGCCGTGCCCTCCCGACTGAAAGACTGGATCACCATTCCCAAGTCCAACGGTTACGAAAGCCTTCACACCACGGTGGTAGGTCCCGGTGCCCGCTTCGTCGAGGTGCAGATCCGCAGCGAGCGGATGAACGAGATCGCCGAACGGGGATTTGCCGCCCACTGGAAATATAAGGGCGTCAGCAACCAGCGGGACGTCTACGAGCAATGGTTTGAAAGCGTCCGGGACATCCTCGAAAATCCGAACAGCGACACCGTGCAGTTCCTCGGAGACTTCCGGGCGAATAGCTTCTTCAACGAGGAGGTGTACGTGTACACGCCGGACGGAGACATGAAGGCACTTCCCAAAGGTTCGACCGCGCTTGACTTTGCCTTCAGCGTCCACAGTATGGTAGGCTACCACTGCCAGAGCATCCTCTGCGACGAGCGCATCGTACCAATGTCTTACGTACTGCGTAACGGTGACCGCCTGAAAGTCAACACCAACCCCCAGCAGAAGCCGAACCCGAACTGGCTCGACATGGTGAAGACCGGAAAGGCCAAGGCCAAAATTCGGCAGTCCCTGAAGGAAGAGAAGCGCCAGCAGGGCGAACTGGCGAAGGAGGCTTTGCACCGCAAGCTGAAAAAACGCCACGTTGATGACGAAAAGGCCGCCGTGGAGATACTAGCCCGGCACTGGACGGAAGGGAGCCACGTCGATCTTTTCTACGATATCGGCCGGGAAGCGCTCAGCATCGCACAGGTGCTTAAACCCTTCGATGTAGAGCATGGTAAACTGGTTATTGCTGCACCTGCGCCTCCGCCGCAAGAAAAAGAGCCCGAAAGCAAAAACCGCCGGAACGGAGCCAATCGGAAGAAGGGAACGACCAAACTCCTCATCAACGGAGAGCCGGGCGACCAGCTGGAGTATACCATGGCGAGTTGCTGTAATCCCGTTCAGGGTGACCAGGTATTTGCCTACCTGACCTCGAATGCCGGACTAAAAATCCACCGGGTCATTTGTCCGAATGCCGAAAACCTGATGGCCAATTACGACTATCGGATCATGAAGGCGGAATGGGTGAGCACCACCGACAACAGCTTCGTAGCCGAGCTGAAACTCACTGGCCTGGACAGTGGCAAGGGCGTGATCGAAACGATCAGTCATGAGATCACGCAGATGGACCTCGACATCCGTAGTTTCCAGATCGCCGCCGAAAGTGGGACCTTCACGGCCCGGATCAGCGTACTGGTGCGTAATACCGACCAGTTGCGGCTGGCATCCAGGGCATTGCAAAACTTAGATAACGTCTCAACCGTTTCACGGGTAGAATAAAGATTCTTTCCTACTACGCATGCAATCCAATCCAACCACCGACATTCAACAGGTCAAGGACATGTTCTCCGAGCACTTACGCGAGCGAAATGCACGCCGTACCCCGGAGCGGTTTGCCATCCTGGAGGAAATCTACAGCCGCGAGGATCACTTCGACGCCGAGTCGCTCTACATCCATATGAAGACCAATAACTACCGCGTCAGTCGCGCTACGGTCTACAATACCCTGGAATTACTGGTGAGCTGCGACCTGGTGAAAAAGCATCAGTTCGGCAAGAACCTGGCGCAGTACGAGAAGAGCTACGGCTACAAGCAGCATGACCACCTGATCTGCAATACCTGTGGCCGGGTCACCGAGTTTTGCGACCCCCGGGTCCAGCAGATCAAAAACATGATGGGTGATATCCTTAACTTCAAGGTCACCGGCCATAGCCTGAACCTGTACGGGGAATGCGCGGGAGCCTGCGAACGGACCCAGTAAAAAACCTTTCCACCACCTTATTTCCAGGGGCTTTCCGAACCGGAAACCCTACTTAATTGCTAGATTAGCAGAGACCAAAATTCAGCTTATGTCATTCGAAATTACCGGAACGCTCGAAAAAAAGTACGAAACAGAGACCAAGGGCGAGAGCTTTCGCGTCCGCGATTTTGTCATTAAGGCCAACGACGGCGGGCAGTACGATAACTTCGTCAAGTTCCAGTGTACCCAGGACCGCACGGCCATCATCGACCAATTCAACGAAGGCGACGAGATCAAGGTACATTTCGACCTCCGCGGCCGTCAGTGGCAGGATAAGTATTTCACCAACCTGAATGCCTGGCGCGTAGAGGCCATGAGTGCCGGAGACGCCACCTCCTCCGCCCCCACCGCCAACAATGACGCACCCGGTGATTTCCCTTCGGCCCAGGACGCCCCCGTCGTCGAAGCTGACGATGACCTGCCTTTCTAAAGTGCCCGGCCCGGCCGATTACGATCGGCTCGGACGGCCACTACAAGACTAACGAGATGGCAAAGCCAACTCACTACCGTACTAAAAGAGATGGCGAAGCCAGCTCACTAACGTACTAAAGAGGTGGCGAAGCCAACTCACTAACGTACTAAAAGAGATGGCGAAGCCAGCTCACTAACGTACTAAACAGATGGCAAAGCCATCGACTATACCATGACCAGCCAGACCACTCAACGTATTACCGTAAGCGCCGAAAGTTTCTACCAGGAACAGTACTCCCAGCCGGAGCAGGACCAGTTTGTCCATGCCTACCGGATCAGGATTTCCAACAACAGTGCCCTGCCCATCAAATTGCTGAGTCGGTCCTGGGAAATCATCGAGGGGACCGGTGAACGCCGCACCGTTGAAGGAGAAGGGGTGGTTGGCAAGCAGCCGGTCATCGATCCGGGCCAATTCTACGAATACAACAGTTGGGTGCAATTCAAGACGCCCGTCGGTGCGATGCAGGGCAGCTACGTGATGTACCGGGAAAACGATGGCGTGGAAAATTACTTCCAGGTGGAAGTTCCCCGCTTTCTCCATTTGATACCGGCGATATTGAACTAATGGAATGATCCGGAGGAACGGCTATTCCTCTTCGTCCGGATTACCGGCTTCGAGATAAAAATCATTAACGCCCGCGGCGCCCACCAGTCTCACCTGGTGGGCGTTTAGTAATTCCAGCAGACCCAGGAAAGTTACGATGGCGTGTAATCGCGTCGTGCAGGACCCGAAAATGTCGCTGAATCCGGGTTTATCTTTTCCAAACTGAATGCCACTGACCAAGCCCAGGATGCGATCCTGTTCCTCCTCAATGGTGTGCGGAAACTGTGCGACCTCGTGGATCACCGGTCGTTTATTGGCTTCTTCTAGCCGGGCCATCATACGCTCGTAAGCCCGAAGGAGCTTGAAAAGCGTCACGCTTTCCAGTTCCACGTCCACGAGGGCCTTGGTGGCCAACTGCTCCAACTCCTCGGTCACGTTTCCGCGGTAGCTGCGGAGGCCGCGCCTGGTTTCCAGCTCCCGCAGTTCCTGGAGCACGCTTTTGTACCGCTTGTACTCCAGTAGCCGATGCACTAACTCCTCCCGGGGATCGATCTCGTTCCCTTCCTCATCGACCGGCTTACGGGGGATGAGCATCTTTGCTTTGATTCGGCAGAGGGTGGACGCTACCAATACGAACTCGCTGGCCAGGTCGATGTCCATCTGGTCGGCCTGTCGCATGTAAGCGAGAAAATCGTTGGTGACCTGCGAGATCGGAATATCATAAATGTCCAGCTCGTCCCGCTCGATAAAGAACAGGAGCAGGTCGAAGGGACCCTCGAACTGGGGGAGCCTGATGGTGTAGCTCATGGGAAGTACGAAGTCTGAAGGGGGAAGTACGAAGTACAAAGGTAACTAGCAGCAGTCGTCTGCCCGGCTATGCTGGCCCGTCGACGGGAATTAGTAGTCGTCCGCACAGCTACGCTGGTCGGCCAACGGTTTTAATAATTAGTAGTCGTCCGCACAGCTACGCGGTCGGCCGACGGTTGTAACCTGGTAGCTTAGCCCCGGGTCCTTCCCAAGAGCTGGGCCGACGAGCCGGAAAGTCTTTAACAGGAGAATAAGACCGTCCGCCATAGCTCGGCGGATCAACGAATCAACCGGCAAAGATCCCCAGTATTTTCTCTAACCAACGCTGATCGACCTCGTCAAAACTATCCTCGACGCTGCTGTCGACGTCGAAGACTCCCAGCAGGCTACCGTCGGCGCGGCGGACGGGCAGAACGATCTCCGAACGACTGTTGGGGTCGCAGGCAATGTGCTCCTTGCCCTGCTCCAGGGCATGGGTATCTCCCACGATCTTGGTTTGCCCAGTAGCGGCGACCGTGCCGCAAACACCGCGGCCGAAATCGATATACAGGCAACCCAGCGTGCCCTGATATGGGCCGACCACCAATCGACCTTCCCGGACGAGGTAGAAGCCCACCCAGTAGTAGTACGGGAGAAATGTCTTCAGCAGGCAGTTGACCGTAACCATCTGCATCACCTCGTCTTGTTCGTCTCCCACCGTGGCAATGATGGCGGTGTAGGCCTGGCGGTAGGCCTCAATTTTCTCCTCCTTGAGAAGATTTACCGAAGGTTTTATGAAGTAGGGCATTTCGGAGCTGGCGGACATGTGTATCCGAACAATGTCACCCGGCCACCCGGTTGTAATAAGTATATAACAAACAACATCAAGACTATGTCAACCCCCCAATTTGAACGTCCTCGAACCGTCGTCATCACCGGTGCTTCCGCCGGTATCGGCCGGGCTATTGCCCGTGAGTTTGCCAAGGAACACGCCCGCATCGGCCTCATCGCGCGCAATAAGGAAGGTCTGGAAGCCGCCCGCCGGGAGGTGGAAGCGCTCGGCGGGGAAGCGCTGGTGTTGTCCCTGGACGTGTCCGACTTCCGTGCGCTGGATGAAGCAGCCAGTAAGGTGGAAGAGACTTTCGGCCCCATCGACGTATGGGTCAATAATGCCATGAACAGCGTACTCGCGCTATTCAAGGACATCGATATGGATGAGTTTAAGCGGGTAACCGAAGTGACCTATCTCGGAGCTGTATACGGTACGAAATGCGCCCTCAATCGCATGCAGCCCCGCAACCGGGGAAGTATTGTGTTCGTAGGATCGGCGCTGGCCTACCGCGGCATTCCCCTGCAGACCGCCTATTGCGGGGCCAAACACGCCATCGAAGGCTTTTACGATAGCCTCCGGGCGGAACTGAAGCACCAAAAGAGTGATGTAAAGACCACTATGGTCCAATTACCGGGGATCAACACCCCACAGTTCAACCTGGTCCGGAATAAGCTTGGCAAGCAACCCCGCCCGATGGGTACCATCTACCAGCCGGAGGTGGCCGCCCGCGCCGTGCTCTCCGCCGCCGATACCAACGATCGGGAATACTATGTCGGACTGCCCGCCGTGCAGACCATACTCGGCAGTAAGCTGTTTCCCGGTTTGTTGGACATTTTTCTCGGTAAGACCGGCGTGTCCGGTCAGCAAACCGAAGAGCAGGCTTCTCACGATAAAGATTATCTGTTCGAGTCCGTACCCGGCGATCACGGCAGTCACGGGTCCTTCGACGACACGGCCAAGAAAAGTGGCATAGTTATGAAGGGCTCCACCGTTCGGGTGTTAGCCTCCGCGGTGGTGTTCGGCACCGTCATTGCGGCCACCAGCTTGATCGCAAGCTCGATCGCGCGTCGGTAAAGTTGGTCCTTCGCCCGGCTCCGCTAATCGAACGACCTATCCTAAATTGGAAAGAGCGCAGTGGATGATCCACTGCGCTCTTTTTAAATATGCCAAGCTGGGCCGACGAGCAGCTATCAGCCCTAAACGGACATAGCTAGCTAAGGCAGCTCGGCGGACCACCTACATATCCCATTCCTCGATCGAGGCTTCGTTCATGCGCACGTAGTCCATATTACCGGCTTCCTGGGCCAGTTCCATCGACTTCCGGGCGGTTTCAACGGCCTCTTCGTCACGACCGAGATCGTGGAGGATGACGGCCTCACGGCGCAGCATCCAGTAAGCGGGGTTCTCGCTCATCCCATTGGCTTTCTGGACGTATTCCAGTGCCTTTTCGTTCTCGCCAATCTCATTCAGGAAAGTGGCGGCCTGAAAGTAGTCGTTCGTGCTCGGACCGGCCATCACGCGGTCGATCGTCGCCATCACGCTTTCGCGGGCGTTGGATTGTACGGGTAGGGCGACCATGGTTTCTCCCCACTTCATGACGATATCGGCACCGTCCATGGAGTAGTTCGCCACGTCGATGGTGAAGGTTTCGGATTCGTCCTCCGCTTCTTCCACTTTGGCGGTTACGGTCACTGCGGGCTCCCGTTCCACATAGGCAGTCCACTGTCCGCCGGCGTATTCGTAGAACATCACTTCCCACTGGTCTTCACTGGGGCGGCTGAGAATGGCGTAGGCTCCGGCGGGTACTTCCTTGCCGGCAACCGTTACGGCATCACCGAAGGTGATCTTGGTAGCCTGGTTGGCTCCGGTTCGCCATACCTCGCCGTAAGGTACGAGACCGTCTTCGTCAAAGAGCTCACGGCCCTTTTTACCGGGGCGGCTGTATTCCAACTCCACGTCGGTCAGGCCGATGCTGGTTTGCATTTTAACGGTTGGGGAGGGGGGCGGCGACTGGATCTGGGCAAAAAGCCCGGCAGTCAACAACGCAAAACACAGGGTGAGAATACGTGCACGCATACAGCGGTTAGTTTGATTAGCCCGCGAAGATAGGTATTGAAGGGCGCCGGGGCGCAGGCAGGATATTTTTTGGTTAGACAACGGAAGGTAACGGACGAAAATCCCTGTGGCCTGGGGGTAGTGAATGGGTGAATAGATGGATGGCTACCGCGCGGGTTTACTCGCTGGCACTCGTAGGTTGACTTCCTTCGTTTCGTCAGGGTTAACACGGATGTACGCGGATATATGGCACGGATAGCCATGGATTTGCTGTAAGGCTCCGCTCGCTGGTGCTCGTTAACCGGCTGGCTTCGCTATTCTGGAGGTGACCCGTATTTACAAACCTGTTGTGCTGTAGGCCTACGAAAATTCAGCCACGGTCAGCACAGGTCTTCCCGGAGGAAATACGCTCAACATCGCTGAGGCCCCATCAATCGCTGAGCACAACCGAACTAAAAGACTAACGACGCGAATCAGGAGCTAAAACCGGAAGCAGAGAATCACTTAGGTGAGAGGATGCGACTCATCCAACTCATCGACCTCTTCTTCCGGGTTTGCGAAGTTTACGACAATCAAATGATAGGTCACTGTTTTCGCCATACAAAGAACGGTATTCAACCTCGGTTTACCGATGCGGAAGTCATCACTTGCTACCTTTTCGCCACCGGATGGCAGAAGTGCGCCGGGCCCAAAGCCTGCTATGATTACATCGCAACGCACTATCTCGATTGCTTTCCCCTCCTTCCCGCTTATCAGTCTTTTAATCATCGACTCAATCGGCTGGCCGAGGTGCTTCCCCTCTTTACTCAGGCTTGCTTTACCGCCTGGGCCAACCTGGTTAGCTCTCTACCTTCTACGACCGTGGTTACCGATTCCTTTCCCGTGATCACGGCGGCTGGTAATCAGCGGCCTAGTAACTGTACGCTCATCGGAAACAAGGGGCGCTGTGCGAGCAAAGGGCTGTGGTTCCACGGAGTTAAAGTGCATCTTGGCGGGCTAGAGCAGGCGTTAACGCTGCCGATTCCGGCTTACTTAATTATCGCTCCGGCCTCCGTAAATGACAAAACAGCGCAAGAAGATGAACTACGGCAGATGCAGAACACCTGTGTTGTGGCGGATAAGGCCTATGTTGACGAAGGGCTGAGCAGGGAAATGGCGGAAAACTATAGCCAACTCCTTACCCCACCGCGCTATGGCAGAGGGACCAGCGAACTAGATAAAAGATTGGACGGGCCTGCTTTCCAGTTGGAACAACGGTTACTTTCTGGTTTGCGGCAGCCCATTGCAACGCTATTTGCCTGGTTGATCCGACAGGTCGATATCGAGAGGGCCTCCCAGGTTCGTTCCTGCCGAGGCCTGCTCATTCATATTTAGGGCAAAATCGCAGCGGCCATCTGTCGACATAAACTGATAACCGTTTAGCTCCTGATTCGCGTTAAAAGACTAAAGAACTAAAAGACTAACAGACTAAAGAACGAAAACTAATGCAAACTTTTACTAGCCGGCGGAGCCGAAGCATGAAAATCCTGCGCTATCCGTCCCGCGTAATCGTCCAATAGCTCCACCACTCGCTGCTGGGAATCGGAGGCCACGATCAAGCCGATATGATGCTTTTTGTCCATCCGCCACACGATCTCCGGGTCAGTAAATCCGGAGGTGTCCGGGTGTTCGTACCGGCACAGGCTCACCACAATGCCTGCCTGGTCGTACCGACGGTCCGGGGCGTTGTATGGTTTGCCGTGGGCCATGGCGGTTTCCAATCTTGCCCACTCTTCCCAGAGACTTACTCCGGTGGCGGCTTCCACCATTTCGGCGAGGTGGGCACCGCCTACGCGACTGGCCGTCTCCAGGAATACGAACCGGCCATCCTTGGTTTTGATGAACTCGGTATGGGAAGCACTGAATTGCATGCGGAAAGCGTGCATTACGTCTTCCGTCAGCCGCCGCAAGGTAACGGCATCATCATCGTGGTAGGGCACGCTGACCGAGCGGAAGATGCCCCCGCCGTGCGCTACCTCGAAGGGCGTACTCAGGTAACGGGAAACCTGGCAGAATACCACTTCACCGTCCACCGAAAGGGCATCGACGTGAAAAACGTCTCCGGGACGGAACTGCTCGACCAGGAAATCCTTCCGGCGTTCCCCCAGGCCGTTGACGTGATCCCATAGTTGCTGGGCGGATTGGACTTTCGTAATGCCGGTGGCACTAGCCTCGCCGCGGGGTTTGACCAGGCAGGGATAGGTCACGGTATTAGCGAATTCGGTGAGTTCCACGTCGTTGAAGAGGTCACTAAAGTGGGGCACCGGGACGCCGTGATCCCGGGCTCGTACCCGCATAGCTAGCTTGTCGCGGAAGTAGCGGGCGGTGGTCTGCCCCATCCCTGGCAGTCGAAACTCTTCCCGCAGGTAGGCGGCTTTCTCTACGTCGAAGTCGTCCATCGCCACGACACGGTCGATCTTTCGGCTCCTGGCCATCCAGGCGAACCCCTTGGCAATGTCGGCCAGGTTAGCGGCCGAATTACTATCGTTCTCGAGATAGAAAAACTCGTCGATCGCTTCCCGGGGCCAGGGCTCGTTCTCGAGCTTCTTGGCGGTGAGCAGGTATACGATGTTACCGGCCGCCTTCGCGGCACGGAGGAAGGGGGCGCCTTTAAAGTAGCAGGAGATGCAGAGGATTGTCATGGTAAATGTTTCGCAGAGTAGATGGTAAGGTATGCTTCAGTCCATGAACAGTTGCGGCAGCCAGAGCGAGAGGCCCGGAATAAGGGTGACCAGTGCCAAAACCAGGAGGCTCATCAGCAGGAACGGAAAACCCGCGCGGGCCACGCTGCCAATGGATGTTTTACCAATTCCCGCCGCCACGAACAGACAGACCCCCAGCGGTGGCGTCGTCAGCCCGATCATCAGGTTCAGCAGGGCCACTACCGCGAAGTGAATAGGATCGATACCTACGGCCAACGCCACGTTCAGCAGGATCGGAAACAGGATCAGCAATGCCGCGATCGTCTCCATGAAGGTGCCGACGAAGATCAGCAACAGGTTCACGAGCAGTAGGACCAGGTACGGATTGTCGGTAAGGCCCAGAATTCCCGCCGAAACGGTCTGGGGTAGTCGCTCGATGATCAGGATCCACCCGAAAAGATTGGCGAATCCGATGAGTACCATCAGCGATGCCGAGGTCTTCATCGAGTCTAAAAAGACCACCAGTGCCTTTTTGAACGTCATCTTACGGTAGACGAACAGACCCACCAGTAACGCATAAACAACCGCGATAATGGAAGCTTCGGTGGGCGTAAAGAAACCCCCGATGATACCGAAGAGGATTACGACCGTCATCAATAGCGCCCAGAAGGTATCCAGAAAGCTCCGCGCGATCTGCCTTAAACTGCTGCGGTCGTGAACGGGGTATTTCCGTTTGCGGGAGATGAAGTAGGTCAGACCCAGTAACGAGAGGCCGAGCAGGAGCCCGGGCAGAGCGCCCGCCAGGAAGAGTTTACCCACCGATAGTCCCGTCAGGGTGGCCGCGATGATCATGGAAACGCTCGGCGGAATGATGGGCCCTACGGTAGAGGAAGCCGCCGTCACCGCACAGGCAAAGGGTGCATCGTACCCTTCTTTTTTCATGGCTGGTATCATGACCGATCCGATGCTGGCCGTATCGGAAATGGCCGTCCCCGAAATGCCGGCGAAAAGCATGGAGGCCGCAATATTCGCCAGCGCCAGCCCCCCGCTGATGTGGCCCACCAGCCGGTTGCAGAAGTTGATGATCTTTTCGGTCAGCCCCCCCTGGTTCATCAGGTTGCCCGCCATAATGAAGCCGGGAATGCTTAGTAATACGAAGACATCGATGCCGGAGTACATCTTCATCGGCACGATGATGAGTGAAATATCCGCTGCTAGCAGATAAATCAGGCACGACAGCCCCAGCGAGAAAGCGATCGGAAAGCGCAGGACGAGGAAAACGGCGAAGCTGCCGAGTAAGATCCAGATCATGACCGCGGAGTCTTGGCCCGTACATGCGGTAGTAGCCGGGCCACCGCGTAGAGCAGTACGGAGGCCGCCAGAATCACCATGCTGCCGAAGGCGATAGCCATCGGAAATTGCAGGCTCGGCGACCGCTCCACCAGCCCCATGGCGGTAAAGGAAAGCGCGTGGTACAGAAATAGCAGGAAGAGCAGTACCGTAAGGGCATCGATCGCTACCGTGACTCGCCGCTGCCAAACTAGACTGAGCCGATCGTAGACGAAGTCGAAGTACACGTAGTAATCGCGCTTGAGCGCCGGCCCCGCGGCAAAGGCGATGGCCAATACAAAGAACAAACGGGCGGCCTCTTCGGTCCAGGAAGGTGCGGTGGTCAGAAACAGCCGGGCGTAGATCTGTACCAGGATGCAGGCAATAAAGCTGCCGGTCATCAGCAGGGTGCCCCACTTCAGGGCGGTATCGGCGAGACGGACGAACGACCTCATTCCGCCGGGGATTTGAGCGTCCTGTAGAGTTCCTGCATACTGGGAGACAGCGTATTGTAAACGGCGTCGCCACATCCCGCCACGAAGGCCGGCCGGTCTACTTCCACGAACTCCATGCCCGCTTCTTCCAGATACCGGCGGGTTTCGGCCGCATTCGCGTAAAACAGTTCCCGTTCGTAGACCTGCATATCACGGGCGGATTCCAGGAAGATTCGTTTCAGGTCGTCCGGAAATTGCTGAAACTGCCGCTCCCCGATCACGGGGTGGGTCCAGCCGAAGACGTGGCTCGTCAGGTTGACGTAATCCTGCACCTCGTAAAAGCCGGCCATTTTAGTCAGGGGTAGGGGATTCTCCTGGGCATTGATCACGCCCTGCTGCAGCGAGGTGAAGGCTTCGGAGAAGGCCATCGGTGTCGCTTTGGCACCGAGCGCTTCCCAGGCCGTCACGAAGGCGGGTATATTGGGTATACGGATCACGAGCCCGGTCAGGTCATCCGGATGTCGGATAGGGCGGTTGGAGGTCAGGTGGCGCGGGCCGGCCTGAAAATAGCCGATCGGTCGCAGGCCGGTGTCGCGAATCATGGCCTCTTCGATCCGCTCACCCAGTGTGCCGGCCATCAGGCTGTCCACTTCCTCCATACTCTCCATGTAGAAGGGCATTTCGCAGAAGCTCATGATTTCCGTCCAGTTGCTCAGCAGGCTACTGGTGCTGGTCATGTCGATCACGCCGGCCTGGATCATCCGGATAGCCTCTATTTCCTTTGCGAGTTGCTCGGAGGGGTAGGTCTGTAACACGATCCGGCCTTCGGTCCGCTCCTCCAGTATCCGTCCGAAATATTCAAACGCCCGGTACCAGGTATGATCTTCGGCTACTAACAGGCTGGCCCGGAGGAGAAATTCCGGTTCCCGTTCCCCCGGTCGGCACCCCCAGGTTAAGAAAAGTAGCAGAGTGAGCGAAAGCAGTCGGCCGAAGGGGCGCATAATGCAGGAGCATTGGGTACGGTAAAATAGTATGGGTAAGGTACGCAAAGATGTATGCGTGGATGTCAACCCCAAGCCCAGTAGATGCCTTATACCAGCAACCAAACCGATAGACATTGTCGTGGATCCGCTTCCTCCTCCTTTGGGGCCGGGGAAAAAAGCCGGAGGAGCGGAAATGTCTAGCAGTCTGACCCAAAACCCACAACCGACAACCCACAACCGACAACCCACAACCCACAACCCAAAACCCAAAATGGCACTCACTGAATCAACTATGGTAGAAATAGGCACTACGGCCCCGGATTTCAAACTGGAAGACACGATGTCGGGAGCAAAACTGACCTACGACGACGTGAAGGGGAAGCAGGGTACGTTGGTGTATTTCATCTGCAACCATTGTCCCTACGTAATCCACACCATCGACGAGCTGGTCGACGTAGCCAATGACTATGAACCCAAAGGAATCGGAGCCGTAGCCATCAGCAGCAACGACGTGGAGCGCTACCCGGTGGACAGCCCGGATAATATGGAAGCCTTCGCCCTGAATAACCTCTTTACCTTCCCCTACCTCTACGACGAAGACCAGTCCGTTGCCAAAGCATACGATGCGGCCTGTACGCCCGACCTGTATCTCTTCGATGCCGAGGGTAAACTCTACTACCGCGGCCGCCTGGACGAGAGCCGCCCGAACTCCGGTAAACCGCTGACGGGAGCAGACCTCCGCAGTGCGCTAGACGATATGCTCGACGGTAAGCCTAGCCCGGAGAAGCAGTATCCTAGTGCTGGTTGTGGGATTAAGTGGAAGTAGGGGGGTAGTACGGTAGTCGGGAGTAGTGTAGTACGGTAGTCTGGTGCAGGGGAGCTCGTGTTTGCTATCGGTTAAGACGAACCTCAAGATGCAGTGTACCGCTTTAAGGGACTGGGTCGAATGGAAATAGAAAAGTCAGCGGTTCCGGTTCACAAAGCCCGGCCCCCTTCACATAGGCTGCACTTTGCTTAGCCAGGCTACGAATTATTGATTCGTATTGAAGCATAAAAAAACGAGACTCCGGTGCGGACCCCAGCACCTCCGGGTGTTCGGCTTCCTCAGTCTCCATAAAAAGCCAGGGAGGTATGTTCGGAGTCACGGCATTCTACGGCCAATCTTCTTAGTTTGTTGATAGATTCCGCATCCTGCATATTCGAAGCCAGCATCGAAAGGACAATCAATAGGTCTTCTACCTGCAAGTGGTTAAAGAAAGTATTGCCGTAAGGGTCTAGATACTTCAAGAGTACCAAATGTCCCATGCAGGCAGCAACGGCTCCGGCAAATTCAGTCGGCATCTCCAGTTGGGTAGTTACCTGATGATCTTCGCCCTCTAATGTGACCGTCCAGCTTATTGCATTCTTTTTGAATACAACTGCAATATATCCGCTCGGCTTCGCCTCCCGGTAAGTTCGTTAGTATTGGGAGTTTTTGATGAACCGTCTCGATCGGAACGCTTACGATAACGTATCCGCTCTCTGCAAAAGACGGGTGAACTAAAAGACTAACGAACTAAAAGACTAACAAACTAAAGTACTAAACCACACCCTACTACCGATCCCGACGCATCCGCTTAGGCCCATACCAAAGCCAAAAGCCACTAACCGTAAAGACGACCGTAGCCAAACCCATCAGGCTGGAATAGACCAACTTGAACGGATCGCTCACGATACTACCATCGTGGATGTGCTCGATAAAATCCGCGCGGCGAATGCCGATGCTGAGCACTTCGCCGGTAGCGCCGTCGAGTTGGACCTCGCCGTAGTGATTTTCGAACAGGAACTTCAGCGAGCCCTTACCGGGACGGTAGTCGATTCGGTCGATGGCGGGGTCGTAAGACGGACCCAGGGAATCAACCAGGGCGGTCTGCGCGATCGCCAGTAGCTCGTCGGTCGGTAGCCAGTCGGTCAGTGGCAACTCGGTACCGGAGGAGGTGTAAGGCATGATCCATTCGCTGTCCTTTTTCCAGCCCAGCAGTACGCTGGTGATGCCGATCACGAAGAAAAAGACGAACAGGGCCACGCCCGTCCACCGGTGAATACGGCGGGTACGCCGCAGCCATAGGGCCTGTCGCTTGCGTCGGTTCTTTCCCATGTGATGCCGAAGATACTATAGGTAATAGGGTAAGTAGGCTCACCAACTTCTCCGGTCGGAAAAACTGGCGGCCAGGAGAAATAGGTAGTGCACCGAGTACAGGAGATCGAATAGCAGGTAGAGGGGCAGTCTCAGTAAAAGGATTGTACCTGCGTCCTCGCCCAAAAATTGCCTGACTGGTCGGTGCATAAAGGTCAGTCCTACCACCAGAGTACGCAGCAAATATACACCCAGCGCATAGGGCCAGAGGGGGGTGAACAGGACGATGAACCCGCAGAGATAATACAGGCCGTGACTCAGGGCCAACGCGATCAGCAGCGCCTGGTGCGCCCCACGGTAGTGTAGGCCTACCGCCTGGTGGCGAAATTTCTGGCGGACGTACTGGCCTACCGTGCGGCAGGGGGCCGAATACGTCCAACTGGCCGGATCGGTAACCCGCGCCGTCGTCCGTGCCCGGGAGTGATAACCCACGATGAGGTCGTCGTCTCCCCCGGCGAGATGATCGGGCCCCGGAAAGCCCCCCGCGCGGCGGAAGAAGGTACGCCGGTAGGCCAGGTTCCGACCCACGCCCATATAGGGATAGCCACGCCGCGCGAACCCCTGGTACTGCAGGGCCACGTAGGTCGCCTCGTAGCGCTGCCAGGCACCCAGTAATCCGCTGCCGCCCCGCAGGGGAGCGCATCCCAGCACCACCTCATCGTCCGCCGCCAGCGGAGCGGTCATGCGCGTGAGCCACCCGTTGCCAGCGGCTACGCAGTCGGCGTCGGTAAGCAAAATGAGATCGTGGGTTGCCGCGGAGAGCCCCGCCTTTAGCGCGTCGCGTTTCCCGGGATTGGTGTCGCCGGCATCGATCACCCGTAGGCGGCTATTCTTTTCGGCGAGGGACAGGGCGATGTCTTCCGATCCGTCCGTGGAGTTGTCGTTTACCGCCAACACTTCGAAGTCGCCATATTCCTGCGCCAGGAGGGATCGCAGACAAGCATCGAGGGTCGCCGCTTCATTCTTAAAGCAAACGATGACGGATACGGGCCGGTCGTGATCGGCTCGAAGATGGACGGGATCGAGTGCCCGGTAAAAAATAAATACCCAAGCGATGAGCTGGGCGGTCAGGGCGACCAGGAGGAGGATCAGCATTTAGGGCGCTACGACGACGTCGTTCCACTCGGGGTGACGTTCCGCGTAGGAGGCAACGAAGGGGCAGGAGGGAATGGCCTTCAGCCCGTTGTCCCGGGCGTACTGCAACGCGTGGGTCACGAGGCTGCTGCCGATGCCCTGCCCGGTGAGATCGTCCGGCACCTCGGTATGTACCAGGTTAATGTGATCGTCGTCCTTCATCCGGTACTCCAGTTTGCTCCTTTGAGAACCATGGGAGATTTCAAAACGATTTTTTTCCTGCTTGTTTACTATGGTTTCGCTATCGGACATTCGGAGCTGTATTGTTAGAGAGACGCAATAGTACGTACAATGCCGACAGATGTTTGTTACAGCTCTTTACGCAGGCGTGCCACGGGCAGGCCGAGCTGCTCGCGGTACTTGGCTACGGTGCGCCGCGCGATATCGTAACCGGCCTCCTTGAGTTCGCGCTGCAGCTTGCTGTCGTTGAGTGGCTTGCGCTTGTCTTCGTTCTCGATGATCTCGGCCAGGACCTTTTTCACCTGGGTGGTACTGACCTCCTCTCCTTCCTCATTGGTCATTCCCTCGCTGAAGAACTCCCGCAGGGAGAAGGTGCCGTAGTCGGTCTGCACGAACTTGCTGTTCACCACCCGGCTAACCGTACTGATGTCCAGTTCCGTAGGCCCGGCAATATCCTTAAGGATCATCGGCCGCAGGGTCTTGAGATCGCCCGTCCGGAAAAACTGCTCCTGGTAGCGGACGATGGCGTGCATCACGCTGTACAAGGTCTGCTGCCGTTGCTGGATCGCCTCGATGAACCAGCTGGCGGAGTCGATATTCTGCCGGATGAAGCCGGCGGCCTGCTTTTGGGCGGTGGTCAGCTTTCCGCTTTCCTTTTGTTTCCGGCGGTATTCGGCTAGCTGCTGCTGGTAGTAGTCGTTGATCTTGAGATCGGGGGCATTGCGGGCGGTGAGGCGAAGCTTGAGTTCACCGTCCCGTACCGTGACCAGGAAATCAGGCACTACCACCCGGGCCACCCGGCCACCGGCACGCCCACTCAGGCCGGAGGCGGGCTTGGGGTTCAACTTCAGGATCTCGCCGAGGGCATCGCGGAGCTCGTCCTCGTCCATCTGCAACTTCTCCCGCAGCTTATCGTAGTGCTTCTTACTGAAGAGTTCGAAGTGATCGCGGATGATGGTCTGGGCCAGTACGAGATCGGCGAAGAGGTGGGTATCCAGGTCCTCGCCGTTATCGACCTTGCTGTTCAGTTGCAGCAGCAGGCACTCGCGCAGGTTTCGTGCGGCGAGGCCCGGGGGGTCCAGTGACTGTACCACCCTCAGTACGTCCTTTATGCGGCGGGTATCGACTTCGATGTTGTAATTGATCAGCAGGTCATCGGCGATGGCGCTGGGCAGCCGCTGCAGGTAGCCGTCGTCGTCGAGGTTGCCGATGATCTGAAGGGCGATCGTCCGGTCGAGGGGCGTATCGAATTCCAGGTTGGAAAGCTGCCCTTCGAGGTATTCGAAGAAGGAACTTTCATCGGCGGTGTAGCTGCCGGGCGCGTCGTACGTATCGTCGTTGCTGCTGGACTGCTGGTAATTCGTGGGGTCGTCGTCGATGTATTGCTGGAAAAGCTCCTCCATTTCGAAGGGGTCGTCCTGCTTTTGTTCCGCTTCCTGGGCGTCGCGGTCCAGGGGGCCGTCGGCCGGTTCGGGCGGGGCTTCTTCCAGGGTGGGGTTGCGTTCGAGTTCTTCCTTGACGCGCTGCTCGAGCTCGTACAGCGGCAACTGCATCAGCTGCATCAGTTGTATCTGACGCGGGCTGAGCTTCTGTAGCTGTGATTGCTTGAGCGACTGTCCGAGCATGGGTGAACTATAAAGTGGCGGTGTATGGTTAAGTTTGGGGCGGCGGAGCGCTGGTTCAACAACCTTCAACTTATACCACTATTCATGGCACAAATTACATTTCCTGAATTCGAATATAAACGACCGGACCTCGATCGGCTAGAAAATGCGTTTCAGGCCGTACTTGTTGTGTTGCAAAACGCAGAAACCGTTAACGACGCCATCGCGGCGGTAGAACAGATCGACGGCATCCGGGCCAGTGTTTCGACGGCCTACAATATCGGGTACATCAGGTACAGCATCAACACCCGCGACAAATTTTATAAGGAAGAGAAGGAATGGTTCGACAGCCACCTGCCCCGGACCGAGCAGTGGCGGGTCGATTACTACCGAACCCTGCTGGATAGTCCGCACCGCGAAGCCCTGGAGCTAAAGTTTGGGGCACAGCTCTTCGATTCCGCAAAGGTTAGCCTCAATACCTTCCGACCCGAGATCCTGGAAGAGTTACAGGCGGTGAATAAGCTGAGCAGCGAATTCACCGAAATGCGCGGCGGCGCCGAGATCGAACTCGACGGCAAGATCTACAACCTCTCCAGCATCACTCCCCTGGAGCAGGTGCCGGATCGCGAAAAGCGAAAAAAGGCCAGCACCGCCAAGTGGAACTGGTTTGCTGATAACCGTCCGCGGCTGGAAGCTATCTACGCGGAAATGGTCAAGCTCCGCACCACCATGGCTCATAAGCTCGAGTACGACAATTACGTGGGACTGGGGTACGCCAACATGAACCGGACGGACTACGGTCCTGATGAGGTGGCCAACTTCCGCCGGCAGATCCGCGATCACATCGTGCCCATCGCCCAGCGACTCTACGAGAAGCAGCGCGAACGGCTCGGCGTAGAACGCCTGCGGTACTACGATCTTTCCTTCCGCTTCCCCGACGGCAACCCCAAACCGAAAGGTAGTCCGGAGGAGATCGTAGCCCACGCCGATAAGATGTACCAGGAACTCAGCCAGGAGACGGGGGACTTTTTCCGCATTCTGCAAGAGCGTAAACTGATGGATCTTGAAGCCAAGGACGGCAAGGCACCCGGCGGTTACTGTACCTACATCAACGAGTACCAGACCCCCTACATCTTCAGTAATTTCAACGGAACGAGCCACGACATCGACGTGCTCACCCACGAGTTCGGACACGCCTTCCAGGTGTACAGCAGCCGCGACCAACGGCCCATGGAGTATAACTGGCCCACCTTCGACGCGGCGGAGATCCATTCCATGAGCATGGAGTTCTTCACCTACCCGTGGATGGAGGGCTTCTTTAAGGAAGACACCCAGAAGTACTACTTCAGCCACCTGGCCGGTGCTTTCCGCTTTCTGCCCTACGGCTGCGCGGTAGACGAGTTCCAGCACCGGGTCTACGAAAATCCCGATCTGGGCAATGACGGCCGAAACGCCATCTGGAAGGAAATGGAGGCCACATACCTGCCGCAACTCGATTACAGCGACAACGAGCATCTGCAGGCCGGAACTTTCTGGCAGAGCCAGGGGCACATCTTTAGCGTGCCATTCTACTACATTGATTACTGTCTCGCCCAGATCTGTGCCTTCCAGTTTCACCTGTTGGACGAGAAGGACCACGCTTCGGCCTGGGACAGCTACGTACGGCTGTGTAAAGCGGGTGGCTCGAAGTCCTTCCTGGAATTGGTCAAACTGGCCGGCCTGGAGAACCCCTTCGAGGACGGCGTGGTCAAGAAGATCGCGGACCGCGTAGGAGAGCGGTTAGAGTTGTAAGGGTGGGGGAGCTCCCCCGCGAATCACCACCGAAGCCACCTTACTTTTGACGGCATGAAAATCCGTAAGGGGGGGAGCGGGCTACAGGCTCGCCTTTCCCTACTCCTCTTCCTCCAGTTCGCCGTTTGGTCGAGCTGGCTGATCAACCTGGGTACCTACCTGCTGGCGAGTCTGGAGTTCACCGGCTTGCAGGTGGGCATGATTTACGCTACCAATGCCATTGCCGCTACGGTGACCCCGCCGCTTATGGGGTGGTTGGCCGACCGGAGTTTTGCCTCCGAGCGGATGATGGGGGTGCTGAACGTGATCGGGGGAGCCGCCCTGATCGCCTGCTATTTTACTTCCAGTTTCCCCTGGTTTTACGGGTGGATGCTCCTGTTCAACCTCTGCTTCATTCCCACCTTCAGTCTGGCGGCGGCCATGTGCTTTTACCATCTAGAACGACCCGCTCAGCAGTATCCGCTGATTCGGGTCTGGGGCACGGTATCGTTTATGCTAGTGGGCGTGTCCCTTAGTTTTTTCGAGGTAGAGAACTCCGCCCTGCCGGTGCTTTCCGGCGGCATCGGTGCCCTCTTGCTGGCGGGCTACTCTTTCTTCTTACCGCATACGCCACCGGAGCCCGGCTTCAATTGGGCGACGCTGCGCGGGGAGGAGGTCAAGGGTATCTTCAGTGAGCGGGGGATGGTAGTCTTGCTCATTGCTCTGCTCGCCAGCTGCATTCCTTCCTCCTTTTACTACAGCTTTTTGAATCCCTTTCTCAATGAGATAGGGTGGAAAGCCGCGGCGGCCAAAATGGCGTTGGGCCAACTGTTCGAGATCGCTATAGTGCTCGCCATGCCGTTCATTTTCCTTCGCTTCCGTTTCCGCAGCATCATTTTCTGGGGGCTGATGGCCTGGGGACTCCGCTACTTCGCTTTTGCGATCGGCCGTCCCGGTGATCAGGAGTGGCTCCTATACGCGGGCATCTTGGTACAGGGGGTCGCTTTCGCCTGGATCATTATTGCCGCACAGATCTACGTCAACAATCGGGTACCCAAATACCTGCGGAACACCGCCCAGGGCCTGATCTCCTTTGCCAACCTGGGGATCGGTGCGTTCCTCGGCAGTTGGATCGCCGGCGAGACCGTGAGCGCTAACCTGCTTTCCGACGGGTCCTACGATTGGTGGCATATCTGGATCATACCGGGTTGCGTGGGGGTGGCAGCGGCGGCATTTTTTTTACTCGCCTTTCCAAGGGAGGGTCGGTTGGAGCATTGAAGATTTGTCACCTCGACCTGCTTCCACTAGCGCGTAGCTGGATAGCCGTAGCAACGCAGGCAGTTAGGGACGAAGCTTCCCGCCGCAGATTTCCTTAAAGTTCACGGTTGGCAGGGCACTACTCCAGGCTGAATTGAATGGGTAGATTAAACTGCACGCGAACCGGTTCTCCATCCTGGATACCCGGGCTCCAGTTGGGCTGGTCCATCATCAGCTGCACCACGCGGAGTGCTTCATCCCCCGTACCGCCACCCGGATCGCGCAATACCTCCGCCGAAGTTAAGCTTCCATCCCTTTCGACTACAAAGCTGACGACCGCCATGCCCTGAATTTCCCTTCGTCGGGCCTTCTTCGGATAGGTCAACTGGGCGTATATGAATTCCAGCATAGCCCGGTCGGCGCAGGCCTTATGTTGTTCGTATGCCTCCAAACTTGCACATCGCAGCGACGAAAACATCGGCATTTGCTCGACCACTTTTACGTCGCTCGGCCCTTGCGCCAGCATCATTGCCGGCAGAAGAACCGTAAGTATAATCACAAGCCAGTTGCGCATATATCGCGTTTTACATCGGGAAAATGGAAAGATCAGTAAGTGGTCCACGATAAACGCTCCTGTTCTTATTCACAGTGCAGCAAAAGCTGCTCAATTTGGCAAAAGGTTCATCCTACCACCCCGGATAAAATAGTGCGCCCGGAGGGGGGGGGTAGCCCCTTCATCAATCCAGGGCTGCTTGCTTATTGCCGTAGTATATGCTGGCAGACGCGTCTGAACGCCAGGGTGAGCCGTCGGTGGCCATTCAAATACGAAAAAGGCCGCCGAACCCATATGGGCGCCGGCGGCGGAAGGTGGCTACTTTGAGAGACGCCTTATTCTTGGTGTTTACGGCGGAAGACTTAGGGCCTCCGGGCGCGGTAAGCTGCCGGGCTCACATTCATTTTCTGCTTAAAAGAGCGGTAGAAAACGGCACGGGAATTGAAGCCTGCCTGTTGGGCCAGCGCTTCAATACTCAGGTGTAGGTAACGGTCGTCGTGCAGCAGGTCACGGGCCTCCTCTAGTCGGTATTCGTTCAGGAAGGCGTTAAAGTGTTGATTCGTTTGCTCCCTTAGGATCCTACTTAGGGTCCGGCAGCTAATGTGCAGTTGTTTTGCCAGGTCTTCTTGTAATAAGCAGGGATCGAGGTAGGGTTTTGTATCGCGCATTAGCACAAGGAGCCGTCTCCACGTATTATCCCGTTTTGAAGCGGGAGAAGTGTCATTGTTCTCATAAATCATCAACAGGGTTTTAATGCGGTGCGCTCAAATGCCGTGCAAATGTCTGATGTGAAACAATTTCTACTGTTTGGATTTCGGTCATCACCCCGGATTTGGCGGAAATCGACCCTAAATGGCCGTTTTCTATACTCCTACTGCGTAAATCTTTACCAATTTGCTGCTGGGAACTTTATACGCCGTCAATGATATTCACTTCAGTGTGCGTATTGTCTGATCCTGGTAAGCGCTTATTGTGAATTTGAGACGAAGGCGTGGTGGTTTTGGCAGTACCCTTCCGTAGCGGGTTAAATAGACAAAGCCAGGTCCCGGAGCGGGGCGGCGGTAGGAGGGGGGCCAGAGGTAGGAAAAAGAAAAATTGATAGCGATATCCCCCAGGATGTGAGCCGGCTTGATCCTTTGCGACAGCAATCTGCCGCTTTTTCACTTGCCATAGCTGGGCCGTATTTGGTGCTTGCTGAAGCGACTACACCTTAATTGAAATTTGCCGTGGACCGATACTGCTTACGGTAGGCTGCAGGACTTAGCTTGGAGTACAGCTTGAAAGCCTGGTAAAAGGTGGCCTTATTATTGAAACCGGATTCCGATGCGATCCCTTCCATAGTGTAGTGATGAAAATTCTTATCCCGGAGCAGCTTTTTCGCACAGCCTACCCGGTAACGGTTGACGTAAGCGTTAAAGTGGATGCCGCTCTCGGCGTTGATGACCCGGCTTAGGTTGCGTTCGCTGATGCCCGTATTTTCACTAAGGTGGGCGATGGTGAGATGCGGATCCAGGTACGGCCTGTGTTCCTTCATGTAGTTTTCGATCGTCTCGTAAAGTTTCTGGTGGTCATTTCCGTCGCCGATCTCTTCCCGCTTATCATCTGGCTGAATTTCAGGGAAATTCGGAGCTACGGACTGTAAGGCAACTTGCCGGATCCCGTAAGCGGTCAGGTAGTAGATCGCCAGGGTATTACTTATGGCGCCGTAGATATGAAGGACTTCTGGCGGAACCGGTAGGGGGCCGTAGCGTAACAGCGTGTACACCATGGCAAAGACCAGGAGGTAAATGATAGCGATCTTGATCCACTGTAGTCGCTTTCCATCCAGGTTGGAGTAGAACTTGAGAATATCATCCTGGTGCTTTTGCAGCAGGGTTATGGTGAGGAAGGAATACACTGCCGCCGGCACGATGGCAACGAAACTGTGAACTCCGATAATTCCGTAAGTCATCTTTGGGGAGAAAAGGGGGCCGGCTTGCCAAAGATCGGCGGCCAGTAGGATTGTCAGAACGGTAATTTCTACTGCGCCCGGAATCAGATGAATGTAATCTTTCCGCCAGTTCAGGCGGCCCATAAGCCGCCGCGCGTAGAGGTAAAGCAGCGGGGTGGAAGTGTACCAAAAATAAAGCGGCAGCCAGACTACCCATCGATGCTCCGCGCCGAATGGTCGGCGAAGGAGCAAAAAGGGCAGTATCCTTAGGGTAAGCGTGAGGATGAAGAATCCGAGTAATCGCGTGGGACGGTCCGACCGGTTAGCTAACAGGATAACCGCACTGAGTAACAAACCCTGTATAAGCCCGAGCAGGCTGGTTATGTCGGCTACATTCATGGTGTTTTAGGTTCTTGCCGCTACTGGCTAGAAGATCAATATAAAAAAAACAAGCCAGTTTCAACTGCTGATGAGGGCAGCGAAACTGGCTTTACATTGTTTGAAATCCGGACTAAGCATTAAAGGTCCGGCTTTTCAAAAGACACTTTGAACAAACACTATCCTATAGTACGTGGCTATTAGGTGTGTTCATATGCCGCAAACAGCTTTCGGGCGAAGGTTGGCAGCTATTGAGATACAATGGCGAAAACCTGCACATCTTTATCCGGATAGGAGAAAGACTTACTTAGAATTCCATCAGCAGCCGCAAGTTGATCCGACGGCCGGTCAAACGGTTGGGTACGGCATACTGCTGTTGAAAGATCGTCTTGATCCAGGTGGTTCCAGCCTGGTTGCCGACGTTCATCAAATTGTACGCCTCCAAACTCAGGAAGGTAGAGCGGGTAAATCGCAAGGGTGAGGTGAGCGCCTTACGGGATTCGTCGCGATCGAAGAGCCGCAGACTGAAGCCGATATCGATGCGGTGGTAGGTATCGAACCGCAAGGTATTGCGGTCCACTATATTGTTCCCCTGGATACCGTAGGGCAGGCCCCCGCCGATGGTGAGATTCACGTGGGTGCGGAAGTTGGGATTATCGCGAAGGTAATCCTGAAAGAAGAGGGATAATTGGAACAACTGATCGGTAGGTCGGGGAACATAGTCCTTGTCCTCATAGGTCGGTTGTCCATCTTCCGTGCGGCCTGTCACTTCGCGATGCTGTACGCCGAGCAGACTCTCCCGGGCTCGGAGCAAACTCAGGTTAAGCCAACTATCGGCCCCGGGGACAAACTCGCCGTTGAGCCGGAAGTCCAGTCCCGCCACGTAGCCGTTGGCATCGTTCAGACCCGAATACTGGATGCGCACATTCTCGATCTCGTAGCTGACCAGGTCCCATAGCGATTTGTAATACGCCTCGGTGATAAGGCGAAATTTCTTGGGATTCCGCTTACCGTAGTAGAAGTCACTCGTAATGCCCCCGACGACATGGATGGATTTCTGACTCCGCAAGTCGGTATTGACGGTTCCGTCCGGAGCGCGCATTTCCCGGTAGAAAGGTTGCTGGACGTACATTCCCCCGGCAAGTTTGTAGGTGATGTCGGCGGCGGTGCCCAGGGGCTTGTAGAGAAGTTGTGCCCGCGGACTGATGTCCACCTGGCCGTTCAGGTCCCAGGCTGCCGCTCGTACCCCTGCGCTCAGGCGAATGTCGGCCCGGTCCGCCTGCCGCCACGTGTAGGTGTCCTGGAAAAAAGCACTCAAGCGGTTGCTGCTCAGGTCGTTTTCCGTCTTCAGTACGCTGAACAATTGTACCCCGTCCTCATCGAAGGGGAGGCTGTACCCGGCGGAGTCCAGTCGCTCCCATTCATTGATGTAATCGTTGACCCGCTCGTGCTGCGCCTTCACGCTCCACTGGAGAAAATGGGCTTTCGTGGTCGTCTCGTCGCCGCCGTTCAATTCGAGACCGCCGCGCAGCTCGGCGTTGTAGACCTGGATGTCCAGAAGATTGCGGACGTACTCCTGCTGGAGGCCGTTGCCGACCACGCTGGTGATCTCCCCGAAGGATTCGGAGCCTAGATTGGTGTCCAGTTCCCCAAGGACATAGCGGCCGGAAATGCTGATCGACTCGTTCTCGTTGCTGCGGAAAGCGGAGGTAAGGAACTTGAGGAAGAGCGGATTCGCACTTCGCTCCGGAATGTAGGTGAGGGAAAGGCCGCCCATTTGGGTTAGGAAATCGTCCTGCTCCGATCCCTCGAACTGACTGTTCAGTTGTAGGGTCTGGAAGAAGCCACCAAAGGCCGAGCGACGCTGATCGGGGCTGAAGTTATAAATGCTCCGATTGTAGTTGCCGAGGAGGCCCAATTGCAGCGTCCGGGTGAAATCGTAGGTGATGTATGTCTGGACGTCGAAGAAATTCGGCACGTATTCACCCGTCGTCTCTAGCGATCCGAGGAGATAGCTGGTGGTCTTGTACCTGGCTCCGACCAGGTAGCGGAGGCGTTGGTAGCTACTGCGACCCAGGCGTTTGCTTCCTTCCAGGTGAGCGGAAGCCCCCAGTAAACTTCCCTCCAGCGATGCGCGCAGGCTGTCCGGGCGTTTGTATTTGATGTCCAGTACGGAGGAAAGCTTATCCCCGTAGCGTGCTTCGAATCCCCCCGAACTGAAACTCAGGCTCCGCATCAGTTTCGGGTTGGCGAAGGTAAGTCCCTCCTGCTGCCCCTGCCGGATGAGCTGCGGGCGGTAGATCTCGAAGTCGTTGACGTACACCAGGTTCTCGTCGTAATTGCCTCCCCGTACGTTATACTGACTGGTGAGCTCGCCGCCGGCGCCGCTGCTTACCCCGAGGGCGATACTCGGAAGGAGGCTTTCCAGGTTGCCGGTAACCGAAGGCAGCAGCCGCAACTGGGCCGGGTCTTCGCGGATCATGCCCCCCTCTTCCACCTTACTTTCGCGGACGATGACTTCCAGGTCGCTTTCCACCGGGGCCAGGGCCACGTCGATCTGTTTGCGGGCTCCGGGGGGCAGTTCTTCTACCCGGACTTCGGTTTCGCGGTAACCGATACGGCTGAAGACCAGCACGAATGCTTCACCGGCGGGAACGGTAGTGACGTAGCGGCCGGTTTCGCTGCTCTCCGCGGCGCTGGTTGCTCCTTTCACGTAAATGGTGGCGTAGTCGACGGCCTGCTCGGAAACCAGGTCGGTAACCTTCCCCGTCACCGTAGCCGTTTCTACTTGGGCGTGGACGCAGGTGCAACACAATAACAGGAAAGTAAGCAGATTGGTAAGGAACCGCATATATACCGGAGTAAAGGAATGCCAACGCCGAAATTGCTGGACTTGGTACCCAGGGCAGCTGGCTGGTTGCCGATTGAGGTTGATCCTGCGCTCCGCCGCCCTGTGCGCGACAAAGCTAGGGTATACCCTACAAAAGCCGGCGGAGGAGTTTGGATGCCTCCGACATTCCTTCACTGCCGCCCATCTCCAGCACGTGTAGGTCTTTGCGCATCCGTAGTTCGTGGCTAACCGCCGGACGTGGATCGATGTAGATGACCGGCGCGGAGTCGGGCGCGAACCCCACCAGGCCCGCCGCGGGGTAAACCTGGAGGGAAGTGCCGACGATGATGACCGCATCGGCCGTTTGCACCTCCTCCACTGCCCGCTCGATCATGGGTACGGCCTCCCCGAACCAGACGATGTGGGGTCGTAGTTGGACGCCTTGCTCATTCAGATGGCCAATGGTCAGATCTCCTTCCCAACTGATCTCGCCATCCTCCCGGTCGGTGGGGCGCACCTTGGTCAGCTCGCCGTGGAGATGCAGCACCCGGGTGGATCCGCCCCGCTCGTGCAGGTCGTCTACGTTCTGTGTGATGACCGTGACACGGAAGTCCGCTTCCAGTTCCGCAATACGGCGGTGTCCGGGATTGGGTTCGGCTTCCCGCAATTGGGCGCGCCGCAAGTTGTAAAAGCGCATCACCAGTTCGGGGTCGCGCGCGAAGGCTTCGGGCGTGGCCACGTCTTCCACGCGGTGTTCCTCCCAAAGTCCGTTGGCGTCGCGGAAGGTCTTCAGGCCCGATTCGGCGCTGATGCCGGCCCCGGAGAGGACTACGATGTGCGGTTTGGACATATCGGCGGTTTTTCGTACTAGGCGTCCGACGCTTTAAGGCGTCGGACGCCTAGGCCGGCTTAGCTCATTTTTTCTTGAAGCGGGACAACGCGGCCTTCGCGTCAGGCTGCAACACCAGTTGGCCGGTGATGCTGGCACGCTCGGCGAGGAGCTGGGGCCAGTCGTCCGTGCCGCTCCAGAGGCTCCGCTTTAGGCGGGTCGCGGCCGTGGTGCTGTGTTTGGCCAGGCGGATTACGAATACGCGGGCGTTCCGGTACAGTTCCTCCGGACCGTCGTATACCTTCTGGTAAAGCCCCTTTTCCCGGGCCCACTTGGCGTCGTGCCACTCGGTGTCGATGCAGAGTTCGCTGGCGGCGGCCACGCCCATTTTACGCGTCAGCGCGGGGAGGATGACGAAGGGGCCAATGGCAATGGCCAGCTCGCTCAGCTTCACCTGGGCCGCCCGGCAACCAAGACAATAATCGGCGGCTGCCGCGATGCCGACGCCCCCGCCAATTGCCTTGCCCTGTACCGCCACCACGATGGGTTTGGGGCAGCGGCGCATGGCCAGGATGACGTTGGCGAATCCCATAAAGAATTCCTGTCCCGTTTCTACATCATTGATAGCCAACAGCTCGTCCAGGTTGGCGCCGGCACAAAATGTTTCTTCGCCTCCGCTGCGCAGCAGGATGGCGTTGACCTCGTCGTTGCGCCCCGCCGCCTCGATGTGCTCGACCAGCTCGGCCAGCAGGTGGGAGGGCATACTGTTGTGGGCCGGGTGGGAGAAAACGATCCGGACCCAATTGTCGCGGTGATCGGAAATTACGCTGCCTTGGTTGCTCATGGTGGTGAAGTTACGAGGGGTTTTTATTTGCTTGGGAATCGAAGGGTCTTATGGCCTGACACATCGGATGTCTAATTGCCAAAAATCCGGCCAATTTGGCACAAATGGATTTACCTTAAATGTTTAATACTATGGATACTAAGAAACTAAGGTATTAAGGGTAGGCTGACACATCGGATGTCTAATACCCCCCCTAAAGCCGTAAGCGCCAAATTGGGTACGTCATGCCCGCCACCGTTGAATCCGATTCCGGGAGCTTGGAATTGGTAAAGTACAGCCAGCCGTCGTACTCGCTGAAGGTGTCGGCCCAGCCAATCTCCTCGCCCTCCGCCAGGGTGGTGAGGGAGCCGTCGTCGGTCACGCTGACTACGGATTGCGCTTCCAGGTTGGCCATGACCGTACGTCCGCCGGTGCGCCACATCCCGTCGCAAGCCGGAGTGGTCGCGATCTTGGTTACCGATGCTCCCCGATCGGTTGCCTCGGGGTCGCCGAGTACGGAAAGGGGAATCGCGTACAGGGTATAGCCGGAAAGGGCGTGGAAAAGTAAGCGGTCGTTTGCCTGGTCCAGCGCTATCCCGTCGGAAGGGATTTGGCGGTTCCAGGCCCGGCCGTCGATGAGGAGACTGTCGAGCGTCGCCTCCACGGAGGGGTGTCCGTCGAGTACGCGCCAGCTATCGCCGGTCTGCAGGTCCAGGACCATCAGGGCTCCCTTACCGGAATCCGTAAAGTACACCTGCTGCCGGCCCTGGTCGATACGCAGGTCGTTCACGTACGTCTTGGGATCGGTCGTCCCGGGTGGCAGATCATACGAAGCCACCCGCTGGTTGGTGGTCAGGTCGTAAAGATGGATTTGCGGCGGGGTGATTAATCCCTTCATCAGCGGATTACGGGTATCGGCCACGTAGAGGGTGTCGCCTACGGCAACCGCACTCTGAACGTTGACGAATTTATCCCCGGCGGGCTGACCGACGTCCCAGGCATTGATCTCGGCATACGGGTAGGGGCGGGGCTTGCCGTCGATGATCTCCGCAAGCGTATAGGGAACCCCCTTACGCCAGCGCGGGAAGGTGATGAACACCCGGCCCGCATCGGTCACGGTAATGCCGGTCACCTGCACCCCCTCGATCTCGGTCACCAGTTCGGGCGTGTACGGCGAATCCGCGCCGGTGGCGGTAGCCGAATAATCATCCCCCTCGCCGGGATTCCGACCGCAGGCGGTGAGCATCAATACCGATAGCATGATCGATCCGAGGAGACGAATTGGGGTAGGGTCGTATAGGTTATCCATGGCGTTGTTTGCTCCCTAACCCATACCATGGCGGCCAGGTTCCTGAAAACTCCCGCAACCATTGCCGCCAGCCGTTTGTAATTTTGCTTTGCCGTTGTTGTTAAATAACTACCTTTTGGTCAAGATCGCCGACATTGAACTTGGGGACTTTCCCCTGTTGCTCGCTCCCATGGAAGACGTCAGCGATCCCCCCTTCCGTGCCCTCTGCAAGGCGCAGGGGTGCGATATGATGTACACGGAATTTATCAGCGTAGAGGGGCTCATCCGTGATGCGACCAAGAGCGTAGCCAAGCTGGACATATACGATTACGAGCGACCGGTAGGCATCCAGATCTTCGGAGCCAACCTGGAAAGTATGGTGCAGGCCGCCGATATCGTTACCGAGGCAAGACCCGAAGTTCTGGATATCAACTTCGGATGCCCCGTCAAGAAAGTGGTTTGCAAAGGCGCCGGTGCCGGCATCCTGCAGGACATCCCCAAGATGGTGGAGCTCACCAAAGCCATCGTCGATCGTACCGATCTGCCGGTAACGGTAAAAACGCGCCTCGGGTGGGACGACGGCAGCAAGTACATCGAAGAGGTGGCCGAGCGATTACAGGACGTAGGGATCAAGGCCCTGAGTATCCACGGTCGTACCCGCAAGCAGATGTACAAAGGGGAGGCCGACTGGACGCTCATCGGCAAGATCAAGGATAACCCGCGCATCCAGATCCCCATCTTTGGAAATGGTGACATCGACAGTCCCGAAAAGGCCGCAGCCTACCGCGATCGCTACGGCGTGGACGGCATAATGATCGGGCGTGCCGCCATCGGTAATCCGTGGATCTTCAGGGAGATCAAGCATTACTTCGCCACCGGCCAGCTGATGGATCCCCCCACCGTTGCAGAACGCGTCGCCGCCGCCCGGGAGCATCTGGAGCGCAGTATCGACTGGAAAGGGGAAACCCTCGGCATCCTGGAAATGCGCCGCCACTACACCAACTACTTTCGCGGCCTGCCGCACATCAAGCAGTACCGAAAGGTGCTGGTGACGGAGTTCGACACCGAAAAATTATACGGAACCCTCGAAGAGATCGAAGCGGTATACGGGGAGGTTAGCGCCTAAAGGCTACGGGAGCTAAAGTATTGATCCAGTGCTCCCTGACTGGCATCGCCACTCTGGTAGCCCTCCCGAAATGCCTGCACCCGTTGTTCGGAAGTACCGTGGGTAAAGCTTTCCGGCACTACGTAGCCCTGACTTTCCATCTGAAGCTGGTCGTCTCCGATGGCCGTCGCGGCCTGTATTGCCTCCTGGATATCCCCTTCCTCAAGAATATCGGCGTTTTGATTGGCGTAGTGGGCCCACACGCCGGCCAGGTAATCCGCCTGCAGTTCGAGGCGTACCGACATGGCATTGGCGTCCTCTTCGCTCATTCGATTTCGGGCCTGACTCACGCGCTGACTGTATCCCAGTTGGTTCTGAACGTGGTGGCCTACCTCGTGAGCGATGACGTACGCTAGCGCGAAATCGCCGGGCGCACCGAAGCGCTGCCGGAGCTGGTCCGCGAAACTGAGATCGATGTATAGTTTTTGGTCGGCCGGGCAGTAGAAAGGACCGGTCGCGGCGCTGGCATAGCCACACGCTGACCGAACCTGCCTTTCAAACATGACCAGGACGGGTTCGCGGTACTGCCCGTTGTAGAATTCGGGGAAGAGCCGGTTCCAGGTATCTTCGGTTTCCGCTAGGGTAACCTCCACTATGTCCGCATTCGTTTCACCGGTGGCTACGCCGCCCTCCGACCGCGGCGTCTCCGTTGGGGCGGGGGCCTGGCCTCCACCTCCGCCGACGCCGAGATAGTCCATCGGGTTACCGCCAAGGAAGAATACAACGATCATAATGATGACCGTACCAATACCGAATCCTCCGGCCTTACCCATACCGCCCGACATACCGCCGCTTCCGCGACGGTCTTCGACGTTGCTACTTTTTCTTCTGCCCTGAATTTTCATGCTATGCTATCTGATGGTTGGGAATAGTTAATTAACGGCGTCCTGTTGGGCAAATACGCGCCGGAGGAGCTCCGTGGTCCTGGCGGATACATTTTCGCGGATATCTTCCTCCTTAAGGGCCACCTTTTTAAACAGTCCGTCCAGGGCTTGCTGAGTTACGTAAGACCCTAGGTCGGTTTGTACGGTCTGCCGGGTGAGGGGAAAGTTGTTGTAGGCCGTGGCCGCATCGAGCCAGATCTTGTTGGCATCGTACTTATCCAGGCTACTGTTGATGACGGGCGCGAATTCCGCGGTCAGCGCCTCCGAGGTGGTGCGGCGGAGATACTCCGTTGCGGCATTATCCTCACCGCGAAGTATGCCCACGGCGTCCTGGATGGACATCTGCCGGATGGCATCCACGAATATGGGTGCCGCCTTGGCCGCGGCGTCTTCCGCTCCCTGGTTGATCTTCTTGAGGATCACGGCTTCCAGGTCGCTGAATCCCGGCACCACCTTCAGCCTTTCCGTTACCTGCTGTACTTCCTCGGGTAACAAGATGCGGTAAGCCAGGTCCTCGTAGTATCCCCCCGGTTTCGAAAGCTCGGAGGCTCCTTCCTGCGCACCGATGCGCAGGGCTTCCTTGAGACCGTTAGCGATGTCCTGGGAAGTAAGACCTCCGTTCAGGACGGTATTCAACGTTTGGTTGATCTGCTGGCTGGTGCACGCCTGGAAAAGGAGGGGGAGAAGAAGTAAAAAGAGACGACGGTGCATACAAAAAGATTGGTGAGGCCATACTATAAGCCATTATCATCACCATTGGTTTGCAGCGGACCCGGTACCCGGTTACGGATGTCCTACAATTTAAAGCCGCTGAAGTCAAAATTTCCGCCCCCGCCAAAGTCATCATCGTCGAAATCGTCGGTGTCATCCTCAAACGTATGCTGCCCGGGAATAGCGGCCATACCGGGAGATTCGCCGGATAAGGTGACTTCCACGAAGGCGGCGCCCACCCGGCCGCCGAGCGGTGGGTGCAGCTTGCGAATCTTGAGTTTTACCGAAAGCACTCCATCGAACTGGTTCATTATGCGACCCGCCATCCGGTGAGCAAGCGCCTCCAGGAGTCGGGTGGGCTTTTTCATTTCGGCCTGCAGCAAATAATAGATGGTTGCGTAGTTGACGGTCCCGCCGAGGTCATCGTATTCCGCGGCTTCCTCGACCATTGCCTCTACCTCAACGTCGATGCTGAACTCATTACCCATCAGCTGCTCCTCGTCGAAAAAGCCGTGGGGAGCATAAAAGCGTACGTCTTCCAGTCCGATCTTTGACCTCATACCGCTGCCTAGAGTTCTTCCAAGAGATTCACCGCGTCCGAGTAGTTAGGATGATTGGCATCGGTGGTGATCCGCTGCAGCCACGTTTCTGCCCGTCCACGTTGGCCGAGGCCGAGGTGGGCCAGGGCGGCATAGTAGGCCGCTTCCTGGGATAGGTTGAAGTCATCCAGCGCGGCAAGCTCATCGAACAGGGGAGCGGCCTCGTTGAATTTCTCCTGGGCGAGCAGGCTTTGGCCTAAATAAAAGCGATCGGCGGCACCAGCATCGGAAAGGGTCTGGAAAGCTGCTTCGGCCTCCGCGTAGTCGCCACTTTCATAAGCGATGTAAGCCGTAGCCCGATCCGCTTCCGAGGAACTTCCCTTCGTAATGGTGAAGGCAATGTTATCGTAGGGTTCGAAGGAAGCCATGGCGAGCACGGCATCGTTTTGGGCGGCGGGGCGCAGGAAAAAGTATCCGGCGATGAGGAGCAAAACAGCGGCCGCAGCTGCGTAGTAATACCAGGAGCGTTGGCGGTTTCGATTGATGGAAACCACCTTGGCATCCGGCTTATGCTCGTCGGCGGGCCTACCGGCCTCTAATTGGCGAAGCCGGTCTTTGAGCCGGTTGGTTTCACTAATGTGAATGGCATCAAGGGCCATACGGGTAGCTTCCATTTCAGATTGAAGTTGTGGGTTTGCTTCCATTTCACGCTCGAAGCTTTCCGCGTTAGCCAGCCGGCCGCTCAGATAAGCTTCGATCCGGTCTTGCTGGTCTTCAGAATTCATTAGGTCAGGGTTTTACGAGCTTTTTTAACTCTTTAAGGCATCGCATCTTTTTTATTCGGGTGGCACCTTCGGAGGGTAGACCGATAGACTGCGTGATGCTTTCAATGGGATAATGGTGGTAATAATAGAGGGTTAGTATTTCCCGGCAGGGGGAGCCGAGTTTATCCATGGCCGCCTGAAGCATTTCCTGTTGGTGGGCGTGCTCGAAGCGGTCAATTAGGCTCCAGTCCAACTCGTCAGCGGGATTGATGCCGTCTTCATGATCGGTAGGCCGCTCGCGCTGTCGGTTGCGGTTGCGACGGTAGACCAGGCGCTTTCCGATGCTAAACAGGTAGGTGCGTATGGAGCACGTTAGCTCCTGCAGCCTTCCGCTAACAATATTCTTATAGAAAGCGATCACGGCATCTTGAAAACAATCGGCCGCATCTTCCTCGGTAGCATACAACTGGCGCTTAGCGTAGGTCACGAACGCATCCCGGTGCTGCAGATAAAGCTGATCGATTAAGTGGTACTCACCCTTTTTGATAGCTTCAAATAGGGTGGTATCCTCGAGTTGCGTCTGCATCGGATTGCCATTATGTGAAAAATGTGGTTGAACTCAAATGTAGTGTTTTAGTATGCCAATTCCCATTCTCGATGGGGTTTACCCCTCAATGTCTTCCAGGTCCTTTTTGTTACAACTGTCAACCTTATTTATCTTTTTCGCTTACATTCCACCGTCAACCCTCCTTCCATGCTTACTATCTCTAAGGCTGTGCGCCGACTCTTTACCTTGTCCCTGCTGGTTTTGCTGAGCGGATTAGCCATGGCCCAGAAAATGGAAGGGATGGCTAGCTATTATGCCGACCGCTTCCACGCCAAGCCAACCAGTACGGGGGAGAACTACGACAAGGCGGCGTACACCGCCGCCAGCAAGGAATTTCCCTACGGTACCCGCCTCGAGGTTACGAACATTGTGAGCGGGCAAACCGTGGAAGTGCGGGTCAATGACTGCGGGCCCCACCACCCCAGGCGCATCATCGATCTGAGCCGCGCCGCCGCTATGGAGATCGGACTCTTGCGAATGGGAGTAGCAAAAGTGCGTCTGCGCGTGTTGGAGCTCGGCACCTTGGGACCTACCTGCAACCGCGGGGCGTGGTCCAAGGCCAGGCGTGCACGTAAAGCCACGAAGGGGGCGGATTCCGGTGGTCCTATGCCTAACTCGGGAGCGGTAACGCCGGCACCAAGTCCGCCGGCCCCCACCGTTCCCAACGCCGAACCTCCCTCCACGGCCAAAGAAACAACCGTCGCTAAAGGCTCGACCGCCCCGCCCGCCGCTGCGGAACCCGCGGAGGAATTTCCTGAAAATGCCATGCTCTTTGGCGTACAGGTGGGCTCCTTCGGGAATGTCGACAACGCCAATGCCCTGCTGGAACGCCTCCGCGAAGCCGGATTCACCGATGCCTGGATGGCCAAGGTGGGCCGTCTCAACCGCGTATTCACCGGCAAATTCTATTTTCAGGACGCTGCCAAGGAACTGATGGAGAAGGTCCGGGAGGCCGGCTTCCAGGGAGCTGCCGTGCGTCGCGTTCAGTAGACCCCCGTCATTTGGCCGAAGCCGCATTGCCCAAAGCAACCAGCAACACGCCGCCGATCGATAGCAGTACGCCGACGACCTTCTGCCAATTGATCGCGTTCTCTTCCACGCCCAGCCATGCGAAGTGGGCAACTAGCACGGATACGATAACCTGCCCGGCTACTCCGGCTACGAAGTACCGGTCGGGGCCGATCTCTTCGATCAGAAAATTTGATAAGAGGACGGCCGCCGCACCCCCGATTCCTGTCAATAAGGCCCACCAGGGAACTTCCGAGAATTTAGAAAGATTGGCGGTGGAATCACGCAGCAGAAAGACACCCAGCGTTACCGCGAAGGCCAACAGGAAATAGGGTAGACTGGCCTGGACGGGAGAGCCCACTTTTTCAGTGACAAGGGAATTGACTGTCAGGTACGCGGAAACCAGCGCACCCGCTCCAAAGGCTCCGGCGAGGTATAGGACTTGCTGCATGGTCAGACCAACCACACCGGACCGGTATATTGTTCAGGCTAACTTCGCATTGCTTCCACGGGATCCATTCTGGCCGCCAGTAGTGCCGGAACAAGGCCCGCCAGCACGCCGACGATGGCCGAAATAGCCACCCCGGTAATCGCATAGAAAATGCTTAGGGTGATCTGAAAAGCGGGGAGAAACATATTGATGATAGACGTAATGCCGACCACCATGGCCAAGCCGATCAAACCACCGATGATACAGAGGATGACGGACTCGGTCAGGAATTCGAGCAAGATGATGTACTGACGTGCCCCCAGCGCTTTTTTGACGCCGATGAGACTGGTCCGTTCCTTCACGCTGACGAACATGATGTTGGCTACGCTGATGGCCCCGACGATAATCGAGAAGCCACCGATTACGAGTCCGATCAGATTAAGCACACCGAAAAAGTTACCCAGCGCATCGGCCGTCATGCTCAGTCTGTTGAGCGCGAAGTTGTCCGTTTCCCGGGGGCGAAGCTGGCGACTTGATCGCACAATGCCGCGGATATCGTCTTCCAACCGGTCTATTTCGACGCCTTCCTTGGCCTTTACCCCGATGGTGCCACCGTAGCGGTTGCGGTTTTTCAGATTGATGAACCGGGCGGCATTATTGTAGGTGACCATGATGGCATCGTCAAAATCCAGCGGATTGATCAGGTCGTCGCCGGCTGGCGCTAAGGTGCCGATAACCTGGTATTTCCGTCCCTGCATCTTCACTTCCCTGCCCACCGGGTTAATGGGGCCGAAGAGCTGTTCGGCGATCGTGTGGCCCAGTAGGATGCGGTCGGTGCCGTTGCGGTACTCCGTGGCGGACCAGTACCTGCCGCGATCGATCTCGATATTGAACAGCCGGTCCAATTCGTAGGTGGTCACGAAGAGATACCCGCCCTCAACGGCCTTCCCCTCATACTTTATGACGCGGGTATCGGGTACGGTCCAGTAGCTTACCAGTCTGGCGGTCGCCAGGTTATCCCGCAGGGCCTCGTAGTCGTCGTGATCGGGGTAGGGGCGCTGGTAGTATTCCCACCAGTCGTCGCTGTTGTCTCGCCAGGGCCATTTATCTATGTAAATGACGTCGTCGCCGAGTTTGGCCAGGCTGCCCGACACGTTGTCCTGGAGCGACTGTACGGCCGAAAGAACGCCGATGATACAGAAGATGCCTATGGAAATGCCCAGCAGCGACAGGAAGGTCCTTAACTTATTTCCCGTCAGCTGGGCCCGGGCCTGCCGAAAGCTTTCCGCAATTACCTTAGAAAGAACCATGTACACTGAGTTGAGCGACAAAGTTAAGGCGGCGGCGGTGCGCGGGAGCTATGTTCTCGACGAACGGCTTGTTGGGGTAGACGCAGGGGGGAGCTCGCTGCCGCTCACGGTAGAGGTTCGCTGCCGCTCACGGTAGAGGTTCGCTGCCGCTCTCGGTAGAGGCTCGCTTTCACTCGCGGTAGAGGCTCGCTGCCGCTCTCGGTAGAGCTCGCTATCGCTCGCCGTAGAGGCTCGCTTTCGCTCGCGGTAGAGGCCCGCTTTCGCTCGCGGTAGAGCTTCGCTGCCGCTCTCGGTAGAGGCTCGCTTTCGCTCACGTTGGAGTTCAATGCGATAATATTCGTCTCGTCCCGAGTCAAGTCAGCGAATGCCATAATCACCAAGGATCTATCTCAAATTAGGAAACGTTCCTCGTATCCGCTCCTACCGCGCAGACTCTACCGCCATAGGCTCTACCGCCGAAGGCTCTACCGCCATAAGGCTCTACCGCCGAAGGCTCTAAAGCGCAGGCTCTACCGCCATAGGCTCTACCGCCGAGGCTCTACCGCCATAGGCTCTACCGCCGAAGGCTCTAAAGCGCAGGCTCTACCGCCATAGGCTCTACCGCCGAAGGCTCTACCGCCATAGCCTCTACTGCCGCAGACTCTACTGCCATAGCCTCTACCGCCGAAGGCTCTACCGCCATAGGCTCTACCGCCGAAGGCTCTACCGCCATAGGCTCTACCGCCGAAGGCTCTACCGCCATAGCCTCTACCGCCGAAGGCTCTACCGCCATAGGCTCTACCGCCGAAGGCTCTACTGCCATAGCCTCTACCGCCGAAGGCTCTACAGCGCATGGCTCTACCGCCGCAGGCTCTAAGGCGCAGCCTCTACCGCCGAAGGCTCTACCGCCATAGGCTCTACCGCCGCAGGCTCTAAGGCGCAGCCTCTACCTCCCCACCTCCCACTTTAACCAGAAACCCTTACCTTTGCGCGCTGTTTCGTATATACGCTAGCTAAAATATTACTTTGGGATGAGGACCAAACTTTCGCAATTCAAGTTCGAACTTAATGATAAACTGATCGCACGCACCCCCAGCAAGCGCCGGGATGACAGCCGACTCATGGTTGTCAATCGGGCCACCGGGGAGATCGAGCACAAACAGTTTACCGACCTGCTCGACTACTACAGCGAAGGCGATAGCCTGGTCTTTAACAACACCAAGGTATTTCCCGCCCGCCTCTACGGCCTTAAAGAGAAAACCCAGGCGCGGATCGAAGTATTCCTACTCCGCGAGCTGAATAGTCAGGCCCGGCTCTGGGATGTCCTCGTAGATCCGGCGCGTAAGATCCGCGTTGGCAATAAGCTTTACTTCAACGACAAGCGCGGCAATAACCGCCTGGTTGCCGAAGTAGTGGATAATACGACCAGCCGAGGACGGACGATCCGTTTTCTCTACGACGGACCCAACGATGAGTTCACCAAGGAACTCCACGGACTGGGTAATACCCCGCTACCCAAGTTGCTCGAGCGGGAAGCCGACAGCCGCGACGCGGAACGCTACCAGACCGTGTTCGCCAGGGAAGTAGGTGCCGTTGCCGCCCCGACTGCCGGACTGCACTTCAGTCGGGAGACGCTCATGCGAATGGAGCTCGCCGGTATCAAGAAGGCCGAGGTCACCCTCCACCTTGGTTTAGGTACTTTCCGTGACATCGAGGTGGAAGACCTGTCCAAACACAAAATGGATGCGGAGTATTACAAGATCGAGCAACCTGCGGTAGATATCGTCAACGCAACCAAGAAGGACGGCGGACTAGTCTGCGCCGTTGGTACCACCTCCCTCCGGGCCCTGGAAAACAGCGTCAGCGCCGAACGCCTGCTGGCCACCAACGAAGGATGGACGAATAAATTCATCTTCCCTCCCTACGACTTCCACATCCCCGATCACCTGCTCACCAACTTCCACCTACCAAAGAGCAGCCTGTTCATCACCACCTGCGCCTTCGGCGGCATAGACCTGATCCTCGAAGCTTACGCACAGGCCCAGAAGGAGAAGTATAAGTTCTTCGCTTACGGGGACGCTATGCTGATCGTTTAATTGGTGAATTGGTGAGTTGGTGAATTCGTGAATAGATACCGCCGTTCCCGCGTGCATCATCAGCATCCTGGCAGGAATGGGTTGTTTCTCGAAGCCCTCTCTCGCTCGAAACAGACCTCGCAATCGGATGGACGTCCCTTCCTGGGCCGTTTCGGTGCCATGTATCAAGGATTAGGTGCAGTAGCAGGGTTGGTATTTACTTGCCGGCATTGGCAAGGTCAGTCTAATCCACGAAATCCTTGTGCTACCCGAAGCGACTAAGCCGGGACAAAAATCGGCGTTAATCAGCGAAAAAGAATCTCCGTAATCCCTTTTGAACCACCAGGGAAGTAAGCATCCCAAAGCGGCAGCACTTTACCCCTTGCCACCCCCACAAATATCCTGAGGGAACCTAAGGGCCCAACAGCGCAAGGCCCGCTCCCCCTTCGCTTACAGCAGACCCCGCTAAAGGGGGGGGATGAACCCGTGATATTGGTTGGTTGCCACGCGATCACTCCGATGGGACCGGTTACGAGGCTGAAATCTGGGTTACCTACGGAAGCATATCGAGGGAAAAGATCCATGTCCAAACCGCCCTAAGCTGCCGCGAAGCGAAACGGCGTTCGACGAAGTCAATCCGTGAACATCGGTAGTGATCCCCAGGAGCAAAGTAAGCATCGAAAAGCGGCAGCACTTAACCCCTTAACCCAGCAGTAAAATCCCAAACGAGCGAAGTGAGCATCCACAAGCGGTAGCGAATTCACTAATTCACCCAATCCCCAATTCAACAATTAAAAATCCAATCCCAAAGAAATATGCAACTTCCCTGCCTGCCGGTTACTGGTTTCGACGCCCCAGCCATAATCAGCCCGGATGAAGTAGCCAAATAGCGTAGTGCGCACGCCAGCGCCGTAACCGTAGACGATCGGTTCCCGAAAGCGGCGTACCCGTACCCGTATCGGGCTGTAGCCGTCGGCATTTTGGTCCGGATACTCGGTGATGTTGACGGGATTGTCTTCGTCGAAGGGATCCTTTCCGGCCCAGGCCGTACCGATATCGAAAAAGCCTACCAGTTGGAAGTCTCGGAGAAAAGCGGAACGCAGGTTGTTAAAGAGGTAATTAAAGACGGGGACCCGTAATTCAGTATTAGAAAGCACGTACGTACCCCCGTTTCGAATGTTGATATCGAATCCGCGGAGTGGATTAGCAAGGTCTTGAAAGACGAAGCCGCCCGTCTGCGGGGTGGGAATAGATTCGTTGAAGTTATTGATGACGCTGTTGTCGGCACCACCCAGGTAGTAGAGGATCTTCTGCTGTCCGAAGTTCGTCGCCCCGGCCAGCCTCAGCGCGATAATGCTCCGCTTCAGGATTCGCTGGTAGTGGCGGGCATCGAAGCCGACGATCCCCAAAATGCCGGGCTCGAATTGGGAATCTACGCCCTCGTCGAAGGAGATGTTAAAGCTCTTAAAGACGTCTCCGTATACCTTATAGCGAGTACCCATGCGGAGGTTGGTGCCCAGAAGGAGCGTATTGTCAAAAACGTACTCCAATCTCAGGCCGATCCGTTCGGTGCTCAACGGCTCACTCTGGAGGGCGGCAAGCTCGGTGGGCAGGGTTTGCACGCGGTCCCGACGCAGGGTCCCGATGGCACGCAAGCTGCGAAAAATATCCAGGGGATACCGCAGGCCATACTGGGCCATCAGCGTGTTTTCCTCTACCAGCCGCGGCTGATCGAAGAAGGAGTTGGAAAAAGTTCCCTGCTGGGCCCGGCGGTTACGACGGTAGAAGCTATACGTGCGATCCAGGCGGTGCTTCAGGTCCGAACCGGTCAGGAAATATTCCGTCCCGTTGAAGCTCGTTGGGATACGTACTCCCCCGGTAATGGAATAATCCTCGAGAAGATCGGTAACATTCCCCTTAAGGAGAATTCCCACCGGCTGTTGGGTGTAGCCGTCCGGGTTGGCTACCAGCACGTTCATACCATTGAAGAGCGGCTCGTTGTCGACGGTGGTCTTCACGTAATTAACGCGGAAGGTGGTCCGGTAGGAGGTGACCTGACCCGGGCGGAACCGGTAGATGCGGTTGAGTTGCGCCACGGGGCGCTCTCCCTGCAAAATGGACCCTTGCCTGCGCGGCTGCCGTTCACCGCCAACGACGGTAAGTGGGGGGCGGGTGCCGGTCGAATCCGGCCGGGCAGCAGGTACCGGCCCATCATCGGTCGTCGGCGGTTCGGCCAGGATGTCCTCTTCCGGACTTTGCTCAACCGGTGGGGGAGCAACGGTGTCGCGGAACCGGGTCTGGAAAAGAAGCCCTTCCTCATTCACTCCGCCCTCCGGATTGATCTTATTCGGCCGCATGATACCGTCCTGGGGCTGTTGGACCAGATTAGTAAACTCCGGCACGATCTGCCCGGCCGCCTGGTAGCTGCGACGACGGTAAGCGGTGGGGGTCAGGCTGCGGGTTGCCGTAGTATCGAAAGTAAAGCGGCGAACGAGGGTAATGCCTTGATCGATGAAGCTCTCCACGCCTGCGTTGATCTTGCTGCTGCCATCCAGTTTAATAATGTTGGTCGCGTAGTTCGTCGTAGCCTCGGTAACCGCCCGCTCTTTAAAGATGGGGTTAATCACGATAGAGTCTACTTCCATCGTATCCAGGGCATCCATGGTGGAATCGCCGTGCATCACGATCTCGGTACCGTCGGGGAGGAAGATCGTCTGCTCGTAATGATCGAGGTAGGTTTCAATGTGTGCCTGGTACCGGTTGTAAATGCCGTTGGCGTCACTGAGGTACGCGAAGTGCTGGTCGTCGATCGGGGCGGGTTGCCGTTCGTCGGCGAGGGGGGTATTCGTAATGCGGACCAATTCTCCCGGTTTGTTTTCCAGGTCGTAGTAAAAGAGGTCGAAATGGCCGATCGGCAGGAGGGTGTCCAGGCGGGTAGTAAGCAGCGAGGTATCCGGTCGGTTACTGGAAAAGACCACGCCCCGCCGGTTCTTGATGTTGACGGGCGTTGCATCCAGGTCGTCCCAGTGATCGTTGGTGATGTTGACCGCCTGCCGTGAGGCGGGGTAATAGGTGTAAACGTCGCTGAAGCCATTGGCAATGGCCGTAATCAGGAAGGTGCCGGGGTCAGCATACTTCATACTGAGTACGCGGTCGAGGCGGATGCCCAGGATGTCGGTAGTGGACTTGCGCGTGTTCAGGTCGTAAAGCATAAGCTTGGGCTGGTCCCGAAACTCGTACATGATCGCCACTTCCTGATTGGTAGGGGAAAAGTCGATGATGGGGTAGGCGTAGTCGGTAGCCTGCAGCAGGTTGCGCTGCCCTCCTTTCAGCAGTACCCGCCGTTCGCCGGTGTTGACATCCTGCAGGTACACTTTGTATTTACCGATCTCGTTTAGCACGTAGGCGATGCGCTGTCCGTCCGGACTAACTTTAAGCTGGGTGATCGGTAGCTGTTTCTTATTCTTTATTTCCAGCATGTCCTCCGTGGGCAGCCTCCGTCCGCGAGCGTCCTCATTGTACCGGTTGCGGTAGAATTCCTGCCAGTTGTAGAGGACAGTTTCGTAATTACTGCCCAGTACGTAGAGAAAACCGTTCTCGACCGAGCGGTTGATCCGGGTCAGGTACAGCAGATTCGATACCGTAGGGCGACCGAGGTTTTCGGCGATGTAATACCACATCGAGTGGCCGGCGAGTCGGGGATAATCGGCTGCCAGGTCCTCAAAGTCCTCGTACTCGCCGGTAGCAAGAACGTCCCGCAGCTGGTCGTCGAGTTCCGAACTCCATTCCTGGCCGAGGTAGCCAACGAGTCCGGGTTTGAACCACGCCGGCAGGTTGAGCAGCACGGCGTTTTGCACCACCTCCTGGACGGTAGATCCGTAGAGCAACTGTTCGATATAGACGCTGGCCATCGCCTCGCGTACCTGCCGGCGCAGGTCGGTGTGATCCCCGTTGAAGTAAACGAAGGCTTTATTGCCCAAAAATTTGGCCTGGGTGCCGGAGAGGTAGCTTGTATTGGAGGTCAGCGATTGATTTCCGGTCAATTCGAAGACCTCCTCATTGCCGATGTTGCTCTGCTTTACATCGGTAATGTCCTGATAGGTGATGAGCTGCACCTTTTCGTTGAGGCGGCTCTCCAGCATCTTCTGGATGTAGGCAAAGTCGTATTCGGCAAACTGCACGACGGCCTGGCCGATGCCCTGGTTGTTACCGTACCAGTAGGTAATGAAATTATCGGATTCGTATTTCTCCCATTCGTCGAAGTCGTTGTGGTACTGCACGCGGTTCTTGCCGAACTCCACGCGGGAAGTCTGGGCCGGAAGAGCCGAAAACACGCAGCATACAAGTAGAAAGAAAAGAATACGCATGGAGGACCGTTTACTTCGTTTGCCCGGCGCTATCCCCACAAATGGGAAGGCTGTCAAGCAAGATAACGGAAAAGCCGGCGATAGGTTAGCCTTTAACTTCGGTTTGGTCGGGGGGAGGAAGGATGAATGGTCGAAGGACTGAATTGGTGAATGGCTGCCGCGCGGGATTACTCGCCGTCGGCTCGTGGGGTGGAGAAGTACGATGTCTGAAGTACGAGGTACAAACGGGCTGCCGCTCGTGGGTAAAGGGTGAGTAGGTGAAGAGCTGAATTAATGAAAGACTGTCGCGCGGCCTTGTACCTACCTTTTCTCAGGACTGGATTTCAGCAGCTAGTAACCAGGCAATATGACTGGATGTCCAATGGGAAGCACAGAGGGGCTCGAGGGGCTAGGGCCTATGGGTAATGGGAGGTAAGGGGCTAAGGGTTCGCGGTTCTCCCGCGCTCCGGCGCCCAGCACTAACAGACTAAAGAACTAAAAGACTAAAGAACTAAAAGACTAAAGAACTAACAGCCTACTTCTCCAAATACTTAGCCACCATCTCCTGCACCACGTCCTTGAGGTACATCTTACGTTCCTTGGCTTCCTCTTTCAGGTTCACCAGGTGCTCCTTATTGAAGACCAGCGTCACCCGCTTGGTCTCGGCCTTGGCGGGTTCTTCCGGCTCGCTGTCGGGATCGTCCTGTACGGTACTGCGGATCAGGTAATCGAGGCCCGTGCGGCGGCGATTGCGGCTGCGGCGATTGTCGTCGCTGATGAAGACGTCCAGGTTCTTGGTGAAATTCTTGCTGGTGATCTTCTTCTTGGCCTTCTTGGTCTTCACCGGAACGTCTACGTCCACTACTTCCTCCTCGACGGCCATTGGGTCATCGCCGATGAGGTAATCAGTGTCCTCAAAGAGCCCGGATAGATTGTCGGTAAAGCGTTTCTTGGCCATCTCGGATTGCTTAGCGGGGGGTCGTTGCGGGTTGCTCCTTCTTGCGGGGCCGGGTGTGGATCGGATTATCCGTCCTATCCATGATCTCCTTACAGACCTTAAGGTAGTCCTTGGCACCATTGCTGGAGCGGCTGTAGGTGAAAATGTCCTGTCCCTGGGAGGGCGCTTCCGCTAAGGAAACGTTATTCCGGATATAAGTTTCGAAGATCAGAGGACCGAAGTACTTCTTGATCGTTTCCACCACGTCGCGGTTCAATACCTTCCGCTGGTCGTACATCGTGGCGAGTACGCCGCTGATGTGAAGGTCTTTATTGAGGCGCAGCTTCACCTTCTGGATCACTTGCTTGATCTTGGCGAGGCCCTGCATGGCGAGGAATTCGGTCTGCAGCGGGATGATCACCTGCTGGCTGCTGGTCAGAGCGTTCAGCGTGAGGAGACCCAGGCTCGGCGGACAGTCGATGATGATAAAATCATACTCATCGTCCACGCCAGCGAAGAGCTCCCGAAGGATGAATTCGCGACCGGCCTCGTTGACGAGTTCCATCTCGGCACTGGAGAGATCCAGGCTCGAGGTGATGACGTGAAAGCCCTCCTTCACTTCGTAGGGCACGAGGTCCGATTCGCCCATCATACTCTCGTAGATGGTGACCGGTTGCCGGGGTATGCCCAGACTAAGCGTCAGGTTAGCCTGTGGATCCAGGTCCACGAGCAATACCCGTTTTCCTAGTTCTACTAATCCGGCTCCGATGTTGATGGCGCTGGTTGTTTTTCCAACCCCGCCTTTATGGTTCAGTAAGCTTACTACAGTTGCCATGCAAGGTGCTTGGTGTTGCGGCGAAGGTAGTGAATTTAATTCAAAATGTTGGGCGGCGGAGCGCAGGGTTAAGGCCAGCGAGAACCGGCGATGCCCCTTTCCGGCCCCCAAAAAACCGGCTATCGCGGTGGGTATCACGCACCTTATCCAGGCAAGCGGCTGCCCTGTCCCAGGCTAGTGGTCTTCCTCCACGGATTTCCCGAATTGAGGCTACGGCTATTTTGATCCCTAATGCATCTCCGCCGACATTATTTGATTGGCACGGCGGCCGGTCGGTCCGTCGAAAGCAGCGGACCGCCCCAGCTTGCCATCTGATCCAGGACCGGCCGAAGCTCTGCCCCCCGATCCGAAAGGCGATATTCTACTCGTGGCGGTACCTCGGCGTAAACTTTCCGGTGCAGGATACCATCGGCCTCCAATTCACGCAGTTGCTGAGTGAGCATCTTCTGGGTAATCCGGGGCAGTTTATTTCTTATTTCCCCAAAGCGTAGTACACCATGGTTCTGCAGCTGATAGACGATCGCCAATTTCCATTTGCCTCCGATCACCTGCAGGGTCGCCAGAACGGGACAATACGTGTGGATGGGAAGATTAGTTTTTGATGAATGCCCTTCTTTGTTATGCATAATCTATTGATTTTCAGCAAAGGTATCTTTTAGGATACTACATTTATTTTCGGTGCCTACTTGCGGAATGATACCGAAAGGTAATACATTTGAAAAAATCCTTCCCATGGCTACTTTCTTTATTACCGGAGCTACCGGAACCGTCGGTCAACATGTTGTTCGCTCGCTATTATCCGATGAGCATACGGTCATTGCGGCTACCCGCCACCCCGAAGACTCAAAGGAACAGATCCCTACAGCGCGATCGGTGCACTTCGACTACGGAGATCCCGGCACCTTTGAACAGGCCCTAACAACCGACGGGATATTCCTCCTCGGACCACCCATGGTGCCCCAGCTCTTCGACCTGCTCTCTCCGTTTGTCGATCGACTCATCGAAGCGGATTACGCCGGTCGGGTGGTCTATCTCTCCGCCTACGGTATGGATGCGTTGGAGGTATTGCCCTACCACGCGCGTATGGAGGAGAAACTCTCCCACAGCAAGCTGGACTGGAATGTCGTTCGGCCGGGCTTTTTCGCCCAGAACTTTGGTAATTACGAGCGGGAGAACATCGAGGAACGCGGGATCGTATTTGCTCCGGCAGGCGATGGGAAGACCCCATTCGTGTCCACCTGGGACGTGGGGCGATGCGTAGCGGCGCTGCTCACCGATCCCGGGCGCAGCGGAGAAACCCACATTTTGACCGGTCCGGAGGCATACTCCTACGCGGACGTTGCCGACTTATTGACGGAGATCACGGGCAAGCAAATCGTGTATCCCCAACCGGATGTGGCTACCTACCGCGAAGCGCTGCGGCAGGGCGGTGCGCCCGACTCCGTTGCCGACTACATGATTCCCGTATACGGCTTACTCCGCGACCACGCCGTAACGGAACCAACCGATGCCGTAGCCACCCTCACCGGCAGCAGGCCGGAACCGCTGCGGGATGTGCTTCAGCGCGACTTTTCTTCCCATTGACATGAGGAATAGAAAATGCATGATAGCGCCAACACCGTATTCTTCCTATTCGTAACCTCGGCAGGACACCCGGGCCAATCATTACTCTTCCTTTCTGTTTGGTAGGGTAGCGATCAACCTGGCGGTGAGCTTGATGATCTGGTCGGTATTCATTGGATTGAAGTGGCTTTTGCGCATAATGACGGTGCTGGATTTTCCTACCGGTTGGCGGGACGGACAATCCAGGATATTGGCGCTGGTGCTGTTACTTGCCAGCGTGCTTTTCCCGCTGGCCGTTTGGCGGTAGGGTTGCCAAGCCCAGCATTTCTAAGCTCCCGTCCGCAAGTAGCTGTCAACTTCGAAAGTGGAGGTTTCCGCCAAGAGATGCCGCAGATAATCTTAGATATAAAATTGATAGATCACTAACCCGCAGGTTTACGCCCCACGAAACGGACCACGGATCCCAGCCCGTTGTGGTACTTCCCCTCATGCAGTTCCACTTCCATCTCTTCCAGTTGCCGGATTTCGTAGCCGGGGAAATCCTGTCGAATATCCTCCGTAGAGAATAGGGATTCTCTATCCCTGGGCCCACCCACGTCCGGATTGCGTTCGCGGTAGGGCAGGTGCTGCTTGCCGAAGGCCTCCAAAACGATTGTTCCGCCCGGCTTGAGGAAGGTATCCAGCAGCCGGTGGTAAGCTGCCCGGATACCGGCCGGAAAGTGCGCGTAGATCAGGGCGATCGCGTCGAACTGGCCGGGCAGGAAGTCCAGTTCCGGCAATTGACCTACCCGGTAGTCGACGTTCACCCCGTAGGCTTCCGCCAGTTGCCATGCTTTTTTGCGGCCGGCATCGCTGATGTCGAAGGCCGAAACCGTCCACCCCTGGCGGGCGGCGTATACCGCGTTACGTCCCTCTCCCTCGGCCCCGAAAAGGATCATACCGGGCTGGAGCTTATCCAATTGTTCCTTCAGGTACACATTGGGCTGGGTGCCGTAGGCGTATTCCGGCTCGCTGTAGCGTTCGTTCCAGGTGGTTTTCCAGTCTCGGGCCATGGGATGCAGGTTGCCTATTCTACTAAAATACAAGTGGTTTGTTCCTGCGCTCCGCCGCCCCAAATAGAATGCCAAACAGGGGTGGAAAACGGTTGATGAATGGCACTTTTGAAGTAATAGTAATAGGAAATCGTCTTGCCATATTTGGAATCAAGTTTCGATATTCCGGGAAGCAGGATTGACAACCGCCTTATTTTATCCCTACCAGTCCTTCCGGTATTTGTTCGGCGCATTCGGAATAGCTTGGCGACCCTTATTTCAGAATCGTCAGGCTTGTCTGTCAGGTCAGGTGCATCACATTGATACTAAGGTAAAGGCATGACTACCGATTTATCAGCCCAAACGATGCGAAATTCCAATTAACAGGAGGGCAAATCTGCACTTGCTCCCGGTGGCGGTGATTGTCCCGCGCTCAACATGCGCGTGGCTTTTGTCGGAAAGCAGCCGCCTTGACCCAACAATACCCGGTCCCGGCCTGTAAATGAGCGGCTATGGCAACTGCAGGTGAGAAAACGACGGCTCGACGGTAGGGAAAGCGGGCGGGAACTACACTGCCGTGGGCCAACCGCTTAGTTTCCGACCACAAAGATCAATCGGCGATACCGCTTCAAACCCGGATTCCCGTCATCCGTAATTTCCAGGATTATGTGCAAAGATCCATCGGGCATTTCGGGCACCGTGAAATGAGCAGTGGATGAAGTTTCGCGATCAATTTTGATCGTTTCGTCCATCCCGGAAGGATCGGGGTAATGCCACCAATAGTAATAGAGGTTATCCCCGTCAGGATCGGATCCGGTGGCTTTTAGTTCCACTTTATCACCGGGCTTTACTACTCTCCCGGAGGATACTTCTTCTATCGAAGGTGGATGGTTTGCTTCCTCATAGGACATGGTGGACCAATCCATTCGGGCCGCAAAATCATTTTGCAGATCGGGGATCCACCGCCAAAGTGTTTTGTGGGTGTTGTTATCATCCCGGGCATCCATCCAGTAATTACCCCTTATGGGGCCGTAGCGGCCACCCCATCCGCCCCGGGAATAGTCTGCGTAAGCCGCAAGTCCGTTATCTACGAAATTCAGGAAAGCCGGCGTATCGCCCTCACTTATATTATCCTGGGGATACCAGGCGCCCAGGGGGCCGTGGTCCCTTTTTATATTTTCGGTGAGCCAGAAGGCGCTCATCACATTGGGATGGGGATTGTGGGGCAGGGGCTTATCAAGGGAATGGTAGTTCCAGGTCATATGGAAAGCGTTATTCCGCAGTACCCGTATTTCGGGCATATGCTCCACGATCCAGTCCCCCGCTTCATCCTGGAAATCTATCGTGATCAGTCTTACCTGATCCGCTTTCCGTGCATACTCTTCCGGGTGATCCTTTCTGAATTTCCATAAAGCGTGCACTACGGTATTCACCCCGCCCCAGCAATTGATGTGGAGTAGTTCGTCCTCCAGTCCTAAAAACTCCCGTACGATCAGGTCGGAACCTTCCGAATCAGCATAGGGCGGGTCCCCCGTTAAATGCTCCGGATCTTCATTCCCGAGTACCGTTATGGACTGCAAGTACGCCACGGAGGGATAGTCCGGATTATGCAGCTGTAGATTGTCGAGTACCCGGCCGTATAATCCATAGGCCTCATTGATCCAGCCTATGCCATGTCCGTTCTGTTGCCATTTAGAATTCGTAGCAATGATGCCCCTTAGGTCGATGTCCGGCGTATACAGCAAAAACCGCGTAAAGGAACTCCTGTCGTCCACTTCCCCGTCCTGAGTAATGATCACGAGCGGTTTCGCTTCGCTTTGACCATAGGCGGTCAGGCCCAGCGAAAACATGATGATAAGTGTCGAGAGTACTCTTGGCATGCAAGTCTGGTTGTTATAAAAATCCGTATTTGTTCTACCTGCCGTAGGCAGCAGTTGGGAGCCATGCCCTGCCGGACGACTCAAAAGTAGACCTTAGCGCAGGCTTTTTCGGGTGCCTCCGGCTTTTCGTCGGCTGGATTCCGGCGGACAGCGTATGCTGTTACGCTACCCACTCCCGACATCGGTTTAGGACGTAGCCCGGGCCAGGCGGATACCGAAAACGGCTTACGCTTTAATGCAGGAGAAATGTTCACACCTTAGCCAATCGCATTCAGCCAAGTCAGTTGACTCGAATGGAATTCGGATTTTTGTTGTTAGCAGGCCGGTTGCTCCAGATCGCCAAAAATTGCCCCGTCGCCATCTTCCGCGCGGATTGTTTGGCTTTATTGGCCAGTTCCCCTTCGTACAATTCGTCAATGGTTTCGAGCCAGAGTTGCAACCATCTTCCAAAGTGCGTTTGGTCGATGGTATTATTTAGATTGGTATCGACCTGGATGTGCTTTGCCGTTGGATTCCCTTTGAACTTGGCTATCCCGAATAAATTGGTTTCCCAGAAATCAGTGAGCTTGCTGAGGTGCTCCGGCCACTTTTCATCTGGAATGTGGCCATTGAAGATGGGGCCCAGCATGTCATCGGTCCTTATTTTGGTATAAAATGCATTGACCAGTTCACGGACCTCTTTTCGCGTTTCGATCGTCTTCATTAGCCTGTATTCAAGAATTTGTAGCGACCTTTTCCACCCTTGCGGCATCGTCGAGCTTCGACAGCGTTAAGCGGACGATACTGTCTTTCCTGGCGGTTAGGTCGTGGGGAATATTCCCTTCTAAGGAAACGATAGCTCCTTGCGTTAGCGAATGTACCTCCCCCTGAACGCCGAAATCTATTTCGCCTTCCAAAACATGGACAATGATGGGCAGGGGCGTTTTATGCTCCTTCATAACCTGTCCGTGCTTCAGTAGGATCCGGATCTCTTTGGAGAAGGAAGATTCTAAAATCACTTTCGTTTTGATCCTATTATCATCGTAGGTCAGGTCGTTGCGGTAGGATGCTTGCTTCATGGCTTTTGTTTTTCTAACGTTTTAAATCGCGGGTAGTACGAAGGGCGAACCAGAATACACTATAAAATACCGGTCACTTTTCTAAGGATTCCGGGCATTATTCGCCTGGATGTAGGTGGGCGTTTTGCGTTCCCGTTCCGTGACTACGGTGGCAATCGTACCCAGGAAGCGTTACCCATAAGCAGGCAAGATTTATGGGCGGCGAGCGCAGGATCAAGCAACCGCCGCGTCGCCTGGTAAGCTTGCTTTACCTCCTTTGACGGAGTAATGCCACTCGAAACCGGATGAGAATTTCGCTGTTGCACCATCATATAGCGGAGCGGACTCTCCAGCAATTCCGCCAAAAACAGCCTAATGGAATATATCATCATAGCCCTCCAGCTCATCGTCGGAATCAGCATTCTAAACGTCTGGCTGGTGCAAAACAGTAAGGCTACCCAGTGGCGGGGCGGAGACGCGACCGACATCATAGAAGAGTTCGAGGCCTATGGCCTGCCCCTCTGGTCGGTGTACGTGGTAGGCGTCATCAAGACCATCCTTTCGCTGATGCTTATAGCGGGCATCTGGTATCCCGAACTCCGCTATCCCGCCGCGGTCGGCCTGGCCACTATGCTGGCCGGCTCGGTATCCATGCACTTCAAGATCAGCGACCCACTCTATAAATCCTTTCCGGCGGCGCTGTTTTTGGTGATGTGTCTGGTGATCGCTTACGTGCCCTGAAATGGGTTTGGTGAATTTAGCCTGGCCGGGAGATCTAAGCAGCGGTGCTATACCTTTCCGATAGCGCGATTAAACGAGGAATAGAGCAAAGTCAACAAGCGAAGGAATTTATCGCATCATATTCGGCCACCGTAGTAAAGAAACAGGTACAAATTCAGGGCGGCGTAAATAAAAGCGGGGGTAGCCGCCCACAGGCTATCGCCGATCTTCATCCGGACCCCGAAACCCACGATCATCATCAGACCCAAACCGCCGGAAGCGGCGGCGGCCAACGGCGGAGATGTCCAGTAACCGAGGAGCAGACCCAACCCCCCCAAAAATTGCAGCACGCCGGTCAGGGGACGCTGGCGATCGAAGCCGTAGCGCATAAACTCAATTTTCATGTACGACGACGTGAAACAGCTGGCCCCAAAGAACAGAAAGGAAATCCCCGAGAAATACGTGGCCAGGGCGGGAAGATCCATACGGAGAAGATTTTTCAGAAAAAGGATGGGAAAACGGTGGTGCCCATCCCGCTCCGGGGTGGAAGGCCACCAACCACTACCAAACGAGTGCTAAGGCTCCAGCCTAATGCCAAATACACAGACGATGTTTCAGCTACACGATCCAGGAATCAGCAAAGCCCGCCGGCTGACCGGTTACGCACTCTCCCTACTTCCGTCCCTGGCGGTGTTGGGGTCGGGCGTAACCAAGTTTTTCCCCGGTTCAGACATCCATACGCTATTGGAACAGCTGGGCATGGCCGAGCATGCCGTAGTGATCGGTCTGATCGAGATTGCCTGCGTCCTCCTCTACTGGATTCCCCGGACCAGCAACATCGGCTTCTATCTTTTCTGCTCCTACATCGGGGGGATCACCGTCGCGGAGCTAATACTCGGCGATTTCCCATGGCCCGGACTAACGATCGGCGTGATGATCTACGTAGGGACATTGCTGCGGAAACCTTCCCTGGTGGGGGGGGCTTGAATCTATCGTAATGGCCGCCCCACGGTCGAACAAAGTAACCCACCCACTATTCCACCAGCTCGTATGCCTGCCCCAAAAAGTCGGGATAGAGGTTCTCCCGTTTATACATATTGATGTAGAACAGGGCGATCATATCCTCCTCCGGATCGATGAGGTATTCGGTGCCTAGCATGCCGCCCCAGGAAAAGGCCGTATTCGATACCGCCGGCACGTGCTTCTTTTTCTCGTTGGCTAGTTCAAAGCCCAGTCCGAACGCAAAGCCCTCGCCGCCCGCATTGGTTTCGGGTAAGCGGTTGATGGTCGTCATCGCTTCCACCGTTTCCGGTTTGAGGATGCGGTGCCCGTTGAAGGTGCCCTTATTGAGCAGCATTTGGCAGAACCGGGCGTAATCCTTGATCGGACCGTTCAGGCCGATGGCTCCCTCGGCGTAGGTCTGGTCGCTACTGACCGCCCCCTCGGCGTACATGGTGGATCCCGCTTCGAGCTTACCCTCGTTAATCGTGTAGGGTTTGACGAAACGGTCGAGGGCATCCGGGTCGTAGTACCAGCTCGTCTCGTCCATACCCAGCGGCTCGAATATCGTTTTGCGAACGTAGTCCTGCAGCGGCTGACCGGAGATGCGTTCTACGAGGTAGGCCAGCATATTGGTGCTAACGTGATAGTTCCACTCGGTTCCGGGATCGAATCCGAGCGGATATTTCGCCAGCGCAATCATCTCGTCCGCCAGGTAGGCGGATTCGGGATTGCCTCCGAAGCTACGCTGTCCGCCAGGTCGTTGCGCGGGTTCCTTGCCCCCGAAGCCTGCCGGGGCGCCGTCCCGCTGTCCTTCCTTCCGGCGGATTTCCCGCACGAGTCCGGCATTCAGCCCGGAGGCGTGCGACATGAGGTGGGCAAAGGTCATCGGCGTCGTCACCGGCCGGGTCTCGTAGGTGCCGTCTTCATTCACTTTGGTGACCACCTCGTCCGGGATTTCGGGAAAGTAGTCCGCTACGGGGTCGTCCACCGAAACGAGCCCGGCTTCCACGAGCGTCATGAAGGCAACGGTAGTGATGGCTTTGGTCTGGGAGAAGAGGACGTAGTAGTCATCCGGCCGGGCGGGTATTCCCTGCTCCGGATCCTTGAATCCGAAGGCTTTGTGGTACACCACCTCGCCACCCTTGGCAACGAAGGCGGTGACGCAGTTCACCCGCTCGTTGGCTACGTAGGATTGAAGGAGGGAGTCCATGCGGGCAACCTCCTGGGCATCGAATTCGATCTCCCCCGTGTCGGCTTCGCCAATGAATTGTTGGGGCGGTCCGGAAGCCTCCGGCGGAGTGCTTTTACAAGCCCCCAGTAATAGCATCGCAAACAGGCAATACGTCCAGGTTTTCATCGAATCTTTTTTATTGCTTGGGGTGCAGATGTTCCGCGAAAAACCGCTCGATGGCCGGGTCGGTAACGGCCAGTTGTTCGGCGTAGGCAACACCGTGGCCGCCTTCCACTTCGAGGTATTCGATGTCGGCGCCGGCCGCCTTCATCTTTTCCACGAAGTCGCGCGTCCGCTCCGGCAGCACGATCCCGTCATCCGAGCCCTGTACCAAAAACAGGGGCGGATGATCCCCGCCGATGTAGCCGATGGGCCACCACGCGGGGTCGGCCATGGGCACGTCCCGTCCCAGCTCGGTGGGCGGAGAACCCCCTGCGGCTACGTTAACCATACTCGAGTACTCCTGCCAGCCGCCGTCGCCCTCCAAACCGGCACTCTCCGGAGCCATCGCCAGCATCAGCGCCAGATGGGCACCCGCCGAATGGCCGTAGGCGCCGATCCGATCGGGGTCCACCCGCAGTTCTTTGGCGTGGGCCCGTAGCCAGCGCACGGCGGTTTTCACGTCCTCTATGGCGGCGGGGAAGCCGGCTTCCCCCGTCAGCCGGTAGCCGACGTTGATGGTCACGTATCCCTTCTGGGCGTAGTTCACCATCATCTTCTGGTAGACATCGACGTCTTTCGATCCCGCTGCCCAACCGCCTCCGTGCACGATCACCAGCGCCGGACGCAGGTCCTGGCCATCGTTCTGCGGCAGGGCCAGGTCCAGCTTCCAGGCATCACTGTCACCCGTCCGGTAAGGAATATCCCGGGTGACGGTGATGGTCGTATAGTCGGAGGTCAGCGCTTTTAGGCTCTGCTGCGCGAAGCAGGTCGACGCCACTAGGAAGGCCATCACGGCGGGCAGGATAATCGTTTTCATAGGTCGACATTAAGGTGTTGAAAGGTGCGCGGTAAGCGCCTACTCGAAGTTCTTGGATTTCACGGTCCAGCCGGGGTAGTCGGAGAGGTCGCCCTCGAGGAAGACGGCGGAGCGATCTTCTCCCTTGAGTTGCCAGTTCAGCCAGTCGAGGGCCATTTTCGCGAAGGCGCCGCCGTATTCCTCGGCGTAGGTCCCCATGTGCCCGCCGTCGAGCATATTGGCGAAGGCTACCGGAACCTCACTGATTCTTTCGTAGTCCATCAGGGCGTTCTTGGTGGCTATATCGGAGTCTCCTCCCACGATGTACACGACCTGCCCGTTCAGGCTGTCCAGCGATCCGGCACTCGCGCCCGCCATGGTCATATCGCCCATCCCCGCATTCAGCATCAGGTAGGTTTTTACCCGGTCATCTCCGGCGATGCGCATGGTCTGGGCACCGCCGCAGGATTGTCCGCCCGCAGCGATCTTATCCAGGTCGACGTTCTTGTAGTAATCGGTGCCCTTCTCCCGCGCCCGGGTGGTGATCCAGGCAATGGCGTCCAACAGGGCGGCATCGTCGGTGGACCGGTGCTCGCGCTCCGCTGCCGTCATCTGCAGGGAACCGATGGCGACGATGATGTAACCGTGGGAGGCAAGCTCCGCCAGCATACGCTCGTAGTTGATGGAGGAGTCCATACAGCCGCCGTTGGCCCATACCAGCACGGGCAGTTTGCCCTCCACCCGGACGGCCTTACGGAGGTTCGCGGGGCGGTAGATGACGAAATCCGGGAGCGTTTGCTCCGTAACCGCGAAGGAGGAATAGGGCCCGCTGCCCCCGCCGTCGATGATTTTAGTTTCCTCGATTTGCGCGTGACCGACGGTGGAAGACAGACAAAACAGCGCGAGTATTAAAGCGTATTCCATAATAGCGGTAAGCGTAAGGCGGTGCAGTATTGATGACTGGCCGGTGGTCGCCAAGTCCAACTTACGATATTATTACGGTTCGTTTGGTGGGCTGTCCAGCGCAGCCTTTCCACCGCCGTCCCGCAATCAGTTATAGGGCGGCGAGCGCAGGTGTAACAGCTTGCCGAAACCTTCCATCTACCCCCGTTAACCCACCGAAGCGATTTCCACGTAAAAGATCAGGTTGCTGTTGGGCGGAATTCCCTTTCCCCTGCCTTTCGGCCCGTAGCCCAGCTTGGAGGGGACGAAGAGGGTGGCCTCGTCGCCCCACCGTAGTAATCCCATGGCCTCGTCCCAGGCCGGGATCACCTCCCCGGCACCGACCAGAAAGCGGACTCCTTTGAGGCTACTGAAGGATTCCTCGAAAACGGCACCCTTGTCCTCGAGCAGCCCGACATAGTGCACTTCTACCCGTTGTCCCGATTTGGGTTGTTTACCTTCTCCCGCTTCGTGGATCAGGTAGCCGAGTCCGGAAGCGGTACGAGTGGGCTCCAGCTTTCCTCCCAGGTAGTCCTGCCGGACTTCCTCGGCGAAGGCGGTACGATCCGCGGCGCGGGCCTGCAGCTTTGCTTTGGTGGGCTTTTTCATGGGATTAAGGTAGGCGATACCGGTAGGGTAGTGGCGCGGTAGCAGGTAAGGAGCTGGTACCCCCTGAGAAGGGATCGGCACCGACTCGCCGGTCTCCCCTTAACGATTAAGGCCCGGAGGGAGCAGATTTTGATCCATGCCATCCACTTCGAATTTATTACTCTCCCGTAATGGTCGGCTGTCCCCCGGTGTGAGGTCCGCCGTACCACTCATCCGATCGATACTACTGCCATTAAAACGGTACGCGCCGTCTAAGGCACCAAACCAGATACTTCCGTCAGCAGCTTCTGCAATCCCGAAAAGCATTCCCCTGTTCTCCGCGTATATGGGACCAACATCGGTGGCTGTTGGCTTTTCGTTGGTTAAAGATGCTTCATCGTACCGGGAAAGTACCCACCCCTGGCTGGTTTCCGAACTCGTCCAGAGATTGCCCCTTTTATCTTCAAAAATATACCCTACGAAGTCCTGGTTGATTTGGGTGAATGTCTGGTCTTGATAGCGCCAGAGGCCCCTGTCTCCGCCAAGCCAGATACGTCCCTGCTTGTCTTTAATTATGCAGCGGACATTCCCAAAGGGCTTGCCATCGGGATTGACGGAGCTGAATCGATCTCCATCGTAAACAAACGCGTTTTCCCGCGTGCCCATCCATAACTTACCGGTACCGTCCTCAACCATGGAGGTGACTTCATGCACGGGGCGTTGGAACGCTGGAATAGGCTCCCCCAGACGATCTTCGATGATCGTATCGCCGGCCAACTTATAATTTTGGAAGGATTGTCCATTATACCGGCTTACGCCGCCGTTGGCGCCCAACCAGATATGCCCCGACCGGTCCTCAAATATAGAAACCACTTCGTCGTTTAGCAGGCCATCATCGGTGGAAAAGTGATCGAAGGTTTTCCCGTCGTATCGGTAAACTCCCGACCCGACGGAGCCGAACCATAAGTTTCCTTTCCGGTCTTCCAAAACAGTAAAGAACCGGCTCGAACTAACGTCCCGGGTGACATGGGTGAAGGAGGTTCCGTCGTACCGGAACACACCGTCAAAGGCGGCAATCCACAGGTCAGCCTGGCTATCCTGGATGATCGTACGCGTGATGGTGGTCGGCCCCGGGGAAGTGACGGGTGCTAAGGAAGTGGTCGCTGCCGCCTCCTCGGGGATGGTAGACTTGCCCTGATCGCAAGAGGTGTAGAAAATCAGTAATAGGAGCAGGAAAACTGGTGAGGTTGATTTCATTTCTTATTGCATACTGAGCGTAAGCGTCCGGGTAACCGCGATATCCTTCTCTCCAAATTAACTTTTAAATACGACTATTAATATACCTTGATAAATAGGTTTGGCCCCGCAGACGGACTGGTGCCGCTGTATCCGTCCACCGGTGATAGGGGGAGTCGGGGCGACCACCCGGTTGCCTGCCATACTTGTTACGGTACGAAAGAACAGGACTTTAAAAGTGCACTCAGGCCTGTGTTTTATGGACTATTGGGCACCGATGCGTAAAAGCATTCCATTAGATTGGGTGAGGTCGTTCCGTTCCACGAGGGCCAGGATGTCTCCGCCGGGTAACTGTCTCAGGGTACGTACTCTTCCTTCTACGTTCAGGCCGACGGTCTCCTTGGTGGCCCGATCGTACTTCATCAGTCTGCGGTAGGCGAGGGAGCCGAAGAGGAAGTAGCCGTTCCAGCCCGCGACGTTGCTGTTGTCAACCTTTAGCAGGCAGGCGGGTGCGAGGGCCTGTCCCCCATAATTTGTTGGTACGGTCCAGTAGTGCTCGGGTAAGACGGTGAAGGTCGCCGCCGAATCCTCAGAGATCATCGATACCTGCGCTCCGTCGTAATTGATGCCGTAACTGAAAAGCGGCCACCCGTAGTTCTTCCCCCGATCGATGATGTTGAACTCATCGCCCCCCTGTGGGCCGTGCTCGATGCCAAAGAGCGTTCCGGTGGATGGTTCGTACACCAGTCCCTGCACGTCGCGGTGCCCGTAACTCCAGATTGTAGTGGGAGAGGTAAGGTCGCTGAGGATGGGATTATCGGGGGGCACCCCGCCATCCGCCAGCAAGCGATGGATCTTCCCGGCATCGTCGTCGAGGTCCTGGGCGTTCAGCACGGGCGCATTGGAGGTGGAAAAATTGGAGTTGCCGATATTCAGAAAGAAGTGGTCCGCATCCTGCCATACGATCCGCATACCGTTGCCCGTCCAGCTGAGGTTTCGGGTCGTGAAAATGGTGTCAAAGTCGGTAGCCGCGGTGCCTGCTAGTCGGAACCGGGCCACCCGGGCGACGCCTCCCGGATCGAGGTAGGCGATATATATCCAACCGGTACGGGCGTAGTTCGGGTGCAGACTCACGTCCATCAGGCCGCCGTGCATGATCGCCGGTATGCCCGGGGTCCCGAAAGTAGCCACCGCCGGCATACCGCTTATTTCGGTCAGGTCGCCGTTGGTGTAGTGGAAGAATTTTCCTACCCGGTCCGAAATGAGGTATTCGTCCTCGTCCACGATGGCCAGTCCGTACGGAACGGCGAAGCCCCGCGCCAGGGTATCGACGGAAAAGGCATCGTCAGCGATGGGGTAGGGCGAGTCCGGGACCTCGATCAGGTTGTTGCACCCGAGTGCGCAAATAGCGATCAGAATAGCGTAAGTCTTCACGGTGGGGATGGATAGGGTGGCAATTGGAGGATGAAAGCATAAGAAAAGCTTTCCACCTGCGCACCGCGCAAAAAGTTCGACCCAGGGCCGGCCTTAGCTGATGAAGGACGCGTAGCCAAGCAAAATCCGTCCGCCGTAGAGATACCGCTCCGCAAGGTCACCTGCTGCTTGGCGGTATTCCCACTGCTGGTATGGGTTAATCATCCACCGCCGACCCAACCAGCAGGCGAAACTTCCAGGCGGTGTCATCCCCCGAGGTATTCTGGGTCTGCTTCATCAGGATGCCGATGAGTTCCTCCTGCGGATCCGCGAAATACTGGGTATTGAAATAGCCGCCCCAATCGAAGGTGCCCTCACTTCCGCGGCCGCCGCGGCCCTGTCCCGTTTCGTCGACCACCCCGAAGGCAAGTCCGTAATAGGAGCCGGGCCCCTGTAGCTGACCGACCTGGTTGGCCATGATCGCCTGCACGGTGGTGCGACTCAGCAAACGAACCCCGTTCAATTCGCCCCCATTGAGATACATCTGTAGGAAGGTGGCGTAATCCCGGGCAGTACTCGACAGGCCCGCCCCGCCGGAAAAGAAGGCTTGGGCACCCATGATGGGGTATTCAGGGTCGTAAAAGGTCTTAGGGTAGTTCGACCACCCTGCGTCCGTCGGCTGCTGAATGGCGACGAGCCGGTCGTGCTTGTCATCCGGGAGGTAGAACCAGGTATCGTCCATTCCTAATGGCTCGAAAATGTGGGTCCGGAAGTATTCGTCCAGCGGCATGCCGGACATAACCTCGATGAAGTAGCCCAGTACGTCCAGTCCCTCACTGTAGGTGAACTTGGATCCCGGATCGTGGTGCAGGGGTAGGGTAGCCAGTTTCCGTACACTCTCCTCGATCGAGATATCCTCGGTGGTGAAGAGGTCGGTGACGCCGGCGTCCGCGTACATCCGCTTGAAGCGCGGGTCGCCGTCGATGACGCCGTAGCCGAGACCGGAGGTGTGCGTCAGTAAGTGGCGAATGGTGATGGGGGTCTTTACGGGTCGGGTGTCGAAGGTGCCGTCCGCATAGAGTGTATCGAGCACCCCGGTTTCGGAAAAAATCGGCAGGTACTTGGCGATCGGGTCGTCGAGTTGAAACAGCCCCTGCTCCCACAGCATCATGACGGCGGTGGAGGTGATGGCTTTCGTTTGGGAAGCGATACGGAAGATGGCATCGGGCTCCAATTCCCTGCCGTCTTCCGAGGCCTCCCCGAAGGCTTTATGGTAAACGATCTTCCCTCGCCGGGCGACCAGGGCTACCGCGCCGGGGATCTCGTCCTCCGCAATGGCCTGGGTCAGCATCTCGTCGATGCGGGCCAGCCGTTGGGCCGACATCCCGACCGTAGCCGGCTCGGCCGTAGTCAGGGGAGGCGATTGCTGGGTGGAGGCGGTCTGGGCATATAGGCCCGGGGGGAGGATCAGGATCAGGGAGGCGAAGAGGACGCGAGCGAGCATCGGATAAGGATTGATTGGGGAAAAGGTACTGCTTTTCCGTTGGGAGACTTCAGCCAAACCTACCCCACGTGGCAAGCGGACTGCCCGCAAAGCCAGCGTACAGGATCCATACCTATAGATCGGTTTTCCACCCGACGGTTGCGTCCAACATAAGCGCAACCTGAGGCGCACGCTGCGCTGGTCTCACAGTGCTCTTTACGCATCAAGACCCTTTTTACTTCTCTCGGATAATTCTTTGGGTTTCAATTATTACCTGATCCGCTCCGTTGATAATGTCTTCAATGGATTGAGCAACGATGATGTCAGGAATTATGCCACCATAAGGTTTCTCATCAGAGAAAGCCCCGATTATAGGGAGGTCTATTTCTATCTGTGAATTAGGTAATCGTAAGAAAAACATAGTACCTCCATTTAATCCTTTTTGGCTTCCTCCCGTGGTTTCACCAATCAGGGTAGCCAACTTGTTTTCTTTGGCTATCTCAGCGAAATAAAAGGTTGCCGAACTATTGGCTGCGTTTATTAACAAATACGTGTCCCCCTTGAATCCATTGGAACTAGCTTTTACAACTAGTGGTTCTTGTTTATTGAATGCATAATATTCGGAATCAAATGGTTGGGTTATTTTTGTCAAATCAAAATAAGAATTGTCCCAGGTAGTAAGGTATGGTTCAATTTCATCGGATATTTTTTGGTAGCGCACCAAATCTTTTCTTTGAAATGGGGTGAACGGTACCGTCGTGAGGTGTTCTCCCAAGAATAGCAGTATCTCGTCTTGCCCTCCCTCATTCCCCCGGATATCTAAGACCAAATTTTCAGACTTACCTTTTTTTATTTCCTTGAAGGCATTATTTAAAAATTCTTTCCATTCAAAGGAAAGCTGAAACACGTCAAAAGTCCCTAGTTGCAAGTAAGCTGTATTGTTTTCCCAAAATTCAAGTTTCCACAGTTGGTCTGAGCTAGTTGGCAGATCAGGGAACTTTTCTGTCAAGGCGTTTGCTCTTTCCATTCTGCTAACTGTCTCCACAGTTACTTCTTCTGTTTTTCCCTTGTTTGGCTGTCTGACCGTTAACGAATAATTCTGATTTGCAGGCGGATACAACAGAGGGAAATAGCAATCAAACATTTCAAAATAATTAGCCACGCCAAACGTAGTAAGGTCTGTATAGCGCTTAGCATCATTTGCGCCATCGGCTTTTACCAGACTTGCGGTTTCTTGCAGAAGTATCTTTGCAGGGACTCCATCAATGGCTAGGATTTCGGTACCTCGTGGTAAGTCTATTCCTCGGGCTATACTTTCTGTAATAATCATCTTTTGGTCCAAAACGATGAACGCAAAAGGTAATTTGTCTTTTTGGTTGAGGACTACCTCTTGTACAAACCCATTTTGATTGTAAAAATTCGGAAAAGTATGTCCGCATTGAATAGCCGAAGTCAATCTGGTGAAATTTAAAAAGGCTTCTTGGTAAGACAAGGTTTGCGAGAATATTTTTTGGAAGTGGTTAAAGATCGAATCCATTTCCATTTCGGTCCTATATCTGTAAAGTCCAGGATGAACTTCCAAAAGAGCTTTTTTAAGAATATTAAAATCTTCGCTTAGTTCCTCAGCACTTAGTTTGGGTATGCGTTTGGTGTTTATTTCGTTTGGCACATTCCATGCTTCCTTGGTTTGAAGTTCGTTATCATTCAGTATTAAAATCCTGTTTTGTCCTTCTAGTTCCCAGATGGGCGTTTTATCTCCGTAAACATATTTATATTCTAATATCGCGTTTGCATCATGCGAGAAAATAAGTTCCCCTTCAAAAATACCGTTTTTATCCGGGTCTTGTATATAGTATGTTTTTTCCCAACTTAATGGACTCAAACTACCTCTGATGCCGAGGTTGATTACATTTTTTAGTGAAGTCGTATTCACACGAAACTTTACCGTAGTATTTTGTTGGGCCAAAACACAGAGGCTGGTTGCCAAGACAAGTAATAGGATAAGTGTTTTCTTCATTACCGTTCGTTTACCATGGTACCTCAACGAGTGCGTGCGTGGCCACCACCTCCCCACCACGTTCAGCTAGCGAGAGTCGATCCTACGGCCACGGATAAAAACCGGCGATAGCAAGGCAGCTTCATGTGCGTGTTGGAGCAGGCACGCTGTTTGTGCATGGAAAGCGCAGGCAGTTGCTAAATATAACATTATAATCTTCGAGGTGAAAGACTTCCGGCTGTGTGGTGGTAAAGCCGTTTCCTTTATGGGGCAAGGGGTGCCTCCGGATTCCGGTTCCTCTCAATCCTCCCGGTGGACAAGCGACGGCTAGCTGGCCCGCTGCTTAAATGCATTATTTTCGGATGTGGGCCTCTTCGAGCAATGCTCAAGATATATGTTTCGCGCAGTTATACAACGCGCAATCCCAACTCCCATTCAAATTTGTCAGTGTCGTGATTGACGCGTTACGTAGACGTTCTTTCGTGTCTACGTGGGGAATCAGGTGCTTCAACGTCAAGCGAACCAATGCACCGTGACTAACCACCAATACACTGGAGCCTTCATGGTTGTCAAGTAAGTAGGAAGCAAAGGATAGTCCTCGCTCAACTATTGACTCTCTACTTTCGATGTTTAAGGGCAATGCTTTCCAGTTGTTACCCCAACGTGCTATTCTTTCTTCCGGGGTTGTCCCTTCTACGTCGCCGCAGTGCATTTCCCGTAACCGGGTATCCGTCCGAACAGGCAATTCCATTGCCTGACCAATGATTTGGGCGGTTTCTTTAGCCCGCGACAGATCACTGGAGTAAATAAACTCCCATTCTTCCCCCTTTAGTCGATTGGCTATTGCATGTGCCTGGGTTCTACCCGTTTCATTTAGTGGGATATCCGTGTGACCCTGCACCCGGTTGCCGAGGTTCCAGTCGGTTATTCCGTGTCTGATGAATCCGATTCGGGTCATCTCGTCTTCTGCTTTGTGTAAGATTTAAGCTTCTTTAAAGCAGGAAGCTGCATCTCGCTCGGCCCGTCAGCGGCCCGATGCCGATGTTGGGCCAAAATAATGAACAGGATCATCACTCATAAAGAGCCGCAGTCGGTTCATCTCTCGCCATCAGCAGCATCCCGCTGGTATAAAGGTATCGGTATTGAATTTAATTATTTGACCAGAACTGTAAGTAAGCCCGATTGTCGGGCAGGGGCAACAAAAGGGATAATTTGCGTAAGGACATTACAAAGTTGAAGACCAGTGTAAGAACTGTTCCTTTTCTCGCAATTTTCGCAACCAAAATCAGCACCTACCCTCGCCAAACCTGCCGACTGACCGCCGAGCGATACTGCCCGCCAAGACCGCGTGCCGGCTCAATACCCATAGATCGGTTTTTCACCCGGGGGCGGTGAGTGCAACAAATGCGCAACGTGAGGCGCACGCTGCGCTGGCCTCACTTTGGCGCTTAAGTGTTGGGTCCAGTCCTTTTATTTTTTAATAATTTGATACTCCGACGTACGGTCTTTTCCTTTTCTTTTAAAGTATCCATTTTCAGTTCCATGCTTTAAATCTCTTGTTGCAGTTGCGGTCGATATATCCTTGAAGACCGCCATATAGTCCTTTCTAGTAAAGGAATCTTTCCCACTGAACTCGATAAAGTGTTCTATTCTTTCGGTGTTCGTCAGGCTTCGTCTTTGGGAATCTATTAGGTCTTCTAAACTCAGATAGATTCTCTCTAACATATATTCGACAAAAGCTGTAGATATCCCCTCTTTGTCAGATTTGGCTAAAGCATCATAGTATTCCTGTTGGCTCTCTTTTATTTGTCCTTCAATTGGTAGAAATCCAAAGACCGGGTTGTATTTCATCAGTAACAACGTTTGCCATAGTCTTCCCATTCTTCCGTTGCCATCCATGAAGGGGTGGATGAATTCCATTTCATAGTGGAATACACAGCTTTTTATTATCAAAGTGTCATTCTGATTCTTTAAGTAGCTAAACAGGTTTTTCATTAAGTTGTCTACGTTCCACGCTGGTGGCGCCATATGAGCAACCGCACTACCTTTAAAGATCCCTACTGACTTTGTCCTATATTTGCCGGCACCTTCGATGAGACCTTTCATCAGCATTTGATGTGCTTGTAGGTAGGAATCCTCCTCAAATGGATCAAACTCTCGTAGTCGGTCGTAAATTTCAATAGCGTTCTTGACTTCTATTATGTCTTTGGGAGGTCCTGCTATTCGTTTGTTATCGATCATATCTGACACCTGATCAAGAGACAAAGTGTTCCCTTCAATGGCTAATGAAGAATAGATCGTTTTTATCTTGTTGTCTCTTCTAAGTTTTGTAGTTGGCTTTTGCAAATAGTTTGAGTCAACGATCCCAATCAACCGGCCAATCTCCGTACTTAGTTCTATGATTTTGCTAGTGCCGTCGTAGTATTTTTGTAGCATGATGCCATCATTTGATAGCATCAAAGATACGAATCTTCCTGGTTAGGCCGTGTTCTGTACCTGGTGATGTGTTTTGGATTGGACCCAACGGGTGCGCCACCGCAGGCCGGTTTCACCGACTAGCAATCGGACCTCGACCAAACTTCAGGTATCTTATGAAGACTTCATCGACACCTGAAAGCATCACCGCCGGCTTGACGATGGCGTAATGTTGAACGAAGCCGCTAGCGCGGCGAGCTCCGCCCCAAGAGAAACCGCAGGACTTGACCCGCATGTCCTGACCGGCCTACCTTCTTAGTTCACCAAACTCCTTTTACCGTTGCTGGAGATTCCGATCGGTTTGACCCCCCTCGGGTGTGGAAAACATTCCGGAGCTTTGATCCCCCCCTGGAAAGTACTACCCCCTGTTCTGGAGTATTGACCCCCTCAGGTGTGGAAAACATTCCGGTATACTGACCCCCCCCTCGGATGCCTGCGGCACTACGGCATGCTGGCCAATGCCATCTAGGCCGGTCGCTGGCCGCGGCCAGAAACTGCCTGCGGGTGGAACCGCCACCCCAACTCGAAGCAGCCGAGCGCCGCCAGGAGATCCTGACCGAGTGGCTGGGCCGCCATCCGGATACCTGCCCGGACTATGGCGCTGCGGCCAGCCTGATCCGGATCCTTTTGCCCCCTGCAGCCGGGCACCACCAATTATTCGGGCCGGTCGATAGGGGCGATAAGGAGCTACCGACGGGTGGCCGGACAATGTGATGCCGGTATCGAAGAAATCGGATCTAAAATTTGCCTTTCTTCCTGATCCTGTTGACCAAAAACAGCACCTACCGGCACTAAACCTACCGCCTGAACCCCAGGCGGTACTGCCCGCAAAGCCCGCGTACCGGTTCAATACCCATAGGTCGGTTTTTCACCCGGCGGCTGCGTCCAACAGATGCGCAACGTGAGGCGCTTGCTGCGCTGGCTACTCTTTAGCGCTTAAGTGTTCGGTCCAGTGCTTCTTTTAATAATTTTTATGCCGCCTCGTTATTGATGATCTTCATTCTATGTGGCTCTAAAAATTGATTGAGCTTATCCGTATAGTCTTTTCTTCTATTTATATACTGGTCACGCTGGATTCCTGTAGATCCGTACTTATCATGGTTAGCCAGCACATCGTCTAGTTTGATGATCTCCTCAATAAGATCACTAATCTGGACCGCACGGTCTTCTACGCCCTCGAAGTATTTTTCGTAATCATTCATAGTTAAAATCATTGAAGATCAACTCAACATATCCTCTTGAATGCTTCCGCCCCCTACGATCTTTACGGGTCGTAGAGAACTGATGTATCCAATATACGTAGTCAGAGCGATACAGCGGAAAGTCCGGCGCGGCCTGTGACCGAACTCCTAACAAATAAGCGTCCAGCCCCTTGGCCTTCCAGGTGGTCTGGCTAAACTCAGAAGCAAGTACTTCCTGCTTTTTAATCAGAACTTCTTGGGAACATAGGGTCACCACGTCAATATCCTGTGGATCTCGTTTACCCGTGGTAAAGCTTCCACCGATCCATTGGGCAAAGCTGTCGGTAATTTCCTGACTGAATTGGTGTGTGTACTCAAGGTAGCTTTGGTAGAGAGATTCACGCGTTGTGCTTTTTCCAAAGTCCTCAACAAATACTCGAGCGAACTGGTCCGGAGCTATCCTGATTTTTTCAGGTGGCTCCAGCAGTCCCTTTGGATCGAAGTTCATGATCACAAGATAACCGCTTTCCTTATTTGAGTTCACACAGTCCATAATTGCGATAGGACGACGGATGTAAAATAGCCTGTTATATTTCAGGTTGCTTGCCTGGTAGATCGAACCTGGAATCTGGATGTTTCGCGCGTACTGAATTACAACGAATCACGGATTAAGGTCTTTTGGCCCATAGCGACCATCGATGAAAACACCGGTCATCATCGCTACCAACCAGCACCAAAGCTATTCCTGGAACATCTTGTATGAATTATCGGAGCAACGTTTTGATGGCGGCAGTCGGTTCAACTCTCGCCGTCAGCTGCATCTCGCTGATACAAAGGTATCGGCATAACAATTGATTATTCAACCCGAACTGTACGAAAGTCCGATTAATAGGGGGGCAAACCAGCGGCTGGACGTGGTAGGCGGTGTTAGCGGCATTTCTTATTTTTCTCCTAAAGCATTCAATACTTTATCAACGAGACTACTGTTCAGTCGAAACCCATTGCTCCTTATCTTTTCAATTAATGGACGTAGAGATTCGATATGACCGCCAGTCTTTGCTGCAATTAAAATACCTAATAAACCTACAATTTTTATCCCTCTCTTTTCTGCAATGGCTCTGCCTTTATATTCATCTATGATTAAATATTCGGCGTCGAGTTCAACCGCTAAAGCTATTGCCTCTGATTCTCCTAATTCTAGATCCTCAAGCAATTCAGCTATTAGCTGTTGGTCGTGGGGATATTCTGTAATAATCCAATCCAGCTTTTCAATGGCTGTCTTTTGCCCTTCAATTCTGTAGAGTTCTCTCCTTACCCTTGGTGGTATAACAATGTTACCGTACAACGACTTCAATATATCGAGCCGACTAATCTGGAGAAGGTTAGTTATGGTCGATGTATCACTAACAATGATCATAAATTGATACCGAGATTTTTCAGATCAGTATCTAAATCTTCCTCCGTATACTTAATATCTATGCTCCTCTCCGCCAAGGCCTTTTGAAACTGTAAATAATCTAATCCACTTAGCTCACTTGCTTTGCCAAAGCTTAGCCGGCCTTTGTCATACAAATAGCAGGCTAGATCCGTTAGTAAATCTTCACCGGTCATTTGGACTTTCCTTAGTACTGCGTCTGAGATTACTACAGCCATGGTTTACACTTTGAGGATGAAACATCACTCGGCTTCCCTAAGGTTGCCTATAATGTCAAGTTACAAATCTTCCAGGTCAACTCGGCGTAGGGAACTTGTCACCGTTGAGTTAACAAAGCGAAGATATGGCGCAACCTGTAGCTCTGCGGAGGCTTATGACAAATTGAGAGCGGACGGGTCACAAGCCAGCTGAGAGAGTTAGACTCTTCATCCTCGCCTAGTTTGATAACTCTATGTTTCTGCATTCTGCCTGTAGTGTCTGTTGTTGATTGCCGCCAACAACTGTCCTCACCCATCACATATAAAAACCCAACCAACGTCAACCGGTACACCCTCAACACGGCGTAAGTACAACAGGTAAGTACACAAACTACGCAGGATTCCGCAATTGAGGACAAGTTAGAAAGTGGACGTGGTTACACCATATTTCCCCCCTTCGGTCCTGCAAATTCGTTGTAGGAGTGTGCGGCGGATAGGTAGTTCCGTTCGGCTAGCTAATATGGATAGGGAGAAGGATTAGAATGGCCGTACACCCAGGTTTCAGAGCAACTAGTCCCCTGCGCCCCGCCGCCCTAAATCATTTTTCCGGGCGGTTTTGGCTCCTGCGGATAAGGGAAACGGGGCCACATTGAGCGAAAAAGGAAGGTCCCATATCCATTGGCTAGCGGAGACGATGATTGCTACTAACGGCTAACTACTTAGTCCTGCTCACCGCCGGGTAACAAGCCCTACAACTTCTGCACCAAAGCAAACGACCGCCCCCCATCCCCGGCAAAGATCGAAACGTAGTAGGTACCGGATACCAGATGCGACAGGTCAAGCCGGCCATCACCCCCCGCGACCTGAGCCACGACCCGCCCCATCAAATCCCGCACTTCGATCCGCCGGATCGCCGAGCCGTCGGCCGTCTCGAACCGGATGCTCGTATGAAAGGGGTTAGGGTACACCTTACCTGCGAAGGTCCGGTACGCTGCCACGCCGCTGGGATCCGTATACTGCGCGATCAGGGCTTCGCAGTCCACGCCGCGGAAGCGGTAATCGCGGGTGGAATCCCGGTAGCAGGTCAGCCGGTCGGGAAAGTACAGGCCGATATAGCCTATATTTGGAGTGGTGCCGAGCATGCTCTCCCGGCCCAGTGACCCGACGCCCCGCAGGATCTGTCCGGGCACGTCGCCAAAGTATTCCACACCGTTCAGAAAGCCCCAGTGGGTAAAGTTTTCCGCCGTGGTGTCGAGATAGGAGACGTGCTGTAGAATGAGCTGGTCCCCGGTGAAATCCTCCTTGTATACGCTGTCGATCCGGTAGGTGAAGCTATCGAATGTCATTCCATCGAGCGAATAGAAGCCGGTAAAGGGCTGGTCGGTAACCTGTATCGTATCGCCCTCCTCGGCCGTGAAGTCGAAGATGAGGTGAAAGGAATCTTTGATCCACACGTACACGGAATCCTGGTTGCCGGTCACTACTTCCGAGCCGATCGCTTCCCAGGTCCCGTCGTCGTACAAATTGGCCCCTTCGATGACCCGGGCGGACCGGCCGCCGAGCACGGTATCCCGATCCGCGGTGAACTGAATGGCGGCGATCTCCAGTGCCGGTGTTTCTTCCCCGACTTCGTACGTCCAGGTCGCGCCAAGGGGAGCGAATTCCTGGGCCGAGGCACTAGTACCCACCAATAGGAAGGCCGTAAGGAAGAGGAAGTGGAGGAAGGCGTTTCCGGGTCGAAGTAAAGGCATGTAATCGGGGTGTCCAACCAAGATAATACCGAAAAGGAATTCTCCTATTTTTACAGGTGAAAGGCAGACTTATGCTTACTGCGATCTTAAAACGCCTGCATGCGCCGCGAGACGGAGCTCACGAACCGGTAGGCACACGCCGCGAGCCGAAGCTCCCGGACCGCTATTCCTCCACGTAAAAGCCGAATTTTCCCATCCCGTAATCCCGCATCGCTTGCATGATTTCGGTCTGGCTATTCATGACGTACGGACCATGACTCACCACCGGGGCACCGATCGGTTCGCCGCCGAGGAGTAGCGCGCGGGCATCGGTATTGCCGGTGTTGGTGAGTTGAATGCCGGTGCCGTCGTTTCGGTAGTAGAGTAGGGTGCGGGCGGCGTAGTCGAAGCCGCTGCCGGTCGCGATGCCGCCGTCGAGGAGATAGGCGGCGAGGTTGTAGGCTTCTGGGACGGGTAGGTCGACGGTGGCCGCCGGGGGAAGGACCAGTTGCCAGGCCAGTATCGGACTGTAAGTCTTTGCTGCTCCACGCACAGAGCCGGGGCCCTTCCCGTCCCTGGCGTTACCCAGTTCCCCCGCCACTACGCGTACGCTGGCGCCGCCAGGAAAGGTCACTTCCGGAATGTCAGCCTGCTTCAGGTCCTGGTAGCGGGGCTGCACCATCTTGTGGTCCGGACGCGAGGTTGACCCACAGCTGGATGCCTTCCATCGTCCCGCCGGTTTCCATGAAGGACTTACTGCCGCGCTCGCTGTGGATGATGCCCCGGCCCGCGGTCATCCACTGTACGTCGCCGGCCTGCAGGTGACCGGTGTTGCCGCGGCTGTCGCGGTGGCGGATGGCGCCCTGGTACAGGAAGGTCACCGGCTCGAAGCCGCGGTGGGGGTGAGGACCCAGGTCCAGCGGATCGCGACCGCCCGCCTCCACCGGGAAGGGACCGAAATGGTGCAGCAGCAGGAAGGGGTCGATCTGGTCCACCCGCTGGGTAGGCAGGGGTTGGTAGACCTTGAAGGCACCCATGTTCAGTTCGTGGGCGGGCAGGACGTGGGCGACGGAGCGCAGGGACATAGGAATGGATGTATGTACAATGATAACATCACTACCCCTTGACGGGTTACTAGTAGTGTGTTTGGTGATCTATTAAAAATAGCTTACTTTGATTGTGTCTCCATCGATCAGCTAAAACTACCGAAATGCGTCTTACTTGTCAGGCTTTAGCCCTAGTGTGCTTTGCTACCTTCCTTACAGCCTGCACGAGTGACGAGGATCCGAATATGCCGGTCGTTGGCGTCGATACGGAACTGCTGGTGGAAGACTACAATTACTACCTGGACGAAACCGTCCCCGAACACCAGCGGGCCTTTTCCGCCGTCGGTGAAGTAACGGAGGGGCAGGTGACCGATATTTCCGGGGAAGACGACCGCTTGTCCTTCGTCTTTGAAGAAGGCACGAAGGAGGCCGTGCGGCGGCAGGTAACCGTGGACGTGGAGGAAGAGATCAAGTTTCCCGCATCCATCGAACGCGCCAAGGTCATTTACTTAGGCAAGCAGCTCATCGTGGTGGACCTCGAGAGCGACTTCTTTTTCCACCTCACCACCGGGGAAGAAAACCTCATCCCGAATCTCCCATACACGGAGGGCAACGACCTGGGGATAGCTATTCAAAGCCGTCCATCCCCTCCCGCCAGTTCCAAATAAGGAGTATCCAGTCGCGTCCGTCAGCACTGGTAAATCGGTCGAGCACGTCGAAGCCTATCCGTTCGTGCACCCGAAACGAGCGCGTATTCCGGGCATCCACGGCGGTCACGCAATACGTATAGCGGAGGTGGTAGCAGGCCCGGAGGTATTTGTACATGCGGTCGGGCAATTTCTTGCCGCGGGCTTCCTCGGCTACGCATATCTGGCCCATCACCAGGTACGCACTCTCCCCCAGCATCGCTCCGCGATGCATCGCCCCGTCCATGCGGTCGATTAAAAAGGTTAGCGCCGATACATCCGTGCTAAACGACCGGTCCATGGCCAGGCAGTAACCGAGCACTGTCCGCTCGCGGATGGCAATCACCGGGGCCGCGGTGGCGGCCATGGCCTTCAGCAGGGTCAGGTCGTGGGTGGCGGTGACGAAGCCCTGGCTGCTGGCGGTGTCGGCGTCGATGCTTTCGATGAGGTTGGCCTTTTGGAGCTGAAGGATTTGCTTTAGCTGGTAGTCTTTTCTGGCGAGGGTTAGTTTTATGGGCGCGTCCATGGGGAAGTACGATTGGGAAGTACGATTTTTGAAGTTGGAGGTACAAAGTACGAAGGGCTGCCGCGGGGTAAAGGGGCTAAGGCTGGGGATGCTCGCTTCGCTCGTAAGGGCCGGTGGTCTGCCGAGCTTCGCTCGTCCGCCAACGGATCCTTGGTGACTTAGTGAATTTTCGAATTAATGGATTGCTGCCGCTTGTGTTTGCTCGCTTTGCTCGTGGTAGGGGAGGGGTTCTCACAAACCGGCTTCGCCGGCACAGATTCGCTTCGCTCGGGCACGGATTAAACACAGATTTTCGGTCGGCATTGCTCGCTTCGCTCGTGGATCCGTGGTCTGCCGAGCTTTGCTCGTCCGCCGACGGATAGCTCAGGAGGGCAATTTAAGGGGCTGTATGGCGTATTCTCACTAAGAGAAACTTGCTTCGCTAATGGTATTCGTTGATTTGTTAATTGGGGTGCTCTTCGCCGTTGCGCCCATGGAAGCCATCCCCCGACAGGCGGCGGTAGTGAATGATTCTGCCTACGTCGATGTCGATCGTCGGGCAGTGTACTTCAGCCCATCCTGTGCCGAACTGATCAACGATGTTTTTCGGGAACAGTGCGCCAGCGAGGCGATGAACGAGGCGATCGCCACGCAACTTCGTTATCCGACCGACGTCGCGATCGAAGGGGAAGCCGTGGTCGCAGCGGTAGTGGAAAAGGACGGAAGTCTCAGTAACCTGCAACTGGTAGCCGACCCGGGTCAGGGGCTGGGTACGGAGGTTCTACGCGTCCTGCGCCTGCTTGGCGAAGCCGGAAGCTGGGTACCCGCGGTAGTAGACGACCGGGAGGTGCGCAGCCGCTTGCGTGTTTCCATCCCCCTGGATCCGACGGCTGCTCCGGCTACGCCTACGCCGCCCGCCCCGGAGGAGCGCATCTACAAGGTCGTGAGTCATATGCCCATTATGTGGCACCCGGAGTGTGACCAGGCCGTGGACTACGTGGACCAAAAGCGATGTGCCGATCAGAAGATGCTGGACTTTATCTACGAGCATCTACAATATCCTGAAGCGGCCCTCCAAAGCAAAGTGCAAGGAATGGCCATTATTTCGTTCATCGTCGAAAAAGATGGTCGCCTTACGGAGCCCACCATCGTCCGTGATCCAGGTAATGGTACCGGTGAAGAAGCCCTGCGGATAGTCCGACGCATGGCGGATACGGCCGACTGGGTTGCCGGTGGCCAGGATGGGCGCGCCGTGCGTGTCCTATTCAATCTGCCCGTCAAATTCGCTCTGGACTGATCACCTGCTACTACTGACTTGCGGCTCGCTTCGCTCGTGGAGGATGCGGGGTTAAGGGGATATGGAGTGAAGGGGTAAAGGTTGGCGGCATCGCTCGCTGACGCTCGTAGGGTTCACTCGGACCACCTTCGCCGGCACGGATTTTCGGTCGGTTTAGCGCGCTTCGCTCTTGGATCCATCGTCCTTTCACCTCGTTGAGTCCGATTGATGAGCTAGTGGCCGCGCTTTGTTTCACGGCTTAGGTTCGAAACCAAGCTGTTGTCCGCGGTAGTCTATCTTTTGGGCTTCCCCTATTTGTTCACCACGACAAATTAGCCTGGGAGTAAGTCATAGCAATCTGCCGAGCTCTGCTCGTCCACCGACGGATTAGTGCTGTGGGAAAATCCGTGCAAATCTGTGCCCGAAATCGGTGAAATTAGTGTTGAGAAAAACGAGCCGCAGGCGAGCTGAAACGCGCGGCAGCACCTTTGTACTTCGTACCTCGTACTTCAAACATCGTACTTCTCCTCCCCGCCCGGAGCCGCAGGCGAGCTGCCCCGCCGCCCTTAACCCCGTAGCCCCACACGCCCCCGAGCCGAAGGCGAGCTATTCCGCCAACCTTAACCCCTTACCTCCATTACCCCATAGCCCCTTACCAAAAAAACCGGTCCCCCCAAAGGAGAAACCGGTTCCTGAATCTAAATCGCGAAGCGGATCTACTTCCGTCCGATCGCGCGCTTAGCAGCGGCGACCACGTCCGGCGTATCCAGGCCATACTTCTTCAGCAGCTCATCGGCGGTACCCGACTCCCCGAAGGTATCGTCGGTAGCCACGTATTCCTGGGGAGTAGGCTGGTGCTTGCTGAGGCATTCGGCGATCGCACTTCCGAGCCCACCGTATTTGTTGTGCTCCTCACAGGTAACCACGGCGCCGGTCTTCTTGGCGCTGGCGATTACCGCCTCCTCGTCGAGGGGCTTGATGGTGTGGATGTTGATCAGATCGACGCTGATGCCTTCCTCCTCCAGCTGGCGGGCGGCCTCCACGGCTTTCCAAACCAGGTGGCCGGTGGCGAAGATGGTCACGTCGGAGCCCTCGTTCAGGGGCAGGGCCTTGCCGATCTCGAAGGGGGCATCCTCGGGGATGAAGACGGGCCAGCCCGGGCGACCAAAGCGGAGGTAAACCGGTCCGTGGTGCTCCACGACCGCCTGTACGGCGGCTTTAGTCTGGTTGTAATCACAAGGGTTGATGACCGTCATGCCCGGCAGCATCCGCATCATGCCGATGTCTTCCAGGATCTGGTGAGTGGCTCCGTCCTCGCCCAGCGTCAGGCCGGCGTGGCTGGCACAGATCTTCACGTTCTTGTCGCTGTACGCGATCGATTGCCGGATCTGGTCGTAAACGCGGCCGGTGCTGAAGTTAGCAAAGGTCGTCGTCACGGGAATCTTACCGCCCGTAGCCAATCCGGACGCAATGCCCATCATATTAGCTTCGGAAATACCGACCTGGATGAAGCGGTCGGGGTAGGCATTGATGAAGTCTTCCGATTTCATGGAACCGCGGAGATCAGCGGTGAGCATGATCACGTCGTCGTGCTTGTCGCCGGCGGCTTTCAATCCGGCACCGAAGCCGTCGCGGGTGGCTTTCTTGCCGGTGGATTTTAATTTATCGAGGGATAGCATGCGCTATGATATTCTTTAAGGTTAATGGAATGTAGGATGAACCCTACCGTACTACCGTACTAAAGAGGCAGCAAAGCTGCCGACTATCGTACTAATCAAATCCCTTCGGCCGCGAAATCGCCTAAGGTTTCCTCCAGCTGGCCAAGGGCGTTATGGGCCTGCTCCTCGTTAGGGGCTTTCCCATGCCAGTGATGCGTACCGACCATAAAGTCGACGCCCATGCCCATTTCGGTATCCATGACGATACAGGTAGGCTTGCCGTTACGCTTTGCGGCGGCTTCCTTGAGCACCTTCACGGTATCTTCCATATTGTTGCCGTCCATGCGCATGATGTCCCAACCGAAGGCTTTGTACTTATCGGCGAAGCTGCCGAGTTCGAGCACCTCCTCGGTGGGGCCGTCGATCTGCTGACCATTGTCGTCGATGATGAGCACCAGGTTATCCACTTTATTGTGGGGAGCGAAGAGGGCGGCCTCCCAGATCTGTCCTTCCTGCTGCTCGCCGTCGCCGGTAAGTACGAAGACGGTGCGGTCGTCGCCGTTCATTTTTTTGGAGAGCGCCATGCCGATGGCTACGCTGACGCCCTGTCCGAGGGAGCCGGAAGCCACGCGAACGCCGGGAAGTCCCTCGTGGGTGGTAGGGTGCCCCTGCAGGCGGCTGTCAATGGCGCGGAAGGTGCTGAGCTCGTCTACGGGGAAGTAGCCGGAACGGGCGAGCACGCTGTAGAAAACCGGAGAGATATGGCCATTAGAGAGGAAGAAAACATCCTCGCCCTTCGCTTCCATATTGAAGGAAGGGTCGTGTTTCATCACCTCGAAATAAAGGGCGACCAGCAGGTCGGCGTTTCCGAGCCCGCCACCCGGGTGGCCGCTCTGCGATAGATACACCTCCCGAATGATGTCGCGCCGGACCTGGGAGGCAATTTTTTTCAGTTCTTGAATGTCTGCCATGTAATGGAAATAATTATGGGTGATCCCGGATTTACCGCGGGAGTCGCGAATTTACTTAATTAAGGCTTGACCCGCCCATTTGTTCCTTCCTTTCCCGCGGATAGCAAATCCGGGCGCCTAATCGGTGAAATTCTGCGCAGAAGCCGGACATTTTCGCTGGTGGATGGCCAGTCGAAGCAAAATTCGGGCGTCGGAGCGCAGGAGGGATACACACCGGATAAAATATAATTACCCCCACCCAACTTCCTGGACGGGGGTAATCGTGTTGTTCCCGGAATCCGAAAGCGTGTTTAGAGACTGTCGATCCATTCTTTGACTTCCTGCTTGCTCTTGCCGAGCTTGGTCTGCAGGTTGCCGTAGAACTCGTCTTCTTTACCTTCCCGGTAGGTCAGATCGTCATCGGTCAGATCACCGTATTCTTGTTTGGCCTTACCCTTTACCTTGTTCCAATCTCCCCTTAATTTATCTCCACTCGCACTCATAATGACTTGATTTGGTGTACTGATGCAAACGGGGCCGGTCGGTGAGGTGTTCGTCAAAATGCAACCTCCTTCCTATGCAAGACGGCCGCCTGCTCGCCGAACTCCGACAATACGCCACGGACCTGCTGCCGGATTACCGGGATTGGGTCACCGAGGCCGGCCACCCGGAAGAAAAAGCCCTCCTCAATTTCCGTCGCGCCCTGGTCGGCTGGTACGAGGCCGCCCTGGATCGCGAGCGTCCCTACACGGGCGATGTGTTCCACTACGTCACTACCGTCGCCCGGGTCTACTTTGCCGAGGGTAAGGTAAAAACCGACCGTTTTCCGATGGGCGACGGACCCCTGGATCACCTCCCGAAACCGGTCCAGCTCGATGAGCAGGGCCAGCGACTGTTGCTTCGCCTCCGCGAGAAGGAGGATTGCCTGCAATTGCTCCTGCTCGCTGATTACCACCGTATGGAAACGGCGGTCATCGCCCGGGCCCTCGATCTCGAAGCCGAATTGGAAGACCTTCCCGATCGCATACGCGACTGCCAGGACGAACTAACGGAGGGGAATCCGGAAATCCGGTTACGCTACCCCTTGGTCATCACGATAGCCGGCCGTCAGGATCTTCTGGATACGCTGGCCCGCGAGGAAGTCTTCGCGGAGGAGCGCTTTGACCCTGCGCCCGTCGCCCGAAAAGAAGAAGTCAGGCTGCGGCCACGCCGCCGCATCCGGGTACCCTCCCTGTCGGCTGGCATGCTGGTGGCCGCCGTGCTTTGCGGGATCTTGGGCTGGCTAGCCTACGACACCTTCGGCACCCGGTCCCCCGACCAACTTACCGACCGCTACTTCGAGCCCTATCCCAATATCTTCGAGACCACCCCGCCGCAAACCGACGACGAGCGGGACCTGGAACGTATCCTCTACTATTACGATCGCGCCGATTACCGCACGGCCTACGAAGAATTGCTGCCCACCGCACCCGCTTACCCGGCCGCGCCGCTCTACCTCGGCGTTTCCGCCCTGGCGCTGGACGATCCCCTTCGCGCCCGGGAGTGGTTCGCTGAGGTAGATGCCGAGGGCAATTACCGGATGGCGGCGGATTGGTATGATGCTCTAAGTCTGCTGGCACTGGATCGGCGGGAGGCGGGAATTGCCGCGGTGGAACGGATCGCTAATACTTCCGGGCACCCTTTTCGGGAGGCGGCCCGGGAGGTCCTAGCTGATTTTTGAGGTTTGGCTCGCCTGCGGCTGGTGGGTAATGGTGAATAGCTACCGCACGGCTAGGGGGGAAGTACGATGGTTGAAGTCCGATTTACGAAGTTGCTACCGCACATCTCAGCTCGCCTTCGGCTCGGGATTAAACACGGATTACGTAGATTTTTTGCACGAATTAATACGGATTTTCTCGCAGCAAAAGCGCTACTCGCCAAATAGTCCCGCGACCGAAAATCCGTGCAGGCTACAAGAATCCGTCCCATTAGTCCCAAGAGCGAAGCGAGCAAAAAGCAGCGGGAGCCGTTCCCCAACTCAAAAATTCACCAATTCACCATTTCCCCAGCGGCAGCCCTTCATACTTCGTCCTTTGTCCTTCAAACATCGTACTTCTGTACCTTCGCCCCCATGAAACCGTCCATTCCCAAAGGCACCAGAGATTTTCTACCCCACGAAGTAAGGAGGCGCGATTACATCTTCGACGTGATCCGGAAGCACTTTCACCGCTACGGCTACCAACCCATCGAAACGCCGGTGATGGAAAACCTCTCTACCCTCACCGGAAAGTACGGGGAGGAAGGCGACCGGCTGCTCTTCAAGGTGCTCAACAATGGAGATTTCCTGAGTAAGGCGGATGCCAAACAGCTCGCCGCGCAAGACAGCGACGCGGTTCTGCCCCAGATATCCAAACGAGGCCTTCGTTACGATCTCACCGTGCCCTTCGCACGCTACGTGGTCATGCACCAGAACGACCTGGCTTTTCCCTTCAAGCGCTACGCCATTGCCCCGGTGTGGCGGGCCGACCGGCCGCAGAAGGGGCGCTACAATGAGTTTTACCAGTGCGACGCCGACGTCGTGGGCTCGGATTCCCTCTTGTACGAAGCCGAGCTGACGCAGTTGCTCGACGGGGTATTCGCGGAACTGGGCCTTAAAGCCGTCATCCGCCTCAACAACCGCAAGATCCTCGCCGGCCTGGCCGAGATCGCCGGACACCAGGACCGGATGATGGACATCACCATCGCCATCGACAAGCTCGATAAGATCGGGCAAGCGGGCGTTGAAAAGGAACTGCGGGAACGGGGCGTGGATACCCAAGCCATAAACACCATCAAACAGTTTCTGGGCGTTACCAGTCTGGAAAAAGTAGCCCCTTTGCTCCACGACAGCGAGATCGGGCGCCAGGGCATCGAGGAATTACAAACCGTTTTCGATACCATCGGCGACACCGCCAACCGCGTGGAATTCGACGTGACCCTGGCCCGGGGGCTGAATTATTACACCGGCTGCATTTACGAAGTGGCCGTCGATACCGATGCGCATCCCACGATCAAGATGGGCAGCATAGCCGGCGGCGGCCGCTATGCCGACCTGACGGGCATCTTTGGCGGTCGCGACCTTCCCGGAGTGGGCATCAGTTTCGGAGCCGAGCGGATCTACGATGTACTGGAGGAACTCGAATTGTTCCCCGCCGATGCCAGCGAAAACCTCGAGTATCTGCTGCTGTGCCTTGATGACGCCAGTCTCGCCCACGGCTTCGAACTGGTACGCAAACTTCGCCGTGCCGGTCGCAATGCCGATCTGTATCCCACCGCCGCCAAACTGGGTAAGATGATGAAGTACGCCGATCAGCGCAATGCGCCAAAGGTGATCATCATCGGGAGCGAGGAAGTGAAGAGTGGGCAGTACTCGGTAAAGACTATGGCAACCGGAGAGCAGGCTACTAAATCGCTAAGCGAATTGGTAGCCAGTAGCGGGTAGCGGGTAGCGGGTAGTTTCCCGCGCTACCCGCTATATGCTACTCGCTACCCGCTACCCTACTCCCGGTACCCAACCTTACCACCACCTTCCAGCTCGATCATATCGTGGACGATGTTCACCGCTTCGCGGATGTAGACATCTTTGCTGACGTTTTGCTTGAAGTCGTCGTTACGGGCGATCTTGCTTTCGTCAGCCTGGATGGGCTCTAGGTCAACTTTCAGGTTCGTGACACCGGGGTTTACGACCTCGTCGAAGAGATCATCGTACTGTTCGGCTTCCGTGCGGGCGGCGCGTTGCAGCTCAGCGTAGTCGGTGAGGGCCAGGGGATAGCTATCCCGGTCGCGCTGCCGCTTGACGCGCTTGGCGTTTTCGGCGATGCGGTCGAAGGTCGGGCTGGCCGCGATACGTACGGCACTACGCTCCATCAAATCGTCTAGATGATTGATACGGTAAACGTCCTGTCCGTATTTAGCCGGTTCGATCTCGGACCAGGCCAGGGGAGCGGTCTGTTCCTTCTCACCCGTCTCCAGTAGCGAGCGGCTGTTCGGGAGCACGATGTCGGGAACGACACCACGGAGCTGGGTAGAACCACCGTTGATTCGGTAGAACTTCTGCATCGTCAGTTTCACCGTACCCAGGGGCTTTATATCGTTGAATCCGCTGATGGTACGGTCCATATCGATGAAGCGCTGAACGGTTCCCTTACCGAAGGTGGAGTTACTGCCTACGATCACGGCACGGCCGTAGTCTTGCAGGGCCGCGGCGAGGATCTCACTGGCACTGGCGCTGTATTCATTGACCAGGACTACAAGGGGGCCGTCGTACTGGACGCGGCGGTCTTTGTCCTTCAGAATTTCGGTATCGCTGTCCCGTCCGGCAACCTGGACGACCGGGCCGTCGGGGATGAAAAAGCCGGTCATATCGACCACGTCGCGGAGCGAACCGCCGCCGTTGTTGCGGAGGTCGAGGACGATGCCGTCGACGTTCTGCTCTTTCATTTTCTCCAGCTCGGCTTCCACGTCCTTGGCGCTGAAGCGACCGTCCTCGTTCTGGAAATCGGCGTAGAAACTGGGCAGCAGGAGGTAGCCGACCTTCTCACCGGATTCCTCGTCGTCGATGATGAGGGATTTAGCGTACGTCTCATCGATGATGATCACGTCGCGTTCGATGGCGATATTCTGGATGGTACCGTCGGGCTTTTTAACCTTGAGGTAGACCATGGTGCCCTTCTTGCCGCGGATCTTGTCGACCACGTCTTCGAGTACCATGCCCTTGATGTCGACCAGCTCGCCATCTTCCTGGCGGACGCCCATAATGATGTCGTCCTCCTGTAATTCTTTTCCCTTCCAGGCGGGGCCGCCGACGACGATCGAGGTAACCTTGGTGTACTCGTCGTTGGTCTGCAGGGTGGCACCGATACCTTCCAGGCGACCGCTGAAGCGGATGTCAAAAGATTCTTTGTCCTTGGGGCGGAAGTAGCTCGTGTGGGGATCGAAAACGGCGGTCATGGCGTTAAAGAACTGGCCCTGCTTGATGCTGGGCTTCATTTCGCGCATGCGCTTGAACCAATCTTGGTAGCGTTCCAGGATCTTGCCCCGGTACTCGATTTCCAGGGAGTCGAGGGCGGGGAAGTTCGCACCTGTGGTGTCCAATTCGATCTCCTCCTGCTTGTTCACGATCTGAGCTACCAGGTCGCGTTTGGTGTAGTCGAACCAATACTGTTTGAGCTCGGCGTCGTTGGCAACCCAATCGGACTCATCGTCGCGGTCGGTGAACTCACCGGCGGTATTGAGGTCGAAGGGTTCGGAGAGGATCTCTTCGTACCAGGCTTCGGTCTTATCCAGGGAGGCCATCCACCGCTCCTGTACCAGATCATAAAAGGTAAACTCACCGGCCAGGCTCTGGTCGTCGATCTCCGTACGGTACTTGCTGAACGCGTCGATGTCTTCCTGCGTGAAGAAAAGGCGGGCTCCGTCCACGTCGTTCAGGTATTGCTTGTAGACCCGTTCGGAAAATTCGTCGTCGATCTCAACCGGCTGGTAATGATAAGTTTTAAGGTTCTCCAGCATGGTGCGCATGATGATCGACGGGGCATCACCCGGGGGCGTCATCAGGTCGTGGGCGGGTCGCATGGCGGCGATAAGCGCAAAAACCAATACGAGGGCGGAAAAAAGCAGTGTTCCTCTCGACTTCATGTATTTTCTTTTTTAAACTCCAAACCCATCTCCAGGATTGTTGGCTCGGGCGTGGGGTTAAGGTATTAATGTTTGGCGGTCCCGGGTAGTTCAGCAACGGAGACGTGGGCAGGCTGTTTAACACCACATTAATAATGACTTACATTTACCTGACAGAGTGCCTAACCTTCCTACGCCCCCCCGATGAAACTTTTGCCAGTTGGCCTTTTCCTCCTACTATTGGTTAATGACTCGCTATTTGGCCAAAGCGTTGCACCCACCGTTACGATCGTCAACGAATCGACCACCCGGGAGGATGCGCTGAACCGAATTAACGAAGCCGGAGCCGCCCATATTTTCTGGCAGAATACGCAGTTGCCGGAGGGCAGTATAGATTTACGGCTCCGGGAGGCGTCCGTTCGCGAAGCGCTCGAAGCCATCCTGCAGGGTACCGGCCTCAGTTTCGTCGATTACCGGGGCGTCTACGTTGTCGGCCCGGCCATCACCATCGGTACGGATTTCGACGCCGCCTACTACGCCGCCGTAGCCGAGCAGGTGACGAGACCGGCCGAGGAAAGCGGTCCGGACGGTCCCCAACGCATCGGTTCCTTCGAAAGTCTGGGTTCCAGTGGTACGGCTACCGTCTCCGGTACCATCACGGACGGCGAAGAGCCCATCATTGGCGCCACCCTCCAGGTGGAAGGCAGGGAGGAGGCCACCGTTACAGACCCCAACGGCGAGTACGAATTACGGCTGCCGCCGGGATCCTATACCCTTGCCGTTAGCTACGTAGGTTACGGTAGCCAGGAACGGGACATCCGGGTGAACGGCGACGGGCGTTTCGACATCGACCTCCGGCCATCGGCCACGAATCTCCAACAGGTGGTCGTTACCGAACAGGGCGCCGAGACTAACATCAATCGCGTTCAGGCCGGGGTGCAGCGACTGGATATGGCCCAGCTGGAAAAGCTGCCGACCTTCATGGGCGAGACGGACATCGTCAAAGCATTATTGCTGAACCCAGGCGTCAGCACGATCGGGGAGGGGGCTACCGGTTTCAACGTCCGCGGCGGGGAGATCGACCAGAACCTTCTCCTGCAGGATAACGGCTTCCTACTCAATTCCAGTCACGCCCTCGGGTTCTTTTCCACCTATAATGCCGACATTATCAAGAGCGTGGACCTCTACAAGGCCAATATGCCGGCCCGTTTCGGCGGCCGCCTGGCATCTGTGCTTGACGTGCAACAGCGCGACGGGAACTTCGATCACCTGCGGGTGAAGGCGGGCATCGGTCCGGTCACCGGGCGGCTCATGCTGGAGGGGCCGATCGTGAAGGAACGCAGCAGTTTCATCGCCGGCGTACGGAGCAGCTACACCGGGTGGGTGCTTGGCCTGGCCAGTGAAACTAACGTGAAGAACTCATCCGCTTTTTTCCTCGACGGGAACCTGCGGTTCACCCAACGGATCGGAAAAGGGGGGACGCTGTCGCTCTCCGGCTACGGAAGTACCGATGAATTTACCTACAATCAACAGTTCGGCTTCGAGTACAGCACGCTGCTGGGGCAGGGGGAGTACCGGCAGATATTCTCGGACAAGCTCTACGGCAGCCTTGCCGTGGCCTATGGCGACTACAGCAGTCAGCAGCGCGACCTGGGTGAACTGACCGGAGAAGTGGTCTACACCGGCGTGGACTACCTGACCGTGAAGCCGTTGCTCAATTACGACGTCTCCCAGGAACTGCAATTTCAGGTGGGCGCAGAATTAAACGACTACCGCGTCAATCCCGGAGAGCGCCAGCCGGAAGGGCAAGGCTCCGTGGTGGAGGAGCAGGCGCTGGAGCGGGAGCGCGGACTGGAATCCAGCGTGTTCGGAGAAGTGAGTTACACGATCTCGCCCGCCTTCAGTATTCGCGCCGGACTGCGCTATACCGATTATCGCTTCCTAGGACCGGGTACGGTGACGGAATACGACAACGACTTGCCCCGCAGCGGTTTCGAAATCGGAACCACGGAGTACGGAGATGGGGAAACGATCGCCCAATATTCCAGTTGGCAGCCCCGCTTCAGTGCCCGGCTGCGCCTGACCCGTAAGGCCAGCCTGCGCGCCGGCTATTCGCGGACGGCCCAGTTTTTGAACCAGATCTACCTGAGCGCTTCACCTACGCCGAGTTCCCAATTTCAACTCAGTACCGGTTACATTCCGCCCTTTCTGTCGCACAACCTTTCGCTGGGCTATTTCCTCAATCTGGAGGACAATAACATTGAACTGGCAGCCGAGGTCTACGCCCGCGAGATCGACCAGTTGTGGGACTACCGGGACTTTGCCGACGTGGTGGTCAATCCCCAGCTGGAAACGGAGATCCTCATCGGGGAGGGGCGGGCCTACGGCCTCGAACTCAGCGGAAAACGGAAGGTGGGCGAACTCAACGGACTGGTCAGTTATACGCTCTCCCGCACCGAACGCCAAATTCCCGGCATCAACAACGGGGAATTCTACAGCTCCAATTTCGATAAGCCCCATAATCTGGTATTTACGCTCAACTGGAACCCCAACCAGCGCAATACCCTGACCGCCAACTTCACCTACGGTACCGGCCGGCCGATCACCGCCCCCGTGGGGAATTACCGGTCGGAAAACGGCCTGACCGTACCGGTGTATTCCGATCGAAACAGCGTGCGCATTCCCGACTACCACCGGCTCGACCTGGCCTACACCCTGGGAAAGGGCTACAACGAGAAGCGAACCCTGCAAACCAGCTGGACCGTTTCGCTCTACAACGTTTACGCCCGTAAGAATGCCTTCTCGGTCTACTATACCCAATCGCCCGACCAGACCAACGTCGCCAACCGACTCGCCGTACTCGGTACCATATTCCCGGCCATCACCTTGAATATCGAGACGCGGTGAACGCTCCCGCTATGTTCCTGCGCTCCGCCGCAAAAAAGAATCGTATGAAAAAATTACTCAGCCTTTTCATCCTCGCCCAGTGCCTACTGGCGTGCGTGGACGAGATCGATCTGGGACAGGCAGAAGATCTCCCGGAAGGTATCGTGGTACGGGGAAGTCTCGTGCTAGAAGAGCAGGCTACCGTGGAGGTGGTCCTGGAAGAACTGTTTCAGTTCGAGTCCAACCTGCCGGACCGCGTAGTCACCGCCGATGTCACGCTGGAGAACTCGGAAGGCCAGCAGCTCGATCTGCCCTACCGGGAGGGTGCTTACCGGGCATCCATCGATCCCGCCGGTCCTGACTTTCTGGTACGGCCAGGCTTAGGGTACCGCATTATGATTACTACGCTTGGCGGGCAACGCTACGGCTCGAGTTTCGATGTCATGCAAGAGCGCGTCCCGCTGGAGGGGGTAGGGAACCGCCCCGCCGTGATCCTCCAGGAAAATGCCATAGGCGATGAGGTGGAAGTGCCCGGCCTGGCCTATGAAGTAACTACACCGGTACGCTATGCGAGCGGTGCGCCGGCCTACCTCCGCTACACCTTTCAGCGGGTTTACGCGCTAACCACGGACAACGATGCCTTTCCCCTGGATCCAGATCGGATAAGGGTGTGCTACATTTCCGAAACCGCGGCCCCGAACACCGTGACAATCCTGAGTGGCAGCGCCCTCAGCGCAGACCGGGTGGAAGACTTCCCCCTTGTAGTTGAACCCATCAATTATAAATACGCCCAGGGACACGTTCTCAACGTTTATCAGGATGCGATCAGCCAGGATGCCTACCTGTACTTCGACCAGATATCGCGGATCAGCGATCGCGACCAAAGCATCTTCACCAATCCCCCGGGGCCCATCGTCGGCAACGTGGAGGACCTGGACGGAAACACCCGGAACGTATTCGGCTACTTTTATTCGGCCAACCGATTCACCGAACGGGTAGGAACGACGCCCGCCGAGGTGGGCAACCCCCGCACACGTTGCCCGCCGCCACCGACCAACGGTCCGGGCGGCAGTCCCCTGGTCTGTCTGGATTGTACCAACGCGGAGGGATCGAGCCTCACGCGGCCCGACTACTGGCCCTATTAAGGAGGTAAGTCAAATCTTTTATCAAGAGCTGATTGGCACTTAGGAATACCAGACAAATGCAGCGATTCTACTACTTATCTTTACTACTTCTGCTTTTCGGCACCCTCTCCGCCCAGGAGGCCGTGCTACACCTGGACCGCCCCTACCACGCGGCCGGGGAGGTAAGTCGCTTCCAGGTCTACCTGCCCCAACCGGCCCCCAGCCTCGTCCGTACCGAAATTTACGCACCCGACGGTCAGCTCGTGGATTACTTCTTCCTGCGCTCCGCCAACGGCAGCGCGGCCGGGGGCTACCATCGCTGGGCCTATGATCTGCCCACCGGCTTTTACCGGCTACGATTTACCGCCTTGACGCAGGACGGAGAAACGGTAAACCTCGGCACCTTTCGACACGCCGTGTATAACGTAACTGATGGCGACGGGGCGCAGGTAGCCAAAACGGTGGAAACCGGGGCAGCCAGTCCGGAATCCCTGGCACTGCAAGTCAACGATGGCCAGATCAGAGCAACGGGATTGCCCCCCGGCGCGTACAGCCTGTCCGTTCACAACCGCGAAGTGACCGGCCCGGGCGCTAACGTGCTCACCGTTCCGGGGCCTGAAAGCGACCAGCGGTACCAGGACACCCTTTTCTACGGCGGGTTACTGACCGATGCCGGACAAAACTCCCCCCTTGCGGTCAACCTGCTTCCCTTCTTCGATACCCGCACGCTGGAAACGTACTTCAGCAAATCGTACGGCGACGGTGCCTTCTCCCTCACCGTGCCTTCCTTTCAGGGGGAAAAACAAGTGCAGGCCCGCGGCGTTCAGGACGAAGCCGTTCGCGCCCGGCTGGTATTCCCGCCGCTGGAGCCGATCACCGACCAACCACCGCTTACCGAGGAGGTAGCCCAATACCTCGACCTGAGTAAGCGCCGCCGAAAGATCTACCAACTTTACGGCAGCGTGGAAACCCCACTGGACGGCGTGCCCGATACCCAGGCGGTAAAAAAACTGGCGCCCAATAAGGTATACGACGTGCAGGACTACCAGACCTTCCCCGATATGCTGACTTTCTTCAATGAGGTGGCCGGAGAACTCCGTATTCGCCGCCGCCGGGGGGAGCTGACCGCCAACCTTTACAACGCACCCACCCAACGCTTCTTTACCGGTACGCCGCTCTTTATCATCGACGGGAGGCTCACGCGCGACGTGGACTACGTAGCCGCCCTCGCTCCGGCGAATGTCGGCCGCCTGGCCTACTACTACGATAATCGGGAGTTGCGGCGCGACTTTCCGGCCCTGGGAGGAGACGGGGTCGTCCAGATCGACCTGCTCCGCGACAACGGTAAGTTTCCGCAGGTCGATGCGGTTAACCTGCTGCGGTTAGGCGGTTTATTACCCGCCCAGGAATTCGAGCGCCCGCAAAATGATGCGCCACGGCTATCTCCGCTGTTGCTCTGGGAAGCCGGCCAAACAGAGGGCGGTACCCTTAGCGTTCCCTTGCCTCCGACCGACGACGCCGGCACCTACGAGGTGGTACTGGTGGTCCGTGACCGTACTACCGGAGCCGTACGGTCTGGTCGCGCGGAAGTGACGCTCGCGGCGAGCCGGTAACGGGCGTCCTATCTTCGCGCCGGTGCGAAAGTGGTTACTTATCCTGGCGGCCGTCTTGCTGCTACCGGCCCTGCTGATCAACCTGGGGCTGATGGTCTTCATCGACGATGAGGCCATCCGCTCGCTAGTGGCCCAGGAGATGCTTTGGACCGGCAATTTCCTCGTACCTACCATGCACGGCGACGCTTACCTAAATAAGCCGCCCCTCTGGAACTGGATCCTGGCGGCGAGCTTCGCGCTCCACGGGGAGGCCTCGGAATGGGCCGCCCGGCTGCCTACCGTGATCAGTCTGGGCTGTTTCGCGGTCACCACCTACCTATTCAGCCGCCCGCATTTCGGGCGTTACCTGGCCGTCATCCACGCCCTTACCGTCGTCACCTGCGGGCGCATGCTTTTCTGGGATAGTATGCTGGCCCTCATCGACGTTTGTTTCAGCTGGTTGGTATATACCCAGATCATGCTGCTCTACTACTTCGGCCGGCGGGGGCGGTGGTGGGAGGCCTTCGGCTGGACGTACCTGCTCACCGTCGCCACCTTTTTACTGAAGGGACTGCCGGCCATCGTGTTCCAGGGGCTGAGCATTTTTGCCATTCTCGGCTGGACGCGCTCCTGGAAGCAGCTCTTTCGCCCGGCGCACCTGCTTACGGGACTGGCTTGTCTGGCCTTGCTGGCGCTTTATTATATCCCCTATTCGGCGACCGTGGATCTGGAGCGGGTGGCCCGGCGCTTGTTTGTAGAGAGTGGGAAACGTACCGCCGTAGCTCAGGGAGCCTGGGAGACGGTCCGGCACTTAGTAGCCTTTCCCTTCGAGATGAGTTACCATTTCCTTCCCTGGACCCTGTTGCTCGTGTACCTCCTGCGGCGCGGGAGTTGGGCGATGTTGAAAACCAATGATTTCGCGGCCTTCTGTCTGGTGGCTTTCCTGGTGAATATCCCGGTGTACTGGCTTTCTCCGAATGTATATCCGCGGTACCTGCTGATGCTTTTTCCCTTGCTTTTCGGCAGCCTTCTGTGGTTACACCGCTTACATGCCGCCGATCGCAGCCCGGTTTACCGGTGGCTGCGGGTGCTTTTGCTGGCGGTCATGTCAGTGGGGGCGGTGGCCATTCCCTTCCTTCCTCTAGCACCGCAGGCGGCGATCGTGGCGGGGGCGTGGGTCAAAAGCGTGGTTTTGGGCGGGGCCGCAGGTGCAATCGTAGTGGCGGGCTGGCGGCGGGAGAAGGACTTCCTCCTCCTTTTGTGCCTGTTCTTGCTCTTGCTGCGGATCGTATTCAACTTGTTTGTCCTGCCCCCCCGCGCAGCGGCTGACGACCGTGGTATGGCCGTTCGGCGTACGGCGCAAAGCGTAGTAGCCACGGCGGGAGACGGCGGATTGGGCATCTACCGATTCAGCCTCATCGAGCCCGCTACCGGCTGGTACCTGACCCGTGCCCGCGGAGAGATCATCCGCCGGTCGTACGGCAACTATGACCCGGCCACCCTGTATATCGGTAGCCCGCTGCAGTACCCGGAGCTAGACATCGAGGCCCGGGATTCCCTGTACCTGCGGCACCTGCGCAGCAGTTATCCGGTAGGAATCCTCCGCGCAACGGAGTCGCCACCGACCAATGAAACCGAGGACCTGCAGGATGGCATGGGCAACGGTATGCCCATCGGGGGTTAGGCGGCGTATATTTGCCCCGTGCAGTTATCGATCGTTGTTACTATCCTGAACGAGGTGGAAAACATCCGCCCGCTGATTGACCGCATTCACGCGGCCCTGCAGGGGATGAAGTACGAGATCGTGTACGTAGACGACGGAAGCACCGATGGCTCCGTTACCCTGTTAAAATCCCTGAAGGATCCCCGGCTGGTGGTGGTGGAACTGCGGAAAAATTACGGACAAAGCCTGGCCCTGATGGCCGGAATAGACATGGCCCGCGGCACCTACATTGCCACCATGGACGGCGACCTGCAGAACGACCCCGCCGATATCCCCGCGATGTTGGAATTGGTCCGTGACGGCGACTGGGACCTGGTAGTGGGGGAACGGGTCAATCGACAGGACGGAGCCATCCTGCGCAAAATTCCCAGTAGCATCGCCAACTGGATCATCCGGAACCTGAGCGGGGTTCACCTGCGGGATTATGGTTGCGCGCTGAAGGTCTTTCGGGCCCAGATTGCCCGCGATCTCGGAATTTACGGGGAGTTGCATAGATTTATTTCCGTACTCGCGAGCCTGGAAGGCGCACGCATAACGCAGGTTCCCGTGCGGCATCATTCGCGTCAGCACGGACAAAGTAAATACGGTTTGGGGCGTACGTTCCGCGTGGTCAGCGACCTTATTCTGATGCTGTTTTTGAAGAAGTACCTGCAGCGTCCGATGCACCTTTTCGGGCAGGTTGGGTTGGCGATATTCGCCTTGGGGGTCCTCATTAACCTCTACCTGCTGAGCTTGAAGATCGTCGGTCAGGACATATGGGGCAAGCCGTTGCTGATCCTCGGGGCGCTACTGGTACTTACTGGGGTACAGCTTATTACGGTGGGAATAATCGTGGAAGTGCTGATGCGAACGTACTACGAAAGCCAGCAAAAGCGGCCGTATAAGATCCGGGAGATCCGCCGGGCGGGAGATGCGGTCGAGGGCCCGCCGATGGCGCTGCCAACTAAGGAAGCGGTTCGCCGCGTATAGCAGCGGCCGGAGCGACCTACATTCGATTGCCGAAGAGGTCACGGTTACCGCCGGCTTTTTTCTTAGGAACCTTGGTGGTCTTAATGATCGCCGCGCAGCCGGACTTCCGGCTGCAGCCCGTTGAAAAGACGAGAGAAAAGCCTAGTAAAATAAGGAAAATGGGATAAACACAGAGCTTTTTCATACGTTTGTAGGGCTAAACTAGGGAGAAGCGAGGTTCAAGGCAAGCCCTGACTTCGACTTCCTAACGAAACCATATTCCCCCGGTGACGGTAAGTCACCGTTTTTTAACATTCCAAATTTCTGAATAATGAATAAAGGAGAACTTGTATCGTCCATCGCTGAAAAATCCGGACTTACTAAAGACCAGGCCGAGAGTGCACTGAGTGCCATGCTCGCCAGTGTCGAAGACGCACTGAAAAGTGACGACAATGTCAGCCTGGTAGGATTCGGCACCTTTTCGGTAAACAATCGCCCCGCACGCGAAGGACGCAACCCCCGCACCAATGAGACCATCCAGATCGCGGCTAAGAACGTAGTTAAGTTCAAGCCCGGTAAGAAACTCAGCGAGTCGGTCAACTAAATTTACGGAAACCGATTCCACATTCAGCGACCCGACCGGCTTACGCCGGCCGGGTCGCTTTGATTAAATTCTATACCATGGCTACTTTTTTAATTGTCGGGGGAAGCTCGGGAATCGGTCGCGCCCTCGTTGAAAACCTCCTGGCTGGTGACCACGACATCCACGTTTGGTCCCGACAGCGCCGCGATCTTCCCGCCGCGGTCACCTTTACCGAGCTCGACGTTACGAACGAGGCTTCGGATCTCAGCGCCGCCGTGCCGGAGTCCCTCGATGGCCTGGTTTACTGCCCGGGCAACATCGACCTGAAGTCATTCCGTAGCCTGAAGGCGGAGGCTTTCCGCGAATCTTTCGAACTGAACGTCGTGGGAGCAGTCCGCTGCCTGCAGGCGGCCGAGCGCTCCCTGAAGCGTAGCGGTAAGGCCTCGGTTGTCTTATTTTCGACCGTGGCGGTACAACGCGGTATGCCCTTCCACGCCGCCGTGGCAGCGGCTAAGGGAGCCGTAGAGGGCCTCACGCGCAGCCTGGCCGCGGAATACGCGCCTGCCGTCCGCGTCAACGCCATCGCTCCCTCGCTCACCGATACGCCCCTGGCCGGTAAATTGCTGGCTACCGACGACAAACGGGAGGCCAGTGCCAAGCGGCACCCCCTGCAGCGGGTAGGGGAACCGGGTGACATTGCGGCCATGGCAGCGTTCCTGCTGGGCGATCAGGCGGGCTTCGTTACCGGACAGGTCATCGGTATGGATGGCGGACTAAGCGTTATTTAGCCTCCTTCCGAATGCGGCGCACGAGCTGCTGCAGTTGCGGAACGTTGATCTCCTCAAACCAGGGGTTTCGGCGCAGGTAAATGCCGTTGCGCGGGCTAGGGTGGGGGATAGGGAAATATTCCGGTAGATATTCCGGGAAGTTGCGCACCGTTTCCGTGAGGTTTTTACCCCGCCGGGTACCGAGGTAATGGCCCTGGGCGTAGGCACCGATCAGGATCTTGAGTTTGAGTTTCGGCATCAGCTCCAGCAGGGGCCTTTGCCAGAGCGGCGCACATTCCGGCCGGGGCGGCAGGTCGCCTCCCTTTCCTTTGCCCGGGTAGCAGAAGCCGATGGGCAGTACCGCGAAGGTGGTGGAATCGTAAAATTGATCCTCCGTCACGCCAAGCCATTCTCTGAGTCGGCGTCCGCTGGGATCGTCCCAGGCAACACTCGACAGATGGGCCAGCCGGCCCGGTGCCTGACTGATGAGCGCGATGCGGCATTCCGGATGGATGCGGAAGATGGGGTTCGGACCCAGTGGCAGGTGAGCGGCACAGACCGTACACGCCCGGGCTTGTTCCAGCAGGGGATGTTGGTAACCGGGTGTAAAGCGCTGCGCCACTTCTTTAGAAAGTACGGGCGTAGGTAATAAGGAGTTGCTCGGTGATGCTCACGCGTTTGCCCAGGCCGGAGGTGCCGTTCGGCGCGGAGTAGTCGGTGATCTGTACCCGGATATCGTCGTCGTAGAAAAGGTTGACGAAGAGGGACAAATGCAGATTTTCGGTAAAGGCGAATGCCAGGCCGTTTTGCCAGTCCACGTCCACATTCTGTGGATTGCGAAGGTAGTTGGTGTAGAGCCCTAGGCTGGAGCTGAAGGTGGCGCGGTCGTCGGTGAGGAAGCTGGCTTCGTACTTTACCTGTGCCAGGGCACCGAGTTGGGCATCCAGGTTCTCGTACTCGGGGTAGATACCGGCGGAGTTTGGTTCACCGCTCACCTGGTTACCGTGTACGCCCCGGGCGGCGATGCTGTCGCTGGCAACGATGATGAACTTCGAGCTGAGGGGGGAGAAGAAAATGGACAGGGCGGGCGTGGGTTGGTAATCCACGCCTATTGAAAAGGTGGTGGTTGCCGGAGCGAAAAGCTTGGATAGCGGACTCCTGCCGGTATCCAGCCAGTCGGAGACAAAGTTGCCGGAGAAGAGGTCGGGAAACTGGTAGGTCGGCAGCAATTGGCTGAGGAAGGTAAAATTGGCCGAATAGTAGAGCTTGCCGTCCTCGCGAATCTGGTAGCCGTACTTACTGTTGACCCGTAGTTCGTCGATGGTCTTTTGAAAGGGGATCTTGTCATCCGAACCCCGGGCCGTAACCCCCGATCCGAGGCGCTGTAAGCCGAATTGCCATAGCAGGCTATTATCCCAGGTCTTGCGGTCCATTTTATACTTGGCGAAGCCGTTTACGGCCGTAGCGATGCCCAGGCGGTTCTGGCCCGCGCCCTGTTTGGGGTTGATCTGCAGCAATTGGGCCAGGTCAAGGCCGATACCTGCGCCCCGCCGCCAACCTTCCGGTATTTCTTCCTCCGTTTGTGCCGTCAGCGACAGGGCGAAAAAGATAGAGAGGAGGATCAATAAGTAACATCTCATACCTGCGGTTTTAAGGGACGCAAATATGGGGCAGGGAATCGAACTACGCTGCCTGAGGATGTTAATCGCCGCGGTGGGGGGGCAGGGAAGGGCCACCGTTGCGACGGGAGTGCATCTCGAAACCGTCACTGTTCAGTTTGCTGAAGGGTATGGTGAACTCGGAATCCTCGGACCGGAGCGTGATGCTTACGCTGTTGAGCTGGATGACCTCTCCGCGCTTACCGTCGATGCTTACCTCGTCGCCCACCTGCAGCTGATTCCGATTGTAGAAACTGGCGAGGATGTTGCCCATGATGTGGCGCGACGCCATTCCGTACCCGATTGCAAAGGCGCCTGCGATACCGGCGAGGATGATGCTGATGTTGGTCTCCATGAACTCCGTCTGCAACTTCGCCTGGCTAAGCGCGATGAGGATGATGTTCAGCAGGATGAAGTAGAAAACGGCGTTGGCAATGAGATTACCGGAAGGGATGGCGAGTGACCGGCAGGTGGACAGCACTAATCGCTTGATGAAGTCCGCCAGTACAATACCTCCGATGAGGATAATAAAGGCCAGGATAGCGTTCGGAAGATACGCGACGAGGTCGGCCATCATGACCGATAGCATATCCATGCCCAGTGCCTCCACCGCGGCCATGGTGAATACGATGAGGATGAAGTAATAGACGATGGAGGCCAGTACGCGGCTCGGCAGGAGGTTAATGTCGGCGTTGCGGAACAACTCGATGGTCAGCAGCTTATCGGTCAGCCGGTCCAGCCCCGAAGCGGCGATCAACCGCCTGATGATCTGGTACAGCCCCTTGGCGATGAAGAAGCCGACCAGGAAGATGACGGCGGCCTTAATCAGGGCCGGAATGACCGTCAGTAATTGGTAGGCCTGTTGGCGTAGTATGTCTAGCACGGACTCCATGGGTCTCAATTATCGGGTACTATCGTGATTGTTCCCGGGGCCCGCCGGTTCGTCGCCAGGGGAGTCGTCCTCATCCAGGCGGGGTTCGCCGCCGCTCATCACGTTGAGGGTGTCGGCCATGACCGGTCCGAACAGCTCAATGATACTGGCGACGAATTCCGCCGTACGCAGGTCTTTTTCCACCCGGGTACGCACGGCGGTCTCGCGTTCCCCGGTGAAGGAAGCGATGTCTTGGTCCCGCAGTGCCAGAAAGGTGTTCATGGGAGGATCAGGCTACCGGTGCGAATTGGCGGTCGTGAATTTTTTTTGCTTTTTCCTTGACGCGTTTCAGCTGCATTTTTACCGCCGATTCGGTCTTGCCGAGCAGCTTGGCGATGGTTTTGATCTTTACCCCGTCCTTATACTTCATCAGTAGCAGGGTGCGATCGGCTTCCGTGAGCTGACTGAGAACGTAGCGCAGCTCATTGAGCTGCATGGTCATCAGGGCCTCATCGGGAACCTCTTCGACCTTGTCGGGCGGATCCTCGATCTCCGAAGCAAAAAGTTGCCGGCTGCGTCGGGAACGGCGGATCTTGTCAATGCACAGATTATAGGTAATGGAATAGACCCAGGTCGAGAACTTGGCCTGCCCCTCGAACTTGCCCAGGCTGAGAAAAATTTTGGTAAAGATCTCCTGGGTAGCATCCTCGGCCTCGCTTTCCTTGTGCAGCATGGTCATGGCTTTGCTGTACACTTTCCCGGCGTACCGCTCGTAGAGCAAACGGAAGCAGGTAGCGTGCTGATCCCTGCGGTAGGCAAGTACGATATCCATATCTTCCATGGACGGATCACATCCTGGGAAGGGTGCGTCGGAGGGCATTTGGGTTTCATGCTACGGGGGAACGACATTTGCCGGCCGCCCGGGTGAGACGTTAAAGTACGGAGTGGGTCACGGAACACGAAAGTTTAAGCCTTAAATCATTCGACTACCTTACTGGCCCTACTGACGGCCGCCACGTTGAAAACTCCAAGGACGGGGTCTTCGCTGTCGATGGCAAGGATGTTTCCCGGAGCGTTGGCGACCGGAATCTGGAAGATCCCGTTATCCCCGTTTTGTATTTGGTCGCGGGCAACACTGAGGAAGAAAAAGGCCTCGTTGCTCAGCGACCACAAGTCCACGCTGATGTAGTCGCCGGGTTGCAGGGCGACCACGCCGCCGTCGTCATCGGTCTTGTTAATGCTGAACCGGATCGGAGAGATGAATATGATCCCGTCCGTGCCACTACCGGCGTCGAAGGTGGCGTCGTAGACCAGCGAAAGCTCGGAGGGTCGGTTTAGCAGGGTGTCGTTGATGGTGGTGCGGATGAGGTAGGCATCGCCCGTACCGACAAAATCCCGTGCGTACAACTGGGCGTACAGGCCCTCGTCCAGGCCGAGCTGTTCTTCCTCGAACCGCACGACGATGCTATCGATCTTCGGCACCCGTTGGATACTGGCCCGGCTGGCGTACCGCAGGTCATTGCGTTCGATGCCGAGGGCAAACTCCGCCCCGACCGCGCCGAGGGAATCCGTGGAGCCAGGCTCCCAAACGTAATTGCCCTCGCCCTGGTAAGTGAAGGTGAAGCAGCGATTATCGGGCTGCGTGCGGCAAACGATCACCTGCGCGTCTTCCACCGGAGTTGGCAGGCGGTTGGCGTAGAAGTCCTGGGATTCGGTGAGCCGGATCGTTTGGGGTTCGGCCGCGTTGGTCAGCCAGGCTTCCACCACCAGTTCGGGGTTTTCAAAGTCCGTGTCGAGAACCACGGTGTCTTCGCAGTTCCAGAGGGCGATGGATAGGATGAGTAAACCTAGCGTTCGCGTCATTGGAAGGTGAAATTGTAGGATACGGAAGGAATGATGCTGCCCACGACGGAGAGCTTAATGGCCTCCGTGGTGATGGCCTGTCCTGGCAGGGTACGGCCACCTACCTGGTCGGCGTAGATGGTGAAGGGATTACGGCGGGCGTAAAGGTTGTATACGCCGAAGATCCACTGCCCTTGCCAGCGCCGGTCGGCCTTTTCCTTCTTCGGGTCCAGGGTCAGGCTCAAGTCCAGGCGGTGGTAATCCGGAATACGGAAATTATTGCGGGCATTGCCGGCATTGTAGGGCACGTAGTAGCCCAGCTGGTAATAGCCGCTGTTGGGGAGCGTGGTCGGTGTGCCGGTGTTGTAAACGAAGCTTCCGCTGAGGGTGACGCGATCGGACAGTTCGTAGAAACCGGTGATGTTGAAGTTGTGCGTCTGGTCGAAGCGGGTGGGGTACCATTCGTTGTTGTTGATGCCTTCGACCAATCGCTCCGAGCGGGCCAGGGTGTAACTGATCCAGCCCGAGAAGCGCCCCTTATTCTTCTTTAGCTGTACTTCCGTACCGTAGGCGCGTCCGACGCCGCTGAGGATCTGCCCCTCGACGAGTTCGTTGAGGATGAGGTCGGCACCGTCGATGTAGTCGATGAGGTTGTCAAAGTCCTTGTAGTACGTTTCCAGGCTCAGCTCGTAGGCGTTGTCGCTGAGGTTAAGGAAGTAGCCAATGGCGATCTGGTCGGCCTGCTGCGGTTGGATGTTGTTGGTACTCGGGGTCCAGATGTCGAGGGGGATCGAAGCGGTGGTGTTGCTGAGCAGGTGGATGTACTGCATGGTCCGCTGGTAACTCAGTTTAAGCGAACTACTGGGGTTGAGGGTGTACTGGAGCGCGGCCCGGGGTTCGAGGTAGAGCCAGTCGTCGATCACCTCGCTGCGCTCGGTGGCGACCACGCCGGTGAGGGGGCGGGGCAGGCCTTCCCGTGGGGCTTGGCCGTATTCGTAGATATTGCGGCCGCCGAGGTAGGCAAAGTGGCTGAGCCGCAGGCCGTAATTGACCTTGAGGCGGTCCCAGAGGGTCAGTTCGTTCTCCAGGAAAAGACTCGATTCCAGCGCCCACTGCCGGCTCAGGCTGATATCGATCTCATCGCCCCCGCTTACGGCAATGGCATTCGCCGGTTCGAACCGGTAGTAGATCGCCTGGCCGCCGAAGCGGATGACATTCTGGGGATTTACGAAGTAAGAGAACTCGGGCTTAATACTGGTATTCACGATACTGGCATTCCAGTTGAAGGCGTCTTCGTCCGGATCATCCCCGAAGTCGATGGCGTAGTCGTAATCGCTGTAGTAAACCGTCAGGTTGGCGAAAAGCTTATCGGAGAAGAGGTGATTCCAGCGCAGGGTGCCGGTGGCATTTCCCCAGCTGAAACCGGCCTGGTCGCCGGGGCTGAATACGTCACGGCCCAGGTAGCCGGAAAGGAATATTTGGTCCCGGTCACTGAAGCGGTAGTTGGTCTTCAGGGTCAGGTCGTAAAAGTTGAGCCGCGTGCCGGCCAGGTTGTCGTTGAGAAAGGGGGCGGCCAGAACATCGATGTAGCTGCGCCGGCCCGCCAGTAGAAAGGAGGATTTGTCCTTCACGATGGGGGCTTCCACGCTCAGCCGGCTGAAGATGGTACCGATCCCGCCCTGCATTTCGAACTGCTGGTTGTTGCCTTCCTTCATACGGACATCGAGGATGGACGAAAGCCGGCCCCCGTAGCGCGCGGGTATTCCGCCTTTATAGAGTTTGACGCCCTTCACCGCGTCCGGGTTAAAGACGGAGAAAAATCCGAAAAGGTGGCTGCTGTTGAAGACGGGAGCTTCGTCCAGGATAACGAGGTTCTGATCGATGCTGCCCCCGCGCACGTTGAAGCCCGCGGCACCTTCCCCGACCGTGGTTACGCCCGGCAGCAGCTGGATGCTGCGGATCACGTCCACCTCACCGAGCAGGCTGGGGAGCTTTTGAATCGTCCCCATATCAAGGCGTTCGACGCTCATCTGGAGGTTGCTGACGTTCTCGTCCTCACTGATGGCCGTTACCACCACTTCCTCGAGTACGCTGCCGGCTTCTTCGAGGGCGAAATCCTGGGTAACGCTGCCCAACAGTTCGAGGCTCACCCGCTGCTCGGCGTAGCCCAGGTAAGTAGCCTTTAGGGTATAATCTCCGGGAGCTACAGTGAGGGAATAGAATCCATAGGCGTTGGTCACGGTTCCCTGCGTGGTACCGTCGAGTTGTACGGTGGCTCCGATGAGGGTTTCCCCGTCGCTGGCATCGCGGACGTAGCCCTTTACGGTGATGTTATCCTGCGCGACGAGGGGAGATACGCACGCAGCAAACAGTAATAATAAGGCGGTCCGCCAAATCGATCCTCGCCGAAGCCTGTCCCCCGACCCTCCAGGGGGAAGGCGGTTGGCTTCACCTGTCAGCTCGAAGGGAAACACGCTCGTAAATAGCTTAGTGTACTTCACGCAGCCCTAACGACGAATAGGGCATGGTGGTTACTATCCCGTGCCCTATTCTGATCAAATGCCTCTTTTAACAGACGGAGAGCTGACTATTTCGGCTCGTTGCTGGTATCGGCTTCCCCAACTTTCCGAAAGTGGCCGGCTTCGGTGATCGTTTTTTCCTGGCCGGTATCGGGGTCGGGGTAGGTACGTTCGTGCACCTCCACGCTCAATTTTTTGCCCTTTAGCTTAGAGGTGTTGAGGGTTTTGCCCTCCATGTCTACGGCCCGCATCAGTTCGGCCAGGATGGGCTGACTGGGTTCGCTGTCGTAGAATCGCTGTTCGACGAAGCCCTCCTCGGTCTCCATGCGGGCGGCGAAGAAAGGGATGCCTTTGTATTCGCTCTTTCCTTCGGAAATATCGGTGATGGTGACTACGTGGCGGCCGTTTTGCAAACGGGGTTTTTCTTGAACTTGAACTTTCATAATAAAGGTTTTATATATAATTGAATTTAAAACAAATTGTTCTAAAATTATCTGGGTTTATCCGGTCCTCCTCTCCCTGCGCTCCGCCGCGCTCCGTTCAGGTTTGTTAGCCTGCCCCCGATGACGTATTATGGGTCGCCTTTATTCGTGGACGCACCTTTCGATCATGCCAACTAATGCTTTCTTCCCCGGCGGGAATAATCGTCGTTCGGGATCCGTACTGCTGTGGATCTTTATTTTGATCCTGCTGGCTGCCTGGAGCCGCCTTGCCGCGCAGCAACCCGTACACCTGGAGGTGGAGTATTCCCAAACGCCGCTCGGCACCGACGTGGAGCGTCCCCGCTTCAGCTGGCGGATGGAGGGGGCGCCGGAGCGCAGGGGGATACGACAATCGGCCTACGAGCTGCGGGTGACGGGCCCGACGGGCGATGCGGTCTGGGAGACGGGCAAAGTCAATTCCGGCACGGCGCTGGGCATACCCTATGCGGGCAATAAACTGGAGCCCATGACCCGCTACGACTGGGCGGTGACGGTCTACGACGAACGGGATAGCAGCTATTCCGCCAATTCCTGGTTCGAGACGGGCCTGCTAAACGCCACCGAAGATGCCTGGGAGGGCGCGGAGTGGATTGGCGGGGGGGATGCGGACCAGGTTCTGCACGCCCACTACCTGTCGGTCTTCCGGCTGAGCTACACCGTGGAACTCGACGAGGCGAGTGGGAGTACAAGGGCCTCCCTGATTCTCGGGGCAAACGACCTGCGGCTGCGCGACGCGTACAAGAACGTTTACGGCCTGTCATCTCCCGAGGACAGTGCCTACGTGCGCCTGGAAGTGGACATCAGCCAACCCTACCCGACCTTTAATGTGTACCGAGTTGGTTACCACCCCGATGACCGCGCGGACCGGCCGCTGTTCGCCATTGTGTTGCCCGATTCGGTGCAGGGGGAATCCAGCCTCTACGGACCCTACCAGATCGAGATTGGCAGCGTATTCGGTACCACCCGCATCCGGTTGAACGGAACCGAGATCGGGACGGACCACGAAAGCTACTATAACGGAGCCTGGGGACGCGGCGGGCTGGTCCTCAACCCCAACGGGCCAAGTGGTGACTACATCGCCTTCCCCATGCTGGCCGATATCGGTTTCGCCGTGCCGGCCGGAGAGCAGGCCACCTTTTCCGACCTGACGCTGCGGCACTACCGCGCCCCCTCCAATGTGCTCTGGCAGCCGACGGGGGAAGCGGACGGTTTTGCCGCGCGCTTAGCGGAAGAGGCAGACGGTAAAATTGAATTCCGGGATGCCGGTTTTCGCGTGCGAGGGGGGAGCGAGGGCACCTTTGCCGTAGCCGATCCCAGCCAGAACGCCGCGCCCATGCTGCGGACCACCTTCGCGGCCGGAGAGGAGGTAAGCAAGGCCCGCCTGTACGTGACGGCCCGGGGCGTCTATGAAATGTACCTCAACGGGGAACGGGTCGGCAATGACTATTTCAATCCGGGACTGACCCAGTACGACGAAACCCATTTATATCAGACCTACGACGTGACCGACCGGATCAATTCCGGGGGCCAAAACGCGCTGGGTGCCTGGCTCGGCGAAGGGTGGTGGAGCGGCAACTATACGTTCTCCGGAGCGAACTGGAACTATTTCGGGGACCGGCCGTCGCTACTGGCCATGCTGGTGATCGACTACGCCGACGGGAGCAGCAAGGTGGTGACGACCAACGAAGCGGATTGGAAATTCTACGATGACGGGCCGTTGCGCTACGGAAGTTTTTTCCAGGGGGAGGTTTACGATGCCCGCCGCGAGGCAGATATCGAAGGTTGGTCGACGGCGGACTACGATGATTCGGTCTGGACCGCCGCAACGGTGGTGAAGGTAGAGGAGACCGCCTTTACCGGAGAGAATAGCGGCAGGCAGGTTAATTTCGGTGATTACCGCCTGCTTGGTCAGATGGGCGCCGCGGCGCAGGTAGTACAGGAGATGACGGCGCAGTCCGTGGAGGAGGTGCGCCCCAACGTCTTTGTGTACGACATGGGGGAAAATATCGTCGGCGTTCCCCAGATTGATCTCGGGGAAACGGAAGCTGGACGCGACATCTGGATGCGCTACGCCGAGGTGCTGTATCCCGACCTCCCCGCCTACGGCAACAAGGTGGGCATGATCATGATTGAAAACCTGCGTGCGGCATTCAACCACGACCACTACATCACGAAGGCCGGAAATAACGTTATCCAGCCCCGCTTTACCTTTCACGGTTACCGCTACCTGGAGATCACCGGCATTGATGAGGCTTTGCCCGTCGCCGCGGTAAGGGGGCTCGTCATCAGTTCGATCGACGAACTTACCGCCGAATACGAAAGCTCCAACGAGGAAGTCAACCAGCTATTTGATAACATCGTCCGCTCCCAGTACGGTAACTTTCTGAGCATCCCGACGGATTGTCCCCAGCGCAACGAGCGAATGGGTTGGTCGGGGGATATCAGCGTCTTCGGTCGCACGGCGACCTACCTGAGCGATGCCGACCAGTTCTTCCGGCGTCACCTGCTGGCCATGCGGGAAACCCAGTACGAGGACGGGCGGTTTGCCGACGTGGCTCCCGCCGCCGACGGTTTCGGGGGTATCCTTTGGGGCAGCGCGGGTATCACCATTGCCTGGGAAACCTGGCAGCAGTACGGAGATACGGCCGTGCTCCGCGAGCACTATCCGGCCATGGAAGACTACATGAATTTCCTCGCAAGGGGTATCGACCCCGAAACGGACGTCATGACGGCCGGCGTACTGGGCGATTGGCTGAGTCCGGAAGGTAACCAGAATGATAACTCCCTGCTCTTCGAGGCCTACTACATTTTTGACTTGCAGATCATGCGGGAAATGGCCCAGGTGCTTGGCAAATTGCAGCACGCTGCGGAATACGCCGCGCAAATCAAGGCGCGCAAGGAGCACTTCAAGCAAACTTACCTGGAGCGGGACGGCTACCGAACGGTTCGTTCCGGGCACGTAACCCGGGGCTTCGGATCGCCACCGGCGGACCAGCAGGGCAAGACGGTAAACGGGGAACCTAACTACATCGATACACAAGTTTCCTATGCCTTACCCCTGGCACTCGGTGTAGTGGAGGGAGAAACGGCCGATAGCCTGGCCGCCCGCCTGGTAGCTAGTGTCCGGCGCGCTAACGAGGACGACGGCGGCGTAACTAGGCCGCCGTATTCCCTGATGACGGGTTTTATCGGTACGGCCTGGATCAGTAAGGCGCTTTCCGATTACGGGTATACGGACGTGGCGTACGAATTGCTGCAGAACCGGGCGTATCCGTCCTGGCTCTACCCGGTCACCCAGGGGGCAACCAGTATTTGGGAGCGCCTCAATTCCTACACCCACGAGGAAGGATTCGGGGGGAACAACAGCATGAACTCCTTCAACCATTACTCCTTCGGGGCGGTGGGGCAGTGGATGCTGGCTCATTCACTCGGTATTCAACGGGGGGCACCTGGCTTTAAAACCTTCGTGCTACGTCCCGAGCCGGATCCCACGGGGCAAATGACGGAGGCGAGCGGCCACTATGATTCCCCTTACGGACGTATCGAGAGTGCGTGGGAACTGGACGGCAATACGTTGAACTACACCGCTACGGTGCCGGCCAATACGACGGCTACCCTGTACCTCCCGGCTCCCTCTGCCGCTGCGGTACGGGAGGGAGCGGGACCCACTGGGGAGGCGGAAGGGGTACGGTACGTCGGTTTCGGCGGCGGGCGGGCCGTCTACGAGTTGGCCTCCGGCACCTATTCTTTTTTGGTAGCCGAATAAGTCCGCTGTGGAGATTGCTCTCATATCGATCGGTACGCGCGGTGACATGGAGCCCTTTCTGAGGGTGGGCGCCCTGTTGGCAGCGCGCGGTCACGGGGTCACCTGCGCGTTTCCGGAGCAGTATATCCACCTCGCCGAAGAAGAAGGCCTGGCCACTGTTGGTCTGGACCGGCGCTTCCTGGAACTGGTAGAGGGAACCGAAGGGAAAGCCTTGATGGGGGGCAAGGGCACTCTTTGGCAGCGGGGACGAGGATTGTACCACCTGGTCCGCGAAGGCCTGAAGATCAACCGCCGCCTGGTAGAACAGCAGGTCCAGCTGCTGGAGGGTCAAGACTTCGATCGGGTAGTTTTTCACCCCAAAGCCTCTTTCCCCTTCGTATGGTCGGTCCGGTATCCCGGGCGGGCGATCGTGCTGAGTCCGGTGCCCTGGGTGATCCACCCCGTACCGGGTCATCCGCATCTCGGATTTGGCTGGCTGCGCCGGATGGGACTATCCGGCTTAAGCTACGGCCTGGCAAATTTCGCCCTGCTGCAGAACATTCTCCCTGCAACCAAAACTTACCGGCGGCGCTACCGGATTTCCGCCGCCGACGTCCGGGGAGCAATTACCGGCACGAAGTTATTCTACAATGTCTCCCCGGCGCTGCTGGATCCACCGTCGGAATGGCCCTCCCACGTCCGGGCATTCGGGTACCTCTCCCGAACCATGGACGAAGACAAATCGCTCGATCCGGCCGTAGCGAACTTCATGGATCGTCACGCCAAATTTATCGTAGTCACCTTCGGCAGTATGTCGAATGAAGATCCCGCAGGAAAAACGGACGTGTTGCTCCGATCATTGGCGGAAACCGGGATACCCGCCATCATCAACGTCGCTGCCGGCGGTCTGCGGGAGCCATCCGATTACGACCGGGAGCGGGTGCTCTTTACCCCGACGCTTCCCTACGATCGGGTATTCGCACGCGCCTACGCGGTGTTGCACCACGGCGGAGCGGGTACTACCCAGACGGGCCTGTTACACGCTTGTTCGACCCTGATCATTCCGCACATCGTGGATCAGTTTTCGTGGAATCGGCTGATTGCGGAGCGGGGGCTGGGGCCAGCGGGAATACCCGTCCGTAAGCTAAGTAGTGGCGTTCTGGCGAATCGGCTAAGAGACCTTTTTCAGAATCCGGTTTACTTCGCCAATGTTTCCGAATTAAGGGATCGAATGCAGCAGGAGCAGCACTCGGAAGCGGTATGTCGCTTCATCACCGGCTAGTGGACCAGGTTGGAAGTGTCGAAACATAAAGTCGACGCTATTGTGGTGGTAATCGAGCTAAAGAAGTCAAGCATAGCCATAGCTACGTGCGGGCTTCTTTGGCGAAGGATACCACTGCAAGAGCTAGACTTGGATGTATTAGGACTTTCGGCTTGGTCCACTAGCGACTAAGCCACTCCACGAACAACCGCACACCAAAGCCCGTAGCCTGCCGGTCCTTAGCGAAGGGGCCCTGCTTTAGGGCTACCCCGGCGATGTCGAAGTGGATGTAGCGTTCGTGGTCGTGGGTAAAGTTTTCGAGGAATTTGAAGGCATCCGTGGCGCCGTGCAGTGGGGTACCGCTGAAGTTTTTTACGTCGGCCACGTCGCTGGCCAGGCCTTTAGCGAAGTCGTCCCAGGGCGGCAACGGCCAAACGCGTTCGCCACAGGCTTCGCCCGCCTGCCGAAACTGGTCGACGAGCTCCTCGTTCTTACTCAGCGTTGCCGCGCAAACGTAGCCGAAGGTGCGCACGGCCGACCCCGTCAGCGTAGCAACATCGATCAGGGTGGTCGGGGCGTAGTGCTTGACGGCGTAGCTTAGTCCGTCGGCCATGATCAGGCGGCCTTCCGCGTCGGTATCGATGATCTCGATGGTCTTGCCGGCGTGACTTTCGATTACGTCGCTGGGCTTGATGCTGAGGGCGTCGACGCTGTTGTCAGTGGCGGGTACGATGCCGATAAGGTTAACGGGAAGTTTCAGTCGGGCCGCCGCTTCCACGGCGCCGAAGGTGGCCGCCGCGCCGCCCATATCGCTTTTCATGAGGTGAAGATTCTGGCTGCCCTTGATGCTTACCCCGCCGGTGTCGAAGGTTACCCCTTTACCGATGATGGCGGTAGTGTCTTCATCCTGCGCTCCGCCGCGATACTCCATCACGATGAGCACGGCCGGGTCTTCGCTGCCGCGATTGACGGCCAGCAGGGCGTGTAACCCCTCCTCTTCGCAGGCGGCCTTGTCCAGGACCTTCACGTCGTAATTATAGGTCCGGCCACTTTCCCGGGCCCAGACCGCCAGGTCCTGCGCACGCTTTTTGTTGGCTGGAGCGTCGACCAGGGCGCGCACGCGATTCTGCACGTCGGCTAATACCAGGTTCTTTTCGGTTTCCCCGATGTAGTGAAAGGTACCCTCGGCCAGAGGGTGGGGTTCGTGGTCGCCTTTGCGCTGCCCGGCGGAGTAGCTGCCCAGTTTCAATCCGCCGATAAATTCTCCGGCCAGGGCCTCGTCCACGTCCGGTGCCTCGATCTTGATCTCCGAACTTAGGTGCTTGGCTTCTTTGTGGCTGAGGAGGTGTCCGAGTTTTTGCGCGGACGCAGGTCCGGCGTCTTTCGGTAAACGGGCAATGAAGCCGGGCGGGGACAGGGTGCGCAGATAAGTATCGGCGGGAATGCTTTCGGTATAGTCGTCCCTGCCCTCGGCGGGTAATAGCTTAATCTCGGTCATGGTGGAGAAAGGCTTGGGGGGGTAGGTGGGTTCACTCCCCGTCTACCGGGCCGACCAGCATAGCTGTGCGGACCAGTGGACGTCTGCCGGCGGGTCTCCCTTAAAAACATTGTCGATGCTACTTTCCCCTTGCCTACCGGGCCGACCAGCATAGCTGTGCGGACCAGTGGGCAAACTATTTGCTATACTTTCGCATTTGAGATAGACGATAATTTTCATACCGATGGCGATCGGTCGTAAAGCAGTAATATGAAGATCGGCGTTGTCTGTTATCCCACCTACGGCGGAAGTGGCGTCCTGGCTACCGAGCTGGGCCTGGGATTGGCGCGGCGGGGGCATGAGATTCACTTCATCACCTACCGGCGGCCCGCGCGTCTGGGGTTCTTTCACGAGAACGTCTTTTACCACGAAGTAGACAGCGGCGCCGACTACCCCCTCTTTGAATTCGCGCCCTACGAGACGGCGCTCGCCTCCAAGCTGGTAGACGTAGTGGAGAACTACGGGATCGAGCTGCTGCACGTCCACTACGCGGTGCCCCACGCCGCGGTGGCCTACATGGCGCGTAAGATCCTGATCAGCCGGAAGCGATACGTGCCCTTCATCACCACGCTTCACGGTACGGACATCACGCTCGTTGGTTCCAATCCGGCTTTCGCCCCCACCATCACCTTCGCCATCAATAAATCGGACGGGGTAACGGCGGTGTCGGATGCGCTGAAGCAATCCACCCTCGATAATTTCGAGATCTGCCGGCCCATCGAGGTGATCTACAACTTCATCGATTTCGCCCGTTTCAAGCGGAACAATAAGGAGCATTTCAAGCGGGCCATCGCCCCGAACGGCGAGCGCATCCTGATCCACGTCTCCAACTTCCGACCCGTAAAGCGGGTGGACGACGTGATCTACATCTTCAAGATCATCAACGACCAGACCCCGAGCAAACTGCTGCTCATCGGTGACGGGCCGGAACGGAATAAGTGCGAAGACCTCAGCCGGCGACTCGGTCTTACGAAGGATATCCGCTTCCTCGGTAAACAGGACGCGGTCGAGGAATTACTCGCAGTGGCCGATGTATTTCTCCTTCCCTCCGCCAGCGAAAGCTTCGGACTGGCCGCACTCGAAGCTATGGCGTGCGAAGTGCCCGTCATATCCAGCAATGTCGGCGGAATTCCCGAGGTCAATATCGACGGCGTGACGGGTTTTACCAGCGGGGTGGGCATGGTCGACAAAATGGCCGAGGACATTATGAAGATCTTCAAGGACGAAGAGACGCTGCAACGTTTTCGCGCTAATGCGCTGAAGCAGGCCGAGCGCTTCGATATTGAAAACATGATCCCGAAGTACGAGGCGTATTACCAGAAGGTGCTGGAAGAAAGCCGCTCGGCTTCCGAGGAACCTGTGATGGATTGTTGAGATGACCGGTTTTCCCCGGGTTGATTTGCTGTTTTTTCCTGAGAAGTCTTATCTTATACGCATACTTATCGAAAGCTCGGTGATAATGAATGCATGGTTAAAATGGTGGTCAATTATTTTGCTATTCGTTTTGTCTTCATCCCAGGATTACGACTTTACAACTTATGACAACCATTGTATTCCGGCCAATTCATATAGATTCGATAACGGGGCTGGAAGTGTTGAGTCTTACTTTGACGACGATGACGGGGACTGCAAATCCGACAGATGGGTCAACATTTTCACTTACGGCGACGGTACCATTGAATACTACGATCAAAATAGGTGGTTCCATACCGAAGGAACGAAGTGGTTTGATTTCAGTAAGCCCTTTTTCAATTGCTGTAGTCAAACATCAAGTAGCGGCGGCCTTCCGTCCAGCGGGAGTGGATCAGGTGGATGGGATGGTTCGGGTTCCGGATTCAGTACACCACCGGACCAAGAATCGTGTGATTGCGATATAGAAATATCCGGCAACACGATCACCGTCTTTTGCCCTTGTATTTTCAGCCGGACCGTTCACAACTAATACCTGTGTCATGAAAATTACTGTTGTCCTTGTTATCCTAGCCTTCTGTAGCTGGTCGTGTAGTAAAGAAGTGGTCTCCACCGAAGCAGATGAAGCCACGGCACTACAGAAAGGATTTGTGGAGGCAAGCTTTCAGCAGGATTTCCTCACGGATTACGTCATTAACGGGAAGCACCGGGTCAAAGGGCGACCGTCCGATGCGGAATGGGCCTTATACGATTTGATCGGTACGTCAGATCCTAAAGTATTGGACAATCAATACCAACAAGTAAGAAGAAATTTGCACCAGCTGTTAGATCGACATCCTGATAAATCGATGGATCATGTTGTTCAGCGCGTTTATTTGAAGTACCTGCGGGAGGTGTATTTACCCCATTCCAATAAAGCGCATCGGTTACGCATAGTGGAGATCCTGGATGAGCTAATGAAGACCGAGCCGATGGATCTCGACGTGATCGCGGATGCCTATTTTGAAGTGGAGGACCTATTGGCTCCGGATCAGCGGCAAGCTTACTTCCGGCAAATGCTGCAGTTGTACCGAAGCGACAGGGACTATATCTTCCAGGAGGCCAAACGAATGAAGAAAGTATACGATGGCTCCGATGCGGCGGATGAGCGAGCTTTCGCCCTGATGAGCATCAAACAATTAGAGCGGCGATCCGATGCCTTGAAATACGTAGATGAGAAATTCGCTTTGGGTGAGTCAGCAGGGGCAGGCACCAAATAGCGTTACCGGCGCAATCTTCCTTGTCCGGTCAACATCCCGGCTGATACATCTGGGGCCGCGGTCAGGCTCCGGGAGTATCAGGAAAATAGACCAGCTACGATCAGGTATAGCACCGAAGGACACAACAAACACCCCAGCCCCGTATAAAAGGTAGCCGTCAGCGCACCGTAGGGAACCAGTTTCGGATCGGTAGCGGCCAGGCCCGCGGCTACGCCGCTGGTCGTTCCCAGCAGACCGCCGAAGACGACCGCGGAATGTGGGTTGTCCAATCCCATTCTGCGGGCCAGCAGTGGCGTAAGCACCGTGGTCGCGATGGTTTTTACCACGCCCGTGGCAATACTGATGGCCATGACCTGCGAACCGGCGCCCAGTGCCGTACCCGTCACCGGACCCACGATGTACGTGCACGCACCCGCGCCGATGGTTGTCAGACTGACCGGGTCACTGTACCCAAGCGCCAGGGATATCCCAACCCCGACTATGAAGGCGAGCACTACGCCCAGTACAAGCGCGATCGCTCCCGCCGGGCCGGCGTGTTTCATCTGCTCCGGGTCGGCTCCCATCGCGGTGGCCACTACGGCAAAGTCCCGCAGCATCGACCCGCCGAGAAGCGCCATGCCGGCAAACAAGGGGTAATCCGCGATGCCACGTTCCCCGCCGAGAAAGGCCAGGCACAAACCGATGATGATCGCCAGGGCCACGCCGGGGATCGCGCCGCCCAGTACCCTCCTTGCCAACCAGTACGAAACGGCCATAATGACGCCAACGAGCAGGAAAGCGAAAAGCAAGCCGTTCTTGACCAGTACCTGGATGATGATTTCCATCATGGCTTGCTCAGGGGCTCTTCTTCCGGCCGGCCGATGCGCGACAGCAGGGGCACGAAGACAAAGGCAGCTACCGTAGCCATAACACCCGCCAGGAGGGCGAGCCATCCTCCGGAAAGCGCGGCGGTCGCGTTCTGCACCGAAGCCATGGCAATAATGATCGGAATGTACATCGCGCTCCAGAACCGGATTCCTCCCTCGGTGGGTGCCGGCAGCAAACCGCGCCGCTTCAGGTAAGCGTTAACGAGCATCAGAAGCAACATCGCGAAGCCTACGCCGCCGACATCCCCGTTAATGCCCAAGGAGGCTCCCAGCAGGGTGCCGGCCACCTTTCCCGCCAGAAAACATCCCGCGAGTATCGCTACGCCGTATATGATCATGCAAAATCCTTCTTCAGTTCCTGCTTGGTCACTTTTCCCATCACGTTGCGGGGCAGGTCGTCCTGGAAGATGTACTTACGGGGTAGTTTATAGCCGGGGAGTCGCTCCCGCAGCCAATCCTGCAGACTGGCAAGGTCTAGGTCGTTGGTGCGCACGATCAGGCTGGCGCCGATGATCTCGCCCCATTCCTCGTCGGGCAGACCGACCACCCCACACTCCCGAATGGCGGGATGCTTGCGCAGCACCTCCTCGATCTCCAGGGCCGAAATTTTATAGCCACCTGACTTGATAATGTCCACCGAATTGCGTCCGAGGATGCGGAAATAACCGTCATCGTAAACGGCAATGTCGCCGGTGCGAAACCAACCGTCTTTGGTAAAGGCATCGGCGGTGGCGTCCGGACGCTCCCAGTATTCCAGGAAAACGTTCGCTCCCTTTACTTGAATCTCGCCGGGCTGGCCGGTCTCCACCGTCTGGCCGTCCTCATCGACCAGTCGCACCGAAACGCCCGTCAGGGGCTGTCCGATATGTCCCGGACGCCGCTCGCCGGTGTACGGATTGCTGATGGCCATACCCATTTCCGTCATGCCGTACCGCTCCAGCAGGGTGTGCCCGCTGATCTCCTTCCAGCGTTCCAGGACGGATACCGGCAGGGCTGCCGATCCCGAAACCATCAAGCGGAAGCGGTGCAGGTGGCCGGAGATCTCCGCTCGTTGCTGCTGCGGCAACTGATCGTAGTAGGCGATCAATTTGTAGTAGATGGTAGGCACGGCCATGTATACGTTGACTCCGCCAGCTGCGAAGCGTTCGAAAATTTCCTTTTCGGAGAAATCCGGCAGGAATTCACAGCGTGCGCCACTCCAGAGCGCACATGCTACCACATTGATAATGCCGTGTACGTGGTGCAGGGGAAGGGTGCACAAGACGTGATCTTCCCTCGACCACTGCCAGGCCTCCACCAGGCTCTTGATCTGGGCTTCGATATTAGCATGGGTGGTGACTACTCCCTTCGGTTTGCCGGTGGTCCCGCTGGTATAAAGGATCATCGCGCGCCGGTCGGTAGCGATGTCCGGCAGGGTTTTCAACGGCCCCCCGACGGCGTTTGCGGGACGGAAGTCCGTATCCGGAAGATCAAAGATCGGCTCCAGCAGTTCCCGGAATGCCGTCGTATAAATGACGCAGTGCGCCCCCGTATCCTCGATCACGTACTGCAGCGAAGGAAGTGGATGCCTAACGCAAAGGGGAACGGCTACTCCCCCCGCCCGCCAGATGCCCCACTGGATCGCGACGTACATAAATCCGGGCGGTACCAGGAAAGCAATGGGTCTCTCGTCGAGATCGTCCATCCCGTCCAATAAGTCGGAGGCGATCTCCGCCGATTTTCGGTCGAGTTCCGCGTAGGTGTAGGAATCGTTGCCGCTGATGACGGCGATGCGGTCCGCGAAATTGCGGGACCGGTCAATCAGGTGCAGCACGGTGAGGAGGTTATTGCATGAGAAATAACCCCTGCAAGTTAAGCTATTATGTACACGTAATTACTCCGGCAGGTAACCAATATTATATAAGCGTTCGGTATGCCGGTAAAAGTCTGCCAGGCAGTCACCGTCGCCCGTATCGCAAACCGGCTCGCCGTCACAGTCCACCGGAGGGGTCGTGAGTCGGCAAACGGGAGAGGTGAATTCGAAGAAGTACTGCTCATCCTTTAGCAGCAGGTTAACGGAAACCGAGCAGTTTGTTCCCGGATCTTCCGCCAATAATCCTAGCCGTGAAACCACAGATTCCACACAGTAGCGGTCAGCCGGAACGAAGCCCAGGGTGCGAACGAATTCGGTATTTTCCTGCAGGGCAAGACCGCCCGAAGTGTCCGGTTCAATCCGCGATCCTTCACACGTGTACCACCGGTCTTCGACGAAGCACAGGGACGTCGAAATGCTGTAGCGAAATTCGTCTCCCACCAGGAACAGGCCTACCTGCAACGGACAGGGGCCATCCGGTTCCTCCCCGATCAATCCCAGTCGTCCGATCGTTGCGGCTGCACAAGCCGCTTCCACCTGATCCCCATCCTTTTCGCAGCCCGTTAGGCCCAGATAGAAACCGAAGCAGGCAGCAATAAGTACCGCGGAAACAACTTTCATGCCCGGCCAGACGAAAATCAGCGGGCATCTGTTGGTTGTCGTGTGCCATTTAAAAGCGAAAAACCCCGTACCCCCGCATTTGGTACATCGCCATGGTCGTCAGCATTGACGTAGCGATTTCCACCTCCGGCGCTACGGCATCGATGGGAACGCCACGGCCCAGCAGGGACTGCCCGCATACCGTCAGTTTCACCCCGGCCCCGTGCAGCGCCCGTATCAGGGGCAGATTGGGGTTGTCCACGCCGAAGCGCTCGCGGTAGTGCTTGTTGTCCATAATACCGAAGGTGGCCCCGGCGTGAATGGCTAGTACGACGTCAATATTTTCCGCCGGCACCCCTGCCACGGCGAAGAGGTTGAGCATTCGGGATACGTTATAAAGGCCGGAGCCGAGGCTGTCGGGCACCTCCGATCCCGTGAAAACATCGACCACCAGCTTGTATTCCAGCTCCGGGTCAGGCCTTACCGTTGCCTCCGCGATGTCGTAGATCCCGCCGAAGGGGACCGCCGGCGTGACTTTTTGTTGGGCGCGGAGCGCAGGTGAAAAGGAAGTCGGGAACAGCGGGCTCAGACCGAAGCAGAGTAGGAAGAAGGTTAATCGCATGATTAGGGATTGAGGATAGGCCGGAAAGATAATTCATCCTTTTTGCCGAGCCTTTTCCCGCTTTACCGGTAGTTAGTTACATATGCGCAATAATATTTGATGAAACGATTGCACAATTTGCCCCGCCTTTGGAGATCATCCTGGGGAGTGGTGACGGATTACGCCTTCACCAAGGGTTTACTGATCGTGGCCGCGATCATCTCCGTAGTCGCGGTGGGCAGTTACCTCGGCGATCTCGGCATGGGCGTAAGCTGTGCCGTCGGAGTCTTCCTGGTGTCCATTTGTGATCTCCCCGGAAACAAGGTGGATCATTTTCTGAATATGGTACTGGGCCTGCTCATCGCGGTAGTCAATGTCATGGCGATCCAGTTTACCCTGGTTAATCTTTACTTCAATCTGGCCACCCTGGCCGTGCTCGTTTTCCTGACGGCTTATTTGTCCGCACTCGGAAAACGGGCCAGCCTCATCTCCTTTAGTGGTCTGCTCGCGCTGGTGTTAGCCTACGCCTTCCCGAAGGCGGGCTGGGACATTGCGTGGAATGGCCTCTACCTGAGTTTGGGAGGGTTGTGGTTCATCTTCCTAAACGTACTCGTGCACCCACTGCGATACCGACGTTACCGACTGGGGCTACTGAATGAGGGGCTTACGCTGACGGCCGATTACCTGAGTCTGAAAAGCCGGCAGCTCCACTCCGACGATCCCGACACGCTGTGGCCCGATCTCATCATAAAGCATAATGCCATCAATGAAATTCGGAAGGTGCTCACGGACTACTTCCTGGGGCAGTCGCCGGATCACGATACGCTGGGGAAGCAATCGCGGGAGGGCGTACTGTACCTCGAATTGGTGGACCTGCTCGAGTTGGGCGCCGCGGTTCCGGTGCGCCCGGAAACGGACCTTGATCAGGAATTCATAGCGGAAATGGCCGGGGTACTTACGGCCGTTGCCTCCGGCCTGCGTCGGGTGGCTAGGAGGTCCGACCGCTTCCGGACCCAGGATCCTGAGCGGTTGCAGGCCCGGCTTGCCCGGATTACCTCCCACCTGCGCTCCGCCGCCCCGGAAATGGATGACGACCGCTTACACCTTGCCTACCTGCTTTACGACAACCTGGAAAAGCAGGTCACCAAGCTGCGGTCGATCGAGTCACTGGCCGATGCCCGGGAGGAGGTGCACCATATGCTGTACACCCGGGAATCGCGGGCGCGACTGCGGGAAAGACGATCGGTCGACTACAGCGTCTTGAAGGCGAATTTGTCCACGGATTCCGCGGTTTTCCGCCACTGCGCCAGGTTGTCGCTGGTCATACTGGCGGGTTATTTGCTCGGGTGGGCCCTCGGGGTGCACAATGCCTACTGGATCATCCTTACCGTGGTGGTGATCATGCGACCGACCTACGTCCAGAGCAAGGATCGATCGGTACAGCGAACGGTGGGTACCCTGGCGGGCGCCCTGGTAGCCGCCGCGGTGGTCGCTTTTACGGACAGCCACGTAATCTATGCCGTGGTCGGGGGACTGTCCATGCCTTTCGTTTTTATTTTCCTGGATCGCGATTACCGGGTTTCCGCTTTTTTCGTTACGCTCAATCTGGTGTTTACCTATGCCCTGCTGCATCCGGATGCCTACACCGTCATTACCTACCGGGTCGTCGATACGCTGATCGGCGCGGGATTGGCCTTTTCCGCCAGTCGGTTGCTCTGGCCGGCCTGGGACAGTCGGTTCATCGCCAAACCCATAGCACAGGCACTTGCCGGCATCACCGAATACCTGCGCGAGGAATCGTCGCTGTACCTCAACCGGCGAGACGACAGTCTTGCTTACCGGATTGCCCGCCGGAACGCCTTTGTCGCTTTGGGCGAGCTCGACGCCAGCTACGCCAGGGTGCTGAAGGAGCCAGGCCGGAAGCAGATTACCGACGAGGAGCTATCGCGCCTGGTGACCAACCACCACCGGATACTTTCTTCCATCGCGTGGTTGGGAACTTACTTACAGTACCATGCGGTGAGTGTTTCCCACGAGCACTTTTCGGTGCTGGTGGATGACTTGTGCAACCGGTTGCTAAGGTGTAAAGAATGGGTTGTTACGGCGCGTTCCGGTGATCTTCCTGCCCTTGACATCGATACGTCGGCGGCGATGGCCTATTTCCGCAGCGCCCCGGTAGAAGCTGGCGCCGTGGCGCATCTCCAGGAAAAGCGATTGTTTCTACGGGAGTACACCTACCTCCGTGCTTTGATCGGTGAGTTGGATGCTTCCTTGTGCCCACTCACTCGATTACTCCCTGGCTGAAACGCTAGGCAGGCTTCAGGTGGCAAACATGCCAAATATTGGAAAAATTTTCCAAGCCATGGAATGTATGCAAAATTTAATAATATATAAATATCTGATTGACAATAGTATTTATGAATGGCACGGGTTTGGCAAGTATGTGTTCACACTGTAACTAAGAGACATAAACACACTATCCACATTTTCGTAAGCGTACTCAAGATTTAGACACTCAAACACATTTCAGCTGCTCAGGAAGCTAAGGTTCTTTGATGAATAGAACCCGTTAATGCTCGAGAAAGCTCTACCCGGCCTTCAGAACGAAGGCCGGGTTTTTATTTCCCCCTTGGAGGGTGGTTTGCCGGCCGGATTACCTGTGGCCGAGGAGACCCTATGTTGCGCCTGTTCATGTCAAATGCCTTGCGTGATATACTACCGGCTACCCTGTCAACGTATAAATACCGTACGTTTTCTCTCTTGTGCCATTCCGTTGCATCCGTCTTTTTAGGCTGGATTCGAATAAAGCGAAACTGTGGATACATTTAAAATCTTCGTCGTCGAAGACGATCCTTTTTATGGGAAGTTGCTCCAGCACCACCTGAGCCTGAATCCGGACTACGAGGTGGAGCTTTTCAGTACGGGAGGTGCCTGCCTCAACGCGCTGTACCAAAAACCGGACGTGATTTCGATCGACTACGGATTACCGGATATGAACGGCGATGATCTGTTCAGGCGAATCCGCAGCTTCAGCAGTACCATACCCATCGTGATCATCAGCGGGCAGGAGGATATCGGCACCGCCGTGGACCTGCTGAAGAAGGGTGCTCATGATTACATCGTCAAGGACGACAACACGAAGAACCTGCTCTGGAAGTCGATCGTAAACATCCGTGAGAACAGTGATCTCAAGCTGGAAGTAGAGAGCCTGAAGGGGCAGTTGGAGCAAAAATTCAGCTTCGACAGCGTCATTGGGAAGAGTCAGGCTATGCAGCCGGTCTACGCCATGCTCAAAAAAGCGGTCAAATCCAACATCAACGTCAGTATCACCGGTGAGACAGGTACCGGCAAGGAGGTGATCGCAAAGGCTATTCACTTTAACAGCGACCGCAGTAAAAAGCCCTTTATGGCGGTGAATATGTCGGCCATTCCGGAGAATCTGCTGGAGAGCGAGCTATTCGGTCATGAAAAGGGGGCCTTCACGGGAGCCGTAGGGCGCAAAGCCGGAAAATTCGAGGCCGCCAAGGATGGGACCCTTTTCCTCGATGAGATCGCCGAGATGGACCTCACGCTGCAGAGTAAAATATTGCGCGCCATTCAGGAAAGGGAATTTACCCGGGTGGGCGGAACGGAGACCATCTCCTTCAAGGCCAGATTGCTCACGGCTACCCACCGCGACCTGGAAATGCAGGTCAGGGAAGGACACTTCCGGGAAGACCTGTACTACCGTATCATGGGACTGCCCATTGCCCTGCCCGCACTCCGGGAACGGGGCGAAGACATTTTGCTGCTGGCTAGCTTTTTCGTGAAGCAGTATGTCAAAGAGAATGCGGTATTACCCCTCAAGCTCAATAAGAGCGCTAAAGACAAATTGCTCAAGTATGATTTCCCCGGCAACGTGCGCGAGCTCAAGGCCGTGATCGACCTGGCCTGCGTCATGACCGAAACGAATAAGATCAATGCGGAGGACATCATCTTCTCCGGCCTTAACAGCCAGTCCGTATTTGAATACGGCGAAAAAACGCTACGGGAGTATACCCACGAAATCGTGCAGCATTACCTCGACGATAACGGTCACAACGTGATGTTGGTCGCTGAAAAACTGAAGGTCGGTAAATCGACCATTTATAATATGCTGAATAGCGGCGAAGTAAGCAATAGGCAATTCGCCTGACCCCGGTTACCGTGCCACGCCCATAAAAGGCTATTTACCCCTTTACCCTACGTTTATGTACCACGCCTTGCTACTCGAGCAAATTCAGGAACATCTGCCCTCACCTTTACGAGACAGGGAGGAGCTGCGCCCGTTTTTTGACATAATCAGTAAAACCTACGAGGACTGCGACCGGGAGCGGGCTAAGTCAAAAATCGCCGTGCCGGTGGCTGGGGTGAAGGGAGCAAATATACCTGAGTGGTATGAAGGCCGGGTCGAAAAGCCGGTCCAGAGTCTCAACCCGCTGAACGGGATGATTAATACTTTGCTGAAGATATTCCACGACGACGACGAAGAAAAAGATATCGGTCCATTAAGGGATCTGATTGAAACGGAACTCGCCGACGTCAATGAGACCCGGGAGGAGCTGAACCGGAACGTTAATCTCTTCAAGACCTTGCTGGCCAACTTACAATCGGCTATTTTGGTCGAGGATGAAAACCGAAAAATCCTTTACGTCAACGATCTATTCTGCTCCTTTTTCGATGCCCCCTTCGGTCCGGATGATTGCATCGGCATGGACTGTTCGCGACCGGCCGAGGCAGTGAAACTGCTGTTTAAGGATCCAGAAGCCTTCGAAAAGGGTATCGTAGAACTACCGCGTGAGGAGGAAGCGGTTTATAACGAGATCATCGAAATGGCCGACGGCCGCGTACTTAAACGTGATTACGTTCCCATCCTTTTCGATTCCTTGTGTAGCGGCCATTTCTGGAAATACACCGACATCACCGAGAAGGTCCGCTACGAAGAGGAACTACAGGAAAGTGAGGAGCGCAACCGATTAGTGATGAACGCTTCCATGGACGCGATCATTACGGCCGACGATACCGGCGCGATCCGCTTTTGGAATCCGCAGGCGGAGCGGCTTTTCGGCTGGACGTTTGAAGAAGTAGCAGGGCAACAGATGTCAGATATATTCGTGCCTAAGAATATGCGCGGGTCGCAAAAGGAAGGCATGAGCCGTTACCTGGCCCTGCGGGTGAACGATGTTTTAGATCAGGTGCTGGAAGTATCGGCGGTCAATAAAGCCGGGGAAGAGTTTCCGGCCGAATTGGTGATAGAAACCTACTACCAGCAGGGCAAAAAGTTCTTTTGCGGTTTTGTAAAGGATATCTCAGGTCGAAAACAGGCCGAGAGTAGGTTACTCGCCCAGGAAGAGAAGTACCGGAACATCATCGACAACATGAACATGGGGCTGATCGAAGTAGACTGCTTCGAAACCGTCCTCTTTGCCAATCAGGGATTTTGTGATCTATTGGGCTATTCACTGCCTGAGATCCTTGGTCATAAGACCAGTAAATTTCTTTACGATCACGATTACGTGCAGCGGGTTCTTGACAAAATAGAGCTTCGTAAAGAGGGCGTTTCCGACAGCTATGAAGTGGCGGTCAAAAACAAGCAGGGGGAATTACGTTGGTTATTCGTTGCAGGTGCGCCTAACTATAATGATGCTGGCGAGCATATCGGGTCCATCGGCATACATTTGGATATTACGGATCAAAAACGATTGAAAACGGAGCTGGAAAGCGCCAAGCTGCGGGCCGAACAAGCATCAGTGGCAAAAGAATCCTTCTTAGCCAACATGAGTCATGAGATTCGAACGCCGCTGAATGCCATCGTTGGGATGGTCCGAGAACTCGGCCGGGAGGCAATAACACCCACGCAGCATGAATACCTTAGCCATGCGGACATTGCCGCCCGCCACCTGCTCTCCATCGTTAACAGTATCCTGGATATCTCTAAGATCGAAGCCGGGGAGCTGGAGCTCGACGAGCACGACTTCAGTCTGGACGCCGTGATTGCCAACCTCCAAAGTATCCTGCACATCGAGGCCACCCAGAAGGGGCTGGCCCTCAACTTCCAACTGAGTCCCGAGATCTGGCCGGCCTACATCGGTGACAGTGCCCGCATCCGCCAGATACTGATCAACCTCCTCGGTAACGCGATAAAGTTTACCATGGAAGGCAGCGTGTCGATGAACGTTTCCGTCATGGAGGAGGACGCCGATGCGCAGGTCGTACGAATTAAGATCGTGGATACCGGCATCGGGATGGACCAGGCGTACCTCATGGATATTTTTTCCAAGTTCAGCCAGGAGGAGCGATCCACCTCCCGGCGCTTTGGCGGTACGGGCCTGGGTATGTCCATCACCAAGGAGATCATCCATTTGATGGATGGCACGATCGGGGTAAGCAGTGAAAAGGGGGTAGGGACGGAATTCGTGCTACAGCTGCGATTACTCAAAGGAGACGTCGACCGCCTGACCCAGCAGGGCAGTGACAGTGAGCACTTGCTCCAGGGTAGCCACATCCTGCTCGTGGAAGACAACGTCATGAATCGCTTTATTGCCAAAAAAAGCCTTTCACACTTTGGTTGTACCGTTGACGAAGCCGAAAATGGGCTCATAGCCCTTGATTTACTTCAACGGAATCCGTACGATCTTATCCTGATGGATATTCAGATGCCTGAGCTCGATGGTATTGCTACGACCAAGGCTATCCGCAATGACCTGAAGCTGGCCACTCCGATCGTCGCCGTCACGGCCAACGCGTTCAAGAAGGATATTGACCTTTATTTGAGTATCGGCATGAACGACTACGTGACCAAGCCATTCGAAGAGACGGCACTGTTCAGGACGCTTTCCAAACAACTACGGAAAAAGTTTTCGGCGGAGGAGACACCAGTCTATGAGCCGGAGGCTAGTTACGACCTCAGCGCATTAAGGAAGCTGAGCAGGGGCGATGAGTCCTTCGTCAGTCAAATGGTCGACATCTTTGTTGATCAGACGCCTGCTGCCCTTAATGAAATCCGTGAAGCTATGGAGGTAAAAGACTATCTCACGGTAGCTAAAACAGCCCACCGGATCAAACCAAGCATCGAAAGTATGGGGATCCGGCAATTGAACGGCGTAGCAAAGGACATTGAGGTTTACGCCAAGTCGGAAAGCGTAGACCATCGAATCCTATCGGAAAAGCTGACCTTCTTTGGTGGCACGCTCGATAAGATCATCGAAAATATCCGGAACCAGAAGCCTATCTCCCCGGCGGCGGTCGGGTAATTGCCTACTGGCTTACCGGACCGGCTCCACGAACGTGCTCTCCGGAGGTCCCAGATAACTCGGCTTCAAACCGCCGGCGTCGATCACGAACTTCTGGAAGACGACTCCCGGATCGACCATCCACACCTTCAGCTTATGCGGGCCGGGGGGGAGCATGTCGTGCACAGATTTTTCCTTGCGGATATGGTCCGTAACTGATGTATTCCACCACTCCGGGTATTCCCAGTCCGGCTGGTCTTCCCCTTCGTGAATATTGACGATTTGTGGCTGCCCATCATCGATCGCGATGGCGTACTTCAGCCCTTCGTTCTTTTTGTAATTCAGGGTGGGGGAGAGGTAGGCCTCCACCGCCACGGAGCTCGAGTCCAGCAGGGTAAAGGTGTATTCCAGTCGAGGGGCTCCCGACCCGGGTTTTTGGATTTCGGCGTCGGCGGGTTCCGGGGTCACCGCGTCATGGGTGCGGCCAAGGTTGGGTACCACTGTCCAGTGAGCTTCTTCTCCGTCGGATTTTGCCGTAAAGTTGGCCGCTTCGATCGAGACCACGCCGTTGTTCTCCAGGAAACCGGCCGCCTCTACGCTTACGTTGCGGATGGGGACGTTCACGGTGAATTCGCGGCTGCCATCGGAGATTAGGATTTCCCCGCTAGTCGTGCCCTGCGGCGCGCCCGACCAGTCGATTCCAACCATTATCATCTCTTCGTACCGAATTTCCCCGCCCCCGGAAGAAAGTTCGATCCAGTCTTCCTTAGCGGTAACGGTATAAGTGAGCGGTTCGGATCCCCGGTTGAACACCTCGAGGTAGTATTCCTGGTCGTTCAGTGGATCGAAGGTGGGAAAAGTGCGGCCGTACAATCCGCCGCGGGTCCACCGGGTCTCGGGGGCGCCCTCCACCACGTAGCCCAGTGCCGCTTCCGTCGGCGCCTGGATGTAGGTGACGGCCGGCATGCGGTCCACGGAAGGTTCGTTCCAGCTGGTGTAGCCGATGTGATTCTGTTCCATGAAGTGGTTCCACTTACCGCCGGCCAGGGTGTCGTGGTAGTAGCGGATCAGTTCGGCGTCCCGGAAGAATTTCTCCTTCGTCAGGTCGGCGTAGTGGTTGGCCGAGGCCCGGTTCTGCAGGGCGTAGCGTTCGTTCTTCGCGGCGGCCACGTACATCTCGTTGAGGTTACTGGATATCTGGATCGGGAAATGAACGAGTTGGTAGTACGCATCCCGGGCTTCCTCCGGTAGCTCCGCGTAGACCGTGCTGCTTCGCTCCAGTAGCCGCGCGTATTCTTCCAGGATCCGGTCGGCTTCCCGATAGTTATCGAGACTGTAGGTGTTCGGCTTGATCATCTCCGGAGTGCGCCGGGCGCTGTACTTGGTGTACAGGGCAATGATGTCGGCGATCTCCGCCGCGTGATTCCCTCCGAATTGTTGATTGGCCCATTCTTCGTAGTAGTCGGGCAGGTCCGCGGCTTCCAGTTCCGCGTTCCAGGCGAAGTCCAGGAAGAAGCTGATCGGCAGTTCCATGGGCTTCAGGTCACCGACGTTGACGATCCACAAGTCCTCGACGCCCCATTCGTAGGCCAGGTTCATCTGCTCCCAGACCCGCTCGATCTGCGTGACGTTGAGCCAGCGATAGGAGACGGGCCCGCCTACGAAGTCGAAGTGGTAGTACATGCCGTAGCCACCTTCGTGGTCAAGGTCTTCCTTCTTCGGCAGGATGCGGACGTTGCCCCAGTTGTCGTCGCCAAAGAGTATCAGGATGTCGTCGTCCACCCGCATGCCCTTATCGTAATAGTCCTGCACTTCTTTGTAGAGGGCCCAGACCTGGGGCGTTTCCGCGGCGGGCTTCCCGGTGACATCCGCGATGATCTCCCGTTGATCGGCGATAATGTTCTTCAACAGTTTGACGGCCGTTCCTTCGCCCATGGCCTCATCGCCGTCGCCGCGCATGCCGAGGGTCACCACGCTTTCGTAATCGCCCATTCTTTCGATGCCGCCCCGCCAGAATTCCCGCAGTTTTTCTGCGTTTGTCTCGTAATTCCAGGGGCCGCCGTCGTAGCGGCTCCACTCCTCGTGGTACCGCATCATGGGTTCGTGGTGGGTGGTGGAGATAACGATGCCATAGTCGTCGGCCACCTGCAGGTTTTTCGGATCATCGGTGGCGAATACCCGCGGGCGCCACATCGCCGGCCAGAGGTAGTTTGCTTTGTTGCGCAGGAGCAGTTCGAAGACCTTCTCGTAAAATTCGTGGTTGAAGGATCCGAAATTTTCATTTACCCATCCGGTAAGCGCGGGAGCTTCGTCGTTCAGGAAGATGCCCCGGTACTTTACGGACGGTCCCTTGGATACGTAGCGTTCTTTATTCACGTAGAGCTCGTCGTGCCGCTGTACGGGGGCGTCCGCCCACCAGTACCAGGGCGATACGCCCATTTCCTCCGAGAGGGTGAATACGCCGTAGGCCGTTCCCCGTTTATCGCTGCCGGCGATCACCAGGGCTTCCTTCACGCCGGGCACCGGGCGCTTGACGGTCTGCACGATGAAGCGCTCCCATTCGCCGCGGATATCGTCCACGTTCAGCTTCCCGCTACTGACCATACCGTCGATCAGTTCACTGCTGCCCACGGTGCCAATGATGATCATCCGGTCGCCGGCTTCCCTCACGGAGGTGATAAGGCGTGGCTGCTTTCCCGTTACCATCTCCATATCGGCGGCCAGATGGCCGGCAGCGATCGCTACGAGTTTGTCGTCGTTCGCGTCGTACACGATATCCGCAACCCGGTCGTCTACCAGGGTGAACTGGCGCCGGTCATCGGTCGGGCGGTCCGTTACGTGCAACTGAGCTTGAGCAAGCAGGGGAAGGGAGCAAAGCAGAAGGGCAAGGAATAGGTGCATGATCGGATGACTAAAGGGAAACGGAAAAGCCAGCTGCTGGGGTTGGAGCAATCGATTGCGTAAGATAACAGTTCCAGGGGAAAGCATCAGGACCTCAAAGCATGCTGGCACCTTTGAGTGTCCGGCTCGGCTCGATCCGGACACTCGCAGGTCCCTTTCGCTATCGCTCGGTGACACTCCGGGGTCCTGTGGCGGTCAGAAATGGGAGGAAGCATCACTTCCTGGCACTGTCGCCCGAAACAGTATCCTGGTGTGGAGAGGGTAGTTCGAGCTTCATCAATTCCCCGATCTCGAACCGGAGAACGTCCTCGGCCGGGAGTTGCAACATCCGTTCTTCGCCCCGCCAAAAGGCCGGATCCTCCCGGATGCGGAGGTCGGACATCGCATCCGCCCCTTCGCGTAATCGCCGACCCTTTTTGTAGTCTTTCATTTCCTCCGGATCGGTAACCACGTCCGTTACGTAAAAGAACAGGCTGAAGATGCGCGGGAACTCCCGCCAATCCTGGTCGAAAGCCCAAGTGAAGCTCGAACGCTGCGGGTAATACTTACCGTTAACTTTCTGGTAGGCGGTGTACACTGCCGTCGGGTTGCTAACATAACCCATTCGTATCTCGGCAAAGGCGTAATCCGTTAGATTAATCACCGCCTCACCGGTGTATTCGCCTGGTGGTGGCCGGCCGGGGGCCTCGAGTTGGTGCGTATACCGAAGGCGTACGAGGGTATCTGAACCGTCAAAGTACTGGCCGATCTGCTGAAAGGTGAGGTGTTCTAAGTCCACCCCAGTGTTGCCCCTAAAAAGGTAGCCCAGGCTGTCTCGGTAAACCGGATTCCCCAACCAGGAATAGCCACCAGTCAAAAAGGACTGCCGGTCAAAGAACCGACGCGCCCCCGGCGGTACCTCCTGACTGCCCTTTGTCACCCGTAGTTGGTCGATCCATACTTTCGCCTGCTCCCGCTCTTCGCCGGGAACGTCTACATAAGGACCGTCAGCGATGGTCAGGTAGCCCTCGTTGAGCTGGGCGAAGCCGGCGTTATTGGCGAAGTAAGAGCGGTGGTAGGCCTTGAGGTGATAGGCTTCGTATCCGTAATTCTCGGGAATGCGATCCAGCGCCCGCCGCATCAGTTGCCGTAAACCCAGGTCGGAGATCACGATAACGCCCGGCAACTTCACGAACTGCGATTCCAGCTGGATCACCAGGGGAGCCCGCGGGAGATCTGGGGGCTAGCTGGGCCGACGAGCAGTAAAGCTTATTGTATTGGTGGCGCTTTCTATTCGGAGCTCGGCGGACCAGCGATGGTGGCCGGGCCGGTCAACAGCAGTCGTCCGCACAGCTCCGCTGGTCGGCCGACGGGTTGGCTTGGCAAGCATGGATCGGGAGTGCTTAACGGGTGCTAGCTGGGCCGACGAGCGGCAAAGCCTATTGTATCGGTGGCGCCTTGCAGTCGGAGCTCGGCGGACCAGCGATGGTGGCCGGGCCGATCAACAGCAGTCGTCCGCACGGCTCCAAGGTCGGCCGACGGGTTGGCTTGGCGAGCATAGATCGGGGGTGCTTAATAGGTAGTAGCTGGGCCGACGAGCAGCAAAGCTTATTGTATCGGTGGCGCTTTCCATTCGGAGCTCGGCGGACCAGCGATGGTGGCCGGGCCGATCAACAGCAGTCGTCCGCACGGCTCCAAGGTCGGCCGACGGGTCGGCTTGGCGAGCATAGATCGGGAGTGCTTAATGGGTGCTAGCTGGGCCGACGAGCAGTAAAGCTTATTGTATTGGTGGCGCTTTCCATTCGGAGCTCGGCGGACCAGCGATGGTGGCCGGGCCGGTCAACAGCAGTCGTCCGCACGGCTCCAAGGTCGGCCGACGGGTAGGCTTGGCAAGCATGGATCGGGAGTGCTTAATGGGTGCTAGCTGGGCCGACGAGCAGTAAAGCTTATTGTATTGGTGGCGCTTTCCATTCGGAGCTCGGCGGACCAGCGATGGTGGCCGGGCCGATCAACAGCAGTCGTCCGCACAGCTCCGCTGGTCGGCCGACGGGTAGGCTTGGCAAGCGTGGATCGGGGGGGCTTAATGGGGGCTAGCTGGGCCGACGAGCAGCAAAGCTTATTGTATCGGTGGCGCCTTGCAGTCGGAGCTCGGCGGACCAGCGATGGTGGCCGGGCCGATCAACAGCAGTCGTCCGCACGGCTCCGCTGGTCGGCCGACGGGTAGGCTTGGCGAGCATAGATCGGGAGTGCTTAATGGGTGCTAGCTGGGCCGACGAGCAGCAAAGCTTATTGTATTGGTGGCGCTTTCCATTCGGAGCTCGGCGGACCAGCGATGGTGGCCGGGCCGATCAACAGCAGTCGTCCGCACAGCTCCGCTGGTCGGCCGACGGGTTGGCTTGGCGAGCATAGATCGGGAGTGCTTAATGGGTGCTAGCTGGGCCGACGAGCAGCAAAGCCTATTGTATCGGTGGCGCCTTCCAGTCGGAGCTCGGCGGACCAGCGATGGTGGCCGACGGGACCTACTTGGCAGATCGACCGGGCAAACTTATCTTGCTCTATGCCCTATCGCCTGATTGCCCTTGCCCTTTTCCTTTCCGTCACCCTCTCCGCCCAACCCCGGCTCGAACCCCTCGACCGGGGCGTCGTTGCATTACGTACCGGCGCGGAGGCAGCCTTCATCAGCTGGCGACTGCTAGCCACCGACCCGGAAGCGGCCGCGTTTGATATATACCGGTCGGAAGGCAGCGGCGCGGCCCGAAAACTGAACGTAGCACCGCTATCCGGCGGCACCAACTTCGTGGACAAGGCGGCCGACTTCGCGGGATCGGTGCGGTATACGGTAGAGCTTATCGGGAGCGAGGGAGAAAACGGAATCGAGAATTCCGTCATCCTCCCGGCCGGAACACCGGTGCAAGACTATCTGAGCGTTCCCTTGCAAACCCCAGAAGGCTATCACCCCAACGATGCCTCCGTAGGCGATCTGGACGGCGACGGGCAGTACGAGATCGTGCTTCACCAAGTCGGCCGCGGCCACGACAATTCTCATTCTGGCATGACCACCGCACCCGTGCTGGAGGCCTACGAAATGGACGGCACCCTGCTTTGGCGCATCGACCTGGGCCGCAACATCCGCGAGGGCGCCCACTACACCCAGTTCATCGTGTACGACCTGGACGGTGACGGTCGCGCCGAGGTGGCATGCAAAACCGCGGACGGCACCACCGACGGCGCGGGTACGGTGATCGGAGATGCCAGCGCTAACTACGTCAACGCCGATGGTTACATCCTGGCCGGCCCAGAGTACCTCACCGTGTTTGACGGCCGGACGGGAACAGCACTGACCACCGTTGACTACGACCCGCCCCGCCACCCGGATACGGAGCAACCCACTACCGAACAGCTGGACGCAATATGGGGTGATGGCTACGGCAACCGCATGGACCGCTTCCTTGCCGGCGTGGCCTATCTGGACGGGGAACATCCCAGCCTCATCATGGCCCGGGGTTACTATACGCGGACGGTGGTAGCAGCGTATGATTTTCGCGACGGTACCCCGTTAGCGGGGGAGGGGACCCGGAAATCCGGGTTGGTGAAACGATGGACCTTCGACAGTGACGACGGTACCCCCGGCAATGCGGCTTACGCCGGGCAGGGCAACCACAGCCTGAGCGTGGCCGATGTTGACGAGGACGGACGGCACGAGATCATTTACGGAGCCATGGTACTGGACGATGACGGCACGGGTCTTCACACCACGGGCTTGGGTCATGGGGACGCTTTACACGTCTCCGACCTGGACCCCACCCGCCCCGGCCTGGAAATCTTCGACATTCAGGAGCGCTTCGACGATGCCGGCGCTCACTTCCGGGATGCCGAATCCGGGGAAATCCTATGGAAGAAACCCTCCATCAAGGCCGGTGCCGACGGTGAGGGACCGGGTAGGGGCCTTTCTGCCGATATCGATCCCCGCTACCCCGGAACCGAACAGTGGGTACGGGGGGCCAATATCGAGGGGCTCTTCAGCGCCAGGGGCGAGCTCATTTCCGAGAGCAAACCGAACTCCTGCAACTTCGCCGTCTGGTGGGACGGAGACCTGCTCAGAGAATTGCTGACCGGAAATGCCATCTCGAAGTGGAACTGGGAGAACGAACGCACCGACACCCTCCTCCTGGCCGGAGGCGCCACCTCCAATAACGGCACGAAGGCGACCCCGGCCCTGAGCGCCGATCTCTTCGGTGATTGGCGGGAAGAGGTGATCCTGCGCAGCGAAGACAACCGGGAGCTACGCATCTATACCACTACCATTCCCACGGAGCACCGCTTCGTTACGCTGATGCACAACCCAGTCTACCGCTTGGCCGTGGCCTGGCAGAACGTGGCTTACAATCAGCCGCCACACCCTGATTTTTTCATCGGGGAGCGGTAGTCGTCCGCACAGCTTCGCTGGTCGGCCGACGGGTCTGTCTAATGGTCGTAGCTGGGCCGACGAGCGGTAGTCGTCCGCACAGCTCCGCTGGTCGGCCGACGGGTAGAATACGGTAAGGCTAAGTAGCTGGGCCGACGAGCGCTAGTCGTCCGCACAGTTCTGCTGGTCGGCCGACGGGTCTAGGAGCAGCATAATCGGTGATGCTTACCGGTCGTAGCTGGGCCGACGAGCGGTGAAGCGCGCAGTGTGGGTTGTGTTTTTCCGGTGTGGCTCGGCGGACCAGCGGTGTAGCTCGGCGGACCAGCGCTAGTCGTCCGCACAGCTTCGCTGGTCGGCCGACGGGTCTAGGAGCAGCATAATCGGTGATGGTTACCGGTCGTAGCTGGGCCGACGAGCGGTGAAGCGCGCAGTGTGGGTTGTGTTTTTCCGGTGGTAGCTCGGCGGACCAGCGGTGTGCTCGGCGGACCAGCGTGGATGAGCCGCCGGCATAGCGTATCTTTTGGCCAAAATTCAAAACGATCTCCCCGATCAGCATCCATGAGAATACCAACGCTGTTTGCTTTATTAGTCCTGTGTATTTGCTCCTGCGCTCCGGCGCAAAACGAATCAACCACCACCACGGTCAATTCCGCCGAGGAAGCCGAATGGATCACCCTCTTCGACGGGGAAACCACCGACGGCTGGCGCGGCTACAACGCCGAGGAAATGCCGCCGGGCTGGGTAGCCGAAGACGGCGTGCTGTACTTCGACACCGAGGTGGAACTTGAGCAGGACTATACGGGAGGGAAAGACATACTCTACGGGGAGCGCGAATTCGAGAACTTTGAACTGGAAGTGGATTGGAAGATCCCCCCGGGCGGCAACAGCGGGATTTTGTACCACGTTAAGGAAGGGTACGGCGCGCCCTCCGAGGTAGCTCCCGAGTATCAGCTCATCGACGATGCGGGTTACGCCGATATTCACGACCTCACCGGCTATAACAGCCAGTTCGGCGTGGCGCACCCGGAGCAGCTGCAGGACTGGCAAAGCACCGCCGCTGATTACGCCATGCATACGCCCGACACCGCCAAAAAGCAGCTCAACCCCGCCGGGGAATGGAACAGCAGCCGGATCGTATACACCCCCGAGCGTGTCGAGCACTGGCTAAACGGGGAGATGGTCCTGTCCTTCGTGCCCTATTCGGAAGACTGGCAGGCTAAGCGCAATTCCGGGAAGTGGAAGGACGCGCCAGACTACGGTAAATTTAAAAGCGGTTACATTGTCCTGCAGGACCACGGGAGTCCACTTTGGTTCCGCAATATCCGGATCCGCGAACTGTAACGTATTTCCTTATTACACTCGATCATGATGAAAAGAAGAACATTTATCCAGGGTAGTTCCCTGCTGGCAGCAACGGTATTGCTGCCCAACTGCGCAACGGCAAAGAAGGGGAATGCGGACCGGCTGCGCACCGCCCACATCGGCCTCGGATTTCAGGGCCGACCGGACCTGGAAGCGATCGCCTCCCACCCGATGGTAGACGTCGTCGCCCTATGCGACGTGGACGCCCGGATGATCGCGGAGGTGCAGGGGAAGTACCCCGATGCGCGCGCCTTTGAAGATTACCGGACCATGCTGACCGAGATGGGCGACGAGATTGACGCCGTCATCGTGTCTACCCCCGATCATACACACGCGCCGGCTTCGCTAATGGCGATGAACATGGACAAGCCGGTCTACTGCCAGAAGCCGTTGACCCACCACGTTTCGGAAGCGCGCGAGATGGACCGCGTAGCCCGGGAGCGCAACCTGGTCACCCAGATGGGCATCCAGGTACATTCCTTCTACGATTACCGGATGGCGACCGAGCTGATCCGCTCCGGAATTATCGGGAAAGTGGATACGGTACGTGCCTGGTCGCCCAAGAACTGGGGATACAACGGTCCCCGGCCCACGGATACCGATCCGGTGCCCGAAGCCCTGAACTGGGACCTCTGGCTCGGCACCGCGCCCGAGCGCCCTTATGTAGAAGACTGGTATCACCCGACCAACTGGCGGAAGTTCCTGGACTACGGCTGTGGCACCCTGGGCGATATGGGGGTCCACATCTTCGATACGCCCTACAATGCCCTGGAGTTGGACGTGCCCCTCACCGTCATGAACGAGTGTCGGCCGCCGAATGGCTACGGCTTCCCGGAGAACAACATCGTGACCTACGAATTCCCCGGCACCGATTATACCGGCGACCGCCTGAAGTGGGTCTGGTACGACGGCCCCGGCGCCCCGGCCGATCACGAAGACCTGGAGCTGCCGAACGGCGATGCCCTGCCCGAGCAGGGAGCGGTCTTCATCGGCGAGAAAGGCCGGTTGCTGCTGCCCCACTTCATGGAGGAGCCCCGGCTGATCGTCGACGGCGCCTACCAGAATATTGATTCTGAAATTGCTGACGCCGCGGCATCGCTGGAACTGGGGGAACCCATCCGGAACTACGCCTCCGAAAGTCCCAAGCACTACCACCAGTTCGTGGATGCCTGCCTCGGTAAGACCGAGACCAGCGCCCCATTCAGCTACGCCGCCCGCCTTACGGAGGTGATCCTGCTGGGCGTGGTGGCCAGTCGCTTCCCGGGCGAAACGCTGCATTGGAATGCGGAGTCCGCAAAGTTCGATGAGGAGGAAGCTAACCAGTATTTGGCCGGAAACTACCGGGAGCAGTTTTAATCGTCCGCTTCCGGTTGGATTTGCTAGCTGGGAGGGAACCGGACCCTCGAAGTGTCTGCAAGACCTTAGAGGGTCCGGGTCGTGAAGATCCGGTTCGGCAGACGAGCTTCGCAGGCTCCGCTCTGCGGGCGAACCTGAAAACAGGAAACTTAATACCCCGGACCCAATCCTTGAAGGTGAGTTAGCACGCCTTTAATACTGGCTTCAACTTCTCCGGCGACACCCTCCAGCCGCAGAATTTCAAGTACATGGATTTCGGCTCCGTGTTTGGGCTGAATTTATGAATGATAGCATTAGGAATACGACAACCCAACTCCCGTGCGCAATCCAAGCTATCGTGGCATCGGCCAGGATTACTTCGGATAGGTCGAACCAGCTCCCGGGTTAGGACACGGTATCTATTCACGGCTGCTTCCACCTTTCGCCAATTTGGGGAAATAGACCCCGTGCTGGAGCTCGTGGACCCAAAGGGGGTGGACCTCCAGTTTGGCCTATAAGACAGCTGGCATCTCGGTGGTTGTTCTCCTCCTTTCCCCGCTGGCCCCGCTACGGCTTTACTCGTAGATCATCTTCCGCGTCATGCCCCCGTCGATGACGAAATCCTGGCCGGTAATGAACCCGCTGCGTTCCGAAAAGAGGTAGGCCACCATACTGGCAATGTCCTGTGGGACACCGACCCGTCCGACGGGGTGCTGCGCGTGGTCGGCCTGGCTCAGATTTTCGGGATCACGGTCGCTTTCTTTTTGCCAGGGGGTTACGTCGATCCACCCCGGACTGATGCTGTTCACCCGGATCTCCGGACCAAGGCTTACGGCCAGGGCGTGGGAGAGGGAAGAAATACCGCCCTTGGACGCGGAATAGGATTCGGTATCGGGCTCTGACATACTCTTCCGGGTGGAGGACACATTTACGATAGCCCCCTTCGTAACCCGCAGGTGCGGCGCGGCGTATTTGGCGCAGAGAAAGGCCCCGGTGAGGTTGGTTGCGATGACCTGATTCCACTCCTCCAGGCTTAGGTCTTCGAGGGGCTTGCGGATCATGAACCCGGCGTTATTGAGCAGGCCGTCGATGCGGTCCCATTTCGCCAGTACTTCCTTGATGGCAGCCTGGACCGATTGCTCATCGGATACGTCGGTCTCCACGAAGATCGCCTCCCCCCTCAGTTGTGCTTCGGCCACCGCTTCTTTTCCCGCGGCGGTGTCCTTCTCCAGCAGCGCTACCCGGAACTGTCGTCCGGCAAGGTAAGCGGCGGTGGCGCGGCCGATGCCCCGACCGGCGCCGGTGATGAGGATCACTGGTTTTTGCATGATGCGAGGAACTGATTGCCCGAATAACCCGCGTCGTCTCATGGGGTTCGGCGAATTTGTACCGGCATCTGGGAAGTCAGGTTGCTACCGGACCGCGGCGAATCCATCTGACGAAGTCGGTTCGCAGTGAAACTACCGGATTTAAGCTACCTGAAAATGCCCGGTAAATACAACGAAGACTACTCCCCGCCAGCGAGGGGCGAAATCATAATGTGCGCCCGGTGCGTACCCGGATCCATGATCCAGGGGTGATTCGGGGCGATCGGCGATTCCGGCAAGCCCGTTGATTCCGCCGTAGCGAAGGGCATGTACACCACATAGCGGTAGGTAGCTCCCGGCACCGTCCCGGCTGCTGGGTCGTACCTGGCTTCCGGACCGGAATAAACGTGCAGGGTGGAACCCGCCTGTCCCATCTCCAGCTGGCCGGATTTGGCCTCCTCTTCGCGCACGGCGAATATCTCCTGTGCCGTTTTGCCCTCTTCTCGGAGCGCCCGCCCCCGCGCCATGAAGGGTTCCATGGATTTGTGATAACAGGCCGCGCTGAAGCCTTCCTTATTAGGATCGTCGGCCAGGCAGATGAATTCGTTGGTGCCTTCCCTGAGGGTGACGAACTCACCGGCCGTATTGTAGCCAATGACCTTGCTGCCCGCGCGACTGGCCTCCGGCGCCGCCAGTACCGCGGTGGCGATGAGCGCTTCGTCGGAATCGATATCTAACAGGTCCGTCCGGTCTACCGTTGGTTCCGGGGCTGCAACTTCATTCTCCATGGACAGGTCGTCGGTTTCTTCGCTTTCCGTTTCCGCGGAAGAATTACAGGAAGCCAGGAGTACGGCCAGCAGCAGCGTGTTGAATAATATTTTCATAGTGAATGCATCTTTTTCAGGTCCATACCGAACGTAGGCTAATATACGGCCTAGAGACGGGTAGTACCTGGGTGGGGAAGCGTAATTTTGCCGGCATGTCTCCACGCACCAAGATCCGTATTTGTATTAGCCTGGTAATGCTCGGCCTATTTATTGCCGGTGTAACGGCCTTCCCCCTTCTCGCGGAGATCAACTGGATCAGCCGACTGCTGGTCGGGGAAGGACAGCCCCTCGATCCGGCGCTGCACTCGGGAATCGTAGCCTGGGTACTGACGGTCCGTCAGGGACTGGAAAACACCTACGCCGTCTACCCCTGGATCGCCTACGGTACCGACTGGCTGGCGTTCGGCCACTTGATGATCATGCTGTTCTTCGTGCTGCCGTACCGGGAGCCGGTACGGTACGAAGGCGTCCTGTGGATCGGTATCTGGTCTTCACTGCTGGTGTTCCCCCTCGCGTTCATTTGTGGACCGCTGCGGAACATCCCCTGGTACTGGCAGCTGATCGACTGCTCCTTCGGCATGATTTGTATCGTGCCTTTGGGGATCGCCATCCGCGAGGTGCGGAAGTTAAAATCGCATGGGGCCGGGTGGCGAATCCAATAGGCCACCGCTCTGTTTTTGAAAAGTCCGTTGCCCTGAACCGGTGTGCCGATGGGGTAACCGCTGTTTCGACCAAACTAACCTTTACTTACACTTCCTCCGCGATTTGCATGCCGATATAGACTATATAAACCAGGAACAATAAGGCGGCTTCCCAGCGGTCAAGCCTCCGGCGGCCACCGGCAAACATAGCGATGAAGAGAAAGAGCGTACCCCCGATCAAGAGATAGATCTCCCGGTTGAAGGAGGCGTTGTAGCCGATGGGATTGACGATTGCGCTTAAGGAGATGATCAGGAGCACGTTGAAGATGTTGGACCCCACGACGTTGCCGATGGCGATGTCGCTGTTCTTCTTTAGTGCCGCCACCGCCGAGGTCACCAATTCGGGCAGGGAAGTCCCCGCCGCGATGATGGTCAGGCCAATGATCTTCTCGCTTACGCCCAGGTTGGTGGCAATGGTAATGGCGTTGTCCACCACCAATTTTCCCCCAAATACAAGACCGGTAAGGCCGAATAGGATCAGGCCGGTAATTTTTAGTCCCGAGGGCAAGGTCTCGGATGCGTTATCCTCCAGCGGGCGTTCCGTCCGCATTTGTCGAAACACATACCAGAGAAAGGCCAGGAATAGCACCAGTAGCAGAATGCCATCGGTTCGCGAAAGCATCAGGTCGCCGCCAATATAAAAGTTGTTCGACAGTAGCAGCAACAGGATAGCAGCGGCCAGCGACATCGGAATTTCCTTCCAGACGGTACTTCGCTGTACGGTAATGGGCAGAATAAGCCCCGCAATTCCGAGAATGAGAAAGAGGTTGAAGTTGTTGCTCCCCACTACATTACCGTAGACAATATCAGAATGCCCCTGCAGGGATGCGATCACGTTAACCACCAGTTCCGGAGCGGAGGTTCCGAAGGAAACGATGGTCAGTCCGATTACCAGATCCGAGACATGGTGTTTTCTCGCCAGGCTGGAGGCTCCGTCCACCAGCCAGTTGGCACCGAAGATCAGGAGAATGAACCCGACCAGAATAAACCCTAGCGACAGTATCATGCCAGTTTAGATTGATGTATAGTAGAATCAGCGGTCTGTTGATCGGTGATTTCGCGGGCGAAAGTAATACGGATTCACCCCATCTCTCCTGCTGTTTTCTGGTCCATGCCCGGTTGTTTTTTCGTCTCCAAAGCCTGGAAGCGGTACAGGTAGGGGGCCCGGTTAGAGGCCCCGGTAAAGTGCTTTTCCAGCCGCTCCAGAACGCCGAGGTTCAGGATTTTCTTCTGGAAGTTGTTGCGGGCGAAGGGACGGTCGTAGACGGCCTCGTAGAGCAGGCGGAGCTCCTTCATGGTAAATTTCTCGGGCAGGAGGTTGAAGGCTATCAGTTTCTCGTCGAGTTGGCGGCGGAGGGTCAGGAGGGCTTCGTGGACGATGTGGTGGTGGTCCATCATCATACGGGGAAGGTCCTCCACCGGGTGCCAATCGAGGGAACTGTCAAACGCGGCCTTATTCGGGATGACCTTTGCCATATCCACGAGTGCGTAGTACCCGATGGAGACGAAGCGTTGCGTGAGCCAGGTAAGATTGTTCCGGATCCACGTTGCACCTGCGTCCTCGCCCAAACGCAAGTCCGGAACCTGTTCCGCCAGCAGCCGGTTGCTGCGATCCGCGGCTCCGAAGACGCGGAATTGATCGAGGTAGATGTCGCGGATACCGGTGCGGCCCTCGAGAATGCGGCGGGCGGCCTGGTCGATGCTTTCCGTATGCCGGATAAAGCCGCCTGGCAGGGCAAAGACGTTTTCGGCGAAAACTGGCTTCGGTACAAGAACGTGGAGTTGCGCTTCCCGGTAGCCGAAGATTACGCAGTCGATGGATAGCTGGGAAATATAATCCCCGGGACGAAGGGCGGGACGGGCGGACGCTGGCATGAGGGTAGGGGTAAGGCGTAAACTGCGGTCAGGACCGGTCAAAGGTAAATGGAAAAAAGGTATTGTCTCCTGAGTAGACATTAAACAATAAGTGCTTACCTTTGAAATCTTACCGATCGTGCACTTATGAATTTTCTCCGTATCCCCCTGTGTCTTTTTGCCTGTGTGGCGCTGTTGATTACCGGCTGTACTTCCGGCTCCGACAGTGAATCTGGCCCCCCGCAAGTGTTGGTTTTCAGCAAGACCGAGGGCTTCCGGCACCAGTCCATCGAGGCCGGTCAGGCAGCCGTAACCAGGATGGCCGCCGAGCACGGCTATGGCGTGACCGTGACCGAGGACGCCGAGCGCTTCAATCGGGATACCCTGAGCAAGTACCGCGCCGTGGTTTTCCTAAATACCACCGGCGACGTGCTCAATATGGAGCAGCAGCAAGCTTTCGAACGGTATATCCAGGCCGGAGGTGGCTACGCGGGCATCCATTCCGCCACAGATACCGAGTACGACTGGCCCTGGTACGGTCAGCTGGCCGGCGCCTATTTCCTGATGCACCCCTCCGATCCCAGCAACGTGCAGGAGGGGCTATTCACGGTACTGGAGCCCGGGATGTGGGCCACGGAGATGTTCCCCGCCGACACCTTCCGCCGCACCGACGAGTTCTACAGCTTCCGTAACATTTCAGACAAGATCACCCCCGTACTCGAGCTCGACGACGCCAGCTACCAGGGCGGTGAGAATCCGGACTACCATCCCATGTCCTGGTACCAGGAATTCGACGGCGGACGCGCCTTCTATACCGCCCTCGGCCATACGGAAGAAGCCTTCGCCGATCCCGTGTTCCTGCAACACATCTGGGCCGGCATCGACTACGCCGCCGGAGGTTCGGATCCACTGGCGCTGGATTACAGCAAGTCGAGGCCCGAGGAAAACCGCTTTGCCAAAGTGGTACTCGCCTCCGGTCTTGACGAACCGATGGAGCTGACCCTGCTCGATGACCAACGCATTCTCTTCATCCAGCGAAAGGGTGAAGTGCGCCTCTACAATACGCAAACCGAGGAGCTTAAAACCATCGCTACTCTCCCCGTAAGTACCACTTATAACGACGGCGACACCGCCGAGGACGGGCTGCTGGGACTGAACAAGGACCCCGACTTCGCCGAAAACCACTGGATCTATATTTACTACTCCGCACCGGACAAGGCCGCCAACGTGCTGGCCCGCTTCGAAATGAATGGCGACGAATTGCTGATGGATAGTAAAAAGGTCCTACTCGAGGTCCCCGTCCAACGGGAGGAATGCTGCCACACCGGCGGATCAATCGCCTGGGATGCGGACGGTAACCTCTACCTCTCTACCGGTGACAATACCAACCCCCACGCCTCCAATGGCTACAGCCCAAGTGACGAGCGGCCAGGTCGCGGTCCCTGGGACGCCCAGAAGTCGTCGGCCAACACCAACGACCTGCGGGGCAAGATCATCCGTATCCATCCCGAAGACGACGGCAGCTACAGCATTCCCGCCGGTAACCTCTTTCCGGAGGATACCGAGCAGACCCGGTCCGAAATCTACTCCATGGGGCACCGCAATCCTTTCCGGATCTCCGTCGACCCCCACACCGGCTATGTCTACTGGGGCGAGGTAGGCCCCGATGCCCGCGATCCCGATGCAGCCCGCGGCCCAGCAGGTCACGACGAGATCGGCCAGGCCCGCGGGCCCGGCAACTTCGGCTGGCCGCACTTCGTGGGTAACAACAAAGCTTACCACAAGTACGACTTCGCGGCCGAAACGTCCGGAGAACCCTGGGACGTCAGCGCGCCCTCGAATACCTCCCCCAATAATACCGGCCTCACCACCCTCCCTCCGGCAAAGGAGGCCATGATCTGGTACCCCTACGGCGCGTCTCCGGAATTCCCCCTGGTCGGCAGCGGCGGGCGGAACGCCATGGCCGGACCGGTCTTCTACGCCGAGGACTTCGACGGGGCCGAACGTGCCTTCCCCGACTACTACGACGGTAAACTGCTGGCCTACGAATGGATGCGCGGCTGGATCATGGCCGTGACCATGGACGAGGCGGGCAATTACGTATCCATGGAACGCTTCATGCCGAGCTATACCTTTAGTAACCCGATGGATATGGCCTTTGCCGAAAGCGGAGACCTCTATATGCTCGAGTATGGCTCCGGCTGGTTCAGCCAGAACGACGACGCGCGGCTGATCCGCATTGAATACAACGGCGGAAACCGCGTCCCGGAAGCCGAACTGGTCGCCAGCACCATGGGAGGAACCGCCCCGCTCAACGTAAGCCTCAGCGCTGAAGGAACGACCGACGCGGACGGAGACAAGCTGTCTTACCAATGGGAAATAACCTCAGACAACGGCTACTCCGAAACCTTCGAGGGTCAGGAAACCGAAGTCACCCTAAACGAGATCGGCCTCTACCGTACAGTCCTGTCGGTTAACGACGGGCAGGGCGGCGTAGCTACCCAAGAAATCAATTTGACCGTCGGTAACGAAGCCCCTGTAGTCGCGCTTGACCTGTCCGGTAATCGCTCCTTCTATACGCCGGGTCAGCCGCTCCGGTACGAAGTGGAGGTCCGCGACGCCGAGGACGGTAGTCTGGACAACGGCATCGCGGCCGATCGCGTCGCCTTCACCGTCGATTACCTTCCCGAGGGTTATGATAAGGTGGCCATTGCCCAGGGTCACCGCGCGGCCGATGCCGGGAGCATGATGTCCCGCGGGGAAGTCCTGATCGGTGAGAATGACTGTCTGGCCTGCCACAAGGTGGCGGAGAAATCCATCGGCCCCAACTACCAGGAGATCGCGGAGCGCTACACAGACGACGCCGATGCACGGGAAATGCTGGCGGGTAAGATCATCAACGGCGGAACGGGTAACTGGGGAGAGAACGTCATGTCCGCCCACCCCGAGTTATCGCAAGACGATGCCATAAGTATGGTCCGCTACATCCTCGATCTGACTCCCGGAGAAGGCTCCACCATGCCGCTGCGGGGCGATTATGCCTTTGAACTGCCGGCGGGCGATCCCGGTAAGGGCGTCTATATCCTGCGGGCGGCCTACCAGGATAAGGGCGCTAACGGTTTACCCGGCCTGACCTCCGAGGAAACGCTCGTGCTGCGCAATGCGAATGTCCACGTGTTCAGCTTCGATACCTACGAAAAGGTGCGCAAGCTTTCAAACGGCGGGCGCGATCTGCTTCTGCCGGATGCCCCCGGCGCCTACGTCAGCCTGGACGATGTTACCCTCGACGGGGTGAACGGAATGAATGTCATTGCCATGGCGCCAAAGCCGATGGTTAACGCGATTGGTGGCGCGGTGGAGCTGCACGTTGGTGCTCCGGACGGTCCCCTGCTGGGCAAGTCGGACTTTCTCGAACCGATCGATAAGCTGGATCCGACGGCCATGCCAGACCCCCTCCACATTCCGATCACCGTACCCGCCGGAACGGATGCCTCCGCTCCGCAGGACCTCTTCCTGGTCTTTACCCACCCCACCGAAAACAGCGGTTTACCGATGGTAGTGATGGGCGTGCAGATGGTCCTGGAGGAAAGGCAGGTTATGAAGTAGGTTGGTGAAAGTGATTAATGCTCCGTTTGCGAAGCGAATCTGTGCACGGCCTTATCATTCTGGTTAGACTTGGCTACGGCGGCTTTTAGGAATTTCGATATGCGATATGCGATTTGGCTGCCGCTTTCGCCTATCTTCTTTGTCAGGTTCATAGGGCTGGGGACTTCCTGCAAAAGGCGTCGGCTCAGCCGGTTGGTCTTCCGGTTTCGCTGATTGGCCAATGGCCCTTTTATAATCTCTGTTCATCCGTGCCCGAGCGCAGCGCATCTGTATTAGCCGTAGGCGATCTGTGTTAAAACCTTCACTATCGCCTGGCCATCAAGTCCCTATTTCGGTACCGATGATCCTTTCCCTAGCCCCGATTGGCGGCCACTCGGCCCACTTGCGCAGATAATCTGTCAGCGACATAGGGACCTACCAAAAAGCTAAGAATCTCCCCCCGGAAATTCCTCCCCGGTGACCCGAGCGCAAGCGGCCAGCAACGCCTCCTGCTGCTTTGGGTCACGGGCGACTGCCTTGATGTCGGTAACCTTCTTATGGTGGAGGTATTTCCCCGTCATATCGGCCGCGGCCCCTTTGCCTTCCGCCAGCCACACCTGGGTGGTATGTCCCTGTTGTAAGTCATCCGGTGCGCCCTTCCCGCCCATTTTGGTAGGTACCCAGCCGGGATCGACCGCGTTGGATAGTACGTCGGGCCACTTGCGGGCAACGGCCAGGGCGAGCGCCGCCACCTGGAGCTTGGTATCGGCGTAGCGGATGTCGGGCTCGTCCTTACCGATCTCGTCGATCTGCATCCGGCCCCAACTATGGTCGTTCGAACTCATGTATACGAAGCGCTTCGGACGGTGCATGAGGCAGGTGAGCAGGTAGGGCGATAGCGTATTGACGGTTAAGATGGTCTTCGCGTCGGTGCGCAGGACGGCGGCGTTGTGGATCACCACGTCGAAGGTGCCTAGGGCGTTAGCGTCCGCCGCGAGTTTGCGTGTCGCTTCCAGGTCGGAAAGGTCGCCAATAAGTACGTCGGCCGCACCGGGAAGCCCCTTACGGGCATCCTTGGCCCGGGATGGATTGCGGGCGTGGAGGAAGACCTCGTGTCCATTTTCAATGAGTTGGCGGGCGGCCATTTTGCCTAGTCCGTCGGTGGAGCCGGTGATGAAGATACTTGCCATCGGGATGGAGTTTTGGTTCCCCTATAGCGCAGGCGATTCGCGCGGTGTTCGGGTGGATACCGGGATGGTGTGATCTTACGGCGCAATAGGAAAATGTTTCGTCCCGTTGAAAAGGTAGCAAGGAATAAGCCGGTGGTTTATTCCGGGCCTGTTGGTCCGTTGCCAAATTCCTATGTGTACGTATGAATCATTACCTGTTTGCGGCCATGCTGCTGCTGCTCTTCAACTTTTCCTGCGAGAAGGAGATCATCGAACCCGCCCCGCCGCCCCCCGCCCCCGTGCAACCTACGCCGGTTCCCCCCGAACCGGAGGAACCCGCCAAACCAGTCATCACTTACGATAAAATAGGCGGCTACGTACAGAAAGGCCCCTTCCTGAACGGGACGGCCATGACCATTGCGGAGCTTGATTCTACCCTGGTACCGACCGGAAAGACCTACACGACCCAATTGCTCGACAACCGGGGCACCTTCGCCGTGCAAAACGTAACGCTGGAGTCGCAGTACGTTCAGCTGCAAGCCAATGGTTTTTACTACAACGAGGTAACCGATGCCAACTCCTCGGCCCAGCTTACCCTTTTCGCGCTATCCGACCTGAGCGAAAAAAGCAGCCTGAATGTTAACCTGATGTCCAGCCTGGAGAAGAGCCGGATCGAGTATTTACTCGGTGAGGGGAGTAGTTTCGCTGCCGCGAAAACACAGGCGCAGCAGGAAATTTTGGCCATCTTCCACGTTGACGCTGATGACATAGCTTCTTCCGAGCTCCTTGACATTACCAAGACGGGGAAGGACAACGCGGTATTGCTGGCCGTTTCCCTGATGTTGCAGGGGTACCAGGAGGTCGCGGACCTTTCCGAGTTGTTGGGTAACCTGAGCACCGACCTTCGGGAAGACGGCGTACTCAACAGCCAAAGCCTCGGATCCGCTTTGGTGAATAACGCCGTTGCCCTGGAGCCGGAGAAAATCCGGGCTAACCTGGTTGCCCGCTACGAGGCGATGGGAGTAACGGTGAGCGTACCGGATTTCGAGCCCTACGTGGAACACTTCCTCGAAAACACGGATTTCAAGTTCTCGAACAGCATAATTTACCCTGAAACCGGTGAATACGGGAAAAACCTACTCCTGGCGGGGGATACCCTCTACAATGCGAATATGCCGTATTCCCTAGCGGCGGAGTTGCCGGCTACTTACCAGAGCCTGCGGGTGGAGATCAGCGGCCCCGGCTGGATGTTCAATCCCCTCCAGACAAACGAAGGGTGGGACTATTCAAGCCTCAAGCCCAATACCGCCCGCACCTTCACCACCAACCGGACGGGTAAGGTAGATTTCGAGCTAAAATTCCAGCGGATGCGTCCGACTACGCCTCCACCACCCCCCCCGGCGCCGCCGGCCCCTTCGCCGTTACAACCGTGCTACTCCGATCAGGGAAACGAATCCCCCGAAATGGATACCATTCAGGCACTGCCCCCGTACCCATGCCTTGTCGGACAGGATACCATCTTCCCACCGCCACCGCCGCCCCTGCCGGATCCCATTCCGTCGGAGCCAATCCCTAAGATCCGGATCGAGCTCTACGAGAACGGCAGTATAGAGGCACTATGGGTTAAGGAATTTGTTGTTCAGTAGTTGGGGCGGGGTTTTATACCTGCGCTCCGCCGCCCTATTCCTCTTTCCGCTGGTCCGGCTGCCCCTGCACGCTCAATCCGAAGATATCCGGTCGGGCATAATGGCCGGCCACGTCGAAGTCCAGTTTGCTGCGCACGACGGCGTCCAGGTCGAGCTCTGCGGTGACCACGCCCGCCGTATCGAATAGCGGGCCCGCCAGCACCTCCCCCAATGGCGATACGATCACGCTGCCGCCGCGACTGAGGGCATCTCTTTCTTCCGGCACCAACTTCTGATAAGCGGAGGGCAGCATAGCACGCGTGAAGTATTGGTTGCAACCCAGCACGAAGCAGCGGCCCTCCAGGGCAATGTGGCGCATCGTGGCCGTCCACCCGTCGCGGGCATCGGCGGTAGGGGCGACCCAGAGGTCCACGCCCTGCCGGTACAAGGCCGCTCGGGCCAGGGGCATATAATTTTCCCAGCAGATGAGGCCGCCGAGTTTCCCGATGGCCGTGTCGAAGGTGAGCAGCGATTCGCCGCCTGCCTCGCTCCAGATCAGCCGCTCGGTCCCGGTGGGCTTGATCTTGCGGTGCACGCCCAGCAATCCGTGGGTAGGGGAAAGGTAGAGCATGGAGCAGTACAGGCTACCGTGGTGGCCGCAGCGCTCGGTGACCCCGATGATGAGGTACACGCCCAGTTCCTTCGCCAGCTTTTCCAGCCGCTGCCGGTCGGGGCCGTCCAGGTCCACGCTCGCGCGGTGGTAGGCGGCGTAGAGTTCCCGTCCGGCGTCGGTGCGGCTGCCCACCCTGGCGCCGAAGTCGAACCCGCGAGGGTAGCCCGGTACGAAGGATTCCGGAAAGACGATCAGCTTATGTCCCGCCCGTGCCTGCACCGAGGCGAGATCGGCGAGCTTCTGCAGGGTGGCTTCCTTATCAAAGAAAACGGGGCTGTCCTGAACGAGGGCGACGGATACGGTCATCCCGCAAAATAGGGTAGGGCGGCGGAGCGCGGGAGAAAAGCTTATCGCCAGAACATACCGCTTCCGACCACATTATCTTCGCCCCGCCAATCGGGCAGCCAGCTGGAGCGAATAGCCTCTTCCTCATCCACGTCCCGGTCCTGGATACTTACATTGATCCGTAGGTGTTCCCAGGCATTGCCCTGGCGTTCCCGTACGTAGCTGAGGGGCAGGGCGATTTCCATCTGATAGCCCCCGGCGGTCGCTACGCTGCGGTAGGGCAGGCCGAAGTCGTATCGCTCCTGGTAAAAGCTGGCCCCACCAGGTGCCGATGCCGTTTCGGGGCTGGCGAGTACGATGATGGAATTTTGGTAGTACCCACTCCCGGTATTGACGACGGTTTCGGAATAGGGTGCGGCGTCGATGATGAAGGCCAGGTAGTCTTGCTGCCAGGCGACTACCCCCTTGTCCACGACCACTTCGTCATCCGACACGCGGGCGGCGAAGTACAGCGAATCTTCCGTATACCGGACGCCCCATTCGACGTGGATGTCCGGATCGTCGGCCGCTCCGAAAGTATAGGGCAGGTCGGCCCATTCACCGAGATCACCGTCAACGGATACGGGATTTCCCCTGGGTAGCTTCCGTTGGGCTTCGCTACCGATGCGGTAGCTTAGCGGCAGACTCAGTGTTTGGCCTTCGTAGTCGTAAGACCAGGTGAAATCGAGCGGTAAGCTGGCTCCTTGGGCGGGTCCACCGTTCCGGGCTTGGAGCGCGAGGTCCAGTTCGACTACGTTATTCGGGGGGACGGTCACCGTGTCGTACGGGAGGTCCGGTAAGTAGTCGAAACTGAAGCCCGCATCCAAACGAACGTGGGCGGGGCGGTCGGTGGGGTTGTGCAACTGTAATTTCATGGACGTCTCCGCCGGGTCTTCCGGACGTACGAAGCGTACCGGATTGCTTTCGTACACCCCGGTAATAAAGTCGTAATCCGACCGGGTGACGAGGCTATCCGAATGGATGCCATCAAGGGCGATGTTGGCTACCACGGGGCCGTTGTCGGTCATGGTCACCCAGGATACGTGATCGAATTCCCCTAGCTGCGGACCGCGTAGCTGACTGCCCCCACCGGTGGTGGCCAGGGTATAGTAGCGCCCGTTATTGCGGGTATAGCGAACGTAGTGGTGGACGTGGCCGGCGAAGACGGTGTGTTCTCGTTGCTGCAGCAGGTTCTCTACGTCGGGCCACCGCTCCGGTTCGGGCTGATCCCAGAGGGGCTGGTGGAGGAAGAGGAAGGTCCAGCGGACATCGTCGTTCTCCGCCAGAGTTTCGCGGATGTATTCGAACTGCTCGTCGCCGATTGTTCCCCGACCGGCCCCCCGGGTCTGATCCTCGGAGTTTAGACAGAGGAACAGGACATCTTTGTATACGAAATGGTAGAAGGTAGGGCCAAAGCGCTCTTTCCAGATTTCTTCCATCACCGGGTTGGTGATATCGTGGTTGCCGGGAACGTAGAAGAAGGGAGATTTAAGCCGATCGATCATGCCGTCGAACTCTTCCCACTCCCGCAGGATCTGTGCCCTGTCTTCCGTGTAGCCGGTAATAAAGTCACCGACGCTCATCACGAACTGGGGCTGCAGTAGGTTCAGCTTGTCAACCGCCGTGGAGAAAACGCCGGGTCGTAGCCCTCCCGTCCGGTCCGTTACGATAGCGAACTGGAATCGGTCCGCGGGAGGGGCGATCTCCAGCGAAGTCCAGGGGGTGGGGCCATCGGGGACATCGATACGCAGCTCTTGCGGAGCCTGTGCGTGGCAAGCCAGGGAAAATAAGGTCAGGAATACCAATGGGAAACGCATAGGCTGGTAGTTGAGGAAACCGTAAGCTAGACAAACCGGGTGGCCGGGAGGTGCTGGTGGGCGTTAAGCCTGGATGAAGTTTTCGGGTAGCATTGTAATCCAGATGAAATTAGTAAGCGCTGCCATGACCCACTCCGGAAAATACGCATCTACCTGATCGTGGTCATGGTCGGGCTGTTTATCCCCGTGGTGACCGCCTTCCCCCTGCTCGCGGACATCAACTGGACCAGTAACCTACTCATGAACGGGGGAAGCCTGGATCCCGCCGACCACACCGGCATCGTCCGCTGGGTACTGATGGTACGTGAAGAGCTCGACCAGACGTACGCCGCCCCCCCTGGGTCGCCTACGGTACCGATTGGCTGGCCTTCGGTCACCTTATTATCCTATTATTGTTCATCCTGCCCTACCGGGAGCCGGTGCGGTACATGGGCGTACTATGGGTGGGCATCCGGGCTTCGCTGCTGGCCTTTATCTGCGGTCCGCTGCGGGGTATTCCCTGGTACTGGCAAGTAATCGACTCCTCCTTCGGAGTGGGTAGTATCCTGCCCTTGTTGCTGGCTATCCGGGAAGTGCGGAAGCTGGAGCGTTAGCTACGCGCCGTTCGGGACTTAGTACGACGGAAAGAGGTCCGGCTGTTCCACTGACAGGTAGTCGTATTGCGCGGGAGTCAGGTAGATGAAACCCGATGCCTGGCCGTCATCGAGGCAGAAGTGAAACGTTCCGCCCGCTCCGCTCTTTTCCAGTGCACGCTTGATCAGGGTAAGAAAACCTGAATCGAGCCAGTCTCTCTCCATTCGGAGAGTCGTTTCGTAGGTTTCGTCGCCAATCCGAAAGCCGTAATTCGTGGAATCCTGCTCCCGACTATCGGCAAAGTCGTCCTGAATATCGACCGGCTGGAATGCTCCCCGGGATGCCCGGGCAAAAGCGCGGGTCAGTTCGGCGTAGGGATCTTCCAGATTGCCGGTTTCCCAATCGAAGTACACGATGACATCCGGGAAGCACTCCAGCAGGTCCGTGTAGCACTCGATGGTCGATTCACTGACGCACTGCCACCCCGCCGCGATCTCGGTCGCGCTCAGGTGATTAAACAGGCCGAGGCGTTCGTACTCCTCCAGGACGGATCGTACGGAAGCAGTGGTAAACAGCGTGCCGAAATCTTCCCGGGACAGGAGCTGGGCCCGGTCGTTCACATTCCAACGGTCGTACTGCTCTTCGGTCAAGAGGATCACGCCAAATGCCGACGGATCGCTCTTGTCGTGTGGGTAGCGGGTCCGGGCGAGGTGCAGCCGGTAAGGGGATTCCCGGTCGGATAAATACTTATTGATCACGGGATGAAAATCCGCCGCCAGTTGCAGGACCGTATCCTGTGGGTCGCCTTCCCGACGGAAATCGTAGAATGCGCTGTGCCGGTATTCTTGGCCGTCTGCGGTGAAGGCTAACGAGAGTTTATATGCCGTAAGGTCACCGTATTTTTTTCTAGCCGGCATCACAACGGCCTTAAAGTCCGTATAGGTAAAGTCAGGAATCAGGGTGGAAATCTCAGCGAAGATCCGGGCGTAGCCTTCTGCCGGCGCTACCGGGAGCTTGTTCAGGTCAAAAAGCCGGGTTCGTTTCGTGTATGCCAGGAGATCCCGGCCTTCCAGCAAGGGGCTTAAGTCTGGCCGTTGGGTCAATACCCTGAGTTCGCCTTCGGGAAGTACGTCGACCGCCGCCAAACCGACAAGCCACTCCGTTTCGCGGGCCCGGTTCAGGGCATAGTTTTCAAAGTAAGCCATTCGCTCGGCGGCGTGAACGAAAATCTCGCGTTCCCAGGCAATTACCCCTTCGTCGATCAGCGCGAGTATTTCCTGGCAGACGGTATCCGATACCAGGCCGATGTCGCGGAGGTCCCTGGCCGTTCGACGCCGGGTTTTTCCCAGGGCGCTGCGGTGCGGGCTGACGAGTCCGAGCTTCGGTGCGCCGTGGTTTATTGCCTGGTTCAAATTAAAGGATAAGCCCGATCGGGATGGCACCAAGCTATCTTCTACCCCGATTTTTTCTTCGATAAGACGGCCAATTGAATTTCGCGCACCTTCGTTGAAAACGGAATCTAGCGTATGCTTATAGAGGTTACCCGGCGATGTCCCGCTATTTCTCTCCTCAAATTCCCTTCTGGCGTCCATTCCGTCATAGATCCCAATGCGGTACAGTAAGGCGGAATGAAATGCATCCCGCAGGGATAACAGTAGGTGTGATCGGGAAGGGGGTGGCCCCAGTGCGTATGGTTTTCCTTGCAATCCGGCAGGGTAATGATCCGGCCAGTCCGAGGCCTCAAGTAGAGTGTCGAAATACTCCCGACCCTTGGAGGATAGTATATCCACGCGTTCCAGTCGTTCCACGTACAGATGCGCTTCAGCGATCGATAATTGTTGGCCGTAGGAAAATGCGGGCATAAAAAGCAGCAGAAGGGTGTGAAAACGGGTCATATACTAGGTGTTAATAAAGCCACGGATAGGGGACTTTTGGAAGGGCTTACCTCCTGCGCTCCGCCGCCCTATTCCTTACGGTGGGTCGGTTGCCCCCGGACCGTCAGCTCAAAGATATCCGGTCGGGCATAATGGCCGGCCACGTCGAAGTCCAGTTTGCTACCTATAATGGCTTCCAGGGCGAGCTCTGCGGTGACCACGCCCGCCGTATCGAATAGCGGGCCCGACAGCACCTCCCCCAATGGCGATACGATCACGCTGCCGCCGCGACTGAGGGCATCTCTTTCTTCCGGTACCAACTTCTGATAAGCGGGGGCCAGCATGCCACGCGTGACGTACTGGTTGCAGCCGCTGCCGGTCGGAGCTTTCCAGGTCCACGCTCGCGCCGTGGTAGGCGGGGTAGAGTTCCCGTCCGGCGTCGGTGCGGCTGCCCACCCGGGCCCCGAAGTCGAACCCGTGGAATTAACTTGGCGAGGGCGGCGAGCTTCTGCAGGGTGGCTTCCTTATCAAAGAAGGCGGGGCTGTCCTGGACGAGGGCGACGGATACGGTCATCCCGCAAAGTAGGGTAGGGCGGCGGAGCGCGGGTGTGGCGCCATCTCCGGACGGACGATGCGGCAAGTCCGCTTACCCAGGTCTGAAGAGCCCCAGCATCGGCAGCTGCCGGCTCCAATTTTCGTAATTTGCGTCTCGATCAAGAAAACTGGCAAACGTATTCATGGAAACCCACGAGGATTTCAGCCGCGAGCGACTGCTCCTCGCTGTGGATTGTATCGTATTCGGCTTCGACGGGGAGTTTCTGAAGATCCTGCTGATCAAGCGCGGGTTCGAGCCAGAACGGGGAAAGTGGTCCCTGGTCGGCGGTTTTCTTCAGACTGACGAGGTGCTGGAGGACGCCGCGACGCGAATACTCAGCCGCTACACCGGCCTGAGCGACATCTATATGGAGCAGGTCGCTACCTTCAGTAAAATCGACCGGGACCCGGAAGAACGCATCGTGTCGACGGCCTACTACGCGCTCATCGATATCAATAAGCATTCCCAGAAACTGAGCAAGCAGTTTTCGGCGCAGTGGTTCAACATCGAGGATTTCCCCGCGCTGATTTTCGACCACGGAGAAATGGTGACCGCCGCGCTGAAACGATTGCGGACGAAGGCGCAGACCGAACCGGTGGGCTTTGAGTTGCTGCCGAAGAAGTTTACCATGCGTCAGCTTCAGACGCTCTATGAGGCGATCTGGAACGTGACGCTGGATAAACGAAATTTCAGCAGCAAGATCCGCTCGTTCAACTTCCTGGAGAAACTGAACGAAAAAGATAAATCGACCTCGCGTAAGGGAGCCTTTCTCTTCCGCTTCGACGCCGAGGAATACGACAAGCAAGAGCGGAGCCGCACCACGCTAAATCTGTAACGGCCCGGTCCAACGGACTGGATCAATCCGCTTTCCTAAGGAGGCGGACGGAGTAGATCTGCCCCGTAAATGACTCCTCGGCCGCGGCGAACTTCAGGGTGAAGGCCTCCCCGGTGGCGCTGTTCAGGACGGCTTCCGGGATGTTAATGTCCAGTATTTGCTCACCCTGTTCCCGCGAGCCCGGCAGGCTGACGGACTGTACTACCTCGTCGTTGATCAGTACGTCAAATTTGCGGGGGGGGCCGGCGGCCTCGTGGGTGATGCGCAGCGTTTTGCCCGCCTTAGCGGTGTTGTTCAGGTCGTAGCTGAACCAGCCCCGGGCGGAACGCCAGCTTTTTCCCTCGTCGGTACTCCCGTTGTCGGTTTGTTCTCCGGCGAAACGGTGCTCGGTTTCCGGTTGTTGCTCTCCCGCCGCGACGTGGTCGACGGTGGAGGTTTCCAGGGCCAGCTGCTCGGCCTCCGCGGCGCGCATGTCGGTCCGTATTTGCTCCAGCTCGTCCGGATCGGTGACCCGCCAGTAAAGCATGTACCGGCTGTCGTGCACCTCGAAGAAGGGTTGAAGGACGAGTGCTTCCGAACCATCCGGGGTAACCGCATTGGCGATCGTAAAGCGGAGGGAATCCCCGGGAAGTGGATTCACCTGACTGCTCAGCTCGCCACCGTCCTGGACCACCATCGGTGCCTCGTCCAGGGGCAGGAACTCACCGGCGGCCACGTGGCCCATCCGGCTGTCGTCCGCTAACAGTCCCTCCAGGTCGCCCGACCCTGTAGCTGCGGCCAGTACGATGGGGCCGTGGACGAAGGAAGCCCAGGGGGAATTGTCGGGCAGGTACTCTACCTCGGTGTGCATTGGCAGATTGACACTGACTCGGTCGCCGGTATTCCACTCCCGGTCGATGGAGACGAAGCCCGCCTCGTCGGTAGTTACGGATTGCTCTTCCCCGTTCACGGAAACGGAAAAGTCGCCTTCGCTTACCCACCCCGGATGGCGGAGGTGAAGGGCGAAGCGGCTCGGTTGCTCCAGCTGCATTTCCAGTTCCGTGGTGCTTTGGTAGGGGAAATCGGTCACCTGGCGTAGCTGCAGTCCCTTCTCTTCCCAGTTAAGGGTAGAGGCAATGAAGAGATTGACGTAAACGTCCTCATCGTTGTGGGCGTAGATCAGTTCGCCGTACTTTCCGTGGTTTTCGAGCCCTGAGCCCACGCAGCACCAGAAGCCCTCCTGAGGTTGGGAGTAAACACGGTAATGGCGGGGGCGCATGGGGGTGAAGTACACGAATCCGCCGTCCGGGTGCTGGGAAGACAGGATGTGGTTGTACATCGCCCGCTCGTAGTAGTCGATGTAGTGCTGGCCGGGCTTATCCAAGTAGAGCATCTTGGTCAGCCGCAGCATGTTGTAGGTGTTGCAGGTTTCCGGCCCCTGGTTAGAGGCGATCATGCTGGAGAAGTCGTCGGCGGGGTGGAAATGCTCCCGGACGCTGTTGCCCCCGATGGAGACGGTGCGTTCGTCCACCACGGTGCGCCAGAAGTAATCGGCGGCACCGGACCAGCTCGTGTCGTTGGTTACCTGGGCGACCCGTTCGAAGCCGATGACCTTCGGGATCTGGGTGTTGGCGTGCATCCCGGTTAGCCGATCCTCCCGTACCAACAGCGGATCCAGCACTACTTCGTGGGATAGCCGGTGGGCCAGCTCGAGGTATTTTTTATCGCCGGTGTAGGCATAGACGTCGGCGAAGATTTCGTTCAGGCCGCCGTGCTCGCTACGGAGCATATCCTGCATTTCCTCGGACGAAAGGTCGCCGGTGGTTTCCACGAACCAGTCCGAAAGCTTGAGCAGCATGCCGAGGGCTTGCTTACTGTCGGCATATTCGTAGGCATCCCGAAGGCCCGCGAAGATCTTGTGAATGTTGTAGAGGGGGACCCAGCGGTCATTGAGGGAGAAGGCGCCGGCGCGGATGTTTCCGCCCTCGATCTCTTTCCACATGGGCTTGCCGTCGGGAATGCCGCCGATGTAGCCGTCACCATTTTTTTCCTGGGCTTCCTGTAGACGGTCCAGCATATAGGTGAGGCGCTCGTGCACCGCTTCGTTCCTGGTGGAGGCGTACATCAGCGAGAGGGCCGAGATGTAGTGCCCGCCGATGTGACCGTTCAGCCCGCTGTTCTCCCAGTTTCCGTAAGATTCCGCTGCCGGGTCCATGCCGGCTTCCTCGAGATAAGGGGCCAGCAGGCGGTCCGGGTCCATCTGCATTATATAATCCAGGTCCGTCTGTTGGGCCCGCAAGAACGGGCCGGCGTCGAGGCTGACCGCGGACAGGGGGAAGCTTTGGAGTTGCTGGCCGGAAAGCAGGCCGATCGCGCCGCAGGTAATCAGCAGGGTAAGTAGATGCCTGTTCATAGGTAGCTGTTTATTTGAGAATGAGCTGTCGCCGGGTATGCAACACCCGCAACGGGGCATCGTTTCTTGCCGCTACGACAGTAATCGCGTTATTGTTTTGAAAGATCACCAGGTCTTTGGTTTCCCCGTAGAGGGCGAAGCCGGAAGTTGCCGCATCCGCGGGTTCGAAGCCTGTCCCGGTACTTAGCAGTAGGTTCCCGTAGGAGGCGTCGTACCGGCCGACCGAGGGCATATTATCGTGGAAGTTTCCGGCCGCGAATACGTCCGGCCGCCCGTCGCCGTTCACTTCGGCGGTTGCAAATGCACTGATAGGGGCGTACTGTGCCTCCAGGGGAAATTCTTGGAAAGTGTAGCTTCCCGAACCGTCATTCATCAGGTACCCCGAGGCAAAGGTTTGTACTTCCCGGATCTCGGCCGCCGCTCTTTGGCGCTCGGGCATCATTTCCGGGAAGGTGTTGTCCGCGTATTCTGCGTAGGTGGGATACCGCAGGCGGATAGTGGGTAACTGCTCCTTAAGTTCGTTGAGCCCGGGGTAGATCCATTCCTTTCCGTGGCGGTAATACGTCAGAATTGGATCGATGGTGAGGTTGTTATCGAAATCCTCCAAATACAAGCGGAGCGGCTCCTCCACGGTGGCCTTGATGCTTGAATTCAGGCCCCGGTTACCGAGGAGCAAATCATCGGCCCCGTCCCCATCCAGGTCGGCGGGGTGTATGGTGTTCCACCAGCCGGCGGTTCCCGGCAAGGCCCGCTTGGTGAACGTGCCGTCCTCCCCGAGATCCAGGAAGGTTACGGGCATCCAGTACCCAACGATCACTAGCGATCGTTCTTTCGCCAGCCAGGTCGCGTCCGTCACCATTCCCAGGCCTCGCAGCGATTCGGTCCGTTGGGAGGTATCCACGGAGAAATGCCCCGTCCCGTCGTTGTAGAGCAGGTAACTGTCCGGAGAGGTCCCGTATTTCCCCACGAGAGAGCGCGTGCCGATGAAAAGATCGGGGAAGTTATCCCGGTTGAAATCGGCGACCACCACGGACGAAGCGTTGCTTCCCAGGTTGGGAACAGCGTCGGGGGTCAGCGCGTACCGGCCCTGGCCATCGTTAAGGTAGAGTCGGTCCTGGAGCAATGATTCGTGGATGACCTGACCGCCTCCACTAGCCACGAAGAGGTCGAGATCGCCGTCGCCGTCCGCATCGAAGAACACCGGTCGGGCGTCCTCGTAGAGCGTATCCCCGCGGAAAGCTTTCTGTGGGGAGGGAGTGAAGCGCGGCATTTGATCCAGGGCATCGTTTTGCATGTACAGTTGCCCGCTCTGCCCGAACGCGCCGCCGACGTAGAGATCGGAAAGTCCGTCTGCGTTTACGTCACCCACTGCCATACGGGGCCCCTCGACGGACAATTTGTGGGGCATCAGTCGCTCGTAGTTGAAGTCTACGTAGGCATTCTCTCGATGCCAGAAGTCCAGTCCGGACGCATCCGTAACATCCCGGAAGGCTACCCTTGGCACTTCTTTCCTTACGATCGGGGGCTGGGCATCTTCGTACGTTAACCGAAGTTTTTGCTTTACCGGAACGTCCCACAGCTCCTGTACCTTACCGTCGGGCCAGGTGATCGTCACTTTCGGGATTTCGGTCAGGGTGCCGGTACCCAGGATCATCACCGGGTCCACGGATGAGAGCCAGCCCCGTCCGGGATTTTGCTCTTGGACAATTTTTCCTCCGGGGACATCCAGTTCGACCCGAGTACCAATTCCGAAGCGATTGCCCTCGGGGCCTTCCAGGCTTATGATAAGCGAATTATTATCCGTGGTTTCGGCCGTCCGGTTTCGGTACAGGCTGGCTACGTCGTTGAGGTTGTTCACCACCAGGTCTAGGTCGCCGTCCGCGTCAAGATCACCGTAGGCGGCGCCCATTGAATAGCCCACCCGGTCCAGCCCCCACGGCCCCGATACGTTCTCGAAGGTGAGGTCGCCCCGGTTGCGGTAGGCGTAATTGGGGGCCGCGCCGTCCGGCATCCGCTGCACCATCTCGAGGGAGGAGACCGTCTGCTGTACCTCCTCATCGTAGGTGAAGTTGATGTAGTCCAGGTCGATGGGGCGCTTTACGATCCCGTTGGCGATGAATACGTCCTTCCACCCGTCGTTGTCCAGGTCGGCCAGTAAACCGGCCCAACTCCAGTCAGTGGCGTGAATGCCCGCCAGTTGGCCTACTTCGCTAAACTGCACGTTGTCCGCGAACAGGTTCCCCCGGTTGACCTGCAGCATGTTCCGGGGAGATTGGTAGAAGTAGCCGAAGTTCAGTTTGTAGTCGTAGATGTTGTAGGGGTCGGGTCCGGCTGACTTTTTCCGGATTACTTCGTCCTCCGGCATCATATCCAGGGTCAGAATATCCAGCCGCCCGTCGTTGTTGACATCGGCTATGTCGTTGCCCATGGAAAAGGTACTGCTGTGGCCTAGGGTGCCCTTTACGTCTTCGCGGAAGGTGCCGTCACAGTTGTTGTAGTAGACATAGTCGTTCTCGTGAAAGTCGTTGGACACGTAGATGTCGGGGCAGCCGTTTTGGTCGATGTCTCCGATGCCCACGGCGAGCCCGTAGCCGGTAGCACCGCCGTAAATGCCGGCGGAATCGCTGACGTCGACGAAAACGCCGTCGTTGTTGCGGAAAAGCCGGTCGCCGGCGAGCGGGTCGCGGGTATTCCGTTTCTCGGCGTGGATGTATACGTCGGGGTTATGGACGGAGTGGTTAAGCTGGTAGAGGTCGAGGTCCCCGTCCAGATCGTAGTCGAAGAAGGCCGCCTGCTGGGAATAGCTTTCCAGGTCCAGGCCGAACGCCGCGGCCCGGTCCGTGAAGGTGCCGTCGCCGTTATTGATGAAGAGTTGGTTCGTCCCGTCGAAGCCCCGGTAGCGGGCCACCTGACTTACGTAGATATCAAGGTAACCATCGCCATTCACGTCGGCCATAACCACCCCGGTCTTCCAGTGACGTTCGCCGGTGGTCCCCCCTACGCCGGCCGTTTCGGTGATGTCTTCAAAGCGAAAATCGCCGAGGTTGCGGTACAGGCGGTTCGCCAGTTGGTTGGAGGTGAAGTAGATGTCCGGAAGGCCGTCGTTGTCTATATCCCCGATCGCGACGCCGCCGCCGTTGTGGGCGTAGAGGTACTGGTTGATGTTCAGGTCTTCGCTTTCCGTGAGGTGATTGGCGAAATCGATGCCGGTCTCCGTGGGTGGCATCTCGGTGAACAACGGACCCTCCTCCCGGCAACCGGTAAGCCACGCCATACCGAGGGCCAGGAGCCAAATGTAAGGGTATTGGTTCGCAGCGTACTTCACGGGCGGAGGAGTTCGAAGAGTTGTACGGGCAGGTCGTTGCGGGCCACCAGCAGATAGCTACCACCCGGCAGCCTGATCGGAACGATGTCGCGGACCGGCCCGTCCAGTTCCCAGCCACTCTCCCGGGCGGCGGCCACGGTAAACGTTCCGTCTCCCGAACCGATCAGCAGGGTACCCCGGCTTGCATCGTAGCGGCCCATCTCGGGTTTCACTTCGTAAAGATTGCCCCCCAGCACCACGTCGGGTATTTCGTCGCCCGTTAGGTCGGTGACGTAGGCGGCCAGGGTCGGTGAAAGCTGGGCCTCCCGGGGCAGGGGCCGGAAGGCGAACCGCGAGCCTTCGTTCAGGAAGACCCCGCTCTCCAGGGTAGTCACCCGCAGGTGAATTGCCCTGGCCAGGTCTTCCGCGGCAAACAAGTCTTCGATCTGCTTCTCCCGGTAGGCATCGTACTTGAGGTACGACTTTTTGAGGGCCGGTAAACTCGACGTCAGATCGTGAAGGAGGGCCACCGGGTAAGAAGTATTCCCGTTGTAGGCCGTAATGATCTGTTCTACGGTACCGTTGCGGTCAAAATCGTAGACGTAACATTCTAGCGGATGCTGAGCGGACGCACGGAAGCGGGAATTCAGGCCGTGATTACCCATGATGAGGTCCTGGTCGCCGTCCCCGTCGACATCCGCGGTAGTGACCGTGTTCCACCAGCCGGAAAAGTCGGCCAGCCCGTAGGCTTCGGTCCGGTCGACCAGCCCGGCTGCGGTACGTATGAAGATGCGGGGGGGCATCCACTCTCCGGAGACGATCAGGTCGGGGCGGTCGTCACCGTTTAGATCCGCCCAGGCCGCATCGCGGATCATACCGATTGCCGACAGGCCGGGGGCCATTTCATCCGTCCGGTCGGTAAAGGTTCCGTGGCCGTCATTCTCCAGCAGATAGCCATTCTGGGGGACGCCGTAGTGTCGATCCCGGAGGCGGACGCCTACGAAGAGATCTAGGTCACCATCCCCGTCGTAATCGTGAGGAACCACGCAAGACGTGCTTTCAAAGCGGCGGGTAGGATAAATCGCCGGTACCTTGGTAAAGCGACCCCTCCCATCGTTGAGATACAGGCGGTCGGCGAGGGCCGAAGAGCTGGGGGCGTACTCGTTTCCCCCGCTCGCCACGTACAGATCCAGGTCCCCGTCCCCGTCGGCGTCGAAGAGGGCGGCATCAACGTCTTCACTTCGGGCGTCCTGTTCGAGTGCGGGTTGAGGCAGGGGGATAAAGTTCCCGTCGGGGCCCTGAGCGAACAGCTGGCCGGGCCGTTCGCGCGCCCCGCCGATGAAGACATCCTCCCGTCCGTCGCCGGTGACATCCCCGACGGCCAGGTGCGGCCCCTCGGTAGACATCATCTGGTAAAGAAGCCGGTCTTTATCAAAGTCGTTGTGGTCATTTTCCTCGTGCACGATGCCGGAACCGGTCAGCACGGATTCTCTAAGCAAGGGTTGCGACAGGCCGGCTTTGGCCCGGGAAGCGTGTAGATCGGTCCGTGGGGCTCCGGACACCGCGGGCTCGCGCACCGTAAGCAGGGTATCCACGGGCACGCTGGTAAGCAAGGTTTGGGCCCCCGACGGCCAGGCGATCGTGAGGCTATCGATTATCTCCTGACCGCCCAGTCCCAGGAAGACTACCGGCTCGACGGAGGACTGAAATCCCCGGACCGGCATCTGCTCCGCCGAGGTGATGACGTTTCTGGATTTGGCGGTAACCTGCGCCCCGACGCCCATAGTATTGCTCTCCCCGCCCTGCAGTTGGATCTTTAGGTAATGGCGGTCGGGAAAGTGGCGTTCGGCGTTATTGCGATAAAGGAAGGCCGGCATATTGACGTTATTGACCACGAGATCCAGATCGCCGTCGTTGTCGAGATCGCCGTAGGCCGCACCGTTTGAAAAGCCCGCTTGATCCAGACCCCACTGCTCCGTGCTATCTTCAAAGCGCATTCCCCCTCCACCGGAGAAAAGCACGTTCGCGATGGGTTGGGAGGGAATCATTTCGATCAGCTTTTCGTAGTTCACCCCGGCCTCGGTCCGCAGGCTTTGGGCGACGATGTCGTTGGAGATGTAGCGGAGGTAGTCCTGGTTAAGAATGTCCTGGTAGATACCGTTGGTCACGTAAAGGTCCTGGTGGCCGTCCTTGTCAAGGTCGGCAAACAGGGCGCTCCAACTCCAGTCGGTGGCTTCCACGCCGGCCAGGCGACCCACTTCGCTGAAGGCGAAATCGCCCTGGCGATCGGCACCCGTATTTTGGTGCAGCATATTGCGGGTGAACTGGTGGTGGTAGTCGTAGCGGACGTTATGCCGGTACTTATCCCAATTCTCGAAGGTCATAGAGGTTTTTAGCCGACCCTCGTCGCGGGGCAGCATTTCGGTGACGAAGAGTTCCGGGTAGCCATCGCCGGTCAGGTCCGCCGCGTCGACGCCCATGGAGGCCATGCTGATGGAACTGGCTTTGTCGACCAGGGTTTCCTCGAAAGTACCGTCGCCCCGGTTCATGTACAGATAATCCCGCTCGAAGAAGTCGTTACAGACGTAGATATCCGGCCATCCGTCGCGGTCGAAGTCGGTAACCCGCACCCCGAGTCCAAAGGCGATGGTGCTCCCGTAGATGCCGGCCTCTTCGCTCACGTCCCGGAACCGACCGCCGTCGTTGCGGTATAGTTTGTGACCGCCGACCGAATCACGGACGTAGCGGTCATTGCGCCGCAGGTCGAAGGAACCGATGGCGCGAAAGGAGTTATTCAGCAGGTAGGCGTCCAGGTCGCCGTCGCGGTCGTAATCAAAAAAAGCCGCCTGGGTGGAGTAGCCGCGGTCAGCCAGTCCGTAGGCTTCGGCCCGCTCCGTGAAGGTACCGTCGCCGTTATTGATAAAAAGCTCATTGCGCCGGTCTTCTCCGGCCACGTCTCCGGAGTTGCATACGTAGATGTCGAGCCTGCCGTCCCCGTTGATGTCCACCATACTCGTGCCGGTAGACCAGGCCTGGCTGCCCGTCACGCCCGCCGGTTCGCCTATTTCCTCGAAGCGGAAAGCGCCCAGATTGCGGTATAGTCGATTCGGGCCCATATTGGCCGTGCAGTAGATGTCCGGCAGCCCGTCGCCGTCGACGTCCCCGATGGCGACGCCGCCGCCGTTGTAAAAATTACGGTAGGTGTAGATATTGAAGCTTTTGGTATTCGCTACCCGGTTGTAAAAGTCAAAGCCGGTGGCTTCCTCGGGCAGCAGGCTGAACAGGCGGGAGGTGTCCGCTTCCTCCCGTGTGGCATTGGGGGCGCAAGCACTGGCCGCGAGTAATAAAGCGAGAGCTGTCATTATCGGCGCGCTATTGGTCATGAGCGGTGGATTGGGGAGCAAGATCGACGAACCAGAGATTCACCAGGTAAGCGTCCAGGTCCTTCCATACGGTCAACCGGCGGTTTCCGGTCAATTTGGCGTACACCTCGCCCCGGCCGGGTACGGGGCTCTCGATCCGTACGAAGCCCGGACCGTACTGTTCGTCCATAAACCCGAGCACATCCTGCAGCAGGCTATCCTGGTGAAAGGGGCGCTCGCTGGAAAAAGCCACCGTATCGGAATAGTAGACGGCAGCCTCCAGTTTGGTGATCACGTTTCCTTCAAAGGTGGGAAAGTAATTGATGTAGGCGGGGTGCGCCAGCCCATCCGGCAGGGCGGCGAGCAACCAGGATCCGCTTTTCAATCCGCCTTCACTGGCCTTCCCGGCCCGGTGCATTTCCATACAGTGGATTCGAAACTCCTCGAACGTCATTCCGAAATACAGCTCTCCGGGCAAGCTATCGAAGCGTTCGCCCGAGGCCAACTCGCTTTGCTGCCAGTCCCGAAACTGCCGGGCCGGACTATCGTCGCACCCGGTTGAGCAGGTGCCGGTGATGCATGCTATACAGAATGGAAGCAAATACTTGATCACGGCGCTGTCTTTAGTACCACGGGGGTATCGGCGTAACGGCTGATCACGATCAGGCGGCGCTCCCCAACGCGTATAGGTTCGAAATCCCGAACCTCGCCGTCCAGAAAAATGCCGGATCGTAGCGCCGGTACCGTGGTGAACGACCCGTCGCCGTTTCCGTGCAGGAACAGGCCGCGGCCCGCGTCGTAGATACCCACTTCCGGCTTGGCCCAGTGAAAGTTTCCGCCGAGTAACAGGTCAACGGTACCGTCGCCGTCAAAGTCCTCCGCCAGCGCGGCGAATATCGGGGATAGCTGCGCCTCCTTGGTAAGGTCGGGCGCGGTATACGCCATTGTCGTTCAGGTAACATACCGACTCGGTGGTCACGGCACTCGAGGGCGGTAGCGGCTGCCAGCGTTCGGCCGGGAGTACGTCCTCCACCCGCTGCCGGCGGTAGTTGCGGAAATAGAGGTACTTCTTACGCAGCTGGGGAAGTTGGCTGACCAGGTCCGTCCGCATGACCAACGGATACGTTCCCCCGTCGTGGAAGGTGGTAATGAGTTGCTCGATCTTGCCGTTGCCGTCGAAGTCACCGGCGTACAGCCGGGCCGGCGCGTCGGAGGTGGCGCGGATGCGGGTATTCATTCCCCAGTTTCCGGCGATCAGGTCCGGATCGCCGTCGTTGTCCACGTCAGCCACCGATAGCGCGTTCCAAAAACCTTGCGTCTCACCGAGGCCGGCTGCTGCGGACACTTCCGTCAACGTTCCCCCGTCGTTGGCGAATAGCCGCAGGGGCATCCAGTCGCCGGCGACGAGCAGGTCCGGATCGCCGTCGCCGTCATAATCCAGCCATTCGGCCACCGTAACCATGCCGAGATCGCCGAGATCGGGCGCCCGGTCATGGCTAACGTCCGTGAAGGTGCCCGCACCGTCATTGAGCAGCAGGTAGCCGGCGGTGGGCTCCCCGTACTGAAAGGGCTTGGCGCGTACGCCTACGAACAGGTCGGTATCGCCGTCGCCGTCTACGTCGGCGGGCCGGACGCAGCCACTGTTTTCGTTGCGCCAGCTGGGTAGTTCCTGGGGATCGCGCAGGTAGTTTCCGTCCCCGTCGTTGATGTACAGCCGGTCGAGCAACAGGCTCGATGTGGAAGGATACTGGTTGCCGCCGCTACTGACGTACAGGTCCTGATCTCCGTCGCCGTCGGCGTCAAAGAATACCGCGTCGCTACTTTCCGAACCCGCATCGGTGGCGAAACCTGGCTGTTCGGACAGGCCGAAGGTGCCGTCGGGCCGTTGCAGATAGAGCTGGTCGGCCTGCCCTTCCCCCCCGCATAGAAACAGATCGGCCCGGCCGTCACCGTTCACGTCGCTACTGCAGCTGCGGGGCGTACCCGTTCGAACCATGTGGAAGAGCATCGGGTCGCGGTCGAAATCCACGAATTCCGCCCCCCGGTGGGCGAAGTTTATCCCTGCGTTTCCGGCGTGGCGGGCAAACAAGGGTTGGAGGTCGGCTGGCGATTTCGGCCGGGTGGGTCGGCGGTGCGTAGTGTCGTAGGTCACCGTTAGCAGTTGGTCGGCGGGTACGTCGGTCAGGGTGCGGACCGTCAGGTCCGGCCAGCGGATCACGACGCTATCGATCCTGGCGGTCGCTCCCAGGCCGAAATGGGCCCGCGCGTCCACGCTGGACTGGTAACCGCGCATCGGGGCGATCTCCTGGTACCAGTGCTGGTCGCCGGCGTAGAGGCTGATTTGGGCGCCGAGCGCAGGTGAATGCATGGCCCCCCGCGGGTCGATGGTGAGGTAATGATTTTCCTCGCCCAGTTCGTCCGTCCGGTTCTCGTAAATAAAGGGGGGCATATTGACGTTGCTGACCACGAGGTCCAGGTCTCCGTCATTATCCAGGTCGCCGTAGGCGGAGCCGTTAGAGAAGCCCGGACAGTCGAGCCCCCAGGCCGGGGCTACGTCCTCGAAGCGCAGGTCACCCAGGTTTTTAAAGGCAACGTTGGCCAGGGGAGTGCTCGGCATGCTATCGATCAACTCTTTAAGGTAGGCGCCCTTCTGGTCCAGGATGCGCCGCGACGTAGCCGGGTCGGTGTAAAAATTGAGGTAATCCAGGTCGATCAGGTCCTTGTAGATGCCGTTGGCGACGTAGATGTCCTTAGCGCCGTCGTTGTCCAGGTCGGCGATCAGCGCTCCCCAGCTCCAATCGGTCGCGCTGGTGCCGGCATAGCGGCCGATTTCGCCGAAGGTTACCGCCTGGTTGTCGGGAGTTGCGTAGCCCCGATTGAGTTGCAAAACGTTGCGGGGAAACTGCCGGTGGTAGCCCGCCCGTTCGTTGGACTTGTATTTGTTCCAGTTTTCAAAGAGGGTCTTGGTTTTGAGCCGCCCTTCATCGCGCGGGAGCATTTCGGTGACGAATATTTCCGGGAAGCCGTCATTGTTCAGGTCGGCCATATCGGCACCCATGGAACCCAGGCTGATCTCGCCGACCGTGCTTTCGAGGCTTTCGGTGAAGGTGCCGTCGCGATCGTTCATGTAGAGGTAATCCCGCTCGAAGAAATCGTTGGATACGAAGATGTCCTGCCATCCGTCCCGATTCACGTCACCGATGGTGACCCCCAGGCCGAAGCCAATGGCGCTGCCGTAGATACCCGCCGCGGCGCTCACGTCCGTAAAGCCGCCGCCGTCGGGGCCCGGGGGCCCGTCATTGCGGTAAAGTTTATTTCCGCCATGGGGGTCCCGCACCATTCGCTGATCGGGGCGTAGGTCGTAGGCACCCACCGACCGCAGGGAATTATTGAGGAGGTAAAGGTCCAGGTCGCCGTCCTTGTCGTAGTCGAAGAAGGCACCGTGGGTCGATAGGCCGAGGTCGTCCACGTTCCATTCCGCGGCGGCCTCTAAAAAGGTGGGTAGTCCGGTGGCAGTGTCGGTCACGCCCTGATTGATGAATAACTCATTGTACCGATTGTCTCCTTCGGGCCGGCCGGATTTGCAGACGTAGATGTCGATCCAGCCATCACCGTTGACGTCGGCCAGGCTCACGCCGGTAGACCATACGCCGGGGCTGCCGAGTCCGGCGTGTTCGGTGATATCCTCAAAATGAAAATCACCCCGGTTAAGGTATACCCGGTTGTCGACCATATTACCGCAGAAGAAGAGATCAACCAATCCGTCGTTATTTAGGTCACCGATACCTACCCCCGCGCCATTGTAAAAATTGCGGTAGGTGTAGGTATTAAATTCTTCGGTATGCTCCAGGTCGTTCCGGAAATCGATCTGCGTTCGCTCGGGGGGCAGGAGCTCGAAACGCGTATCCGCGCTGGTGGGGCAAAGCTCGACGGAACGGGGTGGTTCTTCACAGGCGGTAAACAGTAAGCCCAGGAGTAGAGCGGCCAAACTCCGGGAAGCGTATACGGTGCCGCGATTGATCAATAGCCTGGGTTTTGCGTCAGATTCGGGTTTGCGTTAAGTTGACCCTGGGGGATGGGGAATAATAGCTTCTGATCGCTGGAAGCCGACTTTTCCCACCAATCACCGGTGAACCGGTCAAAGCGGATCATGGTAGGCCGGCTGTGGGCTTCGAAGGCGAGCTCGCGCTGGATCTCGTCGTATAGTTCGCCTTCCGTAAGGGGGTCGATGGCCTCCAGGCCGGCGCGTTCACGAATTTGCCGGACGAGTTCCACGGCTTCGGCGTCGTTGTTGTCCATCCTCCAGAGTGCCTCGGCGCGCATGAGCAGGACGTCGCCGTAGCGGAATACGGGGAAGTCGTTCTGTTGGGCTAGCGCCAGACCGAAATCAAAGGCGAATTTACCGATGCGGGCGCCGGACTGGCTGAAGGCACGCGGTGTCAGCTCGTTTATTTCGGGGGTGAAAATTAGGGGCGGGCCATCGGGTTCGGGGTCACCGTCGGAGTCGACCTCCGTAGCTCCGTTAGGGTCCATCAGGGGGTTGCCGGCGGCATCGTACTGCTGACCGACGATAAACATTTCCTTCCGCCGGTCGGTCTCGTCAAAGGAGTTATAGAACTCTTCGAGGGCAACGAAGCCGTTCCACGGGCCCGTGGTGAAGTTGTACGTCTCCCGGTTCAATGGGTGGAGCGTCCGCATGTGCATATTAAATCCGGTGTTGCCGCCGGACAGCTCGTAGGGAATCACGAAGATGTTCTCCCGAGAGGAGCGGTTTTCCGGTTCAAAATTGTTGAAGTAGTCCTCTTCCAGTACGTAGGGACCACCATCGATGATCCGTGAAGCGGTGGTGGCGGCCATTGCCCACTGGGGGGTGCCCGTGTACGTTTCAGCGTTCAGGTAGACCTTAGTGAGCAGGGCCAGGGCTCCCCACTGGGTCATGCGTCCGTAGTAGGGCCCGCCGGTTGCGGTTGAAAGCAAACCGGATTCGAGCACTTCGTTGAGCTCGGTAACGATGAATTGATAGACATCGGAGCGGGGAGCACGCGCCGGATTGGGCTGCCCATCGAGGAAGGATGTTTCCAGCGGTACGTCGCCGAAAAGATCAATCATGAGCCAGTAGTAGAGCGCGCGTAGGGCCCGCATCTCGGTGATGGCGGCATCCGAATCGCCTAGCACGTTCAGTTCGTCAATGGTTCGATTACAGGCGGCAATCCCACTGAATCCGAGAGTCCAGGAATTGTTGAACGCGAAGAAGGTGGATTCCCATTCGTGGCGGTGCAGGCGTGCCCAGACGCCCCCGTCGTCCCAGGGGCCGAATTTGGCTGGCGCGGCACTCGTTTCCGTGGAAAGTTCCTGCGATGGCCAGATGGCGTCGTTGACGTACAGGTTCAGGTTGGTGTAGTTCTGTAGCAGCGCCCCCAGGACAGCGTCTTCTGAAGTGAATTCCGTTTCCGGGGTCAGATCGCTGTAGAGCTCCGGTTCCAGGTCCGTACACGACAGTACCGGCAACAAAAGGAAGACGGGGAAAAATTTATATAGTTTCATCTGTGTGTTCGCTTCGTTGATTAAAGACCGACTTTGACGCCGACGGTGTAGGACCGGGACCGGAAGTAGTTGTTCCGGTACTCTACGCCGGGGTAAAGCGCATTTCCCGCGATGCGGGGTTCGGGGTCGACGCCGGTGTAGTTGGAGATGACGATGGGGTTCTGGGTGGCTACGTACACGCGTAGTTGCCGGAAACTGGAATTCCCGAGGTCGAAGTTATACCCGAGCGCCGCGTTATCGAGCTTGACGTAGTCGGCTTTTTCCACGTAGTAGTCCGACCACTCCTCGTTACCCACCATTTCCGGTAGGTAATAGTCGGTAATTACCAGATTGTAGTTGTTGATGTTAGCCGGCACTTCGTAGTAGGCCCTGCTGATGTTGGCGATACTGTGGCCGAAAGCACCTCGGAAGGTGGCACTGAAGTCGAAGTTGCCGAAGGTCAGGGAGTTGTTCCAGGCCAGTTCAAAGTCGGGAAGAGCGTTGCCGACCACCGGCCAATCGTTAAAGCGTTCGATGGTTCCGTTACCGTCCAGGTCCGTCAGTTCCTCGTACTGGCGGTTACCGGCTTCGTCCAGCCCCAGAAAGCGGGGGGCATGAATCTGACCGAGTTCTTCCCCTACGGCGGCCCGGATCACGTTGGTGCCGTTCAGGCCCGGGGGGCCGGGATTGCCGCCGAAGAAGATCTGGCTGTCTTCGTTTAGGGAGATGATGGTGGTCTTATTGGTAGAGAAGGTGATGCCGGTGGTGTAGGTCAGTGCATCCTGGTTTATGAGGTTGTAGTCCATTACCAGTTCCAGTCCCTTGCTCTCGAGTTCACCCAGGTTCAGCAGGGTGGAGCCGAAGAAGTTGGGTGGCTGGCTAACCGGTTGGTTGAATAGTAGGTCGGTAGAGTTGCGGGTGTATGCATCGATCGAACCCGTAAGACGGTAGTCGAAAAGGGCGAAATCGAGGCCGATGTTGAGTTCGGCCTTCTGTTCCCATTTGAGATCCGGGTTCGGATTGCTGCTGTAGTTGAATAGCCGGATGTTTCGCTCACTGTTGCCGTCGTTAAACGGAATGGTGCCGGCGTTGCTTAACAGGACGCGGTAGGCATAAAACGGGCCCGGCAGGTTGCCGGTCACGCCGTAACCGGCACGGATCTTAAGACGATCGAGCGGCAGCTCCAGTGCCTTGGCCAGATCAACCCCGGCGCTGACGGAATAGAAGTTACCCCAACGGTTATTCGCCCCGAAGCGGGAGGAACCCTCCCGGCGGTAGGCAGCCGAAAAACTGTAAGTATCCTTAAAGCTCAGGAGGGCGCGTCCGAAGAAGGAGGCCAGTAAGGATTCACCCTTGCCGCTGTCGAAGCCACGGCGAGTTACATCCTCGGAGTTTATACCGAGGCCGAAATCAAGGTTGTTATAGCCCAGTTCGTCGGTGATGAAGCCCGTGTTGAAAACATTGAAGTTTTCGGTGATCAGTTGCTGGTAGGTGTACCCACCGACCAAATTCAGGTCGATGCTGCCCACCCGTTTCTTGTAGGCCGCCGTAAGCTCGAACAACGATGTCTGTTCGTCCAGCGAGCTGCGGTCAGCCCGGCCCTGTAAGCCGTCGAAGCCGCCAAAGCGTTGGGCAGAGGTAGCGTAGGCGCCGTACAGCTCGCTCCGGTATTGCAGGGAGTAGAAGGCGGAAGCGGTTAGCCCCTCGGTCACCTCGTAATCGGCCCGTATGCTGCCAAGCATGGTCTTGTATTTGCCTTCCCGCGTATTCTCGTTCAGGATGGCTACGGGGTTATGAAACTCCGTCGTATTAGGCTCCAGGTAGCCCAGCTCCGGGTCGTTGTCGATGTACACCGGAGCGGTAGGGTTGGAAATAAGGGCGAATCCCAGTGCTTCGTAAGGGACGAAGGAGGCGTTCCGTATGTTGACCGAGGCGTTGCCCGTAAAGGTGAGCCGGCTGTCCAGCACGGCATGGTTGAGATTCAGCCGGGTATTGAACTGGTTGAAGCCACTGTTCTGCGCGATGCCTTCCTGGTCGCGGTAGTTGACGGATAGCCGGTAGGTGGATTCGCCCGAGCTGCCATTCAGAGCCAGGTTGTAGGTCTGGGAAACGCCGGTGCGGGTGACCAGGTCCAGCCAGTCCGTATTGTAACCCAGGTCCGTGCCGCCTTCTTCCACGAAACGTTCGGCACTGGCGATCGGTACGCTCCGGGCGATCTCGTCGATCGTACCGTATGCGTCGAAGGTTACGCCCCGGGTTCCCACCTGGCCCTTTTTGGTCGTCACGATGATCACGCCGGAAGATCCGCGCGACCCGTAAATGGCCGCCGCCGAACCGTCCTTCAGTACGTCGATCGAAGCGATGTCGTTGGGATCCACCAGCTCCAGGTTACCCCCCTGCACCCCGTCGATGATGACGAGCGGGGAGGCGTTGGCTCCGAAGGTAGACAGGCCGCGCAGGCGAACGGCGAACCCCCCGTTCGGATCGCTACCGGGGCGCACGATCGACAGGCCCGCCACCTTACCCTGCAGGAATTGCAGCGGGTTGTTGACGTTGCCCTTATTGAATTGGTTTTCGTCGATGCTCGCCACCGAACTGGTCACCTGCTGCCGTTCGGTGGTGCCGTAACCGATCACCACCACCTCGTTGAGATTGGTGGAGGTGTTGCCCATGGATACGTCGAGGGTCGTGCGGTTCTGAACCGGGATCTCCAGCGTACCGAATCCAACGTAGCTGAAGATCAGCACCGCATCCGGCGGCACGGAAAGGCGGTAGTTACCATCCAGGTCCGTGACCGTCCCGGTCGCGGAGGCGTTATCCTGTTCGAATACGCTGACGCCGACGAGCACTTCGCCATTACCGTCGGTGACCGTTCCGCTGACCTCAATGGTTTGCCCCCAACCGGTAACCGATAGCAGGAGAAAAACTACCAAGGACAGCCAGTGAGCGTACGAAGAGCAGGGCGTAGTAGCGCCCAGCAGGGCGCGCGGTGGGTTAGTTTTTTGCATGCGTGAGGACTAAAAAGCGAGGTATAATGTGTTAAAATAACACTTATGATTTCACAAATACAAATTTATGATTGGCCCGTGGGCAAAAATTTCGTTTGGCCACTTTAGGTGTATTGCAAATGATCGAGATTTTGTAGCCGCTGGCAAGCCTCTTTAACTATGGGCAGTCTGTCGCGCGGTTAATAGACAAAGCAACTGGTGCCTACTTCACGGTCCGCAACAGAGGCGGGGCACGCGGGTTGACTTCCCCCGGGGTGGTCAGGTGACCTTGGGTTGCGGGGCGATGGTTCGCCTTGTTCCCGCGCTCCGGCGCAAAAAAATGGCTCCCGAATTATTCGAGTATTTTGCGACATATGCGTCTTCTCTGGAAACTTCTTATCGGTCTCTTAACCAGCTTGATCGTCGCGGCGGTCGGCTTCGCCTGGTATGTCCATTCCACCTACCTCGGCTTCGAGAGCGATTACGCCGAAGCGGCCGGCCTCCAAGTAATCACCATTGACGGTTACCGCTTCACCGACCGGAACCGGAACGGCCAGCTGGATCCCTACGAGGACGGTCGGCTACCGATCGACGATCGGGTGGACGATGCCCTGACCCGCATGACCACCGCCGAGAAGATCCACCTGCTGAAGGGTTCCGGGCTTGGTTCGGCCGTCGGGCTGGGGCAAAGTGAAGTGCCCGGAGCCGCCGGCACCATCGTGCCTACGCCGCGGCTGGGGCTGCCCGAGTTGATCCTGTCGGACGGGCCGGCCGGCCTGCGTATCGAGCCTACGCGCGAAGACGACGATCAAACCTACTATGCCACGGCCTTTCCGATCGGCACCCTGCTCGCCTCCTCCTGGAATACGGAGCTGGTACGGCAGGTAGGAGAGGCCATGGGCGACGAAGCGCAGGAGTACGGCGTCGACGTGATTTTAGGTCCGGGGGTCAACATTCACCGTCATCCCCTCTGCGGCCGCAACTTTGAATACTACTCCGAAGACCCCCTGCTGACCGGAAAAATCGGCGCGGCCATGGTGAACGGTATAGAATCGCAGGGCGTAGGCAGCAGCGTGAAGCACTTCGTGGCCAATAACCAGGAAACGGAGCGTTTCATCAACGATTCGCGGCTTTCGGAACGGGCGCTGCGGGAGATCTACCTCAAGCCCTTCGAGATCATCGTGAGGGAAGCCCAGCCCTGGACCATCATGAGCTCCTACAACCGGGTGAACGGGACCTACGTCTCCGAAAGCCCGTACCTGCTGACGGACGTGCTGCGCGACGACTGGGGCTTCGAGGGCATCGTGATGTCCGACTGGTTCGGCGGCAACGACGCGGTAGCCCAGGTGCGCGCCGGCAACGACCTGCTGGAACCGGGGACTAAAAAGCAGTGGAACGCCCTCTCGGATGCCGCGGAATCCGGGGAGCTATCCGAAGCGACAATCAATGCTTCCGCACGGCGTATACTGAAGCTTATCCTGAAGTCGCATAAAATGCAAGGGCACGCTAACCGGAATAATCCCGACCTGCAGCAGCACGCCGAGGTGACCCGGCAATCTGCCGCCGAAGGAATGGTCTTGCTCAAGAACGAGGGAACGCTGCCGCTGCCAACCGACCGCAACGTCGCGCTGCTGGGCAACGGTTCCTACGACTTCACGACCGGCGGGACCGGCTCCGGCGACGTGAACGAAGCCTACTCCGTCTCCCTGGAGGAGGGCCTCGAGCGGGCCGGGTACGCCATCAACGCCAGTGCCGAGCGGATATACGCCAACCACGTCGCGGCCCACCCCGAGGAATTCGTCAAACCGGAAGGCATGGCGGCCATGTTCGTGCCCTACGACCCGCCTCCGGTGATCTACTCGGATTCAACGCTCGAGCTCCTTGCCCTGACGTCGGACGCGGCCATCTTTACCATCCAGCGCAACAGCGGTGAGGGCGGCGACCGGCAGGAGACCGACGATTTCCTGCTCCGTGATTGGGAAGAAGATCTCATCGCCAGTGCCACCCGCATCTTCCACGCGGCCAACAAACCGGTGATCGTCGTACTGAACGTCGGCGGGGTGATCGAAACGGCCTCCTGGAAGGACGAACCCGACGCCATCGTATTGGCGTGGCAGGGCGGACAGGAGGGTGGGGCAGCCGTGGCGGACATCCTCTCCGGTGCCGTAAACCCGAGTGGTAAACTGCCCATGACCTGGCCCATAAACCTCAGCGACCACGCCTCCGCGGCGAACTTCCCCTCCGGGGGCGGGAGCATGAATCCCATGGACTTCCTCTTCAACCGGGAGCTGAAACCCGCCGAAGAGCAGGTCCGCAACGTCGACTATACCGACTACGCCGAGGGCATCCACGTCGGCTACCGCCACTTCGATGCGGCGGAGTTGGAGGTGGCGTATCCCTTCGGCTTCGGGCTTAGCTATTCGGACTTTACTTATGAGGGGCTCACCACTACATTACTGGACGATACCCTCCACGTTTCGCTAACGGTCACCAACACGGGCGATCGACCAGGTAAGGAGGTCGTTCAGTTGTACACCGGCCTGCCCGGTAGTCGGGTAGAGCGGGCGGTGCGGGAGTTGAGAAGCTTTGCCAAGACCGGACCGCTGGCACCGGAAGAATCAGAGGAGATTGTATTTACCGTCCCGGTATCCGAACTCGGATTTTGGGATGAAAAGATACCCGGCTGGTCGGTGGAGCGGGGACAATACCGGCTGGAGGTGGGCAGCTCCTCGCGTGACATTCGGTTGCTAAGTGAAATAGCCTTGCCGTAGCGGACAAGTGTTCGGGGCGGTAGACAGCAAGGGGCGACGCGCCTCCGGCCCGAGAACACCACGTGTAGCCTTTCGACCCGGAGGGTCTCAAGCTTGGATCGTGGCAAGACGTCGGGAGCGCTCCAAGGTCGAGGTGCCTCCGGCCCGATACCTCAACAGGGGGATAGCCCGGCAGGTACCGTCCAAAACCGGACGCGAACCGGTTCGGCAGACGAGCTACTCATGCTACGCTTGGCGGACGAACCTGATGCTAACCGCCGTGCCCGCTATTTACTCGAGCCTTCCACGCCGGAAAATCCCGTTCCAGTAACTCCCTCGCCCAGCCGTTGATCCAGCTGTAGCCCACCCTCCGCTCGTACTCGATCTCGGAGAGGGCGTACCTGACCACCCCGTCCCGACCGACGAACATCGGATAGTTGGTGCCGATCTCGTAGAACCGGGCCCACAGCGGCTCGCCGTGTTCCGGGTCGAAGCCTACGACCAGGTCATAGCCCTTGGGCAAACTATCGTCCGGCTGGCGGATCAGCCGTAGTCCGCGAAGTTTTACGCGCTCGAACCAGTCGACGGCGGAAGTTACGGCCCGCACAACCGCCGTATCAGGCTTTTCGATACCCATCAGAAATTCTACTATTCCCACGCTTTCCGATCCGCTCAGCGACACCAGCTCGTAGGCTCGCGCCTTAGCCGGTTCCAGCGTTGCAGGGTCGTACTGGGCGCACCAGGCGGTGAGCCGGCCATCCACCTCGATCTGGGTTTTCGAGGATGATGTCGATGCCTTTATAGATCGCTTCCTGCGCGGCGGTGACCCGGGCAGCGTCGACAAAGGGATAGCTACCCTTCGTCACCTCTCGCAGAAACTCCATCACGCCGATCATGGCCCCATCGTTATAGGTGATGTTTGCGTAGTAGCCCTCCCGGATGGGGTAGAACTGGGGCCACCCTCCGTTGGGGTATTGTGCTTCGAGTAGGTAGTCCACGCCCCGGAGAAAGCTGCTTTTATAGCGTTCGTCACCGGAGTGAGCGTACACCCTGGCGAGGTAGCGCAGCTGGGGGTAGGTAGCCCTATTGTCGATGGTGGGCGGCCCAGCTCCTCTGTCGGGTCGGCCTTTTCTTGCTGAATAGTTTGGATGTCCATGGCAGTCAGTGGCGCGGCCATGTCCATATTCTTCGACCAGCCACCTGTAGCGTGTTGGTACACCAGGAGGTTATCGGCTATGCGTCGGGCATCGGCGCTGCCGTACCATTGGCTTCCTGGCGTTGGGCGTCGCGCCAGGTAATGGGGTTCTCCGTGGCTTTGCCCTGGCAGGCCAGCGCCGTAGGCTACGCAAAGGCTCAGTAAAAGTCGGGGCAGAAAAGCAGGAATAGGAATATGGTCTGGCATGATCACAGCATTTGACCAGAACGGAATGGCCGCGGCTCCGGCGTTTAGTACGTGGGGTAAATTCGGGAATAACCAATGGTGAAAAATTGCACTACCAAATTTTCGCACTGAAATACTCCCCCCTTTTCCGATTTTCCGGTTTAATTCACTCCGGCAGAATACGTACGACCACCCGCTCGTAAGCGGTAAGGGCGGGTGTCCCGTGGTCGGTAACTTCCAAAATGAAGTGGGCCGTCTCCTCCCGTTCCACCTCCGGTGCCGTAACCCACACGGAAGCGGCATTTTCCGGGGCAAAGGTTATTTCTTCCTCCAGGCTGCCCGGTTCCGGATAGTGGTACCAAAGGAAACTGAGGTGGTCGCCGTCCGGGTCGGTGGAATTCGCGGCGTCCAGGCGAAAACCCTCACCCGAGCGAACCGTGATCTCCTCGGGATTATCCAGTACCGCTACCGGGGCGTGATTGGCTTCCTCGACGGACTGGATCGTCCAGTCCATGCGGGCCGCGAAATCACGTTGGAAGTCGTCGCGCCACCGCCATAGGGTCACTTTATTGCCGGTGAAAGTCGTATCCGCCCGTTCCACGGCCCGGCCATAGGCACTGGGGCGGAAGGGCGTGTAGGTATCCGAAGCGTCCGTCCAAACGGGGCGGGTCACCGCGGAATAGGGAATACCGGGCGACCCCGGATCGTCGGGGTTAAAGTCCGGCGTATACCGTTCGTAGCGTCCGCCCCAGCCGCCCCAGTCGGGATGGTCCGGAGCGTGCAGCCCATTGGCTACCAGCCACAGCCAGGCGGGGGTGTCGCCTTCCATGCCCCAGGCCACGTCGGGGTAAGCGGCGCCGAGGGGGCCGTGATCCTGCTGGATGTTTTCGCTGAGCCAGTCGTTGCTGATGGTCGTATTGTCAATTCCCTCGAACTGGCCGTTGATAGCGATCCAGGTGGAGCGGCCGTAGTCGCCGTAGCTGAAGACGTAAAATACGCCGGGGAAATTTTCGCGGATCCACGGGCCGCTATCGTCCTGGTCGGAGATGGTATAAACGCGGAGTTTACCGATGAGCCGGTCCGCTTCTTCCTTCGTTTTCGTTTCCCGGATGGTGTACAGCGCCTGGGCCAGGGTGTTTATCCCGCCCCAAACGGATACCCAGAGGGGGCGTTGGTCGTCTGCTTCCAGCAGCTCGATAATGCGGGCGGACCCCTCGGAGTCCTTTCCTTCTCCTACACCGGCCATGCCGTAGACGGGCAGCCCGTTGTAAACCTTGGCGAGTAAGGATTCAGCGGTAGGGTAGGCCGGGTCGTGGAGGAGCAAGTTGGGACGGACCTCCCCGTAGGTATGGAGGAGGCGCTCGATGGACTCCGGATGAATTACGTCCCGCATCCAGGTGGAGGTGGTGGCAACGATGCCCTCTATCTCGATCTCGTTGGCATACAGCAGTAGGCGAATCAGGGACTGGGTGTCATCCGGGTCGGCTTCGATGTCGGTGAGCACGAGCAGGCGGTGGGGCGGGGTGCTTTGGGCCCCCAGCTGTGTCGATGGGTAGCATACTATGCTAAGCAGCCAGCAAGCTATTAAAAGAGGAAATTTCATTATGATCGGGTGGTTGGCGGGTAAAGCTAGGCATGCCCGGCAACCAATACTACTTACATTTATCGATAGATCTATCAGATTCCGAGATTTCAATGCCTTCGATGAGCACCGCGGACAATTCCGTCCCTACGGCCTGACCTGCGAATGGTGGACGCCTACCCTGATGGGTAAACCTGACCGGCACAACGAGATCGAGCTTAATTACCTCCCGGAGGGGTCGGTGACCTATCTGTTGCAGGATCGGAAGATCACCTTACCGTCCGGGCGATTGACAACCTTTTGGGGGCTCATCGTGCGGCGGTGATGGATTGGAAATGGGGCCCGCGTCGGATGTCCAGCTTGCGGCCCGTCATCGGATGTCTGCCGCTGGCGTCATCCGATGTCTTAGCCCCAAGCTCGACCCCCCGGCAGTAAAGCCCGACCCCCAGCAGTAAAGCCCAACCGGCCGACAGGTAAAGCCCAGCCACCCACCAGGTAATAGATAAAACACGCATCTTAGTCCGTATAAAAAGCCATCATGCCCGAATTGCGACTTCTGCCGGACCGTATCCTATCTATCGATGTCCTCCGCGGCTTCGATATGCTGATGATCATTCTGGCCGACCGTTTCTTCTGGAGCCTGCGGGAAGGCGCCAATACCCCCCTGACCGACGCGCTGGCCGAACAGTTCGATCATCCGGAGTGGTTCGGATCGACCTTTTACGACATCATCATGCCCCTCTTCCTGTTCGTGGTCGGCGCGGTGATCCCCTTTTCCCTCTCGGCCCGTAACCGCGAACGAATGGGCCTGCGCTCCATCTACCTGAAGTTGCTGCGCCGCTTCGTCATCCTGTTCATCCTGGGCTGGATCGTGCAGGGTAATCTCCTGGCCTGGGACAGCAGCCAGTTCCGGCTATTCAGCAATACGCTGCAGGCCATTGCGGTGGGGTACCTCTTTTCTTGCCTGGCTTGGCTGCATATGTCCCGGAGGGGGCGGTACCTGCTGTTTGGGGCCCTGCTTGTCGCCTATGCGTTGGTGCTCGTCTTACCGAACGTGCCCGGCATCGGCCCCAGCGAGGTCTTGCCCGACCGGAACTTTGCCCTTTACTTCGATCGCCTAATCCTCGGGCGCTTTGACGACGGCCTCCAGTATACCTGGCTGCTCAGCGGATTGGGCTTCACCGCAACGACCCTGTCCGGACTTTTCGCGGGCGAACTCATCAAGACCGACCTGCCGCGCGAAAAAGTGGCGCGCTACCTCCTCTTGCTGGGCATCGCCTTCCTGGCCGCGGGGCTGATCTGGGGCATCTGGCATCCGATCGTAAAGAAGATATGGACGAGCACCTTCGTACTGGCATCGTCGGGCGTTTGTTATCTCTTGCTGGCCGCCTTTTACTACATCATCGACGTGAAAGGCAAGGCCGGCTGGACCTTTCCCTTCAAGGTGATCGGCATGAACGCCATCGTAGCCTACGTGCTCTCCCATGTATTGGACTTTCCCGGCATCGCGGATCAGGTACTATTCGGCCTCGAACCCATAGTCGGCGGCTATTACGAAGCCCTCACGGTGCTGGGCGGTTTCGGCATCCTGTATCTCCTGTTGTGGTACATGTACCGGAATGGGACCTTCGTAAAGGTTTAAGATGGACAAACGCTGCTCCTGCTCTATTTCGGCGGCGGAGCGCAGGACCAAGGCTTCCGGATAAAATTGATCGCCTTTCCAACCTATGCAGGTTGCGGAAGCACTTAATGGTGCTGGTCCCATTAAAGTCGGCTTTGCGGATAATGTCCGCGGCCAGCGGAAGATAGGAGCACCCCGATGATTTTCAGTACGGAGCCGGTGGGGGCAGCTGCGGGAATAATCCGACAGATGGTTCGTCTCGCTGGGGTATTGGTATTTGACCGTCCCACCCTATATTCGTTCGCACGAATCGGAAGGGTGTTGTTATGACAACCCGATTTTTCACCATCCCCTGTGCATCAATTTTCCCTCCTCCCCGCCGGCATTTTTTATCCAGCTCAGGCAAGCCCTACCTTTAAAGTTCTTTAATGCGAAGTAAAAAACCCACCCTTAGCGATATTGCCCGAAAAGCGAACGTGTCTATTGGAACCGTGGACCGGGCGATGAACGACCGGGGACGGATCGCCCCGGAGGTAAAGAAAAAAATTCTGTCGATCGCCGATGAGATCGGATACAAGAAAAACATCTACGCCTCCCTGCTCGCTTCCAAAAACAAGGTAAAGCACCTGGCGTACCTTCTCCCGGCTCCCGGAATGGACGGTTACTGGGACCTGGTCCTTAAGGGCATCCAGAAGGCCATCGATCATAAACCCATCGAATCCCTTCAGCTCGAGACAATCTACTTCGACCTGCATGATCCCAAAGATTTCGTCCGCGCCCTCCAGAAACTTAAAACGACCAAGGCCGACGTACTACTCACCGCCCCCATCTTCCAGAAGGAATGGCTGCCCCTGATGGGCCTCTTGGCTACGCTGGACATACCCTACGTCCTGATCAATACCTTCCCCGGACAGATAGACGATAACTACCTCAGCTACATCGGTCCCGATTCCTATCACAGCGGGAAACTCGCCGGCAGATTGATGAACTACCACTGTTCATCCGGCGACAAGGTCCTGATGATGCCCCTGGAAAAGGAGTATGCCAATGCCCGGCATATGGTCGAGAAGCGGGATGGGTTTAAGGAGTTTTTCCGGACCCACCATCCGACCGTCGAGGTGATCACTTCCGACTTCGCGCGCTTTGAGGACGAGCGGTCGGTGGACGACTTCATCGCGAACGTCCTCCGGGAACATCCCGAGATCGTAGGCATCTACGTCAGCGCCTCTAGGACGCACATCATTGCCCGTGCCCTGGAGCACCTCGAGAAAAAGCCTATCCTCATCGGTTACGACGTATTACCGGAGAATGTCAACCACCTCCGCAAGGAGAACATCCACTACCTGATTAGCCAGAATCCCGAGCTGATGGGCTTCCTGGGCATGAAGGCCTGCCAGGAATACTCCATTTACCAGACCGTCAAGCACAAAAAGCTCCTGATCCCGATGGACGTCATCGTGCCGGAAAATTACCAGGAGAACCGAGGCAGTTACGTACTGGTTGGGGACGATTTGCTTTCCATAAGGTAGCGGGGGCTCAATGCCGCAATATGGGCGGGTGGCGCTGTAGTAATTGTTTTGGTGGGTTCGGGCGTTTTCAGTTACGATCACCTTTTCTGGCAGCGCACTTGCTTGGTGAAAAGTACAAAAGCAACTACTTCCCCTTCCAGCCTTCGCTGGCTGAAGTGTCTCATGAGTATTTCCAGCATTATCCTGGTTCCCGACCTGGGAAGAGGGTGCAGGCGCTTTACCGGGAAAAGGGATAACCGAATTACCAAGGAACAGCGTAATCACCCAGCGATCAGATGTATCTTGTATGTTTCCACTTTACCTAGTCTCCGCATTCGTACAAAGTAGAGTCCCGTGGCCCAACCGCGGGTATCCAACTGGTAAATTTCCTGGTCGGGGCGGGTTAGGGAAGCGCTGATGGGGATCCGTTGCCCCTCCACGTTAAATACTTCCACTGGTAGCCCCGCAAAGGGTTCATCGAAGGCAATGACCAACGGCGTGCCGGCTACGATAGGATTCGGGTAGAGGCGTACGCCCGATGCTACTACCGGAATTTCGTCGGCCGCAGTAGCCAGTTTTCCTAGGAAATACTGTTCCGCAAGGCCGAAGGCGTCCTGACCGACCTTCTCGCCGATCCTCCGGCCCGGCAGATCATCCGCCGGAGGGTGGATGCCGCCCCAGATGCGCGACAGGCTGGTCTGATCGGATGCATCACGATAGGTGGCCCACTGCAGCGTCACGTCCTCACTCGGACCTTCTTCGAATAAGAGGAACTCGTTCTTTTCACAGTGGAACTCGCCCATGCCACCGGGAAAGTAGGCATCGCCCGTTAGCAGCGTTAGTACTTCAGCCGCGGCTCGGGAGAAGGTGGAGTGACCGGAAATATACCCAGCAAAGGGCGGCGTGACGGAGGTCGCTCCTTGGAAAGGCCACCAGTTCTCGGCCAAAATCCAGCCAACGCCGGCGGTCTCCACTGTGGGGGCGGTAATGTATTGGGGACCGCGCCAGCCGTAGATCTTAATCTTACCGATGTGCTGGCCGCCCGCTCCCGCCAAGGAATCACCGGCTTCGACCAGCTCTATCAGCCCAGGTATGAGCGGCATGCCGTCTGCCGAGAAATGAAGTCGGGTGGAGTCGGAACTTTGTCCCTGATCGGCCAGATAGCGAATGGCTGATATCGGCCTTACATAATCGTACCAGCCTTTGATACCCCAGGCAGCTATAGCCGCATCGTTTACTGCCCCGCCGAGGGTGAAGTAGGCTTTCACATCCCATTCCAAGTCGCCGACGAGCGGCCCCTCGCCTCGATAGCGCTTGGCCAGCAGCGGGTGATCGCTGACGTAATTGAGAATGGTGTACCAGTGGCCGGGGGGTGTTTCGGAGTTGGGCCCATCCGCCCAGAATTCGGCCAGCGTACGGGTATAATCGCCTCGCGGCACGATTTGCGGCGTATAGGGTGCATCGGTATAGGGGTTGACGGAATGCCCCTGTCCGGGGTCACCTCCTTCGTATAGATCATAAAACTCGCGCAGGTCAGCGCCCGGTGGCGGAATTTCATCAAGGTTACCGATCGATGCGGGCGAAATATCCCACATGACGCCATCAGTGGGATCAAGGTGCGCAGACCAGGCCGAGACGAGGGCGAAATTCCACTTGTAGTCGTCAGCCAGCCCACCCACCTCATTCTGTAGGTAGGGCGGTGCCCCCGGATCGAGGTACACCCAGTAATCCTGCCCGTCCCGCTGATGGATCTGCAGATCATCCTCCGAAAGTGCAAATGGCGTGACATGGCCCCATTCCGGTCCGAGGAATTGCGGAGCCGGGCCGGGAACGACTTGCCCGGCGGAGTCCAATTCGAACTCCAGTGCCAGGGACTGCCACCGGTTTGGGTTTGTCATCAGTGCGTTGCCGGGCAGCGCGGGTACCAGAGAGGGGTTAACCGAATGGTAATGGAGGTTGCCATAGTTTTGCTGCTCGTTCGCATAATCATGATGACCGAAGCTAATGATACAGTCGCCGAGGTAGTTACCCAGGGCGCCGGGCAACCCTGACTCATAATCCGTACTGGTGAATGAAGGATCAAATCCCAATGCGAGAAGTAGCGAGTCGAACCGGGCGAGCGAGGTCGGTGCACCCGGTGACTTCTCAAATCGGTATTTGAGAACCCGGTAGGTCGCATAGCTCATTGCTTCTTCGCGAGCAGCTTGCGGGTCAGCCGGTGCTTCAGGTTTTTCAAACGTACAGCCTGCATAACCACCTGCCAAATTGCCAAGCAGAAAGGTGGTGGCTGTTGTGTCGTAGGCAGCCCAAGCATCGTACAGCGCCACTGAAGTATGGAAGAGGTTGCGCGCATGTACCATGGGTCGCGGCTGATCTTCGCGGATCGCCTCCAGTAGGACTTCATTCCATTCTCGGGCTACAGAATGCTGGCCAAAGGCGAGAATCGGGAAGCAGAGTAGCAAGCAGAGGCCCCAAGCGTGCATATCTATCCGTAAAGAGTAATGGTGTGCCATAGCTGTTGTTTTTAAGTCCAAGGGATAAACCGGCGCGTTATAACAACCCCTTCCGTTTCCGCTTACTTCAGCATAATCTAGAAGCCACTGCAAGACCTTTGACAGACCTGCCGTAGCCTCTGATTCTTATAGCCTAGTTTGCATTCTGCGCAAGGCAAGGATGAAGTCGCCACATTCTCCTTCCGCATCAGGCATTTCCGGAAAACGGGAAAAATTCACCGTACGGCCTTCTTCGTAAGAATTGATTTGTTTGTTGACCTGGCCAGGTGTGTTAGGACCATGGCTGCGCAGAACAGCGTGTATCTCTGCGGTCTGCGCATTTTCGAAGGCTGCTTCCTTACATACTCCGGGGACCAGGCAGTTTTCTGGTTTGTTCCATACTTCCCACCATAGGGTGTATGCGTAACCCGGCGTTAAGCCACTCGTTTTGAAGTTGACCGCCATGCCGTTATTGTTCCTCCGTAAGGTAGAGGTGCCAATTATTTCACCGGTAATGGCATTCAGGATATCCGTGCTCGACGTACTTTTCATCGAGGCGGCCTCCTCGCTTCTCACGACGACAGCTGCATCCCCGCTGTACGAAGCGCCCAGGTCGGACTCCTTCGTAAAGGCGAAAGAAGTCAACTGGAGCAGGATGATAGCTGATTCAATTAAGTTGTTCATCCTAATTGAGTTTAAGGTTTACTGAATTAAGAAGCCTCCTGCCGAGCAGGAGGCAAAATCATAACCTTAAACTAGACGTTTCACCGTCCAATACCTTTCGCTATTGAGGCAATCTGTTGCGTTATCCTTGCATAGGGATGATTATGGGGTATATAGAGTGAGCGGACAGGCCCTTTTATCCTCTGTTATGTCCCCTTTACCCTCTACGAAGTGGTTTAGCTGGCGCTGCTGCTTCGACGGGGGGGTACCTTTTGCTCTCCTCGTCCAAATCGGCGTTAGCACTTTAAAGCGGGCCACTTTACCCACTTCGTCTCACCTATGACTTACTCCAGCGTGGGTTCCCCGTTCCCAAGCTTGAGTTGGCCTACGTTTCGCTTCGCGGCTATTCCATGGTGCTGCCTTGATCTGAAGGAAGGTAACAGGCACCTGAATCTTCAAGGCTGAACCATACGCGATCAGGGAAGCTGAACCACTACGTGCCGGGTACAGATGATCTGGCCATTACTGATGTTATCGTTCGTACGGCAGCCGGCGAAGCAGCATCAAACATTCTCTTAAGTTGCCGGCTCAACAGAGTACTAGAAGCTAATGCCGGCTTCCAAATTGATCCCGCTAAACTCCGCACCAGCGAACCGTCCGGTCCAGGCATCGCCGGTGTACTCCTGGCGGACGTATTCCACTTTCGTGACGATATTTTTGGACAGGAACCAGCCACCGCCGACATTCAAACGATTGATTTGGAGGTCTTCCACGGCGTTTTCCATGGCTTTACCCCGTACGGTGTTGTACCGTCCGCCCAGGTAGAACCGTTCCTGAGCTCCGAAGCGGTAAAGGACTTCAGCGGCCAATTGGGTAAAGGCCCCTTCCTCGCCGACCGCCGTTTCGTTGCTTCCGGACGCCACTTCGTAGACCCCGAAGAACTCCAGCCCCCTGAACTTAAGGAAGGGGTTGATCTGCACCGCGGTCAGTTTAGCGAAGCGGGCGTTATACCTGCCTTCGAAGTCACTACCCTGGCTATTGCCCTCGGCGTCGGGAACGGTATGGAGCACGCCGTAATACCGGCTGCCCGCGCGGTCTCCACCGTACAACCAGGTGCCGGTACTGGTGCCGTGGTTCGCATAGATCGAACCCGTAAGCCGCAGGCGCAGGTCGTCGTTCAGCTGGTTGTCTACCCCCAATTTGCCGTAAAAGGACGGCTGGTTGTCCGTATTATCGTTGACGACCACGTTCTGGTTAAGCTTACCGTTGGTCAACCCCACGACGGCGAGGAATGCGCCGTGCTGCAGCGTAAGCTCTCCGAACGCTTCTGTGGAAAAGGCGTCCATGATGTAGTTGCCCACGAAGGGGTTGTAAATCACCCGGGCGTTATCGCTGCGGCGGAAGTGGGCGTCCCCGTAGTTGAACTCATCCAGGCCGATCCGGATAGTAGCGATCCGCATCAATGCTTCCATAAATCCGGGTCGAATGAAGTCCAGGTTGTCGAGCTGCATATATCCACCCCTTACCCAGGCTTCGGGGTGGTGCCGGGCGGAGAGGTAGGTGGTGAGGTGCATGCGGACGCCGTCCAGCAACTGCACGTCCAGGTTGAGGTTGGCGGTCGGGAGGTTGAAATTGTCACCGAGCTCCACCAGGCTGTTGGCGGCATTGCTTTGGTCGAGGCCCTGAAATTGCATGGCAAAGTCGCCACCCACTCTTACCTCAACCCCGTCATACGGCACCGTGTCCGCCTTGGATGTTTCAAAAACGTTTATCCCGCGCTGGTCGTTGGGACGGAAATATTGCAGGTCAGGCCGCTGCGCCTGCACAGTCATGGACACCACGCAGCCGATCAGGAATAGTAAAATTCGCATAAGTATAGAATTTGTTCTTGTACGAGTGGGTGATTAAGCGCCTCCCGTTGATTTTTCGTAGGTGACCAGGAAGTTGAGGGTAATGTCATCGCCGGTTTTCATGACGCCCAGCATAAAGGAGGGCGGCGTGACGCCGTATTCCGTCATTTGGAGGGTATAGGACCCCTTGCAGGTAATGGATTTGTCTGCATTGACCGTTAAGAAGACATCCATCAGGATCTCCTTTGTGGTCCCCGCAATGGTAAGTTGGCCACGCGTACTGGCCAGGTATCCCGCTGCCTGGGACTCGATGGTGACCGAGGATAGCTTGTACTTTATGTCCGGGTACTTATCGGACTGAAGGGCCTTGTACGCGTTTTTGTCGAGGCCGTTGGTGCTGCTCTTCAGGTCCTGCACCCGCAGTGCGAAGGTCAGCGCCTTGATATCCTCCAGGGAAGACTCACTGCCGGGGCTAAAGACGAATACCGCGTCACCATAGCAGATCTTGGTTTCCATTTCCCAGTCGTGAAGGGTTGATGTGCCGAGCACGCGCATGATGGATTCTCCCTCGGCCTGGATCTCGTAGCTGGTCTGGGCAAAGCCCACCGACGGAAGCCACAGGGCACAGGAAAACAGTAAAGCCAGGGTGGAAAGGTGTGTTTTCATATTGGTTTGGGTATCCATTTATCCGTTTGAAAGCCCAAAAGTATGCCCTCTCCACAGCGGACTTAATGAGGAATGTCAGTGGTTTGGATGATACTTCGCATTGGCTACCTTATTAGCTACCGGACGATAGTCCGCTGCTTGGAAGTTGGTAAAATGCCCGTGCGTCATTGCCTGGAGATCGCTCTACAGTTTGGCAAATTCAGGGCGGCGGCGCGCAGGAGCGATAGATTCCCGGAAACCATTTCCCTATCCGCTGTCCCCTTATCCCTACGGCAGGAAACCTTGGGTATACTCCGGTGCAGTCCCCATTTGCGCAGTTCAGCCTGGCCCCGTTGCGCCGGAGGGTAGTCGTTGTCCTGGGAAAGGCGGGGGATCCGGTGGTCGAGCAAAAAATGAACACCGGTGCTAATCTATCGCCCCTTCCGGAAGTCGTCCCGAAGCCGCTCAAAAAGCAGCCGCTCCCCCCTGAAGTCGATAACCTCCATCCCCGTGACCTGCGTATCGGCACTCAAACGAAATTCTACGGCGAAGGGGTACCAGTTGACGCCCGTATAGCGCCCATCGCCGTCGGCCCGGAGGGGAATATCCCCGAGCCGAAGGTGGGAGAGCACCGGGGTGCCCGCGTTAAAGTGAAATTCGAAGGTGCTGCCCAGTTCCTCGCTGTGGTAGGTTCCCGTGATGGCCTCCGGAGCGGGGGCTGCTTTCGATTTGGCGGCGGTGTCCACTGTCGCAGGTGCCACGGCCGGGGTGAACGCCGGGTAAGGACCCAGTTCCGGTTCCAGATACATTTCCGCGAAGCCGAATCCGTTCGGGTAGGGCGCGAAGCGGGTATCGTTGCTGAGCAGGATCACCGTAAACCGCTGCGCCGGCCAGCGCCCGAGGAACGACCGGAAACCCCCGTCGCTGCCGGTATGGATGAAGCTGGTCAGCCCCCGGTAATCGCGCAGGAACTGCCCCTTGGCGTGGCGGATTCCCAGTTGTTCGTCCGAATAAACGGTCGCGCCGTCGTCCAGGGTGGCAGCCGCGTTGAAGGCGGCGATCAGGGCCGCATCGCCCACCACAGGGTCGTAGAAGTTGGAGTCCCATTTCGCCAGGTCCGCCGCGGTGGTGAACAGGCCGGTGGAGCCGACGTAGCCCTGATGGAGACTTTCTTTTTCGTACCGACCGTCGGTGTAATTATAGCCGTAAGCCCGGCCGGGAATCAGCCGCCGGGGATCGTCGTAGCACTGGGTGCGCGTCATCCCCAGGGGGCGGAAGACCCGCTCCTGCAGAAAAGCGTTCAGGGATTGGCCGGAGACCCGCTCGATGATTTCGGCCAGGAGCACGTAGTTGGTATTGGAATACCGGAACTGACTCCCCGGGGCGAAGTTTAGTTCCCGCTGCCGGGCCACCAGCCGCAGGATCTGGTCGTTGTTGACGTACTCGTCCATCCGCCAGCCGGCGAAAGTTAGCAGGGCGAGGTGGTCCTTCAGTCCGCTGGTATGACTGAGGAGGTGATCGACGCGGATCGCCGGCGCGAAATGGGTGAGCTCGGGTAGGTATTGATCGGCCTCGTCGTTTAGATCGATAAGCCCGTCCGCGGCAAGCAGGTAGATGGCAAATGCAGTGAACTGCTTGGAAACCGACGCTACCTGGAAGACGGTGGCGGTATCTACGGGAATGCCGTATTCCAAATTGGCCATTCCGTATCCCTTTGCAAATAGGATCGAATCGCCTTCCGCTATCAGCACGGCCACACCAGGGGTAGTGTCTCCGTAACCCGCGTATAGCCTGTCAAAATGCTGTCGGATATCATACCGCGGCGTCTGACCGTAACCGCTGGAGCAACCCAGGGAAAAAAGCAAGACGAGCAGACTGCCGCGCATCAGCAGACTGTACCCCTGGATCAGATGTATTCGGAAGGCTTGGATAGCGGGCGATTTTTGGCAGCTTAAACTACGGCCAATTTTGGGTTCATGAAAAGGACAGCGTATGCGCGCCTCGAGACGCATACGGCGCCGCCTTAGTTTAATGACCTTGCGCAGGGGTAAGCTGGGTAAGGCCGGATCCACCTCCGGATCCATCGCAACCTGGTAGGCACTTTTGGCGTAGTCGATGCCCGTCCCTTCGATGCGGGAAATATGCGGGGCGTTCTGGTTGAGAAGACCGCTCAGGAACCGCTCCGCTCGGCGGATAAAGTAAGGCTGCAGCTCGTCGGTACCCACCAGCCCCTCCGCTTCGATGCGCCGCTGAAAGTGGCGACACGGCACCCGTTTGGTTTTCGTGCCTCTTCACGGCACACCGTTTGATTGAACTATTTGCGGTATCCTTGGATCCATGATAACCCGGCAAACCGTACATTTCTCGCTTCTCCTGCTCATTCTGCTCTTCGGTAGCCTTGGACTACGGTCCCAGGCGGACGTTTTCCTGCGCCCCGACGCCACCCGTATCGTCGACGGCCGGGGGGAGGAAGTGATTTTCCGCGGTATCGGTCTCGGCGGCTGGATGTTGCAGGAAGGGTATATGCTCAAGACCCGCGGCCCCCAGTATAAAATCGAGCAACGGATCACGGACCTGGTGGGGGCCGAGCGGAAGGACCGCTTCTACGAAGCCTGGCTCGCCAACCACACCCGGCGGGCCGACGTGGAGGCCCTGGCCGGCTGGGGCTTCAATCTGATCCGACTGCCGATGCACTACAAGCTGTTCACCCCGCCGATCGGGGAAGAACCGGTAGCGGGCGAGATCACCTGGCGCGTAGCGGGGCTTCGCACTCACCGACAGCCTGCTCGCTTGGTGCAAGGACAATGGCATGTACCTCATCCTGGATCTCCACGCGGCCCCGGGAGGGCAGGGCGAGAACGCCGACATCAACGATTACGACCCTACCAAGCCCTCCCTGTGGGAAAGCCAGGCCAACCGGGAAAAAACCATCGCCCTGTGGCGCCGACTGGCCGAACGCTACGCCGACGAGCCCGCGGTGGCTGGCTACGACATCATCAACGAGCCGAACTGGGGCTTTCAGGACCACTCCGGCGACCCCAATGGCTGCTCGGAAACCGACAATCAGGCGCTCTGGGAGCTGCAACGTGACATCACGACGGCCATTCGCACGGTGGACACCAACCACCTCATCATCATCGAGGGAAATTGCTGGGGTAACAACTACCGGGGCCTTCCGGAACTCTGGGACGATAAGCTCGTAGTCAGTTTCCACAAGTACTGGAACGCGAACGACCGGGCGTCCATCCAGCACATGCTCGATATGCGCGAGGAGCGCCAGGTCCCGATCTGGCTGGGGGAGACCGGGGAGAATTCCAATACGTGGTTTACGGACGCCATTTCCCTCTTCGAGGAAAACGGCATCGGCTGGGCCTGGTGGCCGCTGAAGAAACTGGGGTACAACAACCCGCTGCAGATCCCGCTGAATGCCGGCTATCAGGACCTTATTGATTACTGGAAATCCCCGGAAGAAGTCGCCGCCCCCGATCCGGACACCGCCTTCGCTGCCCTGATGCAATTCGCGGAGAACACTAAGTTCGAAAACAACCTCCAACACCCCTCGGTGGTGGACGCGATGATTCGGCAGCCACACTCGCAAGCGGCCATTCCCTTCCGGCGGCATACGGTCAGAGGCGGGAAAACGGCCTACGTTTACCTCACCGACTTCGACCTCGGGCGGGCCGGGGTTGCCTATTCGGACACTGAAGTGGACAATACCACCACCAAAGCCGGCGGGCAGGCCTGGAACTACGGCTCGGCCTACCGCAACGACGGCGTCGACATCCGGCCCGCCGAGGATACTACCGGCAACGGCTACGCCGTCGGCTGGACGGAGGTCGGAGAGTGGCTGCAATACACGATCCAGGTCGAAACCGCCGGCGAGTACCGCGTGGCGATCCGGGCGGCGGCCCCCTCCGCCGGGGGTGCCGTGCGGCTGGAAATTGACGGCGCACCGGCCACGGAGAATATTCCGCTGCCCGCCTCCGGAGGCGCCGATACCTGGGAGACCACGCCGCTGGGGACCGTTCACCTCGAAAGCGGTACCCAGGTACTCAGACTGCACGTCGTGGGCGGCGGCGCGGACCTCGGTTGGTTGAGCTTCGACTACGCCGGATGAGTGACAGCGCTTAGTTATAGCCGGCGTATTTCCTGCGCAGTTCAGTACCTCCATTGACTCCGGCTGGCCACTCCCGCCTCATCGTCCTGGACAAAATTTTCCGCCGTTAGCCCTCGGGTGCTAACTTTTTCCCGCGGCCGGGTGGGAGCAGACCCACCTGCCGGGCCCGGCTGCTAACCTCGGCTGAACCTGGTCGGGCGATGGCGATCGAAGCAACGAATACGTAGGTGCCTTAGCTTCAACCTCAGCGAGCGGTGGAGCTCCTTCCTGGAAGCCTACGGTACCCTGAGCGACCAAGTGACCGCCACCTACGACGGCGGCCTTAGGGCTTTTCTCCCGCGCTCCGGCGCGAATCAATAATAGCCCAACACCGTGATCTCCTCCGCCTGTTCCTCAAATCGCTCCCGGCAATCCGAAGTGGGGGCGTACTCGCACACCTGGGCTTCCGCACAGTCAAAAATAGCGATCACCGAATTGCAGGAGGGGCCGATGTTGCGCACGCGGTAATAATAGGTATCGTCCAGTAGCAGGAGAGTCACTTTGTTCGGACAGCCTCCAGCGGGCGCCTCGGCCTGTAAGCCGAGCCGGTCGGTGATCCCGTCGCGGCAATCGCCGGATGGCCGAACGGTTTCTTTATCGCAGGCGAAGGTGAGCGCGAGCAGGGCGGTGAGTAGGAACGAAAGTTTCATGGCTGTTGGGGGGCGTTTGACGGGTAAACGGAGTCTTGTTCCGATACGTTGGACATACCGACCGATTCTCGCTACCGCCCGGCCCGATACTCGTGGTAAAGATTCATTTTGCTACGGTCGCGGAATTGTTCCAACCGGCGAGCTTATGGCAAGCGGGTCGGCGTAATGATTAGCATGCGATTTTGGATACGGGCGACGGAGCGCGGGTGCCAGGTCATCCCGTCTCGGAGGGTAAGCCGAAATACCTTAAACATTCTCCGCAATCCGTACTCCCGGGCAACCCAGGTCGCCGGGCGGTAATATGCGCCTTCCCGCGAGCGGGTAAGGGGGTGCCGGCTTACGAACACCGCGGGGAAGGGACTTGCTGTCGCGGCAGGAACGGTCAAGCGGGTAGCGCTACCGTTCCTGGCCACTGGGAAAAGCTGGCCAGCCAGGTCGAGCTTGTTCGCCAGCGATATCGGGACGGAAATGTAGAAACTGAATTTAGGGCATGCCCAGTTAGTCCTACGGAGGAAGCCGTTCAGTCGTCGTCGAGCAGCCAGGGGTTTATTCAGATGAAGGTTCCCGTGTAGTAAGCATGTAGAGCAGGAATAAGCAAGGCATCAGCTAAGACGATTGCCGGAAAATTGACGCTACACCGACTGCGTTAATCCCTAAATTAGCTGGGGCCTGTAAAGCCGACAAGCTTGGGCCACCTTGACCGCCTTTTATCCCGCGCTGCGCCGCACAAAAAGAACCTGAAAAAAAGTCAGTTTTAGGCCAAAGTATACTGACAATATTTCCGATCGCTCGTTTGGGTCCAAGCTTTGCACAAAATGGGTGCACACTTCAACAAACCGTAAATTGGAATATTTCGGTTAGGGAATTGCGCCGATTAGATAACAACTGCTGTTCGGTTCGATCGCTTCGAATTACGCTTGGACCTTTGAGCGTCCGGGTAGTCCGTCAACCGGCCCGACAGCCGCAACCATAAAATCTATGAATTTCAACAACTTCACTATTAAAAGCCAGGAGGTGCTCCAGCGGGCGAGCGAGATTGCCCTGGGCAACCAGCAGCAATCCATCGAGCCGGCGCATATCCTGAAGGCGATCTTTGAGGTGGACGAGAGCGTGACGCCCTTTCTATTCAAGAAGCTGGCAGTCAATTTCAGCTCGATCAAGTCCGCGATCGACAGCATCGTAGCCGGCGTGCCTAAAGTGACGGGCGCCCAGCAGGTGCTTAGCCGCAACGGCGTGGAACTGGCCCAGCAGGCCAACGTGGTCGCCCGGGACATGAAGGACGAATTCGTATCCATCGAGCACCTCTTGCTCGCCGCGCTGAAGATCAGCGATCCGGCTAGCCAGGTGCTGAAGGACGCCGGTGTCCGGACTAAGGAACTGAAACTCGCCATCGAAGAACTTCGTGGAGGTAAGCGGGTCACGTCCAACAGCGCGGAGAATGCCTATAACTCCCTTGAGAAATACGCCGTCAACCTGAATGAGCGGGCCCGAAACGGGAAGCTCGACCCGGTGATCGGTCGCGACGAAGAGATCCGCCGCGTACTGCACATCCTCGCCCGCCGGAGTAAGAACAACCCGATCCTGATCGGTGAGCCCGGCGTGGGTAAGACCGCCATCGTGGAGGGCCTCGCCCACCGTATCGTGGACGGCGACGTGCCGGAAGACCTGCGTGAGAAGGAGATCTTTAGTTTGGATATGGGCGCCCTCATTGCAGGGGCCAAGTACCAGGGTGAATTCGAAGAGCGGCTGAAGGCCGTGATCAACGAGGTCACTCAGGCCGAGGGGCAGATCTTTCTATTTATCGACGAGATCCATACCCTGGTGGGTGCCGGTAAGGGGCAGGGCGCCATGGACGCCGCCAACATCCTGAAACCCGCCCTGGCCCGTGGTGAACTGCGTGCCATCGGTGCCACCACCCTGGCCGAATACCAGAAGTACTTCGAGACCGACAAGGCCCTGGAGCGCCGCTTCCAGCAGGTCACGGTCGACGAGCCGAATGAGGAGGACGCCATTTCCATCCTCCGTGGACTTAAGGAGCGCTACGAGACCCACCATAAGATCAACATCCTGGACGAGGCCGTCGTGGCCGCCGTGCAGCTCTCCGAGCGCTACATCACCGATCGCTTCCTGCCCGATAAGGCCATCGACCTGATCGACGAGGCCGCCGCCCGCCTCCGCCTGGAGATGAACTCCATGCCGGAGGAACTCGACGAGCTCGAACGCCGGATCCGCCAGCTGGAGATCGAACGGGAAGCCGTGAAGCGCGAGAACGACGAGACGAAGATCGACCGCATCAAGAAAGAACTTGCCAACCTCGAGGAGCGCCGCAATGAGCTGCGCGCCCAGTGGGAAAGCGAGCGGGAGGTGGTGCTCGGCCTCCAGCAGGCCAAGCAGCGCATCGACGAGCTCAAGAACGAAGCCATGCGCCTGGAGCGCGCCGGGGAATACTCCAAGGTCGCCGAGATCCGCTACGGGCAGATCCCCGCGGTGGAGGCCGAATTGAAAGAGTACAACGACCGCCTGGCCGAAATGCAAACGAAAGCCAAGATGCTCGTGAAGGAGGAGGTCGACAGCGAAGACATCGCCGAGATCGTCGCCCGCTGGACCGGCATCCCAGTCACCCGTATGCTCCAGAGCGAGCGGGAGAAGTTGCTGCACCTCGAGGAGGAACTGCACCATCGCGTCATCGGACAGGATGAGGCCGTGGAAGCCGTGGCCGACTCGATCCGCCTGAACCGTACCGGTCTGAGCAACCAGGACCGCCCCATCGGCTCCTTTCTCTTCCTCGGTACCACCGGGGTCGGCAAAACGGAGCTCGCCAAGGCCCTGGCCGACTACCTCTTCAACGATGCCGACATGATGACCCGTATCGACATGAGCGAGTACCAGGAACGCCACGCCGTCAGCCGGCTGGTAGGTGCGCCTCCGGGCTATGTGGGTTACGATGAGGGAGGGCAGCTCACCGAAGCCGTGCGTCGCAAGCCCTACAGCGTGGTGCTGCTCGACGAGATCGAGAAGGCCCACCCGGACGTATTCAATATCCTCCTGCAGGTACTCGACGATGGCCGCCTAACCGATAATAAGGGTCGGGTCGCCAACTTCAAGAACACGCTCATCATCATGACCTCCAACATCGGCTCCGAGATCATCCGGGAAAAATTCTCCCAGATCGAAGAGGGCAACGAGGAGGAGATCATCGAGGAAACGAAGGAGACGCTGTTCAATATACTGAAGCAGACCGTACGCCCCGAGTTTCTAAACCGTATCGACGACATTGTGATGTTCCGGCCCCTGGGCCGCGGAGACATCCGCCAGATCGTCGAATTGCAGCTCAACGAGGTTAAGGAACAGTTGGCCGAACAGGGCATCACCCTCTCGGTGGCCCCCGAAGCCATGGACTGGCTTGCCGCGGAGGGATATAATCCTGAGTTCGGTGCCCGTCCGCTGAAGCGCGTGATCAAGAAACGCGTCCTGCGGCAGCTTTCCAAGCAGATGCTGCAGAACGAGATCCAGCCGGGTAGCCAGATCGTCCTTGACGTCTTCGGCGACGTGGTCGTCTTCCGCCAGGCGCGACAGGGCGAGCGGGTGATGGAAGAAACCCCACTGGCGTAAACCTACTATTTGACGTGTATGATATTGCTGCCCCCGCTCCACTTGGAGTGGGGGCTTTTTTCTGGGGTGGCGGAGCTCCAGCTCCGCCGAAATGTTCTGCTTGTAATGTGAGGTATAGGACATAGGGTAATCCCCCCGGAGCTGGAGCTCCGGGACCCTGGGTGGCGGAGCTCCAGCTCCGCCGAAATGTTCTGCTTGTAATGTGAGGTATGGGGCATAGGGTAATCCCCCGGAGCTGGAGCTCCGGGACCCTGGGGTGGATTAGCTCCAGCTCCCCCATAAAGTATCGCGGGCGGATAGATTGGCAGAAGTGGCATTTCCCGGAGCTGGAGCTCCGGGACCCTATAGATCCCGCAGCCTCCCCCGCCATCCAAAATTATTATCCCTGTTGCGCGGTAAGCCGTTGTCGGTTAACTTGTCAGAGTGGAAAAGGGGCAGACAACGAGCGCATGAGGGCGACACGACCAGAACCGTCTAGCAGGGTAGTGTTCATAGCCCTCGTCTTCCTGTATCTGTTGCCCGGTGGACTTTCGGGGCAAGAGGTTTGTGACAATGGAAGAGATGACGATGCCGACGGACTTATAGATCTGAACGACGATGATTGCGTATGTGAAATCATCGAACCCAAGTCACTGATCCCGAATCCGTCCTTCGAGGATATGAACTGTTGTCCGCTGGGGAGAAGCCAGCTCAATTGCGCCGAGAACTGGATTCAGGCATCGGAGCCCACCACGGACTTTTTGCATACCTGTGGTTGGATGGGGTGGGATGAATTTCCTCCGCCCCGGCCCTTCCCGGACGGCGACGGGGTAATGGGTTTCCGCGACGGGCGGGTGATCCGGGACGGAGAGCCGGAATACTACTGGAAGGAGTATGCCGGGGCCTGCCTGACCAGTCCGCTGCTGGCCAACTCCACCTATCGCTTTCAATTCGATGTAGGCTTTGTCGATCCACAACAATCCCCACCGATCGATATCTCATTTTTCGGTACGACGGATTGCGAGTATCTACCCTTCGGTACGGGAGACGAAGCGTTCGGCTGCCCGTCGAACAGCCCAAACTGGAAAAAATTGGGAGAGGTGAGGGTTTCCGGTGGTCAGGGAAATACCTGGGTCAATACCTTCATCGAAATTGCTCCGGAGGAGAATATTTACGCGATTGCCATAGGGCCGGATTGTAACCCCGTTTCGAACCCGGTCAGTACCTACTATTTCTTTGATAATTTACTGCTGGCAGATCTGGAATTGTTTCAATTGCGGATATCCGAAACCGACCATCCCTGTAGCCCGGGATTGACCCTCTCCGTACCGGATAATCCGGATGTAGATTACCAGTGGTACTTGGGGGGCGTGGCCCTCGCGGGAGAGGTATTCTCGGAGCTGACCCGGCACTATGGCGAAGGATCTTACCAAGTCAGAATCATAGAGGGCACCACCTGTCGGATAACCGAAAGCTACGATTTCGCTATTCCCGTTTTTCGGGTGCCGGCCAGCGTAGCCATATGTGAGGATGAGTTCTATCAGTTTGGCAACGCGCGACTTAGCGAGACGGGAACCTACGTGGACACTTTCCAAAATCGAAATAACTGTGATAGTATCGTTGCTCTCGACTTAAGGGTAATCGGCACCACCTATGACACCCTGGCGGCCTCCGTTCTGAATGGTGAATTATTTGCAATAGGCGATTACGGCTTCCGGGCGGCGGGCGATTACCCGCTGATCTTTACCTCTTCGCTGGGTTGCGATAGCCTGGTGTTATTACAGTTATCCAGTTTCGATGTCTTTATTCCTAATGCCTTTAGTCCGAATGGGGATGACCTGAATAACATTTTCCGTCCGTTTGCATCAGTCGGCACTATCCAGTCCGTTGACATGAAGATATTTGATCGGTGGGGGAACCTTGTTTATCAGGGAATGGAATGGGACGGCGCCGATTGGCAGCCAGGGGTATTTATCTATTCGATTACCATCGATTTCATGAACGGGACCTCTAAACTGTTTTATGGTGGGGTCACGCTGCTCAGGTAGGGGGTAGTGAATTGCTGAATTATTGGCGAGATCGTCTCAGCTTGGAGTCTGTTCGGCCTTGGATTTTTGGCAGCCAAAGTGGAAATCTAAGGTCGAGACGCTCCGGGTCGAAGGAAGACGATTATACGATCCCGCCAGAGACCACTCTGCCTCGGACTACTACGGCGGCAGCTATTCACCAACGCACTGATTCACCAATTCACACCTAGCCCCAACCACCCCCGTTAAAGATTGTTAAGAATAAGGCTCCCGACCAACTATACGTGCCGGGCAACCGTCTTATTACCGTGCTTTCTGCCAGGAAACATCATGCACACCGAATTAATAAAATAGTCCCATGAAAAAGTTTCTCTTAATCGTATTCGTCGCCGTGCTGGGCGGGCTCATCGCCCTCGGTGGCGCTAACTATCTAGGCTGGGGGGATACCCGATACGTCGAAGTGGGCGGCACCCCATCAAGCCTTACTAATTTTACCAATGCACCTAATACGCGCGTAGTACCTGCCCCGACGGATGGTTTCGTAGTGGCCGCCGACCGGGCACTGCCTGCCGTGGTACACATCAAGGCCAGCAAGCCAGCCGGTAACGGTGGGATGCAAACGCCCTTCGGACAGATCGATCCCGATCAGATCCCCGATGCTTTCCGTGACCTGTTCGGTAACCCCGGGCGTGGAAACGGTGGTGAAATGCCCCTCCAGCAGGGAAGTGGATCCGGTGTGATCGTCAGCAGCGACGGGTACATCGTATCGAACAACCACGTAGTGGCCGATGCCGAAAACCTCGAAGTCGTCCTGAACGACGAGCGGACCTACACCGCCAAAGTGATCGGTACGGACCCCACTACCGATATCGCCCTCATCAAAATCGAAGAAACCGACCTGCCCACCATCAAGTTCGCCAACAGCGACGAGGTGAAGGTTGGGGAATGGGTAGTTGCCGTTGGCAACCCCTTCAGCCTCACCAGTACCGTTACCGCCGGTATCGTATCCGCCAAAGGACGCAGTATCGACATCGTGCGTCGCAACGGTGGTGATTTGGCCATCGAGTCCTTTATCCAGACCGACGCCGTAGTCAATCCCGGCAACAGCGGTGGTGCCCTGGTGAACCAGAACGGCGACCTTGTGGGGATCAATACCGCAATCAGCAGCCCCACCGGCGTCTTTGCCGGTTACAGTTTCGCGGTTCCCTCCGCTATCGTTAAGAAGGTAGCCGAAGACCTCCGCGAGTACGGTGTAGTGCAGCGTGGATTGCTGGGCGCCCGGATCCAGCAGCTCAATACCGCCAGTGCCGGTGAATTGGACATCGACCGCAACAACGGCGTGTACGTTGCCGAAGTAATGGACGGCAGTGCCGCCAAGGAGGCCGGTATCCAGAGCGGCGACGTCATTGTGGCCGTCGACGGCGTCAAGACCCTGCGCAGCAGCACCCTGCTCGAGCAGCTGGGCCGCCGCCGCCCGGGCGATAACGTGGTCATCACCGTAGAGCGTGACGGTGACCGTCGTGACTACGACGTCCGTCTCAAAAACAGCAACGGTACCACCGATGTCATCCTGCCCGAGGACAAGCCGCAAGTCTACGCCGACCTGGGTGCCGACTTCGAGAACCTTGACGAAGACTATGCCGCGGAACTCAAGCTGGACGGCGGAGTAGCCATAGCCGACCTGGGTGATGGGTTGCTGGCCCAGCAGACCCGCGTTCAGCCCGGTTTCATTCTCACCAAGGTCAACGGCCGCGAGGTGAACAACGTGGAGCAGCTCGAGCGCCTGCTCGACATCAGCCGGGGCCCGGTAACCCTTGAAGGTTTTTACCCCAACAACCCGGGTAAGAACCTCAAGTACGCGATTGTTAAGTAAGACTCCGCCGCGCGAGCGACGGATGGAAATATGCGGGCGTCTCCTTTTTACAGGGGGCGCCCGTTTTGTTTTGGGTAGCATCCCGGTTCCCGACTTGTAGTCGGGATGCTGCGGGAAGTGATGATCCTCGCCCCATAGGCCACGAAAGGATAGCTAACGAACCCATCCCCCCCACGAAATAAACCGGCCAGGGGGAATCGTTAAGCGTTGTATACCAGAAAGGTTAACTTCGCGGGCTAAAGGAGCATAATCCCAAACAGTCACCGCCAAGCCGCGACCCGGTCCTTCAAAGCAGCGTATGAGTATTAAAGTAGGCATCTTTTTCGGCGGTCCTTCACGGGAGCGAGAGATATCCTTTGCCGGGGGGCGCACGGTATACGACAACCTGGATAAATCCCTCTTCGAACCGGTACCCATCTTCGTGGATAGCTTTCGGCGGTGGTACGTGCTCGACTGGCAGTACCTCTACCGGGGTAGTATTCGCGACTTCTTCCCCCCGGTGGCCATGGCGCCGGAAAGTAAGCACGGCTTCCAGGTGTACCAGGAAAGTCTCGGACCGAAAGATGAACTCGGACTGGAAGAGATGGGTAGCCACGTAGGCCGCCGCATCCGCCGGGAGGAGTTGCCCGGCCTGATCGACGTTGCCTTCCTCGCCCTTCACGGGGAATACGGAGAGGACGGTCAGCTGCAGCGGGAACTCGAATACGCGGGCGTACCCTACACCGGTAGCGGCGTCGAGGCGAGCGAGATCGGTATGGACAAGGCCGTCCAGAAGAAAATGATGGCCAGGGATGGTTTCGCTTCCCCTCCGATCCTGGTGATCGAGAAAGAAGATCTTTCCTCCAGGGCTATCGAGCAGCTGTTTGCCGACTCGGTCGAAAAGATCGGTTGGCCCATGGTCGTCCGCCCCGCCCGGCAGGGCAGCAGCATCGGCGTGGCCATTCTCGACGAAGAAGCTGGCCTGTCCGGATTCGAGCGGGCCGTCAACGCCGCCTTCTTTCGGGAGGCGATCCTGCTTTCCGACTACGCCGAGCAATCGGCGGAAGACCGCATCGAGTACGTGCGCCGCGTCAGTGATTTGCGCGACGGCATCGCTTTTCCCATGGATGCCCGGCGTGGCGATCATCGACTGACCATCTACACCCCAGATGACCTCCACGATTATCTGGAAAGTGCCGCTGCCGACGGAGGCCATCCGCTTGTCCTGCTGGAAGGCCACCAAACGGAGCAGCGGGTCATCATCGAAGGTTTTATCGACGGCAAGGAATTCTCAACGATCGTGCTGCGAAAGCCCGACGGTGGGGTAGTGGCCCTGCCGCCTACCGAGATCGTGAAATTTGAAGGCGAGCTCTTCGATTACCGCAGTAAGTACCTGCCCGGTCGCAGCCGTAAGGTCACCCCCATTAACCTGCCAAGCGACGCTATCCAGCGCATCCGCATCGAAACGGAGCGACTCTTCGAGCAGCTCGGCTTTCACGTTTATGCCCGTATTGACGGCTTCTATACGGCCGACGGCACCATCTACCTTAACGACCCGAATACGACCAGCGGCATGATGCCCTCGTCGTTCTTCTTTCACCAGGCGGCGGAGATCGGCCTGAGTCCTTCCCAGTTCCTGACCTACATTCTCCGCACCAGCCTGCAGGAGCACCGCCACACCGAGCTCATGGAGCAGCTTGACGGGGAGTTGGATCAATTGGCGGCGAGCGCAGGTACAAAAGAACGGGTAGCGGTTTTGCTGGGTGGGACCAGCTTCGAGCGCCACATCAGCGTGGAATCCGGCCGGAACGTCTACGAAAAGCTTTCCTCAAGCGAATCCTACCGGCCCGTCCCGGTTTTCCTGACCGCGCCGATCAATCCGGCCCATAAGGAGGAAGACTTTGTCCTTTACCAGCTGCCGATCAACCTGCTGCTGAAGGATAATGCCGACGACATTCGCGACAAACTGATCAAGCAGGAAGAGCATCCCGTCATCCAGGAAATACGCGATGCCTGCCGCGACATCACCGTGCGCTACGCCGACCCGGACGTGGTATTTCACCCCGATCACCTCCCCATCGCGGAGTTGCCGGACAGGGTGGACCTGGTCTTCATTGCCCTGCACGGACGCCCCGGCGAGGACGGTCAGGTACAACGGAAACTCGAAAAGCTGAATCTGCCCTACAACGGGTCCAGTCCGGAAAGCTCCTCGGTGACCATCGATAAATACGAGACGCTGCACGCGCTTTACGACGGTGGCTTGCCCGTCACCGAGCAATTGCTGGCCACCAAGCAGGACTACCAACTCAACGCAAGGGGATTCCGCCAGCGGGTAGAAAACCGCTTTGGCTTTCCCATCATCGCCAAACCCGTAGACGACGGCTGTAGCTCGGCGGTCATGCTCCTCCGTAATCAGGATCAACTCGAAGCCTACTGCGAACTCACTTTCCAGCCGGGAGGCAAGAGCGAACAACAGGCCCGCCGTGCGCTAAAACTCAGCGAAAAGGAGGAGTGGCCCCTGGGCAAATCCACCATCCTCTTCGAATCGCCGATCACCGCCGAGGGCGCGCCGAAATTCCTGGAGATCACCGGCGGCATGCTTACCCACTACGCCGACAACGGCGAGCTTCGCTACGAAGTATTCCAACCCAGCGAAGCGCTGGCCGGCGGGGAGATCCTCAGTTTGGAAGAAAAATTCCTCGCGGGGGAAGGACAGAATCTCACCCCCGCCCGGTTGGCGAGTGGCAGCTACAGCTACGAGCACGTGGCCAGCCAGGTCAGGCGGGATCTGGAGAAGGCCGCCCGCATCCTTAATGTCACCGGCTACTGCCGAATCGACGCCTTTGTCCGCGTCCACGAGGACGGCCGCGCCGAAACGATCGTTATCGAGGTCAACAGTCTGCCGGGCATCACCCCGGCCACGGCCATCTTCCACCAGGCGGCCATTGCCGGCTATCAGCCCTATCAGTTCATCGCCGCTATCCTGGATTTTGCCAAGGAACGGCAGCGCCGGCTATCCGCCGCGCCACTGGCGGCTGTGGAACCGGAGTCCGCTACCCATTACCCGGAGGATACCGCACCCGCGCCCCGCCGCCCAAAAAAAAAATCTAGCCACTTGCTTACCACGATCCTGAAGAATGTAGTGGCCGCGCTGCTTTTCTTTGCTCTACTATTCCTGGCCCTCAAACTCGGCCTGGACTGGTACACCAACCACGGGGAAAGCATGGCCCTGCCCACCTTCGAGGGGATGCAGATCGAGCAGGCCCGGGCGCTTGCCGATGACAACGGGCTCAACCTGGATGTAACCGTGGGGGCCTTCGATCCGGAGAAAGCCCCCGGACTGGTAGTACAGCAACAACCCCCCGTGGGCAGCCGCGTGAAGAACAACCGTACGGTATACCTCACCATCCTGAGTGAAGACGCGCCCGACGTCTCCCTGCCCAGTCTGGTCGGCAATTACGATTACAATCAGTACGTGCGCCTCCTGAAGGTCAAGAACCTCAAGTATCGCGTACGGGAACGGCAGTTCGATGCCAGGCAGGAAGACGGTACCATTCTGTATATGTACTACGACGACCGCAAGATCACCGATGAGGACCTGCGCGAAGGGGTCACGGTGCCGATGGGCAGCACGATTGATTTCGTGATCACCCAACGCCGCGGCGACAACGTCCAGCTGGGGGACTATCGTTGTCAGACCTTCGGGACGGCCGAATTTGCCATTACCGGCAGTCAGCTCGTGATCGGACGCGTGATCGGGGACGTTACGAATCGCAACGAGGCATTCATCACGCGCACGGAGCCGGGCCCTGGTACGCGCCTGGAGACCGGTGCCAAGGTGGACGTCTACCTGAGCCAAACTAGGCCGACGGACTGCCCCTAGCCCAATCTTATCGGAATGGCCGACGTTCCGTAGTTGCTAACAGACACTGATGAAACCTTACCTACTTCTCCTTTTCCTGGTACTAGGCGCCTGCCTTACGGCACAACGGATCGTACCGCTTGCGGAACACGCCCAGCTGTGGCGGGCCGGTAACGAATCCGCTCCCTCCGCCCTGCTGACCTGTGAAAACCCGGAGCTGCCGGGCGTCGAGCGGATTATAGCCGGGGCATTCAATACTATTCGCATAGAACTGGATACTGCCGGCCTCGGCAGCGATCTTACGGATTACCGATGCATCGGCTGCGCGGAGGCTGCCTACGGCACCGTCGAATTGGTTACCGATACGGTAACCTACACCTCGCTGCCCGGCGTGGAGCAGGGACTCGATACGCTGGGCTTTACCGTTTGCTCGGCCACCGTATGTTCGGATACCACCTACCTGGTGTTCCTCGTGCAGCGGGAGGGGCGCACTATCGATCTCGGCGACCAACTGGTGGAGCCCGAATCGACAACGGAGATCATCGTCCCCGAACCGGAGCTGCCCGGCGGCGCGTTTTGCCGCACCATCACCAACTGTGAGGACGCGTATCCCGGCCGTGGTCAGCGCTTTAGCTTTCTTACTGGGATCGACGCAGGCAACGACTACCGCTACGAGGCGGCACGCTACGGCGGTACCGATGCGGTATGCGTGACCGTATGCAACGAATACGGGCTGTGCGATACGTTTCGTACCAACTTCACGGTGAACCGGCAGCCCGTGGCCCTTCCGTTCTTTGATGATTTCAGTTACGACGACGTCCGGCCGGCCATCGAGCTCTGGCAGGACGAGGACGTACTCATCAACCGTACCTACGCTTCCCTTCCCCCTTCTATAGGCGTAGCCACCTTCGATGCGGTTGATTACGCCGGTCAGCCCTATCCGCGACTCGGCAACGGCCGGAAGGCTACTCCGCGGGATTACCTCACCTCGGTTCCCATCCGGCTGGCGGGGCAGAGCGGAACGGTACTCTCGTTTTACCTGCAGGCCAAAGGCTTTGGTAACCGTCCGGAAGTGATGGACAGCTTTCTGGTGCAATTTCTCGCCGCTGACGGACAATGGAACACCGTCTTTTCCCGGGAGGGTATACTGAATACGAAACCTAATTCCTTCTTACCGGACTTCACCGGCGAACTGATTCCGGTACCGGCGGCGTACCAGTACGATGGTTTCCAGTTTCGCTTCGTAAACCTGAGTACCGAGCGGGGGGCCGTTGACAACTGGAACCTCGACTACGTCAAACTGAGTAACCTATCCACGAGTCTGGTGACGCAGGACCTGGCGCTGATCGATCAACCTTTCCGCTTGCTTGCTCCCTATACCAGCCTTCCCGTCCGTCACCTGCTGGCCGGAGGCCAGAGCTTATTAGTGGATTCCATTTACCTGCAGATGTGGAACCACCGGGCGGACGTTACCCCGGTAACGAGTTCACGCTACCGGGTAACCAACGAGGAGGATGGAACGCTGATCGGGGAGGGCGGGCTTATCCCGTCCGCTTATTTCGGTCAGGATAACGGCATCGCGCCGGCGGGCATCGAGATTCGGGGGGCTACCTTCGACCAGCTGCCCTCGTACGCGCAGATCAGGAATTACCTTTTTAATCTTGACGGGGAGGAGGATTACCTGCTGTCTACTACCTATCAGCTCACCGTAGCCACCGAAGACGGTGGATTTGCCCCTGGCATCCTGCGGAACAGCGAGGCAACGCAGGTAACCGAACTGGCCGATTATATGGCCTACGACGATGGGACCGCCGAAGTGGCCATCGAAGGACAGCCTGGAAATACCATAGTCCAACGCTATACCGCCTTCGTGCCCGATGAACTGATTGGCATTCGGATCCGGTTACCCCGATTACTGGATGGTGCCGGCAACCAGGGTGTCACGCTGGTGGTGTACGGGGAAGGGGAAGACGGAGCGCCGGGAGAATTACTTTATTCCGCGGATTACCCGCTGCTTTACCCCGAAGACTTTTATCCCGATTCCTTACAAGCCTTTACCAGTTACGCCCTTACCGAAGCGGTGACCTTGCCCGTCGGTGCCTTTTTCGTAGGCTGGCAGCAACAGGACGCAGACCGGTCGCTGTCCGTAGGCTTTGACCGCAATAACCTGTTGACCGAGGGGCAATACTTTGACGCGGGCAACGGCTGGGAACAACTCGGGGGCTCCACCCGGGGTGCGATTATGATCCGCCCACTGCTTTCGGGGGCGGACGTGCGTCCTACGGATACCCGCGATCTGAATGACCTTAGTGAGCTGATGACCCTATTCCCCAATCCGACGGAGCAAATGGTGAACATATCATTGCCTAATAAACTTATAGATAAGGACTTACAAATTAGCGTATACAATATGGAAGGTCGACTTCTGCTCGGGCAGAGACAAATGACCGCCATTGATGTCTCGGCTTTACCGCAGGGTATGTATATACTTGAGTGCCGGGTAGGTGAACGCACGGGCCGGCAGAAATTTGTGCGGCATTAATCTATTTACCGGTTACCCTTGTTGTGTGACACCAAGATTGATAACGTAAATCCAACGATGGAAGCTACCGTAGAGGAACTCAAAAAGAGGGAAAAAGAAGGAAAGAACGACTTCGTTCTGCTGGACGTTCGGGAAGATTACGAGCGGGCGGAATTCAACGTCGGTGGAATTCATGTCCCGCTGGGGCAGTTGAGCATGTCAATGGACAAGCTTACGCCTTACAAAGACCAGGAAATTATCGTCTACTGTCGTAGCGGTAAACGTTCGGCAATGGCGCAGGAATTGCTCCGGCAGTCGGGCTTCAAACACGTCCGCAATCTGGAAGGAGGCATGTTGGCCTATCAGAAGTAGGACGTTAGCGCTTCCGGTACACCTCCACTTCGAATCCGGCGCTGCGTACCCTGTCGGCCAGTTCGACGGCCTCCCGATATGAATCGGCGTGATCCACCAAAGCGACGGCGTAGGTTCCGCGATCGAAATTCTCCAGGGTGGTATGGGAAAAACCGGCTTCCTGGAGTTTCCGTACCTGGGTCCGAGCGTTGATCTCCTGTCGGAATGTGCCGGCGATCACTAAAAAATTGCCACTTCCGACACGATTGGCCATCACAGTGGAGTCACGGGCGCTAGCGGGTACAAGGTCCTGAAAACGTGAGCCTTGTAAATCTAGAGAATCATTATTGGTGCCTTGGCCATCAGCGATTGTTTCCGGATCTTCGACTTGAACACTTGGTAAGTCCGAGGAAATGGCCTTATCTTCGAGCCCAGTTTGGCCTTGTTCCGATACAGCGATTGCCCTAGAAACCAACAGCGCAAGCGCGATCAGGCACACGACAAGGATGATGGGTATCAGTAGAGATGTCTTCTTCATTGTTAATTTTTATAGTCAAACCTCAAAACCCTAAAAAAAATATAGCGCGGTGTCGATCCCTTTCGGGCGACTTATTTGGACGATCGTGTCCGAACCGCACCCTTCGGGGATAAGAATTTGTCAAGTGTTTGCTTTTTGGAAAGACCGTTTTTCAGGGAGTGCCCTTCGGGCGCTCCCTTTTTTTATCCTTTCAACCATTCTTTTGGCGCAACGTTGGCTCTACTATGTCGGAAACTTTACCCATTCACCTGCCAGGTGCCGCGATGGACGACCCTAATGCCCCCGGCCGCAAAGAGGACCATATAGAGCTTGCCTTCGACTCACAGGCGGACCGCGATAGGTTAGACGAGCGTTTTGACTATGAGCCCCTGCTGGCCGCTCACCCTTCTTCCGGTAGTTATGGGGAGCTGGACTGGGGCGGAAAAACGCTCCGCGCCCCCCTGTGGGTCAGCAGTATGACTGGAGGTACGGAAAAAGCCCTGGTCATTAACCAAAACCTCGCGCGTGCCGCTGGCGAATTTGGCTTGGGTATGGGCCTCGGATCCTGCCGGAGCCTGCTCTACGACGACGATCGCTTCAGTGATTTCAACGTGCGTCCTCTTGCCGGTGACGAAGTGCCCATCTTTGGCAATCTCGGTTCCGCCCAGGTGCAGCAATTACTCGAGGACGGGGATTCACATCTCATTCCCCAACTGATCGATGCGCTGCAACTTGACGGCCTCATTATCCACGTAAATCCACTCCAGGAGTGGCTACAGCCGGAGGGCGACCGCTTCACCGTCGCGCCACTGGAGACGATCCGGGAGGTGGTGCGCTTGCTTCCCGAAGTTGCGCTGATCGTAAAAGAAGTGGGACAGGGAATGGGACCGGCCAGCCTCAGCGCATTACTGGAGCTTCCCCTGCTCGCCCTGGATACTGCAGCAAACGGCGGTACCAATTTCAGTAAACTGGAGTTGTTCCGGTCCGATGCCCTGGCTCGCATGGCCTTTGAAGGGCTCACGCGGGTAGGTCATTCGGCGGAAGATATGGTCCGCCAGCTCAATAAATTGCTGGCCGAACCTTCACAAACCGTGAATTGTCGCAAGGTGATCATCAGCGGCGGCGTACGGACCTTCCTGGACGGGTATTACCTGACCTCCCTATCCTCCCTTCCGGCTATATACGGTCAGGCCTCGGCGCTGCTGCGGCACGCCCGGGAGGATTATGGGAGCCTGCAACGTTACGTTGCCACCCAGATTCGTGGGCTGGAACTCGCTAAGGCCTATCTTCGTCCCCGGCTTTAAATTATATCCAGCCCGTGTCCGATACCATCCGGGAAAATAACCGCGTCAGCGGATTCAGTAAATTCGATAAGCAACAACGCCGGCAGTGGTTGTTGGATAACTTCCTGCCCGAGCACGGCGGTGGGGATTTCGCCTTCTTTGATGCTCACAGCAGCGACCTTCAGCGGGTCCTGGATAACTTCAGTGAGAATACCCTAGCCAATTTTCCCCTTCCGTTTGGCATAGCGCCCAATTTCCTTGTCAATGGCAAGGTGTACGCCGTACCTATGGTCATCGAGGAGAGCAGTGTGGTGGCCGCCGCCAGCAGTGCCGCCAAGTACTGGATGTCGCGCGGTGGCTTCGAAGCGGAAGTGATTGCCACCGAGAAACTCGGGCAGTTGCACTTCCGCTGGGGCGGACACCCGGACCGCCGCGGGGCGTTGTTTCCCGAGCTGGAGCGACGCCTGCGTCACGTCACTTCCGGTATCACCGCCCGAATGGAGGCCCGGGGGGGCGGGGTACGGTCCTTGCAATGGAAGCATCTTCCCGAGGTAAATGATCAATGTTACCAGCTGCTGGTCAGCTTTGGTACCGGCGACAGCATGGGGGCCAACTTCATCAATACCGTCCTGGAGGCTTACGCTACCGAGATCGAACTCTGGTCGTCGGACAGCGACTCCCTGAATGGTCGGGAGCGGGACCTCGAGGTGATCATGGCTATCCTAAGCAACCATACCCCGAACTGCGTGGTCAACGCACGGGTACGCTGTCCCATCGAGAAAATGCACCTGGCCGGTTCCGGCGTCGATGCAGTCGACTTCGTGCGTCGGTTCAGCCTGGCCGTGGAGATCGCACGCCAGGACCCGTACCGTGCCGTAACCCACAACAAGGGCATCATGAACGGCATCGACGCCGTCGTGCTGGCTACCGGCAACGATTTCCGGGCGGTGGAATCCGCCGCCCATGCTTTCGCGGCGGAGGGCGGACAATACCGTTCGCTAAGTCGCTGTAGGATCGTGGACGAGATTTTTCATTTTGAGCTGACCGTTCCGCTGGCCCTGGGCACGGTCGGAGGGCTGACCCGTTTACATCCCCTGGCCAATATCGCCCTCGACATCCTGGAGCGCCCCTCGGCGGAAGAGTTGATGTGCCTTGCCGCCGCCACGGGGCTGGCACAAAATTTTGGGGCGCTACGCAGCCTGGTTACGACCGGTATTCAGCGGGGCCATATGAAAATGCACCTTCAGAACATCCTGAGCAGCCTCGATGCGGATGTCAGCGAACGAAAGCAGGCCACGAACTTCTTTAACGGACGAACGGTGAGTCATCATGGCGTTCGGCAGTATCTGGATAAGCTGCGAAAGGACGGACGGGCGGGATAATTTCGCTAATGCGTGAACAGGTGAATGCGTGAACAGGTCACCAGCGCTCTTGGGATGGATCTTAAAAATTGCCGTTTTCTACAATACGCCGGGGCCAGGTACCGGTCACTCCGACCAGGTGGAGGCCTTGTATGCCTTCTTTGGGATTTCGATAGGCTGTTGCCGTAGAGCGGCTCAACCCGACGGGGCTTCGCCGGGGCGGGCTAAAACACAAAACCCCGCCTCCTTAAAAGGAAACGGGGTTCGTGAGCTGGTATGCGCCTCAGAAAGGGCTCGAACCTTTGACCTACGGATTAACAGTCCGCCGCTCTAACCAACTGAGCTACTGAGGCAGAAGCGCTAAGCGGACGCAAATTTACGTCGTCCGCGTTTATTTTGCAATCTTTGCGGCCCCAAAAAATAAATCTTTATGAGCTTGCTCGCAGTTGGTACCCTGGCATACGATGACGTTTACACGCCTTACGGGGAGGTGAAAATGATCGAGGCCGGCAGTTGCACCTACATCGCCATGGCCGCTACCCACTTCGTGCAGCCCGTACAACTTGTCTCCGTTATCGGTGGTGATTACAACGATGATTTCCTGGCCGACCTTAAACACCGGGGCTCCGACCTGGAAGGCGTGGAGGTTATCCAAGAGGGTAAATCGTTTTACTGGGCGGGTCGCTACCACGATGATATGATGGGTCGCGACACGCTCGATACCCAGCTGAACGTACTGGCCGACTTCGATCCCAAGGTGCCGGAAAGCTACCGACGCGCTCCTTATGTCATGCTGGGCAACCTTACGCCCGCCGTGCAATCGAGGGTCATCGACCAGATGGCCGAACGGCCGAAGCTGATCGCCCTCGACACCATGAATTTCTGGATGGACCATGCACTGGAGGACCTCATGGAGGTCCTGAAGCGTATCGACGTGCTCATCATCAACGACGAGGAGGCGCGCCAGCTGAGTGGCGAGTTGAGCCTGCTGAAGGCCGCAGCAAAGATCGTGGAGATGGGACCGCGTATCCTCATCATCAAGAAGGGCGAGCACGGCGCTTTGCTCTTTGAAGGAGAAAACCTCTTTTCCGCGCCGGCGCTCCTCCTGCCGAAAGTTGTCGACCCCACCGGGGCGGGCGACACCTTTGCCGGCGGATTGATCGGATACCTGGCGGCGACCGACGACCTCAGTTTCGAAAATCTGAAGCGGGCCGTGATCTACGGGTCCGCGATGGCCAGCTTCGTAGTGGAGGACTTCGGCACCCGACGTATGCAGCGACTGGACCAGGACCAGATCGACCAGCGTGTACGGCGCTTCGGGGAGCTGATGACGGTGTCGCTGTAAACATAGGTATGGAGGAATTGCTTATCCAGGCCGCTAATATCGGTGGCATAGAGTGGCTCGCTACCCTGGCGGCGCTTCTTTATGTGTACCTGGCCGCCCGCGACAACAACTGGTGCTGGCTGTTCGCGGCCGTGAGTGCTTCGCTGTGGGCGTACCAGTCCTTCGTGGTCTACCATCTCGTGTCGGACGCGCTGCTGCAGCTCTTCTATCTGGTGATGGCCGGCGTAGGCTTATATAAGTGGAAGCGGACGGAAACTATCGGTTCTTCCGAGGTGCTGCTCGACGAGGTGGCTAGGGCAGAAGCCCAGCCAGCCGAGTCGGGTATCCTCCGTATGCCCCTACGCGAGCACCTTCTGGTAGTGGTCGGGGGAACGATCGGCGGACTGCTGCTCGGATACGTGGTGGGGTCGCTCGCTACCGCGACGCAAACCTACCTCGATGCCATCACGACTACCTTCAGCATAATCACCACCTTCCTGCTCATCGGCCGGAGGCTGGAGAATTGGTTATACTGGGTAGTGATCGATGCCGCCTACGTGTATATTTACCTGCGCTCCGGCGCCCTGCTCTTTGCCGTACTGATGGTGGGGTACGTAATCATGTCGATCTATGGCTACCGCAACTGGCGTGCCCTGCTAGCTGTAAATGGTGGCCACCAGACCGCGGCCTGAGGCACGGTTGCGAAATTCGCAGAGGTAGATGCCCTGCCAGGTACCAAGATTTAGTCGCCCGGCCGAAATTGGCAGGGTAACGCTGTTGCCGATCATCGCGGCTTTAATGTGGGCGGGCATATCGTCGGGGCCTTCCAGGGTGTGGACCAGGAAGGGCATGTTCTCCGGTACGATCTTATTGAAAATGGATTCGAAATCGGTGAGCACGTCGGGGTCCGCCGCTTCGTTTACGGTGATGGCGGCGGAGGTGTGCTGAATGAAAAGATGGAGTAATCCACTCTGGGGCAAGGGCGGGAGCTGCTCCATGATCTCACGGGTGATGACGTGAAATCCGCGGGGGCGGGGGGAAAGGCGAAAAGTTTTTTGGTCGACCACGGTGGCTGGCTTTGGGTGGTGACAAAAGTACGGCGGAGTGAACAGAGGCCGGGGAATCGACCTACACAAAGGAAAAGCCCCACGAATGAAAGTATCTCCGAAGCTGATAAGTTTTGTCCTCCGTCTGCTCGCGATCATCGGTGTGGTGTACATCCTATTCTACGGAAAAGCGCTGCTCACCTTGCTGACAGTTGCCGGGCTCATCGCGATCCTGTTGAATCCGGTGGACAATAAGCTGCGGGAGTGGGGCTGGAAGCCCGGATTTTCTATTGCCGCCTGTATTCTCTTGCTTTTGCTATTTTTTACCGGCATCTTTTTTGCCATCGGGCAGCAGGCCTCTCACCTTTCCCAGGATTGGCCCAAGATCAAGGAACGGCTTGTCCGTCATGTCGAGCAGGTCCAGCAACAGGCGCCTTTTTTGACCGGTGGGGGTCAGTCCTCCTCGACCGAACCTGGCGACACGACGTCCACGAATACGGCTGGCAATGGGGAGCGGCAGGGGCCGGCGCCGGAAAGCAGCTCCAGTAGCAGCGTGTTTAAGAACCTTCCCTTCAATACGCAGCAGCTCACCGGCGTCCTCTCGGGAACGTTGAGTCTTTTAGCGGACTTCTTTCTCATGTTCGTATATATCGTATTGTTTCTCAGCCAAAAAGGACGCCTGCGTGAGTTCGTATTACGGCGAGCCCCGGACGATCGGCGCGGCGAAACCCACGAGACCATCAACAAGTCTACCGAGGTTGCCCAGCAATACCTGAAGGGCCGTCTCATCCTGATCCTGATCCTTTCGGTGCTCTACAGCGTCGGCTTTTCCATCGTTGGCCTTGATTATGCCATCGTCATTTCGGTATTGGTGGCGGTGTTGAGCATCATCCCCTGGATCGGAAATATTATCGGCGGGGGCATAGCCGTAGCCATCGCCGTAGCCAACGGCGGTGACTCGACCATGATATTGGGCATCGTGGGTACCATCGCTTTGGCGCAGACGCTGGAGAGTTACATCCTCACCCCCCTCATCGTGGGCGACGAGGTGAATATCAATCCGCTCACCACCATCGTAGGCGTCATTGCGTTCACCATCATGTGGGGAGCCATCGGTGCCATCGTTGCAATCCCCATACTGGCCATTCTGCGTATCGTCTTTAAACATATCAAGGGTATGGAGGATTATGCTTACCTCCTGGGACAGGAATAGCCGCTGCTTTCCTATCTTACTTCATATTTAAAATCCGCCATGGCCGTACTTTACACCGCTATTACACATGCACACTCCGGCCTTCGCTGGATCGTCCTTATCCTGCTCATCGTCGCTATCGCCCGCGCGCTCTCGATGCGTAGCAGTGGCACGGTGTATCCGGGCAAGGACCGCTGGGCGCTGTTCGGCCTCATTTCCGTCCATATTCAGTTGCTGCTCGGACTACTCCTCTATCTCTGGCTCAGTCCCTATGGCGTGGTGGCCGACGTACCCGACGACGCCGGGCAATCGGTCGCGAAATACTACAACTACGTCCACTGGTGGGTGATGATCATCGCTACGGTGCTGATCACCGTCGGCTACAGCAAAGCCAAGCGGCAGGCAACCCTGAACAAGGGATGGAAGACCATTGCAAAATACTACGTGGCCGGGCTGGTACTGATCCTGGCGGCGATCCCCTGGCCGTTCTACCCTGGCCTGGAAAGCGTTGGACTGGGCTAGTCCGCGTGCGGCTGTTCGATCAGCGTATCAATCTCCCTTTCGTTGACCACCCCTACGCCGAGTACCTGCAGCAGGATCGATAAGGCGATCAGCAGGATGATTATGTATACGACCTTCCTGAGCGTTGAGGTCTTCTTCCTGGGCGGCGGGGGCGCAGGTTCGAGGCGGGTTTTTGACATGGTGCGTTGAATCTTGATTCCATCCTGGGAACGGATGGGGGTCATCGATTGTGCGCTCCCCGGGGTGGCGGAGCTCCAGCTCCGCCAGCTGTAATGGTAGATGGTTAGGCTATTTTGAGGTGTGACTCAATCCCGGAGCTGGAACTCCGGGACCCCGGGGCACGCCCCCTGCCCGGAGCTGGAGGTCCGGAACCAGCATGGGAGGAGGTGAAGGGCGATTCCCGGAGCTGGAGCTCCGGGACCCCGGGCAGCTTTGGGTGGCGGAGCTCCAGCTCCGCCAGCTGTAACCCTGGAAGGTTAGGCTATTTTGGGGTGTGACTCAATCCCGGAGCTGGAACTCCGGGACCCCGGGGCACGCCCCCTGCCCGGAGCTGGAGGTCCGGAACCAGCATGGGGGAGGTGAAGCGAAATTTCCGGAGCTGGAGCTCCGGGACCCGGCAAGAAAAATTTAACGAAAGTGTAACCTTCCCGAAAAAGCCCAGTACTTCCCCCTGTAAGCAGCAATCACAAGCCCTTGGAGACAACGGACGAGATCATAATGGGAGAAGTAGCAGCGGGCCGGATTCACCGTCTCTCGCTGCTTTACGACCGGTATAAGTCCCCGCTGCTCGGGTTCCTGCTCAACCGTACGGAGCACGACCGCGCCACGGCCGAAGACCTCCTGCAGACGACCTTCGAACGCATCATCAAATACCGGGAAAGCTGGCGCCCGGGGGCCACCTTCAAAACGTGGGCATTCACGATTGCCCGTAACGTGCACCGCGATCATTGTCGCCTCGAAGGACGCATGCCCCTGACCGACGACTTTGAACTGAACAATCTTCCCCTCGAACAGGAGGAAGCCCCCCTCGATTGCCGCCGGGCACTCTCCAACCTGCCCGATAACTACCGGGCCGTAGTGGAGCTGGCCTGGCAACGAAACATGAAGTACGCCGACATCGCTACTGTGCTCCATACCACCGAAGCGAATGTAAAGGTGCGTATGCACCGGGCCTGCAAGCAACTGCGCGCCCACTACCATAACCTGAACCGACCATGAATAGCATCCAACACCACGAGCTGATCGACTACCTGGCCGACGAACTCTCACCGGAAAGGCACACGGCCGTCAAAGAAGCCATCGAGCGGGATCCGGAACTAGCAAGCGAACTCGCCCTCCTGCGGGAGATGCGCGACGCTATCGCCGAAGTACCCGATCCGGTACCGAGTGCCGAGACGGACCGCCGCTTCGCGGAATTGCTGACCACGCATACCCGAGCACCCAAACTGAATGGAACGGTACGTCCCCTGCCGGCCCGTTCCCGGGAGGGGTCTCTCCTGCGCCCCGCCGCCCTCCTTAGCATCGCGGCAAGTATGCTGCTGCTCGTCTTCGGACTCGGCTGGTACTTCGGCCGCGGCACCACCGGCGAGCTCGAACAACAACTGGCCTCCACGCGCACCCTCATGCTCGAACTGATGAACGCCGAGCACAGCACCACCCGAATGCGTGCCGCCACGGTCAGTCTGGAACTGTCCGTAGCCGACCCGGTCGTCATCCATCACCTCGGCCGGATGCTACGCACGGACGAAAAAACTAGCGTAAGGCTGGCCGCCCTGGATGCCCTGGCCCGCTTCTCCGCCACCCGGGCCGCCCGCGACGAAATGCTCGACGCCATGGCCGGAGACCCGCCGCCCGCCGTGCGCGTGCAGTTACTGGAAACCCTGGTAGCCCTCAACGAAAAGCGGGTGCTGCCCTATCTCGAAGAAATCATCAATAACGACAGTATCCCCCGGCCCCTGCGAGACGCCGCGCAACTAGGAACCTTTAAACTTATATAATCATGATCACTACCCTAAGAATAATAGTCCTCCTCTGCTTAGTCACCCCCCTATGGGCTCAACAAGATTTCAAGATCGCCGCCGGTGGAAAGACCGTACACTTTTCGGAGATCGATAACCTGACCATCGTTGGCACCTCCGGAAACGAGCTGATCGTGGAAGGTGCCGGGGACACGGACGACCGCGACGAGCGGGCCGAGGGCCTGCGAAAGATCAGTGCCTCCGGACTGAAGGATAATACCGGAGCCGGGCTCAGCGTCACCGAAAATGGTGGTACGATCAGGGTTGCCCAGGTTGGCGGCAACGGCAAGAAAGTGACCGTCCGCGTGCCCAATAGCTCCTCGATAACCGTAGAACAGAGTACCCATCGCGGGGGAGACCTCGCCGTGCGCGACTTCTCCGGCAGCCTCGACGTATCAATGATGTACCATAAGGCCGAGCTGGAGAACGTGACCGGCCCCGTTGCCGTGAATACCGTGTACGATGACATCGTGGTCGTATGGGATGCCGCCCCCACCAAAGAGGTCCGACTGCACTCCACCTACTCCGATGTGGACGTTACCCTGCCCGCTTCCGCCAAAGCGGATGTGCGCTTTTCCACCGGATACGGAAATATGTACACCGACTTCGACATTCAGATTGAGTCCAATACGGTGGCCGGAAACGAAGGCGACCGCGACTACGACAGGCCACGGGAGGTCAATCACAGTAACCTCAGCGGCACCATCAACGGAGGGGGGACACTGCTCAGCCTGACGGCCACCTACGATAACATCTACCTCCGCAAAAAGTAAATCGTTTATCCTGCCGCTGGACATCCCCGCGATCCGGGCTTTCGCTCTCCAGGCTACCTTTCTTGACCGTTCGTCTCAAAAGGCGCGGGATCGGGAAGAAGCCGGATCCGGTTCAATGTCCGGCGGTATCATCTTTTAATAAACCACTCATGCTACGTCTACTCCTTTGCAGCCTGCTACTGGCTGCCAGCCACCTTTCTGCCCAATCGAATACCCAAACGCTGGCACCGGAAGGGGCGAAGCGGCTCGAAATCACCGCCAACTTCTCGGACGTTGAGCTTATTCCTTCCGACAATGATCGGATTACGGTCCAGCATGTCGTCGTAGTAAACGGAACGGAAATGCCGGACCTCGGTAAGGTCACCATCGAGCGAAGCGGCGACCGGCTCATCATCAAAGAATCCAACCCGACCCAGGAGCAGCTATCACGGGAATGTGATAACCAGCGAGGTTCCGGCGGGGATCGCCGAAACTACAACTGCAACAGCCATATCCAACTGCGCATTTCCGTGCCGGCAGGCATGCAGGTACAGGTAGATACGGAGTACGGAGATGTTCACGTAGCGGATATAGCCGGGCTCACGCGGGTGCATAGCACCTACGGGACCCTGGAAATAGCGCACCCCAGTCTGTCCGGCACCGATAAGCTGGACCTGTACAGCAACTATGGCGACGTGGATCTCACCCTGCCGGCGGATGCTACCGCCCAGCTGGAACTGGTTACGGAATTCGGAACGCTCATGACCGACTTCGACATCAGGATCGACGAGGGGGCAAGCGAGCAGCGTCAATTTTACGAGCGCGTAGTCGGCACGATAGGTCAGGGCGGCGGAGCGCGGGTAACGTGCCGGTCGCCTTACGACAACGTCTATCTGCGACAAGCCAAGTAACTATCGGGGAGGGGCATTCGTGAAGGAAAAAAACAAGCGTTCCATGCAACCACCCCATACCGACTTCGTCGTTTCGGTACACTCCGCATTTATGAAGCTTAGCCTATTCTCCTGTCTTGCTGTATTCCTTAGTGCCTCCGCTTTCGGCCAGGACAGCATTAGCCAGGTGGTGTACCCGCAACGGTCTTATGCGACCCAGCGCATTACCACGGATGCTCCGGTAGTGGACGGAAGCCCTGAGGATGCCGCCTGGTCCGCCGTGGAGTGGAGCGGCGACTACGTCCAATTCCAACCGGACGCCGGCGCGGCGCCAACCCAGCGGACCTATCTGAAAATCCTCTTCGACGATCGTAACCTGTACGTTGCCTTCCGCTGCCTTGACAACGAGCCCGAAAATATCGAACAGCGGATGGGCCGCAGGGATCAGTTTCCCGGCGACTGGGTCGAGCTGAACATCGATAGCTATCACGATAAACGGACGGCCTTTTCCTTTACGGTTTCCGCTTCCGGCGTGAAGGGAGACGAGTTCATTTCCAACGACGGCAGCAACTGGGACAGTTCCTGGAACCCGATCTGGGAAGCCAAAACCCAGATCGACTCAAGCGGATGGACGGCCGAGATGCGTATCCCGCTTTCCCAACTTCGATTCTCCTCGGGGGCCGATCAGGTGTGGGGTATCCAGTCCACCCGCTTCGACTTCCGAATGGATGAGCGCAGCCTTTGGCAGCCCCAGGACCGCAACGCTTCGGGCTGGGTAAGCCGCTTCGGGGAATTAAGTGGCTTGCGTAACCTACAGCCGCGACGAACCATAGAACTCCAGCCCTACGTGGTGGCCCAACGGGCGACCTACCCCCTGGAAGAGGGCAATCCCTTTGCCGGAGGGGCCGATAGTCGCCTTTCCGCCGGCCTGGATGCGCGCATCGGTGTCACGAATGACCTGACCCTGGACATGACCATCAATCCGGATTTCGGACAGGTGGAAGCCGACCCCGGCGCCCTGAATCTGGACGGTTACCAGATTTTTTTTCGCGAACAGCGGCCTTTCTTCGTGGAGGGACAGAACATCTTCAACTTCAACCTCTCGCAGGCCGAAGCAGGTGGCGGGCACACGTCCGACCAGTTATTCTATTCGCGCCGAATCGGGGGCAGCCCGCATCGGGTTGTGTCCTCCGAAGCCGACCGCAGCTATTACGTCGATCAACCCCTCAACACCACCATCCTGGGGGCGGCGAAGTTCAGCGGCAAGACGAGTTCCGGCCTCAGCGTCGGCTTGCTGGAAAGCATCACCGAACGGGAAATGGCTACGATAGATCAGGCCGGTGAGCGGAGTGAAACCGTGGTGGAACCCCTGACGAATTACCAGGTCGGCCGCATCCAGCAGGATTTCCGGGGCGGAGATACGTACATCGGGGCCATCATGACGGGCGTGCAGCGGAGCCTGCGGGATGATCCCGAACTGGGCTTTCTGCACCGCGAGGCTTATTCCGGCGGAATGGATTTCACCCATCGGTGGAAGGACCGGGCCTGGTACGTAGCCGGGAATACCGTGCTCTCCTCCGTAAGCGGTAGCCAGGAGGCCATCCTGGAGACCCAGACCGGCTTCGAGCATTTCTTCCAGCGACCGGATGCCGACCACCTGGAAGTGGACAGTACCGCCACCCGGCTGAACGGTAGCAGCGGCATGCTCAAGGTGGGCAACCTGGGCGGTAATTTTATCTTCGAAACCGGTGCCACCTGGCGCTCCCCGGGTTTTGAGATCAACGATATCGGCTTCATGCGAAACGCCGACGAGATCAACTACTTCGGCTGGATGGCCCGCCGGTGGCAGGAGCCCTTCTCCATCTTCCGGCGCTTCCAGGTCAACGGCAACGTTTATACCACGCTGGATTTCGGCGGCAACCTGCTGCGGCAATCCTTCAATTTCAACACCCACGCGAACTTTAAAAACTTCACCAACGCCGGTGCCGGGTCCTCCTACGTGGCCTACCGGGCGTCGAAAACCGATCTGCGGGGCGGGCCGATCCTGCGCCGAAGCCCGGGGATAGAGTACTTCGGCTACGCAAATTCCGACCAGCGGAAAAAGGTCACCGTCGGGATGAACGGATACCAGTACCGGACCTTTGATGGGACCTATACGGAGGCATCTCTCGGCATCTGGGCCAGGTGGCAACCGATAGATGCGGCTTCCATCAACCTTTCTCCGGAGTATTCCACCTTTCAGCGGGCGGACCAGTATATCGACCAGCTGGAAGGAGCGGGAAGTATTACCTATTTAGTCGGGTCGGTGGACCAGCGAACCTTCAGTACCACGTTGCGGGTGACCTACAATCTGACCCCTGACCTGACGGTGCAGTATTACGGGCAGCCCTTCATCAGTCGGGGAACCTACCGCAGCTTTAAGCGATTCACGGGAGACGGGCTGTCAACGGAATTCGACCAACGCTTCACTGCCTTTGCCACCGCCGACGTGACCTACGATGCCGACCAGGAGACCTACGGAATCCGCGCCGGGGACGAAACCTTTGAAATCGGGGACCCCGACTTCAGTTTCATCCAGTTCCGGTCGAATATGGTAATTCGGTGGGAGTATCGGCCGGGCTCGGAAATCTTTCTGGTTTGGTCGCAGGGGACTACGGCAAGCGGCGATCCGGCACAAGGATTGTTGCGCAGCCTTGAGACGAACGTGTTTTCCGACGACACGCGCAACACTTTCCTGGTAAAAGCTACCTACCGATGGCTTCGGTAGCCAAGAATGTTTTAGTTGATTACATTGTCTTTAGGGTAACCGATCGGCTTTCGTCGATCGGTTCCTTTTTTTGAGCTATCGGCACGAAGGTAGTCAAAAAGCGGAAAGCTTGTTGCGCCAACTTTCGGGAGCGGTGCCACGGAGGTTCCGGCATCCGGTGATCCTCTCCCGCTTACCCAAGTGCAGGGGCGTACTTGCCGGCGTATCTTCGCCCTATGGCCAGCCTGTATTTAAGCGACACCCTCAACTTCGTCCGTAAGCTTACCCCACGGCGGGTGGTAAACGCCGGACAGGTGATTGCCAGCTACTATGCCACGCGCTGGCTGCAGCGGCCGGTGGTGTGGGGCAAGCCCTTTACCGTTTCCTTCGAGCCTACCACGGCCTGCAACCTCCGCTGTCCGGAATGTCCCAGCGGGCTTCGTCAGTTCACGCGGCCCACGGGCAACCTGAAAGCCGATTTCTTCCGCCGCACGCTCGATGCCATTGCCGATCGCCTGCTTTACCTCATCTTTTATTTTCAGGGGGAGCCCTACATCAACCCCGACTTTCTCGACATGGTGCGGGAGGCTACCGATCGTGGGGTGTACACCATCACCTCCACCAACGGTCACTTCCTGAACGATGCGAACGCCCGCCGAACCATTGAGAGTGGACTCGACCGCCTCATCATCAGCGTGGACGGTACTACCCAGGACGTCTACGAGCAGTACCGGAAGTCCGGTAAGCTCGAAACCGTCCTCCAGGGGGCAAGGAACCTGGTAAAGTGGAAGCGGGAACTCCGGTCGGCCACGCCGCACCTGATCTTTCAGTTCCTGGTCGTGAAGCCCAACGAGCACCAGATGGACGACGTGGTGCGCCTGGCCGAGGAGATCGGTATCGACGAAGTGAAATTCAAATCCGCCCAGCTCTACGACTACGAGCACGGCAATCCGCTGATGCCGGAGCAGGAGCAATACGCCCGCTATTACAAGAAGAGCGACGGCACTTACGGCCTGAAGAACAAACTGCAGAACCACTGCTGGAAACTGTGGCACAGCTGCGTCATCACCTGGGACGGATTGGTCGCTCCCTGCTGCTTCGATAAGGATGTCACCCACCGGCTGGGCGACGTGAAGTCGGAAGGGCTGCACGAAATATGGGAGGGCGCGGCTTACGATGATTTCCGTATGAAGCTACTGAAGGGTAGGGCGGAGATCGATATTTGCCAGAATTGTACGGAGGGTTGTGAGGTTTGGCTGGGGGCGGAAGTTTAGGAAGTACGAAGGCTGAGGTACGAAGTAAAAAGTACGAAGGCGACTGGTGCTTTCATGTTACCCTTGTCTTTTCAGGCCGAGTCGTCAAATACAAGCAATACTTCACCCCTTTTTCCCGGAGCTGGAGCTCCCGGACCCTGCCTCGTTCGGGCTGCTGAGGCTAACGCACCGCATTCCCCACTTTCCCGAGATATCCTGCGACCAAGCAACGAATGCACCGGGTACACCCCATTAATTCGGGATTTTGTCGAAAAACTTTTCCAAGCTGTAACAAAGCACCGAGGTTCGTCCGTGTACCAATCAAACGCCCCGAAGTGCAAAGCTTTCCTTCCCTCATCGATACCGTTCGCGACCGGCTCTACCGCCTGGCCCTGCGGATGACCGGCGACGGGAGCGAGGCCGAGGACGTCGTACAGGAAGTGCTCATCAGCGGGTGGCAGCGGCAGGACGAGATCGTACGGCTCGATAATCCGCCCGCCTGGCTGCTGAGGATGACCCACAACCGGGCCATAGACCGACTCCGTTCGCGGAAAACGCGGATGGCCTACGAACGGGCGGCGGCCCCTGAGGACGCCTGTAATCAAACCCCCCACCGGTTGGTGGAGAGCGAAGACATGCTCCACCACATTCGCCGGCAAATGGAAAAACTTCCCGTCGATCAGCGTACCGTGCTGCAATTACGGGAAGTGGAAGGCATGAGCTACCGGGAAATTACAGAAGTCACCGGCCTGAAAATGGAGCAGGTGAAAGTCTACCTCCACCGGGGCCGGCAGCGGCTGCGGGAAATATTGGTAAAAGAAAAAATTGTCGAGCGATGACCCACGTACAAGCAACCGAACTGATCGAACGCTACTTCGCCGGGGAAACGACCCTGGAGGAGGAAGCTCACCTCAAGACCTACTTCCGCACCCGTGAGGTGACCCCGGAGCTGCGTAAGTACGCCCCGCTGTTCCTGTACTGGGATGCCGAGCTGGCCGTTAGTGCGCCGATAAAGCGATCCGCCCCGGTCCGCAGATTGCCGCGTCGCTTGCTGGCGATCGCCGCGGCCCTGCTCCTGCTCCTGACCGTTCAGTTTGTCCACCAGCAACAAAAACCCGATGTAAGCAGCTTTCCCGTAGCCCAGCGGCAGCCCGTCGACTGGAGCCGCCACGAGATCACCGACGAGGAGGAGGCCATGCGCTTTCTCAAGACCGTACTCAAGCAAACATCCGAAAAGCTTACCCAGGCCCCTGCCATCACCATCCGTGAATTGCGGGAGGTGGAACGCATCCTGGATTAATTAACCTACCCGGCCCTATTGCCGACCAACATATATAAAAATGAAATACCTGACTGCCTTGTTGTTGCTGCTAATGGTTGCCCCCGTGTCCGCGCAAAAAGGACTGCAACTAGATGCCATAAGCAATTATTTCAGCGAGTACGTGGATGACGAACGCTTTTCAGCGGTCTACGTCTCCGGCAAGATGTTCGAACTCTTCAAGGATGCCAACCTCGACCTGGAAGAAATGGACGAAGCGGAAGTCGCCGCCATCCTGGATATGGTCAAAGACATCCAGGGGATCCGCGTCCTGCACACGGATATCACTCCTGACAAATTCTACCGCGAGGCAAAGGACAGAATCAGTACCGACGCCTACGAATTACTCTTCAAAGTGCGTACCCAGGACGGCCAGAACGTAGAGGCCTTCATCCAGGACGAAAATGCCGTAGTAAACGAGCTCTTCCTGCTGGTTGGCGCCGACGATACCTTCGCTATGCTCAGCTTCGTCGGCAAGATCGATCTCACCAAGCTCGGCGAACTCCAGCGAGCCCTCGAATAATCACCCGCAAAAGCACGAACACCATGATCAGAATTATCACCGCCATCTGTTTGTTGTCCTTCGGTCTAAGTGCCCAGGACGAGGTCATCAAGGATTTCATCCGCGAACACCGTCGGGGGGAAGAAAACGTCGCCCTGAAAGTTCCCGGCTGGATGGTCAGCCTGGCAAGCGACATCGCAACCATCAGCACCGACGATCCCCAGGAGCGTGCCGTGTTTCGTCTCATGGGTGAGGTAGGAACGGTACGGATGGTCACCTACCTAAACGAGGATTTTACCGAACCCCAATCCAGTATCGTCAACTTCCTCTACACCCTGGAACGGTATAAGAATTTCGAGCGTTGGGCCGATATACGGACGCAGGAAGGAGAGCGAGTGACGCTGACGGTCCGCTACCTCGAGAAAAAAGTGCGGGACGTGGTCGTCATCGTCCGCGAAGAAGATCGTACCATGGTGGTTTCCGCCCGGGCAAACCTCAGTGCCGAAGAACTCGGGGAATTGGTTGCCCAGTTGGAGGAAATGTAGGTCGTAGGTTATCGGACAAAGGACAAAGGATATAGGCCATAGGATATAGGTCATAGGACATAGGTCCGAACTATACCCTATGGCCTATATCCTAAACCCTACGACCTACGACCTATAACCTATTCCCTAACCTCCTACCTTCGCGCCATGCGCGCTAACTTCCTCAAACACGTCGCCCAGACGAGCCCGGCTCCCATGGCTCTGGAGATCGCCGGTGGCGAGGGGGTTTACCTGATCGACGCCGACGGGAAACGTTACCTGGACCTGATCGCCGGTATCGGCGTGAGCGCCCTCGGGCATAATTACCCGCCCGTGGTAGAGGCCGTACAACGGCAGGCGGGAACGTATATGCATACCCTGGTGTACGGTGAATTCGTGCTAAGCCCCCAGGTCGAATTGGCCACCCTCCTCTGTGAGCAGCTGCCAACTTCCCTCGACAACGTTTACTTCACCAACTCGGGCACCGAAGCAGTCGAAGGAGCGATGAAACTCGCCAAACGGGTCACCGGCCGTACCGGCATCATCTCCGCCACCCTTAGTTATCACGGTAGCACCCAGGGCGCAGCCAGCCTGATGTGGCCTAAAGATTTTACCCGTCCCTTCCACCCCTTACTACCGGGCATCACCCACCTGGATTTCAACTGCGACGTTTGCCTGGACCGCATTACGGAAGACACCGCCGCCGTCATTCTGGAGACCGTGCAGGCGGAATGGGGGATCCGCAAACCTCGACCGGAGTGGCTGCAGGCAGTCCGGCGTCGCTGCGACGATACCGGCGCCCTGCTCATCCTCGACGAGATCCAGGCCGGCATGGGCCGCACCGGCACGCTCTTTGCGTTCGAGCAGTATGGAGTTGTACCGGACATCCTCCTGCTTGCCAAAGGCTTCGGTGGTGGTATGCCGCTCGGTGCCTTTATCGCGTCGCGGGAACTCATGCAGGCGCTGACCGTAGATCCCGTGCTCGGCCACATCACGACCTTTGGCGGGCACCCGGTTAGCTGCGCGGCCGGACTGGCTACCCTCCGCGCCCTGGTCAACGATCCGTCACTGATCGGGGCCGTTGCCCGGAAGGAGGCACTATTGCACCGCTTACTCGTTCATCCCCGGATTAGACACCTGCGCTCCGCCGGCCTCTGGATGGCGGTAGAGTTGGCCGACTTCGACGAAGTCAGACGGGTCATCGCCGGCTGCCTGAAACGCGGGCTCATCACCGATTGGTTCCTATTCAACGAGCGGAGCCTGCGGATCGCTCCTCCTTTAACGATTACCGAGGAGGAATTGACCTGGGCGTGCGGCGTTATTCTGGAGGCACTAGATCAATAAAATACGGGCGGCGGAGCGCAGGGTCAGCTGTAGAGGTGGCACTTCGTCACAGTTTCCCTCATTATTCTGGCCATGAGCAGAAGCCCAAACAAGCTCTTGCGTACTTTTGCCAGCGTATGGACTTCTCCGCCCTCCTAAAATCCATCAAGGCCAAGGACTTTAAGCCGATCTACCTCCTGCACGGTGACGAGCCCTACTTCATCGATCAGCTGGAGGAGGCCATCGAACGGCACGCGCTTCAGGAACACGAGCGGGCATTCAACCAGACCATTGCCTACGGCAAGGATACCGAGTACCTGCAGATCGTCGATGCCGCGCGCCGCTTCCCAATGATGGCCGAGCGACAACTGGTCATCCTCCGCGAGGCGCAGGATATGCGCGATCTGAAAGAACTCGCCACCTACGCGGAAAAGCCGGCCCCGACCACCGTGCTGGTCATCAGCCACAAGCACAAGAAACTTAACGGCAACCTCAAACTGTTCAAGAACATCCGTAAGAACGGCGTGGTCTTCGAATCCAAGGCGCTGTACGATAATAAGGTCCCCGCCTGGATCACGCACTACCTGAAGGATCGCAAATTCGGTATCAAACCGGAAGCCAGCAGCCTGTTAGGCGAATACCTCGGAACGAGTCTCGGTAAGATCACCAACGAGCTCGACAAGCTGATGCTCAACCTGGAAAAGGGTACCGAGATCACCACCGAGATCGTGGAAGAGCAGGTGGGGATCAGTAAGGATTACAACGTCTTTGAATTGCAGCGCGCCATCGGACACGGCGAAACCACGAAGGCCGCCCGCATCCTGCAGTATTTCCGGGCCAATCCCAAAGCGGCTCCGCTGCCTATGGTCACGGGGAGTCTGTACAACTACTTCAGTAAGGTATTTCTACTGAAGGAACTCCACGCCAAACGCGAAAGCCGGCAGGTGATCATGAAAGAACTCGGCCTTCGTTTCGACTTCTTCCTCGCCGATTACGAACGGACTGCCCGCAACTACGGCGTGCAGGAACTCTATACCATCTTCGCCCTGCTGCGCGAGTACGACCTGAAAAGTAAAGGCGTAGGGAGCAACCTCGCCGGTAAGGAAGAGGGGGAATTGCTGAAAGAGATGGTCTGGAAAATGATGAACGTTTCTAGTCTTTTAGTACGGTAGTCGGGTAGTCTTTTAGTACGGTAGTCTTGTAGTACGGTAGTCTTTTAGTTCCGAGTACCACTAGACAATTTCGTTTCTCCGGCTTTTGCCCCCCGGAGCTAAGCATTTGGGGCCCTTCGTCGCGAATACCGCAAAGGGGGAGTAAGCCGGATTCGCTACAATTACTAGCAGTATGGTCGTGTGTACTTGCGGTAATGCTTCATACTACAAGACTACCGTACTACACAGATGGCGAAGCCACCGACTACCTACTACCACCCTACCGTACTACACAGATAGCGAAGCCATCGACTACCTACTACCACCTACCGTACTACACAGATGGCGAAGCCATCGACTACCGTACTAATTACTCTTCCAGGTCAAATATGCTGTCGGATTCCGATTTTTCCACACCGTCCCGAAGCCGGTCCATAGCGTCCACCGCCTGTTCGTAAAAGTCGTAGAAGACCGGGAAGATCGCCTGGGCATTGTCGATCACGATGTCAGGAAGCTGGGCCAGGACCGGGTAAGTGATGCTGTCGGCTCGGACTTCATCCGTGATGATCCGGCTGCGGTCGCCGAAGTAGACCAGTCCCGAGAAAATGAAGGTAAAGAACAGCCCGGAGAGGACGCCGCCCAGGATCTGATTAATAAAATTGATGTTCACCGATTCCATGACGCCGGTCAGGCCACGCGCCAGTATCCGGAAGAGGACCAGGGTGAGAAAGAACAGGAGCACTACGCCGAGCAAAAAGGCGCCGGCGCTGGTCACGGCCGGGAAGGCATTGAAGATCATCTCCGCCGCCACGGGGCCGAATTTCATCGCCGCCAGCACCCCGAAGAGATAACTGACCAGGCTGAGAACCGTTGATATGATCCCGCGGCTGTAGCCCACCCAGAAACCGTAGGCAAGAAAGACCAGGCAGATAATGTCGATGACCATGGGGCAAAAATAGGGGATTCAGCGGCGCAACTCGCATTTAGTCGATAGACCCCGCAACATATAAGACAAACGGTGGGCCCACCAGGTTGAGGATTTACCTAAGCCCTTGTTTGGATTCTCCTCACCGGCCTATAAATGGCCTATTTTCGCCCAGGTCCGGAAAACCCAAACAAGCACTAACTTTGCGGTGATTCGGTGAGCAAAGTGCCGGCGGGGACGTTACCCCGACAACCAACAACCAACAACCAACAACCGAAAACCGAAAACCGACAACCCAAAACCCAAAACCAACAACCCCAACCCCCCCAACAATCCCCCCTTTATGATTCGCATTCTCGCCAACGACGGCATTGCAGCCAACGGTAAGCAACTCCTCGAAGACGCCGGTTTTGAAGTCGATACCAAGAAAATCCCCCAGGACGAGCTGATGACCAAGCTGAACGACTACGATGCCATCATTGTCCGCAGTGCAACCAAGGTCCGGAAAGAGCTCATCGATGCCTCCCCGAACCTGAAGGCCATCCTGCGTGGTGGCGTAGGTATCGATAACATCGACCACGAGTACGCCGAGAGCAAGGGGATCCCTACCTACAATACCCCGGCTGCCTCCAGTGATGCCGTGGCGGAACTCGTCTTCGGACATTTCTTCGCCCTGAGCCGTTTTCTGCACCGCTCTAACCGGGAATTGACCTCGGCGGACGGGGATTTTAATAAACTGAAAAAAGCCTACGCCGGCGGCCAGCAACTTCGGGGTAGAACCCTGGTCGTCATCGGCTTCGGTCGCATCGGAATGGCCTCGGCCCGCATCGGTCTGGGATTGGGCATGAAGGTGTTACCGGTGGATCTGTATAAGGACTCCGATACGGTTCAACTCGGGTTTGCCGACGGTCGCAGCGTCGACTTCAAACTGGATACCGTACCGCTCGACGAAGCCATCAGCCAGGCCGACTACATAACCATCCACGTGCCGGGCGGTAACCTGATCGGTGCCGACGAGATCGCCAAGATGAAGGACGGAGTCATCATCGCCAACACAAGCCGTGGGGGCGTCATCAACGAGGATGCCCTCCTGGAGGCGCTGAACAGCGGAAAGATCGCCGGTGCCGCGCTGGATGTATTCGTCGGAGAACCAAATCCCCGCCGCGACCTTCTGGAGCACCCCCGATTGAGTGTTTCTCCCCACATCGGGGCCGCCACCAGTGAAGCCCAGGATAATATCGGGGTAGAGCTTTTCGAAAAGATCCGAGAGCACTTTGGTAAGCAGTAAGGGCAGGGTAACGGCAATTTTCGAGGTAAGCTGGTGGGCTTTTGCGGTGGTTCTCGCCTGTATGGTCCTCCTGCCGATCTATTCCACCGTACCCAACTTCCCCTTCTTCTTTCCCAACTTCCTTTACGTAGTGGTGGCGGTGACGCTAACGCGCTACCTCTTTTTACTGCAAGTGAGTTGGCTACGTGACCGGCTCATCTTTCAGGCTGCCCTGGCCTTCCTGTTGCTTCCCCTGATTTTCTATATGGTGCAGGAATTTAATGCCTTCATTATCTACTTCGACGAACGCGGCCCGGACGTACTTGTCCGAGGACTGGAGTCCGAACTGGGCGCCACAATGGATACGTACATGCACGCGGAATACCGCTTCTTCGGTGTCTGGGCGATTGTGGCGGCAGCGATAATGCCATTCCGCCTGGTTTACAACGCCTGGGTACGCTACCGGGCCGGGGTAAGGCACTAAAAACGGGCATTTCAGAGGTCTCCGACGGAAGCTGTTTTACGATTTGTAGGAAAAAATACCCCTAGGCTCGGAAATCATTGTAGCTTAATCGGGCAAACTCATTTTTCCAGCGAATTTTCGCCATGACGCCACTCGAACTCGTCTACGATAAGATCCTTCCCCTGACCGAACTCAGCCGCCGGCGCTGTGGCTGGCGTACCGTTAGTCAGCGAACGGTATTTACCAACGGCGTCTTCGATATCATTCATCCGGGACACCTCACTTACCTGGCGCAGGCTGCCGGTCTGGGCCATCGCCTGATTATAGGAGTTAATACCGACGAGAGCGTCCGCCGGCTGAAGGGGAGTAGCCGGCCGATCATGCCGTTGGATGCCCGTATGCAGTTGCTGGCCAGTTTTTTCTTTGTAGACGGCGTAATCGCGTTTGGGGAAGACACGCCGATCAATCTTATCGAGGCTTTGAAGCCGGACGTACTGGTGAAGGGCGGCGATTACACGGAGGACAGTATAGTAGGAGCCCCCGAGGTACGTAGTTGGGGGGGCGCCGTAGAAGTCCTGCCTTATCTTGAGGGATACAGCAGTACCGGAATACTGTCTGTCATCCGGGAAGAGGTGAGCTAGCGGAGCAACGGGAATGTCCGTTGACCACCCTTCGCCCCGGAATACACCTTAAGTTCCCCGGCATGCGCGTACCTATCCACTTGGTATTTTTCCTCTTCTTTTGCAGCCAGTTCCTGCCCGCGCAAGACACGATACCCGCGGAGGCGTACGAGCGGGCCATAGATTTTCTCAGCGAGAATACTTCCGATAAGAAGATCTTTAATGCCTACGTGCCGGTCCACTGGCTGGCCGATAGTACGGGATTGTGGTTCATTGACCAGGCTCCCGCGCGTAAAAGCTACCTGAAGGTGTCCCTTCCCGATGCCGAAGTACGACCCCTTTTCGACCAGGAGAAAGTCGCGGCCCTGTTGGCAGATTCGTTGCAGGAGGAAGTCGATGCGGACGACCTTCCGCTGGAGAATCTGGCTTTCATCGACACGGACCGTTTGTCTTTTAAGGTGAAGGAGGAGAAGTACCTTCTCGACTTGGAAGCCATGAGCCTGAATGCTGCTCCCGCTGAACCGGAAATTGCCGATGAGGCAAAGGGTTTGTCGCCCGATAGCAGCTGGCAGGCTTATACCGATCAATACAACCTTTACCTCCGTTCCGCCGACTCGAGCCAGCACCGGCAGCTCACCCATGACGGCAGGCGTAATTACGAGTATGCCTCCTGGTACGGGTGGGGGGATATCCTGGAAGGAGAGGAGGCGGAGCGGCCGGAGCACTTCGGGGTGGAATGGTCCCCGGATGGCCAGTGGCTCCTCGCGAATCGGGTGGACCTGCGCAGTGCCGGCAAGATGTTTCTCCTGGACTGGAGCGAGGACACGCTCTACCGACCTAAACTGCTTTCCTATTACCGGGGCTCACCCGGTGACACCGGAATGGTATACGTGGAGCCAATTTTCTTCAACGTCACGACCGGAGAACAAGTCACTACCGGCCTGCCCCGGAGCACCCATATTAATGCCGTGGATGTCCGCTGGTCGGAGGAGCCCGGAACCGTCTATCTCCAATGGCAGCCCCGCGGGTACCAACGGGTTTACCTAATGAAGCTGGACTTATCCACCGGCCAGCTCGACACGCTGTATACGGAAGCCAGCCCGACCAACATTGACAATTTCAGCGTCGAGTTTGCCGAAGAAAGCGATCGGCTATTTTTCCTTTCCGAGAAGTCCGGCTGGCGGCAACTCTATAGCCTCTCTTTAACGGACGGCCAGGAGAAGCAACTGACGGAAGGGGAATTCTACGTCAATAATATTGTCCGCGTAGACACCTCCACAGCCGTGATCTACTTCACGGCTTCCGGCAAAGAAAGCGGGCGGAACCCCTATTTCCAGCACTTGTATCGGATTGATTTCCGTGGAGAGAATCTGCAGTTGCTCACACCGGAGGACGCCAACCATGTGATCAGCTTTTCTCCGAGCGGGCGGGTGTTCGTAGACAATTATTCCACGGTGACGACACCCACCCGCACCGTCCTCCGCGACGCTGCTTCCGGCGAAATTCGGGCTGAACTGGCTAGCGCCACCACCCACGATATGGAGAACTGGTCTCCCCCGCAGCCATTCAGTGTGCTCGCGGGCGACCGACGGACTACGATCTACGGTGCCCTGTGGAAACCCACCGATTTCGATAGCACGCGGCGTTATCCGGTCATTGACGCCAGTTACACCGGGCCGCACACTTATGTCTTCCCGACCGATTATTCACGCGCCTTGTCCTTACAGTCGTTCGCGGAACTCGGTTTCCTTGTCGTGCGGGTCGACGGGCGGGGTTCTTCCGGACGGTCGAAGGCATTTCACGATTTTTCCTACAAAAATCTGGGCGGGAATCTGGGGGATCACGTCGCGGCGATCCGGCAGCTGGGGCAGCGGTATTCCTGGGTGGATACTACCCGGGTGGGCATCTTCGGGCACAGCGCCGGTGGATACGATGCCGGCCACGCGGTACTGGCGTACCCGGATTTTTATAAGGTCGCGGTTGCCAGTTCGGCCGATCACGATCACCGGATGGAAAAAGCGTGGTGGCCGGAAATGTACATGGGCTGGCCCGTTGATTCGGCCTACCACCTGCAGTCGAACATCACCATGGCCGGCAATCTGAAGGGTAAGTTGCTTATCACCCACGGCGGCATTGATGAGAACGTCAATCCTTCGGCAACCTTTAAACTGGCGGAGGCGCTGATCCAGGCCGATAAGCCTTTTGATATGTTGATCCTGCCCAGCCAGCATCATGGGTATACTGGTCAGGCAAGCCGCTACTTCACCAAATTGCGCTGGAATTATTTTATTGAGCACCTACTTGGCCGAAAACCCCGTTGGGATATAGCTTGGCCCGAAGACTAAGCATTTCTCCCGCGCTCCGCCGCCAAAAAACCGAAAACCGACAACCGAAAAACCGACAACCGAAAAACCGACAACCGACAACCGACAACCGACAACCGAAAAACCGACAACCGACAACCGAAAAACCGATAAAAGCCCCAGCAACAAATTCCTATGCCCAGTATCCAACAAGTCACCGACTATCTCGAAACCATCGCGCCCGCCCACTTGCAGGAGAGCTACGACAACGCCGGATTGATCGTTGGCGACCCGACTACCGAGGTTACGGGCATCCTTACCAGCCTGGACTGTACGGAGGAAATAATTGAGGAGGCGGCGGAGCGCGGGTGTAATATCGTGGTGGCCCATCATCCGATCGTTTTCCGCGGCCTAAAGCGCTTGAACGGCGCCAACTACGTCGAACGCACCGTCATCAAGGCCATCCGCGCGGACATCGCCATCTACGCTATTCACACCAACCTCGACAACGTCCGGCAAAGCGGCGTCAACGAACGGATCGCCGAGAGGCTGGGACTCCGCGACCTTCGGCTATTAAAACCCAAGAACGAGGAGAAGACGGTCGGGTCGGGGATGGTAGGGGAACTGCCGGAGGCCACTCCGGAGACCGATTTCCTGAGCTTGCTACGGGAACGTATGCAGGCCCCGGTGGTGAGGCACACCCCTTTATTGAACAAGCCGGTCCGTACCGTGGCCGTAGCTGGCGGAGCGGGGGGCTTTCTGCTGGACGACGCGAAACGCGCTGGAGCCGAGGTGTTCGTCACCGCGGACTATAAGTACCACGAGTTTTTTGATGCCGACGGAGACATCGTGATTTGCGACATCGGGCACTACGAAAGCGAACAGTTTACAACTCAATTACTTGCGGAGTTGTTAACTAAAGAATTTACTACCTTTGCGGTCCTTTCGACGGAACGGAATACCAACCCGGTCCGCTATGCTATCGGATAGGATCCTGTAACCACTACTAAAGATATTCTGCATGGCCGCTGCTGCCCCCACCGAATTGACGGTTGAAGAAAAAATGCGCGAACTGTATCGCCTGCAATTAATTGATTCCCAGATCGACGAGATCGAGATCCTCAAAGGAGAGCTCCCCATGGAGGTTAGCGACCTGGAGGACGAGATCGCCGGACTCGAGACGCGGATCAACCGTACCGAAGGCCTCGTCGACGAACTCAAGAACGAGATCAGCCGCCACGAAGCGAACATCAATGAGTCCGACATGCTCATCAGCCGCTACGAAGAGCAGATGAACAACGTCAAGAACAATCGCGAGTACGAGGCCCTGATGAAGGAGACCGAGATGCAGCGTTTGGAGATCCAGCTCAGCCAGAAGAAAGCTAAGACCGCCGGCGAAGACCTGGAAGGCCGCACCGCCACCCTCGACGCCACTACCGAACGCCGCGACGCCAAGCTTAAACTCCTCGAAGTAAAGCAGGAAGAGCTCAAGAGCATCATCGCCAAGACGGAGAAGGAAGAGAAGAAACTGCGCCGCCAATCCGACAAGCAGCGCAAACTCATCGAAGACCGCCTGCTGCGCGCCTACGATAAGACCCGCAACAACTACCGTAACGGCCTTGCCGTGGTTACCGTGGAGCGTAATGCCTGCGGCGGTTGCTTCAATGCCATCCCGCCCCAGCAGCAGCTCGAGATCAGCCAGCGCAAGCGCCTGATGGCCTGCGAGCACTGCAGCCGCGTTTTGGTGGACGATACTATCTTGGAGGAAGAGGCTGTGGAATCTTAGTCGCCAGCTTCGCTGACTCCTTTTAGTCGATCGCTTCGCGATCTGTGTAGGAGGTAGTCGCCGGCTTCGCCAGCGTAGTAGTACGGTAGGGTACCCTTAGTGCTTTTTACGGGCGGATGGAGCGAATTGGTGGGAGTTTTTCGTCATGTACGAAAGCAATCTGCCGATTTCCTCTGATGCATTCAGATAACGGGCATAGTGCGCTTCTGATAGGTAGTTGTTGGCGACGGCAATATCCAGCCAAACCTGGGTTTCGTAATTTTCGGCTATGCAGTCCGCGAGCTTTGACCTGAAGTGATTCGGGTAGGCGCGCCGACCGTAGCTTTCCGCGAGGTTGGCACACACCGATCGCGACGAACGGATAATCTGGTCGGACAAGCGTCGCTCTTCAGAAGATGGGAAATTGCGGGTTAGCTTTTCGATGGACATGCACAGCGCCAGGGCTTTTTGGTAGGCGATCCACTCTCGAAATTTTGAAGTTTGCACGGTGAACTTGTTTACCGCAAACTTCTCTCCGCTATATCCATTACTCGTGGGATAAACGCATACTTGCGAATATAGACGTTTGCAGACGGTTAACTACAAAGCGATTCCATAATCGATTACCAGGCATCTCGTGCTGAAAGCAGAATGGGGAAGCGCTTTACGGCGCGAATATTTTTCCGATGGGGAATGATAGATAGCCGCTAAATTGTCCCCAAATATTTACCGGACTATACAGCTGGCGCAGCCATCGACTACCTCCTAACGCCTACCGTAATACATAGATGGCGCAGCCATCGACTACGGCCTACCCTACTACCCCGATGGCGCAGCCATCGACTATTGCCTACCGTACTATCTTTACCCCATGTCGTCCAGAATACTAATAATAGGCGCCGGTCGCTCCTCCACCGCCCTGATCAACTATGCACTTGAGAACAGTGAGGAACTGGGATGGAACGTCACGGTAGCCGACGCCGATCCCAGTGTAGCGGCCGCCAAAGTGAACGGTCACCCCCGCGGGCAAACGGCCTGGCTCGATGTGACCAAGACCAATGATCGCCGGGAACTGATCGGCCGGTCCGACATAGTCGTCAGCTTACTGCCGGCCCACCTCCACATCGAAGTGGCCCAGGAATGCATCCGGCTGAAAAAGCATCTGGTGACGGCCAGCTACGTGAGTCAGGAGCTATACCGGCTCGGAGACGAGGCCCGGAACCGCGAGCTGATGTTCATGGGGGAGATGGGCCTGGATCCCGGCATAGATCATATGTCGGCCATGCAGCGCATCAACGCGATCCGCGAGAAGGGGGGAGAAGTCACCGCCTTTAAGTCCTTCACCGGGGGACTGATCGCTCCGGAAAGCAACGATAACCCCTGGGGCTATAAATTTACCTGGAACCCCCGCAACGTGGTTCTGGCCGGGCAGGGTACCGCGCAGTACCTCGATAACGGGAAGCTGAAGTACCTGCCCTATTACCGCCTGTTCCAGAATACCTGGGAGGTGGAAGTGGAAGGGATCGGGAAATTCGAAGCTTATGCTAACCGCGATAGCCTCCTCTACCGCGATCAGTACGGACTCAACGATATCCCCACCATCCTGCGGGGCACATTGCGCTACCCCGGCTACTGTGCCGCGTGGAACGCCCTGGTTCGCATAGGTATGACCGACGGCGATTTCCCCATCTTGGACAGTGCCAATATCACTTATCACGAACTTATGGAGGCCCTCGCCCCAAGTGGTAGCGGATCGGTAAAGGACCGCATTGCCGGTATGCTCAAGCTCGAGCCGAAGGGTGAAGTAATGAAGCGTCTTACGTGGCTTGGTCTGTTCCGCAAAAAGCGTATCAAACTAAAGGGAGCCACCCCGGCGCTTATCCTGGAAAATCTATTGCTCGATAAATGGAAGCTGCAGCCCGACGATAAGGACCTCATAGTCATGCAGCACCAGATCGACTACCGGATCGACGGAAAAGATAAGCGCGATATTTCCAACCTGGTCATGAAAGGCCGAAACGCCCAGGATACGGCCATGGCGCGGCTGGTGGGCCTGCCCTTAGGGATCTTCGTGCGTCTGATGACGCAGGACAAAATCAAAGCCACCGGCGTCCATATCCCCACGATGCGGGAAGTGTACGAACCGGTGCTGGAGGAAATGCAGAAATACGGCCTGGAATTTACCCACCATACGGTTGACCTCTAGCACACTCGTCCGGGCCGGTCAGTTTAATCAGGCTGTTCGGCAGGGGGCTTATATCCTTATCGCGCTCGCCCTCCCCCGACTAGGTCTTTCCCGGGCGGAAATCGGCGAGTGGGAGTCGCTGCTTTTCGTCGGTTACGTGCTCGGATTCAGCTGGACGAGCGGGTTGTTACAGGGCTTTCTGGTACGTATGGGTGAACTCGCGGAAGGCCGAACGCTGGTTTTCGCCGGTCGCGCTTTAACGGTCTTCTCCCTTGTTTCCGCTGCCGTTCTCTTACTGGCCACCCTTTTACATCCACAGCTTTTCGGCATCTTACAATTGGCCGGGGCGCCCCTGGGATGGTATTACTTTTTCGTGCTCCTGCTGAGTCGCTGGCCTTCTTATTGCTTCGAGCATACGCTGGTCCTTACGGGCCGGTTGAAGCTGCTGATCGGCTATTCAATCTTGAATGCGCTCGGTCTGATACTTTCTTTATTGGTCCCGCTGTACCTCGGCTTCGGTATGCTTAAGGCAATGCAAATTTTGGCGGTGTTCGCAGGATTAAAAGTTGTCGGTATCCTGTTGTGGTCCCGGCTCGTCACCGGCAAGGTGGGAGCGGGGGGCCGGCAGGCCTGGTACCCCGAGGTTCGCCACTGGGTGTCGGTCAGTACTCCATTAATGGCGTACGCCAGCGTGGCGGCCCTCGTGGTAGCCGTCGATCCGTGGGTCGTAAACTATTGGTCGGGGGGAGACGAGGCGATCTTCGCGATCTTCCGGTATGGGGTGAGGGAGCTTCCCTTCCTGGCCGCGCTTATCAACGGGATGACCGTCGTGACCATCCCGCTGATCGCCCGGGAGCGGGAAGGTGGGCTGGAGCTGCTCCGGCAGCAGTCACAAAAGCTTTTCCACTACGTCTTCGGCCTGACGCTGGTCATGATGATCACGGCGGACTGGTGGTGGACCGCCGTATTTACCTCCACCTTTGCCGATAGCCTGCCCGTCTTCCGGACCTACCTGCTGGTGGTGGGGTGCCGGCTGGTCTTCGCCATGACCGTACTTACCGCCCTGCGGGAGACGAAACGCCTGTACCTGTGGGCTTTACTGGAATTGGTGGTCAACGTGGTGCTGTCGCTGCTTTTTGCTCCTCGATACGGTTTGATCGGCATCATCTGGGCTACGGTGATTGCCAGTTATTTTCATGAGTTGTGCCTGGTGTTGTATCTACGGTACCGCACCAGAACGTCCTGGCGATCGTATGCGGACCTGCGGTGGTACGTGTTCTACCTGGTGGGCTTATTCGGAATGTATTGGCTGACGGTTTGATTTTGACCGTGTAGTAACTACTTCGTGTCTAAAGCAGCCACACAGGACGTGTTCCACCCGAACTAGCTGGTGCCCCATTGCGCGCTCAGGGTCGATCCAATCGCGGGTGGAGGACCTCCATGTCCGACTCACTGCCGCCGACTGAAGGCTCTTTTCCTTGTTAGCCCTGTCTAAAGCAGTCGGACGGTGCATGCTTCACCCTAACTGGTGGTTCCTTCACCACCCTTGTTTTCTCCGAGGGTAAGTTCTGTGGGGAGGTAGCCCCGACTCAATCTTACCCTTCCTTCTTGATCACGATCACCAGCCGGGAAGGCTTTTTCACCACCCGGTTCGCCAGGGCATCCACCGAACGCCAGGCGCGGAAGGGAAGGTGACGCAGGACTTTATGCGTGCGCAAGTGAAGGAGGGCCTTATTGGATAGTGTAAAGGTGCGATAGGTGACGCCGGCAAAGGGTTCGAGTAGGGTGGCGATCAATCGTTCGTTGAAGCTGTGCAGGTGGGCGTGCAGCGGCGTGGGGCGGTTGCAGTGGATGCACAGAGAGTACTGAATCTTTTCGTCGTAGGGGGTGGAAATCACGATAGTCCCCCCTGGCTTGACGACCCGCAGGAGGTTTTGGAGGTAGCTGGGTACGTCGGGCACGTGCTCCATCACTTCCGAAGAGATAACGGCATCGATGGAGTTATCACGAAAGGGGAGGTCGAAGGCATCGCCGGTGACCGCAACGTGGTTGGTCGCGGGGTAGCGCTTCAGCGCTTCGGTGGTGTTGCGGAGGGCGATGTCGAAACTGATTACGGCCTCCTTACGGGGAAGCAACTCCCGGGCTACCCAGGCACTGCCGCAGCCGACATCGAGCACCACCTGCGCGCTGGCGGGAAGATGGCGCAGGATCTCCTCGTGCAGGCGGTCGCTTTCGTGAACCGTAGCGGGATCCTCTGGCGGGGCGAAGTAATCGGACTCGAGCGCGTCCAGGTGATAGTGTTCGACGTAATTGCCGGCATCGGGGTCATCGGTGAGGAAGTTGTAAACTCCCCCCTGCGTCCGGAAGCGTTCCGGCGGCTGGTTGATATCCCGAAGAATCGAATTCAGGTCGAACATGGGAGCAAAGCTACGCACTCGGGTTCGCTAGCCGAGGAGCTCATCCAATTCCTTGAGCGGCATGCTGTGTTGATTATCGTCTGTGTGCTGGGCTAGCCTGAGTCCACCCTGCCGCAGTTTTGATTCGATCAGGCGTACGAAAGCCGGGGCATCCCGCAGATGGGAGAGCTCGATCCGTACCGGCTGCCGCGGCAGGTGCAAGTGCATGTTTATCGACTTACCGAAGCCGAGGGAGCCGGGAACTTCCCGGATGACCATCCGCTCCACTTCATCCAGGTCAATTATCCGGGAGCGCCCAATACGCCGCGCGATAGTCAGGCTATGCCCGCTTACGATCAGGCGTTCGTTGATCAGAGAGGGGTAGGAGATCAGGTACAAAATTGAGGCGAAGGAGAGGGCAAACGCCAGCAGGGTGCTCCAATTGCCGGACCAATCACTGCCTAGTAGGGACTGGGCAATGGCAGGGGTGACGATCCCACCAATCGCGAATATGGCTTTTCGGTGCCGGTAGTTGAAGGTATTCACATGGACAAGGTAGGAATTGTGCTTGTACCTGCGCTCCGCCGCCCGATTGATTTATCTTACCGCATGACTTCCTCCGAAAAACTTACCGCCCTACGCCGCCAAATGCTGGAATACCAGCTGGACGCCTACGTGATCCCCAGCACCGACCCCCACCAGAGCGAATACCCGGCCCCCCGCTGGGCCTCGCGGGAGTGGATCAGCGGATTTACGGGCTCGGCCGGTACGGTGGTGGTCACGCTGCACGAAGCCAAACTTTGGACCGATAGCCGCTACTTCCTCCAGGCTGAAGAAGAGCTCGAGGGTACCGGCATCCAACTGATGAAACTCAAGACCCCCCACACCCCGGAGTACGCCGACTGGTTAACGGACCACCTGATGAGCGGACAAACGGTAGGGGTGGATGGCCGGGTATTCAGCGCCCGGGCGGCACGTCGGTTAGACAAGAAACTCGAGAAGGCGGGATTAAACCTCAAAACCGACCACGACCTGATCGGGCTGGTATGGCAAGACCGGCCCGACCTGCCGAACCGCCCGGTGCGGGAGCACCTTACCGACTTCAGCGGAGAAAAGTGGGAAGACCGGCTGGACAAACTGACCACCTGGATGGGCGAAGAAGGACTGGACTATTACCTGGTTTCAGCGCTGGACGAGCTGGCCTGGCTACTGAATCTGCGGGGGACGGACATTGATTTCAACCCCCTTATGGTCGGCTACTTCATGGCCGGTCGGCGGGGTGATCACGCGGTCTTCGCCGAGCAATCGGAGGCGCTCGCCAAATGGTCCGATAAACTGGATACGCTGGAGCGGCTACCCTACCGAGACATCGGGCGCTATCTCCGGCGGCTGAACGCCGAGGATGCGGACATTGGTTTCGACCCGGCAACGACCTCCGTACTGCTAGCCACCGCGGCGGGCGGGGTGGAGAACTGCGGCGTCCAAAGTCCCATCCCCAAGTGGAAGGCGCGCAAGAACGATACCGCCCTGGCCCACCTGAAGGAGGTGATGGCCCACGACGCGGTGGCGTTGTTGCGTTTGCGGCGATGGCTGGACGGTCAGCTCGTTGATGGCGTAACCGAGTACGCCGTGGGCGAAAAGCTTGCCGAATTCCGGGGGGGCTACGACAATTACGTAAGCGAGAGCTTCAATCCCATCGTCGGGTACAACGGCAACGGGGCCATCGTGCACTACCACGCTACGCCGGATAAATCCGCCTCGATCGGTTCCTCGGGTATCCTCCTTCTCGACAGTGGCGGGCAGTACCAGAACGGCACGACCGATATCACCAGGACCTTTGCCCTCGGCACCCCGACGGCGGAGCAGCGTAAGCACTTCACCCTCGTACTGCAGGGGCACATCGACCTGGCGATGGCGCATTTTCCGAAGGGGACCAGCGGTGTCCAACTGGACGGATTCGCCCGCCGCCCGCTCTGGCAACACGAACTTAACTACGGGCACGGTACCGGCCACGGCGTTGGCTTCTTCCTGAACGTCCACGAAGGGCCGGCTGGCATTAGTCCGAACCCACGGTCGCAGTCGGCCCAGTACCCCCTGGAACCCGGAATGGTGCTCAGTAACGAGCCGGGGTATTACCTGGAAGGCGCCTATGGGATCCGGACGGAGAATCTGGTGGTGGTGCGGGCGTCGGAGCGCAGGGACTGGCTTTACTTCGAGACCATTACCCTTTTCCCGATTGACCGGCAACTCATCGAAACCGATCTGCTCACCAAAACCCAGTTGAACTGGGTGAATGAGTACCACCGCATGGTCTTTGACGGGGTAGCTCCCCTGGTGAAGGACGAGGAGCTGGCCTGGTTGAATCAGGCTTGCGCGGAGCTTTAGGGTGGCGTAGCTCGCCCGGGGTGGCGGAGCTCGCCCGGGGTGGCGGAGCTCCAGCTCCGCCGGTTCTTGTGGTAGGTAGGAGGGAAGTGCTATACGCCCAGGTAATGTGATGTTATAAAATCCCGGAGCTGGAGCTCCGGGACCCTGGCTTGTTGTCTTCCGGGAGCTGGAGCTCCGGGACCCTGAGCTCCGGGACCCTACTAAATTGCCGATACGGAGCTCGGGAACCAACCATAAGCTTTACCAAACGTTCCAATCCCCGTCCTCCGAACCCCACCTCTTTGCGCGAATTAAAGTTTCTCAACCGTTTCTTCTGGAAGTACCGCTGGCGGCTTGCGCTGGGAATCGTATTCATTTGTATATCCAACTACTTCCAGGTGCTCCAGCCCCAGGTCATCCGGGAGGCGCTGGACCTGGTGATCGATTACATCAATACCTACGGGATTTACGATGGTTTCGAGGTGCAGGGGGAATTCTTCGGTATCCTGAGTCATACCCTGATGCTCTTTGCTGGACTGGTACTGGTGCTGGCGCTCATCATGGGATTCTTCCTCTACCTGACGCGGCAAACGATCATTGTCATGTCGCGGCTCATCGAATACGACCTGCGGGAGGTCATCTTCGATCACTATGAAGACCTCAGCCTCGAGTTCTACAAACGCAACAATACGGGCGACCTGATGAACCGCATTACGGAGGACGTGAATAAGGTGCGCATGTACCTCGGCCCCGCCGTGATGTACTGTGCCAACCTGATCTCGACCATCATCTTCGTGATCGCCAGTATGCTGGCGGTGAGCCCTACGCTGACCTTGTATACGCTCATTCCCCTGCCGGTACTGGCCGTGAGCATTTACTACGTGAGCAACATCATTCATACCCGTTCGACGCTGATCCAGCAACAGCTTTCCAAGCTTACCAGCATTGCCCAGGAGGTCTTCAGCGGCATCCGGGTGGTGAAGAGCTACGTGCGCGAGCGGCAGCAGGTGTCCTACTTTGCCGGTCAGAGTGACGTGTATAAAGACATGAGCGTCGATCTGGCCAAAGTCGATGCCTGGTTCTTCCCCCTCATGGTCTTCATGGTGGGTGCCGCCACGGTATTGACGGTTTACGTAGGCGGACTGCAGGTGGTGGCCGGAGAGATCTCGGCGGGTAACATCGCCGAATTCGTGATCTACGTCAATATGCTGACCTGGCCGGTGACGGCCATCGGCTGGATCGCCAGCATCGTACAGCAGGCCGCGGCCAGTCAGAAGCGGATCAACGAATTTCTGAGTACGGAAACCACCATTACCGATCCCGACCCCGCCTACCGCGGAGCGATTAAGGGCGACGTCACCTTCGAGGACGTCACCTTCGTGTACCCCGATACCGGCATCAAGGCGATCGATCACCTGAGCTTTACCCTGAAGGCGGGCGAGAAACTGGCGATCATCGGGCGCACCGGTTCCGGTAAAACCTCCGTGGCCGATCTGTTGCTGCGCATGTACGACGTGACCGAGGGACGTATCCTGATCGACGGCCAGGACATCCGGGAGATCGGTCTGGCCAATCTCCGCAGGAAGATCGGCTACGTCCCCCAGGATGTCTTTCTCTTCTCCGATACCATCAAGGCCAACATTGCCTTCGGGGCGGATCATGACCCCGATCAGGAGGAGATCGAGCAGTTTGCCAGGCATGCCGCGGTATATAAAGATATCGAGGGACTGACGCTGGGATTCGACACCCTCGTCGGGGAGCGGGGCGTCACCCTCTCCGGGGGGCAAAAGCAGCGGGTTTCCATCGCCCGGGCCCTGATCAAGCGTCCGGACATCGTATTGCTGGACGACAGCCTCAGCGCCGTCGACACCAATACCGAGCAGCAGATCCTCGGGTACTTCAACCAGGCACTCCAGGATAAGACGTCCATCATTATCACCCACCGTATTTACGGCCACCTGAAGTTCGATAAGATCATCGTGCTGGAGCGGGGCCGGATCGCGGAGGTGGGTACCCACGAGGAACTGCTGGCCAACGGAGGCTACTACAGCGAGATCGTGGAACGACAAATGGCGGAAGAGATCGAAGAGGAGGGCGAGTAGTAGCCGTCCGCCGGTGGGTTGCTTTGTGTAAAGTGATTGCTAAGAAGGATGGGGCTTTTACTTTAGGGCGTTTTTTCGGCCACTACACCGAGTCGGACGGGACATCCTCCACCCATGTGCGTCGCGAAATCGTTGAATTTCCGGGGCTGGACTAATAGCACGGAGCAATAACGCCGCGCGGCAGAACACGGGCCGAACTCTCCGGTGTGATTGTGGCGAACCTCCTTCGGTTTGGAAAGTCAGGTCGGACGGGACGTCCTCCACCCGTGTGTGTCGGCAGATTGGTGAATCGCCTGGCTTTTGATCATGGATAAAGGTGCACCACGCTCCCCACGAAGGCACGCGCGCCCCCAAATGTGAAAACCAGCATACAACCGGATAAATGCGGCAAGCACCCACCCAGGCATATTCCCGATATTGACCACTCAAGTCAATGATGCAAAGCCCTATGAAAACACGTCCCCGCCTCGCGCTGCCCGCGCTGCTGCTGCTTTTGCTCGGTGGTTTATCCGGCCTGTCCGCGCAGGAAATCACCATCGATGAGCTCTACGCCGACCTGCCCTTCGACATGCCCCGCGTGAGCGAGCCCACCTTTCCAGACCGCGAGGTGGTCATCACCGACTTCGGCGCCGTTGGGGATGGTACTACGCTGAACACCCAGGCCATAAATGATGCCATCGCCACCGTAGCCGACCAAGGTGGTGGTACCGTACGCATTCCCCGCGGCATGTGGTTGACCGGGCCCATCACCCTGCATAGCAACATCCGCCTGCACACCGACGAGGGGGCATTGGTCATCTTCAGTGAAAATAAAGATCTATACCCCCTGGTGGCCACCAGCTTCGAAGGCCTGGACACCTACCGAAATACTTCCCCGATCAACGGGCGGGACCTCGAGAACATCGCGCTGACCGGCCATGGGGTCTTCGACGGTTCCGGCGATGCCTGGCGGCCCGTCAAACAGGAAAAAATGCCCCCGCCCCAGTGGAAAAAATTGGTAGCCTCCGGGGGTGCCCTGCGCGACGACGGCAAGATCTGGTACCCCTCCGAGGAGTATAAACGTGCCGATAACGCCGGGAATTTCAACGTGCCCGACCTGACCACCAGGGAAGAGTTTCAGCGGGTAAAGGATTACCTCCGCCCGGTCATGGTGAGCTTGGTGAACTGTAAGGGCGTTCTGCTCGACGGCCCCACCTTTCAGAATTCCCCCGCCTGGAACATTCACCCGCTGATGTGCGAGAACGTCATCATCCGCAACCTCGAAGTGCGCAACCCCTGGTACTCCCAGAACGGCGATGGCCTCGATCTCGAATCCTGCAAGAACGTGCTTATCTATCAGAACACCTTCGACGTAGGCGACGATGCCATCTGCTTTAAGTCCGGTAAGGACGAAGACGGTCGCCGGCGTGCGGTGCCCACCGAGAACGTGATCGTGAGCCACAACACCGTCTACCACGGTCACGGCGGCTTCGTAGTGGGGAGCGAGATGTCCGGCGGGGTGCGCAACGTCAAAGTGGCCCACTGCACCTTCATCGGTACCGACGTCGGGCTACGGTTCAAAAGCACCCGGGGCCGGGGTGGGGTAGTGGAGAACATCTGGATCACCGACATCGACATGATCCGCATACCCACCGAGGCGATCCGGTTCAATCTTTTTTACGGAGGCAACTCGCCCATCCTCGACGAAACCCAGTCGGCCGAAACGGAAGCCCGCGACGAAACGGTCGTAGCGGTAACCGAGGAGACCCCTTCCTTCCGGAATATTCACATGCGCGATATCCGAGTAACGCAATCCGAGACCGCCGCCCAATTCCAGGGGCTTCCGGAAATGAACCTGCAGAACGTTACGCTGGAAGATGCCTCCTTTGATACCCGTAAGGGCATTACGGTCATCGACGCCGACGGGATGACCTTCCGCAACATTCATCTGTACCAGGCGGAGGGGCCCGCCTTCACTTTCTATAATTCCAGGAACGCTGAAGTGGAGGAAATCAAGTTCGCCCAGGAGACCGAGGACTGGATCCGCGTGCTGGGTCCGCTATCCCGGGACATTCAGCTCAAGACGAAGGGCAGCGCACAAAAGGATAAGGTGAACTTCGGACAGGGCGCCGAATCCAATGCCCTCAACTGGGAATCGAAGTAGGTCTTCCATTTTCGCGGCGGAGCGCGGGTACCGGAGTTAATACCGAGTAGGCGGAAAACCAGCAGCCTGGCCGGATGGGGATCGTTCACCCGTGGGTCCCCGAACCAGGCCGGGACACCCAGTTGAAAATCTACTCAAACGTCTTCGCGGGCCGGGAGGGCAACGAAGTGGTCTGCCAGAGCGCCGCGGCCCGGACGCCGTCTCAGGTATTCTTCTCTGGAGCACTAACATCCCCAGCGAGCTAAGGCCGGAAGAACACCTCAGCGGGGTACGGGCTACCGACCAGTTCGGCCAGACCCAACCGGGAAATAGTACGTACCGGATCGGGGTACGACTGGGGTGAAGTATAGATAGACCGTTCGCCAGTCGCTCGGTTCCTGCGCTCCGTCGCCCGAAACCTTTGGCGGGTCCGCCGGTTGTATGCTCCTTTTCCGGCGCACAAACTCTAATTTTCCCCGTATGGAATACTTCGTACTTACCATCGATTACGCCGGAACCCTGGTGTTTGCGATCTCCGGTGCGCTGGCGGGGATGCGGTCCAAGTTCGACATCTTCGGGGTGTTCATCATGGCGCTGGTCACGGCCACCGGGGGCGGCACCCTGCGTGACCTCCTGCTGGGTAGCACACCGGTCAACTGGATGCTGCACCCGCTGTACGTCTACATCGTGATCGGGGGCGTGGCCATCAGCTACCTCTTCCGCTCCCGGGTGGTGAAGCTGCGGCGCAGCCACTTCCTCTTCGATACCATCGGCATCGCCCTCTACACCGTGGCGGGGGTGCAGAAGGCGCTGGCGTACGAGCTGAGTCCGCTGGTGGCCATCATGCTGGGCGTGGTGTCGGCTACCTTCGGCGGCGTGATCCGCGACGTGCTGGCCGGGGAGGTGCCGCTCATCTTCCGTAAGGAAATTTATGCCAGTGCCTGTCTCGCCGGCGGGGTGGTCTTCCTGTTGGTGACGGCCCTGCTGGGGGAGAAAGCCGGCACGGTGACCGCGATCCTGGTGGTCTTCCTGATCCGCTACTTCGCGATTAAGTATAAGTGGTCGCTGTCGGTTTCGGCCTGAGGGCAAAGCGGGATTTGGGCGCCGGGGCGCGGGTGCCGGGGATCGTGGAAGGGGGAGGGTTTCCCGGCAAGATCATCCTGCCGCCGCCACCCGCAGCGCTATCCAGACTAAAGGAAAAGATCATTGAAAAAGAATTCCACGATATTTCCCAGGATAAAACTACCCACGGCCCCCAGTGCCGAAATGCGCCCGAGCCGGTAGGCATTCGTAAACGCCAGCCGGAGCGACACCGCGCTACAGGCCAGCAGGATGAGCCTGGCGTAGAGCGGGATGGTGGGGGGGAACAAGCCGATCAGGTTGAAGAACACCTCCGCCAGGACGGTAAAGCCAAACAACGCCAGGGTGAAATTCGCCTTCCGATGCCCGCCGAAGAGGTAACCGCCGGCGAGGAGGAGTTCGACGCAGATGGCGAGTGGGCCGAACTGGGTATAGTATGCCGGCTGGAAGTAGTCCGCGAGGCCGACCGGGTACGTAATAGCCGCAAAAAACACCCCGCCCAGTCCCAGGGCGATGGCGATGAAAATGGTGGCGATGACTTTTCGGCTAAACATGGCTTCGGCTAGCAGGAAGGGTAAGGAAGATCGGGTTTTCGGCAATAATAGGCTTGCCGTTCCCTACTTCCCAGCTTTATCGATGAACGCCGCCGTTTGCTTCGACGTAGGGCGTTGTCTCGCCGCGATCATCCAAGGTCGAACCCTTCCAGGGTGAGATAAAATACGTACCATCTCGGCCCAGAGGGCGCTCGACCTCAGCTGGTGGTGGAGTCGGCGCTACGTTCCAGGGTCGAATCCTTCCGGGGTGGGACGGTATACCTACCATCGCAACCCGGCGCAACCGGTGATAACGGAATGAGCCGCCAAATACACCGGGATAAGGACGGATTGCTGCTCCACCGTGGGGTAATCCGGATGGTGCAGCAGCAAATAGTCCCACACCGCGCCGTACAGCCGGTAGGCCTCCTCGATCCACCCCAGCCCGTGACCGCTTTTCCGCCACTTGAAATTGGTGGCGATGATGCCCCTGACGTCCGTATCGGATGTGTACAGCAGAAACCGCATGAAGGAGCTCCGGTCGTCTACTTCCCCGTCCTGGGTGATCATCCCGACCGGCTTCGCCGCCTCCCGGCCGTTGGAGACGGCGGACAACGTCAGAGGAGCAGGCAGCTTATGGCGATGCTAATGCTTCGCATGTGCTTCCGTTGGAAAGTCGTAAGGCTGGTGCCATTTACCGCCGCGTACGCCCTGTATCCGTACATTCTGAAAGCCGGGCAGAAGTGCACCCGGCAGGGCGAAGATGGTACTACCCTACACGCCAACCCCAAGGGCCCATTCATCATACAGGCTGGCAAGCTCACGCACCGTGTCCGGCTGCTCCGTAGCGATATCGTTCATTTCGGTGGGATCGTCAGACAGGTCGAAGAGCATCCATTGCTCTTCCGGACGGTGGCGCACCAGTTTGTAGCGCCCGCGGCGCACGGCGGCCCGGCCGAAGTGCTCCCAGAATAGCGGCCGCGTTTGCTCGTCGGCATCGTCGGTGACCGTACTAAAGATATCCTTTCCCGGGAGGTCTTCTTCCAGCGGTATACCGGCCGCGGAAAGCGCGGTTGGGTAGAGGTCGATGACGTGGCCGTAGGCGTCGATCCAGTCGTCGCTACCCCCGGCGCCGGCCGGCCAGTGGACGATCAGGGGGGTGGCAATGCCACCCTCGTCGGTCCACTGCTTGTACTTACGGAAGGGGACGTTGCTGAGTTGGCTCCACGGTTTGCGGTAGGCTACGTAGCTGCCGGGCAGACCGATGGTAGATGTGTCGCGGTGAAGCTGGCGGCCGCTGATGTCCTCGGCGCAGCCCCCGTTGTCGGAGAGGAAGACGAGCAGCGTATTTTCCAGTTCACCGCTTCGGTCCAGCTGCTCGATCACGCGGCCGATCCCCTCATCCATGCGGTGGACCATAGCGGCGTAGACTTCCATGCGGCGTTCCCACTCCATAGCGGGATCGATGGATTTCCACTCCGGTACGTCGTCCTCGAGTGGCGGTAAGGTGTAGCGTTCGTCAATGAGGCCGAGTTCCATTTGTTTGGCGTGACGGACGTGGCGGAGGCTATCCCAACCCGCCGCGTACTTACCCCGGTACAGCCGGGTTGTTGCTTCGGGTGCGTGAAGTGGCCAATGGGGCGCGGTAAATGACAAGTAAAGAAAGAAAGGCTGGGTGTCTCGCTGTGCATCGTGGTCGCGTAGGACTTCCAAGGCAAAATCGGCGTAGGCGTCGCTGGCGTAGAATCCCGTGGCGGGGGGTGTCCAACGCACGGAATCCAGTACCATCTGCCGTTCGCGATCCTGGTCGGTGCGGATAGTGTAGTAGCTGCTCGCTCCACTGATGAGCCCGAAGTAGCGGTCGAAGCCCCGTTGCAGCGGCCAGTGTTCCGGCTTCTCGCCTACGTGCCATTTACCGGACATATAGGTCCGGTAGCCAGCCGCGCCCAGTTGCTCGGCGATGGTGGGGACGTCCTCCCGCAGATAGCCCTGGTAAGGCCCCGCTTCCGGCGTGCTATCGACGCTGCTCACCATCTTTCCCATGCCCGCTACGTGGGGATACTGCCCGGTTAGGAGGGACGCGCGGGTAGGACAGCACCGGGCAGCGTTGTAGAAATGGCGAAACTTGAGTCCATCCGCCGCCAGCCGGTCAAGGTTCGGGGTAGCGATCTCCCCGCCGTAGCACCCGATGTCCGAATAGCCCATATCGTCGGCCAGGATGATGACGATGTTGGGGCGGTCGTCGGTGGGCTTCCCCGGATCGGTTGTCGGGGTGGACTCACAGGAAAGGAGCAACAGGGCAGCAAGCAGGGAAAACGGATACTTCATAAAATCAAGTTAGGGTTCTCCGTGCTTACCGTCGTCGGTGCGGTGGTTTTCTTGGTCTGCCGTCGGGTCCAGGGTCGTACACGGCGGAACGATCGCCCCACTTCTTGCCTGGGATTGGGGAGCGGTATCGGCGCCGCCGCAGGGAAGCAATGCCGTTAGGGCCCAAGGGAGGAAAGCTGCTGCTTTTTTCACTCCCAAAAGGTAGGCTTTTCGGGTGGGGTCGGGAACCGGGAGCGGTTCGTGGGCTCTGCCCGCGGTCATCCTCCCGCGGATCACTCCTCCACCACCCGCGGTCAAGGGGCTCCTCCCTATGGGGTGCTGCGGTCCTGCTTGTCTACAGCTCGTATAGGCTCACCACAATTTGCAAGGAGGAATCACCGATCGAAAGCAGGCGGAGGCGTCGCTGCGCGACTGCGGAGGGGAACCGCAAAGTCGCAAAGGAGCGCGGAGTTTCGCGGAGCCCGCGGGAAACCACGAAGTAGCGGCGTAGCCAATCCGTGCCTAATCCGCGCCCTAGCGCAGCAAAAACCCCCTCACTCATCCTCGCCCTCCGGCACCGCGGGCGCATCCGAAGTGATGTTCACCTTAACGCCCCGCCCCAGTTCCCGGGCGGAGGGGATAGCGGGGCGTAAGTCGGCCACGTCCCACTCGCTGAGCTGCTGCCCCCGTAGTGCGGCTACCTCTCGGGGGAGATACCACCGCGAAGCATCCGGCGCATTGCCGTTGCCGGCAAAGTGCACCAGGACGTAGTTTGTGACGGCCGCGATCTCCGCGTCGCTTAGCTCCGGCATCGGGGGCATGGGGGCGCCGTAGGTGCCGGTGTAGAGTCCGTACAGGGTGACGTTGAGGAGGTAATCGCGACCGCCCTCGGCGGTCAGGTGGGCCGCCATCCGCTGGATCGGCGGGTACATGCCCCGCCCCGAGCCGTCGACCGTATGGCAGTTCTGGCAGTTGACCCGGTAGGTCCGTTCGCCGAACGCCAGCCAGTCGTCGGCCGTAGCATCGGGCCCGTCGAAGAGGACGCGGGGCTCGACGTCCCCCTCGTGCGCGATCACCAGCTGCGCACTGCGCACCCACGCAAAGCCCATGGCCCCCAGGACCAGTCCGACGACAAGGACGTAAGTGAAGACGTTGGCAAGAATGTGACGCATGGTAGGAGCGGGATGAGGGTTTGGCCGGAAGGCGATCAGGCCAGCGCGAACTTCTCGAGGTAAATATGCGACTGCGGTACGCCGTGTTCGAGCAGCGCCTCCTGTACGGCGGTCATCATGGGGCCGGGCCCGCAAACGAAGAACCGCCGCACGAACCGCTCCTTCGGGAGTCGGCGCTCGAGCAGCTCGCCCGTTACCTTTCCTTCCTCGGCGGCCCAGTCGTGGGGCGGCTCGTCGAGCACGAAGACCGTTTCCAGGTCGAGCCGGTCCTTCAGCGCCTCGATCTCTTCGCTGTAGGCGAGCTCCGGTTCCGTATTGGTGCTGTAAATGAGCAGGACCGGGCGCGGATCGCCACGGTCGGCCAGGGTGTTGAGAAAGCTCATCATCGGGGTGATCCCGACCCCGCCGGCGATGAAGACGTAGCCGGGGGCCTGGGCGCGGTCGATGGAGAAGGCACCGTGGGGACCGTCGAGGAAGACCGTCGTCCCTTCCTCGATCCCCTGCAGCCGCTCGGAAAAGTCGCCCAGGGCCTTCACCCCGAACGACAGCCGGGTCGTGTTTTCGGCACTGGAAGCGAAGGAGTAGGGGTGCTCGTCCAGCGTATACGGCGAGCCGCCCACCTTGATCCAGGCGAACTGGCCGGGGTGGAAGCGCATACCGGGGTGGCCCACCGCCTCGATGTCCATATTCACCGTGCCACCCCCCTCCGGACGGATACCGACCACCCGCCACGGACGCCGCTTCTGCAAATAGGGCTTGACGAGCCGCAAATAAGCGATCAATGACACCAGCACCGCGCTCGAACTCAGCCACAGTATTTGTTTCCAGAGCGTATTGATGTACAGTCCGGCGAGGGAGATGTGGGCCTGCGCCAGCACCAGCGCCCCGACGCCGAGGCCGGTGTGCAGGATCCGCCAGGTCTCGTAGGGGATCTTCAACCGCTCCCGCCAGACGGAGGTCACCGCCAGCGCGATCAGCAGCAGCACCGCCAGGATGCCGAACTTGCTGGCGTAGGTACCGCCGAAGGGATTGAAGAGCACGATGCGCGCCGGGTGCTCGATGAGCAAGAGGACGGGGTGAATCAGCACCAGCAGCATGGCGACGATCGCGATCTGCCGGTGGTACTTCAGCACCACGTCGATGCCGTAGGGGTAGGTCAGCGGCTTAAAGCGACCGATCAGCACGAACTGGATGCCGATCTGCGTCAGTCCGACGAAGCCCAGCGCCACGGACAGCTCCACCAGGAACGAGCGCCCCGTAGGCACCGGCGGCACCAGCATCAGCCCGATGGGCGCCAGTACGGCAAAGAGATATACGCTTAACCAAACGACACCGACGAGGGTCCGATTCATGCAGGATGCTTCAATTCCTCTGCACAACGGCGGAACGGACGGTCAGGTTAGTAGGGGCGGGAAAATGTTTTGGGCGGCGGGGCGCGGGAGGAAAGACTACTCGGGAAGGAGAAAGCATAACAACCCTCAATCCCCGCCCGTCAGATATCCGATGGACCACTCCCCATTCCGTTTGAAGAGGCCGAGGTGAAGGTGTATGGGTGACCAGACGTACTTCCAATAAACGTAGCCTTGCAAACTCCCATCGGTAGAGATAACGTATTCCCAAAGAACGCCTTCGGGACCGGGGGGCAACCCGTTATCGGACATTCCCTGGACGTGGTGGCTCTTTCCATAGTCTGCACGGACTATGTCGTAAGTAAGTTGTCCAAGTACGGTGGAGCCGTCCAGGCTCGGCTTATCCTGAGATTGACCCGCTCGCCGGTTATTACCGCGTGATCAAAGACACGCTCCGACAGACTGTCGGGCCACAAGTCCGAAACATAGGGCAGGTTGTATGCGTCGCCGCCGTAATAGGATGTTCCTCCCAGAGCGAGAATATGCTCCATTGCCGACCAGAATTCGTGCGACTCGGAATTCCAGTTCCACCGCTCTTTGAATTCTTCAATTCCCCCGTCACCGCCAAACCCATTCATGACCTGAGGAGAGAGGTGGTCGATAATGAATCCCCGTCACGATTGTCTACCGCCGTCTGCAAATCACTCAGAAACCGTTGGAGACTGAAATCCGCAATGACTACACGTTCCGGGGGCGTAGCTGCTGAGCATAGATTCGTGCGGAAAGACATACTAGAAGCAAGCCGCACAGGCGAAGGTGATGCATTCAAATATAGCTTATGACACCAGACCGCGTAGGATGTCCAGGCGGTTGGGCGGCGCTTCGGGGATAGAAATCCGGAATCGTCGTATCCGTTCTCCGGGGTCGGGAAAGGAATGCTACCGGCCATTCGGTAATGCGCTCTTCTCGCTTGTGTAGATAATGGCCCTCCTCGGGTTCCTCGATATACTCGCGTTGGAGAATCAGGGCCAGCGGTGTCTTCCGCTCCGACGCTATCATCGGCAAATGCGTTAGCCTCGCCGTAGGTTGGGAAAGCATAGAAATAGTCGCTACCTGCAGCTTTGTCTTCGGCCCCGTCGTGTGGTGAACACCATACCCGGTACTCCAGCACTTCGTCCCAGACGAACCCTCCTCCAGCTTTCGACCGGGCGGGATAAGTGCCTACGCGGGTGCTATCAAGGACCGTTGGATAATCGACATCCTGTTTCATAAGGAGGTGAACGAATCTTATTGTAATTGATGTGTGCCCGGTTTCATATTTGCACCCGACCAGATCTTAAGGTAACTCTCTATTTCGATTTCAAATCCCCCTCCCTACTCAGCGACCGAGATGCTCCGGCATAGTGTTTTCCCAAACCGTAACGACACAACAACCAACGCGCACGCCTTGCCTCCGTCTACCCAGTGTAAAGCGATACCCGTACGCCGCACCGGCCCTGCCTCCCGACCGAAATCTCCCTATGCGAACCACCACCTGCCTACTCCTTGCGATCGTCACCCTGCTCTTCCCAGCCTGCGCTAAAGATGCCGACACTGTCGAACTCCAGCGAATGGAGACCCAGTGTGCCGATCCCTGGGAGCAGGAAGAACCCTATCCCTTTACCGGTCCGGATCGGGAACTAAAAGCGTATTTGACGCGGCGCGGTGTCCGGGTGTTGGATGTGCGGTATGAAGTGGATCCGGTGGCTACTGTGAAGCCTGCGGATGCGGGACGGGGCGCACTATTTTCGTGACGGTACCGGAGGGGGATGCTGGGCGGTTGGGGGATTTGGGGTTTGGGGGGTAGGAGGATTCATCATCAGTTTTTGGGCCGATATTCTCCTCCATCGGCTCCAAAATTATTGACTTAGCCGCTGACGGCACTGTCTACGGAGTAAGTGGACCGGTTCAATACCCATAGATCGGTTTTTCACCCTGGTTGCGTTCAATAGATGCGCAACGTGAGGCGCTCGCTGCGCTGGCCTCACTTTAGCGCTGTAGTGTTGGGCCCAGTCCTTATTTTAATTTTTCATGTAATATATAGTTGCTTTTCCTTTTCCTACTTGGCGGATGATATTTTCCTTTTTCAAATATTCTACCTCCTTGCGAATCGTATAGATAGTCGTGTCTGAAAAGGCCTGGTGTACATCGCTGACCTTCACTGGCTCTTGATCTTGTATGAATTGAATAATTTGCTGCTGGCGCTCTGTTAAATATGATTTTTTATTTTTTATGTCTACGTACCGCGCTTCTAATATCTCGATGGACTCCTGCAGGGTGTTGAGAAAAAATTCGACCCACGTACCAATCACTTCCTCACCTGATCCTCTCTTTTTTTGGCATTCCATCAAGACGTTGTAGTACTGCTTCTTCCGTTTCTCTATTTCCGTTTCCATCGAGGCATACATCATAAAGTCGTAGCCATTTCTTAGCAGCAATAGTGTGGTCAGCAATCTGGAGAGGCGGCCATTTCCATCTTGGTAGGGGTGGATGGACAAAAACTCGTACACAAATGTCGAGATGACAATAAGGGGATGAATGTTATCGCTCTCTAATTCTGCTTTTGTCCACGCTACTATGGACTTCATTTCATGCTCCACTAGGTGGGGCTCGGTGGTGTTGAAAATGACCTTTTGCTCACCGCCCGGGTAGTTTGCCACTACCTTATTAGACAGTTGTTTGAAACCCCCTCGGTGATATTCATCTTTTAGACTAGCCTTCAATAGTAGGTTGTGGAGATGGTGAATGTGGTTGACTTTGATGTCAATCTCTGAATAACTTTCCAGGATTAGCTCTAGAACTTCGTAGTAACCGAAGACCTCTTGTTCATCGCGATCTTTGAGGGATCCAATAGACACACTTCTAAGCAGCTCCTTTACCTCTTCATCCGATAGCGTAGCTCCTTCTATTCTGGTCGAAGACCCTATACTGGCAATGGTGGCTATCTGTTTGAGTTCCTTCAGCAGCTTAGACTCGGAAACTTCCAAACCTGCCCACCTTCCCTTGAATGAGTCAATGTGCCCAATCTTTCGGATAATACGCTGGGTAGTCCCAAAGTCAAAGTCAAGCTTCTGTTCCATCTACCTCTCTTTGCCATAAAGATAGGTATTTATCAGTATGTTATTAGTATTTTATTAGAATTCGGACTGTGGATTGGGCACAACGTTTCGACCTCCGCATCACGCATACGCCTCCAATAGCCACACACTTATTGACGTATATACGCCCACGCCGGTACCAAAAGCGCAACCCGAAGATAATCCAAAGTCCATGGAGAGGGGCAGCTCCCGACTGACGTATATGCAGCTAGCTTCTAACTTATCAAGCAATAGGCGTAGAAGTGCTGATCGACCTGGGTGGACATTACCGATTTTATGGTGTGTCTCGGTGTCATAACTGCCTATCTGTTTCCGGAGAAGTCCCTAAACCGATTACGGTAACCCACTTTTCGCGTCCGCGGCACTTCCGGGGCAATCAAATCGGTCGTTCAGACTGGGCCCGACGGGTCGCCATCGGAAAAGGGTTGAGGTGGCGGAGCACCGGAAATCCAGTCACCGACAATTCTCCCGCGCCCCGGCGCAAAAACTCCACCGCTGTTGCTGGGCGAGCCGACAAGGCACCTTGGCTCCAAAGGATACTCGACCTTGAATGGTCGTAGCGATGCCGCACCGCTCCAGGGTCAAATCCTTCCAGGGTGAGATAATGTGCGTGGCATCTCGGCCCGAAGGACACTCGACCTCGGAATATCGTGGATCGCCGCACCGCTCCAGGGTCAAATCCTTCCCCGGTGAGATGATGTGCGTAGCATCCCAGCCCGAAGAGCCACGCAACCTACTTTCACTCCATAACCGCCTCATAAATAGCATCCAACAAGCTCTCCGGCTCCTGCGTATCGTTCCCCAGCTCCCAGAACATGATGCCGCCGAGCTGCTTCTCCATCGCGTACTCCGCCTTCAGCCGTACGGAGGTGGTATCGTCGTAGGTGAAGAAGATGCTGTCGGTGCGGCTGTAGAGGTAGGGGGCCTGGGCCGTCGAATCCCAGAAGCGTTCGTAGCCGTTCTTTTCCTCGTACTGCTCGCGGATGTCGCGGTAGGCGGACCAGCCGATGTGGGGACCGCCGACCGGCTGGTACAGGCCGTTGTTCGTCGGTCCGACGCCCTTCCACGAGCGACCGTAGAAGGCCGCGCCGGTGACGATCTGCCCCGGATCGACCCCCCGATCGATGCAGTAATCGACGATGTATTCCACCGAGCGGGGGTGCCAGTCGCCTTCCGGCTGCTCTTCTTCGATGTTGCGTTCCAGCTGGTAGCGGCCGAAGGGGGTAGCGCGGATATCGGCCCATTCCACCTTCCCCTGGTTGGTGTGGTGGCCGGTGTAGGGGGAGACGTAGGTGACCTGGTCGTAGGTCATCACGTTCATGTAGTCGGCGTACTTCATGACCTCGTTGAGCTCGATGAAGTCGTAGTAGCCTTCCCAGCCGGCCGCGGCGAAGGTGAGGGTCTGGTCGCGGTCCAGGGCGTCGAGGTGTTCGCGGAGGCTCTTCATGGTCGAGCGTGAAGTTGCGGGTGTCGGCTTCCCGGTACTTGATGCCGGCCGACCCGATGCCGGGGTACTCCCAGTCCATGTCGATCCCGTCCAGGTCGTAGCGCTCCACGAAGGCGGCCGCGCTGGCGGCGAAGCGGGTGCGGGTGCTGTCGGTCAGGGCCATATCGGAAAAGCCGTCGGCGGTCCAGCCCCCGCAGGCGACCATCACTTTGAGGTTGGGAAATTCCCGGCGCCGGGCCACCAGCCGTTCCAGGATGGGGCCGGACCGTTCGGGCTCCCGGAACCGGAACTCCCCGTCGACCACGTTGGAGAACGAGAAAATGATGTGGGTGAGCTGGTCCAGGGGCAGGTCTTCCGGCATATAGCCCTCCGCCGGCACGTAGTAGGCCATGATGTTGATGGGCGGGGTTTCCGGGGGCGTAGTCCGGCTCGTAAACAGCCAGCAGGCGAGGAGTAGGAGGCCGGGGGCGGTTAGGGCGTATTTCATGGGGTGGTTTTAAGGGGCGGGTAAGTATCACGTGCGGGGAATCGGCCGCGGCCGAAGGCGCGCATGCCTTAAATGTACTGCCCGGCCGCTGCAAACCGTACGCGAAGCCGGAGCGGGGCATCCGTCGCGGCCGCGGGTCGGACGGCTCCACCTCACCGGGATTAGAAAAGCAGCGCTAGACCCGTATTCCGTAGGGCGCCGGCGCGCAGGTGTAAAGCAACGTCAGCATAGCCGAGTCAACTGCGGCGAAAATGGAGCGCCCGGGCTTTTATCAATCGCGACCTATCCCCGCTTCACCGCCCGCAAGCACATAAAGGCGGGAAAGGCATTCAATTCCCGAAAATGCTTCGGGTCCCGCTCCTCGAATTCGGGTACCGGGCGGGGTTCCAGCAGTTCGTCCAGGTAAAAGCCGTTGTGGAGGAGGGGTTGCAGGCAATCCTGCAGGGGCCGCCGGTAGCTGTCCACCTCTACGGGCTCGCCGAAGCCAGACCAGGTAGCGCGGACCGCTTCCACGTCGAAGTAGCGCTCCGACTTGAAGTAGGTGTACTCGTAGAAGGGGTGCTCGACCGAGATCACCAGCGCGCCTCCCGGTTTGAGTACCCGGTGAAACTCCCGGATCGTCGGTCCCCACTCGGGTACGTAGTGCAGGGCCAGGGCGCAGAGTACCAGGTCGTAGGCGGCATCGTCGCAGTGCCGGAAGGGCTCCGCGAGGTCCTGGACGTAGAAGGTGCCCCGGTTGCCGTTTCGCTGCCGCGCGAACTCCACCATTTTGGGACTCAGGTCGAAGCCCGTCACCGTAGCACCGCGCTCGTGCAGGATCTCGGCGTACTTCCCCGGCCCGCAGGCGGCGTCGAGGACGTGCATGCCACTGACGTCGGGCAGCAGCCGGAGCGTATTCGGCCGGTCGTAGTAGGCGTTATGGGGTTTGTCGTCGATGCGGGCGTGGTATTCCCCGGCCAGGGTCTCGTAGGCCAGCAGGATGCGCTGGCGCAGGGACCGTTGTTGCTCCGTCATGTACTAAAGGTAGCCTGCGGGAAGGTGGTTCCTCGTAATGCTTTTCGGCGACGCGTACCGGTCACGCAGCAGCGTCTAGGCGGCAACTAGCACCAGCACGCAAACTGCCAGGGCACCGGACACGAGGTAGGTGCGCGTTCGTGCCGTGGGGCCGATCTGAAACAGGGCGATCATCCCCGGTCGCGTGAGCAGCCAGAGGATGGCCACGTAGTACAGGAGCCCGAAGAGGAGTAGGTGGGGCTGGGCCGGTTCGAATAATTGCACCAAACCGCTCAGGTCTGTTTCGTTGAAGCCGGCCGGAGCCGAGTACACGTAGCTATAGTAATACGCAACGGATTGAACGAATAGGGAAAGTCCGCTAGCGGCGCTCAGGCTACTGAAGCCTACGGCCACCATCCAGCCGATCCGCTTGCCCAACCAAAACAGTACCGGCACTACGGCGGTGCAGAGGGTAATCACCAGGGTGGCAATAGCGAAAATATCAAAGACATAGGAAGGATCGGAAAGGTACCACCCGAATGAGACGGCGGTTTGGAACAGCGTAAGCAGGGCGGCGAGTCCGAGTAGAATGGTAACGATGCGCTTTCTCCGCAGGACGTCCTTCGTGCCGGTCTGGATCGGACTGGCGGCGGCGGCCCAGTCCCCGGCGTTTGCCCTGACCCGATCCAGGGCCGTCCGACGCTGGAATGCCCGGGTGGCTTGCTCGTTGGCTTCGCGGCCGATGGCGTCACGGGCCGCGGTGATCTCCGCCTCGTCCACTTCGCGACGGGCCAGCTCCTCTTCGGCGGCCTGGAGGGCCGCTTCCTGGTAGGCATCCGGTTGCAGGGTGATCTTTAGCAGGCGGTCGGTGGGGAAGTTTTGGTAGCGGTTGCGGAATTCTTCCAGGCTCATAAGGGGTAATCTGGGGTAGCTATCGCGCGTCAGCGTGGGAATCCAATTCCGCCACCGGGGTGGGTAACGCTAAAACTACCCCTCTCTAGCGGTTGGCGATCCGGATTATTATGCTTTTGGGTGGTAATTAAGGATTTAGTATGCCGCTGCCCCCGACTACCGACCCAGCCGCTCCGGCAGGCTGTTTTCCCAGTCCGTGATCTCGAATTGGTCCAGTACGCGCCGGTCTTCGCCCACCAGGTAGGCGATGCGGGAGCAGTACGCGCCGCGGTAGTCCCGGTAGATGTCTTCGTTGTAGGGCGCGTCTACGTCCACGTTCCATCCCGCCGGGGGGTCGCTGATTTTGCTATCCAGCCGGATGGTGTGCATCCGGTCGGCAAAGGCTTCGCGAATTTCCGAGAAGGCCCGCGGAGAAAGCGTATCGCCCCCGCAGCCGCAGGAGTTGGCTACCACAATGGGCTTGTCGTGCAGCTCCGTGCTGTTCACCGTGTCCCCCTCGGTGGTCACCATCTCAAATTCGGGGGCCAGCATACCCACCTGGGTGCCTTCCCGCTCGGCGAATTGGTCGTCCCGCACCAAGAACACCTCTCCCCCGTCCGGGGTGATGCTGTCGAAGCGGTAGCTGTGGCCTGCAAGGTGGAGGTATTCGCCGAGTTTTACGTACTCGCGCCGCTCTAGGGTGTCGCGCTCTTCACCGTCGACCGACAGCAGGGCCACCTCGGGATCTAAACCGTATCCGAAACTGCTCACTGTAACCCCGTCCATTGCCCCCAGCCGGTAAGCGTGGTTACTCAGATTGAAGTCAGACTGGCGGTGCTGAAAGGTGCCGTAGAGCATCATGTCTTCCATTAAATCCGACGTGCCCATTCTGATCCAGGAAGAATCCCGGACACTTCGATCACCTGCCGTCCGGGTGAAAGAAACCGCGATGCCCGGGTCGTTCCAAATGTCAAAGTCGCTGATGGGCCGCACCGGATCGTCCGAGAAGTCCTGGTTATCGTTCTCGTCGACAATCACGATGGACTGCCCATCCTTTTTGGCCCCGATGATGTCGAGTAGTCTTTTTCCTCTTCAAAGCCCATTTCTACGGGCAAACGAGCCGCTCCGATGTCCGTAAGTCCGGCAGGATACACTACCGGGTAGGGAAACTGCGCCGCGGTGTCCTCGAAGGAGATGAATCCCGCCCCCCGGCTGAAGAGTCCGTCCCCCCGTACGGCCTGCGTACGCAGCGTCAGCGTATCCGGGGCCGCCGCTGGGGATGTGGCATCCGCCTCCGCCCGGTCCGCGTTGCAGCTAAAGAATAGGGTAAGGGCTAACAAGACCGCAGGAACGGTAGGGTGCATGACGTTGCGTTTAGGGTAATCGAGGGTGCCGTCTGGCGGACGGTGTGGCTCATAAGATAGGGGATTTTACCAGCTTTTTCTCCTGCGCTCCGCCGCCCTCCTGCACCGAAACTACCGCCCGCCCCGCACCACCTCCACCCAACGAAACATCACCGGGTTATCGCTCAGCCGCAGGTCTTTCCCGCTCGTCGTAGTCACGTCGCGCAGGATCACTTGCTCGGTGACGACGTAGGGGTAGCGTTCGACGTAGGTGCTGTCCGTCCGCTCCGGGTTGAAGTCGGCGAACAGGGCCGGCCCGGGGTAGTCGTCCGGTAGGCCGGAATCGTCGATGTGCAGTCCCGCGACGGTGATGGTGTCCGGCATGTAGCTGACGTAGCCAAAGTCATGCTGCCCCGAGTAGTAGCCGCTGATCACCGCCGCGCCCGCGTTCGTGGGTTCAAAGGTGCAGTCGCGCAGCAGGAGCCGGCCCCGCCAGGTACTGCCGTAATCGGAGCGGAGGTTGACGAAGCGGCCGCCCAGCACCGAGGTGTTTTCCACGGTCAGGGTGCCGCTGCCGATGGCGTTGATGCCCATATGCCCGAGCGTGGAGTTGCGGATGGTCGCGTTGGCCACTCCCTTATGGGCATCGAAGCGGGAGAGGACGCAGCTGTCGTACACCAGGTTCTTACAGTAGTTGGAGCCCATGATGCCCCAGTAGGTACGATCGTGGATGTCGTTGGTCTGCGTACAGTTCACGAAGGAGACGTTCAGGGCCCGGTTAGCGAGGATGTCGTAGCTGCCCATGGTCACCGGGGTTCCGGCCGAGCCGATGGTGGAGTAGGTCTTATGTCCGGTGAGTACGCAGTTGCGTACCGTCACGTAGGCGCAGTTGCGGATGCTGAGGAAGCCGCCGTAGGGCGCCCCGTGCTCGCCTTCCCCGATGATGCGGTGCTGTAGTCCGTCGACGATCACCCGCGACCGCTCGATGACGATATTACGGGAGTAGTAAGTGTACTTCGATTCGGCCTGATTGGCCACGGTGATGAAGCGGCCGCCGGTGATGCGCAGGGTGTCGGCCTCGATTGGGCGGGCGCTGATCTCGGTGATCCGGTTGAAGTCCCAGATGATGGGCGTTTGCGGGTCCACCTTACCGTCGGCGCCCACCACGAAGATGTCGGTCTGCGCCGCCCCGCGGTCCTGGTTCGGCCCGTAGCGGATGTAGTGGCGCACGGAGTCGTTGGTCACGGTGACCAGACTGGCGGCAGGTAGGCTAACGGGCAGGCGTTCCTGGCCGCGCCGCAGGGTGCCGATCCCCTCCGGGACGAAAGGCTCCTCCCGGGAACCGACCACGAAGACGGGCGCGCCGATATTTTCCACCTCCGTATCGTCGATGATGAAGGTGGCCGTCCCGAAGTCGGTGGGCGTGAGGATCAGCGCCGTCCGCTCCGCCCCGCCGAGGTAGTAGGTGCCGCCCTCGGTGCGCACGGGCAGCCCGTGGCGGTTGGCGTAGGTGTGGGCGGCCGCGATGGCTGCACCGGCGTCGGTCATGCCGTCGGCCGCGGCATCGAAGTCGCGGTAGGTTACGTAGCCACGCTCGCGGATGGTGCGTGCTAGCCCGGGATCCGGCTCAGTGGAGGCAAGGTCCTGGGCGGCCACTACGGCGGTGAGGAATAGGGTAAGCAACAGCAGGAGGTAACGCATGATCGTACTGGTTTCCGGGCGGGTCTGCTCCCCTACGGAGCGACCGGAGAAGGGTATAAGGTAGGTATTGCGGCGGAGCGCAGGTGGGAAGCGGGTGCCGGCGTGTCCCTTCTCGAGGTCTTGGGCCGGTTGCCGGTGGGCCTGCTCTTCGTCTCGTTCTCTTGGGTGGATTGAAGGTATCCCCTCACCTACAAACCATCGAGAAATTTCTGCACTGCCCGCGAGGGTTTCGGCTCGTAATCAGCGATCCATGAGTCACCAGGACGCCTACCAGGACCGAAGGTCGAGATTACCTTTCAATTTCCCGTTGCCGAAGAAGTCGGCGATGCGGTTGTGCTCCGTGGCCGGTTCGACCACGGCCTTGCGGCTACCGATATCGTGCACGGTATACTCGTCCGGCCATGTATTGGTTGTAGTTGTCGGTGTTGTTTTGGAACCACAGGTCCCGGTAGAAGTGGCGGGCGATCCGTTTATTGGAGGCCGTTTGGTCGGCGGGCACGTCCGCGCCGAGGGCGACGGCGGACAGAGCCAAAAGGGTAAACAGGATGAGGATGCGGTTTGTCACGGGCGGTGAAGTTTTGGTTGTACACCAAAATTGGGCCGTGGTCGGGGCCGGTAGTATTGCCGCATGACGAATCACTAGTGCGAAAAGCCAGTAGTTCTCACTTTCGGATCTCTGCTTCGTTGCCGAGCCGTGTAGGTCCCAATAGCCAATTATTCATCGAGTGTAGGATACCCATACCAGTACCGGCCCTAAGGTACCGATGGCCAGAAATGCAAGCAGGACGACGACCCAGAAGACCGTGGCCTTTTTAAGAAACTTCCGGGTGGATCCTATCTCCGTGGAAGTGGGGTTTGTTGGCTCATCAAGAATCATAGCCAATTATTCATCGAGTGTAGGATACATAATACCGGGATGGTTTTTTCGCTGAAAATATACAGCACATCAAATTCGATTAAGGCGATGATGGCACTACTGTCCGATATAATAATTCGGTCAGGCATTCGCTACATCCTCTAGCAACTCATCTTCTCCATACTGAAATATGGAAATACCGTACTGACCAACCGTTTCCAGAAAGGCTTCCCGGCTAAGTCAAACGATGTGGGCCGCCTGACCGGAAGTTGCCGAGCCCCGCTCGAATAACTTGCTGGCAAACAGCATCTTTAACTCAAACTCCGAAACCTGCAAATCGTCGGGTATTTCTAGGCTTAGGCGCATGGTTTACAAGTTAGTAGGAAGCTCACAACAAATACATTTGTGGTTAGGTTGCTGTAGCGCTTTTGCGTAAGCCGGATGATGTTATCGAATCGGATGGATGGTAAGGCCGTTGTCCATCGCTTGTCCACCGAGACGGTCCCTGAATTGCCGGTGGATGATCTAGTATACCGGCATCGATACGGCCCGGCCACGTATTAGCAGCGTCCTTACTTTCCGGACGGGGGACGGTTAGGCTGTCCCCAGGTACGGGAATAACCGATGTTGGCAGATGGTCAGGCAGCACCTAAAATTTCCACCACCGCTTCTTTCCGGTATAGTGGGTGAGGGACAAAGGTGTAGGCCGCTCGCCGGCGACTTCGTGGGCCAGTTGCGCCTCCACGGCGGACTGAATCTCCTGCCACGGCGAAAACATGGCCCCGGGTGCGTAAGCGTCAAGGGGATAGTCAATGGCTATTTCGATTTGACCGACGACTTCAAATACGGTTGCACACTTCGTAAAGTGCCGACCCGCGGAGTACCAGGATAGTGCCGGTCGCTGGTTCCAGTTGCCAAATGTCTTTACCAACACCTTGGCGTTCAAGAAATCGCTGAGGGTAGGCTTTGTGGGTTGATGTATGCGGGTGGATACGATAAGGTTGTAGCCCATCCCGCTATCGTAATCCGCCGCTAGTACCACCGCACCCCCGTAGCCGCCACTGGTCAGCGCAAACGCCAGGCAGGCTCCTTTTTCAAATGCGGGGGGGTATTGTTTCTTCCTTTTTCTTCGCTTAGCCGTCGGTTTCTCCGTACCGATCTTCTCCAGAAACTTATTTAAAACAAGCCCTCGCTGCCTGATCTCCGCATCGCTGGCGCCGAGTTCTTTCCAAACGGCTAAGTCGCTACCGGTAGTAATCGTCTCCCTGATCTTGCCGTACACTTTCGGAGGCAGGCTTTTGGTTTCCCACAGCGCCAGCCCCAGGGCAAACCAGAAGTTGTGGCCCTCGTATTCGTCTTGGATGATGTCCTGATTATGGTGGATCAGTTGTCGGCTGATGTCCAGGGGCGCTTCGCCTTCGTTGTAGCGATCGAAGAAGGCGCCGTAGACGTCGCTGGAGGTATCGTTGCTTTTTATGGCTGGGCCCCATGTTCCCATTCGTAGGTTATTTGATTCGCTCTATTGTAAGGTAATTCGGGCGGGTTTTTCACACGGCAGCTAGGTCCAACAGAAGCGCAAAGTGAGGCGCTTAACTGTTCGCCGCATATTAACATCAAAAGTTTCGCTTTTATTCTTTAATTTGGTGAGATGTACGAATTGCGCATACCCTGCTATTTTCGTGTATCAACAAGTTGGCAGTCATATTTAGAAAAAGTAGATGGTAGAAATTGAATGGGATTGGATCGGTAGCCGTCTAGGATAGATCAAGTCTAACGTGATCCAATGTGTCAACTAGTTTAATAAAATAAATAAAATTAATTTTATCGGATTGCAGTATATTTTTTTGCAGGGAGTGAAATATAATAGGTAAAACTTAAATTAAAACCATGATTTCCCTGTCAAAAAGAGCGTTGATACGGCTTCGAATTATAATACTCCTATGGATTGGTATGTTTACGATGAATGGATTCTGCCAAACGGCGGTAAGCGATAGTATTAAGATTCGAAGATTTGACCTATTTCCTGCCATTAGCTATTCGCCAGAAACCAATCTCACGCTAGGCGGGCTAGGTTACTTTTACCCTAACCTGAAAACGGAAGATCCCGAAACAATTCAGTCATATATCAGTTTTCTCGCGCTCTATACTTTAAACAATCAGGTTCTGGTAGAAACAAACTGGGAGCTATTTACCGATGGAAATAAAATGCGCTTTCTGGGTGGGATGGAATTTGCCAGATATCCTAATCGTAATTATGGCTTGGGCAATGTAGCTGACTCCAAAGTGATCGAATACGAATTGCTTGAAGGACACCCCATAGACTCTACTATTAATAATTACAAACGATACAGTATCATGTGGTTCAATTTCAGACTGGGAGCGCTCAGGGAATTGACTAACCATTTGTACGGTGGTGTTATCGCTGATGTAGAATACGTTTGGAATTTTGAGGAACTTGCTGATAGTGTTATTATAATTCAAGGACAATCCGAAATTGAGGTTCTTGAAAAAAATACCCTTGGTTTTCGGGCAGGATTAGGGCTTAACCTGATCTGGGATACGCGAGACTACATATTAAGCAGTTCTTCAGGTAGTTTTATTAATCTGAGTGCCATTTATTACGGGAGCTACCTGGGTAGTAAATACGATTATTATACCATTAGCATGGACGCGCGAACCTATTTGAATGTCGTCGGTAGACAAACATTAGCACTTCGAGGTTTGGTGAATTTTAGGGGAACTAGTGAAGAATCTTTACCCTTGCGGGGGTTGTCGAAAGTTGGGGGCAGCAACCTTGTTCGTGGTTATTTTAACGGTACTTTTCAAAACAATAATTTGATAGCCCTTGAAACGGAGTATAGGATTCCCTTTTGGAAAGAAGATAATTTAGGGCCTATTTATCATTATTGGAAAAGACTGGCTATGACTGTCTTTGTAAGTGGAGCACAAGTCTTCGGACCAAATGAGTCTTTAAATGCTTCAACGTTCAATTTTGCAGCAGGTGCTGGGCTCAGAATTTTGTTCAATGAGCAATCCAGAGCCTATTTACGCATCGACTACGCATTTGGCCTCACTCCAAATTCGGGTGGCACTGGAAATTCTCAAAGAGGATTTTATTTTACTTTTGGTGAGGCATTTTAGTGTTGGTTTAATTTGAGTCTTTCTTGTATGGTCAGAGATTTATATTGCTGTGGCACCAGTAATTATAGAGTATGGGGCAAACGACTACCAACAATAGGTATATGCCATACCCTTCGCGATACGGCACATACCCAAAACCTTATGTCTATTGTGATTAAAGAGTAGGTAGAGTAGTTTTGACTAGGCTATAACTGATTTAAGGTTTTATGCTAATCTCCTCATTCACAGCCATTGCGGCGGACATGGGCCTCATGGCCATTACGCTAAGGATTTCGCGGCAATAGTCCTCTCCCCGAACTTAGAGGGGTGCCCCGTTCCCTTACTCGCCATTCTTCGTGCCTTTCCGGATCTCGATGACGAGCTCCGTCAAAGTTATATCGTTGAACCGCACCGACGCTTTACCCGCCGCAGCCCGCTGACCTTCCGCCGTACCGTGGCCTTCATCCTACAACTGGTGCGCAAATCCACCGCGGTGGAACTCCACGAACTCTTTCGTTGCTTGGGATTACCTCCCGTCACTAAGTCCGCCTTTGCTCAGCGCCGTAAACATATTCAACCGCTGTTCTTCAAGGATTTCTTCTACCGCTCCGCAAACGCTTTTTACACCTGTTTCAAAGGCGCTCGTCGGTGGCGTTCCTATCTCCTGATTGCCGTAGATGGTACCGGTCAAATGCTGCCTCGGGAAGAATGGATCGGTCAGGCGCTTGGGTTTCACCAGAACCAACACTAGGCGGTGCCCTCCACGCGCGTTCTTTTTATTATGACCTGCTCAATTGCATCATCCTGCTGGCCGATCTGCATACCCAGAAGAGTGGAGAGATCACCCATGCTTATCCCAACGTAGAGCAACTACCCAAGCGGGCTATCTACGTGTAGGATCGGGGATTTGGCGGCTATGGCTTGCCGTTCCTGCATCGTCGTCACGGCTCGGATTGCATCATCCGCATCTCAACGACGATGAGTCCCGAGGTAGTGAATTTCGTGCAAAGTGGAGAGAATGAGCGAGCAATTACGGTCCTTTGCAAAGGATCGGGTGTACCGCTCACTCAAAGATCTGGACCCGGTGCGGTGCCAGCCACTGGAACTGCGACTGGTCCACGTAAAGTTGTCCACCGGAGAGGTGGAAGTACTCTTGATTACGCTTACGACCGTCCTGAAATTCAGCGCCAGAAGTGATCGAAAAGCCATCTTGTATTCTTTCGCATTGTCCGTAAAGCCGAAAATGCCACGCCGGAACTCTGTATGAGCTGAGTAATAGCTCGAATTGACAGCGTCCTGTCGCAGTAGCCTTCATATCGGGTCCTTCAAGTTCAGACCGAGTGAGCAAGCGGGTACCACAAACTCGAATCGCTACCTGGGCCTATTCCTGGATCCAGTTAGACCGATTATAGCGGGTATTGTCGCACACCAAAAATTGATAAGCCGGGTGACATTTATTTTCTACATCCTTCCATTTACCCACCTCTGGTACATTCAAGTAGGCCAACACTAATTAATTAGCCAAGTGAGCGTCAGTAGGGTTGTCTCTGAATTCCATTTACAATATAGTTATTATTGTAGCGGAGTACAATATTCTGGAGGCAGGCTTATAAAAACAGTATAACTTGTAACGAAGCGCATGAGTATGCGATCCCGGACCGCCTTTGAGGGCGAGCATGCAATAGGGACCCCACCATAGCTGGGGCATTAAATAGCGGTATATCTTTTGGGATTTCAGGTATATCGTACCTATATATTGTTTTGCTAAAAATTGTAGCCTACTGTACTTCCAATGCCGTATAAAGTTTCCCTAGGCATTCCAATCAAATTTCGATTAGCTATAAAACTTCTTAAAGAAAGGTCTATGCCGCTGAATTTACAACCAAGGTTTAATCCAAAAATAATCTTACCACCACTACTGCGACCCCCGAAAACAGCCTGTTCATAAAGTAATAGCCAATCGTAGCCAACGGAAAATTCTCCATACAGGGTATTCTTGTCTTCCGTAAAGTAGAACCTCGGGCCAATCGACAATCGTACTGTTTGCTCTTGTTTGAATGGAAGACCCTGTCCAGACTTTACTTTAGATTCATACTGGAAATACTCCATTCCCATAAAGAATGCACTTCTACCGTCCAGGCCAGAAGGATAATACAAAACCCGGCCTCCTATAGGCACCATAGAAAATGATTCATCACGGTATACAACATCAATCGCATGATACCGAAATACGCTGAACAGCTTGGCATAGCCTACTGTCGGTCCGAAAGTCCATTGAGAGGATGGTACTATAGGTTGATCTATCACTTCCCCCGTGCAGGTATAATACTCTTTGAATAAATTTAATAAAGATTTCTCATTGTATGTAGTCGAAACAATCAATGCAGATAGAGTGCCGCAACTCTTTAATTCCTTAAGTAAAAATTCATGAAATTTATTTACTTCTATTACCCTACTCTCTTTATTTAAGAATTCTCTTCGATACGTCCCGAAGTCCAAGTACGCTATGTTGCCATCCGAATCTCGAAGGTAGTAGTGATCTCTTCCTCGTTCATCGTAGTACTGCATCAAATCAACACTGCCACCAATCAAGACCTTTAGAAGCCCAAAAGCAGATTGGTCGATCCGTTGATCTTCCGTAACCAATGCCTGCTTATTCCTGGGAGATGCATTGTATTGAATTGCTTTACCTTCGTACTCCTGGTTCCCGATTATAAGTTTAGCAATGTTAGAAACGTCAAATGACTGAGTAGAACTTTTCTTATCCGCCCTAAAGTCAATTTCTGTTATGAAGTCGGACCATTTTCGGTCGTCAACTTGTCCGGTAAATATTTCTCCTTTGGTCGTGGTCAAGCTAGCAGTTTGCCAATTAGACTGAGCGCTGAATGTTAAAGAGAGTAAAAATATCGGCAAAATCAGGAATAGACTCTTCCTCATCCAATTAGGGTTTAAAGAAATAGGGTAACAAAATACTTTAACGGATTAGGCCATAATAAATTTTTTGGCCCATAAAGTAGATAGATAAATTTTTCGTCCTCTCGAAATACAGCTCGTCCGCATTGTAGTGAAGTGCCCCCAATTGTTAAACCACGAACCCGGAGAGGTTAAGACAACGTATGGTTAAAAGTTATATATGTTTGGGCCCTTTCAAGCCCGTTTTTCAATCTTGCCGGCCCGGTACCAATCGGCTGGATAGTCGTCCCCGATGGAGGAGTGCCGGCGGACTGTATTGTAGTAGGTAAGGTAGTCATCTACCATGTCGTAGAGCTGCTTTCCGGTCTCGTACTCATGAAGATACAGCCGCTCGTACTTAATGCTGCGCCATAGCCGCTCAATGAACGCATTGTCCGTGGCTCTCCCCTTACCATCCATACTTAGCCGCATTCCCTTGCTTAGGATAAAGTCGGTGAACACCCGGCTGGTGTACTGCGCGCCCTGATCGGTATTGAAGATCTCCGGGCTCACCCGGTGGATGTCCAGGGCTTCGGCCACCAGATCGCGGCACCAGGTGGCCTCCATGGAGTTACAGAGCTTCCAGTGGACGACGTAGCGACTATACAGATCGATGATGGCCGTCAGGTACAAAAACCCCCGGCGCATGGGCACGTAGGTGATGTCCGTAGCCCATACCTGATCGCTCCGGTCGATCTTCAAATCGCGCAGCAGATAGGGGAAAACGGCGTGGTCCTTACACCGCTTAGACGTGTGCGGGCCGGGTAAAAGTGACTGCAGGCCTAGGATCTCGTAGTACAGGCGGTCGATGCGGTTGCGGCTCACGGAGTAGCCCCGGTCCCGGGTCAACCACACGTGCATGCGCCGCGCTCCCTTGTAGGAATGGTCCAGGTAGTGCTCATCCATCAGGCGCAGCAACTCCAGGTTCAGAGCACTTTCACCGCGCGGCGCGTAGTAGAGCCCAGCGCGGGAAACGGACAACAACTCGCACTGCCGTCGTACGCTTAGCTGCCGGTGTTCCGGTTCGATCAGGTGGCGGCGAACCTCAGGGGAAAGGCTCACTTCAGCGTTTTTTTTAGAAAGCTGTTCTCCACCTGCAGCTGGCCGATGATGCGCAGGAGCTCATCCTCGCGCGTTTGCAGATCCGGCCCGACGATCTTACCGGGCTTGTCAAAAACCTGGGAGCCGCCGGCGAGTAATTCTCTTTTCCAGGTGCTGATCTGGGCCGGAGCCAACTGGTGCTTTTTGGCCAACTCCGCCAAACTGTGCTGCTCCGAAATGGCCGCCACCGCGACCTTAAACTTGAACTCCGAAGTGAATTTACGACGCTTCATTTTTCATATGATGATTATAACGATGTCTCATTCACTGGTCTAAATTATTGGGGATACATCAGTAGATTATACTCCTCAGGAAGTGGTTTGGGCAAGATGATATGATGTCCCATCATCGGTGCGGAAATTCAGGGTCAGCAGGCTGAGCAATTCTTTCTTATAGCTTTTCGTCGATTGCAGAAATGTAGCGATGGCCATTTGGAAGTCAGGATGGCAGGGGTAATAGCTGGAATTCGTAATCTTGAGCCGCATGAAGTGCCACAATCGCTCAATCAGGGTAAGCGTCCGAGCAACCCCGTCCTGCGAGTTTTATTCTTCCTCCCTATGGACTGGTACGCTTGTCGCGGTCCAGCGATGGGGCAGCAGTTCCTCCAGGCGGTTGACCGGGTTATCGGGAAGGTGCTTCAGTACGTCGCGTAGCCACGCCCGGGGATTGACTCCCAACCGTGGGCAGCTGGCAAAGAAGGAGTACAGCATGGCCGCCCGCTGCGCCCCCGCGTGGCAGCCGGCAAAGAGGTAATTCTTGCGGCCCTGGGCCAGCGGGCGGATGGAGTTCTCGATCAGGTTGTTGTCCACCTCCAGGCGTCCATCTTCGAAGCAGGGCCGCAGGCGGGGAAGTTGGTCCTTGGCATAGTGCAGTGCCTTTCCGATGGCTCCGCTCGATAGGTTATTCCGCTGCTCGTACCGCGCCCAGTCCAGCAGGGCTTCGTACACCGGCAGGCTGAGCCGCTAACGCAGCGCCAGCCGCTCGGCTGCCGAGCGGTTTCTTTTCCGGCAGTGCGCCTCCACGTGGTAGAGGAAGCCGATGGCCGCCAGGGCCAGTTCCGCCAACCGCGGATGCTGCTTGCTGGCGTCAAAGAACTTGTGGCGAATGTGCGCCAGACAGCTTACGCCGGTAACCTTCGGATGCTTGCGCAAGTAGGTCTCATAGGCTTTATAGCCATCCGTTTGCAGATAGCCCGTAAAGTCCACGAGCCTTTCCATTACGCCGTGCACGCCACGTCCCTTCCGGTAGTCAAACAGCACCAGCCCGGATCCGGGGTCCCGATAGAGCCACTGGTAGCCCAGGTGCGCTTTGCCTTTCTTTTCCGATGCCAGTACCTTGATCGTGGACTCGTCCACCTGTAGGTAGTCCGCTCCGGCGACTACGGTGGCGAGTAATTTTTGGTAAAGGGGCTCGAGCAGGCTGCAGGTGGCGGCGAACCAGTCGCCCACGGTGGCTTTATGCATCACCCAGCCGTGATCGCGCTCAAAACGTTTGATCTGACGGTAAAAAGGTAGGTGATCTACGTATTTAGCCACGCAGATCTCCGCCAGCAGTCCCGGTTCCGGGATGCCTTTATCGATCGGTCGGCTGGGTAAGTCGGCGGTGATTACCGTCGTGGAGCCGTCGGCTTCTCGGCGGGAGTACTTAGGCCGGATACGCCGCATGATGACCAGCTTTCCGGGACGATAGTCGAGCGTGTCGGTGACTTCCTGGCCGATGCACGCCAGCCCTGCGGTGTCCTGTCCCTCCGGTTCCAGCACGATCTCTTCCACGGGCAGACCATCCGGCAGCGCATTGAGCCCCGGGAGTGACGGTTTACGTTGGTAAGCTATCTCCTGGGTGACGGCGGCCTCTCCGTCGGCTTTAGCCGGCTGATCCCAGACGGCCATTTTTCGGGCGCAACCTGGGTGCCAACGAACCGCTCCGACTTAGCGGAGAAGATCATCTTCTTCAGCTGGTCGAACTCGTGGCGCAGGGTGTTATACTTACCCTCCAACTCGTCGTATTCCGCCTTGGATACCATGGCTTGCACGGGGCACAAAATACGAAAAACCCCCCTGGATCAGGCCGCGGGAGCTTACCTTATTAGCTGCGCTGCTACTTCGTGGTCGCCGTTTGACCGAGGTGATCTCAATGCCCGCAAGCAGCAGTTGCAGGTCGGTAAAGGATAGCTCCAGCGTGTCGCTCGCAGCCCGTGGCAGTTCAAAAGTGCCGCGTTCCAGCACCTTATACCAGACCACCCAGCCGTCGCGATCCCAGACCAGCAATTTGATGCGGTCGCGGCGCTTGTTCAGGAAAATGAAGGCGTCTCCGCTCAGCAGCTCTCCCTGGCGGATGTGCCGGCCCACCAGGCCACTAAGTCCGTTAAAGCCCTTGCGCATATCGGTGGCCCCGCGGTAGAGGAAGTAGCGCTGGCGGGCGCTAAAGCTCAGCATAACGGCGGTCCAGGTGCACCAGCAGATCGGCCACCCGCTGCGGGTCGCTCGGCCCGAAGGACAGGCGTAAGCCGCCGGGAAGGGAAACGATGAGTGGATCGGCTGGCCCCCCCTAGGGCGATGTCGAGCATCGCAAGCTGATAAACCCTTCCGTCGTTGGCACGGAGAGCCCAGGGCACTTTAGCTTCCGACGCCAGGAATGAATGGTGGCGTAGCTGATCCCTGCCTCTTTACAAAAATCTTTGATCGTCTGGCCGGAGGTGGCTTGGCGTTCCACCATGGCGTACATTTTCTTGGCTTTATCCAGAGTTGCTTTTGCCCGCAAAGCTCTTGCTTCCCATCCGGCGAAAAAAGATGGACTTGCTCAGACGCTTACGACTATGGGACTTGTTCGTTCTTTAATCTATTCGAAATTCATGATTATCTTTTATTTGCTACAACGTGAGTGCAGACGCAGCCCGGCCTTCCCAGATCCACAACTAGCGCCGACTGTCTTTCTCTCCTAATAATTCATTGAAAAGCACTGGGAATTATCCTGGCCGGGTTGACGTTCTGCACATTGTTCGGCGAATTTTCTATTCCTTTAGACCGCTTCTGGACACTATACCAATGCCTTATTATTCAGGCTCTAATATCAATACTGTTAGAAACCTTCTTAGACTCTTTTACTCGCTTTTCTAAGTCAGTTATGATTTTATGTTCTAGTTCTTTGGAATGAACCCTCCACCAGTAATGTGCTGGTATTTCACCTTTACTGTGTTCTTCCAATCGATACATTAGTTCTACGCTTGGATTGTCTTTCCCATTTATTATTCTACTCAGTTTAGTATAATGAAGATCAAGATCAGCAGCAAAAGACTTGTTTGTTCGATTGATTATGAGCGAATACTTCTTTAGCTGACTGGAAAACCTAAATTCTGGATCAAACTTGCCGCTGTCGAAGTAGTCCAACATGCTATACTTCATTTGCATAAGCTTGCCAAACAACTTCTGCTTTTCTGTCATTGACTGAATTTGCTTCAACCTCAATTCTCGAAACTCCCGTTCTGCAGCATCTTGCTCCTCGTCGCTTAGGCTGTCATCATTGAAAACATAACTTTCTGCTATTTCCTGATCGGTAAGTGTTTTCCGAAGTTCATTGTACATTTTTTCACTCTTCTTCATCGTAGAGGTATTTCCTTATTAGTATATCTGATTCCCGACCATCGATAGCCAAAAATCTACCGTATTGTCGAAAGCCGTACTTGTTTTGATAGAGTGGTATAAGTTTTGTTTTGGGCTTCAGCGATACAAAGCCGTTGTATCCCCGGTCAAATGAAATTTTACACGCTGCAGCTATCAGACTTCCAGCAATATTGTCAATGGCTTTGTCTCTGCCGACATTCGTTTGTCCGACTTCAATAAGATTTAGGTGAATCCTAAATTCATCTTGCCGATCGTTAATGGATAGCAGACCGAGAATCTCGTCGTTTCTATTCTTGAGGAATATTTTGAATACTTCATGTTGTCTTTCATTTTTCCATTTGAAAACAAACTCTCCGCTGTTTCGGATCCAGCCGTAATCTGTCTCAACAACTTTAGCAATGACTGCTTTGAAAAATTGACCAGACTTTGCGTCTTTTAGCGCCATTGAGATGAGATTGACTCCAAGATACGGCTTTTACGTTTATCGTCAACTTTTAATGTCTGCCGTCAACTTGTGCCCTCGTTTCGCCGAACAGTAGCACAACCGAATTTCGTATACACCCACTATAGCCTAGCAATAATGGACGGGTATCCGCCACCGCAAGCACGTTACGCGAAAGATACCGCAAGCGACAAGATATCACTTGACGGTTTTGCTCTAAGTGACGTCTATGCACGCATTTTGCGGCATATCCCGCAACTGTCTTCCAACCGTGCAGGATCCGGAATCCCTAAGTCGCGCCCGGATAGCATACCTCCCAGAAACCGGTATCACATCGGCAAACAGATCCACTGCCATGAACCTGGGAAGGCAGCCGCACCGCCCCCGCATACCTAGTACTGTACCGCTATATCTCGTCCCGGAGGGCAGTCGACCTCGGATTTTGGGTCCGTCTGCCGCGTGGCAGGGTAGGGGGGTGCAGCATATTGGGCGTAGGAGCTTGGCCCGGAGGGCCTCGACCTGGAATCGTCGTGTCAGTCAGCCATGTTCCGGGGCCCGAGGCCCTGCCAGCAGCGCGCCCCCCGATCTATTTACGCCTAACCAACGAGACATCATCCACCAAACAAAACGCCCCCCCTTCGCCATCCGCCAGGAAGCCGATCTCCACCTCATTTCCGGTCACCTCGAGGTTGTCGATCCGGATGGTCGTCCATTCCTTATTAGCCTCCGTCACGCGGACGGTGAAGCGTTCCCCGCCAGATACCGCGTAGAGCTCCAGGGTGTCGAAGCCGTCGCTGTTTTTCACCTTGGCGGTGAGGGTATAGCTAGCGTTGGGAAAGGTTACGTAGGGGGAGGAACCGATCGTCTGGTGTACCCGTCGGACAAAGGTCACCGTATCGCTCATATTCAGGCTCCGTTCACCGATCACCACCTTGCGTTCCGCTTCGGTGTTGGCGTGGTTGAGTACGGGGCCGAGGGTGTCGAGCGAAATGGGCGTCCCCGCCACCACTTCCGTTTCCCAGCCCCGTAGGAAGGTCTGTACGGGCTTTACCTGACTGGGGATCTGCTTGCGGTCCGCCTCGAAACTGGCGTTGATGGCCCAGTTGTTGTCTTCCGCTACCCGCCATTCGCCGGTTTCCGCGTTCAGGTCCCAGGAGTTGAGGGAGTTGAAGTAGGGCTGGTCGCCGTCGAAGGACAGCGGTACCCACTGGTTGTAGCCCAGACCGTTGCCCGCGAAGTCGGCCCAGCGGTCCCCGCAGAAGATGACCGTGGTATCCTTCGTTCCACGTACGGTAACGAAGAAGCCGGTCTGGGAGATGTGGGCATGATCGGCCTCCGCGCCGGCGAAGACCTGCATGTCGTTCTCCGGTAGGTAGGGCCCCATCACGTCGTCCGCCATCAGGTAATACGCCAGGGAGCCGTCCCAGCCGTAGAGTTGGGAGGCGGCGAGGTAGTACTTCCCCTGATACTTGAACATGCAGTTGCCCTCGCGGCCCGCTCCGCCGAAGACCTGTTTGTAATCGAGCAGGGTCAGCGTATCGTTCTGCAGCCCGATCTCGGAGAGGTAGATCTTGTGGCGTCCCTGTCCGTAGCTGTACACGAGGTACGATTTGCCGGTGTCCTCATCCGTGAAGACCGTCTGGTCGCCGGTGTTGGAGGTGCCGATCCAGTCTTCCATGCTTTTGTGGTGACTGACCTCGAAGGGACCCAAATGGGAATCCGCCACGGCAAAGAGTACCCTAGCGTTGTGCTGGATGATCAGCACGTACTGGTCGGCCTCCTCCACGTAGGCAACGCCCATGCGCCCGAGCCAGCCCCAGCGGCGGTCGGAGTCGCCGTACACTTCGTCGGGGGTGAGCACGTGCCCCTCTAAGGTCCAGTTCACGAGGTCGGTGGAGGAGTAGCAGCTTACCCCTTCGAAATTATTCCTTGGCTGGGTGATGGAGGGATCCTCCCGGTACATTTCCGCCTGCTTGTAGTGGACGCCGTACCAGTAGTATTTATCTTCTCCGGTTTCCGGGTCCGGGAACTTAAAGATTCCGCCCCCCTGGCTGTAGAGCGGATCGCCGTTTTCCGTGTCCCAGAAAGTATCGTTCTTGATGTTATGGAATTGGGCCGCGGCCTGCTGACTGGCGGTGGCTAGTACGAATAAGACTAAAAGAATTCGCTGGACGATCATACGATGTGGATTCTCGGGTGGACTGAATTATACACTAAATGGGGCGCAACACCCAATCGGAAGACATACGATACGGCTGGTACCGGGGTGGCCGATCGGGGGGCATTGACAGGGTATTGGGGCGGCGGAGCGCAGGAAATTTAATCCCGGGTAACTTTCCCGCGCCCCGCCGCCATCAGTTAACGCTTCACCTCGCGCAGGCACATGAATGCCGGGAATTCGTTAGCTCCCGGTAGTGCTTCAGGTCGCTGCGCTCCATTTCGGGCGTGGGGAGCGGCTCCACGAAGTCGTCGAGGTAGAAGCCGTTACGGAGCAGCGGTTGCAGACAGGCCTGCAGCGGCCTCCGGTAGCTGTGCACCTCCACGGGTACGCCGAATCCTTTCCAGACGGCGCTGACCGGCTCGATGAGGAAGTAGTGTTCCGAAGCGAAGTATCCATACTCAAAGAAGGGGTGCTCTACCGACAGCACCACGCAGCCGCCGGGTCGCAGCAGCCGGTGAAATTCGCGTACCGCGGACGTCCAGTCGGGCAGATAGTGCAGGGCCAGGGCGCAGAGCACCACGTCGAAGGAGGCGTCGGCGAAATCAGTCAGGGGGTCTGTGAGGTCATGTACGAAGAATTCTCCCCGATCGACGTTGCGCGCCCGGGCCAGCTCCACCATTTTCGGACTAAGGTCGAAGCCGGTCACCAGCGCCCCGCGGGCCAGCAGGAGCTCGGCGTACTTGCCCGGTCCGCAGGCGGCGTCGAGCACGTCGCGTCCCGTTACGTCGGGTAGCAGGGCGAGGGTGTTCGGCCGATCGTAATAGGCATTGTGGGGCTTCTCGTCGATGCGGGCATCGTAGCTTTCGGCAAGGGCCTCGTAGGCGTTGCGGATCTTTTCCTTGGTGAGGTCCATACCAAGGGAAGGTAAGTCGTTTCCCGGCCATCTACACCCGATCCGTCAGATCCCTTTCGTTCCGGACCACCCCGTCGTCCAGCACCACGCGGGAGCCATAAACCAGCGTGTCACCGTCCGTAATAGCGCTGATGTCGAGGTCCCGGCTCTGGAACTCCCGCAGCATCACGTCGGAGTAGCCGGTGGGGGCGTCCTGCCAGGCGTTGGTGGCGAGGTCATCGTTGTAGCGTTCTACCAGGTCTTCGTCGGTCAACTCGATGAGGTCGTTCTCGAATTCCTGCAGTTCTCGGCTTTCCATAAGTCAGTTTAGGTTTTTCATCATACCGCTTCCGGGTGGGGTCGGGTTCGATTTCCGGCAAAATCGATCCGGCCAGCCCGCAGCCCCCGCAGATAAATTTGGATACTATCCCGGAAAGGGTTATACTCGTGTTCTAAGTCACGCAATCGATTGTGTAATGCGGCGTTTCAAACCCTAGTGATGCAACGGACTTCTACTTATGCTTTCTCGGTGTGCTACTCAGCGGACTCGTCACCGCCCCAGCGCCCCTACGTCTACGATCAGGAAAACACCGGCACGGAATGCGCCCCACCGCCGCTGCCCGAAGCCGAAAACCTGACTCAACTATCCGTTGCTGCCCGATCTCTTTGCCTTTTCCGACGGTAGCGGCCGGGTTGAAGACTCTAGATAGTACCTGATCGGCTGCCCCGCGGCGCCTACCTACTGCGACTGCAGGTGGATGATGAGGCGGTTCAGCAAAAATTCATTAAAGACTAAGCGAATACAGTTTAACGCGGTCCCGGACCGCCCGTATGTTGCATGATTTATGATCGAATTTTTGTGCGCCGGAGGTAGCCGTACCTCCGGCGCTTTTTTATGCCTCTAAGTCCGGCCACGGAAAGCATGGTCACTCCACATCGGATTCCGAGGCGACGGTCACCCACTCTACGTTGGTGTCGTCTTCGTGGTCGGCCAGTTCGAGCAGGTGGTAGGGATCGACCCCGGCCGCCACCGGCTTGCGGGGCACCGTGATCGTGATCGTTTGCTCGCCGGATCGGACGCGGTGTCGCTGCAGGTAGATGGGTTCGTTGGTGCCGTCGTCGGATGCCGGTCCGACCATTCCGATCGGAATCCACTCTTCCATCGGCACCTCGGTTTCGATGCCGGCGCTGTCGGCTACGGTTTTTTTGGCCACTACGTCACGCGCCACGCGCCAGCGACCGTCCGGGGTTTTTTCCGCCGTCGCCCGTTGCGTGTCGAACTCCCAGAAGGTTTGACCTCGAACAGGTCGTGCAGCAGGTACGCCAGCGTATCCGGCGTGACGGCCTGCAGCTCGCGATACAGGTCGAGCGTGGTGGCGGGTCTGGCTCCCGGCGCACGGTGCTGCGTCACCATCGGCGCACCTCGGTATCCACGTTGTCGGCGCCCATGTACTCGCCCAGCGCGATCAGGGCGAAGGGTCCGCGGCGGTAAGCCATATGGGGGTCTATACCCCGGATAAGGGGTTCTCCGTGCCGCATCGGCGGGTAGGGATAGGGCTGCTGTAAAAAGCGCAGCAGCCGCCGGCGTTCTTCCTCCCCGCGAGCCACTTCCACCAGCCGGATGCCGGAGTACCAGGCCAGGCTTTCCGAGAGGACCGGGGCCCCCTCGACGAAAGCCGCGGGTACGTTCCACTGGTGCCCCATTTCGTGGGCCATGACCGCGTACGGAAGATCCAGGATGTTATCGTCGTTCCTGATATCCCACTGTGCGTTTTTTTCGGTAAAGCGGATGGCACTGGCGTCGGCGTGCATACCAGTGCCGTTGCCGGAGCGCTCCACGAGGGGTAGGTGGCCATACTTATACGGACCGAATGCCTCGGTGTAGTAAGCAAGGGCCTCCTTGGCACTCCTTACCAGACGGTCAAGGTTTGCCGTATGGTCGGGATGGTGATACAGGCGGATGGTGACGTCCCGTCACTGTTCCTCGCGCACGGCGTAATCCGCGGAATAGAAGGCGACCTCCCCGCCGATCGGCGCATCGGTCTCGTACCGGGTGTACCGGCGGCCGCCTTCGGTCCAGCTGCGCAGGAGTGCGCCCTGCGCTATGCCGATCTGATCCTCCGACGTGCCGATAACGGCTTCGAACCGGGTTCCCCCGGAGTTCCCTTCGCCCACCGGGGCATCGTAGAGGGAAGGGATCAGCGGTCGTGCCGGCAGACCGTATTCCCGCCGCTCGGTCGGTCCCAATAATTCGCGCTCGGCGGGGTCCAGTCCGGCGGTTGGCTCGTCCACGATCATCAGTTTCGGATTGCCGAGCAGAGCAACGGCCACGCCGAACCGCTGCTTCATGCCGCCAGAGAAGCCGCCCAGCTTTTGCCGCCGCACGTCCCAGAGATTGGTCTGCCGCAGGAGGGCCTCCACTACGTCTCGCCGCGTCTTTTTATCGGCAACGCCCTTGAGGATGGCAAAGTGTTCCAGCATGTCCTCCGCCCGCGACTTGGGGTATATGCCAAATTCCTGGGACAGATAGCCCAGCGTTTGCCGCACGGCATCCTTATCCCGGGTCGATATCCCCCAGGAAGATGCTGCCCGTGTCGGGCTCCTGCAGGGTAGCCAGGATACGCATGAGGGTGGATTTGCCGGCACCGTTGGGGCCCAGCAGGCCATACAGGCCGTTCGGGATGGTAAGCGTTACGTCGCTCAAGGCTTGAACGCCGTTGGGGTAGGTTTTGGAAATATTGGTGAGGCTAAGGGCCATACTTTAAAAGTTCTTTGAAATTCAAAGTTATAGTAAAAAAGCATGCGGTACAATACTTTATGGCGGCAGTCGAATTATTTTCCGGGTTCGTACGGCCCCACTACGCTGAGTTTGTCTCCCGAAAGATCCATCTCGAACAAGTGGGGTACCCGGTGGTAGCGGCCGTTGATGGAACGGTGGCTGTGAACGGACATCAGGTCCTTTCCTTCGAACGACTGAAAGAGCATCCCGTGGCCGAAGTTGGGGGGCGTGATCGGTTCGGGCTCCTGGATCCAGGGCCCGTCGAGCGTGCCGCTTTCGGAGTAGGCTACGCCCTGTACGTAGACGTCGTGCACCCAGCTGGTCCACAGCATGCCCAGGCGACCGGAACCGGTGCGGAAGAGCCAGGGGCCGTCCGTAACGACGCTCGGACCGACCGTGCCGTCGTCTCTTTCCTGCCGACTCCAGGGGGAGTCGCTAGCCCGGAAGAGCAAGGTCGCTTCGCCTACGGTGCCGCTCAGATCCGGTTTCAGCTCGATCTTCTCCATGGTGCCGTTCTGGTTCTGCAGCCACTCGTAACAGTAGACCATATAGGGCTTGCCGTCGGTATCCACCCAGAAGGTACCGTCCAGCGTGGGCATGTCCGGGGGAAGGTAGGTGCTGTCGGCCATCGGTACGTAGGGACCGTCCGGGGTGTCGCTGACGAGCACGTGGCTGGCCCGCCGCTCGATCTCGTTGCCGGCCACGGTGTCGATGTGCACGGCACGGTTGGTGAAGGTGGCGAAGTCGTAGTACTTATCGCGGTAGGCGTGGAGCTCGGCCGCCCACACCATAGGGTCGGGGCCCATCCAGGATTCGGGGTCGGTGGCGATCACTTCGTAGGGGCCGTCCCAGGTGGCCAGGTCCTTACTCTTCCACAGCCGGCCGCCGGTGCCGGTCATATAGTAGGTTTGGGTGGCCTCGTCGGCCAGAATGGCGGGGTCACTGAGCCGGATGGAGTCCAGGGGAATACCGGTTCTGGGTCCGGCTTGACCGTAGCCAGGCACCAGGCATTGGAAACAAAGGGCAGCACTAGCGAGGATACGGATCATCATTCCGTGAAGTTAATGGACTGGCTATTCAGTTTCAGAAAGTTTTCGGAGCGCTGCCATGGCCCGTGGGGCATCTTCGGCACTTACGAACAGGTGGTCGTGGTAGAATCCGGCGATCACGTTGCAGCTGATTCCATCCTCCGCCAGGGCGTTGGCTACCGCCGCGGTGAGGCCTACCGCGTTCAGGTCGGAGTGTACCGTCAGCGTGATCCAGGCGGCTACGTAGGTGTAGGGAAGTCCCAGGCCCTCGGCGGCGTGTCGCGCGATGACCACCGTGGTTCCTTCCCGTTCGCGAATCTCGGCTACGGGTAGCGATCGGTCGATGCCGTCGGTATTGGCTACGTGCGCGAAAACGTATTCCCCGTCATTCAGGACCGGAGCCAGCGACCGTAAAAGCTGTTGCAGGTTGTTTTCGGCGGTCATGAAGTTGGGGAATGGTGGAATAAAGGAAAGTCCCAACAAGCGCTAAGTGTTTTGGGCGATGAACGCAGGTAGAACCTTGGTAGGCCAAGAGCCGTATCCGTTGGTCGGTAACCCGGACCTTGCCCAGAGGGATCGTACCTGCGCTCCGCCGCAAAAAAGATAAGGGAAAGGCCGGCTCAGCCGTTGGGGCGGGCCAAAAAGCGGCCGGCGAGGGAGGCTATCCGCAAGGCCAAACGTTTCTGTCGGACGGTGGACGCGGGATGGACGCGGATCGGCTCCTCCACGTTATGCCAGTACAGCTTGTCCGCATTGCTGGGGCGGAAGCCGGAGGCAAAGATGTTTTTAAGGAAGTCTTTTTGCCAGGGCTTGCTGCGTCCCGCCGCGTGTGACATGACGTAGCCCGTGCGACCGAAATCCATCGCGTCGCGGCCCATGATGCTAATCTCGTCGGTGAGGTCCTTGGCGATGTTGAGTGCGTCCTGGTCCATGAAGTGGAACATATTCCAGCGGTCGGCGATGCCGATACGGTCTTGTTTGCCGGTGTACTGCTTCATGTAGCCCTGGATCTCGTCCCAGCGGTCGGCAAAGCCGCGAAACCGCTGATTGATGCCCACGAAGCCTCCGTTCACGTAGACGTTGTCGCGCGCTTCGTAGGCGATGCCGAATTCGGCGTAGTACTTTTTCCACCGCTTCCGCAGGGGGTGGGTCAGCGGGAGGGGAGAATTCATGTCCTCACAGAGGGCAACGCCGCACTCGGCCCAGTCCTCGAAATGATTCCATTTGGCCTTGATCACGATGTCGCAGTCGATGTAAAAGACGTTTTCCACGCCCCGGGGCGCATACCGTTCCCAGGCCTGCCGGATGAGTTCGGGCTTGATGTTGGCGAGCATCTCGTCGGTGGCTTGACGGGCGAAGAAGATCTGGAAGCCGGGAGCTACATCGAAGGTCAGGTTGCCATGCACGTCGGCGGTCCGCTGGTCCACCCAGGGAGGCAGATCGCCCCGGAAGCCCGCGTACAGTTCCCCCCGAAAGCCGGCGGCGTGCAGGGAGTTCGCGAGTGCCCCGACCCCGTGGTGGTAGTCACGCTCGAAGACAGTGCAGATGACGCTTTTGGCAGCTGGCATCGAAGGAATGATTTGTAAAACGGTTTAATGAGGGCAAGAGGCAATAGCCGGTAGAAGGCGGATCGGTGCGTCCGTGTTCGGTAATGGGATAACGCCGGGCAATTGCCTTGAAGTCTACCGCAAAGGTATGTTAGGAGCTTCGATTGCCCAGAGAATCCGGCAGATTTGCCGCCTGAAGTAAGGCTCCGGTTCCGCTCATTGGTTATCGGGGGCGGGGTAGGGTTTACCGAGCAGCACTACCGGGAAATCGCCCGGGACGCCCTTGAGTTCGATCTCCGCCGGCGTAGCCTCCCAAAGGGAGGGGTCGAGGTAGGAGAAGAGCTCCCCGGAAACGACCAGGCTGTTGTTGAGGCGCTTGGTGGCGTCCTGCAGGCGGGCGGCGATGTTGACGGGGTATCCCATGATCAGGAGGTGCTCGTTGCCACCGATCCGGATACCGCCCATAATGACCCGGCCGAGGTGGATGCCGATGCCGATGGCTATGGTATGGTTGAAATGGACGCGGAAGTAGTCCTCGTTCAGCTGATCGAGTTGGTTGAGAATGCCGAAAGACGCCTTTACGGCCGCGGTGGCGGCGGCGGGCCGGTCGGAGGAAAAGCCGAAGGCGGCGTAGATGCCGTCGCCGGCGGTTTCGATGATGCGGCCGTCGTGCCGTTCGATGACCTCCTGGAAGATGGTAAAGAGCTTGCGGATGATGTGGATCACGTCGAAGGCCAGGTGCCGTTCGATGAAGGGGGTGAAGTTGCGGATGTCGAGAAATAGGAGCACCAGATCGCTCTCCTCGCCGATCTGCTGAGTGGAGGAGCCGGCGAAAGGGCCTACGTAGAGACCGATGTCGGATTCATCGCGGAGGATGCGGCTGAGACGGACGGGTCCGCCGGTGGCCCGCGCCTGGCAGGCCAGCCGCACGTTGGGTGGGAAGTGCATGCGTTCGCTCAGGCTCGCTTCCCGCTCACTGGTCGGGGAGAGGTGTTCGGCCCCTTCGTGGACCAGCACCCGGCAAGTGGAGCACTTCCCCTTTCCCCCGCAGACGTGGTAGAGCGGGATGCCCGCGGCGAGGGAGGCGTCCAGCAGGTTCTCCTCGGCGGAGACCTCGACGCAGCCTTCCTTGGTAAATTCGATTAGGTGTTTTTGCATTTGGCTGGGGCTTGGGGTGGGGCTAAGGTATTGCTTGTCGGGTTGGGGTTCGACTGCGATGCAGTCGCTACGTTTCGACCTTTGCATACCCGGAGTTTCAATCCGGGATGGGCCTCGCTGCGGTCCTAAACGGGAAGCGCGCGAGTCCGGTAACCTAAAATTCCGTACCGTTCGTGGTACGTGATGATTTGCCCGGCTTCACTTCCCTAGTATTTGAATATGGCTACCCAATTCTATTTGATAGTGGATTTGTCCACCCGCAGGATTTTCTCCATTTTCCGTCCTTTTGCCAGCTCATCTACCAATTTATCCAAATATCTTACCTGTCGGGTCAATGGATTTTCTATTTCCTCGATGCGATAACCGCATATAACTCCCTTGATCAGCGCAGCATTTGAATTCAATTCGGCTTTTTGGAAAAATGTTTCAAAGGTTACGTTTTCAATAATTAGTTCCGCTATCCTGTTTTCATCAAAACCGGTTAGCCACGCTATAACTTGATGAAGTTCTTCCTTGCTTCTGCCTTTCTTTTCCACTTTTGTCACGTAATGGGGATAAACGGACGCAAAGGTCAGTTTTGCCATTCGCTCATGATGTTCTTTTGTTGCTTTCACCCTTTTGCGTTCTCGACTTTGGTTTATTAACTATTACTCTCGGTGCCGCTGGCGAGGTTACCATCGCCCAGGCATCCGCCCCGTTCGGAAGTATGGCTTCCTGGCAGGTAAATCCAATAGTTCGGATACCGATTGTTCGCGGATGAATGGGGCAAAATTAGAGCGACCGGCCGATTACCTTTTGGCGGAGGCTGTCAGAAAGTCGTTCACCTCCAGCCAGTGGATAAAGGCATCGAACCAACGATTACTGGTGCGATCGGGATTACCCAGCCCGAACCCGTGACCGCCATTCTGGTAAAGGTGGAATTCCACCGGGACCTTTGCGTCGAACCACGACTTGATCACGCCGAATTGGCCGCCGAAGAGAAAGTCATCCGAAGCGATGGCCGCGAACATCGGGGGGGCATCCGAGGGAACGTCGACCGGACCCATACCCCCGTAGATGGGGCCGATAAAGGCCAGTTTCATGGTTTCGGAGTTAAGGGTGGCGTGCATCGTGAGGCCTGCCCCGGCGCTGAAACCGATCATGCCGATGCGGTCGGTGTCGACGCCCCATTCGTCCGCGCGGTTCACGATCATGTCGTAGGCGGCCTCGGCATCTTCCAGCTGGTTGGACAGGTCACGCTGGGGGCGGCGGGGCGCGGGAGCGGAATCTTCCTCACCTTCCGCCGGAGGGGCGGGGGCCGTGCGGGGGCGATTCATGAAAGCGGTAAAGTCCTCCAGCGTTTCCGCGGTAGGGTGCAGTCGGTATTTCAGTACGAAGGCCGCGATGCCCTGGTCGGCCAGTGCCTGGGCGACTTCCCAACCTTCGTTCCCCATCGAAAGCCACATAAACCCGCCCCCGGGAGCGACGATCACGGCCGTGCCGTTCGCCTTGCCGGGATCGGGGAGGAATGGCGTGAGGGTGGCCTCGGTAATATTGCGTGCCATCGGATCGCCCCACTGTCGGAACCAGGATTCGGATGCCGGCTGGTCGTCAACCCCCCCCGTTTGCAGCGGGATGGCATTGGGCTCTTCGGGCGCGTCGAGCGGATAGATGGTACCATCCTGCGCCGCTACGGAAGCGGCGATGACCATTAGGAAAGCCAAAAGGATGGAGCTGGCGGAGTTGCTGATTCTGTATTGCATGTTGACCTCGTTGATTGGGTGTGCGTTAAAGATATGGTATGTCTACAGGAACCTATTCGTTTGCTTCCCGCAGATCCTTGAGATTTATACCGACAGACATTCCCTTTCCTCCCGCTTTTGCCCCCCTGCTCCAAATAATAGCATGTATGTCCGGATTCGGTGGGGGCCGGAAGGATGTCGGCATAGTCAATCGAGCCATTCTCCCGCTCGGTATGATCCCTCCTCATCTTGTCCATATCCTTGATGTGCCACGTTACGTAGCGTCCGGGTTGATCCGCAATGAATTTTTTCGACCTACGGTTGGATCAATGTCTGGGGTTTGAGGCCCGGTGTGTTTACAGCACCTAATGGATAAGTATGAATTTAATTAGGAAGTTGAAGAATCTTTTTGGATCGATCATATATCGGAGTATTCAATTTGTTTCAATCAATTGCCATCGTCCTAATAATTTATCCCTCAAAATGGTTCGTCTTTCCAATTTTGAAGTCGATCCAGATATAAATAGCTTTCTACAAATTTCCTATGTTCTTGACTGGTCATTAATTCAACCAATTCCAATGCAGATACGTAACTGGCCAAATTTCCGTTTGAGGACAGAAATTTCCCATCCTTTACGAAGGTGACCAAACTGTCATTTTGGACCTTTAAATTAGGATAATCCATCTGCAATTGTTCACCGCCGCCAATCCAGGTGACAATTTCGTGTCCGTCCGCGATCCCTGATTGCCCTATTAATTGCGCTCCGGCACAATTGCTTACGGTATATTGGGTTTCCTGATTCTTCCTTTTGATAAAATTCACGATTTTTTCGTTGTGAATTTGAGAATACATATCATAGGCACTGGGGACAAATAGAACGGTTATACCCGTTACGAAGTGGTTTGGGCGTTTATCTCTTGCTCTCTCCGTGCATCTCAGCGTTAGCAAGCCTCACCGACACTTAGGTGTCGTCTACGTTTGCTGCCTCGATCTGAACGAAGATAGCGGCGACCTAAATCTTCAAACCACTTCGTGCCGGGTATAATTCAGGGCAATTCTCAAAGGTATAGTCGGGAACAAATTGCATACCTTCTTCCGTAGTTATGGGGTTTTCCGTTTCCGCAATTGCGATAACATTAAAGAGCTGCTCCCCTTCTTCGGTTGGTTTTGCGAACACATCAGAGGCGGCAATCACTTCGCTTTGTAAAACGCCGTTATACATCAGAAGTCCGATAGTGGGCAACGAGGGATCAAACGGTTTTAAGTGCTTGGTAAGCGTATCGCTTTTCTGTTCGGTGTGCGTGAATTCTGGATTTTCTGCTTTGTCCTGTGAATTGTCGACGTTACAACTCACCAAAAAAGTAGCGATAATCAATAGTATTGTCTCAAATTGTCTCATTATGTCAGGTATTCCGTTAGTAGTTTCGAATAGGTTCACCGTACACTACGTCCGACAATCTGATGATGATCATTTATTTAGTTGGCTTGCCAAGTGGTAAGAGAACAGATAGTGCAATGGAATAGGTTCTCTTAATGCTAGATGAAATTCTCCGGGCCGTCTTCCCTTCGGTTGATCACGCATCATCGTCTGACCTCCTTGAATGGCCGGCTGGCAACCTCCTCTCCATCGTTTTGGCAACTACTCCACCGGCTACCGCCGAGAAACCCGTGCGACCCTCCAGTACCACCATCCGTTGCCGGCTGGTGAGCTCGAGCGCGAGGACATCCCGGTCGCCTGGTACCCTTATCGGAGCAACCATGGTGCAGCAAATCTGGGGGAGCAACTGAGCCTGCATCCGCATCCTGCTGCCGCCCTACTGTCGGGCCCCAACGCGGTGCTGCCCCACGGAAGCATAGGGTCGACAAAGAGCTACCACTGAGTAGGCACAACGATTCGTGCCCAAAAGAATGGAACCGGGTGCATCCCCCGAACCCTTCAATTGCCGAGCCGGTTGACCAGCTTCCGCCCGCAATAGCCCAAGTTATGGCGCGCACCACCTCCCTATTGTTCAGCGCCTCGATTCAATGGCCATAGACGGGTTTTCCACCCGGCGGCGGCGTCCGGCATGAGGGCAACGTGAGGCGCAGGCTAGGGTGGTCTGACTTGGGCCCTAAAGGGGCGTTCATTTCGTTCCAGGGTTCCGCATTCTCCTGAACGAAGAAAAACTGTAGGAAGTGGGGATAAAGAGCTACTTTAATGTTCAAACAAGTTGTTCGTCTTGCCGGTAAACGACATTCCTAACGAAAAAAGGAAAGCCGAATAGCGTGGGCGGTGAGCAAACAAAAATCAGGAGGATGGAATTGCAAGTTTTCGGACTTGGTCTTGGCAGAACAGGAACCTATTCGTTGAAAACAGCACTGGAACAACTCCAGCTCGGTCCTTGCCACCACATGGAGCGCGTGGCCCAACAGATACCCATTCAAGTGCCGCTATGGAATGAGCTATTGATTAATCCGACCAATTTCGAAGCCGTCTATGAAGGTATGCAAAGCGCGGTCGACTGGCCCACCGCCGGCTTTTACAAAGAGCTTTACAAGATCTATCCGAAGGCTAAGTTTATTTTAACACATCGTAGCAAGGAGTCTTGGGCGGAAAGCTATGGTTCTACTATCTACAAACTGCTCAGCGACCGGGACAACGCACCTCCTCCAGTTAAGGAATGGCATAATATGGTGGTGAAGGTTATGGAAAAATCAGGCTTTTCAATGGGTCTTGATTTCGACGCCCTGGCAGAAAGATATGAAGCCCACAACAAGGCTGTCCGGGATTTAATTCCACCCGAGCAATTGCTGGTATATGAGGTAAAGGAGGGATGGGAACCACTGTGCAAGTTTTTGAACGTGGAGACCCCCGCAATGCCGTTTCCTCATACCAATAACCGGGAAGAATTTTGGGAATTGGTGAAAGCTGCCACAAAGCCTGCCGCTTGAGGGAGGTAGGTTACCAGGAAACAGGGTTTGGTAAGGCATTCTTAGATGGGGACTACCTAGGGAACAAAGGGATAACTAAGCACCCTGAACCCGCGAGGCCGACGGCGTCTGGAGTGCCTCACATATTGCTTTGCTTGATGGAGTTGAGGCAGTGTTCGCCGCATTTTTCCAACCAAAAGTGTCTTGATTCTGCTTAACTTAAGGTAAGCTATACGAACTGCGGATAATATACTTCTTTCGTGTATGGATAAGTTGGAAACAAAATGAAATTTAAGTATTGAAAAACTTAAGACATGAAAAGGATAATCTTTCTATGCATAGCATTTGGAATGTTTTCTTGTAATTCTAATATGCAAGTTGCAAACTATGAAAAGACAGGGAAATTTAGCGGGATATTTAATCATGGAAACTTTTCCGATGAGATATTAATCGAAATAGAACGAGATTCAGCAAGTTTCCATGTTTTCTTTACAAGTTTAGCGCAGAATGCCAATCGAATACCGTTTCAAGCCGTTGAAGTAATCGGAGATTCAATAAATTTCAAGTTACAAAGCGATTTTTATACTTACTCTTTCAAAAACAAATGGATTGATAATTACAGTAAACTTCAGGGGGCACTTTCTGTGGGCTCTTCCACGACCCCGTACACATTAGAGAAGGAGGTTTTAGATAATAGCAAGGCTCCAACAAGTGAAGAAATTAGTTTTGAATCTAATGGGGTTAGTCTAAACGGAACTATTTGGTATCCTGATAATCCTAGAAATGCAGCTCTTGTAATTGTAACTTCTTCTGGAAACTCAGACCGAAGTGCTTCTCGCGCAGAAGTCATGCTATTTGCTCAAATGGGAATTATGGCATTTCATTATGACAAAAGAGGTACTGGAAATTCCGAGGGTGATTGGAATATTTCAACAATTGAAGAACTATCAGCAGATGATATTAAAGCTATAGAATATTTCTCTAACAAGACTGGCATTCCACTTAAAGAAATAGGAATAAAAGGGAGTAGCCAGGGCGCTGTAAAAATACCATACATTTTAAATCGATTAGAGAATTTGAAATATGGGATTGTAGTAAGTTGTCCCGGAGTTACCTTACTCGAAAGTGATTTGAATTACTGGAGGAATAGGAATGCAGACGTAATCGGAAATGAAATTGATGTTGCAACTAATGTTCAACGAAAGGTTTTTGAATTCATAGCAGGTAAACTATCCAGAACGGATTTAGACCAGGCTCTGGACGATGAAAAACCTAATTCGTGGTTTACCAACATATGGGTGCCAAACCTAGATGAAGTCCAAACAGATAAGAAACTTCTATATAGTCCAATACCCTACTTTGAAACAACCAAGCAGCCGATTCTTATTATACAAGGAACAAAGGATGAAATAATACCTGAAAATAGTTATAAAATCATTTCAGCGGCACTTGCAAAATATGATAATGATAATTTTAAAACCGTTTTATTAGATGGAGCCTCTCATTCCATGTATTATATTGGGGAAAGTGATTTTCCTTACTGGTCTAAATTACATCCTGATTATTTACCAACAATTGAAAATTGGATAGATACTGTTTCTAAGTAGTCGTCCCTGAAAAACATTCTTCTCAGCTTGACCAGGGCTTTATATCGCTTCCCTAGCAGTCCGGCGCTGGTGTGTCGTCGGTAAGGTTACTCCCTCCAGTCTTTCTAAGCAGGCGTCAAAGAAGGCCACTGCCAGCTGGACCAGCATCAGTATGACCATCACCGCTAGCATTTTTAGCTGATTCAGGCGGTTGACCACAAAGCGGTAGGACTGTCTCCTCTAGATTCCTTTCTGTTCACCGTAAGTCCAGTAGTACTATACCCATTACGAAGTGGTTTGGGCGTTTATCCCTTGCTCTCTTCGTCCAGCTCGGCGTTAGCAAGCCTCGCCGACACTGACTCAAGCGTGGGTTCCCGGGTCCCACGCTTGAGTTGGCCTACGTTTGCTGCCTTGATCCGAACGAAGATAGCGGCGGCCTAAATCTTCAAACCACTTCGTGCTGGGTATAGATGATCTTCAGCGCCAGCTTGGTATCGGTGGGGGAGGCGACGTTCTTTTCCTGCACGCTAGGGTCAACCAACACTTCGGCTCCCACCCCACTGCCGCAGTGCAGGCGCACCGATGGACTCAAGACCTTTTCTAGGCCGGCTTCCCCGAAACGTTTACGGTAGTATACAAAGTCCGTTGGATCAAAGGGTGGCCGGTGCTGAAAATAGGTCTCCCCGGTAAAGTATGGCCAGTAGGGATGTTCTACCCAACGCGCCAACACCGACTCATCACGCTGATCGTGCATCCGCTTGAGCAACTGCATACCCAACATGGTCCGCGCCGGAATACTGGGTCGGCCTTCACGAGCATAGTAGCCGTCCAATTCCACATCGATCCACTGCCATTCAATTTCCTCGGCCAGCCGGCAGAGCTCATGGTCCAGGCCAATAAGGGATGTCAGGCGGTTACGGAACAGATCGGTCTGGTCTTGACTGGGCAGGGAGCCTTTCATTTTTCGCAAGGATTTGGCCCGGCTTGGCCGGTTTCTAGCGAGAAGTTAATACGTAAGTTCCAATTTCAAAAGATATAAAAGTGCTGGTCTTCAACACTTTAAAGGAGAATTCGGCACATTTTCAGGGACGACTAAGTAAGAAGTAACCGATGATCTGTTCCAAACGCTTGATTTTGCCCATTGCGGCAGTGCTTGGTGAGCACCGAAGGTGGGCGGGTCAAAGCGTAATTCGTCCGAGGGGGTCAGTATACCGGAATGTTTTCCACACCTGGGGGGTCAATACTCCGGAATAGGGGGGCAAAGGTTCCGAAATACGCATCAAGGGCAGGGCGCTCGCCGCGGCCAGAAACTGTCTGCGAATGGAACCGCCACCCCAACGCGAAGCGGCCGAGCGCCGCCAGGAGATCCTGACCGAGTGGCTGGGCCGACATCCGGACTCCTGCCCGGAATGTGGCGCGGCGGCCAGCCTGGTCCGTATCCTCATACCACCCTGCAGCCGGGCACCACCAATTGTTCCGGCCGGTCGATAGGGGAGATGAGGAGTTACCGACGGGTGGCCGGAGACCACCGTACCCGGAACGAGCAAACTGGGCCGAAAATCCCGGTTGATCCCCGGTTTTCCGAGCCAAAATCAACCACCAGCGGCCCGAAAACTACCGCCCGAGCTTCCAGCGGTATTGCCAACGGAGTCAGCGGACCGATTCAATACCCATAGATCGGTTTTTCACCCGGCGGCTGCGTCCAACAGAAGCGCAACGTGAGGCGCACGCTGCGCTGGCCTCACGTTAGCGCTTAAGTGTTGGCAGTAGTTTGTATGACCAACAGACATACTTTACAAAGTTCAATAGACATGCTTTACACTTTTAAACTACGAGCTTGGCCGAAAGAACCATGCCGTTTAAAAGCAGTTCCGATATGGATCAAAAGCAGTCTTTCATCCGCGATTATTTGACAGAGGAGTGGACGTTCAGCAGTTTATGCCAGGCCTATGGCATCAGTCGCCGGGCGGGTTACGATTTGGTCAACCGCTACGAAGCGGACCCGGAGCACTACCACCTGCGACGCTCGAAGCGCCCCCTTACCAGTCCCTGGGGAACCGATAGTGAAATGATCGAACGGATCAAGTTTTGGCGCAATCGCAAAGAGAAAAACAAATGGGGGGCGAAGAAGATCCGGGCTAAGCTGGTGGAGGTGCATCCCGAACTCACGATACCTTCGGTGACCACGATCCATAACATTCTGGTCCGCGAGGGGCTGGTCAAGCGGCGGAAGCGTCGTCGACAGGTAGTCGCCCAGCATCCCGTCTTCGATCCCACGGTCTGCAATGAAATCTGGTCGATAGACCATAAGGGCAAGTTCTATTTAGGCAACCGCAGGCGCTGCTCGCCGCTGACGGTGTGCGACTCCTTCAGTCGCTATCTGTTTACGGCTACGGGTCAGTATCAGGAGACCTGGCGCGGGGTCAGGCAGGTATTGCGGCGTCTGTTTCGGGAGTATGGTAAAAGCCCCGGTACCTGCATTCTGACAACGGCAGCGCTTTTGCTAGTATCCAGAGCCCGCGGGGCTTTGGGTCGCTCTCGTACTGGTTGCTGGACCACGACATCGAGCCAGTGTTCAGCGATCCGGGCCGTCCGACGCAGAACGGTCGTCACGAACGGATGCACCGTGACCTGAAGGCCGAGTGCTGCAGTCCCCCGTCGTGGGACCTTCGGGTACAGAACCGCAAGATGAACCAGTTCCGCCAGGAGTACAATGAGGTGCGCCCGCACGAGTCGTTGGACGAGCGCCTGCCGGTCTCGGTGCACCAGCCCTCGGATCGCCCTTACCGGGACGAAGTCAAGCCGGCGGAGTACGATGCCGAGCTACAGGTCTTCAAGGTCTATAAGAGCGGGGTTTTCCGCCTGAACGGTTACGAGTTCGTGACGGTGAGCCGTAGACTACGGGACAAGTACGTAGGCGTAAAAGCTCTGGGCAATCGGGTATACGAAGTGTACTACCGCCGGACTTGCCTGGGGTACTTCCAGCAGGGTGTGGACATCCAGGATGGACACTATTACCTATTGCGGTCGGATAACGATCTGCCGCAGCGGTGCCGGGATCGGCAGGCGCGGCGCAGGAAATAGGGAAAGAGATTTAATTTGCCTTTGCCGCCCCCGGCTTCGCTACGCTTCGCCGGGGGCGGCAAAGGCAGGAAAGTATATCTTTAACAATTACACAGAGTGTGAAGTATCTCTATTGAACTTTGTGCGCACTGTCTGTTGCACTCAAGTTTATTTTTGTTTTTCTATCATGATATAGTTACTCATGAATAATTATTCAGAAAGTACAAATTGCCACGATATACCATATTTGTCTTCACACCATCCGAACTTCTTGCCAAACCCGTAATCCCCTTCTCCTTTATAGTTGTCCAGAGGAACCATTATCTGACCACCATTTGAGGAAATCTTATCGAAAAGTGTTTGTATCAAGTCTTCAGAATTATCACTTATTAAAATTGAAACTGTAGGGGTAAATGACCAAGCATGTTTGTAATTACTTTCAGAAACCAGGTACTCAGTTCCATTTAATGTAAATTCTCCATATTTAATAAGTTCGGGCGTACCTCCTGCCTCTCCTTCCGAGTATTTTTTCATGCTTTTAATTTCCGAATTCGGGAAGATTGAAGTGTAAAAATTTATCGCTTCCTCAGCCTTTCCGCATTGGTCGCCTACGAATGTAAAAAATGGGCTCTATGCAGATTTAAATGGGTAGCGTAGGTCGAGCTTACCGGCCAACAGGTATATCATAGCGATGAAGTTGTCTAGGTTGCGATACCCCCTAGCTCGACGCTTAGCCAGTTGTATTTTGGTGTTGGTTCCTTCCAGTATGCCATTAGTGATGCGTGAGGTGATGAAGCTGATTACCCCGTACCAATGCCGTTTGAGCGTAGCGACAAAGTCGATGAAGGGCACGATTCCACTGGCCCGAGCCTGCTCCACCCAGTCATTCAGAAAGGCTTCCGCTCTGGTTTCGTCTTGCATGTCCCAAAAGTCGTTGAACAAGATCTTGAGCCGGTAGGCATCCCCTAATGTGGGATAGAGCTTCAGCAGTTCGTCACGCTCCGCCCGCTTGGTGTCAGAAAGATTAGCCTCCGACTTGAGAAAAGTGTACTTGTGTCCTTTGAGTAGGTCATGCTCCCGTCTTTCGGCCTTACGGACTCGGTCCATGGCCTCATTGAGTAGCTTGACTACGTGGAAGCGATCAAAGGTGATGGAGGCCTGGGGGAACTCTTCCAGCACCCCGGCGATGAAAGAAGGAGACATATCGATACAGACTTCCTCGATTTGCTCGGCGCAGCAGTCCTTGGTGGTCAGATACTTACGAATGGCGCCTACACTTTCCTTTGACTTGCCGGTTGTGACGTGGACCACTCTTCGTTGGTCTAGATCGACCGCGGCGGTAATGTAGTGGTGGCCCTTCTTCGTACTGGTCTCGTCAATACCGATCTGCTTGACTTTGCTGTGGTCGAGCGCTTGGTAGGCACGCCCCACGTAGTGGCGAATGATGGTCCATAACCGATGTGGGTTCTCCCGTACGGCCTGACCTACCTTGTTGACTGGAGTCTCCAGTTCGACGAGTTGAAGGACGTAGGCCTCAAACAACAGGGTGAAGCCACTGCCGGGTCGGGCCCAGGGCAAGCTCACCGTCTTGACTTTGCCGTCGGCCAACTGAACGCGTGGCACACGGCAGTGTAGAAAGCACTTGTGCTGGAAGAAGTCTAGATGACGCCACTGCCGTTCCACCGTGTCGTAAGCGGTAAGCTGCTGCTCATCGCCGTAGCTGAACTTAGCGCCACGCTCAAAGTCGATCCAAAGGTGCAGGCAGCGAGCGCCATCTGCTTGTTCTTCAAATTTGGCTTCCGTAATTTGCCAGGGAGCTTGCAGGCCTAGAGCGGCCGTAAAAAGAGGTAGACTGTTCATGGCCGAAAGCTAATCTACCCACTCTATTCTGCATAGAGCCAAAAAATGTAGTTGTGTTCATATTTTTACTGTATTGTTTTTAATTACTGCCAACGTTCTGGCTATGCGCAGTGTCCCGAAGGGCATTGCGTATAGGTGTAGTTGTGCTTAGTGTTTTTTATTTTTCAATTACTATCATTCTGTAGTTAGTCTCAGATTTATGTCCGCTGTCACTATCTTCAAATACGTACTTGAATTCTTTGTCGGCTAATCGTTTTAGTCTCTTTTCAAAATCAATTGCTTTGTTGAGGGTTTGGACTTTATCTCCTGTGTCCTGAATGCAAACGACCACAAGACTTCCGTTTCTTATTTCCGAAACGATTTTCTTAATCAGTCCAATTTCTTTTTCCTTGTCTTTTTTGGCGAAATGAAACATGCTGTCCATAAGAACAATGTCAAACTCACTAAATCGATCAAAAGCATAAATGTTTCCGACTTGTCCGGCCAAATCCAAATTTTCATTTTGTCCGATTTGGTTCATTTGGTCAATACCGACTTTTGAGTTGTCAATTCCCGTTACAGAGTAGCCAAGTCGAGCCAAAGCAATTACATCTCTTCCTTGTCCGCAACCCAAGTCAAGTACCTTTCCTTTTCTGGAATATTCAGCAAAAAACTCAATCAATTCGGGATAAGGTTCTCCGAATAAGTTTTCTGTCTCATAGTATTTGTCGTAGGTTGCTTTCATTCGTTTTATTCACATTAAGCCCAGCAACTATACTAACGAGTAACGTATAAAAACCCAATCCAAGCCAACACACAATCCAACCAATTCGCGTGAGGATAACAACCGTTCGTATGCATAGCGCAGCTTTCGCTGCAAAGTAACCCGAAATCGTGAGCCGCGGTATTGACGTGGTTATCCGGTATTTAATAGGTGAGGCATCGAATAGGGTTGCGTAAATCCGAATGGGCGTATTTGCGTTCGCCGAAATTTCATAAGCCCAGGACCAGGGTATTTACTTAGCATCCTTTCCATCCAGCCCAACTTTGCCCCTGCGCTCCGCCGCCCAACTCCCGCACCCGCTGTATCTTTCCCCCCGCATGAGCATTTGGGATACCCTCTTTGGCCGCAAGCCCGGCTACCCGCCCGGTCAGGAACCCGACCATAGTTTCGGTCGCTATACCGACGCGTATAAGACGCGGGAGAATTACGCCGCCTGGGACCGCGCCGTGGATGCCTTCGACGACGATCGGTTCCTGGACAGCTGCGCCGCATTCATGGCCTACCTGCGCGATGAGCGCGAGGACAACGTGAAGTGGAAGCAGGAGGCCGATAAGCTCTACTTCGAATTCTACCAGGGAAGTAAGCGGGTCACCGGCTTTGCCGACCAGGAGCAGTTGCGCGCCTCCGCAAGCATCGCCCGCCTGGAAACGCCGAACGTGGACCTGCTGCGCCGGCTCACCGCCATGAATTACGAACTGAAGTACAGCCGCTTCGCACTGGACGAGGAGGACTGCCTGACGATCATTTTCGATACCCCGGTGACGGATGCGAGTCCGCACAAGCTATACCACGCCCTGAAGGAAATGGCCCTGCGGGCGGATAAGCAGGACGACCTGCTGCTAGAGGAATTCGGGGATACGGTTAGTCCCGTCGAAATTACCCACCTGGAACCGCTGTCGAAGAAGGAGAAAGCACTCAAGTTGAATTTCCTGCGGACATCTATCCGGGACGTCACCGATTACCTGGCCTCCACCCGGATCAATCCGGAAGAACATCCCGGAGCAGTCGCTTACCTGTTGTTGGAGCTTGTCTATCGGCTAGATTACCTCCTGATCCCCGAGGGGCACACCATGGAAGCGCTAGAACGTATGCACCGCATGTACTTCGCCCGCGAGGAGGACCAGCCGGTGACGTATAAGAACGTCCGCCTGCTGGGTGAACTGCAGAAACTGCTCGAACGGGCACCGGAGGACTTCGCCGAAGAACTGTACGGAGGGAAATCCACCTTCGGGATTACGCTGCCGGCCAGTCACGACAGGCTAAGTAGCCTTATCCGCAACGAGCTGCCGAATATGGACTGGTACCAGGATAACGACTTCCCCGAAGTGGCGCGCGCCATTCCCGGATACATCGCCGGCTATGCGCTGTTTAACTACGCCATTCCGCCCCCGGACCGCGATCTGCTCAATCTGTACTACCGGGTGAACGAGGACGAATACTTCCGCAAGCTCGGTTACCGCCAGGAGCTGGTGTCACGTGATGGTCGTCCGGCGCGACGGCCCATCAAATCTGCTATCGCGGAGATCGTGGAGCGGCACCGGCGGGCGTATCCCCGGCTGCGTCCGGTGACCGCGCACCTGAACTTTGATAATTTTGCGGACTTCGGGCGGAGTTATCTGGAGATGGTGGGGGAGATGGATCTTAGTCGGCCTTAGGTTGGGGAGGTATAGGGAATAGGTTTTAGGGTACACGGGTAGGGCTTGTTGTTCCTTTAGGTCTTCCTATTGTTTCAACTGCCGAGGATCTGGCGGCCTTGCGCTTCGAGTACGAGTCAGGTGGGTAAACGGCTATGCTCGCTATCGCTCTTGGCGCGCTAAGGTTGAGGCTTTCTAAGCCGACTTGCTAATAGAGATTACGCTTGTTTTTGAACCACGGATTCCGCGGATTTAGGCGCTGATTGTTGCGCTGATTTTGCGCCTGCCGCGGGAGATGAGCTAGAACATAAACCGGAGAGCTGCGGAGGTACGCGGAGGATGGTTGTCCGGAGGCGGACGACCGGGGCCATGGGGGGGCGAATTCTACGGCTCCTGGTTAGGGAATCACCGGAAAGGATTAGCCCCGCCCTCCCCCCTCAGCGACATTTGGGGTAGAGGCCCAAAATGTACAGCCCGGGGGGCCAGGCGGGGCGGGTAAACGGCCTTATTCGCCTACCGTCCTCTGGAAACCAGGCTGTCCAGTTGGGGTCGGGAGATCAGCTGGAGGCTTTCATCGAAGGTGGTACCCAGGGAGTCGGGGATGCGGAGCAGGGCGAAATCTTCCCGGGGACGATCCCGAATCAGTTCGCGGAAGCGGCTGTGGTAGGGGGAGAAGTAGTGCCACTCGCCGTTGCCGAGAAAGTTGCGGTCGAGCAGGAGGTAGTCGACTTGGTACTTATCCAGGAAAGCGACGATGTTTTGGAGGCTATCGGCCGTCATCGCATCCTGGTAATCGCGGTAGCGGGGCGTGATGTAGTCGTAGTAGTGCTGGAAGTAGAGCGCGTGGGCCTGCTCGTGGCCGAGGAGCACGGCGCGTTGGGCCATCAGCGGAATAAAGCTGGCCCACTGCGGCGGGGCAACGATCAGGGCGTCCTCGGGGAGCTGTCGGAGGGCGTCGTAAATTGGTGCCTGATTGGCTAAGGAGATCAAGGGAAGCTCTTGGGCGACGTTACGCAGGTAACCCACGTAAACGATACCGATGGCGATCGGGACCGCTACCCACCACTTTGGGTGGAGGGCCCAAAGACAACCTCCAAGGAACGTAAAGAGCAAGGGAACGCCCATTCGCCAGGGGTACTGCAGGTAGCGGTCGGCCAGGAAAAGGCTGGGGGTCACGACTTTGGCAAGGTGGTACAGTCCTATGGTGACCAGCAGAAACAAGAGGAGATAGCCCGCGAGTGAAGCGGTGCGGCGGACCGTGAGGAGCCCTAACACCGCTGCGGCGGCCAGCAGGAAATACCCGAAGTTCGGTGCCGGCCAGGTGCCCACCAACAAGCGCATGAAATAATGAGTCATCCACCCCGTCGGCGTATCCGTAATGTTCCGGAAGGGTACCCGGCCGGTACCGGAAAACTCCGCCATGTGCTGGAGATCAGCCTGGGGGAAAGGGGCGCCCAGATCGGGGGAATGCTGAATAAGGTAAGCCTGGATCAGGGTCAGGAGTCCGGCCAGGAGTGTTCCGACAACCAGTATGGCGTAGGGCTGTATGGACCAATTTTCCTTCCGCCAGGGCCGCCGCGCCAACCAGGCCAGCATAAAGGCCAACAGGATAAAGCCATTAATCAGCAGGACCGGCGGGTAGAATAAGGCAGCCGCTACCATCGCCCCGGCGATGCCCCAGGGATTCCGGCGTACCAGGAAGTAGGCAAAAATGAGTAGCAGGGGAGTAGAAAACCCACGGGCCAGGAAGCCAAGTCCGGTGTCGATCGTGTCCTGCGCGATGAGGTATGCCCCGGCAAGTGCCAGCACGAGGGGGAAAAACTTACGCAGCAGGCCGGTGGCGAAAGTGGTGATCAGCACGGTAAGCAATAGGGGCCCGTAGCGGGAGATCGTCACCGGATCGGTAAAGAGCCCCAGAAAGGAAAGCAGGCCCCGGAAGCCCCAGGGTTGGATCTGACCCGAAGTGCGGGCATAGAAGTCGTCGGCCCAGTCGGTATCGAAAAGCCAGAGATAGTGCTGGACGACATCGTCGTTGATGTGGTAGGGCGAGGCCAGCATATTCTGCTGGTAATAGAAGAAGTGCCCGACCCCCAGGACGATCGCGCAGAAAGCGGGCAGGAAGCGTTGGAGTCTGTCGGGCAAAAGGCGTCTGGTGAGGGTACGGGCGGAAAATTAGGGAAATAGTTGCTGTTACGTGGAGATCTTCGTTCTTCCTGCCGTTCCGGACCCTCGGAGGAAGCCTTCGTTTCACTCGGCCACGCTCCGAGGTCCTACGCTTTCGGAAAACGCTAAGACCTTCGAGTGTCCCTGGACCTCGAAGGGTCTGGGTCGTGGTGCGCCTGGGACCTCATGCGCCTGGTCAGTTCCTTTCCGGACCCTCGGAGGAAGCCTTCGTTTCACTCGGCAACGCTCCGAGGTCCTCCGCTTCCCGGTAAGCGCTAAGACCTTCGAGTGTCCCTGGACCTCGAAGTGTCTGGGTCGTGGTGCGCCTGGGTCCGCGTGCGCCTGGTCAGTTCCTTTCCGGACCCTCGGAGGAAGCCTTCGTTTCACTCGGCAACGCTCCGAGGTCCTCCGCTTTCGGAAAACGGGAAGACCTTCGAGTGTCCCTGGACCTCGAAGTGTCTGGGTCGTGGTGCGCCCGGGTCCTCGAGCGCCTGGTCAGTTCCATTCCGGACCCTCGGAGGAAGCCTTCGTTTCACTCGGCAACGCTCCGAGGTCCTCCGCCACCCGGTAAGCGCTAAGACCTTCGAGTGTCCTTGGACCTCGAATGGTCTGGGTCGTGGTGCGCCTGGGACCTCATGCGCCTGGTCAGTTCCATTCCGGACCCTCGGAGGAAGCCTTCGTTTCACTCGGCAACGCTCCGAGGTCCTCCGCCACCCGGTAAGCGCTAAGACCTTCGAGTGTCCTTGGACCTCGAAGTGTCTGGGTCGTGGTGCGCCTGGGTCCTCGTGCGCCTGGTCAGTTCCATTCCGGACCCTCGGAGGAAGCCTTCGTTTCACTCGGCAACGCTCCGAGGTCCTGCGCTTTCGGAAAACGGGAAGACCTTCGAGTGTCCCTGGACCTCGAAGTGTCTGGGCCAAAACAACAAGCGTCCAGATTTCCTACCGACGACCCAACTAAAAGACTAAAAGACTAAAGAACTAAAAGACTAAAAGACTAAAGAACTAAAACCCTAAAGAACTAAAACCCTACAAATAAACCTCCCCCTTAAGCAAACCCCGACTAATAACGATCTTCTGAATCTCACTAGTCCCTTCGTAGATCTGGGTGATCTTGGCATCCCGCATGAGTCGTTCCACGTGGTATTCCTTCACGAAGCCGTACCCCCCGTGAACCTGGACGGCCTCGACGGTATGCTTCATGGCTACGGAGCTGGCGAAAAGCTTGGCCATAGCGCCGGCCTGGTCGTAATTGCCGTTGGTTTCCTTGAGCCAGGCGGCGCGGTAGACGACCATCTTGGCCGCCTCGATATCGGTGGCCATGTCGGCGAGCTTGAAGGCGATGGCCTGGTGCTGGGAGATCGCCTTGCCGAAGGCTTCCCGCTCCTTGGAGTAGGCAACGGCCAGTTCGTAGGCACCGCCGGCAATGCCGAGGGCCTGGGCGGCAATGCCGATGCGGCCACCGGCCAGCGTCTTCATGGCGAACTTGAAGCCGAAGCCTTCGTCACCGATGCGGTTGTCCTTGGGCACCTTCACGTTGTTGTACATGATGGTGTGGGTGTCGCTGGAGCGGATGCCGAGCTTGTCTTCCTTGGCGCCGATCTCTACGCCGTCCCAACCGGTCTCGACGATGAAGGCGTTAATGCCGCGGTGTCCCTTTTCCGGATCACTCTGCGCGATGACCAGGTGGACCTGACTGGTGCCACCACTAGTGATCCAGTTCTTCGTGCCATTGAGTAGGTAGTGGTCGCCCTTGTCCTCGGCGGTGGTACGCTGGTGGGTAGCATCGGAGCCGGCCTCTGGCTCGCTGAGGCAGAAGGAGCCGATCCACTCGCCGGTCGCGAGCTTGGTCAGGTACTGCTGCTTTTGTTCCTCCGTTCCGTATGTCTCGATGCCGTAGCACACCAGGCTGTTGTTGACCGACATGATGACCGAGCAACTGTTGTCGATCTTGGAAATCTCTTCCAGGGCCAGGATGTAGCTCAGGTAATCGAGTCCGCTACCGCCGTATTTCGGGCTCACGGTCATCCCCATAAAACCCAGTTCCCCCATCTGCTTCACCTGCTCGGTGGGGTAGGCCATGGTCGTGTCGCGCTCGATGACGCCGGGTTTGCAGACCTGCTGGGCAAAGTCCCTGGCGGCGTCCCGTACGGCAAGTTGTTCTTCGGTGAGTTCAAAATTCATGATCGATCTGTTTAGGGGGTGCAAAAATAGCGAATTTTCGCTCCGTCGCTCCGTCGCTCCGTTGTACACTTGCCGTCACGGACCTCCTGGGACTTGCGTATAGGTTTTGGCTTTTGCTCTATCTACTTGTTCGCCATGAAATTCCCGTTAGCCATCCAGCTACTGTTCATCCAGGCCGAGACCTACGGGCAGGTGTATTTGAAAGTAGCCGGCGCGGTGACGAAATTTGATGCCGTCGAAAAGTGCTTACGCTTACGGATGGCGCCGGGACGGATCTCTCCCGTTCCTGCCGCTGGGGCGAAACGAGGTACGCTTTCCTTACTCCACCGAAAGGCGTTACCAGGACCTTATCCGGTCTACCGACGGGACTGGCGATACGTTAGCCGTCACCTTCACCGAATTGCCGCTGGTGAACGTCGAATCCTCCCAAGACTTACAGCATACCCTAAAGAGCGGGCGATCGTCCATTACGCCGTTACTATTGGCCAATATGCTTACCCGGCACGCTACGAGGCGGGACCGCCGTATTGCCATACTCCGTGGGATATGGACAGTTCCTTTAAATATTCTACAGCGAAACCCAGATAGGTTACCGTATCCGGGCTCTCCAACGGCTTATTCGCCCGGAAGTGGCTGGTGGGTAAGGCTCGCGGTATATTCTTCCATGGTGAGCCGTCTTGACAACCTTCCACCGGCGGTGCCGCCCGCCCCGAGGTCCCGAGAGTATTCCACCAAGCCGAGTTCCTCGGCGTATATCTCGTAACCGGTGAAGGTGGGGCTGATATCGCCCTCACTTGGGTCGCGCAGGCTTACTTCCCCCTCCAGATCGAACACGACGCCAGCGTAATCTTGCCCCAGTATCTCGAGAGTAGTGTCTCTGCGGAAGTAGCGGTTGAGAGAAATGTAATTTTCGGCATCCGGATTAGCGGGCGGGGTGAACCGGAGCCGGTAGCCGGTGGCTTTTTCGTCGTCGGGGTAAAAGGGGAAGGTCCGGTCGTAGAGAATACCGACTTCCGTTTGTTGTCTTACCCCACCGGTGTCGGGCAGATAGAGCGTTAGCTTCTGCAGGTGAACGCCGTCGTTGCGGACCCGCTCGGTACCGACCTGCACCGGGGTCATACCATCGGCGTACCGCGTAGCGCTGAGGTAGAGGGCGGAGTCCTGGTCAATGCCGAGGTAGTACCAGTATTCGAAGGGCGCCGAATCGAAGGTGCCGGTATTTTCGTATTCGTACACTAACCCTTCGGTCAAGTCACGGACGGGGAAATAGAAGTCACGGATGTCCTTCTCCTCGGTACACGCATATAGAAAGGGGCAGAGCAGGATCAGTAGTCTCCTCATTTTTTACAGTACAGCACCCAGGCCGGTGGAAGGTTGAGGTATACGCGGTGCGGGTCCACTTTGCCGAAAGCGCGTTCGTAGTAGGATTTTGTCTTCAGGCTATAGTGGACCTGGTTGTAGCAGCCGCCGGTGCGCAGGTTATCCCGCGCGGCATCGACGATGCGGTTGCCGAGGTCTTCCGGCAGGGCCGCGAAGGGAATGGCGGAGATGATGTGATCGGCCTTCTCGGCACCCACCTTATTCAGCCAGTGCCGGATGTTTTCCGCGCTGTCCTGGGCAACCACGAGCCGGGGATCGCCGATGGCGCGCATATCGTCACAGAGGTCTTCGCTTACTTCGAAGGCGATCACTTTGCCATCGGGATGGAGGTGGTCCAGGATGTAGCGGGTGATGACGCCGTCCCCTGCGCCCAGTTCGACAATGGTACGGGCGGTAGTAAAATCGATGCGGTCGATGGCCGCTTTACAGAGGGCGGGGCTACTGCGGGTGATGGTACCGGTGGTACCGAGGTTCCGCAGGCCTTCCAGCAAAAAAGAGAGTGTGCTCATGCAATTACGTTCCTCATCGAATACCCGGCGAAAGGCAAAGGTTTACTATACATCGCTCCGTTGTGGGTCGAAGGCCTCCAGGTAATCCCCGATCCGGCGCAGAAAGGAGCCGCCCAGGAAGCCATCCACCACGCGATGATCGTAGCTGAGGCTCATGAACATCATCTGGCGAACGGCGATCAGATCCCCGTATTCCGTCTCCACAACGGCCGGTTTCTTGCGGATCGCGCCTACCGCCAGGATGGCCACCTGTGGTTGATTAATGATGGGCGTACCCATCACGTTGCCGAAGGTACCGACGTTGGTGAGCGTAAATGTCCCGTCCCTGATCTCTTCGGGTTTGAGCTTGTTCTCGCGGGCGCGCCGGGCCAGGTCGTTGACTTGCTTGGTCAGCCCCATCAGGTTCAGGCGATCGGCATTGCGGATTACGGGCACGATCAGGTTTCCGGTGGGCAGGGCCGCGGCCATGCCGACGTTGATGTTGCCCTTCTTGATGATCCGGTCGCCGTCCACGCTGATGTTGACCATCGGGAAATCCTTGATGGCCTTGGCCACGGCCTCGATGAAGATCGGCGTATAGGTGATCTTCTCGCCGTGCTGCTGCTGGAACTTCTTTTTGATGCCCTCGCGCCAGTTGACGATGTCGGTGACGTCGACCTCGATGAAGCTGGTAACGTGGGCGCTGGTGCGTTTGCTGTCGACCATGTGGCCGGCAATGAGCTTACGCATCCGGTCCATCTGAATGATCTCGTCGGAAGAACCGGAGGCAAGACTGCCAGCTGGTGCGACAGGGGGGCGGGGGGGAAGGGTTGTCGCGGTAATTCCAGCCGTTTGTGCAGCCTTGCCAGGACCGGTTATGAAGCGATTATCTCGTCGCTTCAGGTAAGCCTGTATGTCTGATTTATTAACCCGGCCGCCGTTGCCCGTCCCGGGGATTTGGTCGAGCTCGGCCTGGCCGATGCCCTCCTTAGCCGCAATAGTACGAACAAGCGGCGAATAAAAACGACCGTTCTCCGACTTTTCTGATATCCCTTTCCCATTTTCACTTTTGTTTTCGCGGCGGGGCGCAGGGGCAACATTCCCCTGGGAAGCCGTAGCGGTCGCTGGTTCTGACGAGGACGGCCGGTCTTGCTCTTCGGAGGGTGCTACGGTGGGTGAGGCTTCTACTTCCGCCCCGACTTCCGTCTCGATGAGGGCAATCACTTCGCCCACGGCGACGGTGCTGTCCGGCTCGAAGCGGATCTCCTTGATGGTTCCGGCAACGGGGGAGGGGACTTCGCTGTCCACTTTATCGGTAGCGATCTCCAGCACGGTATCGTCTACCTCTACGGTATCGCCCACCTGCTTCACCCAATTCAGGATGGTGGCTTCGATGATACTTTCGCCCATTTTGGGCATGACGAGCTCTACTTGTGCCATGTTGCTTGGTTTGGTTTTCCCGGCTGGTCAGGCCGTGATCGACTAGGGACGGGCAAATTTAGGTTCTAACTTCCACTTGGCGGTGGTTGTTGGCAGCTTGATGGCTAAAGCCGTCGCTACGCGTTCCACGTAGCGTCCACTTTAGTGGACTGGCTGCTGATAATGCTTGCGGGAAGTTTCCTGAGCTCCGGCGGCGGTTGGTGCTTGCAGCTTGACGGCTAAAGCCGTCGCTACGCGATTCACGTAGCGTCCACTTCAGTGGACTTGCTGCTGGTAATGCTTGTGGGAAGTTTCCTGAGCTCCGGCGGCGGTCGGTGCTTGCAGCTTGACGGCTAAAGCCGTCGCTACGCGGTCTACGTAGCGTCCACTTCAGTGGACTAGCTGCTATTAATGCTTGCGGGAAGTTTCCTGAGGTGCGGCGGCGGTTGATGCTGGCAGCTTGACGGCTAAAGCCGTCGCTACGCGGTCTACGTAGCGTCCACTTTAGTGGACTTGCTGCTGATAATGCTTGCGGGAAGTTTCCTGAGCTCCGGCGGCGGTTGGTGCTTGCAGCTTGACGGCTAAAGCCGTCGCTACGCGGTCTACGTAGCGTCCACTTCAGTGGACTAGCTGCTATTAATGCTTGCGGGAAGTTTCCTGAGCTCCGGCGGCGGTCGGTGCTGGCAGCTTGACGGCTAAAGCCGTCGCTACGCGGTCTTGCGTAGCGTCCACTTTAGTGGACTTGCTGCTGGTAATGCTTGCGAAAGTTTCCTGAGTTGCTATGGCGGTGGTAGTTGGTAGCTTGACGGCTAAAGCCGTCGCTACGCGTAATAGGTAAAACGGTATTCGCGCCAGTCACCTACCAAACCCGCCTTTTCGGGATTATGGAGGATGTAATAAAGGATGTTCCGAAAGGCTTTAGCGTCCCGGACGTAGTGGTCGTAACTATCTTTCTGCCAAAAGGTGCCCGTACGTCCTAACTGTTGATTGAGGAATCGGGCAGAAGCTCCCTTTATTTTCTGCATGATCTGGTGCAGCGGTTTGTAGGAGAGTACCAATTCATCCTCATCGAGCAAAAAATAATGATCGTCGGCTAACTGATTTCCTAGGGAAAGCAAAAGGTGAACGTGGTTTGGCATGATGCAGTAGGCCTTCAATTCGTAAAGGTCGTTGTCGAAGGTGTGCAGGTGATCTGCCAGTGACTTGCACAGTGCAGGATCCGAGAAAAAGCAGCGATCGGATTTTCTGCCGTCTAAGCGATCGTCGTATTGGTTGAAGTAAGCGTAACGGGCTTTGGCGATAAGCTTACGTTGTTTCCGCAGGCTTAGGGATTGCTGACGAATATGGTCGACTTCCCGTGTATACGCCCACTTAAGCGCCTGCATTACCGCTAAGGGTAGAGCGTTATGGATCCTGAAAGTCACGAAAAAGGTGCCACCAATGGGGGTGTAGTGAGGTAACCGGCTTCTGTAAAATGTTTCCAGGGTGTTCATTCCGGCAGCGTTTATACTTGTAATAATAAACAAAATGTTTAAAATATGCAAATATTTAAAAGGTCGTTGAAAATATTTTGATGGCTTTTTTTGTATTTATTGATTGCAGCTTGACGGCTGAAGCCGTCGCTACGCGGTCTACGTAGCGTCCACTTTAGTGGACTAGCTGCTGTTAATGCTTGGGGAGAGTTTCCTGAGGTGCGGCGGCGGTTGGTGCTTGCAGCTTGACGGCTGAAGCCGTCGCTACGCGGTCTGCGTAGCGTCCACTTTAGTGGACTGGCTGCTGGTAATGCTTGGGGAGAGTTTCCTGAGGTGCGGCGGCGGTTGGTGCTTGCAGCTTGACGGCTGAAGCCGTCGCTACGCGGTCTACGTAGCGTCCACTTTAGTGGACTGGCTGCTGGTAATGCTTGGGGAGAGTTTCCTGAGGTGCGGCGGCGGTTGGTGCTTGCAGCTTGACGGCTGAAGCCGTCGCTACGCGGTCTACGTAGCGTCCACTTTAGTGGACTAGCTGCTATTAATGCTTGGGGAGAGTTTCCTGAGGTGCGGCGGCGGTTGGTGCTTGCAGCTTGACGGCTGAAGCCGTCGCTACGCGGTCTGCGTAGCGTCCACTTTAGTGGACTGGCTGCTATTAATGCTTGTGGAGAGTTTCTTGAGTTGCTATGGCAGTCGGTGCTGGCAGCTTGACGGCTAAAGCCGTCGCTACTTTTTGCGCCGCGGCGTACGTTTTGGTTTGGCTGGTTTTTTGCTGCCGGTCTCCGATTCGGAAGTAGGATGCTCTTCCTGGCTTTCCGCTGCCTTCTTCATGCTTGTCCGTTTCGGTTTGGCCGGAGCTGCGGCTTCCACCACCGTTGGGGATTCGGTTGTTGCCTTGGTCTTGCTTTTGCGGGGACCGCGGGAGGATCTTTTGGGCTTGGCCGTTTGCTTCTCCACCGATTCGGTCTCCTGCACTACTTCAGGTTCTTTGCCGGAAGCAGACGCTGCGGTCTTCTTTCGGCGGCTGGTCCGTTTGGGTTTCTCCTCCGTTGGAGCCGCTGCGGTCTCTGCCGTTTTTTTCTCCGCTTTGGCCCTGGTAGAGCCACGGGTCTTCCCTTTGGGTTTTTCCTCCGGGGGAGACGGTGCAGCCGGGGAGGTTTTTTCCTCTTTCTTCTCGGTCTTTGGCTTTGCCGCGCCGCGGGTCTTGCGTCTTGATTTTTTCGCCGCAGGGGCCGATACTGCCGGGGTGGTTTCTTCCTGTTCCGTCCCGGTCTCCGGTTTGGGCTTCGCTGCGCTGCGGCTTTTACGCTTCGGTTTGTCCTTTTCTATGGCTTCCAGGGGGGCGGCCGCAAGCGGTGGTGGTGTTCCCTTGGCACCAATTTCAAGCCGCAGCATATTTAGTGCCTGGAGAGCGGTGTACTCTATGTTCCGCTGCCGGTCCTTGCCGGAGCGAAGCAGTTTGGTGATGGTCCGCTCGGGAGTAGCCAGGGCAATCCAGATCGTGCCGACGGGTTTTTGTGGGGTGCCGCCGGAGGGCCCGGCAATGCCCGAAGTGGACAGCGCGTAATCGGCGCCCAATCGTTCCCGCGCCCCCTCCGCCATCTGGGTGACCGTCTCTTCGCTTACGGCCCCAAATTCCTCAAGGGTATCATTTGCTACCCCTAGCAGGGAGACTTTAAGGGGGTTACTGTACGCTACGACCCCACCGACATAATGCGCGCTAGATCCGGGCAGGGCGGTGATGAGGCTGCTCAGGTATCCTCCCGTGCAGCTTTCGGCGGTCGCGAGGGTAAGCTTTCGCTCCTGGAGGGTGGTGGCGATTACCGAGGCCAGGTCGTCCTTCCCGTAACCGTATATGAGTGAGCCCAACTCCTGTTCAAAGGCGGTGCGGAAGGCATCCAGGTCCCGCTGCAAAGCCTGTTCGTCGTCACCGCGGGCGCTGATTCGGAGTCGTACCGTCCCCAGGCTGGGGAGGTAAGCCAGGCCCATGTGGTCGGGCAGACTTTCTTCTAGTTCTTCCAGGCGGTCGGCGATGGTGCTTTCTCCCTCCCCGGCGGTGAGGATGGTTACGGAGCGTAGCAAGTCGGCATCCATCTCCCGCCGCTTTAGTCTGCGCATCACCTCGTTATCCATCAGGTAGACCATCTCGTAGGGCACCCCTGGCATGGAGATCACCACCTGATCGTCTTTTTCCAGCCAGAGGCCGGGGGCGGTCCCGTGCTCGTTGGTCATCACCTTGGCCCCCGTTGGCAGTCGGCACTGCTGTTTGTGCACGTCGGTGGCCTTGCGGCCGTAGCGCGAAAAGATCTTTTGCAGGCGGTTCCAGGTAGGGCTATGGAGGCGCAGCTCCGCTCCGAAGTAGTCAGCCAGGACCAGCTTGGTAATATCATCTTTGGTGGGGCCCAGACCCCCCGTCATCAGTACCAGGTCGGACTGCTGGAGGGCGCGGTCGAGTCCCCCCATAATGCCAATACGGCTATCCGCTACGCTCAGATGCTCGACAACCGTGATGCCCTCCTCGCTCAGGGCAGCGGCCATATAGGTGGCATTCGTATCGGTGATCTGGCCGATGAGGATCTCGTCGCCTATGGTTAATATGGTTGCTCGCAATGGGCCGGGGGGTTAAGGGACTAGGGAGTAAAGGGGCTAAGGGGCTTGCCCGCTTGAACCGGACTTAGCCGGAAATTTTACAAGGGTAAAGGTAGCGGTATTTTACTACCGTTGGGCGGCGTCTCTTTTACCTGCGCTCCGGCGCAAAAAAAAGAAACGCCTTGGCCGCGTACCTTTACCCCGTAGCCCCTTCACCCCGTAGCCCCCTAAGCCGATGCACAAAAGCGGATTCGTCAACATCATCGGACGGCCGAACGCCGGAAAATCGACCCTCATGAACGCGCTGGTTGGAGAGCGGATGAGCATCATCACCGCGAAGCCCCAGACGACGCGCCACCGTATCATTGGCATACTCAGTGGAGATGATTTTCAGATCGTCTTCAGCGATACGCCCGGCTACATCGAGGAGGCCAGCTACAAGATGCAGGAGAAGATGAACAGCTACGTCAACTCCAGCTTCGAGGACGCCGACGTGATGATCTACTTGGTCGACCCCCAGGAGGAGTACGCCGAGGACGACCTGCTGGTCGGCAAGCTGCGGCGGATGGATACACCGCTCTTTCTGGTGTTCAATAAGCTCGATCTGGTGGATGAGAATCGCCTCAGTGAGTTGGAGCGGCAATTCAAAAAGTGGATCAGGCCGCAACGGATTTTCGGCATATCCGCCAAGTCCGGACTGGGCATCGAGGATCTGCTGACCGCTATCAAGGAAGCGCTGCCGGAGGGACCCGTGTTCTATCCCGAAGACCAGCTGACCGACCGGTCGGAGCGCTTCTTCGTCTCGGAAATTCTGCGGGAACAGATCCTCGAGCAGTACCACCAGGAGATCCCCTACAGCGTGGAGATCGAGATCGAAGCCTTCGAGGAAACGGAAACCAAGGACGGGGAGGAACTCGCCCGCATCAGCGCCGTGATCTACGTAAGCCGGAAAACGCAGAAGCCGATCCTGATCGGTAAGGGCGGTAGCTCGATCAAGAAATTAGGAACGAATGCCCGCAAGCGAATGGAGGAGTTCCTCGGCCGCAAGGTCTTTCTGGAAACCCACGTGAAGATCCGTGAGGACTGGCGGGATGATGAGCAGTGGCTTAAGCGGTTTGGGTATGATCGGTAGACGCCGGGTCACTTCGCTTCCGGCTGTAGGCGCTTCCCTTGGGCGCGATTAGATGGACTAAGAAGTCCTATACGCGCAATGCGAACCTGGATGGTAGAGACATACGTTGAAAAAGGGAACCTATTTACTAATTAAATACTCCTTTAACTATGGCCCAAACTGCACAGACCACCGACCACGACGACATTGTAAAGTGGGTCACCGACCGTAACGGAAATGCAGCCGTAGTAAAAGCTACCAGTGATGACGACCGGCCGGAGGAAATGATTCGCATCCTGTTTGATGATGCCGGCGGGAATAACGATGGCTTAAAGAAAGTTAGCTGGAATGAGTGGTTTAAAGTCTTCGACGACCAGGGGCTGGCCCTCCTCCACAGCACCGAAGCCGGGAATACGTTCAATAAGCTCGTGAGCAGGAATTAAAATTGCATTTACCCACCCTGAGCGAGCGTACGTGCATGAGCGGGATGGCCCGTCTCGGTAACTCGTCCGCCCCGTTGCTCGGTACACCGGTTGGCGGGCCTGGATTCGGGCTGGCCGGACTCTTTTTCCTGGAGTTTGCGGCATTGTTCTTGCGGCAAAGGGTGGTATTATTCAGCATATAGCGGCTCTGGGGGCTAGCGGGCTAAGAGATTCCCCTCGTTGAATACCGAACCTGGAGGCAGGCTGCCAACGTTGCCAAGATGTAGCCGGTGCCTACGTCGGATTGTCCGGCACGGCGACCCGGCGCGCTATTCCGAAATTTAAAAATACAGCTACTCAATGGCCACTAATGCCACCACTACCGAACACGAAACCATCCAGAACTGGGCAAAAAAGCACAACGGGGTGCCAGGGGTAATAGAGGAGGCTACCACGGCCAACGACAGCCGGCCCCTCGCCATCATCTGGCCGGAAAACCGCAACGACGCTAAACTGCGCGAGATCAGCTGGGACACCTTTTTCGATCATTTCGAATTGCGGCAGTTGGCGCTGGCTTATAATACTACCGACTTTAAGAAGGATTACGAGTTCGTAGCCCGCAACTAATCACCTGGAAACAGCCGGTCTTCTTTATCGTATTCCCGGTGAATGGCCGATAACAACAGCTTGCTGGTCAGGAACTCCTCGCCGTGGGCGACGGCTTCGTACACGGCGTGGCGGATGGCGTTCGCCACGTTCGCGCCGCTTAGTTCGTAATGTTTTGCGAGCGTGTCGAGGTCCAGGTCTTCCGAAACCGGGTGACTTTCCGGAAGCATCTTTTGCCACAGCCGGAGCCGTTCTTCCACCGTCGGTGGCGAGAAGGGTACCATCGATTCGAATCTTCTGGTAAAGGCTTTGTCCAGATTCTGCCGGAAGTTGGTGGCCAGGATGCAGAGGCCGTCGTAATTTTCTACGCGCTGGAGGAGGAAACTCGTTTCCTGGTTCGCGTATTTATCGCGGCTCTCCTTCACTTCCCCCCTTTTGCTGAACAGCGCGTCGGCCTCGTCGAAAAAGAGGATCCAGCCCTTGCTCTCCGCCCGGTCGAACAGTCCGGAGAGATTCTTTTCCGTTTCCCCGATCCACTTGGATACGACCATGGACAGGTCTACCCGGAAGACGGGTTTGTCCACCGCCTTTCCGAGTAGGGTAGCGGTCAGGGTTTTTCCCGTTCCCGGCGGGCCGTGGAATAGGGCCCGGTAGCCCGCGGCGGCTGTGGCGTCCGTATATAGGGTTGCCGGCCAGATCCGCGTGGTGTTTAAGGTAGTTTTTGAGGTAGGCAATTTCCTGAAGGCTGCGGTCGGGGAGGACTAGGTCGCTCCATTCCAGGTTAGTCTCCAGGAGCTGGGCGGGGAAGTTGGGGGAGAAAGTGGGGGTGGAAATGCTTCCCGTCAGTAGGCGGTCCCCGCATTCGGAAGTAAGGCAAAGGAGACCCGCTAGGGGCGGCTCGCCCGATGGTGGGGGAAGTAGCTCCAGGCAGCCCTGTCTAATAAGGGGAGCACTGGGGTGTAAAAGGTTGGTGACGCGGAGATTATGCTCAACATCCGTACCGGTCAACAAGAATACCGCCGTTTGCCCGGTGGGTAAGGTGCCGCGATACGACTGGCCGCGGGTGCCGCCAAATGGGATCAACTGGCTTTCGGTTCCGCCCCCGGACCGGATGGCTTCATCCAGTAAACCGGGGGCCAGTCGCGGCGCGGCGGCCAGTAGAAAAATGAGGCATTCTAGCGAAGAAAGGCCGAATTCAGTGACGGAACGACCAAAGATCGAATTGACCGGCGGCGGTGTCCACTCAGGAAACTCAAAGGGGGGCATCCCTTCCAAATGGTTGGCCACCCGGCGTTTTATGGTTTCTCGCAGGCAAGCGAAGCCTTCGGTAAGCCCTGACGCGTTGGGCTGGGTAAGATTATGGATACTCATGCTCAGCTTTTTGATAAATATTCCGCTTCCTGGTTGGGATCCCCGGTAGGCGAGGTAAACCACCACTGTGCTTGCGGAGAGAGACGGTCAAATTTCACGGACTCATCCCCGCTCTGAAAATGCCAGCGGCGTTCCCTTCCGGGAATGCGTGGCCAGTAATACCGGCAGACTATTCCTTTTTTCCCCGTTTCCGTTTCGCCCCACCAAAGACAGACGGCGAGATCGGTAGCGGACAGGTCCGGCGGGAGGGGAGAGGACAGGTAGGTGGCAAATAGGTCCGCGTAATCCGCATGCGTATAGCGGGTGATCTTCAGCAAACGCCGGATGACCGCCTGCCCTGCTCCGCCCCTGCTTGCGGCCCGGGGATCCGGCGTAGTTTCTGACTTGGATTCCTCCATCGGCGCGTATTCCAGTCGTACGTCCGGGTGCAGGATCATCGCCCGGAGCTGATCGATGACAGCATTGTACCGGATCGGGTCGCCGCCGCCGGTTAGCGCGTGTAGCTGCGATTCGAATGCGCAATATTGCCTGGTTAGTTGTTCGGTTTCATCCGGTGTCATAGGGGTTCCGTTTTGAATTCATCCGCTCCGGTTCGCATGATCGGCAGCGGAAACAGGCTTTGATCGTTGACAAATATCTGAGCTTGGTATGTGACATCCTCGGTGACGCGGGGCGATTGGCTACCGGCCATTTCGGCCATCATTTGCCTCGCCAGGGCATCGGTGTCCGCGTTGAGGTCCTGGGACTGTTGTAAAATGTTCTTGACGACGTTCAGGAGACGGTCGTTATCGTATACGGCGTAAGTAGCCACTACCTTTAGCCGCATATTGATTACGGCGTTCGGGTGAAGCCCCTGTTGGGTAATCAACTCCTGGTAGAGTCGCTCCTCGATCGCCTTCATGTTTCGTTGGTTAAAATCACGGGACGTATGGATGATATTCAGGGCGTTCTGATAGCCGCTCCCCTGAAACCAGTCCGCAATCAGATGCGCCCGTTCGAGACGGATGCGCTGGGGTTCGGGAGCCAGGGGGGGAAGATCATCGCGGGCCTCCAGGGCCGCGGTTTCAATCTGGCTACCGAATTCGGTCTGCACGTTTACACCGCCATAGGTATTGGGCGGTTTCGGGACCAGGTAGTCGCCGGTTACCTCGTGACGGAATTGCTCTCCAAAGGCGCCTTGGACCAGGCTGACGTCCACCTCGAAGGTTTTCGGATTGGGTTCTGCGAAAGAACTGTACTGATAGGTCGCCACAAGGTGACTGTTTACCAATCGGGGGTCTGGCGGCGGATTTACCCGATACTCGGTGTGGCTGTTCCGGAAGGAAAAAGTTTCGGCAAAGTATTCCCTGGCCTTCGTCTGCGGGCCGGCCGTGCCCGCGCCCGAGAACAGGATCTTTTGTAGTTCCTCCTTGAATGAAACCGCTTTCGCGACGGCGCCGTCTTCTCCTGCGGGGACTTCTCTGAAGTGTACGGATCGCCGGCGGGCGGCGGCAAAATCGGATCTTCCCTTTCCCGGACCGAGAAGCCGCTGTTCGCTCACTCCGGGGTGGTCCCCCAAAAAAGCATCCAGGGAAGCATGCAGTGCCGGTAGGAAAACCTGATCGAAATTGCGCGTCTGGAAGGTGGTATCGCCACTACCGGTACCAAGAGGCTGGCGATGCAGCGGTTCGACCAGGCCCCGCTGCGTTAACCCGGTCTGCACGTTGTTCCAAGCGGGCATGGCTACGTAAGCGGCATCTTCCTCAACCGCCTGCGTGCTTACCGTATTCTGGGCGGTGCTGTCCACGCGGCTAAACTCCGGCTCGTACTTGAGCAGAATGGATTCCTCATCAAAGAGCTGAAACAATTGGGTCAGGATCGGCACCAAAGCGCCCTCGGCTGCCTCCGTCTGCTCTTCTTGCTGCCGTGCCGCCGCCTCATCCGCCAGCTGATCCTCTCCTGGCTCCTCCGTCTTGGCATCTTCGATGTATTCTTTGGATTCGATCGCCTCCACGAGGGTGATGTCCAATTTATTCGCGGCCTGGGTCAGGAGGCTGCGAATGGTCGGTTGGTCGTCTTTGGGCCGTTCCGCCACCCGGGAATTCCAATCCTGGAGCTTCAAAGCTAGTTTTGTAGCTCTGCTGGCCACCATTACATCCACGCCTGCCGAAGCGTCGATCCACAGGCGATGCCCCTCTCCCTCCGTCGAGAACTGAAATTCCTTGCCTACCTCCTCATCCAGATCACCCGCGCCGGCTTCCCCATCCTCCTCCCCACCCCCAATGCCCAAACTCGCCAGCAACGCTCGTGCCCGCTCCACCAAAAAGCCAATGGCCCGATCCACCGCGCCCAGCACCATCTCCTGGAATCCACCCACCACCTCGGCGATCTTTTCCGGCAGATCCCCCAGACCAAGAAAACCGGCGATGAAGTCGATGGCCGGCACCAGCATGCCCGCCAGTGCCTGCTCCGTCTTTGCCGCCATACCCGCGATGTTGCCCGCAATCAGGTCGGCGATCCCGCCGACGATCGTCTGTACCAGGGTGAAGATGCGGGCCGCATTCTCGAAGATCCATTTCAGCACCTTGTAGATCGCCTCGATGGCCTGCAGGATGGCCCCCGCGGGATTGAACAAGCCGAGTATGCGCACGGTGGCCATACTCACGATCGTCTCCACCATGTAGCTCACCGCCGCCTCGATCACGGTTTGCATCATGGTAGCCGGATCGAGGCGTTCCTTAATCATTTCGAATATGCCGCCCGGGCCCTGCTCGATCAGTAGGGCAAGGAGTTCATAGGCCTTCTCGATCAACTCCACGTTTTGTTCGCCGATGTGGCGCACCAGGATCTCGCGAATATTGGGCCAGGTGAGCCCCATCAGCTGCAGGAAAAAGGTAATGATGCTCTTCAGGGATGTATCCGCAGGCAATTCAACGCCTACCGTCCCCATAGCGGAAAATAACCAGTTGATAAAGCCCGTGAGCAGGTGTCCGAAGAAGTTATCGAAGAAGTTACTGAAGCCCAGCCGCACCGCTTCCATCAGGTTATTAGCGAAGCCCATGGGGTCGTCGGCGATGTCGGAGGCTACCTGCTCGATTTGGGCGATCAGGGCCCAGAAGGCCGCCGGCGCGATCCCCACCACGGTCAGCAAGCCGTTAATGATAGCGCGCACCGGATCATCGATGAAGGCTTCGATCGCATCCGCCACTTTCTGGATCAGCCCCTTCGCCGCCTCCCGCAGGGCATCGATCCGTTCGCGGGCCTCCTGGACCGCCGCCCCGGCCTGGTTCACCAAGTCATTGGTAAAGTCCTGCTGGGCCGTGTGCACGTCGTCACGCAGGGAGGTCAACCGCTCCTCGAAGCCGGCCTGCTGCTCGGTGGCCCAGCCCTGCAGATTATCGGGCAGACTCCCGAAAAGCTCGGTGATGTCCCGGTCCGCATTGTCGATGATCTCTTCGCAGGCAATTACGATTCCGTTGACGTAGGTGCTGATCTCCCGGATCAGGGCGCAGATATCCCGCCCGAAGGTCCGCTCGGCGGAGGTATAGATGCTGGTGATCTCATAGGGCAGGCCGGCCACGTCGTCCCAGATGGAAACGATGGCGCCGCCGACCCCCTCGTGGCGCTCGTCGACCATTTGTTTGGCCCGCTCCAGGTCGGTGTCGAAAGCGGTAGCGATCCGTTCCTTGCCGGTATTCCACATGCTCATGGCGGTCGTGACCATCGGTTCGAGCTGGTTGTTTACGGCTTGCTGGGCGGTCGTGAAGATGGTCTCCGCCGCCGCGGCCGCCGCCACCCGCTGCTGCTCTTCCGAACCGGCCATGGCGATCTGCTGCTGCATGGACCCCAGCGTGGTGGAATCGCGGCTGGCTTCCAGGGCGGCCAGGGCCCGGGCTTCGACGTCGCGCATCCCCTGCCGGCTAGTGGCCACGGCTTCTTCCTGTTCCTGCAGCACCCGGGCCGGGTCCTCGGCGGCAGCCTGTTCGAGTTCGGCCATGCCCTCGCGTGCGTCGGAAAAGGGTGGTCCGGGGATTTCCCGGGTAACCTCGTTGTCGATATTCGCTTCGGCGATGCGGTCGGCGGTAGCGGCCCGGTCGGCTTCCAGGCTCACCTCCGCTTCCGTAGCCGGCGGTGGCGTCACGTTGGCGGCGGCCACGTTCGGCGTCTCGCCCACCGGGGGTACGTCCGGCAGGGGTTCGCTTACCTGTTCCGGGGTGCCGGTGGTCTCGGCGTTGACGGCATCGTAGTCGGTGGCAACAGCCTGGCTCTGTCCGGAGATGTCGTCGTTCAGGGCATCACCCACGGCCTGGGCTTCCGCTTCGGGGTCCGCGCGGCGCAGGCTGGCTTCATCGGGCGGACGCTTGTTTTCAATGGCATCCTGGATGTCGTGACAGAGCTGTTCGATCTCCGGACTGGGGGCCGGCTGTTCCCGCAGGGCGGCGGTGAGGTTTCCCTCGGCCCGCGCTTCCGTCTCTTCGGCCGGCTCCTGCACGTAGGCCCGGGCGCCGGCAACGCTCTCCGTGGGAGCCGGTAGGGCCTGCTGCCGGGTACCCGTAGCAGCCATGGCACCGGTGGCCCTGCTGGCGCGTGCCTGTGTATGCTGCTCCAGGTCAGGCGGCGGGGGCGGAATGATCAACTCCACTTCGGCCGGGGCCGCGGCGGGGGCCTCCAGGGCTACTTCCTCGGTCGGCGGAGCTTCCGTTTGTGCCGGTGAGGGGGGGGCTTCCATATCTGAAGTGGGCGGCGCCGGCGCAGGTGCAAGGGGTACCGGTGAATCCATTAGTCGTGGCGCACTTCCGCCCTCGTCCAACAGGCTTCGCGCTCCCAGCCCGTTTGCCGGGGCTAAGGTTTGCCGCTGGTGCATGGTTGGTGCCGGCGGTATTCGTGCCCTGCGCCGCTCCCTCATCGCCAGTCGACGTAGAGGGTGGTGTTCATTCGCTTCGATGTTACCATGCCGATGCTCCAGGGCAGGCGATCGAGCAGCAGGTCCTGGGGCTTTTCCTCGACGGTCAACCGCCAACCGCGGCCTTCCCGGACCAGTCGCCCCGGGCGCTGTAAAAAGCCGTCGCGCAGGGCATGGATGCTGGTGTTTTTAAGGGCTGTCCAATGACCGATTATTCCTTCCAGCAATTCATCCGTTGCGGCCCGGTCTGACTGGCTCAAATCGGCCGAGGGGCTTAAATAGTCATCGGGATGCAGGCCCAGGAGGAGCTTACTAAGCGGAAGGTCCCATTCCGCGCAGTCCGTGGTGCCCCAGACTAAATAGTGAAAGAGAGTGGCAGCGCGGTCCGCATCTTCGCATTCGACCTCCTTGAGGAAGTAATTGAGGTAGGGATGAAGGATAACGATTCCGCTGTTCGCCGGGTGCCAGGAATTGGAGTCATCCACGGCGGAAGGTTCGCTATCACCAGTAGCGGCTTCACTCTGGACCGGGGCCGACGCTTTGTCACGGGCGAGCGCTTTCATCCCCGGCGGTGACAATACATAATCGTTGATCAGGGAACGCCATACGGCGGGATCGGTAGCAGGAAATAACCTCATGTGGGAAGGTGCATCCTCGTCCGGGATCAGGGTCAGTAGCGCCCGCCAGCCTGCCTCCACCAATCCGCCCCCTACCTGCGTACATCGCCCAAAAAAGGCGGCCGGTTGGTCGGCCCAGGCGAGGAACAATATTCTCCATTCGTTAGGGGACGACCGGCCCAACCATTCTTCGATCATTTTACGGAGATCGGCTGCGGAACCGGCGGCCCAGGGCATGTTCCCGGTGCGGAGATAGGAGAGAATCTGATCGAAGGGACCAGCCGCAAGCGTACCTTTTTGCTGTTGTACGGCCCGCAGGGCCCTTTCCACTTCCGTCCGAATCCGCGGCGTCACCTCCCGTTCCAGGCGTTCCAGGTCCTGGATGGTGACGGTGACCTCGAGCCGATCAATGAACCGGATCGTACCGTCGTCCGCCGCATCGAACGCCTCCTGCAAAACGGGAAGCAACTGCAGGTCTTGAAAGCGTTCCAGCCGGTCCGGCCACTTGTCCTCCGCCTTCAGCCCCGGAGCTTCGAGGGTCAGGTACTGCCGGTGGATATGGTGGCGGCCGCTCATCACGTGCCGATATTGGTACGGGCCACCCGGAAGCAGCCGGTATCGGGATCTGCCAGCAGGAGGTAGACGCCCGCGTTCAAGTCTCCGGACAAGAATCCGACGCCGAGGCTCTCCTCATTGCTTAGGTTAGGTACGGCAAAGCCCATGTCCCAGAAGGGTCGCAGGCCGTCCGGGTTGCCGTCGACCGACAGCTTGCGGCCACGTCCCTGCCCCTCCACTATGATCTCTACCTCGGGGGGGGGCGTGGCGCACAGGGCAACCTCAGGCGCTTTCGGGTCGCAGCGATTCAACCGAAACCGATCGAAACTGGGGGCAACAGCCCGGCTTTGGTTGGATTGGTTGTCCAGGACTATACTTGACGCGAATACGGCATTGCCGGTCTGGTAGGTGACGGTCCGCTGGCGGGGAATACTTTGGTCGCGTCCTTTGATGCCCTCGCGGTAGCTGATTCTCATCATCATTGACCAGGCGTAGCAGTCGAACAGCTGAGCGTTGAATCTTGCGAAAGCTTCGTCGTCAACAAAGGACAGGCTTAGGCCCGGTTCGGAATTCGGTAGCCCCAGCGGCATGTTGATGCCCTTGTTTACGGCCTGTGCCAGCGCTTCGAGGATGGCTTTGGTTGCGTCGGGGAAATTCTCGAAGGAAAGGAGGTTATTTTCCGCTGCCAGGACCGTGGCGATGTCGTTATTTAGCACGCCCAGGTCATTGGCCGTCAGCGCAATGACCGTGCCCGTCTCGTCCGTCAGGGAAAGGCCAACGACATCGATCGAAACCTCCCGGTATTCGGTCACGTCCGTGTTGGGGCGTTGCAGCCAGAGGGGATAGCTCGACCGGGTAGCGATGCCACCGCAGGGGAGGTTGCATTCCGCGCCGGCGATGGTACAAGTGTGGGGCCCGATCACAATCTGCTCACTGCACTTCGCTTCCGAGCTGTCGGTTACTACCAGGGTGAACCCGGCACCAGAGGGAATGTCCTTGACCGTACCGGTACCGCCGGTAGGGATGGTGACCTGACTGCCGTCCGGCTGGAGGTAAGTATACGGCGGCTCGCCTCCGGTCACCTGGAAAGATTGGGTGTACTGCTTGTTATCGCCGGAACATACCGGTCCGCCGATCAGGGACAGCGCCATCTCGTCCCGCAGGGTGATGGCCACCGGCACGCTCTCCGAGCCGCTGTCGATCACCTTGCCGGAGAACCCGATGAAGATCTCCTGCGGGCCTTCCGGTAAGGTCTGCCGGTTGCCGTTTTGGTCTTCCAGGAAGTAGGGCGGCGTACCACCGCTCACCGTAAATTCGACTTCGGCGGTTCGGATATTGCGCATCAGCCGGGTGCAGCCTACCTGCCGAACACTGGCGACGAGGGGTTCCGACGGTTCCTCGTTGGGCGGCGCCGGGTAAATATGGATCGGTAGCCCATCCCCGCAACAGCGATAGGGGAGGTAGAAGTCGGCGAGCACCGTGCCTGCCGTCAGGCCCGGAATGGTGTCCCCGGACGTCGGTGCGGTGATCCCCCCGAGGTCCAGGTCGAGAAATTGCTCCTCGTCCTGCACGGTGATGATGCGGGCATCGCTTCCCGGGTGCTGAACCATAAGTTGGGCCGGCAGGTCGTTGACCGTCAGCTTGAACTGGCCGTTCTGTAGGGTAGTGGCCACCTGGCTACGGTCGACAACGCTGACGCGGGCACCGGGGATGGGTTTTCCCTTGCTGTACACCCGTCCGAACAGGCGAAACGTCCCCGTCCGCGGCGGCAGGGTGTACCCGTCCGCTCCATGGTAGACGAGCACGAAGGTGCCGCCGAGGGGGCTGCCGGCTTTGAATTGCAAGCCCGGATGCTCTTGCTGAAAGGTAGCAAACAACTGACGTTCGAGGATGCGCTGTCGGCGCGCCTCGTATTCGGCGTATAGTGCCCGCAAGGCTTCCAGGTCCCCGGTAGTGACCAACTCGTCTAGCTGATCGGAATATTCTTCAAGATCGATCTTCTGACTGGTCAATGGGCCGCCTGTCTGGGCATCGTTCAGGGCAGCGGCGGCAATACGGGACAAGAATCGGCTTCCTCCCTGGTAGGCGGCCAGTGTGGTTTCCACGTCAGTGAAATCGAGGGACTGCAGTTCCGTGGTAAACTTACTTTCAATGGGTACCAGCGCATGGATGATGAAGAGATGGAAAATGTAGGACAGGTCAAAACCGACCAAGTAGGGCCCCGTGGCCGTGTGCTGGGCGTAGTGGTCTTCGTAATACGCCCCGACGGTGCCCCGCAGGTATTGGTAGCCGGTCAAGCGTTGGAGGAGTGGAGCCTGTGGCGTGCCCGCAAACCCGCCCCCCGTGGGATTACCCTGGTTGTCCAGCATTTTGGTATCGTAAAAGCGCACGAGTACCTCGGCCATGCGCCCGAGCAGGCTTTCCCGGATCACGGCATACTGACTCTGGAGGTCGCTGAAATGCACGGTATAATCCGCGATCTCTAAACCTTCAATCAGGGCCCCGGTACGGAGGGCAACCACGTCGATCGGAAGCCGGAACGATTCGATCTGCGTACGGATGGTATTCAGCGCCGAGAGGTAGTCTTGTCCGATGGCCCCCTCGATCCGCAGGAAATTGCGGGGCTCGAGGTCATACAGGAGCGGATTTCGCACGAATTCGTCGCCGGTGTTCCATTCGCTGGCCCGGTAACCCAGGTTCTCCGCCGAACGCCCCGAACGGTTCTGGGCGTAGCTCCACCGGTTTACCAGGTCTCCATTGGTATAATAATACGGGATCGCCTTGGCCGAAAGCGGCCCGCCGAGGAAGGAAGGCGTAATGCGGATATTCGGGTACTTGTTTCTTACATCCGGTAAGTCTACGTCCTCTATCAGGGAAACCAAACGGTCGAAGAGGGTCAGCACTTCTTTCCCGGCATCTGCCTGCCGGTTCTGTACCGGCGAACTCACCCAGGTGTGGCGGAGCTCGTTCGAGATGCCCGCGTCGGTAAAGTGGTTAAGTACGAGGTGGCGGGGGAAGATATCCGGATCGGGACAGCAGAGGCCGAAAAGCTCTTCGGCGCGGTCGCGTAGTTCGTCGTAAGCGTGTACGATAGTCACGAGGTGATCGTAGTAATACTGGTACAGGATAGCATCGGTGCTGTCGAGCAGGGTGCCGTCGTGGAGGAAGGTCATCCCACTGATGTTGCCGGCAAAGGGGTTGGCGGAATAGCCGGTCAGCAAGGGGGCAAGGGTGTCGTAGGCTTCGTCAAGCGCCTCCTGGACCCGGGTGAGCTGTAGGGAAGAAAGTGTGGTCGTATAGGTCTTCAGTAAGGAATAGCTCGTCACCGGCGAAGTATTGGTGACATCAAAGCGCGGCGCGCGCAGGGTAGGCAGGGCCAGCCGGTCGGCGTAGGACTGGCTCAGGGCGTAATAAGCATCCACCCCCGGATGGTCGGCGATGAGGACCCGGCGGATCTCCTCCAGGTCGCCCCGCCGGATCAGCAGCGGCTTTACCACGGTCTCTACCGTCCTGCCCTTATCGTCGCAGCTGGTGGGGGTGCAGTTGCTGTTGTCCATGGCCCGGCATTCGAGAAGCAGTAACAATACCTTCTCGTCTCCCTCGCCGGCATCTTCGTCCTGGTTGACGCCGATAAGGAAATCGTGGGTCAGTTCCTCGGCTTCGCCGTCGTCGTCTCGGTCAGTGGTCAGTTCCCACAGGGGGTAGGTGTTCGCCGGGTCGCCGGGCAAATCGAAGAAGGGGTAATCGATATCCTCCGGCATGGAGTAGGGTCGCCGGAATTCGAGCGGCTCGTCCTCGTCCCATATAATGAGGTGGCCCGCCGAGGTGACGCCGCAGCCGCGGCTGATGGTCAGCTGATCTCCCTCGTCGTTCAGACTGGCCTCCAAACCGCAGACGATCCCGATACCGATGAGGTGGGTACGCGTCAATCGCTCCTGTTCGTACAGATAGTCGTAAAGCTGATTCAGGTTATTACTGGTCAGGATCTGGTTCGGCGCGAATTGGGGATAGGCGGTGAAGATGGGTAACATGGCGATTATCTTTAGAGGGTACCGAGAGTGGTTTGATCCAGGCGTACGGGGTTTTCATCGTCGCCTTCGTCGCAGTCGTGTAGCGTGGCCGTCGGGTAGGCGCTGCGCAGGGACTGGAAGACGAGCAGCAAGCGGCGCAGCAAAGCACTCACCTCGAGCCACGGAGTGTAGTAGCCTTCCAACAGGTCTCGTAACTCGACCAGGCGGGGATCGTCGGGCAGACCCCAGGCGGCGTAGAGGGCGGGATCGCGGGTGCTAATTTGAGTCAGGGAAGCGGTGAATTCCGGCCAGGTATCGTCCATCCACGTCGTTGCGGCAAGGGTGAGGTCAGCGTCGGTATCCACCAGGATGATGATCCGCTCCCGGAAGCGCTCCCCGAAGTAGCCCAGCAACAACCTCGCCTGCTCCGTGGAGGCGGTCTCCGGCAGCCAGTCCAGCACCGCGGCCTCGAGTTCGTCGTTGAGCTCGGTCCAGGCGAAAGCGGCGTTGGCGGTGAGCCAGGGACACCAGGCGGCTTCGAAGCGGCTGAGTTGGCGCGCCAGCTCGTCGGGTACCGGGCACTGACAGCTCTGCAGCAGTTCGTCCAGCTCCTCGGGGGTGTATTCGCTTGCCCCCTTGGCGTCGCTTATCCAGCAGAGTTTGGGCAGCAAGTAGACGGGTGTTTCCCGGCGGATCAGGCGGTCGGCGTAGCGCCGCAATTCGATATCCTCGCTGTAGGGGGCCACCTCGGCCGGAAGCAGATAGGTAATCTTGAAACTGTAGGGATCTTCCATTCCCTGGTGTTGGCAGTCTTCGGCCAGGCATACTTCCATCAGGGCATCCCCGGGGAATTTGGGCCGCAGCAGAATGTGCTCCACCACGTACAGCCGCTCATTATCGAGGCGCTCGTTGAGAAAGTCCCCCAATGCGTCACTTACCTCTACGGCCTCCTCGATCATGATTTCGATGGCCGACCAGGCGGCGGCTTCGGCTTCCGGAGCGCTGGGGTACAGGTCGGGTAGCGCTTCGTCCGTTATGAGCTCGGTGCCGTCATCCGGATGGGTGAGGGTATAGCTGACCGACCAACCGTCGGGCGACCGTTGCACATCGAGGGTGAAATAGGCCCGCACGTCCTCCATGCCCAGCAGGCGACGGATCCGCTCTCCGAGCCCGGCCCGGTTGCGGTAGCCGCAGACATCTTCCCCAAGGCGATAGTTGATTCCTGCGCCCCGCCGCCCGCTGATCTCGGGAAGGAAGCGCAGGAAGCGGATCTTGTCCTGGATGAGTTTGTCCGGGCCGTACTGCCTGCGGGTGGTCTGGTCGTGGATGAGCAAAGTGTAGTCCTGTATCCGCTCCCCGAAACGGGCCAGGATATGATCGAGAAAGCGGTTGCGGCGATCGAAAAATTCCTCTTCCCGCTCCAAAAGACCGGCAAGCGTCTCCTGAAAATCGACCGGGTCGGCGAGAAGGTTTTCCAGCGATTCCAGCGGTTTTCCGCCGGAAAAGAGGTCGGGCAGTCGATAGGTCTGGGTAATGGCCTCATCCGTACTGAAGAGGTCACCGAAGTACGTCAGCTGCTCTGCGGTGCTCGCCGTGATAACTTCTACCGGGATTAGGAATGCGGCGAGTTGCTGAGCCTGAGCCCTGCGAAGATCCGTTGCCCGTTCGGGCAGTCCGGCCTCTCCGAGGCCGTAGGTTTCCGGCAGGGTATGCTGCACGGGCAGGTATTCGGGGGTGCCGCGATGCAGACCCGTGGGGACGGGGTAATCCAACTGGCTCACCGGCAGGGCGAGGGCCCGGTCGGCGGCGCGCAATTGATTCAGAACGGCCTGTAATTCCGACCGGCGGGGCTGCAGCGGCAGGCCATCCTTATAGATCGAAACGGCACTCGCGGCAATGTACAGCGAGGGGTAATGGCCCGCGCTGACCGGAAAGCACCAGAGGTCTTGCGTAACCGTCGGCCGTCCCTCCTCGTCGTAAACGGTAAAGCGCAGGTTTTCGATGGTCGCCACCCCCTCGATGTCCATGAGCTCGTTGATAAGGTCGCTGACAAAGATGGTGGAGCGCAACACGGAGGCGTCCAGGTCGTCCTGCAGGATGAAGCCCTGGTTCAGGGCGGGCCCATCAAAGATGGCCTCGCTGGCGTAGCCGGCCGCTTCCATCTCGGCGAGGGTGCGGAAGGGGACGATGGGATTGAATAGCAATTCCAGGGTGCGGTAGAACATAGCCAGCGTAGCCTCCACGTCCGCCGTGGCCTCCAAATGAAGGTCGGCGCAGACGGCCACGTCTTCGGCCCGGATGCGGTCGAAGCGGCAGAAATCTTCCCCCACCTTGCGGTTGTAGTGCAGCAGGGTTTCGGCTGCATCGAGCTTTAGGGCCCGTGACTGCAATTTGCGGTGGTAGGTAGTCACCAAGTCTCCTCCTTCCAAAAGCGTCTGGATCGTCGCGCCGTCCGTCCCGGAGGGTAGGGCACTACGCTGCCAGAGCCGGAGGGTGACCTCGGGGAGGGTGAGGCTGACCGTTTGGGTGTCGATGGTGAACTCCAGGCTTAGATCAAGAAAAAAAATATCGCGCAGGCCCCGGCGCAGGTCGTCCGCGTCTACGGGTTCGGCCAGGGTTCGGTCGCGGCTGAAGCGGTCGATGCTCCAACTTGTCAGTTCCGCCTCCTCAGTGGCTACCAGGCGATACGCTTGCGGACTCAGGTCCCGCCATACCGGGAAGCGAACCTCCGCGTCGATGGGTACCGGTGGTTCCGCTCCGTTGGGCAGTAGCAGCTGCCCGTCCACCCGGTCCGTATTGAGGTTGCCGAGTTCCGCGTCGGGGGCGAATTGCAGAAGGACGTCGGTGAACCCTTTGATCAGCACCGGGCCCTCGTGATCGGTGGCCGGCCGCGTGGGCAGCACCCGCCAGCGGGGGGCGAAGGTCAGTTCGCCGTCTTTGCATTCCGGGGAAGGAGAAGGACCGCAGGCACAGGTTTTACAGATCAGCCAGGCATTGCTCAGGCCGAGGTTGTCGATGAGCAGCCGCCGGTAATCGTCGTTGGTCACCGGTGCGTTGGTGAAGATGTTGCGGGCGGTGAAGAAGGGCTGGCGGTAGTCGATGCCGCCCCCCGGGTCCGTAAGCAGGTCGGCAACGTCGAATTCGCCGCGATAGCCGATCTCGGCCAGGGCGTCGGCCAGGTGTTCCAGCAGGGTGATGCCGGGGTCGTGGGCGTTGTAGTCCGTCCACCGTTCATGGGCGAGTTGTTCCACGGCGGCGTAGGCATCGTCCCGCAGGGCGAAGTAGTCGGCGGCCGCCGACGGCAACTTGCGGGGGTCGATCACGCTCATGTGATAATCGGATTTTCGGTGATGGTGACGGTAGTTCCCCGCGACCGGCGGCGGGGCGGGGTGCAGACTTCGGTCGGCCCCGGATTGCTCACGGCGGTCAGCGGGTTGATCTCATGGTGCGGGGCCGAGGCCAGTACGGCCACCAGTCTCGTAGCGTGCAGGCGCTCGGAGCCGTTCTGGGCCGGATCGGCGGTGTGTAACAGGACCACGTCCTTGACGTAATCCACGTAGTACCGTTCCTCCATAAAATTGACGACGCCGGAGCGGTGGACCTCGGCCGTGAAGTCAAGTCCGGCCAGGCCGCCGTCGTGCCAGGGGGAAATGTATTCGATCAGGTCGAGCTGGATCTGATTCTGCGCCCAGCTTTCGTCGGTCCCCGTCACGTACTTTACATCCGCCCTTACCACGACGTCCTCGAACAGCGGATTGCGAACGTGCATGACGGCGTGACAGCTGATCCGGGTCCGTAAAAAACCTTCGATGGCCTCGCGGGTGCTCAGGCTGACGTAGGGGCGCAGACCGGAGCCGCCCGACCGCCCCATCGGCAGCACCGTGAAGTGGCCCGCCCGCAATTCGTGGTAGGTATAGCTGCCCGGCACCTCGCCCGGCTCGAATTCCAGGTGTTGCAGGCAGATCACCCGTTCCACCTCGGGGAAGGCTCCCAGTACCAGGTGCTCCACGTCCCACTCAGTGATGCCGCGGTTCTTGTGTCGCAGCCGTTCGCTCAGGCGGGTGAAGTAGGCGTCGCGCGTTTCCCGGGCCGCCCCGCCGAAACTCGGATAGGGCTGGGCCACGGTCTTGATGCCCGGTAGCGGCACGAAGAGTTTGGCGATGGTCCCGGCGGGCAGGGGAGTATCGGTCGCCGTCTGCCCGGGCTGTAGGTCCTGGACCACCTCCACGCCGTGGGCGTGGACGCCCCGCAGGCGGTTCACCGCGTCCACCTTTTCCTCGACGCTCAGCCGTATCCACTGCAGGCTATCGCCGAAGCGGGTATTGGCCGATTGAAGGCTCGCCGGCAGATCGAGCCTTACCAGCCCCGACCGCAGCAGGCCCTCCGTCCCGTCGGAAACCTTGTCCTTCGGGAAGAGCGTCCACCGGTTCTGCGCCAGGTAGTGCCAGCGTACGTGGCCTTCCGGTTTTTCCAGCAGCGGATCGGCCGTGCCCTCGACGATCTGTAGCAAAAGGGATAGTTGGGAACCGGCCTCCCACTTGCTTATTCCCACATACAATGCACCTGCGTCCGCGCCCACCGCCCCGCCCGCCTGCGGCAGCACCTTGGGCAGAAAGGCCGGGGAAGTCAGGTCGTTCAGCGGATCTGAACCGAAGGGCGTGAGATGAAAGAGTTGGTGGGCATCCGCCTGGGCGTTCACCACGTAGGTGGAGGATAGGTCCAGCTCGTAATCCAGGATCAGCTCGGCGAAGAGTGGGTTAAAGGGAGCCGCTGGGGCACCGGACGAGTTCGATACGACGATCGACTGGGAAGCCGCCTCCACGTTGGTCAATAAGGGCAACAGGGTAGCATCAACCGTTTGCTTGTAGGCGTTGAGCGCGTCCGGGATGGCTTGGGATAAGGCCTGTAGCGCGGCCGGTGTGTCGGCCGAGAGCGTCGACAGCAGGTTGTCGACCGTCGTTTCCAGGTTGCGGACCGTGTTCGGGACGCTGGTTTGCAGCGATGCCATCGCCACTATCCAGGGCGGCGTCAAGGGGACATTGGATAGCACGGAGATGACCGGCTGCAGGGCATTGGTCACCGAACTGGAAAAGGCGGCGGTGGATTCCGTAATCGTAGCGGAAAGCGCATCGTAGACCGTGCCGGAAAAGTTGTCAATGGCCGCTATGGCCGCAGCCGAGAAGGCTTGCTGTGCCTGGTTGGTGACCTGGTAGAAGGTTGCCGCTTCCTGGGCTATGGAGCCCAGTAGTCCCATATTCGCCGTCTCCCCGGCGGCTTTTCCGGCCGCCCATTCCGCCAGCTCAACGGGATAATCGGCGTGCCCCCAGTCTTCGAGGAGTTTCAGCCGGAGAAAGCCCCGCGAATCGCCCGCCTCGTAGGGTCGGTTAAGCGCGTCCGAGGGTTTGGTGGCGTTGTCGGTTGGGATCTCGAAGGTGTAAGTGCCGGCGTTGAGGGCGACATCCGTCGTTCCGACGACCGCGAATTTTCCTTTTGTGAGCAAGGCGGGCTCGGCATCCTTGCTGCCCGATCCGCTGGCGTCGGCCCAGCTCCAGTTGAGGGTGGCCGAGGCATAGCTCTTCTGGAACACTTCCTTGTTCCCGATGGTCAGGATGTCCCCCTTACGCGGCATGGGGCCGAAGGGGTGGAAGGGCTTGGCCGGGTCGATACTGCCCGCGCTGCCGGAAAGGGCCAGTTGGCGGATGCCGATCACCGACAGGCCGATCTGAACGCCGGTAAAGGTTCTGCCGTGCAGGAGGCGGTTCATCGCGGCGGTGTTCTGGTCCTGATCGAGCTCCAGTCGGATAACCGGCAGATTCGAGACCAGGCCCTGCTGGTGAATTTCCTCGTCGTAGTGCACGACGGCCGGGTCGTCGTAAGCCAGTCCCACCACGCTTTCGTTCCCGACCAAAGAGGTGGTGGTTTCGTGCCAGCCTTCCTCGGTGGTGAGGTACACCCGCAACTTCACCCCGGGGGCGGCCACGGCCGACATGCCCGTAAAGCGTAGGGTGATAGTCCGTTCCCCCTCCCGTAGCAGCAGGTAGTGGGAAGCTACCGCAATCCCCAGCCGGGCCAGCGGCATCCCTGCTTCGAGGTGACTGCCGACTTCCGCGCGGTGGCCGAAGGGGTAAAATCCTTCCTGCTCCTCCGGTAGGTCGGTTTCGCCGAGCCCGTCGGCGCTATTGACCACGGTGGCGGCGTAGTAGCGGCTCGCGTCGGCGGCGGAAAAAACAGTGCGGTTTTCGCCCGGAAAATCATATACCGAAGGGTCGTCGGCAACCCGGAAAAGCGCGCGTTGCTCCACGATGGCGGCCTCGCTTATCGTTACGGCATCCTGACTGAGGAAACTGCGTTCGGTGCCGGCTGCCTCGTCCTTGCCGCCCCTAAACCGGGTACCCGTGGGCAGGTAGGTCGCGGGCAGATTTTTTCTTGCCTCCAGGTACAGCAGCGCGTGGGGCGGCTTGGCCGGGGCCGGCTCGGTCCGCAATACGCGGTGATAGTAGTACCGCAGGTGGCGGTCCGTGAGCTCATTGAGCATCCGCCGCTGCTTTCTCCGCATCCGCAGGTAGGCGAGCAATACGGTCAGGTGGGCGGCGTGGTAGGGATCATTTTGCAACCGCTGCCATTCGGTTTGGGCGGCGGCGCGCAGGTGCAAAGCGGAGCTGACGAAGGTTTCGTAAACCCCGTGAAAAAAGGCATGGCCCACGGCGTGGAGGATCTCCTCTTCCGCTCCGGCGCCCGAGGGGGTCGTGCCGTAGACGGTTTCGTCCGTCCCGACTTCGATAAGGTAGTCACCCCAGCTCAGGCCGTCCGTCCACCGGGGCTTCAGGGCAGGGGTACCGTCAATAATTTCCTGCGTGGAATAAATCGTTCCCCCGGCCGCGTAGGCATCACGGAGGTATTCCGGCACCTCGTCCGGCCCGGTCGTGGGAAAGTAGGCCGGCGCTCCGGCCCGGTAGTAGGCCAGCCAGCGGCGGAAGGCCGGGGCGAGTTGATGGGTGATGAGCGATTCGGCCCGCTCGCGCAATGGCCCCTGAGGATCCAGTCTTTCGGTTAATGCGTCCAGGGCGACGACCGTCGAGCTTAGCAGGTCGAACAGACTTTCCAGTAATTGTTCCGCGGGGACGCTGCTCTGGTGGTCCTCGATCAGCTCCCGGTGCTCCGCGAACCGCTGCCCGAGGCGCTCGAGGGGCCATACCAGAAGGCGGGCGGTGCTCACGTCGTATTGCTTGTCGTAAAAGGGCCGCCAATCTCCCTCCACCGTATTGTCGGCCTTGACAAAGTTGATCTCCGGCGCCAGCCGGCGCATGAACTCCAGCCAGTCGGTATCGGCCTTTTCGTCGACCTGCACGTAGGTAGTGGCCAGCGCGGCGGGCAAGCGTGCGCCACGAAAGCTCCCGTCGGGTAGCAGGGCATTGGGATTGCGCGTCGGATCGTTGGCGGTGGAGGGCATGCTAGGTTTATATCTGGTCGATCAGGCTGCCCTCCTCGAGGTAGAAGGGGTAGACGAAGTTGTAGCGGGTGTTATTCGCGCGGATGCGGTAGTCGACGATGAGTTCCACGCGCCCTTCGGTGAGGAAAGAAGTGTCGAGTTCGAGTTTGTCCACCAGGATGCGCGGCTCGTACTGCAGCAGCGCCATGCGGATGCGGTCGAAAAATTCAGTCTGGGTAGTCGTGTCCATGCTGGCGAAGAGAAGGTCCTGAAAGGCCGCCCCGTAGTCCGGCCGCATGGCACGCTCCCCGGGCAGGGTGCTGACCAGTATGCGCAGGCTCTCGGCGATGTCCACCGGGCCGCTGCTCAGGTTGACCTCGCCGGTGGCGGGGGAAAATTCGGGAGGAAAGCTCCAGCCGGTGCCTAGGTAGTCCTGGTTCATGGGATCAGTTGATTAGTACGGTGGTGAATCCGAGGGTAATAGTGCCCCCGTGGGCGGTAGAGTCTCCCTGCCGGGCAGCCGGCATACCGCCGATCATGACGGTGCCGGAGCCCATGGCCACGCTGTCGGGCGGCCCGACGCAGGTGCAGGTGTCGCCCACCACGCTGGCCGGCATTCCTCCGATTAGGACGGTGGGTTTACCGGGACCGAGCACCGGTCCGCCGACGTGGGGAACGGGCGGCGTTCCCGGCGTGGAAAGCGGACAGGTATGGAGATCTCCGATGCGGGCGGCTGGGGGCATGGTCAGTTGATTTGTACGAGTGATCCCTTCAGGGTAAGGGTGGCTCCCGCCTCGAATTTTCCCGTTGCGGAGGCCTTGACCTCAACGGTAGAGCCTTCCACCTTGACGGCGCTTGCCGCTTTCAGGGTCAGCTCGCCGGCACTCTCGATGAGGATGCCGGAGGAGCTCATTTCGATCTTGTTGCCGTTTTGATCCTTGATCGCGATGGTGCCGTCCTTGCCGGTGAGCTGCAGGCTGTCACCGGAGGGGGTCTCTAACAATACGGATTCATCCTCGTCGTTGAAGGCCAGCCGCAGCCCGCCACGACTTACGTAGCCGGTCTCGAAGTTGTCTTCGGTGGGGGGGAAGGGTGCCGGGCGCCCGGAACTGTGCAGCCCCCCAAGAATGATCGGGTAGCGCGGGTCGGCGTGGAGAAAGCCCACGATTACCTCGTCTCCCACCTCGGGCCGGAACGTCAGACCGGCGTTATTGCCTCCCATACCGGCAGCCAGGCGGCCCCAGTTTCCGGCGCCTTCGGGGGCGGTGGCAGGCAGGGAAACAAGGATTCTTTCCTCTCCGGCGGGGTCGTCGTGCATCTGGACCACCGTGGCGACGTGTAAGCCACTGGTCGCCGGCAGCAATCCGGCGGCAGGCGGGGCACTCACCGCGAATCGTTCGGTGAATCGCTCCGGCTGGATACCCAACTGGGCGGTAGTGAACCACTTGCCGGCGGAAAGCTCGTGTCGCAGGCCGCTTACATACGCGTTGCCGTTGTACACCGCCCCGAGTTTATTGAGGGTTACGGTGTCGCCCACGGCGACCTCGGCCGTCCCCTGGAACCGGACCGTTGCCCGTACCCGACCCAGTTCACTAAAGCGGGCAGTGGCCGTAGACCAGTCGATCAGCTCGGCCGGCTCCAGTCCGCCTCCGTGCACTTGCATATAGGGGGATTTTCCGTGCACCTCCGCTAATTTCTCGGAACCGTAGTCACCGACTGCGGGCGCTACCGGCGGGTTGGTTTCCACGACCGTTTCGTCTTCGGCGGCCCGCCAGGCGTGGCTCTCTACTTCCACGTGCTGGTGGCGGGCATCTACCTCGGCGTCGAAGGCCGTCAGGTTGGCGCCGTATTCCAGCGCCAGGGCGGGGGTGGGCGCGAATTCGGGAACTTTGATGGTCAGCTTACCGTCCTGTACGATGACCACCATGCCGTTCGCTTCCGCCCGGCTGACCATGAAGTCCCAATCGGTACAGAGGTGTTGGGTGAGCTCAGGGACTATGTTCCCGGTATCCGCTACGTCGGCTTCGAGACCGGCACCGCCGATGAGGCTTTCCAGGGCATCGGAATCCTTCTGGTCGGTGAAGTAGCGGGACTGGCGTTTGATGGTCATACGGAATGCCGCATCCTTGCAGGTGACCGTCAGCAGGGTGCGGTCACCACTCAGCCGAATACGCTGACTTACGATGACGCCTTCGAAGATTGGCTCGTTCGTCCCCTGGTAACCCAGGCTGATCGCGATCTTCTTGCCCGGGTCGAAATTCCCGCTCTCGCTAAGCTTGAAGGTCTGGTCGGCGAGGCTACCATCCTGCAGGATGAGCGTTGCGCTCGGAATGCGATTGATCTCCCGGTCGACAATGATGCTCAATACGGGCAGGCCGGGCCCGAGGTCGGCTCCGTCGCTAAGGACGGTAAAACTGACTGCCGTTGCCGGAGCCACGGTTGGTATGAGGCGGCTTTCGGCGGTCATGAGGCGGGTATTTTGATCGGGGGGAAGGCCAGCTCCCTTCCTACCCGCAGGCTGCGGTAAGTATCCAGGCCGTTGAAGGCGGCTACCGCCTGAACGTGGTCGAGATTGGCGTAGACTTCCTGGCAGAGGTTAGCCAGCGTGTCCCCGGCCCGCACTACGCGGCGGTGGGTTAGGTCGGGAGAAAGCAAGTTGTTGATCAGTTCACCGAGTGCATCGGAAAAACTGCCCTTAAAACTCACTTCGGCTACGGCGCGGATGGGTCGCCCGTCCGGGGTGAACAGTTTGAAGGTGTAATTGAGTGCCGTCACCCTTCCCTTGAAGATCATGGTGCCCCAGATGAGGGTGAAGTGCCGCATATCGTGGGTATCGGATTCGACGGCCAGCAGGAATTTCTTGAAGAGTTCGGTTTCCGCCACCACGTCCGGACGAGAGATGCCGTCCAGGATACCCGAGGAATCGAAGATCAACTCGCAGGTGAAAGTGCCCGGGGGCGTTTTTTTGTATTTGAGGGTATTGGTGCTTTCGCTGCCGTCTTCGGCGCGTACCGTTTCGTCCACTTCATACTCGATGGCGTGCTCCATACCGTAGGATTCCGGGTTCACCAGTACCGGAAAAGCGGGTGGGACGGCCGGTTGCTTGCGGTCGGCATCCTTGAAGGCAAGGATCTTCATTTTTTCGAGTGGGCCGAGCATGACTTAGCGTTCGTTTTTGCGGTTGAGAATTTCCAGGGTTTGTTCCACGGCTTCGCGGACCAGGGCGTCCTGCCCCTTTTGTTGCGCCTGGGCGCGTTCTTCCGTACGCAGCCGGGTCACGGGGGGCTGTCTTTCTTCATTGGTCTTGACGGTGATGACCAGTTCCTTGATGACGATGGGCATGACGGAAATTATAAAGGGTGAAATGTGCGGTAGCCGAGTTCCAGGGTTTCGATGACCAGGTTATTCTCCTCTGCGTTAAAGTCGGAGTGGCTCCACTTTTTCGGCCATGCCCAATCGATTTGCCAGCTCTGCAGGGGTTCTCCCTCCGGATCGAGCAGGTGAATGGTGATGTCGGTCGGGGCGAATTGCCGATCAAAGAATGCTGCTTTGCACCAGTCACTAAGCGCTGAACTCACTTCCATCGCCCGACTCAGGACGAGGTTTGGATACTGTGTACGCACCGGCAGTATATGCTCGAAGCGGTTCTCCCCGCCTTCTACCACGGTCTCGGTGGTGTACTCCACGTTGAGTCCGCTGACGCTCTGAAAGCGCACGTCCTCCTCTCCCCGGTCGAAACCGAAGTGGACACTGAAGTGAAAGCCAAGAGCCCGGGAGATAGCCATATCAGACGAGTTGGGATATACCCTCGGTAGCCACTTCGATCGCCTCGATGGCTATTTCATTGGCATCCGCCTTGAGTTCCGATGGCGTGTACTTGACTACGAAGCAGTTCATGGCCCGCCAGGTCATCACCGGCTCGAGTTCATCGTTCAGCAGCTTGATGGTGAGATCCCTGCGCTCCGTCGCATTAAACTGATGGCTGTTGAACCATTTGTAGAAATCGGCGTCCGGAGCGATCGTCCCCCGTTTGAGCGTGATGTTCCCGTACGTGAGCATTCCGGGCATTTTTTGCTTGGAAGCTACCGGACTGGCGCCTTCGCGGTATTCGATTACCTCGGTGCTGGATTCCAGTCCCGTCACCTCGGTGAAGCCGACGCGCTCGCCGCCCCATTCCAGGAGGAAGCTGAATTTTAGTAGGGGTAGATTTGGCATTTTTTAGTCTTTTAGTTCTTTAGTCTTTTAGTCCGTTAGTTCTTTAGTCCGTTAGTTCTTTAGTCTTTTAGTCCGTTAGGTCGGAGGAGTCTTGTGCACTAGCGAAGTGAGCATCCCCGCTAATTCATTCCTTCACCAATTCACTAATTGCTTCAAGACTGGGCTTGCTGCTGGCTGAAGCGAAGGATGATGAATTCCGCCGGGCGGACCGGGGCCAGGGAGATGTCCACGATCATGCGACCGGCGAGGACGTCCTGGGCGGTCATCGTCTGACCGAGGCCGATGGCGACCCGGTAGGCTTCCTCCGCCTTGGCTCCCTGCAGGGCACCGGCGCGCCACTGGAGGTTGAGGAAATTTTCGATCATGCCCCGCACCCGTAGCCAGGTATTCGCGTCGTTGGGCTCGAAGACAAAGGCCTCCGCGGCTTTTTTTATGCTCTCTTCCAGGAAGATGAGCAGCCGGCGTACGTTGATGTATTTGTATTCGCCGTCGTTACCGGCCAGCGTGCGGGCCCCGAAAACGAGTGTGCCCCGGCCGGGAAATGCGCGAATGGCATTGATGCTCTTGCCGGTGGTATGGACGTTGAGGTTGCCGAGCTGTGATTGGGTATAGCGGATATCAGGACCGATCACGCCGATGACGCTCTCGTTCGCCGGGGCTTTCCATACGCCGCGGGCCGCATCCACCCTGGCATAAATTCCGGCTACCGCACCGCTCGGCGGTTGGAAACTGATGTCGTTTTCGATGCCATTGGCTACCGTTCCGTAAATCGGAAATAGTCTCCGAAGGTTGGCATCCGGATTGTAGGCGACGGTAAGCGCGGCGTCGTATACCTCAAACGCGCCTTCCAAATCCGTCAGCGTACCTGGGTCCGTGTTGTCGTATGCGGCGATCGCGGCATCCAGGTCGCTACGTGCATCAGTTACCGCATCGGGCAGCGGAGTATATGGTGGGCTCCCTTCCAGCTCGTCGAGTGCGGTGGTCAGGGCACTGGCATCGGCTGGAGCGTTGAGTTGAATGTCCGCGTGTACGGCCTTGGCTCGCCCGATCCGCATGAAGGACAGGATGTCGGTGTCGTCGTTGTGCAGTTGCGTATGATCGAAGCCGGTGAGGGTCGAACCGTCTGCAAAGCTGATGGTGATGTTTTCCAGCAGGGGGTAATCGACCGGGTGGAAAAGCTTGGTCTTTAGCCAGGGGGTGTACACCGCGCCGTAGCTCAAAAAGTTCACGCCAATGGTATCCCGGAAATTTTGTCCAGGAGGCTCGCTTGTAGTCGGACGGTTGGCGGTATCCTCCCGAATCAGGTCGCAGATGGTAAAGCGGTCCTGGAGGTCGCCACACTGCAGCAAGGCCGCTTTCTGCACGTCCGTCAGGGCCGTCGTGTCGGTGGCCGCCATGTCGGGAAACAGTAGCAAAGTGGGCTCGTCCACCTTGGCGATGGCCTCCAGGGCCCGGCCGGAACCGGTGAAGTTGGCGGCGTCAATTTCGGCATTGCCGGTTCCCGGCGCGGTAACGCCGACAAAGGAATACGCACCGGTCGACACCACGTAGCAATCGCCGCCCCCGTTGGCAAAGTACAGCCGAATGGCGTCGTAGAGGTAGTAGCGGACGGAGAGGTCGGACCGGATGAAGTTGCCCGCCGCATCCAGCTCCACCTCGGTAACGGCGGTGGGCGGCCCGTAGCCGAAAATGGCCTCGTACTCGATTTGGCTGGAGATGCGGACCGGCTGGTCGACCAGGCTGTCGCCAGCGGCATCCGAGGCGATCTCGGTGTAGCCCAGAAAGGCTGGAATGGCCGTTTCCACGGCCGCGACCGAAGGGGGAAGGGTAGTGATTTCCTGGACGTAGACGCCCGGTACTTTTAGGTTGGCTAACATAAAGGGGGCGATTTAGCTGGTGGGTAGATGTTGCATAAAGCGGAGTACAATGAATTCCGCCGGGCGAACGGGTGCAACGTGAATCACTACGATCATGCGACCGTCGATCACGTCCTGGGGCGTCATGGTGCGGCCCAGGCCCACCGCCACCCGAAAGGCATGTTCGGGTTTGGCACCCTGTAGGGCGCCGTCGCGCCAGAGGAGGGTCAGGAAGTTCTCGATCATGGCTTGCACGCGAACCCAGGTGTTGGCATCGTTGGGCTCAAAGACGAACTGGGCGGTGGCTTTCTCAATGGACTCTTCCAGCATATTCATCAGTCGCCGTACCGATACGTACCGGTATTCGTTGTCATTGCCGGCCAGGGTTCGGGCACCGTAAACGAGGATTCCCTTACCGGTAAATTTGCGGATCGCATTGATCGATTTTCCGCTCACCACGTCTACATTGAGGTCTCCGAGTTCCGATTGTGTAAACACTTGGGTCAGACCGTCCGCCCCTGCCACGCTCACGTTTGCCGGGGCCTTCCAGACGCCGCGGGTGCGGTCCACGAAGGCATACAGTCCGGCCACTGCACCGCTCGGCGGCACCGGTATTTTCGTGTCGTTCAATCCCCGCAGGATGCTGCGGTAGGTAGCGGATTGCTGGTGGAGCAGTGTTTCCGTCGTTTCGAGTTCTTGCGGTGAGGCAGCGTTTACCGCATCGGAGAAAAGACCTTGTTCACTGGCGAGCAGGGCGGATTGCAACGTTTGTGGCGCACCCGCTGTCCCGACCAAGAAAACGCCACCCGCATTGTCCAAAACTCTCGCGTTGTAGGGTTTGGAGAGTGAGGCAAGCAGCCAGGGGGTATAGGCCGCCCCGTAGCTCAGGCCGACCGTGCCGGTGTTGTTTCGGAATTCATCACCGTCTTGCTCGTCGATGGGAAGGTCGAGTATAGCTACCCGGTCCATCATGCTCTGACAGTGCTGTAACGCAACATCGTGCAGACCGTAAATATCGTTTGGAGCACCGGTGAGGGCGGCCGCATCGGGAAACAGCAGGATGGTCGGCTCGTCCCATCCCTCCAGGGCGGCGATGCCCTCCGTAAAGTCGTTGGCGTCGGCTGAGTCGCCGTCCACCAGGGGGCTTCCGATGGAAACGATGAAGCAGTCTCCGCCGCCGTTCGCGTAGAATAGTTGGACAGAGGGGTAGAGGTAGAACTCCTGAGACAGTGATGCCCGGACAAATTGCAGATTATCGTCGAGGACTACCTCGTCGACCGTAGCCGGCAATCCCCGGCCGAAGACCTCTTCGAATTCAAGTAACGAGCCGATGCGGATCACCTGTATGGGTCGATCCTCCTCGGGGGTGTTGGCCGGAGATCCGAGTTCCAGGGGGCGCTCGGGTCGCTTGACCGTGTATCCGATGAAGGCGGGCAATGCGGTTTCCACCGGGGCAACCGAGGGAGGAAAGGTCGATATCTCTTCGACGAAGACGCCGGGAACTTTGTACGTTGCCATGGATCTCAGGGATTGGAAGATTGAAAGTGTAAATCGAAGGTCGAACCGGCCCAATCGGCCAGCTGCAGCTCGATCACGCCGAGCAAGCCAGGGGTGGAAGTAAAGCCTACGGCGAGGTTTTGATTGCTTACGTTAAGCCCGGTGAAGCGGTACAGCCCCGCCGGCCGGGATCGCAGGTCGATCTGATAGTGGTCCGTAGTCGGCTCTCCGCCGCTAACGGTGAGGGTTTCTAAAATGGGATTATTGAATAGCAAGGGGTCCCTCAGCTCTACCTGGCTGTCGGTGCCCGGGGCATTTTGGCTCAGCCGGACGATTGCCGGAGAACTTTCCACATAATGGATGCTGCGCAGGTTTCCGTTTGTCAGGTCATGTTCCGGTGCTGAAGTCTCATTGGCGTTCGTCAGGTAGAAAAGGCTTTTTTCCTGCGTTCCGACGCCAAAATCGGTCGCCGCGGCAAAGCCGGGATCGCGCAGGAAGACGCCTAGTTGCAGTCGAAGGGTAGGGTCGGTGGTGGAGAAGGTATCCTTGGCCAGCAGCCAGCCCCCCTGTGTGGATGGGGTCCATATCAAGCCGTAACGCTTGAGAGTTGCCGCCCCCCTTTCCGTTGGTTTGAGTTCGAGGAGTTGGCGGAGGTCATAGGCCAGGTAATCGTTATTTTCCGCTACGGTAAGCGAGTCCCCTGGGGCCACCGGCACCAGCGGGGCAGCACTACCCAGGTAATCCGGGTGCCAGCAGCGCAACGTAAGCAACTTAAGGTAGCCAATGCGGAAGCCCATGATCAGTTGATTGTTTCGTTGAGTACGATCTCCGTAACGGGTGGGCCCGTAATCTCCTGGTCGGGTAGCAGCTCGAGGTTGGCGGTTTGGATGAGGTATAGGACGGAGGGGATCTGCTTGCCACCGAGCATACTCCACAGGTGGTTCTCCTCTTCGAAGGTGGGAGAGAGCAGGCTGAATTTAAGTGCCTGGTCACCATATATACCCCCGGTCGGCCACGGGACGATGCCGTCCTCGGTCAACTTGTTGCGGTGCTGAAAAACTGCGATCACATTGGATAGTAGGGTCAGCGCGTTAGCGTAATTGTTGTGGTTGGCCGTGATGAGTACGTAGAGATTCAGCCCCACCGGCGGGTTGCGGTAAAGAATACCGTTCGAGTTGTCGGTGGCCAATGGGTTGGCCCGGTAGTTTCGCTGATTTTTGCGGCTAGGATCCTCTTCGGTACGGACCAGGGTAAGCACGATCGAATCTGACAGGGGGAGGGTCTGGTCATTGGCCCCAATACCTTCCAATTCCGGCCGACCGATGTTACCTACCACCGTACGATTAAGGTCCGTAGTCTGAATTTCTTCAAGACGATCTTGCAAATAGCCCCTTACGGTCAGTAGCAGATCGGAAACACGGTCTTGAACGTTGGGCATTGGTTTAGGTGTAAGGCCCTAAATTTCCTGCCGATTCAAACGCGGCGCGTCCGGGTTTTCCATGATATTTAAAAAAGATCAGATTGCGCAGAGCTTCCGACGCATGGCTTCGCGAACGATCCCGGCCGTATTCCGGACCCCCAGTTTTTGCAAAATGTGTGCACGGTGTGTCTCCACCGTGCAGCGGCTGATGAATAGCTTGCCCGCGATCTCATCCGTGGTGTATTCCAAAACGATGAGACGAAGCACCTGCCGTTCCCGCTTGGTCAATGGAGAGATCAGGGGGCGAAGACTGGGGGAGCCGGCCTGGAGGTCAGGATCTACATAAGCTTTGCCCGCCAAGACTATGTCGATGGCCTGACATAGTTTTTCGGCAGAAGCGTCCCGCAAAAGGTAACCGTTGAGTCCGCCAGAGAGCAACTTATCCACTAAAGAAGGATGAATGGGGCCGCCCAGGAGGAGGGTGTACCGGTCGTCCCGAAACTGGCAGCTGAGCTTGTCGAGCTCGCTAGGGGAGGGGTGATCGCCGGCCACCATTAGTTGCAGGAATGGCGGGGGTTGGGAGGGATGTTGTATGGATGAAACCGATTGAATCTTTAAGATTTGCAGTAGCCCGGACCGGAAGATCGGTGATGCCCCCGTTATTAAAAGATTTGATAAGTCCATAGTGTCAAGGTTGAGCATCCCGCTGTACGCTTTATGCGGCGGGGACGGAATTAAGGTGAGTAGAGACGGTAAATTTGGGGTTAGCTAAATATAATAAGTTGCAACTTGTATTCAGCTTTTCTTTGCTCCCGGGTTGCCTTTGTTTATGGAGCGGTCGGTATTCCCGTTACACGGATGAATCGAGAATTGAAATAGATGCTTCGGTGCTAATAGCCCATTGCCTACGAATGCAAAAAGGGGGGGGTGGTCATGGGGAGAATGCGAAGGAGCCATTGACGTTTACTTCCAGGAGCACCCTGTCTTTTGGCAGTGGATGTATTCCTTTTTTCGAACGTTCAATTAACCGTACCCGCTATGACCGAGAAATTTCTCCGCGCACCCCACTGGCAATTGTTTCTTTTTTCCTTTGGCATCCCTTTTCTGATGCAGCTATTAGGAACGGCTGTTTCCTTGTCTAACCTCGTCGCATTTGCAACGCCCGATGCTGCCCCGTCCTGGCCCTATTACCTTTCCTCCGCCGGCTCCCTGACCATCGGAGTGGTGCTTTACGGCTGGACCTGGTCGGTTGGCTCCGGCCTGCAGAAACGGATGCCACGCGAGTTTCGTCGATCCACGATTGGTTTCGGTGCCGTAGTAGCCACTTTGGCCGGGCTGTGTTTTGGAAGCTTGTTTTACAGCGGTAATATGCTGCTCCTGGTCGATGAGGCCAATGCCTTCACCCTGCTGTTCTGGACTATCCTTCCCCTTTTGGGCGTATGGATGGTCTCTCATTTTTACTGCGCGGTCTACGTTGCCGATCTCATAATCACTGCGGAGCAGGAACGGGAGCCCACCAAACACGAGCTGCTTCAACTCGCCCTCCTGATCTGGTTTTTTCCGGTAGGTATCTGGATCGTGCAACCCAGGGTGAACCGGCTGTCAAAAGCGGGTGTACAAATTTTGGGCGAGGATGCAGGTGCAACCCTTATGTTCGGAGAGCAGCGGCAACCCGCATAAATAGCTGAGCTACACCTTGATAATTTTACGTGGCAACGGCAATCTTAACCGTTCCGGTCAGCTCCCTTGATCTTGGCTGGAATTGGCTGGAATTGGCTGGGGAGGTAGTTGCCGGTTGGGGGGGTACTGCATCCTGGCACGGAAATTGCAAAGCGTCCGACGCTTAAAGGCGTCGGACGCCTAAACGAATACCCCCCGCATTCCGGCCGTGCTCTTACCAACCGGTATGGAGTCAAGTGGTGCGGTATATGTCGTTTGGTGTTCCCTGAATTTTGGTACGGAAATTGCAAAGCGTCCGACGCTTAAAGGCGTCGGACGCCTAAACGAATACCCCCCGCATTCCGGCCGTGCTCTTACCAACCGGTATGGAGTCAAGTGGTGCGGTACATGTCGTTTGGTGTTCCCTGAATTTTGGCACGGAAATTGCAAAGCGTCCGACGCTTAAAGGGGTCGGACGCTTTAAGACGTCCGACGGCAATACCCGGCCAAACCCGGCCAAACCCATCCAACCCGCCCAAATGGCCTTCACGGGCCAGCCTCCTACCTCCGCACCATCTACCGATGTGCAGCAAGTACCGGAATAGATTCGATAATCTCCAGTTGGAGAATGACGTCATCTAGCGGAACGGCGGCCTCCGCTCCTCCGGTCAGTACACGGTGCATATTATCGAACAGCCCCATCCAGTGGCCGGTGCGGGTTTGAACGGGACCGCGGAATGTCAGCCCACTCGTCTCGGTGTGCAGCAGGCCATGTTGTTCCGCGGGTTCCTCGCCGAAGTGGGCATGATCGGGTAAGATGCCGGCCTTCAGCTGATCTTCCTGCACGTCGATGCCGTACTTCACGAAACTTCCCCTATGCCCGTGGAGGGTATACCGCGGTGTTGGCTCCCGGACCAACAGGCTGCAGGAAAGGTGCACCCGCATGGGGCCGCCGTAGGTGAGCTGGATGTCGAATGCATCGGGAATACTGGAATCGTTGCGTTGCGTCCAGGTGGCTCCGCTGATATCCTTGGGCCGGCCGAAAAGTACGATGGCCTGATCGATGATGTGCGCGCCCAGATCGTAGAGCATGCCGGCGGCGGCACCCGGTTTTTCTTTCCAGGGCTTTGTGTTGGGTTCCGGTTTCCAGCGATCGTAACGGGCTTCGTAGTTGACCAGCTTCACCAGTGCTCCGCCTTCGACCACGCTGCGAACGGTGAGGAAGTCACTGTCCCAACGACGATTTTGGAATACGAAGAGGTGGAGGTCTTTGCTCCTGGCCAGGTCGCGCAGTTCCCGCAGCTGGGCCGCGGTAGCGCAGGCGGGTTTGTCGACCAGTACGTGCTTTCCCGCTTCGAGTGCGGCTTTGGCGTAGTCGTAGTGGGTGGCATTGGGGGTGGCCAGACTGACGAGGTCAATTTCGGGGTCGGCCAGCACCGCATCGAGATCGGCGGTGGGTTCGAGCGACGGAAATTCCTCCCGCAGTTCTTCCGCCCGGCTGGTCACCACCCGTTTTACGGAAAAACCAGAATGCGCGCGATAGAAAGGGGACTGCAGGTAGCGGCCGGAGAGACCGAATCCGATCAGGCCGACATGGATGGGGGAGGCGTTCGACATAGTGGGATCAATATACGCGAGCGGGGGCAGTCTTACCGCGCGACGGGTAGCGAACGAATCCTGCAATAGACCTCCACTTCGCCGGTAGCGGACGTAAGGGTCATTTCATCGTCATTGGTGAAAGCAAAGGAATAGCGGATGACGTCGGGGGTTTCGTAGTACACGACCTCCAGCGTATTGGCATGGGCTCCCGTCTTGAAAAGGCCGAATAGCCGGTCAGGCTCCCCCCCTCCGGTGACGACGGTGTTGTCCCACCGGAAAAAATGATACCGGTCATCGGTAACCGACTGCCAGGCTCCCCACAACAAGTTTGCCGGAGCAGTCGGCAGGGTTTCCGTCCGGCTGAGAGCGACCGTGACGACTTGTCCCGCTTCCTTCCGTCGCCATTCCATTTGTGCTCCCTCAAGCAGGAGGAGAAAGGGTTCCTCCGTATCCGCCAGGCCATACCGGCTTTCCAGCGTGAGGGAATCCTTTTGATCGCTCAGGCGATAGGTGCCAACGGTGTGCTGAATCCAGCCGTTACCCGATGCTTCGGTTCCGTCAGCCCCGAAGCGGATCCAGCGACCGGTAGGGGTCATTTCCTCTTCACCGACCGTCACCCGGTCGATCTGCCATAGCCCCGTCAGGGGAGCGGTAGATCCACAGGCGGTGAGTAATATCGAATAGAGAAAAAGCCAGCGCATAAGGGGGGTGTTGCCCCATCTATGCGAAAGTGAGGGTTCTTGACGTGCGAACGGCCCGATTACTCCCCGAGATCCGTGTTCCGTACTCCGGCCTCAATGCGCTGGTGGACGAAATTCTGTTCCGGGGGCACGGGGCAGGAATAGCCGTAATTGTAAGCGCAATAGGGATGATAGGCACGGTTGAAATCTAATAGTACGGTTTCACCCTCCGGCTTCCTTACGTCCAGGTAGCGACCGCCGCCGTAGGTATCGGAGCCGGAAGTCTCGTCGCGGAACGGTAGGAACAAGACGTCCCGGTATTCCTCGGGTACGTTCGGATTGGTGCTTTCGAAAACGTCGAGGGAAACCGGCTGGCCGTTGAGTTCAAAAGATAACTGACCGTATACCCGATATTCAGCCAGGCGATCGGAACTGGTGGGCATTTGTACGATCTCGGGGTCGGGGTAACGTTCCAGCTTGGCGATGACGGCGTAGTTCTGATCGATGGGGAAGAAGTTCAGCCCCCCGGTTTTGGCCAATGCCTGGCGCTGATCGGCTGTTAGTATGCTGGTATCCGGGTCGAGGTACTCGCGGTTTAGCTTTGCCTGGGCAGCCGCGGCATCGGGTTGGGAATGTTCACCACCAGTACGGGTGGTCGTACAGGAGGGTATGGTAAGGAGCAGGATTATCAAGAGGAGGTGAAGGGCTTGCATGGGGCTAAAAATATGGAGGGGGTCTTAATGTGCTGGAAATTTTGCTTGGTACCGCGTTCTTCCCATCTGGGTACCAGTGGCCAGGCGGAGCGGGTCAATCGCTTTGCCCGCTACCGCTCGATTACCACTAAGTCGGAGGCTTTGTAAGCCGACTCAAAGCAGCCCGTACCAGGCATAAGCTCTCCCCTCGTTGGGCTAGTGGGAGAGATACGCAGTGTAGCTCGCTATCGCTCGTGTTTTCTAACCGCAGATACCGCAGATACCGCGGACGGGGCGCGGATTCTTCGCCTGCGGCAGGTAGGGCATACGAGGTACGGAGGTACGCCGAGCGTGGGCGCCCGCAGGCGGGGCGGTTAAACGGTCGGCGCTCAGGGCGTAATAAGGATGTGGCTATGTTAGCCGACTCGCTTAAGGCACTAATCAGCCGAAATGCGCTGTGATCGTATTGCTTTAGGACATCTGCCAGGAGATTTCAGTAAGTGCCAGATTTACCTAACTTTAAGCAGGATGTCAGCGCAACACCCTCATTCACCCGAAGCGGCCCCGCCGGCCCGCCGAACTCAGGCACCTTTCCTTGGACGGAACCTATGGGCATTGCTATTGGTGGGAATGTTTTCTACCTGCGCGCCGCCGCTAACCGCACAAGACACCACCCGCATCCGACAAACCCTGGAGGCCGCCGATACCCTCTTCGTGCTACAACCCCGGGCTACTCTCGATCTACTCGCTACGATCGAACCGCTCCTGGCTTATGCCGCTGCACAGCAAAAGATCGACTGGCTGCATTACCACGGTGCCGCCTACCAGCGCCTCGGCATGATGGACTCGGTGGAGTGGTACCACCGCCAGATACTCAGGACCCTACCCGCCGGGGAGAATGAAAAAGCCCGCGCCCGCGCGCTGGCCAATCTCGGTACCGCCTACCGGGCACGGGGGGAACTGGACTCCGCCGCCGCCGTCTACGAGCGCGCGCTGGAAGTATTCGAGGCCCGGCCCGACAGCTTTCCTAGGGGTACGGTCCGCAACAGTCTCGGACTGATCTACTACGCACGGGGGGATTACCCTGCGGCCATGCGGGTGTACCTGGAAGCGCTTAACCTATTCGAAGGCCTCCGCCACGGCGGTGCGGTAGCAATCGTAAACAATAACATCGGGCAGGTCTACCACGCTCAGAAAGACTACCCCAAAGCAGTAGCGCACTATACCGCCTACCTGGAGGCCAGCCGCAAAAGCGGCAATCGGCGCGGAGAAGCAACGGCTCTCAACAACATCGGCGTGGCTTATCTCGACCGAAGCGTGGGAGATACGGCGGAATCTTTCCTGCAACAGAGTCTGGCGGTAAAGGAGGAGATCGGACTGGAGTCCGAAATAGCCACCACCCTGAACAACCTGGGTAAGATCGCCAATATGCGGGCGGATTTTCCGACCGCGGTCGACTACAACCGCCGCGGACTGGAGGTGGCCCGCGCGCAGGATAATCCCCGCGACATGGCTTATTGCCTGGTGGAGTTGGGCCACAGCTACCGCCAGTCCGGTCAGCTACCCGCCGCCCGCCAGCACTACCGGGAAGCGCTCGCGCTGGCCGATGAGATGGGTAACCCCCAACTCACCTACGATGCGCACTACGGGCTGTACGAATCGTACCGCGATGACTACCCCGAACGGGCCCTACCGCACCTGGAAACCGCCTTCGCCCTCCGCGACAGTCTCCTCAATGCGGAGAACGTGGAAGCGCTGACCACGCTCCGGCTGGAGAACGAATTTGAACAGCGGGAGCTCCTGAACCGCCAGCGTATGGCTAACCTGCAACTCCGCGAGGCCCTGTCCTCCGCCCGCCTGAGCCGCCAGTGGTGGATCATTGGCGGACTGTGTCTCGTGGTCATGATCGGCGCGGTACTGGGATACTTACTGTGGCAACAACGTGCTACCATCCGGCGGCAACTCCGCGACAAGGAAACCTTGCTGCGGGAAATCCACCACCGCGTGAAGAACAACCTGCAGGTGATCTCCTCCTTGCTGGGGCTACAGTCGCGCAACGTCCGGGAGCCTGCCGCCCGGGACGCTCTGGAGGAAGGCCGCAGCCGGGTGCAGACGATGTCGCTGATACACCAGGACCTCTACCAGCACGACACCCTGAGTGGCATCCGTATCCGTGACTACTTCGATAAGCTCCTCGAAGGACTGCTGGCCACTTACAAGGTATCGGCCGGGCACATAGCGGTGACCACCGATATCGACGACCTGGTGCTCGACGTGGATACCGTTATTCCGCTCGGCCTGATCCTGAACGAATTGATGACCAATGCACTGAAATACGCCTTCCCACGGGGGGGTGGTACCATCAGCGTAACGATCAGGGAGGCACCGGGCGGGCTGCACGTAGAAGTGAACGACGATGGGGTAGGAATGGCGAATCCGCGGGAGGTGATGGACGGTGAAACCTACGGGTATGAATTGATCGCGGCCCTGGTGGACAAACTCGATGGACAGCTCCGGGTGGCGGGGGAAGGTGGTACCTCGGTCAATATCCTGCTGAAAGAGTACAAAAGAGCCGCCTGATGGAAGAAGCCTTGCGCATCATGATCGTGGAGGACGATCCGGTAATTCGGACCGACCTTCGGTCATTACTCCGCTCTAATGATCTGGAGGTCGTGGCGATGGCCAAGGATGCCGTTCGGGCCTACGACCTGTTGCGCTCCGCAAAGCCCAACTTCCTGGTGCTGGATATCAACCTCGGTACCGGACCGAGCGGGATCGACATTGCCGAACGGCTCCACGCCGATTACCACATCCCCTACATCTTCCTTACCTCCTACTCCGATACCGCGACGCTGGAGGCGGCCATGGAACAGGGGCCATACGGGTATCTGGTGAAGCCTTTTCAGGACGAGACCGTCCTCAGTACCGTAGCCATCGCCTGGAGCAACTGGCACCGCCTGCGGCAGAACCGGGGCATCGATCTGAGCGGCTGCCCGGAGCCGCTCACCGACCAGGAGGAGCGCGTAGCCCGCCTGCTGATCGAAGGGTTGCCCTACCGGCGTATCGCGGAGAAGCTGTTCATCAGTCAGAATACGCTGAAGTACCACGTCAAACACCTCTACGCCAAGTTCGGCGTGGCGGGGCGGGCCGAGCTGGTGTCGCGGGTATACGGCTAACTACCCTTTTGTGTGGGGCGCAGCGCGACAGAACGGAGGAATTTAGGGATATACGGAGCAACGCGCTCCACCCGATTCTTCACCGGTTCAAATTCCTTATGATGAAGCGTATTGCCTTTCTTCGCACCTCTCTCGCCGCCGGCGCCCTTACGGCCCTTCGCCCCTTATCCGCCCATGGTAATCCGGCGCCGGGAACTTCCCCCCTGGACCCCCGCATCGTTCGTGGCGAGGAGGGAGACCGCGTTAACGTTCTCGGCGACCGGATGACCTTTAAACTGACCGGCGCGGACACCGGCGGAAAGTTGACCATGATCGAGGAATACAACGACCCCGGCGTAACCATCCCCCCCCACGTCCACGAGAACGAAGATGAGATCTTCCGGGTGCTGGAGGGCGAACTGCAGGTTACCGTAGGGAACGAAACCACGGTACTTAAAGCCGGTGATATGGCCTTTGGCCCCCGCGGCGTACCGCATACCTGGACCACCGTCGGGACCGGCAAGACCCGCGTCATCCTAACTGCCTTCCCTTCCGGGATAGAAGAACTGTTCGCGCAACTTGGTGAGCTGCCGGCCGGACCGCCGGATATGCCCACCGTATTCGCAATGTGTGAGCGCCACGGTATCCGTTTCCTCCAACCCTGATTCCTCCGAACCTCCAACGAACAGCACAATGAAATTTTCCTTTCTCCTATTCTTTTTATTGGTTCTCTGCGCGGGCTGCGACGACGACGAACCCCTCGGTGCAGACCTACTTCAAAGGTGCCGAGCTGCCGATGGGTAATGGAATGGCCTGGTCGGTGGTCACTACCGACGACGCTGGCAAGCCCCTTACGCTCGGCGTCGAATTCGGCCCCGAAGCGCTGGAAGGGCTGCCTTCCGGCCATGCGCATCCCACGGAATACGTCCTTCAATTGCCCGATGAGGTGGCCGTTCCCCCCTTCGATCACCTTACCCTCGACTGGAACGAGCACGGCCATGAACCGGCCAATGTTTACGATAAACCCCACTTTGACGTGCATTTCTACTTCATGTCCGCGGCCGAGCGAGACCTGATCGGGCCCAACGATACCACCGCCTTCAATAAGCCCCTGCCGGGGGAAAATCTTCCCCCGGATTACCTGGAAACTCCCGGCGGCGTGCCGCGCATGGGGGCCCACGTCATCGATCTTCGCTCGCCGGAGGTCAACGGATCGGGCACGTTTACCCACACCTTCATCTTCGGCAAGTACGATGCCGAACTAAACTTTCTGGAGCCGATGGTGACCACCGAATTTCTGCTCGGCAAGCCGATGGTGACGGCCGAGGTACGCCAACCCGCCGCGTGGCAGGAATCGGGCTACTACCCCACGACCTACACGATTGACTACGATGAAAGCAACGATTTGTATTCGGTTGCCCTGGAAGGGTTAGTATGGCACGAGTGAGGGTCCGGCTAGACTGAATCGGCCTTATGCCTCCACCGCAGTTTATACTGAGGTGGAGGCTTCTTTTTGCGGCGGAGCGCAGGTTGATAGGGTAAAACGGCGCATTGATGGTACATTGCTTTTTCTATGCTTGAGTCTATTCTGTCCATTCTCGTTTTGGTGCTCGTCCACCTCTTCATCAATAAGCTACGGCTTTCCCATATCCCGCGCAGCAAATGGTTGTCGTTGGCGGGCGGAATTTCCGTTAGCTACATATTTCTCCACGTACTGCCTGAATTCGCACATTATCAGGAGATGGTGGCGGAGAATATCCAGATCAGCTGGCTGGCCTTTGCCGAGCACCATATCTACGGCTTTTCCCTGATCGGCCTGGTCGTCTTTTATGCCCTGGAACGCGCCGCCAAAAAAGCACGGACTTCACAGCGTAAGCCGGGGGACGGGAAGGAAAGTTATGACGTCAAGGTTTTCTGGATCCATATGATCTCCTTCTTTTTTTACAATATGATCATCGGCTATCTGCTGCTCCACCGCGAAGATGATTCCAACCTGGGGTTGTTGTACTACGTCGTTGCCATGGCATTCCATTTCATGGTGACCGATTACGGGCTTTACGACCATTACCGCGGCCTTTATCAAAAGAAGGGACGTTGGATGATCACTGCGGCCCTGGTGGTCGGCTGGGGGCTGGGTATCTGGACCGAGATAGCGGAGCGCTACATCGGTATGATTTTCGCCTTCCTGGCCGGGGGCGTGATCATGAACGTCCTTAAAGAGGAGCTTCCCGAAGAGCGAAAGAGTAATCTTTGGGCATTTGCCGCCGGGACCTTTGCCTACGGTGCGCTGGTGCTGGCTACCTGAATGCGCATTACCCCGCGCTCCGCCGCAAAAACAGACATCTAATGGCCTGGCATTTGGAGTGCTATCAGGACCCTCGATTGCCTGACTTACGCCAAATGGCCGGCATTTACTACATTAAGTGCTCAAAACAGATCATGCTCATGAGCAACCGAAGAAAATTTCTCCTCACCGCCGGCAAGATGACCGCAGCCGGGCTTATCCTTCCCACCTGGGCCTGCAATGCTAATAGCGGTACGTCAACCGCCGCCGAAGCCGACATGGCTGACAGCGCCGCGGACGGAGCCATGCAGGCCGCCGGTACGCTTGATGCCTTTGGTATCCAGCTCTATACGGTTCGGGACGTACTCCCGCAGGATCCGAAAGGAACCCTCAGGCAACTGGCCGACTACGGTTATACACAGATCGAGGGCTACGAAGGGGCGCAGGGCATGTTTTGGGGCATGGAGCATACGGAATTTAAGGACTACATAGATTCCTTAGGACTTACGATGGTATCCAGCCACTGTAATATTGACGAAAACTTCGAGGAAAAGGCCCGTCAGGCCGCCGAGATCGGAATGGATTACCTGATCTGTCCCTACATCGGGGCTCAGGATAGCAAGGAGGCCTGGCAAGCCGTGGTCGACAAGTTCAATCAACGCGGGCAGACCTGCGCCGACAACGGTATTCGTTTCGCGTACCACAACCACGGATACAGCTTTGAGGAGGTGTACGGCATCGTCCCCCAGGACTTCATGATGGAAAATACTAATGACTCCGTCGACTATGAGATGGATATTTATTGGGTGGTCACCGGTGGAGCCGATCCCATCGACTATCTGAATAAGTATCCTGATAAGTGGAAGCTGTGTCACGTAAAGGACCGGGAGCGGGGCGCCGACCCGGCCGAATCGGAAGCCTCGGTCGACCTGGGAACGGGATCAATCGATTTTGCCGAGATCCTGAGTGTGGCAGCTCGGCATGGCATGGAATACTACATCGTAGAACAGGAGCGCTATCCGGCCAGCACCCCCCTGGAAAGCGCTGAAGTGGACGCCACGTATCTGCGCCAACTGCAGTTTGGTTAATCGGCCCGCTGCTGTAGTCCGCCCTACTCGGCAAGCTCCATTCCGCTGTAGAAGTAGAAGGTGCTGCCTTCCCCGGGTTCGCTCTCTAGCCAGATCTTGCCATGGTGAAAACGGATGATCCGGTCCACGAGGGCTAGTCCGATACCCGTACTGTCGTATTCTTCGCTGGTGGCGGAGCGGGCAAAGAGTTCGAAGATCCTCTCCTGCTGATCCGCGGGTCTGCCGATGCCGTTATCCGAAATGTAAAATACCGGGCAGCCGCCACGGAATTCACCGGTAAGCCCGACTTCAATTCGGGGTGCCTCCTCTTTGCTGCTGTACTTCACCGCATTCGACAGAAGATTGGTGAAGACGATGATCAGGTAGTTCCGGTCTCCGTTGATCGGCGGGATGTCCGACTGGACCATACAATCAAGGGACCGGCGCTTTGAGGCATCGATATTTTGCAGGACGTGATCTACCAAGTTCTCTACCTTCAATTCATTGACTACCATTTTTCGCCGGTCGATGTGGTTGAGGGCGAGGAGGTCATCCATGAAGGCGCGCATACGGTCGGCGTTCTGCTGAATAACACGGACGAATTTCCTGCCTTCACTCCCGATGACGTCGCCGTAGTCTTCCTTGAGAAATTCTGCGAAGCTGGAGATACCGCGAAGGGGTGCCCGCAGGTCATGGCCTACTGCGTAGCTGAAGATTTCGAGATCTTTGTAAGCTTCCCGCAATTTTGCATTACTGCGGGCCATGGCGGCGTAGCGCTCCATGACGATCTTTTGAATGAACGACTGTAGGGTCTGGGCGGTACCCAGTTGATCCTCCGTCCAGGGCAGCGAACAATTGTAGCAAATTTGCTCGTAGTTTTTGAAATCCCGCTTCTCGGGATTAGTCTCGCTCGCCCTGCTGCCATATAGTTCGGTATGGACCCGCTCCGGTTTAAACCAGATGATCCACTGGTCGGCCGTAGGATCCAGTGGGAGGTAGAGCATGCCAGCCGCCTTTTGCGCGATCGTCTCGGTCCAGGGAAGATGCCGTATTAGCTGATCGGTGGACCAGATCTGGCCGTTTCCGATTGCTTTATTGAACCAGGCCATGATCCGATTCACCTCCGACTCTTCCGGCGTGTCTCCAAAGAGGGTAAGGTGCCCGTTCGAGCAAATCGCAGCTCCGGTAGTGCCTTCCAGGAGGTCTAGTACGGTGGTAGTACCGCCGGTGAGGCCGTCGGCCTTGTTATCACATTTGACGATGTGGTCGTAAAGCTTATCACGCACTACGTTGGCGGTCTCCCGCATGCGCAGGCTGCGGTGATAGACGTGATAGGCTACCTTTTCCTGGGCCACGCGACCAACCACCTTCATGAACGCGCGCATTTGGTAGTCCAGGTATAAAGGCTCGCGGTTGTGTAGATACACCGACCCCCAGAGCTTCCCATCGATAATCAGCGATAGGTGTGCCAGGGTGTCAAGTTTACTGTCTTTGAGGAATCGGTAAGTATTTGGGTTTGGTTCCCTGGCGGAGATGCGGTGGCGCAATACCTGCCGGCTTTCCTCGGAATACTTGCCGAGCAGCGGCACAAGGGGCTTGTTTTTGCCGGTGTAGTTGAGTACACTCTCGGTGATCTGGTTACGGCGGGTCTCCGCGGGTACGTCCGCTTCCGAATAGCGAACATTTAAAAAGGAGGGCATTTCCTCCTGCCTGCTCTCGTTCGTAACCAGGCCGTTGAACAAGTGATCGAACTGAATGAAAATGGCCCGATCGTAGCCGAAATGGTAGGCTAGTCCGTCACAGAGCTTCCGCAACAGGCTGGCCGTATCCGGCTGTTTTTGTAGTTCGGAAGTGAAATCGTTGAGCCGGGCTGCACAATCCCCGGCGTGCGGCCACGTACGGCGGGGCTCGATCTCGACGACGAGCTCCTGGCTGAGCGTGTGGACCAGGAGCTGATATTTTCCCGGTTTCCATCCTTTGGGATCAACCACCTTGATTACGGAGGTGGAGTCTTCGGAGATCGACTTCCTCATCTCCTCGATCACCTCCGGCGGGAAAAGGTCGGTCAGGGAACTAGCCAACAATTCTTCGGAACTGCTGCCAAAGCGGTTGTCAGCGGAGGCGCTGACGGCTTTTATATCGAGGGATTTCCGGTCCGTCACCAGTGCGAGGGCGTACGATTGTACCAGGACGTCGGGCTTCATTTAACGGCTTGGGGCAAAGCTATCAATAATTGAGGCGTATTAAGATTTAGATGATATAACGCCGGGCCCAGGAAGTGGCGGTGTGGCTATCCGTCACTTTCGCGCCATCCCGGGGATGCCATTCCTTGCTACCGTTGCACTACTCCCATTTACCTGCGGACCGATATTACTAAGCTAACCGTCTGGCCCAATGCTATACTTGTACGCCGGTATAGAAGCGGACCTCGGTACCTTTACCTAATTCGCTTTCCAGCCATACCTCCCCCTCATGGAAACGAATAATGCGGCGAACCAATGCAAGGCCGATGCCGGTACCTTCGATCTCGTCCACGTTAGTAGAGCGGGTGAATAGGTCGAACATCCTGGTTTGCTGGTCGGCCGGGATGCCGATCCCATTGTCCTTTACATAAAAAATGGGGTTGCCACGGCGGTATTCGCCGGTACATCCTACCGATACCCGCGGTTGCGGCTCACCGGCACTGTATTTGAAGGCGTTGGATAGCAGATTGGTGAAGACGAGTAGCAGATAACTGCGGTCACCGAAAATGTCGGGTATGTCCTCCTGAACCGTACAATGAAGTTCCTCCTCCCCATCGTCCGATATGCCGGCAATCGCCCGTTTGACGAGCGTTGCCACGGATAGTCGATTTACCAAAATCTTGGTCCGCTCGATCCGGCTGAGGGCTAACAGTTCACGAATAAAAACCTTGATGCGCTGCGCGTTATCCCGTATGACGCGCAAGTGTTCCGCGCCCTTTTTTCCGAGTAGTTCACTGAAGTCCTCTTGCAGAATTTCGGCGTAGCTGGTGATCCCCCGGAGGGGTACCCCCAGGTCGTGCCCGATGGCGTAGCTGAAGATCTCGAGATCGTTGTAGGCTTCCTGAAGGAGCGCGTTTTGCTGCCGGGCTCGATCGTAACGTTTCATGACGGCGTCCCGAATGAAGCTTTGCAGCTGTTTAGCCATCCCAATGTCTTGTTCGGACCATCGGCGCGAGTACTTGCGGCGCAGCGACTGTTCCTGCTTGAATCGTCGGCCGCGTGTTTCATCGGTTTGTTGGGAACTACCGTAAACAACGGACCGTACCGCTTCGGAACGAAACCAGATGATCCAATGATCGGCCGGTGTATCCAGGGGAAGGAAAAGTACGCCGGCGGGAAAGGAAGAGGAAGGGATTTCCCGGGGCAGATAGCTTTTCAACTGATCCGTGGTCCAAATGCTATTTGCGTTCTGTTCCTTCTTGATCCACTTTACTATCGCATTGATTGTTTCTTCGTCCGGCGTTTGCTTGTAAAGGGACATGCTGCCTCCCGTACAGATGGCCGCACCCTGTGTCTCGGGAATAAGGTCCAGTAAACTTACCGATTGGCCGATGAGCCCGTCCACCAGGCTTTCCGATCTTACGATGTTGTGATAGAGCTCTTTCTGATAGATGTTTTCCGGTTGCCCCGGACCCTGCCCGTGTAGACCGATGAAGTAGGACAGGCGGTGCTCCACCGTTTGACCGGCCAGGCGCAGGAAGGTCCGCATCTGATAATCCAATCTTACGGGTGCTATGCCGTGCAGGTATAAGGCGCCCCATAACGACCCGCTCTGCGCGAGGGCAAGAACCCCGTTCGTGCGAAGCTGGTTGTCGATCAGGAATTGATCCGTATTAACATTGGGTTCCCGGCTGCCTAAGTAATGGCGCAGAATGTAGTCGGATTCTTTACTAACCGTACCGCGCAGGGCCTGGTTGCCGGTCCCGTCGAGCGAATAGATCTCCACCGCGTTGATTAGCAGATTGTCGCGGGAGGATTTCGGAATATCCTGGCTGGTAAAGTGGATGCCGAGGAAGGAGGACAGTGTGTCGGCTTTGCATTCATAGGCTACAACCGCTTCGAAGTGCTGATCGAAACGTAAGATTATCGATCGGTCGAAGCCTAAGTGATGGGCAACGCCATCGCAGAGGGCCTGTAATAGCTCCTTCAGGGAGCTTGCCTTGGTCAGGCTGGTAAGGAAGTTACTAAGTCTTTGGGCATAGTCTTGTCGTTGCGGCCAATGACACCGTGGTTCGATCTCGACCACCCATTCTTCTGCGGTGGAATAAATCAGTGCCTGATAGGGCTGGTCGCTCCACATCTGGCTATCCTCCAGGCTCACGACTGCGGGAGTATACCCGGTACGCTCCGCGGGTAAATCCTCCAGGCACCGGGTGGGGAGCAAGGAGGTCAGGGCGCTTCCGATCAGTTTGTCCGCCGGTATCCCGCAGATACGCTCGGCGTGCTCACTAACCGCCTTGATGGCAAGCGTAGATCGACACGCGACTACGGCTAGCGCGTAAGGCTGTAACGCAGGAGTCGAAGTCATGAAAGCGTGGCGGTTTTCGTAAATATAAGAATTCCGGGAAAGAGAAAGCATTCCCCATATTTCATAAGCCAATCGCTACAGGAGCCCCACATCAAGCATCCAGCTCCTCCCGCAAAAATTTTCCGGTATGGCTTTCCGCTACGGAAGCCACTTCTTCCGGGGTTCCGGTGGCCACTACCGTCCCGCCGCCGCGGCCGCCTTCCGGACCCATATCGATGAGGTAGTCGGCCACTTTGATCACGTCCATCGTGTGCTCGATGACGATCACGGTATTGCCCTTGTCGACCAGCTTCTGCAACACCTTCAGCAAGTACTTGATGTCTTCGAAGTGCAGCCCGGTGGTCGGCTCGTCCAGTATGTAAACGGTCTGCCCCGTATCGCGTTTGGAGAGTTCTTCCGCCAATTTTACCCGTTGGGCTTCCCCCCCGGAGAGGGTAGTGGCCCGCTGTCCGAGCGTAATGTACCCCAGCCCGACGTCCCGCAGGGTTTTCATCCGACGGTAGATCTTTGGAATGGGCTGGAAAAAGTCAGCCGCCTCCGTAACGCTCATATTCAGCACGTCGGTGATGGATTTCCCCTTGTACAGGATTTCCAGCGTTTCGCGGTTAAAGCGCATACCCTGGCAGGTCTCGCACTGCACCTCCACGTCCGGCAGGAAATTCATCTCGATGGTGCGCATACCGCTGCCCTTGCAGGTTTCGCAGCGGCCTCCTTTGACGTTGAAGCTGAAGCGGCCGGGCTTGTAGCCACGGATCATGGCCTCCGGCAATTTGGTGAACAGTTGGCGGATGTCGGTAAAGACACCGGTGTAGGTGGCCGGATTGGACCGTGGCGTCCGGCCGATCGGTGATTGATCGATGTCGATCACCTTGTCAATATGCTGCAGGCCGTACACCCGGCCGTGTTCCATAGGTTTCTTTACGCTGTTGTAGAAGTGCTGACGCAGGATGGGGTAGAGGGTTTCGTTGATCAGCGTTGATTTGCCACTTCCCGATACCCCGGTTACGCAGGTAAGCGTACCCAGCGGGATCTTGATGTCGACCCCCTTCAGGTTGTTCCCCTTGGCGCCCTTCAGGGTTAGGAATTTACCGTTGCCCTTACGCCGCTGTTCGGGGATCTCTATCTTGCGGCGCCCGGCCAGGTAATCGCTGGTAATGCTTCCGGCGTGCTCCTGCTTGAGGAATTCCTCGGGCTTGCCCGCGGTGACTACGGCACCCCCCTTCACGCCCGCTCCGGGACCAAGGTCCAACAAATAGTCGCTGGCCATCATGATATCCCGGTCGTGCTCGACGACGAGCACCGTATTGCCGATGTCGGTGAGGTCGCGCAGCGCGCGTATGAGGCGCTGATTGTCCCGCTGGTGCAACCCGATACTCGGCTCGTCGAGTATATACGTGATACCGGTGAGTTGGCTTCCGATCTGGGTAGCCAGCCGGATTCGCTGGGCCTCGCCACCCGAGAGCGTACGGCCGGGCCTGTCCAGGCTCAGATACCCCAGTCCGACGTGGAGCAGAAATTGGAGCCGGAAACGGATTTCCTTCAGAATGTCGGTAGCGATCAGGGTGGTGCGTTCATCCATACCCGCTTCGGCCGTCTGCATCCAATCACCGAGTTCGGTGAGGTCCATACGGGCCAGGTCGCTGATGGTCTTTTCTTTGATCTTGTAGTGACGCGCTTCCCGCCGAAGTCTGGCACCTTCACAGTCGGGACAGGTGTCGATCGTCATGAATTCCTCGGCCCAGACGCGGATGCGCTCACTGGTGGTCTCTTCGTACCAACGTACGATCATATTGACCAGGCCGTGCTTTTCTACGTCCCATACCATGTCGTGGGCGATCTTGTCGTAGCGGCTTTTCTTCTTCTTACCCTTGCTTTCCTTCCGGCCGTAAAGAATCACGTTCAGCGACTCAGGCGCTATCTTCTCGATGGGATCGGTCAGCTTGAACTTTTCCGCCTTCGCGATGGCCTTGATCTGTTTGAATGTCGTATTGTCGCGGGTATCGCCAAGCGGAACCAACCCACCCTTATTGATGCTCAGCGAGCGGTCGGGAATGATCTTGGTGATATCCGGACTATTGACCTGCCCCAAACCTTTACACGTCGGACAGTACCCGTAGGGGGAGTTGAAGGAAAAGGTATTCGGACTGGGTTCCTCGTAGCTGATTCCGTTTTCCGCATCCATCAGGTTCTTGGAGTAGGGAGCGGTGTCCTCGGTGTCCGCATCCTGAATAAATACGAGTCCTTCGCCGAGATTCAGCGAGGTGGAGACGGCCTGCCGGAGCCGGTCTAGTCGGTCGGGATTCATTTTGATGCGATCGATCACCAACTCAATGTCATGGACTTTGTACCGGCTTACCTGCATGCCCTCCTTGAGGTCCTGGACCTCCCCATCGACCCGCACCTTGGTGTAGCCCTGTTTACGCACCTGGTCGAAGAGCTCGCGGTAGTGGCCCTTGCGACCACGCACCAGCGGAGCCAGCACGATGATCTTACGTCCGTCGTATTCTTCGGCGATCTGATCGAGCATTTGCTCTTCGGTGTACCGCAGCATCGGCTTACCACTCACGTAACTGTAGGCGGTTCCGGCGCGGGCGTAAAGCAGGCGAAGAAAATCGTAGATCTCGGTGACCGTGCCTACGGTGGAGCGGGGGCTTCGGTTGGTAGTCTTCTGCTCGATGGAAATCACCGGACTCAGACCCGTGATCTGCTCTACTTCGGGCCGTTCCATACTGCCCATGAACTGACGCGCATAGCTGCTGAAGGTTTCCATATACCTGCGCTGCCCCTCAGCGTAGATCGTGTCGAAGGCGAGGCTGGATTTGCCGCTCCCGCTCAGCCCCGTGATGACCACCAGTTCGTTGCGGGGCAGTTCCACGTCAATGTCTTTGAGGTTGTGTTCCTTGGCCCCGATGACGCTGATAAAGCGCTCGGTGTGGGGCAATTCGTTGGTGTTTTTGGGCGGGGACGCAGGAGCAGCGGTGGTCGGTGCAGACATAGCCTTTACAACCCGTAAACTTGGATGGTGGTTGTGTCGTCCCCACCCGTCGGCCGACAAGCGGAGCTGTTACCCTGGTCCGCCGAGCTACGACCACCCAGGTTTGTCGCCTATGAGAACGCAACTGCTCGTCGGCCCAGCTATTCCATTCAGGCCCGGACCCGTCGGCCGACCAGCAGAGCTGTGCGGACGACTGGCGCTGGTCCGCCGAGCTACGACTAGAAAGCTGTGTCGCCTATGAGAACGCAACTGCTCGTCGGCCCAGCTATGCCAACTCAGGCCCCGACCCGTCGGCCGACCAGCAGAGCTGTGCGGACGACTGATGCTGGTCCGCCGAGCTACGACCACCCAGGTTTGTCGCCTATGAGAACGTAACTGCTCGTCGGCCCAGCTATTCCACAGGCCACTCGTCGGCCCAGCTCACGCCCAATTAAGGCCGCTGAACACCAATCAGCCGTTCCGCCAATTCGTAATTGCATAGCGTGCCATTCCGTAGGCCGGCATAATCGGCTGCGGAAGAATAGGGCCACTCCGTCGATCGCCTCACCATACCGGCATTACCAGGATTGTCGTGAATGTAATCGAAGCAGGTTTTGACATAGGGAAGCAACTGGGTGAAAGGAATGTCTTCCAGTAGTTCCCAATCGTCCGGTATGAAATCAGCATAGGCGGGCTTGTACTTCGTCTTGGACCGAAAGAGGCTACCTCGACGGTCGTACTGCCGGTTCAGGATTCGGGTATAACTGCTCAGTAAATTTCGAAAGCGCGCATGAATAACCTGTTGGCGGTCGGGCGCATCAATCGGTGTATGCCACGCCAATCCCGCTGGTTTTGGAACGAGTTGCAAATGAAAGTGGGTGGGCATGAGGCAATAGCAGATCAGGTCCGCTACGGGCAGTAATTCCACGCGGACCTTCTTCAGGAAGCGTAAATAATTGGCTTCGCTACGGAATAACCGTTCGGAGTTGATCGATTGATTATAGACGTGATAGATTACGTTGGCGTAGTACATCGTGGGAAAATACTATAGTCCGTCGAACTGTCTGACCCGTCGGCCGACCAGCAGAGCTGTGCGGACGACTGATGCTGGTCCGCCGAGCTACGACCGCCCAGGTTTGTCGCCTATGAGAACGTAACTGCTCGTCGGCCCAGCTATTCCAACTCAGGCCCCGACCCGTCGGCCGACCAGCGGAGCTGTGCGGACGACTGGCGCTGGTCCGCCGAGCTACGACCACCCAGGTTTGTCGCCTATGAGAACGTAACTGCTCGTCGGCCCAGCTATTCCATTCAGGCCCCGACCCGTCGGCCGACCAGCAGAGCTGTGCGGACGACTGCTGACCCGTCGGCCGACCAGCGGAGCTGTGCGGACGACTGCTGACCCGTCGGCCGACCAGCAGAGCTGTGCGGACGACTGGCGCTAAGCCAAACCTACTACCGTTACCGCATCCGCAAAGTACCCTTGCCGGCCCTCCCGCAACGCAAAGCGGACGCGTTCCCCCTTCCGCGGCGGGCGGCCCGAGAGGTTGCGCGCCCGAAAGTAAAATTCTTCCCGGGTCCCTTCCAGGCGTAGGTACCCGTACCCTTTTTCGGGAAGGTAAAAAAGTACAACTCCAAGGGATAATTCGGACACCATGTGCGGACTTGGAACACCCGAGCGGCTTCCACCGCGGGATAAAGGCCAAAGATAGGCCGTCGCGCGGTGGAGCTATTTTCTGGCCGAGCAAACCACGTGTGCGACGGTTGGGGCATCTTTTGGTTGGTCTACCCGGCGACTAAGCCCCCCCTTAAAAGGCTTGTACCTGCCGCTCCGCCGCCCCCATGCCCACCTCTCGCCGTTATCTTTACGCGATGCTGAAACAGCTTCTGACAATTCTACTCTCTCTGCCCTTCGTTTGCCTGTATGGGCAGGTCGACAGTATCGGCCAGTGGCGGAGCCTGCAGTCTTTTTCTCAGGGCCAGTACGTGACCCAGAGCGATGAATTTATCATTTACTCCACCGGCGCGGCTATATTTTACCTGGATAAGGAAGACCTAAGCTTTACCCCCCTCACTCGCACCGATGGGCTGGCGGGCGGTAGGATTAATATCGTGGAGTACCACCAGCCGACCAAAACCCTCATCATCATCTATGAGAACAGCACCATCGACTTGCTGCGGAACGGGCGATTTTCCACCCTTCCCCAGATCGACAACTTCAACTTCAGCGGGGATAAGCGCATTTACGATGTTTCTTTTTCCAACGATGGAAATACGATCTACCTGGCCGCCGGCTACGGCGTATCCTCCCTGTCGCTGGATGAAAAGATCTTCAATTTTACCACCTTCACCGGGATACAGGTTTCTTCCGTAAGCGAGTTTGAGGGACAACTCTACGCGGCGACCCCGGAAGGCCTTTATCGTGCCCCGCTAACCGGGGTCAATATTAACGACTTCGGTAAATGGTCGTTGCTCGGTCCGGAGAACGGGCTGCCCGGGGATTACGCCTCCGCGACGGTAGAAGTATGGCGCGACGGCCTCTATTTCGGAGTGGATAAGGCCGTTTACCGCCTGTCCGAGGGAACGGCGAAACTCCACTTTCAGCCTCCGGTTGCCGAGAACGAGTTGGCCCGGCTAAACGGCGGCGCCAGTCTGCTGATCGCCGGATACCGCTGCACGACTTCCAACTGCTCCGGACGGGCCGTGTACGCCCTGAGCGAAGTCCCTGGGGAATCGGAATTGGTGAGTGATTGCGCCTATCGGTTCAACAATGGCATCGAAGACGAGCGCGGCAGACTCTGGTTTGGAGACGATGCCCGAATCATCAGTGTAGTGGACGGTCCGCAAGGCAATTGTAGCCGCCTCCAGTATCCCGGTCCTCCCGACGACGCGAACTACCGCATTTATCACGACGGGACCTCCCTGTGGGTGGCGCCGGGCCAGCTTGACGAAAATACTACGCCGATCTTCGATTACGACGGGGTGTTTCGCTACGTGGATGGAGCGTGGGTCAACTACCGGCGCAATGAAATCGCAGCTTTCAGGGGTCCGGATGGCAATATAAACGGGGACGATGATTTCGCTACGGTCATTGACATCCACTACGATCCGATCAATAACATCCATTACTTCAGTTCCTTCTTTGAGGGCGTGATCGCCCGCGACGAAGCCGGCACTTTTACGCTCTTCGACGAGCGCAACAGTTCGCTGGAGCTGGCGCCCGATGCCGGGCCCGGACGTATCCGTGCCGCCGGGGCCGCCACCGATGCCGAAGGCTATACGTATTTCGCCGTTAGCCGGGCGGAGAATAACGGGATCGTTAGCGTGCGGAGCCCCGAGGGGGAGTGGGCTGCCCTCGGGCAAAATTGCGGACTCAACATAGCGATCGACATCACCGTGGACGAGCAGGGCTACGTTTGGATAGTGCACCGCGGCGGGGCAAGCGGCGGACTCACCGTGATCGATACCAACGGTACTCCGATGGACCCTTCCGACGACCCGCCCTGCAGGACGATCAACAGTTCGAACAGCGTACTTCCGACCAATGAAGTCCGTAGCATAGCGGTGGATCACGATGGGGAGGTATGGGTCGGGACCGCCGAGGGGGTAGTTACCTTTGGTTGTAATCAAAACGTTTTCGATCCCGCAAGCTGTCAGGGTGCCCTTCCCCGCACCGAGGCCGACGGCTTCGGCGCCTACCTGCTGCAGAACGAAGAGATTCGTACCATTGCCGTAGACGGTGCGAATCGCAAATGGCTGGGCACCAACAGCGGCGCTTTCCTGCTTTCGGAGGATGGCGAGGAAGAGTTGCTGAATTTCAACCGGGGCAACAGTCCACTTCTCGATAACCTGGTGCGGAGTATTACCATCGACCCGAATTCCGGTACGGTCTATTTCGGCACCGAATTGGGCGTGATCAGCTTTCTGGGAGATGCTACGGAAGCCACAAACCTATTCGGTGAGGAACTTGTCGTTTTCCCCAATCCGGTGGAACCCGACTATAACGGACCAATTGCGATTGACGGGCTGGCGGCGAACGCGCAGGTTAAGATCACCGACCTGAGCGGTAAACTGGTCACCGACGGCGTCAGCAACGGGGGACGGTACGTCTGGGACGGTAACGACTACAACGGGCGTCGTGTTACTACCGGTGTGTACCTCCTTTTTGCCTCCAGTGGAAGCGAAACGAGTTTCGCCCAGCAAGATTCCGGCAGCGCGGTGGCCAAGATCGTATTTATTCGCTAAGCGGCCACCGATCCGAAGAAGTGTTCGGGTCACGCTATCTTCGCGGTAATGGCTGACGAATTTCATTTTCACGCCGATCACCCCGATCCGGATACGACGCGCTGGTTGCACGTAAGTTTTTACATAGGTGCCCTACTGCTTGCAATAGCCGGCGTCTACGAGCTCTACCGCTACGCTACCCACTGGGCTGTCGGAGACGATCAAAGCTATCTCTGGCAACTAATTCTGGGGATCGTGTATCTCGTGGTGGCGGCCGTGATCGCCTACGGCACCTACAACCACGGGGGAAGCGGGGAAATTCCTCCGGAGCGATTCGTACACATTACGGGAGGAACCATGGTCTACCAACTCGACCAACTCAACGGGCGGCAGGAGATCAGACTGGCCGACATCCAGGCGGTACACCGCCCATCGGTGCGGGATCTGATCCTGGAGCTAATAGGGGGGCAAAAAGTGATAATGCCCATCTACCTCATCGACGAGGCGGAAGAGCAAGCGAAACTAGAGAACATACTTACGGCGGCGGCTACCGGGAGTAGCTAGTCTTTATTAGCCAGTTGTCCGCAGGCGGCATCGATATCCTTACCGCGACTCCTGCGGACCGTGACCATCACGCCGCGATCGCGCAGGTAGCGGGCAAAATCATCGATGCGGTGTTCGGTAGATTTACGGAAGGGGGCATTGTCGATGGGATTGTACTCGATAATATTGACCATGCTGGGCACCCGCTGGCATATCTGGTACAGGCGCTCGGCGTCGTCCAGGCCGTCGTTAAAGTCCTGAAAGGTGATGTATTCGAAACCGATCCGCTTATTGGCCTTTTCGTAGAAGTATTCGAGGCTTTCGATCAGCGTCTCAAGATTATTGGTCTCATTGATCGGCATGATCTCGTTGCGCTTGGTATCGTCAGCGGCGTGAAGGCTGAGCGCGAGATTGACTTTCGTGTCCTCGTCGGCTAGTTTACGGATCATCTTGGCGATGCCCGCGGTGGAAACGGTGAGCCGGCGGGGCGCCATATGCAGACCGGTATGGCTGGTGATGCGGTCAATGCTGCCGACCACTTCCCGAAAAGCCAGCAGGGGTTCGCCCATACCCATGTAGACGATGTTGGTCAGCGGCTTGCCGTAGGCTTCCAGGCACTGTTCGTTGACGAGGTAGACCTGGTCGTAAATTTCGGCGGCTGTAAGGTTGCGGAGCCGTTTCATCCGGCCGGTGGCACAAAACGTACAGGAGAGGCTGCAGCCGACCTGACTGGAAACACAGACGGTAAAGCGATCATCGTCCGCGACGGGGATGAGCACGGATTCGATGAGGTGGCCGTCGTGGAGGCGGAACCGGCTTTTGATCGTTCCGTCGCTGCTGCGCTGCGCCTTGTCCAGGGTGATGACCGGCAAACTGTACTGCTGTTTCAGCTTTTCGCGAAGCGGAAGGGACAGGTTGGTCATCTCATCGAAACTACGGGCACCCTTTTGCCACAACCACTCGTAAATTTGCTTGGCGCGATACTTTTTTTCCCCGGCCAGAATGAGCTGGGAAGTGAGCTCTTCCAGGCTCAGGGAACGGACATCGGGTAAAGTAGCGGTAAGTGGGCTGGCGGACATAGGAGGCAAACGCTCACGGTCCGGCCACGGTTGAAGGCCAACCCTATATGCCGAGTCTTGTTACATTACGCCTAACTGAGTACCGGCACATCGCCTTATCAGACACTATGCACTTACCGCCAAACTATCTGGACCTTTACGAGCAGGCGCTCCGCTACGATGAAGTAGGGGACCCCTATACCGCCGTGAAGTTGCTGAAGAAAGTGACGCGCATCGTCCCCGATTGGGCCGACGCGTTCCGGGGTCTCGCCGTGATCTACAGTCGGCGGCAGGAGTGGAAGCCGGCGCTGCACTACTGGAGCAAAACGGTATCTCTCAACGCCGACGACCGGGAAGCCTGGTGGCAGTTGGGACTGGCGGCCGTGCCGCTGAAGCGCATGCGTACCGCCCAAACGGTATGGACGAAATTCGGATTTGACAAGCTTACTCATAAGGATCCGCTCGGGCTCCAGCTGAAGCACGCCGACGGCTACGAGATTCTATGGATGCAAGCCCTGGACGCCGCCCGTGGGCGCATCGTGAGTATCCCGCATCCGGGGAGTGGGATGCGTTACCGGGACCTTATGCTCTACGACCGCCGGGGTCAGAAAGGGTATAACGTGATCGCGAGGCGCAGGGTCCCCATTTTCCAGTCGGTCACCCGTCTTAAGCGTTCGCCTTACCAGACCTTCAGTTGCCTTCTGCATACCGGCGAGCCCGAGATGATCGAGCAACTGGAGCAACTCTGCTACGACGCGGGCCTGGGATTCGAGGTGTGGAGCAATGCTACCCGGGCCGTACAACACAATCCGGCCACCGCCACGGAAGAAGAGCGTAAGGCCTTCCCGGAATACTACAGCGACCTGCTGCCCCGCCCGGAAAACGGTACCAGCCTTGTAGCCATTGCAGCCATACATCCGGCGGAGGTGGAAAGGGTGCTGAACGACTGGCAAATTATTTCGCTACAGCAATATTCTGATCTACGGGCTTACTGAGTCCGTCTACGAACGCCAGCACCTCCCGGAGTCCATTTACGGGAATCACGCGTTCGATGCCGCTGAGATCGTGGAGGGTAGCCTGATAACCCGATAGCAGAAACTGCGTATCGGGGCAGCATCGCAACACCTCTTTCACCAGATTTTCTACCGGCCGGGCCACGTACGTGCTGGAGAGGATCGTAAAGAGATAATCGGTGTGCGCGATGCGACAGGCATCACCGAGGTCGGAGGGAGAGATATCGCCACCGAGGTAGAGGACCGGGAAACCTCTGCTCTTCAGAAGGTACTGGAGGAACAGCATACTGAGTTCCTGGCGTTCGTCTTCGGGCAGGAAAAGCGTAAAGGAGGGCAGGCAATCCGTGATTCCCGCGGAAAGGCGGTCCGTGGCCGCGAGTATCTTCTGACGAATGAGGCTGCCCACAAAGGATTCCTGGACGGCGGTCACCGAACCAGTGAAGTACAGTACGCCGAGTTTATCGAGGAAAGGGTAGACGACTTCCATCATGGTTTCCTCGAAGCCCCGTTGCTCGATGTTCATATCCACGATGAGGCCGAATTTTTCGGCGTTCATCTCAAGGGTAGAATGGGAAAGGGCATCGAGGCGGGTGTCGGGGCTGATGTTGAGGGAGGAAATCGAAGCTACCTCCACCGCGCGGTCCTCTGAAGACATACTGGCGATGCGGCTGATGCGATATCCATTGCGGTTCAGCAAGGCCACGTTATACAGCTCCCTCAGATCTTCTTCGAGATAATACCGGACGTTGTTCTCACTACGCCGGGCGACGACGATATCATATCGGTGCTCCCAGGCTCGTAGGGTGTGCGCCCGGATGCCCGTCAATTTTTCTACATCGGTGATCGAGTATACCGCCAAGGGGATTGATCTAAGTGCTGTTAGCTATTGTGTGCGCCTAACGCAATCCCGAAAAGAATGGTTCAGTTGGCCGGAAGGCATACGCTTCGCTGGCTATGTGGTATTTTTCCGACCGTACTCGGGAAGAAGTACGCTCATCTTCCGGATCTAATGCCAGCTCTATGCGATTACTTTTACTGCCTCTACTTTTTGTCCTTGCCTTACCGGTGAACGCGCAGGATTGTTTTTATCAACTGCGCCTAACGGATTCGGAGGGCGATGGCTGGAATGGTGGTGAGGTAACCCTAGGCGTGAACGGAAGGACGGCTTCCTATACGCTGGACGCGGAGAATGACGATGGTTTCAGTCGAGACTTTTTCTTTCCCGTCGATAACGGGGACCCGATCGTGGTCGGCTACGAAGCCGGGGCCTTCCCCGAGGAGGTGGGCTTCACCATTCTCGACAATAACGATAGCCTCATTTACGAAGTGACGGCTCCGGTTACCTCCCCGAGTCTCACCACATTCACCGCGACCTGTCGTTCCTGCGCTCCGCCGCCCCTTTCTTCCATCGAATTATACCGGGTACGCTACAACAGCGTCGACATCCGCTTCCGTTCCACCCCCGGAAACCCGACCTACCGGATCGAATACGGCAGCGGGGCATTCGACCCGACCGCGGGAACGGGCACGGAAATACTGACCACCGACACCATGCTGCGCGTAAGCGAACTCGAGCCCCTGACTACTTACCAGTTTTACGTGTCCACGATCTGCAGCGATCCGGCCGATACCACGGTGCGCCGGGGACCATTCCGGATCCAGACGCCGATCCGGAAGGACGTGGGGATCACGGACCTGCGAAGGCCGATCAGTAAATGCCTTCCGGGCACCGCCGATTCGGTCACGGTAGGCATCACCAATTTCGGCGGTGAACCCCAACAATTTATCCGATTGGATTTCTCCGTCAACGGGGAGCCCGGCGGCGTAGAAATGCCCTTTGACGGCATCTTCACCGGTGTGGTGAGCCCCGATAGTACCGAGTATTTCACCTTCGATGCGCGGGCCGATCTACGGCAGCCCGGATTTTACGAATTCAAGGTGTTCACGATGCTGGAGGAGGATGAGAACCTCCGGAACGATACGCTGACGACCACCGTGGTCAGCCTGCCCGTCATCACGGAGTATCCCTACTTCGAAGGTTTTGAGAACGGCCACGGCTTCTGGTTCACCGAAATGGGCGGCCGCGGACCCAGCAGCTGGGAGCTGGCCGAGCCCGATGGACAGCGCATAGACCGTGCGGGCTCCGGAGACCTGGCCTACGTCACCAATGCCAGTGGCCCGTATAACGACGATGAAACGAGCTACCTGCTGTCTCCCTGTTTCAACTTTTCTGACCTGGAGGACGACCCTTACCTGTCCTTTCTGCTCAACGTGGATACCGAAGCTGAATTTGACGGCCTGTACCTGGAGGCAAGCACCGACGGCGGTGATACCTGGGACCTGGTGGAGCGCAACCCGACGGGAGTGAACTGGTACAACAACGGCATTCAGCAGGTATGGGACGGCAACGGAGGCTTCGGAGAAGGTTACTCGCTGGCAGGGCAGCAACTGCGCGGCTATGCCGGGGAGGAATCGGTGCGGCTACGCTTCGTTTTTACCAGTGACGGGGATAATCGCCGCGAAGGCATAGCCATAGACAACATTCGCATCACGGACCGGCCGGAGGTGGATTATGCCGCCACGCGGGTAACGCTGATCAATGAGGCTAATTGCTATAATGAATTCGATACGGTGCAGATTAGGCTGGCACGTCTCGGAGAGGAAGCCGTAGACAGCGTGATGGTCTACTACTCCCTCAACGGCGATCCGGCCGTTGTAGAGCTGGCACCCGCGCCCCAAACCTACGGGCAGCAGCAAACCTATAATTTCGATGTTCGCCTGCAATTCGGCAGCGCATCGCGGGAGCGCAACCGCCTGGTCGCCTGGGTGGAGGCCGAAGGGGACTCGGCCAGCTACAACGACACCGTCGTGTACCGCTTCATGCTTGCCCAACCCCTTCCATTTTTGGCCGACTTCGAAGACCGGCGCATCCCCCGTTCCTGGGAGCTTGATGCGGACATCGTGCTCGCCGAGCGGGCCGGAAGCCCTTCCGTAGCGCTGACCGATAACCTGAGCGAACAGGATACCCTGATGCGTTTCGCTACGGCGAACTACGGGCCGATCGAAATCGGCGACGAACTGGTCTTCACCTACCGGCAGCGCGATGCGGACGGTAATCCCGTAACGGGCGGACTCGCCAGCCTGCAGGTGGACGGAATCGTGGATTGCGGCACCCTGTCTCCCAATTTGCTAACGATCGCCAATCCGCCCGATACAACCTTTGTTATCCCGCTCGATGAATACGTCGGCGAGAATATGTACTTCAACTTCCTGGCGGAGTGGGCGTCGGGCGATTACTACGTCATGCTGGACGATATTTCCGTCCGGCGCTGCCCGGCAAATCTCGACCTGCGGTTTACCACGGCCCCCCCATCCGGCATCTTTGCCGATGACGGAACCGCCTACGTACTGGCCGGTAACGGGCTGCCGCCTTATACCTATAATTGGAGCAACGGCGATACCACCCCCTCCGCCGATAGTCTCAGCGTAGCCGATTATTCCGTTACGGTGACGGACGCCCTGGGCTGTTCGGAAACGCTCGAGGTGGAAGTTGACCTGATCGCCGTTGCGACCAGCGATCCCGAAGATCTCCTGGCCGGCCTGCAGGCTTTTCCCAATCCTACGGATGGAAGGATAAATCTGCAGCTGGAGTTGCCCGGACCACTGCCCCTGAGCCTGGAGGTCTACGACGGTAGCGGGCGGCGGATTGATCGACGTAACCTGGGTCAAAACAGCACGCTGAACAGCTTCGTGGAATTATCGGAGATGGCGCCGGGACTTTACCTGATTCGCGTGCGTGCGGGAGAAGCCACGCGTACGGTCCGGGTGATCAAGCGGTAGGTCAGCGGATGCCCCGCTCTCGTAGATTGGCAACGTAGATGGCTATATTTCGCGAATGCCCGGCCAGGGTAGTGGCGAAGTTGTGCAGGCCGCTGCCGTCTCCCCTGGCGCAGAAATAGAGGTACTTGTGCTCCTCGGGGTCCAGCACGGCGTCGATGCTGCCTCTGCTCGACATGGTGATCGGGCCGGGCGGTAGTCCGGCGTAGCGGTACGTATTATAGGGGCTATCGAACTGAATGTGGCGATTGAGCACGCGGCCGATGCCGAACTCCCGGGTCGCGAAGACGGCGGTAGGGTCAGCCTGAAGGGGCATGCCTATTTCCAGTCGATTAAGATAGACGCCGGCGATGCGCGGGCGTTCGGAGGCCTGGAGACTCTCCTTTTCCACGATACTGGCTAGGGTATACACCTCCGCCGGACTAAGACCGAGGGAATCTGCTTTTTTTAACCGGTCATTGCTGTTCCAAAAACGGTCGTGCTCCTTCACCATCCGCGCCACGAATTCCCGTGGCGTTGCGTTCCAGTACATTTCGTAGGTATTCGGAATGAAGAGCGACTGGAAGGTTTCGGCGGTGTAACCTACGCTATCGACGTAGGCGGTATCCTGAAACAGCCGTACGAATTCGAGGCTGTCGGGTTCGAGGAAGCGGGCAACCTTGGCGGCGACGTTCATGGGTTCTCGCTCGGTGGTCAGCACCACGTCCACGGTAGCCTGCGCTCCGCTACGCAATTTGCGGATCAGCCCGATGTTGCTTAGCCCCGGACTGACGGTAAAGCGGCCGGAACGCATGGGCTCGCGCTGAAAACCCATCTGCGCCGCCAGCGGATCGAAGAAGGTCCGATTCGGGCGGATCCCCCGCACGGCCAGGGAGTCCATTACCTGCTCGTAGGAGCTACCGGTAGGTATCTGGATGGCCACTGGTTCGGGCAGGTCATCGGGCACGGCCGGAACCACCATGATCTGGTAGTATGCAAAGCCCGCCAGGAGCAAGCCGGCGAGAAGTAAGAAGCCTAGGATTTTTTTCATGTCAATATTGTTCCTCCTCGTTTGGGAAGTCCTGACTTTTAACGTCCTCTACATAGGCTTCGGTTGCCTCCCGGATCACGGTAAACAAGTCAGCGTAGCGACGTAAGAAACGAGGGTGAAAATCCTTCGTGATCCCAAGCATGTCTTGCGTGACCAGCACCTGGCCATCGCAATCGTTGCCGCCGCCGATACCGATAGTAGGGATACTGACGGAGGCCGTTACCCGTTTGGATAGCTGAGCGGGGATCTTTTCGAGCACCAGCCCGAAGCAGCCCAGCTCAGCCAGCATCTTGGCGTCACTCAGGAGCCGGCTCGCTTCGGCGTCCTCTTTAGCGCGGACGGTGTAGGTGCCGAACTTATAGATCGACTGTGGCGTAAGTCCCAGGTGGCCCATGACCGGAATGCCCGCCTTCAGGATGCGGCGGATGCTTTCCGAAACCTCGTGTCCGCCCTCCAGCTTGACGGCATGGGCGCCGCTCTCCTTCATGATCCGGATACTGGACTTCAGCGCCATCTTGCTGTCGCCCTGATAGCTGCCGAAGGGCAGATCGACCACGACTAGTGCCCGTTGGACGCCACGAACCACGCTGGAGGCGTGGTAGATCATCTGGTCCAGCGTAATCGGCAGCGTAGTCTCGTGACCGGCCATAACATTACTGGCGGAGTCGCCGACGAGGAGGACGTCCGCCCTGCCCGCGTCGAGGATGCGCGCCATGGAAAAGTCGTAAGCCGTTAGCATGGCGATCTTTTCCCCGGCTTCTTTCATCGCCTGCAGGGTATGGGTGGTCACCCGCTTAACATCACTAACCTTATGTACACTCATGGCGGCAAAGGTAAGCAGTGCTTTCTCACCGCCTACTAGTGGATGATAACCCGGCGGATACGCCGCTGACCCTCGGTATCCACCAACATCAATAAATAAAGACCAGTGGGAAGATCCCGAAGGGGTACGACAATTTCCCGTGTTGCCGGAGGATTGTCCATGTGTAACACCTGACGACCGTCGGGGGCGATCAGCTCCAAAGCTCGTACGCTCAAGGAAGTTGGCCAGGACACGGTAATCTGCTCGGTAGCGGGATTCGGTACTGCACTCCACAGCGTTTCCGGTACGGGCGATCGACCCAGGTAGGTACAGTCGTCGCCGAAAATAACGCTCCGGAAAGTTCCGGGGATTCCGCTACAGACGCTGGCGATTTGCACTTCGTAGCTGGAACACAAATTCAGGTTATCTACCTGAAGGCGGAGTCCGCCGACTTTTCGTTCGGTAAAATCTCCTTTCGAACCCTCCCGATACCGGATAACGTAATTTCCGCCCGGGGCGGCGGAGGCCCCCCAATTCAGCAGGGTGGACTTGGTGGAAGGGTCGTATTCGGCCTCGAGCAGGTCCGGCGGCGGGCACCCCGCTACGGGTGATACGTCTAAACAGTAGTCCTCTACCTCTCCGCTGAATTGCTGATGGCTGCCCGCGGGACAACCATCCGTCTTAACCGAGGTGAACTGCATGATTATTCGCATACGGGTAAGACCTACCGAAGCGGTAGCGGGTACGGTGATGGTTCCCCTTGCCGATCCTCCGCGCGGCGCGGTTTGTTGCACAATTAGTTCTTCGGGGGTAAAAACAGCATCCTGGTTCCAGTCGACGTACACATGGAAGTCCTGGGTAAACCCACTTCCCCGATAATCGGGTCGGAGCTCCATCTCATAGACGCCCCCCGGTACCATGCTGGCAGTCGTGCGGTCGCCGAAGTTGTAGTAAGCACCAGCTTCCCTACCGGATTCGTGATCCATTACACCGGGAATGGTTACCCGCGCGATCCATTCCTGTTCGTTTCCGAATCCGTTTACCGCGCAGTACTCGCTGTCCAGGCAAACGCCGCAGCCAAGCGTTTTAACTTGTTGGCGACCTGCAAAAGCGGTGTTACCCGCTTCGCAATTCGTGCGTAGCTCGAGTTCGTACCCCCGACAATTCCGCAATCCGGTGATTTCGATACTTGTACCAATCGTAGAAACTTCCCGCCAATCCTGCTCGCCTGTCCGGTAGCGCAGCGTATAGCTGATGGCCGTCAGCAGCGGGTCCCAGGTAGCCCGTATGCGTCCGCCGGCCAGGGGCTCGACGGCAAAGTTATCGGGCAGCCGGCAACAGCCCGGTGATTCTACCACGATGATCTCCGAAGGGGTGGGCACTTCGTTGCAGTAAGCCAACAACTGAAGTTCATAAGGTTGACACGGTATCAGGTCGGTCAGCCGGTAGGCGGATTGCAAGTCGCGCAAGGTGTCCCACCTAACGGAACCGACATTGCGGTACCGCAGATCGACTTGGCCCACCGAAGCGATCCGTTTCCAGCTTAGGAACAGGTCTCTACTGCCGTCGCCCGGGGGAGTGGCCACAAAGGAGGTGGGGGCCAGGCAGTCGGAACAAGCCGCTACGAGTGCCGCCGTTGCCGCGCCGACATTTAGTGCTCCCCCGGTGCGAGTAGTTTCAAAGAGTGTAGGTAAGGGTTTCAAGCCGGAAAATAGGGCATCGCGCAGGCGGAGTGCGGCGACGGGAGGATCGCTCACCATCAACTCGCCGAAACTGGTGCAGGGTACGGAATAGAGGAGGCCGACCGTGCCCGTCACTGAAGGGGCCGCGTAGGAAGTGCCGAAGACGGCCCCGTAGCGATTGTTGGGTATGGTTGTCACCACTCCTTCCCCGAATGTGGCCATGTCGACCGAAATGGGACCGGTGGCTGCGTCCTTCACTTTATTGTTCCGGGTATCGAGGCTGGTGACCACGATAAGGAACTCCGATTCGCAGAGACTAGGCAGATCGCCGACCTCGTCCACGTTGACGTCCCGATTGGGGACGGCGGCAACGTTGAGAATTCCGTATTTGCCGAGCGTGTCGTACAGGGCACACCAGATTGGGCTCTGGGAGGGAAAGGCCCGGTCCTTTCCCCAGCTCGCGTTGGTGGCCACTACGTAGGCGCCCTCCTTCCCATTGGTGGCATCGTAACGTTGCCTGGCTTCCAGGGCGTAGCCGTAAGCCTGAAGAACTTCGGATTCCAGGGGGTCGAAGTCGTTGGTAATGTGCATCACCTTGGTGTTCCAGTTGATGCCGGTCACGCCTTTTCCATTATTACCTACGGCGGCCATCTGGCCCATCACCGGGGTGCCGTGATCACCCTTACCGGCCTCGACGTCGTTGTTGTCCAGGGCCGTGTTCCACCCGTAGCGGTCGTCAACGTACCCGTTGTGATCGTCGTCGATCTGGTTGTCGGGGATTTCATCGTGGTTGATCCAGATATTAGCTTGGAGGTCCTCGTGCAGCAGATCGATGCCGTTATCGATGGAGGCAATGACGATGGTGTCGCCATTAGGACTGAGGCCCCCGGTGGTGATATCCCAGGCGATTTCTATCTGGTAGTCAGCCCCGGTCTGCCCGCCGATCTGACCGGTATTCAGGAATTGCCACTGCTGCCCGTACCGCGGATCGTCGGGTCTGCGACGGTAGGTCAGCCGGTGATTAAGTTGTACGTGCGTTACGTCCGGATCGGTACTGAACTTCCTGCGCATGGCCGACTCCGAGTACCTCGACCAGTCAAAAGTGAATAACCACGTATCGCCGCTCGCCGAGAGCCTTTTCCAGCCCGCCACCTCCGGCTGACTTACCGCCCACGATTTCCCCGCTACTCCAGGACGCAATTGTACGATGAGTTCTCCCTGGGCGTAGTCCAGTAACTGGGCCCCCAGCGAAGCGGACCATGCCAAACAAACGGTGAACAGGAAAAGGAGGCTGCGCATTTACCGGTTTGAATACCAAGCCAGGCTAAAATAGGGAATCGAACCGATTTTGCGTGTAGGAACCTCCATTCGCCTGGTACTAAATAGACGTACGATGCGAACGCGGCGTTGGTTTTGATTCCGGCTAGCTGAATGCTTTTCTCCACCCGAGGCGCACGAAGAACAACAGGAGGAGAAATACGAGCAGCAGGTATTGGATCTTAAGCCCACTGAATACAACGATGCGGGTACGGTCGATGGCCCACAGGATCACCAGCGTGGCGAAGACCATCATTGCCAGGCCGCCCAGGCGGCCGAAGCCCGGAAGCCCGGGCATATAAACCTGCCGCCGGATAATGTAGGCCGTACAGAAGAAGCTGGCGATAGGTATGACCTGGAGAATAAGATCGGTATCCATGATGCTGCCTCGTTCGAAGAGCCAGCGGTATACCATTAGGCCGATGGCCAGGATAGCCGGAATGGCTACCAGGTAGAGCAGGGCGCTGTAGAGGTAGTTCCAGGGCGGCAAATGTCCCTCTTCCCGCTCCATCATGCCGGCCAGCAGGGCGGCAAATGGAATGAGGGCAAAGTAAAATAGTACCGCGTCGGGGTGGTCGGCGGCGTACTGAATGAGGTCGTTAAGCGTCATGACCGGCTAAGGTAATTCATCCACCCAGCGCCAGGGGAGTAGTCCGGTAAGATTCAGGCGGAATGCCAGGCGGTCCAGCAGTTTTCCGCGTTGTTGCAGAAGCCCGCGGGTCTCGGCGTCTGCCAACAGCGGCAGGTAAAGGTGGAAGCGATCGCCGAGTAGGTTCAGGGCTATTCCTCCTACCCAGTTGAACTCGTTGGTTTCCTCCGTGCTCAGCGTAGCGCGATAACCATATGTTCCCGCATCGAAGTACAGACTGATCGGGAGCGGCATGGGCAGCTCCGCATCGAAATTGACCGCAGCCAGGTAGTTGTTACTCCGGCCGAAGGGGAAAGCCGCACCGATTGGCGCCCGGAATCCCCCCTGCCGCTGCTCCAGCTGCTGTTCGTACCGGCCCATTTGCCCCCTGCCCAGGTAAAGATCGTCGTAGCCGTAATCGCTGGCGGCATTGTCGACCAGCGAAAGGCTGATGGCCGACGTGGTGGTTCCTTCCCGCTGGTCGTGGGTCAGGAAGTATCCGGCGAAGAGCCGCCCCCGGATGTATTTTCCCGGACGGTACTGATACCCGGTGCTGTATTCCGCGTCCAGGCGCAGGTAATCCGCCGAGTTGAAGATTTCCTGGCTTCCCCGCCGGTATTCCAGCCGCAGGCCGTATTCGACTGGATTGATCTCGCTTTGCCGAGTGGACTGGTAACCCAGCCGCAGCAGGTCGGTCGTCCGCACACGATCGTCGGCCAGCAAGTCGCCGGTGTCACTGAAGTCTGGTCGCCGCTGTCGGAGGTGCACCAGTTGGCTATACACCCGGCTCTTCCGCTGCGTTATCGCCGGATGATCGAGATAAAAATCCGATCGTACCGCCCAGCGGTCATAGTCGTATACTCCCTCAACCGTCGCCGCCGGAGGGTCGAAGTCACTGAATCGCTGTACGCCGCCACTGATCTCTACCCGTTTCAACCAGTCTGTCGGGCGCGTCAGGCGGTACCTCGCCCCGGCAAAGCCGACGATTGCTTTACTGCCAAAACCCCAGAGCGGTGCCAGCAAAAATTCCACTTTTCGCGGCTCCAGCGTACGATTGTGAAGTGCGAGTCCCAGGAGGGCACCGTCGTTGGCGTTGAAACCCACCAGGGGACTTACGAAAAGTTGCGGCCGTGGTGCTTCTCCGTCTGTGATCAGGGCGAGTTTGGGAAGAAAGTAGTTCTCCTTCTGTTCGTTTCGACAGGCCAGCCGGTTAAAGGATCCTTCATCTACCGTGGTCATGGCTTCCCGGACGTATCCGGCTTCCCCCAATGGCTCGAGCGCGGCGTAGAAGTCTTCCGGCGCGGGATGGCGGAATTGCCACCTTTGGTAATACGCGCCAATGGCTTCGTCAATGCGATCTGCACCTACCCGCTCTTCCACTTCACTTAATACCAGGGCAGGCTTACTGTAGGCGCCCATCCAGTAGTTGTATTGCGTCAGACTGTCACTACGGGTATCCGGAGCCTGGTCGCGACCGAGCCGGGCCAGGTAATGGTAGGCAACTTTATCCGCGTCCAGTTCGCGCCCCGGAACCAGTTGAATACGACCGTCGCGGTCCGGGTAGTACCTGCGAGTATACCGGCTTTCGTAGTAGCTGTTCAGCCCCTCATCCATCCACGGGTGATCCCGTTCGTTGCTGCCGAGTACCCCGTAGAACCAGTTGTGGCCGATCTCGTGGGCCAACACCTCATCGAGGGCGTAGTCGCTGCCGCTGAGCCCGATAACGGTGATCATGGGGTACTCCATCCCCGCACCGGCACTCAGGGCGGATTGCACTCCGGTTACCTGGGGATAGGGGTAAGTACCGACGTGCTCCGAGTAGAACTTCGTGGCCCGCTTCAGGTAGTCGGGGGAGTTTTTCCAGTAGGCGGATTCCGATTGCGTGAAGAACGACCAGACGTCTATGGGATCTTGGGCGGCGGAGCGCAGGTGAAGGGTATCGTGGAGAACCTGAAATCTTTTGTCGGCAAACCACGCAAAGTCATGTACCCGCTCGGCGGTATAGGTAAGGGTTTTGTACGCTTCTGCCGAAGGAGGGAAAGCCTCCTCTACGTACCCGTAGGCAATGACCTGCTCATAATTCTCCAGCCGCTCCCGGGTGCTATCGGCCTGCTGCAGGAGCCAGCTCCTTTCTTGCGCGTCTTGCAGTACGCCGGTCGCGGCTACCACATAGTTTTCCGGCAGACTGATGCGTACCGTAAAATCTCCGAACTCACTGAAGAACTCGCCCTGGTCAAGGTACGGCATCGGGTGCCAGCCTTCCCGGTCGTAAACGGCGGGCTTGGGATACCACTGGGTGATCTGGTAGGACTGTCCCACGTGTCCGAGCCGACTGAAACTTGCAGGGATTTTGACCCGGAAGGGGGTCGTGATGGCGGCGGTCTTCCCCGGCAATAAGGGGGCGTTAAGCTGCAGGACGCCAATATCCGGCTGGGCGGTATAGGTAAACCGGGCGGACTCGCCCTCCACCTGGAAAGCGAGGCTTTCCAAGGTGCCCCGCCGGCGCGGGTCGGCGAAGTGGAAGCGGGTACTACCGTTGCGTAGTTGCTGGCGGGCGAAGGCGGTATGGTCTCCGCTGAAGGCCCGGGGCCATAGGTGAAAAACGATGGAGTCGAGGGGGACCGGCGCGTTATTCGTGTACTCGATCGAGATGTAGCCTTGCAACTCTTGCAGGCTATCATCGAGCCGGACATCGATCTCGTACCGGACGCTTTGCTGGAAGTAATCCGCCTGTCCAAGTAAAGGCAAGGCGAACAGGATCAGAAAAATTACACGCATAGGGAAACTGGTGCTACAACAATTCACCGCTGAACCCGAAGGGCAGGAGGTGGCTGGCCCGTTCGAAAAGGTAGACCGGACCGGTTTCTCCCCGCAGGATCAGCCGCATACTATGACCGAAACGTCCCTCGTGCTCACTGAGTATCTGTCGGCACGATCCGCAGGGGCTGGCCGGGGAATCCAAAATTTTACCGGGGGCCTTGACCGTGATCGCCATGGCTACTACCGGCATACCCGGGCGCAGAGCGGCGGCGGCGGCCATGGCGTTCGGCTCGGCGCATATACACATGGGGTAGGCGGCGTTCTCCGTGTTGGCGGCTGCGACTACCGTACCATCCTCAAGCCGCGCGGCGGCGGCTACCTTGAACTTGGAGTAGGGCGAGTAGCTGTTGGGTAGGGCGGCGGTTGCCCGGGATAGCAATTCAGCGTCTTGCGGCGCTAGCTGACGGCTATCCACGTATTCTTGAAAGTTAAGGGTAAGGCTCTTTTGCATACTGAATTTGACCGTTGAAGCGACTAATGAAGGGAGGGAGCAACCAAAAACTATGGTCATCCAATTTAGGAACGACGCTATATTCCGAAGAAAGTATGCCTTCGTGAATGGGTAATAACAATATACCGGCCGAACGGGTGATTGGAATACCAAGAATTCGGGCCTCATTGCAGCCGCGTCGCCTGTCGGTCATCCTTGGGGGAAGATTCTACTTTATTTCCTCAAGAACGAAAATCGTCACGAGAGACTCATCTCACCATTGATGTAGTATTTCCATTCTGCTTATTAAGGCCAACGCTAAAAGACGAAAAGACGAAAGAACTAAAAGACGAAAAGACTAAAGAACTAAAAGACTAAAAAACTAAAACACCTACCGAATCCCCACCACCTCAGCCGCATTCACGAACAGCACGTTGCCAATGTCGTCGTAGCCCGCGAAAAGCTCCTCTTTCATCCGCTTTAACGCTTCGTCCCGGAAACCCATAATGACCAGGTCCGCCTCCCCGGATTTTCGCGCGATAACGGTACGAACGTCCGTATTATCCATCCGACAAAGCACCTCGATATTATTTCGGCTAATGGGCAGTTTGCCCGTTTCGATCAGGTCGTACATGCGCTGCCGCTCCTCCTCGAGCTTCGATTCCTCGAAGACGGCGAAGAGCGTGATCTCCGCATCCTTCCAGTCGGAGTGGCCCGTCATTACGTAAGCCAGCAGGATCATAAGGTTGGAGCTTTCCAGGTGGGCCCGGGTGATCCACACATGAATGGTGCGCTTCAGACCGAATCCCCGCTCCGACAGCCCCAGGATGCCGATGTTGAAGTCGACGGACTTGATCAGTTTGAAGTTGTCGATGATGTCGTCGAGGCCTTCCCCGCCGCGCTTCGAATATTCCAGTAGGAGGAGATTGTTTTCCGTGCCGGCGATGCCCGGGAACTGGATGATCTGCGCGATCGCGGAGGTGTAGGACGGCGATACGATCGTGTCTACGTAGATCCGGCTTTCGGTGGCTTCCGCCATCCGGATGATCCGCTTCTTGGTGTGGCTGGCCGCTTCCGAACTGTCGTGGCTCAGGTAGCCGTTAATGTAGTGGAGATAAGTGCCAAATCCGTACTTCTGTGATAGCCAACGCAGCAGGTCGAAGGCCCCCAGCCGCGTGAAGGTGGCATCGCTCACCGCGATCACGCTCGGACGCCAGCTTTTCTTTTCTTCTTTTTCCGCCTTTTGCAGGAAGATCTGGATGCGCCGACTGATCTGGAAGATCACGCCCTGAAAAATGAGTGCCAGGCTTCGCTTATCCGGATTGCTGTGGGTGATGTAGAGGTAAAGCAGGCCGATCAGCAATATGGCGGCCGCGGCATAGGTCGAATTCATGAAGAACATCAAGCCAAAACAGGCGATGGCCCCGAAAAGGCTCACGTACCACTTGGAGCGAAAAGTAGGCCGGTAGCTGGGGTCGGCGGCGAAGTGGTTGAGGAAGCTGATCAGGCAAAGCGAACCGTAGGTCACCATGAAAAACATGGAGATGATCTCGGCGACGCTGTCCAGCGCACCCAGCAGGATGAAAAAGGCCGCCAGTACCACGGTGATGAGGCTGGCGTTGTAGGGCTCGTTACTGTCACCCCGGCCGCGAGCCAGGAAGGCGTTAATGCCGGTAGCGGGAAAGAGCTTGTCCGCCGCAATGGCTTGCAAGGTCCGCGGAGCCACAAGAATGGATCCTAGAGCGGAAGAAATCGTGGCCGCGGCCAGTCCCAGCGGAACGATCCACCAGCCTTGCCAGGCGATATCCGCCATGACCAGATTGCTGGTATCCGCAAGCGCTTCCGGCGGCGCGGAGGCCGCGAGCTTCCACGCCATTATAAAGTAGACCACCATTCCGCCGATCGTCGCGGCCAAGGTTCCACGCGGTATCGACTTGCCCGGATCGCGTAGGTCGCCCGATAGGCCTACCCCGGCGGTCATGCCCGTGAAGGCGGGGAAAATGATGGCGAAAACCGTGAAAAAGCTTAATTCCGTCACCGGCGGGGAAGCGGGCTGCGACGGAGGCGGTTCGGCTGCCTGTGCAACGACTTCGCGGCCAGGGTAATAGGTGGAATCCGACTCTCGTTCCGCTAGGCGCTCCTCGGCCAGCCGGTTCGCCTCCGCCTCGTCCATTTCGGCCTGGGCGGCGTAGCTGTTAAAGAAACTCACGTCGTGCTCGCGGGAGTAGTCCGTAGTGCCCACGAAAAAGGCGATGAGTGCGAGGCCAAGCGTAGCCACGACCAGGTAGAGCACCTTGACTCCCAGATCGGCCCCCTTCGTCAGAATGAGAAGAGTAAGCAGCAGCAGCGCCGGAATACCGATGGTCTGGGGAAGATCCAGGAGGTAATCCACCCAGGGGAGCAATACGTAGGTTTCCTTGAGCCAGCTTACCAAGGGCCGAAAAGCCTCGGTAAAGGCCATGATGTAGAAGGCTACCGAGATCGCCTGCGACAGGTAGAGCGCGATGCCGATCGTACCGCCAATGACCAGGCCGAAACTTCGGGAGATGATGTAGTATTCACCCCCTCCCTCCACCTTCTGGTTGGTCGCGATCTCGGCGATCGCCATGGCCGTGGGGATCGTTACGGCGTGCCCGATCAGGATGATGCCGATCGTCCCCGCCAGGCCCACCATGCCCACGGCAAAGCCGAAGCGGAGGAACATAATGGCCCCGAGGATGGTCGAGATCGCCGTGAAAAAGACCGGGGCGGTACCGAATTTCTGTTTATCCATGGAGTTACCCTGGAGTGGGCGGCTCTGCCAGGAAGGAGTAGTTGGAAAGGATTTGTTCCACTTGTTGTCGCAACTCCTCGTTACCGGAGCCCTGCAGCTGGGTCAGCAGCTGCTGGGCAATGTACTGCCCGCGGCGTTCATCGAAGGCGTAGCTCTGCGCTACGATCTGTGGATCCAGGCTCTGGAAGTAGTCCAGTCGGTCGGCCGTATTCTCCGCCAGCTGGATGACCACTTCGCTAACCCGGTCAACGTTGCCGGTCTGGAAGTAGGGGGCCAGCATGGTAAAGGCTTCGAAGAAGAACGGGAAGTTCATATTCGGGAATGCCTCGAAGTAACGTTCGCCGATTTCAAGCCCCTGCTCCACGTCGCCCCGCTCGATAAGGGAATTCATCGTCCGAAGCATGATCTGCTGCATAGACTGAATGGCCGGGCTGTAGCTCGTATTGATGTGGGTGTCCTCCACATCGAAGTTGCCCCACGCCCATTCATTCATAATGAGGTCGTAATTTTTATCCACGTCTACCGATCCGGCCCCGATGTTGGGCGGATACATGCCGTTTGGCGGCGAGGTGGTTCGCGTTGCCGTCAGCTGAAGCGCCAGGCCTTCCAGTTGCATGTAATCCTGCAGGCCCAAAAACTTGGAGGGCTGACACGTCACGGCGAAGTAGATCGGCCGCTTGTAGAAGTTGGAATTGATGATATCCATAATGGCGATCACGTCCTTCTGGATCGAGCCACCGGGAACCTGCAACGGAATATTTTGTACCACCGGTTGTCCCGCAGGGGTAAGCCAGGGCGCCTGTGCCAGACGACCCGGGTCGACCCGAATGCTAACGTTACATGTGCTGTAGGTCGTTTCGATGATCCGCCCGCTCTGCGTAGCCAGGTTTTTATCCGTAGCGATCTCGTCCATAAATTGGTCGAGGCTTACCTGCGGACCGGAGTTGCAGGGAGCGTCCGGCCGCTGCGGGTTGTAATACTGCACCTGGTTACGCAGTCGACCCCGTAGCTTGTCCTCGGTCAATTGCAGATCGATGACCGGACTGTCGTTCATCTGGTAACGAAGCAGGTCGATGTACCAATCCACCGCAATCAGGCTGAGGTTCACCACGCGCACGTCGGTACGGATGCCCTCCACTTCCTGGGCGTACCAGAGCGGATAGGTGTCGTTGTCGCCGTAGGTGAAGATGATGGCGTTCTCGTCTACCGATTCCAGGAAGTTATGCGCGTAATCCCGTGCCGCGGTATGCCCCGAGCGGTCGTGATCGTCCCAGTTCTGGGTGACCATGAGTATCGGAGCTACCAGCACCAAAGCGGATGCTCCGATGGCCGCACCTGCGCCCCGCGCCCTGAACTTACCCTTTACGAACTCGTAGATCGCCGGCACGGCCATACCCATCCACATGCAGAAGGTAAAGAAGGAACCGACGAGTACGTAGTCCCGCTCGCGCGGCTCGTTGGGCGGCTGGTTGGTATAGATGATGATGCCCAGCCCCGTGATAATGAACAGGGCAAACAGGGTCAGGAATTCCTCGTTCCTTCTGCTCGAATGCCACAGCAGGCCCAGCAGGCCGAAAATGAAGGGCAGGAGAAAGTAGGTATTGCGGGCCGGATTGTTCTTGAAGTCTTCCGGCAATTCGTCAAGATTCCCGAGCCGCATTTCGTCCAGGAATTTAATGCCGGTGATCCAGTTTCCGCTGCTTTCGTCCCAGCTGAAGTAACCCTGTTCTCCGTTCTGCCGACCGGAGAAGTTCCACATGAAGTAGCGCCAGTACATCCAGCCGATCTGGTAGTTCCAGAGGAACTTGAGGTTATCGATGGCGTTGGGCCGCCCGTAGGGCAGCGGCTGGCTCGGGTCCAGGCCCATCCAGCGCTTATACAGGTCGGGCCTTCCCTGGGAGCCGTCCGCCATGCGGGGGAACAGCATCTGCTTTCCTTCCTCGAAGCGGGGCGTGATCTTGAAGTTGGTGTATTCGTAGCTACCGTCTACGAGTCCGTAGCGATCGTCCACGTCCGTAGCGATCATTTCGGCATCGAAGTGGGGACCGTACACCAGGCTCCGCTCCCCGTATTGTTCGCGGTTGAGGTAGGGAAGCAGGCTGGTGACGTTGTCCGGATTGTTCATATTGACCGGCGTCTTGGCGTCGGCCCGGATCACCACCACGGCAATTACGCTGTAGGCGATCAGGATGGTGGCGATGCCCATGGCGGCGAGCTGTACGCCCTGGTCCTGGTGCTTATGGGCGTAGCGGAAAGCGAGGTAAAGTCCGCCACCGTAGGCCAGCAAGGTAGGGATCAGCCCGATGTGCACCGGCAGTCCGCTGTTCACCATGCCGATCTCGAACCACTGCCACACGGTAGGCACGCCAATGATGACCAGGGTCTGGATGATACCGATCAGGAGTACCCCCGAGATGCCCGCGGCGACGAATTCCGCCCACTGGGGCAGTTTGCGGTTGCCGAGAAAGTAAGTCACCCCGGCCACGACGCCGATACCGAGGATCTTGCCGGTAAGGGATATGGAGGTGAGCAGCAGACTGGCGGCAAAGAGGTAGCCGACGATCTTGCCCACCCGGGTCAGGAACAGCTGCCCGCGCTCCCGCAGGTAAAACAGCAGGGTAATGAAGGGCAGTACCAGGATGCTCAGCAGGTGAACGCCGCTGGAAAGACCGATACAGAAGATGCTGAAGATGAGCCAGCGGTAAGCGAGGTAGTCCAGCTCCCGCGGGGTGGTATAGTAGCGGATGGCCGCCCACACCGTCATACAGGTAAAGAAGAAGGACATGGCGTAGACCTCCCCCTCCACCGCGGAAAACCAGACGGAGGTAGTGAAGGCCGCTGCCAGGCCGGCTACCAGACCGCCACCGGCTACGGCGATGACCTGTCCGCCGCCGATCTCCGCCAGGGCATCCCGGCCGGTGAGGCTGAGTAAGCTGAGGCGAATGGTCGACCACGCAATGAAGGTGGCACCGAAGGCCGTACAGATCGCTGACATCCCGTTTACGAAGGCCGCGATCAGGGCGGGATCGTCACTGAGCAGGTTGCCCGCCGAGGCGAAAAGCCGCCCGATCAGGAGGAAGAGCGGGGCCCCGGGAGGGTGGACGACTTCCAGTTTGTAGGCGCCCAGAATGAACTCGCCAACGTCCCAGAGACTACCCGTGCGCTCTACGCTGAGGAGCAGAACGGTAGCGGTAATGAGGAAAACGATCCAGCCGGTTAACTTATGTAAGCGATGTAATTTACCCATATACGGAATGCTTGGCAGACTTAAGGTGAAAGTACGAATACTGTCGTACTTGTCGGGGACAAGCTGTTGTCGAAACGCCGCAAAGCTAGTTAATATTAGGTGGGCTCCTGTCGCGGGGCTAACCGAAGGTTAAAGTCCGAGAAGCAGCAGGGTAGGATCTTCCAGCAATTCCTTGATTTTCACCAGGAAAGTAACCGATGAGCTGCCGTCGATCACCCGGTGATCGTAACTCAGGGCGATGTACATCATCGGCCGCACGACCACCTCGCCGTTCACCGCGATGGGGCGCTCGATGATGTTGTGCATGCCCAGGATGGCCGACTGCGGCTTATTGATGATCGGCGTGCTCATCATACTTCCGAAGACGCCACCGTTCGTGATGGTAAAGGTGCCACCGGACATCTCCTCGATGCTCAGCTTATTGTCGCGGGCCTTTCCGGCCAGTTCCTTCAGCTTATGCTCGATGTCGGCAAAGTGCAGCGACTCGATGTTGTGGATCGGGGGTACCACCAGCCCGGTAGGGGTGGAGACCGCGAAGCTGATGTCGACGTAGTCGTGGTAGGTCAACGATTTTTCGTCCTCGCCGATGTGGGCGTTCACGTCGGGCATTTCCATCAGTACCTGGGCGCAGGCCTTGGCGAAGATCGACATGAAGCCGAGCTTGACGCCGTGCTTATCGACGAATTTGTCCTGTACCTTCTTGCGCAGGGCCATGACTTCACTCAGGTCCACCTCGTTGAAGGTGGTCAGCATCGCGGTGTCGTTCTTGGCGCTCACGAGCCGGCTGGCGATCGTCCGGCGCATCCGGCTCATCTTTTCCGTGCGCGTATTGCGACTGAAGGCTTCTTGCCCGGCGGAGGAAGCGGCCGTTTTTCCACTCGGTCCGGTGCTTTTAGCGGCGGCGGGCGGCGGCGCGGCAGGTGTGGGCTTTTCCGGGGAAGGGGAAGCAGGCGGGTTTTTAGCTGCCTTTAGGGCGTCTTCCTTGGTGATGCGACCATCCCGGCCGGAACCATTTACCGTTTTCGGGTCGACGTCGGCCTCCCGCAGGATCTTGCCGGCGGCGGGACTGGGCGTTCCGGTGGCGTAGGTCTTCTCCGACGGGGCTGCTTTTTCCGCCGTCGGGGCAGCGGGACTGGCAGCAGCTTCATCGGCGGGCTCGGCAGCCGGCGCGCTAGGTTCGCTTGGTGCTTCGTCGGCGCCATCCTCAGTGACACTGGTGTCGATCTTGGCGACCAACGCCCCGATTTCCAGGTCGTCCCCTTCTCCGGCAACGTAGATGAGCTTACCGGAGGCTTCGGCGGGAAATTCGAGCGTCGCCTTATCCGATTCGAATTCGCAGATGGGCTCGTCGAGTTCCACGTATTCCCCGTCCGCCTTGAGCCATTCGGACAGGGTGACTTCGGATACCGATTCTCCGATTACCGGGACTTTCATTTCTACGATGCTCATGGGGGGAGAAGGATTTCGTGGATTAACGCGGATGGCTGGGTACAGTTGGGCGCCAAAGGTAAAGTTTCCCACGAATTAGCGGGAAGGAACTGAAAGCGGGAAGGCGAATTGTGAAACTTAGCGATTCCGGCCATTATTTATTCCCCGCTCCATTATGCCAGGGGCCTACTTCAGCGAAAATATTGCCGGGTTGGCCCGCCAAGGCCACTGCGGCCGATGGCTAAGTGTGGCGAAAACGTACTTTTACGGCAATGGCTCGCCCCCAGCAAATACCTCCCTACCGCCGTTGGCTCAGTTACCTGTGGGAACAATCGTTGGAAAGGACTTCCTCCGAGTATAATGACTACCTCGAGGTATGCCTGGTGCACGGACGTCTCCAACTCGTGGCCGAGGAGGCCATCTACAGCTTCGGCGATTATTACCTGAATTTCCGGAAGCTATTCGAAGTCTTCGATTATGAACAGCTTCCGGACGATGCCTCGGTACTCGTCCTGGGCCTCGGACTCGGCAGTATTCCGGAGCTGCTCGAGAAGTACGTAGGCGTGACGTACCGTTATGTAGCCGTGGAAATCGATCCGGTGATCATCGATCTGGCCAGCCGGTACAGTTTGCCCCAATTAGCAAGTCCCGTAGAGGTCGTGCAGGCCGACGCGGTGGCGTTCTTGCAGCTGGACGAACGGCAGTACGACCTGATCTGCGTGGATGTATTCCAGGACGCTACCGTTCCCGAGCACCTGGATGGCTTTGACTTCGTCGAGTTGTTGCGTTCGCGGTTGCTGCCGGGTGGTGGCCTGATCTACAATCGATTGGCTTCCAGCATCCCCGATCGTAATTCCGCGCGCCGCTATTACGAGGAAACCTTCGCTCCTGCGTTCACCGCCCCCCGGCTCTACGATACCGGCGGAAACTACCTGCTGGTGAACGATGCACGATTTCTTAATTTACCGTCATGAAGAGGATTTGCCCCGAATGCGGAGAGGAATACACCGGCCGCTCCGATAAGAAGTTCTGCTCCGCATCCTGTCGTTCCGGCCACCACAACCGGGCCCGTGCCGAGGAACTGGTGTTTCAACGGACCATCAACAACATCCTTCGCCACAACCGCAACGTCCTCGCCGAACTGAACCCGGACGGGAAAGCCAGCATCCGCCGCGACCGCCTGATCGACCGGGGATTCAAATTCCGCTATTTTACCAACGAATACAGCAGCAGTACCGGAAACCTTTACCACTTCTGCTACGACTACGGCTATAAGGTGGAGAACGGTGATTGGGTGCTGATTATTAAGCGGCAGGAGTATGTGGAGTAGGGGTATGGCTTCGCTGTTTTTTAGTCTGTTAGTCTGTTAGTCCGTTAGTCTGTTAGTCCGTTAGGGGGTAGCCATGTCGTACGGTAGCCGGGGGTCATCGGATGTCTCTCGAAGCGCAGCGAAGAGGTCATCCTATGTCTACCCTGGCGGAAGCCGCTACCTGGCTCAACCTAAGTCTACCCCGGCGGACGGCGCTACCAGGCTCAACCTAAGTCTACCCCGGCGGAAGGCGCTACCTGGCTCAACCTGAGTCTTCCCCGGCGGAAGGCGCTACCAGGCTCTCCAATGTCTTCCCCGGCGGGCCGCCGTTTTAGAACAGTTCCTTGATGGCTTTCTCTCTGGCCTCGAAGATGCCCAGGACTTGCTTATGGACGAAAAGCTTGTCAGCAATGGTGCCGAGGATGCCCAGGGGTGCCTGGTAGTGCAACACGTCCAGCATCTCCGTGGTGTGTTGATCGACCATGCGGAAGTGGTGCTGGTGATGCCAGAGGGCAAAGGGTCCCACCCGTTGATCGTCGATAAAATGATGGTGGGGGACGATCTTGGTGATCTCGGTGATCCAGTCGGTGGTGAAGCCGGGGAAGGGTCGAACCCGGTACTGCACGATCATGCCCTCGTACATCTCCACCCCCCGCACGGGAGAGCGGAGTTCGAAGTGTACCTCCGGGGGCGTGAGTTTTTCCAGATTTTCGGGCCTGCTGAAGAATTCCCAGGTTTCGGCCAGGGAGCGCGGTACGGTTGCGGAAAATTCCAGGCGGCGGGGCGTCAAGGGAGTGGGGAGGTTGGTCAGGCAAAAGGTAACAATTACGTAGCGGGAAAGAAAGTTCGCCAGCGCGTAACCTACACTTGCGTAACCTGGCCGGAAGTATAGCTGGGCCCCGATGTTAACTCCGGTATATTGTTTGTTAATATTAAAATAAGAACAAAGAAATATGCGATTTAATCATTATAAAGTATATTTGTGCGCGCATTGTGAATATCGGACGGATGCGTAAACACTTTACCTACAATTCAAACACTATGCAAGCAAGACCGCAAACACGGTACAGTGACGAAGAACTAGCCGAGTTCAAATCGATCATTGATACTAAGCTGGCTGAAGCCCGCAAGCAACTACAGTTCTACCTCGATCAAATGACCGAGCAAACCAACAGTGAGGACGGCAAGGTCCGGGGTCTGGATGACGGCACCGGAACCATGGCTAACGAAGAAACGCACCGTCTGGCAAGTCGCCAAAAGCAGCTCATCCAGCACCTGGAGAATGCCCTGCTGCGCATTCAAAACAAAGTCTACGGTATCTGCCGCGTCACGGGGGAGCTTATCAGCCCGGAGCGACTGCGCATTGTACCGCATACCACGCTCAGCATCCACGCCAAGCAGAACCGGTAGGGATTTATTTGGACTCTCCGAATCAGACAATAACGCCGGTATTGGTGGCTTGAATGAGTGAGGAAAAGCGGCGCTTCACGGATTGCGTATAGCTTTCCTCGCGGAATGCAGGCCGACAAAACCAGGCTAATAACGAGGAGCGGAAGCGCAAGCAAGCTCAAAGTAAAACAGATACAAAGTCGATTACGTAAATTGGCAACCTGACCGCCTGCCGCGGTCAGGTTGCCCTTTTTCACGGCATACCCTTTCTTTCGACCCGATTATGTCCCGTAAGGCCCTAGTTGCGATTATTCTCCTTACGGTGCTGGTGCTCGACCAGGCATTGAAGATGTGGGTGAAGACGCACATGCATTACGGCGAGGAATTCCAGATCCTCGGTTGGGACCGGGCGCTTATCCATTTCGTGGAGAACAACGGCATGGCCTTCGGGCTCAGCCTCGGGGGGCGAATCGGTAAGCTGTTGCTGACCGTTTTTCGAATTCTGGCCGTTGGGATCCTCGGCTATTACCTGGTCCGGTTGCTCCGGGAGCGAGCCTCGCGGTGGCTACTGGCGGCCTTTGCCTGTATTGAAGCCGGAGCGATAGGCAATATCATTGACAGCGTTTTCTACGGCGTACTTTTTTCGGCTTCCGGGCCCCACGGCGGCGTGGCCACTTTTCTGCCGGAAGAGGGAGGGTACGAAGGACTTTTCTACGGCCGGGTAGTAGATATGTTTTATTTCCCGCTTTTCTACGGGTTTTATCCGGAATGGCTTCCCGGACTGGGCGGAGATCCTTTCCTCTTTTTCCGGCCCATATTCAACCTGGCCGATGTTTCGATTTCAGTGGGCGTGGTATTCCTGCTGGGATACTACTATTTGCGTCCTAAGTAAGCGTGTTGGCTCAACTTTGTCCGGCCGGTTTCGATTCTCTTTCTTTGCGGCCCGATCTAGGTCGCTTTCCGTACACCAAAGATTCCTCGGTTGCTTCGTCTTTCCTCCAATGCCACGCTCTTTTTGAAGTTGTTCGTGCCCGTGTTCTGGACCACCGTGCTGCTCGGGCTGACGGCGGTCATCTGGTTCGCGCCCGAACACTACTTTGGTGGCGTGCCCCTCACCTCGTTACGGTATGCGATCCTGCTCGTTCTTTTTGCCGGAGTAGGCACTTTTTTGCTGGCCTTATGGCCGCTGAAGCGAGTGGAAACCGACGGGGAGCATCTCTACGTCAGCAATTATTTTAAGACCGCCCGCTATAATTTGATCGATGACGTGGATGTGATTCACGAGGGTCGCTTTCTTTTTCTGCAGCTTTGTACGGTGAAGCTAAAGGCTAAAGGAACTTTTGGTAAGAACCTGCGGTTTGTCGCTTCCCGTAAGTCATTCGACAACTTCCGCAGCGAATTTTCCGGGGCGGTGCACTTCGCCGGCTAGCTTGATCAGAGGCGGGTATTGATCACATTATTGTACAGGGAACCAAAGGTATAGCTGAAGCCAAAACTGATATCGGCGCTGTAGTTGGTGGCCAGCTGCACCTGTCCGAGTAAGACATCGGTGTCACTGATCTCCCCGGCCGGCAGGCTGATCTGGTCATTGATGATATCGTAGCTGCCGCTGATACTGATCGAAAGTCCCTTCACAAGCCGGACATTAGCCCGCGCGTCGAGAGCCAGGCGGTTCTTCGAAAAATCGTTGAGGAAATTTCCTGCGGACATTCCGGCGAACACCGATCCCCAGCGTTGCCGGAGTCGAAGGTTAACATCGAGGCTTTGGCGGGCCAGGCTTTCCTCGGTCTTCAGGAAGACCGTTTGCTCGGTGTATTCATTGTAGATCCACCCCAGGCGGTAGGCGATGGTAAATTCCTTGAAGGGTACCTGGTTGTAGTCGAAAATATTGTATTCAATAGCCGGCATGATGCTTATGCCGAGGTCGACGTTGCTGTAGGTGGAAGAACTGGCGCCGGGGAAGAAGCCTACGGACCAGTGATTACTGATGCTCTTCACGACCCGGCCGTCAAACCACTGGTCCCGCCGAACGGAGGCCGCTTCCGTACCGTCGCTCTGGGTCACGCGCTCCACGCGATAGAAAAAATTAGGGCTGAAGCGGATCCGCCAGTCGGGCGTAGTCCGGTCAGCATCAAACCCAAGGCGAAACTGCGTTTTGCTGCGCTGGCTTTCCTTGTTCGCACTAAAGCTGGCCTGGGCCTCGAAGATCCAGTTGTTCCAATTATCCTGGGAATCATCTTCCGCTTCCTCGGTTTCCCGTACCGATACATCCGGTACTTCCGCCGTGAGGTCGACGAGATCGGCGTAATCCGTTCCCGCCAGGAATCCCGCCAGGCCTAATTCAATGCGTTTGTTGAGGTACTCATCGCGCTCCAGGCCCGTCATGACGGCAGTCGTGGATACCTTAAAGTTGAGGCTGTTTCCCGCTAGTTCCTGCTGGCCTTTGAATTGTAGATCATAGACGCGCCCGCCATTCGAAAGGTAATTGGTAACGATAAAGAGATTAACCTGAGCGTTGACCGGATCGATGGTGTGATTGACGTAATTCAGTTCCTGTTTGAGCAGGGTCCTGTTGCAATCACACTCGGTAAATAGATTCAGTCGTTTCTGCCCATAGCTCGTTGTAGTCAATAGAAGAGCACACGCCAAAAGGGCGTAAAAGGGAACAGAATTCATTGGCAGGGTAGTTAAACCGCAAAAATATACAATAATCGAACGCTTCGTCAACCCCATGATAACCCCATTTTGTCAAGAATTTCTGGCAGTGGCAAGGGCTTCTTTATAAACGCGTAAGGCCCTTTCCCGGCCGAATTTATGCTCCACGATCGGTTCGTCCGGGTAGGCATCCGTTCCGTATTCCGGTATCCAGCGCTTCACGTATTCGTATTCTTTATCAAATTTGCGCTGCTGACTTTCGTAATTGAAGATCCGGAAGTAAGGCTGCGCATCCACGCCACCTCCTGCCGCCCATTGCCAGCCGCCGTTGTTGGAAGCCAGCTCGTAACAAAGGAGTTTGTCAGCGAAGTACCCTTCCCCCAGCCGCCAGTCGATAAGCAAATGTTTGGTGAGGTAGCTGGCTACGATCATCCGCACGCGATTATGCATGAAGCCGGTAGCGTTTAGTTGCCGCATTCCGGCGTCTACGATCGGAACGCCGGTCTTTCCCGCGCACCATAGCTCGAAGTGCTCCTCGTCATTGATCCACGGGATGGCATCGTATTCCTTGCGGTAATTGCCCGAGGCTACATGGGGGAAGGACTGCAGGATGTTAGAGTAAAAATCCCGCCAGATCAGTTCGTTTAGCAGCGTATCGTTCGCTTTCAGCGCCCGGCGGGCCCCGTCCCGAACGCTCAGAGTTCCGTGGCGAAGGTGGTGTCCCCAGCGGGTGGTGCCGTCGATAGCTGGGTAATCCCTGGTCTTGTCGTAGTTAGCTAGCAGCTGCTTGTCGTCCTCCAGAGGCGGGATGGCGATATCAGTTTGGGTGAAGCCCATATCGGCCAGCGAAGGAATAGGGTGAGCGGCAGGCTCCTGGAGCAGATTCCCTGCATACGTTTCATTAGGGTAGGGCTGAAGGAAATAACTTAAGGGCTTATCCTTATAATCCACCATCCGGCTATTCAGAACCCGCCGCCAGGTGCGCATATAGGGCGTGTAGACGGTGTAAGGTCCCCCGGCTTTTTTCTGGATCTCCTCGCTCTCGAAGATCACATGGTCCTTGAAGTCACGAAACGCTATGTCACGCTGGGAAAGCAGGTTTGCCACCGCCTGGTCCCGTTCCAGGGCATAGGGTTCATAATCGCGGTTGGTATAAACCGCAGTAGGGCGCAGCGTATGGCTAATCTGTTTCCAGATCTCGAGGGGATAGCCGTAGTAAACTTGTAGATCGCTGCCGTGGGCTTGGTAAACTTCCGCGAGCTTGATCAGGCTCTGGTGAATGAATTCAACTCGTGCGTCTGCTCTACTGGGTAGTTTATCAAGAATGTCGCGGTCAAAAATAAAAATCGGCAACACCGGGCCTCCGCCCTTGAGGGCATGGTATAGTCCGGCATTGTCGCTGAATCGCAGGTCGCGTCTATGCCAGAAAATCGTCATTGGTCAGGGAGGGATTAGGTATTGGCTCTACCAGCTATTTGATTCGTTTAATGAATTATTGCTTGTGCGATGCAGTGAGCCTTAGGGGGCTTTAAGGATATGGCCGAAGCTTTTCCTAGCTGACCCTTCCTCAGCAGCCACCCCTCTCAACGGCTAATTAATGGGTTGTAAGCAGTCCGATACCGTGTAGGTAGTCTGGTAGCGGATTCGGACCTGGTATGAATTGAAATCCGGACGTAGCTACCGGTGTCTGCTTTGCACCTGCGCTCCGCCGCCCCCCCTAAAAGACGAAAAGACTAAAGAACTAAAAGACTAAAAGACTAAAGAACTAAAAGACTAAAACCTAAACCTCATCAGGGTCCTCATACTCCACCCGAAATTTTTCGATCATTTCCTCGCTCAGGCTGTCCGCGTATACCCCATAGGCATCCACCAATAGCCCTTTGGTGCCGTCGCCGGCCTCGATACCGTAGAGAACGCTGTTGTCGCCGGCGCTGCTCATACCCTCGAAACGGTACGTATGGGTGATCTTGAAATCGGACGGGTCATAAGTCTTCCCGTTCTGTTTGCACTCGAGGTGCTTTTCATGCTGGTTAAAGTCTTTATCGTATCCCTTCCCCTTCAGATCTTCAATAGCGAAGGATAGGCTGTTGTAGGGATTGTCTTGTAGAATTGGCACTTGCGTATGGTAATGGTTCGCTGGTATAAGTCCATACCTACCCCGGCTGTTCGCAGCTTACAGGGCGTAAAATAGACCAAGATGCCCACCAAAAGCCCGGCGGATGCTGGTGGCTGCATCGCTGCTGCCCGGTTTTATGATGTTGCTGAAGCCCTGTAGGTAGCGGGCATCCAGCTGCAGCGTCATGGCTCCGAATTCAAGATTGAAGCCAAGCCCGGCGCGCAAACCGTAGTTGATGCGGAAATCCAGTTCCCGACCGTAGTAGGTATTGGCGGGGTAGGTGTCCGGGTCGAAGGAAGTAGGCAACACTTCTTCTTCTCCGATCGGAACGGACAGGTACGGCCCCGCCTGCAGCATGGGTTGGATCCAGCCCCGGCCGACGCTGATCTGGGTAAGTATCTGTAACTCCGCGTAGTCCGTTCGCCGCCGGTACTGCCCGCCTTCAGGGAGTTCTTCAAGCCAGCCGGCGGATTCGTAGGCTAATTCGGCCTGAAAGCCTACCAATTGTTTGTCGAAGTAGCGAAGGGCGATCCCGTAGGTCCGGCCCTCCAGGGTTTGTACGTCGCGGTTTGGAGTGAAATCGATTTCACTGTACTGCTGTCCGCCCACAATGCCAAGTTGCAACCGGCGATAATCGACCGAATCGGCCTGGGCCCCGAGCAGGCCAGATAAGAAAATGAGCGATAACAGGAGGGGCACACGGATCATCATAAAAGGGGCGCGGGGCGCAGGTGCAAAAGTAGGCCGTAAATCGCAAGCCGTGGTGGATATGGCCCTATTAGCTTACGGATCGACGAAAACGGTGCCGGTGACGTTATAGATACATGGTAGTCCGTGTAGTGTTGCTTTTGGGGTGGATACTGATCGCGGAAATGCTGCCCGCCCAGGTGGCGGATTTCTTCCTTGATCCCGCAGGCAAAGCCTACTACCTGCTGGATGATGCCAGGTTGGTGCGGCCAAATCCCCTCGGGGAGAACACGTACAGCTTCTACGATAGCAGTCTCGGTACGCCGGATTACATCGACGTCACCAATCCCTTCCAGATCCTCGTGTATTACCGCGAATACGGCACCGTGGTCGTCCTAGACCGAACACTCAGCGAACTGGACCGCATCGATCTCTTTGCCAACGAAAATATCCAGCAGCCCGGGGTCATCGCCCGGAGTTACGACAATGGGATGTGGGTGTTTGATAATTGGTCATTCCGGCTCCTTCGCCTGAACGGGGTAGGGGAGGTAGAGCAGCAAACCAACAATTTGCGGTTGCAGCTAGGCATTTCCGGTCCGGCCGACGCCCTGTTCGTTGACCGTAATGCGGTAATGCTCTATTTCGCCGCGGAGCACCGCTTGGCCGTATTCACCAATTACGGCAAATTCAAACACTGGGTAGCCGTACCGGCCGATCTCACCCTCAGCTGGCGGGCCCCGAGGCTGCTCGCGATCGGAGCCGGAGAACATTGGATGTGGATGCCAACGGAACGCCAATTGATAACCCTGGGCCCCCTCCCGGATGGCTTTGCTGGCCTGCCCCGTGTCGTAGCGGATGCCGAAGGCTACATTACCACCGTCCCGGGCCAGATGAAGTTGAGGAGGGAGAGGTTTTCAAACAAATAATATTAAAACAATTTGTTTGATAACCTTCGAATTACTAACTTTGCTACCGACGTTCGAAAAAAGGTTGCAAAATGAAATATTTACTCTCCCGCCTGCCCGGCTTCCTCGGCAGGCACTGGCTCCGGATTGGCCTGATCGGCTGTGCACTATTCCTCCTTTCCCAGAAGCAGGTCAACTTTAACGTAAAGCTCGGTCAGCCGGGATCCAACGAACCGGTCCCGACCCTGACCCCACGCCCTCCCGAGGCACCCAACCTAGCAGAGACTCCCGCAACATACTATACTGACGAAGGGTCCGTAAGCACGGAAGAGGGGGGATTCTTTTCCCGCTTCAATTTCTTCGGGGGCACCGGACCGGATCTTTACCAGCGGCTTAACGGACTGCCCGATGCCGAGGTGGATGCCTTCCTGACCCGCTTTGCGCATGTAGCCCAATCCGAGCAGGAGAAATTCGGTATCCCGGCCAGCATTACTCTGGCTACGGGATTATTGTACAGTCGTAGCGGCAAGGCGGCGGCGGTCAGCCAGCTGAATAACTATTTCCGCTTACCCTGCTCCTCTGATTGGCAAGGGGAATCGGGCCTGGCCGACGGGGAATGTCTGCGCAGCTACGAAAATGCGTGGACCAGCTTCCGGGATTTCAGCCTGACCATTACCGCAGGAGAATTTTCCAGGCTTGGTCAGTTCGGGTCACGCGATTACCGGCGGTGGTCGGCGGGTATGCAGGAGTTGGGCTTCAACGACAACGGCCGGTTGGCCTCCGAGCTACAGCGGACCATCGATCGGTACCAATTGTTCCGGTTTGACTAGGCGAATTTATTCCTCTTCCTCGGCGCCTAGTTTGTCGAACAGCTTATTGGCCAGCATGTAGTGGTACCACTTCAACAAGCGTTTGATATCGCTGGCGTGTACCCGTTCTTTGTCGTAGGTGGGCAAAACGTCCTCAAAATAATCGAAGAGGCGGTCGCTTTTTTCATTCGCCGCCGGGGCGGGATTATCCTCCTGCTGTTCCAGCATGCGGTCAAAGACCTTCCGCAAGGGTTCCGCATCCCCGTCTTCGGTATAGACGGCCATGCTCTCGAGGGGGGCGAACTGGTGCTTCCTGGCGGGGGCAAAGCGGCGCTTCGAGGTTTCCATTTCTTCCACGATTACACCTCCCTTACGCTCGGTAACGACGGTGTATAATCCGGGTAATCCGGTGACGGCTATGATCTCTGCAAATTTCATGGCGCGAAGGTAGTCTTTAGTCGTTGGCTTCGCCAACTGTGTAGTAAGTAGTCACTGGCTTCGCCAATGGAGTAGTACGGTAGTCGTTGGCTTCGCCAACTGTTTAGTACGGTAGTGTTTTAGTCGCTGGCTTTGCCAGCTGTGTAGCACGGTAGTGGGGGATCATCCTTTGTTTTACAAGAGTATCCCTAAAAGACTAAAAGACAAACGAACTAAAAGACTAAAAAACTAACGGACTAAAAGACTAACGGACTAAAACACTAAAACGCTAAAAGACTAACAACAGCCTCCTCCAGCCGACCCTTAGGCAAATATTGCTCCTCCAGCGCAGCGGCAAACGGAACCGGCGTATCCAGACTGCCAAGTCGACGTACCGGGGCGTCGAGCCATTCAAAGCAATGTTCCCCGATCCAGGCGGCCAGTTCACCACCGAATCCACCGGTAAGCGATGCCTCATGCAGGATCAGCACCCGACTGGTTTTGACCACGCTGGCGCGAATGGCGTCGTAATCCAGGGGGGCCAGCGTCCGGAGGTCGATGATCTCCGCGTCTACGCCAAGGGTCTCGACGGTGGTGGTTGCCCAGTGGACGCCTGCCCCGTACGTCAGGATGGTCAATTCCGTGCCTTCCCGCACGGTACGGGCCTCACCGATGGTAGCCCGGAGTGAATCCGGAGGCCACGGGACCGGAAAGTGACCGGTACAGCCCCTTATGTTCGAAGAACAGGACGGGGTTCGGATCGGCCAGGGCCGCCAGCAGTAAGTCCTTGGCATCTTCGGGGGTACTGGGGTAGACGATCTTCAACCCCGCGACGCTGGTGAACCAGCTTTCCATCGTCTGGCTATGGAAGGGACCGGCACCGACGCCCCCGCCTACGGGTAAGCGGATCGTCACGTCGGCTTGTTGCCCCCAGCGGTAGTGTAGTTTGGCCAGGTTGTTGACGATCTGGTTGAAGCCGCAGCTGACGAAGTCGCCGAACTGCATCTCCACCATCGATTTGCCCCCGGCGATGCCGTACCCCAGCGCTGCTCCGATCACCCCGCTTTCGCACAGGGGCGTATTGCGCACCCGATCCGTGCCGAATTCCTCCACGAAGCCTTCGGTGATCTTGAAGACGCCACCGTATTCGGCGATATCCTGACCCATCAGGACCAGCTCCGGGTAAGCCCGCATCGCCTCCCGCAGACCGTCACTGATCGCGTCTACATACCGCAGCTCCCGATCTTTTCCCGGCGCTGCTTTCAGTTTTGGAACCGGCGCGTATAAGTCGGTCATTTCGACTTCGCGTTCAGCTTCGACCTCGGGGAGCTCGGCGGCCTTTTCCAGAGCGGCTTCGATCTCGGACTTGATGGAGGCGGAAAGCTCCTCCTGGTAAGTGGCGGTCAGTATACCGGATTCCTTGAGGTAATCGGCAAACCCCTCGACCGGATCGCGGGCCTTCCAGGATTCGATGAGTTCGGACGGGACGTATTTAACGCCGCTGGCTTCCTCGTGCCCCCGAACCCGGAAGGTGCGGCACTCGATCAGTACGGGTTCGGGGTTCTCCCGCAGCTCAGCCGCTAGCCGCTGTACCGTCTGGTAGACTTCCAGGACGTTGTTACCATCGATGGAGATGCTACGCATGCCGTAGCCTACTCCGCGATCCGCCAGACTGGCGCAAGCGTACTGTTCGCTTACCGGTGTGGATAGGCCGTAACCATTATTTTCGATCACGAAGAGAACGGGCAGTTTCCACACCGCGGCGATATTGAGAGCCTCATGAAAGTCGCCTTCGCTGGTGCCGCCGTCACCGGTAAAGGCCAGGCTGACCTTCCGGTCTCCGCGGAGTTTATGCCAGAGGGCTACGCCGCCGGCGAGAGACAACTGGGGACCGAGGTGGCTGATCATGCCCACGATGTGGTGCTCGTTGGAGCCGAAGTGGAAACTGCGGTCCCGACCCTTCGTGAAACCGGCGGGCTTACCCTGCCACTGGGCGAAGAGGCGGTAAAGGGGCACGTCCCGGCCCGTAAATACCCCGAGGTTACGGTGCATCGTGAAGATGTATTCGTCCGGTTCCAGGGCCAGTGTACACCCGACACTGATGGCTTCCTGACCGATGCCGGAGAACCACTTGGAGATGACGCCGCCCCGCAGCTGCTTGAGCATTTTTTCCTCGATGAGGCGGGGAAAGAGCAACTCCCGGTAAAGACGAAGGAGAAGTTCATCGGATACGTCGTATCCGGAAAAGGTCAGTTGGTCGGGCGCGGCGGTCATGCCTGCAAGGTACGCGGGAACCGACTTGAAATGAAAGCCTGATCGCTAAGTCTCGGGGTAATGCCAGTGATTATTCCGATTAGTCGGCTTCGACGAGAAGCACCCAATCACGTTCCGGATCGATTGGCGGACCCGGCAGGTCAAGCGATCCGTTGATGGCTTCCCCGGATACGGGTTCCGACAGGTCCCCGGTTCGTGGATTTAAATAGCGCAACTGGTAAACGCCGTTTTTGAGGTCAATTGATGTCGGAAGCGAGGCACCCGTTTTCTTCAATAGTAGCAAGTGGGAGTCGTCTGCCGTGGCCAGGATCCAGTCGTTGGGTTCCGAGCTTTTTTCATTTGCCGGAGACATCCGTTCCAGGGGTACGGCTTCCTGTTCCAGGAACTCCAGGGCGATGCGGCACTGATCCCAGAATCGGTCGCGGCTGCGGAAGTCCTGGCAACTCAGGTCCGAATGGGGATGGGCGTAGCCGAAGTACCATTCGATGCCCCAGGCACCGGCCAGGAGGGCTCCCCACAGGGCATTCTGCCGGGCGAGGTCATGCTCGGGGTCCTCGGCGTCGGTAACCAGGCTATGCTGGGCATCGCCCGGTTCGTCGACCGATAGGGGCAATCGTCGTCCCGCGGCTTCGGTGGTCCCTATCCACTCCCGGGCCATGGGGTAGACCAGACGGAAGTCCGGCCGGTGGGTTTGCAGGCTCAGTCCGCTATAGGCACTTTCCGGTCCGAGGATGTCGTAAAATGGCTGTCCGTTATGGACAACGATTAGGTGGCCGTAGGGATCCGTGGCGGCGAGGTACCGGGCCATCTCGAGGCGCTGCCGGGTCGACTGCTTCGGGGTGGTCACCGAACTGCCCCAATGACCGTTCTCTTCCCCAACGTTCCAGTTCAGGGCGGGGTGGTGCCCGAACCGGGCGATCAGTTCCCGGTAGTATAACTTCCGTTGCGGCCCAAGGTCTCCTCCGTCGAGCAATCCCTGGTTTTCGTCTTCCGATAGTTTGAAGTGTAAAAACATTCCCTGGCGGGTGGCGTGCTCGAAGACCGTTTCCCACTGGTCAAGTTTAGAAACATCCATGCGCTCGTAGTTCCCGTAATCGACGTAGGGAAAGACGTTGCGGTCGTCCCCGGCAATGTTGAGGGTCAGAAAGCTGATGCTGTTCATTCCTTCGGAGGCGAGATAATTTATGGCACCGATCAGGCCTTTTCCTTTCCCTTCCCGCCAGGTCGGATCACCCGCTGTCCAGTCGCGTTCGTGGGGCTGCCAGGTCTTTACCAGCTCGTCTTTTTGACCGTCCGAATGAAAGGTGCCGTCGAAGTCGGCATAGGCCAGTAGGTTCTCCGGGGCATCGGTGCCCGATTTAAGGAAGCGCTCACCGGTTTCCGACCAGAAGGGGTAGCCACTGTCGGCGAAGCGCAACCGTCCACGTCCGCGCAAGTCACGACCTGTTTTGTCGGTGGGAGCTACCGAGAACGATCCTTCGGTTCCGTCGATGCCCGGTACCTGCGCGCCGGCGCCAGGCTCCTCCTTGACGGCAACATTGCCGCCTGCCCTGAAATGGATGCGGTAGGTCCATTCACCGGAATGATCGGGCGCGAAGTGGGCCCGCCAGATGTTCCCCGATGTAGCCCCCGTTTCGCTGGCATTCCCGTCGGCGGCGAAGTACCCGGGCACCGTATACGTAGCCGAATCGTGGGTAAAGGTGACGTCCATGCGGTAGTGGAGGAAGGGATTATAGGTCGCCTCCTCGCTGGTTTCCGGACCGGCCACGCTGAGGGTGATGCGGTGCCACGTCTGGAGTTCGCCGCCGATCTCGGCCTGGCCCGCGGTGATCCCGGGATATCCGAACACGCACATCAACAGTAGGAAGGGTAGGGAGCTTCGAACACAGTGAAGCTTCGAAGCCTGGTTCGGATAATAAATGGTAGCGATCATGCCTACCAAGGTACGGGAGGCGCGGGGGATGGGAGCGCAAGTACCAAACTCCGATCCGGCTTAGCTCACCGCCGGGTCTCCGGCAATTTATACCCATTAAAGGTAGCGGCCGACTTCGCTTGTGCCTGGTACACGATCACCGGCAGTGCACCGGCGGCATAGGCGATAAAGCCGACGTTCCAGAGTGCGGCTATGGCCACCGCTCCAGCGATCCCACCCACCCCCGTCACGATACGATTCGGCTGAGCGGACACCTGATTGACGTGTACGGACGCCGGTTTGTGACAATGCCGACAGGTGACTCGGAAGCGCGCTCCCCTTTCCCGCTCCAGGTCGACCCGATCGGTAGCGTTCGTCGTTACCGGCGAGGGTTCATGACAAGCGCGGCAGGTGAAGTATTTGGTGGTGAACAAGAGGGGATAATTGCGGGAAGTTAACGCCGGGAATAGACCAAGATTGAATGGGTTCACAACTTTAAGTCCGAACAAGCCCACCGGGAATACGGTAAAGCATAATAGTATGACCAATGTAGAAGCACAAAAGAAATTCGGCGAAGCCGTCAATACCGGTAAGCTGGAAATGATCCGGGATGTAGTAGCGGCCGACGCTAAAGACCACGATCCCGCACCCGATCAAAAAGTCGGCCCCCAGGGGTTCATCGATTTTTTCACCATGATGCGGAATGCCTTTCCCGATCTGCACCTGGAGGTGGAACATATGGTGACCGATGCTGACAACGTCAGTTTCGCTTATACCGTTACCGGCACCCACGAGGGGGAATTCATGGGCCTTGCCCCGACGGGCAAAAGCTTCCGTGCGCGCGGCCTGCAGATCGGCCGCTTTGAAAACGGCAAGCTGAAGGAACGCTGGGGAAGTTCCGACGAACTGGGTATTCTGAAGCAGTTGGGAGCGGATGAAATACCGGGCTAGTCGCCTTGGCGGGCACAGCCGGGGCGGTGATCCCGGGAGATAGGAAAATAGATCGTATTCTTGTCTGCCAAGCCTGAATCATGATAGTACGTGTTTTCCTGTTTCTCCTTGCCCTGCCGGCGGCGGAAAATTTAGCCGCGCAGCAGGGTCCGCGCGAGACGCTGACCCGGCTCTTTGATGCCATGCGTCAGGCCGATACCACGGGTATGGCGGCCTTGTTTCACCCGGCGGCCGACCTCCATTCGGTTACCACCGATGCGTCCGGGAGGACCGTCATCCAGTCGGGCGACTTAAATCAGTGGATGGCGGGTATCCAACGGTCGCAAGCCGGAGTTCTCGACGAGCAGCTGCACTACACCAGTATCCGGACCGACGGCGCGCTGGCAACGGCCTGGACGCCCTACACCTTTGTCCTGAACGGAACCATCAGTCACTGCGGTACCAACGCCTTTCAGCTCGTGCAGGATGGTAAAGACGAGCAGTGGCGGATCCTGAATATTGTCGATACCCGGCGGCACGAAGGGTGTGAGCGAGCCGATACTCAGGGCGCCGTTACCCGCATTGAAGCTTTAGCGGACGACTGGCACGCCGCCGCGGCCGCCGCGGACAGCAGCGCCTTCTTCGATGCCATGGCCGACGATGGTGTTTACATCGGTACCGACCCCGGGGAACACTGGACCAAGCAGGAATTTCTTTCCTTTGCCGCACCGTATTTCGCCGCCGGCAAGGCGTGGAGCTTTGCCGCCACCGAGCGGCACGTCTTTTACGACGAGAACGAGGATATTGCCTACTGGGACGAATTGCTCGACACCTGGATGGGACCCTGCAGGGGTACGGCGGTGGTCAAGCGCACTGAAAACGGGAAGTGGAAGATCATGCACTATACCCTCAGCGTCGCGGTGCCCAACGATGCGATACAACCCTACCTGAAGTTGATCGGGAGGGGGGAGTAAGCGAATTCATGTGCCGGGACATATTCACGAATTTGAATTGTCAACCGGACAATTAATTTATACTTTTGTCTTATGAAGGCTTACGATCAGCAAACGCGCCTTTTGGTAGCAGTCGATTGCATCATATTTGGTTTTAGGGAGGGCAAGCTCAACTTGCTACTCATCCGCCGTGACTTCGCTCCCCGCCGCGGTGAGTGGTCGCTCATGGGGGGCTTTTTAAAGGAAGATGAAAGCCTGGACGCCGCCGCCGCCCGCGTTTTGCAGGAGCTGACGGGACTAAAGGACGTTTACCTCGAGCAGTTTAAGGCCTTCGGAGAGGTGCACCGCGACGAAGCCGAGCGAACGGTTTCCGTAGGCTATTACGCCCTGGTGGAGCAGGATAAAGTCAAACAACAGTTGTCCGAAGACTACGCGGCCCACTGGGTGTCAATCGACGACATCCCGCCGCTTATCTTCGACCATCGGGAAATGGTGGTGGCCGCGCTGCGCCGTTTACGACACCGGGCTACCCACGAACCCGTAGGCTTTGAGCTCCTTCCCGAAAAATTTACGATTACCCAGCTGCAGTCGCTCTACGAAGGTATTTTCGGTACCCATATAGACGCGGGGAACTTCCGGCGGCGCATCCGTAAGATGGATTACCTCGAGCGACTGGATGAAAAAGACACCAGCGGATCCCGCAAGGGGGCATGGTACTACCACTTCGTTTCCGAACGCTACGTCGCCGCTAAATCGGAAGGATCGGATTTCCTTCTCAAACCCTAGATGTCATGCAAACTTCCTACGAATACACCATCGGTATTGATTTCGGTTCGGATTCGGTCCGCGCGCTAATCGTGAATGTCACTACGGGTGAAGAGATCTCCACCGGGGTAGCCTACTATCCGCGTTGGTCCCGGCAGCAATACTGCGACGCCGCCGCCAACCGCTTCCGACAGCACCCGCTCGACTATACCGAAGGCATGACGGCCGCCGTTCGCCAGGCTATCGAGGAAGCTCCCGCGGATGTGGCCCAACGGGTGGTGGGGCTCGCAATCGACACTACGGGGTCTACCCCGGTGGCCGTCGATGAATCCGGTACGCCGCTGGCCCTGCTGGACCAGTTTGCCGGGAACCCAAACGCCATGTTCGTCCTCTGGAAGGATCACACCGCCATCGACGAAGCGGCCGAGATCAATAAAGCCTGCCGCGCGGCGGATACCGACTATACGAAGTACGAAGGGGGGATCTATTCCTCCGAATGGTTCTGGGCCAAGGCCCTACACGTCATGCGCGAAGACAAGGCCGTTGCTGATGCTGCCTACTCCTGGGTGGAGCACTGCGACTGGATTCCTTTCCTCCTGAGCGGCGGAAGTAAGGTTATGGACATGAAGCGCAGCCGTTGCGCGGCCGGGCACAAAGCTCTCTGGCACCCGGAGTGGGGCGGACTACCGCCGGAGGAATTTCTGGTAAGCCTCGATCCGGTCCTGGCAGGCCTACGGGAACGGCTGTTCGAAAAGACCTATACCTCCGACGAAATAGCCGGACATCTCAGCGCGGAATGGGCCGACAGCTTCGGGCTTCCCGCAGGGATCCCGATATCGGTGGGAGCCTTCGACGCCCATATGGGAGCCGTTGGCGGGGAGATCGAGCCCTTCCATTTGTCAAAGGTCATGGGTACGTCTACCTGTGATATGCTTGTCGTGCCGGAAGATCACGCGGGCGCCGGTGCGCAGGTAAAGGGCATTTGCGGACAGGTAGACGGTTCCGTTATCCCCGGCATGGTGGGTATGGAAGCCGGACAGAGTGCCTTCGGGGACGTCTACGCCTGGTTCGCTCGCCTGGTGGCCTGGCCCCTGGAGAACGTGCTCGCTAAGTCCACTTCCATAAATGAAGCCACCCGTAGCCAGCTGATCGAAGAAACGCGGGCCGCCATCATTCCCCAACTCAGCGAGGCTGCAGAAGCCCTTCCAATCAGCGACGATATTCTAGCGCTCGACTGGTTCAACGGTCGCCGGACCCCGGATGCGGACCAGTCCCTGCAGGGCGCGATCATGGGGCTCAACCTAGGCTCTGACGCCCCCCGGGTGTTCCGCGCCCTGGTGGAATCCACCTGCTACGGTGCCCGCCGAATCGTAGAGCGCTTCATCGAGGAGGGCATTCCCGTGGAAGGGCTCATCGGACTCGGAGGGGTGGCCAAGAAGTCCCCCTTCATCATGCAAACGATGGCGGACGTGATGAACCGGCCGATCCGTATCGCCAAATCCGAGCAGACCTGTGCCCTGGGCGCCGCCATGTTTGCCGCCGTGAGTGCCGGCAAGTATGACAACGTATCCAAGGCAATGGAGAAAATGGGCGGTGGCTTCGACGCCAAATACCACCCGGACGCGGGACGAGCAGCAACGTATGAAGGGCTCTATCAGCGCTATCTCAGCCTGGGTGCCGCCATTGAAAAAGAAACGCACGAGGACCGGGAAGATGCCGCCTCACCCAGACCGGATACCCGTTCGGTCGCCGAACCCGCCACCCCCTCAGGCAACTAGATTGCCGGGATCGTTTTGTTCCCGCGCTCCGCCGCGAAAAGAAATACCTATGAGCCAGTACCATGAAATAAAAGAAGCCGCCTACGCCGCCAATATGCGCCTGCCCGAACTGGGCCTGGTGCTTTTCACCTTCGGCAATGCCAGTGCCGTGGACCGGCAACGCGGCGTCTTCGCGATCAAGCCCAGCGGCGTTCCCTACGAAGAACTTAGCGCCGACGATATGGTCGTGCTGGACTTCGACAACAACGTCCTGGAAGGGGAGAAGCGGCCGAGCAGCGATACGAAAACCCACGCCCTGCTCTACAAGGAATGGACCGGTATCGGCGGCATCGTGCACACCCACTCCACCTACGCCACGGCTTGGGCCCAGGCGCAGTCGGCCATCCCGATCATGGGTACCACCCACGCGGATCACCTGACGGTCGATATCCCCTGTGCCCCCCCGATGGCCGATGATAAGATCGCCGGCAACTACGAGCACGAGACCGGCTGGCAGATCATCGACCACTTCAAGGAATTGAACCTGGACCCCACCGAGGTGGAAATGGTGCTGGTCGGCAACCACGCGCCCTTCACCTGGGGAAAGACCGCCGAAAAAGCCGTCTACAACGCCGCCGTCTGTGAGGAAGTCGCCCGTATGGCCTACCTCTCCCGCCAGATCAATCCGCAGGCTCCCAAACTTAAGGATAGCCTGATCAAGAAGCACTGGGAACGGAAGCACGGGGCTGGGGCTTACTACGGGCAGTAGGGGAGGGGCTAGTGCATTGCGCCTTCAAACCCCACAACCCACAACCGACAACCCACAACCGACAACCCACAACCCACAACCCACAACTAAAAATCAAAAAACCCTTGAGTAATCCACTAAAAATCACCGGCAAGACCCTCTACTTTCTCACCGGATCCCAGCACCTCTACGGCGAAGAAACCCTGAGGCAGGTGGCCGAAGACAGTCGTCAGGTAGCCGACGCGCTGAATGGAATCGCCGGACTGCCCGTGCGCGTGGAGTGGAAACCCGTCCTGACTACCCCGGACGAAATTTACCGGCAGCTGCGATTGGTGGAAACGGACGATGATTGCGTCGGCGTCATCTGCTGGATGCACACCTTCTCCCCGGCGAAAATGTGGATCAAGGGACTTCAGGTACTGCACAAACCGATGTGTCACCTGCATACCCAATTCCTGCGCGACATCCCGTATGCCAACATCGATATGGACTATATGAACCTCCACCAGAGCGCGCACGGCGGGCGGGAGTTCGGACACATCTGTACGCGGCTGGGCATTCCGCGCAGGGTGATTGTAGGCCACTGGGCGGCCGAACCGGTACAGAAGCAATTTCGGGAATGGTGCGGAGTCGCCCTGGCCCGCGATGCCGACCGGAATATGAAAGTGGCCCGCTTCGGGGACAATATGCGGCAAGTGGCCGTAACCGAAGGCGATAAAGTGGCCGCCCAGATCACCCTGGGCTACAGCGTGAACGGCTACGGTATGGGCGACCTCGTAGAGCGGCTGGATGATGTAAATGAAACCCAGATTGACGAGTTAATCGACGAATACCGCTCGATCTATACCCTGGCGGATAACATCCTTCCCGACGGCGACCGCTACCCGAACCTCCGCTATAGCGCGCGGACCGAGATCGGAATGCGGGCCTTCCTGGAGGACGGTGGCTTTACCGCCTTTACGGACACCTTCGAGAACCTGACCGGTATGCGGCAGCTACCCGGCCTAGCCGTGCAGCGGCTCATGGCCGACGGCTACGGTTTCGGCGCTGAGGGCGACTGGAAGACCGCCGCGCTGGTACGCACGATGAAGGTGATGGCCACCGGAATGGAGGGCGGCAACAGCTTCATGGAAGATTACACCTACCACTTCGAGCCGGGCAACGAGGCCGTACTAGGCAGCCACATGCTGGAAATATGTCCGAGCATTGCCGGGAATAAGCCGCGCATCGAATGCCATCCTCTTGGTATCGGCGGGAAGGCGGACCCCTGTCGCCTGGTCTTCAACGCCGGAGCGGGGGAGGCCCTCAATGCGAGTCTGGTAGACCTGGGCGATCGCTTCCGCCTGCTCGTCAATCCCGTGACGGCGATCGACCCGGCCGGAGATTTGCCCCTGCTTCCCGTGGCGCGGGTCCTCTGGCAGGTCAAGCCGGATATGTCCAGCGGCGTAGAAGCCTGGATCAAGGCCGGGGGTGCCCACCATACCTGCTACAGCCAGAATCTTTCGGTCCGGCAGCTGATGGATTACGCCGAGGTCAGCGGGGTGGAGGCTTTGGTGATCGGGTAACCGGTTGGTTCCCGAGCTCCGGCCCTGGCGGGATTCCGCTTAGGCCGTGCTCACTGCGGGTCGCTCAAGGTGCCGTAGGTAAGTCCCCGAGCATTATCCAGGCGGGCGACTATGCCCCAGCCGTAGAAAAAATTGGTCACCGCGATTAGCAGTTCGTTCTCGCCGGCCTGTAGCGGGAGGTTCCAGCTACTGTTATCGAGGGAGAGGCGGCCTTCGGGTTCGGTCATGCCGGGCGTCTGGTAGACGGTCCGGTCGAGGCCCAGCAGTCCGCCATTCAGGTAGAGGTACACGCCGTCGCTGAAACCCAGGTCCAATCGCCGCATTTGGGCCTCTTCCGCGGCAAGGGTCGTTCGCAGCCAGACCACCCGCTGTTGGCCGTAGGGCGTTTCTCCAAAGGCCCGGCTGAGGTTGACTAATCCCAGGTGCTCGGCTTCGATGATCTCCCAGTTCGTTTGCTCGTCCGGCAGCGTCACCGGCTCGGTAGCGACAGGAAGTTCCTCCGGACGCGATACTTCCCAGCGGCGCAAATAGCGGGGATCGTTGTCCGTAAGATCGTAGGCCGGCACGTCTCCCAGGCCCGGGGTCTGATCGGGGCTTATTCGCACGTTCTTGAGGTAAACCTCCCCGTCGAAGGCCACTTCGCCGGCTGTCCGCTCCCCGTCCATCATCGGGACGTACAGGGCGGGCGTCTCCATGTCGTTGACGTAGGCTAGCAACTGCTTATCCTTCACGACAATGCGTACGTGGTTCCAGCCTTCGTAGCGCAGGGGGGCGTTGGACTGGTATTCCGGTCGCAAGTCCCACAGGTTGGCGTTATCCGTGACCGCTGCGTACTGAATGTGGTCGTTGGCCAGGATATCCCGGCGCATGACGCGTAGATAAACGTGCTCGTAATTGCGCAGGTCAACCGGTCGGAAGTACACGCTGGCAAAGCGGGTGGAATCGGTGAAGGCAATGTCGTACTCGATCGTACCGTCCTGAAAGTTCGTTACAACCCGCTGGATAGCCCGGCCCTTCCCGTCGTGTAATCGCAGGGCCTTTTCTCCCCGGTAGATAGTGAATTCGGCTCCCGTTCCGTCCAGCGCCCAGGCTTCGGAGGATAGGGGAACGTCGATGGTTGTTTGCGCTATCGCGGGGGCAATCACCGTAAGGAGGGTGAGGAACGTGAGAAATTTTTTCATGGCTGGTAGCTTGTTTTCCCAAAGGTGGTCCGGGACTCGGTGCGCACCCGGGCAAGTCCGGTGCAATTCCGTGCAAAGTGATGCACGGATTGTAGGGTGCTGTAAATCAGGCGCTTACTCGCGGAGGGGAAAGCCGCGCCAACCGAGGTTTCGTTTCGGATTTATCCGGTTGCCCGTACTTTTATAGTATGAGCGAAGAAGCCTTGCTGCGGAAATGCCTCACCCTTATTGAGGACCGGTTGGGTTGGGGACCCGCCGAAAGGTGGAGTAATGCCGACTTCGAGGTGTTGAGCGAACGCATTGGTGAGGTCACCTCCGTAACGCTAAGCGCAACCACCCTGAAACGGGTTTGGGGCCGCGTGGCCTACACCAGTCAGCCCAGCACCACTACCCTGGACGTGCTGGCCCAATTCGCGGGTTTCGATAATTACCGGGCCTTCCGTTCGCACCGCCTCAATTCCACCAGGGAAGAACCAAAGGCCCGTCAAGCCCCGCCGGTTCAACGTAGCCGATTTCCCCGCTACGCCCTGTTGTTGTTGCCCGTGCTTGCGGTGGGAGGACTGCTGATCGCCCTGCTTCCCGGGACTACGGTTCCACCTGCGCCTCCGCCGCAAAAATTCTCCGCCGAAGATTTCTCCTTTGACTTCCGGCCAGTGACCGATGGCATACCCAACTCGGTGGTGTTCACCTACGACGCGACGGCGGCCGGTGATGCCGAAGTGTACCTGCAGCAGAGTTGGGATCCTAACCGACGGGAGCAGTTGGACGCAAAGAAACACGTGCATACGTCGATATACTACCTGCCGGGTTTTTACGAGGCCAAGCTGGTGGTCGGTGACCAGGTCGTGCGGGAACGGGAACTACTGCTGCCCTCCGATGGCTGGATCGCGGCGGTCGACGGGGAAGCCTCCCCGGTCTACCTCTCCGCTCGGGAAACCTTGGAAGACGGACAACTGTCGATTACCGAAGAGATCCTAAGCGATTACGGAATAGCCCTGCAACCCGACGTGCCCTCGACGGCCCTGATGCACGTCGGCGGACTGGATAGCATATATACCGACAACTTCACCCTTAAGACGCGCTTCCGCCAGACGTACCGTGCCGGATCCGCCGCCTGCCGCCTGGCCCGCGTAAGTATCCTCCTGAAGGGGGATGCGATCCAGATTCCGTTCAGTGCACCGGGCTGCGTGGCCGACCTGTCGCTCTACGGGGTCGGGCAGAACCTGGACGGGCGCACCCACGATTTGTCCGCCCTTGGGGTGATGGGAGACGATTGGACGGAATTGTCGGTCACCGGCACGGGTGATGGTCTGGAGATCACTATCGGTGGACAGCAGGTATTCCACCTGGACAGCCCCGATGAACCCATCGGGGTCATCGGCTGGCAATACGACTTTGCCGGTACCGGCGCGGTGGACTACCTGTGGGTAGAACGGGGTAGGGTAAGGGTGTTTGATGACCAATTTTGAATCGGGGAAAGAGATGGGACACTTCCTTTCCTGAGACGGTATTCTAACTTCCTTCGCCGAAGCCTCGTACGACCAAAGCATGATCCGCATTTATTGCCGTAGGCGGCCTCCTGTACCCTCCCGCTAATTATGCCACTGAAAGGCGATGTACCTACACGGCTGATCTCCTAGGTTACGAATGGCGTGGGGTTCCTGGGAGGGGAGGTAATACACATCGCCCCGCCGCCCCGTGAAGCGGTGATCACCGATCTCCATTTCCGTGCTCCCTTCCACCATGATCACGATCTCCGCCGCGGCGTGAACGTGCGGCTCGTGGCTTTTGATGCCGGGATTCAGGGTGGTCATATGCATTTCGTAATACGGGCAATAGGGCGTGGACCGGCGGAAATAATCACGTAATCCCCCTCGGTCATGCGGGTGGAAAGGTACTGCTGCGTAATCCACTATAAATGAATTACCGGAGGACCGGCGGCTTTCCGCATTCGGAGTTCCGTAGGCCATGCGGTAAGCGAGCACCGTGTCCTTTTCGGCGACTACCGTAGCGGAATCTCCCGCCGCCAGAAAAACCACGCTGTTGGGCTCCAGTCGATAGGTGGTGTCGTGGAGCGTAAGAGCCAGAGTACCTTCGCGGAGGATCAGGATCTGTTCTTTTGCGGCGTTCCGGATCGGGATAGCTCCATCCGCCGGTGGCAATGCCCACTGCTCCATAGCTAAGGCTCCAAAATGATCGGTGGAGCCGGCAAACCCTGCAGGCCCTTTTTCGGGCGGTGCAAAGGTGTATACGCCGGAAGTTATCCGGTCGGAGGGTTCTGACCCGATCAAATTTTCAAGCTCCTCCGCCAGGCCGGCAACGTTTTCCTGCGGTGCCAGGCGATGCCCGATCGCCTCGGAGGTGATCCGGGGATACTCCTCCCGAATTTGCTCCATCACCTCCCTGGAAACACTGTTGGAGTGACGGGGAAAGAACGCCGCCACGCCTGGAATGACTCCCTGGGCCAGGAGGTTATCCAGAATCCAGGGGGCGTATACGACCCCCGACGAATCGAGATAGGCAGGATTGGCGTCGAATAGCAGGACAAGTTCTACCGCATCCTCTCCCGGCGGCAAGTAAACGTAGCCAGGTTCCTGACCGCTGACCTTTTCGATACTTACTACCGTCCCATGGTCAAGATTTTCATAGTAGCGACCGTTAGGACTGCTCTGCTGCGCCAATACCGGCATCGCTAAACAGCACAAAATGGGGAGCCAATACTTCATCATGATGCGACAATTAACCAGCTAAGGTGATCGGGTAGCTGGAATGTGGCATAAGGTACCGAAAAGTCAAAGTGCTCGGTGGGGAAGAAATGCCTGAAGGAGGTTTACCCGGGGTTAATTACCTTGCCCTCACCCGTCGATCCAAGCAGATACTATGCTTTACCCTATTCAACCAAACCGTGGCCCGCTGAAGGCGCTGTTCGTTCTATCCCTGATACTTATGGCTATCCCAACCTACTCACAGCAATCCGAATTAGGCGTTTTCGATCGCGCATTGACCATCGGGGCGGCATCCGAACCAGGCGACGCCAGCTTTGAACCGGAGACCGGCGTATACACGCTCAGCGGCCCCGAGGATGCCGGTGCCTTGCACTACCTGTGGACGACCGTGCAGGGAGACTTCCTCCTGCGGGCAGAGGTTACCGTGGCGGAAGATGCCGATGCTGGAATTATGCTGCGCGACTACCTTGGATCGGACGCTATCCATGCGCAATTGCCGGTCCCGACCCGAACCGACAGCCGAGTGGAGTCTGACCACTACGTACTGGAACTGCGGCGAAGCGGGGATACCCTAAGCCTGTACGCGGCCGACTTCGGGCAGGCCCTGTCCCTGGTGGAAGAAAAAACTTCCGAGCTGCGGAACGAGATCTTTGCCGGGCTGTATGCGGGCGGCGGCGCGCAGGTCCAATTCCGCAATGTCCGGATTACCAAACCCGCCCCGGAATCGCTGGTGCCCTACCGCGATTACTTGGGCAGTAGGCTGGAGATCCTGGACGTGGAGACCGGTCAGCGTACCGTACTTCTCACCAGCGACCATTCCCTGCAGGCTCCAAATTGGACCCCCGACGGAAAATACCTCATCTACAATTCCAACGGCTACCTCTATCGCTACCGGCTTGCGGATGGCCACGTCGAGATGCTGAATACCGGTTTCGCCACCCGCAATAACAACGACCACGTACTCACCTTTGACGGCCAACAACTCGGCATCAGCCACCACGTAGCGGAGGAGGACGGCGCGAGCACCATCTTCGTCCTGCCGGTGGAAGGCAGCGACGCCCCGCGACGGATCACGCTGCCAAACGTCGGCCATTCCTACCTCCACGGCTTCTCCCCGGACGCAAAGCAGGTAGTCTTCACCGGCGGCCGCAACGATAAATACGACATCTACCTTGCCGACGTCGACACCGGCGAGGAAACCGCCGTGACCGACACCCCCGGCCTGGACGACGGCCCAGAGTTCAGCGCCGATGGCCGCTACATCTACTTCAACAGCAACCGCAGTGGGATGATGCAACTCTGGCGGGTAGAACCTGACGGCTCGAATCCAACGCGGATGACCGAAGACCACGACTACAACGACTGGTTCCCCCACCTTTCCCCGGGCGGAGATGAGATCATTTTCCTCAGTTTCGGTACCGACGTGGAATCCTCCCAGCATCCTTTCTACAAACACGTCACGCTGCGGACGATGCCGGTAGACGGCGGGGAACCGCGGATCGTCGCCTACGTCTACGGGGGACAGGGAACCATCAACGTACCGAGCTGGTCGCCGGACGGTAAGAAAGTGGCCTTTATCAGTAATACGGGCTTCTAGTACCTTCCTATTCTAACTTTGGGATCTATCGGAAATAAGCCTGCTGGCTTCCGCTTCAGGCCGGGAATCACTGCTGGCTGAAGGAATGGTACTCTGCTGCCCGGTCGACCGTGCGAAAACCTCGCACCGGACCAATAGCCGCTTGCTGGCTAGACCGAAGACAATCCGTTATTCCAGCGAACTCATCCGCACGTTGCGGTAGAATAACTCCGCTCCTTCAGCCTGCAAAGCAATAAAGCCTTCCGTAAGCGGCACCCAATCACTGCCGGTACCGGGTCGGCGAGTCTCCGAAAGGGCATTTACGAGGTGACCATTGACGTAGAACCTGGCGCTGTCGCCGCTGACTTCCAGATCGATGTTGTTCCATCCCGGACGCTCCCAGCTGTAGCTGCGGGCGAACTTGGTATACCGCTCGCCGGTCCGCACCTCGGGCTGCCCGGAGGGGGAAAAATTGCGCGCATCTCCATTGAGCGTCGATGTTGCGCGCGCACCGATCAACCAGGCGTCGCCCGTATCCCCCTCCTGTATCTGGCATTCCAGGCCCGGAGGCCAGAATACCCCCGTATCGTAAACGTGAAATAGTACGCCGGCATCCCGCACCGAGGAATCCCGTGGTGCGAATCGTTTATCCCCCCATTTATATTCCAGATGCAGGCGGTAAGCGCTGTAGCTGCTGTCGGTGGTCAGTGCGGCGAAGGCTTGGCGGCTACCCGATGCGGCAGTGGGATAGACGTGTAAGAGGCTGTCTTCCCACACGAAATAATCCTGTTCGTCCACCGCTACCTCACCCTGATCAGCCACGAGTATCCGCCAACCCGAGAAGGTGGCATTGAAGAGCAGCTCATCCCCCTGTGCGGAGAGCAGCATGCAGGGGAAGACGAGGTAAACGAGCAAAGCGTAGCGGAGGATCGACATATTGTGAAAAGTACGAAGTATCCAAGTGGTAACTAAGCATCGGCGAAGCAGTCTTGGAAAAGGGAGTAGTATCTTTTCGACAACAATACCTCCCGATGCGCCCCGCTTTCTTACTCTTCCTTTTCCCCCTTCTTGCCTTCGGACAAGCGGATTCCAGCGCCTTCCAGGTTTTGCTGACCGACTACCAAGCCTACGAACGCTACGATACCAACAACCTTTGGGGAAGCCGCGAGGCCCGTCAGGTGGTAGAGGAGCTCGAGGCAATGCAGGCTTTTCAGGACCGGCTGGAGGCGCTCCCCGCGGCAGGGGACTCCCTGGACATCGACCGCGAGCTATTGGCGTTCGTCCTGGAGGACCGCATCTACCGCCTTCGCTTCGGCACCTACCAATTCCCCCTCAACGCGGAGGGCGGCTTCCTGACCGACGTGGTCTACCGTTTCGGTAACCGCCGTATCCGCTCGGAGGAAGAGCTGGACCGCTACCTGAAAGAACTCCGGGCGCTTCCCGAGCACTTCCGGGCGCAACGGGCCGCCATGGAAAGCGGACTGGCCCAGCGTAAAACCAATCCCCGGCTGGTGGTCGACCGGGTGCTGGCGCTGATCGACCGTACCCTCGATCCTGAGTCTGGGCGGACCCTTTTTCTGCAGCCGGTGGCGGATTACAATCCGGGGGTGGACTCCGTGGACGCCGTACTGCAGGATTCCGTACTTCCTGCCTACCAGGACCTTCGAAACTTCTTGGAGCAGGAATACCTGCCCAATCTTCCCGCGGGGCCCGGAATCTCGGACATCGAGGGAGGAAAGGAATATTACCGGCATCTGATCCGGTACTTCACGACCACCAACGAAATGACGCCGGAGGAGGTCTTTGAGACGGGGATGCGCGAGGTGGAACGGATACGGGCGGAGATGCAGGAAGTGATGGAATCAACGGGATTTGAGGGTGAATTTTCCGACTTTCTGCAGTTCCTGCGCACCGACGCCCAATTCTACGCCCGGACGCCCGCCGAATTGCTGGAGCGCGCCGCGTGGATCACCAAACGGATGGAAGGAAAATTGCCGGAGTACTTCGTAACATTGCCACGTATGCCGCTGACGGTCAGTCCCGTACCCGCGTCCCTGGCGCCCAATTACACGGGGGGGCGTTACAGCCCGGGCTCCTACGGCCCAAGGCGGCGGGCGGGAGCCTTCTGGGTGAATACCTACGACCTGCCGAGCCGGCCGTTTTACACCCTGGCCGCGCTGGCACTGCACGAGGGCGTGCCCGGCCACCATACGCAGATGATGCTGGCCGCCGAGCAGGAAGGGCAGTCGGATTTCAGAAGGGGATTGTACTTATCGGCATTCGGGGAAGGCTGGGCGCTGTACTGCGAATACCTGGGCAAGGAAGCGGGGATGTACCAGGATGCGTACGAGGATTTCGGTCGCCTAACCTACGAAATGTGGCGGGCTTGCCGATTGGTCGTAGATCCGGGTATCCACTATATGGGCTGGTCGCGCGACCGGGCCGTGAAGTTCATGGCCGAGAATACGGCACTTTCAATGCGGGAGGTCAACAGCGAAATCGACCGCTACATCGGCTGGCCGGGCCAGGCCGTGTCCTATAAAATGGGGGAATTAACGATCCGTCGGCTCAGACAGGAGGCGGAAACGGCACTGGGCGAAGATTTCGACCTGGCTGAATTCCATAACCTGGTGCTGGCCAACGGATCGGTAACCATGTCGCTGCTCGAACGGATCGTGCAGCGGTATATCAAGGAAGACTAGTCTTCGTCCATCATGATCTCTTCGCCCATGGCGGAGAATTCGGCTTCCATTTCTTCGCCGTTCAGCATGAACTCGACTTCGTACTCTTCGTCGTCGGCTTCCCATTCCACGTCGGTGGCGCCGGGGTAGGCGGCCTGGAAGGCGCTCTGGACGGCGGCGGGTACTTCAACGGCTTCGGCACTCTCGTCGCAGGCGAAGAGGGCGAAAGCAAAGAGGGTGGAAAACAGTAACTTCTTCATAATGGGTGTATTGAAAGGGTAAAGTACCCCAGGTTCCGGACGGTTTTTGCGGCGGAGCGCAGGGGTGGTATCGGTCGAATAACAGGAAAAATGCGTGTATGTGGACGAAGGGCGGTAAATAATCGCTTGGCGGGCCAACGCCGTAGGGGGTAGTGGACGAATCGAGCTTTGCCTTCGTTATAGCCCCAACGACTTGTTAGTCGCATTTTGCGCCCTTTAACCCACCTGAATTCCCTTATGAAACATTCCGTCTTCTTCGTTTTCTGCTTTCTCCTGGCCGGCACCCTGAACGCGCAGATCGTGCGGGGGGATCGGATCCTTTCCCTTACACCTACCCACCCCTCCGCAGCATTCGGTTCGCCGGTCTTGCAGCCTCAAACCGCGGCTACCGCGGGCATCTATTACGACGCTGCTTTTGAAGATACTCGAGCATTTATTGGGGCTGACCTCGGCTATGCCGTCCTGGACCGCCTATTGATCGGCCTGGCAGTGAATGGCACCCGTAGTATGTCCGACCAAACCGGCAGGTTCCATGCTTTTTTACCGCGACTACGGTACTACGTCATCAACCGGCCGAATCTGATGGTTTTTGGTCAGGCCGGCACTTCCCTGACAAACTTTGACGGCGAGCGCGATTACTTTAAAACCCTCGACGTGGCGGCTGGTGTCCACTTTCCCATCGGCTTTGACGCCCTTCTCACACCGAAACTCAGCTACGTAGTTACGGAGGGCAACAATTACCTCGGGCTATCACTGGGCCTGGAGGTCCGCACGAACGGCGGCGAGGAGGAAAAGGCAATCGCCGGGTTCCGGAAAGGCCGGATCATGGTGGGCGCAACCTCGGCCGGCTTCACGCGAATCGACGATGACTATAATGCGCAGCTGGAAGTGGGCGCCCATTACTTTTTGCTCGACCGGCTGGCGGTGGGTGGGCAATTCGGCTATATCGGAGATTACGTGACAATTCGCACGGGCTCGAATACGGCCGGCACACTAACTTATAAAAGCCTGTACGCAGCCCTTGCCGCTCGCTATTTCTTAACCGAAGGGCGTAGGCTGGTGTGGTTTGCGGAAGGCGGGCTGGGTCACCGGCGGACCGTACTGAAGTCAGATGTACTGATTGATCAGGATGCCGAAGGGGAAGGTTGCCTGACCCTTGGCGGAGGTGCCCAACTTTATGTTAAAAGCAATTTCGCTCTCGAGGTAGGACCCTCAGCGCAGTACAGCTTTGCGGCGGAGTCCTGGAAGTATGGCCTGAATTTCGGATTCCGCTTTCTGCTTTAGGCAGGCGGCCGGTCTGCGTACCCGCTTTCGGCTTTTTTTCCGACCGACCGGGGCGAGCCCAGGTTTGGCCAATGATTGCTGTACTTTGGTGCGGTCTAACCGACCGCTCTACGTGCTTGCCGCCAGTATTCTTTGCTATCTCTTGATCACGTTGGGTATCGGCGCCTGGGCTTCTCGGCGCGTTCATTCCACGGAGGACTTCACCCTGGCGGGCCGCCGCCTTTCGACGGGCCTGGTGGCGGTGACGATCTTCGCGACCTGGTACGGACCGGAGTTCATCATGGGCGTGCCGGGCTACTTCGTACGGGACGGCATGCTGGGGACCATCACCGACCTGTTCGGAACCCTACTGTGCTTGACCCTGGTGGGTACCCTCTTCGCCCGGCGATTGTACCGGATGGAGATCGTGACGCTGAGCGATTTCTTTCGCCACCGCTACGGGGAGCGGATAGAAGTGGTTACCTCCCTGGTCCAGGTGTTGGCTTACTTCCCCTGGATCGCGGCCCAGTTCGTCGCATTGGCTTACCTGTTTGGTGCCGTACTGGGAACCACCGTACCGCAGGGCATTTTTTTGGGAGCCAGCATCGTGGTGGTGTACACCTACATCGGGGGGATGTGGGCGGTGACCTTGACCGACTTGCTGCAGAGTGTCCTGATCGTATCCGGGCTGGGGTTGGTGTTATCGCAGCTGGTGGGGGAGATCGGGGGACTTAGCGAACTGCTCCGTGATCGACCCGACAATTTTTACGACCTGCTCCCCGCCCGGGGCCTGGCATCGTGGAGCGATTACCTGGCTATGTGGATGGCTTTTGGCCTTGGTGCCATTCCCTCGCAGGAGATTTACCAGCGATTGTTTTCGGCCCATTCGGCTACGGCGGGACGCAACGGTGTATTACTAAGCGGCGTACTACTTTTCGTGGTGGGAGCGGTCCCGCTGCTGATCGGCCTGGCCGCCGCGGAACTGCACCCCGAACTGATGGCCGACGGCGACGGGCAGCACCTCATCCCGGCGATGGTGCGGGAACACACTTCCTTACCGATACAGATTCTGTTTTTTGGAGCCTTGATCTCCGCCATTCTGAGTACCTCCAGTGGGGCCATGCTTTCTCCGGCTACGGTGATCGGCGAGAACCTCATTCGCCCCCGCATGCCGAAGCTGACCGACCGGCAACTATTGCGGTGGACACGCGTGAGCGTCATCGGAGTAGCCGCCGTAGCGAGTGCGTTCGCACTAAACGACAGCCACATTCACGGGTTGGTGGTGGATTCGGCGGTACTGCTGATGGTTTGCCTGCTGGCGCCGCTGACGCTGGGGCTCTACTGGAAACGGGCAAATACCGCGGGTGCGTGGACCGCCATCCTGGCCGGTGCCGGGTTCTGGTTCCTGACGGACCGCTTTGGAACGACCGTGGATCCTACCATCTACGGTACCCTAGCGAGTTTCGGAGGCATGGGACTGGGCAGCCTCCTCGGCGGGAAGGTGTAGCTTTGGGCCAGCGCCAGTCCCGTCCGCACCATGTCCGACCGTAGTGATAAAGCCGTCACCTTACTCCGCCAACTCATTGCTACGCCCTCCCTGAGTCGGCAGGAAGACGCGACCGCCACGCTCATCGAGCATTGGCTGGACGAGCGTGGTATTTCCCCGAACAGATACCTTAACAACGTGTGGGCGAAAAGCCGGAACTGGAAACCCGGCCGGCCGACGGTACTCCTCAATAGTCACCACGATACGGTCAGGCCGGCCGCCGGCTACACCCGTGACCCCCACCGGGCGGACATCGAGGACGGCAAGCTCTACGGCCTCGGCAGCAACGATGCCGGCGGAGCGCTGGTGAGTCTCATCACCGCATTCCTCACACTCGAGAACGACCCGGAACTATCCGTTAACCTGGTCCTGGCCGCCACCGCCGAGGAAGAGATCAGCGGTCCTAACGGCATTGCGGCCCTCTTGCCGCTCCTTCCGAAAATCGATTGTGGGGTCGTTGGCGAGCCTACGCTCATGGACCTGGCCGTTGCAGAGCGAGGACTGGTCGTCATCGACGGAGAAACGCAGGGGAAAAGCGGTCATGCCGCCCGAAAGGAAGGTATCAACGCCCTGTATCTTGCCCTGGACGACATCGCCGCCATTCGAGAACATACGTTTGCACGTCCCAGTGAGCGGCTCGGTCCAACCGGTGCGGCGGTAACCGTCATAGCTTCCGGTACCCAGCATAATGTCGTTCCCGACCGCTGCACCTTCGTGGTGGATCTGCGGGTAAACGAAGCCTATACCAATGAAGATGCGGTTGCTGAATTGCAGTCCGTATGCCGACATGCGAAGCTGATCCCCCGGAGTCTCCGATTGCAGTCCAGTGGCCTCCCGGAGGATCATTTTCTTCTTGCCGCCGCCCGTCGGGCACTCCCAAAAGCGAAGTCATACGGTTCACCGACCCTAAGCGATCAGGCCCTCCTGCCTTTCCCGACCCTCAAGCTAGGTCCGGGAGATAGTGCACGGAGTCATTCGGCGGATGAGTTTATTTGGGTGGAGGAGATTTTTGGTGGGGTGGAGGGGTATGTTGGCTTGATTAAGGAGATTAGGCCTGTTCAATCATATTAGCGGGTAGCGGGTAGCGGGTAGCGGGTAGGGGGTAGCGGGTAGCGGGTAGCAGGTAGCGGGTAGCAGGTAGGGGGTAGGGGGTAGCGGGTAGGACCGTATTGCAGCTGATGGTGGTCGGAAAGAGTATTCAGAATTTGTGAGGGTATTGCTGCATGTAGCTTAACAGCTTTCCGACTTCGGAGCAAACGGCGGCGTTCTTATCGAAATCTTCCTGCGTAATGTACCCGTGGTGCAGGGCGAAGGAAAGCCAGGTAAGCGTTTCATAGTTTTCACCCGCGGCGTCGGTAAGCTTTGCAACAAAGTGTTTCGGATACCGCCTTTTTGCGAAGCTCTCAGCCAGATTACTGCACACCGATCTGGACGAACGACGAATTTGGTCGGTGAGGGAATATTTTTCTTCTCGGGGAAAACGGGTCGACAATTGAAAGATATCGTCGGCCAATTGCTGCCCCTTAGTGTAGGCGTACCAATTCGTGTAGTGCGGTAAGGTCATGGAATTGTTTTTGTGCAATTCTCGGTTCTCCGCTATGAAATACCCGTTTTTAAACGCATATATTCGGATATACTCGTGTATGAACGATTAGGTCGCCTGTGGAATACACTTTCCTTTCGCGTGTTTCCGCTCTCGGTGCACGCCCTGACCGTTTGCCACTCCCGACCAGCTACCACCTACCCTCTATTTGCTACCTGCTAATTGCTACCACCTACCACCTACCCGCTACCCGCTAAATTTTTCTCTAAGCAGAAAAATTCCCCACCCAGGCAGCGAACCCCAACCCCCTACCGTTACCCTAATAGTTTTGATGATGGAATAACAGCAGCCTCACTTTATACTCACTAGTTCAACTAGGCTGTATTGCAAGAAAGGGAAAACGGACGCGTCCGTTTTCCCTTTCTGCTTTTCGGTTACTATGGCTGAAGTACTAGTCGCGGCTCAGCACGGACAGCAACTGCAGTATCTCGATGTACAGCCAGACTAGCGTGACGATGAGTCCCATGGCACTGAACCATTCCATGTACTTCGGTGCGCCCATGGCGGCACCCCGTTCGATGTTATCGAAGTCGAGGAGCAGGAACAAACTCGCCACGCCGATGATCAACACGCTGATGCCGATACCGATCGGGCCTCCTTGGTGCAGGTAGGGAATGTTCATTCCGAAGAAGCCGAGGACGATGTTAAGCATGTAGACCAGGAAAATGGCGCCCAGGGCCATCATCATCCCGGAGCGGAACTTCTGATTCACCTGAATTATGCCTGCCTTATAGACAAAGAGCATCATGAAGAGCACCGCAATCGTACCGAGGATGGCATTGAATACCAGCCCCACTCCGAATCCGGCGGCATAGATTGCCGTGACCGAGCCAACGAATAAACCTTCCAGCAGCGCGTAAACCGGTGCCAGCGTGCCGGAAAGCTTCGGCTTGAAAGACATGATGAACACGAGGACCAGTCCCCCAATGGCGCCGCCCCACATGAAGACCTGGCTGGGATAGAAGAAGGAGTACACGGCGGTCGCCAGCAGCAGCGCTCCCAGCAGGAAAGTTTTGTTTACGGCACCGTCGACGCTCATGACTTCGCTTCCGGACCGTTGGATCACGCCTCCGCCGAGCGGCTGCGAGGACGCTTTTGCCAGGCGTTGCTCGCTGAGTAGCGGGTTGCTGGATTTTGTAAAGCGATCGGATAAGGACATGTAAATAAGATTGGTTGGTGAATAAAACGCCTGACGTCAAAAGTCGTTGCGTGTTACAGGAAATACTGTACGGCCAGTTCGTAGCCCCGCAGACCGAAGCCCACGATCACCCCTTCACAGTGCGGGGACAGGTAGCTGTGGTGCCGGAAGGTCTCCCGCTTGTGGACGTTGCTGATGTGTACTTCAATGACCGGCGTTTCGATCGCGGCCACCGCATCGGCCAGGGCCACGCTGGTGTGCGTATAAGCGCCGGCGTTCAGCACGATGCCGTCGTAAGCATATCCGATCTCGTGCAGCTTGTCCAAAAGCTCCCCCTCGTGGTTACTCTGGAAGTATTCAAGTTCCACGTCCGAATCAACAAACTTACCCTTGAGGTAGAGCATGAAGTCCTCGAAAGTATCCTCGCCGTAAATCTCCGGCTGCCGCTTACCGAGCAGGTTGAGATTGGGGCCATTGATGATCATGATGCGTAGCATGGAATAGTACGGCAGTTAGGGGTACGGTAGTACAGTAGTCGGTAGTAAAGTAGTACGGTAGTACGGTAGTACGGTAGTAAAGTAGTACGGTAGTCGGTAGTACGGACGGTGAAACGATGTTGATTTGGGAAAGGTAAAACTTTAACCACTCTCCGACTACCAGACTAAAAGACTAAAGAACTAAAAGACTAAAGAACTAACAGACTACCGTACTAACTGACTACCGTACTATTGTGCCAACATGCTAGCCTCCTTCTTCCGCAATGCCGTCTTCGTACTGGTTCTGAACCTCACGGTCAAGGGAGTATACCTCTTCGCCATCGAGCGAACGGTGCAGAACTTACTGCCGGAGGGGGATTATGGGCTGTACTTTTCCTTTCTGGGACTGGGCCTGATTCTGCAGGTGGTGGCCGACTTCGGGCTACAGTCCTACAGCAGCCGGACGATCAGCGGGCACCGTCAGTTACTTACCAAGTACTTCCCCTATTTCCTGGGGCTGAAGCTCATCCTAGGGGGGGCGTACTTCGTAGCCATTTTGCTCGCCGGCTTCGCAATCGGCTACCGGGGTTGGCAGATCGGCTTGTTGGTGCTCGTCGGGGTGGGGCAGTTCCTCAATAGCCTGGTAGTTTATATGCGGTCCAACCTGGCCGGACTGGGAAAGTACGCCCTGGATAGCTCCTTCAGCATCCTGGATAAGTTGCTGATGATCGCTTTTATCGGTAGCGTTTTGCTTTTCGCACCGGGAATTTTAAGCATTCAGTTGTTCGCCGGAGCGCAGGTGGTAAGCTGGTTCGTAACCGGGGCGGGCGTGGCCTGGGTACTCCGGGACCGGCTCGTGGGTTTTCGGCCACGCTTTCGGAAAAGCCACTTGCTCCTCCTCCTGCGCGGCGGCGCCCCCTTTGCCCTCGCCTTTCTCCTGCAGGCCGCCTATACCCGCACCGATGCCGTCATGATCGAGCGGCTCCTGGCCGACGGCGCCGAGGCGGCGGGCCACTATGCGGCCGGCTACCGCCTGCTGGACGCGCTCAATACGGTCGGGTGGCTCACGGCCGGCCTGCTGCTGCCGATGTATGCCAGGCTGCACGCGGCAGGTGAGGAGCTGACGGATCTGCTTCGGTTCAGCGTCCACTTGCTGATCGGCGGGGCAATCGTGATCAGTATTGCCCTGGCCGCCTTCGCCCCCCCCGTGGTCGACCTGCTCTACGATTTCGCCGAGCCGCGAACGGCCTCGATTCTTTTCTTCCTTGCCCTGACCTTTATCGCGCAGTGCCTGAGTTACGCTTATGGGGCCCTGCTCAGCGCCACCGGTTACATCGGCCGCATGAACTACATCTTCGTTGCCGGTATCGTGCTGAATCTGGTGGGCAATTACTGGGCCATCCTGCATTACGGGGCTACCGGGGCCGCGGCGGTGACTTTGATCACCCAAGCAACCATCGCAGTAGTACAGGCCCTGATGGCGCACCGGTGGCTGAAGATCCCTGGTCGCACGGTAGCCTGGCATTACCTGGCGTACCTCGCGGTGCTGATGCCCGTAGCGGTGGTGCTGGTGGTCAGCAGCGTGGACCTGGCGTGGGGCTGGCAGTTTTTCACCGTACTGCTGGCCGGCATCCTGCTTGCCCTGGCTTTACGGCTACTGGACCTCGACGAGTTGAGAAAGCTGATGATGCGCAGGTAGGCCGGTCGACCGCTGGGGCAATTCGGGACGTTCCCGCCGCGTTTGCCGAGCATTCCTTCTTTACCGCTGGGTCCATTCGGGGCCATCAGCTATATCGCTCTCATGAATCACACCTTTACCCGTTTATTTTCCCTTGGACTGCTGTGCCTCTTCGGTCGGGTCGCCGTGGCCCAGGACGCCGAGCAGCTCACCAACTTCTTCTCCAGCCAGTGGCGCCGCAATCCCGTAGAGCAACTGGTCACCTTTGAAGGCCAGATTTATACGGCCAACGGCCTGACGGTCTACCCGGGAACGAAGCGCTTCGGGCGGATCGATCCGGAAACCGGTATCCACACCGCGCTCGTTGAAGCGCAGGAATACTACGGAGGTTCCACCGGGGACGACGTCCTGGGAGGATTACAGGTGCTGGACGGAAAGCTCTTCGGTCGCAAGCAGACCGATCAGGCTACCGATCTCTACCGCATCGAAGGTGACCAAACCATCCGCCTGACCCGGCTAATAAAACAGCCACTTACCCGGTTGGTCGCCTTCGGGGGCTCCTATTACTTCTTGGTGGCCGGCCGTTCCGTTGGCGGCAGCTCCCAGGATTCGTCGCCCGGTTCCTACACGGAGCTTTGGCGAACCGACGGTACGCCGGAAGGCACGGCCCTCGTAGCGGAACTGCCCGTTGTCAATTCCGACCGTCTCCTTACAGCTCCCCCGGTACTCGTGGCCGGAGCGGAGAGCCTGTTGCTGTCCGGGAATACGGTAGCGGACCAGAACTCCTCCTACAAGAGCTACTTCCTATACCGGCCGGGCACGGGCACGACCCGGGTCGGGCTGCCCGAAAATTCGGATGCGACCTCCGCCGGGTTACGTAGTTTCGATGACAAACCCAAGGAGGTGGTTTACTTCGCCGGCGGATTTTACGTGACCGGTGAGATCGATACGCAGGACTTTTCAGACGAGGAATTGCACCGGATCGAAGAAACGGAGGCGACCATGCGAGCGATTCCTGGCTTGCTTCGCGTCCCCGTCAATCGGTCATTTGGGGCCGACGCCACCTTCGCCGTCGTGGGCGACAGCCTGTATCTGCACCTCTCCGATATAAACAATGGCTACGTACTGTACGCCGCCGCCCGTACTACCCCGGAAACTTTCCATACGGTAGCCATTTCCGAGGTATCGGCGGCTCAGGCGGGCCTGGTAAGTCGCGGGGATACTCTCTACTTCGGTGGCTCGACCCAAACCGCCGGCGACGCGATCATGCGGTACATTCCCGGCACGGGCCAGCCGCAGGAGCTTTTCAACGATCCTGATCGCACCCTGTGGGCTAATCTGCATATCGGGGTTGACGTAGTCTATGCGGTCAATCACTACGACCGTAAAATTTGGCGGTATATCCCTTCCCTGGATGCCGTAGACGTCTTCACTAACTCGTATAATTGGGGGTTTGAGGAATTACCCTATACCGCGGACCTGTACGGTAACGATTTAATCTACAATGGCTACACCGCAGCAGGCGGCTACGACCTGGCAGAGACGGAACCGTACATCCTCGGCCGCGACGCCGAGCAGCCCCGGGTACTTTCGCCGGTCGGGCCGGCCGTGCCACTGGGCATCACGCGGGCGTATTCGGAACTGGCCGACGGCCGTCTGCTGCTGCGGGGCTTCGATCAGGACGTGGAGGGGTCGTACCATGTCTACGATCCGTCGGAAGAGAAGCTTACTACTTTGCTGCGGTCCACTCCCTCCGGCGTGACTACCGCCGGACTTGGCTACCTGAACACCATCGGCGGGCAGCCCCTTTTCTCGGAGTACAACTACGACGATCGCCAACACTATATATACACGGTGGTGGGCGATTCGCTGGTACAGGTAGTCGATGCTTCGATTTCCGATCCCCTAACCTTGAGGTATCCCTACTTCCTTTCGTACGGCCCGGTGGACATTGACCGGCAGTACACCCAGCTGGACGTGAACCGCTACTCGTTCACCGGAGCTTCCTACACGCGTGAGCAGGTAGCGCGGCTACCGGGATGGTACGATGGCGACCTTACCAGTGGGGAGTACATTCAGTTGTTCAGGGAGTCAGCGGATAGCCAGTACGTAAGGCTCCTACGTCTGGACGGAACTTTCCGCTACGACTTCCAGGTGCCCATAGATGCGGAATTGGTGAACGTTGATTCTGCCGGCTACTTTTATCTGGTGTACCCTCCGGAAGGTGAACCCGTACTCACCCACTACTCCGTGGCTACCTCCACTTCATTGACCTTTACCTTACCCGAGGGCACTACGCCCGGCTGGCGCGCGAACAGCTTCCTCCTGGGCAACCGGTTGGTCTTCTCTCCCTATAACCGGGAGGGGGGAACCGAGCCCTACGTCGCCGACCCGGCCACCGGGCGCATCGAGCGGCTGGCCAACATCCACCCCGGACCCGCCGGGAGCGGTCCTCACCGGATGTGGCAGGTCGGCGACCGGCTGTTCTTCACCGCCGACGACGGCACGCACGGGACCGAATTGTGGCGCACGGACGGAACCGTTGTCGGAACACGGCTCGTGGGCGATATCAATCCCGGAGCAGGATCGAGTGCGCCCGGAAGGTATCACTTGGGCGACAGCCTATTATACTTCGCGGCCACCGGAACATCGGGGCGGGAGATTTACGGTGTTCGACTGGATGACGAATCCGTGGGCCTAATAGCGGATATCAATCCCGGTCCCGCATCGTCCTATCTATGGGATATTCTGGAAACGGGATCCGGCCTGTACGCGGTAGCTGCGACCTCCGATGAGGAAGCGGCCCAGCTGTACCGGCTCGACCAACGCCTGATCTCCCGCGTCCGCGAGGACCGGATAGTAAAGGGTACGCTCGGCCTCTTCCCCAACCCCGCCACCGGCTCCGTGACGCTGCTGGCCGAGCCGGGTGAAGAATTGCAACGAATACTGCTCTTCGATTCGGCCGGACGCCGGGTCCGGGAGCTCCGCACCCAGGGTGAGCGAGTAACGGTGCCGGTGCATGACCTCAGTCCCGGCCTCTACGTAGCGGTGGTCCGGTACGTTTCGGGCGGACGGAGGGCCGCTCCGCTTTCGGTGGCCCGTTGACGGAAAGGCAAAGCTTGCGGACCCATGGAAATACTATTAACGTGCGCTGCTCGACTCGATTTGGCTGATAATTATTGCTGGGCTTTACACGCTGATCTTTTCGCGCGTGCACATTGACAGCGTGGTCTACTACGCCGACTACGAAAGTAATCATGCTCCGCCAACGCTCTGGCGAACCGATGGCGCCATGGACGGAACCTGCCGGATGCCGGAGGGTGATCCCAGCTCCGCTCTTCGCTCCGGATTCAGTCACTACGCCCTTACGGGTACCGCTCTGTTCTTCGCCGGTGCCGATATGAGCGAGGGCATGAGGTATATGCGCTTTCACTGCACGGCAGCGAGCGGGGACCGGTACGCCATCAGCCTGGTTCCGTGGAGGGGGGACGACTATCTCCCAGTCGGCCGATGTCCGAGCTCTCCAGGATCTTAAGTGGCTGGGGATGCAGAACGCAAGTGATCATCGCCCGACCGAGCTGTCGGTCGGATACCGACCAGCTGAACCGCCGCAAGAGTGGGAAGAACGGCCGGAGAATGCCGTACATGGCGCCGATCCAGCGGGTTTTCGTTGGTAGGCGGCGCTCGGGTAGCAACATGCCCAGGCGGAACATATACGCATCCCGGAAGCCCATTGCTAGTAGCGCCTGCTCGGTCCGACCCTTTACGCGGGCCCACATTTGGGAGCCTTCCGGATCGGTGCCCATACCGGAAACGTAGGTGAAGGTTAGGTCGGGATTGACACGGTACAGGTCACTGGCAAAGCCGGTCACCAGGTCGAAGGTCAGGCGGGTGAAGGTGGCTTCGTCCTTGCCTAGCGAAGATACCCCGGCGCAGAAAAAGCAGGCGTCGTAGGTTCCAAACCGATCGAGGATGGGCGACAGGTCGGAAAAGTCCCGGTGAAGTGCCTCTTCCAGTTTGGGATGCTGCAGGTCGATCGGCTGCCGGTTGATCACCATTACTTTGGTGACGTGAGGGCTGTCGAGACACTCCAGGAGTACGGCCCGGCCGACCATGCCGGAGGAACCGGTAAGGATAACGTGTAGCGGCATGTTCGTCAGGTCTGTCGCCGCTCGTCCCATTTCTGCTGCAGGAGGGGCAGCTCTTGCTTTAAAAAGAGGAAGTATTCCTTGATCTCTTCAAGCTCGCGATTGAATGCGGAGCTCCCGGTACCCTCCCGCAGGTCGATGACTTTGCTCAGGGTATTAATAAAGGGGCCTATTTTGGCTAGCCCTTCGCGCATTTGCCCCAGCCACTTTTCCCCTGAGACCCGAAAATAACGCTTCCTGTCGCCGGGTTTGGTGATGTAGTCAACCCGGCCATCGTCCATGAGGCGGCGCAGGGCATTACTTATGGAGCTCTTGCTGGCTTGCAAGAATTCCTGGATGGCGAAAAACTCCATTTCCGGCGGATCGGCGAGCAGCAAGAGGGCAAAGACCCGCGCTTCGGTGGGCGTAAGCGAAGTCTGTTCGAAGAAGACACCGATCTCCTCCACACGACGTTTTATGTCGGAAATGTTGGGATTAGCGTCGGTGGGGGAAGAAGAATGAGGCATGATGAATAGATCAAAAGACGGCTAAATATACGCTTGCGGGATAGGGATACGGTGGCGATCAAACATACTCGAGGTCATCGGTATACGGTTGTTTTTCCCGGATACCGAAAAGTAGCTTATAGGTAATCGGGACGAAGATCAGGGTTATGACGGTGCCGAAAAGGAGTCCTACCATGATCGCTATCGCCATTGGTTCCCAAATCAATCCACCGCCCAGGTAGAGGGGGATTAGGCCCAGGGCCGTGGTGAAGGTGGTCAGCAGGATCGGGCGGAAGCGCTGCTGGCAGGCGTCGACGATGGCGTGGAATTCGGTCTTGCCGGCGCGTTCCTCGATCTCGATACGGTCGATGAGTACGATGGCGTTGTTGATCAGGATGCCGGCCAGCGAGATGACCCCCAGGAAGCCCATGAAGCCGAAGTAGCTTTGGAACAACAGCAGGCCGAGGATGACGCCGATGATACCGAGCGGGATGGTCGCCAAAACGATACCCATCTTGCGGAAGCTATTAAACTGCAGCATCAGCAGCAGGATGATAATGAAGCCGGCCAGCGGTAGTTTGGCGGCCACGGCGCCCATGGCTTCCCGGCTGCGTTCGGACTCGCCGCCTAGCTCGTAGGTGTAGCCGGCGGGCCAGCTTGCGGCCAGGGAATCCAGGCGGGGCGTCAGGCGCTGGGTGACGTCGGTGGCCGTATAGCCCATCACGGCGTCGGATCGCACGGCCAGCGTCCGGATGAGGTCGTGGTGGTTGATTTTGGCGTATTGCCAGTCGACCCGGACGTCGGCCACCTGGGCCAGGGGAACATTCTTGCCGTTGCCCTGCGCGAAGACGTTAAGGCCTTCAAGGTCCTCTACGCGGTAGTTCTCCGCGCCCCGCCCACGCATAATGATTGGGATGGACTCGTCTCCCTCGCGGTAGCTTCCGGCGGTATAGCCGCTCACGTTAGTCCGCAGGGACACGGCGATGTCCTGGTTGGTTACGCCGGCCGCGCTGGCCTTATCGGGGTCGATGTTTACCACTACCTTTTTACTCTTCGGGCCCCAGTTGTCGGTAATGTTGGTGGCCACGGGGATTTGGTAGAGCTCGGACTTCACGTTGTCGCTGATGCGGAAGAGCTCATCAGCGCTTGGGCCGCTGATGCGCACCTCCACGTCGGCGGCGGCACCGCCGCCCCCGGAGAGCGGACTGACGCTGATGTCCGCGTCGGGGAACTGCTCCTTGCCGTAGGCTTCCAGCCGCTCGATCATCAGGTTGTTGGCCTCGAAGCGAGTAGTGTTCAGCAAGACGTGGGCGTAGCCGCTATTGGCCTCTCCAGGCTGGTAGCCGAGATCGTAACTTTTGGGCCCCTCACCGACGAAGCTGGTATAGCTGGCAATGCCGTCGGCCTCGGGGTCCTCCGTCAGCAGTTCGGCGTTGATGTAGGCCTCCATACCTTCTACCACCGCGGTCGTGCGCTGAATGTCGGTACCCTGGGGCAGCTCGATATTCATGGTGATGAGGTTCCGGTCGCTGTCGGGGAAGAAGATGAACGGCAGCCGACCGAAGAGGGACAGGCTGAAGAAGAATAGCACCGTTACGGACACCAGTACGGTCCAGGGGTGCTTCAGCGACCAGTAGATCAGACCGCCGTAGTGTTCATTAAGGCGCTCGAAGATGTTGCGCTTTCGCGGGGCGGCTTCAGCTTCGGGAGCTGTTAGGTCCTCCGGAAAGTCCGTTGAACCTGCGTCCCCGCCGTCCTGCCGCTTGACGCGAATAAGTGCCACCCCGAGCATCGTGACCACCGTCATGGCCAGGATCCAGCTGCTGAGCAGCGCTAGGGAGATCACGACGAAGAGGTTGCCCATGATTTCGCCCATCGTATTCTCGGCCAGAAAGAAGGCCAGAAAGGCCGCCGAGGTGGTCAGGGAGGAGATTAGCAGGGGAATGGCGAGTTCCGAGGTAGCCTGGTAGGCGGACTTTTTTGGAGAAAGCCCGTTTTCCATGCCCACCATCATCGACTCGGAAATCACGATGGCGTTGTCCACCAGCATGCCGAGGGCCATGATGAGGGCGGCCAGGGTGACTTTGTTGAGGCCTACGTCGAAGACGTTCATGAGCATAAGGGTCATGACTATCGCCAGGGGAATGAGGCTCGCCACCACCAGGCCGGTGCGCCAACCCAGGAAGAGGAACATGACGGCCAGCACGATGGCTACGGACTGGACGACGTTGGTAACGAAATTGTTGACGCTGGCCTGCACGAAGGTATCCTGACTTGCGATCCTGTGGGCGTCCATGCCAACGGGCAACGTCTGATTGAAGACTTCCAGGCGGCGGTCGATGTCCTCGCCGAGTTCCACCAGGTTGGCGCCCTTCCGCACGGCCACGGCAACCACCAGGCCCTGCTCGCCGCCGAGGCGCACGAGGCGCTCGGCCGGGGTGGCGTAGCCGCGTGAGATGGTGGCGATTTCTCCAAGCTTGGCCGTCTGGTTGTCACCGAGGTTGACCACGGTATTGGCCAGGTCGTCCAGGCTCTCAAAGTTACCGCTGGGCTCCAGGACGATGCGTTGATCGCCGAGCATTACGTCGCCACCGGCGAAGACGATGTTAGTAGCGGATATGGTCTGCTGCAGCTGGTTGGCGGAGAGCCCATAACGGGCCAGTCGCGCGTTGTCGAACTCCACGAAGATCTGCTCTTGCCGCATGCCGGTGATCTCCACTTCCGCGGCGTCGGGCAGGGTAACGAGGTTATCGCGGATATCCTCGGCGGCGTCTTCCAATTCGGTGAGCGAGTAGCCTGACCCGGTGAGGCCGATCTGGATACCGTATTCCACCCCGATGTCTTCGTCCTTGACCTCAATACTGCGTAGTCCATCGGGCAGGTCGGGTCGCAGCACGTCGATCTTGCGGCGCAGGCGGTCCCAGACGGGTTGCATGTCCTCCGCCCGGACGCTCGGGTCGAGCTCCACGTTTACTATGCTCAGGCCGGTCCGGCTTTCGCTGGTAATCTCTTTTACCTCCGGAATTTCCTGGGCTACGCGCTCGATACGCTCGGTGATGAGCTCCTCGATGCGTTCGGGGCTGGCCCCGGGAAAGGAAGAGACGACCGTGGCGACGCGGATCGTGAAAGGGGGCATGGCGTTGCGGCTAAGGCTGTTGTAGCCTACCAGGCCCAGGACGGCCACCATAATGACTACCAGGATGGTGACCCGGTTGTTGTCGACGGCGAGTTTAGAAATATTCATCTGGGGAAAGTTGGTCGGATGGGGTAGAGGTTACTGGATAAGGAGCCGGACGGGCATGCCGTCGATGAGTTGCTTGAGGCCGGCAGTGGCCACAAGATCACCGGGACGTAGGCCATCCCGTACGACGAAACCGGATGTGGTGTATTCACCGACCGTGACGGGTATGCGGCGGGCCACATACTCGTCGGCGCGGTCACCCGCTTCGAGTCGAAAAACAAAACGGCCGTCGGGACCTTCAGAAACCGAGGCTGTGGGTGCCACGATGATACTATCGCGGCTGCCGGTTAGCTCACCGAAGCGAAAGCGCACGGTGGCGGCCATGCCCGGTCGGATGGCTGCCGTTTCATCGTTCACGGCGATCGTGACGGGGTAGCTGGGGGAGCCGGCTGCCGCGTAGGCCACCTCGGAGATCGTGCCGTCAAAGGTGCGCCCGGCGATGGAAGAGAAGGTTATCTCCACTCGCTGCCCGGCCTCAACCCGCCCGACGAAATCTTCCGGAACGCTCACCTCCACTTCGGGATTTTCTTCTGTGCTGAGCGTCACGATGGCTTTGCCGGAGCCGGCGTACTCGTTCTCTTCCACGTGCTTCTCGGTGATCACGCCCGCGAAGGGGGCCGTCAGGCGGGTATAAGCGACCTGGTTGCCGGCGGCTCGCGCCTGAGCGCCACTGGCCTCGAACTGGCTGCGCGCGGCCGCAACCTGGGATTCGGCGCTCTGGAACTCACTGCGGACCTGCTCGAATTGGCTCAGGGAAACACTGTTGTTTTCATAGAGGCGAGAGGTACGGTCGTAGGCGGCCCGGGCGGCAATGAGTTGCGTCTCCGCGCTTCTGAGCTGTGCCTCGCTGGCTTCTCGTTGAGCCGTAGCCTGCGATTGTTGTACCTGTAGGTCAGCGGGATCGATGGTGGCGATCAGCTGACCGCGCCGCACGCGCTGGCCGAGGTTGACGGGAAGCGTACGAAGGGTGCCCGCTACCCGGAAGGACAGGGGGGTGCGGCCCGCGGCCTCCGCTACGCCGTTGAAGACCTGGCTGCTGGTGCCGTCGTCAAGCGTTACGCGATCGGCGCGAACGGCGCGTATGGGCGTTTCAACCGCCACCTCATCGGTGGTGCCGCCGCAGGCGGTTAGGAGCAATAAAAGACCGAAATAAAGGAGGGTTCTCATCGTAAGACTGTTCTGATTAAGGGGGAGGAGGATCACGGGCTATTGGTCCTTGCCGAAGGAAAGAAAGCGTTGGAGGAAGGCGGACTGCTCACCGGGCTCGGCCAGGAACTGGTAACTGCCGGTAGCCCGTTGTACGGTGAGGAAGTCGGCCACGAACTGGTAGCCGAGATTGGTGGCGTTGATGTGGGACTGCAGGACTACGTTCTGGGCATCGACAAGGGAAGTAATGTTGGCCGCGCCACTGCGGTAGAGGTCCTCGATGATCGCGAAGTTGCGTTCGGAAGTCGTTGCTGCCTCACGGGCGAGGCGCAGGTTGCGGTAACTGGCTACCAGGGTTTCCACGCTTGAGTACAGGCGTTGAATGAGCTGGTTCTCCGTGTTTTCACGCTGCGCGCCAGTCTGCAGCGCCATCAACTTAGCCTGTTGAAGCTGGGCGCGGCGCAGTCCCCCCTGGAAGATGGGGATGCTGGCGCCTACCGCGATGGTGTAGGTTCCGCGGGGCCGGTCGGCGGCGGCGAAGTCGAAATTAAACTCCTCGGGCAGCGGCGTCGTGGCGTAATTACCGATGCGGTAGCCCAATTGCCCTTCCACGCCGATCTCGGGTAGGTAGAAAGCGCGCTCCCGGGCCTTAGCCTGCCGTTCCTGGGCGGCGATCGCCAGGTCGAGTTGCCGCAGGGTGGGGAGGTTCCGGCGGGCCTCCGCGGCGAGGAAGTCGGCCAGGCGGTCGATGTCACGCGGCGTATTGAGCAGGGGCAGGAGCGTCTGGCCGATAATGCCGAGTAAAGAATCCTGACCCGTAAAGGTGGGCAACCGGAAATCGGCGTCGATGTCGTGATTGAGCAACTGGTTGAGCTGGTACCGGGCCTGGGCGAGTTGGGCTTCGGCGTCGTTCACGTTGATCGCGCCTAGTGCCAGTTCGCTTTCCCATCGATACACGTCCGTGGTAGCTACGGCTCCTAACTCCCGCTGGTTAACGGACAGGCCGTAATTGGCGCGGGTAAGATTGAGGTTCTCGTTCTGAAGCCGCAGGAATTCCTTGCTCTGCAATACGTTCAGATAGGCGGTGCTGACATCAAGCACGACGTCGAGCTGGCTGGATTGCAGCGCCGCTTCCTGCCCCTCCGCCAGGAGCCGCTGGATGGCCACGTTGGCGAAGGCGGGTTCGGAGAGGATAACCTGGCTCAGCGTGGCCGAACCGGTCCAGTTGTAGCGGCCCTGCAGGCCGAAGCTGGAGGCCGTTGTCTGGGGATCGAGCATGGTGAGCGAGGTGCCCAGGCCCACCTGGGGAAGCAGATTGGACTCCGCCGCGTCCACGTCGGTTCGGGCTAGAGCAACTTCGTATTCGTCGATGCGGTAACCGAGGTTTCGGGCCAACCCCTCTACGATTGCCCCCTCCAGCGACAGTAGGGGGCCGGACTCCACGGCTACCGGATTGAGTAACACCGAGCGGCGCATCAGGTCGAAATCGGGGTAGATGCCGGAAGCGCGCGCGGCGCCCATATTGATGATCAGGCTCTGGTTGCTTCCTTCAAGGCGGGTCGAAAAGGTTGCGGGGTCGATCCCGTCCGTTATCCGCAGGACGTCGAGCGCCACGCGCCGCGGCAGGCGACGGATGTTATCCTCGGAAGAATAAGCCGCCAGAACACCGAGCTCCAGGAGTGGGTAGTCGAGCAAACTCATAGTGGCGATACCGCCGTCGTTCAATAACCCCAATAGTTCAGTGGCCTGGTCGGCAGGCAACACTTCCGTCACGGGCGTGAAGTACACGGCTTGCGTGTTCGACGGAATCCGTGACCAGGTAGCCGCCGCAGTAGGCTGGGCGGCGATGACGGTAACCGCGGCGCCCGGATAGTCACTGAGCTGGCTTACGAGCGACTCGCGGAAATTCTCGGTGGTCACGATAGTGAGCCGTTCGTAATCATGCAGGACGGCCAGCGTGTCGAGATCACGCGCTATGTTAAAGGGAGAACGGACGTAGGTGAGGTTGTGTACGCCGGTACCGACGGAGTCTTGCGGGGCGGCGGGGTCCACCACGATGGAAGCGATGGTAGGCTTGGGGTAGCTATTCCGGTCGAGCAGAGCCTGACTGCTGACAATTCCCGTGCCAATGACAATGTCGGCATCCCTATAGGCTTCGGCGATCCCGGAATCGCTCGCTTTGCCGATAGTCCGGGTGTCGATTCGCAGTGCAAAGCGGGGGCCCAGCAGCGACCTCAGCTCGTTGCTGATCAGGCTGTCGAGCCCCACGCCGGCGGTGGAGCTTGCGTCAGACAGCAGGGCTACGCGAAGCGATGACTGCCCGGTGGCAGCGGCGGCGATAAACAGGGTGCCGACCAACAGCAGGATGAATCGGAACAGGGCCGGTCGGAAAGCTTGGCGGGACGGGCCGTGGGGAAAGATGGATGGGAAGACGAGGTGCATAATGCGGTCTGAGTGAGTTGACATAACGACTCAGGGGTCACTTAGTTCTGCATAAACAGAACCAAATAGTTTTAAGAAAACAATCTTTACCGGGCGCATGGCCGGTTTAGGGATAGGTACGTTGGAATCTTTGGGTGAAAAGCCGGTAAAATTTCTGCTTTCACTGCACAGCCAAATTTTCCTCCGAGGGAAAAAGCAAAAATTATTTTACCAAGGCGGGGGCTTGCCGGGCGCTGGTTAACTAATTGATCCGGCGCCATGGGCAAGCCGACCGATATCTTTACTTTCCAGGATGTGTTCCGGCGGTAAGGTGCGAACACAGTTGATCATGGCGCGGCCGAGCTCACGGTCGGTAACCGACCAACTGGCCCGCCCAAGGAGGGGGAAGAGGGGACGAAGCAACTCATACAGTACCTTGGTCCAGCCGGTCTGCGTCGGTAATTCCCCCGTTGGCAGCAGCAGCCCGAGCCGGAACATATAGGCGGCCCGAAAGCCAAGTCCGAGCAGGTGATTCTCGGTCCGTCCCTTTACGCGCGCCCACATTTGCCGGCCATCCGGATCGGTGCCCATGCCGGAGACATAGGTGAAGACCAGACTGGGATTAACGGCGTGGAGGGTGGTCGCAAAGGAGGTGACGAGGTCGTAAGTCAGCCGGGTGTACTCCGTCTCGTTTTTACCGATGGAAGACACCCCGGCGCAGAAGAAACAGGCGTCGTAGTCCGTCAGCTCCTGCGAAATGGCGGATATGTCCGAAAAATCCTGGTGGATAATTTCGCTCAATTTAGGGTGCCGCAGACCGATGGAGTGGCGGTTGATCACCACCACCTTGGCTACCGCCGGGCTGTCGAGGCACTGCAGGAGGACGGCGTGACCGACCATTCCTGAAGAGCCGGTAATGATGGTGGAGATCGGCATCGTGCAAGGTTTACTGAACTACAAGATAAGCTAGGTAAAATTGGTCTTCGAGATCAGGCTAATGAAGCGGGATAGGGCCCTTTCCCTGCGCTCCGCCGCCCCCTTTTGTGGTGCCTCCAGCGACCATATTGGTGCCCTAAATTCTCCCTACGAAGATTTGGAACCATGCGTGAATAGCCGCTGATGGCACCGGAGTCAGGAGGCGGAAATCCGGCACCGAATACCGAAAGATGGCTTGCGCACTAAAATAATCGTACGAAGTAGGTTACTTTCATACGGGTATCATGAATTAAAGCGTACCGGCTACCGCCCGCGGCCCCGAAAAACACTCACTATGAATATTGGAGCTCCTGGCCGATTAATGGCTTGGCTTCTCTACCTTTCACTTTCCGGCTTGCTGTCCAATGTTATCATGGCGCAGGGTACCGGCGCCCCCTCCATCCAGGTATGCGGCGGTGGCCAGACGGTTTGTCTCGAAAGTAATCTGATCGACCTGTGCGTCACGATAACCGTCGATCCTGGCTATCCGGAAAAAATCGACAGCTTCGAGATCAACTGGGACGATGGTAGCCTCCCCGAAAAATTCACTGGTCAGAACGCCTCTTTCAACGTGCAGCACCGTTACGATTATACCGGATTCTTTGGATCCTGCTCTTACCAGAGTGGACGCAAATTCGTGTCGCTAAGCACCTACATTGAAGGGGAGATCCGCCCGATCGAAAGTATTTTTCCCCTCACGGCGCTGAATCCTCCGGAGGCTAAATTCGATGACTTTCCGGCCACCGTCTGCGTCAACGAGGAGATCTACCTCAACGATGAATCCTGTCCGGTAAATGGCACCTTAAAGTTATACGACTTCGGCGACGGTAGTCCGGAATCAGATTATCCTTTCCACACCTTCACCGCTACGGGGGAATACAACGTCAAGCTTTCGGTATCAAACGACTGCGGTACGGACGTGGCCACGCGGAAAATACGGGTCATCGATCAGCCGATTGCCCGTGCGCTGCCCGATTCGGGAATCGTAACCGGCTACACCGATCCCTTTCGGGTATGCCTGGACGGCGCCTCCACCATCCGCGTGAACGGCAGCCGCTCCGTTGGTCTAGATAGCCGCGAATGGACGGTGGAGCCGGTTCTCGGGGTGACCATCACCAACGCGGGCCGCAGCGTCGGTCGGGTCCGCTTCACTGAACCTGGCCTGTACACCGTGCGATTGGGCGGGAGGAACGAAAACTGCGCCCTTGAAGCGCGCGACAGCTTCTTCGTCGATGTGGTGAGCAGTACCGTGCTGCGCCTGGACCCCCAGCCCGATGTCTGCGAAAGTTTTGCTTACTGCCCGACGCCCGCCGTGGACGGGGCCACCTATACCCTGAACGGGCAACCGCTGAATGGCTGCTCGGCCGTCCTCGAGGAGGGGACTTACTTCGTAGAAGCTTTCCTGGGTAACGAATTGTGCGGCGACGCTACCCTGCGGGACACCTTCGCCATCAGTGCCCAAGCAACCGCGGTGATTGCGCAGACCGACACAACGCTCTGCGACCAGGATGCTCCCTTGCGATTAATCGTGGTACCCAGCGGCGGCGGCGTATGGACCATCGACGGGCAGGTATTCGACGGTACCGTAGATCCCTCCGCCCTGGCGCCGGGGCGCTACCGGATCGCTTACGGCAACGAACCCTGTCTGCTTTCCGACGCGATCACGGTGGAGATCGTAGGGTCGGCCGTCACCGTTCCGGACGACACCGAGGTATGTCTTGACGGCGGACCGGTACTATTCACGGCCAGCCCCGCGGGCGGAACATTCCGGGGGACGGCCATCGATAGCAGCGGTCGTTTTGATCCCGCGTTTGCAGGCCTGGGGGAGTACACCATCACCTACGAATGGGAGGACGTCGCCCTGGCCGGTTGCGGTGGCAGCAATACCTTCCTCGTTTCGGTATCGGACCTGAGCGTAGATTTCAATACCGTTTCCTGTGAGGGGAATGAAGTGTGCCTTACGGTTGACGACCCGTCGGCCTACGAAAGCATTTCCTGGAATTTCGGCGATGGCAGTACGGCCACGGGGCCCGCGCCCTGCCACACCTTCCCACGTGCGGGGACCTATGAAGTAGAAGTGACGGCCACCCGGGGGCCGTGTGTAACTACCTTCACGCGCTCGGTGAGCATTGCTCCGGCTCCGGTCGCCGACTTCACCTTGGCGTACAATGCGGATCGCTGCTCCGACCTTCCGGTCTCCATTGTCAATACCTCCCGGGGCAGCGATCTGGTCTATACCTGGCGGCTCAACGGGGAAGTGATCGCCGAAGTGGCTGCCCCGGACGATCTAGTGCTCACCTCCCGGACGCGCGACACTACCTATGTGATCAGTCTCGAAGTGACCAACGGCTGCGCGGCGAGCAGCAGCACGCAAACCGTAGTGGTAAAGCCTTTACCCACCTCCAATTTCGGTACGGATCAGGATCAATACTGCTCGGGCGATACCATCCTCCTGGCAAATAATGCCATCGGCCAACCCACCGCCTACGAGTGGAGCCTGAACGGAAAAGGTATCGGTAAGGATTCCCTGCCGCCTGTCATCGTCCATGAAACGGAAACGACGGATACCCTGGAAGTGTGCCTGACCACCTACAACGACTGCGGCTTTACGACCACCTGCCGGCCCATCGTGGTGACCCCGACTGACGTGACCGCCTTTTTCAATGTTTCACCGACTATTATTTGCGTCGATGATACCGTCCGCTTGACAAACTTCGCAACGCCGGGCGTGCCCGTACGCTACGATTTCGGCAATGGAAACGGGAGCAGCGAACCCAACGCCAAGGTCGTGTACCGGGAAGCCGGGGAATACCGCATCGTGCAGCGGGCGTTCGGCTGCGGTTCGGACGTGTTTGAGAAAACCGTCCGGGTGGTGACCCGACCCACCGCCCGCTTTGAGGCCCCGCCCGTCGTCTGTCAGGGGGCAGCCGTCACCTTCACCAATTTAAGTGGGGACAATCTGCGGGCTAGCTGGGACTTCGGAGATGGTAGTCCGGGGTCAACCGATTTCAGTCCGACCCACGTGTTCGACACTGTGGGCCGGTACCAGGTTTGTCTGACCGTAACCAGTCTCGATCCGGACGCGTGCGATCACACCCTCTGCCTCGACGTGGAGGTAAGCCCTACGCCCGAAGCCGGGTTCACGTTTACCGATAGCCTGTGCCTTGGCTCCGAACTGCAACTCCAGTCAGTGGCAACCGGTAGTTCGCTGACCTGCGCTTACCGGTTTGGTGACGGCGCCACGGCTACCGACTGCGCCCCCGGACATACTTACACGGAGCCGGGTACCTTCCGCATCTCGCAAACTATTACCGACGGCCGGGGCTGTCGGGACAGTACCAGCGCGCTGGTTTTCGTACGGGATCTGCCCGAAGCAATTTTTGGAGCCGTGGCTTCGGAGGTTTGCTTTCCCGATTCGGTCATGTTTACTAACCAGACCGAGGGTGCAAAGACCTATCAGTGGGACTTTGGCGACGGGCGCGCAGGTTCGGCACCCGCCCCGGTTCACAGGTATGCGCTGCCGGGAAGCTATACCGTAACGCTCACGGCTTCGGACCGTTTTTGCTCCGATGTAAGTAGTCGGGAAGTCATTGTTCACGAAAGCCCGGTAGCCCGTATCCAGTCCTCCGACACCGCTTTCTGTTTTGGTGAGCCGGTGGCCCTTTCCGATGCCTCCGGCGGTCCGGTAGCGCGCCGGTCCTGGGATTTTGGCGATGGGACCAGCAGCTTTCAACCCGAACCTGTCCATCCCTTTCCCGAACCGGGCAGGTACCTTACCACGCTGCGAATAGCATCGGACGCGGGTTGCATGGATTCGACGGAGCAATACCTCGTCATCCACGAACCGGTGGAGGGGTATCTGAGCCAAACCGCTGAAATCAATTGCTACGCCGATGACACGGGCGTTGTGGAATTCGTGCCTTCCCGGGGTGCCGCGCCCTTCGCCTATTCCTGGTCTAACGGTACGGTAACCGCCGAGAACAATCGCTTGCCCGCGGGCGATTACGCGATAACCGTAACCGATGCCAACGGCTGCGTGCTCTCCGATTCCGCCTCCGTGGACCAACCCTTACCGATCCTTCCCGGAGCGGAAATATCTACCGTTACCTGTGCGGGGGGGGGCGACGGAGCCCTTGTTCTCAACGTAAGCGGTGGGACCGCGCCCTACCTGAACCGGTGGGGGGATGGTAGCGTGGAAACCGCCCGCCAGGCCTTAAGCGCGGGTCAATACCCGATTACGATCACGGATTCCAGGGGATGCACAACCCCTTTTACCTTGGAAGTTCCCGAGAATCCGCCCCTAAACGTTGTCGATTCGATAAAGGAGATTTCTTGCTTCGGAGAACGGGATGCCTCGGTCGATCTGGTCGAAGTTAGCGGGGGCGTCGGTCCTTACCGGGTAACGCTTACCGGCACGGACTACCGGGAATCCGGGACCACGCTCACGCGATTCGACCGGCTACTTCCGGACGTGTACAGCCTGGAAGTGGAGGATGCCCTGGGTTGCCTGGAAGAGCGCGAACTCACCATTCTGGAACCCGACAGGGTGGATCTCGACATCATTCAGGACAGCGTTTTCCTGCAATTAGGGGATACCGTACGGTTGCAGACCCGTTATAATGCTACCGACCCCCAATTCTTCTGGGAACCTGCCTACGGCCTGAGCTGTAACAATTGCCCGGAACCGACAGCCGGTCCGCACAACACGCAGCGGTACGATTTACTCTTGACTGACAACCGGGGATGCAGCGCGCGGGACACCGTGATGATCGAGGTGGAGATCCAACGGGAGATCTACGTCCCCAACACCTTCACCCCCAACGGAGACGGTCGGAACGATGTGTTCCGGGTCCGCACGGCGTATCCCGACGCGATTGCCGAGATCACCAGTTTTGAAATTCGCGATCGGTGGGGGATGCTCCTGTACGCCCGGCAATCCTTTCCACCCAATGATCGGAATTTTGGTTGGGACGGCACCTTTAACGACCAGGCGGTGGCTACCGGCCAGTACGTATACCAGGTGGTGGTGCGCTTCGTGGACGGCTTTGAGAAAACGATCAGTGGCAGCATACTAATACTACGATGAGAAAGCGGAAAAATACCAGCCTGGCGGGTGCCTTACTAGCTATCCTCATCGGTTGCGTGGGAAACCTGCACGCCCAGGATCCCATATTTTCGGACTATTCCGCCATCGCTCCGCAGCTCAATCCAGCCATGACCGGTTTTATTCGGGGGCAGGCCACTACCCGGGTGGGCGTCGTAGCACGGGAGCAGTGGCGCAGCTTCCTGGAAACCGCCAGCTACCGCACGATGGCTACCAGTATCGACCACCGCATTTGTGGAAATAACCGGGGGGATTACTTCGGGCTGGGCCTTAATCTGGCTTCCGACTGGCAGGGCGATCCGAGTCTCCGCCGGATGGACGGTCTGCTAAGCGCGGCCTTCACTAAAAACCTGAGCGGCAACTATTACGGCGGTACGTCGCTCAGCCTCGGTGCCGAGGTTGGGTTCGTTCAGTACGACCTGGACGCTTCCGAGTTGACCTTTGACCACCAGTTCGATACCCCGGGGGCGATGGGAGAGCGGCTGGACTTCTACAATATCGGTTTCCTGGATTACGGGGTCGGCGTACTCTTCACTTGGCTGCAGGACTCGCGGAGCGCCCGCAGCATTACCGGTGGCCTGAGCATCAAGCACCTCGGCAAGCCGCCCACCACCTTCGTGGACGATGGCCGTCCGGCATCCGTGGAATCGGATTCGTCGGCCCATTTTGCTACCCGCTGGTCGCCGCACGTACAGGCAACCCTGCCGCTGTCGGCAAAGTACAGCGTGACCCTCTTTGGGGTGTACAGCTACCAGCGGCCGCACAACCAGCTTTTCCTGCGGGGATTGCTAAACTTCAACCGGCCGGGCCGGAGCGGCCAACTGCCGGCTTCTTTTCTGAGTGTCGGGGGAGGATTCCGCACGACGCGGGGATTTTCGGGACTGAACTCCGAATCCCTGGTGGTAACGGCGGAGGTAGCGGCCGGTCCCTTGCAGCTGGGCCTGAATTACGACGTCAACATTTCCTCGCTGCACTCCTCCACCAGCGGTGCCGGGGCGATCCAGCTGTCGCTCACTACGATTTTTGGCAAGTCGGATTGTTTGATGTGTCCTAGTTTTTAGGGCGCCGGAGCGCAGGGTCGAATGACGTGCCGGGTACGAGAAGCTTCCGGGAATTCCTGCAACCTAAACGCTATACCTTTTCACCTTCCGGGAATCCATTGGTCTACCGCCACCGTACCCGCCAGGGGGTGGTCTTCGAGCGTTTGGTGCTCGGTCAGGGAGCGTTCGTCGGTATAGGTGCCGCTGCGGGGGTCGGGGCCTGTAAAGATCTCCAGCTGACCGTCGATCAGCTTGATGATCCCGTATTCGGGGATACCTGCGCAAGAGCTTGACCCGGATGAACCCGGACTTACGGCTTGATCCGTTAGCCGGGTTCAAGGCCCTGGAGATGGGTAGGCAGGCACTGGTTTCCTGTTTCGGCTGCCTAGTTGGAAACTCGCCTGTGCTAAACAAGCCGATCCGGCCTAAATAGGCCCTTTTTGGGTAGGGTGGAGGGGGAGTTCGTTTCCGCTTTTGTAGTACAGAAGCGGAAATGCGGAATTAATCAAGGGTCCATCCCCATTATCTTAGATTGATTTGTAGCGTGAAACAGGATTGAGCGATTGGAGCTCAACCACACGGGCAATTCCAAATTCTCCTACTCGTTGAAATTACTATGATCGAAAAGCTATTCACACGTTGCAGCCGTATTTTTGCAAGCGTTCTGCTGGCTTTCTGCGCTTTATTTGCAGGATGCGAAAAAGACACGAATTGCTTGGATGCAACTAATCCCGAATGTCCTAATTACGATTCCTGCCAAACTGTCGAAGACCTATCTGCAGATTTCGAGACGTTTATCTACACTCGTTCGGCACCACCATTCAGCGGCACCGAATACATAGAGCAGTATCTGGTAATTCCCGGCACGACGATTCCCGGCGCACTCTCCTTTCGTGCCCTGGATGAAACCGGAGATTCATATGAATGGAGTTTTGGCAGCGACCCAAGAACCAATTATGGGCAGGAAACAAAGCTGTTTTTTAGTCTTGGGACAGTGGAAGGCCAAGTTGATATTAACCTGACTGTCTACCGAGACACGGAGGAATGCCCTGAGCGAGGTAATGAGGTAGTGACAAACACCGAATCCCTCTACATTATCGGTGAAAACGCTGACTTTGATACCAAGCCGATTCTTGGAACTTTCCTTGGTAATAACGAGTCCGAATCGGAGCAACCTGATTTTTCTATCACGTTCTTTGAAGATGATGATGCCATCCGCCTCAAGGGCTTCCCGAGAGGAGCAGTTAATGGAGAGGTCTTGAATAATCCCTTCCTCGTTTGTAACTACAAAGGCTTCATACTCACACCGAGTGATAACAGCTGCTGTAGCGGAGCGTATGGTGTGGGTCAGCTTTCAGATGACAAACAGGATCTCGAATCGAGTACAAAGTTTTTGACTTTGATACAGAAGAATGGATTGAAAAGGTTTGGGTAGGTACGCGACAGGAAGAATAAATGACTGATAGAGCACGATTTCTATGCCTTTGGCAAATCACGGGTGTATGCAGAAAGCATGGGCGTAATGCGATTAGCGGCTCTGGGTTAGGTCGCACTTTGTGCAGAAACATGACCTAGCTCCACTTGTAAGCATTTTTGGTTCCCTCTATGGGGTAGAGTCCGATCTATTCGGGATCAGCTGCAGCGGACCAACTCGCCGATAATAATAGAGCATGGGTGTCATCCTTATTGATGTTTCGAAAGGGAATTACTGTTGCCAGAGCCTTTGGGCGATCGTCGTTTCCTCCTGACCGACGGCCCGGCCGTAGATCTCCATCATGTCGCGGGAGGCCCAGCCGGCCCAGCGCTGGATCATGTGTTCCGGCGTGCCCAGCTCCTGGTGCTGGATCACGAAACTGTGCCGCAGTCCCTTGGGGGTGGCCTGTACGCCCTCGATGCCCGCCGCGGCCATCACGGTGCCGATCGCCCGCCAGCCGGTCGTGCGGCCGAAGGTCCAGATTTCTTCCCGGGCCTTCGCCGGGCGGCGGTCGCCCTGGTAGTCCTTCACCTTATGGACGTCATCGAGCTTGGCCAGAAAGGCCGGGGGCAGGGGCACGAACCGGTGGACCGCCTTGCGCCGCTTCAGGGTGCGGAAGATGATGCCGCCGGCCCCGAAGTCTACGTTATTATAGGTTACGGCCAGCCCCTCGCTGATCCGGCAGCCGGTGTAGTAGAGCAGTAGGGCAAAGGTGCGCTTGTCCCGGTCGTCGGGTTTGGCCAAGGCGCGGTCGATGGCGGCAAAGTAGCGCCGCCGCTCCTCGGTGGTCAGGTACTTGCGATTGCCGTGCTCGTCAAAGAGGTCGTAATCGGGGTTGGCCATGGTGCTTGAAACACCTTGTGTGTATAGTGTTTCAAAAGTAGCGCGTTTTGGCCAGTGGTGCAAACGCAAATGCTGGGTTTGAGGGTGGGGTAGGGGAGCGGAATTTGAAACACTATGGGCAATAGTGTTTCATTGACTCCATGATGGAGGATCACGAGAGTCAGACCCAGTAATCGGTACCGAAGCGCCGCATAAACATCAACTAACTAACTTGGCTCGTGGTCTGAAAAACCGAGGTACTATAAATATGATTGGCACAGACTACAATATCGCTGACTGGAATAACCTGTTTACCACCCAAGACCCTCACGATGCCCAGTAGGAAACTAACCACAGGTATACTGACCGCTAGTATTGCAATGCTGGTAGTATGTATCGTCTTGCTTTTTTTTAGCTCCTACGATGATGCATACCAATCGGAATGTTCCAATCCGAGGTTTGGACCGATAGTTTGTTTAGGAAAGTATTTTGTCTTTTGGGTGCTCCCCTATTGGTGGGTTATCATTCTTTTTATCGGTGCGGTAGTTGGTGTACTCGCTAGTGTAGTTCAACGTAACTGAGGAACTAGCAGGCGATAGTTTTTGGTAGTTGGTTCATATCGCCCAATGATTAGCGCCACGCCGTAGCGACGCTTTTTGCGGCGGTATGGACGGGGCGCGGCTATTGGGCTTCTACTTCGTTCTTTAGCCAGAGAGCGGAGTAACTGGCCCCAAATGGATAAATTTAGGCTACAAATCCGCTAAGAAAGCGGCCCTATTTCATAGTCATTACAGCATAGTGAAGTTGAGGCACCCCGATCCCGCTAAAATTTGCTCAGTGAGGTCAGAGATCCCGCCGCGGATCGAAGGTGTGCTAATTTCGGTGGTAAGCCGGCTCAGTTAAACTAACGTTAAGCGTCCCGGTCGCCAGTTCAGCGGACCTACCTTAAACATAAAAGCAGTTATGCGAGGACAGTACGTTCTGATGTGCCTACTGGTACATCTCTACCTTCCCCCGGTGGTTGGACAAACCGAAATCTACAGTAGCTACCCAACGATTGACAGTACGCTGGAGGCCGAGTATCCCCCCACCGGTCCGGGAATCGTCGTACTGGCCAGCCGGGGTGGGGACGTCGTATTCCGAAAAGGTTACGGGCTTGCGGACCTCGAAAAGCGGGCCGTGCTAGCCACCGACATGACGTTTGAGATTGGGTCAATGACCAAGCAGTTTACCTCCGGCGCGGTGCTCCAACTCGTGGAGCAGGGGAGAGTCAAGCTGGACGATCCGGTGCAGGTCTACGTGCCAAGCTATCCCGAAAAAGAATACCCCATCACCATCCGTCACCTGCTGTCCCAAACCTCCGGCATTCCGGAGTTCTTTGACGTGGACGAGAGCGAATTCGCCCTGCTGGCCAAGGAACACACTCCGGAAGAGCTGATCGATTACTACCGCGACCGGCCCCTTTCCTTCGAACCGGGCACGCAGTTCGCATACAGCAACTCAAACTATCCCTTACTGGGTCTGGTGGTCGAGCGCGTTACGGGGCTGCCGCTGGCCGAGTACTTCGAACGGTCAATTTTCACCCCGCTCGGCATGGACCAGACCTCACTGTGGTACACCGAAGATCTCCCACCGGCCCCGGTTGGTTATCGCCTGAACGCGGTGGGGGAGTGGGAGCGTTCCCCCACCATTGACGGCTCTACGGTATACGCCGCCGGGGGGATCGTGTCGACCCTCCGGGATCTCCACCGCTGGAACGATGAGCTCCGGCAACCTACCCATCTGTCCCGGTCCGTCGTCAAGCAGTTGACGCAGGAGAAGAAAACGGCCGACAAACGCGGTACCGGCTACGGCTACGGATTCTTCGTGGGAAAGCTGCTTGGCCACCCCCTCATCCACCACGGGGGCAATACGTACGGGTTCACCAGTAAAGCGCTCTACCTACCCAAGGAGGACATCTACGTCTGCGTGCTGGCCAACCGCGCATTTGCGAACGCCGAAAACGTAGCCCGCTTCGTCGCCGGCCACCTCCTCGAAGAACCCGTTGCCTATTACCGGCAACTGGACGCGGAGGTACTGCAGGACTACGTTGGCCACTATACGCTCACCGGGCCTACCCCCAAGCGGGTCGAAATGAAACTCTACGAGGGCGTACTCGTCCTGCACTTTCCGGATAATCCCGACAGCGATGTTCCGATTTACGGCGAGGCGGACGATGCCTTTTCCTCACCCCAGGTCGATATCCGGATCGTCTTTTCGCGGGAGGCGGATCGGGTAGTAGGGTTTACCGCTTACCAGGGCGGAACCTTCGAGTTTCAACGGATCGAGTAGCGGAAATTATGTGTAATATGTTAGGTTACACTTTGTGTATAAATGTAACCAAATAAATTAGCTACTTCCATGTCGTTTGAAGTGCCCCAAATGTGCTTCGCCAGCCGGATCATCTCCTCGTTGACTTCACTCCCGGTGATAACCTCGTTGTGATAGCGTTCAAGTGAAGCCTCCAGCTTCTTCATCAGTGACTTACCCTGAACCAGGTTACGCTCGGCGCGCGCCTTGATTTATTCGTTGGCCATCTTTTTGATCACCTCCACTAGCGGACCTACCAGCGAAGTTGCTGTCCACTATGATGAGCACCTCCAATGTCGTGTCATGATTGTATCAGGGGGTTTAACTGATGAGCAGTGCAGGAAGTTAGGCATGGATTCTTAGGCTCAGTCGGCAACGGAAAGGGCGATTAGGAACTCATCCCTAACCACCAGCGACTTGATTGGCTGGAGGCCTTTCATTCCCGGCGCAAAGCCGTAACTTTCAAACACATTCCCACCAAAATATGCACCGTGCACGCTCCTATCGTTCTGTCGCTCTTAGCCCTCCTCTTCCTCGCCTGCACGTCCCAGGGCGTCGATGATAACGACGGTGCCTTCGAACTCACAGGGGAGATATCCGGCCAATACACCGACTGGGTATACCTGCTATACGGTGAGGTAAGGGACAGCTCCCGCGTAACCAACGGTCGCTTCTCGTTCGCGGGCCAGCTGGATCGACCGGTCCAGGCGTCCATCATTTTACAGGGTAAATCGAACCTCACCCGCGTATACTTGGACGGCGGCGAAGTCCGGATAGCGGCCGATTATCAACAGCGAGGCAAGGAACTCAACACCCTCAACACCCTGCAAAATGTTGTCATAAGCGGTTCTGCCTCACAGGACCTCTACATCGCTATGCGGGCCCGCTACATAGAGTATTGGAAAGCCGACAGCACTGGTCAACGGGTGTACGAGTACATGGCTCATCTGATCGATTCAACTGGCTCCCATCCGGCTATCGGCACGCAACTGGCTTCGGCGGCGATCTCCCCTGATGTACTCACGATCGATCACCTTGTTGCGCTGTATGAGCAATTTGACACCCTACGTATGGACGCGCAAGCTAAGCAGGTGTACGCACTCGGCATGGCTAACCGCACCAAATACAAGGAAGGCGATGCCTTTCCAGACATCGCCATCGAACGCCCCGACGGCACTCCCGCCAGGTTGTCGGAGCTACGTGGAATGCGGGTATACGTAGACTTCTGGGCTTCCTGGTGCGGGCCGTGCCGGCAGAACCACCCCCGGCTGCGCGAGATTGCGGCGGAAGTAGCGGGTAGCAGCCTGGTAATCGTTAGCATCTCCACGGACCAGGATCGAGAGCAATGGTTCCGCGCCTCGCAGCAGGACGCCATAAGCTGGCCTAGCTACCGGGACGCCGAGCATCGTCTGGAGGAGGACCTGAGAATCGCAGCCATTCCCAAGGCATACTTACTGGACGAAAACGGCATCATTTTAGAGCTTGATCCTAAGCTGGAAGATTACCGTCAGTGGGCCGCCCGGTGATGGTTTTCCGCGTAACGGGGCGCAGGGCTCGGTTATTGAGTGGCACAGTGATTGTTCGGTCGGGCTTCCCGCTTCGCCCGAAGTACAACACCCCGGAACTGATGATTAGCGTTAGCCGTATGTAGCACCCCCTGAACCTGAACACATCCCTAAAGATGCGCGACCACACAGAGTTGGAAAAGCTGTCTTATCTACTGAATTATAGGATATAATGTGAGGTTACATTTTGTGTAGAAATACAACCTAGAAAAATCGCTTACTCCGCTGTTTATGAGTTAGTTAAGCGAAAAAAGGTCCGGACATTTCATTTTCAGATTGCATTCCCCTGCGTGACCGGCGGTTTTTGTAACCTCCCGGCCGTACCTTATGTACATGGCAATACCGAGACGCAACCCCCCCCGGTCCGTAGTCTCGTAGCCGCTGGTCCGGTGGGGCAACAATTCCGTTTCCTTCTAATAGCCGTCCGGGTTAGGTCCAGGGACGGCAGCAAATGTTGCTCTACGTATTCCTGGCACGGCATGCCCGTTATCCCGGCAATGATCTCTCCGAGGAGAAGGTAGCCGCAGTTGCTGTTTCGCAGCCGGCAGGGCAAAGCCTACTCCGACCCCCCTATTCCGGAGTACTGACCCCCCCTGTTGGTTATAGACGGGGGTTACGCCATAGGCCTTTAGGTCCTGCATTTTTTCTAACCCGCGGGCGCCCCGTGTACTACCAGCCCGCACTGTGCCTGCAGTTTGGCGGTTTCTTTGCCTATACCGGCGGATGCTCCGCTGATCGGTACTGCTTTGCTCATGTTTTGGTGTATTCGTGAGACACCAAGTTCCGGCTGCACGTTCCCGTAGGTTTTAATCAACTGTCCAAATCGATGTGGGGAGTCATCCACTTTTACTCTAGTGCCTAGTCAGGTCGATTATGTCGAAGTAGGTGCTGGTGTATTTCCGTGGGTGACGAGGCGGAAAAAGTTTGGATGCTAAACCCTTACGGGGCCCTACCCGTAAGGCCGCTTAGCTACGGAAGCGTTTTTTCAACGAAGTCAAACGCGGAAAGGCGCCGCAGATACGGTGACAATAATTGCTAGACTAGGCACTAGCGTGAAACTTTCTAGCACGAGGGCATAAGTCTGCCCGGTCATTCGCCTACCCACTAAGGGATCGCGCAACAATAAGTTATGCACCTGGATACTTGTTCTTTTACGCCCTAGCTTCGTTAAAAAGCCTCGCCGAAGCGGGGCTTCGCCTACGTTTTTTGCCTCACTAGCATGCAAAATAACTTCGTCCCAGATGGCACACTTATAATTGCGTGATCCCTAAGTAAAATGCGGTCTCTCAAACGCGAAGTCAGCAACTTGTACGTAATTTAGTACGTTTGTATATCAAATAGACCGAAGTGGAAGCCATAACCGTATCGAAGTTCAGGTCCAATATGAAGTATTATATGGACCACGTGGAAGAATCTAACGACACCGTCGTCATCCCCCGCAGTGGAAAGGAACGGGAGGGTGTAGTCCTGATGAGCCTCGCCGACTACAACTCCCTCATGGAAACGCTGCACCTGAAATCATCACCGGAGAACCACCGGCGACTACTCCAAGGCATGCGCCAGGTGGAGGAAGGAATAACCACCGTAAAGACACTACAGGACCTTCAAAACGCCGGATGACTATCGCGTTTTCAGAAACCGGGTGGGAGGATTTTACCTATATGCAGGAGCGGGAGAAGAAGCTATTCGCTAAGATTCTTAAGCTGATTAAGGAAATTACCCGTAATCCCTTTGCAGGCACCGGTAAGCCGGAACCGCTGAAGCACGAATTCGCCGGCTACTGGTCCAGGCGCATTGATAAGCAGCACCGGTTGGTGTACCGGATTGTCGGCGAGGAAGGCAAAGAACAAACGGGCTACATCATTCAGTGCCGCTACCATTATAGTTGACCACTTTCCCTAAGCCGACTCCCGATAAAAGCCCCCCCTGCAAATCAATAATCGCCTGCCGGATTATCCCCGGATCCCCCAGCACCCGCTTCGCGTCCGGTACGCTGTGGTACTTCAGAATGAGCAGTGAGCCAAAGGTGGCGGTCATCCAGCTGCCCGTGTCCCGACTGCACGTACTGGTCCAGCACGAAATTCAGAAACTCCTGCTGGTGGGCATCGTAGTCGCCGAGGTAGGCGCGGGCCCGCGTGGCGCGCTCCAACCGGGGCAGCACGTCCTTGGTGTAGGCCACGTAACGTAATACGTCAAACAGGTCGCTGGATTCCGCCTTGACCAGCCGCCGCAGGTCCTGCAGCTGCTCGTCTGTGTAGCCGGCTTCCGCCAGACTCTGCAGCAGCTTGCGCCGGGTATCGGGGCGACTCCACTGCGCAAGTAGCTGCTCTTCGTTCTGCAGTCGCTTGGACAAGTCACGGAACAGCTGGCGCCAAAATTCCGCGGCTTTGATCACCCGCCCGGAAGAATCATAGAACATCGTCCGCACCATCGAGTCGATTTGCACCACCTTTTGCGGACTCAATCGGATCTCCGTCATCTGCCGGGCGGCACGCTCGCAAACGCAGGGGTGGTTGTCGCACTCGGGGCAAAGCGCAAGTTCGTCGGCCGCCGCGTCCCGGGCATCTGCGCCAAAGTCCTCGGCGGGCGGCGTGTCCTCCCGCTTGGTGGTCCCGTCCAGCGGCGGACCGTCCCACTCCGGGTCCTGGAAGTGCTGGTAGGCCTCCACGAAGTCGTGGATGGTGAAGTATTCCTTGCCGTCGTGCAGCCGCGTGCCCCGCCCGATGATCTGCTTGAACTCGACCATGGAGTTCACCGGGCGGAGCAGTACCACGTGTCGGTCCTCAGCCCCAAAATTCTGGATAGCACGGTGGAAGCTGTTGCATCAGGCTGATGGTGTGGCCGCGACCGGAGGTAAAGCGTTTAAAATGGCCTACCGGGTAAAACCCGGCATGTCGGCTATTGCCATGGCCCACGTTACCTTTACCCATGGTGTACACCGCACCGGTCCGATTTTCGACCACCGGAGTCACCCACATTCACCACTCCCGGTATTCCGGGCCTAGCCTATGCGTTATTATCCCCATAATTTTGGTTCCCGCGAGGAGCTCGATTTGGAACTGGAAGTCATCGAAGGCGAGTTACCCGAGGACCTGGGGGGCTACGTTTTCGTCAATTCCGTGGCAGGCACCGTCAATTTTGCCACCCCAGCCCCGCGGGACTGGCCCGACGGAAGCCCCTGCGAAGAATACGGCGCCAGCGGGCTCAACGGCGACGGTCTGCTATACCGTTTCGACTTCTCGGAGGTGGGCACCGTCCGGATCAAGAGCCGCTTGCTGAAAACGCCTTGCTTCTATGCCGACCAGGCGACCCGGTACGGAACGGAATATCACCAAGAAGGGCTGCACTTCATCAGCAAAGGCCTCTCCCGTGTCCATAATGACCTGGGGTCGCGCAATCAGGTCAACACGGCGATCGTGCCCTTCAAATTCAGTGACGACGCCCCGGTGCACCTGGCCGTGACCTTCGATGCCGGTCCCCCTTACCTGGTCAATCCATTGACCCTTGAGCTGGTAACGCCCATCGGCCGGCAGCCCGAGTGGATGCAGCAGTTCCCGGACGAGATGGAGCAGTTGTTCCCCATGGTGTACGCTACGGCCCACCCCTGTTTCGACCCCTACACCCGCGACTTTTACGCAGTGAACTACCAGAAGAGCCTGGTTAAACTCATGGTCGGTGCCGACTGGGGTCACCGATTACGGGAAGCAGCTGATTTTTTGTTTTCGGAACTGCAGCGTTTCGCCGATTGGGTGCTCGGCCGGAGTATGTCTTCCGACGATTTGGTCGATGCGATCCGGCAGTTCATTCCCTTCGTGAACAACAAACATGAAACCAACCACAAGGAGGAGTTTAATGACCACTACCGGGTACCCGACGGAGCACCCGTAACGAGTGAGTTGCGTCTCGTGCACTGGCGGGGTGGAAAATTGAATAGCTGGACCGTGGTGGATCAGGATAACGGCGTCCCCGTCTCCATCACGCAAACCGTGCACCAGACCGACCTTACGGAAGATTACGTGGTCATCAGCGATTCTACCCTGAAGTTCGCGATGGACCTGCTGCTGTCGCTACCCTTTGGCCACCATGATCGGCTCAACGACCTATTGCGTCGCATGCTTACCCACACGATCAGGTCGACGACGCCCTGTTACCTCATCCGTCGCGCCGATTTGAAATCCGATGCCGAGGAAATACCCGCCGTTCGGTGTGAGCTGCCGTACGAGACCATTCATTTTTCCCTCGATTACCGAAATCCCGACAACCGCATCACCCTCTACGCGGGGCACAACTCCGCCATCTGCGGCGGCGAATGGATACGACCCTTCGATCGCCTGGCCACCGATCCGGATCAGGCGCCACCCGCCGACCGTATCGGGAGTATGGCCACCTCCATGATGGACATCAGCCGCCTGGGGCACCATGTCATCGATGCTAACAGCGGGGAGATTGTACAATCCCGGCTTATCCACCAGAAAGGCTTCACCGGCGACCGGGTGGACACGGTCAGCGGTCCCCATACCTGGGGTGCCGGGCTTTACACTTACCGTAACGAATACGCCGCGGAGCGACGGCCGGATCGGCTGCGCCACATCTACCAGCAATTTGACGGCCTTGATGCCCAGGCATTAACCAAATTCGTGTACGATCTGTACGAAGGCTACAACCGGAAGCACGGACTCATTCCGGCGGAAAAGCTGCTGGAATACCACCGGTACGGGATCCCCGGCTGCCTTTGCCGGGTCGAGGTAGAAACCATGGAACTGGCCGATCACTATACCTTCGCAAGGCACGAGCAGTTGCTGAGTCTGCAGTTCATTCCGCGCCGGTGGAACGGAGAGCCAGCCTCCGAGCTCGACCCCCAGCAGGACGGCTACATCGCGGGCATCTTGCTGGTCGGTGACCCCACCGGTAATGAGGCCGGCTACAGCCGCCAGCTATATCTTTTCGACGCAGCGGATCTGACCGCCGGCCCCGTTTGCAAGTTGAGCCACGATGACCTGGCGTGGGGCATGACCATCCACAGTGCTTACTGCGACTCCGTCGCCGAGCCCACTCTCGATTATCGCGTCGATATAGCTAAGGATTATAATTGGGTACTCGATCAGTTCGTTCACGATGAGAAGCGTGAACAGCTGCGGTCCTTTTTTGCTAAAGAGGTGTTGCCACACTACCGTAATGGCGGGGCGCAAACCAAGGTATGATCAGCTGCGTCAATTGGGAGTATGGGCATAGTAGTAAGGTTTCACCAGCAACTTTCCCGAACCTCCTAACCTGCCGCTAGAGATCAAAGACCGGTTCAGCGAACCGGTGACGGTTGGGGAGGTTTTTGGTCTGCGTTTTCCTCATGGATCAGATCGGGCAAAAGGTGGTTGATGGCACCATCAAGGCCTACTATTCCGACCCGGCATCGGCAAGTATTGCACGTCGAATAGTGCAGGCTACCCCTACTGCCACAGCGGCGTCAAGGGGAAATCTACAATTTCAATCACCCAATCCACGATGCGAAATCCTCGGTGCAAAGCCCAAACCGCTGAGTTTCCGATCAGGCTGATACCGATTTACTCTTCCTAAAGCCGAACCATGATCTTCTTAAAGTAAACCCGACTTTCCGGATCATGCCCCTGCAGAGCAAAGGTGCCACTGGAGAGCTTATTGGCCTGTACCGACCCGCCGGCAGACAAGCATAGCTCGGCGGACGGCTGATGCCGGTAGCTTCGTCCGCCTAAGTGGGTCCAAGGGGGATAGGCCTAAGACCACCAATCACTCCAAACGCATCAGCTCCCCGATCTCGCGGTTCGTCATGCGGCCGATCTGGGTTTCCCCTTCCACCACGCTCAGCTCCGCCACTTTCCGCTTGCGCTGGATAAGCCGGTCGATCTTCTCCTCGAAGGTTCCCTCCGTCACCAGCCGGTGGACGAATACCGTCCGCTCCTGGCCGATGCGGTAGGCGCGGTCGGTCGCCTGGGCCTCGACCGCCGGGTTCCACCAGAGGTCGTAGTGGATGACGTGGTTGGCCGCCGTCAGGTTTAGCCCCGTACCGCCTGCCTTGATGGAAACTAGCAGCAGCGGACAGTCGCTATCCGTCTGAAAGCGTTGGACCATCTCGTCCCGGCCTTTCGTACTGGTGCCGCCGTGTAAAAACGGCGCGTCGAGCCCGAACCCGTCGTGGATCATCCCCTGGAGCAGCTCGCCCATCTGGCGGTACTGGGTGAAGATGATCGCCTTATCTCCGTTCTCGAGAATGCCGGTCAGCCGCTCGTGCAGCAGTAAGCCCTTGCCGCTCTGGGCGAAACTGGCCCGGCCCTGCTTGAGAAACTGGGCCGGGTGGTTGCAGCACTGCTTCAGGGCGGTGATGAGCTTCAGGATCAGCCCCTGCCGGCCGATGCCGTCACCGGCCTCCTCCACCATCCGCATGTTCTCCTGGAGGATGCTTTCGTAGAGGGCGGTCTGCTCGGGGGTAAGCCGACAGTGTTCGGTTTGCACCACCTTATCCGGCAGGTCGCTGATGATGCCTTTGTCGGTTTTCAACCGCCGCAGCACGAAGGGAGCCGTTAGTTTCCGAAAGCGCTGGGCCGCCCGTTGGTCGTGCTCTCCCTGGATGGGCCGGGCGTAGTGCTCGTTGAAGTGCTTGCGGGAACCCAGGAATTTGGGCAGCGCGAAATCCATCAGGCTCCAGTAGTCCAGCAGGCGGTTCTCCACCGGCGTGCCGCTCATGGCGATGCGTACCGGGGCCGCGATCTTCTTGATGGCCCGCGTTTGCTTGGCGGATGGATTTTTAATGTTCTGCGCCTCGTCGATCGCCAGCACGCGCCAGGAGAGTTTGGCCAGCATTTTCTCTTCGCTACGGGCCACGCCGTAGGTGGTCAGCAGTACGTCGAAGTCCCCCGGTTGGGGCAAGCTGCGCTGGGGGCCGTGGTAGATTTCGGCACGCAGGGTGGGAGCGAAGCGCTCGATCTCCCGCTGCCAGTTGCCGACCAGACTAGTGGGTACGATCACGATCGCCTTTTCCTGGTCCAGCAAGCCTTCCTCGGCGTATTTCAGGAGCAGGGTGATGACCTGCAGCGTCTTGCCCAGTCCCATATCGTCCGCCAGGATGGAGCCGAAGCCGAGTCCGGCATTCAGGTAGAGCCAGTCGTAGCCGCGCTGCTGATAGGGTCGAAGAGTGGCATGCAAAGCGTGGGGTAGGGGCGTGGGACCGCAGGTGCGAAGCTTTTCAATTAAACGGCGTAGGTCGGGTCCTATTCTCACCGGACCTCCCAGGTATTCTTCCGTGAATAGGGCCTCCAGGCGCTCGTGGGGCGGAAGGATCGGGGCCCCGCCATCAAGTTGTTTGAGGAGGCGGGCCACTTCCGCCTCGTCGATCATGACGTACTGCTCGCGGAACTTTACCAGACCGGTTGAGGTGGTCAGCAAATTTCGGAATTCGTCCTCGGAAACGGGCTGATCGCCCAGGGCAGCCTGCCAGCTGAAACGGAGGATGCTGTCGAGCGAGATGATCCCGCTTAGCTCGAATACCTCCGTTCCCGGCTTGCTTTGCGCGTTTAGGCCCAGGGCGGGGCGCAGGAGCTTGCGCAGCGCCGCCGGCAGCAACACCCGGATCCCGAGCGCCTCCATGCTAGGCAATACCGCGGTCAGCACCGGCGTGAAACCATTGACGGAAAACCGCATGGCCGACTTGCCGTTCTCGGCGAGGTAATCGTTCAGTTCCGGGAAGTGGGCCGAAAGGAAGGACAGGGTCTTGACGACGGTCAGTTTTTCCGCCGGCGGGACGCTGCCCTGCATCCAGGAATGGAGGGCAACGGGCAGCTGATCTTGGGTATCCTCCCGGTCGGTGATCAGCACCTCCACCCGCAGCCCGTCGGTCACTTCCTCGATCTTAAGAATAATCCCGTAGCGCCGTTCCGCCAGATAGAGCTGACTTAGCCACCGGTCGATTGCCAGCGGGAAACCCTCCGTACCGAGCAGGTCGAACCGCCGCCGCCCCCGGAGTAAAAAGAGGCCGCGGGCCGGCGTCTCCGCCACCCTGTTCGCGGTAGCCCCACCCACCAGCAGCCCGATGAAACAACTCAATAGCTGCTCCCCCTCCCGCTTGGCCCTAAATTCGGAAAAGTCACCTGCGTCGTCTACGTAGTAAAGCAGGGTAGGCGCCAGTAGTTGGTAGCACGATTCCAGCGTTTCGTTGAGGGCCGGATCGGAGCTGGCCGGGACGTACTGTACGAGATATTCACCGGGGGCCGCCTCCAGTAGGCGCGGCACGTAAGCTTTTCGTTGCACCAGCGTCCGAGCCAACTGGAAAAACAGCAGCACGCCGCTCGTTTCCTTGGTGAGCTGGTGGCGGTCGAGCTGTTCGAGGTCCTGCAGCCACGCCAGGAAGACCCCGGACTGTTGAAGTTCCAGCAGGGCTTCGTCTTCGTCGTTGAAGAAAGCCAACTTGCTTAGCAGGAGGTCTTTATCCTGGTGCAGTTCGAGCTGACCGCCCGGGGGGATCAACTCGGATGCCGGGGAAACCGCTTCGGCATCTTTTTTGTAAAGTTTGCCGGCGTAGCGGGAGGCAGCCGTATACACCTTGTCCAGGAAGGAAAGGAAGTCGTCTCCGCCGTCGAAGGCCGGCCGGTCCGGCAGTTTGCTTACCGCTCGCCAGCCGGTATCGGTGATGGTCGTAAAGTCGACCGACCGGTAAAGTGCTTCATCCCAGGAGAAGGGCGGCGTGGCGGCTACGGGCTGCAGGAGGTCGGCAAGCTTGATTACTTTTTGGGCCTTCTCCGTTTCCGAAGGGGGCACTAAACCGGCCTTCAGGTCAAGACCCCGCACCGCAAAGAGGTAGAAGGGATCGGCGTCGATGGCTCCCGCCATGACGTAAAGCAGGGCGGCCATATGCTTACAGGGCACGGCGTAGTCCGGGCAGGAGCATGTGGCCCGCAATTGCCCAAAGTTGCTCGGAAATAGGGTCAGGTCGCGTGCCTTCAGGACATCCATCAGTTCTTCCGGCAACGTACCGGTAAGTAACTTTCCCAGGATGGCGGGATTGCCCTGAATATCCTCCCGAATTGCTTCCGCCTGCCCTTTCGTCCAGGGGGTCCAATCGATCGTGATCTCGTACGGCCGGGGCATACTCCCCCGTACCTCGGCGCTCAACCGGCCGGGCCGGGGCTGCTCCAGCTTCTCCACCAGTCCCTTATTGGCGTAGGTTTTTCCGCGTCCGAGCCGGCCGGAATAGTCCATCCGTTCCAGGGCCGCGAGAAACTGTTTTCCCCACCAGCTGGTGCCGTATTTCCGTCGGTAACTGCCTGCTTTTGCCTGGGGGGCGGGGCGGTTTTCCCATTCCCAGTAGTTGTCTCGTGGCATGGGGTGAAATTACGGTAGTCCGGGGTCGGACCGAAATATCTTTGTCGGGTGGAAGCCCGTGGCGAGGGGAGAACGTTTCTTCAATTGGCACATTTTTGGCGGGTGCGGACCTTTTTGGTTTATTCCTCCTGCGCTCCGCCGCCAAAATTGCTTGGCATAGGCGCACAAATTCCGTACCTCCCCGTTCACTAACCCGACTCCGTAACTGCTACAGAAACTTTTATGACTACAAGCTACCGCCGCGAACCCCTATGGTATAAAGATGCCATCATCTACGAATTGAATATTAAAGGATTTTTTGACGCCAGCGGGGATGGCATCGGGGATTTCGCCGGACTGGAGCAAAAACTGGATTACCTGGAGGAGCTTGGCGCGACCGCCATCTGGACGCTGCCCTTCTATCCCAGCCCGCTGCGTGACGACGGCTACGATATTTCAGACTACTACAACATCAGTAAGGCCTACGGTAGCCTGGAAGACTTTAAGCGCTTCCTCGATGCCGCCCACGCCCGTAATTTGCAGGTCATCACCGAGCTGGTCATCAACCACACCTCCGACCAGCACGAGTGGTTTCAGCGCGCCCGCCGCGCCCCCAAGGGGAGTCCCGAGCGCGATTATTACGTCTGGAGCGATACCGACGAGAAGTGGCCGGACGTGCGGATCATCTTCACTGATACCGAGACGAGTAACTGGACCTGGGACCCGGTAGCCAAGCAGTACTACTGGCACCGCTTTTTCCACCACCAGCCCGACCTGAACTACGATAACCCCCTCGTCCAGGACGAGATCTTCCGGATCCTCGATTACTGGATGGGCATGGGCATTGACGGTTTCCGCCTGGATGCCATTCCCTACCTGTTCGAGCGGGAGGGAACCAACGGGGAAAATCTGCCGGAGACCCACGTATTCCTGAAGAAATTGCGGACGCACGTCGACACTAATTACGACAACGTCCTTTTCCTCGCCGAGGCCAATATGTGGCCCGAGGAAAGCGCCAGCTACTTCGGTGACGGCGACGAGTGCCACATGAACTACCACTTCCCCCTGATGCCGCGTATGTACATGAGCATCAAGATGGAGGATCGCCACCCGATCACGGACATCTTCGACCAGACGCCGGAAATACCGGAAAATTGCCAGTGGGCCACTTTCCTGCGCAACCACGATGAGCTGACCCTGGAAATGGTCACCGACGAGGAGCGTGACTTCATGTACAACGTGTACGCCAGTGACCGCACCGCGCGGATCAACCTCGGCATCCGCCGCCGCCTGGCTCCGCTGATGGATAACGACCGGAATAAGATCGAACTGCTCAACGTGCTCCTGATGAGCCTGCCCGGCACCCCGGTACTCTACTACGGCGACGAGATCGGTATGGGCGACAACTACTACCTGGGTGACCGCGACGGCGTGCGTACCCCGATGCAGTGGAACAATAATGAGAATGCCGGCTTCTCGGAGGCCAACCCACACAGCCTGTACCTGCCCGTAATTCGGGACACCGAGTACAGTTACCGCTGGGTCAACGTGCGCCGGCAGCAGCAGAACCCCAACAGCCTGCTGAACTGGACCAAGAAATTATTGGCCAAGCGGAAATCGTTCAAGGTATTCGGCCGGGGCAAGATTCACTGGTTGAAGCCCGACAACGGCCGGATACTTGCCTTTGTCCGGGAATACGAAGACGAAAGGGTGATCGTGGTGGTCAACCTTAGCCGCCACCCCCAGGCCGTACGGCTCGATCTGTCAGAATACGAGCACAGTAAAGTGCGGGAGGTATTCGGGCGTACCCACTTCGAGGAAATTACCCGGGAGCCCTACCAGATCACGATGGCCGGCCACGGATATTATTGGTTGGAGGTAGAGCCTACCCACGGTCCGAATGTGGACAACCGGGAGTTGAGCCGGCCCACCCTGAAGGCGGATAAGCTCAAGAATTTCTTCAGCAAGCCCAATATGCGTGCCCTTGAGCACAGCGTGCTGCCTAATTATCTCCGGTCCGTTTCCTGGATGGGAATTCGGGCTCCCCAGCTCGACCAGGTTAAGATCTACGATCACCGCTTACAAGCTACCAGTGAGCGCCACTTTGGCTGGATGTTGCTGGAAGCGACTTTCCTGGAAGGCTTACCGGAATTGCTCCAATTGCCCTTGGCCTTCCACCGCTACCACGAGGATGTAGACTACTCTACCCGGGAGGAAGTGATCGCCATCATTGATAACGGAGAAAGAAAGGTCGTGCTCATCGATGCCCTGTACGACCAGGATTATCGGCGCGGGCTGGTCAATGGCCTCAAGGACTACGGCGATCTGAAGGACTTCCGCTTCCTTGCCCACGAAAAGATGGCCACGGGCCAGCAGCAGGATGCCAGTATGGTCTATTCCGGCAACGAATACATGACCCTGCAGAGCCACGATTACAACATCAAGTTCTACCGGCGGGTAGACGGCAACGACGTGCCCGACCTGGAGGTGAAGCATATGCTTAATCGACGAAGCTACAGCTCGGCCCCTACGGTAGTCGGCACGCTGCATTTTACCCCTACCCAGCGACTCAATGCCACATTGGCCATCTTCGAGGAACGGCGCGACAATGCCGGAAATGCGTGGGAGTACGTGCTTAATAATCTTCGTCGCTTTTCGGAGGAGATCGTGAGCCGTCTGCAATTACATAAGCACAGCGAAGAGGCTCACCCGGAAGAGGTGAACGTGACCGATTCGGTGATGTACAAAGACATGCCCGACACCATCCAGGATATTTTGGGGCCCAGTTTTGTCATCAAGATCGCCGAACTCGGACGGGCCACGGCCGCCTACCATACCGTACTGGCCGACGTCAATGAGGATGGCTTCCGTCGTGAAGCGCTTAGCCTGCATTACCAACGTAGCGTGTATGCCGGACTGAAGGGCGATGTCCGGGGTACCTTCGACCTGTTGAAGCGGGTTAAGGAGGAACTCGATCCCGAAGTGGTTGAGTTGGCAGACGAGTTGCTGAATAAAGAGGCCGAGCTGCATACCCAACTCCAACGAATCTACAAGCACAAGATCGAGTCGGATAAGATCCGGATTCACGGCGATTTCACCCTGGAGCAATTGATCATTAGCGAGGATCAGTTCCTCATCCGAAATTTTGACGGCGATCCGGATCGCACCTATAGTCAGCGCCGCCTGCGGCGGAGTCCCGCCAAGGATATTGCCAACATGATGCGCAGTATAGCCTACGCGGCAGGACTGGTGTATGAAGAGGATTCGGGTGGTGTCCGTACCGCAACCCGGCCCCATCTCGCCGATTGGCTGCGCACCGCCAACCGGTACCTTGCCGCGGAATACCTCACGGCTTACCGAAAGGCTACCGTCGGCACCCGCCTGCTTCCGGCGGACGAGGGTGACCTGGAAGTACTCATCGACACCTTTCGGATTGAAAAGGCCCTGCAGGAGTTGCGCTACGACCTGAATTACCGGCCCCAGCAGGCCTCCGTGCCGCTGCGGGCGTTGCTGGAACTAATGGAGGAAGCGTAGGTAAATGCGGGTAAGCAGGCTTTGTCCGGCCCCGAACCGATACAGAATGTACAGTAAAGCGTACACCAGCTGGGTGTAAGCAAAACCATTGCGAAGGTATTTGCGGGGGGAAGTCGTGACCTCATCCGGCAGGATCCGAAAGCCCCCCCGGTAGTTGCGTAACCGACGAACCAGGTAATTATCTTCCAGCAATTTCCATTCCGAAGGATAACCCCCTACGGCCTCGAAATCTGCCCGCATGACCCACAGCGCCTGATCGCCAAATCGAAAAGCATCCACGTCAAATCGGGTGCAGTAACTGTAGAATGCCAATAAGCGAGAGGCGTGCTGATTAGCGAACCGCAACCTGAAACAGGCCGGCAGGGCATGGATGCCCGGGGAGAAGAACCGGTGGTAATTATGGGGCAGCAGCGTATCGGCGTGGAGAAAGAGCAAGCTTTCTCCGGTGGCCACGGCGGCCGCGGCATTCATCTGGGCGGCACGGCCGCGGGGGCAACTCACGATCCGGGCACCAAGACTACGCGCGATCGCTACGGTCTCGTCCGTACTTCCACCGTCCGCCACGATGAGCTCAAACGAAGGGGTCGGTTGGGCTTCGTTCAGCCGTTTCAGCGTTCTGCCGATGTACGGCCCCTCGTTCAGCGTCGGAATGATCACGGAGCACCAGGGTGTCGTCATCTTCTGGTTCGGTAGGTTGGTAGGCTGCTGTGCGCGGGTCATCCGCTGATTGGTGTTTCGCTTGGAGAGGTAAATAATGCACGATAGCCGCCCCCGCGCCGATGAGCAGGAGCCACCAATCAATGAGGCCGGCATCCGACCGCGTAATAAGCACCTCGACGATCTTAGCCCCCAGCAGCAGGCCAAAGGCTCCGTATACAACTACATGTTTCAGGTCCTGCGTCATGGGCGGCGGTATCTGTCAGAGCGTATTTGGGTTTTCTGATCCTGGTCGAAAATAGGCCAATTGTATACCGGTGCGGAGAATCCAACTAAGCTCTTCACTATTCAAAGCGAAAAACGGTCGTTGAGTTGAAGGTTTCGCCGACTTTCAAAACCGTTGTCGGAAAAGCGTCGTGATTGGGGGAATCGGGGAAGTGTTGCGTTTCCAAACAGATGCCTCCGTGGCGGGGTGTTGGCGTGTTGCCACGCATTTTATACTTCCCGGTCGGGAAATTGGTGGTGAAGACCTGTACGCCGGGCTCGGTCGTCCAACAGCGGAGCCGCCGACCGGAATGCGGATCAATGACCAGGGCGACTTCCCGTAAGCTCCCGTCGTAGTTACTGATCACGAAATTGTGATCGAACCCGCCCGCAGCAGCTACCTGGGGGTGGTCGGCATCGATGACCTCCCCGATCCGTTTCGGGCTCCGGAAATCAAAGGGGGTATCGTGCACCGGCAAGAGTTCCCCCGTAGGGATCTGCTCTTCGTTCACGGGAGTGAAGCGATCGGCATCCACCTGCAGGATGTCATCCACGATAGTGTCCGCTTCTCCTAAATTGAAATAGGTATGGTTGGTAAGGTTCAGGACGGTATCCTTGTCGGTAGTAGCCGCGTATTCGATACGCAGGGCATTGTCGTCCGACCAGGTATAGACCACCGTCACGGTCAGCTTGCCGGGGTAGCCCATATCACCGTCGGGGCTTAGGAGCTGCAACCGTACGCCGGCTTCCCGCTCGTTGGCGAAGGATTCCGCTTCCCACACTTTTGCATTGAAGCCTACCGATCCGCCGTGTAATTGGTTGTCGCCTTCGTTAGCGTCTAGCTCGTAGGTGGTACCATTCAGGGTAAAACTGGCTCCGCCGATGCGGTTGGCGTAGCGGCCCATGATGGCTCCGTAGCCGGGGTTGATGCCCATGTACCCTTCCAGCTTGTCAAAGCCGAGGGTCATTTCCTTTCCGCCGATCATGATCGATTGAATAATCCCCCCGTAGGACAGCAAAGCAACGGTGTTTCCGGAAGCGTTTTCAAGGGTGAAGCGTTCGACGGTTTTACCGGAGGCCTGGCCCCAGATTTCCCGTTTGACGGTAGGCATGATCTGTGGTAATTTTATTGGACGTTAAAATTCAATGGCAACGGCGAAGCCACCCTGTGCTTCCACCGAGCGGAAACGTTCCCAGGCGGATTCCACCAGTTGCTCGGTCAGTTTCTCCAGATAATAGCTTCCCGCTGCGGGGTCGGCGTAGGCAGCCATGCCCGATTCAAGCCGGAGAAGATGCTGAATGTTGAGCGCCATGCGGTACCCGAAATCACTTGATTTCTCCTCCGCGCCTTCCGCGGGAGAAAGGAAAAGCTGGTCCGCGCCACCGGTGACCGCGGAGAGGGCCTGCGTAGTCAGGTGTAACAAGTTTTTGTCGCGGTCACCGGTGAGCGTTCCCGGGTCGGAGTGAGCGGCAATGGTAACGGGCGGGGCATCGACTATGCCAAAGCCTTTCAGGACGTTCGCCCAAAGGATCCGTAGGGCACGCAGTTTGGCTATATCGACGTAGTAGGAGGTGCCGACGGTGAAGGCGAACTGTAGGTGGAGCGCCGCCTTTTCCGCCGGATATCCCCGTTCCTTTATTTGCTGTAAGTATTCGGCGCCTTTCGCAATGGCAAGCGCCAACTCGCTATCCGCCGAACTGGGGCCGTTGTTGAATCCAGCGGCATTAACCTGCAGGACCTTGAATCCAGGCATGTATTCACCGACAAAACGCAAGAGCCGGATGAGCGGGGGGAAGGGTGGCTCGTTCCAGTCCAGCAGCGGGTCGAAATCCACCGATCCCCTAATAGCGGCCAGGTCGTGGCCCTTTCGGCGCAGGTACTGTACGAGGTCGCGAAACAATTCCGCCGGGTCCTGGCCGGGGTAGCGCAACGCGCAGTGAATGGAGATGAATTCTAGCCTGATCCCCTCGAGGAGTTCGGCTACTTCCGCGGGGGATGGTTGGTGGTACAGGCGGAACAGCAGAGCTTCGGCCCCCTGTTCGAGCGCCTTCAGCGCGGCTGCGTTCATCGCCTGATTGCTTCCGGAGCGGAGGTAGGCGCCTATCTCCCAACCGGCGGTCCGATCGAGCGGCGGTTGTATCGCTACCTCATCGGCCGTATAGAGGGGAGACAGTCGGATATTTTCGGAGATCTGTCGGTCTAACTGACCGAGATCGCCCTTTAATTCTTTGGTTACACGGTCCAGCCAGTCACCTTTGTCGGAGGGAGGGAAGGCGGACGTGGTTGCATCGACGGGCATGGCGGACAAATGGATTATTGCCCGTAATGTACGAACAACTCCTAAAGCGATTTACGTAAACCGACCTGTAGGCCCGCCAGCCAGTAGTGCTCACTAAGTGGAGCGTCGCGGGCCGTGAAGGAGCCGGGGTAAGACTTGAAAAAAGGCTCCAGCAACAACTGGGTAGTCCGGTCCTTGCCGATCAGGTAGGTAGTGGTCAGGGAAGTGGTCCAGCCGATGCCCACGTTGGACCGGTAGCCGGCTCCGTCGTTGAGCGACTGCGGTTCGGCAAAGCCGGGATGGAGGTACTGTCCGTCGACCGCCGTATATAAATTGACGATCGGACCGGCATTCACGTTGAGACGGAGCCTCCGGCCGGTGATCGTGTAGCTGGCCAGAACGGGTACCTCCAGCATCCGGAGGTGGTTATTGGTCCGCATCAATTCCGTTTGTCCGTTCACCGACTGCTCGTATTCCAGCTGGTTCCGGATGTCTACGAACGTCAGGCCCGTCAGTAGTCGGATCCGGGGCCGGAGGCGGTATTGAAGACGGACGCTGGCCTGATAGCTCAGTTGGGGGAATTCGCTCACCTCGCGAGCGTTGCGAAGCTCGCGGGCGTTCTCGGCTACCTGGCCGAAACGCTGATTGGCGTAAGCGGCTCCCAGCAGGAATTCCGCCTGGAAACGGCTACGACCGCTGGATCGGAAGGAACCGTCGGTCGGCGGGGTAAGTCTAAACAATAGGCCCGACGACAGGCCGGTTTGACCGGAGATCTCCAGCGCGGTGGGGATAAGCGAAGGTATCGCACGGACTACGGTCGCTTTTTGGCTTACCGCTTTGCTTGGCGGCAACGTCACGGGAAGGGATACTTGCCCTGGTGCGGGTTTTTCCCGTGCTGACCGGGTGACCGTCGGGGTGTTGGCCGGGGTTTCGTTTCGGGCTACCACCGCGGGAAGATCACCGACTGCCGGCTGGGCACCCTCCGTAGCGATCTGCGCAGGCGAAGTATTTGTGGGGACCGGGATCGTAAAGGGCCCACCACCAGCGAGGACAGCCACTTTTTCCGCATTGTTTTGTTCCTGCGGCATCGCCCAAAAAAGCGTGCCGATAACAGCCAGTAAGAGCAGGACCAGCGCCGCGTACCGGGCAATAGGGTAGGGGCGGCGGGCGGCCATGATGCGTTCCCATATCCCGGCGGGTACGGAGGGCTGCCGGTGGGCTAGCTTGCCGGCGAACAGGCGGTCGAGTTCTTCGCCTTCGGGCAGGGGACTGCGCCGGTCGGCTATTTTATCCCAGAGATCCTTAGGGACTTCCGGCTTGCGATCGCCGAGGCCACCGCGAAATAGTTCGTCGAGGTCGTTCATATGGCGATGCGTTGGCGGATGGCGATCTGTTGTTGCAACACTTTGCGGGCCTTGAGCAGCTGACTGCGGGAGCTAGCCTCCTGGATGCCAAGGGTATCCGCGATCTCCTTATGACTGTACCCCTCGATAGCGTAGAGGTTAAAGACCAGGCGGTAACCATCCGGCAGCTGCTGAATCAATTGCAGAAGCTCCTGCTCACCGAGATCAGCGTAGGCGGTAGGGGCGCCGGCGTGCTCCGGGATATTGTCCAAACCCGACTGCTCCAGGCTGAAACGCTTGCGCTGGTAGGTTTTCAGCGCTACGTTGACGCACAAACGGCGTGCCCATCCGGCAAAGGACCCCTTGAAACCGTATTTGTTGAGTTTGGCAAAAATGCGCACGAACGTGTCTTGCAGTACGTCCTCGGCTTCGGGCTGATTGCGACAGTAACGTTGGCAGACGCCCATCAGGAGGGGGGCGTACCGATCGAAGAGGGCACGCTGGCACCGCTCATCTCCCCGCAGGGATCCTTCGATCATCTCTTTTTCCTTCATGCTCAGCATTGGCTGGAGGGGACTTTAAAGGTACGATACCAACCATTAAGGAAACGTGGCTTTGCCCGCTGGCATTATGGCGGCGGGGCGCAGGAAGTTAACCATCCCATAAAAGGCTATTTCATTGGGCATTGCCCCATCCTGATACCCGAGCCTCCTTCCACGGCGGCTATTTTATTTTTAGTTTTCCGCCACCCGAGATCATGCCACCAACCTGGGTGATGAAGTCCTGTCGTTTATTCTTAAAGGGGAAGGATTCGGTCGGCACGTCCTTGCCGAGAAAACTACATAGGGGCTCCCAGCCATCGCCCAGCCGGTAATCCAGTCGGCGGCTTGCCGGGATCGTTTCCCGTACTTCGGTAAAGAAACGATGGTAGCGGGCTATCGTGCGCTCGCGATCGGCAAACTGGCCCGCGTAATGCCGTTCGAGCAGATAAACCTCTACAAGCGCCAGCGTTTTGGCGATCCCCAGGTACCTAGGGTCCTGCTCGCCCTTTTCCAACAAGCTCTGTTTCTGTTCCGCCGTGCGGGGCACGAAAGCGTACACGGTTTCCAGCATACTATCGTACCAGGCATCTGCATCCCGGTAATTAACGATGAATTTAGCTTCGGGGTAGTGCGCCATCAGCTCCCGGTAAGCCAGGCAACCGGGAAAGTCGGCACTGCTTTGGTATCCGGCGAAGAGGGTGGCGAAATCCGTCTTGCCGGTTTCGAATAATTCAATCCAGTGGTCGACTAAATTCGGCTGATTGAAGAGCTCGTCCATATGCATGCACCGGGCGAAGCCAAGTGATTGGAGGGCGACCTTTAACGAGGAAGTGCCGGTGCGGGGTGGCCCCACGGCAATGACTTGAAGGGACATATAGTATGGCTATGTGGGCGTTATTCGGGTATCAGCGGGTAGCGTTCGCCCCGGAATACGAGATCGAACTGAGCCCAGCTGGCAGCCCCGGTACCCAGGGCATCCTTGAAGTTAATGTTGGCCTCGAAGACCGTCTCCCCCCCCGGGTAGGTCACCTCGACCATTTTCGCGTGGGGCGCGGCGCCATCGCGGCGCACGTTGCCCGACGTGATCAGACGGTTGCCGGTCTCCTCCAGTACATCGACATCGCTGGTCACGGGGCTGTACAGCTCCAGCCCCCTTTCCTTGCCGTACTGCCATACCTGGCGTACGGTACCGGCCTCCTCGTCGATGGCGTATTCTACGGCCCGGGAATAGCTGCCGCGCGCGCCGAAATTACGCCTGAGGCCATTGTCGAAGAGTAGGAGGTGGCCATTCGGCAGCAGATTCAGCGCGTGCTGCCCCATCGGCCAGTCGAAGCCGGCCACGGAGACACTTCCGTTCTGGACTTCCCGGGGATAAGGTGTCCCCGTACTGTCAACGGCCGTAAGCAAGTGGGCACTGGTCACCTCTCCCCGGCCGTCGAAGCCGGCACGGCCCCACTGCCGGTGGGGGGCTAATATCCAGCGAACCCGGTTATCTTCCGTAAGGCGAACGACCCCCTGGTTTCGGCCGGAAATGATCACGCCCCTGTCCGCCGTGGGAGCGATGGAGTTTACGTGGAACCAATCGGTAGCCGGGTCCATGCCGTAGTCAGGAGGAAATACGGAGCGGTTCACGTCGAGCACCTCCCGCAGGTCCCAACTGTGGCTCGTTTGGTTGTTATCCCGATCCCAGAGCACGGCGTGGTCGAAGCGGGTGGGGATCTTTTGTCCGTTCCGGATAACATAACTATCCTTGGCTGACCCCCCCATCAGGAGTTGGTTGCCGGGCATCTCGATCACCTCGTGGTTGCCGGCGTTGCCCCACATCTGCTCCTCACTGACGGTCCTGCCCAGATCGTCGACCTCCAGGATATCGATCCAGTTCAGGTAAAGCCAGTTGCCGTTTTCCAGCCGGTAGGTGGTGTAGGTGATCTGCTCGTTCTCGCTCATGTCCAGAAACCACCTGATGGTCCCGCTGTCGTCAAACATAACCGTGTAGGGTAAGAATTTGCCGTTATTGGCAATCAGGAGATCGACCAGGTGCATGCCGGGTTCCATACGCTCGCGGTCCAGGGAGGTGATCTCGATGGTAGGAAAGGGAGCCGGGAGGGGGGCGGTGGTGACCGTGGTTTTTCCGGCAAAGGTCCTTCCGTCCGCGCCGGTAAGCCGGATGGAGATCGTGTTTTCCCGACCGGGGTATAGGCCCAGCACCGGGAGCTCATGTCGGCGCGCCGGTTCGGGAAAACTTCGGTGCACCGGCTGATCGCCTTCCACGGTGAGGTCTACAGATACCTCGTTGACCGTCTCAAAGCTAAGGATGGCCCCCAGCGGAACACGACCCGAGGGATTCAGCTCGATGGCGGGCGGCGCGTCCAGCATTTCCTCAAAGGTCTGGGGATCCGACTGGCAGCCGGTCAGGGTGGCGAGTACCATCAGCAAGCAATAAAAACTCGCGTAAAAATGGCTCTTCATGCGAAAAAAGTTGGGCGTATTTGCTGGTAATATGATGCCGAATGTACGCACCATTGCGCTCCCGGTGGGGCCGAAGGACGGGAATGGCGGAGGGTGTCTGCCATCCAACGAAACCGTTCGTTCTCAGCAGTCACGTTGCACCGGTCGATCTGACCATTATGTAGGACACCGCTGCTATCACTTATTCCAGGTCCTGGCGCAGCCGTTCCGCGAAGGCGGAAAGCGCCTTCACTATTTCCGGGTGTCGCTGTGCCACGTCCACCGATTCCCGGGGGTCCTCCAGCAGGTCGAATAATGCCAGCCCGATGGAATCTCGCCGATACTTCACCGGGATGCCCCCGGTAGCGGGAGGTTGATCGCCCAGGGTGGCGAAAGCATGGGGAAAATGAAGTTTGTAGCGACCGTCGGCACTCACCACCGCCTGCAGATCGTCCAGCCAGTATATGGCATAGGGATCGGGTGCGGTTCCGGCGGCCTTGCCAAGCAGGTCATTGAGCCGTTGGTGACCGTCGAGCGTCCGGGCGGGTAGGGGAGCGTCAACGAGTTCCGCCAGACTGGGCAGTACGTCGACGGTCATGAGGTTGGCGGTGCTTACCGTTCCAGCGGGCGTGTGTCCGGGCCAGAAGGTGATCAGCGGCACGCGTACGCCGCCTTCGAAACTGGTGGCTTTGCCTTCACGGAAGGGGGTCCGTCCGGCGTGGTCACCGTAGCTGAGCCAGGGGCCGTTGTCGCTGCTGAAGATGATGAGGGTGTTTTCCGCCATTCCTTTTTGCCGCAGCGTTTCTCTGATCTCCCCGACGCCGGCATCTATCTCGGCCATTACGTCGGCGTAGCGTCCTTTTCCCGTCGGATCCAGGTAATCGGGGTCTTCGGCCAGCGGTACGTGGGGAAGGGAGTGCGCGAGATAGAGAAAAAGCGGACCCTGGTCCGGGTCATGGCCCTCAATGATCCGTCCGGCCTCTTCATTGTACAGTCGGTTAAGATGGCTGAAGTCGGACAGGCTATCCAGCAGCAAACTGTCCTTCAGCAAGGGAACGCGCCGGGGGAAATATTTCTTGGCCCATTCCTCGGGGTGGCCACCCCACATGTCGTGACTGTACGGGATGCCCAGGTAGCTGTCGAAGCCCTGGTCGGTAGGCAGGTAGGGGGAGAAGTGACCCAGGTGCCATTTGCCGACCATTGCAGTCTGATATCCCTGTCCCCTGAGTAGCTCCGCCAACGTCACTTCCTGTGGTGCGAGTCCGGCCCGGGCCGTGTGATCCAGCGCGCCCCGGAGCCCTACCCGATTGGGATAGCAGCCGGTAAGCAGAGCTGCCCGACTGGCGGTGCATACCGCCTGGGCCACCCGGAAATGGGTGAAGCGGACGCCTGCCGTCGCCAGTGCATCGAGGTGCGGGGTTGTGACGTGGTCGCCGCCGTAAGCACCGATGTCCGCATAACCCATATCGTCGGTGAAGATGAGCACGATGTTCGGCCGCTCGGTTTGGGGAGGATTGGTCGACGTAGCCGTCCGTCCGCAGGCCAGCAGCAGGGGAAGTAAGTAGAGGATCACGCTCATACCCTAAAGGTACGCCGGTTCAGCGTTGGGATAATTACCCGGTAGCGGATCGGAGGGCTATTCACGGCAAATGTTAAGGTGCGCGGTTCCCATGGTCGTGGGGGTTTATAGTGACGGTAGCATCCTACTTTAAGCCCGCCTATGATCACCTTTCGAATTCTTGCCTGCCTTTGTTATCTCTTTCCTGCGGTGCTTGTGAGTCAATTTAGCCACCTAAGCACGACAATTAACCTCGGTACGCTTCCTAGCCGGACCGATATCGAAGTCCTGGCGGACCTGGACGGCGACGGTCTGGACGACTATCTTTTGTTGGGTTACGACAACAATTCATCGTATGGGCTGGGCTGGCTACCGCACAGGAAGGATAAAGCGGCCCGGATGCCCGTCGTGATACCCACGGCCGGAGTACTAAAATCCTTCGCAGCCGAAGACGTCGACCGGGACGGAGATCAGGACATTATTTATCATGTTTATGGATCCGCGGACGATCCCACCCTCCTGTGGGCCGAAAACGTCGACGGCAACGGGCAGAAATGGAAGGATCATACTATCCTCATCGGGCAGTTGGAGCAGGGCAATCCGGATCCGGCGCGCTTTGGTGACCTTACCGGTAACGGACGCCTGGACATTCTCTATGCTACGGAGGGCAGGGTCATGTACATTAGGCAGACGGAGACCGGTTTTGCCACGCCGCAAGCCGTACTCACGTTCGAGCCGTCCTATGACATACTCCGGGGCTACCTCGCCGACGCTGACGGAGACGGAAAACTTGACCTGGTATACTACCGGGAGGGGACGGATACGTGGAACGGCGTCTTGGAATATTATACGTTCTCGCCAGAACCAGAAACCGGCGTTAGCGGTCCATATGAGCTATTTCCGGTGAGGGGTTGGAAGCACGGCCTGCGCGGAAGCCTGGACCTGAATGAAGACGGACGTATGGATCCCGTAATGGACAGCGGCGATTCCGCGCGTATCTACGTCAACTTACCCGGGGGGGTAGAAATCATAGCCCTCTCCAACGAGGAAATCTACGATCCGTTGAGCCACGATGTAGATGGTGACGGTATGGGGGATTTACTCTATCGAAATCAATCGGGGCAACTGAGCTACCGCCTACGCCAGGGATTGGAAATTGGTGGAGAAGTCATACCGAATGATGGCAATCACCTGTTTTATGCATCCCCCATCCTGATCGATACGAGCAGCGGCGCTCCAACCTTGGTCGGCTCCTACGTGTCCGCCCGCTATAACCGCCTGCCCGGTCGCGCCGACCTGGCCGAGGTGCTGGCCGGAACGGCTGACTTTCAGCCCCTGTACTATCCCGTGGACCTCGCCCAGTTGATGCCGGAGCCAAACCGACCGGAAAGCTATACCTCCTACATTGCCCCGAATATCCGGACTGTTCATACTCCGGCCCTCTTCCGTATTCGTCCGGAAAGTCCGAAGGACACCTTCTTCTATACGATCAGCCCGGTGTACCACGCTGACCTTTTACCCTATGCTTCTCCAAACGAGTACAAGACAATTAGCCGGGGGGACTACAACCGGGACGGCTATCCCGACTTCATCTTTCACCGCGAAGAATATCAAAGCAATCGGTTTGCGGACATCCTCCTTTCCCAGAAGGGAAACGGATACGAGGAAGTAAGAGCCGACGAGTATCTGGCCCCCTCCTACCACGATCTCACCTCATTCGACCTGAACTTCGGCGATCGGCCGCCGGGGGTATTGCACTACTACCCGCATAGTGAAGATTGTACCACTAAGGTTATTCTGAATGATGACTGGGACGGCATTCCCGACACGTTCCAGTGTTTGGAGGTATATCCGCAGGACGTACGTTGGAAGACCGTCAACGGTGCCGCCACGCCGGATCTTAACCAAGATGGTATGCGCGATCTGGCACTTCTGCGCGGAGATTATCCGGTGACCTATTTCCCTTACTTACCTGATGAAAGGCGGTTTGGGGGCCGCATCGACCTTCCCGCCTTTACCGGTGGGACCCTGAAATTAACGACCGGAGATTTTGACGGAGACGATTACTTGGACTTAGCCGGCATAACCCGGGGCGGCAAATTATGGATGCTTACCGGGATGGAAGAGGGCCAATTCATCAGCGGGGAAAATCTGGAACGTCTTGTTACCTATTCCACACCCTATCTGTTTACCGGCCTGGACTACGATGGAAGTGGGTTGGATCGGATCATTTTTACCAATGCAGACGAGGTAGTGATCGCGGGGTTGGACGAACATCAGGCCATCGAACTGGACCGCTTACCGGGGCCCGGCCGGCGGAAGGGATTGTCCCCGACCTACAATTGGTCTACCCACAACATCGTGGACGTAGACGGCGACGGCGACAAAGACATTCTGTTCCACGACCGCCGTCTTTCTTATCTCGCAAACCTGGAGCGTGAAGGGTCGGTAATGGTAACCTCCTACTACGATACCAACGAAAACGGCTGGAGGGATCAGGATGAATCGCTGGCAAGAGACGTGGCCTATGACCTCCGCCCGGGTCCGGTCATCGTTCACGCTGCCAAAGAGGACGGTTCCACTACCCTTTATGCACGTGGTTCGGGCGAGCATCTTCTCACTGCCGACCCTGGCCCGTTATGGAAGGTCAACTCCGACGGATTGCGGGTGCGCCTTGGCAGGGGTGTCCCGAAGCACGGAAGTAACCAATTCGCACTGACTCCTCTCGGGCAGGTCCACAAGACGGAACTCACACTGACATCCGGTCGGATGCGGTGTAACACCACGGTACCCCTTTGGATCACGGTAGAAAACAAAGGAAACCAGTTCGCATCCGACTCGTACGTGGAGTTGTCGATACTTGGGGGAGCGACCTTGGTCACGACGCCAGATTCCATTTCCGGCGACCGGGCGTTCTACCACATCGATGCCCTTTCACCCGGTGCATCGTTTCGCCGTCTGGTGGAAGTAACCGTACCGGGTGTAGAGGCTCTCCCCGGGAGTATCACGATCGTCGGCACCTACTGGCACCGTCACGGTTCCGCGAATATGGAACGTACTTACCGGATCGAAGAGGAGATTCGCTGTAGTTACGACCCCAATGATAAGCAGGTCAACCCGAGAGGACTGAAGAAGGAGGGCTATATCTCCGAAACGACCCCCTTGCTTTATACCATCCGGTTTCAAAATACCGGCAACGATACCGCCTACCAGGTAGTGCTACGGGATACGCTGGATGCCGGTCTGGACCTGAGCACCTTCAAGCTGGCCGGGAGCAGCCATGCCGTGCGCGCGGAAATGACCGATAGTACCCGTGCGCTGAGCTTTTCCTTTTATGACATTATGCTCGTGGATAGCGCTACCAACGAGCCGGAGAGCCAGGGCTTCGTTACTTATCGCATCCTTCCTCGCACCGGGTTCTCGCAGGACGAGGCGATCACCAACCGGGCGTCGATCTATTTTGATTACAACCCACCGATCGTCACCAACGAAACCCGCAATACGGTAGTCGCAACGAAGGAGCCCACCGCTGCGGTAGAGGTGACCTCCGAGCAGTTCGGAATGTCGTTATCCCCTAATCCATCCAGGGGAGAGGTACACTTGCAATTGCACGGTGAGGATTGGCTACCCTATTTGAATCACCCGTTAGATTTGGACTTGTGCACCCTCGATGGAAGGTCAGTCCGATCATGGGAGATGCGGTCTCGCCAACGGACGCTGGACCCCGGCCAATTACCCGCCGGTATGTACGTGTTGACGGTTCGTTCCGGCGGCCGGCCGCTCTCAACCATCCGGATGCTACTCCGATAAATACCCGTGCTCCCCTACTTCCTGCGCTCCGCCGCCCATATATTGTCCCGCAAAGTTCCCACCCATGCGGTATCCCCTGTTGATGGCATTCCTTTCGCTGATATTCTCTGCCTGCTCTTCGGATGCGGACGACGGTCCTCCCGCCTATGCGGACCGGGCCACCCCCGCGATTCAGTTGAACCAGGTTGGTTTCTATCCGGACCAGCCCATCCGCTTTACCTGTGCCGATACCCAGGTAGTCAGTCCGGGTGCCGTAGCGACTACCGTTTTTTACGTCACCGATGCGACGGGGGATTCGACGGTTTACGAAGGCAGCCTCAGCGAGCCGGTCAATTGGCGGGAGCTGGCCGGGGTCATCGCCAGGAACGGTACCGTGGACCCACTACCAGTAGGGATGTACCGAATTTACGTTCCCGAGGTAGGGTATTCTTATCCGTTCCGGGTCCAGGACAGCATTTTGCGGGATGTATTCGTCGGATCGATGCGCGGACTGTACTACCAGCGTGCCGGGGCTGAATTACCGGAAGCATACGCCGGCAAATGGGCAAGGGCGGCCGGGCACCCGGATACCACCGTGTATTACCACCCTTCCTCGGGCCGGTCGGAAGGAACGCTGAGCAGCCCCGGCGGCTGGTACGATGCCGGTGATTACAACAAATACATCGTCAACGGTGCCTTCCCCGTCGGCCAATACCTGGCACTGTACGAAGACGTGGGGGACCCGGCCCCGGACGGAACGCTGAATATTCCCGAAAGCGGTAACGGCAAGAGCGATTACCTCGACGAACTGAAGTACGAACTGGACTGGATGCTCACCATGCAGGACGACGACGGCGGGCTCTACCATAAGCTGACCACCCTCCGGTTCGACGGGATGGTGATGCCGGAAGCGGGATCGGGCCGGCGCTACGTAGTGGGGAAGAGCATCACCGCCACCCTGAACTTCGCCGCGGCCACCGCCCAGGCGTCGCGGGTGTACCGCGATTACGATGCCGAATACGCCGATCGCCTCCTGGCGGCTTCCCGGCGGGCGTGGTCCTGGGCGGGGAACCATTCCACCGCTTTTTTCCGAAATCCCCCGGACGTAGCTACCGGCGAATACGGGGACGGCAACGCCGATGACGAGCAGGCCTGGGCCGCCGCCGAGCTCTTTGCCACAACCGGAGAGCAGGAATTTTACAACGACTTACAGGAGCATCCGCCCCGGGTGCGCTTTGGTGCCGGCGTCGGCTGGACCAGCTACATGGCTAATATGGCTGCCTTCACCCTGCTCCGCTTCCCCGACCGGGTACCCCGGGAGATGTACGACGATCTGGAGGGACTGGTGGTGACGCTGGCCGACAGTCTGGTACAACGTACTGAAACGAATGCTTACTACCAGCCCATCACCGAATTCGGGTGGGGCAGCAATTCGGACGTCATGAACGCCGCCATGTTGATGGCCGCCGCCCACCTGCGCCGCCCCCGTGGGGAATACGTCGGCGCTATGCGCAGTGCGATGAATTACATCCTTGGACACAACCCCAATGCGGTTTGTTATCTCACGGGTTTCGGTACCCGCTATCCCATGTTCATCCACCACCGCCCGAGCGCGGCCGACAATATTGACGAACCGGTACCGGGGCTCCTCTCCGGTGGTCCGAATGCCGCCCAACAGGACCGGCCCGAAACCACCTACAAGCCCGACGCCGCCCCCATGCAGAGCTGGGCCGATCAGACGCCGAGCTACGCCAGTAACGAGATTTGCCTGAACTGGAACGCCCCCTTTAGCTATGTCAGCGGGTTTTTGGACTATGCAGCCAGGGAAAATACTAAGTGAATAGTTAGGAACGGCTAGGACTGCAAGGCTATCGCCTTCGAAATTAAGGGGACGAAATTGACCCTCCCTTCCCGAACTTCAGCCAGCGAGTAGCTTGCCATTTGGAGGTACCCCGATGGACCGTTAGCTGCACGATTTATTGTTGGCGTCAGCTTCCTTCCTTACCTAGAACAGTGGTTACGTTGACCGTTTCGTGCAAGGTACGGTGTACCGGACAGCGATCCGCGATCTCCAGCAGTCGCGCCTTCTGCTCCTCAGTCAGGTCTCCCTTCAGGAAAATGACCCGTTCGAAATGATCGATTTTGGTCTTCTTATGGTCGGACGCTTCCATATCGGTAGCGTAATCTTTTTTGTGATCCAGGTGGACTTCGACCTCATCTACTATCCACTTTTTACGACGGGCATACATCTGAATGGTCATCGCGGTACAAGCCCCCAGGCCTGCGCTGACGAGTTCGTAGGGTCCCGGGCCATAGTCGTTGCCGCCAACTTTGGTCGGTTCATCAGCGGTCAGGTGGTGTTGGCGTACCATAATTTCCGTCGTGAACCCTTCCCGGCCTAATCGGGCGGCTACGCTGTGCTCGCTTCGGATGGGGGCGGCTTCCGGCACGGGAAGGTAGCGATTAGACCAGCCCGCGATCACGCGGCCGGCATAAATACTATCGGTATCGCTGGATAGCAGGTGGTCAGCCCCGTCGAGACTGACAAAACTTTTTGGGTGGCGGGCCGCGGTGTAAAGCTTGGCTGCCTCGTCAATGCTAACGGTGCGATCCTGAGGGCTATGCAGGATGAGCAAGGCCGCGTCCAAATCCTTGATGTTCTCTTCCAACCGGTGATTCCCCAGATCGTCAACGAATTGTTTCGCGATCTGGAACGGCCGCCCACCGATGTCTACCGTTGCACTTCCCTCATTGACGATGGAGTCAATTTTATGTTTGAAATGTTTGGAAACGTGGTCCGGCGCGAAGGGTGCGGCGATGGTCACGATGGCCTTAATGGAAGGCATTCGCGAGGCGGCACAGAGGACGGCAGCGCCGCCCAAACTATGGCCAATCAACAAAGTCGGGGGCTCGTAATGCCGGGCCAGGTAGTCCGCCGCAGCTTCCAGATCCGAAATATTGGTTGTGAAGTTTGTATCGACGAAATCACCTTCACTCTCTCCGAGGCCAGTAAAATCAAAGCGTAGGACCGCAATCCCCTGCAAATTCAGCTCCCGGCTGATGTTCCACATGGCCGTAAGCGTATGTCCGCAGGTGAAGCAGTGGGCAAAGATGGCGTAGGCATGCGGATGGCGGTTAACGGGAGCATCCAATCGGGCGGAAAGGGCGTTGCCGGAAGCATTGGGAAAGCTAATTTTCACTTGTTTGAAATAGTTTTAATTGAAACATTTTGTTGTAAATACGGCTTCTTTAGAGTAGCTTTGTAAGCGAGTGATCCACCGGTAGTATCCTCCCGATGCCTGCCGACGGCCAGCTTGCCTTTAAGCCGCTTCAGAGAGTCACCTGTCTCAATTTCAAAGCATGTCAGCCCATAACACCAAAAACTCTACCCACACCGATAGTCAAGACGCTCCCTCCGGAAATGTACCGCATTCCGATCGAACTCCGGCTATCCGGCCCAAAGACCGCGAGCGGTTGCGGGACATGATCGTGGTATTCGTGACCTATCCCCTCACCCCCACCAAGGAAGCCAATAAATTGGCGGAGAAGAAGCCCTGGCTGGAATTCATCTCGCTACTGTTGAAAGTAGTATTGGCCCTTTACGCCCTGTACCAGGCCGCTTTTACCTAGCTGGTGGATTTCATCGAAGGTTGTCTCTATAGTACAGCAAAGCTCACAACCCTAACCACCCAGCCCTCTCTACCGGCCGCAGCCGTCTACCGACGTAGTCCTCTACCGGCAAAGCCGTCTACCGACGCAGTCCTCTACCGGCGAAGCCGTCTACCGACGCAGTCCTCTACCGGCAAAGCCGTCTACCGACGCAGTCCTCTACCGGCGAAGCCGTCTACCGACGCAGTCCTCTACCAGGCGCAGCCGTCTACCGACGAAGTCCTCTACCGGCGAAGCCCTCTACCGACGAAGTCCTCTACCAGGCGAAGCCGTCTACCGACGCAGTCCTCTACCGACGCAGTCCTCTACCGGCGAAGCCGTCTACCGACGCAGTCCTCTACCGGCGAAGCCGTCTACCGACGCAGTCCTCTACTGGCGAAGCCCTCTACCGACAAAGTCCTCTACCGACGAAGTCCTCTACCGACGAAGTCCTCTACCAGGCAAAGCCGTCTACCGACGCAGTCCTCTACCCGCGCAGCCGTCTACTAAAACTCCCCCAAATAAGCATGAACGAACTTGATAGCCATAGCTCCTTCCCCAACCGCCGAGGCCACCCGGTTCATGGCTCCGGAACGTACGTCCCCGGCGGCGAAGATGCCCGGCTGGCAGGTTTCGAGTAGGTAGGGATTTCGTTCCAGGGGCCAACCGTGGCTTCGCTTTTCGGTAGCCAACAGATCGCGCCCGGTAATCACGAAGCCACGCTTGTCGGTCATGATCTGTCCGCGTTCCAGCCACTCGGTTCGCGGTCGGGCACCAATGAAGATGAAGAGGGCATCAGCCCCAACTTCGTAGCTGCTGTGGTCTTCGGTATTCTTCAGGACCAGCCGTTGTACATGGTCATCGTCTCCGCACACCTTGATCACTTCCCGGTACCCCTGAACGGTAATGTTGTCAATGGCATCGATCTGGTCGATCAGGTAGCTGGACATACTTGACGTCAGGTCGGGCTTGCGGACCAAGATCGTTACCGATTCCGCATATTTAGATAGATACACCGCACCCTGACCTGCGCTGTTGCCGCCACCAACTACGAAAACGTGGCGATTTTCACACGATTTGGCTTCCGTGATCGCCGCGCCGTAATACACGCCGGCCCCGTTAAAATCATCGGCTCCCTCGGCCTGGAGCTTACGGTACTGCACACCCGTAGTAAGGATGACCGCTTTCGATTTTACCGTGCTGTCATCGTCCAGGGAAAGGATTTTATACCCATCGCGAATTTCGATCCCGGTGACTTCCCGCGGACTCACTACCTCGACGCCGAAGCGCAGGGTTTGGGCCATGGCGCGCCGGGTTAATTCCGAGCCGGAAAGTCCACTCGGAAAGCCGAGGTAATTCTCGATCCTACTGCTGCTGCCGGCTTGTCCGCCCGGCGCCCGCTTCTCAACCACGAGGGTCTTCAGCCCTTCCGAACCGCCGTAGACCGCAGCGGCCATACCCGAGGGGCCCGAACCTACAATCACGACGTCGTATAGGTCGTCGCTTACGGTCGCGCTCATACCAAGTTTCTCCGCCAGGGCATCCAATTCCGGATCACTCATCACCTCTCCATCCTCGGTGATCACGAGGGGAAGTTCCCGCACCTTACACTGGTGCAGCTCAATGAGCTCTTCCCCTTTCGGGCTGCGTGCATCGATCCATTGGTAAGGGAGCAGATTCGCGGCCAGCCAGTCCTTAATGTTGTGGGATTTGGGTGAATACTGGTATCCCACGACCCGGATCCCCTCGAAGTCCGGACGGTAGGATAGCTTCCAGTCTTCCAGCAGATCGTCCAGGATAGGGTACAGCTTCTCTTCCGGGGGATCCCATGGTTTTAGCAGGTAATAATCCAACTGCACATCGTTGATCGCCTTGATGGCGGCATCGGTGTCGCTGTAAGCTGTGATGAGTACGCGTTTGGCGCTGGGGTACATCGGCTTAGCCTGCTCGAGGAAATCGACCCCCAGCATTTCCGGCATCCGCTGATCGCAGAGGTAGAGCGCCATCGTCTCACCCTTCTTTTTTAAGTCCTGTACCGCCTCCAGGGCCTCTTTTGCACTGGTAGTGGTTACGATACGAAAGTCGTCCTTGTATCGGTTACGCAGGTCCCGTTTCAGGGAGCGCAGTACCTGTTCGTCGTCGTCGACCGTCAGGATGATGGGTTTACGGTCTCTTGCCATAGTGTATTGGTGGTGCTACTGAATGGGGAAGCAAACGCGAAATACGGTCTTGCCGGGTTCGCTGTCAACGTTCACGTAACCGTTGTGGTGGTCGATCACCCGGCGCACGATGTCGAGGCCCATGCCCGTGCCTTCTCCGATGCCCTTAGTGGTAAAAAAGGGTTCGAAGATCCGGCTCTGAATATCTTCCGGAATGCCGGGACCATTGTCTTCAATTTCTACGCATACGCAATCGCGCTCCTGAAAGGTTCGCAGGGTGAGTTCGCCCCCCTTATTTTCCGGCAGGGCGTCCAGTGCATTGGAAAGCAGATTTGTCCACACTTGGTTCAGTTCACCGGCTAGCGCTTTTATCCGCGGTATATTTTTACCCAATTCCTTCTTGATGCGGATTTGCTTTTTCTTGAAGGCGTGGTTCAGCATGATCACCGTCGACTTCAGGCCGTCGTGCACGTCTACCATTTCCAGGCTGGGCTCCTGGTCCATGTGGCTGTAGGTCTTGATGGAGGTGATCAGCTCGGCGATACGTCCGCTGGATGCCTGTATCTCGCTCACCAGGCTTTCGGTGGTCAGGTTGGTCTCGATCCACCACAATACGGGTTGAATCGCCTCCTCCGGAACGATCTTGGCCAAACGTTCGAGTTGCTCGACGCTGAAATTCCAATCGACGAAGGTGTCAACGATGCGGTCGGCTTCCTCCACCTCGTGGTCTTCCAGCCAGTCCAGCAGGTCATCCGAGCGCTCCTCTCTTTCCATCAGCCCCAATTCTTCTTCCGTTTTGAAGCTCGCGATGCGGTCGAAGAGTATTTCGTTCACCCGGTCCACATCTTCCTCCGTCACGCGCATCGTCACGATGGATTTGAATCGTTCCGGCGTCTGCACCAGGTGTCTGTGCAGCTCCTGGCTGCTGCGGATGATGGCTGAGGCCGGGTTGTTCAGCTCATGCGCCAGGCCGGCGCTCATTTTTCCGAGGGCCAGGAGTTTTTCATCCATCAGCCGCATTTGTTGAAAGTCGCGGACCCTGTTGGTCATCACCGCCACCAGGGCCTGGGTTAGTTGGTAGCTGACATTCACCATTTCCACGAAGCAATCGCGGTGTAGCTGTAGCACCTTGGTTTCCTCCAGACAAATACCGTCGGCGCCCACTTCTTTCATGCGGCTGAAGGGCAGTACGCCCGTAACGTAGGGCGCTTTCCACATGCCCATCTCTTTTTTCCTCCCTTTACTCTCCCGCTGGATCACGTAGCCACCCTTCAGGATGACCTGCATATGATCAACGAGCTCACCCGCACGGAAGATGTGATCCCCTTTCGCATAGCCAACGTAATCCGACTTCTCTACCAGCCATTGCAGCGCCTGGTCACTCACCTCGCTGAAGATATCGAAGTCTCGCAGACGCTCCAGCAGATCGGGGGACTTCTTTAGCGGTTGGGCGGCGGCGGTTGTTTTGGTGGTCATCGGGGTTATAACCCGCCAATTCACGGTTTGGGTCAGTCCGCCAGCCCAAGTACGACTTTTAATCCCTTTTCCGCTCTTTCGATCTGCTCAATGCTGGCCTCTCCGATTTTCGCAATCATCCGTGTTTCGCTGATACTGCGCACCTGAAAGCAATCGGCGCTGCTCTTTTTATCGAGTCCGGAGGTCTCGTCATTCGGAAGGGGAACCATCCAGGGTACCAGCTGGTAGTGCGATTTCCAAATGGTGATCGGCGCTACTATCCGCAGGGGAAGCCGACCGACGCCGTTTTCACTCATGATCAGGGCAGGCCGTTTTTTCGCGATTTCGGCACCAACCGTAGGATCCAGGTTGATCAACCATATTTCACCGCGCTTCATTCTTCTTCGTTATCGGTGAAAGTGGAAAAGGTCAGTAAACTCTCGTCTTCCCGGTAATCGAAATGCATTACGTCGCTTGCAATGGCCAGTAAACTTTCCTGACTGAGAATACCCTGCTCGTGCAAGTCCCTGAGCAATTTTTCGAGAAGTCCGAGCTTTTGATCGCGATCCAGGCCATCGATGGGGAATGTTTTGGGATCCATAGTTGGGGAAACGTTCATCTGCTTTAGGTGTGCATGGGGCGGCGGGGCGCAGGGGTATATTTCATCGGAATGGTAGAGCGGGTGGTTTTATTTGGTCCTGGTGATAGTCCATTTTGTGTGATTGTTGGGGCTATTGGCGCTTATTGGCGGGTTGGTGCTTTTCCTGGGGTTTTTACCCGAGGGAGTGTTTCGTAAACTGTGTCTGGAGACTGTTCATCAAACTGTGTCTACAACTATTTTTGATGTATGATTAATTCTTCTAGCTCCTCGCGCAAGTTTGCGGACTTTGAGGCGGACCTGATCCAGGGTCTGATGAACAAGCAGCCATTGGCCGGTCCCGATGGACTGCTTAATGGATTAATAAAGTAGGTGGTGGAGGCCGCCCTGGCCGCCGAACTCGACGCGCATCTGGTCGACAACCCTCAGTCCGGGATTGCCAATAAGCGCAAGGGCCGTACGCGTAAGCAGCTGCGCACCGATTCCGAACCGCAGCGCGGTTCAACCTTTTTTACGAGGGGTTGAAAACCCCACGCCACGACTACCGGCCGCAGCGCGGTCGAACCCTACGCCAAGCGTGCTATTCCCTGCTGACCCCCAACGCTTCCGGAGAACGAAAATTTAACACCACTCCACCCACGGTAGAGTGCCAGGCAAGTTCTTCGCAAAAAAAACGCCTACACCTCAAGTGTGCACCAGATCGTCTTCGCTACGATGTATCGGCGACCGACCCTCAGCAAACCTAATCGGGAAGCCTTATTCAAATGCATCTGCGGGATACTGAAAAGTAAAAATTGCCGGCTGTACCGGGTGGGGGGCATCGAAGATCACCTGCACGTAGTATGCTCCATCCCCCCTACGGTGGCGGTGGCAGATCTGGTAAAGGATATCAAACTGGGGGCCACCTCGTACATAAAGGAAACCGGATTGTTTCCCTCTCTCTCGGCGTGGCAACGGGGATACGGCACCTTCACCTACGCACCCGAAGCACTGCCGAACCTAATTGCCTACGGTATCAATCAGGAAAATCATCAACGGGAGCGATCCTCTCTGGTGGAAATGATGGCAACGGAGGAGGTCGAGTATGACCCGAAATACCTGGATTAATGCGGACGGAGAATGATCGGGCTTGCCTGGATAATTGCATCAATCCGAGGAGGCTGAGCAGGCCATCGAGACGCCGATTGGCGCTGTAATCCCGGATTCGTCGACAATTCGCCTTGGAATATCGTGAAAATTCGTCATCGATGCAACGCTCCCCCCACTTTAGCGTCATTCAACGTAACTACCTCAGTTACAATCCATCAACCCACAATTCATAGACCATGAAATCCCTTATTTTTGCATTAGCTCTTTCATTTGTCGTTCCCGCCGCCGCTACCGCCGCTACCGTGGAACCCATTATCACCCGCAGCTCTGTGGAGGAGAACCGCCTGGAGATCACGCTGGCCAACCTGGAGCAGGAGCGCACCATCCTGCGCCTGACAGATCTCGATACGCGGGCTGATTTCTTCACCGACCGGATCAAGGACCACAACGGTTACGGTATATGCCTCTCCCTCGATGAGATCCCCGAGGGCCGGTATGTACTTTCTGTAGAGAAGGGCGACATTACTCGTCGCCAGGTAATACTCAAAACCAAAACCGGTATCATGTGCAGTGCCTGGAAGTAATTCAGCCACACGGCAATCCTAAGGGAGGTACAGGGCGTTAAGCATCGTATGCGATTGCTTTTGCTCTGTTGCCTCCCTTTTCTATTTCTTAGCTGCGGTGAGGACATCCCCCCCGTCCCAAAACCCCGGTCATACCCCCGCGTGGCGTATCCTGAGCGGGCGTATGTTCCGCTGGCGGCGGACTATTGTCAGTTTACTTTCGACCGGCCGGCATCCTCCGAGGTGGTACAGGAAACGAATTTTTTCGACGAGGCCCCGGCGGACCCCTGCTGGTTCGATCTGAAATTGGCCCCTGCTCTGAACGGCAGTATCCACTTTAGCTATTACCCGATCAGCAGCTACGCCCAGTGGGAGGAGCTTCGCGATGAGGCCTTTGAGTTGGTAGGGGTGCATAACCAACGGGCCAGCAACATCGAAGAACTCGTCATCCACCGCGACGAGGCCAAGGTACACGGCATTGCTTTCGACATTGCCGGTCCGGCGGCCAGTCCGTTCCAGTTTTTTCTAACCGATACCACCGATCATTTTCTCAGGGGCGCACTTTACTTCGATACAAAGGTTGACCCGGATTCCCTTGCTCCCGTTATCGACTACGTCAAGGAAGATATCTCCCGCATCGTAGAGAGCCTGGAGTGGGCGGAGTAATGTAAATTACCCCCAATGAGGGCAAAAACCGCCAACGAGCGCATCATTTTCGGACTTAAAGTCAAGCAACTGCGATTACAGCAGGGCTTTAGTTTCGACCAATTGTCCAAGCAGACCGGAATCTCGCTTTCCTACCTCAATGAAATTGAAAAGGGGAAAAAGTTTCCCAAGCGAGACAAAGTCCAGCACCTGGCCTCGGCGCTGGGAACTACCGCCGATGAGCTTACCGATGGCGACCTGGGAAGGGAACTCGCCCCCGTCAGCGAATTGCTAAAATCAAATTTTCTCAACGAGCTGCCGCTGGAGCTCTTCGGCATCGAACTCAGTAAGGTGGCCGAGATCATTGCCGCCGCTCCCCTGCAGGTTGGTGCCTTCATCAGCACCCTGCTGGAGATCAGCCGCAGCTATGCCCTGCGCGAGGAAAACTTCTATTTCGCGGCCTTACGTTCCTACCTGGAGCTGAACGCCAACTATTTTCCGGATTTGGAGCGAGCCGTTGACGCCTTCACCGAGCACTTCGGCCTTCCGACGGTACGGCCCTTGCCTCCACGTTTATTAGGCGAATTGTTGGAGGATCGCTACGGTTACGAAATCGTACCCCACGGTCTCGACGATCTGCCCGCGCTGGCAGCCCTGAGGTCGGTATACGTCCCGGCTTCCGACCGGCTACTCCTAAACGGCAAGCTGACACCCGTTCAGCGCGGCTTTCAGTTCGGAAAGGAGATCGCCTTTAATTACCTTAAGCTCAAGGAACGAGCGAATACCAGCAGCATCCTGCGTGGTCGCGTCTTCGAGGAAGTCCTAAATCACAGTAAAGCGACCTACTTCAGTGTCGCACTGCATCTGCCCCTGCAACCCTTTGTCAAGGAAATCCGCCAGTTTTTCCGCCGGCCGACCTGGGACATGGTCGCCTTCCGCGATCTAATGCTGCGCTTCAACGCGACGCCGGAAATGTTCTTTCACCGGTTGACCAACGTCTTACCCGAGTTTTTCGGGCTGCGAGACCTTTTCTTTCTTCGCTTCGTTCATGACCGGGGAACCGATGACTTCGTCATCGATAAGGAACTGCACCTGAGCCGTCGCCACCATCCGCACGAAAACGGACTCTTGGAACACTATTGCCGCCGCTGGATCAGTATCAATCTCTTGCGACGCCTGTCCGCCGAATCCGACAACGATATCCGTATAGAGGCCCAACGGAGTCGCTACTATGGTACTGAAGACGAATATTTATGCATTACCCTGGCGCGTACCGATTATCCCCGGCCGGGAAAGAACGTGAGCGTCACCCTCGGACTACTCCTTAATGAATCCCTCCGGCAAGAGATCAATTTCCTCGACGACCCGGCCATTCCCCGGGTGGTCGTGAATACGACCTGTGAGCGTTGCCCCATTGAGGATTGCCAGGTTCGTGCCGCCGCCCCGAAGGTTGTCGCCGCCAGAGAGCACTACGTGGCTATGAAAGAAGCACTGCAAAGCTTGCGGTAGCCTGCTTTTACGTTTGCATCAACCTTTCCAGTGATTTCCGTACGTCCAGTTTGTCCTGGTCCATGACGGCAACCGCCCACCCCTGCAATTGAGCGCGCTGCGCAAGGTACAGCTGCTCGGTCTGCCCGGGTGTAGGTATGAGGATCGCTTTCTTATTTAGCGCCCGCAGGTCCATCAGCGTAGAGTACCCCGGCCGGGCAATAACGAAGCGAGCCGCGGTAAGCAGGGGAGAAAGCGTTGCCGTATCGGTAAAGTTGTAGCTTTCAATCTTGCCGGAATCTAGGGGCTCGGCGGTGTCCGGAAGGCCACGGACGATCTTGGCAGAATAGGCCATGACCTCCAATTGCGGGAGTATGATCTTTTCTAATCGGGTCCGCATGGGTTCCGGTCCGGAAAGTAGCGCGAGCAGATCGAATTCTTCTGCGCCGGGACTCGGCATAATGTGCGGGAGCGGGCCGATGTAGTAAACATTTTCGTACCCCGCGGTATCGGACAATTTTCCGCTCAGTCTGCTATGGCCGGGATGGTCGGGGACCCAAAATTCATCGAAATGCCCCAACTGCCAGCGATAGGCGGCCGTGGCGGGCGCAAAGTGGGTGATCGGATGCAACTGGTGGCTGAGGAAAACGGAATGTACCCCCGGGTGATAGCAGCCAAAGCGACTATCCGATACGATGCGGTCCACGCCGAGCTCAGCGACCAAATCCGCCGTCACCCGCTTTTCCGCCCTGATGGTCTTCTGCCAGAAATAGGCCTGACGGGCTACGTTCCAAACCATCGAATTGGTGCGGTAGCTGACCCGATAGGGGGGAAGTTCGTGAATCTTAGTACCAGGTAATTCCCTGCGTAGCATCTCGGCTGCCGGACCACTACTGGCCCAACTAAGCTGCTGTCCCTCCGCGCGAAGCTGGCGCGCCAGCGCCAGGCTTCGCGCGGCGTGTCCTAGTCCCCAGTCCAGGGAGCAGATAAGCGTATGATTGGCTGTGGTAGTGTCGGGGAGCAAAAATCGAGTGGTTTACTATGCAAACTACACTGGCAACGGCAAGTTTGGTATGCCGTCTCGGATCAACCGGTTGTTGGGCCTAACGACTATTTTTTACTTCGCTTGGCCTCCGGATTATGCGCCAAACACCGTTGGATCCAGTAATCGAGCTGGTCGTCGGTATCTACCCCTGCCTGCGTGATACGCGCGAAGCCGCGCATGGGTCGACCACCGAGTTGCATCATGCTGCAAGCGGGATGCTTTTTACTTTCTCGCTCCACGCCGATTTTGCCTAGTCTGGCCATCATTTGGTTTTCACCGCTGCCCTTGTCCAGGTGTGTTCCGCAACACATTTTTTCATCTACCATAAAAATGATGCCTCCCATCATTTTCTCTTCATCAAACTCGGCCCCCTGCCGGTGAAGGGAGTCTCGCATTCGGTCGGCAAAGAGTGAATCGTAGGCCATAGGGAATGGGTTGACAAAACACGAGTGTGGGAAAGGGGTCCGGATCGGCCCCACAGGTTTCTCCAAAGTACTCCCCGCAGCGCACTCTTTACCTGCGGTCCCCCGCAAAAAAGGCTATCCTCCTCTCAGAATCCTTCGATCACCAGTTTTTGCATCAGCAACACGGCGGTAGCGATAAGCACGGTTCGCAGCGAGGATGCCTGGCTGACCCCGAAGGTGGCGCGGATTCTGCCCAATAGTAGGAAGTAAAGCGGCGGGCCATACAGAAAAACGCCTACGGCGAGCTGGGTGAGCGCATCGTGTAGAAATACGCGCTCGAACTGGGCTACAAAAAGGTCGGAAGTCCCAAAAAGGGTGTAGCGGAATACCTGGAAAACCGGAGTCAGCAGCTGAAAAACGAGAAAGGCCGTCGAGAGGGTCCAACCGACGTGCCGACCCTGCCACAGCCGAAACGCGGCCAGGGAACAGAAAACGGCGGCAACCGAACCGATGAAGATGACATACACCGTATAGCCACCAAGGGATTCCGCCGGCTGCAGGAACAGCAAGCCGCTGGCGAAGAGCCCAAACACTTGCATGAGGGCGAAGAAGGCCATCAGGGCGATAAGCCCGTTCAGGATCCAGGCGGTGGGTACCCGGGGCTCAACGGCGCGAATCTGGCGGTCCAAAACGTGATGCATACCGCCCGGTGGCGCCAGGTCCCCGAGCCACGACCTGGGCACTTTTCGTTGGGCTTCGGTTCTGGCGGCTAGAGCGCGGCGACGGTCCAGTATCTCCTGTTTGGATATCCCGCGCCGCTCGAGTTCACTCCAGGCGGTGATCACGGCTTCCGGTTCGTACTGGTGGGCGTTTTCAAGGACGTCGATCAGTTTGTGAAACGGCAGGGTTTTGTACAGTTTTTGATAAACGGGCACGATGAATAGAACTTCTTACCCAATAAATACTTGCGCCGTAACAGTTCCGCTTACGCTTCCCGCTGCCATACTATCGTCCTGTTGAATTCAGCGGGGAAGTCGGGGCACATTTCGTCTCCCCGTCCGCTGAGCCCACCGTCGGGTGCGCAGATCCATTCACAATCACTTCCCAATAATCCGTTGAACCGGTCACAGCAATCCGATACGAAGTAATAATATTTGGAACCTTCTATCGACCACTGCTGCACCTCTGTGATGTCATCCTGTTGCTCCTCTATCAGGGTCCGAATGCAGTCTGGCAGAGATCTTTCTAACTCTGGCTTATCGCAGGCAAGGCAGAAAGTGACCAGGAAAATGACGAAGCAGCGTCGCATTGACTTAAGTAATGTTTCAGGTAGTCAGACGCAGGATCAGGAGACCGTGTTGGTCTCCGGGTAATCTCTTCTGAAAAACAAACCGGAGACCGGCAGAAATGGTGCAGAAAGGGCCAGAAAGCAGGAACGATTAAAATTTATACCGCACGACTCCCCGCAGGAAGAAGGGCGTACCCGGGGTAAAGTGAATCTCCTCCACGGGGTCGGTTTCAAACAACAATCTCGACTCGGTGGCGAACTGGGTTTCGTTCCATTCCGCGTCCAGCACGTTTTCCGCCACTATGCCCAGGGAGACGGGACCGATCGTATAGTTGACGTTCGCGTCCAGAAGAAAGTAACCGTCCGCAACGATGGAGTTGTCCTCGTTGGCCGGCCGGTCGGCGACGTACCGGTAGCGGATGCCGCCCGTCCAACGGTCATTCAGCACGTTCAATCCGCCGGAGCTGGTCAGATCCGGTGCCAGCGGAATGTAATCCGCCCCTTCGGGCTCACCGATGCTCCGGGCGAAGGCGTAATTCAGATCGGCATCCGCAAAAAGCCAGTCGGTCAGCTGGTATCGGAGACTCAGGTCCACGCCGAGGCGGCGGGTTTCCCCGCTTGGCTCGACGATGCCGGCGTCCCCCACGTACACGAATTCCTGTTCCAGATAAAGGTACCAGAGGGCCGCATTAAGGAAGAGCCTGCCCGTTGGCCGGAAAATTCCCCCCAGGTCCGCACCGTAGGCCGCCGGCAGGATCTCCGCGGCGGACTGGTCCAGCACTACCCGGGTATCGTTGGCGTGGAATCCGATGCCGGTCTTGAGGAAAAGTTGGGTCCGGTCGTTGACCGTGTACAGGAAGTTCAATTTAGGACTGACGGCCGTTTTTCGTTGCTCCTGTCGGTCATAGGCCGTTTGCAGCTTGTCCACGTAGTTGAAAACGAAGTGGTCGAGCCGGATGGCGGGGTTGATGAGGAGGCTACCGAATTCAAGATCGGCGCCCGCGTAGGCGAAAAGGTTGCTCTCGTCGATGTCACCGTACTGGAGACGCTGCAGCAGCTCCTCGCGATTCCTGGTTCGGCTCAGCTCTACGTCGTCGTTGTTGTCGTAACGCAAGCCTATGCCGCCCTTCAGACTCCCTTCCCCGCCGGAGGTGGTGAAATTGTGGTTCAGTTCGGACTGGAAGCCGAAGAGTTCCCGGTCTTCACTTTGTCGGATCTGGTCGGCGTTCACCGGGTCTTCCAGGAAAAAGGTGAAGTTGGAAAACAGCTCGAAGTCGTAGCGGGAATAGTAGGCGTTGGTTTTGATGAAGGTGTTGCGGTCGACGACGCGTAGAAACTGGCCGGCCAGGTTGGTACGCCCTGTGAAGCCGCCCTCGGTGTCATCGATAGCCCCGAAGCGGCTAATAAGTCCGCTTTCGACGGCGCGCACGGGAATCTGTCCCGAAGCATCCCACTTGCTCTCGAAATGGCTGGCCAGGAAAGACAGCTTGCTTCCCCCGGGCAATTCCGTCGTGTAGCGACCCATCAGGTTAAGGCGGTTGAAGTGCTGGCTGGATTCGAAGGGGCCATCGGTGAGGATGTACTCGGTGGCCAGGTAAGCATTGCTGCGTGGCCCGTCGAGTAAGTCGAATAAGCCGACCGCCCGTAGGGTGTTGAAGGACCCGACTTCAGCGGTAATGAGGGACCGGTCCAGGTTTTCCTTGAGCGAAAAGTCTACGTAGCCGGCGGTAGCGAAGTTGCCCTGGTCGGCGTAATAAGGGCCTTTCCCATAGTCGATCTTTTCGATCGTCTCAGGAATTAGGAAGTGTAGATCGGCGTATCCCTGGCCGTGGGCGTGGCTCACCATATTCACCGGCATGCCCTCCACCGAGATCGCCACGTCGGTACCGTGATCGATATCGAAACCGCGCAGAAAGATCTGCTCGGCCTTTCCGCCGCCTGCGTGCTGGCCAATGATCATGCCGGGAACGCGACGCAGTATGTCCTGGGCCGAATTGACGGGGCGTAAGCGGGAGTCGATATCCGTGGCGACGTTGAGTGAACGCAGGTTTGGCCGTACGGTAATGGCGTCGAGATCGAAGAAGGATTCTTCCAGTTCGATGTCGAGCGGTTCGTCCGCCTCGGGAACGGCCAGAAGCTGGGTTCTGTATCCCAGGTAGGTCACCTGGAGGCTGTCGCCGGGGCTTACCCCCTCCAGCATGAAATTTCCCAATTCGTTGGTGTGGGTGTGGTGTTCCGAATTGAGGTGAATGATGTAGGCACCGATGATCGGACTACGGTCCGCGCTAAGCACGCGGCCTTCCACCATTTGAGCGGATAGCCAGGCTGTAAAGCCGGTCAGGACAAGGATTAAGGCAGGTCGTAGAAGCATGGTGTAGGAGTGATGCGGTCAAACGGTTTCATCCCCCTCCGCTTCCGCAAGAAGCCTGATAAGGGTCTGTTCCAAAAATTCAGCCTGGAGGGCTATGGTCGGTAGTTCGAAAATGCGGTGCAGCGGTATCGACAGGTCGAACGCATCGCTGATGCGTGCCGAAAGCCGGATAGCCGTCAGGCTGTGTCCGCCGAGGTCGATAAACCTGTCGTGGCGACCGATGCGCTCCTGGCTCAGCACCTCTTTCCAGATTCCGGCGAGCAATTCCTCGATCTCTCCTGCCGGGGGCTCATGCACGACGTCTTCCGTTGTAGGGCGGGCACCGAGTTCGGCAAGGGCGAGACGGTCTACCTTGCCGGCCGCGGTGAGCGGCATTTCGTGCAAGGGGATGAATAGCTGTGGAATGCTGTAGTCCGGCAACTGCTGCCGGAGTTGCTCCCGAAGCTGAGCGGGCGTGACCCCCTCACCCCCGGTGTAGTAAGCGACCAGCTGCCGACGATCGTAGTTGTTCCCGGGATCGTCGTACCCGATTTCTCCCATGATCCGTTGGACGGCTTCCGTATCCACCTCCTCATTGATCTCCTCGAGGGCCGCCTCCCGTTGTTTGTGACCTATGCGTACGTCCCAGCTGTACGGGAAAGCGTAATTATTGTAGCCCTTCTCCTTCTTGTGGACGTAGATGCCAACCTGGTTGATCAGACAGTTGGTGGACCGACCCGTATCGGTGGGCCTGACCCAGGGGAGCCGGTCATCGAGGTAAGCGTACATATCGTCCAGGGTCGCGTCCGTGTACCGATAGAAATCCAGGAACCTGACTTTGTCGAACACCTCATCCGTATCGAAGGCGGAGGTGTCAAGTAAATCGCGCACGGCGTCGTCGGCGCGGTGGTAAATTTTTCGTGCCTCCAGGATCTCGGCGTCGATGGCCACCGCGGCGTGGCGGTCCTCCCAGAATAGCTCTTCGGTCAGCCGGGTTTCAAAAAACTGACCCCGGGAAAGGCCGGTCACGATGTATGGTATATTCTTTTCCAGGGCGACTTGCGTACTGAGGGTGTAGATGGTTTTGAAGCATCCGTTACAGACGTTGCAGTGGCGGTGGAGGCTGTCTACGAAAATGGCATTCATCGCCGGCGTGCTGCCGAAGTGGACGTCGACGCCCAGGTCGGAAGCTACCCGCCGCACGTTATCCAGGGCCTGTTCGGAGATGTAGCCGTTGTCGAGGGTGAAAGCGAGGACCTTGAGTCCCAGTTCGACCAACTGGCCGAGCGCGTAGGTGCTGTCCTTACCCCCGCTAAGCAGCATGATGCAATCGTATTCCGCTCCGTTCTCGCTGGGACGTTCGGCGAAGATCGCCCGAAAGTCGTCGAGGGTCTTAAAGTAGGCTTTGGCCTTTTCTTCGTAGGCCTCGAAGCCCCGGCAGAGCTGACAGACCCCCTCCGCATCGAAAGACGCGCTGGGGTAATTTGCCGGCAAGCCACAATTCGTGCAGTAGTGATCTATCGGCGCCTGACTCCAGGCGGTGGGGTCTACCAACTCCACCGCCGCGGCCGTGATGCCCGTTTGAGTGGTGAGCAGGTGCTCCACCTCATCCAGTTCGATGCGGTATCCCCGCCACTTGGTTTGGCGGTCGTTTCGGCCTAAAAATTTCAGTTCCCCGTGCTCGTTCCTGCGGGCCCGGTCGCCGGTCCGGTACAGGTGTTCCCCCGGTCGGAAGGGATGCTCGATGAAACGTTCGGCGGTAAGGTCGGGTCGCTGCCAGTAGCCCCTAGCAAGGCAGCGGCCGCCGAGGTAAAGTTCACCGATCGCACCATCGGGTACAAGGCGCAGCCCGTCGTCGAGCAGCACGGCTTCGGTATTAGCGATGGGGAAGCCTATGGGTATGGCCTCGTGAAGATCGCTTTCAGCAATGTAAGTTTTCGCGATGCAGCCCACGGTAGCTTCCGTAGGGCCGTATTCATTAACTATTTCTAGCCCCTTAGGAAAGCGCCGGCTGATGTCGCGGGCCAGGTCGGCGGTAAACTGCTCCCCACCGACGATGAGCGTTCGCACCCGGGCCTGCCGGTAATCCCGGCCCCGCAGCAGGGCGAGGTGCGAGGGGGTCAGCTTGATGATTTGGCAGCGGTCCTCATCCATGACTTGTAATACCGACAGGTCGGGCGTCCCGGGAGCGGGCTCCGGGTATACGATCACGCGTCCGCCGCAGGTGAGAGGCGTGAAGAGGGAGGTCACGGTAAGGTCGAAACCGATCGTGGTGAAGAGGGGAAAAGCGGGGGCTTCACTCCTCACGTAGTGCCTGCGGGCGTAAGCGATGTAGTTGGTCAGGGCTTCGTGACCGACCACGACGCCCTTAGGAGTACCCGTGCTGCCGGAGGTGTACATGATGTAGGCAGCTCCATCCGCCCCCGGGGTATTGGCAAGCGCGTCCTGCCGGTCGATGATCGCCCGATCCGCATCGAGCAGGATGGTCGGCACGCCGAAAGGCTCGAGCCGGGAGAACCGCGGCTCGTCCGATAAGAGTAAGGCGCACTCGGTTTCAGATAAGATGTGCGCCAGCCGTGCATCGGGCGTGTCCGTTGCCAGCGGGAGATAGGTGTGGCCGGCTTTCCAACATGCCAGCATGGCCACGAGCAGATCGGCCGACCGGGGAAGGAATATGCCGACGTTCTTGCCGGGGTTTTTCAATCGGCTTTCCAGGAAGGCGGCAAGCCTCCCGGAGCGCTCCTCCAGCTCCCGGTACATGATCTTTTCGTTCGGGGTCTCTATTGCGCAGGCTTCCGGCGTCTTCGCCACCTGCTCGCTGATCATCGTAAGCACCGAGGCAGCGGGGGACTCGATCGTTTCTCCTAAGCCCGCGGCCAGGATACGGCTCCGCTCCGCTTGTCCCAGGATGTCCGCCTGCGCGATGGGTTGTTCCGGGTCCCTCACCATGGCATCGAAGAGACGAAGGAATTGCTCCGGTACCCGTTGACGGTCGGCCTCCGGAAAGATGGCCGTATTTAGGTCGAATTCGAGGGTCAGCTGACCGGCTCCGTCCAGGTCGTGCACCTGCAGCCGTAAATGGTGGCCGGGATCCGCGTGTCCCGGGGACCTCCAACGCGATTGGCCGTCGATGTCCGGGGCGAACGGGCCAAACGAAGCGGTGATGTAATTCAGCACGACGTTGAAGGTGGACGAAAGCTGCGCGCGAACGGTGCCCGGCTGGGCGGACCGTAGAAAGTCGTTCGCGCTGGTCCGTTGCCGGGTGAGGAGACTGAGAAAAGTGTCGTCGGAACGGACGGATCCGTAAAGCGGCAGCATCTCGATAAGCTGCGCCGGCAGGCGGATCTCGGCGGGCGTTGACCGATTCGTGGCCGGCGTGCCCACGGCTATCTCTTGCTCCCCGGTGAGCCGGTAAACGTACGCAGCGAGGAGGGTCGAAAAGATATTGAACCGCGTCAGGTTGCTGGTCCAGTGGCGAACCTCTCGGCGTTCGGCCAGGGCATTTAGTGCGGCCATCCGCTCCGCGCTTAGGGTGATCGGGATGCGGGGCGAATGGATGCTCCGGTGGAGTTCGACCGTCCCAGCAGGCGCGGAGGTCGCGTCTGGGCGGGGCGGTTCCAGTATTCCGGCAGCGGTGTTGGTTCGGTGGGAAGGCCCAGGCGATATTCCCGGAAAGATGGCAGTTGCCCGGATTCCGTTGTACCTGCGCTTCCGCCGCCCCTATACAGCTCCGCTAAACGTTTGTACTGGACGCTCACGCCCCAGGCATCCACGATGAGGTGGTGCTGGTTGAGATAGAACAGGTGATGATCGTCGGCGAGCTGCCAGAGAACCGCTTCCACGCAGGTTTCGGATAGGTTAAATTGCCGTGCTGCACGCTCACTGATCCAGCTCGCTAATTCCGACCGGCTATCGGTCCACTTGTCCACTCGCAGGTCAGTCGGGGCGGCAGGCAGAACGAGCTGGCTCACTTCTCCCCCCTGCACCCGGAAGACCGTGCGCATATTTTCGCATTCCTGCATCAGGATTGCGTAACTCTTCCGGAACCGGTCGCGGTCGAGCGGACCGTGAAGTTCGAAGGTGAAAACGCAATTGTACTGGGGAGAATCGGGAGCAAGCTGCTGGCCGGTCCAAAGCACGAGCTGCGCTGGGGTCAGGGCATCGGACCTCATACCTTTGCGGCTGATTGACGGTCGCGAACGTAGCCGCTCATGGCGTCTACCGTTATGAAGTGATCGATGATCATCTCTTCGGGTGGAATCCGCACGTTGAACGTTTTCTCCAGGAAGGCGATGAGCCGGAAAACGGCCATCGAGCTGATGAGACCACTCCCCAGCAGGTCGTCGTCGGCCTTAAGGTCAAAAGCTTCGTCGTTGAGGAGTTCCATCTTAATAAAGGTGAGTATGCGTTCTTCCATGCTCAGGCAGTGGTTTTACTGACCGCCGCCCGAATGGCGAGTCGGTCGATTTTTCCCGCGTCGTTGCGCGGCAGGGCGTCCACGATCTCGATGTGAGCGGGGAGGGTATGTTTGGGTAAATGCGCGGCCATGGCCGTGATCCACGTACGTGGGTTACCCCCCATTCCGGATTCAGGAACGACCATTGCTTCGATAATTTTTTCGTTGTCGCCGGTTTCGCGAACGTAAACGGCGGCTTCGCCAACCCCGGCCTGGGCGGCCAGGACGGCCTCCACCTCTTCGAGTTCGATGCGGTGACCGCGCACCTTCACCTGCCGGTCCTTACGCCCCATGAATTGCAGCTGTCTGCCACCATCCACGTAAACCAGATCGCCGGTGCGGTAGAAAGTTTCCCGGTTGCCCGGAATGCGTTCGCGGTGGTAAAAGCCTTTTTTCGTCAGGTCGGGGCGGTTCCAGTAGCCCTTCATTTGGGTGGCGCTGCGGACGAGCAGCTCGCCGATCTCGCCGGGCGGCACTTCCCGCTCGTCCGCGTCAAGGATCAGCGTCTCGGTATCGCCCCATACCTGGCCTAGCGGGAGCGGGTCCTCGTTGTCCGGGGGACTATCCAGGTGGTAATACGTGCACTGGTTTACCTCCGCCGGACCGTATACGTTGCTCGCGCGGGCATTCGGTGCATGCTCCATCAGCGTCCGCAGGTGGCGGGGGGCGAAGACTTCTCCTCCGAAGAGCACCCACCGCAGGGCGGAAAGGTCGCGCTCCGCCAGGGTAGGGGAGCGGAGCATCTGCAGCAGGGCCAGGGGAACGGAATACCAGATGGTGACCCGCTCGGTTTCCAGTAGCTGCAGCAGGCTGGTGGGAAATTTCGTGTGGCCGTCGGTAACAATTACGGTGGTAGCTCCGGCAAGCGGCGCGGTAAAGTAACCGAAAGTGGAAATATCGTAGTGCAGCGCGCAGTGGTTGCCGACCACGTCTTCCGGACCCACGTTATAGAGCTCCGCCGACAAGCGTGCGTAAGCCAGTCCGGAAGTATGGCTGTGCATAATGCCCTTCGGCTGTCCCGTGGAGCCGCTTGTATACATGATGTAGGCCAGATCGTCGCCCAGGATGCGCAGACCGGGGGGGGCGGCGGGATAATCTTCGAGCCCTTCCCAGGTCACGCTATCCATTTTTTCTACCGGCGCGCCTATGACGCAGGTCACGGGCGTGGGGGACTCGAAAAGTGAAGCAAAATTGCGGCGGAGCGCAGGAGCAACGAACAACAGGCGAATCCCGCAATCCTCGATCAAAGCCCGGGTCCGTGACACGGGGGCTTCGGGGTCGAGGGGAACATAGGCAGCTCCCGCTTTGAGGATGCCGTGAATTGCAACGGCGCATTCCAGGGAGCGGGGCAGGTAAATACCGATTCGGTCGCCCCGGCTCACCCCGCGCTCGATCAGGAGGTGGGCCAGCCGGTCGGTACGGTCGGCCAATTGCCCGTAGGTAAGTGACTGGTTCCCGCACCGGAATGCCTGCCGGTCCGGCGTGGCGGCGGCGTGCCGATCGATCGCGTGGAAGAGCAGGTGATCCATTGCCTTACAGACCGGTGAATTGAGCGATGATGTTGCGATGGATGTCGGATGTGCCGGCGTACAATACACCGCCCACGGCATCCCTAAGGTCGCGTTCCGTACCGAAGTCGGTCAGGTAGGCGTTGCCGCCCCCGATCCGAATGGCATCCAAACTGGATTCCACGAAGGCTTCACTCAGGTAGAGCTTCAGCATGCTGGATTCGGCCATGGTGGGTTGACCGTTCAGCTTCAGAGAGGCCAGCCGGTATAGCAATAGGCGGGAGATCTCGATGCGCAGGCGCATATCGGCGATCCGGTTGGAGACCGACTGAAACTCCCCGACCGGCTTGCCGAACTGTTTGCGCTGCTTCGCGAAGGCCACTGCTTCCTCCAGTTGTCGCTGCATCGTGCCGAGCTTACCTGATAGAATGCAGCATCGATCGTACTCCAGCGAATGGTTGCAGATACTAAATCCGCTGCCCTCCTTTCCGATGAGGTTTTCTTCGGGTACGAAGCAGTCCTCGAAGGCAATCTCGCCGAAGGGCGCCGTACGCAGGCCCATTTTTTTACGGTTCGGGCTTGCGGTATAGCCCTCCGTATCCCGCTCCACCAGGAAGGCGCTGATTCCCCATTTCCCGCGCTCCGGGGCCGTATTGGCGAAAACCAAGGCTAGGTCGGCTACCGGGGCCAGGGTGACCAACCGCTTCCCCCCGTTGAGGAGGTACCCCCCGTCCACGCGTTTGGCGGTGGTCCGCAGAGTGAAGACATCGGATCCGCTTTCCGCCTCGGTCAGGGCATGGCAGCCGATGATTTCTCCCTTTACCAGCCGGGGCAGGTATTTAGCCTTTTGCGATTCGGTCCCGAAGAGGCTGATCGTCACCTGTACCGCCCACATCTGGGCGTTGAGGGCGAGTACCAGTCCGGTGTCCGGACAGGCGTAGCCCAGGCCTTCCATGGCGACCACCGAACGAAAAACATCGATGTCATCGCGTTGGCCGCCGTAAGCTGCCGGGGCGGCTAAGCCGTGGATGCCGAAGTCGGCACATTTTTGCCACCCTTCCCGCCAGAACGTGCCGGATTGATCGCGGGCGATGACGTCGTCCTGCAATTCACGGCGGGCAAATTCAATCACCTCCTCTTGGTAGTCGAGGTAGGATTGGGGAAGGGTAAAGTTGACGGGTGGTTCCTGGCGGTAGTTCATACTTCCTGGACTTTTACGGCCACTCGCGGGGAGATCATTTCTTGCCGAGGGCGGAGGAAGTCGTAGGGATTGGAGGCGTCGCCACTCATGTTTTCAATCTCCAGATACTCCCCGAGGCCCAGCTCGGCGGCCAACTCCGCAAAGAGCCGCAGCACCACCTGATCCTGGAGGGACCAGCCCGTGGAATCGTAGACGGTCAGGGACTCCCGGAGGTGATCGTACGATTCGGGCGATTTGCAAACGGCGACGATATCATCACCTATCTGGTGGCTTTCGAGTCGTTGGCATTCGCCTTCGATGATCGCCTGGGGCAGGAAATCGGGGCACACCACGGCAGCGTGCAGTAAACTCAGGGGCAGTTCCGTCTTTCCGGGGAAGTCCGATCCGATGGCATTAACGTGCAGATGCGGCTGGTGATCCATTTTCTGGAAGAGGGCGCCCGCCCCCACATCGATGGAGGTTGCCGTAAGGAGCATATCGGCCTCCTGGAGGATCTCCGGAATAGTTGACTCTTCCAGCTTGGCGGAGATACCAAATTGGGCGCAGCGATCACTCAGGCTTTGTCGGGACTTTGGTACGATATCATAACAAAGAATACGGTCAAAATTGAAGTAAAGCGACAGGGCGTGGACGTGGGCTACGGCCTGGGCTCCGCAGCCGATGATCCCGAGGGTGCGGCTGTCGGGGCGGGCGAACCGTCGGCTTGCGATGACCGAGGCGGCCGCCGTTCGCATAGCGGTAGGCAGGACCCCGTCCATAATGCAGCTTAGGTGACCGGTGGCGGTATCGTAGGCGGAAATGGTGGATACGATGGTCGGCAGCTCGTAAGCGGCGGGGTTTTCGGGATGGTAGCCTACTACTTTAATCGTCACATCGCGGCCCCGTTCATGGATCGGCATCCATTCTATAAGCCCGGCGTGCGGAGCATCGTAGTGAAAACCACTGCGGGCCGGGGTGATGGTGCGCTCGGGATCATGGCTTACCATGGCTTTTTCGAGCCGGGTCACCAGGCGCCGCATTACGTTGTCCAATCCAAAGTGTGAAAGGGTCTCTTCGACCACGGTACGGGTCAGGACAAGGGTGGAGGGGACGTTTAGCATGTTGGTTTGTGTCGATCAAAGTGCGGTGAATGGGGTAAATACTTACGAAGAGGCTATTAACCCAAATGGCAAAAACCATTCTGTAATTTGTCCCGTAACAAGAGCGTAACGACAGTTAAGTTAGATGGTTTTGCGGAAAAACGCCATTTTGTAGTTGAAAACTGTTTCAATCCATCTCCGTTGAGATCGCGTATTACTTATGTAACACCACTGTTTTCAACGTTCATCTGCCCCCTCACTATGTCAACACCACCTTTTTCGTATCACGGGAAACTCAACAACCGGGTCGGGCGGGCCTTGGCCATGCTACTCTTTTTTGCCATACTGCTCGTGCCCACCCGGGCTCAGGCCCACATCGTGAACCAGAGTTACGTTTATTTCAGGATTCTCCAGGATTCCATAAACGGAAGCATCCAGGTGAGGGTGGACGATCTAAACCAGGCACTCGACCTCGGCCTGGAGCGCGGGATGACCACCGAAGAACTGCAAGTGTATCTGCCGGACCTGTACGCTTACTTCCGGGAACGGTTGGAAGTCACCTCCGATTCCGGCAACCATCCGCTGCGCTTCACCGATGAGGTGACCACCCTGGCAGTAAGTGACGGTTACGTAATCGGCTTGGGATTCGAACTACTGGATTTGCCTGCCGTACCGGAAACCCTGAACGTGCGCTTCAATCCAATTTACGACGTGGATGATACCCACCGAAGTTTTGCCTTGATCGAATACGACTGGAAAGGGGGCGTTCACAACAACGAGTCCATGATCAGTCTCCGCTTCGGGCCCGGCGACGACGGGCCCAAGGTGCTGGATCTGAGCGACAATTCCGTATGGAAGGGTTTCTGGGCCATGATCTCCAGTGGGATGTACCACATATACATCGGGCTCGACCATATTCTATTTCTCATCGCGCTGCTCCTGCCGGCGGTCGTATACCATCGACGGGAGACGCAGCCGACCGTCGGTGCCGCAGGTAGCATTGCCCTGACCCAGCAAGCGGGCTGGGAAGGCAGTTGGTGGCAGCCCGTGGATCGCTTCCGGCCGGCGTTCCTGTACGTGCTTAAGATCGTCACCTTTTTCACGATCGCACACACCATCACCCTGAGCCTGGCCGCGCTCGGCCTCGTGAACCTGCCGAGTTACCTCGTGGAGGCGCTCATCGCCCTGTCTATCGCGCTCGCCGCGCTGCATAACATCCGGCCCCTGCTGAAAAACGACGGGATGATTATTGCCTTCGTATTCGGACTTTTTCACGGTTTCGGATTCGCCAGCGTTTTGGGAGAAGTGGGCCTGCGGGGAGAATTCATGACCTGGTCGCTACTTGGCTTTAATGTGGGCGTGGAACTGGCCCAGGTGATCATCATCTGCCTCGTCTTTCCGGTGCTTTTCGTGCTACGGAAATTTCCGCTGTACCGCTACATTCTGTACGGGGGCTCGGCAATACTCATCGTAATTGCCATGTACTGGTTCATCGAGCGACTGTTCGGCATCAATATACCCGTGTGGTGGATCGTCGAGTGGGCCCAGGGACTCTTTTAGTGTCACATATGAGCAAGGGATCACTACTAAATCGTTGGCTGAATCGGAAGTCGCCGGAGCCCGATAGGCCTTCGGAACCTTCCTCCGAATCGGGAAGGGCGGATCACCCGGTTTCCGGAGGTCAGCGGAGGCTTTGGATGTTGACCAAGCTGTCGCCGGCGGATCCTTTCTACAACTATGCAGAATGCTTGCGGCTGCAGGGTTCCCTCGATCCGCAAAGACTGCGTCAGGCGGTTACCGCGGTATTCAACAGGCACGACGTGCTCCGGGCAACTTTTTTGGAGCAAGCGGGAGAGGTACGGCAAAAAATAGGTCCCAAAGGATCGGGCTTCGATTGGCAGGAGCGGGACTTGCGTGGCGACAGGGAAACCATTTCTTTAGACGACTACCTGCGCGCCGCCGCCAGGACTCCTTTCGACCTGGAAGCAGGCCCGCTTACCCGCATTCGCTTCCTTCGGATTAGTGAGCACGAATCCGTCCTGCTCGTCGTACAGCATCACATCATTTCCGACCGGTCTTCCATGCAATTATTTTGGCAGGAGGTCACCCGGATCTACCGATCGCCCGCGCGCGGGGAAGTTTCCGTGGAAGAACCCGTGATGCAGTACGTGGATCACGTTGCGAAGTCGCGGGCGGCCGACCCGGCCGACCGGCGCTACTGGACCGAAAAGCTGGCGGGTGCCGCCCCGATCCTCTCACTTCCCACCGACTCTCCGCGCCCTAACCGACCAAGCCACGAGGGGCGGGTGATCACCCGAGAATACCCGCCGGAGCTGGCCCGGGTAATACATCAAGCCGCCCGAACGGCCGGCGTAACTACCTACGTGTACCTGCTTTCCGCTTACCTCGTACTCCTCCGGCTCTATTCCGGGCAGGACGACATCAGCATCGGTGCCCCGATCTCCAGCCGCTCATCCGTGGAGCTGGAGCGGACGATCGGTTTTTTCAACGATACGGTTGTCCTGCGGAATCGCGTCCGCCTCGAGCAGCCCTTCTCGGAGCTCCTCCAAACGGTAAGCAAGGGGGTTTTGGAAGCCTATGCCCACCGCAACCAGCCTTTTGAAGATATCGTAAAGGAGCTGAATCCCGAACGCCACCCCGGCGCCAATCCGCTGTTTCAGACCATGTTTTTGCTAAACGAGAAGGAAGGCCCCCCAGATTTCGGGGCGGAGGTAATTGCCGACCGGACGGTGATGGACCTGGGCGTCACCAAATTCGATCTGACGCTTGCCGTCACCGAAGCGGATGATCGCCTCCTCGCCGGCTTCGAATACGCGACCGAGCTTTTCTCCGGTGACCGGATCGGGCAAATGCTGGACCATTACCAGCTTATCCTCAAACAACTTTCGGCCAGACCGGCCACGAATATCCGGGAGGTTCGGCTCATCTCGGGCGACGCATCCCAGTGGCCGGATATTTACAAAATACCCTTTCTACCAGATCTAACGCCCACCACCGTGGACCGGCAGATAGCGGAGGTGGCGACGACCAATCCGAAGACAACCGCCCTGAGTTTCGGTGATCATCAAGTGTCCTACCAAACCCTGGATCGTCGGGCCAATGCCCTCGCGGCCAATTTGCTAGAACGGGGGATACGTCCGGGCGACATCGTCGGACTACACGTCGGCAGAGGCGTAGACATGATCGTAGGCATTTACGGCATCCTGAAATCCGGCGCCGCCTACCTGCCCCTTGACCTTACCTACCCCCTGGATCGCCGGCGGTACATGCTCCGCGACAGCGAGGCCAGGTGGGTGGTGACCTCCGTACCCGTAACCGATCTCCAACTGCCCGGATCCGTCACCGTGGTGGAAATCGACCGGCTTGGGGAAAGTCCCGAACGCGTCCGCCCCGCCACGCATACGCCAACCGACCCGGCCTACCTGATCTACACTTCCGGAAGCTCCGGGCAGCCCAAAGGGATCGCCGTGAGTCATGCCAACCTGTATTACAGCACCATGGCGCGAAGCAGCGTGTACGACCGGCCGCCGGAATCCTTTCTGTTGATGTCCTCTTTCTCCTTCGACAGTTCCGTAGCCGGCATTTTCTGGACCCTGACCACGGGCGGTAAGCTGGTCCTGCTGCCGGACAGGGCGGAGCAGGATATGAGCGGTCTGTCGGAACTCATCGCCCGCGAGGCCGTGACGCACACCCTGATGCTGCCCAGCTTGTATCAGCAGTTGCTCCGTTTTGGAAACACGGATAAACTCGCCTCCCTCACCACCGTCATCGTTGCGGGGGAAGCGTGCGCGCCTTCGGTGGCACGGTACCATTTTACCACCGTTCCGCGGGCCCGGCTCTACAACGAGTACGGCCCTACCGAAACGACGGTATGGGCCAGCGTACACGAAGTGACGAAATCCGACGCCGAGGCGGTCCAGATTTCGATCGGTCGCCCGGCTCCTTACTACCGGATCTACCTTATCGATGAGGTCGGTCGGTTATTGCCCCCCGGCTTGCCCGGCGAGCTGTGCATTGCCGGTCCCGGCCTGACGGGAGGATACCATAAGCGACCCGAGCTTACGGCCCAAAAATTCGGCGAGTTGACGCTGCCGGATGGTAACCGGGTCAAGGTTTACCATACGGGTGACCTTGCGGCCTACGGCTTCGACGGTGCTTTGCGATTTTTGGGTCGCAAGGACAGCCAGGTTAAGGTGCGCGGTTACCGCGTCGAACTGTCGGAGGTAAGGAAGGTGTTGCTGCACGACCCGAATTTGACCGAGGCCGAGGTATTCCTCTCCGAAAACGGGCAGCAGCTCGTCGCCTACGTCGTGGGGGGCGGCGGAGCGCAGGATGCAGGCAAAATTCGGGACCGGATTGCCGCCGAACTGCCTGCGTACATGGTCCCGGCAAGCATTAGCTACCTGGATGGCCTTCCCCGACTTCCAAACGGGAAAATCGACCGTAAGACGCTGCTTGCCTCCGGGCAACCCACCCCGGATGCCGCACCAAAGACCCTAATTCCCCCTGCATCTCCGGAGGAGGACAAGCTGCTGACCATCTGGCGGGAAGTCCTTGGCCAGGAAGACACCGGCGTAACGGATAATTTCTTTTCCCTCGGTGGCGATTCGCTGCTTAGCATAAAAGTGCTGGCAAGGGCCAGGCGAGCCGGGCTGCAGCTTCCCGCCGCCGCCATATTCGAACACCAGACCGTAAGGGAATTAGCCCGGGTGGCACTGCCGATCGGGGGTAAGTCCTCCTCGGCCGCTGATCCCGCTTCGGGGCCGGTAGAGATTACACCCTTTCAGTTACACCTGCTGCGCGAGAAAACTTTATCCGCCAAAATGGCCTTTCGGGTGGCACATATATCCGTCCCCGCCGACGCTGACCAGGATACCGTTTCGAGAGTAGTTGGTCAATTAGCGGCTCGCCACGCGGCCCTTCGACTCAACTTTTACCAAGCCGCTGGGGTGTGGTGCGCACGTATTGCTTCGCCCGAACGGGAAGTAATGGTAACGGAGGTTGGGACTACGGCCACTGAATACACCACCTACCTGGAAGCGCTCGCCAACGATATCGATCTGGCGAATGATCCGCTCTTTCGGGTAGTCCGCACCGATGATGAAAATACGCTGCTGCTGGTGGCACACGAACTTCTGCTCGACGAGTTTTCCTGGGATTTTATAATTCAGGACCTTACAGCGCAACTGAACGGACAAGGGGCGATGCCGATCCATGCATCTTACCGGCAAGCAGTGGCAAGATTAACGGAGCAATCGGTAAAGGGCGATTTCAACGACCAGATGCCGTTCTGGCGAAAGCAGCGAGCTACGGTACCCCCGCCGGGAGCGGCGCCTCAATCCGCTTCAGCGTCCGTCCAGACGCATACCCTCTACGAGTTTCTCGACGAGCAAACGACCTCCACGCTTTTGGGGTACGCGAACGAAGCCTACGGGACGCGACCGCAGGAAATACTACTCACCGCGGTGCTGCAGACGATGGCCAATGCTTCGGGACATGGTACCCATTGTCTCCAGGTAGAGTTAGACGATCGGTTTGATGCGGTTTCCAACCGGGCGCCGATGCTGGCCATCGGACAGTTTACCATTGCCTATCCCCTTTTATTTTCCCTGCGGGATACGACCGATCCGGCCGCCGCACTGATCTCCGTGAAGGAATGCTGGCGAAGCGTTCCGGGGTCAGGCATTGGCTACGGTATCTTGCGATATATGACTGGGGTGGAAGGGCTGGATCAACAACCGGAAGTGGCCTTTCACTATACCTCTCCAACCCCTGACGCTGGCAATCCCGTGTTGAAGAAGGCTGAAATATTTGCGGACCGGGAGCCGAGACAGCAGCACTTATCCGACAACTTATCCTGGCGGGTAACTACCCGGGTACAGAACGATCGCCTACGCATTGCCCTCACCCACCGGGGGGGAAGGTATGGCCAGGCTTCCGCCGAGGACCTCCTCACCGATTTAAAAGCGCGGGTGGTCAATCTACTTGCCCACTGCGGAGCGGTGGGGGAAACTATTTTAACGCCTTCCGATTTCCCGGACGCCGAGTTGGACCAGGATGATCTCGACGGTCTTCTGGATCAAATTAATCTATAGATGAGCGGGATGAAAAAAAAGATCGAAGCGGTTTATCCCCTTAGCGAACTACAACGCGCACTGCTTTTCCACCACCAGGTGGACCCGCAGGACGATCAGGGGCTGATGCAAATTGAGCTACGGCTCACCGGTTTGCTCGACCGGGAACGATTTGTCAAGGCCTGGTCCGCCGTTTTTCAGCTTCATCCGGCACTAAGGGCTTCGGTGCACTGGGAGAACATTTCACGATCGGTGTGGGCGGTACAACCAGGCGTCGAACCGACCATTGAATACCTGGACCGAAGTGGGGAGGACGCGGAGAAAAACCACTCCTTTTGGCAGTCATTTCTGCACCAGGATAGGGCGGAGCCTATTGATCTGAGCCGGGCTCCCGCCGGACGTATGACCCTGATGAAGCTATCGGAGCAGGTCCACTATTTCAGTTGGACCTGTCACCACATTCTGCTCGACGGCTGGTCTACGGAAATAGTTATCGAGGAGGTTATGGCGTTTTACCGGTCGCCGGGGCATCATCCTGTACCCCCTCCAGGACATGCAGAATACCTGGGGTGGCTCAGAGGACGCGACAAAGAAGGAAGTGTGGCGTACTGGAGGGGCAGATTGGCTACGCTAGGACATTCCACCCTGTTTTCGGCGGGCGAGGTCATGCAGGAGAACAGGCGATCATCGGTCCCAGAGAGCGTAAAAGAAGCCGTGACCAACTATTGTAGGCGGCGTGCGCTGAGCCCTAATACCGTATTGGAGGGCATTTGGGCTATCCTGCTCTCCCGCTATTTCGATCGCTCTTCCGTTTGCTTTGGCGTCACCGTGAGCGACCGCCCCGCAGCGATAATTGACTTCGACCGTGCGGTTGGCATGTACATCAACGTTGTCCCCAGGGTAGTCGAATCCGGAAAGGTCTCCGATCTCTTTGCGGAGATTCAGGCTGAAAATTTAAGGAGTTTGCCCCACCAGTACATGAGCCTGGACGAGATCACCGGCGGGGAAGACCAGGCTGACCTTGCCCAGCCATTCAATAACCTGCTGGCCGTTCAGAGCTACCGCTGGGATACAGTAGCAAGCGATGAGCTGGTGATAGAAGCCCTGCATAGCGACCTAACCTCGAACTATCCGGTAACCTGCATCGTGGACCTTTACGGCGATTGGAATGTCGTCCTGCGCAACCGCCACGGCAGTTTGTCTCCCGCCGCCGCGGAGTGGTTTATCGATGGCTTTCTGCAGTTGTTGCAGCAATTCAGGGAGCTAGAAACAGACGACATATTTGACCCTTTTGTTGCCTTGGATAAACTGCCCCCTCCGCCGGTCGAGTCTATTCTCCGTACCACTGATAAGGAAACGCGGTTTGTCCTGCCCCGCAACGGCACCGAACTGACCTTAGCGGAAATTTGGGCCGACCTTTTACCCGCTGACCGAATCGGCGTCGACGACGATTTTTTCGAGCTCGGGGGGACTTCTTTCCTTGCGCTTAAGCTCTTCGCGCGCATTGAACGACGATTTGGTAAACGGCTCTCCCCGAGCCTTCTCTTGTCCCGCCGCACCATTCGTCAAATAGCCTTGCTCCTCAGCGGCGCATCGGAGAATCGGGATTGGAACAATCTGGTTCCCCTGCGGATAAGGGGGAAGCTTTCCCCGGTTTTCTGTTTTCACGCCGGGGAGGGCAACGTATTGCTTTACCAAAGCCTTGTGAAGCATCTAAACCCGGAGCGTCCGGTGTACGCCCTTCAGCCGAATGGCATCGACGGGGAAGCGGAGCTTGACGGCACTATTGAAAAAATGGCCGCCCACTATCTGGCTGAAATTGACCGACTCGACGTAGATGGTCCGCTTATCCTGTTAGCCTATTGCTACAGCGGTGCCATATGCGTCGAAATTGGCCGGCAGTTGCTAAATGCCGGCAGGCCCGCCCCGGTCATTATCTGTACCGACGCCGACCCGCCGAATATCCAACGGATCCCCGAAATTCGCGGCTTTCGCATGCCCGGGTCGCCCATCTGGTACTGGGGCCATCTTCGGCTTGGCCGGTGGGCTACCGTTCGGGAACAGATTGCTGCTGACTTCTTGCCGAAGAAGTGGCTTAGCGAAGACCTGCGCGTTCGGCTGAAGACCCTACGGCTACGGCAGAACCTGCTGCGCGCCTTTTTCGATTATGAGTGGCCCCAGGATTACGGGTTTCCCATCCTCTTTATTCAGAGTAGCGAACTCCGGACCTGGAAGAAATACCAACACATCATCCAGGAGTGGGAAAAGCTGGCGGGAGGAGCACTCACCGTTCGCGACGTGGAGGCGCAGCACGCCACGCTTTACCACGAACCGGCGGTTGCCGATATGGCGCGGCACATAGAACAATACCTGCAGGAATCAACGGGGATAAACACCTCGCTTCAGGCCCAGGAGAGCAATGGTACCGGTCGCTTCACCCAACAATCCGCAGGCTGATGCTGGTAGCCTGGCTAGAGAATGCGGAGTTGCTGGACAATCGAACGCTGACCCGATTGTCAGCCCGGCTACCCGCCCCGCAGCGGGATCGTTTGCTACGCTATCGGCGTTGGCAGGATCGGCAGGCGGGCCTGTTCGGAAAGGTATTGTTGGGATGGATGGTCGACCGCCTGTTGGTGGAGGAAACGGGTCTGGACGCCCTGGAAACGGATCATTTTCAAAGGCCTTTTCTTAGTGGAGTAGCCAATTTCGATTTCAATATTTCTCATACTGACGGGCTGGTGGTCTGCGTAGCGGAAGTTGGAAAAGGTCGCGTAGGGGTGGACGTAGAAAACCTGAAAGAAGTGGACTTGCCTGACTTTCGACGGGTTTTCACAACTGAAGAGTATACCTACCTTATGCAACTGCCCGACCCCAAGGATGAATTTCACCGCTTGTGGACGCGCAAGGAGGCGGTGATGAAGGCCGACGGTCGGGGCTTTCACCTGGATCCTTCGGAGATCGATTGTTTGAGCGAGCGGGTCTCCATTAGCGGCATTGATTACCAGGTTCGTCCGCTCGGGATCACGAAGGGTTTTGCCGGTCACGTTGCGGGCCGATCACTGGGTGCTATCACCATTCATCATCTAGGGGTCCACGACCTCCTTTCAACGCCAGCACGATGAGCAAGATCCTTATAGTGACCAAGGGGTTGAAGGGTATGACCTATGCCTCCGGAGATATGGCCCACCGACTGAGCGAAGCCGGCCATGAAATTCATTATGCCTGTCCTGAACCGGTCGGGGACCTGGTCCGCCACCAGGTCACCGCCTACCACCAACTCACGCCACCGGATCTGGAACCGTGGATGGGTGACCAACAAACCTCGAAGTTCGGCAAACTGATGGGTGGAATTATGGGGTTTTCCAGCCGACGCCGCCGGGCTATCGAAGGATTACAACAGGTGGAATTCAGGGATCTTCTGTCCGCCGTAGATCCCCACCTGGTTATGATCGACCTGGAGCTTCACCCCTACATCTTCACGATCCATGCCAGTTCTTATAACTATCTGCTCATCAGTCAGTGGTTTCAGACGGCTGCTTTGCCGGGAGTACCGCACGCCGAGACCACACTATTGCCCGATGATGCCGAAAGGATAGCAAAAACGCGAAGGGACTGGCGGAACAGGCAGAAAAAAAGAATGCGTAAGGCGGCGATCAGAATGATGGGTAACGACAAATTCAGTGTGTACAAAGCCTACGCCGCGGCAATGAAATTTCCGGGCCGCTACCTGTCACCGGAGGGCTGGCCTCCGCCGTACACCTACCGTGACCTGCCGACCATTCATTTTGCCCTGGAGGAAATGGATTTTCCCTACCGGGTGCCGGACACCACCAAGTATGTAGGGCCGATGGTAAGTGCGTTGTCGCAGGACGATGCACTGGGTCAGGCGGCAGGGGACGTCCTGCGGCGCGCTCGAAGTTCCGGTAAGCGGGTGATCTATGCCGTTGGCAGCACGATGCGGGGGCAATCGCAGCGGATCACGGAACGCCTTATTCGGGCAGTAAGTGACGAGGCCGACTGGGAGTTGGTGCTTTCCCTTGCCGGACAACCCAAACCCGCAGATTGGGTTGTGCCGGCCAACGTGCACGTGTTCGACTGGATCTCCCAGCGGGCCTTGCTGCCGGAGGTCGACTGCTGTATTACCCACGGGGGCATCAATACCATCAACGAGTGCATCTTTTTCGGGGTGCCAATGGTCATCTACTGCGGCGATCGCCACGACCAGCCCGGTTGTACGGCGCGGATGGCTTACCACGGACTGGCGGTGGTGGGCTCCGCCGAAGACAGTGAAACTGGAATACGTGATACTATCCGGGAAGCGCTCACGTCCGCGGACCTCCATGCACGTATCGCCGCCCTACGGCACACTATGCACGACAATCGGACGCGTCAGCGGGTAACGGAGATCGTTGCCGAGCAGATCGACCGCGGCAGACGGATATAGTATTTCACCTGCGCTCCGGCGCAAAAAGTCTCTGTCGCCGAACGATTCTCGGTCCAGTAGTTAATTTGTGCGGCAAAGCTCCTCGTTTGCGCCCCCTTTACCTGATCCTCTTTCTGCTATTCCTATTAACCATGTCCGGCTGCCGCGCCGGAAACTGTGGTTGTCCGATGTACTAAACTGTCGGAATCGCATTACATTTGTCGACTTTTCCCAGGATTGACGCGTTCAATCTCCGAAGTATAAGACGAAGTCGAATCTAAAAATTACAGCTGACTATGGCATTTGATATTGATCTGATCAAGAAAGTTTACGACGACCTGCCCGGCAAGATCGCCGAAGCACGGGAAAAATTGGGCAAGCCGCTGACCTTGACCGAGAAGATCCTTTATACCCACCTACACCCTGAAAGCCCCCTCCGTCAGTACGGACGCGGCAAAGACTACGTCTTTTTTCAGCCCGACCGCGTGGCCATGCAGGATGCCACGGCCCAGATGGCGCTGCTGCAGTTTATGATGGCCGGCCGCGCGAACGTCGCCGTCCCCTCCACGGTCCACTGTGACCACCTCATTCTCGCCGAGGAGGGTGCCGACGAGGACCTCGCCCGCGCCAACGATCAGAACAAGGAAGTGTATGATTTCCTCTCGACCGTTTCCGATAAGTATGGCATCGGTTTTTGGAAGCCCGGCGCCGGCATCATCCACCAGATCGTGCTGGAGAATTACGCTTTCCCCGGCGGTATGATGATCGGCACGGACAGCCACACCCCGAATGGGGGCGGGCTAGGCATGGTAGCCATCGGAGTAGGTGGTGCCGACGCCGTCGATGTCATGGCCGGCATGCCCTGGGAATTGAAGATGCCCAAAGTCATTGGCGTGAAACTCACCGGCAAGATGAGCGGCTGGACCAGTTCCAAGGATGTTATCCTCAAGGTGGCGGGCATACTCACCGTGAAGGGAGGCACCGGAGCCATCGTAGAATACTTCGGTGAGGGTGCCCGGAACCTCAGTTGTACCGGTAAGGGAACCATCTGTAATATGGGGGCCGAGATCGGCGCTACCACCAGTACGTTCGGGTACGACGAATCCATGAGCCGTTACTTGCGTGCTACCGACCGTACCGAGGTGGCTGAGCTGGCCGACGGCGTCGCGGAACACCTTACCGGTGACGACGAGTGCTACGCCAACCCCGAAAAATACTTCGACCGGGTCATTGAAATCGACCTGAGCACCCTGGAACCGCACATCAACGGGCCCTACACCCCGGATCGCGCTTTCCCGATCAGCGAATTCGCTGCTGCCGTGGACAAGTTCGAATTTCCACCCGTCCTGGAGGTGGGGCTTATCGGCAGCTGCACGAACTCCAGCTACGAGGATCTCGACCGGGCCGCCAGCCTGGCGCGGCAGGCCAAGCAGAAGGGCCTGAAGGTGAAAAGTGAATTTACCGTCACCCCGGGCTCGGAGCAGATCCGCTTCACGGTACAGCGTGACGGGATCCTCGACTCCTTCGAGGAAATCGGCGGCGTAGTACTGGCCAATGCCTGCGGACCCTGTATCGGTCAGTGGGCCCGCCACACCGACGACCCCAACCGAGCCAATTCGATCCTCACCAGCTTTAACCGAAACTTCGCCAAACGTAATGACGGAAACCCGCAGACTCGCGGTTTTGTAGCCAGCCCCGAGATCGTCACGGCCATGGCTATCAGCGGCAGTATGAAGTTCAATCCGCTAACCGATACCCTGACCAACGAGCAGGGGGAGGAAGTCAGACTCGATCCTCCTACCGGCGTGGAGCTGCCCCCCAATGGCTTTGCCGTTGAGGATGCCGGCTACCAGGAACCGGCCGAAGACGGTAGCGGCATCGAAGTGATCGTCGATCCCAAGAGCGACCGGCTGCAACTTCTCGATCCGTTCAAGCCCATCAAGCCCGAACAGGTGCGCGATATGCGCGTGCTGATCAAGGCAAAGGGGAAATGTACCACCGATCACATCTCGATGGCCGGCCCCTGGCTGACCTACCGCGGGCACCTGGAGAACATCTCTCAGAACTGCCTGATCGGTGCCATTAACGCCTACAACGAGAAGACCAACGAGGTACTGAATTACGTCACCAACGATTACATGGCCGTACCCGACAGCGCCCTGACGTACCGCGATAATGGTATCGGTCAGATCGTAGTCGGCGAGGAAAACTACGGGGAGGGCTCCAGCCGCGAGCATGCCGCCATGGAGCCCCGTTGGCTCGGCGTTCACGCTGTGTTAGTCAAGAGCTTCGCCCGTATCCACGAAACTAACCTGAAGAAGCAGGGAATGCTGGCACTGACCTTTGTCAATCCGGAGGATTACGATAAAATCCGGCAGGATGACAAAATCAGTATCACCGACTTCGCCTCGATGGCTCCGGATCGTCACCTGACCGTAGTACTGGACCACGCGGACGGCACCCAGGATTCTTTTGAAGTCGCGCATACCTACAACCACGCCCAGATCGGCTGGGTGACCGCGGGTAGTGCCCTGAACAAGATCCGGGAAGAACTAACTGCTTAGTATACTACAACAGGGCCGTCACCGTTACGAAACAATGCCTTGACGGCCCTGTTGCCCTTTTGAATTTCCGTATATATTTTTCGATACGGTGCTGGCGTTCGTATAGGGACCTAGCTTTAGACACATGGACAGCCCCTTCGTAACTCCCCGGCAATTGGCTATATGCTGGCTTGAAACCTGTCTGCATGTTGAAATATCTACTTTCTTTATCCTGCCTCATCCTGATACTTCCCGCCTGCCGCAATGGGGGAGAAGACCAATTTCTCACCGAGTCTGACATCATCGGAGTTTGGGTAGTCACCGAATTTGACAACAACTACCGGTTGACCGGCTCGTTCGCCGGGCAGGAACTTGACGAAAGTGGTCAAAGCCAGATCACCGATAGCGACCTTCAACTAATCTTTACGGATAACGGCCGCTGGCAGTCCTCGGGGAATTTTACGGCAACCGTAACCACCGGCAACGAGCGGCAGGTAACGGAACAAAGCGGCATCGGTGCCGGCTCGTGGTCCTTCAGCCAGGATACGTTATACATGACGGGGCTCAGGAGCTATAATGAAACGGGGTATTTCATGGAAGACCAACCCCTGGTGCTCAACTCCTTCGAAAAGCAGCAGATGCTGGATTTCGGCAGCTTCATGGATGTTACGGAGTCCGACGAAGCTTTTAATGTCAATATCCGCACCCGCTCAAATTTTGACATCCTATTGGTCCGCTGAATCCGTTAAACTGAAGGAGGGAAGTGCTATTATAGCAGAAAAATGAGTTGAGAATTGACAAGTTTTATGGCGCTCGTCACAATATTGCCGTCGTCACCGACGCATTTCCACTCACCCGATACCTGACATGAGATTCCTTATCGCTGTTTTTTCCCTGGTACTTTTCGGTACCCTGCCCCTTCGTGCCCAGCTTAATTCCTTACAAACCGGCTACGACCTTCTGGTCGATAACAAGGAACGGGAGGCACGTGACTTCTTCGCCGCCCGGCTGGGAGCGAGCAGTGTCGGAGAAGCGGCAATCGCCCTTTCTTTCGCGGAAAGCATGCTTCAAAACGGCGACGCGGCCGTGGCAGCGTTTATCCGGTTTGCCGAGCTCGAGGAGAATGAGGCCAAGCGGAATGCCTACATCGATGCGGTCTGGTCGGCCGGACATAGCGAAATGGGCAGGGAACATCTGGCCTACGTTGAGGGCCAGGTGCAGAATCCTTACTCCCGTATCAGTCCCCTGGCGAACTACGCTCTGGGCGAACATTACTATTTACGGAATGACCTGAAGAAGTCCCGGGAGTATTACGAAAAGCTGGGTGCGGTCGATGGCTGGGCGGTAACGGGACCCTTCGAGAATATTTCGGAAAGTGGTTTCGACCGGGACTTCGGCGTGCTTGCTGACCCGCGGTCTACGGCCACCTTCACTAGTAAACTCGGTGTTCCGGTAAGCTGGATTCCCGTTGCCCAGTTGGATCGGCACGGTTGGCTGCACTTCGGACGCCATATGAACACCACCAATTCGGTGGCTTACGCCCAAACCTTCGCCCACAGCGATAAGGAGCAGGAGGTGGTCTTTCGCCTTGGCAACAGCGGCTCGGTCAAGGTGTGGGTCAACGACCAACTGGTGTTCTCCGAGTTTCACGAACGCGATAACCACCTCGATACCTATCGTTTCCCCGTTGGATTGAATAAGGGGAATAACCGCATTCTGATCCAGATCGGCGCTACTAACCAAACCGGCTCCAATTTTATGTTACGGGTGGCCGATGAGGCCGGGACGCTCATTCCTGGCCTGACTTATTCGCGCGACCAAAAGCCCTACGAAGAGGCGGAGCCATCGACCAGCGAGCTGTACGAAAATCCGACCACTGCCTACTTTGAGTCGTTGATCGCCTCCGGCAGCGCGAATATTATTGATTACCTGGCCTACGCTCAGTTCCACTTTCTGAATGGTTTTCACGTCAAGGCTAAAGCGATCTATAGCCAGGCACACGACCGTTACCCCGGAAACCATCACATCGTTAGTCAAATCGTGCCCCTATTGCGCAGCATGGACGATGAGACGGGGGCCTCCGAACTCGAACAGCAGTTGAAGATCGATGCCCCGGAATATCTCCTTTCCCTGATGAGCCGCATGCAGGATGCCCAAAACCTTGAAGATTGGCCGCAATACGCTGAATTAATGAAGGTGTACAAGGACAAATACGCGGAAAGCGAGGTCACGCTCGGGCATGAGCTCATCCTGGCCAGCGGTCGATCGGAAGCGGAAAAAGTGAGAAAACTGATCGAGGATGGTTATAAGCGGTACCCGGGCAGCTCGGACATTGTACTTGGTCTGGCTAATATTCAGTCCGAAATCCGCCAGCGCCCGAAGGATGCGATTAAAACCTTGGAAAAGTACCTGAAGGACCACTACCGGGAGGAGGTAATCGAGCAACTGATCGACTTGCAATTCCAGGCCGGCGAACCCGCCGAAGTCGTGAAACTCTTCAACATCCTCCTCGAGCACGATCCGATGTCGGTGAATACCTATTCCCGCCTGAGCAGGTTGTATTACTTATTGCAGGACTACCGGAAAAGTGAGCAGTTGCTTACGCAGGCACTTTCCATTGCTCCCTACAGTGGTTCGCTGCACAGCAGCCAGGCCGATATCTACTCGGAGGCCGGTGATAAGGATAAAGCCGTGAAAGCGTACGAAAAAGCCCTGGCACTGAATCCCTATGATTACAGCAGCCGGGACGCCCTGCGCAACCTCCGTAGCGAAGCCGCTTCGGCCTTTGCCTCACTTCCCGAAGTGGATTACTACGACATGTATGCTTCCTCAAAGGGGGCCGAAGCTTATCCCGATGACAACAGCGTGATCCTGGCCTATGACGTGCAGCAGATCGTGCACCAGGGAGGAGCGAACGAGATCCGTACGAGACTGCTGGTCAAAGTACTCAACCCGGAAGGGGTGGACTTTTGGAAGGAATACACCATACCGATCTACAGCAGCCAACAGGGCAGTGTCGAAAAAGTGGAAGTGCTTGATGCGGATGGTACCCGTCACGATGCTTCCCGCTCCGGCGCGGAGGTCGTATTCGACCGGCTTCAACCCGGCGGGGCTATTCACCTGGTGTACCGTGTCCAGGATTATAAATATGGTCGACTAAGCGGGAAATTCTGGAATGACCACCCACTGAACTTCGGATTACCAAGCCAACAATCGACCTATAGCCTCATGGTGCCCGCCGATATGGCGTTCAATATTAAGGTGACCGGAATGAAGGACACGGGCATCGAACCGGTAAAGTCCCAGGTTGACGGAAGCGATCTCTACGTCTGGCAGCTGAAAGATCAGCCCGGGCTGACAAGTGAGGCCGTCACCCCCGATTTCGACGATATTCTCACTACCGTGCGCGTTTCCAATATCGAGGATTGGGAATTCATTGCCCGCTGGTACAGCGAGTTGACTTACGCTAAAGTGCGGGTGGATGAAAACGTACGGGAGGCCGTTGCCGAACTCTTTGCCGAGGCACCGGAGCAGATGACGGAAAGGGAAGAAGTGCAACGGATCTACGAGTTCGTTGCCGGTAATATCCGGTACATCTCCGTCCCCTTCCTGCAGTCAAATTACATCCCGCAGAGCGCGGCAAAAACCCTGGCTACCCGTCAGGGCGACTGTAAGGACGTCAGTTCCCTCTTTGTAGCGATGTGTGCCGTGCGCGGCATCGAAGCCAACCTGGTATTGATCAATACCCGCGACCGTAGTTTGCAGGACCTTTCGCTTCCCGGCATCGGTTTTAACCACTGCATTGCGCGTGTGGAGCTGGACGGCGACCAGTATTACGTCGAGCTAACGGACGAAAACCTGCCCTTCGGTACCGGTGACTGGTCGGTGAATAACTCCTTTGCCGTTGTCATCCCCCGACGTGGAGAGGGATTTGACGGTACGGCCGGCCGGATCAACCCGCCGTCGCGCGGGGTGAATTCCACCATCCGGAAAGGCAGGGTGACCTTCGAAGGCAACGATCTGGTGTTTTCTCTCGATAACCGTCAGATCAACTCCGTAGCCTCCGGGTACCGCCACAAGTACCGTAATGAAAGCCAGGATAACCGCAATCGCTACATGCAGGAATCCATTAGCGGGGGCTACCCGCGGATTCAACTGACGAATCTTGAATTCGGTAAGGATCTGGACGACCTGGCCAGCAACGAGGTCACCTACCACAACGAGTACCGCGTCTCCGACCCCGGCAATACGATTGGCGGCATGATGATCTATCCCCTTATTCTGAGTGACCGGATGGAAGCCTTGCCGTACACTACTACCGAAGAGCGTAAGTTGCCCATCGACCTTTGGCAAACCTTTCAGGCCGAGTACTACGAGCAAACCCTGGAGGTAGAAAATCCTGCAGGCAAGGAACTGGTAGAACTGCCCGCGAGCGTTAAGGTGAGCAATGACTTCATTGAATATGCGATCGAGTTTACCCAAACCAAGGACGGCCTACGGATCCAGCGCAGCCTGCTGCTGAAAAAGGACATCGTCGAACCCGAGCATTATCCCAACTTCAGGGAAGACATGTTCCGCATCGTGGAAGCGGATAAGGTGAACCTGGCGTACCGGTAAAATCGGGTCAGGGAGCTCCTCCACCCCGGGTCCCGGCTCTCCGGCTCCGGGAATTCCCAACGACCGGGTGTTTCCGTGGTCTCTAGCCATAGGCTACACTTAGCGAGAAGCCGAATGTATTGGCGGAGCTGGAGCTCCGCCACCCTGTAGCTGTCACTGCCGTATAGTCTCCGGCGTAAACCCGCTATCGAAGCGGAATTCTTCGCGATACCGTACACTCCATTCACCCGCCGGGTCCAGGTCACCGGCCCAATTAAGGACCGGGTGGCTCCGGCTGATGACCGGAAAGCGAACCCCCGATTCGAAGATCCCGTAAGTGTACTTCATCAGGGTTGGGGTCAGCTTTTTGGCCGCCGCGACCGTGAACAGAAACTGATCCACGAGGTGGGTGACGGGATTGATGTATAGCAGGTACCGGTCTTTGGCTACCCCCACGCCGTCCTCGAACGTGACGTTGACCAGGTGATAGGCTATCCCCTCGACTTCGCGCGTACCCGCGTAGGAAGCGATCGTGCCGGGGTCGTCCAGCTTCTGAATCATGGCCAGCCAGTAGAAATTAGTCTTGCGGGTGAAAAAGGCGGACTTGATCTCGGAGGTGTCCCGGATGATCTGTCCGTCGACCAGAACCGTGATGCTGCGTCCGTTATAGTACTGTTCGCGGACACTTCCGTCTTCGGTTTTTTCGCGGCCGTAACTCGTCTCCCCGTCAAAGATGTAGCGTTCTAAGCTGCTTCGGTCACCCCGGTGGTAGGTGTATTGAACGTCGTGGAGGGCATACATGGCTGCCTTTCCACCTACGGCAAGAATGGCCTTCTCAATAAGCTCGTCCGCACGCTGAGCAAGCAATAGGGCGGGACCGCAGGTGCAAAAAACGCAGAAAAAAAGCCAGGCTTTCATGGTAATACAGGGTGGACCATCTCAATGAAGATATTACGGAGAAGTGGCACCGCCAAGCCGGTGATCATGCGACACCTCTAACCTTCTCAGACGTTCACGATGAAATCGTTGTAATAGGATCGGATATAAATTGCCAACCAGGTTGATCAGCATTACCATGAAGGCGAGCCCGTAAGTTTGCCGGCTGAGCAGGTAAAGGGAGTACCCGGTAAGGATCACGAAGGGGATCAGGTGGCCGAACTCAGACTTCATGGACTCGAGTTTGAGCGTTGGAATCCCGTCCCTTCGGCCGTTGAAGTACCGCTTGGATTGTTTCCCACTTCGCCAGAGGGTAGCAAGCAGGGCCCGCCGGAACCACCCGACCTTGAGCAATTTATACCACCATAACAGGTTAATGGGCCGGTGAATATCGTAGTAGGACCGGGGCAACAGCCGCTGCGTAGGGTAGGCAAAGCCGGCGAAAGCGAAGATGCCGGTAACGAAAAGATTGAACAGCCAGGCCACGAGCACGGTGATTGCCCAGGAACTGCTTTCCAGGTACTGGAGATTACCGGCCAGTTTGATGCTTTGCCACAGCAGAAAGAGGGAAGCGAAGGTGAGAATTATTTTCTTCGGCATGTATGGTGCAGCTAGGGCTTTGGCACTCCGAGGATAGGCCTACCGTTCCACCAGCAACCTGCCGGGAAGCAACATGGCGTTGCCGCTCCCGCTTATGGTCGCTTCGCTATCCAGTTCCAGATCGATCATATGATTGACCCAGCTGTCGTCGGCGGGGAATTCCACCTTGATGTAATTGTCGGTGAAGCCGTGGAGCGTTCCCTCTTCCTTACCTTTTTCCAGCAAAACCGGCCGTATCTGACCCCGATGGCGTTCGTAGAAAGCACGGCGCTTCTTCTCGCTGAGGATATTGAGCATTTTGTTACGACGACGGCGCTCCGGCAGGGGGACGACACCATCCATCTCCGCGGCTGGCGTATTCGCGCGCTCGCTGTACGTGAAAATGTGGAAATAAGTTACGTCCAGTTCCTGAACGAAGCGGTAGGTTTCCAGGAAATCCGCTTCGGTTTCGCCGGGAAAGCCAACGATCAGGTCAACGCCGATGCAGGCGTGGGGCATCACTTCGCGGATGTGTTCTACCCGTTCGGCGTAGAGCTCCCGGCGGTAGCGTCGGCGCATACTGGCCAGCTGTTTGTTGTTGCCGCTCTGCAGCGGCATGTGGAAGTGCGGCGCGAAACGCGCACTGTTGGCTACGAAGTCTATCACTTCGTCGGTGCATAGATTGGGCTCGATGCTGGAGATCCGGAATCGATTGATGCCCTGCACTTCATCGAGTGCCCTGGCCAGGTCGACAAAGAGGGCCTCCTTGCGGCGTCGTTTCCCTTCAATGACGTGGGTTCCGTTGCCAAAATCACCGATATTGACGCCGGTCAGGACGATCTCCTTGACTCCACGAGCGGCTATGGAGCGGGCGTCACGAACGATTTGTGCTACCGTACTGCTTCGACTTGCCCCCCGGGCGAGGGGAATCGTGCAAAACGTACAATTGTAACTGCAGCCGTCCTGCACCTTGAGAAAGGACCGCGTTCGGTCGCCAAAACTGAAGGAAGAGATGAAGGTGTCCGCTTCCGTGACTTCTCCGGCCCGCACCAGCCCCTTACCGCTTCCGACCCCAATTCCGTCGATGTAGTCCAGTATTCGGAACTTCTCAGCTGCCCCCAACACCAGATCCACCCCTTCGATATTGGCAATGTCCTCGGGCTTTAGCTGAGCATAACAACCTACCACGATAATTTTTGATCCTGCGTTCCCGCCCAATGCCCTGCGAACGACGTTGCGGCACTTGCGATCGGCGAACTCCGTGACCGAGCAGGTATTGATCACCACCACGTCCGCCCCCTCGGAAAAGGGGACTTCCTGGTAGCCGGCCGCCTCGAACTGCCGGCCGATAGCGGAACTCTCGCTGTAATTCAATTTACAACCCAGGGTATAAAAGGATACCGTACCAATGGTGGCCATGGTGCAAAATTACGATTGGGAAAGGACAAACACCAGCCGAGGGGAGCCAGTTAAAAGAGAGTCTAAACGCGCGCTCCCATGATCAAGTTGCTGATGCTATCGCTTTTGCCTTTGCTCTGGGGCTGTACCCACGACGGAAAACCCACTGAGCAAGCAACGCTGGAAGTCGGCTCCCTGCAGGAACCCCCGACTACCGTGACGTCAACACCGGATGAGTTCACCATCCGCGGTGGCCGCTTTTACGGCCTCACCGCCGGTGCCCCTTTGGCCGACGCCAGTGACCGTCTGGAGGAAGGGGTGCTGGAAAATGGAGAGGGTACCTTCGACGTCTACTATATTTACGATGGGAGCGGAGAGGAACTCGGCTATCTACTGCCATCGCCGAACGATGGCACGCTCATCGGTAACATCTTCCTTACGTCACCCCGAGTTTCCACGGAAGCGGGTATCCACATCGGTGATTCCTTCGGCAAACTCACCATTGCCTATTCGGACGTGGAGGTACACGGCTCTGAAATTGAAGGTCGTACCTACGCCCAGGTGGGGGCCCTGGCTTTTCTCCTCGACGGTGTTAATAACACCGACTACGAAGTGGACCCCCGTTCGATTCCGCGGGAGGCTACCATCAAAGAAATCATGCTGCCGGATATGACTTCCGCGGGCAGACCGGCGATCTAGATCAGGCATAATTCCGTGCATACTGACCGCGTACTGGCCGGAGTTCGCAACAAGCTTGGCAAAATTCCGGTTGCACGGAAAACAATAGTATGAATCTACAGGGAAAAGTAGCCATCATTACCGGAGCAAGTAGCGGCATCGGAGAAGCGACCGCCAAAAAACTAGCCGCTGACGGTGCCAAGGTAGTTTTGGCGGCACGCCGTGCCGAGCGACTGGAAACGCTTAAATCGGACATAGAAAAGGCCGGGGGAGCCGCCCAGGTTGTCTCTACCGACGTCACCAGCCGCGATGCGATAAAAAACCTGATTAAGGAAACGAAGGCAACCTTCGGCCCCTGCGATATTCTGGTTAATAATGCCGGCATCATGCCCCTCAGCTACATGAAGAACCTGAAGGTGGACGAGTGGCTGAAGATGGTGGACGTCAACCTCAAAGGCGTGCTGCACTGCCTGGCCGAAACCCTGCCCGATATGATCGAGCGCAAGCATGGGCACATCATCAATATTTCCAGTGTCGCCGGCCGGGAGGTCATGATGGGCAGCGCGGTGTACTCGGCTACCAAATTTGCCGTGCGGGCGTTGAGCGACGGGCTACGACAGGAACTGGCCCCGAAGCATAACATCCGGGTAACCTGCATCGAGCCCGGGGCCGTGGAGACCGAACTTACCGAGACTATCACCGACAAAGAGTTAATGGAGGATATCAAGGGATTTTTCGAGAACCTGGAATTTCTAAATTCCGAAGACATCGCCAACGCCATTCACTACGCCATAACGCAACCCGATGGCGTACACATCAATGAGTTGCAGATTCGGCCTACCTCCCAGGGCTGATCATTTAACCGGAATTGAACGTAACCGAAGGACTTTTCCCGTTGGAGAAGTCCTTCGGTGTGTAAAAGGGTATTCGCAGCCTCGCCGTATTTTTTAACTTTGCCGGCCATGTACAAGGATAAAAAGGTCGTAGTTGTCATGCCGGCCTACAATGCCGCTCTGACGCTTGAGCGTACCTACCGGGAAGTTCCCAGAGATCTGGTAGACGAGGTCATTCTGTGTGACGATGCAAGCGGGGACCAGACCTCAGCGCTGGCTACGCGGCTGGGTGTGGACCACGTGATCACGCATCCTAGTAACCGGGGGTACGGCGGTAATCAGAAAAGTCTTTACCTAAAGGCCCTCGATATTGGCGCCGATATCGTAATTATGGTACATCCCGATTACCAATACACGCCTAAGCTCATCCCCACGATGTGCAATATAATCGGGGAGGGACTCTACCCGGTCGTACTCGCCTCCCGTATCCTCGGAATGGGCGCGCTGCGGGGTGGCATGCCCAAGTATAAATACGTGGCCAACCGTTTTCTGACCTTCACCCAGAATCTGCTGGTCAACTACAAGTTGAGCGAATACCATACGGGTTACCGGGCGTTCAGCAGGGAGGTGCTCGAAACGATTGATTTCGAAGCCAACGACGACGACTTCGTCTTCGACAACGAGATGCTGTCGCAGATCATTTATCACCGTTTCGATATTGCCGAAGTGACCTGCCCGACCAAGTACTTTGACGAAGCTAGCAGCATCAACTTTGCCCGGAGCAGCAAGTACGGATTGGGGGTACTTCGCGTCTCTCTCGAACACCGCTTGGCTCGCTGGGGACTTATCGATCCACCTATCTTCCGCCGAAAAAAGTAACCCACAACCCACAACCCACAACCCACATCCCAAAACCCACATCCCACATCCCATGACCCCCATTCCCTTCAAAGGCATATTATTCGATCTGGACGGTACCCTCGTAGACAATATGATGGTGCACCATCGCGCCTGGCAGCGAAAGTTGAAGGAGCTCGGATTGGATTATTCCCTGGAGCGGGTTAAAGCCGAAATTCACGGCGTAAATACCGAGATCCTGGAGCGGCTGTTCGGAGACAAGTACACGCACGAGGAACGGGTGGCGATCTCCCGGGACAAAGAGGCAGCCTACCGGGAAATTTTTGCTCCCGAACTGGAGACGAATACGGTGGGGGGTGCCCTTGATTTCATCAAACAGGCTTACGCCGAGGACGTACCCATGGCCATCGGCACGGCCGGGCCCGAGGAGAATGCCTTCTTTGTAATCGATGGCCTGGACATCCGCTCGATGCTGGGCCACGTGGTACACAGTGGAATGGTGGATAACGGTAAACCAAATCCGGAGGTGTTCCGTAAAGCCGCGGAGGGGATCGGCGTGGCGCTGGAAGACTGCCTGATTTTCGAAGACAGCGTGACCGGTGCCCGCGCTGCCAATAGTGCGGGTTGCCCGGTCGTGGTAATCACGACTACCCACGCCCGCGAGGAATTCGAGGGACTGGAAGTAGCTGCCTTCCGGGAGGATTTCCGGGGGCTGATGGTCGAGCGTCGGGGCGAACTGGGCTTTATGCTGGCCCAATAGGGCGGCGGGGCGCAGGATCAAGTGTATTCCTGCCTGTATAATTCCCACTTCCAATGTCCTAATCCCTGGGTGGCGGGGGTCGGCGACTCTTCCCCCGGTATCGGTCTTTTCGTTTGTCAATAACCACGTTCAGTAGCCCCGCCGGTTGATAGACTTTTTTCACCCGTTTTGCGGCGGCTGACCGTCGGCGGCTATCCTGGGTATCGCTCTTTCTGATAAGGGCCCCGTCTGGGCCGCCTTTCTCAAAATAGCCGTCGTCGAAAGGTAGGTGGCCGGCAACCTTCTTGTGCTTGCGAAGCTTTCCAAGGTCTTTATCACCCGGATACGCGGTGTATTGCAGCAGGTCGCCGCGGGGATTGACCATATAGCCTCTGAATTTCCGCTGTTCTTTCTTGGCCAGGGATTGGTAAACTTCTATATCTACGTCGCTGAAAATATTGAACCCATCGCCAAACTGCGCGCCGGCACCGTCGCCCTCCCTGGCCATCATTCCGTGCGTGTGGATATGGCCCACAAAGGCTCCATCGTAAACGTCGTTGGAAAGCGCCACGCCATCGGGGTCACCCAGGACGACATTGGCCTCATAGAAGTAAGCCTTCCGGCCGCTCACCGTGGTCCGGTAGATATTCGCGCCGAATTCGCGGTTGACAAGGAAGGACTTTTTGTTGTAAATCATGGCGAATTCGATGGCCACTTCCCGGGGACTGTTGAATAGCTTGATCGGATCGCGTCCGTCGGGATCCGAATTCGACAGGGGATTGTTGAGGCCAAATGCATAGGGGTTGAAGCCGGGGTAATCCTCGGCATGGGGGTCCTGGTTGAGGAATAGCCCGGTCTCGAGATCATAATACCGGGCGCCGAAATAAGTGAGTTCGCCGTCGCGGGTCTCTTCTTTTCCGTTAAATCCATAATTGGGGTGCCCCGCCCCGTCGATGCGTTCACCCGTCGGCAGGTAGCGGTGATACTGCAGCACCTTCCCGTTAATATCGGTAACGAGCTGAATATTACCCATGGGATCGGGAGAGTAGAAACGGATTTCCGCTTCGGGGAAGGCCCGGAAGCTCTCGAATCCGTAACCCGCCCCAATGCTGTCGCGGGGTAGCGTTGACTGTGCGGACACCGTAGGCGCTCCGGGGGGTGCGGACGGGTCCGGCCTTGGGGAGGAGACCGGCCATCCCGTGGGCGGATGGGTGAATGAATTCGGAGCCGCGGAAGGTAAGGCGGCCCCGGTCCGTTCCGGCTGGGCGTAATACCCGGGTAGGGTAGGGGGGCCGGGGGGAATGCCCAAATCTCCGTAATAGTTCCAAACGGTTGCCGTAAGATCCTGGATGCGGGCGGTGTAGTTTTCATCACCCGCCGTGAGGCCCCGACCGAACCAGTAAAAGTTATTGAATTCCCCGGTTCCTTCCTTGCTTGCGATGCGCTGGCTATTATACCAGTAATGCTTGGTGAAGCCGTCCTGGCGTGCGGTCAGAAAAGGATTTACGTAGGCCCGGTAATCATTGCCGTGGAGCACGACGCCGGTCGGTGCGCCGTTGGTAAATATACCGGAGGTGCGGGCGCTGCTTTCCACGGCCCGGCGACCATCGGCGGAGTAGGTGTACTGAACAGTGCCCCCTTCGGTGCTGCTGGCTACCAGGCGGTCCTCCTCATCCCAGCGATACCGGGCGAATCGAAAGCTGCCCCGCTGTCCGGCGTAGCCCAATTGATTGCCATTGGCATCGAAATCGAAACGACGACCGCTTACTTCGGTCGGCTGGTTGGGAGTGGCCATATCGTAGGAGTAGATTAATTTGCGGCTCACCGTATCCGTACTTTGAACCAGCTGCAGTTCCTGGTTGCCGGGGGCGTATGCGTTTTCGTAATCAACGAAGTAGGAGTACGACCTGCTAAACCCTTCGCCTTCCCACTGCCCGAAGGCCTCCGTCAGTTGCTGACTTTCGTCGTAGTCGTATTGGTGGAAAGCCGATCCGAGGTCACCGGTCTGTTCGATGGTCGTCGGATTGCCGACGTTATTCAGGAGGTAGCGGGTGCGCAGATGATCCCCCATACTGTATGAATTAAGTCGTCGGGTAACCGGGTCGTACGCATATTCGTGGCGCAGGCCATTGCCCATAACCTGTGCCGTCATGGCCCCGAAACGATCAAACTCCACATTTTTGAGGTAACTATAGGATACACTGTCGCGTGTCCCCCGCATGCTCACCGGACGACCGTCCGCATTGAATGTATAGTCTACCCGCTCCCCGTCGGGGTATACGATTTGGGTAAGTCGCCCCCAGCTGTCGTATCGGGACTCCGTCACGAAGGTCCGAACGGCCGATTCGTTGATCAGCAACGTGCGGATCGACTTGGTCACATTGCCGTTGATATCGTAAAAGAATTCCTCTCCTCCAGTGGCATCCTTGCTTAGCCACACCCGGCCGGCGCGGTTGTGGGGTGCATCTGCCTCACCGTATGCAAGCTCCACGCGGTTCTGGTAATTTTTTGGGTAATCTATTCTGACCAGCCGGTCCAGGTCGTAGGTGTACTTAATCCTTGGTGGTGATTGTGGGTTCCAGGCGCGCAGATTGGGCGTAACCTTTGCGGTGAGCAGGTCGGCGGCATCGTAGAAGTATTCCGTTACGCCGGAATCGCAGGGCTTTTCCCGGACCAAGCGGCCCAGGCGATCGTATTCGTTCTTACTTTCACAGCCCGCCGGATTTAGGGTTGACACGTGTTCCCCTAAGGCATTGTAGCGCTGAACGGTCCAGTGTTTCTGACCGCCGGTTTCGGTCCAAAGTGCCTCCAGTTGACCGGAGCCGGTAGTGTAGGTAGCGGATTGATTCCCTAGTCCATCGCTGAGTAGGTGAGCAATCATGAGCTCTCCCCCGGGAATTTCCTCTATTCGATAATTCAGGGTACTCGTTACCGCATTCGGTTCGGTCATGATCGTGGGCCTATCGAGCACGTCGTATTCTTTACGGTAGGGAGTTTCCGGAGCGCTGCCTATTTGATAAAGGGGGCCGTCAGCTAGCTCGGTTACCGTTGGGTAGTGGCTGGCCACTACCCGGTCGAAGGCGTCGTACCTGATTCTTCCGGAAACGACTAGCTTCGGATTGGGATCGCCGCCGATGACGGTTTGCTCCTTCCGTTGTACCCGACGCGCGTACCCATCAACAAAATCGTAATAAACCATCGGTTGCCCGGTGGCCGGATCGTAACGCTCCGTGAGGGCATACGGCACTTCCGCATCGGGAAAATAATGATAGCGATAGCTGTAGATGGGATCAAGGGGGCGTAATACACTCGTTACCCGTCCCCGGCGGTCGAGTTCGAAGTCGATGTGTTGCCCCTGTAAACCGACAAATGAGGTTTGCTGACCGAATTTTGGATCGAAGGTTGCCGTTGCTACCAGCCCGTGACCATTGGTGTAATTCGTCAGATGGGTATGGGTTTGCTCGTCGTAACCGTAGGTCAGGATCATCCGCTCTCCCGCAGCGGTGCGGGGTCCGGTTTCCTTGGTAAGGTTGCCGAAGGCATCGTATTCATATACTTCGGTACTGGTGAGTGTATCGTCAATGAACAGGGTTAGCTCACGGGGTTTCCCCTCTGGAAAATAGGTAGTCGTTTCCTTACGTAGCAGTTCGCCGCCGCCGTAGGTCAGGACTTCCGACTTGGCACCGTGGAGGTACCGATCCGTAAATTGCTGATACGTTATGTTTATCTCCAGCAGGTCTTCCGGACGGCCGTTTCCCGTATTTACGGTTCGGGACATCAGCCCGTAATCCGTATAGTCGTAGGTCTCCGTTTCCGTAATGGAGCGGGTGCTGTCCCCCTCCTGGAATACGGTAGCTATTTCGGTAAGGGCGGGAAAGACCGGCCTGGCCGTACCCAACAGGATTGCTGCGGGAACGGGGTCCATGGTTGCCGGGTCGAGCAAGGTATAGCGGTAGCGGGTAGTACCGAAGCGGCGTCCCTGCGCATCCACCACGTAATCTTCCGAAAGCAATCCTTTGGTGTAGTAGTTCGACTGCCGGTACTCCCTGACCAGGCTGCGGTATACTTCACCGTCGTTCTCCGTATTCAGGTGATCCTCACGGACGCTGCGGTAGCCATAGAATTCGCGTTCGTAGCGGTCATACACCGGTTCGGCAAAGGAGAAGCGGGCCCGGCGCCAGTCCGGACCGTCGCCGCTTACCCCATCCGACACGGCCACCTCGTACAGTACGTATTGCGCGTGCGGCATTTCGTAGGTCAAGGGCGCGCGGGCGTAATCTACCCGTACCTCAGCACCAAGCGGGCCGTGTATAGTCTTTAGCAGGTTGGATTTGCCCAACTTCGAAGGGCGGACCAGTAAACTGCCGTCGTCGGTACCGGCCCGGACCGATTCGGGCACCCCGTCGCCGTCAATGTCGGTGTACTGGGTGAGGGTGCGGCTGATTCCGCGACCGGTGGAGCCGCTCGGATTGAAGCATACCCGCACGAGCAGGATGTTGACACAGATCGTGAAGGCGCCGTTCACGCTTTCCGAGCTGGCGTTTCCTTCTTCCGCGCGTGGAGCGTCGGTTTCCCACACCAGGTCCGGGCCGAAGTCCGTGCCGTGATTAAGATTCGCGGTAAGGGTACCACCGTCCTCGTCGTAGCGTAATCGATCGGTCAGGCCATCCCCGTTTATGTCCTGTAACCACTGTTCGGTCCAGTTGTCCGTACGGGAGACGCCCACGCCGGCCATGATGCTGCCGTTGCTCACATTGATGCCCACCCCGCCGCCGTAGTCGTAACTGACGCCGCTGGTGATTTCCGTGAATGCCCAGGCTTCTGGAGCACCGAAACGATAGCCATAGTTGAGAGCCACTGTACCGTCTTGCCAGACTTTATCGGGCAGGCCATCGCCGTTCATATCCTGCCAGCTGTGCTCCGCATAGTCGCGGTCCTCGGTGAAGTTCCCGCTGATGCTGGCGGCGCTTTCTCCGGATTCATTGGAAGAACTGGCGCGCGACCCGTTATTCCGGCTGGTGTTCCTGGCCTTTCGGGACCGACGGCGGGAACCCTTCCCGTGGCTGGCCCCCGCGTTGCTGGTACTGGAGTGAACGAAGTTTCCACCGGCCGTTGCCCCGATTGCCTTACTGTGGGCGGTGTGGGAACCTAAGGTGTGGCTAAGGCTGGTGCCGTCCAGGCCACCGTAGGGCCCGGTGTACTGGATACGTGTCTCGGTTACCAGGTCAGGATACCGGTCTCCGTTCATGTCGGTAACGTCGATGACGCTGTGGGTCGTATTGTTCGCATAGCTGGCACCCAGGCTACCGATGCCGGCGCTGACTCCTCCGGCTACGGCGTGCATGCTACTCTTGGATATCAGGCCCGGAGCGGAGCTGCTCCCGTCACCCAGGTCTGGGGTTAGCACGACATCGTCCTCCCCGAAGCGGGAACTGCTGAGGTAATCCGGGCCCACCAGGGTCAGGTTGTCGTAGCCCCTCCAGTTACCGGCTTTAGGATCGGCAATCATTACCACGAACTGGTCCTTCGTCGGGTCTCCCCCCTTGTCCGCTAACCGGGCGATGGCCGCTTCATCCTCGGGGTCGATATTCTCTATTTCTTCCAGGTCGGAAGAATCTATGGTGACCTCCCGTCGCCTGAGTAAACTTTCGTCGATCGGTCGCCCACCGGCCGCTCCGTTACCATTATAAACGAACTGCCCCCAGCCGCGGTAGCCGTTGCCGAAGAGCAATTCTCGCTGGGTTAATTTCCGGGCCAGGCCGGCTTGCACGGAAATCTTTCCACCTGCGCCCCGCGCCCGACTTAGACTATCCTGCAGGCTGGCAATAACGGACCCACCGCCAAATGAAGAAGGCTCGAATACCTCCACGAATACCTCCGCATCGGCCGGCAGGGTGACGTACGCCCCGAGGGTCAGCCCCGTGCCGGCCCGCTGTAAAGGAAAGCGGGCCACCAGGCTATCGCGGACCTTGATCGTGGCTTGCGGTTGGGAGGGAACGGCAACGCCGGGCAGGTACCGAACCGCCAGATAATAGCTGCCGGGATCCGGTACGACCACCGGTACCGCCGCCAACTCCATACGGGGAAAGAGGGTGTAATCAATGGCCGGGCAATAGACATAGCCTCCGGAACGAAAGGAGATAGTAGGCTGCCAGCGGATATCCTGCCAGCTGACTTCGCTGGCCGATCCTAATTGAAAGCATAGGCTCACGCTGGTATCTACGGATACGCCGCTTATTTCAATAGGCTCATTGACGAGAACCGTGTTGGGAAGCAGGGTGTCGGTACGCAGGATGCCGCGATTCCCCCCGCGCGTTTCCAGGATGCGGAGGATAAGGGTGTCGGTCAGGACGGGCTTCGAGATTGTCCCTTCGATGTCGATCAGCCCGCGCTCCGGCATACTTACTTCCTGGATAGAAGCCAGTAAGAAATCTTCCGAAGCCTGGAATCGATAGTAAGCCTTCCCGTTGGGGTCGAGCAGACTGGTATCGGACCCCAGGTAGTAAATTTCCGGGTCCCAGGCGACCCGGTCGTGGGCTCCGTCGACCACCGATTGCACTCTAAAATAGATGCGATCGCCGGAGCGCACGGAAATATTCGCGACGCCGTCCGGGAAATATGTGGTGAAGTCACCGGCTTCGATGTCGCGGGCATACCGCACGGTACCGCCATGCTGAATACTGACGCGAACCCCGTCGGCCCGCGGGTAGGGATCGGTGTCCACGAGGTGAAGGGGAGCATTGATGGTCACGATTCCCGACCACGGTGCCTGCCAGCAGCGTACGACGTCGTGCAGGGGGTTCCTCGCCAACAGATCGGCTTGTTCGTCGGGGTCGACGGTCACGAGGTTCGGGTCGGGAGCGGCTCCGGCAACGATCGGGCTGTTGGTGTCGTTGCTGTCGGTGGTAAATACCGGATCACCGTTGGCATCGAGGTGGTTGAAGTATACCTGCCCCCTCACTACGACGTCGATCAGATCATCTCCATTGAAATCGGCGAAGTAGGTCGACGTCGTGGAGGTGGAGGTGGTGTACTCGTATCCGGCGAACAGGGGGGCTATGTTGGCTTCGGCTCCGAAATTGAGCTCGGAGACCTTCGTGTAGCTGAAGCTGGTTATTCCCCGAATTGGCCTTACCGCGCCAAAAGCGCTTTCGCCGGTGTTAGGCCGGTAGTACAGTGCCTCACCCCGGCGAAAAACTTTGTCGGGAAGGGCGTCGCCATTTATATCTACCAAAGCCAGCAGGCCCTCGGCCTCGTTCTGGCCGAAACCGACGGTGCCGCCAACCGTATAGTCTTTAGTAACGGGTGATCCCACCGGCCCGAAGGTGATGGCCGTGCCCACCTGTATGCTTCCGGAGGTTGAGGTGCCCAGAACGGAAGCTTCGTTCGAGAAGCCGGGCAGCGGATTGATCATGGGCCCGGTCAGGTCATCATCTCCCGAATCCCAGGTCTCTTCGGGCCCGAAAGGACGAAGCTCGCCACCGACCGTGACCTCGTCGTGGTACTCGAAGGTGTGGCGGTAAAACTCCTCACCGTCGGCATCGATCTCGGCAATGGCGTGCAGCAGGCTGCGGCGGTAGAGACCCGTTTCGTAGGTAAGCTCGTAGGCGCGTACCGGCTCTTCCCCGTAGGTTATCACTATTCGGCGGAGCAAATCGGCGGTTACGGTTTTGAAACCTAGCAGGCCTTCCATTTCCACGTCGGGGCGCCGGGCCTCGTTCAGCTCCCGGTCACGCAAGAAGGTGACCCGGAAAGGTCCTTCCACCCCGTCGTGACCGGTATAGGCGATGTAGGAGGGGTAAATAGCCGTGCCGGGCTCGGTGGATCCGAGTTTGCCGGGATCTGACTGGACCGTATAGTGATAATCGACCCGGTTTCCGAAGGGATCGACTTCGGCGGTGACGGCCCAGTGCGCGACATCCCCGTCGGGGGAAGTCAGCACCGCTTCGAGTACGTAGCCCCTCGTCCGGTGAGCCTCCGAAATACTGCACCGAACCGTCCGTGTGCTCGACCTCCCACCAGTAGTTTGCGGGGTGGCTGCCATGGCGCGTGATCCGGGAAAAGGAGCCTTCTATTCGTGGGGTAAAAGTTTTTTCCGACGTACGTGGCAGCTGGCCTCCGCGATGGGCGGCAGGTGATAATTGTTCCCCATTGAGCAGGTAGATTTCCGTTTCCTGAGTGGGGGAGTAGCGGGGCACCCCCCAACGCGTGTCCAACGAAATAGCCGGTAATAGGACGTCCCAACCCTTTCCCAACCAGCCATTGTCGTGACGATGCTGGTAATCGATGGATATGGTGGGCTCCATGCCCGCCCGCCCGGGCGGCAACCGTAAAGGGTAGCTCGTACTCGCCGCTCCCTGGGGGCCGGCCGAGGGGGGCGGAATCAGGACCATGCCGCTGGAAGGATCCGCCGAAGCAGGTATGGGGAAAGAGGTAGCCGCCGGGGCGGGGCCAGCGTATCCGGTAGACTGACTTACCCCTTCGAATGGCAAACAGCAAGCAAGCAACAACAAGCCTTGCGCGTAATAGCCGAGAAGTGTTTTCCAGGCTCTCATTGGACAACGATTTTCAGGCTGACCGATTCCGCACCCGACCGTACGTTCACCAGATAGAGCCCGGCACTGGGTAGTCGATCATTAAGCCGGTGGGCCCTGGCCGTAGAACGGACATGGGACCGGATGCGGCGTCCCGTCGCATCGAAGACGTCTACGGTTACGGGTGCGGAATCAGCAAGGATAGTTTGCAGTTGGAAGTGGCCGTCGGTGGTTGGGTTCGGACTAACGGAAAGGCTCCGGAAGAAGCCCGGGGACAGCACCTCATCAAGGGGCCGTAGCGGGGAAAAGGTGAAGTGATAATTGCCCGCGATAACGGGAAGTCGATAGGTACCATTAGCTATACGGATGGTGTCCACTTTGTCAAAACGGGCGGTTCCGGTCTTGTCTACGAGCAGTTGCCATTCATTGCCCGGCCGTAAGGGGGTATACAGCTCGTTTTGGTCGAGGAGGATGTCTACGGCTGCCGTTTGCGTCCGGGTAGATTGTACCCGCCAAACGCGTTCGAGGCGGCGGTCGCCGAGGGCGAGAAGGCCGTCGTTGTCGGAAACCGTCAGGTAGTAGTCCAAGGTGTCCGACGGTTGAATACGCAGGGTGAGGGGGTTTTCCGTGCAATCCGCTGGGTGCGCTTCGGACTTTGATAATCCACTACGTGCATCACGGGCCAGTCCGAAAATGCGGTGATTATAGTCCGCTGCGTCGTGGGCATTCCAGACGACCGTGCCTTCGGCGGATAGGTAATGGGTGGGATCGGACTGGTCCAGTGTGATGCCGTGGCGGATAGCCAGGTAAGATTCGATTCGCTGCTGTTCCGTGGCAAGGAGGGAGCGGTTATACACCAGCACCTCGGCCTGGGTACCCGTAAACGGTCCCACGGGTAGTGCCGGCACTCCGGTGTAATCGCCTACACGGAAAACCGTCCTTCCTGCCGGGGTTGGAGCCTCCGTGCTGCCTTGGCTAAGATAGGTATGCAGTACCGGGTCGGTACAGTTGTCACGCCTGCTTAGCGGCTGGTACCATCCGGATGATAAATCCGCGATATGGTCGGTGGTGAGCAGCGCCCGGGTACTGTCACCGGTTGAGATGCTCCAGACAACTTGCTCCGATCCCGCTACAGGTCGGTATGCGGCGAAAACGTAGAGCGTGGAAGGTGGCTGCGCGGGAAATTCGGCGGTCATGGAGGACCGCTGACCGTAGTTGGCGAGAAAAGGGGCGGCTACCCCACCGGGGTAAACCTGTCCGTTGAGTGCCGCCCCGAAAACGCCGGTCACCGATCCGAGGATCAGTGCGGCTCGCGTAAGGAATTCTTTGTTCCATTTCATGCCTGCCGGGGTTTGTCTAGTTAGGAAATTCAATGATCCAGCCTACCGTTGCCCGGAAGCCGGAACTTCGGTTCATATTCTCGATGAAGCTGAAGCCGTTGGCCAGGGTCTCTAAGGTGTCCGTGAGGCCGAGGCGGTAGCGGAGGTCCACAATCAGACCGAATTCAAAGTCGTAGCCGGCACCCACCAGGAAGCGGACGTCGTTGCTCCCACGCAGCACTTCCCGCAGGCTCTGCTGGATCTGCAGGTCGGGGCCCAAGTCGGGCATATTAGAGGTGTAGGTAATGCGATCGCTGGCGACGTTGAAGGCGATCTCCATACCGGCGGCGAAGTGCAGGCCGGCCATTGGGTATACCTTGGCCTCCGTACCGATACTTACGTACTGGTAATTAAAGCCGATACGGTAGTCCAGTTCATTGATGTCGGTGTAGGTAAAGTCACCCCCTCCGACCCCGAAATCAACGGATGGCTGAATCGCAAAGCGGCTCTTGTAAAAGCGGTGATAGATGAAGACCCCGCCGTGGAATCCAATCACCGGTTCGGTGGCGGTTTCGTAGGTTTCGGCGGCGAAAGCCTCGGGGATGATCGTGGACCGAATGTCCCCGAGGCTCCCGTAACCTGCTCCGGCCCGAAAGCCGAAGTACCAGGTATCTTCATCGGGTTGTGCCGAAAGGCCCGCGCAGAGGAAGGCCAGGAGGAGAGTGAGAAGTGTTTCCTTACGCATAATGTCTTGAAGTAAAATATCCTTCCTAAACTAGGCCGCAGCACCACCAATTCGGCAGAACACCTACTGGACAATTACTGGACATAAGCGCAAGTAATTGATTATGAGCGGTTTATACTTGTGCTAAGTATTGGTCCAGGCTTTGGTCGTCGTCGGTGGGGAGCTTTTTCCGCAGACGGTACTTAGCTTTATAGAGGGTGTTCTGGCTTACGTTCAGCATATCGGCCATCTCATTGTTGGAAAGTCCCATCTTGACGAGCGCGGCCAGGCGAAGCTCTCGGAGCGAAAGCTTGGAGGTGGCGGCTTTCCGGAGGCGCGACTCATACTCTCCGTGTACCTCCCGGAAATAGTTGCTGAAGTTCTCCCAATCCTGCTCGACGATGCTTTCGTACCGCAGGCTGTGCATAACGGCACCCAGTGCGCCATTGGGTTGGGTCGCCTGCTCTCCGGCTAACTGATCCTGGAGTTCGTGTAAGAACTGGTTTTTTTTAGCCAGATGCAGGGCGTGGGCACTAAGTTCCCGTTGTTGACTGGCCAGGCGTTCTTTCATCGCCTGTCGTTTGGCTATGTTCTTGAGTCGACGCTGCCGATTACTGAAGATCAAGGCACCGAGCACCGCCAATAGACCCGTTATTCCTAGTAGTAAGGCGACGTTCTGCAGCCGGTGGATCCGTCTTTCCCGGTCAAGGATGTCGAGTTGATTGGCCTGTTCGGCAATTTGCTTGTTTCTTCGTTCGGTTTCGTATTGCGTCTGTAATTCCGCCATCCTTTTGGCGACCTCTACCCGGTAAGAACTGTCGCGCAGATCATTATGAAGCGCATTGTACTCATATGCCCTTTGATAATCACCCAGGAAAGCGTGGGCCTGACCAAGAGCCTGTAAGACCGTTATCTCATTCGCCGGGGTTAGCGTGGATCTGGCTAGTTGCAATGCTTGGTGACCGATATCGATAGCTCGCGCCGGCTGGCCGGACGTTGCCAGCAGGAGCGCGTAGTCTGCGTATAAGCCCGCCTCCAGCAGTTTTTGTTCGGCACCGGAGAAGAGCGGTATAGCTTCACCGTAGTACGCTATGGCTTTTTCCGGGTTTCCGTGCTTGCTTTCTATTCTGGCAAGCGTCGAAAGTGCGTCGAGTTCTACGTAATTAAATTGCTCTGCGCGCGATTTTTGTAAAGCGGCTTGCAGCACGACAATCGCTGAGTCCACTTCACCCATGTCGGCAAGTACTTCGCCAATCGTCACTTCGGTAGCGGATAAATAAAACTGTTCATCCTCCATGGCATAACGGCGGGCGGCTTGCCGGAGGTAGTCCAGGGATTGGGGCAGTTGGTTCAGGTCCCGGTACGCATTGGCGATCTCCACGTCTGTTTCGGCTATCCAGGACGGATCCCCGGCATCTTCGAGGTATTTTCTTCCCACCAGGTTCAGCCGCAGCGCCTCGTCCAGATTGCCCTGCTGTCGTTGCAGGCTTCCCATAGCCAGGTAGATGGCACCCGTGCGGCCGGGTTTGTTGGTGCCCTCAAAACGTTTACCCGCTTCCCGATAGTAATGCAGGGCACTGTCCGGTCGACCGCCTTCTTCATGGTGAATGCCCATATTGTACAACATCACCCCCTGCAACTCCCGATTTTCTTCCGCCGCGTAGATGTCAAATGCGGCACGATAATTTAGCAGGGAACTGTCGGGCTGGCCCATATGTCCCTGCACGATGCCAAGCCGCTGGTGCCCTTGGGCAAGTAAGCGACTGTTACCGTAGCGGTGGCCCTCCCTGACCATCTGCCGTCCGTAACCTGCCGCCCGCTCGAGGTCACTGGCGCTGGTTTCCCTCCAAAGTTCAACCAGTATGATATCCCGGGAGGTGTCTCCCGGAGCATACCCCTGAAGCAGGTTTTCCAGCGAATCGATTCGATGTTCGTCCTGGCCGAAAACGAAGCACCCGGTAACCTGTAATAACAGGAGTAGCAGATAACGCATCGGGGAATAGTTGTCTCCAAATATAAGTTTCAACAACCAGATATCCCAACCTTGGCAACCGGATTGCTAAGGCAACCGATACGGAAGTGCGTACTTTCGGCCTATGTGGTTGTCCCTGTTCCGATCCTTTGAGGCCTACCTGAAGCTTACCCGGGGCTACAGTCATCACACCCTGATTGCCTACCGAAGCGACCTGGAAAAACTGCCCGAATACCTAAACCTGAGGGGGTGGGAAATAGGACCTGCCGGGATCGAGCGCCTGCACCTGGATGGCTTGCTGCGCCATCTTGCTGAGCTGGGTCTGGCGCCACGGTCGCAGGCTCGTTTGGTTTCCGCCCTAAAAACTTTCTTCGCTTACTTACTTGACGAAGGGATCATTCAAACGGATCCCACGGAATTATTGCGGGCGCCGAAACTGGGGCGTAAAATACCGGAAGTGCTTAGCCATGAGGAGGTTAGGTCGCTGATTGGTGCCATCGACCTCAGTACCGATCATGGTCTGCGTGACCGGGCGCTGCTGGAAGTCCTCTACGCTTGCGGACTACGGGTGAGTGAGGCCACCGCTCTGAGGTTGTCGGACCTGTACCTGGAGCAAGAATTTTTGCGCGTGACCGGAAAGGGGAATAAGGAGCGAATCGTGCCGATCGGTCCTGGTGCTATCCGCCAACTGGAAATTTATCTGCGTCACGTAAGGAATGAGCTGCCGGTCATTAAAGACGAGAACGTGGTTTTTCTCAACCGGCGAGGGGGCGGGTTAAGCCGGGTATCGGTCTTCACGGCGGTAAAGAAGTATGCCGCGGAGGCGGGTATTACCAAACAGGTTAGCCCGCATACCTTCCGGCATTCATTTGCAACACACCTGATCGAAGGGGGGGCGGATTTGCGGGCGGTACAGGAAATGCTGGGACACGAAAGTATTCTCACCACGGAAATCTACACCCACCTGGATACGGACTTCCTGCGGGAAACGATTCTTTCGTTCCACCCGGCTAATAAGGGTTAAAATAATTTGGCCAGACTGGGAATAAAGAACAGTGCCAGCAGCACGGCAATGAGAAAGGCCAGGAATAGCATGCGGGCGAGATCGCCACGGATTTCAGCTGAGTGTTTCATGGGGCTAGTAGATTAGAAGATGTAGCTACATCTTACGCTAGAAAAACCTTAGTTTCAGTCCATTGGTTCGGTTGGGTGCGGCGAAGCTTCGGATGTCCTCCGTATTAATTCACCTACGATGTAACGCTTCGCCACGGATTAGTATAAAGGGTTACAGGAACTTTAATACCAACCGCAATGAAATACCGCATCTTACTACTATCCCTTTTGATCGCTTGTTTATCCTTTCCGTCCACCGGTCAGGGAACCGTTGAGCGCGCCAAAAAACGATCCGAAACAAAGGCGAATACCCGCGTAGATCAAAAGATCGACCAAGAAGTTGATAAAGCTTTAAACACCCTGGAAGGATTGTTCAAAAAGAAGGACAAGAAAACCAACGAAGCCGATCCCGAGGAAGCGGCAGCCAACCAGGCTTCGGAGGATAGTTCAGCGAACGCCGTCGTGGGCATGCTCATGGGGTCCGACGAACATTTCACCCCCTTCCAGAACGAGCACAGGTTTAGCCTGGTAATAGTCGTGACGGAAGAAAAACGTAACAAAACAAACGAAACGCGAATGCGGCTCGGGGCCTCCCACGACAAGATCGCCATGGTAACGGAGGGGGAAGGGGACGTCGTCGCCCATATGATCTTCGACACCGAAGATGGCAAGACAACGATGATAAACACAGACAAAAAGGGCAAGCGTACGGCATACCGGATGCGGATGCCCAACCTTGGAAAGCTGATCGACCAGACCGGGGAGCAAGTGATGGAGAATCTCCGCATCGAGCGCACCGGTCAACACCGTACTATCGATGGCTACGACTGCGAACTGGTCATCGTGGAGAATACCAAGGAAAACACCACCACCCGTTCCTGGATCACCAACGATCTGGACATCAGTTCGCAGGACGTTTTCGGAAGCATCAGCCGCATGATGGGCGGAAGAGGACAGGCCGGTGTCGGTCAAATGCCCATTCCTCCGGGCATGGGGGAATTGGTAGATGGCTTTCCCATCGAAAGCACCACCGTGGACGGAAACAAAACCTATACCATGAATTTTTCCGAAATCCACACGGGTACCAGCATCGACGAGTCACTTTTCGAGGTCGGGGATGTCGAGGTGCAGGAAATGGGGTTTTAATCTAGGGTCAGTGGAATAGCCAGTAAAGTAGTCGCAAGACTTGCCTTCCGGGGTGATACGGTAGCGCCGAACAAACTTGTTGGGTCGATACCGTATTAGGTTGTCACTAAACCATCCGACGAGCGGACCTACCGTACTTTTACCCCAAATCCTAAGAATGCCTACGCCCCCCACCATCCAAATGGTCGACCTGAGAACCCAGTACGAACAGCTGCAAGAGGAAGTGGACCATGCGGTTATCGATGTGATCCGCAGCGGCGCCTTCATAAATGGCCCTGCGGTTAAGGACTTTCAGGCCGGTTTGGAGGATTTTTTGCGTTGTCGCCACGTAATTCCTTGTGCGAACGGAACCGACGCCCTGCAAATAGCCCTGATGGCGCTTGAACTGAAGCCCGGAGACGAGGTGATCGTGCCCGCTTTCACTTACGTCGCTTCGGCGGAAGTGATCGCGCTGCTTGGACTTAGCCCCGTCATGGTGGATGTGGACCCCTTTACTTTCAACATTACCGCCGAGCTTATTGAACCGGCCATAACGGACCGTACCCGGGCCATTATCCCCGTGCACTTATTCGGGCAGAGTTGCGATATGGAGCCGATCCGCTCCCTGGCCCGCCAACACGGAATTCACATAGTGGAAGATAACGCACAGGCGATCGGTGCGGAATACACCTATTCGGATGGGACCACCGGCCGCACCGGCACGCTCGGGGATATCGGTTGTACGAGCTTTTATCCAAGTAAGAACCTGGGTGCCTACGGCGACGGCGGGGCGATCAACACGGACAATGAACAGTTAGCCGCCCGGTTACGGCGGGTCGCCAACCACGGACAAGATCGCCGCTACTATCACGACGTCGTGGGGGTGAATAGCCGGCTGGATTCCGTTCAGGCAGCTGTCCTAAACTGCAAATTGCCGCGGTTGGAGGCTTACAACGGTCGACGTCAGCAAGCCGCCGGCTATTACGACGCGAAACTGAAGGACGTGCCCGGTATTCTCACGCCGGCCAGATTGCCCGCCAGTACCCACGTTTACCATCAGTATACCCTCCGGGTTGAAGACGGCCGACGCGATGCTTTGCAAGCGCATTTGCTGCAGGCCGGCGTGCCCAGTATGGTATATTATCCGGTGCCGCTCTACGATCAGGCTGCCTTCCGGGGTACCGCTGCCAACCGAATTGACTTTTTGCCGGTCACGGACCAACTGTGTAAGGAGGTCATCTCGTTGCCCATGCACAGCGAACTCGATGAGGAAACACTGGCCTATATATGTGACCGGGTCCAGTCCTTCTTCGCTTGAATGCCTGACGGCAAGCCAGGTCAGTGCCCTGAGCGTGTCCCAATTAGCTGAAGGGAGAATAAGAATTTTAATAAAACAAAAAGTTTTAAAATATCAACTTTCGGAAGGCTGCGGGCGTTTTTAATGGGTAGTCAACCATTGAAAATCACTGCTTTATGGCACTTCCCATTGTAATGCAAAAGGTCAGTTCGCAGATGCTCTCCGAAATGGGTTATTTGCGCTCCGCAAGTACGCTGTTCGTGAAATTTCGCAACAACGGAGCGGTATATGCCTACTTCGGTGTACCCACCGAGCACTGGCATCGCCTGCGGGCCGTAGCCAGCATCGGTCGCTACATGCAACGCCACATCTTCAAAAGTTACCCGGCCGCCCGAATATCCTCGGGGGAATCACCGTCATTAGCCAAACAAGCCGAGGCCGCTTAGCGATTACAGCTGATTTACCTGTATTGCACCCGTTTTCCTCTTCCATTATAACCGCACCGGTCTTCTGTTGGGGCTTGGAAGGTCCAGGCAAGTTATTCCTTTACCGCAACACCAACCATGGAGTCGGCGGTGCCGTAGTAGAGAAACCACTTGTTCTTGAAGAAGACGAGGCCCTCGATAAAGGTGGTCCCGGAAGCATATTGACCGCTCACCTCATGGGGGAGGGAGGGACAAATGAAGGGCGTTTCCATCCGGTTCAATAATAAGGTCGGGTCCTCGGAACTGAAAAGCGCCTGTCCACCACAATAGGCGCCTGGTCCAGCTTCTTGGTATCGGAGCGCGTCGCTGTCGGCGTTCTTACCATTGTAGAAAACGAGGATACCGTCATCTGTAAGTAATGCCGGCGGACCGGGTTCGCTCAGGCCACTGTCGAAATGCCCCGGTCGCCGGGGTAGGGGATCATACAGCGTACTGTCTTGGTTAAGTACCGGCGTCCAGTCGACTAGGTTTTCACTGTGCGCCAGACCTACTACGGCATCTCCCCAGTACATCCAGTATTTACCATTGATGGCTACGGCTTCCAGTTGACCGGTTTCGGTAAGCCGGCATACTACCGAGCCCGATTTCGACCAGGTATCGTGGAACTTCCCTCCGAAGGCCTCCTGGAAAACCGGGCCATGTTTGATCCACTGTACCAAATCGCTGGAGGTAGCCGAGCATAAACGGGCCACGTCCTGGTTCCAGGCGGTATAAAGCATGAGAAACCTTCCGTCCGCAAGGGCTACGACGCGGGGATCCTCGCATCCCCCTGGGTCTTCGAATACCTGATTGTTGTCGGGCCCGGGATAAAGTACCGGCCGGGGACGCCGGGAAAAGTGAATACCGTCGGCGCTGGCCGCCAGTCCGATCCGGCTGGTCCGTCCTCCGAGATACGCAGTAGGATCGTCCTCCGCCCGGAAGAACAGGTACACGCTGTCTCCCCTGACTACCGCTCCCGGGTTGAAGACGTCCGCCCGTTGCCACTGCACCATTGTTCCGCTGCGGGGGTCCCTGAAGGTATAACTGCTATCGGCACGAAGAATAGGATTCGTGGCAGGTTTTTGAAAGCCCAGCAGCCAGGGTTCCGTTCTAGCAGGTGGTGCAGTCGAATTCCCGTTCGGGGCCGAAAGCGTGTGGATGCGGCAGCCGGCAAGACTGACAAGCAAAACGACCAACGAGAAATAACGGATCAGCATGGCACGGCAATTAGGAAACATTTTCTCGAAGCTCCCCCACACCCTTCGCGGTGCGGGTGGACCAGAAGGCCTAGATCTCATCAAGGTAGGCTGAAAATGCGCGAGAAAATGAGGAGTCGCCTGCTCGGCAGGGGATTCAAGTTAACGATCAGCTAATGTTAACTCAATGTAAACTGGAAGTAAACTATAATTTAAGCAGAGGCGTTATATTAGTGTCGCATTTACATAAAGTTTACACCAATGTCAAAAACCATCTATAAAGAGGAACAGCGGTTCCGCAATCCGGGCCTACTGGCCCTGTTTGGACTGATGACCCTGCTCCTGTTCTACCGTATCGGGGTTCAAATCCTTTCCGGAGCGACTATTCTCGACGTCGTGGTAACCGGCATGATCGCTCTCGCCATTGCGGTGTGTTGGTATGGTGTTTACCAATCCCGCCTCAAGATCAAGATCAATAAAAAGCACCTTAAGGTGAAAATGAAGGGCCTGATCGGACGCCGCCTAAAGCTCCGGACCGATAAAATGACGTGCTGCGATTTCGTTGACGTGTCCCCCTCCGCCCGGTGGTCCGGCTTGTTTGCCAATCCCTCGTCCGATTTCAATTCTATCGACTTTGGTGGCCGTCGGGGGCTATTTGTTGAGATGGAAGACGGCCGTTCGTATTTTATCGGTTCCGACGATCTCTTTGAACGGCAGCATGAAATACCGTTTCAATCACCCGCTCAGGCCAGTTAAACGGTGCCAGGTCGTTAAGCCCTAACACATCAACCGCCGCCGCCATTTCCTCCTCCGGCGATCCATCCACGATAAATCCTTTGGCGGCGGAGCGCAGGTGTTGTGATGGGATCAGCCCGATGAGCTCCGAACCGGTTACGCTGGTACCTAACTCCTGAGCCAGATTCGCGGCTGTCAGGTAGACACGCGCCAGGCTCACCCGGTCGGGGTCCACCACATTACAACTCACCTGGCAGCGACCGTACTCGTCGATGAACCAGCCAATTGCCTTGAGGCCCGGAAATAGTCCGGGCCTTTGCTTTGTTCCACTGCCCCGGAGCCGGGCCGCCAGCTTTTTAGCTTGTTGAAGCGTGGCATCGGGAGCCAGGTTGATGTTCCAGGCGATCAGATAAGGACGGGCGCCCATTATGGTAATGCCCAGGGTCGGGTGGGGCGCCGATGGGCCAAAGTCCGGCTCCCAACCCGGCATGCGCAGCTTTTCGGACAGTCCCTCATATTCCCCCCGTCTTACGTCAGCCAGGTTGAAGCGGTCCGGAACCCGCGCGCTGTCGGCATACAAGTAAACGGGGAGATCAAAGCTTTCGGCAACCCGCCTGGCCAGATCCTGCGTCCCCGCCGCCACTTCCTCCACGGTCATTCCGGCTATGGGGATGAACGGACAAACATCAACCGCCCCGCTCCGTGGATGGGTGCCCCGGTGCTGCCGCATGTCGATGCGCTCACTGGCAAGGGCGTAGACCTTGAAGGCCGCCTGGTAAACCGCCTCGGGGGCGCCCGCGAAGGTGAAAACGGTCCGGTGGGCCCCGACACCGACATCCCGGTGCAGCAAATAGCACCCGGGAGTTTGGTCAATGGCTCCGGAGAGGGCATTTAATGTCGCCGTATTCCGTCCTTCACTGACGTTTACAACACATTCTAGGAGGGGATCTGTATCGGGCATGTGATTTTTCGGACCTTGCACGTTCGGCAAAGAAAACAAAAACAATTATGCGCTACTGTCTTCTCCTGCTGGTACTTGCCTTGCTGGCTTGCGGACCGGACGCGTCTCCGGTAGTGGAAGGTGAGGCACCTTCTGGTGACCCCGGGATCGAGCGACTGTCTGATGCCATCGAATCAGACCCAGGAAACGCCGTGCTTTACGGTCAGCGGGCGAGTATGTACTACGACGTGGAGAATTACGATTATGCCATTAACGACCTGGTGACGGCCATCTCGCTCGACAGCACGAATATCGATTACCATTACAACCTGGCGGACGTTTACCTGGAGTATTACCGAAGTCGCCTCGCCCTGCGCACGCTGGAGCGAGCCGTTTCGCTGGATCCCGACCGGCTGGAAACCCGCCTGCGTATTGCGGAGGCACAACTTATCCTTAAGCAGTACGATGATGCCATCGCCTCGCTGAATCAGGCCGTTCGCATCGATCCCCGAAACCCGGAAGCCTACTATCTGCTCAGTCAGGTCTTTTCCGAAACCGGCGATACCCTTCGCGCGATCAACTCCGCAGAGGAAGCTACCCAGATCGATCCCGATATGATCGATGCCTACCTGCTGCTCGGGGATTTGCACGCCGCCCAGGATGATCCGCGGGCGGTCGAATACTTCGATGCGGCGGTGGATATCAATCCCGAGGACGTAATTGCCATTCACGCCCGGGCTGATTATTACCGGGACCGGGGCGATCTGGACCGCGCGATCGAGGAATACCGTCGCGCCAGTACCATCGACCGACAGTACGTAGCGGGCAATTTTAATGCCGGACTACTACTTATGGAGCAGGATAGTTTCCGGTCGGCCTACAATGAATTCAATATTACCATCAAGAACGATCCAATCCATATCCGGGCCTTCTTTTACCGGGGGTATGCCAGCGAATTGATGGGGGAACTGGATGCGGCAAGACGCGATTACGAAACCGCCCTTCGGATGGCTCCCGATTTTACGCTGGCCCTGGAGGGGCTGGAACGCCTCGACGGATGAATGCCGAGATGATCTCGCTGTGGTCGTCCTGCCGGTCGTACGTCCAGCGGCCGGCATCGAGGTGCCCGCCACCCGGGATGGTGACCAAATTGACGCGGACTCCGGCTTCTCTGAGCAAACGCGCGAACCGAAGCGAGTGTTCGTGGGCCACGAATCCATCGCGATCGCCGTGGATCAGCAGCCACTCACTTGCGCTATCGGGAGCGGGACCGCCGCAGGGGCTGATGGCGGGGTATTTACCGAACAGGGACCGCGGACGAAGCAGCTCCAGGTCCAGGGGCGCGGCAAATAGCAGAATTCGTTTCGGATATGTTGGCCAGCCCGCCTCCGTCCACCATTCCGGGTGGAGCGCCAGCGTAGCGGCAAGGTGGCCACCGGCGCTGATCCCAGCAACCTGTATTTCGCCGAGAGGTCGGTTAGTTTGACGCGCTACCGTCGCTGCCACCGTAATGGCTGCCCGACAATCGGCGACAATATCCGCCAGATTTGCCCGCGGCGGCCGTCGGTAACTCGGCAGCACCACCCGGTAGCCGGCTTCGAGCCAGGGCCGGGCCGCCGGCAAGAAAGCCTCGGGCGTCCCGAAGGTCCAAGCGCCGCCGTGCAAATAGATCGCCCAGGGCAATTCGTCGGTATCCGCGGCGTCTTCCGGCTCCGCGAGCAGTAAATATTCCCTGCGACTTTTCCCGTACGGAAAGCGCTTAATACGGGGGCTCATGTCTCTTTTTACCTGTCCGGTACGGTACCAATAGTAGGCCAGGCCAAGAAGGTCGCGCAGCGCGTATACTATTTGGCGAATCATTTGTTGGTATTTTCGTCACTCTCCCCGGAAGCTGGGTAATCCCTTGCTGTATAAAATCTGACGCGTGAAACTACCTTTCTTATTAGCCGCCGTGCTGTCTTTTGTTCATTTGTCGGCCCAGGCTCCGGATCGCCCCACCTCCGGTGAGCTACACGCCGCCATTCAGAAGCTTGGTGTCCTCGGCTCCGCACTCTACATCGCTGCCCATCCCGACGATGAGAATACCCGGATGATCGCCTACCTGGCAAACGTTGAGAAGGTGGAAACCGCCTACTTCAGTATTACCCGCGGCGATGGCGGTCAAAATTTGATTGCCCCAGACATCAGCGAACTACTCGGCCTCACCCGCACCCAGGAGCTTCTCGCCGCCCGCCGCATCGATGGGGGGCAGCAGTTTTTCAGCCGGGCCAACGACTTCGGTTATTCCAAACACCCCGATGAAACCTTCAATATCTGGGACCGCGATCAGGTGCTGGCCGATGCCGTATGGGTCATCCGCAAGTGGCGCCCCGACGTCATGATCCTGCGCTTCGATCCCCGCGACCCCGGATCTACCCATGGTCACCATACGGCCTCCGCCATCATCGGGCTGGAAGCTTTCGATCTGGCCGGCGACCCCACCGCCTTTCCCGAGCAGCTTAGCTATGTGGATACCTGGCAGCCCCGGCGAGTATATTGGAACGCCTACAGCTGGGGCGACCGGCCCCTGCCCGAACATGCGGACAGTACCCAGGTCATTCGCGTGGACGTCAACGACTACCTTCCCAAACTCGGGGAGAGCGTGGCGGAAATTGCCGCCCGTAGCCGGAGTCAACACAAGAGCCAGGGCTTCGGAAGTTCCGGTAGCCGGGACCGGGCCACGGAGCAGCTGGAATTACTAAAGGGAGACGACAACGACGTCGACGGTGATCCTTTTGCCGGTATGGACCTGAGCTGGGACCGTTTGGAAGGCGGCGCGCAGATCGACGCGGCGCTGGCGGAGATTGAGTCCGGGTTTGACTTTGATGCCCCGTCCGCATCCGTACCCGCCCTGCTGGACGTCTACGATATGATGGCATCCCTGCCCGACGGGTACTGGAAGACGAAGAAAATGAATGAGCTAAAGGAAGTGATCGCCGGGGCGCTGGGTCTTTACGTCTCTTCCACCGTTAACGCCGCCTACGCTTCTCCCGGAGATACCGTACGGATCATTACCGAAATTGCTAACCGCAGCAAGGAAACCATCGCGATCGACGGTATTGACATCTCCGCCGAAGAGCGTTTGGTCCGAAAGGGGCTCGCTTCCGGACAAACACTTGCCGCCGCGGAGGTACTGATGGACACCCTCAACGTACCCTTACCGACCACTCTGGCCGACAGCGGACCGTACTGGCTGGCGGAAGACTGGAAGCTGGGGATGTACGTCGTTAACGACCAGCGGCAGCGCGGACTGCCCGAGACGCCGGACCCCCTAACCGCGATGACCTCGCTTACCGTTGACGGCCATACGTTCACCCTCGAGCGGCCCGTACGTTTCAGTTACACCGATCCGGTGGAGGGCGAGCAGTTTCAGCCCTTCGAAATTTTGCCCCCCGCATTCGTGGAGGTTGGCGAAAGCGGTTACCTTTTCTCTTCCGCGGAACCCCGGCCCATCACGGTGAAGGTCACCGCAGCGAAAGACCACGTGGAGGGCGCCTTGAGTTTGCAGGTACCCGAAGGCTGGTCGGTTTCGCCCGAGAGCCAAAATATATCCGTTGACCGGGCGGGGCAGGAACGATTCTATTCCTTTGAGTTGACCCCTTCTTCTTCCCAGTCGCAGGGACAAATTTCACCCCAATTGGTCGTGGATGGAGGCATTTACGAGCGCCGCCTGGTCCGCATCGATCATGCGCACATTCCTACCCAACTGGCTACCCTCGACGGTGGTGCTTCAGTGGCACGCGTAGAGATTGAAACAGCCGGACGGACCGTCGGCTACCTCCCCGGAGCCGGGGATGCCGTGCCGGAAGCGCTGACTTCCATCGGGCTGGACGTAAGTATGATCGATGACACCGAAGCTTCCATTGGCGACCTCAGTAAATACGATGCCATCGTAGTGGGCGTAAGAGCTTACAACACCCTGGATCGTATGCCGGTCTACCAGCCCCGTCTCCTGAATTACGTCAAGAAGGGGGGCACCCTGGTGGTGCAGTACAATACCAACCGTCGGCTCATGATCGACGAGAAAGAGCTCGGCCCTTACCCCCTCCAGCTCAGCCGCGACCGCGTGACCGTAGAGGACGCACCGGTGGAAATACTGGCACCCGATCATCCCGCCCTTAACTACCCCAATAAGATCACGGCAAGCGATTTTGAGGGCTGGGTACAGGAGCGAGGACTGTACTTTCCCGACGAATGGGCTGACGAATACACCGCCCTGCTCAGCAGCCACGATCCGGAGGAGGACCCCCACAAGGGAGGCCTGCTGGTGGCTCAATACGGCTCCGGCCACTTCGTTTACACCGGCTACAGTTTCTTCCGCGAGCTTCCCGCCGGCGTGCCGGGCGCTTACCGGCTGTTTGCTAACTTGGTTGCCCTAGGTCAAACAAAATAGGAAGCATGCAACTGGGTTTCGTTACCGCTATTTTACCCGAACTTTCCCTTGAAGAGGTACTTAAAACCGCCGCGGAGATCGGCTACGATTGCGTAGAAGCGATGTGCTGGCCCCCGGGAAAGGCCAAGCGGCGCTATGCGGGGGTGACCCACGTGGACGTTGCCCAACTCGACGAAGGGCAGACAGACGAAATTCGCAAACTGCAGGAGCGGTCCGGCGTATTCATTTCCTCCCTCGGCTACTATCCGAATATTTTGGGCGGCGGAAGCGCAGGAGCGAGGCAAGCCGGCATCGATCACCTGCACGAACTCATTGATGCCAGTGCCAAGCTGGATATCAACACCGTCACCACCTTCGTCGGGCGCGATAAAGACCGGACCATCGACGACCAATGGGACGACTTCCTGGCCACCTGGAGGCCGCTGGTCAGCCACGCGGAGGAAATGGGGGTACGCATCGGTATTGAAAATTGCCCCATGCGCTTTACGGCCGACGAATGGCCGGGCGGGAACAATCTAGCCGTGAGCCCCGCCATCTGGGAGAGAATGTGGGAAGACATTCCAAGTCCAAACTGGGGATTGAACTACGACCCCAGCCACCTGGTCCTCATGCAAATGGACTACACCCGGCCGTTCCGCGATTATCCCGATCGCATGATCCACGTCCACGCAAAGGATCTGCGCATCGACCGGGAGAAGCTGGACCGGCACGGGGTATTCGCCCATCCGGCATTGTGGCATACGCCTAAGCTGCCCGGCCTGGGCGATGTCGACTGGGGGCAGTTTTTCGGTCACCTGACGGATGCCGGCTACGACGGGCCGGTATGCGTGGAAGTGGAGGACCGGGCCTACGAGGGTAGTCTTGAGCTGCAGATCCGGTCGCTACGGCAAAGCCATGACTACCTCCGGCAATTCATCGTCTGAACCGCTTTTCCTGGCTCCGGGCTTACCTTGCACCTGCGCTCCGACGCAAAAAACTTCTTACATGGCCCGCCGCAGAAAAAACCGATTTCCCGACCGCATTGATAACGTTACGATCACCGCCCTGGCGGACAAGGGGTTCTGCGTGGGAAAGACGCCCGAGGGAATGACTGTTTTCGTGGAAGACGTGGCGCCGGGTGACGTAGTGGACGTGCGCCCCTTCCGGAAAAAAAAGAAGGTGCTCTTCACCGCCCCGCTCCGCTTCACCGAGCGTTCCGCCGAACGGGTGGAGCCGTTTTGCCAGCACTTCGGGGTTTGCGGCGGTTGCAAATGGCAGCATTTCGCATACTCCGGACAGCTGCGGGAAAAGGAGCAGATGGTGCACGATGCCTTCCGCCGGATCGGTAAAGTGGAGGTAGAGCAGTGGGAGCCGATACTCGGCAGCGAAAACATTGAATATTACCGCAATAAGCTGGAATTCGGGTGCGCCAACCGCCGTTGGCTTACCACCGAGGAGATCGGAACGGATATCGATAATGAGGTGCCGGTAATTGGCTTCCACAAAGCGGGGGCCTACGACAAACTCATTCAGATCGAAAAATGCCACTTGCAACACGGCCCCAGCAATGAACTGCGGAACGGGATGCGGGCGCTGGCCACGGAGCTGGATATCACGTTCTACGACATGCGAGAGCGACATGGTTTGCTGCGGCAAATGATGGTACGAACGACTACCACCGACGAGTGCATGCTGGTGATCGCCTTTTACCGGGATGAGCCGGAAACGATTGGCCGGTTTCTGGACGCTGCCCTCGAACGGTACGGTGACAAGATCACGAGCCTGTACTATTGCATAAATCCGAAGGTCAACGAGTACCTGATGGATTTGGAGATGGTCCATTATTCGGGACAGGATCACGTCACCGAACGCCTGGGGCACGTGCATTTTCGTATCGGGCCCAAGTCCTTTTTCCAGACCAATACGAAGCAAGCGGAACGGCTCTACGCGATTGCCCGCGACTACGCCGGGCTCACCGGCGAGGAAAACGTATACGACCTGTATACCGGAATCGGTTCCATCGCCCTATACGTAGCGGAACAGTGTAAATCGGTAACGGGAATTGAGGAAATCGCGGCTGCCATCGACGATGCGAAAGCGAATGCACGGCGAAACAATGTCACTAACGCGACTTTTTATGCCGGGCAGGTCAGGGATATTCTGACCGATGACTTTACCAATCGGCACGGGAAGCCCGACGTATTAATTACTGACCCGCCGCGGGCCGGAATGCATCCAAAAGTAGTGGAAATGCTACTGCAACTGGGGGTTCCGCGCATTGTATACGTCAGTTGCAATCCGGCCACCCAGGCCCGGGACCTGGCCCTGCTGTCCCGGGATTACGTGGTAGAGCGGGCGCGACCGGTGGATATGTTTCCGCATACCAGCCACGTAGAAAACGTAGTTAAACTGAGGCGGCTTACTTTGTGATAAATTTAATGTTGCCGCTTGCCCTGCTGGCCGATATTAGGAGACACTCACATGCAGACGGATAATTACATGCCCCTCATTGAGGGTTTGCTCAACCTTGGCGTTACCAAACACTATGCGGAATGCTTCGCTGAAGGTGCAACGCACCGATCGTACCAGGCCAAGGATGATGTTTTCGTGGAAGGAGATTCCCATCCTTATCTCGTGTTCATACTGTCGGGGTACATGCGACTGTACGTCACCGATCAAGATGGCGAAATTTCTACCCGTCTGCTCGCCGGTCCCGGAAAATTTGTCGGCTGCATTGTCTCGCTTCTCTACGGCAAAGATGCTCAGTATACCGCCGAATGCATAACCGACTGCAGGCTGATAGTTGTGAATAAGAATACCATCGAGGAGGCCAAGAGTAAGGTGGAAACCATAACCGTACTACAGGATATCGTGGTTCGCCACTTGATCCAGATGATAAGGGAGAAAGCAACCCTGTTACCGCTAAAGGCGACGGACCGGTACCTATACTTTAGGGAACGGTATCCTGAGCTGAAGGATCGGATACCCGCCGGGATACTGGCAAATTACATCGGAGTGCGCCCGCAGTCCCTTAGCCGGATAAAACAAATGTTAAGATAGACTAAAAAAATGTCGATTTTTTAACCAATGTGAAGTGGAGTTTGAATCAAAGGCCCCATCTTCGTAATCAGATATTATAGGCTACATTGACACTTTGAACAAATCTCGGTTTTAACCTTTATGCGCCCGCCCTCATCAGGAGCGGGCGATTTTGTTTTATCCCTCGCTCCTGGTGATTTCTTCCCGTTCAATCCGGCCCGCCTTGTGCAAAATTAGCACACGACGATCGCCGGTGGCCCGGTTACCAGTTGATCTGTTTAATGGGAATAAGGCAGGGTAAGCAGCTGCTTTTCAAGCCGTGCTTTTTTGCTCGATCGGTCGATGAAAGGCGGAGCAACAACTATGCCGGCCGGTGCCCGGTTGGTTTTACGTATCTTTCGCTACAACCATAATTTGTCCCATGGCCGCAATTACCCTAAACGTAAACGGAAAACAACAAACTATTGACGTCGATCCGGAGATGCCCCTACTGTGGGTACTTCGCGACGAGCTCAAACTGGTCGGCACCAAGTACGGCTGCGGGATCGGTGCCTGTGGCGCCTGTACCGTTCACGTCGATGGGGTCGCTATGCGCTCCTGCAACCTGCCGGTAGGCAAATTGAACGGGGATACGGTAACTACCATAGAAGGGCTAAGTGAAAACGGGGACCACCCCGTACAACTGGCCTGGTTGGAGCACGACGTCCCACAGTGTGGATATTGTCAGGCCGGTCAGATCATGAGTGCTGCCTCCCTGCTCAATAATAGCCCTGACCCGGACGACAACGAGATCACCGCTTCGATGAATGGCAATATCTGTCGCTGCGGCACCTACACCCGTATTCACGCCGCCGTTAAGACCGCCGCCCAAAAACTAAGCTAAGATGTCCAATACTACTACCTCTCGCCGCTCCTTCCTGAAACTGACCGCGGCCACGGGCGGCGGTCTCATGCTGGGATTCACGTACCTGACCTCCTGCCGTAACGAAAAGACCGCGCAGGCACAACCCGAGCTGGTCATGCCCGAAGAGTGGGTCACCGTTAATGCTTTCTTGAAGATCGGGGACAACGGCGTGGTGACCATCATGTCGCCCAATCCCGAAATCGGTCAGAACGTCAAAACGGCCATGCCAATGATCGTAGCCGAGGAACTGGACGTTGACTGGCAGAACGTGGTGGTGGAACAGGCTGGCCTGGACACGGAAAACTTCGAACGGCAGATCGCCGGGGGTAGCCAGTCCATCAGGCACGGTTGGGAGCCGCTGCGCAAGACCGGTGCTACGGCGCGATACCTGCTCCTGGCCGCCGCGGCTCAGCAACTTGGCGTTGACGCCGCAGAACTCCGGACCGAAAATGGAGTAGTTTACCATGATGCCAGCGATAAGCGGCTCACTTACGGTGAACTAGCTTCGGTAGCCGCTACGCTACCCCTTCCCGAGGAAGTTCAGCTGAAGGACCCGTCCGACTTCCGTATTGTCGGAAAAGCGAAGAAAAACGTGGATGCTAAGAAGATCGTGACCGGCCAGCCGCTGTTCGGACTGGACCTGCAGCGTGATGGTATGAAATATGCTTCCATCCTTCACCCGCCCGCCTTCGGTCTTGCCCTGAAATCGGTAGACGACAGTAAGGCAAAAAGTATGCCCGGCATTCACAGCATCGTGACGATCGATGCCGCACCAGAGGGTGTGGAATTGCAGTGGTCGGACGTAAATGCTTTTCCGAAATTGGTTGCCGTCGTCGGCGATAATCCCTGGACCGTTATGCAAGCGCGTAAGGCACTTGTGGTGGAATGGGAGGAAAAGAGTCCTGCGGAATCAACCGCCAGCCGCCGCGTCGCACTGGAACGCCTGCTGGACGAGGGGGAAGCGGAAATAGCCCGGCGCGACGGAGATCCGGACGGCGCCTTTGCCGCCGCGGAAACGGTGATCGAGCGAACCTATTATGCTCCCTTCCTGCCGCATAATACCATGGAACCCATGAATTTCTTCGCCGACGTACGGGATGACGGGGCTGAACTGATCGGTCCCATCCAGACGCCGGAGTTTTTACGTAAGTCGGTCAGCGCCCTTCTGGATATGCCGGAGGAGAAGATCAGCATTATGATGACCCGTATGGGGGGCGGATTCGGACGGCGATTGTACGGCAACTTTGGCGTCGAAGCGACGCTGATCAGCAAAGCGGCCGGAGTGCCCATAAAGCTGGTATACAGCCGCGAGGATGATATGACCCAGGGCACTTACCGCCCGGAGTACCTGGTTCGCTACCGGGCGGCACTCGATGAAAATGGCAAGCTCACGGCTTTCCACGTCAGGGGAACCGGAGCCGGAGAAAGCCCCGTATTCCCTAACCGGTTTCCGGCGGGTACGGTAGACAACTACCTGGCCGAAAACCTGACCAATGATTCGAATATTTCAACTGGTGCGTGGCGCGCACCACGGTCAAACTTTATCGCCGGAGCGGAGCAGGCCTTCCTGGACGAAGTGGCCGAGGCCGCCGGTAAGGATCCCATTGCTTTCCGGCTGGAGCTTTTTGACCGGGCGATCAGCGATCCCGTGGGAGAAGAGAACGATTACGACGCCGAGCGGTATGCGAACGTGCTCTCCGAGGTACGGGATGCATCCGGTTGGTCCGAGGGTGATCAGCGTGGGGTGGCCGCCTACTATTGTCACAACTCCTACGTAGCGCAGGTGCTGAAAGCCGAAATGGTGAACGGCCAGCCCAAGGTCCGGGAGGTACACTGCGTGGTAGATTGCGGAATAGTTGTTAATCCGGAAGGAGCAAATAATCAGGTTGAAGGGGGAATCATCGACGGTATCGGCCACGCGCTCTATGGCGCCGTCACCTTCGACGACGGACGGCCCCAGCAACAAAATTTCGACACCTACCGGCTCATTCGACACAATGAGGCTCCGGATGCGATTCATACCCGCTTCGTGGAAAACGGTATCGCGCCTACCGGCCTGGGAGAACCCTCTCTGCCGCCCGTGATCGGTGCTCTCGCAAATGCTATATACCGGGTGACCGGGGAACGTGTATACGATCAACCCTTTGCCGCTCCCCGGGAGTTGAAGGGATAGGAAAATCCACCATGTTCTATCAATAAAGCCCGGTACGACGTCGTCGTACCGGGCTTTATTGATAGCATGCTTAGGTCGGAAGCCTACAACTTCACAAACTTCGTACTGACGCCGTAGCCATCTTGGGTGCGAATATGCAGAAGGTACACTCCCGAGCGAAGGCTGGTGATGTTCAGGGTGGTCTGGCCGTTGTCGGCAACGGTGGTTTGCTGCAACACGCGCCCCGTAACGTCACGAACCTCTACGCTTACCTGGCTATCCGTCGTTTCGGTAATAACGGGCTTAGCAAAAAGGGTGGTGGCGGCCTGAAGGTTCCAGGTTACGGTAACCTCACTTCCGTTGCTGGGATTGGGGTAGATCCCCAGTTCCCGGCTCGATGCAGCGGTAAGCCGGCTGGCCCGCACGCTGGTCTCGGCAAAATCCGAAATGGCACCGTTGGCACAGTTTGAGCGGACGCGCCAGCTATAGGAAGCGTTCTTGGAGATAGAAACGGAAGCCCCCGTACCGCTGACCCTACCGGAAGCGAAAACCGTACCGTTTTCCAATACTTCAACGAAATAGCTCAGGGCGCCTTCAGGGGCATTCCAGGCCATAGTCAGTTCGCGGCCTCCTCTTCTTACCCTACTGGTCAAACCGGAAGGAGCGACGCAGTCTCCGGCCGGGGGGGCACAATTCGAGGCGTAGGAACAGTCAGGGTCTGCACAATCGGCCAGACCGTCGCCGTCGTCGTCGATGCCGTTGTCACAGATCTCCTGGGGGGTAGAAGTTCCGTTACAGGTTGCGGACACCAGACCGGGGCGAGAAGCGGAGACGGCGGCCCACATCCGGTCTTTCTGACCTATGGTGAAGAGGTTCATGCACTGGTCGTCCGAGTAGTCCATGTAATTTTGGAACATATCGGGTAGGTCGGTACCATCGCCTTTCTTACCCCGGGGTGCACAGCTGTTCGGCCCGGGGTACGTGCAGGCACCACCGGTGTAGTTCGGTCCGCCGGCAGTAGGCGTATCGCTCACGAAATCGTCTACGCTGCAACCGCCATCGCCCCAAATGTGTCGCAGGTTAAGCCAGTGACCAACTTCGTGGGTTGCCGTGCGGCCGAGGTCGAAGGGCGCAGTGGCCGTTCCCGTCGTACCGAAGTAGCGGTAATCGACGACTACACCGTCCGTAGCGGGACTGCCGCCCGGGAATTGGGCGTAGCCAAGGATGCCGCCGCCGATTTCACAGACCCACATGTTCATGGCTGAGGTCGGGGTTACCGCATCGGAGCCACCCGTACTGGATGACTTGACGGCGTCGTTGGTACCGAAGCTGCTGCGGGTGGTCGACTTGCGAATTACCTGGGTGAGGCAAAATTCGATCTCGGTATCCGCCGCTACTCCGCTGAAATCGGAGGGGGTATTCGAGCGGTCGGCGTTCATACGGCGGAAGTCGTCGTTTAGTACGGCGATCTGACTGTTGATCTGGGCGTCGGAGATGTTTGCTGCATTGTTCCCGTAAACTACGTGGACGATCACCGGTATGGTGAGAACGCCTCCGGAAAGGGCTTTTTCAAGCCCTGCATCGTAATGCTCGGTAAAGCGCTCCAATTGTTGAAGCTGTAGTTCCCGGGCGGGGTTTTGACGGATCTGCTGTTCGAGGTATTCCATCGAACCGCAGTTGCGTTGGGCGGTTGCCCAGTTAGAAAGCGCCAGGAAGGTGAAGAAGAGTAAAAGTCTAGGCTGCATAGCAGACAATTTATGGGGTGAAAAAGGTGTTACAGGAACCCCAAGGTAAATGCGAAAAGGGTGGAAAAGCAGACTTTTTCCATGTTGTATTCCCCTAGTTCCGCTGATTTGCCGAATTTGCCATGCCTAAATGATCATTTTCCAAAGCTTTATTAGCTCAGCAATTGTTGCCTTGTCAACTAATTGAATACCTATGTTAACTAACCACCACGCCCACACCCATTATAGTGATGGTGTCGGAGCGCCGACGGAATATGTAGAGCAAGCCCTTCGAGAGGGTTTTTCGAGTTACGGCTTCAGCGACCATGCTCCCATTCCCCTGGAGGGGGTAGGGTCTATGTCGATTACCGACCTGAGTGACTATGTAGATGAAATAAAAAAACTGGCCGATACATACGCCGGCAGGATCAAGCTCTTTAAGAGTTTGGAAGTGGATTACATCCCGGGTGTCATCAACGTGGACAGCACCCACATCGCTGCTGCCGGCCTGGACTATACCGTCGGAGCCGTGCACTATGTCGATTACCTCAGGGATGGCCAGCCCTGGAGTTTTCAGCGCGCGAATCCCGTTTTTGAGGAAGGGATAGATACTATTTTCGGTGGTAATCCCCGGGCGATGGTGGAGCGGTATTTCTCCCTGGTGCGGGAGATGGTCGCTACCCATCCCCCCTCGGTGGTGGCACATCTGGACCGGTTCAAGAAGCGCAATACGAATGGCCGCTACTGGACGGAAGAGGCTCCCTGGTACCAACGTGCGGTGGAAGAAACGCTGGAAGCCATTGCCGGGGCCGGGTGTATCCTGGAAATCAACACCCGCGGGATCTACCGAAACGAAATTACGGACACCTACCCTACGGACTGGGTGGTGAAACGGGCGTACCGTCGGGGTATAAGGTTACAAGTAAATTCCGATGCCCATCATTGCAATCAGATATCGGGGGGATTTGCGGAAGCCTATCAGATGCTGGCTAACCTTGGCATTGAGGAGCTATATGTCTTTAACGGCAATGACTTCGAAGCGCTGGCGACTGAATCCGTAGCCTTGTTAGAAGAAAACGGACCCGTGGCAAATCAGGATTGTGGCCACTGAATACCAATAAGCTGGGGGAAAAGTATTCTTTCTGGACAGGAGTTTAGTTCGAGCGGAATATAGGGCTAGAAGCGGCCGATTACATTGTCATCAGGCTCGCTAATGCGCGACGGCTATGACCGTGGGTACCGAGATTCAGTTCCAATCGCTCTCGAAGGGCCAGGAACGAGCGGAGAATCAGAACCGTTGGGTGTTTAACCAGTCTAATTGCTCTGTAAAATAGGGAATATGGAGACTATCGATTTCTATCGCTTAAGCGAAGCTTACCTCTTTTCGTTTCAGTTGTCCGGCCGCCTCACTGAGCATTAGTGCACCCGTATCCCCGGTAGAAATTTCAGCGGCGTTGCCCTCATCGGTATCGATATGCATCTCCAGGCGATAATCCGGTGATACCCGTATCAGCACATTTCCGAAGGTTAGTCCGCGGTCATTGTTCTGGATGGCAACTTCAACGACGTCCCGGTCTTTGACGCCGAAGCGACTGGCATCGGCGGGGGTCATATGAATATGCCGCCAGGCACAGATCAGTCCGTCCTCCAGGTCAACGTGGCCGGCCGGACCGACTAGGCGACAACCCGGGGTGTTCTCCACTTTTCCTGACTCGCGTACGGGAGCGTCGATCCCCAGGAAAAATTCATCGGTACGCGAGATCTCCACCTGATCGGCCGAGCGTAATGGGCCGAGGATACGTACCCTTTCCAGTTGATTTTTCGGCCCGATAACGGTGACGGTTTCATTTGCGGCGAACTGTCCGGGCTGGGAAAGCCATTTTTTGACGGTCAATTTGTACCCTTCCCCGAAGAGCCGGTCGAGGGTAGAGCGGGTCAGGTGACAATGGCGGGCGGAAACAGCTACCGGGATGGTGGGCAGTTGGTTCACCTCGTGCTCATGGTCGATCAGTTTGCCGCACTCCTTCGCGATCGCCAACTGCTCGTTAGTGCGGATCGCCAGCAATTTCACGCGGCTATGGGAGCGATTAAAGGCAATCACGTCTTCCCCGGTGGTAAACGCAACGGACTGATTCAGGTCCTCGTCGATGATGGCTCCCAGGAAATCCAATCGCTGAGCGGAGCGATGCCTTACGATGCTGCTGTTTTCCCCGATCCCTCCGGTAAACAGAATCGCATCCACGCCACCCATCGCAGCCGCGTAGGCCCCAATGTATTTCCTGATCCGGTGGGTGAATACCTGCAGCGCCAGCTGGGCCGCTTCGTCGCCTTTCGTTGACCTGGCCAGAATATCGCGCATGTCGTTGGATCCGGAGAGTCCCTTCAGTCCACTTTCCCGGTTCAGTAGGTTGTCAATCTCGGCGGGAGATAAATTTTCCTTTCCGGCCAAAAATGCCGGAATACCCGGATCAATATCGCCGCTCCGCGTTCCCATCACCAGTCCTTCCAGCGGTGTCATGCCCATGCTGGTCTCGATACTACGGCCGAATTCGATGGCGGTCACGCTGCAGCCGTTGCCCAGGTGACAACTGATCAATCGCAGGTTACGATAATCCTCCTTTAGAAAGGTGGCGGCACGACCGGCCACGTACTGGTGGCTAATGCCGTGAAAGCCATATCGACGGATTCCGTGTTGCTCCATAAGGGCATGCGGCAGGGCATACGTGCGGGCACGACGGGGTAAGCTGTGATGGTAGGAGGTGTCGAAGACCGCGAAGTGGGGGACATTGGGAAAAAACCTTCGGGCGATCCGGATCCCCTCGAGATTAACCGGGTTGTGGAGGGGCGCTAACTCCGACAGCGAATCGATCTCGCGTTCCACCTTATCGGTAATGAGCGTAGCACAATCAAAAATTTCCCCGCCATGCACCACCCGGTGCCCGACTCCGGCTATATCCAGGTTGTTGCAAAGTTTTCGGAGCGAGGTGAGCCCCGCATCAAGCGCCTGGGCGTGCCCCTTCTCATGGAGCTGCATTTCGGTGCCATCGCTGAAGGTGAGGGTGGGAGCATCCAATAGCCTGCTGCCCTCCATCTCCAGGTGGATCTCTCCGGTCATGGCATCTATTACGGAAGCCTTCAGCGAAGAGCTTCCGGCGTTCAAGACTACTATTAACATAAGGGGATAAGGGAAGTACGAAAGGGAAAGTTCAAACTAAAAAAAGTACAAAGATCAACGGACCTTCGTACTTTAGAATTAGTACTTCAAACATCGTACATAAGTAGCCCGTAGGGGAATCGAACCCCTCTTACCAGGATGAAAACCTGGCGTCCTAACCGATAGACGAACGGGCCGGGTGGTGAGTAGTGTAGTCTTTTAGTTCTTTAGTCTTATAGTCGCCTGCGTCGTTAGGCCCTGAAAAGACTAAAGAACTAAAAGACTAAAGAACTAAAAAGTAGCCCGTAGGGGAATCGAACCCCTCTTACCAGGATGAAAACCTGGCGTCCTAACCGATAGACGAACGGGCCGGGAGAAGGACAAAGGTTAAAGGACCAGGTAAAAAGTAAAAAGGCAAATGGACCTTAGTACTTCAGACATTATGCTTCAAACTTCGTACTTATAAACCGGCATTCCGGCTTAAGCGGTGGCAAAGATAGGTAGCTCTGGCAAAAGAACAAGAAATTCGGAATATTTTCCTCAGGAAGGACTCTGTTCCGGGCGATCCTTACGGCCCAGCGTACCGCGCAATTGTTCCAAACGGCGACGCAGTGCATCCGCTTGCTCCGCTTTATTGCTGCTGGCGGCATTGTTGCTGAGCTCTACAATGGTTTCCAGCTCAATGCTTTCCTGCTCGACGTGATAGCGGGTTTCCTCCAGAACCGCTTCGTCGTCGAAGTTGGTCTGGCGAAGCTGGCGAAGTTCCCGGCGGCGAGCACTAATGCTTTCCACAAGGCGATGGCGGTCGAGCAATTCCTTGAGTTTTTGCGCGCACTCGGCAAAGAAGCCGGCTTTGGCATGACGCAGGCTGAATTCCGCTTCCAGGTCCCGGATCACGGCCTCGGCTTTACGGGCCTCTTCGGGATCGACATCGGGGTTACGGGAAAGATCGTCGCGCAGGGTAGCGATGCTTTTCAGGATGCGTTCACCTTCATCCCGGAACCGCTCCTCTCGCTGGCGACAGTCGTAGAGGCGTTCGGATACGCGTTGGCCAAATTCACTTTCGTCGTTTTGCTGGCGTCTTTTACCGAAAATTCGGTCTCCAAGGGAAGTGGACACAAAATAAAAGCCAATGATCGTGGCGATTATAAAGCCCATAAAAGCCGCCGGAGGGAAGACGCGTAACAACAAAAGGAGACTAAGGACTACGAGTCCGCCGATAAGGATTATTCGAGTGTAGTCGGGGCCTTGTTCCGCTTTCATAATCAACAAACCGTTTTTCCCGCGTCGTAGTTGCGTACTATTCGTATAATTGCCCGAGCGAGATCGCCCAGTAAACTATCTATCATGTTAGCAGCCGTAGTTGCCTGTTTTGTCATTGGTTATATCGTCATTGTCTTCGAGCATCCGCTTCGCCTGGACAAAACCGTTCCGGCCTTGCTTATGGGTGCCATCTGTTGGGCCTTGCTTAGCCTCGGTTTCAATTCCGGCACGCTGGAGATCGTCAACACCGAAGGTGAGGTCTTTAATATGGCCAACAGCATCAGTGGAGAAGCCATGGAAGTCGGACATGCCGGCGCGCACGAAGTAGCCGAGGAAGGTTTTGTAGGAGCGCTCCTGCACCATTTGGGAAAGACCGCCGAGATCCTGATTTTCCTCATCGGCGCCATGACGATCGTGGAAATCGTGGACCTCCACCGGGGATTCGATATCCTCAAGGGCTGGGTGAAGACCCGCTCCAAGAAAAAATTACTCTGGATTGTCGGCGTATTGGGCTTTATCCTGTCCGCCATTATCGATAACCTGACGGCTACGATCGTGCTGGTGACCCTGCTGCGAAAACTGGTGCCTGACCGTGATCAACGGATCTGGTACGTGGCGCTCATCGTGATCGCGGCCAATGCGGGCGGTGCCTGGTCGCCCATCGGAGACGTAACCACCACGATGCTGTGGATCGGTAAGCGGGTAAGTACCGCCGGGCTGATGGAATTTCTTATCGTTCCCTCGCTCGTCTGTTTCGCCTTGCCTTTCCTGATCGCCAGTTTCCTCAAGCCTTTTCAGGGGGAGATTCTTCTTCCGGATGACGACGATGACGAGGATCAGGGGCGGCTGCTCTCCAGCAAAACCATGCTCTTCCTGGGGCTCGGTATGATCGTTTTCGTACCGATCTTCAAGACCATCACGCACCTGCCCCCCTACCTTGGTATGATGCTTAGCCTGGGCGTAGTGTGGCTGGTGTCCGAATATATCCACCCCGAAGAAGATTTCACCGAGGAACGGAAGGTGAAGTACTCCGCACACAATGCCCTTAGCCGCATTGAAATGTCCTCCATCCTGTTCTTCCTCGGCATTTTAATGTCGGTAGCGGCTTTGGAAACCATCGTCGTGAACGGCGTCGGTGCCCTGCGGGCGGTAGCCGAAAGCCTGCGCGCGGTGATCCCCAGCGAGGACGTAGTCATCATCATCCTCGGCTTCCTGTCGGCCATCATCGACAACGTTCCCCTGGTAGCTGCCTCCATGGGTATGTACGACCTGAACGTTTACCAGATTGATGCCCGACTCTGGCACTTCATTGCCTACAGTGCGGGTACCGGCGGCAGTATGCTGATCATCGGATCGGCCGCCGGCGTGGCGGCGATGGGCATGGAGCGCATCGATTTCATCTGGTATTTCAAAAAGATCGCCTGGCTGGCCTTTGTCGGCTTTGCCGCGGGTGCGGTTGCCTTCATCGTGATCGAGTCAATGTTCAACATCGGCGTCACGCACTAATTCCTCCACCTTGACCAGACTAATTTTTTTCTCTCTCTTCGTGGTTCTGCTGCTGCACTGTGGTCAGGAAACGGATCTGCTGGTGGGGGAGTGGCAAGGGGCACTCGTTACCGAAGACGGCGACAGCCTGAAGCTTGACCCCAAGGAGATCACCTTCGACTTCCGGCCGGACAATCGCTACGAGTTCACCTCCACCCTGCGGTACCGGGAAGCGGGCACCTACCGAATGGAAGAAGGCTACCTTTTCGCCCAGGATACGACCCAACCCACAAACCCCGAGCGGGTAGTCGCCATCGAAAAGCTAACGCATGACTCGTTGGTGATCCGGATGAGTGCCGATACGGCCCAACGGCTAGTTACGCTGCTCCGTACCAGCGCTCCGCCGCCACAATAAGCTGCTATCGCCGTAACTCAGGAAGCGGTAACCTTGTCTTTCGGCGTGCTGGTAAACTTTCCGCCAGTCTTCCCCGACCATCGCTGCCACCAGCAGAAGCAGGGTAGACCTCGGCTGGTGGAAATTGGTGATCAGTCCGTCCACCATGCGCGCCCGCGCCGCCGGCGTTAGCATCAGCTCGGTATAGCCGGTGAAGCTTTTCTGCTCCGCCGCTTCCATATGCTCAATCAGGGCGGCAAGCGCAGGTTGCGGATCAACGTCGGAAAACCGCTGTTCCGTGGCTACCCATTGACCAAGGTGCCTTTTCCATACGCCATCCAGCATTCCCGTCGCACCGAGGTAGAACAGGCTTTCCAGGCATCGCATACTCGTCGTGCCGACGCTCACGATCGGGAGCCCTTCCCGCACTTGTTGAAGTATCCGCCTTAACAGATCAATGGGTACGGTGAAGAATTCGCGGTGCATAACGTGCTCGCCAAGGGTAGGGGAGGTCACCGGCTTGAAGGTCCCCGCTCCTACATGGAGGGTAAGGGTGCGGAAATCAATTTGCCGGTCGCCCAGGCGGGCCATCACCTCGGGGGTGAAGTGCAGCCCCGCGGTGGGTGCGGCTACCGATCCATCCCGGTCGGCAAAGACGGTCTGGTAGCGATGGCGGTCTTCCCCCTCCGCTTCCCGCCCGAGATAGGGGGGCAGGGGAATAGTCCCAGCTGCTTCGAGCACTTCGCCGAAACAAAGGCTGCCCGCTCCGCTCCAGGTGAAGCGGACGGAGAAGGTATTTTCGATCCGCTCCAGCCTTTCGGCGGTCAGGCTGGCGGACACACCGGCCACCTTTATGGGCAGGTCGATCGTACCCGATTTCCAGCGGCGGTTGCCTCCGATAAGGCATTTCCAGACAACGCCGCCATCGGTGTTGGACAGCGACAGTGCGTAATCTTCCGGTGCCATTGGTTCGAGGCAGAATATTTCCACCGTACGGCCGGTGGAAAGGGGAAAGTGAAGACGAGCGTGAATAACCCGTGTACTGTTTCCAATGAGTAAAGTACCGGTGGGCAATAGTTGCGGCAGGTCGCGGAATTGGCCTTCGGTGATCTCTCCTTCACGGTAGTGAAGTAACTTTGCGGCTGCCCGGTCCGCCAAAGGATAGCGGGCGATACGTTCGTCGGGGAGGGTGTAATCGAAGTCTTCTATACGTAACTCCCGAGGGTCCATCTTCATGGAGGCAAAGGTAAGGAGGCGTCGGTAAGTCTAAATTAATCTCCCGTTCATCGAAAAAAAGGTAACCCTTGGCCGACGGGTTCCGTTATTTGAGCCCTTACGGTCATAGAATGTAAACTTCCGGTATGTCAAATTTCTTAAAGATCCTGCTTGGTTCCTGCCTGGGTACGTTGGTTGCCCTGGCGCTACTCGTTGTCGTCGGTTCCGCCGTCGCCACCGGTCTCGCTTCCTCCGTAGAGGAAAAACCGAATGTCGAGGCCAATTCCATCCTGACGATCCAGCTGGATGGTCTGCCGGAATTGACGGGCAACCTTTCCGACGCCGACCCCTTCGCTTCCCTACGGGGGGATGAGCCGCTCGGACTGCACGACATACTCCGTGCCATCGAAGAAGCCAGTGAGGATGATAACATCAAAGGGATTTACCTCGGTAATGAGCCCTCCGGTGTTTCCTTTACTACCCTTCGCAGCCTGCGCGAGGCCATTGTCAAGTTTAAGGAATCGGGTAAGTTCGTCCTGGCCTACTCCCCGTATTACACCCAAAGCGCCTACTACCTGGCCAGTGTGGCGGATGAGGTGTACGTCGGCCCGCTCGGCGTTATCGACTTCCGGGGGTTAGGTGCCCAGATTCCCTTCCTTAAAAATGCCCTGGACCAGGCGGGCATCCGCTTCGAGATCTTTTACGCCGGGGATTATAAGAGTGCAACCGAGCCGTTGCGTCGTACGAGCATCAGCGCCGAGAACAGGGAACAGACCAAAGAATTCCTACAGGATCTTTTTGGGGTCATGCTAAACGACATCAGCGAATCCCGGAACGTCGATCCCGCCGCCCTTTATACGGCTGCCGCTGATATGACGGGCTGGAAGGACCAGGAGGCCGTGGCCGCCGGACTGGTAGACGGCATCCGCCACCGCACCGAGATCGATGAGTTGCTCCACGATAAGGTAGGCTTTGAGTACGATGAAAATCTTCGCACCATCGACCTGGATAGATATTACGCAGCACGCCTGGAGCGCCTCGATGGCGGGGACGATGAAGTCGCCGTACTAGTAGCCGAAGGCAGCATCGTCGACGGAGCAGGCGGCCTGGGCAGTATCGGGGATAAGAAATACGTGAACGAACTGGAGAAGCTGGCCGAAGACGATGATGTCAAAGCCGTTGTCCTACGGGTAAACAGCGGCGGCGGTAGTGCCAGCAGTTCCGAAAACATCTGGTATGCCGTAGAGCAACTCAAAGCCGCCGGGAAGCCGGTGGTGGTGAGTATGGGCGACTACGCGGCCAGTGGGGGCTACTACATCTCGGCCGCGGCGGACAGCGTCTTCGCCGAGCCGACCACGATCACCGGATCAATCGGCGTTTTCCTGACTTTCCCGATTGTCAAGGAATTGATGGAAGATAAGATCGGCATCAACTTCGATACGGTCAATACCGCCCGCAATGCCAATGCCTTCAGCCCCTTCCAGGACCTAAGCGAGGAGGAAAAGCAATTGCTCAATCAACGAACCCAGGCTATTTACCAAACCTTTTTGCAGCGCGTTGCCGACGGTCGTAAGCTGCCCATCGAGAAAGTCCGGGAGCTCGCCGGCGGTCGGGTATATTCCGGAATCAGGGCGCGGGAGATCGGCCTCATCGATGAATTCGGCAATCTGGAAGATGCAATTGCCAGCGCTGCCCGACTGGCGAATATCGCCGACGACTTTGACGTAGCACACTACCCGAAAATGAAGCCAGCCTGGGAAGTTTTCCTGGATGAACTCATGGGTAAGTCCGATGACAATAAGGTGGTATCCAATATGGTCAAAGACCAACTCGGCGAGAAAAATTTCGAGTACTTCCGCCTGATGCGCGACATGACCCGGATGCAAAAGGCTCAGGCTCGCTTGCCGCTGGTGGTTACGTTTTAGGGTTGGGGTTTGGTTTTTTGTTGTCGGTTGTCGGTTCCCGAGCTTTACTCGGTTATATCTGGCTTGCGACGAGCATTAGCTTTTGAAGGTTGTGGCATCACCGGATAGGCCATGTGAACGGCACTCTTGAATCGGGAAGCAAAGCAAAGCGAACCAACTACGTCAAAACACACTAACGTAGCCCAAATGCACCTTCGGTGCTGCCAGGTTTAAGTTTCGCCCTTCCCGGTGGCCCAGTCCCAGGCTCAGTGCGAAAATACCCGCGGGGGTATCAAAATTTATGCCGGCGCCGAAGCCGATGGGATAATCGGTGGGCTGGTTGGGCTTTTGCGCACTGCGATAATTTCTTCGGGCGGCGTCCACAAAAGTGTACAGAAATGCCCGTTCACCTAGCAATAACCGGAACTCCGCCGTCAGCAACTGGTAGTCCGTCGCAAACAGTTCCTGCTCTTCGAAGCCCCGTAGTAAGGTTGCCCCTCCGATCCGGAACTGCTCGTTAGTCAGCACCGGGTCGGTGGTGATGAGTGCCTGCGACCGAAAGCCCAGATAGATGACCGTACCCAACAGGGGGTCGAGGTAAAGATCGAGCGCCGCCCCGAGCTGATACTGGGTACTGGGGCGCATCAGGCTGTCTGCTACCTCACCCGTAAAATCCAGGTTACGGAGGCGCCTGAAACCCGCGGCCGCACTGACGTCGATGGAGTAGCCATTCCGGGGGCTGAACCGTCGATCCGTTCGCGTTCGGCGGAGTTGGAGCCCGAAAAAGGAGCGGTTGACGCCCAGGGTATCGGGGAGTAGTCCGTTCACCAGCCGGGTGCTATCCACCCCCGGAACGATGGTGCGCCGCTGCTCCCAGAAGGCCGACACGCGGTCGTTGCCTTCCCTGAGGTAGGTGGCCGCGAGGTGCCAGTTGAGGTTCAGGAAGGAGGTGTCGCGGCGGTAGAGTTCCAGTTCGCCCTCGAAGCCGAAGGGTAATCCGAATAAAAAGGGGTACTCCAGGCCCACCTGCAGCTCCTGGGTCTGGGGTTTGAGTTGCTCGAAGCGCGCGGCGATGCGCTCCCCCTGGCCGAAGCCGTTGTACAGTTCGCCGTTCAGTTCCCCGGTGATGAGCAGTTTATCGGTTTGGTTACTGTTCGGCAGTACCCCGATCACGAAGTCGAACCGACTGGCCGGACGCCGGCGAAGCGGCAGGTCGATGTAGGCCAGACTGTCGCGAAAACTCACGGTAGGCTCCCCCTCGACGGAGATATACGGTAGCTGGGCCAGCCGTTCGCGAAGCCTTCTTATGCGTCGCTGACTGTATACCTCGCCGACCACCAGGCCCAGGTACCTTTCCAAAAAAACGTTTCGTACACGCACTTCTTCGGGTACCCGCACGTCGCCTACCCGAATGAGCGGTCCGGTCCGGACGTCCACGCTAGCGGAAAGCGCGCCCTCTTCGCTCCACCGGATATCGGTCAGTCCGATTGACGTAAAGGGGTAGCCTTCGGCTCCGGCCCGGCTTACCATACTGTCCCTGACGGCAAACCAGGCTTCGGGAGCCAGTCGCCGTCCGTCGGCGAAGCGCCGTTCCCGGAAGCCCGACCGTCGCGCCCAGCGCTGGATGTTTTCCTCCTCCGGGAGTTTCAGTCTATCCCAGGCATATCTGGCCCCCCGGTGCAGTACGGCGGTCATCCGTTGTTGGCCGGAGGTATAGAGACTATCGACCGAAGCTTCCCAGTACGCCGCTTCCCGGGTGGTTTCCTGCCAATCCGCCAGATAGGCATTCACGGACTGGCTATCGGGGAAGGATGCGGGAATGCGGTTGCGGTAAGTAAAATCGGAGCCGATGACCGTTAATCCCCACGTCTCCCGTTCCTGCGCTCCGGCGCAAAAGCAACTTAGTAGCGCGATTGTGAGAAAAAGGTATCGCATATCATTCCTGCAACGAACCCGCGCGCCGCCTTAGCGTACGGGCCAGATTGGAAAGCAGGGCCATGACGGCCAGCAGGATGGCTATGCGGGCAGGGATGTCCCCGAAGCGGACGTATGGGGTGATCGCGTCGTTAAGCTGCATGGTCCCGTTTAGGTAACCCCGCTCATTGTAATAGGTCCGGCTGGTAATCCGGCCGCGCTGGTCGATAAAGGCACAGGCGCCGAGATTAGCGGAGCGCATCACTGGCCGCCGCGTTTCGATCGCCCGCAGACTGGCGAACCAGAGATGCTGCCGGTGACCGGCCGTATCGTCCCACCAACCGTCGTTAGTCATGATAAAGGCGGCCTGCGCGCCCTGGCGGATGTAGCCGGTAAAGTATTCGCCGAAAACACTCTCGTAGCAGATGACGGGGGCCACGGCGGCTCGATCACCGAAGAGGGGGGTACGGTCAGTTTGGGTTCCATAACCGGCCACCGACCCGCCGAGGCTGTTCACCAGGGGCTCGAGAAAGAACAGCACGTTGCGGAAAGGGAAGCTTTCGGCCCCGGGAACGAATACTCCCTTGCGGTAGGTCTGAATGTCACCGGTGCGAAGGTCAACCTGCAGCGCGCCATTGAGCTGTTCCAGGGCGATCTCGCTGCGGTCGCTGGCGGGATAAAAGCGTACGGCATCGGAGTAGGGCTCATCTGCTTTGAAGCGGTAATAGCCCGCGAATCCGGTTACCAGGTAGCGGAGTTGGTTGTCGGGAAGTTCATTTTTCAGGGCGCCGAGCGCAGGTGCGGAGAGGGGGGCCGTTTCATCGATCCGGGAAAAACTCGTTTCCGGGTAGACGAGGTAGTCCGTAGGGGCCCCCGGGGCGGCCAGAGCGGCATTGCTTAATCGCAGGAATAGATCCAATTGCTCGTCCTGCCCGCCGCTGAATTTATCGTAATGGGGCTCCAGATTGGGTTGAATGGCACTGACCCGGATCGTCTCACCGGCCGGCGCTTCGTAGGTAAGGTACCGGATCAGCGATCCGATGACCGGTAGAAGTACTGACAGGGATAGCAAGATGGGAATGCGCCGCGGCCGGGGGGTGAGGTAAAATCGCAAAGCCAGCCAGTTTACGAGTAGGATCCAGGCACTTCCCCCCAGCACGCCGGTCACCTCGTACCACTGGATAAGGGAGGGGAACTGGGCAAAGCCATTGCCAAGGGTAAGCCAGGGCCAGTTCAGCGACCAATTGTAATGAAAATGCTCGAAACTAAGCCAGCAGGCGATCAGCGACAGGTAGCTGACACGGGGCGATAAGCGGCTGGTCCATTGAAAAAGCATCCACGGAATACACATCAGGAAGCTGTTCACCACCACGGCGAAGAGCCCGGCGAAGAAGGCCGTATTGGTCACCCAAAAGGTAGCCAGGATGTTGTAGAGGAGGAAACTATTGAAGCCGTGCCAGAAGACGGTTGCCGTGCGCCTCGATTCCCATTGTAGGAGTAAGAGGGGAACCCACGCGATGAGCAACAAAAAGGGAACCGGCAGGTAGCCGGGGAAGCCGATGCCGAGTAATACCCCCGTTGCGGTGGAGAGCAGGAAAGGGCGGTTCTCTTTAAGCCGGGAACCCTTTGTAACCAGTAGGCTGCCCCCAAGCCAGAGCGCGAGGTAGAAGAACAGGGGGAGGTGCCCCCAAAGCTCTTGCCGCTGGGCCAGGAAGTACATCCGGTACGCGAGGAACAGCGCGATCAGGAAGCTGAGAAAAATGTAGGGTTTGCGGGACCGCATGGCGACAAAGATAGATCACTTCTTGCCCGCCATGACCTCCCGCAGGATCGGCAGGGAATTGATTTCACGCATCCCCTCGATGTGGTAGTGGTAATAGCGCAGCAGGTCGGTGAGCAGGCCGCTGCGCTCTTCCCGCGTGGCGGTGATCTTTGCGAGTTCCTCCCGGTCGGAATGGAGCAGGCGATACATTAGGGCGCTGCGCTGCTCGTCCAGGTACTCGGTGTGGCCGGGGAAGGTATTTACGAATTGCCCCTCTTTGAGATCGAAAAGCGGCGTGGCCACGGACCAGTCGCCGGAGGGAAGGAATCCCAGGTGGGCCGTCAATTCCAGCAGGAAGTGCAGGTGGAGGTTGACGGTCGGGCCGGTGGTGGTATCCAGGAAGGCGAAGGATTCATGAAGAAACTGGAACAACGAGGGATTTTCTTCCGATTCGCGTATGCTGTTTCGCGCCACCTCCAGCATGAACAGACCGATGGTGCCCCGGTCTACCTCAAAGGGGATGCGGGTGTAGATGAGGGAGGGGCGTACTTCCTTGATGCGCGTCATGTCCTTGCCCGGTCGCTCGTAGGCGATGAGCTCCACCAGGTTCATCAATTGCAACTTGCTGGCCGGCGTGGAACTGCGGGCCTTTCTTACGCCGCTGACAATGTAATTTCTGATACCCCGCTCTTCCGTATACACCTCCAGGATGAGGGATGACTCCCCGTATTTGACGGAGCGGAAGATGATGCCGCGGGTTTTTAATAGCATGGGGGAAGTACGATGTTTGAAGTACGAAATACAAAGTACGAAGGACAACCGCACTTGGTTGCTCGCTGCGCTAGTTGGGATTTCAACACAGATGGCACGGATTTATTTGCACGGATAGACACGGATTTTGTTCCGGCTTCGGCTGAACGTTCGGGGCCCTGGAGGGGACGCTTACCTATCAGCGAGGTCAGCCGCAAGCGAAGTCAGCCCCAGGCGCAACGGAGGCAGGGCCTAACGGAGGCACTCATCCCCGAATTCACTACATTACAATAATACGGATTTGGAAGCCACAACCAGGGTGTTTAAATTTGTGTTAGCAATAGTTGTCAAAGCAATTAAATGAAAACGATCATGACCCAATCCGCCACCAAGACCGCCCCGCAAGCTTCCACCGATGCCTTTCCGATGAACGGTACCGACTACTTCGAAATGCTGGTTGGCAATGCCCGGCAGTCGGCGCACTTTTACCAAACCGCCATGGGCTTTCAGCCACTTGCCTATGCCGGGCTGAGTACGGGCATCAAGGACCGGGAGTCGTACGTATTGGTTCAGGATAAGATCAGGTTGGTATTGACCACGCCGCTGAAGCCCGGTACCGATATAGGTAAATTGATCGACCGCCACGGAGATACGGTACGTACCGTGGCGCTCTGGGTGGACGATGCGCGGATGGCCTACGAGACCGCCATCAAAAGGGGAGCGGAGTCCCACTTCGAACCGAAAGAAGAGCAAGACGAGCAGGGTAAGGTGATCCGCTCCGCCGTTAAGAGCTACGGGGACACTATCCACGTTTTTGTAGAGCGGTCGGCCTACGAAGGGGTGTTCCTGCCAGGATTTGTCGCGTGGGAGCCGGAGTACCGTCCCGAGCCCGTAGGTCTGAAGTACGTAGATCATATGGTCGCTAACGTAGATGAGGGGCAGATGAACAAGTGGGTGGATTGGTACGCCGAAGTACTTGGGTTCAAGCAGCTGATCAGCTTCGATGATAAAGACATCAGCACGAAGTACACCGCCCTGATGAGCAAGGTGATGTCAAACGGAAACGGCCGCATCAAATTCCCGATAAACGAGCCCGCGCCGGGACTGAAAAAGTCGCAGATCGAGGAGTATCTGGAATTCCACGGCGGAGCGGGTATTCAACACATCGCGGTTGCTACGGACGATGTCGTGGATACCGTCACTCAATTGCGAAACCGCGGAGTAGAGTTTCTACGCGTACCGGACACTTACTACGACACCCTGCTGGATCGGGTAGGGGAGATCGACGAATCCATCGAGCCGCTACGGGAGCTAGGCATTCTGGTCGACCGGGATGAAGAGGGCTACCTGCTGCAGATCTTCACCCGTCCGATCGGTAGCCGTCCGACGGTCTTTTATGAGATCATTCAACGGAAAGGGGCTACCAGTTTTGGTAAAGGCAATTTCAAGGCGCTTTTTGAGGCGATTGAGCGGGAGCAGGAGCTGCGGGGAACGCTTTAGTAGAGGCTCCCTGCGGTCGCTGTAGAGGGCTTCGCCGGTAGAGCTTGTGCTTCGCACTTCGCGGTAGAGGCTCCCTGCGGTCGCTGTAGAGGGCTTCGCCGGTAGAGCTTGTGCTTCGCACTCGCGGTAGAGGGCTTCGCCGGTAGAGCTTGTGCTTCGCACTCGCGGTAGAGCTCCCTTTGGTCGCGGTAGAGGGCTTTGCCGGTAGAGCTTGTGCTTCGCACTTCGCGGTAGAGGCTCCCTGCGGTCGCGGTAGAGGGCTTTGCCGGTAGAGCTTGTGCTTCGCACTTCGCGGTAGAGGCTCCCTGCGGTCGCGGTAGAGGACTTCGTCGGTAGAGCTTGTGCTTCGCACTCGCGGTAGAGGCACTCTGCGGCCGCTATAGAGGGCTGCGCCGGTAGAGTTTGCTTTCCCGGAACAGTTTCCTATAAATTATTCCAAAATGCGAAAAGGTATCGGGCGTACTATCCAGTTTTACCGCGCCGCGCAGCAAGCTCTACCGCAAGCGCAGTGCCGTCTCTACCGATAAGCGAAGCGTAATCTTCTACCGCGACCGAAGGAAGCTCTTCTCTACCGCAAGCGAAGCGCAATCTTCTACCGCGACCGAAGGGAGCTCTAATCTCCTATTCCGGTTCGAAGCCCAGGATGATATTAAAGGTACTCAGGTTGCCATTTTCCGAGAGGTCGGCGTTCTTGTCGAAGCCGTAGCCCCAGTCGAAACCGAGCGTACCGAACATCGGTAGGAAGACCCGGGCACCAACACCAACACTACGCTTGAGGTCGAAAGGGTTGAAGTCGCGGGCGGTGCGCCATGCGTTTCCTCCCTGGGCGAAGGCCAGCACGAAGATGGTACTTGAGGGGTTTAGGCTGAGGGGGTACCGCAATTCGACGGTGTACTTACTGAAGATTGGCGTAGCGATCTTGCGGGAAGCGCCCGTTTCCGTAGTGATGAAGTTATTGGGAAGGTCCTCGATCTCATAGCCACGAAGACTGACGATGTCTACCCCGGCGAAGGCGAATTGCTGATTGTTGACGCCGTCACCACCTAATTGGAAACGCTCGAAGGGACTTACGCCCACGGCATCGTCGTAGGCACCTACGTAGCCGATCTTGGCCTGGGTCTTAAGGACTAATTTCTGGTCGCTTGTCAGCGGAGTATACCATTCGGCGTTAAGGCGCCACTTGTGGTACTCTACGTAGCGGAAGCGCTCCTCGACGTTTTCCAGGAGATTCGGGTTGTCGCGTATGCCGAGTTGCCGGTAGGGTGGGGTAGCCTGGAGGGAGAGTTCAATATTAGACCCCTGCTTCGGGTAGATCGGATCGGTAGCCGTGTTGCGGGAGAGCGAGAACTGGAAACTGAAGTTGTTATAGTTGCCCGTGGACACCTGCTCGTTCTGATCGGTTGTAAATAGCTCCCCCCAGTTATTGAGTGTGAGGGTCTGGAGATTCAAGCCCGTCCGGAATACGAAGTTGTCATCAGGCCAGCGAAGTCGGGTACCCAGGCTTATGGCGGCCTGCTGGATAATAAGCTTACGGGGTACCGATTCCGTACCGAAGTCGTATTTGTTAAAGAAAGCGGATACCGAGAGCGAGGTCGGCCGCTTACCGCCCAACCAGGGTTCGGTAAGACTGGCGTTATAGCTCTGGAAGAACTTACCATTGGTCTGCGCTCGCAGGGAAAGCCGCTGACCGTCGCCCTGAGGCAGGGGATGCCAGGCTTCGCGATTGAATACGTTGCGGAGGCTGAAGTTATTGAAGGTGACACCGAGGGTGCCGATCACGCCACGGCGACCGCCCCAACCGGCGCTGAGTTCCAATTGATCGCTTGGTTTTTCTTCTACGGTATAGATGATGTCCACCGTACCCCGATCCGGATTGACGGGCGTTTCGATGCCCAGCGTTTCCTGGTTGAAGTAACCGAGGCCGATGATCTGCCGCTGAGAGCGAATGATGTCGGACCGGCTGAATTTTTGTCCGGGACGGGTAAAGACTTCCCGACGGATGACGTGTTCGTGGGTACGGTCGTTGCCGTTGATCACCACTTTGTCAATGGTCGCTTGCGGGCCTTCGAAGATGCGCATCTCCAGATCTATGGAGTCGCCGTCAATAGCTACCTCGATAGGGTCGACGTTGAAGAAAAGGTAACCATTGTCCATGTACAAGGAGGAAACGTCGGCGTTGTCCTGGCTGAAGCTCAGGCGGGTTTGCAGTTCTTCTTCGTTGTATACATCCCCGCGTTCAATGGCGAGTACCCGCGCAAGGGTTTCATCGTCGTAGATGGAGTTGCCCTTCCAGGTGATATCGCGGAAATAGTATTGATTGCCCTCGTTGATGCGTATATCTACGATGAGCTCACCGTCTTCATCGCGGTAAATACTATCGCTGAGTACGCGGGCATCACGGTAACCGAGCGTATTGTAATACGCGATCATGGCATCCTTATCGTTCTCGAATTCTTCGGGCTGGAACTTCGAGCTCTTGAAAAGCTTCCGCTTTTCATTGGTTTCCTTGAGCTGCTTTTTCAGCTTCTTCTCCTTGACGGCATCGTTACCGATGACGTTGATCTCGGCGATCTTGACCCGGTCGTCGCGGTTGATGTCGAAGAGTAAGCGTACGGAGTTGGCCCGGCTGGTGTCTTGAATTTCTTCCACGGTGACCGTCGCATCGAGGTAACCTTTTTCGACGTAATAATTACGGATGGCCTCGGCGGCGTTTACCTTGGCGTCTTCGGTAACGATGCCACCCCTTACGATGTATTTGTTGACTTCTTCGTTTAGGTCATCGTGATTGCTCTGTTTAGCGCCCGTGAAGCTGTGCCGCAGAAAGCGGGGACGCTCCTCGACGCGTACGATCAGGAAGATGACGTCTCCGATCGTCTTTTCCTCTTCGATGGAAACGTTGGTAAACAGGCGTAAGCGCCAGAGATTTTTGATGGCCCTCGGAATGTCCGGACCCGGAATACGGATATCCTGGCCCACGCTCAGTCCGGTCACGCCGATAATGGCATTTTCCTCGGCAAAGTAGGCCCCTTCGACCTTGACTCCGCCGATTTCATATTCCTGGGGCTCGGAGTAATCGTAGACTGGGAGGTCGAGGGAGTCGATCTGCGCGGTTAGCGTCGTAAGACAGCCGAAGGCGAGGCAAAAAAGAAGAAAGCTTAATCTCATGCTAAATCGGTTTGCCGGATATGGACCGGCCATCGGGGTAAGGATGGGTACCAACGCTCAGGGGTTGGTCGCCTGCTTCAGTTGTTCGCTGGTTTTGCCAAAACGTCGTTCTCTTTGCTGAAAATCAACGATGGCGGCATAAAGGTCCGGCTTGCGAAATTCCGGCCAGAAAACCGGGCTGAAGTGAAATTCCGCGTAAGCCGCCTGCCAGAGGAAAAAGTTACTCAGCCGGTGCTCTCCGCTGGTCCGTATGATGAGTTCGGGATCCGGATAGTCATGGGTACTCAGCCGGGTGCTCAGGGCGCCTTCATCGATGGCCTCGGGATCGAGACGTCCGGCGCTCACCTCCGCCCCCAGTTGTCTGGCGGCACGGGCCAGGTCCCATTTGCCACTGTAGTTGAGCGCGAGAATGAGGGTCATGCCATCGCCGGTAGCGGTCTGCTCGATGCCCAGCCGTAATGCATCCTGGGTAGCCTCCGGCAACCCGCTGGTATCTCCGATGGTCGCCAGCTTAATGCCGTTGTCGAGCATCATCTTCATTTCGTTGCCGATGGTGTCGACCAGCAGTTGCATCAAAGCACCGACCTCCATTTCCGGGCGGCTCCAGTTTTCAGTGCTGAAGGCGTAGAGGGTGAGGTACCCCACGCCCAGTTCCGCGCAGGCCTCTACGGTAGCACGAACGGCTTCCACGGCGCTGTGGTGACCAAAGACCCGGGGTTTCCCCTTCCCCTTGGCCCAGCGACCGTTGCCGTCCATAATTACGCCCACGTGATGGGGTAACCGCTTCGTATCGATCTGTTCTTTGAGCTCCTGCATAGTAAAGGACGCGCAAAGGTAGGGATTTAGTACGGTAGTAGGTAGTCGCTCCCTGCGGTCGCGGGGTAGTACGGTAGCTAGGTAGTCGCTCCCTTCGGTCGCGGGGTAGTGGGCCAGGGGTAGTTGCTCGCTGTGGTCGCGGCTGGGACGTGGATTGTGTGTTATTGAGTGAGCGAATGGGGTGGGGGTTCCGGGGGAGTTCCAGCCGTCGGGTGTCGGTTTTCACCTGCGCTCCGCCGACGAAAATTAGTTAAATAAAAACGCGCCAGCGAAATTTCACTAAATTGCACTCCCTAACCGGAGAAATTTCGGTTTTACTAAGTTCGATCGTGCAGCGGATTCGCCCGCTCTATAACGTATACATGAGGCTCACCACTTTACTTACCTCACTCTTTTTTGCTATTTGTAGTACCCTGACGGCCCAAATCACGCTGGCCGGGAATATCCTTGACGTTGATAACGGGGACCCGCTGATCGGGGCCAGCGTTTTGGTCAAGGGGAGTACGACGGGTACGGTCACCGACCTGGATGGAAACTGGGAATTAACGGTGAGCGGCCTGCCCATCATTCTGCAGTTTTCCTACCTCGGGTATGCCCCAACGGAAGTAGAGGTGACGGATGCGGAACAGAACCTGAGCATCGAACTCGGTGAGGGTGGGGGCATAACCACCGAGGTGGTTGAGGTCCGTGGCAGACGTATCGGCGAAAAACAACAGCAGGCGGCGCTGACGGTGGAAACCCTGGATGCGATCGCCATTAAAGAGACGGCCGCCGCGAATTTTTACGATGGCCTGGGTAGTCTAAAAGACGTGGACCTGACCGCAGCAAGTCTCGGTTTTAAAATCGTGAATACGCGCGGCTTCAATTCAACCAATCCGGTGCGCTCCCTTCAGATCATAGATGGTGTCGACAACCAGAGCCCCGGTCTGAATTTCTCCCTGGGGAATTTTTTGGGAGCTTCGGAATTGGATGTCAATCGGGTAAACCTAGTCGTAGGTGCGTCTTCCGCCTTTTACGGCCCGAATGCCTTTAACGGAGTCATAGCCATAGAAACAAAAGATCCCTTCCTGCAGCAGGGCCTTTCCGCGCAAATCAAAGTTGCGGAACGCAACCTGATTGAGGGCGGCGTGCGCTGGGCCCAGGCAATCAACAACGAAGGGGGTCAACCGTGGTTTGCCTATAAGCTAAATCTGTTCGGCTTCCGGGCGGATGACTGGGTGGCGGATAATTATGACCCGGTGTACGATACTGAGCTGGGAAGGGATAACCCCGGGGGGTACGATGCCGTTAATGTTTATGGGGATGAGGCGAACGCGGCCTTCGATTTTTCCGATTTTCGGACGCTGCCCGGCCTGGGGATTATCCGGCGCGAGGGCTATAAGGAGATCGATTTGGTCGATTACGATAGCGAGAACCTTAAGGCCGGGGCGGCCTTTCATATCCGATTGAAGCCCGAGAGGACGCTGGAGAGCACGGAACTGCTGTTGTCTACGAATTACAGTACGGGCACAACCGTTTATCAGGGAGACAACCGGTTCAGCTTGCGGGATATCCAATTTTTCCAGCACCGCATCGAGCTCCGCAACCGTGATGATTTCTTTATTCGAGCCTATGCCACCCACGAAGACGCCGGCAACAGCTACGATCCGTATTTCACGGCCATACGCCTTCAGGATTTAAGTAAAGACGACGGGGACTGGGCTTCCGATTACTCGACGTACTGGCAAAGTCAGGTCCTTCAAAAACTGAACGACGTCGAAGGGTGGCCCGATTGCTTTCGCCAACGCACCTGTACCGCGCGGGAACAATCCGATCAGCGGGACGCATTTTTGGCCCGTCCGGAAAACCAGCCCCTACTGGATCAGTACCACGAAGAAGCCCGTGAATTCGCCCGTGCCCCTAGGGGACTGAATACCGTTCCCTATTTTCAGGTAGGAACAGAACGATTTGAACAGGCCTTTGACAGCATCACCTCTACGCTTGCGAATGAAGGAGGTACCCGCTTTTACGACCGCTCGGCCCTCTTTCACGTCCACGGCGAAAAGCAGTTCGCGGAGGTTTGGCGGCGCGACGAATCCAATTGGCTTTCCATGACCGTTGGAGCCAATGGAAGGCTGTACACTCCGGATAGTCGGGGTACCCTTTTATTGGACACGATGGGCCGGAACATCGATACCTGGGAAGTAGGAGCCTACGGTGGAGGAACCCTGCACCTGCGCAACCGGTATAAAGTAAGTGCGAGTCTTAGGGCGGATAAAAATGAAAACTTCGATCTGTTATTCAGCCCGGCGGCGAGTTTTGTGTACACGCCTACCGAGACATCCACGGCGCGGATTTCCTTTAGTTCCGCGATCCGCAATCCTACCCTCAACGATCAATACCTATACTACAATGTCGGTCGCGCTATCCTACTCGGAAATCTGGAAGGTGTCCAGGACCTTGTTACGGTAGAGAGCGTCACCGCTTTTTCTAATAGCGGAAATAACGGGGATCTCGAATTTTTCGATATCGATCCCATCCGTCCGGAAAAGGTGAGGACACTGGAGGCCGGATACCGGAGTACCATAGGAAAGAAATTTTACGTCGATGCGACCTATTATTACAGTTTCTATACTGATTTTATTGGCTACCAAATCGGCGTAGATTTAAACTACGTGAACAGCTTAATTACCGGCGGCCAAGCCTACCGTGTATCCGCAAATGCCCTCGATCGGGTAACCACCCAGGGCTTTAGCATAGGAGGTAACTATTACTTCGGCAACTACTTCACCTTAACCGGCAACTACAGCTGGAACCAACTCAACACCGCAACGGAGGATCCGATCATACCCGCCTTTAATACCCCCGAACACAAATACAATGTGGGCCTGGCCGGACGAGATATTCCCCTGTTTGAAAATGGGATCGAGGGGGTCGGATTTAATGTCACCTACAAATGGGTGGATGGATTTCTCTTCGAGGGTTCACCCCAATTCACCGGTTTCGTGGAAAGCTACGCTTTGCTGGATGCTCAAGTCAATTTTACCATTAGCACCATTAATACCACCCTTAAATTTGGTGCCTCTAACCTACTCGATAATCGTATTTTTCAGGTTTACGGTGGCCCCGACATCGGTCGTCTGGCTTATGTCTCCGCCACCTATAATCTGGTCCGTCGCTAACTCAATTCAAACTTCTTTAAACAACTCGATATATGCGTCATATCTACCTTTTTTCAATGTTCATGCTGACCGTCTCCGGGCTTACCGGCCAGAGCCGCTTTATTGATTCCCTCTTTGCCGTCAGTGAGCCGACCACCATGGTCTATGGGGAAAATTACAACCTGATCAACAACAATACCATCACCTCTTTACCGATGGACGTGTACACCCCCGTGGGAGACACGGCCGGTATTTTGCGGCCGGTGGCCGTCCTCTTTCACACCGGGAATTTCCTGCCGCAATACTTCAATGGCAGCCCTTACGGAAGCATGAACGACAGCGTAAACATTGAAATACTCAGCCGGATGGTTGAGAGTGGTTATGTGGGTATCTCGGCCGATTACCGGCAGGGTTGGCAACCCACCGCTGCGCAGCAATCCATTAGAACGGGTTCATTGCTGCAGGCGGTCTACCGGGCCAGCCAGGATGCGCATGCCTTATCCCGCTACTTGCGCAAGTCCGTGGCCGAGGATGGTAATCCCATGCAAATCGACACCTCTAAGATCGTTTTCCTAGGAGTCGGCTCCGGCGGTTACCTCGTCAACGCTTTTAATTTTCTGGACAGCATCGAGCAAATCGAGCAGAACCTACAATTCCTCAACAGCGAGTTCGAACCCCTGGTAGATACTGCAGTAATGTCTAATGCTTATGGTACGCAACCCGCTTCCCAACACGTCGTCAACCACCCGGGATACAGCTCCGATGTAGCCCTGACCGTCAATATCGGAGGTGCCCTTGGCGATACGCTGTGGATTAACGGTGATGAATCGCCCGTAATCTCGGTGCACAGTGCAACCGATCCCTTCGCCCCTTACTACGCGGGGACGGTAATTGTTCCTACCGAAGAGCAGATGCGCGTGGTTGACGTGCAAGGCTCCCGATTAATGGTAGAATTGGCCAATGATATGGGTATTAATGATGTGCTGGAACCGGCCAATGCCGCTACCCTGCCCGATATGTTTGATCCGCTATCCACTGTAGTCAACCAAATTACGGCTGCGTATTCAACCATCCCATTTCAGTCGCCTATTCCTACAAATACCGACGACGTGTTCCTGCTCGGTGAAAAGAACCTTTGGACAGTACTGCGTACTTCTCCTCCACAGGTTGGAGCCTCGGGCGCAACCACAGGTGTGTGGAACTGGTTTAACGAAGCCGATCTTCGCGCGCAGATAGCAGGCATCAATGCCGCTATTCCCACGGCAGACCTGGATGCGGATAACATCATTGATGGAGAAACTCAGACAAATCCGAATTACGCCACGCCAACACGCGCGAAGGCCAACATAGATACCATGATGGCCCTGATCGTTCCTCGCGCCTACTACGCCCTCGATCTGGAAAATCTCACCACTGGTATCGAAGACCTTATCCCCAACACCTCGGTAAGCCTGGACCTCTTCCCCAACCCCACAACAGAAAACTTCACCGTACGGGTAGCGGACAATATCATGATCCGGCGCATCGACATCTTCAACATTCAGGGTCGTCGCGTCGCGGAGATTCCGAACGTGAACCAATCTTCTTACACCGTTAACCGCGGCAACCTGCCGAAGGGAGAGTACATCGTACAACTCCGTTTCGACGAGGGCACCACCGCCCGCAAGCTCTTCATTCGGTAAGCACCGAAGAGTCGTAACTGAAGAAGACCCCGTCGGCCCCAGCCGGCGGGGTCTTTGCTATTTAATCAGGTCCTTCGGTGGTGCCAGGAAAACGCCCACCCGGAAGAAGGGCCTCCCGCCAACGGTGGTCTCCAGGTCCACGTCGATGTCGTCGGCCGGGTTGAAGCGGGTCTGGAAAGGAATGAAGTATCCCGCCTGTGCGAAGGCCCAGACCCAGGGGGCGAAATTGTGTTCGTACTGCAGCATCGCGCGGATACCGTTGTTGCGCAGAAAGTACTGTTGAAGTTCCTCGAACCCCCGGCCGGGCTCGGTATTGAGGGCATAGTATTTACTGTCGAAGGTGGCGCCCAACAGGAAGGTGTTCACCAGTTCAGGGCCGACGTTCCGGCGCAGGTAAGCCTGACCCGGCAGGGCGGTCTGAATACCCCAGCGCTCGTTGAAGGTCCGGTTGTAGACAAAGAAGGGCAGCGCGATCTGGCGGGCCTTATTGTTACTGTAGGTGATCCCGATTCCCCATTCTTCGTCCTCGCTCACTTTCTTGCCGTAGGCCACCGCGGCACTGTACGTCCGGTAAATATTGTCGAAGTCGATCAGCCCCTGGTAATCTCCGTTTAGCGACATCCGTACCCGCGAAGAGATGTAAAAACGGTCGTCAAAACTGTAGGTGAAGTAACCGGAAAGCTTATTCGCTTTGAGTCGCCGTTCGTCGAGTAATTGAAAGAGGGTCTGTTCCTGTTCGTGGCCCTCGTAGGGGTTATTAAAGAAGTATTTCTCGGTATCCCACTCGTAGCCTAGCAGCAGTTTGATCCGCGGCTTGTTCATCAGCGGAATCTTGAATTTGAAAGTGAATTGCTCCAGGTGGCTTACTTTCTGCTCTCCCCCGGCAATAGCGTCTCCGCCTTCCCAGCTAAACCCCGGCTGCGTTTCGTAGCGGATGGATACCCCCCGACTCTGACTGCGGTATCGCACCCCAGGCCGCGACCACACCGGATGACCGTCCGTAAGCACTTCGATATTGCCCTGCTCCAGTTCTATTTGCGCGAGCGCAGGTACGGAGCAGGTGAGAAAGAGTAATAGGGTGAGGTAGGGAACGTAGGGCATGTAGGAACAGAAAGTGAATCTTTGGATAATAGTCCACCGGTGATAACCGGAGTGCGGGTATGGGATGTTCGCTTAGGCGTTTGCCAAATCAGGAACCCGGCGAGAAACGAACATTTCTTCGCGGTACGCTTACTTTGTACAAATCTTTTCATGTGGCCACCACCACTTTGCCCGTACTTACCCTTACCACCGACTTCGGTCGGGCCGACTTTCACCTTCCCCGACTGAAGGCGCGCTTGCTTTCCGAGCAACCCGGTCTGCAGGTCGTAGATATTTCCCACGAGATCCCCCCCTACGATATCGTGACCGCAGCCTTCGTTTTTAATAAGGTTTGGCGGCATTTTCCGGCGGGGAGCGTGCACCTGCTTCGGGTGTACGACTATTACCAGCCTAAGGGGCGTTTCCTGGCGGCATACCACGACGGCCAGTATTTCATCGCTCCCGACAACGGCATCTTCTCGCTGGTTTTCGGCCGGATCCCGGATCAGACCTTTGTCCTTGACGGGTACCAGGCCGATACCCCCCTCAGTGAAATTTACGCTCGCGCGGTGGGCCACATCACCCAGCGAAAACCCTTCCACGAAATTGGTATCCCATCGACCCGGTATACCGAGCGGTTGGCTTTTCAGCCGGTCATCGGCCCCAATTACATTCGGGGCTCCGTGGTCTTCGTCGATCGTTTTGATAACGTCACCACGAATATCACGCGGCAGATATTTGAAGAAGTAGGGGAGGGCCGGGGCTTTCAGCTATTGGTCAAGCGCATGCCGCCCCTCGATGGCCTGAGTTTCGGTTACCACGACGTACCGGAGGGGGAGCCCTTGTGCCGCTTTGATTCCGACGGCTTCCTCGAGATCGCCGTCAATCTGGGCCGGGCGGCCACGCTGCTGAGTATAAGCGTGGAGGATACGGTGCAGATCGAGTTTTTCAATATTTCTTGATGGTAGCAAAGGCTCCGGTAAGTTGACCGGTAGTGCTAATCATTTCAGGCTTTGTACTATCGGATACTGCTCCGTTACGGCTATAGCCAGTCGTCGGTAAAGTGACGTCTTTCTTTTTCTTTCCCAAATTTTTCGGCATTGTAAGCTTGCGAATCGCCGCGGGGGATGGACAGGGACAACCAGTTCTCCCCCCGTATTTGCTTGGCCAACAGAACGATTTGGCCTACGTGGTAACCGTAGTGAGCTAATTGCCGGTTAATGGCTTCCACTACGGTATGGCCCTCGTTGCGGATGTATACTATGGCGGTCAGTTGATCCGGGTCCAGTGCATGGATGGCACGTTCGAGGATGGACCATCCCTCGTCCCACGCATTTTGGAGGTCCGAGCGATCCCCGAAATCAGCCACGAATTCCATTTCCCGGTTCCGCCAGCTTTTCTCGCCGTCGGTGGTGAGGAATTCCGTCCAGCGGGACTTCATATTTCCCCCGAGGTGTTTGACGATTACGGCGATGCTGTTGCTGTGGGCCTCATCGTCGCGGAGGAGCTCCTCAAAGCTTAGCTGATCCATCGCCCGCTGGCCCAGGGCGCGGTAGTAAGCGAATTGCTTTTGATAGCTGGTGAGGAGATCCTGGCCAAGGTCCATAAGCGGGAGGTTTACAGAAATTTACGGAAACTTTTTTCTCCCGCGCTCCGGCGCCCTACATCAATTGGTGAATTGGTGAATTGGTGAATGACTGAATGCAGCGTGAATGCTCGCTTCGCTCGTGGGACGCTCGGCCGTCCGCCTGGCAAGCTGCCCCGTGCGGTAGCCATTCCATAATTCAGTCCTTCAACAATTCAGTCCTTCAAATAAGGCTGACGTAGTGGGGGAACATCTCGAGCCAAAGGGGCCAGTCGTGTTCCAGGTCGCCGCGCACGTCAAGCCAGTGGTCGATGCCTTTACGGCGGAGTTTTTCGCTGAACTTGAGGTTGGCATCAAGACAGATATCCCAGTTGCTGGTGCCCAGGACGATCTTCATATTCCAGAGATTACCATCATTGGCGCCTTCGATGAAGTCGGTGGGGTTATTGAAGTAGGCGTTGTCGTCGTAATAGCCCCGAAGGAAGGGTTTGATGTCGAAGGCGCCGCTCATGTTGAAGAGGTGGCTGACCATCTCCGGGTGGCGGAACGCAAAATTGGTGGCACTAAATCCGCCGAAACTGATGCCCGCGCAGGCGATACGTCCGGCGCCGGTATTCCAGCGGATCTGGGGCACGAATTCGTCGGCCAGGAATTTATCGTACTGGATGTGGCGTTCCAACCGGTGTCGGGGGTGAATATTAGCGTACCAGCTGGCATCGTTGATGCTATCGGGACAGAAAACCTGGATGAATCCCCGCTCCACGAACCAGCGAACGGCTTCGATCATACCCCGGTCCTTGGCCTCGAAGTAGCTCCCGAGGGTCGTCGGAAAAATGACCACCGGATACCCCCTCGTACCGAAAGTTAGGATCTTGACGTGGTGACCGAGATGATGACTGAAGAACTCGGTGTAGGTTTCTCGCATGGTGGGTAGGGTGAGGGCCGTCAAGGTAGTAAACCGCCGCAATACACCTACCTTTAGGACGTGAAACCGGTAACCTATCTTCGGCAGATCGCGGGCAGTCTGTTCTCGCGGCGCAAACGTCTCCTGAAGCGCTCCTACACGCTCACCAGCGTCCGTTTGGAGCGGGAGGTGCTGCTTACCGTTTACCGGCCCGCGGTGCCGCCCTGGCGGCTGCTCTCCCTGGTTGTCTTCAATGATGGACAGGACCTGGAACGTATGGACCTCGCCAAGCGGTTGAAAAAGATGTACAAAGCGAAGCGCCTGCCGCCAACGCTGGTAGTAGGAGTCCATGCCAACGATCGGGCGCGGGAGTACGGAACGGCCGGAATCCGCGACCACCTGGGCAACGGTGAAGCGGCCGAGGCCTACCAGAAGTTTCTGATCGAGGAACTCCTGCCCTGGATACAAGTCCGGAACAACATTTACCACAGCGCCGATCACCGCGTCATCGCCGGGTTTAGTCTGGGCGGGCTGTCCGCCTTCGATACCGCCTGGCGAAATCCCCGGGCCTTCCGCACGGCAGGCATCTTCAGCGGTTCCCTGTGGTACCGCAGCAAGAAATACAATCCGAAGCGACCGGATGCCAACCGGATCGTGCACGACTACGTACAGCGCCACCGGCGAAGCATCCCCAACCGGTTCTGGTTCATGGCCGGTACCGCCGACGAAACCGAGGACCGCAATAAGAACGGCGTCATTGACTCCATCGATGACACCCTCCAGCTCATGGCCCTCCTGCAGGAAAAGGGAGTGAGTGCGGAGCAGGATATGACCTACGTAGAAGTGGAAGGGGGTACCCACGATCCGGAAACCTGGGGAAAGGTGGTTGGGGATTTTCTGGAGTGGGCGGTAAAGGGGTAAAGGGGATAGGGAGTAAAGGGGTAAAGGGTGGCTCTGCTCGCTTCGCTCGTGCGTGGAATGCCTTAGCCCCTTAGCCCCATAGCCCCACATAGCCCCTTACCCCTTAGCTTCCGTACCTTTGCGGCATGGACATGAACTATCTAGAACTCGCCCGCGAAGTGGGAGAAATTACCCGACGCGCGGGCGCGGCAATCCTGAAGATCTATGAATCGGACGATTTTGGCGTAGAGCAGAAAGCTGACGACAGCCCCTTGACCAAGGCAGACCGGGCCGCCAACGAGGTGATCGTAGCCGGACTTAAAGAGCTCAAACTCAAGGCCCCCATAGTATCTGAAGAAGGGAAAGACGTCCCCTTCTCCGAGCGGGAGCAGTACACCCGCTTCTGGTTGGTCGATCCGCTGGATGGCACCAAGGAGTTCATCAAGCGTAACGGCGAATTCACCGTTAATATCGCGCTCATTGAGAACGGCCGTCCGGTGCTGGGAGCCGTCTACGTGCCGGTACCCGACGATCTGTACTACGCGGCCGAAAACGAGGGAGCCTGGCAGGAGGGCGAAGGGAAAATTTCCGCGGCCTCCTTTACCATGCAGGATCAGGGCCTCAAGGTGGTCGCCAGCCGCAGTCATCTCAACGACGAAACCCAGGCTTTCATGGACAAGCTTACCGAGCCGGAGATCGTAAGTCGCGGTAGTTCCCTGAAGATCGTGGAACTCGCCAGGGGAGCGGCTCATCTGTATCCCCGCCTGGCTCCGACCATGGAGTGGGATACCGCGGCGGCCCACGCCGTTCTGCTGGAAGCGGGTGGCCACCTGGTAGACGATGAAACCGGAAAGGAATTAGTCTACAATAAAGAAGTGCTGCGCAATCCCCACTTCGTCGCCTACGGCGCCGTGAGCGAGGGACAACTCAGTTGCTAATGAAACGGCGGCCGCTTTCCATCATCTATACCACCTTCAACGAGACGGATATCATCGAACGTTCGCTCGCCAGCGTGGAGGGGTGGAGTGATGACCTGCAGGTCGTGGATAGTTTCAGTACCGATGGAACAGCTGAATTGCTCTCGGGAAGATCGGATATCGTCTTTTCCCAACGTGCGTACCATGGTCCGTCGGATCAAAAAAATTGGGCCATCGCGCGGGCACGACACGAATGGATCCTGCTGCTCGATGCCGATGAGATCGTTACGGCCGATGTGCGGCGGGAGATCGACGACCTGCTGGCCTCGGAAGAGTTGAAGGATGCGTACTGGATCCGTCGAACCAATTACTTCATGGGCAGGAGGATCCGCTACAGCGGATGGGGAAACGACCGGGTGGTCCGTTTTTTTCACCGCGACCGGGCCCGGTACAACGATCGGCAGGTACACGAAGAGATCCAGCTGGACGGCTTACGCGTGGGGGTGCTGACCGGCCGGCTCCAGCACTTCACCTTTAAGAATCTGGATCACTTCCTCGACAAAACCCGCCGCTATGCTCGCTGGAAGGCGATGGACCAGGCTGGAACCACACCCCGGATAACCTATTTTCACCTTTTAGTCAAACCGGTTTTCCGATTTTTTAACCAGTACGTTTTCCAGGGAGGCTTTCGGGATGGTCGTGAGGGCCTCATCATTTGCTATGTCATGGCCTACGGCGTCTTTCTACGTTATGCCTTTTTACTCGCCGAGCGGCGCAATCCTGCGGTATGATTGGGCTGCTTCCCCCGCGTTTATCATCTTTGCAGCATCAATCACCCCATTTTGACTCAAGATAAGTTCGTCATCGTTGGAGGAGGCGCGGCCGGGTTAGTCGCTGCCTACACTTTGGAGGCGGCCGGACATTCGCCCGTGCTGCTGGAACGCGAACCGGAAGTCGGCGGTCGCCTGCGCACGGATGAGGTCGATGGGTTTTTACTCGATCGCGGGTTTCAGGTCCTGTTGTCCGAATACCCCGAAGTCAAACGCTACCTGGATCTCGATGCCCTCAAGGTGAACGCCTTCCGTCCGGGCGGGCATGTGCATATGCGGCAGCAGCACTTTCGTTTTGCCGATCCGCTGCGGGAGCCGGCACAATTGTTTCGCTCCCTGCTCTCCCCCGTAGGCACCCTTAACGACAAGATTCGGCTCGCCCAGCTGGGCTTGAAAGTGATGCGTAGCACCCCGGAAGATTGCTTTCGGGGCTATACCGAACAATCCACCATGGATTTCATCTGGAAGTACGGCTTCAGCGAGCAGATCGTCGAGCGCTTCTTTAGACCTTTTTTCGGGGGTGTTTTCCTGGAGCAAAAACTGGAAACGCCCGCCGCCATGTTCCGCTTTGTCCTGAAAATGTTTGCCCAGGGCAGCGCCGTGCTTCCCGCGGAAGGTATCCAGGCGGTGGCCCGACAATTGGCGGCTAAGCTGGAGCGTACGGAGATCCGAACCGGCGTCACCGTGAAAACCGTTACGGACGGAAAGGTGGTTCTGGACGATGACAGCCGTATTTCCGCCCGCGCCGTCATCGTAGCCTGCGCACCCAAGCCCTTTTTCCCGCAGCTGGCGGGGGCTTCTACGGAGTTCAAGTCTACCACCAACCTGTATTTTTACAGTACGCGCGGCTTGAAAGAAAATCGGCTGATCAATCTGGTAGCCGACCCCACCAGCACCATTAATACCTTCTGCGTCATGGATGAGGTAGCGCCCACCTACAAGCTCCACAATCAGGGCGGGTCACTCATTAGCGTGAGCCTCAAGGAGGGTACGGATACCGATTCTCTCGCACAGGCGGAACAGGACCTTCTGCGGCACACCCGTCTTCCCAACGATGCCCTCGGGTTCCTCCGGCAGTACGAGATTCCCCATGCTTTACCCCGGCTGGACGCGGTTACCTTCAGCATGAACGCTACCCAGACCCGCCTCATCGACCGGGTTTTCTTGGCCGGCGATCAACAACTCAACGGCTCGCTCGATGCCGCCATGCGCAGCGGTCGCCTGGCCGCGGAGGGTGCCTTACGTACCTGATATGCTAAGAAACGAATTTCACCTACCCCTCGGCCCCGACGGCCAGCCGGCAATTTATTTCTGCGGCAACAGCCTGGGCCTGCAACCCAAAGGAGTGGAAGAGCAGCTTAAGCGCGAACTCCGTCTTTGGAAGGAGCGCGGCGTGGAAGGTTGGTGGGGAGGAAACGAAGGCGGCTGGCTGAGCTATCACCAACGTCTACAGCGGGACCTCGCCATGATCGTAGGGGCACAAGCCGAGGAAGTAGTCGCCTGCAATGCCCTAACGGTGAATCTTCACCTGCTGATGGCGTCTTTTTTCCAGCCGGCGGGGCGCAGGTGCAAGATTATTATGGAAAGCGGAGCCTTTCCCAGCGACCAACACGCCGTACGTGCACAACTCCGGTTCCACGGATTGGACGTAGGAAAGAATCTCATTGAAGTCGCTCCGCGGGAGGGCACCTCGGTGATTGCTACCGAAGATATCGTCGGTGCCATCGAAAGGGCGGGGGACGAGCTTGCCCTGATCCTCTGGAGTGGGGTCCAGTATTACACGGGGCAATTCTTTGATCTGCCCCGAATCGCGGAAGCCGGTCGCGCCGTTGGTGCCCGTGTCGGCTTCGATTTGGCGCACGCGGCAGGAAACGTCCCACTCCAGCTACACGAATCAGGATGTGACTTTGCCGTGTGGTGCAACTACAAGTATCTGAACGGAGGACCCGGCGCACCGGGCGGATTATTTGTCCATGAGCGGCATAGGAACGATGCCCGCTTACCCCGATTGGCGGGCTGGTGGGGGCACCGGGAAAGTGACCGTTTCGAGATGAAGCCGGATTTCATCCCGGCCCCCGGCGCCGCGGGCTGGCAGGTTTCCACCGCACCGGTTCTCGGGCTCGCGCCGCTGATGGCAAGTTTGCCGCTTTTCACCAGGGCGGGGGGGATGGAGGCCCTGCGGAAACAAAGTGATTTGCTTACCGGTCAGTTGTACGACAATCTTAAGACATTACCCAATATCCGGATCCTTACCCCCGACCGGCCGGCCGACCGGGGAGCCCAAATTTCCGTCTACGTGGCCGGCCACCAGCCGGATCTGGAAAGCCGGCTTTCCAAGCATGGATTGATCTGCGATTATCGCCAGGATAATCTGGATGGTAGCAGTGGCGGCGTATTGCGTTTGGCACCTGTGCCACTCTACAATACATTACAAGAGGTCAACCGCGTAAGCGAATTGTTACATTCCGTCATCGGTGCTAATTGACGATAAATGAGAACTTCTTCATATATTTTCGGTTTATTTAAGCAACCAAGACACAGACAAATACATGACTATTCTACTCCTGGCCGTCCTGGCGCTTATTGGCGTCTACCTGACTGGCGACACAACCGTTCGACAATAAACAAAACCTTCCGGGCGGGCTGCCTGATGCTGCTTTTGCTAACTTCATGCGCCTCGATCCCGGAATTACCCAGCGGAAATTCTTTTCCCGCTCCCCCCGTTCCCGACTACAATTTGACCGATAACTGGGCCGCTCTGCCCGGTATGAACGATTACGCCGACCGTACCCCCGGCGATAGTTTGCAGGATTTGCAGTATCGTGCGGCGGCGGACGTGTTTTTCGTTCACCCCACCATCTACCGGGATACCCATAAGGATAACGACCTCTGGAATGCGGATGTAGGGGATGCCGAGCTGAACGAATCAGTCGATGCATCTACCATCCTCAATCAGGCCAGCATCTTCAATGCGGCGGGAAAGATCTATGCGCCGCGGTATAGGCAAGCCAACCTCAACGTATTCTACGACGAAGGCGCGGCCGTCAAGCAGCGCGCGCTCGATACTGCCTACCAGGATGTACTCGCAGCCTTCGATTATTATTTAGAGCACTACAACAACGGACGTCCGATCGTACTGGCTTCGCATAGCCAGGGTACGCTCCACGCGGAGCGTTTGCTGCGGGATCGCTTTGTGAAAAGGCCGCTGGGCGACCGACTGGTTGCCGCATACCTCGTGGGTATGCCCATCGAGAAAGAGGCATTTGCCGACATCCCGGTTTGTGATTCCCCGACTGAGACGGGTTGCTTCGTTAGCTGGCGTACCTACCGGGACGATTTCGAGCCGTCGCCGGGGCAGGACGATCCGTCCATAGCAGTTGTAAACCCCCTTACGTGGACCACCAGCAGTGGTCGGGCACCGGATTCTCTGAATAAGGGCGGCCTACTGTTTAACTACGATGCCGGTCCGGATCCTGGCTTGGTGGGAGCGGAAATTCGAGGGGCGGCGCTATACACTAACAAACCTAGCTTCTTTGGCGATATCTTTTTTACGTCGAAGAACTACCACATCGCGGATTACAATTTTTTCTGGTCGAACGTCCGGGAGAATGCCGTCCAGCGGGTAAACGCCTATCTGCGGCAGAAACGCGATAGCCAATAGGAACCGATCTTGATCTGAGGCATCTGGCCGGCGGCGCCTCCTGAACAGCCTGTACCCGCCCTACGTTGGGAAAGGAAAAACCCATGGGTAAGACCGAAAATTTGTTCAGCCGCGAATCCGTAGAGAAGATCCGTAAGATTTCGGATGACACGCGCACCTGCATGTTCTGCACCAATCTTGGCGCGCGTCCCTTCAGCAGCACACCGATGTCGACCCAGCAGGTCGAGGACGATGGCAGCATTTGGTTCTTCAGCGCGAAGAACAGCGATCGCAACGCCGACCTGCAACGGGAACCCGAAGCGCAGTTGATCTATAGCAGCGAGAAGAACGAAGAATTTCTGAGTCTCTACGGCGATGCCGTAGTGCTGTACGACCGGCAGAAAGCCGAAGAGCTGTGGTCCCCGATGGTAAAAGTATGGTTCCAGGAAGGGCCCGCCGATCCGAACCTTAGCCTCATCCGGTTCACGCCGCGCGAAGGATACTACTGGGATACCCAACACGGTAAGGTGGTCTCTTTTGCTAAAATGGCGGCCTCAGTGGTATCCGGCAAAACCATGGATGACGGCGTACAGGGAGAGCTGCGGGTCTAGTTCGGAAATGGCGGATCGTCCGCCTGGCAGACCTTAACACTGGCTCACCTAATGGCTAAGTAATTCCCCGATAACTGGACCTGGCTACGACAAGGCACGAAGGCGGTCAAAAGCAATGCCGCGGACGCCCTCCCGGGTAGATGACCTCTGGTCTGACTCACTATCGTAATAGTAACGATAAGCTATAAAAGCCAATCGGAAACACTTTCGCCGAAAACCTTCACGGGTCGAGCCCCCCTCCGAGTGATAACCGCCCTGACGAGCGCTCAAGCTGAAGGAGCTATCGAACGCCGATTAGCTCACTGAACCATTCGTCTGTAAATCAAAATCCCCCGGGGTGGATCCTGACTTATTTCGTCTGGGACAGCCACCCCTCTCGGAAACAGGAAGCGGGCACCAGGCTCATACTAACCGTTCGTAAACGTATATATTCGCAAGTAAACGGATAATTGACGATTAATTATTTAGTAAGCCTTCAGATTTGGGGTGAAATCAACTTCATCACCCTTAAATCACTCGAACGTGACCCAAAAGGAATTACTCGATCTGATCACCGATTTACGCCAGAATATTAATCCCCTGACCAAAGAGCCGTGCGGTGGGGCCAGTTGCCTTACCGAAGCAGCGATCCGACGATCGTTATCCGCGCTGATGGCTGAACTCGCACCGGAAACCACCGCGGCGATAAGCCGCAAGGAAGTGGTAGGATTAGTGGCCGACTTACGAGCTCTTGACTACCGACCTACCGTCACGCAGATGAGTAAAGTCCTCACGGGAAGCCGAAGTATTGCCGACCCACGCCTCCGCGGGCTTCCCGCCTACCGGCGGTACCGGGGCATACTCACGCAGCGGGCAATCGTGGAAATGTTAAAAGCAATGGACGGGATTCTGGCGCAACCTACTACTGAAGAAAGTGATCCAGAGGCCATATCGCCCCCAGTGGATGATTGGCAGGCCGTTGACTTTTTTACCGAAGGACCATTTGACAAGCTGGAGGAACCCAAAGCCCAGGAGCTTGCCCGGGAAGTACGAGAACTGGGACTGCGTAAATCGTCGGACCGTTTGCCGGCGTATATGGCCAGGGCCCGCCAGCGCCTCCCCAGAGCCTTTGAGCCGTGGACCAGGGATGAGCGCGCATTACTTATCGAAGCTATGTGCTATACCAACGACTTGGGTAAACTCCGCATGCTATTCGGCAGGTCGGTCGCCTCGCTGGAGCGGGAGGGTAAACGGCTGATCTGGGAAAGCCGACGGCATAATGCGGCTTAATACATCCAAAAGGCGCTTTACACGTTACCGTAAGTGGCTGATTTGAAGCAGATAGGATTAGGGGGAGGGTGCCATTGGTGCACCGAAGGGGTGTTCATTTCTCTGAACGGCGTCGAGCGGGTCGATCAGGGGTGGATCGCCTCCCATCCGCCGTTCGATGTGGATTCGGAAGCCGTAATAGTGCATTTCATCCCCGACATCATCTCCCTGGAAACGTTAATTGCCGTCCATTTGCAGACACATAGTGCAACCGGAGCCCACGCCCTTAGGGGGAAGTACCGGTCCGCGGTGTACTACTATAGTGAAGAGCAGCGGGATAGGAGTGAATCGATACTTTTGGGCTTAGGTCGTCTATTGGACGAACCGTTATTGACCAAAGTGCTGCCATTCAACGTTTTTACTCCCTCACTGCCTGAACACCGCGACTATTACCGAAGCGATCCGGACCGTCCGTTTTGTCGGAGATACATCACGCCGAAAATTCAAAGGCTACAGACGAACCGGCCGGACCTTTTTTCGGTCGTAAAGCAATAAGGGGCGCGATCTCACGGTTAAAACCCCGTTAAATCCATCATCGTGTTGCACGGTTCTGACCGGCACACCTTACTTACTCTCTGTTATTCCTAATCCGTACTACTCTCTATGAGCTTTTTCAAATCCCCCACCTTCAAGTACATGAAGAACTTCATCATCGGTGTCGGCGCGGCCGTCGTGATGCTGGGAGCTCTGTACAAAATTCAGTCTTGGGAAATGCCGACCGTCTTCGGCCAAACCATTGACCTACTGACCCTGGGACTCGGTGTAGAGGCTGGCCTCTTCCTGCTAATCGGTGTTCTGGGTCCTGATCCTGACTACTACTGGGATAGACTTTATCCCGGACTTTCCAGCTACGACGGCGACATTACTCCCCTGACCGGCGGAGCGGTTGCTCCCGGCCCCAAAGTGGCGGCACTTAACGGTGAAGTCGTGGAAGAACAGCTCGGTGGCATGCTCGTAGAGTTGCAGACCATGTCAAAAAGCATGAGCAGCCTCAAGGCTCTGCAGGAAGCCGACTTTAGTGGCACCAGCGCTCAGATCAAGCAGATGGGTAATTTCTACGCCAAGCTGAACGAAGCCATGGCCGACCTTGCCGCTACCAGCGACGAAACCAAGGTATATAAGAAGAACATGCAGCAGCTGAACGGTAACCTGACCACGCTTAATAATGTGTACGGCAACATGATCAGCGCCATGCGCGCGCCTACGGCCTAAGTTAATCCCAATTCTAAACCCTTTGGTTGCCGCTTACGGGCGGTGATCTAAACCAACCCATTATATGTCAATTCCAAAGGAACCCCGGCAGCTAATGATCAATATCATGTATTTGGTATTGATGGCGCTGCTGGCCCTCAACGTCTCCGCTGAGGTGATGGATGCCTTCCAGACCCTCGACGAGGGTAATAAGAATAGTATCGCCACCGTAGACGAACAGATTGAAGAAACCGTCGCCAGTCTGGATGAATTACTGAAAGACGAATCGAAGGCAAAGTTCCGTGTACTGCAGGACCCTATCGCCCAAATTCGCGCCGAGGTAGCTAACTTCAATAGCTACGTCATCGGTCTACGCGACACCCTGATCGATGTTTCCGGAAACAACGACGGTGAAGTCACCATGGAAGGTGACTACATTGAAAGCCACGGCGTTCTTGCTCCCAAGGGGAAGAAGAACAAGGATGTAACCACCCGCCTGCTCGTGCAGGGACCCGACGGTCAGGTGACCGAAGGTTCCGGGGAGGGAGAAAGGCTCAAGCAGCGCATCATCGATACCCGTCAGAACCTGATCGACATTTACTCGCAGCTTATCACCGAGCACGGCGAAACGCTTGACATCGACGAAACCGAGCAGCAGGCCCGGATCGCCAGTGTTGCCGAGAATATGCCCTTCAGCATCGACGACGAAAACTGGCGCGAGGCCAATAACAAGAAAGTAAGCTGGGCGGACTATAAGTTCGGTCACATGCCCCTGGCTGCCGTATTGCCTTTAATGTCCCAGATCCAGTCTGACCTCAAGGTGTCCGAAGCCAACCTCGTCAACGACATCGTACAGATGGCCGGCGGTAAGCAGATCGTTTTCGACAAGTTCTTCCCCGTCTTCCAGGCCGATAAGAGCTACGTCATTGGCGGTGAGCGATTGAACGCCAAAGTGTCCGTAGGAAGCTACTCCAGCTCCTTACAACCCGAAAACATTACCCTGCGCGTAAACGGCCAGAATCTACCGATCAAGGCCGACGGTACCGCCGACTTCAGTCTGTTAGCAAATGGTAGCCCAGGACCGAAGAAGATCAACACCTACGTAGCGGTAAAGAATCCCCTTACCGGCGAGGTAGTTGAGCAGACGGGTGAATTCACCTACGAGATCGGTACCCGTTCCGTTGCGGTTTCCGCCGACAAGATGAACGTGTTCTACATGGGCGTTGAAAACCCGATCACGGTTTCCGCCGCCGGTGTAAGCTCGAACGACGTTCGCGTCAGCTTCGGTGACGCCATTCAGGGTACCGGGTCCGGTACCAGCTACGTGGTCAAAGGTGTCCGGCCGACCGGTATCAATACGACCAACATCACCGTGACGGCCAATGGCCAGACCCTGGGTACTTTCCCCTTCCGGGTGAAGCCCATCCCCGATCCGGTACCGACTATCGGTGGCCAGCAGGGCGGTGATATCGCCAACTCTACTTTCCGTGCCCAGCAGGGCATTTTTGCCGAGCTGAAGAACTTCGACTTTGACGCGCGCTGTAATATTGCTGGCTTCAGCTTACTCTATGTTCCCGCTCGCGAAGATGCGTTAGCTGCAACTAACCCGGGAGGTTCGTTTTCCGGACAAACTGCCGCTCTCATAGCTCGGGCTAAGCCCGGCGATAACTACCTGTTTAAGAATATCAAGGCAAAGTGCCCCGGTGACGCCGCACCCCGTGACCTTGGATCCTTGCCCTTCACGATTCGCTAAATTGGTAAGGCCCGCTGGCCGACCAAATTCAACGGGCCCGTGACAGCCAGCCTATCACGGGCCCGTTTTTTACCCCTTACATACCACATTGACGCCGAACAACGTTGTTGTAAAGTCAGTATGATTAAAATTCAAACCTCCACCCTCCAGATGAAGGCAGCCTATAACCTGGTTCTGTTATGTTTGCTCGCGGTATCCACCGTCGCCTACGCACAGACCCCCACCAACCCCGAGCAGCAACCCAGTACGTTCACGCTTCCCGGTGCCGGTGAAGACAACCCCCTCATGCAGGACGGTGAGTTCGAGCCGCCCCTTAACGACATCGTCGAGGATCAGTCCATTCGCGAACGTCGCGTGCTGCCTTACGAGAATCTGCGGGAAGCGGATATTATGTGGAAGCGCCGGATCTGGCGCGTAATTGACGTGCAGGAGAAGATCAATCTTCCCTTCATAAATCCCCAGCGACCGCTGATCACCATCCTGCTGGAAGCAGCACAAGCCGGCGACCTGCGGGTATTCGATCCGATCGGAGGGGATAATTTCTCCATGCTGATGGACCAGAAGACGCTGACGTCCATGGCCGGAGGTATCGATTCGGTACGGGTGCTCGACCCCGAGACCTATGAGGAAAAGATCGTTCTCCAGGAACGTCTCTTCGACCCTACGAGCGTGAAGCGCTACCGCATCCAGGAGATGTGGTTCTTTGATAAAGAAAGCAGCACCATGAAGGTGAGGATCCTCGGTATCGCTCCCATGATCCAGGAAACGACCGAAAGCGCCGGCCGCACCATTGAGCGTCCGATGTTCTGGATCTACTACCCGGAAGCCCGTCAGCTGCTGGCCAACGAAAGCGCCTTTGCCTACGGCAACGACGCCGCTAACCGCAGCTGGGAGGACGTCTTCGAATACCGTTACTTCAACAGCTACATCACCAAAGCCAGCAACGTTCTCGACGAGCGGATCGACCGTCCCGAGCGCAGTGGCCGCGAGCAGCTGCTGGATTCCGAGCGGATCAAGCAGGAGATCTTCAACTACGAGCAGGATCTCTGGAGCTATTAATTAGTTCTTTAGTTTTTAGTCGGGCAGTTTTCCGACTTACCGCCTAGCGAGGCAGATTGGACTTGGTCCGGTCTGCCTCGCTTTCGTTTGAGGCCGTTTACCCGGACACTCGCAGGTCCCCGGCTATCGCTCGGCGACGCTCCGAGGTCCTGGTGGTGACTACCGGAGGCTTGGTTTTGCCTAGCTATCGCTCGGCGACACTGCGAAGGTTCTCTCTGCCCCGGAAGGAATTTATAGGACCTCGAAGTGTCTGAAAGACCTTCGAGTGTCCGGTTCGACGTTGCATCTCCCGGACGCTACACGGTACAGTAGATGGGGCTTTAGGCCGTTTACCCGGACACTCGCAGGTCCCCGGCTATCGCTCGGCGACGCTCCGAGGTCCTACGCTTATCGTTCACCGGAAAACGTCAGGACCTCGGAGGGTGCTTGCACCTCCGAGCGTCCGGTTTGCCGGAAACCACAACCCAGGCCCTAAGAAACCGGTTACTCAAGGGTATTTTATCTATCCCCAAAAGCTTTTCTACCTCTTGAATCCCACCGAGCAATTAGTGCAGCGCTACGCCGACAGCGATCGCGTCGCGAAGATCGTAGACTTTACTCATGCCAAACAAAAGGCCACCCGCGTCCAGCTCAAGGGGCTGGCCGGCGCACTGGAAAGCTTTTTGATCGCAGGGAGCTACCGCAAAGCCGGCGGCCATTACCTAGTGGTGGCTACTGACAAGGAGGAAGCCGCCTACATCCAGAATTCCATTGCCGCGCTTTTGCCCAAAAAGCAGGTGAGGTTGTTGCCGGACAGCTTCCGCCGCCCCCTTTACTTCGAGGTTTTGGACAACACGAACGTGCTCATGCGCACGGAGACGATCAATTACCTCACCCACAGCCAGTCGAAGGGGGAGATCGTCGTTACCTACCCGGAAGCCCTGTTCGAACAGGTGGTGGCGCCAAGCGTCCTCACCGCAAGCCGGATCGAGATCACCAAAGGAGAGGATATTGACGTCGATACCATCCTCGAGGTACTGGTGGAATACGGCTTCAACCGGGAAGATTTCGTGTACGAGCCAGGACAATTCAGTATCCGCGGTGGGATCATCGACATCTTCAGCTACGGCAACGAATACCCCTACCGCATCGAGCTTTTTGACGACGAGGTGGAAAGTATCCGCACCTTCGACCCCCTTCACCAGCTGTCGGTGGAAAGCGTTTCCTACGTCAGTATCGTCCCGAACATCAATACCAAATTTGCGCGAGATCAAAAGACGAGCATCTTCAACGTACTCCCGGAGAATACGACGATCTGGTTAAAGGATTTTCAACTCCTGCTGGATAAGTTGGAACAAGCATTCAAAAAGGCGGAGGCCTTCGGAAAGAACCTCAGCCTGATCGACGATAAGGAATTGAACCAGTTTTTTGCTGACCGTGCCTTTATCCGTCCCGGCGAAGTAATGAACGACGTGAGCGAAAAGCCCATCGTTTTCTTCAGCGATTACAAGCAGCCTGTCAAGATCGACCACACGATCGACTGCCGGGCGAAGCCCCAACCGAGCTTCAATAAAAATTTCGAGCTGCTCATCCGTAATCTGCTGGAGAATACCTCGTCGAATCTGACGAACTACATCTTCACCGACAACCCCAAGCAAATCGAGCGTTTCTACGCCATCTTTAAGGATCTTAATGCGGACGTCCGCTTCGAACCGATCAACATATCCATCCACGCTGGCTTCATCGATTCGGAACTGGAGGCCGCCTGCTATACGGATCACCAGATCTTCGAACGCTTCCACCGGTATAAATTGCGACGGGGCTTCACCCGGGACCAGGCATTGAACCTGCGCCTCCTGCGCGACCTTACCCCCGGCGACTTGGTCGTGCACATCGATCACGGCGTCGGACGCTTCTCCGGGCTGGAAAAGTTGGAGATCAATAGCAAGGTGCAGGAGTCGGTGCGCCTGGTTTACAAAAATAACGACATCCTTTACGTCGGCATCAACTCCCTCCACAAACTTTCAAAGTACAGCGGTAAGGATGGCCAATTGCCCCGCCTGGATAAAATCGGCGGCGACCACTGGAAGAACCTGAAGTCGCGCACGAAGAAGAAAATGAAGGATATGGCCGGCGAGCTGATCAAGCTCTACGCCAAGCGACAGGCTTCCCCTGGGCACGCCTTTCCACCCGACGGATATCTCCAGAACGAGCTGGAGGCGAGTTTCATTTACGAGGATACCCCCGACCAGCTCAAGGCCACCAACGACGTGAAGGGCGACATGATGAAGCCCCACCCGATGGACCGGCTGATCTGCGGCGACGTCGGTTTCGGTAAAACGGAGATCGCCCTGCGTGCCACCTTCAAGGCGGCGGCCGACAATAAGCAGGTAGCCGTATTAGTGCCCACCACCATCCTGGCGCTGCAGCACTACCGCACCTTCAAGGAGCGGCTGTCGGAATTCGGCGTTGAAGTGGATTACATCAACCGGTTCCGCAGTTCGAAACAGAAGACGGAAATCTTCAAAAAACTCAAGGATGGGAAACTGGACGTCCTGATCGGTACCCACGCCATCCTCAGCAAGCGTGCCGAGTTCAAGGACCTGGGGTTGCTCATCATCGACGAGGAACAGAAGTTCGGTGTAAAGGCCAAGGAGAAACTGCGGGCCATGCAGGTTAACGTCGACACGCTTACGCTGACGGCCACGCCCATCCCGCGGACCATGCAGTTCAGTCTTATGAATGCCCGCGACCTTTCGGTGATCCGCACGCCGCCGCCAAACCGACAGCCGATCCACACCGAAGTGCGGCAATTCAGCGAGGAAGTCATCAAGGAGGCGATCGAGAATGAGGTCTACCGTGGCGGGCAGGTATTCTTCGTCCATAACCGCGTCAAGAGCCTGGTGGATATGGTGACCATGCTGCGCAAATTATGTCCGGACGTACAGTTCGCCGCCGCCCACGGACAGATGGACCCGAAGGAATTGGAGCAAACGCTGATCGAGTTCATCGACCGCAAGTACGACGTGCTGGTCTGCACCAATATCATCGAGACCGGGCTGGACATCGCCAACGCCAATACCATCATCATCAACAACGCACATCAGTTCGGACTGAGTGATCTGCACCAGTTGCGGGGGAGGGTAGGACGGTCGAATAAGAAGGCCTACTGTTACCTCATTGCTCCCGCGCTTAGCGTCCTGACCCCCGACGCCCGCAAGCGGCTTCGCACGCTGGAAGAATTTAGCGATCTGGGCAGCGGCTTCAACATTGCCATGAAGGACCTCGACATCCGGGGAGCCGGCAACCTGCTGGGCGGCGAGCAGTCGGGCTTCATCGCCGACATCGGTTACGAGACCTACCAACGCATCCTGGAGGAGGCCGTGCGGGAATTGAAGCAGGGAGAGTTCAAGGACGTGTTCCGGGAGACCATGACCGAAGGCAGCGATTTCGTCCGCGACGTCACCATCGAGACGGACACCGAGATGCACATCCCCACCCAATACGTGGAAAGTACCCAGGAGCGCCTACGCCTTTACCAGGATCTTGATAATATCGAAGACGAAGAAAAGCTGGAAGCCTATGGAAACGGATTGAAGGATCGCTTCGGTCCTATTCCGCCCGAGGTCAGCGAGCTCTTCGACGGGCTGCGGTTGCGCTGGCTCTGTCGCGAGCTCGGTTTCGACCGCGTGGTACTCAAGAACGACAAACTGATGTGCTTCTTCGTGGAGGACGCCCAGTCGCTGTACTACGATTCGGATATCTTCAAGGCGCTCAGTGGCATCATCGCCGGGGAGGGCAAACTCCGTGGCCTGCGCCTCAAGCAGACCCCGCGCCGCCTGTCGATGATCAAGGAGCGGGTGTTCAATCTCACCCAGGCGCAGGACGTACTGCAGTCGCTGGCGGAGAAGGTGGAGGAGGTTAAGGGGGAGAAAGAACTGGCTCGGTAGCCACCCGTACAAAGCTGTCTCCGACAGCGCAGTACAACGCAGTCTCCGACTGCGAAGGAACAAGCAGTCTCTGACTGCGAAGGTCATCGTATATCCCGCGCCCAGCCCCGGGTAAGGTGACCGCATAACGCGACTTAGAAATCGTTTCCTCCCGCGCCCCGCCGCCCACATTAGCCGGTAACGCCGTAGCTCCCCCTTCGCTCCAAACCAAAGTTCCTCAGGGAATATCGCGACGGAGCGCATGAAGTAAGCCTTTTTAAAATACCGCATTACCCAGACGACAAAATCTCAAGTCCGGGATTACGCCCCCCCCCGGGACCCCATCTTTGGACTGGGTAAGCTCCCTATCTTTAGGCACCACTTACGTTTGCTCTATCATGCGCCATTTGACTGTGTGGCTGCTGTTTATGACCTATTGGTCAGGGATGGTGGGCCAGGATTTACCCTTTTCAATTACCGTAACGGACATAAACGAATCGGTCCGAAACAGCAACTATTTTTTGCTCGAACGCGATGATTCCTACTATACGGTGGGGGGAGACAACTGCCTCTACTACGGCACGGAAGCAGCGGCACCCGATCAGCTTTACTGTGGACCGTCGAGTATTACGGTTATTTCCGCCGGAGAGGCCATCTACTTTCTTGCTTACAATGATCGGGTAGATTCTACGCTTGTGTTCCGTCCCTCATCCAATGATCCAGCGGTACTGCTGCCGATCGCCAGCGTCGAAGGAGAGATAAAGGAGGCCCGGGCCATGCCAGAGAAGGGACTGCTTTGCGTTGATAGCCGGGACCGCCTACTACGTATCGATCCAAACGGCGGGGTAGACGTTCTTTATGAATTTCCTTACGAAGTCACCGAGCGACTCTCGTTTCGCGATGCCGGTTCGCACTATTTTTTATTTACAACTTACTCACTGATCGTAACGGACGGAACGACTGCCGGAACGAATGTGCTACGGGATAACGTACTGACATCTTTGCCAAGAGTCTTTCCGGTGGGTGACGCAGTGTACGTCGATATCGATAGCGAGGTCTTGTACCGGTACGACCCCGGTCAGTCGGACGAATTGCAGGTAGTCCACACGGCCACCGAGGGTGAAAAATACTACAGCCTTACGGGGTATCTATTGCTGGAGGACCGTCTACTGTTTTTTGCACGGGACAACAATAACGATTACGTACTTATGCGGGTGAAAGCTGGCGCCGCCGTGCCGGTACCCGTCCGCCAGGGGATCGACGGGCCGGTGCTTCGCGTTGCTTCCCCCGGCGAGATGACCGTCCTTCAAGCCAGTGGGCATGTCCTGTTGCAGATGGAGGGCGCACTGGATAAACTGGTGATGACTGATGGGTCCGACGCGGGATTCGTGGTCGTCGACCTCGGCGCTGAGGAGTTCACTGGAATATCCAATTGCAGAGGGATTTCGGGTGGTGACATGATTTATTCCGTGCGGGACCCGGAGGGGAACGATCGCCTGCGGTACTACCGCTACGGGGAAGGCACCCAAGCCGTCGCGGGGGCAGAAGATTTGGAATACCGATTAGCCCGCCTGACCGAATACGGCGACGCGGTTTTCTTCCAGGTGGGGGCGGAGCACAAAATGTACCGGCTGAACAAGGAAACCTTGGCCCTTAGTTTTTACGCTGATCTGCCCGGGAGCATGTTTTATCACCTGATCACCGAGGAGGGTTTCGCCCTGATGATCGAAGGGGGCAGTACGCGCAACAAGGACGTCTTCTCCCTGGACCTTACCGCAATCGGTCCGGTGCAACCCTCCGTCCTAGTTGCGGGTGGTAGCACACGGGAGATAATGACCCTCAAAGGTGGCTACCAGATTTTTTCTACTAACCCTGCCGGGGAAGCGGAAATGTACCGAACGGACGGAACGACCAGCGGCACGGAATTCGGATATACACTTTTTCCCGGAACGGCAGACGCCCGCATCTCCGACCTGTACTCGGGTCAGGATGGCCTCTACCTTGCCGGACAAGACAAGCTTGGTGCCTACCGCAACGGCCGCTATGAGGTCCTGCGGGATCTGCTGGCCGCCGACACGCCGGATACCTACCTCGGATCAGTGGGAGAAGCGGCCGTGTTTCAACGGGGTGATTCCCTATTGTTTAGCGGTACGGATCATATCCACCGGATGGGGGCGGAGTCGATAAGTACGAACGGCGTGCCGTGGATGGTAGAATATTCCCAGCCGGTCATACAAAACGGATACGTATACTATACTCGCTACCAGTATAATAGCTTCAATAATAGCTCCTCCACCAATCTTATGCGGGTGGACCCGGTAGGTGGTGGTGGCGGGTCGTTCATAAGCCACCCCCGCAGCGGATCCCGCGAGACGGAAAAGCCCCTGCACCTCGTTACGAAGAATGACACGCTATACTACACGGTGCAGGCTCCCACCGGCCCGAATATGGTGTGGCAGGCCGTTCTGGACACCGGAGAGGGGGTGATGAATGGGGGTGTTCCCTTCACCGAGAATGTACAGGGCGCACGGGAGCACGACTATCGGGTGTATTTCGTCGCCGACGACAACACCGGTAAACGGGTGCTGGTAAGCGCACAGGCCCACACGGATACCGAGGTCATCGCGGAACTGGCCGAAGATGAAATGCTACAGGACGTACTCGTCCTCAATGGAAAATCCACCGCCCTCACTAATCGCCGCCTGATCGAGGTGCGTTCGGGGGAAACCGTTTTTACGGCTCCGGAGGGTGTCAGCATGCAGGAACTCGCGGATCTTGGAGAAGAATTTTTAATAGTTACCGTTACGGGTGGGCAGAAGGGCTACTATATTCTCCCGGTGGGGGAGGGTCGGTGGCGGCCGCTACTGGCCGAAGCCGGAGACTACGACCCTGCCTATACCTTGACCGTCATCGGCAGCACCGCTCTGCTCGAAGGCAGGTCACCGGGGCAGCGCTTCTTCGAACTGTACGATGCCCGGACGAAAAAGAAATACGCGTTGGGGAAGGTTTCCGCAGAGCGACTACCGGCGGACGCCGGACAGCTTACCGGGGTATACCAGAATGAGTTCTTCTACCTTTTTCCGGATCCGGAACTAGGATTGGAGCTGCACCATTTTTACCCCCCGGGGACCGTGAGGGTGGAAGGGACCGCTTATGCAGACTTGGATGAGGACGGTCAGCAAGATTCCGAGGAACCGACCATTGCCAACCTGCGCATAAACGTCGACGGGCCAAATCCTTTTTCGGTGTTCACCGACCTGGATGGTAACTACCGAATCGCCCTGGCCGGGGAAGCTGAATACACCCTAGGGGTAGGCGGTGGGAATTGCTATGCCACCCCCACCGGCCAAAGTTTTGTGGTCGACGCCGCGACGGGCAGCTCCGTTCGTCTCGACATGCCCCTGACCGCAACAGGAAATACGGGCAGCATAACCGCCACCCTAGCCTCCGCCCCGGCGCGCTGCGGCTTCACCGTCCCATTCTGGCTGACGGTCAGCAACACTGGTTGCACCACCCAATCGGGGGAGGTACAGCTTCAGCTGCATCCGCAAGCTACGCTAGACGGCACGGATCGGGAGCCAGATAGTGTAACCGAAGGTCTGCTAAGCTGGACCTTCACTGACCTGGCACCGGGCCTGACTTACCGGGTTAAGTTAGAGCTGATTATGCCCAATGAAAATTTCGTCGGGCAGGCCATCGACATGCCGGTGACTACTCTAGCCACAGACGGTGACGGCAACGAGATCCGCGACACCTTCCGCTACGACGACATCCTCCGCTGCGCCATCGACCCCAACGATAAGCGCTCCTGGCCTCGCCGTGCCGAGGAAACGAACAGCAACTACACCCAGCTCGACGAGGTGATCATCTACATGATCCGCTTCCAGAATACCGGCAACGATACCGCCTTCACGGTGCGTCTGGAGGATCAACTTTCTACCGACCTCGACTGGAACACCTTCCGACCCCTCACCGCCAGCCACGGCCACCGGGTGACCCTGCGCGAGGGCGGCAACCTCGAGGTGCTCTTCCCCAATATCCTGCTCCCCGACAGCACCACCAACGAGCCGGCCAGTCACGGCTTTTTCACCTTCGAGATCATGGCCCGGGAGGGCCTGGACGACTTCAGCGTCATCGAGAATACGGCCGGGATCTACTTCGACTTCAACCAGCCGGTGATCACGAATACGGTGACGAACACCTTTGTGGAAACTCTGGATGCCGACGCCGACGGCTTCTTGTTCTTCGAGGAGTGCAACGACCTGAACGCCGCGATCAATCCCGGGGCACCGGAAATACCCGACAACGGGGTGGACGAAAACTGCGACGGGGTGGAAGGAACCACTTCGGTGTTTGGATTCGGTAGCCGGGTGGTGGAATTGGCTCCCAATCCTATTCGTAGTTTGGTAACCATCCGCCTGGCGGACGCTATACCGGTACGCTTCGCGGTCTTCGACGGTCAGGGTCGACGCATCCAGCAAGGGAGTTTCGTGGGTGCAAATACCTTGGATGTAAGTCGCTGGCCGGCAGGAGTTTACCTGCTGCGACTCCGTGATGACCGGGGAGGCCAAACCCATCTGCGCGTGATTCGGCAGTAAGGGGCGGGTCAGGCTACCGCACCACCACGAAATCCGTAAACATCTCGTCCTCCGGCGCGGCCAGGTATTTCCCTAAATACTCCGGATCGTAGATCCAGCCCCATCCCTTCTCGAACTCCGTGTACATTTCGGAAGGCACGGTGGCTTCCGGGAAGTAGTAGTCACGGGTCTCCTCGGAATCGATCAGCCAGATGTAGCTGAACTCGCCTTTCTCCGCTCCGCTCAGATTCTTTAAAAAGATGACCTTGGAGTCGGGAAGGGCATCCGATCGGGTAGGGGACCAGTAGCGGTGGATGAAGGTCTCAAAGTCGCTGCGGTCAACGCTATCGAGCAGGAGAATCGTATGAAAGCCCCATATGACGCCGGGTGTGAGCCAGTTGCGGGTCATGGGGTCTCCGCAATCGATGATGAGGTAGTCCTGCCGGTTCTCTTCGTCGGCAGTGCCAAGATCCGTAGCGTGGGGAATCAGGGTAAGCATGACCTGCCTCCCTTCGTACCGCCCGCGTTCTCCGTGGAGCAGCGCAACCTGCCGCTCACTCTTGGCTTGGAGGTCCATGCCGGAGGTCTGCGTGTCCTCGGGAAGAAAATTCATACTGATGACTACGCCCTCCTGTAGTCCCCAGCCATCGCCGCCGGTTCCGGCCGACTGTGCCGATATATGTGGTAAGGAGAACAGGAGGAGCAGAAGCGCCGCTAAGGGGCGCAAGAGTTTACTATGTGCAAGATCCATGACTTCAAGTTTAAAAGTGGATAATTAGGTTCCGGTGGAAAGTCTGGGGTCTTATTCAGTAATATAAGGTTATAAAGAATAGGTTGCAAGAGGACCGTTCAGCTTTGTGAATGCGCCGCCCCTGCGCTCCGTCGCCCGAACGGGCTGCCTGGATTGGCGGGTGAACTTTCAGCCTGAAAACAGACAGTGGCGGCAGGGCGAGGCGATAATTTTTCGCCTAGCGCCGATTGGCATTCGATACCGTCGAGTGGGTGGGTTGACATCCGAAGATATGGGCTGCCGGTGGGCAGAATGAATAGTTAATTAGGCAATGCCCCACCGTGGGACGACGTTAGGAATTCTACCGGCGGAAGTTAAAATCCACCGGTCACCAGGTTTTTCCGATGGCTAGGGCCGGTTTATACCGCGTCTTTCGGAAGAATTTGGCACTTTTCGAGACACTGCGACTGGAACACTTTATTTCTGAATAAGTGAATAATTCACTGATTCTCAGAGATGTGTCTCTTATTCGTCACTAATGTGGCGAATAGAATCAGGAGAACTTATTCGGAGCAACAGCTTGCCCATGGTTCTACTTCTACGCAGTTTTTTACTTATTGTCATGATTTCGGCGGGAGCCCAGCTCCTGGGACAGGACCCGTTCTTCTCCCAGTTTTACGCCAATCGTGTCTATCTCAATCCTGCCTACGCGGGACTGGAGGCGGGGACCCAGCTGATCCTCAATTACCGAGACCAGTGGTTTGGTCTTCCCGACGCAACAAGCATGCCGTTTCAGGGAGGCTACCGAACGTATAATGCTACCCTCAACCAACGCATGCCTTGTTTCAAGGAAATAGAGCGCGCCACCTTTGGCGTTGCCGGTTCGGTGTTTCAGGACGAGACCGGCGCGGCTCCCCTTAAGACTACGGGCGTGGGGCTCGCGGGCGCATTTGAATACGCATTCATTAATCCCGATCTGAAAATCAGCAAGGGATTGTCGCGGCTGGACATGCGCATGGGCGCTCAACTGAGCTTCATGCAGAGTTCCCTGGCCAGCGGTGACTTTATTTTTTCCTATCAGCTCGATCCCGTGACCGGCGTGGTGGGCGCCTCGAAGATCATCGACGTCGCCACTGGCCCTTACATGAATTTGAACGTGGGGGCAATGGTGCGCGGCTCGTGGAATCACGGATTGCAGGACTACACCATTTTCACCCTTGGTGCCAGCCTGTCGAACGTGAACCAACCCAACGTCGCCTTCGATGAGGAGAGCGCCAATGTAACCCTGCCGCGCCGGACCACGGTACACATGGGCTTGACCCGGCGGGTGAGCTCCATGAAAGGTACCCGCGGCTATACCCCAACCTCGATCGCGCCGCAGTTTCGGTGGGACAGCCAGCTCGGGGGGAAATTCAACTTATACACCCTGGGGTCCTACCTGCTGGGGAAAGGCCATTACACGGGCATCTTTTACCAGTTCAATACACCTAACCGGCCGGCCACCAATACGGGGAACCCGATCGGGGGGCGCAACTCCAGCACGCTCATTCTTTCCTACGGCATCGACGTGCGGTCGTTACTCGACGTCGGGCGTCGGTGGCGCGACCGGGCTACGGGTTGGATCGTGGGCTTCTCCTACGACCTGCCGCTGAACGGAGTTAATGCTTCCTCTTCCGTGGGTACCGTCGAGGTCAATTGCCGGATCATGCTCGCCGACCTGAAGTCGAAGTGCCGCATCCTGGGCAAGAACGAGCTCTATAAGGGAGCTACCTGCCCCGTCAGTTTTTAGACAACACACCTCTTCCCCCCCAGACTGAAAATTTTTGTATATGCGGATTTTTACACTATTGCTCTTCACGTTTACTTCTTCCTGGATCTTCGGACAAAGCTGTCCGGCTGATTTTGACTTTACGGCCGTCAGCTGTAATGAGTTTGAATTTACCCCGGTCAGCCCGGCAGGCGGAACGTATAAATGGAACTTCGGAGATGGCAAAACCTCTACGAAACAAAATCCTACGCATATTTTTGATGCCGACGGCAGCGGGTCTTTCGACTTCCGGGTCACGCTGATCACGGGCGGCAGTTGTGTTCCGGACACCGTAAGTCGAACGGTGACTATCAATCCTTCGGATCTACCCGACCCCTCGATCGAGAGCGTCGGCATTTATAATTTCGTGAACTGTGCGCCCACCGATGATCCCAGCTATGAGTTGCGGATCATAAATAGTTCCTCCACGAAGGCGACCAATACATATTACATCGTCGACTGGGGAGACGGCTCTACCCGCTACGAAGGAAGCAGCCTGCCGGATCTCACGGCCCACACCTATACGTCCGTCGGCCTTTACGACATCGAGCTTTCGGTGCAGGGGCCAAATGGCTGCTGGGCCCAGGAGACCTTCGAGTTTTTCTACGGTAGTAACCCCGGTGGTAACATTGTGCCGGTGAGTAACCAGATCGCCTGCGTACCCGAAAACGTGGAGTTCAAGATCTCGGGAACGGAGGATAACCCCCCCGGAACCATCTATAAAATCTGGGTAAACGACGGATCGGGCGATACCACTTACTTCAACCACCCGCCCCCGACCAACTTCAGCTATTACCTGACCACCAGCCCCTGTGAAAGTGAGGAGACGGCGAATAACTACTTTAACATCTACTTCGAGGCTACCAACCCCTGCTTCACGCAATCAGGGGGTACCATTATTCGGGCCAACAAAGCTCCGGAAATGGACTTTGAGGCCGACGAGGTAGCCTGTGAGGGCGGCGTGATCAATATTACGAATAACTCGGTTCCCGCGCTTTACGCGGTAGGTAGTACCTGTAGCTTCGAAATGCTGACCGAATGGTCCATTTCCGGTGACCCGTCCAACTACGAGATCGTTTCGGGTTCCGTAAACAACGAAGACGGCCTGGACGTACGCTTCAACGAATCCGGGGAGTACACCATCACGCTGAACTACACGCCCAAGTATAGTAACGCTTGTACGGCTCCGCCGATGACGAAGAATATCTGCATCCTTCCGGCACCGGAGGCGAGCTACACCGCACTCAATACCGATCCCGAGAGTTGTTCGCCCCTCTCCATTCAGACGACCAACACCTCCAATACCCTGACCACCTGTGGTGCCGATGCCACCTACGAGTGGTTAGTCGAATACCTGCCCGTCGACTGTGGCGCGGAAGCAGCGGGCTATACCGTCCTTTCCGGTGGCGGGCTCGCGGCCCAAAACCTTGACATTCGTTTTGACTCCAGCGGCATATACCGCCTGGGGCTGGTAGCGACCAACGAATGTGGATCGGATACCAGTTACCAGGAGTTCACCGTGGCTGAGCCACCGCGCCTGAGCATCCGCGAGATCGCCGACACCTGTTTCCTTGACCCCATCGTGATCGAACCCATCCTGGACATCAGCCTGGACTGTTCCGATCCCCCGGCCTACACCTGGGATTTCGACGGCGGTGTCGGTGGAGATAACAGCAGCCAGTTCCCTGGAGAGGTCACCTACGACAAGCCGGGCATTTACACGATCCGACTTCGCGTCAGCAACAGTTGTGGCACGACGGTCGTCACCGAGACCTTCGAAATATCAAGTCCTCCAGCCCTTCCGACGCTTACGGTAACCGAGCAAGCGTGTGAGACGTCCAGTATCTCGGCTTCTCTGTCCGGTAGTGATAACGGACTGACCTTTTCCTGGACGGGTCCCGAGGGATTCACTTCCGACCAACCCGAATGGGCGATTCCCGAGGCCGAAACCAATATGAGCGGGGAATATACGGTCGTCGTAACCAACGCGATCGGCTGTACTAACACGGCCACCTATACCATTTCTGTCAACCCCGGAGCGCCCATTACCGTGGAAGGCGGAGATGTCGAGGTTTGTCTGGGGGAGGATGTCTTGCTGACCGCTACGGGCGGCGACACCTATACCTGGACGGGAGACCACATCTCGACCACTACCGGTTCCTCGGTCGTTTTCAACCACGACGTGGCTGGCGAATATACCGTCGAAGTGCGCGGTACCGACCCCGCCGGCCGGTGTGATGCCACCGACATCATCAAGGTGACGGTTAACGAATTCCCGGTAGCCGACGCCGGTGACCCCCAAGTTGCCTGTGTTGATGAGACCATCCGGTTAAAGGGTAAGCCCTCCAGTAAAGAGCGTAAGGGCGAATGGTCCGGCGATCACATTTCCACCAATGGAGCTTTCACTGCTCCGGCCCCGGGTACTTACACGGTTACCTATACTTATACTAATGAGGCTGGCTGTACTGACACCGACGAAACCACCGTCTGCGTTCGACAAGCCCCGGTGGCCGACTTCACGCTGGCTGAAACAGAGGCCTGTCTTCCCGCCGGAATCACCCTGCGGCCAGAAAACCTTACCACGGCGGTCAGTGGCTGCGACGAAGCCCAAATGACGTGGAGCCTTACCACTAAAAACAGCTCCTGCGTTGAAGGGGGCATTACGTTCGCGGAAGGAACCGACGCAAACAGTTTCGAACCCGTGATCAACGTCACGGAAGCGGGAAGCTATGTATTGACCCTGACGGTTGCCAGCGCCTGCGGAGAATCCGTCCATTCCGAGGAAATCTCCCTAGGAGAGGAGCCGAAAGTGGCGATCAGCCCCCTGGATATCCTTTGTGGTGCCCAGGACGTACAGTTTGAGCCCGTTTTGGAGTTCTGTGACGCCGTCGAAACGACCTATGCGTGGGACTTCCCCACGGCTTCCCCGGCTTCCACCTCGGACCAACTTAATCCGCAACCGGTTCGCTTCGAGAAGGGTACGCATACCGTCACCCTGACGGCCACCAATTCCTGTGGCACCTTCACCGCAACGGAAACCTTCGAGGTGGCCGGCGACGCTACCGTAGCCATTGACATTTCCCAGGACGAGGTTTGCCTCAACGGAGACAATACCGTGTCTGTTTCGAACAACAGCACCGGCGACATCAACAGCTATCGCTGGACGGCATACGGGCCGAGCGGCAACGTAGTGGCAACCTCCACCGAAGTTTCGCCCACCTTCACCGTCATTTCGGCCGCCGAGTTGGGTACCTACCGACTCGAAGCCCTAATCGAGGTGGCCGGATGTAGCGACATTACCTGGGATACCTTGGTAGTGGTCGGCGGCATCCCCGAAGCGACCATTGAAGAGATCGCCGTAGACTGCGGAGAAGATACGTTCGATCCGGCCGCCGATTACGGCGCTGCCATCGATTTGATCGATTCCGTACGCTGGGTGTTCCCGGCCGGAAGCACCCCCGCCTTCTCCACCGAACTGGATCCCGGTGAGGTGGTACTGGCTACCTACGGTGAGGATCTCGAAGTGAGCCTGACCGTGTTCAACCCCTGTGGAACCACCACCGTCACGGAAACCTTCGATGTGCAGGAGCCGACCGTTGTGGACATTGCTTTCGACCGGGATGGTGTCTGCGATGGAGAGAGCATTACGGTGACCAATACCAGCAGCGGGAACGGACTGACCTACATTTGGTCGGTTACGCCGTCCGCCGATGTAGTCATCAGCGACATCACCGCCGCGGAGCCGACGATCACCTTCAACGGCGGGGTAGGGGTGTATACCGTTATGGCCACGGTATCCAACGGCGTTTGTGCCGATCAGACTTTCGAGCAGAAGATGAATGTGGCCGTTCTTCCGGTCCTTACCATGGACGAAGTGGATGACGCGTGTGGTAAAGTTCGCCTGAACCCCTCCGTTGATTACGGCATCGATGAATCCCTGATCGACTCGATCCGGTGGATCGTGGAGAAAGTTTCGGGCGTGGACGCAGGATCAATCATCTACTCCGGTGAACCCTTCGGCAAGAACTTTGATGTCACGGAACCCGGAGACTACCTTTTCACCGCCATCGCTTACAATAGCTGTGCCCCCATCGGGGTTTCCGTCGAGGAACCCTTCACCGTACTGGACGGCCCGCCCGTAACCTTTACGGTCGACCAGGACATGACCTGTTTTGGAGGAAGCATCACGGTAACCAATACCAGTGCCATCACCAAAAAGCCGCGTTTCTACCTCAACGACGCCGATGGCAATACCGTCGCTTACGAGAGTACCTCACCGGCCACCTTCAATTTCCCCGCCTACATGGCCCCCGGTGCTTACACCATTCGCCTGGAGCTGGACGACAAAAAGTGTGGCACCGGTTTTCAGGAAACCACGGTGTATCTGATGGGCGATCCGGAGATCGTGCTGAACTCCATTCCCGACGGCTGTGGATCGGCGACGGTAAATCTCAAGGCCACGCATACCGACTCGATGTTACTGACGGGGATCACCTGGCAGATTCACGATGCAGCGGGCACCCTGGTCTACGAAGACAATACCTACAACCCCGCGGCAGCCAGCCTGACCGCTGGCAACTATACCGCTACCGCTACGGTGACGAACAACTGTTCTTCGGATCAAAGCCAACGGACCTTTACCATCACGGAAGGAACGGCCCCGACCTTCGAACTGGACGTAGTGGAAAGCTGTGCGGGAGGATCGATAACGGCAACTAACACGACCAGCGAGCTGACCGCCATCACGTTCTACCTGATGGACGGCGACGGCAATCAACTGCTTCACGTCAGTAATTCGCCGGCCACCTTCATGCTCGGCAGCGCCTTTGACGCCGGTACCTATACGGTACGTATGGAAGGGACGAGTCCCGACTGCGGAGGTAGCCTGACCGCTACCGAACTCGAATTCAACGTGCTGCCAACTCCTACGGTGACGATTGATCCGGTAGCAGATGGCTGTGGTTCGATGACCTTTACACCGTCCGCTACCCTGGCCGCTGCCAAAGCCATCACCTGGGAAATCACCGATGGCGGCGGAAACACGGTTTACACCGATGCTTCCTTCAATCCCACCGAAGTCACCCTCGCCACCGGCAATTATACCCTCTCCGTTACCGTAAGCAATGCCTGTGGAACCGAGGAGGATACGGTTACTTTTGAAATTACGGACGCGCCTACGCCGACCCTGTCGCTGGATAGCGATGACTTTTGTGAAGGACAATCCGTCACCGCAACCAGTACGGCTATCGATCTGACCGACGTCGCCTTTACGGTTCTCGACGGAAGCGGTACGACCGTAGCCAGCTCGAATAGTTCCCCCTTCACTTTCGGAAGTGACCTGACGGCCGGCACCTATCTCCTGCGCCTGCAGGGGAATAGCATCAGCTGTGGCATTACGATGCGTCTCGATACCGTGATCACCATCGCGAATAGTCCGGAGGTGACCGTCGACCTCGTGGCCGATGCCTGTGGTTCGATCACCTTCACGCCTTCCGGCTCCCATCAGAATGCCAGCAGCATAGGCTGGGAGATCCGGGATGACTCCGGTACGGTGGTCTACACCGACGACAGCTTTACTCCGGCCCCGGTCAGCCTCGGGAGCGGTTCCTATACGCTTTCCGCATCCGTGACAAACGGTTGTGGGAACGCCACCGACGCCGTTAGCTTCGTAGTGACGGGAGATAAGGCGGCGAGCATATCCTTCGACCTGGACCGCGATACGCGGTGTGAAGGCGAAGCCTTCACCGTTACGAATACGAGTACGGGGCTGAACAACGTGACCTTCACGGTCATGGATGCACAGGGCAATCCGATCGAACAGACGACCACCTCCCCGTTCACTTTCGGGAATGACCTGGCTTCTGGTGAATACACCGTACGCATGACGGGCGACAGTGATGGCTGCAGCGCTGCCAGTATCAATAAAGATACCACGGTGGTCATTCAGTCGGTTCCCCTGGTTGTTCTTAACCCGGTGGCCGATCAGTGCGGCTCGATCACGTTTACGCCAAGTGCAAGGGTGACCAACGCCAGCGTAGTAGAATGGACCATCCGCAATTCCGAGGGCAAGCGCGTATACACCGATGCCACCTTCGATCCGGCCGAAGTAACGCTCGCCAAAGGCTTCTACACGCTCGTAGTTGAGGTGGCCAATAATTGCGGCATCGCGGATGATGCCACCACTTTCGAGGTTTCCGAGGGCGAAACACCCGTCTTTACCCTCGATACGGAAACAAGCTGTGAAGGCGGCACGATCACGGCTACGAACACGACCACGGATCTGAATGACCTGTTATTCACCGTTATCGATGCTGGTGGAAATACGGTAGCTACCAGCACCGCTTCACCATTTACTTTCGGGGATGATCTATCTCTCGGATCGTATACGGTTCGGATGGAAGGCAGCAGTAATTCCTGCCCCTCCGGTACCGTCGCTACCGAGCAGTTGATCTCCATCGCGACCGCTCCGACTATTGCCCTAGCATCCGTTGCCGATGCCTGTGGCTCCGTTACGTTTACACCGACGGCTACTGTCAGGGATGCCACCCGCATTACCTGGGAGATACACAACGGTTCGGGTGAACTAATTTTCTCGGACGATACCTTCGAGCCCGGACAAATCACGCTGGGCGCCGGTAGTTACGAATTAAGTGCCAGCGTATCCAATGCCTGTAATGCTGCTTCGGATAAAGTGACCTTCGTGGTTGATCCCGCGCCGGTACCGACGGTCAATTTGGATACCGACAATATCTGTGAAGGAAACACGATCACCGTTAGCAACACCAGCGGTGACGTAGCCAACGCGAACTACGTAGTGACCAACGAAGCCGGCTTTACCGTCGCTTCCGGTGCCGGTGCCTCCTTCACTTTCGGTTCGGGCCTCATCCCGGGCAGCTACGTAATCACCATGCAAGGCACGAGTAATTCCTGTGCTGGTGCGGCGGTCAGCGTAGACACGACGGTTACCATCCGGGCCAAGCCCGTAGTCAGTCTGGATGAGGTGGTAGGAAACTGTGGCTCCATCACCTTCACCCCCAGCGCGGTATACAGTTTCGCCGAGGGCATCATCTGGAGCATCCGTAATGCCAGCGGTAAGGAAGTCTACACCGACTACAGCTTTACGCCCGCGGAAGTCAACCTTACCCCCGGTTTTTACACCCTGACCGCGGTGGTGTACAATGATTGTGGAACCGACGACGATGTCACCTCCTTTGAAGTTGGAAGCGGTACCGAACCAACCTTCTCACTGGATACGGATATCAACTGTGAAGGAGGAACCTTCACCGTGACCAACACGACGAGCGATCTCAGCAACCTGCAGTTTTCCGTTATCGATGGCAGTGGGGCGACCGTTGCCAGCGGCAACAACTCCCCCTTCACCTTCGGTGCCGGCCTGCCCACCGGAGAATATACCGTACGTATGCAAGGGGAAAGCGTTTCCTGCTCGACCGGTATCGTTACCCAGGAAGCAACTGTTGACGTAGTATCCAACCCCACCGTGGTCCTGGATGCCGTGGCCGAATCCTGCGGGGAAAGCGATTTCGTTCCTTCCGCTACGACGGAATTTGCCTCGGCAATCAGCTGGCAGATCCTGGATGAGAACGACGCGGTGGTGTACGCCGACGATCAATTCGAGCCCAAACGTGCCACGCTTCCCGCGGGGAGTTATACCCTCGTTGCGGCGGTGACGAATGACTGCGGCAGCGCAGAGGACCGGACACCCTTCGTGGTTAACCCCGGCCCTACGCCCAACTTCAGTCTGAGTAGTTCCTCGGTTTGTTCCGGTGGCAGCATCGTTGCTACCAACCGCTCGACCGGAGATGTCAGCGATTTCACCTTCGATGTGCTTGATCTCAACGGTAAAGTTGTCATGAGCAGCGATGTCTCTCCGGCCGTCTTCACCTTCGGCGATGCCATGCCGGTAGGTAGCTACACTGTCCGTTTGACCGTCAGCAGCGCAACCTGCGCCCCGGTCAGCAACGGCACCACCGTGAAGCTGGGTCTTGCCCCCTTCATCGAGTTGAATCCGGTAGCCGATCAATGTGCCCCGGCCGAGGTAACGCTTTCGGCTACCCACAGCGATCCTGCAAAAATAACGTTCATCAACTGGCAGATCCGCGATCAAAACGGATTCCTGGTTTACAATAACGATACGTTCGATCCCCCTGCCGCCGACCTGGAGGAAGGAACCTATTTCGTTACCGCTACGGTGGCCAACGAGTGTGGTGTAGACCGTAGTCGGGATACCTTCCGACTCATGGCGCCGATGACCCCGGTCATGAGCCTCGATGCGCTGGCCGTCTGTGAGGGAGCCTCCTTTACCGTTACAAATGAAACCGGCGATCTGGAATCCGTAGCCTTTACCGTTCTGGACGAATCCGGTAACCCCGTAGCCAGCAGCGATGCCTCCCCTTTCGTTTTCGGAGATGGTCTTGCTGCCGGCACCTACACCGTACAGCTTTCGGGTAGTAATGCCGCTTGTGGCGGAACTGTCCGTATTGATACTACGGTCATGATCAATAGTGGTCCGTCCGTGATGCTGGACCCGGTAGCCGAAACCTGCGGTTCGATCGACCTGACCCCTTCTGCTACGGTGATCGATGCGCTTACCATTTCCTGGAACATCACCGATGCCACCGGTATGTTGGTCTACACCGACGATTCCTTCAGCCCTGCTGACGTGGCGCTCGGTGCGGGAAGTTATACCCTTACCGCTGAGGTAACCAACGAATGCCACAGCGACACCGACCAAGTTTCCTTTGTGGTAGCTGCTCCGGATGCTCCTACCTTCACCCTGGACACGGACGACATTTGTGAAGACGAATCGATCACCGTCACGAATACCTCCACGGGCCTTACCGACCTGACCTTTACGGTCACCAACGATTTAGGCGGGGTTGTTGCCGCCGGGAATAATTCCCCATTCACCTTCGGCAATAAACTCAAAGGTGGTACCTACACCATATCGATGGAAGGGAAAAGTGCAAACTGCGGCGACGTTGTAGTGAGTACTTCCTCTACCGTCATCGTGAGGCCCGTACCCACGGTCGTGCTGGAAACGGTTGCCGGAAGTTGCGGATCCTACACCTTCACGCCCACCGCCGATGTCGCCGATGCCACCAGCATTGCCTGGAGCATCCGGAACGCCAGCGGATTGGTAGTTTATACCGACGATACCTTCGATCCGGCAGCCGTCACGCTCGGTCCTGGTTTTTACACCCTTACCGTGGACGTCGCCAACGATTGCGGTATAACTGACGATGTTACCACCTTCGAAGTGACGGAAGGCACCGCGCCGACCTTCAATTTCGACACCGATAACGTTTGTGAAGGGGGCACCTTTACGGTTACCAATACCAGCGGCGACCTTCTCGAGCCTGTCTTCACCGTCCTTGATGCCGCTGGAAACAGCGTGGCAACCGGTACCGCTTCTCCCTTCAGCTTCGGCACCGACCTCACGGCGGGCACCTATACCGTCCGCATGGAAGGTACGAGCGCCAGTTGTCCGGCAGGCCCCGTGGCTGTTGAGCGGGAAGTCACGGTCGCAACCGATCCCACTGTCGTAGTCGACCCGATCGCGGATTTCTGTGGATCGGCAACCTTCACCCCCTCGGCGACCACTACGGACGCTACGGAGATGCGGTGGATCATCGCCGATGCAAATAATACCGTGCTGTTTACCGATGAAAGTTTCAGCCCGGGACAAGTGACGCTGGGTGTCGGTAGCTATACGCTCACCGCGGCGGTCAGCAACGATTGCGGTTCGGCGGACTACGTAGTAAGCTTCACCGTGGAAGGCGGAGCGGAACCCGCCTTCTCAGTGGACAAAACCGAAAGCTGTGAAGGGGATACGTTCACGGCCACCAATACCACGCCTACGCTGCGTAATGCGCGCTTCACCGTAATCGATGAAACGGGCGTAACGGTCGCTTCCGGAACCATGTCCCCCTTCCGTTTCGGTGGCGCTCTAGCTCCGGGTACGTTTACCGTCCGGATGGACGGCTTCGATTCGGCCTGTGGTGACAGCCCCGTTTCCGTAGATACCACCATCGTTATCTACCCCGACCCGACGGTGGCGGTGGATCCCGTGGCCAGTACCTGTGGATCGCTGACCTTTACCCCCTCCGCGACACACGCCGATGCCAGCGCCATCAGTTGGAAGATTCGCAACGCGGCAGGTAGCCTGGTGTATTCCGATGCCTCTTTCGATCCGGCCGAAGTAATGCTTGGCCCCGGTTTCTATACCCTCCTGGTTGAGGTGTCGAATGAATGTGGTAGCAGAAGTGACTTCACCAACTTCGAAATTACCGAAGGTAGTCCAGCTACTTTTGCCCTCGATACCGATAACGTCTGTGAAGGAGAAACCGTCACGGTTACCAATACGAGCAGCGATCTGACCAACATCAGCTTTACCGTCACCAACGAAAGCGGCGGCGTGGTTGCCACGGCAACCAGTTCCCCCTTCACCTTCGGTAGTGATCTGTTGCAGGGTACCTACACCGTTCGGATGGAAGGACAGAGTATGTCCTGTGCTTCCGGGACAATTGGTGCCGAAGCGATCGTAGTGATCAATACCGCTCCAACGGTCGTTCTGGATCCGGTAACGGATTTCTGTGGCGAGTCAGACTTCACCCCCGTTGCGGCAACCACCGAAGCGGAGACGATCCGCTGGGAGGTGACCGACGTCGATGGTTCGGTGGTCTACCGGGATGCGACCTTCAACCCGGCGGAGGTGAATCTGTCCGCCGGTACCTATACACTCCAGGCCACCGTAACCAACGATTGCGGTTCGGCCACTGATCAGGTGACCTTCGTGGTGAGCCCTGCCCCCGTAGCCAACTTCTCCCTGAGTAGCTCCTCCGTCTGTGCCGGTGGCAGTATTACCGCCACGAATATCTCGAGCGGTGAGGTGAATGACTTCACGTTTACTGTCCTGGACAGCGACGGGTCCGTGGTACTGACCAGCAGCGATTCTCCGGCCACCTTCACCTTCGGCGAAGATCTTCCGGTAGGAGAATACATCGTTCGCCTGGAAGTTAGCAGCCCAACCTGTGCTCCGGTAAGCAACAGCACCCGGGTGCGGTTGGGCGCCCTCCCCTCCATCGCACTCGATCCGCAGGAGGATATGTGCGGACCTGGCCAGGTGCAACTCTCCGCGACTTACAGTGATCCGGCCGGAATCAACTTCATCAACTGGCAGATCCGCGACGAAGCCGGAAGGCTGATCTACAACAGCGACGCTTATGCGCCGCCCGTGACCTATCTGCTAGAAGGTATTTACCATGTGACCGCTACGGTGGCCAACGAATGTGGCGTGAATCGCAGCCGCGATACCTTCCAGTTGTTCGAAGCCCCGATCCCCTCCTTCACGCTGGAGAGTGAGGTTGCCTGCCAGGGCGGTACCCTCACCGTAACCAATACCTCCGGTGGCGACGTGACCGACTTCAGTTTCTCCCTCATCGACCCGATGGGTACGACCATACTGACCAGCAGCGCCTCTCCGGCCAGCTTTGCCATAGGCGAGAGCCTGCCCGACGGCGACTACACCCTCCGGCTGTCAGCCGGTACGCCCGAATGTGGCATGGAGACCGCCGAAACGACCATCACGGTCGGTGGTGCGCCCACCGTAGAACTGGTCGTCGAGCCGGACTACTGCGGCCCCACCACCGTCACCCTAGATGCCGCCTCCACCGGTGCCACCGGCATGAGTTGGCTGGTGACGGACGAGGCCGGAACTACTGTATTCGAAAGTAATGTTCCGGATGCGCCGACCCTGAACCTGGCTCCCGGCACCTACGCCGTGACCGCTACGGCAACCTCCGACTGTGGCACAGCGATCGCTCGGGATACCTTCCGCATCTACGAAGGGCCGACCCCGGCCTTTACCGTCGACAGCGACGTAGTCTGCAAGGGTGGAACGTTGACCGCTACCAACACTTCCTCTGGCGACGTCACCGATTACACCTTCTCCCTGGTCGACCCCACGGGAACTACCATCCTGACCAGCAGCGCCTCCCCGGCAAAATTCGCCATTGGGGAAAACCTGCCGAAAGGAGAGTATACCCTCATCCTATCCGCCGGTAACCCCGAGTGTGGCATGAAAGAAGCCCGAAAGACCATCAAGATCGGTGGCGTACCCGTAATCGATCTAGCTACTAGCCCGGACTACTGCGGTCCGAGCGCCGTTGCCCTTTCGGCTGCAGTTAGTGGCGCGAAGAGCGTGGCGTGGCAGGTTACGAATTCCGCGGGAGCTATGGTGTTCGAGAGTAATATCCCGGACGGCCCGACGCTGAACCTGGTGCCCGGCACCTACGCGGTAGCCGTAACGGCCACCTCCGACTGTGGTATAGCGATCGAACGCGATACCTTCCGTATCTACCCCGAACCGGTGGCTGACATCCAACTTTCCGCCAACGACCTTTGTCTCTCCGCCGGCAACACCGTAACCGTGCGCAATGGTAGCAGTGATGATGAGTTGAGCTATGTCTGGTCGGTCACTCCCGCAGGCAGTGTCAGCATCGACGACGATCGCGCAGCCACGCCGACCTTCACCTTCTCCGGCGAAGGCAGCTACGAACTGACCGCCGAGATCAGCAACCCGACCTGTGATCCGATCACCTGGACCGGAACCGTAGAAGTGAGGGAATCCGTAGAGGTTGTACTCGCTAATCAAGACCGATTCTGTGAACGGCTAGACCTGACCCCGGTCGTTGTTTACGGCGGCGCGAAGGTCGATAGCGTGCGGTGGTCCTTCCCCGGAAGCGTGGGAGATATGACCTCGCGGGAGGAGTACCCAACCGGAATTCCTTATCGTGATGCCGGCACCTTCGTCTATGAACTGACCGTATTCAACGCCTGTGGGGTAACCACGGTGGCGGATACCATCCACATCGATGCGATGCCCGAGTTGGTCATGGGTGACCGCGATACGGTTTGTATCCTGGATGGCCTGTATGCCCTGTCAAGTCCAACCCCCGAAGGTGGAAGCTGGGCGGATGCCGCCGGTCGTAACGGAATCGTGACCGCGGGTGGCAAGTTTGATCCGGTAGCCGCCGGCCTAGGCCTGACGGTCCTGGAATACACCTTCACCAACGGCGCCTGTATGGTCACCGGCAGCCGCGAGGTGCTGGTTATCGAAGAGCCCGAAGTGGCCGTTTCCGAACCGGTACTTGATGCCTGTGTCAGTGACACCTACTTCGTATTGAGTAATGGTAATCCTACCGGAGGCTGGTACGAAGGCCCCGGCGTGATCGACCCCAGCGGCGTAATGGACCCCAGCAGCCTCGGCGCGGGCACTTACACCCTGACCTACTACTACCGGCCGGCCGGTATGACGTGTACGGGATCGGTTGACTTCACCGTCAACGTTCGCCCCGGCCCGATCGCGCAGATCGATGCTCCCGACTACGTCTGTATCGGTGAACCCGTACAGTTCAAACAGACCGGTACCGGTGGTGTCCGCTACGTATGGCGTAACTCCGACGAACCGCCGGTGCGCGTGGAGAACCCCGTGTTCACCTTCGGTACGCCGGGCATTCATACGGTTACCCTTACGGCCTATAACGAGTTCGGCTGTGCCCACGAAGTGGTGAAGCACATTAATGCAACCGGCACCCCGGTAGCCCGCTTTGAGAAGGAGCAAGCGGAAGCTTGTGACGGCGTTCCCTTCACCTTCTACAACAACAGCCAGGTGTTCGGCGAGGCGGCTTACCTCTGGGACTTCGGCAACGGACGTACCAGCAATAATGAGAACCCCGCCCCCGTCCTCTTCGAGCGTGGTAGCCGGGATACCACTTACCAGGTCAGCCTTACGGTGACCAACGACTGTGGTACGCATACCTACACCGATGCAGTTACCATTACCACCAACCCGGTGGCTGCCTTCGAACTGTCGGAGGAAAATGGTTGCTCGCAGCTGAATGTGACCTTCGATAACCAGACGGCCGGTACCCGCAATCGCTATAAGTGGTTCGTGAACGGCGAGCTCTATTCCATCGAAGCCACGCCGCCGTCGCGGTCCTTCATCGCCGAAGGCAACGCCAATGCAAGCTTTGAGATCATGCTGGTAGCCTACAATGCCTGTGGCAGTGATACGCTGACCCGTACGGTGGTCTCCAAGCCGAATGAACTGCGGGTCCGCTTCAGCGCCGATGAGCGTACCGGATGTGACCCCTTCACCGTCCAGTTCCGCAACTTCAGCAGCCCGGACAGCCTGGTTACCTACGCCTGGGACTTCGGTGACGGTTACTCCTCCGATGAGAAGGAGCCAGAGCATACCTTCCGCAATACCACCAGCGAGGTGAAGACCTTCAACGTCACCCTGGTTGCTGACAACGGCTGTGCTCGCGATGAAATCACCCTGCCCGTCACGGTTTACCCGGCTCCCGATGTTTCCTTCGAGGTAGCCAGTGCCACCTGTGTAGGCGACAGTGTCTTCTTTGAGAATACTTCCGGACGGGTCACCGACCTGGTGTGGACGTTCGGCGACGGAACCACCATTAAGGATGTGGAAGCGCCTGGCCACGTATTCCCCGGACCGGGCGAATACACGGTTACCCTCTCCGCATCCGTGGAAGGCGCTGACTGCCCGGGTGTCTTCAGCCGGAAGATCACCATCCGCACCGCACCCCAGGTTGATCTGACCGCCGATAACGTAATGGGCTGTCCGCCCTTGCAAGTAGACCTGACGAACCTCACCGAAAGTGGCAGCTTCTTTAGCTGGAACTTCGGTGACGGGAATACCGCCGTCGGAGCTGAACCCCGTACCCACACTTATACCACACCGGGTACGTATGAGATCACCCTCACCGTTCGCGATGAATTTGGGTGCAGCAACGACGCGGTTTTCTCTTCGGTCGAGGTCCACGATGTCCCCGAGGTGAAGTTCGCCGCCGAGGCCAGTGAAGCGTGTGGCGTACCCCAGGCGGTGTGTTTCACCAACCAGACCACCGGCGCCCAGGGCTATTCCTGGGACTTTGGCAACGGACTCACCTCCGGACTCAACACGCCCTGCATTACTTACACCGAAGCCGATACCTATAACGTGACCCTGGAGGCCACCAATGAGTTCGGTTGTAAGGCGGCCGCAGCGGCACCACTGGCGATCTACGGCCAGCCCGTAGCCGAGTTCAGCATCCCGGATACGGCAACCTGCGTATCGGGTGACCTGCCCTTCACCAGCGAAAGCTCGAATACGGACTTCATCAAGTGGACTTTCTCCGATGGTTATACTACCGAAGGAGCCAGTTTCAACCGCAGCTTCGAGGAGCCCGGCTTCTACGACGTGACCGTGATCGCCGGCAACGGCAGCGGATGTGCCGATACCACCACCTTCCAGAACTTCGTGGAGATATTCCCCCGGCCGTTTGCTGACTTCGATTTCGACAACGCCGAAGGCGAGGCCATGAATACCATTCAATTCTTCGACCGGTCGAGCGCCGATGCCGTGCGCTTTGCATGGGATTTCGGTGACGGCTACGGCAGCGAAGAGGTGAATCCCGTGCACCGCTACCTCTCCGGCTTCGATAAGACGGTCTACCACTGGGTAGAAAATGAGTACGGTTGCCAGGATACCGCCGCCGCCAATGTCGACCTGGATATGCTGGTAGGCCTGTTCGTCCCTAATATCTTCACCCCCGAGGATAATACCGTTGCCGAGCAGGATGTCTTTAAGCCGAAAGGTATCGGTCTGGAAGACTACTACATCGCGGTCTACACCCGTACCGGCCAGTTGGTCTGGGAGTCGGAGGCCATCGACGCCGAAGGTTCACCGACCGAAGCCTGGGACGGTACCTTCCAGGGACGTCCCGCCAAACCGGGCACCTACGTGTGGCGCGTGCACCGGGCCAAGTTCCGCAACGGCCGCGGCTGGACCGGGATGGCCAACGAAACGGGCACCATTGCCAAGACCGGCTACGTGACCTTGCTGCGCTAAATCAGGGCGCCGGCGCGCAGGTAAAACGCCTCCCCCGCAAACCGTAATCAATCCCGGTAAGTGATTCGTCGCTTACCGGGATTTTTTTGCTGGTCCGCCAACGCTGGTCTGCCAAGCTCCCCCCGCTGGTCGGCCGAGCTATCCCGCTGGTCCGCCTAGCTACCTGGATGAGCATGACGGTTTCCGGGGACGACTACTGCTCGTCGGCCCAGCTCCCCCTGAGTTCCTTTCAGCCCCCGACCCGTCGGCCGACCAGCGGAGCTGTGCGGGCGACTACTGCAGGTCGGCCGAGCTATCCCGCTGGTCCGCCGAGCTACCTGGATGAGCATGACAGTTTCCGGGGAGGACAACTGCTCGTCGGCCCAGCTCCCCCTGAGTTCCTTTCAGCCCCCGACCCGTCGGCCGACCAGCGGAGCTGTGCGGGCGACTATTTCTCGTCGGCCCAGCTCCCCCTGAGTTCCTTTCACCCCCCGACCCGTCGGCCGACCAGCGGAGCTGTGCGGACGACTATTTCTCGTCGGCCCAGCTCCCCCCGAGTTCCTTTCAGCCCCCGACCCGTCGGCCGACCAGCGGAGCTGTGCGGACGACTATTTCTCGTCGGCCCAGCTCCCCCCGAGTTCCTTTCAGCCCCCGACCCGTCGGCCGACCAGCGGAGCTGTGCGGACGACTACTGCTCGTCGGCCCAGCTCCCCCTGAGTTCCTTGCAGCCCCCGACCCGTCGGCCGACCAGCGGAGCTGTGCGGGCGACTATTTCTCGTCGGCCCAGCTCCCCCCGAGTTCCTTTCAGCCCCCGACCCGTCGGCCGACCAGCGGAGCTGTGCGGACGACTACTGCTCGTCGGCCCAGTTCCCCCCGAGTTCCTTTCAGCCCCCGACCCGTCGGCCGACCAGCGGAGCTGTGCGGACGACTACTGCTCGTCGGCCCAGTTCCCCCCGAGTTCCTTTCAGCCCCCGACCCGTCGGCCGACCAGCGGAGCTGTGCGGACGACTACTGCTCGTCGGCCCAGCTCCCCCGAGTTCCTTTCAGCCCCCGACCCGTCGGCCGACCAGCAAAGCTGTGCGGACGACTACTGCTCGTTCCCCCCTGCGCTCCGCCGCAAAAATTCTTCGAATACCGTGTCGTATCTTGGTCGGTCTTACCGAGTCCCTTTCGGGGCTGCCCCATCAACCGACGATCAAGCAATAATGAATCTTACCCCATTCCACCACTACCGGCTTACCCGCCATTCCCTGATCGGTGCGCTTTTATTGGTACTGATCAGTTTCTCCTGTCAATCAGACGCGGGGAATGGCCCCATAGACGACGGCAGCAAGCCGGAAGAAAACCGTTTCACTACCACCGTATTGACCGAACCGGGTGCCCTCGACGAACCGATGGCCTTTACTTTTCTTAGTGACGACGAGATGATGCTCGTCGAGCGAAAAGGAGGCGTAAAGACCTTTAATGCGCAAAACCGCCGGATGGAAACCGTAGGACACATTCCCGTCAACACGATCTATACCAATAAAGAAGGCCAGTCGCGCCCCGCCGAGGAAGGGCTGATGGGCGTAGCCGCCGACCCCGACTTCGCGGAGAATCACTGGGTGTATATGCTGTACGCCGCGCCCGACGAGGCAAAACACGTCCTCTCCCGCTTCGAATTCGACGGTGATTCACTGCTTATGGACACCGAAACCGTCGTATTGGAATACGACGCGCAGCGGGAAGTCTGCTGTCATACCGGCGGCGGCATCACCTTCGACGATCAGGGCAACCTCTACCTCACCACCGGCAACAATACCGCCAATCCACCCATCGGCACCTCCAACCTGGATGAGCGCCCCGGTCACGAAACCTCCGACGACCAGCGCACCGCCGGCAACACCAACGACCTGCGCGGCAAGATCCTGCGTATCCATCCCGAGGACGACGGCAGCTACACCATCCCGGAAGGAAACCTCTTCCCCGAAGGGACGGACGAGACCCGCCCGGAGATATATACCATGGGCCACCGCAACCCCTGGCGCGTGAGCGTAGACAGCGAAACCGGCTACATTTACTTGGGCGAGGTTGGCCCCGATGCTTCGGAAGACTCGAAGTACGGACCGCGAGGCTACGATGAATTCAACCAGGCAAAGGAAGCCGGCTTCCACGGCTGGCCGTACTTCATCGGGGACAATATGCCCTATATCGACTACGACTACGCCACCGATTCGGTAGGGGAGCCTTTTGACGTGACCAATGTGGTCAACAATTCGCCCAATAACGATGGCCTGGCGGTACTACCCGAACCGGTACCGGCCTTCATCTGGTACCCCTATTCCTACTCCGAGGAATTTCCCGCAATGGGCAGCTCCGGGCGCAGTGCAACGGGCGGTCCCGTATTCCGTCAGGCGGATTTTGCCGACACGGAATACCGCTTCCCGAGCTACTACGAAGGCAAATTGCTGCTGGTCGAATTCATGCGCGGCTGGATCATGGCCGTAGAGATGGATGACAACGGCGATTACGTGGGTATGGAGCCCTTCCTGCCGAAAGAGAACTTCAGCAGCGCCATCGACATGCAGTTCAGTCCCAACGGACGCCTGTACGTCCTGGAATACGGGTCGGCCTGGTTCCGCGGCAACGAGAACGCCCAGATCAAGCGCATCGAATACAACGGCGGCAACCGGCCGCCCGTGGTAGTGGCCAGTGCCGACAAAACCGCCGGGGCCCTACCGCTCGAAGTGCAGCTTTCAGCGGAGGGTACCGAAGACTACGACGGGGATGAACTGGAATACCTGTGGACGGTAACTTCCGAGAATGGCTACTCCGAAACCTTTGACGAGGCCAATCCCACCATTACCCTGGGAGAGGAGGGTACGTACACCGCCAACCTACAGGTTTCCGATCCGGTGGGCAACACCGATCAACAGAGCTTCGAGATCCTGGCCGGCAACGCGCCGCCGGAGGTGGACATCATACTCGCCGAGGGGAACCAGTCCTTCTTCTTCCCCGGCAGTGAATTGCGGTACGACATTCGCGTGGCTGACCCAGAGGACGGTTCCATTGAAAGCGGTCAGATCAGCGCCGATGCCGTAGCCGTCAACTTCGATTACGCCCCCGAAGGCTACGACCCCATCGAGATCGCGCAGAATCACGTGAGCAGCGACGAGTGGGTGATCTACCAGAAGGGTAAAAACCTGATCCAGGACAGCGACTGCCTGTCGTGTCACCGGGTAGACGTCTCCTCCGTCGGGCCCAGCTACCAGGCGGTAGCCGAGAAGTATCCGAATACACCCGAGCAAAAGGCGATCAGCGCAAAACGCATCATCGAGGGAAGCGTAGGGCTGTGGGGCGACCACGCCATGAGCGCCCACCCCGATCTGTCGGAAAAAGACGCCATGATGATGGTGGACTACATCATGAGCCTGGATAAGCCCGCTCCCGACCGGCAGGCAATTCCCCTGAAGGGTAGCTACGTGACGGAGGTGCCCGAAGCGGAAAATGGCAAGGGAGGGTATCTCCTGCGTGCGGCCTACACCGACCGGGGCCGGGGAGAACTGGGCTCTCTGACCTCCGAAAAGATCATAGCGCTGCGCAACCCTAGCCTGAACGTCGAGCGTTCGGACGTATCCAACGGTACGCAGTTGCTGACCACGCCAGGCCGGTCCTTTAACGTGGTGGAGGACGGTGGCTTCATCGCTTACCACGACCTGGACCTTACCGGCATCGGCGAGATCGTAATCGGCGCGGAAGCCGCGGAGCGTTCCGGAGCGGCCGGAGGGACGATCGAGGTACGCCTGGACAGCCCCGACGGAACCCTTATCGGAACGACGGAAAAGGTAGTACACCAGGAAATCGACTTTAGCGCCGAGCTCCTAAAACGGCGCGAGGCCTGGGAAGCCGGTGGGAAAAAGGGGCCGGAGCCCAGCATCTGGCAAATCCGCCGCACGATGAAGCCTACCTGGACCGTTCCCGTGTCCGACACGGAGGGCGTCCACGACGTCTACTTCGTGGTCCGCAACAATGAAGTAAAGCCCGGTCAGATCCTGGTCGAGCTACAGAGTATAGAATTCAAACCTTCAAACCAGCTGTCGCGGTAAACGATCCGCGCCGGCCTTAATAGAGTTGATCATGCAAAACCTTACACAAACCCGTCGCAGATTCCTGCGCAACAGTTCGGCGATTGCCGGTGGCCTGCTCTTGGCCGGTCCCGCCCTAACCGCCTCACCCGCCATCATCCGGCGGTACAATAAGCCCGACTCCAGGATCAATGGCGTACAGATCGGTACGATCACGTATTCCTTCCGCAGTATGCCCGACCAGAGTGCCGAGGCCACCCTTGGTTACGTTACCGATGCCGGTATCAGCGCGATCGAGCTCATGGGAGACCCCGTGGAATCCTTTGCCGGGGCCCCCGAAAGCCCGGTGAGCATGGGCAAGATGTGGGGCATGATGCGCCGCCAGCGCGATGGTGACCTTTCCGAGACCGAAGTAGAAGAACTGAACGACATGCGCGCCCAGATGGAGGACCACGCCCGGGCGGTGGCCGAGTGGCGCGCTAAGGTAGACATGGACAAGTTCAAACAGCTGCGCAAAATGTATGCAGATGCCGGCGTGGACATCTACGCCTTCAAGCCCCGTGCTTTCGGAAAGGACAATACGGACGCGGAGATCAACTGGGGCATGCAGACCGCCAAGGCGTTGGGTGCCTCCCACGTGACCCTCGAGCACCCCGGTGCCGACGAGCATACCGCCAAGCTCGGCAAGATGGCCAAAAAGAACGGCGTGAAGGTGGCCTACCACGGTCACGAACAGCAAACCCCCACCTTCTGGGATACCGCCCTCCAACAAAGCAAGGGCAATGCCATGAACCTGGACATCGGCCACTACGTCGCCACCGGCAACGATCCGATGGCGATTCTCAAGCGCCACCACCAGGACATCGCCAGCATGCACCTGAAGGACCGCGAAACCCCAGAGAACGGCAAGGATAACCTGATGTGGGGCAAGGGCGACACCCCGATCCCCCGGATCCTGCGGTTGATGAGCGATCAGGAATACGACTTCCCCGCCACGATCGAACTCGAGTACGACATTCCGGAGGGCTCGGATGCGGTAGCCGAGGTAGCTCGCTGCCTGGAGTACTGCCGGCAGAGCCTTTCCTAGCTTAGCGATTGTAAATCCTACCCTTTTGATAAATAGGTAGCGTCGAAGTGAGGATTCGGCGTCGTCGGACCGGAGCTCCGGTCCGACGACGCTACTCCCGCAAATCGGCAAGTAGGCCTTTGGTGATTTCCGGGCGCTTACTGGAGCGGTCGGTCTGTTCTCCCAGGTCCTTTTGCAGATCGTCGCGTTCTACTGCGCCGTCTTCAAAATACAGGTGCATTTTCTCCATCCCCCGACCGCCATCCCGATTTGTTTTGCGCCGCCGGCAGCATGAGCGGAGCCTTTAACCCCGATCTGGAAGGAGGGAACCTACCCGAGCAGGTGATGCACGACGTAGGTCGTGGCTTTGCCTACATTCTCGGGCCGCAAGAGGGGAACGAAGAAGTGTACGATCAGGCAAACGTGCTATCCTACGCTGATGAAATGGCCACGAACGACGTGGAGGTCATCTTCGACTGTTATGTTCGGATAGGGATCAGGTTAATCAAGCGCCCCATTATTGGGGTGGGACGGGAAGCGCGTCCGTAAAAACTGTATTACGCTGGATCGGGAAGGATGTGCTAAAGGGTAGATGGCGGCGGAGCGCAGGACTCAAATAAATCCCTGTACCGAATGCCGGATCACTACGCTATACCTATTTTGCTTGCCAAGTCATCGGTATAAAATCGGATCATGCACTCACGCTACCTGCTATTACTTTGTCTTTTCGCATCCGCACTTTGCGCCCAGGATCGTGGCGTGCTCGACTTTTCCTTGTCTACGCCCTGGACGGAAACCGTGAGCCAGGACAAACCGTGGGACGTCTACCCCCGGCCGCAAATGGCCCGTGATAAATGGACGAATCTCAACGGGCCGTGGGAGTACGCGATCACGGGTATGCAGCAATCCTCCGCCCCGCAGGGGTACGATGGGGAAATCCTGGTCCCCTTTGCCGTAGAGTCGGCGCTGAGTGGCGTCAAGGAATTGGTGGGCCAGGAAAAATATCTATGGTACCGCCGGCAGTTCGATGCACCGCGGCTGGCGGAAAACGAACGATTACTGCTCCACTTCGAGGCCGTGGACTTTCAGGCCACGGTGTACGTAAACGGAGAAGTAGCGGGCGGTCACCGGGGGGGCTACACTCCCTTCGGCATGGACATCACGCCCTACCTTACTCGTCGGGGCCAGCAAGAGATTACGGTCCGCGTATGGGACCCGACCGACTCCGGACTGCAACCCCGCGGCAAGCAGGTCAACGATCCCGGCGGGATATTCTATACGCCGGTTACGGGTATCTGGCAGACGGTCTGGATGGAGGTCGTGCCACGGGACCACATTACCGACCTGAAGATCACGCCAAAGATGGATGAAGAAGCCGTCGACTTGCAGATCAGTACCACGGTGCTGGGAGGAGACGCGCGGGCCACGGTCAGTATTAAGGGAGCGGATGGGAACGAAGTGGCTACCACGGCTGTCGATCTGGTTGCGGGGAGTACGGCGGGATTTACCCGTATTCCCCTGCCGGAAGCGAGGCCGTGGTCGCCGGAAGACCCTTATCTCTACGGCGTGACCGTGAGCTTAACGGGCGGTTCCGGGGGGCGGGTTGACGTGGTGGAGAGCTACCTGGGTATGCGGAAGATCAGTCTGGGAAAGGACGCCAACGGGCATACCGTGATGTTGCTCAACGACCGTCCCTATTTTCAGTTTGGCCCCCTCGACCAGGGGTGGTGGCCGGATGGGCTCTACACCGCCCCCACGCCGCAAGCGATGGCGTTCGACATCAAAATGACCAAGAAATGGGGTTTCAATATGCTGCGGAAGCACGTTAAAACCGAGCCCTCGACCTTCTACCACGCCTGTGATACTCTTGGAATACTGGTCTGGCAGGATATGCCGAGCGGTTACATCCGGGATAGCACCTTCGTATCCTCGAGAGCGGCGCGCGACGCCGAGCAGCCATATCCCGATGCCGCTCACTTCGAGCGCGAATACCGGGAAATGATCGATGCCCTGCACAACTTCCCGAGCATCGTAGTGTGGGTACCCTTTAACGAAGGTTGGGGACAGTTCGACACGGAGCGAATCGCCGACTGGACCAGATCTTACGATCCCTCCCGGCTGGTGAACGCAACCAGCGGATGGACTGACCGCGGGGCGGGGGATATATACGACGCCCACCTATATCCGGGGCCCGGCATGGAAGCCCCGGAGGAAGACCGCGCTTCGGTACTGGGGGAATTCGGCGGCCTCGGGCTCGTGGTGCCCGACCACCTCTGGTGGGACAAGCGCAACTGGGGTTACCAGAGCTATTCGAATCAGAAAGAGCTGAATGCCGGGTTTAAATCGCTCATCGAATCCCTGCAGGGACTGCGGAGTGGGGGACTCGCCGCGGCCATTTACACCCAAACCACGGACGTAGAGGGAGAAGTGAACGGACTGATGACCTACGACAGAGAAGTGATGAAATTGGACACCCTGACTTCACCCCGGCTTTTCGAGTCCCTCTATGCACCTGCGCCCCGGCGCCAAACCGTTTTAGCGACTTCCGAAAAAACGCCCCAACTCTGGCGAATGACCACCTCGAATGATCCGGAACTGATTTCCGGACAGCAGCCGAACACCGATCACTGGCAGCGCGTGAACGGACCATTTGCTACCCACGCCGATTTCTTCCAGCCCAAGGGCACTTCCTGGAACGAGGAGGAGTACCTGTATCTGAGCCGGGAATTTACCCTCGATCGCATTCCGGAGCAGCTGTACGCGGAGTTCTATAACCGGCGGGTAGGATTTACCGCTATGATCAATGGCCGGGAAATTCTTGAGATCCAGGGCGATGGCGGCGGCTTCGGGCACTACACCGTCAGGCGTATTGACGAGGCCCGGCAAGCCCTGCAAACCGGTAAGAATACCGTGACCCTACGGGTGAAGGGGCGCGAGGATGCCGAAAATTTCAGCTTCGACCTCGGACTGTACGGGACCTCAGGAGAATAAGGTTGAAAAAAGAATTGCTTTTGGCCAACGGTTGAACATGCTTCAGGCGTCTGAAGGGGTAGAACCGGTCCGGATAAACCCTTTTACCCTGTTAAACCTCCCGATCGTCCTTCGCCTGCAAGCGGGCTGCCAAACCCTGCAACTTCAGGCCCTGCACCCCTATGAAAAAGAGTGCCATGATGTAGGTGATGCCAAGCGGGAAAGGACCACGATGCTCCTGGTCGCGTGACCCGCGAAACCACTGCCGGTTGCCGGGAAACCAAAATCGGCGCCGGCATACGGAAGAATTGCGAAGAGAAGCGTTTTCCCGGTACGTTTGCCGCCTGCGACGAGGGATCGCCTAGCGATTTGCAGGATTAATGAAGTGTGGCGAGGTACGGCCCGGCGACTGAATAACCGGCCTGGCTCGGTCAAGGAAACCGATCCGGCGGCAAGTGGATTCCCAGCGGCCTCGGGGGGCGTTCTATCCCGAAGAAGGTCGCTCTATCTCATTGTCTCACTGTGCGATAATAGTAGTATTTTGGTGCCATGAACCTGGTTTCTTCGTGTCTCTGTCTGCTGTTTATACTCTTGACCGCAGGACTTTCCGCTGCTACGGTGGATACCATCAGTATTCCGAGTATCGCCATGGGCAAAACGTATAAAGCCGTTGTCGTACTACCGGATACCTACGCCGCGAGCGATGCGAATTATCCCGTTCTGTACCTATTACACGGCGGCATCGGCCACTTTGACGACTGGATCAAAAAGCTACCCGAACCGACGATGCTTACCCGGCTTGCGGACGAGAATGGCCTCATCATCGTGATGCCGGAGGGGGAGGTCTTCAGCTATTACCTCGACAGCCCGGTGCTTCCCGAAAGTCAATTTGAAACCTACATTACCGAGGAGGTAGTCCCGGTCATCGACGAACGGTTTCGAACCGTAGCCGGCCGCGACGGGCGCGTCATCACCGGACTGTCCATGGGAGGATTCGGCGCCCTCTACCTTTCAGCCCGGCATCCCGATCTGTTCTGTGCCGCGGGCAGCATGAGTGGTGCCCTGAATACCGACCTGGAAGGATGGGGGCTACCGGAGCAGGCGATGCAAGACGTTGGAAGGGGATTCGCGCAAATATTGGGGCCAAAAGAAGGCAACGAAGCGGTCTACCGGGAAGCAAACGTACTGAGCTACGCCGATGACATGGCTACGAACGACATTGCGCTCACCTTCGATTGCGGCGTGAGCGACTTCCTCATCGAGCCTAACCGCAAACTGCACCGCTTACTGATCGAAAGCGGTACGCCCCACCACTACGCCGAGCGGCCCGGTGGCCATTCCTGGGCCTATTGGGGGACCAGCCTGCCGTACCATGTGCTGTTCTTCCGGAAGGTGCTGGAGGAGAAGGGGACGATGGTAATGGAATAGGTCAGGGGTTGCTCGGAGGCCGGAGCGGCCCTGCCTGAATCGGGATTCACTTCCCCTTCGCCTGCAGTCGCTTCACCAATCCCTGCAGCGTGAGCCCCTGCACCACGATGGAGAAGAACACCACGATATAAGTGATGCCGAGGATCAGGTCCTTACTGACCTCGGGCGCCAGGCTCAGGGCCAGGGCGATCGAGATGCCACCCCGCAAACCGCCCCAGGTCATGATCAGGGCGGCGTTCTCCTCGAAGTGGAAGCGGTGCTTCAGCGACTGTACCAGGAGGGTGAGTGATACGTAACGGGAGAGGACCACGATCACGATCGCGAGCAGGCCAGTAACGATGATGGCCGTAGTAAATTCCACTTGCAGGATGAACAGGCCGATCAGCAGGAAGAGTACGGCATTGAGCAGCTCGTCGACCAGTTCCCAGAACTTCACGAGGTAGTCCTGGGTGATATCCGATACGCCGCCACGCTGCTGTACCCCGCGCACGAGCATGATGCCGCCCACCACGACGGTAAGCGGACCGGAGATGTGCAGCGCATTGGCCAGCGTGTAGCCCCCGATCACCATGGCCAGCGTGATGAGCACCTCGGTCTGGTAGCTGTCGATGGTGGCCAGCATGTAGGAGACCAGTTTGCCCAGCAGGTACCCCAGGATCAACGCTCCGAAAACCTCCTGTACGAAGAGCAGGGTGACGGACCCAAACGTGACCTCACCGTGGCCCCCGGAGGGCATCGCAATATTCGTCAAAATCAGAAAGACGACGTAGCCCAGGCCATCATTGAACAGACTTTCCCCCGCGATCTTCACCTTAAGGGATTCGGGCAGGTTGGTATGCTCCAGGATACCCAAGGTTGCCACCGGATCGGTGGGGGAGATGAGTGCCCCGAAAATGAGCGCGTGCAGCAGCGGGATCGGTGCGCCTAGGAGGTCCAGGGCGAAGTAGGTCAGGCCGCCCACCAAGCTGGCCGATACCAGCGTAGCCCCAAAAGCGGAAACCAAAATCGGCCATTTCTGCTCCCGCAACTCTTCGGGGTCCAGGTTGATGGCCCCGGCAAAGAGCAGGAAACTGAGAATGCCCTCGAGCAGGACTTCCGAAAAGTCGATCTGCTCCAGCAGGCTGCGGTCGTAAGCCAGCACCTCGGGATAGAATTTGCCGATCACCAGGACTGCCAGGGAAAAGACCATGCCCGCAATAAAGAGGCCGATGGTCGCCGGAATGCGGAAGAAGCGGGTATTGAGGTAGTCGAATACGGCTGCTACGACTACCAGTATAGTGATCAGGTGGAAGATGCTCATGTCGCCGAAGGTAATTCGCACGGACGAAGCGGTCGGCAGTGAACTTCGCTAATTGGCCGGCAGGTCGTTGAAAATTTGCGCACTGTCCGGCATTTCAAAGAAAACGTTTTCCAGATCGGGTAGGAAAGCGTAGTCGGTGACCTGGATATCGGTGATCTTTTCAGTTGGTTCCCCGTCGTTCCACCAGAAGGTGTCGTAGCCCGTCGGCAGGGTGATGCCATCTACCTTGGTCTTACCGGTGATCTTCATCAGCTTTTCCGGATTGTGGCCACCATCCGGGAAGTAGCCGGGGTAGGAAACGATGTAACGGAGGGCGTCGAGTTGATTGGTCTGTGAGTTTAAATACAGAACGTAATAATCGTCGGGAGCATCGCCGGTGCCGGTGTCGAAAGTCACTTTGATCATGTTGTAGGTGGTGCCTTCCCTAATTCGATCGGGCAGGGTTTCAAAATTGATGCCTTCATCGGCAAGGACGAACGGCAGTCCTACGAAGTAGTAGGGGGTCAGCGACCAGAAGCGGGGACTCATGCCGGCTACCCGCTCTCCGGTCATGGACCAGGCACGTTCGCCGTCGAAGCCGAACCGTTGGGTGGTATCCGTGGCCAGGTAGTGCACGGAGCGGCTGCCTACGTAGTCGTTGTATATAAGGGTATTTCGCGGGGAGCCGTCGTCCAGCGGTTGGTAGTTGAAGTGGAAGTAAAGGGGGCCGTTGGTGTACCAGGCTTCTAAACCGCCGTGGGCTTCGATGGCGCTGAGGACTTTTGCTCCGGCGGAATCCAGCTTCAACCGATTATAGGCGGCCGCGATCCGGTCCGCCATAGGATCCTGCTCCGTAGCCGCTGCCGCGGAAGATTCTTCCGTCACCGGTTCGCTGGAGCAGTTGGTTAGGACGACAAGGGGAAGGAGAAGAACTAGGTATTTCATGGAACCTCATTTTGGGGTAGGACAGTCATGGAAAGAAAAGTTGCGGGAGATTCCTTTTGCCCGGCTGTCAAATTGACAGACATCCGATGTGTCAGCCCCTCAGCCAGTAAAATGGGAATATTTCGCCCGATGGCCGCGGGGAGGAGCTAAATTAGGGCAATATGTACTCAAAAAGTCAAGATTTTCCCTTCCTGTGCGGCAGGGGACTGACACATCGGATGTCTGAAACCACCCCCGTGAACCTTACCGCCCCCGGCGATGTCTCCTCCCAGTATGCGCGTTCACCTTCTCATTATGGCCCTTTACCTGGCTGGTCTGGCATTGATGCCCTGCCAGGACCTTGCCGCCCCGCTTTGCAGGGGAGATGAGATCGTAAGGGTAGGGGACCAAAACCCTGATCCGGTCCACGGCGACGACTGCACGGCCCTCTGCGCCTGCTCCTGTTGCGGTGCCCTGGCCGATACGCCACCGCTGGCCGGTCATTTCGCCTCCCTCCGATTGCTTCCGCCCACCGGCCGTACCCGGCCCGACTTCACGCCCGGCTGGAAGATCATCGAGACCGCCATCGGCGATAACCAGCCTCCCCGAGCCTAGTTAGCCTATCACGGGATACCCATGCCCGCCCGGAACCTATCGGTCTGACTAAGCTTACTATATTTTTATGTTTGATGCTATAATCGCTTATTCCGTGCGGAATAAGCTGGTGATCGGAATTTGCGTCCTGGCCCTCATCGCCTGGGGAGTTTTCTCCCTGCGGCAGATCCCCATTGACGCTGTGCCCGACATCACCAACAACCAGGTGCAGGTCATCACGACCTCCCCCACGCTGGCCACCCAGGAGGTGGAGCAGTTCATCACCACCCCCGTCGAACTGGCCCTGCAGAATCTCCAGGACCTCGTCGAGATTCGGTCCATCTCCCGCTTCGGCCTCTCGGTCATCACCGTGGTATTTGAGGAGGACACCGACATCTACCTCGGCAGGCAGCTCGTAAGCGAGCACCTGAAGGAAGCCGAGGCGAACATACCACCCGGTCTCGGCACACCGGAGATGGCCCCCATCTCGACCGGCCTCGGAGAAATCTACCAGTACGTACTCGTGGTACGGGATGGCTACCAGGACCGGTATTCCGATATGGACCTACGGACCATTCAGGACTGGATCGTAAGCCGACAGCTATCCGGCATCGAGGGCGTGGTAGAGGTGAATACCATGGGCGGCCGCCTGAAACAGTACGAAGTGGCGGTCGATCCCGATCAGCTGAAAGCCATGAACGTCACCATACCGGAGGTATTCGCGGCCCTGGAGAACAGTAACGAGAACACCGGGGGAGCCTACATCGAGAAGGACCCCCGAACTTACTACATCCGCACCAACGGTATTGCCGGCAGCCTCGAAGACATCCGGAACATCGTGGTGGGTGTGCGCGGCGGCCGCCCCATCCTCATCGAGGACGTAGCCACCGTCGGCTTCGGGGGCGCTCCGCGGTACGGCGCGCTCGTCCGCAATGGCGAGGAAGCCGTGGGCGGCCGGGTAATGATGCTGCGCGGCGCCAACTCCGCCGCCGTCACCGAACGGGTACGCGAAAGGGTAGAGCAGGTGCAGAAATCACTCCCCGAAGGCGTAGTCATAGAGCCGTACCTCGTGCGGGACAAGCTCGTCTCTACCGCCGTGCGTACCGTGGCCACCAACCTGATCGAGGGCGGCCTGATCGTCGTCTTTATTCTGGTCCTGCTGCTTGGCAACTGGCGGGCCGGCCTGATCGTGGCCTCCGTGATTCCTTTGGCGATGCTCTTCGCGATCTCCATGATGAACCTGCTCGGCATCTCGGCCAATCTGATGAGCCTTGGCGCTATTGACTTCGGACTGATCGTCGACGGGGCGGTGATCATCGTGGAAGCCATCGTGCACCGCCTGGGCGTCCGCCGCGGCGGGGATACGCTCGATCAGGGGCAGATGGACGAGGAAGTTACCACCGCCTCCATCAAAATCCGCAGTTCGGCCGCCTTCGGCGAGATCATCATCCTGTTGGTCTACCTGCCCATCCTGGCGCTGGTAGGCATTGAGGGGAAGATGTTCCGCCCCATGGCCCAGACCGTAATGCTAGCCATTACCGGCGCGCTCATCCTTTCACTGACCTACGTTCCGGCTATGTCGGCACTCTTCCTTAGTAAGCGGATCACCACCAAGCGGACGATCGCCGACCGCATCATCGGCTTCTGCCAGCGAATCTACGCCCCGGTCCTCCGATTGTCCCTGCGGTTCAAGGGACTTACCGTAGCCGCCATCACGCTGCTGTTTTTGGTCAGTCTCTGGCAATTCACCCGACTGGGCGGAGAGTTCATTCCTACCCTGGAGGAGGGCGACCTGGCCATGCAGCAGATCCTTCCCCCGGGCACGTCTCTGGCGCAGAGCGTGGACATTACCCGAAAGGTACAACAGCGCATCCTGGAGGAGATCCCGGAAGTACAGGAGGTAGTTACCGCCATCGGGTCGGCCGAGATTCCCACGGATCCGATGCCGGTGGAGACGGGGGATTACACCTTCGTCATGGACCCGCGCGACGAATGGGTCACCGCCGACGACCGCCAGGGTATGTTCGAGGCCATCGAGGAGGTGCTGGAGGTGTTTCCCGGGATGGGCCTGGAATTCTCCCAGCCCATTCAGCTCCGCTTTAACGAGCTTATGACCGGAGCAAAGGCCGACATTGCCATTAAGCTTTACGGTCCCGATATCGAATTGGCTTACCGCAAGGCGCGGGAAGCGGAGGGCATCATTGCCGGTCTGCCGGGTACGGGCACCGTTACCGTCGAACAGACTACCGGCATGCCGCAGATCGTAATCGACTTCGACTATCCTAAGCTGGCGCAGTACGGCCTGCAGGTGCGTGACGTCAACCGCGTGGTAGCCGCGGCTTTCGCCGGAGCGACGGCCGGCACCGTCTATGAGAACGAACGCCGCTTCGACCTGACCGTCCGCCTGCGGGAGGCCGATCGCAGCGGGCTCGAGGACGTGGCCAACCTGTATATCCCCTTGCCCGATGGTGGGCAGGTGCCGCTGCGCGAACTGGCAAGTGTGCGCCTGGTGGACGCGCCGATGCAGATCAGCCGGGAGAACACGAACCGGCGAACGGTCATCGGCGTCAACGTGGGGGATACCGACGTGGAAACCCTCGTAGAGGATATTCAGCTGGCACTCGACGACCAGCTCGAACTCCCCGCCGGTTATTACCTGACCTACGGCGGCCAGTTCGAAAACCTGCAGGCGGCCAGCGATCGACTAGCGGTCGCCGTTCCGGTGGCCCTTTCGCTGATCTTCATCCTCCTGTACTTCACTTTCGGCAGCTTTCCGCAGGCCTTGCTGATCTTCGTGGCCATACCACTTGCCGCCATCGGAGGCGTGTGGGCGCTGGTGCTGCGCGGGATGCCCTTCAGCATTTCGGCGGGTATTGGCTTCATCGCGCTGTTTGGCGTAGCCGTGCTTAACGGCATCGTGCTGGTGGGTTACCTGAATCAGCTCAAGGGGGAGGGGTGGACCGACATTCGTGCCCGCATTTTAGAGGGGACCCGCGTCCGGCTTCGGCCCGTGATCATGACGGCCGCCGTTGCCTCGCTGGGCTTCCTGCCGATGGCACTATCGAATTCCGGTGGGGCCGAGGTGCAGCGGCCGCTTGCGACGGTGGTGATTGGCGGGCTCATCACCGCTACCTTCCTCACGCTGGTCATACTGCCCATCGGCTATTACTGGCTGGAGCGCTGGCAGGACCGCCGCATTAGCGGCAATCAATTGGTGGTGTTGCTGCCGCTGCTACTCTGTTCTTTGGGCGCCGGGGCGCAGGAACAACGCCTTTCCGTGGAAGAAGTAGTGCGACTCGGTATGACCACCAACCCCGGTCTGGAAGCCGCCGACCGACTCACTGCTCGAAACCGCTCCCTGGCCGACCTCCCCTATGCGCCGGGCACCACCGACATTAGCTACAACGGCGACGGCATGTTTCGGGAGAACAACCAGCGCGTCAACCAGCTGACCGTCCTCCAGCGCTTCGACCACCCGGCGGCGCTACGCGCCGCCAACGCCGTGCAGGACGCCGTCGTAGCCGGCAACATCGCGCAACGGGAGCTGACCGCCGCCGAATTGACGCTTTCCATCCGCAGTCTCTATACGAGGATGCAGTACCACGAAGCCCTGAACCGGCACTACGTCGATCTCCTCGAAACGTACGACACGTACTACCGCATTGCCGCTTCCCGCACTAACGCCGGGGCGGCCAACCGGCTGGAGGCCTTGCGGCTGGAGGCGGAGATGGGGGAGGTTCGTCAGCAGGACGATGCCAACCGGATCGCGCTGGACGGCCTGCAACGGCAACTGGCGCTGCTCACGAATGCGCCGACCTTGCTTCCCGCCGATACGCTGGAATTGCTGGATACCGGACCACCGGGGGATGGCGGGGCGGGGGAAAATCCGTCCGTCGCCGTGGCCCGGCAGCGAGTGGCGCAGTCCCTGGCCGAGGTGGACGTCACCGCCGCCCAGACCCTTCCGACCTTCCGGCTTGGCTATTCCGCTCAACAATTCACTCAGAGCGGCTACCTCAGCGGTCTGGAAGCAGGCGTAGCGTTGCAGCTATTCACCGGCCCGGCCCGTCGCCGCGTGGAAGCCCGGCGGATTGATGTCGAGGTGGCCGAATCGCAGCTCGAGAATACCCGCCTCACCTACACCCGGGAGGTAGCCGATCTATCTAGTGAGCTGGAGCGGACGGCCGATAATGCCGCCTTTTACCGCGAGCGACGGGTAGGGGTGATCGCCGAAGTTCTCCGCGTCACCCGGCTGAATTATAGAGCCGGACAGTTGAGCTACCTCGAAGTACTTGATGCCCTGCGCACCCTGGCGGATAATCGCCGCTCCCTGCTTACCGAAATCCTGAATCATAACCTGGCCGCATACCGGCTGCAATTTTTGCGCAATGAATAGCCACTTACTTCATACCGCCGAATGTCCTTCCCACCGGCTTTTGCCCCCCAGGCCTCTTAAGGGGAGTAAGCCGGGAAGTCATGTTGGGTCCGATTCCGCGGTAGGTCAACCGACTATGGCATTCACTGGCCGGTTAAGTCGTTACCTGCTGGGCCTACTGTTCCTCGGTATGTTTTATACCTGCGCTCCGTCGCCCCAAACCGACGAAGGACATGAAGATGAACACGCCGAAGCGGAAGCCGGTCACGATGTGCACCAGGAGGAAGGCGTTCACCTGAGCCCGGAGCAGATAGCGGCCATGGACATCCGCTTCGGTACCCCGAGTGAGGTCAAACTCAACGATTACCTTTCGGCGACGGGCACCCTCGGGCTACCTCCGAACGCCTATGTTTCGGTGAGTGCGCGGGCGAGCGGCTTCGTACGCAACGTGGCCAACTACGTGGAGGGCGACTTCGTGCAGCGCGGTGCCGTACTGGGCTATCTCGAAAACCCCGATTTTATCGACCTGCAACAGCGCTTCCTGGAAGTTCGCGCGGAACTGAATTACCTAAAGCAGGAACTGGTTCGCCAACAGCAGCTCTACGCCGACAGCGCCGGGGTGCTCAGCACGGTGCAGCAGCTCGAATCCCAAGTGGCCGCCCGCATTGCGACTTTGGCCGGACTGGAGGAGCGACTGCAATACCTCGGGATACAGCCGCGGAACGTGAGCCCGGAGCGGATTTCCCAGCGGATCACGCTATTTGCCCCGCGGTCCGGCTTTATTACCAAGATCAGTCTGCACGACGGTATGTACGTGGAGCCCAGCACCCAGCTTATGGAACTTATTGACGAGGACCACCTGCATCTGGAGCTTGACGTCTTCGAGCGCGACATCGCCAAGGTCGAAAAGGGGCAGCGTGTCACCTACCGCATCCCTTCGCTTGGCAATGAAGCCTACGAGGCGGAGATCCACGTGATCGGCAAAGAATTCAACGAGGAGAATAAGACCGTGCGGGTGCATGCCCATCTGCAGGGGGAGCAGCCGCCCTTCATTCGCGACCGTTTTGCCGAGGTGCGCATCTGGCTCGACGATGCTACGGTAACTGCCATCCCGGAGAGTGCCCTGGTGCGGGAGGGGGAGTTGCACTACGTTTACGCGGTGGATAGCAGCGGGGTGGGAGCGTTGGCCTTTACCCCGCTTCGCGTAAATCCCGGCGTGACGGAAGCGGGCTTCACCGCGATACGGTTCGTCGATCCCTTACCCGCCGGCGCACGGCTGGTGACGGAGGGAGCGTACTTCGTGCAGGCGCAGGCGATGGCTTCTGACCTGGCGCATGAACACTGATCGCTCATCGCTGACCGAAAGGGAACAGACAGATAAAGGAGTGAAAAATGAGGAATGAAACATCGGATGTCTATTTTTCTCAAACTATGGATAAAGATGAATCTAATAGCCTGATTACGTATGCTAAAGGGGTAAAACATGGGGCTAAAGCGAAATCACATCGGATGTCTTTTTTCTCACTGCGAAAGGGATGGAGGAATGAAACATCGGATGTCTATTTTTCTCAAAATAGGGATAAAGATGAATCGAATGGCCTGATTACGTATGCTAAAGGGGTAAAACATGGGGCTAAAGCGGAATCACATCGGATGTCTTTTTTTCTCACTGCGAATGGGATGGTACCGACACATCGGATGTCAAAACCTCGTAGCGGACCGTACATTGACCCCATCAAAAGACCTGCACTATGGCATCGCAAACTGACCCTTTGACCCGCGCCTCCGTCGAGGATGAGTTTCAGGACTTCGAACCCGAGGGATCGAGATCGCATACCAACTGCACCGGGAACAACCGGATGTCCGGCGCGGAAAAATTACCATTCTGGCCTTTATGCGTGCCCCCCACTGGCGGCTGCATTGCTCGGGTTGGGCGTTTATTTGATACAGATTTATAATCTCATGGCCCACGACCATCACCAACACGCGGATAACCAAAGTAACGTAGGCTTAGCCTTTTTCCTAAATCTTGGCTTTACGGTCATAGAAATCATCGGAGGATTCTGGACTGGGTCCATAGCCATCCTCTCTGATGCTTTGCACGATTTGGGAGACAGTTTTTCCCTCGGCCTGGCGTGGTACTTTCAGCGCCTTTCCAGACGTGGTAGGAATGAGAACTTCACTTACGGGTATAAGCGATTCAATACCCTTGGAGCCCTAATTACCGGGATCATGCTTGTTGCCGGTTCGGTTATCATACTTACCCGAGCCGTGCCGGCCTTGTGGCAGCCCACGGAGCCGGATGCGGGCGGAATGATCTGGCTCGCAGTATTGGGCGTTATTGTCAATGGGGCTGCTGTTTTTCGTCTCCGGAAGGGCGGGGACAGCCTTAACGAACGGGTCATTACCTGGCACCTCCTGGAGGATGTCCTGGGCTGGGTAGCCGTACTCATTGGTAGCGTGTTGATGTATTATTTCGATTTACCGTGGATCGACCCGGCACTCTCGATCGGCATAGCCATGTATATCCTATACGGTGTGGTGCAGCAGCTATGGCAAGTGGGTAAAATCATGGTGGAGGCCGTTCCAGAGGGCCTTGATTTTGAGGCGATAAAGCAGGAACTCGACTCCGTAGATGGGGTGCTGAATGCCCACCACTTACACCTTTGGACGCTGGATGGTGAATATCATTTAGCCTCCGTTCACCTGGTAGTCGACGAAGCAAGGGATATGGATTCCCTCACCCAATTGAAAAACCGTGTGCGGCAGGTGTTGCACGACGCTGGCGTGGAGCACGCCACATTGGAACTGGAAACACAAAGGGACCGGGAAGAACACGGGAAGCTGATGGTCTGATGGGGTGGGTGGGGGAAACACATCGGATGTCTAATTTTCTCAAAAAAGGGATCAAATGTAACAGAGCGCCCTATTTTAGTATCTGAACGGTTGGAAACAGGGGATAAAGCTAAGTCACATCGGATGTCTTTTTTTTTCTCTTCGATTGACTTGGTCGGATGAGAACACATCGGATGTCTTTTTTTCTAAAAAAACGGGTAAATTTCGATGAAAAGGCTATCCGGGGTATGTGAGCGGAAAGTAAAAGGGGCTAAAGCGAAATCACATCGGATGTCTATACCTTACAGCAAACTTACCCGCCATGCCCAACGAACACCAAGCCATCACCGCCGCCGACTTCGGCGAGGAATTTGCGGACTATGAGCCCGAACTGCAGGAGCAGGCAGTGGAGATCGCTAACGGCCTGCAGTCCGAGCGGCCGGAAACCCCGAAGGAGAAGATCCTAAGCCTAGCCCTCCAGCGGGCCCGGACCTGGTGGATGGACCGTGCCGGTTGACCTGCTAAACCCAACGACCTGCCTACCTTTACCCGATGGATGTAGCAAGCCAACAACTTACTTTCTTGCCCGTCACCGCCGACGATCAACCCAGATTGCTGGATCTGATGCAGCGGATCTATCCCCCTGTATACGCTCATTTCTGGCCCGACGGTGGCCATTGGTACGTGCAAAGCCAGTATAACCAGGAAAACTTCCACCGGGAGTTACAAGAGGCCGGGGCGGATTATCGCTTCGTCACCGTTGGTGACACTGCGGTCGGAATCGTCCGGACGATTGCCGATCGTTCACCGCCGGAACTTCCCGGGCGGCGGGCGGGTAAACTGCACCGGCTCTATCTCGATCCGGCCGTCCACGGCCAGGGAATTGGGGGCCAGGTAGTTCAATTCGCGCTGGCGCAAAGCCGACAACGAAAAGAGGGCCTCCTATGGCTCGAGGCAATGGATTCCGCCCCCGCCGCTCTAGCCTTCTACGAGCGGATGGCCTTCGAGCAGCTTTCCCACTTTACGCTGGATATGCCAAAGATGTACCCGGCGCGGCGGGGAATGTGGCGACTCGCGAAAGAACTATAAGGCCAAATGACGAACTTATTGCCCCCGTATCTGCGGCGCCTTTTTGCGTTTGACGTCCCCGGAAAAACGCTTCCGTGGCTACGTGGCCTTTCGGGTGAAGCCCCGTAAGGTTTAGCTTGCAAGTCATTTACCGTCTTGTCCTCCTACGAATATACAGTAGCCCCTACTGCTACATGATCCACCTGACTAGGCGCCAGGCCATGTTTCGACCAGCCCGACGTCGTCCGTTTGTGAAGATGAACCGGCAGCCACGGCACAACCCCGCCTGACAGATTGTTTTGACGTCAGCTCCTCGTCCGGTGCTAAGGGTATTCGACCTGCATTTCGCGCAAAATGCGCTAGTCAAGCCATTAAGCTCCCCAGCCCTCGCTCATTCAGAAAGCCCCATTAAGCTCTTAGTGATGTGCTACCTTGCGGCAAACGGGGAAAATTTCCACCCGACGCACCATTGTCTCTATGGCCCCCAAAGTCATTACCCGCACCGTATTCCTTCTCGGCCTCGTCAGCCTCCTGACCGACGTTGCCAGCGAGATGCTCTACCCGGTGATGCCGCTCTATCTGGATAGTATCGGTTTTTCCGTGGCTGGCATCGGGCTCCTGGAAGGGGTAGCCTCGGCTACGGCCGGGATAAGTAAGGGGTATTTCGGTCAGTGGTCCGACCGCAGCGGCCGGCGACTCCCCTTCGTACAAATCGGCTACGGGATAAGCGCGGTAGCCAAGCCGCTCATGGCAGTCTTCACGGCCCCCTGGTGGGTATTCCTGGCCCGCACGGCCGAGCGCCTGGGGAAAGGCGTACGCACCGGTGGCCGGGATGCCATGCTCTCCGGCGCCGCCCGTCCGGAAACCAAAGCGAGGGTCTTCGGCTTTCACCGCGCCATGGACACTACCGGTGCCGCCCTGGGTCCGCTATTGGCGCTGGCCTTTCTATGGGGGTACCCCGGAGAATACCGGTGGCTGTTCATCGTCTCCGCCGTTCCGGGCTTGTTCGCCGTCGCGGCAACTTTCCTTCTTAGGGAAAAACCAGACCCGCCCCAGGCCGGCGGCCGACCAGGACTCCTGGAATTCGTGCGCTATATCCGTACCGCCGGAGGGGCCTACGGTAAGCTTTTCTGGGGACTGCTCGCCTTTGCGCTTATTAACAGCTCCGACCTTTTCCTGCTTCTACTTTTAAAGGAGGCCGGGTTGTCCGACACCGCGGTGATCGGCTGGTATATTTTCTACAACCTGGTGTATGCCATCACGGCTTACCCCTTCGGGGGGCTTGCCGATCGCCTCGGCCCCAAAAAGGTGTACCTGGCGGGACTGCTGGTCTTTGCCGCGGTCTATTTCGGGCTTTCGCTGGCGGCCGCATGGTGGCAATTCGGGGTGCTTTTTGCCGCCTACGGTCTGTATGCGGCAGCGACCGAGGGCGTAGCGAAGGCCTGGATCAGCCGGCTGGTCCCCCAGAACGAAACCGGTACGGCAATCGGTGCGGTAAGTGCCGGCGAGAGCATCGCAAGTATGCTGGCCAGCACCTTCGCCGGTATTGTGTGGGTAAGCTTCGGCGCAAATACGCTCTTTGTGATCACGGCGGTACTGACTGTTCTGGTAGCGGGGTACATCTTTACACTTCCATCTTCAAATAAGCTCCAAGCGCTATGATGGATTACCTAATGCGTATCTATCACTTTCTCAACCGCGACAAGCGGCTCGCTCTGCACGTGATAATCGGACTGGTAGTTGGGTTCATCGTGCTGACCGTATTCGTACAGTTGCTCGGAGTGACCTACGTCGACGTACACTTTTCCGAAGAGCTCCAGGAACATACGAACCCGGCTTTGCATACGCTGATGATGGTGACCAGTTGGTTCGGCGACGGATGGGTACCGGGCATCACGGTAGGTTCTGCCGCTCTTTGCTTTCTGCTGGTCGGCGACCGTCGGGAAGCCCTCTTTACCGTATTTACTTCACTTAGCGGGGTCGTTGTCTACCTGCTGAAGATCGCCGTAAACCGACCCCGCCCCACCGCAGACCTGGTGGAAGTGGTCACCAACGCGCAGTATCAGAGTTTTCCGAGTGGGCACGTCACCTTTTACGTCACCTTCTTTGGCCTGTTGGTCTACCTGATGATCCGCCTGGATTATACCTCGTGGGCCGTGCGGTGGACGGTAGGTTTGCTTAGTCTTGCCCTCCTGCTTGCCGTGCCGTTCTCCCGGGTGTACCTGGGTGCCCACTGGTTCACGGACGTCCTGGCCGGTTTTTTCGTAGGTCTGGTTTGCCTGATGCTCCTGATTCGGCTTTATTTGAGCGATTTATTGCACCTGCGCCCCGCGCCCGCTTCTCAGGACTGACTTCGGAGTTCCGCTGCGGTAGAGGGGTCAGCCTAGCCGTTCACCACGAATTTCAGGACCAAGCCGACTGCCAGCCAAACGTAGCTCGCCATCGCCAGCCAAAACAGCACCGTCTCGACCCACCCTTTATCGGGCATTTCGTGCATGCCTTTCAGTGAATCGTCCTGAATCTTCTTCGTGCTCAGCCAGGCGAGGACGCCGGAAGCCAGGATGAACCCGATGTTCAGCCAGAAAGAATAGTCGAGCTGGAAGAACTGCCGATCGGTGATACCGCCGCCCCCGCCGCCCTGGGGTAATAGCCCGGTGAGGGAGAACCCATAGTGGAGGAGGATAGTGGTAGCTACAAGACTTACGAACAGCGTCAGCAGAATGTAGAGAGCCATCTTCCATCCGTAGTATTTCGCATTGATGCGTAACACGGGCAGAACGACCAGGTCACTGAAAATGAAGGCCATCACCCCGGCAAAACTGACGCCGTTGTCAAAGAGTACGGCCGCCAGCGGGATGTTGCCCATGCTGCCGATGAAGGTGATGAAGGCCATCACTGGCCCCACGAGGGTGTGCTCGAGGATCTGAAAAAAGCTGTAGCCGCCGTCCCCCGCCGACCCCGTCCCGATAAAGAGTGTTTCGTAAAACGTGGTAGGAATGAAGATCGCCACGATGCCGGCAATGGTGAAGCCCACGGTCACGTCTTTCCAGACCATCCCCCATTCCATTTTGTACCGCTTACCGATCTTCTTCCAGGCGTCGTATTCCTGGATGCGCTCCTTCCAGTTGGGGATATCCTTATCCTCGTCGTTCCCATCGTCACCAAGCCGTTCGCGGGCATTCTCGATCATCTCCTTCGGCCGGGTTAGCCGGATGAACAACCACGAGCAGCCAATCAGCAGCAGGCCACCCAGGTATTCTCCCACCACGAACTGCCAGGTAAGGAAAACGGCGATCACCACCCCGAGCTCGATCACCAGGTTGGTACTGGCCAGCAGAAAGGCGATCGAAGGCACGAAGCCCGCCCCCTTCTTAAAGAGCGATTTGGTGGTCGCCAGTGCCGCGAAACTGCACGAGGAGCTGATAAAGCCGAAGACCGCCGCCAAACCAACCTGCTTCGGCCCCTCACCGCCCATGGATCGCTTCATGCGCTCCTGGGTGATCAACACCTGTATCATGCTGCTCACCAGGTAGCCGAAGGCGAAGGCCCACAGCGCCATCCAGAAAAAGCCGACGGAAGTATAGGCCGCTTCGCCCCATTTGTTGAGGAAGTCATTCATTACGCACCGACGGGTTTGGCTTCGAATCCGGCATCGGCAACGGCCGCGGCAACTTCGGCTTCCGTAAGCTCATCCACCGCCTGAACGGTCAGGATGCGGTCGTCACTTTCCAGGTCCACCTGCCAGTCTTTGATGCCCCGGTGTTCGTCGAGGGCCGGCGTTACGCCACGGACACAGCTGCCGCAATTGATATTGGTGCGGAATTTCATCGTTTTCATAGTCGGGGGTTTAATCGATTAGATAATCTTGAACAGGACCGCGGCCAGCGCGGCCAGCGCCAGCAGGAGCAGCACGGTATTTGTCAGGGTACCCACCACTCGTTGTACCGGTCCCGGTCGTTTGTCCTGATTACAGCAGTCTTTGATCGCCATGCATTTCGTGTATGGGTAATTTGATCATTCTTCCTCCACGTAGTTCCCCTGTACCCCGACCCCGTGGATGTACACCAGCGTAGCCCCGTAATGGGAAGCCACTGATACTGCCACGGCCGAAAACACCAGCACTACCGTAGTTACGATGGTCAACCATTTCGCCCGCAGCCAAAACAGGTCAAGGCCCTTTAGCAGGGTCGCTAAAACGGAGCTCCAGATGGTGTAATCGGCCCAGGAGTCGTGGGTGTCCATTACCTGTCTGGCGGCGGAGGTGAGGTTGATGGGATCCGGGTGGAAAACCTCACCCGCCAGAAAGGCGCCGATTGTAGCCCCTGCCAATACCAGAAAGCTTATCCAGTCGAGCTGCTTTTTCCAGACGAAAAATGACGCCACCTGGGTGCACACCGCCACCAGCAGTAGCACAATTGGAATGTGGACCACCAGCGGATGCAGATTGCTGAAATCCGACAGTGAGGCATTCACTACCCCGGATTCCTGGATTTGCTGGGCGGTGAGTCGCGTTATCGACCCCAGGGTTAGCGTTGACAGTAATAGTGTTCGGTTCATAGTGGTTGGATTACTTAATTGCCAGATTCGGCGTAGCCGTTAGCCCGGATCGCCCAGGAAGGTGGTTCCGGCCAACCAGACCCGGCTGCAGGGACTGGTGTAGGCTGCCGTATTCTCTGGGTCACATCGGCGGGCGCGTCTTAAGCGTCCGAGGGAGGTATTCAGGCCGCCATCTTGCGGCAGGCCTCCGCGCTTTCGCGGCAGCTTTCCGCGCAGCGTTGGCAGAAGTCGTGCTCGTGGGCGGCGCACTGTTCGGCCGTGTAGTCACAGACTTTGGCGCAGAGCTGGCACTGTTCCTTAACGAATTTGCTCTCGGCGGCCAGGAGACCGATCGTTGCCTGCAGCACGTCGATGCACTGCACGCAGCAGTAGGGGCATTCGTTGTCTGATTCCATCGTCGCCATTTTGGATAGGCAGACCTTGCAATCCACCAGGCACTTTTGGCAACTCTCCAGGCAATCGATGTATTTCACGTTTAAATGGGCACTCATTGTACGGGTGGTTTTGGTTAATCTTCTTGTTCGAGCCGGTAGAGGATGCGGCGCATTTCGGCAATCTCCTTTAACTGGGCTTCGATAATTTCTTCGGCGAGTTTGATAGCTTCCGGATCACTGAGGTGAGCCTTTTCACTTACCATGATGGCCGAGGAGTGATGGGGGATCATGGCCTTCATCCACTGCTCGTCCTCGATAAAGACTTGCTGACGCATCCCCACGTAGCACAGCACGAATACGACGACCGCGGTAGCCATAATCACGTAGTTCCACGCCTTGTTTTTATACATACTCCACATATAGCCCATCATGATCACGGCCATCGGCGCGATCATCAGCGTGGTCATGTAGGTCCGCGTCGGACTCAGCATGATGTGGTCGAATACGTCGACGTTGAGGAACATGACGGCATACATCACCACGAAGGAGGTGGCCATCATCAGGGCGAATTTCAGGTACTGCCTGGCGTGGGATTCGTTATGCTGCATAGAGATTTGTTTTGGGGCGACGGAGCGCAGGAGCGTAGAAAATCGGAACATTCGGTCCGTTCCGGCGGAGAAAACACAGTAGATTAGTTTAGCCTCCCGTAATTTCTTCTTCCACGCGTCCGCAGGTAAGCATTTTGTCACCGAAGTACGGGTTGCGGATTTCGCTGACCTCCGAAAACCAGTCGGCTCCCTCGCCGTCAAAGGCCATCGGGCAATGTAGCTTGTAAATAGTGCCGGAGGACAGGGCATCTTCAAGCAGGCTTTCGATCTCTATGGTCAGCGCGGCAAAGTACGTTCGTTGCACGTCCAGGGCGTCTGCCTCCGCGATTTGGGCGGCAAGCGTACCAAGGCCCTGCCGGTCGCCGGTAAAACTTTTCGCCATATTGTCGGCTACCTCCGCGGCCGTAGCGGCATCACTGTTCACCAGGGCGGTACGCAGTTGCAGGTAATTCTGGAATGCCTTGTCGATCATGGCGTCCGAGAACTCGGCATCGGCCACGTCGATCACCGCTTCGGAAGCGGCTTGCTCGGGGGTAGTGTTCTCCATTCCGACATCGGTAGCGTTTTCCGTCGTTGTATCCGATGCACTTTCGCAGGCAAAGGAAAGCGTGAATAGTAAGGCCGCAAACAGGGTGAAATGGGGGCGTCGCATAAACTTCTTTTTTATGGAACAGGCTCGGGAAGCCGCATGCTTGTTCACTTTATGCTATTTATAGCCAAATTATGCGGTCAAAGTTCGTCCAGGGGTCGGGTAATAAAGTGTCTCCGTTCCCGGAAAGCGGTTGGGGACATACCAGTTTCCTTGCGAAAGGCGGCCGCAAAGCGGGCCGAGCTGCCGTAGTTGAGCCGGTCGGCAATTATGGCCACCTGTTCCTTAGTTGTTACCAGGAGGTGCCGGGCACGCTCCATGCGCTGTACCCGGTAAAAGGCCTTGATCGTTCTCCCTTCCTCCCGGGAGAATAACCGACTCAGGTGGGAATAGCTTAGCCCGATATCGGAGGTGATCAAATCCGAGACTGTTCGTTTGGCAGCGGTGGTGTCATCGTACACATGCTCGATGATGATGCCTTTGATCCGGCTGATCGGGCCAATGTCCGGCTCCCGTAGGCGGAACCCCAGCGTCTGCAGCTGACTGCGTAGAGCCATCACACGAGTATTCGTGGCGGGGGGAACCGCCGTCACGCGGCCGAGATCCAGTGTTTCTATGCGCCACCCCAGGTTGTCGAGGACCTGGCGGACGGCCGTCTTGCACCGGTCGCAGACCATATTTTCGATGTACAGCGTCGTAGTAGATGGCATGAGCTATTCGTTTTCGAAGGAAAGGGTGTCGATCGTGGATCCGCACGTCAGCATGGTATCACCGAAATAAGGATTTCTGATTTCGGACTGCTCGCTGATCCAGTTAGCGCCTTCGTTGTCGAAGGCCATGGGGCAACGCTGGACGTACAGTTGCTCGTCGGTACCGAAGGCAGTCAGGGTATTGATCAGGGCCTGGGAGAAAAATCCGAATTGGCGTCGTTGGTCCTCCAGGTCAGCGGCTTCCAATAGCGACTCCAGATGGCTCCGTAACGCTCCGAGCTGTTCCATCCAGTACCGGTGGGGTTCGCCGTCGAGCAGCAGCATGTCTACACCGGCGAGTGCGGCCACCAGGGGGTCGAGGATAGGCGGCCCGACGGTTTCCGAAGCTACCATACGATCTTTGAGGGGTAGGTACGCATCGACCACCTCCGCCAGTTGCCGGCGGAATGCTTCGGGCGTTTCCTCGTGGTAGTTGGCTACCGGCATGACGGTAAGCCCGTCCCCATCCCGGCTCCTGATGATCACGTCGCGGTTCATCATACTGAACTGGTTGTTCAGCTGGGCGGCGGCATCGATCTGGAAAGCCCCGTTGGTGACCACCCTTTCTCCCGGCTCCAGGCCCGCGCGTACTAGGTAGCCGTTACCGGTAGGATCGCCCAGCTCCACTTCACGGAATTCGTAGGTGGGAACGTCAGCGTCCGCTACCTCCACGTAGACGACCGATCGTTCGCCGGTCCACAGCACCGCCGTGCCGGGTACGATCAGGGGTGCCCCGGATTCCCGGTTGCCGCCTGGTGAAGCATCCACCTTGCCGGTGATGAACATGGCCGGTTTTAATCGGCCGCCACTGTTGTTTACCTCGGCGCGTACGGAAGCCGTGCGGGTGGAGGCATCGATGACCGGATCGATAAAGCTGATCCGCGCCCGGTAGGTCTGTCCCGGGAGCGAGGCTACCGTGAAGGTGACGGGATCGCCCACGTCGATCGCTTCCAGGTCTCGCTCGTAAGCGTCGAAGAGGGCCCACAGCTGACCGAGATTGGTGAGCGTGTAAAGCGGCGCACCGGCTGAGACGTAATCGCCTACGCGGGCGCGTATCTCCAGCACCGTGCCGCTGCGGTCGGCGTAAACCGGGAATTCGGTCATCACCTCGCCGGTCGATTCGATCTTGGTGATCTGCTCGTCGGTGATCTCAAGATTGCGGAGTTTATTGCGGGCCGCGGTAAGCAGTTCCGGGGATAAGGACTGCAATCGCAGAGCCTCCAGCAGTTCTTCCTGGGCAACCACCAGTTCGGGTGAATAGATCGTAGCGATCCGCTGTCCGGCACGCACGCTTTCCCCGGGGAAGGTCACGAACAGCCGCTCCAGTCGGCCTCCGAAGTCGACGGATTCCACCGCGGCGGTGCGCTCGTCGGCGGAGAGCCGGCCCGTTAGCGTGATGGCGGTCTCCGCTTCTAATTCACTGCTCTCAGCTCCGGAACCGACGGCGGTCGTGCGCACCCGCGCCAGCGCTACCGCCGCTTCCGTCATGGTAAGTACCGTGGGATCGGCTCCGGCGGCGTCCGCCAGGGGAATGAGGTCCATGCCGCAGATCGGGCAGTCTCCGGGTTCCTCGCGCTGGATCTGGGGGTGCATGGAGCAGGTCCAGGTCTGGCTCGTCGGCCGACCCCGCTCGTCCGCCGAGCGAGACTGGTGGTCGTGCTCGTCCGCCGAACCATTCCCCGGTGCCCCAAACAACAAGTACCCGCCCAGCAAGCCGATGAGTAAGGCAAAAACGAGGTATAAAACAGTCTTGATCTTCATAACGTAAGCGTTTACTGCCGGGGCAGGTAGCGGTCAGCCGTGGCGACCTGGTTGAAGAGGGTGGTTTGGGATTCGATGGCCTGGATGCGGTAGCCTACCAGTTCGTTCTGCAGGCGGAGGAGCTCGTCGAAGGGGCGTCGGGAGTTGGCGTACTCCACGCGGGCGATCTCGAGCGCGGCTTCTGTCAACTCGATCTGTTGTTGTAGGAAGAGCAAGCGGTCGGCGGCATCGGCCGCTGCGATACGGGCTCGCTCGAGGGCGGTGGACAATTGGTTGGCGATTACCTCGCGCCGGGCGGAAATGACGCGTAGCCTCAGCTCCTCCTCCTCCCGTTTAGCGTTAAATTTTCCTTTGCTCAGCGGTACGCGGACCATGACGCGGGGCATGAGGGCATCCCGACCGTTGCCTTCCATCTCCATATCGGTGCGTCGGCCGGTCAGGACATAATCGACGCCGACCCCGAAGTCCGGACGGGCGTCCAGGTCGTTCAGCTCCAGCGAGCGCCGGGAAATTTGCTCCCGCAGGGCAAATATCCGGATCAAGGGATGATCGTCTAGCAGCGGTTGATTGGGTAGAATGGGGAAGGGCCGGCCGGTCGGGACCACCAGTTCCCGTGGAACTTCCTGGTTGACCAACTCCTCGATACGTGTCCATGCCAACGCCTGGTCGGCTTGCAGGGACTGGATTCGCCGCCGCGCCGCATTGGCCTCCAGTTCGCTGCGGTACACATCTACCGAACTTCCCCGGGAGTTTTCCACCCGGCTCAACGCGATCTCTTTCAGGCTCTCGTAAAGTTCGAGACTGGTTTGTAAGGTGATGATGGTAGCCGCCGCCTCGACGATCGTGTAGTAGGTCGTTTCCAGTTCGTAGATCAGTTCGAGTTGCAGAGCCGCTGCCTCTTCGAGCAAGGGTTGCGCTCGGGCATCCGCCAGGGCCGACATTGCCGCCAGGGTGCCGGGCCACGGGAGCATCTGGGTGATCCCGGCGCGGGCAATCTGCGGGCCCAGTCGCGTCTCAACGGGTAAGACGGATACGCCGGCGCCGATCTCCAGGTCGGGAAGCTGATCGGATTGGCGGCTCAGGGTGCTTTCGGCCTGGTATTCGTAGGCCAGGGCTTCCAGCTGGGGGTTGTTCTGGCGGAGTAGGTTGCGTAGGGAGTCTAGGGACTGGGCGGGTAGGGCCTGGGTGAGGAGTAGGAGTACGGCTATGCGGCTCAGGTTCACCACGGAGATGCCACGGAGGGTTTCACGGAGGTTCCACAGATGTGCATGTGCTATTCGCGCAGCCAGAGGTTGGATCTTACCGGCGCGGTCGGAGACCGCATTGTACCGTAGGCTCCGTGGCACCTCTGTGCGTAACTCCGTGGCACCACTGTGTTTAACTGTCAGCTCAAGCATCGTGATTATCATTTTGCGGACCTTCAGAATTTGTACCCCCTACTTCAGCCTTGATCCTTCTTTTAACTTTAAACTCCGCCCGCAAACTCCACAGCACCGGCACGGTAAACATCGTCACCACCTGCAAGAGCATCCCCCCGAAGCTAGGAATCGCCATGGGTACCATGATGTCCGCCCCGCGCCCGGTGGCGGTCAGCACGGGCAAGAGGGCAAGAATCGTGGTCGCGGTGGTCATCATGGCCGGACGGACCCGCCGCAGGCCACCCTCCACAACCGCGTCGCGGACCTCCGCCACGCTTCTCGGTTCATTACGCTCGAAGCTGTCGCGTAGGAAAGTGGCCACCAGGACCCCGTCGTCCGTAGCGATGCCGAAGAGCGCCAGGAATCCCACCCAAACCGCTACGCTGAGGTTGATGGTGTGCATCTGGAACAGGTCGCGCAAATTGGTCCCGAAGAAGGTGAAGTCCATGAACCAGGGCTCCGCGTAAGCCGCCAACATCAGGAAACCGCCGGAGAAGGCGACGAATACGCCGCTGAAGACCATCAAGGTGGTGATCACCGACCGAAACTGGAAATACAGGATCAGGAAGATCATCCCGAGCGCTATCGGGAGTACGAGTTTGAGCCGCGCATCGGCTCGCACCTGCTGCTCGTAATTACCCGCGAAGCGGTAGCTGATGCCTGGCGGCACGTCCAAATCGCCGGTGCGGGCGAGGCTTTCCAGGTAATTTTGGGCATTCTCTACCACCTCCACCTCCGAATAGCCGTCGAGACGGTCGAAGAGGACGTAGCCAACCAGGAAACCGTCTTCGCTTTTGATGGCTTGGGGGCCTTGTTCGTACCGGATATCGATCAGGTCACCGAGGGGAATCTGTTGTCCATTGCCCACCGGCACCAGGATGCGCCGAATACTCTGCGGGTCGTTGCGAAGCTCGCGGGGATAGCGCAGGCGAACCGCGTACCGCTCGCGGCCTTCGACCGTGGTGGTCATCACCATTCCACCGACCGTTGCCTGTATCTGCTGCTGCACCTGGGCGATCGACAAGCCGTAACGTGCGATCGCGTCCCGCTTGATGTCCAGCAGGAGGTAAGGCTTGCCAACGATGCGATCGGCAAATACGGCGGCATCCTTTACGCCGTCCACGTTCTTGAGTTCCCGTTCCAGTTCCAGCCCGAAGTCCTCGATGGTTTCCAGGTCGGTACCCCGCACCTTGATGCCCATTGGAGCGCGCATGCCCGTCTGCAGCATCACCAGGCGGGTCTCTATGGGCTGTAGTTTTGGCGCGGAGGTGACCCCGGGCAGATTGACGGCGGCGATGATCTCGTTCCATATGTCATCCGGACTCCGGATATGATCGCGCCACTGGCGGAAGTATTTGCCGTTTTTGTCGGGCACCAGATCGTCCGCCGAGGGAACCGGAGTGCCGCTCGTCTGCCGACCGGGTCTTAAGATAAATTCTCCTTCCTCATCGACTTTAAAGCGGATCCGTCGCCCGTCCCCGTCCGTGGCGTACTCGCTCTTGTACTGCACCACGTTCTCGTACATCGAAAGCGGGGCGGGGTCCAGGGCGCTGTTCACGCGACCGGCCTTACCCACCACTATATCCACTTCCGGAATGGTGGTTACCGCCATATCCAGGGTTCGGAGGTTCTTCAGGTTTTCAGCTACGCCGGCGTGCGGCATGGCGGTCGGCATAAGCAGGAAGGCGCCTTCCCCCAGGGAGGGCATGAATTCCTCCCCGATACTGCGGTACACCCCGAAGCCGGCCACCACGATGAGGGCAATCAACAGCAGAAAAAGCAGCTTGGCGCCAAGCAAGAACCGTAGGATATTTTCGTAGAACCGGATCACCGCCCAGAAGAAAAGCAGAAAGCCCCCCGCGACGACTACGATAAATAGAAAGTTGACGAATTGGCTGTCCTCCACCCCCAGCGGCATCCAGACGCCGGCCAGTAGCCAGGCAAGGAGGACGGCCAGGAAAATGTTGACGCCACTACGGAGGTATCCTCGCCAGGGTGAGGAGTTGGCCGGCTCTTCTTTACCTGCGCTCCGCCGCCCCCTTAGTCCGTAAAGTTGGTGCGCCAGCGCCGGAATGAAGGCAATGCTCACGAAGATGGCGGCCACCAGGGCGAAGGTCTTGGTGAAGGCAAGTGGCCGGAAGAGTTTGCCCTCGGCCGCTTCCATGGTAAATACCGGCAGGAAGCTGATGATGGTGGTCGCCACCGCCGTGATGACAGCGGACGCTACCTCCACCGTGGCTTCGTAGATGCTTTCCAGACGGCTCTCTCCCGGCGGCGCATTTTCCAATCGGTAAACCATGCTTTCAGCCAGTACGATGGCCATATCGACCATGGTCCCGATCGCGATCGCTATGCCCGAAAGCGCCACGATATTTGCGTCGACCCCAAAGTAGCGCATGGCGATAAAGCACATGAGAACGCCCACCGGAAGGGTGCCCGCCACGAGGAGGGAAGACCGAAGGTTGAACAGCAGCAGGATCACCACGAGCGCCGTAATGAGTATCTCCAGGGTGAGCGCCTCTTCCAGCGTGCCGAGGGTTTCGTATATAAGCTCGCTGCGATCGTAGAAGGGGACGATGGTCACCTGGCTCACCGTACCGTCGGCGAGCTCCCGGCTCGGTAGCCCCGGCTGTAACTCGGCAATAGTGGCTTTAACGTTATTAATCACCTCCAGCGGATTGGCACCGTAGCGGGCGACCACTACGCCACCCACCGCCTCGGCGCCGGATTTATCGAGTAGCCCCCGCCGTTCTTCCGGACCCACATTGATGCGGGCGATGTCCGACAGCCGCACGGGAACGTTGTCCGTCTCGGAGACAACGGTGGCCCCCAGGTCCTCCAGGTTCTCGATGTAGCCGAGCCCGCGGACGAAGTATTCCGCCAGATTGATTTCCAGGGTGGCCGCGCCAATGTCCTGATTGCTGCCCCGCACGGCCTGCATAACCTGATCGAGCGTGATGCCGTACACCCGCATCTTCTCGGGGTCGACATCGATCTGGTATTCCTTGACGTAGCCGCCGATGCTGGCCACCTCGCTTACCCCGCCCGCCGCGCTGAGTCCGTATCGCACGTAGAAGTCCTGGATACTACGCAGTTCGTCCAGGTCCCAGCCGCCCACCGGTTCGCCGTTTGGGCCGCGGCCTTCGAGCGTGTACCAGTAGACCTGCCCCAGGGCGGTGGCATCCGGACCGAGGGTCGGGACGGCATTTTCGGGGAGTACGCCCGCCGGCAGGCTGTTGAGTTTTTCGAGAATGCGGCTACGTGACCAGTAGAATTCCACGTCCTCCTCGAAGATCAGGTAGATGCTCGAATAGCCGAACATGGAATTGGATCGCACGCTGCGCACTCCGGGAATGCCTAGCAGGGCGGAGGTGAGCGGATAGGTGATCTGGTCTTCCACGTCCTGCGGCGACTGGCCGGGCCAGCGGGTGAAGACGATCTGCTGGTTCTCGCCGATGTCGGGGATGGCGTCTACGGCCACCGGGTCGCGGGGAAGGAAGCCGGTGGATGCCCAATTAAAGGGCGCCGTAGAAAGCCCCCAGCCTACGAAGGCGAGTAGGAGGAGCCATACGACCAGCTTGTTTTCCAGGAAAAAACGAATAATTGCAGCTAACATAAATTAGTCCTTGACACAACGGGAGAAGCCCTTCACGCAGGCGGTGAAAGGCAGTCGGTACAAAGGATATGGGCTACAAACGGAAGATCTGCCACTGGCTCGGCACGTCGATCACGAGCGGGGGCGGCCGGTAGTTCTGGTAGAGGGGCAGGGCGGCGGCGCGCAGGTGCTGTGCCGACTCGGGGAAAAGGGATGTGGGCTTGGCAGGCACGATCCAGGCCACCGGGGGAAGGGGAGTGAGCTCACTTAACTGGCGATCGTCGTCCCAACTGACGAATTCGTGCTCGTCGTCGCAGCAACCCTTCTTCGCTTCTTTTTCGGAGTAGGGAGTCTTTGCGTGCAACGGACAGACCGGCTTGGATTCCACGCCTTCCATCTTACAGGCCTCGGCCTTGCCGAATAACGTAAGCGATTTTAGCTCTCCCATACAGAAATGCCGGTTTACCGTCACGCCGACGGAGCCGACGAGTATGGTAAAGGACAGGAAGAGGGGAAGGATCTGCTTCACGGTACTAAAGTAACGGATTTAATACAGATTGCTTGCGCTTAGGGTTGTAGGGAGCAGGAAGTCTGAAATTTGCAGGGTCGTTGTTGGTATCAGCTCACTGCCACTGGGGGGAATGGACAACCTCGGTTTCACAGATTTCCTTTATTCGAACCAGACACTACGGGGTCGAAAGGACACCCGTAGGTCCTAACGTACTTAAGTAATCTAAAGTACATTTAGGACCCCGGAGCGTGGCCGTACGCAGTTTGTCTTCTCCGGGTGTCTGGATCATTAAGTGATAACGAAACGGCCCTGGAAGGGACGGCTATGACCTAGCGTGGTGAGCGAGGCGCGACAGCGGGCGCGGGCCTCGCGGTCAAAGCGGGTTACTATCTACAAACTATCCTGCCCACCCCTCTTAAGGGCAATCCCCTCGGAAGCCTCTAAAAAAGCCATCGATCACCTCCTGCACTTCCCGCCAGCGGACGGGTGAGATGCAATAGCTCATGCTATTGCCTTCCGGGCTACCTGAGATCAGCCCGGCATCTCGTAGCACCTTCAGGTGCCGCGACAGGCTAGGTTGACTCAGATCGATCACTTCGGTAAGATCCTGGCAGATGCAGCAATCCAGCCGGAGGAGGTGCTGCAAAATGGCGATCCGTGCGGGATGGCCGAGCGCTTTGTATAAGGTGGCCAAATGCAGTTGCTCAGCCGTATAGGCTTGGGTTTTCGTGACGCCCATGACCTAGCAGCAACCACTGCCTGGCGTACAGGAACCCGCGGATTTGGCGGTAAAGCCCGCAAGGGATATTTCCTTCTTTTGGGGGATGCCGCAGTTGTCTTTGGCCAAACAATCGGTAAGCTTGGAAGTCAGTTGAAGGTTGCCGTCGTGGGCAGCAAGACCGAACTTTTGGATGGTCTGTTCCCCCTGGTACTCTACCTCGATCGCCAGGTTGCCCAGCCCCAACTGCTGCTCGGCGATCTCGACGATCTTGATGAGCTTATCGGGAGCTAGCCGGTGGTCGTAATCATCGGCGCTCCACAGTTGCAGACTGGCCACCCGCTCCCGGCGGATGGTACCACCACAGTCGATGAAGTTCTTCGTCACCTCGCCCACCTCCGTTACGTGAAAGTGACTGGGAACAAGGCTCCCATCGGGAAGCGCAATGGTGAATCGGTCCACCCCCGAAAGAAAGTCCTTAAGATCGGTCAAATGCATGGCTGAAAAGTTTTGTAATATAGCAATATTGCTATTAACGCTTAGGTGTTCGGTTAAGTTGCCTTCTCCCTTAATCGCGGTTACGACCCGTGTTTAGAACTGGTGATTTCCGTGCCGATATTGGAACCAGGCGAGTCTGTAATGGCGCAAGCCGGTGAACCGTATCCGCTATTTATAGGCCAACAACCGCAAGGCGTTAACCACTACGACCATGGTAGACCCTTCGTGGGCGATGACCGCCGGGCCCAAACTCGCGATACCGAAAAGGGTTAGGGGAACCAGGATGGCTACCATCCCAAGACTGATCCAGAGATTTTGCTTGATAATACGCCGCGCCGCCCGGCTGAGTCCGATAGCGAATGGTAAATTGTCAAGCCGGTCGGCCATCAACGCCACATCAGCCGTTTCCAGCGCCACATCCGAGCCGGCGGCTCCCATGGCAACGCCGACCGTACTGCTGGCCATCGCCGGGGCATCGTTTACCCCATCGCCGATCATCGCCACGCGGCCTTCTTCTTTCATCAACCGCTTGATTGAGGCAACCTTATCCTCGGGAAGTAGGCTGCCCAGGGGATCGGTGATACCAATATCTTTGGCTACGGCATCGGCTACGCGCTGGTTGTCGCCGGTAAGCATGATCATACGCTTAATGCCTAGCTTATGAAGGGCCGCCAGTGTAGGTTTGGCCGATTCACGTGCGATATCCATGACGGATATGATGCCCAAGTACCGGTCTCCGTGGTGGACGATCATAGCGGTATGACCGCTGGTTTCCAGTTCCGCCAATTGGCGATCAATCTCCGGGGGTATCTCTTTGCCGGTCACTTCTTTCAATAATCGCCGATTACCCATATTAACGGTGCCGCCGTCGTATTGAGCCCGGACACCCCGGGCGGTGAGCGCTTCCAACCCGGTAGCCTTGGTATCGGGGGGGCTTCCTAGTTCCTCCAGTCCTCCTTTTACGATCGCCGCGGCCAGCGGGTGGTCGCTCAGTTCTTCCACCGCTACCGCAGTTGTCAGTAGTTCTTTCCGGCTGACCCCTTCCGCCGGGAGCACGGTAGTCAACTTTGGTTTCCCCTCCGTCAGGGTACCGGTTTTGTCGAAAGCGATGGCTGTAAGGCTGCCGAGATCTTCTAAGGGTCTGCCTCCCTTTACCAATACGCCCTTTTGCGCCGCGCGCGCCACGCCGGCAAGCACGGCGCTGGGGGTGGAAATGGCCAAAGCACAGGGTGAGGCGGCCACCAGAACCGCCATGGCCCGATAGAAACTCTCCCCGAACGTCTCGTCTATTACGAGGAAGGCAAGCAACAAAAGCCCTACGAAAATGAGGACCGAAGGGACGTAGTAGCGTTCGAAGTTGTCGGTCAGGTGCTGGGTAGGCGATTTCTGGTTTTCGGCTTCCTGGACGAGGGTAACGAGTTTGGCGAGCGTACTGTCTTTAGCAGGCTTCAGTACCCGGACCTTGATTGCGGAGCTCCCGTTGATCGTACCGGCAAAGGTCCGGTGCTCCGCAGGCAGGTTGTTCAGCGTATACTTTTTTTCCGGATCCTTTACCGCGATCTTATCAACGGGTACGCTTTCCCCGGTGATCGCGGCCTGGTCTACGGCGCCGTTGCCTTGAATCACCACGCCATCCGCGGGTATTTTGGAATTTGGCTTCACGACGACCACGTCGTCGATGTTCAATTCTTCCACGTCCACTTCCCGCGTTTTTCCATTGCCGGTCTCCAGCAAGGCAGTGGCCGGGGCCAGTTCCGCCAGGGCCGATATGGACTTGCGGGCCCGGGCCATGGCGTAGTGTTCCAGGGCATGACCGAGGCTGAATAAGAACAACAGCAGGCCGGCCTCTCCCCATTTACCCAGGGCAGCAGCTCCGGCGGCGGCAACGATCATGAGAAAGTCGATCTCAAAGCGACCGGAGGTTACCCCCTGGTAAGCTTCAATGGTCGCATAATAGCCCCCAAAGAAGATGGCCGCTACAAATATGCCTACCCCTATTTCTTGGGGCAAATCGCCGAAAATGCCAAGGAGGAGTCCGACTAGCCAGAAAACCCCGCTGGCTATGGCGAAGTATAATTCGGTCCGCTCTCCAAGCAGGCCGACACTATGGCCGTGATTCTGAGGCTGGTGATCGGGCGAAGCGGAAACGGCTTCCGCATTAGTACTGGGGGGATGGGACATAAGCTAGGTATGTGCTGGTTGTGCCTGACTGAATCGGGAGGGTGATGGGCTAAATACTCTTTCGGCACTCTAAAACGCGTTTGCCGTACTCGGTCCAGTATTTATGGTTGGTTAGGAATGCGGTGTTTTGCTGGTACCAGTCTTCGTCGCTTACCTCAATACCCAATTCCCGCCGAAGTTCTTCCCGAAGCATCTCTTGATAGTGATCGTAAGTATTGAACGAAAGGTGGTAAAGGTCCGCATCACACATGACATTCTCTATCTTATCTCCGGGACGCTGCGGCATCGTAGTAACCTCGATACAGCGTAATACCTCTTGAATGGCATCTTCGGGATATCCTTCTTCGGAAAGCCAGGCACCGGCGATTTCCATACTTACCCGCTCGTGACCGGTGTACGTCTTGATGTGCCCGGTATCGTGGAACCATGCGGCCAACATGACAATTTCCAGTTGTTGCTCGTTCAAGCCTTCCTCCTTGCCGATTTTTAACGCACCCTGCATGACGTTGATCGTATGGTGCAGGTTATGGAATACGCGATCTTTCGGCAGTTGATGGATCAACAATTGGGTCACGTAGCGACCGGCGCGGTATAGGATACTTTTGCGGTGATTCATCTGAGGCTGCTAAAATGGTACGGGGAAGGTAAGGAGGATCGCGAACTGGACGGGGGGGCAGCGGCGAAAATTACCAAAGGAGGCCGGTGCAAAAGTCAGTGAGGCAAAGGAAAGGGATTAGCCTACCTACTTTGAAAAGTCTTTCGTACTTTTGCGGCTCAATTGTAACCCCCTCCACTACAAAGAAGCTCAGACAAATGGCCAACATCGGTAAAGTCAAGCAGGTAATCGGCCCGGTAGTCGACGTATCCTTCGCCGCCGAAGGCGCCTCGCTACCCGCTATCCTCAACGCCCTTGAAATCACGCGTTCCAACGGCGAAACCCTCGTCCTGGAGGTGCAACAACACCTCGGTGAGGATGCCGTTCGCACCATCGCCATGGATGCTACCGACGGCCTGACCCGCGGCGTAGACGTGGTGGATACGGGTATACCGATCGCCATGCCCGTCGGAACCGCCATTAAGGGGCGCCTCTTTAACGTAGTAGGAGAGCCGATCGACGGTATGCCCCGCGTACCCAAGGGAGAAAACGCCCGCCCGATCCACGCCGAGGCACCGATTTTCGAGAACCTGGCCACGGACCGGGAGCCGCTGTTCACCGGCATTAAGGTCATCGACCTAATCGAGCCCTATACCAAAGGCGGCAAGATCGGTCTCTTCGGAGGGGCCGGAGTAGGTAAAACGGTACTCATCCAGGAGCTGATCAACAACATCGCCAAGGGCTACGAAGGCATTTCGGTTTTCGCCGGGGTAGGGGAGCGTACCCGTGAAGGCAATGACCTTCTCCGGGAAATGATCGAAGCCGGTATCATCCGTTACGGTGAGGCCTTCAAGGAGGACATGGAAAAAGGCGGCTGGGACCTCAGCAAGGTAGACATGAAGGAACTGGAGCAATCCAAGGCCACCTTCGTCTTCGGCCAGATGAACGAGCCTCCCGGAGCCCGCGCCCGGGTTGCCCTGTCCGGACTCACCATTGCTGAATATTACCGCGACGGCGATCTGAGTGATCCTACCGGCGGCCGGGATATCCTCTTCTTCGTAGACAATATCTTCCGCTTCACCCAGGCCGGTTCGGAAGTTTCCGCCCTCCTCGGTCGTATGCCTTCGGCCGTAGGCTATCAGCCGACGCTGGCGACCGAAATGGGACTCATGCAGGAGCGAATTACCTCCACCAAGCGCGGATCCATTACCTCGGTTCAGGCGGTGTACGTTCCCGCGGATGACCTTACCGACCCCGCTCCCGCGACGACTTTCGCCCACCTTGACGCTACGACGGTACTGAACCGTAAGATTGCTTCTCAGGGTATCTATCCCGCCGTGGACCCGCTGGACAGCACCAGTCGGATTCTCGATCCCGCCATCATTGGCGAAGAGCACTACAATACCGCCCAGCGCGTGATCAATATCCTGGCCCGTTACAACGAGCTGCTGGACATCATCGCGATCCTCGGATTGGACGAACTAAGCGAAGAAGACAAGCTTGTAGTAAGCCGCGCCCGCCGGGTACAGCGCTTCCTGAGCCAGCCCTTCCACGTTGCCGAGCAGTTCACCGGTCTCAAGGGCGTATTCGTTGACATCAAGGATACCATCAAGGGCTTCAACATGATCATTAACGGAGAAGTAGACAAGTACCCGGAAGATGCTTTCAACCTGGTTGGCACGATAGAGGATGCTATTGAAAAAGGAGAAAAGCAATTGGCTGCTAGCGCAGCTTAATAGTACGTTAGTCTTTTAGTCTTTTAGTCCGTTAGTACAGCGTTGCTGGCCACCGACTAAAAGACTAAAGAACTAACGTACTACAAGACTACCACTGTATGAAAATTTCCGTTCTCACTCCCGACCGTACTATTTTCACCGGAAACGTGTCTAAGGTTTCCTTGCCGGGCACCGATGGTAGTTTTCAGGTCCTCGACAATCACGCACCCCTGGTATCCAGTCTGACCGCCGGACGGGTGACGATTGTTACCGCATCCGGTGAATACAGCTTCTACGATGAGGATACCAGTGGAATGAAAAAGGACTCCTCCGCCAATCGCAGCTTGAGTTTCAGTATCGATCGTGGGTTCGTGGAGGTCCTCAATAACGAAGTGAACCTGCTCGTTCAGGGCGCCCGTAATATGCGGTAGCCCCCGGGGCGGTATTATCTACCGTGGTCGCCTTCCGGCTCCTCCGGAATGGGAACGCCCTTACTTTGCCACTTAATCACAAAGAACGTAAGGGTACTATCCGTATCGTTGTATAGTCCGTGCATTTTCCAGGGTTCCGCGTAAAGCAGGTCGCCCCTGGAAGCGGTAAACTGCTCACCTTCCACGTTCCAGATTCCGCTGCCGGAGGCGATCAGGAGAAATTCTTCTTCTCCGTGCCGGTGGGCCGGGTGCACCGCCGTGCCAGGTCGCACATCCGTCAGGGCCGTGAACATATTCCGGGTACCGTAGGTCGAGGTATTGCCTCCCGTATAGATGTCCATCCGCCCCCAGTCGTCCCGGATCGCTTTCGACTCCGCTCGGGAAAGCACCCGGGTCGTAAGATCCGGATCGGCCAGATGGGAAGAGAGGGCGAAGCCGGAGGCAAAAGCAATGAACAGCATCCATACTACTAGAATGCTACGTCTCGGGAGGTAGGGCATAACGGAACAGAAATTTTGTTCCTACTAAGTTATGCTTTTGCTCGCAGCGGCATTGACCGGCTTTCCGAGAAACCGCAACACCGCTTCGTTGAACCGCTGCACCTCTTCGAGGTTGCAGAGGTGGCCGCAGCCCTCCAGGACGACGAGTTCCGCCAGGTGCGCTTGCTTGCGCGCGAATCGCTGGGCCGCTTTCAGGAATACGTGATCCTGCCCACCCATGACGATGAGGCTGGAAGTCTTCAGCTTTCGGCGGTAGAAGCGTTTGACAATGCTGAAGAAGTCCCGGTAGAGGCCCAGCCACTTCAGGAATTCGGTGGGGGTGAGTTTCTTGGATTGCAAGCGGTACAGCCGCCGGCTGGGGGCATGATTTTCCCGCGGGAGTACGATCATAATGAAGGTGTCGTAGATCCACCGGAAGGGGACGAAATGGCTCAGGAACTTGCCACTGTGGGCAAACAGCCGGATTTTCCAGTCCGCCTTGAAGACGCCGCCCGCCATGATCATGGACTCGATGAGTTCGGGGCGACGGTCGTAGAGTCGTTGCAGGACGATGCTGCCCAGGGACAGCGACAAGAAATGGGCCCGGGTTAGGCCTACGTGGTCGATCGTACGCAGGACATCGTCGGTAACGATATCGAAATCGTAAGTGCTGTACTCCGGTTCCAGGTCTTTACTGTATCCGTGATCGCGCATGTCGATCAGCAGCAGATTAAAGAAAGGCTTGAAAGCCTTGACCTGGTGCTTGAAGGTGATTGAACTGCCACCGGCCCCGTGAATAAACACCATCCATTCGGCCGTCTCGTCCTGACGGTAGATCGTATGGTGGAGGATGCCGGAGCTCAGCCCATGCTGCTTCATGGTGGGATAACGCCGCCCCGAGGTTAAGGGTTTGTAACCGATCGCCCCAATTCGGTTATTCTAGTATTAAGCCTATATTAATTCGTTTTCCACACCCTGTGGAATTCCGGTTATGCACCTATTTTTGCTGTTATAAAAACCTGCCACCCATTTATTTAACCATCAGGCTCTATGCCATTGATACTATCCAGCCGTGACGTACCCGCCTGATAATATGAGCGAACGCCATTTGCAATTGGCCATTTTCCGGCTGAATGACATGTGCGTGGCCGTGCAGGAGGATATGTACGGCTACCTGCCGACTGCCTCGCTCGAAAAGATGCCGGGAGTAGAAGCTACCTTCAGCTGGCTAAGGAAACGCGGCGTCCGTATTTGCCTGCTCAGCGACTTTGATCGGGAGCAGACGCTGCTGCTGCTCCGCCGCCTGGAATGGACGGTGGAGGAGGACGGTACGATCCAGGAGATCATCACCGAGCAGCAGAAAAAAGAAAACCCCATCCGTTTGGCACAGGAGAGTGCCTGCCTGCAAAATCCGCGCTTCAGTTTCGCCACGGTCGATACGCCGCGCCTGCTCCGGCTGGCCAATCAGGCCCACGTGCATTTTAACGTAGCGGTTTGCAACGGCCGGCATTCCTACAACGAACTTGCCGTGGAACCGCACCACGCCATGCTCGACTCGCTGTTGCAATTGCCTAATTTTCTCCTCGAACATCTTCCGGAATCCCAGACCGGTAAGGTGATCAGCCCCGCCTCGGGCCGCAGGATTTTACCCCGGCTGCGCCTTCCGCTACCGCTGTCCAGAAGGTAGTCGAAGAGGTAGCGTCGCATACGTTACCTTTGCGCCTCCAAACAGCGACACGCATGAGTTTTTTTAAGAAGTTTTTTACCACCGAGAAAAAGGAGGACCTGGATAAGGGCCTGGAAAAGACCAAGGAAGGGTTTTTTAATAAACTCGGACGGGCCGTCGCTGGAAAGGATCGCGTAGACGAGGAAGTGCTGGACGAACTGGAGAATATCCTCATCGCTAGTGACGTCGGACTGGACACCACGATCAAGATCATCGAGCGGATCGAAGCCCGCGTAGCCCAGGACCGTTACCTGAATACCAGTGAGCTGAATCACATCCTGCGCGATGAGATCGTGAATCTTCTCTCCGAGCAGCACACCGAAGATTTTGATGACTACGTGCTACCCAGTACCGAGCTCCCGGCTGTGATTCTGGTGGTCGGGGTCAACGGCGTGGGAAAAACCACCACCATCGGCAAGCTCGCCAAGCAATTTCAGAATCAGGGGCATAAAGTGGTACTCGGTGCGGCCGATACCTTTCGGGCAGCAGCCGTCGACCAGCTGGGAATATGGGCCGAGCGCGTCGGATGCGACTTCTACAGCAAGGGCATGAATACGGATCCCGCGGCGGTGGCCTTCGAGACCGTACAGTACGCAAAAAAGAACGATTGTGCCGTCGCCATCATCGATACCGCCGGCCGCCTGCATACGAAGTTCAACCTGATGAAGGAGCTGTCCAAGATCAAGCGCTCCGTTACCAAGGCCATGCCCGGGGCGCCGCACCAGGTCTTGCTGGTGCTGGACGCGACAACGGGGCAGAATGCCATCGAGCAGGCCAAAGCCTTTACCCAGGCGACCGAGGTGGATTCGCTTGCCCTTACCAAACTCGATGGTACCGCGAAGGGTGGCGTTGCCATCGGCATTACCGACCAGTTCCAGGTGCCCATTCGGTACATCGGGGTAGGGGAAGGCATCGACCACCTGCAAATATTCAATAAGCGGGCCTTCGTCGACAGCTTGTTCGGCGAGTCTTTTTAGTGGATGGGCGGCACTGTCCGAGGCCGTGCCCTACGCCGAGGTACTACTTATGGACACTCACGGCGCATCGGGGGATGACAATCGTGGGCTGGTAATGGCCGATTGTAAGGGTGGGCGGCTGCGCGCAGGTAAACAGGACGTGCTGGCCTGGTTGGCCTGATCCGGGAAAATATCCTGGCCAGATGGCACCTCAGAAACTTGTTTCCTGCGCTCCGCCGCAAAAAAATGATTCCAATTGCCTGACGGTTAGGTTTTACAAAAAGAAAAGCTTACCTTTGTGCTCGCTTTTTCAGGAGGTAGGCCTCTGGTAATATAAAAAGCGTTCGTAAAGCAAAGAAAACGTATGCCTACAATTAATCAATTAGTGCGGAAGGGCCGCAAGCAGATCAAGGAGTCGAGCAAATCGCGCGCCCTGGACGCCTGCCCGCAAAAGCGTGGCGTCTGTACCCGCGTCTATACTACTACGCCCAAGAAGCCAAACTCCGCCCTGCGGAAGGTGGCCAAAGTGCGTCTGACCAACGGTATCGAGGTGATCGCCTATATCCCCGGTGAAGGACACAACCTGCAGGAACACAGCATCGTGCTGATCCGCGGAGGTCGTGTGAAGGACCTTCCGGGTGTACGCTACACCATCGTTCGTGGTGCCCTGGATACGGCCGGCGTTGCCAACCGTAAGCAGGCCCGCTCGAAGTATGGTGCCAAGCGACCCAAGAAATAATTAAACAGTAAGACGGGTTGTCTCAAAATAGGCACCCATCGGTCGACACCGGCCATCTGAAGTAAAGCAATTATGCGTAAAAGAAAACCGAAACTCCGGATAGTAACTCCGGACCCCCGTTACGGCGATACCCTCGTCACCCAGTTCGTCAATAACCTGATGTATTCCGGTAAGAAAAGCACGGCCTTCTCCGTGTTTTACGATGCCATGGATATCATCAAGGAACGTGTCGCTAACGAAGAGATCGACGAATACGAAGTGTGGAAACGTGCCGTGAATAACGCCATGCCCCAGGTGGAGGTCCGCTCCCGCCGCATTGGCGGTGCGACCTTCCAGATTCCCACCGAAATTCGCGGAAAGCGGAAGATGTCGATTGGTATGAAGTGGCTGGTTCGCTTTGCCCGTCAACGCAGTGGTAAAGGATTTGCCGAGAAAATGGCTGCCGAACTGCTCGCCGCCAGCCGCAATGAGGGCCTGGCCGTCAAGCGGAAGGAAGAGACCCACAAGATGGCCGAATCCAACCGCGCTTTCGCCCACTACGGGCGCTAGAAATTGAGCTTCTCGATTTCCCCTTTCAACTTTTTAAATATCATCCCCTGCCATGGCTACGGATCTTAAATATACCCGAAACATCGGTATCGCTGCCCACATCGACGCGGGCAAGACCACCACTACCGAACGTATTCTTTACTACACCGGTATCTCCCACAAGATCGGAGAGGTACACGACGGTGCCGCTACCATGGACTGGATGGAGCAAGAGCAGGAGCGTGGTATCACCATCACCTCCGCGGCCACTCACACCAATTGGAAGTGGAAGGATGAGAGCTACGTATTTAACATTATCGACACCCCGGGTCACGTGGACTTCACCGTTGAGGTGAACCGCTCCTTACGCGTACTTGACGGCCTGGTGTTCCTTTTCTGTGCCGTTTCCGGCGTAGAGCCCCAGTCCGAAACGAACTGGCGCCTCGCTAACAACTACAAGGTGCCGCGTATCGGTTTCGTGAACAAAATGGACCGCTCGGGTGCCGACTTCTTCGCCGTCGTGAAAGATGTAGAGGAAAAACTCGGTTCCAAGTCCATTCCTCTCCAGGTGCCGATCGGTGCCGAGGAGCGCTTCAAGGGCGTCGTTGACCTGGTGACCATGCAAGCCATTGTATGGAACGAGGATGATATGGGTATGACCTTCGAAGTCATCGATACGCCCGAGGACCTTAAGGAAACCGTTGCCGAATGGCGCGAGAAACTGCTCGAAGCCGTTGCCGAATACGACGAGAGCCTGCTCGAGAAGTACTTTGAAGATCCGGAGAGCATCAGTGTCGAAGAAGTACGTAAGGCCGTCCGTGACGCCGTTATGGATGCTGCTTTCGTTCCTATGATGTGCGGTTCCGCATTCAAGAATAAGGGCGTGCAGGCCGTGCTCGACGCGGTATGTGCTTACCTGCCCAGCCCGATGGACGTTCCTCCTATCAAGGGTATCGACCCGGAAGACGAGGAGAAAGTACTTATCCGTAAGGCTTCCGTCGACGAGCCCTTCGCCGCCCTGGCCTTCAAGATTGCTACGGACCCCTTCGTCGGTCGTCTGGCCTTCATGCGCGTCTACAGCGGTCGACTGGAATCGGGTTCTTACGTAAAGAATACCCGCAGCGATAACAAGGAGCGGATCAGCCGCCTCTACCAGATGCACGCTAACAAGCAGCAGCAGATCGATAAGGTCGAGGCCGGTGACATCGCCGCCGCCGTTGGATTCAAAGATATCCGTACCGGTGACACGCTCTGTGCGGAAGATCATCCCATCATTCTGGAATCCATGGTTTTCCCGGACCCCGTAATCGGTGTTGCCGTTGAGCCTAAGACGCAGAAGGACATTGACAAGCTCGGTATGGCACTGGCCAAATTGGCCGAGGAGGATCCGACCTTCCAGGTCAAGTACGACGACGATACCAACCAGACCGTCATCAGCGGTATGGGTGAGCTCCACCTGGAGATCATCGTCGACCGCCTGAAGCGGGAATTCAAAGTAGAAGCCAACGTGGGTGCTCCCCAGGTCAACTACAAGGAGGCGCTGTTCAATACGGTCACCCACCGCGAGCGTTTGAAGAAGCAGTCCGGTGGTTCGGGTCTGTTTGCCGATATGAGCTTCGACCTCGGTCCTGCCGACGAAGAGTTCCTGGAAAGCGAAGACTTCAAGAGCGGCAAGGAGACCCTGCAGTTCGTATGGGACATCGTTGGTGGATCCATCGACAAAAACTACCAGAAGCCGATCCGCGACGGATTCAAGGCAATGATGAAGAACGGCGTACTTGCCGGCTACACCATTGACTCGATGAAAGTACGCGTGTTCGACGGTGCGATGCACTCCGTTGACTCAAAGCCCATTGCTTTCGAGCTGTGTGCCAAAGAAGGCTTCCGGGCCGCCGCCAACCAGGCACAGCCCAAACTGCTCGAGCCCATAATGGAAGTAGTCATCACCACTCCGGAGGAATACACGGGTAACGTGATCGGTGACCTGAACCGTCGCCGCGGTCTGCCGAAAGGCCAGAACCCGGTCACCGGCGGTGCCGTTCGCATCAACGCCGACGTGCCCCTCAGTGAAATGTTCGGCTACGTTACCGACCTGCGAACGATCACTTCCGGTCGCGCCAGCTCGAGTATGACCTTCAACCATTACGCCGAGGCGCCACAGGGTGTAGCTAAGGACATCATTTCCAAAGCCCGGGGCGAGGGCTAAACTGACAAATTCCCCGGGGAGAATGCTCCCCGGTTTTTGAGGGGGAAATCCCCTATATCTTGAAATACATAAACTGGCATGAATCAGAAAATTCGCATTAAGCTGCGGTCCTACGATCACAACCTGGTAGACAAGTCTACCGAGAAGATCGTCAAGACCGTCAAGAACAGTGGGGCCATTGTAACCGGCCCGATTCCGCTGCCCACCGAGAAAGATATTTACACCGTTCTGCGCTCGCCGCACGTAAATAAGAAATCCCGGGAGCAGTTTCAGTTGCGCACTCACAAGCGCCTGATCGAGATTTATACCCCCAACCAGAAGACGGTTGACGCGCTGGCCAAGCTTGAGCTGCCCAGCGGGGTTGATATCCAGGTGAAGCTTACCTAGTAAGCGTACTACCTGCCGCCTCCTGGCGGTTGATGTAAACATTTAATTAACTGCTCTCACCATTTCGGTCGGGAGCTTACCGCCCGCTCTCACTGGAGAAGGCGGATAAATTATGACCAATGAACGGTATAATTGGTAAAAAAGTCGGGATGACTTCCATCTTCGACGATGCGGGCCGCAACGTGGCTTGTACGGTCATCGAGGCCGGCCCTTGCGTGGTCACTCAGGTGAAAACTGACGAGACAGATCAGTATAACGCCCTGCAGCTCGCCTACGGAGAGAAGAAAGAGAAAGTTACCACCAAGCAAATGGCGGGCCACTTTAAGGCGGCCAGCACCAGCCCAAAGCGCGACGTGATCGAGTTCCGTGACATGAACCTCACGAAAGCACTCGGCGATACAATTACCGTTGACGAAGTTTTCGTCGAAGGGGATACCGTCGCAGCAGTGGGTACAAGTAAGGGTAAAGGCTTCCAGGGTGTCGTAAAGCGCCATAACTTCAAAGGTGTCAACGATGCCACCCACGGTCAGCACAACCGCCAGCGGGCTCCCGGTTCGATCGGTGCAGCCAGCTATCCGGCGCGTGTATTCAAAGGCATGCGCATGGCAGGTCGTGACGGAGGTGGTCGCGTTACCATCAAAAACCTCAAGATCCTTAAGGTATTTCCCGAGCGCAACCTCATCCTGGTGAAGGGCGCCGTACCCGGACCTAAAGGTGGAACCGTAATCCTTCACAAATAAGGCACCCCGCCTCTAAAAACAAAAGAAATGAAACTTCAAGTTCATAGCGCTACGGGTGCCGGCACGGGCCGCGAGGTAGAACTCCCCGAGCAAATTTTCGGAATCGAACCCAACGAGCATGCCGTCTACCTGGCGGTGAAGGCCTACCTGGCCGCACAGCGTCAGGGTACCCACAAAGCCAAGGAGCGCGGCGAGATCGCCGGCTCGACCAAGAAGCTGCATCGCCAGAAAGGTACCGGTGGATCGCGTAAGGGTGACATTAAGAACCCCCTGTTCCGCAGTGGAGGTCGTGTCTTCGGGCCCCGCCCGCGTACCTACGGCATCAAGCTGAATAAGCGCGTCAAGATGATCGCACGGGCTTCGGCCCTGTCGACCAAAGCAGCCTCTGGCAGCATCAAGATTGTAGAGAACCTACAATTCGAGGCACCGAAGACCAAAGACTTCGTCAGCTTCCTGGGCGCCCTGGAAGCCAACGAAGGCAAGGTGCTGTTGATCACCGCCGAGCACGATGTAAACGTGTACCGCAGTGGTCGCAACCTGCCCAATAGCAGCGTTGTTAATGTTGGCTCGGTCAACACCTACGAGGTGATGCGTGCTAACACCATCCTCATTGCCGAGGGTGCCATTGATAAACTGAAGGAGCAGTTCGCGACCTTCGAAACCTCCACGACCAATGACTAAGAATATCCTCATCAAGTCGGTAGTTTCGGAGAAAGCCGAGCTACTTAGCGAAAACAAGGAGCAGTACACTTTCGTAGTGGATCGCTCCGCGAACAAGATTCAGGTTCGGAATGCCATCGAGTCCCGCTACGGAGTGACCGTAGAAAGCGTCAACACGATGAACATGCCGTCCAAGAGCAAAAACAGATCGACCAAGTCCGGTGTCATCAAAGGACGGATAGCCGGCTTCAAGAAAGCCATTGTTACCCTGATCGAGGGAGACACCATCGACTTGTATAACGAGTATTAATTAAACACCGGCAGGTGGGGAGCAGCGGACCAGGGTCGATCTGGGTATCCGTCTTCATGCTCCGAGATCTGCCGGGCAACAAGAGCAATAATGCCAATCAAAAAGTTTAAGCCGGTTTCCGCCGGATCCCGCTTCCACGTCGGTAACAAGTTTACCGAACTGACGGGTGATAAGCCGGAAAAAAGCCTGCTCGCTCCCGTCAAGCGTACCGGAGGTCGTAACCGGACCGGTAAGATGACCGTTCGCCAACGCGGCGGTGGCCATAAGCGCCGTTACCGCATCGTGGATTTCCGCCGTGAAAAGGACGGAATCCGCGCTGAAGTGAAGACGATCGAGTACGATCCGAACCGTACCGCCTTTATCGCCCTGGTGGAATACACTGACGGCGAGAAGCGCTACATCATCGCCCCACAGGGCCTGACCGTTGGCGATACCATCGTCAGTGGCCCCGACGCTACGCCGGATACCGGCAACTGTATGTTATTGGGTGATGTTCCCCTAGGTTCCCAGATCCACAACATCGAGTTGCAACCCGGTAAGGGAGCCGCTCTGGCCCGCTCGGCCGGCACCAATGGTGTGCTGATGGGTAAGGAAGGCCGTTTCGTTTCCATTAAGCTACCAAGCGGAGAAGTGCGCCGGATCCTTAAGACCTGCCGTGCCGTCATCGGTGCTACCTCCAACCCGGACCACGCCCTCACCGTCGCAGGTAAGGCTGGCCGTACCCGCTGGTTGGGTCGTCGCCCCCGCGTCCGTGGTGTAGCCATGAACCCCGTCGATCACCCAATGGGTGGTGGCGAAGGCCGCGCCTCTGGCGGTCACCCTCGTTCACGAACCGGTATTATGGCCAAGGGCCAGAAGACGCGGAACGTCAACAAGGCAAGCAATAAAATGATCATCAGCCGTCGCAAGACCAAGAACAAGAAATAAGTTATGGCACGTTCGCTTAAGAAAGGACCCTACGTATTCCACAAGCTTTACGACAAAATCGTCAAGTCACAGGAAGGCGGTCGTAAGGGCATGATCAAAACCTGGTCGCGCGCTTCGATGATCGTTCCCGACATGGTTGGCCTGACCATCGCGGTCCACAACGGCAAAACCCACGTCCCCGTTTACGTCACGGAAAACATGGTAGGTCACAAGCTCGGTGAGTTTGCTCCTACCCGTTCTTTCCGCGGCCACGGTGGTAAGAAGAAATAGTACGGTAGTCGGTAGTACGATAGCCGTGGTTACCGGCTACCGTACTACCAAACTACAGTACTACCGTACTTAAAACTGAGTGAAGGAAGAGTAAGGTCTCGCCCCTGAAGCCCGCTTTACTAACCCGTTCCCTCGTAATTTTATCCAATAATGGAAGCAACAGCAAGTTTAAATAGTATTCCGATGTCGGTCCGCAAGATGCGGCTCGTCGTCGACCTGATCCGCGGAAAGCGGGTAGGGGAAGCTCTGGGAATCCTGGAGTACAGCAAACAGGAAGCGGCCATCTGGCTTCGGAAGAATTTACTTTCGGCCATCGCTAACTGGGAGTATAAGACCGATGGTCTGGAAAGTGCCGATGAGTACGATCTCGTGGTAAGCGAGACGTTCGCCGATGCGGGTGCTCAGATCAAGCGGTTCCGTCCCGCCCCCCACGGGCGTGCCCACCGGATCCGCAAGCACAGCTGCCACATTACCATCAAGGTTAGCAATACAGTTCCCCTGCCTTCAGAAAAGGTGGAGGTAACCGAACCAGAAACCGTCGAAGAATAAAATATTATGGGTCAAAAGACAAATCCAATAGGTAACCGTCTTGGTTACATTCGCGGCTGGGACAGCAACTGGTTCGCTGACAAAGATTACGCGGCAAACGTCATTGAAGACGAGAAGCTGCGGACTTATCTTGAAACACGTATTCATAAGGGTGGCATCGCCCGGATCATCATCGAGCGTACCCTCAAACGGGTTACCCTCACGATCCACACTTCCCGGCCTGGTATCATTATCGGTAAAGGTGGTAAGGAGATCGATCAGATCCGCGAAGAGCTTCGCCGCCTTACCGATAAGGATATTCAGATCAACATCATTGAAATCCGCAAGCCGGAGCTCGATGCGAATATCGTAGCCGAATCTATCGCCAATCAGATCGAGGCGCGTATCAACTATCGTCGGGCCATCAAGACCAGCATTGCATCTACCATGCGTGCCGGAGCTGAAGGAATCAAGATCCGCATCGCCGGTCGTCTGAATGGCTCCGATATGAGCCGTAACGAAGAATACAAGGAAGGCCGCACCCCTCTGCACACCTTCCGTGCCGATATTGATTACGCCAATAAGGAGGCCCATACGGTTTACGGCCGGATTGGAATCAAAGTTTGGCTCTGTAAGGGTGAGGTACTCGGTAAGCGGGACCTGAACCCCAACGCCGGACTGGCCACTAAAGGCGATGATCGTCGTGGTGGCGGCGGCAGTGGCGCAGGCCGCGGTGGCCGCCGTGGCGGCGGCGGCGGCGGTGGACGCCGCTAAGCGAATTCCTACCGACCCTACGATGCAGGATGAGCTTATCCGGCATCGTAGGATCCGCAATACGACTTAACCGCCGCAGGCGAGAACAACCGACCGGAGATCATCAATCCAGTATTTGCGCTGGTCTCCATCCCGAAAAGCAGGGTAGCAGCTGGTCCAGGACCGCTTCTACCTTGCTTTATTTTGCTCGCAAGAAATCGAGCGTTATACTTTTCATTGTCCGGGAGAAAGTGTACCTTTGCCCCGCTCTAAGAGAGCCCTCTTCAAATTTAGTACGATGCTACAGCCGAAAAGAACGAAATACCGCAAGCAACAGAAAGGCCGCAATACAGGCCTGGCTGGCCGAGGTAACCTGGTTTCCTTCGGAACCTTCGGGCTCAAAAGCCTGGACTCCGGAAGGATTACAAACCGCCAAATCGAAGCCGCCCGTATTGCTATGACGCGTCATATGAAACGGGAAGGAAAGGTCTGGATCCGCATATTCCCCGATAAGCCGATTACCAGTAAGCCGCTTGAGGTTCGTATGGGTAAGGGTAAGGGTGCTCTCGATCACTGGGTTGCTCAGGTGCAGCCTGGCCGCGTGCTTTTCGAACTCGACGGGGTAACCCGCGAAGTCGCAGAAGAAGCTCTCCGGCTGGCCGCACAGAAGCTGCCCGTTTTGACCAAGATCATCACCCGGGTAGATTACCAAGGTTAGATCGCACCAATAATTAAATAGTCAAGTCCGCTTTTGATCAAGTGCAAAAGCGGAATAAGAAGAAAACGATGGCGAGTAATAAAACATTAGAGCTGCGGGATGCCTCCGACGCCGACCTCCGGGATCAGCTGAACGAGACCGTCACCAGCCTCGACAAAATGAAGTTCGACCACACCGTAAATGGTATTGAGAATCCGCTGCAGCTGCGAACCGTCCGTCGAGATGTAGCCCGCATCAAGACGGAGATCCGTCGCCGGGAAATGGACGCCATGACTCCGGAGGAAGTAACCAAACGGGACAACATTCGCCGCCGCCGTAAAAAGTAATTGTCAAGATGAGTAACGAGGAAAAGAACACTCCCGAAAAGGACCAGGAGCAAAATGAGCAGAACGAAAGTGTGCTCGAGAAAGTAACCGGTGCCGTCGATGACGCCATCGAAACCGCAGCCGAAACGATCGAATCGATTACCGGTACGGATGAGCAGGGCGAAGCGGAACAGGCTGCTAGCAAGAAGAAAACCACGTCCACCAATTCGGCAAGTACGGCTACGGAGCCGGCTACCGAGGCTGGAAGGAACGAGCGCAAAACCCGTGACGGTGTCGTCGTCAGTAACAAGATGGACAAAACGATCTCGGTAGCTATCGAACGTCGTCTTCAGCACCCCATCTACGGTAAGTACGTGAAGAAAACTAAGAAGCTTATTGCTCACGACGAGAGCAACGAATGCCAGATCGGTGATATCGTCCGAATCATGGAGTGCCGGCCCCTCAGTCGCCGTAAGCGTTGGCGCTTAATCTCCGTACTGGAGAAGGCCAAGTAACCCAATCGTAAACGGCATTAAAAGAAATTTGTCATGATCCAACAGGAATCACGTTTGCGCGTAGCCGATAACAGCGGAGCCAGGGAAGTACTCTGTATCCGGGTGCTCGGAGGTTCGAAGCGCCGTTACGCCACCATCGGCGACCAAATCGTCGTCAGTGTTAAAGATGCTTCCCCCGGGGGAAACGTCAAGAAAGGATCCGTCAGTCGGGCGGTGGTAGTCAGGACCAAAAAAGAAGTTCGTCGCAAGGACGGCACCTATATCCGGTTTGACGACAATGCGGTTGTGCTGTTAAATGCAGCAGAAGAGCCCCGCGGTACCCGCATTTTCGGCCCGGTTGCCCGTGAACTGCGCGAGCGTAATTATATGAAGATCGTTTCGCTTGCCCCCGAGGTGCTCTAAAACCTTTACTCCACTCCTTCGGGAGTGCAAAAAAACTAGCCATGGCTAATAAGACTTATAAAGACAAGCAAAAGCGGCACCAGCCCAAGCTGAAGATCAAAAAGGGCGACCGGGTGGTCGTGATCAGCGGAGCGTATAAAGATCGCACCACGGCCCGCGAGGTCCTTGAAGTCTTCCCGGACGACAACCGCGCCCTGGTTGACGGTGTCAATATTCGTAAGAAGCACCAGAAACCTACCGAGGACTCCGCCGGTGGAATCGTAGATAAAGCCAGCCCTATTCATATCAGCAACCTGATGTTGGTAGATCCTTCCGTTGAAGAAGTCACGCCTACCCGCGTAGGCCGCAAGCACGACGAAAATGGAAAGCTACAACGCTTCGGGAAGCGGAACGATAATATCATAGCATAATGAGCTACACGCCAAGACTAAAGAAGAAATACGACGAGGAAGTCCGTAGCAAGCTGCAAGAGCAGTTTGACTATAGTTCCCCCATGGAGGTACCTCGGCTGGTCAAAATAGCGATCAACCAGGGTGTCGGTAAGGGTACTCAGGACCGTAAGTTAGTTGAGAATGCCGTCAAGGAAATGACCCTAGTGGCCGGCCAGCAGGCCATCACTACTAAGGCCAAGAAGTCGGTGTCGAACTTTAAGCTGCGGGACGGAATGGCCATTGGTGCCAAAGTAACCCTGCGCCGTGGGAAAATGTATGATTTCCTCGATCGCCTCATCTCTACGGCGCTTCCTCGCGTTCGCGACTTCCGCGGCATCAGCGACAAGAGCTTTGACGGACGGGGCAATTACACCATGGGCGTCTCGGAGCAGATCATCTTTCCGGAGATAAGCCTCGACGATGTACCGAATATCACCGGTTACGACATTACGTTCGTCACCACCGCCCAAACGGATGCGGAAGCATTAGCCCTGCTGCGTGAGCTCGGTCTCCCCTTTAAGAATCAGAATAACAATAACTAATGGCTCGTAAATCACTTATCGCCCGCGAACGCAAGCGGGAGCGCATGGTTGCCAAGTACGCTGAAAAGCGTGCCGCGCTGAAGGCTGCCGGAGAGTGGGAAGAGCTGGATAAGCTGCCCCGCAACTCGAACCCAATTCGCCTGCACAACCGCTGTGGACTAACCGGTCGCCCAAAAGGCTACATGCGTAAGTTCGGATTGTGCCGTGTGAAGTTCCGTGAGATGGCCCTGGAGGGCAAGATCCCCGGCGTTCGCAAGGCCAGTTGGTAATTACTTTACGGATAGAATGCTGATACGGGAGGCTTATCTTTGTCTCTTTGTTATTCACCGTAAACCTGAAACATTAAACTCTAACAGTTCCGGAAGTTCTAAACAGAAAACCACGGAGCGCAATTTTATACCATGGCAGTCACCGATCCAATCGCCGACTATTTGACCCGCATCCGCAACGCGCAGATTGCCGGACACCGCGTCGTATCCATCCCCGCTTCCCGCACCAAGAAGCGCCTTACCGAAATTCTGTATGATCAGGGATTTATCCTGAAGTACAAATTCGACGATGAGGCCGGTAAGGGCCAGCAGGGGGTCATATCCATCGCGCTTAAGTACGAGCGGGAAACCAAACGGCCGGTCATCCGGAAGTTGGTACGCGTGTCCAAGCCCGGCCTGCGACAGTATGCCAAAGCCGATAGCATGCCACGGGTAATCAATGGTCTTGGCATCTCCATCGTTTCGACGAGTAAAGGAGTTATGACCGGTCGTCAGGCCACCGAGCAAAACGTTGGCGGAGAGGTCCTCGCTTACGTATATTAATCAAATAGTACATCTCTGCAGGAAGGTTTTCACTTTCCGTAAGACCAATTTCAAATTATGTCCAGAATAGGCAAAAATCCGGTTGATCTGCCCCAGGGGGTGACCGTTTCCGTAAGTAAGGGTAACCTGGTTACGGTGAAGGGCCCTAAAGGTGAGCTGACTCAGCAGGTTGATCCCGACATGGGGATCGAAGTAAACGATTCCACCGTTCAGGTAACTCGTCCCTCCGACAGCAAGCGGCACCGCAGTTTTCATGGGCTGTACCGCTCATTGATCTCGAATATGGTAAAGGGAGTAACCGACGGTTACGAACTTACCCTGGAGGTCATCGGTGTAGGTTACCGGGCGGAAAACAAGGGGAATCTCCTTATCATGACGCTGGGGTACTCTCACCCTATCTACTTCATGGTTCCCCCGGAAGTAGCAGTGGAAACGATAACTGCCAAGGGTAAGAACCCGATCATCAAACTGAATAGCACCGACAAGCAGCTCATCGGGCAGGTGGCCGCAAAGGTCCGGGCCCTACGTAAGCCTGAACCCTACAAAGGAAAAGGTATTCGCTTCGAGGGTGAAGAAATTCGCCGCAAAGCAGGTAAGACCGCCGCTAAGAAGTAGTAGTCCAAAAGATAATAGCAATGCAACTTACAAAACTCAAGCGGCGCAAGCGGATTCACAGCCGCGTTCGGAAGAAGATCAAGGGTACGGCCGAAAAGCCCCGCCTCAACGTCTACCGGTCCAACCGCTTTATTTACGCACAATTGATCAACGACACCGACGGTACCACGCTGGCCAACGCGAGCAGCTTCGAAGCTGCCGTAGCCAACGACGGTAGCAAGTCAGATCAGGCTAAGGCGGTAGGCAAGCTTATTGCCGAACGGGCTAAAGCGGCCGGAATTGATCAAGTTCTCTTCGATCGCGGTGGTTATTTGTATCACGGACGGGTGAAGTCACTCGCAGAAGGCGCCCGTGAGGGTGGCTTGAACCTTTAAATTAAGCTAGAATGGCTGACAATAGAAACAACAGCGGCGGTGGACGTGGCCGGCGCGATAACCGCGGACGCAACAACCGTGGCGACCAGCACGAATCCGACCTGAAAGAAAAAATGGTTGCCCTTAACCGGGTATCCAAAGTAACCAAGGGTGGTCGCACCTTCACCTTCGCCGCCATCGTGGTCGTTGGTGACGGCAAGGGCAAAGTAGGTCACGGCACGGGTAAGTCCAAAGACATCTCCGAGGCCATCCAGAAGGCTACCGACGTGGCCCGCAAGAGCATGATTAAGGTGCCCCTGTATAAGGGTACCATACCCCACGAGCAACTCGGGAAGTACGGTGCCGGCAAGGTATTGCTTAAGCCCGCCAGCGAGGGTACCGGGGTAATCGCCGGAGGCGCAATGCGTTCCGTCCTTGATATTTGCGGAGTACACAACGTATTGGCTAAGTCACAAGGATCTTCCAATCCCCACAACGTGATCAAGGCTACCATAGATGCTTTACAGAAGCTCCGTAGCCCCCAGACAATCGCCAAGCAGCGCGGTATTTCCATGGAGAAGCTTTTCGAAAGCTAATCGCAAACCATCAACAATGGCTAAGATCAAGATCACCCAAGTCAAGAGCGTCATCGACCGGCCCAAGAGCCAGAAGGACACCATCAAAGCTCTTGGTATCAAAAAAATGCACCAAACCGTTGAGCGGGAGGATACTCCGGTAATCCGCGGGATGGTTAACAAGGTTGCCCACCTGGTAACCGTAGAATAAAACGACGGCTCTGTAGTGCTCGTCGCACAAATTAATTCCAATGGAACTCAATAATCTTAAGCCCGCTAAAGGATCCACCAAATCCACGAAGCGGATCGCTCGCGGACAAGGTTCCGGCCGTGGTGGTACCTCCACCCGCGGCCATAAAGGTGCCAAGTCGCGCAGCGGCTATAAAAGCAAGCGTAACTTCGAAGGCGGCCAGATGCCCCTTCAAATGCGCCTGCCGAAACGCGGTTTTAACAGCCCGAATCGCGTAGAGTACGTAGCTTTGAACCTCGACAAGCTGCAGGACCTGAGCGAAAAGCACAGCCTCAGCGAGATTACCCCGGTTACCCTCTACGATCTCGGTGTGGTCAAGAAGTCGGACCGCATTAAAGTGCTGGGTAACGGTGAGGTGAGCAGTTCGCTTACGATCACCGCCCACGCAGCCAGTGCTTCTGCCAAGGAAGCCATCGAGAAAGCAGGTGGTAGCATTACCATCGCCTAAAACCAAATTGCCATGAGGTTCTTCGAGAATATTAAAAACATCTGGTCGATTGAGGAGCTGCGTAACCGCATCCTCTTCACCCTCGCCCTTATGGCTGTGTATCGCCTTGGATCGTTCATCGTCCTGCCAGGGGTAGATATCGCTACCCTGCAGGCCAACCTGGCCAACAGCGGTAGCCCTAATGACCTGTTAGGCCTGATTAACCTCTTTACCGGAGGAGCTTTCAATAATGCTTCGATCATGGCCCTGGGTATCATGCCCTACATTACGGCCAGCATCATCGTACAGTTGTTGGGCTTCGCCGTTCCCTATTTCCAGAAATTGCAGAAGACGGAAGGGGAATCGGGACGCAAGAAGCTAACGCAGATCACCCGGGCACTCACGGTCGCCATTACCCTCGTTCAGGGCGCCGGCTATCTTACTTACATCCGTTCCCAGGGTGGGGTAAGCCCCGCCGTTTCTGAAAGCGTCTTCTGGATTTCCGGAATCATCATCCTCTCCACCGGTACCATCTTCGCGATGTGGCTGGGTGAGCGGATCACGGATCGAGGCATCGGTAACGGTGTTTCCCTCCTGATTACGGTTGGTATCATTGTTGGCTTGCCCGCGGCTCTGGGTTTTGAATTGCAATCCCGCCTCCAGGTCGGAGCGTTGCTCATCTTTGTTCTTGAGATGTTCGGCTTCTTCCTGGTAACTATGGCTACGGTCATGATCGTGACCGGGATTCGTAAAATTCCCATCCAGTTCGCAAAGCGGATGGTCGGACGCGGACAGGGTGCAGCCCCCTCCACTACGGCCCGCGATTACATTCCACTGAAGGTAAATGCCTCAGGCGTTATGCCCATCATCTTTGCCCAGGCTTTGATGTTCGTGCCCGCCAGTCTGGCCGGTTTCGGAGGATCGGAAGCGGAGACCAGCTGGTTGGCCCTGCAATTCAACGATTTCACCTCGCCCCTGTACAACATCGTATATTTTGTTCTGGTAGTCGCTTTTACCTACGTGTACACCGCCCTGGTGGTGAACCCTAGCCAATACACCGAATACCTTAAGCGCCAGAATGCCTTCATACCCGGCGTACGGGGCGGTTCGGAAACGGAGGAGTACATCGATTCGATCACGAGTCGTATAACCTTGCCCGGTTCTGTCCTGCTTGGTCTCATCGCCATTCTGCCTGCTTTTGTCGCTGGCCTGGGGGTCAATCAGCAATTCGCCATTTTCTTCGGGGGAACCTCCCTCATCATCATGGTTGGCGTGGTACTCGACACCCTACAACAAATCGATACCTATCTGCTCATGCGGAAGTACGACGGACTCTCCAAAGAAGGCCGTCTCGAAGGCCGGGGAACCGGTAGCCGGATGCAGCAGATCGGTGCCGACTTCTAGTCTAATAATATCGAACCTTCAACTCGAGCGGATGCCTTCCTAAGGCATCCGCTTTTTTATGCAACTTCCCTAAGTATTCCAGGTATTCTCCTGGCGTAATTCTTCCGTTGTGAGCGCTCGCCAGTACTGGTCCCTTCTCAAGTCTGCTATCCGGGGTGATGCACATGATTTCACGAGTGGCAGCATTCGTAAAGCCATTGTGCTCCTGGCCATCCCCATGATGCTGGAGATGGCAATGGAAAGCGTCTTCGCCCTGGTGGATACTTTTTTCGTCGGCCGGATTGGCGTCGAGGCGCTGACCACGGTAGGCCTCACCGAGGTAATGATGACGCTGGTGTATAGCATTGGCGTTGGATTGAGCGTTGCTCCGATGGCCCTGATCGCACGTTTCATAGGTGAGAAAAATCCGGCGTTGGCTAGTAGAGCCGCCGGGCAATCCATCGTGATTACCATTCTACTGAGTTTGATCATTGCCATACCCGCTGTCTGGTATGCTAAAGATCTCCTGGCCCTAATGGGCGCCGGGCCTTCCGTAATCGAAGAAGGAATAGGGTATACCCGCATCCTGTTTGCCGGCAATGGCATCATTATGCTGCTCTTTCTGCTCAACGGCGTCTTCCGGGGCGCCGGCGAAGCGGCCACCGCGATGCGCGTGCTGTGGATCGCCAATGGCATCAATATCTTTCTGGACCCCCTTTTCATTTTTGGACTCGGGCCCTTTCCCGGCTTCGGAGTGGAGGGGGCTGCCATAGCCACGACCATCGGTAGAGCGACGGGAGTAGCCTACCAGTTGTACATTCTTTTTACCGGACGTTCGGTGGTTCGGATTAATATCAGGGGATGGAAGTTCGACCCCAAGATGCAACTACGCATATTACGCATCGCAGGAAACGGAGCCTTCCAATACGTTATCGGATCGGCGAGCTGGATATTTCTGGCCAGGATCGTGGCTAGCTTTGGTGCCGCCGCGGTAGCGGGCTATACGGTTTCTATCCGGTTGATCCTCTTCACGCTGCTTCCGGCCTGGGGACTTAGCAATGCGGCGGCCACTTTTGTCGGCCAGAACCTCGGCGCCAAGCAACCGCAGCGTGCCGAACAGGGCGTATGGTGGACATTGGGCATCACCTCGGTCTACTTACTGGTCCTTTCCTTCGGCTATTACTTATGGGCGGGACCACTGGTTCGGGCCTTTACCCAGGATCCGACGGCTGCCGAATATGGCGTGCAAGCCCTACGCATCTTCGCCATTGGGTACGTAGTGTTCGGCCTGGGCCTTATTCCGGTACAGGCATTCAACGGGGCGGGGGATACCGCGACCCCGACCTTACTGAACTTCGTGTGCTTCTGGTTGGTCGAGATCCCCTTGAGTTACTACCTCGCCGTCTCGCTCGGCTATGCGGTGGAAGGAGTCATTTGGGCCGTCGTGATCGCCGAGGTCCTACTGGCAGCCATCGCCATCTGGTTGTTCCGGCGGGGCAAATGGAAACTGAAGGAAATTTAACCGGACCGCTTCGTACACAGCAGCACTCCCGACGCCCAATTCAAAGGGCAAATGCTTAGGTCCTTCCGGCTCATGAGTGTATCCGTCAGCCTTTCCGCCTTCGCTGCGTGTCCGTCCGGCCAATTTTCCTGCGGCAGCATGTCATCAACAATATATATGGCGCCGGGGCGCAGGAGAGAAAGCGTTGCCGAAAGGTGCGTGAACTTACCCGGCCATGTATCGGCGAAGATCAAATCGAATCCCGGGCCATCGTAGTTTTCGATCCAGGTCCCGCCATCGGTACAGTGCAAGGCGATGCGGTCTTCACCATGGAAGAGGGTGGTGGCGAAGTCAACGTATCGGGCATCGTGGTCGATCGATACGATGGACGCAATCGGAGACATGCCGCTCACCATCCAGGACAGGGAGAAACCTAGCCCGGTTCCCAGTTCCAGAAAGGCTCCGCCTGACTTGGTGGCGACGAGCGTTCGTAGCAGTCGGCCTATCCGGTCATCCGCTGGCATGGTGAAATTCATCCGGCCTTCCGCCTCCCGAATTTTGCGGACGCGGTCGGTTAAGGCTTGGTCGGAAGATGGCATGAGCATAAAATTTGCCTACGAATAAGGGTGAAATTCAGTGAATAGGTACACGTATTCCCGGCGGTTCTACGGTTTCCGACCGGCCACCGCGGGCCACTTACCTTTGCAACGAATGCAGTGGGTAATCGATCGGGTATGGAGCATACGGTAATCATCGGCGGGGGGGCGGCGGGATTTTTCGCGGCGATCAGCCTAGGTCAGCGCCAAGTGGGTGGGCAGATCACTATACTGGAGCGGGGTCGTTCCGTACTGGAAAAGGTGCGCATTAGCGGCGGTGGTCGGTGCAACGTGACCCACGCCTGTTTCGATCCGCGGGAGTTAGTGAAATATTATCCCCGCGGCGGCCGGGAACTGCTTGGCCCCTTTCATAAATTCGCCTGCGGCGATACGATGGGGTGGTTCGCCGATCGGGGGGTGGCCCTGAAGATAGAGGAGGACGGGAGGATCTTTCCGGAATCCGACAGCTCGCAAACCATCATTGATTGCCTATGGCGGGAGGCGAAGCAGGGTGGCGTCAAGGTGGTCACCGGCGCCCGGGTGACTGATATACTTCCACCTGCGCCCCGCCGCCCAAATTGGTCCGTACACGTCGGGGAAGAAAAGCTGCAGGCCGATCGACTGGTCATTACGACGGGAAGTAACCCCGCTGTCTGGAAGCTCCTGGCTAAGCTCGGGCACCGGATTATCGAACCCGTCCCTTCCCTCTTTGCCTTCAACATCGGCGACCGGAGCCTGCGATCGCTTTCTGGGATCACCTTGCCCTGGGCACAGCTGGAGATTGAGAAGGAAAAGCTGCAGGCCGACGGTCCGCTGCTGATCACCCATAAGGGACTTAGTGGTCCGGCTGTACTCCGACTCAGTGCCTGGGGAGCGAGAAGTCTGCATCCCCTGACCTATAATTTCGAGCTGAAGGTCAACTGGCTATCCAGCCGAGAGGAAGACGTAAGGGAATCATTGAGCGCGATGCGGGACAGCCGGAGCAGGCAACAGGTAGGTACCCGGTCACCGGTCGACCTGCCCCAGCGACTCTGGCAGGTTTTACTGATCGAGGCGGGCGTGGCGAGCGATGTACAGTGGGCGCAAGTTTCGAATAAAGCCATCGCGGAGATCGCGCAACAGCTGACCGGTAGCCGCTACCGGGTCACGGGTAAGGCCACGAATAAAGAAGAATTTACTACTGCGGGCGGCGTAGCGCTGGAGGAAGTCGACTTTCGGAACTTCAGCTCAAAGATTCACCCCAACCTGTACCTGGCAGGCGAGGTACTGGACATTGACGCGATTACCGGTGGGTTCAACTTTCAGGCTGCCTGGACGGGGGGATGGCTGATCGGGAGGAATTTCGGGTAGGCAGCTGCCTTTAGTTGCTTCGCAGAAGGTAAATTCTTTACCAACGTAGTATAGACTGATCGCGTCTCCCTGATTAAATCTCACGAGTATGCCAATCCGAATCCTGGTTGTCACCACCCTATGCACCCTTTTGCTCACGTGTACGCGGCAAGATGATATGGTTTTAATAGATCCGCCTGCAACGATGTCCATGACGTTGTTGGGGTTGGATGCCGGCAACCAATTTGGCGTGGTTATCGATCGGCAGGAAGTCACCCCCATACTGGAGGATACTTCGTGGCAAGGTGCTACCTGGACGACGGATACTAGAGATCAGGTATTGCTGATTAAACAGACCGACTTCGATGTGCAACTTCCGGGTGATCGGAGCGTGGATATGGGATTTTTTATTTCCAAGTCGGAGGCGACCACGGGAGAGGTCCTACTGGCCGATTCGACCTCATCAAATTCCGGCCTTTTGTGGAGGTATGTAGACCTGGGAACGGAGGAGAACCAGTTCTACCGGGCATACGGGGAAGCGAGATTGTTAATCAATGGCACCGTGCTGTTTTTTGAACCGGGCGATAAAGGATTTGAGATTGCTGCTGTCCGTAAGGCGAGGGTAAACGGGGTACCGAAAAACTACGTCACCATTCGATTCTCGGGAGAATTACGGGGCTGGTACGGCAACAAGGGGGAATTGCCGAGTTACATCGTGAGGGACGGCGTCTTTCGGGGCGTGATCGATTAAGGGATAGTTCGGCAATGCGGCGGGGGCTACAAGCGGGTAGTACATATCACCGAAAAGGTTCTCTGGTTTGTAGGCGGTGGCTGATCATTTTTCATCTCATTACCGGAATATGGGCAAATTTTGCTCTTATGGTCCCTGCCGGATAATGCGAAAAGCGTTAAAATCTTTACTCCGAACGGAACGGCTAGCATATGAAATTTCGTCGTGTAGGAAAATTGGGGCAAACAAAGGGGTCTTAGTACTCGTAAAGAGGAAAAATTATTGTAGGAACAGCTATTGCCTACATCATGGGGTGGTCTACTCTTAAAACTTTCCGGTTGCAAATTAAACTTGCTACCTCCGTTTACTGAGGTATACTCTTTTAGCAATCATGTTGAAGCATTCCATCGCCGTCGTAGAAGACGAGCCAATTATTTCCGCCGACCTTGGCGACCGACTCAGTGACTTAGGATACCGGGTTTCCGGACACTATTCCAGTGGCGAAGAGGCGCTGCGAGATTTTCGACTGGAAGTACCGGATTTGATTTTGCTCGACGTTCAGCTGGACGGGGGGATGGACGGTATAGAGGTGGCGCTGGCGATCCGTGAATTCAGTCAGGTTCCCTTGATCTTCCTCACCAGCAATAGTGACGATGTGACCTACCGCCGCGCCCGGGCAGCCCGGCCCAGTGCGTTTCTCTCCAAACCTTTCCGGGGGCGAGACCTGGCCCATGCCATTGACTTGGCCTTATCCATGTCCGCTACGCCAGTCTCCGTACAGGCTCAGGGTCAGGAACCCGTCTTTCCGGAAGGAGAAAGTGCGGTGCTGCTTCATGACCGACTATTTCTGAAGGTGAAGGACCGCCTTACCCGCATCATGCTCAGCGACATCCTCTGGGTAGAAGCCGACGATTATTATTGCAAAGTAGTTACCGATGAACGGGAATACCTGGTCACCAAGACGCTTAAAAAGTTTTCCTTGATGCTTGCGCCGGACTCCCCATTCGTACGGTGCCACCGTTCGTACCTGGTTAACCTACAGCGCATCACGGAAATCGGAGAAGTATTCGTTTTCGTTGGTACGCACAAGATCCCGGTCAGTCGCTCCAAGCGACCCCAGCTTTTGAAACGGGTAGGTAACTTCTGATGGTTAGAATTAAAGACCGTCTTCGTCCGGGGTGAAGCGAATTTACGTACGACCAGTAGGCGCGTGCCAGACAGTGGTCGTCGCCGATCCGCTGACATTCTTCGGCCATGAGTTGACTCAACTTCAGGAATTCCGCATCCCGGTTATTTACCGAAGCGAGGGTGGCTTGGGTCCACAGTGACGCAGGCACGGCCTCCCTCCGGTCGCTTTGGTCGTAGGCGGCGCGGGCCAGGGTCAGCAAATGGCGGGAACTTCTTGTAAGCCATTATAGAGGTAGTAGCGGGCGATGGTTTGATAGGTCCGTCCAATAAGGAAGGGGTCGCCGTCACGCATGGCTACCGGGAGTAGTAGGCGGGAATGCGCCAAAGCCGAATCGACGTGAACGTAATATTCCCGCCTGGTCTGTTTGATCTCCTCCTCCAAAGGCATTCCAGCCTGCCCGCCACATCTGCTGCAAAGAGTCATAAAGCCACAGGCAGGGTAGTATAAAAGCTGGTCGACTTCACCACGAAGAAACTATTGCGGAGCACGGCGGATTTGTCGGAGGAATGGGGCAAGGTAAGGTGCTCGGCGTACTTTGGACAAGAGCTGAAATATCTGAAATGGGGACTAATTACCCCGAAAAGTAAAAGATCAATGCAGCCCACTGGAATTAAATGGCTATTCCCTGAATGGAAGCACCAACTGACAAAATACCCGTGTATGGCATGGGTATCCCCGGTATCTTTGCGGCATAATTTGAGAGACACTAGACACTTTTCGACACTTTTACACAATGGCTGACTCGCTGCTCAACTTGGAATTATTCCTTTAAGTGGGTTAGCCCCCGGGAAACAACCGGAGTACACTTGGAACAACACAATTTCATAATTTCCGAAACCCGAAAAAACCTGCGTTTTTCGGGTTTCTAATTTATACCCTATTCGTACCGGCAGTTTCGGTGAGCAGCCCAGGGCTTAATCTGGACACCAAAATAATCCCGGATAAGCCACCGAGCATGGCCGCCGTACGAAATGGGAAGTCTTCGGGGTAGGGGAGAAAAGCAGGAATTCCCAGCGTGGCATCCCCTCCACCAAAGCGGAGTATTGCCGCAATAAAAAAGCCGGCCAGGGCACCGTATTTATTGGCTCTGGGATCGAAGAGCGCACATACCAGGGCGGGGAACAACAGGCAGTAGACGAAGTCGGAACACAAGAACCAAAGTTCGTAGACGCTCCTGACCTGAAAGGCAATCAGCGTGGCCGCCGTTCCTACGATCCAGATACAGCGCTGGATGTACTTGGCCAATTTGGCATCCGGAAGATCGGCATCGATCAGCGGCTTGTAGACGTTCCATACCCCCATGCTGCTGGCACTTAGTACGCTGCTGTCGACACTTGACATGACGGCAGCCGCCACGGCCCCCAGGCCGATCACCGCCACTACCGGATTCGTGAGATAGCGGATCACCCAGGGTAGGGTGGCGCTGGCATCCGGCGGCGCACCGGCGGATAAAGACGACCAATCAACAGTGGCCGAGACCATGCCGATAATGACGGGCGCAATGGCGGCCAGAATACAAACTATGCCCGCTACTATGCTTAATCCCATGGCGGTGCGTTCGTCCCGGGCGGCCAGCACCCGCTGAAAGTATACCTGCCACGGAATGCCCCCGAAGGTGAGCAGTAGGGCATAATCCCACCACGTCCAGTAATCGTTGCCCAGTGCCTCCCGGCTGGGCAAAAGGCTCGCCGCCGCACCGAATTTTGCTTCGTAGGCAGCATAAGTCGCCGTTAGGCCGCCCGTAAACTCCAGAGCAAAGGGTACGATCAGGGCAAGTCCCACGAAAAGGATAAGTAATTGCACCACGTCCGTCATCGCCACGGCCCATAGTCCGCCGAGGGCGGTATACGCCACGGCTATGGTTGCCGAGAGGAGGATTGCCGTGGTCAGGTCAATGCCCAGTACGGTCCCGAAGGTAGCCCCCAGGGCGGTGAGGATCGCCGCGGTCCAGAAAAGTTCCCCCGTAAGGGCCGGTAAGAAGAGCAGGGCCGTCACGCGACGCCCATAGCGCTCAGCCAGGGGGTCCAGCATGGTACGGTACCTTCTTCGCCGCATGGTACGGGCAAAAAACAGGCCCCCTAACACCAGGCTGAGGGCATATCCCCAAGGGGCCTGTACCCACACCAGGCCCTGGGTGGCGGTGTACTCCGCCGTACCGTTGATAAAGCCACCGCCCACCCAGGTGGCACTCATGGTGAAAATGGCTATCCATAACGGAAGCGCCCGCCCGGCCAGCATCATGCCATCGGCATCGTTGTCCTCGGCCCGCCGCCGGCGGGCCGCCCGGGCGCCGATGTAGTAGACCACCGCATAGAAGACCGCCATACTGCCGAAAGCCGGCCAGTGGACGTTCTCGTCGGTAAAGAGGTACAGGTAGCCCGCCGCCCCGCCCAACAAGATACCGAGCAGCAGCAACGGCCGAAAGTTGCGGAGTTTAGCCATGAATCGACAAAGTACGGCGGCCCATGCACTCGCCGGTTAGGCCCACCGGCCGAAAGTTCGCATATTTGGCCTGCTATGGGCTTCCCCTCCTTTATCGTACTCCTTCTACTTTTGCTTTGCAGCTGTGAGCAGGGCCAACCGGAACGCAATCTGACAAAGGCTTTTCCCATCGTACCAGGGGTGGATCCTTTGCCAGCCCCGTCGCCTCCCCCACCTGATTTCGATAGTACATCCTGGGTGGAACTGACGCGACGGGACAGCAGCATAGTCCTTGATATCCGTTACGCTACGGATAATAATTTCATGGAGCAGAAGATCTATGACTGCGGCCGCTGTTTCTACCGTCCCGATGTAGCGGATGCCTTGCTGGCCGCGCAGCGGCAACTCGCCTCCCGGGGCCTGGGGCTCAAAATGTTTGATTGCTACCGCCCTGGTCCTTACCAGCAACGGTTGTGGGATGTCCTGCCCGACGCCCGCTACGTAGCCCCCCCTACCCGGGGAAGCGCCCACAGCCGGGGGGCGGCAGCCGACCTGACCCTGATCGATCTGGGTTCCGGTAAGGAGCTGGATATGGGAACGCCGTACGATTACTTCGGTGAGGAGGCCTATACAACCACCACTGATCTTCCCGATACCGTACTGGCGAACCGCAAGTTGTTGCAGGATGTCCTGATCAGCCATGGTTTTGCTACCATCCGGACCGAATGGTGGCACTTTAACTATAACGGTCCCCGGCCACCGCTGAGTGAATGGGTGTGGCCCTGTCCGGAATGAAGAAGATTCGCTATTCCGTCCTGCTTCCCCCCTTACTGCCCCTGCTGATCTGCGCGGGATTAACCCTGGTCGATCCGGACGGGCTCATTAAGGTTGCCGCGGGCGCCAGTGACTGGATCGTGGAGCAATTCGACTGGCTCTTCTCCTGGTCCAGTGCTTCTTTTTTGCTGCTCCTGGGCCTGACATATTTTTCCCCGCTGGGACGTACGATCATCGGAGGCCCCGGTGCGGAACCGCTCCTGAATCCCTGGCGATGGTTTGCCATTACCGCATGTACGACCATCGCTACGGGCATTTTATTCTGGGGTATCGCGGAGCCTATCTATCACGTCACCGCCCCGCCGCAGGCTGGAGAAACGGACCCACGGGTCTTTGCCATGTCTACCCTCTTCCTACACTGGACCCTGACGCCTTATGGGATCTACACCGTCGGTGGATTGCTTTTCGCCCTTGGTTTTTACAATCACAACCAGCCGTTTTCGCTGAGTACGCTTTTACGTCCGGTACTGGGGCGCGGTATTCACCGGCACGGCGGGGCCGCCATCGATGCGCTGTGTCTGTTCGCCCTGGTGGCGGGCATGGCAGCTTCGCTGGGAGCGGGTAGCCTGGCGATCGTTGGCGGGGTGCTCGGCTATTTGGGCGCGGACGCAGGTGCCACATCCGGTAGTTTAGCAGCGGTGATCGGCATCATCGTCATTGCCTTCAGTATCTCCGCGGCGAGTGGATTGCAGAAGGGAATCCGCGTACTATCAAATTATAACATCCTTGGCTTCATCCTCCTGGCAACCTTTGTGCTCTTCACCGGTCCGACGCTCGAGACCCTTAGCCTATCGGCGGCGGGACTGGCTGACTTCGTAACTACCTTCGTGCCGCGCAACCTCGGGATCGACGCAGACATTTCAGCGGAATGGAGCCGGTCATGGACGGTCTTTTACTGGGCCAATTGGTTTGCCTGGGCGCCGATCACGGCTCTTTTTCTGGGTCGGCTGGCAAAAGGATATAGTGTCCGGCGATTTATAGAGCTGAACCTCCTCTGTACGTCGCTCTTCGGGGCCTGTTGGATGGTCGCCTTCGGCGGAACAACGGTCGTTGTGGACGGGGAGACGAAAGGCGCGCTATCCAGGGTGCTTGAGGCCGGAGGGCCGGAATCCGTGGCCTACGCGCTATTCGAACAGTTGCCCTGGGTGTCGCTAACCGCCGTCTTGTTCTTAGTCCTGATCTTTCTTTCCTACGTTACCGCCGCTGACAGTAACGTATCGGCTATGAGTGCCCTGTGCGTAAAGGACATCCGACCGGATTCGGCGGAGGCGCCGATCGCGATCAAACTGACGTGGGCGACCGTCATCGGCGTGACATCGTGGACCTTGGTTTCCTTCGCCGGGATGGACGGCATTCGACTTATTTCGACGCTCGGGGGATTTCCGGCCATGCTCATATTTATTCTTGCGGCGGTCGGATTACTGCGACTTGTTCTGAAAAGCTACCGTACCGGCAACAATAGCGAGCCGCAATCGTAACTATGGCATACCTTGACTTTTGCAAATGCCTGAATCAGGGAATTTGGTTCTTCGAACTCATCGTCACCCATCGCCCTACTTTTTACTACCGTACCACATATCAATTCTATGCCCACCCCAAGATATTCTTCCGACGTAGAAGCCGTTGACGCGCTCGCCCAGGCTTATGAGGACCTCCGCGCTGAGATCGGTAAAGTGATCGTCGGCCAGCAGGAAGTGGTCAAAACGGTCCTCATCTCCCTGTTTTCTAACGGGCATTCCTTGCTGGTTGGCGTACCGGGACTGGCGAAGACTTTATTGGTTTCGACTATTTCCGAAGTCCTTGAACTCGATTTCAAGCGGATACAGTTTACCCCTGACCTGATGCCCACGGATATCACCGGCTCGGAGATTCTGAACGACGAGCGGCACTTTGAATTCAACCGGGGGCCTTTGTTTGCCAATATCGTCCTGGCCGATGAGATCAACCGAACGCCTCCGAAGACCCAGGCGGCCCTCCTCGAAGCTATGCAGGAACGCTCGGTTACGGTTGCCGGACAGCGACATCTCCTGCCCGCGCCCTTCTTCGTGCTGGCTACCCAAAACCCCATCGAACAGGAGGGAACTTATCCTTTGCCGGAAGCCCAGCTCGACCGGTTCATGTTCAACATTCCACTCGACTACCCCAGCTACGAGGAAGAGCTGGCCGTAGTGCGTGGAACCACCGGGATCGACCACGCGGATCTTAACCACGTGCTTTCCGGGGAAGACATTTTGTTTTTCCAGAATTTGGTGCGCAAAATCCCCGTCAGCGATAATGTACTGGAATATGCCGTCAAACTCACTGGAAAGACCCGTCCAAATACCCAACGCGCGGGCCACAACGTAAATGAATACATCAGCTGGGGAGCGGGCCCCCGGGCCAGTCAGTACCTTGTTTTGGGCGCAAAGTGCCATGCGGCCATCCACGGTAAGTATAGTCCGGACATTGCCGACGTGCAGGCGATCGCCAAGTACGTGCTGCGGCACCGCATCGTGAAGAACTATAAAGCGGAGGCGGAAGGCATTAGCGAAGAGCACGTTATCGAAGGCTTGTTTTAAGAATCACCCGGCCCTATGGCTGCTGATCACCAGTAGAGCGACTCCCTGGCCTACCTTGCCCGTAGAACGGAATCGATTATGCTACACTTGCCCTTCATTTATGTCCGGCCCAGCCCTTTGGGTGGGCGAGGCGTCTATACGTCTCAGCTTATTCCAGAGGGTACCATTGTCGAACTTGCGCCGGTAATCGTACTAAACACACAGGACCGGAAAGCCATACACGCTACGGGTTTGCACGATTACTATTTCATCTGGGACGGCGACCAGGCAGTGATCGCGCTCGGGTATGGATCGCTATATAATCATTCTTCGGAGGCCAATCTAGCCTTCGAGATGGATTATGAATTCGACCAGATCCGGTTTTCCGCTGTCCGGGATATCGTGGCAGGAGAAGAATTGCTCATTGACTACCTCGCGGGTGGGGGAGAAGAGCTGTGGTTTTAAAGGGCTTCGGCCATATTTCAGGCACCCACTAGAATTCTGATAAAAAAGAAGAGGGAGTGGAGCTTTAAATTATGAATAGTAAAACAATAGGCCAGATTTGTTGATGTTTTTGTATAAATATGCATAAACTATTGATAAAACTTGCTTGATAAGCCCTAATGGTTGCATCTTTGCCAATGTAATAACGAAGCAATGGCTTTGTTTTCATACTGTAAGGTGATGAAATTGGCAGCCATGCCCGCTTGTCTCGCGGGTGGGGAGGTCGGGATAAACCCAATTCTACGCTCCGCGCGAGCGCTGCTCTCCGGAGCATAGAAACGGGCTAACCGCCCCGTGTAGGTTCGAATCCTACCCTTACAGCACTTTTTAGCGGGCGGTAGCCATGGGCTCACCGCACCGGTTAATTTGTAGGGTGATGAAATTGGCAGCCATGCCCGCTTGTCTCGCGGGTGGGGAAGTCGGAACAAACCACCATTCAGTGCTCCGCGGGAGCGACGCTCTCCGGAGCAATGAAAAGTGGCTAACCGCCCCGTGCAGGTTCGAATCCTGCCCCTACAGCATAGTATTCTGATTACGAAGTTTGGTTATGGGTTACGGGCGTTAGCTTTGTAACCCAACTTTATTTAAGCACTACGTTCCACTGTTTGCGCGCTTCCGACTTCGCTGGCAGAGATTACAACGGCCCCTACCACCGTCGGTCGTGCGAACGGACTTGGTCGATCGAATCTTCCAGCTAGCGGAGCTTTCTTACGTATTCGAGATCTATGAAGTGCTCTCGAATGGTTTGAGTCCCCGGTTACGGCAACTTAACGCCAGGGAGTGTGACTTCCTCACAGAGATTTTCGGGGAATCCGTCCCCTATGAGCGTATCCGGGTTGACGAACGTGCGCATATCGGCCCCCGCCGGTACCGGTTCTTTTACGTTAGTTTTCATACCATCAACAGCTGGGGCCCGGTTCCTCCGCCTATACTCGTTCACGAAGTGGTGCATATCTGGCAATATCTATACCGGGGAGCACTGTACATCCCCCGGGCGCTTGCCGCACAGCGTTCGCGCATGGGATATGATTACGGAGGACTTGACGGACTTCAACGGGCTAAGTCCCTTGATGACTTCAATTACGAACAGATGGCGGCCGTGATCGAAGATGCTTTTCGAGCGAAAAAGGGTTATCCCTTGCGCTACCTTAGGGAGCCCTCCCAAGCGGCAATGCAGCGGTTTGCCTTCTTTTTGGAGGAATTAAAACGGGGATAATTCGTTTTCCGGCGGGAGACGACCACTATAATCTTTGAACCCACCTTGACTACCTTGAGTTAGAGACCACAGAATTATCCCCCCATTGTATTCCCAATATGTTATCTGTTTGCATTCCGGTTTTCAACTACGATGCCCGCCCCCTGGTGAAAGAGTTGCTTCTCCAGGCGCGGAGATTGGAGCGTGATGTCGAGTTGCTGGTTTACGACGACGGCAGCGATCCGAAGTTTCAGAAGCTAAACCGCGAAATAGGCGACGATGCGGCGGTCCGGTACCGGGAGATGTCGCGGAATCTCGGTCGGGGGCCGATCCGGAACCTTATGGCCCGGGAAGCATCGGGCGATTACCTGATCATGCTGGACGTAGATAGTTGGCCAAACTCGCCTTATCTATCCAACTACGTGGCGAGGGCTAGCGCTCCAGCCGCAGTGGTCGCCGGTGGAACCACCTACGCCGCGGTACGGCCCGAAAATCCGGACCTCTTTTTGCACTGGAACTACGGGCGACGGCGAGAAGCGTTTAATCCTGCGCGCCGCCGCCATCGATTTTTTCAAAGCAATAATTTCCTGGTGAAAAAGGAAATAATGGTCGCCCATCCCTTCCCGGCCGTTGATGGCTATGGGCATGAGGATACGCTATGGGGCCAGTTGCTGGTCCCCGCAAAAGTTACGATTCAGTACATAGACAACCCGGTCGTGCACCTGGGGCTGGAAACCAATCAGGTCTTTCTGGCGAAGCAAAAAGCGGCAGTGGAAAACTTGCGCCTTTTACGCAAGCACCACCCGACCCTAAGGACACGGCTTACGACCTTTGCCGATCGCTACCCGAAGCTCAGTTCACTGACGGAATACATGCCCGAGAGCAGATTGAGAAAGTACGTATTGGAAAGTGGCAACCTGAAGGCACTGGACCTCCTGAAATTAAAGTGGTGGAATCAGCGGTTGGGTACACGCCATAGGCTATCTGTAAAATAACCCCGGCTATCCTGGTAGTGGCCAACGAACTCGAAGCCGGCTGCATCGGACATCCCCTCGATCTCCCGGAGGGTATATTTTTGGCTGATCTCTACCGCTACCGGTTGCCAGGCGCTAAAGGTAAAGGATTGATCCACCGCTCCAATGCGGACGGTTTGTGGCATGATCGGTACGAGGTAGCTTTTCGCCGCGCCGGTGGCGGGATCGTAGGTTTCCCAGTGCCGCCAGCAATCCAGGACGAAATTGCCGTTAAGCTCCCGGTTGATGCGATGAAGGAGGTTGAGGTTGAAAGCGGCGGTTGCTCCGTCGGTGTCGTTGTAGGCGGCGTAGATCACGGCGGGATCCTTCTTGAGATCAAAACCGGTGAGTAAGAGATCTCCAGGAGATAGGAAGGACTGAAGCCTGCGAAGCGTCTTCACGGCTTCTCCGGGGGTGTAATTGCCGATGTTTGCCCCCGGAAACAGGAGCAGGCGCTGGCGGCCGCCGGAGGAATTCCCCAGCCGGTCCAGGGCTTCAAAGTAGTCTGCCTGGATCGGCTCGAAGTCAAGTGTCGGCCACCGGTAATTTATAAGTTCGCGAAGGTCATGTAGGGCGCTGCCATTGAGATCGATCGGCCGGTAGGCAAAGCGGGCTTTTTCCGCCAGGAATCGCTCGATGAGGTGCTGCGTCTTGGATCCGTCTCCCGCCCCCAGTTCGATGATGTCAAAGGGCCTTTCTTGGAGATGCTTTAGCAGTGCCTGACCGCAGCTCCGGTAAATTTCTTCCTCGGCGGCGGTCAGGTAATACTCATCACAGCGCATGATATCCTGGAACAGCTTGTTGCCGCGGTCGTCGTAAAACCATTTGCTACTGAGGGTGGGGCGGTCGCCTGACAAACCTTTTACGACATCATCGGCAAAGGCATTCCGCGTCAGGGATTGGGGGGAAACGGTCATGGATTATAGGTCTTTAGCTAGGCGGATACCGGTGAACTGCCACCGCTTTTCGGGTTGGAAAAAGTTGCGGTAGGTGGGGCGAATATGGCTTTTCGGAGTAGCGCAGCTACCGCCCCGGAGGACCATTTGGTTAATCATGAATTTACCGTTGTACTCGCCCAGCGCGCCTTCCGGGCGTGGATAGCGGGGATAGGGAAGGTAAGCCGAATTGGTCCACTCCCAGCAATGCCCCATCAGTTGATTGTCCGTTGACGAGCTTGCCGCAAGGGGTTGAAAAGCCCCGTCATCGACCCAATTGCCGGTTTGCGGGACTTTATGCTGGAGTGTGCGGCAGGCTGTTTCCCATTCGAATTCCGTTGCCAGGCGTGCCCCCGCCCACCGGGCATAAGCGTCCGCTTCGTACCAGCTGATATGCGTGACCGGCAGGTTGGGATCCACCCCGACCAAGCCCCCGTTAAGGCTGTATTGCTTCCACTCATTTTCTTCCGGGTACCAGTATAGCGGGGCTTTGGTTTCCAGGTTCCGGGCCCAGGCGATGCCATCCATCTGCCACAACTCGAAGCGATCGTACCCTCCGTCATTCATGAATTCCAGATACTCCCCGTTGGTTACTAATCTGGAACCTATGCCGAAATCCTGCAGCAGCACCTCGTGGCGGCTGAGTTCATTATCCCAGCAGAAATCGTCCCCTTCGTGGCCGATGTAATACCGCCCTGCCTCAACGGGGAGGTACCGCATAGGGACTTGCTGCCGGGCGGGAACCATCTGGTCGCGGTACAGGGGGTAGAGCGGATTGCTCCCCAATATGTATTTGATATCGCAGACCAGAAGTTCCTGATGCTGTTGCTCGTGGTGGATACCTACTTCCGTTAATTGAGCGACGTCTTTATCTCCTCTCTCCAGCAGCCTGTCCATCGCCCGGTCAACGTATTCCCGGTAATCCAGGATGACTTCCAGGGAGGGTCGGGTCATGTTTCCGCGGTTACTGCGTAAAATGCGCGGTCCCTGACTTTCGTAATAACTGTTAAAGAACCAGTTCAGGCGTTCGTCAAAAAGCCGGTATTCCGGCAGGTTGGGAGCTAGCAGAAAATTCTCGAAAAACCAGGTCGAGTGCCCCAGGTGCCACTTTGGTGGACTCACGTCGGCTACCGGTTGTACGGTGTAATCTTCGGCCTGCAGGGGCCTGCAAAGCTTCAGGGACTGCTCCCTGACGCGGGTAAAATACGGTTGAATGGGTGTAGTTGTCGTTATCGGTGCTGTCACGGAGCAATGTCTAAATTTCTTCCACCTTTACCCCTTTCCAAAACGCAACATGCCCCTTGATGTGTTCGGCACGGGCGTACGGTTGCGGATAATACCAGGCTGCATCGGGGTTGGCCTGCCCTTCCACTTGAAGGTTATAATAACTGCAATCGCCTTTCCAGCCACAGAAGGAAGTGGTGGTACTATCGGTAAAATATTCGCGGTTAAGGCAATCGGAGGGAAAGTAATGATTGCCTTCCACCACTTTGGTGTCCTTGCTTTGCGCGAGTACGCGGCCGTTCCAACTTGCTTGCATCATAATTGAGGAATTAGAAAGGATAACGGAAGCGGCTATTTATGGTTTGGCTCGGACTGGCCCTTATCTTCCCGGCATGCAGCATCCCGCTTTACTGATCATGGTGAAAAATCCTATTGCCGGCAAAACCAAAACTCGGCTTGCCGAGGATGTCGGTGACGAAAAAGCCCTGGAAATGTACGGTGTTTTAATGCGTTACACCCGGGATCAGGCCCTGGCCCTGAATGGCGTCACCCGCTACCTGTATTATTCGGAATTTGTCGACACCCAGGACGAATGGTCGAATCGGCAGTTCCTGAAGTTGGTGCAGGTAGGAGCGGGGCTTGGGGAGCGTATGGCCTCCGCTTTCGACCGCGCCTTTGTGCGGGGCCACGACCGGGTCATCATAATAGGCAGCGATTGCCCGGGTTTGACCACGCGCTTACTGGAGGAAGCATTTGAAGCCCTAAAAACGAACGATCTGGTGATCGGACCCGCTCACGACGGGGGCTACTATCTATTGGGCATGCGGCACCCGCATCCTTATCTTTTTTCGGATATGCGTTGGAGTACCGATACGGTGGCAAAGGAGACTAGGGCGCGAGCGCAGGATCGGGGCTTATCCATGGCTACATTGCCCACGCTTTCCGATGTAGACCGGTTGGAAGACTGGCTAGGATACGGATGGCAAATGGTCTAGTTTACTAACGCGTGCTCGCAGGCAGTGATCGGCCAGGACCAGGGCAGCCATAGCGTCGACGATTGGAACGGCGCGGGGCAGAACGCAAGGGTCATGGCGACCCTTTCCCGTTACGGTCACCGATTCTCCGGCTTCGTTGACGCTTTCCTGGTCCTCCACTATGGTGGCAACCGGTTTGAATGCGGCGCGGAAGTAAATATCTTCTCCGTTGGAAATCCCGCCCTGGATGCCACCGCTGCGATTGGTCCTGGTGCGGGTGCGACCCGTCTCGTCGGTATAAAAGGAATCGTTGTGTTCGCTGCCTCTAAGCGATACACCGGCGAAACCGCTACCGTATTCAAAGCCTTTGCAGGCATTAATGCTGAGAACGGCTTTGCCTAGGTCAGCGTGCAGCTTATCAAAAACCGGTTCGCCCCAGCCGGGGGGGACTCCGCGAATTACGCATTTAACTATACCACCGATGGTGTCGCCGTCTTTGCGCACTTCCAGGATCTTGCTTTCCATTCTGGCCGCCGTATCCGCATCCGGGCACCGCACGTCGTTGGAATCGATTTGCGTCAGATCCATCTCGTCGTGGTCCTTTCCGGTTTGAATAGCGCCGACCTGGTCGACGTAACTATGGATGGTTACGCCAAAATGGACCAGCAACTGGCGGGCGACGGCGCCCGCGGCTACCCTGGCGGCGGTTTCCCGTGCCGATGAGCGGCCCCCGCCCCGGTAATCGCGGTGCCCGTACTTGGCGCTAAAGGTGTAGTCGGCGTGGCTCGGACGGTATTTATCGTAGATGTGGCTGTAGTCCTTGCTCCGTTGATCCTGGTTGTAGATCACCATGCCGATCGGCGTTCCGGTGGTTCTTCCCTCGAAGGTCCCGGAAAGGATCTCCACCAGATCCCCTTCCTTGCGCTGGGTCACAATTCGGCTTTGCCCCGGACGGCGGCGTGCCATTTCCCGCTGTATCGCCTCCACGTCGAGCTCCAGTCCGGCGGGGCAGCCGTCAATCGTAACGCCCAGGCCGATCCCGTGGCTTTCGCCAAAGGTGGTGACGCGGAATAGAGTACCGTGGGTGCTGCCGGACATGGGGGGATGGTGAAGGGGTGAAGGGGTGAAGGGGTGAAGGTACCGAATCAGGATTTTAGTATGCGTTTCAGCTCTTCGGGAATTACGTTGGCAAGAGCCAGGCGGAGCCGCTCGACGTTGCGAAAGCCCAGGTAGGGGTACAGGCGGGTATACTGGCTGACCAGCTCCAGTTTTAAATTGCTATCAAGGGTGTTTGTCCCCAAAAAATGTTTTTGGTAGCCTGCACAGGCTGCCTCCAGATCATATGTAGCAAGTTGCCGGAGTACCCTCAGGATAGCTCCCAGGAAATAGCCTTCGTTTAGTTGCCAGTACGATGGCTGAGCGGATTCCAAGTAATGCCGTGCCTGCGATAGCAATTGCAACCGCAGCACGTACCGTAAAGCGGGGTCCGAACCGGTTATCCTGATCGGCGAATCGTGATGGTGATAGTAACTCAGGACGTTGTTGTCTAATGTGTAATCCGTCCTTGCCTGCAGTAAACGAAAACAGAGGTCCGGATCCTGGTTGCTGACGAGGCTTTCGTCCCAACCGCCAATGGCCTCTAATGCTTCGCGGCGAATCAGATTGGAATGGGTGCAGCCGGTTCGGTAATCGTAGAATAATCCTCGCCAAAGGTCAGGATGAGGCAATGAATCTTCGGTGCTGCCATCGGAGTACAGATGCCGATACGCGCCCACGACCCAATCCGCCTGGCCGGCTACCGCCAGTTGGTGGGCAATTTTGTCCGGGTGAAGGGTGTCGTCGGCATCGAGGAACTGTAGCCATTTTCCCTTGCTGTGGGCTAGCCCGTAGTTGCGGGCGATGGAGGCTCCGCGACCGGGGCAAGACAGTATACGAACTACGTTTGGATTTTGGTTGGCCACCGCCTCAAGGATATGAGGACTGGCATCGGTGGATCCGTTATCAACCGCTATGATTTCGAATCCACCCTGCACTTGCGTGCCGGCCGCAAGGGCCGCCGCCATGGTCCGTTCGAGAAAGGGTTGGGCATTGAAGATTGGAATGATAATGGATACCTGCACTGGCGGAGGGAAAATTTTCGGAGCAGGGTAAGCTGCGTATCTTTGGACGGTGCAATTTACCGTGATTATTTGTACCTACCGCCGCGAGGACCTACTGGATAGCACCCTGAAAACATTGCTGGTTGACCCGCCCGATCGCACTGAATTCAGCCTCCTGGTGGTAGATAACGCGGGCAGCCCCGAGGCAGAGGCCGTCGCGCGTAAGTACGCCGCCCATTATCTTTATGAACCCAAGCTAGGGCTCAGCCACGCTCGTAACAGGGGCGCCGCCGCGGCTAACACGCCCTGGTTGGTGTATTTCGACGATGACATACGGGCGCCGGCAGGGCTCCTGCGAAGGTTTGCCCGACGGCTGCACGGAACGGACTATGCCGCGGTTGGCGGGCAGTACACCCATTGGTTCGCCACACCGCCTCCATCCTGGATGATGAAGTACTATGCCTCGCCTCGCCAGCCTTCCTCAGCCACGGAATTCAGCCCCCTTCCCGCTGGCCAATATCTTTCAGGCGGCGTCCTGGCGGTGCGGAGGTCCGCCCTGTTGGAAGTAGGTGGGTTCGACGCTGCGCTGGGTATGACTGGCGATCAGATTGGCATGGGGGAAGAATCCTTTATGCAGGACGAATTACGGCGACTAGGTTACCGTATTTTTTACGATCCAGACTTGGTTATCAATCACCTGGTCCAGCCCTATAAATATGCTCTGCAAAAACAATTGGGTCTTTCCTACGCCCACGGCCGGGCAATCGCACGCATTGAACCAATACCTGCCGGCGCGAGATGGAGCTTTCTGATTATGGAATTCCTGCGCGTGACCTTCGTTAGCCTCCCCTTTAACCTGGCACGGCTTTTACTAAAGCCAGGCTATGTATGGCAGCATGCCTACCTCGATACGGCAAAGAAATATGTGTATGCCGTAGGTCGATTCAGGGCATCCCGGTGATTGCTTACCTTTGATGGCCATGAAAACCGCCGTATTCCCCGGATCGTTCGATCCCATTACCGTAGGACACGTCGAGCTTGTAAAACGGGCCGTACCGCTATTCGACCGGATCGTAGTCGCCGTCGGAGTCAATAGCCAAAAGAGCTACCTCTTCGATCTGGAGCAACGGATGGAGTGGTTGCGGGAGGTTTTTGCTGAGGATAAGCGAATTTCGGTGGACAGTTTTGAAGGGCTGACGGCGCACTACTGTAAACGCATCGGTGCCCGCTACTTGCTCCGCGGACTTCGCAACGCCAGCGATTTCGACTACGAAAAGACCATATCCCAGCTTAACGAAATCGTGGGGGAGGGCCTGGAAACCATTTTTCTGATCAGCCAACCGGCTTATAGCCACATCAGCTCCACGATTGTACGGGAAATCATCAAAGGAGGGGGCAATGCAGGGCCTTTCCTCCCCGCACAGCTAGAGCTTCCGCCGCGCTACGATACTCCTACCTAAAGTTACCTCATCGGCGTATTCGAGCTCGCCGCCAAAGCTAACTCCCCTGGCGATGCTGCTAACTTGTATATCGGTATCGGACAATTGCTTATTTAGGTAGAAAATGGTCGTATCCCCCTCGATGGTGGGGCTGATCGCCATGATTACCTCCTCGACCTCCGAGGTCCTGGCCCGGCTGATCAGGCTATCGATATTGAGATCACTCGGTCCGATACCCTCAATCGGGCTGATCACCCCACCGAGAACGTGGTAAAGGCCCCGATACTGTTGGGTGTCTTCGATGGCCATAACGTCGCGGATGCTTTCCACTACGCAAATGATGCTTTTATCTCGACGCTGATCCCGACAGATCGCACAAATCTCCTGGTCACTCAAGTTTCCACAGGTCACGCAGTGCTGGATATTTTCGCGCATGCTTGCGATCGAACGCGCCAGGTGAAAGCTGTCTTCGGCGGGTCGTTGAACCAGGTCCAAGACCAAACGGAGTGCCGTTTTTTTCCCGATTCCGGGCAAGGAGGCGAAAGCGTTAACGGCTTCTTCAATAAGGCGGGAGGAAAACTGCATGAGCAAAGATAACGGGGGAGACAGATGCTGGTAAGCGCCTGAGGGGCTTTAAAGTTTAGCTTTTATAGCCAGGTAGCAGGACGTGGCGGCAAGAAAAAAACAATCGGCTGGACAATCAGTTTGTTTATCCGGTACTTAGGCCGCAAATTTGCCGGTCCCCGACAACAACCCAAAATTAAGAAGATATGGCTGAGGTGATACGTATGCCCCGAATGAGTGATACGATGGAAGAAGGCAACATCGTCGCCTGGCTCGTAGAAGAAGGAGAGGCAGTAGAACCTGGTCAGACGCTGGCCGAAGTCGAAACCGATAAGGCGACGATGGAGCTCGATTCTTTCTTTGAGGGAACGTTGCTGCACATTGCCGTCAAGGAAGGCGCCGTTCCCATCGACGGCGTCATCGCCGTTATCGGGGAAGAAGGGGAAGACTGGAAGGCCGCCATCGAGGGTGCCGGCGGCAACGGTGCCGCCGATGCTGGCGGATCCGAAGAAAAAGCAGCGTCCAAAGAGACGGAAAGTACCGAGCACGCCGCACCGGAGAATGCCGCTCCGGCCACCCCGGGCCGTACCACCAACGATAAAGAGCAGGATGCGACCGAAGACGATCGCCTCAAGGCCAGCCCGCTGGCACGCGCGATGGCAAAGGAGGCCGGAATCGATCTGAAAACCATCAGCGGTACCGGTGAGAACGGTCGTATCGTAAAGCGGGATATCGAGGAGGCTAAAGATTCCCCGGCAGCCTCCGTACCTGCGTCCACCGCCCAACCGCAGACCCCGCAGCCCGTTCCAGCTAAGCAACCCAGCCCCAACGTGGACGTCGAACAGCCCCAACAGAAGGTACCTGCTTTTTCCTTTGGCGGTGGCGAGCCCAATTTCGAACAGTCTCCTGTCAGCCAGATGCGTAAGGTGATTGCCCGGAGGTTAGGCGAGTCGAAATTCACCGCCCCGCACTTTTACGTTACCGTAGAGATCGAAATGAGTAAGGTCTGGGAAATGCGCAAGCGCATCAATGAGGTGGCCCCGGTGAAGATCAGCTTTAACGATCTGGTCGTTAAAGCATGTGCTGTAAACCTGGCCAAGCACCCCGTGATCAATTCAAGCTGGCAGGGCGACCATATCCGGATCAATAAGGACATAAACATCGGCGTTGCCGTAGCCATTCCTGACGGCCTGCTGGTTCCAGTAGTTCGTTACGCCAATATGAAATCCCTAAGCCAGATCAACACGGAAGTGAAGGAACTGGCCGGCCGTGCCAAGAACAAGAAGCTTTCGCAGGACGAAATGACCGGCAATACCTTCACCATCTCCAACCTCGGGATGTTTGGTATCGAGGAATTCACCGCCATCATTAACCCACCGGACGCCTGTATTCTGGCCGTCGGCGGCATCAACGATAAGCCCATCGTAAAAGACGGGGAGATTGTTGCCGGTAAGATCATGAAGGTGACCCTAAGCAGTGACCACCGGGTAGTAGATGGCGCCTCGGCGGCCCAGTTTCTGAACGATGTTAAGGCTACGCTGGAAGATCCCATCCGGCTGATGGTCTGAGGTCTTCCGTCGGATTCCGCTTCCAATTTTCTACGCACTTCGCCCCGAGGGGAAAGACCTACTTCGCACTTTTGGCTGCCCGAGTCAGTAGACCTGGAGCTTTCCTATCATTTTGCGATTGCCCATCTGTAAAAAGTAGATACCCCGGGGCATCCCCGTTGTTTCGATCCTGGCTTGCGAACGAACCACCTTCGTCGTGGTAATCAGTTGACCTACTGAATTGAAAACCCTAAGCATACCATCGATCGGGGTCTGTCCCCAATCTTCGATGGTGGTGGTGAGTCCGCTTCGTACAGGGTTGGGGTAGATGGAAATAGACGCTGCAGACTGACCGTTGGTCGGTGGGGAAGGTAGGAGGATATCGCCTGTAAACAGGCTGTCGGCACGCCTTACGGCATCCTTACCGACAACCCGCCCGATGCGCCGCCCGGGAATATCATCGATTGGGGGATGAATACCTCCCCAGATCCTACTCAGGCTGGTTTCCGCCGCGGCGTCGTGATAGGTTGCCCACTGCAGGACCACCTCCTCGCTAGGTCCTTCCTCGAACACCAGGAACTCGTTCTTTTCGGCCACGAATTCCCCTACGCCGCCAGGAAAAAATGGGCTGCCGGTTAGCGCTTCCAGCACCGTGGCGGCTGCGGCACTAAAGGTGGAGTGTCCGGAGATATAGCCGGCAAAATTGGGGGTTACAAAGGTCGGCCGTTGATAGGGTTCCCACATGGTGGGATTGATCCAATCGACGCCGGCTTGCTCGATATCCGGATCGTCGATAAAGGTGTTTCCGGTCCAGGCGAGTGCCTTGACGGTCATAGCGCGTGGGGTGTTAACCACTTCCGAGGCACTGTCCACCAATTCGATGTACCCCGGATCTAGCCGTATCCCGTTGGGATTGAAGAAGCGGTGATCTTTGACGGTGGCTTGTCCGCGCGAAGTTAGGTACCGGATGGCCGTAATCGGTCGGACGTAATCGTACTTCCCTTTGATGCTCCAGGCCGTAATGGCGGCATCGTGCATCGCGCCTCCGAGGGCCAAATAGGCCTTGACATCGTATTCGAGGGGATCAAGCTCGGTCCCTTCCCCCCACAGTCGGCGCTCGAAGAGGGGATGGTCCATGACCGTGTTGAGGATAGTGAACCAATGCCCCGGCGGGGTTTCGGATGCCGGGCCGTCGGCCCAAAATTCGGCGAGGACGCGCGTATAGTCACCCCGGGCCACAATATTCGGCGGGTAAGGCTTGCCGGTCACGGGATTGACCGACCATCCGGTACCTGGCTGTCCACCTTTATGCTGTTTATAGAACGCGCGGTATTCGGCCGGCGTAGTTGGTAAATTATCCGGAAGATTGCCACGTGCGCCGGGGGAAATGTCCCATAGTACACTGTCTGCCGGATCCAAGTGGCTGGACCATTTTAGAACGGTCTCGAAGTTCCAGCGGTAGAAGTTAAATTCCGCGGTGTCCTGGGGGTTGAATTGGGGTGGGGGACCGGGATCGTGGTATACGGGACTAAGGCCGGGGGTGGGGGCCTCATCGGTAGAGACGGTCTTCGCCGATTCCGGAAGTGCGAAAGGGTCCACTTTTCCCCAGGTGGCACCGAGAAAACCGGGAACGTTGCCGTCCAGCACGTTTCCCGATTGGTCGATCACGACGCCGGGAAAGGCCAGTGGCTGCCAGCGACTGGGGTCCTGCACTTGCAGGATGCTGAAGGGATTGACCAATTCCAGCGGTGGGTTAAGTGGATCGGGATAGCCGTCGTTAGCGTACTGACCCGCCTCGTTGGATCCGTCATTGGCACCGTAGGCAATAATTTCCGCGGCGATGTAATTCCCCAGAGCTGCTGGGCCTGCCGTGGAGTAATCCTCCGACCGGAAGGCGGGGTCATAGCCCAAATGGGTCATTAGCTGTTCCGCGCGTCGGCTGATAGTGGCAAAGCCGGGGGCGTCGACATACCGGTGGATCAATAGCCGGTACGCGGCGTAGCTGATGGCTTCTTCGGTCGCTGCCGTGCGGTCGGCATAATCCGGTAGGGCGGCGGTGTTGATCCGCAGGCGGTAGCCGGCCCGGGTTCGGCCCATAAGCGACGGCGTGCCAACACGGTGGATGAGTGCCCAGGCGTCGTACATGGCCGCGGAAGCATGGTAAAGGTTGCGGGCGTGGACCACGGGGCGCGCCAGGTCGTTCCGGATTGCGGTTAGGAAGACCTCGTTCCACTCGCGGGCGACGCTCTTCTCCGTAAAATTCTGAGCACCCGCGACTTCGCCAGCGAAAAGGAACAGCAAAAAGATAATAGTACGCAAATAGAAAGATCTCATCCTTTCAAAGATAGGAGTTGCTGCCGCGTGAGCGCCACAAGAGCACATTCAATTCTGTCGGGAGGCGGTCAGCCATAGGCGCAAAACATCCCCCGGAGCGGTCTGTTATATGGCTCAGAAAGTACCGGTATGCCCATTGTTTGGATCGGCTTCGCCCTATTCGTGGCGTTGCTATTGTTTTTTGACTTGTTTGTCCTTAACGCGAAGGACCATGTTCCCCGGACCCGGGAAGCGCTGGGACAGACCGCGCTTTGGATGACGATCGGGGTAGGATTTTCCGGATTCATTTACCTGGCCTATAGTAATGGTTGGGTAAATTCCGAGTTGCCGCCGCATAAGGCCATGATCAATTACCTGACCGGGTATCTGGTTGAGTTGTCCCTGAGTATGGACAACGTATTCGTGATTGCCGTCATTTTCGGATACTTCCGGGTGCCTGCTAAATACCAGCACCGGGTGCTGTTCTGGGGCATCCTGGGGGCGGTCTTTTTCCGGCTCGCGATGATTCTTGCCGGCGTTTACCTGTTGGATCAGTTCGACTGGATGTTTTATGTCTTCGGCCTTTTGCTCCTCTTCAGTGCTTATAAGATGGTGGGCAAAGGGGAAGAAGTCCATCCTTCGGAAAATCCGATCATCAAGCTCGTGAAGCGGGTAGTACCGGTAACCCACGACTACCACGGTCACGACTTTTGGGTCCGAATGGAGGACAAGATCCATGCTACGCCGCTTTTCGTTGCTTTGGTAATGGTGGAGACGACCGACGTCATCTTCGCCATTGATTCGATCCCCGCTATTCTGGGAATCACTACCGACTCTTTCCTGGTCTTTTCTTCTAATATCCTTGCCGTACTCGGACTGCGGGCCCTCTACTTCGTGCTCTCCTCCATGATCGATAAATTCGGATTACTTAAGTACAGCCTCGCCCTTATCCTGACCTTTGTAGGGGTTAAACTGATGCTGCACGAAGTCTGGCATCCAGAAGAGTGGATAAGCCTGGTCGTGATCTTTGTTACCCTTACGGCCGGGGTGATCCTTTCCCTGCTGCAGAAAACGCCGCCGGAGCCGCATCCGCATGATCCAACGCAGATCAAGGAGCCAAGTGAAGTTCCCGAGATTTAGGAGTTGAGCCCATCGTAGAACCACTGTTCCGTGATCGCATTCCAGGGTCTGGCCAACTGCTGAAACTGCTGAATGGAATCGTACACCTTACGGGTGGTCGGATCCGAATCCGCGTATTCGTCCATTACTTTCCGCGCCACGTCCCGGGCCACGTCCAGCAATTCGGCGGGGTAGGGACGGATGGAAAGCGTCGGTACCTCCTTCAATTTTGCCAGGTATTCCGCGTTTTTTGCTTCGAAGGCAGAAAGCGTATACAGATTTATGTAGTGCGTCGCCACGCTGAAGATGCGCTGCAGGTCGGGGGGAAGTTCCAGGTATTTATCGATGTTGACGAAGAACTCGAAATTGGTTCCGGGTTCGTGCCAGCCGGGGTAGTAGTAATACCTGGCAATTTCGTGGAAGCCCATGATGTAGTCATGGTAGGGGCCTACCCATTCCGTGGCATCGAGGATGCCGCGCTCCAGACCCGTATAGATCTCGCCCCCCGGCAGGAGGACGGGGGTTCCGCCGAGCCGTTCCAGCACCCGCCCTCCGAGGCCGGGCATTCGCATTTTGAGTCCGCGAAAATCTGCGATGGAGTTGATCTCGCGATTGAACCAGCCCCCCATCTGCACACCGGTATTCCCACCGGCGAAGGGCAGCAGGCCAACGGTGGCGTAGAGTTCGCGCCAGAGTTCCATACCCCCTCCGGAAAGGAGCCACGCATTCATCTGTTGGGCATTCAAACCAAAGGGAAAACCCGCAAAGAATTGAGCAGCGGGTAATTTCCCCGCCCAGTAGTATGCCGCCCCGCTGCCCACTTCCGCCGCCCCCTGCCGTACCGCGTCGAAGGCTTCGAGGGCGGGGACCAATTCTCCGCCGCCGTAGACGGTTATGTTGAGGCGACCTCCGGACATCTCCCGGCACATGTCTGCTAACTTCTGGCAACCCTCGCCAAGAATCGGGAATCCCGGGGGCCAGGTGGTGACCATCTTCCAGTCAAAGCGTTCGCCACTCACGGTAGATGCCGAGGTCTGGGCGTGACCTTCCCCGCCAAGTAAGCGGAGGGCCACCGGAAGGCCGATGGTGCCGGCGGCAATGCCCTGAAGAATTTTTCTGCGATCCATTACGGAAGTGCTTATCGGGTAATGTAAACGTTTTGGGCGAACTCAATTACTGAGACCGGTCCGAATTACCTTACCTCCAATCTGCAGCGGAGTAGTCCTGTTGACTCAACTGATCGGCTACAGCGCTTTACCGCTCTCCTGTATTATCGATAAATTTTTTCGCCTCCATCTTTCCATCAGGGAGTAAGCCGCTCCAGGAAACCCTCTTTATAGGCCCTCCCGATCGGTACGGTGATGCGGTCGGTGATGAATATTTCATTACCGATTACCCGCTCTACCCAGCGCAAATTTACCACATAGGATTTGTGCACCTGGACGAATTGCCGGTTGTCCAAACGCTGGAGCCAGGTTCGTAATGCATCGGTGGAAAGATGTTTTTTGTTAGCCATAACCACCTCTGTATAGTCCGATCCCGCTTGAAAATAGCGTATCTCGGTCAGGTCCACCCGGATGTGCTCGTAGCCCAATTTGATGAAAATGTGATTAGGCATTTCCGCTTCGGTGGTCGCATCCGAAGGGTTTTGCCGGACAGGAATTTTATTAACGGCCTTCAAAAAGCGCTGAAAGGAAAACGGCTTCAAAAGATAATCCACCACATCCAACTCAAATCCATCCAGGGCGTATTCGGAATAAGCGGTCGTAAGGATAATTGCCGGTGGGTCCCCTATTGTTTTGATAAAGTCGAGGCCGGAAAGCTTGGGCAGGTTGATGTCCAGAAAAATGACGTCCACCGCCTCGGAACGCAGGTGGTCGGCGGCTTGCAGCGCATCTGCGTAAGTCCCCCGAAGTTCGATCGTCCCGAGATCGGCCAGGTACTTTTTCAGAATCCTTTGCGCGGGCGGCTGGTCTTCTACGATAAGGCAGGTCATGGTTGATTGGTTTCAAGTTGCAACTCCAAATGAACCGTGTACCGCTGTCCCGTATCCACGATCACCAACCGGTGCCGGTCAGGGTAAAGTAGGTGTAATCGCTTACGTACGTTTGCCAGACCAATGCCGCTCTCCAGCGCCCCATCGCCTGTGCTGGGGGAATAATCGTTGACACACCGGAATGTCAGGAGACCATTTGCGGATAGCGTCAGGGCAATAGCAATATCGATTGCCTCCGATTGCCCTGCCTGACCGTGCTTGAAGGCATTCTCAATGAAGGTGAGCAGAATTAGCGGAGCAATGCGGTAATCGGCCGGATCGAAAGGCGCCGCGAAGCGGATATGACCCCGCTCCTCTACTTGCAACTCATTTAACTGGGTGAAATTCCTTAGTTGGTTCACTTCTTTTCCAAGGGGTACGTAGCGCTCGCGGCATTCGTAAAGCATGTACCGCATCACCGAACTCAATTCCAGGATGATCTCAGGGGTTTTCGGAGACTGCTCCAGGGCGTAGGAGTACAGGTTGTTCAGGTTGTTGAAAAGGAAGTGTGGGTTGATCTGGGATTTCAGAAAATTTAGTTCACTCTCCCGCATGAGGGCACGCAATTCGCGTACCTCCCGCTGACCTCGGGCCGCGTCCCAGGCAAATTTGCCGGCGGAAAGGATCGTCATGATCGGCAGTATCTGGGAAAGGGTGAAAAGGACCCCCGGGAAGCTGTTCGCCCGCTGCCCGGCAAAGAAAATAGGTTCGAGCAACAATTCTTCGTTGAGGATCACCAGGGTCACGACCACGGCTAACCCTAAAAAGAAGTATCCGTAGCGATGCGGGTAAAAATATTTGGGCAGCAGGACGTAGCTGATGAGCAGGGTGGAGAGCGCATACTGGATAAAGTAGACGAACTCAAAAGGTCTCACCTGGGGATCCGTCCGGTCGAAGGCGTAGAAAAGGAATACGACCAGGTGCAGAATCAACTGAAAACCGATCTCGGGCAGGGTGACGGGAGTGCGCGGCGGCATGGCGCTAAAGTTAGGTCTCGGGTCGCTGATCTTTCGGGTCCGACCGCTCAACGCCTATATACACCTTCCGAACGGCAGCATTAGGGCGCTGAAACGCAGGATCAAAAAGTATTCATGGGACGGAACGCCGTTGGGAGGGTAAGGTATGTCGTTCACCGGATCATATTTTGCTGGGTCGAGGATAGAGAAGACATTTGTACCCACATTAAATTTGTCCACCGTGAACCTCCATTACCGGTTAACCATTCTTCTCCTCGTCCTGGGTTGTACCTGCGCTTCGGCGCAATCAACCAATAACTCGACCACACCCGTTACGGTCAGCGGCCGGGTGGTAGACGCGGCGGGTGGACAGCCCATCGAGTTCGCGACGGTTATGATCGCCGATGCCGGTTCCGGCACTTCCATAGGGGGCACGACCACAGATCCTACGGGGAGTTTCAGCGTAGAGACTTCTGCGGTGGACTTTTATGTGGAAGTGAGTTTCCTGGGCTTTGAAAGCTACCGGGTAGCGGACATCGCGGTGGACGGTAAGCAGGCTAATCTCGGGATCATTAGCTTGAGTACCCAGGGTCAGGTCCTCGACGAGGTTACGGTAAGGGCGGAGAAATCCCAGACCGTTTTTAAGCTTGACAAACGGGTTTTTAACGTAGGTAAGGACCTGAGTACTACCGGGGCCAGCGCGCTCGACGTTCTCAGCAACGTTCCCTCCGTAAACGTAACCATGGAAGGGGCTATCCAACTGCGGGGAAGCGGCGGTGTCCAGATACTGGTAGACGGTAAGCCGTCGGTAATTGCGAGTGAGCAAGGCAACCTGCTTGGAACCCTCACGGCGGACATGATCGAGAGCATCGAGGTCATCACCAACCCATCCGCCAAATACGATGCCGAAGGCACTTCAGGGATCATCAATATCGTACTGAAAAAGGAGGAACGGAAGGGATTAAACGGCGCCGTATCGGTCAACTCCGGCATTCCCGACAATCACAGTATCGGACTAAGCCTCAACCGGCGGACGGAAAAATTCAACCTCTTCAGTCAACTGGGGGTGGGGTACCGCTCCCTACCCGACAAGATCTCCACCATCAACCGGAATTTGACCGATACCACTACGGTTTACAGTTCCGGAGAGGAGTTCCGCAACGAGACATTTTACAACGTTGTACTCGGCACCGACTACCATATTAACGCCAACAACGTCATTACGCTCTCCGGCAACTTTGCCTACGAGGTGGAGGATCAGCCCTCCTTTACCACTTTCAATCTGGAGGATGCAGATGGCGAGATCCTCTCGGTCTGGAACCGGGAGGAAACTACGGAGGCTACTAACCCCAAATATCAGTTTGAACTCCAGTATAAGCGTGATTTCACCGACCACGAAGATCACGATTTGCTGATCAGTGCCCTGGGTACCCTCTTTTCAAAGGATCAGTCTTCCGAGTTCCTCAATACGACTATTTCGGGTCTTGATAACAGTGGTCGGCAACGGACCCGCACGAATTTCGGCGAAGCGGAAAATACGCTCAAGATAGATTACACGCGTCCGTTCTCCGAAAAATTCACGCTGGAAACGGGGGGCCAATACGTTACCAACGATGTCAACAACGACTTCTCGGTCAGCAATTATCTCAATGATGTATACATCGAGGATGCCGACCTCACCAACATTTTTAACTGGAACCAAAAAGTGGCGGCGCTCTACGGTACGGCCGGCTACGACCTGGGTGACTGGGGAGTGAAAGTGGGGCTACGATTGGAACACACTGACCTGGAAACGGTACTTGAAAGAACCGAACAGACGAATTCGCAATCGTACACCAACTTGTTTCCCAGTGCGCACGCCTCTTACAAGCTTACTGACGCCGTTTCCTTTCAGGGCGGGTATTCGCGGCGCATTTTTCGTCCGCGGATGTGGGATCTCAATCCTTTTTTCAACCCACGTAACAACTTCGCGATTCGCGCCGGTAATCCTAACCTGTTGCCCGAGTATACCGACAGCTACGAGATCACGAGCATCTACATACTGGAAGGTGCCTCCTTTAACTTCGGCGTTTATCATCGCTACACTACCGACGTGGTAGAACGCGTAACCACCTTTGAAGAAAACGTAAGCATAAGTCAACCGGTCAACGTCGGCACCAATCGTGCCACGGGATTGGAACTCAACGCTAAGATGGATCCCTTTAAATTTCTCACCCTTACAGCCGACTTCAACTACAACTATTTCAAGCGGGAAGGCGAACTGGAAGGGACCAACTTCGACTTTTCAGCCGATCAGTTCAATGCACAGGTCACTGGAAAATTTGATTTACCTCTGGATATTGACTTTGAAGTCACGGGCAACTACCAATCCGAATACCAGACCATCCAGTCTACGGTTAGTGACATTCTTTTCATGGACTTGGGCTTACGGAAGCGGCTGTTTGGCGGGCGGGGCGCAGTAAACTTCAGTGTGCGGGATGTCTTTACCTCCCGAATCGAAGAGCGCGTACTGGAGCAGCCGACCTTCTACCAGTATAACCGCCAACTGCGGGGCACTTTCGTTACGCTAGGCGTAAGCTACGGCTTCGGAAAGGGTGAAACCATGGAATATCTGGGCCAGCGCCGGCGCTTTTAATGTGAAAACCCAATCGTGAGTCCTTCAACGCGGTAGTCATCGTCGACTTCTTCCAGGTAAACGCCGGCGATCGCTGCCTTGAGTGCTCTGACCGTTGGACCCCTTTGGGATTTGGGCACTTCCAATTTTACCCAGGCCCGGTTGCCAAATTCCTGCTCGGCCATTTCCAGGTCTAGCTGACTCAGTGCGCTCATGACCGGCGTCATCAGTCCATACCCGAACTCAAGTACTATGGGGGTGGTGAGTACCCGCTGCGTGGAGATCGTTCCCTTCAGGGCGTCCAGCGCTGCCTCCCGATAAGCGTTGATCAGGCCGGAGGTGCCAAGTTTGGTGCCACCGAAGTAGCGGGATACGACGATAATCACGTCGCTGAGACCGGCTTTGTCGATCTGGCCAAGGATAGGTTTTCCGGCCGTGCCGCTCGGTTCACCATCGTCGTTGGCGCGCCATCGGTCCAGTCCCGGACCCAAGCGGTAGGCATAGCAGTGATGGTTGCACTTTGGATGAGCTACTCGCTGCTGTTCTACTGCGGAGAGCGCCGCCGCTTCCGTGCTCACGGGGTGAAGGGCGGCAATGAACTTACTTCCCCGATCACGGAATTCCCCGCCCGAAGCACGGTCAGCCACGAGGTAGCGATCTTCAGCGGGGGTAGATTTCACGGCGGTAAGGCTTATAAAGCAGGAGGGAACCAAAGGCCCAAGATACGGACACCGGGGTGGGGCTATGGCAAGGGCTTCGGGGATAAGGGGGCTGAGGGGATCAGGTGGTTTACGGATAGACGGCTCCTATTAGTGGGTGGGAGAACCCACCCGACCGCCGCCACGCTGACTCCCCCGATCCGCCAATACCACCGCCCACGCCGGTGGCCCTTCCACGATGCCGGGAATGGCAGGCGGATCGAAGGTTAATGGACATACGCCTGGCTGGCCGGTACCTGGCAGCGGGAAGAACGTAAGCCTATGTTTGTATTGAATAGCCCCCTCCAATATTTACGGTGTCCTATGAAATGCAGTGTGGTTACTCGGAGGAGTAGGCTAATATAGGAAATTTGTTAAAAAAAACAAAAAGTTGTTTAATTCGGGTTTCTAAAACCGTACAACTCCCACGGCCGATGATTTGTCTCCATACCCATGCCACGCAGCTATAAAATCAAGGAATGCTTTTACACCCTACAGGGGGAGGGCGCGCAAGCCGGCCGTGCAGCCGTATTCCTACGGTTTACCGGATGTAACCTTTGGAGTGGGAGAGAGGAAGACCGGCACGCCGCGGTGTGTAATTTCTGTGACACCGATTTTATCGGTACGGACGGCACTAACGGCGGGCGTTATACGCAGGAGCAATGCGTCGAACTGGTCCGGTCACAATGGCCCGGAGGAGGACGGCCCTACCTTGTATGTACGGGAGGAGAGCCACTCCTGCAATTGGATACGCCACTCATCCTGGCTTTTCAATCCGCCGGATTCGAAGTAGCCGTGGAGACGAACGGTACCATTGCGTTGCCGGAGGGATTAGACTGGGTATGCGTAAGTCCCAAAGCAACCGCCGCCCTGGTGGTCGAACGGGGCGATGAACTTAAATTGGTATATCCCCAGTCCGAACCAGCCGCCCACCCCCAGCGCTTTACTCACCTCGACTTTACCCATTTCTTTCTACAGCCGAAGGACGAGGCCGGTCGGAACCATACCCCGGCCACCGTTGATTACTGTATGAAGCATCCCCAATGGCGGGTTAGTCTACAAACCCATAAGATCATGGGCATCGAATAGCGGGCCGCTTATTTAGTCTGTTTACAAACTGCGGGTTATCAAGCGTTTAGCCGAACAATAACTTGGTCTAGGGGCTTTTAGTAATGTAATATTTTAACAATCAAAAGCTCATTAATATGGAAGCCACCTGCAAAAACTGTAACCACTGGGAACACGAAGCCCCCGCCGTTCAAAATCGCGAGAATTTCGGAGAATGCGAAGTGCTTAGCGAAAGTGGGATGAAGTACGTATTGCCCGTACTACAGAACCAATCGGCCGCGAGCGGTACGGAATTTTTGACCGAAGCCAGTTTTGGATGTAATCATTTTTCCGGACCACAATCCTGATAAACGATCCAACTCGATATAGCGAAGCCACCTTCTCCAGGGAGAAGGTGGCTTCGCTATGCTGGACTTATCTCTTTGCATCCACTCCGCCCCAACATAGGTACTTGATAATCAGGTAATCTTCCAGACCATACTTGGACCCTTCTCTTCCGAAGCCGCTCTCCTTGATGCCCCCGAAGGGGGCCACCGCCGTAGAGATCATGCCGGTATTAATACCCACCATACCATATTCCAGTGCTTCGGCTACCCGCCATATGCGGGCGTGATCGTTTCCGAAGAAATAGGCCGCCAAGCCGTAAACGGTATCGTTGGCTTTGGCGATCACTTCCGCTTCGGTCGAAAATCTGAATACGGGGGCTACTGGGCCAAAAACCTCCTCCCTAGCGATGTCCATTTCCCCGGTCGCATCAAGCAGGATGGTGGGGAGGTAGCACCGCGGCGCTACGGAGGATTCACCGCCGCCCACTACTGCCTTGGCGCCCTTGCCCACCGCATCCTGTACCATCCGCTTTACCTTGCCGAGAGCTGCATCGTTAATCAGCGGTCCTACATCGGTATTCTCTTCCGTACCATTCCCCACTTTGAGAGCTTTGACTGCGGTGGCCAGCGCCCGAGTAAATTTCCCGTAGATGCCATCTTGCACGTACAGTCGGTTGGCGCAAACGCAGGTCTGCCCACTGTTGCGGTATTTCGACGCCATCGCTCCCGCAACGGCGCTCTCTACGTCGGCATCGTCGAAGACAATAAAGGGAGCATTTCCCCCCAGTTCGAGGGAAAGCTTCTTAAGGGTGCCGGCACACTGTTCCATTAATTTTTTTCCCGTAGCTGTGCTTCCGGTGAAGCTCAGCTTCCGGATCCTTGTATCCCCCGTCAAGATCTTACCCACTTCTGCAGGTTGATTGGACGAGATTACGTTAAACACACCCGGCGGAAACCCCGCTTCCCCGGCCAGGTAAGCCAGCGCCAGGGCGCAAAGGGGGGTATCCTCGGCGGGCTTGACCAATACGGTACATCCTACCGCCAGGGCAGGGGCCACCTTGCGGGTGATCATGGCAATGGGAAAGTTCCACGGCGTGATAGCCGCGACAACCCCAACGGCTTGCTTAACCGTGATGATCCGGGTATCAGTGCGATGAGCCGGGATCACGTCGCCGTACGCCCGTTTTCCTTCTTCGGCAAACCACTCGATGAAGGAAGCGCCGTAATCCACTTCACCCCGTGATTCGGAAAGGGGTTTCCCCTGTTCGGTCGTCATCAGCATGGCCAGGTCCTCCCGATGTTCCTGGAGCAAGTTGAACCACTTGCGGAGAATGCGCGATCGATCTCCTGCCGTTTGGCTACTCCAGCCCGGAAACGCAGCGTGAGCTGCTGAAACGGCTTGTTCGGTCTTTCCGGCCCCCAGGTCCGCAACTTGGCAAATCACTTCATCATTAAAGGGATTCGAAACGGGGAATACCGATCCGTCATCAGCAGAAACCCAGCGGCCGTCGACGTAAGCATGTTGGCGTAAAAGGTTGGGATTATTTAAGGTCATGAAAGTTGTTTTCGGTGTGGTGACAGATGGAAATGAGCGAACATGACCCTCGGCGGACCCGTTTTATGAGTATACCATTAACAAATAAAACCCATAAAATATGCAACTCAACAATATTAAAATTGCCGCATTAGCCACAACCGGATTCGAAGAAGTCGAATATACCAAACCGCGTAAAGCGCTGGAAGATGCCGGAGCCACCGTGCATCTCGTAAGCCCGCAATCGGGTTCCATCAAAGCCTGGGATAAGGACGATTGGGGAGGATCTCACAAGGTGGACGTCACTTTGGATAAAGCTGATGCTTCCAGCTATGACGCGTTGCTGCTGCCAGGAGGCGTCATGAGCCCGGATGATCTACGGATTAATAAAAAGGCCATTAGTTTCGTGAAGTCATTTTTTACCGCCGACAAGCCGGTAGCCGTAATATGCCACGGTGGGCAGACGCTCATCAGCGCTGACCTGGTGAAGGGGCGTACCATGACGGGCTACCAGTCAATTCGGCCCGACCTGTCCAATGCCGGAGCGAATGTTAAAAATGAGGAAGTAGTCGTAGACGGTAAACTGGTTTCCAGCCGTAATCCGGACGATATCCCTGCTTTCAACAAAAAGATGATCGAAGTATTTTCAAAAGCAGGAGTAGGAGTGAGCTGATCAGCCATTTCTCACCGACCACCAAAAGGGTTGGAGCGTGCATCTATGGGCTATCTTGCGTAGCCGGCGCACGCTCCAACCCTTTTTAAATTTTTTACCATGCAACTCTATACGTTCAGCGGCACCAACGTGCTGCTGGGGCTGGTCGGTCTGTGTCTGGTGATAATGGCCGGAATCCTTCTGGTGAAAAACCATCTCACTACCGCTGAAGCAAGTACACCCGCAAAGGGCAAGCCCAAAGCCTCCGTTTTTTCGCTCCGTCCCGCCGTACATCGTTTTTCGCTGTGCGCTGCCCTATTTGCCTCGTTTTTAGTGCTGAACTGGACCCAGTTCGAAGATCCTCCAACCTACGTCCAGGCCCCGATCGAGATCGATGAGACCATCGAACAGGTACCGATCACCCGGCATCGGCCGCCGGAGCCGCCCCCGCCGCCCCCTCCCCCCGTAATCGAACCAATGCCTGACGGGGAGGCTCCCAGCATCGAGCAGGTCGATCAAAGTATTACGGAAGAGGATAGTTTCTTCGCGGAAGAGCCCGTACTATTGCCGGTAGAAAAGTCCGTCCCTCCGCCGCCGCCAATGCCGCCCCCGAGGGAAGAGAATTCAAACGCAATTGTAATTACCGCCGACCATATGCCGGTCTTCGGAGAAAAGTGCCTCTCGCTCACTGGCCAGGAGCGTAAGAGCTGTTCCGACCGGTCCTTGATTGAATTTGTCGCGAAACAAATAAAGTATCCAAGACTTGCCAGCGATAACGGTATAGAAGGGACGGTGTTTGTCCGATTCGTTGTGGAGAAAGACGGTTCCGTTTCCGGAATTGAAGCACTGCGTGAAGTAGGAGGAGGGTGTACCCAGGAAGCACTACGGGCCATAGCTCAAATCAATCTGAAAGGAAGAAGCTTCCGGCCTGGCTTACAGGCGGGGCGGCCCGTAAGGGTTATGTACAATATGCCGGTGAAGTTTCAACTTAACCGGTAGGAGGTAGGATAATAGCAAAAGGGCCTCTCGGAAGAGAGGCCCTTTGCGGTCTGGACGGGACTCGAACCCGCGACCTCCGCCGTGACAGGGCGGCATTCTAACCAACTGAACTACCAAACCAAAAGTGCAAATGCGCAGCGTGGCGCTGAATGCGACGGCAAATATACAAGTATCCTACCCTTTCTTGCAAACTTCAATCTTAGAAAGTGACAAGATTATTCCGCTTGACTGCCTAGGAAGTTAATCCTCAATGGCTTACAATCGCCATATTATTTTACGGGAGTCGAATCGCAGGAGACGGAATTACTTCAGGAGATTACCAAGGGCACCACCCAGGCCTCCGGACCCGCCTTGCTGCTTATTCCCCCCCAGCAGGCCCCCGAGTACATCACCCGCATCCAGGCCTAGTACATCCAGTAGCGATCCTTTGTCGATGTCGTCCGTTTCCCCGGCTGATTTTGTTCTTCCGGCCAGCTTACCGAGGATCATGGGAAGAACTATTCCGGCAACCTTTTGCGAAACCCCTTCGGATAAACCTAACTGGCCCGTAAGCTTATGTATGAATTTCGCTGCGATCCCCTGGAATACCCCGTTTTGGGATAGGGATCCTCCGGAGGCGCCGCCGTCGGCCCCCTTTATCATGTCCAGAATACCTCCGAGATTTCCATTCGACATGGCACTGGTTATGCCCTCGGTGAGGGAATCCTTGGCAAGAGGCACGGTTTTCTCCGCCTCCTGCGCCCCGAGCCCCGTTTTTTCGGTCACTGAGGAAATCACTTCTGATTTGACCGCGTCGATAATAGATTCAAGCATAGTGGTATAGGTTAAATGAAAAAAGCACCGTCGAACTCGACGGTGCTTTTTTCAATGCATTTGCTAGTAGCAAAGTTGTGGCGCGGGCTCACCGCGTGCGTAGCGGAGTATGGCTTTGACGATGCGCCGGCGTGGATTGAAGAGTACCTTTGGCAGGCTGGCCTGGGTCTCGACCATTTCGGTAAGTTGGTGGACAAGAAGTGGATCTGCGGCTAGCGCGGCCTCGGTGGCCTTGATCTGATCTTTGTCCGCTTCACCGTATATATATGCTACCAAATCTTCTTGAGTAAAGTCTTGCTTCATGGAAAGTGTAATTGTGTAAATTCAAGAGTGTCAACTAAAAGATGCTAACCCGGCAAAAAACGTGGCCCGGGCTGCTATAGAAAGGTACGGGTTATTCCCGGATCCATTTTTGTGTCCTGTACAAACCTGTCCAGTGCTTGCCGCGAACGTAGATTTCATCTGCGTTCCCATCCTCGTACCAGACGCTAAGTCGATATTCCGAACCGGACTGTGGGTCGAAGATTTGTCCTCCTTCCCATTCTCCCGGTTCATCGTTCTCAACTGATAAACCTTCAATAATGACCATGCCCAGTATGGGCTTTCCCTCGCGGTCACCGTCGCATTCGGTGCAGACCGCCGTATCGTTTCCCGTCAGGATTTCGGCAATTTTCCCTTGATAGGTACTGCCTTCCCGATAAATTTCGATTACGCTCTTAGCCTCACCGGTGTCGTCATCTATGGTTTTCCATCTGCCAACGGGACTGTCAGTCTGGGCGCAAACGGTGCCAAAGAGGCTAATAAAGAAGAGTAAAAAAAATGGCTTCATTATGTTGTTGTCTGTATAACGGACCATGGGGTGCCCATGGTGTTGATCCGGGTATATTTATTTCCTATCCATGAAAAAATAGCCTTGCCCTTCGGCAGAACGGAGGAGCTGAATGGCATGAGAATAGCGTACTTGCGCGGGCTGGCGCCAAGTATTGCGCGTACGTCGAGGGCTAAAAAAAGTGGTGATAAGGAGGACGTAAAAGGCTATTTCCCCGTCACGATCTTCCCGTTCTTACCTCCAATAGTGATCTTTCGGCTGTCCTCGGCCCAGGTCTGAATCTGCGGGCAAGCCAAGTAGCGTTCGTCGATCTCGATAAAGGTAGATCCTACTTTGTCCTGGATCCAGTCGCTCAGGTATTGCTGCTGCTTGGCATTGCGGGTAGCGTCCTGGATCTTGGCGTAATCCTGGCCAAGCGTGGCCCGGTGAGGTGAAGTCCGCGATTGTAGTTGTACTACCCGCATGAGCGGATCGCCGGTAGGACCGCGAAACTCCATGACATCACTGATGGAGTCAATCGGAAGTTCATCGATGGCGAAGTAAACGTCGGGGTCAAGATCGCCGATCTCAAAAAAGGTATTGCCACTTGCGGGGTTGGACATGCGGCCATCGTTGTTGTAGCTCTGCACCTTGTCGAAGCCAAATCGCTTGACGGCGTAACTAAAGGTGAACGAATCGACGCGGATGAGGTGGGCAATGCTATCGAGAAAAATCCGGGACTCTTCCATGTCCGCATCCGTAATCGCCGGTTGCAGGAGAATATGACTGACGCGGATGGAGTTGCCCCGGCGGCCCTGTAATTTGATCAGGTGGTAGCCGAATTCGGTTTCGACAACCTCGCTGACTTCTCCCGGATCCAGGTTATAGGCTGCTGCTTCGAATTCAGCGACGAACTTCCCCCGCTGCGTCCACCCCAGGTCTCCGCCACCCCTGGCACTACCGTCGGCGCTGTTTTGCTGGGCGGCTTCTTCAAAGGTGATCTCCTCTGCCATGATCTGTTGCCGTATTTCTTCCAGTCTGCTCACTACCGCTTCCCGGGTGGAATCGTTTGCGGTCGGACGGACGACGAGTTCGCCAACCTCTACTTCCGAGTTGAAGTAGGGCAGACTATCCGTGGGGATCTCGGCAAAAAAGTTCTTCACTTCCGCGGGCGTGACTTTCACTTCGCGGACTACCGTACCCCGGATCCGTTCCACTGCAAGCTGTTCGCGCAAGTCCTCCCGGAACTGTTCCTTGGTAGCAGTGATACTCTGACCGTAGTAATCTTCAAACTGATTAATGTCGCCCCCCATATAACTGAGGATGCGGTCGATACGGGCATTGAGCTGCTGCTCGACCTCGCTGTCGCTAACCTCGATACTGTCGAGTTTGGACTGGTTGTACAGTAATTTTCCCACCAGCGTCTGGTCGAGCATGGCACAGCGCGCTCCGGGGGGGAGGGCTTCGTTGGACTGCGATTCGGCGAGAGCGTATTGTTCTTCCAACTCCGAGAGCAGGATATATTCGCTGCCCACACGGGCGATCACCTCGTCGATAACGGTACCGCTCTGAGCGAAGATGCTGGAGGCGAAGAAGCACAGCAGTAGGGCGAGGATGTTGTTCATGATTCCGTTTAACGGTTCGTAAAAAATTGAATGTTGTCGCGCCGAAGTTCCCGGTTGAATATCTCTTCCCGGCTCCTTTCCAGCACTTCCCGCTTGCGGCCGTGGAGAATGGCCCGCCGGACCTGGTTTTCCACATAACTCAGCGGAGCGATTTCCAACCGTGGTTTCAGTTCGAAAAGGCGAAAGTAATACCGATTAGTTCCGTCGAGCTGGGTAAACTCCCTTTTGGAGCTCACATTGTCAGCCGTAAGGGTGCCTTCCGGTAGCTGGGAAGCGATCTGGTCCAGTCCGTACCACTCCGATTCATCCAGTAAAAAAGCCTCCGCGTATTTGCGGGCGTAGCGTTTGAGCGCCAGGCTGTCTTCGGGATTTCCGTTGTTCCACAGCAACTGTAGACTTTCCTCTTCTGGCGTAGGGTAGGGGACGCGCATAAATAAACAACGCACGATGGGGGTTTCCAGTTGGTATTCCCCTTTGGTTGCACCGTAGAATTGCGCGAGCTCCTGATCGGAAATGGAACTATCCAGCCTGGTAGTCACCAACTGTTCCTCGTAGCTGCTTCGTACCAGACTTGCGCGGTAATCGCGGACCAGCCGGTCCAGGTTCAGATCACTTGGTGCATTTCGTTCGCTCTCCCAGAGTAAGACAGCGTCCTTGGCCCAGCGATTGGCGAAAGCCTTTATGATCACTAAACTGTCGGCTTTGGTTGCATTTTCGGGAAACATGCCTTCCATTTCGGACAGGCGGAGCTCCCGTTGGTGTACCCGCGCCAGTACCGGATCGTCGCTATTGTCTGGCTTGGCTTGCTGGCAACTTACTATAAAGAGGGCGGCCGTTGCCGCCCACAGGTAATTTCTCAAGATTCGATCAGTTTGGCCAGAACGGCTTCGTTGCGTTCCACCTCAAATTTCTTACGCAGGGCTTCGACCCATTCCCGTTCCAGTTGATCCTGGTAATCGGCTATGACATAGCCGCGGGCCTCGGTAAGCTCTTTCTGCCGGGCGGGAAGCAGCTCAACAACGCGGTAAAAAACGGCGGTGTTACGGTCTACCTGGTCGACGCGCGATTGGGTTCCCGCCTCAAAGGCTACGCCTTTCGGAAGTGTAGCCGTCTCGTAAACCTGTTCCTCGATCCGTAATCCGTCCGTACCGAAAGTATTGACAAGTTGCGCGGAAGTACTATTCGGAGCGGCTTCGGCAACCTCCCTGGCGGAAGTGCCCTGGGCGGTATTGACGGTGTACTTCAGTACCCTTGCACGCCGCTCGAAGCGGTACTGGTCGCGGTGACTGTCGAAATAAGTTTGCAGTCCGACGGTGTCTTCCCCGGCCCGGTCCCAAACCTCCAGTTTAGTGGCTTCGAAAAGCAGGATCCCCTCCCGGTACTCGCGCATAAGGGCCTTAAACTCCGGAAACTGCTCTTCCAATTGTGCTTCGGCATATACTTCCACTTGTTGATCGGTCCAGCCCTCGAACAGGGCATCTACGGCGCCTTCCACTTCAAATCTCCGCTCGAAACTTGCTCTCAGACGGGCGTTCTCTTGCAGGTAGGTAATGAATTCTCCGGTCGTGAACTGCCGGTCGCCGATCTGCAGCAGGGGGGCACTGCGGTCGGCCGAACTGAAATCGGGGGTAAGCTGGAAAAAGGTGGAGTCTAATCCGTTCACGAAGGAGGTATAATTTAAGGCTACTTTTTGCGTGCCGTATTCCCGTTCCAGGCGGTTGAACAGCGCCTCCCGGGCTTCGGAAAAGCGCGTATCCTGACGTACGGCCGCTTCCAAGAGAGGGGCCTGTTCGTTTAGGGGTTGTACGCCGCGGTGGGAAACCCGCTTGAGGATATGGAAGCCGACCGGACTTTCAATGACCTCGCTGATCTCGCCGTCCTCCGACAGGGCGAAGGCAGCCTCCTCGAAGGTTTTGTTATAGCGGTTAATTCCGAAAAAGCCGATGTAACCACCCTGTTGGCTGGTTTTATCATCCTCACTGTATTCCGCGGCCACCTCCTCGAAGGACCGTCCCGCCCGGATGGCTTCGCGGGCTTCGTTGGCGCGTTGCTGCTGGGCCTCCGTATCGGCGGTCTCCGATTTACGGAGCAGGATGTGGGCAACTTCGACTTCTCCGTAGGCAGGACGGCTATCGTGCTTTAGGATCAGGTGATAGCCAGCAGGCGTGCGCACCGGCCCGATGACTTTTCCTTCCGGTGCGGCATATAATGCTTCTTCCAGGCGGTACATACCGCGTGGTAGTGGGGCGTTCACGTACCCGATATGACCGCCCTCATTTTTGCTGTAAGCATCGTCGCTTACCTCAGCGGCACGGGCCGCAAAATTATCGGGGGAAAGTTCCTGCTTGATCTCCATCGCGCGTTGGTAGGCGGCCAGCGTATCTTCCGGCTGGATGGAACCCAGGCTGACGAGGATATGGCTGAAATCGACGTCCTCTCTGGTGCGCTCGTAGAGGTCTTTGACCAGTTTATCGGTCACTTCCTTGTCGAGCAGGTAATTGTCGGCGAGCTGCTGGCGGTAGCCCTCCAGTTCGTTCTGCAAGGCGACGATGGTGTCAAGACCCATCTCGCGCGCCCGCGCTACTTTTAGCTTAAAACGCTCATAGAGGTCGAGGTACTCCATCACGCTGGCGCGACTGAAGTTGGCCTCGTCGCCGTTAGTTTTGGAGTAGATATAGCGGAATTCACCGACGGTCACTGGCTCACCGCTTACCGTGAAGAGCACGTCGCTATCATCCTGCGCCGCCAGTGGGAAGGCGAGCAAAACGGGTAGGAATAGTCCTAGAACAGACTTGATCATATACTTGTGTTATGTCCGGTAGCTAAGAAAACTGGGCCTCAGGAGACCGCAAAAGTAACCATTTTTACCCTCCCCTTATTGTGAGGGGGGTTGGTGAGTCCGATACCGTAATTTCACCCCATGCCCGAAATTCCTGAACTTCTCTGGTCCGAATTGTCCGCCCGCTTGCAGGGCGAACTCGAAACCGACTCGCTGCACCGGATGCTCTTTGCTACCGATGCCAGCGTGTATCGCGAGGTTCCCCTGGCGGTGGCGTTCCCCCGCTCCGAGGAGGATATTATCGCCTGCGTTGATTTCGCGCGCGAACGGGGCATTTCTATTACGCCGCGGGCTGGGGGCACCAGCTTAGCAGGACAAGCAGTAGGTAAGGGCCTGGTTATAGACGTCAGTCGTCACCTGCGCGACATCGTGGAGATCAATCCCGCGGAGGGCTATGCTATCGTACAGCCCGGTGTTATTCGCGACCAGCTGAATGCGGCCCTGAAGGAGCATGGTTACTGGTTCGGCCCCAACACGAGTACCGCGAACCGCTGCACCATCGGCGGGATGTTCGGCAACAACAGCTGCGGCAGTACCAGCATTACGGTGGGCACTACCCGGGAGCATGTTCGCGCCGCCCGGGTGGTGCTCTCCGATGGTACGATCCATTCTTTTGGCGACGGAGCGCAGGAGGCGGAAACTTCCCCCCTACTCAAAAATATTCGGGCATTCCTGCAGGGTACCCTTTCCGATCCCCTCACCCGGCAACGCATCCACGACGCCTATCCTAAGTCGGAGGTGACCCGCCGTAATAATGGGTATGCCCTCGACCACCTGGCCCGCCAAATGGATGAAAATGAAGGTGGTGAACTGGATCTCTGTCCCCTGCTGGCCGGCTCCGAAGGTACCCTCGCCTTTACCACGAGCTTGACGGTCAACATCCTCCCCCTCCCCCCGGAAGGCTCCGCCGTACTAGCCCTCCACTTCCGCAGCATCGAGGCCTCGCTGCGCGCCACCCAGCTGGCGATGGAAACACGGCCGTTCATGTGCGAGCTTATGGACGATACCATCCTGAACCTGGCCCTGGAAAATCCCGACCAGCGGCGTAACGCCGCCTTCGTGGAGGGAAATCCCCGCGCGCTACTGCTGGTGGAATACCGGGCTGCAACCGATGAGGATGCCCTACACTTGGCCAAGGAGTTGGGGGATAATCTTACCGGATCCGGACGATTGAAAGAGCCACCCTACGCCGCACCTGCGCTTGCCGCCCAAAAAAATACCGAGAAAGTGTGGGCTCTCCGCTCGGCGGGCCTCGGCATACTCGGTAACATGGTGGGTGACGCCAAGGCCGTGGCCTGTATAGAAGACACCGCCGTTGCCCTGCCGGACCTGGCCGATTACATTGCCGAGTTCAGCCAGCTAATGGAGGTGTATCAACAGCATCCGGTGTACTACGCACACGCCGGAGCCGGCGAACTCCACCTGCGCCCCATCCTGGACCTAAAGACCGATAAGGGCCGGCGCCAGTTCTTCGAGATCACCCGCGACGTGGCCCGGCTGGTTAAAAAGTACCGCGGCAGCCTTAGTGGGGAACACGGCGACGGCCGGGTGCGGGGAGAATTCCTCCGGGAAATGCTCGGTCCGGAGGTATATCCCCTACTGGTGCAACTTAAACGGACCTGGGATCCCCAGCACCTGTTTAATCCCGGGAAGATCGTCGAGGCGCCGCCGATGAACGAGAGTCTTCGCTACGATGCGGGCCAGATAACGCCGGAATACCGGACGGCCCTCGACTTCAGTCACGACCAGGGGATACTGCGGTCGGCCGAAAAATGCAACGGTTCGGGAGACTGCCGTAAGCTGAGCGGGGGGGCAATGTGTCCCAGTTACCGGGCCACGCGGCGGGAGAAAGACAGCACACGAGGTCGGGCTAATGTCCTGCGGGAAGTACTTACCCGTAACCAGCGGGAAGACCCCTTTACTCACCCCGCACTCGCCGAAGCCATGGATCTCTGCCTAAGTTGTAAGGCCTGCACCAGTGAATGCCCGAGTACGGTCAATATGACCAACCTGAAGGCCGAATATCTGTACCAACGCCAGGAGCAGAAAGGGGTTTCCCTACGCAACCGGCTGATCGCCGCCAACGAAACCCTGTACCGGCTGGGTGGCAAAGTGCCGGCCCTGAGTAATGCGTTGCTGGAAATCGCCGGACCAGCGATGAAAAAACTGCTGGGGATTGCGGAGGGCCGATCCTTACCGCGTTTTCCGGAGGAATCCCTGCGCAGTTTTTATGAGCGGGAGCGACCGAATAGACCTGGCGAGCGGGGCAAGCTCTATTTCTTTGGTGATGAATTCATCAACTACCAGGATACCGAGGTCGGCAAAGCCGCCCTCCGGCTCTGGTGGCGATTGGGTTACAACGTGCTGTGGCCGGGCCACCAGGGAAGCGGACGCGCTGAACTGAGTAAGGGGCTGTTGCGGCAGGCGCGTCGCCGGGCCGTCAATAACGTACAGTGCTTCCGGAGCAGGGTGGGGGAAGAGGCGCCGTTGGTAGGATTGGAGCCTTCGGCTATCCTGGGGTTCCGGGACGAATATCCCAAGCTGCTGCGGGGTGAATTGCAGGAAGCCGCACGGGTGCTGGCCACCCATACCTTCACTTTCGATGAATGGCTGAACCGCGAGGTGGCCCTCGGACGGTTAGGCACAGGCGATTTTGGTGATCGCCCCTATAACATTTTACTTCACGTGCACTGCCATGAAAAAGCATTAGGCGATAGGGGTACTTGCGCCTCGGTGCTTTCCCTGCCCAGGAATTACACCGTCACGCTACTGGACAGCGGTTGCTGCGGGATGGCGGGCTCCTTTGGTTACGAGGCGGAGCATTATGAAGTGAGCCGCAAGATCGCGGAGCAATCGCTGATCTCCAAGATCCGGGACCGGCCAAGCGGTACGCTGGTGGTTGCCTCGGGTACCAGTTGCCGGCACACGGTGAAGGATGAATTAGGCTGGCGGGCCTGGCACTCGGCGGAGGTGCTTTTGCGTAGTTGGTAGCAATAGGGTGAGATAGAAGGTATCGTTAAAGTAAGAGCTTGTATGGATTCTCGCTCATCGTCCGTTACCTGCCCTTTTCCGCCAGCACTTCACCTCCAAAAGGGCCAGGTAGACCACTACAATCCCGATTTCGAGGATCGTTGTGACGAAAATTGGGCGCGTACCGGGCAGATTTGCAAAGCCCCAACAAGCTGGTATGATTTTGCCAAACCACCAGGGGAAATCCTGAAATCCAGCGAAAGGTAAGGGCAAGCTTGGATGACGTTGATAACGGCACCTGTGTGTCTTTGCGAAGTGTATGGGCAGCTTTCACTGATTCTTTTTGAAGCCAGGGCGGTTCCATTCTTTAGAAAGGCCCTTTTTTTCGTCTGCTACTCGGATTAGCTGCTTATCACCGTTTCGCCTGCTCAAACCTCAAAAACCAGCCAACGGTACCGTTTTTACAAGATACTTTCCTCCGTAACCAGGAGTACGGTATAGGAAGGTGGAAAAGTTTATTCCGAACTATGCGTTTACACGCCTAATTTGTAGGGAGATGAAGAATTATGTTTTTGGCTACGGCTCGCTGATAGAAGGCGCCTCCCGCATGCGTACCACCCCCGACGCAAAATATGTTTATCCGATAGTTGTGTATGGCTATGAGCGAGGCTGGTTTGCTCACGTCGACGTGCCTGGTTTGACCACGACCTTCCTGGGGTGTTTGCAATCGGCGGATCGGGGGAAGTCCGTCAACGGAGTAATTTATAAAGTGACCGCGGAGCAACTGGTCACGTTAGATGCACGGGAGTCCGGTTACCTACGTACGGAGATAGATTCCAGCGCCATTGAAAACCTTTCCGATGTGGATCTGTCCGACGCAACGATCCATGTGTATTTATCCAATTTAGATCCGTCCAAAACGCCGGCCCCATTTTTCCCTTCCGTTGAAGCTCCCATTGTGCAGTCCTACGTGGACATCTGCCTGAACGGATGCCTGGAGATTGAAGAACTGTTCCCGGCGGCCCGGAAATATGGGTTCGCCGCAAATTTTATCGGTAATACAATTGGTTGGAATCGACACTGGGTGAACGACCGGATCTATCCTCGCAGACCTTTCATCCATTGCCCAAACGCTTACCGCATCGATCGACTTTTGATCGATCATCTTCCTGATCCATCGCTTTTTGACCAGATTTATTTCGAATAACTATGGGAGAGCTGGCAAATCTGGAAAACGCAGAAGTCCTATTGACCATCCTGATCGGATTAATCACGATAGTGGGGATCGGCCTTGGTGTCCAACGTTCGTACTACCGCAATAAAGTAGAAGTACTGGAGGAAAGCCAGAAGAACCAGTTGACCCGAGCCGAGACGCAGTACTCCGGAGAATTGTCCGAATTGAAAGTACAACACGGTAGCAGGGTACAGATGCTGCATCGCCAACATGAAAAGGAGTGCGCGGACATTCGCCTACAGGCCGAAACGGATAATAAGCGGCTGCGGGAGATCATTGAACGGGAGCTATCGGAAAAGGAAAAAAAGAATGCTCTCGCTAAGCAAGTTCCGTTGGTGCAGGAGGTCAAAATGGTCTATGTAAAATATATCCACATCCGCAGGGAAACCGATGAGCCGGTTTATTCCAAATTCATCAATCGCCTTGAAAAATCCATCGACGTTCATAGTGAATACCACTATTATCGCTTCAATAAATACAACCGGCCGAACAATGAGATTACAATCAAGGATGCCTCCTCCGGAGTAGTTGATCTGAACATACTCTATCCCTGGAAAGAACTGGAATTCACCGATCGTCCGAGTAAATTGAACGAAGGGAAGATCGGGCAGCACCTTGAAAATTCCGACGTTTATTTCACCTCTACGGTATACTATAATGGTTTTAATGAAGGGAACGAGGATATCGGCATGCGAATGGAAATGGATACGCTAACGGCGCGTATGATCGCCGATTTCAGCAGCATCATCGGTCTGGAAAAAATGTTTACCAAGCCACCCGATGCCTACCGGAGGAATAAGGCAGGCGCGCCCACCCGGATTACGAGTTTGCTTGAATTAAGTCCGGGAGTCTATTACCTAGAAATGAACAATCTTAAAAAAGGGGAATCGCTCATGTTGGACTTTCACGTGGACTGGCGCGTATTGACGTGATATGAGTACGCCAGTTTTTGCAGAACGACCTTACGGCATATTCGGGCGGGGAAACTACTTTTTTGTCACCTCCCGCTGCTCCCGCATATGCTGCGCCATTTCGCGCATGGTCGTGATCCAGAGATCGTCCTGGTCCCGGTACAGGTATTCCAGCAACTTTCGGTGCGCTTCCTCAGTGACATTAATATCGTGACCGCCGCCCACGCCGTGGAATAGCAGGGTAACCAACGCATTCTCCTGTTTGGCATTCTCTATCCATTCGATCATCTCTGCGGCGGAATGACCGTTGGCGACGTACGTCCGGATGTTATACAGATCGGTCGACGAAGGGGTGTCCAGTCCCGCTTGGGTACCTCTTGCCGCGGTGAACCGATCCTGTAGTTCAGATTTAAAACTGCCATCGGCGGTGGCCGTATCTCCGCAGGTGTAAGCAAAAGTTCGTTCCGTTTCTCCGTCCAAAGCCTGTAGGAGGCTGTTGGTAAGCTCGATCTCCTGCAGGATATCTCCGGTGGTATACTCACTCAAGTCCCTGTCTTCGGCCACCCATTCCCGTCCGGGTCGGCTACCGTCGCAGGGGTGGTGTAGGGTATGATTTCCTAATTCGTGGCCCGTATCCGCGGCGCGCCGCCAGTCTTCGATTCGGTTCTGGAAGCCGGGAAAGGCGGGGGTGAGGTAAAAGGTCCCCTTGAGGTTCAGGCTATCCAGTACCGGTACCACCCGGTCAAGTTGCCCTTCCAGCGCATCGTCGTAAGTGAGCACAACGCCGGCCTGCCTTCCGTGCCATAATTCGTTTTCCTCACCGGCTACGTAATCGGTTTGGAAAGGGGAGGCCGGAAGCCCTTCCTCGTTGGCGAGATTGGCTCCGAAGGGATTGTCGGCCCACGCGTAGCGCACGAAGCGGGGGTCTGCGGTATCGTCATTCCAAACCACTACTTCGTTTCCTTCGATTTTCGCTTCGGCCCACTGGTAATCCCGGTCGTAACCGGCAACGGCAAAGTAGGCGGGCGCTAAACCGTCCGTTGTGGTGAGGCTACTTCCTGCTTCATCGAATTGTATACGGATCCGGTCACCGTCGATCACGGCCGACCGGTAGATGGGGCCGGAGGCGACCAGGTCCTGCTCTTCGTAGGCGATCTTGCGGGCCAGCAGCGCCAGCCGCTCGGCCACGTCCATTTTATTGAGGGGGTGTATGTCATTCCATTCCCCCAGATCGATGGCTACGGCAAGGCCGGTGTTCGGAAGGGAAAGCGATTGCAATTGGGCATCCCGCAGCACCGCCCACTGGCTTTCGACCGGCAGGTAGGTAGCATCCTGAAAGTTGGCCAGCTGAACGGTGAGGAAGGGTAATTCACCCTGTCCGAACTGATCGCGCCAATCTCGAATCAGGGCCGGCAGCAACGCATAGTATTCCTGAGCACGGCCAACATTCGATTCGCCCTGGTACCAGTTAAAGCCCGTCACGTCAAAGCGCTCGAGGGGAGCTACCATGGCATTGTAGAGCGCGGTGGGCTGATTTTGCGCGGAGAAAGGGTATCCGCCGCCGTTTGGTCGGGGTACATAAACTTCACCTACCTTATACTGCCACGTTCCCTCCAGGTCTAGACTGTCCTGGCCGTCGGTGATCAGGTAAGTTTTGTCCGGCACGAAACCACCCTTACCGCCGTAGTTCATCACCCGCACGGTAAGCAGGTTCTTTCCTTCGTGGAGCAGTCCCGCCGGAATGGTATAGCGGCGTGGCGGGTACTGATAGGTGATGTTGCCTATCTGTTCGCCGTTGACGTACATGACGTCCGCGTCCACTATGCGGCCCATGTACAATTTGAGTTCCTTCCCCGCCCATTTGGCCGGAATGTCCACTTCGCGCCGGAACCAGACGGCCCCGTTCAGGTCGCGGACACCCTGGTCTTCCCAGTATCCCGGGATGGAGAAATTCTGCCAGCCCTGCGGTTGGTAGTTGACCGAATACCACGCTTCAGCAAGTCCCTGGTCGGTCACCGGAGGTGGACCCGAGGCACCCGTATTGCCTCGCCCGCCACCGGCAGTGAGGGAATCGATAAAAGCCGGATCGCTGTTGCGGGCGATGACTCCCCGGAGTTCCGGAAATTCCCGCAGGCCCGCTTCGCTCGTCCAGGCTTCGATGGGCGTTCCACCAACCGCGGTATTAATGATGCCGATGGGAATGTCGTAGGTTTCGTGCAACCGTCGGGCGAAAAAGTATCCAATCGCACTCATATCCATCACGTTTTCAGGCGTGACGGCCTTCCACTCCCCGTCGGGAAAGTCTTCCCGCGGACCTTCCAAATCGGTCATGGTAGGTACGAAGAACTCCCGGATCTCCGATTCATCGGCGGCAGCGATCTCCTCCGCGTAAACTTCCTTCACCCGTTCCAACCAGACGGTCATATTGGATTGTCCGGAACAGACCCATACGTCACCGAACATGATGTTGGAGACCGTTAGCTCGTTTTCCCCGTGTAACTGCATGTCATAGGGCCCGCCGGCGTCTTGGGCCGGCAGCATTACCGACCAGTTCCCTTCTTCGTCGGCGCGGGTACGGAGGTTTTCGTCGGCTATATCGATCCGGATGCGTTCGCCGGGAGACGCCCATCCCCAGAGCTCCAGTTCCTGGTTTCGCTGGAGGACGACGTTGTCGCTGATCAGTCGGGGAAGTCGAATCTGGGCGAAAGTCACCGGTCCCGGCAGTAACAACAGCAGGATCGACATTAGGGAAAAGGAACGGAATCGATTGCGTGATGACATTTCAGGCTTTGATTTTGGTAGTGGGATCGGGGATAATACCGCCGGCAAGTCCACTTAGCTTTCTACTACAACAACAACTTTACCCTGGGTGCTTCCCCCTTCCACTTCGCGCAGGGCGGAGGGTAAGTTAGCGAAGGTATACGTTTTTGACACGTGGGATTTCAGACGACCATCCGCCAGACGGTCGGCGATTGCCTGCATTTGTTTACCGTTGGACTGCACCAGGTGATGGTACAGGTCAACGCTCTTGAATTCGGCGCGTTCCTGGAGCTGATCGCTCAGGCCGGCCGCAATGCTTAAGAGTTTGCCGCCGGGCTTAACGACCTGCAAGGATCGGGTCAGGTGGTCCGGGCCTAAGGAGTCAAGGACCACATCCACCGGACTGATCACGTCTTCGAATTTGTCGGTCTCGTAATTCACGATCTCGTCCGCTCCGAGTTCCCGTATGAAATCCTGCTTCGATCCGGAACCGGTAGCAATTACGTACGCACCGCGCTCCTTGGCCAGTTGTACGGCGAAGTGTCCTACTCCTCCTCCCGCGGCGTGTATCAGCACCCGCTGGCCTTCGTGGATCTCGGCCAACTCGATGAGATTCTGCCAGGCGGTGAGGGCGGCGAGGGTCGCCGCGGCGGCTTCCGTGAAGTCGACATTATCGGGGTTCAGCGCTAATTGATGGGCGGGGGCGGTAACGTATTCCGCATAGGCCTTCCCGTGCCCGGGGAAATTGACCATACCAAAAACGTCCTGTCCGGCAACGAACTGACCTACGCCTTCTCCGATTTCCTTGATCTTCCCGGCGATGTCCCAGCCAATAATTATCGGGTCCTCTTCCTTCAGCGAACCGTGCAGGGCTTTGCCCCGTGCCGTTTTAAAATCTACGGGATTGATTGAGATAGCACGCGTTTGGATCAGTACCTCTCCCTGCCCGGGGCGGGGCATATCGATGTCGGTCAGTTTGAGACCATCGGGGCCATTGGGGGAGGGGAGGGTATAGACTTTCATTGCTGGCTTGGTACTATTGGTGGATGGTAGTGCAACAACATCTCACTCTTGCAGTTTGCCGCGGAACTGGTTCACCAGTGGATTAGTCGGGTTACCCGTTGTACGCCGGAAGGTGACCAACTGCCCGGTATGATAGATCGCGTCCGCCAGCGGTCCATTGATCAGGTACCAAAGAGAGTACTCGGAATATTGGCCGCCGTAGGAGAACATCACCTTCTGCTGCCCCAGTTGATCGGAGGTCATGCCCCGGTAAAGGGCACTTGCTGCGGCGAGCCTGGCAAGGGTTCGCTTCCGTAGTTCGGGATAGGTCAATGAGCTCCAGTCTTCGGGACGCACCATGGTGTCGCCCCTTGGGGCATTGACGATCATTTCGCTTAGCCCGTAGATGTGTTCCAGGGTTTCGTAGCCGCTGCGCGCTTCCTCGGATGGACGGTAGACCAGGTCCTCTTTCCGCAGATCTTTACTTGCCCAGTAGTATCTGAAGCCGAGTGCATCTATCATCCGTGCCAGTACATTGCCGGGGCCGTAGTCGTCGGGGTATTCCTCTATGGCAGCGTACGGGAGGCTGTCCCTTTGCGCGGAGCAGGGAAGCGATAGGAACAGGCAAAGAAAGAGTAGGATGAGCTGATTCACGTGGCGCGTTTGGAAACAAAAGGTACAGCTTCATACCTGGCACGGCATGGGGAGAAGCGTATAAGCGGTATGACCACTAGGGGTACAGGCAACACATTGCCTTCAGCGGGCCTGTGGGGCAGGGCTATTTGGGCGGCGGAGCGCAGGAGTAACATCTCGTGGAAAAAGATTGGAGTGCCGACATTAGTTCCCGGGTGGAAGGCTTGCTACCTCAGAGGAGTCATGGCCTTTCGGGTGTTGAGGTAGAACCGCGCTGGGACCCCAATAACCTGTTACCCGAAAAATTTCGCATAGGTGCTGGTGCCACCTTCCGGAATTGGTATTAAGCGGGCCACTCACGGCCATTACTTTTCCGCCTTTGCCCGGTTCCTGCGCTCCGTCGCCCTGGCATGTGCCGTAAACCGAATATATTCAGGCCCAAATAAATGAATTCGATCATGCGCTTTATACCTCTTTATCTCGCCGGTTTTTGCTTTTTGTTGTCGGTAGTAGCCTGTAACCGGCCGGCTTCCACCGCCTTATTCAACGGCGAAAACCTGGACGGCTGGACCGTTCACGGCGATGAGAAATGGTACGTTGAAGATGGTGAAATCATTTGCGAGAGCGGACCAAAGGCCGAATATGGCTACCTGAGTACCGAGGAATACTACGACGATTTCGAGCTGACACTGGAGTTCAAGCAGGAGGCGGATGGCAACAGTGGAGTTTTCTTTCGTTCCACGCTAGACGGTACCAAGATCACCGGCTGGCAGGTGGAAGTGGCTCCACCCGGCCACGATACGGGAGGGATTTACGAATCCTACGGTCGTGGCTGGCTCATTAAACCGGACCCGGAAAAGGACAAGTACCTGAAAATGGGAGAGTGGAACGAAATGAAGATCCGCGTAGTCGGTCCTACCGTCACCACCTGGTTGAACGGACACGAGATGGTTCAGCTAACCGACGAGAAGATCGGTGAGGGTAAAGGAGCGATCGCCCTGCAAATCCACGATGGCGGCGGCATTAAGGTGCACTGGCGCAACATCGAGTTACGGCCGATCGAAGCAGCTCGATAAAAGGTCCGTTCCAAGAAGACCCAGGCAGTAAGACAGCTCACGAATAGCGAGCGGAAAGGTGATGAATCTTTCCCGGAAGCATAATCTGAAGTTGATCCGAACGCCGGGCCACTCAGAACGGGCCCATTGAAACTACCATTAACCTAACGGCTTTATTGCCGATGGCGACGGTTGTCGAAAACCATGTTCTGAGTGGCGGCACTCATGTTCTGAAACGCTTACTGATTGGAGTACACCCGATATTCCCAGGGCTCCAGGTTCACCTGCATGTCGTTTTCCAGCTGCATGGTCTCTTCGATGAATACTTCGGTGTACTCGCCGGGGAACGCATCGCCCTGCAGTGTCGCCGTTTGGTTTTCAGCGGATAAATTGATGATGACGACCACCTGGTCCCCATTCTTTTCCCGGGTGAAAGCATAAATATTTTCATCGTTTCCGGTAGGGATCTTTACCAGGTCACCACCGTATTCCCCGTTCCATAGCGCCTCGTTGCCTTCTTTAAGGTCAAAGAGTGTCCGGTAGAAATCGGCGTATTCGTAGTTGCCCCATTCGACGTCATCCTTGGTAAAGAACTCGTACTGTTGGTCATCGGCGGACTCCTGACCCGTGTAAATCAGCGGCATCCCGTCGAAGGTGGCGGTAAGCACGGCAAAGGCCTTATGCCCTTGCCCCATGCGCTGGAATTCGGTGCCTGACCAGCTGTTTTCATCGTGGTTGGAGGTGAACTGCATTTTGTAGCCACGTTCGTACTCCTCAGCGTACCGATTCAATACCCGGTCGATATCGAGCGCGGTAGCCCGATCCTGGTCTTCTCCTTCCGCCCGGGCTATATTGCTGGCGTCTGTTTCAGCGTCCCGATTCGCCCCCTGTGATTTGGCGATCTGGTTCAGGACGTGGTGCATTTCCCACCCATAGTCCATCAGGAAAGCTCCATTGTTGACGATCTCGGGCACTTCAGCCTCGGCTAGTAGGAACAGGGGTTTGATCGCATACAGGGAATCGGCAGCCTGCTCGATAAAGTCTACAGGAACACCATGCGCTACATCGACGCGAAAACCATCGATGTCGGCTTTCCGCACCCAGAATTCCATGGCGGCGATCATGCTATCGCGCATTTCCGGATTGTCGAAATTGAGGTCTGCCACGTCGGTCCATCCCCAGCTTTCGCCGGTGGCGGGGTTGATTGGGTCGGTGATTTCGCCATCTTTCTTCGTGTAGAAATCGGGGTGTTCGGTGATCCAGCCATTGTCCCATCCGGAGTGGTTGGGCACCCAGTCGATAATGGCATACATACCGGCTTCATGCACCGCGGCGACCATACTTTCGAATTCTTCCAGCGTTCCGAAATCGGGGTTCGTGCCCTGGTAGTCGGCTACCGCATATGGGCTGCCGAGCTCCCCCTTGCGATTCCTCTCGCTAACGGGATGGATAGGCATGAACCACAGGATGTCAACGCCCATCTCCGCAAGTCGGGGAATATGCTCCTCGAAGGCTGCAAAGGTCCCTTCCGGGGTAAAGTGGCGAAGATTCACCTCGTAGATGACGGCGTTCTTCGTCCAGTCGGGAATATTGGGCTCCACGGCGAGATCGGAGACTTCTTCGGTATCACTGGTGACGACTTCCGCTTCGGCGCGGCGCTCACAGTTGAAGAGCAATATTAGCAGGAGCAGGCTCACCAAAGCCCGGTAGATGGATGTTTGCATGGAGGGTCTTTAAACCGGGTAAACGGCTAATTCTATTCCAAGGTTTTCGGGTGGAGAATTCCAGATTTAGCATTGGGAGTGTATGGTGTCGGCCATACATCCACTGTTGACTGCCGGTTAATTCCGGGCGGTTCGGTGGGAGAGTAGCGGTCGGAACTTACCAGCCCACCACCGACAATTCGAGCAACCACTAGCCATTGCCCTGTGCTACCTTTATACCGATATCATTCACCCCCTGAACATAGATTACCCCATGGCCAATCGACAGTCCGCGCTCACTGCCCGCATTCTCCACCGCTATCTCGGCTTTTTCCTCGCCGGCATAATGGCGGTATACGCCGTGAGCGGCATCATCATGATCTTTCGTAATACGGACTTTCTGAAAAACATTGAAACCACGGAGCGGCAGATCGCCGCAGGTCTCGAACCCGCCGGAGCCGCCGAAGCGCTTAATCTGCGGAACGATCGCGTTGAAAAAATCGAAGGCGATGTAGTCTATTTTCCTGGCGTAGCCTATGATAGCCGGACGGGGACGGCCACGATAACGCGTAAAGAATTGCCCTATGTCCTGGACCAGATGACCAGTTTCCATAAGGCAACTACCGACAGCACCTTTTTCTACTTCAACATATTCTTCGGTCTGTCGCTCCTGTTTTTCGTGCTTACTGCTTTCTGGATGTTTCTTCCTGCCTGGCCGATCATGCGGAAGGGCCTTGTGTACACGGCAGTCGGAATTATCCTGACCCTGGTGCTCCTCTTTGTGTGAGGAAAAAAACCTCGCCCCATTCCTTACGGTTGATTGAAGTACCGGGGTGAGCTTGCAGCTTTCTTATCCACAATGACGATAGTCTAAGACAAGCCACGTTGATCTACCCCGTGGCCACTTACGGGTTGCCGTTTGCCGTCATCTATTCGAAAACTGCCTTTTTCCCCTTGGCCCCTCTCTTTCCGGGCTACGTACTACTGTTTGCCGTAGTTGTCCGCTGTGCGGGCACTTTACGGAATCCGTTCCTGTTGATCGCCCGCTCGCCGTTGCGGCGGCCCTGGGTTCCTGAACGGCTTACCGGCTCGGGAGAGGGCTTGGTCCAGGGATGTACGAGCGATTCAAATGGCTTAACAAACGAAATAAGGCTGGCGGCCTACCTCATGAAGTGTTCGATGCTCAGATTACTCCGAGGTGCAAAATCCGCCCCCCGCTCCGATTGACGGGCATCGTGCTTTTCCCGATGACTATGCCGTCTTCCGGGGCTAAATACTGCTCCTTGAGGGTGCCGAAAACATCGCGCTGCGTAGCGATCAGGTCACCGGAATGAATCTCCTCGAGCAGTCCTACCTCCAGGGTCAGCAAACCGCCGGTATGGGTATAGATCCAGTAACTCCGTTTGCACATGACCGGTGGGGAAGCCGGAGGGATGATCTTGTCGTTGGTCATGTTGAGATAGCTGAGGACGTTGTGTACCCCCTCCGTTCCGCTGCGAATAAGGCTCCGCTGGTATACGCCTGGGTTGCCTACCTCCAGGGTAACGGCGGGAATGTCCAGTGCATCGGCCGCTCCCCGGAGGGTGCCGTCACTGGGTGGATTGTGCACGATAAGTTGGGGATTTTGCAGGATGGCAAGCTGCCGGGTCGTTTCCTGCGACATATCCGCGCGGACGTAATAGCTGTTGACCCTGCCCCGGCTGGCGGTATGCAGGTCGAGCAAAAAATCGAAATGCTTAATGACGCGTTCGACCAATCGGAAAGCATATACCTCGCTGGCCCGACCATCCTCCCGGCCCGGCATCACGTGATTGAGGTCGAAGCCATCGGTATAAACCCGCGTTTGCCGCAGGAAAGCCGGGACGTTGACCACCAACACGCCGATAATGCTCCCGCGGAGGGTATTGACATCCAGATCCGCAAAAAGTCGTTGGATCACCCGGATGCCGTTCAGTTCATCGCCGTGGACCGCGGCCGAAACCCCGAGCGTGGGGCCTTCTTCACTGCCACGGGCGCATATGATCGGGATTCGTACCGGTTCGCCGAGGCCATCGCTGATGATGCGCAGCCAGTACCGGCGGATGGAGGCAGCGGGTTGATCGATTTCGTCGAGGCTAAGAATGGTGGGTGGTTCGGGATTAGAGGCGGTCATAACAGTAACTGAATAATTCTTCAATGGCTTGGCGGAGAATGGGGCGGCCCGTCTGTATCTCCGCCTGGGGGAACCCCCCTATGCTCAGGGAGTTTATCTCGGAAAGTACCCGCTTGCCCTCGTCGTTGACTAACGTATCGATACCGGCGAAGCAGATCCCCCGGGATAATAATGCAGGAGCGAGGGCAGCAACCATGGCCTCCTCTTCGGGACTAACCCCGGCACCGATCGATTTACCGCCCCGTGCTACGTTGCAAAGCCATTCCCCGGGCGGGGGCACGCGCAGCGAAGCGGCCAGGATCTTTCCATTGACAATTAGGATACGCTTATCTCCCTGGCTGACATTCCGCAGGAATTTCATGGCGAGAAAGGGCTGGTCGAAATCGTGATGAGCCACCTCGTCGGGATGATCTACGCGCAAAATCCCCGCACCGCCATAGGCCCGTAAGGGTTTGAGGACAATGGGATGCTCACTCGCAAAGTCGCGGGCCTGATCCGCCTCCGTAATAAGCCGGGTCGGGGGCGTCCAGTCAGGAAAGTGGGTCAGAAAAGCCTTCGTGCTGGTAGCCTGGATGCCCTCCGGATCGTTAACGATGAGCGGGGAAGTATTCGAAACCAGGGATTGTAAATTGGCGAAAAATCCCTGCGTGATCGGGTGGGGGAGCCTCAGCCATACCACGTCGTAGTCACGGACCGATAGGGTTTCGGGAGGCCCCGTGAAGAAGCTTCCTTCGGCGTCATAAAAGATTTTATCCTTGACCGGAAAGCCGTGTACCTGCGCTCCGTCGCCGGAAAAAAAGTCGTGGTTACGATTGTCTCCGCGACTGGCCACGTCCACTCTGGCACAGCGCGCATCGGCCCTGAGGGTATTCACCAGGGCATACAGCGAGTTCTGATCGGAGTGACTGCTGTGATCGGTAAGTACAAGAAAGGTCAGAGGATTCATGCAGGAATTTCAGAGAGCAGGGTGGGGTCGTCGTTCAGGCTTGAGAACAACCGACGGCTGAATTTACCCTTGCTATTAAAAAGTTTTTGGGCCATCCGGTCGATGGCGATCGTACTCAGGACGGTTTGGATATAGGCTTCGATAAGGTCGTCTAACCCGATACCCAGTTTATTGAAGTCGCGTCGGTCCATGAGCAACAGTCGGTTCGTATCACTGGTCCATTGATTGTCACCCAGTTTGGCCGAGAGGTTGGTGCCGAGCATGGCCCAACTCTTGGCTGATTCGTCCAGGTGGTCGGCCAACGGTTCTTCCGCCCGGCGGCTGTAGCAGCAAATGGGGCGTATGCCGTCGTCGGTGCTGCTGACCATGAGGCGAACGTCGCTAACGAAGGTGCGTCCCTTCTTGTCTGGAATGGTGCCGACGTGGAAGAATTTGCCGTCTCCCCCGGTCGAGCTCCATTTGTAGTTGCCGATCAGACTCTGCACGATGAATCGCTCATAATCGACCGGTTCCGCCATGAAAGCGTCGAGTTCGGACTGGTTGGTGATGGTGTACACCCCCTGGCCGGCATTGCTGTAGGGTACTTTGACCACCGCCTGGCCCCCGAGTTTGGCTACCCATAGCGGGATCTCGTCGTGGCTGACGTCCCAAATTGTTTCGGGGGTGTGGATCTTCAGACCGTACTTCCGGATTTCCCCGTTGTACAGGTCGTAGGCTTTGGCGGCAACCATCTTGTTGCGGCCCCCCGCCAGGCAGGTCACGATGGGATTGAGGATGCGTGTTTTTGAGTTTAGCGGTAATCGCGTCCAGGGACGCTGCGTTAGGTAGCGAAAGGCGCCGCGGAGGCGCACCCATTCTCCTTCGTACTTGGCGTACAGCCATCCGTCCTCCGTTTTGAGGTGGCGTTCCGGGGCGTTGTAGTAATCACAGATGTAAAGAACCTCTTCCTGGAAAGCGTCCGCGATGGCGGCCGCGTACCCACTGGCTTCCATGGGGTTTTTATCGTAAATCACGGCCAGCCGTCCGTCTTTCTTCGTTTGTCGTTTTTCAACCAAAGGTTTGAAAGTCCGCTCTACGAGCACCCGGTAGCCTCCTTCTTCCTGGTGATCGTCCGTAAGGGGCATACTCTTCTGACCGGAGGGACAACTGTTGTTCTCAATAATCACCATGCGGCGACGACCCTGGGCCGTGGTGGCATTGATCAGGTCGGCACCACCCCACAGGAAATATTTACACTGATAAGACAGGACCTCCCGCAGCCCGTCCGGGTCGACAAGGGGGTTCAGGTGGCAATACCGGCTAACCATGCGTTCGCGGTCCAGGTTCAGGAAGAAACTGACCATGGGGTGAATGGTAGCATTCAGGGCTTTGGGATACCAGTGGGTCTCCGCCTTGAAGGCTCCCGGGGCAACGCTTTGAATGGGTGGGTTAATCAAGAGCTTAGGGTGGTTTCTTGCGAGGAACGCAGGATCAAGGCAAATGTCAACGGAGTTTGGCTACAATAGTCGTCTGCCGAGCTTCGCGTGTCCGCCGACGGTTCGATACAGCGAACGGGGCAGACGAGCAGACCCCGGCGGACCAGTCCGCCAGCAGTAAGGCATTTTTATCCAATATTGCGGAAGCAAAGCAGCCTAACAAATGAAACCCCTCGTATTTACCGTATTCGTGCTCCTCTCCGGTTGGTTGGTCGGACAGGACATCGGTCTTCACCCCCCGGAGATCGACTGGCAGCAAATAAGGGCGGAGAACGTACGCGTGATCTATCCGGAGGGTTACGCAGCAAGAGCCCAACGCGTCGCCAGCATGATCGACAGGCTGGCCACCGATCATAACCGCAGTGTCGGCGAGCGCCTTTACGACTTCGACCTGGTTCTCCAAACTCCGAATATGACGGTGAACGGCTACGTGGGCCTGGCACCTTTCAGGTCGGAATTCTACACCACGCCCCCGCAAAGCTTCAGCCGCCTCAGTAATACGGATTGGCTGGACCTTCTTACCATCCACGAATTTCGCCACGTTCAGCAGACCAGTAACCAACGACGCGGACTCACCAAGTGGGCCAGTTTTCTGCAGGGGCAGTTGGGATGGATGGTACTCTCCGGCATCGCCACCCCCAACTGGTTCACGGAAGGGGATGCCGTAGTGGCGGAAACGGCACTGACCGCCGGAGGACGCGGGCGCACCCCGGCATTCAGCAGCGACCTGAGAGCCCTGCTTCGGAACAATACCATTTACCGATATGCTAAAGCAAGAAACGGGAGCTTTCGCAGTCTGGTTCCCAGCCATTATGTGTATGGATATGCCATGACCACTTTTGCCCGTGAACGATTTGGCAACGATGTCTGGAAACCGGTCCTCCAGAAGGGTGCCGCCTACCGAAGTCTTATCTACCCCTTTAGTCGGGCGCTGAAACGACGCACCGACCTGACAACCCGCGGGTTATACTTCAACACCATGGCCGAGCTGGAGCAGCTGCAGGATAGCGCGCTTGCCGCCCGTGAACCGCTGATCGAAGGTGAGCGCCTCGGAAGCGCGGATAAGGATATCCGCAATTATCAATTCCCTTTCGTTGACGGCAAGGGGAGGCTGCTGGCCCTGCGGACCAGCTATCGACAACTCCCCGCCCTGGTCGAAGTGGGGGTTCCCGACCGGGTCATCACCTATACCGGCATTCAGCGGGAACCCTGGTTGGCCGGTTCGGACCGATTCGTACTCTGGACGCAGTACGCCCAGCATCCCCGGTATACGAACCAGAATTTTTCAGATTTGGTCGTCTACGAGATCAGCACCGGTCGCCAGCGAAAAATCACGGAAGGGGGACATTACGTTTCGGCTACTTTTAGTCCGGACGAGCGAAGGTTGGCGGCCGTTTGGTTCGACGCCCTGGACGGTTTCCCCGAACTCCGGGTTTTAAATGCCGCCGACGGTACGGTACTCAATGAAATTAAGTTGGAGGAGAATAATGCCGCCTGGCCGGTGTTTTCCGCCGATGGAGCGCAAATTTTCTTCCTGGCGCAGAATTACGAGGGCGTAGCGGTTAAAGCCTGGGACGTCGTATCGAATCGCGTCTCCACCTTGCTCCCGCGCTCCGCCGCCCCGATCGATATGCTCTCGGTCGCCGAAGACGGGCGGCTTCTGTTTACAAGTGGCCTGTCGGGGGTTGACAATATCTTCTCGCTGGAACCCGGGACGGGGGCATTCCGCCAGTTGACGGACGTTGCTATCGGGGCTTACTATCCCTATATTTCGGAAGAAACCCTATACTACGCCGCACCTACGCCATTTGGAGAACGCCTCCGACAACTACGGTTAACGGATACCGGTAGGCCAATGCCTACCGTACAGCCGCAGACCTCCTCGGACATTTTCCAGCGACCCAAAGCCTTCGCCGAGGAAAGGGCGAATCTTCCCGTGGAGCTGGAAGTCAGTGAGTACCCGACCAAGAACTTTTCCAATACGCTCGGAGGCATCAAGCTGCACAGCTGGTCCTTTAACGGCAGCTACATAACACCGGGACTGGCCGTAGAATTCGGGAACGCGCTGAATACGGCCACGGTGACGCTGGAGGGGGAATATAACTTCAATGAAAACCGCTACGGAGGAGGCCTCAACGTGGCTTACGGTGGACTATTCCCCGTTATCGAATTCCAGGGCCTTTACCAGGACCGGAGTACGGTGGTCCAGGCGGATCGTGCGGATAGTCTCCTATTTTTCGGTCAGGAGTTTAATCAGCTGGTCATCGGCCCCACCGTCCGCGTCCCCCTGCAGTGGGTGGAGGGCAACACGTCTACCACGGTCATCCCCTCGGTGGGTTATCAATACTACAGCGTGCAGGACCAGGAGGAGGGTAGCCTTCCGCCTGACTTCGGGAACCTTTCCCTCGGTCTTCAATTCAGTACCCTGCGCCGAATGGCCTTCAAACAGGTCCAGCCCCGCTTCGGCGCGACCGCCAGAATAGCGTACGACAGGGGATTGGGGGCGGGGGCAACGAGTGAGCGGCTCCTGTTGCGATCCTCGCTTTACCTCCCAGGCCTGTTCCGGACCCATGGAGTGAGGTTGGATTTAGACGCCCAGACGGAGCAGGCGACCAATCTTTTCCAGTACGCTGACATCTTTACTTATGCCCGCGGATTTACAGCTCCGCTAAATGACCGGGTGTTCCGAATAGGGGGGAACTACCAACTGCCGCTGCTCTATCCGGATATCGGCATCCTGGGAATCACGTACTTCAAGCGGGTCCGGCTGAACGCATTCTACGATTACAGCCAGTTTACCCTCGATTTCCGGGATGACTTGACGTTCACGGAAAGCAGCGTGGGCGGGCAACTATACTTCGACAACGTATGGCTGAATACGCAATTGATCACCCTGGGCGTACAGGTGGCGTACCGACTCAACCAGGATGTATTTTCGGCTGGCGACAACGACTTGCAGTTCCGCGTACTACTGAGTGGGAGCTTTTAGTGCGCAGGCAACCCTGGAACGTATGGCTGGGAGCTGGAAGATGCTGGTGGGTCGAATAGGTGGCAAAAGCACTCAAAATAAGTATTCGGGCGGCGGAGCGCAGGAGCAACCATCCTTCGGGGAAAATTGCACTTATCCCTTCGATTTCGGTCCTGGCGCCCTCTTGCCTCCGAGGAGTTTCCGTCGTGAGGGCGATGGGTTCGACTGCGCCGCCCTCCCAGGTGATCGGGCAACCCGGAAATTGAAATAGGGGAATAGCAGATTTGGGTGAAGCGGGAGGCGTAAAAGGGCTTGCATATTAAACCTTACGGGGGCCTACCCGTAGAGCGGCGCAACTCCGAAGATGATTATGCCACTTAGCATTCCGCCACGAAATCAGGCAGAGAAGCTTAACCTTCCAGATTTCCAGAGCACCGCATCAGACGTTGAGGTAGTTGATGAGGCTGTCGAAGCGTTCACGCAAGGTATCCTGCAACTGTTTTTCGTTGAAACTTGCCTTTACCAGGTAGTTGAAGCGCTCGAAGGTGGCTATAGTCCCCGCGATGCTTTGGCTGTTGAGCTTGAGGGTCACTTCAACCTGATTCGAGTCGTTTATGCTGCGAACGAAGGAACTCAGAATAATGGCGTTGTCACTTTCCACGATGCGGGCGATTTCCGCCAGGGAGTAATCCTGCCGTGCCATTTCCAGGACAACGATCGAACCGGGATCACTGAAGGTGCTGGACTGTGCAAAAAAGCGAAGCAGGTCTTCACCCGTGACCATGCCGATGTATTCACCTTCGCGGTTAATGACCGGTACCACGGTGAGGTTATTGTCGACGAGTTGTCGCATGACGTCGTAAAGGTGATCGTCGGGAAATACGGAGGGAGGGAGTTGCGGGGTGCGGTAATTGCTGACCACTTCCTCCGGGTCCGCGTCCAGCACGTCGGCCTCGGAAATAACGGAGACCAGTTTCTGGCCGTCCACGACGGGAAGGTGTCGAATATAAAATTCGTTCATGATCCCGAGGGCTTCCTCGCCGGTATCGGTGGGTCTCAGGGGAACGAGGGCGTCGGTAATCAGGAAGTCAGCAGTCATCTGGAGGGAAAGTAGGGAATAATATTTATCCGAGTAATCGTCGCTTTTGGGTGGCAAACTCTACTTCGGTCAGCAATCCTTTTTCACGCAGGGTGGCCAGACGCTGTAGCTGGTCGAGCAATTCGTCGCGGACGGGAGGTTCTTTCGCTTCCGGTTCTCCATTTTTTTGGACAATCGGATCATCAAAGTTTTCAATACTATCGGGAGCCGCGGAGGCGAGCCGAAAGTTGTTCCGGGCAAACTGCGGATAAGCGCTTTGAATGCGGAGGTAAGCCAGGCTGTCGTGCGTTTTAATACGCTCGAAATCGTCAAAGCCGAGCGCCACGGCGCGATCCAGGTGGTAGAAGGCCCGATCGGCCTCTTCTTCCACCGAGTACGCGCAGGCGATATTGAAGTGGGAGGCCACGTCCCGTGAATTCTTTCCCAGCGCTTGTTGGAAGGATTCAATGGAGCGCTGGTATTCGTAATCCTTGAAATAGTGAACGCCCCGTTCGCGGTCTGCGCGGCCGGGATCCCGGCGTGCAGTGGGATGCTGGCGGTTCGGAGCCGGGTCTTCAGTACGCTGGTTGAAGCGTTCCTTGGCTTTGCGGACGCGATCCCGCTCTTTTTCCGCACGTTCCCGCTGACGTTGCTGGAACCTTCTTTCGCGGTCGTTCATGTTGCCAAATTTTTGCCCCTGGCGGGTGGATTCTCCGACGGTGGAAGCCTGCGCCACCGGCTGGTTGTATTTCATGTCGAATTCACGACCATCCATGGAAAGAAACGAGATAGCGTCGATCATTCCGAAAATGGCCGCCAGCGAGATCAGCATAACCGTAAAGGGAGTTGGTCCCGATGATACGGCTAATACGAAAAAGAATAGGTGCGCCATGCCCATACCTTTCTGTCCGAGGTAGAATCGCTGAAGACCTATGATACCCCCGAAAAAAGCCAGAATCGCCGCGATCGTTTTGTCTTTCATCTCATTATTGGGAACGATGAAAGGCGGTATTTCGTTCTTGCCTAATCTCCAAAAATCCGGCAGGTGAGGATGGTAAGATCGTCGGGATACGACTTTTCCTGTCGGAAATCTTCCAGTCTGGCCAGTAAATTCTCGTTGAAGGCCTCGGCCGACCGGTAATACTGTCGGCGGGCGAACTGATAAAGGATCTCTTCTTCGAAGGTTTCTCCGGCGGCGCTTTGGAGATCGGTGAGGCCGTCGGTATAGGTTACGATCAATGCCTGGGGGGGAAGGTCGACGACGCCTACCTCTAATATTGGCAGCGTCTCGATCGAGCCCAGTACCGTTGTTCCCTTGTCAAGTAGCTGGAAGCTGTTCTCACTTACCAGGACCGCGGGTGGATGCCCGGCGTTTACGTACCGGAGCTGATGGGCCTCGCGGTCGTATTCCGCCACGAAGAAAGTTACGAACCGCTCCCCGTTAGTGATCCGAAATACACTTTCGTTGATCTCGGCAACGAAGTCGTGCAGATCGGTCCGCTTCCGGATAAGGGTGTGGAAATTCGCCTGAAAATTGGCCATCAACAAGGCGGCGCTGACGCCCTTCCCGGTAAAATCGCCGATGCAGAATACCAGTTTACCGTCGGTGAATTCGCGGAAGTCGAAGTAGTCGCCGCCTACGCCCAGCTTCGGCCGGTATATCGCACTTAGCTCGTAGAAATCGTTTTTCGGCAAGTCCTTCGGGATGAGCATATGCTGCACCTTGGCACCCAGGTCCAGGTCAGCTTCCAGCCGGTCCTGTTCCAGCTGGCGGCGGAACAAGCGCTTGTTCTCGATGGCTACGGCAATCACATTGCTGATGGTGGTGATGATCTGCACGCGCTCGTACATATCGTCTTCATCACTGAAACTGCCGATAAGAATGAATGCGATGGGGCGCTCTTTATGGAGCACGGGTACGACATGCTCGAAATGCCGGAAGAGGGGATGGTTAGGTTCTTCAATGTTTACCGCCCGCTTCAGCGCCATAAGTTCTTGTCCGTAGTCCGTGCCCTCGGGAAGTTCTACATCTTCCAGCCCCAGCGATATGGCCAGCCGCCATTCTTCGTCCCGGTCGTTTTCGCGAACGAAAAGGGCCATTTCATTCACCCCCAGTTCCTGGCGCAGAAAGGCGCGATACATCTGAAAAAGATCTTCGGCCGAGACGTTGTTGTTGATCGCCTGCGTCATCTGCAGCAAGCGCCTCACCTGGAGTTGGCGGAGGTGGAGTTCGCGCTCCAGGCGGTTGACACGGGTGATGGGTTGAGACATGGGGTAAATATAGAGCTTCCTTCGGTCGCGGTAGAGCCTTTGGCGGTAGCGCTTCCTGCGGTCGCGGTAGAGGCCTTTGGGGGTAGGGCTCCCTGCGGTCGCGGTAGAGGCCTTTGGCGGTAGCGCTCCCTGCGGTCGCGGTAGAGGCCTTTGGCGGTAGGGCTCCCTTCGGTCGCGGTAGAGCCTTTGGCGGTAGTGCTTCCTGCGGTCGCGGTAGAGGCCTTTGGCGGTAGAGCTTCCTTCGGTCGCGGGATTAGTGGATTAGGTTGATCAGGCGTTCGACCTTTTGTTGGATGTGGGGGTCGTCGAAGGCGCGGAGGACCTGAGTGCGTTCGAAATCCGTCATGTGGAGGGAAACGGAGGTGCGGAGGGGATCGTCCTCGCGTGGCTGATAGTTGAACCGGATGAGCTCGAACCGGTCGGGGCCAAACGTGCGGTAGACGCCCGCGAGTAGTTCTTCCTGGTCCAGGATTTGCAATCCGAGGATATTGCCCGCGACGCCTAGAGGGCTGAACAAGCCGCTGATGACACCTCGCCGGCCATCGGCGGGAATTTGCTGGTCGCGGAAGGCGCTGATCTGCACCAGGACGACGCCGGCGGTGTTTTCCTTGATCCAATCTTCGAAAACGTGAATAAATCGCACGGCGGAAGTAATGCCGTAATTATCCCGGTAGCCGGCGTCCATCAGGCGGATAAGCGGCTCGGTGGGTAGGCTCACCTGCGGAAGTACGTAAGGGTAGGAAGCGTTGGCCCGCAGGGCGGAACTCATGCGCAGGCTGTCGGCTTCCTGCCTGGCGAGCAGGCGCCCGAAGTCAACCATGTCCGGATTGAGGGGAACGCCCACTTCCTGCGTCACCGGCGGCGCCATCATATAACTTACTCCCTGCGGGGAAATGACCATTCGGCGACCATCCTCCACGATGCTGGGCGTGATAAACATCAGGGGAATCTCCGCCCGGGCTTCCGGCTCCCGGTACTCTATGATTGGCCGGTCGAGCAGGAAATTGGTAGCGGTATTATAGGCACGCTCGAAGGCATAGCCGCGGTCTCGCCGGTAGGTCGCATCCCCGATGCGGACGCGGCGGAACGGCAGAAAGATGTCGTTGCTCACGATGGAAAAGGCGACGGGATTCAGCAGGTCGTTGCTGACTTCCTCCAATCTGCGGAAGCTGCCGTGACGAAATGCACCCTCCCTTAGAAATTCTTCCCGTACGTAGGCCAGTCCCAGCATTCCGCCACTGGCACCGGTAATGAGCGCGGTGGACTCCAGCAACCGGCCGCCGCTGCACTCCTGAATACTCTGGGTGATGTGGGTGGCCCATAGCGAAGCGGTAAGTCCCCCCCCGCTGGCGCAGAGAATGACCAGCTTGGGTTTTTCCTCGGCCTGCTTGCTGTGCCATCGCTCGAGGATGGCCGTTGTCCTGGCGATATCATTCCGAAGCGTGTCGGGCTGATAAATTCCCCGAATGTTGTCGAGGGTGTACGGCGCCGTGGAATCGTAACTAAGTCCGTAGGCCTGATTGCCGTGATCGAAAACCGCGGTGCTGGTCAGGAAATTGATGGCCACCAAGAGTAGAATGAGCAGCGGCAGCCGCCAATTCGCAAACCAATAGCTTACGGCCCCGACGATGGAAACGAACAGGCTGAAGAGAATGAAAAAGCTGGCCCCGGCCGGCAACTGGAAAGTCGGCCAGTCGATCATGAGTCCGAGGATCACCAGTATCATGATGGAAGCGAACTGCAGAATCAGCGCATTGAGGTGGTTCTGGCGGAAAATATTTCGCAGCAGGGCGGTGTCGTAGTGCGCCACCGAACGGACCCTTTGTACCCGAAGCTTCGTATTGATGTAAAAGCGAACTTTGAAGGGGTTGTCGTACTGGTTGACCAGTTGCGGACCCAGGGGGGTACCCCTGACGGGGCGGTAGAACTTTTCGGCGGGATCGCTGGGGCCGCGATTGGGCGGTGGGTCGCGGTAGCCGGTGTAGTAGTCGATGTCGCGGTTAGTCAGGTTGAAGTAGATCGAATACAGAAAGAGGCTGAGGGCCAGACCGATCGTCAGTCCCGTTATGCCCTGTACCTGCGCTCCGGCGCCCTCCCCCAAAGGATGAAAGCGGAGCAGTAAGAACCAGTACGTCAGGAGGAACGCGAGGGGTAGTAAGGCGTTATTGATGCAGAACTTGAGGAACGGTCGGGTGAGGCTGGCCAGGAAATTGAAGTAGCCGCCCAGCAGGAGGTAGGTACTGAGATTCCAACTCATGGTGAAGAAACCGAAGGCGACGCCAACGATGAGGAAGGAGAAATAACCCGTTTGGCCGAGATACTCGGGGTCGAGGAAAAGGTACTGCAGTCCCAGGCGGGGCCCGAGCACTCCGGACATCATAAAGAGCAGGAGGAGCCAGAGTGCCAAAAGGAGGAAATTCGAACGCAGGTGCATCAGGAGCAGCTGGATCGGAAAAGAACGGTAAACGTTGTGCAGGACGTTGCGCATACCCCGGCAAATTAGGCTATATTTGCCGGCTGCAAACCACATTCCGCACCCCCAATTTGTCGTCCCTGACTCCAGACCGCCTAGCTACCCGACTCACCCCCCAGGGCGAGCGTATTCTCCGTTCCGGCCACCCGTGGCTTTTCGATGGTGCCGTTGATTCGGTCAAAGGGGAGGGGAAAGCCGGTGATCTTAACATCGTTTTTGATCGTAAGAAGGATCGCTGCATCGGGGTGGGGCTCTACGACCCGGACTCGCCCATCAGGATCCGGGTACTGCACTCGGGAGGACCCACCCGTATCGATGAGGCATTTTTTACCGAAAAGCTTAAGGCCGCCCGCAAGGCACGGCAGCCCTTACTGAAACAGAATACGGACGGCTACCGGCTGGTGCACGGAGAGAACGACGGATTGCCGGGATTGGTGATTGACGTATACGCTGCCGTTGCCGTTATCAAGTTATACACCGCCGCGTGGTTTCCCTACCTCGAGAGCCTGCTTCCCCTGGTTCTGCACGCAGCCAGGGCTGATACCGCCGTTCTACGCTTGGCCCGGGTGGTTTCACCCGTCGATGGTTGGCAGGATGGCGCGGTCCTTGCCGGGGAACTGCCGGAACCGGAAGTGACCTTCCGGGAGCACAACTTGAAGTTTTATGCCAACGTGAAGGAAGGGCACAAGACAGGTTTTTTCCTCGACCACCGGCATAACCGAAAACGGGTAGGGGAGCTTTCGGAGGGGCAGGACGTCCTGGACGTATTTAGCTACGCGGGCGGATTTACCGTCCACGCACTCGCCGGCGGCGCCTACCGGGTCGTAAGCCTGGATATCAGCGCACCGGCCCTGGAAGTGGCCCGGCGGAACGTGACCCTTAATTTCGGTCAGGACCCGCGACACGAAACCTTGGAAGGAGACGCGTTTCAGGAACTGGAATTGCTGGCCCGCAAACAAGAAGAATTCGGCATCGTCGTGGTGGATCCGCCAAGTTTCGCGAAGCGGGAGAAAGAAGTACGCGGGGCACTGGATGCTTACCGCCGCATTAATACGCTGGCCGTACCGCTGGTCAGGGCCGGGGGGATCTTGCTGGCGTGTTCCTGTTCGGCGCGGGTCAGCGCGGAGGATTTTTTTGCCACCGTCGAGCGGGTCGTCAAGAAAAGCGGTCGGCCGTATAAATTACTGGAGAAGCGCTTTCACGACCTTGACCATCCCATTGGATTTGCCGAGGGGGCCTACCTCAAGTCGGTGTACTACCGGCTCGACTAAACCGGTTACCCTCCTATTTACGTACCTGCCCTAAACCTTACGCTTTTCGGATGCGGCTTCACATTATTATCCCCGTAGTTGACGAGGCGGATAACCTCCGCAAACTGCTGCCTTACCTGCTCGACGAATTGAACGGTCGGGGCACCATCACGGTGGCCGACGGCGGGAGTAAGGACGGTTCGGCAACCATCGTTAAACGCTACGGCCGGGTTCGGTACCTGGCTTGCAGGCAAACCGGTCGCAGCCGGCAGATGAATGAAGCCGCCGGGCTTTACGACCACCCGGAAGATGTCCTTTACTTTCTCCACGCCGACACCCGTCCGCCCCGGGGTTTCTATAACGATATCCGCCGCAGCGTTACGGACGGTGCGCCGATCGGCTGCTATCGCTTCCGCTTTGATTCGGATAGTCCGCTGCTGGCGATTAATGCCTTCTTTACACGATTTGGCGGACTGGCATGCCGGGGGGGCGACCAGTCGTTATTTGTCGCGAACAGCGCCTGGGCAAAATTGGGCGGCTTCGACGAAGGCATGGACATTATGGAGGACTACGACGTCATCCAGCGGGCCTGGAAAGCGGGCCTGACGTTTCGGGTGATTCCCCGATCGATCACGGTCTCTGCCAGAAAGTACCGCGCCAACGGCTGGCTGCGGGTGCAACTGGCGAATCTGCAGGTATTCCGCTTGTATAAAAAAGGGGCTCCCCAAGCCCATTTGGTAGCGTCGTACCGAAAGATGATCAAGCCGGGATGAGGGTTAGTGAAAACAGCTTACTACCTGCCTTTTGTCACTCCTGCGCGCCGCCGCCATTCGCCTTTTCTTCGCCGCGACAACCCTAGGAAAGCTGGCACAATTTTTGTACTTTTGTTGGTATGACAAATAATAACCAACCGGCCAATCGCGGAGATTACGGAGCGGATAATATTACCGCTCTTGAAGGTCTCGAGGCCGTCCGCAAACGCCCCGGTATGTACATCGGTGGCACGGACACGCGGGGACTGCACCACCTGGTATGGGAGGTGGTCGATAACTCGATCGACGAGCACCTGGCGGGGTACTGTAGCCGCATCGACATGATCATCCACCCTGACAACTCCATCAGCGTCACGGACGACGGTCGGGGTATCCCGGTCGGCAATCATGCCAAACTGGGCAAATCCGCCCTGGAAGTTGTTATGACGGTGCTTCACGCCGGTGGTAAGTTCGATAAGGACACCTACAAAGTTTCGGGCGGTCTGCATGGGGTAGGCGTATCGTGCGTGAACGCGCTTTCCAGTCACCTGCGGGCTACCGTTCACCGCGACGGGAAAATCTACCAGCAGGACTACAGCGAGGGTAAACCGCAAAACGAAGTTCACGTCGTAGGAGAGGCCGAGAAGTCGGGAACCACCATCAAGTTCACCCCGGACTCGACCATCTTCGAGTCGGTGGTCTACAAGTATGAAACGCTGGCCAATCGAATGCAAGAACTCGCCTTCCTGAACAGTGGCCTTTACCTGAGCATTACCGACGAGCGGCAGACGGATGACGAGGGTAATCACCTGCGCAAGGATTTCTACAGCGAGGGCGGTCTGGCCGAGATGGTCAAGTACCTGGATGAAGGCAAACAGGACCTCATCGAGGAAGCCATCTACGTTAAATCCAAGGAGGACAACGTAGAGGTAGAAGTGGCTATGCAGTACAATACCACGTACCAGGAAAATATCTATTCCTTCGTCAATAACATTAAGACCCGTGAGGGAGGTACCCACGTCAACGGCTTCCGTCGTGCCGTGAACCGCCTGTTCACGAAGTACGGAGACGAGAATGGTCACTTCAAAAAACTGAAGTTCAAGGTAAGCGGAGAAGACTTTCGCGAAGGCCTCACCGCCGTTGTTTCCGTCAAAGTACCGGAACCGCAGTTCAAGGGGCAGACGAAGGGGGAGCTGGGCAACAGTGAAGTGACCGGTATCGTCAGTCGAGCCGTAGGCGAGAGTGTAGGGCACTGGCTGGAAGAGAACCCCGACGCCGCCAGGCGGATCATCGATAAGGTGATCATAGCCGCCACCGCCCGCCACGCCGCGCGTAAAGCGCGGGAGATGGTTCAGCGCAAGAACGTGCTGACCGGAACCGGCCTGCCAGGTAAGCTGGCCGACTGCTCCAATAAGGACCCGGAAGGTTCGGAGATCTACCTCGTGGAGGGCGATTCGGCCGGCGGTACCGCCAAGATGGGCCGTAACCGGGCATTCCAGGCGATCCTGCCCCTGCGCGGTAAGATCCTCAACGTGGAGAAGGCCATGGAGCACAAAATCTACGAAAATGAGGAGATCAAGAACATGTTCACCGCCCTCGGCGTGAGCATCGTGGAGGGTCAGCACGGCGAACGGGTGCTGAACCTCGAAAAACTGCGCTACCACAAGATCATCATCATGTGTGACGCCGATATCGACGGTAGCCACATCGTAACACTGATCCTGACCTTCTTTTTCCGTTACATGCACGCTCTGGTGGACGGCGGATATGTCTACATCGCTCAACCGCCCCTCTATCAGGTTCGGCGCGGCAAGCAGTTCCGCTACTGCTGGAGCGAAGAGGAACGTCGGGAAGCGATTGCCAACTACAGCAAAGGGGAAAACGACGGGGCAGTTAAGGTCCAGCGCTACAAAGGTCTGGGTGAAATGAATGCCACTCAGCTCTGGGAGACTACCATGGACCCGGATACCCGTATGCTTCAGCAGGTTGCCATCGAGGAAAGCTCGGAGGCCGATCGCGTCTTTAGCATGCTTATGGGCGACGAGGTGCCTCCGCGTCGTGCCTTCATCGAGGCGAACGCCAAGTATGCTAACGTGGATGTCTAGGGCAGATCAGGGGTAGGTTCTAGCAGCCCCTGCTACACCCGATCAGTCATTTGAAACCGGCAAACAAAAAGCCCCGACTTGGTGATCCAAGTCGGGGCTTTTTACGTGTGGGGCGAAGAAGTTACTTCTTCTTCTTACTGTTGTTTTCCGGCGTGTTACCGGTTTCGACTTCGCGGGTAGCTTCGAAGAGGAACCAGGTACGACGTTCGGTCTGGTTAATGTAGTCCTCGATCAGGCTGGCGCCGCCGATGTCTTCGTTTTCTTCACAGACATCATGGGCTTCGCGGAGATTGTGGGCCATATTTTTGTTTTCCCGCATCAGGTCAAGCAGCATATCGCGGGGGCTGATCTGGGCGTCATCGTTATCGGCGACGTTAGTCAACTTGACGATCTGGGCGAGACTGGTGATGGTCTTACCCCCTAACTTGCGGACGCGTTCCGCCAGTGGGTCAACGGTCTCGATCAGCTCTGCGCTTTGGACGTCGAGCATCCGGTGGTAATCACGGAAATGACGGCCGGACATATGCCAGTGATAGTTCTTTGTTTTTACCCATAGGGCAATGAGGTCGGCTACTAATGGATTTATAGCTTCGACGATCTTCTTTACGCCTTCCGGTTTGAGGTCGGTTGGGGTGTCGAGAACGGCTTTTTTGATGTTATTACCTGGTGACTTGGTCATAATTTCTTTTGTCTTTTGTTACACTTTTTCAACGGGATCGCCCCCGGGCAAGTTCGGTGAAATAGCCATTAACCACCCCCCATCATGTCAAATCGACATTATTCTTCCGAGCGACTGAAATCCCGGCGCAGTATCGGGCGGCTCTTCAGTCCCGAAGGTCGTTCACTGGCGGCCTATCCGATTCGGGTATTGTACCGCACGGAGGCGGAACAGCCGGGACATTCGGGAGTGAAGGTGGCCTTCGTAGTGCCGAAGAAACGGTTCAAACTGGCCGTCAAACGCAATCTGTTGAAACGCCGTATGCAGGAAGCTTACCGACTCAATAAGTCCATTTTGGCGGGGACGCAGGATCAAGAGAATCGCGGGGAAGCGGAACATCACCTACTGTTTATGTACACGGGTAAGGAGGAGGTCTCTTATGACCGCATCGAGAGAAATATGCTGAAGCTTCTTAAGCGTTTGGAAAGCACCCTATCGGAGGCTTGAATCGTCACAGCATCACGGCCATACGTATGTCGGCCCGCAGAGAATCCGCTTACCGTTACTCCCGGTGATCCAGCGGAATGAGGGCGCGGACACCCTCGGGTTCCGCTCCACAATCGGCGATAAAGGATCACTCCACCCAGAACGAGAATACAGCGTTGCTACTCCTGATGAGGTGGTAGTCCCCCGCTGCTATAGTGAAGGAGTGACCGATCCGGGTTGCGTTGTTATCGTGCCAGCCGGTGCGGTCAAGCCGCGTATAGAGGCGCATACGAAGGAAATACGTTCCCCTTCATTAGCCTCGGGCGGACGATGCGGCTTCTACGGCGCGCCATACTCGGAGAACATTGCCGGACAGGACCTTCTTAATGTCTTCGTCGGTGTAGCCTCGCTTTAAAAGCACGTACACCAGATTCGGGTAATCGGCTACGTCTTTGAGACCGGTGGGAAGGCTGTCGCCAACACCGTCGAAGTCGGAACCCAAGCCCGACGTGATCGATGCCGGCCAATTGAACTACCCGGTCGATGTGGTCGGCTACCATCTCGACGTCGGAATAGAGCGTAGGGATTTTGCAATTCCATAGGTCGATGATCCGCCATAGCTTCGGCTTCGGCGGAGTTGTATTTCCAGTCCGCGCTCATTGAGATTGCCCCATAAATTCCTCCCGCAGACTGTCACTGGCGAGCCCGTATAGGCCCATCGAGGAAAGTCAGAGCCGAAGTTGATCTGGATAACTCCACCATTTTCACCTAGCGCTTTCGATCATCTCATCGTTCATATTGCGCTCGAAGTCGGGGGTGAAGTAGCGAACGGAGGAGTGGCTGGCTATAACGGGAACGTCGGTGACTTCCATAACGTCCCAGAAGGCCGAATCACTGATATGGCTCACATCGACCATGATACCGACGCGGTTCATTTCGCGCACTACTTCTTCCCCGAAGGGGCTCAGGCCACCGTTGATGGCGGTGGTATCGTAGCTGGAATCCGAAATGAGATTATCCTTGGAGTGGGTGAGGGTAATGTACCGGATGCCCTTGTTGTAGTATTCTTCTACCCGCTCCAGCTGATCTTCGATGGGGCTGCCGTTTTCCATACCCATGGGCAGACTCATCACGCCATTGGCAAAATTTTCTTCTATGTCATCCGGGCTCGTGGCCATGGCGAACTTATCGGGGTGCGCATCGATGATCCCTTTTACCATATCGATCAGGCTATCGGCGAGGGCGGGTGATCCCCCTACCTCATCTTGCAGGCGGGCGGGAATATAGATGGACATGAAAGGACGCGTCCAGTCCGCCTTCTACGGCGCGGACGTAGTCGAAATCTCCTTCGTCGGTCTCTACGGGTATGCCCAGCATTTCCCGTTCCAGACGAAAGTTTTTGACTTTGAGACGGTAGGGCAGGTCGACGTGACCGTCGATGATGATGGTCTGGTGAGCGAGGCTGTCGGCGTGGGCCCGCAGCTCTACGTCCGATCGTTCAACGGAGGCATTGGCACCGGTGTCGCCGCAGGATTGTAAAAGGATCAGAAGAGCAAAGGGCAGGAGGAGACGTGACATTTGGCTGGATTATTAAGAAGTGAGTAGGGTAGGGGCGATCGACTCCGGCGGGCCGGTTACGACAAACATACCCAGGCCAAATTTGGTAAGGTAATCGCAGCGGATTGATCGTACTAGGCGTCCGACGCTTTAAAGCGTCGGACGCCTAGTACGAAATTTTAGCTACATTTCAGGCTAAATGCCTGGCTATGTCCCCTCGAAAACAATTGTATCTTTTCCTGTTTTCCCTATTGTCAAATCTCGCTTTCGCTCAACATCAAGACTTAATGGGCTTTACCGAGCAATCGGCCAAGGAGCAGCACCAACTCGAGGAAGCCTACGACGAAAAGATTACGCCCTCGAATCTGGATGAATGGATGAAGTACATGACCGCGCGTCCCCACCACGTCGGTTCGGAATACGATAAAAAGGTAGTGGACTTCATGGCCGAAAAGTTCCGCTCCTGGGGCTACGACGTGGAGGTAGAACGCTTCGACGTTCTCTTCCCCACGCCGAAAGTGCGCAAACTGGAACTTCTGGAGCCCACCACTTACACCGCCATGCTGCAGGAGCCACCGGTCGATGGAGATGCCGCAACCGATCAGATGGACGAGGCTTTACCGCCCTACAACGCCTTTTCGATCGACGGGAACGTGACCGCGGAACTTGTTTTCGTGAATTACGGCATACCCGGTGATTACGAGGAACTGGAAAAGCGCGGAATCGATGTCGAGGGGAAGATCGTGATCGCCAAATACCAGGGATCGTGGAGGGGCATAAAGCCGAAAGTTGCCGCTGAGAAAGGGGCCATCGGGTGTATTCTTTACTCGGACCCCGAAGACGACGGCTACTACCAGGGCGAAACCTATCCCGACGGGGCCTTCAAGAACGAATACGGCGTACAGCGAGGGGCCGTGATGGACTTACCACGGGCTCCCGGCGATCCGCTTACTCCTGGCTACGGGGCCACTGAAGGTGCCGATCGCCTGGAACTCTCCGAAGCGGAAGGGTTAACGGAAATTCCCGTACTGCCGATCTCCTACCACGATGCCCTTCCCTTGCTCAAGGCCCTGGGCGGACCGGTAGCTCCCGGGAGCTGGCGCGGTGCCCTGCCCATCACCTACCACATTGGTCCCGGCCCGGCCAAGGTGCATCTTGAACTCGAGTTCAACTGGGACCTTGCCCCGGCCTACGACGTTATTGCCACACTGGAAGGAGAGGAATACCCCGACGAATGGATCCTTCGCGGGAACCACCACGATGCCTGGGTGCACGGCGCGAACGACCCGATCAGTGGGATGGTGGCCGTTATGGAGGAAGCTCGGGCAGTCGGCGAACTGGCCAAAGCGGGTATGCGACCGAAGCGTACCATCAAATACGCCGCCTGGGGAGCGGAAGAGCCCGGCCTTCTCGGGTCGACGGAATGGGTAGAGACCCATGCGGAGGAGCTCAAGGAGAAGGCGGTAGCTTACATCAATACGGACGGGTCCGGTCGTGGCTTTCTGGGCGCCGGCGGATCGCATACTCTCGAAAAGTTTTTCGGCCAGATCACCGATGACGTGATGGATCCCCAGACCGGCGTAACGGTCTTCGAGCGTCGAAAAGCGGCCGAAGCGGTCGAGGGAGAGGATATTACCTCCTTTCCTTTGTCGGCACTTGGCTCCGGATCGGATTATTCCCCCTTCTTTCAGCACCTAGGTATCGCGGCCTTCAATATGGGCTTCGGTGGCGAAAGCAGCGGTGGGGAATACCACACGATGTACGACTCCTACGATCACTACAAACGGTTCAAGGATCCGGACTTCAGCTACGGTGCCGCCCTGGCGAAGGTAGCCGGCCGGACGACCCTGCGACTGGCCAATGCCGATGTGCTGCCCTTTGAATTTACCCGGATGGCCAAGACCCTAGAGGAATACGGCGATGAGGTAATGAAGCTCGCCAAAGATACCCGCGAAGCCACCGCCCGTAAAAACAGACTGATCCGCGAAAATGCCTATACCCTGGCCGCCGACCCGAAGGAGGAATTCGCCGCTCCCGACCCGAAGCCGGAAGTCCCTTTCCTCAACTTTGCTCCGCTGCAAAACGGACTTAGCCGTATCAGCGAACTGGCCGATGACTACAGCGCGGAGGCCGCCATCCAGCTTCCGGAGAGCGAGCAGGAGCGGGTAAATAGTCTATTCATTGATCTGGAGCGCCAACTTACCCGGGAAGAAGGGTTGCCCCGCCGCCCCTGGTTCGTTCATCACGTGTATGCGCCAGGGTTCTACACCGGTTACGGGGTGAAAACCCTGCCGGGTGTCCGCGAAGCGGTCGAGCAGCGCGATTTTGAAGAAGCCCAGGAGCAGATCAACAAATTAGGGGAGGTATTAGGCGCCTACGCGGGCCAAATCGAGCAGATCATCGGCATCGTTGCTACCAAATAGGCCAACTAAACGGCTCCGGGCGATGTCTTTGCCCTGAACCAATATCCGGATATGCGCCCGATCCTACTGGTCTTTACCCTCCTTGTTTGCTCCTGCGTTCACGCCCAGCGCGTGATGCTGTTTGAAAAACTCACCAACTCGAGTAGCGATCGCGTGTACGAGGGTGAGCTGCTCCGTTTTCGGATGGAAGGGGATAAATTCTGGCAGGAAGGATACATCCGTGAGATGCGACCCGACATCCAGGCGCTGGTGATCAACGACCGCTTCATCATGATCGATGAGATCGACGCCGTACACCGGGGCAGTACCGTTGCCAATGGGATCGGTTACGGGCTCATCACCTTCGGGGCCGGCTGGTCGCTGTTTGCCGCATTGGGATACGCGACAGATAAGATCGACTCTACTAATTACAGCGCTGATGACGCCATGGTAACGGCCATCTCCGTCGGCGCGGGGTATCTGCTGGTCAAAGTTCTCGGGCGGCGCAAGTTCCGAACGGGTAAGTACAAACGGCTCCGAATCGTAGACCTCAACTTCTAGCCATATAAGGCTTTGGCCAACGTATCCGCGAAGGCACCGGGCGTACTGGCGAAGGGCTTTAAGCCCAATTCGGTCAGCTGAGCGGCAACGTCATGATCATAGGCCGGGGCCCCCTGGTCGTTCAGGGCCAGAACGGGCAGAAAGGTCAGTCCGCTTTGCACCAGCCTACGAACGCTTTGCAGCATATTCGGCACCGAGCCCCCTTCGAAAAGATCGCTCAGGAGTACTAAAACGGTATCGCGCGGTGAGCCATTGAGTTGTTCGGCGTAGCGCAGGGCCCGCCCGATGTCGGTCCCACCCCCAAGCTGCAGGGCGAATAGCAACTCGATGGGATCGGGCAGTTCGGCACTTAGGTCCACCACGCTGGTGTCGAAGGCCACCACGTGAGTCTTGATACTCGGCAGGCTGGCCAGAATGCAGGAAAGGACCCCCGCGTAGACCACCGAGGTAGCCATGGACCCACTCTGGTCGATCAGTAAAATGACGTGTTTGAGACTGGTGCGACTACGCTGGTGTCCGCGAAGACTCACCGGCAGAACGGTACGGTGCTCGGGCTGGTAGTGCTTTAGGTTGACCCGTATGGTCTGATGCCAGTCGATGTCGCTGTGGCGGGGGCGGCGGTTCCGCACTTGTTGCCGCCGGCGCCCGCTGACGGCCAGGAGGAGGGGTTGGCGAAGCTGTTTTTCGATTTCATCCACGACCCGCTTGACGACCATGCGAGCGCTTTCCCTGCTGCGCTCCGGGAGTACGTTCTTCAGACTGAGTAGCGTACCTACCAGGTGAACGTCCGGCTGAATGGATTTCAGTAACTCGGGTTCCAGTAGCATTTCCTGCAGGCCGAGTCGCTCGAGCGCATCCCGCTGCAGCATCTGGACGGTATCCGTAGGAAAATACTTGCGAATATCGCCCAGCCAGCGATTGACGTTCGGACTGGAGGGGCCCAGGCCGCCCTTACGTTCTTCGCTGTTGTAAAGCGCTTCCAGGACCGCGTCCATGCCCTTGGCCCGGCCGGGAAGTTCTGGACCGCCGCCGGCATCCTGGGCGTCCTGACCCAGGATCAGCCGCCACTTTCGGAGGTATTCATCCCGGTCATTCATTTGCGGCGAGTATGCGCTGTAGTAGCCCCTCGAAGTCAGTCACTTTATCCTTGCCGTGACCTAGGCGGGCAATCACCATTTGTCGGCTGGGAATGATGTAGACCCGCTGGTCCTGGAAGCCCCGCATCATGAACGCATCATCGGGTAGTGAGGGAGTGTCGGGTCCAGGCAGCCAGAGTTGGGCGCCGTATATGCCTTCGCTACCGGCAGCAGGTTCGCGCATGTAATCGATCCACCCCGGTGGGAGGAGGGTGTCGCCCTGCCATACTCCGTCTTGCAGCATGAATTGACCGAGCCGGGCCCAGTCCCGGGTGGTGGCCCAGCCGTAACTACTTCCTACGGGGCGACCCGACTGATCGGATTCTATGAGCAGGGTAGGGGCTATGGATAGAAAGAGGCTATCGATGAAGGCATAAAGCTGGTCATTCCCCCCAAGCTCGCGACGGAGGTAGTCCATCAATATATTAGAAGTGCCGCTGGAATAGTTCCAAACCGTACCGGGAACTTCCACCAACTCGTGCCGCTGGGCAAATTCGGCAAAATTGGGTTTCTCGTGCAGCATGACGGTGGCATCCGTAATACTCCCATAGCCTTCGTTCCATTCCAAACCGGAATTCATGTGCATCAGGTCGGCCAGCGATATCTCGGCGCGGGTGTCCTGCCAGATATCCGGAAATAAATCCCTACGTCCCCGGACCTCCCCGACGGCCTCCATCCCCCCCTGGGAAGTTCGGTACAAATAGGCCCCGACGGCCATGCCGGTAAGGGTTTTGGTCATCGACCAGCCAAGCAGGGGGACCTGCGGACCGAATCCATCGGCGTAACGCTCTGCTATCAGTTTCCCATTCTGGAAAATGACTATCCCCCGCGCCCCGCCGCCCGGAACAGCTTGCATCCCAAAGTCGAGGGCAGCCTCTAAGTTGGGAGGAGGTTGGATGATCTCTCCGTTCGCGGCAGGAAGGGTCCTGACCGGTTCGGATTCTGGCATGGGCAGTTCCTCCTCGTTGATGAGAACGCAACCCTTCCCGCCCAGATATACCGCGCGGCGATCGACCAGTCCGAGGAGCGAGGATTCCACCGTGTTCCCCTGAACGGTTAGCGCAAATTGCCCGAGGATACTAAAGTTCAGGTCACGTTCGCTGATCTCCTCCAGTGCCCTATCCTGAAGAAAATGACAACTACAAGCATGCTTGGCGGCGTAGCCACCTCCAATGTTCAGTAACGGCTTGAACCACAGGTAGGCACTGAATAGCAAAACGACCAGAAGGGTAAGCCCCGCCAGCCATCGTTTGAGGGGAGTGGTGTGCATGGGGGCGAAGATAATACAGCTGTTTGCCTAGCTACCGGAATTCCGCCGGGGACGCTATCCAAAGCCCTTTACACCCTGCCCGGGCAATAGCCTACCTTCGCCAAATGCAACTGCGCACCTTCGGCATACGGCACCACGGACCCGGCTCCGCCCGGCGGCTCCGATCGGTCCTGGAAAGTTGGCAGCCGGACCTGATCCTGTTGGAAATGCCGGCGGATGCCCAATCCGTATTGCGGCAGCTCAAACAAGCGGGCATGCGTCCGCCGCTGGCCCTGGTGCTGTACGATGCCAAGGACATCGAACGGGCGAGTTTCTTCCCTTTTGCCAGCTTCAGTCCGGAATACCAGGCTATCGACTGGGCCGTAACACAGGGGGTGGAGGTGCGACCGATCGATCTTCCGGCCCGAAATTTCCTGGCCGTACGGGAGGAAGAGCAATTCATCCTCTTTCCGACCGAGGAACCCGATACGCCCTCGGTGATCCCCGGCAAATCGCATAAGGAACTGGCGGATCAGCTACGAAGGGATCCCCTCTCGGTCGTCGCGGAACTCGCTGGTTACCCCGACAGTGAGAGCTGGTGGGATGCCACCCTCGAACGCAGCGGGGAAGGTTCAGAATCCACCTTCGCGGCCATCCTGCGTATCGTCGCGGAACTGCGGGCCGCTTTTCCCGAAGCCTCGAACGAGGAAAACGAACAACGGGAAGCCTTCATGCGCGGCGAAATTCGCAAAGCGATGAAGGAGAACTTTGAGCGCATCGCCGTCGTGGTCGGTGCCTGGCACGCACCGGCCGTGCAGGACACGCCAAACCGACGTGCCGGCGCGGACAAGGCCGTTCTGCGGGGGCTGCCAAAAGTGAAGGTGAGTCAGGCATGGGTGCCCTGGTCCTTCCCCCGGCTGTCCAGAAGCGGGGGTTACGGAGCGGGCGTGACCTCGCCGGCCTGGTATGCTACCTTGTTCGACTTTCCGGAGCGTGCCGTGGACCGGTGGATGGCCTCTGCCGGACAACTCCTGCGCCAGGAAGGATTCGAAGCGAGTCCGGCAATGGCCACGGAAGCGGTCGGATTAGCCGCTACCCTGGCGACCCTAAGAAACCACGAACGGCCGGGGATCGAAGAGCTGGAGCAAGCCGTCCTCAGTACCCTGGCGGCGGGCAAGCGGGAACGCCTCGAACTGATCCATAAGCGCCTTACGATCGGAGAGACGGTGGGTTTCGTACCCCCCGGAGTAACCACCGTACCGCTGCTGGAGGATCTTAGAGCCGAGGTGAAGAGTACCCGGATGAGTAAACTGTGGGAGACCGCCGGAGAACACTACCTGAAAGCGACCAAATCGGACCCCCGTGGCGGTATCGATCTGCGTCAGCAGAATGACTTGCGGAAAAGTCACCTGTTGCACCGGCTTAATCTTCTTGACATTCGGTGGGGAAAGCTACAGCCCGGAGGTCCGGACAGCCTCAGCAGCTTCAAGGAGGTATGGCTGATGGAATGGCAACCGGAGTTCAGTCTGTTGGTCATCGAAAGGGGGAGTTATGGCAACACGGTTGCCGCCGCGGCCGCCGCGTACTGCACGGAAAAGGCCGCTGGGCTTACGACCGTTCGCCCGCTGGCCGATCTCACGCTCCAATGCTTACAGGGGGGCTTGCCGGCGGTAGTGCCTGTCCTGATGCGCCTGCTGCGTAAGCGAGCCGCGGAAACGACTGACGTAGCCGCACTGCTGGCCGCACTCCCCGCCCTCATTCAGACCAGCCGGTACGGCGATAGCCGCAAGACGGATACCTCGGCGTTATTGCTAGTCATCGATGAGTTGCTTCCGAGACTGGCGGCCGGTCTACCGGCGGCGGCGGCTAATATCGACGATGAACGCGGCAATGAAATGGTTTCCCTGATCGCTACGGCGCACTACCAACTCGCGCAGCTGGCAAATGAAGAGCTGGACGATCTTTGGCTGGCGGGGCTGACCCGTACGGCAGACGCCGGCGTACACCCCGCCGTAGAGGGACATTGCCTGCGGCTGCTTCACGATCGGAAAAGGATTACGGCATCGGCGACGGCCGACCGGTTTTCCCGATCCCTTTCCCGAGCTAGAGGCGCTGGGGCCGTTGCCTCGTGGATCGGTGGATTCCTCTACGGGGGCGGGCATATGCTGCTGCATTACGAGCCCCTGTTTCGGTTGATCGACGACTGGGTGGCACAGCTGAGCTGGGAAAATTTTGAGGAAATTATTCCGCAGCTCCGTCGAACATTCGCAGATTTTTCCCGGTTTGACCGGAAACGCCTGATGCAATTAATCGAATCTGATGAGATTGAGCAATTGCATGTGGAAAATCCCGACAATCAAGCGTTGCAAATTGATGATTTACTTCAGGATTTACTGAAATGGATCGCCTAATCTCCTTAGGCAGGCCACTAAAATTTTCAGCATAATATCCGATATAGAAGTTTAGGCTACATGACATTTTTCAACGGTCCAAACAACCGTTTTGACCCTATGAATGGACTACTTGTTTTTTGACACTTTAGGACTAACTCATTTTTTTAGACACGAACAACACAATTACGCGCGCACTCCCTACGGAGGCGCGCTTTTTTTATTTTCGCCTCTACGGTCTACATTTGAAAGATGACCGTACGCTACTTGTTGATCGTCCTGTTCATATCCTTTAGTTTGGGTGCTATGGCTCAGCGACGACCGCGTGAATTGGGCGTTCCCTTCGGCGTGATGCAGCCGGGTGACCTGAATGCCATTACCGATGTTTCGGGGGTAAGGGTAGGGCAGGTGACCCTGACCCAGGGAGATAGTATCCGCACCGGCGTAACGGCAATCGTCCCTCATTCGGGCGATCTTTACCGGGAAAAGGTACCTGCGGCGATTTATCTCGGCAACGGTTACGGTAAACTTGCCGGTTACAGCCAGGTGCGTGAGCTTGGCGAACTGGAAACACCCATCGTACTGACCAACACCCTGGATGTTGCCACCGCCATGAACGGGCTGATCACCGCTTGTTTACGGGATAACCCTTCGGTTGCCAGTGTGAATGCGGTGGTGGGGGAAACCAACGACGGTTATCTCAACGATATTCGGGGGCGGCACGTGCAGGAGAAAGATGTACTTACCGCCCTGGAATCCGCTTCGGAAGGTCCGATAGTGGAAGGCAACGCCGGTGCCGGTACGGGTACGAGCTGCTTTGGATGGAAAGGGGGCATCGGTACGGCAAGTCGCATTTTACCCGAGGGCCTCGGTGGTTATACGGTAGGGGTGCTGGTACAGACCAACTTCGGTGGCGTACTCCACGTCGCCGGGGTGCCGATCGGTCCGCTGCTGGGCGAGTATTATTTCAAGGATGAGCTTGAGCGCCACGCCGACGGCAGTTGCATGATCGTCGTTGCTACCGACGCACCGGTGACCTCCCGCAACCTCGAACGCATCGCCAAACGCGCCATGCTCGGCCTGGCCAGAACCGGTGGCATCGCCAGCAACGGTAGCGGAGATTACGTGATCGCCTTCTCTACGGCTACTGAAAACCGAATTGTCGTCGGAAAGGCGGGCGTCCGTACCGTTGAGGAACTGCCCAATGGCGCAGTTTCTCCCCTCTTTTTAGCCACCATTGAGGCCACGGAGGAAGCCATCGTCAATTCTTTGTTTGCCGCCGAGAATATGACAGGGCGGGACGGCCACTCCCGCGAGGCGCTACCCGTAGATAAGGTAATGGATCTGCTCCGGGAGCGGGGGGTGGTGCGGTAGCAAACTGGTCTGCCGAGCTATGCTCGTCCGCCCGGTTTGCCGGGGTGAGGTTTATCGCTCCGGGAATTTCTGTTGAGTAGTTTGGCGAACAGGATTACCACGGCTACCCGTTGGCGGACCAGCGGAGCTGTTCAAACGACAAGTGCTTATCGTGCCCGTCGGCATACCAGTTTGCTAACGACCCTTCGGACGACTAATAGGTCCAAGCCACCCCCAGCCGGGGCGTGATGCCCAGCGTGGAGAAACCCGTCACCTCCGTAAAATCCGTATCCGTCAGGTTGCGTATTTCTCCGAAGACGGTCAGGCTACGATCCTGGAAGAGTTTATACTCCGCGTAGAAGTTCGCTATTACGTAAGCATCCAACTCCGAGGTGAATTGGTTGAACGCGGCATCGAAATACACATCCGGCCGCTCTCCGGTGTACGCTGCCGTCAGGCGGGCCGTGAACGGCTTTTGGGCCCGGTAGGTCACGCCCAGCAGGCCCGTAGCACGGGGTCGGCGGTAAAAATCTTCGGTTTCGGTCGTACCGCCCTGGCCATCGGGGGAGCTGAGGCGACCCCGCACATAGCCGAGGTTGCCGTTCAGGGAAAAATGCTCGCTCACCCGACCATTCGCTTCCAGTTCTATCCCCCGGTCACGTAATTTATCCTGGTTCAGATAGCCAAGGGTAAAATCAAAGGTGATAATATCCTCGATGTTGCGCTGAAAAACGGACAGACTTGCGCGGTAGCGGGCTTTGGGATCCTGATAACCGAGCCCTACCTCAATGGAAGTGGAGACTTGCGGATCGAGGTCGGCATTTGCGCCAAAGGGCCCCCCGAGCTGGTCCAGGGTGGGACTTTGAAAGGCGGTAGCCACGGATACCCGGCTCTTCAGGGCATCGGTATGTCGGTAACCTACTGCGAGGGAGCCATTGGCCTGCCCGCCAAAGTTGGAATGGAAGTTATACCGAGCTCCCCCTTCAATCAGCAGTCGCTCGGCAATGTTGAGGTTGAGTTGGGCGTAGGGACTCAAGTTGGTAGTTTCCAGATTTTCGGTGGAATCGATCCGGTCTTCGAGTGCTTCCCGCCGAAGTTGCACCCCGAGGGTCAGGGAAAGCGCCTCGGAGGGGAGGAAATTGACAAACGCATCCCCCTGGTGGGCGCGGCCCCGAAAGGCGGACTCTCCGAAGGCCGCATCCTGGAACACCCGGTCAGTAGCCGCATAATTATATCGCCAACCCGCGGTTAGCGTTGCCGTCCGGTAGTCAACGGCCAGGTTCGGCAGCCACAGCGTATTCGTGTAGTGGTTGTCGGCGTCCTGGAATGCCCCGGCATCATAATCGCCGTCAAACGTAGCCCTGCGCAGGGAGGGCCGAATGCTCCACCGGTCGGTGGGTCGGTAAGCGAGACTGGTGAGGAGGTTGCTTCGGCGAGCCCCGTCGCGGGCGAAGTCTTCCGTTGCCCCTTCCGGCTCGGTGGCCTCACTCATCCCGTCGGTCCGAAAATAGTTATAGCTGACCTGGTAATCCAGCATCTTACCTCGGCCGTTTACCGCTGCGCTACCTTCCAGCGTGCCATAGCGTTGGGCGGCGGCGCGCAGGTTCAAGGTAAACGGGTCGTGGTGGGTGATCTTCGCCGACGATTCCCTTTCGGCCGACTGTGAAGTAACCAGGTTAATCACCCCGGCTACGGCGTCCGATCCGTAAAGCAGCGATCGGGCCCCACGCAGGATCTCGATGCGGTCCAGCCCCTCCAGGGAAAGCAACCGCAGGTCCACGGCTCCCCCCAGGGAGGATGGATCGACCAGCGGTTGGCCGTCGATCAGGATCAGCGTGTACTGGTTGGCGCCGTTGCGCAGGAACAGACTACGGTCCTTGCCAAAGTTGCTGTAGGCGCCGTTCACCACGATCCCTGCCTGTTCGTTCAGCAGTTCCGCCAGGTTGGACGCCCGGGCAATGGCGGTGGAGTCGATCACGGTGACGTGCTCCGGACTATCGGCCAGGCGGCGGGGGAAGCGCGATCCCGTGACTACAACTTCTTCGGTAGTAGTTTCTAATGGGGGGGAGTCCTGACCGTAGCCGGTGGCAAAGCTGAGCGTGAGTAAGAGCAAAAGAACGTACCGGTACATAAGGGATGGTTGCCGGCGAGGTAGCGGGTAGCGGGTAGCAGGTAGCGGGTAGCGGGTAGCGGGTAGGACATAGCAGATAGTGCCAAAGGCACGCTATCGCCTACCCGCTACCCGCCACTAGCTACCCGCTACCAGCTAAACCTCCCTTCCCGTCCTTTCTCACCGAAAGACGAAGAAATATGACGCGATCGGGGAGGTCTTCTGGCTTGCTCCACCCGACCGTCGCCTTCCCGGATATTCTCCAGTGGCCTCATGACGGCAGGCATTTGGGGCTTACAGCTGCGGGGACAGCTCCGGATTTTCACCGGATTCCCTTTTCCCGATTGCGTGGCGAAGGTAAGCTGATTCGGAGGGTATCCTTCCTTTCCGAAAGTATTTTGATCCTGCGCCCCGCCGCCAAAATGTTTATCCTTGTACCTTTAAAGTTTTAACCCCCCGTTTACTTACTCACTAAGTGAAATTTATACTCTTTTGCTGTAGCCTGGTATTGACGTCGGTGGTCGGAGCCCAGACCCTCACCTTCGATGAAAGGGATCCTAATCGCCCGCCGCAGGCAAAGGCCGTTCGCTTTACCGAAGGGATATCCCTCGACGGCAAACTGGACGAACTGGAATGGCAGGGCGGTTCGCCGGCAAAGGATTTTTGGGAGACGTTTCCTTCCGATTCCGCCCATTCTACCGTGCCTACTGAAATCTATTTCGGGTTCGACGATCAAAACCTTTACGTAGCCGCCATCTGCCGCACGCCCGGCACGGAGTTTATTATCCCCAGCCTGCGCCGGGATTACCGCGCCGGCGGGAGCGATAACATCACCTTTGTCTTCAACCCCTTCCGCGACAAGACCAACGCGATCGTCTTTGGGATGAATCCCTTTGGCGTTAACCGGGAGGCGTTGATCTACAACGGCGGGGAAAGCAACGATGACTTCCGGGAAGAGTGGGACAATAAGTGGCGGGGAGAGAGCTTCATCGGCGACGATTTCTGGTCGTGCGAACTGGTCATTCCCTTTTCCAGCATGCGATTTCCGGACGGTGCGGCGGAATGGTTCTTCAACAGTTACCGGATGGATACGCAGAGCAACACCCGCAGTACCTGGCACCGTATCCCCCAGAATCAGACTATTATGAGCCTGGCCTATATGGGCTCGCTGAAATTCGAGGGCGGCGCACCCGCCGCGCAAGGCAAGAACGTGGCAGTCATCCCCTACGTGGGGGGCAATGTACGCAAGGACTACCAAGCCGGTTCACCCAGCGATTTCGACGGTGATGTTGGCGGCGATGCCAAGGTGGGTATCGGCAGCGGGTTAAATCTGGACCTTACCGTGAATCCGGATTTCAGCCAGGTCGAGGTAGATGAACAGGTGATCAACACGACCCGCTTTGAGGTGTTTTTTCCCGAAAGGCGACAGTTCTTCCTCGAGAATGCCGACTTGTTCGGGTCCTTTGGTTTCGAGCGGGCCAATCCCTTCTTCAGCCGCCGGATCGGGGTGACCCGCGACACGACAACCGGCGAGGGCCTACAGAATCCGATCTATTTCGGTGCCCGGCTGAGTGGCAGGGCCAACGACAACTGGCGCATAGGTCTCCTGAATATGCAGGCTGCCCATAATAAGGATCAGGGACTTCCGAGCTTCAATTACACCGTGGCCGCCACCCAGCGGCGGGTCGGAGCCCGCAGCAACGTAGGAGGCATTTTTGTCAACAAACAGAATTTCAGCAACTTCTCGGACACCACCGAACAGACGCCGAATTTTAACCGGGTGGCGGGGCTGGACTTTAATCTGGCCACCCGCGACAATGCCTGGAACGGTAAGACATTCGTGCACCGCAGCTTCAGCGAACAGGAAGGGGGGGATGATTATACCCACGGGCTGAACCTCGAATACCGTCACCGCAACTGGAACGTGGAATACGATCACCTGTACGTCGGAGAAGAATTTAACGCCGAAGTGGGGTTTGTGCCACGTCAGGGGTACTTCACTAGCGGTTTACAGGCTGCACATATCACTTACCCCAATAATCCCAACGTTATCCAGAAAGGTCCGGCGATCGAGGCGCGGCTGTTTTCCCAGCCCGGCGACGGACTTACGGACCGCAATTTTACTGCGGTGTACCAATGGCGGTACGCCAACACCAGTCGCTTCAATGCCGGGGGAGGCTACGAATATATTTTCCTCTTTGACGACTTTGACCCGTCGCGGACGGGAGCTTCCCCCCTGCCCAAAGGAGGCTACGGCTTCTGGCGGGCCGGCGCGGAATACGAAAGCGATGGCCGGAAACGCCTTAGCACCGGATTAGAAACCGAGGTGGGGCAATTCTTTAACGGCTACGGCTACAGCCTGAGCGGTAACCTCCAATACCGCTACCAGCCCTTCGGCAGCATCGATCTACGGTTCAGCTATCAGTACATCGACTTGCCCGAACCTTATGCTTCCACCGCGCTTTTTCTGATCGGCCCCCGTATTGACTTTACCTTTACGAAATCGATCTTCCTGACCACCTTCCTGCAGTACAATGACCAGATCGACAACATCAACATCAACGCACGCCTGCAGTGGCGCTTTGCTCCGGTAAGCGATTTCTTCCTGGTCTATACCGACAATTACGACAGTCTGAACTTCGGCGTAAAGAATCGATCGATCGTTGCTAAAGTCACCTACTGGCTCAATATTTAGACGGCGAAAAGACACGGTAGCAGACCTATTTTGGGGAGGGGCAATCTTTACCGGCATCAATGCGTTAGCGTCACTACTTCGAGATGCACTATGCGGCTAATTCCTTTCCTTCTTTTCTTTGCCTTAGTGCTCTTCAGCGGTAATGCACGGGCCCAGTTGCAGATGCGCGGATGGGAGATTGGCCCCTGGGCCGGAGCTTCCTTCTATCTCGGTGATTTGAATACCGAATTCCGCTTTAACCGACCTAAACCCGCGGGTGGTCTCGCGGGCCGCTATAATTTCAACCACCGCCTCGCCGCGCGGGCCAGTTTGAACTACGGTAGACTGGCCGCCTTCGACAGCGACAGCCGTAACACCTTTGAACAGCGACGGAATCTCAATTTCGTTTCCGACGTTTTCGATTTTACCGGTCAGTTCGAATTTAACTTTCTTCCCTACTACCACGGCAGTCCGAAGTACTTCTTCACGCCCTATGCGTTCGTGGGCCTTTCCGCATTCACGTTCAACCCGCAGGGAATTACGCCCAACGGAAGGAGCGTGGTACTGCAGCGTTTGGGAACCGAAGGCCAGGCAATTGGCGACGAGTACCACCGGGTGAGTTATGCCCTGGCCTACGGGGTGGGCATACGTTGGGACCTGACCTACGAGCTGAGTCTTGACGCCAGCCTAAGCCTTCGTAATACCGGTACGGATTACCTCGACGACGTCAGTACCACCTATCCGGACGTGGCTGCGCTGAAACGATACCGAAACGATCTTGCCGGCCGAATGAGTGATCCAAGTCTTCCGCTACCGGATGGTGAACAGATCGACCGGACGGGTACCCAACGCGGTGACGACACGAATAACGACCACTACATTTTCCTTGGGATCGGCATCAACTACTACTTTGGCGACGTCCTTTGCCCCAAAGTCTTCAAAGGAAGAAAAGTGAAGGTCAAGAAGGTGAAGGAACGCCGGAACTGACCAGGCTTTTCTTGATGGTGGTGATTAATCCTGGTCCGGCATAGACCATACCGCTGTACACCTGGATCAACTTAGCTCCAGCCTCGAATTTCTCGCGTGCCGAAGCTACGTCTTCGATGCCACCGACCCCGATGATGTCCAACGTCCTACCGCTCTGCTCATAGAGGTGCCTGATCACTTCCGTGGACCGTCGGCGCAGCGGAGCGCCACTTAATCCTCCGTTTCCGATCCGCTCGACTGCTTCGGCGTCGGTGACGAGCGGCTCTCTGGCGATCGTTGTATTGGTGGCAATGATGCCCGCAATCCCCGTGTCCCCAACGATATGCAGGATATCATCCAACTGCGCTTCGTTCAGGTCCGGGGCGATCTTTAACAGGATCGGTTTTTCCTGCCACAGCTCTCCCGGTCGTCCCAGGTGCCAGGCAGGACGCGGGGAACTGCGGGTCAATTTATGGTTGAGCTCCTGTAAGGTGGTCAGCAATTGCGTAAGGGGCTCCCGGTCCTGTAGTTCGCGGAGATTGGGCGTATTCGGCGAGCTGACGTTTACCACGAAGTAGTCAACCATCGGAAATAACTTCTCGAAGCATTTGACGTAGTCCGAAGCGGCTGATTCGTTGGGCGTATCCTTGTTCTTGCCGATATTCCCTCCTAAAATAACCTGCTCGGGGCGGCCATCCCGTAAGAGCCTGCGTGCGAGTGCCTCCACCCCCTCGTTATTAAAGCCCATCCGATTGATTAGCGCCCGATCGGCGGGGAGCCGGAACAGTCTCGGCGCGGGGTTGCCGCCCTGCGGCCGCGGGGTTACGGTACCGAGTTCGAGAAACCCGAAGCCAAGGCTGGACATATCCCGGTAGTACTTACCGTCCTTGTCGAAACCGGCGGCAAGTCCCACGGGATTCGTGAAGGGCAGGCCAAAGACCGTCCGTTTCAGGGATTCGTGGTGAAACGAATATTGTTTACGGAAAAGATCGTTAACCCCTGGCAGGCTAAGCGTTGCGGCCAGGCCCTGAACGGTGAGGTAGTGTGCCCGTTCGGGCGCCATTCGGAAAAGAAGAGGTTTCAGCAGGCGGTACATACCGCGAAACTACGCATCTTGTAGGACGAGCAGGGGTACCGTACTCTTGAAGACCACTTTACTGACCGTGCTTTCGTTGAAAAGCCGGCCAAAGAAGCCCCGTTCGTGGTATATCATGCCCAGCAGATCGGCGTCGTAGAGCTTCACGGCTTGCTCGATACCTTCGGTTATGCTACCGTCTTTTCCACTACGTACCTCAAATCGGTGATTGATCCCGGCCAGGTACTCGGGAAGTCTGGGATCGTACCCCTTACCATCTCCGTCCTCGTCACCGTGGTAGATGATCAATTCCGCTTTGTAGGCTTTTAGGATATCGATCAGGGGTTGCAGGACGTGGGGGCCTGCCAGTTGTTTATTGTCGACGGCTATCAGTACCCGCTGGAATTCCCGGTACTTGACGGTGTCGGGAACGACCAATACCGGGATCTTGGAATTTTTAATGACCGAGTTGGCCACGCTGCCGGTAAACATTTCCCGGGCGGCATCGCTGCCTTTGGTTCCGGTAACGATCAGGTCATACTTTTTAGATTTGGCCACCCGAGTGATGGTTGGGCCGGGTTCGCCGTCCACGGTATGGGTATCGATGGTCGCGCCGTTGGAGAGTTGACCGCTGATCCGATCCTTGACGTTGCCCATGGTTTCCATCGCTTCCTGTCGGATGCGGTCCTTCATATCGACCAGGACTCCCGCGGCGGCGGAATATGGCTCTTCGACGGCGGAGACCAACGACAGTAAACTTCCGAAATGATTGGCCAGCGATAGGCCGTACTGCACGGAGCTGTTGGCGCTTTCGGAATAATCGGTGGCGACCATGATCTTTTTCATCGGGATATTTTTTTAGTGGAACGGTAATATAGGGTGGCGGTTTGTATTCGACCGTTTAGTGGTATTCCCCTTAGCTAAGCCTATCTTACGCCTTCAGCCTATTGGCTTACCCATTGCCCACGATAACTCCATGAAGGATAGTACGATCGACGGTCTGCGGGCCGCACTTGAACACTCGCCGGATAACCTGCCCCTACGGTTGATGCTGGCGGAAAATCTCCTCGAGGCCAACCGGATAGAGGAGGCCGAAGCGGAGTTTACCCAAGTAGTCCAACAGGGCGACGACCCGCGGGCCAAAAAGGGCCTTGCCCAGGTGTTTTTCCGGAAAGCGAATTATTCCGCGTGCAACGTCATCCTGGAGGACCTGATCGGGCCAAGGACGGAAGATGTTTCGCTGCTCGTACTATATGCAAGGGCACTGCTTCGCGAAAACAGTTTAGCTACCGCAACGAGCATATACCAGCGGGTGCTGCTCATCTCTCCGGCTTACGAGGATGAGGAACTGGACGGCCAGCTAAGGCGTCGCGGACATGCCCAGGAGCCGGAAAGCCAAGGTGCCGATGACCGGTTCCTGGAAAAGCCCGACATCAATTTCAGCGACGTGGGCGGTCTGGCCGGCGTAAAGCGAGAGATCGATCTGAAGATCATCAAACCGATGCTCCATCCCGAACTTTATAAGGCCTACGGCAAAAAGATCGGAGGGGGAATGCTGCTTTACGGTCCGCCGGGATGCGGGAAAACCTACATCGCCAAGGCAACGGCGGGACAGGCGAACGCGCGATTTATCAACGTGGGCCTGAACGACATTCTCGATATGTGGATCGGAAATAGCGAAAAGAACCTGCATGAGATATTTGATCTCGCCCGCAGCCATACGCCCTGTGTGCTCTTCATCGACGAGATCGATGCCCTCGGTGCAAGCCGGACGGATATGAAGCAGAGCGCGGGCCGGAATCTCATCAACCAATTCCTCCAGGAACTGGACGGAATTGCGGACAGTAACGAAGGCGTATTAGTACTCGGCGCAACGAATGCTCCCTGGAACCTTGATCCGGCTTTCCGCAGACCCGGTCGGTTCGACCGGATAGTATTCGTGCCGCCGCCGGACCAGGAAACGCGGGCGGCCATTCTCGATCTGAAACTTCAGAACAAACCTACGGAAAAGGTGGACACGGCAAGAATAGCGAACAAAACAGCTCACTATTCGGGAGCCGACCTCGATGCCATCATCGATATAGCCATCGAGGAAAAATTGGAAGCCGCTTTTGAAGACGGCATAACGAAGCCGCTTACGACACATGATTTGCTACAGGCGGTAAGCCGGCACCGGCCCAGTACCCAGGAATGGTTTGCTACCGCGCGCAACTATGCGCTCTACGCAAACGAAACCGGCCTGTACGACGACATTCTTGCTTACCTAAAAATCAAGAAGTAGTATGGTGGCCGACCCGAGATTGGCGCGCGTTCATATCCTGGTCCAACAGCAAAGGTTCGGAGAAGCGCAACGAATCTTACGCGAGCTGTTGGCGGAAACACCCGATAACGTCGCTTACCTAGCAACCTTAGGACAAATACAGTTGGAGACTGACCAGCTCGAGGCTTCCGAGCGGACCATTAATCAGGCGATCGGTCAGGATCCGGGGAATGCCCTGCTGCTTTACCTCAAAAGTCAGGTCAAAATGCAACAAAACGACTACGGTGGTGCCCAACAGCTCCTGGAAGAAGCCGTGGCGATCTATCCCCTCGATGCGGACTTTTACGCCATGCAGGCTCAGGTGCTACTGCTTCAAAAGGAGTACCAGGCGGCGCTGAAATCCGCCGATCAGGCCCTTTCTGTCGAACCGGAGAATTTACTCGCATTAAATATGCGGAGTAAGGCGCTAATTAAACTGGATCGCAAGGAAGATTCGTACAAAACTATACAGGGAGCCTTGCGGGAAGACCCCCACAATGCCTATACGCACAGCAATTACGGATGGGGGCTGTTGGAAACGGGTGACCATCGCAAAGCCCAGGAACACTTTGCACAGTCGCTGCGGGCCAATCCTAACGACCCCTACGCCCGATCGGGTATGGCAGAGGCACTAAAGGCTAAAAACCCCGTATATCGCCTATTCCTGCAGTATGCTTTTTTCATGGAAAAGCTGACCGCCAAATACCAGTGGGGCGTCATTATCGGTTTCTATGTATTGTACCGGCTGCTGCGAGGACTGGCAGCGTCCAACCCCACTTTACAACCCGTTCTCAATCCAGTGTTAATTCTACTGGCTATCGTAGCCCTTTCTACCTGGGTAATCGGTCCGCTGGGTGATTTGTTTCTGCGATTTGACCGCCACGGTCGGTATCTGCTCGATGAACGGGAAACCAGGACCGCCGATCTCGTGACCATAAGTCTGGCGATCTGTGGTCTCGGGTTGCTCGGTTACCTCTTAGTGGGACAAGACCCCTACCTCGTCCTTGCTGCTTATGGCTTCTCCATGATTCTGCCGCTCAGTTTTTACTTCGCCAGGGCCAAGACTACCTCCCTTTTAAAGGTCTACTGTATTGGCCTGGGGATAGTCGGGGCGCTGGCCGTGGTTACGGCGTTTGGGGCCTCCACGTTCAATGTGTTTACGGTCGTCTACTTGCTTGGATTTTTCCTTTACCAGTGGGTCGCCAATTATCAGGTCATCCGGAACTAAGTCCTTCAATGGATCCTATCGACCCATCGCAGAGATTTCAGATCCTCCGGATTCTCCTCCTTCAACACAATTATCGCGAAGCGTTGCTCAGGGTAGTACGCTTTCTCGAAGAAGATCCCACCAACCCAAAATTACTGCGGGTATACATCGAAGTATGTATTCACGTGGGAAAGGTGAATGAAGCTCAGGAGGCCCTCGCCCGAATGGTAAGGTCGCAGCCGGAGCCCACAGATCTGGCACTCGCGCAGGGACAAATACTCTTAGCAAAGGGCGACCATTCGCAGGCCGCAAGACACTTTCAGGAGGGGCTTAGTCATCAGCCGCAAAATGTTCAGCTTCGTCAGGCGCTGGCCTGGATGTATTTGAAGAGTGGCAACTTTCCCCTAGCAATGCGGTGGTCCGAGAACGTGCTGGAACTTGATCCCGCGAATAGTGCCGCCCACACCACCAGGGCATGGGCACAAATCAAACTCGGTGATCCGGCGAATGGCCTGAATGGTATGAGGGAGGCTTTGCGCCATGAACCCAACCGCCGCGAGATCCACGCTAACTTGGGATGGATGCTGCTAGAGCTAGGCGACTATACGGCTGCCGAAGATCAATTGAGACGATCCCTGGCCGGAGGTGGCGGGGTGGAAAGTGAGAACGGGCTGCGGATTGCTCGCCGGGCCGGGTACCGCTTTTACCGGCCCTTTTTGCGGGCGGGATTTTATTGGGCCAGGCATCCGAAGTACTTCCTGTTGGCCGCCAATACCTTACTCCTGCTCACCTGGTCCGTTTTGGGCTGGCTGTGTTACCACGGAACCGACTTACGGATCGTCGTTCCCTTATTCTGCATGCTCTCCCTACCCGTGGTATACTGGTGGGGGGCGTTGCCGTTGAGTACGGCTTTACTCCTGTTCGATCCGGTGGTAAAGCGAACGCTAACGACGTTGGATAAAATAGGAAAACTCCTTTTATTAGGCGGGATTTCCCTCGCCGCTGGTACGCTGATCGCTTATTGTTTTTCAGGCGAACCGATACTCCTTATGACTTGCTTTTTTGCCCTGACGCTTTCAGCAGTGGGAAATCTAGCAATCACCTTTTTGCTGGAGAAAGAAGGTGCCAAGACCTTGGTTTTATGGCAATTTGGCGTAGCCGTGGCGACGGTCTTGTCTTACTACATCCAACCACCCTACTTGTGGATGATTTTCTTCTTTGTATATGTAGCTATTTTCTTTCTTGCCCAGTGGCCACTCCCCCTGGCCGCCACCAGGCGCTAAGCTGAATACAGCCCTCCGCCAGCTTAGGAAACCAGGAAGGCCGTACGATTTGGTTTATCCTGGCGGATGGCTGACGACTGCCGCACCCATTGTTTCGTACCTTTGCACCTGACCTAATGCGCTTCGATCAGCTCATACACCAGCCCGCGGGGCTTGCTCAATTGCGGCAAATGGCGGCGGCCGACCGCTTACCCCACGCCAATATGCTTTTGGCCCCGCCAGGCGGGGGGGGATTGCCGGCCGCCTTGGCGGTAGCTACCCTGATGCTCTGCGAAAACCGACAGGGGCCGGAGCAGGATACCCCCTGCGGCACCTGCCGTGCCTGTCGAAAAACTTCCGGCAACGTACACCCGGATCTACACTTTGCATTCCCCACCATTGGTTCCAAGGCCAGCAGCGATCAGTTTCTGCCCCAGTGGCGGGAAGCCGTCCGCGATTCCCCCTATATGGAAGCTAACGACTGGCTCCAACGAATTGGCGCGGAAAACAAGCAGGGCAACATCAACCGGGAGAACTGCGCTGCGATCCTGCGGAAACTGAATTTGAAAATTTTTGAAGGCCGGTACAAGATCATGCTTATCTGGCTGCCCGAGTACCTTGGGAACGAAGGGAACCGGCTGTTGAAAATGATCGAGGAGCCCCCCGAAAACACCGTCTTTCTTCTGGTTGCCGAGCGGCTTGACCTTATTCTCACTACGATCCTCAGTCGCTGCCAGCTCACGAAACTGCTTCCGCCGAATAGTGAAGAAATTGCCGGCGCTTTACGACAGGGGGGGCTTACCGACGTACGTGCCACCGCCGCGGCCCGTTTAGCGGCGGGTAACTACAATGTAGCACGCTCCCTGGCGGAGAGTGAGGCCGATACGCACGGACCTCGCTTGCTCGACTGGATGCGGGCCTGCTTCCAGGGAAGTCCGGCGCGTCTGGTCGCCTGGACGGACGATTTCGCTAAATTGGGCCGGGAAACCCAAAAACACTTTTTGCGCTACTGCCTCCATTTCTGGCGGGAGTTTCTCCTCCTGTCGGTTACTGGAAATGCCCACAACGGCGTCCTGTTACCGGAGAGCGAGCTGGCCAGCGCAACTAAAATGCTGCCACTGATCGACGAGGACCAACTGGCACGGATTACGGGATTGCTCAGCGATTGTGCCGAACAGGTCGAACGCAATGCAAATCCCAAAATACTTTTTATGGATGCGGGTATCCGCATACACCAAATACTCCGCCACCGCGCGCCCACCAGGGCCGCAAGGGCGTAAACATAAATCACCTGACCAATGGGATGTACTTCCTGCGGAACACCGCAAGGCTGCGGAAGCAAAGGCAACTGCGGAACCGGCTCCTGTAACAAAATGAGCACCTTCGACTGGCTTAGTCACCTGGGAATAGATGACAGTTACAGCACTGATATCGTCGAAGTAAGCTTTAAGAACGGGGCCTCGAAGGGCTTTTACCACGCTCCGCCGAGCCTGGGCGTCTTTACCGGCGACTTCGTGGCCGTCGAAACCAGCAATGGATACAATGTCGGCTCGGTATCGCTCAGTGGAGAATTGGTGCGCCTACAGCTCAAAAAGAAGAACGTCAAGGAAGCTAAAGTGACCGAGAGCGTTCTGCGCAAGGCCAATGACCGCGATCTGGAAAAAATGCACGAGGCCCGGAAGACGGAAATCGAGGCCCTAACCACCGCCCGCGCTATCGCCCGCACGAACCATATGGCGATGAAGATATCCGACGTGGAATTCCAGGGCGACGGGCGTAAGGCAACGATTTACTATACGGCAGACAACCGGATAGATTTTCGCCAGCTGGTGCGGCAATTCTCCCATCAGCTACGCGTTAAGATCGAGATGCGGCAGATCGGTCCCCGGCAGGAGTCCGGCCGTCTCGGGGGGATCGGCAGCTGCGGGCGTGAACTGTGCTGTTCGACCTGGCTCAGTGACTTCCAGAGCGTAAACACCGCGGCGGCCCGCTACCAGAATATTGCTATCAACCAGAGCAAGCTCTCCGGACAGTGCGGACGGCTTAAATGCTGCCTTAACTACGAGCTGAATACCTATATGGAGGCCCTTGAAGCTTTCCCTAATAAAGCCGATAAGCTTCGCACCGAAGCTGGTACCGGGATGCTCATCAAAACCGACATCTTCAAGGGACTGATGTACTATACCTACCGGGAGAACCGCGGGCTACTGTTCCCCCTGCCGGTTGAAAAAGTACATGAAATACTCGCCCTGAACCGAGAAGGGAAGAAACCCGCCGATTTACAGGGCTTCCAGCAGGTTGTAGCTACCAAGGACGACTTCGTTTACGAAGATGTTACCGGTGCGGTGGAACTTCCCAACGAAAAGCGAAAGCGGAAGCGGAACAAGAAATCCGGGAAGCGGCGTAAACAGTCATCAGATCCGCCAAAGGCGCAGCAGGGCAATAGCGGTTCCGAATCGGGAAAACCGCGCCGGAAGAAGCGCAACCGTAACCGCCGAAATCCCCGAAAGGGAAATTCGGGGAATAAGGAATAAAGCGACCTGCGACTCATCTTTTTTGCCTTCGGGCAGGTTCATTTACCCAATCAGTCCAAAGATATATTCATGAAGTTTGACCTCACCATCATTGGTAGTGGCCCCGGAGGCTACGTCGCCGCTATTCGTGCTGCCCAGCTGGGTATGAAAGTCGCCATTATCGAACGCTACAACAGTCTTGGAGGCACCTGCCTGAATGTAGGCTGTATTCCTTCCAAGGCCTTGCTCGACAGCTCCGAGCATTACCACAATGCGCACGATAAGTTTTCCGAGCACGGGATCGATCTAAGCGGTCTCGAGGTCAATATGCCGCAGATGATCAAGCGGAAAGATGAAGTGGTGGACCAGACCGTCAAGGGCGTGCAGTTCCTCATGAAGAAGAACAAAATCGAGGTGTTCTATGGCCACGGTTCCTTCACCGGACCCAATGAGGTCGCCATAGAAATGAATGAGGGAGAGAACCAAAGCATCACTTCCAAGAACGTTATTATCGCTACGGGCTCCAAGCCGATCACGCCCGGCATGTTCAACTACGATAAAAAGCGGGTCATCACCAGTACCGAGGCCCTCAACATAACCGAGGTGCCCAAAAGCATGGCCATCATCGGGGGTGGCGTGATCGGTCTTGAGCTGGGCAGCGTATTCGGCCGCCTGGGTACGGAAGTCGACGTGATCGAACTCGAGGACCGTATCCTTCCCACCATGGACAAGGACTGTAGTAAAGAACTAACGCGGGCGCTCAAGAAAACCGGGCTTAATTTTTATACCAGCCACAAGGTGACGGAAGTGAAGGGCGGTGACGCAGGTGCCAGCCTTACCTTCGAAAAGCAAAGCAACTCGGAATCCACGACCAAGGAATACGACTACGTCCTGCTGGCCATGGGCCGCCGTCCGTACACCGATAAGTTAGGCCTGGAAAAGGCAGGTGTAGTCCTCGACGAACGGGGTCGGGTGATCGTTGGTGACCACTTACAGACAAACGTCCCCCACATCTATGCCATCGGGGACGTGATTCGCGGAGCCATGCTCGCCCACAAAGCCGAGGAGGAAGGCATGTACGCGGTAGAGCATATGGCCGGTGAAAAACCACACATCGATTACAACCTGATCCCCGGCGTAGTATACACCTGGCCGGAAGTGGCCGCCGTAGGCAAAACGGAGGAAGAATTAAAGGCCGCCGGCGTCAAGTACAAATCGGGTAAGTTCCCCTTCAAGGCGCTCGGACGCGCCCGCGCGAGTATGGACCTAGACGGTATGGTGAAAGTCCTGGCCGATGCCGAAACCGATGAGATCCTTGGCGTTCACATGGTGGGGGCCCGCGCCGCGGATATGATCTCCGAAGCCGTAGCGCTGATGGAGTTCCGGGCTAGTGCTGAAGACGCCGCCCGCATGAGTCACGCCCACCCAACCTATACGGAAGCCTTCCGGGAAGCTGCCCTGGCGGCTACCGGGGATCGGGCTTTGCATGTTTAGAAGCGCTCAATTTGCCTCATACAAGAACCAGGATTGTACTAACCCGTCACGTATAGAGAACACAAGCTGACTCTCCGGATACGCGATTAGCTCTCCGCCTACCGTAGTAATTGAATAGGCAGGAGACCCATACTCCTTCACGACTTTCGTTCGCTGATCCCCCCGCGTAATTTCCAGGGCAGTGGTGCCTCGGTAGCCAATTTTTGTCCGGGCCAGCACCAGCACTATTTGTCCGTCTTCGGCGGAGTGTCTCAGGAGTGTTATTTGATCGTCGGGAGGGAGGAGGCGAGTAAGTCGGATGGGATAGGCCCCTTTTGCAATGACTTGATCGGGACCATCAGGGGCGGCATCAAGATAAAGATCAGCCATAGATCGGTTGGCCAGAGTTTCCGTAATTACATAGCCGGCTCCTTTTCTATTCTTGAACTGCTGAGGTTTCTCGCCCGTCGATAGTATATGGCGATTGACAATTGCCAAAGGAGTGTCTCCGGCGGCCTCAAGCAGGGCTATGGCCTTGGTTGTGTCACTTTCAATGGCTGCCAGAATGCCGAGTAAAACATAGGAGTTAGCGGAGGTGGCTGCATCGTTCCCTAGGCGGGCCACCTCCCGAGCTCGTAATCCGGCCTCGAGTCGACGATCGGCGGCGATTTCCCGCTTCAGGCTGTCCGGCTCACCCTCCAGAAGGGAGGCAGCCAAAAGCGCGTGCGTGCTGGCCAGGTTCAAGAGGGCAGGTGCATACTCTGGATCAAGCAGTCGGGCCCGTTCGAAATGGCCGCGGGCGGTATTTAGGTAGAACTCTCGGGTCTCTCGGTCGACAGTTACGGAGCGGGTCTGTCCGGAAAGTCGCGAATCGAGATCGAGCTCGATAGGGTAGACGAATTTCAACGTCGCCGTCTGGAACATGGGAAGAGCGGCCCGTGCGTAAACAACACCCGCATTGTTATACATTTCCCGGCTGGGAAAAGCATCTTGCAGGTATTCGAAATAAGGCGCAGCCTCTGCGTAGCGATCCAGGGCGGTGAGAGCGGTGGCCATATCGAAGACATCCATCAATCGACGCGTTTCCTGGTAAGTCTGGTTGGCCATGGCCGTACGTTCGGTCAGAGTCGGGTAGTCGCCGACGCGTTCGGGTAGATCATACAATGCATATAAACCCTCGAGTATCCTGGGCATCACATTAACCACCGGGTAACCAGCCAGGTATGCCAGAAACCCTCCCTGATAGTCGGCTTCCGCTTCGTCAGCATTCGATCCTGGATTACCTACTAATCCGATCGTGTCCTGCGATTGCCCATGTCGTGCGTAGTAATGAATAAGCTCGTGGGCGAGGACAGTTGCCAGCGCGGCCTCCGATTCTGGTCCAAATGAAGTGCAGAGATCAAAAGCAGCTTCCTCGAGCACAATCAGCCTGCCTTCGCAGCGGGCTCCGCTTCTCCGTGCCGACGTCAGGGCGAAGTATGGAGTGGGTCGGTTCGCGTCGCCCCGCGCTGCGACGAGCCGATCGAATACCGCCCGCGCCGTAGCCTCCTTGTTGGCAAGGTCAGGTGTTGAACAAAAGGCGGCGGGCACCCACCCTACCAGCAGCAGCATGAGGGTCCAGGTTTTCATCGCGGCGAAATAAGTTGTTGGGCCGTTGCCCGCTGGTTCCACCGCGCGAGGAAGGCAGCATAATTACGGCGAACGAATGTGTTATTCGGTTCCTGTATAAGCGATTGGTGATAAGCGCGGTCGGCGGCATAGAGATAATCTTGCTCTTCCAGGGCAACCGCTTCCATTAGGTTCCGCAGCGCCTCGCTCCCGGTTTCGTTGTAAAAGGGTAGGTCAAAAACGGACTTTAGCAGTTCGGCGCGGGGTTGTTGCCGGTAGGTAAAGTAGATCCGCGTACCCCCTACGGCCGGCGCCTGTATTCCCAGCCTCGAGGGGGTGGTGGAGGGAGCGGCATTCGGAAATACTTCCCAATAGTAGCGCCGACCCGCGGTAAGGTGGATATGAGGAAGATCGAGCTGAATGAGCGTGTCCCCGGTAGTCACAGCGACCAGAACCGTTTCCGTCAGGCTGTCAACTACCCGCAAGCGGTAGGAGGGTGCGCCGGGTTCCTGTGGCCAATGAAAGGTAGTTACCTCGGGGTACAAGGTTCCGCCAAACGGAAGGAGTCCCGCCAGCCCAGCATCACCATAACCCTCGATGTTGCCCTGAGCATTTCCTTGATTGCGAAGGTAGGCTTGTTCCAGGCTTTCGCGGTCGACTGACTGGTCGATGCCTTTACCAACGAAATCGAGGAACCGCCGTAGAAAACCGGTAGCGGGCGGTTGGGCCTTGAAAAGCTCATCCAGCCCGCATCTCCGGGGCCCGGTTGCCTTTACGACCCGGTCTCCACGGATCACTTCCAGCTTGGCCGATGGTTGCAGGATCAGTTCCCCCTGCCCTGGCATGTGGGTACCTGCATAGACCGGGTAAGACCGCCCCTCCTGGGGCTGGTAGACGATCGAGCCTTCCGTAAAAACCGCGAAGGGTACGGGACCCTCCTGGGCGGTGGCTGAAAGCGGCAGCAACAGCAGCAATTGGATGTACCTAGTCATGAGTTGGTTTTTTCAGATACGGAATGCGCTTCCGAATGAAGCTTTCGTAAATCATGACCATATCATAGGCCAGTACGAGCGCGAGAAAGCCGACGGCAAACTCGATCTTCAGCCGGTAATGGTAAAAAAGTAAGGAAACGAGAAAAAAAAGAACGAAAAGTTCGACCAACTGCATCAACCGGGTAATACCGTGGTAGGAATCCGGGAGATTATGGTAGATCCAGTGGATAATCAATAAGTTAAGGTAAGTAAAAGCTGTGATGAGGAAAACTTCCATCCACCAAGGGATCTCGAAAATGTATTTTCCGTCGAGAACCATGGAAAGGATATTGGCGTGAATGACCGTACCGTACATGTCCGGCAGACTTTTACCGGTATAGACGGGATTCAGCGGCGTGAAGTACCGATCCTCGATCGGTGCATTCCGCCGGTCGCTGTTGACGAAGCCAACAAGGACGATTCGGTCGCGGAATACCGCCAAGGCCTCCGGGTCATCGTTTTGCAAGAGCTGGCTCCCGTCGATCCGGAGGAAGCTGCGGTAGTCCCCGCGGTAGTTGATGCGTAGGGGTTTGGTACTGTGATGGATGGTGAGGTTTTGGACCCGGTGAGGCACGGTTCGTCGAGCGAGGGCGATCGCGAATGCGTCGTGGCGGGTGCCATCCAGCGTAGTAACGAAAGGATTGACCAATCTAACGGTTCGGTCGGTGCCGGCCAGGAAATTGGAGTAGGCATTCTCCGCGACCGTGGAGAACGCTGTAGCAGAGGTAACGATGCCAGGCACCCCTTCCCGTTCCTCGTCGTAAGCCTCGAGGTTGGAGGCAAGTACGATCCGTTCGCCGTGCCGACGCAGCGTAGCCGCCAGCGTGGAATCCGACTCCGCGTCGCGGTGGCTGGCAAATAGAATATCCAGCCCGATCGCCAACGGCTTTCCAGCGGCAATCTTATCGGTGAGCTCGGCGATCTCCCGGCGGTTCATGTCCTCCACGTGGACCAATACAATGCGTTTGTCGACGTCGATCCGGCTCGAGTCTCGAAGCTGGCTGAACATGATGTCGGTTACCTCGTAATCCTGCATCCCGTCGCGGAAAGGGGCCAGGTAATGCGTATTAAAGGTGACAAGCCGCAGTAACCCAATAAAGGCAAAAACCATGCCGGTGAGAACGAGGGCGTGGACGTAGCGATTGGGACGGGGCATGGGAATACCAGGTAAGGTTGTATAAGATACTACCTAGTCTGGTAACGGCGTGATCATGCTATCCCTGGCTGGACGGGGGTGGGATAGTTGGAAGCCCATTGATTTGGTTTCTGCTGGAGGAGTATCGTCTTTTCTTCTTTTAACAAAAATATCAGAGCCACTCGCCGTTTGAATCCAGACTACAAGTTGCTGATCCTGCCAGGTGTAATACACACCGTCCTCCTCCAGAGTGATGGTTGATGACTCCGTATTGATAATCAGGTTGGTGGTAGTGCTGTCATTTATCAGGGCAGGTTGCAGGGTATTTGCGGTAACGTCCTGATCGAATGAGAAGGTAGGCGATTCAGATATCCTGTCGAAACCAATGTTTACCGTAGTGTCGGATTCTCCGATGGATATTTTCCGTGTAAATTCCAGTTGTTCTTCTAGTTCACCATCTCCGGACTGGCAGTAGGTTAAGAGCAAAATGAGAAGTGAAGCGAAGCATACCTTACAAAGTTTCATACATCGTTTATTTTTAGCACCTATAAAATCTGATCGTGCAAATCAATTGAATCCAAAGGAAAAGTATTTTTCAATCCGATAGTGGATCCTAACATAGGCATTTTTGCAGAGGAACCTATTAATATATCGGTTTCTTAGCTAGCGTAATGTCAACCATTTATGCCCTGCCCCCCTCTCGACTTCTGCCAATATTTACCTGGATTTCATCCTGGAATAAAACGTTACCAAATAATCGAGTTGCTTTGAAAATACGATGGTAGGAGAATAGGCCGACAGTCAGATATTACAAATCCAACTTGCATCCCAATTTGGGGAACCCTGTAAGGGGGTATAAAAAGGTTTTTTCAAAATATGATTGCAAAGGAGTCTTTGGAATTGTCTTCCCCGTAAATCCATCTCGGCTCGTTCTACTGCGGCTGTTGGCGGCCTATAATTTTTCGTGACATTAGCTTTTACAGTGCGAATATCAATGAAAGTAACATGGGCTACCACGGACTCGGAAGTTTCGTTGCGTCCAATTCGAGCTACTTGTATAGCTGTTGTTGTGTCACCATATTGAAACAACGTAACCGCGGCTTGTCTGTAAAACCTTGCTTTTCCTGGAAGCTTTACTCGTTGGCTAGCAGCTATTTTTAAACTGTCAATAGACCTTGTCCTTAGTCCCGTTAGATTTGCATAAGCATATGCCTGTGGAACTAATATTAATTTAAGAACCTCGCTCTTGAATAGTTTCTTGATTTCGTGTTTTAAGCTATCTGTGTTAGCCTGGGTATCTAGGGTGAGATATATATTGTAGAGTCCAGCATATGCCTTTTTTCTAAACCTCTGATTACGGTTCTTTAAGAGTCGTCCGTACTCTGTGACTGCCGTATCATATTCAAGCTCATCCATATGGTGATGGGCTTTACCTAAGATTGCCCGGCGCTTCTTTCGTGGTTTAAAATTACCGTTTGAAATTTTATCGTAGATCAACAATTCGCCGTGATGATCGCCCTGAATATGCAACGCTCGCGCGATCGCGAAATCATGTTCTTCGTAAATATTGCCCTCTATTTCTTTTTTTAATTCCTCCAGAGCGCTGTCAGGGTTTACGTTAGCAAGTACGATGCCTAATCCAAGATTTGCTGCGGGAAGATTTTTGTTAAGATTCCGCGCTTTAAGCTGTGCCTTTCGATAGTACTCCATGGCTAATTTCGAATTACTAGTATCGATGGCGTAGAATGTATTCGCATAATTACTATAGGGAATGGCCCAGGTAGGGTCTATCTGAAAAGCTGAATAATAATCTATTGCTGCCAACTCGAGGCTGTCCATCAACTCATAGACTAGACCTCTCTCATTGAATATGATAGCCATTGAGTCCGGCAAAATATTGACCGCTTTGTTAAGGTATCCGATCGCATTTTCCAATGAGTCCATGTACATTTCCTCCGATTCGTCAGCGCTTTCCATTCCTTTGGCGGCTTCCATTCTGGCAACTACCGCCTTAAAGTATAATTGAAGAATGCGAGCTGTATCTCGCCGGCGGCTTCCAAGTAAATCGGTTGCGCACTGATTCAGGTAGGTAACGTAGTCGCGGTACTTTTGAATTTCATACGTGGCTCGACTATTTAACTCGGCTGAATCCAGGTTGTGGTAATGCTGTACCGATTTTTGGATAGAATCAAGCAAACAGTCAAAACCTTGGGAAGGAATACGCGCGTTTGCTTTTTCATCGCCGGGTACTGGCGGAACAACTTCTGGCTCAGGCGCAAAGGTCATGCCAATGGTAATCGTGACGAAAAGTAAGGCCGTAAAAAAAAGCCAACGTGGTTTCATGGCGATTGATTAGTAGGAGTGGAAATTGCTGCATGCTTCTATTAAAGTATGGAAAAATTAGCTTACCTGGTTTAGAAATTTTGTCGGTCCTTCGTCAAATATAGTGGGTCTCGTATCTTGAGCCATGGAGAATGAGCTTCCGATTTTCACCGCGGCACTTGGTTTGAGCAGCCCTTGGTTCATCCGCGAGGTAACTTTTAAGCAGGAACAGGGTAAGCGAGTTTTACACATTGAGGTGGACCATGAACCAGCCTCCAAGTTCACTTATGAGGGCAAGGCTTATTCGGTCTACGACCATCACCGGCGCAGTTGGCGACACCTGAACTTTTTTCAGCATCAGTGCTATTTGCATGCCCGCGTCCCCCGCGTGAAAACGGATGAGGATCAGGTTCGCCTGGTAGAAGTTCCCTGGGCCCGTCCCGGGAGTTCTTTCACCTTGCTTTTCGAAGATGATGTCGTGGGGCTCGTTCAGCAAGGCTTGAGTTCCAGCGCGGTTGCCGCACGACTAGGCATCGGCGACAAACGGGTCTTCGGCATCATCCGACACCGGGTAAGCACGGCCCTGAGCGAGCAGATGTTACAGCCCGTACGGGAGCTGTCGGTGGATGAAACGAGTACCCATAAAGGACATAATTACTTCACTATTCTAGCCGATCGGGAAGCCCGTAAGGTAGTCGGGGTAGCCATTGGTAAGGATAAGGAAGCTTTTGCCGAAGCCCTGGTCGATATGGAGATACGCGGGGCTTATCGTCAGGAGGTGGAGAGTGTAACGATGGACATGTCAGCCTCCTACATCTCGGCGGTGGCCGACTGGATGGACCAGGCTGAGATGGTCTTTGACCGTTTCCATTTGGCCAAGCAGCTTAACGAGGCGGTAGACGAGGTTAGGCGCAGCGATCAGCGGCAGTTTATCGAGTTGAAGAACAGTCGCTACCTGTGGTTGAAAACCAACCGAAGTTGTCCGAGGCACAACAGCGCAAAGTGAGCAATTTAGCGGCCGCCTATCCCAATATTGGAGAAGCTTACCGGCTGAAGGAACTGTTCCGCGAGGTGCTCAACAGCGCCCAACGCAACTGCGAGGTAGCGCCCCTGGAAGATTGGATCACTCAAGCCTGGGGCAGCGGAATAGCTCCCATAAAAAGGTTTGTCAATACCCTGCACGATCACTGGTACGGGATAGAGACCTACTTCAGAAGGCTCAGCAGTAACGCCTTTGCCGAAAGGGTGAATTTGAAGATCCAGGAGATCAAGCGTTTGGCCAAAGGCTACCGCAACAGCTATAACTTCAGCCTCATGATTTACTTCCACCTAGGTGGGCTAAACCTCTATACCCACTGAATTTGACGAAGCACCATTTTGTCTGCTTCATTGGTCGTATTGCTATATTAATACTCAAAATGGGTAACAAGACTGCATGGGTCCACCAGTCAAAATCTTTGAACGGTCAGATAATAAAAGTCAATCACTAAAAAACGGCGGGATTCGTAGGATCAAAGTAAGTGAAGTTGCTTTTTCCTGGCGCCGTAAAATTGATTGCGGGTAGGTCAGGCTGGAACCAGGAATCGAGAACAGAACGAAAACAGGAGGCGCCGTACCTCCAAACAAAATTGGTTTTTACTTGCTGCTATTAGGGGTCAGGATTGGGGAGATAATTGATATTGTATGTCTTGCTGCACTCCGTATTGCCGCTCTATTCTAACTCCGGCACTTTGTAGAACATTCCTCCACGTTGTTCCATCCTCATCTTTCAATCCGCAAATGAGCGATTTGAGAAACGCACTGATAAAAATGGATCCATCGCGATCCGTTAGGTAGGCCTCCTGTCCACGTTTGCAGGCGCTAGCAATTATATGCCCGCAGTAGGTGGTCAATAGCTCGAAATCATGCATTCGGCCGCCAATCCTCTTTGCCGATAGCAGATCGTTGTTCTCTCCACCAAAGCTCTGCTCTGCAGCAACTCCTAGCGGATTGTGGTTACAACTACTTGCAAGCACCAATGACATCCGGACTCCCTTAGCCTGCAGAGCGTAATGAATATTTGCTAGGGCAAGGGCACACTTTTCAAAGGCGATTTCCTGCTGCGGTTGAGGGCCGTAGTAGAGTAGAGGCCATTTTCCTCCCGCGGTATCTTGTATCCCGTGCCCGGAAAACACAAATATTACGGCGTCGTCTGATTTTGTAGGAAGTTTCTTGATGTAATCCATAACTACTTGCTTTTCGTAGTCAGGATAATGAAAATCCACCCGAAGATCATAGCCGGCGGCGCAAGCCCACTTGTCGATCCTTTTAAACACAGCAGTTGTCTGATGTAAATCTTTTTGGCAGCCCAGGTAAATATCTTCCTGCGGATAGGGATTTGCCGTGTAAATCAGGTGGATAGTCATCTGTCCCTGAAGGGCTGTGAGCCAACTTCCGACTATAAATAAACACAAAATCAGGTACCTACTCTGCATCGGCGATCGGTTGCCAGTCTCGACAACGCTTCTGGTAAAGGGAAAGCAAGCTGTTTTCCTCGAGCAGGGGTTTGTACAGGTCGACCTCCTGCACGTATTGGCAAAGCTCTTCCAGCTCGTGGTTTTTTTGGGCAACGAAGAGCGTACGGCGGGCGGCGCTCTCCGCCTCCTGTATACGCTCACTTAGAAGAAGGATATCAGTCAAATTCCGGTGCGCCTCAGTAATCTTGGAGTGCTTGTCGGCGGCTAACAGCGCTGCCTCAACTGCCAATTTGAAGGCGTCATACTGGAACAATTCGACGGCAACCGAGGTCACGAGGTCAAAGTGTTCTTTCTCCGGTAGAGTTAATCTTGAAAGTGTTTTCATCCACTGGCGGTCCGAGGTGTCTAGGACGGCTGTGAAGGTATATCCATAGGGGTCTAGAGGTGCATTTCGCATTAGCTCGCCGAAATACAGTCTGCCGAATTCCTTCTTGTGGTAAGTATAAATACGCGCTAGCGCTGGATACAAATAGGTTTCCATTTTGCCATTGGGGATCTCAAGCGCTCGGAGATAGTAGTTCTCCGCGGAATCGGGACGATCGCTAATTTCGAAAGCATAGCCGATGCCGTAGTAGGCAGAAACCATCTGGGGCCGGTCATCAATGACCGTACGATAAAGGTTGATAGCCTCCTGCAACCCCGCTGAATCTGCGATAAGAACATTTGCAAGATTATATTTAGCTTCCACGAGTGATGGAGTAGTGAGAGAGGCTTTGCGAAGCAGGAAAATTGCCGAGTCGCGCATTTCGAAGGCGCGACAAAGATTTCCATAATTCATGTAAGCCACACCAAGGTCGGGCCGCAGGGCAATAGCTTTTTCGTAACCCTCCAAGATCCTGTTGAAATTGGAATCGGGGGCGGTATTCTGCAGTAAATTGCTCAGGTTATTATATGGCAGCGCCCAGGTTGGGGCCAAGGCTTGCGCCCGTTCAAAAGCTAGCTGGGCCAGAGAATCCCGCCCGAGCTTATCTTGTACAATGCCCAGCTCATTATGCATATATGCCGCCTCCGGTGCCAGGGCAACAGCCTCCGTCAGGTATTCCTCCGCCGTGGAAAGGAGCGAATCAGATCGGTTGGTGAAGTTGGTGCGTAATCGAAGGACCAAGCCTTCAAAGTAAAGCCGTTTAGCTTCGATGCCGGAATAACGTGGGTCGTGGGTACCCAGAATGCCAACGGATTCGGCCAGAAAGGCGGGGAAATTGAGGTACTTCTCGTCCAACTGTTCCCGCTCCATCAGTTCATTCTGGTCGGCCTCGAGGTAATCCTGGATGGCTTGCTGTACTGAATCCAGGAGTGCGATGGTGATTCGCTCGTCCAGTAAACCGCGCAGGGGCAGCAGGCTTGGTTCCGCCCGCAGGTGACGGTAATAGTCGAGCGCCGACCCCTCTGCCGAACCCAGTAGCCTTTTGGACAGCAAGGCTCGGTGGAAACGGACGTAATCAAGTTGTGTCCGCTCCGGAACAAGGGCCAGTTGGGCCTCTTCGAAGGTGGATTCTACCGACGCGCTTCTTTCCTCCAGGAATTCCCGTTGTTCCTGCGCACCGACGCCAAACGGGCTTTCATCCTTGCGCCCGCCGGTGAATTCCGGATGCTGTTTTCGCTCGGTCTCCTGGCTAACGTGATTCTTGACGTATTGCTCCAATTCGAATAAGTCTATCCGCTGATTGCGGTCCACGTCTGCTGCTCCCTGCAGGGCCCGCACCAGGTGATAGGAGAAAACCCCTCGTCCTTCGCCCCAGCGTTCGCTTTCGTAGGACAGTTCATAGGGCTGGCAGGACAATAATCGAATTTCGGTAGCTTGCGGGTCCTTTAATCGTACGGCGGTAAGTTCACGCCCGGCAACGGAATTGCCGGAGAGGCTTCCGGCATGACAGGCATCGGTGATCAGAATGGCCTGCACTTCCTTTTCGGCCAGGGCTAACAGATGTGCATTCAGGTAATCGAGGCCGAGCGCCAGGAGGTTATAGTTATTGTACGGTGTATCGAACGCAAGCAGATAGCCTGGCGCGTCGAGATTGGTCGCTTCAATATCACCATGGGTAGCCAGGTAGAGGTAAGCCGTACTGCCGGGGGAGCTACTGGCTAATTGCCAGGAAAGCGCTGATTGGATGGCCGCGAGGGTGGCGGCGTCGTTCGTTAGGGTGCGGATACGTTCCTGGGGCAGCGCTTCTTCCAGAAAGGCGGAGAAAGCCAGTGCATCCCGGTCGGCGAACCGCAGGTTCGAAATCTTAGAATCCTCAAAGTCCGAAATGCCCACCACTACCGCCGTACCCGGTCCGGTGGCTCCGCCGGCAAGCAAAGGACCCAAGGGTAAATTGCAGGTAACCCATAGAACCGCCATAAAGGGGAAGTATCGTGACATCCGGGTGAGATTAGCGTAAAGGGCGTATACCAAATTAGGGATTTGACGGTATAAGTCCTAATTACCCCGTCAATCCATTTTCCCCAATAAAGGTTACCGCCCTTCTGCGAATCAGCAGCAAAAGCCCGATTCACGGGAGTTCCCGGACGTAGGTTATTAGTTGTACCCGGCGAAGGGGGCACCTACTGCGTGACCTTCAAACGTAATGCCCGATGATCAGACCAGGGCGAGTTAATTCGCTCAATAGCCACCACCGATAAGCTGGTATCCACCAATAGATAATCGATCCGTAAGCCCGGAATGGGACCAGTAAAGGTCGTCCCCAGTCCCGTACCGGCCTGGACCCAGGCATCCTTTACCCGGGGTGACAGTAGCATATTGTACATGTAGGAAGACGGCACATCGTTGAAGTCTCCCCCCACGATTACCGGATGCGGGCTTTCCTCGATCAGCTGGCGGATCTTTTCCGCCTGGCCGGCCCGACGCCGCGTCGTGCGTCCGTAACCGGCGAGCATCTGACCGAAGGTGGTCACCTGGTCTGAAACCGAGTCTTTTTTACGAATGTCCTCCGCCATGCCGCTGATCTGATTGGATTGCAGGTGGGCGTTTATGACCCGGACCGTACCGATTTCAGTAGCCACGTCCGTCACCAGAATCCCATGATATTCACTATCTGCAAAGTAGGCGGCCTCGCGCGTCAGGTCGTCTGCGTAGGTAGCTACCAGGGTGTTGGGCTTCTGATGTCGGGAAACTAGGTTTTTATTCGTCTTTATATCGGCGATGTAATTCACCTTCCTTTCCGCCGGCCAGACCTCCTGGAGCATTACAATGTCCGCATCGAGGTGCTGAAAAAAGGACCGGACGCTCTCCGGATCTACCGCCGATCCATTACCCTTTCGGAACATCCGCTGGTTACCCGTCACGATGATAACGCCGTTTTCAGAGGTTGAATCGGTATCAACGCTCTTTGGCCAGGCAAAGAGCCGATTCATGATAGACAAGGAGAATAGTAAGACCATGGCCGGAAACACGACGGATGCCCAATGTTTCCTGGCAAGTTGGATAAGCAGGAATAGCAGGGTTAATAACAGCAATCCGGGCAGGAGCAGCGCTATGATCGCCGGAGGCCAGAACACCTGGGGGGATACGTGGCGGGCTAACAGCCCGAATCCGGCTGCCAGGGCAATGAGGTTTCCTGCTACCGCAAACAGTGTGCGCACCGGCAATTATTTTTGATTACTGGCCCGGAATAAGAATTCTTTCTCTTCCTTGCTGAGACTGTTATAGCCTTTGTCCTTGATTTTGTCAAGGATGGCATCCAGTTGCTCCTGATGACTGGTTGACTCATCGTCCGGAGCTTTCCCATCCGGGGATTTGGTGGTCCGGGAGGAACCACCCGCGCGGCGCATAAAACTGGGCCGCTCTTTGGTAGCTGGTTCAGTTACGGAGCGGCCGCCTCTGAAAGCTGCCCGGGGCCCTCGGGTTTTGTGGTCCTTACTGGGCCGCAGCAGGTTATGGTACCAGCGGTCTATGCCTTCAATAGCCGACCGGATGGGAGCGGTCAGGTCCGTTCCGCGGCGTAGATACCAGGCAAAAAGGAAACCCATGACGATCCCGCCGATATGCCCGAAGGCGCCCCCGGTGTTCATGTCCCCACCCAGACCGATCACGTTCATGATGACCATGAACGCGGCGATGTATTTGAGTTTTACGTTGCCCAAAATGAGCAACCGTACATTGTAATCGGGCGCGAATACCGCGGCAGCCACCACGATGCTGAGTACGGCGGCACTGGCCCCGAAGGCTACTCCCCCGGCCCCCGGGAAATTAGGTAAAGCGGCTCCGATGAAAAAGAAAAGGGCGCCGGCGAAACCACCGAGTAGATAAAGCGGCAATACGCGCCGATCCCCCAGTAAATCTCCGAAGATGCGGCCAAACCAGAACAGGAACAGCATATTCCATAGGATATGCCAAAAACCCTCGTGGAGAAACATGTGGGTGACCAGCGACCAGGGGTGGGTCAGCATATGCCATCCCGATGCGGAAATCGCCAGGAAGTTGCGAATATCAACGTACAGATTCGGGGTTTCCCACCCGTTGAAAACCCGCAAGAAGACCCACGCCAAATTGATGAATAGGTAAACCGCGACGTTGACAATGATGATGCGGTTGATCATGTTGCCATAATCGAACTCCCGGCGAATATCGTCCCAGATGGATTGTAGCATAATTGGCGAAGGTGTGCCTTTACAAACGTTTCTAAGGCGAAAAGATTTAGCTAGGGCGCAATTATGCCCGGGAAACTACACTTTTAGCGCGGTACGCCCCGGTCCCACCGCTGGGCGCCTGCGGGAGGATCGGTTTTGTGCCAGATATAGGCGAGTAGCCCACCTGCCAACGCTCCGCCGAGGTGGGCGAAGTGCGCGATCGGGTCCCAGCTATACTGCATCACGCCTAAAAAGAGATCGATGGCAAGCAGGATCGGTACGAAGTACTTGGCTCGAATGGGGATGGGGAGAAAGATCAGCATCAGCGGAAAGCTGGGGTAAAGAATAGCAAAGGCGGCAACCACGCCGTAGAGCGCACCGGATGCCCCCACCATCGGCACGTTCGTTTTAAATTCGATGTATTCCTGCATCATGATCGCGGCGTCACTGGTGACGTTTCCCGCATTTTCGCTGCTTAATGCGAGTTCCGCCTGGATATCACCGACCACTTTGCTCACGGCTGTGCCGTCGTCCAAACTCAGGCTTTTAGTATTGACGGAGTTAAAGAAGTCATTGAATCGGGCCAGCGAAGGATCGCTGCGAAAACCGGCCAAAATGTCCTCCAGGGAATTGATCTCGTACCAGGTCCACCCGAAATGGAGGGCTACGGCCCCGGCGGCAGCGACTAGATAGAGAATGAGGAATCGTTTACCACCGTACCGCCGCTCGAGTAGTGGGCCGAACATGACCAAACCGAACATATTGAAAAAAATGTGCGTCAATCCGCCATGCACGAAGAAGTGGGAAACCAGTTGAATCGGGTGAAAGCGATCGCTGGCGGGGTAGTGAAGGGCGAGATAATCAGCCACGCCGACGGTGTTGATGCCGAGATAGGGGAGGAGGTTAATCAGCGCAAACACCACCAGGTTGATGATAAGCAGATTCTTAACCAGGGGAGTCATTGGCGGCATGCGCAGGTAGATTTGTAAGCTAATGCTTGGGCGGGGCTTACGGTTCCCTCAGAGAGCCCTGCTTCGTAGTTGTCCGTCGTGCTTTGGTCGAAAATGAAGGACGGGCACGTGCTAGCCCTCAAAAAGTCGTTCGACGTCCTCCAGCTCGTACTTGACAAAGCACTGTCGGCCGTTGGGAGCTACGCGGGGCTGTTCGCAGGCGAATAGCCGATCGATCAGCGAGCGCATCTCCGATTCGTCCAGCCCCGTACCCCGCTTGATCGCCGCGGCCCGCGCCAGGGTCCGGGCCAACCGATCGTGACCGTTGTTGCTCAGATCCACGTTGGATTTAAATTGTTGCAGAATGCGCTCAAGCAGATCCAACTCATTGTTGCGACCGGCGAGTTCGGCGGGAATACCCCGCACGATAAACGTGCCGCCCCCAAAGGCTTCCAGGTCGAAGCCCAGCTGGTTGAGCTGCGGTAGCAAGGCAACCATCAGCTCGGCATCGGCATGGGGCAGGTCCAGGGTCTGCGGAAATAAGGAGGTCTGGGAAGTGGCGGGCTTTTCGCGTAAGGTGTGTAAAAAGCCTTCGTAAAGGATGCGTTCGTGGGCGGATTGCTGATCGATCAGCAGCCAACCGCTTTTAATGGCACTCACGATGTAGCGGTGATGGAGTTGAAAAGGGGCTCTTCCCTGTGGGGATGGCGTATCCGGTTCTTCTTCGCGACCTAATCTACTCTGGAGTACCTCCCCGGTGTCCGTGTCAACCTCGACTTCCAGGTTTTCGTAAAGCTGTTCCCAGTGATGAAGGTTGCTGGCGTGGCGACGCGCGTCCCCCGGCAGGGCCGCCGGAGCCGAATGCGGCGTTTCCCGGTTCATTTTGCTGGGGAGCGCTTCGTCCTGCTGCGGCTGCTGATTGTTCGGTGCATAGCTTGTTCGGGAGGGAGAGAAGGGGTTGTCGGACTCAAAGTCAATGGTCGGCATAATACTGGCGCGCCCGAGACCATGACGGATTGTCGCCTTCAGATAGTTGTAGATCAGGCGCTCGTCCTCAAACTTTATCTCCTGCTTGGTAGGATGGACGTTCACGTCGATACGTGCCGGGTCGATCTCCAGGAAGATAACGTAGAAGGGGTAGCTGTCCTTACTCAGTAATTCATCGTAGGCCATAGTGACCGCATGGTGCAAATAGCTGCTCCGGATGTAGCGGTCGTTGATAAAGAAGAACTGGCCTACCTTACTCTTCCGGGCCGCCTCGGGTTTGCCCACGTAACCTCCGATACTAAGGATGTCGGTAGCCTCCTCAATGGGAACGAGCAGATCGCGGTACTTTTTGCCGAAGATGGCGATGATGCGCTGCCGCAGGTTGCCGGCTACGAGGGATAGATCCAACTTGTCGTTGACGTGCAGTTCGAAGCGGACACTTGGGTGGGCCAGGGCGATGCGAATGTATTCATCCCGGATATGGCGCAGTTCCACCGAATCGCTCTTCAGGAAATTACGTCGGGCAGGGACGTTGTAAAAGAGGTTTCTCACGGCAATACTCGTGCCGGCGGGGGCAGCCGTGGGTTCCTGGTCCGTGACCTCGCTTCCCTCCACTACGATGCGCGTGCCGAGTTCGTCGGTAGCCCGGCGGGTCTTCATTTCGACCTGGGCAATTGCTACGATGCTGGCCAGCGCCTCTCCCCGAAACCCCATCGTGTGCAGGGTGAACAGGTCATCGGCGGTGCGCAATTTACTCGTGGCGTGCCGTTGGAGCGACATCCGGGCGTCGGTTTCGGACATCCCGCAACCATTGTCGATCACCTGAATTAGGGCCTTCCCGGCATCCTTAACGATGAGATTGATTTCATCGGCTCCGGCATCCACGGCGTTCTCTACCAGCTCCTTAACCACACTGGCCGGTCGCTGGATCACCTCGCCGGCGGCGATTTGGTTGGCTATGGCATCCGGAAGAAGCTGGACGAGGTTGTCCGACATAAACTGGGATAGGTTACAACGGCCAAATTAACAACAATTAGCCGAGCAGCTGTTCCAGGTCGGGGAAATACAGCTTATACACGACATAGGATAAAACCACGAGGGTCACGAGAATGACCAGCAAACTGTAATTAGACTTACGGACCCGCTCGTTGCGGTAGCGACCCGCCGCTTCACCCCCGGCCCCCTTACGGAAACCGCCGCGAAGCCGCTCCTTCATGCCGTCTACGCCGCCATTCTGCAAGGTTTCGATCCGCAGCCGGCGTTCTTCGGCCTCTTCCTTCTTTGGGTCCCAGTACCGGGGCTTGTAGGAAAACTGCTGATTCTTGGGGGGCTTGAATAGGCGTAGAAAGGCCATGTCTGGGTATTTGAGTCCGGGAAATTAACAGTAAGCGGCAGGGAAAAGATGAATGGCAGAGGTCTTTTGGCGGACGCGGGAGCCCGTCGACGGGGTGGACCTGGTCATAGGGCAGTTGTTTATGGCCAAGAATTTTGGCGATCAAGGGGATAAATTTTTCCAAAGAGTTGATCGGCACGAGATATAACGTATATTTACGTTAAATAACTATAACATGCAAAAATTGACTCGTGCCCAGGAAGATCTGATGCACCACGTTTGGGAGCTCGGCGAGTGTACCGTCGGAGATTTCGCCAAAGCCGTCGAAGCAAAGAGCGGCAAGCTACCCGCGCATAGTACGATTTCCACCCTGATCCTGGCGCTGGACGAGCGCGGCTTCGTCACCCACCGGGAGTACGGCCGCACCTTCGTCTATACCCCGAAGATCAGCCGCGAGGAGTACGGCCGCCAGCGACTGGGGCGGCTGGTCAAGAGCTTCTTCGGCGGCTCCGGCTCGGCGGCGGTGAGCTACCTGGTGAAGGATGACAATCTTAGTCTGGAAGAGCTCAACGCGCTTGTCCGCCAACTGGAAGAAGAATGAGCGACGCAACCCCCCGCCTGCTTATAGAAGCCACGCTGGTCTGGACCGCGCTGCTCGTTTTCTACCTCTTTGCCTTCCGTCGTGTTACCGACTGGCGGACACGGCGACGGTTTCTGCTGGCGGCGGTCATGGCGGGTGTTGTCATCCCGCTTTTGCCCTCCTTTCAACTAGGCGTCGCCGGAGGAGTGGGCCGGTTGCCCGTCGATCTGATAGCCTATATCGTCCCCGCCGGTAAGGGAGCTGCTGATCCCGGTCCGGTAGTAGCTACGTCCTATTCGTGGTCGACCATCTGCCTGGGAATCTGGCTGGCGGGAGTTGTCGTCGGGACGGGCACAACGGTTTGCCGGCTAGCCATTCACCTGCGCCCCGCCGCAAAAAATGTGGAACTTTTCAGGGGTTACCGCGTGATCCGTAGTTTCCTGGTCCGGTCTCCCTACGCGGTCTTCGGGCGCATTTACCTGCCCGAAAAGCTCGATTCGGAGCTGGAACGGGCGGCCCTGCTCCACGAAGCGGCCCACCTGCGGTCCGGTCACGTCTACGAACGTCTGGCTATGATGGTAGCGACGCTGGTCCTGTGGTTTCATCCCCTGATCTGGATCTATTCCCGGCTACTGGGCAGAGTCCACGAATACGAGGCCGATGCCGCGGTGCTGGAGGAAGTATCACCCAAAATCTATGGCCGGCAGTTGCTGCGGGCCACCCAGTCGCCGACGCTCGTGCCGGCGCTGTTTTCATCACCCATTAAAATGCGTATAACTATGTTGACCCAGCAAACCAACTCCCGGCTACATACCGCTCACTGGACCATGCTCTTCATTCTTCTAGGCTCATTACTCGTAGCTTGTACAGCTGAGGACCTCGAGACGGATCTGGTTCTCGCCGCAGAAGCCCGCGAGTTTTCCCTGGCGCAGTTGCATAACGATCAGGCTGCACCGGTCCCTGTAAATGAAGAATACCCGACATTTCTGCATGGGTTTTACGCTGAGGTGCGCTACCCGCAGAAGGAGCGCAACATGGGCCAGGTCGGCACCATTGCGGCCGAAGTTCGGCTTTCCTCGACAGGAGAAATCGTGGACGTCCATACGGAAGTGATTGGGGATGTAGCCGGCGAAAGTCCCAATGCCCTGGTGGTTATTGGGTATAAGGACAACACGGTATTTCCTGACGCTCCGATGGTCATTACCAAACCCTCCGAAGGCCTGGATGATGAAGTGGCGCGCGCTATCCGCGCCATCGGACCATTCGAGCCGGCTACCAAAGACGGTGTACCGATTCCTGCCACTCTGAAGTTTGAGGTCAAATTTATGCTGGAGAACTAATCAATGTTGCGCCGGAGCGCAGGAAACAACACCTTCCAATAAAAGACAGCCTGTCCCAATCCCGACAGCCAAACTCAGCCGCCGTTCCGATCAAAGGGCAGGGGATACGGGTTGATAGCCTACCGAATGTAACAACGACACTATGACACGATTTTTTCACGACCCGCAACTGAAGCGGAAACTGTTTTACGGTCTGCTCCTGGCCATTTTTACCCTGCCACTCGCCGCCCAGCAGGCCAGACCGACCCTCCGGGGGGCTGCGGATGGGGATAACCCCCAGCGGCACTTACTCAAGACCATTTACGAGGAAGTGATTTACCCGCCGGCTGCGCTGGAGTCCCGCCGCACCGGCCCCTACCTCCTCAAAATATATGTCAACGAGGACGGCTCCGACTGGAAGGCCATGCCGCTGACCGATAAGATAACGCTGGCGAACCCTATGAATCTCGTGGTTACTACCGTCGACAATACCGAGGGTGCCCCGGTGTCCGGACAGATGAAAGTAGCCGGAGACCGCGCCCTGCTCGAAGAAACCGAGCGCATGGGCCGCTACCTGGTCAGCAAAGGATTCGATGCCGCCGATGGGGTGACCAGCGACTCCCTGGAACTCGTCCTGTACTACCGGCTGGAAGAATAGTACGGTCCAACCCTCCGGCCCGACGAATCGTTTTACTAGCCCGTTGCTTGCAGCGGGCTATTTTTGTGTCTGTCCCCGCTAAACCGCTTGCTCCATGCTGCTGCTTCTATCCCTTCTGTTGCTGGTCGCCCCGCCCGTCCACGATTACCACGTCAGTAAAACGAACGTACGCTACGTAGCCGACCGAAATCAACTTCAGATCGAGATGCAGGTGTTCGTTGATGATCTGGAAGAAGCCATGGAGGAGGCCGGTGCTCCACGCCTCCGTATCGGTACCGCCAAGGAACACGCCGAAACCGGCCGCTACCTTGCCGCGTACCTGGAAAAGCATTTTAGCATTCAGTGGAACGAGAAGGAACTGCCCGTAGAGATCGTCGGCTACGAACTGGAGGACGATATGCACGGGCTCTGGATCTATATGGCGGCCAACGACGTCGCCGATCCGGATGGAATACGAGTGGAGAACAGCGTCCTGACGGAATACTATGCCGACCAAAAAAATATCGTCAAGCTTTTTGACGGCAAGCGGCGGGTAGCGACTATGCTGATGGACCGTAATAAGCCTTCCTCCGCCGAATCCTTCTAACTGCTCCCCCCTACTACTCCATGACTGAGATCCTCCGCCCCCACGCCGAAGACGCCTACGCCGGTGAGCTCGCCGCCCTAGAAAAAGCGGACCAGGGCATCCGCCCGTCGGGTTGGCGACTGAGCCCGAGAGCCGTAGTACGCTACATCATGGGCGATACCCTCGAGGATGGCACGGAGATCACGCCGAAGTACTTCGGGGACCGCCGGCTGATCGAAGTGGCGGTAGCCAGCCTGGTGACCGACCGGGCCTTGCTGCTGGTAGGGGTGCCGGGTACGGCCAAAACCTGGGTCAGCGAGCACCTGACCGCGGCCATTAGCGGGGACTCAACCTTATTGGTTCAAGGAACCGCCGGCATGAGCGAGGACGCCCTGCGCTACGGCTGGAACTATGCCCGCCTTCTCGCCGAAGGACCCAGTGAAGCCGCCTTGGTCCCCTCGCCGGTCATGGTGGGAATGCGCGAAGGAAAGCTGGTGCGGATCGAGGAACTGACCCGGGTACCCAGTGACGTGCAGGACGCCCTGATCACGGTGCTCTCCGAAAAGATATTGCCGATCCCCGAGCTGGGAAAGGAAACCCAGGCCCGCCGGGGCTTCAACGTGATCGCCACGGCCAACGATCGCGATCGCGGCGTCAACGAACTTTCCAGCGCCCTGCGCCGGAGGTTCAATACCGTGGTCATGCCCCTGCCCGCTACGCTGGAGGAAGAAGTACGCATCGTTACCGACCGCAGCCGTGCCGCAGCGGAACGCATGCAGCTCCCGCCCGTAAAGCAGGACGCCGCCGCGGAGATCACCCGCCTGGTGACCATCTTCCGCGAGCTCCGTAACGGACGAACGGAGGATGGGCGGACCCAACTCAAAGTCCCCAGTTCGACGCTTTCTACCGCGGAGGCCATTTCGGTGGTCAACCAGAGCCGGGCCCTGAGTCACCATTTCGGTTCCGGCGACATCGAGACGGAGCACCTGGCCGCCAGCCTGTCGGGTGCCGTGGTTAAAGATCCCGAGCAGGATGGTGCCGTATGGCGGGAGTACGTGGACGTGGTGATTCGGAACCGGAAGGGTTGGGAGGGGTTGTTTGACTCGCTTCGCTCGTCTTAGAGCTCCCTGCGGTCGGGGTAGAGGGCTTCGCCGGTAGAGCTCCCTGCGGTCGCGGTAGAAAGCTTCGCTGGTAGAGCTCCCTTTGGTCGCGGTAGAGGGCTTTGCCGGTAGAGCTCCCCGTGGTCGCGGTAGAGGGCTTTGCCGGTAGAGCTCCCTGCGGTCGCGGTAGAGGGCTTCGCCGGTAGAGCTCCCTGCGGTCGCGGTAGAAGGCTTTGCCGGTAGAGCTCCCTGCGGTCGCGGTAGAAGGCTTTGCCGGTAGAGCTCCCTGCGGTCGCGGGGGATGAACAAGGAGACCCGAAGATTATTGATGTGGTGTGTACTTTTGGCGTCCTTTAAAAAGCAATGGTTGGCTGGCGGATTCTCGCGCCGATGTGTCGGATCTGCCGGCGAACGGAGTGAGCCTCTACCTTCCGTAGTCCTTCTACTGGCGGCCAGGCCATCTAAACCCAGGGCAACAGCCCGTTTAGCATATGCGTGTAACTGATCATTTTGCGAAGGCCGACGGCCAAACGTTACTAAGCTTCGAAGTCCTTCCGCCGCTAAAGGGGGGGAGCATGCAGGCCATCTTCGACACCCTGGACCCGCTGATGGACTTCAAGCCGCCGTTTATAGACGTGACCTACCACCGCGAGGAGTACGTCTACAAAAAGCGGGCGAGCGGCTACTACGAGAAAACGTCGATCCGCAAGCGGCCGGGCACCGTCGGTATCTGCGCGGCCATTATGCACCGCTACGGCGTGGATGCGGTGCCCCACCTGCTCTGCGGAGGGTTCACCAAACAGGATACCGAGAATGCCCTGATCGACCTGGCTTTCCTCGACGTGCAGAACGTCCTTGCCCTCCGCGGCGACGCCCGGAAGTTCGAAGGCCGCTTCATTCCGGAGGAGGACGGTCACAATTACGCCTGCGAGCTGGTTGGCCAGATCGTAGACATGAATAACGGGCATTACCTCGACGAGCTGGTGAAGGGAGAACATGCCAGTAAAACGGATTTTTGCATCGGGGTCGCCGGTTATCCGGAAAAGCACTTCGAAGCTGCTAACCTCGAGCACGACCTGCGCTACGTGAAGCAAAAGGTGGACGCCGGAGCCCACTACATCGTCACCCAGATGTTCTTCGACAACCGCAAGTACTTCGACTACGTGGATGCCTGCCGCGCAGTCGGCATAAACGTGCCCATCGTACCGGGACTTAAGCCCGTTACCAAGCTCTACCAGTTGAATTCCCTGCCGCGGCTGTTTCACGTAGACCTGCCGGACGACCTGGTGAAGGGGATCAGCGAGGCAAAGACGTCGGAGGCACGAACCGAGGTCGGCATCGAATGGTGCGCCGCCCAGAGTAAGGAGTTGAAGGAACGAGGCGTGCCCTGTCTGCACTACTACACCATGGGCGACAGCTCGACCATCCGCAGCATCGCGGAACAGGTAGCATAAAAAAAGACTTTTCCGAAACCGGAAAAGTCTTGAAGTAGCGCGAGGGTGACTCGAACACCCGACCTCAGGATTATGAATCCTGCGCTCTAACCGGCTGAGCTACCGCGCCAATTGTGCTAAGCGGCTGCAAATATACGCGCTTTCAAAATTAGGAGCAAAGAAAATGCTTGGTCTCTTTTGAAGTTCCTTCTATTCCCCACGTACTTAAGCGCTTATGTTCCGTGGGGGTACCGTCCTTTTCGTCCGTCTCTGCTGTGCGTTCAAGGAAGTATACGGTCTTTGAAGCAACTGCCTTTGAGTGGCCGCTACCGAACCAAACCGCTGGCAAATCGGGTTACAGGGCAAATCCCACCCGATGAAAATTTCTTTTCTGGCGCTGTTCACCTTCCTTTCCGGCCTCCATCTTGGCGCTCAGGCGGATTCGATCCCAGTCTTGGATCCGCGGCTGACGGATTACGAATATGCCTATCCAACGGATGTCTTTACCGTCAACAGTCAGCAGCAGGAGCTGGAAATGGTCTATATGGATCAATTACCTACCGGCGAAGCGAATGGCCGAACTATTGTCCTGCTCCACGGGAAAAATTTTAACGGAGCCTACTGGGGAGAGACGATGACCTTCCTAATGGAACAAGGCTACCGCGTGATCGTGCCCGACCAGATCGGCTTCGGAAAATCCACCAAGCCGGAATATTACCAGTACACCTTTCAGCAACTTGCTCACAACACCAGGGCGCTGCTCGATACGCTTGGGGTAGATTCCACCGTCGTACTGGGGCACTCCATGGGCGGCATGCTGGCTACCCGCTACGCCCTGATGTTCCCCGAAGCGGTGACGGAGCTGATCCTGGTCAATCCCATCGGACTGGAGGACTGGAAGCTAAAGGTTCCCTACCAGACGATCGATCAGTGGTACGAGAGCGAACTGCAGAAGGACTACGAGTCCATCAAGGCATACATGCGACAGAGCTATTACGACGGCAATTGGTATCCGCGTTACGAGCCCTGGGCGAAGTTGTTAGCCGGCTGGACGAAGCATCCCGATTACGCACGGGTAGCCTGGAATTCCGCCCTCACCTACGATATGATCTTTACCCAACCCGTGGTATACGAATTCAGCGAACTGGAAGTACCCACCACGCTGATCATCGGAACCCGCGACCGTACCGCACTGGGCAAGCCCCTGGTAAGCGAGGAGGTAAGGGCAACGATGGGGCGCTACGACGAACTCGGTAACGCCATCAGCGAGCAGATCCCCGATTCGGAACTCATCGAACTTAAAGGCATCGGTCACCTGCCGCACATCGAGGCCTTCGGACTATTTGAAAAGGCATTGCGGCAGGCGTTGCAGGATTAAACCGGGATCAGGAAGGTCCGCTGGATATTACTGACGGAATCGGCAAACTCCGGCAGGTCCTTGATCCGGTTCCATTCCGGGTGGCTGCCGAATTTACTCCAGTTCAAATCACGCTCTTCCATGTTTTCGAACTGGAGCAGGTAAACCAACGCCGGACGGTAAGGGCCGGCGATCATGTCGCCGTAAAAAACGGCATCCAGGTCCGTGTCCTTGAAGATGTCCACCTCAAATTCATTGAACATGCGAATTTTGCGGCGGGTGGCATCCTCGGAATACCCTTCGTAGATGCGTAGCTCGAAGAGCCCGGCCTGCGGATCCGCCGGAACGGTCTGGGGCATGCCGTCGAAGGCGTTCATCAGCCAGGAAGAAAAGCGGGTGTAGAGGGGGCGGTCGACGCCCACGTTATTGTACTCCCTTGACTCCGTCTGGAAGACTTCATCATCGTCGAGGGTCTGGCTCGCGAGGTAGGCGGAAGCGTTACGGTAGGCGATCATGACGTGGAGCTTCACCGGATTACTGTTACCGTATTCGTGGAAAACGGCGAACTGGGTGGCCCCGTTCCGGCGAAGTGCGGCCTGCAGGGTGTTCTGGAGGTAGTCCAGTAGCATTCCCTGGTTGCCGCCCCAGGCCATTTCGTAAACCCGCCATTCGACGAGCTCTTTCTCGGTCGTTTGGGCTGGTGAATGGGTAGCGCCCAACTGGCTTCCCGCCACGGCCATGGCACCCGCGGCACCCGCCCGAATAAATTTTCTGCGTTGCATAATTCGATCTTTCGGGGAAGATAGAACTTCTTGCCGGTTAGGGCACTGTATGTACAACACCTATCCATTCCCCAGTAAAAAGAACCCCATGAATCACCCTCATTGGTCTAAAAACGCCGTCCTCTACCAGATCAACACCCGTCAATTTACCCCGGAAGGAACGTTCACCGCGGCCACCGCAGAAATTCCCCGACTTAAGGAGCTTGGCGTGGATATCTTATGGTTGATGCCCATCCACCCGATCGGCGAAAAGAACCGTAAGGGGGAACTCGGAAGCCCGTACTCGATCAAGGATTATTATGGCGTGAATCCGGAATTCGGTGACCTGGATGACTTTAAAGACTTTGTCAAGCAGGCCCACGACCACGATATGTACGTGATCCTCGACTGGGTCGCCAACCACACCGCGTGGGACAATGTGTTGGTAGACGAACACCCCGAGTGGTACGCCCGTGACTATAAAGGGGACTTCCGGCCGACGCCCTGGTGGGATTGGTCGGACATCATCGACCTGGATTACCGGCAGGAGGGCATGCGTAACTATATGCTCGACGTAATGGAATGGTGGGTCCGCGAATGTGATATCGACGGCTACCGTTGCGACGTGGCCGGCTACGTACCTACCGTGTTCTGGGAAGCGGCCCGGGAACGGCTTGACGCCGTCAAACCGGTCTTCATGCTCGCCGAGTGGGAGGCCCGGGATCTGCACCGCGCCGCCTTCGATGCTACCTACGCCTGGAGCTGGCACGAGACGCTGCACCGGATAGCCCACGGCAAGGAGGGGGTAGGGGGCCTTTTCGTCTATTATTCCTGGAACGAACGCGCCTGGCCGGAAGACGCCATGCGGCTGACGTTCACCGATAACCACGACAAGAACGCCTGGGAAGGTACGATGTACGAGATGCTCGGTGACGGCCTCGAAGCGTCCATTGCCCTCTCCTTTATCGGCGAAGGTATTCCCTTGATCCACAACGGCCAGGAAGCCGGACTGGAAAAGCGATTAGCCTTCTTCCGCAAGGATCCCATTAAGTGGAAAGAACATCCGTTCGCCGACCTTTTCCGGAAGCTGATCAGGCTTAAAAAGCAGCATTCGGCTCTGGCCAACGCTCCTTACGGTGCCACCATGATCCGGGTCCCTAATAACTACGAGTCGGAAGTCCTGAGTTTCGTGCGGCAGGACGAGAATGGCAAGCTCTTCGCCATTTTTAATTTTTGCGACGAGACGCGGGTACTGCGCTTTTCGGAAAACCTCTACACGGGCAAGTACGCCGATGGCCTGACCGGTGCAGAGGAGGAGATTTCGGAAGGGGAGGAAGTTGCACTGCAACCCTGGGAGTGGAGGGTTTTTGTTGGTGTATAGCGGGTAGGCGGTAGCATGGAGCGGGTAGCGGGTGGGCACAAGAGCATCCACTGCCTACCCGCTACTCGCTACCCGCTACCCGCTATATGCTACCCGCTACTCGCTACCCGCTATATGCTACCCGCTACGAACTACCCGCTATATGCTACCCGCTACGAACTACCCGCTATATGCTAAAGTCCTTCCAACGTCCGCAAGTCCTCCTCCTCCAGCTCTATGGCCGAGGCCTGGGTATTCTCCTTGAGGTGACTGACCGAGCTCGTACCGGGAATCGGCAGGATATTATTGCTGTGGGCCAGTAACCAGGCGATGGCGATCTGGTATACGCTGCTGTCGTACTTCTTAGCAATGCGTTGTAGGTCTTTATTCTCCAAGGCACCGGCATCCAGGGGGTACCAGGGGATGAACGCGATACCATTTTCGCGGGTCCAGGCCACTTCGTCCTCCCACTGCCGGTCGGTCAGGCTGTATTTATTCTGTACGCTCACGACTTCGAAATGCTTTTGCGCCTGCTTGATCTGGTCGACGGTAACTTCTGACAGGCCGAGGTGACGGATGTACCCCTGCTCTTTTAGTTCGGCCAGTTTGCCGAGGAATTCATCTGCGGGGACTTTATCATCGAAGCGGTGCAGTTGGTATAGGTCAATGCGCTCGAGTTTTAGTCGCTTGAGGCTTCCCTTTAGGGCCTCTTCCAGGTGCTCGGGGCGCCCGTTGACCGGCCATTCGTTCGGACCGGTACGCTCCAGGCCGCCCTTGGTGGCAACCAACAAGCCATCGGGGTAAGGGTGCAGTGCCTCGGCGATCAACTCCTCGGAAACATTCGGACCGTAGCTGTCGGCGGTATCGATAAAATTAATTCCGAGGTCCTGCGTCGCTTGCAGTACGCGAATGGCCTCATCGCGGTCTTTGGGTGGCCCCCAAATGCCGTCTCCGGTAATGCGCATAGCTCCGTAGCCGAGGCGATGAATGGTGAGATCCTTACCTAGGGTGTAGGTGCCGGATTGTTCGGCGAGGTTGGGGGTAGTCGTCTTCATGGGTTGATGATTTGTTGTACCTACATAAGGCATAAATACCTTGCCGTTGTTCACCATCCCTTGAGCCAAGATGACCGATAACCGAATCGATGCGGAAATTCTGACCCGGACGCAAGCGCGTGGATTCGAAAAAACCGTGTGCCCATCGGAAGTGGCCCGCGCGTTGCTTCCGGAGGACTGGCGTTCGCTCATGGATCGCGTAAGGAGTAGGGCCCGTGTGCTGGCTATTGCCGGGCGGATAGCTGTTTGTCAGTCGGGTGTATGCATCGATCCTGAACGCGATTGGTCGGGACCAATTCGACTGCGTTACCGGGGGGGCGCTGAGGATTAAGACTCTTCGGCGTGAAGGCTGGAAAGGAAGGCAACAAGATCGCGAATCTCCCGCCGGTTCAAACGCTCTTCCACGGAAGGCATACTGGACGGTAGGGTTTCCTCTTCGGCGATGCTGCTGCGTGCTATTGTTTGGATGTCGCCCTTACCAATCTTTAGGGTGATCTCCTCGTCCGTACGTTTCATCACCGTTCCGGCCGTTACGGTACCGTCGTTGAGGGTGACCAGGATGGTTTCATAACCGGGGGCCAGGCGGGCACTCGGGCGAATGAGGGCTTCCAGCAGTTGCCGCCGATCAAGCTGGTCGGCAATGCCCTCGAGTCCCGGGCCGACGTTCGCCCCGTATTCGAAGATGGCGTGGCAACGGACGCACTGCGCCGCTTCACTGCGGTAGAAAAGGTTCCTACCCCGATTCTCGTTACCACCCTCGAGCGCGAAAGTATAAAGCCCCAGATCGCTGTCTACCGTACCGGCGTAATCGGTAAGGATGGCATTGAGTTGGGGGTCGCCGTGCTGCTCGACGGCTTCCGCTAGGTCCAGTTTTACTTCCGTTGGAATATTGTCCGCCTCCAAACGGTCGAGTAGACGTCCGAATAGCTCATTGGCGGATTCTCCTTCCATTTGCGACAGTCCGAGCAGCGCCGCTTGTTGCTCGACAACGCTGCCTTTTTCCATCACTTTATCATAGAGCATTACCGAACGATCATCCGAAATTCCAGAGCTCGGTAAAATTTCCAGGGCACGGGCACGCACGTTTCCTTCCCGATCCGCCAGGGCCGTTTCTAAGTTCTGGTCGAGATCGGGAGCACCCAAATTATTGAGGGCATTAAGTGCTTCCGTCCGCACGAGCGCGGAACGATCGTTTTCCAACAGTCGGGTCAGCTGAGGTATGGTCTCCTCCAGGTGGAGTTTTCCGGCGGCGGTGATCGCGGCAATGCGAACTTCTTCCTCACCCCGGGACATCAAGTTAGCGATCTCGGGACCCAGAGCCGCCGCGGCAACCGTGGAATCCTGTTCGAATTCTCCCCGATAGCGACCGTCGACCCGGTCGAATACGCTGGGGTGGGCCCATACGGCGAGAGCGGAAATGGCCTCGGAACGTAATTCCGCTGGGGCACTGGTGTTGGTGGCGTAGGCGGTAAGACGTTCGACGCTTTCTTTCCCTCCGACACGAACGTTGGCACTGATGGCCCGACGGATAAGGGGCTCAGCCGTGAAGCGGGGATCACCGAGCGTTGCGGCCAGCGCCGGGAGCGCATCGGGAATAGAGTAATCATCGTTAATGGCACGCGCGGCTTCGGCCACGATGTATTCGTCCTCGTCCTGCAGGAACCGGGCGATCCCGGGCGATTCGATGCGACGAAGCGCCACAACGGCAGCGGTGCGCAGGGCGCGGGAAGGACTGTCCGAAAGGGCAACAAGGGGGTCGACGGCCCCGATGCGTCCGAGGGCGATCATACCCGCCATCCGCAGGTACAGATCCTCGTCGTTGTTTCGCTCGATCATATTAAGGATAGGCTGGACGGCGTCGTTATTCTCCGTTCGTCCCAGTGCTTCGGTGGCCATAAAGACAACGCGTGGCTCCTCCCGATCCAGCAGCGAAATCAGCTCATCGCCCGCACCCATGTACCTGACATCGCCAATGAGTTTCGCGGCCTGAGCTACAATTTCCGGATCGTTGTCGCTCAGGAAAGAAGCAAGTTCCTCGGCCAGACCGGATTCGGCTCGGGCCATCTGCGCCATGCCCCACAATCCGTGGATTCTAGCGTATAAATTGGACCCACTGCGGGCCGTGCGGAGTAGCTCTTGGTAGCCACCTTCTTCCCGCTTGACAAGCTCGAACTGAGCGTTTTTACGCACCCGTTGGTCCTGGTGAGCTAGTAGTACGCCGAGGGTGTCGATGCTAAGCTCGTCCACGGGCATATTAAGCAGGCGCTTTACTTCGCGACGGATAGGCATATCGGCTCCTCCGGGTACGTCGAGTTTCCAGATTCTGCCCTCCTGCTTTGGGTTCCAGCCATTGATCCAGTCGCTGAAATAAAGGGCGCCATCGGCTCCGAAATCCAGCCCCGTTGGGAGTACTCCGGAAACCACCTCTTTGGTCGATCCGAGCTTAAAGCCCGCGCCCTCCGGCTCCAGGGTAAAGGCGTGGATGGGAGAATTGGCGGGGTTGCCGCGGAATTCGGCTACGAAGAAATGCTTATAATACTCCGGCCCGAGAGCGGTACCGGGGTTGTAAACGAAGCCCGTAGGACCGTTGACGAAGTTCTGGATAGGGGGTAGGAAGTAAGCGGCCTGTCCTTCCCAGTGCGGCTCGTACATGCGCTCTTCCATCCATACTTTGTAGTCATTATTATCGGGGTCGGTGTATTTGCCGAACTGCCAGTTGATGCGCCAGCCGGAATCGGAGCCATCGATCAGGTATACCAGGCGCTCGCTCTCCCCGCTGTGGTCGCCGTCGTTGTCTTCGGAAATGAGGTTCCCCAGGTCGTCAAATACGAACTCGTGGGTATTGCGGACGCCCCTGGCATACACCTCGAAGTTCGTCCCGTCCGGGTCACAGCGAACGATGGTGCCCTGATTAGGATACTTATGTTGGTTGCCCTCCTTGTCAATTACGTTCATGCCGACGTCCCCGCCGCCCCACCAGATCCGGCCCTGGGGGCCTACCGTCACTCCCGACATGCCATGGCCACCGAATCCGATGTGCACGATCCAGCCATGGCTGAGCGATTCTTTTTCGTCGGCGATGCCATCTCCGTCGGTATCCGCGGTTTTCCAAAGGTCCGGGCCCACGGAAATGTAGACCTCTCCGTCGACGTACTCTATGCCATTAGCTACGTCACTGATCTCCTCATTGAAGTCTTCCATGTAGAGCTTGGCGTGGTCGGCTACGCCGTCGCCGCTTCGGTCCTCCACGAACCAGACCTCTTCCTTCTCGACGGTGAGATCGCGCCAATCCCGCACGCCGTCGCCGTTAAGATCCTTGAGGTGTCGTTCGGATTGCTCGCTGCCTTCCTCGAACGTCTTGCGCAGAAAATCCCGGCGGTCTTCTACGGTCTCAAAAGAAATGGAAGCCGTCATCCAATCGCGGTGGCCCCGGATATCAAATTCGGAGTTCATTGGCCGGATCGCGCTGGTGTAGAATATGCGTCCGTCCGGGGTGACGCTGATCGCAATGGGATCTTTTACCAGGCTGTCATTCGCCCATAGGGATATTTCGAAATCTTCATCGAGCTCGATATTGGTCTCCGCCCGTATTTTCCGGGCCAGGTCGGCGGCTCCGGTAGGCTCCAGGTCGATGTCCCGCTCGGGATAGATCGGGCCGGTGGCTTCGGGCTGCTGCGCGCAATAAGCCAGGGTTATCAGAAAGAGAAAAAGGGGAAGAAGTCGTTGCATGATCAAAGTTTAACGGCCGCTCAATATACGTTACCGCTACTGACCTTTTCACTTTGAGGCTGGGCTCCCCGTCAAATAGTAAGATTCCTTCTTCTTATCCTCCGTAGCGTCCAGCAGATCAGGAGTAGCCTTGTTCCGTTCCTAAAATCGGGCCTTCGGATGTGTTGGCGTCTTCGGGTTTCCTCCGGGTGTGGGTTTTCTCTTCGCTGAGCTGCCATCTGGGCTCGCTGCCGACGCGCTTGACGCGCCGCTTTGGACCCGTATTGAGGTCGCCCTTGTAATTCACTCCCAACGGTGGGCCGGCGATATCCAGTACGAAGGTCCTTTTTTCCCGGAGGCTTTCCGGTAAGTTGCCCAATAGGACACGTCAGGTGATGCCCTCAACGATAGCGGATTTACCTATCCCGAGTTCGCCGGTAGCTGGGCGTGGTACCTCTTTCTACGGCTCACGATCCGGGCTAAGCAGCGGACTACAGAGCCTGCCGCGGGTACCGACCCGCAAGAAATATTACCCGGCACGACTAGAGCAAAAGATAAACGACCACGGCGAAGCAGCAGTGCCAGCTAAATGACTTCGTAACGGGTATAACTATCCGACGATCGATCCCCGACTTGCGTAGGCACTCCCGGCCCCTTCTTTTTCTTCCAGCCGGGCATCGACGTAGCGAGTAAGGATGTAGGAGCCGATCAGGCTGACGGCAACTCCCTCCATGAGGATGAATACGCCGCCGCTTATGGGCGTGAGGGAATTACCAAGTGGTGTGGCAGCCTGCAGCTCGGCCATGAGGCTGGTATCGGCGGAGAGGAAAAGCGTGGTGAAGATGGCAAACAGGACGGTGCCTACCGCACCTATGTATAGCCCCTGGGCGACGCCACTGACGTAATTCTGGTGAGTCTCGGGTTGCCTCATCCGCAGCTGCTTAATACCGTAATAAAGTATGGCCATGTGGAGCAAACCATTGATCACCCTTAACTGGTAGTTCGCCGCCAAACCCAATAAATAACTTAATAGAAATATGGCTACTAACCCCCCGAAAAAATAAAGGCCAAACTTGAGAGCAATTGTTTTCATAATTTATGTTTAAACAATGTTTTCAACTCCAAATTCGGTTTTTGGTTCAACTCAGATTATTATTCGGGCAAAAGCGGGGGCCGTGCCTTTGTCCTGCTGGTGACAGCGAACGGACGGAACTTATAACTGCTTCCGGAATTATTTTCCAGATGGATCGGGTATAATTCGCCGCGCTCAGCTGCGGACTACCGGGAATCTCGAACGGGTAGAAGGCAACTGCCCGGCGTAGGCATAAATGCGGGTAGAAAGCCTAAAACACTTCATGCCGCCTCCACCATTTCCTAAGCTCGGCACCGGCGGTACGATAGCAGAGGCAGATCAAGAAGCCTCCGAGGACGTTGGAGGCGCCAGCGGAGAGGAAGAGCAGGAGAATATTCAGTTGGGGTTCCTACTCCTGCGCCCGGCGCAAAATCCTTTTACTCCTTCTTAGCCTCTTCCGTAGCGTCCAGCAGATCCTGCGTAGCTTTTTTAAGCTCGGCTACGGTGCCTTCCGGTGCTTCCGGTTCCTCATCTTCCGCCTTTTTCTTCCCCCGGCGACGAGTTTTTTTCTTTTCCAGCCCCTCCTCAGTGGTACGCTCCCGTGCGACGGCCTCCGCCTCGGCGGCGTCCTCGGCGCTGCTCTCGGCTGCCGGCTCGGCGGGGAAGGGTTCCTTGGTGAACACGAGTTGATCGTTTCCAAGGTCGGTGTAAATGGTGTCACCCGCGATGAACTGACCGGCGATGAGACCCTTCGACAGTTCGTCCGCCAGGTCGGCTTGCAAGACGCGCTTCATCGGTCGGGCACCGAACTGGGGATCGTAGCCCCGTTCGGCCAGCCAACCCAGGGCGCGATCGCTGATCTTGATGATCATGCCCTGCCGGGCCAGCATTTTCTCGGTTTTGTGCAGCAACAGGCGAGCGATTTTTTTGATCTCCTGGCGAGTCAGTGGGGTGAACATGATACGCTCGTCGATGCGGTTCAGGAATTCCGGCCGCAGGTTCTCCTGCAGGGTTTGGAAAACTTCTTCCCGGGTTGTCTGAATGATTTCTTCCCGGTGACGGTCGTCTACGTTAGCCAGGTCCTCAAAATTTTCCAGGATCGTATCCGATCCCATATTCGAGGTCATGATGATAATGGTGTTCTTGAAGTTGGCTACCCGGCCGCGATTGTCGGTCAGCCGTCCGTCGTCCAGTACCTGCAGCAGGATATTGAAAGTGTCCGGGTGGGCCTTTTCAATTTCGTCGAGCAGCACGATGGAGTAGGGGCGTTGGCGAACCGCTTCGGTCAGTTGGCCTCCTTCGTCGTAACCGACGTAGCCGGGAGGCGCGCCGACCAGTCGACTTACGGTATGGCGCTCCTGGTACTCGCTCATGTCAATCCGGGTGATGGCCCGCTCGTCGTTAAAGAGTACTTCAGCCAGCGCCTTGGCGAGCTCCGTTTTACCCACTCCAGTAGGTCCCAGAAAGATAAAGCTGCCGATTGGCCGGTTCTCGTCCTGCAGTCCGGCGCGGCTGCGACGAACGGCATCCGATACGGCGCGTACCGCCTCTTCCTGTCCGATCAGCCGCTTGTGGAGTTCGTCCTCCAACTTGAGCAGTTTATCGCGTTCGCTCTGCAGCATCCGTTGGACGGGGATACCGGTCCAGCGCGCCACTACTTCGGCAATATCGTTGGCGGTGACTTCCTCATTGGTGAACCGGTTCTCATCGGGTAGATTTTCTAGTTCCTTGTCCGCCGTGGCTAACTGCTTCTTCAGGTCCTGGAGCTGCCCGTAGCGAATCTTGGCGACGGTCTCGAAATCGCTGTTGCGCTCGGCCTTTTCGGCCTCGTGCTCCAGCTCCTCGATGGTTTTTTTGATGTTCTGGCTGGCGTCCACCAGCTCCTTTTCGTTACGCCACCGTGCCCGCAGGCTGTCGCGTTTTTCCCGGGCGTTGGCGATCTGCTCCTCGATGATCTGGAGTTTAGGGGCGCTGCCCTCCCGCTTGATGGCCTCCCGTTCGATCTCAAGCTGGCGCACGCGACGTTCCCACTCGTCGATCTCCTCCGGCACGCTGTCGAGCTCGAGTCGCAAACGCGCGGCGCTCTCATCGATCAGGTCGATGGCCTTGTCGGGCAGGAAGCGGTCGCTGATGTAGCGGTTACTTAGTTCCGCCGCGGCAACGAGGGCTTCGTCGAGGATTTCGATCTTGTGGTAAACTTCATAGCGCTCCTGCAGGCCGCGCAGAATAGACACGGTCTCCTCTACGCTGGGCTCCTCGATGCGGACGGTCTGAAATCGACGAACGAGTGCCTTGTCTTTCTCAAAATACTTCTGGTACTCGTCCAGGGTGGTGGCGCCGATGGTCCTCAGGTCGCCCCGGGCCAGGGCCGGTTTCAGGATGTTAGCGGCGTCCATCGCTCCGTTTCCGCCACCGGCACCAATCAGGGTATGGATCTCGTCTACGAAGAGTATGTAGCGCCCGTTGCTGCTGGTCACCTCCTTGATGACGCCCTTCAGGCGCTCCTCGAAGTCGCCTTTGTACTTGGCGCCGGCGAGCATCCCCGCAATGTCCAGCACGAAGATCCTTTTCTCCCGCAGACTTTCGGGAACATCGCCCTTTACGATCCGCCAGGCGATGCCCTCCACGATGGCCGTCTTACCCACGCCCGATTCACCGATGAGCAAGGGGTTATTCTTTTTCCGGCGACTGAGGATCTGCAGCAAGCGGCGTATTTCCTCGTCGCGACCCACGATGGGATCGAGCTTTCCGTTTTCCGCCCGGTCGTTGAGATTGACGGTGAATTTTTCCAGCAGGTTATAAGTATCGTCGCTGGAAGGATCGGTAACGGTCTTGCCTTTCCTGAGTTCCTGGATGGCATTGCGAATGCCTTCGTTGCTGGCTCCCAGATCCTTCAGGATGCGGGCACCTTTATCACTGGCTCCCTGGATAATACCGAGCATCATTAGTTCGATGCTGATGTACTGGTCACCAAAGTCGGCAAGCATCTTTTTGGCCCGGCTCAGCGCGCGGTTGGCATCGCCGGTGAGGTACTGCTTTGACTGCCCCTTAACACGGGGATAGTCCTGCAGGACCTGCTTTAATTCCCGCCGGACTTCGGGCAATCCGACGCCGACTTTTTTGAAAATGAAATCGGCGACACTCTCATCGACGGTTATAATCCCCGCCAGCAGGTGGGGCGTATCCACTTGTTGCTGGTCCATTTCCTTGGCGATCTTCTGTGCCTGGATGATGGCTTCCTGTGCCTTGGTGGTAAAATTCTCGTAGGTCATATCCCTATTATATGCTATTCAAAACGTAAGGTAAAATAAACACGGACGGGCGCCTCTCCCCGAACGACCTTCCAGGTGGAAGTTTCGACGAGTGCGTTACCGACATAGTCCATAGTGGCGCGGTCTGGCTGCCCGTTGAAGCGGAAATCCGTTAGGCTTCCGTCCTCATTGACCAAAAAACTGACCTTCAGCTTACCCTCGGCAACGCTATCGGGGCGGTTAGCTTCAATTCGCTCGCGTAATTCCCGGTATCCTTCTTCGGGGCGGGCCTGTGGGCGGTTGATCCGGTCGGCGTCCAGCGGCACGCGGCTGACCGATGCCGTTTCCGGCCATGGGGTAAACCTTGCCCGCTTCGCCACCTCGGTCAGGCTGATCTGCAAAAGCGCGGTAGTATCGAATACCTCCACGGTTTCTTCCTCAAAATCAGGGTGTTCCACCACGATCTTGTTAAGCGTTGCATCGTAAGCCAGTTCGAAACCGCCCGCGCTATCCGTGGTGGTACCGGTGGGTAGTCCCAGGCGGTAGACTTCGGCGGCTACGATTGGCTCTCCATCCTCGTTGGTGACCCGACCCGTTACCGATCGGGGTGCCGTGGCAATCCGGAAACTCGCTCCCGAAATGGCTTGTAGCGCGGGCGCGCTGAGGGTAGCCGGTGGTGCTGGCGCAACCCGCCGGACCGCCGGCGCTTCCTCTCCTGATTCCGAGGCTATTTCCTCGTCCAGCATCTCGGCTGGTGGTAAGGCTGATTCCGTGGCGGAAACCGGACTTTCCTGATCCGTTAATTGATTTTGTGAAGCTTCCGGAATCGACTTCTCCTCCGGTCGGTCGACGGAAGGTGAGGGCGGCGGGGGCGCAGGATCAACCACCTGAGGCGGGGACGAAGACTCCTCCGGTGAAACCGCTTGACTTTGTTCCATGGCGATGGGCTGTTCCGGAGCGGTGAAATAGCGGGGGATTAGTAGGGCAGCCGCAGCCAGCAGGATCAGGATCGTAGCGGCGGCCGCATAGCGGGGGAACAGGGAGCGGCGGGTAGCCGTGGGTCGGGCTTTCCTGACCATGGATCGAACGTGCGTGGCATGATCTTCGGTGGGTTGATCTTGCAGACTCTCCAATGCCTCCCGCAGGATGCTATCCTGCCGCGCACGCCGTTCCAGCTCCGCTTCTTCGGCGGAGGTGATTGCTCCGCTGATCCAGCGGCGCAACAACTCGTCGTCACGGTAATCGGTCGGGGACACTTGGATTTGTTTCGTTCAGGCCTTCCAGGCAGATTTTAAGGTTGCGGCGGCCGTTCTGTAGATGTGAACGTACCTGACCCACGCTTAGATGTAAGGATTCGGCAATACCCTGATAGCTCTCCCCCTCCTGCAGGTAGAAGCGTCGGATACACTGCCGTTGTTCTTCCTTGAGTTGTTTCAAACAGTGGTAGAGGGGGCGCGTATCGGTCTGTTCCTGCTCCATTCCGAGTAAGAGATGACTTTCCAGCCCCGATTGCATATCCGGTGGGTCACTCAATTGCAGAGGGTCGCGTTTCTCCCGGCGTAATTGCATCAGGCAATGGTTACGCACCAGGGTCTGCAGCCACGATCGGAAGTTATCCACGGAATGATTCGGCAGTTTCTCGAGTAAAACGGTAAAGACTTCGGCACCGGCGTCTTCCGCACGTTGCGGGGTGCCCAGGTAGCGCAGGCACCACGCATAGATCATCTCCGCATATCGTTCGTAGAGCGGATAGAGTTCCCGGGGCTTGCCGCTTCGGCGGAAGCGCTCCAACAACGATTGATCGTCCGGGGTTAGGGCCATGGCGTAAAGGTAAAGCTGCCTCCGGATGGTACGCAGCGGTTTCCGAACCGCGGTGGATAAAGCTGCCTCCGGCGGCGAAAAGGGTCTTCGGTTGTTGGTGGTTATAAAAACAATATGTATTATTGTAAAATAATTAACACAAAAATGAGGACACTTTACATTCCCAACACCCCTATTCACGTTACCTACCGCCTTTACGGCAGCATTCCCAACCTCCCCCTACACCACCTTAACAGTCAGCACCGCCTGCAGCGGCTGCGGTTGCACGAAACGTTCCGGGAGTCCGGGGAGGCCCTTTCCTCGGCGACTATTCAAGACCACCGGCAGCAACTGCTGGCTGCCGACCGTCGCCACTACCTGCAGTACGACAGGCTCCTGGATCATCCGCTCGGTGGCCCGCGCTATCTGGAATCTACTGCATCAAAGGAAATTATTTTCGATTCCTGGCGGGTGATCGCCGGTCAGGATAAGCTGAAAGTATATGCCATCAGTGTCATGGACAACCATGTCCACATCCTGCTGGAAAGCAGTTCTCTGGGAGCTAAAGTGTCCCTGCCGGACACCCTGGAACGCCATAAGCGCTATACGGCTACCCAGTTGAATCGCCTCCACGGTACCAAGGGAAGACGCGTATGGGCGGAAAAGGAGTACAGCCGAACCGTGCGCCCGGGATGTTTCGAACAGGTGTTGTGGTATGTGCTGAATAACCCGGTGAAGGCAGCCCTTACACAAGCTCCGCTGGAATGGAGAGGGAATTGGTGGGCTCCCGAGTTGTATGCGCCGTTTATGGCGGCTCGGGTGGCGTGAGCGCGGTCCGGAGATCGCTGTTTACTGGTGGGGTTACCGCGGACTGAGTCCGGTGCTTGCTTCCGCGGCCCGTAGATCGCAGCTTACTGGCGGGATTATCGCGGACTGAGTCCGCTACCTACTTCCGCGATCCGGAGATCGCTGCTTACCGTCAGTTCCGGAGACCGCTGCGTACCGTACGGTCCGAAGACTGCTTAGTGCTGTTGGGTCCGCAGACCGCTGCGTACTTTTAACGCAAAGTAGAACCACATGAATAATCACACCTACGTAGCGATCATGGCCGGTGGCGTCGGCTCCCGTTTCTGGCCCGCCAGCCGGGAAGACAAACCCAAGCAGTTCCTCGATATCGCCGGTGACGGCCGCAGCCTCCTGCGCATGACCTTCGAGCGCTTTCTGAAGCTCACCACGGCTGATAAGATCTTCATCGTCACCAACGGAAAGTATAAAGATTTGGTCCAGGAACACCTCCCGGAAATCGGACCGCAGCAGATCCTGTGTGAGCCGAGTCGTAATAACACCGCCCCTTGCGTAGCGTACGCCGCCTTTAAGCTGCAGAATCTCGATCCCGACGCCAATTTCGTCATTGCTCCCAGCGACGCGCTCATCGTCAACGATACCCTCTTCGCCGCCAATATCAATAAGGCGCTGAAGTTTACCGCCGAGAACGACGCCCTGGTTACCCTCGGCATCGCCCCCGACGCCCCACATACCGGCTATGGATACATTCAGTTTCTGGACGATCCCGCTACCACCGATACCGAAGATATCTACCGCGTCCGGCGCTTTACCGAAAAGCCCGATATCGAGACGGCCATGGGATTCCTTAAAAGCGGCGATTACCTCTGGAACGCGGGCATTTTTATCTGGCGCGCAAAAAGTATTCTGAATGCCTACGAGCAGCATGCTCCCGAGATCTATGCCCTGCTCTCTCAGGGAATGAATTACTACAACACCGAAGAGGAGCAAGCCTTCATCGACGAGTTCTACCCCCAAACGCCCAGTATTTCGGTGGACTACGCTATTATGGAAAATGCGGACAATATCTTTACCATTCCCGCCCAATTTGGCTGGTCGGATTTGGGAGCGTGGGGAGCGCTCTACCACGAGAGCAGCAAGGACAAGGAAGGGAACGTGATCACCGGGCAGGTGATCATCGAGGACACGCACAACAGCCTGATCCGTGCCCCCAAAGGCAAGCTCGTCGTCGTAGGTGGTATTGACGACCTTATGGTCATAGACGAGGGCGACGTGCTGCTGGTATATCCCCGTAATCGGGAACAAGAGATTAAAGCACTAAGGAATAGAGTAGAAGAGATTCACGGAGACAAATTTGTCTGACCAATGGAAACCACGCAGGTAAAGGACTTCGCTGATGGGAACTTTGCCCGGTTAACTCGTTTCTATTTGGTTTGCGTCCTGTTGGGCGCCTGGGCAAGCGGTATGGCACAGCAGCGCGATTCCGTGTTCTTTACCAATGGGTTTAAAGTGGGAGAGGTGACCGATTCCTCAGCCATCATCTGGACGAGACTCTGTAAATCCGACACCCCGGTGGCCATTAGCCATGCACGGAGCGAATCTACCTTCCGCAGCCCGATCGATTTTGATGATACCGTACCGGTTAAAGAGATGGACGGGGCGGTCGAGGGAACGTTCGGCGAGGTCAGGATCCGGTACTCCTCCCCTGATACGACCTTCTCTTCGGACTGGTCGTACGTTTCCCCCTACCGTGACTATACTTTCAAGACAGCGATCCAGGGGCTTCGTCCCGCCACCCGTTACGCTGTAGTTATCGAAGGAAGAAAAGGGGCGGATGGGCCGGTCTCCCGGGTATCGGGTGGATTCAGCACACCCCCGCGGCCGGAAGTGGCCGTTCCGGTCGTCTTTACCGCTTCTACCTGTCAGTACTTCTGGTCCCACGATGATCCCGTTCGTGGATTTAAGATCTACGAGAGTATGCTGGAATTAGACCCGCAATTCCACTGTCAGACCGGTGATTACGTGTACTACGACAAGCCCGGTCCAATGGCCGACAACCTTCCGCTAGCCCGTCACAAATGGAATGCGATCAATGGATGGCCTTCCCTGGTGGATTTTTACCGGCAGATTCCCCTGTACATCCAGAAAGACGATCACGATCTGCTGAAAGACGACGCTTCCGTAGCTTCTTCCGCTTTCGGGGAGTTGACGTTTCAGGACGGGCAGCGGATCTGGGAAGAACAAACGCCTATCGGCGAGCGGGCCTACCGCACGGTCAGGTGGGGCAAGGACCTCCAAGTGTGGATTGTGGAAGGAAGGGACTTTCGCAGCGACAACGCCCTGGCCGACGGGCCGGAGAAAACAATACTAGGTGGCGAGCAAATCGAGTGGTTGAAAGCTACGGTGCGCGCCTCCGATGCCTCCTTTAAGGTGCTCATTTCCTCCACTCCGGTCGTGGGCCCGGATCGTGACGCAAAAAAGGACAACCACGCCAACGCATCCCACCGCACGGAAGGGCAGTGGTTACGTAAGTTTCTCGGGGAGGAAAAGATGTACGTGGTGAATGGCGATCGTCATTGGCAATACGTATCGGTAGATCCCGAAACTGGTGTCATGGAGTTCAGTCAGGGCCCCTCGAGTGATTCCCATGCCCAGGGCTGGCCTCCCGACGACCGAAGACCGGAACATAAATTCTTGCGGGTGAAGGGGGGATTTCTCTCCGTCAGCGTACACCGGCGAAATGGCTACCCGGTAATTGAATTCACCCACCACGACGTTGAGGGGAATCCGGTTCATCGCGAGGTTTTCGCTGTCCAATAAGATGAGATCCGGTAGTTTGGGTTTGGAAAATCGCCAGTGCCACTCCCGGATGCTTCCTTAGCCCCGGATGAACTCACTGGCATTGCCATAACCAAGTTCCTCTGTACCTGCGCTCCGCCGCCCAAAGCTATTGCCCTACACCTTAGAAGTGGCCACCCGCGTACCGCTCCGCGAACTGCTGGACCCGCGGCCGGAAGTACCAGAATGCCCCGAGCATGAGGACTACCAAGGCGAGGGCTTCGTAATTATAGGTAAGCAGCGCCACGGTCGTAATCAGTAGGGTGGCGCTCTCCAGAATGGCCAGCCGGATAAATACCGTGGCGCGGTAACTGCTGGCCGCCCGGTCACGGATGCCCCTTTGTTTGGCTACCGTCTTGGCCCGGAAATGATCCAGGAACCACGCTCCGCCCACCATGCATACAGCATAACCCGCCAGCACGTACAGATCGGTTTGCGCATCCAGGAAGAAGCGCGGCGATTCTCCCCGGATCAAGAACCAGACCACCACCGCATAGATGAGCTGCGCCATGAGCAGGGCGTAGAATATGGTCTGCAACCGTTGAAACCATCTATTCGATGCCATGCATCATCTTTTTCATCCATCCGGAGATGGCTATAAAAATGAGCGCCGCGGTAATGGGTACGGCTGCGAAGATGGCAAAGAAGCCACTCAGTCCGACCGCCTCGGCAATGTCGTCGATGTAGGAGCCCGTCAGACCGGCCGCGAAGTTGGCAATGAAGTTGGCCACGAAGAAAACGCCGAACATAAGGCCTACCAGCCGCACCGGCGCTAGCTTGGAAACGTAGCTCAGGCCCACCGGCGATATGCATAGTTCCCCCAGGGTATGGAAGAGGTACGCCGCGATGAGCCAGAACATACTCACGCTGGCGGTCTTGGCCCCGTCGGGGATACTCAAAGCGCCCACGGCGAGGATGGCGAAGCCGATGCCCAAGAGCGTAAGGCCCAGGGCGAACTTGACCGGTCCCCTGCGCAGGAGCGCAAACTTGCGCTCCCACAGCTTAGCGAAGGCCGGTGCGAAACAGATGATGAACAGGCTGTTGAAGATCTGGAACCAGCCGGCCGGAACCTCCGGCGCCGCCACGGTAAACTGCTCGTAGAGCATGTTGCCGATCAGCAACCAGATGATCACGAAGGCCACGCCTAATACCGTATTAGACAGGCTGTAATTCTTGAACGTGATGCTGAAGAGTTTGAACAAGACCCAGGTCAGTACCATCACCGGAATGACCGTAATGGCCGTGTTCGCGATGCGGAAATAGATAGCTCCCTCGCCGGTCAGGTTCCGCTCCGTATAGTCAAGGGCGAAAATGGTCATCGACCCGCCCGCTTGTTCAAAGGCCCACCAAAAGAAGATGATGAAGAAGCTGAAGACGATGATGGACCAAACCCGGTCGCGTTCGACTTTCTTAAGCGATTTATCCGAAACGATCCACCCAACGAATCCGACCACCGAACCCAGGATGATTGGGGGCATGAACTCGCGGCTGACGGTTTGCAGAAGATTAGCCTGGGGCTCGGCGAAAGTAGCGATCAGAAAGTAGAAAACGGCTGCGATGGCCAGCCCAATGGCCCCCCAGGTAACCGCGCGCTTGCCGTCATCATCACCGCCGGCGGATGGGGTAGAATCGTCCTTCGCGGATACCGGACCCATACTGGCATCGACGGTATAGCCCTCCGGCTCTACCCCAAAGGATTCGGTAGTATCGCTTTTCCTTCGCTCCTGCTCTTCCGCCTGCCGGGGAGACAGGCCGATATCCCCGAATATATCCTGGGCGAACCAGAATTGGATCAGACCGATCAGCATGAAAATCCCCGCTAATCCGAAGCCGTAACCGTAGCCATAGGCTTCGTTTTCCCCGTAGTAGCTACAAAGGAGAATACCCAGGAACGCGCCGGCATTGATGCCCATGTAAAAGATAGTGTAGGCGCCATCCTTCCGTTCCGTGTCCTTATCGTAAAGCTGGCCAACGATGGAGGAAATGTTGGGTTTGAACAGACCGTTGCCGACGATCAGCAGCCCCAGGCCGGTATAAAAAAGGCCGGAGGACTCAAAAGCCATGGCCGCGTGGCCCAGGGTCATGATCAAAGCACCAAGAACCACCGCCCGGCGGTACCCCAGCAACCGGTCGGCCAGAATGCCCCCGATCATCGGGGTAAAGTATACCAAGCCGGTGTAAATACCGTAAAGTGCCAGGGCATCGGCCCGCTCCCAGGGCGTGTCGCCAAAGGCCACGTTTACCAGGAACACCACCAGCAGCACCCGCATGCCGTAATAACTAAAGCGCTCCCACATCTCGGTGAAGAAGAGCACGAAGAGTCCGGGACGGTGGCCGAAGATGCTGCCCCCGTCTTCCGGGTGCCTTACGGTGGTAGTATCCATTCAGTTTTGGTTATGGTTAGTGCCGGCGGAATACGCCAATAATGTCAATAAATAGTAAGACGGCCCGCTGTGGAACCTCGGTGCGGCCCTCCGCGTCCTCCGTGGTGAACCGAACCCAAAGAAACAAAATTACCGCTTACCCCCCGCTAACGCGATCCGCATCGAGGCGCCGAACAGTCCGCCGAGCCCCGCGGTAATCCCGCCAAAGAGGGCCGTGATCACGACCAATACCCAGCCGGTAGGCACGCCGAAGGTTACCGCCAACCGGTCACCGAGCCGGCCTTCGGAGAAGAGGTGAAGGTAGCCGGCATAGCAGCCCCAAACCATTATCACCGCCAGGAAAGGGAAGTAAAACCCGCCGCGACGCCACACCGGAAAGAGAAATCCCAGGGCAATGGAAGCAACGGCCGGAGCGTACCAGCTTGCCTGCAGGTAAAGGCAGATGACGGACACCAGCAAGACGGAAAGCAAGAGGAAAAATCGATACATAGCAGTTATTCAAAGATCCAGCTCCCGATAGGATTACTGGGCATTTTCGCCAGGGTAAGCTCGTGGTAGCGCCCCTCGGCCCACTCCTCGAACCCATTGTCGTAAAATTCGCTGCCCGGGTTACCGGATGCTCCGCCCGGAAGCGCCCCCCAGCCCCGGGGTCGTTCACCCAGCTCGACCACCATGCGCCAGCTGGCACCAAATCCATCGTCTACCACTCGCGGCGTCATGCGGGCACCGCCCGACGTGATGCGCTCGGATCCGAATCCGGGAATACGGCCTATGTGGTAAATGTGCGCGTCCCGCGCTTCCGACCAGGTAGGTGGCAGGGCACCGTCCAGGTCGTCCAGAATTTCTTCAAAGGCGCGCTGGACCAGAATGGCCCCGGTCTCCCGAAAGGTGGCCGTGCTGTCGATGTCAAAGATGACGTGCTGGGGATCGTCGCGCAGCAGGTCGGTGAGCTTCCACCATTCGGGCTGTAGCAGCCGATCGCCGGCGTTGAATTCGTCGAAGGTCAGCCGGTAAAGCTTTTTCCGCCACGCGTCAAAGAGGGTAGGGGCCCGGCTGTCCCCCCGGTAGTGGTAATCCCACTCGGAAAGCACGCGAAGCAGGCGTCGGCCCTCTTCGGTGAGCGCGCGCCGGTTGATACGTGCCAGTAGAAAGGGAGAAAGTTCCTCGGCGAGCAACGAATAGTCGTCCAGTTGCAGCTCCTTCATCCGCCGCTGGTTCATCGTAGGCTGCCGCTCCAGCACGCGGTTGATGTATCTGCCCCGGTATTCGTCGAAGCGGCCCAGGTAATAATAGGGATAGTCAGGTCCGGTCGTCACCTGGTTGGCGGAGCTGACGAACCCGCGAGCGGGATTGTACTGAACGGGTCGGTCGGCAAAGGGTATCCAGCCCTGCCAGGCATGCTGCAGGCTGTCTCCCTCCCGGATGAAGCGTCCCTCTTCCTCTTCGCGCAGGGGGAAGAATCCGTTGGGGCGGATGGCTATGTCTCCGTCCCGGGCGGCAAAGATGAAGTTCTGGGCAGGGTCCACGTAGCCCCGCAGCGCCGCCACGTAATCTCCGTAGTCTTGACTTTCCATCAGGCCCAGAAAGGTGCCGATGATGGAGTGCGGGCGCACCGATTTCCCAAGATTATCCTGGGCCCGCCAGCGCATCGCCATATCGGCGTAGGGGCCTTCCGTGAATGGGACAGGACCGAAAACCGTCCATGGTGTCCGCACGATCTCGTCTTCCGCTCCCTTGATCCGCAGCGTATCGGTCTGGTACAAGGCTTCCGTAAGCTCCCCGTTGAGTAGGTAGGTGGTGCGGGCGTTGTCGGTCCAGTTAATGCGGTACCAGTCCGTCACGTCGTGGCCCACATTAGTTTCCCCCCAGGCTACGTATTCGTTGAATCCGATCATCAGTCCCGGAGCGCCGGCCAGTCCTACTCCCCGGGCATTGCATCCGGGATAGGTAAGCTGGATCTCGTACCATACGCTGGGATAGGTGAGCGAAAGATGGGGGTCGTTGGCTAGCAGGGGCAGACGCGTATTGGAATGCCCGGGGCCAACCGCCCAGTTGTTGCTGCCGTTGTCGGGGTCCGGCGCGAAATACTGGTAGGCCGTGCTATCGATCAGGGCGAAATTAGGGCGGCGGAGCGCAGGAGGAAAGATTCCTTCGGGAAGGAGGGAAAGTCGGGCAGCGCCACCGGTCGCGTCCGGAACGACGGGGCTATCCTCCGGAAACCGCTCAGGAAACAGGAAGTCAAATTGTTCTTTGCCCAGGAGTTCCCGCGTGGCCGTGGCTTCGGCGTCGGTAAATGCGCCGCTCAGTCCGGCGGACATTCCCTTGGTCAGTAGGGCGATCCGGTAGGGTGACCAGCGTATGGGCTCATGACCCAGTAGTTTGTATTCCACCGGATAGTCTTCCGGTTCGAGCTGGTCGAGGTAAGCATTGATGCCGGCGGCATAGGCTTCAAAGATCCGGTAATCTTCGGGAAAGTCAGCGCGCAGCGTGTCGACCATCCGCTCGGCCATTTGCCGGTAACCGGAGTGGATCTTTACCAGGTCCCGTTCCTTCATGGAAGGACCCAATACCTGCGCCAGGGCGCCCTCCGTCGACCGGGTACTGATGTCCATCTGCCAAAGGCGATCGTAGGCGTTCACGTAACCCTGCAAAAAAATGGCGCTCTCGAGACTCCCAGCGATGATGTGCGGTACGCCGCGACTATTAAAGTGGATCTCCCCGCGAGCGATCGGATTGTCGAGGTTAAAATTCAGTTGCTCGGTTCGGGGGCCTTCGCCGGTGTTTTGCCAGAATCCCCGCGCGGGATTGAAAAAGGGACCGAGTGCGGGCAGGGGGAGGCCGAACAAGCCGGAAAAACTTCCGAGCAAGAGCCAGCCTACCAGTAGTAAGGCAGAAATAAGGGGAACGGTCCAACGCATAGGAAATAGTAGGGCGGAGCGCGAAGGTAATGGCCACGGAACGAACTAAAATTACGCCTGCATATTATACAGCTCGATGGATACCCCCCTTTTTCGACTTTTGTCAACCATTGGTCTTTGTGTGATGCTCCTTGCCTGCGAGGGAGATACCCGCAGCCGCCGCGCTGACCGGGGACTGAATTTTGTTAGCGATCCCGACCACCTGTATTTTATGAATACGCGCAGCCGGGATTACCAGGTCACTTCCCCGGAGGAGGGAATCGATATTTTCCGCCACGATGACCTGCAGGGACCGCCGGAACTGCTGATCCGTAACAACTGGCTGGCCGACCGGGCCGATCTCCTCCTCGACGGTCGAGTTCTCGAACCCGGAGAGGTAGTACGGCTGCGGAATCAACTCGGTAGCCGCCGGGATACGCTGGGTTTTTCCACCGATTCCGAGCGGGATACCGCGGCGGAAGTGCTGGCCGACTACCTCAGATTGGTCGGCGGTTAGCCCAACCTTTCGAAGCCTGGCGGGTAGTTTAGCCGTGCAAAAGGGGCAGCAAGCAAGACGGCAACGGGAGATACTCGAACATTACCACGACCGGTATAACCGGCCGGACTTCATTGCCGACGACCCAATCGGCCTCGTACACGCCTTTGACGATCCCCGCGACCGCGAGATCGTAGGCTTCTGGATCGCCATGTTGGCCTGGGGCCGGCGAGCAACCATTATCGATAAGGGGCACCAACTCATAGAGCGGATGGGGGGAGAACCCTATCGCTTCGTCATGGAGCACGGTGGGAACGATGAAACGGTACGCCGCGAATTTGCCGATTGGAAGCACCGGACTTTTACGCTGACCGATACCCGGTACTTTATGCAGTGGCTGCACGGGTACTACGTCCGGCACGATAGCCTGGAGGATGCCTTCGTTCGCCACCTCAAACCGAACAGTGAAAACATCGAACCGGCCCTTCGCGGCTTTCACGACCACTTTTTTAGTCTGCCGGAAGCTCCCCACCGCACCCGAAAGCACGTGGCTACCCCGGAGAGAAAATCCCGCTGTAAACGGCTTTGCATGTTTCTGAGATGGATGGTCCGCAATGATGAGCGTGGGGTGGACTTCGGCCAATGGCGCCGTATTCGCACCGATCAGCTCTGTATGCCGCTCGACGTGCACGTGGAAAGGGTAGGGCGATCGATGGGTTTGCTACAACGAAAGCAGTGCGACTGGCGGGCGGTCGTGGAGCTGACCGAGAACCTTAAGCAGTTCGATGCCGATGATCCCACGCGATTCGACTTTGCATTATTTGGCATGGGGGTGGAAGGCGTGGATGCCGCGGCCTTATCCGGTAATTAAAAGGTTGGGTCTTTCTCCACCGGACGAGCAAGGATTAAAGCTAATCTTAGGGGAAGGTCGTACTTGAAAAAGAGGGGTGAGGGGTTTCTTTTTGGGAATCATTTCGAAAGCCGGTAAAACTCACAATTGGACATTGGCGACGCACCGAATTAATATTTTACCGGCTTAACGCTGTTAGGGAAGCTGTATCTAGTGCCTGTTTTTTATGACTACTCAATTCTGGCTTACGACAGCGCGGCCGACACCGAATCCCGAAGCTCCCGAAGACCGCCTTTACGTACGGCAGTACGGTACGGGGAGGGCGGTGCTGCTGGCCCTGCACGGCTTCGGAAGGAACGGAGCCCGCATGGAGCGGCTGGGGCTTAATCTGGGGAATGAATTCACTACCCTGGCGCCGGACCTTCCCTACCATGGTAAATCCGAATGGTACGCTGACCGGTACGGCATAGAGGAGATGACCACTTTATTGCAGCAGCTTTTGGACCGGTTCCCCGATCGACCCGTCTTTCTGCTTGGCCACAGTCTCGGAGGCCGCTACCTCAGTGCCTGCCTGGCCGGGCTTCACCACCCCCACCTGCAGGACCTCGCACTCGTTGCGCCGGATGGAGCGGGGGGGCGCTACACCAACTGGATAGACACGCTACCTTCTAAACTCATTCGGCCGCTGGCCAAACTGACGGAGCGGCCCCGGGCGATCCTGCGCATGTCCGCATGGCTTCAGAAGCGGGGGGTCATCAATGGCTACTCCGCCGAATACCTCAAGTACAATTTGAATGACCGACCCTTTCGTCGTCGGTTGGCCGGCACCCTACGCAGCGTACTGAAATTTCCACCCGCTCCCGAAAATTTTCAGCGAGCACTGAGTGAGCGAAACATGCGCTGCACCGTATTTGTCGGGGACAAGGATCCATTGCTTCACCACGACCGGCTTACCCGGATGTATGAGCCTTTACCCTCCGTTGAATTGCATCATTATCCGGGAAGTCACTGGCTTCCGGAGCGATTATTGGCCGAATACTATCGAAATAGTTTAGTGTCTGTGTTACCTTAGCCTCTGTGAAACCTTTGGCTTACCCCAACGTCGGTACCATTCTGGACCGCACCACTCGCCTTCTAAAACAACACTACCTCCGCGCTTTCCGCGAAGAGGGTGTGGATATCAGCACCGAACAGTGGGTGCTACTGGACCGCCTGTATTCCATGGGTGATGCCAGTCAGACCGAACTGGCCAACGGTACGTATAAGGACGCACCGACCGTAAGTCGGATCATCGATAAACTGGCCAAGAAAAAGTTGGTAGAGCGTCGCCGCTTTCCTAATGACCGGCGTCGGTACCTCGTCTGCATAACCGAAAATGGAAAAAACGTCCACGACCGCATCACCCCCTACGTTCAGAACCTGCGACAACAAACCTGGCAGGGCTTATCGGAGGACGACTTTAACCGACTTCGGAACATCCTGCAGCACATTCGGGATAACTTTGAGGAAGAATAGTTAGGCGGTCGCTTTCGCTCCCTTGGTAGTCTTTTAGTCCGTTAGTCTTTTAGGCGGTCGCTTTCGCTCCCTTGGTAGTCTTTTAGGCGGTCGCTTTTGCTCCCTTGGTAGTCTTTTAGTTCGTTAGTCTTTTAGGCGGTCGCTTTTGCTCCCTTGGTAGTCTTTAAGTTCGTTAGTCTTTTAGGCGTTCGCTTTCGCTCCCTTGGTAGTCTTTTAGTCCGTTAGTCTTTTAGGCGGTCGCTTTCGCTCCCTTGGTAGTCTTTAAGTTCGTTAGTCTTTTAGGCGTTCGCTTTCGCTCCCTTGGTAGTCTTTTAGTCCGTTAGCTGGTCGCTTGGTTCGCGGTGGACACCCCTCTCGATTCTTGGGATAAAGCAAAAAACTTGGTTTTATAGCGGGTTACCATAAACATATATGAAATCGAAAAATTGCGACTAACAGACTAACAGACTAACAGACTAACAGACTAACAGACTAACAGACTAACAGACTAACAGACTAACAGACTAACAGACTAACAGACTAACAGACTAACAGACTAACTAACCCAATGAAAACCCTACCCCAACACGTAGAAGCCCTGATCTTCGCAGCTCCCCAGCCCATCTCTCTGGAGGAAATTCGGTCCGTATTAGAGGAAAGTGTTGGCGTTGAATTTAACGATGAGGCTTTACTCGAGGCGATCGGGGAACTTCGACGCCGGTACGATCATGCCGAGCACAGTTTCGAGGTAGTAGCCATCGCCGGTGGCTATCAGTTTATGACTAAAGGAGCTTATCACCAGACCATTGGAGCCCACCTACGGCAGCAGAGTACCAAGAAACTGAGTCGCTCGGCTCTTGAAACGCTGAGCATCATTGCCTATAAGCAACCCGTTACCCGGTCCGAACTGGAGAAGATCAGGGGAGTGAGCTGCGACTATGCCCTGCAGAAACTATTGGAAAAGGAGCTTGTTACCATTACCGGTCGGGCCGATAGCGTAGGCAAACCGCTGCTTTACGGCGTGACCGATAAGTTTATGGACTATTTCGGAATCCGGTCGATGACCGATCTTCCCCAGCCCAAGGAGTTCAAACTACCCGAAAATACAATCGGAGAACCCGAAGAGGTTATGGTAGAATCCGAAAATTAAGCCTTTCCCAATGGTTAATAAAGTTGCCGCCTCCGGTCTGATCACCCTGAAGCTTGAAGAATATTGGCCTAACATGCCGCTGGTGGCCTTTGATTTGAAAGACTACCTCTTCAGAGAATTGATCCTGAAGGAAAAGGACTTTCGCGAAGCGATTAAGGAGCACGATTTCAGTCAGTACGAGGGAAAAACGCTGCTGGTGTTTTGCTCGGCAGACGCAATCATTCCCGCCTGGGCCTACATGCTGGTGGCTGCCTCGGCCTCCCCCTACGCGGCGGATATCTACCAGGGTACGGAGGAGGAATACCTGCGCGACCATTACCGCCGCGTGATCAAGCAATTCGATCCTTCGGAATACGCCGATCAGCGTATCGTGGTAAAGGGGTGTGGGGATCGCAACGTACCGCCGGCGGCGTATTTGGAAGTTACTTCGGTCCTGCGCCCCGTCGCCAAATCCATCATGTTCGGCGAGCCGTGCAGTACCGTGCCGGTGTATAAGCAAGCCTTCAAAAGGCGGTAAACCAAATATCCCGCGCCCCCCGGACCAAATGCCGCACGGCCTGTAAATACCTACACCTTATCTTGGGCCGTAAACATGGCCTATGCGATCGAGTCCCTACCTGATTGTGCTGTTGTCCCTCTGTTTCTCGCTTACGGCCGGGGCACAGGACACGCATTTTACTCTTCACGATTATAACCCCCTGTGGCTCAACCCGGCCCAGACAGGTGCCTTTAGTGGTACGGTACGCGTTGGCGGTATCTACCGGGGGCAGTGGTTCACCCTGAACGGGATGAGCACGCCGAGTGCCTACGTAGATGCACCCGTCATCCGTGGCTTGCGGGAATTCGACTGGATCGGAGTAGGGGCCAATCTGATCAGCGACAAGGCCGGGGTTGGCGCCGATATCGGTCTGCAATCCACCTACTTCGGATTCTCCGCCGCTTACCACCTCGCCCTGGATAATCGCCGGCGCAACGTATTTACGCTGGGCGCTCAGTACGGAAGTACCTCCTACGGTATCGACGTGGAATCCGCCGGACTGCTTCAGCAATTGACCATCGACCCGAGATTAGGCGGTGGCGGACTATCCCAGGGAGAGCTAACCCCAACGGGCATGGACAATATCATGGACAACCTCAGCTACAGCAGCATCAACGCCGGGGTCATGTTACGTTCCGTGCTCGACGTGGAAAAGGGTAACCTGTTGGAGATCGGCGTTTCCATGTTCCACATCGGCAGCCCGGAGAAGCAAAGCCTGATCGGTGAAGCCACCGACTCAATGGGCATAGATAGCACCACCCTCGGGGCCTTCGACCGCGACGACCTGAACCGGCGGTCCACCCTGCGTGGCAACGCCCGGCTGGATCTGGAACTGAACGATGACTGGCGCTTTCAACCCAGTCTTTACGCACAGACTTCGGCTTCCGTCACTTCCGTTTCGGTACAGGCGTGGGCCAGCCGAAAACTGAAACCCGAGGTAAATCTGCGGCTCGGCTTAGGTTACCGTACGGGCGACGCGGCGCAGGTGCTGATCGGACTCGATTACCAACAGTTGCGTGCCGCCCTGAGCTATGACCTGACGGTGAGCAGTGCCCGCCAGGTCGATAACTACCAGGGTGCCTTCGAACTCGCCGCCCAGTACATCATCAATATTTATAAGAAACCGACTGTCGTGCCTACGATGCTGTGCCCAAAAATCTAGCGTCCAACCCGTCCGCCCTGCTTCACTTCGCGTTCTTTCTTTTCATCTATTCCCGCCACTTTATGAAACGGACACTTCTGGAATTTCACCGGCATCTCCGCCTTTCCATCCTGGCCTTGGTTGGGGTAGTGGCCGGCTTGCCCCTCGCCGCTCAGCCCCTCAGCGGTTCCTCGAACGTAGAGCAGCTGCTGGCCGCCGCCGATTCGGCCCGGGCGACCTATAACTGGACCGTTGCCCTGGACAACTACGATAAGGTGTTTGAAATTACGGAAGAGGAGTACCTGCTCCCCCTGATGGCGGAAATGAACTATCAACTCCGGGACATAGCCTCCGGCATCCGGCTCTATACCCGGACATTCCGGCGCACGGAACCGACTGATACGACGAATAACCTGCATCGCTTTTATTTCGGGCGGATGCTGAAGATGGACGAGCAGTACGATGAGGCGGTTTCCTACCTGCAGAATTTTTTGCAGCACAACCAGGATTCCGTACTGGGTATTCTGGCCCAACGCGAGATCGAGGGTGCGCAGATGTACCGCGATGCGCCCCGAAACTTAGGCGAAGTGGAGGTCCAGTACCTGGATCGCAGCATCAATAGCGTATGGAGTGAGTATTCCCCCGTGCTTTCTCCCGACGGCAACACCCTCTACTTCGCCACCGTAAAGGCCAGTAGTCCGGTGGAATTGGTGGATGCGAACGATGCGGATCGCTTCCTACAGGTCTATATGGTAGCCCGCGATGACGAAGGGGAATGGGAACGCCCGGAAGTACTCGGAAAAGAAGTCAACCGTCCCGGCGTCCACAGTGCGAATCCCAACGTTAGTGCCGATGGTCGAAGGTTGTACTACAACCGGATCCTGATGAACAGCAACCGCGTCGATCAGGCCAAGATCTACTACAGCGACGTAGACGATAACGGTTGGCGCAGCGGGAATCCGGTCTCCGGTATCAACAGTGACGATTACCATGCCCTACAGCCAGCTACGGGGGAACTCTTCGGTAATGAGGTGCTTTTCTTCACCAGTGATATGGACGGTGGCTTTGGTGGCTACGACATATACTACGCTACCTATGAAGGCGACGGGAACTACTCCTCGCCGGTGAACCTCGGCGAACGGATCAATACCGTCGGGGACGATATGACGCCCTTCTATTTCGATGGAACGCTTTACTTCAGTACCAACGGCCTGCCCACCATGGGAGGTACGGATCTTTTCTATACGGTATGGAACGGTAGCGTATGGAGCGAGCCGGAAAATATGGGGGTCGGTTTCAATAGCCCTACCGACGATCTCAGTCTCAGCGTTTACAATGAGGGCCGGACCGGTTTTATGACCAGCAATCGCCCGGGAGACGGACGATCCGTGAAGAGCCGCACTTGCTGCGACGACATCTATGCCTTTGAAATCCCTACCCTATATGCCAATCTGGTGGTAGGTTTATTTAACACCGATCGCGAGCCCCTTAATACCGGAACCATTCGCCTGCAACCCATCCGCAATGGCCGGGACGTAGGTACCGGGGAGCAGCAAACCCGGGATAACGGCAACCGTTTCGATTTTGGTTTGGACCTCGAGCAGGAATACCGCGTGGTTGCCAGCCACCCGGGCTACTTTCCCGATACCGTAGAATTGAGTACCCTGGGATTGGAAGAGAGCAAAAGCTTCGAGCAGGTATTTTTCCTGCGGGTGGACCCCTCCACCATACCCGTTTACGATACCATCGAGATCGAAGAGTCCATCGCACTGGAAAACATCCTGTACGACCTCGACAAGTCTAATATTCGCCCCGATGCGGAGGGCGACTTGCGCGTGCTCACCGAGCTGATGAACGAGTATCCCGATATGGTGATCGAGCTGAGTTCGCATACGGACTTCCGCGGCGGCGACGAGTACAATGAGAATCTCAGCCAGCGTCGCGCGGATGCCGCCCGTCGGTGGCTGATCAGTAAAGGAGGTATCGAGGCTTCCCGCATCAAATTCCAGGGATACGGCGAAACCAAACCACAGGTGATTTCCGAAAGACTAGCCGAGCGGACCGGCGTGTTTGAGGTGGGGGATACCCTGACCGAACCTTACATTAACGCGCTTCCGAATAACGACGTGAAAGAATTAGCCCACCAGCTCAACCGGCGGACGGAATTCAAAGTCCTCGAAGGACCCACGGAAATCATTATCCGCCGCGACATCATCGAGCGCGCGATCGAGGGCCCGCAGCGTAATTCACAGCCCCAGGGCGCGGTGTACCCACAGGATTCCATCGATCAGAAAAGTACGCTCTACGGTAAAACCCCGGAAGAAGTAGCCGGGCTACCTATCCTGGTATTCGATCGTAGAAGCGTGGATCTCGGGACGGTCAGGAAGGGGGAGAAGCCAACGTTTGAATACCGGTTCACCAACCGCGGTACCGTACCGGCACAGATCATGCTCATCCAGGCCTGTGAGTGCACGACCGTCGAGCACGATAACAGCAAAGTATACGGACCGGGCGACAGCGGTACGATCCAGGTGACCTTCGACAGCACCGAAAAGGAGGCTCCGGAAACGCTGGGCATCGACATCTTCCTCGAACAGAGTGACAGCGACGATCGGCCGGTCATCGAATTGGTAGAGTACAGTTTTGAAATTGCGGAGTGATCGCCGGTCTTAGCAACAATCCGTGGGTGGCCGGCTACCTGGACGCCTGGCGGCGCTACGCTGACTTTAGCGGGCGAAGCTCGCTGGGCGAATACCTCCACTTTTTCGTCCCGAATCTCCTGATCGGATTTCTCCTCCAGTTCCTAGGACAAATAGATAATAGCGGTTTCTTAACCGTGATGGGGATTTTCTACGGTCTGGCCGCATTGATCCCGGGAGTAGCCATCACCGTTAGGCTGATCAGGCAACTGGTGGTGCCAACTTAACCGTTTCGCCCTCCCGTCGGCAGACGAGCTAGCTTGGCGGACGACTACTGAATAGTCTGGCGGACCCTCGTACTTCGTACTTGCTAGAGTCCGGCAGCGGCAGAGATCTCCAACATCCGATCGATGCTCTTCACGCCCTTCTCGATCACCCATTCCGGGAGAATGATCTCGGGTTGCTCGTACTTCATACAGAGGTAAAGCTTCTCCATCGTGTTGCGCTTCATGTGCGGGCATTCGTTGCAGGCACAGGTATTGTTCGGGGGGGCGGGGTAGAATTTTTTGTCCGGATTTGACTTCTCCATCTGGTGGATGATGCCCGGCTCGGTGGCGACGATAAATTCGTTGAATTGGCTGTCGCGGGTGAAGCGGAGCAGACTGGAAGTGGATCCTACGTGGTCGGCAATGTCGAGAATATGGGATTCGCACTCGGGGTGGGCAATGAAGGCGGCTTCCGGGTGGGCGATCTTAAGCTTGGTCACCTTTTCGTGACTGAAGATCTCATGGACCATACAACTGCCGTTCCAGAGGACCATATCGCGGCCTGTCTCCTTTACAAGCCAGCGGCCCAGGTTCACGTCGGGAGCGAAAATGATGGGCTGATCTTCCGGGATCGAATCGATGATGTGGCGGGCGTTGGTGCTGGTACAGCAGATATCGGTGAGCGTCTTGAGCTCGGCCGTACAATTAATGTAGCTGACCACGACGTGGCCCGGGTATTTTTCCTTGAACTTGGCAAAAACCGGGGCGGGGCAGGAGTCGGCCAGGCTGCAACCCGCCTTAAGGTCGGGGAGAAGTACCTTCTTCTGCGGGCTCAGCATTTTGGCGGTTTCCGCCATGAAGTGAACGCCGGCAAAGACGATGATGTCCGCATCGGTGCTGGCCGCCTGCTGGCTGAGTCCGAGGCTGTCGCCGATGTAATCGGCAATGTCCTGGATCTCCGATTCCTGGTAGTAGTGGGCCAGGATCACGGCGTTTCGCTCCTTTTTGAGCTTATTGATCTCCTCGGCCAGGTCGAGCGTGGGATCTACATCTAAGTCGAGGAAGCCCCTACGCTGGAGGTTCTGGGTGGCAAGATCTATTTCGGCGGACATGGGTAGTGTAATTTGCTGCGGTCTCCCCTATAACAGGACGACAGGGGATAAGTTGCTTAGTTTGAAGATTAAGCTAAGTATTTTACCTGCGCTCCGCCGCCTAGAATTGCTACATTCGCCGTGATCAATCCATCGCGCTATCGAAACTTTTAATTGGGCCATTCTCGGCCTTGGGAACATTGCCCGAAAATTCGCCGAGGACCTGCGGCGTATGGAAGACGCTAAGCTGGTGGCTGTGGGTTCCAGGTCTTTGGAGAGGGCCCAGGCCTTTGCCGCCGATTTCGGGGCCCAGCATGCCGCCGGCAGTTACGAAGCCACTTTCGACGGGCCGAAAATCGATGCCGTCTACATCGCCACGCCCCATACCGGCCACCGGGAACTTACGTTGCTGTGCCTGGAACGTGGGATACCAGTGCTGTGCGAAAAGCCCCTGGGGCTCAATTTAACGGAAGTGGAAGCAATGGTTGCGGCGGCGCGCAGGAGCCAGACCTACCTCATGGAAGCCTTATGGTCCTGCTTTATTCCTTCCATCGTGGAGATGAAAAAATTCGTCGACCGGGGTGATATCGGTAAGCTAGAGAGCCTGCGCGCGGATTTTGGATTCCGGGGCCAACCCCGTGCGGATTTTGAGCGGGACCGCCTGTATAATCCGGCACTTGGGGGCGGTGCGCTGCTCGATATTGGCATTTACCCTATCTGGCTGGCGCAGTACCTCTTCGGCACACCGGAAGAAATTCACGCCACCGCTCGCCTTACGGACCTGGGGGCCGACGTGGATACGCAGGTTACCCTACATTATCCGGGGGGGAAATTAGCCCATTGTTATTCTACGCTGCTGGGAGAGACCAAGACCGACGCCCTCCTGCTCGGTTCGGAGGGAGAGTTGCACATTCACGGTCGGTTTCACCATGCGCAGGGTTTCAGCGTGCTGAAAGGGAGGGAAGAACCACCCGAAAATCACTACCAGAGCTACGAAGGCAATGGGTATCAATTTGAGGCAAAGGCAGTAATGGAGGATGTACGTGCCGGCCGCAAGGAGTCTACGGTATGGACGCTGGATGACAGCCTGCTCCTCCATCGGACCCTCACCCGGGTCAGGGAACTTATAGGTGTGGCTTACCCGGGCGAATGAGCCGTTAGACTAGGCCACGGCAGCAACGATAATCAGACCAGCTATGGTGGCCACTACACCAAGGATCAGGCCGGCAATGGCCAAGCCCTTCAGCGGGCGGCCTTCGCGGCTGGATTTGCTCAGTCCGATAGCACTGAATACGACGGCCAGGGGGCCGAGAATGATCGCGCCGACGAAAAGGGAGACGACTCCGCAAACGAATCCGGCGATCGCCATACCGTTGCCCAGGGCGGTTTCTCCCTGAGATTCCGAGGCGCGCTGGGCCTTTCGCTTGGCGATGCCGAAGGAAATTCGCTCCCGTAAATTAAGTTTTCGTCCGAGGCGGGCCTCGACATCGTTGCGATCCATGTCGGCCACGGACTCGGCCGCCACTTCAACGGGGGCCGGTACACCGATGGCGGCAATTGAATCCACCGGAAGGAAAAAGAGAAACAATAGGGGGAGACAGACGTAATACGCTTTCATAACTGGGTAAGGTGAGTGTAAAGTCGGAGAGAAATACGTTCTTTCCGGGACAATGATAAGCATAGGAACGACTGGATTAGCAACAGATTTTCTATTATTTAAGAAACTGATGAATTTATTCTAAAAACACTGACACTGGCCAGTACACCTTCAGCCGATGCAAGCACGACCTACGGTCTGGGACTTTCTTACTTTACTAGCACTTAGTTTGATTTGGGGGAGTAGTTACGTGCTCATCAAGTGGGGGCTCACGGTTTTTACGGCCCACCAGATTGCCGTACTTCGGCTTGGTATCTCCGCTCTCGCACTGGCGCCTTTCGCCGTGACCCATTTCCGGCGTATACGATTGGATCAGCTTCCCGGCTTACTGCTCGTAGGCCTCACCGGTACGGCTATTCCCTCCTTCCTCTTCCCGATCGCCCAGATGCGGTTAAGCAGTAGCCTTACGGGAATGCTCAGTAGCCTGACGCCCCTGTGCACCTTATTGGTGGCTTGGTTGGTGTTTCATAACCGACCGGTTCGAAGCCAGGTACTTGGCATAGTGGTGGGTTTACTGGGGGCAGTACTTCTGGCCTACCTGGCACCGGACCGGGGAGGGGAGACCAGCCAGCTGATGTACGCGGCTTTGGTACTTGCCGCCTGTGTATGCTACGGAACCTCCGCTAATGTGGTTGCCAATTATTTCCGGCATACCCCATCATTGAGTATTACGGTGATCAGCTTCTTCATTGTCGGTTTACCGGCCCTGTTGTATACGGTTACTTTCAGTGATGTGATCCCGACGGTGACCGCTGCGGGTACCGACGGCTGGCATGCCTTGGGCTACGTTAGCATTCTTGCCGTGGGGAGTACGGTCCTGGCCAGTTTCGTATTCTTTCGCTTGGTACAGGGAACGGGAGCGGTATTCGCCAGCACGGTTTCCTATCTCATCCCCCTGGTTGCCCTTTCGTGGGGCCTAATGGATGGTGAGCAGTTCGCTCTGCTCCAGCTTCCGGCAATTGGGTTGGTGCTTCTTGGAGTATTTCTAAGCAAGCGTAACTAATGGGACAAAAAGTACGCCCTGCATTTCCGTTCTTGTGCACGGCAGAGCAAATAAGGGCAAAATTTGTTTAAACTTACGGGCTCCGGCTATTGCCCACGCTATACGTATGAAGTTACTTTCGATCGTCCTGTTATTGCTGGCGCCGCTTATGGCTTACGCGGGCCGTGGCGACAGTGTGCTGATCGATGAAGTGGTACTGATCGGGCACAAGAAGACTAGGCCAAGGGTAATTTTTCGGGAAATGACCTTTGGGCGGGGCCAGCTCATTGCCCATGCGGACTTATCCGGGGAGATGAACAGGAGTTATAATAACCTGATGAATACCGGACTCTTTGCCAGTGTAGAGATGGCATATGATACGGTGGCGGCGCAGAGCGGTAGTACAACGGTGATCGTCAATATGCGGGAAACCTGGTACATCTACCCCGTACCGGAATTCGAACTGGCCGACCGAAACTTTAACGTCTGGTGGAACGAGCAAAACCGCTCCCTGGATCGAGTCAATATCGGTGGAAAGTTAACCTACTATAATTTTACCGGTCAGCGCGACCGCTTGAAATTGGGCTTCACGACCGGGTACACCAAATCGATGGAAGCCTCCTATGGATTTCCATACCTGAACAGGGCCGGCTCCATCGGTTTGCAGGCCGGCTTTGGCTACCAACGTCGCCGGGAACAAAATTACCTGACCCGAAATAATCGGCAAGAATTCTACCTGGATCCGGACGATTTCGTCTACCGGCGATCCTCCGCGCAGGTTTCCGTGAGTTACCGACGGCGTATTTACGTATCCCACTCCTTCAGCTTCAGCTGGCAGCAATCGGAAATTGCCGACACCATAGCCCGGTATCTTAATCCTGAATTCTATGGCGACGGCCGGGGAAGACAGCGCTATTTCAGGATTAGCTATGACATAAATAACGACCGCCGCGATGTGCGCAATTACCCCTGGAAAGGGACCGCGTTTACCGCCGGCATCAGCAAAGACGGTTTGGGAATTTATGGAGAGCGGGACGGTTTGGAAGTTCACGCCGACTATCAGAAGTATATCCCTTTTTGGAAGCACTACTCCTTCAATTACGCCATCACGGGCAAGTACAGCATCATACGTACCCAGCAACCTTTTTTAGAAAATCGAGCTATAGGCTTCGGGAACAGCGGGCTGATCGGGTACCAGTTCTACGTAGTGGACGGGCTGGATATGCTCATCTGGCGCCTGGGGCTCCGGCGGGAACTTTTTAAAACCAAACTGGACTTAGGCAAACTGGTATTCCTCGAGGCCTTCCGCTACGTACCCATTCGAATGGCCGCCTCCTTTCAGTTCAATCAGGGATTTGCTAATGCTCCCTTCGTTGACGATTCCAATCGGCTTAATAATATGCTTCTGACCGGTTTTGGCGCCGGGCTCGATATCATCCTCTACTATGACATGGTGGGCGGGGTGCAGTATAACCGGAATCACTTAGGAGAAGACGGCGTGTATTTGAACTTCAATATGAGTTTTTGAGTACCTGCACCTCCATGGATCATTATCCGCCGGAATGCCATCCCTGCTTTTGACGCGGTTCACTTCCGCTGGATAGCTGTTTTCAGGAATCACCTCGCTATATCTTTCAGCGGCCCTAAATGCCGTGTAATGGCTGTCCTTCCTAAAACGCCAGTTAAAATATTTTCGGCATTATGAGAAATATAAAATCGAATTTCTGATAATACTCATAATATACCATATGTTTCTCCCAGCATAGCAGCGGGGTACGGCCCGCAATACACTCCGAGATTGTTGGCTGGGGAAAAAATGTACATACACGGTATAATCAGCTTATTCCCGAATGTTGCCATAAGGGGTGGCGGTCGTCGATTAACGGTTTCGGGCTCGCCGGGGTATGCGGCCTTTCCGCCACATACCCAGAACTAGGTATATGACCCTAAGTGAGCCGGAAAGGTCCAGATCACGGGGCACGGGTCTGCAAGATCACCTGATAAGGAGCAGCCTTTTGGGGGTAATCTCGTAAAGCTCGGAACGTGTACCGCTCCCCCTGACTCGGGGGCTTGGCAATGTGGTTGTCCGATTGGTACTACGGCCTGGCAAAATGACTTTCGGGGTAGTAAAAGGAAGACACTTGGACAGACAGAGGTTTGCCGGTATCGGGTAAGGCACGTATCTCCCACTGCGTGAAGGACCAATGTCTGGGCAGGACGCCCAATATTTTGTAATCTTGTAGCGCAGGGAATGCTTTCCTGCGAAGCCACAACTCCGGTATGCAGGTAGTCGTATATAGTCAGGTATTCAAGGAAACGGACCGTGAGCACGTGCAGGAGTTCTTTGATTTGCTGGCTGCGGAGAACTTTTCGACTTATGTCTATGGGCCGTACCTGGAGCAGATAAGGCCGCATATTCACTTCAAACGCGACGTCGGGGTATTTGAGAGCCACCTGGATTTTCGAATCAAAAAATTCGATATGCTCATTACTCTGGGTGGTGACGGGACGATACTGAGTGCTATCCTGATGGTCAAGGATACGCGGATACCGGTCCTCGGGATAAATCTAGGTCGGCTCGGGTTCCTGGCACGGGTGGAAAAAGCCAAGATGCAAAGTGCCCTCCGCATGCTGGCAAAGGGGCGCTTCGAAACCGAAAAACGGGATATGCTCTACTTGGAGAGTAATCTACCGGTATTCGGGGATACGCCCTACGCCTTGAATGATTTTACCTTGTTGAAGCGCGATACAAGCTCGATGATCACCATTCACACCTACATCAACGGGGCCTATTTAAATAGCTATTGGGCGGATGGTATAATCGTTTCGACTCCTACGGGAAGTACCGGCTACAGTCTTAGTTGCGGAGGGCCGATCATTTTTCCCGGAAGTGGGAATTTCGTGGTTACTCCCGTAGCTCCCCACAATCTTAATGTAAGGCCTATCGTCATTAGCGATGATGCCGTAGTATCCTTTCAAATCGAAGGGAGGGCGGATAATTTTCTCTCTACCCTTGATAGCCGATTTGAAACCGTCACCGCCGTACATGAACTCGCGGTGCGGAAGAACGACTTTGGTATAAATCTGGTAAAGCTTCCGGATATAACCTTTATGGATACCCTGCGCGGGAAATTGAATTGGGGAGAAGATCGCCGTAACCATTAATCGGGAAAAGCTTAAAACGTTATTTATCTATCCTATATATTTGCAAGCGTAGAACAAACTTTATATAAAGGTATTTGTATCTCTAGTTTCAGGGTATTCCCAAACTAAGGTGGGATAAGAAAAATCGATCACTTTTAAAATTTCTGCCCGTTGGCAGTGGGATGGAGGTAACAAATACGCCATGTACGTGAATTACTACCAGACCAATCACTCAAATCGTTATTAAATGGCAAGTTTAAAGAAAGAACTCAAAAGCGTAATAGAACGCTTTGATGCTGCCCAGGAAGCATTTTTAGCTGATGCAGACAAGGCAAAAAAGCAAAAGAAGAAGTTCAAAAAGGCAAAAGCCAAAATTAAGAGCCTGAAGAAAGAGGTAGCTAGCCTTGAGCAAGAATTGAAGGTTGCTCGGGAAGAAACCGAAGAGGCCAATGCGAAGGCCGAAGCAGCGGGCAATACACCCCGTGCGAAGCGATCCACTAAGGCTTCCAAAAGCACGGGCGCACGTCGCGGCCGCCCGAAGAAAAAGAAGTCTACCGAGGCCTCCAAGACGGAGATTTCCGAGCAGGAGATGGCGCAGGCCGTGTCCGAGGCTCCGGAATCGGTCAGTGAAGCCGCCGCCGAAAAGGCAACAACTCCCAAACCGCGCCGAGGCCGTCCGCGTAAATCATCTACTACGGCCAAAGCAAAGGGCGGGACCAAATCTTCCGCTGCCGCCGGTTCGAAAACTAAGACTACCCGTCGTCGTGGGCGCCCCTCCACCAAGCCCGCGCCGAGTGTACTTACGGAGATCAGCGGGGTTGGCGCTACGATGGCCAAACGCTTTGAAGAGGCCGGAGTTACGACGATAAATCAATTCTCCAAGCTCTCCGACGATAAAATGAAAGAGGTGCTTGAACAGTGTGGACCACGTTACCGTAACGCGGACAGCGAAAAAATGGAAAGCTACCGGGAGAACGCCCGGGCCGCCATGGCTTAAATCATCCCGCTATATAAAATGGAAAACCGCCATCCTGTGAAGGATGGCGGTTTTTTTTGGCTTATACTTAAGCTTACTCAAGCTTGGTTACTTCGCGTCTTGATACCGGCTGTTCACCTCTTCCCAGTTTACCAGGTTGAAGAAGGCATCGATGTAGTCGGCACGGCGATTCTGATAATTGAGGTAATAGGCATGTTCCCAAACGTCAATACCGAGGATAGGCGTACCTTTTTCGTCGACAACATCCATTAGCGGATTATCCTGGTTGGGCGTGGAGGTAACGGCGAGACTACCATTGTCCTTCACGATCAACCAAGCCCATCCGGAACCGAACTGCCCTCCGGCGGCGCTGGAGAATTTTTCCTTGAAGGCATCGTAGCTACCGAAGGCTTTGTTAATGGCATCGCTTAGCTCCCCGCTTGGCTTTCCGCCTCCATTGGGGCTGAGGATGGTCCAGAAAAGGCTGTGGTTGTAATAACCTCCCCCGTTATTTCGCACGGCGGTGCCGGCGGAACTGATATTGGCAAGAATCTCCTCGATGTCTTTACCGGCCATATCGGAACCTTCCAGCGCAGCGTTCAACTTAGTGGTGTAGCCTGCGTGGTGCTTATCGTGGTGGATTTCCATAGTGCGGGAATCAATGTGCGGTTCCAGTGCATTGGATGCATAGGGTAGATCGGGTAGCGTAAACATAGTATGGTATTAAATTATTTAAAAAATGCCCCATTTTCAGGGCAGACGCCCATATGGAGCGTCCTTCCGTGAGAACGTGGCAAGGTCTTCAGGGTTGACTGGATTAGACAGCCTTCGGGGGAGCTAAATGGTGAACACGAAGTACAGGAGTAGATAAGTTAGCGTTAGCCAAAATCCCATCCGGATAAAGTCGCGTTTCATGGTGTCTCTATATTCTGAAAGTTAAGCAACAGCTTACTTTTCAAACCCACCGGGAAGCGCTCAAGTTCGGCGGTCAATCCATTTGCTTCTGTTTTATAACAAACTGATTTTGTGAGTGGCAGGTACTCGGTGACCTGCTTACCTTTACCCTATGAAACCCCAAGGAATTAAGTATATCTGCATTCACGGCCATTTTTACCAACCCCCACGGGAAAATGCCTGGCTGGAAACGATCGAGATTCAGGACAGCGCGGCTCCCTACCATGACTGGAATGAGCGAATCAATGAAGAGTGTTACGCACCGAATGCTACGGCCAGGGTGTTGAATGAAGACCACCTCATTCAGGAAATTTCGAATAACTACGCCCGCATCAGTTGGAATATGGGTCCCACGCTTCTTTCCTGGATGGAGCAGTATGACCCGGCCACCTATCGCCGGATACTCGCCGCCGATAAGGAAAGCCGCAAACAATTCGGAGGTCACGGGTCCGCGGTTGCTCAAAGTTATAATCACATCATTATGCCGCTGGCAAATGCCCGCGACCAACAAACCCAGATCAAGTGGGGGGTGGCCGATTTTCGATACCGCTTCGGTCGGCACCCCGAGGGGATGTGGCTCTCGGAGACGGCCGTGAACACGGATTGCCTCGAAGCCCTTGTTGATAATGGGATCAAGTACACTATCCTCGCGCCCCGCCAGTGTAAGGCAGTGCGGGCACCCAACGATAGTGAATGGCGGGACGTGAACGCAGGGGTGGACCCCCGCCGCGCCTATCGCTGCGAACTCCCGAGTGGGCGAACTATTTCGCTGTTTTTTTACGACGGCGACCTAGCCAAGGCGGTAGCTTTCGAGGGCCTGCTTAACGACGGTAAATCCCTGGCGGATAAACTCGTGAATAGCCTCGATGCCAACGACGAAGTACAATTGGCGCACATTGCTACCGACGGAGAGAGCTACGGCCACCACCATGCCAAGGGAGAGATGGCGCTGGCAGCCTGTTTAGACGCGATCGACGACAACCCTGATTTCCGGTTGACCAACTACGGAGAATACCTGGAGCTACACCCACCCACCTGGGAAGCGCAAATTCACGAAAACAGTTCCTGGTCCTGCGTTCACGGCGTAGAGCGCTGGCGCAGCGACTGCGGTTGTGAAACGGGTGGCGGACCAGGCTGGCACCAGCGGTGGCGAGCTCCCCTGCGGGCCGCGCTTGATGATCTGCGCGATCGCCTGGCCATAGTATTCGAGCGCGAAGCGGGAAAGCTGTTTACCGATGCGTGGGATACGCGAGACGACTACATCCGCCTTGTACTCGACCGGGCCCCGGGCCGCGCCGAAGTGTTCCTCAGTGATTGGTCCATTAAGGATACCATAAGCCCGGCAACCAAGATTCGCATGCTGCGATTGCTGGAAATGCAGCGCCACGCCATGTTCATGTACACCAGTTGTGCCTGGTTCTTTAATGAGGTGACCGGCATAGAAACCCTGCAGGTACTGCAATACGCTAACCGGGCGCTGCACCTTTGTGAGGTGCTTACGGGACAAGACTATCATCCGGAGTTTTTGGCCCGCCTGGAGAAAATCGAGAGCAATGTGTATCCGAACGCCGCGGTGGCGTATACGGATTCTGTCGTGCCGGCCAGGGTGGGCCTCCTCCGGGTGGGCATGCACTTCGCCGCGGCCAGTGTTTTTGAAGAGCGGCCGGCGGAAATGAAACTCTTCAATTACCGAAGCCAGATCCACGACCTGCAACAACTGCGGGCCGGTGCCTTCCGGCTTAGCGTAGGGCGCATGACGATTTTGTCCAGCATCACCAACAGCTACTCTCATTTCAGCTTCGCGGTGCTGTACCTCGGCCAGCAAACCATGATCGGGGAAATTTGCCAGGATATGTCCGAAGACGACTACCGCGGGCTGATGCCGGAACTAGAGGAGCAATTCCGGGTCGGGCACGTTACCGAGGTGATCAACCTGATGAAGGAGAATTTCGCCGGTCAGAGTTTTTCGATCTGGCACCTGTTCCGCGATGAAAAGCGCAAGATCCTGCTCGAAATGACCGATCGGACGCTGCAGATCGCCTCCAAGAGCTTTTCGGATGTCTACTACACCAATTACCAGCTGATGAGTACGATGCGGGCCAACGACCTCCCGCTGCCGGACAGCTACCTGGCGGCCATCAACTTCACGATGCACCGGAGATTGCTGGACCTTCTTTCCGGACCGGCGGAACCCGATCCTGCAAGGCTGCAGCGAATCGTGACGGAGTTCATTCACTGGAAGCACGACTGGAAGGACAATGCGCGACTCCACAACGCAGCGGAGCACTACGTATATTCCCTGCTCGTGAATGCATTCCAGCAGCCGGATCGTTGGACGTGGGCGCTGGAAGTGGTCACTTCCCTCCGTAAGCTTAACCTGACGCCTAACTTTTACCGGGCCCAAAACATCTTTTTGGAAAAATGGTCGGATGCATACGCTTCCGGGTTGCCCAAGGAGGAATTGCAGGATGGGTTGAGCGTTGCGAGGGAACTGGAGCTCCTGGTCGGCTTCGTCCCGGATTCCCAGGAGGTGGAACCAGTGGCGGCGAGATAAAAATTCACTTATGCGAATAGCCATACTGGGGCCACTGGATCATCCCATTGGCGAACCCTACGCGGGTGGCTTGGAGCGGCAGACCGCCCAATTGGCAAAGGGGTTCTCCGATCTGGGCCACGAGGTTACCTTATTCGCACATCCTGCGTCTACGGTTGATGGAAAAACGAAGTTGGAAGCCTGTCATTCCGGCTATTGGGGTGCGATGCGAAGCATCCGCTCCGGAACTTTCGACGTCGTGCAAAACAATACGACCAGGCCGTTTCCCGCCGTACTTGCACTGGGTCTTCGTACGCACATCGTTACTACCCTCCATACGCCTCCATACAAAAGTCTGGCTGCGGCCGCTGTTTTGTCCCGGTTAAACTCCCGGCACCGCTTTGTTGGCATAAGTGAGTTCTGTGCCGCGGATTGGCACCGGTATACGGGAGGCGCAACCATTATTCACAATGGCATAGAGATCCAAAAATGGCCTTTTTGTGCTACGGTGACACCGGGGAGGGCGGTATGGTCGGGGCGACTGAGCCCCGAGAAGGGAGCGGAGTTTGCCATTCAGGCGGCTCAGTTGGCCGGTTTTCGATTGGATATTGCCGGCCCCGTTCACGATACGGAATACTTTGAAACACTAATCAAACCCTTTCTGTCCGATACTATTCGGTATTACGGGCACCTTAATGCGGAAGCACTGTCGGCACTCATCGGCAAGGCGGAGGTTGGGCTGTTCACTTCGGTCTGGGACGAGCCATTCGGTCTGGTATTACCGGAAACGCTGGCTTGCGGAACGCCGGTTGCCGGATTCAATAGCGGTGCGGCGCCCGAAATAATTACCGAGGATGTAGGCGTCCTGGTGCCGAAAAGAGACGTAGCCGCTCTGGCCGGCGCCATGAGTTGGGCAGCCACTAAATCGAGGTTTGGGTGTAGAGCGAGGGCGGAAGCAAATTTCAGGGTCGAGCGAATGGTGGCCGCCTACGCCGACTTATATTCCAGCCTGTTGGCGTAGCGGGGCGTCCCTGTAATTAATATCTTGCAGTCCACGCTGCCGACGGAATACCTCCGACGGAAAGAAAAGCACCCTATATGTTACCCCTCTCCAACGACTTAGTATTCTTTGACCTGGAAGCGACCGGCCTTAATGTGATAACGGACCGGATCGTCCAGATAGCGATGATCAAACATTATGCCGACGGCCGGGAAGCGGAGGAACTGGAGATGAAAATCAATCCCACGATCCCCATCAGCGCGGAAGCGGTTGCCATTCACGGACTGACCCACGATTCGTTGAAGAACGAACCCACTTTCAAGGAGGTGGCCGATCGGCTGTTCAACTTCATCGGGTCGGCGGATTTGGCCGGGTACAATTCCAACCGCTACGACGTACCGCTGCTCCAGGAAGAATTTTACCGCGCCGGGCATTTTCTCGATACGAATGGCCGCCGGCTCATCGACGCCCAGCAGATATTCTACCAGATGGAACCGCGTACCCTCAGCGCCGCCCTCAAATTCTACGCCGGAAAAGAAATGACGGATGCCCACGATGCCCTGGCGGATGTACGCGCCACGGTGGATGTTTTCAAGGGGCAGCTACAGCATTATGCCGAAGCTACGTATACCAAGGAAGACGGAACCCTTATCCGCCCATTCACCGATATGGATGCCGTTGCCGATTTCTGTAGGGACGACCGCTTCCTGGACGCTACCCGGAGACTAAAGCGTGGTCCGGACGGCCGGCCGCTCTTCAACTTTGGTAAGCACGCCGGCAAACCGGTGGCCGAGGTATTCGCAAAGGAACCGAGTTACCTTCGGTGGATACTCGACAAGGACTTTAGCACGGAAGTAAAATCGCTGGTTCGGGTTATTGACGAAGAGCGTAGAAAAGGGGGATAATTACCGTTGGCCTGCCAGTGGCTTTAGAAGCCTTCGCTTTTTTTATCGTAGCCGGAACCGTGGCCGTAGCCGCCTTTGCTCTGGTCCACGTGCTTGAGGTCATCGTCGTCGTTGTCGATGTCCTTCTTGGGAGTGGCTTTTGGTTTCTTATCCTTATCGTGTCCGTCGGCAAGGATTGGGCTCTGGGTTTTCGCGTCGAAAAAACGGTAGCTGGTAGAGTGTCGGTTGAATTTCATGGTCAAAGGTTTTTCTATTAGCTCTAACCCTGCCCTGGAATCCAGGTTCGCTGAATCGACCCGGTTCGCCGGGTTCCTGCGCGCCGCCGCCCCAAAAAAGAGTAGGGTGGTACGGAGACGCTGGAGGTCATGGTCAACCCGAACAAGGGGTCAATCATCAACAGCATTCCCGTACTACCCTACAAAAGGTGGGCCCAGTAGGATTTGAACCTACGACCAACGGATTATGAGTCCGCTGCTCTAACCACTGAGCTATGGGCCCGAAGCGGCGCAAAGATAGCTTGCTATCCGTAGAGCTCCAAAATTACCTGCTCTTCCGGATAGCCCATTTTTAATAAACGTTCGCGGGCCTCGTCGACCATCTGGCTCCACCCACAGAGGTAGAATCGTACATCGGAGCGGACCTCCGCATAGTCCCGCTCATACAGTTGGTGTACATAGCCTTTTACCACTTCGAATGTGGCATCCCGCTCCGGTAGTTCCCGGCTCAGCGCCACCGTGTAGGTAAAGTGGGGAAACTCCACCGCCAGCCGCTCGAATTCCTCCCGGTAAAGGACATCGGCGGGCGTCCGCGATCCGTAGATGAGGTGGAACTGCCGCGTTTCGTGCGGAAGCCGTTGGAGCAGCATCGAGCGAAAGGGAGCCACGCCGGTTCCCGTGCAGACCATCACCACGTCGTAATCCAGCGGGCGATCGGGAAGGGTGAACACCCCTCCCGGTTCTTTTGTGAGCACCCGTGTTCCCGGTTTAGCCTCGTCGAAGAGGTAGGAAGTGCCCTTCCCCCCGGGGAGGTTCACGATGCACAGTTCGGCCTCATTACCGTCGTCGGGGGCCGAGGCGATGGAATAGCTACGCCACCGCTCTCGTCGCCGCTCGCTGATCGGCAGGTCCAGGGTCAGAAACTGCCCGGGCCGGAAATCCAGTTTCTCCCGGTCGGGCAGGGAGACCCAGAAACTACGGACCGTCGGGCTGCGGTCGACAATGCGATTAATAATGGCTTCCTTCCACTTACTCATAGTATCATTTCCTTATATGGGATAACCGTTGGGTAGCCCCGCTCGTTGAAATAGGCTTGGACCGATTCGGCCGGTTGTTCACTCAGGGCCCATACGAAGTCGCCGCCCCAGGCTCCGAGACTTTTAACGGTGCCCTTAAAGTCACTGAAATGACTCATTTTAACGGGGGTGACCCCGAGCATTTCCCCGACTAATCGTTCGTGTTCTTCCAATAGGCGGGCGGCGGAGCGCAGGTCCGGCGCTTCCCCGAGAAGCGCGTGGCTGATCGCGGAAATTCGATCCGAAACGGCAGGCTCCTTTGTCACCCCTCGGTATTTGGCGATGCCCTGGCGGCTGTCCTGCTTGCGATTGCGGTGGACGAAGAAGGTTTTATCTTTCCAGGCGGGATTCCAGGCCACCTTTTGAACGACCGGCTCCCTATGTTTACGGTCATAGAGGATGGGGCCATCAGCGGCGGCGCAAGCCAGATCATACCCGCTGCCGCCGAAGGAGAGTTCTAACAGGTCGTAGGCATTGACCTTCAGCAACCGGGCTAAAAAGTCGACCAATGTGGAGCTGCTTCCGAGTCCCCAATCAGCCGGGAATTCCAGGTAAGTACTTACCCTTCTTCCGAGCAGCTCAACGGTACACCGGGGACGCAACTGCTCGGCGGCGTAGAAGAGTTGCTGCAGGCGGGACCGCACGGGATCATCAGTAAGTTGGGTATGGCTCCAATCCTCCCGGGCAAAGCCATACTCGCGGGCATCGGTCTCCTCCGGAACGTGCATGGTCCAGATTAGGTCATAGCGGTTTTCCGTCGGCATGGCCTCAACGAAGAATTGTTGGCCCAGCCGGGTAGGTGCCGCAAGGCCGGTGGCCCCGTCGAGGACGAAATATTCGCCCGTCAACAGCAATTTACCGTGTCCGTAGTATTCCATCGATGGCAACATTGGCATAAGAGCTTGTTTGGACTTTCCGAATCAGGTAAGAACGCCGGTATTGTTGGCCTGAATGAGCGAGGAAAAGGGGCGCTTAACGGGTTAAGTAAGTCTTTTCTTCGCGAAATGCAGGCCGATAAGACCAAGTTATTGACGATGAGCGGAAGTCCGAACAAGCTCTAAAGTAAAAGGCCACCCCGTAGTATTAACGGAGTGGCCTTTGTAAGGTAAACGGATCGGGGAATTACTTGTCGTCTTCCTCGTCCTCGCTGTTGAGTTGCTCGCGGAGCTGCTCGAAGGCACTCAGGTCACCCAGCGTAGAACGCTCGTTGCTGGCGTTGGTCTGCTTGACCGCCTTGCGGGTGTACTGCTGCTCTTCGCGCCGTTCGCGCACCACGGTATCCTTGGCCTCGCGGCGGATATCGTTGACGTAGCGGCTGTGGCTGACCATCAGCTTCTTCTGCTCGCGGTCGAATTCGATGACCTTTACGGTCAGGGTTTCGTCCACGTCGGCGATGCTGCCGTCTTCCTTGCGCATGAGCTTGATTGGTGCGTAAGCTTCCAAGCCGTAGGGCATCTGTACGATAGCGCCGCGATCGTCCTTGCGGAGTACGGTAGCTTCGTGGTAGCTGCCTTCGGGGAATACGGACTCGAAGCTGTCCCAGGGGTTCTCTTCGAGTTGCTTGTGTCCGAGGGACATTTTGCGGTTGTGATCATCCACTTCCAGTACCGTGACGTCGATTTCGTCGCCTACCTTGGTAAATTCGCTCGGGTGGCCGAAGCGCTTGGTCCAGCTCAGGTCACTGATGTGAATCATGCCGCCGATGCCGTCGTTAAGCTCAACGAATACACCGTAGGGAGTAAGGTTCTTGACCTTACCGGTGTGGTTGGAGCCCACCGAGAAGTTCTGGTAGATATTGTCCCAGGGATCCTGCTGCAGTTGCTTGATGGACAGCGACATCTTGCGATCGTCGCGGTCGATGGTCACGACCTTGGCGTTGCGGGTCTCACCGACGGTGAAGTACTCACGGGCGTTGATCGGCTGGTTGCTCCAGCTTACTTCGCTTACGTGAACGAGTCCTTCCACGCCCGGCATGATCTCGAGGAATGCACCGTAGTCTTCGATGTTGACTACGCGGCCTTCGACGGTGCTGCCTTCGGTAACATTGTCGTCCAGTACTTCCCAGGGATGGGGCTGGAGTTGCTTGAGGCCGAGGCTGATCCGCTTCTTGTTCTCGTCGAAGTCAAGCACGGCGACGTTGACTTTCTGGTTGAGTTCCAGAATGTCGCTGGGGTGGTTGATGCGTCCCCAGCTGATGTCGGTGATGTAAAGGAGTCCGTCGACGCCACCCAGGTCGAGGAATGCCCCGAAGTCCGTGATGTTCTTGACGATACCTTCCAGTACCTGTCCGCGCTCAAGGCTGGCGATGATGGCTTCGCGCTGCTCGGCCAGGTCGCTTTCGATGAGGGCTTTGTGGGAAACGACGGCGTTCTTGATCGTCTCGTTGATCTTGACGACCTTGAATTCCATAGTCTTGCCAACGTAGGCATCGTAATCGACGATCGGCTTGATGTCGATCTGCGAACCGGGAAGGAAGGTCTCCAATCCGCCGCAGTCGGCGATGAGGCCGCCCTTGGTCTTGCTGATCACCTTACCGTTAATGACCGTACCGTTGGTGTAGGAATCGCGGATGCGATCCCAGGCACGCAGCAGCTTGGCCTTGCGGCGGCTGAGTACGAGCTGGCCCTTTTCATCTTCCTGCTGCTCGACGTACACCTCTACGGTAGAGCCGACTTCTACGTCCTGGTCGCGGAATTCGCTCAGGGGAAGGAGTCCGTCACTTTTGTAGTTGAGGTCTAGGATAACGTCGCCGTCGATGATGGCCGATACCTTGGCCGACATGATCTCGGCCTCGGTGATGTTGGTCATCGAAGCTTCGTACTCCTTTTCCATGGCTTCGCGCTCGGAGTCGGAGTAGCGATTGTCGATCTTGGCAATGGCATCCCAGGCGAAGGCGTCGTGCGCGGCACCGGTTGCACCGCTTTGGTCGGCTTCGTCGATCTCTACGGCTTCCTCCTTCACCTCTTCGGTCAGGGCAACGGAAACGCGGGTAGATTCCTTGCGAATGACCTTGGCGCGCTGGTCGTCATTGTCATCATCGCTGTCGTCGTCGCTATCATCCTCGTCGAGGCTTTCCTCGGCGTCTTCATTGGCTTCGGCTACGACCTCGTCGGTGGCTTTGCGTCCGGGTTTGATCTTCGACTGCGCCTCGGTGATCTCGGGGGTTACTTCCTCCTCGGTGGGAGCAGCTTGGTCTTCGATGGATTGTTGTGCCTCCGGCGTGATGGAATCGGTGGAGGTCTCTTCTGTGGTCCCGTCTTTTTGCGGGTCCTTATCATCGTCTACTTGCATAGCGTGATAGGTTTTAAAGGATTAAAAAACAGAGCCAGCTTTCGGAGTGGCCGTTCTCCGCCCGTCGCCAGGGTATGGCTAAGGGAGCGCAAAGATACGGAAAACTTCGTTACCCACCAGGGTAGGATGGCAGTATTTTCCGTCTCATCGTCCACCCGGTACCAGGCCCCCCAAAGCACCACGCCAGGGGAGGCTTTCCTCACAGTTTGACGAAGGATCGGGTGGTTTGTCGGTCTCCCTCCACGATGCGAATGCGGTAAACCCCGCGGCTCAGATCGGATACGGTCAAATCCGTAAGGAAGCGGTCCCCTGCTGTGTAAAAGAGAAAGTTTCTTACCGTCCGTCCATCCGGCCCGTACACTTCTACGCTTACGCGGCCGGCGGTGCCGCCCGTTAGTGATAACCACAGTTCGTTTTGAACGGGGTTCGGGAAGATTTCCACCGCCCATTCCTTGACCGGAGCGACCGCGGTGGAACGGGGCGCCTGCTGGTCAGTGGTTGTGTAGATGACGTTCGGACAGCCCGGTCTGGTATTGAACAAGCCGGTAGGAGGTTCTTCCGCCGTGGTCAGATGAAGCTGCATTATACCCGTCAAGGGTTCGCGATGGGCGATGGCAATGGTGTGAACGCCGGCCGCCAGCGAAAACCGAACTTCGGCCCCGTCGTCGCTGACCTCACGCCATTCAAAACCATCGGTATAGAGGTTGCTCCCGTCGCGTTCTTTCCACATCTTAATCCAATCCCCGTGGTCGACTTGTACCCAGACGGAATTGTTGTTAGTGCCCCGGGCATCCATAAAAAGGTACATCCCGTATGCGCCGGCCTCTTGAAGGTCAAAGCGGTAAAGGAGTTCCTGTTCCGTGATGTTGGAGGTTGGTATTTCCAACTGTCGGTCACCCCGGTATACCCGGTAAGACCGTCCGGTTCGGCCTTCATCGCGCACCGTGATCCATCCCGAGTAAAAGTCGTCGCATACGGCATCGGTGGTATAGGTGGACGGCACTACCGGGCAAGCCGGATCGAGGGGGGCTTTTTCCAGGGGTAAGTCGTCAACCGAGCTTACGTAGATCCGGTCGAGTTTCGCCCCTCTTTCGCGGTAGGCGAACTCCAGGATGTTGTTGCCGTTTGTCGATCCCGTCAGCAGAACCGGAAAGCGGTTCCACTGGAATCCCGCATCACCGTCCAGGATGGACGTCCACGCGTGCCAAGCCCCCCCGTTGAAGCGGACCCAGTACGAATCGTTATTCCGGGTGGCGGCGTCTACCCGCGCGAAGAGGTACAGCGGCAGCTCGGCGGATTTCGTATGGATTGGAACTTTAAAGCGGATGATGCTGGATTGGCTATCGGGCGCATGACTTCCCGTGGCGGCAGGTCCGCTGGGGTAAACCAGGTAATTCCCGGCCGAAGCATCCGCGGCTTCGCCTACCTTCCACAAGTCACCGTAATTCCCGCACTCAGCTTCTATCCACACGGATACGGCATCGTACGCAACTTCCTGGCAGTTTCCTACGTCGGCTCCTGTACCGGCAATAGAGGTCGCCGTTTGGCCAAGGTGTATTTTGTCCAGCTGCGTACCGCCTTCCCGGTAGGCAAAATCTATGGTATTGCGACCCTGCGATAAACGGATCGGGCCGCCGCTAAATGCATTCCAAGAGAACGTATCGCCCTGGGTAATGCCGGATTTCCAGGCGTACCACTGACCGGCGTTGGAGCGTACCCAGAAGGAATCCTCCAAACCGGAAGGCGCTTTGATTCTAGCCTGCAGGTAATAAGCACCGGCCTTGGCACTATCCGCGGTAAATCGAATGTAGATGGCCCGAACGTGCCAGGGTGGGGTGGCGTAGTTGTTTTCGCCGGGATATACGGCATAGCTTTCCCCGGAGGCCGTCGGTTCATTCTTTAGATCCCAGCTGCCACCGACATCCGCGCATTCCGCTTCGAGCCAGAATTCCTCCCGCAACGGGTCGGGCTCGTCCGGGACTCCGCCCTGCGGGGGCAGATTGATGATGGCTCCGCTTTCCTTATATTTTTCGGGTTCGAGGATATTCGGGGCTCCCGTGTCGGGGCTGAGGATGAATTGATCCACTCCCAAATTGGGGCTACAGTAGGCGAATTCAATCGTATTCGTTCCGGTGACTAAATTGAAGGCCGGGCCCGGGTGGAAGGACCGTTCGAGGGTAATGATATTCCAGTTGTACCAATCTCCGCCGTTGATCCTGGTCCAGATACAGTTTCCTTCCTCCAGCGTGCCCCGGAAGGAACCGGCGAGATAATACTGACCGGCATCCTCGGAAGATACATCCGGGATAACGAAACGTAACTGGTTCGCGGGGACACCGGCCGGCGGGGAATTCAACGATCTCTGACTTCCGGCTACCGCGAGGGAGTCCCGGGATCGACCGCTCTCGGTCTCTACGGACCAGTAACTGCCCACCGCTGCATACTCCCCCTCGAGGCGGTAGGTAGTACGATCCGAGCTTTCCATGCGTTCAATGGTGCGATAGGTTGCAAAAGCCGTATGCGAAGCGCCGAAGTAGTCATAGGCAGTGAGGCTTACAGCCACGTCGCCAAAGTAAGGCCATTCGATATCACCGTAAGGTTCGCCATCATCTTGCTCACCTAGACGGGGCGGAGACAGAGAAAAGTATACGACCTCACCGTCCGGATCGTAACCGCTCCCGCGGATGTACTCAAAATCGTACACGTAAACCTCTTTACCGGGGGGCAATATCGCTACGGGGGGTTGGTTGACGAAGTCAGGGCAATTGGTTCCCATGACCGGGAAGTCCAGCGGGCGGGGCAGTTCACCATTTTGTACCCATTCGTCTGCGTAGATGTCCTCTGCGTACAGCTTATCCAGTTGCACGTCTTCGGAAGCAAAGGCGATGTCGATAGGATTTCCCGGTTCCGAACCTCGATTAGTCAAATACAGGCCAGTCCCGACAAAGGACACCCAGGTCCAATCATTGGTCGTTGCAGTCAGGGGGAACAACTTCCAGGGCCCTCCCTTCACGCGAACCCAAATGCCTCCCTCCGTAGTTTCCACCAGGCGAAAGCGGAAGAAAGGCACGATCGCTCCGGTTTGTGCCTGAGTCAGGCGAATAAAGTTGTTCGCATTGTTATCGGTAGGTGCCTCCGGGTAGACTGCGCCCACGGGAGCTTGTACGTATTCTCCGCTCGACGCCGTGGGGTCCGCCACCACGCTAAGATTGCTGCCTACCTGCCCGCATTCCACGTCCAAAAAGGAGAGGGAAAATTCGGTGGTGTTTAAACGTCTGAAGAGGACGTCCGTCGGCGAAGGTGTAGGTGGACGGGAATTCCATAGGCTGACATCCGTGGTAATGAGGCTGGACACTCCAATGTCTTCCGCCCCTGGATTGCCGAAATTTTCGTTTGTAGAAAATAGGCACAGTACTTGAAGCAGGACCATTGCCGGGAAGCGCAGACTAAGGTTTCGAGGTGTTGCTTTGGTTGGCATAATTAGTGAGGAGTATGTCCACAGGGATGCCAATTAAAATAACGGATTTGAAGTCAATAGTCAAATAATGTTTCGCATTGACCCAAAAGAAAAACCGCATCCGGCGAAGCCGAACGCGGTTGAAAAGAGGTTGGGAACGGATTCGAACCGTCGTACAAGGTTTTGCAGACCTTTGCCTAGCCACTCGGCCACCCAACCAGGGGGCTGCAAAAGTAGGCGGCCGCATCGGCAGCACCAAACTTTGCGAGAGATTTTTAACGTACGAGATGGACAACGCCCGTGAGCTGCCTTATGTTTCCTCCCACCGGTTTATAGCTAAGGGTATATACGTAGCTACCTATGGCGGCACCTCGCCCGCCGATCTGGCCCGTCCAGCCTTCCTCGACATTTTCGGATTCAAAGACGAGCGCTCCCCAGCGGTCGAATACCCGTAGGGAATACTCGGTAAGCCCGGCGGTCGTATTGAAATAAGGACGGAATTCCCGGTTCGCGTCCCGGTTCGCGTCCGGGGAAAAGACATTCGGCAGGTACACGTCAATTGCATCAACGACACACTGGATATTCGAAAGAAAGGTATAGGCCGTATCGGCCGACGGCGGAACGTAGCGGGCTTCTATCTGGTAGCAGCGGACGCCGGTGACGGAGTCCGAATCGACATACGTCGGATCGGTCAGGCCCGTAGCCAGGGGCACCGTAGTGGAGTCGTTTTGGATCCGAAAGACGCTGTATGTCAGCGAACCTGGCAGATCATCCGAGGGCGCCGTCCAGTCAAGGTCCGCGGCTGCCCCCGTGCCCCGGCTTACCGTGAGCCAGACCGGACTAACGTAGTTGGTGTTGGCCGTTCGGCCGCAACTATCGGTAAGCACGAATCGCAGGACTTCGCCCGGAACGAGCGGTATGGCTCCGCCGGTGACGAGTTGTTTACCGGGAAAGAGGTCGGCTCCGGGCTCGTAGAGCAGGGTATCATTCACTCCGGCTACTTCCAGGGCCACCGCGTAGTCGTCCGGCTGGAGGACGCCGTCTTCGTACCCGAATCGTAACGAGCCGTCCGGCTGAATCTCCACCCCGTAAAGGTCAAAGTCCCGCACGGCCTGTTCCAGGAAAAACTGGTAGCAGGCCGTATCACTCCGTTGGCGGACGCTGTCCCCGGCGAAAGCAAACTCTACGGCGAAGCATATCTCCTCCCCATTATTGATCTCCGGGTAGGTGGCAAGGGGAGCGACGCCCGTTGCGGCTTGCGTCGAATAAAGCGTTAGCGGTTGACCGGGGAGTCCGGTGTACAGCCGCACCGTATCGTCAAACGAAACAACGGAGCTGTCCGGTCCGGTATCGAAGTAGGCGTCGGGGTCATTTCCTCCCGGGAAGAGCTGTACGTCCTGGACGCAGCCCGTTCCGCCGACGGCTGAGAGGGGAAAAATAGAACGGGTTTCGCTCAACGGGCTATCGTTGCCGCACGCATCCAGCGCTACGACGCGATACCTTGCCTCTTGGCGCAAACCGTCAGCGAGCGGAAAGCGGTAGCTGGATACTTCGCCCACCGTATCGATCGGCACGGAGTTCCCCGACGATACGTCAACGATAACGTAGCGATTCACCTCTGGTGAGCGGGAAGGGTTCCAATAGAGGATGGCGTCTCCGTCGATAACGCTGATGAATCGGATTTCTGGCGTAGCGGGAATGAAGCTGTCCAACGTATCGCTCGTAAGGGGCTCGTCCGAGCAACTGTACAGATAGCGAAAATAATAAAAGAGCTGTTCGCCGCCGGGATTGTCGTCCGTATATTCGGTGACGTTCCGATCCGCCAGGGAAGTCAATAGGGTGTAGGGACCCCCGGCATCGGTCGCACGATAGATTTCCGTCGCCACGTAGGTGCCGCAGTCGCTCACCTCGACATTGCTCCAGGTAAGGATTTCCTGGCCGGCCTCCGAACGGGTACAAAGGAAATCAGGCGCCGGCACCTGAGCGGGTAACCAAGCGAAGAATAGCGATAGCAGTAGGGTAAAAATGGTGCGCAAGGGCAAAACGTGTCAGTTCACAGTAGCCCCTAAACGCAAAACCACGGGCTTCTGTTACGCGGAAGCCTATTCTACCGCCTCATTCTCATCCTCCTTGTCCTGAAGCAGTGCTATCGGACGTTGGAAAGCGGCCTCCAAACTGTTTTTGATACGGGCACGCCGGTACTCGCTGCGGCGAAAATCAGCCTTCACGGCCTGTTTGTTCGTTTCCACGCTGTAATCCTCGAGTGGGCCTTGGATGGTGTAGTACAAATTGAAGAATCCGTTGCGTGCGGGAAGGGGTACCAGATTGTTATCGTGGCGGGCGATCTTATTGGTCAGGATCTGGCCGGCATTCACGCGCACGTTATAATCCAGGTACTGATCAAAGGTATGGCTTCCGCTCAGCGTAAGGTTGACCGCACTGCTTTGAATAAACATGGCCGGAATGTAGATCGTCCGGTCCTTGATTTCAAAGTAGTTGGTCAGGCGGGTAAACCGGACCCGCTCCAGATCGGCGGATTTGAGGGCGAAAGCAAAATTTTCCAGCAAGCCAAAATCCTCGAGTTCTCCGTCGTGTATCTCCAGCCCGGCCAGGGCGGTGAAGCGTTCGTAATCGAAAGCCCCCAATTCATCGTAATAGAGGTCCAGTAGGAGGTTGGCATTCATTCGCCCCTTCAGATTTTCAGCCGTAAGGACCTCCTGCTCAAAGTTTTCCAGTTGATAAAAGAAGGTTGGCGCGTCTATTCCCTCGGCCGACAGTCGGACGGAGCTATGGGTGGTTTCCCGGAAGAAGGTGGAAGCGTCCACCCGAAAGTGACCATCCATAGCATCGGTGATCCCCCGGATCTCCAATTGGCCCCGGTAAAATTCCAGTTGCCCCCGAAAGTTTGAACCCGCCAATCGGTCCCAGTTCCATTTATCGACCTCGGCTTCGAAGCTTCCATCCAGTAGGTCGGTAAGCCGGGCACGTCGGGCCAGGTCCCGGCGGGTCAGACTATCCCGCGCACCATCGGACTCAGCGGTTTCCCTTTCCGCTTCGCTGGAGGTGGTCAGTGCCAGTAGGTCGGCGATGTCCAGGGCGGTCCCCTTCATGGTAGCCGCGAACTTAAGGGAGGCATCTCGGGTGTTGAGGCTGTCCGCAAGGAGAACGGGCAGATAGTTCTGGGCTTCACCAGCGAGGGTGAAATCGGTTTCGGCTGTGGTTACTTGCAGGCCTTCCAGCTTGAGCCGATTGTCCGTCAGTTTGATGATTCCCCTAGGCAGGCCCAGAACGCGATCGTTAATGGTGAAAGTCCCATCTTCAACTTCTATGATACCCACCGACGAAACCCGTCCCAAACGTCTGGGGGCTATCATATCGGCGTAGCGGCCCCGGACGCGTAGGTTGGTGAGATAGACCGTGCCGTCGGATTCAAAGCCGGGTTGGTTGGGAAGCAGAGCCGGCAGTAAGGCGAGCGGAAGCGTTCCGTCGGCGGAAAAATCGATAACGGGATCCTTCAGGTCCTCCAGGGCAAACCGGATTCGGAAGGGCTCTCCCCGTAGGCTGCCGGCAAACTCTTCTACGCGGAAGGTCTGTACACCGCGCCGGGGTCCGTCCAGGTAAGCGAAGGTGGCCCGCAATTCAATATCACGCGCACCAACCTTGGACCGTGGACTACTGATGCGGCCATCCGAAAAGTGGAGATCTCCGTCGATGCGGGGATAGTCTGTGAGGGTCCAGTCGCCGGTCACTCCCGCAGACAGGGAGAATTCCCCCTCGGTCTCCCATTCGGTTAGCATACCCGTCCGGGTGGAAGGTAAAAGGGAGAGGACATCCTGCAGGCTTCCGGCGGTGCTGTTGAGGCGCAGATCGCAGGATAAGCCGGCTTCGGTGGGCCGAATCGTTCCGGTGGCCGCCAGCTCCAGATCGCGGGAGCTGATCCGCAAGGGAGTGAATCCATACGTACCCGCGGCGCGATCTATCGTGGTGGTGCCTGAAAAGCGAAGCACCTCGTCGTCGAAGTACCGTTCTCCATCCTGGTCGACGTACGCTACCTGAACCGAAGCCTCCGTTTCCAGCGAGTAATGCAGTGCGCTGAAGTCCCCCTTAAAAGCTCCTTCCTGTACCGTTAGGACGGCATCCGTCCGAAGCTGGGCGTCGGTGTAAGTGAGCGTAACGTTGTTCAACCGAGCCTGCTCTACGGCAAAGGCTACGGAGGTTGATCCTGCGTCCTCGCCCTTCTCCCCCAGGGAAGTATACCCGAAAATCTGGTAATTCGTGTTTCCGTCCACGTCCGTAGTCAGCCACATCTCACCGTTGTTGACGCGAAAACCGTTGATGCGGATCTTTCCCAGCAGACTGGAAAGATCGAGTGAGCAGGCTAGGTGTCCGGCTTGCAATAGCCTGCTGCCGTCGCTCCCCTGTACGGTAACATCGCGCAGGTCCACGGACAGCATCGGGAAGGAACGCAGCAGGCTTACTTCGTAGGTGCCGACCTTAATTTCCGTCGGAAATTGCTCATTCAGGGAAGAAACGACCTGACCGGCAATAGCACTACCAAAGAACTGCACGGCCACGAAGGGCAGCAGCAGTAGGAGCAGTAGCGTCAGGCCGAGAATTTTGAGAAAGCGCATGAGGTTGGTGTCTCCCCGGCGATCATAGGGTAATGCCAGGTACCTCCGAAAGAACGCTTCGCAACCGCGCTTCATTGGCTGAAGTGAGCGGAACCAGTGGAACGCGAAGATTATTCTCGCACAGCCCTAGGATGGAAGCGGCGGCTTTGATGCCGACGGGATTTCCCTCGCAGTAGAGTAGGGGGTGTACGTCGAGCATGTCAAAATTAAGCTGCCGGGCCGTTTCGATATCGTTGTTCATGGCCGCGCGGACCATTCGACTGAAGTGGGCGGGCAGGGCATTCGCGATTACGCTAATGCCGCCGTGGCCACCAACGGCGATCATAGCCGTGGCCAGGGGGTCCTCGCCACTGAGTACGCCAAACCGTTCGGGGCGGTGACGCAAGATTTCCGTCGCCTGCGAGAGGATGCCACTCGCTTCCTTTACCGCCGCAAATTGGTCGCTGGATTCCGCCAGGCGCAAGACCGTCTCGGGAAGGACGTTGCTGCTGGTGCGGCCGGGAACATTGTAGATGATGAGCTGGCGCGGAGCCACTTCGGCGATACGCATAAAATGCTGGTAAATGCCTTCCTGCGGGGGCTTGCTGTAGGCGGGGCTGCTGGACATGATGCCGGCCACTCCGTCAAAGTTGTAATCCGCGATGAATTTGGCCAGTTTCTCGGTGTAATTGCCGCCAAAAAAGCCGGCTACAATGGGCACGCGCTCATCCGTGTGGCGAAGGGTAAAATCGAGAACTTCCCGGCACTCCTGCGTACTTAGCGTAATGGCTTCACCGGTGGTGCCCAGGCTCACCAGGTAGTCCACGCCCCCCTCGATAACATGATCTATGACCCGGCCTAGGGCTGGATAATCGATCGATTTATCCGATTTGAAGGGCGTGATAAGCGCTACGCCCGTGCCGCTGAAGGGGGGGAGGGGATTATTCATTGGTAAAGGTGAAGGTTCTTTCAATCCTTGCCAATTGCGCGCTCAGGTCGTCGGGTTCGGGGAAATAGCGCAGGTGATAGTAATTATCCGTACTGCTGTCCGGGCCGACTTTGAGTCCTGCCGGGGTGACTGCTGCCAGGTAGTCCAGGATCGTATGGACTTCGGGTCCGAGACGTATCAGGAGGTCCGGGTTACTCTGTCGGAGGTCATCCACCGCGGAGCCCTCCGGAACGCCGTACCAATTCAGGTCATTTATAGTGGCGGCTTTGAAGGAGAAACTAGTCGCTCCAACCTCATGGCTGAAGTAACCAAACAAGGTGACTCTCCTGCCCTCCTTACCCGGGGGAGTCCAGCCTTCGATAAATTTCCGGTCTTCCGCATTGTCGGCTGGAAAGAGAACGGTGATCCTTTGTGCCGTACTGAGTTGTACCGGTTCCCGCGATACATTCGTGGCAGCAGCCTTTTTGCGTTCCTTTTGCAACCGCCGGGCGAAGAGGCGGGCTTTTATGTCAGTTAGAGCGGCCATATTAACTGGCGTGCGTCACCTGACCGATCCGAACGTATTTGTCGATTCGATCTTCTATCATTTGGTCAGCGCTTTTCTGCTGAACAACGGCGATAGCCTTTTTCAGTTGGCGTTTCAGGGTTTTGGCCATTTCCTCCGGAGAATTGTGGGCCCCGCCTTGCGGCTCCTTCACGATCTCATCGACGATGCCGAAGCCCTTCATGTCCTCGGCGGTAAGTTTTAGTGCCTCGGCGGCCTTCTCCTTATAGTCCCAGCTCCGCCAGAGAATGCTGCTACAGCTTTCCGGTGAAATCACCGAATACCAGGTATTTTCCAGCATCATGACATGGTCGCCGAGGCCAATACCGATGGCTCCTCCACTGGCCCCCTCTCCGATGACGGCACAAACAATGGGTACCCGCAGTTGAGCCATTTCAAACAGATTGCGGGCGATGGCCTCGGCCTGCCCCCGTTCTTCGGCCTCAATGCCGGGGTAGGCACCGGGAGTGTCGATCAGGGAGATGACCGGAAAGCCGAATCGCTCGGCCATTTTCATGAGTCGTAAGGCTTTCCGGTAACCTTCGGGATTGGCCATTCCGAAATTCCGGTACTGGCGCATTTTGGTGTTCACCCCCTTCTGGTGGCCGATGATGACCACCGTTTGGCCGTCCAGACTTCCAATGCCACCTACGATCGCCTTGTCGTCGCCGTAGGTGCGATCACCGTGCAACTCCACGAATTTGCGGCACATTTGCTCGATGTAAAAGAGGGTGTAGGGACGTTCGGGATGCCGGCTGAGCTGGACACGCTGCCAGCCCGTGAGGTTGCTGTAGATGTCCCGGCGGGTTTGCTTGATGCGCGCTTCCAGCTCCTCGATGGTAGCCTGCATATCGACCACTCCGTCCTCTCCTACCTCCCTGACCTTCTCAAGCTGGTCATAGAGTTTTTCGAGTGGCTTTTCAAATTCCAGGAATACCATTTATAGTATTTTAATCGGGTAGACGGGAAGGTTAGCGCAACTGGACCTTTGCGGATCCGAGCAAACCGACGTCGGTATAAACTTCAGCCCGGTAGAACCCCTCTTCGAGCTTGTCGTCGAGTTCGTGGGTAAAGGTGAGGCGTTGGTTGCGTTCTACGTTCACGTCGCGACCTTCCAGGGCGATGATGTCCTTTTCGGCACCATTAACGATCACTTTCGTCTGTACCGGGTTCTCGCTGATCACCGGCGTTGCGGATTCATCCGTCAGTACCAGGAAGATGGGCCGAACGCCAAGAAACTCTTCCGGGACATTAGTGAGGTCAAAGCTAACGGAGATCCGGCGCGCACGGTTTGCGTTGGCGGTTGCCGAGCCATTCTTACGCAACAGATCTACCTGCATGGCCGTAGCACGAAAGGCGCCGAGCGTCATACGCTCCAGGTCGGCTTCCATGCTGGCGTTCATGCGACTGAGATTCTCGTTTTCCTTGGATGCTTCGTAGACTTCGGTCTTAGCCGTTGAAAGATCCTGCCGTAGGGTGACGTTGCTCTCGCGCAAGCTCTGGTTCTCTTCTTCCAGCTCCGTGATGCTGGTTTCCAGCATGGTCCGGACGTTGATCAGGTCCTCGATCTGCAGGCGCATTTGGTAGGCAACGTTGTTGTCGTTTTCCCGCGATCGCTGTGCCTGCCGCATATCGTAGAGCGCACGCTTGGCGGTTTCCTGGGCGTCGGTGAGTTGCCCCTGGAGCTCGGCGTTCTCATCGCTGGCTTCGGAAAAAGCGGTTTCGAGACTGTCGACGGATTGCATCAACTTGTCACGAAGAACGGCTAACTGATCGGCTTCGGCGGACTTCTCGGTGTAATTCGCCTCAAGCTTGTTTTTCGTGGTGAACCCCCAAATTAGGGCACCCATGAAAAGGATGGCCAGTAGGATGGCGATGATGGTAAGCGTACGTTTATTCATATGGACTGCGCCTGTTGAAAACGCAAATTTACAATCATATTTCCGGTTTGGAGGAATGGCCGCTGCGGATCCCCGGCGGACGGCTCAAATCCACCGCCTGCTCCTGAACCATCCCAGCATTCCTAAAATGACGCAGATCATTACTCCCCAAAGGACAAAGTAACCGTAGCGGGTGTGCAATTCGGGCATATTGTCCCAATTCATTCCATACACGCCCACGAGGAAGCTGAGGGGGATAAAAATCGTTGATACGATAGTCAGCGTCTGCATCACGCTGTTCATACGGAAACTGATTTCGCTTACGTACAGATCGTACAGTCCATTGATCACGTCGCGGTACGTTTCCACCAGATCCGTGATCTGAATGACGTGGTCCCTCAGGTCGGCTACGTAAACCTGGGTATCGGAGGTGACCAGCTTACTTTCCGTATCGCTGAAGCGGTTCATCAGCTCGCGTAGGGGGCTGATGCTTTTGCGCAGCGTCAGCAGGGCCAGGCGCAGGTCGTGGATTTTTGATTTTGTGGACATTTCCGGCGATCGCATAATCACGTCTTCCAACTTGTCCAGTTCCCCTTCGATCTGGTCGATGACCGTAAAATATTTGTCCACGATGTTATCCACCAAGGCATAGGCCAGGTAATCCGCGCCCCGGCTGCGAATTCGGCCGCTGGAGGTTTCCAGCCGTTTGCGTACACTTTTGAAAAGATCGCCGACATCCTCCTGGAATGTTAGTACCGTTCCTTCGGTGAGATAGATGGACACTTGCTCGATGCTCAGGTCCCGGGTAATTGCATCAAAGGAGAATGCCTTGATCACGATCAGCACGCCATCCTCGTAGAGCTCCATTTTCGGCCGCTGTTGCACGTCGACCACGTCTTCCAGCGCCAGGGGATGCATGCCGTGTTGCTTGCCGAGCTTTTCCACCAGTTCGATGTCGTGCAGTCCCCGGACATCATACCACAGGGTTGCCTGCTTGGTCGGCGGGTCGGGGATGGCATCCTCCGTGGATTGCACGTCAAAGAAATCGCCGTGGTACTGCGTGAGGTGCAGATGGATTTCCTCCTGGTGCCGCTGGCCGGTGTATACCATGGTGCCGGGTGGCGCGCCGGCCTTTTTGCGCGGCATGATCGCTTTTTCTTCCATCGACCGGAGCAAGTTGGTAATACGCATAAGGGGCATTTTGGCGGCGGGGCGCAGGTGCAAGGTAATCCGCGGGGCGGAATGCCCTTTCCGGAGTCGGGCCGTCCGGTATTGGTTAATCGGTTTCCATGAGGGATTAACGGGGAGGGCGGTAGCGGTGGGTTTGCAGCCTGTCCGTTGCGGGGGGGCGGGGTGGGGCTTTGTGGGTGGGAATCCCACCCAGGCCGCCTCCGCACTGTTCCTCCCCGGGCTGCTTACTACCGCCCACTTCGGTAGCATTCCCCGTATCGGTCGAAAGGGGGCAGCGGGGCCAATTCACAAGCCAACACCCTTGCCGTCCGGTACCAGGTATCGACGGTGCGCCTTGCGTATAATGATAGATTTAGTGCAACGGATCACCCACTGCGACGTCACCAGATGGGAGTAGTGGGGTAGATCACACTAAAGATAGGGTTTGAAATTAAAACCAACAAATTATTGGCTAAAATATTCTTGGTGGGGTACTATTGTGGAACGTTGTAGGCCAGTAGTATATAACCGGATAGCGAAAGTGGTTGCCCCTATCCTTCGGGCAGCTGTTGCTGTCCCAACCAACCGGTGTCGAAGTTTCCTTCCCGGAAATCCTCCTGCCGTAGCAGCCACTGGTGGAAAGGGACCGTAGTCTTGATCCCCTCTACGATGAATTCATCTAGGGCCCGTTCCATCTTTGTGATGGCCTCGGCACGGGTAGGGGCCCGAACGATCAGTTTGGCGATCATGCTGTCGTAATAGGGGCTTACGGTATAGCCTGCGTAAACATGGGTGTCCACGCGAACACCATGACCCTTAGAACTGTGGAAGCTGGTGATCTTACCGGGGCTGGGGCGAAATCCGTTCCAGGGGTCCTCGGCATTGATCCGGCATTCGATGACGTGCCCCTTTGGCGTGTAATTTTTACCGGAAAGTTTTTCTCCGTAGGCAACCTTGATCTGCTCCTTTATAAGGTCGTGATCGATGGATTCTTCGGTCACGGGATGCTCGACCTGAATGCGCGTATTCATTTCCATGAAGTAGAAATTCCGGTGCTTATCTACCAAAAATTCTACCGTTCCTACGCCCTCATACCCGATAGCTTCGCCAGCTTTTATCGCAGCCGCTCCCATTTTGGCGCGGAGTTCATCGGTCATAAACGGACTGGGGCACTCCTCCAGCAACTTCTGGTGGCGCCGCTGTACCGAGCAATCCCGCTCGCTTAAATGAATCACCTTACCGTATTGATCACCGATAACCTGAATCTCAATATGCCGAGGTTCCACGATGTATTTTTCCATGTAGATCCCGTCGTTCCCGAAGCTTGCCTTGGCTTCCTTCTGGGCACTTTCGTACAGGCCGGAGAATTCATCTTGGTTACGCACGATACGCATACCCTTTCCTCCGCCACCGGCGGTGGCCTTGATCATGACGGGATAGCCCATCTTCTTGGCGCGCTGTATTCCGTCTTCGGCGTTCTTAAGTAGGGTGCCGTCTCCGGGCACGGTAGGTACCCCTGCCTGGATCATCGTTTCCTTTGCCGTGATCTTATCACCCATGGTCCGGATGTGCTCTGGCTTGGGACCAATAAATTTGATCCCGTAGTCCTGGCAGATCTCGGCAAAATCGGCGTTCTCGCTTAAGAACCCGTATCCGGGGTGAACGGCGTCGGCATTGGTGATTTCCACGGCCGCCATAATCTTCGGAATGCTGAGGTAGCTTTCGGCCGACGCCGGAGGGCCGATGCATACTGCCTCATCCGCAAAGCGGACGTGCAGGCTTTCGCGATCTGCGGTGGAGTAAATGGCTACGGTTTTGATCCCCATCTCCCGGCAAGTACGAATAATGCGAAGGGCGATTTCGCCGCGGTTCGCAATGAGAATCTTGTTAAATTTTTTAGACATAAAGCTAGGAGGGGTCTACCAAAAACAGGGGCTGATCGTACTCGATGGGTTGGGCGTCTTCGACCAGTACCTTTACGATCTTACCGCCGACTTCCGATTCAATCTCATTGAAGAGCTTCATAGCTTCCACGATGCAAACCGTGTCGCCCTTCGCAACGCGGTCACCGACTTTTATATAGGGGGGCTTGTCCGGAGACGCAGAACGGTAAAACGTCCCGATCATCGGAGATTTAATGGTAAGAAGCTTGGATTCGCTCCCTCCTGCATCCGACTTTTCGCTGCCGCCCTGCTGTTTCCCCATTCCTTCCGAAGCTGGGGCCTGCGAGCTCTGTACGGGAGCCGGAGAAGCAAAGCCGGGACCCATTGCGGGAGCCGGCATACTGATGATGGACGGAGCCGAAGGCACCGCCGTCTTATCCGATGCGTGTTGGTAAGATTTTCCGCGGATATGCAGACTTACCTTTTCATTCTTGTATTTAAATTCTGAAAGCTCCGTCTTGGCGACCAGCTTGATCAGTTCCTGAATTTCTTTCAGCGTCATGGTGGGCGTTCTAAAGGTTACACACGGCTCATATAGGAACCACTGCGAGTATCTATCTTAATTTTGTCTCCTGTGTTCACGAAAAGGGGAACCCGTACCTCGGCGCCGGTCTCCATCGTAGCCGGTTTGAGCGTATTGGTAGCCGTGTCACCTTTGACCCCGGGTTCTGTATACGTCACCTCCATTTCGACGTACTGCGGTAAGTCGACCGTCAGGGCGGTATTATCATCGGTGTTGTACAAAACCTCAATGGTGTCGCCTTCCCGCATGAAGCCCGGATTCTCAATGAGGGCCTCGGGAATGGTGGCCTGTTCGAAACTCTCGGAGTTCATGAAGTGGAAACCCATGTCGTCCTTGTAGAGGTACTGCATCTTGTGGCGCTCTACGCGAACTTCGTCGACCTTATGGCCGGAAGGGAAGGTTTCGCTAAGCACGCGGCCGGTGCTCAGGCTCTTGATTTTAGTACGTACGAAGGCCGCTCCCTTGCCGGGCTTGACGTGCTGAAATTCGACCACGCTGTAGATGTCATGATTATGACGGAAGGTGAAGCCGTTCTTGATATCGGAAGTAGAAGCCATAAAATCGGTTTTTCGCTAGGGCCAATGTAAGGCAATGACCCGGATCGGTTAAGGCAGCGCGAAGATATGCTTTCTGTTCCGTTTTACTTTGCTCCGTCTAGTAATTGCTGATCGGCAAAGCTGTAATAGCGGTGACCGGCCACGATAATGTGGTCCAGAACGTGTAGATCCAAGGTGCGAGCGGCCTGACTCAGCTTTGAGGTCAACCGAATATCCGCGGTACTCGGATGGGCCTGTCCACTCGGATGATTATGTGCCAGCACCAATGAGGTAACGCTCCCGTGCTGTAGGGCCGTTCGGAAGATCTTTTTAGCATCAGCCACCGTACCGGTAGTTCCTCCGTGGCTGATCGGGTGAGCACCTAACAACTGATTGGCCCTATTCAGGCACAGCACGTGGAATTCCTCGTGGTGCAAATCGGCCAGGAGCGGTTGGAGGTAGCGGAAGCAGGCCTCACTGTTGTCAAGAACAAGCCGGCTACGATGTGGAGCTCCTGGGCGCCGCCGCCCCAGTTCGAAGGCTGCCAGCAATTGAAGACCCTTCACTTGCCCCACGCCGCGGGTACGGGTGAGGTCCTGTAATTGCATACGCGCCAGCTCGTGGAGATCATTGTTGGCACTCCGTAGTAGACTGCGGGCCAAATCCAAAGCGGATACGCCCCGACGGCCGCTACGCAATAGTATGGCCAATAATTCGGAATCGGCCAGCGCTCGTGGCCCCCGGGCCATTAATTTTTCGCGGGGCTGCTCGTCCGGTGCCAGATCAGCGATAAGAAGAGCAGGAAAATCAATGTCGATCATGATGCGGTCGGATAAAGGGGACCGCGGTAAAGCATTCAGCGCAACGTGCTTAAAGATAAGTGCTTGCTTTGACTTCCGCTCAACGGCAATAATTTGGGCTTGTAGGTCTTCATCTTTCGCAGGAAAGCCTGATTTGATCGATTCGGGACCTCAATTGTCCGCTGATTCGGAATGTCAATACCTGACCGGAGTCCTTACCTGATCCGGGCAGGTGAAACAAGCTCGGATGGTGTTGGAGGGAGTACTTACTTTTCCATTTCCGAATAATTTTTGCCCCGGCTGTATGCTTTTAATACGTGGCGAACGGTACCGGTAAGGTTTGAGGGGAGCGTATTATACGGGTGCCACTCTACATTTTCGAACTTTTTCCGCTCTTTACTTTGCGGTTCGCCCTTATAATGATGCGCCCGGAAGTAGAGCACGATTCGGTGCTTCTTGCCCCGCTTCTTGTACCGCTTATGCAATACGTGGACGAGGGTGAGGTCCGCCGGAGTAAGATGAATGCCCGCCTCCTCAAAACTTTCGCGGATAAGGCTTTCCAGGGCGTACTCCTTACGCTCGATCGTTCCGCCGATAAGGCTGTAGTTGCCACCGTTTGGTTTGGTCTGTTTAAGCAGCAGAATGCGTCCACGGTCTTCCAGAATAAGGCGAGCCTTCAGCGAGACTTTAAATTTGGCCATGGGGTGAGGGTAAGGATAAAAGGGGTGCGCCAACAGGGCGAATATACCCAACCACCGGCAGTATGCGCGCGTTAACGCCGTAGCTACTAACTTCACCGCCGGTTATTAACCTTATTTTCTATGCGCCACGAAAGTGTTCTACAAGCCATCGGCAATACGCCGCTGATCCGTCTTGATCGTATCTGTGGCTCCCGTATCCCCGCGGCCGTGTACGGCAAGATGGAATCCATGAACCCCGGGCAGTCCGCTAAGGACCGCGCGGCGCTCTATATGATCGAACAGGCGGAGCGGAAGGGGCGCATTCAGCCCGGCGCTACCATCATCGAAGCTACCAGCGGGAACACCGGTTTCAGTATTGCGATGATTGCCGCCATCAAGGGGTATAAATGCATCCTGACGCTAACGGATAAAGCCGGCCCGGAAAAGCAAGCCCTGCTGAAGGCGCTGGGTGCCAAGATTGTTCTCTGCCCGAAGGACGCGGCTCCGGAAGATCCCGAATCCTACTACAGCCGGGCGGAAGAGTTAGCTGCAACTATCCCCAATAGTGTCTATCTTAGACAGAACTGGAACTTGGATAACAGCGGCGCCCACTACCACAGTACCGGTCCTGAAATATGGAAGGATACGGAAGGAAAAGTGACCCACTACGTTTGCTGCGCCGGTACGGGAGGAACGCTTTCCGGAACGGCACGTTACCTTAAGGAACAGAATCCGGAAGTTAAGATCGTAGGAGTGGATGCCTACGGATCGGTGTTGAAAAAGTACTGGCAGACGGGCGTCTTCGATCCCGATGAAATTTTCAGCTGGAAGGTAGAGGGATTAGGCAAAACGATCATTCCCGACAATGTAGCCTTCGACCTGATCGATGAATTTATCAAGGTCGGAGACCGTGCCGCAGCCCTGCGCGTCCGAGAATTGGCGCAACGGGAAGGCTTGCTGCTAGGGTACAGCAGCGGTGCCGCTCTGGAGGCTGTTTTCTCTATCCGTAAGCAACTTACCCCCGACGACACTGTTGTCGTACTCTTCCCCGATCACGGAAGCAAATACCTAGGTAAGGTATTCAACGATGCCTGGATGCAGGAGCAAGGTTATCTTAAGCCAAACGGCGAACCGGCTACCTATAGCGTTAAGCATCTCCAGCGAATGTATCGGGTGTATAAACGCATGTACGGTCGAAAGATCAAGCAGCGTTTAAATTTAGTCTAGGCGCTAATCGGCCTGAACTCTATGAACTGACCAACGAAGTACTTCGATGAAAACCCGCACTCAAAAATTCAAGTCCAATGCGGAGGCTTCTCCTCCGATGTTTGAAAATAAACTTCTCAACCGGCTTTCACAAACCCACATTGCTACCCCAATTATAATCTTTTTCACCTACGCCGTAGGACTGCTTTGGTACACGGAAGTAAGCACGGATATTCCCCCACTTACGGTGGTAATCTTATTCTTTGCCGGCATTTTCGGTTTTACCTTCACGGAATACGCCATACACCGCTGGGTCTACCATCCCCCCGACGGAGCCTCCGAGGTGTATAAGGAAGCAACCTACAAGATGCACGGCATGCACCACGATTATCCAAAAGATAAGAAACGGCTCGCCATGCCGCCAATAGTCGCCATCGTATTGGCGACCAGTCTGTTGTATCTCTTTGAGTTCGTGCTGGGAGAGTACTCTTTCAGCTATCTGGCGGGCTTCGTCGTAGGTTATGCCCTATACCTCATCGTCCACTATACGGTACATATGTATGCCCCGCCACGCAACTTCCTGCGTGCTTTGTGGGTGAATCACTCCATTCACCACTACAGTGAGGACGAGGTCCTCTTCGGGGTAAGTCAGCCGCTTTGGGACTACGTCTTCGGCACTATGCCGCGGACCGATAAGGACAAACGGATGGCCAAGGAAATTCACCGTTGATTTGGGCGCGGCCTATATCGAGCAGGTCCATGACGTGACCCGTCTGGTGCCTGCGGGCCGGGTTACTACTTACGGCGCCATCGCTGATTTCCTTACCCTGGGCAGTGCCCGTATGGTAGGATGGGCGCTTTTCAATTCGCTAATCGCCGATGACATACCCGCTCACCGGGTAGTAAATCGCAAGGGCGAGCTAAGCGGACGGAATCACTTTCCTACCCCTGGCCTGATGCAGGAGCGCCTGGAGGCCGAAGGGGTGGCCGTTAAAAACGACCGTGTTCTGGATTTCGACCGCCTCTTTTGGTCACCCACGGAGTTACTGAATCAATGACCCAACTGCTACTGGAAACTGCCACGGATGTATGCTCGGTAGCCATAGCCCGTGGGGGAGTGGTCATTGCGCAAGCTACCGCCAGGGAAATCCACCAGCACGCCAGTCACCTTACCTTACTAATCGAGGAGGCACTGGGGCAGGCGGGACTTACGCTGTCAAAAATTGACCGGCTAGTTTTAAGCGACGGGCCCGGAAGCTACACCAGTCTGCGTGTTGGAGCCGCAACGGCTAAGGGGCTTGGCCTGGCACTTCCAGAAATGGAATTTGGTGTCGTCTCTACGTTGGCTTCCCTTGCCGCCGCAACGGTCGCTCCTCAGAGGGACAGAATCTTGGCGACCATCAATTCCCGGAAGGGGGAAGTGTTTGGACAGGTATTTCGCATGAAGGACTTGCTACCGGAAACAGAGGTCCTGAACGTAAGGCTAACCGATCCACAGTGGAGGGGTAAACTACTGGATGGCCGTGGACTAGGAAGAATAGTAGTGTGCGGCCCGGGGCAGGAACGGGTACGAGACGCGCTCGAGGGAGACAATGCATTCTCTTTTGCGAACCCTGCAACGGCGGCGGCCCGCTATTTACTGTTAGAAGGTGCGCAACGATTTCTAACCAAGCCCGATCTCAGCTCCTACGAACCGTTTTATCTCAATGCACCCTTTATTACACGATCGAAAAAGAAAACCTTGCTTTGAACAACAAACGGTATATGGTGGAATTGGCCTATCAGGGCACGGCATACGCCGGGTGGCAGCGACAGCCCAATGCCGTATCGGTAGAGCAAACCATCGACACGGCGCTTTCTACCATATTGGGAGCTCCCATCAAACTGGTTGGTTGCGGTAGGACAGATACGGGAGTGCACGCCAGCGATTTCGTGGCTCACTTTGATTACCCGGGTGACCTCCCGCCGAGGTTATTGGCCCGCCTCAATCGATTCCTTCCCGAAGATATCGTTATGTATAAGCTTTCGGAGGTAACGCAGGACCTGCACGCGCGCTTCAGCGCCACCGCCAGAAGCTATCGGTACCACATAAGTAGGCGAAAAGACCCTTTCCGTATCAATACGGTAACCTGGCTACCTGCTTTTGGAAGTCTGAACCAGGAGGCAATGCAAGAAGTAGCGACCCTGATAAAGCCGTACGGTGAGTTTGCCCCCTTCTGTAAAAGTAACAGCGACGCTTACACGATGAAGTGTACCCTTACGGAAAGCGAATGGATGTTCGGGAAAGAAGAGTTCATCTATCGGGTTTCGGCCAACCGTTTCCTGCGGGGAATGGTGCGCCTCATTGTCGGTACCTGCCTGCAGGTGGGGAATGGGAAATTGACCCTCGACCGCGTAAGGCAGGCTATGGACCTTCAGGAGCGACTTCCCCGCCCGCTGAGTGCTCCGGCGGAGGGCTTATTTTTGACGTCCGTTGTCTATCCAGGCCGAACAGATTGGCGGGAGGTTTCGTACTAATAGTAGTAGCAGTATCTTTGCGCGGCACGCCTATTGGTGTTTCGTGCTAATAGTTTCCTGCCTAGACCCCGTCCATCAACCTGCGTGTATGTTTGTATTTATACTCAGCTTTTTACTTGCGTTCGCATTGGTATTCGCAATCATGCCTAACGTAATTAAAATCGCCATAGAAAAAAGGCTGGTAGCCACTCCCGAGGCAAGGAGCAGTCACCACACCATCACGCCGTGTCTGGGAGGTATACCTATTTTCCTCGGCATACTCTTCTGTTCGCTGTTGTTGACGCCGATGCAGCAGTGGGACAGCTTGCAATATATTCTTAGCGCTTTGGTGATTGTTTTCATGATCGGCACCAAGGACGACATCAGCGAACTCAGCGCGGGTAAGAAAACGGGGGGGCTCGTCATTGCCATTGCCATTCTGATCACCCGGGGCGAGATCCGGCTCGAAAGCCTTTACGGGCTGTTTGGCGTATCCGCTACTTTGCCTTACTGGCTATCTATCGCCGCCAGTGCCTTCACGCTACTGGTGATCAGTAATGCCTTCAACCTGATCGACGGTATCGACGGTCTTGCAGGAACGGTAGGTATCATCGCCATGCTCACTTTCGGAACCTGGTTTTTTGTTGTGGGTACCGTTCACCTGGGTATTCTGGCGCTCGCAGCTGCCGGTGGTTTACTCGCCTTCCTGTATTACAATATGTCCAAAACCCGAAAGACCTTCATGGGAGACACGGGAGCATTGGTCATCGGAATGTTACTGGGTATAATGACCGTAGAATTTATCGATGTATGCGCCACTTCGCCCGTTCCTGAGGCCTACCGCTTCGAGAATCCCATCGCGGTGGCCGTAGGAATTCTCATCATTCCTCTTTTCGATACCATCCGGGTTTTTATCACGCGATCCATTCGCGGAGTAAGCCCCATGAAGCCCGACCGTCGGCACATTCACCACCTATTGATTGATTCTGACTTCAGCCATGTACAGGCAACGTTCATCCTTGCCATGACCAATCTCGGATTTATCAGCTTGGCTCTTTTCCTGGATCCGCTGCTCAACCTGCATGCGATCCTCAGCCTCGAAATCGGTATCGCCCTGACGCTTACCTATTTGCTGCACCGCCATGCCTCCCGCATCAGGCGTGAGAAAAAACAACAACTGGAAACCTCGCGCGTACCCCAAACCGCGTGAGCTGGCTACTGGTGTTCGTCGGGGGAGGGCTGGGTGCAATGGCCCGCTTGGCCGTTGCTAGACTGATGCCCCCGGCAGAAGGAGCGGCCTCTTTTCCCTGGGGTACGTTCACCGCGAATCTGCTGGCGTGCATCCTCCTCGGTATCGGACTTTCTCTGGCAGGCAGGCAACAGCTTTCCCCGGCGCAACAATTGTTATTGATAACGGGATTTTGTGGTGGCTTTTCGACCTTTTCCACCTTTTCTGCCGATGCCCTTTATCTTATTCAGCAGGGACAATCGCTGATTGCGCTGGCCTATGTGTTATCCAGCGTTTTCCTGGGAGTCGCTAGTATATTTTCTGTTCTCTACTTTACTGCGGTAACGTCTTCCTGATCGGGCCGTAGTGCCCCAGGTTAATGATTATGGCTGTACTGATAAAGAAAAGCGTGCCGACCTTGTCCGTTTCCAGCAGATCGTTGATTATGCTAAAGGCGCCCACCACGATCACCGATAATAATCCGGCCATGATAGCGGCCTTTGCTTCGGGGTCCTGTTGCTTGTCGTAAAGCGATTGACCGTAATAAAGGATACTGCCCAGGAAGAGCAACAGCAGCAGCAGGCCGGGATAGCCCTGTTCCACCAGCGTCATCAAAAAATAGTTGTGAATACCGCTTCGTTCTGGATTGTCACTGACGTAGGTCCGGAAATTGTTGTTGGTGAACCCTTCGTAATTTTCGACGAAGTTGCCGGGTCCGAAACCTACTATGGGCCGGTAAGGAACCATGTTTGCCCCCGCCACCCAGCGATAAAAGCGTTCCATCGTACTGATGTCCTCCAATTTGTAGGTCGCGGAAATCAGGTTGTCGAACTCCTGGTGGGAGATTGTAGTGTCGTAATCGGGGGCGTAATCCAGGTACCGAGCATCGTGGACAAGGTAGGACGCAACGCCAACGCTGGCTACGAATGCCAGTACCATAGCGGGGCGTAGCAAGCCCTTTTTGATGACATAGTAGCCAACGGCCATCAGAGCCAGCCCGATATAGGCGGCGCGGGTGTAGGAAAAGAAGATGGCCGCAAGCCATAGGGGCCCAATGCCGTAAAGCATCCACCGCCAGGAATTTGCGCGGCTACGACGACGGTAGATGAGGTAGCAAAACCAGGGCGTGAAGGTGGCCAGGCAACCGGCGTAGGCCACGTGGTTGCGCATGAAGGGATGAAGCGTCTTGTACTGGTCGGCGAAGCTGAAACCGAAGCCCGCATGCCGGACCAGTGATTGAATCGCCACGAATAAAAGGGGCCAAAACACGCAATGCGCAAAGATCGAGACCATCTTGGGCGTACGTAGAAGGAGAAGGGGGAGGAGGAAAAATGCTCCGATGTACCACAGCTTCGCGAGGGAATACTTGACGCTAATGATTCGTATTTCACCAAATCCACTCGTCACCAGGATCCACAGTACGTGCAGGTAAAGCAGTAAGGCTATGGGATGCAGTACCGTGCGGTGATCATATTCCGGCCAGTGACGGGCAGCATGGAGCACGTAAATTCCGGTTAGCCCTACGGCAATCGGCTCGGTAGGTAGGTCCGTACTAAGGCCGCCAGGCAGGAAAATTTCAGTACCCAGGGGAATAAACACCAACATCAACCAAAAGAGCGGCCGGAAATTTATCATCGCCTGTCCCACTACCAGGACTAAGAATGGCAGGCCCACTATCCAGTACTGCTCGCTAGCGATGGCAATGGACAGGCACAGCAGACTAAACGCAGCATAACCGGTATAAAGACGGAGCGGCCAGGTCATCCGCGGGTGATTCGATCCCAATCGTAGCGCCGCCCCGCATCGATGAGCAGTACCGCCAGGAGGGACAGAAGGAAGGTGATCGTAGTGGCCACCACTACGATCAGCCAGCGGATGGGCGAACTCTTGACCATAGGTACGGTGGCTTCTTCAATTACTTCGAGGGTCCGGCGGTCATCGCCCAGGATGGTCTCGAATTGCTTGAGGCGCGTCCGGCTTTCACTAAGGCTTTCGTTCGCCTGCAGCCGCTCTTCCTCCATATTCTCGATGCTGCCGATACTCGAGTTTAGTTTCTCCAGTTGCTCGTTGACCGCTTCCTGCGTCCGCAGCAAGCCGGCTAAGTTTACGGTAAGCTTGGTGATGCTGTCTTGGATGCCTCTGGCGCGAAATTCCTGTAAGCGGGCCTCGGTACGCGCAACCTGCTGACTGAGCAGGGAAGCGGAGGTAGCAATCGTCTCACTCTGGGCCTCGGTATTGTATACGCCCGACTCCTGACGGATCTGGGTAAGTCGGTCATTCAGCAGGTCGAGCCTACGTTGGCCTTCCGCTACCTCGCGCTGCAGACCGGTAGCATTACGGCGGTGAGTGGATCGGATCAGGGCCAGATTAATTTGGTCAATCCGCTCTCTGGCAGCCCTTGCCATTGCCGCTGCCCGCTCGGGGTCCTTGTCTTCCACGCTTAGTTCGATCACGTCCCGAGGGTTGCGTAACACCTCGTAGCGACTGAGAAATTCTTGCGCGACCCGTACCTGCCCCTTGCGATTGATACTGTCGATCCCGTAAACGGAGTAAAGGTTGAAGGTGTCTACCATAAATTCGATCACCTCATTGCTTTCGGCTATGGAGAGCATGCGGTCGATGTCGTCGCCGGTTCCGTAAAATTGTATCCGCTGGCCGCCATTTCCAAAGGTGCTTTCCAGTGAATTCTGCTCCGGACTGAGCGCTACGAACGAGGTAAATCCCGTATAGAAAACCGGGAGTAAGAGGGAGATGATCACGGCCAGGATGGCCCCGGCGAGGGTAGTCAACACGATCGGCTTTCGCCAGCGCCAGAGCGTGCGAAGTACGCCCAACAGATGATCGGGCGGGGTAGGTGATGTGGGTTGGTGTGGCAACATAGCGGAGCTTTGGGGCTTGGGCGGTCGCAAAGGTAATAAGACCGTTTGCGGCGGAGCGCAGGAGCAAGTGAAATCTCGGTCTTTACCATTGTAAGGCGGCTAGATGACGCTGCTGCTGCGAGGAACGTTGCCCGGCAGGTATAAACTGGCGTGAGCAAAACGACTTTCGTGATTAGGTGTCATAAGCAGGTTTATACACTGCCGCATACTGCCTAACATTAGTTTTCTTTTCTTAGTGGCAGCGAATTTTCGCGTTTCTTCGTTGCTCATTCGCTATCTCACATAAACTACCCATAAAAAGATGCAACCTATCCATCGCTTTTGCTGGCTTTTGCTGCCGGCGTTTTTCCTTCCCACCCTGCTGTTCGGGCAGTACCCCGTCACCGGCACGATCACTGATCCGGACGGGGAGCCGCTGATTGGCGTCACGGTTTTAGTGGCTGGCACGACCACCGGAACGATCACCGACTTTGATGGCAACTTCGAGATCGAAATCGCAAAAGACCCTGGCCAACTCCGCCTGAGCTATACCGGGTATACCACGCAGGTCATTGAGGTAAGCCGCGGAATCGCTCCCCTGGAAATTATCATGGCGGAAGACGTGGCCAATCTGGAGCAGGTAGTAGTGACCGGCCTGGCATCAACCATCAAGCGATCTAACCTGGCCAATGCTGTTTCGGTAGTCAGTGGAGAGGAACTCACCGGGGTCACCAGTCAGCAGACGGTAGACGGCGCCCTGTACGGGAAATTGACGGGGGTCAACATCACCCAAACCTCCGGTGCACCGGGTGGAGGTTACGCACTTCGCCTTCGAGGCGTATCCTCGCTTTCTGGTAATAACCAGCCCCTTTTTATCGTCGACGGGGTGTATATTTCTAACGTAGAAATTCCAAATGGCTCCCGGGCAGCCTCCGGCGCCAACGCTGCAAACGAAGAGGGGGCATCCAATCGCATTGCGGACATCAATCCAGACGACATTGAAAGCATCGAAGTCCTGAAGGGGGCCTCCGCGGCCGCGATCTACGGTACCCGCGCCAATGCCGGCGTAGTGATCATCACCACCAAAAAGGGCGTTTCCGGCGAAACCCGGGTGTCCTTCAACCAAGACCTTGGCTTCAACACCATCATCCGCAAGGTGGGCCGACGCTCCTATACTGCCGACCAAATCGAGGAAGCTTTCGGGGCGGATGCCCGCGCGGAGTTTGTAGCTGCGGAGGCTGCCGGGGAGATCTTCGACTACGAGGATATAATTTACGGGGAGCAGGGCTTCATCACCGACAGTCGACTGCGGGTAAGCGGCGGCGATGAGAAAACGAGTTTTTTCGTGAGTAGTAGCTGGCGCGACGAGGACGGGATCATCAAGAATACCGGTTACGAGCGCTTTACGGCCCGCCTGAACCTTACGCACAAAATTAACGACCGTTTAAAGATTCAATCCAACACCAATTACATCCGCTCCCAGGCATCCCGTTCCTTCAGCGGGAATGAGAACGAGGGCGGACTTTCCTACGGCTACACCCTGGCCTTCACCCGTGACTACGTAAATCTCTTCCCCGATTCCGAAGGCAACTACCCGGATAATCCCAACTTCTCCGGTAACCCGCTGCAAACCCGCGACCAAACGCGTAACGAAGAGAACGTAGACCGCATTCTGGAGGGGGTAAATATCAATCTCAACCTCCTGCAGACTGGAAACCAATCACTTAATCTGATCTTCAATGGCGGCCTGGACTTCATTCTCAGCAAGACATTCGTCTACGTCCCCGAAACCTTTCAGTCGCAGCGCGGGATTCAGAATGGATTTCTGGCTGAGGGGAAGAATGACCTGTTCAACTACAATTACAGTGCAATTGCCGTCCACGATTACTACACGGAAAGCGGCATCAATTTTACCACCCAGGCAGGCATCACTTATTTAAATCAATCGGCTGATCAGTTACTCAGCCAGACGACCCAGCTGATTCCATTGCAAACCAATCTTGGCCAGGGATCGGCACAGCTTACCAACCAGAGCCTACTCAACGTGGAGGAATTTGGCTATTTGGTGCAGGAGGAGATCAATGTTAACGACCGGGTTATCGTTACCGGTGGCATCCGACTCGATAAGTCGTCACTGAACGGTGATCCAAATAAGCTTTATGCTTTCCCCCGCGCCTCGGTGGCACTGAACCTGAACGAGTTTGACATCTGGAATCCCGGCGGACCCATAAACCAGTTGAAGCTACGGGCAGCCTACGGGCAGACGGGCAACAGCGCCAGCTTCGGCCGACTGTTCACTTCGCTGAGCAATGTGAGCATCGGCGGACGTTCCGGCTTCGTGATCAATGGACGACAGGGTGATAGCAATTTGGAGCCGGAAACCAGTTCGGAAGTTGAATTTGGTACGGATCTGGGGCTCTTTGATAACAAGATCAACGTAGCGGCCACCTACTATATCCGGGACGTTTCAAACCTTCTCTACGACCGCTCGCTACCTACTTCATCGGGCTTTACGAACGAGATTCGAAATGACCTCGACTTGCGCAACAGGGGCTTTGAATTTCAACTGGGACTAAATCCTGTTCGTACGCTTGATTTCGAATACCGCACGACGCTCAATTTTTGGCTGAATCGCAGCGAGGTCACCCGGCTCGGCATCGAAGACGGAAGTGAGGGCGAGGATATCGCTAGTTTCGTACCGCCCGGCGCGGGCTTTGGCCTGGGTCTTGGTACGTTTTATATCAACGAAGGCTCCCCGATCACGGGCCTTTGGCAGAGTACGGCCGAGGGGCCTACCCAGGTCGGCAATACCGAACCCGATTTTCAATTCGGGTGGAACAATAATCTGACCTTGTTTCAGAACCTGGACGTCAATTTCCTATTTCATTGGCGGCAGGGGAGCGATCTCTTGAATCTTTCGCGTCTCCTGACCGACCTGGGTGGTACTACGCCCCGTGAATACAGCAATCTGGAAAGTTTCATAGAAGAAGGATCCTACTTTCGTCTGCGGGAGGCAGGCATTACCTATCGCATCCCCCTGCAAAGTGAATTCATCAAGGGGCTGCGTATCGGGGTATCCGGACGTAATATTTTCACCATCACCGATTACAGTAGCTATGATCCGGAAACTTCCGTTAACGGCGGTAGCGGTTTGTCTACCAACCTCGAGGTTGCGCCATTTCCGAGTAGTAAGCAATTCTACCTCCAGATCGGCTTAGACTTTTAATCTCGGACATTCTTCAACAATCATCACTTTTTGCGGCCGGGTTTACCCCTGCGGCCCGCCGCAAAAAGCCTTTAACCATAGCATTATGAAATTGACATCATTCACGCTCCTCTGTTGCCTGTTTATACTGACGGCATGCGAGATAGAAGAGCAGTTCGATCCTAACGGACCCATCCTTGGCAGCGTGCTAACGAATGCAACCGATACGGAACTGACACTCCTGGCAACCGGCATCGAGGCAGGTATCCGGAATGGCTACGCCGGATACGTTGCCGCTAGCGGATCGGTGGCTAGGGAACTGTACATCTTCGACGCGGACCCCCGAAATACGGAAGACCTACTAGGTAAAGGGGACCGCGTCCTGGATAACAATACTTTTTATATCACCAACCCCTTCAACAATAGTTACGCCGTAGTAAAAAACGCAAACATTTTGCTGGAGGCGTTGGATAATACGGAATCCGTCACGGAAGCCGAGAAAGCGGGCTACCGTGGTTTCGCCAATACCATGAAAGCACTGGTACTAAGCCGGGTACTAGACTTGCTGGGTGAGAACGGTATCCGGGTTGACGTAGCAAATGCTGAAAATCTTGGCCCCTTTCTTTCCCGTGAGGAAAGTTATACCGCGTTGCTATCGCTGCTGGACGACGCGTACGATCAGCTCCAGGGTAGCGAATTTGCCTTCACGCTCTCCGACGGATTCGCCGGATTCAACACACCCGAGTCCTTCGCCGAGTTCAATCGCGCAGTGGCGGCTCGTGTAGCCACTCACGGGGAGCGCTACCAGGCTGCGCTTTCCTACGTGACGAACAGTTTTCTTGAACTCGAAATTGACTCGGCCGACCGCGAAGCCCTTTACACCGGACCGGAGATGATCTTCAGTACCGGTCCAGGCGACCAGCTTAATCCCCTGTACAAAGCGCCGGGGCAGAGCGGTGACCAGATCATCGTGCACCCCCAAATTATTGCTGACACGACAGCCGGTGATAATCGCGTCGACGAGAAGTTCGGTCTCCGCGAACAAGCCACCAGCCAGGATGGTCTAAACAGCAATTATGAAACGGCACTGTATCCGTCAGCAACCTCCCCGATCGATATCATCCGAAATGAAGAACTCGTTCTCATTTATGCGGAAGCTAGCATTAACCTGGGTAATCTGGAGGTAGCCGTGGATGCCCTGAACACCATACGTAACGCTGCCGGTCTCGACAACTATAGCGGCCCAGTTACCCAACCGGCCCTAATAGATGAGATGCTTTACCAGCGTACTTACAGCCTATGGAGTGAAGGGCACCGAATGTTTGACCTGCGCCGATACGGGCGTCTCAACGACCAATACCTGACGATCGACCGGCAGGATGATGACATTTTCTTACAGTTTCCCATTCCATTATCAGAAAATGAGTAGCAGCGAGATATCTGCTCAATGAAAAAGCCCCATCGTCAACTGACGATGGGGCTTCTTTTGTCTACTGGCTTGTTAGTTCCTTACTGAAGAGCAATCTGCTTTTCCTCGATCATCTTGCGCATGTTGATCAGGGCGTAGCGCATGCGGCCGAGGGCCGTGTTGATGCTGACCTGGGTAAGCTTGGCGATTTCCTTGAAGCTCATGTCGGCGTAGTGGCGCAGGATGACCACCTCACGCTGCTCCGGTGGGAGCGCATCGACCAGCTTGCGCACTTTGTCGTGGGTCTGGGTACGGATCATGCCCTGCTCGGCATTGTGCTCTTCGGATTGCAGGACGTCGAAGATGTTGAAGGTTTCCGTTTGGCCTACCTGTGGGCGGCGCTTGTTGCGGCGAAAGGAATCGACGCACATGTTGTAGGAGATACGCATGGCCCACTGGAGGAACTTGCCTTCGTGGTTGTATTTGCCGCGGCGCAGCGTATCGATGATCTTGATGAAAACCTCCTGGAAGATATCTTCCGCTTTGCTGTGATCCTTAGTAAAAAGGTAGATGGAGGTGTAGATTTTCTGTTGGTGCCGGCCGAGGAGCTCCTCGAATGCGCGGTCTTCGCCAGAAAGGTAAAGGTTGATCAGCTCCTGATCGTTGAGTGTTTTAACGTCCATGACTAACAAGTTTCAAATTGGGATTATTTCCCGAAGTGGGATCCGGCGCTATTGCCAGTTGACAGTTAGTGTAGACGTAGAACTATAGGTAGACTTTAGAAATGAAGAGGGGGGTGCAATCCCCTTGTACCGTCAAAGATAGGTAAACATTGCAGACATCCAAAAATAGAACGTCCCCAAAGCAATATTTAACTGGCCGTTAACGGACAAATTCAAGCTAAAGTCAAAACTGAGACACAAAGCAAATTCTAAAGCAAATGCGCAAGGTGATAGATGAGCGCAGTAACAGGAAAACGGAAGGGGTGTTCGTGAAGTATGTAATAAGTTAATTTTTTTGAAAAAAATACTGACGCTCTCCCCGTGTCCTAATGAGGGCTATTGTGTTTTACCTGATTTTTCCAGCAAATGAGCGGCAGACCCCGCCCTAGCCAGGATTGAAGTTGCCCGCTATCTGGGTAGGGCTCCATGGCTAAACTGCCGGCCGCCAGGTCGATGTCCCCATCTCCGTCGATATCTCCGGCTGTCAAGCGGATCCAACGTCCAGCTTGGGAAACGGGTAGAAAGTGCGGTAGCCACCCGCTGGGTGATCCATAGAAGACCACGGCGGATGGAGGTTCAGACCGGCGATAATCGGGAAAAAACGAAATTGCCGCAATGTCCTTTCTGCCGTCCTGATTAAAATCAGCCACCTCGCATCCGTAAGCTCCCGGCAAAGGGATAAAATGCTGTAAATCGTATGTTCCATCCCCCAGGCCGGTGTAAATCCGAATGCCGTGGTACGGTTTCGGATCCGATGGATAGTCCGCCAGGTCTCCGCAGGTATGAATGAGGTCGGGAAGCTGATCCCCGTTCCAGTCGATCACCCGAAGGGAACTGGACCCGTAGGAAGGCGGGAACCGTAGCAGCGTTTCTTCCCGATATGCGTCCGACCGCCGGTAGCGAGCGATCCGTTCATCCCCCTGACCGTAGAGAACCAGGAAGCTGTCGTCGGATTCCCGCTGGACTGATATCGGTCCGGTTCGGGAGCTGATCGTGGTGGACTCGTAGCTACCCTCCGGCCCACGCAAGTAACGACGAACGCTTCCCGCCCACTTACCGTACTCGGTGACAATGAATTCCGGTTCGCCGTCGTGGTTGTCGTCCAGGATAAGTAAGCTGGTAGGCCGCAGCAGTCCAGTGGCCAGCGTATCCAGCCCGTCCGCCCGTAGTCTAAGCAGTTGGCCCACCCCCTCGTCCGTGGGCGAGAACGAACCGATCACCGTTGCGTAGGTATGGCCCGCGAAGGTTTGCAGATCGGTGATTCCCCGACCGGTAAAGATGCGTTGCGTGGGCTTTAGCTGGTCGTCGAAGATGAACAGACTTTCCTTATTGATGTCGGCTAGGATCAGGCCCCGGCCCGGTACCACGGAGAGGTAACTGGTACTCGGTGGACTGAGGAACAGTCCGGGAAAAGTAGCTGTGAAGCCGCTGGCTTCTCCGTAGGTACGGCTTTGCAGGGGCAGCGTGTCCGGTGCCTGACGGAGGATGTATTCCGTTAAATTTGTCCACTCCGTTGTGGTGAGGGCGCCGCCGGTTAGGGTGCCGTTTCCCGACATAAGCTCGCGCATCCGCGGAAGGACAACCGTATCCCAGACGGTATAGGGCAGGTCGGCGGGGTCGGGAAGTTGGTGACATCCCTGACAGTGGGACAAAAACAATTCGGCCCCGGCGTCAACGCCGCCGACCTGCAAAGTCCCCGGGGAGCTGTACCAACAAAGAGCGAGTAAGCAAGCAACCGCTCCGGCCAGCAGGAAGGTCCTCATCTTGGTTGGCGTGACGACGGCCGTCCCGCGGCGTAGCGGTCGTTCCATTCCGGGTGATCCGCGAAGGTCGGCAAGGCGGATGGCCGGCGATTCAATGGTTCGTAGTCGGTAAGGGCTTCCATAAAGGTGACCACCTGCTGCATTTCCTTCGCGGTTAGTCCGAGGGAATCGAACGGAAGGGTCTGGTGATCGAGGTAGATGCCGATCCCTTTTCCACCTCCCCGGTTGTAGAAGTCAACGACTTCTTCAAGGTGAGTGTATACCCCGTTGTGCATATACGGCGCGGTGACCGCCACATTCCGTATGCTAGGTGTCTTAAAGGAGTAAGCTTTAAAGTAGGCTTCGTCCTCGGGGCGGCCGCTCCCGATTCGTCCGGGGTCCTTGTCCAGGGTCGCATGCTGTACCCGTGGCTCAGCCGGCACCCCCAAAACTTCGGTTTCGTTCTCCGTATAGAAGGGAGGCACCAGTCCGCTAAAGGTAGGAGCGAAGTGGCAGGTCCCGCAGACGGCTTTCCCCATAAAGAGGTTAAATCCTTCCCGGACATTGGCATCTAGTTCCTCCGTTTCTCCCCGGGCATAGCGGTCGAAACGGCTATCGACGGCGGTCAGGCTGCTTACGTAACGCGCCAGCGCGTCACTGATGCTGTATGCCGATAAGGTGTACGCAGGTTGCTCACCGTAGGCTTCAGCAAACAGTTTACGGTAAACCTCGCTTTGGCTTAGTCGCTCGGCAATGGTCACGAAGTCGGTAGCAAACTCCAAACTGTCCGCTACTACATGGCTTACCTGACGATCTAAAAATGCTTCCCGGAGGTCATAAAAGTACCGGTCGGCATAAACGCCGTTGATCAGGCTGGGTGCATTGCGGACAAAGCTCTTGGTCTTCCCGTCGGTGAACGCACGCTCGGGTTGATGGCAGCTAGCGCAACTCAATTTCACCTCTCGGCTAAGTATCGGATCGAAAAACAGGAGTTCTCCAAGGTCCCGGCGCTGGTCCGCCGTAGGTCCTTCGGAAGTACGCGCGTAGTAATCCGCGTTTAGGAAGGCTTCCGAGAAAAGGGAGTAGGCATTTTTGTCGACCGGCCGGGGCAGGCGGGGATCGTCCCAGGAAGTTTCGATCTGTAGGCCACGTTGCGCCGCCGGAAAACTACCGGTCAGGGGATTGATAACCTCCCGTAAAAAAGTCAGCCGGTCAAAGGTATCGAATTCGGCACCCAGCAACATTTGATCGCCCCGGGAGAAAGCCGCCCGGATGGTGGAATGGAGGGAAGGATGTTGGGCGCTCATAACCTCAGCGTAGCTTGAATACGATTGCGCTATGGAAGTCAAGGCGACCCGGGCCTCCGCAATGGCGGCTCCGGAGGCGGGGGTGTCGAAGCCGGTAAGACCGAGAGTAAAGATGCGGATGACCTCTTCCCGCCAGGCCTCGAATACGTGGCGATGCTGCAGGTTGATCCCGGAAAAATAGAGGCCTATCCTTTCCGTGGCTACCTGCAGGGCTTGGAGCTGCAGGCGTATTTCCGGTAGATCGGGTTCGCTATCGAAGACCAGCTCGTCAAGGACCTGCAGGCCAACCGGCTCTATAACTACCGCTTCCGGCACCTTGGGTTCGGTGGTAGGTAGCGGCGCTCCGTTGAGGTGGCGGCGTACCGTAGCCGGTTCGAGGTATTCCATCAGGTATTCGCAGCGCTTGAAGGCCAGGCGGGTCGCCCGGTGTTGATTTTGCAATTTCACCGGGGCGGCACCCTCGCGTGCCAAATCATGGTAGCGCCTCACGGCAGCGGAGAAAGTTTTCAGGTCATCGTGAAAGCTTTGGGTGACTTTGTCCAGAGCCGCCGCCATACTCGGACTGCTTGTCGGAGGCCATTTCGGTTGCGAGGGTAGCTGCCAGAGAAAGAGTAGCGAGGCAAAGGAGAACAGCAAATACCTGCCCGGGGCGTTTCGGCGGACCATAGGACGTAATTAAAAGACCGACGAAGGGCAGCCCTCCGTCGGTCGGTACACAACTGGAAAGGAATTATTGCTTGATCAGCTTGACAAGACGGCCTGCGTCGGAGCGCAGGTAGTAAGCCCCCGCGGGAAGCTGGCTGACGTCAATACTGCTTGCATTCCGGTATACCCTCAGTCGCTGACCGGTTTGATTGTAGAGGGCCACGTCCTGCTGACGGTTGAGGTAGACCGTTTGCAGGGCCGGATTGGGGTAGATCTCCATGCCGGGGTTTGCCTCATCGATATCGGGGGCCTTAAGGGCCGTGGTCTTCAATTCGTCGAATCCGTGAATGGCAAAGGTCAGGGAGTGATTGTAGGGAAAAGGATTGTCGGAAGACGGGTGCTGGCTGTTGACCAGGAGAGATTTGCCGTCGGGGGTAGGCATAGCGCCGGTGATCTCCGCACCCACCGGGGTTACGGTAAGGCGGATTAGGTCGTCCACGGTGGGCGATTCCATGGCGATAGGCAGCAGGTAGAGCTCACACATACGGTTGCGTACCCCGCTTCCGCCCGACCCGTTCTCGGCTGGCATACGACCGAAAGTCTCTCCGTTGAGGTCTTCGCAGATCACCAGGAACTGTTCCCCGTCGATGGTCATAACGTTTAGTCCGTCGGGGTTGCTAAGGTGCTTGTCGGGGTAATCCGCCTGGGAGGGACTTTCGCTGAAGTAAGGACCGCCTTCGATCTTGACCGAAACCTCCTGAGTTTCAGGGTCGTACTGCATCACGCGGCCGTAAAAGTCCCAGTATTCGTCACTCAGGGCAGTGATTTCCCCCTGCTCGGCGGCGCGGGCGGCGTGGTGGGGGGCCACAACGGCACCGGCCTCGGCCTCATCGCGCCAGGCGCCCGCCGGATAATCGCGTCCGGTTTCGGTCCAGTAGACGATGCCAGAGGTGGGGTCGATCGCTACCCACTCGTTGCGGTTGTACATCGTGGCTCCGGCCTCAATCGAAAGGGAATCCAGGTTCAAAACGTTCCGAGTGGTGTTGTTATCCAGCTCCACCCATTTCTCCCCCGCGTCGTGCTTGTAAACGGACAGCGTTCCCTGGGTGAAGTCCCCGGGGGTATCGGCCTCGAAGCGGAGGAAGAAGGCGGGGGTGGCATCTACCCCGAGGTAGATGTATTTATTGTCGGCGCTGACTACGCCGCCCTCAAAGCCCTGACGGCCCCAGTTGTATTGCTTACGCACCGCCTTGGCCTGCCGGGGATCGATCTCCACCATCCAGTTGAAGTTTTCGTACTTGGCAATCGTATCGCCGTCGATGAATGGAAATTCGGGAGCTTCGACCGGCCAGGGACGCAGGTCACGGACGCCCTGGTTGATCGGGTTGCCTACACTGTTTTCGTCAAAACCTACCGCCGAAGGAAAAGAATTCGGTGCCGGATCATAACGGTTGTAGTTGGAAAAATTCCCGTAATTGATGGAGGCGTTGCTGGTGCGGAACCATTCCTCGGCCGTCCAGATGCGGCCGTCGACAATGGAGCTGATACCGCCGCAGTTCATGCCGGTTTCTCCTACGGTATTGACGAAGTCCACGTTGAAGAACTTGCCCTCTCGGCCATCCTCAAGGCTTTGGTCCAGGATGATCAGATCGCCGCTTTCCTCGTCTCGCTCTACTTGGAATACGGTCATCCCCCCACCGTCGCCGATCCGGTCGTCGCGGTAAATGGATTCGTGATTGACGCTGATCCAGCCCATGCTGGACGCGGTGGTATCGGGGGTGAACCCGATAAAGTCATGCCATTCCTTTGCATTGGTCTGGCCGGCGTCATTGCCGTAGGTCTCGGTGGTCTGCACCAGGTCTACGCCCCCGATGAAGAGGGTCTGGAGGCGAAGCGGACTGGGGGGCAGCACTACTTCGGTGGCTGCATAGTCTTGGGGAGCATCGATCTCGGCGGGGAAAATGAGTTGCGCGGAAACCACCGTAGTGGTGAGCGTTAGAAGGAAGAGGTAAAGTGTTCGCATAGGGAGTATTGGTTTGAAGTCCCAAAGGTCCCTGGCACAGGTTAACCAAATAGAAAGACCGTAATAATTCTATATATCCAATTTTAATTTTGGAGTTAACTGATTTTGAAGCCATTGTAAACTCCTTTATCTGCAGTTAACAAATGGGAGCGGATAAGTAAGAATATATACATAGCATAAATAAATATATGTTAAGGTTTGATAATATCTAACAATGTATATATACAAATAATTGGTTTTTAATAAGTTATATGTAATAGTTATCCGTTCATATGATCCTTTGGTCATGTTTTGACTCGAACGAAGGCGGTTACGGCCTGTACCTTGGAGTATGAATTCGACCGTACCCACCGCCCCGACTGACCTGCAGGCCGCCAACCAGGCCGATATAGCGGAGCTTACCGCCCGCATCTACGCCTACCAACGTGGTAAGGAAGACGAAGACCGGTTTAAGCACTACCGCCTGACTCGCGGCGTCTATGGCCAGCGCCAGGCCGGGGTCCATATGTTCCGGACCAAAATACCTTTCGGCCACATTACCCCGAGCCAGTTGATCGCCCTGGCCAATATGTCCGAGAAGTACACCAACGGTCGACTTCACATCACTACGAGGCAGAACATTCAGATGCATTACGTCAAGCTGAATGACAGTACCGCCATCTGGCAGGAGTTGGTCGACGCCGGCATGACCGCCCGGGAAGCTTGTGGCAATACGGTACGCAATCTTACGGCCAGCCCGCTCGCCGGGGTCGATCCGGAGGAGCTCTTTGACGTGAGTCCTTATGTATATGCTTCCTTCGATTATTTCCTGCGCAATCCCATTTGCCAGGAGATGGGGCGGAAGATCAAGCCGGCTTTTTCCAGCAGCGATCGCGATAGCGCGTTCACCTACTTCCACGATTTCGGATTCATCCCCCGCCTCAAGGAGGGCCGCAAGGGATTCAAGGTAGTCGTCGGGGGTGGCCTGGGCGCGGTGTCCATGGTGGCCCACACGGCCTTTGAGTTCCTGCCGGCGGATCAGATCATTCCTTTCATGGAGGCCTCCATCCGGGTTTTCGATCGCTACGGCGAGCGCGAAAAGCGTATGAAGGCCCGTATGAAGTTCCTTATCAAGGACCTCGGCTTCGATCGTTTCATGGAGTTGGTACACGAGGAGTGGCCCGCCATCGCCCATAAGAGCTACGAAATTGACGAGTCGATGGTTCCGAAGCTGGGAAGCATTCCCGAAGACGACTTTCCCCCCGTCGAACCGGTCGATCCGGTCGTTTACGCGGAGTGGTGCCAGACCAACGTGCTGAATCAGAAGCAGGAGGGTTTCCACGCCGTCGCCATTCGCGTTCCCCTGGGAAACCTCGAGGCCGAACAGGCTCGTTTGCTGGCGGAGGTGATTAGGAAATACGCCAGCGACGATATTCGGCTGAGCGTGCAGCAGGGAATGGTACTGCGCTACGTTCCGCCGAGCGCTCTGCCGCATCTCTTTAATGGATTGTATGCCCTCGACCTGGGGTTGCCGGGTTACGATACCACCGCCGACATTACGGCCTGCCCGGGTACCGATACTTGCGCCCTTGGGGTTACTAACTCCACTGGTTTGGCCCAGGTTTTGGAACAGTTGGTGCGGGACGAGTACCCTGAAATGATCACCGAAGACGATGTCCGCATCAAGATCAGCGGCTGCATGAATGCTTGCGGTCAGCATATGGCGGCCAACATCGGCTTCCACGGTTCCAGCCTGCGGGTAGGAGATCGGATCGCTCCCGCGATGCAGGTGGTAGTGGGTGGCGGTATCGCACCGGACGGGCGTGGTTTCATCGCGCAAAAAGTGATCAAGGTTCCTACCCGTCGGGTTCCCGACGTGATCCGGATCCTGTTTCAGGATTACCGCGATCAAGCCAATGAGGGAGAATATTACAACGATTACGCCGAGCGGCAGGGCAAGCGCTACTTCTACAGCCTACTGAAACCGCTCGGAGATACTTCCACCATAACGGACGAGGAATTCTACGACTGGGGACAGGACGATGAGTACAAACAAGAAATCGGCGTAGGAGAGTGTGCCGGGGTAAGCCTCGATGTCATTGGGGCGATCCTTAACGACAGCACGGAAAAACTGAAAGCCGCCGCGATAAGCCTCCAGGCCGATGCTCCGGCGGACGCCGGCTACCACGCCTACTCCGCCATGATCACCGCCGCAAAAGCACTCTTGCTATCGGAAGACCGGAAGTGTAATACCCATATTGGCATTCTCGGAGATTTTCAGGAGTATTTCGGCGACCGTTTTCCGGAGATCGACAATTTTAAAGACTACGTACTGCGCATTAAAAAGACGGAACCAACCCAGGAGTTTTCTGCTGCGTATGCCGCGGACGCCCGGGCTTTCGTTACCCGTGCCATTGCCACCCGCGAACGGCAGTTGGACAAAACCGTGGTAAGCGAATACTACAAAGCGTAAGGCTGACCTCGAAAACCACCATTCCCATGCATTCTCCCAAAAATCACACCGAGCCCCGCCTGACACTTGTAGGCGCGGGACCCGGAGACCCGGACCTTATCACCCGAAAAGGTTTGCGCGCGCTCGCCACGGCCGATGCCGTACTCTACGACGCACTGAGCAGCGACGACCTACTGAACGAAACCCCCGAGAACTGCCTGCGGATATTCGTGGGCAAGCGCGCCGGATGTCACTACAAAAAGCAGGATGAGATCAATGATCTGATCGTAGCCACGGCCCTTGAATACGGTCATGTAGTTCGGCTCAAAGGGGGAGATCCCTTCGTATTCGGTCGCGGGCAGGAGGAGAAAGCCTACGCCGAAGCGGCCGGAATACCGGTAGAAGTGGTGCCGGGCATAAGTAGTTGCATCAGTTTGCCGGAGTTGCAGGGCGTAGCGCCTACAAGTCGGGGATACGCGGACAGCTTCTGGGTTATCACGGCCCACACCCGCAACGGCGGGCTGAGCGACGACCTGTTCCGTGCGGCCCAATCCAACGCTACCGTTATTATTCTGATGGGTTTGGGGAGGCTGGATCAGATCTGCGCACTTTGGGATGCCGAAGGAAAGGGAAACCTTCCCGCCATGGTGATCCAAAACGGCAGCCGCCCGGATGAACGCTCCTGGGTTGGTACCGTGAATGAAATCGCGTCCCGCGTGCTCGCCGAACGCGATAAAGGTCCCGGCATAATCGTCCTCGGTGAAACCGTTCGACAGCACCGCAACTTCCCACAGCCTGCCCTCAGCCGGACGATTCGCGAGCTTAGCGAAAAATCGTAACTAGTCACCAACTCCCCAAACCGTCAATCTAAATGACCAATCCGCTATATCCGGCTTTTTTTCGCCTCGATCGCCTCGAAATGCTCGTGGTGGGTGCCGGCCAGGTGGGGGAGGAGAAGTTGAGTTTCATCCTGAAAAGTAGTCCCAATGCCCGGGTTACCCTTGTAGCGCCGTGGATGGGTCAGGAGTTACGGGAGCTACTGGACGATTACGATCAGGCCGCGCTGGGTAAGATTGGCGACGGAGCGCAGGTACAGCCATCGTCGGAAAAGCCCGATCAAGTCTGGCATACTTCCGCCGCCGGTCGTGTCACTTGGTACCGGCGTGAATTTCGGGCAGCGGACGTAAGGGAAGCCGACCTTATTGTCGCGGCTACCAACTACAAAGAAATTAACTATGCCGTGTGGGAAGCCGCCAAAGCCGAACGCCGGCTGATCAACGTGGCCGACACCCCTTCGCTGTGCGATTTCTACCTCGGTAGTATCGTTACCCGGGGGCCGCTAAAGGTGGCTATTAGTACCAACGGGCAGAGTCCTACCTTTGCCAAGCGATTCCGGCAGTGGCTGGAATCCGAACTTCCCGAAACGGAGACCACCGATTTGATAGAAAACCTACACCTTTTCAGGGACCGGCTTACGGGAGATTTCCAGGCCAAAGTCCGTGAACTCAATACACTGACCAATGGTTTACTCTCCTCGGCCCGAAAGGGTCATAGGTGCCCCCCAGGTGGTTGCTTGATAGCGGCTGCAACCGAACCAAATGATATTGCCCCTGCGCCCCGATCGCCCGAAAATGACGGCGACGGGAAGGAAAATTTGAATTGATAATGAGTTTACCCCACTCGGAAACCGCCGTGACCTTTGATCTGGCGGCCTTAAACAAGGAGTTTGCTTCCCTGGACTTTCAGGACCGCATCAAGCGACTCTACGATTACTTTCCGGTAGAGGAGGTGCTGTTTACCTCCAGCTTCGGAACGAAATCAGTGGTAATGCTTACCCTCGTGAGCCGCGCCAGGGCCGGTCAGAAGGTTCATATGCTGAACACCGGCTACCATTTCCCGGAAACCCTGGCGTATAAGGATACGCTGGCCAGTCTGACGGGACTGGAGGTCCTGGAAATTCATCCGGATCACGAGCGCCACCAGTTGACCCGGGATTCGAAAATGTGGGAGTCGCAGCCCGGTCGCTGCTGTCACTATAATAAGGTGATGCCCCTCAAGGCCGTCAAGGCTCGTCACAAGGTGTGGATGTCCGGCGTGCACAGCTACCAAACCATGAACCGGGCGGCCATGGAAATCTTTGAAGAAGTGGACGGTCTGATTCATTTTCACCCGCTCATCGACATTGAGGAAGGAGAATTTCTCTACCTCCTTGAAAAAGACAAGCTTCCGCGCCACCCCCTAGAGGCGCTCGGCTATGGGTCGATCGGCTGTACGCACTGTACGCGGCCGGGCCAGGGCCGGGCCGGTCGATGGGCCGGAAGCGATAAGGACGAGTGCGGACTGCACGTATCCTGACCACCAGATTTATCGGACCTACCGAACTAAGAAGTTTAGAAAGCATGATTAACACAGATATTATCATTGTAGGGGCCGGCCCCGTTGGCCTGTTCACCGTTTTTGAAGCCGGACTGCTGAAGATGCGTTGCCATCTCGTGGACTCGCTCGGTCAGCCGGGTGGACAATTGACGGAGATCTACCCCAAAAAGCCGATCTACGATATTCCGGGGTACCCCAGTGTACTCGCCGGTGAGCTGATTGATAATCTGATGGAGCAGATCGCCCCCTTTAACCCCGGCTTCACCCTCGGCGAGCGGGCGGAGACCCTTGAAAAGGTTGGGGAGAAAATGTACCGGCTCACTACCAGTAGGGGAACCGTGATTGAAGCACCCGTCATTTGCATCGCCGGTGGTTTGGGCTGCTTTGAGCCCCGCAAGCCGCCGATCCCGAACATCGAGAAATTTGAAGATCGGGGAGTGGCCTACGTCATTCGGGATCCGGAAGTCTACCGCGATCGCAAAGTCTTGCTGGCCGGTGGGGGTGACTCAGCCCTCGACTGGACGATCTTTCTGGCCGATGTGGCAAGCGAAGTCACTCTGGTGCACCGTCGCGACAGTTTCCGCGGGGCTCTAGACAGCGTCGAGAAAGTGCAGGAATTGGCTCAGAGCGGCCGGATCAACCTGATCACCAATGCCCAGGCCGTGGGCATCGTCGGTGACGACCAGGTTCAGGGCGTCACCGTGAAACATAAAACCGGGGACCAGGAAGTCATCGAGGTAGACGAATTCGTACCGCTGTTCGGATTGTCTCCAAAGCTCGGACCAATCGCCGATTGGAACCTGACCATCGACAAGAACGCCATTGAGGTAGATACCCGTGATTACAGTACCGGAGTGCCCGGTATTTACGCGATTGGTGACATTAACACCTACCCGGGAAAATTGAAGTTGATCCTCTGTGGCTTCCACGAAGGAACGATGGCGGTGCAGTCCGCCTTCAGTTACATCTACCCGGATAAAAAGCTAAGTTTCAAATACACGACCGTGAACGGCGTACAGGGGCTGCCGAAGGAAGAAGAAGCTTCCGTAACCGCATAAAAAAAGCGGCCGCTCCCCGATAGGAGCGGCCGCTTTTGCTTTGAGAATAGCCGGTACAATCAGTGTAGGGCGGTTTCAGGTTCTGGTTTAGCGGCTTTGGTGCTCGTCGACCTTACGAAAGCGAGAATATCTTTATTCAGACGCTCACGGTGGGTGTAGAACAGACCGTGGGGAGCATTGTCGTACTGATGGTACTTCGCTTCGGGTACCAATTCGTGGGTAGCATTACCCCCGACATTGATGGGTACGATCTTATCATCTTCACCGTGCACGATAAGGGTTGGAACGGTGAATTTTTTCAAGTCTTCCCGGAAATCGGTCTTACCGAAAGCTTCGATGTAATCGATGGCCGCGCGGCTCGAGCCAGTCAGCGCCATGCCGAGGGTCCAACTCAGGAACTCTTCGCTTACCGGGTGGTTGAGTAGTCCGATGCCGTAGAATTTCTTTGCCCAGGTGGCTAAGAAACCTGGCCGATCCTTCCGGATGCCGTCGATCATTTCCTGGAATACGCTCCAATCGACACCGTCGTGGTTGTCGGTCTTAAGCATAAAGGGCGTCACCGAACTCACCAGCACGGTGCCGGCAATCCGGTCCTGACCGTACTTACCGATGTAGCGCGCGATCTCACCGCCGCCCATCGAAAATCCTACGAGCGTGACGTCCTTTAAATCGAGCTCGGTGATCAGGGCATTCAGATCGTCAGCCAGGGTATCGTAATTATAGCTTTCCCCAACCTTGGAAGAGTGGCCGAAGCCACGACGGTCATAGGCAATGCACCGTAGTCCTTCCCGACTCATCGGTTCCATCTGGTACTCGAACATGTCGCCGGTCAGCGGCCAACCGTGAATGAATACAACGGGCCTTCCGGCACCGTATTCCTGGTAGCGCAGGCGTAAGTTTTTACCCGACTTTCTGTCGGTCGTATTAATGAATAGCATAATATCGTTGTTTTTGATTATCAATTGTGTAGGTGAATATCCTACACATATAGATGTCGCTACAAGGGTTGTATGTTCACCGTCTCTTCCGCGCGATGGACAGGCCATCGCGAACGGGCAGAACCACTACTTCCAGGCGCTGATCGTTCCGGACCGCTTCGTTGAAGGTGCGAAGATTTTTAGCGACCGAATTGGTCTTTTCGTCCACCGTTTTTCCACTCCATAGTACATTATCGGCAATCAGTAACCCACCGGGGAGAAGTCGGTCGACAAGGAGTCGGTGATAATCCGGATAACCTTTTTTATCTGCGTCCAAAAAGATCAAATCGAAGTGTTCGGGTAGCTTATCCAGCATTTCCCGGGACTCGCCCACGTGCAATTGTATTCGATCGGCAAAGGGGGAGTTAGCAATGTGGCGTTGTGCCAGGGAGGCGATTTCGGGGTTCCCCTCGATGGTGTGCAGCAAGCCCCCGTCCTGCAGTCCTTCGGCAAGGCACAGCGTTGCATACGCGGTGAACGTGCCGATCTCCAGCACGCATTGCGGCCGGATCATTTTGGATAGGAGGGCCAGGATTCTGCCTTGCAGGCGTCCGCTGATCATTTGTGGCGCCAGCGTCTTGAGAAAGGTCTGACGCTCGATTTCTTCCAAGTAGGGAGGAACCGGTCCGCTTACGGATTCGGCGTATTCGAACAGCGGGTCGATGAGGTCACGCATCAGTTACCAGGCATTGGGGTCGTCGAGAGGAGGCACGGGGTAAGCCTGTTTGCTTCGTGCCCTGGCGCATTGTCGATGGTACAGTAGCCGGGCCAGTACCCGAAAAGGAGGTTCCCGGGAAGGCATGGCGGGGTGGAGGGCGTTGGCCACCTCTTCCTCGGCCAGGTCCAGGGTATAACAAAGGCTCATCAGGTATTCCGGGCGGGAACGCATCATTTCTCCGATGCGTAGGGTGAGCCAGTCGAGCAATTCGGCTTCCGTCAGCGTTTCGGCCGGTAGATCAAATTTACCGAATAAGGCTTTTGTACCGGCATCGATGGACATAACACAAAAGTAAGAAAAGGGCTGCCCCCCGGAGGAGGACAGCCCTTTTCGATTTCTAAATTAACCGTAGAACCGGATTACTTCAGTTCCGTCTGGGTAGTACCAACGAGGGAACCCTTGTTGTAAAGCTCGATCGTATAAACACCCTCCAAGAACTCCTGGCCGGGTACGTTCCACTCGGCGCAGTGGTTGGCGGCGTCACCCTGAAAATTGAAGGGGACGTTTTTGGTGTAAGGAACCTGTTCGCCATCGCTGGTGGTAAGTACCCCGCTGCCTTCAGCTTCGATGCTCAAGGTCTCACCGGTAGGATTGACGATACGCATCTGAAAGGTTTCTTCACCGGGGGTAGCTACCGCATTGTCCAGGCTATTGAAGCAAACGTACAGTCGCTCTACGTTCTTGGCGTTATTCCGGCCAACCCAGCGACCGCTGTTGCGCTGCTTTTGTCCTTCGACGGTAATATTGTTGGTCTTGATAACGCTGGCTACGTTGACTTTCTGGCTCAGCTTGTTGTTCTGATTCGCCAGTTCTTCGCGCTCGCTTACCAGAACGGCACGCTCGCTGTTGAGCTGTTCGTTGGTCTGCTGGCTCACCTGCAGGTCATTGCTCAGCATGTCCCGTTCGGTGGAAAGCTGTTCGTTCTGTTCCGAAAGTTGCTCGTTTGCCATGCGGAGTTCTTCCAGCTCGGCGAGGTAGCCGGTGGTTTTCTCCTTCAGGTCGGCCAGCTCGCGGCGGGCGGCGCCCAGGTTACGGGAATCGCGCGTCAGGCTGGTGATCTTTTCATTTTGCAAGCGAAGCTCCTCCTGTTGCTGATCGATCAGCGCATTTAACTCGTCGTTATTGCCGCGCATTTCTTCCAGTTCGGCCAGGGACTCGTAGTATTGCTTCTCAGCCTGCGCCTTGAACTGTTCCATCTCCACGAGTTCGGTCGAGAGCTGTGCGTTCTCCGTGCCGCGGTTCATGAAGCTGATGCCGAGAACGACAAGGGCGACGGTAAGTACGGCAATGATGACTCCCAGCAGCGTGGTGCGGCTGTTGTTTGGCTTGGGAGCCGGGGTGAACTTATTGGGTTCCGGATTAGGATTACTTTGAATGGTTGCCATGTGGCGTTGGTTTGATGATGGGTAATGAACTGGACTGGTGCAACAGCCGGGTCATAACCCGAATGGTGTCCGACCTGCGGTCAGACGGGGTAATAAACGCTTGGATACGGTTTAGTATTACGCATTAATGTTAAAGTTTACACCTAACACACGTAAGCAAAACTAAAGATAGGCTGACTCAATCACGCAGACAAACTACCAGGCTTCTCGGCCCGTGAGCACCGATGACGAGACTCTGCTCGATATCCGCCGTTTTACTTGGCCCGGCGATGAAAACGCCGAAACCGGTTTGGTCTACGCGGACCTTTCGGTACGCCTCGTGCATGGTCCCGACAAGATTCTTCCGTTCGAGCACCAGGAGCAGATGCTGGGTGATAAAGGGTAGTACCCGGTGGACGATCTCCTGCTCACTCACCCACATGGCTCCGTTTTCGGCAACCCCGACCCGGGCTTTTAGTACCGCCAGATCTACTCCTGCCAACTGTAAGGGGTCTTCTATACTATGAATATCCAGATTGCCCGGAATTTCCGGAAGGGTGGAAACGAGGGTACCCGCTCCGACGCCGATCACATACTGGCTGAGCGAATCGGGCTCCACAAAAGTGGTTTTACTTGCCGCAAGGATACTGCGAAAGGCCGCTTCCCACTCCTTCGGTGATGGCGTGTCAGGATCGGGTGGTAATCCCGGCAGGGGGCGATCTTCCGGTTTGTTATCCCGGATTCCCTTCAGTATGGCTGCTTTGCTGCTCACGACTTATCGTTATGATTTCGTTCGTACCACTCCTTAAAGCTTTCGGCGGGTACTTCCGGAAGTTCCCGGCTCTTGCCCCAGGCATTGAAACGGTGGTATACGGCCGCCCGCGGGGCCATTTTTAGGGCTATCCGAGCGGCCTTTCCCATAAAGTTGTAAAGTCCGTTCCGACTCAGGGCGGCACCTGCCCCTAATAAGGGTATCCGCTTGGTGTTCTCCAGGTGGCCTTCCTCACTCACGATCTGCCGCCATTTATACAGCTGGTCGTGAATATCAATCTTGACCGGGCATACATCGGAACAACTGCCGCATAGCGTCGAAGCGAAAGCCAGGTCGCCGTGTTTCTTCAGGTCAATACCGGGAGACAGGATGCTGCCGATCGGACCCGGGATAGTATGGTCATAACTATGCCCGCCGCTTCTGCGATAAATCGGACAGGTATTCATGCACGCGCCGCAGCGAATACATTTCAGACTATTTCGAAAATCCTCGCGCCCCAGCTGGCGCGTCCTCCCGTTATCAACGATCACAACGTGCATCTCTCCCCCGGGCTTAGGGCGATGGTGATGACTGGTATAAATGGTGATGGGCTGTCCCGTGGCGCTGCGCGCCAGCAATCGGGTGAATACGCCAAGATGCTCCGCCCGGGGAATGATCTTTTCGATCCCCATGCAATGAATTTGCACGGGGGCCAGATGTACCCCCATATCCGCGTTTCCCTCGTTGGTGCAGACGACTACCCCGCCGGTATCGGCCAGCGCGAAGTTGACACCGGTAACGGCGGCCTTCGCCGCCAGGAATTTTTCCCGCAGGTGCTGGCGGGCCGCTTCCGTAAGGTATTGCGGATCGGAGGCCCCTTTATCCGTACCCAGATGTTCATGAAAGAGGGCGCCGATCTCCTCCTTTTTGAGGTGTATCGCCGGCATCACGATGTGGCTGGGGGGTTCCGATTTCAACTGGATAATTCGCTCGCCCAAGTCGGTATCGACCACCTCGACCCCGTGTTCGGCGAGATACTCGTTCAGGTGGCATTCCTCGGTGAGCATCGATTTGGACTTGACGATCCGGTCGACTTGGTGTTTTTTGAGAATGCCGTGTACGATCGCGTTGTGCTCCCGGGCATCGCTTGCCCAGTGAACGATCACCCCGTTGGCAAGGGCATTCTCCTCGAATTGCTCCAGGTAAGTATCGAGGTTCGACAGTACGTTGTCCTTGATGTCGGATCCCAGCTGACGCAAGGCTTCCCATTCCGGTATGCCGGCAATGCTGCCGTCCCGTTTTGACCGAACGTGCCATAGCGATTGATCGTGCCAGTCGGTACGGTCTTCGTCACGGAGAAACTCAGCGGCTCGTTTTGCGTGGGACATGTCTGAAAGATACGATGCCGATGCAGCCCGACCATCCGGTAGTGTAGGGTAGGGGCGTGGCGGGGCGGCCAACCACCAAAAAGCCCGGCCCTCTGGATAGAGGGCCGGGCTTAGCGTTGATTTTTGATCGGCTATCGCCAAAATTACATACGACGCTCCTTGATGCGGGCCTTTTTGCCGACGCGATCGCGGAGGTAGAATAAGCGGCTGCGACGAACCTTACCTTTCTTGACGATAGAGATACCGTCAATACTGGGGGAAGACATGGGGAAGATACGCTCAACTCCAATGCCGTTGGAGACCTTGCGAACGGTAAAGGTTTTGGTCAAACCCTCTCCCTTGATCTGGATAACGTCGCCGCGAAACTGCTGGATCCGCGATTTTTCACCCTCCGTAATGAGGTAATCCACGATGATGGTGTCACCGGCGCGGAAGGCGGGGAATTCTTTCTGTTTACTAACTTGCTCGTGTACGAAGGAGATGGCGTCCATGACTACTGTGTATTTTGACCGCTCGTAGCGGCCCGCAAAGGTAATTCTTATTCTGGCAATCACCAAACACACGGCCGTATTCTTGTTCAGCTTTCTCGGGAAACAAGCTTATCCGCCCTTTTAGGGGTAAATGTTAAAGATGTTCGCGCTAACAAAATCAGGGAGTCGTAGTAAAGGCCCTACTTTAACGGTACCTTATTTAACCCTATACCCACCGTGGACGTTTTTACGTTCACTTAGCACTATGCTTATGAAATCTTTTCTCTTCATCCTCGGCATCTCAATCACGCCACTCCTCGCAACGGATATGGCGCATGCTCAATCGCTCGGGGAAATCACCAAAGCCCTCGGCAGTGGTGATACCCAGGCTCTTGCTGCCATGATGGACGCGGAGGTGGAGCTCAGCCTGCTGGAAGACGAGAATCTTTATTCTCGTGATCAGGCAGTGCAAAAGCTCTCGGCATTCTTTTCCGCCCATCCGCCTTCCGGCTTCAGTCAGGTGCACCAGGGATCTTCAAAGTCCGACGACGCCGAGTATTGTATAGGTAACCTCGCTACTAAGGACGGCTCCTATCGCGTGTATATCTACATTGCCAAAAAAGGCGATCGGATGGTGTTACAGGAACTGCGTTTCGACCGCGAGTAGCACCGACCCCGCGATGGCATCCAGGTCCTGCTCCCGCATGCACCGAAAGTGGCCCTTTGGACATTTGGCGTAACCAATCTTGGAGCACGGACGGCACGCCAGTCCCCGTACTTCCGCAATAGCCGGATCGGGTCGGTGAGGTAGGTAAGGATACATGCCGAGTTCGGGAACGGTATTGCCCCAAACGCTCACGATGGGTTTATTATAGGCAGCGGCAATGTGCATAAGGCCCGTATCATGCGTCAGCACTACGGCCGCTTGCCGTATCAGGTCCGCGGACCCATTAAGCGAATGTTGTCCGCAGGCATTGAAAACGTCCTCAACCTCTCCCGCAATCCGGTCTCCCATTTTTGCCTCCTCCGGTCCACCAAGTAACACGATGGGGTAGGGGATCCGCCGACACAGGGAAATCATCTGTACTTCCTCCAATCGCTTGGTGGCGTGCGCCGCCCCGATTACGAAGGCCACGTAATTAGTGGTGGGAGCTACCACTGCTTCTGACGGCGTGATAAAGTAGTCGAGGCCGTTACCGTCATTTACCACCCCTAGTCCGGCAGCGGCCGCCAGGTATCGGTCGACGATGTGGACCTTCGGCATTCGATCGATCCGCAAGCGGGTCAGTAGGAATTTTCTGAAGTTGAGCTTACGAAAAGTGGAGATGCGTGGCGGACGCGTACCGGCTTTGAGGCTGGTGGAGATCAACCGTTGTTTTAGCTCCAGGGTCCTGAGGTTGCCGTGCAGATCGATGAGATGGGTGAAGCGCTGGTTGGTGAGATCCGCCGCAATCTCCCGGATGCCTTTTTCGATCGTCCAGAGCCGGTCGATGTAGGGGTTATGGCGCAGCGTGGCCGAGAAGCGTTCCTTTGTAAGGAAATGTACTTCGGCGCCCGTCTGCTGCTTGACGCAGCGAATCACCGGGGTGGTGAGTACGATGTCCCCAATCGAGGAAAAGCGGACGATCAAAACTTTGGGAGCGGGCATGGGGCAAAGGTAGTTTACCCCAGTGCGTCGTACAATCTTCGGTCGATCCCTGAAGCGTGGAGGGTATCCATCTTCTCCCGATCCACCGTTTCCCATTCGGGGAGGTCAGCCAAAATAGGCGCGCCCGACAGCTGTTGAATGATCCGGGCGGACTCCGGATTATTGCCACCGCTGAACACGATTCCGGCACACTGCATCCCGCGCCCCCGCAACACCTCCAGGCTCAACAGGGTATGGTTGATGCTGCCGAGGTAGTGACGGGAAACCAGGATGACCGGCAGCTTCAGGTGAGCGGCAAGGTCGATCATACACTCCCGTTCGTTAATGGGCACGAGGAGCCCGCCCGCGCCTTCCACCAGCAGCGTACGGCCCGGGGTGTCGGGTAGGGTGAAATCAGTAAGGGAGATTTCAACCCCGTCCAGCCGGGCGGCGTAGTGGGGACTTGCGGGAGTGGCGAGCCGGTAGCGCTCCGGATGATAGCGATCGTCGGGCAGCCCGGTCCAGGATTTTACCCGGTCGGTATCCCCGAAGTCGAGGTCTCCGGCCTGGACGGGCTTCCAGTAATCGGCGTCGAGGGCCAGTTGCAGGAAGGCGCTGGTTACGGTCTTACCGACTTCGGTGCCGATGCCGCTGATGAAGTAAGCTTGGGTACTCATGCGATGGCTTCCCGGGTTTCGGAGCGGATCATATTTGCCAGGGCGCTGACCCAGCGTGGATCGTCGTTAAGGCTCGGTACGAGATCAATGCGCTCCCCGCCCCACTTGACGAACTCCTCCTGGTATTCGACGCCGATCTCGATCGTCGTCTCCAGGCAGTCCGCCACGAAGGCCGGACTGAAGCACAGTATCTTCTTGGCCCCCCGCTCCTTTGCCCACTCTTCCAGCACGTCGATGGTGTAGGGTTTGGCCCAGTCGTCGAAGCCGAGCCGACTCTGAAAGCTAGTCGTATAGTTGTCGGAAGACAGACCGAGCTCAGCGGCGATCGCCCGGGTGGTAGCGTGGCACTGCGCGCTGTAGCAAAACTGATTGACCCGCGATATGGAGTTACAGCATCCTTCCACTACGTAGCAATGACTGCATTCGTCCGCCTTCTTGAGTTGGCGCTGCGGCAAACCGTGGTAACTGAAGATGATGTGATCGTACTGCTCCAGATCACCTACCTCGCGGGCGTTATCGGCAAACACCTGGATCAATTCCGGTTGCTCGTAATAGCTGTTGACGAGTTGGACCGGGGGGATGGTTTGGCGCTTCGCCAGGATACGCATCACCTCCTGGTGCACCGAACCGGTAGTGGCACTGGCGTACTGCGGAAAAAGCGGGAAGACCAGGATGCCGGAAACCTGCTCGGCTAAAAGCTCGTCGAGGGCGGATTCGATACTCGGGTTCTGGTACCGCATGGCCAGACGTACTGAATAATCTTCTCCCAGTTCGGCGGCCACCTTCTGCGCCACCACTTCCCCGTAGTACTTCAGCGGGCTGCCGTTTTCGGTCCAGAGCTCCTGGTAGAGTTTGGTAGACCCGCCGGCTCGGAAGGGGTTAACGATCCCGGAGCGCACCGGAGCAATGATGCCTCGGACGAGCAGTTGCTGAGCGACACCGGGTAGATTATCGATCACGCGGGGATCGGTGAGAAATTCTCCTAGGTAACGATTTACGGCGGCGGGGGTAGGCGCGTCTGGGGTGCCCAGGTTCACGAGCAGTACGCCCTGTTTGCCGTAATGCGACTGAAGCGACATAGAATGTGGCGATTTATATGGTCTGCACAACTAACCCCGCAACGGTCGTTCGGTTGTATTTTTGAAACCTATGGAATCATCATCAAGCGTGCGTACCTGGAAAATTATTCTGCTGGTCACCTTTATACTGGTACCGATCGCCAACTACCTGCCGATCGTGCTTGACATTGCTCAGGATCAATTCACCGATGGCACCGATACGCGCGTGGATGCCGCTGGCTATGCTTTCAGTATCTGGGGGGTCATCTTCATGGGGATGATCCTTTTCGCGGCCCTGCAATTCCGCGCCGGGGATGCGACGGCCGCACTCGTACGGGCCTACCGATTTCTGACCCTGGCGGGGCTGGCCAGTATCGCCTTCGTTCCGATCAGTCTCGGAAGCAATTACCTATGGGGGGTGTTCGACCTACTCTGGCACCTTGTAGCCTTGCTGGGAGCGTACACCGCTCTGCGGTCCCACCTTCGGGAAGTCGGAAAACCACCGTATGCTTGGACGTATTTCGCTCCTTCCATGTACCTCGGTTGGATCTCGGCGGCCACGGTTATCTCTACGGCGCTTGCGCTCCAACAGCTGGGCGTATCGCTACCCGATGCAAGGCAGATCGTAATGGCGGCCGTGCTGCTGGCGGTGCTGACGGTAATCGGCATCTTCCTTGTGCGGAAGGGGGATGATAGCATTTATGGACTCACCGTAGCATGGGCCCTGATCGCCGTTGCCGTCGAACAGCAGGATGCGCAGCTACTGGTTTGGGCGGGGGCCGCAGGTGCGACGATCATCGTGGGGGTAATACTTTTTGGAAGAGGCCGGAATACGCCGTTTTTCTACGCGAGCTGATCGGAAGTCCGAACCAGCTCTATCCCCCGTACAGCAAAATTCTCATACTATCCGTTATAGGGGCATGCTGGGAAAAATCGCTTCGTTCATTCTGCTGCTATTAGGTACCACCGCTTGTTGTTACGAAGAATGGCAGTTTAGAGATGAGATATCCGTAGGGATTCACGAAATCATTTACGATGAGGGTATCAGTCCGCACCTGGTCGCTGACACGATCACAAAAGCTTTCTTTTACAACGCTAGTTGCGTTTACGCAATGACGGCTGCCGCGCCAGTCCTTCGGCCGTCCCAGATATTACTGGCGATGAGCTGTGATGAGAATTACGATCGGGTACTGGTGAAGGAATCGGTAAGGGTTTACCTGGACCAACCGATCACCGTGCTTGGTGCCACGGTGTTGCCGGGCTCGGATCTGTTGCAGGTCATCGCGGACTTTCCGGTAACCGATGCGTATGCGTCTGTCGGGAGCACCGGTGTGCAACTCCAGTTCAACGACGGTTTCCTCGAGGTGTCGGAAATTCCGCGTGGGGTTTACACCTTCACTTTCGAAGGGATGCTGGAGGATGGTGAGCTGCTCATGGAATCCACGAGCGTGTACCTGGACCTCTAATTCCCGGTGGCGGAGAGACCATTCCATATGCATTGGCGGGACGGAAGTGGACCCCCCCCTGCTTTATCCTCTCCGGTATTTTGTGAGTACGTTCGCGGGGGGCTACCTCCGGGGAATCGTACTATTGTATCGTCTATTACCGTATCCCATGGTGCAATCCACTGTTGCCAAATTCCTGCTTTCTCCCCTGTCCTTGCTCTACGGAGCGGGGGTAGGCTTCCGTAACTGGGCCTACCGGCGGGGCATTCTGCGGGGAATTTCCTTTTCCGTTCCGGTGATCAGCGTGGGAAATCTATCCGTCGGGGGGGCGGGGAAAACGCCGCACATCGAGTACCTCATCAGGTTGTTAGACCCGTATCTGCAAATTGCAACCCTTAGCAGAGGGTACCGGCGCAAGACGCGGGGGTTTATGGTCGTACGGCCGGAGATGTCGGTGGAAGAGGTTGGGGACGAACCCCTGCAGTACGCCCGCAAGTTTCCGCAGGTAATGGTCACCGTTGCCGAGGAGCGAGCCTTCGCGATTCCCGAGATCGTTGGTCGCCGGCCGGATACGCAGTTGGTCCTGCTGGATGATGCCTTTCAGCACCGCGCCGTAAAGCCGGGCCTTAATATCCTGCTTACGCAGTACGAATTGCCCTTTACGCGTGATTACTTGCTGCCTAGCGGTCGGCTGCGCGAGTGGCGCAGTGGGTACGAGCGCGCCGACCTGATCGTGGTCAGTAAGTGCCCCCCCGATCTGGACCGCACGGCAGCGGATGCCCTGGTGGATGAGATAGAACCGCTGGAGCACCAACGGGTGTTCTTCAGCTACTATGACTACACCTCGCCGTATTATTTGCTAGAACCTCGCTACCGTTTACGCATGGAGGAGGGGATCGATGTGCTGCTGATCTCCGCTATTGCCAATACGGATTACCTGCTCCAACACCTGCGCTCCGTCGCCCGAACCGTCCGCAGCCTCGAATACGCGGATCACCATTACTTCTCCGGCAGCGATATGGGGAACCTCAAAAGAAGGTATCTCGAGCTGGAAGGCAAGCACCGGGCCATCATTACCACCGAAAAGGATGCCACCCGCCTCCAGATTCACCGGGATTTTATTGCCGCCGAGAATCTTCCGGTATTCGTTTTGCCGGCCGAGGTCGGGTTTCACTTCGGCGAAGCTGATGCCTTTGATGGATTGGTGCGCGACTACCTACTGAATTTCGAGGCCTGAGGGGAAGCTCGGCGGGCCGCGAAGGATTATGTTTACTTTGCAGCCTTATCCACTTACGCTATGTCCAAGCCCTTTTTTTGGGTCCTGCATTTCATGAGCCGCTGGATGCTGCGCATATTCTACCCGTCCATGGAGACGGAAGGGGTAGCTAATGCCAACCATCCCGGGCCGATGTTACTGTGTGGCAATCACCCGAATACTCTGGCCGACCCCTTGATGGCTGGCATTCACCTCGATTACCAAACCTACTTCCTGGCTAACGCCGGCCTGTGGATGAACCCGGCCATGGCTTTTATCATCGATCCTTTCTGTATTCCGGTAGCCAGGCCGAAAGACAAGGAAGCCGGTGCCGACAAGGGCAGTAAGGACGAGGTCTTCAACCGGACCTTCCAGGCCCTGGAGTCCGGTAAGACAATGTATATCGCCCCGGAAGCCTATTCCGAACTCGAGCGTAAGCTTCGGAAGATCAAGGCGGGTGCCGCGAGTCTGGCACTGGAAGGAGAAGCCCGCAACGATTGGAAGCTGGGGGTGACCCTACAGCCGGTAGGGGTTAATTACGAAAGTCCGACGACCTGTTTCAGTCGGGCCTTCGTGCGCTACGGAGAACCGATCGCGGCGGCGGAGTGGCGGGAGCAGTACGAAAAAAGCCCCATGCGTGCCGTACGTGGCCTGACCAACCTGCTGAGCGATCGCATGCAGGAATTGCTGGTGCACACCCAAAATAAAACCGAGGAAAGATGCCTCCGTCGGATAGACCGGAGCGTGCAGAATGACTATCCACTCACGGTGAGCGGCCACCATTTCCGAACAAAGAAGATACTAACCTGGCTGCGGGGCCTTCCCGAAGAGGAACGAAACGATCTTTGTGCCCTGGCGGGTAAATATGACGGACTGTTGCGGGAAACCGGACAGCTCGACCTGGAATTCAGTCACCATCCTCGGCGGAAGCTTACCCCTGGTCTTTTGCTGGCGCTCCCCCTGTTCCTTTACGGATGGCTCAACCACCTGCCCTGGCTGCTGACCATCCAGGGAGTTTGGAAGTCGCTGGGGATCGATCGCGGGTATAAAGCCACCTTCCAGACGCTGGGATCGTGGGTTATCATGCCTATCTTTTATGTGCTGCAGACACTGCTTTTTAACTGGATCTTCCCGGATGCCATGGGCTGGTTGTATTTGCTGAGCTTGCCGGTTTCGGGACTGTTCGCCCTCCGTTATTGGGTGACCTACCGTCCGTACTGGGCAGGGCGCTTCAGCGGGCGGAGTAGCCGGGATGCCGAATTGGGTGAACTGCGGGAAAGGATGATGGGCAGCTTACCCCGCTTCGACTCGGCCGTCGGGTCCACCTCCGAACCGGCCATCCCCACGACCTGATCTATGGATTTAACGATACAGATAGTCATTTTTTTGGTGGCCATTGCGGTGCTGCTTTGGTCCAGCGACCGCTTCGTAGACGCAGCGGAACGGATCGGACTATCGCTAGGCATCAACCCCTTTATTATCGGGGTGACGATCGTGGCCTTTGGAACCTCACTGCCCGAATTGGCAACCAGCGTGGTGTCCGTTTTGGAGGGCGCCAGTCAAATTGTCATCGGCAACGTCGTGGGATCCAATATCACCAATATTGCGCTGGTGCTGGGGCTCACCGCCGTGGTGGTCAAAAACATCGACCTGGAATACAATCTGTGGCACATCGATATTCCGTTTCTTTGGGGCAGCGCCTTTTTGTTGTATTTCTCGGTGATGGACGGGGACCTGTCTATTTTTGAAAGTGTGCTTTTTCTGGGAGGTATCGTGATTTTTCTTGGCTACAGTTTTAAGGATCAGGAGAAGCCCGACAAAGCCGACCGACCAAAAGCCACCTTTAAGGATTATGCGTTGATGATCGGGGGGGGAGCCCTGGTGAGTATCGCGGCGACGTACGTGATCGAGACCATCACCAACATCAGTCTTATCCTCAACATTGCTCCCAGCGTGATCGCCCTTTCGGCAGTGGCCGTAGGTACAAGTCTGCCGGAGGTAGCGGTAAGTCTGGCGGCGGCGCGTAAGGGGAAGGCTTCGATCGCGGTTGGTAACGCCCTGGGCTCCAACATTTTTAACACCTTCATCGTTATGGCGATTCCGCGGTTTTTCGGACCGTTGGTGATTCCCGAATCCATCATTGTCACTTACCTGCCCCTGATGATCGTGATGACCGTGTTGTTAGGTGTAATGAGTAATAATCGAAAGATCACCCGGTGGGAGGGCTATGTTTTACTGTTATTTTACGCTTGGTACTTCTCCGCGATCATCCAGGAGGCTGGGTGAATGGTTAGTTGTTTAGTCCGTTAGTTCTTTAGTCCGTTAGTCCGTTAGTCTTTTAGTCCGTTAGTCTTTTAGTCTTTTAGTCCGTTAGTCTTTTAGTCTTTTAGTCCGTTAGGCTTTTAGGGCGCTGAATGATTTGTCTTTATTTCTTGGAAAGTATAATGGCTATTTCCCCTGCTTAGTGTCACATCATATCAGGATAACCGGGAGATGCTTCTTAATGACTACCAGATTAAAGAACCAGAAGGCTGAACCAATGAAATACTAGGGAACTAAAAGACTAATTCTACCCCCACGTGACAGAATCCCTGAACCCGTAATTTATCTTTGTGGCCGTTTCGACCCCATCTATGTTGCAGCATTTTCACATCCTTACGCTTACTCACCGCAATGCCAAACTCAAAGAGATTGGCGAGCTTGTGGCGGCATTTGAAGGAGGGGATGGTTTGCAGAGTCGACTTAACCGTCTGCAGGATGCGGGGATCGTGAACGAAGTGTTTTACGCCTCCACTTGCAACCGCATTCTTTTGCTTTTTACGACCGATCTCGAAGTAGACGAGCAATTTAGAATGGGTCTGCTTGCGGATCGTCATCCGCGCTTGGCCGGTTTGCGCCATTTCAAGGGATTGGCGGCAATTCGGCATCTTTACGAAGTTGCCGGTTCAATTGATTCCCTGGTCGTAGGCGAGCGTCAAATACTGGGGCAGCTCCGCGAGAGCCAGGAAAGGTGCCGAAGCTGGGGCCTGATCGGCGACGATCTGCGCATCATCACTAACCAGGCTGTTTTGGCGGCGAAGGACATCTACGCCAATACCCGGATCGGGGAAAAGTCAGTGTCGATCGTCTCGCTTTCCATGCAACAATTGCAACGTTACGCACCTAGCCGGAAGGCAAGGATACTCCTCGTCGGTGCCGGGCAGACAAATGTGCTGGTAGCTAAGTTTCTGCGCAAGCAGGGGTATGTCAACGTTACGGTGGCGAACCGGACGCTTAAGCGAGCCGAACAACTTGCCGCCAGCTTCGAAAATGGAAAGGGCATCAGCCTTGAAGACCTGGACGGGTATAGCGACGGCTTCGATGTTCTCTTCGTCTGTACCGCTGCAGCTAAGGCGATCATTACGCCGGAGATGTTTATCCAGCTATTGGGTAATGATTCCCCGGCGGGTAAGATCGTCGTGGATCTCGGAGTGCCTGCCGACGTTGATGAAGCAACCGTGAAGGGCTATGATTTCACCTACATTGCCATTGAGCACCTGCGTGCGCTGGCCGAGGAGAATATGGATTTCCGTCGTCGGGAGGTCGATCTTGCTCACGATATCGTCGAGCGACACCTGAAGGAAACCGAAACTCTTTACCAGACCCGCTTGATCGAGCGAGCAATGGTCCACGTGCCCGGTCAGATAAAGGAGATTCGACATAACGCCGTTAATAAGGTCTTCCGCAAGGAATTGGAGGATCTGGATCCCGAAACGCTCGAGCTCATGCACCGTATGATGCTGTATATGGAAAAACGTTGCATCGGTATTCCTATGCAGGCGGCGCGGGAAGCGGTGGTGCGCTAGGTTAATGGCCAACTTACCCTTAGTTTCTATTTGCGTTCCTACTTACCAGGGTGAAGCCTATCTGGAGGAGGCGCTGGAGTCTGCCGCTCAGCAAACCTATCGTCCGTTGGAGATCATCATTTCCGACGCCCAATCAACCGACGGCACCCGAGCAATCATCCGTGATTTTGTACAAACCTGCCGCATTCCAGTATTTTATCATGTCTTTTTTGGGACAGGTATAGGTGCTAATTGGAACCACTGTATTGAAAAGGCATCGGGGACGTACATAAAATGGTTATTTCAGGACGATTTGTTGTATAAAGAATGCATCGATCACATGATGGAGGTAGCGCTTAGCGATAAGCGTATCGGTCTCGTGTTCAGTCGTAAGGACTTACGCTACGATCCTACCGTAGTTAAATACCATGAATGGGTTCAAAAATACGCTAATACGCACCTGGAATGGTCCAGCTTGAAGACGGTCAATGACGGGACCTCCATGCTGGGTGATAAACGCCTATTGCAACCACCCGTAAATAAGGTAGGCGAGCCGACGTGTACCCTCTTCCATCGTCGCATTTTCCTCCTCGCGGGCTTTTTTCGTACCGACCTGCAGCAAGCCGTTGACCTGGAATATTACTACCGGGCGATGGCCCATACCTACGTTGGATTTGTCGATCAAGCCCTGGTGGTTTTTCGGCTGCACGAAGGTCAGGCCACCTGGAAGAACCGGAACAGCATTTCTCGTTCGAAAGAAGGGGATATTTTAGCCGCAAGTCTAATGGCTCCGGCCATCTTTCCGAAATTATCTTGGAGGAATCGTTTGCGTTTGCGGCTGATGTACACCCCGACATGGGCGCCGGTGCGGAGCTTACATCGCCTGTTCAGGAAAATCATTAACCGTTGGTAACCTAATCCGTCGAAACCTGATGGTATTGGTCCTGGAACTGCCGGCGGATCACCTCCTGCACTGATAAGCCCTTTATTTTGGATTCCAGCCAGCTTGGAATATCCAGGTAGGTGAACGGTCTGGATTCAAAGGGCTTTTTGGCTACCTCATCCAGTCGCTTTTTCAGGGCAATGAATTCTTCCGTCAGGTCTTCTTCCCCGATCCTGGGGATGCGGCGGAGAAAACGGAAGATGATCTGTTGGGTCTCCTGGAGATGCTCCACTTTGGAAAGGAAGCGGTAGACGCTCTTCACCTGGTATTCCACCAACTGTACGTTCCCCATTTCAAAGTGACAGATCAGACTGAGTATCCTGGCATAGGCCTGGATATCAGAGCGATAATTTGGGCTGCGCTGGTTGATGATCAGGTTGAGGTAGTCGATGGCCGAATCGTTATCTCCGCTGCCGAAGTACAGGCAGGCGATCCGGTAATAGAATACCATGTGCCGGTGGTCGTCCCAGTTGTACCGATTGTCTCCGATAACTTCCATGATCTGCGGAACTAAGCCCAGCCCTTCGGTGAAGGTGCCTTCCATATAGTGCCGCCGGATCTGGTGGTCGAATTGGTAGAGATGGTAGAGGCCGGCGACATTTACGTTATTCGTCAGGTCGAACTGATGGGGGAACAGATCCAGGTTTTGCAGTTCCTCCATGAATTTGTCGTACTGCCACATATTGAAGAGGTTGGCCAGGTGATTGTGGACCCCCTTAAGGTACAGCGGGGCATTGGCCTCGATCATCTTCGGATTTTCCCGGAAAAGGTCTACCCAGCGCTGGGTATAGCGGAAACACAGCGGATATTCCTGTCGGATGAGGTGCATCCAGGTGTAACTCTGACAGTAATAAACTTTTCCCCAAAAATCCAGATCCTCGTAATCGGTATCCGGTAAGTTTTCCTGGAAGAAGCGGCCCACTTCGCGGTACTCTGCTTCGGTGCTCACCAGGCCATTGGTCAGGTACAGGCCGTACAACCGAAGAGAGAGATTGGAGAAGGCGTTGGTGTCCACGATCTTGCGGGAGAGGCCTTCACATTCGCGACTGAGTTCCTCGGCGCGTCCTTCAATACTGCGGGTGATGTACTGTCCCTCGATCAGTTTTTCGAACTGGGCTGTTTCGAGAGCAATGGTGTGGGCCTCGATCTCCACGGCACGCTTTTTGACCTTCTCAAGAATGTCCAGTGCCTGACGGTAAAGCCCTTTATTGTATAAAATACGGGCGTAATCGAGGTTCTCGCGTAGGGTGATCTCCTCGTCCTTGTTGCGGTTCAGTAGCCGCAGGCTGGTCAGGAGTTGTTTATACAAGTGGGCCTTGAGGTTGCTTAGCTGAGACTTTTTTATACCTTCGATGCGCTTAAGAAGATAGCCCTCGTCGTACTCACCGGTACGTTCGAGAATGTCGAAGAGTTGGAGGAAGAGCAGTTCGCTGTTTGACTGTTGGTTGCGTTTAACGAACAGGCGAAAATGACGCTTTTCGGCCCGGTTCAGTGACGCTACGAGTTTGAGTAAGTCATCGGTCTTCTGCTTGGGCATTGTATAAACTCTTTCAGTAAATTGCTGGAAGACAAAGCTTTATTAAACAATTGCTCTGCCACCCATGTAGCAATCGGGTAGATAATGTAAAGGGACACGTCCCGCAATTCGACCGGGATGCGTTAATTTTATGTGATCGACAACACGCTGTTGGAATAAGCCCTAAAGATATAATAAGCCCGTAAACCGACGCGCATCTGATATGAGCACGAACCAAGTACATATTTTTGATACCACGCTCCGTGACGGTGAGCAAGTACCGGGCTGCAAGCTCGATACCCGCCAGAAGGTAGTCATCGCCAAACAGTTGGAATTGCTCGGCGTGGATGTCATCGAAGCAGGTTTCCCCATTTCCAGCCCTGGTGACTTCAAGTCGGTGGTAGAGATAAGCAAAACGGTTAAGGATGTCGTAGTCTGTGGGCTCACCCGGGCCGTCATGAAAGACATTGACGTCGCCGCCGAAGCCTTACAATCAGCCCGCCGTCCGCGGATCCACACCGGGATCGGGGTGAGCGACAGCCACATCCAGTACAAGCTACGGACCACACCCGACAAGATCGTCGAACGTGCCGTAGCCGCCGTAAAGCACGCCAAGAAATACGTAGAAGACGTAGAATTTTATGCGGAGGATGCCGGACGGGCGGGCAATGAATTCCTTGCCCGCGTCATTCAGGCCGTCGTAGACGCAGGGGCTACCGTGCTCAATATCCCCGATACCACGGGTTACTGCCTGCCCCAGGAGTACGGCGAAAAGATCGCTTACCTGCGGGACAACGTTAAGGGAATCCATAAGTGCATTTTGAGCACCCACTGTCATAACGACCTCGGCCTGGCTACGGCCAACTCCATCGCCGGTGCGCAGAACGGTGCCCGGCAGATCGAGTGTACCATTAATGGCATCGGCGAACGTGCCGGTAATACCGCCCTGGAAGAAGTGGTCATGATCATGCGGCAGCACCCGGCCCTCGATCTGTTTACCAACGTGAACTCCAAGTTGTTGCTCGAGACCAGCCATATGGTAAGCGACGCCATGGGAATGATGGTGCAGCCGAATAAAGCCATCGTTGGAGACAATGCTTTCGCCCATAGCAGTGGCATTCACCAGGACGGGGTCATCAAGCGTCGTGATACCTACGAGATCATCGATCCGGCGGAAGTTGGAGTCGACCAGTCAAAGATCGTCCTCACCGCCCGCAGTGGCCGGGCCGCCCTTGCCTACCGCTTCAAACTCCTGGGATACAACCTCACCAAAGTGCAGCTTGACGAGGCCTACGAGGAATTTCTCACCATCGCCGACGAGAAGAAGGAAGTAGAAGATACCGACCTGGAGCGGATGATGAAGGGTGTTGCCGCCTGAAGGTGCCTGAGGACGACACCTGTGTTTGGATGAAATCGGCAGTCAGCGTTCCGCGAGCCACGCCGAGCGCCCGACGATCTTCCTGCCCCTATTCTGTCTGTTAATTGCCTCGCTGCGGTGAGGATTAACTCACAGGCGCAGACCTGTACTTCTCCGGCATGCGTGACCTTTGGATACCGTAGATTTTTGGAAACGGATTGTTGTTCCACCTGCGCCCCGCCGCCCCTCTATGTATCTTCGCCCCTAGTAAAGTAACAAATCATGCCCACCCTCTTCGATAAAGTCTGGGACGCCCACGTGGTCACCGAAGTGCCCGGCGGCAACCAGGTGCTGTACATCGACAAACACCTCATCCACGAGGTAACCAGCCCCCAGGCCTTCAACGGATTGCGGGAGCGTGGCCTGCCGCTGTTTCGCCGTGACCGCATCGTGGCCACCGCCGATCACAATGTTCCTACTAAGGACCAGGACAAGCCGATCGCCGAACCCCTTAGCCGGAAACAGGTGAATATGCTCACCACCAACTGCGAGGAATTCGGCGTGGAGCTTTACGGTCTCGGTCACCCCTATCAGGGCATCGTCCACGTCATTGGCCCGGAATTGGGCATTACCCGTCCCGGCATCACCATGGTTTGCGGAGACAGTCATACCAGTACCCACGGCGCATTCGGGGCGATCGCCTTCGGTATCGGCACCAGCCAGGTAGAGCAGGTGATGGCCACCCAGTGCGTGCTGATGGCAAAACCAAAGAAGATGCGCATCAGCATCGATGGGGAACTCCAGCCCGGAGTGACAGCGAAAGATCTTATACTCTACGTGATTGCCCGCCTGGGTACCGGCGGGGGAACGGGCCACTTCGTGGAGTACGCCGGAAGCGCCGTCCGCGCGCTGAGTATGGAGGGCCGCATGACCGTCTGCAACATGAGCATTGAGATGGGCGCCCGTGGTGGCCTGATCGCTCCCGACGAAACTACCTTCGACTATTTGCGCGGCCGCGAATTCGCACCCCAGGGGGCGGAGTGGGAAGCCGCCGTCGAGTACTGGCGTACCCTGCCGTCCGATGAGGACGCCACCTTCGATACGGAATATCACTACCGGGCCGAGGACATTCCGCCCATGATCACCTACGGTACCAATCCGGGCATGGGAATGGGTGTAACCGATACCATTCCGACGAGCAGCAAAATTCACGGGGACGCCACCCTGAAGAAGGCGATGGAATACATGGGGCTCGGACTGGGCAACAAGATGGAAGGGATGCCGATCGACTACGTATTCATCGGCTCCTGCACGAATAGCCGGATCGAGGATCTCCGTCTGGCAGCGGGCGTGGTAAAGGGAAAGAAAATTCACGAGAACATAACTGGCATAATCGTGCCGGGCTCCCAGCAGGTATCGCGCCAGGCGATCGCGGAGGGATTAGACAAGGTCTTTGTAGACGCAGGTTTCGAATTCCGCGGGGCGGGTTGCTCGGCGTGCCTGGGCATGAACGAAGACAAAATCCCTTCGGGTCGCTACTGCGTTTCTACCTCCAACCGCAACTTTGAGGGGCGGCAAGGGCCGGGCGCGCGTACCATTTTGGCGAGTCCGCTTACGGCTGCCGCCGCTGCGGTGAGTGGCACCCTCGTTGACGTTCGTAAACACGTGTAAAACACCGAATCATGCACGCCTTCAAAAAACTGACCACCACGGCTGTCCCCTTACCCATAGAGGATGTGGACACCGACCAGATCATCCCGGCCCGCTTCCTCAAGGCGACCACCCGGGAAGGCTTTGGCGAAAACCTGTTCCGCGACTGGCGCTACGACAAACTCGAGCACCCACGGCCGGATTTCGTGCTGAATAACCCGCGTTATGCCGGCGAAATCCTGATCGCCGGCTCTAATTTCGGCTGTGGATCGAGCCGCGAACACGCCGCCTGGGCCATCTATGATCACGGGTTCCGGGCTGTCGTCTCCAGTTACTTCGCCGACATCTTCAAAGGCAATGCACTAAACAATGGCCTGCTGCCAGTAACGGTCAGCCCCGAAGTGCTCGACGAAGTCTTCCGCACCATCGAGGAGAACCCCGCCGCCCTCTTCACCATAGACCTGGAGGCTCAGACCTTCACGAACGAGGAGACCGGTACCTCTACGCCCTTCGAAATCGACGAATACAAAAAGACCTGCCTGATCAATGGCTACGATGACATCGATTTCCTGCTCAGTCAGCGGGAAAAGATCGAAGCCTACGAAGCCAGTCGGGTAGAACACTAGACCATCTTACGTGAGTAACTTTAACATTGCCGTCCTCGACGGCGACGGCATCGGCCCCGAGGTCATTGCCGAGGCCATCAAGGTTTTGGATATCATCGCCGACAAATTCGGTCATACTTTCAGCTATACTTACGCTCCGGTCGGAGCAGTAGCTATCGACCAGACCGGGGATCCTCTGCCGCAGGATACGCTTGCCCTCTGTAAGCGTTCAGATGCATTGCTCTTTGGCGCGATCGGCCATCCGCGTTTTGATAACGACCCGACGGCTAAGGTCCGTCCCGAGCAGGGGCTCCTAAAACTCCGCAAAGAACTCGGGCTGTATGCTAACCTTCGACCGGTTGCCGGTTATGCCGAGTTGGCTGATCTAAGTCCCCTCCGCCCCGAGCGGATGGAGGGCGTGGATATGCTGATCGTGCGCGAATTGACCGGCGGGATCTACTTCGGGGAGAAAGGGCGCAAGGATAACGGGAATACGGCCTTCGATACCTGCACCTACACCCGTATGGAGATCGAGCGTATCGTGAAGATGGGCTTCCGGGAAGCCCGGGCCCGGCGCGGCAAACTGACCCTGGTAGATAAGGCCAACGTGATGGAAAGCAGCCGACTCTGGCGGGAAATTACCCGCGAGTTGGCCGCGGATAATGACGATGTCGAACTTAACTTCATGTTCGTAGACAATGCGGCCATGCAGCTGATCCTCAACCCGGCCCAGTTCGACGTGATTGTCACCAGCAATATGTTCGGAGATATTCTTTCCGATGCATCCAGTGTACTGGCCGGTTCGCTTGGCTTGCTGCCCTCCAGCAGCATCGGGTCGGCAGTTGGGATGTTCGAGCCGATCCACGGATCCTGGCCGGAAGGGGCGGGTCAGGATCGCGCCAACCCTGTTGCTGCCATCCTTTCCGCTGCCATGATGCTCGACCACCTTGGACTCCGACAGGAAGCCTCCGCCGTTCGTAAAGCGGTCAACCGTACGCTCGCCGAGGGCGTAGGTACCGAGGATTTGAGACCGGCTACCCAATTAGGTACCCGGGCATTCGGTGATCGAATAGCCGAGGCAATTCAGTCAGGGGAATAATAGAAGGGTACATATACTTCGGAGCGAATGGTGTCCGTACCACGCCGATTTGCCACCCGTAGCTGTCGTAACATAAGTTGGTGCAGGCCAGGCGTAAGTGTATCGACGGAGATGAATTTGACCAATTCGCTGTAAGATGCCCCTGGTGCCCTGGTTAGGAGGAGATCGTTCAAGGGAATTACCTTACTATCCAGGTATAATTCGACACCACTGGAAAGGCAGGCAAGTACGGAAGTTGACAGGACGACCTTGTTGCTGGTTTTACCATCCGGCGCCTGGTAAACACCAACCTCCCCGCTGTCGAACAGCCCGGAATGGATGGAACCTTCGTAGTGCTTCGTCAGGTCGGGACAGGAATGAGCGATGTACTCCTCGTACAGGTATAGCAGCGGAATAGATACCTGAAGGGGCGAGCGCCGGATAATTTGGGATGGGATGACTAATTCGCCGGAGGCACGTACTTCCGTATCGCTGTCCTGGTAGTGTTGCGGATCCAGCGTATAGGGCGAGTTGACAGCTTCAGTCAAATACTCCTCCGCTACAAATTTGTTGGGGGTGATCTCCAGCGTCAGCAGATAAAGGCAAATGAATAGGTAGGGGATGAGCAGTATGACCAGAATTCGACCGATCCGACGGTTCAACAGATTATAATATAATGGTCGATACACCCGGGCAAATGTGATCCATCCGAACAGCCGGTACATCGGAAAATAGAGGTGGGAGAACAGGCGGAAGCGTTTCAACCACCCCCCGGAGAGGAAATCTACAAGATAAATTAGTCCGAAAATGCCGAACACGGTGACAGTTAAGCCGAGCGAAATGACCACCCAGACCCTGTCCACCGCCGCAGCAACGAGCAATCCCAGGCCAACGAAAAAAATGCTAGCCGCCAATAGACTGACGGCGATAATGATCAGCATGAAGGTGAAGGCAAACACCAGGCTGGCGGCGTCATCGAGCCGGTTTATATAGCCATCGAAATTGCCGGTTCGGCGCCTCAAGAATGAGGCAAACTTGGGAGCTAAAGCGCGCCGCGGAATGATCGTAGGTCCCATTACGGAACGGGAACCAATGGCCCCGATCCAGAGACAGCGTAAGACGACGTGGACGAAAAAATTAGCGAGAATAATAATGTATGCGAAGGAGGCGCTTACAAGCAAACCGCCCGCAACCGTTGTCTGCAGATCGTTGCCAGATATGGACTTGAGGGTATCGGAGACCCAATCCATGAAGGTGTGTGCACCGCTGATCATCCCCGCCAAAGCGAAACCGGTGACGAGCAGTTCTAGCTGCCAACTTTGTCTCTGTAGGCTCTCAAGATTATCGACTTCACCAAGCTTTCTATACATGGGTTGAATATTCACCCAGAGATACGCAATACCCAACTAAAATCGCCCATCCTCCGCAGGGAGAATGGGCGATACTATATTCCTCGGTCGGGAATAGTCCTATTGCTAAGGATTAGTCGCGGTAAAGATCCAGCGAACTTAATCCAGGAAAGGAAAGCGTTTCAGCCGGAGCTACATCACCCGACATTCCCATGTCGAAGATCAACAGCATGCCCTGGTTGTTGGCACGTTCAGCGACGTAAATGCGGCCGGTTTCGGGATCGTAGTCAACGTCCACCGGGTTACCCAGCATGGTGGCGGGTCCACTGATCCGGGTGTAGTCGGCTTCCGTGATGACATTCCCAGTCAAACTGGTGAAATCTTCAATGATGATGATTGCACCATCAGCGTCGGAATCGGCATCCCCGATGTCCGTAAGGATCATAACATCGTCTCTGTTATTGTATTCCAGGCCGTGGGTACGGGTCAGGCCTTCAATCTGGATGTACCTGCTGGGCATAACGGTATCGCCGGCGGCATTCGAAAGGAAGTTATTAAATACAGCAACCGAATCACTATTGTCTACCACCGCATACAGGGAGTTCCCGAAGAACTGAATGCCCCACAGGTTGATGTTGGTGGGGTGCATTCCAACGTAGGAGATTTCTTTGTCACCGGTGATTTCGTAGCGGTAGAAAGCATTGCCGATTGTATCGGACCCCGCATCGTTTGCGACAACTAGCATATCGTTCATGACGGCAAGGCCACGACCGCTGGAGAAGTCGGAGGAACTCTCGGATTCAATGTCGACGCCGTTTGGATCATCGAGATCGTCGATAACATCATTGTACTCCACGATCGTGCTGCTGGTGCGGTTGATCTGGTAGATGTTGCCCTCGTTCTCTTCGTAATAAATGCCGTCCGCGTCGGTGCCACGGGCCATGAAGGTTTCAATCGCAAGGGGCGTATCCTCGACATCCAGGATACCGACCATACCGGAAGTATTCGAAGAGAGGAAAACGGTACCGCTATCGCCAATCTGTCCGCCGAGGATGTTGTCATCGTCGTCATCACAGGATGCAAAGGTGAAGGCAATAGCAGCTAGGAAAAGCAAGCTTAGCTTGCTGGTAGGTAAATTCATAATCAATGTTGGTTATTTGGGGAAAAGCGGGTTTTAAATACTCAAGGGGTGTTTCACCATCAACCTGCGCTAGGGGGGGGGATGTTCGGGTTCAGGCTGTCAGCCTTCTTGCAAAATGAGTTGCAGGTGACCCAGGTGATGATCTCCGTGCCAGGCATAAGTGGCGGCCAGCGTTTCGAGGTGATAGGTGACCTTACTCCCCGGATGGTAGGCCGTGCGTTCCCACTGGGCGTCGGTACACTGCGCGAGCAGGACGGCCCAGCGCAGGTGCAGGCCACGGAGGATCTCTACGCTGGCCTGAACGGGGACGGCAAATACATCCGGCAGTTCGGCCCAGGCTACCTCGTTGTAAGGCACCAGGGTAGGGTGTTGCTCCAGGAGGGTGACCTTATGACGACGGTAGGCGTGCAGATGGCTGTCGGCCAGGTGGTGAATCACTTGCTGAGCCGTCCAGCCGCCGGGGCGGTAGGGTTTATCTAGTAACTTGCGATCGTGTAGCTGGGCAGCGTACTCATCCAGCTTATCCGGGAGTGCCCCGATGCGTTTGGTGTAGTCGATCCGGCTGGCTGGATCGAGTGAAGTAGGTAGGGAGAATCGGCCGATTGGGTAGCGCAAGGATTCATCTGCTGACATGGGCGGGTATTTGTGGGCACCCTTTCGGAGTGCCATCCCTAAAAGTACGGAGCAGGAATCCGAAGCGAAGTTACTTGACGTTGGCGGTGCGGATCACCTGGACTACCTCTTCCATCAGATCCCGCTTTTTGCGGCCCGGCGCGTAGACGAATCCATCGATGAGCACGAGCTCGTTGTCCAGCGTGTCATTAAGCAGGTAGGAGACGAAGGGGCCGGCGAGAAAATCGTTTTCGATCTCCCAGATTCCCCGTCCTTCGATGGCGTACGCGCCGTTGAGTTCCGTCGATTCGGTAAATAAGGGTAGGTCCGTATCGTTGATTTTCATGTAGGTGTTGTCCGTAGTGGAACTCACGTACTCCTTCCCGATCCGGTCGCGGATTTCCTTTAGGCCTTCCTTGGATAGTTGAGCCTGATTCTCATAAGGGGCACTGGTTACCATGATGTTCAGGCTGGCTCCCTGGACTTCCTTTCTGAGCCAGATTACCTCATCCGTATCCAGGGGTACGCGGACGTAGCCACCGGGAATATCCAGGTTGGCGCCGGTCAGCTGCTGGATCGTGTCGCCGAGGCGCCGGTTAGTACCTTCAAAATAGGTGGTCACCCGCATACGTTCGACTTCTCCTTGGTGAAGTCGTTTCACGATACCCGGATAAACATTGCCCAGTCCGGTCAATAGTTCATCCTGGTTTTTGCCGATGACGTAGATGAGCTGCTGCCCGGTAGCCCACTTATTCTTCGCCACCGCTGTGCCGAAGCCTTCCTGACGCACCTGCTGGATCTTTTCATCGCTCAAATCGTTGAGGACCATTTCTGTAGTGGGGCTGTCACCGTCACTCAGGTCCGCGAGTACGAGGTAATTGCGCAACTGCCCCCAGGAAGGTTCCGCGGCTACCCGCAGGGGCTCGATAAAACGGACATCAAAAATGGGTTCGGGTTGCGGGAGGATGATGTACGGGGCCTCGAAGAAATAGGCTACCGAATCTCCAATTCCGGCTTTCCAGGTACTACTGTCGGCGATCACTACCAAACTGTTAATTCTGCCGAAAGCCGAAGGGGTTGGTTGGAGGGTACGCTGCATATCCTCCGTACAGGATCCCAGCGCCAGGCTGGAAATTAGGAGAAACAAAAAGATCTTAAAGGGGGAGTCGGACATTGATCGGGAAATTATAATCAATGGAACAGATGATCCTGCAGCGGGTTTTGACGTGTGGACGGGGACTATTTGTCGGCTAAAGTTCCAAATCATCGAGGGCCTGCCAAACCAGGCCGGATTCAAACCCGCGCTTGACCATATAATCAGCCAGCTTTCTACGTTTTAAGTAAGGGTGCTGCCCCGGCTTTTCCAGGGCGTGGCGACGTTCCAGTTCGTTGCAAAGCGTGGCATAATACTCCGTATCGTCGATCTCGGTCATGGCCTTGCGGATACAGTAGTCGCTGAGCTGCCTGAATTTCAACTCCCGGCGAATCCGGTAACGACCCCATCGTTTCATTTTGAACTTTCCCCGCGCGTAGGAGCGGGCAAAACGCTCCTCGTCAAGGTATTTTTCCTGAATGAGCTGCGCAATCACCGCTTCTCCTTCTTCGCCGCCGAAACCGAGCCCATACAGCTTCTCGCGGGCTTCTTTGTGGCAGCGATCCTGATACGCACAGTAGTGCTGTAAGGCTTCTAAGGCCTGCTCGGCGGTGTAAACAACTTTGGCGGAGGATAGTGCCATGTCACAATATTACACAAATTGTTTGACAAAGTGACCTTTTTACGGTCGCTACGTCGAAGTCTGTCAGAACCGCTTATCACAATTGGTATAGCCGATTCATGTTGTCTTATCAGGTCTCTCTAAAGCGCTAGTAAACACAGTATTGTATTTGCAATAATTCTTAGGATGCCCGACTGGTCAACGACCTCGGGCATCTCTTATATCTTAGCCCCTTAATTTGAAATACATGATCGATCTGGAAGAAATCTGGACTAATTACGAACCCGTTCTGTTGGCCTTCGGGGTGAAAATACTAGCGGCTATCTTCCTGCTTTTCGTTGGGTTCTGGTTGATTAACTGGCTCTCGCGGCAGTTGACCAAAATACTGGCGAAGCGGGACGTAGATATTAGTGTTTCGGGCTTTCTCACCAGCTTTCTAAGCATCGGTCTTAAGGTGTTGTTGGTGCTTTCCATCGTAGCCATGTTTGGCGTGGAAACCACCTCCTTCATCGCGATTCTCTCGGCGCTGTCCCTCGCGGTAGGCCTTGCCCTGCAGGGTAACCTCGGGCACTTCGCCAGCGGTATTCTATTACTCACATTCCGGCCCTTCAAAGTCGGTGATCTCATCGGCACCAATGGCTTCGTGGCAACGGTAAAGGAGATTTCCGTCTTTCATACGATCCTGAATGCAGTCGACAACCGCCTGATCATCATTCCGAACGGGAAGGTGATGGGAGACGCCATCGAAAATTATACCGCTCAGGGCGTCCGCCGCCTGGATCTGACCTTCGGGATCAGTTATACGGACGATATCGATCACGCTCGCTCCGTGATCAAAGGTGTAGTCGAGGGTGCGCCGGGTATTCTACTGGATCGGGGGATCGATATCTTCGTCCGTACACTGAATGACAGCAGCGTAGACCTTGCCTGCCGGGCCTGGACGGAAAACGTCGACTATTGGCCTGCGCTGATTTACCTCAATGAGTATGTAAAAAAGGCCTTCGATGCCAATGGGATCTCCATTCCATTTCCGCAACGGGATGTGCACTTGTATCGAAACGCTGACGCTGTTTCTTAGAGCTCCCTGCGGTCGCGGTAGTGCCTTCGGCTTAGAGCTCCCTGCGGTCGCGGTAGTGTCGCTGCGCTCTTTAGTGGTCGCTTCGCGTTAGTGCACCGGACTAAACGCCGCAAGCGTACTCACGCGCAGCACTACCAACAAACCAGCGGAGGCGCGCTAACGAAAGTACTTTAACCGGCGCACCTCGTCCTCCGTGAGGTAACGATAGAAACCCCGGGGCAGATTCTTTTTGGTGAGGCCAGCCAGGTAGGTCCGGTCGAGCTTCTCAACCGTGTACCCCAGATGCTCGAAGGCCCGTCGTACGATCCGGTTCCGTCCACTGTGTATTTCCAGGGTTACGTTCAGCAGGTCGTCCGGTTTGCTGTAGCGAGCCCAGTCGGGTTTAAAGGGGCCATCCTCCAGATCGTAGCCGGCCTGCATTTTCTCCAGGTCTTCCGAAGTGAAGGGCCGGTCGAGCGTAGCCTGGTAGATCTTGGCGGTCTCGAATCGGGGATGCGTCAGTCGGGTCGTTACGTCCCCATCGTTCGTGATGAGGAGTAAGCCGGTGGTATCGCGGTCCAGCCGGCCTACGGGAAACAGCCGTATTCCTTTAATGGCGGGATCATCGATCAGGTCCATCACGGTGGTCCGGTCGTGTTCGTCATTGGTCGTGGTGATCACGTTGCGGGGTTTGTTGAGCAGCAGATAGACGAATTGCTCCGACGGCGAAACCACTTTCCCCTCCACTTCCACTACATCTCCTTCCAGAATCTGGTAGGCGGGATTGTCCAGGGTCTCGCCGTTCACCTTCACCTTGCCGGCCTTCACCATGTCTCCCGCCGTACGTCGGCTGGCGACGCCGGAGTGGGCAATGTATTTATTAAGGCGCATGCCGATGATCTCCGCGGCGGGACGGTCCATTCCCGGCGGTTTGCCGGAGTTGCGGGCCTGAGAACGTTGAAATCGACGGGGAGCTTTCATAATCGGGAAGGCATTAAATGGCATACTGCCGCTGCAGCGACGAAAAGCGGTTAAGGCGGTATACCCCGACGAACGTGCCGGTTGCCGCCTGGGTTTCACTGTCGGTTGCATGATGCACTTTGCACCTGCGCCCCGCGCCCTGTTAACAAGCTTTCGATCATGTACAAACAACTCACCATCCTCTTAGCGACACTCTTCGTGGCCATATCCGCCACCGCCCAGATCGGCATCAAAGCCGGCGTAACGCTGGGCGGCACCTACGGCAGTTCCGAATAATTCGGCGGCTATAAGATCGAATCGATCGACCCCGCCATGGGCTACCAATTTGGCGTTACTACCCAAGTGGTGGACCTGCCTTTATTCAAACTGAATGCCGAACTGCTCTACGAGAATCGGCGAGGCCAGAAAAATACCAACTTTACCTTGGCCCCCGCCCAGGGCGTGACCATTAATACGGATGTCAAGTTTCAGAACAGTTTCCAGTATTTGAGTCTCCCCCTCCTCGCGACCTTCGGGAGTGATAATTTCAATTTCTACGTTGGCCCCAGCTTCAGCTACCTGTTGGCAGCCTCCTCGGAGGTCACCACGCGGACGACGGTAAGCCCAGCCGAAGCGGGTGGAGTGGGGGGGCTGCCCGATAACTCCGAAGTGGGAAGCGAAATTGACTTTCTGGAGGATTATGACGATCCCTGCATCAACCGCTTCAACATCGGGGCAAATGCCGGAGTCATGTTCCCGATCCTACCGCGTACGAGGCTGGACATCCGGGTCTATCACACTCTCTCGGACATTACCAACGACGAGGAGGATCTGAGTATAATCGACCGTGCACTGGGCGAGCCAAATCCCGCCCCCCGCGAAGATTTTGACTCCAGCGTGGGCCTGCAGGCGAACCTCGGATTCCTCTTTTAGTTCCGAACTCATTTCCCATACTAATGTTGCTAGGTTATGTTTCATACCCTGCAAACCCCCGCGGATCTGGACGAGGCCCTACAGGCCAGCCAGGATCAACCGATTGTCATTTTTAAGCACAGCACCAGCTGCCCGTTTAGCGCGCGAGCCCAGGAGCAGTTAGCTAATGCCAAGCACGACCTGGAGATTTATGGTCTGGTAGTCCAGTACAAGAAAGATATTTCGGATGCCGTAGAGCAAGAACTCGGCGTGGAGCATGCCAGTCCCCAGGCGATCGTCGTTCATAAGGGCGAAGCGGTTGCTCACTACTGGCGATCGGAGATCAAGGAGGACCGCCTCAAAGAAGAGATCGGCCGTTTAGCCCAGCAAGCGTGATTCCGGAATCCGAGCTGATCCTCAATCCCGATGGTTCCGTTTATCACCTGCATCTTCTTCCTGGGCAGATAGCTAACGATATTATTACGGTTGGTGACCCAGCGCGCGTCGCCGAGGTCAGCCGTCGTTTCGACCGCATCGAACTGAAGGTGGGCGCGCGGGAATTCATTACCCATACCGGGGAGCTGAACGGACGTCGACTAAGCGTTATCTCTACCGGCATCGGTACGGACAACGTCGATATCGTATTAAATGAGTTGGATGCCGTGGTCAACGTGGATTTCCGGCGCCGGGAAGTGAAGGAAAGTCTCACATCCCTGAATCTGCTGCGGTTGGGTACAAGTGGAGCCTTTCAGCCCGATCTTCCATTGGACAGCCTGTTGCTATCCGCCGGAGCACTTTCCATGGATGGGCTGATGAGCTACTACGACGTTCCGGTAGGGGATGGGGTAATGGACGATCTGACCCGATTCCTCTCCGCCCACCATACCTCCTTGCCCGGTATACCTGCTTATGTTAACCCGGTATTGCCCGACTATCTGGAGCACCCCGCCGGACGGGCCCTGGAAAGGGGCATCACGCTCACCGCGGCAGGCTTTTATGCACCACAGGGTAGGTCTATTCGCCTGGCAGGAAAGCTCGGAGCCGGGACATTGGAGGCAATGCGTGCATACCGGCACGGAGATCTGCGAATCACCAACATTGAAATGGAGACGGCCGGTATTTACGGATTGGCCAATGCGCTCGGTCACCGCTCGGCCTCCATTTCCGCCCTCCTGGCCAACCGCGCCCTGGGCACCTTCAGCAAGGCTCCCGCCGTCGCCGTCGATCGCCTGATCGACCTGGGCCTACTCCTCCTCACCGACGGGCGTGGTGGCACTGATGCGGGTTAGGTAGAGCTCCGTGATCGACTCCCGCTCCAGGTACATTGGCTGAAAGCGAACGTTCCAATCCATTTCCGCATAGGTGTAGCTATTGTGAATGGTGATCTGCTGGGCAAAGGTCCGGTCGTACCCCTCGATCGTTACCAGCAGTTCCGCAAAACGACGACCATAGTCTTCCCGGTCCCATCCGTGCATCGGGCTGGAGGCGTCGACGGGGTGTACGATGGTCCAGTTCAGCGGGAAAAGCGATACGAACTCCCTTTCCAGCGCTAGCGGACGGAAGTGTCGTTTCAGTACGCCGCCCTCCTCTTCCAGCCAGGTCAGCACCACGCGGGCGGTAAGGTTGATGAGATTGGTGTCGCGTTTGTTAGCTATACGGAACTGCAGACTCCTCAGGCCCCCTTTAAAGGGAGAGACGATCGCGCGCTCGGAAAAGAGTATTAACCGGCTCGGGCGGGAAAAACGGGCAAAGAACAAGCCGGTTACCAGGGCCAGGGATACCCAGCCGAAGAGCGCCAGCACCGCGGCCAGCGTATTGGAAGCGGCGGTGATGGGGGCGATGGCGCCGTAGCCTACCGTGGTGAAGGTCTGAATACTGAAGTAGAAGCATTCCATAAACTGCCCCCAGGGGGACAGCCCTCCGGCAACCCCATTGAGATGGTCAGTCCCGATCAGGAAAAATCCCAGCGCGAATACCAGATTGCACACCGTATACGCCCCCAGCGTAAGCAGGATGAAGCGTGGCCAGGACATTTCCACCAAATTCTGATAGGGCGCGAAAAGGGAGGTGCCACGCCGGATGACGTTAAACGAGCCGTCGTTATTGATCAGCCTCGTACCCGGTTGACGAGCCACTTTATCGCCGAATCCGAGGTCGCCTTCGAAATTATTTTGACCGGTTTCTGTAGTGCCCGTAAATCGCTGCCGTATTTCCGAGAATTTCATCGACCTAAAGATACTTTTGGTAGAACAGTTTGCGGCGGGGCGCGGGAGCGAGCCGAATATTATTCCGAAAAAAAAGGGCAGGTGGAAAACTTGAAAAACTTCGGAAACTATAAACTCTTTAAAAGTTTCCGACGTTTTATGCCCGATGAATCTGACCGACGAACAACAGAAGCTTGTCACCTCCGCTAGCGGAGTTATTCAAGCGCATTGGAATCCGTAGCGTTAGCATGGATGACATTGCGCGGGAAATGGGCCTGTCGAAAAAGACTCTCTACCAAATTGTAGAAAACAAGGAGCAGTTGGTTAGTCTCGTAATGTCCGAGCAAACCTGTGACGATATGAATGTTTTGAAACGCAACCGCGACGAGGCCAAGGATGCCATCGACGAGCTGTTGCGCAACAGCCGGCACTTCATTCGACTTATCCGCTCGATTTCCCCCACCGCCCTGCATGATCTACAGAAGTATTACCCGGACATCTTTCACTCACGGGTAAAGGAGCATCACCAAGTATTGCTGGAACGGGTAAAGGATAATCTGAACCGCGGCATTGCGGAAGGAATTTACCGCTCCGACATCGACGCGGAAATCATTGCCCAGCTATACGTGGGCATGACGACCATGGTAGTTGATCGATCCATATTTCCCGGCCACGAAAGACCGCTGTCGGAAATACTTCGGCAGCACAATACTTACCACTTCAACGGCATCGTCAACGAAGCCGGTTTCAAACGTGTGAAGACCTATTTGCAACAGGAGGACCTGTCTTAATCCACTCCCCATGAAATCCTTTCTTACTTACGTATTGCCTGCTTGGCTGGCTTTAGCCTGGCCGCTCAGGAGACCGCCACGCCGGTGTTTTCCTTGCAGGATGCCGTCAATTACGCTTATGAAAATGCCAACAGCATCCGGAACGCAAGGGTGGATATCCTTGATGCGGAGCAAAACATCCGCGAGCAGCTTAGTACTGGTTTGCCGCAAATTTCCGCGGCCCTGGATTACACCCGTTACCTGAAAGTTCCTGTGTTGCCCTTGCCGGAAGCCTTCGCCGCCCTGAATCCGGATCCGAACGAGCCCGCTCCGGATGGAATTGCCTTCCAGCGTACTAACAACTTTACCGGCGGCCTGAACGTCAGCGGAATGCTCTTCGATGGCTCTTTCTTCGTGGGTTTGCGGGCCGCGCGGGCTAGCCGGGATTATTTCAATCTCCAACTGGAGGATGCCGAGCGGCAGGTCAGGAACCAGGTCACGCAAAGCTATTTCCCGGTCCTGCTGACCTCCACGAATCTGGAAATCGTCGAACGAAACATAAGCAACCTCGAAAAGCTGCTGCGGGAAACCGAAGCCCAGTACGAGGCAGGCTTTGTCGAACAACTGGATGTTGACCGCCTGGTGCTCAGCCTGAACAACCTGCGCAGTACCCGCAACGACCTGGAGCAGCAACGCGAGAATGCGCTTCGGGCCCTGAAGTTCAGTCTGAACTACCCGGAAAACCAACCCCTCGATGTATCCGAGGACCTGGAAGCCCTGGAACTCGAAGTGGAAGCCGCCGCCCTCACCAGCGATATTCCCTATCAGCAACGCAGTGAAGTTCGATTGCTTGATCAGACCCTTACGTTGCAGGACCTGAACATCGATCTGCAGAAAGCCGCCTACCTTCCAAAACTGAGTGCCTTGGCTTCGGGGCAGTACCAATACCAGGGTGACAACTTCACCGATGGTTTCTGGGCACCCACCGCCCTGGTCGGCCTGTCCGCCTCGATCCCGATCTATGATTTTGGGGGACGCAGTTCGCGGTTGGAACGCGCCAGGCTGGACAAAGAGAAGGTCGTTAACCAACGGGACGACCTGGTTCGCGGCATCGACCTGGAAGTCCGCAACGCCCGCGGCTCCTTCAACGCGGCTCGCAATCGGTTGGAGAATACCCGCCGTAATCAGGAATTAGCCCAACGCATTTACGAAACTACTCAGATCAAGTACCGCGAAGGCGTGGGCAGCAGCATTGAAGTGGTACAGGCCGAGCAGCAGCTTTACGAGGCTCAGGCCAATTACCTCAATGCACTGTACGACACGCTTGTCGCCAAAGAAGACCTCTATATAGCCCTCGGCCGATGAAAACTATCCAATATATCCCCACTATGCAGCGCTTACTTACGCTCATCTGTTTTGCCGCCGTTCTTTTCAGCTGCGGGGCTTCCGAGGAGGAAACCACCCCGGAAACTTCCGAAGAAATTCAGGAAGCGCTTAAAACGCGTCGCGCGGAATTACGTGAACTTACCCAGGAGGTAGAAGAATTGGAAACCCGGCTAGCCGAGGTCGATCCTGACTTCGTCCCTAATGCTACCCTGGTAGCTTACGAGACCATCGACACCTCCAGTTTTACCAACTACGCCGAAGTACAGGCCACGGTAATAGCTGCTGAGAGCGCCATGGCCACCCCGGAAATTCCGGGTCGTATCCTGCGCATGAACTTTGAGGAAGGAGACCCCATCCGCAAGGGACAACTGGTAGCCGTTTTGGACGTCGAAGGAACCGAAACGCAGCTTGCCGAGCTGGAGACGGCCGCCGACCTGGCGAGGACGGTCTACGAGCGGCAGAAAAAACTTTGGGATCAAAACATTGGGTCCGAGATTCAGTATCTGCAAGCGAAGAACAATTACGAGCGCGTCCAGCAGCAGATCAAGGCCATCGATATTCAAGCCAATAAGCGTAATGTATATGCGCCCCTCACCGGTACGGTCGACCAGGTGATGCTGCGGACCGGAGAAAATGCTTCACCGGGGGCACCTATCCTGTCCATCATCAGTACCAATGACCTGCAGGTAGTGGCGGACGCACCGGAATCCCTGCTCTCGCTGGTAAATCTTCGCGACAACGTGCAGGTACGGGTACCGGCTTCCGGTATCGCGTTCCAGGCGCCGATAACGCGTATCGGACGGACGGTGGACCCGGCCAACCGCACCTTCGAAGTAGAGCTGGACGTGCCGCGCCAGTACATCGACGATCTCAAAGCCAATCTGCTGGCGGAGGTGGAAGTACAGAATTATCAGGCTACGGAGCAGATTGTCGTCAGCCAGGACTACATTCAGCAAGACACCGATGGCCGACGCTTCGTTTTTACGGCGGAGGACGTCGACGGGGACACGGTAGCCCGTAAGACCTTTATTGAAACCGGAGAAACCTACAACAACCGGACCGTCGTCCAATCGGGCCTTCAGACCGGCGATCGCATTATTACCAATGGTTCCCGCGGATTGGCGGACGGACAGCCCATCGCGCTGAGCCGCTCCCCCCAGGAAACCGTCGCCTCTGAAAAATTGACCAACAATGGCTAAACAGCAAAAGCGCACTTTTGGGCTTACCAACCTCGCCGTAGAGAACGGTACCAGTGTTTTCCTGCTGGCTATCATGATCATGATCTTCGGTCTGTATGCCTACGTGCAGGTACCCAAGGAACAGTTTCCGGAAGTGAACCTTCCACAGGTATTTGTCAATACGCCGTACTTCGGTAATTCCGCAGCCGACATCGAATCCCTGGTCACCCGCCCCCTGGAGAAGGAAATTCAGAGCGTGGACGGTGTGAAGACGATACAGTCTACCAGCGTCCAGGACTTTTCCTCCATTACCGTGGAGTTCAACTCCGATGAGGACGTGGACGAAGCCACCCGCCGGGTCAAGGATGCCATGGACCTGGCTCGGCCCGAACTCCCCTCGGACCTGGATACGGATCCCGTCGTACTGGAGATCAATACGGCTAAAATACCCATCATCACCATCAACGTGAGTGGTGACTATCCCCCCGACGAGCTTCGGCGGTATGCCGAAGATATGCAGGATGCCCTGGAGGAGGTCGACGGAGTAAGTACTGTAAACCTGAAAGGGGTGCAGGACCGGGAGATTGAGATCGCCGTGGACGTACAACGTATGGAAAGCCTGCAGATCAGCTTTCAGGATATTGAAAATGCGGTCTCGGGTGAGAACCTGACCCTATCCGGCGGAGAGATCGTAAACAACGGCGTCCGACGGGCCATCCGCGTCGTCGGCGAGTTCGAGGATGCCCAGGAGTTGGCCAATACGGTCATCAAAAGAGAAAACCAACGCTTAGTGTACCTGCGGGACGTGGCCGATGTAAGCTTCGGGTACGAGGATCCGACCAGTATTGCGCGCGCTGACGGCCTTCCGGTTATCAGTCTGGAAGTGATCAAGAAGTCCGGTGAAAACCTGCTCAGTACATCCGATGCACTTAAGGAAACGGTGGCGGAAATCCAGGAAGGTTTGCCCGATGATCTGAGTATTACCTTTTTCAACGATCAGTCGACCAACACCCGTGACCAGGTGGAAAACCTCGAGAACAGCATCATCAGCGGGGTTATTCTGGTGGTAGTAGTACTGCTCTTTTTCCTTGGGCTGCGAAATGCCCTCTTCGTAGGTATTGCCATTCCGCTGTCCATGCTTATGGGTATTCTTTGGATCTGGCTCAGTGGCGTCACCCTGAACATTGTGGTCTTATTCGCGCTGATCCTGGCCCTCGGGTTGTTGGTGGATAACGGCATTGTTATCGTGGAGAACATCTATCGGTACCGACAACTGGGTGAAGGAGCCGACCGTGCCTCGAAATACGGTGCGGGAGAGGTGGCCTGGCCCATCATCGCTTCCACGGCCACTACGCTGGCCGCTTTCCTTCCCCTGGCCATCTGGCCGGGAATCGTGGGGGAATTCATGAAATACTTTCCAATTACGCTGATCCTGGTCCTGGTGAGCTCCCTTATCGTAGCCCTGGTGATCAATCCGGTGTTTGCCAGTCAATTCATGGAAGTGGATAAGCGCGGCGAGACTCCCCGGGAACGCCGCCGGAAAGTGCGTAATACCCTCATCACGGCCGCGGTTATGATGGTAGTTGGCTTGATCGGGCTAGTGGCCGGTATGAACTGGTTGTTCAATTTCATGATCATCACCACGCTTACCACGCTGGTCTACTTCTTTCTCCTGCGCCCGGCGTCTTTCGTCTTTCAGAATCGTTTTCTACCCTGGCTGGAAAACAAGTACAACCGCTTCGTCGGCTTTTCGCTGAGGTACAGCAAATCAATATTCGGCGGAACCATTGCGCTTTTGCTGCTGGCCCTGGTGCTAACGGCGTGGAAGCCACCGCAGATCGAATTTTTCCCAAGTGCCGATCCGCTCTACGTCAACGCCTTCGTGGAGCTCCCGCTGGGTACCGACATCGCAGCCACCAGCGAAGTAGCCCGGACCCTGGAGGAGCGGCTGCTGGCCATGCTGGAGCCCTACGACGAGGTAGTCGAGGCGGTACTCACCCAGGTAGGAGAGAATACTTCCGACCCGAATCGTCCGCCCGAACCAGGCGTCACGCCTAACAAAGCGCGAATTACCGTGACCTTCGTTCCCTTCAGGGAGCGGAACGGCATTAGCACCACCGCCATTATGGAAGAGATCCGGCAGGAGGTGCGCGGATTGCCCGGGGTGAAGGTAAGCGTCGATCAAAATGCCAGCGGCCCCGCCACTGGTAAACCGATCAACCTGGAGATTACCGGCGACAACGTCGAACGCCTGGTTCCCCTTGGAGACGATGTCATCAACTACATCAACCGTCAGGGTATACCTGGTATCGAAGAATTGTCCGCCGATATCAAATTGGGTAAGCCCGAACTCCTGGTCAATATCAACCGGGAAGCCGCTCGCCGCTACGGACTTTCCACCGGGCAGATTGCATCCGCACTCCGCACCTCGGTCTACGGCCGGGAAATCAGCACCTACAAGCTCGGGGAGGACGAGTATCCGATCGTGATTCGCCTGAATGAAGGCGAGCGCAATCGGGTACAGAACTTGCTCGACCAGCGGATCACGTTTCGGGATCCCGCCACCGGCCGTATTACCCAGGTACCCATCAGTACGGTAGCTGACGTTGAATACACTTCTACTTATAGTGCCATCAAACGGAAGGATCTCGACCGGGTCATCACCATCAGCTCCAACGTGCTGGATGGTTACACGGCCAACGACATCATCCCGGAGATTGAGTCCGCCCTCCAGAGTTACGATTTTCCTCAGGGGTTCGCCTACGAATTTACGGGCGAGCAACAGCAGCAACAGGAGGACGTAGGATTCCTGCTGGGAGCCTTTGTTTTTGCCCTATTCCTGATCTTCATCATCATTGTCGCCCAATTCAACAGCATCAGCTCGCCGTTCATCATTCTGACCTCGGTCATTTTATCAACGATTGGCGTCTTGCTCGGGTATTTCTTCTTCGGAGGAACGTTTTCGGTGGTCTTTACGGGGGTAGGGATCATATCCCTCGCCGGAGTAGTGGTCAATAACGCGATCGTTTTGATTGACTACACCACCTTACTCATGCAGGAAAAAGTGGAGGAACAGGATCTGGACAAAATCTCCGAGCTGGAGCTATCGGACATCCGGGACGCCATCATCGAAGGAGGAGCTACCCGTTTGCGACCCGTTTTGCTAACGGCGATCACTACCGTTCTCGGATTGATCCCGCTGGCCGTTGGTTTCAACTTTGATTTTTTCAGCTTCGTGGCCAACTGGGACGGGCGCCTGTTTATCGGAGGAGACAACACGGCGCTTTGGGGACCAATGGCCTGGACCGTGATCTACGGTCTGGTATTCGCCACTTTCCTTACCCTGGTGGTGGTGCCCGTGATGCTGTGGTTGCTGTACAAATCTCGCCGTGGCATAAGGAGAGTAACGGCGAAGCTTGGGAACCAGGAGCCCGTAGGCGATCATCTTGAGTTGGAAACTACCTGATACGTTATGCGCATCCTTGCCGTTGATTACGGAAGAAAAAAGAGTGGGATAGCGGTTACGGACCCGCTTCAGATCATCGCCACCGGTCTGGCGACCGTTCCCACTCACCGGCTTATTGAATGGTTGGATGAATACTTGGCCAGCGAGAAGGTTAGTGATCTGGTTGTCGGAGAGTCCCGAAACGATGACGGCTCAGACAACCCCATACAGAAGGAGATCGTGGGGTTCGAACGGAAGATCCAAAAACGCTTCCCTGACCTGCGCCTTCATCGACAGGATGAATTTTTAACCAGCCGGCGGGCCAAGGACAGTATGCTCGCAATGGGGATGCGGAAAAAGCAACGCCGGGATAAATCAGCAGTGGATAGAATTGCGGCTACCCTCATCCTTCAGGACTTTTTGGAAGAAAGAAAGTAGCTTTGGCGCGCACCGCCCTAAAACAAATTGCTTAAGATGATTTTACCGATCTACGCCTACGGGCAACCGGTACTGAAAAAGGTGGCTCAGCCCATCGATAAAGATTACCCCGAACTGTCACAGCTGATCTCCGATATGTGGGAAACCATGGAGGAAGCGAACGGCGTAGGACTTGCCGCGCCACAGATCGGCAAAAGCATCCGGCTTTTCGTCGTAGACAGCGCCCCGATGCAGGCCGAAGGCGAAGAGGATCAGGGGATTCGCCAGGTATTTATCAACGCGGAGATCCTCGAGGAGGCAGGCGAGGACTGTAGTTATTCGGAGGGGTGCCTGAGTATTCCGGACGTTTCCGGAGACGTGGACCGCCCCGAACAGATTACCCTGACCTATCAGGATGAGACATTCGTTAGCCACACGAAAACCTTCACGGGGATGAATGCCCGTGTCATTCAGCACGAGTACGATCACATTGATGGGATTCTCTTTACCGAGCTGCTTTCCCCCCTCAAGAAAAGAATGGTCAAACGAAAACTGGAAAAGATCCGCAAGGGGGACATTGACCAAAAGTACCGGATGAAATTCACCCGTGGTTAAGACCCGCTAAGCGGAGGCGAGCGAACGGCAAAAACGATTCCCGGGCTATTTCCTGCCGAAGTCAGCCGGAATTTCCCCCCAGGCTTTCGTGTTCCATTTATAGACCGGATTCGTGATCTGATTGCTTTTCAGCCAATCTTCCGCTCGATCGATCAGGTCGTATAATTCGGCGGTCCTCGAATTTCGGGGTAGGGTGGTTTTGCACTTTCCTTTCCGAATCCAGCCCATCGCTATCTTGGAATCCGTATAGATCGGCAGCTTCGGTTGCTGCTGTTTTTGCAGAAAAGCAAGCGCGTGGACCAATGCCAGGAACTCGCCGATATTGTTGGTTCCCATCTCGAATGCCCGGTGGAAAAGGCGCTTGCCGCCGGAGGTCGTGACGCCCTGGTATTCCATCCTTCCGGGGTTACCCGAGCAGGCGGCATCTACGCTGATACTCTGTGAAATGATCTTGGAAGTGGTTTCGGCGGCGGTGCGCGGGTTAGACGATGGCCGGGAAGTGGTCCCCAGGCTCTTTTTTAAATAGCTGTCAAAACCATTGCGGAAGGCGGCTTCGGCCTGGCCCCGGTCAGGAAACGACTTATACTTCGCACCTTTGTACCCGTCGATCTGTTGCTTGGCCGAGGTCCAATCGGTATAAACACCCGGCAGGTGGCCCATCCAGACGACATAATATTTCTTTTTCGCCATGGCCGCGAAGGTATGCACCAAAGTTAAGCCCACCGGGCATCTATCCGCAAATGTTCATTGATACCCACACCCATCTTTACAGTTCCAAATTTGATAGTGACCGGGAGGAAATGATTGAGCGGGCAAAAGCGGAGGGTGTTGAGCTCGCGCTGCTTCCGGCCATCGACCGGAGTAGCCACGATGCCATGCTCGCCCTGGAAAAGCAACATCCGGAATTCTGCCTGGCGATGATGGGACTGCACCCAGTAAGTGTGGGAGAGGACTTCGAAGAAGAGTTGGAAACGGTAGAACGCTACCTGAACCAACGCGAATGGGTGGCGATCGGGGAGATCGGAATGGATCTTTACTGGGACAAGACCTACCAGCGACAACAGGAGGAAGCTTTTTTGCGGCAGTGCGAATGGGCAATTGCTCAAGATCTTCCGATCAGTATTCATGCCCGCGATGCCATTGACAACCTTCTTGAACTGATCGCAACGTTCGATGATCCCAGGCTCCGGGGCGTCTTTCATTGCTTCACCGGAAACGAAACACAGGCCCGTCGTGCTATAGATTTAGGTTTTCACCTCGGTATAGGTGGTGTTGTTACCTTTAAAAACGGAGGTCTTTCGGAGATTCTGCGCGAAATACCCCGGGACCGGATCGTACTTGAAACCGACGCGCCTTATCTTGCCCCCGCTCCCAAGCGGGGAAAAAGAAATGAAGCGGCCTATTTACCCCTGATAGCTAAAAAAATAGCTGATCTTTGGGAAGCTTCAATAGATGAGGTTGCGGCCATTACCAGCGAGAATGCCCGGCAACTGTTTGACCTAGACCGGTTTGCGGGGAAGAAGACAAGTTGACCAAACGATATCTACGCCGGAATACGCCGGCTTATTTTCCGGGAGGCCGATAAAAATTTTGTTTTGTTGAACGTTTTTACAATTTTTGCGTCTACGCCGGCGGTTGTCGAAGACACGACCGGTCTACGGGATTCTCAACGGAGAAACCTTATCTTAACAGGAAACGGCTCCCGCTAAATGGTTCATTCCATCGTCGGATAGTCAACTGGCAACAGGATTCAACCGACCCGTCGATGACATCCTACGGCCGGTCAACCAACGGTTTACTTAACTTGACTCATCAACGGATGACGGTCAAGAATTGAAATAAATTAAAAAGAAGTGCTCGAGTGGTGGAAGCGATTCGCCTGGAACTCTGAGGAGGAACGACGATCAGCCGTAGGCTACCGCGTCTATACGGTTACCTTCACCCCTGCACCTTTCGTCTTTGACCTCTTATCAACGGATAGGGGTCGCCCATTGAAAATTAATTTGGAGAAGTGCTCGAGTGGTTGAAGAGGTACGCCTGGAAAGCGTATATACGGTGTCCCCGTATCGAGGGTTCGAATCCCTTCTTCTCCGCAGCATCCGCGCCGGTTCGGCGCGGTGTCTTCAGCTAATCATCACGCAAATTATTCGTTAAACCTTAATTACGGCTATGCGACATTTATTTAAAACACTAGCGGTTCTTTCGCTGGTAGCCTTTTCTGCAGCTGATCTGGCAGCCCAGGATTCCGAAGGATTCCAGGTCCTCAAAAAGCAATTCATCGACGGAGACTGGCGCTTCATGGCGATCGTTCTGATCTGTCTTATTCTCGGTCTTGCTTTCTGCATTGAAAGGATCATCACGCTTAACCTGGCGTCGACGAACACGGATAAGCTACTCTCGCGTATCGGTGAGCGGCTGGAAGCCGGTGACGTCGAAGGTGCCAAGGAAGTCGCTAAGTCTACCCCCGGACCTACCGCCAGCGTACTCTACGAAGGTCTTCGCCACAGCTCGGAAGGTCCCGATGCCGTAGAGAAGGCGATCGTCAGCTACGGCTCCGTTCAGATGGGTCTGCTTGAGCGCGGGCTGGTTTGGATCTCGCTCTTCATCGCTATTGCTCCCATGCTCGGATTTATGGGTACGGTAATTGGTATGATTCAGGCGTTTAACCGCATTGAGACGGTTGGTGACCTTAGCCCCGCGGTTGTTGCCGGTGGTATTAAGGTAGCCCTCCTTACCACGGTATTCGGTCTGATCGTAGCCATTATTCTCCAGATCCTGTACAACTACATCGTCAACAAGATCGACGGTATTGTTAATCGGATGGAGGATGCTACCATTGCTCTGGTGGACATCATGGCAACGAACAACACCTTTACCACGACTACGCCACGCCCCCGCGTATAATCTGCCACCCGCAAAATCCAATCAATTATGTATTCATTTTTGAACAAGTACGGCCAAGCTTTGGCCTTCGGGATTGGAGTGCTGATTACGATTATCTTCCTTGCTTCGATCTTTTCCGCCGACGATACGACCCGGGAATTGCTCCTGGCCAACGATAAAACGCCGGAAGCCTACGAGACCAGTATTTTCAATTTCGGAATTTACATTTCCATCATCCTTACCGGTCTGGCCTTTGTAGTGGCCGTCATCTTTGGCGTCGTTCAAATGGCAAGTAACCCCAAGGGTTCCCTCAAAGGGATCGCCGGACTGGTTCTTTTGCTGCTGATCCTCTTCATTGCCTATTCAACATCCAGCGGTGAGGTAAGTGACCCCGAGATTGCCAATGCCATTCAGAAGTTCGAAACTTCTCAGGAAGCGGAAATAACTGCCGGTAATCTCAAGTTTATCAGTGGTTCGATCATAACCGCAGTGGTGATGATCGGCCTGGCTATCCTGACACTCATCGTGTTCGGTATTCGGGGCCTGTTTAAATAATTCATCAAACACTAAGACCATGGCTAAGACCAAAACGAGAGACCGGATGAACAACGAGATCAATGCGGGCTCGATGGCGGATATCGCCTTCCTGCTGCTGATCTTCTTCCTGGTCACCACTACCATCGCTGAAGACAAGGGTATCCTCGTCAAGTTGCCGCCCTGGTCGGATGAGGAACCCGACATTACCAAGCTGAAAGAGCGGAACGTATTTTCGGTACTCGTTAACGCCCAGAACCAATTGCTGGTCCGCGACGAGCCCGCACGTATCGGTGAGTTGCGGGAGCGTGCGAAGGAATTCATCATGAATCCGGCTAACCGGCCCGATCTTGCTGAAGGCCCGAAGAACGCCATCATCTCCCTCAAGAACGACCGTGGTACCGACTATGATACCTATCTGGCCGTATACAACGAGTTGAAAGGAGCTTACGATGAGCTTTGGGACGAGTTGTCGCAGCGCAGATACGGCGAACCGTACACTGACGAGATGCCGTTCGCCCGCCGTAAGGCAATCCGCGACGAAATCCCTATGGTACTCTCCGAAGCGGAACCCACCAACTTTGGTGAAGAAGGATAAGGTTTAACCCGCGGGCCGGTCAATAGCTGGCCGGCCCGTCTTCTTCTACCCACCAAAGCGGTTTCTGACTGCATCTATTCTTCAGTACCGAAACACTTTCAAACAACTCTAATGTCCAAGTTCAGTAAAAAACGCGGTAAGGCCTCTCCGGCAATCTCCACCGCTTCCCTGCCCGATATCATCTTCATGTTGCTCTTCTTCTTCATGATGGTTACCGTTCTCCGGGATTCTGACCTCAAACTGCAGGTCAATACTCCGGAGGCTACCCAGCTCACGAAACTCGACGAGAAGTCCCTCGTAAATTACATCTACATCGGACGCCCGACGCAGCAATATCAAAGCGTCTACGGAACTTCCCCCCGCATTCAGCTCGGCGATAAGATCTCCAATGTCGATGACATCCCCCTCTTCCTCGAACAGCATAAAGTGAAGCTTCCAGAAGCCAAGCGTTCCCGAATCACTTCTTCCCTGCGCGTAGACGGAGAGGTCACGATGGGTATCGTTCAGGACGTAAAGACCAAACTGCGGAAGAGTAATCAGCTCAAGATCAACTACTCCGCCGGTAACCGTACCGACGAGCTGGATTAATCCCCAACAACTCTTTGAAAGCCTCCTCGGAGGCTTCTCACAGCGCCGATCCCCATCCGGGGATCGGCGCTGTGCTGTTATATGCCCTACCTAGTGTGCTGTCAACTTTGAATCTGAGGGGAATCTGCGGCATCTTTTGGCGGCAAGCTTCGATAGAGCTTGTTCGGACTTCCGCTACCCGTCAATAACTTGGTATTGACTGATTCGGAAAGTGCAAACAAACACTGACAAAATGGCTTCCGGACCTATACGGGCTTACGGGTAGGGTGCCGTGAGGATTAGTGGACCAGTTATTTTGCGCCTCGCCTCCCACGCTTTAGTTGGTCTACGTTTCGCTTCGTGGCTACTTCGTGGTGCTGCCTTGATCAGAACTTAGAAAGCGGCACCCCTAAACTTCAACGCTGAGCCAAAGGCGACCAGCGAAGCTAAATCACTTCGTGCTGTGTACACCTTCAAAATTGACACAGTACGAGTGCCCGCAGCGCAGTCGAACCCCCAACCCCCGAAAGATGGGGTTTGTCCTGAGGTAGTATACGGTCCATTAGGTAATCAAAGGAATAATCAGGGGGGCAGTTCCCATTCCCAAGCGGACGGTTACTCCTGCGCTCCGTCGCCTAAATTCCCGCACGTTTTCTTTCTGTTCCATAGCCGCCCCTACACGCTAAAAGAGCGGCCTGGACTGTACCACCCTGTGGGAACATCCGGCCTGCCATACCCCATATGTATCTACAGCATATTTACCGGTATCCCTGAACGGCGAGGAGCTGCCGTCCTCGATTGTAAGCCTACATGCCCATGCTCGTCGCCAAAACAAAAAGGCCCGCTCCGGAATTCCGGAGCGGGCCTCGTTATTCAACCTGCACAGCGTGGCCGTGAAAGGTAAAATTTATCGTGCAGAGCCGGGGGTCGACATTGCTTTAGGGTCATTGATGGCTTCGTCGGCCGGTACGGTGTTGTACCGCCCCTTCATGTAGAAGTACAGCCCCGTGAATAGGATGATCAGGATGGCGGGAAACCAGATCATGGTCGACAGGGTAGCCTGACCGGCGATGATGTCCGCTTCGGCTCCTTGTGCGCCGGCGCTTTCAGCCGTTGCCCGCGCCTCTTCCAGCCAGCCCCCGATGATAGGGTTCCAGATCGTAAGGGCAAACATACCTGCTCCACCCACCAACGACATACCCAAGGCACCGGTCTGCGGGATATATTCGCCTACGAAACCGATCATCGTCGGCCAGAAGTAACAGATGCCCAGTGCGAAGACAACGGCAGCGAAGTAAACCGGTGCTCCCGTAAGGGTACTAAGCAGATAGATACCTACGGTAGATACGATTGCCGAGATCAACAGCACGCCGGTCGGGTTAAAATTATGGACGATCGGGCCGGCATAAAACCGTCCTACAGCCATAATACCCGTCACAAGGGCAAGCACGATCATCGGGCTGGCTCCACTGGCTCCGAGGATGCGTTCGACCCATTGCGTAGTACTGAATTCGGTGGTCGCGGTCAGTGTCATACACACCACGATGAAGAGGAACAGGGGAGATAACAGACTACGGATGTTCTCAATCGTATCGCCGCTGATCGCCTTCGACTTGGGGAACTCCTGACCGAAAATCAGGAAAGCATAGATGAAGGTGGGGATGAACATAGTGGCGATGAGCCATTGCCAACCCAGTGCCTCCCCGAAAAAATTCGCGATGAGCGAACCGATCACGATACCGCCGGGGAACCAGACGTGAAACCTGTTCAGCATTTGGGTTTTCTTGTCCGGGAACATGTCCGCCACCATAGGATTGCAGGCAGCCTCGACGGATCCGTTGGCAAATCCGATAAAGAAGGTGGAGATGATCAGGCCCCAGAAGCCACTGAGAGCTCCCAGATCGCCCGCGAAAATGGTCAGAATTAACCCGAGAAGGTGGCATATGAAAGCTACCCACAGCATTTTGCGGGGACCGATCTCATTATAGAGAAGACCTCCGATGATCATGGCGATCGGAAAGCCCAGAAAGGCCATACTGTTCACCCATCCCAGTTGGGTATCGCTGAGTGCGAAGGTTTGTCCGAGTTCGGTGAGAATACCGGCCCGGATGGCGAAAGTCATGGAAGTAACAACCAGCGAAACGCAGGCCGCCAGAAACAGGCGGTCGCGGTTAGCGGGAATACCCGGCCTATCGGCTGGATTGGATTCAACGTACATAATCAATTGCTTTTCTAGACGGTTAATTTATTTGGCATCAAGTTCGCGAATGCGAACATTGCGGAACCACACGGGATCCCCGTGATCCTGCAAGCTGATCTTTCCGGAAGTGTACTGCCCGAATTGGTCCCACTCCTTGAATTTGGAATCGGCAATCATCGCTTCCCATTCGGGCCCGGTGTTGCTGTAACTTACGACCATCTGCCCGTTTTGCCACTGCTCCACCTTACCGTCAGTGACCACCAGGCGGATCGAATTCCATTCCCCGGCGGGCTTGACGTTTACCGGTTCCGCGGTGATCATGTCGTAGAGGTCGCCGGACCTGTGCGTTACGATCTTGGCATCCGGGTGGCAACTGTCATCCAGGATCTGCATTTCCGGTCCGGTGTAGTAGGATGCCCCCAGGTCGTCGCCCTCCCTGACATTGTAAATGATGCCGCTGTTACCGCATTCACCGATCTTCCAGTCCAGTTCGAGCTCATAATTGCCGTAGCGCTCATTGGTGGTCAGGTCGCCACCGCCCACTACGCCGTGCTCACCCTTATTGCTGGTATCGAGAGAGAGAACGCCGTCCTCGTCCAGTGTCCAGGCGCTGCCCGGCTCGTCTTGGTTATAGGAATGCCACGAGTCGGTGAGATCTCCGGATGCCAGTAAGTCCGTCCATTCGCCGGACAAGCCATCAGCGGGCTGATCGGTGAGGGCCAATTCCCGGTCGGCGGCGGGTTGAACGCCGCTGTCCATTCGGTCTACATTGTCTCCGCAGGCGAATAATAACAGTACCGGTAAGGTGCTGAGGTAAGGTTTGAGCATGATCGTAATTTAATGTTGTAAGGTAAGGTTCAAGTAGGAAATGAGAAAACGAGGATTATTCCCCTAGCGGGAAAGGACCAGCCGATACGCCGCATCGAGTTCCCGGGCCGATTGCTCGCTGCGGTACCGTTCGGTAATAAAGGCGGCACCCTCCGGCCCCAGGCGACGACGCAGTTCGTCGTCTTCCACCAAACGGACAATAGCCTCCACTAAGGCGTCTTCATTTTTGGGGGGAATAATGAGGGCCGTCTTGCCGTCGATGCCCAAGCCCCGGTTTCCACCGATATCGGTCATGATCGTCGGGCGGCCCAAAAACATACTCTCCAAAAGCACCTTACTGAGGCCTTCCCCCTTAATGCTTGGAAGCAGACTGATATCGGCGGCGGCCAGCAATCGCAGGACGTCCGGGCGCCATCCCGCGAACGTGAAGTCTTCTTCGTCGTGGTAGGGGCTATCGGCAAGATCGGTCCGAAGGTCGCTCGTGTCCAGACCACGGCCGGCGAAGAGTAAGTGCAGCGGCATTTCCGCGGGGAGTCGCCGGATGGCGGTGCCCAGGTAATCCATGCCCTTCATCCGTCGCGCGTTGGCCACTACGATAAGCACAAGCCGGTCGGCCGGTATTCCGAACTCCCGGTGTAGATCAAGGGGCTCTACCGAAGCGTACCAGGCTGGATCGTGCCCCTTTCCAACGACCACCGTTTTGGAGGAGTCAAAGAACAACTGGCCGTCCAGATCGTCCTTAACCGCCTGGCTCACGCAGGTGATGAGGTCCACCCGGGGGTGCAGGTGTTTGAGGTATGCCGTTGGGTCCCACCAGTGTAAGTTTCCACAATAGCCCCGGTAAGTGACTACTTTACCCGGCCAGCCACGCGCCGCGCGCACACCGGCAGAAACTGCCTTGCTGTTGAACAGGTGGAGAATGTCATAATCGTTTTCCTCCAGTTCCCTTCTGATGCGCTCACTGTCTCCCCTTCCGAACTTACTTTCCGGGTGCCAATCTATAATGCGCACCCGGGCGGCTTCCAATTCCTCGAGGTAATTAGCACCGTTCCGCGGCGTCATCACCGTGATCCGGTAGCCGTAATACAGCGACAAGTGAACCCACCATTGTCCCTCGGGGCGTATGGCATTGAGACTATCACGGTAATCAGAGATAACCAGTATCGAAGGAGAGCGGGAACTCATCTGGCAAGCGTTTTACGGTAAACACCCATCATCGACGCGGCTGTTGAGGAGGGGCCAAAGCGAGAGCAGGCGTATTGGTACCCCTTTTCGCGCATCGAATCGACCAAACCGGGGTTTTCAAGCAGGCGGGAGATTGCCGTGGCCACGGTCGCGGCGTCCGTAGGGTCGATGTACAGCGAATCTGGACCACCGGCTTCGGGTAGGGAAGAAAGATTGGAGGTAATCACGGGCGTATAACTCAGCAGAGCTTCCACCACGGGTAATCCGAATCCTTCCGCTAGAGAGGGGTAGACCAGGGCCGTAGCGTGTCGGTAAAGGGTTTTAAGACTTAGGTTGTCGGATAGGTCGTCAATCCAGATAATATGCCGTTTCGTGCTACTATAGTTCGGGTGGCGCTCTATCGCGGATCGGTGTTTGGATCCCCTGCCAACTACGACAATGGGAAGGCGGTGCCGCTCCGCAAGGAGGAGATAGGCCTCGAGGAGTATTTCCAGATTCTTTCGTCGCGTAATGCTGCCCACGAAGAGAAGGTAGCGATCCGGGAGGGTATAGCGCCTTCGAAGGATGGAAATGTCGACCAAATGGTCATCAAAAAAAAGGGGGGAGCAGCTTTGGTATACGACGTCAATTTTTTCAGGGGCGGTTCCATAATGATCCACAATCTGGGATTTAGTAGCTTCACTGATCGCCACAACACGGTCGGCGGCATGGCAGGCGTAGCGTGTCTTCAGGTCGTAGATCTTCCGATCAATGAGGGGATATAGATTCGGGTGGGTTCGAAAGATCAAATCGTGAATCGTAACGATTGATTTAATCCCGGCCTGTTGTAATCCGACCGGCAGTTCGTGGCTCAAGCCGTGGTAAAGCGCTATCCCGTCGCGTTTGAGGTCGCTTACCACGCCGTAGCTCCGCCACAGTGGGGCTAAATTTCTCCTGGGCTTGGTGTGTATTTCCACGTTTGCCATTTTGCTAAAGGGCGCCGTAACCGGGTTCCTGGGGCAGGTGGGTGTATACAGGTGGTACGCTTCAGCCGGATACTGCGCAACCAGGTTACGAAGGGTCGTTCGGCTATAATTGCCCAAACCGGTAAAGTTGCAGAACAATCGCTTGCTGTCGTATCCCAGGCGCATGGTTAGAGTAGGCTTTCACCGTTGGCGTCGGTGGTAAGAACCTCGCTAAAGTAATCGAAGAAAGGCCGCAGGGCGAGCAGCGCCTCCTCCGCCCGATCGATGAAGGCGGGCTCAAGTACCTCGGCTTCGGTAAATTTTCGGGTGGCGTAGAACTGTTTATAGCGTAGCAGGTCGATGTTCGGATGATCGCGGGGATAGCCCTGGGGGGACGTTTTCAGCTGATCTCCCTGAAGTTCGCCAAATTGCCTGCGAAATTCCGCATCGCTTAAAATGTCCCGCATCGTACCTGCGTCGGCGCCCAACTCTTGCCGAATGCGTTTCAGATCGTCCCGTTCGATACCGTAAAATCCTCCCCCTAATCTGGTTTCCTCGGGCGAAAAGGTGAAGTAATAGCCACCCCGGCGCGACAGGCCGTCGCGTTCAAAATAGCCGGCAATATTGGTTTTGTACGGCTGCTTATTCTTGCTGAAGCGCACGTCGCGGTAGATTCGAAAGAGTGACTTACGTCCGTTTTGTGTACTGAGCACGTCGGTTTTTCGGAGCCGTTCCAGTAGCTCTTCGGCAAATTCGGCTACATTCTCACGTGCCGCTTCATAATTCGCCTTGTGCTCGGCGAACCAATCACGGTCGTTATTGGCGGCGAGTTGTCGCAGAAAATCGTAGGTCGAACGTTGAATCTTCATGGGTGGCAAGGTAAAGTTCCTGCCGGTAAAGCGGGCTAGGGTATGCCTTAGATGAACCCCCAGTGCTCGAAAACCTTCACGGTTAAAGAAGATCTGCGGACGGTGAGCATGGCCTACTGTACTACCGTACTACCCTGATAGCGCAGCTATCGACTACCGTACTCCCATCCCACCGTACTTTTACCCCATGCAATCCTTCCGCCGCCTACTAGGCTACATGGCGAATTACCGTGGCCTCGTGACACTGGCCATCGGCTGTAATATTCTCACGGCCATCTTTACCGTGGTGTCCATCCCGATCTTTCAGCCCTTCTTCAATTTGCTTTTCGAGCAAACCGAGCCCGTCACCACCGCACCGGAATCCATCTCGTCCCTGTCCGACCTCGAGCAGTACGGCGGGTATACGGTGACCCGGTGGATTACAGAGCAGGGTAGGGAAGATGCCTTGCTTTACGTTTGCGGACTCATCCTGCTATCTTTTCTCCTGAAAAATATTTTTCGCTACCTGGCCTTATTTTTCATGTCGCCGGTACGCAACGGAATCATTCGCGACCTCCGCAACGAACTCTATACCCACTTGCTACACCTCCCTTTGGGCTACTTCACCGAGGAGCGTAAAGGAAACCTCCTGAGCCGTATCACCAGCGACGTGCAGGAAGTAGAGAGCAGCATTCTAAATGTACTGGAGGCGATCTTCCGGGAGCCCTTTATAATCCTCGGCGCCCTGACCTTTATGATTGTCGTGAGTCCCTCCCTGACCCTCTTCGTGTTCGGCCTGATGGTTTTCACCGGCGTGGTCATCGGCGGGGTGGGCAAGCGGCTCAAACGCAGCAGCGGCGTCGTCCAGGAAAAACTGGGGGAGATCGTCAGCCGCACCGAGGAGAGCCTGGGCGGCCTGCGGATCATCAAGAGTTTTGGTGCGGAAGACTATCAGTCCCGGCGCTTCGGCGAACTGAACGATAGCTACCGGCACAGCCTTATCCGCTTACTCTGGCGGCGGGATCTGTCCAGTCCGCTCACGGAATTTTTGGGCATCGCTACCGTTGCCGTCCTCTTGCTCTACGGCTCCCGGGAGGTCTTCGCGGGTACCATGGAAGCGGGCACTTTCATCGCCTTCATCTTTGCCTTTTACATGGTCATAGACCCGGCCAAGAATTTTTCCAAGGCCTGGTACAACGTGCAGAAAGGACTCGGCGCGCTGGAACGGGTGGAGGCGGTGCTGGACGTGCCCATGGGCTTGGAAGGAGTCAATTCTGGCGGCGGAGCGCAGGGAGGACAAGGAGTGAATGGGGGAAATACTGAAGAACTAATTGGGGGCGGAGCTGGTGACGAGGTCATCCAGGACACAAATGCCCCATTCCCGAATTCATCAATTCAAAAATTCACTCCCTCCGAAGGCATCCGCTTTCACGATGTTAGCTTCCGGTACAGAACCGGTGGGCAGGAAGTGCTCCACGCTATCGACCTGGTCATTCCCACGGGGAAAGTGGTGGCGCTGGCCGGGGCGAGCGGGGGCGGGAAGAGTACGATCGCGGATCTGCTGCCCCGCTTTTACGATCCCACTGATGGCTACATTACGCTTGACGGGCGTGACCTGCGCGACTATCCCATCCAGGAACTGCGCAACCGTTTCGGTATTGTTAGCCAGGAGGCTATTCTCTTCAACGATACCATCTACAATAACATCGTTTTTGGCCTGGAGGGCGCTACCCCCGAGCAGGTCGAACAGGCGGCCCGAGTGGCGAATGCGCACGACTTCATAGTTGCCTCAGCGGAAGGTTACCATACCAATATCGGCGACCGCGGCACTAAGCTCAGCGGAGGGCAGCGGCAGCGCCTCACCATTGCCCGGGCCGTGCTGCGTAATCCCGATATCCTCATCCTGGACGAAGCCACTTCGGCTTTGGACAGTGAGTCCGAGCAACTGGTACAGGAAGCTCTCCAGCGATTGCTGCAAAACCGTACCGCGCTGGTGATCGCCCACCGGCTCAGCACCATCCAGAACGCGGATCAGATCGTTGTCTTATCCGACGGACGCATCATTGAACGCGGCACCCACGGTGAGTTACTGGCACGGGGCGGGGCGTACCGGAAGTTGGTGGAATTGCAGGAGGTGTAGGTGTAATTGACTATGCACCAAAAGAACCGGTCGGCGGGGACCTGTTGCTCCCGCCGACTGGAAAGGTACTAATGGACGGGCTAACCTTGGGGAAGGGGGGGGAGATGTTGCTTGTCAAGACTTATTTCTCCGAAACAGGCTGGCGATTGTTTTGCCAATTTCATCAAGTTTTTCAAAGGGCTCGAGCATCGAGGGATTTCGGAAGTCTATCGCAGCCGCATCCGCTACACCGGTTTGAATGGGGTAGATCAGTATAAAACTCCTGTCCGCGAAATACCTGTTTAGGTAGTAGGGTATTTTCGTCATGCTGTGGTGAAAGGAGGGATGCTCTCTCCGGCTCATTACGATGATCAGGTTATCGTTTTTCTGGATATCCCGCGAAAGAATAAGAAAATCGTCCCAGCTATCTAAAGCATTGAACTCTGCGTAGACCGGGTGTTTACGGTGAATGTCCTGAATAAGCTGGAGGGTGTTTTGCGTGCAGTGGAAGACGAGTTTAGCGCCCGAATTGCGCGCAATGTTCCACACCTTTATCAGCCAAAAGGGAAATCCGATTTCCTTTTCTGCATCCGCTGGGATGATCACCACGTGGCGCTGGATGGTAGAAAAGGGTTGGCTGGGCTTATAGATCAGCGTGGTTGTGTTGGATTTGGAAAGTATGTCTTCCGTAAGGTTGCCAAGGAAGGTATCCGAAAGATTGGTTTTGACGTGAAGCCCGAGAATCAGGTCGCTAATCCGTTGCTCCCGGATGACGCTGATTATACCGTTTGCGATGTTCAGGTCGTAACGGAGCAATTGTTGCAACTGATTATCCGTGGCGGAGGCCGCCACCGCTGCTTGGTGCAGGATCTTTTGCGCCTTAGTATCACCGGCATCATTCACTGACTTATTGTCGACAATGCTGAGGGCAAATAATCCAGTCTTATTGTTTTTTGATTTAACCGTTATGCCTAGATTGATCAGTTCGTCAGTGGTTTCCATGTTCCTGACCGGGATGAGTATACGCTCCTGATGCTCCTCTTTCCTGGCGTCGGAATCACCTGCCTCGGCCAGCGCTATGTTCTTTGCTCCTTTTTGCGCTACGAAGGACGCCATGGTGCAGGTGAAAAGGATCATCAAAATGGTACCGTTCAAAACGGTTTCATCGAGAAGCCGCACCGGTTCTCCATCCGGCGTTTCTCCCATAATGATATTGTATCCGACCAGTACAGCCGCTAAGGTGGCCGCTGCCTGGGCGTTGCTAAGCCCGAAGATCAATCTTCGCTCATCCAGTGAGAATTGGTAAGTTTTTTGGGTAAGCCAGGCGGCGATAAATTTGGAAGTGGTGGCCACGATGATCATCACGGAACCAACCCACAGGGTTTCAATATCCGTAAAGAAGGACTGGTAATCGATAAGCATACCCACACCGATCAAAAAGAAAGGAATGAAAATGGCGTTCCCTACGAACTCAATCCGGTTCATTAATGGAGAGGTGGTAGGGATGAGGCGATTGAGCGCCAGACCGGCCAGGAAGGCGCCTATGATAGCTTCGATCCCCGCAAGTTCCGCCAGAACCGCACCGAGAAATACCATCACGAGGACGAAAATGTACTGGGATACACTGTCTTCAAATCTCCGTAGAAACCACCGGCCGATGATGGGGAAAAGCAAGAGTACCGTGAGTCCGAATGCCAGGATCGAGAGCGAAAGCCTTATCCAGAATCGAGCAGTAATTTCCCCATCGGTCATGCCGACCACGACCGCAAGCACTAACAGGGCAAGGGTATCGGTAATCATGGTACCGCCGACGGTGATGTTAACGGCTTTGTTCTTGGCCACGCCCAGTTTACTTACAAGCGGGTATGCGATAAGGGTGTGCGAGGCAAACATGCTGGCCAAGAGCACCGAAGTCAGGAGCGGGAAATTCAGTACGTATATGCCCGTTACCGTACCCAGAATCATGGGAAGCAGAAAGGTGTAAAGCCCAAAAACCATGCTTTTATGGCGGTTCTTCCGAAAGTCGACCAAATCAATTTCAAGACCTGCCAGAAACATGATATATAATAATCCCGCGGTGCCAGAGAGGATAATGCCGCTGTCCCGTTCTATGAGGTTGAAGCCGTGAGGGCCGATGACCGCCCCGGCGATGATTAGTCCCAGTAGGTGTGGGATTTTGATTTGATTCAGAAAAATCGGGGCGAACAAAATGATCAACAGGATCAACAGAAACTTCACTACCGGATTGGTCAGGGGAAGGGTAGTATCGAAAAGTGTCAGTAACTGCATGTTTCAATCACAGTATACTGCTCCGCAACTAGTTTTTCCGGGTTATCGTGAGCAAGACGGAAGTCCTTTCCATTCAACCCTGAATGAAAATTTTCTCATTGGCGGGTATCCACCCTAATGACCGGTTCGCGAGCCGTTTAAGTACGGTGCCTATCGTTGTATCCGCTTCGTCTACACTTTCTTTCCATCTTTAACAACATAAGGTAGGTTGAGGTGAGCATTGACTTAAGGCTCAATTTGGCCCGGACCGTAGAGCTAAAGCGCTGTCAAATTTGAAAAGGGTGATGTGCTGTTAAATTATTGGCGGAGGCGCGAAGTGGAAGTATAGCGTGCTGACTTTTACCTGCCCTTACCCGTAAGGTGCGATAGCTACTTCCGCTGGTCCACCTGATAAACGCTGTCCCATTCATACCCGGCTCCCCGTAATATATTACCGAAGCGCTCTCCGCCATCTCCGTGGTCAAGCTTACGAAACGGTTGGGTCAGAACAGACTCAAAATACCGGTGCCGTAACCCAAGCAAGTGCGCTTCCTCCTTTTGACTGAAGTGTCCGTCGGTGTAAGCGACACCGAGGAAAAGCTGGAGCGACTTTCTTAAGCGATCCAGGTGCGTCATTACGTCAATTGAACCTGCGTACCGTTCTCGAAGGGCGTGGGTACACTCGTAAAGGGAGGCCAACTGAATCACGGCGGAGAGGGTGCGGTTATCGGAAAGAAAGAAATGAACGATGGGGTAGCAGAGGTGGTCGTTGGTGTGGCTGTTGATCAACTGTACAAGGGTGTCCGTGGTACTGGTGAAGTAGACCCCGTCGTCTTTGGTAGTGAAAAAATCGAAAAGTTCCTCGGGATTCGTTCCCATACTCGCGATATAGGTGGAGAGGTTTTTCTTCACTTTGGTAGCATTCATAACGGAGAGAATGAAGGAAATGGCGGTCGTGAGGACCCCGAATCCGAGTAGGCTGTAGAATGCCGTGAAGTATTCACTAAGTGCCGTACCTGGTATGTAGTCCCCAATACCCAGGGTCGAAAAGACAAATCCGGTGAAGTAGATACGATCGCTTATATCAGCAGGTACTTTTGTAGAGGCTTGTACCACCATATCATCCTGGCTGTAATAAACCAGGAAGCCACCGATCAACAGCAGATTGATCCAGAAAAGCAAGTTGACGATTAGGTGTATAACGCCATTCCAGCGGCGCATTCCGTTTCCGTGGGGAACCAGCATTCGGGCGAGGCCCCGATTGAGCATACGGGAAAGGATGCCCGACCCGTTGCAGGAAAGGGTCGTGAACAAAAAGTCCAGCATGGTAACGACGATGAGGATTCCCCCGGCAATGGTTAGTAGGCTATTCATGGCATGGCAAGTCAGACACGATTGGAGCGCATTGCTGGAATACATGTTCATCGACCTCCTAGGGGAAGGATGGCAGCCAGGATATCAAAGAAGATCAAACTTGCGGTATCGACCGGGCCGTACAAACTATGGATCAGGGCAAGATCCGGTGCAAACGCGGCCTGAAAAGAGGTAGCATAAGCGAGTTCCCGGATGGGGCTATTTCAAACGGGTGCAGTCAGTGGGAATGCCGTAATAACTATGAAATTCATTGGGATGCAATCACGGCTGCCTCCACGCTACTAAGCCACATCGAATAATCCTGAAAACTTAGTCAGCCGCTAAACTTCACGCCGGCTTCTTCTTATTTTTATTAGGGAATGGCACGCCGGGTTTTACTTTTTCCAGGAAAGTACAAAGCGGGTTCCAGGCATCCCCCTCGGTGATGTTCAGAACCAGTAAATCTTGCGGTCTGTCTTTAAAGTAGTCCCGCACTTCCGTATCGTGGCGTAAATAGGCTTCCTTGAAGTTTTGTCTGTCGAAATAATCCGTCCCAAACAACCGCTGCCGTAGCCTGGCGGTAATTTTATTGCTTTTGGAATAGTCGGATCCTTTATGAAAGGCGGGGTATTTTTCACAGGATGCCAACCAGGATTCCATGTCCCGAACGGTATAAATGAACTTGGATCCCGGATATTTTTTGTCCAATTCCTGGTACAATAGTGCCACGGGCGTATCGGTCAGGGCATCGTAATTCTCCAGGTATTGCTTCCTTATATAAATCCTGCCGAAGAAAGACCTAATGAAGGGGAAATGAAAAGAGCGATATCCCAGGATTTCGAGCGCGGAAGAAAGGCTGGTGGTACCCGTGCGCGATAATCCTATTCCAAATATTTTCATGTACAATAAGGCTGAGACAGGAGGTCTTCGGGGAGTAATAGTCAAGCGGGCAGAATCGGCAGGGCAATGAGGAAGTAACGCTAGCCGATACAGCCACTGTCGGCAAAGATAATGCATTGCCTAAAAGCCTTAGGGTTCGGGCGGGGGGAGACTGCGGAAGCTCACACCACCTACCTCAAGAGGAAGAAGTTTTAAAAAAGAGGGAACGGCCTACGATTATCAACAGGATCACGCCTAAACCTATGCCCGTTACCACCGGCCGGTGCTCGAATTGGGCTACGGTGGAAACAACGATCGCCACGGCGCATGCCACTGCACCGGCTAAACAAAGCCACCGCCACTTCACCCCCTGCCGGTAAGCCAGGAAATTGACCGTTCCGAAGGTGAACAGGAAGATCAGGCTGGCGGTATCGACCAGGCTACTCAGGCTGCCGATGACGGCAAGTACCGCAGCGCACCCGGCCAGAATAAGCACCGAATAATAGGGGATATGCGCTTTATTTTCCACCGCAAACAGGTCGGGCAGGTCCTTCTTTTGGGCCACGCTCTCCATCAGGCGCGCGGTGGAAAATAGGGTAGCATTGATGGCCGACCCCGTTGAAAATGCAGCAGCGGCAGTAACCAGAATAAAACCCGTTAGGCCCATTGCCTGTCGGCCGGCAATCGCCAGCGCCACCTCCTTTTTCTCTACGAGCGTTTCGGCGCCGACCAGCATGGTACATCCCAGTGTGACGAGTACGTAGACCGCCATGACGGTAATTACCGAAATACCAGTTGCCCTTGGTAAGGTGCGATCGGGATTTTTGAGGTCATCGTAATCGTAGGCGAGCAGTTGGAAACCCTCATAGGCCATAAAAATCGTTGCCGCCCCCACCATTGCCGCGCCGACACCCCCAGAATGGACGCCTTCACTCAATGCCTCCGGTTTCCACTGCAGAAGCCCGAATGCGGACAGCCCCAGGAGCACGGCAAGTTTGAACCACACGGCCACGATCTCGAATCCGGAAGAGCTGCCGACGCCGCGCAGATTCAACCAGGCGAGTGAAGCGATGATGCTGACGGCCAGCACGGGGGGCAGCCAATCGCCGATGTCCAGGGCATTGGCTACGTACTCGCCAAAGGTGAAGGCATAAACGGACACCGTGAGCAAATACCCCAAAACGAGTACCCAGGAAACGCTTCCAGCAAAACCCTCGCGATCGATCTCCCGCAGGAAAGTGAAGGCCCCGCCGCCTTCTCCGTACTTCGTCGAGAGCTGACTATAGGAATGAGCGCTGATCAAGGCGATCAGTCCGGCCACCACGAAACTTAACCACGCCCACTCCCCGGCGGAGGCCACGATGACGCCGAGTACCGAGAAGATACCCCCTCCGACCATGCCGCCAACGGCCATGGACCACGTTGCATTAAAAGACATCTTACCCGAAGCCATACACTAACTCTTAGTGAGGCTATTTACGGCATTCTCCGCGCGGCTAAAAGAAAAAGTCGATAGAATTTCATTTAGCTTACGGCTGATCCGTTCGTTCCCCAGATTGCCCAGGCTGCCCAGGTGGGTATGCCTTAAATCGGTGGGCGGCTCGAACGTGCCGGACTCGATGTCCCTTCCGACCCGCTTGTACGCATCCCGAAAGGGAATCCCCTCCAGCACCAGCTTATTTACAGCTTCGACGCTGTAGAGGTAGGTGTACCGGGGATCGGTCGGTAATTCCTGGGCGTGCACTTTCATGCGGGGCAGGGCATAGCGGGCGATGGCCAGGCCGTCCTCGAGCTGGTCGAGGGAGGGGAAGATGGCTTCCTTCAGCAACTGGAAGTCCCGGTGATAGCCACTGGGGAGATTGCCGGTTAGTTGGCTCATCTGCGCGGGCAGGGTCTGCAACAGGTTGCAGCGGCCGCGCAGCAGTTCGAAAACGTCGGGGTTCTTTTTATGCGGCATGATGCTGGACCCCGTGGTCAGGTCGTCAGGGAGTTGCAGGAAGCCGAAGTTCTGGCTGCTGTAAAGGCAGACGTCCATCGCCATTTTACCGATGGTCTGGGCTAATCCGGCGATGGCAAAGGCTACCGTCAGTTCCGTTTTGCCCCGGCCCATCTGCGCGGCAACAACATTGACCACCGGCTCCCGAAAGCCGAGCAGCTCGGTGGTCCGGTCGCGGTCGAGCGGAAAACTCGAGCCGTAGCCGGCGGCGGAACCGAGCGGGTTCTGATCAACCACGTCGTAGGCCGCCTTCCAAAGCCGCAAATCATCGATCAGGGCCTCCCCGTAAGCGCCGAACCAAAGTCCGAAACTGCTCACCATGGCCACCTGTAAGTGGGTATAGCCGGGGATGAGTTTTTCTTTATGCTTCTCGCTGAGTTCGGTGAGGGCCTGGCTCAACTCGGCGGTCTGCTCCACGATGCCCTGAACGCGGTGACGAAAGTAAAGCCGGAGGTCGACCAGCACCTGGTCGTTTCGGCTGCGGCCGGAGTGTATCTTCTTACCGTCATCGCCGAGTTCGCGGGTGAGCAGCAGTTCCACCTGACTGTGGACGTCTTCTATGCCTTCCTCGATGGTGAAATTGCCGGAACGTGCCTGCTGGTACAAATCCTTCAGCTTGGCATTGCACCTGCGCGCCGCCGCCCCGTCGATCAAACCTACTTCCTGGAGCATCGTGACGTGGGCGATGGAGCCGAGAATATCAAAGGGAGCGAGCTCCAGGTCCAGTTCGCGGTCCCGGCCGACGGTAAAGTCAGCGATTCGCTGGTCGAGGGGATAGTCTTTTTGCCAGAGTTTATCAGCCATACCGCGAAGATGCGGCAAAGTGAGCGAACCCCTTATCTGTTCGCCCAGTCGAAGCCTTTCCGCATCAGTACGACCGCTTCGGGGCTCAATTCTCCCGGTCCGGAGAGCCGGATGGAATGGCGAAACTTCTGCTTGCCCATATGATCGAGGGTCGATTTGTGCAGCAGGGGCGAATGGATGACCGAATCGGTGAAAAAGCTTAGTTCCAGCACTTTAGTCATGGGTCGTACGACCAGCCAGGCCCGCTTGTTGGTGAACATGATCGCCTTGAGGGCGGGGGTGATGAGATTGGGCTCCCACTCCGCCGTAGCTACGAGTACATCGTCGAAGGCCAGGACCACGTTGTCCGGTTTGCCCTCGAAGATCTCGTCGATGGTCTTTTCACTACAGTAGTGATGTTGTCCTTCCCGGCGGAAGGGGCGCTCGCATTTGGGGCAGGTCCACATACCCAAAGGAACGGGGTGCTAGGAAAGCAGGTTCAGGTCGAAGGTGAAGCCGGGTAGTACGTCCTCCCCGGTGATGGTGCGGTCTAGCGGCCTAACCAGTTCGACGGAGTGATCGGCGCGGTAGATCCAGAGGCGGTCGTCGTCTACGTCTACTAGCCAGGCTAGTTTTACGCCGTTGGCGATCCAGGTGTTCCGCATTTTTGCTTCCAGATCCTTTAGCGCATCGGAACTCGACAATACCTCAATAACGAATATGGGTACGGCCGGAACGAATTTAGCGATCTGTTCGGGGGTTAATTCGCTCACTTGTTTATCCGTGAGGAAGGCGGCATCAGGAGAGCGGATCGATCCATCGGGAAGACTAAAACCCGTGCTGGAGCTGAAAGATTTCCCTCCCTCAGCCCTTTCGTAGTAGGTTAAATCCGCATTAAACTGATTTTCACGATTTCCACTTGTACCCCCTACCGGACTCATAATTTTAATTCTTCCATCAGCTTCCAATTCCGCTTGTAGTTCCGGTTGCTCCCGGCATAGTTCGGCAAAGGCTTCCCGGGTGATTACCTGAGAAGAATAAAACGGTGAAACCGAGTGCGGAAAGTAATCAAGCGAATGCATACTGCAGTGTCTGTTCGTCAATATAACGGATAATTCAGTACCAGGTTAAAACCTCCTCCAGGCTCTTGCGCTCGATCACCGGTACCATAGCACCTTCCGCCGGCAGGCCCACCGGGAGGAGCAAATACGCCCGTTCATTCTCCGGCCGGTTCAGTACCCGCTGCAGGAAGTTCATCGGACTGGGCGTGTGGGTTACGGTCACCAGGCCGGCGTGGTGGATGGCCGCGATGAGGAAGCCGCAGGCGATACCGACGCTTTCGTTGACGTAGTAGTTCTTCCGTTTAGTGCCGTCGGCGTCCAGGTCATAGGGCTTTTTAAAGACTACGATCAGATAGGGCGCCGTGGTCAGGAAGGGCTTGTGCCAGTCGGTACCGAATTGGTCCAGGTCGGCCAGCCATTCGTCGGACATCCGGCCGTGGTAGTTCTCGTATTCCTCTTTTTCGGCCGCGGCTCGGATCTGCTTTTTTATTTCCGGATCCTCCACTACGCAGAAGGTCCATGGTTGCTTGTGGGCGCCAGAAGGGGCGGAGGCGGCCGTGCGGATAATATGCTCCATCACTTCCCGCGGTACGGGGGTATCGGCAAACTCCCTCACGGTACGCCGGCCTTCCAGTTCGCGAAACAGAGACTTTGCCCGAACGATCATTTCGCTCGGCGGCAATGGGGTATACTGCAGTGGGGCATGGTTGTCCATGCCGGCAAAATAATCATCCGGTTGTCATGGGCTTGCTAGCGGGCCTTCTGGAGGGAAGTGCGCACTTCGTAGAAGCTGTAGCAAAGCGTGAGCAGGCCGATCAAACACAGGCCCCGAACCAGTGACCAGTCGATATAATGCCTGCCGGCAACTATGTCGGCGCCGTGAATGAGCATGTAGACGACCGTTGCGGAAAGGATAATTCCGCCGCAGGCCTGCAGTGCAGAGCGGGTGGGGGAGGGGGTGAAACCGTTCATTGTGGTAGAGAGACTAAAATTGGACAAACTGAAGTGCAGGCCAGGGCCCGTACGCCAACAATTTTACAACGCCGGCTGCAGTGGAAAAAGTCTCATCGGAAAAACCTGCTATTGTTGTCGCATCAACGTCGTTCGAAGACGGCCCTTCCTCTTTTTTCGAAGGGGGGCTTCTCGGGTTGGCTCGGCGGGTTTTGTTCCAGTTGGTCCATGATCACCTGAATGGCCCGCTCCAGCTGGGGGTCCATTCCGTCAATTACCTCGGCGGGCATTTGCTCCACCTCGATATCCGGAGCAACGCCTTCGTTCTCCACCCGGTAGCCGTCCTCGTCCCAGAAGGCTACGTTCGGTGCGGTAACCGAGCCCCCATCGATGAACTCGGGATAACCCAGTACACCTACCAGTCCGCCCCAGGTACGCTTGCCGATGATGGGACCTAAGTCGTTCTGCCGCCAGAGATAGGGAAAGAGATCACCACCCGAGCCGGCGGTTTCGTCGATCAATAACACCTTCGGTCCCTGAATGGAGGCGAGTGGGGCGTGTTGCACCTGTCCGTACCGGTAGGTCCAGCTGTTCTGGTAGGGGCGCATCAGCAGCTCGATGTAATAATCGGCAATCTGCCCGCCCCCGTTGAAGCGTTCGTCTACGATCACGGCTTCCTTATTCACCTGGGGGAAAAAGTAACGCTTGAAGTATTCAAATCCGCCGTAGCCGGTATTCGGGACATAGACGTAGGCTACCCGGCCATCGGTTGCTTCGTTCACCTTCTGGAGGTTGCCCTCCACCCAGGCTCGGTTGCGTAAGCTGTACTCCTGGTCGACCGGGGTAACGGTGACCGTCCGGGCATCACTTCCGTCGGCATTTGGGCCAACGCGCAGGTCCACGTTACGTCCGGCGGTACGCTCGAAAAAGCGGTAGAGATTGTCCTCCGCCGTCACTTCTTGTCCGTCTACCGCCAGCAGGTATTCTCCCTCTTCCACGTTGATGCCGGGTTCGACCAGCGGGGCTTCCATCTCCTGGTTCCAGTTCAGCCCGCCGTAGATCCTGGAAAAGCGGTACCGCCCGTTGGCCTCTTCGTAATCCGCGCCGAGTAGCCCACCGGGGACTGACTCCCGGTCCGTAAGCGGGGTGCCGGTGCTACCGAAGCGGTGGTGGCCGACGCCCAGTTCACTGCCCATCCACCGCATTACCCGGTAGAGTTGGTCGCTGGTTTTGACATCGGCGAGCAGGGGTTCGTATTTCTCCTTCATCGCTTCCCAGTCGACGCCGTGCATATTAGGATCATAAAAATAATCGCGGTTGACCCGCCACATCTCTTCGAAGATGTTCTTCCACTCGGCCCGGGGGTCGATGCGTACGCTCAGGTTGTAGCTGTCGGCGGATTTCAGGTCGTCGGCGGTGGGCTCACTCAGGCTGGTGATGCCGTAGCGGTTTTCCTGGTACACCAGTAGCTTTTCGCCGTTGCCGGTCACCTCGAAGCCGGCGGCCTCCATAAGTTCCTTGGCCTCGCGGTCTTCGAGGGAAAAGCGGTAGATCTTGGACCCCTGATCGTTGCTGGAGAGGTACAACAGCTCTCCTTCCTTGGCGCTTTCCAGATTGCTGTAGTTACCATTTCCCACCGGGAGGTGGACCACGCGATCGGAAAGACCGTCAAAATCGATGGCGACCGCGGTCGGTTCTTCCGCTTCTGTTTCCGCCTCCTCTGATTCGTCGTCTTCTTCTTCCGCATCGACGATCTCTTCTTCGTCGTTGCGTCGCATCAAAGGGTTGGTAACTTCTTTCTGTAGGGTCACCAGGTATAGATCGTTGGTAGATCGCATATCGTTGCTCGACTGTTGGAACCAGTTGACCACCGGACCGGCATCCGTGGACACGGCCAGGTACAGATACTTTCCACTGGGGTCGAAGGTGGGGTCGGTCACGTTGGCGAGCCCGTCGGTCACCGGGTGGGATTCGCCGGTTTGGGTGTCGTACACGTACGCCCGTTCGAAATTGGTGGGGGTCACCTTGGTGTAGGCAAGGTAGCGTCCGGCGGGGCCCCAGGAACCGAAGAGGTCCCGGTAAGCGCCGGGAAAGTAGTTTTCGTCCTGGGCCACTTGGCTTACCTCACCGGAGGACACGTCCAGTACGTACAGGTTTCTCCCATTATCGACGAAGGCAAGGTGCCCGCTACCGGGGGACCAGTGGGGATGAGCGTAGAAGCCCGTTCCGTCAAGCGGAATTTCCCGCACTTCATTTGTTGCGGCGGAGCGCAGGTGCAAAGCATGTTCCCCGGAAGCATCGCTGAAGTAGGCCACCGTCTTTCCGTCCGGCGACCAGACGGGGTAGCTTTCGTGCACGCCGGGGCTCTGGGTAAGGTTCTCCACGTCGCCGTTCTCAACCGGAGCAGTTACGATTTCTCCCCGGTAGTCGAAGACGATGCGGGTGCCGGAGGGTGATGCACTAAAGGACCTGATATGCTCCGCTCCGGAAACGTAGCGGGGTCGCACGTCCAGGATATCAGCGTTTACCGTGATATCCAGCCGTTCGGGGTCCTCCGCTCCGTCTGCCAGGAAATGCAAGTAGCCGGCCTGCTCGAAGACGATGCCACCGGGGCCGGCCTGTGGACTGAATACCGGAAAATCGTCGTAATCGGTAAGGGCCTCGACGGTCTCGCTGGCAGGGTCGTATACGTACAGATTATATTCCCCGTCGCGGTCGCTGCGGAAGTACACCTTGCCGTCGTGCCATTGCGGGGCCATATCGTTGCTGCCACCATCGGGTTTGGGAATCTCCGCCACGGAATTATCGGTGGTATCGAAGATCCAGATGCGCGAAACCGTGCCCCCGCGGTAGCCCTTCCACATGGCGGATGCATCATAATTGGGGCTGTAGGCGATGTAGCGTCCATCGGCGGAGTAAGCGCCCGAGAAGGCAGTGGGGATGGGAAGTTGTTCTACCTGACCCCCGTCCAGTCCGATGGTGAAGAGCTGATTGAAGCGGTTGGTGAAAACGTTCCGCTGGGAGGTGAAAAGGATCCGGTCGCCCTCTGGCGTAAAGCCCTGTACCTCGTCGTCGTAAGGGTGCCAGGTCAGCCGTTCCGGAATTCCGCCCTGCGTGGGTACCGTATATACATCTACGTTGCCGTCGTAAGCCCCGGTGAACGCGATGGTCTGCCCATCGGGGCTGAAGACTGCGTCGTATTCCGTTCCCTCGCCAATGGTAAGCCGGCGTACGTTGCTGCCGTCGCGGTCAGCGACCCACAAATCGCCGGCATAAGCGAAGGCAAGGTGGCTGTCACTTACGGCGGGATCACTGAGTAATCTGGTTTGTCCTGTCAACAGGGAGGGTAGAATAAGGGAAAAAATGGCCGTTAGAACAGGATATCGCATGGTCTTTAAAATTGCTGGGACAACCAATGTAAGCACTTACCCGCAACAATGGAAAATTTGAATTGGTCGTCACTCCCTGCGCTCCGTCGCCCTGAACTTTTTCTTTAGCGCTTTCCTTATACGAGACCCGTAACCCACAACCCCACAACCGACAACCCAAACCCATGACCATAGACGACAGCGCCATAGTAACGATGACCTACGAAGTGCGCGACGGCGGTCCTTCCGGCTCCCTGCTCGAGCGGATGGACGTCAACTACCCCTTTAAATTCATGTTCGGCACCGGGCGCATGCTGCCGGCCTGGGAGCGCCGCATCTTCGGGCTTAAAAGCGGGATGGGGTTTAGTTTTCAGCTTAGCCCCGAGGATGCCTACGGCCAACGGGACGAAGCGCACATCTTAAAGGCTCCGATCCACATTTTTTACAACGAGCGGGAGCAGATCGAGCCCGGCCTACTGGAAAAAGGGCAGTACATCACCCTCACCGATTCCGCGGGCAAGGACGTGAACGCCAAGGTGCTGGAATGGGACGATAAAGAGGTTACCCTCGACGCCAATCACGCTCTGGCGGGGAAGTCCCTGTTCTTTTCGGGCGCTATCCTGAACGTGCGGGCCCCTTCGGTGGATGAGCTGGTGCGGAAGCAGTACATCGAGGAGGGTGGGGTGCGCAAGTAGGTAGGTACGAAGTTTGAAGTACTAAGTAGAAAGTACGAAGATCCGAGACCGTCACTCAACTTTTGGGTAGCCTGAAGGGGCGATAGCAACTGGCAACTATTATTAAAACAATTTGTGTTTATTTGGTTTGGGCGCTATATTTGGGAAGTCCAATGCCTGCACTATGCACAATCATGAACTTGCAGAACGACTGTTAGAATTTAGCGTTCGATGTACCAAACTCTGCCGGGCTTTACCTACTAAAAAGCATTACGACGCAGACCATGTGGCCAAGCAGCTTTTGCGTGCCGCCACGCACGCGGGATTTCACTACCCCAAAGCCCGATCCGCAGAGTCTACCCGCGACTTCCTTCATAAATTGAAAGTACTCCTGAAGGAACTCAGAGAGGCCCGGGCGGAACTCCGCTACATTCAACGGATGGAATATGTATCCCCTGATCGTGTCGATCCGTTGATCCGGGAATCCAGCGAACTCGTAGCGATGTTCACCGCCGGAACGAAAAAGTTGTCTGCCAAAATGGTTCATAAAGTCCAGGCTAATAAAGTCGGTTGAGCACTGGCACCCTACCGAGATTGCATCGTGTGCACCATGCACAATACTGCATTGGCTTGAGCGAGACCTCAAAAATGTCGGTTGCAGGTACCCTCTTAGAACCGATTGAATAGCACAATCGGACCTTCAAACCTTGTACTTTAAACTTCAACCATTGTCCTTCTTCTTCGAGGCGTAAGCAGCGAAGAAAGCCGGCACCGTCTCAATCCCCTTATAAAAGTTCCAAAGCCCGAAGTGCTCGTTCGGCGAGTGCAAGCCATCGGTATCGAAACCGAAGCCCATCAGGATGGAATCAATGCCTAACACCTCCTTGAACTTGGAAATGATGGGAATGGAACCGCCCTCATACATGGGTACGGGCTCCTTCCCGAAGGCCTCCTTAACCGCCTCGGCTGCCGCGCGGTACTCATCGGTATCCGTCGGGGTGACGTAGGGCTGGCCACCGTGGTGGGGGTGCACCTCAACCTTCACGTAGTCCGGAGCGATGGCTTTGAAATGGTCGGTGAAGAGCTTGGTGATCTTCCGGTAATCTTGATTCGAAACCAGGCGCATGCTGATCTTCGCATTCGCCACGGCGGGGATCACGGTCTTGGAGCCCTCGCCGGTGAAGCCGCCCCAGATGCCGTTCACGTCGAGGGTGGGTAGGATACCAGTCCGCTCATAAGTGGTATACCCCTTTTCACCCTCCAGGCCGAATACGCCCGGGCTATCCATATAGTCCTCCTCGTCGAAGGGGGCATCGCGCATCAACTGGCGGTCGCGATCGCTCGGGAATTGGACGTCGTCGTAAAAGCCGGGAATGGTGATGTGCTTATTTTCATCCTTCAGGCTGGCGATCATCTCGCAGAGGACATTGATCGGGTTAGCTACCGCCCCTCCGAAGAGGCCGGAGTGCATGTCCGCCCGGGCACTGCGCACTTTGACGTCGAGGTAGGTGAGTCCGCGTAGGCCGACCGTGATGCTTGGGGCTTCCTTACTCAGCAGACTGGTATCGGATACCAGGATCACGTCGGCGGTTAGCATATCCTTGTATTTGCTGATGAAGGGGACCAGGTTCGGACTACCGATCTCCTCCTCGCCCTCGATCATGAACTTGACGTTGCAGGGCAGGCTATCGGTCTGGATCATCGCTTCCACGGCCTTCACGTGAATGAACATCTGTCCCTTGTCGTCGGTGGCACCCCGGGCGAAAATGGCGCCTTCGGGGTGGATCTTGGTCTTCTTTACGGTGGGCTCGAAGGGCGGGGTCTCCCACTCATCGAGGGGGTCAGCCGGCTGAACGTCGTAGTGCCCGTAAATGAGCACGGTGGGCAATTCCTCGCCGATGATCTTCTCGGCGTACACGATGGGATGACCGTCAGTGGGGTAGAGCTCCGCTTTATCCAAACCGGCCCGCACCAGAAATTCCTGAACGTTCGCCGCACACCGACGGGTATCTTCTTTATGCTCCGAAGCTGTACTGATGCTCGGAATACGGATCAGCGTTTTCAGCTCCTCGAGAAAGCGGTCGCGGTGCTCGTCAATGTACTGGCGGGTGTTCATGATCTCTGGTTTTAGTTGGCTAACACGCGTGGCAGCCTAAGGTTAGGGCGGCGGGGCGCGGGTGCAATGATAATCCGCAAAGCCGAACATGCAAGGACGGGTGCCCGGTTATACAGGCAAACACAAACTGCTATGAATCTTCGCAAACCCCTTTTTCCCGCGATCCTATCTATGCTGACCATCTTGCTTGCCGGCTGTGATGACGTTTCAGCCGGAGAAGCCGTCGGCACAGGCATCGGCATATGGGCCATTGGTAGTATCCTGGCCTTTATCCTGGTGGTACTCGCGGTAGTGGACCTTGTCAAAAAGCCTTACCCCATGGAAAAGAAACTGATCTGGGGAGTGGTCATCCTGATCATCCCGTTCCTGGGGGCTATCCTTTACTTCTTACTGGGACGGAATAAGCAGTCGGTTATTTAGAAATGTGAATCGCTGAGGTGGGGAGCTCCAGCTCCGCCGATTGTAAGAATAGGAGGCTACTCTCAGTACGTTCCTGCACTTAGGTTAGCGCTGCCTGTTCTGGTGATGTCCTACGCCTGGAGCTGGAGCTCCAGGACCCAGATGATGCCCTGCTACGCCCGGAGCTGGAACTCCGGGACCCGCTCCGTGGTGGGGAGCTCCAGCTCTGCCGATTGTAAGAATAGGAGGGCTACTCTCAGTACGTTCCTGCACTTAGGTTAGCGCTGCCTGTTCTGGTGATGTCCTACGCCTGGAGCTGGAGCTCCAGGACCCAGATGATGCCTGGAGCTGGAGCTCCAGGACCCAGATGATGCCCGGAGCTGGAGCTCCAGGACCCAGATGATGCCCGGAGCTGGAGCTCCGGGACCCCGCTACAAATACATGTCCAGCAGTTCGGTAAGTCGCTCCTCCGAAATGCCGCGCTCCAATACACCGCCGTGGGCAAAACTGATCTTCCCTGTTTCTTCGGAGACCACGAAACAAGCCACGTCGATTTTTTCCGTGACGCCGACCGCCGCCCGGTGCCTCAGGCCGACCGCCGCCGGGAGATCCGAATTTTCGGAGACCGGTAATATCGCGCTCGCCTTGACGATCCGGCGATTAGATATCAACACCGCGCCGTCGTGCAGGGGGCTTTCCTTGTGAAAAATGCTAACCAGCAGACCGTAGCTGATGTCGGCGTCGATCTCCGTACCACCGGTAATAACGGTATCTGGGTCGGCATCCTGGGTGCAAACGATGAGCGCCCCCGTCCGCTGCCGCGCCATGCGCAGGAAGGCCCGCCTTACGATTGCCGTCTGCGGCGCATGCTCCCGGTCGAATTCTTCGCGGCCGAGCAGGCGATTCCAGAAGCTGTCGCGCTGTTTGATGGTACCACTACCGAGTAAAAGCAGGAAGCGGCGCACCTCCGGCTGAAAAATGATGATCAGGCTGATGAATCCGACCTGAATAAACTGATTCAGAATATTGCTGAGGAGATCCATCCCAAGCGCCGTGAAGGCCTGGTAGCTGAAAAACAGGGCCACGATGCCCACGAAAATGTTCAGTGCGATGCTGCCCTTTAGCAAACGGTACAGCCAGTAGATCAGGTAGCCGACGATGAGTACGTCGAAGATGTCCCAGATATTTATGGGGAGGAAGCCAATCTGAAAAAGTAAGGGTAAGACCATACATGGGGCTACTGTAAGCTGTCGGCTGCCGTGTTTAATCTTTCGAGTACCAAATTGGTGATATCGTAGGCGTCGTTAGTGATAAGGACGGCTGAATTCTGTCCCTGATTTAGGATAAAATCGTAGCCTTTTTCCTCCTGCAATTCCTCCAGTACGCTCTTGACGCGTTCACTGAAATTTTGCTGAATGCGCAGCTGGTCTTCCTGGATACTGTTGAGCGCCAGGTCGCGTTGCTGCATGATTTCCTGCTCTTTGCGGGCAATGCGCTGTTGCTCCGCTTGTACCTTGTTCGGGGCCAAGAGTCCTTGTTGCATTTGATTCTGGAGGCCTTTTACCTCGGTTTCCAGCGCCTGCACGCGGTTAGCGTGATTCTCCTGGGCTTTCAGAAAATTATCCTCCAGCCGCTGTAGCTCGGTAGCGACTGCGGTGTAGCCGGCTTGTAAACTATCGACTTTTACGAAGACGATATTCAGGCCGGAGGTAGCCCGCTCCGGGTTGTCGCTGGCCACGCGCTCGGCGGGGGTGTCGGTCGAGGTACCCTCGCAGGAAAAAAAGCTGAGGCAAATCAGAACTAATGCGGTGCCGTAAAGTATTCTTGCAAAGTCGGTCATCAACACGGATTTTTTTGGGAGAAATGCGGCACCTTCTCACCTTTCCGGTGGCCTTTCCCCTGATACCCCACAAAAGTACAGTTTCAATATGGGACGTGACCGCCTCTTTATAATCCTGGCTTTTTTCGTTACCTATTTCGTCTGGGGAGCCACCTACCTGGCCAATTACTGGGCGATCGGTTCGATCCCGGTTTTCGGAATGGGGGGGACGCGCTTTCTCACCGCCGGATTGATCATGTATGCCTTTACGTTACTCCGGGGTGATTTCCGGACGCCCACGCTCCGGGAGGCAGCGAATAGTTCCCTCATCGGCGTACTACTGCTCAGCGTAGGCACCGGTGCGGTCGTGTGGGCGCAGCAGTATATTCCGACTAGTACCACCTCACTGATCATTGCCTTCGAGCCGCTGGTGGTCATGCTGATGATGTGGGGGGTGCTGTCCAGCCGTCCGCCGGTAAAGGCCTTTGTTGGCGCTTTTATCAGCATCTGCGGCATGGGCCTACTCATTACCCAGCCGATCGCCCTGAGCGGCGGTGAAGCCTACAAAGGCTTGCTGGGCATTGCCACGGGAATGCTCTGCTGGGGAGCGGGTATGTTGCTAAGGCAACATCTCGAGCTCGGGGAAAACCGAATACGGGCCACTGCCATGCAGATGATCTCCGCCGGTCTTTTATTGTTGTTCTTCAGTTTTGCCATCGACGAATGGGAGGGTTGGTCCTGGCAGAGCCTGACCACGAGATCCGCCTATGCGTGGGTTTTCCTCGTAGTCTTTGGATCGATCCTGGCGTTTTCCGCCTTTAATTATCTCCTCGGTAAGGTTAGCGCGGATAAAGTGTCCACCAATACGTACGTGAATCCCATTGTGGCCGTTATGCTTGGCGGACTACTCAACGGGGAGGTGGTCACCGCTCAATCCATGATCGCCGGGGCCGTGTTGCTTACGGGCGTGTACTTTATCAATTCCTCCTCCAAGACACCGGTGGTTTCCGCTTCCTCGGTCGACGAAATTGGCGAAAGGGCTTAGCTTGCCTACCGGTCGGACGACTAGTGCTGGTCCGCCGAGCTACCACCGAAAAGCATTGCCGCCAATTAGTACCTAACTTCTCGTCGGCCCAGCTATCGGTCAGAGCCCACTAGTCGGCCGACGACTGGTGCTGGTCCGCCGAGCTACCACCGAAAAGCATTGCCGCCGATGAGTACCTAACCGCTCGTCGGCCCAGCTATCGGTGAATACTTTGCCGCCTGTGCGCACCTAACCGCTCGTCGGCCCAGCTATCGGTGAATACTTTGCCGTTTGTGCGCACCTAACCGCTCGTCGGCCCAGCTATCGGTGAGCCCACTAGTCGGCCGACGACTGGTGCTGGTCCGCCGAGCTACCACCGAAAAGCATTGCCGCCGATGAGTACCTAACCGCTCGTCGGCCCAGCTATCGGTGAATACTTTGCCGCCTGTGCGCACCTAACCGCTCGTCGGCCCAGCTATCGGTGAATACTTTGCCGTCTGTGCGCACCTAACCGCTCGTCGGCCCAGCTATCGGTGAGCCCACTAGTCGGCCCAACCATCGGTGCGGACGACGGGTGCTAACCCATCCGGCGCTCATAATCCTCAAAGCTGAAATTTCGACGCCGAACGATCTCCCCTTCGCCGTCCACCAGCAGGATGTCAGGATGAGGGACTCCGTTAAACATCGTGGATTTTACCGTGGTGTAATGCGCCATATCCTCGAAGATCAGGTTATCGCCCACCCGGGCCGGTTGCTTGAAGTAGTAGGTTTCGAGGTAGTCTCCCGCCAGACAACTCATCCCGCCGAGGCGATAGGGGTAGGCATAGCCGGCCGCTGCTTCGGCACTGGCGCCGCGAACTACCGGTCGGTAGGGCATCTCGAGGGTGTCCGGCATGTGGCAGGTAAAGCTGACGTCAAGGAGCAGGGTAGCCGAGCCGTAGTTGTTGATGATGTCGAGCACCGAGCAAATGAGGTAGCCGGTCTGCCAAACGTGGGCACTTCCGGGTTCCAGAATGATGCGGAGGTGAGGGTACCGCTGACGCAGACTTTTGAGGGTCTCGATGAGCAGTTCCCGGTCGTAACCATCACGCGTCATCAGGTGACCCCCGCCAAGATTCAGCCATTCGACCTGCTCGAGGTAGTGGCCGAATTGAGCCCGGGTCCGTTCGATCAACATGGCCGTAGCCGCCGCATCGCTTTCACACAGGGTGTGGACGTGCAAGCCCTGAAGACCTTTTGGGGGCTTGGTGGGAAGGTTCGGTAGGGTCTCGCCAAGCCGGCCGAATTTATTGGACGGGTTATACAGGTCGGTCTCCACGGGACTGTACTGCGGATTTACGCGCAGTCCCACACTGGTGCCGAGGGCCTCCCATTCCTGTCGGTAGCGTTCCAACTCGGTGAGCGAGTTGAAGGTCAGGTGCTCGGCCATGCCCGCTAGCTCGGTAAATTCGCCTGGGCGATAGACGGGGGCGTAGACGTGGGGACGACGTCCGAAATGCGCCGCGATCAGCTTCGCCTCATTAAGGCTGCTGGCCGTAGCGCCGGGGAGGTAGTCGGCGATCAGCGGAAAGGCGGGCCAGTAGGCAAAGGCTTTGAGAGCGAGGATAATCTCCACCCCGGAGGCGGAAGCGACATCGGCAACGATCTCGAGGTTACGTCGCAGTTTATCTTCCTCGATGATGAATGCGGGGGAGGGTAGGGCCATTCCGCAAAGGTACTGCAACGGGCGCGGCGCGCAGGAGCAGAGCCACTGGGCAATCCCATAACCCGGCGGAGCTTAAAAAGCTTCCCGTCGACGGGCTACGTTCCACCGAATGCCGGCATTCACGAGGGTGGTCTCCAGGCTCCTTGCTGCGCTTTCGGAATCCTTTTGTCGGGAAAAGATCTCTCCTTCCAGCCATAGATTGGGCTTGATCTCGTAACTCGCCCGAAGCTGGATCATAGTGTTCGTGTAACGGATCCCTTGCCCGATTACGTTTCCGTACTGGGAGGAGCGTAGGTCGCTGGACGTAGTGATGTCTTCGCCAACCACCAAGCCATTATCGCTTTCTCCCTGCTCGATCAGGTAGACGCGTCCGTTAAGCACGAGGCGGGGTAGGGGGCGGTAGGTCAGATCAAGCAAGTTCTCCTTGAAATTGGCGCCCAGCGGATGGGCCAGCGGCATGGCGAAGTGGGTATAGCTACTTGTCGAATCATGCGTATAGATATACGGCCGAGCTACGTTCCGTTCCAGAACCACGTCCAACTGGTCTATTCCGAATAGATCAGCGTGGCGTACGCCAATCTGGTAAGCCCATTTATTCGCCCACCAGCCTTCCCGCTCAATAAATAGTTCGTTGAACACGAATTCGTCGAGAATGAACTGACCGTACAGTTCCGTGCGCAGGGGAAGCTTGGCCGAAGCCGTGAGACCAATAAGCACGTTGTCGGGACTTCCCAGGCTACCCTCCACGGTTCGGTACAGAATAACGGGATTCAGGTAGGAAACGTCAAACCCTTCTTGCCGACTAAGGATTACCGTCTCGAATAACCCTACACTAAATCGTTTTCCAATATCGACAGACAAGTAATGCGCCGCCATCCATTTCTTCGGAAAGAGTGTATTTCCACCGGGAACGTCGGAAGGACCTGCGGTCAATTCGGCAAAAATATTCCGGTAGTGGAACTTCCAGATTCGCCAGTTCAATTCCAGATAGGGGTAATTATTGCTGAAGTCGCTTAACAACAGGGATCGTTCGCCGTGGCCGATAAAATGCTGGCCATAGCCGAGGCGTGCCCCAACGTGCTTCGTTATGTCAATCGATAATACCCCCGTGCCATTCAGGTAATCGTAGCCCCGGGTGATCTGCGCAAAGTCGAGGGTGAATCCATCCTTAACTAACCCGGCCCCCGGTAGAGACCGAACATCCCGGTAATAGTTAAGCAGGTAGTTGGGCAGTCCTACCTGAGTTTCTACAATCTCAAAGAGTAGAAAGAAGCGGTCGTCGATCCCCGCCCGAAGGCGTAGCCCCCGTTTATTGAGCAAATAATCCTGCTCTTCGTCAGCCTGTTTTCCATAGCGTAGATCCAGGATTGGATTCACCCGCAGGTAAAAGTCTTCCCGGTTATGTTGATAGAGAAAGGCGGGCGTCTCGTAAAAGGTGTTGAACACTGGCCGCTCGGAACGGGCGTACAGCGGGCTGGCCTCGGATTCCACGGCATAGCCCGCCCCGATGAAATAGGGCGCGCGGTCAGCATCTTCCGTAGCGGAGAAAGTCGGGAGTGCCAGCCACTCGTTATTATCCTGATAAAACCGGTCCACGCGATAGCGGTCTATCCTCGACCAGTCTTCTCCGTACATTTCATCGTACGTCTTTACCAATCGGACGAGGTCACCGCGACTTGAAGGCCGCAGGTTAAAATCTGCGGCCGGTGCGGTAAAACCATCAAATCCGTAACGGGTGTGCAACCGTTGCACCAGGTCGTATCCTTCCTGACTAACGGGTAAGGGAGCTCCCTGGGCGGAAAGCAGGGAGATGGAAAAGTAAAAGCAGAGGAAAAATAGCGGTCGAAGCACGGGCGAAGTTTGCAGGTAGCGACGAATATACCGCTCTGCTAGGCATGCAACGTCTTCTGCCGGGCGGCTAGTACGGTTTCACTTTCTTCGCGCTCGGGATCGGGGACGCAGCAATCTACCGGGCAAACGGCGGCACACTGGGGCTCCTCGTGAAAACCTACACATTCGGTGCACTTATCTGGAACGATGTAGTAAAATTCGTCGCTGACGGGTTCTTGGTCTTCGTCGGGCTCCACGGTTTCACCCGTCTCGATCTTGTACGGCGCGCTAATAGTGGTGCCATCCGAAATGGTCCATTCCACACCACCTTCGTAGATGGCATTATTGGGGCATTCCGGCTCGCAGGCTCCGCAGTTAATGCAGTCGTCAGTAATCATTATAGCCATGTAAAGGAGGTTTTCGGGCGCAAAAATAAGAATTAACCGCTCTTGGGTGGTCTTTTATAAACCGGTCAGTAGGTTAGGGGTTGCAAAAGGAGGATGTGTCCGGCACGCTAAAGGTTTGCCAATTTGCATTCCTGAGCAAAAATCATAACATTGATCGCACACTGTGCGTATTATGGCGCCGGGTGCCTGGCAGGATGCTAAGGTAGCCGGTTAAAATTTGAAAGATCCAGCGAATAGTATGGAAAGATATAGCGACGAAGAACTCGAAGAGTTTAAAGTAATCATCAAGGAAAATTACCAGCAGGCCAAGCGGGAACTGCAAATGTTGCGCGACCAGGTAAGTGAGTTTTCGGAAAACATTTCCGAAGGCTTCGGCGCGGATTATACCCAGGATAGTAGCTCCGTGAATCAGTTGGAGATGCTTAACGAACAGGTTCTGCGAAAACGGGACCAGGTCCAGGATCTCCAGAATGCCATGCTGAGGATCAAAAATAAAGTGTACGGCGTATGCTCCGTGACCGGAAAATTGATCGATCGCAAGCGACTGGAAGCGGTACCTACGACCACCAAAAGCCTGGAAGGAATGAAGCTACAAGCCAGTGGTGCCATGGACGTAACCGCCCAGGACCTGGCTCGCAAGGCGAATGAACGAAAGGAAGGGCCCAACAAGATCATCTCCAAAATAAAAAAGCCACCCCCGCCGAAGGCGAAGCCGGCGCCCAAAAAGAAGAGCCGCCGCCGCAAAAAAGTCGAAGAGGAGGACGATGACCTGATCTGATCCATGGCATTGATTAAAAGCGTACGAGGCCGGACCCCGGCATTCGGCCAGGATTGCTACCTCGCGGAAAATGCAACCGTGGTCGGTGACGTCACCATGGGTAGTCAATGCAGCGTGTGGTTCACCGCCGTAATTCGGGGAGATGTTAACTCCATTACCCTCGGTGACCGGGTCAACGTCCAGGACGGAGCCTGTATCCATTGTACTTATGAACGGTCCGCCACAACGGTCGGCAACGACGTGAGCATCGGACACCGAGCCATTGTGCACGGTTGTACCATTCACGACAGCGTCCTGATCGGTATGGGAGCAATCGTCATGGACGACGCGGTAGTAGAGAGCAACGTCATTATCGGAGCCGGGGCAGTAGTGCCCGTAGGGATGCGGTGTGAAGCCGACAGTGTCTACGCGGGAGTCCCCGCGAGGAAGATCAAGGATCTGGCCCCCGAGCAGCGGGCGGATACGATCGAACGTATTGCGGCCGCATACCTGAAGTATTCCGGCTGGTTCAAATAGGATTTAATCTCCGGAAGCAGGTTAAAGGGGCGCTCTTGCAAAAAAGGTAATCAGAGGTGAATCCAGGACTTATACTAGGGTCCCGGCCGATAGAGCTGCCTGGCAATAGTTACAGGCTTAGATCTCTACGGCCGCCACCAGAACAAAATCCGCAAAGATTTTCCAGTCCAAGGAGAAATCCTTTTTGGTATCCCGCGTATCTATACGTCCCACCGCACTTTGGGCATCGGGATGATACGCGCTCAAGTCGACGGAGATGTGTTCCTTGAAGTCCAGTTGCCGGCGGCCGTAAGCCTTGTACATGGCTTCCTTGGCCGACCAAATCAAATGCAGTTGCATCAAATTGTCCCGCTCTAGCCATCGGTTTTCGGCTTCACCTACAAATTTTGGAGCCAGGTGAGTTATGCGGGGTACCATCCGTTGTACATCGATCCCGCAAACCCGCGGGTGAGCCATAGCGGCTGAGTAACCGACAGTGTGACTGATAGAAACAAAAAATAAGGAATTCTCTAGATGCGGTTTCCCGTCGGTGTCTTTAACCAGCGCACCGCGGTCCTCCCGTCCACTCATTTGGTGAAGAAGCAGGCGCGCGGCGAGATATTCTCGGCGGCGCGCCTCTCCCTTTATCTTCACCAGGCGTTCCTCCTCATGATGGTGGACGTACAATTCCCGCCGCAGCCATGTCTCGGACTCGTCAATACGCCAGAGCCCCCATTCGCCGGGTGGATGGATGGATTCGTGAAAAAGTAGCGGCAAAAATCAGGTTCTATAAACGGATCGCGGTGATGCGCGTATGAATGTAGTACATGACGCAAAGTACGACGAGACCTACAAATACCACCGCAATGGCAGCTTGCAAAAAAGTGGCTAACAGGGGTAAGATGTACCCAATGGTCCAGGCGGCTAAAATTATGAATAAATACTTCATTCGCACCTAAAACCCTCATTCCTAACAAGTTGTTCGCGTAAACCATGCTAATTCGAAAAAGTGCCAGGTCCGGACACCGTGCGGCCATCTACGATGTGCAGCCGGATGACGGCGGATTTTACACGGCTGCCGCCGATGGATTTCTGGTGCACTGGCACCGGGAGGACGTAGACTTTGGCAGGGTGGTGGCGAGCGTGGACAAGGGGAAATTTTTATGCGTCACCGCTACTTCCGAAGGCCTCGTATCAGGTTCGCTGGATGGTGGTGTTCACTGGTTATACCCCGATCAGCCAGAGCGGAACCGCCACGTGGCGCACCACGGGCACGGCGTCTTTTCCCTCTTACAGGTCGGGCAGGATTTGTACACGGCCGGCGGAGACGGCGTACTGACCCGGTGGGACATTCCCTCCTCACGTACCCGGGAAAGTATTCCGCTGTCGCGAAATTCGCTACGGAGGTTAGCGTACGACCCTAATTACAACCGTGTGGCCGTAGGAGCAAGCGATGGAAAGATCTACCTGTTAGACCGGGCCAATCATTCGTTGCTGGACCAAGCTGCCGCGCACGCGCCGTCGGTTTTTGCCCTCGATTTTTCGCACGACGGGGAATACCTTTTTGCCGGCGGACGCGATGCCGGCCTGAGTCGGTGGTCCGTGCTGGACGGTCGGCTAAAACTTCAACAGTCGGTCACCGCCCACCTGATGACCGTTAATGCCCTTTCCGTACATCCCGGTGGGGAATACCTGGCCACCGCCAGCCGGGACAAAACCGTGAAGATCTGGCGCACACGCGACCTTCAGTTGCTCAAAGTCGTCGAAGTCGTCCGGGATAAAGGCCACGTAAATTCAGTCAATACCCTTGCATGGCTCGATGCGCAGACACTCATCACCGCGGGAGACGATCGTCGCGTGCTGGAGTGGAAATTTGAAGGGTAAGGGGATACAGGGGGTAGGTAATAGGACATAGTAGTAGGCTTCAACAACCCCCAAAACCCAAAACCGACAACCGATAACCCACAACCCAAAACCGACAACCGATAACCGACAACCGAAAACCCACAACCCAAAACCCAAAACCCAAAACCAAATTCCTACCCCCTACACATACTCCTCGATCGGCGGACAGGTGCACACGAAATTCCGGTCGCCGTAGCCGTCATCAACGCGGGCAACGCTTGGCCAGAATTTAAATCCTTGCTGCAGATAAGGCAGAGGATAAGCGGCTTTTCCCCGACTATAGGCATGCACCCATTCGTCGGCCGTTAATTCAGCAACCGTATGGGGAGCGTTAGCCAGCACGTTGTCCTGCGGGTCCGCATCTCCCCGAGCTACCTCATCGGCTTCCTCCCGGATCGCGATTAGGGCCTCGCAGAAGCGGTCCAGCTCCTCTTTACTTTCGCTCTCCGTTGGTTCGATCATCACGGTACCGGCAACGGGCCAGCTGAGCGTAGGAGCGTGGAATCCGTAATCGATCAGTCGCTTGGCCAGGTCTCCGGCACTCATGACCGATTTAAAGGGGCGTATATCCAGGATCAGCTCGTGGGCCGAACGACCATGTTCGCCGGTGAACAGGACGTCGTAGGCACCTTCCACCCGGGCCTTGATGTAGTTCGCGTTCAGGATGGCGAACTCACTGGCGGAACGCAGCCCGGATGCACCAAGCATTTTTATATAGGCGTAACTGATCAGTAGGATGCTGGCACTTCCCCAGGGTGCCGAGGCTACGGCGGAGCTTGCCTTCTGTCCCCCGGTCTTCTGAAGGGGGTGTCCGGGAAGGAACGGCGCCAGGGCTTCATTACAGCAGATAGGACCCATGCCGGGCCCGCCGCCCCCGTGTGGGATGGCAAAGGTCTTATGCAGGTTCAGGTGACATACGTCGGCACCGATGCGGCCGGGGCTGGTCAGCCCTACCTGGGCATTCATATTGGCCCCGTCCATATACACCATTCCACCCAGGGAATGTATTAGTTCGCACATCTTAACCACGCCGGTCTCGAATACGCCGTAGGTGCTCGGATAGGTGATCATAAGAGCGGCGAGATTGTCCCGGTGCTTTTCCGCCTTCTCCCGCAGGTCCTCCAGGTCTACGTTGCCGGCCTCGTCGCTCTTTACCACTACTACCTGCATTCCGGCCATTACGGCGCTGGCGGGATTCGTTCCGTGTGCGCTTTCCGGGATCAGCGCGACATTTCGGTGACCCTCGTTGCGGTGTTGGTGGTAGGCGCGAATGATCATCAGTCCGGCGTACTCCCCGCTGGCACCACTGTTAGGCTGCAGGCTGCAGGCGGTGAAACCGGTGATTTCCGCCAGGTCGTGCTCGAGTTCGTGGAACAACTCGCAGTAACCCTGAGCCTGCTCGATGGGAGCGAAGGGATGGAGGTCGGCAAACTGTGGCCAACTCACCGGAATGAGCTCGGTAGCGGCATTCAGTTTCATCGTGCAGGAGCCAAGTGGGATCATACTGTGGACGAGGCTCAGGTCCTTATTCTCCAACCGCTTCAGGTACCGCATCATTTCCGTTTCCGTCCGGTAATTCCGGAAATTCGGGTGGGTGAGAAAATCACTTTTGCGGCGGAGCGCAGGAGCAATCCGGGTATCGACACCACTTACCCCGCCTGCTTCGGTCAACTCGGCACCTTTGTAATCGAGGGGAGCTTCGAAAATGCGGCAAATGGCCTGAAGGTCAGTGGTAGCTACCGTCTCGTCGAAACTAATCCGTATACCTCCGTTCTCGGGATAGAAGAAGTTATAGCCGTTCTTCTCGGCGCGCTGACGGATCTCCGCAGTTTTTTCCGGTGAAGCGTCTACCTGTAGGGTGTCGAAAAAGGCATCGGTGACCAGCGAATAACCGGCCTTTTTCAGGGTGTCCGCCAGAATCACGGTAAAGTGATGCGTCCGCTTCGCGATTGCGGTTAATCCTTCCGCGCCGTGGTAGCAGGCGTACATAGCGGCCATGTTGGCCAGCAGTGCCTGGGCCGTACAGATATTGGAGGTCGCCTTTTCGCGACGGATGTGTTGTTCCCGCGTCTGTAGGGCCATGCGCAGGGCCGTATTGCCGTGGCGGTCTTGGCTCACGCCGATGATCCGCCCGGGGATCTGTCGCTTGAAGGTATCCTGGGTGGCAAAGAAGGCGGCATGGGGGCCTCCGAAGCCCATGGGCACCCCGAAGCGTTGGGTGTTGCCTACTACCGCATCGGCTCCCCATTCCCCCGGCGGCGTCAGCAGGGTGAGGGCCAGGAGATCGGCGGCTACCGTAACGGTAATATTCTTTTCCCGCGCCTGGGCCACTACTTCCCGGAAATCTTCAATTCGACCGTCCGCACCCGGATACTGGAGCAGGATGCCGAACACCCTGTTTTCGCCGAGTTCGAATTCCGCTACCGGAAGGACGCGGACTTCAATATCCAGTGGCTCGGCCCTGGTTTCCAGTACCGCCAGGGTTTGGGGGAGCACCTGGTCGGAAACCAGGAATACATCAGCGGGTTCGGACTTTACCCGCTTGTTGCGGTGGCCGTAGAACATGGTCATGGCTTCAGCCGCCGCGGTACCCTCATCCAGAAGGCTGGCATTGGCTACCGGCATTCCGGTCAGGTCGCTGACCATGGTCTGGAAATTCAATAAGGATTCCAGTCGGCCCTGCGCGATTTCCGCCTGGTAGGGGGTATACTGGGTGTACCATCCCGGATTGCAGAAAACGTTACGCAGGATCACGGATGGGGTGATTGTACCAAAGTAGCCCATGCCGATAAAGCTCCGGAATACCTTATTGCGGTCGGCAATACCCTTGAGGTGCTGGAGGTAGTAGTACTCACTAATCGGCGAGGATACGTTTAAGGGTTCCCGTACCCGGATATTCTCCGGTACGGTCTGATCGATCAGTTCTTCGATGGACGCCGCACCAATAGTTTCAAGCATGGCTGCGGTTTCCTCCGGAGAGGGGCCGATGTGGCGATTTTTAAACTGGTCGTGGCGGGGCGTAAGGGCTTGCATATAGTGGCTTCAATTGGGGTCGCAAAGGTAATCGCTAGCCACCTGAATTGGTTGTCATAGGCGTAAGCCGAATTGGATTTAAGCGCTTACGTTTCGTCAGTCAGGTTCGATCCGTGCGTAGATTCCACTGGTGAGTCCGTTGATTGGGTAAAGGTTGAATCGGCAGGTATCGATCATTTCTACAATTGGATCCCTCCAGATTCGGGGAAGGCAACTTACCCGGAATCTGATAGTTTCTATTTTGGTAAACCCACCGAACTATGGCCCTGCATACTCGCATTCCCGACGCTTTGAAGCCGTACTTCATCCGGGAAATATCGACATACCGCCAAGCCTACCGCGGCGGTGACCTGCCGACGGCCTGGCATCACCTGGAACGCGCGCACATCATCGGTCAGCGGTATCCGGTGCAGCATACTTACGTCCACTGGAAAATGCTGCAGTTTGGCTTCCGGATCAAGAGCGGGAAGGAGATTGCCGGGCAACTGCCCAGGTTGCTGGTCGGTGGGGTGAAGTCCTTCGTGGGGAAAGTGCCGGTGGGCAATCCCGGCGGAGCAAGCGTTCCCCCGCTGCAGTCTTTTCCCATCGGGGAAGATATCCAGGAAATGTTCCGCTTGGCCGGGATAGCGGGTGACTGACTTCCTTTTACGGCCATGCTTGTTCCCGCGCTCCGGCGCCCTGATGCTTGTGTCCCTGGAGAAATTGGCCGTACTCTCAGGGTCGATGTGTCTTTGCTGTTTCTGACGAGCGTCAGGTTTGCCGACTAAACTACGCAGGTTCCGTCTTCGCAGGGAAGGATAGGGCGAACCAGGCCGTCCGCGTTTCCGGTTGTATAGGACATCGATCCCCTAAGATTCCCACTTATGCCACGCGATTTGCCGACCCGACTCTATCCCCGAAACCCTGACCTATCTCCCCCTACAGAATCCAGACGACCTTGATCCGCTGCTCGAGCGCGTAAGGGATGCCCGTTACGTGTTGCTCGGCGAGGCCTCCCACGGGACGCACGAGTACTATACCTGGCGCGCAAAAATCACCAGGCGCCTGATCGAGGAGAAAGGGTTCTCCTTTGTAGCCGTGGAAGGTGACTGGCCGGATGCCTATCAGATCAATCGCTGGGTCAAGGGCTACCCCGATGCGGGCGACCGCATTGCCGACGTTTTGCGAAAGTTCCGCCGGTGGCCGACCTGGATGTGGGCCAACTGGGAGGTCGCCGCGCTGGCCGAATGGATGCGCGGGCATAACGAAGGACTCGCACCGGATAAGAAAGTCGGCTTTTATGGATTAGACGTTTACAGCCTCTGGGAGTCCATGGAAATTATCGTTGAGTATTTGGAAAAGGAGGATCCGGAGGCCGCAGCGTACGCCAAAAGGGCAGTGGATTGCTTCGAACCCTACGGCGACGATGGTTCCTACGCCGCGGCTCTGGGAGCACTGGGAAAAAATTGTAAGGACGAAGTGGTGGATTTACTTCGGGAAGTCCGCGAACGATCCCCTCAGTACCAGGACGAGCGCGAAGCCGGTCTGAACGCTGAAATGAATGCCCTGGTGACCCGCAATGCCGAGCGGTACTACCGTACCATGGCTACATTCGGGGGTGAGTCGTGGAACGTGCGCGACCGGCACATGGTGGAGACCCTGGACGCGCTCATGGACTTCCACGGTCCGGAAGCCAAAGTGGTAGTTTGGGAACACAATACCCACATCGGCGACGCCCGCTACACCGACATGGCCAACCAAGGCCTGTTCAACGTCGGGCAGTTGGTGCGGCAGCAGCACCAAGACGAGGGAGTCGTGCTGGTGGGATTCGGCTCCTACCGCGGATCGGTGATCGCCGGGCGAATGTGGGGGGCGGAAATGGAAGCGATGGAGGTGCCCCCCGCACGTGCTGATAGCGTGGAAGGGCTTTTACACGAAGCTTCGCCGGACGACAAGCTTCTCATCTTCGATGGACAAAACGAACTGCGAGAACGATTCGACGATTGGCTACCCCACCGGGCGATCGGCGTGGTGTATCGTCCGGATAGCGAACGTGGCAATTTCGTTCCTACTCGCCTTGCTTCCCGCTACGACGCCTTTCTGTATCTGGAGGAAACGAGTGCGCTCCACCCAATGCATCTGGAACCGGATGGACAGTTGATTCCCGAAACCTTCCCCTTTGGCATTTAGTGCTTTCGTAAAACGCCCCTATCGTCGGTTCATCGCTTTAGGAATCTGCGAGTCGCGTGGATACGGATCACCTAACTTATTATTTGGCCGGGCGGGCCGGTAACACCTTACTTCGGGCTTTTGGTCCGGACACCTTCGAAGCTTGGTTTTCGCGTATCAGAAGGGAACATCGGTGCTACCGGGAGCGTAAAGTGAAAGAGGACCCTGGCGTTCTCTTCACCAGACTAAAACTGCATATACCTTGAAGCACCTTGCGTACTGTATTTTGCTCGCGGTTACCGCCATGGTACTACAAGGCTGCTACGGCCTTTTACCATCGAAGGGCGGAGGACAGCTTTCCTATACGCCCGAGGGCCGCCAGGTTAATCCCGCCGACGTACTACTGCCGGAAGGCTATCGAATTGAGGTCGTAACCGATGGCCTGACCTTCCCTACCGCGGTGACCTTCGATGAGGAGGGCACCGCTTACGTGATCGAGGCAGGATATTCCTATGGCGAGGTATTCCTACAGCCCAAGCTTTACCGGATCGGGTCCGGGGGCGATACCACGCTGGTTTATGCCGGAGAAAAAAACGGACCCTGGAATGGCCTGACCTATGATGATGGCTTCTTCTATATTTCCGAGGGCGGGCAGCTCGAAGGCGGAAAAATCCTGAAGGTGAGTAGACAGGGCGAGGTGGAAGTATTGGTGGAGGATCTGCCCGGCCATGGGGATCACCATACTAACGGGCCGGTGGTGCGGGATGGTTATGTATACTTCGGCCAGGGCACGGCTACGAACTCGGCGGTCGTGGGTAAGGATAATGCCGACTACGGCTGGTTGTACCGATTTCCGGACTTCCACGATATCCCCTGTAAGGATATCACCGTCCGGGGAAAAAACTATACCACCGAAAACGTACTTACTGACGATCCCAATGACCAGGCCGTTACCGGTCCTTATTCTCCGTATGGAAAGGCGGTTACGGAAGGGCAGGTAATTCCGGGAGAAGTCCCCTGCAGCGGGGCGGTGATGCGGGTACCAACCGAAGGCGGGGAGCCGGAGTTGATCGCCTGGGGATTCAGAAACCCCTACGGGCTGGCACTGGCTCCCGACGGGCAGCTTTACGTTACCGACAATATGTTCGACGTGCGGGGTAGCCGGCCCGTATGGGGAACGGGCGACCTGATGTGGAAGGTGGAGCCGGGCAGGTGGTACGGATGGCCTGATTATTACCACGGTATTCCCTTAACATCGCTGGAATTTCCGGGGAGCAAGGATCCGGAGATGGTCCTTGCCGAGGAGCCCGGTAAGCCACCGAAAGTAGTGGCTAAATTTGGCGTCCACGCCTCCGCCAACGGCTTTGATTTCTCCTCTAATGAGTCCTTCGGCTTTGCCGGTCAGGCCTTCGTCGCTGAATTCGGGGATATGGCTCCTGCGGTGGGCAAGGCCCTCTCCCCGGTGGGCTACCGGGTATCCCGGGTAGACGTGGAAACCGGTATCGTGGAAGACTTCGCGCTGAACCGCAGCCCTAAGAACGGACCGGCCACCTGGCTTCGGAGCGGAGGACTGGAACGGCCCGTATCCGTGCGTTTTAACCCCGCTGGCGATGCATTGTATATCGTAGACTTTGGCATACTCACCATGGAAAAGGGTGAGGGGGCCAGGCCCCGGGAATCCACCGGTGTCGTCTGGAAAATATCGAAGGCACCATGAGAAACCTATCCATCCCATTCACTTTACTGGTACTGTGCGCTGTCTTCCTCATAGCAGCTTGTTCCGCGCCGAGCCTGCGACCGGCCGCCGAAGTGGTCAGTATGCCCACGGAGGAACTCGCCCAGGGCAGAGAACTTTTTCACAACCGGTGCGCTACATGCCATCCGGGAGGCATGGCCGCGGTGGGGCCAGCGATCATTAATAAACCGCTGCCCAAATTCCTCATCAGGTACCAGATCCGGCACGGTTTAGGCACCATGCCCGCCTTCGATGACATCCTATCGGACGAGCAAGTGGAACACATCGCCGAGTACCTTTCCTACCTGAAGAAAGGGGGAAGAGGGAAGAACAATATTTAGTAGTGCTTAAATGCGTGGGTAGCCACTCAGACTGACATTTCCGACAAGCGCACCCGCAGGAGTTTTTGGTTAAGATCCTGCGCCCCGGCGCCATTTGACCCAGCTATTCAAGTTACGAAGCCCGGGCACCAAAGCGCGCGGTTGCGATTGCCGGCCAGGCATGCAACTTCCCGGTGAGCTTACTCGTCGTTTGGGAAATGGTTGGGTATATGTTGCGTGCCGTATCTTTTCTGCTGTTATCTATATTCCTCCCGATCACTTCCTGTCACCAACCGGAAAACCTGGAGACTTACCTGGAGAGGTTGCACGAGGCAGGGATGCTTAACGGAAACGTACTGATTGCCAAAAATGACTCGGTCATTTTCCGACGATCGTATGGTTTTGCGGATCCCGACAAAACCCGGTTGTTAACGGCCGATCACCAGTTTGCCATGGGCTCCATTCAGAAGGAATTGACTGCCGTGGCGATCATGCACCTTTATGAGGACGGGGCACTTCAGCTTGATGATTCCTTATCGCAGTATTTCCCGGATTTTCCCCGTTGGGCCGATTCGGTAACCCTCCGTCATCTTTTACAATACTCGAGCGGGTTGCCGGTGATCGAATGGGATCAATACTTCCTTTCGGGGAAGGTGCCGAACCAACAACACTTGGTCGATGGTCTTCAATTTTTACCCGGTCTCGCTTTTTCGCCGGGTACAGATTATTTGTATTCGAATTATAATCCATTTCTTTTAGAGCGCATCGTGGAATTAGTCTCCGGCCTGGAATTCTGCATTTTCACTCAGGAGGAACTGTTTTATCCCCATGACCTCAATGGGTTCCAGTTTAAGCATCGATACCCGTTTTCCGATACGAGCTTGATAGCGCTTCCGTTCGACGATGATTTCAATACCGAAGACATCGCTTACGAAATAAGCACGGTCTGTGCTACCAGTACAGGCCTATATCAGTGGTTTCGAAAGCTCGATAACTTTAGCCTATTATCGGAATCTTCGATGAGCACGCTTTCCGAAGTAGCTATATCCGGCCATAACATACAGGCACCCCTGGGACGCTGTGATTGGGAAGATGGCGATATTTCGCTCCACCTGCACCATGGTTCCCATGGAAACTATGAATCATTGGTCCAAGGTTACAAGCAGGAGGGGCTGATCATCGTGCTGCAGACCAACCAAAAGCATGGTAACGTCCACGACATTGCGGAGGAGTTGCGGCGGCTGGTGAAGAAGGAAAGAGCTTGATCAAAGCGCCCGGGACTATTGATAAGGCATTATTGAACTTTTTAAGAGCAGCATTTACCACCCGCTTCGGCGCGCCGTCGTCTACGACTATCTTCCTTATCAATAGTCGAAGCGATGCCTCAGTTAACCTACCCCTTTAGCCACGCCTTACATAGGATCATATTGATTTGCTCGATCCTGATGGGACTTGCCCTAACGACATTGCCTCCCGATCCCGTAACTATTTACCTCATCGGCGATTCAACCGTTGCCGATTACGCCAATAACTACGAACCAGGTGAGGATTATATGAAGACACGCTATCCCGTGACCGGATGGGGGCAGGTGTTCCAGGAACGATTTACGGGGCAGGATTTATCAAAGTTCAGCGGTCTTATCGATTCAGACAGTGTGCGGATAGCCGACCACGCAAGGGGAGGCCGGAGTACCCGGACTTTTTTCCAGGAAGGACGCTGGCGCGCGGTGTATGAGGCATTAAAGCCGGGAGACCTGGTACTCATGCAATTCGGCCATAACGATGCAGCTGAAAGCAAGCCGGAACGCTACGTTGATACGGAAGGTTACAAAGAGTTTTTACGGCTTTACGTTGATCAAAGCCGGCAGAAAGGGGCCATACCCATTATTCTCACACCCGTTGCGCGGAACTATCCCTGGAAGGATGGCCAACTTGAAAACGTACACGGGGATTATCCCGATGCTGCTAAAGCGGTAGCTCAGGAAATGGAGGTCCGACTGATCGATCTTAATCAGCTTTCCATGGAGGCCTTCAGCGAGAAGGGACGGAGCTACGTCTCGAAGAATTATTTCATGAATCTGACGGCCGGAGTTTACGAAGCTTACCCGGACGGTGCTTCGGACAATACCCACTTTCAACCGGAAGGTGCCAAAGTAGTAGCCGGACTGGTCTTCGAAGCTTTGCTTGGCCTTCCATGATCGGTGTTAACCAGGAACGTGGGCCGAAGATCTTGTTTACTTTGGCCGCCGCCGACCGAATTTTTTCTTTGCGGAGGATGTGTTGCCGTCGTTCCCGGACCCTGATGGAGCATCAGATGAGGAGCCCGAGCCTTTGGCACGGCCGGAATTATTGTTTCCGCGTCCGCGACCTCTTCCCCGTCCGCTTCCGGATCCACGCCCTCCACCGTGGCCTCCCCGTTTGCGTTTATCGTCTCTGTCGCCTCCTTTTGGGGGCTCGGCATCGGCCAGTTCGTCGGGCAGGGGAATGCGGCGAACCTTCTTTTCTACGAGTTCCTCGATTCGTTTAAACCGTTGGCGGTCCTCTTTACTGATGAGCGTGATGGCTTCTCCTTCGGCGCTTGCGCGGGCGGTGCGTCCGATACGGTGGACGTAGTCCTCCGCATCACCGGGAACGTCAAAATTGATGACAAGATCAATGCCGTCAATGTGGATACCCCGGCTTAAAACGTCGGTGGCGATAACGATGGGTATTTTACCCGAACGGAAATCACTGAGACGTTCTTCGCGCTCGTTTTGCTCCAGGTCGGATGAAACGGATTCCGCTTTATGCCCCTTCCGTTGCAGTCGTCTGGTGAGGTCGCGGACCGTCTTCTTGCGGCCGCAGAAGATCAGTATTCGTTCCAGGTCTTTTTTGTCCTTAAGGATATGCTCGATCAAACTGATCTTGGCCCAGTCGGCTACGTCGAATGCTTTTTGATCAATCTTTTCCGCCGGCTTGGAGATGGCGATACTGATCTCCACCGGGTCCTTCAGGATTTCCCTGGAGAATTTTCGGATCTTCCCGGGCATGGTGGCCGAGTAGAAGAGGATCTGTAATTTGTCCTTTGGCAGCAGGTCGATGATCTTGAGCATGTCATTGACGAAGCCCATATCGAGCATGCGATCTGCTTCGTCGAGTACCAGGTGCCGCACGCCGCTTAGATCCGCGTAACCTAGGTCAAGGTGAGCGATCAGCCGGCCAGGGGTAGCCACGACTAATGGCGCACCGGTTTTAAGGGCATTCTTTTCCCGTTCCATACTGTGTCCGTCCCGCCCTCCGTAGATAGCGATGGAGGAGGCAGGCGTATAAAAGCTGAAGCCTTCCAGTTGACGGTCCACCTGCATCGCCAGCTCACGTGTCGGCTCAAGGATGATGGTATTAACTTTGGAAACGGGTTCCCGAGTCAGCTTATCCAGGATGGGCAGCAGAAAGGCGGCGGTCTTGCCGGTACCGGTTTGGGCTACGGCCAGCACGTCACGCCCCTCGAGGGAGGGGGGGATAGCCTTGGCTTGGATTGGGGTGCATTTCTCGAAGCCCATGTCATCCAGCGCGTCGAGTAATTCGTCGACGAGGTTGAGTTCGTCAAAATAGACCACCTCCTCTTCCGGGGTGTCGTTGGGTATAATATCCATTAAGGCTTGTTGGGCGCAAGCCAATTGTCTCCGGCCCACGCGATTTAAATGAATAACGAAGGTAATGATTATTAGTTGGTTGTGCCGACATCTTTCCGCCGGGGTTCACTCAATCCTGGGTTCCCGGTAATAAATGCGACTGTCGGCCGGCACGCTGCGTACGATCCAGGTGTTACCACCGATGATGCTTCCCGTGCCAATTACCGTATCTCCACCCAGAATGGTAGCACCGGCATAGATCACTACCCCATCTTCAATGGTGGGATGGCGCTTTGTCCGGGCCATTTCTTTCTTAACACTAAGTGCGCCAAGTGTAACCCCCTGGTACATTTTTACGTCGTTGCCAATGTTTACGGTCTCGCCAATCACGATTCCCGTGCCGTGGTCAATGCAAAAGCGGTGCCCGATCTCTGCTCCAGGATGGATTTCTATCCCCGTGTTCCCGTGCGCGATTTCGGTGAGCATACGCGCAAGTAAACTGACGCCTAAATCATGCATAGCGTGGGCAATGCGGTATACGGCGATGGCGTAGAAGCCGGGATAGGTGGTAATCACTTCGACCTGACTTACGGCGGCGGGGTCCCCGGTCAAAATTGCGTCCGCATCTTCTAGAAGGCGATCGTGTATGGCGGGGAGACAGGCTTCAAATTGGCTGTGAACCTGGTCGATGGCTGGCAAGCTGATCCGGTCTGACATACCGGTTAGTATGGAATAGAGCTTGAGGTCGTTCGTGCGGTAGTGGTTGCGGAAATCGGCTTCCGAAGCGAATTTAAGCGTACTGAGTTCGGGAAAGAGGAAAGCAAGCAGGCCGTCCAACCACTCCTCTATCAGCCTAGGGGAGGGAAGCTTATTAGCCCCGAGGTGTTTATCGTATAACCGCCCGAGAAATTTTTCATCCATAGCGGCGGTGAAAATAGCGGAAAAATAAAAGGGCCGGCGAAATGCCGGCCCTCTGGGTTCAATGTCCGGCGAAAGGAAATGAAATTCGCCGTGCTTGGATAATGTAAAATGTACTGAAGTTCTGGTTAAATTGAAAAGTGCATTGTCAAGTGCTTAAAGCTCCAAAACTCCTTCAAAAGGTGTCTATCCGTGATTAGTGTCTAAATAAAAGTGTCTCGAAAAATCAGTGTCTATAAAAAAGGTCTCTCAAAAAAATTGTGTTTGAAATAGTGTCTGTAAAAGGTCTCTCAAAAATAAACTTCTAGTGTCTCAAGCTAGAATAATGCTGTGGTCTCTCAAACGTCGTAGGCAAATGTTGCTTTGTTGGTAATTATGGTCCGTTGGGCCGAGGCCTAGTTTCTGTTTCCGATCATCCCCTTCATTTTCTGGCGGGCCAGGAAGATGCGGCTCTTAACCGTGCCGATGGGGATGTTCAGGTGGGCAGCGATTTCCTTGTATTCATAACCGCGGTAAAACATCAGAAAGGGTACGCTGTAGATTTCACCGATGGTGCTCATCATGCGATTGAGCTCTTTGAGGCGCATATCGTGCTCACCCTGGTTAGGGATGGCGCTGGTGTTCTCCAAAGCGAAAGTGAAAGTTTCAATAGGTTGATTCACGTGCTTGCGGCTTTTTTCTTTGCGATAGCGGTTGATGTAGGTATTACGCATGATGGTGGATACCCAGCTTTTAAAATTCGTACCCATCGTGAACTTGTCGCGGTGGCGGTAGGCACGCATGCTGGTTTCTTGCATCAAATCCTGTGCATCCTGATGATTGCGGGTCAGCCGTAATGCAAATGAGAATAGTAAATTTTCCAGTTTATTAATCTCCTGTGTGAATTCTTGGTTGGTCATAGTGATGATAGCTTACTGTTACAATTTCGACGGTGCTACTCGTCGTTACTCGCCATTATCATATCAAATGGCGTGCCAAAATTGTAATTGATTGTAAGCCAGTCAATTATGAGTTGTGCTTACAAAACGAAGCGTACTAAATTTAGGCGAGTGATTAAATACAATCACTTTGGCCAAAATTGATTACCTGACGGGCAATGTCACTCCCTCCGCTAAAAAACGAAGTTCGCGCCGCGGCTCGGTGATGGAAGCAATTTCCTCCGCTGACTGGCCGGCGTCCTGCGCGAAATGCCGCAGTTCTTCAACGGGGGTAAGTTGGGTGTAAGCCAGGCCATGCATAATCACTTCCTGTCCACTGATATCCTTGGGAACAAAAAAACCGTAATCCTTAAAGGTTACGGTCATTTCCTCGCCGCTGCCGGCCATTACGGTCATCCAGCAACCTTTAGCCTGGCACACTTCATGAACGGTGCCACGCAGGGTCGTACGCACGGAGTCGCTGAGTTCTTGCTGGCTATAGGTAGCTATCAGCGACTCCGCCGGACGAATGTTAGTCAAATCAAATGCCGCTCCAAAGGCTTCCGATGCTGGCTTGTCCGCATCCGCAGTACAGCTGAAGAATAAGACAGACAGACCAAAGTAAATGAGCGAGCGCATATAGGTAAGGTTTACTGGTAAGCCACCAAATCGGTAATGTAGCTACCACCGTAGCCTGCTTCCTGAAGGGTCTTCTGAAGGGCTATTGCTTCATCACGGTTAGAGAAGCTCTGGCGGCTTTCAACTACCCAAACCTGTTCACAGGGGCGGTAACGGGCTACTAAGGTAGGATGAAAAGGGTATTCTGAAGGGTCAGTGTACCGTAGAATGGCAACCTGAACCTTGTATTCCGTGGTTGGGGTGGTGGAAAACTTCGGCAGCGAAGGAGCTGTCTCTCCACCGGGCACGCCGGCTGCTCCGTAGGTAGACGGCGCTTCCTCGCAGTAGGAGGGTTTAGGCTCCGTCTGAGCAGTGGTCTGCGCGGAAAGAGCGGTAAAGGATAAAACGGAAAGTAGGAGGAGTTGGTATCGCATACTGGAACAATGTAGGGTAAGGTAATACAATCAATTAATGTGAAAGACAATAATGAAAACCTACCCAAAATGTTCGATACGTGAATATTATCCTCATTCCAATGTCACGAGGATGTCGACCCGGCGGTTGAGATTTTTGGAGTTCCTACCTGCAATCTCTCCTCTGCCTTCCTCAATGACAATCATTTCAGCCGCTATGCCCAGCTCCCGCAAATACGCCCCCACCGCCTCCGCACGCTCCTGACTAAGCCGCAAATTATATTCAGGCGTTCCGGTTTCATCGGTAAAGCCTATAAGCGCGATGGAAGTAATCGACGTGGTGTCCAAGTTGGCGATGAAAAGTGACAAGGATTCTTTCTGCTGCTCGGTAAGAGTAGACTCTTCGAAGGCAAAAAGCGCGCGACTTTCCTCCGTGTAGGTGACTTTAGGAGGCGCTTTTGGTTCAGCTACAGGGGCGGAAGCCGGCGGCACCAATTTGAGATCTATTCTAAAAGGCTGTGCGTTATCCCAGCGAGGAATCTCGAACGTTTTCCGGTAGGGCACGTAAGCACCGTGGTCTACCGCCAGGGGTAGCGGCGCATTTGGCGGGGCACAGATGAAGAACCGGCCGGCGTAATTAGTTCGGAAAATATCGCCTCCCACCACTGGGACCTCCTGGTTTATAATTGGCGCTCCGGTCACGCTGTCCGTCACGTAGCCCGAAACATAGGTTACCTCTTTGCCGGAAAGTTCCTCGTTCAGCGTAAACTGGTAGATGTCCAGCCCGCCTTCGCCTCCGGCACGGTCGCTGGCAAAGAAACCCTGCCGTCCGTCAGCCGATAAGTGAAAGCCAAGTTCCCTTGCCGCGCTATTGATCGGCGGACCGATATTCAATGCTTTTGTCCATCGTTCCCGTTTGGGGTCCCAGCGACTATAGTAAATATCCTGGTCGCCCAAGCTTTCGTGCCCCATACTTGAAAAATAGAGGGTTTCCGAATCGTTGCTCAGAAAAGGGGCCTCTTCATCTTGGGGGGTGTTCACCCCGGCCCCCAGGTTAATCGGTTCCGACCAGTTTCCGTCGGGTAGACGATAGCACCGGTACAGGTCACTTCCCCCGATGCCACCGGGGCGTGTACTGGCGAAGAAGAGTTGCCGCCCATCACAACTGATCGCGGCCTGAGAGTCCCAGGTAGAGGAATTGAGGTAATCCGGGAGGCGTTGGGTGTGCTCGATCTGGCCGTCGATGAGCACGCCGGAGTGGATATCACAGCCACCGCCAACCTGATTTTCGTGACAGAGCGTAAAGAATATTGTCTCTCCATCCCGGACCAGGGTACACATGCCCTCCGGTTGCTGCGTATTGAAGCTACCGAAGCGGGAGGTACGGAATTTGCTGGTCAGATTTTTTCGTTCAGCCGTGATTAGGTCTTCGTCGCCCAGGGGTTCCTGACGGGTATATAACACCCCGGTCAGGTCGTTGGTGAAGAAAGGGAAGTAATCGTTGTCTTCGCTATTAATGGACCTACCCATGTTGCGAAGGTTGGTGGCGTTTACGTAGTTGGTACTGTCGGCGGATATCTGGGCGGAGAGAATGCTACGGGCTAGTTCGTTTTTCACGATCTCCTGCTCGGTCGCCATCTCTTGTTCCCCCATCAGCCCAAATTCTCCTCGGTCAATGGCTTGGAATTCCTGGAAGCGAAGAAAATACGCAAGTGCCTTACGCGGTTCTCCCGCCTGCAGATACGCTTCTCCTGCCTGGTAGTAAAGTAGCCGGGAAAAGGTGGAGTCCCTTTGTAGTACCTGTTGATAGTACTGCTTTGCACATTCGTAATTTTTCTGTAGCGCGCAAACGGTTCCCAGCGATCGAACGCCCGGCAGAAAGGCGGGGTCGTATTTAACGGCTTGCTCCAGACTTTTGGCGGCCCGGTTTAATTTGCCGTCCAGTAGGTACTGCATGCCGTCGTCAAAAGCGTCGACAGCTCGGCGGCGGTCGTAATCCTGGCCGAAAATCGGCTGGACGGCGAACAACAGGAGAAGTAAAACGATTAAATGAGCGGTCCGCATAAACAAGGGACTGGGGAAGGCAAGTTTACCAAAGCTTGGGCTCCGTCCAAGGACGGAGCCACAAGTACAATGAGTGCATTAGTAAACTATCGCCGCTAATGTAAGACTTTTTCAAACTTTCACCCCGACCGTGGCACGATTGCCCGGAAGGGGTGGTTCATTGTACTTGTATGAAAATTTTATGGATTTCCCTTTTGGGATTGCTACTGCACGCCTGTAACGCTTCCGGAGATGCCGAGATTGCCACTAAGCAAGGGGAAGAATACGTAGGGAGCTCCCTGTTCTCGGGTGAGCTATCCGATTACTGGTACCAGGGCGAAGCGGAAATTACCACCTATGATCTTATCCAGGCCCGCTACGGAGAGTTACGGGAGGGGGAAGCCGTTTTGATCCAAGTTAGCGAGCCGTTCCTGGCGGAAAAACAGGTTAAGGACGAAGGCGTCGGAGAGAGCGAAGAACCTTCCGCTCCCGTCCTGAAAACAAACCTGTTCCGCCGCTTCGTCACCGGTATTTACGATTATTCGCTCATGACCTCGGTGTTTACGCCCACTGACGGGCAGGCTTATCCGAATACCCTCAAGGTCACCACCAGTTCACAGGATTGGTGCGGCCAGAGCTATACCCAGCTCAACGCCGTTGGTGGGAATACCTGGCGGATGCAATTGCGCAGCTACTTCGAGCGGGAAGGCGACGTAGAGGAGACACTCGCCGCCGATTTCCTGGAAGACGAGATCTTTAATCGTATTCGCATTAGCGGGGCCCTGCCGGAGGGAACCTTCAGCGTCATTCCCAACACCGGCTACCTGCTCATGACCCACCAACCCTACCGGGCGGCGGAAGCAATGGCCAGTACCGTTCAAATGGGAGATAGTTTACTTACCTACGTGCTTGACTACACCGACCTGCCGCGACGCTTGGAGGTCACTTATGAAGTGGACTCGCCCTACGTTATCCGCAAATGGACGGAAACCTATCCCAGCGGAGGAACGGAGCTCACCACCACCGCCACGCTTCGCAAACAGCGAACCGAAGCATATTGGTCGCAAAATTCCAATGTCAACCGGCCGCTGCGCGCGGAATTAGGTCTTGAATAGCACAATTATCCTGGCCCTTCGTTAGGCAACCACAACGACCCCCCGTATATGTACCGTTTTTTGACGCTGCTTTACTTCGTTCTTTCCCTCCTGTTCGCTCAAATGCTGCCGGCGCAGGGGATCCAGCCTTACGATCCCAGCAACGCCACGAATGCGATCCTGCTCGGCCTGGGAGGCAGCCTGACCACCACATCGGTGTTGCTGGACCGACGGGTTACGCCGCTTACGGAGGAGGATATCGGCGTGCTGGAGATCGACCGCATTCCGGGTATTGACATGTTCAGTACCCGTCATCTTAGCCTACGGGCAGATGAGATGACCGACAAGGTGCTCCTCGCCAGCTTCGCCAGCCCCTTTTTTCTGCTCCTGGACCGGCCCGGCCGCGATAACTTTAACCAAGCCGCGCTGATTGTTTTCCAGGGAGCGATGATCAATTCAGGGTTAATAAATCTCACCAAGGTGCTCGTTCGGCGTCCCCGGCCCTATAATTACAACTTGGATGCGCCCCTGGACACCAAAACGAAGAAGTCCAGCCGATATTCGTTCTTCAGCGGGCACAGCGCGACAACGGCCTACTTCGCGATCACCACGGCCAAACTTTACAATGATCTTTACCCCAGTAGCAATGCTCGCCCGTACGTCTGGCTGGGAGCCGCCCTGCTTCCCGCAGCAGTGAGCTATGGGCGTATGCGTGCGGGTCGTCACTTCTTTACGGACGTACTGGTGGGCACCGCGGTAGGTACCATTATCGCGCTCGTGGTCCCTTCCCTGCACAAGAGCGGTGGCGAAAACTAGCAATTCTCATGGCACAGTTTATTGATTATTACGAGACGCTGGGCGTAGAAAAGTCCGCCGATGCTAAGCAACTGAAGAAAGCTTTCCGTAAGCTGGCCCGGAAGTACCATCCCGATGTGGCCCCCGATGATGCCTCTGCCGAGCAAAAGTTCAAGGCCATCAACGAAGCATACGCGGTGCTGTCCGATCCGGAAAAGCGGGTCAAATACGATAAGTACGGTAAGGACTGGGAGCACGCCGAAGCCTTCGAACAGGCCAGGCAACAGCGTGGCGGAGCAGGGGGTAATTTTGGCGGCGGCGGAAATCCCTTCGGCGGACAGTACACCTATACCACCGGTGGAGAAGGAGCGGACTATTCCGACTTCTTTCGGGATATGTTTGGCGGCGGAGGCGCAGGTGCCGGCTTTGGAAGACAAAGCAGGGCTTTCCGTGGCAGGGACATCGAAGCTGAGCTTAGGGTACGCATGCAAGATATTCTCGAAGACAATAAGCAGGTGCTTACGGTCAACGGCAAACAACTTCGCGTCACCATCCCGGCCGGTGTGGAAGACGGGCAGACACTGCGGTTGCGGGGGCAGGGCAGCCCCGGGGCCGGCGGTGGTCCGGCCGGCGATCTTTACATCACCTTTCGGGTAGAAACCGCTGCGGATTACCGGCGCGAGGGGGCGGATCTCTATAAAACCGTCGAGGTTGACCTGTACACCATGCTGCTGGGTGGAAAGATCACGGTCGAAACGCCCACCGGCGCGGTCAATCTCCCGGTGGCGGAGAACACGGCCAACGGAAAGCGGGTAAGACTAAAGGGCAAAGGACTGCCAGCGTACAAACGAAAAAGTCAGGGAGATCTCTACCTCGATCTCATGGTCCGCCTGCCTGAAAAGCTAAGTCCCGACGAAAAGAAAACCTTCCAGCAGTTGGCCGGTCGCTAGGGCCCACGTAAATTGAAGCATATGAGTCCCGGAGTAGCCTACATCACTATTAAGCAGTTCTGCACTTTCCACCAGTGCGAAACGATCGTGATTGAAGAATTCCTGGAGCACGGCCTCTTCGAGGTGCAGCAACAAAAGGAAGTTATCCTCATTCCGGAGAGTCAGGTACCGCGGATAGAACGGGCGCTGCGCCTGCACGATCAACTCGGGGTCAATGCGGCCGGAATAGACATCATTTTACGCCTGCTGGACCACATCGAAACCAGCCGCCGGGGCCATGTCGATGATTGGGAGGGTTTCGAGTAGCTTTTCTACGAAAAAGAACCGGTGGCGTGATGACTGATCAGAAGAACCCGACCCGCCAGGGTTTGTAGCGGGTAGGTACGAGTGCAATATGGGGCCCGTTTAATTCAGGTTGGAAAAAGAGTAATCCGAAGTGGTATAAGTCTATTGAAGCAGTTACCCCGGCAAGCCCTTGCAACTCCTGCCATGCCGCCTCCATTTCTTCTGACCAATGGATATCCGCAATAACGAACACGCTGTCTTCCTTTGCACTTGGCAGTAACCGGTTCACGTAGTCCAGGGTGGGCTGCCGACGATGGTCGCCGTCCAGAAAGAAAAGGGTGGTCACCCGATCTTCCGGCAGATGGGTAGCTATCCAATGGGAAAAACTGTCGCTAAACAGGTTGAGACGGGAAGACACCTGTGCTTTGGCAAAGGTGACGCGGGCCAGGTCGGCTACATCCGGATTTCCTTCAACGGTGAACAGCGGCGTACGGGTATCGGCCAGGTGGAGGTAGAGTGTTGAAATACCCGCATTGGTACCGAACTCCACGATGCGGTCAGGCTGGAGCCACAGCGCCAATCGAAAGAGGAAGCGGCCCGAGCCATCGCCGATGGCGTTAGATCGTACCAGGCTCGAAGCGCTGCGCCGGCGGGCGGTGGTGGTTCGACTCGGCGCTCCAAGTTCAAGCAAGTTGACGGACTGCTTTTCCCCGGACCAGTATTCGCGGATCCGCTTGATGAGTCCGAAGGCGTAAAAGGTGCGTCGATCTCGATAAACCTCGTTCACCAGGTGGCTCAAAAAAGGCGAGTGCACATCATACCGGGTGGAGGCCCTGCCATACCACCGTAGGGCGGATAGAAAACGAAAAAGCCAGTACCGGATGCGATCGGCCATGGGGTGCAATGATACCGCAAAATGCTTGGTACCGTCGGGGGGTAGGGAACTCCCCGCCATCGGCTTCCGTTAGAACAAGAAATTAAATCTCCGATCATGTCACGTGGCTTTGTCAAAGAATCCGACCAGGAAACACTTCCTATCATTCCGCCCCGAGCGCCGCTACCCGTCAGCGAGACCAACTATGTTACCCCGGCGGGTCTAAAGGCCCTGCAAGCAGAGAAAGCCGGGTTGGAAGCTGAAAAGGCCAGTGTGTCGGGTGACAATGAGGATGAGCGTCGGCGCACCCTGACAGTGATCGACGGGAAACTCAATTTGCTGAATCAGCGGTTATCAAGCGCGCGGGTTATTGACCCAGCCGGGCAACAAAAGGATGAAGTCCGCTTCGGAGCCCAAGTTCGTCTCCGGCAACAACCCGGCGGGCGGAACCAGGAATTCCAGATTGTAGGGGTTGACGAAGCCAATGTGAAAGAAAAAAAGATCAGTTTCACCGCCCCCATCGCCCGTGCGATCACCGGTTTGCGGGTAGGGGAGCGGGCCGATTTCCAGTTGGGTAAGGAATTACGAAAACTGGAGGTGCTTGAAATTAGCTACTAATTGACGGGTTCTTCCGAACTCAATTCACTGAGATTAGCGGATAGTCGACGCAGCTTACTCCGCCACAGCCGGTACTGGATGTATAGGGACACTCCCGTCCAGACAGCAATAGACGCTATCGCCCATACCCTTTCGGCAACCCACAGGTCAGGTATATTGGAGGTCAGGAATCCGAAAAGGATCAGCAGGGTTGCCGTTCTGAGCGCCATGGATACCCAACTGAATTTTCGAACACTGGCGAGTTGCCGGGTAAGGCCCTCGGTAACCGAAAGGTCACCTACCGGTCGAGATGCCAGGTGATAACCCAACAGGGCATGAGCGATCAGTAAGAGAAGTCCTCCGATGAGCGCCAGGGTCCAACCGAGTGGTCGCTGGTCACCATCCAGGCCGGTATAGATCAGGAACAGAAATCCCATCCAGCAAAGCCCCTCGAAAAGGAGTTGCCGTTGCATACTGCGGAGGGCCGGGTGGGTCCACGATATAGCCAGGTTATTTTTTCGCCACTCGGCAGAGAGGGCCGGATCTGTGTTTTGCCACGCTTGTTTGGCATTGTCGATATTCATGGTTCACGGATTTAATCTGGTTTTGAGTTTCTTTTTTGCCCGGTGCAGTTTTACTCCCGCGTTATTCGCGGTTATGCCGAGGATCTCGCCGATCTCCGGGAGGGAGAGATCCTCCAGGTAGAGCGCGATCAGGGCCCGGTCGGACCGGGAAAGCCGCCGGATGGCCGCGAATAGCTGATTCATCCGGGGATCCTCGGTAAGGGTTTCCGTTACTTCCGGCAGTTCGGTAGCAGCGTCTACCGGAACTTCACGGCGACGAAAACGGCCGAGCGCCGTATTGAGGGCGATCCGGTACATCCAGGTACTGAAGCGGCTTTCCCCCCGGAAACCGGGATAAGCCTTCCAGAGCTGGTAGCTTATTTCCTGGACCAGGTCGCGGCGATCGTCGGTGTCGTCGGCATACATCCGGCTCACCTTATAGAGGATGCCTTCGTGTCGGCGCAGTAGATCGAGAAAGCTTTTTTCGTCGTGCATTACGCTCAGTAGGTTGCGAAAAGGCGTGGATTCTTACACCTGAAGATGAATTTATCACCCGATAAGCCTGAATTTTAGTAGTTGTGTAGTACCTGCGTCCCCGCCCTACCTTTACTTGCATATTCAAAACGGTATCCATATGCGTCTTTTGTCTCTTTCCCTGTATTGTCTGCTTTTACTCTTTGGTTGCGCCGAAGACGAACCTGAGCAGGCCGTCGATCCCGCCGCGAGCGAGGCATTCGCTACCATTCTGGAAAATTACCAGGAGGGTCGCCTACAGCTCAGTCCGCTGGAAGCTACCTTTCTCGGGGATCCGCGCTACAACGACCGCCTGCCGAATATGCTTTCGCAGGAATACAAGGAAGAGAGTCGGGGCTTCTACCAGGACTACCTCCGCCAACTGGGCGAAATCGACCGCAGCGACCTCGATCCCACCGCTCAGGTTAGCTACGACGTTTTCGAGTGGGAGCTGAATATCGCTTTGCAGGGGGCTGACTTTGCCACCGAATTGCTGCCCCTGGATCAATTCAGCGGGATGCACCTGATGATCGGCCAGCTGGCCAGCGGACAGAGCGCCCAGCCCTTTAAAACGGTAGCGGACTACGATAACTGGTTAGCCCGAGTTGAGGATTTCGCCACGATGATGGATACCGCCCGGGTCAATATGGAGCAGGGTGCCGCTCGGGGGTACCTTTTGCCGCGCGCGCTAGCGGTAAAACTGCTTAACCAACTGGAAACCTTTGCCGCCGAGCCCCTGGAGGAACACCTCTTCTACAGTCCGGTAGAAATGATGCCGGATACTTTTGCTACCAACGACCGGGAGCGCCTGCAGGGGGCTTTTCGGGGCATGGTCGGGCAGCGCATCATTCCGCTATTTACGGACCTGAGTACCTATGTGCGCGACGAATACCTCCCCCAAAGCAGGGAAACCAGCGGCATCGACGCCATCCCACAGGGGGAGGAATACTATAACTATCTGATCAAGTTGTACACGACCACCGATATGACCGCCGACGAGATCCACGAACTCGGTCTGCGGGAAGTCGCCCGGTTGCGCCAAGAGATGGAGCAGGTAAAGGAGGAAGTCGGCTTTGAGGGGGACCTTCAGGCGTTTTTCGATTACGTCCGCACGAACCCGGACCTGATGCCCTTCGACGAGCCCCAGGAAGTGATTGAGAATTTCAACGCCATATACGAGCGGATGAAGCCTCAATTAAGTCAACTTTTCAATAACGTACCCAAGACCGAATTCGAGGTCCGGCGGACGGAAGCCTTCCGGGAGGCAAGCGCTTCCGCGGAGTATAATCCCGGTAGCCAGGACGGTAGCCGGCCAGGCATTTTTTACGTGCCCATCCCGAACGTGGAAGAATACAACGTCTTTAGCGATGAGGATCTCTTCCTGCACGAAGCCATTCCCGGCCACCATTATCAAGTCAGTCTCACCCAGGAAAATGAGGACCTTCCCGCTTTCCGGCGCAACCTCTGGTACAGCGCCTACGGGGAAGGCTGGGCGCTCTACTCGGAAAGCCTCGGGAAGGAACTCGGCCTGTACGAAGACCCATTCCAGTACTTCGGCATGCTGAGTGCGGAGATGCACCGCGCTATCCGACTGGTGGTCGACACCGGTATACACAGCAAGGGTTGGACCCGCGAGCAGGCCATCCAGTACAGCTTGGAAAATGAGGCCGAAGGGGAAGCCAGCATCATCGCCGAGATCGAGCGGTACATGGCCATACCCGGGCAGGCGCTTAGCTATAAGGTCGGACAGCTCAAAATCCGGGAACTACGCGCCCGTGCGGAAGAGGAGCTAGGCGATGATTTCGACATCAAGGCCTTCCACGATCTGGTGTTGGAAGGCGGGTGCCTGCCCCTGAACGTGCTGGAGCGGAAGGTCGATGCCTGGATCGAAGCTGCCTGACCTATTTCTTAGCCAGGCCGGAAGCACCTTCCATCAGCTCAATCATCTCGGCCCGGTAACCATTCGGGTCATCGCCCCGCGCCGCCCGCGCCCGGGTGATGCAATCTTCGTAATTGCCCGAGCCCAGGTGGGGGCTGTCCCGCAGCAGCATGGCGAATTCCGCCACGGCAACCGCCCAGTTCAGGTTATCCGATGGAGCTGATAGGTCCGGCAAAATGGCCTTAGTCAGCTTGCGGGAAAAGCCACCTTCGGGAGCTTTATAGCGAACCCGCAGTTCGCCGAAGGATTGATCGGCCGTACCTGCGGGTACGATCTCGTATAGGACGGTCACCCGGTGGCCGGCGCCCATTTCCCCGGCATCTTTGGTATCGTCATCGAAGTCTTCTTCGTCCAGCAGTCGGTTCTCGTAGCCGATCAGGCGGTAGGACTGCACGGCTTCGGGATTGAAATCGATCTGCACTTTCACGTCCTTCGCCACGGTAACGAGCGTACCGCCGAACTCCGTGATGAGTGTCTTCTTTGCCTCCATAATGCCGTCGATGTAGGCATGATTGCCGTTGCCCCGGTCGGCGAGTTCCTGCATGGTACCCTCCTGGTAGTTGCCCCGGCCGAAACCGAGGACAGTGAGGTAAATGCCGCTTTCGCGTTTCTGCTCGACCAGTTTTACTAGTGTCCGCTGGTCGGTGGTGCCCACGTTGAAATCCCCATCGGTAGCCAGGATGATGCGGTTGTTCCCGCCGGGAATGAAATGCGCTTCTGCCGTCGCGTAAGCCAACTTAATGCCCGCTCCACCGGCCGTACTGCCACCTGCGGAGAGTTGCTCGATGGCCTCGCGGATGATGACCCCGCGGTTCCCGGCGGTCGGGGGCAATACCAGCCCGGCCGCTCCGGCATAAACCACGATGGAGATCCGGTCTTCCGGGCGTAGCTGATCGACCAGGAGCAGCATACTCTTTTTGAGTAAATCCAGGCGGTCGGGACCTTGCATACTCCCCGATACGTCTAATAGAAATACCAGATTAGCAGGTGGTAGTGCATCGCGGGGTATGTCCTGGGCTCGAAGACCTACCCGCAGAATCCGGTTCGCTGGGTTCCAGGGGCAATCCCCCAATTCGGTCCGCAGTGCGAGCGGCGCATCCCCCTCCGGCGCTGGATCGTCGTAGTTGAAGTAATTGATCATCTCCTCACTGCGGACGGCATCCGCGGGCGGTAGTCGGCCTTCGCGCAGGAACCGGCGGACATTGGCGTAGCTCGCCCGGTCCACGTCGGTACTTAGGGTTGATACCGCCCGGTCGGCGGTCATGATCCAGCCGTTTTCGGTGATGCCGTTGTACTGTTCCGGTCGGCCTTCCTCGTAGGGAGCATAGGCTCCGGACAAAGCTACTCCATTGACTTTGCCCTGAATGGATCCCCTTACTTGCTGCTTGCGGGATACGCCGTAGCCAACTACTACGACTTCGTCCAGGGCCTGCCCGGCTATCATCCGCAGCGTGCCGAGAGAGTCGCCGGCGGTGGCATTGATCGAGAGCGGGGTGTAGCCCGTATAGGAAAAACGAAGCTTGTACTTCCTTGCGGGAGTAAGCCCGGCCAGGGAAAAGTAGCCGTCTATATCGGTAACGGTGCCGGTGAGCTGCCCGCGGACAACCACGGAAACCCCGATCAATGGTAGCCCATCCGAGTCGTCCACCACGCGTCCGGTGATCGGCGTGATTTGAGCGGGTAAAAGGATCGGTAGGAGGAGCAGGAGGAAAAGCAGGCGTTGCATAACGGGGTGGTTTACCCGATAGATGCACCATTCCTCCGAAATGCATAAACCTTATCGCTTTGATTCTTCCTCCGCAGCAGGGACCACCACGGCCGGCAGTTCCAATTCCCGGTAGGTGGCGTTGAAATCGGCTACGTCTTCCTGAATTATCCGGTCAAGTACCTGTCGATAATTTCGCCAGTCGCTGAGCAATTCGTCCAGCCGCGCTTTGGCCCCCTCGGTGACGACCGGAACGGGCCCGTCCACCCGGCTCTTAAGGTTCATAAATTCGGCGTTCAGGCGATTCGGAAAATTGACGACGTCCTGGAAGGTCTTCTGATCGGGTTGTATGAGGTTCTCCTCCCATTCGGTGATGCGGTCGATGATGTCTTTGCCCTTGGCGATGAGGTTGTCGGTGCCCGAAACTTCTTCCAGGTTCTCATTTAAGGCTTTGACCTGGTTGCGCACCTGCCGTAACCGATTGACGGAACGGTGGATGTCCCGTGCGGCTCCTTCTGCTCCGGTCAGAACTTCCGCCTGGGCGGCATACTCCGCCACGGTGGCGTCCAGATTAGGATCGGCGAGGACCTGGGCGTCGGTGGAGACGGTATCCATAGGACTGGCCAGGCGAAGGGTATAGGTTCCCGGTTCCACGATGCCGCCCCGGTAATCGCCGAGTACGAAAATGCCGTCCACGGCCGGAAGGGTTGCGCGGCGCAGGTCCCAATTGAAACGATTCAGTCCTTCCTCGGCCGGCAGTGCGGTAGCGGCGGGTGGGCCACCGGGCCAGCTTTTCGTTTTCTCCGGCATGGAGCTATAGCTTCTGATGACCTCGCCGCGGGCGTTGAGCACGTCCAGGGTAAGCGCGGTGCTGTCCATCTCGGTGGGCAGGTAGTAATCCAGGATCACGCCACTGGCAACGTTCTGTCCCTCACCGGACTCCGGTCCGCCACCGGAACTGAGCGAGTAGCGGTAAGTTGGCTTGGGCTCGTAGATGGTAAGGTCGTCGGGCATTGCCCCGTTCGTCTGTTGTAGTGCGCCGAGGTCATCGAGAATCCAGAATGCCCGCCCGGAGGTTGCCACGATCAGGTCGTTGTCGCGGGTCGTCAGGTCCAGGATCGGCGCATCGGGTAGGTTAAATCTGGGTTTTTCCCAGCTTCCACCCCCGTCGAAAGAGAGGTAAAGACCGCGCTCCGTTCCGGCGTAGAGAAGCTCGGGCCGTTCGGGGTCTTCGCGGATCACCCGCACGAATTCATTTTCGCCGAAACCTTCGTCGATCCGCACCCAGGTTTGACCATGGTTGGTCGTCTTGTAGGCCTCCGGCGTGAAATCATCGAATTTGTAGTTGGTCACCGCCAGGTAGGCCGTCCCTGGATTGGAAGGGGATACTTCAATGGCATTGACCAGTTTTTCACCCAAACCAGCCGGCGTAATTTCCGTCCAGTTGCCGCCATCGTCGCGTGTCAGCCATACCCGGCCATCGTCGGTGCCTACCCAAAGTTCTCCTTCCTGGTGCGGACTGGCCACCATATAGGTAATGGTGCCGTAGATCTCGCCACCGGCGCCCTCATTGGTGAACGGGCCGCCGCCGTCGACGAGCTTGCTGGTATCGTTTCGGGTGAGATCGGGGCTGATCTCTTCCCAGCTCCTTCCCATGTCCGTACTCTTTAGCACCTTGTTTCCTCCGTGGTAAAACACGTTCGGGTCCTGCGGGGAAGTGACGATCGGGGCATTCCAGTTGAAGCGGTACTTCATTTCGGAGGGCGGGGTGGCCAGGCCGGCGACGGGGGTAGCCATTACGTCGATCTCGGTGTCAGTTTCGCTGTCGTAAACGGAAATGTTACCCTGGTAACTTCCCCCCATCACGTACCGCGGATTTTCCGGGTCGAAGGCCAAAAAGGCGCTTTCCCCACCGGCCGTCGGATGCCAGTCGGAGGCTCCGATTCCGCCGCCGCGGGTGCGACTCACGATGTCGACCGTACTGTTGTCCTGCTGCCCGCCGTAAATGCGGTAGGGCACCTGCTCATCGGCAATGACCCGGTAAAACTGGGCGGTAGGCTGGTTATCCTGGGAGCTCCAGCTTTCTCCACCGTTAAAGGTGATGGCCGCGCCGCCGTCATTTCCCAGGATCATATTATCCGGGTTGTCGGGATTGATCCACAGGTCGTGTTGATCGCCGTGGTTGACCGAGATCGTTGAAAAGCTCGCCCCGCCATCGATGGAATGCAGCACCGGGGCGTTGAGTACGTAAACCTCATTCGGATTCACCGGGTCGGCGAAAACCTCGATGTAGTACCACGCGCGGGCTACCGTGATGCGGTCGCTGTTCACCTGCCGCCAGTTTTTTCCACCGTCGTCAGAGCGATAGACCCCGCCTTTTTCTCCTTCCGCTTCGATATTTGCATAGACCCGGTTGGGCATGGCCGGACTGACGGACACGGCGACTTTACCCAGGGTATCCGGCAGACCTTCGGTGAGTTCCTCCCAGTTGTCACCGCCGTCGGTTGACTTAAAGATGCCGCTGCCGGGGCCGCCGCTGCGGACGGTCCACGGATAGCGCCGGTGATCCCACATGCCGGCGTAGAGAATGCGCGGATTCGTGGGGTCCATACTCAGGTCGGCCGCACCCGTGGTGGCATCCACGTAGAATACTTTTTCCCAGCTCTGCCCGCCGTCCGTACTCCGGTACACGCCACGCGCCTCGCTGTCACCGTGCACCGCCCCCTGTACGGCCACGTAAAGATGTTCCGGATTTTGGGGGTGAACGGCGATCTCGGAGATGTGCCGGCTGTCTTCCAGGCCCAGGTGCCGCCAGGTTTCGCCTCCGTCAACCGATTTGTACACGCCGTCGCCCGGGGATGTCATCACCCCGCGCACCGCATGCTCACCGGTGCCGGCATAGATCACGTTCGGATCACTGGGGGCTACGGTCAGCGCGCCGATCGAGCCGGTATTCAGCTGACCGTCGGAGATGTTGTGCCAGCTTTGGCCGCCGTCGTCGCTGCGGAAGATGCCGCCGCCGACGCCCCCGAAGTAGTAGCGAAGGGGGTGATTGCGCACGCCGGTGACCGCATTGCTTCGTCCACCGCGGAAGGGGCCGATATTCCGGAACTCCAGACTTTTAAAGCGCTCGCTTCGGGTGGTGTCCGCTGCTCCCTGACCGAAAAGGGTAGGCGCCGTCAGGGTAAAGCACAGGAACAGTAAAAGAGTAGCAGTTGATTTCATCGTGTCCATTTGGTAGCAAGATAAGCAGTCGTGGGCGGCGGAGCGCAGGTGCGACCGCTTTGTGCGGACAGATACCTACTCTGACCGTAGTCTTGGCGGGCTAACGGTTGTCTGCTTTGATATAGGCGTTCAATTGCTTGTAGTCGAGTTTGCCATTCACCGACTTAAGGTAATCGTGGATCTGAACGGTTTTTTTGGCGCGGCTTTCCGGTCGTTTGAGCTTATCGATCTGGTACAGTAGGTTTCGCTGATTTCCTGGGGAGAGGCTATGAAAAACCTCCCGGGCTTCCGGGTCGAGGTTCCAAAGTTCTGCAGCTTCGGGAGGTACCGGCATACCGTAATCGCTGTCGTCCGGTCGTAGGTCCAACTGGACACTATCTCCCACTTCAAGTCCGTACTTCCGGCAGACCTCCCTGTTGACGGTCATGAAATAATTCCCGTTACCATCGTGCATCAACCCGGCGTAGACCTCCCCGGCATCGTTGATCCGGCAAATGACCCGGTTGGCGTTATGCTTCCGCGACAGTATGTCCGGAATTTTTCTTGCCGGGATTAGAAATACGGTCGTGTACACTCCGGCGTACTGGGTACCTTCCTCGGCGCGGGTCAGGGGTAGGGTGATCGTTGGCATGGCTCAATATATTCTTTGCAGAGGGGTGATTCGCCCAGCCGCTAGCCGCTGGAGGAGGACGCTGAAATTTTCTGTGACGAAACCTTACAATAGTGGAAGGAGGGCAACAATCCCTTACAGGCTACCTTGCGTTTGAGCCAGCTAAAACTTTTAGGCAATGAAGCGTGATTTTAACAAGTACGTCAACCACTTGGACGAATCGGAATTGAGGGAGGAATTACAGCGGCTCTACGCCCGCTTCCCCGTGCTGAAGGAGTACTACCAAATGGAACTAGGGGATTCTAAGAAGGTCGTCGACAAGTACAAGGCAAACTTGAGAAAATCCTTCTTTCCGGGCCGGGGACGGGGAAAGCGTGGCCGGTCCCAGTCGAGAAAGATCATCAAGAAATTCGCTGAGATTTCCATCCACCCCAAAGACCTTATCGAACTCTACTTCTACCGGGCGGAATTGATGGCCGAATACATCGCTGCCCGCCGCGTAGACAGCGAAGCCTACCACGAGAGTACGGTAAAGGCCTTCGAAGACGCTTCAGCCATGGCGGAGAACGAAGTCCTGTTGGAATTCTTTGGCGACGGCGCGCGCCAGTTAACGGAGCTATTCGAAACGCAACGCCGCAATCAGCACTACAGCTTTTACCCTACTTACCGCCAATACTGGGGACACTGAGTGTGATCTGCTCTTCCTGATATGCTCCCGGGCTGCTACCGAAATGGTCGCCAAAGATGCGCGTGAAATAGCTCACGCTATTAAAACCACACCGCAGCGCCACCTCCCGAATGCTTCGGTTGGGGTCCAGTAACAGACTGGCGGCGAGCTTGAGCCGCTCGCTGTTGATGAATTCCACCGGAGAGCAGTCCAGTTCGTTTCGGAACGAGCGGTAAAACCCCGATTCACTCATGCAGGCGATCCGGCTCAACTGCGATACCGTGAGTTTCTCGTCGAGGTGGTTACGCACGTAGGTAATGACGGCATCGAGGGGGCTACGCGTTTCATGGTCGGTGGCGGTCCGCAGGTGATATTGCCGGGATTCGGACTGCATGATCCGGATCAGCAACTCCCGCAGGTGCATATTGACAAAGATGTCCTTGGAAGGGTGCCCTTCGGCGCAGAGGAATACTAGCCGTTGCAGGAGTTGGGTAATGGCCGGTTGCTGGGTAAAGTGAAAATTATAATCCGTTGCCGACCACTCCGAACCGTCGGAGCGGGGGCGTTGCTCGTTCATCAACTGCAGGACCTTGCCCACCTCATTTTCGTCGATCGCCAGCGCCAGGCACTTGGTAGGCTGCCGGTCGGTGGCATCGGGAAAATCGATCACCATCCTTTCGTTGGAAGGGAGTAGGATGGATTCTCCGGGGAGGAAAGCGAATCCGGGTTCCTCGCGCAGGTGCATGATTTTCCTTCCCCTGATCATGCTGGCCAGAACGGGCTGATCAAACTGCAAAGTCACGGCGGAAGCAGCCTCGTGCGTTTCGAAGAGATTCAGCTCCAGGGTCTCCAGGCTATAGGTCGTTCGGTTTTCTACCAGTGTTTGTAGGGAGGTAGTGCGCAGGTGATCAGTTTGCAACATATTCCCAAGAATACGGAATTATGGGAGTAATTGAGAAGCATAGGCCCTATATTATTACGCACAGCAGGGTGTCAGGCATAGGATTGTAGCATTATGCAACTGGATTGCAGGATTGTGCAAGCAGTAACCTAGTGAAATAGGTAATTTAGACATCATAATGGCATTGCCCCGATTGGCCGGCCGCACTTCCTGCGCCCCGCGCCCAAATTCCCAGGCAACGACCCGCATTAACCACAAACCGTAAATCTTAGCATCGATCATGAGCACCACCGCCACCAATACCGCAGACACTCTCAGTAAACCCAAATTTAAAGACCAATACGAAAATTACATCGGCGGCGAGTGGGTCGCCCCCACCAACGGAGACTACTTCGACAACGTTTCGCCAGTTGACGGGAACAGCTTCACCAGAATTCCGCGGTCCACGAAAGAAGACATCGACAAAGCCGTGAAGGCTGCCTGGAAGGCCGCCGACCACTGGAACAATACCTCCGCCACCGAACGCAGCAACCTCCTGCTCAAGATCGCCAACGTGATGGAGGAAAACATGGAAGCCCTGGCCCGTGCCGAAACCTGGGACAACGGTAAAGCCATCCGCGAGACGATGGCCGCCGATCTGCCCCTGGCCATCGACCATTTCCGCTATTTCGCGGGCGTCATCCGTGCCGAAGAGGGTGGGGTAGCCGAGTTGAACAGCGATACGGTATCGATGAACGTCTGGGAACCGCTGGGCGTGGTCGGACAGATCATTCCCTGGAACTTCCCCATTCTGATGGCCACGTGGAAGATCGCTCCGGCCCTGGCCGCAGGCAACTGCATCGTGCTCAAGCCCGCAGAACAAACGCCGGTAGGCATCCTAATTCTCATGGAGATGATCGAAAACGTGCTGCCCGCCGGCGTACTCAATATCGTCAACGGATTCGGCATAGAAGCCGGTAAGCCACTTGCCAGCCACCCCGACATCTGCAAAGTTGCCTTTACCGGTGAAACCACCACGGGGCAATTGATCATGCAGTACGCCAGCAAGAACATCATACCCGTAACCCTTGAACTCGGAGGTAAAAGTCCCAACGTGTTCATGGAAAGTGTCATGGAGGCCGATGATGATTTCTTCGACAAGTGCCTGGAAGGCGCCGCCATGTTCGCCCTTAACCAGGGTGAGGTGTGTACCTGCCCCAGTCGGCTACTCGTGCAGGAATCCATCTACGACAAGTTCATCGAGCGCTTCATCGAACGCGTAGAGGCCATTAAAATGGGTCACCCTCTCGATCCAGACACCATGATGGGAGCCCAGGCCAGCAACGACCAGTACGAAAAGATCCTCAAGTACATCAAGATCGGCAAGGAAGAAGGCTGTGAAGTCCTCACCGGTGGCGGCGCCGCACACGTGGATAGCCTAACGGGAGGATTCTACATTAAGCCTACCGTACTTAAGGGCAACAATAAGATGCGTGTTTTCCAGGAAGAGATCTTTGGCCCGGTTCTCTGCGTCACGACCTTCAAGGACGAGGCCGAGGCCATCGAGATTGCCAACGACACCCTATACGGACTCGGAGCCGGGGTTTGGACACGCGATATGCACGAAGCTTACCGGCTGCCACGGGCCATCAAGGCCGGTCGTGTATGGGTGAACTGCTACCACGATTACCCCGCCCACGCTCCCTTCGGCGGCTACAAGAAATCGGGTATCGGACGTGAGAACCATAAGATGATGCTCGACCACTACCGGCAGACCAAGAACATGCTCATCAATTATAACAAGTCGAAGCTCGGCTTCTTCTAGGCCTGCAACAGTCCGAACAACCAAATTCAAATGGCCGGCCGGTACCCACCGGTTGGCCATTTTTCAAATTATACCCCATGCCACAAGTAGACATCACCGACCGGGCGCGAGAAGTTATTGATCAATTGAAGGAGAAGCACGGCCCCCTCATGTTTCACCAGAGCGGCGGCTGCTGCGACGGTTCTTCCCCCATGTGCTTTCCGGAAGGAGAGCTGATGGTCGACGACGATAACGACGTGCTCCTCGGTGAAATCCACGGTTGCAAATTTTACATGTCCAAGTTTCAGTACGAATACTGGAAACACACCCACCTTACCCTGGACGTGACAGAGGGCAGAGGGTCAAGTTTTTCGGCGGAGATTCCCCTGGGCCTGCGCTTTGTCATTGACTCGCGGTTGATGACGGAGGCGGACAGTTCGTGAATGGGTGAATTCTTGAATCGGTGAATACGCGGGACCTTATCCCTCGCTTCGCTCGGGAGTGTATTGATCGTTTCACCAATTCATAGATTCACACTAGGCTAGGAACTCCAGGTTAGCCGGGCGCCAACTGGCGACCTGTGGTTGGGGGCAAATTCAATAATTCACCAATTCAACCCTTCACCAATTCCACCTCCACCCTTGATCCCCGAACCCAAGCGTGCCATTCCGGCCCGTAGGTCATGCCTAAATAGCCCGCTGACAAGCGGAAGGGTTCGTAAAAACCCGCATTAATATGGCGTTCGGCGGAGCAGGACAGAACCCCCATTTGCTTTCCGCGAAGCCGGCGGCCGATGTCCTTGTGGTAGGTAAGCAGGTCGGTCAGCCGATCGAAGAAATCCTTCATCGGGCCACTCATGCTATACCAGTAAACGGGACTGGCAAAGATGATCCGGTCGTAAATGACCAGCCGTTTGGCCATGGCGATGAAATCATCCCCCTTGGGGTAGTTGTTGTTGTAATCGTAGGGGGCAATCTGGTATTCCAGGAGGTCGACTAGCTTTCCTCCGGTATCGGCCTCCAGTTGCTGCGCGGCTTTAGCGGTATTACCGTCTCCACGGGCGCTGCCCAGGATGATAAGTGTTTTCGACATATCAGTTCTGGTGCTGGGCTACGCGGGCGAGCACTACGCTGACCGTAAGTTCGCCAGTCAGTTCGATGGGCTCGGAAGCGACGGCGTCATCAACGTTCAGGCTGTCAGCAAGGGTTTCTTCCATAATGTAAGCCCGATGGGCGGCTACGGCATCTCGCACCGCTTCAGGACCCGCCAGGCGCAGGTCGATCCGATCGGTTACTTCCAGACCGGAATCCTTTCGCAGGTTCTGAATGCGGCTAATGAGCTCGCGGGCGAGACCTTCCTCCGCCAGCTCGGGAGTTACGTTTACGTCCAGTGCTACCGTTAGTTCGCCGTCGGTGGCAACCTTCCAGCCCGGGATATCCTCCGTGATGATGTCTACCTCCTCCGTGCTGATCGAAATGGATTCACCGTTCAGGTCGAGCCTATGCGTCCCGGTGGTTTCCAACTCGGTGATCTCCGCGTCGGTCATGGAACCGATAGCGGCCGCAGCAGCTTTCATTTGTTTGCCCAGACGCTTTCCGAGCACCTTGAAATTAGGCTTGATGGTCTTCTTCAGAAAACCATCATCCGTCAGAAATTCAACGGTCTTGATGTTCGTCTCCGCGCGGATGATGTGCGAAACCTCCTCGACGCGCCGCTGGAACTCCGCGTTCAGCGCAGGAAGCAAAATTTTCTGCAGCGGCTGCCGAACGCGCAGCTTTTCCCGCTTCCGCAGACTTAGTACGAGGGAAGAGATGCGCTGGGCATAGGCCATGCGGCGTTCCAGGTCTTCATCGATTTTTGCGGTGTCCGCAGGGGCAAGCAGGGTGAGGTGGATGCTTGGCGTGCTTCCGGCCGGTACCAGGTTCCGGTAAAGCCAGTCGGCAAAGAAGGGCGCCACGGGCGACATCAGCTGAGCTACGCGATTCAGGCAAGTAAACAGGGTTTGGTAGGCGGCCCGTTTATCGGTGGTCATCTCCCCGCGCCAGAAGCGGCGACGGCTTTGGCGAACGTACCAGTTGCTCAGTTCGTCGTTTACGAACCCTTCGATGGCCCGGCAGGCGGGCGTAGCGTCATAGTGGGCAAAGCGGGCGGTCACCTCCGTCGTTAGGGTATTGAGTCGGCTCAGGACCCAGCGGTCGATCTCCGCCAGATCGCTCTCGTTGACCGGCTCGTCCTCCGTCGGATCGTACTTATCAATGTTGGCATAAAGTGCAAAGAAGCCGTAGGTATTGTAAAGCGTGCCGAAGAACCGTCGCTGAACTTCCTTGATACCGTCCAGATCGAACTTGAGGTTATCCCAGGGGTCGCTGTTGCTGATCATGTACCAGCGCGTGGCATCAGCGCCGTACGTATCGATGGTTAGGAAGGGGTCCACGGCGTTACCGAGCCGTTTGGACATTTTCTTACCATCCTTATCCAGCACAAGCCCGTTGGATACCACGTTTTTATAGGCCACGGAGTCGAACACCATGGTGGCGATCGCGTGCAGGGTGTAAAACCACCCTCGGGTTTGGTCTACGCCTTCGGCGATGAAGTCGGCGGGATAAGAGCGTTTGAAGGTTGCCTCGTTTTCGAAGGGGTAGTGCCACTGCGCATAAGGCATACTCCCCGAATCGAACCAGACGTCGATCAGATCCAGTTCGCGCCGGAGTTCCTGGCCGTTCTTCCACAACACCACTTCGTCGATGTAGGGGCGGTGCAGATCTTCGGGTACGGATTGGTCCAATCCGAGTTCCCGGTTGGCTACGGTAACCTGCTCGTCCAGTTCCGAGAGGGAGCCGATGCAGATCTCTTCCTTGCCGTCCTCACTGCGCCAGATCGGCAGCGGGATGCCCCAGTACCGGCTGCGGCTGAGGTTCCAGTCCTGCAGGTTTTCCAGCCATTTTCCGAAGCGGCCCTCGCCGGTGCTGGCGGGTTGCCAATTGATAGTCCCATTCAGTTCCTGCATTCGTTCCTTGACCGCGCTGGCCTTAATGAACCAACTGTCGAGGGGGTAGTACAGCACCGGCTTATCCGTCCGCCAGCAATGTGGGTAACTGTGGTTGTATTTGGCGACGTTCAGAGCCAGGCCGCGTTTTTTCAGGTGAACCGCGATGTCGATGTTCACGTCCACGTAGTCCTTTTCGTCCTTATAATTCTTGACGTAGCGGCCTGCAAAGGGTCCGGCATCTTCCGTGAAGCGGCCGGTTTTGTCCACCAGCGTGAGGGAGCCGATGCCGTTGGCCTTACCGACCATCATGTCATCGGCGCCAAAGCTGGGGGCGGTATGTACGATACCCGTACCGGCTTCGGTGGTTACGAAATCACCCGGGATCACCCGGAAGGCATCCCCGTCCTCAGGCGTAGCACCGGGAAGTAATTGCTCGTAGCGAAGGCCAACCAAGTCAGAGCCTTTGAAGGAACCGCTCTTCTCGAGCACCTCAGGTTGATTATTACCACCGAACCATTTATCGACCAGTGCTTCCGCGAGGATGACGTCGATCTTGTCCTCCGTGTAGGGGTTGATGGTCGTGACGCGTACGTAGTCGATGCTCGGACCGACGGTAAGGGCCGTGTTGCTGGGAAGCGTCCAGGGGGTGGTGGTCCAGGCTATGAAGTAAAGGGGATAGGGGGAAGAGGGGTTAAGGGGTAAAGGGCTGGCGTCGGAGTCTGCATCCTTAGCCCCTTTTCCCCTTTCATCCTTTACCCCTTGTACAGGAAACATGGCTACCACTGTCGTGTCCGTCACGTCCTGATAGGCCCCCGGCATATTAAGCTCGTGGGAACTCAGGCCGGTGCCCGCGGCAGGGCTGTAAGGTTGAATGGTGTACCCTTTATAGATCAGCCCCTTGTCGTAGATCTGTTTGAGCAGCCACCACACGGATTCCATGTATTCCCGCTCGTAGGTGATGTATGGGTTCTCGAGGTCGACCCAGTAGCCCATCTTGCGGGTGATGTCATCCCAGCGGTCCTTGTAGCGCATGACCGTTTCGCGGCAGGCCTTATTGTAGTCGTCTACACTGATCTTGTCCCCAATGTCCTCCTTGGTAATGCCCAATTCCGACTCCACCTTAAGCTCGATGGGCAAGCCGTGGGTGTCCCACCCCCCTTTTCGCTCAACCCGCTTACCCTGCAAGGTCTGGAACCGGCAGAACATGTCCTTGATGGCGCGTGCCATAACGTGGTGAATCCCGGGCTGCCCATTCGCGCTTGGCGGTCCCTCATAAAACACAAAGGTGTTGTCAGTGGGGCGTTCGTTGATACTCCGATGGAAAATATCCTCTTCCGCCCAAAAGGCAAGGATTTCCTGGTCGATGGCCGGCAGGTCCAGGGTTTTGTATTCTTTGTACATAAGGTTAACGAAACATTGGGGGGCAAAAATAAAAAAGCTCCGATGGTACGGGTCCGTCGGAGCTTTCAGTCGATTTTACACAACAACCAGCTTACGGACAGGGATTGCCGCGAATAATTATGGCGTCGATGATCAACCAAATTGTCATAGCGCAAAGGTAACGCATTCGAGGCTAGCGGGGTTGGCCGGAAAAAATGGGGGGTATAGGGAATCTTTTCCCGAGTTCTGCAAAAAAAACTTGGTGGTTTGCTACCTAGTGTTTAAATTTATTTTACCTTAACGGGGCGTTAAAGCGGTAGATAATCCTGCCGTTATACGTAAGAATTAGTTTTCATTTGGTTTTTTGGGGTTATTGGGAGGCAACTTGTTGCCTCTTTTTTGTGTGCCTACCCCTGATGGGTCTCAACTTCTTCCGACCTAAGTTTCAACACCGCCTGCGCAATACGGATTTCGCCGTACCGATATGCCCCTTTGTAGTGCTCGTAGGTGTCTTTAATCGTCTGATCTTCAGGCGCTTGGGAGATGTATGTCAGTAGGGGATCAAGGCGCTCCTCTGCCATTACGCTTTCTCCACGGATTTTCCCCTCCTTCACCAGGCGCGTAAGGTGGCTGAATATCGTACCGACTGTGAGTTCCCTCGCCTCGGCGATCTCTTCCGGACTTTTTCCATCCTTATGCGCATTAAGGGTAATGGTGTAGGTGTTTTCCTTCGGTGGACCCGTTGGCGCCGCGGCGTATTGGTCCCGAAGCACGGGCTCTATAGTTTCTTCGACGTACGCGTCCACGATTTCGAGGATGGGTAATCCATAGTTGGTGTAGGACTTCGGACCAAAGCCGGAGACGGCCAGCAGCCCTTGCCGGTCAGTGGGTAAAACCTCCGCGATACCCAGCAGCACGCGATTGTGCAGGATTCGGTAGGCCGGTATTCCTTCCGCTTCCGCCATTCCGTTGCGCCACTTAGCAAGACGAACGTATAATTCGGGATGACTCACCTGACCTACCGGACGGCTTACCGGACGGGCAGGGCGTTCTTTTTCTCCCTGGAAATCCAGGCTCGCGTCCGTTCGCGCCCGCACATAACCTTCGGGCGAGAAACCACCCCGCAGGGACTCGAAACAGCGAAGCTTGATCGCAAAAGCCAAGCCGGAGGTTTTCATTCGCTCCGTTACCGTATCGTAGACCTTTCGATTGTCGGACATAAAAGACAACTCCCCCAGGGCAGCGTAGAGTTTCTTTATCCGGGGAACCATGTAGGCCCCCGCTTTTTCCAGGCGCTGGGAAAGTTCCTCATGCTCGCTAGGCAAGATCGATGATCGATGATATGAGCGAAGCTGAGCCAGGAAGCTTCGCGACACCTGGCCGATCTCTTCCTCCAGCTGTGTACGAAGGCTCCGCACCTCCTCCAGGGCGTTTCCCTGTACCGCGGTTTCGTGTTCGAAGAGCGCGCGTTCCAGGTGAGCGAGCCCCTTATCGGCTGGTATGAAATCAAAAAGTTGCTGCAGGCAATTGTGCTGATACCGGTGCCGATCGGCACTAAGGTTTTCCTCCGTCGGTGCTTGCTTTTCGGCCTGCGCGGAGTAATTACTAACCACTCTGTCGGTCCTGACGCTTCCCCCGCCGATACGGCTGCGAAGAACGATCCCTTCGAAGGTTTTGCAGCGGCTGAGCGCAACGTACACCTGCCCATGGGCGAAGGCATCGGCGGCATCGATGATCACCCGGTCGAAGGTGAGTCCCTGACTCTTGTGGATCGTGATCGCCCATGCCAGGCGGAGGGGGTGCTGGGTAAAGGTGCCGATCACCTCGTCGCTCACCTCTTTTGACTTTTTGTCAAGTTCGTATTTCCGGTTCTCCCAGGAGACGGGAAACACGTTGATGGGCTCTTCCCCGGGGCTGACCACCGTGATGCAATCATTTTCGATAGCCGTGATGCGCCCGATCTTGCCATTGTAGTAGGTTCGCTCCGTCGTCTCGTTCTTATTGTACATTACCTGCGCGCCGACGCGAAATTTCTGCTCGGGATCGTTGGGGTACATTGAGGCCGGGAACTGCCCTTCTACCGTGGCCTGGAACCTATGCAGTGGCGTAGTAAGGGTGTTCAGCTGCCGGTCGTTGATCGCATTGGCGGTCCGGTTATGGGAAGTGAGGGTGATGTATTCCTCCCCCGCCGACGGTTCAAACTCCGGTCCCCGGTACCGGGTATTCAATTGGGCAAGCGTGGTCTCATCCATTCGATCGTGGCGCACCCGATTTAGCAGACCGATAAATTCAGCATCCGACTGCCGGTAAATGTGCTTCAACTGAATAGTGATCACTCCGGCCCGCGCCAATTCGTTGCTGCCGAAAAAATAGGGCGTCTCGTAATGTTTCCGCAGTTCGGTCCATTCCTGGTCCCGAACCACGGGGGGGAGTTGGTGAAGGTCACCGATCATCAATAGCTGCACGCCGCCGAAGGGCCGTTGATCCGAACGGTATTTGCTGAGAACGGCGCTCAGCGCGTCGAGAACATCGGCCCGTACCATGCTGATCTCATCGATCACCAACAGGTCGAGACTCCGTAATACCTCCACCTTTTTGCCGCTTAGCCTATGCTTCCGCAGCTCACTCTGGAGCCGGTCAGGTAGCAGAACGCCGAAGGGAAGCTGGAACTGACTATGGATGGTCACCCCCTTCGCATTGATCGCCGCTACCCCGGTGGGGGCCACCACTACCATCCGTTTGGGGACGGTTTTGCGAATGCTGTGTAAAAAGGTGGTTTTACCCGTGCCGGCCTTGCCGGTGAGAAAAATGTGGCGGTCCGTTTCGCGGACATAGCGGTGAGCGAGTTCCAGTTCCGGATTGGTAGACATAATTGATAGGTTGTTGGCCGCAAGTAAGGGCGGCGGAGCGCAGGTTACCCGATCTTAAACGAGTATAATCGAATATATTCGTTTACAAACGATTGTAAGCATAGGGGAATAGGCCGTAGGAGGTTGCTCGGAGCTTGTTTAGGTCCATTGAATAAGGTTAAAAGTCGGTGGAAGGATGGTACGACAGGGGAAAGTTGACCGAACTAGCCAGGTAACACTTTTCCCCGGCCGCTTCGTGTAATCGGTTAGCGAGATCCAAATTCGACCCGTCGGCTATTTTTACCTTCGGATGCAGGGTGACCTGGGTAAACCTACCGCCGCCATTTTCGGATTCTTCCATGGTCCCCTCCGCATTGTCCTCGTATTCCAGCACCACCACCCCGTTCACTGCCGCGAGGTGCAGGTACCAGAGCATATGGCAGGAGGAAAGACTGGAGACGAACAGTTCCTCGGGGTTATATTTATTCGCGTCCCCCCTGAACTGCGGATCGCTGGAGGCCTGAATCGGTTGTGCTTTGTCCTTTACCGAGATGTGGTGATCACGGGAATAAGCCCGATAGTCGAGGGTGCCGCTGCCTCGGTTGCCCGTCCAGGTGATAGTGGTGTGATACTGATGCGTTCTTTCCATTCTTCAAAATCGGGAAGGCGGGCCGAATCACCAAACGATCCGGCCACATCCCTGTATCTTGTCCGCAATCCGGCCGAGACGCCGCAAACTTATGATCGAAGGCACCGTCATCAAATCCACCGGTAGTTGGTACAACGTCTTGCTGGACGAAGAAAGCCCGGATGGGCATAAGGAGCTTCGCTGCCGGGTGGCGGGAAAGTTCCGACTCGACGACATGAACCTCACCAATCCGATTGCCGTAGGCGACCGCGTCACCGTAGAGGTGGAGACCAACAACGATGAGGAAACCGGTGCTATCCGGGCTATCGCCGACCGTAAAAACTACGTGGTTCGCCAAAGCCCGCGGCGGAAACATGATCTGCATCTCCTGGCCAGCAATGTAGATCAGGCCGTTCTGATCACCACCATCATTGATCCGGGGGTGAAGCTCGGATTTATCGACCGCTTCCTCCTCATGACCGAACCTTTCGGTATCCCGACGATCGTGGTGGTCAACAAAGCCGATCTCTACGGAGAGGAAGAGTTGGAAAACTACGAGGTCATTCGCGATATCTATGCGGATATCGGCTACGAAGTCCTCTTGGTAAGTGCCGTAACCGGACAGGGGATCGAAGAACTTCGGGCCATGATGGCGGGTAAGCGCAATTTGCTCAGTGGGCAGAGCGGGGTAGGGAAATCTACCCTGGTGAATGCCGTAGAGCCCCGACTGGAACTACGCACCGGCGAATTATCCGACTATACGGGGAAGGGGCAGCATACGACCACCTTTGCCGAACTCTACCAACTGAGTTTTGGTGGAGAGCTCATTGATACGCCGGGGATAAAAACGCTGGGCTTCAATTATCTCAAGCCCCAGGACGTAGCGCATAATTTCCGCGAGATCTTTGCGCTGAGTGAGGAATGCCGCTTCGGGGGCAGCTGTCTGCACCGTACCGAGCCCGGGTGCGCGGTGAAAGAATCGGTGGAAGAGCAGGACGACCGGGTAACGGACCTGCGCTATTATTCCTACCTCCAAATTCTTGATGAAGTGGAGAGCCAGAATTACTGGGAAAGACGAAAAGTGTAATGGCTAATTGGATATTAAAGGCCGTCGTGCAAAAAGCTATCTCCTTTTTACCGGCCAAAGAGAAAGTCAATTTCTTTTTCCAGAAGTACGTAACCCGTGGTGTCGACCTGTCTGATGAGCATTTCGGCTACAAACTCGATGCCGCCCGCGATCACCTACGCTATTACCGGAAGTATGGATCGGTACCGATGCAGGAAGCTACCGTACTCGAACTGGGAACGGGCTGGTACCCGATCGTCCCCCTCCTGTTTTTTCTTTCCGGATTCGGTCGCACGGTGTCCATCGATATTCGGAAGTGGACCAGTAAGGAACGGCAATTGGTCGGTATTCGGAAGGTCCTGGATTATTTGGATCGGGGGAGCCTAACGGCTTATACCGATACTATTTTTCCCGCCCGGGTAGAGATACTCCGGCGTATCGCCGGTAACCCCGATGCCTATACCGAAACTCAGATCAATGCGCTGATCCAATTGGATACCCGCATCATGGACGCTACCCACCTGGAATTCGCGGATGATACGTTTGACTTTATCTGCTCGAACAACACCTTCGAGCATATTTACGAACCGGTGCTGCGGGAGATCCTCAAGGAATTCAAGCGGGTATTAAACCCGCAAGGCATTATGAGCCACTTTGTCGACTTATCCGATCATTTCGCTCACCTCGACGGGTCCATCAACATTTATAATTTTCTGCGCTTCAGCGAGCTCCAGTGGAAGCTGATCGACAATGATATTCAACCTCAGAACCGACTGCGTTGGCCGGACTATTTGGCCATCTACGATGAGCTCTCTATTCCGGTTCGGGAAACGGACTACCGCCCGGGAGCCCTGGATCACCTAGCCGAGATAGAATTGGCGGAGCGGTTCCAGCGGTACTCCCCCGGGGATCTGGCCATCAGCCATGGGTACCTGGTGAGCTGAAGTGCGTCAATTAGTCGTCCATTTCCATGGTGCTACCCACCATTCGGACGATGAAATACAACAGGACCAGTCCGCCAACCATCAGACTTAGGCAAATCAGCCAGCCACCTCCCAGGGCGGTAGACAAAAATCCTGCAGAAAGCGCGACTGCACCGACCGTTAGGGCATAGGGTAGTTGGGTACGCACGTGATCGATATGGTGACAATCGGATGCCAGACTGGAGAGGATGGTCGTATCCGAAATAGGGGAGCAGTGGTCGCCCAATACGCTGGCTGCCAGCACGGTGCTGATCACATTGTAGAGTAAGCCGGCGGCATCCGGCTCCGCCCAACCCGCAAGCATGGCAACCGTCCAGGTCAGGGGGATAGCGATCGGGTAAAGGATGGCCATGGTACTCCAGCTGGAGCCGGTAGAAAAACTGATCACGGCCGCCAGTACGAAGATCACCGGCTGCAAAAGGTAAGGGTTGAGCGCTTCGCCGAGTAATTCGACCAGAAAAGTCGCGGTGTGCAATTCTTCGGTGGTAAGGGCCAGGGACCATGCCAGGGTGAGAATCATGACGGCCGAGAACATAGCCTTGAATCCAGCGGTCAGCGCCCCGATGGTTTGTCCCACGTTCATGATACGCTGACTGACGCTGAGAATCAGGGCTACCACCACGCCGCTCACGCTGGCCCAAAGCAGGGCAACGTAACTGTCCGCCGCACCGATCGCGAGACCAAGCTTATTGAAGAAACTTCCGTCGAGGGCACCCCAAACGGCTCCCCAATCGCTGGTCGAGGGAGGGTTGTCAAGCCCTGCGGCCAGGGAGTTCAATCCGGTGTCGAGGAGGCCTATTATGGTCATTACAACAACCGTTAGTACCGGTATCACCGCATTGCGGGCGCGTAAGGGAGCACCGGCTACGGGATTCAGATCCTCCTGGTCGTCGACCGCATCGGCCTCCAATGCCGTAGCCTTTACCACCCCAGTCGTACGGGCGCGGATCTCCGCCGTCAGCATGGGGCCGAAATCTCGCCGCTGGAAGATAAGGTAGAGAATAAAAGCCAGGGTGAAAATAGGGTAGTAGCTGTACTTCAGTGATTCTATGAAGATCGCGTAGGGGGTTGTATTGGCAAAGTGCTCCACCTGTTCGATACCGTCGCCGATGTATCCAAGTTCCGCGCCGATCCAGGTCGTGATGAAGGCGACCGAAGCTACGGGGGCGGCGGTGGAATCGACGATGTAAGCCAGTTTTTCCCGGCTGATCCGGAAGCGATCCGTCACCGATCGCATGGTATTGCCCACGATCAGCGTATTGGCGTAGTCGTCAAAGAAAATCGCCACGCCCAGTAGCCAGGTAACGAACTGCCCGCGTCGTGGATTAGTAGCGTACTTGGTCATCCGATTCACCACCCCGGACATACCCCCGTTACGGCTGATGATGGCCACCATCCCACCGATAAGCAAACTGAAAACGATGACCGAAAGGTGGCCGGCGTCGTTCAGTGAGTTGATGATGTACGTATCTATGGTAGCCAGCAGGGCTTTGATCAACCCTAGGAATGCCTCAAAACGCAACCCGCCCGCGATAAAAGCACCCACCCATACGCCGGCAAAAAGGGAAATGATTACTTCCTTGAAAATGAGGGCCAGGCCGATAGCGATGAGCGGTGGGAGAATGGAAAGCCATAGCGGGATGCGACGCAGGCGGTCCGGACCGCTTCCCGGGGCCAGGTGGTAAAGTTCCGTTCCCGTTTCCGATTGAAGCAATTGGATGCCGGGGGCTGTAGCTATCAGGAAGCCCTCGTTGCGGGGCACTGCCGAAACCGGCTCCCCGTTCAATTCGAAGGTTGTACCTGCGCTCGCGCCCTCGATGTAAAGCCCCTCTTCAATAGCGGTTACCTGTTGTTGCGAGTAGAGACTTGTCAGCCATACCGTGGAAAAGGCAAGCAGAAAAACGAATCGGAAAAATCGGGGCATAAGGGAGGCTTGGGCCGACAATATACGCCAGCCCGGTGCTTGCTGTAAAATCGCCCCCGGGCCTAGAGCGGACAAACTTTCCTGCTAAGTCGGTGTATTTTGCGATAGCCCAATAACTATGCGCCCGCTTTTCTTTCAACTTGCCCTGCTGCTGCCCCTGGTGGTTTCCGCTCAATTCTCCATTATACCTGCCTATCCCCCGGTGAGCAACGGTGATGGGCAGGACCTGAAACTGGCCTGGATGGGGGGATTGAATGCTCCACAGTACCAAGGCACCGACCTGGACGGTGACGGGCGGGCAGACCTCTACCTGTTTGACCGCAGCGGAGACGCCCAGCTGGCCCTACGGGGAGACGGGGTCGGAAACTATACCCCCGCCCCGGAATTGCTCGCCGGATTTCCCGAGGACCTGACGAACTGGGTCCTTTTGCGCGACTATGATCGCGACGGCGTGGACGATCTCTTCACCTATTCAGCCGATTTCGATGGCTTCCGGGTACACCGGGGCGCGCGTTCGGCGGAGGGGCTGCTCACCTTTGCCACAGCACCCACCTATGCCGGCCTGCGGTACCCCTTCAACGGAGGCAGTATTCCTATTTTCGTGACTTCCATCGATTATCCGGCCGTGGACGACCTGGACGACGACGGCGATCTGGACATCCTAACCTTCAGCGTGGGCGGAGGATTCGTCGAATACTACAAGAATTACAGCGTCGAGCGGGGATTCGGTACCGACACCCTGCTGTATGAGTTGGAAAGTGAGTGTTGGGGTGGTTTTTTCGAAAGCGGACTGACGCCTGCCCTGGACCTCGCTGAATCGGCTGGCGCGTGCTTCGGAAAGTCGCTAACGGACGATACGCGGGTTGAGCGACGGCACGCAGGATCAACTATCCTCACCCTGGACATTGACGGTAATGGCCTGAAGGACATTATGCTCGGGGATATTTCCTTCGAATACCTCGTGCTGGGGATCAATAAAGGCAGCCGGGATGACGCCTGGATCAGCGACCAGGACCCTACCTGGCCGAGCGAGGGCGTGACGGCCAGCATTCCCTTTTTTCCCGCTGCCTTCCACTTGGATGTCGATGGCGACGGAGCGCGGGATATAGTAGCCTCACCTACCCAAACGCTGAATGCCGAAGATGTCAATGTCGGTTGGTATTACCGCAACACCGGAACGGAAGCCGAACCAACCTTTACTTTCCAGGATAGCCAATTCCTGGTTCGGGAAATGATTGACTTCGGGACCGGCGGGCTCCCGGCGGGCTTTGATTACGATGCCGACGGCCACCCAGACCTGGTGATCGGCAATACCGACAACTACGATGGGAGCGGGGCCCTGGACAGTCGCCTACGCCTTTTCCACAACACGGGTTCGGGTAGCGGCGAGCTTGGATTCGCGCTCGTGGAAGAGGACTTTCTGGGCTTAAGTCGTTTTCAAGCCAGCACCTCCGCCTTCGCACCTGCCTTCGGCGACCTGGATGGAGACGGTGACGTCGATGCGGTCATTGGGGAACGATCCGGCCAGCTTATCTACTTTGAAAACCTCGCCGGACGCGGTCAAGCCGCCCGCTTCGCCGAGCCGGTCTTCGCCTATATGGGCATCGATGTCGGACAGTTGTCCAAACCGGATGTGGCCGACCTGGACCGAGATGGTCTACAGGACTTGGTGGTCGGCGGCTTCGACGGCCGGATCCGCTTCTACCGTAATATTGGCTCTCCAGGCTCCCCCCAATTCAACCCGGTGGAGAGCGCTGCCGGCAATTTTCTGCAACTCGGAGGCATCAACACGAATAAGCCGGGAATCAGCAGCGGTCACCCCACGCCCCGGGTGATCAGTTACGACGATCGATTCCTTATCCTCACCGGCAATCGCTCCGGCACCGTGGAGGCATATTCCTTTAATGACTATACCCAGGATTTTACCATGCTGGGGGATACCGTTGCAGGTCTCGACGTCGGAGGATTTTCCGCCCCCGCAGTTGCAGACTTTGATCAGGACGGCCTCCTGGATCTGGTAATCGGTAACGAACGGGGGGGGGTGTCCTACTACCAAACGGACCTGACCGCCGAAGCGCCTACAGCCGTCTTGCGCGTGCCAGTCAGCGACCTGGATTTTCAGCTCTATCCCAATCCTGCCACTTCCGGGCTTACCGTTAAGGATCTACCGGGCGAACCTTCTCAGGGTATTCGTATTGTCGACTTCAAGGGACAAACCCTACGCAGCTTCTCCGCCGACGGCCGTACTTCCATGGGTCTCAACCTTAGCGGGCTCGCCGCGGGACTTTACATCCTGGAACTACGAACAGCAGGGGGGAGAGGAGTAAGAAAATTTGCTATTCAACCTGATAGACTACCCCACTGATTGCTGGTCAGCGAACCTCTGCATGGTCCAAACGATTGATGAGAACTATGCAAAAGCCAGACAAACCCATTCTCACCGATCAGCAACGACAGGTTCCCCAGCTCCGCTGGGTAGATAGTTTTAGTCGGGTGCTTGATACTAAATTCCGCATACCGGGTACAAGCATCCGTTTCGGACTGGATTTCATTCTCGGTCTGGTACCGGGGGCCGGCGACATTTTATCCCTTGGTATGTCCGGTACCCTGGTGGCAACGATGGCCAAGAACGGGGCGAGTCCGCGCCTCGTTGCCCGGATGCTGGTTAACGTCGTCCTGGATGCCGTGGTCGGATCGATACCGGTCCTTGGCAACATTTTCGACCTCTTCTACAAGGCCAATTATCGTAACGCCGAGTTGATGCGGGAATACTACGATGAAGGAAAGCATACCGGAAGCGTATGGCCCGTCGTCATTGCCGTGATCGCATCCATTCTCGTAATCATGATCGTGCTGGTGTGGGTCACCATCGAGCTCATTGAATTTCTTTTTAATCTGTTTTAATCGACCGGACCAAGGCTATCCCCCGCTCGACCAGTTGTTCCAGGTTCAGGTCGGTGTTGTCCAATAGGATGGCGTCGTCGGCTTGTTTCAGGGGACTGTCTTCACGGTGACTGTCGATGTAATCGCGCTCGCTTAGGTTTTTTGCTACCTCTTCCCGGCTTACTTCACGGCCCGCGGAGATAAGCTCACTTAGTCGGCGGTCAATCCGGGTGTCCTGGTCGGCGGTCACGAAAAGCTTGAGATCGGCGTCGGGAAATACCACGGTGCCGATGTCACGACCGTCCAGGATGACCCCGCCCTCTTCGCCCATTTGCCGTTGTTGGTTCACCATGGCGCGCCGAACTTCGGACAGGGCGGCCACCGGTGACACCATCTGGCTTACGCCGAGCCCGCGGATCTGACGCTCCACGTTTTCACCGTTGAGTAGAACGTGATTGTCTTCGGGCCGAAAATCGATTTGAATATCCGGGATGGCCCGAAGCACCGCCTCCCGATCCCGGGGATCGATCGAATTGCGTTGAAAATACAGGGTTACGGCCCGGTACATGGCACCGGTGTCGATGTAGCTGTAACCCAGGCGGCGTGCGAGCGCACGAGCGAGGGTTGACTTGCCGCATGCGCTGTAGCCATCAATAGCGATCGTGTATCTTTCTTTCCGCAAGGATATACTATTGGTGATTCCTGTCCTGGTGGGCGGGGCCATATTACGGAGAAAGCCGATAACCCGGAAGTCATCGGCTTTCTACGGCCTGCTTGAGGGGCGGTGAGCCTAGTATTCGTCTTCGTTGAAGAGGAAATCGTCTTTACGGGGGTAATCGGGCCAAATGTCATCGATGGCCTCGTAGCTTTCACCTTCATCCTCCATAGCCTGGAGGTTTTCGATAACCTCCAACGGGCTACCGGAGCGGATGGCATAATCAATCAGCTCATCGCGGGTGGCGGGCCAGGGGGCATCCTCGAGGTGAGAAGCAAGTTCGAGAGTCCAATACATACTAACTGTTCTTTAAATACCTAACAAAGCCTCCAGGTTACAATTTGTTTTGCCCTGCTCGGGCCGCAAATGTAACAATTAGACAGAACTGTGTTGAAATATCTACAATTACGATTATAAAATATTAATTGTCAACTAGTTGTATGTTCCGATAACGGTGAAACTTTTGTCTTCATAACCCGGAGGAACCTGACCGATCCGGCTGCTATTGCGGGGGCCGGTTGGGTCGCAGAAGACGTAGCGTTGTCCTTTATAGTTAAAAGAGTCGCCGGGCATATCGGTGCCGACGGCTACCGTCAGATGGTCATCGTAGGCGATGACGGCCATGGGCATATCGAGCAGGTCGCGGACCAGCGCGAAAAAGAGGGCGGAACGATCCTCGCAGTCGCTGTAGCTGTAGCCGAATAATTCTTCGGGTACCATGGGCTTGGACCGGCCGAAGTATTCATTGTCCTCTTTATAAGCGAAGGCCGACCGGGTAAAACTCGTGAGCAATTCCAGTTTTTGCTGGGTATCCATGCCTTCCATGAAAGCGCTCAACTGCGGCAGCAGACTATTGGCGAGGGTGGGGGAAAGGGGCGTATCGAGGTAGCAGTACTCGTGTATGAAGGGATAGTCGGTCATGATGTCCACCATCGTCTTATCGAAGGTGACGGTAAGCTGCTGGAGCACGCCGTGGTAATTGAACTGGAGGGCCTTCTCCGTAGGCTGTTCGGCGAGTTCCGGCCAGCTGTGAAGCTGGAAACCAAAGGACTTACCCCGAGGATTAGGGTGGTCATTGTAAATGTAAAGCCGTTGCCGGCCCTTACAGTCGCCTGCCAGGCAACTGATATTGGCGTAGGTGCGCCCGCTGGACTGGATAATGGGAACTTCGAACAGTTCCTCAGTGGTGTAGACGTTCACGAAAAGCTGATCGCCTCGAAAGGTCAGCCGGGCATCGAATCCCGAATCGATAAGTAATTTGTAGAGCGTAATACGCTGGACCAGTGGCGACTCTCCCCCATAAATGGAATTCAGGGTGTGCCGGGCCAGCTTGAAAAAGAGAAAATCGTTGAGCTTGTATTGGCCCTTAGCGGCCAGTAGTTGGTTCAGCAATACCTGGGTGGGGCGCTTCTGCAATTGGTTGTAGGTATGCCGAATGGAGGCATTACTTAGGGATTCCGGTTCCTCCACCAGCATACCCGGATCGAAGGTTACGGCAACGGCTTGGGCGTAGAAGGGAAGCGAGAAGCGTTGATAATCGGCGGGATTACCAAGATTGGTCAGGTTCGTGTTCGCGAAGGCCATCAGGCATAATGCCAGGAAAGCTAGCCGTGCGATAACAGATTTCATGGGGTTTATTTTCAAGTTTCCGGGAAAAAGCTAAGGGAGTGAACACCAAACAAGCGTGTTACGTACTATACGCTTGCTGCCGCCAAAAAGTATAGCTATTAGCTCGGAATTAGGAATTTTTTAAGGGTAAAATTCCCGCCCACAAAATAAACGCTGGAAAGCTTACAAATTACTGACGTTTTTACCCCATGGACATGGGGAGCTGATGCTCCACGGGGCTGACTTGCCCGGAGCGGTACCATCGATTACGCGTAACGGTTTAGGTGATTTACTCGCCCAGTTCGTTGCTCACCGCTTCCCATGCTTCCATGGCCATCTCCAACTCGTCCTGTTTACCCTTTAGCTGGGCGGCGGTTTTCTCGACGCGACCGGCGTCGTTGTAGAATTCAGGGTCGGACATTTTAAGGTGGATTTTTTCAATCTCCTTTTCCAGGCGCTCGATCTTTCGCTCTGCCGTGCTCACTTCCTTTTGCAGGCTCCGACGTTCTTCGTTACTGAGGTTGCGGCGGGGCGCAGGAACCGGATTCGATGGGGAACTCGAAGCGGGTTGGGCCATACCGTTCTTGGGCTTTTCCAGTTCGACGCTTCGCATGTCCTGGAGCTGCCGCTTTTCAAGAAAGGTATTCACGTCGCCGAGGTGCTCGTACAGCTGGTGGTCCCGGAATTCGATCGTTCGATCCGTGAGGCCGGCTAGAAATTCCCGGTCGTGACTGACCACCAACAGCGTTCCGTCGTAGTCCATGAGCGCCTGCTTGAGCATGTCCTTACTGGCCATGTCGAGGTGGTTCGTGGGTTCGTCCAGCACCAGCAGATTGAAGGGGCGCAATAACATACAGGCCAGGGCAAGGCGGGCACGTTCTCCTCCGGAGAGTACCATTACCTTCTTATCCTGGTCTTCGCCACTAAAGAGAAAGGCACCGAGTATACCCCGGAGGCGGGTGCGCATTTCCGGCGGACTGGACTCCTCCATGGTCTCCAGCAACGTCTTGGTGCCGTCCAGCGCATCGCTTTGGTTCTGAGCGTAATAGCCAACACTTACGTTATGACCGAGCTCGACCTCGCCGGCGGTAGCCGGGATATTTCCGATGAGGATTTTGGCCAATGTCGTTTTCCCCTGGCCGTTCTGGCCGACAAAGGCTACCCGGTCCCCTCGGTCCACCTTGATGTCCACGCCGCGCAGGACGTTCAGCTTGCCGTAGGTTTTGGTAACGTTCTCCGCCTTCAGAGTGATGGCCCCGGACCGGGGCGCGGGGGGAAAGCGGAGGTTCATGACCGCGGTGTTGGTCTCGTCCAGCTCGATCCGTTCGATCTTGTCGAGTTGCTTCTGCATCGACTGGGCCATCTTGGTTTTCGTCGCCTTGGCCATAAAGCGGTTGATGGTCCGCTCCTTGTCGGCGATCACCTTTTGCTGATTCAGGTAGGCTGCCTCCGCCTTTTCCCGCCGCTCGGCCTGGAGTTCTACGTACTTACTGTAGCCGGCTTTGTAGTCGTACACTTTACCCAGCTCGATCTCGAGCGTACGATTGGTTACGTTGTCGAGGAACTGCCGGTCGTGACTGATGGTGATGACCGCGCCGGTGTAGCTGCTGAGCCAGTTTTCCAGCCAGATGATCGACTCGATGTCAAGGTGGTTGGTCGGTTCGTCAAGCATCAGGTAATCCGGGCGCTGCAGCAGCATTTTGGCCAGCTCGATGCGCATCTGCCAGCCACCGGAAAACTCGGTGGTTTGCCGGTTAAAATCTTTTTGTTCGAAACCAAGCCCCTTTAGTACGCGCTCCGCCTCGGCTTCCATCGTAATGCCTCCGACCAGGGCGAACTTTTCCGTCAGGTGCGTAAATTCCTCCAACATTTCCGAATAGGAATCCGAAGTGTAATCCGTCCGGACTTCCATCTCTTTGTTGAGGGTTTCCAGGCGATCCTCCATCTCCTGGATATGAGCAAAAGCAGTCAGGGTTTCTTCCATCACGGTATTCCCGGTGGGAAGATCCATTTCCTGGTGCAGAAATCCGAGTGTCGAACCGCTTTCGCGCTGCACCTTGCCTTCGTCAGAGCCGATATCTCCGGCGATGATCTTCAACATGGTGGACTTGCCGGCCCCGTTTCGACCGACCAGGCCCACCTTGTCACGGGTCCCGATGGTGAAGGTGACATAGTCGAAGAGAACACGGTCTCCGTATTGTTGGTAAATACCGGTGGCGGTTAACATTTGGATAGGGGATTAAGACTCGCTTCGCTCGCGTTGGTGTTCGCCGCCCAGCGCGATTGGATGATTTCGCTTTCGTTTGTGGTGCAAAGGTACGAAGCCTGGTATGGGCTGGAAAATGTTGCGTTGTTGATTTGCTATTGCTATGTTCTGGGTCGAGGATGTCCTGCCGGGTAGGGAAGGATACCTGGCTTGGCAAAGGGTCTGGAGTCATGGGTTATTGCCGGGTCAGACCGGAGGTCTTCCACCCGTGCTTTCATGGGTCGAGGACGTCCCGTCCGGGTGCCACAGGGTGCTGCGGGCTGTGAAAAGAGTCGCGGGTTATGGTTATTGCCGGGTCAGACCGGAGGTCTTCCACCCGTGCTTTCATGAGTCGAGGACGACCCGTCCGAGGCTAACCTAGTCTAAACGATAAAATTATCGTTGCGCAGAATGGTCCGGAGTTGGAGGTCGACCTCCGAAGCCCGAAGCCTAAATTTGTCTGGCTGGGTACGGTAGGGCTCCTGTAGTACGTACATGCGCTGGGATTGCTTGCCATAACTTTCGGAGGCATAAAGCAAATCCACAATGCCCTCCTCTACGAAATACTTCATCTCCCTACGGATTAGGCGCAGCGGCAAACCGGTGCTAATGATGAGGTCCTGATCGCGTGGGCGGTAATCGTATAATTTAAAGAGGTGGAGCAGGTCGTCAACCGTCAGAAAAGGTTCGGGAGAAAGTACGGCTATATCCTTTTCAATTAGCGGATGCCGCAGCGAGTAATAGGCGGTAAGTCGGGAATTATGTGCCTGCTCCAGGATGCCGGCCGAATGGAGTTGCTGTAATCGCATACGCGCTGCATTCTTGTCGAGCGCGGTCGTTTCCGACAATCCTTGAGGGGTTAGGAAGCCATCGGGTTCGCGTGCGATTTTTTGCAACAGATCGCGGTCGGAGATCGAAGATTGGGTTTCCTTAGCGGTTTTATTCTGTGAATGGATATACCAGATCAGAAAAACAACAAGCAGCAAGATGAATACGGCTAGCCCGATCAGGAAATACGTTTTGGTGGGCATATTCGATTGCGTTTAGATCTTTTCCCGCAACAAGCCTTCTTGTACTACACTAGCCACCAAACTACCCGAACGATCGAAGATGTTCCCCCGGGTAAAGCCCCGCGCGCCGCTGGCACTAGGACTGTCCATACTATACAGCAGCCACTGATCCACCCGGAAGGGCCGGTGAAACCACATGGCGTGGTCCAGACTGGCCATTTGCAAATTACGGTAGTCGGTTGCGCGGCCATGGGGCAGCAGGGACGTGGTGAGCAAGTTATAATCACTGGCGTAGGCGAGCACCAGGGCCTGCAGTCGCCGGTCATCCGGCATTTCACCTTTAGTGCGAAGCCACACATTCCGGGTGGGGGCATACTTCTCCCGGTCGAAGGGATTGAGAAATTCGACCGGCCGGAATTCCAGCGGACGTTCGATGCTGAGGATTTTCCGAATATTTCCGGGCAGCTGATCGCCGAACTGCTTGGCCATCCCTTCATAGCTCACGAGCTCGTCGGGCATCAGCACTTCCGGCATTTCGACCTGATGGTCGAAGCCTTGCTGGTCCAACTGGAAACTGGCCGTAAGGTGAAAGATGGCCTGCCCTTTCTGAATTGCTTTCACGGCTCGGGTAGTGAAGCTTCCGCCATCGCGGATACGGTCAACTTCAAAAACGATCGGGATATCCAGGTCTCCAGGTAAAACAAAGTATCCGTGCAGGCTGTGCACGAAGCGGCCTTCAGGCACGGTCTGCATGGCTGCAGCTAGGGATTGAGCGAGCACCTGCCCGCCGAAGACGCGGGCACTACCAACCGTGCGACTTTCCCCCCGAAAGAGGTTTACCTCCAGGCGATCCAGGTCGAGCAGACTTAGCAGTTCGGAAATTTGCTTCATGGGCGCAAAGGTAGCAAGATTAGCGGGGCCGCGACCTACCCTAGCTGCTTATCGAAACGGGGATAATCCCGCATTACGCGTTCGAGGTCCATGCCCATGCCGTAGTAAAGATTAGCGGCGAAGTCCGGATTTTTGCCCGCTTTGATTTCGCGTATCCATCTGCTTAGAAATTGGATTCGCAGCGGTAGAATCCACCAAAAGTTCTTGACCAACCGGCAGTAATCCAGGACCGGCTCTCGCTCGTCAATCTTGAGTAACTCCCGGGCCAGCATGAAATTGGGTCCGAAGGTTTTCGTGGCCGCTGCCGGAGGTGGTATCCCTGCTTTAAGCAATTCCACCCGAGCCTCCGCTACGTCACCGCTGCGAAGGGCGAAAAGTCCGCGGTATACGTGATCGATGTGCACCACGTCACCGTAGTTGCCGGGCAATATCAGGACGGTGAAGTCGAGCAGCTTTTTAATATTTACGGTATAGGCGGCAAAGTCGTTCCGCTGGAAGGCATCGTAGGCTGCGTTGTGCAGGGATTTTATTTTTTCGGCACTCATCTGGGCATTACACGGTTGATGTTCCATAAGGTAGCGGGTTTCGGAACCTGCCTTGCGGTCCAATCGACGGACAGACGCGAGTAATCGTCCTGAATCTCGACAACTAATGCCCCCAGGAATGATCAGACACTAAATGTCGGGTTATTGGCATCTGCCGTCCGGATGCAAGAGAGGTATTAATAGATATTGAAGGTTTGGGTATTGTTTACCGGGTTTGTCTCCTGCGCTCCGGCGCCCTTCCCCACGAGACTCTACCAGGTAATACTATGCGTTCAGCAATACACTGCAACCCGTTTCCGGCTTAATAAGAGCGGCTCGCAGGTCTTCGGGATTAACTGGAAAATGGCATGGGGGAAATGGGACCAGAGGCCATATCAGCGAAAACACTTCGAAATAGCTTTTCTGGCCCGGCTGGTCAAGGCATAGCTGTTACTCCGATGCTGGTTGCGTGTAGCGCTTGCCCTGCACTAGCAACATCGGTTTTTCAGCCGTTGTACGAAAAAGGGTAGGAAGGAACTCCCGATCAGCAAAACGCTGCTGGTAAACCGCGAAGTGAAGGTGGGGAGCGGAACTGTAGCCTGTATTTCCGCTGTACCCAAGTAGGTCGCCTACATTGACGATTTCACCCGATTTAACGACCACGCCATCCTTTTGCAGGTGGACGTACTCGGCAAGGGTGCCATCATCGTGCAGAATACGGACCAGGTTACTAAATTTGGAGCAAACCGGGTCCGGACAACTGACCTTATTCGACGCGATGGTTTCCACGACGCGCCCCGCCCGCGCGGCATAGATCGGGGTACCCTCGGGAAGGTCAAAATCGAGGGCCTCAATATTCTGATGGGAGAAAGTGCCCCCATACCCCTGCATTACTAAACGGGCTTCGTTCCCTTGAAAGGGAAGCTCGTAAACAAAGGCCGTATCGTAGGTCCTCCGACGATAGTCGCCGCTGCTAGATTGATAATTAAAGCTAAAACCGTACCCGCTTTGGCCTTGCATCCGGACCAGTTCGTAAACGGTTCGGGTACTTCGAGGAAGAACCACTAAGGTATCCTGCCCTCCCTGAACACGTAGATTGTCGAGGTCGAAGGTGAAAACCATGGATATAGGCTGATAGCTCATATTAGTCACGATTATCCGGTACCCATCTTTTTGCTGTATGCTTTCAACGGTAGGTTTCTGGGCGACTACGCAGAAGCAATACAAACAAAAAAATAGTAGCGAAATACAGGGTTTGCCGCGGGACATTCGAGCTTGGATTAAAGGTGCCAGTATCTACAATGTACGGTGCGGGGGATGACTTATTGCTGGCTGGGAACAAGGTAGATTCGATGGCATAGGCTGGCTGAACGGTAAGGATCAGCGGGTGATATTGCGAACCTGGGCATTCCCGCTTGCCTTACTAGCATGGCACCTGCGCTGCGTCGCCCATCCTTTTTCCGGGGCTAATTGTTAGCAGGACAACTATCTTGCAAAAAATAACAGATCATGCCCAAGCACAATCATCCACCCGTTTACATCGTAGCTGCCGTCCGTACGCCTATTGGTTCTTTCGGGGGAGCCCTCGCCTCTTTGTCCGCCACCCAGTTGGGCAGTGCCGCGATTAAAGGCGCGCTGGAGCGGGCGGGCGTAGCTCCCGAAAAGGTGCAGGAGGTGTTCATGGGCAATGTGGTCAGCGCCAATCTCGGGCAGGCCCCCGCGCGCCAGGCCGCGCTGGGTGCCGACATTCCGAACACCGTGCCGTGTACGACCGTGAATAAGGTGTGCAGCAGCGGGATGAAAGCCGTGATGTTTGGTGCACAGACGATCATGCTGGGCCACAGCGACGTTGTCGTGGCCGGGGGAATGGAGAGTATGTCCAACATCCCCTACTACGTGGCCGATGCCCGCTGGGGGGCCAAATTCGGGGATCGGAAACTCATTGACGGGCTTACGAAGGACGGACTAACCGATGCCTACGACCAGAATGCGATGGGTACCTGCGCCGATGCTACCGCTAAGAAGTACGGTTTTACGCGCGAGGAGCAGGACGAATACGCCACCAATTCCTACAAGCGCAGCGCAGAGTCTACGGAAAACGGTAGTTTCAAGCGGGAAATCGTGCCGGTCAAGGTACCCCAGCGCCGTGGGGACGACCTGGTCATTGACCAGGATGAGGAATACACGAAGGTCAAATTCGAGAAGATGGCCAGTCTGCGCCCCGCTTTCTCCAAAGACGGTACGGTGACGGCGGCGAATGCCAGTACGATCAACGATGGCGCCGCTGCGCTGGTGCTGGTCTCGCAGAAAGCCCTGGACGAATTGGGGCTGACTCCCCTGGCCAAGATAGTTTCCTTCGCTGATGCCGCCCATGAGCCGCAGTGGTTCACCACGGCACCAACTAAAGCTGCTCCATTGGCCGCCGAGCGCGCGGGGCTGACGATGGAAGACATGGACTACCTGGAGGTAAACGAAGCCTTCTCCGTAGTGCCCATGGCATTCGCCAAGGAACTGGGCCTGAAGGGTGATAACATGAACGTTACCGGGGGCGGCGTTTCGCTGGGTCACCCGCTGGGCACTTCCGGAGCACGTATCCTGGTCACGCTCATCAACGTGCTGCACAGCCGTGGGGGTAAGCACGGCTTGGCTACCCTTTGTAATGGTGGGGGTGGGGCTTCTGCTGTTGTTTTGGAGGCTATAAGTAAGTAAAACCGAGGAGACGGAGAAAAGTAGGGTCACCGCAGAGAAGCAAAGCAACGCGGAGTTTCGCAGAGAGCGTAAACGACACAATTTGTTTGTTTGATATTTTTGATCTAAGGTTAGGGTACACTTAGAGACTATCTATGGATTCCCTAAATAAAATCAGTTATGCCGTTATTGGGTGTGCTATTCGCGTGCATTCCACACTTGGGCCAGGACTGCTGGAGTCGACTTATGAAAAATGCCTCCTTATCGAGTTGAGGAAAGCGGGTTTGGCCGTAGAAAGACAACGGTCACTTCCACTGCATTATGGCGGAACAATCATTGAAAACGCCTATCGGCTAGACATTTTAGTTGAGGGACAGCTCGTTCTCGAACTGAAAGCGGTCGATCGACTAACACCGCTGGATACGGCTCAACTACTGACTTATCTGAAGCTTTCCGGTCTGGATTTGGGTCTCCTGCTAAACTTCAATGTACCGAAAATGACCGGTGGGATCAAACGTGTAGTGAATAACATTACCGAAGTCCGGAAAGCTATATAGTCACTCGGCGGAACTTTGCGATCCTCCTTCTCTTTGCGGTGGCCCTCCTTTCCCTTTGCCTCCTTCTCCACTCCCCGGAGGCAGCTCCTCTAACACCAAAGGATCATATACAAAACTATTCTCCGCCACCAATCCCAATACCCCGTCGAAGTGCCGATAAATAAAATCAAAGTCGGCTCTAACGTCGCCGGTAGGGTAGAAGGGCTCAGAGAACTCGATCACCTTATTACCGAAATCAAACTTGGCGAAAATCAGGGGGACGTTCGCTTCACGGGCAATCCAGTAAAAACCTGTCTTGAAGCGGTCGACTTTCCCACGGGTACCCTCCATGGCGATGCAGAGGTAAAACTTGTCCCGCTCGGCAAAGATCTTCGCCACTGATTGCGTGAAATTGCTGCGCTTTTCCCGCACGACGGGTACGCCGCCCATCCATTCCAGTACCGCCCCGGCGGGACCTTTGAAGAGAGAGGATTTGCCGACGAATTGAATGTACTTATTTACCCAGGCACGGGCATATAGTCCGTAGGGAAAGTCGCGGTTGCTGGTATGCGGACCAGTTGGTACCACCGCCTTGGGTGGCCAATTTCCGTGGTTGTGATCGACCACGCGCATCCCGTTCAGGCGCATCATAAACCGGGCCAGCCAGGCGGGCATCATAGGAAAGGAATTCGGTTAAACAGCTTCAAAAAATCCGGTCGCACGATTCTTACGGACGCCGTCCCAGGCAAAGTGCCGACCGTTCATCACGATGTACACCCCCGCGGGAAGCGACTGAACGAATGCCAGTGCGCTGCCTAAGTTAAAAAATCCGTCGGAAGAACTCCCAAAAGCATACGGGATCATGGCCCCGGTAATGACAATGGTCTTGCCGCGAATGTCAGCTTTCGCAAGATATTCCGCAGTATCGGTCATGGTGTCGGTGCCATGGGTGATTAGTATCTGATCGGTAGTGGCGGCCTTGCAGTTATTGGCAATGTTCTGTCGGTCCTGGGGACCAATTTCCAGGCTGTCCACCATCATCAGCGTACGAATATTGACGTCCAGGGTAGAACGCCCCACTTCGAGCATCTTGGGTAGGCTACTGTCGCGGAAGAAAAGCTTGCCGGTTACGAAGTCGTATTCTTTATCGAAGGTGCCGCCGGTAACGAAGATCTGAATCAAAATGTAGAGTTGAGACCGCAAAAGTATTCAATTGGGAAATAGCGCTCACCGCTTCGTGGTAGAGGCTTCGCGGTAGAGCTCCCTTCGGTCGCGGTAGAGCTTGTGCTTCGCACTTCGCGGTAGAGGGCTTCGCGGTAGAGCTCCCTTCGGTCGCGGTAGAGGCTATGCCGGTAGAGCTCCCTTCGGTCGCGGTAGAGCTTTTGCTTCGCACTTCGTGGTAGAGGCTATGCCGGTAGAGCTCCCTTCGGTCGCGGTAGAGCTTGTGCTTCGCACTTCGCGGTAGAGGGCTTCGCGGTAGAGCTCCCTTCGGTCGCGGTAGAGCTTGTGCTTCGCACTTCGTGGTAGAGGCTCCGCGGTAGAGCTCCCTTCGGTCGCGGTAGAGCTTGTGCTTCGCACTTCGCGGTAGAGGGCTTCGCGGTAGAGCTCCCTTCGGTCGCGGTAGAGCTTGTGCTTCGCACTTCGCGGTAGAGGACCTCGTCGGTGGACCACTAAGCGTTTATAAACGATTTTATTCGCAAGTAAACGGTTAAACGGCGATTATTTGGGGTGGTAGCTTGAATTTTGCGTACAACAAAACCACCTATTATGTATACATCTGGATTTCGTTCCTGGGCTGCTTATAGAAAAGCCTTTCTGCTTGCCCGCGATATATATCGCATTTCTGCAAATTTCCCACCGGCCGAAAGTAGCATGATCGATCAGATGAGACGGTCGTCACGCTCGATCTGTGCTAATTTGGCCGAAGTTTACGGGGTACGTGCTTACCCGAAACATTACCGATCCAAGCTGACAATTACCGTAGCAGAAAACTACGAAACGCAGGTATGGCTAGATTTTGCCCTCGATGCCTGCTACATCAAAAAGGACGAGTACCATGCTCTATGCACCTTGTCCGAAGAAGTCGGAAAGCTACTTACGTATATGTATTCCAATCCCCAGCGCTTCGCAAACTGGAAAGTCCTTTGATCTCCATCTACCGCGACCGCAGGGAGCTCTACCGACGAAGTCCTCTACCGCGAGCGATAGCGAGCTCTAAAGACGAAGTCCTCTACCGCGACCGCAGGGAGCTCTAAAGACGAAGTCCTCTACCGCGACCGCAGGGAGCTCTAAAGACGAAGTCCTCTACCGCGACCGCAGGGAGCTCTACCGACGAAGTCCTCTACCGCGAGCGATAGCGAGCTCTAAAGACGAAGTCCTCTACCACGACCGAAGGGAGCTCTAAAGACGAAGTCCTCTACCGCGACCGCAGGGAGCTCTAAAGACGAAGTCCTCTACCGCGACCGCAGGGAGCTCTAAAGACGAAGTCCTCTACCGCGACCGCAGGGAGCTCTAAAGACGAAGTCCTCTACCACGACCGAAGGGAGCTCTAAAGACGAAGTCCTCTACCACGCCCGCAGGGAGCTCTAAAGACGAAGTCCTCTACCGCGACCGCAGGGAGCTCTAGGTTTTCCGCTTCTTTTTCTTAGCAGCCGGAAAGAGAATATTGTTTAAGATAAGCCGGTAGCCCGGGCTATTAGGGTGCAAGCTCAAATCCGTTTCCGGGTCATTGACCAAATGACGGTAATCAGCCGGATCGTGGCCCCCGTAAAAGGTAAAAAAGCCCTCGCCGAATTGGCCGTGGATATACCGTGCTTCACTGGCGGGCTTGTTTTCCCCAAGTACCAGGATACTGCTCTTGATATGCTGGTTGCGGAAAGCCGTAGTCTGGCCCATAAAGCCTTTGACGGTGCGCACGTGATTCTGGGTCAGCATGGTCGGGACCGGATCCCATTTTGCGCTGAAGTCGAAGAGGGTGAAGTAATCCTGTTCGGGCGTTACCGGCCGCGGATTGTGGTCGATGGAACTGAACTCGTACTCCAGGGGGTTACGCTCGAGCTGGAAATTTTCGAAAGCGAAAGTCCGGCTAAAATCAAGTTTCTGCTGCGCCTGGGGGTCAACACCGTCGCCGTCGTAATACTGGGCGGCTATGTCCACGCCGTCAGCGGCCAGCGCAATATCGTAACTGTCGGTCGCGGAGCACATCGCAAACATGAATCCACCTCCACCAACGTATTCCCGCACTTTCTTGACGACGCCGAGTTTGAGTTGACTCACCTTCTCGTACCCGTTCTTCGCTGCTAGTTCTTCCTGGTAGGCTACCTGTCGTCGGTACCACGGTGCGGTGTGAAAGCTCCGGTAGAAGCGGCCGAACTGACCGGTAAAGTCTTCGTGGTGGAGGTGGAGCCAGTCGTACTCCGCCAGTTCGTCGTTGAGGACTTCGGTATCGTAGATGGTCTCGTAGGGGATCTCGGCGTAAGTGAGCACGAGTGTTACGGCATCGTCCCAGGGTTGTACTTCGGTACCCTCCCGGAAATTGTAATCCGGGGTATAGACGGCGATCTTCGGTGCCTTCTCGAGTTTCATCGCGTCCATATTGCGCTCCGGGTCGGCGATCTCTTCGAGGATGCCGTTAAAGCGGGCATCGGAGATCACCTCGTACTTCACCCCCCGGGTCAGGCATTCCCGTTCGAAAGCACGGCTATGCTGGAAAGCAAAGCTGCCGCCGCGGTAGTTGAGCAGCCACCACGCCTCGATATCATTATTCAGTACCCAGTACGTGATGCCGTAGGCCTTTAAATGGTCCGTTTGCGAATCGTCCATCGGGATGAGGATGGTGGATGCACGGGCACCGGTGGCAAAGACAAGTAATAAGCACAGAAGGGCAAGTTTACGGCACATGGGGAAAGCTTTCCAGTTGGTAACGGATATTAGCGGCAAAAAGGTGTAGCACTGCTGTCGGGCTCGGTACTAACGGCGGATGAAGGTCCTGGTGGCGCTCCGGTCTCCTTCGATCAGGCGCAACTGGTACAGTCCGCGGGGAAGCCAATCCACCATCACTTCCGCGTTGAGCCGGTGGCCTGCTTTTTCCACTACCTTTTCCAGGATGCGCCGTCCGTGTGAGTCGTAGACCATGATTTCTACTAAGCCGTTGTAATCGCTGCGTAGAACCACCGAAAGCCTGGATTCAGTAGGGTTGGGGAAGACCCTCACTACCGGCTGGCCGGCCGGCACGACGTCGGTAGCGGATGGGGACCTATCCATCGAAGTGGTGCTTGCGGCGGCCATCATCGAAGTTTCAGCAGAACACTCCTCGGCTGGGGGGCCATGCCCGCTTGGGCTGCCGTCGTTGCTTGCTAGCAACAATTTATCGATCCTGGTGCCGGGTTCCCGGTTTGCTACGCGGATGCTATGGAAGCCGGCGCTTAAATCAAGGCTACCGGGCACGCCGTCGTGGTTCACCTCACGCCACTCGAATCCGCTGGTGAGCAATTGCTCACCCGTTGTTTCCCGCCAGAATTTCATCCAGGGCTGATCGTCCACCCTTACCCAAACACTGTTGCTGGAGGGGTCCGGAGCATCCAGTCGCATAAACAGGAAGTAGCGGCCGGCCTGGCTCATATTTACCGTATACCTCAGCTCCTGAGCCGCCACGGCGGTCTTGGGCATATTGATGTTACGGTCGCCGGTGAACACCATGTACGACCCCGCTGAAGCCTCCGAAGAAGACCGCCGCTGCCAATCGGAAGCTTGCTGAAGGCACTCGGCTTCCACTACCGGGAGGACGTTGCTGGTGCCGCAGTTGCCGGCGGCGCTGCCCAGGCCGGTAGGCCGGCTTTTTGTTTGCGTAAAATATAGCTTGTCGAGCTGGGTGCCCGGCTCCCGGAAGGCAAAATCCACGGTGTTTTGCCCTGCCCGTAGGGACAGGACTTTGGGGTACCGGTTCCAGTTAAACCCGACCCCTCTCTCGATCCGGTTGTACCATTTGTACCATTCACCGCCATTGATGCGCACCCAGTAAGAATCTTTCCGGTTAGTTGGCGCGTTGATGCGGGCGAAAAATTGGTAGCTGCCGGCCGCGGCTACCGACAGGTCAAAGCGAACTCGGTTCTGTTCGAGGTCGTCCGGGGGGGAGGACATTGAAATGTCACGAGGGGCAACCACGTGTTTCCCTCCGGAAGCCTGGGAGGAAGTGCCGGTCATCCAGCGGCTGCCTACCGTCGCACATTCCGCTTCGAGCCAGTAATCGCCGGCCATGGCGGGCGACGCGAACCGCAGAACCGTCAGGGAAGTTGGGGGTAGCGCCAGTGAAACCTGGCCGAGATCTACCGAGGTGTCGGGCAAAGCGGTGAAGCTGACATCGGTGCTGAGGGGGGTGTCTCCAGAGAATACCCCACGCGCAACCTTCTTATCCCCGGCAAAGCCGTCGATGAATATCTGGGTATTCGTTGTGCGGGTATCCTTATTGAGTAGGAATACCGTGAGACTGTCGCGGGCCTGGTTTACCGTCGCGAAGGCGCGCACCACGCCCTCGGAAGTCGCGTCCACCATCGCATCAAGCATTTCCCTGCCGATAAGAGCGATCATCTGCCCACTGGCGTTAAGCTCGTTCTTGGCAGTAAAGAGGTCGTAGGGGTGGGATTTACCGGAATCGGGGCGAATCCAGCGCGTATTCCAATACTGGGTGAACCGCAGCCGCGGGTCCTGGATCATTTGCGCCAGGATATCGAAATTGGCTAGTGCCTGCCCAAGGTTATTTCCGTTGTCCCAGTCCGAACTGAGTTGAAAGCCCGTAGCCGAGGTTTCAGTCATCACGATGAACAGCTTCTGGCGTGTGGCGGCATCGGGTATGGCCGCAATGGCACGTTCCGCCACGTCGACGATCCCTCCTGGCCTTAGATTGGTGGCGATATAGTCGTTGTAGTTGGTAAAACCGTAGGCTGGGTAGGCATGAACGTCCAGGAAGTCTACCTCGGCGGCACATTCCCTGAGGGCCAGGTCGAAATCACTGAAAGTGGCCCCGTTGATGCCGATCTTGATAGAGGGGTCAACCGCTTTCATCGCCCGTGCGAATTCGGCCACGTCGCGTCCGTAGGTGGCAAAGCCGGGGTGCCGTCCGGCGTAGGTGGTGCCGTTCCAGGTTTCGTTGCCTAGCTCCCAGTACTTGATGGCGTAGTTGTTGGTCACGTTGGCATAGCGTACCCATTCGACCGCCATTTCCAGCGCTTGCTCCCGGGTCAGGGAGGTGTCGCCATCGGCAGAGGGTGGCTTGTAGATACCATCTAGCGCCACAACGATGACGGGCTCGGCACCCGCAGCGATGCAGTCCGCCATGAACTCGTCGAAATTGTAGTCATCATTGGCCCAGGTATCGGCCTCCAGGTCCCAGAAGCGCTCATCATTACTCGGCCAGTCGCTGGGTCCTTTACGCGACAAGCCGGAAGTGGACGGATCATCGTAAGGGGCGGCTGCCCACTGGTAGACATCGGATTTTTCCCCGCCCGGAAAGCGTAAGTAGGTGGTGCCGGTTTGCCGAATAGCATCGGCGAGGGGTCGCGTGCCAACGGGCCGGTTTGCCGCGCCGTCGGTTAGGGTGTTAAGGTTTATCCCAATGGGCAGCGCATCCCATTGCCGAAGGACCGAACCCACATCCACCTTTACGGTAGTTTGGGCATCAAGCAGGGCCGAGGGGAGTAGTAAAAACCCGGCCAACACAAATAGGTAGTTAGTCATGAGGAACATAATATATCGGCAGGAATACAGGACTGCTTCCCGGATGTAAGTTGTCACAAGATAGTGGAGGAACGTAAAAAGGAATTTATTGGCGGCGGAGCGCAGGGAAAAGCCCTTCACCTGCGCTCCGCCGCCCCCCATTACCCAGATGGATACGGACCCAAGGGAAATACTACCTTTGCGGTATGATCTGGAGTGATAAGAAGATACTGGCCGCCATGGACCGCGGGGAGATCGTGATCAAGCCTTTCGACCGGGATAACCTGGGGACGAACAGCTACGACGTACATCTCGGCAAGCATCTGGCCAGGTACAAAGACCATATCCTGGATGCGCGGCAACATAACGAGATCGAGGAGATGGTTATTGGACCCGAGGGCTTCGTCTTGCACCCCAATACGCTGTATCTCGGTGTCACCATGGAGTACACCGAGACCCACAGCAGCGTGCCCTTCCTCGAAGGGAAAAGCAGCGTCGGCCGCTTAGGCATTGATATTCACGCAACGGCGGGGAAGGGGGACGTCGGCTTCTGTAATCACTGGACGCTGGAGATCAGTTGTACCCACCCCGTTAGAGTGTACGCCGGGATGCCCATCGGCCAGTTGATCTACTTCGGCGTCGACGGTGACATCGAAAATTATTACAACAAAAAGCCCAACGCCAAGTATAATCGAGTGAGCGACCGCCCCATGGAATCGATGATGTGGAAGAACAGCTTTTAATCCAGACAGTTAAAGCGGGAATGCGTACCGATGACCTCGCCAAACATTTTGTCCGGGAGCTGAAAACGGACCTCGGTGCCGGGGAAGCGGCATCGGTCACCCGGCTCGTTATGGAAGACGTTTTCGGCTACCGACAGGGCAACCGGCCACGCATCCTCACCGAAGACGAAGAGCTCCTTGCCTGGGTTACCCTAAACCGACTCCACGGCGGCGAACCCGTACAGTACGTGACCGGGATAGCGGATTTTTACGGCCTTCAGCTAAAGGTGACTCCGGCCGTGCTCATTCCCCGCCCCGAAACGGAGGAACTCGTCGAATGGGTCCTGGAAGACCACCCGATCGGATCGGTCAGGCGCGTGGTCGACTTCGGCACGGGTTCGGGGTGTATTCCGCTGGCCTTGCAGGATCGCCGGCCGGAATGGCGGTGTGAGGGGGTAGACGTAAGTGAAGAGGCTCTGGAAGTGGCCAATGAAAATCGGGAGATGCTTGGCTCTACGGTCCTTTTCAAAGGTGGTGACGTACTGAAGGACCGTTTTTCCGGAGGAGGCCGCTACGACATCGTCGTGAGTAACCCCCCCTACATTCCTCCTTCGGAGCGTGAACGGATGGGCGCTTCGGTGCTTGCCCACGAGCCCGATTTGGCGCTGTTCGTACCCGAAGACGATCCCCTGGTGTTTTACCGAAAGGTCGGGGAGCTTGGCCTGGCCGGCCTGAAATCAGGTGGATACGTTTACCTGGAGACCAATGAGTACAACAGCGACCAGGTTATGAAAATGCTACGGGACCTCGGCTACGGGCGGGTGGAACGCCGCAAGGATTTACAGCGTAAATGGCGAATGGTCCGCGCTCAGCTGGAGCCCTAGCTTGCTGCCTGTCCGGCCGTGACAAGTCCGAGTTCCGTAAGCAGGCTTAGCGGCCGCAGCCGGTATCCGTCGAACTCGGCAAAAACCGTGATCGGCCGGCCACCCGAAACGGCCAGTAAGCGATAAAACCCTTCGTAGTCGGAGTGTATGGGCAGGGCTTTGCCTTCGAGGTCCGCCAGCAAATGGGCATCACGGTCCTTTACCGGACGCACTTCGCTTAGGCAAACTGGGTATTGCTGCAGCCACGGATTGACGCCAAGTGCCCGGCGATAGTTGGCAAGCATATCGGTGATGGTAGGATATCCCTTTAGCCCGTCGTAGGGCCGGCCGCCCGGCCTGGCTTCCGGAAATATGCCCCGCTGGGGGTAATTGCCGGGGTAATAATGGACCGCTCCGTCAAAGGAAGCAGAGAGCGGCCAAGACTGTTCAAAGGGTGCCGAGCCGAAAACATAGTCGAGCAATAAGGCAAATCGTTTGCTGCGTTCCCCCCTGAGCCATACTCTACGGTATCTGAGACGGTCTTCCTCGCCTTCCACGGTTCCGAGTACGAGCCAGTGATCGGACTTTCCGGGGCGTTGGAGCAGCTCGTCACGGCGGGTATTGATGCCGGCGATCTGGTATAGCTCGGTCAATCGATCCGGACTGAATTCATCTCGGAGGTGCCAGGCGCGAATAAAGAGGTACAGATCGCCGAGGGTACGGGCGATCCCGGCTTCGGTTTCCTCCTCCGGAAGGCTGGCCAGCCGCCGCACGCGACCGGCCAGGCCCGGCAGCTTGGCATCCGTAAGGCGTCCCGCCGTGGCGATCCAGGTATCCGGTCCCTGAGCGAGGGTATCGGCAATTCCCCGGCGGGCGACGTCCAGTAATCTTAGTTCCAATTCGTCGACCCCGTCGGTCATCAACTTGACCCGGGCGGTCAAGCGGTCGTCGGCCTTGCTTTCATCCTTTACCTCCCGGGGCCGGTGCTCCGTCCGGAACTGTACGCTTCTTACCCAGTCCGGAGGCTGCCCGACGTTGAAGCGGTCGGAATTGTTCTTCAGCAGGAAAACCAGCGCCAATCCGTGGGCACAAGGCCGCGCCCGCGCCCGGCAGGTGCAGTAGAACTTTCCTGCCACTACCTGGACGGCCGATTCGATGGCGCGCCTTCCGTTGTAGTCGAATTCGCCCCATATCCAGTTGCCGTCACCCCCTAACAACCGCCACCGCCGGCTGTAGAAGAGGCGTCGACCCGCTTCCAGGGTCTTTGGGTCGGGAGCTAATTGGAGAAGGTGGTCGGTCATGCTGTAGCGGACAAGATATGCCCCGACACGAAAAAGGGCGCCCGGTGCAATGAAGACCGGGCGCTACCGCAAAATACAAAGCATCAGTGCTATCAAAGGAGTGGCCAAAGAAAACCTTGCCAGATCATGCTTGTACCCGTTTATGCAGCTGATCGGGGTAACGTTACCGATGTCGAAGAAAAAGTTGTGGAAGCTTGCCACAACCGCTGGATGCGTCCGTTGGTTCTTTTTATATATTTCCCGAAAGAACCTATCTTTCCCTAAACGACTCCCTATGGATGCCCCGCAGTCTGAGATGTTCAAGCGTATGCCCCGCGACGTAAAGCGGGCCGCGCTGCGGGCGGCTATAGCCGGACAGCGGCCCGGCTCGGGTACGCCGGCTACTTTCGAGTTCGAGGGGAAGCGTTACCGCGTAGTTCCGGTCACGGCCGAAGAAGTGACCGTTCGGTCCTCCGTCAATTCGGACACCGCTTACCAATAGCCTATGGGATTGGCCTTCGGAGCGCTTTTTCTGGCGATCCTGTTACTTCCCGGCATCATCTTTCGGTACGCCTATTTACGGAGCGATTCCCTGCGCAAAACGGTTGACTTCAGCTTGCTGAGCGAAGCGGTCTTCGTGCTCATTCCCTCTTTGGTCTTTCATTTGGTCGGTTTGGGCTTGGCCTCGTATATCGGTCGCGCCATAAACCGGGTCCCGGATATCGGCACGTTCTACCATCTTGTTTCAGGGCAAGTACTGGAAGGGAATGAGCTGCTAAATCTTGAACGTGGATTATTGCCTTTCGTGCTCTATATCCTCCTGCTCAGTATCCTTGCGGGATGGCTGGGCATCCTGACGCAGACCTGGGTTTTACGCCGCGGCTGGGACGATCACTTCAAATTGCTCCGTATTTATAATGATTGGGACAAGTATTTTACCGGCCACAGTGTCTCCCGCGATCCGCGCCGAACTTTCGATTACGTGCAGGTCGACGTGGTAGTGCAGAGCGGTGAAGGGGACATACTGTACACGGGCGCGTTGGCCAACTATAGCCTGAACCAGGAGCAGGGCATCGACCGCATCTTCATGGAGGTAGTTTACCGTCGCCGGTTAAGCGACGATCTTATCCTTTCGGATACGGTACTGGCGGATTTACCCCCAGCTAATCGGGAAGAGGACCCACGGTACTATAACATGCCTGGAGATTATCTCGTCATTCCTTTCAGCCAGATCCGCAACCTGAATATCTCCTATAAAAAATTTGAAAAGCAGCCCGAATGATTAAGGCCACCCGTTGGATCGGACTTCCTATACCGGCTTTGCTATTCCTGTATGCCTGCGAAGGCAAACCGGGAAGCGATGCCGACGTGACGGCGGAGGTCGTGACCCTGACCCGGGACAGTATTACCATCACGGTCGATCCACAGCTGGGAGGGCGGTTGATCAGTCTGACCTACGGTGGCCGGGAACTGCTGCAGACGGACAGCGATAGCAGCGGCTTCAATTATGGCAGCACTGCCTGGCCGGCCCCCCAATCCGATTGGAACTGGCCGCCACCTTCCGTACTGGATAGCGAACCATATGTCGTTCAGGAAGTGGAGGAACACTCCCTTATTTTGCAGAGCCGGACTGATCCCCAAACTGGCCTGGTCTTGCAAAAACGCTATCGGCTTGGCCCCGGATCCGATATCGGCCTGACCTACTGGATCACGAACAATGGGGACACAACGCGAACGGTGGCCGCCTGGGAGGTCACTCGTTTGCCGTACCGGGGCGAATTCAGGTTTTTTAGCGATTCCCTGCGGGTTGAAGGCGGCCCCGCCGCTACGGTCGACAGCCAGGACAGTCTCCGCTTCATCCCCGTCGATGACAGCCACCGGGGTAAAATCAAGGTTTTCGCGGATATAGATAGCGTACCCGTCTTCTACTTTTACGACGGACTGGTACTAGAGAAGCATACCGTCGTAACGGATTTTTATCGGGTGGCTCCGGGACACGCTCCGCTTGAAATTTACCTGGATCCGGAGGCCGGCTTCGTTGAATTAGAACTGCATGGCGACTACCGGCGACTAAGCTTTGGTGAGACGAGTACGCTGCGAACGAAATGGGTGGTACGGAGAGCAGATGACCTGGAGCTTTAAACGTTAAAGTCGGGGAATAAGGGCTTTTCACGTATTTTAGGTTGCCATGCTGTCCCGGATAGTCTGGTTCAAGATGTTTTCTCCGATGGCTCCTGTAAAAATCGCCACCCCGTACGGTAGGGGAATACATCCATTATTTCCCCGGCGAGTAATCTTCGCTTAAGGTCATTCCAGAAATCGGCATCGAAAATTTCCCCGTGCTGCTCGCGGAGGTAATCCAGGTAGGGCCCCGAGCGAAGGAGGAAGCCGGGGAATTCTTCCGGGAAAATGTCCTTCGGACCGACATAATACCACGGTTGACTGGCCATTTCCTGCTCCGGGGTTTTCGCTTCGGGGATGTGGCGAAAATTGCAATCCGTCACCAGTTCGATCTCGTCGTAATCGTAGAACACCACCCGATTGACACGGGTAACGCCAAAATTTTTCAATAAGAGATCACCGGGGAAGATATTCGCCGCCGCCAGCTGTTTGATCGCCCGGCCGTAATCGCGTAGTGCTTTTTGCGCCATAGCATCATCGGCTTGCTGAAGGTATAGGTTCAGCGGCGTCATTTCCTTCTCCACATAGACATGCGAGATCATAACACAATCATCCAGTATGGAAACTTTAGAGGGTGCCGTTTGCCGTAGTTCATCCAGGCAACTTTGCTCAAAGCGATCGAGGGGAAGGGATAGCTTTTCGAAAAGGTAGCTGTCGGCCATCCTGCCCACACGGTCGTGGCGCTTTACCAGGTCGTACTTCTCCTTCACGATGGCGGCGCTCACTTGTTTGGGGGGAGCGAACTGGTCCCGGATAACCTTGAATACCATATTCAAGCGGGGACTAGTAAAAACATACATGACCATGCCCGCTATTCCGGGGGCGGTGACGAATTGCTCGGAAGGATCGTCCACCGTCTTTTTAAAGTGCCGGAGCAGCTCACGGTAGAAGACCGTCTTGCCGTGTTTTTCGAAGCCGATAGCATTGTACAATTCGCTGACCCGCTTGCTAGGCATGAAGGTTTGAAGGAAATCCACCATATCACTGGGTACGCTGATGTCCGCTAGAAAATAGGAGCGGTGATAGCTGAAGATGGAAACTACCTGATCGGCCTCCAGCAGCACGGCATCGATGAGGATACCCCGGCCTGTCGGATGCAAGAGGGGCAGGATCCATGGAAAGACAAGATCGCCTTCTACCACCCGACCTACGATATAGGCCGATTTATTGCGGTAAAATACCGATCCGAGCACCTCCAGTCGGCTCGCCGATCGGGCGGGGTGATTTCGCCAACGCTGCGCTACTAACCTGATATCCCGGTCACGATCTTCCCATTCCACGCCGAAGGGGAAGTAATCCAGTACCTGTTCTACCACTTGCTCCATCGGCTTGTCCCCAAGTTCGATATTGAAGCTGATCGCTGACAAGCCCTGATATTCCCGGTAGCTTCCGGTTCGCACCACGAACATGATCTCCGGATCGGCGCCTATGCCATAGGTGTAACGGTAGACCGAATTGAAGAAGGTTTCCGCAATGTTGCGGGTATTAAAATGAGCGATCTCCTCTGCGAAAGCGTCCCGGACCTGCCTCCAGAAGTCGTCGTCGGGTTCGATCGGCTGCAGCATGGCGGACAGGTGATCGGTGGTTCGGGATACCTCGTCCCGGTACAGGGAAATGCGGCTCGCCGCATCTGCTTGCGTACCGTGCCAGTCGCGGTCCTCGAAGCGCAACCGCGCTCGTTTGGTTATCAGCTTAAATCGGTAGTAATAATCCATATACCCCATCAGAATACGGTGGGCCGCTTCGAAGTGGAGTAGGGCGGGGAACGCAGGTTCAAGGGGATCCATGAATAGCTAATGTAATTGCTTGTCCCTAATCCTGGGTCAGCAGGCTTTGGATTCGCCGTTTACGTAATCAGTCATTATCCGCTGGTTGCCTTCGTGGTAAGTCCGCATGATCTTCGGAAAGCGGTACCGTTGAAAGAGTCGATCCAGATCGAAAGCCGCGCCGGTACGAACTGAATTCTCCAGCAGGTCCAGATAGTGACGGCTATCCATTATTCGCCGGCGCATATCCGCTAGGTCGCGGGCTGGGTCGCCGTGTCCACTGATGAGGAGGTACACTTTTTCCGATACCAGTAGCTTCTCTATTTTGTCGAGGGTGTTTCGGTATTGAGCCACTGAATGATAGACGTAAGGAAATTCCACCTCACTGAGGTAATCTCCGACCAGGAGGACCCCGCGGTCTTGATTAAAGATCAATAGCCCATCATCGTTGTGTCCGGGTGCCTGATAGAATACGTAGTGCTCGCCGCCCAATACCATCGATTCCCCGTCGCCTTCGACCACTTTGTCCACCGTAGGATAGGCGATCGGATAATCACGCTCGATATAATACTGATCATCGAAATCGGCGATCTCCTGGACGATTTCCGCTTGTTTAGGCTGACGGGTAAAGGCTGCCGATGCAATTATGGTAAATTCCGGGAAGCCCCCGTAACCGATGATGTGATCGTAATCCGAGTGGGTGAATACCAGGTAGCAGTCTTTCCCCGCTTTACGGTCATCCACCACTTTCCGGATGGCGCTTATTTCTTCGGGCAACCAATTGGGATCGAAAAGGACCAAATGTCGGGGGCCGATCAGCAGGGTAGTGACGGTGCGGAAAAGCGCGCTCTCCCACACGAGCAATTCCGGGGTGTTGAGTACTAGTTTCATACCACACGAAGCTACCAACAGTTAGGGCAATACCGATAGAATCATATAGAAGGCCAATCATCCATCCGCTGGATGCTGCTACTGCTCTCCAAGATCGAAAATTTGGTTCATGGGAACCCATTTAAGGTCGTGGTTGGCGAATGGTAGTCGTTGCTGGAAACGGTCCATAAGCGCTTCCCACGCTACCACCTTCGGTTGACTGGCCAGGGAATCGTGGCGTTCCTTGCTGTAGGTCTCATCCGTTTCCATTACCATAACCAGCCGGTTGCCGGCTCGATAGATCTCCATACGGGAGATTCCCGCGGCACGAAGCGTGGCGGTGACCTCCGGCCACACCTGACCGGATGCGTGATAGGCTTCGTATTCGGCGATCAGCTCGGGATCGTCTTTGAGATCGCAAAGTAGGTACTGGGTCATCCGTGGTTAGCTAGGGGCGGGGAGGAGCCTCGGTCAATAAAGTTGGTGATGCCGGCCAGCGGGTGAAAACGAGGTAACCGTAAGTGGCTACGGCGCCAAAACAAATCAGGGGTAACAAAAAACTGAAATTTACCTCGGGGACGCCCAATAGTAAAGCATCGGTATAGCCGTCACCGCCGATATCCAGGATCAACCCCTGTAGGGCGGGCATGAGGGCACCACCAACGATGGCCATAACCAGAAAGGCTGCCCCGAACTTGGCGTCTTCTCCCTGCCCTTCCAGGGCGATCCCGTAGATGGTCGGAAACATCACGGACATAAAAAAGCTGACGCCCACAAGTGCGTACAGGCCGAACCTACCCACTATAAAAATGGTCAGTAAGCACAACAACATGGCCCCACCGGCAAAATAAAAGAGGAGTTTTCCCCCACTTACGAATTTGAGTAGATAGGTGCCTATCCAGCGACCGGCCAGGAAGACGACCAGCGCCGAAATACCGTAGGGTACCGCGTTGGCGTTACTGATGCCGATGGCCTCCGCGTATTGATAAATGTAGGTCCAGCACATGATCTGGGCGCCAACGTAAAAGGTCTGCGCCACCACTCCTCCGGCGAAGCGCGGCTGCCGCCATAGGCGGCTGATAGCGGCCCGGATACCCAGCCGGCTATCGGTTTCGGCTTTCTCGGGCATATTTACCGCCAGAAAAAGTACGAGCATAGCGATCACCACGAGTCCTAACACCACGTAGGGGTCCCTGATGATCTGCAGATCGGCTACCCGGACGGCAGCTTGCTCGACGGGTGGCAGGGCGGAATAGGATACCTGGCCAATCTGCTCCACCGCCAAACGCGATAAGATGAATTGTTTGGCTACGATCAATCCGCCAAGGGCGCCGATCGGATTAAAAGCCTGGGCCAGATTGAGGCGCCGGGTAGCGGTTTCCTCCGAACCGAGCGACATGATGTACGGACTGGCCGTTGTTTCGAGAAAAGCGAGACCAAAGGTTAGAATGTAAAGCGAAAGCAGGAAGAAACCAAAGCTCTGCAGGGAAGCTGCGGGATAAAAGAGCAAGGCCCCCGTAGCGTATAGGGCAAGACCGATAACGATGCTCTTCTTATAAGAATATTTCTTCGCGAAAATGGCAGCCGGGAGTGCCATCGTAAAGTAGCCGAAGTAGAAAGCGAACTGCACCCAGGAGGCCTGAAAATTGTCGAGTTCCAGTACCTTCTTGAAGGCCGAAACCATCGGGTTCGTGATGTCGTTGGCGAACCCCCAAAGGGCAAACAGGGAAGTGACGATGATAAATGGGAGCAGAAGCGACCTGCTTACTACGGGGGCTTGTCGGGACATAAGTAGCTATTCTGCTTGGGGAAGAAGTGCCCGATCGAGGTGCACGTACCCGCCATCCACGAAAGCAAACTGGCCGGTAGTATGGGAAGAGAGGTCGGAAATCAGGAAGATAGCCGTATTGGCAATTTCATCAGGGGTTGTCATCCGGTTCCCGAGTGGAATTTTTTCATTGATGGAACGTAGTTTTTTCGCACCGTTTACCAGGCTATCTATCCAGGTTTCGTATGCCGGTGTGTAGCTTTCCGCGATGATGAGGGCGTTACTACGCATGCCGTATGGCAAGAAATCGACGGCCCACTCTCGTGTCAGGGCCAGTACACCTCCTTTGCTTGCAGCGTAGCCCGATGTATTTCCCTGGCCCGTCAGGGCTACTTTGGATCCGATATTGAGTACGTTGCCCTTGCTTTCCCGGAGGTAGGGAAAACAGTACTTGGTCAGGCACCAGTAACTGATGAGGTTGAGTTTCAGGCTGGCCGTGAAGTCTTCCAGGGAGCCATCGAGTCCGACCCCATCGTTCACGCCTACGTTGTTGATCAGGACATTGATCCGACCGTATTTGTCCACTGTCTTCCTGACCGCTGCCTCGATTTGGTCCGGTTTCGTTAGGTCGGCCTGAGCAAATAAGGCGTCCGTACCTTGTTGATGCAGATCCTTTACGTAGTCGTGGCCGCGGTCATTACGATCGATAAGTACGGGAATAGCACCCTCTTCCGCCATACGGCGCATCATTACCTCTCCTATACTACCTGGCATGCCCGCCGCCCCGGAGATCACCACTACCTTTCCCGCAAGATTCGTTTTCATTGACCGAGGTGGTTTTCGGCAGCAGTAGCAAATAAAGGATTTGCCTCTGCCATCCGACGGTCAAGGTAAATAGATTCGGGTAACCGAGCCATTCAAGTCAATCAATATCCTTTTTCTAATTCCTCTCCCAATTCACCACTGCCTTAATAACGCCATTCTCCGGTCTTAGCCATTCTTCAAATTGCCCGATCATATCCTGGTGGTTGGCGGTATGGGTAATGTATTGTTTGGACGGGAAGGCGCCGCTTTCCAGATAGGTCCGAACTCGTTCAAAATCCTCCCTGGTGGCGTTGCGGCTGCACAGCACGCTCGCTTCCTTGGCGTGAATCTCCGGATGCTTGAAGGAAATTTCACCATTGCTCAAACCTACGAGAATGTACCGACCTCCGTGGGCCAGGTACTGCGGACCGTACTCCAGAGCCTGTCGGTTCCCGGTAGCGTCGAACACCGCGGTGGCCAAATCACCGTTTGTGATGGCGCGTATGGTGGGAAGTGTGTGCTCATCTACGCGGATCGCGTCTTCAATATTGAATTTATCCCGGACAAAGTCAAGTCGGTTTTGGTTGGTATCAAGTGCAATGATCTTACAACCGCTGGGGGCAGCCAGCGCCATAATACCGATGCCAATCGGCCCACAGCCTACCACCACGATTGTATCTGAGCGGTTAATATCCGCCCTTCTTAGAGCATGAGCGCCGATAGAGAGGGGTTCCACCAGGGCGATTTCATCATGGCTGAGCTTGCCTGCGGGAAGCAGAAGTTCGGTGGGCAAGGTTAGTTCCTCTTGCATTCCCCCATCCACATGCACACCGAGAACGGCCATATTCTGACAGCAATTGCTTTTGCCCGCCCGACAAGCGATACACCTTCCACAGTGAATGTAGGGCAGGATAATTACGCGGTCACCGATCGTAAGTCCCTGTTCGTTTGTATCAATGGATTGGATTTCCGCTGAAAGTTCATGTCCCAGGATTCTGGGGTACGTGAAAAAAGCCTGGTTCCCCTCATAGGCGTGTAGGTCAGTGCCGCAAATCCCCACCCGATGGATTCTTAATAGGGCCTCTCCGGGAGCCGGAATGGGGGCGGGTTTTTCTATGAGTTGAAAGTTTCCCGGGTTCAGACATACAATTGCTTTCATACAGACAGTGGTGTGCTACAACTGGAGCGGGCCATGCCTACCAGGTAAATCCCTTGAAGACACAATTAGGTAGTGAATTTATTTCGATTAACGCCGAGCTTGTTCATCTTGGACATCAGCGTACGGCCATTCAGGTCCAGTAACTCCGCCGCGCCGCCGGGGCCGGTTACCTTGCCGTTGGTCCGCTTGAGTGCTTCGATGATGTACTGTCGCTGCATCGTTTCGAAGGGCACGATCTTGTCGCTGCGGAAGGAAGTATTTTCGTCCGTACGATCGTTCCTGCGCAACGCCCGCAAACTGGCTGTGAGGTTAAGCGTCGAGGATTGAGAGGTGATCACGGCTCGCTCCACCAGGTTTATAAGTTCACGCACGTTGCCCGGAAAATCGTAAGTCTCCAGTGCTTTGATGTCGTTCGGATTAATATGGGTAATGTTACGGCCCATCCGATCGGAATAAATTTTAGCAAAGTGTTTTACCAGCACGGGTATATCCTCCGGACGCTCGCGAAGGGGGAGATTGTGGATGGGAAATACGTTCAATCGGTAAAAAAGGTCTTCGCGGAAAGTCCCCCTGGATATCATTTCCTCCAGGTTTCGATTGGTAGCAGCTACTACCCGCACGTCTACGTGGATCACTTCAGTGGACCCAATGCGCTGAATTTCCCCCTCCTGTAGGACCCGAAGCAGTTTGGCCTGCATATCCAGGGGAAGCTCTCCGATCTCATCGAGAAAGATCGTTCCGGTATCGGCCAATTCAAACTTGCCTTTCTTTTGGGCAAAAGCACCGGTAAAGGCGCCCCGCTCGTGACCGAAAAGCTCGCTCTCAATAAGGTTTTCCGGGAGTGCCGCGCAGTTAACGCTCACCAGTGGCTTACGGCCCCGCGTACTGAATTTATGGATCGATTGCGCCAGCAATTCTTTGCCGGTTCCCGTTTCTCCGGTCACCAGTACGGTGGCGTCCGTATCGGCTACCTGCGCGATCTGCGCCAGGATCTTTTGGTACTTTTTGGATACGGTTATGATCGCACCGCCCGTATTGACCTGCTCGATTTGTTCCCGCAGGGTTTCGTTCTCACTCTGCAATTGCTTGGTGAGCTCATCCACTCTCCGCTTCGTCTTCTGCAGTTTCCGACGGTTGTTGAGTTGCAGAGTAACATCCCGGCAGATCAAGCATAAAAAGCGCTGAGTACCGGCCTCTACCTGAGCAAAATGCACCTGTAGGGAGCGGTCGTCCCCACTCACTGTACTATAGATGTATTCGGTGGCACTACGAGACCGACCATCGATTTTCTCCTGTCGGATATCAGCTAACGACGGCACAGCTAGATCAGGCATCAATTCTCTGATCGACATACCTTCTATCTCCCGGCTGGTCTTCCGGCTCAGCTTCCTACGAGCGGCTTCGTTCAGTAAGACGACTTCCTTGCTGGCGTCTAGCCAAATCACCCATTCCTGCAGGGAATCCAGCGTTGAAGCATACAATTGAATATTCTCGGTGTGATGCGTTTCTTCGCTTCTATCCTCAGCCAGAACGACCATATATTCCGCTCCATCATCCGTAACATAATAATTGAGTCGGTAGAAAACCGGAATGATCGAGCCGTCCTGGCGCAAAAGCTGCCCATGGTATTCGATGTACTGCTCCTCACGTAATTTAGCATACATCGCCTGTACTTCCTCTGCGTCCGGACGGGTGGATAAGAGGGAAGCCGGAGCATTCAGCAGGTCCCGGCGCGAATAGCCGCTTACCTCCGAGGTTCGGTCGTTAAGGTAGGCGACTTTGCGGTCCGCGTAGGAAACAATAAAGACCGCGGCTAACTGCTGATCTAAGGCAAGCCGGAACAGCTTCTCCTCGAGGGATCGCTCGGAGAGATTACCTAGCCGGATATCGGCACGAGCTAGTGTGCCGAAGACTTTGTACACCTCCAGCTCGTTTTCTACGGAACGTGCCCGAATAGTGTATTCCGTCGGACCGGTCTTCTCGTCGGAAGATGGCGTGCGCAATTGCAGTCCGATCTCTTCCTCTGCTTTTCCTTTTTTGAGCTTTTTAAAGATCGGGCGGACGCGGGCGTAATCCCCAACCAACTGATCCTGGAGGATCATGAGCATCTCTTCCGTAGGGTAGAAGGCGCGATCGACGGGAAGGCCCATCCAGTGTCTGATAAGCGGAGAAAGGTAGATCTGTTTGGTAGTGAAATTCACTTCCCAACTCCCTATGTTGGCGTCTTCCTGCACGGCCTGCAGGAGATCCGCATCCCGCTTGCCGGCCTCCGTAGCGGTGAATACCACCAGGCAGAGCTCCGGGTCGATGCTATAAATATCAAAAGCCGCACGCCCCCGGACGCTGAAAAGCTTTCCCTCCTGGTTCACAAATTCCGTATCGAAGTGCTCGGTGCCAGAATCCGTAAGCCGGTTCCAAAATTTCTTCCAACCCAGAATGCTGAAGTGGGGGTTGATCTCGAAATAACTTGACCGGTGCAAAGCATTGGAGCTGTAGCCAAGTAATTTGGCGGCACTTTCATTTCCGTACTGGACCCGGCCGGTCATGTCAACCCATAGCACGCCCTCCGATACCAGGTTAAAGGCATCTTGGTGCATTTGCAAGAGCGCGTCGACGGGTGGTGCTTGCTCGGTCACGGAACGGGTAAAAGAGGGTTTGCTTGGATCTTAGTCCGGTGAAGATAACAAATAGGATATGCAAAACGGCCCCCAATCTATTGTTTGGAGGCCGTCAGGGCAATTAAGATAGTCGGAAAAGACTAAGGGATAACTTTGCCGTTGTTGTTAGGATCGTGAGAATTATCTACCACTCCGGCCCATTCTTGTGCACCTTCCTCAGCGTCTGCAGGTCGGGGTCCGATCAGGTCTTCCAGGTCCTTGCGGCTCAGCACTTCTTTGTCCAGCAGCGCTTCAGCCAGTTTTTGCATTTCTTCCCGCTTATCGATTAGAAGTTGTTTGGCCCGTTCGTACTGGCCCTGCAGGAGTTCCCGAACCTGATCATCGATTAGCGTTGCCGTATCGTCGGAGTAGGGGCGCTGGTAAGTGTCCCGCGACATTCCGTAAAAGCTTACCTGGCCGACATCGTAGTTCATGCCGTAAACCGTGACCATATCATAGGCCATTTTCGTCACTTTATCCAGGTCATTCTGGGCGCCCGTACTGACTTCGTTGAAGACTACTTCTTCGGCGGCCCGTCCCCCAAAGGTCATGCACATCATGTCCAGCATCTGGCCGGTGCGGGTGATGTACTGCTCCTTGGGTAAATACTGGGCATAACCGAGAGCGGCAACCCCCCGGGGAACGATTGTTACCTTAACCAGGGGCATGGCATGCTTCAGGAACCAGCCACAAATCGCGTGACCGGCCTCGTGGTAGGCAATAATCTTCTTTTCTTCCGGATTGATGAGTTTGTTCTTCTTCTCCAAACCGCCGATCACTTTATCGAGGGCATAATTGAAGTCGTCCAGACCAATGCTATCCTGGTTTCTGCGGGCGGCAATCAGCGCCGCCTCGTTACAAATGTTCGCGATTTCCGCACCGGCAAAGCCTGGAGTCATTTCTGCGAGGGTAAGCGCACTTACGGTATCGTTGGTTTTAATAGTCTTGAGGTGCACCTTGAAAATAGCCTCGCGACCCTGTAGGTCCGGACGGTCGATGCTGATCTGCCGGTCAAAACGACCTGGGCGTAGCAGTGCGGAGTCCAACACGTCCGGCCGGTTCGTGGCAGCCATGAGGATAACGCCTTTGTCCGTGCTGAAACCGTCCATTTCGACGAGCAACTGGTTCAAGGTATTCTCCCGTTCGTCGTTGCCACCCTGCATATTGGCCCGTCCACGGGCCCGGCCGATAGCGTCGATCTCATCAATAAAGATGATGCAGGGCGCTTTTTCACGCGCTTGCTTGAACAGGTCGCGCACCCGGGATGCACCGACACCAACAAACATTTCCACGAAGTCAGAACCGCTCATGGTGAAGAACGGTACGCCTGCTTCACCGGCGACGGCCTTAGCTAGCAAAGTTTTACCGGTTCCTGGAGGGCCGACCAGGAGTACCCCTTTGGGAATCTTACCGCCCAAAGCAGTATACTTCTTCGGATTCTTAAGAAAATCGACAACCTCCATGACCTCTTCCTTTGCCTCGTCGAGACCGGCCACGTCGGCAAAAGTGATGTTGACCTTACTGTTCTGGTCGAAGAGGGTAGCCTTCGATTTGCCAATGTTGAATATTTGGCCGCCGGGGCCGCCGCCGCCGCTGCCGAGGCGGCGCATAAGAATGATCCAGATGAAGGCGATGACAGCTAGGGGTAGCAACCATTGTAAAGCACTACCTAGGTAATCCGTCCGGTTCTCGGAGTTCACCTGCACGCGGTCGGAAAAGGGAACGTCCTCTTCCTCGTAGGCACGGTCAACAAAGCGGGTAAAGGAACTGGCATCGACGACCTCCACGAAATAATCGTATCGACTGCCTCCCATGCCCTCCGGCGCAGCGTCCTCATAACGCGGAAGTGATTTTTTGTCCTCTTTCAGGTAAATCTCGGCCCGTTCGCCGTTCACGAGCGTGATCGAACCAACGGCATCGTCCTTGATCATCTCGTTAAGACGGTCCAGTTCGATCTCGCTGGTGTTCCCGGATCCCCAGCTGGTCAGCACGAGGGCCAGGAGCACGACGGACATGATGGCGTAAATCCAGTAACTCTGGAATTTCGGTCCGCCATTGCCCTCGGACTTATTATTCTGATTATTTGTGCTCATATCTTATGGCTAACGTGCGGACGCCCGTTTCGTTGGCTGACCACACACATTTTGGGGTTACCCCTTTAGAGGGTCTCGTATTCTGTCGCTACTGCATCGCTCCACAGATCCTCGATCTGGTAAAAGGCACGCGTTTCTGGATAAAAAACATGCACGACGGTATCGAAATAATCCAGACACACCCAGTTGGATGGCCGGCTTCCCGTAATATTTTTTGAGGTTTCGCCGAATTCCTGCTTCAAACGCTTTTGGACGTTATTGGCAATGGCTCTTACTTGCGTGGTGGACTCTCCCTCACATATGAAGAAAAACTCGGCCGGGCGATCGTCTAATTTCCGTAAGTCCAGCCGGATGATGTTTTTACCTTTGATGTCCCGGATACTGTCCAGGATTACGTCAAGCCGCTGTTCCATCTCCGGAGCAATACGGTGGCGTACAGATTCTGTGGATGTATTCAAATCGAGAATTTAGCACAATGAAGGTAGCAAATACCGTTCCGTAAACCGGCGCGCTACCGCTTAGTAGTTACAAAACAAACAATTTGCTTGCTCCTAAAGTTGCCCGCTATTTTTCACGTATCGACTCTACAAATGTCGCGCTGTTACAAGCAATCGAGCAGGACACTGCTCTGCCGGAGGGTACGGTCTTCGTAACGGACCACCAAACCGCCGGGAAGGGCCAGGGAAATAATCGGTGGCACAGCACCCCCGGCGCCAATTTGACCCTTAGCTTGTTGCTTCGCCCTGACCATCTGTCAGTTGACCGTCTTTTTGCCCTGACGCAAGTCGCTTCGCTTGCGCTGCACGAGGCAGTGAACCCTCATCTGCCGGTCCACCTACAATCGCAGTTGCGGATCAAATGGCCCAACGACCTTTACGCCGGGAGCAAAAAACTGGCCGGTATCCTTATCCAGAACGGATTACGCGGTAGCAGCGTGCAGTGGTCCGTGATCGGGATCGGTCTCAATGTAAATGAAGATAGGTTTCCCGCCGACCTTGGTACAAAGGCCACCAGTCTTCGCATCCTGCTGGGGCGGGAAGTGGATCGGTCGGAAATCCTCGAAGAATTATTCACTTCATTCCAAAAATGGAATACGCTGCTCGAGGGCGATCGGTACGACGATCTCGGGCAAGCCTATCACCAACAACTCTACCAACGCGGCCAGCAGGTCTCCTTTATGGATGTCAAGGATCAGCAATCCTTCACGGCCGTCGTTCGGGGGGTGAATAGACAGGGCCACCTTGAAGTTATTCTTAAGGATGGATCTATCAGCCGCTACGAGCTGCGAAGCCTGCGCTGGTTAGCCTGACGGATTCTATTCCCCGGCCGGCTGAAGGTTCTGTTCGATGCCTCTCTCGAGCGGACTCACACCTACTTTCATCCATTTCGGCATGGGAGCATCTAAGAGGTAGTAATCAAAGAACTGCGCCATGCGGGTCTGGAAATCAGCCCGGTTGGGTGCTTTGACCGGCCAGTGGGGCTCACCGCGGTAATTTAGGAACCACGCTGGTTTGTCCAATCGGCGCAAGGCCGTAAACCATTCAATACCCTGGTACCAGGGTACGGCTGTGTCTTCATCGTTGTGAAGGATGAGGATAGGGGTATTGATCTTGTCGGTAAAGAAAAGCGGAGAATTTTCGATGTAACGCAGGGGGTATTCCCAGATCGTACCCCCGATGCGGCTCTGCGTACGCTCGTACTGGAACTGTCGACTGCGGCCGCTGCCCCAACGTATGCCACCGTAGGCAGAGAACATATTCACCACCGGCGCTCCGGCTTCGATGGCAGCGAAGAGATCAGTCTTCGTCGCCAGGTACGCTGCCTGGTACCCGCCCCAACTGTGGCCCTGAAGACCAATGTTGTCGATATCTATAAATCCCCTTTGCAGCAAACTATTAATTCCACTCATCACACAGGTGTATGCACTCTCCCCTGGATAGCCTTCACGGTAGATCACGTCGGGGTTAAAAATGACGTATCCCCGGCTCGCATAGTGCGGATAGTTGATCGAAGAGCGACCCGGTTGCGGAGTCCGGTGGCGGTACAATCCTTCACTGCTCCGCTCATAAAAATTCACCATCATCGGATACTGCTTTGTGCTATCGAAGCCGGCGGGTTTTATAAGCAAGCCCCTCAACTCCCGCCCCTCGTGATCGATCCACCTGTATTCCTCGGCCGTCCCCCAGCTGAAGTCCGCCTGTTGCGGATTAGCGCTCGAGATGACCTTTCCTTCGGATCCTAACCGATCGGTAACCCGCAAATCAGGGAATTCGGTGTAGCTTTCCCGGGAATAGAGGTAGCGGTCCGCCTGCCGGGCCTTATGGAAATTACCAAAGGCGTAAGGACCCACCTCGAGTTCTTCGGTTTGTCCCTCCTCGGTGAGTAAAGCATAGCCACCGAAGTAATCCTCATCGCGCTGAAACCGAAGTAGCATCGGCAATTCGATCGCTTCCTCTTCCCGGTCTAGGTCGTAATAGCGGTAGCTGATCCCCTCCTCCCGACCCTGGGTCAGCCGTTCGGCGTCACTACCGGCAGGATCCAGTTTCCATAGATCATACCTATCGTAGATGATGAATGATTCATCGCCTTCCGTCCAGCCAGCGGTTCCGTAAGGATAGGGATCCATCGGGCGATCGTTCAATTCATCGTAGAAGACCCCAAGTGCATTAGTCGTGAGATCGGTTACCCGTTCACCTGCCACGTCGTAAACGCGGTACATGGTATCTACCGGATTGTACCAGGTAATGTATTTGCCCTCCGGCGACCAGCTGAAGAAGCCCGGTTCTCCAGATAGTATCGGCTTTCTCTCCCCGTTTTCGAGATCAAAAATCCACAAATCGCGACCACCGGGCCCGCCGGTCCACATAGTTTCCTTGGAGTAAGGAGCCTCATTATAGAGCAATACGTGCTTTCCCTTACCATCTTCCGGTAGAATGGCCTCCGGCATCTCCGGCGTGGCGATTTGCATGAATTCATCTTTCCCCGTCCGATAGGCAGCCAGGTAGGTGAATTTCCGATCCTGGTCAAGGGTGTTATTTTGGCGGGTATAAAGCAAGGGGTCATCGGTGGTCCACACCTCAACGTCGGCCAGTTCACTGGATATGTCGTTGCTGTCAAGTTGAGGTCTGCGCGGGGTTGTACCAAAGAAGATGTAAGCGCCATCTTCGCTGAAGCTGGGTCGCCGGTCGTCGCTGATTCGGTATCCCCTGGGTAGCCACTCCATATCACGGCCGGTCACGATGTAGGCCGAGTCACTACCGTCTGACCAATAGTGGAGCAGGTAAGGTGGCTGTTTCTCCTCTTCTTCCGCTTCACTGCTGAGAAAGGCAACGTGCTTGCCATCAAAACTGACAGTCAATCCACTATAGTGTTTCAGCCCGGAGCTTAGTGTCTGCCATTCGACATCCTCGGGGTCGATACGAAGTATGCTGTTCGTCCAGGTGCTGTCTTTCCCTACACGCTGGGCGACTACGATCGGTTGATCCCGCGCGATGCTGAAGTCCGTTACCCCCTCCAGATAGAAGCTGTCCTGATTGCTAAATCGACGCACCACCAGACGGCGGGCATCCTCGTCCAGGTCTTTGGCCAGGCTGTCCGGTACGAGGGTAGCCGTGGTATAGGCAAATATTTCCGAAGAGCGCTCACTGGTTTTGACTTGATATACTTCCGGATAACGGTCCGCGGTCTGAGTCGCCAGGTTCCAGACCAATAAGGTGTCCATGGCCTTGAGCTCCTTTGCTTTGTCCTTTCGCTTATAATGCAATACCGTATCTCTGGCAGGCTTCAGCGTGCCGAGCAGGTATTTACCGTCGTAGCTCAGCATAGGGTCGTACAGCCGGGGAAAGGTCTGTTGGGTGCCGTCGGAAACCCGGTAAAGGACGGCCGATGGATCACCGACGTCCGGTACCAGACTGTACAGGACATGGCTGCCATCCGGGCTGATTTGTTCATCCTGTATCTCCTTCCAGGCCTGCATGTCTTCCACCGTTATGGCCTTTTGGGCGTGAACGCAGGTACAGGCAATTGTAGCAAAAAGTAGCAGGGTAAGGGGACTTGAGCGCATCGGACAAATATCCTGAATTTTTGCGTAACAACATTCCCCCAGCCAGCCTGAAGATGAAGGAGGCGATAGGGAGGTGGGGCTAAGCTAACATGAGATCAGGGACCAAACATTGGCTACCGGCCCTAGTTGGATAGGTATGCCTGACCAATTATCCTACTTCACCATCACCGGCTCTCCGGCCCCCCTCGTCCTTACTGCGGTTCACGATGGCGGCGGGGTCCGCGAGGAGCTCAGGGATCGCTTCGCCCTCAGTAAAGCCGAACGGCGATACGAAGAAGATCCCCACACCGCTACCTGGGCCCGGCTGAGGGAGCCGCACATCATCGGGCTGAATAGTCGATTTGAGGTGGACCTCAACCGCAGCCGTGACAGTGCAGTATATTTACAACCGCAGGACGCCTGGGGATTAACTGTCTGGCGAGAGCAACCCGACGCCGGAATGATCGAGCGCTCGCTTGCGGCTTACGATCGCTTTTACGAGGAAGTAGAAAAATTCCTGCGGGCCACCGTCGACCGCTACGGGAGTTTCGTGCTTTACGATATCCATTCCTACAATCACCGCCGGGAGGAGAACGACCGTGCCCCGGCTGACCCCGAGGCGAATCCCGTGGTTAATGTCGGTACCGGAAACATGAATCGGGAGCGGTGGGCACCGGTCGTGGATGCCTTTTTGGATAGCATGAGCGCCGGAGAAGTGGACGGCCAGCCTCTGGATGTCCGCGAAAATGTAAAGTTTTCCGGTGGCCACTTCAATACCTGGGTGCACGAGCGCTTTCCCAACGTCAGCTGCGTGCTTTCTATCGAGTTCAAAAAAGTGTTCATGGACGAGCACACCAATGAAGTCAACCAACCGATCCTCCAGGAATTACAGCAGGCCCTCGCCAGTACCTTCGATCCCGTCCTTGCCGCCCGGGAACGCGTGATCCAACGCCTTCAAGTTTAAAGACCTATGTCCGATACCATTACAGATGCTACCTATGACCTGGAGGCAGCCCTTGTCCGGCTAGCCTCTGACGAACCCCTTATGATTACCCTACCCGGCGGGGAGACCATCTACATCGCCCGAGCGGTACCCTTTCTTACGCTCTATCGCTATAATACGCAGGACCAGGCTTATGCACTTCACGCCGAGGAGACCGCATATTGTATTGTAGGAAAGGAGGATGAAGCCCCCGGCGACTTCATGGAATTCCTGGAGGGGCTGCTGCGCCACTTATCCGACCGCTTTGGGGGCGTCCTGCTGTTGGAAATTTGGGTAAACGAAGGAAACAGCGACCCCGTTTTGACCGTACATGCCCCGCCCGGGCATCCTCCTGCCCTGAGTCGGGAGCTCCTCACTCACCTCGGCCAGCTTAAAAGTGAAGGAGCTTCCCGAGCCGTGGAACTTTCCGTCGGGCCACGGGCTACTGTTGCCGGCCCCCCGCCGATCTTTTCGGAGCGTCTTCTTAAGCGCCAGGATATTTTGCTCTTAGGAATAGAGATCGGTGCCTTTTTTCTAGATGAACACGGCCGACCCTTCCCCGTCGTGTTGCGCAATTTCCGCGAAAACCTTCACACGGCACTGCGACGGACCTTTTTCGATTTCGTGCGGCTACAGACCACTTATAATGCCTCGCATTTTGACCAATTGGGCAACCATCGCGTCAGTGAGCTGGTCTGGGAGATCGACCGCAAACTGGTAGAGATATCGACCAGCTTCCCCTTTCTGATGCTTGTGACAGCTACGAACGACGACGAGGCATTCGAGGCTTTTTCGGAGGGTGGCTACCGCAACGAACCCACCTTTCACTACCGCTTCCTGCCCGTAGACCCCGAGGCCCTCAAACGCGATCTCTTTAATCTGCCCATCGACCGGGTGAAGGACGCTACCCTGGCATTTATCCTGCGGGATAAACGGGATGAGACTTTCCGAATGCTGGATATGCTGGCGAATCGGGGCAACGAAAATTTTCGCTACGGCAGCATGCTGGTTTTCGGAGGGGTAGACGACGACCTGCTAGCCATCGCCAATAGCCTGCTCACCGTTCTTCCGCCAACCAAGACCGACTCGGACGAACCGATGCTTGGTGCGCAGGAATTTTTAGCGGAGTGCGAAAGCGAATTCACCTATATACAGCAACAGTATCCGGTGTCGGAACCGCATGCCGTGATCCGCGAGGATTTGAGCGGACTGATGGTTTCCCAGGGCGTCCTGCATATCGGGCATCGCCTGCGCGTACCTCAACGTCGGGTAGGAGCCCTCATCCAGCACGAGATCGGTACCCACGTACTAACCTATTGGAACGGGCGGGCCCAGCCGCTGACGCTGCTCCATTCGGGTACCCCGGGTTATGAGGACCTGCAAGAGGGCCTGGCGGTCCTTGGCGAGTGGTTCGTGGATGGCCTTACCCCAGCCCGCCTGCGAAACCTTGCCGCGAGGGTCGTCGGTATCGCCCATATGTTGCGGGGCAACACCTTCAGCAGCACCTTTAGTCTCCTGCACGAACAGCATGGCATTCCCGCACGCACGGCTTTTTACACCACTGCCCGCATTTACCGGGGGGGGGGATTTACTAAGGATGCGGTCTACCTTCGCGGGTTGGTCGAATTGCTGGACTATCTTTCCCGGGGGGGTGAGCTAGAACCCCTTTTTGTAGGAAAGCTGCGGCTAAACTACGTTCCGCTGCTAGACGAACTGACGCAACGGGGAATCCTGAAGCGGCCGCCGCTGATGCCTCGCTACTTCCTGGAAGACCGCGCGGCCGGCCACCCCAAACTGAACCGTTTGCGGGCGGGAATGACCGTCTTTGATCTCATCCCCCGCAATTGAAACATCCATCCCCTAACTCCCTAACCATACCCATGAAACTATCTATGAAACTGGCTTTCGTCGTAAACCGCATTGAAACCGAAGGACCAAAATACACCACCACCGTATTAGCGCACCGCCTGCACCAGCGGGGGCACGAGGTCATCTTCTTCAGCGTCGGAAATCTCGACTACGTTAAAGACGGCCGCGTAGGAGGACTGGGCCATTTCGCACCCCCCGGAGAATACGAGGATCCGGAAAGCTTTCATACGGCCTTGCACGACAATTTGGAGAATGCGCGACCGGTATATACCGACGAGCTTGATGTCATTTACCTCAGAAACGACCCGGGCGAGGATGCCGCTGAACGCAATTGGGCTACCAATGCGGGGCTTATGTTCGGACAGTTAGCTACCCAACAGGACACCATCGTCGTAAACGATCCATTCGGCCTTAGCCACGCGCTTAATAAAATGTACCTGCAGCAGTTTCCCGCAAGCGTACGGCCCCGGACGATCATCACCCGACGTATTGATGATATCCGGCGCTTTGCGGAAGAGGAGGGTAACGACATCATTCTTAAACCTTTGCTCGGTTCCGGAGGAAAGAACGTATTCGTGGTACGCGAAGATGACCACCCTAACCTCAACCAGATTGTTGAAGTCATCAGCCAACAAGGCTATGTAATTGCTCAGGAATTTATGCCGGCGGCCGCCGAGGGAGACATCCGCCTTTTTCTGATGAACGGCCAGCCGCTGGTAGTTGACGGCCATTACGCCGCCGTCCACCGCGTCGGGGCTGACGACGACGTACGCAACAACCTTCACGCCGGGGGCTCGGGAAAAAAGGCTGAGATCACGCCTGAGATCTTGGAGATGGTAGAGCTGATCCGTCCCAAACTTATCGCTGATGGCATGTTTCTTGTTGGCCTGGACATCGCAGGTTCGCGCCTGCTGGAAATCAACCTTGAAAGCCCCGGCGGCCTTCGCGGAGCAGGTATTTTGGAGGGGGTTGACTTCACCGTACCGGTGGTCGAGGCACTGGAAAAAAAGGTGCTCTGTATGCGAAACTACGGACGCCGCATTCCCAATCGCACGATTGCTACGCTGTAACGCGTCTGCGACTTTGGATGCTTCGTTCTCTCCGGATTACATTTAATCTGTTAATTCCTACCCGCATGCCCCTTTACCTCGGACTCGACCTTGGCACCACCGCCGCCAAAGCCTGTGCGTTCGACAAAACCGGCCAACTTGTGGCCGAACGACGTGGCGAATACAAACTTTACTATCCGGAAGACGGGGCCGCCGTGCAGTACGTGGAAGAAATTCTAGGTGTGGCCGAGCATATTCTGGCCGAGCTCACCAGCGCATTACCCGAACCCGCCGCCGGGATGGCCATCAGTTGCCCGATGCACGGTATCCTCCTGCTCGATGGGGCCGGAGAACCAACAGGGCCCATAATCACCTGGGCGGATGTTCGTTCCCAATCGGTAATGCACCGTTTCTCGCCTAAATTGCAAACCGAATTGCTGCACCGGACCGGTACGCCGGTACACCCAATGTCGCCCCTCGTTAAACTCCGCTGGCTTACGGAGTTCAAGCCGCACGAGATAGAGCGGGCCGCCTACTTTAGCGACCTTAAGTCATATCTGGTGAATCGGTGGACTACCGACGGTCGAATGCTGGACGAGCAACTGGCCAGTGCGACCGGTATGCTCAACCTGGATAACCGGGATTGGGATGAGGAAGCGCTATTACTCGCCGGCAACGGTATTCCGCTCTCAGTCGAACTCCCCCGGGTAGTTCCTGCAGCAACTCGTTTAAAATGGCGCCCGGAAGTTGCGGAGCATCTGGGCGTGACCGACATACCTCTTTACATTGGCGGCTCCGACGGTTGTCTGGCTAACCTAGGAAGTGGGCTATTAGAACCCGGAAAGGTGTCTTTGACGATCGGTACCAGCGGGGCAGTCCGTGTCACCCACCGGGGGCTTCTGGCAAAAAAGAACCATCACCTGTTCAATTACCTGTTATTCGACGACTATCGAGTACTGGGAGGAGCCACTAATAACGGGGGAAAAGTTATGGAATGGCTATATGCCCTGCTCCGAAGCCATTTTACTTCCATAGGGGAGATGATCGCCGCCGCGGCTACTGCCCCTGATTCCGACCTGCGATTCCTTCCCTATCTCAACGGCGAGCGCGCACCTATCTGGGATGCGCTGGCAACGGCATCCTTTACGAATTTGCGTGGCCACCACTCGGCCCTGGATATGGCTCGGGCCGTCCTGCTCGGGGTAACTGATAACATCATCGAGATACTACGGCAGGTAGAGGCAGCCACCTGTCCGGCGGAGGTGATCTTCGCCAGTGGCGGATTTACGCGCTCCCCGGAGTGGGTGGACCTTCTGGCCCAAAGAAGCGGCCGACCGGTCGAAGTGGCCCATACGCCTCAGGCCAGTGCCTATGGAGCCGCGCTGGTCGCCGAACGTGCGCAGACAGTCACCACATCAGCATGAATGGGGGGAGGAGCAACAGCCCGTTCACCACGATGGCATAATAGTCTTCCCCGCGATCCGGCATGGTGAAAGCGCCAATACCTATACCTGCCGAGTAGGCAAAAGCAAGTCGTTGGCCGGTCGCTCCCGGGTAACCCCACAACGATAATAGAGCGCAAAGCATGAGAAGACCGAGAGCGAGCCTGCTGTTTACTAAAGGATGGTCTGCGGCCAGTGTCCTTACTCCCTGCCGTCGATCCAGGTCTACATCCCGCGTATCGAAGAGCAGGGCGATAGAAAGCGTGAAGCCGAAGCGAAGCAATGATTCGAGACTAAGGTGATGGGGAAGGGTAGGGAACACCTGCGTCATTAGGCACCAGGCGAGGGCAACCCAAAGCACCTTGAGGTAGGGAAAATCGCGAAGTCTGGGTCCTCCCGGGTAAAGGGGAATGAGGTAGAAGTAGGTAAAAGGAACGGCGAAGACTACCGGCCAAAACTGAACAAGCGGCAAGAAACATCCGAATACGAGAGCCAGGAGGAGGCTACCGCAACCTATCAGCAGCGATTCCTTGGGGTAGCGGACAACAACCCGGTACCGCCGCCCCCCCGGCTGACCCCCCGACCGTTGGAAACTCAGTAGGCGGTGCAGCGTATACACCCCCAGGGTAGCCCAGAAAACAAAATAGTGGGCCGCGTGCAGAGCGGTGTCTCCGCTATTTAAATAAGTTGACTGCCAGCAGAGAGCCGTTGCCGCCAGCGCAATCCAAAAGTGCCCGTAGAAGAGCCAGTTCAGTAGAGGATTGCGCATGGGAGAGAAGTTCTACACGTCGAAATAATTGAAGCTCATTCCGTCTTCAATCTTATTCAGACTGTGCAGAATAAGTTCGATCACCCCTTCCACGTCACTCTTGGCCGCCATCTCCACGGTTGTGTGCATGTACTTTAACGGCAGACTGATAAGTGCGGAGGCCACTCCGCCGTTGGAATAGGCGAAGGCATCGGTATCTGTACCTGTTGCCCGGCTGCTTGCCTCCCGCTGGAAATCGATGTCGTTTTCCTTCGCAGCCTCAATGATGAGGTTAAGGAGCTTGTTGTGGACGGCAGGAGCGGTGGTGACACTTGGCCCATTACCGCACTTTACGTCACCGACCTTCTTCTTGTCCAGCATAGGAGTATGCGTATCGTGGGTAACGTCGGTCACGATGGCTACCTGCGGTTTGATCCGGTCGGAGATCATTTGGGCGCCGCGTAGCCCCACTTCTTCCTGGACGGAATTCACGATGTAAAGGGAGTAGGGCAATTCGATGTTGCGTTCGCGAATCAGCCTCGCTACCTGGGCGATGCAGAAGCCACCCATCCGGTTGTCCAGGGCGCGGCCGCAATAGTAGCGATCATTCATTACCTCGAGTTCATCAGGGTAGGTTATCACGCTGCCTACGTGCACGCCCATCTCCAGGACTTCGTCTTTGTCCTTGGCGCCGATGTCTATAAAAATGTTTTCAATTTTGGGAGCCAGTTTGCTATCCTCCCCCCGCCGCGTATGGATCGCGGGCCAGCCGAAAACACCGCGAACGATGCCGTTGTCGCCGTGAATGTTCACCCGTTTGGACGGTGCGATCATATGATCACTACCCCCGTTGCGGACTACGTACAGGTAGCCGTTATCGGTTATGTAATGGACGAACCAGCTGATTTCATCCGCATGTCCTTCTATGACCACCCGGTAATCGCGTCCTGGGTTGATCACGCCGTAGGCCGTGCCGTAGGTATCCAGAGCGATCTCATCGACAAATGGGCGAACGTAATCGATCCAGAGCTTTTGACCGGCACTTTCAAAGCCGGTAGGGGAGGCATTATTTAAATAGCTGTGTAAAAAGCTTTCGGTTGATTTATTTAAAACTGACATGTGTGGTGTTCAAAGTGGAATAAATGGTGTAAAAGGACAAAGGTCGGGGCAGAATGAGACAAGGTAAAGGGCGTCTCGCTTCCAAACTCTCAGGAAAATAATAACGCCGCCTATTGTTGTGATTCAAAGGCATCGCTCCAGGCACGGGGATCCTGCCGCCAGTCACCCAGGGTATCCGCTTCGTCAGCGGTAATGGCGCCGGAGGTGGTAGCTTCCTGCAGCAAAGTTTCATAGTCAGATACGGTCGACAGGGGTACCTGAGCATTGATGAAAGCACGTTCGGCCGATGGAAACTGATAGGTGAAAATGGCTACGGCTCCCGCGATCTTTGCGCCCGCCTGCCGCAGCGCTTCGATGGCCTTCAGACTGCTTCCGCCGGTAGAAATGAGGTCTTCTACCACGAGGTAACGCTTTCCTGGTTCCAGCCGGCCCTCGATGCGGTTGCGCCGTCCGTGTTCCTTTGCGGAGCTCCGCACGTACACAAAGGGAAGATCCAGCCGGTCGGCAATAAGTGCCCCGTGGGGTATTCCGGCCGTAGCCACGCCCGCTATGCCTTCCACTGAGGACATTGTACCTGCGGCCTCGCCCATAGCTTGAACAACCTCCCGACGAATTTGTGGGTAAGAAAGCAGGACCCGATTGTCACAGTAAATAGGGGAACGCAGGCCACTGGCCCAGGTGAAGGGATCCCGTGGCTGAAGTTTGACGGCGCCAACTTCGAGGAGTCGTTGGGCAATTCGACGGGATGTTTCCATAATTTGTAAATTTCGCGCAAATGTACACAATCTATATAAACGACCGTCCTCTGACACTTCGGGAGATTTCTTCTCCCGGACTCTACGGCGATACCGCCCCCGACACCCACCTGGTAGCCCGCTACACGGGTAAAAAGAAAAGCCTGCTCAACTACGTCGATACCCTGGAAAAGAGTAGCCAGAAAACCACCTCCATTGAATTGCTGACCGACGACCTCGACGGCCTCTGGAAGGATTTTCGTGCTCACTACCGCTGGATTGAGGCAGCCGGTGGCGTAGTTAGCCACCAGGGGAGCGGCAAGCAACTATTTATTTTCCGCCGTGATTTCTGGGATCTGCCAAAGGGAAAGCTGGATGAAGGAGAAGACCGTCCGACCGCCGCACTACGGGAAGTGGAAGAAGAAACCGGACTGGAGCAAATAGAGCTGGGTGAGGCCCTTCCTACAACCTATCATACCTACCGGGGCAAGAAAAATCGTATCCTGAAACCGACTTACTGGTACCGGATGACCACCCGGCAGGAAACCCTGGTGCCGGAGACGGAAGAGGATATTGAACGTGCCGAATGGCGCGACGTTCAGGAGGTGCTGGAAAGCGGGGATCCGCTGTACGAGAATCTTCGCTCGCTACTTAACCAGTTCCTTGCCGGAGGTAACCGGTAGCCTTTTCTATATTTGCCGCCCACTCACGAACGTCACTATGTACAACCTAATATTATTTGGCCCTCCCGGTTCTGGAAAAGGGACCCAGGCAGGCCTCCTGGTGGAAAAGCACGATTTTCTGCATATCAGTACGGGTGACATGTTCCGCGAAGAGCTAAGTCGCAATACGCCGCTCGGGCAGGAAGCCCGCTCCTACATGGATGCCGGCCACCTCGTGCCCGATGAAGTCACCATAGCCATGCTCCGTAAGCGGGTTGACCAGCACCCCGATGTGCCCGGCATCATCTTTGACGGTTTTCCGCGCACGGACCCCCAGGCGTCCGAACTCAACGACCTCATGGTCAAACGGGATAGCCAGATCAATGCCCTGATCCTGCTGGATGTAGATGCCGATACCATCGTTCAGCGTATCCTCGGCCGCGGCGCTACCAGTGGCCGTGCTGACGACCTAAAGGAGGACGTGATCCGTACACGTTTCGAGAACTTCATCAACTACACCTCTCCGGTCTTCGACTTTTACGACAACCTCGGGCTTGCCCACCGCGTCGATGGCAGCCTCACGCCGGAGGAGGTCTCTGCGGAGATCGATGCCATCATTGCTCGGGACCTCAAAGCGGATAAATAGTGCACACGCCGACGGTGAAGCCGTTGGTACACGGGTATGGCAAAGGCAAATTTCGTTGACTACGTAAAGATTAACCTGACTTCCGGTGACGGGGGAGCGGGTTCGCGGCATTTCTACCGGGCAAAGGGAATACCCAAGGGGGGGCCTGATGGTGGCGACGGCGGCCGTGGAGGGCATATTATCCTTCGGGGGAACCGGAATCTTTGGACCCTGCTGCAGTTCAAGTACAAAAAGCACATTCGCGCAGAGCCCGGGCAGCGGGGCAGCGAAAACAATAAAACCGGCTCCAGCGGGAATGACGTGATCCTGGATGTACCGCTGGGCACCATCGCCCGGGATGCAGAAACGAATGAGTTTCTCGTGGAAGTTACCAAGCACGACGAGGAATACATCCTGCTGGAAGGCGGACGCGGCGGCCAGGGCAATACACATTTCAAATCCAGTACTAACCAGAGTCCCGACTACGCCCAACCAGGAGAAGCGGGTACGGAAGGCTGGTATATCCTGGAGCTTAAGGTGCTGGCCGACGTAGGCCTGGTAGGTCTTCCCAATGTTGGTAAGTCCACCTTACTATCCGTGGTGAGCGCGGCAAAGCCGGAAATCGCCAATTACGAATTCACCACCATCGTACCCAACCTCGGTATGGTGCAGTACCGGGATGGGAAATCCTTCGCGATGGCCGATATCCCCGGAATCATCGAGGGAGCCCACGAGGGCAAGGGCCTGGGTCATCGGTTTCTAAGGCACATAGAACGGAACGCTACGCTGCTTTTCTGTATTCCCGCCGATGCGGATGATATGGGAGCACAGTACCGCATTCTGCTTAACGAACTGGAACAGTACAACCCGGAATTGCTGGATAAACCCCGGGTGCTAGCGCTTACCCGCGCCGATATGGTGGATGAAGAGTTGAAGAGACTACGAGCCGATGAGGTGCCCAGCGACCTCCCGAGCATCTACATTTCCGCCGTGACCGGGGAAGGCATGACCGCGCTCAAGGATCTGCTGTACGAGATGATCATCTCCAATCGGGAGAACTACGACGGGCTTCAGCAAAGCATGGAGGAAGAGTAGCGTTTTTTACAGAAAGCGATCCAGGTGGGCAGCCAGCACGTTGCGTAGGGCTGCCGTTGCCAGGTCTCGCGACTCGATCGGGCTCAGACCCCTTAGTTGGTACATAGCTTCCAGTCTTGCCTGGGATTGATAATAGGCTACCCGCAGGGCACTCAACAGCCTGGCGTGGAGCGGATCTTCGGTGGCCCAGTCGTTGAGGTTGCTCCAGACCGTCGTTTCCCAGTTTCGGGCCTCCGAGGAGGCAACCGCCGATAATTTGGCCTTTGCGTCGAGCAGCTCCTGCCGTTCCCGCTGAAGTTCTGTTTCCCGATCGAGATTGGCAAGCCCTGCCGCCATGTCTTTGGCGATCACGGACATCACGAGCATCTCCGGCCACGTCGTTGGGCTTCCGGTAATTTCGGATGGTGCTTCGGTGCCTGCCAGGAGGCGATAATTTGTCAGCTCTTCTAACTGGTTCCAGGCACTGGCAAAGGCTTGGGCCGTCCCGGGCCCGTAGTAGCCATCAATACTTCCTTCGTAAAAGCCCTTTTCCTTCAGTACTCGCTGGAGCTCAGCGGCGGAATGACGCTTGGTGTTTACGCCAATGTCGGGCAAACTTGGACGGCTTACGGGTACGGGCACTACGGCCTCGGTCAGGATAGCCTGCTCACCCATGGGTTCACCCACCATCACGCTATCGGTAGCGGACTCCGTAGGTGCGGGCGGCGGAGGCGCAGGAACAGTCTTATCCAGGACGATAGCAGGTTCCTCGGGGGCATCCACCAATTCAAACGGGATCAGCGGCTTTTTAATTCCGGTTTCGAAGAGGCCAACAGGTATCAAATTACCCGTTTTGATGGTACGGATAAAGGCGTCCGCGAATCCGATATCGCGAATCCTTACAAGCGCCTCGTTGGCAGCGACGGCGTCCGGGTAGGGACCCGCCACGACTTTGGTAACCCCGTCGGCCGCTTCGACAAATAAGTTGCCGGCCTTTTCCAGTTCGGACCAGTCGAGCTTACGCTCCCGTGCCCGCAGGGCTATCTGGATGTACACGGCCTCCTCGGTCCCGGCCACCGGCAGGGCGAAGGGGGCTGCGTTGCGGAATCCCTGGCCCTGTAACTGGTCCGTGACTTGTTGTGCTCTAGCTTCCGTAGTGTAGTTCCCGATGTAGACATCAGTGAGCTGGCCATCCATGGGTATTCCGTACACAAAACCCAGGTCGCGAAGCTCGGCAAAATCGTCGGCTCCTACATCCTGAAAGGTGCCGATGCGAACATTGTAAAGGGCTTGGGCGGTAAGCGTTGCTGTGGTAAGCAATAACAGCAAGGTGAATAATCTTAACATAGGGAAGGCTATTGGATCAGTAAAGTAGGCTAAGTCGGCCTCTCGGAAGGCCATCGGATAACTCCATACGAAGGTAAGGGTTCAGGCGGCATCGCGGTTTTTACGCAGGCTGATCGGGAGGATATTTTGTCGTTTAGGTTTCTATAACCTGACTGGGCTGATGGCGGACAAGGTCTCTCAGATACCCCGGCTGCCATGCAACTTTCTGCGGCTAAAACCGTATTTTTACCACGATCCCCAGCCAATGGTCCAGGCGATTAAGCCGGGGGCGATCACCGGTATGAATAGAAAGAGCAACGACCAGCGCGAGAAGGCGCTGATGGCCCTGGTGGCCAGATACGAACGGGGGGCTCTCAAGGGGGAAGCAATTTTTCTCTCCGAGGAAGAATTTGAAGAGCTCCTGATGCATTACTTCGGTAAACAGGACTACGATCTGACTTTGGAAGTAGCCGATCAGGCCATCAGCCAGCACACCTACACCCCCGATTTTTATAAGTGGAAAGCCCTTATCCATAAGATCAATCTGGAAGAAGACGACGCCCTGGCCACCCTGGAGCAACTCAACATCTATGCTCCGAATGATGAAGAGGTGATGATGCTGCGCCTGGAGGTCTTTGTTCATTTCGAACACCACGAAGAAGCCCGGGTGGCGCTCGACCAGTTATATAACGTGGTCGAAGACGACGAGAAACTGAGCTTGCTGGCCTTCTTTGACGGCTTACTTTGTATGCAGGAGAACCGCTACCGAGAAAGCTTTGAAGCCCTGGGGGAGGCTATACGCCTGGACCCATACCAGGAACCGGCCTATGACGAACTGCTGAATGCTCCCGAACTTTCGGCATTCCGCCGGGAGATCGGCGACGTCTTACAGCGGCAAACCGATCTTGATCCCTTCAATGATATCTCCTGGTTCTATTTTGGACTGTGGCACGACGACGGAAACGACGATCTCGCCGCACTCGATGCCTTTGCCAACGCCCGCTCGCTAAATGAAAGCCGCAGCTCCTACGACCTTGAGTACGCGGATAAACTCTTCGATTTAGAAATGTACGAACCGGCTCTGCAAGCCTATAATGCCTACTTCGAGTCGGACGATGCCGAAGAAAGCTACGAAACCTGTATGCGCATAGGTCGTAGCTACCAGATGCTTGATCAAATCACCGAGGCCAAGCGTGCCTACTTCCGGGCCGTGGAACTCGATCCGCAGATGTACGATATCTTTCAGTACATCGCCGAATGTTGCGTGGCGGAAGAGAAGTGGGGGGTAGCTGCCTACAACTATGGTCGGGCCGTCGAGCTTGCGAATCACACGGCTGATTGCTGGCTCGGTTTGGCACTATGCAGCTCGGCCACCAATGCTCCCCTCGAAGCGGAACAGGCCTTCCTGAAGGCCATCGAAATGGATGAGCAGTTCAGCGATGCCTACGTGTCTTATGCTCTCTTCCTAGTCGAGAACGGCAGAGAACTCGACGCCATCCAAATGCTCGAAGACGTTGCCGCAAGCTACGATGACGGGGCATTGGCTTTCGGTGCCGTTGCCATCCTGATGCTTTGCGGGCGCCGCCAACAAGCCTTGTCCTTATTGCACGATGCGCTCTCCGCCCACTACGATGAGTATGAACTGCTCTTCAACTGGCACCCCGATTTGGAACAAGACGTGGAAGTTCAGGCCCTACTGCAACTTCATAAGTAGCAAGTAGACGGCGGCACCCATCGCAACCGAAACGTTCATCGACGTATTCTGTCCGTGCATGGGCAAATGCGCGGAAGCATCGCAGCAGGCCAGTATCTCCGGAGAGATCCCTACCGATTCGTTGCCGGCAACCAGCACGATCGGTCCCGGCGGTGGTGTGTATTCGAATAAGGATGCACTGGTATCCGTAAACTCGAGGGCCAGAATGTAGCTTCCTTTTTCTTTGGCGGATACCAGGTAAGCTATTGTATCGGAAACCTCTAAATAGGGGACGGCCCGGACCGTAGACCTGGCCGTTTTAGCGATGCGGGGATGCGGTGGCCTTGGTGTGGTCCCGGAAAGCACCATACCTTCTAGACCGGCGGCATCGGCCAGCCGAAAGGCAGAACCGACGTTTTGCGGATTGGTCCAATCCGGTAAAAGCAACGTAATAGGGTGATGCCGTTCCTCCCGCGATACCTCGTGATGTTGGAGTTGTCTGATAATGGATCAGTTAACACTTACCAGCTCGATGGTAAAGATCAGGTCGGTATTGATGCAAAGATTGCCGGCCTGGTTTGCTCCGTAGGCGAGATTCGAGGGAACAAATAACCTTATTCGTCCTCCCTCCCCAATCAGCGGCAGCCCAATCTGCCAGCCGGTGATCAGATCGTCCAGGACAAATTCGACCGGGTCACCGGAAGTCTCGTCAAACGTTTCGCCTTCCGTAGTCGTGCCGGTAAAGTTTACCGTGACCAGGCTGCCCTGCGTAGGCCGGGTGGCCCCCCCGAGATCATCTATAATGTAGTAGAGTCCTTCCTCCGTCTCCTGAAAATTGCCCAACGAGTCATTGGCAATCACATAATCGTCATCAATTTCCACATCGCTACCTAAGCAGTCATCCTGACTGCAGGCCAGTAGTGTAAGGAAGGTCAGGATGACCATCACATAAAACAGACCAGACGCCTTCATTTATATCGTTTTGGGGAGGATCGCAAGCGGATCGGGGGAAACAAAATGTATGAAATAAAGTGAAAATTATTCACGTAAGTTGTCAATTGTTGGTCCAAATAGCCTTAAATTGGCGTATCGAGAGTTTTTCAAAATAAAATTCAATTTTTTTTCACAATTGTGAACACACGCTATACCTCTGGGTTAAATGGACAAACGAACTAAGCGTATAAGATAAGGTGAGTGTATGTAAGCGGTCCGTCGGTATTCCGGCGGGCCTTTTTTTATTTTGTCGCAAAGTTAGTTGAATTGCGAGAATTATTAATATTGGCGGTCGGATTGCTTTCAGCTTGTGGTGAGCCGGAGGTGCCAGGAGCTGCCACCATACCTCCCCCTCCCCCCGTGATAGTCTACGATGAAGAAGCCTATCAGAATTACGACCTGTCGGACACTTCGCTGCACGATAAAGTTTTAGGATTTCTGGTAGGCTCGGCGATCGGTGACGCTATGGGTGCGCCGACGGAGATGTGGGACCGGACGGACATTGCAGACGAATACGGACATATCGATAGTCTGGGGTTAGTACTACGGGAACCCAGCCCTGAGGGTCCTTGGGACTTTAACCTTCCCCCCGGAGCGGGCACCGACGATACCAGGTGGAAAGACCTGATGGTCGCATTCGTGGTTGGAGAACATGAAGTGAAAAGCCCGGACGGCCCACTGATTCTCAGCGCCCAGCGATTTGGCAGACACATCTCGGAACAATATGCTGCAAGTGTAAATAACTTACAAAAGGTCAAAGGTTTGGAAGCCGGGCCGTTGGAAGACGCGATGCGCCGTATTTCCTGGTTACAAGAATGGGCCAAGGTCAGTCGGGCTTACACGGCTGGGGATATCGACGGTTACCGGGATGCTTTGTCCCGTTTCTACGGCGGTGAAATGTCCTGCGCTGGCATGCTATATGCTCCGGTGATCGGTGCTGCCTTCCCCGGACGGCCGGAAGAAGCGTACCGGGCCGCGTATGAGCTCGCTATATTTGACCTGGGTTATGCGCGGGATTTGACGGGTCTGACAGCCGCACTAACTTCGGCGGCTTTTACCCCGGGGGCCGGGCCCCAACATTTTATCGATGTTATGCGGGAGGTAGATCCCGAGGAATACTTTCGGTCCCGTTTGCTTGGACGAGTAGCCTATCAGCAGTTTAGGCAGGCGCGAGCTATCGTTCGCCAGGCCAAGCACCACACTCCGTCCGAGCAGGAGCAAAAGGATTTTCGCCTTCCTGTCGGCTATCCCTACGATAGTCTTACTTATGCACAAACGCTCAAAGCCTACGAACTTCTGGCAGAAGCTGCTCAGGACGTTCCCTTCCATGCCGGGGAAATCAATTTGATCAACCTGACGGCCCTCCTTTTTTCAGACTATAAATTTGGCCCCGCCATGGAATTTGTCACCAACTATGGGCGCGACAACGATACGGTGGCGGCAATCACGGGAGGCATTCTTGGCGCATTAGGCGGTTTTTCAACCCTTCCGGTCGCTGATCGGGAACGGGTTTTGCGGGTGAACCGCGAAGTATTAGGAATTGACCTCGAAGCGAGAGCAGACGCACTAACCACAGCCATAATGGAGCGCCGGAAGGTACTATAGCAGACTGGCCAAATCCCCTAGCGACGACTGTAATTGGGGGCTTCCTTGGTGATCGTAATATTGTGGGGGTGGCTTTCCCTCATGCCTGCACCCGTGATACGCACGAACTCCGCTTTCTGCAAGTCCTGGATCGTTGCTGCGCCGCAGTAGCCCATCCCGGCCCGGAGGCCACCAAGGTATTGGTTGACTACCTCGGCCAAACTTCCTTTAAACGGAATACGACCTTCAATTCCTTCCGGAACCAGCTTTTTGACGTCGTCTTCGACGTCTTGAAAATAGCGGTCCTTACTACCTTTATTCATGGCGCCCAATGAGCCCATGCCTCGGTAGACTTTGAATTTCCGGCCGTCGTAGAGTATGGTCTCTCCGGGACTTTCGTCTACACCCGCGAAGAGACTACCTGCCATAATAGTCGAAGCGCCGGCGGCCAGCGCTTTTACTATGTCGCCGGAATACCGAATACCACCGTCCCCGATCACCGGTATACCCGTACCCTTAAGGGCCTCTGCGGCATTAGAGATGGCGGACAACTGGGGTACCCCAACACCCGCCACGATTCGGGTAGTACAGATCGAGCCGGGGCCCACACCAACTTTCACACCGTCCACTCCGGCCTTCACCAATGCCCGGGCAGCGGCCGCGGTGGCTACGTTGCCTCCGATAATCTGCAGGTCGGCGAAGGTCTCCCGGACCTTAGATACCGCCTGAAGTACGCCCTGGCTATGCCCGTGAGCGGTATCAATGGTGATCACGTCGACGTTTACGTCCACGAGAGCGTGGACTCGCTCCAACATGTCGGCCGTCACGCCTATCGCTCCCCCAACGACTAGTCGGCCGTAACTATCCTTGCAGGCATTCGGGTAATTCTGAACCTTGAGGATGTCCTTATAGGTGATCAATCCGACCAGTTTTCCCTTATCATCCACGACGGGGAGCTTTTCAATCTTATAGCCCTGAAGGATCTGCTTGGCTTGCTCCAGATTAGTGCCAACGGGGGCCGTGATCAGGTTCTCCGTGGTCATACGCTCGCTGATGGGCCGGTTGGAGGCGGTTTCAAAGCGCAAGTCCCGGTTCGTCAGGATGCCTACCAGTTCGAAATTGTCATTTACGATTGGAATGCCCCCGATACGGTGCTGCGCCATGAGGCTTTTGGCGTCAGCTACGGTGGCATCGTGTTTGAGGGTGACCGGGTCTACGATCATTCCGGATTCCGATCGTTTGACCTTGCGCACTTCAGCGGCCTGCTGCGTGATCGTCATATTCTTATGCACGATTCCGATCCCCCCCTGGCGGGCAATGGCAATAGCCAGCCGGCCGTCAGTTACGGTATCCATGGCGGCGGAAACAATGGGGGCGTTAAGTCGGAGACCGCGCGTAAGCTGACTGGAGAGGTCCACTTCCCGGGGAAGGACCTCGGAGTAGGCAGGCAGCAACAGGACGTCGTCGAAAGTCAGGCCCTGCACGGCAAAGCGATCGTGGGTGCTTTTGTTGTCTTCCATGCGCAAAAGTAAGTAATCTCGACCGCTTTGCCAGTCGTGCGCTCAGTCGTGGCATAATCCTGACGATCCTCGTCCGGAGCAGGTGATGCTAACTGCCCGTGTTTACTTCAATTACCGTTCCGCGACCGCAAGCGTGACAACGCTTATCCGCAGGCCAGGATGTGTTTCCAGTAGGGTGTGTGCACAGAAGTCAAGAGTAGCGCCCGTAGTCAGGACGTCGTCGACCAGTAACAGATGTCCGCCGGCAAAATCCCCGGTACCCTTCAGAAAGGAATGCCGTACGTTTTCCAGTCGCTGCAGCTTATCCATTTTGGTTTGTGATCCGCTAAATTCAGTCCGGCGGAGCGCGTTGTCGAACACCGAAACTTGGAGGACTTCGGCAATCCCGTCGGCGATCTTCTCCGCCTGGTTGTAGCCACGTTGGCGTCGGCGCTTGGCGTGAATGGGCACCGGAACGATGCCCGTTAAGTCCTTTATAAAGGGTTGACTGCTTAGGTACTTGGCAAAATTACGTCCGAGGGCGATCCCTACGTCCGGGCGATCGTAATACTTAAGTGCATGGATCAACTTCTGACAAACCGTCCCGTCCCTGAAGGTGTACGCATGGGCGCCGTAGGTGATCGGAAAACGTCCCGCCAATCGGTCGGTGACCGCGTTTTCAGCTTGTCGGTAACTATCGGACAGCGGTAGCTCGGAATCGCAGGCCAGACAAAGCAGCTGACTACCGTCCGAGATCGTACGCTGGCAGTTGAGGCACAACGTAGGAAAAAAGAGACTCGCCAGGCCGCGGAAAATGTCGGTCAGCCCCATGCTAATCGATGTAGCGCCATTTCCGCAGGAACCGAAGCCCCACGCTTATTTCTATGGTGAAGTTGCGAATGGCCCGTTCGCCAAGGGTGGTATTCCCGCCCCCAAAGGGATCGATAACATTGTTGATCGGCCCCTGATTGTACTGAAAACTGAGATCCGGGTGGGCGCTGAGCTCTAAAAAGCCTCCAATTCCTTCAGTAAGCGGTATGATCACGCCACCGCCGACGGTCGCTCCGTACGTAAAGCGGTTGATAAATTCATAAGAATTCAAGGGGTAAGCATTTCGGAAAAGAATCCCCTGCGTAGTACTTAGCACGTCGTATTCGTCCAGGTTGGTGCTCACGTTGTACTCCGCCCGGACGCCGATCAGGTAGTAAGCATCTCCCAGGCCGAGTGTGGAAATCACCTGCTTGCCGCCGATACCGAGGACGAGGTTGTTGAATACGAAATTGTCAGCGGGAAGGACCACGCCGTTGCCCTGGAAGGTAATCGCACGTCGCCGGCTGATCCGGCTTCCGCGCTGATGATACCCCAGGCTGCCCCACAGGCTGAAGGTGCCCTTTGCAGGAATGGTTTCCAGGAAGGCGTCCCCGTGGAAACCCAGGTTCAGCTCGGTTTCAATGTTAGACCAATCCTGGTTTCCGAGGCTCAATCCACCCCGAACACCCCAGAGGTATCCTCCCCAGTCTTCCCCGTACTCCCCCTCTTCGTCGAGTAATTGCGCCGAAAGCAGCAGGGGAAAAAGGAAAAGTAAAAAGGCAATCAGACGCATGGCAGCAAATTAGCGTATCTGCAGCTGTTGTCCAACCGAGATGGTATTCCCGTTCAGGGCGTTAAGCCGGCGGATCGCATCAACGCTGACCCCGTAGCGGCGACTAATCGAGTATAGCGTCTCTCCGGAAATCACTTGATGATATTCGGATGACGGCTGATTCGGACTGTTGGGCGGGGTGTTGACCGGAGGCGTAACGATGGGCTGTTCCGGTTCCACGGTCGGCCGGGGTTTTGGCTCCGGAATGGGCGTATTGGGCGAGATGGGTTCTCCCATGTCCAGGAAGCCGTCATCGTCGGTCGTGGCCGGTTCTAACGTGCGACTAGGCGTGACCGGCGTTGTTGGCTCGGGCGCGGCACCTTGACGCGCGAGGCGCGGTGGGTTGCGAACCCTCCATCCACGAAGTTTGATCTGTTCGCCGGGAGCCGGGCGTGCCTGCTCTCCCAGACGGTTCCGACGGGCAAGGTTTTTGACCCGAATTCCGTAGCGCTGCGCGATCTCATAAAGGTCCTCCCCGGCAGCGACGGTATGGTAACGTTCGGAGCCGCGGTACGACCGCCGTTTCTTTTGCAGGTAGATCCGCTCGTTCGCCGCAACGGTTTGGCTTTCGGAAACCAGTTTCTCGTTATAATCCAGCAACCGCCTGACGCTGACGTCGACCTGCTGGGCCACCTGCTGTAGGCTTACCGGTGCCTCGCTGATGTAGTAATTCACGTCGTTCGTATTGAGAATACCGGTGATGGCATCCTCAATAGGTACTGCAATATCCACCGGATCGATCTCGCCAGGGACGTCGAACTGGTGAAGACCGTGCCTTTCGATAAGGGTGATCAATAACTCGGGATACCGAGGATTGGTGGCATAGCCCGCCTTGCGCAGCCCCTTGGCCCAGGCCTTATAATCGGTGGGATCCAGCCGGAAGAGGAAACCGTAGCGGAAGCTTTTATTCGGGTCCCGCAAAAATTCAGAGTGGGCCACGTAGCTGGCGTCGGCGTTGTGGTACCGACGGAAACAACTTTTCGTCAATCGCCCGCGATCGTCGTAGTCGTCGTCTTCCCGGTACACGGCATCGCCTTTCCAGTTGCTGCCGCACTTGATCCCGAAATGATTTTTGGCGGTCTTGGCCAGGTAACTCTTTCCGGAATTGCTTTCCAGGATTCCTTGCGCCAGCTTAATGCTCGCGGGAACGCCGGTGCGTTCCATCTCTTCCATCGCAATGCGCTTGAACCGGTCGATGTAAATCTCCTGCTCGCTGTTTTCTTCCGCCGACCAAGTGATAGTACCGGCAGCGGGAAGCGGAGGGAAGGTTAAAACAAGGAAAAAGGCACAGATGAAAGATTTCATAACGTTAGATATCGAGTAGTTAGACAGACGTTACCAGGCTAACGGCAAAATTCCGAAGCTTCTTGGAATAGCAAGGGAAAATTTAAGTTTTTTTTGGATTTTGCCCCGTTCCTGCGCTCCGCCGCCCCGATGTCATACCTTCGTGGCATGCCCGTTCAAGTAAATTCAGAGATCGATCGCCTCCGCCGCGTGATCATTCACCGGCCCGATGCCGGCACTTCCACGATTACACCTCGGCGTGCCGAAGAGTTACTTTTTGACGACATTGTCTACGTCCCCCGCCTGCAGGAAGAACACGATGTTTTTACCGACCTACTCCGCCAATTCATTGGTAGCGACGGGGTGCTGGAAATAGGAACCCTGCTCACGGAAGCGATTTCCGCCGCACCGGAAGTGACCGCCGAATCCCTGGAAATGATCGTTAACTGGGAAGAATTGCCGCGGACCTACATCGAGAAGCTAAAGGCGCTCACCGCGGAGCAACTGACCAATGTCCTGATCACCGGCTACGAGCCCGATGAGGACAGAGTACTATTCGATCCGATCCCCAATTTTATTTTTACCCGGGATATTGCCGTTACGATCAATGACCACATGCTGGTCACCAAAGCCGCCAAACAGGCACGCAGCCGGGAAAATTTTCTCACGCGAATGGTAATTATGGGGCACCCGATGTTCGCGGGGCTCTGGAACAGCGGTCGGGTGATCAACCTCAACGACGTGGATCTCTTTCCGCCGAGCCAACTTGGCGAAAAAGTCTATATGGAGGGGGGAGACGTGATGCTGCTTAACCGCGACTACCTGCTGATCGGTGACAGTGAGCGTACCACTACCTACAGTATCCGGCAACTCGCCGATTATCTTTTTGAGCACGGGGTGGTGAAGAATGTTGTCCGGGTGAGCGTGCCGTCGGAGCGAAGTTTTATGCACCTGGATACCATCTTCACCCAGATCGACACCCATGATTACGTGTGCTTTCAACCCATAATTTCCGAAGGGGGGCGGCAGGCAGGGGTGGAAGTGTGGCGCAGTAACGGGGAAACCACCCACTACACCAGTCTGAAAGAGTGCATAATTTCTGAGGTGGACGCGGAGGCCAACTTTATTGCCGCCGGTAATGGCCGAAGTCCCTTTCAGGAACGGGAACAGTGGACCGATGGCTGTAATCTGGTAGCTTTGGCTCCCGGCATCGCCCTTACCTATGACCGCAATCCCGTTACCGCGGAAACCCTTGCCCGCAACGGATATAGCATTTTAGGTGCGGAGGACATTCTCGAGCGGGTGGCCAGTGAGGGTCTTGACGTGAATACCCTGAAGAAGACCATTATCACCCTGCCAAGTGCGGAACTAAGCCGGGGGCGGGGCGGTAGTCACTGCATGACTTGTCCGGTAGAAAGGGCCTGATCATAAAACTTCTGGGGGCGGCGGACTATTACCGCTTCTATAACCCGCATTGATGCATCGATTTCTCCTACTTTGCCTGATTACAAGTGGACTTCACGCCCAGGTGGACACGCTGTATACCCTTCCCGATGCTACGGTGACCGGCTTTCGGGATGATGTGTCCGATAAGCGGGTGGCAGCGAGCATCAGTACCCTGGAGGGAGAAGAATTGCAGCTGATTCCAACGGGCGATCTGCTGCCGGCAATGAACCGGTTGCCGGGTGTTCGTTTCGAGCAGCGCGCTCCGGGAAGCTACCGTATCAGTGTGCGGGGGAGTACCCTCCGCAGCCCCTTTGGCGTGCGTAACATCAAGATATACTGGAACGGAATCCCCTTCACGGAACCCGGCGGTGATACCCAGCTTAATTTTCTCGACGTGACCAACATCGATCGGGTGGAGCTGATTCGCGGGCCCGCCGGTAGCCTGTACGGGGCAGGTACGGCTGGTACCCTGCTACTCAGCACCGACACCCTGCCCGGGCGCGGAGTTGCTGACCTTTCCACGGGCTCCTATGGTTTTTTTCGCGGCGGAGCGCAGGTGCAATTTGGCCCGAGTAACGGAAATACCAACCCGGCTTCCACCAGCTATCAACTCCGGGTAGCTCACCAACAGACCGATGGCTATCGTGCCCAAAGCGCGTTCCGTCGACAGACGGCTCAGTTTTCTACCCGATGGGGCAGTGATCCGAACCGGAGTTTACAACTGCATGCGCTTTACACCAAGCTATTCTACGAACTCCCCGGTGGGCTGAATGCCGACCAATACGCTGCTGACCGTCGTCAGGCACGGCCGGGAAGTGAAGCAACAAACGCGAGTATCAACTACGATAACCTGCTGCTTGGCCTTACCCACGATTGGACGCGGGGCCGCTGGCGAAATGTCACTACCGCTTACGGCACCGGCTTCTATTTCGACCACCCCTTCAATTTTGACTACAAACGCGAAACCAATCTGGGGACCGGAGGCCGGACCGCCTTTGATTACACCCTGCCGCTGAATACCGCCGTACTAAAGGTCAGTGCCGGCGCGGAAACGCAGCTGCAGCTGCGAATGGCCAACAACTTCGGAAACGACAGCGGCGCTCCTACTGACCTTAATTTTAGCGACGAGATTTTGAGTACCCAGAACATCCTCTTTACCCAGGCGAGCTACGATATGGGTGAATGGCGCTTTTCGCTTGGCCTTAGTTTCAACGATTTGCGATACCGGGTGGATCGCACCTTCGACGCGGCCGGTGAACCGGCGATCACGGATAGCAGCATCGAGCCGGTACTTAGTCCTCGGGCGTCCGTGTTGCGTGACTTTGGTTCCTACAGCCTTTACGCGACCCTGAGTAGTGGGTTTAGCCCACCGACATTAGATGAATTCCGGACTAATGAGGGCAGCATCAACGTGGCCCTGCAACCCGAGCGAGGCACGAATTATGAGATCGGTACGAAGGGCGGCTGGGGTGGATTCCAATACGAACTGGCCCTGTTCTACCTGCGGTTGGATAATGCTATCAGCACCTATTCCGACGACCGGGGCACCCAGCTTTTCCGCAATGCCGGAAGCACGGATCAGCGGGGGGTGGAACTCGCCCTCAGTTACCGCCCCTCATCCTGGTTGGAACTTTACGGGAGCTACACCTACCACGACTTCGTATACGATCGATACCAGCGATTCGGAGAAGACTTCTCCGGCAACCGGCTTCCGGGAACCGCCCCCCACCTTATCAATCTGGAGGTTACGGCTTCGTTGCCTGCGGGCTTCTACGCCGTTGCTACGGAAAACTACACCGACGCGATCCCTCTCAACGATGGAAACTCGGTGTACGGGGAAGCCTATCACCTGGTTCGTGCCCGGATAGGCTGGCGCGGTGCCTGGGCCGGCACCACCCTGGATGCTTACGTTGGCGGCAGCAACCTACTGGATGCCACGATGAGTTTCGGCAACGATCTTAACCCCCAATTCGGCGGGCGCTACTACCAGCCGGCACCGGGGCGGAACTGGTTTTTAGGTGTGCGTTTTGGGTGGGGTACTTAAACATCGGATGTCTTTTTTTCTAAAATATCATCGTTATTGCTTTTGGCGACATTTTAGAGGTGATTAACTAGCCTTATTTGGTGGTAAACGAGAAGTACATCGGATGTCGCTGTCTCTCTATAGGGGAATTTAGTTGCAAGTTCATCAGGGTTGTCAGCGCAATGCGCTAGTATCTCAAAAGGTAATTTTCTACACTGCAAGAAGAAAATGCTTTTCACCGATCAGATTTAACACTACTCCACCCAGGGTAGAGTCGGGGGGCGCATTTTTGTGGAAAAGGTTACAGATGAATGCATTTAATGGCAGCGATCCGGTATTTCACGTCTATAACAGGAGCAACGATCGTCAGGCCTTGTTTGTAGACGACTTCAATTACCAATATTTTTTGAAAAAGGCTATCACTTGCCTAAAAGGTGCTGCCCACGTAGTAGGTTATTGCCTGATGCCAAACCATTTTCATTTTTTACTGGTAGCTAAGCACAAAATCTTGGTGGATTTATCCCCTACCAATAAGGTTCTACCAAGATTACCAACAGATGAAATAAGCGAAGCTATACGGCAACTTTTGATGGGCTTCACCAAAGGGTATAATGCAACTTATAACATCACCGGATCGAGGTTTCAACAACACACGCGCTGTAAATACCACCATCTTGGGCTAGCCCATGGCTTAGCGTACGTTCATCAGAACCCGGTAGCGGCAAATCTGGTAAGCCACCCCAGCGAATGGGGCTACAGCTCCTACAATGAATACGCGGCACTTATTGATTTGCCGGATTCCGTATGCAACCTGCAACTAGGCAAGAAGCTGATACTGGAATCCCTGTCATTCTGACACACCTGACACATCGGATGTCTAAGCCAAAACACCCGTACCTTGCTCGCATGCGACCAATTTACAATCTTCTCCTCCTAATAGCAATTGCAGCCTGCAGTACGCCAGCGACCCCTCCATCTGAAAATGCAAAGGAGGAACCAACCTTCCTGTTAGGCACCTATGATGAGGAGGGTGTCCATGAGCCGGGTATTTACCGTTTTACGCTCAAAGGCGATGGCGCGCTAATCAATGAGGGTAGGGTAGGAGAGGCCAACAACCCCTCCTTTATTGCTTATAATTCAGACCGAACCACTGTCGTATCCGTCGAGCAACTGAACGGGGAAGAAGGACGAGTGGTCAGTTTTTCCGTATCAGGTGACAGCCTCATAGTGGTGAACCGGCAAACCGCGGGCGGGGGGGGGCCCTGCCACGTTAATGTGAGTGATGATGGGTACGTAACCGTAGCAAACTACACATCGGGTAACCTGGAGTTGCTGCAATTGCAGCCCGACGGCGCTCTAACCGAGCCCCTCGACCTCCAGGACCATCGCCAACGTGGTTCAGAAGAGCCTCACGCCCACTCCTCCTATTTCATTAATAGCGACAACGAGGTCCTTGCCGTGGATCTGGGAACGGATGAAGTCTGGCACTACCGACTTGATCAGCGTGGCCAGACTTTACAACCGGCCAGTCCTCCGGCCATCAAAATGGAAGATGGGGCCGGGCCGCGTCATCTCACGCTCCACCCAGGTGGTAAATGGATCTATGTAATCAACGAATTGAACAGTACCGTTACCCAGGTCTCGCGGGAGGGAGGGACGCTGCGGGTTATCGATAGCTGGTCGACGCTCCCGGCGGATTTTACCGGGGAAAGCTTTTGCGCTGATATTCACGTGAGTAGCGACGGACGCTTTATATACGGCTCCAATCGGGGGCACAACAGCATCGTGGTCTTTGCCGTAGACGATGAATCCGGGGCGCTAACCCCGCTGGAATATGAATCGGTAGCTGGAGACTGGCCTCGGAATTTTGCACTTTCTCCTGCCGAAAATTATCTTCTCGTGGCCAACCAGCGATCTAAAAATATTACTACGCTTGCCAGAAACGAAGAAACCGGAATGTTGGACTTCGTTTCGAGTACGAAGGCCCCCATTCCGGTCTGCATCCTATTCTAAATAGGCGGAATTCCTATTTGCCCTTGGCGGCTTTTGCCGCGGCTTTTCGTTTTGTTTTCTTGCTATTTTCGGTTTTGAAGCGGAAGACGAGCGTAGCCAGGGGGGGCAAGGTGAGCTCCACGTGATTAGGGCGTCCGTTCCATTCCGTGGGAACTGATTCCATCGTGTCCTGGGAGTAGTTACCCGTACCACCGTATTTTTCGTCGTCGCTATTGATGACCAGATCGTACTTTCCTTCGAACGGTACGCCTACCCGGTACTTGTTCCTGACTGCGGGCGTGAAATTGTGGATTACGGCTACGACGTCATTTTCTTCTTTGCCGCGACGCAGGTAACTGAGCACACTGTTCTGGTGGTCACCTATGTCAATCCATTCAAAACCCTTCGGATCGTAAGCATACTCATAGAGCGCCGTGGTGTTGCGGTAGATGTCGTTGAGGTCAGCTACGAATTGTTGTAGTGTTGCGTGGGGTTTGTATTGCGTCAGGCTCCAATCTATGCCTCTTTCGATGCTCCACTCGGTAGTCTGTCCGAATTCCCCGCCCATAAAGTTCAGTTTACTTCCGGGATGGGTCATCATGTATCCGTACAGAAGGCGCATATTGGCAAATCGCTGCCATTCGTCACCCGGCATTCGATCGATGATGGGGCCCTTACCGTGTACCACCTCATCGTGGCTCAGGGGCAACATGAAGTTTTCACTGAAGGCATAGACCAGCGAAAAGGTAAGTTCACCGTGGTGGTAACTGCGGTGTACCGGATCGTTCTTAAAATAGGAAAGGGTATCGTGCATCCAACCCATCATCCATTTCTGGCCGAATCCTAGCCCCCCGATGTAAGTAGGACGGCTTACGCCACTGAAGGCAGTCGACTCCTCGGCGATGGTCATGGTGTCGGGGAAGTCCCGGTAAACCGCTTCGTTGAACTCCCGTATAAAGTCGACCGCTTCGAGGTTCTCGTTGCCGCCGTACTGGTTCGGGATCCACTCTCCCTCCTTCCGGCTGTAATCGAGGTAGAGCATAGAGGCCACTGCGTCCACGCGCAGGCCGTCTATATGGTAGCGATCGAGCCAGAAGAGAGCATTGGAAATCAGGAATGACCGCACCTCATTGCGCCCGTAATTAAATATGGCGCTCTTCCAGTCGGGATGGAACCCTTTGCGGGGGTCGGCGTGGTCGTAAAGGTGGGTACCGTCGAACTGGGCCAATCCGTGAGCATCGTTCGGGAAGTGGCTGGGTACCCAGTCAAGGATGACACCAATTCCCGCTTCGTGAAGCTTATCCACAAGAAACATGAAATCCTGGGGCCCACCGAAGCGGCTACTCGGCGCAAAATATCCCGTTATCTGATAGCCCCAACTCGGGAAATAAGGATGCTCCATCACCGGAAGAAATTCCACGTGGGAGTAGTTCATCTTATTGACGTACTCCACCAACTCCGTAGCCAATTCCCGGTAACTGAGACTTTCGTTCTTTTCGTTTTTCCGCCAACTTCCCAAGTGGACTTCATACACGGAATACGGACGGTCGATGCTGTTATGCTGGTAGCGGCTTTCCATCCAGTCGTTATCCTCCCATTCGTAATAGGTGTCCCAGACGATACTTGCTGTCTTTGGCGGTGTTTCCCACAAACGGGCGTACGGATCACCCTTCTCCAGCCATTCACCGTTTTGGATTTGTACCCCATACTTATAGATTGCGCCGGTCTCGACGCCCTCCACGAAGCCCTCATAAATACCACTACTGTCCCATCGCGGAAAAAGCGGATGAGCCTCCGTGTTCCATTCGTTAAAGTCACCAATGACGCTCACTGATTTGGCGCTGGGAGCCCAGACTGCAAAGTAGGTACCCTGCTTGCCATCAACTTCGATTACGTGGCTACCAAGTTTGTCGTAAATGCGAAAATTTTTACCGGCACGAAAGAGGTTGATGTCGTAGTCGGTGAATAGCGAATGAGAAATAACGGATGCTGGCACGTGGAAATCTAGTTTAAAAGTTAATATGAGTTAAGGGTGGTAACGTGAAAAGGCCGGGGATGTTAATTACATCCTATAGTTAGTTCGCGAGGTGAAAAATTAGGCCGTGCAACAGGATATTTAGGATAATCCAATCCTATCCCATGCGAACACTTTTACCCGCTTCTATCCTGATTCTCACCTTGTGCAGTAGTTGCGCCACCATTTTTTCCGGTACTGTCGACGAGGTCTTTATCGACTCCCGGCCAGAAGGCGCAGCGGTGTACCTGGACGACCATTATCTAGGAAGAACCCCCCTTAGGACGAGCATTCCACGTAGCCTTAGCCCTCGTTTTCTGACCTATGAACTGGAGGGCTATGAGGTAGAGACGCGAGAACTAGGTAACAGGATTAACGGAGTTACCTTCATCAACCTGTTATGGTGGCCCGGCTTCGTAGTCGATGCGCTAACCGGTGCCATCAGCCGCGTAGAATACAATAGCCACTATACAGAATTGTATCATCTGCCGGAAGGCGTACGCCATCCGGACGGGTTTCGGGACCAGCCTTGAGGTCTAGTGCAATCTGTATTTAGGAAGCCAGACGAAGAAGGTGGTCCCAGTCAGAATGGCACAGGACAAAAGATCTCTATCGGTTGAAACAACCGGTTGAACCACGAGTGGAAGACGGACCGGGAAAGTGTGAGGCGGAAACGATGAAGATCGCTTCAAATAGCGGCTTACTTCCGGCCCCCTTTCAATTCTTCCTGCATCTTCTTCAACTCTTCGGTCTTCCCCGAAGCGGCCAGTTTAGCCTGTGCCTGCCAGGTATCGTGCTTGGCCAGGCGGAATCGAGCGCCTGCCTTTTGGAGTACGTCGGCGAGTTGCTTCTCTTTTGCTTTGGCCAGGTCAGAAAAAGTCATGATGCCCGCTTCATTCAGAAGTCCGGCGATCTTCGGTCCGATACCTTCAATCTTCTTCAGATCGTCACCTTTCTTAGCCGTGGTTTTGGCCGCTTTGGCCTTCTTGGGTGCTGCCGATTTCTTGGGGGTCACCACCGGCTTTGTAGCGGGTGCTGAATTTGCAGCCTGGATCGAAGTCTTCTTCGGGGAAGCTTTTTTTGCAGCTTGTTTTTTGGCGGGAGCTTTTTTGGTAGCGGTTTTCTCGGTTTCTGCAACTTGCTCGAGCGAGAAGCAGCAATTGGTAGAACCATGACCGCTGTCGGTGTAGGCTTCTGCGCTGTCATCGTTTGCCCAATGGTGGCCATCGATCAGGTAGCGAAACTGATAGTGACCGGCGGCAAGTTCCGTGGTGCCTGTGTAAGAATTCTTACCACTCTTCAGTTGCAGGCCATTTTCCCAGCTCCAGTCGTTGAAGTTGCCCAGTACGCGAACGTCGCGGTTTTCACCGACGCGTTCTTCCGGGATGTCAAAAGTGACTTTGTACTGTTTTTTGGACTTTACGTAGTTGGACTTAATCATAGTGGGTGTCTTTGTTGCAAAATTATAACTCTAATGCCTGATCGTCAAAGCTTTGGGCGAGGACGCAGGATGTACATATCCAACGTGATCGCAGCGCTCAGGTTTAGTCCCGAAATATGTTGCGGTTTGTGCTGATTTGGTGGTCTATATTGATGCTTGCCGGTGACGAAGCCCAATAATTGATGGTATTGGAATTAGGTAAAATGCGCGAAATAAATTACCTGCGGGCTACGACCTGGCACGTTATTCGGGAGACACACACCAGTTTTCCCCGCTGATCTTCAATTTCTATTTGCCATACCTGTACCGTTCTTCCGATGCGGACGGGACGGACGGTGCCACGGACCATGCCCCCTTCCGCAACGCTTCGCAGGTGGCTGGCATTTATGTCAACTCCAACTACGATGTTTTTTTTCGGGTCATCAAGGGATAAGTAGCCAGCTACGCTACCCAAGGTTTCCGCCAGGGCGACAGATGCTCCTCCGTGCAGCAGGCGGAAGGGTTGTACCGTGCGTTCATCCACCGGCATTTCAGCCACCAGGTAATCGTCACCGAAGTCGACGAAATTCATACCAAGCGTGGCCCCGAGTGTACGAGGGCCCATCGCGTTCATGGATTCAAGGGTGGGGGGTGTTTTCCAGATCATAACAATTCGGTATTCAGGCGACTGATTTCCACGATCACTTCCGCGGATTTCTGCATTTCGTACACGCTGGCCCACTCGTAGGGGGAATGGAAGGCATGCTCTCCAGCAAACAGATTCGGACAGGGTAAACCCATAAAACTGAGCCGGGATCCATCGGTGCCGCCTCGAATTTGTGCCCGCTTAGGTGTCAGCCCGACAGACTTAATAGCCTGTTCAGCGAGATTGATAATATGGGGATGCTGGCTGACGACCTCTTTCATATTGCGGTACTGCTCCCTGATCTGGAGGTCTATCGAGCTGTTGGGATAGTTTACCTCAACGTCTTTGATTATCGTCCGGAGGACGGCGGCAAGGTCAGCAAGTTCTTCGGTTTCAAAATCGCGGAGGATCAAATCAATTTGGGCGCTCTCCGCTTTTGCCGACATCGATACCGGGTGAATAAAGCCTAGCCGACCTTCGGTCGTCTCGGGGCTCAGCCCATTTTTCGGCAGTGCGGCAATGATATCAGCGGCAATCTTGACGGCATTTTCCAATTTGCCCAGCGCGAATCCCGGATGCGCACTCACCCCAAGGATGGTTATGGTAGCACCGTCGGCACTGAAGGTTTCGTCTTCCAGGCTGCCCCGGGTTTCTCCGTCGATCGTGTAGCCAAAGTCCGCTCCGAGTTTATCCATATCCACGGCGTCCACCCCTCGACCGATCTCCTCGTCGGGCGTGAAAAGCAGGCGGATACGGCCGTGGGGAATTTCCGGATGTTCCATGAGGTACTCCACGGCGGCCATTATCGCGGCGATGCCCGACTTGTTGTCAGCGCCCAGCAGGGTATCCCCACTTGATGTAACGATCGTTTCGCCTATGTTCTCCGGTAAGCCGGAGAACTCATCGGCCCTGATGATGACGTTGTTGCCCAAGGGCAATTTGATGTCTTTTCCATCGTACTGATGGTGAACAATGGGCTTAACATTAGTACCGCTGGCGTCGGGACTGGTATCCATGTGCGAGCAAAAGCAGATGGTGGGAGCACTTTCATGGCCGGAGGTAGCCGGCAGCGTGGCATATACGTACCCGTGCTCATCAAGTTCGGCGTCGGATATGCCAAGGCTTATCAATTCTTCCACCAGGATGCGACCTAAGTTAAGCTGCTTACTCGTAGAGGGTTGGGTTTGGGAGGTCGGGTCGGATTGGGTGTCTACGGTTACGTACCGCAGAAAGCGATCTAATACATTCATGCTGCAAAATAGTCAGGTGAGTGTTCAGTCTTATCTACCTAAGCGGGTAAAGGTTCTACAAAGGGGCGAGAAAATATTTAGCCTGCTAGAGGTCATGGAGCCAACCAGGATCGAACATATGCCAGATGCGAAGGCATTTACTGGTTCACCTTCACCCTGCGCTCGCGCCCTAACTGTTAGTCCCTGGATGAGTTACTCCGCTACCTTCGTTGCCGTACTCGTGCTTGCCATTGCCGGTGGCCTGTTGTACTACCTGTTTCGGGACGAGCCTATGGGGCCGCTGCCGGAATTCCGAAAGCAATGGCGTCGCCTTTTGCGCAATAAGGTTACCTATTATAAGGCTCTGAATCGAAAGGAGAAAAAGCGCTTCCAGGAAAGGATGCGGTTGTTCTTTCAACGAGTGGAGATTACGGGAATCGAAACCGAGGTCACGGAACTTGACCGAGTGCTGGTAGCGGCGAGCGGAATCATTCCGACTTTCGGATTTGAAGATTGGAACCAGTATCCCAAATTGCGGGAGGTTTTGCTCTACCCAAATACGTTTAACAAGGAGACTTTCGCTACCGAAGGGTCGGACCGCACGATTGCCGGTATGGTGGGCGGCGGCTATATGAACGGAAAGCTGCTACTGAGCCAGCATGCCCTGCACGCAGGTTTCGATAATGCGGGAAGGAATAATACGGGCATTCATGAGTTTGCCCACTTGTTGGATAAGGCGGATGGCGAAACCGACGGTATCCCGGACTACTTTCTGGACAAGCAGTACCTGATCCCCTGGGTGGAAATGATCCGTACGGAGATGGCGGCCATTGAAGGTGGCAATTCAGACATCGACGATTACGCCCTGACTAATCAGGCGGAGTTTTTCGCCGTAGCTGCAGAATACTTCTTTAACCGGCCGGCTGCCTTTGCAAGTAAGCATCCGGAATTGTTTTCCCTGATGGAGCGAATATTTCACCAGGATCTGGATCACGACGGTGGCGTAGGAACCGTGGACCAGCAAGACCCGGTCAGCGAGGTGCGCGAGTGAGACGCAAACATGTCCAGTGAGCTTGGGTTAACTAACCTATGATTCCAGATTTACGTAGCCGCTACAACGAAAATTTCACGAACGAAGGCTACCAGGCTATGTTAGCCTGGCTGGGTGGACAGTATAACCATGACCCGAAGTTCCACGTTGCGGAGACGCCGGTTTTTTTCCCCAAGGCCTTCCGGGAGCGGGTATTCACTGCTTGTGATGATATCATCGAGACGGTAACCTCCCCGGACTACGCAAGCAAAGCCGCCCGAGCCATCCCGCCCGGCGAAAAAGTGCCTGGCCAGAACGAACGCCCGCTGTTTCTTCAACTGGATTTTGGCGTATGCCGGGCGGAAGATGGCACGATCGTACCCCAGTTAATTGAAGTGCAGGGGTTTCCTTCGCTCTATTTTTTCCAGGGTTTACTTGACCGAAGCTTTCGACGGTTCTTTACGATACCGGAGGGGTTTTCGGCCCGTTTTGACGGGTCAACCGAAGCGGAGTACTTCGATTTGTTGCGGCAGGCGATTCTGGATGGTCATGATCCCAAGCACGTCATACTGCTCGAAGTCGATCCGAAGGAACAGACTACGCGGATTGATTTCATCGTGGCCTGTGCTGAGCTGGGAATACAAGAGGTGTGTATCAGTGAAGTTGACCTGATCGATGGTAAACTGTATTACGATCGTGAGGGTGAGCGGACCCGCGTGCACCGGATTTTCAACCGAGTGATATTTGACGAGCTTAAACTCCGGACCGATCTTAAGCGGCGGTTTAATCTGATCGAGCAGGCAGAGGTGGAATGGGCGGGGCACCCTAACTGGTTTTTCCTCATCAGTAAATTTAGTTTGCCCTTTATTGATAGCCCTTACGTACCAAAGACCCACTTTCTTTCCGAGCTGGATCATTATCCCGTAGACCTGACCAGTTACGTACTCAAGCCCCTGTACAGTTTTGCCGGAATGGGCGTGAAACTGAATCCGACGCAGGGAGACTTGCAGGCAATTAAGGATCCCGAGAACTACATACTGCAGAAGAAGGTCACTTATGCACCTATCGTCGCTACGCCGGATGAACCTGCGCGCGTCGAACTGCGGATGATGTACCTTTGGCCGCCGGATCAAAAGCGCCCAACGCTGGTCAACAACCTGGTTCGTTTATCGAAGGGAGAAATGATCGGTGTGCGTTATAACAAGGGTAAAAGCTGGGTTGGCGGCACGCTAGGTTACTTCGAGCCGTAGCGCCTTCTTCCATAATTTCTATGCATGCGCGTGCTAACTTTTTGCATCATCAGTCTACTTTTTTCCTGTAAGGCCGAACCCGAGGCGGGGGATGGAACGGCCCTTGTAGATCCGTATACCGTGCCAAGTACGGACGGCGACGCGCTGAACGTCGTTGTTGAGATTCCGGCGGGTACGAATCACAAAATAGAGTATCACCCCGGCTCCGGCTACGTGAACGATACGCTTGCTGAAGGCGGCACGCGGGTAGTCCAGTTTCTGCCCTACCCGGGAAATTACGGATTCGTTCCCTCCACGCTTATGGATAAGGGGCGGGGTGGCGACGGCGACGCGCTTGACGTGCTGGTGATCGGGGAGAGCGTTCCCACGGGCACCTTACTGCGGGTCATGCCGATCGCCGCCCTGATGCTGCGCGATCGCGGTGAGATAGATACCAAGATCATTGCCGTACCGGCGGATACGAGTGCACGAACGTTGCAGGTAGACAACTTCTTGGAATTTTCCCTTGGCAACGACGCCGCCAAACGGATCATCGAAGCCTGGTTCCTCAACTATAAGGGAGCCAACGTGACGGAGCTACTCCGTTGGGAAGACGAAGCCTATGCGTGGCGCGAAGTTAGAAAGTGGCGAACGGACAACAAATTGTTAAATTAACATCAAAGATTTTCGAAAATCGAGCAAAAGGCGCCCTTTGCGGTTATATTGACCCGGGAAATGACGCAACCAGCTCGTTACTTCAGCCTTTTGCTTGCGTCTTACTCGCCTAATTACCCTAATTGTTGTTATCGATGAAACGCTTACTTTCCCTAACCCTATTACTTTCGGCCACCGCTCTGAGCGCGCAAAGCTTTGAGTGGGATAAGCCTACCCCGGTTTCCCATCCCAAAGAAGTTCAGCTCGCTGTCGATACCGGAAGCGCAGGAACGCAAAATCCACAAGATGGTGTTGCCGGAATCTATGCTCCCGATGCGGATGGAAAGACTACGGCCTACGGTGAAATTTATCGGGCGAGCGAAATGACGGGGAGCCATCCCGCATTGCCTTTAGGAACGCTTCTCCGCGTAACCAATATTGAAAACGGTCGCTCCGTTGTCGTACGTATTACCGATCGTGGGCAGGAGTGTGATGAATGCCTGGTAACGCTAAGCACGCTTGCTGCCCGTCAGCTAGGCATGGCGGAAAAGTCTCAGGTGAAAGTGGAGCCTAATGGATTCAGTAATTGGAACCCAGTTCCTCAGTCAACCCCGGTGACATCAACTCCGGTTAAGGCTTCCACTCCTGCATCCGAACCGGTGGTTGACCAGCAAATAACACCCAACCCATCCCTATCCTCGCCCGACCGGCCCAGTGTTTTTATGCGGGAAGTTACCTCTCCCGCGCCTGCTCCCGCCATTTCCGAAGCACCGCAGGGCGAACCTATTGTCTACCAGGAAGTAGTTATTCCACCTTCTCCGACCGTTGGTAGCAATCGACAAGCAAGAGGAGTGGAAACCGCTCCCGATGCCGGTCAGTTTACCATTCAATTGGCTGCTTACAACAATGAATCTTATGCGGTAGGCCGCGTCAAGGAACTGAAAGAAAAAGGGTTGGATAACGCTTATTACCGGTCAGTCACAAAAGAAAGTGGAGAAGTCATTAATCGGGTGTACGCAGGTTTGTACGAAAGTATGACCGAAGCGCAGGCTGCCTCCCGGGCTATTGCCGAGAAATACAACATCAAAGGGATCGTTTCCAAGATGTAAGAATGTCAGGTCAAACTGATGAAAAAAAGACGCGCGGTTTTGGCCGGGCGTCTTTTTGCGTTAGGGAGGTCATGAAAGGTGATCAGTAGGGTAGTGGTGGAATATTAATTTACATTTCCTGTATATTGCCGTCTAATAAACGGTTTTGTTGCTATATTGGCAAATGACCGAGCAACTTGTTTGGTTATTGTTCGTTATCAACTCACCAATACATCAATACACTCTCCCCATGACGAACGAATCGCATGCTCCGTTGCAACCTGCCGCCGTACTATTCATGTTGGGCGTCCTTCTTTTCCTGGTTTACGGCTAAAGGTATTTCACTCCGGTATCAAGTAGTTTACATTCGAAACTTGCCCCCGGATAAGTGTAGACATCAGTTGGCTCCCATTTTCCTTTTGTCAAGTCTACAGGCGTAGCAGTAGGCAAAGGACGGGAATGACTTGTCAGGAGTGAAGAAGGACCGAAATTAGCCCCAATCAAATGGTAGCGAAAAAATGGCTTCTCCTACCACCTGATTTTTCTCTTGCGATCAAAGCCCATGTGCCCCACCATCTAATCAGCGGAAGGGAAACCTTTTGGAAGGCATTTGGAGACCTCCTGGTAATTAATGTAATCCTTCTGGCCGGGCGGAAGTGACACTTGTCGGGAGGGGATAGCCCGGTTAAACTTGCTGTATGACTACCGGTCGACATGCTCGATAGTGAGGCCACCATACCATGAATGATGCGGTTGGGCTCGGACATTTCCGGAGCTTAAGTCTTCTTCCCTTTAGATGGAGAAGGGAAGCAGTAGGGATCCGTTCTCTTTCCTTCCTTGAAGGTCATCAAGGTGATGAAGTGCATGGAATGAAGACCAAGGCTGACCAGGAAGGGCTTGATAGCCTGGTACATCGACTAAACAGGCAGGATCCTCGACGGAGGCGCTGTTAATACTAAAACGCAACCTGGGTGGTTAAACGTTAATGAAGTATTAAATGGCTTCCATCATGATCACCTTGCTCACCTACTTGTCGCTCATCACCGGAGGACTTCTCGTGCTGCTATTGCTGGTAGGTATCGTGGGGGGGATTGATCTTGATGTTGACAGTGATTTGGATACCGAAAGTTCCCCGGGCCTCGGAGGGGTCGGTATCGTGAAGGGAGCACTTACGTTTCTTTCAATTGGATCATGGACAATGAAACTGATGTTGGTCACTTCGTCCAATCCAGTTGTATCCTTGGTCCTGGGTATTGCTGCCGGTAGTATTTCCGTATATTTATTAAGCTTGGTGGTCTCCTGGTTGCTCCAACAGGAAGCCGATGTGAACTGGCAAGCGCAAGATGCTCTCCGGCAATCCGGCAAGGTGTATTTGCGAATACCTGAAGGTGGAGAAGGAATTGTTCAGGTGGAGGTTAAGGGAGGGCTCCGCGAAATGAAGGCCCGCAGTTTGCAAGGAAACGATATTCCTACGGGAGCAAAAATAATGGTGGAAGATTGTACCTCGGAAGGGGTACTCATTGTCCGCCCGTTAGCTAACCGTTTGTCTCGAGACCACACCAACCTATAGATACTATTCCGCCTGACCTCTCCGGCCAGGCCATCCTTACCCCAACCCTTAAATACTTGTACTATGGAATACTTAATACTACCAGCTGCCGTGGTTGGCTTGATATTCATATTCGCGGTCTGGCTGGTCAGTCGCTACAAGCGCTGCCCCAGCGATAAAATTCTCGTGGTGTACGGTCGAACGGGCAGTGATGCATCGGCAAAATGCTATGCAGGCGGCGGGACGTTTGTTTGGCCCGTTATTCAGGACTACCAGTACCTCGACCTTACTCCGCTTTCCATTGATGTAAATCTACAGGATGCGTTATCAAAACAGAATATTCGAGTAAGCGTACCCGCCCAGTTTACGGTGGGAATAAGCAATAAGCCACATTTGATGTTGGCTGCCGCAGAACGTTTGCTGGCACTGGACCGCAGTAGTATTAGCAGCCTGAGTCATGACATCATCATGGGGCAGATGCGTTTGGTCATCGCAAACATGGACATTGAGGAACTGAACATTGATCGGGATAAATTCGTCGAAAGTGTCTACAGAAACGTCGGTGAAGAGCTTCATAAAATTGGCTTGGAACTAATCAACGTCAACGTCACGGATATCCAGGATGAAAGTGGATATATCAAAGCGCTGGGGCAGGAAGCCGCAGCGAAGGCCATTAACGACGCAAAGATCAAAGTGGCCAATGAGTTGCGTACCGGTAGTATCGGTGAGGCGGAAGCCCAGCAGGATCAGCGGTCTAAAGTAGCGGATGCAAATAGCCGTGCGGAAATCGGGGAGGCTGCGGCGTTGCAGCAGCAGCGTATTCAGGTAGCCGCCGCTAACAGCCGTGCCGAGATCGGTGAGGCGGAAGCCCAGCGGGAGCGTCGTATCAAGGTTTCGGAGGCGGAAAGTTCCGCACAGATCGGTGAAGCTGCCAGCAGAGCGGAAGCGACCGAGGGAAAGAACACGGCAGAGATCAAAATAGCGGCAAGTAATGCCGCAAGGGATGTAGCCATGGCCGAAGCGCGTCGCCAGGCGGATGCGGCACGAAAGGTTGCGGAGGCAAAAGCCCGTGAAGAAGCGTACCGTGCCGAGCAGGATGCTGAGATCGCACGTGCCACTATGGAGAAAGCAAGGATGGAGGCCGAACAGGTGGTGGTGGCTGATATTGAAAAGCAAAAGGCCATCATTGCCGCCCAGGCCGAAGCCGAGAAGCGCCGCGAGGTGGCCCGGGGGGAAGCCGATGCCGTATTGCTCAAGTACCAGGCAGAAGCTAAGGGTATGGAAGAATTGCTCCGTAAACAGGCCGATGGCTTTCAAAAGCTGGTGCAGGCTTGCGGCGGAAATCCTGAAAGTGCGATTAATTACTTGATGCTGGATAGACTGGCCGAACTAAGCAGGATACAGACTGATGCCATCAAAGGTATAGACATCGGAAAAGTGGTCGTGTACGATAGCGGCAATGGACAAGGCGTCGGCAACTTCGTCCAGGGGCTATATGGCATGGTCCCCCAACTCAATGATTTTCTCAAGCAGAGTGGTATGAAACTTCCTGACTCCATTGTGAAAGAGGACGCTCTTCAAAACGGTCATGTTGGTAAGGATCCAGCACTTGAATCTGCCCTTGAATGAGGACTACCTATATGTATTGATAGTGCCCGGTCGTTTCGACCGGGCGCTTATCGTTTACTACCTTTGCTCCTGATTTGTGCCTCACCTGTCCCTAATCCATGAATTTTCGTTTGTTATTGCTGTTTTCCTTAATTGGCACTATGGTGTCTTGTGTAGGGGAGACTACACCGACTGAAGAATTCCCGACGGACAGGTCCAAAAATGAGGTTCGTATCGTACTGAAATCGGAGCCTCCTACATTGAATCCCCTGCTTTCCGTGCAAAGCATTACCCGTTACGTAAGCGAGCAAATTTTTCAAACGCTTAATCACCAGAATCCACGTACCTACGAGCTGGAGCCCTGCCTGGCCAGCCTACCAACCGTGGAGCTTCTTCCTGCCGGCGTAATTGCATACAGTTATCGGATAGATAGTCTGGCCAGGTGGCCTAACGGATTGCGGGTGACGGCCCAGGATGTGATCTTCAGTCTAAAACTCGTACTCAATCCAGACGTGGATGCCGGTCCATACCGATCTTATTACAGTATGATCTCCGACGTGGAGGTCACCAGTTCCGATTCCCTTTCTTTCCGGGTCTTAACAAAGCGTCCCTACATCCTGTCGGCGCAGGCAATCGGAGATCTATACATATTTCCAAAATATGCTTATGATCCCCAGGGATTGATGGACGACATTGCGTTATCGGGGTTGGCAGATCCAATTTTGGCAGATCAGCTGCGTCGAAGTGACAAGCGCCTGAGTCAATTAGCCGAAAGTTTCAACAGTCCACAAAGCGGTTACGACCCGGATCAGATAGTAGGCAGCGGACCCTACGAATTGGATTCATGGGAACCCGGCCAGCGGATCAGGTTGCGGCTTCGCGAAGATTACTGGGCAAAAGATTACCGGGAGTCCTATATGAAGGCGGTGCCCGAGGTGCTGTCCTTCGAAATTATATCCGATAACACGACCACCGCCAACGCACTGCGGGACCAATTGGTAGATGTGGTTATTGATATGCCAATCGATCAGTTCCTGACGCTGCGTGGCGAGCCCTATTTGCAGGACATTTTCGATTTTGTATCCATACCCAGTTTTAGGTACTACTCCATATTACTTAATCAGGATGATCCTCTCCTGGAAGATAGCCTTACCCGACGGGCACTTGCCCACTTAGTGGATGTGGAACTTATTATGGATAAATTTTTTCCTAACCTCGCCCGACGAATCACCGGCCCCGTTCTTCCTTCCAAAGAGTATTACAATAAGGAACTGGTTCCACTTGCTTTTGATCCCGAGAAAGCACGCCTCTTATTTGCCGAGGCAGGCTGGTCGGATACTAATAACAATGGTATCTTAGACAAATTGATAGAAGGAGAGCGCAGAGAACTGAGTTTCAACTTGCTTAGCTTCACCAATCCGACAAGTGAAGGCATCTCCCTTTTTGTTGCCGAGAATGCCAGAAAAGTTGGTGTGGACATGCAGGTCGTTCGGCAGGAAAGCCGGACGCTGATCGAAAAATTGAACAGCGGAAACTTTACGGCATCGTTTTATGGTCTTGGATTTGAGCCTAGCCCGGATGATTTTTCTCAACTCTGGTCGTCAACCTCCGTACCGCCAAGTGGAACTAACCGGGGAAATTTCCGAAATTCCGAAGCGGACAGCCTGATTCGTCAGATAGCTGCTACCACCGATTCCATCAAGAGGGCACCTTTGTACAAGCGCTTTCAGGAAATAGTATACAAAAATCAGCCTATGATTTTTTTATACTCACCACATGCATCGCTCATCATCGCTAAACGATTGGAATACGATCTGGTCTCACTCGCTCCTAATCTGCAGTTCAATGCGATCCAAGTGCGCCCGACCTCCTGAAGGAATTTAACGTAGATCAATGAAAAGCTTACTCTGTTGTCTTTTACTTTTCCCGATGCTGTCTTTCGCACAGGATACCACAAGTCAGGTGGCCGTGGACACCACCATTTACAGCTTTGCGGAGGAGGCTCCTAGGTTTCCCAGTCCATGTGAAAGGTATGATACTACCGCCGCGGCAAAGTCTCAGTGTGCCCAGCGATTTTTGCTGGACTATGTCTATCAACGTGCGATGTATCCCGCCGAAGCCCGGGAGAGCAATATAAGCGGCACGGCGGTGGTGACCTTTATTGTTGAGCCAAACGGTATGATCAATCGGCCGGAAATACTACGTGACCCAGGTGGTGGTATCGGGCTATCCGCCCTTCGGAGCGTGGTGGGTATGGGGCGGGAGGTCCTCTGGCGACCTGCCATGAAGGACGGAAAACCCGTTCGCTTTCGCTACGTACTCCCGATTCGCTTCCGGTTGGAAGAACCAAAACCCTATGTAATTATCGGAACCGATACGGTATACACCGACCTTACGCAAAGAGCATCCTTTGCAGGGAACAATGGCGATCTCATCGATTACTTTGATGAAAAAATCACCTATCCGGACATTCCGCAAGACAGTTGTGCAACCGGTCAGATTGATATGCAGTTACTGATCCATCCCAGCGGCTTAGTCACGGTCAATGACATTATTGATTACAACGATCTAGGGGTAGACTTTACCGGAAAGGCAATCGATGCTGCTACCGGTTCATTCAACCAGTGGATCCCGGCGGAATATGAGGGTAAAAAAGTTACTAGCGGATACGACGTATCTTTCAACTTCACGCCCACCGATCCGGGTTGCTCGTATGTTGTTGATGAGTACACCCAAGCCTTACAACTTATGCAAGATGCCCAGGTCATGATGACCGACTCTACGGCCCTGGACCAGGCACTGGTTAAAATGGATCAAGCTATTGATCTGTTTCCACGCGACGGGCGTTTCCGCATCATTCGCGGGCAGGTTCACCTGGATAATAACAACCTAGGCAAAGCCTGTGACGATCTCACCATGGCCCGGTCCATCGCTTTGATTGACTGGTATGATTCGGTGCTCCCACTCATTTGCAGTGCTTCTGAGCAGGAAGGAGAGGAGTAGCCCGGCTTCCGGGGAGTTAGCCCCGAAGGGTAAAATTTATTGAAAAGCTAATTCTACCAGTTCCTTTTGCTCTTTGGCATGGACTGGTTTGTATCCGGTGGCGGGCGATGCGGTAGCTGGTCTGCCAACGTACTTGAGGATGTAGTTTAGTCCCAGTTCCTCATTATACAGGAACTGGTCACTGATGTAGCTCCAACCCCCTGCATTCCTGCTTTCTTCCTGCACCCAGACGACCTCAGCATCCGGGTAGCGCTTACGGATTTCCATAAGCTGGTTTATTGGGAGCGGGAACAATTGCTCGAGACGAACAATTGCCACATTATCACGCTTATGCTCTTCTTTATAAGCTGCGAGGTCAAAGAAGACTTTACCGGAACACAGGAGCACGCGATTTATACCGGATGGATCCGAAACGGTAGGATCATCGAGTACCTCCTGAAAACGCGTACCGGGACCGAAATCCTTTACGGAGCTGACGGCACGATCATTTCGGAGTCCCGACTTTGGGGTCATGACAATGAGGGGCTTCCGGAAATTCCAGGTGAGCTGTCGACGAAGCAGGTGAAACATATTCGCGGGCATGGTCGGGTTCGCCACGACCATATTAAACTCTGCACAAAGCTGCAGGAAGCGCTCTAATCTGGCACTACTATGCTCGGGCCCCTGGCCTTCGTAGCCATGAGGAAGTAAGACGGTAAGTCCGGTCATACGGCCCCACTTACTTTCTCCGCTACTGATGAACTGGTCGAAGACGGTCATAGCTCCGTTTGCAAAGTCACCGAACTGAGCTTCCCAGATAACTAAGTTGGCGGGGCTGGCGGTGCTGTAACCGTATTCAAATCCCAACACGGCGTACTCCGAAAGAAGGGAATTGTAAATGCGCATTTTCCCCTGATCGTCACTCAGTCCGTCGAGGCGATTATAGATACTTTCTCCATCCTGGCTTTTCAGTACGGCATGCCGGTGACTAAAGGTGCCGCGGCGAACGTCCTGCCCGGACATTCTGACATCATGCCCTTCCATCAGTAAGGTAGCGTAAGCACTCAATTCACCCAACGCCCAGTCGAGTTGATCATTACTGACCGACTGCTCATAGTTATTGTAGAGACGATTCACCTTGTTAACTGGCTGGAAACCTTCCGGGAGGGTCGTAATATGCTTGAGGATGGCGTTCATCTTATCGAGAGGAACGCCGGTTTCGGGCGATTCAGCGAAATATTGGTACGCCCAGTGGTCCCGGTTCAGCTCGCTCCAGGCCTTCTCCGGGGGCTGATAACTGTATGGTAGATCACTGTTCTTAACTTTCGTGTGTACCGATTGAAGCTGGGACTTGAACTTCTTGGCCATCTCCTTGGCCATCTTGGAGTCAACATCCTTTCGGGCTACCAATTCCTCTGTATAGACCTGGCGTACGTTAGGATGACGCTTTACGCGCTCGTACATTCCGGGTTGGGTATACCCCGGGTCATCCCCTTCGTTGTGACCGTTTTTGCGGTAGCATAACATATCGATGAATACGTCCGAATTAAACCGGTTCCGGTACTCCATGGCCAATTTCGAGACATAGAATACGGCTTCCGGATCATCACCGTTCACGTGGAATACGGGGGCTTCGATCACCGTAGCCACCCCGCTCGCGTAGATACTTGTGCGCGCGTCCTCGTAGTCGGTCGTAAAACCGATCTGGTTGTTTATGATCAGATGAATGGTTCCACCCGTGGTATAAGCATCAAGACCACTCATTTGAGCCGTCTCGAATACCACGCCCTGGCCGGCTACTGCTGCATCGCCGTGCACCAGGATGGGAACGATTTTATCGTAATCATTTGCATAAAGGACATCCGCTTTGGCGCGGGCGAAACCTTCAACTACCGGTCCTACCGCTTCCAGGTGGCTGGGGTTGGGAGCGAGCTTTACGTTAACTGGCTTAGCGGTGCGGGTAGGGATGATCGAACTGTAGCCCATATGGTACTTGACATCTCCATCTCCCTTCAATTTGTCGGGGATCACCCCTTCGAATTCCTGGAATATGCTTTCGTAGCTTTTCCCCATGATGTTGGCCAGCACGTTAAGCCGACCGCGGTGCGCCATTGCGATAACCACCTCTTCCACGCCATCTTTCGATGCCTCGGTGATGATCGTATCGAGGACAACAATGGCAGCTTCACCTCCCTCGAGGCCAAATCGTTTTTGTGCCGGGTACTTTGTTTTCAGGAAGTCCTCAAAGCCAACCGCATCATTGATCGTTTCGAGGATATGCCGCTTGTCTTCCAGGTCAAGTCCGTAGGATTGCTCCGGATGGTGCTTTTCAATCCGTTCCCGCAGCCAGCGGCGCTTCTCCCGGTGGAAGATGTGGTCGGTCTCAAAACCGATACTGCCCAGATAGATACGGTTGAGATTAGTCACGATCTGGCGGAGCGTACTTCCCTCGGCCATGTACAAATGATGAGCCGCCCTGAAGGGGGTGTCGAGGTCCTCGTCACCCAAGTGAAAATCCTCCAGTAGCAAACCGGCATCCGGGTCGTCAAATTCCTGAATGGGGTCGATGCTGGAGGCTACATGGCCCCTGATCCGGTAAGCCTTGATCAGGGCAAAAACGTTGAGCTCTTTCTGCACGTGCTTCCAGTCTACCTCGCCGGTCTGGCTGGTAGGTAAGCCGTTTTCCGAAGATTTTTCCGTGCCGTAATCAAAGCCCAGGAAAAAATCGCGCCAACTCTCATCTACGGATTCGGGCGATTCGGAATATTGTTTGTACAGCTTTTCAATATAGCCCGGATGGGCATTTGCTAAGTGCGAATAATTGCTCATAATAGTTTTTTTCAACACCTCCCCAGACCGGTTGTTCAACCTTGTTTAGGCGTAGTATCTACCTAACACCCACTCCCATGCCCGGCCGGGGAGAAATCTTCGCGCGAAGGTGCTGATTTTTTGTAAAGGTTTTCCAATAACGTAATGCGGGGCAAGCTGGTCTTTTCCCAGAATCTTATTTATTTCATGGGCTACGTGTTCGGCAGTCATCCCGTGGTCCACGTTTGCCGCCATGGCATCGTCAGCACGCTGGTAGCGATCACGATACAGCTTATCCATATCTTCGGCAGGTTGACGATATTGGGTAGCGATGGAGTTGGTGGCGATGTCTCCGGGACTAATACAGCTCACCTGCAAATCAGAGCCACTAACCTCCAGGCGTAAGCTGTCTGAAAGGGCCAAAACACCCGCCTTGCTCGCGCAATACACCGAGCGGAAGGGGATACCCATATGGCCGGCAATACTACTTACTAGCAAGAGTCTTCCCCGGGAGCTTTGCCTTAAATAGGGTAGGGTAGCTTGGCAGAGATTCCAGCTTCCCCAAAAATTGGTATCCATGATCTTACGCGCCCGAACGGTCGGCATATGTTCTACCGGTCCTGCCCCGCCGATACCGGCACAGTGGACGACGGCGTCCAGCCGGCCTTCCCGGTCCAATAAACGGGCAATGGCTTTGCGAAGCGCTGTTTCATCGCTGATGTCAGCGGGCAGGTTCTCCACGCCGGGCAACTGTACGGATCGCCGACTCATTCCGTAGACCCGCCAATTATTCCGCGCCAGGAGTGGAGCCAGGGCTTCCCCTACTCCGGAAGAGGCACCGGTAACCAGGGCGACATACTGCATACTTACCTATTTGTTGTCGCAAATAACGGAACTTATCAAGCAAACTACCGGTCGGAAGCGTTGGGGTAACGTACCTTTGTTGCTTAACGGCTTGTCGATCCCCGAAATCCGGTCTTACCGCTACGGGCGGGCAAGCATTAATTCGACCCGGAATACCACAATTTAGTATGGCTACCCCCGAAAAAGACTTGGAAACTACGTTTAACGAAAAAGGCGAACTGATCAGCCCGGTGCTGCCCGAAGGTGTAAAGAATTTTCTGATTGATATCGACGGCACGGTTTGCGATGACATTCCCAATGAAGAACCGGAACGGATGGCCACCTGCCTGCCTTACCCTGACGCTCTTCGTATCGTGAACAAGTGGTACGAGGACGGCCACATCATCACTTTTTTTACCTCACGTACCGAAGAGCACCGTGAGATCACCGAAGAATGGCTCAATCGCCATAACTTCAAATACCACGGGATGCTCATGGGTAAACCTCGCGGCGGCAATTACCACTGGATTGACAATCATATTGTCAAGGCCACTCGCTTCAAAGGTAAATTCACCGACCTGATTGTGAAAAATCGGGACGTGGAGGTGTTTAACGACTAGCAAGGGCTTTTCACAAGGCTGATTTAATCCGTCCTCGCTTCGGACAGGCTGCTTCATCGTATCGGTCGCCTTCCAAATGGCTTTTGCTGAGCAAAGGCGCTACCTCCTTCGGAGCACGCCCAACCGTCCTCTATAGAATAGGGCCACCACCTGGCCTTCCCGTTTACCTATCCATATTGGTAACCGCAAACTACAGTCGCTGCCCGAGCCTATTGTTGGTTGAGGATGGGGAAAGTCAAATGAACCGAACTCATACCCTCGATTAGTCAACTGGTTTAGACCCGTGACCTCAAAACGGCGCGAATACCACGAAAGTGGCGTGTGGGAGGAGAATCTTCAGCGTTCACGAACAGTGTACCTTCTGATCTTCCGCAGACCTTTGTGGTGCGGGACAGTTTGCAAGTCTATGCAATTGCATTTCTTGCTTCGGACTTCCTTTAGTCCTACTATGAAACAGCCAGCCTTGCCACTTATTACCTGGCAGATAAGTGTATTCCCTGTAGGCTTAGGGGAACTACGACGGACCGCTTTGGTCGCCGAAACTTCTTCTGCGTATCGAAAAGGTCTATAACAAGGTACTTACACGCTGCCGGGCTACCCGAGGGTGTTAAAGTTTACGCCGCATCACCTAAATAGTCGGTTTGGGTGACAAAAATCCCTTCTTAGGTGTTGCGCCGTGTATTATTAGGGCCTATATTTGACGAGTATCCAAGTTAAGAATTTATAACTGAGAGACCTTATTGACAAACCTTATGCCGCGGAACGACGTCTGTTTTCCGCGGCAATTTTAGCTTTCTGACATACCATGATTTCAACCCCGGTGCATTTCACCCGGGGTTTTTTATTCCTGGTTTTCGGCGTAGAATTCATTTTTCTCCACTACCACCACCTGGTTACCCGATGTGAGGGTCCGGCTTAGTGCGGTATAGGGGCCTGCAACGACCTGCTGCCCGGGTTCGGCACCGGATAGAATCTGGATGAACTTAGCGTCCTGCACGCCGGTCGTCACCGGTACCTTGGCGATGGTATCACTTTGCACAATGAAGATGACTTCTTGCAGATCGGCGGTACCGCTCACGTCGTTGTCCTCCTCGTCAATTTCTCGGGTGGCTACCGATTCTATGGGAACGCTTACGGCATCTTTAGCGAGTTTGGTGAGAATGTCAACGCTGGCGGACATACCTGGGCGGAAAGGATAGGTATTACCGCCGGATATCAAGTCATCATAGCTATCCGGGTCAATACTAATGCGTACCTCGAAATTGGTCACCTGGTCGCTGTTTAGGACGTTGTCTGCCAGGCCGGCCGTAGTACTGCTGTTGGCAATTTGCGTTACGGTGCCCGAGAAGGTGCGATTAAGGTAAGCGTCAACCTCAATTTCGGCTTTGTCACCCAGGCTTACGGATGGGACATCGTTTTCACTCACTTCCACGCGCACTTCCATGGCGTTTAGGTTGGCAATGCGCATGAGTTCCGTACCCGTCATCTGGATCGTCCCGACTACCCGTTCGCCCTGTTCGACGTTGAGTAGGGAAACCACGCCACCCATGGGTGCATAGATCGTGGTACGACGCAAGGAAGTCCGGAGTTCGTTTAAAGTGGCTTCGCTGGACTGAATCCCGTACTGCGCCCCTCGTGCACTTTCTTCCGCCGCCTCTATGTTACTCTCGGCTGCATTGAGATTCGCTTCCAGTCCTCGCACGTTCGCTTCACTGGTCTCCAGCTCGGCCTCGCTGATCACGCCGTCTTCGAACAGTTGTTGGTTACGGTCCAGGACGTCTCGTGCATTAGCCAATTGAGCGGCAATTTGCTCCTTCTGGGCCTCTTGTGTTTTTATCTGCGCACGTGCGTTCGCAAGTTGCGCCTTGCTGCTGTTAACCCCGGCCACGCCTCGGGCTACCTGAGACTGATAGGCATCTGCATCGATCTTAGCCAACAACTGGTTTGGCACGACACTATCGCCCTCTTCGACATAGAGCTCAACAACCTCGCCCGAAACATCGGAACTGATCTTGACTTCGGTTTGGGGAAAAATCTTGCCACTGGCGCTGACGACCTCCTGGAGGTCCCGTAGTTCTACTTCCTGGGCAAACACGCGGGTACCCTCCTCGGGCCGGTTGCTAAAGATGAAGGCTACGACGACAATCAATACGATGACTGCCAGCACCAGAAAAATGGCTTTGCGGGACATGCTGAAAAATTTTTACTTTGATTAATTGAGGGATAGCTCCTGGCCGAGGTAAAATTGAATGACCTCCCGGTTGAAGATGAGCTGGTATTTCGTACGGGTAAATTCTACCCTTGCCTGTTCCAGGCGGTTGGCGGCGGTGGTGAGGTCCAGGCTGTTGGCTGCTCCGGCACTAAACCGTCGATCCGCTACTTCGTAGGCACGCTGTGCGGCATCAAGGCTGACCTGGGCGGCGCGGTACGTTTCGCGGGCAGCCCGCAGGTCGCCGAGCGCACGTTCGATATCGGAGCGAAGTTGATTTTCAGCCTGTGCTACTTCAATGTCCGCACCCAGCCGTTGTACTTCAGCGCGTTGTATGTTGATGCGGTTTCGGTTCTGGTTATAGATCGGTACGGAAAGACTCATACCGATCGACTGACTGAAGTTCTGATCCAACTGGTTGAAGTAGGGCAGGTTGGGGTAGACCACTCCGGTTTGGTTAAATGTGGAAAGAGTGGTTTCCTGGCCTGCAATGACCACGGGAACGGATGGCCCCTGAACGAATTCGGCATTGGAAATATCCGGATTGGTGAAGTCCTTGGCGAGGCTGGAAAAATTAGTGCTCAGATTAGCGAATAGTTGCAGCGTTGGTCGCAAACCCGCCCGGGCCACCTCCTTGGCAATATCCGCAGATGCCCTACGAAGTTCCGCGGCGCGAATGGACGGCTGGGTCTGACGCGCAGCATTCAGAACTTCCTGGAGGTCGTAATCGGTGAACAAGACGGCTTCTTCGACGTCCTCGACGGGGTTTACGATATTGAAATCAAGGTCCGGATCCAGTTCGAGTAATAACTGTAAATCCAGCAGCGACAGCCGAACCTGATTTTCCAGTTCCACCACCGTTTGCTGATTAGCAGCTTGCTGGGCTACAAGATCGTACCGTTGGGCGGCCGGCAGGCTTCCTGCCCGAATCTGAGCATCCGTATTCTCAAGTTGACTGTCGATTAGTTCCAATTGTACCAGCGCATTCGCGAGTTGTTCCTTAGTAAGCAGAATGGTGAGATAACTATTGGCGACCAGTAGGCCTACGTCGTTTCCCGCCACTCTTGCATCTACCTCCGCAGCGTCCAGATCGATCTCCGACTGCCTGAGGCTGTTCCGAATAAAGCCGCCGTCGTAAAGGGTGACCCCGCCCTGCAACTGGTATCCTTGGGAAAAGATATTCTGTGCTTCGAACGTATTGGTAGTCGGGTCGATGCTACGCCCAAGCAGCGCGTTAACACTGGTACCCCCGTTGAGGGTAGGCAAGCGATTATTTTTACTCTGCTGAACGTTGAGCCGTGCCAACTCCGTAGAGTTATTTAATCTGCGAACCTGCAAGCTATTTTCCCTGGCGTAGGTGACAGCCTGCTGCAAAGTCCATTCGTTATTGTTCTGGGCAGGCAGCATGGCCGGAATCAAAACAGCAAGAAATATATATAGACGGAACCGCATTCTACTGATTTTTATAGGTCAGCAAAACTAAGGCTCCCAACCGGAGAGAAAAATTTTATCTATGAACGTCACCGGAAAGTAGACCGGTGGAAGGCAGCTACTGCTACATATTACTGTTGATCACCGAGGTTCCTACGATCCGGTCGTACCGTCCACCAAGCGGCCGGTAATAGATAAGTCCGATGTAATCGTTTTCAGTGATTGAATAATTTCCTTCGGTCTCATCGTAGGCTACCCGGCTTCTCGCTTGCGGGCCCTCATCGGTGACGTAGTAATAATTATAGAAGCCCTGCTTTACCAAAAAGCGGCCGACATACGCACTGATCCCCGGATTCCAGACCATGCGGTAGGCCGGTTTGATCAACCATTCCGTAAGAGAGCCAAAGACATAAATATCTTTCTCCAGGGGCAAGCCCGACTGTGTTTTCAGAATGGGCGTTATTTGCACATACTCCCCGGTGTATTCCAGACTGAACCGCGCATAGTTCTCCTGAAGAAATTCATCCGCCAAATTCATTACCGGCCGGTCGCTCATAAAATTGACGAAGTCACCGTTCAAATCGAAGTACTGGGAGTAGGCCGTACCTCCTCTGGTGAGCTCTGGTGCGAGCAGCATAGCGTAACGATCTCCCTCGTTCGAAATACTTCGAACGTCGGTACGGGGCGCCTGGACAGACCGGATATCGAGGTTCCGAAACTCGTTTCCGCCGCGAAAAATAATGCGGTTCTGGTAATTGAACTGTACGCTTTCCCTGCCCAACAGATTTGGTTCTACGCCGAGTACGGCATTATCCCATCGACCATTTTGAAGTATGGTCGCAGTCAGCTCCTGCAGTGGGGCCCGGGGCTGCAGCTGCTTGGTATTGGCGGTGAGCTGTACTTCCTGGTGACTATGAATCTTGTCTATTACCGCCGGACGGGTTACCCGGCCCGTTACTCCAGCCAGATTTTCCGATACCATGAATCGTCTCGTGATGACAGGGCGATCACCATCCTGGGTGTCGTACACCACCAGGAGGTAGTTGCCACTTTTCTCCAATCGCATATCCGCGTTTGGAAATACGAGTTCATAGTGCGTATAAGCCATCAACGTCCGGAGGCTGAAATCATAATCCTGAATATAATCGTTACCGAAGCCACTGTTGTACTCCATCTGCCCGAGGTTGGAAGGCGTCCAGTCCCGGTTGCAGTGGATAAAACTATAGGAGTACCTGGTGATGTCTTCGTTCAGGTCGTCAAAGCTCAGCCGGAACCTGGCCCCTCCGTTCAGCTCGATAATCGGGTAGGAGTGGGGAAAACCATTTACGTGGAGCCTTACGGTTTTGATGTTGTCGACGTAGGTATAGTCGAAATAGCGCAAATCTTCCTGCTGGGCCACCAGCATATTCCCCAACAGCATACTGAAAAGCAGGGCGGCGGAGCGCAGGAGCAAGCAAAATCCGGTATAAGGCCAGCGGCTCATCGAAAGGCATTAAGTTTACTAACAAAGCGACTTCCCCGACGATAGAATCGCCAGGGACGGGACGCCCAATCCACACCGGATCCATCAATTCCGATCCGGGGCGTGACAACGATCTCTTCCGGTGGTACTGGTGCTTCACCCGGTTCCAAACGGACGGGCGAATCCGGTGCGAACAAGAAGATAGCGTTGTGGGCACGCGTTATCCCTAGGGCTTTCGACACAACGCCGGGTCCCCGGCTAAGTTGCGGCTTTAAGTTTTCCATATGACGGCGGTGGAGCATGGCTTCCAGGCCCTCGTGCGGTTCTACCGCTCTGATCAGTACGGCATGGGGTACTTCCGGTGGTCCCGTGATGACGTTGAATAATTCGTGGATACCGTAGCAAAGATACACGTAGCTGGTTCCGGCGCGGGCGTAAAAGGGTTCGGTCCTTGGCGTCCGACGGCCGGCATATGCATGGCTGGCACGATCAACGGGAGCCCAGTAGGCTTCCGTTTCGGTGATGAACCCGCTTGTTTTTACGCCGTCGATATTGGTGATCAGTTCCATGCCGATCATTCCTCGGGCGATCGCTACCGGGTCTTCGGTATTCAAAAACTGTTCGAGTTGGTGTTGCCGCATGAACGGTTACCGTGTTGGACGGGCCAAGCTACTGCTGCAGAAACCACAACCATTACCGCAGAACCCGGTGGCTTAGTTACTTTTCCCGAAGTTCTCTACGAAGGATCTTGCCAACGTTGGTCTTCGGCAGGTCTGCCCGGAATTCTATCTCCTTAGGGACCTTGTAGCCGGTGAGCTCGTTACGGCTGAAGGTGATAAGCTCCTCTTCCGTAAGGGACTTATCTTTTTTGACCACGAATAGCTTTACTACCTCACCGGACTTTTCGCTTGGTATACCCACTGCGGCGCACTCCAGCACTTTCGGGTGGGAAGCGATGACGTCCTCAACCTCGTTGGGGTAGACGTTGAAGCCGGAAACCAGAATCATATCCTTTTTCCGGTCCACGATCCGGAAGAATCCATCTTCAGACATCATCCCAATGTCTCCCGTACTCAGCCAACCGTCGATTAGGACTTTGGCCGTATCCTCGGGTCGGTTGAAGTAACCCTTCATGACCTGGGGACCCTTGATCTGGATTTCGCCACGCTCTTCGGAAGTGGCAACCCGGCCTTCCTCCTCGTTCCAGACCCGCATAACCGTATTTGGCAGTGGAACGCCGATCGTACCAATGCGCAGATTTTCGTTGAGGGGGTTCATGCTGGCGGAAGGACTGGTCTCGGTAAGGCCATACCCCTCGCTTAGAGGAACTCCGGTGACCTGTTGCCACCGTTCGGCGACGGACCGCTGAACGGCCATTCCTCCTCCGACTGTGATCTGCAGGTGACGGAAATCCAACGAGGTAAAGTCCTTATCGTTCAGCAGGCCATTGAACAGGGTATTCACACCGGTCATAGCGGCAATTTTATTATCCTTGAATGCCTTTACAATTGTACTTAGGTCCCGCGGATTTACGATGAGCACGTTGCAGATTCCATGACAGAATATCGCGACCGAGTTGACGGTAAAAGCAAAGATGTGGTACAGGGGCAGCGGACAAAGCATTCGTTCGTCGCTTCCTTCACGCAGCTTTTTGGTCATCCACGCCTTTGATTGCATGGCATTTGCTACCAGATTAGCGTTAGTAAGCATAGCGCCCTTCGATACCCCGGTTGTGCCGCCTGTGTATTGCAAAGCAATAGTATCGTCCGGCTGGCCGGTAAACTCGGGGAGTTTATGCTTCTTTCCCTCGTCCAGGGCGGTTTGAAAGTCGACCGCTCCGGGCAGGTTAAATTTGGGCACCATCTTTTTGACGTTACGCACGACGAAATTCGTAAGTCCGCCCTTGATCCAGCCCAACATACCGCCAATTGTGGTCAGGATTACGGTGTTGATGCTGGTTTCGCCGATGATCTGTTCGAGATTGGAAGCGAAGTTCTCGGCAATGATGATCCCCTTACAGCCACTGTCCCTGAATTGATGCTTCATCTCCCGTGGCGTATACAGAGGGTTGGTATTCACTATGACCAGGCCTGCCTTTAAAAGCGCATGGAGGGCGATGGGGTACTGCAACATGTTAGGCATCATCACCGCCACCTTATCCCCGGGTTGCAGCCCACGGTAGTGCAGATACGCTCCTAGGGCGGTACTTAGTTTATCCAGCTCACTATACGTCATATCCTTTCCCATGCAGCTGAAAGCTGGCCGGTTGGCAAAGGTCTTGGACGTGGCCGTGATGAGTTCTTTCAGGGTAGAGTGGGTCTCTACGTCTACATTGGCGGGAATGCCAGCCGGGTACTGGGCGAGCCACGGGCGCTGGTCGGTATTCATGATCTATTATTTTAAGCTTGGCAGGGACAAAGTACAACACGGTCATCGGAATTCCCCAAAGCATCAACCGCAACAGGCCTGGAGGCGTTCTCATAGGAAGACATGCGAAGAACGCGTAGTACGGATTCGCCCCTCCGGCCGGTCTCGATAATTTTACGGATATTCGCTATACATTATTACCAGCTTAAACTTTACCTCCCACAATGGAAAATGGAATCCTCACCGACGCTCAGCAAAAAGATGCTGAGTTGATTCAAACTCTGCTTGATAAGATCGTCACCAAAAAAGGCTTCGACAACGTCAAGGCGAATGCTGAAGGTTATGAAACCCCCGCCAAGATTCGCCGCAGCAAAGACTCCGATGAGTATTTCATCCCCGACGTCACTGGTGAGGTAAACGGCCGCAAAAGTTACTTCGAGCTCGGGCTTAAAACCGACGACGTTCGGGAGGTGGTCACCAAGTGGCGGCTACTGAGTTCCCTGGCTGCTTACAAGCACGGCAAGCTCTATCTGGCCGTCCCCCGCGGGCATATGGCCTTTACGAACCGAATTCTTGCCGATTATCCGATCCAGGCCGAAGTCGTAAAGATATAGCTGCAGCTGCCTTCCCATTCCCATCTGTAACTGGATTCACCGGCAGGAAATATGCCGGTGTAACAGCATTTTCCGGCAAATCTATAGAAAAAGCCCGCCTGGTACTAGTACCAGGCGGGCTTTTTCCGTGGCTAGCCTGACGTAGCGCCGACCGGGTAAGGGAGCCCGCCCGGTCTAGCACCATGCTACAGTACCCAGGCGTTAGCCTCAATGAGGACATCGGCTACCTGACGACGAAGCTTTTTCACGTTCTGCGGCGGATACTTAGTAAACCGCTTGATCCCCATGGTAAACGTACGGAGCAGATCACCTTCCACGAAGCTAGCTACCGCATCGGTAGCATTTTTGGTCATTCGGGCTGAGGTATCGTGGAGGTAGGTCCGCAGTATCGAATCATAGACGGAGATATCCTGCTTTCCAAGCCCTTCCGCGCGCATTTTGCGTACCCGCATTAGGGTGCTCTCAGCTTGCAACAGATCGCCGAGCATATCGGCTACATTTATAACGATCTCTTGTTCGCTCTTCAGGTTGATCTTGCCTTCCATCTGCTCCTTCGCGGCGGCTCCGGCTACCATGAGGATCAATTTTTTAAAGTCGGACACGGCCTTGATCTCTTCCCCGTACTCTCCTTCCGGCCGATCGAGGGAAGGCATACCACTTAGTTCTTTTTGGACCGACCAGGCCGGCCCGACAATGTCCAGGGCACCTTTCATCGCCCGGCGGAGTAACATGTCCACGCTGAGTAACCGGTTGATCTCATTGGTTCCCTCATAGATCCGGTTGATGCGACTGTCGCGGTACATGCGAGGGGCTAGCGTCTCCTCGCTGTAGCCCATACCCCCGTGGATCTGTACCACCTCGTCTACCGTGTAATCCAGTGTCTCGGATCCTAGGAATTTAAGCAGGGCACACTCAATGGCGTACTCCTCCGCACTCAGCAGCTTGGCCTGGGAAAAGGTCTTTCCTTTTTCTTTTAGCTGCGTATTCATGTCCTGAATCTGCTGGCTGACCCGGTACAGGGCGCTTTCGCCGGCAAAGATGCGGATAGCCGCTTCACCGATCTTATACTTTATCGCTCCGAAGTTCGCTATCGGCTGCTTGAATTGAATACGTTCGTTGGCATACTTGATGCCTACCTGTAGGGATCGCTTGGCACCTCCCATGCTCAGCGCGTGCAACTTGAAACGGCCGACGTTCAGCACGTTGAAGGCAATCAGGTGACCCTTACCGATCTCACCGAGGCTATTTTCTGCGGGAACCCGCACGTTTTCGAAGAAAACCTGCCGCGTAGAGCTGCCTTTGATGCCCAATTTTTCTTCTTCGGCGCCGAGAGTCAGTCCGTCCAGATCGCGGGGTACGATGAAGCCGGTGAATTTGTCTCCGTCCACCTGTGCGAAGACGATAAAAACATCGGCAAATCCCGCATTGGAGATCCACATTTTCTGTCCGTTGAGAACGTAAGCGTCCCCGTCGAGAGCAGCGGTCGTTTTAGCTCCCATGGCATCCGATCCCGAGCCAGGTTCGGTGAGGCAGTATGCGGCTTTTAATTCACCGCTGATCAGCCGGGGAAGGTACTTTTCCTTTTGGCCGTCGGTACCGAAGTAGAGGATGGGAAGCATCCCTATTCCGGTATGCGCCGCGTAGGAAACGGTGAATGACCCCGAACTCCCACCCATCACATCGCAAATGAGCGTATTCGTATTCGTGTCCATTTCCAAACCACCGTAGGCTTCCGGCATATGGCTGCCTAGCAGACCCAGATCGGCCATCTTTTCCAGAAGACGGGGAGCAATGTTGTCCTCCTGCTTCTCAATCTTGTCTAGGTTAGGCCGGATCTCCTGCTCGATGAAGTCATCCACCATCTGTTTCACCATCTGCTGTTCCTCCGAGAATTCCTCGGGCATAAAGGTGGTCCGGTAATCAGCGTCGGCGATGAGGAACTCGCCGCCTTTTAATACTTTGTCTTCGGTAAGCGTGGCGGACATGATCGGTATGGTTAAATAGGTTTAGCGAAAATTCGCTGGTAAGTTACGGAGCTATAACGGGTCCGTCAAGTGATGGGTTGCCTTTATAGCGAATTTTCGCTTTTCAAAATGGCAGTGCTGAATTTATTATGCCCTGTTCTGGGCTTTCCGAATCTGTCCGGTACGCCCCCAATGTTGATCAGAACGGCGTCTGAAAGGGCAGATTTAGCGGGTTACATCACCTTTTCCGGGAGGAGGTGCTGGCGGAAAGGATATGTAAGGGAGGATGAGCGAGACTGTAAACGAGCCTAACTTCGAATTACTTTCCCGATGTTGATGCTATGGCTTTTTCGATTGGAAGAACATGGCCGGTGCAATCGTCAACTCGATGATTCCGCCGGTCAGCGCGGGAAGGTGGAAAGAGGTTGGTAATAGAAAGGTGGCGATGCCGGCACTTAGGAGTATCCCCCCCAGCATCCAGTACATTCTATTTCCGTACACCGTTTGAAAGATTAGGTACCTGGCACCGATCACCAGTAGCATCGTAGGGTAGAACCACGTAGGCTGCAACTGAAAAACCATCCAGGCAACGAACAGACCGACAAAGAGTAAAATGGTGGATTCCATCGCCAGGGCGGTAAGCGGATTACCACCGGCGGCGCGTCCACTCCTTCCTGTCAGCCGGGCGATGAGTAGGCCGAGCGGATAAATAAGCATCCCCCCGAAGAAGAACACGGCCACACTTATGGGCGGCGTAAACCACCAACCTACCACACCGGCCCCAAGCCAAACTACCCCCGACACCAGGACGCCGGGAGCGCCCCCGTGGAAACTATGGTGAATGTCGGTCTGGGCTTCTTGAATGTCCATGGGCGGTAGTGCGTCCACAATGGGGTTGAGAAATGCTACACCAAAGATGGCAATTTTGACCTTCTGCTTCATCGGTCTTTCTATTGGTACCCCTCGGCTACCGACCACCGCACGGCAACCTTCTCGAAGTGACGAGGCCGATCCCTCCAGGCGCTTTCCCCCATCACACTGATTGCGGAGGCCAGTCCATCGGCCAACATGCCCGTCGCGGCAAAGACGGTTACACTTCGGAGGTCGATAATTCCCACGCCGGTGCGGGGGTCAATGAGATGGCTGTACCGGGTTCCCCGCCATTCCAGATATTTAAAGTCGGCCCCCGACGTGGCAATTGCCACGTGAGCCGTATCAATCGGTCCCGCGGGCGTCAGTACGTGCCAGGCTCCGCGACCGGCCGGTGGCTCTCCCAGAAGCAAGTCGCCGCCGCCGTCAATCAGGTAAGCGGCGAACCCTGCCTCCCGCAGCACCTCCGCTGCGGCATCGAGGGCGTAGCCTTTGGCGACGCCGCCCAGGTCGAGACGTAAACGGTCCCGATCTAAGCGCACTGAATTCTTGCGAAGTTGAAGATGACGGAATCCCACGAGGTCGGTTGCCCTTTCGATTTCAGTCCGATCGGGAAATTGCTGTTGCCGGAAAGCCCGTCGCCATAGGCGGGTGAGCGCCCCGACCGTGGGATCGAAAGCACCCTCAGACCATTCCGCCAGTTCGAGGCTGAAGTCTAACACCCGGTAAAGGTCGTACGATACGGCATACCATCCGCCGGCGGGCAATCGGCTTAGCCGGTTGACTTCGCTGTCCGACCGATAATCACTCATGCGCTGCTCCACGGAATCGACCCGCTCGTAAGCAAGAGCAATGGCTTCATTTGCGGCAACCGTATCCGTAGCACACACCGTAATCGACCAGGGGGTACCCATAGCCGGTCGGCTTTCCACGACCAGCACCTGCGCACCCGCCGAAGATGCCCATACGGTCAGCGTAAGCAGCCATCCAATGGCTATTCTCACAGCGAGCTTATTTCACTTTCGTTTCGCCGGGTACTGGGGTGGGGTAGTAACCGTTCTCGAGGGGCAGGATGGGAGGCGGAGCGTCGAATGAATAGGTTGCGGGCGAAAGATCCACTTCGGAATTGAGGGCTTCCTCCCACGTTACCACCTGCCCGGAATAGGTCGCCATCCGACCCATTACGGCGGTGAGGGTACTCTTGGCGGCATTTTCGGCGTCGGCGTATTTGTATTCCCCATTAGCTACGGCCTTGAATAGCAGATCGTGTTCTACCTGGTAGGGGTTGGGATCCTTCCGTTCGTTGTGGTCCAGCAGCATATAACCCGATTTGGTCATCAACTTGCCGGGGGCGGGAGCCGAGCCATTAGTGCCCTGGAATTCTTCCGTCACTTTATTGGCGCAGCCGGGCCAGTGGCGGCACTGGCTGATCATGCGGCTGTCGTCTTCGTAGACGTATTCCACCGCGTGATGATCGAATATCTCCCCGTGCTCCTTGCCGTTACGAACGTAACGACCCCCGAAACCGGCGGCGGTTTTAGGGTAGTCCTGTTTCACCCAATTGCCCACGTCGAGATTATGGATGTGCTGTTCGTTGATGTGGTCGCCGCAGAGCCAGTTGAAATAGTACCAGTTACGCATTTGGTACTCCATTTCGGTTTGGCCTTCTTCCCGCGGCCGGACCCACACACCTCCGCTGTTCCAGTAGACGTAGCTGGTAGTAATATCACCGATCGCCCCGTTCTGCATCATATCGACCCACCCATCGGTGTACTTTTTCTCGTAGTGGCGTTGTAGACCAACGACGACGTTGAGCTTTTTCGCTTTTGCTTTCTCTGCCGCGGCTAATACCCGGCGTACGCCCGGACCATCTACCGCAACGGGCTTCTCCATGAAGATCTGCTTTTCGGCATCGACGGCGGCTTCGAAGTGGATAGGGCGAAAGCCCGGGGGTGTTGCGATAAGAACCACGTCTACAAGGGGAATAATTTTTTGGTAGGCATCGAAGCCCACGAATTTGTTCTCCTCGGCAACGTCCAGGCGGGAGGCATCCATCTCCATCTCGGAGAGCTGTCCTTTAATACCCTCGTAAGATTTGTCCAATCGGTCGCGAAAGGCATCTCCCATGGCCACCAATTTTACATTTTGCTCGGTGCTTAGGGCTTGCACCGCAGCTCCGGTGCCCCGGCCGCCACAGCCGATAAGCCCGATGCGGATCACGTCGGCGCCATCGATGTGGGCGCGTGCGGCCAGATCGGGGGAGATGGCCATACCGGCAACGGCGAGGGCAGTAGTTTTTTGGAGGAAGGAACGTCTGTCTAATGGCATGATCGAAGAAATTGAATGAACGAGTGTTAAAGCTACGGAATAGCGGCGACACTCTCAAAGGCCGAATTGGTCAGCCCGTCCGCTGCCTAGGTGTGCTCGTCCGCCCGGTAAACCGTGAATCGAATGATCGAACCGCTTTTTACTGCTTCCTTTGCATTAGGCGACTGCTGTTTCCGGTACTACCCGTCGGCGGATTGCTGTGATTAATCCACAATAGCTTCCGCGAAAAATGCCCGTACTTCCTCCTCCGAAGGTTGTTGGGCGGGGGACACGATGCGAAAGCCCAGGAAAGGGCTGTCTACGTTCCACCACTTGCTTTTGGGGATCTGTGGATCGCGTGCCTGCCAGCGAGGACTTGATTTTTCGCGGGTCCGGCAGCCGGCATCTTCGGTATAGGTATCGAAACTTCCCCCGCGTACGGTTCGGGAGTGCTTGCCGTCGGGGCGCATCCAGGGGTCGGATTCGTTGCCAACGCGGTCTGGGTAGTCCTCGTAGTATTCGTCCAGGGTCCATTCGCTCACGTTCCCGAGCATATCGTAGAGTCCCCAGGCGTTAGGTTTCTTTTCCCCGGTGGGGTGGTACGTCTCCTCTCCGTTCTCGTACAGCCAGGCCAGGTCCTGGAGGTCGGCGGGGTCGGGCTCCTCGCCGGCCAGACAAGCGTATTCCCATTCGGCTTCGGTGGGTAAGCGAAAGAACCGTCCGGTCTTGTCATACAGCCACTCGCAGTAGCGCAGGGCGGCTTGCTGCGTAGTATTCACTTGGGGGTATCCCCCCCGGGTTCCCATTCCATAGGTGAAATCCAGGTAGGGTGGGGAAGGGCGACTCACCGCATCTACTTCCCAGTCCTTCACCGCGGCTACGGGGGTATCGTTCTCCCGTTCCTGGAAGATGCGGTAGGCATCGTGGGTTACCTCGTGCGTGCTGATCGCGAAGGGGGATACCGTGACCGCTTTCTCCGTCTCCCCGAAAGTGTAGCTACCGCCCGGCAGCGCTACCATTTCAAAACTGACATCGGTCCCCGGTATCGTGACCTTTTCCGAAGGGGTTTGAGCACCCAGGGCCGCAGCAATGAATAAAAGCATTAAAGATGGGATCGGCAACGACATGAATACGGCTTAAAAAATTTAATGATCTCCCGGCCAAGATACTAGGAGAAAGGCAAGACTGCCTTGCAATATTCCACCTGCTGACCTCGAAGTAGTCGACTCGTAGATAAGTCAGCGGACTTATTCGCCATCTCCCAATCTCTGCCCGGATATTGACGGCTAACATCTTCCGTTCACGGTAAGCTGCAGTAGATATTGTGGCAAGAATGGATGGTAACATAAAAAATTTTGAAAAAGCGGACCCGTGCTCAACTTTTAGTTGTCCGTATCTCGTTGTATACAAGTACGTTGTGTTTAGCGTCCTCCTGTTTGATTAACCCTATATATGAAACTTGTTTACTCTTTGTCTTTCCTGGTAGCCGTCCTATTATTCCTCGCGGGAGCGTACATGAAATCGCAATTTTACCTTTCTTCCTTCTGGACCGACCTGATGTTGGGTGGTGGGATATTGCTGTCGTTCGCCGCTTTTGCCGGGGCCCTGCTGGAAGGGGAGGAAGGATTGGAAAGCGCATAAGTTTCCGACCCGGCCCGGCTTCCTGCGCTCCGCCGCCCTCCCCTTAACAAGCTTTAACCAAGCCATTAACCATTCCTTTGCGCCAGAGCGCGCAATCCCTTCGTTTGAGCAGCAAATTGACTACCATGAAACTGCAATTGCTCGCTCTCTTTGCTTTCCTGTTTACCGGAATGGCCACCGCCCAAACCTCTATCGGGGTGTACGGCGCCTTCGGACAATCGAATGTCCGCTCCGGTGATGCCTTCGACGGGGCCACCGACCAGCTCGATCAAATTGGCACGGCCACCTTCGGCGTCACGGCCGAGCTACCCCTCACTCCCTACCTCAGTCTGCGCCCCGGATTAGAATACACGAGCCGGGGCACGGCCCTTGGTATTACCCAATCCGTCGACCTTGGCGGCATCAACCTGCCCGTTGGAGCACGCGCCAAGACCCGCTTCGATTACCTGGAAGCCCCACTTCTCCTCCAGCTCAACCTACCTACGGAAAGTGTGATTCAACCTTACCTGGTCGGCGGTCCTTCGTTGGGTTACGCTACTTCCGGAAGGGTGACTACCGCCGCTAAAGCCATTATCGAACTGGACCTCTATTCTTCTTCCATAAACCTGGACGCTATTCGTTACGACCGCTTTCACGTGGCCGCCGTTGGTGGCGTAGGTGCCAAGGCACGCCTGGGTGAAACCACTCGCTTATTCGTCGAGGCCCGCTACCAGCACGGATTGAGTCAACCCTACGACGTCCCGGTCATCCAGGATAAGGTTGGTTTCCAGGGATGGAACGTTGGGGCCGGTGTAAGTTTTGATCTGAATTAACGCTTCCAACGCCCGTGTTTTCTTCATTCTCTTCCGCCCCGATACGCTCTCGTGTCGCGGCGGAAGAGCTTTGTAGCGAACCTACTGGAGTCTCACCGCTTGTAGTGCGTTGAACACCGTGTATGAAGAAGCTGCTTATCCCTATCGTTCTGTTTGCCCTTTCGGTCGTGGCCTGTGAAGATGCCGGGGAAGGTACCACTGCAAATACTAGCTACCTTTTCACTAGTGCTTCCGGCCTGACCGGAGCCCTCCGGTCCGGAGACGTCATCCGGGTAGTAGACGGGGCACTCGAGATCCACAATATCCTATCCGGAAGAGATACCTCCTTTGCGGCAACCGGGGCCCGCAACGTCATTCAGCTTACCAGCGGCGGCGGGCTGGCACTGACCGCCGGTGCAGCCGCCGACGAGCAGCGCTTATGGAAGCTCGATGCGACCACACCGCAGTTCGATTCGGCCTTTTTGACCCAGGAACCTTTTTCTTACCAATACCTGGGTAAAGAATACTGGGCGAGTTTTGAACCCAGCTTTACCGGCTTCCCGGAGTATACCCGGGACGGATCACGCGATTTTGTTAATCGGTTAACCGATTGGAGTGCCACCGCCCCGGGGCTGGAATTCTCGGAGTACCGGGTGGTTCAAAAATTTGGGCAACCCCTGATCGTACTCTCCGAGCGGGAGCGGGGACAGTACCTGGAAGATCAGATCATCCTCGTGGATAGCGTTGGTACGGAGGCATTCCGTGGGCTCATCGTTTCCGGAGACAATCCCGGAGGAGATCCTGTCGAGTTCACGCGGACGGATGGCTTAGCCGATGGCTATCCTGCACAGGACTTTGTGGATGAAGTGAACAGTGGATTTTCACGCAGTTATTTATTACTCGATCGTGATCGTCGGGGGGCGGCCGCCCCCACTAATGATAAGCGATTGCCCCGCAGGAGTTTTATCGATCCGGGGGACCTGGGCGAAATAAGCGCCAGCTTTCTGGACGACGGAAGCGTCATGTTCCTCTCCGACGATCACATCGTGCTTCAGGGGAGCTACGTTTTGGACCTGGACAAGGGCTTACTCACGGTTACGGATGAAACCGGCGCCTCCTACCGCATTTTTCTGGATACCAACGATGGCATCTCCTTTACCGTCCCCGTCTCCGTAGTGGAACTTCAGGGTGGCCGTTTGATTGGCGAAGACAATTACCTACGTATTGCGGTAGAATCCTAAGGGGATAAACTGATCGACATCCACCCGATCGGGTGACAACCCAAGATGGCAGCTGAGGTTTCCTGGTGGCATTCGACTCCGCAGCCCCCGTTGCACGGAATGGCTATCTTAGGGACCAACCAACCATTGAAGATCATGCACATTTCCCGCCGAAGCCTTTTGCAGCGTTCTGTTGCTGCGGCCGCCGGCCTCACCTTTGTTCCTTCCTTCCTCAGTGCCGGCATCGGCGGTAACCCGGCGAGCGACACCATGACGTTCGGCGTGATCGGCTGTGGTCGGCAGGCCCTCGGCCTGGCGCGCAACCTGAAGCAGGTTCCGCTGACCAGGATAGTGGCGGTTTGCGACGTTCATCCCGCTAAGGTGGAGCACTTCGCGGCGCAGCAACGGGAACAGCTCGTTGGGCTTGAGGCACCCGCTACGGAACCCCTGGTAACCTACGCGGACTACCGGGCCCTGCTGGAGCATCCGGACCTGGACGCAGTCATTGTGGCAACTCCGGACCATCAACACGCTACCATTTGCATAGCCGCCCTGGATAAAGGTCTGCATGTGTACTGTGAAAAACCACTGGCGCACACCGTGGAAGAGGGGCGAGCCATGGTGGCCGCGGTAGACCGAAGTGGCAAAGTGCTGCAGACCGGCAGTATGCAACGCTCCATGTTCAATTTCAAAAAGGCTGTAGAGATCGTTCGGTCTGGCCGGCTAGGTGAAGTGAATCAAGTTCTGGTCAGTATCGGACCGCCGCCCAAACCCTTCAGGCTGGATGCGCAGCCGCTTCCTGCCGGACTGGACTGGCAGGGCTGGATCGGCCCTACGGTCGAGCGGCCCTATCACCCGGACTTGTTGCCACCGACCGACGCTGATTTTTGGGGCCGGTGGCGCGATTACGCGGAGTTTGGCGGCGGGATGGTGACGGACTGGGGCGCGCATATGTTTGACATCGTTCAGTGGGCACTCGGCATGGACCAGTCCGGGCCGGTAAGCTTTTACCCGCCCGGCAATGCCGATCCCGAAGAAGGGCTCACCATGTTCTACGCCGATGGCACGCGGGTAGACCATCGCCCCTTCGGGCGCGGAAACGCGGTCCGTTTCGTTGGTAGTGAAGGCAGTCTCGACGTCGCCCGCGGGTTTATCGACAGCACGATACCGGGCCTGCTTTCGTACGGTGATATGAACCACCAGGCGGAAGTATCCGCCCTGGTAACCCACCTTGGAGACTTTGCGCGGGCGGCCCGTACGGGTGGCTCACCCATCTGCCCGGCCGAAACGGGTCACCGGACCGCCAGCGTTTGTACACTTACCAATATAGCGTACCGTCTGCGGCGGCCCCTGCAGTGGGACCCCGTTACCGAGCGGATCAAAAATGATTCTGAAGCCAATCGTTTACTTGGGGATGCTTATCGGACCTCGCTGGGATAATCGGGAAGCTTCGCCTTCGAGGACCAAATTATTCTCCCCGAAACTGCATATAATGGCGATCCAGCTCCTCGGAGTCCTCATAGTAGGCCCGCATATCCCGAAGCTCGGCCTTTAAGCGGTCGACCACGTCCGCGTAAGCGGGGTCATCGTACACGCTCCGCATTTCCCCAGGGTCATCCTTCCGGTCGTACAGCTCCCATTCGTCTACGTCGTCGTAGAAGTGGACCAATTTGTAGTCCTGGGTCACGATTCCGTAGTGGCGCTTGACCATATGTACGGCGGGGTATTCGTAGTAGTGGTAGTACACGGCGTCCCGGTCCCAGGCCGCCGTATCGCCGGTGAGCAGCGGTATCAGGCTTTCGCCCTGCATGTCCGCGGGCTGGGGCAAACCGGCCGCATCGAGTAGGGTTTGGGCAAAATCCAGGTTCTGGACCATCTCCGTACTTCTGGAACCGGGTGCCACGTGCCCTGGCCAGCGCACCAGCAGGGGCGTTTTAAAGCTTTCGTCGTAGATGAAACGCTTGTCGAACCAACCGTGCTCGCCAAGGTAAAAGCCCTGGTCGGAAGTATACACCACGATGGTATTCTCGGCCTGACCGGTCTCCTCCAGGTAGTCCAGTAAGCGGCCGATGTTGTCGTCCACCAGCGAAATGCTGGCCAGGTAATCCTGCATATAGCGTTGGTATTTCCACCGCATTTTTTCCTCATCCGTCATGGATGGCCAGTTCTCTTTAAAATCGGCCGCTATTTTATCCAGGGTAGGTTTGTAGGCTGCCTTCTGCGCTTCGGTCGCCCGGTTGTAGGGGCCGTAAAAGCCTCCCGCCCCGCCGCCGACCACGGGGGATGCTTTTTCCCCCATTTCCTCGATCACCTCCGGGTATACCTTGCTGTCGTGCTGGTATTGCATATGCTCCAACAGGTTCATTTCGGCGGTACTTGCCGCGGTGCCGCGGCCTTCGTAGTCATCGAATAGGGAGGCCGGCTCCGGGAATTCCTTTTCGTAGAACTCCGCGAATTTTTCCGGCGTGGGCCACCAGGGGCGGTGGGGCGCCTTGTGGAGGTACATCAGCATATACGGCTGCTCGCTTTCTTCCTGCGTCCGAAGCCAGTCTATGGTCAGGTCGGTGATGATCTCGGTAACGTGCCCCCCGATGGTTGTGTCACCGGTCGGGGTGATAAAAGTGGGGTTGATGTAGTTTCCCTGCCCCGGCAGGATCATGAAATCGTCCACGCCGCTTGGGTTATTCCCGAAGTGCAGTTTGCCGAACATCGCCGTGCGGTAACCACCGTCCTGAAAGAGCTGCGGAAAGGTCACGTTCGAGGTGTCAAAGGGCATCCGGTTGTCAATCTTTCCGTTCACGTGGCTGTGCTTACCGGTCAGGATGACGGCCCGGGACGGAGCGCAGATCGAATTGGTCACGCACGCATTGGTAAACAGCATCCCTTCCTCGGCCAGGCGGTCGATGTTGGGCGTTTCGATCAATCGGTCGTCGTAGGCACTGATGGCCTGGTAGGCGTGATCGTCCGACATAATAAAGATGATGTTGGGCGGTCGGGTGGATGCCGTTGTTGCGTCGGACGCTGCATTCTTACAGGACGCAAATAGGACCAGTAGAACCAGCAGGGCGGCGGTGCGCAGGAGAAGTGAGGCCGGGAAATGTGAAATCATTGGCATAATCGGAAAATTACGATTTGACGGTCGGTTCCCGAACCGTGGTCGGGCTGTTTGTACCCAAGTTAGAAGTCAGGAACCGGAGGTCCAGGAGAACACCTCCGATTCCGTCCGGCTCATGCGGAGCAGGGAATCGAGGCGGGCTACCACTTCCGGATGCTCGGCGGCGAGATTGGTTGTTTCGCCCGGGTCAGCACTCAGGTCATACAGTTCCAGGCGACTATCCGGCTCGGCTTTGGCATTGTAGCGTATCCCCTTCCAGTTGTCCTGCCGGACGGCCAGGCGCCCGCCACGTTCGTGGAATTCCCAGTACAGGTGATCGTGCGCGGGTTGTTCCTGCGCTGCGCCGCCCAACGTAGGCAGGAAGGAGATCCCGTCCAGGCCCTCCGGCGCCTCGGCACCCACCAGTTCCGCCAGTGTCGGCAGCACGTCCCAGAAGGTGGATACGTGGTCGGTCTCGCCGATCGCTACGAAACCCGGCATGGAGGCGATCATGGGAACGCGTATACCTCCTTCGTAGAGATCGCGCTTGTAGCCACGCAGCGGGCCGTTGCTATCGAAAAAATCGGGGTCGGCACCACCTTCCGTGTGCGGTCCGTTGTCGCTGGTAAAGATGACCAGCGTATTATCTCGGATCCCCAACTGCTCGAGCTTGTCGATGATCTGCCCGACGTGCTGATCCAGCAGGGTAACCATGGCGGCGAAGGTCGCGTGGGGCCGCTTGGCGGATTCGTAGGACCCCTGTCGGTAATTCGGGCCGGAATCCGTGCCCTGCCAGGCTTCCTCCGGACCGAACTGCTCCGCAAACCGGGTCACCAGGCTGTCGGGCGCGGCCAACTCGGCGTGGGGAACCACGTGGGGATAGTACAGAAAGAAGGGACCTTCGCGGTTGTCCTCCAGGAAGGCCAACGCTTCTTCCTGGATGAGGGCGGGGGCGTAGGTTCCTTTCGCGGTACCGGCGTTGGCGGGCAGTGAGTCGCGTTCACTATTATCCCAAAGGTAATAGGGGTAGTAGTGGTGCGCCAGCCGCTGGCAATTGTAGCCGTAGAAGCGGTCGAAACCCTGCCGCATGGGGTCGCCCTCGGAGCCGGGGTACCCGAGGCCCCACTTGCCGAACGCACCCGTTCGGTAGCCCTGGTCGTGCAACAGCTCGGCCAGCAGATACACGCTGTCCGGGATCGGCCACTGGCCTTCCGGGCGAACTTCCTTATTGCCCCGGATCGACGTATGGCCGGTGTGCCGGCCGGTCATCAGTGCGGATCGGGAAGGTGCACAAACGGTACTGCCGCTGTAATGCTGGGTGAAAAGCAGCCCTTCAGCTGCGAGCCTGTCGATGTTGGGCGTGCTGAAGAGCGTTTGCCCGTAGCAGCTCAGGTCTCCATAGCCCAGGTCGTCGGCCAGGATGTACACGATGTTGGGAGGAGTGGTTGCATCATTGCCGTCCGCCTGCTCATCCGCACAAGTGGTGAGTAAACCAAATACCAGAAGAGTGAATACGGGAAGATGGAGATGCATACGGTCGCTTTGCATCCAATATATCAAGGAAATTTAAGGAGGTACGCCCTTAGGTGATGGCAAACTTGCCGGGGCGCTCAGTACCGCCAGATTCCCATGGCCGCATCAGAACTCCCGCAATCGAAAATTCCGGTACGCCACCTGCATGGGCGGACCTACGTGCACTTGTACGCCGATGAGTCCTTCCGATCGGCGGTGTGCCTCATCTTCGTCCACCACCTCACTTACCAGAACGCCGTTGATGAAGTGTTGCAGGCGGTTCCCTCGGGCGATGATGTGGTATTCGTTCCAGGCGTCGGCTTGTATCGCCTCTAACTGAGCGATGGCCCCGTCAAGGGTGTCGCGCACTTCCCGGGCGGCCCAGCGGTTGTCTACGATGTGGGTTTCCATGGAGCCGGTCACCGGGGGCAGTACGACGCGTTCCGCCGGGCGGGCAATGGTGGTTCGGCCGCGCTCCTCGTAATTCATACCCGTGTAGTTGCCGGCGTAATTCATATCGCCCTGGTAGCCCTTGAGTGCGTATTCCTGGCCTTTCACCTCTTCGCTTCGGTAGTTAATGCCACTATTGGCTTCCGGGGACAGGCGATACTCGGCCTTCAGTTCGAAGTCGGCCGGACGGCCTCCCCGCCAGATGAGAAAGGTGTTTTCATTCAGTAGTGTTTCCGGGGTGATCTCACCGATCAGCACGCCGTCCTCGACCCGCCAGTAGGTAGGGTCGCCCTCCCAGCCGTCGAGGTTTTTGCCGTTGAACAGGGAAAGGTAGCCGTCCGCATCTACTTCGGGCGAGCCGCATCCAAGTAAGGGCAGGAAAACGGAAATGCATAGCAATCGAATAGTATTCATCATCATTGGACCTCCATTCATTCCGCAGATAGCGTAAGGCAAGTTAAATCTTCCGCGCTTGTCCGCTCGTAGACCTGACCGAAGCGTGTAGTTGGCTGCTGGTCGTGCTTTCCCTACAATCGGCAAGGATGCCGTTGGCCGGGTCGGAAAAGGTCGTGCCGAAACAGGCGATCAATACCTTGGCCAAAAGATAAAGCCCAGGGTGAAGGATTGCGCGAAAATGAACCGCCTGCTCCGCAAGTCGATGAGGTCGGTGAAGTAGTACACCCCCAGGCCCCACCGTGCTCCGACCCGGTAATGTAACGAGACGGTAGCCCCTGCCAGCCAGCGATGGTCGGCATAATCGTCCACTACCGGGGCAGTCGGATCGGTATAGCTGTAGATACTGTCTTTCCTGATCTGATTATAACTCGCTTGCAGGCCGAGTCCCGTTACCAGCCGCTGCGTCCCAATTGGTTGTTGCAGCCGGAGACTGACGGGGATTTTGAGGGCATTGACGGCACCCCAATTGCGGTCGTAATATTCGCCAAAGGGCGATTCCATAATGACGGAGCTATGGAAAGCGATCGTGTGCTGGTTACCCACCGGAATGTCTAGCCCGTAACTAAGGGAGAAGGCGCCAAAATAATCCTCCTTGAAATCGGGAGCGCGATACTGAAGGAGGTCCAGCGCGGAAAGGCCGAAGACAAATTCAATCCTACGGTCGGGAGCCAGGGAATCCACCCGCTCGATAGAACGTGCCTTAATGCAGCAGGGCAGAACGGTCAGTGCGACAATAAAAAGAAACCTCCGGGCCATGATTACGAAACGAACGGAAGCTGGATTTCGCTGGTTCCCGACCGTAAACGGGGAAGTCCAAGTTTTCCGGAAGGTACAGGATGTCTGGGCGGCGGAGCGCAGGTTCAACGGGCAATCCGACGGTTAATCATGGATAAATTTCCCCAATGAGGCTGACCGCGCAACTCTCGCCGTACCCGTCTGGCTGGACGAGGCGATTATTGCCCCGTACGGCAGTATCCGGGAGCCGGATCAGTAAGGCAGGCCATCGATGTCAGTCACCTGCCGAAAATCGGGCGCCGGATTGGTAGTGAAGCGTACGGCACGTACCGTCTTCTTTTCTTCTAGCAGGCAGCGGCATATTCGGTGCATGCCGTCCATCACCCGGCCCTCCCGGCTGAGGATGACGGGGTAATCGGTATCCACTTCCATTACCCGCCGCATATGCCTTACTAGGGAGCGACAGGAAGGGACATCGCCGGCTGCCTGGTACCAGTAATTCGCATCTAAATCGTCAAGTTCCGTCAGGGGAACGTCCCGGACGGGTAGCTCCCGGCTCAGGGCTATGAGTCGGTGCACGTCCCAGGCGTCAAAACCCTGAGTGGTGGGGCGGAGGTGGTATTGCTTACGCATGGCGCCTTTTGGGCTTAGTTTACAAATATGGCCGTAGCCAGTGGACCGGAACCGGATTATTCATTCGGCTCCCATCGTGTATCGGCGGATGCCGTAGTTTACCTATTCATTTGTTCTTCTCCTGCTCGTTTCCTGCCTGAGGGATCAGACCTAATCTGCTACCATGAAATACCCCTTGCTTCCCACCGTGTTTGCCGCCCGCCGTTTGGCACTGGTCCTATTGTTGGTATGGATTACCGATCCTGCTGCCGCGCAGCCGGCTCCCGCGGGCGAGGTGCCGGAGTGTACCGCCACGCCGGGCTACCAACCCGCCACTACGGATCGGGTGGTTTCCCGCGAGGACTACCACGACCAACTCTACGGGTTCTGGCTGGGGCAGTGTATCGCCAACTGGACCGGTCTGGTGACCGAAATGGATAAGATCGGCAACGTAGGGGAAATCCAAACGGGTGATTTCTACACGCGAGCCGACTGGGGCGGCCCCGATCAACCCAGCATCTGGGGCGAGGGGGTGCCGAGTACCCTGAGCCCCACGATCGACTTCGTTTTCCGCGGACCGGAGGAGGTCTGGGGCGCGGACGATGATACCGACCTTGAATACATGTACCAGTGGCTGCATGCAAGGCATGCTACAGGTAAGCTTACTCCGGAGCAGATCCGCGATGGTTGGCTTCGCCATATACGGCCTGAAGAAGAGAATTACCTCTGGGTTTCTAACCAACGCGCTTTTGACCTGATGCAGGAGGGCATGCTGCCACCGGCCACCTCCGATCCCGCCAATAATGAACACTACGATATGATCGATGCCCAGCTGACGACGGAGATCTTTGGCTTTTTCGCCCCCGGCCGGCCGGAAGTCGCCCGCGATATGGCCTACCTGCCGATACGCACGTCCGCTTCCGGGGTGGCGGCTTCGATTGCCGAGTTTTACGTCACCATGTACGCCTTGGCGGCTACCATGCCCGCCGACTGGACCATGCAGGAAAAGGTATTCTCCATGGCAGAATCGGCCCGGGAGGTACTGCCGGATACTTCCTACGCTTCCGCCATGTACGACTACGTGCTATCACAGTACCGTTCCGGAATATCCTGGGAGGCCGCCCGTGACTTCCTCTACCAACGCTACCAGGTGGAGCAGGCCGACGGCTACGACATCACCGCCCGTCAACTCTACTGCAATGGTTGCTTTGCGGCGGGTATCAACTTCGCCGCCGGCCTGGTCAGCCTGTTTTACGGGGAGGGAGATCTGAAGCAAACCATCCGGATCGGTACCCTGGCCGGATGGGACTCGGACAACCCCACGGCTACCTGGGGCGGGTTATTGGGCTTTATGCTCGGTAAGGAAGGCGTGGAGGCCGCTTTTGACCGCGACTTTAGCAACCGTTTCAATATTCACCGGACGCGGCAGAAATTTGGCGGTGACGGCATCGATACCTTCGAGCGAATGGCCGCCGAAGGGGTCACCATCGTAGATCGCGTAGTACGCGAAGCATTGGGGGGCGGCATTGACTGCGAAGCGGAGGTATGGTATATCCCTTCCCCCCCGGGGGCCGGGAAAAAGCCTTGACCGTAAGGGCTTACAGGCTGACCTGCTGATTATCGGATTGATTTGATAAGAACTCCCCCTTCTCGTTTTGCCAGACGACATTAATGGAATGCTCATCCGTGATGCGCTCCAGGGCGTCGAGGAAGGAGTTGGGATCGTGAAGGTCCGAAACCTCGATCGTCAGGGGTTCGAATTCTCCCACTATTCTCATAGAAAGGCGACTGCCGGCAAAGTAGGTAGCCAGTTGGGGTCGATATTGGGTTACCTGTATCCGCCGGACCTGGCTGAATACAATGATCCGATCGTCCAGTAACATACGATCGATGCGTAATTCATCCCGATCCAGGTGAATCCCCGCATTAAAGGTATGGCTGTAGTTAATTACGTACACAATGATGGTGAGCACGAGTGTAACATCGATCGAAAGCCCAAGAGCGATAGTCTCTCCCTGCAAACTCGATACGAGGCTCAAAAAAAGAACGATTACCAGGCTGCTCAGGAAGGTCTGCCCAAAGCGAAGCAGGTGTTGGTAGGTGTAGATGTGTTGCTGGGCAGGCATACCTAAATATAATGCCTGGCGAGCTGAACTACAACATTTCGAGCCGATCTATGAGTAATTGAAACGCTTGATCGCGTCCCGTTGCGATCAAAAATCTAATTTCAGCGAGGCTTTGCCCGGGAAAATTTGGCTGGTTTAGCCGCTTGCCCCGGCGCACCGGGTACATCTCCTTGAGCGGAACTTCGACGATCTGCCAGTCACCGGAAGTCGAAAAAGCATGGCGATAGGCAAAGTCGTTGTTCTTGTCCGGCTTGATCCGGAATTGGTAGTCGCTTCCGTCTCCTTTCAGGCGAATAAATATTCGTTCGTGGCCGGTGACGGTGACGGGCGGGTTGAATTGGTAGCGCACGGAGCTGAATCCACCCCCATCCTTGAGACTAATATCACCGTAAAAGCGACCATGTTTCTCCTTCGTGATCGCAAAATGACCTTCGGAATGGCCGCCCATGACGATATCATCAACTACCCGCCAATGAGCGCGTACGGAGTATTCATTGAAGGCGTAGAGTAGGGTCGGCGTATTCATGGTATGAAACTGAAAGGGGAAGTTAAAGGAAAGCATTGAGGGGAAACTTTCGTAAGATCGGGTTTTCGCCGGGGTGCGATCGCTGCTTCAGGGAGCCCAACTTCCTTGGGTGGGTTTAGTCTGCTACGTAAGGTCCGAAGTGTTCCAAAACTTTAACTAAATAAGCCCTTTGGGAATGAAGGTGAAATCCATTTTATCACTGCGGCAGGCGATATTTGAGGGCTGAAACAACCCCCTACAATGAAACATCTTTATGGCTTGCTCTTGATCCTGCTGGTAATGACCAGTTGTGTAAGTCCGACTAAATACACCACCTTCCTCACGGGTGATCCGGAAGAGATCAAAATTGCTTCGGACCGTACCGACTGGCTGGAGGTGACGCTTGCGGATTCAATTACAAGCCAGGAACAAGTAGTTTCCCGAAAATCGTCTTTCGTTCCCGCCCTGGTTTACTGGGATTGGAATACGACACTGGAGTGTGAGATCGACCCCGTAACCAGTATGGAGTACCTAACCGGCGTGATGCAGCATACGGCGGATAGCCTGGGACTGCGAGAAAAGGTGGCGGGCGGAACCTTACACGTGGAAATCACCCAGTTGCCTGGCCAGTTCTACTACGTTAATCGGGGCTACCTGATCTTCGCCCTGGTGGCCTATTCCACGATGGCCCTGGAGGAGATCAACCCCCTGCCGCGCGATCTGTTTGCCGCCTACACCCTCGAGCGGAACGGACAGCGTACCGCCTGGGGTAGTGCCACGGTAGATAACCAGGAGCTGCCAATGAGCAACCAGTGGAAATCAACCAAAAAATTCACCTGGAAGTACCTCGATGCCCACCGCGAGGAACTTAACAGGATGGGCCGCGAACTTATCATGGAGATCGATCGGGAGCTGTAGCGACACGGGAATCCGTAGTTTGGGCGCCTAAGTCGTCGTGCCATGGATACCCGCCCCGGAGAAGAATTACCCCTCGAGCGCCTGGAACCTTACCTGCGGGAGCACCTCCCACAGTTGACGGGCCCGCTGACGGTACATCAATACCGCGGCGGACACGCCAACCTGACCTACGAACTCCGGTTCGGTGATCGGAGCGTCGTCCTGCGCCGCCCCCCCTTCGGCAAGATCGCTCCGGGGGCTCACGATATGGCCAGGGAATACCGGGTCCTGTCGCGGCTGCCGGATCACTTTCCACCTGCGCCCCGCGCCCTCCACCTCTGTACGGATACGGATATCATCGGGGCCTCCTTTGTCGTTATGGAACGCCGGGAGGGGACCGTCGTCCGCTATCGGCTGCCGAAGGATTTCCAGGGACTGCACCAGGTGGAGGAACGCCTCACCGATGCCCTGATGCGGGTGACCGCCGACTTGCACCGCGTGGATGTTAACGCCGCGGACCTCAGCGATCTCGGCAAACCGGAAGGCTTTGCGGAGCGACAGGTAAGGGGTTGGACCAAGCGTTGGCAGCTTTCCCAAACCGAGCCCAATCCAGTCATGGACGAACTGGCAGAGGAACTAGCTAAGTCCGTCCCCATACCACAGGCCATCGCCATCGTACACGGCGATCTTAAATTTGACAACTGCCAGTTCCAGTCCGGGGAGCCCGACCGGGTCACCTCGGTATTCGACTGGGATATGGCTACGCTCGGGGATCCGCTCATCGACCTGGCCGGTACCCTAAGTTTCTGGCCCGACCCCGGGATCGACGCCGCGGCCATTCCCATTCCCCTCCTCGTGGGGAACTGGCCCGATAAGGCGTACCTGAAGAAGAAATACGCGGAATTTACCGGATTCGATCTCTCCAGTATGCCGTGGTACGAGGCCTTTGCCTGCCTGAAGACCGCGGTGATCGCCCAGCAGCTGTACCACCGGTACGTGCAGGGCAACAGCCACGACGATCGTATGGAAAAATTCGGGGCGGCCGCCAAAGCCTTTGCTGGTCTCGGCGTTAGTAAGCTGCAACAATAGGGCGGCGAGCGCAGGTGACTAAAAAACAGAAACAAGATGAACTTTCAGTACTCCGATAAGACCCAGGATAACATCCGCCACCTGGAGGCCTTCATGGTGGAGCATATTTATCCGGCAGAGACGGACTATGCCTCCTTTACCGCCGCCCACCCCTGGGAGGTCTACCCCCGGATGGAGGAACTTAAGGAGAAGGCCCGGAGTGCCGGCATTTGGAATCTTTTCCTGCCGGAGGAATACGGTGATTTCAGTCCCGGCCTCAGCAATCTGGAATACGCCCCCCTGGCCGAGATCATGGGCCGGGTGCTGTGGGCCAGCGAGGTGTTCAACTGCAGCGCCCCGGATACCGGTAATATGGAAGTGCTGGCGAAGTACGGGACTCCCGAGCAACAACAAGGCTGGCTGCTGCCGCTCTTGGACGGGCAAATCCGTTCGGCATTCCTCATGACGGAACCCGGCGTAGCCAGTTCGGATGCCACCAATATCGAAACCCGCATCGAGCGCGACGGCGAGCATTACGTGATCAACGGCCGGAAGTGGTGGAGCACCGGAGCGATGCACCCCGCCTGCACCTTTTATATCCTCATGGGCAAGACCGACCCGGAAGCCCCCCGCCACCGGCAGCAAAGTATGATCCTGGTACCCGCCGATGCTCCCGGCGTCAAAGTCGAGCGCCCCCTCACCGCCTTGGGCACCTACGACAGTCCCGCCGGTCACGCCGAGATCAGCCTGACCGACGTGCGGGTGCCGGCAACGAACCTCATCCTGGGTGAAGGCAGGGGCTTTGAGATCGCGCAGGGACGGCTGGGGCCGGGGCGGGTCCACCATTGCATGCGCCTGATCGGGACCGCTCAACGCGCCCTGGAAATGAGTTGCAATAGGGTTGGGGATCGTATCGCCTTCGGCAGGCCGCTGGCAAAATTCAGCAGCGTGCGCCAGGAGATTGCCCTGAGCCGCTGCGAGATCGAACAGGCGCGGCTACTTACCCTGAGTGCAGCCGACCGCATCGACCGGCAGGGCATCAAATATGCTAAAGACCTGGTGGCCATGATCAAGGTCGTCTGCCCCCGCATGGCCTGTACGGTGATCGACCGGGCCATCCAGCTGCACGGGGGACTGGGCGTATCCGGCGATATTCCACTGGCTGGTTTCTACGCCTACGCCCGAAGTATCCGGCTGGCCGATGGACCCGATGAGGTGCATATGTACCAGTTGGGGCGCAATACGATCGCTGAACATAGTACCTAATCCGGACGCTCCTTTTCCATGACCCGCATCCAGCACGTAAACCTTATCGTCGATGACCTCCCACGCTGCCGCGACTTTTACGTGCGCGAATTCGGATTCACCGAGCGGCAAAACGAGGGCCTGGATTACCCCGGCGCTTTCCTTATTATTAACGACCGCCAGCAGTTGCACCTGGCGGAACTACCGGCAGCACCGCCAAGCTTTCGGGCGCACTTTTGCCTGCGCGTGGATGATTTTTCGGCGGTGTTCCATCGCATGAAGGAATTGAACATCATCGACGTACGACCCTGGGGTCGCATCCGGGAATTGCCCGATCGGTCCTTGCAGCTGTACATCCGAGATCCGGCTGGAAATCTGGTGGAGATTGCCTCCGAGCCGGAGGATCGCGAGGATATCGATGCCGCTATTTTCAAGGACGATCTTTTCGGCGGGGAGCCTTTCCGGTACCATGGACTGGCGGAATAAACGGCCCACTTAGGCCCACTCATGGTGAGTAACAGCAAACAAGCCCTCCTATCATTTCATCACCAGTCAGCAACCGCCGTGCACCGCGGAAGCGCTTATCTTATGGCCCGATGAAGGCATATCATTTTCTTTTCCTGATCGCGGTCTTGGGGTATGCTTGTCGCATGCCGGCTGAGCCGGGCGAGCAAGACCGAAAGCGCAGCAATATTCTTTTTATCCTCACCGACGACCAGGGGGTGGGGGACTTTTCCCTCTTCGGCAACGACAGCATCCAGACGCCGAACCTGGATGCGCTGCTTCAATCCGGCGCCCGCTTCGAACGGTTTTACGTGGATCCGGTCTGTGCCCCCACCCGGGCCAGTTTTCAGACAGGGCTTTACGCTGCTCGTACCGGGACGATCTATGTCACGCGAAGACGGGAGACCATGGCCCTCAACGCTAAAACGCTGGCCGAGCACCTTCGCGCTGCGGGATACCGTACGGGCTTGTTCGGAAAGTGGCACAACGGGGCAACCCTACCTTATTCCCCCGCCGGGCGCGGCTTCGATAAATTTCAGGGGTTTACCAGCGGGCACTTCAACGACTATTTCACCGGCATCCTCCGAAACGAAATGGATGAACCTATCCCGTTCTCTGGCGACCTCACAGACCTCCTCACCGATACAGCCGCCGACTGGATGACCGAGAAAACCAGCCGTCCTTTTTTCGCTATGCTCGCCTACCAGGCGCCCCACACGCCCGTCCAGGTCGCTGACGATCACTGGAATGCCGTTGCCAGTCGCGGCCTTACCCCCTTTAATACCGGCGTCTACGCCATGGTGGAAAGCGTAGACGAACAGGTCGGGAAACTGCTGAAGGCCCTGGAAGCGGCGGGGCAATTGGAGGAGACGGTGGTCATCTTCGCTTCGGACAACGGGCCCAACGGGGATCGTTTTCGCAGGGGACTCAGGGGCTGGAAAGGGCAGATTGACGAAGGCGGGGTAAGGGCCCCTTTCGTGATCCGGTTTCCGGGGGATAATCCCGCGAACGGCAGCGTGTTCGATACCCCCGCAGCCCACATCGATTTGCTGCCCACCTTGCTAGACTACTTGGACTTACCTCGTGCAGATTCAGTTGATGGTCTCAGTTTAATGCCGCTCTTACGCGGGGAAGAATTGCCCGAACGCTATATCTACACTTTCCGGCAGGGCTACGATTTCGATCCATTTTTTGGGAGTATGCGCAACGAACGCTATTTGTACGTACGCCGGGGCAAGGATAGACAAGAATTATACGACCTTAAGGAAGATCCGGAACAGACCACGGACCTGTCGAAACAACACGTAAGGCTACTTACCACCATGGCTGCGACCTACGAAGACTTTGCCGCCCAGGTATTGTGCCAGGCGTGCGTAGCCCCACCGATCGAGCTGGACGCAGCGAAACATATCCGAATGGAAGCGCACGAAGGCGAACCCCGGGGCGGCAATACCTTTGCCCACGAGGGTGGTTGGGCGAATGATTATTTGCCCGCGATCTCCGACGATGGAGTGGCCTGGCCGGTCCATACCCAGCAGTCCGGCCTCTACGAGGCTCGACTTCGCTACCACCTGAGTGGAGCAGCTTCCGCCAGGGTGCGCTTGTCTGCGGGAGGAAATGACAGCGTAAGCGTGGTGCTTCAACGGAGTCCCCCGCGGCCATTGCCCGTGGCGGATCGGCTTGAGCGCAAGGAAGCCTACCCGTACGACTGGGCGGTATCCCAACCCATAGAACTACGAATTCCCGCCGGAACGGACCAAATCTTGCTACGGGGATCCGGAATGAAAGCGCTGTGGATCAAGTCTTTAGAACTTACCCATATTTCGCGCTGAGAAAATGATTTCCAGGCGAGACGGGAGATATGCTCTATCATCATGCTAGTTGAATAGTCCACCCCGTTACCTTTCGAAAACCACCTTTTCCGTACCCATGATCCAGCCCTCCATCCGGTCCCGGTAGAAGTTGTGGACCTGCGGCCGCTTAACCTTGAGGGTCGGGGTCAGTCGGTCGTTTTCGACGGAAAAGGGCTCTTCGGCTACAACTACGGTGGCTACCTTTTTATAATTCGGGAGCTTCTCGTTCACCCGGGCGAGTTGCTCCTCCAGTTGCGCCCGCACTGCGTCGCGGTCCCGCTCCTGGCCGATTTCCGACAGCGATACGATCAGCAGCGGCTGCGGCATACCCAGGCCGAGGATACAAAGCTGATCGATGTCAGGATTACCGGCGAATTTGTCCTCGATCTCGTTCGGTACGATGAATTTGGCCTTGGCCGTCTTAAACGTGTCCTTCACCCGGCCGGTCAGGAAGAGGAAGCCGTCGTCGTCGATACGCCCCTGGTCGCCCGTGTGCAGCCAGCCGTCGTCATCGATGGTTTCGGCGGTTTTCTCCGGCTCCTTGTAGTAGCCGACCATGGTATTGGGTGAGCGGGTGAGTACTTCGGAACTTTCCGGTTCGATCATGCACTCCGTGCCGGGCAGGGTCTGACCTACCGACCCGGGACGGTCCTGGTCGGCAAAGATCATATGACTCACGGCTCCGTTCTCGGTCATCCCGTAGGCCTCCGAAATGGGAATGCCAATGCGCATGAACCAGTCCTTGGTGGCCTGGGGGATCGGCGCGGCACCCGATACGTTGCAGCGCGACTGGTCCAGTCCCAGTCCTTTGCGAACCTTCCGTTTGATGAACCAGGAAACAAGCGGGACCTTGAGGAGCGTGTCCAGTTTTTCCTGCGGCAGTTTTTTCAGCACGCCCTGCTGCAGCTTCGTCCAGATACGCGGTACCGCGAAGAAGAAGGTAGGCCGGGCATGCTGCAGGTTGGCCGCAAATCGATCAATGCTTTCGGTAAAGAATATCTCGCCACCGTGGGTCAGGCACATCGTCTCAACCGTGCCCCGTTCGGCCACGTGGTTGAGGGGTAGGAAAGAGAAGTATCGGTTGTGGCCACTATAATCGTTCTCCAAAGGATTGCGATCATACAGCTCCCGCATCAACGCGATCTGATTCTCGATGCTGAGCATGACCCCCTTTGGCGTTCCCGTGGTGCCGGAGGTGAAGATGAGTGTCCAGAGTCCGTCGCGCGGCGGCACCGGCGAGCTTTGCATCGGTTCGGTTTCCCGCATGATCTCCTCCCACGCCTTTCCCCGGTCGATTTCGGAGTTATCCGGGTAGTGAGGAAACCGGATAACGGGTAATTCCTCGGGAATACCCGATTTCATGTTGTCCCATACCTCCATTTTACCTACGAAGAGCAGGTCCACGTCTCCCAGCTTTAGTACTTCCGCGATCTGATCCCCGGTAAGGGTGGCAAAGAAGGGGACGCTCACGTGACCCGCCATCATAATCGCCAGATCGGCAATGATCCATTCGCGGCAGTTCTTGCTGACTAAACCGATGTGGCTGCCCGGCTGCAGGTTGACGGCGCGCAGATAAGCCGCCATGCGCCGGGCCATCTGTCCGACTTCACCCCAGGTATACGTTTCCCATCGCTTGCCAAAGGGCTGGTGGAGAAAAGGCTTGTCGGGTTGGGCGGCTTCTTTTTCGTAAAATGCTTCTAGGGTCGTCTTATCGTACATAGGTTGGCTGGTATGCTAGCGGCTGCAAGGTAGCAACGGGGCGGCGGGGCGCAGGTGCGAAGCAAAACCAAAACCATTTCCTTTTTTCATGCGTTTATGAAAAAAGGAAACGAAATGGCGATCCCGCCACCGACAGCCGATCAGATATTTATCACCCCCGCCGACCTCCGCAAGCGGTACGGAAACTTTGATCCGAATACGTTCACGTACTGGCAGGATAAGGATCTGGTGCGGAAGCTGCGTAATGGCTTGTACCTAAATAATGCGTTCGAGATAAGGGGTAAAGTCGATCAGTTTATGATCGCCAATCACCTGTATGAACCATCCTACGTCAGTTTGCATAGTGCACTGCACTATTACGGGCTAATTCCGGAGTTCGTCTATGAAGTAACCTCCGTTTCCCCCAAAAAAACCAAGCAGGTCAATTTGGCAAACAGGCGGTACCACTACCGGACCCTCAAACCGGAGCTATTCTTCGGTTTCGAGAACGTACCCTGGCGTGGAGGCCACTACAGCATTGCCTACCCCGAGAAGGCCATTCTTGATCTGGCCTACCTGGAACCCCGCTTTTCCGACTACGCATGGGTCGAGGAATTGCGCTTCGACCGTGGGGGAATCATGGAACTGGATTGGGACCGGCTTACGCACTTTAGCCATATCATGAACTCGGAAGTCGTCCGCCAGCGCATCGCCGTCCTTTTAGATGTACTCGCCGATGATTGATCTTTCGCAAATAGTCAAAGCCTACCCGGAATACCTTCACGACGAACGGGAGTTCCTCCTCCGCGAGTACCTCCAGTACGAGATCCTCGCCATCCTCTTCACCAGCAAGTTCGCCCACCGCTACACCTTTCTCGGGGACACCTGTCTGCGGATCTGCTACGGCACCGACCGCTTCAGCGAAGACCTCGACTTCGACAATCAGGATATCACCGTCAGCGAATTCGAGGAGACCGCCCGCATCATCCAGCGCCAGTTGGAACTGCGCGGCTTCCGGGTCGAACTAAGGCTCGCCTTCAAGGGCGCTTACCACTGCAGCATCAAATTTCCCGGCCTGCTTTATGGCTACGAGCTTAGCGGTCACCGCGAAGCCAAGCTGTTCATCAAAATGGACACCGAGAAGCAGCACTACCACTACCACCGCGAACTGTTCCCGATCAACCTCGTCGGTATCGGAACGGAGGTGCCGGCGGTACCGCTGTCCCTGCTCGCCAGCCAGAAGGTGGCGGCCATCGTGGGACGTAAGCGACCGAAGGGGCGTGACTTCTACGACCTGGCTTGGTGTCTGGAGCGGACTACTCCCGATTACGGCTATCTGGACGAGTGTTTCCGCGTCAGCAGCGCCACCCAATTGCGGACCTTCCTGCAACAAAAGATCGCGGCCTTCGACTTCGACCTGCTCGCGGAGGATGTTCGCCCCTTCCTTTTCCACCTCAAAGATGTTGCAGCCGTCCGCCATTTTTCGGCCTACTGGCAATCGGTGGCTCTTTCCTAACCCTACTTGCGGGTATCGACCAGCTGCCTTACGATGCGGTGGACCGCCTGATTTAGCTTTCCGGCGGTTTTCGGTCCGCTGTGGTTCGTCATCACGACAATGGCCAGCTCGTGGTCCGGGAAGATGTACAACCAGTTCTGGACGCCGGAGGTGCCGCCGTGGTGATTGTAGGAAGTACCGTACTTATCGTACCAGACGTTCCAGCCGAAACCAATGTGCCGAAATTTTTTGTCGGAGAATAACACCTCGTGGGAGCGGCTGACTACCGGATCGTCCTCCCGCATCTGAAGGGCGGCATAGCGCAGGAGGTCGGGCACGGTAGCGGTGATGCCCACGCCACCGCCCCAGAGCGGGGAGAGTTGATGGGGTGAGGGCTCATCGTTATCCATCCAGTAACCCCGGATCGCCCCGTTTTCGCCGGGCGGACCCAGTCGGGTATGTTTCATTTCATTGGGGCCGGTCAGCTTGGTGGCCAGTTGCTCTGCCAGCGGTTGGCCGGTCACCTGCTCCAAGATGTAGGCGAGCAGTTCGGTTCCGGCGCTGCTGTATGCATAGGTCGTTCCGGGGGCTTCCGGTAAGCTGACGGTAGCCAGGTCCGTCCAGAAGGCCTCTTTGCCGTACTGCGCTTCCAACTGCCGGAAACGATCGGGGACGTCGGCCGCAAAGGTTTCAAAAACGCCGTTCCACGCCAGCGGGAGGAATCCCGGCAGGCCGGAGGTATGGGTGAGTAAGTGTCGGATGAGGATCGGTTTTCCGCTGTACTCGAGGTTGGGGTAGGGGGCGGGCAGGTGATCGCGGATATCGGCGTCGACGGAGAGCATTCCGGATTCCACCGCGGCCGCGGCCAGAAAGCCCACCATGGTTTTGGTGACGGATGCGATCTCGAAGACCGTACCATTGTCAGGTGGGTTTCCTGCCCCGACCGTAAGCTCCCCGAAATGCCGCGTGACTACGTTCCCCTGGCTCAGTACCCCCACCGATACGGCGTGCAACTCCCGGGCCCGCAGCAGTTTCTCCGCCGCCCGTTCGACGACCCCCGCGACCTCGCTGGTATCCGTGATGTTCTGTCCCGCGACCGAGGCTACGGGGCAGCCGCATAGTAGAAAAAGCAGGCAGATCCGGAACCTGGTAGCGATCATTCAGCAAGAATAAGGGTGCCGATCGCTACATATGGTTAAGAAACATATAAACCGGGCGACGGAGCGCAGGAATAAAAGGTCGCTCCGGGCATCAACGAGCTACTCGTTCGAACGACAAACGGACAGGGAACCCTTCCTGCTCACCACCGGGCAGCTTAAAGCTTAGGGTGAGGTTCGTGGTCAGGCTTTCCCGGTCCGGGCCTCGTTGAAAGCTAAGCATTTGGCACCCGTCGTTTTCCGCGTGAAGCAAACCCTTCTCCACAATGGAGCGGTACAGGTCTGGAAAGGAGGCGATAACGTAGCCGTTCATCTCCAGGTAAACCGTAAACTGCTCGTCGATGATCAGCCCGAACCGGTAGGTGCTATCCGGATGCAAATCCCGCAACGGCTGCGGGGAACGGTCGCTGTTTCCCTGTGTCAGCCCCCATTTCGGGACAACCAGCCGATTGTCCTCCGCCGCGAGTTCGGCGTAGCTTATGACCCGGTGACCCTGCCACCGGCCCCGTAGGTCTTCCGGTATCGGGGCGTAGTAGTTTGGTTGCCAGCGATAGAGTCCCCCCTGGAGATTGCCGAAATGGTCGACCGTCCGAAATCTTCCGCTGTCCTCACCGCTCTCCTCCAGTAAAAATACCCCGTAGCCCTCCATCTGGAACAGTCGGTAAGTACCGATAAGGGGTGCGGATATACCATTCCAGCTCATGTACTGCACGGTATCGGGCGTACCCGATTCGACCACGGCATGGCTACTCCGAGGGGCGTCTCCGCAGTCAGCGGCGGGATGAATGGTAATTCGGTTACCCCGCCGCGTCAACTGCAGGGTCTCTCTACGCAATCGCTCCTCAACGTCCACTTCGTAAGGCGCGCGGGCCAGCGGCCGAAGCCGATAGGTTCCGGCGTGATTTACTTCTTTTAACGGGAGTTCATCCGGGGTGCCGGCGATGGTCAGGGCCCAGGGGTGTTCCCCGATCAGCAGGGTGTCCTGAGCAAACGAGTAGGGATGAACCGATAGGAGCCCGCTCAAAAGATTATAGTAGTAGAGGGAATCGCGATCCCGCAGAAACAGGCTACCCAGGTCGCAACCCGCCATCCGCCCCGGGCTGCAGGTGGAATCCCCCGTCACGGCGTATGATACTCCATTTTGGAAAAGCTGTTTGGGCTCCGACGTGCTATTCCCACAACTCACCACGAATAGTGCGACGAGACTAATGAAGACAATACCACACAAAACCCGACCCAGTGGCATAAGAAGGTGCTAAATGCCATCAGATAGCGATGAACCACCCAATGAGTTGTCTGATCCAGCCTATTCAAACAGAAGGGAATAAAGACTAAAAGGCCAAAGAAACCTATCTTCCCACCGAGTCTAAAAGACTAAAAGTCTAAAGAACTAAAAGACTAAAAGACCTAAAAGACTAAAAAACTAAAAACCCCAACCATTGAAGACACTTACCAGATTCCTTCTTTTGTTTGCCGTATTGCTTTCTACCCGCGCTCCGGCGCAAAACCTCCCCGACGCACTGACGGAAGGGCCCACCGCTAATTCGGACCAGGGAAGACCGCTTACCTATTACCTGCCCGACCTGGACTACGACCCCGGCATTCCCACTCCCGAGGAATTCCTGGGCTGGCAGATCGGCGACTGGCACATCAGCCACGACCTACAGCAGGCATACATGAGGGCACTCGCCGCGAGCAGCGACCGGATCCAGCTGGAAGTAATCGGAAAAACGTACGAGCAGCGGCCCCTGCTGAACCTGATCTTCACCACGCCGGAAAACCACGCCCGCCTCGAGGAACTGCGCGAAATGCACGTTAATTGGAGTAGTCCCGACGGGGGTATGAACGACGGTGATTTGAACGACGTACCAGGTGTCCTCTACCAGGGCTACAGTATTCACGGCAACGAACCCAGTGGTGGTAATGCCGCGCCTATGGCAGCCTACTACCTGGCCGCCGCTCCCATGAGTGAGGTGGGTGAGCTGCTGACCAACAACATCATCGTCTTCGATCCCTGTTATAACCCCGACGGCTTCAATCGCTTCGCCAGCTGGGCCAACAGCCACAAGAATAAGAACATGACCGCCGACGGGCAGGACCGGGAGTACAACGAAGCCTACCCCCGCGGGCGCAGTAACCACTACTGGTTCGACCTTAACCGGGACTGGCTACCGGTGCAGCACCCCGAGAGTCAGGCCCGCATCGCCCAGTTTCACCGCTGGAAACCGAACGTGCTGACCGACCACCACGAAATGGGTACCGATGCTACCTTCTTTTTCATGCCGGGAGAGCCCACGCGCGTCCACCCTATGACCGCCCCCGTAAACCAGGAACTCACCGCCCGGATTGGGGAATACCACGCCGCGGCCCTGGACGACATTGGATCGCTTTACTATAGTGGTGAGGGATACGACGATTTCTACTACGGCAAAGGCTCCACCTACCCCGATATCTTCGGTACGGTAGGTATTCTCTTTGAGCAGGCCAGCTCTCGGGGTCACCTGCAGGAGTCCGAAAACGGGATACTGACTTTCCCCTTCACGATCCGGAATCAGGTCACCACCGCCCTGAGTACCTATGCGGCACTGGAGAACCTGCGCGACGATCTGCTTACCTACCAGCGGGAATTCAACCTGGACGGCGTAACCAGCGATGGATACGTCATCGACGCCGACGGTGATACAGGCCGGGCCCGGGAGTTGGCCGAGATTCTGGCACGTCACGGACTGCCCGTTCAGCACGGTACCAGCAATGCGGGAGAGGCCTACTACGTGCCGAAAACACCCTTCAGCGAGGCCGCCTTCGAGCCCATCCTGGAATTTGAGGATAGCCTGTTCTACGATGTATCCACTTTCTCGCTGCCTATGGCTTTCAACCTGCCGTACCGTCAGGTGAGCGGAGGAACGCCGGGCGATATGCAGTGGACCGCCTACGAAATGGGGACGGCCAACACCGATATCGACCGGACTAAAGCCGACTACGCCTACTTTATTCCTTCCAACGACTACTATTCGCCGCGCGCGATCTATCAACTCCAGGACGCTGGCGTGCGGGTAAAAGTTAGCGATAAGCCTTTCTCCATCGATAACGGCGCGAGCCAACTCGGGCGGGGGACGGCCATGGTGCCGGTTTACGGACAGGACATGGACGCTGACGAACTCCACCGCATCGTGACTGAAGTGGAAGACGCAACCGGTATTGATATCCTGACTACCAATTCGGGTACCGTTGACCCGGGTGGGCTCATGCTCGGTTCGCGCTCGGCTTATCAAACGCTGCGTAAGCCGGAGATCGCTTTGCTCATCGAAGGCAGCACCAGTAGCCTGGATGCCGGCGAAACCTGGCACCTGCTGGACCAGCGTTTCGGTATCCCCATCACCAAACTGCCGATCGATGAGGTGAGTAGCTCCGACCTGAGCCGCTACAATACGATCATCATGCCGGATGGCTATTACAGTAGACTGGACGAGTCCGTAGCTACGGCGCTGAAGGAATGGATGGGCCGTGACAAGGTGTTCATCACCGTGGAGCGGGCCGGCACCTGGGCCGCCGCTAATGGGCTGGCCGATATTAAGGTTCGTAAAACCATGAATCCCGACAGCGCCATCACCCAACGGCCCTACGAGAAGGCCTCCCGCGACGGGGGTGGCCGCGTGCTGGGCGGATCGATCTACCAGACCGAGGGAGATCTGACCCATCCCTTGCTCTTTGGTATGCGGCGGGAGGAAATCCCCGTTTTCCGCAGCGGCACCTTACTCTACGAACCGGCCGAAAACGTTTATGCTACCCCCCTTCGCTACTCGGATGCGCCCTTGCTGAGCGGATACAGCCCCCGCGGATTTGCCGAGCGCGCCGCCGGCTCCGCCGCGATCATTGTAAGCGGAAGCCGGGGTGGCCGCACCATCTCCTTCGCTAACAATCCCAACTTCCGGGCCTTCTGGTATGGCACCAACCGACTGTTCCTGAATGCCATTATGTTTGGGAGTACGATTGATGGATCTGCCGTGGAGTAATATACTGACGGGGCTACCGGGTAAAGGGCAAAGGGGTACTACCTTAGCCCCTTATCCACCCTAACCCTTAGCAATGAAATTCTACGCAGCACAGGTCGACGCCGTAGCCGAGGCACTTCAGAATATCTTTCGCGAGGGTGCCTACGCCGACCGCGAGATCGCCCGGGTGCTTAAGGCCGACAAGCGCCGGGGCAGCAAGGACCGCGCCTTCATTGCCGAGCATACCTACGGCATCGTACGCTACTATCGACTCTACGCCCATTTGACGGGGGTCGAACCGGCGACGAAAAAGGAGTGGTGGAAACTCATTGGTGTCCACCTGCTCCTGAATGGCTTCGAGCTTCCGGAATGGCAGGAGTTCGCCGGGCTCGACCGGGAAGCCATCACCTCCCGCTTGGCTGCGGCAAATGAGCACCGTCCGCTTCGGGAAAGCATTCCCGACTGGTTGGACGGGGTAGGGGAGCAGCAACTGGGGGAAGAATGGGACACAACCCTGGCTGCACTCAATGAGCAGGCACCGGTAGTGCTCCGGGTTAATCGCCTTAAGGCGGATGCGGCTACGGTAACCGCTAGTCTGGCCGCCGAGGGAATCGTCGTGGAACCCATTGCGGGAGATGCCTTACTGGTGACCGAGCGTAAAAATCTCTTTCGGACCAAAGCTTTCCAGGGTGGCCTTTTCGAAGTACAGGATTACAGCAGTCAGCAGGCGGCTCCCACCCTGGAAGTCGAACCCGGCCAACTGGTGATCGATGCCTGTGCCGGGGCGGGGGGCAAGAGCCTGCACCTGGCGGCACTGATGGAGAATAAAGGGCGGTTGCTTAGCCTGGATATTCACGGCTGGAAGCTCGACGAGTTGAAGCGCCGGGCCCGTCGCAATGGGGTGGCGAATCTGGAAACCCGGCCGATCACATCGACGAAAATCATCAAGCGATTATCGGGGAAAGCGGACCGCTTGTTACTCGACGTACCCTGCTCCGGACTGGGCGTCCTTCGGCGGAACCCGGATGCCAAATGGAAACTATCTCCGGAATCCATCGATCGGGTGGTCGCCGAGCAGGACAAAATTCTCTCCAGCTATTCTCGGATGGTGAAGCCAGGGGGGAAAATGGTGTATGCCACCTGCAGCATTCTGCCCCGGGAGAACGAGGAGCGGGTCAACCACTTTCTTGAATCCGAGCACGGTAAAGCGTGGGCATTGGAAGAAAGCCGCCGTTTTCTGCCGCAGCGCGATGGCTACGACGGATTCTTCGTGAGCCGGCTTGTGAGGACCCGGTAACGGTCCATTTCACCTATGTTTCTGGCTTCGAAGGTTCCCATGCGCTCGTAAGCAAACTGGGTGCCGAGCAACTCGCAGGTGGCCCGGCTCAGGGTGACCTCGCCGGGATTTCCCACGGCTTCCAAGCGGGCTGCCTGGTTGACGGTGTCGCCCCAAATATCGAAGGCAAATTTGTCTCGACCCACCACACCGGCAACGACCGGTCCGCTGTGTATCCCGATCCTGGCCTCGAATTCCTCATGGCTGGTCAGGTACTCCTGGATCTCCACGGCGGCCTGAACCGCATGACTGGCGTGGTCCAAATCCTGCTCCGGTACTCCGCCTACGCACATATAGGCATCACCGATGGTTTTGATTTTTTCCAGACCGTGACGCTCCACGATCTCATCGAATGCTCGAAAGGTCCGGTCCAGCAAGGCCACGAGTTCCTCGGGATCGCGCGTGCTGGCGATGCGACTAAAGCCCACGAAATCGGAGAACATCACGGTGGCACTTTCGTAACGCCGGGCGGCTGCTTTACCCGTTTCCTTTAGTTCCCGGGCAACGGAAAGGGGAAGAATGTTTAGCAATAACTCGTCGGAGCGCTTCTGCTCCTGCCGAATACGGTCCTGGAATTGCTGCGCCGAACGGTAGCGTAAATACAATAGGGCCAGGGCCACCAAAATACCAATGGCTAGTACCAGAAAGAAATTGCGGCGCTGTACTTCCTCCCGGGTCAGGGAGCGCTGCTCCTCCAGAAGCATCTCCTGCTGCATCAACCGGAAACTGTCGTTGAGGACCTGGAACTTAAACGAATCCAAGGCGAGGTCCTGCTGCTGTATCTTCAGGATCTGCCTCAGCTGGCTATCGTTGAGTGCCTCGATCTCCTGGTTCTGTAGGGCTACGATGGCACTGAGCGCGGTTTCATCCAGATCATTATTCGCCGGAGGGAGTTGACCGATAGTAATTGGCGGCAATTCGGGGATAGAAATACTTTTCAAGTCCGATCCGGTGAGCTTCTGGAGGGTGGCCGAGATGCTGTCTACGAGCTCGAGTTTCCCGGCGGCACCGAAGTTCCGGGAAGCCAATCTGAATTCCTGGATTCCCTCCACTTGGGATCCGCGGTTGCTTTGCGGACTTTGGAGCAAAACGCGACCCAGGAGGTAATGACCGTATCCTTCCACCTCGTCGAGTCGTTGCTGTCGTCCGGATTCTATCAGGGCCTGACTCTGCGTCCTGGCCTGAAGGAATTGCTCCCGATCGATCATATCGCGAATAGCCGTGATCTGACCGTCGTAATTGGTTTGGGCCTGACCGACCGCCGGCAGCATGCCAAAAAGTAAAATAAGTAATAGGCTGATTCGGTACATTGCCGGAGGCATGCTAGGTGAGCAATAACACAACGGGCATCTTGGCTTATTTAGTGGGATCGTGGCCCCAGTTTTTAAGACTGTACGCCCAGTTGGAATTTTCGATGTCGCTGGAGGGTTTTTGCGCCAGATGCCGGTGGACGTACCCTACGACCTTTTGCATGTGGTCGTAGTCGGCATCCGAAAGCTCGTCTTTTTTCTTGCGCTTGATTTTAACGATCTTCTTTCCACTTTTGTGACCGGTACTCTCGCCGGAGTCGCTGTCTCCTACGGATTGACTTTCCTCGGTTGCGAGCCATTCCTCGAGTTCCTTCGGAGCCATATTCACCGCCTTGTTGAATTCCTGGTAGGTATCGTCTTTGGACTGATTAGCCATTGCTTGATGTATTTATTCTTATATGTCAAACGTAACAGTTCAGGTTCAGCGGGCATAGTAGAGCAGCTTATCATTAGGAAGTGCTATTTTAATACCTATGCTAAAACAGGAAAATCTGGAGATCACCCGGCGCTCCAATCAATTGAATGTTACTTATCGGTGGCGCAACCCCCTAGCTTACGGGTTAACCCTCTTCGCGTTGATCTGGAACGGTGCCCTGGTTTTCTTCGTGGTGGCTGGTGCCGGCTTCTCGATTGGTATTCATTTGCTGATCGGCTTACTGATCGGTTACTATGCCCTTACCCTGTTCGTGAACAAGACCACCATCACTGTAAACAGTCACGAATTACAGGTGGAGCACGGTCCATTAACATCCTTTAGTCGAAACCGCACGGTTCGCTCCTCGGAAGTAGAGCAACTTTACCTGAAACGGAGCGGAACTATAAAATCGGGAAACAAAGTTACCCAGCTCTATTCGCTGCTGCTTCGTACAAATAACGAAGAGGAGCATAAGCTGATCGGCGGCATTCCGGATATGGCCCTGGGGAAGGAAGTTGAGCGCGCGATCGAGGAGTATCTCGATATTAAGGATGCTCCGGTAGCGGAGAAATTCGAACTTCCCGACCTGGGAATGCTCAAGAAATTTATTCCCGAGCGGGTTCGGCAGGAAATGAATGAGGCAAGCCGGGAGGCCCGGCACCGGAGCCTGCCTTCAATGGATCATCCGACCGAGGATATGCCACAGGAGCACGATCAAGGGCACGAGGAGCACCTGAGCTATGATTTCGCGCTATGCCACGCTCCCATCGGGGCTACCTTCCAGGTTAAGGACGCCCCCTATCAACTTAGTGAAAGATTGCAAATTGAGTGGACCAGCGTGGAAGATGATGCGGAGGTGAAGGAAACCCGTATCCTCAGAACCGCGCCACTGGGAGACGGGCCACGTCGGCAATTTTACGCGGAGAAGGACGGTAATCAGTGGGCTTATTACGAGGAACGACTGCTTGATGCCGGGGAGCGGGAAAGCCTGGGTTTCGTTTCCGTTGAAGCGCCCTCGTCCTTACGAAATGGAGAACAACGGTACTACGTGCTTTTCAACCGTCGGGGAATACTCAAAGCCGGACAGAGTGAAGTTCCCGTGGAACAGTGGACGTATTTCTGTTCAAGGGCCGCCACCCGCTTTCGTGCGCTGCAATTATCCGGGGGGCGGTGGACGGTAGCTATCCAGGAGCCGTTCGATAGCAGCTACCTCGAGGCGATGGGCTGATCAGCCTTTATCGGTTGGCGTACCCTTCGCTTCGTCCATCCTGGATTCGAAGGTCTCGCGGTCGCCGCTGCGCACGGATTTTACTTCCGCGTCAATCTCCCGTTCCAGAAAATAATTCAGGACCGTACGGATGGTGGCAATCGTCGCCAGTTTTCCGATCTGGTCCCGGTCGGGCGCAATCGCGGTACTAATGATGTCCGCCGCAAGCTGGAACTCAAGGGCTACGATCAGGTAGCGGGCGAGGGTGAGGCGGAGCGCGATAAAATCCCGTTCTTCACGGGTGAAAATACGGGAGGCATACAACTACATCCAGGCAATAACGCCCCGATCGATGACCAGAACCCCGTATAGTTCCTCCCTAGTTTGATCCAGCCGGCAGAATGGTAGCTAAAGGTTTCGGAGATGTTATACAGTGCTGACCCTCGGTTGTCAGTGAAGGTAGCTGGCTCCGTTAAGGTCGAGGATGGCCCCGGTAGTGAACACGGCTTCCGGGCTTGCCAGGTAGAGTACGGCACGGGCTACCTCCTCCACGGTGGCTACCCGGTTCAATGGACTTTGTGCTTTCACGGCTTCTCCGGCCTCGCCCTGTAGGTGTGGTCGGGCCATGGCGGTTTCGATGAAACCCGGAGCTATTGCATGTACGGTGATGTTGTCTTTCCCGACTTCCCGCGCCAGCGATTGACTAAGACTATGCAGCCCCGCCTTGGCCGCTCCGTAACCGACCTGTCCGGGTTCTCCGCGGTAGGCACCCCGGCTTCCTACGTTGACGATCGTGCCACCCCCCTGCCGGCGCATATGCTGAATGGCCTGAAATGCCGCCGCCGCTGGCCCAACCAGATTGGTGTTCAATGTCAGTTGAAAGGTCTCCAACCACTTGTCAAACGACTGGCTGCCGTCAACGGGGTGGGGGAGGAATACGCCGGCATTGTTAACTAAAATATCCAGGCGCCCGAGTTTGGTGACCGCACTGTCGACGAGGAGGCGGGCAGCGAAGGGATCAGCCATGTCTCCCCGAAGCAGTGTGTGCCCCGCCCCGGGTAGAGAAGAAAGTACAGCTTCGGCTTTTTCCTGGCTGCGGTGGTAGTGAATGCAAACCCTGGCTCCGGCTTCGGCAAGCAAGCGGGCGGTAGCCTTACCTACGCCCCGGCTACTTCCGGTGATCAAAGCGGTGCGATTCGAGAAGTCAACTGTTATCATATTGCAAATGTAGGCGGACGCCTAATACTTTCGGGGTGGCTCAGGCGTCTTATACTGGATCGACCCATTCGATATGAACTTAGCAAAATCGCTGTTAACCTTTTCTCTGATCACGCTGGCTTCCTTAGGTGCGCGCGGACAATCCCTTACCGAAGCCGACCAGGCCGCCATGGCGGAAGGGACCGAGCGGATGACGGAATTGGTACGTAGTGTCTACACGGACAGTTCGCAAACCCAACGGTTCCAGGCGACCCGGGGGCTCATCAAGGAATTAGTCCTTACACTGGACCGGCCCAAATCTTTTCAGTATGTCTTCCCGGAGATACCCGGCTTGAGCATCCAGTATGCCCCGGACAGTACGTTTCGCATTTTTACCTGGGAGTTGAACGTAGACCGCGACCTGTACCGGCACTTTGGGGCCATCCAGCGGAATACCGATTCGCTGGCCCTGACGCCTCTTCTGGATCGTGGCGATACCTGGTTGGAAAACCCCGAGAATGCGGTTGTGGGAGCGGACAATTGGCTCGGATACGCGGTGTACGACATCGTGCCCGGTGGGACCTACGAAGGAAAACCCTATTACTTTCTCCTGGGTTACGACAGCTACGGCGTTTACCGGCGACGCAAGATCCTGGATGTTTTACGCTTCGACGAAGAAGGCAAGATTGCTTTCGGACTGCCCGTCTTCACCACGTATACGGATTCGGGCATGCTGTTGACCGATCGGGCACGAATCATTCTCGAATACGCCGCGGAGGCCACGGTTGCCTTGCGGGAGGATTCCGAGCTGGGTGGCATCCTGTACGAAAATCTCATTATGATGCCCGGGAACAACGACGAGGGTCCGGTGCAGGTTCCCGATGGAAGCTACCACCTGCTGAAAAAGGACGATAGCGGCCAGTGGAAGGAAGAGGAGCAAGTATTCTCCCACAAATACGAAGAAGCCCCCCGCGAGGTACCTAAACCAAGCGAGGGGCGGGATCTGTTTGGCCGGGGCGGCGCGGAAAAAGGGGGCTCTGGTGGCCGCCGGTAATTTCTAGCGAGCCGCCGGATTTACGGGAAAGCTGACGACCATATCGGACCACATCAGTTCGATTTCTCCACCGTCAAGGGCGAATCCCATGCGCTCGGCGGGCGTTGCGGCAGGAGTTGCCATACCCTTCACGCGTACCAGGTCGTCGTCTTCCGAGTAGTCGTAGGCACCCCACTGATCGGCGGTTTTATTGAGGATGATCGTCCAGTCCTCCCGGCTGTTGGGCAGGGTGAAGAGGGAATAGGTGCCGGCAGGAACCATGCTGCGCTCTTCGCCAAATAACACATCCTCGGAAAAGGTGATCCGGGTGGCTTCGTTAGCTCCGGTACGCCAAACCTGGCCGTAGGGAACGAGATCGCCGAAGATGGTCCGCTCGTTGACCGCCGGGCTACCGTAGTTGATGGTAATGCCTACGCCGTCGATGGTGCCCGATAATTCCTGGCGGGGACTTTTGATGGTAGTGTCCAGGGTGGTAATGCTGTACTGTCCGTTACCCATCGCACCGCTATCGGTTCCCATGGCTGGAGTCTCGACGGTGGCGGTGTCCGTGGTTTCTTCGCTCGATCCATTGGAGGCGGTATTACAGCTCAGTGCGAATAGCAGGCTGCAAAGCAAAAGGCCACAAAAAGTCTTGTTTAGCATAGTTGGTTTGAATTAGTGAGTTGATTCAGTTCCTTGAACGTGTGAACGATCAAAAGGTGAAACTATGCTTCTTCTTTTTTATGCTCCCTCAGCACCCGCTCTAAAAAGAATGGGGAGGCGCTGTAGTTTGTCCATCCGCCATCGACCAGCATCTCTTGCCCGGAGATGTGGTCCGCACCCGGTCCTAGCAAAAACCCGACGGCGGCGGCGACATCGCCCGGCAAGCCAACCCGGCCGTCGGGATTGAGAATAGACCATACCCCTTCGTAATCAGGTTCTTCCATGGCAGTCCGTTCGGTCAGCGTCGCACCGGGAGATATCGTATTGATGGTGATGCCCAAGGGACCCAATTCGAGGGTGAGTTGTTTGGCCAGCATGGCGATCCCCGCTTTAGACATACCGTAGGCGGCCAGGTTTGGATAGGCCCGGTTGCCCACGGAAGAGCCGATTAGCACGATTCGACCACCGCTTCCCTGGGCCTGAAACTGCGCTGCGGCCAGCTGGGTGAGGAAAAAAGTGCCTTTGAGATTGAGATTAACGACCTTATCGAAGCTCTCCTCTGAGAAGTCAAAGAAATTTCCGAACTCGGTAAGTCCGGCATTAGCCACTACCATCTCCAGTCGGCTGCCCGGCAGACCGGCGGCATATTCCACCAACCCGCGTAGAAAATCAATGCGACCGGCATTCCCAGCGCAGGCATAGGCCTTTCCCGGTCCCATTCCGTTGAGATCGTGGACGGCCCCCTCGGTGCGCTCGATCGTAAGGTCGTTCACTACCACGGTCGCTCCCCGTTCGACGAGGTAGAGGGCAATTCCGAAACCAATCCCGGTAGCAGCTCCGGTGACAATTGCTGTTTTACCGGAAAATTCAGTGGAATCCATGTTTTGTTATCTTTATAGACAAGCTCATAAAGAGCGAATCCGCAAGGATAGTTTTACCTTTCGCGCCCAATCCTTGGCGGGGGAGGGACCAAACATCCCGGCATGCAGGTATACCACGATTTATTAAAACACATTTTAGCCCACGGCGTCCAAAAGGGTGACCGCACCGGTACGGGTACCCGTTCGGTGTTCGGCTATCAGTCGAGGTATGATCTCACGGCCGGTTTTCCGTTGCTTACCACGAAAAAGGTGCACTGGAAAAGTGTCGTCCACGAACTGCTCTGGTTTATTCGCGGAGATACCAACATCCGCTATCTCGTTCAAAACGGTGTCCGTATCTGGAATGAGTGGCCCTTCCAGCATTACCTGGAGACTACGGGCCGGGCGCAACGACTCCCTAAGCACGGACAAGCCTGGAAATCGGCGATGAAAGAATTTACGGGGCGTATTGCCGAAGATGCCGATTTCGCGGAACAGTGGGGGGAATTGGGCCCCGTTTACGGTCGGCAGTGGCGGAATTTCAACGGGGTGGATCAGCTCCGCGAGGTAGTGGCTAATATCAAAAAGAATCCCGATAGCCGCCGGCACATCGTGACCGCCTGGAACCCGGCAGAAATCCCCGAGATGGTCAAAGCGGGTCTGCCTCCTTGCCATACGCTCTTTCAGTTCTACGTGGCCGAAGAGCGGTTGAGCTGCCAGCTCTACCAGCGTTCGGCGGACGTATTCCTCGGCGTACCCTTCAACATTGCGTCGTATGCCTTGCTGACCCACCTGGTAGCTAGGGAATGCGAACTGGAGGTCGGGGATTTTGTCCATACCCTGGGCGATGCCCATCTTTACCAGAATCACCTGGAGCAGACCGAATTGCAGCTAACCCGCGCCCCGCGCCCCCTTCCCCGACTGCAAATTTCGCATTCGGCACCTTCCCTGTTCGAGATCCGTTACGAGGATATCGAGCTCCTGGATTACGATCCCTGGCCGGCCATTCGTGCGCCCATTGCCGTTTAGTCATGGAAGTTGCCAAGGAACTGGAACGCGCCGGACACGAATACAAGTCCAATAAAAAGTGGGTATCCCGTACGCGAAAGCGTCCGCCCCGAGACCTGGACGAACGCTTCCACGAACAGCATGACCTGGCCTTCGAGCGTATTGACTGCCTCAACTGTGCGAACTGCTGCAAGACAACCAGCCCGATTTTCCGGGATATCGATATCGACCGCCTGGCCCGCCACTTGAATGTGCGACCCGCTGAGCTCGTCGAACGGTATTTGCACCTGGATAAGGAAGGCGACTACGTGCTGAACGTTGCTCCCTGTCCCTTCCTCGGCCCGGATAACTATTGCTCCGTGTACGAGGCGCGACCCCGGGCCTGCCGGGAATACCCCCATACCAATCGAAAAAACATGTTACCGATCTTGCCGTTGACCCTCAGGAATACCCTCGTCTGCCCCGCCGTGGCGCAAGTAATGCGTTCCCTGCGGGAAGCTTGATCCGGAATCGTCTCCGTACTACAGCATGAAGAAATTTTACCGTCAAATAGAGAACTACGCCAAAGAGGCCGTGCGAAGCGTAGCCTTCCTTCCCGTACCGATGATATTTGCCGCGGGTTTATTGGGCTTCGTGTTCTTCTGGTTGGAGAATAACACCGGTATCAGTGATTTTACGACCGACATCTTCGAGGCACTGGCGATTACCAGTCAGGATACGGCCAGAACGATTCTGGGGATGTTCGTCGGCGGGCTCATCACGCTTACGGTTTTCACCTTCTCGCAGATCATGATCCTGCTAAACCAGGTAGCCAGTAATTACAGTCCCCGCCTGCTTCCGAAACTGACAGGAGACCGCTCCCTGCAGTTTGTTATGGGGCTCAACCTGTCGACCATTGTCCTCACGATTGCCGTACTCCTGTCCATCCGGAGTGATGACGAATACAAAATCCCGAATTTCTCGATCCTGGTATGCGTCACCCTGGGCGTGATATGCCTTTGCCTGTTTGTGTATTTCGTGACCGCGATCACCAAAAAGATTCAGGTCAACAGCATTATTGAATCAACCGCCGAGGATGCGCTGAGAAGTCTGGATAAGCAAGAGAAGCTGGATCAGCGCGGATACCAGGAACGCGGGACCCCGAATAACGTGCGCGAGTGGTACGTCATCCCATCCCCAATCAGCGGATACGTCGGATCGGTGGACCACAAAACGCTCTCCGATCTCGCCCTTAAATACCATTCCCGGTTCTACATCGGGATCAGTAAGGGACAGTACGTTCCCAAGGGATTGCCGCTGCTGCAATCCGAACACCAATTACAGGAAGACCAAGTCAAACAGGTACTTTCCGCCGTAGCCCCGATTCCGGACCTTTTTGACGACTGGTACCTTCCTAACCTCAAACAGTTGACCGAAATCGCACTGAAGGCGCTTTCACCCGGCATTAACGACCCGGCAACCGCTCTGACCGTAATCGATCGGCAGACCCAAATCCTTGGGCGGATGATGGAAGTGCCGCTTTTCAATTTCTATCAATCGAAGAAGGGGGGCGAAATCTGGTTTTCCAGACATTCCTACGAGGAGGTACTATCCTCTGTCATGGAAGAGATGCGTTGTTATGGAAAGCAGGATCCACTGCTGGTGAGGCGACTGTTTCAGATGCTGTATCACCTACTCGAGTTGGCAGGTGACGGACTCAGTTATAGGAAGTACATAGAGCGGGAGCTTCAGGCCTTGCTTTTCGATGCGCGTAAGAACATCGTCAATCCTGCCGACCGATCTAAAATTGCCCGCGATATCTTCTTTCACCGCCGGTCTGTCAAGCACGCCAGGGAGCTGCTTGCCTACCGTAACGTTTTTGCAAAAGAATCCTCGGTGGCCAGCTAAAGCTTGTAGTTGGGTTCCAGCCGGCCCCCCTTTTCGTCGTAGAATTCCTGAATGATCGCCAATACTTCTTCGGGAGTGTCTACTACGGGAATTAGATCCATGTCCTGGGGGCTAATGGTCTTCTCGCGCTCCGACATCGTTTCGAAGATCCACTGGCGGAGTCCGGACCAGTACTCCGTACCCACCAGGATGACGGGAACGGGGGAGATCTTTTTCGTCTGGATGAGGGTGAGTACCTCAAAAAGCTCGTCCATCGTACCGAATCCACCGGGGCAACAAACGAAGGCCTGGGCGTACTTCACGAACATGACCTTACGCACGAAGAAGTAACGAAAGTCGATGTCCTTGTCGTGGTCCACGTAGGCATTGCTGCTTTGCTCGAAGGGCAGATCGATGTTGAGCCCGATGCTGGCTCCCTTACTGTCGTGGGCCCCCTTATTGCCGGCTTCCATGATACCCGGTCCGCCCCCGGTAATGATGCCGTAGCCTTCGCGGACCAGCAGGCGGCCGATCTCCGTGGCGGTTTTGTAGTACTTATGGTCAGGTCGCGTCCTGGCGGAGCCAAAGATGCTCACGCAAGGGCCGATCCGGTTCATTACTTCGAAGCCTTCGACAAATTCGCTGATGACCTTGAACATGGTCCAGCTGTTTTCACCGAAGGGTTCGGTATTCCAACGGCGGGGGGCATGACGCTCAAGCCCGGAAAAATCACTCATAACAATATTCGATTATCGGCATCAGGGACAACCCATTCGCCCGTAGGGAATGCCTGAAGACACTTAACGGTTTCAATTAGAAGAAATTTTGAGGTTCAGGCAACGCTTCCGTACTGCCCGGCGTTCTTTCCAGCGAATATTCGCTTAACTACCCTATTGCCGCGATCCGGCTTCCAAATGAATCCTATGAACGTCTCCGCCATCCAGTCCGTGCCTGCTCGCACCTCCGCTTTGATGCAAAACCTGAGCAGCGAACTGCGCCTTCCCAATCATCGGCTGCATGCCTTTACCCGCCTACGCGAGGATCTGTTCCTGGATTCCATGGACATTGACCTGCTGGTCGCCGGCCTGGAGAGCAAGCTGGAATATTACCTTACCGAGGAAGAAGCGGGCCAGATCGAGACGGTGGGTGATCTGCAACATTATTTCCTGCGCTAGGATCTCAGTCTTCCGAAACCGGCTCACCGGAATCGCCGGCGCGCCGCAGGTCAAAGTCAAATAAGAATCCCTGATACCGTGACCTAAGTAGCAGCCGGTCCCCCTCCAATGCTACCACTTCATAGGTCATGGCAGGCTCCACGCCGCTGGTAGTGATTTCTTCCCCCTCCTGGAGGTAAGTTCCCGATTGCGCGTCCTCGACCAGGAGGTTCGTCTTAAACCGGCCGGCTTCACCGAATACAAAGTACAGGCCGGCCAGTACGCCGGTCTTTACATTATCCCTTCTCGCCTCCACCAGCTCCCACCGGCCTTCGAGGGCCGAGATCTGCTCTTCACTTATTTCCGGATCGGAACCGCAGGCAATGAAAATAACACAGAACAGCAGAAGGGCTGAATAAAGGCGCATAATAGAACTTATAAGGACTTAAGCATCTGCCTGATTCCGGACCTCTTAGACCAATGTGTACAGGCAAAAACCTTCGTCCCATTTTGTGCTCCCTGGCTTGCTTTACAGATAAGCTACCAAAAGGCAGTTCGACGGTTCGCGCCGATCCTGGTCTAGGGTACGCTCTGATAAGCCCTTGGGGGCGGGTGCAATTCCAAAAACGCAGCAAATGGCGGATTGTTAAGACCTTATTTGGACTTTCCGAAACAGCTAAGAACGCCGGTATTATTGGCCTGAATGGGTGAGGACAAGGGGCGATTAAGGGGTGAAGTAAGTCTTTTCTTCGCGAAAAGCAGGCCGAAAAGACCAAGTTATTGACGATGAGCGGAAGCCAAACAAGGGCTAAAGACCAGATCAGCGGGCCGCCCGACGCAACCGGTCATTGATGGCCCGGCCAAGACCTCGCTCCGGTACGATTTCAATAATGGCTGCGGGAAACTGCGCCTTACTCAGTGCTCTCAGCGTAGCAAAAAGATTTTGCGCCGCTTCCTCCAGGTTTCCCGTCTCCGAAAGGGTGTATTCAAAAGCATTCCGTGCCGGGCCCCCGAAGCGCACCACGGCACAACCGGCAGAGCCTTCCTTAGCGGCGCTGTCTACGAGCGTAAGTGGGACCTTGGGGGAATAGTGGCGGGAAAGCATACCGGGCGCCTCCGGCCGGCTACTGCCGTGCGTTCTTACGCGGACTTTCCGACTCAGTAAAGCTTCCAAAGTTTCTATCGGGGTACCTCCTTTTCGCAGTACGGTGGCTTCACCATCCGACTCGAAGGTCACGATCGTGCTTTCCACTCCTACCGTGCAGGGGCCCCCGTCGAGGATGTAGTCAATCCGATCACCCAGCTGATCCGCGACGTGTCCAGCCGTTACCGGGCTGACGTAGCCGAAGGGGTTAGCGCTCGGGGCGGCTACGGGAAAGTCGACCTGGGAGAGTACTGCGCGCGTCAGTGGGTGATGGGGTACGCGCAAGGCAACCGTGTCGAGACCGGAAGTGACCAGATCGGGAATACCTTTCAGCCGGGGAAGCACGAGGGTCAGGGGGCCGGGCCAGCAGGCTTCCGCCAGCAGCCGGGCCGCATCGGGTACCGAAGCGGCGTACCTGAGGATCCGCTCCATATCCGATTGATGCAAGATCAGCGGATCGAAACTAGGCCGGTTCTTAGCGCTGAAGACCTTGCTCACGGCCCCGGCATCCAGGGCATTCGCTCCCAGTCCGTAAACCGTTTCGGTAGGCAGGGCCACAAGTTGACCGGCCGTGAGCCGTCGGGCCGCTTCTAAAGGATCAGTTCCTATTATCGCTCGCACGACGGCAAAGCTACCCCACTAGTTGTACAAGGAATAGCTGATGTAGGGAATTGGAACAAAAACGTTGCTTTCGCCGTCAAAGAAGACGCTCAACAGTCCGAATGACCAACGGTGCTTGCCCCCCGCCACCGCGGCGTTGAGGGAGGGAAGCAGAACAAAATCATCGAGCCCATCCTTAAAGCCAAGCATTTCTCCGTAGAGGTGCACCTTGCGGCTGACTCGTACGCCCATCCCCACGCGGTAGTTATGGAGGGCCACCCCGCCATCCTCCAGCGAGTAAAACAAACCCGTGCCGAGGGTTAAAAACTGGGACGCTTCCCCTACGGTAAGCAGCGTTGTCGCATCCCCTACGGCGGGAAAACCCGAGTTGCCGATGGCCGCCAGCGGCACCATTAGCAGTTGGTTGCTGAACCCCAGATGGAAATACGGGGTCAGGGACGTCCGGTACCGCTGGGTGAACAGAAATCCCAGGGGCCCAGCCAGACCGGCCCCCAGCTGAAAGTGGTCGTTCAGGTTCCACTCAAAAACGTTGTAGACCAGCATGACCGTTTTAAAGCGGTTCTTCCGCGAATAGGGGAGTGCCGTGCGGACAAACGTCAGATCGTACAGGTCTGGTAGATTATCCTGTCCCCGGGGATTGGCAAACCTGGTATAGCGCTCCGGCCGGTAAAGGCCTACGTGGCGCATTTGGTAGGTCGGCACGGTTATCGTGTCCCCGATCGTAGCCACCCGAATGAATATACTGTCGCTTCTTACATCGGTGATCACCCCACGCAGTCGCGTGTAATCCCGGAGGATGACCTGATGAACCTGGGTGGAGTCCCCGATTTCCACCTCGGGGTTAATGCGTTCTTTATAGCTTTGTGCCCGTAGGCTGCCAGCCACGAGGAGTAGAATAAACAATAGGGAATAGCGCATGCCTGGGAGGTGTACCTCTAAAGACGCCAAGTTACCCTTTGCACGTTTGCGATAGGGTAGATAATCCATTCTATTTTGGACCAACTGCAGGAAGTCATCAGCCGTCGATCCAGCCGGCTTTTTATATATCTGGCCGGCTTTTTCGTAGCCAACGCCCTGGTCGCCGAGCTGATCGGGGTCAAGATATTCGCGCTGGAGGATACCCTGGGGCTCCCTCCCTGGAATTTTAATTTGTTTGGGGAAGTAGGTGCCCTTCAGTTCAGTGCCGGGGTCCTCCTGTGGCCGGTAGTCTTCGTGATCACTGATCTACTCAACGAGTATTACGGTGAACGCGGCGTACGGCTGCTCAGCTATTTCACCGTCGTTTTGATTGGCTATGCCTTCATCATGATCTTCCTGGCGATTCAACTGGAGCCGGCCGAATGGTGGCGCGCCGGAGCGCAGGGTCAGGGGGTGCCGGATTACCAGTCGGCCTTTCGGGTAACGTTCGGCCAGGGGCTCTTCATCATCGTAGGTTCGCTTACGGCCTTCCTGGTGGCCCAGCTCACCGACGTTTTCGTTTTCCACCGGATCCGGGAGAAGACGGGAAACGACCGACTTTGGCTGCGGGCCACCGGTTCTACCCTGGTGAGCCAGCTGGTCGACAGTTTCATCGTCTTGTACATTGCCTTTAAGCTCGGGCCTTCCCTAATTGGGAGCGTTACGGAGCCGTGGCCGTGGTCGCGACTGCTGGCAGTGGCAACGGTGCAGTATCTTTTCAAATTCACCATGGCGGTATTACTTACCCCGGTCATTTATTGGGGGCATGCCCTGATGGACCGCTATCTGGGCATTGATCGCACCGAGCGGACGAGTTCACCGGATACGCCGTAGATCGGCGTCCCATAGTCCAACCAGAACAGCCTGGCCGTCTTGATTTATGCGCATGCCGCCGTAGCTGGCACGACCGTACTTTTCGGCGCTGCCCTCCTCGAAGAAATAACTTTCCGCACCGAGACTGATGGTACCGTTGCGGATGGCTCCTGCGCGCCGCCGCCGAAATTGAATGATGCCTTCCCCGGCTCCCAGGGGCGTTGGGTTCAACTGAATACGGGCGAACCGCGCCACGCCCTGCGGGTCGAGCCGGTACACCAGGAAGCCCCGGGTCGGCAATTCCTCGCGCTCCAGGCCATCCCCGATTTCATACCGCAGCCGCATAAAATCTCCCTGCAACAAGGAGCGTGGGTCCACCGGTGCGAGGGCAAATAATACCAAGTCCCCATCGGAAAGGATCTGCTCTTTGTCGTAAACGAACCAGGCGGTATAGCCCAACACCAATAGAATGCCAACCATGGGAAGGACTTGCCTGAGCCTGTTCATGGCTGTTGACGATTTTTGCGATGGATGAAAAAGTAGGCCAGCAGTAGCCCCGCGCCGACGCCGATCAGCGAAACCGATTTGTTTAGCAAGTCCCACCGGAGGTCATAGTAGTACTGGACAGTGAAGTAAAACAAGCCGGCGATCCCTAGGCCAAGGCCCAAAAAGTGCTGGTTGCGAAAGCTGATCAACAGGAGGAACAGACTGCCGAGAAAGAGCGGAAGGACGGTATGGGTATCCCCGATCGACGGGTCGAAGGTTCCGGCCCAGCGGAACCAGACCAGGCTAAGCATCAGGCCCGCGGCCATCCCGGTGCGAAAGGGGAAGAGCCGGCGATCGGAAATGAAGCGATGCTCATATCGGTTCACCACCAGCAGGGCCACCGAACAAAGCAGGAGGGCGAGCCAGGTCCAAATGGGGCTCTTCAGAACGATGTGCAAAAAGATCAGGCAGGCCGGAATGGAGGCAGTGGCCAGCAGCACCAGATAGTAATTCCACGTAAAGGCGATCGTGGCGAACGCAATGCCTAATACCGGAAGAACCAGGTACTCGGTGGGGATGGAGGGAGGGAGGCCGACCATGATCAGGTTGACGCCCACGAGGTAGCCGCAAACCGTGATGGTGGCGAGAAAAGCCTGCTGACGTGTTCGGCCCAGGAGTACGGTAACCACGAGGAGCACTACGCCCATTGCCACGGCAATAACCGGTTGCGTCAGAATGTCCGCTAGCCAGAGAAAAAGGAGAAACAGTAGACTGGAGAGAAAGCCGCCCAGACCGGACAGTACCCGCAGGGCCTGATCACTGTCGGTGTTTTGCCATTCGGCTTCGTCCCCGGCCACGGATTCGCGGTCGAGGGTGAAGGGGTGTTCAGCAGTTGCCCGGCAACGTTCGATCACTTCATTGTCCATTCCAGCTGCGGTTGAGTCGGTTTAAATAATGGACCAGGCCGGTGACGCCGAGGAGTATGATGAGGCCGGCAAGTAAAAAACTGTTTAGAAAGTCGGCCCACCGCAACAGGAGAAAGGTCGCCGTGACCAGGGTGCCCCCGCCAACGAGGGCCAGGTAGTAGATCGACCGTTGGCGCAAAGCGAATAGTACCCAACCCGTATAGCCCAGCAAGGCGAATAAAACGGTAAGGAGCAGTTGGCGGGGATGGTCGTCATAGGCGCCGGCGCTTACGTTGACCGTGGCCACGATGACCGTCCAGAAGGCGACCAGCTGCAATAACCAATCAAAACCGCTTCGTGACCGGTGAAGCGACCACAGCAAGAGCCACAGCAGGAGGTTAAAGCCGAACAGTAGCATTCCCGTCACCAGGAAGGTCAGTTCAATACCCACTTGCTGGGTGTAGGTGATGAAGCTTACGTTGACGAGCGACACGAGGATAAGCCAGAGGGGAGCGAAGGGGATAGCCGCCACCCAAGGCAGACTAAGAAACGTCCACATCAGGAACAGATCGAAGGCATTGGCCCCCGTTTGGTACACTTGCCCCAGCACGGCCAGCACGGCTCCGATCAGGGCAACCGCCGCCGTATGGGAGACCCATCTGCCTAATCTTGGTAAGGGTGCTAAAAGGCCGGTCAGGGAGGCAAGCAGGAAACAGACGAGCGCCGTCCCAATCTTGTACAGGGAAGAAAGAGCGGCCCAGTTGTAGGCGAAAAAGAAGAATATCCCACTTAACAGGAAGGAGGCGCCGGCACCCAACAGGAGGTATTCCAAGAGCTTTCGCCAATCCCGGTCGGTAGCGTAAACGTCCGTTTTCAGCGTACGGTGGATATCCTCCGGCTGCCAGTCGCTGTTGCGCGCGATCAGGTGAATGTCCTCCCGACTGGGTCGTTGCATGCTTGCAAAGTACGTTGTCTGAGGGGAGTACCTCCCCAGCGATTATACTTTGGGATTACGGTTCTCCCGACGCCAAGAATACACGAAGGTGCAACTGGTCGTTTATAACAACGTGAATGATTTGCTTACCCCCCTTAGTCGGGGTCACAAATGGACGCCAGAAAGAGGCGTATCCGACGGTAATACGTTTCTCCCCCTATTTCGGTGATGTCATCATGACCGGCTTCCGGAACTACGTAGAGTTCCTTCTCCGAGGCGGCCAGGGCAGCATACAGCCGACGTCCGTTGTCCACGTCAATGCTCCGGTCGTTTTCCCCGTGAATTACTAATACCGGTTGCCAGACGGATGCCGCCGCACGCTCGGGTTCCACCTCCCGGTGGCGAAAACGCGCGATGCGGTCGGCACGGTCCAGCAATGCATCGGTGACGGGGCGGGGAAGCGAAAGTCCGGTCTCCCTACAGGCGTAGGCGTGGATAATGTCCCCCAGGTGGGCAAAAGCGCTTTCGATGATGCCGAAGTCGATCTCGGAGGAGCGGGCCATTGCCTGTAAGGCTACGGCTCCCCCCATGCTATGACCAAACACACCGGTAGGTAAATCCGGTGCGAGGTAGCGCAGGTAGCGAACTGCTTCCACTACATCGCGCCACTCATTGTATCCGAAGGTGGTCAGCTGACCACCGCTGCGGCCATGCGCATGGGCATCGTAAAGGAGGATATTGTAGCCGTAGGGGACCAGCTGAGGGAGGTATTCCAGGTACGCCTCCTTGGCACTGTCCTTGCCGTGCAGGATCACCAGATTTCCCACGGCCGGGACCGAGGCAGGCACATAATAGGAGGACAGCAGGGTCCCGTTAAGGGATTTAATGTGCCCCTCCTCAAACTTATAGCCGAGATCGCCCGGATCGAGATTGATGAGTTTGCGGCGGGGCTGTATGATCCTGCGCGGCAGCCAACTCAAGCAGGCGTAGAGTAAAAATATGCCGGGAAAGAGCAGAATAAACCACCACATATCGAAAGATAAGCCGCCTACGGGTCTCGTTATGGTTACTTCGTCGAAAGCATTCGCCGTAGGAAGACGAAAAGGTTATTTTGCTTGCTAAAGTTTATCCCCGTGCGACCCTTTCTGCTATTTGCTCTCTTACTCATCGGCCTGCAAGGTCTGGCCCAGGAGCGGTTCACCGATTGGGTGACCGAGATCACCCCGCGACCTGATCGGTCCATTGAAGTTACGGAAACCATCACCGTGATCAGCGAAGGAGATCTCGTGAAGCGAGGCATTACCAGAAGTTTACCGGATACGCGTAGCAACCCGATCAGGATCGAGTCCGTGGAGCGAGACGGAAGTAAGGCGGCCTTCCATACCGAGGATGATCGCGGGATTACGACAATCTACGCCGGCCAGCGCGACGAATTCCTGGAACCCGGATCCTACACCTATCGCATCCGCTACGTCATCGAAAATGCCATTCGGGAGCAGGATGGGCTGGAGGAGATGCAGGTGGAGATCATCGGCCCCGACGTGTCTCTGCCCGTGGAGAGCGTCCGTACGGTGGTGTACCTACCCGATTCGCTGAGCGCCGTCCAGTACGCTTGCTATACGGGAGCCGGCGGAGCTTCGGAAAAAAACTGTACGATGGCCGCACCGAACGGTGGGCGGCTAAGCTTTACGGGCGTCGGTGCCTTCGGGAATGGCGAACAACTTTCCGTTGCCGTCGGCTTTGAAACCGGATACTTTTCCGCTATGGAGGAGGCTGCCCTTGTCCCGGAGGAACCCCTGAGCTGGTGGCAGGAACAAGGGGCGATCATATTCCTGATTTTAGGCTCCTTTGCTGGTTTGATTTATGGTTACCGCAGTTGGCGTGTGCACGGTGTAGATCCCGTTCCTTCCCACATCGGAAAGGTGTTTACCCCGCCGGAGGACCTTTCCCCCGCGGCGCTGAACTACCTGCATTTTCCGTGGAGTACCCATTCCACAGAGGCATTTACCGCTACCATTCTTTTCCTGGCCACGCGGGGTTACATCAGTATGGAGGAGGAAGAAGAGGCCGGCGTTTTTTCCACCAGCTACATTTATAGTCTGCGCGCCATGGATTCCGCACCTCCGCAGTCTGCCCTCACACCGGAGCAACGCTCCGTCTATGAAGCACTATTCAAGAACGGCCGCCATATCAGGCTGGAGGAGAAATACGACCAGAAGTTTCGCAAGGTTGCCGAACTCCACGGCGAGAAAGTCCGCGAAACCTACAGCGACCGTCGCAGCGTGCAGGCTAATACTTGGAAGATGTTGCCCTTGCTCGGCATTTATATCGCTACGATCGTTCTGACCATTCTTTTGCTGAAGACGGATACGACGGGCTATGCCATGCCGGCATTTCTCGCGTTTATTATCCTCGGCGCGATCGGGATAGGGCTATACACCTGGCTCATTCGGAAACCTTCGCCGGAACTGGTTCGACTGCGTTCCGAGATAGCCGCCTTACGGGAATATCTGGGATCATCCGAGTCCGAACGCAAGCGGATGCTCAATGCTCCTACCATGAATGAGGATCACTATGAAGCGATGCTGCCCTACGCCATCGCCCTGGGCATCAATAAGAAATGGTCGGCGTACTTCGGCGACCTGCTGACTTCCCGGCACTACCACCCGATTTGGATGGCCGGTGGAGGAGTCTTTCACCCACACCAGTTCAATAACCGGTTTAATCAGGTTGTCGGGGCAAGCAGTACGCCGCCCGGATCATCGGGCTCTGGCTCTTCCGGCGGCGGATCGGTTGGCGGCGGAGTGGGCGGCGGCGGTGCCGGTGGATGGTAAAATTCTACCTTCACACCAAATTCAGCCCATGACCACCCAGGAATACATCACTCAGGAAGACAGATTCGGCGCGCACAACTACCACCCCTTACCCGTAGTCCTGAGCGAGGGCCGGGGAGTCTACCTTTATGACGTCAACGGTAAACAGTACTTCGATTTTCTCTCCGCGTACTCCGCCGTGAACCAGGGTCACTGCCATCCCCGGATAGTCGCTACGATGCAGCGGCAGGCCGAAAGGTTGACACTCACAAGCCGAGCCTTTCATAACGACCAGCTCGGACCCTATGAGCAGTACCTGACCGAGTACTTTGAGTTTGATAAAGTGCTTCCCATGAATACCGGAGCGGAAGCCGTTGAGACCGCCATCAAGATTTGTAGGAAGTGGGGCTATGAGGTGAAGGGAATTCCTGCTGACCAGGCCCGGATCATTGTTTGCGGACAGAATTTCCATGGCCGGACCACCACTATCATAAGTTTCAGTTCCGACCCTAACGCGAAGGGGAACTTTGGTCCCTATACGCCGGGCTTTGAATCCGTTCCCTACGGAGACGTCGAGGCCTTGCGGGCTCAGCTGGACAAGGATCCGGCAACCATAGCCGGGGTACTTGTAGAGCCGATCCAGGGAGAAGCCGGCGTGTTCGTACCCGGTGACGATTACCTCCCGGCGGTGGCTGAAGCCTGCCGGGAAAGAAATGTATTGTTTATCGCGGATGAGATCCAGACCGGGATCGGGAGAACGGGAGCCTTGTTGCGGGTGTGCGGTGATTGTACCTGCCCGGGCCACTGTAAGCGTCAGAAGACCTACACCCGGCCGGACATCCTGATTCTTGGCAAGGCGCTGAGCGGAGGCACCTATCCGGTTTCGGCGGTGCTGGCCGATGATCCGATCATGAACGTAATTCGTCCCGGGCAGCATGGTAGCACCTTTGGAGGCAACCCGGTGGCCTGCGCCGTTGCCAGGGAGGCCCTGGAAGTAATTCGCGATGAAAAGCTTACCCAAAACGCACGCCAGCTGGGAAATCGGTTTCGCCAGCGAATGCAGGAACTGGTGGACCATTTTCCCGAGACCTTTGTGGAGGTAAGAGGCAAAGGGCTGCTAAACGCCCTGGTGCTTAACGATTCGCCGGAGGGGGATACCGCCTGGAACCTTTGCCTGGAGTTGGCTGACCGCGGGTTGTTGGCCAAACCGACCCACGGTAACATTATTCGCTTTGCGCCACCGCTGGTGATCAGTGAATCCGAGATGGAAGAGGCGTGTACGATAATAGCTTCGGCGGTAGCCGAGATCGCCGGCTAGGGCCCTGTCAGCTTTGAATTTGAGGGTAGGTGCTGGTGGATTTTGGTGGCAGGCGAGGCGCAAAAATACTTGCATGCTAAGCCTTACGGGGCCCTACCCGTAAGGCCGCATAGCTACGGAAGTGATTTTGTAACGAAGCTTCGCGCCAAAAGATGCCGCAGATAACCTTTAGATTCAAGGTTGACAGAGCACTAATCCAACCTCGAGTGGCGGTAGACATCCAGCCGATCCGTGCCGATGTATTCGCTGCTGTCCCGCAAGGCGGAGGGGGGCAGTTCGGGCGCTCTCAGTCCCTTACCGAATTGGCCGGGCCCGGTAAACACCCGCGCTTCGTCCCAAAACCCGTGCTGGAGAAAGGCGGCGAGGATAATCGCACCTCCTTCTACGGTAACGTGGCCGAATTTTAGCTCGTGTAGTTTGCGAAGGATCTTTTTCATGGCCTTCTTATTGAGGTCTTTTTCCTTGATTTCTACCGTATCGGCCTTCATCTTACTGGCTTTACGGCCGGTAAAGACCAATGGTTTTTGCCCGCCGGCACCGAAAATCTTTTCCTTGCCGGTGAGGCGATCGCGGAGATCTATGATAACGGGCCGTGGATCCGGGCCCGGAAAGAAGCGGGCGGTAAGCTTGGGTTCGTCCTCAATTATCGTGCGGGCGCCTACGATCACGGCATTGGTATTCGTTCGCCACCTGTGGACGAGCCTCCGGGAGATGTCATTCGTGATCCAGTAGGCTTTGTTGCGATCGCGGGGACGGAGGAATCCATCCGCTGACTGCGCATATTTGAGCATGATGAAGGGCCGCTGCTCCGTGGTGTAAATGAATCGGTTGGCGTTGGTGATCTCCGTGGGCGTAAAGTCAGGATACTCCTTTACCCGGACTCCCGCTTCCCGCAAAATGCCCGCTCCCCGACCGGATACCTCATCGCTCGTGTCGCGCTGGGCAAACACTACCTTGCGAATGTGCTGTTTGAGGATGAGTCCGGTGCACGCTGGGGTTCTACCCTTTATGCAACAGGGCTCCAGGCTCACGAATAGCGTCGATTCCGGAATGAGTGTACGATCCTCTTCCCGAACCGAAGCCAGGCAGTTCACTTCCGCGTGGGCTTCACCTGCTTGCTGATGAAAGCCTTCCCCAATCACCCGTTCCTTATGTAATAGCACGGCCCCTACGCGTGGGTTATCCAACACCCTGCCATCAGCTAAGTGAGCGAGCTGGGCGGTACGGGCAAGGATGTCAGTATTTTTCACAAATCAGGACTATCGTGAGAAGAAATTATGAATTATCAAAAAGATTAGGGCGATTAGCGGATTGTCTACTCAAAATCTCAAATTATACTATATTTGAGAAGAATCAAGTGAAAAACCGCAACATTTTTCCTGTTGCGTTCTTGATATACCCAAACACTTCAAGGCGCTTTTCATGTTACAGCACATCAAACTAAAGAATGCCCCCGAAGAGGCTATTCTGGACGCTCACGTTTACGAGGAACTGTCGAATGACGACCACCTTGTTGAACTTGACTTCCTGAATAACCTCCGACTGCATTCTTCGGGATGTGTGGTTTTCCAAAAGACGTTCAAGTGTGAAGATGCAAAGAAAGGCTACCGCACCGAAACGATCTACCTCCACAAGTTAGTTGCCGAGCGCTTTTTAGCCCATAAGCGGGTAGGCGAACGAAAACTCGTGGGTTGCCTGAACGGAAATAAGCTTGACTGTCGGCTGGAAAATCTTGAGTATCGCAGTCGCTCCGTTGCGAGCCGGAAACGGCGCTCATCCAGTAAGATAGGCTACACCGGTGTGTACAAGGAAAATAACCGGTACCGCGCGGTGATTTCCGTCAATCGTCGAAGCGTCCATATAGGTATGTATGGCACCCCGGAGGAGGCTGCACTTGCCTACAATAAGAAGTCGATCGAGTTATACGGAAAGCTTGGGAAGGTCAACAAGATTCGCCCGTGTGATCTCTCGTTTACCGACCGGTCCAGGTAGGGCTTCGACCCGGAAGCCTGCTTCCCTCAGATTACGTTTAAACTGACCCTTCGCACAATAGGTCACCAGGGTCCCCCCCGGTTTGAGCCAGCGGGCACAGTGTCGCACTGCGTCTGCCGTCCATAACTCCGGCTGCTGCTCGGGAGCAAAGGCATCATAATAGATCAGATCAACACTGCGGACGGGGGATGCGGATAGAAAGTCCTGCTGGTGCTTGGTGAAGGAAAAGTGAGCACTGAGCTCCGTTTTTTTCCCAAACGCCGCCTCGTGCAGAGCGAGAAAGGCCTTCTTGGGCACATTTAATAACCCGGGATAATTTAGCGCCTCCGCCTGCTGTACGCTGATCGGGAAGCGCTCATAGCTGGTATAGGTCACCCGTATTTCCGGGTGTTGCAGGCATGTCTTCCAGGTGAGAAGCGCATTTAGCCCCGTACCCAAGCCCATCTCGAGGATATGCAATGCACGCCGCCCCGGGGTTAGGTAGGGTAGCAGACCGGCTTTTATAAAGATGTGATCGCTTTCGCTTAGGGCACCGTGGGTGCTGTGGTAGGCCGCGGCAAACCTCGCGGAGTGGAGGCTGTGGCTACCATCGTCCGTTTGGAAAATTTCCGGTTCCATCAGGCCGGCTGTCGCAGTTCGTCTACCCGAATGTCGAGGTGGCTGGCATGGTGGACGCACTTGCCGTTCTTGATAAGCAGGATCTGCGGCGATTCGTGGCGGACGTCGAAGGTTTCGGCGATGTAATTACTGATATCCCGGTGACGCAACAGGTCGAGGTAATAAGCAGCCACGGAGCCTTCTTCAAGATCCCACTGTTTTTCGAGCCTGTTTTTTGCCAGGCTGCTGATGGGGCAGGTAGTGCTGTGCTTTAGAATAAGGCAGGGCACCTGGTGGCTCTTTTCAATGATAGCGTCGACGTCGAAAGAATGGTCGAGGGTAGTCCAGTTCATAGGGCGGGCTTCACGGCTTTGGCTGAATTAAAACAGCAGCGTAATCAGGCTCGCAACAAAACCGTCGACCGAAAAGTTGGACCCGGGGCAGCCATACCCCCTGTTGCAGGAGGCGAGGAACAACATGGCTCCTGCGGCAAAAAATGGGACGGTGCGCTTGAATTTTTTCATCGTAGGGTACTATTGGATGAGGTAACCGCTGCAACCGGCGGGCGGTTGAATCCATTAGGGCAATTAGTCGCTGTAGCGTACTTTTGCGCGCTAACCCTACCTGCGGGTAGCTAGTAAAATAAAACCGAACATGGCCAGAAAACTTGCCCTACGCGACGCCCTGCGCGAAGCAATGATCGAAGAAATGCGTCGGGACGACACCGTCTTCCTGATGGGAGAAGAAGTCGCCCAGTACAATGGCGCCTATAAAGTGAGCAAAGGGATGCTGGACGAATTCGGCCCGGAACGCGTGATCGATACGCCAATTGCCGAACTGGGTTTTGCCGGTATCGGCGTCGGTGCGGCGATGAACGGTTTGAAACCCATCGTGGAGTTCATGACCTGGAACTTTGCCGTGCTGGCCTTCGACCAGATCATCAACAATGCTGCAAAAACGCTGAGCCAGTCGGCAGGGCAGTACAGTTGCCCCATCGTTTTCCGGGGACCCAGCGGCAGTGCCGGACAGCTGGCCCAGCAGCACAGCCAAACCTTTGAGAGTTGGATGGCAAATACGCCAGGGCTTAAAGTTATTTCCTGTACGGATCCCGCCGATGCCAAAGGCCTTTTAAAAAGTGCCATTCGTGATCCGGATCCCGTATGCGTTATGGAATCCGAGCTATTGTACGGTTACGAAGGGGAAGTGCCCGAGGGCGAGTACCTGGTTGAAATTGGTAAAGCCGCCGTACGCCGGGAAGGCACCGACGTTACGCTGGTGAGCTATAATAAAATGATGCTCCCCACCATGGAAGCCGCCAAGCTTCTGGAAGGGGAGGGGATCAGCGCCGAGGTCATCGACCTGCGTACCATCCGGCCACTGGATCGCAAAACCATCATCGAGTCGGTCAAGAAAACGAATCGCTGCGTCGTCATCGACGAAAGCTGGCCCTTTGCCGGTGTGAGTTCCGAAATTGCGTACGAGATCCAAAAATCAGCCTTTGATTACCTCGACGCGCCGGTTATCCGCGTTAATTCGGCCGACGTAAACCTCGGATATGCGGCCAGCTTCGTGGAAGAATTCCTGCCCAACGCCGAAAAGATCGTTCGCGCGGTCAAGCAAGTTGCCTACGTAAAGTAGGGATATAGGTATTCCTAGCCACAGACGCTAGTGCCTAGTCAAGCAATTATTGTCACTCGTATCTGCGGCGTCTTTCCGCGGTTGACTTCGTTGAAAAAACGCTTCCGTAGCTAAGCGGCCTTACGGGTAGGGCCCCGTAAGGATTAGCATCCAATCTTTTTTCCGCCTCGTCACCCACGAAAATACACCAGCACCTACTGCGACATAATCGACCTGACCAGGCACTAGGGGATAAAGACGGATTTACCGGCGGGACTTTTGCCGTTTTCCAATTCCTCGTAGGCTTTCTTATAATCCATCAGCGCATATTCCTGACCGATCTTAACCTTCAACCCGTGCTCTTCTACCAGATCGTAGAGTTTATGGAGGGTGTGATGGGTGATATCGGTAAACATCGGTAAGTGCTGCTTATCGTTGAGCTTGTTGTTGACAAAGCTGGAGAGGAAGGTGGTAAGCCCCGGTTCCAGATTGATATAGCTGCCGTTTTTCTTCAACAGGGGTTTCGCTTTGCTCCAGGGCAGCGTCATGGCCGTATCTATTATGACATCGTAGCGGTGTTCTTCCTTTGTTACATCGGTGGTTGCATAATCCACGGTCCGGTTGGCGCCAAGCTCGCGCATGATCCCCTGGTGGTGTGGTCCGGCTACCGCCGTTACGTTCGCGTTATCCATGCGCCCGAGCTGAATGGCCATATTGCCGACACCGCCGCTTCCCCCGTTGATGAGAATATCCTGACCACGGACGTCCACCTTTTCCCGGAGTGCCTGGTAGGCGGTAGCACCGATAAGGGGTAAGCCCCCGGCTTCGCTCATGCTGAGTGACGGTGGTTTCGGGTGAATTTGATCAGCCGTAACCACGATGGAATCGGCCATGGCTCCTAGTACTTTCGTGCTCACCGCGCCGAACACTTCATCACCTACCTTAAAGTTGGTGATGCTATTTCCAACTTTGCTGACGATGCCAGCAAATTCAAGGCCCATGCGACGGGGCCAAAGGTGACCGTCCGCGATCTTCATCTTGGCATTCCTGATTTTCCAGTCGACCGGATTAATTCCCGCGGCCTTCACCTCCACGAGGATCTCCTCCGGCCCGGGTTCGGGGGTATCCACCTCGGCGAGATACATATTATCGATGCCGCCGTAATTGTCGTAGCGTAGCTGTTTCATTGCCTAACCTTTATGATGTATGTCGACCGCCCGGGGAAGGTTCGCGGTTGGCTGACCGGTACGCTACGCAGCCATGCGCGACCCCTGTCCCTCCAAACGGGTGGCCTGGCCACCAACGCCGCCGTCGGAATATCCGTCTTTAGGGTAAACTTCCCTATGAATTTTCGAATCGTGCTGACCGGAATGATGCTACTCGTTTGTGCAGCCTGTGCCAAGGAGGACAGCCTGGTGGTCTCTTCCGGGCTTACGGGTACCTGGGAGCTGCGGGAAATTTACGCTGATCCCGGAGATGGCTCCGGTACCTTTCAACCGGTTACTTCCGACAAAGTCATTGTTTTCCGACCCGACGGGTCCTTTCGCTCTAATGGGTCCTTCTGCCAGAACCTGGGGAACACCGACGGGGAGGGTAGGGGTAGCTATTCCGTAGGGGACAGCACGCTGAGCCCGGATTGTGACGCTCCGCGGCCCTTACCCCTCGTGCTTCGCGGCGACACGCTGGATATCTACTTCTTCTGTATCGAAGGATGTGGGGAAAGGTATCGGAAGGTAAGCGACGGGGAGGGCTTCTAAGGGGGCGGCTTCGGCGCGGTCCTTATTTAGTGGGGACGGGCTGGAAGGCTCCGTATATCGCCCGCCGAAAATCGTGGTGAAGGCCGATCTGGTCGTACGGAAAGAGCTGAACGAAGAGTACCGCGGCGAGATCGTTGGCCGGATCGACCCAAAAGAGTGTGCTGGCCGCGCCATCCCAGAAAAACTCGCCCACCGTCCCCGGATTCTCTTCCGCGCTTGCCGGGGGGCGTTGCCGTACGGCAAAATCGATGCCGAATCCCACTTGTCCCTTGGTGGGCAACCACAGCCGCTCGGTGACCGTGTCGGGTAGCTGGTTGGTCCGCATGAGCCTTACCGTTTCGGGGCGCAGAATAGTCTGGCCGTTGAAGGTCCCACCATTAAGCAACATCCGGGCGAAGGTCAGGTAATCATCGAGGGTGGAGGTTAGTCCGAACCCTCCCGGGGTCAGCGGCCATTCGTGGATGTTGAAGGCATGGGCCTCCTCGTCGGGCAGCTGGGTTAGGGTGCCGTCGTCGGAGCGGCGATAAGCCGCGGAAAAGCGATCGCGGTCTGCTTCCGGCACGAAATAGCGGGTGTCGTCCATGCCCAGCGGGTTAAGGATATGCTCCTGGACGTATGCATCGAACGGTTGCCCGGAAAGTCTTTCCACCAGCAGGGCCTGTACGTCTACCGAAAGGCCGTAATGCCACTGGCTGCCCGGGTCAAAGAGCAATGGGAGCTGCCCCAGCTTTTCACCCATGCTCGTGAGCGTGTTGTCGTAACCCCGCAAGTCGGCGGCTTCGTAAGCTTCCTGCAGGCCTGGTGTATTTCCGCCGTTGTAGAATCCAGCCGTATGCCGGGTAATATCGCGTACCAAAATGGGCCGGCTCGCGGGACGGGTTTGCATTGTACCTGCGCTTCCGCCGCCCTCCTGGTATACCTTCATGTCCGCGAATTCGGGTAAATATTTCGACAGGGGGTCGTCCAGGTCGAATTTATCCGCTTCGTACAGCTGCATGAGGGCTACCCCCGTGATGGGTTTGGTCATGGAGTATATCTGCACTATGGTATTGCGATCCATTGGTGTGCCGGCTTCCCGGTCGGCGTCCCCGAAGGCACCGAAGTAGGCTTCCTCTCCTTTCTCGTAGATCAGCGCGGAGGCACCGGCAATGTCGCCCCCGGCTACGAAACCGCTCAGCGTATTATCGATACGCTGTTTCGCGGCGCTGGTAACGATTTTTTCCCGCGGCCATGTCCGCTCCGCCAGGGCGCGGGTTTTTTCAATTCCTTCCCGGGCGGGCAGGCCATCCCCTTCGTACTCTATGCCCAGGTAGCCGTCATAACCGGAGGCACGAATGATATCGAACAGGACGTCAAAATCCATTACCGTTTCGCCGCCGGCTTCGTCGAAGTTGAAGGCCTTCACACTCACGCCGCCCGCATAGGTCATCAGTTCCTGCATACCCTGGTAGCGGTCGTATCGGGCCGTACAGTTGCCTCCCCAGAGCTCTCCGTTATCGCGTTGGTAGCACCAGTTGTCGAAGTCGGCCACCGCCCCGACGTTTTCCGAAGACAGCCGCTCCAGTAAGGTAGTGAGCCAGGCGGCGTTGCTGCTCCATCCACCGTGATTTTCGATCAGGATCCGCACACCGCTTTCGTTGGCCGCCCGGGCCAGTTTGCCGATGCCGTCCGTGGCTGCATCCAGAACTTCGTCGTACGCGCCTTCTCCGTGGGCGTTGATACGCAGGTCCGAAATGCCGAGTTGATCAGCAGCGCTTACCCATTTAAGATGTTCTTGCACCGCGGTCTCCCGGGCCTCCGGATCAGTTGATCCGAGATTGCCCGCTCCGTCGATCAGCAGCATGGTGAGGGCTACGCCGGCATCGTCGGCGGCGGTGCGCAGGCTATCCAGAAACGCTTCGTCGGTGGCCCGGTCCGCAAAGAACTGGTTAACCAGTTCCACGCCAGAAAAGCCCATTGTACCGGCGGTAGCAATGAAGTCGAAGTTGTCCATCTCCCCGTCGAAGAGCGCACGGTGAAAGGACCACTGTCCCAGGGAGTATTCCGGCCCGGAGGTATCCGTTGCCTGCATGGCCGTTTCCGGCTCGGCCGAGGCACAGGATAGGAATAATAAGAGGGGGAGTAGAAAGCGCATGATCGATAATTATTCCAGGCAAGATAATGAGTGCCCGCTTGCATTTCCGCGGGGAGTAAAAAGCGCGGGTGATACCGGCACAAATTGAAGAGCGTAGACTGTTTACTTAGCGGTGGAGATTCTCCAACACCAGTACATCGGTACGCCCATCGCGCCACCGGGTAGTTAAGTTCATGGGTGCGGACGACGGATTTAGGGTAAAGGAGCCGAGGGCAATGTCGAAATCCCCGTCATTGTCATAATCGTCCGCTTCCATGATGAGCCACCGTCCGTCAAGCGCCATAGGGGTAGTGGCCGCCCGAAAGCTTAGTGAAGGGTCGGAGTTTAGCTGTTCCAGATAGACGAAAGCGGCTTCCGGCTGGTTTTGGAAATCAGCAAAGTTGCAGGCGACTGCCAGGTCTACGTCACCATCGTCATCGAAATCACGGGCCACCACGCGGGTTGCCCCCGGCAGGGCCTGGAAGTATATTTCTTCAAAGTGGTTGTTACCGTCATTGGCGTAGATCCGCACGCCGTGGTAGGGCTTGATGATGTTGGAGTAATCGGCATTGTCGCCGTGAACCGTGATCAGGTCCTGGTCGCCGTCACCGTCGTAATCGACCAGTTCGAACCAACTGGTACCATAGACCGCAGGAAACCGTAAGAGAACTTCCCGGTCATACTCCCCATCGTCTCGTTGATAAAGCACGTCGATTCCCTCGTCTCCCTGGGCATGTAAAACAATCAGGTCTTTCCGCCCGTCATGGTTGAGGTCCTGAGCCACCACCCGGGTGCTGCCGGCAAAACCTCCCAGACGGCGGTACTGATAATTACCGCCTGGGTCTGGATCCAGCAGGGAAAGGCCTCCGGAAAAATAGCCGAACTCACACACTACGATTTCTTGCTGACCGTCCTGGTCGAGGTCCTCGGACAGGAAGTGGACGGGACGGTGCAGGCTATCGGCGATGACTTGCCCACCCCCGCCCTTCAGCCGATACAGTTTGCCATTACTGGCTTCGGTAGGGTAAATGTTGCCGATTTCGAGAAGCAGGGAGTCCTGGTCATCGACCGAGAAATGCACCAAGGGGAGCCGAAGCTTGGCGAGAATATCCATTTGTCCATCCATTCCCACGGCCGTGAGTTGCCCGTACCCGTCGGCGACAATAAGTCCGGGGCCTCCCTTGCCGATATAAGTTACGAGCGCCCCATCGCGGCCATCGATATTAAAGGGTCGGGGGATAAACTGATCCAGGGTATCCATCCGGAGGAGGGGGGCGCGTTCCAAGGTGTCGGGAGCCTGTTCCAGGATGAATCTGCGAACTTCCTGCCACGCTTCCAGTCCCATAGTAGGAACGTCCGGATAAAACCCGTGGGCTCTTGCCAAGTCATACTCCCCCGGTGGAAGCTGGTTGGCCGGGTCATAGCCTAGGGTTCGTAATCCCATACGGGCAGCCATTTCCGGTAGTACCCGCTTTTCCCATACGGATTTGGGAAGGGAGGCCGGCGTTACGGGCAGGTGGCAGGAACTGCAGGTTTTGGCGACTACCTCTTCCGTTTTTTCCTCCTTCGAGCAAGCTTTGAGGGTGAAGAGAAGCAGACTGGCTAGTACCAGACAAAGAATTGATCGCATATCGGGGGTGGAGAAGTACACGAAAATACAAAGCTTACCGCTCCCGGACGAAACACCACCGTTCCGTCGAACGACTCCAAAATCTTAGGATGTGGGTCGAAGCTGCCGCTATATTGCTTGCGTTACCGGCCGAAATTGATGCGAACCGGTATCGACTACCACCTAAACTTACCACACCTTCGACTGTCATTTGTCCGCTTATGCGGTCGTCAGGTAAGGTTTGTTCGGGAAGTAGCTGATCCGCTCCTTCATTGGCAGGAAACTGCACTCACTATGATTTTTTTTGCTCAGTTGTCTCTCATGAATAAACTTCAACCAGCTTGTTTTTCTTTTTCAAACCTTTTTAGCGTTTCTCGCGCACTGCGGAAACAACCAAACCGTATAGAGCTTACGCCGCAACTGCGGCGTAAGCTCGAAAACGATGTCCTTAACCGGGGAGCCGTATCATCGGAAATGGCCGACCTTATCCTTGCCAGGCGGGCACTTGACGAACTCCGGCTAACCGAAGTTCTGCACTGTATCCGCACGTCGACCTGCCAGTATTGTAGGAAGGAAGGAAAGTTACTTCCCTATAAACTGAAGAAAGTTACCTCGTATGTGGTGCGCCAGCACATCAAGGAGCAGGATGAATTCGCCTGCCGGGGATGCGCAAGAAGCCGACTGACCCGCAGCAGCCTGCACTCGCTAGTTGCTGGTTGGTGGTCCCTTGCCGGGGCCCGGGCAACCCCCTACGCTATTTTCTGCAATCTGCGCACGGTAGTCCTTGACTTATCGGAAGCGGAAGTGAACTGGTGCCTTTCGGCAATCAATACCCTGGGTAATTGGATAGAAAGAATAGCTCCGTCGCCTTCCTTGGATAAGCGCAGGGAGCGAGGTTCGGCCAAAACAGCGGAGATCGAAATTGCCACCCTGGCTACGGAATAATCTTCCCAGCTGGTTAGGCCAGCCACGACACCGTAATTTGCAGTGTGGAACGGATTTGCACCATTGCTTTCGATGCCGACGATACCCTATGGGTCAACGAGCCGTTTTTCCGCGAAGCGGAAGCAAGCTTTTGCAGCCTACTCGAAGATTATCTTCCCCATCACAGCGTACACCGTGAACTCTTCGCCACGGAAATGGCCAACCTGCCCCTCTATGGGTATGGGATAAAGGGCTTCACCTTATCGATGGTAGAAACCATCCTTCAGCTTACCGGGGGAAACCCTTCGGGTAAGTTAATTGAGCGGGCTATTCATATCGGAAAGGAGATGCTGAATAAGCCCGTGGAGATACTCGATGGGGTGGCCGAAACGCTCGCCAGGCTGGAGCCCGATTACCGCCTGGTTTTAGCTACAAAGGGTGACCTGCTCGACCAGGAGCGGAAGCTGAATAAATCCGGTCTCGCGAAGCATTTCCATCATATCGAGGTGATGACCGATAAGCAACTCGCCAATTATGAGCGGCTGATCGCCCATCTCGACTGTCGGCCCGAGGAGTTCCTGATGGTGGGCAACTCGATAAAGTCCGATATACTGCCCGTACTGCAACTCGGGGGGTATGCCGTACACATACCATTCCATACCACCTGGTCGCACGAGCAGGTTCCCTACGATGACGGGCACCCCCACTTCCTGGAAGCCGGTACTATTTCCGAAATATTTCAACTGCTGCCTTGACCGAACTGGACATCGAAAACTGGGCCAGAAAGGAACACTTTCACTTCTTCCGCCAATTCGAGGAACCCTTCTTCGGAATTACCGTACGCTTGGACTGTACGGAAGCTTACCAAACGGCCAAAAAAACGAATACTTCGTTTTTCCTCTATTACCTCCACCAGATACTACGTGCGGTTAACGAGGTGGCTTGTTTCCGCTACCGTATCCGACAGGACCGGGTGGTCATTCACGACCGAATTCACGCTTCCGCCACGATCAACCGGGAAGACGGGACCTTTGATTTCTCCTTACTGCCCTTTTCTCCGGACTTCAAACGCTTTTCGAAGGATGCTCAATCGGAAATCGACCGCATACGCAGCACTTCCGGCCTCAACCTAGCAGTAGCCGGTGATGACGTGATTCATTTTAGCGCGGTTCCCTGGTTGGATTTTACCTCCCTGAGTCACGCGCGTCGGTTCAGCTATCCCGATTCCTGTCCGAAATTGAGCGTGGGCAAACTCACGGAGCGGGATGGCCGACTGGGTATGCCGCTTTCCATACATGCACATCATGCCTTGATGGACGGGAGAGACGTAGCAGCATTTATTAAGTATCTTGGCTCTATGCAGAATAGAGTGGGTAGATTAGCTTTCGGCCATGAACAGTCTACCTCTTTTTACGGCCGCTCTAGGCCTGCAAGCTCCCTGGCAAATTACGGAAGCCAAATTTGAAGAACAAGCAGATGGCGCTCGCTGCCTGCACCTTTGGATCGACTTTGAGCGTGGCGCTAAGTTCAGCTACGGCGATGAGCAGCAGCTTACCGCTTACGACACGGTGGAACGGCAGTGGCGTCATCTAGACTTCTTCCAGCACAAGTGCTTTCTACACTGCCGTGTGCCACGCGTTCAGTTGGCCGACGGCAAAGTCAAGACGGTGAGCTTGCCCTGGGCCCGACCCGGCAGTGGCTTCACCCTGTTGTTTGAGGCCTACGTCCTTCAACTCGTCGAACTGGAGACTCCAGTCAACAAGGTAGGTCAGGCCGTACGGGAGAACCCACATCGGTTATGGACCATCATTCGCCACTACGTGGGGCGTGCCTACCAAGCGCTCGACCACAGCAAAGTCAAGCAGATCGGTATTGACGAGACCAGTACGAAGAAGGGCCACCACTACATTACCGCCGCGGTCGATCTAGACCAACGAAGAGTGGTCCACGTCACAACCGGCAAGTCAAAGGAAAGTGTAGGCGCCATTCGTAAGTATCTGACCACCAAGGACTGCTGCGCCGAGCAAATCGAGGAAGTCTGTATCGATATGTCTCCTTCTTTCATCGCCGGGGTGCTGGAAGAGTTCCCCCAGGCCTCCATCACCTTTGATCGCTTCCACGTAGTCAAGCTACTCAATGAGGCCATGGACCGAGTCCGTAAGGCCGAAAGACGGGAGCATGACCTACTCAAAGGACACAAGTACACTTTTCTCAAGTCGGAGGCTAATCTTTCTGACACCAAGCGGGCGGAGCGTGACGAACTGCTGAAGCTCTATCCCACATTAGGGGATGCCTACCGGCTCAAGATCTTGTTCAACGACTTTTGGGACATGCAAGACGAAACCAGAGCGGAAGCCTTTCTGAATGACTGGGTGGAGCAGGCTCGGGCCAGTGGAATCGTGCCCTTCATCGACTTTGTCGCTACGCTCAAACGGCATTGGTACGGGGTAATCAGCTTCATCACCTCACGCATCACTAATGGCATACTGGAAGGAACCAACACCAAAATACAACTGGCTAAGCGTCGAGCTAGGGGGTATCGCAACCTAGACAACTTCATCGCTATGATATACCTGTTGGCCGGTAAGCTCGACCTACGCTACCCATTTAAATCTGCATAGAGCCAGTATCTTAAGGATAGCCTCGCGGGGGCTGATTAAATTTCCCTTCTTCGGGTAACAATTGCTAACGGAGCGGATAAACTGGCAGCGACTGGCCCAAATAGGGGCAATACGCAAAGCCGACGCGATATTTCATTAAGCGCTGGCGAGAATACAAAGCCAGACACACTATGCCATTAAACCCCTTAGAAGGCGCTTACGACAATAATCAGAACGGATGGCCCCCTAACTTCGAACCAACTGGTGGCCCTCACGTGGAGTTGATAAACCTTTTACACCGTTCGAACAGCGTTTGTTATTCAGTAGACCACCGCAGCGGACGCTTTCGATTTGTTTCCCGTGGACTGGAACGCATGCTGGGATATCCCACCGAGGATTGGCATCAGGGGAAAATCGAAAACGTATATGACGCCGTACACCCTGAAGACCAAATCAATCTTCGCAAAATCCGGAATGAGATCCGCCACTCCCTCCGACAGGCCGACCCGGAAGTGCGTACCGGAATCAGCTACACATACCGGCTGCGATTTATGACGACTTCCGAAGAGGTGGTGCACCTGGCTTTTCACCAGGTTATGGTGGCCGTCGACGCCGTCGGGCAACCGATAAAGGATGTAGTGGTAGTAACGGATGTAACGCCATTTATTAACCGCCCACGCGGGGTCCTCCACATTCAGGGGGGAGACTCGGCGAATGGCCGACATTACCGTACCCTCCCCGCCGGTTCGCCAGCATCGGTGCGCTTTTCACCCCGTGAGCTGCAGGTGCTCCAACTGGTGGCGGCAGGACTCAGCAGTAGGGAAATTGCCGAAAAGCTGTTTATAAGCGCCCATACCGTGTCAACCCACCGGAAGAACCTGATGAAAAAGGCCGGCGTACAGCGTGCCCTGGACCTTGTCCGGTACGGAAGGGAGCATGGTCTGCTGTAACCATGAGTTAGTCACCGACGACCACTACGGTAAAGAAAACGGAAGAGTAAATAACAGATCACCAGGAAGGTAACGATCGGTATCAACATAAGCAGGCCGTCGCCGAGATCGAATCGTTCCATATTTATACTGCATATTGGTTGATCGATGCTAAATGAAATACCCTCACAGGGGGCTTGCAACGACCGGGATGTTATTTCGTCCTTTTAGGTAAAGATTCCATGGCTATAAGGTGGTACTACGGGTTTATGTTTCTGTGGAGTTTGGCGTGTGGTGCTCCGCAGTCGGCCGATTCAATAGCGGGAACCTGGTACGCTCCGGCTTATGGGAGTTATATGGTCGTACAGGACAGTACTTACGCGTACTACGATTTCACTCAGGTCGCCTGTTTACCGGCCGGTCAAGGATTGGTGAGGGAATTTGGAGACCGACTACGGTTAACTGAGGATTCCCTGGCGATATGGAACGGTACTTCGCAAAAGCACTATACGCGGGTAGCGTCGCTTCCCGAATTATGCTCCGAACCGGTCAGCATCTCAAAAGCAGGGCGATCCGGTCTACAATTTTGAAGTACTGGCTGCCACCGTTCGCGATCATTACGCCTACTTTGAACGGAATCAATTGAATGAGGACAGCTTGTACCGAAGCTACCAATCCCGCATAAATTCAACTGCTTCGGACGTAGCCCTTTACAATTTGCTGGAGGAATATTTACTTGCCCTAAAGGACAATCACGGATGGCTGGAAGCCGATGACGCCTTGTACGCGAAAATGGATAGCCTGCAAACGGAAGCTGAAGAGCCGGATGAAGGAGGGAAGGAATACGGCGACTTCGGAATTGCGGACATCGTCACGGAGGCTTGGCTGGATACGGAACTATACCGAGGATAGTTGGCTGATGCGCTGGGGGACCATAGCGGACAGCATCGGCTACTTACAGGTAAAGGCGATGTGGCTTTATGCGGACCTGGATTTACCGGATACGTTGGTCGAAGCAGAGGGTTTTGTCGGCGCTTACGTCGAGTTCTTTAACGGTATGAATCAGGGCGAATATCAGCAGCTGGAAGCGGCCGGTGCGGCGGATGTCATGGATCGCGCCCTGGGGGATTTGAAGCACACCGAGAAACTCATCATAGACGTACGCTTCAACGGCGGTGGTCAGGATATCGTCAGCACGGAAATCCTCCGCCCGTTTACGGATACCCTTTTACACGTAGCGAATAAGCGAGCCAGGGGACCTCACGGCTTCACCGACTTCCAATCTTTATACCTTCCTGCTGCCCCGGAAGGTCGCTATGACGAAACCCGTCTTCATCCTGACTTCCCGGCAGTCGGCCAGCGCTGCCGATTACCTTGCCTTTGCTTCCCTGGAAATGGAGAACGTTTACCGCATCGGCACCCCTACCAGCGGAGCACTTTCCGATGCCCTTGGAAAAGAACTGCCTAACGGTTGGCACTTTACGATTTCCAACGAGCAATACACGGATACGCAGGGAAAGCTGTACGAATCAACCGGCATACCACCGGATTACCTGCTGGACTACCCCGACGACAGGCAAGCATTTTTCCGGCAAATGGCAGCCGACCCCAAAGGGGACCGGGCCCGCGTGCTGGAGGCTGTTGCAGCCCTGCAAGACCAATCGTCGGCCGGAGAACAGGCGGGACTTCGGTAGGGTAGTACCTTTATTTGACTGATCCGTTTTTCTTGTATGCTTCGCCTGCTCACCCTACTTGCCATCTTTTTTGTGCTCTTGCCCGGACTGCCGGCGCAGTCACCCGAAGGCGATCGACTGACCATCGAGGAAATTCAAGAGCTGCCCGATACGACCCTGCGGCTTGCCTTTCACTTCGTAGCGCTGCCGGACGGGCGCAATTTCGTTAGCGATCCGCAGGACAGTCTGTTGGCCACCCATGGTAATAATGAGAAGCTGGTGGCCAAAACACTGACCTATTACCTGCTACGCGAACTTAACGGGCGCTTCCGGACCGCTATGCTGGATTACGAGCCCAGCCGCGACACGAAGATCCGATTCGCCCCTGCCGAAAATCCGGAAAAGGGGATTGCGGGGGCCTATTTCTACAGCTACCGGGAGCGACCGGTGGCCATCCCCGGCGTATTTAACGTGATCTTCCAGTACCGAGGTGGGGCTAATCCACCGGACGGATCGACCGGAGGGGCCGGCAGCCACACCATTTACATCTATAATTCCCTGCAAAAATACCTGAGCGGGAGCCACGATACCTGGTCGGTGGCCCGCCAAATCGGTCACGAGATCGGGCATGCGCTATCCCTCGATCATACCTTCAAATGCGACAATCCCTGCGCGGGACAGGGTTTCGATCCGCTGGAGGAGTGCTTCGGTGACTGCGTACCCCATAATCACGGCAGCGACAAAACCAATTGTTACGGCGGCAGCCAACGGGAACTGATGATGGGCTACGGTTCGCAGGTGTACCTGACGGTATGTGAGGTGGAGCGGATTTGGAATTTTATGCTTCGTAAATAGTTAGATTTCCGTCCGTCTTGGTACCGGGCTTCTTTGGGAGGGGGTTTTAGGAGGCACGCGTTGATGTGATAACTCCTTTTGAAGGCAAATTAATTGCAGTCACTTTTCGTGGGTGTGAACCGGCTTAATGGTTGATGCACGTTTAATCGTAATATTATTTTATCCGTCTCTATAATGTTACCATTGGGCTGCTGGGCTATTCAGCTACTAACAGAATATTGTCTCATTCATTCATATAATCTCAGTTTATGTTAATCGTTATTGGCGAAGATTTATGAATGGTTGCTGAATTTTTGAGCACGACAATTTTCAAAAAAGGACGAAAAATATTTCCGAACGAGCCGTTTAACTTATTAAAGTACCACCCTACCTAGTCCACCTACTTCAAGTGAGATCGTGAATTACCTTTATACTGCGCTTGTTTTTTAATCGCACAGTTGTCCTATGACTGCAGAAGCATCAGTATTCTCAATTTGACTTAAAGGAGCGGGGGCAATCTTGCTGTTCAAAAACGGGGCAAGTTCTTTGCCTTTCAAGTGACATCTCACCTAGTGTTCTCTTTTTTGCTCCCACTTGTTTATCGCGACAGCAAGGAGGCACCCGATTACAGTATAGGCGCCCCAACGTGGTAACTTATCAAACGAATGTGATCCGCGCAAAATTTCAGGTGAGTTACTTACTAGGTAGATTGATGCCATTACCAAAACTACTAGGAGAAGTAAATGTAATGTCTTCATAGGTGGACAATTAACCCCGAGAGCCAGGGCTCTCGGGGTAAGCTATTTATTTTGAAGCTTGATGACGAGGCTCTAAACCATTGTAGCCATCATAGAAACCTTCACGAATATCGGGAATATTCTCTAAAGCATCCATTAAAGCTCCTACTCCGAGAGCTCGCGTGAACCATTTAAACAAACCTCCTCCTGAACAGGATAGTAGTTGTGAATTAGATAGATGTATCATAAAATTTGTTTTAAGTGTAGATTAAGTGGTTATTGGTAAGGGCGAGCAGGACTCCATTTATATCCTCCAGGTTGTGACATTCTATCGATGTCTTCCTCAATTTCGCGAACGGTCCATCCGGCAGCATAAGCAAGCCAATACCATATAGACTCACCTCCATTAAAGGAGTGAAGTTCTGCAAGATTCAGTGTAGTTATATGGCTTTTTGAGTCAATCATGATGTTAATATTTGATGTTAAAATAATTATTGAAAGGGATAACTTTATCCATTCAGTTTTAGGCTCGAAAAAAGTTGCTGGTGAGACTCGTGGATAGATTTTGGACCTGGATAGTCCCCATAATCAGGCTTGGGAAACACACAAGTAATAATAAACCCATACCCGCCGGAAACGGATCGAAGTTCTGAGATAGACATAAGTAATAATTTAAGGGGGATGAAATTAAATAGCGTTGTTGATCGCCTCACGCTGCCGCTCCATCCGTTCGAGGTACTCTTCCAGGGAAAGTTCTTCGTTCCAGTCGAGGGGAAGGTGAGGGATTGAGAATCCATCGGATTCGAATTCGTCTTGATAATTTTCGTAATGATTCATGATTTTGGTTTAGTACCCTGACCGCTGGACAAATCCTTAGTTGCTTATGTCAGTCCAGCTGTAGAACGGTGTATTAATTATCTACTGCAAGTTTCGGGTGCCTCACTCTACTGGGGGTGGAGTGGTGTTAAATCTTTCACGTCGCCCGAATTATTTAGCCTTTCAGCTGGCCCGGTATCGTCAATGTTGATATCGACCGGCATTCAAATGGATTTTTTCGACAGGGCTCCCTCAAAAAGAGGTCCTTCGTCAAATATAGTGGGTCGCGTATTTTGAGCCATGGAGAACGAGCTTCCAATTTTCACTATGGCTCTGGGTCTGAGCCGCCCATGGTTTATCCGCGACGTAAGCTTTCAGCTTGAGCAGGGTAAGCGTGTATTACACATCGAGGTTGACCATGAGCCAGCTTCCAAGTTTGAGTACCAAGGCAAGGCCTATTCGGTCTACGATCATCACCGGCGCAGTTGGCGGCACCTGAACTTCTTCCAGCACCAGTGTTTCGTCCATGCCCGCGTTCCCCGGGTTGAGACGGATGATGGCTCGGTTCGTCTGGTGGAAGTTCCCTGGGCCCGTCCGGGTAGTTCCTTCACTTTGCTTTTTGAAGACGATGTGGTGGAACTAGTCCGGCAAGGGTTGAGTTGCCGGTCCGTTGCCGCCCGACTCCTCATCGGCGACAAACGCGTCTTTGGGATTATCCGCCACCGTGTCAGTAAGGCCTTGAGTGATCAGATGTTAGCGCCCGTGCGGGAGCTATCGGTGGATGAAACGAGTACGCGCAAGGGGCACAACTACTTTAGGGCTCCCTCAAAAACCCATCAACACCCGTGGCTGAACTGATCCCTTACTTGTCCCTGGCCGATCTACCATCGTCTGCAAGCGATTTTCTCCGGCCATATACCACCTATACGTCGAACCGAGGAGCGTGATATAGGCAAAAAATAACGTAAATGCTGCTTGGGAAGCTTCCCGTAGCAGCCTTACTAGGTTGACACTCAGCATGATCAGTGATATTTCGGCTAACGTCGTCCGGGGTAGCCGCGTGTACAAACGATCCATTCCGTAGCGCTCTTTCGCTTCCCCAAATTTACCCTCAACCGTACTCCGCTCGTTGTTTTTGCGCCGTTCCTTTTCCTTTTCATACTTCGTCTGGCGGGTCTTTCGGCCCATCGCCACCCCGCCGATGTCTATTTTCCTGTCTTTAAGCCACTTACGGTTTTTGCGAGTCCAGTAGATTTTGTCGGCAAGTACCCGCCCCGGATAATAGCCAAAACGCGCTCTGTAGCCCTCTATCTGATCGATCAGGCCCTCACTCTCATTGAAAGCGTTAAAGTCGATCCGGTCGGCTATGACGAAGCCTTCCGTCACGCTGGCGTTGATCTTGGGGCCAAACTCCGTTTGTTTGCCACCCCCTTTACCCCGTTTGATGGGCCGGATATGGGGCTGGACGACACTGACCAGCCGGTCGTCTACGCGGCGCCGACCATCCTTCAGCATCGCTTGTTGCTGGCGCAAGATCTCCTGCACAATCCAGAACTGCCGCCACTGCGCGTGGCTCCATATCACCCGTTTTTCTTCCGCTTCCAGCCGGTCCAGCATTTTGTGCAACGTACGCACGTTGCGGGCCACGTAGGCCGCCTGCTTTTTGACCTGCCGGCGGATCTCGGCCTTGGCTTTGCGCCGCTTCTTGCTAAAGCTGATCTCACTCTTCCTGGCTTCCCGCCGGTAGGTGCGCGGCTTGGTTGGCCATAAAGCTGGCTGATTGAGATACAACGCATCGATGAGCTCCTCCGTTAGCCGGCGGCAATCGGCCAGCAGACGGGAGTCCGTGGGGTAAGCAATGTTCACCGGCGCCACGGTAGCATCGACGATAAGTGTACCCCGGTTGCGAACAGGGGCCGGCTGCTTTGCACTACCATCCCCGGCATCATCCACCCCTTGATCTTCTTGCTGGTCAACCGTTGGTGTGGTCGAGCTTGGCGCAACGGTATTCCCAGCAGGTACCCCATCGCTCGGACGGGCACGGTGCCTAATGGCGTTAAGCTTACGTGCCTGGGCGATAACCATATCATTGACCGCGCGAGTTCCCTCCTCGCCCAGGCGTTTACGGATCGTGACAAAGAGGTGCGGCACGAAGACCGCTTCGGTTTGAAAGCTGGTTAAACCCACGAAGTACTGGGCGTAGATGTTTTCCTGTACGTACTCGATGGTGCGTTCATCGCTCAGGTCCTCGATGTGCTTAACCAGTAAGGTGCCCAGTACGATGCGCAGATCAACCGAAGGCCGTCCCTCGTCGGCACTCATGCTGCGCAAAAAGACGGTAGCCATCTCATCCCAGGGCACCAAAGCGGCCATTTTCACCCAGCGGTTTTCGGCTGAAAGGGCTTGGTCAAAGGGGGTCTTGAATAGTTGCAGTGACAACTGTGAGGCGGGGGTGTACTTGATCATGCGCTAAATGCAAGGTTCTGCTCTCAATTTACCTAATTTCCGTGCATTCAGCAATACTTTGATAAATTACTTTTGGCATTCAAACCCCTATATATGCTAGGCTCATAGACTTTTTGAGGGAGCCTTACTTTACTATTTTGGCCGATCGGGAAGCCCGTAAGGTAGTTGGGGTAGCCATTGGCAAGGATAAAGAAGCTTTTGCGGAAGCCTTGGTCGATAGGGAGATTCGCGGGGCTTACCGTCAGGAGGTGGAGACCGTAACGATGGACATGTCCGCGTCCTATATCTCAGCGGTGACTGAATGGATGGACCAGGCGGATATGGTGTTTGACCGGTTCCATTGGGCCAAGCAGCTCAACGAGGCGGTGGACCAGGTGAGGCGCAGCGATCAGCGGCAGTTTGCCGAGTTGAAAAACAGCCGATATCTGTGGCTGGAAAACCAACCCGGGTTGTCCGAGGCACAACAACGTAAAGTCAAAGATTTAGCGGCGGCCTACCCCAATGTAGGGGAAGCATATCGACTAAAGGAGCTGTTTCGGGAGGTGCTCAACAGCGCCCAGCGCAACCGCGAGGTAGCTCCCCTGGAAAATTGGATCATCCAAGCTTGGGGCAGCGGGATAGCTCCCATCAAAAAGTTCGCCAATACCCTGCACGACCATTGGTACGGAGTAGAGACGTACTACCAAAAATTGAGTAGTAACGCCTATGCCGAAAGAGTGAATCTGAAGATTCAGGAGATCAAACGACTGGCAAAAGGCTATCGGAATCAGTACAACTTCAGCCAAATGATTTACTTCCATCTGGGTGGGCTAAACCTCCGTGCCCACTGAATTTGACGAAGCACCACTAATAATATCAAAGTTAATTTTTCTCTAACGTATTATCTTCTATGAATATAAAGTAAAGCATAAATAAAAATAAAACCAAGGTGCTTGCATCTGTGGCAATTTTAGATGATTTTATATCTGATAGGCCGAGCCCATATAGACATATGGTGGTTACTAGGGTAAATGTAACCACAGATATAAAGATGCCTCCAAGGATGTAGAGAATATATTTCATTTTAGGTGAAAATTGCCCACGAACAAATTTAACGTAAGTTAAACAAGTTCGTGGACAATCTAAGTAGAGATTACATACAATGGCAATCTTCGAAGCCAAGTAAACCATTGAAGAAACCTCTTGTTCCTCGGGCAAAGTTTCGCACAAACTTTGCGGATACGTCCACCCAGTCTTCCTCGTCCCCTGTTCCCCCGAAGACAACTTTTAAGTCATAATGATCTAAATTATGCATGGTAATAAATTTAGGTGATAATTGATTTAAAGTTTGCCGGTCGGATTAGTCTCTCCCATATGGATCGTTCCAGCCTTCCTTCCACACTTCAGTGAAGTCTTTACCTAAAAGAAACCCTGCGCCGGCCACAACTGACTTCCAGACCATATTCCAACTTCCGCCATTGATAGATGCAAGGTTGGTTTTCGAAATTATTTTCATAGTAAACTATATTATTTTATTGCGTAAAAATGGTTGAAAAACGGTACGTTCATAATGCAATAGGAGATGATAGTCTCTCTTACTCCACGCCCTATGCTTTCTCCCGTGCAATATGGGAGCGGGTCTGTACCTCCATAGGTTCTGTGCAGTTCTATTAAATTTATTGATTGCATTTTAATTATATTTGACGAGTGGGTAAGGATTAAAAATCAAGACATCGCTGAAAATCTCCGGATCAATGATAGGTGTAGATCCTCCTTCAACAGTATGAAGGTGTTGATAATCAAGAGAATGCATAGTAAATTATTTAAAGGGTTACGAGTAATTTTTCGCTGGATAGGCCCTCTATTCGCTTAGCGTTGAAATGAGGGATTGGGTCGCCATCAAATTCCGCAGGAAACACACAAGTGATAATAAACCCATACCCGCCGGAAACGGATCGAAGTTCTGAGATAGACATAATTAATGATTTAAGGGTGATGAAATTAAATAGCCTTGTTGATCACCTCCCGCTGCCGCTCCATCCGTTCGAGGTACTCTTCCAGCGAGAGTTCTTCGTTCCAGTCGAGGGGAAGGTGAGGGATTGAGAATCCGTCGGATTCGAATTCGTCTTGAAAATCTTCGTAAGGATTCATAGTGTTGGGTTGGTGCTCCTGCCGCCGGACATTCCATCTATTGAGGAAAGATCATCCAGCTTTAGAGCGGTGTACTAATTATCTGCTACAAGTTTCGGGCCCCTCACTCTACGGTGGGTGGAGTGGTGTTAAATCTTTCACGTCGAGCGAATTTTATAGCCTTTCGGTTGGCCCGGTATTGTCAATGTTAGAATCCACCGGCGTTCCGATGTATTTCTTTATTGTGTTACAAGTTTCGGGCCCCTCACTCTACCGTGGGTGGAGTGGTGTTAAATCTTTCACCTCGACCGAATTATTTAGCCTTTCGGATGGCCCGGTACTGTCAATGTTAGAATCCACCGGCATTTAGATGGATTTTTAGGATAGGACAAGTCTCGGGCACCTCACGCTACCGTGGGTGGAGTGGTGTTAAATCTTTCGCGATTTCGAAAGCAAGTGGCGCATGCACGAAGGATCGATGATCCTGGCCACTCCTTGAACGGACCGCCAGGTTCTTTCCTGCTAATCCGGTAAAGCGGCTAAGTCCACCATGCTTTTATCCTGCGCTTGCCGCCCATAAAAAAGGGATGCAGGTTAATCGGATATTTTCGGTGCACATCGCATAACGGCATCCGTTTGCGCTAAAGCAAGGCCGGCGGGGCAAACACTTTATCTATCGCTTGCCTTCCGCAGCTCTCCTTTAGTCGCTCAAAACAACAGATCATGCACAAACTTTACCCCAAATTCTTTACCCTGCTGCTATGCCTGATGGCTGCGCCCTTCCTGTTGGCCCAGGATATGGATCAGGACAGCATCCTCATAGATTTCGGAGACGATCTTTCCGACGCCCCGTGGAATAACGTGGTCGACCCGGTAGCAGGAGAGATTCCAAGCCTAACCAATAGCAAAGGCTTTCTCTCCGGCTACGGAATCCGGGTTACGGATGCCTTCAATAACATCAACCGGGCCGGTACGCAGGAACCGGATGGCGATCTGGGGCTTCCCGGCTCGGCTACCGGTGATAGCTTTTTCGGTAACGTGACCGAATTCGGGGGCCGAACCGAACCTACGGGGGCCGTCACGCTGACCAACCTTAAGCCGGACAAATCCTACGACTTTACCATTTTCGCCTCGCGGGAGGCCACCGATAACCGGGAGGCCATGTACATCGTCATCGGCGAAACGCGCGACACGCTCTTGCTGAATGCAGCAAGCAATACCGGCACGCCGGTTTCTTCCTCGATGATGCCGGCTGCCGATAGCACCATCGTGATCGACGTTCAACCCGGCCCGAATAACGATAACGGCTCGAAATTCTACTACCTCGGGGCGATCGTCATGAACTACGATATGGAGGAGCCACCGCCCGTGGTGGAAGTGGAAGCGGACACCTTTCTGATTGATTTCGGAACAACGCCTTCGCCCTCACCCTGGAATAATATTACCGAATTTGATTCCGGTAGCGTAGTCACGCTGATGAATCAGACCGGAATGCTCACGGACGTTTCCCTGGTGGTCGTTGATGCCTTCCGGGGCGTAAACCTGGCGGGCACCACTACTCCGGACGAGGAGCTCGGCTTTCCGCCTTCGGCAACCGATGATTCCTTTTTTGGAAATACCGCTCCTTTCAACGGAGAGATCCAGGCCACCGGCGGCGTTGAACTAACCGGTTTGGACCCCCGGACGGGCTATACCCTGCGGATCTTTGCTTCCCGCAATACGGATGAGAACCGGGAAGCGAGGTACGTCGTCGATGGGCTGATGAGCGATACGGTTTACCTGAATTCCGCCAATAACACCGGCGAGCTCGCTACGATTACGGTCTTCCCCGGCCGGGACTCCACGATCGGGGTGACCGCCGGTCCGGGACCCAATAATGCCAATAGCTCGGGCTTTTACTACCTGGGAGCCATGGAGGTCTTCGCCAATAAGTCCGCAATTGCCGCGCTGGATACGGTCATCGTCGACTTCGGTGGATCCAATACCACGCCCCCTCCCTACAATAACATTACCGACCCCAATGCCGGAATGATATCGGACCTGACGAATACATCGGGCTTCTTTACCGGCTATTCCATTGCGGTGGTGGACTCCTTCAATAACATTAACACGGATGGCACCCTCACTCCCGACGAAGGGCTGGATCTGGCCGCTACCGCTACCGGAGACAGCTTCTTTGGTAATACCGGCCTATTCGGTGGCCAGTCCCAGCCGACCGCCGCGGTGGAGCTGGATGGCCTGGACCCCACGACCAGCTATGCCGTCGAACTCTTCGCCTCCCGCACCACCAGCGAACTCCGGGAAACGCAGTATGTCGTCGAAGGAGCTACTACGGACACCCTTTACCTGAATATCTCCTCTAATAGCAGCCGATCCGTTTCCACGGACATGGTTCCCAACGAAGAAGGACGTATTCTGGTCACGGCCAGCTCCGGACCGAATAATGCTAACAGTCTGGGGTTCTACTATCTCGGGGTACTGCGACTGATTTATCCTGATATGGGTCCAGTAGGCGAAATATCCCTGGATCTTACCAACCCGACCGGCGGGGAGTTCTGGCAAGCCGGTAAGACGGCGGATATCACCTGGATCTCGCGCAACCTCGGTCTGGTGGGGCTTGAATATTCCACGGACGACGGCACGAACTGGACGGTCATCGATACCGTCCCCGCCATTGATGGCCGCTACGAATGGACGGTGCCCGATGAAGACACGGATGAAGCCCTCGTGCGGATCACCTCCGATACTCTTCTCGATACGAGCGATTCGACCTTCACGATCAGTACCGACACCACGACTTGCACGATCGTAGTCATCGGCTCATCCACCGCCGAGGGCACGGGGGCCTCGAGTCAGGACAGCAGTTGGGTAGGCCGCTACCGGGAATTGCTCTCGGACGATACCCGCTACGAGGTAGTAAATCTGGCTAGGGGCGGCTATACGACTTACCATATCCTGCCCACGGGTACGGACATCCCGGCCGGCGTCGGCATCGTGCCCGATCTGAACCGGAACGTGACGGAGGCACTAAGCTATGACCCACTTGCCATTATCGTGAATATGCCTTCGAACGATGCCGCACAAGGCTTCTCCGTCGAGGCCCAGCTGGACAATTACGAAGCGATCGAAGGGGCGGCCAGCGAGGCGGGCGTGATGACCTATATAGGTACCACCCAGCCGCGTAATTTTGATAATGCCTCCCAAATACAGATCCAGCGGGATGTTCGCGACAGCATACTGGCTATCTACGGCGATAGGGCCATCGACTTCTGGACGGGCCTGGCCGACGATAACGGCTTCATCATTGACTCGCTAGACAGTGGCGACGGCACTCACCTCAATGACGGGGGCCACCGCATTCTATACCAGCGGGTGGCCGATCTAAGGCTCGATACAATGGATTGTTCCGGCCCAACCGCCGTCCGTGATCTTCCACGACGAATCACCGGACTAGTCAAGGCCTACCCCAACCCCGCGGAGAACGGCTTCCTGATGCTGAACTTTGGGGAAAGTGTGCGGGGTACGGCGGACATTCAGCTCGTCGACGTACTCGGTCGGGTTCGCTTGCGGGATCGTATCCAGGTCACTGGTGGCGCGGACCATCGCCTGGACATCAGCCAGTTGGGTGGAAGCAGTAGCAGCTACTTCTACGTCGTAGTAACCCTCGATGAAGGCGACGGAATGGTGAGAGACATTATTCCCGTAATCATTAGGTAGCCTTCATCTGAAGATTATTATCCATTCCGGGGCTCCCTGAACACAGGGGGCCCCGGTTTGCTTAGAGCTTATTCGGACTTTCCGAAACAGGCAAGAACGCCGGTATTGTTGGCCTGAATGAGCGAGGAAAAGGGGCGCTTAACGGGTTAAGTAAATCTTTTCTGCGCAAAATGCAGGCCGATAAGACCAAGTTGTTGACAATGAGCGGAAGACCGAATAAGCACTTAGGGATACATGCGTTTGAACAGTGCCTGCAGGATGCGGACTACGAGCTTGAGAACGGCCAGAATAAGGGCTATCCCGCTGAGATATATGACCCAGAAGGCAATCATGCCGTAATCGTCCAGGCCATCATTACACTCACTCACGAGCAAAATAAAGAAGTGTGATTCCATGCCTAGGATGCCGCTATGTTAGGGGATTGAATTGGGTGTGGTAAGGATCTCACCTTCGCCTCGCGGGCGCTATGCTCATTTCCCGGCGGCCCTTCCTGACCTACGCGGACGAATTCGACCCGCAGTTCCACGCTCTCGTAGTAGGCATAACTTTGTCGGTGTTGACAAAAGTGAATCGGCGCGCCCATTTCCTTTAGTTCGGAGAGCAGTCGATACAGCAGGCTGTTGCATATCCCCAATCGTTCGGCAAACTGCTCCGGCGTACCGGTACGGCGAAATTTTATCAGGTTATGCATGCGGCGTAATCGCTCCAGTTGTTTTTGCATGGACATAGTGTTGGGATTAGGTTTTATAAAATGGATGTATAGTTTGTAAGCTGAGGCGGACAAAAGCGATCGGGCCTATACCCAGGACCTCAGCCCTTGGGTCCGGATAGTTGGCTAAGCGGCCAACCGCTTCACCACGCGGCTCGGGAACTGCTTGCTCCAGAGGTCTCGGTACACGCCCGGGTCAGCGAGTAGCTCTTCGTGGGTTCCTTCCTGGATGAGCTTGCCCTTATTCAGGACGGCAATCTTGTCGGCATCCATAATGGTGCTGAGACGGTGGGCGATGATAATGATGGTTTTTCCTTCCGCCCGGAGTCGTTGAATGGTTTGCTGGACAAATTCCTCACTGCCGCTGTCCAGTGCCGACGTTGCTTCGTCCAGGATCAGGATGTCCGGATCGCGGTACAGTGCCCGCGCAATGGCGAGTCGCTGCCGCTGTCCGCCGCTGAGGGCTACACCTTGCTCACCCACGTAGGTGGCGAATCCCTCCGGGAGGGCCTCGATGAAGGGCAGCAGCCCCAGTTCCTTACAGATCGCGAGAACGCGCTGCATATCGGGGGTGTAATCACCGACCGCAATATTCTCGATCAGGTTGCCGGCGAACAGACTCAGCTCCTGGGGGACCACGCCTATTCTTGCCCGCAGGCTTTGGTTAGTGATGTAAGACAGGTCGGCATCGCCAACCACCACCTTCCCCGCCGAGGGGGCATACAATTTTTGCAGCAGGGAAGCGAGGGTGGACTTTCCCGATCCGCTTTCCCCTACCAGCCCGGTTATCCGGCCGGCGGGGATGGTCAGGTTGAAATCCTCGAATACTTGCTTTCGCGAACCGTAGCCGAAGTGCAGGCCACTGAAGCGTATATCCCCAATCATTTCTGGCTTGAGCGTCATCCCCTCGATGGCCTCTTCCTCACTTTCCAGGTCGATTATTTCAAACAGCCTGTCAGCTGCTATCAGGGCGTTCTGTATCGTCTTGTTCATGCCGATCAGACCCTTGGCCGGTCCGGTGAAGTAACCGATCAGGGCATAAAAGCCGAGTAGCTCGCCGGGGGATATAGCCCCCGCGATAACGTAGTAGCTGCCGACCCAAAGCAGGATGATGGTAAAGAGCCGGCTCACCAGTTCGGAGGCATTCCCGCTGAAAATGCCGGTCATCCCCGATTTGTACGTTATACCTAGCAGGCGGACGAAACGGGTTTCGGTCTTACGATTGGCATAATCCTCTAAGCCCAGTTGCTTAATCGTTCGTACCGCATTCACGCTTTCCACCAACTGGCTTTCCAGGTCCGCCGCCCGCTCCATCAGCTCGCGCTCGCGGCTGCGATTCAGCCGATTCGTGATCCAGTAAATCCCTGCATAGCAGGGAACCACGATCAGTAAGACCAGCGCCAGTTTCCAGTAATAGGTGAACATCAATCCGAAGCTGAAGAGGACGATGAATACATTGACCAGCAAGTTGATCGCAACGTCGTTGATGAAGGCTCGGATCTTCACGGCGTCTCCGATGCGACTGATGATCTCACCGGTTCGCATGGTATCGAAAAAGCGTTGCGGGAGACGCAGCAGGTGCTTGTAGTAGCCGAGGATAAGTCTCGCGTCGATGAGCTGTCCCGACTTCATGACCATTACGGACTTCGCCACACCTATGTAGATGCTCATACCCAACAGGGCGACCATAGCGATACTCAGCAGGTTGAGCAGGCGGGTGTTTTGATTGATCAGCACGAAGTCGGTGATCTTCTGCAGGTAGATTGACGTGCTAAGGCCCAATACCGTATAGACCACCGCTCCGATAAGCGCCTGCATCAGCGTTGACCGGTGGGGTTTCAGCAAGGCGCGAAAGCGGGAGAAGGTGGATACCCGCCGGTTGCCGGTCTCGAAGGTTTCGCCGGGGGCGATCAGGAGAAGTATCCCGGTCCATTCTTCCCGCCACGCCTCCCAGCTTTTCTTTTGCATGCGCCCGTTGGCCGGGTCCATCACGCGGACGTACTCGTCCGTGACCTGGTAGACCACCACGAAGTGATGAAGGCGCTTATTCACGATCACGTGCGCCACGGCGGGAAATTCGGCTTCGGTCCGTAAGGCGGACTCCTCCGCGCGTACGCCCTGGCAGGTAAAGCCGAGCTTTTCGGCCGCCTGGATCATGCCCAGCAGGTTCGTCCCTTTTTGATCCGTACTGGCCATCTGCCGGATGCGGGCAATGGGTAAGCCAAGGCGATAGTGCGCCGCGATAGAGGCCAGACAGGCCGCTCCGCAGTCGGTGATATCGTGTTGTTTGATCGTCTTTTTCATCGCTAGTGGTATACGGGGTTAAACCAGTCGTCGAGTTTGTCTCGGAGCAGCTGGAAAAGGCTCCGTCGGGTAAGGGTGAAGTGGGCCGTGAGGGTCATGCCCTTGCGCAGACTGCCAACGTATCCGTTGCGTAGGCGCAGTTCCCGATCGTGGAGGGTGCAGAGTACCCGGAATACGGCCTGACCGTCCATTTCCGTCACGTCGGTTCCAATCTCGCTCAGCGTGGCCCGGGCGAGGCCCCACTGGTTGTAGTTAAAGGCATCGAGTTGCAGGCGTACCGGTAGCCCGACCCGCAGCAAGCCTATATCGGCGGGATTGACGAAAGCCTCCACGCGTAGATCTCCGTCCGGGCTTATTTGCGCCACTACTTGCCCGGCTGTCGCGTGGGCACCGGGCGGCAGTCCGCTAGTTTGCGTGAGGTGGCCGTCCACCGGGGCGGTGACGACGTATTGTTTCGATAATTCTTCGGTCTGTTGCAGGCTACGGTTCAGTTCGGCCGTTTCGCGGCGGACGCGTTGGAGTTCCTGCGTCCAGAGGTGGCGCTGCTGATCCTGGAGTTGCCGGAGTTGTCCCGCCAGCAGATCAACTTCGAACGCTGCCTCCTCCTGGTCCATACGGGCTACGGATCCGGTTTCAAGTAGCTCCGTCTGTCGGGCAAGGTGACGACGCGCGTGTTCCAGTTTCAATTCCAACTCATCGCGTCGGCGGAGGTATTCCCGGTGATCGCGCTGGTATACGGCGGTACGCAGATCAGGTAGGGTAGTGCTCTCCAGGGCGGTAAGCGCGCGCAGGTCTGCCAGGACCCGCAGGCGCTCCCTTCGCTGGGCTTGCAGGTGGTCGGTCTCCCCACGGAGTTCCGCCGTCGAGATGATCAGCAGGGTATCTCCGGAACAAACGGCTCGGTCCTCCTGCAGACGGGCAAAAGTGATCCGCCCGCTCACGGGCACTGTCACCGGGGTAAGTTTCATCGCCGGCCGGAGAATGCCCCTGCTCTGGCTATTCACTTCCACGTCAATGAAGGGAAGCATAGCCGCGGCAAGGAGGAGGCCGATAACGATCGCCAGGTAAATGGTCCGTCCGGTACGGGAATGGCGGGCGTGGAGACCCTGAACCCCCTCCACGAGCGGGAAGGGGAAGAGCCGGGGCGCTTCGGTAGGCATGCCTAGGGTTTTAGGTGTTGCGCCGACGCTAAAAGTCTGGCGGCGGCGCGCAGGGTTAAAGATGTAAATGAATTCAGGCAGCCTTGGAACGAACCGACAAGGTCCGTACCGCAGGCGTGGTCATTCGACAGGATACTAAGAGTAAGTCCTCTGCATCCAGTATCGGGTACCGGCCAGGCAATAGCGCATAATCGTCTTCTGCTAAATTCAGCTTGCGAATTACGGCTCCCGGAAGACGAAAGGGCTCCTGAAGTTTCAGGTAGCCACTTCCGAAGTGGTAATCGAAGGTCCGCTCCGTGACGGTTGCCCGATCAAATAAGAGCAGCAGCCGGCCTGTAGGATCATCAATAGAAATATGGGCCTGGCACCAGTCGATACAGTGCAGTTGTTCGATGGGTAAGCCATCAAGCAAGATCGCGCAGATGCCGACGCCACGGCAATCGGAGAAGCGCGGCGAACCAAGGCGGACGTCCGCCCGGAGCTCGCCGCGACAATCTCGCAGAGAAAAGGAAAAACGGGTGCTCAGGTGTTTAGACATATTTTTCAGTATTTGATGGGAAAGGTGTTCCCTTTGTTATACTGTCAAATATCTACTTACACCCTTTCATTTCCCAGGACGCTTAACCCGTTACCGTTCCGCCCGGACGGGGGAATGATTTTAGTAAAAATACGGGTAATATTCTGTTATTCAGTTGGTTGTGCTACACGAGTCTTGCTGCCCGAAGTGTCAGGTTAGCAAAGTCTTCCAGACTTACCTGCTCCGGTCGCCGCTGGAACATTTCCTCATCCACCATGTAGTCGGCCGGGAAAATGGATTTCAGGCTGTTGCGCAGCATTTTCCGCCGCTTGCCGAAGGCCGACTTCACCACGTGCTTGAATAGTCCGTAATGCTCGTCGGGAATCAGCGGCACCTCCCGGCGCACCAGGCGTATCACCGCGCTCTCAACTTTTGGGGGCGGAGCGAAATTGCCCTTGCTGACGTTCAGTAGCAGTGCGGGCTCGTAGCGGGCCTGCACGAGAACGCCGATGACTCCGTAGGTCTTGGTCCCGTGACCTACGATTACGCGATCCGCTACCTCTTTCTGGAACATGCCCACCATCTCCGGGATAAGGGTGTAATTATCCAGTAGTTTGATCAGGATCTGGCTGGATATGTTGTAAGGGAAGTTGCCGACCAGACCGAACGGCTCACCGTCAAATACTTTCTCCAGCCGGAGACGGAGAAAATCGCCTTCCAGGATGTCATTTGTCAACTCCGGGTAGTGGGTATGGAGGTAGGCTACCATATCGCGGTCCGCCTCGGCCACCTTGAGGTGAAAAGCATCCTTTCGCTCGAGGAGGTACTTCGTGAGCATGCCCTGACCGGGGCCGACCTCCAGGGCGTGGGCATACTGATCGGTAAGCGACAGTGCCTCGGCGATCTGCCGGGCATAGTGCTCATTGGTCAGGAAGTGTTGACCGTAGGACTTCTTGGCGCGCATGTCGCGAAGGTACAGCGGGAGAAGTTCGTGGACAGCCCTTCCCCTGCGCTCCGCCGCCCCACTGAACATCCTTCCTGGGAAGCGAGGTTCCAGCAATATGTCTGATACCTATTTTATTCCTTGTGATGCCCACGAAGGCTGTGTCTGGGTGGCCGGTCAAAACCGCCTGTACTTCTCCACCACCAAGAAACTGAAGGAGCCCCGGGTGGGGATAGACTTTCTCGACTTCAGCACTTTTGATCTGGCGAAGGACGGGGACTGGAAAGCGCGCTTACCGAAAAAGGAGGTCGAATCGCTCGCTGCCCAGCCCTGGATCGACGATGCCAATATGGCCAACAGCCTCTGCCTTTCCTCGGACGGCCTGGCCCTCCTGATCGCGGAGCAGGGGAGCAAGGATCGACGGGCGGCCATTACCCGGATCGAACTGGCTGACCGGCAACGCACGGTGCTCTTCGATAGCTACGGAAATTTGCCGCTGAATAGTCCTAATAAGGTCATACAAAGCAAGGTCGGCCACGTGATCATCAGCGATCCCGACTATGGATTCCGTCAGGGGTTCCGTCCACCTCCCGATTTGCAACCCCAGCTTTACGTACTACCCAAGGACGGCATTCCGGTGGCCTACCGCGGTAATCTCGAAATGCCCCACGGCCTGGCGCTGAGTCCCGACGAACGCACGCTCTTTGTTACCGATACCAGTAACGACGGGGCACACGAGGACGCAGAGCTGGACCGTCGCCACCGGGTCTATGCGCTGGATTTCGATCCCGCGGCCGGCCGGCTAATGGGAAATCATCGTTATGCCTTTTCTACGGATAAGGGCGTACCGGACGGGTGCCAAACCACGGATGATTCGCTTTTGGTAGGTGGCGGCGACGGCGTGTACGTTGCCGACCTGGAGGGCCGATTACGTGGAAAGATCAAGCTGGACCGTACGGCGGTAAACCTGGCGGTGGTGTACGACCACCTTTTCGTCACGGCCGATGAAGGTGTTTATATCATCCTGGACTGGAAGCGGCAGGTTGCCTGAGTTGCTCCATGGCCAGGTAGGCCAGCAGGGAACTTCCGGTGACCAGGCAATCCTCGTCTACGTTGAAGGTGTCCGTATGGACCGCGGCGGAGCTGCCGACCCCCAGCCGATAAAAGCAGGCGGGAAGGTGATGGGTATAGAAGGCAAAATCTTCCCCCGTCATCCGGATGGGCAGGTCCACTACTTTATCCTCGCCCAGCAACTCCCGGGCCGCGTGTTGTGCCCAGTGGGTGAGGGGTTCGTCGTTTTTCAGGAAGGGGTAGCCGTGATCGATCCGTAATTCCGCCCGTCCGCCGAGCGCGGTGGCGATGCCCTCCGCCGTCCGCTTCAATCGCTGGTGTAGCTCCTTCCGCCAGTCCTCATCCAGCGTACGCAGGGTACCTTCCAGCCTCACCGCGTTAGGAATAACGTTCGTCGCCCCACCTTCGCTCTCGATCTTTCCGAACGTAAGTACAACGGGCAGCGTCGGGTCGCTTTCCCGGCTGACCAATTGCTGCAGTGCGGTGATCACCTGGGCGGTGATGACGATCGGATCGACTCCCTGGTGGGGCATCGCTCCGTGGCCTCCCCGTCCGCGGATGGTGAGGAAGAGCTCGTCGGTACTGGCCATATAAATGCCCGGGCGAAATCCAACGGTGCCCGCGGGCAGGGGAGGGTGGACGTGCTGGCCGAAAATAGCCTTAGGCTCCGGGTTCTGTAGCGCCCCATCACGGATCATGAGGGTGGCGCCGCCCGGCAACTTTTCCTCGCCGGGTTGAAAGAGTAAGCGTACCGTGCCGGAAAGTGAGTCTTTGACTTTATGCAAAATTCGCGCCGCGCCCAGCAGAGAGGCCGTATGCACGTCGTGACCGCAGGCATGCATGACACCAGGGTTGGTCGAGCGGTAGGTAATATCATTAGCCTCCTGAATGGGCAAGGCATCCAGGTCGGCGCGCAGGGCGATGGTAGCACCGGCATCACCTGTCACTTCAGCCACCAAGCCGGTGCCCGCCACTTCGCGGTAGGGTATGCCCATCTCCTTTAGTCTGCTCGCTACGTAGGCTACCGTCTCGTGCTCTTCGAAGCTGAGTTCGGGGTGGGCGTGTAGGTGGCGACGGTCCGCCAGGGTAGCGGCGGCATTTTCTTCGGCCAGGCCAATGATGCGGGTACGGAGGTCGGTCAAGTAAGAAGGGGATTATTCGGAATGTAAACCTACGGAAAGCCCCGTTACCTTGGTGGGTGGGGAAGTGTCATCGAAGACAGGAAGCGCGCCCAATTCCGGCGCAGCCGATGATTGGGCTATTACTGATTTTCCCGGCGAAAGGCGTTCACCGATTCATGGGCCAGCCGGGTCGGCTCCGGGAGTTTATACCCCTGGCAGCAGTGTTTGGCGATCGCCAGGGCGCTATCCTGGTCCATCCGGTGGCCCGGAGAGATGTAGACGGGGTTGCTCCGGAGTCGGGACCGGAGGGCATAGCCGATGAGCTCTCCTTTCTCCTCGATGGGGCTCGTTGCCCCCACGGTCTTCTCCAGTGGGGCATAGTTGCCGGTAAGTATCTTTTTGGCGCAGCCCAGGGTGGGGGAGTCCGTTACCAGTCCGAAGTGGGTAGCGATTCCCATACGCCGGGGGTGGGCGATGCCGTGGCCGTCGACTACGGTGACGTCCGGTTTTTGCTCGAGTTTTTCCCATGCCTTGAGTAGCGTAGGGATCTCGCGAAAGGAAAGTAGGCCCGGGATGTACGGAAAGGTGACCGTTTCGGTGTGGTAGGCCGTGTTTACTATCTCCATCGTTTCGTAGTCGAGGACTACGATAGCCGCGTAAAAGACGTCGGAATACAGGTTGAATGAAATGTCCGCCCCGCCGATCAAGCGGATAGGTTGGTTGACGGGCTCCAGTTTGATCCGTTGCCGAAGCTCGCGCTGCAGCGCGACGGCTTCCTGTGGATTTACCTTCCAGCTATGTTGCAGGGGATCGGACATGCGGGATATTTAGCGAATACTGATTCGGTTGATCGGACTGCCCGGCACCAGGCGATCCACTATCTCCTGTCCTTCAACAACCTCACCGAAAATGGTGTATTTGCCATCCAGGTGCGGGGTAGGGCGGTGGGTGATAAAGAACTGGACGCCTTCGGTGTCCTTCCCGGCGCTGGCCATTCCCACTAAGCCGTTGCGATCCCAGTGGACCATCGGGGTTTCCGTGCGGACGATGAATTCCTCCGCACCGAATCCGTCGCCCCGGGGCCCGCCGCCCTGCGCCACGAAATTCGGCACTACCCGGTGGAAGCGTTTATCATTATAGTAGCCGTTTTCCACCAGGTCCATAAAGCTCGAGACGGTTGCCGGGGCCGTCTCGGGCCAGAGCCGCAAGCGGATGTTCCCTTCGGGAGTAGCTACGTTGACGATGAGGTCCTCCGGCTCGAGAATAGTGCCCCAATCGATGGCCCTTACTTCGTTGGCCTGGATTTCCGGCACTTCGGTATCGGTACCCTCCAGGGCGTTGCGGGCGGCAAAGATCTCCCGGTAGGCCTCTACCTGGCGTGGAAGGCTGAGGGTTTCCAGACTACCTCCGAGCCAGCTGCGATCGGCGTAAAGCGGCCGGTAAGGTGCGGGCGCGGCGGCTAGGGCCCGGGCGGCATGGTAAGCCGGACCATCCTCCCCACTCTCGATCATCTCCCGGAAGTAAACGGATAGCTCCGAACGTACCCGCCGGGAACTGCCTCGGAAAAAATCCTGGAAGTCTTCCCGTTCGCTGATCGCCTGCAGGGCTTCGGCGGCAGCCGTGCGTTCTACCGGCGATTCCGTGCCTTGGTAGTAGTCGTAGATGATCCGGTACATCCAGGGGAATTCTCCGAGTGCTTGCAGGATCTGGGCCCGTTCGTAGGGGTCTACCGCGGTGTTGTAGTCTGCTCGCAGCTGATTGTTGATACGATCCCGGTAATCGGATAGAAACAGGGCCAGGTGCCGGTTTGCGGCCCGGTACAGCTGGATGGTGATTGCTGCCGGCAGTTGATCCTGTGCCATCTGTAGGTAGAGGGGGGCATCGGCCGTGGTTCCTTCATCGACGAGGTACTGGGCCGCGGTGAGGGCAACCAGCGGATGGGGATCCCGCAGTGCTTCGATTACCGATTCCCGTACCGCCGCATACTCGAATCCACGGAAGGCTTGCAGCACTTCCACGCGCTGTCGCCAATCCTCCGTGGTTTCATAGTGCCGGAGAAGAGCGGTCCGGGTAGGTCCGCGTCCATTTCGTCCGAGGCTCCGGATGATCCCCATCGCCACTACCGGGTCGGGTTCCTGGCGTAGTAATTGCAGCAAGCGGTTTTCGACGGCGGTATCCAACGGCACTTCGATCCGGTGTAAATAGTAGGAAGCGGGGCGGCGGAGCGCAGGGGCCGCGCTGGGATCCGAGAGGACCTCCAGCACGGTGGCATCGGCGGAAGGGCCATGGTGCCCGCGCAGTGCGGCATAGTAGAGGCCCCACAGTCGTCCGGCCATCAGGCTGGTATCTTTCAGCGTATAGGTCGTGATTTCGGCTAGCTGACTGGCGGCAGCCGCATCCGCGGTTTTGCCCACGGCGGCCAGCACGGCGGCGTTGTATTCCGGGTACCGGCCGGATTGATCGAAAGCCGTTAGCAGGATATCTCTCGCTCTGGCGGACTCCGTCTGGCCGAGTGCATAGGCCGCCTGTATCCGTACCGCGAGATCATCGTTCAGGCTGGCGGCCAGACTATCCATAGTAGTGGCAGTCAAACTCGGAAAACTGGCCAGGGCCCGGGCAGCGAGATACCGTTGGGCGGTATTCGGGGAGGAGAGGTAGTGGCGCAGACTATCCTCTGCCCGGTCATTCTGTAATTCGTATATCCGTTGCACGGCCGGATCCTGCAGGTCTACCACCACGGGCTGTTGATCGGCTTCTTCCGAGGGTGGAATGCACGCGATAATACTTAAGGCAAGAACTATTAGGGCTACAAAACGGTAAGGCATAAAGCTTAGGCAGTAGATTTCAGAGAAGCTGTAAGATAATACCTTTGCCGCCCCAAACCATTTAAGATGATCCAACGAATTCAATCCATATTTCTTACCCTGGCCGCCTTTTGCTCCTTTGGCCTGTTTGGCACCGATGCCGCCGAGACCCTTGCTCCGGTAGTCTCCAGCGACGTTTTCGCCGATGCGCACTTTACGATCTACGACAGTCCGGTACTCATCGGAGGCGTGATAGCGGCAGGCGTCCTGTTGTTATTGGCCATTTTCCTTTTCCGCAACCGGAAGTTGCAGGGTATCCTGTGCACCGTCGCGATAATTCTTACGGTTGCTTACGGCCTTTATGGCGCCCTGCTGTGGAGTCAGGACGTGGCTGCCGAGGAGGCAAGTGCTGAGCCCGGCCTGGCACTGCCCCTGTTGGCTATCGTCTTTGCCGGACTGGCAGCCCGGTATATTCGCAAGGATGAGCGCCTGGTCCGTAGCGCGGACAGACTGCGGTAGGTATCTTAGGGAGATACAACACTCACCCGGAACCTGACCAGGTTCTTAAATCAGTACTGATGTTACAGGAATTCAGAGCCTTTATCATGAAGGGTAGCGTCCTCGAACTCGCTACGGCCGTAATTATCGCCGGCGCCTTCGGCGCCATTGTCACTTCCTTCACCAACGATGTGCTGATGCCCCCGATCGGAATGGCACTCGGTGGTACCGACTTTTCCGATCTGGCCATCCAGCTATCCGATCCCATTCTTGATGGAGATGGCAATGTCGTCGAGGAAGGAGCGGCGATCCGTTATGGAAGGTTCATTCAGACGGTCATAGACTTTGTCATAATTGCCTTCGTCATCTTTCTTATTATCCGCAGCTACAACCGGATGACCACCAAGCCGGTGCCAAAGGCCCCCGCTCCCCCTCCCGGACCCTCCGAAAAGGATATCCTCATCCAGATCCGCGATCAGCTGGCAAACCGGCCACTTTGATAAGTAAGGAAGTGGCTTAAAGAGAAGCGGGTAGCGAGGTATGGAAACCTGCTACCCGCTTTGCGTTAATTGTTCAGCTTGATCTCGTCGTCCTTGCTGTCGAAGAACTTGAAGGTTGTGATCGGAAAGTCGTTATCCGACTGAATGTCAAGCCAGCGGTAATGCTTCATGTACCACTTCATTTGCGCACTCGGCAGTCCGCGCTTCAGGTAAGCCGAAATATAGGGGTGGACCTTAAGTTTCAGCTTGGCCTTCGGACGTGCATCCATAATAAAATTCAGGTCCCGTTCGATCTCGTCGGTCAGTAGGATCGTAGCGTTGATCTTGCCGGTACCGTTGCAGGTCGGGCACTTTTCCGCCGTGGTGATCTTGACCTCGGGGCGTACCCGTTGCCGGGTGATCTGCATCAGGCCGAACTTACTCAGGGGGAGGATGGTATGCTGCGCGCGATCGTTCTTCATCGCGTTTCGCATGGTCTGTGCCAGCTTTTTACGATGCTCGGCGTCCCGCATATCGATGAAATCGATCACGATGATGCCGCCGATATCGCGTAGACGTAATTGCCGGGCGATTTCTTCCGCTGATTCCAGGTTGATCTTGAGAACTGCTTCGGACTGGTTCTGGCTGGGCATCTTATTGCCGCTGTTGACGTCGATGGTATGCATCGCCTCGGTATGCTCGATCACGATATACGCACCACTGGCCATGGTGGCCGTCTTGCCGAAGCTGCTTTTGATCTGCTTGGTCACGCCGTGGGCATCGAAGATGGGTTTGCTCGATTTATGGAACTGCACGAGGTTAGGGCGGTCCTTGGCGATGTCCTTGACGTACTCCTTGATCGTATCGAAGAGTGTTTTATCGTCGACAACGATTTTGGTAAAGTCGGGAGTAAGCAGGTCCCGCAGCAAACCAGTCGTCTTATCGACTTCACTGAGCAACTTCGCCGGCGGGGAAGCGTCCTTGGCACCCTCGACGATCGTCTGCCATTTGTCCAGCAGCGTATTCATCTCCTCGAGCAACTCGCCAACTCCTTTACCTTCGGCAGCGGTGCGGACAATGACCCCGAAATTAACGGGACGGATGCTCTCAACTAGTAACTGCAGGCGTTTGCGCTCTTCGCTGGTACTGATCTTCTTGGAAACGGCTACCGCTTCGCTGAAGGGGGTGATAACCAGGTAACGACCGGGAATGGTGATCTCGCAGCTGAGGCGGGGGCCTTTCGTACTTATCGGTTCCTTGAGTACCTGGGTAAGGACGACCTGCTTTTTATTAAAGACCTCGTCGATCTTACCGGTCTTTACGATTTCCGGCTCGTACTTGATGTGCTCAAGCTTATGGGATTTCAGTTTTCCCTTCACCGCCAGATCGGCGTACTTCTGCAAGGTCTTTACTTTCGGACCAAGGTCGGTGTAATGCAGGAAGGCATCTTTCTTATGGCCGATGTCAACAAAGGCGGCATTGAGGGGAGCGGTTACCCGTTTCACGCGTCCGAGGAAAACATCCCCTACGGTGAATTGGTCGGTGGACCGTTGTCGGTGTATTTCCACCAGTTTTCCGTCTTCCAGCAGGGCAACTTCAACTTCCTTGCCCGTACTGGAGACGATCATTTCTTTTTCCACTGTTCAACAGGGTTACGTAGATACACGAATTCCCCCCGCCGGGTATAGCTGGCGGAGGGATGCTGGTGCATCCGATCAACTAAAACATACCTCGGTGGAAGTAGAAAAGCTGCCGTCTGTGCATCCCGGGCTTAGGTTGGAAAGAAACGCCCTGCTCGGGTGGTTACGCCACATCGGGTGGCGGAAGTTTCTTGGCGGTAACATTGGGCGGTTGGGCCATCAATGCGACAACTAAAGGGGTTACCCTCAGGCAGGCTGGTCTTTGGAGGCCCGATTGGAAAAGGGCCAACGAAATTTTTGGGGGACGGGCAGAAGATGAGTTTAACTACTTCCTACACCGATCACGACCGTTAGGGTCCTTTTGACAGGGTCCTAACGGTCGCAGGGGTATGATGCTAGTAATTAACGACTAGCGGTTTTTCTTCTTGTGGCGGTTCTTGCGCAGGCGCTTTTTCCGCTTGTGGGTGGCAATTTTATGACGCTTCCGTTTTTTTCCACACGGCATATCGAGTTGTTTTAAATGTTAGTACAATAGGAAAGAATCCTCACCAATTAATACAAAATGGAGGGGACAATAGTTCTCCGACCGAAGGACTCCGGCGGATACTGATGCGCAAAGGTAATGTAAAAACGATTATAAGCCCGAGAGGCTGTCATTGATCAACTATTTCCCGGGTCCTTACCGGCTTCTTCCGTAGCCTGCAAAAGCGCGCCGCATTTCCGTGCGTAGATGTCCGCCTCGCCGGCCCGTCCGAGGTTTTCGTACACTTTGGCCAGCGGGCAAACGACGTCGGGGTTACCGGGTTGTAGTTCATCCGCCTTGAGGAGCCGTTCTGCTGCACGTTCCAGTTGATTGGTGCGGATGGCCAGCTGGGCCAGCGTGATATAGACCCGGGGATTATCCGGGAAGCGTTGCTCGAGCTCGCGCAGCATCAGGATGCCCTTCATAGGATTATCCGGTGGCGGGTTATCCGTATAGGTGACGGCCAGATTGATGCGGTGTTCGGGGTTGTCCGGATTTAGGCTGATGGCGGCCTGGTAGGCTGCTTCGGCTTCGCTGCTGCAAAATTGCCTGGCTTTATCGTCAATCCCCTCCTGCTTAAGACAGAGACTGAAGGTAGTGGCCGTGATGGCCCAGGCTTCCTCCGTGTTGCGGATCTCGGCAATACGCGCCGCATAGGCTCCGGAGATCGCGGGCTCCCCGGCTCGATACCATTCACTGGCCAGCTGTTCGAGCAACTCCACCCGGAGGCTGTCATCTTCCTGCCCCTCCAGCCGTTCTTCCAGCGTACTGATGGTGGCCGCGGTGGCGGGGGACAAGTCCGCATGCGCTTCCCGGATCAACGATTGAATCCCGGTCGCTTGAACGGGCCCCCGTTGGAATCCGGATTCCATCTCGGGCGGACGCACCGGGCACCCCCAGTAGGTGACGAGCACCAGAAGGAAGGCTATACCGGCGGCAATCCACTGTGTTTTTCGCATTTAATCGTAATCACTTTCGTCGTCGGGCAGATTGGACACTTTGTCCTTGACCTGCTCCACGAAAATTTTGGCCGGCTTGAATGCCGGAATATAGTGTTCGGGGATCTCGATGGCCCGGTTCTCCTGAATGTGGCGGCCGATCTTCTTGGCGCGTTTTTTGACCACGAAGGAGCCGAAACCCCGGATGTAAACGTTTTCCCCCTCTGCCAGGCTGCCCTTCACTTCCTTGAAGAAACTCTCCAGCGATACCAGAACATCGACTTTCGCGATGCCTGTCTTGTCGGCAATATTTGCCACTAAATCAGCTTTTCTCATTCTGTAGTTTTTGTTCCCTAGATACGGGTTATCAAAAGCGGTGCAAATATCTGCTTTTTCCCCGGGTTTTGCCCAATGCTTGGAACTATTTCTTTTAAAATCAGTCACTTATACCTTTTCAAGCGGCTGGAACCCAGGCTCTGTCAGGCCGTTTTCGAGCCCCGTTCCTGCGCGCCGCCGCCCCCCGCTCATTTCCTCCTATCTTCGCACCTTCCGAAAAAAAAACCTCCATGCTCCTTTCCATGACCGGCTACGGTCGCGCCACCCACGCCGACGGCGGCAAAACCTATACCGCGGAACTGCGGGCCCTCAACAGCAAACAAAGCGATCTGCGTTTGCGAACCAATCTGAACCTGCAGGCGCACGAGATGGAGCTGCGTAAGCTCGTCCTGGCGGCCGTCAAGCGCGGGAAAGTGGAATTATCGCTGGACATCGACGACGAGGCCGGAACCGGGAAGGTCAAGGTCGACCTGCCCCTGCTGGCGGCCATCAGTCAGGAAGTCTATTTCCGCCTCAACAGCCACAGCAGCCGCCCGCTGCCCGAACACACGATGGACGGTCTCGTGCCTGCACTGCTTCGTACGCCCGGCATTATTGAAGCCGGAGCCGGCCAACTCGCCGAGAACGACTGGGCAAATATTCAGTCGACCGTAGCGGCCGCCCTGGATCGCTTGCGGGATTACCGGCTCCAGGAAGGAGATGCCCTGCACGAAGATATCAGCACGAGCGTGAAGGCGATTCTCGACCTGCTTGCCCGAGTGGATGATTACTCCGAGCAACGCATCGCCGCCGTACGCGATCGCATGGAGCGACACCTGGCCGATTACATGGGCCGGGCAAACGTGGACAAGAACCGCTACGAGCAGGAGGTGCTTTTCTATCTGGAAAAGATGGACATCAACGAGGAAAAAGTGCGCCTGGGCCAAAACTGCGACTACTTCCTGGAGATCCTCGGCAACGAAGACGACGTGAAGGGGAGAAAGCTCAACTTCATCAGTCAGGAAATGGGACGGGAAATCAATACCCTGGGCGCGAAAGCCTATTCTGCGGAACTGCAAAAATTGGTGGTCAATATGAAAGAGCACCTGGAAATGATCAAAGAACAGCTTGCCAATGTTGCCTGAGCCGCCCAAAGGAAAATTGCTCATCTTGACTGCCCCGTCCGGCGCCGGAAAAACCACGATCGTGCGCCATCTGCTCGGTAAATACGGCGAACTGGCCTTCTCCGTCTCGGCCACCACGCGGCCACCCCGCCCGGGAGAGGAGGATGGGGTCGACTATTACTTTCTGAGCCAGGAAGAATTTGCCCGACGCGTGAAAGAAGGCGCCTTCGTGGAATACGAGGAGGTTTATCCAGGGCGCTTCTACGGTACCCTCCACTCGGAGGTCCACCGAATCTGGGAGGCCGGGCGTACCGTAGTCTTCGATATTGAAGTGAAGGGTGCCACGAACATTAAGAAGCATTACCCCAACGACAGCCTGGCTATATTCGTAGCCCCCCCTACGCGGGAGGTCCTATTTCAGCGCTTACGGGACCGTAGTACGGAGGATGAGGAAAGCCTCCGCGTGCGTATCGCCAGGGCGGGGGAGGAGCTGGCCTACGCCAATTCCTTCGATCGGGTACTTGTCAATGACGACCTACCTACGGCGCTTGCCGAAGCCGAGCTGGTCACCCGGGATTTTCTTGCCGGCCACTAGATTTTCCGACCACCTACGACGCGGCCCCTCCGGTCCTCTTCCCGCAGGCGTTTGAGGGGAATCAACAGGCTGGCGAAGGCGTCGGCACTGCTCACGCGCCACTCGCGTCCGGCATACGTGATGACGCCGCTGTCCCGCTCCCAGTCGCTGGCCAGTAGCGTATAACGACCCCCGTTTTTCGGATTGGGACCGAAGACCAGGAAGTTGTCGCTGTCGGTCTCGAAGGAAATGGCCATCCGTTGCGTCTTGGGGCTGAAGGTGAACACCCCGGGCGTGTTACGGCGGAAGACCACCTGCTCTACGTCGCGACCGTTTATGACGCGCACCGTGCCGTTTCGGATCTGGGAGTTGCCGCTGCGTAGCTCCCGCTGTAAGACCACGTCCTCGGACAAATAGAATTGGATGCGCCGGAGGTCCTCCTCCCCCCAGTTCTGCTCTTCGTACAGGCGTTGGGTAAAGGGACTCAATTTTGGTCCGCAGGAACTAAAGCCCAAGAAGGCCAGAGAAAGTAGGGTGAAGATCCGAATCATATCAATCGCAAGCTGCTGGTGACCAATAATACGCCGGGCGGCGGGGCGCAGGTGCAAGTAAACCCCGGATTAAGCCAAGTTTAACGCCGGTTACGGAAGAACCCGGTCATAATTTCGGCGCAGTCGTCGTGTAAAATCCCGAACTCCAGCTTCGTTTTGGGATGAAGTAGTTCCCGACCGAAACGCATGAAACCCCGCTTGTCGTCGCTGGCGCCGTAGACGAGTCGGGAAAGCTGGGCCCAGGCCAGCGCACCGGCACACATCGGGCAGGGTTCCAGGGTGACGTAAAGCGTACAATCCCGCAGGTATTTATCCCCGAGATGGTTGGCGGCGGCCGTGAGGGCGATGATCTCGGCGTGAGCCGTTACGTCATTCAATCGTTCGGTTTGGTTATGTCCGCGAGCAATGATGCGACCGTGGGATACGACTACCGCCCCCACCGGGATCTCTCCCATGGTAGCGGCCAGACGAGCTTGCGCCAGCGCTTGCCGCATGAAATAAGCGTCGTCGTATACCTCAAGCATCGAGCACGGTTTCAACCAGGTAGAGGTTTCGGTCGGGAGTGCTGCGGGCTACCAGTTCGGCTAAGAAACCGGTGACGAAGAGGATAGTGCCCATGAGCATGGTCGTCAGGCTAATGAAGAACCAGGGGTTGTCGGTGACCAGTACCATCGGCATATTGTTGGCCAGGGCATAAACTTTCGTAGTTCCGATCACGATGGAAGCAACGAACCCGATCAGAAACATGACCGTACCGAGGGTGCCGAACAGGTGCATGGGGCGCTTGCCGAATTTGCCGACAAACATTAAGGAAAGTAAATCCAGGAAACCGGTCACCAGCCGCGATAGGCCGAACTTGGATGTACCGTACTTTCTGGCGCGGTGCTCCACCACCTTTTCGCCGATCTTGCGGAAGCCGGCCCACTTGGCCAGTAGCGGCATATGCCGGTGCATATCCCCGTACACCTCGATGGATTTAATGACGTTGCGCCGGTAACTTTTCAGCCCGCAGTTGAAATCGTGCAATTTGATGCCGCTCACCTTACGGGTGACGAAGTTGAAAAATTTTGATGGCAGGGTTTTTCCGATCGGATCCTTCCGGTCCTTTTTCCACCCGGAAACGACATCGTAACCCTCGTGCATGATCATGCTGTAGAGGCCGGGGATTTCGTCGGGGCTGTCCTGCAGGTCCGCATCCATAGTGATGATCACCTCTCCGGCGGCATACTGAAATCCTACGTTCAGGGCGGGGCTTTTCCCGTAGTTTCGCTGAAACTTGATGGCTTTCAGACAATCATTCTTTGCGGCGAGTTCGGTAATTACCCGCCAGCTGTCATCCGTACTTCCATCGTCAACCAGCCAGACTTCATAGCTATAGTCGTGGGCCCGCATGACACGGTCGATCCAGGCGGTAAGTTCCGGCAGAGATTCCTCCTCGTTGAATAGGGGGACGACTACGCTGATGTCCATAGGCGGTCGTTGTGGACGGTCCCGAGAATCCGACCCGGCAAATCGCGCCCGAGCAGGGGGCTATTGCGGGTTTTTCCCTTGAGGTCGCTGGTTGTGAAGATGTAGCTGCCGTTGGTGGCGAACAGCGTCAGGCTGGCCGGAGCGCCCTTGTCGATCACCAGGGGCTCAAGACCCAGTAAGCGGCGGGGGCCGGAAGTAAATGCGGGGATTACGCGATCCAGCTCCTCCTCACCTTCTATCCAGCCCAACTGTTGACGAAAGGCGGTTTCCAGGGCCAGGGCACCGAAGGACGCGTAACTGAATTCCAGGTCTTTTTCTTCCCCGTGCCGGGCCCGGTGATGACTGACCACGGCGGAAACCGTGCCGTCGAGTATTCCCTGCCGCAAGGCATCCCGATCCTTCGCATCGCGCAGGGGCGGCAGCATTTTGAAACTGGGGTCGAAGTTGGCAAGCTCCTTGTCGGTAAAGGACAGGTGGTGGGCACCGACCGTGCAGCCGACCAGGGCGGAGCAATGGATGCCGTATTCCCGGACCAGGCGCAGCGATTCGGCACTGGAAAGGAGGTGAAGTAACAACCGCCCGCCCGTGTAGCTTAGTATGCTGAGGGCTCGTCGAAGCGGGATGGTTTCACACATATCGGGAATGCCCCGTAACCCCAATTCCACGCTCATCTTTCCTTCGTGGATCTGTCCGTCTTCGGCAAGCTCGCGGTCGTAAGGGGTGTCGATGATGAGGCCGTCGAAGCCGCTGGCGTATTCCAGGCCGCGTTTCAGGAGGGAGCCGGCCACCGTTTTGCCGGGCCCGTCGGTGAAGGCCAGTGCCCCGGCTTCGTCGAGTTCCATCATTTCGGTAAGGTCATGGCCTGCGGTATCGTGGCTCAGAGCCGCGAGTGGTAGCAAGTCCACCGCTCCACCTTTGCTGCGGGCACTCAGGTAGGCCATATCGGCAACGGTCTGTCGTACCGGTTCGGTATTGGGTAAAACCGCTACTGCCACGTAACCGCCGGCACGGGCCGATGCAACCAGGCTACGGATGTCCTCCCGCTCTTCCTTCCCGGGATCGCCGAGGTAGGCACCAATGTCTACGAAACCGGGACTGAGCCGAGCCTGGTCGGCGGAGAATATCTCTTCGTCCAAACCCGGTTCCAACCCTTCCTGTATCTCGAAAATTTTTCCATCACGGATCCGAACGTCCACGGTATTTCCATGAAACGGACTGGCGGGATCGGTGATGCGGACTGAGCGAAGAAGCATGGCGGGCAAAGGTATCATTTCGCCGTAAAAGGACCTACCGGACGGCGGATGACGCTGCTTGTTTCGGTAGTATCATACTTTCCAAAACCGCAGGAGAAGGGCTTCCGCCAGCAGAAAAAGCAAGGTCGCCCAGATAAAGTACCGCCACAGGGGCTTCCCTTCGTTGCGCTCGCGGATGTCGTTTACCAATGCGGCCTGAGAAACGGCATCCAGCACCGTAACTCCCGGAATTTCAGCTAGTTCTTCGTCGGTCAGGTAGGTCAGGTCAGATTCGGTACGGTCGTAATTGAAGGCAAAAGACTCTACGGTTTCTGCGTCGATGACAAGGTCGTAAACGCCTGCCTGCGGAACCTGCCCGCCAAGGCTCAGGGCAACCCGGCCCCCGATGGCGCGTTGCTGGGGAATGAACTCCCCGCCCGGACCGCGCAGCTTATACACAATGTCCGCGGAGGATTGCCGGCGACTGGTTTCGATGACCTCATCGCGGCCGATGGTGTAGGCCAGTGGGCGGCGGCGTCCGCTGCTGATCCCCATTTTATAAAGCATGGGGATGAAGACTTCCGCATTCAATGCCAGGGTGTTGATCTCGGCGGTCAGTGGGGCTGTACTCAGGTAGAGATTGCCATCGCCTACCGTAAACTTGGCCAGTGCGGTGCTGCCGTCGCGGTACGTCAATAAGGTCTGTTGTTGCCGACTTCCGTAGCTCGTAAGGGGGTAATTACCTTGCGTGGTAGGTAGGTTCAGCGCCGACTGTCGCTCCTCAAAAACCCCTTCGAAGATGAACTCTTCGTCGTTCAATCCGCTGACTTCCCGCGGACTTTCCTGGTACGCCTGAAATTCGTCGGCCGGTAGAGAGGAAAGGAAACTGTTATAGCTGGTAAGATCGATGCTGGTAGGGGGAAAGACCAAGGCATTGCCCCCATTTGAAATGTATTGCCGTATTTGCTCTCCCAAACCGCTGGCTATCGAAGGCAGGTCAGTGAGCACCAGCAAGTCGTAGCTCCCAAGACTACCGTAATCGATATTCTGGGCCGTTACGCTCGTTGCGTCAAAGACATTCAAACCCAGGGCGGCATCCAGATTGCGATCGGCCGTGCCATCGCCATCTATGTGCAGCACCCTTACCCGGTCGGTGGTACGGAAGGTAAGCTCGTAGGTATCGTCGAATTCTACTGGAAAATCGGTTATTCGGAGCTGGGCGGAACCGGAACCTGGCTGGCTTATGTTCAGATAAACACTATCAATTATTGAGCCGCCCGCCGGGATGCGAAGGGTGCCTTCCGGTTTGGTTTGTCCAAGGTAATTGCTGGTTAGCCGGACATTGTCGAGATCTTCGTCCCCGTAATTCCGAATTCTGACCAACAGCAGGTTGTTCTGGAGCAATTGCGGAACGGGGGCGTCGAACCAGGCCGAATCAATGGCCACGTTACGTTCACGGATGGCGGTAAGCGGGACGAGGTTGACCGTGAGGCTACTGTCGAGATTGGCGATATCCGTGATGTTGCGCTGAAAATCAGAGATCAGGTATGCGAGTTGATTGTCCACGTTTCCGGTATTCAAAACGGAGGTCTGCCGCGACAATACCCGGCTTAGCGACCTACTTTCCGGACCTACCTGGATCTCTTCTATGGCATCCAGGGCTTCCTGCTTTCCGACCAGGCGTTGATTTCTTCCCGAGAAAGCATTCGTCAGAACCTGAAATCGGTCTTCCGGTCCGTAGGCTTCCACGATGTCACGCGCCCGATCTCGCGCAACCTGTAATAAGGGCGCCCGGTCGCTTTCGGCAGCCATGCTAAAGCTGTTATCAACATAGACACTTATCGCTTTTCGACCCCGTAGTACGCCTTCTTCGACGGGAATGAAGGGTTGGGCAAAGGCCAGTACCAGCGCGATAACGGCCAGGCAGCGCAGCAGCAGTACTAACAGGTTACGCAGTCGACTCCGCATGCTGGTCTCTTCCTTCACTTCCTGCAGAAACTTGACGTTGCTGAAGTACACCTTCCGGAACCGCCTGAAATAAAACAGGTGGATGATCACCGGTACGGCAACCAATGTAAGGGCCCAGAGAAAGGAAGGGTATAGGAAGGACATTTTGGTAGGGGCTTTTTAGTCTTTTAGTTCTTTAGTCTTTTGGGGGGAGTGGGTAGTAGTTCGTTAGAGTGTTAGTTCGTTAGTCTTTTATCCTTTTAGAGCTATAGTCTTTTAGTCTGTTAGAGGGGCGGGAATAGTGCTTCAAAAGCTTTTAAATAAATGGACATCACCATTCAGCGCGGTGAGTAGCAAGGCGTACAAGAGTCTATTACCGGGCAGTCTCAAGCAACGAACCAAAGCTCAAACGAACCAAAGCTCTAACGGACTAAAGAACTAACAGACTAAAGAAAAAACGGACTAAAGAACTAAATCATACTCTCCGGACGAACCCATTCATCAAACTCCTCAGCGGTCAGGTAGCCTAAGTCGAGAGCTGCTTCCTTAAGGGTCGAGTCATCCGCGTAGGCCTTTTTGGCAATACTTGCTGCCTTGTCGTAGCCTATTTTGGTGTTCAGGGCGGTTACCAGCATGAGGCTGTTATTTACGTGCTCCTTAATCCGCTTGTGGTTGGGCTCGATACCTGCGGCACAATTTTTCTCAAAGCTGCGGCTGGCGTCTCCGATCAATCGCGCACTTATGAGAAAGTTATAGATCATCATGGGCTTGAATACGTTGAGCTCGAACTGCCCCGTCATTCCTCCAATGTTGATCGCAACGTCGTTGCCCATTACCTGTGCCATGGCCATGGTCAGGGCTTCACTCTGGGTGGGGTTTACCTTGCCCGGCATGATGCTGCTTCCCGGCTCGTTGGCTGGAATGATGATCTCGCCTATTCCGGACCGGGGGCCGCTGGAAAGCATCCGGATATCGTTGCCGATCTTATTAAGGCTGGCGGCGAGGGTTTTCAGTGCTCCATGGGCTTCCACGATAGCATCGTGTGCGGCAAGGGCTTCGAATTTATTTTCGGCAGTCCGGAAAGGGTGACCGGAGAGTTCCGCAATTTCTTGCGCCACCTTCTCAGCGTAGCCCTCCGGGGTGTTTAGCCCGGTGCCGACCGCCGTACCGCCAAGGGCAAGTTCGGAAAGGTGGTCGAGGGTGTTTTTCAGCGCCTTGATGCCGTGGTCCAACTGACTGACGTAACCGCTGAACTCCTGTCCCAACGTCAGAGGAGTGGCATCCATAAAGTGGGTCCGCCCGATCTTGACCACGGAATCCATTTCCCGGGCCTTATCCCGCAGGGTATCCCTCAGTTGTTCCACGCCCGGCAACGTATTGCTCACCACCATTTCGTAGGCAGCTATGTGCATGGCGGTAGGAAAAGTGTCGTTACTAGACTGGCTTTTATTGACGTCGTCGTTCGGATGCAAAGTCTTTTTCGAGTCCGTAAGCTTTCCGCCGGAAAGGACGTGGCCGCGGTTGGCGATGACCTCATTGACATTCATGTTGGACTGGGTGCCGGATCCGGTTTGCCAGACCACCAACGGAAATTCTTCATCCAATGCTCCGGCCAGGATCTCGTCGGCAACCTGACCGATCAGGTCGCTTTTATCTTCGTTGAGGACACCCAGCGAGGCGTTGGTTCTTGCGGCGGCCTTCTTCAGGATAGCGAATGCGCGGATGATCTCCAGGGGCATTTGCTGACCCCCGATCTCGAAGTTGGTGAAGCTGCGCTGAGTTTGCGCTCCCCAGTAGCGGTCCGCGGGGACGTCAATGGTTCCGATGCTGTCTTTTTCCTGACGGGTATTCATTGTATCATTATTTGTGACGGCGAAGGTAATTGATATTCCGGGCGCAGCCGGGCACCCAGTCCGGGCGATTCCGGCACGCTCACCGCGCCCCCCGGCCCGTATTCGATTCCTCCCTCAACGGGGTCTTGCGAAAACATCAGCGGCGTATCGAAGTCGTAATACCTGATCCGGTCATTGCTCAGTGCGAAATGGGCGGCCGCCGAAAAGCCGAGGCGCGATTCCAGGAAGCCTCCAACCTGAAGGGGAAGGGTAGTGGTTTGTACAATACGACCGGCCGTAAAAAGCCCACCCGACTTACTTAGTTTGATGTTGATGCGATCTACGGCATCAATCTCGGTTAATCGTCGCGCATCCTGCTCATTCCAGCAACTTTCATCCGCCATCAGCGGAATGGTAGTCCCCCGACGTAAGTCGGGCAGCCTCGTCCAGTCGTAGCGATTGATGGGTGCCTCGCAGTGCTGGATGTTCAACATTTCCATGCCGGCAAGCGCTGTTTGGGCTTCTTCGAACGTCCAGCCCTGATTGGCGTCGATCCGTAGGGGGATGTGGGGACCCACGGCTCGGGAGATCGCCTCCATACGCTCGATATCAGCCTGCGCCCCGTCGCCCAACTTTACTTTGATGACTTGAAATCCCTCTCCTTTAATCCGCAGGGCGGCGGCTACCATCTGCTCCTTTTCCCCCAGGCTGACGGTATAGTCGGTATACATGGTACGGTTTTCGGTCCCGCCGAGGTATCGATAGAGCGGCAAATCAGCTCGCTGCGCCGCCAGGTCATGCAGGGCGATGTCGAAAGCCGATTTAACCGCGTAATTTCCGTGTATGGCGCGGTTCATCAGGGCGGTGGACGCAGGTGCATCGTAAGCGGGCGTGCCTATGAGCAGGGAGCCCAGGAACCGGGCGATGGCCACCGACCCCTCCAGGGTTTCCCCGTGAATGGTCGGGAAGGGGCTGGCTTCTCCCCATCCTTCCCTACCGTCAGTCGCGCGAATCCGCAGGAAAAGATTGGCCGCATGCGTAAACGGACCCAGGGAAATTACGAAGGGTTCCGTTAGGGGAATACGTAGCGGATAAAGCGTGATGTCCCGAATGGTCATGGGGGATTGATTGAGGAAAAGTACGCAAGCTGGGCTACGTACCACATATTGGATGGCATTGTTCGATGTGGGTGATCCGGCGTTATTTCTTAAATTTGCGAATTCACCTGACACTTCCTTACGCTTTACACAATGGCCCATTTGCACCAAAATTATCGAAACATAATAGTTATAGGTGCTTCGGCGGGCGGGGTGGAAGCTATTCTGGAGGTAATCAGGAACATTCCGGAAGAGGCAAAAGTCGCCGTGTTTATCGTCCAACACATTCCGGCGTATTCCAGGAGTAATCTTGATAAGGTGATTGCCGTCCACACGAAGCTAAAGACTAAAAAGGCTGAAGACGGGGAGCCAATTCAGGCCGGCACGATCTATGTAGCGCGTCCTGATCGTCATCTGCTCTTGGAAGGTGATTCGGTCGTGATATCCAAGGGGCCGAGAGAAAATCGCTTCCGCCCCGCCGTGGATACCCTGTTTCGGTCTGCGGCCCACGCCTACCGGAACCGCGTGGTGGGGGTGGTTTTAAGTGGTGCACTGAATGATGGAACCTCCGGCATGTGGTCGATCAAGCGGTACGGCGGAATGGCCATTGTCCAGGATCCGGAAGAAGCGTTGTTTCCGGATATGCCCAAAGGCGTCATGCAGTATACGGAAGTCGACTACATCCTCCCGGCAGCTGAAATCGGCAAGAAAATTGTGGAAATCGCCCAAGAGGAACTGGTTACTCCAGCGGGACAGACCGGAATCACGGAGGCTAAACTGCTGGAGATGGAAATTGAAATAGCAAAAGGCAGAAACGGGTTGAATATGGGAATATTAGATCAAGGCGTTCGGTCAGCGCTTACTTGCCCCGAGTGCCATGGGGGGCTGACGGAATTCGAGGAGGGTAAGTTATTGCGTTACCGCTGTCATACCGGCCATGCCCATACCGCGGAATCACTGCTCTCGTGTCTAAAGGATGACATGGAGAAAAATATGTGGGAGGTGATGCGAGGGATGGAAGAGGCTAACATACTTCTAAAATTGATGGCCGAAAAGATGAAGTCTGCCGGGCGAAGGGAAACGGCGAAGTCTTTTCAGGAACAAGCGATCATTTTGCAGAAAAAAGCTGTTGAAGTTCAAAAAGTGATTGAAAGTATCGATCTTTCCTCTCAGGACACCGATGAGGGGTCCACAACGGACCAGTAGTTATCAAATGTGATAATTGACGATAAATAATAAGCCCCTCCTTCTTATATCTTTATATATAATAATTGGCGGTTGTTTTCACATTGCCCTTCCGGTTAATGAATTGAAAATCAACTGGTTGCGTTTTTGGCATAGTCTTTGTTGATGATAGAGGCGTAAACATACACCCTATGTCGATATACCAAGACACCTCACCCAATTTCGAGAATAAGACCCTTGCCTACATTAACCGGTTGGACCAGCAGTCGGCAAAGGTTGTTGCCATGGCCGAGGATATTCCGATGCCGGTAGCCCTGCGCTCCGAACTCCTTCAAACTTGGCGAATCACTCGGCAGAAGCTGGCCTATTTCCGCCGCGAGCTGGAACGCGCCGACGGGGAATTTAAATCCGAACTCGAGGTACTTCATAACGCGCTGCTTCCGGAAGTAATTTCTTACCAGGTCCGCCTTGGCGCCATGATGATCGGTGACACCTGCCAAGATCACCGTTACCTTCATCGCTGGAAGGCGATATGGACTAATTTTTCCTGTTAGGATTGCCCCTACATTAACCCTTTTATCTGAGTATTAAGACATCTTTTGGTTACGAGGCCTCCTTCGCTCTTGTTAGCGGAGGGGGCTCATGTATTTCACCGCCCTTGGAGCCAAACTATCTTCCTTACTTTTACACCTTCACACAGAAGGCAAGGCCTCCGGATTTTCAAACAAAGCTTTTAAATGTCAGTAAGGATTATCGGGATCGGCGCGTCGGCCGGTGGTCTACAGGCACTTGAGTCATTTTTTTCAGAAGTGCCTTCCGGGCTCGGAGTAGCCTTCGTAGTCGTTCAGCACCTATCCATGGACCACGCCAGTTCCATGACATCCATCCTTCAGCGAACGACTAATCTGAAGGTCAAACCGTTGAACAACCTGGTCGTTCCCGAGGCCAATACGGTTTACGTAAAAATGCCTGAGGTCGACGTTCAAGTCGACCGGATGACCATCCGGACCACGGCTCGGGAAAGTGATCCAGATTCCTTATACCTACCTATTGATGAATTTTTTTTCAGCCTCGCCCAATCCAGGGGAGAGGAAGCCATTGCGATCGTGCTAAGCGGGATGGGAACGGATGGTAGTCGGGGATTGAAGGAGGTGAAATCTCGCGGGGGGCTGGTAATGGTCCAGCATCCGGACTCCGCACAGTTTGATGGTATGCCCAGGGCGGCACTACGCCAGCATCTTGCCGACGTTGTACTTCCTCCGGCAGGATTAGCCACCCGTCTGGCAACGATTCTTCGGAACAACGCTGCGTTTAATGAGGATACCGATGATCCGAACGAGGGCAGTCATTCTGCCGTGATCCGTAGGTTGCTCAATCGTATACAGCAGTCCGCCCGCGTTGATTTTAATCGCTATCGGCCGGCGACCATCCTCCGCAGGATTGAGAAACGGATGCTAATCCGTCAGTATAGTAACCTTGTTGATTACGTCAATTACGCCATCGGTGATGAAGAAGAATTACAAGTACTCAGGCAAAGCTTCTTGATCGGGGTCACCCGCTTCTTCCGGGATAAAGAGGCCTTTGAATTAATTCAGCAAGAAATTATTCCCGCGCTCTTCAATGAGGTTAAGGACCGCGAGGTCCGCATTTGGGTTCCGGCCTGTTCTACCGGCGAAGAGGCCTACAGCATCGCGATTCTCATCCAGGATTACCTTGATACCAACGACCTGAATTACAAGTATAAAATATTTGGATCCGACATTGACCGTAAGGCCATTATTACCGCCGCGACGGGGGTGTATGATGAATCCTTAATGGCAGATGTTCCCGGTCACTGGTTGCAAAAGTACTTTGTACACGATCCTCCGGGGTATAAGATCCGGCCGGATCTTAAGGAAAGAATTTTATTCGCGGTCCAGAATTTGCTGGACGATCCTCCATTTATCCGGATAGATTTCCTTTCCTGCAGGAATTTTTTGATTTACGTTAACGGAGAAGCGCAACAGCGTATCCTATCGAATTTCCATTTCAGCCTTAATCCCTCCGGTGCCCTACTGCTCGGCCCGAGCGAAAGTCTGGGCGGCTTACAAACCGCGTTTTCAACTATCGACCGCAGATGGAAACTGTACCGTAAGCGGCGAGGAGGAAAGGCTTCGACCGGGAAAGTAATAGCTCCGGCCTTTGAAAATGTTCCATCCCGGGGCGGCAGCGGAATAACTATCATACGCCCGGGAACAGAACCAAACGTGCCACGTGGGATGGCCGTTCCGGGTCAAAAATCGAATACTGTATCAACGGCAACTATGGATTATTTTGCTCGCTACTTATCGGAGCGCTATGCGCCGGCGACCCTATTCGTAAACCAGCAGTATGATATCCTTTACCTGATTGGTGATTTCAACGGCATTTTACAGCTCCCCCGTTTCAACGCCATGCTTTCGCTGAAGGCTATGGTAAGTGAGGAGGCTGAAAGCTTACTGATTGCCGGCGTCGACCGGGTTTTTCGAACGGGCACCTCCGGCGGCTTTGAGCGAATCAATGTAGCTAACCCAGGTGACCCTCCGCGTTACGTGCGGGTAGGTTTTAGCCTGAATGAATTCATCCAACTGGAGGAACCGGTAGCTGTACTTGAGTTTACCCCAGTCAAGGAAGACCCTGAAATTGATTCCTCCGATCAGGGGGAGGAGGTTTACTCGGTTGATCGAAGATTGAAGGAAAAGATCCGCAATCTGGAAGCGGAGTTGCTTAGCAGTGAGCAGCGCGGACAGAAGCTGTACAATGAGCTGGAGGCCACCAACGAAGAATTGCAATCCAGTAATCGCGAGTTGCTTGCCTCGAACGAAGAGATGCAAAGCACGAACGAAGAACTGCAATCGGTCAACGAAGAACTCTATACCGTAAATAACGAATTTCAGCGCAAGAACGAGGAGCTTAACAATGTCAATAATGACGTAACCAATCTCCTCAAGAGTACCCAGATCAGTACGATCTTTGTCGACAATCAATTGCGCATTCGCCGCTTCACTCCGGGGGTCGTTCAGCAGTTCGATCTGCACAATTCCGATATCGGAAGGCCCATCACCGCTTTTTCGAACCCTTTTGAACAGCTGGATATCGAGAAACTTTGCCAGTACGGTTTTGGAAAGCAACCTCCGACATGATGAGGAAATACAGGATAAAAAAGGGAACTACTTCCTTCTCCGGATGCTTCCTTACCTGACCGACCAGGGCGATGTGGAAGGTATCGTGATTACTTTCGTGGACATTAACGACCTCGTCCAAACCCGTCGCCGCATGTCCGACATGGCCTATAAGTACGAGGCAATCTTTGAAAATACGGAAGAGACGATCGCGGTATTGCGGGAGAACAGCCGAATCGAAGAAATCAATCGTTCACTTGCGGGTCGAACGGCGGCGAGTCTGATCGGCGGTTACTTTACCGACCTGATCGCGACCGATCAGGAGAAGGTGCGCTTCAATGAGAGCCTGCGAGCCAGCTTTGACAATGGTGAGGTGACGAATCTGGACGTAACGCTTACCACCGAAGCGGCCCCCACCATCTACGCCAAACTGGAAGTCATTCCGATCAAAAACTCCGGCGACACGGCCGAGGAAAAAAAGGAAGTGAATCAGGTGATGGTGATCATTCACGATTTTACAACGATTGAAGAGGAAAGACAGGAGAGCAGCGCGACCATTACGAAATATTCGGCAGCCTTATCTAAGTTGCAACAGGACGCAGGCCTAATCGACTTACAGGAGCGGACGATCAATGTCAACCACATGCGGGGGCATATGCACGAGCCGAATCATTACCTGAACCGTCGTATCGGTGACTTCCTCACCCCGGAAGGATTATTGAAATACCGGGAGGCTGTGCGACATATTCGCGCGGGTAGCCCGGTAGAAAAAGTCTCCTTTGAGCTGGATGAATTGACTGACGATAATCAGCCTCGTACCGTGCTGTACCGGCCGGTTTACATGGATGGAAAACTCACTTTCATCAGCTTCGAAACGGTTACGCAGGACGTCCAGCCTGACGGTTGATACCCAATTTCCGCATCTTGCTGAAGAGGGTCTGGGGATTTAGCCCAAGTAACTCGGCCGCCCCGTTTTTACCGCTGACCTTACCTTCCGTAATGTGCAGGACCGACAGAATGTGGCGGCGCTGCATTTCTTCAAAGGTTAGCACGTCCTGTTCCATCACGGGAAGTTCCGGTTGGCCAGCTGGGCCGGTTTGCTGGCCGAACCGATCCAGCGCAATCTCCAGGTAGTCTCCATCACTTACGATCAGGGCACGTTGGATGATGTTCTCCAATTCCCGCACGTTACCATCGAAATGATACCGCTGCATTCTGGAAATGTCCTCCGGCCTTATCTTGACGGGTGAAGGTCTTTGCGGGGCGTGTTTTTTAATAAAGTGCTCGACGAGGGCGGGGATGTCTTCGGTTCGCTCTCGGAGGGCGGGGCTGTGGATAGGAAAGACGTTCAACCGGAAGTACAGGTCAGAGCGAAAGGTCCCGTTAGAAACGCGCTCGCGCAAGTTGCGGTTGGTCGCGGCGATGATCCGAACATCGGTTTGAATGCTTTCCTTGGCACCTAGCGGCGTGAATTCCCCGTCTTGAAGCACCCGCAGTAACCGGGTTTGTAAGAGCATCGGCATCTCTCCGATCTCATCGAGAAAAAGCGTTCCCTCGTCGGCCAGTTCAAAACGGCCGAGATGATCGCCGCGCGCTCCGGTAAAGGCACCTTTGCGGTAACCAAAAAGTTCGCTTTCGATCAGGTCAGCGGGCAGCGCTCCGCAGTTGAGGATGACCAACGGACGTCCTGCTCGGGCACTACGGCCGTGTATGGCCCGCGCTATAAGTTCCTTGCCGGTGCCCGTTTCACCGGTGATCAGTACGGTACTGTCGGTAGGGGCGACCTGGTTTATTTGCTGAAGGACTTTTGCGTAGCGCGGACTTTGGGATACGATCTTATAAGAAAACTTGTCACTGTAGTTCTCATTGATCAGTACGCTGCGTCGCTCCAATTGGGTGGTAACCTTATGCAACTCAATCTCCAGCGATTGTCGGTGACTTTCTTCTTCACGCCGCTTGGTAAGATTGTAAGCGGTGACCATGAACTGATCCTTGTATTCCACCTTCCTAATAGGCTTTATCGTAACCTCAACCGGGACAAGCGTGCCGTTTTTCCGTTGAAAGGAAGTTTCAAAGGTCACCGAACCCCGCGACAAAGCCGTTTTAAGCAGATTTTCAATGTCCTGGCTGTTTTGCTCGGCATCGATTTCGCTGAGGTGCGGAGGCGGTTGGTTAAGGTCGAGGCCGAGTTCGATCAACAGCGGCAGATTTATAAAAATGGCCTTTCCGTTTCCGTTGATTCGTATGGCGTAACAGTTCAGCTTGTCGATCACGAGGTCCGAATTGTCTTCGCCGCTGTCGCGGATGACGTCGTCATCAATTCTGATGCGACTAATTACCCCGCATAGGGCAGGGGAGCCCTGGTAAATTATCCGAGTGGCAAACAAGACGAGTGGCTTGGGAGCATTGATCAGGCGACCGATTGGTAAGACTAGTCGCCGGGTACTTCCCCCATGCTTAAAACTTCGTATAAACCCGCGGTACTCAGCAGCATTATGAAATATCCCCAAACCAAAAACGGTACGGTCCATCTCCACCAGGTCGGGTTGTCCCGCAACCGCGATCAACGATTTATTGGCGTAGACGATGTTGCCGTTCTGGAGCGCTATGAAACCGGGATTAGGAACGGTTTCAAGAATTTTACCCAGCTCGGTCGAATTGGAAGACATAGAACCTTGATGAGCCTGCAAAATTACAATAGTCTATCACATTAAGTGGATGTACCGGAATTCTTCGGATATATGATAAATGGATCAGGGGGTCAATTTGTTGACATCTAAGCTTCTGATATATTTGGGTACGGTAAAACGTTGACCATACCGTTCTTTCAGCTCACCGCAGCGTTCCAGAAACGCCTCATGGCCGTAGCTGTAGATGTACCGCATAACGCCGCCGGTATAGCCCGGGAATCCCCAACCGTATACGCTTGCGAGGTTGGCTGCCTCTATATGTTCGATAACATCCTCCTGCAGGCACCAGCCGGCCTCGATCACCTGGGCGAAGAGGAAACGGTGTTTCATCCGGCGGCGGTCGTAATCCTCCTTTGTCACCGGGAAGTGTTCCTCGAGGTTCGTCCACAAGCGGCTATTGCCATTGAGTTCATAATCATAAAATCCCGCCCGCTTGCTTTTCCCGCTACGTTCCAGCTCTTCCTTGACTTTGATCAGTGCCGGCACGGCGGGGTGCTGTTTGTACCGCTTGCCATAGTGCTCGGCGGCCTGTTGCTCGTAGCGCATGACCAGCTTGAGGCCTAGGTCATCCGCCATGGCCAGGGGGCCGGTCTTCATGCCCGCCTGCTTCCCCATATTCTCGATCAGGGCAGCCGGATAGCCTTCGTTGAGCATGGTTACGCCCTCCAGGATATATGTATTCAGGACCCGCGCCGCGAAAAATCCCCAGCTGTCTTTCACGACGACCGGGAGCTTCCGGATCGATATGGCGAAATCGAACGCTCTGGCTACGGTTTCCTCGCTCGTCTGTTCTCCCTTTACCACCTCCACTACGGCTGTTTTCTCAGCAGGAGAGAAGAAGTGTAAGCCAATATAATTCTCCGGCCGGAGACTTTCCTTTCCCAATTCGGTAATCGGAATGGACAGCGTATTGGTGGTAAAAATGGAGTACTCGTCGAGGTGTTCCTCGGCTTCGCGGGTGACTTTAGTTTTTACCGACTTATTCTCGAATACCGCTTCTACGACGATGTCACAATTCTCAAATAAATCGCTGCTGTTGGTGGTGGTAATCCGAGCGAGCAGTTTCTCCCGCTCTTCCGGTTGGAAGGTGCCCCGCTCAATGTATTCATCGATCTTGTCGGCTACGTATTCCTTGCCCCGATCGGCAATGGGCTGACTAACATCCTTGAGGATCACCTCGAAGCCATTTCGGAGACAAAGAAAAGCAATGCCGGAGCCCATTAGCCCCGCCCCGATCACGCCCACCTTCCGTGCCCGAAACTTGCCGAAACCCTTCGGCCGTCCGACGCCACCGCGGATGGCCTGCTTATCGAACCAGTAGGTGGAGATCATATTTTTAGTAACCGGATCGGTGGCCACCCGGGCATAGTACCGGCTGTCCAGCCGGTAGGCCGTCGTAAAGTCCAGTTTACTACCCTCCGCCAGCAGATCAATGATCGCTCGCTTGGCGGGGTATAGGTCGTTGGTTTTTGCCGACAGGCGGGCCGTTAGCAAACGAATGCGGTGGCCCAGGTTGGGATCCGCCGCCGTGCCTCCGGGTATGGTACCGTCGGGATCGTCCCAGGGGCGCCGCACGTCGTGGTGCTCCAGCAGCCACTTTTTGGCTTTGCTCATCATATCCGACCGGTCTTCGGCCAGTTCATCGACCAAGCCCACTTTCACGGCTTCCTGCGGGCTATACCTACGTCCTTCCAGCAGCAGGGGGTAAGCCCGCTCAATGCCGAGCAACCACATCAACCGGATGACGGCCCCGCCACTGGGAATTAGTCCGATCTTGACCTCGGGGTGGCCCAGCCGCATTTTCGAATTGGCAATGGCAATCCGGTAATGACAGGCCAGGGTAAGCTCGAAACCCGTTCCCAATGCGTCCCCGTTTATGGCGGCCGCCACCGGTACGCCGGGTACCTCGAGGTCCCGCAAGAATTGCTTCAGTTGCTGGGAGGCCTCAAAGGCGCGTTGCGGGTCCTCCAGGCGGTAGAGGTAATCCAGGTCGCCGCTTTCCAGAAAATCCTGTTTGGCGCTGGTGATAATCACGCCATTCAGCTTCCCGGCCAGCTTTTCTTGTTTCAAGTGTTCGATGACCGGTGCGAAGGCAGCTACGATCTGGTGATTTAGGAGGTTGCCTGACCGTCCGGACATATCCAGGATAAGGGTCGCAATATTATCGGTGTCCTTGCGAAAGTGGATCATAGTCGTTCGATAATGGTGGAGACGGCAAGGCCGGCACCCGCGTCAATAGTGAGGCTGCCGATATTCAGGTCGCGGCGTTCCAGTTCGTCGAGTATCTGGCAGAGCATCATTCCGCCAACGGCGCCCAGGGGCTCGCCGAGAGCAATGCTGCCCCCGAGGACGTTGATCTTATCGGCGTCGATGTCCAGGCGCTGCTGGAAGCGGATGGCGGGTGCGGCGAAGGATTCATTGAATTCCCAAAGGTCGACATCGTCGCGGGTGAGGCCCGCCTGCTTCAATACCAGATTGCTGGCATTCACGCCGCCCGTAAGCAGGGTGGCATCCACCGCCGACATGGCTACGGCCCGGATACGGGCCCGGGCCTTGAAGCCGAGCCGATCTCCGGCTGCCCGGTTGCCGAGCAGGCAGAGTGCGCACCCATCCGCGGGCGGACTTGTATTTCCCTTGGTGTGCCGGTGATCCACGTGATCCACCAGGGGGAAGCGGTGAAGGGCCATCTCATCGAATCCGGCTAGCCCCATTTCGGAAAAGCGGGTATGGAAGGTGGCCAGGGTTTCCATGTCAAGATCAGGGTCGGGGATGGTGTCCTCGCTGATGATGGGCAATCCGTTTATATCGGTGATCGGCTCCAGACTGGGATCGAAATAGCCTGCTTTACGCGCCGCTACGGCCTTGGCGTGACTGTGCAAGGCGTACCGGTCCAGGTCTTCCCGCTCGAGGCCGTGGGTGCTGGCAACCAGATCCGCGGCCACGCCCTGAGGGATGTAATGACTATTGATAACCGTAGCCGGATCGTTCATCATCGGCCCACTGTTCAGGTAAGTGGGTACCCGGGACATTACTTCCAGTCCTCCGGCGATGATCGTCTCTCCGTAGCCGGCCGTAATGCGGGCCGCGGCCAGGTTGATGGCCTCTAGTCCGCTGGTGTTGAAGCGGTTGATCTGCAGCCCGCCCCGGGCTTGGCCCCAACCGGTGTATAAAAGAGCGGCCCGCGCAATGTTGTAGCCCTGGTCCCCGGCGGGTGTGTTACAGCCGATGACCAAGTCGTCGATTTCCCCGGGCAGGTCATCCCGGCCGCTTCGGCGTTGGAAGGCCCGCAGGCACTGGGCCACTAACTCGATGGGTTTCACCTCATACAGGTCGGCGGGAAAGGCGGCTCGACCGCGGGGACTGCGCAGTGCGTCGTAGATGAAGGCTTCGGTCGGCAACGGACAGGGGGTATATGGTTAGGCGGCCAATATACGAGGCATTCGCCCATAGGAACAGTAGCCGGCCGGCGACACTCGTCCAGATAGGGGATGCTTTCGTAGAGTTAACTTTGCTCCTGCGCTTGCCGCCCGTATATTGATAGAAATTATTTAGCTATGCCAAAAACCAAATTAACCGTCTTCAGCCGATTCCTGATTTTTATGCTCATCGCGCTGCCGATTATTTACGTGGCGGCCTCGTACTTTAACGGGGAGGACCCTATCGCTAACATTAAAGGTTGGTTGGGTATGGAGGAGCCCGAAGCAGTAGAAGAAAGCTATCGGGAGCCTGCCGGTGAGCTCCGCGACGCCCCGGCCACTTTTGAAAACGTCCAGGAGCTCCGTGCGGAAAACGACAGCCTCCGGGAAGCCCTGAAAAACTGCCAGACCGGAGCCGGTAGTTGATGAAAGCGGATTGGCAAACAAGACTGCGCTACGGGGTTCATGAGTTCTTCTATACACTCATGGCCTTTCCCCGTGCCTGGCAGTTTATGGTTAACCATCGGCTCTGGGTGGGTCTTCGTCAATACGGTTGGGTAGCCCGCGGATTGGTGATCATCGGCATCCTGGTCGGCTTAGTGATGGTAGGGGAGGTGGTGGACTGGTTGCAGGTGCACGCCGACCAGCCGCTTTCCGCTATGGCCATCGGCAGTGAATCCCTGATCTTTAGGTGGTTTGAAGAAGCCTACGAGAGCCTCTCGGACGGTGTGCTAAACTGGGTCGTACTTGTACTGCTAGAGGTAGTAATCTACCATTTTATGCGACAGACCCTTCGCGTAATCCTTCAAAAGGACGTGGAAGAGGCCCATAAATTCAAACCTTTCCTGCAAGCTCAGGTCCGCATGATCCAGGTCTCGATCATGGCCCTTATTCTCCAGGAAATTCTCGTTGGCATCGGAAATGGGGTGCTGCCATCGTCGGTGGAGTGGATCTTTTCCCTGGGGGTGCAGTCCACCATTCTCGGCTATGCCATTGCCGATAACTATAATGAGCAGTTCGAACTCACGATCCAGCAAAGTTTGCGACAGCTTAAAAGAAATTATATAGGGATTTGTATGGGCTTAGGCCTACCCTTATTCCTCTTGTTAAAAGTTCCCGTAGTGGGGACGATCCTCGGCCCGTTGGTTACCTCGGTAGCTGCCGCGATCGTGCTGCGGGAAAAGAGCGATCTGCACCTTGTAGGTTACAAGATGAGCGAAAAGGAACAACGAAAAGCTGATAAACGAGCGGCCAAGGCGGAGCGAAAGGCGCTGCGAAAACAAGGCAAGGCAGGCAAATCCCTATCTTGACCGCCGAACCCCTGGTAATAGAAATGCAGAAGCTTGCCGCCTGGTCCGTACACGTATTTACCGCTAGCGGACTGTTGGCGGCTTTCATGGGCTTGATCGCCGTTACGCAAGGCGATTACCGGCTTGCCATGCTGTGGATCCTGGTGGCACTGGTGATCGATGGTATCGACGGTACCTTTGCCCGTATGGCCAGGGTAGGGGAAGTATTGCCCAACGTCAGCGGTAAGACCATCGATTACGTCATCGACTTCTTTTCCTACGCCATCCTGCCGGCCTATCTCTTTTTCGACGCGATGGACCTGGCCTACTGGCCACGGCTGATATGCTGCTTCGCCATGCTCCTTTCCGCCGCCCTCTACTACGGAAAGGAGGGCATGGTCAGCGCCTCCGGCCACCATTTCGTAGGTTTCCCCGTCCTGTGGAATATGGTGGTGTACCTAATAGTCTTCGTCCTTCCCTGGCTTCCGGGATGGGCCATTGTTGGTCTGGTGCTTTGCTTCGCCATTATGCATTTCTTGCCGATCCTCTTTGCCTATCCGTCACGCGGTGGGCGGTGGTGGATACTTACCCTCCTGGCCACGGTCGCGTTTATCGTATCCGCCGTACTTAACGTATGGTATTATCCGGATCCCAGCCCGTTCTGGCGGACCGTTTGTTTACTCGCCACGGGGTACTACGCCGTGCTTGCCGCAGTCGATACGTTTTCGGGCGGCGGGGCGCAGGAACAAGGAACCGACCGGTAGTCGTCATGCCGGTTGGCGGTCGCTTAAAACCTTATCTACCGGACGGGTGGACCTTGGCCCCCCGAAACGCTTCTTCTTCCAGAGATCAACCACGTCCGCGGCTGGCAACATTCCGCTACCTTGTGGTGTCATTGTTGGGTCCCCAAGCCACCACCTCTTTGCTACGCAGTTGCCTTTCGCTTTCTTTCTTTGTCCTCCTGCTGGTTTCGTCCTTTTTCGGACTGCAGCGTTGCGCTACTCCATCGCCTCCGCGGGGCGGCGATATTGATTCCCTTGGGCCCGTTCTCGTGCTGGATGAGTCAACGCCGAACTTTCAGACCAATTTCCGACCGGACCGCATTGAATTAACCTTCGATGAATGGGTGGAACTCGATTTCCAGCAGGAGATCGTCATCAGTCCACCCCTGGACCTGGGTGCGGACAACCGGCCCGAACTCAGACGACGCACCCTATTGATCCCGTTGGAAGGGGTAGAACTACGGGATAGCGTGACTTACGTGGTCAACATCGGATCTGCCGTAAAGGACCTGAATGAGGGAAATCCGACCGAAAATTTACGCTTTGTATTTGCTACGGGTCCTGTACTGGATACCGCTTCAGTGAGTGGAAGGGTAGTGGACGAATTCACCGGGGATCCCCTGGAAGGCATAACGGTAACCCTGTATAGTAATCTGTCGGACTCGGCGGTCTACAGGGAGAATCCTACCTACTTTGCCAACTCCACCGAGGAGGGAGAATTTACCATCAGCAATGTCCGCCCCGGCGCATACCGCGTCGTGGCGCTGCAGCGTAACCCCGGTGCTACCAATTACTACCCGGATTACGACGGCGTTTTTCCGCCAGTCGCGGTTGGTTTCCAGGATAGCATCATCACCGTCACGGACGATGACAATCCCATTGGCGAGGTGAGGGTATCGCCGATCCCTATCACGCCCCTGGCAACTGAAGTCTCTACCGAGCAGTATGGCATGATCAAAATAGGGGTCAATCAGGCCGCGGAGAAAGTCGATATACGTACGGGCCGGGAGTATATACGGAATGATTTTAACGATACCCTCCGGCTGTACTACCGGCAGCCTGCAGCTGATACCATTTACCTCGGAAGGGACAGTATTTATTCGGATACGGTAGTGATCAGCACCGATGAGATCGGAGACGAACCCGTGCTTCCCCTTACGGCCGTCGGTCGAACGTCCGGAAAGGTCAACCCGGGTGAGGGCATTCGCTTCATCTTCAACCGGCCCCTGACGGCTGTCGATACTTCCCGCGTCAGATTGTACCGGGATACCTTTCCCGACCCCGTTGCCTACACCTACGGGATCGACACCCTGGACCCCGCCGAGTTGACGGTGCGGGCGGCGTGGTCGGAGGCGTCTCCGTACTTCATCGAACTTTTGCCGGGGGCCGTAACCGACTGGTTCGGGACCTCCAATGTTGATACGCTGGAGCGGTCGCTCAACGTCGCGGCGGTGGAAGAGTTCGGTGTGCTCGTGGTGAGCCTCCAAAACATCAATCCCACCCTGGACTACATACTCCGGCTGGTTAACCCCGAAGGCGAAGTTATCGTAGGAACACGCCGGTATATTCACCAACGCTTTGAGTACATCGCTGACTACGTAAGTCTACCCCCGGGGAACTATCTGGTTGAGCTTATTTACGATAGTAATAGCAACGAACGCTTTGATTCCGGGGACCTGCGATTCGGCCGTCAACCCGAAGCCGTTCAGCGCTTTGAGATCGAAGAATTACGGGCGAATTGGGAGGTCGAAAAGTTGATCGATCTGGAGAACAACTAACGGACCGGTCCGTTGCTTCAGGGCACTAACCTGATAGACAATGACCTTACAGCAGAAGTACCGCAGTGTCCTGAATATGGGCGAAGATTTAAATGCCAAGAACGGGTACGTAGAGGAGGCCGATGGCAAGCTACGCATGGGCGGCACCGTGGAAACGCAGTATCAAAAAGATCTCATGTGGGATGAGATAAAGCGCATCGGCGGCGAAAATCCCCGGGATATCGAAGCGGATATCAAGGTCAGCAACACCTCTTATTACACCAAGCATACGGTTAGGAAGGGAGATAGTCTCAGCAAAATGGCCAAGGACTACTACGGCGACCCGATGGCTTACAAGCATATCTACGAAGCGAATAAGGATGTCCTGGATGATCCCAATCGGATTTATCCCGACCAGGTACTTACCATTCCATTTCCGGATGGCCGAAAGCCGAATTAGGTAGAAGAATAAATTAAGAGTGACAATAAGGCAGTTGTTATTCTGCTTAGGTGACAATATGTCTGATGTTCTTGTCGGCTAATTCTTGGGCACGGTAATTGATTTTGGCCTGGTAGTTTTCACTACTAAACCTACCACCATGAAACTGACCAAGTATAATCGTTTTCCCTCCTCCTTTCGATTCTTTGATGATGCCGTTACGCAAGCCACTCAGGCCACCCGTCCTGCGGTAAATATTATCGAGAAAGAGGACCAATTCTACCTGGAAATGCTGGCTCCCGGCCGCAATAAGGAATTGTTTACCGTCGATTTCTACGAAGGGGTGCTCGAAGTGTCCTACACCACCGAAAAGACCGGCGAAGAAACAAAAACGGAGTACCTCCGGAATGAATTTGCCTTACGGGACTTCACCCGCCGGTTCCGCCTCAACAGCGAGGTGATCAATGACGAAGCCATCGAAGCTACCTATACGGATGGCATCCTTCGGCTTACCCTGCCGAAGCGGGAAGAGGCAACCCGACCCGCCCGCCAGATTTCCGTTGCTTAGCGATTGTATTTCCCCAAACAATCTGGCCGTCTCCGCGTCTGCGGGGCGGCCTTTTTTTTATTTTTTCCCGCTTCGCTTTGACGGAGGTAAGTTTTCGCCTTCGCTGTTGGGGGTGTCATCGAATTCGACCCGAATGGGAATGTCCCGCTCGCTGCCATACAGTTTGATCTCGGTGATGTCCGCCGGCAAATTGTAATTATTCAAATCGATCGCGTTCTTAATATCGCGTATGACTTCGCCTCGGACCAGTAGCGCTCCGGCGCGAAAATCCTTCGTATCGAGCCAGAAGTAGACCTTGAGATTGATGGTGCTGGCTGCCAACTCGTCCGCCGCCACGAAGCTGATATGATCCGCGTCGCGGGTAATCCGGTAATGAGTATCAAGGACACTTTGAATTACGTCTTTCGCCCCCTGGATGTCATCCTCGTAAGCGATGCCAACGATAAAATCGTAGCGGATAAAACCATCCGCCGTGAAGTTCTGAACCGGCTCGGTCAGGACGTCTGAATTAGGGATGTAAACGTCTTTTCCATCGAAGGTTTTGATGTGCGTATACCGGAACTGCAGGCTTTTAACCTTTCCAAAATGGTCGACAACGCTGATGGTGTCGTTGACATTAAAGGGGCGGTTAAAGGCGAGAATGATGCCCGATATAAAGTTTTCACCGATATCCCGAAAAGCAAAACCGAGTATGACGGCACTGGCTCCAAGCGCGCTGAACAGAGCCGTAGCGATGCCCCCCAGGCCGGCGGCTCGTAAGGCTAATAGGACGGCCCCGATAATGATGAGCACTTTAAGCGTGGTGACCAGAAATCGCCCCATTAGGGGATCCTCCATCCTGCTCAGTATTCTGCTACCGAAAAAGCGGGCAATGAAGCGCGCCACGAACAGACCGATAATAAAGATGATTAGCGCCAGTATCAGTCCCGGGATAGCCTCCAGAAAGTGATTCCAGGCTTCGATAAATATGGTACTCAGATCACGTACTTCATCTCCCATAGGAGAGAAACTCGCATTTTGCAATGCTTGTTTGCCTGGACCTCGGATCAGCACCAGGGGGTACAGATGCTGCTGTCGCGCATCGCCGGGACCTTACGCGGGGAGAGTCGGCCAATTCGCAATCGCCCGCTTCTCTCTTATCAATAGCTACGTAAGCATCCAACGATAGCGCGATTGCCGGGCGAATCTTATACAGGACCTGCTATTCTTAGTATTCGTTGGCTACTTGGCGGGATAGCTTACACCAATACGCCGTCGATCATTTCTAGTCGTCGGTCACTCATGCCCGCCAGCTCTTCGTTGTGCGTAACGATGACGAAACTCTGTGAAAAGTCATCTCTCAACCGAAAGAGGAGATCGTGTAATTCTCTTGAGTTGGCAGAGTCCAGGTTTCCGCTCGGCTCGTCGGCAAAGACGATAGCCGGTTCGTTCATTAGTGCCCGGGCCACGGCCACGCGTTGTTGTTCTCCTCCGCTAAGCTGGCTGGGCTTGTGACTGGCCCGGTTCTTGAGCCCCAGGTAGTCCAGTAATTCCCGGCCACGCGTTTCGGCTATTTGCTGGTCACGGTTACCGATGTAGGCGGGAATGCAGACGTTTTCAAGAGCGGAGAATTCGGGGAGCAGGTGGTGAAATTGAAAAACGAAGCCGATCCGTTCATTACGAAAGGCGGCGAGTCTTTTATCCCGCATACCAAAGACATCCTCCTTATCGATCAGGAGTTGACCGGTTTCCGGCCTGTCCAACGTACCGAGTATGTGGAGTAGGGTACTCTTTCCGGCCCCGCTTTTGCCCACGATACTGACCACTTCGGCAGCCCGGATACTAAGGTCCACCCCACGCAGGACGTCGAGGTTGCCATAACTTTTGCGAATATTGGTAGCCTCGAGCATAATTAATTGAAAATAATGGTGCGATTGCCGAAGGGCAGAATCAGGTGACGCAAGTGTAGATAAACGGCCTGGCTGAGCACGCGCTTTTCCACGTCTTTGCCAATACGCTTCAGGTCTTCAATGGTGTGATGATGCGTCACGGGTTCAACGGACTGCGCGATGATCGGCCCCTCGTCCAGATCCGGGGTAACGTAATGGCTGGTCGCTCCTATGAGTTTGACCCCCCGTTCAAAGGCTCGCTGGTAGGGCCGGCCCCCCTTGAAGGCAGGTAAAAATGAATGATGAATATTGATGATTCGGTGCGACCAGGCTTGACAAAAATCGTTGGATAATATTTGCATATACCGGGCCAGCACGATCAGGTCGGTATCCAGGTCCTGCAGCAATCGGGTTGTTTCTTCCTCTTGCATGGCCTTGTTTTCCGAGGATATGGGAAAGTAGTGAAACGGTATGGCGAACCGAGTTGCGAGCTCTTCAAGATTTAGGTGGTTGCTAACAATACCAGTGATCTCGCAGTCAAACTCACCGGTACCGTGGCGCTGGAGCAGGTCAAAAAGACAATGGCTGGCCTTGCTTACGAAGATGGCCATTTTGGGTTTACGCCGACTGAAGTGTAGCTGCCACCGCATCTCGTAGGTATTACCTAATAACGTACTGAAGTAATCATTGATCTTTTCTGCCGGTATCAGGAATCCCTCCAGCTCCCATTCGATGCGCATGAAGAAGTGACCGATCGAGCGGTCGACGTGTTGATCGAGGTTGATGATGTTGCCTCGGTTACGATGAACGAATTCCGTAACCTGTGCTACCAGTCCGGGTTGGTCTGGGCAATGAATCAAAAGAATGGCACTGTCAGTCAAGCGAAGGGGGGTTGGCGCGGTAAGATAATGCCCAGCCGAGAACCGGTAAACTACAAAGGCCCCATCGCGAAACGCGACGAGGCCTCTGTGAGAGTTTTAGATATTGGGTTGCCTATACGTTTTTATAGGTCTGCTTGAGCTGCTTGAGCTCAGCTACATTCCGCTCCAGCGTTTCCAGCTGGCGGGTGACCACCTGGCGGGCATCACTGGAGTAGCTGGTTTCATTCAATACTTTACGGTAGGTTTCAACGGCGTCTTCATCACCCCGGATACACTCCTGGAGTACGGCGGCTTCGTCTTGGGTAGCCAGGGCCGACTTGATGTCGATCCAGGCGCGGTGCAGGGCGGCACCCGTGCTGCCTCCTTTGTCGACTTTACCTCCTAACTGCGTAATGAAGGGCTTAATTTCGTGGCCAAAATTGTAGCGCTGTTGGCTGTATTCGCGAAACTTGGTAGCAAGCGATACACTGTCTACTTCTTCGGCAGCCTCTTTGTAACCATTCTCCCCGTCGTAAAGCGTGGTGATGAGTTTGTTGAGGCCTTTTGTCTGTTCATTGCTAACGTTGTCCATAATTAGAATTTTTGGTGAGGAGAAGAATCTCCTATAGATGTAATAAAATTATATGTATAAAATGCCTAATCATTGGCACTTACAATTATACAACGTAAGGCAGGGAGCAGACGTTCGGTCCAGAAGAAAAAATAGTAATAGCTATTTTACCCGTATGGTACTTTCGCCCCGCAGCGTCATGTCTTTTTCCAGCATGCGCTTTTCCACCCACTTGCGGTTGTCCGCAATTTCGCCGTGCAGGTATTTTTCGATCATGAGGCTGGCAATGGGTGCGGCGACGGAACCGCCGAAGCCACCATTTTCGACATAGACCATGATGGCGATCTTCGGATCATCGGCCGGGGCGAAAGCAACGAAACTGGAGTGATCGCCGTGGGTGTTCTGGATTGTTCCCGTTTTGCCGCAGATTTCAATTCCGGGAACGTCGGCAACGCGGGCGGTTCCCTCCGTTACCGTTTTGCGCATACCGCGCACCACGGTTTCAAAGTGTTCGCGCCGGATGTCGATATCGTGGCGTTCCGGCGAAATGGCGCGTACCGAACCCTGATTGCCTTCCTGAACCTCCTTCACGAGGTGGGGCGTATACCAGTGGCCGCGATTGGCAATGGCTGCGGCCATATTGGCTGTTTGCAGAGCTGTCAGTTCGTATTCACCCTGACCAATAGCCAGCGACCGGATCCAGATGGCTCGCCAGAACTGGTCTTCCGCAAAACGCTTGGTATAGTAGGTTGAAGTAGGGACGTTGCCGGCGATTTCTCCCGGGAAGTCAATACCCAATTTGCTGCCCAGACCGAACTGGTACAGGTAGTCATTGAACTCATCCAGTCCCTGCTCCGGCGTCAGACTTCCGTAGCGATTGATGTTCTCCAGCCAGGCAGTTACGAAGTAGGCATTACAACTTTGCGCAATGGCGTCTTCCACCGAGCGACAGTATGGGTGATTATGGCAGCCCAGCAAAACCCGCCCGCCGCTGGTGAAACCGCCGTAGCATTGAATGCCGCGATCCGGTTCCAGGGTGCCGGTTTCTAAACCGATGAGCGCCACGAGGGTCTTAAACGGACTTCCGGGGGGGTATTTGCCGTTGATGGCCCGGTTGAGGAGCGGCTGCAGGGTATCCTGCTGGAGATCAACGAAGGAGCGGCCTCGGTTGCGACCGATGCGCAAGGAGCGCGGATCGTAGGTGGGGGCCGAGATCATCGTCAGCACCTCACCGGTGGCCGGTTCCAGCGCTACGATACTGCCGATCTTGTTAACCATTAATTCTTCACCGTAGGCCTGTAGATCCAGGTCGATAGTAGTAACCAGGTCGGTTCCTACCGTCGCATTGATGTCCAGCGTGCCGTCCAGTACCTCACCGGCTTCTCGTCCCAGCCGGTCGCGGTATACGTAGCGGCGTCCCTTACTGCCCCGAAGCGCACTCTCATACTGGTATTCCAGGCCGGAGATTCCATGATAGTCTCCCGAGTTGTATCGGCCCTCACCGACGTCGATGGTATGCTGACTAACCTCGCCCATGTAGCCCAGCAGGTGAGCGGCTACCTGGTGTGGGTAGTTGCGGGAAGAGCGCAGGGTAGCGGTAAATCCGGGGAACTGAAAAAGATTCTCCTGGAAGGTGGCATAGACCGTGGGCGAAACATTAGCCAGAAAGGTGAAGGGCTTGGAGGGGCTGTATTTTCCCCCCCATTGATCGGGGATGGCCTCTTCAAAGTAATCGTAGGTGATCCCGAGCAACTGGCAAAACCGGCTGGTATCGAAACTTTCCGCCTCTGCTGCAAACTGATTGTAGGTGAGCTCGATCTGGTAGATCGGTTCGTTGATCGTGAGGAGTTTTCCGTTACGGTCCAGCATGAGGCCCCGGGCGGGATACTGGTCGATCTGGCTGTTACCTACCCGGTCAGCTCGCGTGCGCCAGGTGTCGCTGATAACCTGGAGGTGGAAGGCCTTACCCAGTAGCAGCAATAATACCGCCACCATAATGGCGCGGATACTGACGGTGCGTACATCAAGGGTGTCTTTAGACATTCCGGAGGCTAAGCTTTTGGATTGAAGATGAGTACGAGGGCAAAACAGACTACGAGGCTCGCTGGGAGAGAAAGTACGGTTTTAAGGGCGATATCGCTGAAGAAGTAAATGGAAAATGTCTGGAGCAAAAAGAACATCAGCAGATGCGCCAGCAGCAGGAGAGCGAGATATCGAAACATCCAGCTGCCTCCCATATCCATAATGGTCGGATTGGCCTTAATATTGTAACCGTCCCGCGGCTGTATGAGTTGAAGGATGAAGGGGCGAACGTAGGCCATCAGGGTCAATGCCCCGGCATGAAGTCCGAGGGTCTCGCTGAAAAAATCTACTAAAATTCCCAAGAAGAAACCGAGCAAAATTACGGCCGGTCGGGGCATCCGCAGCGGGAGCATAGCTACGAAGAGCGGATAAACAAAGATGAACAGAAAATCGCGACCTCCCCAGCCCCAGGCCACCTGATTGAAGATAAACACCTGCGTAAGCAGGAGCAGCACAAAGCGAAGGCTGCCGTTTACCAGGGCCGAACTGTTCATTTTACCTGATTCAGTCGTTCAAGTTCATCCTTAAACAAGTCTCGGACCACATAGCCGGTTGCGGCCAGCAAAGGATCGTTAAGCAATAGTACGGTCAGGTTCTGGCTGCCCGTACCCGGCAGGGGCTGGCTGCTCTCCACCGTACCGATCGGTAATCCGGTTGGATACACATTGGAATATCCGGTGGTGAAAATAGTATCGTTGGGAGCCACCGGAACGTAGTCCGGCATGTCGGTCACCGTCACGCGTCGCGGATCGTGCCCGTCCCACCGCATCGTACCGAAAGCGTTGTTGTCCAGACCGGCACTCACGCGGGTATCCAGGTGGAGGATGCTGATGACCCGGGCGTGCCGGGGCGTTACCTCGCTGACTATTCCCAGGAGCCCCCCGTCGGCGATCACGCCCTGACCCCGTTCCACCCCGAGGTTGGCGCCGCGATCGATCACGACCGTATTATAGGGCCCGTAAGGGGATTTGCTGACCACCCGGCTGGCCAGGTAGGTGAAGCGTTGCTGCATGGCCGAATCGACAACGCTGGTCGTATCTACCGAGGTGTCGTAGCCGGAGCCGGGGATACGACTTAACAGGGCAGCGTTCTCGCGGCGAAGGATCTCATTTTCCCGCGCTACATCCAGGAAGGCCAGGCGATCCGATACTTTTTTGGTGAGGTAGGAACCGTACACCGTCTTGGTTTCCGCCCAGATCCTGCGCTGCGTGTCGTTGTGGTGAACGATCAGGTACAGACAAAGGAGTTGCAGGACGGCAAAAGTGAAGAAGCCGCTACTATGGAGTAGTATGCGCAGCAGTCTCCCCATTAACTGACACTGCTTGCGGGAACGAGAATGGACTTGTAGCGCCGGGTGTCGGACAGGGCCTTACTGGTGCCCCGCACTACGGCCAGCAGGGGATCTTCGGCCACGTGGACCGGCAGCTGCGTTTTTTTGCTGAGCCGGCGGTCGAGCCCGCGCAGTAGGGCACCGCCTCCGGTCAGGTACAGGCCGGTACTATAGATATCGCTGGCGAGCTCGGGCGGGATCGTTTCCAATGCCCGGATCACGGCATCCTCGATCTGGGTGACGGCCTCGTCGAGCGCTCCGGCGATCTCCTGGTACGTCACCGTGATCTGCCGGGGAATCCCGTTGAGGAGGTCCCGGCCGTTGATGCTGAAGTCAGCCGGCGGGTCTTCGAGTTCGGCTAGTGCGCTGCCGACGTGGATCTTGATCTGCTCGGCGGTACGCTCGCCGATGAGGATGTTATGCGTTTTGCGCATGTAGTTGACGATGTTGTCCGTCAACTCATCGCCGGCAATACGGATGGACTGGTCGCTGACGATCCCGGAGAGCGCGATGACGGCGATCTCGGTGGTACCGCCCCCGATGTCGATGATCATATTGCCGACGGGTTCTTCCACGTCCAGACCAATTCCCAGGGCGGCGGCCATCGGTTCGTAGATGAGATAGGTTTCCTTGGCGTCGACGCGGGCGGCACTTTCGAAAACCGCGCGCTTTTCCACTTCGGTAATACCGCTGGGAATACAGATCACCATTTTAAGGTGGGAGAAGAAGGCGCGTCGCGGACCGATCATGTCAATCAGGCCTTTGATCATCTGCTCCGCGGCGCGAAAATCAGCGATCACGCCGTCCTTGAGCGGGCGCACCGTCTGTATATTTTCGTGGGTCTTTTCGTGCATCTGCATCGCCCGCCGGCCTACCGCAATGGTCTCTTCGGACTTGCGATCAATGGCGACGATGGAGGGCTCGTCGATGACGACCTCTCCATTCTGCATGATGAGTGTATTAGCTGTGCCAAGATCTACGGCCAGCTCTTGTTTGAAAAAATTTAAAAATCGCATTCCCCTAAGTTGCAGACCGGTGAGGGTCAGAGTTTAGTCGCAAAGGTCGTAAAATACTATTGGAGTAGGTAGTGAGCCTGGAAGCTTATTGAATGATTATTCCAAACATGAAATAAGGCATTCTATAAGGTCTACTTTCCACAACGGTCGTGACTTGCGTTTCATTGCACCTGCGCCCCGCCGCCCGGCAAATTCATGTTATGGACAGCCCGCCGAATCTGCCGTTCCGTAATACCTTTGCGGAATGACCGCTTCCGAAATCCGCCGTGCATTCCTAGACTTCTTCCGCGAAAAGAACCATAAGATCGTCCCCTCCGCGCCGATCGTGAACAAGGACGATCCGAGTCTGATGTTCACCAACGCGGGTATGAACCAATTCAAGGATTACTTCCTGGGCGACAAGGTGCCCGACAAGCGCCGGGTGACCGATACCCAGAAGTGTATGCGTGTGAGCGGCAAGCACAACGACCTGGACGACGTGGGCCGCGATGGTACCCACCACACCATGTTCGAAATGCTGGGCAACTGGAGCTTCGGAGACTACTTCAAGGACGAAGCCATCGCCTGGAGCTGGGAGTTGCTCACCGAGCGGCTCGGCATCAGTGCCGACCGTCTCTACGCCACCGTTTTCGAGGGCGCCCCCGACGAGGGAATCCCCCGAGACGATGAAGCCAAAAACTTCTGGTTGCGGGTGCTCCCCGAAGAGCGCATCCTTTACGGCAATAAGAAGGATAACTTTTGGGAAATGGGCGAGACCGGACCCTGCGGACCTTGCACCGAGATCCACGTGGACCTCCGCCCCGATGACCAACGTCCGCAAACACCGGGCCGTGACCTGGTCAACGTCGACGGGAGTGGGGTAGTGGAGATCTGGAACAACGTATTCATCCAGTTCAACCGCAAAGCCGACGGTAGCCTCACCAATCTGCCGGAGCGGCACGTCGACACCGGCATGGGCTTCGAACGGCTGTGTATGGTGCTCCAGGGTAAGGACGCCACCTACGATACCGACATCTTCACGCCCATCCTCGCGGAAATCGAACGCCTGACGGGTAAATCGTACGGCGGTAGCTACGCGCCGGACGCAAAGGCGGATATGGCGATGCGGGTAGTTGCCGATCACCTGCGGGCGGTGGCTTTCACGATTGCCGACGGTCAATTGCCGGGAAGTGGGGGAGCGGGCTACGTGGTCCGGCGGATCCTGCGCCGGGCGGTACGCTACGCCTATTCGTTCCTCGACCAAAGGGCGCCTTTCCTGCACCAATTGATGCCCGTGCTGGTACGGGAAATGGGACAAGCCTTCCCGGAGCTGGAGCGACAGCAGGAGCAGATCGCGCGGATCATCCAGAGTGAAGAGCGGTCTTTTCTCCAAACCCTGGAAAATGGCCTCCAGCGATTTGCCGCACTCGATACCACGAGCGGTACGATCAGCGGCAGGGATGCCTTTGAGTTATACGATACCTTCGGCTTTCCGATCGATCTCACCAGACTGATGGCGGCGGAGCGCGGGATCAACGTGGACGAGCCAGGTTTCAACGCCGCTCTCCAGCAACAAAAGCAACGCAGTCGGAAAGACGCCGCTAAGGAAGTTGGCGACTGGACCGTGATGAGTGACGAGCCCTCCGTATTCATCGGCTTCGACGTGCTCTCCGATGCGGGGGCAAGCATCACCAAGTTCCGCACCGTGAAGGTCCGGGACAAACCCCAATACCAGCTCGTACTCGACCGTACCCCCTTTTACGGCGAGAGTGGGGGGCAGGCAGGAGATCGTGGCCGCATCCGGGTAGGAGAAGAGACGTTGGAGGTCATCGACACTCAAAAGGAAAACGACCTGACGGTTCACATCGTCGATAAGCTACCCACCGAGCCCGAAGCGGACGTTTACTCCGAAGTAGCGGCCGACGAGCGGCAGGCCGTCAGCAATAACCATACGGCGGCACATCTGCTTCACGCTGCGCTCCACCGGGTGCTGGGCGAACATGCCGTGCAGAAGGGGCAGGACGTGCGGGCGGGTAAGTTGCGATTCGACTTCAGCCACTTCGAAAGGCCGACCGAGGATCAATTGGAGGAGATCGAATTGATGGTCAACGCCCGCATTCGCCAAAACATCGCCCTGTTAGAACGCCGCGACGTACCAATTGCCGAAGCCCGCAACAGCGGAGCGATGATGCTTTTTGGGGAGAAGTACGGCGATAAGGTGCGCATCATCACCTTCGATCCCGATTATAGCTCCGAACTCTGCGGAGGAACGCACGTGAAGCGGACGGGGGAACTGGGGCTGTTTAAGATCACGAGCGAAAGTGCACTGGCGGCGGGCATCCGACGCATCGAAGGTGTCACCGGACTCCGCGCCGAGTGGTACGTACGGGGTCGGCTCGCCTATCTGGAAGCTGCCCGGGCTGAGATTAAGGGGGCTTCGGATCTCGCGGGGGCTATCCGCAGTTTGCAGGAAGAGAATCGGAGTCTGAAAAAAGAGCTTGACAAAATCCAGACCGAACGCGCCGGAGACCTCAAGGGTGACCTGGAAAAGGCATTTGAAGACCTCAACGGGGTCAACTTCCTGGCCATGAAAGTCGATCTGACGGATGCCGCCGCGATCAAAACCCTGGCTTTCCAGTTGACCGGCGAAAACGATGATGCCTTTGTGCTGCTGGCCAGCGAAGGGGAGGGAAAGGCCCTGCTGACGCTGGCCATCAGCAAGGGGCTGGCCGGTAAGGAGGACGGAAAACTCGATGCCGGTGCTCTGGTTCGGGAGCTGGCCAAGCACATCCGCGGCGGCGGCGGCGGACAAGCCTTCTTCGCCACAGCTGGCGGTAAGGAACCCGGCGGAATTCCGGCGGTATTGGAAAAGGCGCGGGAAATGGTGATTGACCGGTAGTCGTCTGCGGAGCTTTTTTCCGGTAGGGGATTACGGGGGGGGACCCGTCTTCTGGTACGCATAGCTCCGCTGGTAGGCCGGGAAAATGGCTCATTCCTGATGGGAAGTCCGAATGCCTTGTCCTAAATGCATGTCCATGTACGATGATCTGAAGGCGGACCTTTACGCCGCATACCGCCCGGAACTGCATGACGTACCATTGTACCTCCACTTTGGAGACCGGATTTTCGGGCGAGGATTGGACGTTGGCTGCGGAGTGGGACATTCGGCCCGGGCACTGCTGCGGCATTGCCAGGAGGTAATCGCCGTCGATAACAGCGAGGCCATGTTGAAAAAAGCAAAGCCCCAACCCCGCATCCGGTTTCGTCGCTTGCCGGGCCAGCGGTGGCCGGTTGCGGATGGGTCCGTGGACGTGATCACTTTTGCCGGCTCGCTTTTTTACCTGGACGGTCTGGCGGTAATTCGGGAAATTCGTCGCGTGGGCAAGCCAGGTGCCGAGATCCTGGTTTACGATTACCGCTTCGACCACCGCCCTTTCCTCGTGGCCCTAGGGGTTGGTCCGCTTCCGCCGCCCGCGGATGGATACCAGTGGAACTGTCAGCTCCCGGTGAATGACGGGCAGGACATTACCCTCGTGAAGCAATTGAAATCCGAGGTGGTGTTATCCATGAAAGCGCACCAACTGGCCTACACCTTACTGGCCGAGGACTGGTGCCGAACGGCGCTATCGGGCAAATTTGGGAGCAGGGGCCTGGCGAATAAGGTGATCGCCCGATTGGAGGACCGATGCGTTACATGGAATAAAATACTGGTTGGATTCCAACTAAGCAGCTTCCGGTATCAGCGAGGTGGCACGGGTGATAGCTGCCGGAGTTGATCCCCACCGAACCCAAAGTGCCAGATAGTACATATAATGAATACATGCGGACAGGGACGCGGCGAAAATTCGCCATTCAAGCGAATTATCCTACCTTGCCGACAAAGCAAAAGATCATGACCTTTCAGGAACTTAACGACGGAGTTGCCAAAGCCGCCGCGGATGCCCCCAACCTCGGTAAAAGCATCAAACTGCAACTCGATGAGGGCGTCATCCACATCGATATGACGGAAGACAAAGCCAAGGTGACCAATGAAGACAAAGAAGCGGACACGGTAGTGACCACCTCCGTTGACGTTCTCGATCAAATGCGGACGGGTAAATTGAATCCCATGATGGCCATGATGTCGGGCAAGGTGAAGATCAAGGGGGATATGGGCCTGGCCATGAAGCTACAGGGACTACTGTCTTAGCTTCCGGTAAGACAAAACGGGCCGGGGCACGCCGATGACTGAAGCAATTTGCCGGTTTATGCGTTTCTTCCGTTAACGGCATCCATATGTTGTTACCCGAATAACCGATTGCCCATGCGTCTACGACTTCTACTAACTTTTTTGGCATTTCTTCCCGTCGTGGTCTCCGCTACGCACAACCGCGCGGGAGAAATCATCGTGGAAGCGGCCGGCGATTGTGGTAACCTCAACGACCAGCTCAGGGCCTGTGCGACCATTATAACCTATACGGAAACCCGTCAGACGGAAGTGGACCGGGATAGCCTGCTCATCAACTGGGGCGATGGTACCAGTGAAATGATCGGAAGGACCTTTATCAGGAGTGAAGTCGCTCCGGGCATCCAACGCAACGAATACCGGATGTGCCATCGCTATTCCGGCTTCGGGCGCTACGTACTGAGTTTTCAGGATGTCAACCGCGTGCGCAACGTCAGGAACATTGGTGCGCAATCCGTGAATATTCCCTTCAGTGTCTTTACTTCCTACTCGCTGGTCAACCCAATCCTTAACGGGTGTAATTCCTCGCCCCAACTGAGTCAGGATCCTATCGACAATGCCTGTATCGGTTCGGTATGGACCCATAATCCGGGCGCTTTCGATGTAGACGGCGACAGTCTGGCCTTCGAGTTTACCACCCCGACCTTCGCACCCCGTGCCCCGATTCCCAGTTACGTGCTGCCAAACATGATTAACGGGGCCACCGGAAGCCTGCAGATCGACCCGCGTACCGGACAGATAACCTGGGACAGCCCCGGTATCCCCGGAGAATACAATCTGGCCTTTATGGTCAAGTCTTTCCGTAATGGCATCGCCCTGGACACCCTGGTGCGTGATATGCAGGTATTCGTAGACGACTGCTCCAACGATCCACCGGAAATTCAGATCGCCCGAGAAGAAATCTGCGTAGTTGCCGGTGAGCTTGTCGAGTTTGACGTAGTGGCAACGGCACCGCTGTCGGATACGGAGCAGGAAGTCGTGCTGACTGCCTCGGGTAGGCCATTCGATCTTGCCGATAACCCGGCCACATTTACCCCCGAGTACAGCCGGCCAAACGACCCGGATTTCCAGCCGGACCCCTTCCGCAGGACCTTCCGCTGGCAAACGACCTGTAACGATATCAGCGACCAGGAGTATTTTATCGTGCTGCGCGCGGTAGATAATGGCCCGCCGCGACCTTCCGGCCTGGCCACCCTTCGGTCGGTCAGCATTAAGGTAGTAGCTCCCCCCCCACAGGACGTCCGGGCCAGCGTTGAAGATGAAACCATCACGGTCACCTGGGAAAACCCCTACGCCTGTGAGACCAACGAAAATCCGGATTTCCTGGGATTCACCGTTTGGCGGCGGGAAGGAAGCAACAGCTTCGCCCCGGATACCTGTGAGACCGGCCTGGCCGGCCGGGGATACGTAGAATTAACCGACACCGAGATAAACGATATCGCTGATGGCCGCTATTTTTTCGAGGACCAGGACGTGCAGCGTGGCCGTACCTACTGCTACCGCATAGTAGCCGCCATGGCTCGCCGTACTCCCAGTACCGGCCTGATCTTCGAGGATATCGAGTCCATTCCGTCGGAGGAAGTATGCGTACAATTAGCCCGGGACATTCCCTTGCTGACGAAGGTAGACGTATTGACAACGGATGCTACGGGCGGACAGATCGATGTTTGCTGGTTGCTGCCCGACCCGAACAGTCTGGATACGATTCAGAACCCCGGGCCCTACCGTTACGTACTGAGCCGGGCCTTAGGTCAGACCATCGAACCCGGAGCCTTCGAGGAGATAACTTCTTTCGAGACCCAATTTTTTGATCAAGCGGTCGACACCTGCTACACCGACCAAAACCTGGATACCGAAGGAACCGCCTATAGCTATCGGATCGAGCTTTTCGTGGATAATGAGAACGAAGCCGTGGGGGAGGCCCAACCGGCAAGCAGCGTGCGACTTGGCGGAACGCCAACCGACCGCGCGGTCGATCTGAATTGGACGGAGGTCGTTCCCTGGACAAACGATTCCTACGACATCTTCCGTCGTTTGCCCGGAGCGACCACCTACGATAGCCTCACCACCGTTACCAACGGGGAATACACGGATACCGGCCTGATAAATGGAGAGGAATACTGCTATTACGTGCGGGCCAGGGGATCCTATAACATCGAGGACATCCCTTCTCCCTTACTCAACCGAAGTCAGGAGATATGCCTGGTACCAACGGATGACGTTCCGCCCTGTCCGCCGGAACTGATCGTAGAGAGCGTGTGTGACCGGGGGGTCGATTGCACCGTGCAGGACAACCTATTCAATATCATTGAATGGGTGCCCAGCACGGAAGTCTGTGGAGACGATGACGTGGTAAGCTACCGGATTTACTTCGCTTCCGATAGCTCCGCTTCTCCTGCGCTCGTCGCCCAAATCGAAAGCACGGATGTACTCCGTTTTGATCACACCCCGCCCGAGGGGATCGTTGGTTGCTATTCGATAACCGCGGTGGATGCGAATGGGAATGAAAGTGTGCCGAGTAACGAGGTCTGCGTGACTAATTGCCCCATCTACGATCTGCCTAATGCCTTTACGCCGAATGGCGACGGTGACAATGATCTGTATATCCCCCGCGGGCTGTGCTTCATCGAACGCGTCGAGTTTAAGATCTTTAACCGCTGGGGCCAGCTGGTCTTCGAAACCCAGGACCCTGCTATTGAGTGGGACGGGACGAACCTCTCCGGCGAGGCGCTTCCCTCGGGAACGTATTACTACGTCGGTACCGTATTCGAACGTCGACTGGACGGGGTGTCGCCGGGCGATGAACCGGTAAGTGGTTACATCGAGCTGATCACTGGCCTGTAAGTTCGCGCCAGAGAAAAGGCCACCGGCTCGGTTTAAGTAGCAAGCCGTAGCCGACAGCCGTGAAGAAAGTGAACATGGCGTAAACCAGGGCTGGCTTCAGGGCCTGCTCGTTATCCAGGAATGTGGTGGCGATCAGAAAGGCGAGGCTGGTATTTTGAATCCCTATCTCCACACCGAGGGTAAGCTGGTCATTCCGGGACAATCCGGCCACACCCCCAAATACGCGCCCGAGGGATAGGGCTAACACGTTTATTGTCAGGGCGACGGGTAGGAGGGTTCCTATCTCAAGGAGTTGCAGCGCGCTGCCGCCATGTTCAGGAGGCGCAAAGAGTTTCAGGACGAATACCATTGCCAGCAACACCAGGGATGCCCGCCGCAAGAAGGGTAATAGATCCTCTGCATGTCGACCATAAAACCGGCGGAATACCATCCCGGCGACCACGGGAAGCAGCACGATGAGAAAAATTCGCATTGCTGTAGGAAATAATGCCAGGTGGGCCGTTTCGGAGGCTGGAAAAAACTTTTGCAATGCCAGATTCACGATAAAGGGTATCGTCACCAGCGAGAGGATAGAGTTGCAAATGGTGAGACTGACCGCTAAAGCGGTGTTGGCCCGTAATAAAAAGGAGATGAAGTTGCTGGAAAGCCCGCCCGGGCATGCGGCCAGGATTAAAAATCCCAGCGCGAATGAAGGGGGTAAATCGGCAAGCGATGTAACCGCGAAGGAAAGTGCCGGTAGGGCAATTAATTGTAGAAACAAGCCTAGAAACAGGACGCGAGGCGATGATAATAGGTTACGAAAGTCAAAATAGCGAAGGCTGAGTCCGATAGAGAACATAATAGTTGCTAAGACAACTGTAATTAATGTATCTACCATTTCTTTTGTCTGAACTTTTACTATTGAAAATTTCCTCCTATTTTCGCGTTAGACCTTAAATCAAAGTTGTGTCAGCAAGATTGCACCGATTTTGATGAGGTCCGGGCAATATCCGTTGCTCCAAATATGAATAATAGGGTTTTAGGTGTTTATTTCCGGACCGGCTGCGCTTGCGTAAGCCGGTCTTTTTTATTCCTAAAGACTAATCCGCATTTAGGGTTCGTTACCATGTAAACTTGTGCCTTACGGCGCGTTTTATTGGTGTTTTCCCAATTGCTGGGATAATTGTCTCTCCGAATAAAAGTCCAAATCGCCCGACGATATGAAGCTAGTCCTTACTTTTTTCTTTGCGATGCTCTGTGCCGTTTCTCTCCAGGCACAGGATATCCACTTTTCACAGTTTTATATGTCGCCCCTGAACCTTAATCCGGCCATGACCGGGGTGATGAACTGTAATAGTCGCATCGCGGTGAATTACCGCAGCCAGTGGGCTTCGGTACTGGGTGCTAATGCTTTTCAGACATACAGTGTAAGCTATGACCAGCGGATTGCCGTCGGACGCAACGACTTCTTCGGCGTAGGCGGTACGTTTTGGGGCGATCGGGCCGGGGAGGCCAGTTTTGCGACCACTACCGGTAAACTATCGGCCAGCTATTCCAAGAAATTGGGTGGGGCCCGTGATTACGGCAACTACCTGGTCGCCGGCGCCGAAGTAGGCGCAGCGCAGCGTAGTCTTGATTTTCTGGCCCTGCGCTGGGGGTCACAGCACGACGGCGATGGTGGTTTCGATCGGGGATTAAGCAGTGGGGAGAATACCCTGGACCGCGATGAATTCCTCTTTTCAGACATGGCAGCCGGCCTGCTCTGGTTTATGGTCTTCGACAAGAATAACAGTCTCTATGCCGGCGGCTCGCTCCATCACCTGAACCGCGCTAACCAGAGCTTCGACCTTGAAGGAGAAGATCTCCTGTACACCCGCTTTACCGCTCACGCAGGGGGTGAATTCATGCTCAATAGCCGTTTCGGCCTCGTCCCGGGTGCCATTCTGATGACCCAGGGACCGAGCTTCCAGGTTAACGCGGGGACCAACCTTAAATTTTTACTCGATGCCGGTGGCAACGCCGCCAGCCAGTCCTTCCAGGTCGGTCTGTGGACCCGCGTGAGCAACCGTTTGGACAGTAGTGTGCTCACGGATGCGATTATCCTGAGTACCCGCTTCGATTACGAAAACTTTGCGCTGGGCTTCAGCTACGACATCAATACCAGCGATCTGAGCGTTGCTACCGACGGCAACGGCGGATTCGAGCTATCCCTGCAGTATAAGATCTGTGGCAACCAGCGTAGGGGTGTCTATTGCCCCCAGTTTTGATTTTCTAGTTCTCTCATAATTATAATCCTATCTCATGTTTGGAAACGGGAAAGAAACCCCCAAGAATACCCCTGGTCGGGCAACGCCTGCTCCCTCGGGCGGTGTCAACACCATCGACGAACACACCTCGATCAAGGGGAACATCCAGGCCGGAGGCGATATCCGTATCGACGGTAAGCTGGATGGTGACCTCGTCTGCAAAGCAAAGCTCATTATCGGAGAGCGCGGTTCCATCACCGGCGACGTCGACTGCCAGAACGCCATGATCGAAGGCAGTTTCTCCGGAACGATCATCGTTCGCGACCTGCTTACCCTCAAGGACACCGCCCGCGTCAAGGGTAATGTACGTGCCAGTAAAATGGCCGTCGGTTCCGGTTGCCTCATCGACGGGCAGTGTACCGTCACCGGCGACAAGGATCCCGCCGCCGGTTTCAGCAAGCCTTCCTCCAACGGTAGCATGAATGGAGCGAAGGAGCACGAAAAGCATAAGTCCAACGGTGCCGCCGTCAAAGCCTAAGGGCGATGACGCACGAGCCTGGACCAAGTACATGGGTATAGGCGCGCAACTGATCGGCACGATCGGGGTCTCCGTATTTATCGGTCTTTATCTGGACGGACAATTCGGCACCAACCCCTGGATCACGGTCATCATGAGCCTCGTAGGCGTGATTGGTGGCCTATGGGTAAGTATCAAGGATCTACTCTAAAGCGTACTTGCTCTCCCGGTCGCAGCTGAAAGGCCCGAGAGAGGTCACTCACGACAATCCATATCCGTGGGTAGCCTCCGATGGTTTGCGCGTCCGGGCCCAGTAAAATCGGACCCGACGGCGTCACTTGCACGGTGCCGGGTAAAACCGGACTGCTAAGCAGGGCAGGTGTAGTGAATCGCTGCCATTGCTTGTTTTCGAGTCGCAGACCTTGCCGGTCGCTGTCTTTACCAACGGTAAATAATTGGCTAGCCAGCCACTTTTGTTGTTCCCGGCTCAGGAGTTCGAACTCCGGGCCGGGAACCGCATTTAAGGACACTGGTTTCGAATGATCAGGGGACTCCGGGGGGCCTTCAGGTAGATCATCGTGGGATTGATTTTCAACCATCCACCTAAAGTTCCGGCCGATAGTAGCCGTGCCGGGTAAGCCCTTTTCAACACTGCCCAAGACTTTAGGAAGGTCCCATTCGCCCCTTACCGCCAGGTAGGCCCTGCACCCATTTTGAGCAAAACCGCTTTGTAATACCTGCTCCCCCTTGACCTCGATCACCTGGTCACGGAGCAAATATTGTCCGTCCAGGTACCAATTCATATCAGCCCCGGTTACAACGATCTGAGCCTTCCCCTCGAGCCTCCACTTACCGCCGTTCAGGGTCACTTCCAGACAAGGGTGATCTGGAGCCTGGCCCAACAGGTAATTTGCTTGCCGTGCGCTTACTATATCAGCCGGGCCACCGGATGGGATACCCCGGTCCCGGTAACCCCGTCGGCCGCCATCCACAAAGAACGCCCCGGCTCCGTTGCCGAGGCAGGTAATGCTTACTTCATTCCCCATTGGTCCGATCTTTTTACCTCTTCGAGCTCGTCCACCGTAATAGCGTAGAATTTGGCCCGATCGCCGGGTTGAAAGCGTGCCCGGCCGTGCTCGTCGATCAGCTTCAGCGGGCAATAACCGATCAGTTGCCAGCCGCCGGGGGATTCTTCCGGATAGATCCCCGTCTGATGTCCGGCCAACCCTACCGAGCCCGCGGGTACCCTTTGCCTGGGACGGTCCTTTCGGGGCGTCGCGATCCGTTCGTCCAGCTGTCCCATAAAGGGAAAGCCGGGGCGGAATCCCATCATGTATACCCGGTATGCTGGTTCACCGTAAATCCGGATAACCTCTTCCTCCGATAGCTCATTTTCTGCAGCAACTTCAGCCAGGTCGGGTCCGTATTTAGCACCATAGCAAACAGGTATTCGGTGGACCGTACCGCTATCCAGGTCAAGGGCGCCTACCTGGAGAGTAAATAGTCTGTCCCACCAATGGGAAGCGGTTCCATCGAAGCGGACCAGAAGGGAAGCATAAGCCGGAACGCATTCGGTTACGCCGGGCATTTGTTGCAGGGCGGCGGCGTAGGAGATAACGCCCTGGTGGATCGCCGGATCGATGCGCTGTTCCCACTCCAGCAGGAGCGCATTCGGACCGAAAGCCTTTATGGAGCGGGGTTTACGCACGTACCGAAGGTAGCCCAATTGGTGAAAAGGTCGTACTTTTCCCCTCTATCAAACCGGCAAGCTCAGATGGCTAAACAAAAAACCGATGATGACCTGAAACGCTACTACTCCATTGGAGAAGTGGCCAAGAAGCTGGGCGTCAATACTTCATTGATCCGGTTCTGGGAGAATGAGTTCGGACACATCAAGCCGAACAAGAACAGCCGTGGAGACCGTCGCTTTACCAAAGAAAACATCGCCCAGTTACGGGAGGTCTACTATTTAGTCCGCGAAAGGGGGTTTACGCTGGACGGTGCCCGCAAGGAGCTGGCTAGCGGCAGCAAACCCGAGGCGGGAAAGCAACAGATCATAGATCGGCTATCGGAGGTTCGCCGGCGCCTGGAGCAGTTGCGCGATCAGGTTTAATCGGTCTCTTATACGTATTCGCCATTGGCCTACTTCCTTTACTACCTGGTTTTCTTGCCGCTCAGTTACCTGCCGTGGCGGGTCATTTACGGTCTGGCCGATGCCCTGGAATGGCTCAATTGGCATTTTTTAGGGTACCGAAAGGACGTCGTTCTAGATAATATCCAACGTTGCTTTCCCGCTTACACGGCGGCAAAGCAGCAGCGTTTAGCCAGGGACTATTACCACTTCTTCTTCGACAGTGTCGCGGAAAGCATCAAGCTTTTCAGTGTGAGCGAGGGGGCGGCGGTGCGCAGGTGTACAGTCATCAACCCCGAAATAGTCGATCATCTCCGGGAAAATGGCCGGAGCTTCATTGCTTACGGTGCCCACTTCAGCAACTGGGAAATAGCAGCCCTATCTTTTCAACCCCAATTCAGGGGATTCCAGGTGATGGGCATTTACAGCCCCCTAAAGAATGACACCCTGGATCGACTATTCCGCCAGAACCGCGGTCGCACGGGGACCCAACTCGTATCCCGCCGCGTCGTCCAGGAATACTACGACAATCACGAGGGAACCCCAACCGTGGAATTTTTCGTGGCAGACCAGTCCCCAAGCAACGCACTTTGGGAAAAGTTGCATTGGACCAACTTTATGGGACAAACAACTGCCTTCCTGGCGGGGCCGGAACGCTTTGCTGTCCGCTACGACCGGCCGGTATACTACATGAACCTCAGGCGGCAGGGTAGCGGCCACTACAGCGGTAAACTGATACCGATCACGGACGAACCGCGTTCGACCGAGCCGGGCTTTATCACCGAGGCATTTGCCCGCCGCTTAGAGCACGAAATACGTAACGACCCCGCCACCTGGTTGTGGAGCCATCGCCGCTGGAAACGGGAAGTGCCCCCGGAGGTGGCGGAGTTGCTACGATCACGGGACTATGTAGCCCCGGAATATGACCGGGAAATCTAACCCGGAAAAGTCGCGGTACTTGGTGCTCCTTTAGTGAGGTTGCGACACGCCCGTGTCCGGTCCGGCGGCGACGATGGCTTCATCGGCCTGCTCGGCAAAGGCGGAGAAGTTTTTGTGAAAAAGATCGGCGAGTCGGCGGGCGGCCTTATCGTAATCCGTCTCGTTTCGCCAGGTATCCCGGGGGTTCAACATCGCGTTAGGGACATCGGGGCAGCTGGTAGGGCGGTTTAAGCCGAAAATGGGATCGGTGACGTAATCGACCTCGTCGAGGGCGCCCGTAAGGGCAGCTTTGATCATGGAGCGGGTAAAAGCAAGTTCGATACGGGCGCCTTCACCGTATGCTCCGCCGGTCCATCCGGTATTAACGAGCCATACGTTAATGGGGTCGCCTTCTGCTTCCGATTCTTTGAGTTTGTTGCCAAGCATGTCCGCATAGTGGGTAGGGTGAAGCGGAATGAAGGGCGAACCAAAACAGGCCGAGAAGGTTACCTGGGGCTCCGTGATTCCGGCTTCGGTACCGGCGATCTTGGCCGTGTAGCCACTGATGAATTGGTACATCGCCTGCTCGGGGGTCAGCTTACTGATCGGAGGCAAGACGCCAAAGGCGTCGCAGGTCAGGAAGAAGATGTTGCGGGGAAGATCGCCCCGGCTGTTATACATAATGTTATCGATGTGGTAGATCGGATAACTCACGCGGGTATTCTGGGTGATGCTGTCGTCTTCGTAGTCCGGCGTATGGCCGTCCTCTTTCAGCCCGATATTTTCCAGCAGGGCACCGAATTTAATGGCCCGGTAAATCTGCGGTTCTTTGGATTCGCTCAGGTCTATGACTTTAGCGTAGCAGCCTCCCTCCAGATTAAAGACGTTGGCCTGGCTCCACCCGTGCTCATCGTCACCGATCAACCGGCGATCCGGATCGTTGCTGAGGGTAGTTTTTCCGGTGCCGGAAAGACCGAAGAAAAGGGCGGTGTCCCCCTTAGTGCCGACGTTGGCGGAGCAGTGCATGCTCAGTACATTGCGGCGAGTGGGTAATACATAATTGAGGACGGAAAAAATCCCCTTCTTAATCTCACCGGTATAGGCGGTGCCACCAATAAGAATGGTTTTGGCGGTGAAGTTGATGATGCTGAAATTGTCCTGACGGGTTCCATGTACGGCAGGATCCGCCGTTACGCCGGGAAAGGCATAAATGGTCCATTCATCGGTCATCAGGTTCGTGATCCGCTCGTCATCCGGGCGAAGGAACATGTTGTAGGCAAACATATTCTGCCAGGGGTACTCCGTGAAAACGCGGATATTGATCCGGTACTTGCGGCTGGCACAGGCGTACGCATCTCGTACGTAGACCTCGTCGAGCCCCTTGGCGTATTCCAGCGTTTGTTCCTGCAGGCTGTCGAAGGCCTCAGGGGCAATGGGTTTGTTGATTTTTCCCCAGTCGACGGTGTCGCGGGTGATGTCGTCTTCAACAATGTAGCGGTCCTGTGGAGAGCGGCCGGTGTATTTTCCGGTATTGATTATTAAGGCGCCGGTGTCGCTGAGGTGGCCCAGGCCCTTTGTAATGGTATCTTCTACCAGGGCGGCTACCTTCAGGTTCTCGCGTAGATTGTGGTGTTGCATGAACGCAAAGCTTTGGTTAGAGGGAAGCAAAGGTACCTTAGGATTTTACAATGAGATGCCTATCGCGAATTCAGAGTAGGCGATTACCGACCAAGCGTTGTAAGACCGCCTCCCTTTTGCTGCGACTAATCGGGAGAAGCCGGTCGCCGATGCGTAGTTGATTACCATCGACTCCGTCTACGCGCTCCAGGTTCACGAGATAGCTGCGGTGAATTTGTACGAAGCGGTCCCCGGGCAGGTTGTTGAGGAGTTGACTAAGTGGGAGCAAGGGCAGGTAATGGTCCTGGGTGGTATAGATGCGGCAATAATTTTGCATGGCTTCGGCGTAGAGAATTTCTTCCGTTCGAACCCGGGTCACCCGGCCGTCTTCCCGAATGAAAATGTCCTCTTCCTCGGTCGTGGACGGACCTCTGGGTGCCACGAGGGCGGCCGCGGAGCCGAACAGTAAGTCCCTGGCCTTCAGCGCGGCGCGAAGAAAGCGCGGGAAGCCTATCGGTTTGAGCAGATAGTCTACCGCGTCAAGATCAAAGCCCTCCACGGCGAAGGAAGGGTGGGCGGTAGTGAATATTACTGCGGGGGGGTGCGGCAGGGTACGCACCAGGTCAGTACCGTTGAGCCCCGGCATTTGTACATCAAGGAGTATTAAATCAACCGGCTGTCTTTCCAAAAATTGGAGCGCATCCATTCCACTGCGGCACTGGCCGACCTCACTCATAAATTCGACCTGAGCCGTAAAATCGCTCATGCCGCTACGCGCCAAGGGTTCGTCGTCGACGATCAGGGTCTTGATCTTCATAAGGCAGGTAATTGTAGGTTGACCGTAAACTCACCGTTCGACTGGTGGATGTCTAACGCCGACCGCTCCGGGTAGAGTAGCTTCAACCGGCGCCGAAGGTTGCTGAGTCCTATCCCGCAGGCATCGTCCCGCCCCGGAGCGATCGCGCGTACGCCGATCTTATTCGTAATGGAAAAGTACGTAAGCGTATCATGAATCACTAGCTTGGCGCGAATGAAGCCATCCTCGCGGCAACTGTATTTAAAGGCATTTTCGAGCAGGGGTAGGAGAAGCATGGGTGGAATGCGCCGGTCGCAAATCGTAGGAGCCTCGAACTGAAATACGAAACCTTCCTCCATGCGTAGACGCGAAAGGGCGGCAAATTTGCGGAGTTGATCCACCTCTTCGGGTAGCGGCACCGTATCCTCCTCGCTGGTGTAAAGTTGGTAGCGCAGCAAATCGGAAAAACCGAGCAGACTATCCTTGGCACGGTCAGGGTCCCGGTCGATCAGCAGGAAGATGTTATTGAGGGCATTGAAGAGGAAGTGAGGATTCAACTGCCCACGCAGGTATGCCAATTCCGCGCGGGTATTGGCCACTTTCAATTTCTGCTCGCGCAGCTGCTGTCGACTACGAAGCGTAAAAAGGAGCAGCCCGCTCGATAAGGCTAACAGCGTCCCGATGCTCCACCCGACCCGATTTGCCCAGTACCCCGGGAAGACGGCCGGTCCGATGGTTGGACGCATTTCTACAATAAAGAGGCTTATCAGGGCAAGGGCTACCCAACAGACCAAGACGCCAAGGACGAGGGATGCCAGTGCGATGCCCAGGTAGGCGAATACACCGATGTCCTTGCGTATAAAGCGTAGCAGACCATAGCGTAAATGACCGTAGACGGAAGTCAGCTCGGCAGCGAGAAAGGCCAGCATGATGAGCAGGTTGACCGGGTGGAGAGGATCCGGAGCAAAGGCCAGCTGGGTCAGGAGGGTATATCCTACCCAGAACAGGACATCGGCCCAAACGCCGCGCTGAAGGATAGTCTGAGTATGAGACGAATACTTCATGGACGATAATTGTCGGTAGCGATTCAGGTAGGTTAAAAAAATGTTGACGAACGGTCGACATTCCTTGATGAGCGGTCAGCTACCGCCCGTCACCGCGAACTCGCCATTCAACAAGATAAATTGCTTCCGCCCGGCACCGGGGAGACATTGGAGGTGTACCAAAAAAACAAGCCATGACTACACCGAATTCCATCCTTTTAACGGCTTTCTTTTTGCTGGGGGGCGTATTCCTCGGAAAATCCGGCGCCTGCGTTCTGGGCCAGGAGTACGAGTCCCTGGCCTTGCACGCTTATCTGCAAAACGACCTCTCCAAGTGGGAAGCAGCCCTCGACGCGACGTCCTATATTTCCGACCCGGAACAGAGGTTGTTAACCCGTGCTGAATTCCAACTCGGGCGGGCTTACGCCGCCATGGCCGCCAGCGATGAGGAGGTCGTGGATAGGGCATTGGATGATATCGACGAAGCCATGGAAGAGCTTTGGGAAATTAACGACAAGAACGCCGTTGCCCACGGGGTGTACTCCGGATACCTGGGGCTCAAAATTGCCCGCAAGCCATTTTCCGGTATGATTTATGGGTCCCGCGCTACGAAGTATGCCGCGAAGGCTGCCCGGCTGGGTCCGGAAAGCGGGCCCGCGTTGTATCACGCCGCTTCCAACCTTTTCTATACTCCGGAACAGTGGGGAGGAGACCCGGAGCAGGCACTGAAGTACCTCGAGCGGGCCGTAGCGGCTTACGGGCCCCATCGCAACCAAAACTGGCGGTACCTCAACACCCTGGCTTTGCTAGGGCAGGTCCAGGCGCGGCTGGGTCAAGTCGAGCAAGCAAGAGCCACCTATTCTCTAGCCCTGAAGGCCCAACCCGGATTTGATTACGTCAACAAGGTTCTCCTCCCACAGCTCGACCGGTCATGAGCCGTTATGGGCTGGGGTTATATGCATTCTTGCTGCCCTTATCGGTACTTGCTCAATCCGGCGATACCTCTGAACTTGTATTGAGCACTACCGCCGAGGCCCTTACGGTACGCGCTTACCGCATCCCGCACGGAGAGCTGGCAACCACCCGGATCAGCCAGTTGGAAATTTATTTGAATCCCTCTGCGAAGGCAGATCCCCTGTTAGCTGTCAATACACTCCCGGCGGCAACCAATCCCGATGAGTCGGCCAATGTCAGCCTTCGGGGCAGCCCGGCTGAGGCTACGGGGATCTACCTGAACGGGGTGCCGCTCCGGTCAGCCGTCCGTATCGATCAGAGCAACGGGGTGGGGCAATTTAGCCTATTCCGACAGGTAGCCCTAAGTGAATTACGCATTTACCCCAGCAGTCCCCCCATGCCTTTCAGTCAAGCCAGTGCGGGTGCCGTAGCGATCCAGACTGGTTTCCAACGGCCTCCTTCCATTCAGCAGGGCATTAACCTTAGCGTGGTTGGTGTCGGGTATAATCACGCTCGACCGGTAGCAAAGTATGGCGCTCTGCGGGGCTATGTTAATGTAACCGACCTTACTCTATTCCAGGGATTGAATGGCAGTAAGCTGGCGGACTTGCGCGAGAGCCGGGCAATCGATGGCATGCTTAGTTTCGCCAGGCGGGGAGAGAAGGGGAATGGCCTGCAACTGTTTTACCTCGGTTTTGACGAGAGCTATCGGTATAACTATCGCACGGATACCAGTTCGGAGAGCTTCGACCAGCGAAAGCCCCGCCACCTGGGAGTGGGTAATTACGAATGGTCGACGCGGGATTGGACATATCGCGTGAACCAACTCATCGACTGGCAGAAACCTACTTTTCAATGGGCAGGTCAGCAGGTAATTGTCGCACAGACCACCACCCATACCGGCTTGCACGCCGAACGGCGCAGTCCCGGGCTCACCCTACAGTACGGGGGCACGATCAACAACTACTTTGATCCCGGGGGGCACAGCTACCTCGCCGATATGTATATTTCCGTCCAACGGCAAGAGGGGCATTGGCTGCTCGGTGGTGGTATCAAGCCGGTTTTCGATGGACAATTTGCCCTTAACGCCCAGGCTGCGGCTCGCATACAGTGGGATAAGCACCGGCTACACTTTTCGGGAGGCGATCACACCCAGCTGATTGGTCCCGGCCTTGTCTTCAACAAATGGCAACGGCTACGAATCCAGCAGCTTGCCGTCGAACATCAATTTGGTGTGGGGGATTGGAAGGCGGAATCCGCCCTATTCGCCAAGCGGGAGCATTACGGCCTCCGGGAGTCCATCGATGTATGCGGAGCCGAAGGTCAATTGACGTACTCTGGCAGCCCGTGGGTAGCCAGCATAGCCGTTACGATGATCCGCAGCCGGGGGGGAATTCCGACCCGCCGCGATATTCCCCTAACGGCCCGCGGCGCGCTTCAATACAATTTTGATGGTTGGTCGGCGGGGCTGACCTTTCGGGGCCGTAGCGGTACCGTGTTTAACGCTGTGGCGATGGACGATTTCGACCGCTACCCCTACTACCGGCGCCTCGACGCTTCGGTGAGTAAAACGCTCATCACAAGCTTTGGAGCGCTCCTGATTTATATGAACGCCAACAATCTTCTTGATACCAAGAACGTGAGTTACTATTCTTTCCGGGGAGAGGAATACTACAGTCGTCGCGTCCTATTCTTTGGAGCCGCTCTGAGTTGGTAGTCAATAGCGGTGTCGAGCACGACTTACACCCCCGAAAAAGCACTGAATCCACCGTCTACCGGCACGACAATGCCGGTGACGAAGCTACTGGCATCCGCACACAAATAAACCAGCGTGGAAATCAATTCATCCGCTTCGCCAAAGCGGTTCATGGGGGTATTGGTAATGATGGTTTTGCCACGTTCCGTCAGGGAATCGTCTTCATTTAATAAGAGACGGCGGTTCTGCTCACCGATAAAGAAGCCCGGAGCAATAGCATTGACGCGTACCTTCCCATTATATTTCCTGGCCATTTCTACGGCTAACCAACGAGTAAAATTGTCGATTCCAGCCTTAGCTGCACTGTAGCCCACTACTCGCGTAATGGCCCGGTCGGCCGCCATGCTGGATATATTGATGATCGTCCCCGAGCCGTTCTCCGTGATCATTCTTCCGAAGACCAGGCTTGGAATGACGGTTCCGTCCAGGTTCAACTTACTGACGCCCGCGAAATCCTCAACGTTGAGATCGAAAAACGTCTGGTCAGGACCGATCGTGGCACCGGCCCGGTTACCTCCGGCAGCATTCACCAGGATATCCAGCTTGCCCCACTGCCTTTTTAGGTCTTCAGCGGCTGCTTTCAGGGATTCGGGGTCGGTGACGTCACCCTGTAGCAAAATGACTTTACCTGCGTCCCCGCCCAATTCCTCTTTTGCATTTTTGAGATTGTCCGGATTACGGCTAAGGAGGGCAACGCGTGCCCCGGCGTCGAGTAGTCCCCGAGCCATGGCCGTACCAAGTGCACCGGTTCCCCCGGTGAGTAATGCGTTCTTACCGCTTAAATCAAACAAATCAGGCATACCGTAATAGAAATTCTTGGAGGGTATAAGGGGTTACTGTTTACCCGGATACGGGTCCAGTGTTTGAATGGTGCCGTCTCGCAGATGCCTCAATTCAGCCATCTTGACCGATCGCAGGTGCGTAACGCCGCCGGAAAGTACGGAATCGTGATAGAAAAGGTAATACTTGTCCGAAATAGCACAGATGGAATGGTGCGAAGTCCATCCAATAACCGGTTCGAGAATCCTGCCCCGATAGGTAAACGGGCCGTAGGGACTGCTTCCGGTGGCATAACAGATAAAGTGTGTATCCCCGGTAGAATAGGAGAAGTAATAGGTATCCTCGTGACGGTGCATCCATGCAGCTTCGAAGAAACGGCGTTCGTTATCTCCCGCCAGGAGCACATTGCCTTCCTGGTCTAATAGTTGAATTTCCCTGGGCCGCTCAGCGAATTCGAGCAGGTCGGGTCTCAAACGGGCCACCAGCGGTCCAAGAGCGGGTTGTTCCGCTTCAGGTTCTGCGTAGGAAGGGTCGTACTCGTTGTTTCGGTATTCCTGCAGCTGCCCGCCCCACAATCCGCCGAAGTACATAAAGTAGCTGCCATCGTCGTCGGCAAACACGGCGGGATCGATAGAATAACTTCCCGCGATGGCCTTCGGTTGGGGGGAGAACGGACCTTCAGGACGGTCACCGACGGCTACACCGATACGAAAGCGATTATCGTGGTCCCGGGCGGGAAAGTAGAAATAGTACTTTCCGTCCTTCTCGGCGGCATCGGGAGCCCACATCTGGCGCGAGGCCCAGGGTACATCCTTTACGTGCAAAGCTACGCCGTGGTCGGTAGTTTCGCCAAAGGGCTCGTTCATCGACAGGACGTGGTAATCTTCCATGCCGAAATGATCGCCGTTATCATTAAAGGGTATGCCCGCATCAATATCGTGGGATGGGTAGATGTATATCCGACCTTCGAAGACGTGGGCCGAAGGGTCGGCTGTATACAGGTGAGTTACCAATGGCTGCGACAACGCATTGGCTTTCAGTTGTTCGTAATCGGGTGTTTCTTCCATCAGTCAATGATTAAAGGGTGGGGAGGGGACCGCCGGGTCAGGCTACATTCTTGGCTCGGCTAACTAGCAGATCGCGCTCAATACGGTTCTCCATGTCTTTATTGATCTCGTAAAAGAACAGCAGGCCACACCCGATGAGGAACGGCAAGGAGGCAAAGAGGCTGATCAGCAGGCGAATGCCGGCCACGGTTTCGGGAGCCTGCTCCGCTAAACCGGCCGTATAGCCGTAAAAGGAGAGCAGGGTCGCCACTAGTGCTCCGCCAATGGCGAGTCCGACCTTCAAGCCAAAGATCATGGCGGAGAAGATGATGGCCGTTGCCCGGCGGTTATTTTTCCATTCGGAGTAATCGGCCACGTCGGCGATCATGGCCCAAAGCAGCGGTACCGTCACGCCATAGGCCAGGCCATGACCAATTTGCGCCAGGTAGACCAGGGTGATGGCGTCCGGCGGAAAGACCACGTACACCAGCAGGAAAAGGGTGGAAATGAAGAGGAATATGCCGAATATATTCCTCTTTCCGAAGCGATCAGCCAGCGCTTTACTGAAGAATATGCCAATGATCTGGCAGATAATGCTGGTTGCATTGTACAGGCTGAATGCCGAGGTGGCCGGGTCCTCCGGCCACCTGAATTCGGTCAATCCCATACCCGTCAGCGTCCGGTTCAACCCATCAATGAAGTTGTTGAACCCGATGTTCTCCAGGAAGGCCACCAGGGCCGGCTCGCTCAGGTACTCCGAAAAATAGTAGATGTAGGACCCACCCTTTAGCGCGAGGGCTACGAACACGAGGGTAGTCAGAACAAGCATGATCACCCAGGGGCGGTTGCGGACCAGGTCTTTCAGGTCTGCCTTCACCGTGGATTCCTGTTCCGGCCGGGGTATGACGCGTTCCTTGGTGGTGAGGAAAGTGATCAAAAACATGACTACTCCTGCGGCAGCAAGGATGGTCATTGTCCGCTCGAAACCGATGGCCTTGTCGCCATCTCCCAGAATAAGTACGATCGGCAACACCAGCACCTGGATGATGAATTGCGCGACCATAACCGCTACGAAGCGGTAGCTGGACAGGCTATTCCGCTCGGACATGCTGCCGGTGAGTACGCCGCTAAGCGCGCTGTACGGCAAATTATTGGCCGAATAGATCATGACCAGGAGCAGGTAGGTGATGCCCGCGTAAATGAGCTTTCCGGTGGGCGCGAAATCCGGCGTGGCGAAGGTCAGCATGACGATCGCACCGAAGGGAATCGCTGTCCAGAGTATCCAGGGTCGAAACTTACCCCACCTGGTACGCGTACGGTCGGCAATAGCTCCCATGACCGGGGTGAATACGGCCCCTCCGAGTATGCCGGCCCAGAAGATGATGAAGGCTGCCCAGCCGGCAGGTATTCCGTAAACGTCGGTGTAAAAAAAGGCGATGAAGGTGACCAGCGTCTGGAAAATCAGATTGGCTGCCAGGTCTCCAAGGGCATAACCCACCTTTTCGGTGACGGAAAGCTGGTGGTTTTCTATAGACATGATCGGGGGGTACCTTGGATTACTGTTTGAGTGCGGCTATGCTTCGATAGGCTTCCTTGGGCATCGAGGCGCGATCGAAGAGCAAGGGATAATTGGTTCGACCGCGAATTGGCCAGTTATTCAGCCAGGTCTGGGCATCGTTCACTCCCCAGAGGGTAACCCGGCTGACGGCATCGTCATGCTTGAGGAAAAGTCGGAATAGATCGGCGTAACGATTGGCCAGCTTGGTGGAGATGGAATCGGGTAGGCCCTGGGCGTAGGGATTCATCATTTCACTGCCCTCAAAATCCTGGTTTACATCGGCACCTTCTAAATCCCAGGGATTTGGCAGGGCGGTCAGGTCAAGTTCGGTGATCATGACTTTGGCACCGGTAGCCGCATACGCTTCGATACTGGCTTCTACCTCCTCAATGGGAGGACCGTTTAAATTGTAGTGTCCCTGCATTCCCACGCCGTCGATGCGTAGCCCGTTTTGCTTCAGTAGGTTAACTATCCGGACCGCCCCCTCTCGCTTTTGTGGGTTGTTGAGGTTATAATCGTTGTAGTAGAGTTCTGTATTAGGTGCAGCCTCCGCGGCGATCCGGAAGGCATCGAGAATGTACTGCTCACCCAGAAGGCGGTAGAAGATCGACTCCCGGTAGCTGCCGTCTTCATTGAGGGCCTCGTTCAGCACGTCCCAACCATCAATACGGCCGGCATAGCGACCCGCTACCGCACGGATATGTTCCTCCAGGTACTGCCGAAGTTTGGCGGGATCAGTGGTTTCGTTGACGTATTCCGGAGCCTGGGAGTGCCACACCAGGGTATGACCTATGATCCATTTATCCTGGGCCTCGCCCAGGTTGACGTAGGCATCCGCGGCCTCCCAGGTAAAGGAGTCCGGGCCAGTCTGAATATTTTCCCACTTCATCACGTTCTCCGGCGTAATCGAGGTGAACTCCCTGTCCAGCACGCGCAGCGCGGCCGTATCCAGGCCCATTATCTGGTTGCGGTTGATGGCGGCTCCGATATAAAAGTTATCCGCATAAAGCTCCCCCAATGAGGGTGCCGCCTGGGTTACGGTCATTTCACCGTCCGGAGACGAACCGCCAGGGGCACATTGGAAAAGAAAACAACAGGTCAGACTTATACCAATGGCGGTGACAGTGAAGTTCATGGTCGGGAGATGTGTTTGTTAAGGTAGTTTAAAGGCTTGTGAATGTATGCGGTCAAGCTTGGCCGTTGGCAGGTCAGTGTTTCCCTTGAACTGAAAGCGGGAAAAGGTATTCATAACCCCGTTTTTCGCCCGTGTAGGTCGGAAAACGCCGGAGGGGGAGCCCACTGCGGACCGGTCTTGTTGAAGACGCCAGTGCCGCTGCGGGAGCTTTAGCCCTTATCGGTATTGGTGGGTCTGCCGAAGCACCAGCAGTCTGTTGCATGATAGCGATCTCACCCCCGGTAAGGTACGGTTGGAGCAGGGAGGCGAGGGAGTCCACCGGCAGCAAGGAGTTTACAGGAATCCCTGGAAGGGCGAAGGTTCTCATGCAAGATCGATGTATCAAGTAAATCTGGCGGAACGAAAAAATAGCAGGAACCAAGTCCGCTAATTCGAATTCTGCTGCACATTAGGGGAGCAAAGTACTACAATTTCAAGGTTTACGAAATCGATTGTGTGTCTCAGGATAGAGAATCCTTGTAAATGCTTGCCTACGTACGAAGGCCGGCGGGGAGCAGGGGGATACTAAGACCTGCGGCTCGAAGCCCGGATGACGACTTCGGTCTCCAGGCTGACTGGGAGGTTCTCGGTCGTACTGGTACTGTCCGGATTGGCAATTTTGAGCGCTTGCAACAAGGCCTTCTGTCCCATTTCTGCGGCAGGATGCGTCATTGAACTGAGTTGCGGTTCGATGATCTCGCAAATAGGGTCATCGTTGAACCCGATGATCGCCAGATCTTCAGGTATCCGGATACCTTTACTTCGGGCGTATTTTATCGCGCCTACCGCGGCCCCGTCATTGGTACTGAAGATTCCGTCCGGCGGCACATCAAGTGCGAGTAACTGTTCACTTAGCCGGGTCCCTTCTTCGAGGGTCAATCGATCTAAGGTGCAGATAAGGGCATCATCTATCTCAATTCCGTTTTGCTCCAGCGCAGCGAGGTAGCCCCGTTTACGTTCCCGGTAAATTTCCTGGTGGGCAGCTCCCGAAAAGATGGCGATCCTTCGGCATCCCTGGTCGATGAGGTGCTGGGTCGCCGCAAAGCCTGCACCGTAGTTGTCGATCATTACCCGGTGACCGGGCAGGGAGCTCGGAACGCGGTCTACGAAAACCACGGGTGTACCTCCCCGGATGAGCTCTTCAATGTGATCGTACTCGGTGGTTTCCATGGCAAGGGACACCAAAAGCGCATGAATGCGACTGTCGAAAAGCGTTTTTACGTTCGCTTTTTCGGTTTCGTAGCAGTCTTGGGACTGAGAAATGATGACGTTGTAGCCCGACTCCTGGGCCGCCGCTTCTACTCCTGAAATCAAGGATGCAATGAAGGGTCGATTTATCCAGGGTACGAGAACACCGATCGTATTCGACTTTTGGGTTCGGAGGTTAGCAGCTACCACGTTCGTACGATAACCGCGCTTACGGGCCAGTTCCTTAACGGCGTCGCGCGTTTCGCGGCCGATGCTGAAATGATCCTGCAGCGCCCTGGAGACCGTGGACGGAGCGACTTTTAGTTCCATCGCCAGATCATAAATGGTAACCTGTTTTTTCCGTTTTTTACTCATGGCTTTGCTGTCGAATCATCCTCCTGATTTTCCGCGGCGGCGGAGCGTTGGGAAGCGGTAGTATGGCGCGACTGATCTGACAGTCGGGACATAGACGTTCTGGGCAAAGATAGGAATGTTCGTCGGGTCTATCTAGGGCTGGATCTCGAGTACAACCACCGAAAACGGGGGGAGTGTCAAGGTTATTAGCCCATCTTCCACGGAATAGTCATCAAAACTGGCTGGTATGACCTGGTCCGGGACACTGAAGTCGTTATGGTCCTGTAAGCGTTCGGAAGTGAGTACCTGACCGCTGATTTGACCTGGTTGCATGCCGGTGAGGTCAATTTGGATCGTGTGTTCATCTGCAGCAGCTATGTTGACCAGGGACAAATGAATGTTACCTGACTCGTCCCTGGACGCCGAGGCCGAAAGGGCGGGCAGCTCACTTCCAGAGAAGGTGTAGTTCACTTCCGAGGAAAAAGAGGTTGGCAAGAGAGTCGCGTCGTGGTGAGGGACGTACATTTTCATGACGTGATACGTCGGAGTGAGAATCATTTTCTCTCCCTCGGTCAGAATCACCGCCTGCAGAACGTTGACCGCCTGCGCCAGATTGGCCATTTTTACCCGCTCGGCGTGGTTGTTGAAGATGTTTAGGGTTGCTCCGGCGATCATGGCATCCCGCAGGGTATTCTGCTGGTACAGGAAGCCGGGATTGGTGCCGGGCTCTACGTTATACCATCCGCCCCATTCGTCAACGTAGAGCGCGATACGCTTTTCCGGATCGAATTCATCCATGATGGCGGTATGGTTTTCGATCAGCGTATCCATGGCCAGGGCTACCTCCATGGTTTCGAAATACTGGCTTTCGTCGAATTCTACGGATGGGCCTTTGTTCCCCCAATCGGTGACGGAATAATGGTGCAGCGCCAGGGCATCTACCATATTTAGTCGGAGGTCTTGCATGAGGACGCGGGTCCAGTTATAGTCATTGCTGGAGGCTCCCGAGGCGATCTTTACAATATCGGTGCTGTCCTGTGGGTTCCAATCCTGCATGAAGGTGGCGTAACGGCGGTAGACATCGGCGTAGAATTCCGGCGTCATATTGCCTCCGCATCCCCAAGCTTCGTTACCCACCCCCCAGTACTTGACGTTCCACGGTTCCTCGCGACCATTCTCCCGGCGCAATTTGGCCATGGGACTCTGGCCCGGGTGATTGGTGTACTGTATCCAGTCCGCGACTTCCTGAACGGTTCCGCTGCCGACATTGGCGGACAGATAGGGTTCGGTATCCAGCGTTTCACAAAGGTTGAGAAAGTCATGGGTGCCGAAGCTGTTATCTTCCGTGACGCCTCCCCACCACTGATTCACGATGGTCGGTCGGTCTTCCTTAGGCCCGATGCCGTCTTTCCAGTGGTAGGTGTCGGCAAAGCATCCCCCGGGCCAGCGGAGGTTAGGAATTTGGAGTTCGCGCAGGGCTTCTATGATGTCGTTTCGAACGCCGGCGGTATTGGGAATAGTCCGGTTTTCCTCACCTACGAAAAAACCGTCGTAGATATTTCGGCCTAGGTGCTCGGCGAAATGACCGTAAATGTGACGGCTGATCTGATGTTCTCCGGCCTCAGTGTCCACCGTTAGGGTGGTACTTACCTGGGCCGGGAGTAAGCCCGGACCCAGCAAGCAGGTGAGCAGGGCAGTTTTGAGTAAAAAGCGGTGAATGAGCATGATCGGGGTCTGCTATTTATTATTGATGCGGGGGGAAGATACAGGGTATAGGAGTATCGAGGGCGGGATTGGAAGAAGTTTAGCAATCGATTGTTTAAAATAGCGTGCCGGTTAAGCCGTCCGGTCAGAGATCCCCTGCCAATAGATTACATCCCCGGATATCCGAATAGTCAATCCGGCCGAGCACCTCGAACCGTCCGTCTTCGTGAACTCGCCCCAGATCGTCACTGGCAATGAAGCTTACCGTGTCTATATTGGCCAGGTCCGTGAGGTTCAGCGCCGCCGTCCGCCCGATGGCCCCCTGGGAGAGGGGGTCGGTAATGTCACGGGGGGTGACCGCCAGGCTTGGGGCAGGGTAGAACAATCCGTCTCGTGGCGCATACGCCTGGCTAAGCAGTTCCGTCATCCCGTATTCGCTATGGATGTCGGGAACTTGAAAGGCCGCCCGAAGCCTGCCATGCAATTCCATTCTCGTCAACTCATGACGGCGACCCTTCATTCCGCCCGTTTCCATAATAATGGTTTCTCTCAGGGGCTGAGGAAATGCTTCCGCGAGGTCGAGAAGGGCAAAACTGACCCCTAATAGCAGGGTAGGGACCTTGCGGTCGCTCAGTTGTCGCAATCGGGCGGCAAGGGCGGGGAGATCGTCTAGGTAGAATCCGGAGTCAGGATGCTTACTGCGACGAATAAAGTCGTCAACCATATATACCAGGCTCGAATCCGTGCGCTCCAGATAGGCGGGCAGCAAAGCCAGTATGGCTCGCCCTTCCAATGCGCCATATTGCCGTTCAAAGCTACTGGCGGCGAGATGCCGGTACCATCCGTCCTCTCGCAGCGGGTGCCGACTGGTAGCCGCGCCCGTAGTTCCGCTGCTGCAAAAGGTGCGGACCGGTAACCATTCGGCGGAACGAAGGTCTTGCGTTTTAAATAGGGAGATCGGCAAATAAGGAATGTCCGTCTTTTGCCTTACCGTCAACGGATCCACATGCAACAAATCGAGGTATTCGGCGTAGATTAGGTTGTTGGCTACCTGGTAATGGAACACAGCCAGGGCCAAGTCCCAGAAGTTTTCCGGGCCAACCAATTTTATGCGCTGGGCCAACTCGTCGCGCGACATGATTAATCGATTTTCTGCCATGCTATACACCCGTTGTTATCTATGGTTGCTTGCTGCCGGGCTTATGCTCACCGGCTGTGTGAATCCGCCGGAGTATCCGGAAGAGCCCGTTATTACCTATGAAGGCGTGAGCAAAGACAGTATTTATGCCCAGGTCACCGGAATCGCCGACAGTATCATTTTTCAGTTCAGCTTTACCGATGGTGACGGAGATCTAAGCTCGGAAGACAGCACCGATATCTTTTACATCGACAGCCGTTTTCCAAATAATCCGACGCCCCTGGCCCTGCCGCCCATCCCCCGGGAAGGAACTGGTAACGGCATCAGTGGCGATGTATTCTTTACCCTCATCAACACCGGGCAGGTCAATTGCGTGTATAATGGACGCTTCCCCGCCCAGGATCGGGCCTACCCCGTTGATACCTTCCGACTGAGCATCTACATCGTAGATCAGGCAGGCAATCAATCGAATACCATTCAAACGGAACAAATTCAAATCCGATGTTTCGGCCCCTGAGAACACCCGTCAAAAGGATGGTTTCTGTGGTAATTGGCGCTAAAAATTTGAAGGCTTGCAGGCGATACGTAACCACGACTGCCAATACCTACCAGCAGAAGAAGGCACTACGCCAACACGGCCGGGGCTTCTTTAATTTTTGGGGGCAGGGTTCCTTTGAAGGTTCTTGGTTATGGCGCTTTCTTGATCGCCCCCGATTGCGCTCGCTATCCACCGGCAGGCGGATAGCCTTCGTTTCCGTATTTGGACACCCTCGTATTCTCGAACGGATAAAAGCGGAGTACAGGATATTTTACACCGGGGAGAATTTGGACTTTTATCCAGCCTACGGCGATCATTTATTCGACTCGGTAGATCTATCCCTCGGATTTGACCACCTCCAGCGTCCTGACTATTTACGCTTGCCGATCTGGCTGTTGGAATGCTTTGAAGCAGATATGCAGCTAGCGGATATTGTCAAAAGGCTAAAACAACAGGAAAAAAACCGTCTAGACATCCTGGACAGGCCTGCGAATGTAGCTTCCCTGTTAGCCAGTCATGACTCTGTTGGCGTCCGGGGTCAAATTGCCGATATCTTTACCAAATACGGCGAAGTCAAATATGGGGGGAGTTTCAGAAATAATGGACTGATAGTGCCGCCGGGTTGGAACAAAAAACACCAGTTTATCCGTCGGTATCCTTTTCAAATTTGTCCGGAAAACAGTTCCCGGGATGGTTATATCACGGAGAAGCTGTTCCAGGCGATTGCCGCAGGTTGTGTGCCGATCTATTGGGGGCCAGGCACGCCGGTTGAGCCCACTATTCTAAATTCGGAAGCCATCATCACCTTTAAACCGAGTCAGCCGCACTTATTCGAGAAGCAAGTGCAAAATCTGCTGAGGGATACGTCCCAGCTTCGGCAGTTTCGCGATACTCCCCCTTTTCAGCCCTCTGCTGCCGAAAATATTTATTCCTACTATCTAAATCTTGAGGATCGACTTATTGCAATGCTAACGTAGTGCAACGGAGCGCAGGATCCGACCTATGCAGTATCCGATACTCGGTACCTCTTACAGCCCCTTGTTGCCACATACCAAGACCAACGTATCTTTCTCCCCGTGGAATATCATGAATTTGTTGCTCATCTGACTTACCAGCGCCGGTTAAGCAGTCACACCGTTGCGGCCTATTCGGCCGATTTAAGCAGCTTTGACCGGTACTGCGAGGAGACCTATGACATGGTGTCCGCCGGCGCCGTGACGCGGGAAGTAATTAAGAGCTGGTTGGCAGAATTGCACGGGACGGGTATGGCACCGACGACCATCCGACGTAAGCTGTCGGCGCTAAAAGCTTTTTACTTATACCGACAGACCCGTGGCATCCAGGAGCACAATCCGACCAAACGTATCCCTACCCCACGTACGGGTAAACGGCTACCCGCTACGATCCCCCGATCGGACCTCAAGTTACTATTTGGCGCTTTTCCTGACCCGGTCGACAATGGAGATTATTTTTTGTTACAGGACCACCTGCTGCTGGCCTTGCTGTACCAGGCCGGACTTCGTCGGGCAGAACTGATCGGACTGCAGGTAGCGGATATTAATGCCGGAAAGAGAGAATTGCTTATCCGGGGGAAAGGAAATAAGGAGCGAATCGTCCCCTATGGAGCGGGATTGGCTGAACTCTCTGGATCGGGCCCTGACCCTGCGCTCCGCCGCCCAGATAGCGAGTCACCATTTATTGGTTACTGAACGAGGTAAACCCTTGTACCCCAAATACGTATACAATAAAGTAGGTCACTATCTAAGCGGCGTCACCCGGGAGGAAAAGCGGAGTCCACACGTGCTGAGACACAGTTTTGCGACCCACCTCACCGAGGAGGGAGCCGACCTGAATGCCGTCAAGGAATTGCTCGGCCATTCAAGCCTGGCTGCCACGCAATTGTACACGCACAACAACCTCGAAAGGCTGCGAGAAGTGTACCGGCGAACCCACCCGGGTGGGGGAGGGGAGGAAAACAGTTAAAATTTCGGGCACTGTTGCTTTGTCAATTGTACGAAAGATATTACCTTTGCAATCGCTTTGGGAAAACGTCCCCGAGCAGACTTGAAAACAGGTTAGAGATTCAAGGTTTTAGGCCGGTGTAGCTCAGTTGGTAGAGCAGCTGATTTGTAATCAGCTGGTCGGCGGTTCGAGTCCGTCCATCGGCTCAACTATCCGATACCAACCTTGTATCTCATGGTTAGAAAAATGGGGGTGCGCCACAGTTGGAGAGGTGGGCTGGACTGTAAATCCAGTGTTTCGACTGAGTAGGTTCGAATCCTACCACCCCCACATTTTTCTGGTATTATTTTGTACCAACATGCGGAAGTAGCTCAGTTGGTAGAGCATCAGCCTTCCAAGCTGAGGGTCGCGGGTTCGAATCTCGTCTTCCGCTCTAAATGCCTCACAACGGTGAGGTGAAGTTTTTAAAGGAAGTAGCTCAGATGGTAGAGCGGCTTATTTGTGGGACCCCAACCCCACAAAACGCACCAAGCTGAGGGTCGCGGGTTTGACCCGACCCAAGGGAGAGCCGCGCAGCGCATCTCGTCTTCCGCTCTAAATGCCTCACAACGGTGAGGTGAAGTTTTTAAAGGAAGTAGCTCAGATGGTAGAGCGGCTTATTTGTGGGGCCCCAACCCCACAAAACGCACCAAGCTGAGGGTCGCGGGTTTGACCCGACCCAAGGGAGAGCCGCGCAGCGCATCTCGTCTTCCGCTCTAAATGCCTCACAACGGTGAGGTGAAGTTTTTAAAGGAAGTAGCTCAGATGGTAGAGCGGCTTATTTGTGGGGCCCCAACCCCACAAAACGCACCAAGCTGAGGGTCGCGGGTTTGACCCGACCGAAGGGATAGCAGCGCAGCTACCACGGCGTAGCCGCGCAGTGCATCTCGTCTTCCGCTCTAAACGGAGCATCGCAACGGCGGTTGCTCCTTTTACATATAGCAACCAGCAAGCCGACGTAGCTCAGGGGTAGAGCACTTCCATGGTAAGGAAGGGGTCGTGAGTTCAAATCTCACCGTTGGCTCAAGGGTAATACTCTTCCGGTCCGCCAGGATTGGGGGTAGGGGCGGCCGAGGTTGCGGTCGGCACCCTGATTAAGCACCATTTTTTAATTTCTAAATAGGACATCCTAAGATGGCTAAGGAAAAATTTGAAAGAAATAAACCCCACGTGAACGTGGGTACCATCGGTCACGTAGACCACGGTAAGACCACCCTCACCGCAGCTATCACCACGGTTCTTTCGGAATCAGGTGGTGCTAAGAAGATGGATTACGATACCATTGACTCGGCTCCAGAGGAAAAAGAGCGTGGTATTACCATCAACACGGCTCACGTTGAGTATGAGACGGCCAATCGTCACTACGCTCACGTTGATTGCCCGGGTCACGCTGACTACGTAAAGAACATGGTAACGGGTGCCGCCCAGATGGACGGTGCGATTCTGGTAGTGGCCGCGACTGACGGTCCTATGCCGCAGACCCGCGAGCACATCCTTCTGGCCCGCCAGGTAGGTGTACCTAATATCGTGGTGTTTATGAACAAAGCCGACCTCGTCGACGACGAAGAGATGCTCGAGCTTGTTGAAATGGAAGTCCGCGAACTGCTCAGCCAGTACGAGTACGACGGCGACAATGCCAGCATCATCATCGGTTCGGCCCTTAAGGCTCTTGAAGGTGACGCAGACGGAAAAGCCAAGATCATTGAGCTCATGGAGGCTGTCGACAACGACATCCCGGAGCCCGAGCGTCTGGTTGATCAGCCCTTCCTGATGCCCGTTGAGGACGTATTCTCGATTACCGGACGTGGTACGGTTGCTACCGGTCGTATCGAGCGTGGCGTGATCAACGTAGGTGACTCGGTTGAGATCCTGGGTATGCAGGCCGCAGAAGCCAAGCCGCTGACCTCCACCATCACGGGTGTAGAGATGTTCCGCAAGCTGCTCGATCGCGGTGAAGCTGGTGACAACGCCGGTCTTCTCCTCCGCGGTATCGACAAGGAAGCCATCAAGCGTGGTATGGTAATTTGTAAGCCAGGAAGCGTTAAGCCGCACAGCCACTTCAAGTGTGAGGTTTACGTCCTGTCTAAGGAGGAAGGCGGCCGTCACAAGCCCTTCTTCAACGGCTACCGCCCGCAGTTCTACTTCCGCACCACTGACGTAACCGGTGATATTACGCTGCCGGAGAACGTTGAGATGGTAATGCCCGGCGACAACGTGACGCTGGAAGTTAAGCTCCTGAACACCATCGCCATGGAAAAAGGCCTACGCTTCGCTATCCGTGAAGGTGGCCGTACTGTCGGCGCCGGTCAGGTAACTGAAATCATCGAGTAAAAACGGCTGGGGCCTAGCTCCAAAGTTTTACTTGAAGCGTGAAAGTTAAGTGCCCGAATGAGGGTGCTTAACTTTCGCATTTAGAAACTACCAATTTTTTGAGGTACGAAATCTCAACTTCGAAGTACAATGTTTAAAGGTGCGAATTCTACTTTCGATTACCTTTTGGCCTTGTCCTTTCCCCTTCAGACTTCGTACTTCATCCACGGGTGTAGCTCAATTGGCAGAGCACTGGTCTCCAAAACCAGGGGCTGGGAGTTCGAGTCTCTCCACCCGTGCATATTTAAAGGTCAACGGTGTTGTATGTACCAGGTAAAAGCCGGTCCATTCAGTCTTCGTTCCTTTCCATCCTTAACCCTCCCTCTTAATGGATAAGCTAGGACTTTACTTACGGGAAAGCTACAACGAGCTGGTTCACAATGTGACCTGGCCGCCGTATTCTACTTTGCAGACCAATACCGTCCTGGTATTGATCGGTTCCGCCATTTTCGCGTTGCTGATCCTGATGATGGATTTCGTGTGGAAGAATGTGGTAGACTTTATCTACAACAGCGCGGTTTAAGAACACTTCGAATACAGTATGGCAGACAATAAATGGTACTCGCTGCGAGTAATCAGCGGCAAGGAAAAAAAGATCAAGGAGCGCATCGAGAAAGAAATCGAGCGCAATGACTGGGGTAGCCACGTCACCAAGATCGTCGTGCCTACCGAGAAGGTTTATAAGATCCGCAGCGGTAAGAAAGTAATCTCTGACCGCAATATTCTTCCCGGCTACATTTTGGTCGAAGCCGACCCTTATGCGCTCAATGCGGAGGTAGTCGATGCCATCACCAGTCTGCCCAACGTTATTCACTTCCTGGGTAAGAGTGAACCGGTTCCTATGCGGGAATCGGAAGCCAATCGCCTCCTGGGCAAGGTGGACGAAAGTCTGGAAGCCGGTGATACCATGATCGAGCCCTTCATAGAAGGCGAGACCGTAAAAATTATCGACGGCCCTTTCAACGAGTTCGTCGGCGACATTCAGGAAGTCAACGAGGAGAAAAAGAAACTAAAGGTGATCGTCAAGATCTTCGGCCGTGGTACGGAAGTCGAATTGAACTTCATGCAGGTCGAGAAACAGTCATAATTAATTATCATTCCAATCGTCGGAGGAGCCGCTGCAGTTTATGCCCCGGTTCCGTCAGTACGACACAAATAAGTCAGCATGGCTAAGGAAGTAGAAACTTTCATTAAACTTCAGGTCCGCGGTGGCGCGGCAAACCCGGCACCCCCGGTAGGTCCGGCACTGGGTGCCAAGGGCGTCAACATCATGGAGTTCTGTAAGCGCTTTAACGCGGCTACTCAGGATAACCAGGGTAAGATACTCCCGGTAGTCATCACCGTTTACAAAGACAAGTCGTTCGACTTCGTCATTAAGACCCCACCGGCTGCTATCCAGTTACTGGAGGCTTCGAAGCTCAAGAGCGGATCCAAGGAATCCAACCGTATCAAGGTCGGTAAAGTGACCTGGGATCAGGTCCGTACGATCGCCGAGAACAAGATGCCCGACTTAAACGCCTTTACGGTAGAAAGCGGCATGAAGATGGTAGCAGGTACGGCTCGCTCCATGGGAATCACTATCGAAGGCACCCCTCCCTGGGAAGCCTGACCGTCCGGTAGTCCACACCACATTCATTCAATCAAGTAGGGAGCATGTCAAACGACATGCGCTATAAACCTCAAAATTTTTCACAATGGCTAAACTTAGTAAGGCGCGCAAAGCCGCCACTGAGAAAGTCGATGCTACCAAGCAGTATAGCCTCGATGAGGCGATGACTCTCGTCAAGGAAGTCAATACGGCAAAGTTCAATGCATCGGTCGACGTCCACGTACGTCTGGGGATTGATCCCCGCAAAGCTGACCAGGCCCTTCGCGGTACGGTCACTCTTCCCCACGGTACCGGTAAGACCAAGCGCGTTTTGGCGTTTGTTACCCCCGATAAGGAGCAGGAAGCACTGGATGCCGGTGCTGACTTCGCCGGTCTGGACGATCTGGTGGCCCGGGTAAACGACGGTTGGACGGACTTCGACGTAGTAGTAGCTATGCCGCAGACCATGGCCAAGGTAGGACGCCTCGGTCGCGTACTTGGTCCCCGCGGCCTCATGCCAAACCCTAAAACCGGTACGGTGACCATGGATGTGGGCAAAGCCGTATCCGACGTAAAGGGTGGCAAGATCGCTTTCCGGGTCGACAAGTTCGGCATTATCCACAGCAGCATCGGTCGGGTAGAGTTTACTCCCGAGCAGTTGAAGGCGAACGCCAACGAACTGCTTGGTACGCTGGTACGCATGAAGCCCAGCAGTGCCAAGGGCAACTATATGAAATCCGTCACCGTAGCGTCCACGATGAGCCCCGGCATCAAGGTCGATCCGAAGACCATCGCCTAACCGTCCAAACGAATAATCATGAATAAGACAGATAAAGCGGCGGCCATTGAATCCTTAAAGGAGCGGTTCGCTAATAACGAATACTTCTACATCGCCGACGCCTCCACCCTTTCGGTAGAGCAGATCAACAAGCTGCGTGGCATATGCTTTGAGAAAGGCGTGAGCATGCAGGTGGTCAAGAATACCCTGGCCCGCATCGCCCTGGAGCAACTTCCCGAAGAAAATAACTACGGGCCGCTCCTGGATGCGTTGAAGGGCCCTACGGCGATCATGTTCTCCGAAGTAGGTAACGCACCGGCGAAAGCCATCAAGGAATTCCGTGAGGAAAAGGGAGAACGCCCTATCCTGAAAGCTGCCTACATCGCCACTTCCGTATACAGCGGAGACGACCAACTGGATACCTTGGCTAAGCTTAAGTCTCGCGACGAAGTACTGGCCGATATCCTCACCCTCCTACAGAGCCCGATGCAGAACCTGCTCAGCGGCCTGAAGGGACAAGGTTCCAAGCTCGCGGGTGCATTGAAAACCCTCGAGGAACGCGAAGCGTAACTCGTACGGGCATAGCCCGAACTCGTAGTTCTTTAGTCTTTTAGTCCCTTAGAGGCGCATCCTAGCAAAGGCTGGTCGATCTCTAAAGGACTAAAAGTCTAGAAGACTACTTAACTAATTAATTGGCTTCCAAGCTGATACGCGATACTCTTATCGTAATCACTTCTAAATACTTTTTTATTATGGCAGACGTAAAAGCAATTGCCGACTCGCTCGTAGAACTAACTATCAAGGACGTTACCGAGCTCCTGCAGATCCTGAAAGACGAACACGGCATCGAGCCCGCAGCAGCCGCAGTAGCGGTAGCCGCTGGTGGCGGTGGCGAAGCTGGCGGCGGTGCCGCAGCCGAGCAAACCGAGTTCGACGTCGTTCTGGAATCTGCTGGCGGCAGCAAGCTGAAAGTCGTGAAGGAGGTTAAGACCCTGCTGGGTCTTGGTCTGAAAGATGCCAAGGAAATGGTCGACGGTGCTCCAGCCACGATCAAGTCCGGTGTTGATAAGGCCGAAGCTGAAAGCATCAAGGCCGCCCTTGAGGAGGCTGGTGCTACGGTTGCGCTGAAGTAATTCGGCGCCCTCCATCAGAGGATATAGCGCGGGGCGGCACCCGCAAGGGTGTCGTCCTGCGCTTTTTCCCTCTTATTGAATTGGCTTAGCAGACAGAGGTCTGGCTGGCCTATTCGCGTATAAGAAATCACCTGCGGGTGCAACTTAAGCGGGCTTCTTCGTGTTGACATACTTCGCGATGCCCCATACTGCCGGGAATATTTTTCGGCTTATATATACCATATCATCCGGTTTTACGGCCACCGCGGAAGGTCACCAACCGGTTAAACCAAGGAATGCTAATGACGTCAAACGGCCAAATTCTTAATGCCGAGGAGCAACGGGTAAGCTTCGGCAAGATTAAGCTAACCGATCATTCTCCCGATCTTTTAGAAATACAATTAAAATCTTTCCAGGAGTTCTTCCAGCTGGAGACCACCCCCGAGAACCGGGCCCACGAAGGCCTCTACCGGGTATTCCAGGAGAACTTCCCCATTTCTGATACCAGGAACATCTTCAATCTGGAGTTCCTGGATTATTTCGTTGATCCCCCCCGCTACACCATCGAAGAGTGTATGCAGCGCGGACTGACCTACAGTGTACCCCTTAAGGCTAAACTCCGGTTATCCTGTAACGACGAAGAGCACGTGGACTTTAAGACCATTGTGCAGGATGTCTTTTTAGGTAATATCCCCTACATGACGGGGAAAGGTACTTTCGTGGTCAACGGAGCGGAACGAGTCATCGTATCTCAGTTGCACCGTAGCCCCGGGGTATTCTTCGGACAGAACTTCCACCCCAACGGCACGGCTATCTATTCGGCCCGCGTTATTCCCTTCAAGGGCGCCTGGATGGAATTCGCTACGGATATCAATACGGTGATGTATACCTACATCGACCGTAAAAAGAAATTCCCGGTAACCACCCTGTTGCGTGCCATCGGCTACGATTCGGACAAGTCTATTCTCGACCTGTTCGACCTGGCCGACGAAGTGGCCAACACCCGTGAGGCACTTACCGCCGCCATCGGACGTAAGCTCGCCGCCCGTGTACTACGTGCCTGGACCGAAGACTTCGTCGACGAAGACACCGGTGAGCTGGTCATCCTGGAGCGGAACGAGATCATCCTCGAGCGGGACACCGTTCTGACGGAAGACAACATCGAGGATATTCTCTCCGCTGATGGCATCGACAACATCATCCTGCAGAAGGAGGATGTCTCGATGGACTACAGCATCATTTACAATACCCTGCAGAAGGATCCTTCGAGCAGCGAAATCGAAGCGGTTCAGTACATCTACCGCCAACTTCGCGGCAGTGATCCACCGGACGAAGAAACGGCGCGGGGTATCATCGACAAATTGTTCTTCAGCGACAAGCGCTACAACCTCGGTGAAGTAGGTCGTTACAAGATCAACCGGAAACTTAACGCCGGCACCGATGACGAGACCCTGGTGCTAACCAAGGAGGACATCATTGCCATCGTTAAGTACCTGGTCGGGCTGATGAATCAGCGTGCCGAGATCGACGATATCGATCACCTGAGTAACCGTCGCGTACGCACGGTAGGGGAGCAATTATACGCCCAGTTTGGTGTTGGTCTGGCCCGTATGGCCCGTACGATCCGCGAGCGGATGAACGTCCGGGACAATGAGGTCTTTACCCCGATTGACCTGATCAACGCCCGGACCCTCTCCAGCGTGATCAACTCGTTTTTCGGAACCAGCCAGCTGAGCCAGTTCCTGGATCAGACCAACCCGCTTTCGGAAATCACCCACAAGCGTCGCATCTCGGCGCTCGGACCTGGAGGTCTGAGTCGGGAGCGTGCCGGTTTCGAGGTTCGTGACGTTCACTACAGCCACTACGGCCGTCTTTGTACGATCGAAACCCCGGAAGGACCTAACATCGGTTTGATCTCCACCCTTTGCGTTCATGCGAAGGTGAATAAAATGGGCTTCCTCGAAACACCCTACCGGGCTGTTGCGGATAGCCAGGTTGTCATGGATGGCGACCCCATCTACCTAAGTGCGGAAGGGGAAGACTTTAAAAAGATCGCACAGGCGAACGCTACCATTGACGAGAAAGGAGCGTTTACCAGCGACCGTATCAAGGCACGTGACCACGGCGATTTCCCCGTACTGGAACCTGCTGATATTGAGTTCATGGACGTGGCGCCGAACCAGATTGTAGGTGTTTCGGCATCTATGATCCCGTTCCTCGAAAACGATGACGCCAACCGTGCCCTGATGGGATCGAACATGCAGCGTCAGGCAGTTCCCCTCCTCAAGCCGACCAGCCCGATCGTTGGTACCGGTTTGGAGGGTAAGGTTGCCCGTGACAGCCGTATGCTCATCAATGCCGAAGGTGCAGGTACCGTCGAGTACGTAGATGCCAACGAGATCATCGTACGCTACGAGCGGACCGATGAAGACCGTCAGGTTTCCTTCGATGACGATACCAAAACTTACCGACTCACCAAATTCCTGCGGACCAACCAGGGTACCTGTATTAACCTCAAGCCCATCGTTCGTCGCGGACAACAGGTGAAGAAGGGTGATATCCTTTGTGATGGCTACGCTACCGAAAAAGGTGAATTGGCACTCGGACAAAACCTGAAAGTGGCCTTCATGCCGTGGAAAGGGTACAACTTCGAGGATGCTATCGTGCTGAGCCAGCGCGTAGTTCGGGAGGACATCTTTACCAGTCTTCATATCGAGCACTTCGAACTGGATGTGCGGGATACGAAACTGGGTGAAGAGGAACTGACCAACGATATCCCCAACGTCAGTGAAGAAGCTACAAAGGACCTCGACGAAAACGGTATTATCCGCGTCGGTGCCTGGGTTAAGGAAGGCGACATCCTCATCGGTAAGATCACGCCGAAAGGCGAGAGCGATCCGACGCCGGAAGAAAAGCTACTGCGTGCGATCTTCGGTGACAAGGCCGGTGACGTAAAGGATGCTTCCCTCAAGGCCAGCCCTTCACTGAAAGGCGTGGTCATCGGTAAGGACCTCTTTAGCCGGACCAAGAAAGAGCAGTCGCAGAAGGATGCCGAAAAGATCGAACTCCAGAAGCTGGAGGACGAACATAAGGTCAACCTTAATAACCTCAAGACCATCCTCGTCGACAAACTCGACAAGTTGGTACGGGGCCGCGCCAGCCAGGGTGTCAATACCATTTACGGTGAAAGTGTAGTCCCCAAGGGCGAGAAGTTCACCCAGAGCCTGCTCCGGGAGGTTGACTACACGACCATCGACTACAGTGGCTGGACCACCAGTGATGACCTGAATCTTCTCATTGCCCGTTTGCTGCACAACTTCAGCATTAAGGTGAACGAGGAAGTAGGTCGCTACAAGCGCGAAACCTTCAACATCAGCGTAGGTGACGAATTGCCCGCAGGTGTGCTGAAGCTCGCCAAGGTTTACCTCGCCAAGAAGCGTAAGCTCAAGGTGGGTGATAAACTGGCTGGCCGTCACGGTAACAAAGGAATCGTAAGCCGCATCGTCCGCGATGAGGATATGCCCTTCCTGGAAGATGGAACCCCGGTTGACATCATTCTCAACCCGCTTGGTGTACCCTCGCGGATGAACCTCGGCCAGATCTTCGAAACCGTTCTTGGTTGGGCGGGCGAGAAGCTCGGTATGAAGTTCGCTACGCCGATCTTCGACGGAGCCAGTCAGGACGAGATCGAAGAATACATCCAAAAGGCAAGCTTGCCTAGCTTGGGTCAGGCTTACCTCTATGACGGTGAAACGGGCGACCGGTTCCACCAGCAAGCCACGGTAGGCGTGATCTACATGCTGAAGTTGAGCCACATGGTGGACGACAAGATGCACGCTCGCTCGATCGGACCTTACTCGCTTATTACCCAGCAGCCGCTCGGTGGTAAGGCCCAGTTCGGTGGTCAGCGCTTCGGTGAGATGGAGGTGTGGGCTCTTGAGGCCTTCGGTGCTTCCAACATCCTGCAGGAGTTGCTTACGATCAAGTCGGATGACATTCAGGGACGGGCCAAGGCGTACGAGGCCATCGTCAAAGGCGATAACCTGCCCGAGCCGAATATCCCCGAGTCGTTCAACGTACTGGTACACGAACTTCGTGGTCTGGCACTTGACGTCAAGTTCGACTAGGTCAGGATGCTCGGCCGCCGGATCGATCGCCAGACCTGGTCGGCGATCGACTCGGCGGCCAAGCATCCGCCAATCCCTTATGCGGGATTGGTCATCTATAAAATCCAGTTTTAGCGGCGGAGTTAGCATTGCTCCCGCGCTCCGCCGCAAAAACTACCCTATAAAATAAACTATGGCTTTTAAGAAGACTAATAACCTCCAGAAGCAGGACTTCGACGCGATCACCATTAGCCTGTCTAGCCCGGATGATATCCTGGAGCGCAGCTACGGTGAAGTGCTGAAGCCAGAGACCATCAACTACCGGAGCTATAAGCCGGAGCGTGACGGTCTTTTCTGTGAGCGGATCTTCGGCCCGGTAAAGGATTACGAGTGCTACTGTGGTAAGTACAAGCGTATCCGTTATAAGGGCATCGTCTGTGATCGTTGTGGGGTCGAGGTGACCGAGAAGAAGGTGCGTCGTGAGCGTATGGGCCATATCCGGCTCGTAGTGCCCGTGGTGCATATCTGGTTCTTCAAGTCCCTGCCCAATAAGATTGCCTACCTCCTCGGCTTCAGTTCGAAGTTCCTGGAAAGTATTATTTATTACGAGCGTTACGTGGTCATCAACCCCGGTATCCGGGAAAGTGAGGAGATCATGCACAAGACGCTGCTGACCGAAGAGCAGTACCTCGATATCCTCGAAACCCTGCCGCCGGAGAACCAGCAGCTGGAGGACGGTCACCCCGATAAGTTCGTCGCCAAAATGGGTGCCGAAGCTATCCGTGATCTGCTCGAAGGGCTGAAACTCGACGAACTCAGCTTCCAGTTGCGCCACCAGGCCAACACCGAAACGAGCCAGCAGCGCAAGAGTGAAGCGCTCAAGCGTCTGCGCGTAGTGGAAGCTTTCCGCGATGCCCAGGAAAACGTTACCAACAAGCCGGAATGGACCATCATTCAGTACCTGCCCGTAGTTCCGCCGGAACTACGTCCGCTGGTGCCCCTGGACGGTGGCCGGTTCGCTTCCTCCGACCTTAACGACCTCTACCGCCGGGTCATCATCCGCAACAACCGCCTCAAGCGACTGCTGGAGATCAAGGCCCCTGAGGTCATTCTCCGCAACGAGAAGCGGATGCTGCAGGAAGCCGTTGACAGTCTTTTTGACAACAGCCGTAAATCCAACGCCGTTAAAGCCGAGGGTGGTCGCGCACTGAAGTCGCTCTCCGATATCCTGAAGGGAAAGCAGGGGCGCTTCCGTCAGAACCTGCTCGGTAAGCGTGTCGACTACTCGGGTCGTTCGGTAATCGTTGTGGGTCCCACCCTCAAACTCCACGAGTGTGGTCTGCCCAAGGGTATGGCCGCCGAGCTGTTCAAGCCCTTTATCATCCGTAAGCTCATCGAGCGCGGAATCGTCAAGACGGTTAAGTCAGCTAAGAAGCTCGTCGACCGTAAAGAACCCGTAATCTGGGAGATCCTGGAAAACATTCTCCGCGGTCACCCCGTCATGCTCAACCGGGCACCGACCCTTCACCGCCTTTCGATCCAGGCTTTCCAGCCAAAACTCATCGAGGGTAAGGCGATCCAGTTGCACCCGCTCGTTTGTTCGGCTTTCAACGCCGACTTCGACGGTGACCAAATGGCCGTTCACGTTCCGCTCAGCCAGGCAGCTATCCTGGAAGCCCAGGTGCTGATGCTGTCGGCGCACAACATGCTCAACCCGCAGAACGGTACCCCCGTGACCCTGCCCAGTCAGGACATGGTCCTCGGACTGTACTACATCACCAAGCAGCGCCGGAGTGAAGGCGACATCAAGGTCAAGGGCGAGGGACGTAAGTTCTACAGCGCCGAAGAGGTGATGATCGGTTATAACGAAGGGAAAGTGGATCTCCACGCCGTTATCCACTGCCGCGTACCGGTAGAGCAGGAAGACGGTAGCCTGAAGATGAAACTTACCGAGACCACCACCGGTCGGGTCATGTTCAACTCGGCGGTTCCCGAAGGAATGCCCTTCCAGAACGTACTGCTGACGAAGAAGAACCTGAAGCTCGTTATCGCCGATATCCTCGAGCGGTCCAACTTCGCCACTACGGCGACCTTCCTGGACAAGATCAAGGACATGGGCTTTACCTGGGCGTTCAAAGGAGGTCTGTCCTTCAACCTCGGTGACCTTATCTCTCCCTCGGTAAAGCAGGACGTTCTCGACCAGGCCCGCTCCGAAGTGGACGACGTGATGGACAACTTCAACATGGGTCTGATCACCAACAATGAGCGCTACAACCAGATCATTGACAAGTGGACGTACGCCGATAACCAGATCACCAATACCCTCATGCAGGAGTTGGCCACGCACAAGCAAGGCTTCAACTCCGTATACATGATGCTGGACAGCGGTGCCCGTGGTTCGACGCAGCAGATCAAGCAGCTCTGCGGACTGCGTGGACTGATGGCCAAGCCGAAGAAATCCAACGACAGTGGCCCCGCGGTCATTGAGAACCCGATCCTCTCCAACTTCGTGGACGGACTCTCCGTACTCGAATACTTTATCTCTACGCACGGTGCCCGTAAAGGTCTCGCCGATACGGCCCTGAAGACGGCCGATGCCGGTTACCTGACCCGTCGACTTGTCGACGTTGCCCAGGACGTGGTAGTGATGGAGGCGGATTGCGAAACGCTGCGCGGTATCGATACTTCCGCCCTCAAGGAGAACGACAAAGTTGTGGAGAGCCTGGCCAGCCGTATTGCCGGCCGCTATTCCCTGCATGAAATCACCCACCCGGTCACGGACGAAGTGATCGTGAAGCCTGACATGTACATCGACGATCGTACCGCGAAGTACATAGAAGACGAAGGTATCGAAGAGGTAACCATACGTTCCGTACTGACCTGTGAGGTCAAGCGGGGTGTTTGTGGTAAGTGCTACGGTAAAAACCTGGCTACGGGCCGCTTGGCTGAGATCGGTGATGCCGTTGGTATTATCGCTGCCCAGTCGATCGGAGAACCCGGTACCCAGCTGACGTTGCGGACGTTCCACGTTGGTGGTATTGCTTCCGTAACCCGGCAGGAGAGCGAATTGGTCTCAAAGTTCAACGGCAAGTTGGTTTTTGACGGCGTTCGCGTGGTGACCGCAGAAAACGATATGGGAGACAAGCAGGACATCGTGCTGTCCCGTTCGGGCGAGATCAAGATCGTCGATCCCGAAACCGGTAAGGTGTACGCTAACCATCACCTGCCCTATGGTGGTACCATCCACGTAAAGGATGGTCAGAACATCAAGAAGGGCGACGTGATCGTCGAGTGGGACCCTTACAATGCCGTGATCATTTCGGAATTCAAGGGTACGGCCCGTTTCTCCGACATCGAAGAAGGCGTAACCTTCCGTACCGAACGCGACGACCAGACCGGCTTTGAAGAGAAGGTGGTCATCGAGACGCGCGATCGGAAGAAGATCCCGACCATTGCCATCCTCAGCAAGGACGGTGAGGAACTGCGCAGCTACAACCTTCCCGTTGGTGCCTACATCAGCATCGAAGACGGTGCCGACGTGGTTGTCGGTGAGAAGATCGTCAAGATCCCCCGGAAACTCGGTAAGATCGCGGATATCACCGGTGGTCTGCCACGGGTAACCGAGCTCTTTGAAGCCCGGAACCCGAGTAACCCGGCCGTAGTCTCCGAGATCGACGGTGTAGTGACCTTCTCCAAGAAGATCAAGCGGGGTAACCGCGAGCTGATCGTCGAAGCCAAAGACGGCCAGAAGCGCAAGTACCTGATCAACCTGAGCAAGCACATTCTTGTCCAGGACCAGGATTTCGTCCGGGCCGGCATGCCGCTATCGGATGGTGCCATCGCTCCCCGCGATATTCTTGATATCAAGGGACCATTCGCGGTGCAAACCCACCTGGTCAACGGCGTACAGGAAGTCTACCGTTCGCAGGGTATCACCATCAACAACAAGCACATCGAAGCTATCGTCCGTCAGATGATGCGCCGGGTGCAGATCGTAGACAGTGGCGATACCAGCTTCCTCGAAGGCGAAGCCGTCGAGCGTTACGAATTCTTCGAGCAGAACGATTGGATCTTCGACAAGAAGGTCATCACCGATGCCGGTCAGAGCGAGAAGCTCAAGGAAGGACAGATCGTTACCATGCGCCAGGTGCGTGAGGAGAATAGCTACCTAAAACGGAACGACCTCAAGAGTGTCGCTTTTCGCGATGCGCAAGCTGCTACCAGCTTCCCGCTGCTGCAGGGTATCACCAAGTCGAGCCTCGGTACGCCGAGCTGGATCAGTGCCGCATCCTTCCAGGAGACGACCAAAGTTCTCTCTACGGCTGCGATTGCCGCGAAGCGCGATTACCTCGAAGGTCTGAAGGAGAACGTCATCGTCGGTAAGCGGATCCCCGCAGGTACCGGCATGCGTCGCTACGATCGCCTGTTCGTTACTACCAAGGAACAGCAGGAAGCGTGGGAAGCCCGTCAGGCTGCCTTCGCGGAGGAAGAAGCTGCCGCCCGGGCATCCGAGGAAGCCGAATTGGCCTCCGAGGAGCCTGCCGAATAGGCCGGCCAATTGCTAAATTAATCAACGCCCCGTCGGATCTCCGGCGGGGCGTTTTTGTTTTTTCCGGAGGGTTTCACCGGACTCAGTCTATTTTGCGCTATTTACGCAGTTAAGCCTGACCGATGATCTATGTACACCTTCCCCTTGCCGCCCGGGAAGTCACTTCTTTAAGGGATTTAGTTGGGAGTACGTCCTTGGTTTTTGCCCAGGACATTCACCCCGACGATCGTAAGGCTAGCTGTCAACAGGCACGGATCATCCTGGGCAATCCACCCGTCGATTGGATACAAAATTCCGAAGCTTTGGAATGGATGCAATTGTCATCCGCTGGTTTTGGGGAGTATACGCCTTTGGCGGACGTGGACATCAATTTTACCATCACCAATAGTGCCGGTCTGTTCGGAACACCGGTGGCGGAAACCGCGCTGGCGGGGATACTGGCCCTGCTACGATACTTGCCAACCTTTGTATTGGACCGGGAGCAACAACACTGGCGGGGTGCCGCCGTGCGGCCGGAGCTGGGTACGCTTACCGGGAAGTCCGTGCTGGTTCTCGGGAGCGGTTCGATAGGGGGGACCTTTCGAAAACTGTTGACCGGCTTCGAATGCGAGGTGGCTACAATGGGAAATCGACACGGTGCGGATTTCTATACCCTCGAGGAATTGGATCAGCGTCTACCGGGGGCGGACGTGGTCATGGCAGCGCTCCCGGAGACAGAGGCCACCCGCGATATGTTTACCGAGCAACGATTGCGCCGTCTCTCTGCTACCTGCATTTTCGCCAACGTCGGAAGGGGAAGTCTGGTGGATGAAACCGCCTTGATCAAACAGTTGGTTAGCAACCAGCTCGGCGGAGCGGTTCTGGATGTTACGCGCAACGAGCCGCTCACAAATGACGATCCCCTATGGTCGGCGCCCCGCACCATTCTCACGCAACATAGTGGCGGCGGAGCGCAGGATGAAAAGCTGCGAATCGTTCAGCGCTTTGCACATAACCTGAAGCTGTATCAAGCTGGTAAGCCGCTGGATTACATCGTCGATCTGGGGCGAGGGTACTGATGCCGGGCCAACTTCCCTGAAGGCTATAGTTGACAGGCTACCAGGTCAATGAACTGATAGGAACATACATTGCGGGCTAAGCGCGGCTACCGTTAAATTCGGAATAGCCAAAGTGAATAATGGCGACGGGGGAGTGGTAGCAATCCACCTACATTCAAGATGTAAAATGATTGCTCCCATGCGCCAACTCTATAACGAATTCTTGATTAACTGCAAGGCATCTTCCGGGGGATGGCAGTGAATAAAACGGAGCATGAATTAGTCATCTCGCTGGATGATTATTCCAAGACGCCCAAGTACATGCAATTGGTGAATACCATTGCTCATGCTATTGAGGACGGTTTGCTCGAAGTGGGCGATAAGCTGCCTTCCGTAAATCGACTGCTCATTGACCATGATATCTCCCGCGACACGGTGGTTCGTGCCTATGTGCTCTTGAAAAAGGAGCAAGCGATCGAAAGCGTACCGGGAAAGGGCTATTACGTAAAGGCCAAACCCGGTGGGAAGCGCCTGAGAATTCTCCTGCTTTTCAATAAATTAAGTGGCCATAAAAAGCTGATCTACGATGCTTTTTCCGAGACCATCGGGGAGGGGGCTACGATCAATTTCTACATCTACAACAACGACTTTAAGTTATTCAAGAAGATCATTCAGAACTGCCTGCATGAGGATTATACGCATTTCGTCCTGATCTCGCATTTTTTAGAGGGCGGGGAACACGCCCTGGATGTCATTCGGACCATTCCTCCCGAAAAGCTGGTCATCCTGGATAAAAAGATCGAGGGCGTCGGCAAGGAAGTTTCTACTATTTACCAGGATTTCGAGCGAGATATCTACCATGCGTTGACCGCCGTAAGGGATAATCTGTCCCGCTACCAACGGCTGAAATTGATCTTTCCGAACTACAGTTATCATCCCAGTTCCATAAAGGATGGCTTTTTCAAGTTCTGCGCCGAATACGCCTTTGCCAGTAAGCTCGTCAGCGATATTAGAACCGGTACCATCGAAAAGGGTGACGCCTTCATCAATTTAATGGAAGATGACCTGGTGACCTTGATCAAGCGATCTAAAAAATTGGGACTACGAATAGGTAGCGATGTAGGGATCATCAGCTACAACGAAACGCCCCTTAAAGAAATACTGCTGGATGGTATCACCACCATATCCACGGATTTTGCACTGCTTGGCAAAACGGCAGCGGAATGTATCCGTGATGGAAAAGGAATTCAACTGGCAAATCCTTTTCACGTGAAACTTAGAAATTCTCTCTAATCCGTTAGTTTTCCTGCTCCTGCTTTCGCTGACCCTACGGGCTTCATCGTGAAAAACTTTCACCGCTTACCTAAACCGAGCGGAAGGTAAGCTGCGCCCCCCTTCCAGGGAACCGTGAAGGCTTAGAATCGGATGCGGGAGCGCCACGTTCGGGCACCGTCTAAACCTTCAAAAGGCCTTCACCTTTTTTTGTTCCCATAACAGTGCAGAACAGTTAAGAAGATTTGGAAACATACCTTCAATACGAATTTTATTCTGATCATGCAGTGGAGCCTTGGACCAATTGTGCTTGCTGCCTCCAACTCACGTAATATGAAACCGGAAAAACACGGCCCGCAAAATCTTTACAGAAGCCTAATTCTCCTCCTCTTTTTCCTCAGCGCTACCAGCGCCTACTCACAGCGAACGATTACCGGAACGGTACTGGATGCCGAAACGAATGACCCGCTCATTGGAGCCAGTGTAACGGTGGAAGGTCAGTCGGGAATGGGGACCGTTACGGACCTTGACGGAAATTTCTCCCTCGAGGTACCCGATGGTACGGAGTCGATCGACGTTTCCTATACCGGCTATACCACGGAGTCGGTACCCATCACCGGCCGATCCACCGTCCAGGTGAATCTGACCAACGGCGCCATCCTGAATGAGGTTGTAGTTATTGGCTATGGTACTCAGAAGAAAGCCGATGTAACCGGTGCTATCGCCAGTTTCAATGCGGATAACCTCGATGAGCGACCGATCGCGAGAGTAGACCAGGCCCTGGTAGGTCAAATGGCGGGGGTACGAGTGCAACAGACCAGTGGGGTGCCCGGTGCAGGCTTCAGTATCCAGGTGCGTGGTACCGGGTCGATCGGCGCCAACAACGAGCCTCTCTACGTGATCGACGGTTTCCCCCTTGAGGTAGCCGGACAGAACAGCGGCGGCGGATTCGGTCAGGGCAACCCCCTGGACAACATCAGTCCCAACGACATTGCCTCCATCGAGGTCCTGAAAGATGCCGCCGCGGCGGCTATCTATGGCTCCCGGGCCTCTAACGGCGTAGTACTAATCACGACCAAGCAAGGTAATCAGGGGCAGGCCCAGATCTCACTCAATACAAGCTATGGCTGGAATAAAACGGCGAAAAAGCTGGACGTACTCTCCGCGGAGGAATGGGTCGATCGTGCCCAGGAAGTTATCGACTACAACTGGGTAAATTCCGGGGAAGGCCGGACAGTGGACCAAACCGCCGCCCAAAGGGAGGAAATCCTTGGAGGCTTTAACAGTAACCTGATCAAGGATCCGCGATGGGAACAACCGGGTCATCCGGGTTTGATGTACGTTGACTGGCAGGACGAGGTCTTCCGGACGGGAGCCGTCCAAAACCATAGTCTGTCCGCTCGTGGAGGGAATGACTTCGTTCGCTATTACGTATCGGGGGATTACCTGGATTCGGAGGGAATAGCCTTAGGGGTAGGGTATAAGCAGTACTCCGGGCGCGCTAACGTGGAGGTCACCGCAAGTGACCGACTTACCTTGGGTCTGAACATTGCCCCGTCCTATTCCATCGCGAGTGATCCGGGTGTGGAGGGCAAAGACCAGCAAATGCACATCGCGGCGGGACTCGTGCCCGTAGTGGAAGACACCGTTGGGCTGAACGCCAATACTGGCCCGTACGGGGTTTACAACTGGGGAAATTCCCGCTCGAGCCCCGTTCGGGTAATAGAAAACTCCATCGGCGACAGTAAAATATTCCGCACGATCAGCACCCTCTTCGCGGAATACCGCTTGATGGACGGACTTCGTTTCCGGACCTCCTTTAACCTGGATAATGCCGACCAGACGCAGAAGCGGTATACGCCGGCCTTCGTTACGCGGAACCGAACCGCGGGGGGCGATTTTTCCGGTTATCGCCGGCAGACCTTCGTCACGGAAAACACCCTTTCCTTCGATCGGACCCTGGGGTCCGCGCATAATGTTTCGGCCGTCCTGGGTACTTCCTATAATACATCCAAGTTCGACAACTTCGCTATCCGGACAGCGGGAGGCTTCAATTCCGAGGTGATCACCACGCTGAATGCCGCCAACATCAATCCCAACAGCACCTTCACGGCGGAGACTGAGAATACCCTGGTGTCCTTTTTCGGACGCGTACAGTATAGCCTGAACGACCGTTACCTCCTCACGGGATCCTTGCGTCGCGACGGTTCCTCCCGCTTCGGTCCGGATACCAAATGGGGAACCTTTCCCTCGGTTTCCGTCGGCTGGCGGGTGTCGGAAGAAGCCTTCATGCAGAACGTGCGAAGGCTGAATACCCTCAAAGTTCGGGGAAGCTGGGGGCTTTCCGGCAACAACGGCATCGGTAATTACTCCCACGTTTCGATCCTGGGTTTTGATAATTACAGCTTCGGTGGCGCACTTGCCGCCGGACAGGTGCCGACCAACTTTGCCAACTCCGGGCTGAGCTGGGAAACTTCGGAGACCATCAACATTGGCCTCGACATCGGACTCTTTGAAAACCGTATCTATACTTCCTTTGATTACTATACAAAACGGAACTCCGACCTTCTGCTGAGTATCCCAATCCCCACCGCTGTCGGCTTCTCTTCCGCACTGACCAATATCGGAGAGGTGCTGAATAAGGGTTGGGAACTGGAAGTGACCAGCCGGAATCTAACCGGGGAATTCCGGTGGACCACCAACCTCAATTTTAGCCACAACACCAATGAGGTAGTTCAACTGGGACCGGAAAACGCCCCCATCCTGGGTGGTGCGTTCGATATTAATCACAACGTCCTCATGGTAGGTGAGCCTATGTATACGCTCTACCTTGTACAGCAGGACGGCATCCTGTCCCAGGCGGATATCGAGGCCGGAGCCGCACTGTACGGTAACCAGGTAGAGGGCGATCCCCGCTACGTTGATGCCGACGGAGACGGCGTCATCACGCCCGACGATCGCGTCCTTTCCGGACATCCGAATCCCGACTACGTTTGGGGGGTGACTAACACCATTTCGTATAAAGGCTTCGATCTTAGCGTGCTGGTGCAGGGGCAGTGGGGCGGAAAGATCTATTCTACCTTCGGCCGGGGAATGGACCGGACCGGAATGGGATTCGTAGAAAATACCCTTGGACTCCACCGCGACCGGTGGCGTAGTCCGCAGGACCCGGGAGCGGGAGAACGGGGCAAGGCCTACTCTTCCTTCGGTCGGATCAAGAATACCGATTGGCTGTATCCAAGTGACTACTGGCGGGTACGAAACATCACGCTGGGTTACGACCTGGGTAGCCTTATCGCCGTCAACGGGATCAGCAAGGCCCGGATTTATATGAACGTGGAAAATTACTTCGGCGGCGATAAGTACGACGGGGGTTACAACCCGGAAGCGGTCAATAACAGCGGCGACGATTACGGCGCCTTTCCGCTTGCCAAATCCATCGTTTTCGGCCTAAATCTCTCCTTCTAACCCCAAGTACCCTCGCAATGCATAAGCTAACTTTTTTCTTTCTGTTCTTTTTGTTGTTTACTTCCTGCGAAGACGATTTGAACCTGGCCCCCATCTCTGAAGTCGGCAGCAACGGCTTCTTCAGCAGTGCCGCCGATTTCGAGCAGGCGGTTAACGGGGTCTATGCCAGTCTGGGCGTTACCGGAGGGGGTGACTATCCGGCGATGTACGTGATCCTGGATGAATCCCGCTCCGATAATATATATGCCCCCGGGGATGCCGGTGTACGCGACTGGAACGCCATCAACAATTTCCTGCCGACCATAGCCACCCTCGGTATCGTGGAGCGGGCCTGGAACATTGGCTTCAATGGCATCATGCGCGCCAATACGGTGCTGGATCAGTTGGGTGCTAATGCCGGCGTGATCGGTGATGCCGCATTGGCTACCCGTTTTGAAGCCGAGGCAAAGTTCCTGCGCGCATTTTATTACTTCGATCTCGTCAAATGGTACGGGAAAGTGCCGCTGTTCGAAACTTTCGTTACCCCGGATGCAGCTTTGGAGATCGAGCGGGCGCCCGTTGCGGATGTTTACGATCTGATCATTTCCGACCTGGAATTCGCGATGAATAATTTACCCAACGCCTATTCCGGTGCTGACCGCGGTCGGGCTACCTCCTTAGCGGCTATGGCCATTCTCGCACGGGTTTACCTTACCCGCTCCGGGCCGGTCCTGCACCCGGAGGGTCCATGCCTGGCCTCCGGCGAGTACGATCAGGCCGCGGCCATGCTGGACGGGATCATCAACAGCAACCAGTTTGCCATGCTGGAAGATTACGGGTCCATCTTTGCTTACGGCAACGAAGGCAACTCCGAGATCGTCTGGGACGTGCAGTTCATTAGCGGCGGCGTGGGTGCCGGCGGCTATTACCCAACCGAGTATTACGATGAGGGGTGGGCCAGGGTTAACCTCCCCTTCGCCGGAGGAAACCCCGGCGATGGATCCAAGCGGGTCTCCGAGGACCTACTCAACAGCTTTCCGGAAGGGGATCTGCGGGTAGCCGAGACCGTCAAATTGAATTACATCAATGACAACGGGGAAGAGGTCGACGCTCAATTCTTCGATAAATACACGGATGAGGATATGGCCGGAGGAGACCGCTTCGACTGGTCGCTCAATTACCCGATTATGCGGTATACCGACGTGCTATTGCTACGCGCCGAATGTACCCTGCAGGGTGCTTCGGGAAGTCAGGATGAGGTGGACGCGACAGTAAATGCCGTTCGTCGCCGGGCCGGTCTGGATGAGGTTTCCAATGTTGATCTGGATATGCTGCTCGAGGAGCGCCGCCGGGAGTTCGCCGCGGAGAACCTCCGCTGGGACGACCTGGTGCGAACCGGGAAGGTGCTCGAGGTGATGAACGACTTTATTGCCACCGAAGACACCAACAACAAGATGCAAGCGGTGACGGTAGAAGACATTATTTACCCGATACCTCAGCAGCAACTTGACGTCAAAGTGGGTCTGTATGAGCAAAATGCGGGGTATTGAATCCGGCTGCGACCAAGCCCCATTTAATTCGGTTATTAGCGGGCCATCCATCCAAAGTTGGAGTCCCTGCCATCCCCTTTACACGGGTGAAATGGTGACTTATATAAATGAAATCTCTACGATGTCAATCCGATCCAGCTCGTCTGTGCTGCTACTGATTCTTAGCCTCCCGTTTACTCAGTTGGGAGCAGCGATCAGGTTACCCGATGTTTTCACCGACCATATGGTCTTACAGCGGGAGCAGCCGGTACCGGTCTGGGGCTGGGCGGAGTCAGGGTCGATGATCCATGTGGCCTTCGCCGGGCAGGATTTGAGATCGGAAGCAGGTGAAGACGGCTACTGGAAAGTGATCCTCGCACCGATGAAGGCATCCTCCGAACCGGCGAACCTTTCTGTTACCGGCGATGGGTCCATAAGCCTGCAGGACGTCCTCATAGGCGAGGTATGGCTTTGTACCGGTCAGTCCAATATGCAATGGCGATTGATGGAATCGAAAGGTGGCGCGGAAGCGATCGCGGAGGCGGAATATCCCGAGATCAGGCTCTTTAACGTGAGCCGTGACGTCGCTTTCGGGCGCAAATCCGGCAAGCTGGCGGCCTGGCAGCGATGCTCTCCGGAGACGGCCCCGTCTTTCTCCGGAATCGGCTTTTTCTTCGGACTCGATTTGTATCACGAACTCGGTATTCCCATCGGCTTGATCAATTCTTCCTACGGAGGTTCCCAGGCCGAAGCCTGGACGCCGCGCCCCTATCTGGCGGCCGATACGGCCCTGGTACAGACCATTGAACGGGAGAAGGTTTGGGCGGCGGAGCGACCACGGGTGCGGGCGGAATTTGAGCGTGCCATAGCTGAATGGGAATTCGCCCGAAAAGCTGCCGACCAGAGCGGCGATCCTGCGCCCCGGCGCCCGCGTGAACCCGATGCGCTACGGGATTATCGCATTGCCGGTTCGATCTACCAGAACATGATCGAACCGCTGATTCCCTTTGGACTTCGGGGGGTGCTGTGGTACCAGGGAGAATCCAATGAGGAACGGGCCGAGCAGTACGAACTCCTGTTAACTACCATGATCGAAGCCTGGCGCGACAAATGGGGACAGGGCGATTTCCCCTTCGCCATCGTTCAACTGCCCAACTTCCGGGCGGTATCGGATCAACCTGAGGATGAAGCCTGGAGCCACCTGCGCGACCGCCAGAGGAGGGTGGCTGAAACGGTGCCCAATACCGGCCTGGTCGTCACCATCGATGTAGGGGAAGCCGATGACATCCACCCTACGGAAAAGCAGGAGGTAGGCGAACGCCTCTCCCGCTGGGCACTGAGCGACGTCTACGAAAAGGATGTTGTGGCCGGCGGACCCGAATTCGACCATGTGGAATTCCAGGAGGGTAAGGCTATTATTTACTTTGACCGGGTGGGGGTGGGGCTGCGCACGAACGACGGAGGACCACCGCGGGAATTTGCCCTTGCCGATGGCAGTGGGATATGGACCTGGGGGGAAGCTACCATCGAAGGCAAAAACAAGATCGTGGTGCATTCGGATGCGGTAGCCCGCCCGGTCGCCGTCCGCTACGCCTTCAACCGAAATCCCGCCCGACCTAATCTGACGAACGAAACCGGCATCCCCGCTTCCCCTTTCCGGTCGGATCAATTTATGGGCCCTACCCACGGTCGTCGCTAAAGGAAATCCGGTAAATAAAAAGTACCATGTCCAGCTTGCTCCCCCTTCTGTTCACACTGTCTCTCAGCCCGTTTGTCCATGCGCAGCCTCCGGAACGGGTTACCGGCGGGGAGGATTCCATGCCTGCGGAGTGGATTGATGCGTCTACAGGTCATCGCGTCATGCGGCTTACGGAAGCCGATAATACCCGCAGCTTTTATTTCCACAACGACCCCTTCCTGAAGTCGCCGGACGGAAGCGAAGACCTGATGGTGTATTACGGGGAGGTAGAGGGAGGACCCCAGTTGTTTACCATTAATCTGCAGACGCAGGAGACTGCCCAATTGACTCACTCTGCTGGAAGGAAGCACGGCGAAATCGTAGGAAACGAGCGGCGGGAAGTCTTCTACCAGACCCGGGATACCGTTTTCGCTACCCACGTCGACACGAAGAAAACCCGGAAAGTCTTCGTATTTCCCGAAAACTTCAAGGCCTCGATCACGACGCTGAACGCCGATGAAAGTAAACTTGCCGGAACCTGGGCTTCGCCGGAAAAGGACAGCATCCTGCGGGAGCACCCGAAGAAAAGGGAGTACTTCGAGCGGATCTTCGACGCCCAACTGCAGCATAAGTTGTTCGTGGTCGACGTCGATGCGGGCACACTGGAACCCATCCATTCCGAGAAAACCTGGCTGGGGCACGTGCAATTCTCGACTACCGACCCGGATATACTCATGTTCTGCCACGAAGGGCCCTGGCATAAGGTCGACCGCATTTGGAACATCAATATCGATACCAGGGAGATCACCAAAATTCACGAGCGGACCGTTTACCGGGAAATTGCGGGCCACGAATTCTGGAGCTGGGACGGGAATACCATCTGGTATGACCTGCAGATTCCCCGGGGGGAAACCTTCTATCTGGCAGCATACGATACCCGGCAACAGGAAATGAAAAAGTACGCCATGGACCGTAATGAGTGGTCTATACATTTCAACATTTCCCCGGATCAACAACTATTTGCCGGAGACGGAGGTGACCCCTCCCAGGTCGCCGAAGCGCAGGATGGGCAATACATCTACCTATTTGAACCGGAAGGGGATTCGCTTACCTCTACCAAATTGGTAGACATGCAGTATCATGACTACCAACTGGAACCCAACGTCCACTTTACCCCGGATCAGCAATGGATCGTTTTCCGGGCAAATTTTGAGGGCAACAGTCACATTTACGCCGTTGAAATCGCGCCTTACCCATGACATCATCCTGTTTGATCAAATCGCAGCCTATCAATTTCGCTAAAGTTTCCACCCTGCTATTGGGAGTATTATTGAGTTGCCTGCTCACCGGCCAGGAAAGTATACCCGATTGGCCCCCGCCCGACAGTGAAGCCAAAGCCTGGACCCGCTGGTGGTGGCACGGTAGTGCGGTCACCGAGCAGGGAATCACCGCCGAGCTGGAAACCCTGGCGACAGCCGGCTTCGGGGGCGTAGAGCTTACCCCGATCTTCGGGGTGATCGGTGAAGAAGCGCAATTCGTGGATTTTCTATCCGAGGACTGGGTCGGTCTTTTGGAGCACACGCTCCGGGAAGCCGCTCGGCTTGGCATGCAGGTTGATATGGCCACCGGTACCGGCTGGCCCTTCGGCGGACCCTGGGTCCGCGATGCAGATGCGGCCAAGTATCTGGCCCATAAAAGCTACCGCCTGGTGGGGGGTGAACGGCTCTCCGAAAAGCTTGTGTTTGACCAGGAAGCCCTCCTGCGGCGCAGTAACAGCCTGGTGCTGGAAATGTACCGTCGCTCCCTGGCGGATGGTACGCCCTACGCTTCCCTGGATCCCGCCGGAGTCCGGGCGGAATCCAGACGTAGTGAACGTCCCGCCCTGGCCAAAGATTTTCTGGAAACGGAGGACCTCCAGGTGTTGGCTGTAGACCAAATCCGCTTCGCGGGTCCGCTCCCCCTCGTTACGCTGATGGCCTACGGGGATGAGGGGCAGGTAGTGGAACTGACGGACCGGGTGCAAGCCGACGGTAACCTGGACTGGCAGGCTCCTCCCGGCGAGTGGCAGCTGCTGGCACTTTTCGAGGGACTGCACGGCAAAATGGTCGAACGTGCTGCTCCCGGCGGCGAAGGAGTGGTCATCGATCACTTTTCCGCTCCGGCCATTCAGCATTATCTGCAACGTTTTAGCGAGGCCTTTGAAGACGCTGAAGTAGGATCGCTCCGCGCCTTCTTTAACGACAGCTACGAAGTGGACGATGCCTACGGACAAGCCAACTGGACGCCCGACTTCCTGGAAGCTTTTACGGCGAAGCGGGGCTACGATCTCAAGCCCTACTTACCTACCTTATTAGCGGAGGGTGACGGGGAAGAAAAGCAACGCGTGCTTAGCGACGTACGTGAGACCTTCTCCGACCTCCTGTTAGAGACCTTCACCGCTTCCTGGGATCAGTGGGCGGACTCGCTCGGGGCGGTGATTCGCAATCAGGCGCATGGATCTCCCGCCAACATTTTGGATCTCTACGCTGCTTCCGACATTCCGGAAACGGAGGGTACCGAACCCCTGCGGATAAAGTTTGCCTCTTCCGCGGCACACGTAACCGGCAAGCCGCTGGTCAGCGCCGAAGCGGGAACCTGGCTGGGAGAGCACTTCGAATCGAACTGGGCCAACCTGAAGGAAAACCTCGATCGTTACTACGTCAACGGTGTCAATCACGTAGTATACCACGGTACGGCCTATTCCCCCGAAGGCGATGAATTTCCGGGGAGGTTATTCTACGCCGCCTTTCACGCCAACGACCGCAATCCCCTCTGGAGCGAAATCAAGGTAATTAACGATTACGTGGCCCGCACCCAGTCGCTCCTGCAGCGCGGTAGCTCCGACAACGACATCCTGTTGTACTTCCCCATCCACGACCGATTCGCCACCCCCGGTCCGGAATTACTGCAGCACTTCGACGGGCACGGATCGAATCTGGACGACTCCCGCGTGGGGCAGCTGGGAGAGGAACTACTAAGGCAGGGATACGCCTTCGATTTCATTTCCGACCGGCAGTTGGATGAGGTGAGCTACCAGGGCGGCCTATCGACCGGCGGGGAAAACTACCGCACCATCCTTGTTCCCAGAACAACCTACATACCGCTACCAAGCTTTACCAAGCTGCTGGACCTTGCCGAATCCGGGGCCTCGATAATTTTTCAGGACAGATTACCCGCTTCCGTACCCGGCTTCCTTGACCACGAAAGCCGGGAGAATACCCTCAACGGGCTGACCGAATCGCTGTCGTGGGACCGAATAGACGGGGGGATGGAAGCACGTCACGGCGCCGGTCGCATCCTGGTAATGGGGCAGGTTGACGGCGCCCTGGAGCGGGTCGGTATTCATCCGGAAACCCTGGTAGAAAAGGGATTGGAGTACCACCGACGAAAATTTGAGGAGGGTACGCTGTACTTTATCGTTAATCCTACCAACTCGCTGACGGAAGGCTGGGTGCCGCTTAACGCGGTCGGTGCCTCGGCCGTCATCCTGGATCCGATGACGGGCAAGCGTGCGACCGGCCGAACAACCCGATACGACAGCGCGTCCCTTAGCCTTTGGCTCAACCTCGCCCCCGGGGCCGGTACCTTCGTTTGGGTGAGTCCCGAAGCTGCCCCAGGCGACCGCTGGTCCTACTTCCAGCCGAGCGGACCTGCGCAGCCCCTGAGGGGGGAATGGGAACTCTCCTTTCTGAAGGGTGGGCCGGAGATCCCGGCTTCCATGATCCTGGAGGAGCCCAGGACGTGGAATGACCTGGAGGGCAACGACTATCAAAGCTTTTCCGGAACGGCTAGATACACGGTCACCTTCCCCCGGCCGGAGGAAAACGCGGAAGCCTACGTGCTCGATCTCGGGAACGTATTCGAGACGGCCCGGATCACGCTAAACGGCGATTCCTTAACCACGCTGATCGGGCCGGGCTATACCGTGGAGATACCGGGGGATTTGCTTTCCGACCAAAACGGGCTGACGATTGATGTTTCCAGCCGGATGATGAACCGCATCATCGGCCTGGACCGCAGGCAGGTTTTCTGGAAGCGTTTCTACAATACGAATTTTCCCGCGCGGAGGGTGTCGAGTCGCGGACCTCTCGGCCTCTTTGATGCCGCTTCCCGCGATCCCGAACCTTCGGGATTGGCCGGCCCCGTCACACTGACTCCCGGGCGATTCTTTAATTCTTACTAACCAACAGCCTAGCCGCTTTCGCCTTGCACGTACTACCCTTATATCCTCTTTGTCTTGTCACGCTCGTGCTATCGGGGTGGTCCGTCGGGTTGCAGGCACGGGCGGAAACGGAGGGCTACTGCCACGGCATTGATGGGAGCATCCGGGACGTTGATGACATGAACTTTCGCTTCCTTGGTGCGGAACTGCCGACGCAAACGAAGTTGCTGCTCCTGTTTGACTGTACGTGGGATGAGCGCATCAGCCGGGAGGGAGAATTCGGCGCTTACCCCGAATCGATGGTAAACCTGAGTGCGGGGCACTGCCTCGGAGGCCAATTTTTCCTCGACGCGGGAAGTTTTACCCTTCAGCAGAGGAAAGGGGGCGACGGAGCGCAGGATCAAAGCAAGCTGCTCCGGGGAAGCTTTCCGGCCTTCGGTGGGCTTCGAATAGCCTGTGCCGCTAAGCAGCAAAGGCCCACGCAACTATGGAATTCTCAATACCCCGTCCTCACTTCCCATGGCGCCCTGACCGCGGAGACGCAGTGCGGTGTCATGATCGTGACTGGGGAAGGGGAAACCATCGAAATCCCGTCTGGTCTACCCTTATCGGGCAGGGCAGTGTGTATTTATTTTCTCCTGGCGGGATCGACCAACCCGATGCAGAGTCGCGTCGACAACGGCGTGCTGGAAGTTCCCTATACCGATGGAACCGTCAGCCGGCTTGTCCTGCGGAACTCGGACAATTGGGTGCCCATCGAGCAAGACTATTACCTCGACGGCTACGCTTTTTACACGGACCAGCCGGGTCCGGCACGCGTCCACCTGAGGGAGGGAGCCTTACCCACAGAACCTGATTATATTAATACCAAGGGCTCTTGCAAAACGGGCATCGAGGGTGGGGCGGCTACCGTGCTGGACCTGCCCCTCGATCCTGATAAGGAACCAGCTTTCCTTAGCCTGCCGACGCTGACATACAACACGTCACAGGATTGTTGGCCGACACCCTTGTCCGACCCGGATGGAAATCAGTACTTCATCTTTCGGTACGTCGCTTAAAAAGAATTTTGATCAAGCATGATGAACCACTTACTTTTCTTACTGCCAGTTCTCTTTTTGGCCTGCCACCAACCGGCGGAACTGCCCGATCGGGAGGTCACCCTTTCCCATATGCGGAAGGCAAATGCCTACTTCATGGACAAGTGGCCCGATACCGGCAAGCGCATCGTGACGAATCGATCCCGGGCCAGTAACATCTGGACCAGGGCCGTCTATTATGAGGGCCTTATGGCGCTTTACGGCATTGATCCCCAGCCGGAGTATTACCAGTATGCTACCGACTGGGGCGAGGCCCACGACTGGAACCTGCGCGACGGGGACACATATACCCGGAACGCGGACAACCAGGCTGCCGGACAAACTTATATTGAACTATACGAAATAGACCCCCAGCCGGAGCGGATCGAATACATCAAAGCTTCGATAGACAGCATGATGCGTACCGAAGCGGTGGACGACTGGAACTGGATCGACGCCATCCAGATGGGCATGCCCGTCTTCGCGCAGCTCGGGGTCTTATACGAGGACCCGGCCTACTTCAAGCGCATGTACGAAATGTACAGCTTCGCCAAAAATGAGCACGGCGACAACGGACTGTATAATCCGGAGGATCACCTCTGGTGGCGCGATGGCGATTTTGATCCACCATATACCGAGCCTAACGGGGAGGACAGCTACTGGTCGAGAGGGAACGGATGGGTCATCATGGCCCTGGCCCGCGTACTGGAGATCCTGCCCCAAGACGACCCACACCGCGAGGAGTATATAGCGGACTTCAAAAATATGATGGACGCCATCGCCGAGGTGCAACGCGAAGACGGATTCTGGAACGTGAGTCTCCATGACCCCGATCACTACGGCGGCAAGGAAACCTCGGGCACGGCTATGTTCGTCTACGGGATGGCCTGGGGCATCAACCACAAGATCCTGGATCGGGAGCAGTACATGCCGATCCTTACCAAAGGCTGGAACGCCATGGTCGATGAAGCCCTGCACGATAATGGATTTATCGGCTACGTCCAGAGCACGGGGAAGGAGCCCAAGGACGGACAGCCCCTGACTTACGATAAGGTACCCGACTTCGAAGATTATGGGCTAGGCGCTTTTCTGTTGGCCGGCTCCGAAGTCTACCAGCTCGAGCAACGTAACTAATCCTCACTTACTTCCCCGAGACCTCAAAATATATGTACATGAAAATTTCATCTATCCTTCGCTACTGTCTGGCCTTCTGCTTGTTGGCCTTTTGTACCCGCTGTGCTACACCGCAAGGGGGCGAAGCGGGTGATCCGGTCACTTTTACCGTCGATCAGTACGGCTATCCCCGGTTGGCGGTGGCCAATCCCAGTGGCGACTCGGTGGTACTGCAGGCTCCTTCCTCCTCCGTAGGTAGCATGGGTTTTGAAAGGGACGGCCAGGTTATTTGGGTCAGCGGCATGCCCACGGAGGGGGAGGGAGCCCGAGGTGAGGAAAATTACACTTGGGCTACGGAAAACGGCAACGTTATACTGACCATCGAACCGGGGCAGGGCGAAGACCTCAACTTTCGCTTTTCTACGGATAGCGAACTGGAAGGACATAACCACTGGAAGGTTAATCTCGCCGCCGATTCCGAAGAATACTTCACAGGGATTTTTGAACGGGTAGTGGACGGGTCGCAGAACGAATCGTGGAAAGACGGCATTTCCACCGGACTCAATCTACGCGGCGAACGGGTGGAAATGCACCTCAAACCTACCGTTTCGGCCTACGCCCCTTTTTACATCTCTTCCGCCAGCTATGGTTTTTTCGCGCGGGGCACCTGGCCGGGCGTCTTCGATTTCGCCAAGGAGTTTCCGAATACCGTGCAGGTATCCTTTGAGGGGCCTGAAATGGAATACCAACTCTACCTGGGCAAGGGCGTCAAGGAAATGGTGCAGCAACACGCGCTCGAAACCGGCCCTTCGGTAGTTCCACCCGACTGGGCGCTGGGTCCCTGGCGTTGGCGCGACGAGCACTTCAACGAGGCGGCCTACTACGACGGTACCCCTAAAAGCGCGCCCTATAACACCGACATCGTTGAGGACGTGCTGATGATGGAGGCCTTCGATATCCCCTTCACCGCCGTATGGATCGACCGGCCCTGGGGCCCGGGCGTGCGGGGCTTTGACGACTACGAATTCGATACCGAACGGCTACCGGAACCCGAAAAAATGATCGATTGGCTGAACGACCACGGCGCGGAGCTCATGCTCTGGATCGGACCCTTCGTGATGGGCGATATGGCGGATTATGCCGAAAACAACGATTATGACCTCCAGGGCCACCGCTGGAAAGATTCCCGCCAGGTCCTGATGGATTTCACCAATCCCGAAGCCGTCGAATGGTGGGGAGAGAACGGCCCCGGCAAACTAGCCCGGATGGGCGTAAAGGGCTTCAAGCTCGACCGGGCCGACGGCGAAAAACTACAAGACTCGCTGCACCTGAGTACCAGCGCCGGCACCAGCTACCGGGAAAATTTCAATGACTATCCCCGGCAGTACGTGGAAGCCACCTACAACGCCGTTGAACCGGTGCTTGGTGACGACTTTGTCCTTTTCCCCCGCGCCCAATATACCGGCAGCGCTCGTTTCGGTAGTATGTGGGCCGGCGATACCAATGGCAAACCCGAGGGCCTCCGTTCCGCGGTCATCGCTTTGCAGCGGTGTGCGGTAATGGGTTACCCCGTTTGGGGTTCCGATATCGGTGGGTACTGGGGCGACTTCTCCCAGGAAACCACCAAGCGCTGGTTGGGGTTAGGCTGTTTTTCGCCGATCATGGAAACCGGTCCTACTAACAACGAGGGACTCTGGAACAATCCCGAAGAACCGGTTTACGACGAAGGTCTTATCGCTACCTGGCGACTGTATTCCAAGCTGCGAATGGACCTGGTAGACTACGTAAGCGAACAGGCCGAGCACGCCCGGGAAACTGGTACGCCCATCGCCCGGCCGCTCTTCCTGGATTATCCCGATCAGGAGGAGGCGTGGGAAGACTGGCAGACTTACCTCTTCGGTCCGGACTACCTGGTCTCCGTGGTATGGGAAAGCGGCGTCGACAAGCACCGCCTCTACCTTCCGGCCGGCGAGCGGTGGATCGACGCCTGGAACCCGGAAAGTGTCCTGGAGGGCGGACAGTATGTTAACGTCGATGCACCCCCCTACAAAACCCCGATTTTTATCCGCGAAGGCTCCGGTCGGGAACTCGGTGATCTGAACGCCCTCTACCAGGAGTCGCTCGAGATCGCTTCCCGGAAGCCCGATCTGGCCGCCCTGGAAGCCGCGGAAGAATGGGAGTGATGCTGCGGTACACGTTGCTGCTTGCCTGCTGTGTAGGGACCCTTACGGCGTCCGCCCAATCACCCGACCGCCCCAACATCCTATTCATCATGGCCGACGACCTGGGTTACGCCGATCTTGGCTCCTACGGGCAGTCCGTGATCCGAACTCCCAACCTCGACCGCCTGGCCGAAGCGGGAACACGCTTCACCCAGGTTTACGCCGGCTCTCCGGTCTGTGCTCCCTCCCGCTCGGTGTTGCTGACCGGGCAGCACACGGGGCACACCACGGTGCGTGGGAATAACGGCGTGGGTGGTGTAGTCGGCCTGGGCGGTGCCGCAGGACGGATACCCTTACTCGCCAGTGATACGACCATTGCCGAAGTGCTGCGGAGCGCGGGGTATTCCACCGGTATGGTCGGCAAATGGGGCCTCGGAGAACCGGCCACGCCAGGGCTGCCCTCCGAACAGGGTTTCGACTATTTCTACGGCTTTTTGAACCAGCGGCGTGCGCATACCTACTTTCCCGATTACGTCTGGAAAAACAGGGAACGAATCGATCTTCAGGGTAATGCCGATGGAGGTAAGCAAACCTACGTGCAGGATCTCTTTCTTAAGGAATCCCTGGCCTTTATTAACGATCACAGCGAAGCCCCCTTCTTCCTTTACCTGCCCTATACCTTGCCCCACGACGCGTACGAGATAGACGAGTTAGGAAGATTTGCCGATTCTACACACTGGACCCAGGATGAGCGGGTGTACGGGGCCATGGTGGAGCGGCTGGACCGGGACGTTGGCTTGATTCTGGACCGCCTTGAGGTGAAGGGATTAACCGATAACACCCTCGTCTTCTTTTGCTCCGACAATGGGGCCGCCCAACGTTGGGAAGGACGCTTCGACAGTTCCGGACCCCTGCGGGGGCAAAAACGGGATTTGTACGAAGGCGGTATCCGCACGGCGATGATCGTGCGTTATCCCGGACACGTGCCGGAGGGCAAGGTGAATGACTCCCCCTGGACCTTCGCGGACGTAGTGCCGACCCTCGCCGCGGTGGCGAATACAAAGCCCCCCGAACGGATCGACGGAACGAACGTATGGCCCCTTATCTCCGGCACGGGCGGCGGCGGGGTCGCCCTCGACCGGGTACTATACTGGGAGTTTCATGAAAGGGGCTACCAGCAAGCCATCCGCCGGGGGCGGTACAAAGCCGTCCGGCTGGCCCCGGACGAAGCCTGGAAGTTGTACGATCTGGAAGCAGATCCCGGAGAACAAACCGACCTGGCGGACGAACTTCCGCAAAGAACCACTGAAATGGCAACCCTGGCGGCCGAGCAGCACCGGCCATCCCCGTACTTTCCGGTGCGGAAGAAAGATTCACCCGTCAAGCTTCTCCTCATCGGGGATTCGACGGTGAAGAACGGAAGCGACGATCCGGAACTCTGCGGCTGGGGTGAGGTGCTAGCTCCCTACTTCGATTCCACTGGGGTGGAAGTCACGAATGCCGCCCGCGGGGGAAGGAGTAGCAAGACCTACTACCGGGAAGGGCTGTGGACCGAAGCGCTAAGCGAAATGGAGGAAGGCGACTACGTTCTGATCCAGTTCGGTCACAACGATGGGGCCCAGATCTTCGAAGGAAAGGAACGCGGCTCCCTGCCCGGCACCGGCCCGGAGACCAGCGTAGGGCGCTCGGCCACTACCGGTAAGCCGGATACGGTGCACACCTACGGCTGGTACCTCCGCGAATACGTGCGGCAGGCGAGAGACGCTGGTGTCACGCCAATCGTATTGTCGATGGTCCCACGCAACCGCTGGGACGGCGATAGGGTAGAACGCGTGGCCGATAGCTACGGGGGCTGGGCCCGACAGGTCGCCCGCGAGGAAGGAGCGTATTTTATCGATCTCAACGAGCGCGTCGCCACGGTATACGACGAACTGGGGGAGGAGAAACTGTGGGCCGACTACTTCGGGGAAGATCATACCCACACCACTTGCTATGGCGCGGACGTCAATGCCCGCATCGTTGCGCAAGCCGTTTCCGAACTTCGGATCAAAGGCTTGTCTTCCCGGGTGGATATTGACCGATAGTTGGTCGAGGACTACACCGTATAGCCCAGTTCTCGCAGCAGATCCTCGGCCACGGCGGTAGCCTGGGCGTACTTCTCTTCGCCCTGATTTGACTTGGCAATACTGATGGAGCCGGTGCGGGCTTTTCCAAGTCGCTTGCGCAGGGTAGGAGACATGCTGCTGCCAAGGAAAGTCAGGATCTTTTCCGCCTCTTCAATGGGAGCGGATACAAAGTCCTCGTACTTAACTTCCAGGTAGCGCTCTGGGCCCAGCGGGGCTAGTCGGCGGGCCCGGTGGACCATTTCCCGCCACATAATGACGTAGCGGATGTAGGGGTCCGCACTGATGAAAATCTCCCGGTCGGCATCGGGCACCCACCAGGGTACGATGGTACCGTCGACGGTGTCGTAGACCCCGACTTCGGAGACTTTATTCTCGGCGAGTTCCGGTGACTGGAGGATGCGATCGGTCAGGGCATCAGGATAACGGCGCACCATGGAGTCGGCGTTGTCCCGACCGTCGCGAATGATATGTATGAAGCGCGCATTGCTGAATTCCCGCCCGAAGGCCTCGGAGGCAAAGCACAGAAAGGGTTCCTTATAGCAAAAGGTGGCGTCGTCCATACTCGGTGGTTTGAGGAAGTCGCCCAGGGAGGTGTTGCGTTCGTAGACGTCCTTGAGTCGTTCGCCCCGGTAATAGCGCCTGCGCCAGAAGGATTGCCAGAAGATGTCGCGTATGGACTGCATCAGGGTGGTAACGGCGAAGGCATTCGGATTGCCGTACCGCCCGCCGTCTTCGGTCATACTCCCAACCAGGTGCATCAACCGCGGCGGGGCCAGTACGCCGACGTATTCTTCGACCCCTTTGATCCCACCCACGCACTCGGAAAGAAAGGTGGTGCCGCTGCGGGGGCAACCCAGAATGAAAATGGGTGGATTATCGTCCAGTCGGTAGGGGCTGTCTTCCAGGGGAAGCCCTAAGTTTTTGGTCATCTGGGTAGTATCTGATGATTGGGTAGCCTAAACAATAGTAAACGGCAAACGAAGATTACTTAATGCGTCCCAAAGCTAGGGTATTTCCCGGTATTGATTATTCCCGCGCCCCGCCGCCCTATGGATTTAATAGACGGAAAGCCGGGATAGAATAGGGGGTGCAAGCACTTGGGTAATCTCGATGGTAAGCTCGCCGGTGTTTACGGGTTCTACCGGAAGAATACGTTGGTAACCGATGGTTTTTCCTTCACCAATGACCTGTTGCTCGCCGTTGACGTCTGCCAGGACCCTAAAACCAGCTACCCGCTGCCCGAGCGGCAAGTACTCCTGGAGGTGGACAAAGCCGACCGATCGAGGTTCGGGGAATGTAAGGGTGATCCGGCCGGAGGTAGCGGTATCGTTGGTAGCCCAGTAGGTTTCCGGGTCGTTGTCGAGTAATAAGGCGGCGGAAAAATCATCGTGGTTGCCGCGGTGATGATCGGCTTCGACTTCGGCTCCCTCCGCCAGGTCGTTAGCAAAGGTGGAATCGATGAGCCTTCTCCAGCCCTGCAGCGTTGCAACATCGTTTTCGTGGATCCGGCCGCGGCGATCCGGTGGTACGTTCAGCAACAGCACCGAGCCACGCCCGACGGACGTCAGATAGATTTCAAAAAGCTCCTCCGGAGTTTTCACGCGATCATCCTCTTCCGGATGGTAGAACCAACCGGGCCGGATGGAGACGTCCACCTCTGCGGGCATCCAGGTATCCGCGCCCGGGGTGCCCTGATTAAGCAATTGGGTAATACCCGCCTTACCGGCGTAGAGGGTGTCCGGATCGATGGTATTCCAATTGGGGTCACCGACGTACCCCCGTTCGTTACCCACCCAACGAATATCCGGGCCGGCATCGCTGAAGATGATCGTGTGCGGATCCGGCTGGATATCCCGCACCATCCCGAGGGTGGTCGGCCAGTGGTAATAGTATTGGCCGCTAATGCTTCGCTTTTCATCCGCCCCGCCGTAGTAGCCGTCGCCGCCGTTGGCTCCGTCAAACCACATTTCGAAGATCGGACCGTAGTTTTCAAATACCTCCCGCAACTGGTTGCGGTAGTAAGTAAGGTAGCTGCTGTCGCCGTAGTCCGCCCGGTTGCGATCCCAGGGCGAAAGGTAAATCCCGAACTTCATTCCGTGGGCGCGGGCACTTTCCTCCACCAGTCCCACGATGTCCCCCTGTCCGTCTTTCCACGGCGATTGTTCTACGGAATGATCCGTGTATTCGCTGGGCCAGAGGACGAAGCCGTCGTGGTGCTTGCCGGTGAGTATAACCCCTTTAAAGCCGGCCTCGCTGAGGGTCGACATCCACTGATCAACGTCGAGGTCGGTCGGCGCGAAGATCTCCGGGTCTTCGTCCCCGTACCCCCATTCCTTATTCGTAAAGGTGTTGGTCGTGAAGTGGATGAAGGCATTCGTTTCCATGGCCATCCACTCCAACTGCGCTTCCGAGGGCAGGGCACCAAAGGGAGCGGGAGGATCGGGGGGCGGCGGAGCGCAGGAACCAAAGCCCGTCACAAGGATGAAAAAGCAGGCGGAGAGGAGCGGGTAGTTGCGGATCATAGGTTATTGGCAAGTCAATCTACGACTCACCGTCAATACCGTAAAATTTTGCGGCATTATCTCCGAAAAGCCTATCCCGTTCATTTCCCGACAGCTGGTCGCAAGCATACCGTAGGGCATCGAGTTGCTGCGTGTAAGTCGCGTCCACCAGACAAACCGGCCAGTCGGAGCCGTACATCACCCGGTCGGGACCAAAAGCTTCCAGTACGGTTTCCACATAGGGTTTGAGGAGTTGGGGCGTCCAGTCCGGTACGGCCGTTTCGGTCACCATTCCGGACAGCTTGCAGGATACGTTTTCATGACGTGCCAGTGAATGTAGCTGATCCACCCACTCCCGGTCGGGCTGTCCGGCGATGACCGGTTTGGCCAGGTGATCGAGCACGAACGGCTGGTCGGGAAAAGCGGCGACCAGGCGGATAGCCTCCGCCAACTGATGGTGATGGATCAACAGGTCGTAGGTAAGTCCAAGATTGGCGAGCAGAGAAAGACCGGCGCGGAAATCCGGGCGGTCCATGAACCCCGGACCCTCCGCCTGGACAATATGGCGGACACCGACAAACCTTTTCTGCTGATGGTAATGTCGTAGCTGTTTTTTTGCCTCCGCGCCACAGAGGTCGATCCAACCGACTACGCCCAGGATGAAGCGGTGTTCCGCGGCCAAGCCCAGGAGAAAGTCGTTCTCCTCCAGGAATGGACTTGCCTGCACGGCGATGGAACCATCAATCCCGTGCTCCGACAGGTGGGGACTCAGCTCGTCCGGCAAAAAATCACGACGGATGACCTGCATATCCTCATCGATCCAGCTATCCCGTACCGGGTCGAAGTGCCAGAAATGTTGGTGGGCGTCTAGGCGCATGATTCCTTCAGCGAGTGATCCGCTAAATATATTAAAGGAGCGCCATATGGCCGGAAGACCTATAGTGTGCCATCAACCACGGGTGTTCCGAGGATTGACATCAGCTTCAATGCAGCCTACCAGCGGTGATAACCACCAACAACATGGTCCAATAGCAACGGGTTGCCGGATCAGTCCACTCGCTCGTACACTTGAGTAGCTTTCTGTCGCGATTCCGATTCCGCGCCGTTGGCAGCCTGGGTCTGGACGATTTCAGCCTCCAGGATCAGCTCGGTGTCCGTCAGGGACACGATGGTTATTTGCGTCTCCTTACCATCGTTGTCCGTGGCAATGAGCCGGTTTCCTATGACTTCGTAGGTGCCATTCCCTATGATATTAGACAAGGTCATAGTTGTTTTGAAATTTTGGCCGTCGAAATCGGAATTTATTTCAAAGGTGACGGATCCCTGCGAGGTGACGGTTCCGTCCGTGTTCAAATCCACTTCGTAAACGGTGGGATCGACGATCTGACTGTTGAAGTCTACCGTGTAGGTATCACCTCCCGCCGTGGTAGTGGTCTGCCCGGTTCCGGAGCCCGATAACAGTGACCAGGTGCCTACGATGTTACTATCGAATTCTTCGTTTTCCTCTTTGTCGCAAGAGGTAAATAGGGTGGCGGTACAGAACAAGCTGAATAGTAATAGTCGCATATTAAATGGGGTATTGTATAGGAAGGAAAAGCGGGTTTGATGGCCGGTGAAATTCACCATAGGTTACCTCCGCACGTAAGTTTGGGTTGCCTGACTGCGGGTCAGGAAGTAGGGCATGAAGGTGGAATCAATGACATCGTAGGAAAAACTTAGTTCCAATTCGTCCAGCGTCTTGATGAGCATTTCCTGCGAGAAGCCATCCTCATCTTCCAGGGTGAGTGTTAATCCGTCCAATTCCCAGCTAACCATGCCGCTGATGTTGCCGGAACTCGCTATGGTATCCCGGTTGCTGCCATTTCTCGCGGTCCGTTCGAGCGTCGCGGCCCCGCTGGACGTCGCGCGGCGGGGGTCTTCGGTAAAGGTGACCCGGTAGCTCGTGGGCTCGATCATCCGTACGTCGACGTAGTTGGTTTCGCTACCCGAGGTGCTGTAAGTGGTGGTCGTGACCAATCCGGTGGTGGAGATCATTTCCCATTCACCGCTAAGTCCATTGGCGACTGGGCCAGCGGACGGTTCGGGATCACAGGAATTAAATAGGATAGCCATAAAACCACCTACCAAATAAGGAGTCAATAGACGCATAATGCGGATTATCTGGCCTTTTGAACGACCGTTCGGCACGCCGCAGTACCCGGTGGAATCCCGCTTTCCCGCATTTTTGGTTGATGTAGCTCAAAATTAGGGTTGGGGTGTACATACCGCTGGCCGTGTTTTAAGGCATACTACTAAGAAAGATCCTAGCACTCCCCGTTCATCAACGTCACAGGTGAATGAATACAGGTGGCATATACCGCACCGCATCCTGGAAGTTGGTAAAATTTGGCCAGTTACTAACTTGGGGGCTTAAGCTCCGTCAAAATGAAATCATACGTTACGCTGGGTCTCCTGTTATTTTGCGCCTGGGCGTCGGCACAGCCTCCTGCTGACACTTCGCAGGTAGCCGAATTCTTTCAACCTCTGAAGTACCGCAATATCGGACCCTTCCGGGGCGGCCGGTCGGTCACCGCCACCGGGGTAGTGAATGATCCGCTCACCTATTACATGGGTACCACCGGCGGTGGAGTGTGGAAAACGACCGACGCCGGACAGCACTGGAAAAATATTTCCGACGGTTACTTCGGGACAGGTTCGGTGGGTGCCGTGGCCGTTTCCCGGAGTAACCCGCAGGTGGTTTACGTAGGTATGGGGGAGCACGCCCCGCGGGGTGTCATGACCTCCCACGGCGATGGTGTGTATAAGTCAACCGACGGGGGGAAAAGCTGGCGACACCTGGGTCTGAAAAATACCCAGCACGTCTCCCGCATCATCATCCACCCGGATGACCCCGACCTGGTTTACGTAGCGGCCCAGGGCCAGCTTTACGGACCGAATGCGGAGCGCGGCGTTTACCGCTCTGCCGACGGGGGCAATTCGTGGGAAAAGCTGCTGTACGTGAATGACCTGACCGGCGCGGTGGAGCTCAGCATGAACCGATCCAATCCGCGAGAACTCTACGCCGCCATGTGGCACCACCAGCGGTTGCCGTGGCAGGTGGTAAGCGGTGGGCCGGGTAGCGGACTTTATAAGTCTGTCGACGGCGGCGATACCTGGCAGGAAATGACGGACGACCTGCCCGAGGAGAAGGGGAAAATGGCTATTGCCGTCGCCCAATCGAATACCGAAAAGGTCTATGCCCTGATCGAAAGCGACTCCGAAGCCGATAAAGGCGGATTATTCATGAGCAAAGATGCGGGAGAGAGCTGGACCCGCGTAAGTGACGACAACCGACTCACCCAACGGGCATGGTATTACACGGAAGTTTTTGTCGATCCCACTAATGAAAACGTAGTTTACGTACTTAGCGCGGATGCCCTGCGATCGATCGACGGCGGAAAAACATGGGAGGAGATCAGCGGCACTCACGGTGACTTCCACGACCTGTGGATCAACCCCGAAAACCCAAGGAATTTGTGCATCGCAAATGACGGCGGGGCCGCTATCAGTTTTAATTACGGGGAGAGCTGGTCCACCCAGGATAATATGCCTACCGGTCAGTTTTACCGCATCAACGTAGACAACCAGTACCCCTACCGCATCTATGGTGGGCAGCAGGATAATACATCGGTCGTCATCGCGAGCAAATCGCCGGGTAGTTCCGGCATCGGGCGGGAAGATTGGTCGGCATCCGCCGGTGGAGAAAGCGCGTTTTTAGCCTTCGACCCCGACGATCCCCGCTACGTGCTAGGGGGAAGCTACCTGGGAACGATCGAAGTCCTGGATAACGAAGCGGAAGCTAGTACGAACATCATGGCTGCTCCCATCCAGTATCTCGGCCGGGAAGCAAGGGACATGAAGTACCGATTCAACTGGAACGCCCCGATCATCCGGTCGCAACACGAGCCGAATACATTCTACCACGCCGCCCAGCTTCTGCTACGCACCCGGGATATGGGCAAAAGCTGGGAGGAGATCAGCCCGGATCTAACCCGTAACCAGGACGATAAGCAAGGCCCGGGGGGCGGTCCGTATACCAATGAGGCGGTCGGCGCGGAAAACTACGGTACAATAAGCTATGTAACGGACTCTCCCCACGAGGCCGGCGTAATCTGGGTAGGTACCGACGACGGTAAAGTACAGCTGACCCGGAACGGCGGGGAAAACTGGAGTGATGTGACGCCTGCCGATCAGGGAGAAACGCTGGTGAACGCCATTGAAGTCTCCCCCCACGACGCAGGTACCGCCTTCATCGCCACCACGCGGTATAAGTTTAATGATCACCGTCCGCATTTGCTGAAGACAACCAATTATGGCCGCAGCTGGTCGGATATCACCGGAGACCTTCCCATGGGGGCTTATACCCGTGTGGTACGCCAGGATCCGGAACGAGAAGAGTTGCTATTCGCCGGCACGGAGGTAGGTCCTTTCGTCAGCTTTGACGGGGGCGAGCATTGGCAGCGGTTCAATCTTAACCTGCCAATTACGCCGATTACTGATCTCAGGATTGCGCATGACGATTTGATCGTTGCTACCTCAGGGCGGGCTTTCTGGATATTGGATGACCTGGAATTGGTGCGACAGTACGAAGGGGCTCCGCAAACCTTACACCTCTACGCTCCGGCGCCAACAATAATCAGCAACCACCGCAGTCCATTGGACGGAAGTACAAATGAAATGGACGGCACCGACGACCTGCAGGGCCTGAACCCGGCAAGCGGGGTAGTGCTTTACTACACGCTTCCCGAAAACTCCGACTCCGCGGAGGTGACCCTATCCATTACCGACAATTCGGGAAGTTTGATAAGGGAATTCACCAGTAAGGAAAATAAAGCGGAAACCTACGCGGGTGGCCCCCCGCCCGCTACTTCTGTACCGGCATCCGGAGGTCTGAACCGCTTCGTTTGGAATCTTCGCCACGCCAATCTTACGGGAGCACCTACCGCATACATCGAGGGCAGCTTCCGCGGACGCCGGGTGGGTCCGGGAACCTATACCGCAACGCTTCAATCGGGGAGCAAGTCGACGGAAACGAATTTTGAGGTATTACCAAACCCGGCCTATGACTTGACCCCGGGAGACTATGCCGATTACGATGCCTTTATGGCCGAAGCAGAGGGTAATCTCAACGAAATGCACCGGTTGGTGAATGAATTGCAGACCGTAGCCGATCAGCTTTCGAAACTCACGGAAAGACTAGAGGAACAGGGCAAGACCGACCTATTAAAAGAAGCAAAGGACCTACGTACTGATTTGTCTGCCTGGGACGACAAAATGGTCCAGCGAAAATCAAAAGCCTACGATGACGTAGAAAATTTCCCCAATCGATTTACGGCCAATTACCTCTTCGTACTTAATCACGCAGAAAGCGCACTACCGCGCGTCAACGATGCTACCCGGGCGAGACTACAAGGCCTGAATGAAAGGTGGACCACGCTACGTGGTGAAGGTAAGGAATTGCTCGAAGAGCGTGTACCTGCGTTCAACCGCAAATTATGGGAGGAAGGTATTGGCGCGCTATGGCATGTAAAATAGGCATTCGGCAATCTTACCGCTCCGACAGATTACTGCTGGAGGGTAAGAAAGCCGATGCGTTAGCGATTTTCATCGCTTAAATAGCCTGGAACATGGAATATCAAAGGAGGAAATTATTTTAATCGGCGTTTCTCCCGACCGGAAAGGGTAGCGGGTGGCGAGTATTTTGTAAACGATCTCGAGTATAGAAATCTTGTATATCCCTTACGATAAGCTTGGGAAATAATATTTCGGTTAATTCGCGAGTAGCGGGAACCCTTACAGGTGATTTCCGGCGCCCTCTTAGTTGTAATAATGTACCCCTGCCGAATGCCCACGCAATTCGGCCATTTCTCGTAACTGGACCGTCGCGAACGCACCCTCATCAGGAGTATAGATTGGCCACCCTGCCGGGGCTGATAAGTCCGCAGTCAGTGCAAAAGAGCAGCCTGTGGGTTATCACAATTAGCAAGGAGAAATAGTGGGTCGGTACCCGATTCGAAATAATTCTTTCCGTCATTTCTTGGACCGAAACGAGTACCGACGCTAGAGAGACACTATTGAATAGAACACAACACACCTACGGAAGCCCTGGCTATAGGGTCTTCTGAAGGAAAAGATCTTAGTTGGTTTTGACGTGTACCCGCACAACCGATTGCATTGGGGTAGGATGGGCCGGAACCGACCGATTGGCCTGCTGGCTGATTACCTAATTTTAATGCATAAATCTTGGTGTAGTGGAGTCGGTGCTCAGGCCCAAAATAAGCCTAAATCATTTCCAAAACTGGGCTGAGCACCGACGCTAGAGAGACACTATGAACAAAACACGATTACTACATACATAAAAGCTATGTAGCGTGATTCCAATTTATCATTGAACTCGGTATAAAAACGGCCCGACCGGAAGGATTATTACCCAATCGTTAAAAAGCTTTTAACAAAGGTTTTCAATACCCCCATAAAATGCGTTTAGCCCCGCATTTTTCCCCGTTTTGTACCCACGAACGCCTCTATTGTTTTTTTGATACCCCATGTCAGGCAAGCGTTATGATAACAAAGAACCCGACAAACTCCTGAGAACCGGGTTCGCTCAACGCGGAGTTTGATAGCTATGTCGCTACAGGAGACATTTTGGGGAGAGACGGTGAGGTGGGGTCGATAACCAGTGGAGATAAGATCACCCGACACTGGGCGATCTCTCTTCCTGTTCTGGAACTGGCACATTCCGGAGGAACGTCGGCAAGGACGCGAGTCAATGCCGGAATACCGAGGGTTACCGCAGGAACTAAGGCACTAGCGCTTACCCTTAAAGTTGCCGGCCATCTGGGCCATCATGGGGTTGTTGGACAGCTTATGCATCATCTTGCGCATCTGGTCGAACTGCTTGATGAAGCGATTTACATCATCCATTCCCTGTCCGCAGCCGAGAGCGATACGTTTCTTACGACTGAGGTTCAGCAGCTCGGGGCTGCGACGCTCTTCCGGCGTCATACTGTAGATAATGGCCTCGACACGGGTGAAAGCCGTGTCATCGATGTCGATATTCTTCATCGCTTTCGACATGCCCGGAATCATATTCAACAGGCTCTTCATATCGCCCATTTTTTTAAGCTGCGCCAACTGGCTCAGGAAGTCGTTGAAGTCGAATTTATTCTTCTTCATCTTCTTCTCGAGACGCTTGGCCTCTTCCTCGTCGAACTGGTCCTGCGCACGCTCAACGAACGAGATGATGTCGCCCATACCGAGGATACGCTGCGCCATCCGGTCGGGATAAAACACGTCCAGCGCGTCCATCTTCTCACCGGTGCTGACGAATTTGATGGGCTTACCAACGGTGTATTTCACCGAAAGAGCGGCACCGCCCCGGGTGTCGCCGTCGAGTTTGGTGAGCACGACGCCATCGTAGTCGATCCGGTCATTGAAGACCTTGGCGGTATTCACGGCATCCTGACCCGTCATCGAGTCCACTACGAACAGCGTCTCATTGGGACAAATGGCCTCGCGTACGTCCGTGATCTCCTGCATCATCTTCTCATCGACCGAAAGGCGGCCGGCGGTATCGACGATGACGACATCGAACTTATTCTGCTTGGCATGATCGATTGCTTTGAGGGCAATATCGACGGGGTTCTTGTTTTCGGGCTCTTTATAAATGTCAGCACCCACCTGTCCGGCCAGAACGGTCAGCTGGTCAATCGCGGCCGGACGGTAAACGTCAGCGGCGGCCACCAGCACTTTCATGTTTTTCTTCTCCTTCAGGTATTTGGCAAGCTTACCCGTGAAGGTGGTCTTACCCGATCCCTGCAAGCCGGCGATGAGGACTACTCCCGGATTTCCTTTAACATTAATACCTACGGACTGCCCGCCCATCAGGTCAGTAAGCTCGTCCTGAACGATCTTGACCATCAACTGGCCGGGTTTGACGGCCCGCAGAACGTTTTCGGTGCCGAGGGCCTTTTCCTTGACCTTATCGGTAAATTCCTTCGCGATTTTATAATTGACGTCAGCGGCCACCAGGGCCCGGCGAATCTCTTTAAGGCTGGTAGCAACATTGATTTCAGTGATCTTATTATCACCGGTCAACGATTTAAAGGCGCCTTCTAGGCGGTCACTGAGATTGTCAAACATATTCTTGGTATTTACCCCGCAAAGGTACTAAACATTGGACCACCCCAAGGTTCACTGCCGGTTTTTGAGACTATCGCGTTCCCACCAACGTTCTTGGCAGTCCGTCATATTACCGACTTCAAAACGCTGCCCGATAAGGGGCGTGACCACGCACTGCTCCGTATCAGCCGCCACGATCCGTTGGGCGGGTTCGAACCACGGGTGATCGGACAGACTGAATCCGGCCCAGTGGATCGGCAACAAGTTCTTGCCTCGAAGTTCGGAATTGGCCTGCAGGGCTTCCTCCGGTTGCATATGGACGTTTTTCCAGTGGTCGTGGTACTGGCCTGAATCCAACATCGTAAGGTCAAAGGGACCAAAGCGGCGACCTATTTCCACAAAATGACGACCGTACCCGCTGTCGCCGCCAAAGTATAGGTTATGCTTTCCCGTATTGATAACGAAACCACACCATAGGGTTTTATTGCGGGTGGAAGGACTGCGGCCGCTGAAATGACGGGCGGGCGTTGCGGTGATGGTAATATTTTCGATAGTTACGGTCTCCCACCAATCGATTTCGGTAATCTTCTCCGCGGCGATCCCCCAACTGCGAAGGTGCGCCCCGATACCCAGCGGCACGAGGTACGCCTGCGTACGATCCTTCACAGCCATCAGGGTATCGTAATCCAGGTGGTCATAATGGTCATGGGAAAAAACGATCAGATCAATAATGCCGACATTTTTTAGCGGAGCGTAGTCCTTATAGGGGAAACGATGCCCCAGGAAGGGGACCGGCGCCACCCATTCTCCCAGCATAGGATCGATCAGGAGCGTTTTGCCACCGGTTTCCAGGCGGACGGCTGAGTGGCCGTACCAGGTGACAAAATCGCCGGTGGGGTCAGGGTCGTCGGAGGTAGACCGCTCCGCAACTGGCAGGGGATATGCCGGCTGCGTATTTTTGGCCTTTAGGTAGCCCATTAAATCTCCGAGCAAACTACGGAGATCCTCCTGGAGCCTGGTTTTGTCCAAATTCCGGAAACGGCCCATTTTCCAGGCCCGGGTTCCCTGGTAATCATCCTTTTTCATGTCCGCCAATGACGCGCCAAACTGCGGATCCTTCCGCAGTTTGCGGGTTAGGTAGCCGACGGGCAGTAGAGCAAGACCAACAAGCCAGTGAGGTTTCATCGCGTAACTACCGGGTTATATCAAATGTTATTAGGATTGGTTAAAGTCCCCGACTTATGCGAATGTTCCATGGCAATGGCAAAGACGACGGTCAGTACGCAGCCAATTAGATTCAACCATAAAAACGCCAGGTCGATGATGCGTAACCAACTTAGGATGAAGGTAGCCGTGACGAATAGCTGGCCAAGGATCGCGGCTTTGAAAACTGCTTTTCCTCCTACCTTTTTGTAGAAGAAGGCGACAACGAAAATCCCGAGGATAACCCCATAGAACAAAGAACCAATGATATTGACCGCCTGGATCAAGTTGTCGAAAAGGTTGGCGACGGCCGCGAAGCTCAACGCAATTATTCCCCAGGCAATGGTAAACCACTTGCTGGCAGCGAGGTAGTGGTCGTCCTCCTTGTCCTTGACCAATGACCTGCGGTAAATGTCAATGACTGTGGTGGTGGCCAGGGCATTCAATTCCGAACTTGTACTCGACATGGCCGCCGAAAAGATCACCGCCAGTAATAGCCCCACCAGTCCCACCGGAAGATAGTTGACGATGAAGGTGATGAAAACGTAATCCCTGTCCTCGGTGATCAGCTCCACGTCGTATCGTTGAATCAGGGTGTCTACGGAGCTTGCCAGGCGTTGCCGTTCTGAGAGTGTTTCTTCTACGGCGATCCGGGCCTCCGATATGGCCGGCTCGTCGTCGCGACGCAGCGCATCCGCCATGGCTACGCTGGCTACCCGGTTTTCTTCATTAACCACCGCGTATTCTTCCTCCAGCGCCATCAGATCGGATTGGTACTCCGAGGCCCTAAGCTTGTCCAGGTTAGCCGAGTTGAAGTGAATAGGCGGGGCCTGAAAGAGAAAAAAGACGAAAACCAGGATGCCGACCATCAGTACCAGGAATTGCATGGGTACCTTAAAGATGCCGTTGAAAAGCAGGCCCAACCGGCTTTCCCCGAGGCTCTTACCCGAAAGGTATCGCTGCACCTGCGACTGATCCGTTCCGAAATACGAAAGGAAAAGGAAGGTTCCCCCCAGCAGGGCCGACCAGATGTTGTACCGGTCGTTAAGATCGAATTCCAGATCCACAACCTGGAGTTTGCCCAGGTGTCCGGCAACGCCGATGGCATCACTGAAGCTGATGCCCTCCGGCAACCGAAGCACTACAACGACCCCCGCGATGAACATGCCCAGGAGGATTACGATCATTTGCTGCTTCTGCGTCACGGAAACAGCCTTTGTCCCACCGACCACGGTGTAAAAGATCACCACGGCTCCTATGATGAATATCGTCAGACTCAAGGGCCAGCCAAGGATGGTCGATAGCACGATAGCCGGGGCATATATGGTGATTCCCGCAGCTAAGCCCCGTTGCAATAAGAAAAGCAGGGCCGTGAGGGTACGCACCCGCAGGTCAAACCGGCCCTCGAGGTATTCATACGCGGTATATACCTTGAGCCGGTAGTAAATAGGCAAGACGAAAATGCATAGGATAACCATCGCGATGGGCAACCCAAAGTAGAATTGGGCAAAGCCGAGGCCGTCGTTATAGGCTTGCCCGGGGGTGCTGAGGAAAGTAACCGCGCTGGCCTGTGTGGCCATCACCGACAGACCGATCGTCCACCACTTCAGGTCCCGGTCGCCGAGCAGATAGCTCTTGACGTTGTCGACCGACTGAGTCATATATACCCCATAACTCACGATAGCGGCCAGGGTGCCGGTCATGACCAGCCAGTCAAGAATAGTCATAGATCGCGATTGGAACGGAGCGGTGAGCGCAAATTAAACAGTGTAGGCACGGGAAAACAAATAAAAGGCAACCAACAGCAGCAGGTGTAGAACTAATACCACGATGTAAATATTTCTCCAACTGCCCAGCACCGGTGGATCATCGGCCTCCAGTTCCTCATCCTTGATCAGATCCTGCTCGTTCATGTGCACAAGGTAGCGATTACCTAAACTTCGTCGCCGAGCAGGTATTCGATCTCGGTGCGGTCGAGATCCAGGCTTTCACCGCTACCGATGATGTCCTCGGCCAGTTGGCGTTTACGTTGTTGCAACTGATAGATCTTCTCCTCCAGCGTACCCTGGGTAAGAAATTTGCGGGCGATGACCTTCCCGCTTCTCCCGATTCGGTGGGCCCGAGCGATGGCTTGCTCTTCCGTTGTAGGATTCCACCAGGGGTCCAGGATAAAGACGTAGTCCGCCGCCGTCAGATTCAGGCCCGTGCCCCCGGCTTTGATGCTGATAAAGAAAGTAGTGACCTCGGGATCCTCCTGAAATCTTTGTACTTCGCGGGCGCGTTGCCTGCTGTCAACGGCGCCGGTGAGCCAGGCAAAGGGGTACCCCGCTCGTTCGAGGTGGCTGCGGATAAGTTCGAGGTAGCGCACCATGGAGCTGAATATCAGCACCTTGTGCCCGGACCGGCGGATAGTGTCCCATTGCTCCAGCACCTCGGTGAGCTTCCCACTGTCCTTGTTATAGTCCGGTTCGGCAATGACAGGATGGTTGGCAATCTGGCGCAGCCGCGTTAGTGCCTGAATGACCAATAATTTATAGCTCGAATTTTCCGCTTCGCTCTTCGTACCCAGCAGGGCGTTTCTCGCGGCCGACCGCTCCAGCTCGTACACGCGCCGCTGTGCTTTGGTCATGCTGCAGTAGCAGAGCTGAACGTCGAGATCGGGAAGGTCGGGAGCTACCTCCTCCTTGGTTCGTCGAAGGAGATAAGGCTCCACCAGTTCCCTTAGCTGCTGCTTTCTCAGCTCGTCGTCGTGGACCTCGATCGGTACCAGGAAGGTTTTTTTGAAGAAACTAAAGCCGCGCAATAAGCCGGGATTAATGAATTGCATCTGGGACCACAGGTCCGAAAGGGAATTTTCAATCGGGGTGCCCGAGAGGCTGATCCGGTGCCGGGATTCCAGTTCACTCAGGGCCCGGAACACCTTACTCTGGCGGTTTTTGATCTGTTGGCTCTCGTCGAGTACGATGTACTCCAGGTCCATCCGGCCCAGGACTTCCTTATCGCGCAGCGCGGTCTGGTAGGTTGTGAGTACTACGTCAAAGCGACTAAGCACACGGGCATCCCGCAGTCTTCGGGTGCCAATATTGATCTGTACGCTAAGGGTTGGCGCGAATTTACGAAGTTCGGCTTCCCAGTTATATACCAGTGAGGCCGGCAGCACGATCAAGGCCCGCAGCGGCCGCAGGAAAGCCTCATCGGCCCCGATTCCGGTGAAGAGGTCGATCTGGACGGCCGCGGCAGCCTCCACTCCTTTCAGGCGTTCCTTCGCGTACAGCAGCACCGCTATCGTTTGAACGGTTTTTCCCAGGCCCATATCGTCGGCCAGACAGGCGCCCAAACGTTCGTGATAATGCCGGATCAGCCAGCGTATTCCTTCCACCTGGTAAGGCCGCAGCCGCGCATTCAATGTGCCGGGAGGCCGCAACTCCTCCTCGCTTAATGACACGCTGTTGTCCCCCGGCACTACAATATTCGCCCGTTGAAGCAGGGGAGCCTGGCTTCTTGCCATTTTTACCTTGGCTCCTTCAATACGGGCCAGTTCTAACCCGGGACCATAGGTATGGAACCACTCCTCGGGGATGAGGAAGATCGTGCCATCGGGAAGCGGGAACCGGCGCTCGCCCTTTTTCAGATACTTCACCAGGGATACGAAGGGGATGGATAGGGCGCCCACCTCCACGGTTCCCTGCAGGTCGAGCCAGTCGCCACTTTTTTCCGCGTGTACGGAAAGCGTGCCGGAGGCTTCGGTGTATACCCGACCGTCCTCCTCCGGAAGGCTGACCTGTATACCTGCCATTCGCAGGTCGGCGGCATTAGCCAGTAACCAACTGAGGTTTTCGTAAGTGCCCGGGTTTTGTGCGACCGACATGGCTTCCCCCCCTTCCAGGGGAAAAAGTCCCGCTTCCTTCAGCGGAGCCAACCTGCGAGCCTCGAGTTGGGCCGAACGGACGGTGCGTATCATCCGGTAGGGAGGACGAAGATTATGCGTTACCGCAATGGGTTCCGGGTCGCCGAAGGGAAATGCCTGCTTGCCGTATAGGACGGTAACGTAGATCAGGTAAAGCCCGGAAAAGGGGTGGGGCCGTGCTTCCACGCGGAGCCCGTCGGGTTGCGTCTGGGTTTCATAGGAAAAACCGTCAACGGAAATTTCATGGCGACGGGCCGCAGGTGCAACAAACTCACGTAAATACTTGCCGACCTGGGAAATTGGTATTTCAACCGTATCCCGCGTCAGGAACGGGCGCACTGCATCTCCCTTGAGGTCCCGTAAGCGGATCAAACGCTTATTCACCAGTATCCAACCCGGGGCGGGTCGGTTGGTAATTACGCGGGGATCGAGCTGCCGAATGGAGTGGGTAGTTCCATCCGGTGATTGTATTCGGAGTCGATATTCCAGCCCCTGCACTTTAAGGCTGAACTGTAGTTTCGGTTCCCACGCGTCGGCGGCAAATGACAGCAAATGGGGATAGGGGGAAGAACGAATGTTGAGATTCGCCGTGGTAGCGTATCCCTCTTGCCGGCAGAGGTCGAGCAGTCGGGCGGTGCGGGCGTGGATGTACCTTAGAACTTGCTCCCTGTCTTTGCTGTCGGATTTAACGAGTCCCGCGAGCGTAGGCATTTTTTTGGCCCCCTTGCGGAAATACTCGGCAATAGCTTTGTCCCTTAGTTGCTCGCATAGATCGAGTCCTTGCTGCAGCGACTGATCTACGGTGATTCCATAGCCCGCCGCTGCTCCCCCACGGGCGGCGGTGTGGATCACTTTTGGCCTTCCATCACCGTCAAGTCCGGTGACGTACGCCTTTGGTAGCCATACCCCTGTCCGGAATTCATAAAAGTTGAAAAGAACGGCAGCTTGCAAAGCGAGGGTGTTTTACATATTCGGGGGCCAAAAGACGGTAAAGGTAGCCCGGCTACGTATTTTGCGCCGTGACCCTGGCCTTACATATCCTCTTCGTAGTTCTCGGAATCCTGCTGCCCGCCGCCCTCTTCTTCACGGCGGGTAAGCGATCCGGGAACCAATCGGTCTTCTGGTCGGGGGGGCTGAAATTACGGATGTATTATGCCAATGGACTGCTGCTGCTCAGCCTGGCTGCCATGGTAACCATTGTATGGTATTACACCGGACGGCCGTTCACGGAGCTCGGCCTTGGGTGGGGAGCGCCGCCCTACGATACCCTGGCCGTAGCTATACTGTTTGCCTTCCTTTTGCTGTACGGGGTGGACCTCTACGGGGAAATTGGCAACCCGGACCGACAGCTGGAAACCCGAACGAAGTTTCGGCAGCTTGGCTTTCTTCCGGTTAACGGCAGCCAGTACCTTCATTTCCTTTTCCTCTGTGTCTGTGCCGGGGTGGGGGAGGAGATCGTTTACCGCGGGTTCATGATCACCTACTTACGGGATCTGCTGGGTGCAACCGAGCCCTGGGCCATCGTGACGACGCTGGTATTGCCGGCGATGTCCTTTGGCATGGCACACTTTTACCAGGGAACCCACGCGGTGATCAAGATTGTAGCCATGGCACTTCTCTTCGGTTTTTTCTTTTACCGCACGGGTACGCTTTGGCCGCTGATCCTTCTCCATACCGCCATCGATGCGGTTGGGGGGCTGTTGAACTGGGGCCTGGAAAGGAAGGGTTAGAATCTTTTCTTTCCTATCCACTTGGCAGTTAAAAAAGATATACTTACCTTTGCGACCGCTTCCAAAAGGGGCGTCTGGCTGCGTAGCTCAACTGGATAGAGCACTTGACTACGAATCAAGAGGTTTCAGGTTCGAATCCTGACGCGGTCACCAACATATCAGAGCAGGCTGCGGTCTGCTTTTTTTTTCCGCCGGATTCAGGCGGGTATTTTTGATAGCAACGCCATTTCGCTATGTCTAAAGTCTGCAAACTCACGGGAAAGAAGCCGGTCAGCGGTCACCATGTTTCCCACTCTAACCGGAAGACGAAGCGCCGCTTCGTACCCAACATCCAGAAGAAGCGCTTCTTCGTACCCGAACTGGATAAGTTCGTTACGCTCCGCGTTTCTACTAGTGCCATGCGCACCATTAACAAGCTGGGGGTCTACGCCTACGTGAAGAAACTCGAGAGCAAAGGCATCGAAACCGGCATCAAGCTTTAATCCTCCGTCACCATGGCTAAGAAGAGCAAAGGAAATCGCAACCAGATCATTCTGGAGTGCACCGAACAGAAGGAAACCAGCGTACCCGGCACCAGCCGCTACGTCACCGAGAAAAACCGGAAGAATACGCCTGGCCGCCTCGAACTCAAAAAGTACAATCCTAACCTGCGTCGAATGACGTTACACCGGGAAATTAAGTAACCACCTCAACCGTCAACGGTGTCTCACCGTTTTCAGGCTAAAAGAAAGCAACTATGGCTAAGGTATCAAAGAACTCACGCGTCGGAAAACGTGCGGCAAACGTAGGTTCCGGCCGCGACTACGTAAAGGTGGTTCAGTCCATCAAGAATCCCGAAACCGGCAGCTACTCCTATAAGGAGGTAATGATCCACAAGGACAAGCTGGACGATTTCATGAAAGACAAGTAAGTCTTTCTGTAAAAAAGCCGGAAGCCCGGTCTGCCAAGCGCGGGCCGGGCTTCCTTGCGCCCGCACCTAAGGTAGAACCATGACCAACGACCAACTTAAAGACCTGCAATCCCGACTATCCCTGCTGAGGGGGTACCTGGACGTAGAGGCCCGGAATTTCAAGATTGAGGATCTTACCCAGCGCAGTCTGAACCCCGAGTTCTGGAATGACTCCACGGCCGCCGAAGCCGTAATGAAGGAATTGCAAAGTCACAAGAACTGGGTAGGTCAGTACCAGGCGGTAGCCGACCGCGTCGATGACCTAGAAATCCTACAGGAATTTCTGAAGGAAGGCGAGGGCACGGAAGAAGAGGTGGAACGACGGTACGAGGAAACCCTGGCCGTGCTGGACGATGCGGAGTTTCGCGCTACGCTCAACCGGCCGGAGGATGAATTGGGCTGCATCCTGGAAATAAACGCCGGTGCCGGCGGAACGGAAAGTAACGACTGGGCGGAGATGCTCATGCGCATGTACACGATGTACGCTGAAAAGTACGCGGATTATAAAGTAAGCCTGGCAAGCGAAACGCTTGGCGACGTAGCAGGGATCAAATCGGCTACTCTGGAGATCATTGGTGAATTTGCCTATGGCATGATGAAGGGCGAGAACGGCGTTCACCGATTGGTGAGAATCAGCCCGTTCAACGCCCAGGGTAAGCGGCAAACAAGTTTCGCTTCCGTATTCGTTCACCCCCGGGTCGACGATACGATTGAGGTGGAGATCAATCCGGCGGACATACGCTGGGATACCTTCCGTGCCTCCGGAGCGGGAGGTCAGCACGTAAATAAAACGGAATCAGCCGTGCGGGTGACCCATGAGCCTACGGGTATCGTAGTGGAATGCCAGGAGGAACGCAGCCAACACCAGAACCGCGAGCGGGCCCTGAATATGTTGAAGAGCCGTTTGTACGAAAAGGAACTCGAGGCGCAGCGCGTCGCTAAAGATGAAATAGAGGCCGGCAAGACTTCCAATGAATGGGGTAGCCAGATAAGGAGCTACGTCCTTGATGATCGTCGGGTCAAGGATCACCGGACCAACTGGCAAACCAGTCAGACGGATGCCGTGCTAGACGGCGATATTGAAGCTTTCCTGAAAGCCTATCTCCGCTGGAGCGGCGAAGCCAAATAAAAAAGCACCCGAACATCAGTCCGGGTGCTTACTGGGTTTTAAAATGCTTTAAGGGAAATATGTGTCGTTCACAGTGTCAGAATGGAGCCAAAATCGAAAGGAGTAGTAATATCGTGGAGAAGTCTTGCTGACTTACTTAGCCTCCTTATTGTCAATATCCGTGCCAGAGGCGTAAGTGCCTGACCGTAAGTACCTTGTCCACTGTGCTAAAATGGAGGTGACGAAATAAACTAAGTCGACTATTAAATATGATAACATTATCGTATTTAATATGTCAGAGGTATTGCCAGATCAGTTGATTGATCAGGAAAAAGACGACCAGGTAAATCCATAAGCCATCAAGAAAGTGCCAATAAATGGTCAACAACCTGAGATTGAGCCGCTTATCCGGGTCGCTGAAGTAGACCAGCACGCTCACCGGTTCTTGCATGTACGTACGCGCCCGGTACAAAAATAAGCCGAGAAAGGGTAGTCCGCCGATAACGTGCGCAAAGTGGAGGGCGGAAATGACGTAAAGGTATCCCGCCGAATTATCGCTGGTGATGTATATCTGCTGGCTAAATAGTTGATACCATGCTACGGACTGCATGACCATAAAGAAGATGGAGAGGAAGAGCGTGTACCACAACATTCGCTGGTAGCCCTCGGTATCGTCAGCCAGGTAAGCTTTTTTGGCCCTCACCATGGTGTAACTGCTCCCGAGTAGAATGACCGTATTGATCAGAAAGAGTGCCGGTAGTTGAATGGGAGGCAGATCGCTTTGTATGCGGGTGTATACGAAGGCCGCAGTCATCGCCAAAAACAGCATGCTCAGCGAGAAGAGCAGCAGCGAGAGGTAAATGTTTTTCGGGTGAAAAGCGAAATTGTCCTGGCTATCGTCCACCGGGCGGTCTATCTCGTGGGGGCGGTCGTACATCTTGAGCGTTGGTTAAGCCGGTTTATCGCGGGTTTTGGTGCGTCGGCAGCGCTGAGAACAATAGCGAACCTCGTCCCACACGCCGGCCCATTTCTTTCGCCAGGTAAACGGCCGGCCGCATACGGCGCAAATCTTTTCCGGCAAATCGGATTTGCGGTGCGGCATCAGGCCTTTTTGTCTTTCCTTAGTTCAAGGATCCGGTCCATCAAAGCTTCCGCTTCGGCCGATTTGGAAGCATATCCACGGATATCCCCACCCCGCTGCAGGGCCATGGCCTCCTCCAGGAGTTTGCTGTACTGTTTTTCCAGTTTCTTGACGGGGTCTTTTTTGAATAATCCGAACATAGGTCCTTTTTTGATCTAACGGGCTGTAGGCATTTAGGTTGTAGGCCTGGCCGTGGCATAATGGGTGGTGCGTTATCTTCCACCTGCTAAACCAACCTGGAATGAATTACCTGCTGTCGATTACGCTATTACTCTTCTTTTGTACCCGCGCTCCGGCGCAAACAAATGCTAAGCCGGAAGGCGCGCTGAAGGTGCTTGTCGGGGGTACCCTGATTGACGGATACGGTGGGGTACCGATTCAGAACAGCGTCATTATCATTCGCGGAGATCGGATCGAAGCGGTGGGAACCCAGGCCGAAATTGCGATTCCGGAAGGCGCCGAGGTCATATCTACCGAAGGCATGAGCGTTCTGCCCGGCCTATGGGACATGCACGTCCACCTGATGATCAATGGGCATAGCGATTACGCCCACTGGGATACCGTTTATCCTCCGCAGCTGGCGGATGTGATCATGCCGGCAAGTGCCCGGCAGTTACTAATGGCGGGCGTAACCAGTGCGCGCGACCTTGGCGGACCGCTCGAGGCTAGTCTGAGCGTACGCGACCGCATCAATGCCGGCGAACTGACCGGTCCGACGCTCTACATGAGTGGCCCTTTTCTACAGGCTGAACCCTATCCCGGTACCGAAGATTTTCGCTGGGGCGTGCAAAGCGTCGCCGAAGCCAGAGAAAAAGTGCGGCAGCTAGCCGAAGCGGGGGTGGATTGCATCAAAGTGGTCGACCAGGACCAAATCCCGATGGAGGCCTTCAAAGCGCTAGTGGAGGAGGCCCATACGCAGCAGCTGACCGTAGTGGCTCACGGCCATCGCCCGGAGGAGATCCGGAGAGGTTTAGAAGCGGGCGTCGATTGCTTCGAGCATACGGGACTAAGTTCCGCTCCGGCCTATCCGGATGACGTGATGGACATGATCCGGGAACGCACGGCCCAAATGAACCTGGGGCCGCTGTACTGGACACCAACGGTAGAAGGGCTCTACAACTACGAATACCTGCGCGACAATCCCGAAAAACTGGACAACGATTGCTGGCACGAAGGCCTGCCCCCGGAGATCATTGCCGATATCGAAGCCAGTATTCAGGAGCCGGGCAAGCTGCCCTATTTCCAGCTTACCCCGATACGCCGACCCACGCTGGAGCGCAAAGTGAATCAACTGAAGGACGCCGGAGTAGTGCTCATGGTAGGGACGGATTCCGGGATTCCGATGAAGTTTCATTGCCAGAGTACCTGGAACGAACTGGATGTGTGGACCAATGAATTCGGTTTCTCACCCATTTACACCATTAAAGCCGCCACGTACTGGCCGGCCAAAATGATGGGGGTCGATGACAAGTACGGGACGGTATCGGAAGGAAAGTACGCAGATATCATCGCGGTTCAGGGAGATGTTTTAAGGCATATTGATTTGTTGCAAGGCGTTGATATGGTCATCAAACACGGGAAGCGGGTCAAATAAAAAAAGCCCCCTTCGACCGAGGTCGAGGAGGGCTTTGTATGGGTTCAAGGCAGGTTTAGGTGCCTGTGTCGCCTTTTATTAGGCAGTCTGGCGTTGAGCCACAAAGGAGCGGCGTTCTACACCATAGTGCTTATAAAGGCTGTCCCAGTATTGGTGATCGCTGGTTTTCGGCCAGTTGTCTTTATCAAATCCGGGGGCGTTTTCAAGACGGTCTTTCGTCACGTTTAAGACGAATTTCTCGGTGGTGGTGTTTACGGTGAACGCTTCGAAAGGGATTGCGAAGTACTTGTCACCTAGTCCGAGGAAACCGCCGAATGATAGCACCGCGTAGTTTACAGTACCGTTTTCGGTATCAATCATCAGGTCTTTAATTTCACCGAGGCTTTCACCTTTTTGGTTGGTTACATTGGTTCCGGTGATTGAGGTTGAGCTTAAAATTAGGTTGTTCATTATTGTTAGGTCTTGGTGCGGTATTAATTGGTATGTGCTAAATAATATTTCCCGCTTGTTATCAAATCAAAATACACTAATATAACAACACAAGTAATATAAAAGTTTAATATATAAGCAACTAATTTATAATTGGTTGTAATCAGGGGGGCAGGCGGATGCCTATCTGGCGTCCGCCTGCTCCCTGATTTGCGGTGTAAAGGAATTTATCTAATAAGAACCGCCCGAGTCAGCACCGCCCCTTGGTCGGCAGTCAAGCGTAAAAAATAAGTGCCGGGGGCTATACCTGCCACCTCCAACGGTATGGAGTGGCCTCCCGGGGCTTGGGTGCCGAGCCGGCGCCGTTGCACCAGGCGGCCTAGCCCGTCAATCAGGTCGAGACGCACTTCGCTGGTCCGGAGTAAGTGATATACAGCGGTTGTACGGTCCCGGGTCGGATTGGGATATATCGCAAACGAAGAGAATGCTTCCACTGTCCTGACCGAAGTGGAGATATCCTCCCCAAAGCTCAGCCAGTCAATTAGAATGGAGTCGGCTAATCCCCCTTCCTCTGCATTCGGGTAGAAGGCCAGTCTGGCAACACGTTGCCCATCGACCGGACACGGTTGTGTTTCCTGGGTACAAGCGGTCCCGCCGTAACCACCGTCCTGATAGGCATTCGTGTAGTCCAGGCTATACACTTGATACGTGGTTCCTCCTATGCGTGCCGTCCGACCCGCCAGGGTTGTATGGAAATTATTCTCATCTACCAGGTCGATCCGCAGGTTGGCGGAGTCACCACTCGCCGTGCGGGCCCGGAAGTACAATGTATTTTCGGAGCCCGCTACGTCGGCCAGGGCCGGATCGCCGGCTTCATCCCGCAAATCATACGTAATGGTCTGGTAGACGGGGGCAGTACCGTCTCCCACTATGGCCAGCACGCCGTCGGATACCGTATAGGTCAAACCGGCAGGTTCGCCGCCAAATTGATCGCCCGCTTCATCCAGCTCGTCCTGATAATAGATGATCCCGGTCGGACCTTGATTTCCATCCAGCGGCACGCCAAAGCTCAGGTAGTCGATTTGGACGGTATCGTTGAAGCCTCCGGTGGTTGCTTCCGGATAGAAAGCCAGGGCCACGATGCGGTTCCCATTGACCGAACAGGGCGCCTCATCAGACGTACAACCCGTTCCGCCGTAGCCGCCATCCTGGTATCCGCCGGCGTAATCGATGCGGTACTCGGAAAATTCGGTTCCGGTAATACTGAGGGTGCGTCCGGCGATGGTAGTGGCCAGGTTGTTTTCGTCGATCAGGTCGATGCGCATATTGACCGGCTCGCCACTCAATGAACGGGCGGAAAGGTAAAGCAGGTTATTCGAGCCAGCCACGTCGGCAAGCAGGGAATCGGGAAGCGTATACCGGAAGGTTTGGTAAGCCGGCGACGACCCGTCGCCGGCGACGGTAAGTACCCCGTCACTTACGGCAAAGGTGATGCCGGTCGGTTCTCCGGAAAATCGCAAAGCGGCGGTGTCCAGATTGTCGGCGTAGTTTATGATGGCGTTGGTGTCCGCTTCTACCCGGCGGAAGTTGAGGTAATCGAGGTTAAAAGCATTGGCGCCGGTGATGTCGATCCGTAATTCCTGCTCTCCCGTCTCGAGGGTTAGCCGACCGCTGCCCGTGATGATCTCGAAATCTTCGTAACTGCCGGTTCCGTCCCCGGGCACCGTCAGCGAAAGCACCGATGCGTTCCGGGAATTGCTGATCTGAAAGTTTCCGCCCCCGACGGCGCTCGCCACCGCGGCATCAACGGCATACACGCCGGCGGAATCCACCATAACGGTGTATTCCAGCCACTCACCCTGCGCCAGGTACCCGATGGCATAGCCGTCTTCACCTACGCCGCCGATGTCGACGCCTTCGTCGGTCCGGTAGGCGCCACCCTGGTTGGCGGACTCCGAGTCGTGGTAAGCGACGCTTTCCCCCCCGCGATCGAAGTTTTCTACCTGCAGGGTTCCGGGTATAACCATCAACGTGTCTCCGTAGGGCTCCTGCGCCCCGGCGGCCACGAGGGCGCGTGCCGGATAGGATTGCAGCAGGGTCCCGTCGGCCCTGTTGGTGGCAATGCGGTAGGTGTAAAAATTGCCTGGCATTACGGTCGTATCGGTATAGGTATTGCTGGCAGGTGCCAGCTTAGCGATGGTGCTAAATTCACCTTCTGCCACCCGGCGTTCTACGCGGATGCTGTCATGCATCAAACGGTTGGTCCAGCTGAGGCCGATTTCCAGGTTCAGCGTATCACCCGGTTCGGGAGCCGTCAGCAGGAGATTAGTAGGCGAGTCGGCAAAGGTGTTAATGAGGATGTCCTTTACTTCCGGCCAGGTCTCCTCCTCCCGGTCCAGAACGCCGAACATGCCGCCGTCGTCCCAGACGGAAAAGGCAAAGCCGTAGCGCAGAGCAGCTTCCACGTAAGCGGCATAATACCGCATGCGGCTATTGTAGTCGGCCTGCAGTACCGCTCCGAATTCGCTGAGGTGGACGGGAACGTCATTAGTTTCGGACCAGGCGTTTACGCGACTGAATTTTTCGTCGAGGGCAGCGTAATCGCCCTCGCTACCCCAGGTGCCCGTACCCTCGCCGGCGAAGGACCACGGGTCGTAGGAGTGAAAATACCCGACCAGGTAGTCGTCCTCCGGCACGGCGGCACCCAGCAATTCTTCGGCGTTGGCATAAGCGTTTCCGCCAAAAATGACCAGGCGGGTGGGATTATTTTCCCGGATAATAGATAGGATACGGGCGTTCAGGTCATCAACCTCCGCCACCGTCATACCAAACGGCTCGTTAATTATTTCGAACAGGAGTTTGTCGGATTTATCCTGAAAGCGTTCGCTGATCTGTACCCAGATGGAGTCGTAGCGTGCTCCGGTGGCCGGGTTGCCGTAATTGTTTTTAAGCCAGTCCTCGTGGTGGCCGTTCAGGGTTATGTAGAGGCCGCGTTCTAGGCCCCAGTCGACGACCTCTTCGACGCGATCCAGCCAGTCGGCGTCGATGGTGTAGGGCGCGGTTTCGGCCGTGTGCTCGTCCCAGCGTACGGGGATGCGTACGTTAGTGAACCCGGCATCGACGTAAGCATCAAAGTAGGCTTCCTCCGCCGGTCCGTTATTCCAGTCCCCCTCCAAAGGGGGTTCGAGTGTATTTCCCAGGTTGATTCCCCTGCCCATTTCGGCTATGGCCTGGGCGGGAGTGAGTTGGGCGGTCAGCGCGGCGCCGAGCAGGACGAGAAAGGAGCAGAGTAGGGTTTGGAAGGTCATGGTGTTGTGAGTAACGTGATCGATGAGGTGTTGGAGGGCGGCGGAGCGCAGGAATTGGAGCCCGCCGGATCCAGCGGACGAATATAGGTCAATACCGGCGAGGCAACCGAGGTGGGCAGATACTTTACTACCTTGCCCCCGCAAAATTTTGTCGGTCGTGCTACCCGGTACCCGATGCGTGTAATTCTTACCCGGTGGTTTTGCACTTTTGTAAGCCCCAACGTATTTCCGCCCCGACTTCTCGTGAAATAGCGCCGTATGAAAAGATCTGTACTCCTCTGTTTTTTACTGTTTACCTGTCTATACGCTTCGGCTCAAACCGCCTTGTCCGGTAAGGTAACGGACGTAACGAACGATGGGGAAGCCCTTTCTTTTGCCGCCGTATCGCTGTTCCAGGACGATGCTTTCGTTCAGGGTACAACTACGGATCTGAGCGGGAATTATTTCTTTTCCAACATCGACCCGGGTACCTACGACATCGAGGTGAATTATACCGGCTACCCGCCGACCCGGCTCACGGGCATTCCCGTACTGCCCGGGCGTACCAACGTAGCCGACGTGGAGGTGACCAATGAGGGGGGGGTAAACCTGGACGTGATCGTAGTGACCGATTACGAGATTCCGCTCATCGAAGTAGATAATACCACTTCGGGGCAGACCATCACCTCGAGCGAAATCCAGCGCCTGCCCACCCGGAACATCAACCAGCTAGCGTCCATTACCGCGGGAGCCTCGTCTTCCGACGAAGGAGAGAATATCACCATCCGCGGATCGCGGTCGAATGCCACGGACTATTACGTGGACGGCGTGCGGGTACAGGGTAGTTTGCTTCCTGAATCCGAGATCGAACAGTTACAGGTCATCACCGGCGGTCTGGAAGCCCGTTACGGCGACGTCACGGGCGGCATTATATCCATTACCACGAAGGGGCCCAGCTCCAGTTTCAACATCAATGCCGAGGCGGAAACCAGTGAAGGGCTTGACGCCTACGGGAACAGCCTGGTCGGCTTGGCCGTGTCCGGTCCGATCATCAAGCGGGGTACCGACAGGGCCCTGCTCGGTTTTCGACTCAGTGGACGGTACACCTACCGCGAAGACGACGACCCCAGCGGGGTACCCATTTACCGGGCCCGGGAGGACGTACTGGCTAATCTGGAAGCTAATCCGGTCATTGTCCGGGGCGGACGACCATTCGTCGCCGCTGATTTTCTCACCGATCCGGATGTCACCACCCTCGATGCCCGGCCCTATGAAGCCTTGGACATTCTGAACCTGAATGCCAAACTCGACGCCCGGGTCAGCGATGCCATTGATCTTTCTCTCTCGGGTTACTTCGGCAAGTTCAACGATCAGTTCACCCCGAACGAAAACCGTAACCCGAGCTGGCGGACCTACAACGCATCGCGCAATCCCACCGAGATCGACGAAGATTATCGCTTCAATTTCCGATTCCGCCATCGCCTGGGGGGCGCTGGAAATGCGAACGACGAAGGCGGGCGTAGCGGACTTATCCAGAATGCCAGCTACACCCTGCAGGCCGGCTACGAAAACAATCGCTATAACCTGAGCGATCCGGTTCACGAGGACAACTTCTTCGATTACGGCTACGTCGGCCGCTTTGATGTCGACTATATCCCCGTCTTCGACATCGAACTAGATGACACCGGCTTCCCCACAAGTGCTTTCCAGGTGGACTACCGGGAGGTCTTACGCAACTTCGATCCCAGTACCTCGACCAACCCCATTCTGTCGAATTACAACAACTACCTCGGCTACGGTAGCGACAACATCTTTACTACCGATACCTATGGACTTATCGGTTCCCCCCAGCTGACGCCCGATGGACAGCCGATTCCCACACTGGATCAATTCGCTTCCGTTAACGGACGTACCCAAACCCTCTACCGGGAAAGCTGGGGCTTTCATGCGAATGTCGGCACGGTGTATAATTCCTTCCGGCAGAATGACGACGACATTTATACCTTCCAGGGAAACGCTAATTTCGAGTTGGTACCCGGGGATTCCGATAAAAGTCGGCACAGCGTACAGCTCGGCTTCGTGTACGAGCAGCGGGTGAACCGGGCCTATGGTCTGGCACCCAGTGGTCTTTGGACCACCGGCCGCCAGCTGATAAACGGGCACCTGAATGCCGTGGATACCTCCAACCGGATAATCGAAACCCTCGATGTGGAATTGGGGGAAGGATTCCTCAACTATCAAGGTCCCGCCTTCGTAGTGGCCCCGACGGTAGAGGAAGACGCCGGTACCTTTTACCGTAGAATCCGGGAAGACCTCGGCGTGCCTATAGACGAGTTTGTCAATATCGACGGGCTAACCCCCGACCAACTTTCCCTGGATCAGTTCAGCGCGCAGGAACTGACCTTCGCTAACCTCGTCGATTATTACGGGTACGACTACCTGGGGAATGAGGCGAACGGGGAATTCGCGGACTTTTTTGACATCGATCCAACTACCGGCAATCGCAAGTTTACCGTAGCTCCAAACAAGCCCATTTACGCGGCGGCTTACCTCCAGGATAAGTTCACCATCAACAACATCATCTTCCGGGTCGGGGTACGTGCCGATCGCTACGATGCCAACACGAAGGTCCTGATAGATCCCTACTCACTATACGAAATCAGTGGAGCGGAGCAATTTCATACCCGTTTTGGTGGGGAGCGCCCCGGGAATATCGGCGCCGACTATGCCGTGTACACCCAAACTGAGGGAGGTACCGACGTACAGGCCTACCGCTTTGGCGATAACTGGTACCAGGCCGATGGAACGCCAACCAACGGGCCCCAGGAAATTGAAGGAATCCGGACGGGATTGGTATTCCCCAGTTATGCCAATCCGGCGGTAGCGGAGTCCAATAACTTTATAAAATCCGAGGATTTCACGGTCGAAACCTCCTTTAAGGACTACGAAGTCCAGTACAATATCATGCCCCGCCTGGCCTTCTCTTTCCCGATATCGGATGAGGCCAACTTCTTTGCCCACTACGATGTGCTGGTTCAGCGACCACCGAATAACGCGATCGCCTCCGCCCTGGACTATTATTACTTCGTAGAGCGCCCGGGCGATAGCGGTAATCCCTTTGACAATCCGGCACTGCGGCCGGAACGGACGATCGATTACGAGGTTGGCTTTAAGACCAAGGTCAGCAATACCTCCGCCCTTACCCTGGCGGCCTATTACAAGGAATTGCGCGACATGATCCAGCTCCGTACCTACTTCCCCGTTCCCCTGGTCAACCAGTACACCACCTACGATAATCAGGACTTCGGCACGGTGAAGGGGTTCAGCTTTACCTACGATCTGCGCCGCACCAGCAACGTCACGATCAATGCCAATTACACCCTTCAGTTCGCCGACGGTACCGGCTCCAACGCTACCAGTCAGCGGGGGCTGACCAACCGGGGCAACCTCCGGACCTTATTCCCCCTTTCCTTCGACGAACGCCACCGTTTCAACCTCGTGCTGGATTACCGCTTCGATGCCCGTCAGGGCGATATTCCCAAGTGGCTCGACCAAACGGGTATCAACATTCAGGGGGTATCGGTCTCGGGTCGTCCCTACACGGCGACCTTCATCCCCTCCGAGCTGGGGGGTAGTGGTACGCGCGGAGCACTTAACGGAAACCGAAACCCCTGGAACTTCACCCTGAACGGGCAAATTGAAAAGAACTTTGACATTGCCGGTAAATCCAGGCTGAACGTGTATTTCCGGGTAAGTAACATCCTCGACCGCCGCAACATCATCAGTGTCTACTCCGCCACCGGTGCCCCGGACGATCCGGGCTTCCTCCAGAGCAGCTTCGGCCAGGACCAGCTGGAAAGCCTTGCGGGCGGCACCCGTCCCGTTCAGGCCTACCTAGATAGCTACCAGTGGCGTATTCTCAACCCTGATTTCTTCAGTCTTCCCCGGCGTATGTACGTCGGAGTCCGTTTTGGCATTTGATCTTCCGCCAGCCCCAATAATAAAACCGATCGCAATGCGACTGTCAAGAATTATCTTCTCCTTACTCACCATTCTGGCGCTGTTGTTGCCCGGCGTGGCCGCGGCCAAAAAGGGCCCCGGACATGGCAAACCCCGTCCCGTCACCGAATCGGAACAGCAGCGTATTGACTTTCGGGAGGCTTGTGACAACGCCACCCGGCAGACGGAAATGGAGATCAATAACGTTCGCGCACGACTGACTACCGGCGGCGACGTCTGGTGGGACGGCAGCAATGGCCGGTACATCGTCCCGAAAACACCTCCGGGCGTACCCGAGGTAAGCTCCATCTACGCCGGCGCGGTGTGGCTCGGCGGGCGTGACCCCGGGGGTGGGCTAAAGGTGGCGGCGCAGGATTACGGAAGGGGATCCGGAGAGTTCGATTATTACCCCGGCCCGTTGACGCCGCAGGGTACCATTCAGCGGGATACCTGCGAACGCTGGGACCGGTTTTTTACCGTGCAGGGCGAGAGCATCCGCCAGTTTCGGGCAACCTATCAGGCAGCCCTGGAAAACGACGAATTACCCTTAGACCCGGAAGAGGTTCCCGAAGACATCCTGGGTTGGCCATCGGTGGGTAATCCCTTTTTCCTGGAGCAAAACGGATTCGAGCTCCCAAACCCGAACGAAGGGGGTGGCCTGGCCGGTTTCTGGGACGAGGACCTAGACGGCCTGTTTGACCCTACGCGTGGTGACTATCCCATCATTGAGATCCGGGGGTGTGGGGAGACCCCGCAGTTTCCGGAGGAGATGACCTTCTGGATCTACAACGACGCCGGCAATACCCACCGGCAGTCCAATACACCACTCCAGATCCAAATGGAGGTACAGGTGCAGGCTTTCGCCTATTCCACCTCCGATGATATCAATAATATGACCTTTCAGCGCTACAAGCTGATCAACCGGGCGCAAGAAGATATCCTGGACACCTACTTTGCCATGTGGGTCGATCCCGATCTGGGCTGCGCGACCGATGATTATATCGGGAGTGACACCACGCGATCGCTGGCCTATGTATATAATGAAGACGAGCTGGACGGTGCCCAGGGATGTACCTGCGACGGAGGTGTTGAAACCTACTGCGACGAGATCCCCATCCTCGGGATCGATTACTTCCGCGGACCGCGCGCGCCGGTGTACGACGTTAACGGAAACCAGATCGGCGAGCGGGAACTCGGCATGAGCTCCTTCGTCTACTACAACAACGCCGGGGTAGGCGGGCCGCCGCCGGCGACCACCGACCCGAGCACGGCGGAAGAATACTATAACTACCTGCAGGGCCGGTGGCGCGACGGATCTTTCCTGCAAAACGACGGGGATGGCTACGATGAAACCGGCGCAGACCTCACCCGCTACGCCTTTCCGGACCCTCCGAACGTGACCGGATGGAACATGACCACGGAAGACCTTCCCTTCGGGGACCGGCGTATGATCCAGGCATCCGGTCCTTTCACCCTCCAGCCCGGTGCGGTGAACGAGTTGATCATTGGCGTGGTATGGGTGCCCGACCAAACTTACCCTTCGCCCTCCATCCAGCGCCTCCAGCAGGCCGACGATCTGGCGCAGGCGCTCTTCGATAATTGCTTCGATCTGCTGGATGGCCCCGACGCTCCGGACGTCGATATTCTGGAGCTGGACCGGGAGGTGGTGATGCTATTCTCCAACGGTCAGGCCAGTAACAATTTTGGAGAAAATTACGAGGAGGCAGGTCTCGGCGTCCCCCCCGGTCAGGATAGTTTATACCGTTTTGAGGGCTACCGCGTGTTTCAATTTGCCGGTCCCGACGTCACGCTGGCCGATATCGGTGACCCGGAACGGGTGCGGGAGGTAGCGACCTACGATCTGGATAACCGGGTGACCCGGCTGTTCAACTGGACCGGGATCAGTCCGGATGAAGACGACCAGAATCCCCTTGATCAGACGTATTTCGTACCTGAACTTCAGGTGAACGGCGATGACGAAGGCATCCGACACAGCATCAGCATTACCCAGGACGCATTTGCCAGCGGGAATGATACGCGGCTGATCAATCACCGCAGATACTACTTCACGGTCGTAGCCTACGCCTACAATAATTTTCAGGATTACGATCCCTTCGATTCGGATAGTCCCGGACAACCCCGGCAGTACTTACCGTCCAGCCGCAATATCGGTGACCCGCTGACGGGAAATGCTTTTTATACGGCTATTCCGAGACCCATTCTGGACCGCGAACTGCGCGCTGATTATGGCGACGGCGCGCGGGTAACCCGCCTGAGCGGGCAGGGGAACAACGGTTCTTTCCTGGACCTTACGGACACCACCGTGGTGGAACTGGAGAATGCCTTTGCTTCCGGTGAGAACGGGCTTCCCGAATTGACCTATTCCCGCGGAGCCGCGCCAATCGACGTCTTCATTGCCAACCCCCTCAACGTGCAGGACGGCGAATACGAGCTGACCTTCGTAGATGGGGATATGGGCGACGAAGAGCTGGACGCCCCCGTAAACTGGACGCTGCGCTGTATCGGCGACTGTGCCGTGCCTACGGTGGTCAGCGAACGTCCCATTGACACCAACAACGAGCAGATCGTAGGTGCCTACGGCTTCAGTATCCGGATCGGCGACGTGGCGGAACCCGGAACCACGAGTTCGGGGTCCAACGGCGCCATTGGGGCTACGCTGACCTATGCGGACGCGGAACAGGATCCCTGGCTGCTATTCGTGCCGGATAATTTGTCACTCGGTTTTGCCAACGTGGAATTCGATCAGTCCATCTTCGACTACGTTGGCACCGACGGACTGGACGACCGCTTCTACGCGCTCGATCCGGATCGGGGGCTTACCGATATGTTCCCCGGTGTAGTGCCCTATAAGTTGCTGGACTGGCAGGAAAACGAGGGCGGTATTCCCTTTATCTCGCCCGTTTACCTCTCGGAATTCCGCCTCAACGACGGCGTAGCCCGAGCGCAGGAGCTCTCAGAATTGAACAACGTAAACATCGTTTTCACCAGCGATAAATCGCTGTGGAGTCGCTGCCCAGTGGTGGAGACCAGCAACTACTTCTACAAGCAAACGGCCTACCGGGGGCAACGCATCAAGGAGGAGGATGACCCGGGTATGTTCGATACTCGTGACGTACCCAGTGTCACCCGCGATGCCGGACCGGATGGTCTGCCAGCCGCAGACAACGACATCGATCCCCGCTACGCTACCGGCATGGGATGGTTTCCGGGATACGCCGTCGACGTGGAGACCGGACAACGGCTGGAAATCTTCTGGGGCGAGAACAGTACCTACGACGGACGAAGACTCGGAGATGTATTCGTAGCCGCGAGTAACGGCGACGATATGATCTTCAATCCGTCCAATCAGATCTTCGAAAAAACGCCGATCAACGGGGTGAGTGTGTATGACTTCGTTGCCGGGGCCCAGCACTTCTTTTACGTGACGGACCAACCCTACGACGGCGGCATCCGGCTCTATGACCGCTTGTTTCCGCGGTCCAGCCCGCTATCAACGAGTAAGGTCAGAGCCCTGCAGGAGATTACGTGGGCCGGTTTCCCACTCAGCGCTCCGGGCATTGAGTACCTGTCGTATGCGGATGGTATCATCCCGAACGACGTTACGCTGAAATTGCGGGTTAACAACGCTTTCGCCTACGCGGAGGGCACTCCCGAAACCAACGGCTATCCGACCTACCGCTTCCGGATCGATGGCAAGCAGGCCCAGACCGAACTGGGCGACAGCCTGGTCAACCGCGCACTAGACCGGATCAACGTGGTACCTAACCCGTACTACGGATTCAGTATGTACGAGGACAGCCAATTCGAGACCACGGTGAAGATCACGAATCTTCCGGCCCAGGCCACGGTGACCATCTATTCGCTGGATGGCAAGTTTATCCGACAGTACGATCGGGACGAGATGCCTACGACCTTAAGTGGGGATCAACGACCCGTGGGGGAGCGGCAGATAGCTCCGGCTCTCGAATGGGATCTTAGGAATCAAAAAGGAATTCCCGTTGCAAGCGGCGTATACCTGATCCACGTGGCAGCGCCTGGATTGGGCGAACGCACCATCAAGTTTTTCGGAGTCCAGCGTCAATTCGATCCCTCCGGTCTTTAAAAGTAAAATATCCACCGGCTTGGTGAAGCCTAAAGTGTATGATATGAAGAAGATTTACCTGCTTGCGGTCATCGGTTGTTTTTGTGCGACGGTCCACGCGGGCAATCCGGACCGCCAGGGTGAAGCCGGAGCTACCCAGCTGCTGATGAATCCCTGGGCGCCCTCCGCCGGCCTGCATACCCTGAATACCTCTTACGTCAGCGGCGTGGATGCCATGCGGCTCAACCCCGCAGGCGTAAGCCGGTTTGCCGGCACGCAGGTTATGCTGGGATATGCCAATTACTTGCAGGGTGCCGATATATCCATGCAGGCGGCCGGAGTCACCAGTAGGATAGGGGAGAACGGTGCCCTGGGTTTCAGCCTCATGAGCCTCGATTTCGGTGACATCGACATCACCACAACGGCGCAGCCCGATGGAACGGGAGCGCAGCTAAACCTGAGCTTCATCAACGTGGGTTTGACCTACAGCCACCGGTTTGAAAACAAAGTATCGGTGGGAATCACCCTGCGGGGCGTAAGCGAAGCCAGTAGCGACGTAAGTTCCTTCGGATTTGCGATTGACGCCGGAGTGCAGTACGTCACCGGTGAGTTCGAGGAATTCAAGTTTGGTTTAAGCCTGCGCAACCTGGGTAGCCGGATGTCTTATGGCGGCCAGGCCCTGGCGACCACCGCCCCGAATCCCGATCCGTCGGCGAATTACAACCTCACACTGGAACAACGGGCATCCAGTTTTGAAATGCCCTCCGTATTGAATATTGGCGCGAGCTACGACTTTCTTAGTGGCGTAGAAAATCAACGGGTTACCCTCATGGGCAACTTTACCGCCAATTCCTTCAGCCGTGACCAGGTAGGCGCCGGATTGGAATATGCCTTCCGCGAGCAATTCACGGCTCGCGTGGGCTACCGCACCGATCTGGATGCCGCCGATGAAAGCGAGGGTACCTTCGCCGATGAATCACCCCTGTACGATGGCATCAGTGCGGGAGCCGGCGTAAAGGTCCCCTTACGTCGCGGAGATCTTACCAGAAGCTTCAGCGTGGATTACGCTTTCCGGAATACGCGCATCTACGGCGGAACGCATAATATTGGCCTCACCTTGTCTTTCTGATAGCCGTAAAGTGGGCTGGAAATGGGTATCCAAATATCCAGGCAAATTTCCCTATCTTTGCCCTATAGAGATTTTCGCTGGCGTTCCTACTATTCGTAGGAGCGTCGCATTATTTAAAGCGGTTCCTACCCGTAAAAAGGGCGAACCTTAACACCAACGTCAAGCAGGGTCTAGCCGGTCCCCGAACGGGAGGGTAGGCCTTGATTGCTTGATGAAGAAAACTGAATACCATGGCAGGAATACACTATCTGTCGCAAGAAGGATATGACCGGCTCCGTAAAGAGCTGGAGGAACTGAAGACCACCGGTCGGTCCAAGGTCGCGGAGGCAATAGCCGAAGCCAGAGAGAAGGGGGATCTTTCCGAAAATGCCGAGTACGACGCCGCCAAGGACGCTCAGGGCCTGTTGGAGATGAAGATCAACGAGCTGGAGAAAGTCATGGCCAACGCCCGCGTGCTGGATTCCAGTCAGCTCGATACCAGCAAGGTGACCGTCATGAGCAAGGTCACCATCGAAAATGTCAAGAATAAAGCCTCGATGGTTTACCAGCTTGTCGCCGAAAGCGAAGCCAATCTTAAAGACAAGAAGATTTCAGTCAACAGTCCCATGGGGCAGGGGCTGCTCGGTAAAGCCGTTGGTGATGTTGCCGAGGTTAAGACTCCGAACGGCGTTATTCAATTCAAGATCAAAGACATCTCCCTCTGATGGCCTCCATTTTTACTCGTATCATCAATCGGGAGATTCCGGGAAACATCGTCGCCGAAGACGAACACTTCATTGCTTTCCTTGATGTGCGCCCGATGACCGAAGGGCATACCCTCTGCGTCCCAAAACGCGAAGTGGATTATTATTACAACCTGACCGATGAGGAGCTCACGGGACTCACCCTATTTTCCAAGCGGGTCGCCCTGGGGATTCAACGGACGGTACCGTGTAAGCGGATCGCCAACGGTGTGCTCGGACTGGAGGTACCCCATGCCCACTTGCACCTGGTTCCCATTCAGAACGAAGGCGACTTTCGCTTCGGCAAGGTCGTAAACGTAAGTGATGAGCGTATGGAAGAATTGCGGCAGCAAATAGCCCGCGCCATCGAGTCCGATACCGACCACTAAAAGTCGGGAGGGTGTAATTCCTTGAAATGGCCGTTCAGTTCGGCGCGAGCGCGGATGCCCAGGGGATCGCCGAGTTGCGGCTTGATGTGCTGAAGATGCTTAAGGACAAACCGCTGCCGATCCTCCGCCAGTGGAAAACTTAGGAACCGGTATTCCTGCTCAAGGGTCAATCCTATGTAGTGCCCGATTTCAAAGGTGCGGAAACCTGCCGAAACCGGCGTCACCTCCCGTTCAATTTTTAACTTGGTGTAAATCTCCCTGGTCAAACTGACAATCTCGCGGTTTATCGCCGGGTCCTCTTCCTCCAGCGACGGAAGATATTCGACCAGGCCTCCGGGATAGAGTTTGTCCGGCAGGTTCCGCAAAAACTGCTCGATCCGGAAAATGCGGTTTCCTATCGTTCGAATATCACTTTCCCCCGTAGGAGATCGTCGGGCAATTTCAGAAAGCGATACTTCCGTTGCAATGGGCTGTACTTTTCCTTTGATAACCGTCGGCACACCAAAGCGGATACCCTCCCGTTCGGCATCCGCTACCAGCTGCTGATAGCGTGGTTCGAAAATATGGAGATTGAGCGCCTCGCCGGGAAAGACCACGAGTTGCAGGGGAAAAAGAGCCAACTGTTGCATATACCGGCAGAACGCATATCCTCGTTAAGTTGCTTACTTTAGTCGTAATTAACCTGATTCCCTCACCCTCTGTCTCTCAAAAGCCAACATCTACTCGCCTACGCCCTGCGTAAATTGCTGTACCTGCCACTCAGTCTTTTCCTGCTGAGTGTGGTGTGCTTCGCCCTTTCGCGGGCCGTACCCAGCGATCCGGTCAGTCAGCAGATGACTTTGGAAGGAATCCGGCCGGGGATTAACAACCCGAAAGCATTCGATCGTACGTACCGACGGCTGGCCAAGCAGATGGGGTATGATCTACCTCCCTTCTACCTGTCCATCAGTAATGCCGCATTCCCGGATACCCTCCACCGTATCGTTCCCCGGCCTCGTCGTCAGGTCATCCAAAAATTGGCAGCGCGCTATGGTAACTGGCCCGCCGTGCAGGCTTACTACCGTGAATTGAGTAAAGCCTCCGCGCTCAAAAACAACGAAATAGTTGTAGGAACAGCCCGGCGGCTCCTCCTTCGCAGTGAACCTTCCCTGGTCAGAAGGGAACTCAACCGCATCACAGCCATCCCGGCGGCCGCCCCCCTGCTGGCCGCTCACCAGCGGATGGTGGAGGAAGCAACACCGGGCAAGGTCCTGATCCCGCGAATATGGTGGAACGGCACCGCAAATCAATACCATAGGTACCTGAAAGGAATACTCCAGGGCGATTTTGGCCTAAGCTACTCGGACGGTAGGCCGGTATCCGAAAAGATCTGGGCGGCTATTCCCGCTACCGCTCTGCTGAACGGGATCGCCCTGTTATTGGTATACCTGCTGGCGGTACCGCTGGGCGTGTATATGGCCTTCTACCGGAATAGCACTTTCGACCGGGTGGCCACGTTCCTGACGTTTCTGGCGTTCGGCCTGCCGGCATTCTGGGTGGCGACGCTGCTGGCCAATTTCCTTACTACTCCTGCATTTGGTATGGACTGGTTTCCGAGTATGGGATTGGGATACGTAGCTCCCGAAACCGGTTGGTTCGCCGCGCTTCAGATACGGATCGGTAATCTGATCCTGCCCGTATTCTGCCTGACCTATCCGAGTCTGGCCTACGTCTCAAGACACCTGCGCTCCGCCGCAATCATTGAGTTGGACCGCCCCTACGTCCGCACCGCATACATGAAAGGTTTATCGGGGAACCAGGTACTCTGGCGACACGTCTTCCGGAACGCTTCCTTTCCGCTGATTACGCTCCTTGGCGGAGTACTGCCGGCATTACTCGCCGGAAGCGTGCTGATCGAGCAGATTTTCTACATTCCCGGAATGGGGGGGCTGCTCTTCCAATCAGCTACCGCCCGCGACTGGCCGGTGGTCATCGCGCTCGTACTGATCAACGGATTGCTGACCGTCATCGGTTTGGTCTTCGCCGACATCGGCTATGCCGTGTTGGACCCCCGGGTACGCCTCGGAAAAATTCCGCCCCGATGAGGAGAGGACACTGGGCATATTATTACCTAACATTGCTACTGACGGTAGGACTGCTGGCAAATTTTATCGCCAATGACCGGCCTATCATCGCGTCATTCGAAGGCCATCTTCATTTTCCCGTCTTATCGGATGAAAACCAAGCTCCCGAATGGGCGAACCGGGAAGTTGCCTGGGCGATTTGGCCACCGGTACGCTTCCGGGCTTCCCGGATGGATCTGAAACTGCCCGAATACCTTCCCCCCCTCTCGCTGCCGCGCGAAGGGGGGCCACGCCACCTGTTGGGTACCGATAAACTCGGTAGGGACACCCTGGCCGGTTTGATCAACGGAACCCGGGTTGCCGTTTTTGTCGGGATAGGAAGTCTCTTAATTGCTTTATTTATCGGCATTCCACTCGGTGCCGTAGCTGGTTACTTTGGAAACGGAGGGTTGTCCATCAGCCGAAGTAGTGTAATCGCCTTAGTTACAGGAATAGCACTGGGCGGGGTGTATGCCTTTGGAAGTTTGCTTCCCCTAGTGGGCTTCGGCACGACGTTCTGCCTGATGCTCCTGCTCAGTATCGGGGTAGGTATCGGTCTGCTATGGGCCTGTTTACTTCCCCTGCGCCAGCTACTTTCATGGCTGCGTAAGCCTGCTGGCCTGCCCATTGACGGGTTTGTACTGCTGATCCTGGAGCTTGCGGTGAGTGTACCGGGCCTGGTTTTACTTATTGCCTTACTTTCCTTCGTCGACCGGCCATCGTTATGGCTGCTCATCCTTCTTATCGGTCTGCTCGGGTGGACCCCCATTGCGCGCTTTCTCCGGGCCGAGCTTCTGCGTATCCGGGAGTTACCCTATATCTCCGCTGCCCGCATCAGCGGTACCGGAGAACTACGGATTTTGGTCCGGCACGCTCTACCCAATGCCCTTGCGCCGGTTGCGGTGGTGGCATCCTTCATGATTGGCTCCAGCATTCTGGCCGAAGCCATGCTCAGCTTTATTGGCATAGGTATACCCGCCGACCAGGTTACCTGGGGAAGCCTGCTGCAAGAATCCAGGGATTACCCGAGGGCCTGGTGGCTGGCCGTTTTTCCCGGTATGTTGCTTACGCTCACGGTGCTGGCCTGTAACAGCTTGCGCCGGCCGATCTAGCGTTTCGCTACCGTATGTTTGTGCTATGGACAATGAGCAGGTGGCCATTCGGACGAGTTATTTCAGTATTGCCGGAAACGCAGCACTGGCACTGATCAAGGGATTGGCCGGAATTTTTGGAAACTCCTACGCCCTGATCGCTGACGCGATTGAGTCCACCACCGACATATTCAGCTCTACCCTGGTCTTGCTCGGACTCCGGTACGCACGTCGGCCGGCCGATGATAATCATCCCTACGGCCACGGCAAGATCGAGCCGCTTATCACCTTTATGGTCGTGGCCTTCCTGATTTTTTCGGCTACGGTCATCGCTTTTGAAAGCATCGAGCAGATTCGAACGCCGCACCGGGTGCCGAAAAGCTGGACATTGATCGTACTGGGGCTGATCATCCTCTGGAAGGAAGCTTCCTTTCGATTTGTAATGAGGCGGGGAGAACAAACCGAGAGTTCCTCTCTGAAGGCCGATGCCTGGCACCACCGTAGTGACGCCATCACTTCGGTTACGGCTTTCGTTGGGATATCCATTGCATTACTCGGCGGACCCGGGTACGAGAATGCCGATGATTGGGCCGCCTTATTTGCTTCGGGCTTTATTCTTTACAATGCTTACCTCATCTTCCGGCCCGCACTGAGCGAGATCATGGACGAGCACGTATACGATGAGCTCATCGACCGGATCCGGGTACTGGCCCTACAGGTAGACGGCGTAGAGGATACCGAGAAGTGCTACGTCAGGAAGTCGGGTATGCGCTTCCACATCGACCTCCATGCCCAGGTGGAGGGTAACCTGTCCGTGACGGAAGGGCATGAAATCGCCCACCGACTCAAGGACCGCCTGCTAGAGGAACTGCCTAATTTGGGGCACATCCTTATCCACATCGAACCCGTTTAAAGGGGCGACGGAGCGCAGGATCGGAGCCTGCCACGGTCCCGGAACCATTCCCCAATTACTACCTTTGCCGGATGTCCAGTAAATACGAGCAACGCGGGGTAAGCGCCACCAAATCGGAAGTGCATGAGGCCATTGAAGGTCTTGATAAGGGGCTTTACCCGAAGGCCTTCTGCAAAGTGCTGCCCGACGTCGCGGCAGGTGATGCCGAATGGTGCAACGTCATGCACGCCGACACTGCCGGTACCAAGACGAGTCTGGCCTATCTCTACTGGCGGGAAACCGGAGACCTCAGCGTGTGGGAGGGTATTGTACAGGACAGCCTGGTGATGAATCTGGATGACATGGGTTGCGTCGGAGCGGTAGACAATATCCTCATCTCCTCGACCATTGGCCGCAACAAGAACCGCGTGCCCGGAGAGGTGCTGAAGACCATCATTCAGGGGGCCGAGAAGTTTAAGGATCGCATGGCCGACCACGGGGTAGGGCTCCACCTCACCGGTGGAGAGACGGCCGACGTAGGCGACATCGTGCGCACCATCGACGTGGGCTATACCACCTTCGCCCGCCTGCGCCGCAACGAGGTGATCGTCAACGACATCCGCCCGGGCAATGTGATCGTCGGTATGGCCAGCTACGGCCAGGCGACTTACGAAGATGATTACAACGGCGGGATGGGAAGCAACGGGCTCACCAGCGCCCGCCACGACGTATTCCGCAAAGAGTATGCGGATAAGTACCCGGAAAGCTTCGATCCGGAGGTTCCGAGGGAGGTCGTCTATTCGGGGAGTCGTTCGCTGACCGAGAAGATCACGGTAGAAGGGAAGGAAACGACCGTCGGTAAGCTGGTCCTCAGCCCGACCCGCACCTATCTACCCGTCCTGAAGCGGTTACTCGCTGAGGTCGGTCCCGGAATCAGTGGACTCATCCACTGCACCGGCGGAGCCCAGACCAAGGTCATCAAATTCATCGACGACGACGTGCGGGTAGTGAAGGACAAACTGTTCCCGGTACCCCCGCTCTTCGACCTGATCCGCAAGGAAAGCGGAACCGACTGGCGGGAGATGTACCAGGTCTTCAATATGGGTCACCGCCTGGAAGCCTACGTAGGCGAGCGGGACGCGCAGACGGTGATCGATATTGCTCGGTCATTCGCGATTGACGCCCGCATCATCGGCCACGTCGAAGCCGGGGAGCGGGCCGAGGTACGGGTTTCTACGCCGGGTGGGGTGGAAGCTTATACCGAGTAGGGGATTTACCCGTTCAATTGCTTGGCGAACAGCCGCGAGATGTCCTTAAACGCCTTGAATTCCAGCGCGTTCCCGGCCGGGTCGTAGAAGAACATGGTGTACTGCTCACCGGGTAATCCCGCGAAGCGGACGTAAGGCTCAATCTCGAATTTGACGCCGTGGCTTCGCAGCCGCTCCGCGAAGGCTTCGAATTGTTCCCATTCCAACACCACGCCGAAGTGGGGAACGGGCACGTGCTTTCCGTCCACTTCGTTGCGGTGATCGGCTTGTTCCTTCTTGGGGGCGAGGTGGGCTACCAGCTGGTGGCCGAAGAGGTCGAAGTCGATCCATTCGGTATCGGTCCGGCCCTCCGGGCAACCGAGTACGGTGCCGTAGAAGTGGCGGGCGGCTTCGAGATCGTCGACGGGGGCGGCAAGGTGGAAGGGTTGCATCGGGTGTTGAAATTTTACCGGTTACGACTTTTGAAAGGGGAAAGCTACGACAAGCCGGTTAACCTATATTGAAACAACTGTTCGGAATATCCCTGAACTGCCGACTAAGATTAGTACAATTCCATTAGCTTAGTAAAAAACTTATTCGTGCCGAATTTCCAAAATAAAAACGTACTCATCACCGGTGGATCGGGTGACATCGGCTTCCAGACCGCGAAACAATTTCTCGAAGAAGGAGCGCGGGTCATGCTGGTCGACCTGGACGAAGACGTACTAAAGAACAAAGTGAAGCAACTTGACTCCGAGCGTTGCTTCAGCTACCGGGCGGACGTTTCGAAGGACGAGGAAGTAAAGGGGTACGTAACCGCCGCCGTGGACAAAATGGGCGGGATCGACGTTTTCTTTAACAACGCGGGCATCGAGGGAGACGTACTGCCCATCGTCGATTATCCGCTGGAAACCTTTCACAAGGTCATGCACGTCAACATCCTGGGCGTATGGCTGGGCCTGAAGCACGTCATGCAACATATGCAGGACAACACCGGGGGCAGCATCATCATCACCAGTTCGGTGGCCGGGCAGTCCGGCACCCCGAACGTAAGTGCTTACGTAATGAGCAAACATGCCACGGTAGGCATGATGAAGTCGGCCGCCCTGGAAGGTGCCGCCGCGGGGATCCGCGTGAACACCGTCCATCCCAGCCCGGTAAGCGGCCGGATGATGGATAGCCTGGAGAGTGGTTTTGGGGACGAAGACACGGTCGAAAGTCAGTTCAAACAACAAATACCCCTGCAGCGGTACGCCGAATGTGAAGACGTCGCGAACCTGGTACTTTTTCTGGCCAGCGAGAAGGCCAGCTTCCTTACTGGCGGACAGTACAATGTGGATGGGGGAATGTCCGCTAAGTAAGTCCGGCAGACCCTCCTCCCGCTGAACTCGTCGGCCAAGCCGGATTGATGAACCTATCGTGAACGGCTTTGGAAGGTATCTCCACCTACCCGATAACCGAGGCCAATAAAGTAGTACGTTCCCGTGCCAACGCGATCGCCGTAATAGCGGTAGCGAATTCCGGTAAGCACATTGACGGCGGAGTAGCTGGTCGTCACGATAGCTGGATTAAAGGTAGGGCTGAGTTTGTGCTTTCCGATCCGGAGCGTGTACTGCAGGACCAGTCCCGTATGTAACCCCCGATACTGTACCCACCCCTCTTCTTCATCGGGATCAAGTCGGTTGGCGGCATTGAGAACGCCGTAAGCCAGTTCCGTTCTGAGGGACAGGTAGGACCGCTCGGGGATGGCCAGGTTGTAGTCCAGCAGCCCGCCTATAAGTACGCCGGAGCTTATTTCATCCCGATCCGGATAAGGGTCTTCCGGAAAGGGCTGGTGTCTGTCGTTGAGTTCAACTCCCAGGATCAAACCCGCCCCCAGGTGATCGCTCCACCGACCCCCGAACGCAAGATCCATACCAAAGCCGTTCTTAAGGTAGCGCCCCGGAGCGCCCGTGAAGTGATTGTACAAAAGATTGAAATCAAAGAACAGGACATTCCGGGCGGAGAGGTAATTTTCCGCCAGCGAATCTTCCGTAATGACCGGCGGCGGTTCGTAAAGCAGCGAAGGGTGAAAGATTCCGGTGCCGGCCGCGGGGAATATGACCCAAAGGGTATACTCCGCGCCAACGAAGCTGCCGTTCCGCTCGGCCGGGTGGAAGTAGGTCAGGGTATTGGTGGCCGCTACCAGACGATCAAAAACGGCCGGGCTCTCGAAGCCGCGGGCGGACTGCAGGTACGGCTCACCGATTTCATCAACGTACAGGCTTAGCTCCATGACGTTGCCCGATAGGGAATCCCACTGGGCTTTGGTCCAGTCCAGATTGATGTAATGCAGGGCGAGTTCCCTTACTTCTACTCGGGGTACGGGGGGAGTAGACACCGTGTCGGTCTGAGCGGATAACCCAGCGGTAAAGCAAAGAAAAAGGAGTAAAATTTGCGTGGTCAGGTGCATGGCAAAGAGTGGGTGCACAAAAAACGATTGATAACCGGTTAATGCAGCCCCATTACCGTGCGGTGTACCGCAATTGTCGGCTCAATTCCCAGACCGCCATGCCAGCGCTCACGGCCACGTTCAGGCTGTGCTTAGTGCCGTACTGCTCAATTTCGATGGTTCCGTCGGCGGCATCGATCACCTCCTGGTGAACGCCGTTCACTTCGTTGCCCACTACCAGGCAAAGGGGAAGCGGATCCCTTAGCCGGAAGGTATGCAGGGAGGTGCTGCCGTGGGTCTGTTCCAGGCATTGTACCTGCGCTCCGCCGCCCCTGAGTTCCTGAACCAGCGCCGGGCAATTTTCGTGGTAAGACCAGGATACGGTAGCCGTGGCCCCGAGGGCGGTCTTAAGGATATCGCGATGGGGTGGGGTAGCGGTGATGCCACAGAGATGGATGTGCTGGAGGGCAAAGCCGTCGGCGGTGCGAAACAGGCTCCCGACGTTATTCGCCGACCGGATATCATCCAGGATCAGTCGCAAGGGAACCTTGTCGGCCGCCGCGAAGGCCTGGGGAGACATCCGCTTCAATTCCGCCATCGATCGCTTCCTGCGTTGTGCCATGCCCCAAAGGTAATAGGGCCTCCCCGATACTTCGAAGAGGCCCTACTAACGAACTAAAAGACTAAAGAACTAAAAGACTAACTGACTAAAAGACTAAAGAACTAACTGACTAATCAATTACCCAAATAATTCTTCAAAAGCTTACTCCGGTTAGCTCCCCGAAGCTTATTGATCGCTTTATCCTTAATTTGGCGAACGCGCTCGCGGGTCAGGCCGAACTTCTCCCCGATATCCTCGAGGCTCATCGGGTGCTCGACGCCGATGCCGTAGTAGAGTTTGATTACGTCGCACTGCCTTTCGGTGAGGGTACCGAGACTGCGGTCGATCTCGCGGCGCAGCGATTCTTTGTACTCCAGGGCGGAGTCGGTACCGGGGGTGGCGGTATTGGCCAAGACGTCGAGCAGGCTGTTGTCTTCACCTTCCACGAAGGGAGCGTCCATGCTGACGTGGCGGGCAGCAACACCCAGAGTAGTTTCTACTTCGTCGGCGTTGATTTCCAGTTGCTCGGCGAGTTCTTCACTGCTAGGCTCCCGCTCGAAGGTTTGCTCCAGTTGGCTGAAGGCCTTGTTGATCTTGTTGAGGCTACCGACCTTATTCAGGGGCAGGCGCACGATACGGCTCTGTTCGGCCAGGGCCTGCAGGATAGACTGGCGGATCCACCAGACGGCGTAGGAAATAAATTTAAAACCGCGGGTTTCGTCGAAGCGCTGGGCGGCTTTGATCAGGCCCAGGTTGCCTTCGTTGATCAGGTCGGAAAGACTCAAGCCCTGATTCTGGTACTGCTTGGCTACGGAGACTACGAAACGAAGGTTGGCTTTAGTTAGCTTTTCCAGGGCGATCTGGTCACCCTGCTTGATTCGCTTCGCGAGGTCGACTTCCTCCTCCGGCGTCAGCAGATCTACTTTACCTATCTCTTGCAGGTATTTTTCTAGCGACTGACTTTCTCGGTTCGTTATCGACTTCGTTATCTTAAGCTGTCTCATCTAAAGGGGGACGTTTTCTGAAATTGGCCGCAAAATTACGGGGTAAATGCTAGTAAATCAAGACCCTATGGGCGCAGTAGGGCATAACGAGTAGTTAACACTGCAAGGAAACAATAGGTTGGGGGGACATAAATTTTTGGTAGTCTCGGGATATTTGACTTATTTGCCCGCTACCTCTTTTCCCAAGCCCTTGATATGGAACGTGTTAAGTTTACCTCGGAGTTCATTTTTCGTGCCTCACCCAATATCGTCTATCAATTTCTCACCGACCCGGCCTGCCTGACCAGGTGGTTTTGTGATGAAGTTGACATAAACGACAGTACCTATACATTTGTTTGGAGCGGCTCCCCGGAGGCGGCCGAGCTCATCGAAGACAGCGAAGGGGACATGGTCCGTTTTGCCTGGGAGGATGCGGACGATGACGACGAGTACCTCGAATTCAATATTACTAAAAGCCCCGTAACCGGTGAGACCATCGTGTACGTGACCGACTTCGCCGACGACGATGAGGTGGAAGACCAAAAGGCGCTCTGGGATACCCAGCTTACGCGTATGCGCGCAGAGATGGGCGGGTAATGATCAAGCTGTATTTCGGTCTCAGCTTTTCCGGCCCCCTGCTGCCGGAACCACCGGCGCAATCCACTGGTGAGCTATTCCTGGACTATCCGGGATTGATCCGGTACCTGGAAAGATTCTATGCGCTCAGTCAGAGTTCCGCCAACCGCGACGCGCTGCGTACGGAGCAGTATCGTCAGGTTTTGCAGCATCGGCTCGAAGACGGAGACCGGAAGGTACCCTTCTACGCAGCTTCTTTCCAGGCGGATAAGATCGCCACGGCGGAGGAATTGCTTTCTCGAAGGGACGAGCTTCTGGAACACGGGTACCGGCTAGACCGGCCGGCGGAGGAACATACTCCGGAGCGCATCGCGGTGCTTCACGAACTGGAGGCATTGGTGCTCGGTCCCGACACCGGTTATAGCCTACTCCCAGGCATGGCAGACCGGCTCAACCGGCTACTTGCCGCGCTTCATTCCCGTAGTCACCCTTCGCTGAACATATTGATTCAGGAGCCAGAAGAGCTCCTTCCCGGTGGCGTGAAGCGACTTCTTCATGCGCTGAAGTCTTCGGGTGACCAGATCGAATTCGTACAAGATGGTGAACCGGCCCCCGGAGGCCTGGACCTGCACCGTTGGCAGACAAGACTAAGCAAAGTTGCCGCGGGCGAGCCGCCATCAAGTCCGCTGCAACTCACTGGCGACGGTAGTCTGGTCTTATTGAGGGCGGAAAGGGAAACGCACCTGGCCGCATACCTGGCCCGAATAATCCGCGATAACGCCGACTGGCGTCCGGGGGTGCTGATGACCGTGCGGAATCAGACGCTGGACAATGCCTTGATTATGGAAGGCCTCCCCAGCATGGGTATCCCTTCTACCAGCCTGGCGCGGCCTAGCCTGCAGGTGCTCAAACTGGTAACCGCCTTTCTATGGGAACCGGTGGAAGTCGAGCGTATTATGGAATTCGTTAGCCTGGTCAGTAAACCCTTGGAAAGGCGGTTGGGTCAGCGATTGGCCGTGCACCTGGCCGACACGCCGGGGCTGTTTGGTGGTCGTTGGATCTACACGGTTGACGAGGCATTCCGCGAGATGAAAGACCGCGGCTTTTCCGCCGCACGCTTGCGTCGGGCGCGGGAGCAGTACGACTTCTGGTTTCGCCGCCGCCGTTACCCCCGAGAGGGTAGGGTGCCGAAAGGAGAAGTGAGAAGCCTCTTCGTTTTCCTGCGCAACTGGGCCCTGGAGGCCTATGAGGATAATCAAGAGAACAGCGGGCTGCTGGTACTATCGGCTCAGTCCGAGCGGGCAACCGAACTGCTTGACGCCCAGCCGGAAACTGATTTGAGCTACCTGGAGGTGGAGCGGCTGGTGCGTACCATTTATCAGCCCGCGCCTACTCAGTTCCAACCACCGGAGCAGGGAACCCTTCCGGTAAGCTTTGCCCCCGGGGCGATCACCCGCTTGTCCAGTTCGCCCCAGGGTCAACTACAGCGGCTTGTATGGTGGGATTTCGTGGAAACCGATCCGACCTACTTCTTTAGCCGGTATTACCCGCCCGAGCTGGAATATCTCCGTGGGCAAAACTGCCAACTTGTAAGTCCGGAGCAACGGAATCGTCTCCGGCACTGGCAAAATCTTCGGCCGTTATTGTATACCGCGAAGCAGCTGGTACTTTGTATCCCTAATCGAGTGGATGGCAATGAAACGGAAGCCCATGCCCTCATGGGGGACCTGGAGGCCAGTTTTACCGAGGTAAGTTTACGGTCGGTCACCATCCATATCGACGAAGCCGGACAGCCGAATGATTTACTGCGCGAGCTGTCACTTCCAGGCTTTGCTCCCGTACCGATCCGGGAATTGGCCTCGCCCGTTCCCCTGCTCCACATTTCCCGTCCGGAGGCCCTTCGGCCGAGGGACAAGGAAACGCCGTCCTCCATGGACGATCTTCTTTATTATCCGCACAAGTGGCTGTTCCGGCATCAGTTACAGCTCAAGCCCACCCCCATTTTATCCATCGCAAGTGAAAACCGCCTGCGCGGTAATCTAAGCCACCTGTTCGTTGAGCAGCTGCTTCGAGATATCGCGGCCGAAAACCGGGAATGGTCCAGGGAGGAGGTAGCGGAATGGATTGACAACAATTTTGCCAGGTTACTCCGCCAGCAGGGAGCCGTCTTACTGGAATACGGCCAGGAGCCGGAGCGCGTTCAGTTCCTCATCACGATGAAGAAATCCGCCTGGACCCTTGTCGGTTACATACAGCAAAATGGCTGGCAGATCAGAGGCTCCGAGGCCGAGATCCAGGGGGAATTGACCGAAATGGGGGGGCAAGCCATACACGGCCGTGCCGACCTGGTGCTTGACCGAGACCGTAACGGCTTACGGGAAACGGCGGTGGTGGACCTCAAGTGGCGGGGTAAGACCGTATTTCGCAATCTGTTGCGTAACGGAAGCGATATCCAGTTGGCTCTCTATGCAGAATTTCTTCGGCAAACGGGCAGCGAGCGGGTGCATACCGCCTATTACATTCTCCGCGACGCACGCATGATCTGCCGCAACGAACTGGCTTTTGAAGGCGCGGATACGGTTGCAGTTGAGGAGGACTACCTGGACGTCCAGAAGGATACCCTGGCGAAGATTCGCAACACCTACGACTGGCGGTGGGAACAGTTTGCCGATGGTAAGCTGGAGGTGCGGTGTGAGCAAACCGTGGGCGATCTGGAAGACGCATACCTAGGCTTGGCCCACGACGACCTCTTATACATGAAAGAGGATACGTCGCCCTTTGACGATTACCAGAGCCTGATAGGACTGATCCGTTAGCCGGCGATCTCCATGAAGGTTCCCGTTGTCAGATAACGCATCACGTACACGAGTGCGATACTCACCAGCAATCCGAAAGTTACTTTTCCTAGGTCGCTGAAGATATTTCGAAAAGCGGCGCTCAGGTTCTTCTTTCCGGGAATGGTTTCAAAGTAAGCTACGGCCGCACGGGCTACCATTACCAAAGCCATTACCACGATGACGAGGTTATCCACGGCATCGCGCAGGTAAACCACGTAGCCGATTAGTGCAAGGATTAGCAGGTTCAGTGCCACTCCAAGGTAGTAGGCCGTGCGTGCACGCGGCCGGTCGCTGGGCTCCTCCTCAAGCTCAAGACGGTAGCGGATAGCGATCTCCCGTCCGGCCAGCAAGCCTAGAAACACCCAGGTGGTAGACATGGGGACGTTGCTGAATTCTTTAAAGAAAAGCAGAATTATGCCATATAGAAAGTCAATTAAGGTGGCAGAGCGAATATCTGTGGTATTCGTTTTGGCCTTGACGATCTTCTGAATATTACCGCCCTTGCTGTAGAAAATGATGCCCAGCATGGTAAGTAGGATCACCAGGGAAATGATGATCTCCGAAAACAACAATGACCGGGGCAGGTACACGAAAATGTTGGCGAAATCCTGGATGAGCCACTGACCCCAGAGAAACCCGGTGGAGGCCCACTGGAGAAGGGTCCAGGTCCGGGTGCTCGTCGCACTCATTTCCGTATTGATGAACCGCTTATCTAGCCACCGGGTAACTAGTTGCCATACGATAATGGCTACACAAAAGGCAAGCGCATAGCCCAGGATGGACTTCATCGTCATATCGAAAAGCCCCTTGGGTTTAAAGAAGGTCAGGATGAGAAACGAGGTCGAGACCGGTATGCCGGTACGCGTAAGCAGCATCAGTACCAGGGGCGGCAACAGGTAGGGCCAGCCCATATCCTCGACGTAACTGTACGATTCCAGTCGGCCGTAGCTAACGTCGCCATCGTATTGGCTCCATCCGTAGAGCAGCGTACCAGCCAGTATCGATCCGGCGAAAGCCCACAGGACGTACCACTTCTTGTCTTCGTTCGAAGAAAGGAAAGTGCCCAGCGTTTGAATGGAATCGTTGCCTACCACGGCGTAGCCGGCCAGGATAAAGCCGGTCCACATAATAATGAGGGATGCATCCATTCGTAAGCGTACTGAAACTCGGTGGTGGAAAGTGCTAAAGGGGACGCAAGTTCGTAACAGGGTGTAAACTGTAGGTTAAGTTCACCGGGCCACCCTTACGCAGCGTCAGATTCCCCGGGCCGAATACAGCGGGCTAAGCTGAATGGATAGGGATTTCACCAACAAACCAGGAAGAAAAGCAGCCAATTAAAACCTGCGGGTTCCTACTGGGCAGCTTAAATAGCCAGAATACTGGCCATCCGGATCAACTCCTCCTGGGGGACTTTTTCCTTCGTGATAGCGTCTTCGAAGGGGGAGGTGGTGACCTCACCGTTAACGATGCCGACCGCCACGTTCTCCTGCCCGTTTAGCAGGACTTCTACGGCGGCATGACCGAGCCGACTGGCCAGTAAACGGTCCGCGGCGGTAGGGGAGCCGCCCCTTTGCAGGTGGCCGATCACGGTTACTTTTGGTTCCATGCTGGCCAACTCGTGCTGGATCTTTTCCGCAATGCCGGTAGCGCCGCCCATGGGGTGGCCTTCGGCGACGATGACCACGCTGAAGAGTTTGCCCCGGGCCTTGTTTTTCCTCAGTACGGATTTTAGATCCTCCAGGTTGGTCTCCGCCTCAGGTATGAGGACGCTGCTGGCCCCCGAACCGATTGCCGTATAGAGCGCGATATAGCCCGAATTGCGGCCCATGACCTCCACGAAGAATAGGCGGTTGTGGCTATCGGCCGTATCGCGAATTTTATCAACGGCATCGATGGCCGTATTCACGGCGGTGTCGAAGCCGATGGTGTAATCCGTACCGTAAAGATCGTTGTCGATGGTGCCCGGAATACCGATGAAGGGGATATTGAATTCTTCACTGAAGATCTTGGCACCGGTGAAGGTTCCGTTCCCGCCGATGGCGATGCAGGCGTCTATATCGTAGGCCTTCAAATGATCGTAGGCCGCTCGCCTACCTTCCTTCGACATGAAGCGCATGGATCGGGCCGTGCGCAGCATAGTGCCGCCCCGCTGGATGATGTTGGCCACGTCGCGGCGCTCCATTCGTTGGAAATGTCCGTCGATCATACCCTCAAATCCTCGCTCGATACCGTAGACGTGCAGCTTGTTCCAGGCGGCAGTGCGCACCACGGCCCTCAAGGCCGCATTCATGCCCGGGGCATCGCCGCCGGAGGTAAATACGGCAATACGTCGAATATCCTGTCTTTTCATAGGCTAACGGGGGGAGTGATAGTCGGCGAGTGCCTCGATGGGTTTATGGATGAAACGGCCGACGGTAAGGTCGCGCTCGTGCAAGGCGGCTAAAAGAATGCTTTTAAAGTGGAAGGCAATGCTTCCGATAAAGTGAACGGGCAGCTCCAGGTGGCCGCGATACTTGCGAACGTGACGATCAAGGAACTCGGCAAAGCTCGTGAAAACGATCTTTTGAATGAGCGGATGGTCGGTATGTTCACCCATAAAGCGGGTAAAGCCAGCCAAATACGTGTTGGGCATGTCGGATTCGTAGACGTTGTTGATCACAGTCATCCGGTCGGTGGTAGTGTAATTTTCGAAGGCTTCATTCAGCTCGTCGTCCAGTTCCCGGTAGAAATAAGACCGTAGAAAAGCCTTGCCGAGGTGGGAGCCGCTGCCCTCATCTCCCAACAGGAAGCCAAGATTGGTAACGTTGTCGATAACCTCTTTTCCATCGTAAAGGCAGGTGTTGCTGCCGGTACCGAGGATACAGGATATCCCGGGCTCATTGCCACAGGTTGCCCGGGCAGCCCCCAGTAAATCGTGCATGACTTCCACTTTGGCACTCGGCCAGGCATTGTGAAGGCAATCAGAGATCACCTTTTTACGCCGAAAATCCCAGCAACCCGCGCCGTAGTAATGCACCTCGTCGATTTGCAGGTTGGGAAGCAGGTCCTTAGAAAGTTTTTGAACCTCATTATACAGGAGGTCTGACGGATGGACGACCGGGTTGAATCCGCGGGTACTTACATAAACATTTTCCCCTTCATCGGGCAATAACACCCAGTCCGCTTTAGTGGAGCCGGAATCTGCAACAAGTATCATGATCTGCAATATTAACCCCACGAAGGTAGTGTAAAGTTAACACTAAGAAGGGCGCGGCGCGCAGGATCAATACCGGGGTAGAATCGGACAAGTGAGGAAGTTTGATAATTCTATTTAAACAAACAAAAAGTTTGTTGTTCGAAAAATTTGGTTTACCTTTGACCTGGCCTTCAAGCCGGCAGCAGGTTCCAAGCTTACCAGATACCGACACCCTCAAACTTCCCTGACCTATGCCTGCTCCATCCAATGCTCCCCATCCTTCCGGTCTCGGTCGCCGAATGGCCCGCCTGGTTGATTACGGGATTCACTACTCCGTGGAACTCATCCTTATCGTGGTCATCGGCTACATCTGTATCAGCAAGGGACTGTCGCTCCAGGTGAGCGTCCACGATCCGCTGCCGGCTTCCACCCAACGCTCCGCCGTGATCACGGAAGCCGGAGTAGGGGGCTGGTTCGCCGTGCTCGGCCAGCGGCTCCTGCAAGGATTCACCGGTACCCGGGAGACGGATCGTATTTATAAGATCGATTCGCAACCGGAAACCCAAGACGATTTTAACAGCATAGCCAGAACTGACGACCCTGCCCCGCACATAAGTAACCTCACGCTGGTCCTGAGCCCCGACTACGGCGAACGCAAAGGCCTGGCCCCCGATATAATCCGGGGAAAAAAGCAACGGGTAACGGATTACCTTCGCCGTCACGAGGCCGCCGCCCGGCGCGAAATGCGAGCCTACGGAATCCCCGCCAGCATAACCCTGGCCCAGGCGCTGTTGGAAAGCAATGCCGGAGACAGCAAACTAGCCGTAAACAGCAACAATCACTTTGGCATCAAGTGCAGAACGAAATGTCTGGGTTGTACCTGCCGTAATTACGGAGATGATACGCGCTACGATATGTTCCGCGTATTTGACTCCGTTGCCGATTCCTTCCGAGAACACAGTCTGCTGCTGAATACGCCGCGTTACGCCAAACTGAAACGGCACGGCATTGATTACGTGAAGTGGGCACATGGCTTAAAGGCTTGTGGTTATGCTACCGATCCTAAGTACGGAGAAAAGCTAGTCACCATTATAGAAAACCTCGGATTGGATCGCTACGATCGGGGAGGAGCGTAGGTAGCAAAGCGCCTTTGGTTTGGATTGTCCGAATCAGGCAGGGCCGGGTTATGAACGACGTGCGGTGGTCCAGACAAGCGCTTAAATGATGCCGATTTGCTCCACCGGCAGGTAACCGGTTTGACCGTCCACCAGCTGTACTTTGACATAGCGGTTCACCCGGTCGGTAATGTAGAGCTTGACGCCTTCCGGAAGCTGAGCTTCGACCGAACCTTCGGCGGTAGGCGATACAAGGAGGGTAGCGCCCGAAAGTAATATGGCCTCATCCGACCGATCCAGATAGTTCGTCCGGCTTTCACCCAGCCCATAGAAAAGCAGGGCGAGTAAGGCGAACAACAGGGCGGCCGGTAGCAGGACAAACCGCCGCTTCTCCTCCATCTTATCCTTTCGAAGGTACCACCAAACCGCCCCGGCCACGGCCAGCCACCAAAAGATCAGGCTTAGGACAAAGCTTGTCTTACTGCCCAGGAAAGCTCCCGCGGAGCGCCAGGCGCCAAGCAGGAAAAAGGCGGGAATGTCAGGCGTGCTGATGCCCGCTTGCTCGCGCACGAACCGCAGGTTGTTTAGCAAATCGGGCTGCTTAGGCCGAAGGCGAAGGCCACGTTCGTAAGCTAATATGGCGCGTCCCGGCTGGCCGGCTTCGAAATGCGCATTTCCCTTAGCGAGATAAAAATTGGGGTTGACCGCTCCCGTCATTTCCAGGCTGTCGAGTATTTGCGCCGCCAGGCGATAATCCGCCCCCTGCAAGGCTTCCGATGCCGCCGAAATCGAATACTCTACCTGGCCTAGAAGGCCCCATGGTAAAACGCACACCATTAGCGCAAGGATCCAGTTCAACATTGCGCAAAAGTAGCGCATCGTCACCGTTCGCTCGCTTCGATCAATAGAACGTCCGGAGCTGCAGGCAAGACCGGGTCGAAAAGGTCGGAGAGGTTGAGGGGCTTACGATCCGCTTCCCACCGGAAGCCCTCCAGCCGCATGCCCGTATGGTCCACCGCATCCATCGGATCCAACCGCCCGGAGGGGGAACTCAGGAACTTAATTCGATTTACGCCACCGTCCTTAAAGTATAGGACCATGGCGCTGCAGGCCGTCTTGTTTACGCCGATGTAGCCACCGGCCTCATCCTGTGCGTAATAAATGGCTTCGGCATTACCCTTTACATCCGTCTGGCTCAACTGGCTGCTGTCGAAGTGCGCAATGATGTCCTTGCCCTTCACCTGGTTGAAGAAGATCAGGTCGGGTGAGGTGATCACCATCGCGTTTCGCCGCAGGTGTACGCGATCGGGAGAGTTGTTCTTTAGGTATAGGTTGATCGTATCGGCCGTAAGCTGGCTCGTATCCTGCCAGAGGATGGGATTCCGATATAGGGTCAGTACGGAATCGACCGTGTTGAATTGCAAGCTATCCGCCAGGGCCTGCATGTCGCTTTTGAGGATCCTGACATCGTGGTAGGCGGAGAGGTATCGAACGGTATCACCGGCAGCGTCCACCTCGTCCGTACGAACGGAAAGTAAGGTGTCGGCAGCCAGGTACATCGTGTCTTTGTCCATGGTGGTAGTCAGCAGGGCCCTGCCCCGGGTGCCTCCGTATGCCTTTAGGTACCCGGTTGATTGATTGTAGTCCGCTTGGGCGGCTTCGATCTGCAGGTCGGCGGAAGTGTCCTGCCAGACGATGTTTCCCGATGCCCGCCCTAAACCGGTCTCTTCATCGGAATACATCCGATCGGCCACCAGCAGCATGGGCGGATTCGATATCCGGGGGCGGCCGCCGCTGACGGTGTAGCTTTCGGTAAGCACATTATAATCGATGGTGTCGCCGCTCACCGTCTGGGCCGAATCGATGACCGTTGCGTTACCCTCCAGTTGATAGCGGTCTTGGGCCCGGAAATAGTTGATCCGGTCGGCGGTAGCCCGCTGAAACTCGCCCTCCGCTACGTAGGCGTCCCCCTTTAGAATATAGAGTTCCCGGTCCCCGTAGTACCGAATGGAATCCGCAGCCGCCAGCCGGTCACCACTCCTGTACTGGGCATTCACCTCAAAGATCGCTTCGTCCAGGGCAACGTCGTAGTAGCCGGCTTCACAGTAGATGTTGTGGGTATCGCTGCGAATAACGGTGGGACCCAAAAAATACACCCGCTCGTTCGCCAGATCGTACCGTAGGGTGTCGGCCCGCATTTCAAATCGATCATCGACTACCAGCACGCTGTCGCGGAAGTAAACGTTCCGGTTGTCCGCATAATAGTAGCCATGGGTGCTGCTGAGTTCCGTCGTTCCGTTGGTTACCCGACCTCCCGTGTGGTAGGTCGCCAGCTTTGTGGCCAGGTTGTAGTCCAGCTCCTCGGTAAACAGCTCCGTTTCCCCGCGCTGAAGCACGACGCTCTTTTTGAGTTTCGCCAGCAGCGTTTCGGCATTGTAATCGAGGTATTCCGAAAAGGCGGCGATGCTGTCGCCCTGCTGAATGGTGACGTTGTCGTAGGCGTAAAGCTGAACTTCACTGACTAGTTCAGCACTGTCGCAATACATGAAAATACTATCCTGGCTAAGTTCCACTTCACCGATCAGCCGCTGAGCTTTGCCTTTTTGCAGAATCCGCAATTCGTTGGCGTGATCGATATTCAGCACCTCCTTTTCCCCGGATGACGGCTGTTGCTGACCAAGGCAGCATGCCGGTCCGATCAGGGAAAGGGACAGAATGAGGAAACGAACGATCATTGGCGGCGCAAAGGTAAAGGCTGGCTATCCGGGAAACGACCTGCGGCGAGTTCCAGCGGAGGTGCGACTTGCCTTTAACGGCGCCTTAACGCGCATTGGTACGAATGGTGTCTAGTGGATATCAATCACCAGGCCATCGTAGCCTACTTCCACGCCGGGGGGAAGGCTTTCCTGAAACTCGGCGTGCGGCCCGAGGCGGTGGCTAAGGTGGATCAGTACGGAACGGGCCGCCCCGATTTGCCGGGCATAATCGAGGGTTTCCGAAACGGACAGGTGACTATGGGTGCCCCGGTGGTTCAGGCAACTGATCACAAGCGTTTCCAGTCCTTGTAATTTTTCCAGCGTCTCCGGGGGAAGTGTTTTAACATCCGTCAGGTAAGCCAAGTTACCGATGCGGAACCCCAGGATGGGCAGGTTACCATGGTTGACCCGCAGCAGGAGCAGGTCATTTCCGTTAAAGGAAACGCGATCCCCGAAGTCCACTTCCCGAAGATCCAGCCGGGGAACGCCGGGGTAATTACTGAATGAGTAGGCAAACCGCTCTTTGAGTTCCCTGGCCACTCTCGGCAGGCAGTGGATTGGCATGTCGATCTCCTGCATGAAGCAGAAAGGACGCACGTCGTCCAGCCCCGCGGTATGGTCGTTGTGTTCGTGCGTCAGCAGGATCCCATCCAGTTGTTCTATTCTTGCCCGTAGCATTTGCGTACGGAAATCGGGTCCGGCGTCGATGTTGAAGTTGGCATCACCGGAGGAGAGCACGGCACTAGAGCGCAACCGATGATCGCGGGGATCGCGGGATTGGCATGCAGGGCAGTGGCATCCGATCACCGGAACGCCCTGGGAAGTAGCCGTGCCTAAAAGTCGAAGTTGCAGGGCTATCGCTTTTCCTCCCATGCCCATGCCGTGCGCATGATGTCGTCGACATCGTACTTAGGTTGCCAATTTAATTCCCTGGAGGCTTTACTCCGGTCGGCGTAAACGGCAACGACGTCCCCGGGCCGGCGCGGGCCGATTTCGTAGTTGAGGGATTTACCGCTTACCTTTTCGAAGGCGTTGATCACCTCCAGCACCGTTAGCCCCTCGCCAATTCCAAGATTGTACAGGGCCGGATTCTCCATTTCGGAACCGGAAAGCAGGGCCTCGAGGGCCAGGGTATGCGCGTGTGCCAGATCCGACACGTGAATGTAATCGCGGACGCAGCTCCCGTCGCGCGTATCGTAATCGTCGCCGAATACGGTGAGTTTATCCCGCTTTCCCGCACCTACCTGGGTGATGACCGGCACCAGGTTACTCGCCATATTAGCTGCGTCTTCCCCGATCTTTCCACTGGGATGCGCCCCGGCAGGATTAAAGTAACGCAGCAAAATCACGCTGAAATCCTTATGGTGGCTACAAAAATCGTACAGCATATCCTCCCCTATCTGCTTCGTACGGGCGTACGGACTCTCGGCCTCCTTGCGCGGGGTGGATTCCGTAACGGGTAATTCGTCGGCGTTGCCGTAAACGGAGCAGCTCGATGAAAAGACCAGGTTGTTGCTGCCTTGCCGATGGAGACCGTCCATCACGTTCATCAGGCTATTCAGGTTGTTGCGAAAGTACTCCAAGGGTTTTTCGACGCTTTCGCCTACGGATTTAAATGCCGCAAAGTGGATAACCCCGTCAAACCGGTGTTCTTCGAAAAGTTTGGCCGTTGCGCTGCGGTCGGCAAGATCAACAGTATGGTTTACCACCCGGACGCCCGTTATCGCTTCTATCCCGTCGAGTACCCCGGCCTTGCTGTTGTGGTAATTATCAGCGCTAACGACGTTGAAACCGTTCTCGATCAGGTCGACCACGGTGTGGCTGCCGATGTAGCCGGTGCCGCCCGTGACCAGGATTTTTCCTTTGCTCATGTTCAATCGTGGGTTAATTTGATATCCTCGGGATCGATCTTGATCCCCATACGGGCCATCAGGGCCGTTGCGTTGAAGCTACGGCTTACACCCCGGTGAAGTTTATAGTCAAAAACCAATTCGCCGTCCCGGGTTTGTACCTCCATCGCATAATTTTCTACCCGGCTGCCCGCCTCCCGCTCCAGGTTCGCGAGTTCCAGGTCGTGAGTAGCAATGATGCCGGCACCCTGTTCGCGGATCAGCTGACGGATCAGTGCCCGGGATCCCGTATGTCGGTCCCGGCTATTGGTTCCCTTCAGAATTTCGTCGAGGAGGAAAAAAACGTCTTCTCCGGGCGTACTTACTGCTTCGATGATCGCTTTGAGTCGTTTGAGTTCCGCATAGAAACTCGAGGTGCTTTCACTCAGGTCGTCCTGGGTACGCATCGAGGTCCAAACCTGCAGGGCGGCGGTGCGCAGGTGTAAAGCACATACCGGCCCCCCCGCGCGGGCCAGGATAATATTGATCCCCACCGTCCGAAGCCAGGTTGATTTTCCCGCCATATTGCTTCCGGTGACCAGGTGTATATGTCCGTCCGTATGAATGGAAATATCATTGGTCACCCGTCCTTCGGGTGCAAGCAGCGGATGGCCTAACTCCTTTCCTTCGAGGGTGGGGGAGGTAGTCAGTTCGGGCTCCGTCCAGTCGGGACGGTTAAAGCGGAGGGTAGCCCAGGACACCATGGCGTCGACGTAGGCCAATTCCGCAATCCAGCGCTCCAGGTCAGCCCGATGTTGCGTGCGCCACCGGTCGAGCCGGTAGAGCCACTGCAGGCTCCAGAGGCCGCTTATTTCAAGTAAGAACACGAAGGGGTTGTACCGGACATCCAGTTGGCTGACATAGTACGAGAGTTGACCTATAGCACCGGAAGCACCGCCCACTTCCTGAGGATAACGGTTCTCCACGTGGCTCAGCAATCGCGCATAGCCGCCGAGGATGCGGCCCGCCTGGGCGGTATAGGCATGTTCGGTTGCGGCAACTTCGTGGTAGCGGCGAAGCAGGACGAAAGCAGGCACGAAAAAGAGAAGTCCGAGCTGCCAGGGGGATTGCGTGAAGCAAAACCAGGTCCCGACCACCGCGAAAACGGGAGCGAGCCACCGCATGAGGCGTACGATCGTATCGCTGGCTACCGGGGGGCGGTCTGCCCACGCCAGTAGCTTCCGCGCGTAAGCGGGATCATCGTTGAGGCCGTGACCGATGGTACGAAACTCCAGGCACCAAGCCGGATGATCCCTCAGCAATAGCCCTGCTTCCCGCCGCTGGCTGGCAGTGTCGTGGCCCACCGGTTCGGCCAGGTGGTCGGCCAGTTGCTGTGCTCCTACGGCCGTGACCGTCCGATTGATAAACTGGTAAAGGGAAAACGGGCCAAAAATGTCCAAATCCACCGCGTAGGGATGACCGGATCCGACAAAGGCTGCGCCGTCAGGATAATGGCTGAAGTCGTGGGCCAGGGCACGCAGTTCTCCTTCGGCGAAAGAGGCCTGTACCTGCGCCTCCGTCGCCCGCCTCCCGATCTTCAGATGCAGGCGTATACCGTAAGCAGCCAGCGGAAGCAAAATCACCGTTGTGAGTAAACCGACGGTCAGGGTATGGGACCAGGCTAAGATCAGTACGGCGATCAATGCAAAAAATGCAATGAGCCGCACGATGGCTAACCGATCGTAGCGTTGTTGCAGATCTTGGGCCAGCTTGCTTCGCTCTTCGGCCAGGGTAGAGTAGTATAAACGCGGATCGTTCACGCCGCAAAGATGCCAATATATTTTGGCGTGGCCCACCAAAAACCATAGGGGCGTTACCTTGGGACTTCACCCACCAATTCCCATCATGTACGTTTTTCAGGTCGCGACCCCCTTCAGTACCGGTACGGGCACCTATCTTCCCCAACACGGCGTGATCGTAACGAATGAGCACGTAGTGCGAGACAGTGCCTCCGTGGTTATTGGCGGTGAAGGAGTGGCTGAGCAACTGGCCCCCGTCGTTTACCTGGATTCCTACTACGATCTGGCCTTCCTGCGCATGCCGGCACAGACGGATCTCGGCCCCTTAGCTCTCGCCACTGATCGTCCCTCGGTGGGAGAGCCGGTTACCTCTATCGGTCAGCACTTTGGGGAGCGTCGGCGGGAAGCAACGGGAGAAGTGATCCTGGAAACCTACCTGCGCCACGGTATCGGCTTTTTCGTGCACGATGCCACCCCGGGTAATACGCAGAGCGGCAGCGGCGTGTACCGTCCGAACGGGGAGTTGCTGGGCATCAATATGCTGGATGCTTCGGAGGAGCCCGGCCGTTCGCTCGCGTTGCCCACCATAACCCTGCGGGAAATTCTCGATGAATTCCAGCGAGGGAATGACCGCCCGGCAACCCGTTGTTTTGAATGTCGGCAACTTACCTTCGAGGAGGGGGCGAACACAAGGGGCCGTTGTCCGAATTGCGGTTCGGAACTGATCCTGCCCGGCCAGTTGGAAGACGCGGTGCCTACCGGGGTCAACGCTACCATCGAAGAGATCATCCGTACCGGCGGACACGACCCGCGACTGGCTCGTCGGGGCCCTAACCTCTGGAACATCCGACAGGGTAGTGCTACCATTCAGATCGCTTACCACGAAGACAGCGGATTGGTAACGGGCGACGCCTACCTGTGCCAGTTGCCGGAAGTGCCCACCCCGGAATTGTTTGCCTATCTCTTACGGGAGAATGCCCGGACCCGGCAGCTGAGCTTTTCTACCTACGGAAGGGACATCATTCTATCGTTACTCATCTACGACCGGTACCTGACGGTGGACACAGCGCTTCCCCGGTTTGAGTACCTATTCGAACAGGCGGACGCCTACGATAATGTGTTGGTGGAGACCTACGGGGCAGGGTGGTAGCCTTAGCTGAAGAATTGATCGTACCCCGATTCGGTATTTCGGCTTCCCCTGTTCCTAGTCTGAGGATCTGGACGCTTTGCTAGTTCATCCAGGTCCAGGTTGTCCAGTGATTCGGTTGCGGCGGGTTGCTTATCCAGGTCGAATTCGATGTGGCCCTCACTCAACAGCAGGTCGCTCTTTTTCTCCCACTCTTCCAGCATGCGGAGGCCTTCGTCAGCGAACACACCGTTTTGCAGGTCCACGCTGGCCATGAAATCATTGCTGAGTTCCATCATGCGTTCCATTTCCCCAACCTTATTGGCAACATCCTGCGCGATGGCTTCCATCGCCTGGTCGAACATGGCCCGCTGATCGGGGTCCCCGTTAATAACACTCATGGCGGATTTCATGGCGCCGTGACTGGCGCGGATTGCCTTGCGCTCCTGGATACGAAGGTCGACCTGATCGCGGGTATCTTCCAGCAGCACCTCACTATTCTGATGCATTCGGTTGAGGACGCGATTGAGGACCTCCATTTTGGTCAGCAGTACCTGATACTTTTCATTGCTTTCTCTCAGCCGCGCCGCCCGCCGGCTACTCAGAATCATCTGTTGGTTCTTGCCTTTGTCCTTGGCGAGCGAAGCAAGTTTGAGTTGCTTTTTCACCTCCGTCTCGTTTGTTTCCATAAGGGTGGTGAGGTGACGCATCTGGCCACGGATCTTGCCGATCTGTTTCCGCATTTCCTGGAGATTTCGCTCCAGCTCTTCGACGTAAGTCTTGAGAATGCCGATCGGGTCGATGTTGACGAACAGACCCGTCAGCTTACGCATGGCGCCCTTATACATATACGCGAACAGGGTCCGCGTTCGCGGATCGGCGATGGCAAAGACGATGGCAAGAAGCGAGATCCCGGCAACGACCAGGCCCAGGGTCGTGGAAAGAAAGGGGAGGATGACCCCCGAGAAGGTAGTCAACAGTATTCCGAGCCCGGCCAGGATAGCTACGAGAAATATAAGTCCCGTAACGCCCTCGGGACGCTTCCAGAATGATTTACTCGTTGATGTATCCGGAGGGGTCATCGGTAAAGGCGTTTAGGGTAGCACGCGACGTATGTCTTCTACGTCTTTGCGGATCGTGTTGGTAATGACCTCCAGGGCCTCGTCGAAACCTTTCTGATTTTCCTCGGCCTTAGTTCGGGCGGCGTTGATCTGGCTGTCGGAAGCTTCGATCTGGGACTTTGCGGAGTTGATCTGTTCCTGTAATTGCTGAATCTTGGACTCCCAGTTGGCTATTTTTTTCTTTAGTTCTCCCGTCTGCTTGGCCTTCCCTTCCACGTTATCCACGAGGTGCTTTTCCAGGCTGCGCATGAATTGGGACTTTTCATCCTGCAGAACCTCGGAATAGTAGTTAGCCGTTTTGATTAGTTTCTCCTTCGTAAGGCCTACGGACGACCCGGTGATGAAGGCGGAATTGATGGCGGTATCCAGGTCCATTCCGATTTCCGTCAGCCGTCCTACCGACTGCTTGAACTCCAAGTAGTCGAAACCGTCGAGATTCTTCTTCTCCAGGGCTTTCATCAGGGCATTGGCAAATCGGTTGTTCGTTCCGGACATGTAGCGGTGTTTAAGATAGGGACAAATGTAAGGCGCAGGCGGTTGCGGGGCGAGACTGCGATAGGAGCAACGATTGCCTCACACTTTATCGTCTATTTGTTTCAGGTCATCCTGTTCACTTTCTGGGATCCAGGCGGACAGTTTTGTACGGGCATTTTGTTTGACCTCGTCATTGATGTAGGCGGCCACCGTGGTGAGGGCAGCGGCCAGGACGGTAACGTCATCGGTATATCCCAGGATGGGGGTCAGATCGGGTACTGCATCAATAGGCATCAATAAATAGCCCAGGGCACCCAGGATGACCCGCTTGGCCCATTTCGGGGTATCCTTTCGTTCGTACGCATAGTAGAGTAAAAGGGCCGAATAGACCGTCCGAGAACTCAGCTCACGGGCCAGGCCGGAGAGTTTCTTCCAGAAGCGGAGGGGGCTAAAGTAATGTCGGTAGGCATCGAGCTTGATCACGCATTGAAAGTTTTGATTAACAGCTTGCTGTCCCATCCGCTTTCGTCGGATTAATTTGTTCCCCGGGCGTACGGTAAGCTGAATAAAAGGATTACCTATTTTTAGGCGGAATCCAGTTTTTCCTCTTTTCGGACCGCCTGCATTGCCGTTTCAGGATAGACAGGTAAGGGTAAAACGCACAAACCCTCGAAGCGGTTATTAACTTCACGATGGACATGCCAACTCACCCCGAAGAACTGCTTCAAAACGTCGAAGCTCACGTAGAGCGCTATATCCGCGAAAACGTCGACCAGCGCTACGTTTATCATAATTTTCAACACACCTATGCCGTAGTCGAATCTGCCAGAGAGCTTGCCCATTATTACGACCTGAGCGATCGGGATAAATTCGTTATCGAACTGGCGGCCTGGTTCCACGATACGGGATATACAGAAGGTTGGGAGGACCATGAACTGCGTAGTGCTGACAACGCCGCCGAATTTCTGGAGAAAAACGAGCAGGATAAAGAGATCATTCAGGATGTGCGGGGGGCAATTCTCGCTACCCGGATGCCCCAGGATCCGCGAACCTTTGTCGAGCAGATCATCGGAGATGCCGATCTAAGCCATTTGGGCGGGGTAAGCTACTGGGACCGCTGCGGTCGCGTTCGCCAGGAATTCGCCCTGACCCGTGCAATGGTCATGTCCGATCAGGAGTGGGTAGACTTTGAACTTGGCTTTTTACTAAGCCATGAGTACCACACCGAGGCTGCCCGGGAGCTCTACGGTGACCGCAAGAGCAAACACGTCAAGCAGCTTTATAAACGCAAGAAGGCGCTTTACCCCGATCAGACGCCGGGCAGTCTGCAGGAGCTCAAACAATCAAAAAAGAAAAAGCAACCTAAAAAGATCAAGAAGAAGCAAGGCCCGGAGGAAGACTTCAAACCGGGCCGTGGTGTGGAAACGATGTACCGCGCCACTTACCGGACCCACGTCAACCTGAGCAGTATCGCGGATAACAAAGCCAACATCATGCTGTCGGTGAACGCCATAATTTTGAGTATCTCCGCGGCCAATCTTTTCCCCAAACTTGACAATAATCCCCACCTCACTATTCCCACCATCATTTTGGTCGCGATCTGTCTGGGAAGCCTCTTTTACGCCATACAGGCAACCCGTCCGAAGGTCACCGAAGGGAACAGTAGCCTGGAGGACATCAAAGCGCGCCGGAGTAACCTGCTGTTTTTCGGAAACTTTTACAATATGAAGTTGGAGGACTTTCATTTCGGGATGATGGAAATGATCCGGGATGAAGAGTTTCTCTATTCCAGCATGACCCGCGACCTATACTATCTGGGAGTTGTGCTGGCGCAGAAGTACACGTATTTGCGAATCTGTTACAACGTCTTCCTCTACGGGATCATCATTTCCGTAATTGCCTTCATCCTGGCGGCGCTGTACTTCAACCAACAGGGAGAGGTGCCGGTGGGAAGTACCCTATTCGGCTTCTAAAGACGGAAAGTCAATACGGCCTATTTGACGTCTACCTCGATGCGCTTGTCCTGGTTGGCTAATTGCCAGGCATTGTAGAAGATAAGCTGGCCGATACGGGCCATTTTTTCAAAATTGATCTTCTCGATCGTATCGGTGTCCCGGTGATAATCGGCGTGGGTACCGTTAAAGAAGAAGACGCTCGGTATGCCCCGTTCGGCAAAGTTGTAGTGGTCGCTACGCTCGTAGAAGTTGTTCGGGTCGTCCTTGGCATTGTAGGTATAATCCAGTTCCAGCTGGGTAAAGTCGCGGTTAACCGCCTCGTTGATATCGTGTAACTCGGTACTTAACCGGTCGCTACCGATCACATAAATATAGTCGGGATTACCCTCGTGGGCCGGATCGATCCGACCAACCATGTCGACGTTGATGTCCGCCACGGTATGTTCCAGCGGAAAGACCGGGTGGTTCGCGTAGTATTCGGAGCCAAGCAGGCCCTTTTCCTCTCCGCTTACCCACAGAAACAGGACACTGCGGCGGGGACCCAGACCGGCAGCCTTAGCTTTTACGAAGGCCTCGGCGATCTCGAGAACCGTACTGCTGCCGGATCCATTATCATCCGCACCGTTGAAGATAGCATCACCCCTACGACCGATGTGGTCGTAGTGGGCGCTGACGACCAAAACCTCGTCGGCCAGGTCGGGATCGGTACCGCGAAGGTAGCCGAGTACATTTTCCCCGATCAGTTCGCGGACGTTTTTGGTCTGCGTCAACTGGATGTCGGTAGCTATCATAACGGGGCGAAGCCGGCCGTTGCGTTGGAGGCGTTTGCGTGCCTTAATGACCTTACGATACTGCTTACCGAAAATTTGTTTTGCCAATTGCGGGGTGATGTACACGTTATTGGCCATTTCCCGTTCGGCTTCCGTTTGGTCGGTCATGCGCATCCGCCCGTCGAGGGTTTCGCGGCGCACTTCCTGGACGTTCTTTTTGAATGCGGGATCGATGATGAAAACAGTCTCCACGCCATGTTCGTAGGCGGAATGGAGCTTACGGCCGTCATCCAGGCTGTATTCGCTGGGGTCCTTCGAGCCCGAAAGCAGGAAGTTGCCATCGCGGCCCCGGGGTTCCCCGGCAAAGATGATGATGGATTTTCCGGCAACATCCTGTCCCCGGTAATCGCTGTAAGATTCATCGTCAATTCCGTAGCCCAGAAAAACCAACTCTTCGATCGCGGTAGTGTCGCGGCTGGAGTTTTTACTCGGTGAACTGTAGTATTCCCACAGGTGTCTAAGGGGTTCCCCGTTCCATCGCATGTCAATGGCCTCCCAACTCTGGCGGCTGAACTTGATGGTCTGATAATAATTCTGATTATCTCCGATTGCGGGCAGTCCGAGCTCTTTTAGCTGAGATGCCAGATAGGCTGCTGCCTTTTTCTGGCCGGGCTCGCCGGTTTCTCGGCCCTCCATGTCATCGGCGGATAGAACGGTCAGGTGTTCGCGAAGGTCACTCTTCGTAATCGTGGCGGCTAATTCCTGGGCTTGTTCGTCGGTCGTAGGTAGAGCAGAGCGTTGCTGAGCGGTACCAACCAGGGAGAGGAGCAAGGCTCCAAACGTAAAGATGCGGGTCATGGATGGCAAAGGTAGGACTAGCCCCCGGGGTTGCGGTGCTAAGAGAAATTTAACGGGCGGTGGGTTAATTATTGGTCAGGCGCAAGCGGGCACCCATCTGCAGCATGGTATTATGGATCCGGTCCTCCAGCGGCCCTTTGCCGCCTTTTCCTTCGCGGACCGTGACAAGTTTGCTAAAGGTAGGGGAGAAATAAATGCTCCACCGGTCGCTCAGGAGCCGTTCTATCCGGACGTTGCCACTGAGATAGAGACTGCTGTTCTCCAGTATTCCGCCACCCTGGAAATATCCCCGGGTAGGATCGAGAATTTCGCTGGCCTGGGCTTTTTCCCGTGGTGCTTTGGTAGCGATACTCCCCTGGATGATGCGGTTCAAATCCGCCAGCGTGACATCCGGGGGAAGTTTGACGTGGGATCCAAGGACAACATTCATAGACATACCCACCCCGGCGGAAACGCGCCACTTTTCATTACTGGAAAGTTCTCGCTGGTAATTCAAGGGAATGGAAATCGTCTGGTAGGTTAGTCTGCTGTACCGGATGCCGAGTTCCTGCTCTACGCCAGAAGTGTCTTCCTCGATAAGCAGGATCTTTGCGGGAACATAGGAACGGAGACCATAGACGAGCCCGAACTGCAGCGCGTTAACACCCTGTGCCGCTTCCAGTAGGGCACCTATGCTGTAGCCAGTACTGAGCTTACGTTGGGCGGTGATGCCTAATACGCCGTTTTCCTGGGTTACGACCTCGTTAAAATCCACGGGAGAAACGAAGGCATTCAAATAATAGCGGACCGGTTCGCTACCGAAGAGGCCGGCTAACTGCAGGGGGCGGTGTACGCCGGTGCCCTTTTCCGGGACGGGATCGATCGAGTGGTCAAAAGCGCCCACCGTGGTCGGTCTTACCCTGATTTTCTTAGGGGCATCAGCCAGAAATACTACGCCGTCAGATACAGGGCCGGGTAGTGGCTTGGTGATCGCCGGCGTGATGGGCGGTTGTTGATTCTCCCGGGTGACGGCAGGACGACTGACATTTTCCTCACTGGCGATGGGCGCTGCGAGGATGGCCTCGGGGGAGGTTGGTAGTGGAAACTGTTGGCGCGAAATCCTGGCTTCGGCAATCGTAGCGGGATGATGCTCGTCGAGCACATGACCGAATCGAGCAAACAACAACAGCATGCTAAGGAGCAGCGCTGCTTCCGTGATTTTCAGACAGGCGACCATTTCCCTTCGCTTCCCGATCAATTCAAGTCGGTTGGCGAGCAGTGTCCAACCGGACGCTGGAGGGGGATTTGCCTGCTTGAGGCCGGTGACCACGGCTTCGTCGAGGGCCTGTTCGCTCATGCTTTCGGCTACCTCCAGCTTTTCGGCAAAGGCATTCCAGCTACCGGCCTCCGGTAGGGGAGCCAAACTGACAAGCTTTTCGGCGATGGCGTGATCGTCCTTTTGCTCTTCCAGACGGGCAGCAAGCTCATCCCATCCACCCATGGGAGGGGGCGGCAGGCTTTCGATCCGTTTCCGGATCATGTCATCAATGGGGTGTAGGTCTTTCATTACTAGCGGCCCGGGGCGGAAAGTGTTTTCTGAAGTTTGTTTCTCGCCTTTACGAGGTTAGATCTTGAGGTGGAATCAGTAATATTTAAATATTCGGCTATCTCCTTGTGGCTATATCCCTCAATAACGTAGAGGTTGAAGATGGTCCGGTAGGTAGGCGGCAGTTGCTGTACGGCAATCAGAATTTCCTGGGCGGAACACTGACTGATCACATCCGGCGCGTTGCTGCTCACCTGATAGGCCCGCTCAATGTCCTCCGTCCGTCGGCGTACCGAGCGTCGGTAATGGTCGATGGCAGTATTGACGGTGATGCGGCGCATCCACGCTAAAAGGGCCGTTCCGCTTTCGTAACGGTTGATCTTTCCGAAGATTTTGATAAAACTCTCGTGAAGCAGGTCCATCGCCTCGTCCTCCGTACCACTATAACGTTGACATATGGCCATCAACGGACTATAATGGGTTTCGTAAAGGACACGCTGGGCTTCCCGTTCGCCGCGACGCAGGGCAGCAACGAAACGTTCTTCATCATTCTCCAGACAGATCGTGTAATCCATAAAAAGCTTGCAAGGTAAATCCTCAACCTGCTGCCGTTCATCGGGCAAAAGGCATCAGAATGCGGAAATACCGTAAGGTAAACGGATTTTGTCGACCGGTCGCTGCCAGCGGGAGGTTTTTTTGTCTGCTTGCCACCTTATCTTACCTCGATGAGTAGCACAAATAGTACCGCCCCAAGCGGTGATCTAAGACTTCGTAAGAGCCAGCGTTTGGTAGGCCTGAAGGTCAAGGATAGCCAAAGTGCAAAGGAGATAAAGGAGGAACTACTACCGGATCTCGGTGGCTTCAAAATTGTCCAATTGAAGGGGGAGGTCGAGCAGGGGCTGGACGACTTGCGCCAGAAATCCACTATCGAGGTGGGTTCGCACGTGTACTTTGCCGATGGAGATAACCGTCCCGTCATTCCCACCGGCATCATCTATTGCAATTTTGTCGAAGGCGTAGGGGAGGCCGAGCGTCGGGCATTATTTGACCGGCTGGGACTGGAGATGCTCGAATCGCGTCCAGACAATACGGTGGTGGTCCGAGTTACCGAAAAAAGCAGCAATCCGCTGAAGATGGCTAAGGAGCTGGAACAAATGGCCATGGTCGCGCAGGCAATACCGGACCTGGACGTGCCCCTGGACCAGTATTTCTCCGAGCCACGGGACGGCCTGTTTCCCCAGCAGTGGTCTCTGGAAAATGAGGGAAATATCCCCGGGGTGCCCAACTATCCGACGAAGTACCGGGCGGATGCGCGGGTGAAAGCAGCCTGGAACAAACTGGACAGTTTGGGCGGAGAAGGAATCACTATAGCCGTGATCGACAACGGTTTCGAATTGAGCCACCCGGACCTTACCGGGAAATCCGTGTCACCCCTGGCGATATCTTCGGGTTCCACGACCCTGCCGGAGGGGCCGGCCTATGGTACCCACGGAACACCCTGTGCCAGCCTGGCCATCGCTTCGGCCAACGGTACCGGTATCGTCGGAGCGGCGCCGAATGCCCGGTTGATGCCGCTGCACGGGCTTACGTATTCGGCCTACCTCACGGAACGGATGTTGGATCACTGTCGGAAAGAGGGGGCGGATATTATCTCGTGTAGTTGGGGTACGATCGACGCCCGGTACCGGCCGGGGAAAATTCACGAAGCCGCGATACAAAAAGCCCTGAACGAAGGGCGTGACGGTAAGGGATGTATCGTCCTCTTCGCTGCCGGCAACGAAGGGGCCGGGCGGGTCAACTATTACGGGCAATTAGATGGCGTGATCACGGTAGGCGCCTCTACCAGTAACGATACCCACGCCGCATATTCCAACCGCGGTCCGGGGCTCAGCATCGTGGCGCCCAGCGACGGGGGGTGGCCCGTACTGGCTGCCCGCTGTAGTTGGGACCCGGGTCAGCGGGAACTGCCCCCCGAGAAACGGTACTACGTCGACGGCCGAGACCGGGGGCCGTACCACAAACATTTCGGCGGTACCTCCGCGGCCACCCCCCTGGTAGCGGGCATCTGTGCGCTGATGCTCTCGGCCAATCCGGGGCTGACGGGACGGGAAGTGAAAGCCATCCTGGAAGGAACCGCCGACAAGATTGGTAGCCCAGCGGCCTACGACGGCAGCGGATGGAGCGCTCAATTTGGCTACGGCCGCGTCAATGCCGAAAGGGCCGTTTCCGAAGCACTACGCCGTTTAGGGCCAGGCCCCACTCCCGCGCCTCCGCCGCCCCGGGAAATATCAGTTCCCTACCGTCTGGAGGCGGAGCCAGTCCGGCCAGAAGGCTTCGGCCTTCAGGTTGGCGCCTATGGTAACTACGCCAGTGTAATGAAACTGGTGGCGACGCTGAAAAAACAGTTCGGCCTGCCGGTGGTCGTGCAGGAGAGCAACGGACTCCATAAGATCGTGGTCGGTACATTTGCCACGGCCGATGCTGCCCGCTTGGAGCTGAAAAAGTTTCGTGAAGCGGGCTATAAGCCTTTTGTAAGAAATTTATCTACCCTAAGCTAAATGAAACTTCTCCGCCTTCTAATCTGCCTCTGTGCCCTTTTCAGCGGGCTCAGTTTATCCGCCCAGCTGGAATGGGTAGCCGATCACCCGGGAACCATAGTATATACCCTCGATCTGAGTCAGGTGCAACAGCACGAACTGGAGATAAGGGTCGATTTCCCAGCCGTGCCAAACGGGGTGTTTTACGTAAAAATGCCGCAGGCGAGTCCGGGGCGCTACGCCCAGCATAATTTCGCTAAGAACGTCTACGATCTGCGGGCCAGCGGTGCCGACGGTACACCGGCCACGGTAAACCGAACCGAACCGGGTACCTGGGCGATCACCGGTCATGGGGGTAAGGTGACACTGCATTATACCCTTTTCGCCAACGGGGGCGACGGCACCTACTCCGGTATCGATGACCGGAAGTTGCACCTCAATATGCCGGCGAGCTTTGTTTACGGCGATGAGCTGAACGATCGTCCCGTGCTCCTTCGCTTTATGGCCGGACAGCGCCCGGATTGGGAGGTAGCCACCCAGTTGGTGGATATCGGCGAGCGGCGGTTCGCCGCGCCGAATTACTACTACTTCTACGACTCGCCAACGCTAGTTGGCACCATGATGCGCGAGGAGTTCACCGTGGCGAGCGGTCAGCGGGTCGATACCATCGAAGTGGCGATGATGAGCGAAGACAGCCAGGAAGTGTTTGCGAATTACGTCGACTGGGTAGAACGGGTAGTGCGGGCCCAAAAGGACATCTTCGGGGAACTGCCCGCCTACGACTACGGCCGCTACGTTTTTCTGTGCTCCTACAATCCCTGGATCGGCGGCGACGGGATGGAGCACCGTAATTCCACCATCTGTTCCGCTCCGATCGGCCTGGAAGGCAACCAGGAGCGACTGATCGGTACGGTGAGCCACGAATTCTTCCATTGCTGGAACGTAGAGCGCATCCGTCCCGCCAGCCTGGAACCCTTTGACTTCGACCACGTAAATATGAGTAGTGAGCTCTGGTTCGCCGAGGGGTTCACCAGCTACTTCGACGATCTCGCGCTTTTACGGGCTGGTATATTGGAACCCGCCGACTACGCCGACGGTCTCGCCGGACAATTGAATTACGTGGTCAATTCACCCGGTCGCGGCTACCGAGGGCCGGCGGGCATGAGCAAGTTGGCCCCCTTCGTCGATGCGGCAACGGCCAACGATCCGGATAATTTTGCCAATACCTTCGTCAGTTATTATACCTACGGGGCTATGCTGGGCCTGGCCCTCGACCTGGAGTTGCGGCAGGCCGGACACCAACTTGATGAGGTGATGCGACTCATGTGGGTGCGCTACGGCAAGCCCGAAATACCCTACCACATCCGGGATATTCAAATGGCACTCGGGGAAGTGGCCGGAGATTCCACCTGGGCGGCCAATTGGTTCGACCGCTACGTCTACGGGAATGAGGTGCCGGATTACGGCGAGCTGCTCCGCCCATACGGCATCGATGTAAAGCAGGCTACCCCCGACAGCGTCGGCTTTTACGGAATGCGCCTGGAAGAGCGCGATGGTCGACTGACCGTCCGAGGAACCATTTACGAGAATAATCCCCTGTTCGCCGCCGGCCTTGACCAGGGAAGCATCATCCTATCCCTCAACGGTCAGCAAATTACTACCGAAACGGACTGGGAAAATGCCGTGCAGGACTTAAAAATCGGTACGGGCTATACTATTTCGTTCGAGCAGTTGGGGCAGGAAAAGACCGGCCGGTTCGAAGCGGCCGCCAGTCCCGCCTTCCGTTCCGGTATACAAACCGATGCCGGAACGGAAGCCGTGAACAGACGGAAGGACTGGCTGGGCTATTAGGCTATTTGCGCATGGGATCCTTATTCTTAACGTGCTCTTCCAGCCACTGATCCTGCTCCCACAGAAGGTGCAGAATGCTCTCCTTGGCACGGTAGCCATGGCTTTCCTTGGGCAGCATCACCAGGCGAACGGTGGCTCCGAGGCCCTTTAAGGCGTTGAAGTACCGCTCACTCTGGAGGGGATAAGTCCCACTATTATTGTCGGCTTCGCCGTGGATGAGCAGCAGGGGCGTTTTCATCTTCTCGGCGTGCATAAAGGGAGACATCGTGTAGTACACTTCGGGGGCCTCCCAGTAGTTACGCTGTTCGCTTTGGAAACCGAATGGGGTGAGGGTACGGTTGTAAGCGCCACTACGGGCGATGCCGGCAGCGAACAGGTCGCTGTGGCTAAGCAGGTTCGCCACCATGAAGGCGCCGTAGCTATGGCCGCCTACCGCCACCCGCTCGGGATCGATATACCCTAGCTCATCCACCGCATCAATGGCCGCTTTGGCGTTAGCCACCAGCTGATCGCGGAAAGAATCGTTAGGCTCTTCGTCGCCCTCGCCAACGATGGGGAAGGCCGCGTCGTCCAGTACGGCATATCCGCGGGTGACCCAGTATATGGGCGATCCGTAGTAAGGGTAAGTGAACTCGTTCGGGTTGGAAGTGGACTGCGCGGCACTTGCCTTGTCTTTAAATTCCCGGGGATAAGCCCAGAGGATCAGGGGGACCTTTTCCCTGGCTTCCCGGTCGTAGCCAACCGGCAGGTAGAGGGTGCCGGTAAGTTCCAGCCCGTCTTCCCGCTCGTAAGTGATCACCTCCTTATGTACGTCCTGCAGACTTTGAAAGGGGTTGGGAAAATCGGTCAACTGACTGAGTTCGTTTTCCTCGAGATCGCGGAAATAGTAATTCGGATAATCCGTCGGCGATTCGATACGCACCAGTAGTTGCTCCGTTTCCGGGTTGTAGTCGCTAAGGTCCTCGAGTTTGTCGGTGTAGGCTGAAGTATACAGGTTCTCGGTTTCTCCCGTTTTGAGGTCGATCTCGTTGAGGAAGGGAAACTGGCCTTCGGGCGTGTAACCATCACCGATCAGGTACGCTTCCTCACCGTCGAGAGCGAGCACCTCACTGCCGTACGCGTTTCGTGTAGTAACGAAGTTGCCCGGATCGCTGTAGCGGTCCTGGTAATTGAGGTCAAACAGTACCTCGGCAGCTTCATCGGCATCGGAAGGATTAAAGACGTAGGTTTTCATGTTACGGGTATCGAACCACCGATCGTACGCTATGGCAAGGTCGTCGTCTCCCCAGATCACGCCGGCGTAGCGATTCGTGGTTTTTAAGAGACTTTCCCCTTCGCCGGAGAAGGGAGCGTCGAGTTGAAAGAGCTCGTCACGGTACTCCGCTTCCCGCTCCGGGTCACCGCCGTCCAGGGCTTGCACGTAGGCTAGAGATGCGGGCCGGTCGTCCCGCCACTGGATACTGCGGCGCCCGGTAGTCGTGGACATGAAGCCCTGGGGGAGTACTTCGATCAGCGGCAATTCGGCCACCGTTTGTACCCGCTGGCCGCCGCGGGTATAAACGACGGTCGTGGTGGGGAAGCGGTAGTAGGGTACGATGTAGGAGAAGGGCCTTTCGATGGTCTCAATAAGGACGTACTCGCCATCCGGGCTGAAACTTACACCGTCGTACATCGCCGTGGGTAAGAATTCCGCGGCTTCACCCTCCAGCGTGACCCGGTAGATGGCCGATCGGGCGAGTTGCTCGAAGTTGAACTCGTCATTCGGGTTACTGAGCAAGTCCTGGTAGGTCCGGTTTTGTGCTTTTTCGCCATCGGCGGTAGAAATCGTAGGTCCGCTTGGTACGGCGCTGGCGACATCAATCAGCGGTTCGCGGTCATCGGGGAGCATCTTGACGAGTACCGACCGGCCGTCTTCATCCCAGTTGATCACGTCGCGCATATTCGCGTTGACGATAGGGTCGGTAAGACGGCGGGCCGTGGCGGTGCGGAGTTCGGCGACCCACAATTCCACGCCGTCCTCGGCGGTGTGGGTCATGGCGATGCGCTGTTGATCGGGCGACCAGGTAAAATTGGCGAGTCGGGGGTTTTCGGGCAGGCCGGAAAGCGCCAGTTCGGTTCCCGAGGCGGCGTCTACGGCCCGGACCTTTACGTTGTTGTAGTAGTTGGTTCGGCTACCGATGTTACGCTTGGGGTCGATGCGCAGGCCACCGAGGCGAAGTTCGGTTTCGGACAGCTCGGCGATCGTCTTGTATGCGTCGCGGTAAAGCAACACCATATGCTCCCGCTCGTCGTCCATTAGTACGGTGGGGGCCAGCGGCACGTCAACCAGGTCGAGAATCTCTTTGGCGGGCTGCTGGTAATCGAGATTTAATTGGGCGTGTACGCAGGAGCAACACATCGACAGGAGAAGAAGGCAAAGTAGCTTGGAATTCATACGGGGGTATGGTTGGTTAGGAAGCAATGGAGAGTAAGATAAACATACCGAAGCGGTTATTCCGCCCCGCCGGCCCCACTATTCCCATTGGGCAGTACTCCAGCGTCGCGTAGGCGTTCATAATGAGCGCGGTGTTTGGCCGCGTCGGCAAGTATGCTGAGGCCACTGTTGAACACCGTCAGGGCGAGGGTTCCGAAACCTACCCAGCGGAGCGTTGGAGAGCCGGAATGCTTTTGCATGGTGGCTTCTCCGATGAGGCTGGCACCGAAACCGGTGAGGACCAATCCAAGCGGTGCCTTGAGTAACCAATTTCGGTACTGGAATTCTTTATCGTTCGCGGACATATGCTTCGGGTTTTTACCAGTTGACCGGAATACGTCGGGAATGCTTTGTGTTCCTGCGCTCCGGCGCCATTATATTTCTACGATATCGGGCATTTCTCCCCGCTCTTCGTAAGCCGTGATCAAGGCTTGTAGTTCATCGGCCGACAGATAATACTTGCGCAGGCGCTTTTTATAGTGGGCCGGCAGGGTAGCGTGATTGATAAGATAGCGCTTGGTGGCAAGTACCTGCTCGCCGAAACCGTGATCTACGGCAATGGAATCAGCGCGGCGTTCGGCCTCGCGCATGTACCTCGACCAGAAAGCGTACCCCAGGCCGAAGGCGATCATGCCGCGCCAGGGACGATCGAGGTAATCGACGAGGTGGCCTAGCTCGTGGGCGAACCACCCCACAACGACCTGTTTGGGCAGCTCGCGGACCTTCACGTGTTGGGTGACCTCAAGGTGACTGCTGAAATCTATGCGGTAGTGGCGCTTGGCCCGACGGAAAAACGACCAGTTGATCACGGGTTGCGCGCGCATCGTACTGTACTTGGTAGGAAGCCGGCGCAGGTAAATGGGGTGGGGTATAAGCTCGGGATAGGCCGTCAGCGTCTCGGCGAACCATTCACGCAGATGCTCGCTCTTCACGTTTTGGAAAATGATCCGATGATCTTTTTGGGGCATACGCGATCAACGATATTAACACCTGGAGGTTGGGTGGTGGAATATTAATGCTGACCGAACATCGGTATTTAAGCTTCGGTTATAAAGGGGAAGGAACAAGTCACAATCATCTGGTTGCCAACCTGCTCCTAAGATATTTAACCAAATTATCCGAACATGTTACGTTACGCCCTTATCTTTTTTGTGATCGCCATTGTAGCGGCACTCCTTGGATTTGGTGGATTTGCCGGCGCCGCCGCGGGTATTGCCAAAATCCTGTTCTACATCTTCCTTGTCCTGCTGGTGATCAGCCTGATCTCCGGGTTGTTCAAGCGGGCTTAAGAACACATCTTAACAGATTTACAGGCCGCGTCCGGGATCACCCGTTCGCGGCCTTTCACATACTGATAATTACTATATGAAGATTATTGCTCGTACAATTTCTATTGCTTTCGCGCTGCTGTTAACCGGCATGCAGGTGCTTGCTCAGGCGGAAGGTGAAAGTCCCTACAGTTCCTCTACCGTGGATGCCCCTCCTGGAGAGAGTTTCTTTAATACTTACGGCGTGGTCATTGTCTGCGGCGTGATATTCCTTGCCATTTTAGGCTTCGTCCTGCTACGCGGGAGAACCCGGACCTGATATTATTATTTTTCGATTTAACCCAACACCCAAGTCTACTACCGATGATCAATCAAAATCAATTCAATTCATTAGCCACTGCTTCCTACCCCTACGCGGTCAGTATTTATATTCCAACTTATCGCGTCGGAAAAGCGCAGGAAGATCAGATCCGCTTTAAGAACGCGCTGCAGAAAGCCACCCATAAACTCGAAAAGCGCTTCGAGCTCAGTGCTCAGCAAGCGGAGAAGTTTTTATCCGAAGCCCAGGCCCTGGTCGATAATCTTGAATTTTGGCAGAATCAAAGTGACGGACTTGCCGTGTTCATTGCCAAAGATCGATTCGAATACTATACCTGCCCCATTGATTTTGAGCCAATGATCTATGTTGCACCGGAGTTTTACCTGCGGCCCATCATACCCATGCTAGGAGACACCGACCGCTTTCATCTGCTCGCTTTGAGCCAGGGGGCCGTGGAGTTATATACCGCAACTCGCTACTCGATCAGCAAGGTCGACACCAAGGGGCTGGTTCCGGTCAATATGGAAGCTGCCCTTATGCAGGACACCCAGAATAACAATCTATCCCGTGCCGGTGGTGCGGAAGGTGGAAGGGGAAGTAATAATCAGGTCTACTTCGGTCGGGGTGGTGACCCGAGCAACGACGTGGAGGATTTTAAGGCCTATCTGGACCGGGTAAATGAAGGGGTAAGCGATTATCTCTGTGACGACAAGGCACCGCTGTTACTGGGCGGCTCGGAAGATCTGATCCCGATTTATGAAGAAGCTAATAGCTATGCGCATTTATATACCGATGGCCACGTTGCCGGCAACCTGGAAGAAGTTGAACCGGGCATGCTACATGAGAAAGCCTGGTCGGTCATCGGGGATCACTTTGACAAGCAGGCCGACCGCGACCGCAAACTTTACGGCGATAATAAGGTCAACGGAGAAGCAGGTCATGAATTGAAAACGGTGATACCGGCTTCGATTAACGGCCGCGTTGCCGCCCTATGGATGGACCGTAACGAATATGCGTACGGGGAATACCAACCCGCCAACAACGGCGTGAAGATCATGACCGACGAAGACAAGAACGCCACGGAACTCTTCAATCTGGCAGCCGTCAAGGCCTTTCAGTCGGGTGCACGAGTTTATAACGTAGAAAAGGACCAACTGCCCGATGATGCCACGGGTATGTGCGCTATTTATCGCTACGCGGTTGATGGCGGTACCACCAATCTGTAATTAGCCCAACCTAAAATATAAACCATGAAATCCACCCTATATATCCTAAGCCTGTTTCTCGGGCTTGCGGTCACTGCCTGTAACTCCGACGAGCCCCGGGAAGGGGAAATCGATCCGCAGGAGGTAATCGAAAGCTCCCCGGATTACGAGGACGGCGACCAGGACGGTGACGGGTCAGTCACCTTCGAGGAGCAATCACCCTATAGTGAAATTACCACCCAGACGACCAATTACGCCGACCGGGCGGATTCGCTGAGGATCACCGGTGATTCGGGGCTGGTTGATCCGGTGTACACCGATAACGAATACGAAGCCGCCTTTTCGACTTCGACGACGAATCCCCGCAATCAGACCGAAGGGGGAATAACGCCCGGCAACAATCAGAAGAAGCAGTAAACCGATTACCGCAGGGAATAAAAAAGGCCCGGCGTCCGGAAGGACGTCGGGCCTTTGTCGTGAGCCATCCATCGGACTCGAACCGACGACCTATTCATTACGAATGAATTGCTCTACCAACTGAGCTAGGATGGCGAATGGGCGGCAAAGATATATCTTTGTGGCCGATTATGACCAAGCAAAATTCAGAAATTGCACGCCGCCGAACTTTCGGCATTGTCGCCCACCCCGATGCCGGTAAGACGACCCTTACCGAAAAGCTTCTCCTTTTCGGGGGCGCCATCCAGGAAGCGGGCGCCGTCAAGAGCAATAAGATCAAGAAAAGCACGACCTCCGACTTCATGGAGATCGAGCGACAAAGGGGGATTTCAGTAGCTACCTCCGTCATGGCCTTCGATTATGCCGACAAAAAGATCAATATTCTTGATACGCCCGGCCACAAGGACTTTGCCGAGGATACCTACCGGACGCTTACCGCGGTCGACAGTGTAATCGTAGTTATCGACGTCGCCAAAGGGGTCGAGGAACAAACCGAAAAACTGGTCGAAGTGTGCCGGATGCGTAAAACACCGGTCATCGTGTTTATCAACAAGATGGACCGTCCCGGTAAGGAGGCCTTCGATCTCCTGGACGAGGTGGAGCAAAAGTTACTGTTGAAGGTGGTGCCGCTTAGCTGGCCGATCGGGATGGGTGATCGTTTCCAGGGAGTCTATAACCTCTTCGAAGAACGCATCGTCCTCTTCCGCCCGGATAACAAACAGGGCAGGCCCGAGGAAACTATCGAATTCGACGACCTGAAAGATCCGGAACTGGATGACCTGATCGGATTAGACGCGGCCGAGGAACTCCGCGAAGAGATCGAAATGATCCGTGGCGTGTACCCGAAATTCAATAGGGAAACCTACCTGCAGGGTGGGGTAAGCCCCGTTTTTTTCGGTTCAGCGGTAAATAACTTCGGAGTCAAGGAGCTGCTGGATTGTTTTGTACGGATCGCTCCTTCGCCGCTGCCCCGGTCGACCGAAGAGCGGCAGGTTCAGCCCGAGGAGGAGCAATTCGCCGGCTTCGTATTCAAGATCCATGCTAATATGGACCCCCGCCACCGGGACCGGATCGCCTTTCTCCGGATCTGTTCGGGCACTTTCGAAAGAAATACCAATTACCTCCACGTGCGGCAGGGGAGGAAGTTGAAATTTGCTAACCCTACCAGCTTCATGGCTGACCGTAAGGAAGTGATCGATGCGGCCTACGCCGGAGACGTCGTCGGTCTGTACGATTCGGGTAATTTCAAGATCGGGGATACGCTTACGGAAGGGGAGGAACTCCACTTCAAGGGTATTCCGAGTTTCAGTCCGGAACAGTTCCGGCGGGTGATCAACGGCGATCCGATGAAGTCGAAGCAACTGGCCAAGGGCCTGGATCAACTCATGGACGAAGGGGTGGCGCAACTGTTCAACCGCCAGGTCGACAACGCTCAGATCATCGGTACCGTAGGTGCCCTTCAGTTTGATGTCATCCAGTATCGACTGGAACATGAATACGGGGCCACGGCGTTGTACGAGCCCATCAATTTGCACAAGGCCTTATGGGTGTCCTGCGAGGATGCCGAAGCCCTTAGCGCCTTCACCGAGCGTCGGCGCCAACAGGTAGCGACCGATAAAGAGGGCCGCCTGGTGTACCTGGCCGAAAGCGCCTGGACGCTACAAATGGTGCAGGAAAGCCACCCGGAGATCGTCTTCCACCAAACCTCGGAATTCTAGCTTTGGCACCCCAGATGGCGAATATTGTCGGGGCCGGAAAATAATTTTGAAAGGAAGTACGCTAGGGTAGCCGTTCGCCGTTAAGATTCTGTTAAACGGGGAAGAAGCAGCATTCCAGTTGGATAGCTGGCCAACCCTATCTACATTTGTATTGTATTTAGTCTTTAACACCTACGGAAAACCCCACCCGGCTCCGTCGCCGAGCCCCATCAAAGCGACTTTCCAGCAAGCAACACAAGACTTTAGCTTCTTTAGGATCTCCGTTACGGGATCTGTATTCGTCTCACGAGTAAGTCTCTTTTATGCTAAAGAAATCATTTCTCTTCCTTCTTTCGGTCTGCGCCGCTCTGTTTATGAGCAGCACGCAATTCGATATTTCTCGCTACGTCAACGGAGAATTTACCGCCGCCTCCGCCTTCTTCGTCCCGGTAAACCTGGAGACGAAGCGAGCCGAAAAGGTCACTACCATAAGTGAGGATGTCCTTCCTGAAATTGCGGAAGCACCCGCGGCAGCCAAGCTTCGTGATTTTCAGGATAAAACCTTCGAGGCGGAGCTAAAGGCCGCCATCATGGCGAATCCCACTTGGGCTAAGCTCTACCGGAACAAAAAACTCTCCGTCGGCTTGGTTGACATGAGCGACGAGAACAATCCCCGTTTCGCCACCCTCAACGGCAAGCACATGATGTATGCTGCCAGTTTGCCAAAGATCGCCGTACTGGCTGCTGCCCACGACGCCATCGAGCGGGGGGAGTTGAAAGAAACCGCTGAAATCAAGGGAGATATGCGGCTCATGATCGCGAAGTCCAACAACGCGGCTACCACCCGTATGATCGACCGGATCGGATTCGAGCACATCGAACGTACCATGCGGGATCCGAAACATCAGTTATACGATCCCAATTTTGGCGGCGGGCTTTGGGTCGGTAAGCGTTATGCTGCCGGCGGCCGTCGTTATCCCGATCCCATGAAGGGCATCAGTCACGCGGCCACCACCGATCAGATCTGCCGCTACTTCTACCTCCTGGCTAACGGCCGCCTGGTGAGCCAGGAGAGCAGTGAAAAAATGATGAGCTATCTGGTCGACCCCGAACTGCACCACAAATTTGTTAATACGCTGGATCGGGTAGCCCCCCGGGCTAAGGTGTACCGTAAGTCCGGATCCTGGAGTGTCTATCACGCCGATTGTGCCCTGGTTCAAGGACCCAACCGCAATTACATCATGACCGCACTGGTGGAAGATCCCGCCGGAGAACAGATCATCCGCGAACTGGGCGAGGTGATGGATCGGCTCGTGAAGGAGCGGGCTTAAATCGCCTAAACTACAAACAACTTAAACCCCCGCATCCGGAGCGATGCGGGGGCTTTTTTATTCCGTCTCCGCGGATTGTGTCGCTGCGCAGGAACGGCAGAAGCCAGAAACCGTCGCGTTAAAATTAACGGATTGGTAGCCTTCCGGTATCCTCACGGACACCTCCTGATCCAGGCACTCGACCCGCTCGCAGGAAAGGCAACGAAAATGAAGGTGCTCGTGGTGGTGATCGTCCTCCTGGCACCGTGCGCAGAGGGCGAAATACTGAACCCCATCGGTGGCTACCACTCGGTGTACCTCTCCGTCTTCCAACAGGCGCTTGAGCGTTCGGTAAATGGTGGCCCGGTTGATGGAATCGCCTAGTCGCCGCTCCAGCATTTCGTGACTAAAGGCGGTGGAGGTTTTCTGGAATTCCGAAAGGATGGCGGTTCGGGCGGGGGTGTTTCGACGGGTCACGGTAATTATTAATGCGACTTTGTTGCAATAACAAAGTTACCATTTATCTTTGAGCCAATCATTGTTGTTCCCCAAATCCTACCCATCATGACGCAAAAGTTCTTATTCTCGCTCTTTACCCTGACGCTGTTCGTTGCCTGCGGAGGTGACGACGATCCCATCATCCCTAACGAAGAGGAAGTAATTACCGATTTGGTTTACGTCCTCACGCCTACGGATACCGGGGATGTGGTTACCCTTTCCTTCTCGGACCCGGATGGCGACGGAGCGCAGGAGGCTAACATCGAGGTAAGTTCTTCGCTTTTGCCCGGAGCGACCTATACCGGCGCATTGACCCTGGCCAATAACTCCGACCCTTCTGATCCCGAGGACATTACCACGGAGATTCTGGCGGAAGATGTCGACCACCAGTTCTTCTACACGCCTTCGTCCACCTTAGATGTAATACTCGAGTATCTGGATACCGACGCGAACGGCGGACCCGTTGGATTGCTCACCGAAGTACAAACGGGCGATGCCTCCGAAGGCACCCTGCGTATCATTCTACGTCACGAGCCGAATAAAAGCAGCGGCGCCACGATTACCGACCCCACCGGAGCGGGGGGTGAAACCGATATTGAGGTTACCTTTCCCCTTGTTATCACCAACTAATTTCAATTGCGTCATCTCACGCTGGCATGCTGTCTTCTGCTTCTACCTTGCTCCCGCATTCTCGCCCAGACCTGCGAGGGTAAGCTCAGCGGGGTAGTGATGGACGAGCACGAGACCGAACGCTTGGCCTTCGCTTCGATCTACCTGCCGGGAGCTGAACGAGGAATACAGGCCGATGAGGAAGGAAGGTTCGAGATTACCGGAATCTGTCCGGGGCCAATAACGCTCCGGTTCAGCCACATAGGCTGTGAACCGCGGCGGATCGATCTTGAATTTACCAGCGATACCTCTCTGCGGGTTTATCTCCACCATCACGATAATTATACCGAGACGGTAACGGTTAACAGCAGTAGCGTGAACGTGCCCTACGAAGACCGGCTGGACCGGCAGGCCGATCGGCAGCTGAGTACCGTACTGGAGGGCATTGCCGGGGTGAGTAGCCTGAGAACGGGAAGTACCGCTGCTAAACCGATCTTCGATGGACTTTACGGTAACCGGCTGAGCATCCAGAATAACGGTATCACCCAATCGGGACAGCAATGGGGCAACGATCACGCCCCCGAGATCGACCCCTGGGTAGCCGCTTACGTTCGCGTAGTGGAAGGCGTGGATGCCCTGCGCTACGGAGGAAGTACCCTGGGGCCCACCGTGCTGATCGAACCCTCGCCCCTTACCGCACGCACCGAATCCGGAGGTAAGTTGGCGTACGGGCTGCGGACCAACGGCTGGGGGCATACCCTCAACGTACGGGTGACCGACTCCGCCAGCGTGGCCTACCGCGTCAGTGGCACGCTGAAAGTTGCCGGGGACTTGCGCGCGCCGAATTACTATCTAAACAATACCGGTCGCAGGGAAGGTAATCTGGCCGTACAAGTGGCTAAATTTTTGTCTTCCCGCTGGACGCTGCGCGGCTACTATAGTTTATTCAATGCCGAGATCGGCGTGCTACGGGGATCGCACGTGGGCAACCTCAGCGATCTCACGGAGGCTATCGGGCGCAGCGTACCCTTTTTTACCGAGGAAAACTTTGACTACGGCATAGAAGCACCGCGGCAAACGGTGAGTCATCACTTACTGAAGGGGGAGTTGAATTTTGCCCTTTCCGACCGACAGAACCTGAGCCTGCGCTACGGTGGGCAGTTAGACAATCGACAAGAATTTGATGTTCGCCGCGGCTCGAATGATCAGGCCGCGCTGAAGCTGCTTCAGTACAATCACTTACTGGAAGGAAATTATTCCAGGCAGATGGGTCGTACCCAACACCTGGAAGCGGGAGTACAGCTGGAGCTGACGGACAACACGAACCAACCGGGGACCGGGGTGCTGCCGCTCATTCCAGATTATAATGCGGCCCGTGGTGGTGCGTTCGTGACCTACCACAATAAGCCGGAGCGGTTCCGCTACCATTTTGGTGTCCGAGTAGATCACCAGTATTACGAGGCGATTACCATCACGCGTGACCTTCCCCGCCGGGTGGAGCGCTTTGAGCATCGTTACAACAGCCTCGGCGGAAGCGCCGGGTTGAGCTGGCGCGCCAGTCGGGTATTCAGCATTGATACGGAGGTAACTTACCGACAACGCCCTCCGCAAATCAACGAGCTCTACAGCCAGGGTCTTCACCAGGGCGTGAGCGGTATCGAGGAAGGCGACGCAAGTTTGCTCCCCGAACAGTCGATGAAAACCAGTATTGGGTTGCGGTACGGCAGCCGTAGCGGACGGTTGACGCTGAACGGAAGTGCCTTCTACCAGCCCATCAACGAGTACATCAACCTGGTGCCCGTCGATGAACTGCGCCTTACTATCCGCGGCGCCTTTCCGGTATTCCGCTACCAAAGCGTTGACGCCCGCCTGTTTGGGGGGAAGATAACCGTACTGGCTCAGGTAGGTAAACTCGAGGTCGATAGCCGTGTCGCATACGTCCGGGGAACGGAAATCCGGGAAGACCGGCCCTTAATTTACATACCCCCGCTTAACTGGCGGACTACCCTTGGCTATCCCCTTGCCGAAGGGTTTGACCTGTCGGCCACCGCCGTTTGGGTGGCGCGCCAACGACATATTCTCGTTTCCCAGGACTTTTTGCCCCCGCCACCGGCGTATTCATTGATTACCCTTCGCCTCACCAAATCATGGACGTGGAAGGGTAATGCGGTGACCGCGGCATTGGAAGCCGATAACCTATTGAACGAAACTTACCGCGATTACCTGGACCGGCAGCGCTATTACGCCGATAGCCCCGGCCGTAGCCTGAATATTCGTATCGGCTATACTTGGTAAGATTTAGAAAAAGTCGTACTTTTGCGGACTGAATCAACTCCATCCTAGCGGCGGAGTAAACGAAAAGATAAAATTAATCGATATGGCGCATCATAAATCAGCCAAAAAGCGGATTCGGCAGGACGAGAGAAAACGGCTGCACAACCGCTATTACAAAAAATCAGCCCGCTCGGCTATCCGTAAGCTCCGTGATCTGGAAGATCGCAGTGAGGCTGAAAAGCAGCTTCCCCGCCTGTTTAGTATGATCGACCGGCTTGCCAAGCGCAACCTATGGCATCAGAATAAAGCCGCCAACCTTAAGTCTGGTTTGGCACTTCACGTAAACAGTCTCGGGTAGATCTGAAGAGATCATTCGCATCTCCGCCGCAGTAAAAAGCCCCGTTACGTTCAGCGTAACGGGGCTTTTTTTGTGCCTTAGTATTATAAATTAGCGCCTGCGACGATTGCGGCTGCCCCGATTGCGGCTGCTGCGGTTATTGTTGCTCTTACCCTTCTTGCTTTTCTTCTTGCGACGGCCGTTGCCCGTATCCTGGGAAGGTTGACTTCCGGTAGGCTCACCGATCTTGGCATCTTTGGGCAGGACCAACACTTTGTCGCTGATCTCATAGAGGTCCTTGCGGATCATGTCCTCATTGTAGAACTTACCGTCCCGCCAGTCGGTAAGCGCGACCTTCATATAGTAGGCGGCGGTATACGTGACCAGGTCCCGCTCGGGCCCCTCTTCCATCACTTTTCCCTTTTCAATCAAATGCAGTACGTTCTTGCCGTAATGCAGCATGCGCTTGTGGGTGTCGGGGTAGGGGAGTGGCTCGGGGGATTTTCCTTCCGCGTCGGGCGTGGCATTGATCCCTTCGGGCACTTCAACGTTGAGGGCTCCTCCGGCGATTCGGAAGGCATGCTTCCATAATCTTTCCTGGTAGTTCTCCTGTTGCTTGACGCTGGGTTGCATCTGAAGCATCAATTTCACCACCCGCTCGACGTAGGACTGCCGCTCTTCGGCATCTGCTATTTCGTTGGCTTTCTGCAGCAACTCCTGGACGTTCCGTCCGTATTCGCTGTAGATCAATTCGTCTTTGCTGGTATTATACGCTATGTCCCATTCCATTTGGGTATGCTTTTTCAATAAGTTAGATCACTTCCGCAAATTCACGGGTGATGGCCTGGGCGGTTACTCGACGGTAACCGATTTAGCTAGGTTCCTTGGCTGGTCGACGTTGCGACCCAATTCCACGGCGATGTGGTAGCTGAGCAACTGGAGAGGGATGACCGAAAGCAGCGGGGCTAAGGGTTCCTCCGTATTGGGAATCTCGATGACGTGGTGTGCCATGGAGCTGATCGCCGTTTCTCCTTCCGGCACCACCGCGATCACGACCCCTTTGCGGGCCAAGACTTCCTGTACGTTGCTGATGATCTTTTCGTAGGCCGACCGGTTCGTCGCAATCACGATCACCGGCATCGTTTCATCGATCAGGGCGATGGGGCCGTGCTTCATCTCCGCGGCCGGGTATCCCTCGGCGTGAACGTAGCTGATCTCCTTGAGCTTTAAGGCTCCCTCCAGGGCTACGGGGAAGTTATATCCCCGGCCGAGGTAAAGCGCGTTGTGGTGGTGCTTGATTTCCTTGGCAATGTACCGGATATGATCGTTGGCCGCAAGGCAGCGCTGAACTTTCTCGGGGATACGCTCCAGTTCGGTCACCAGGGTCTGGAAGGTAGTGTTGCTTATCGTGCTGAGCTTCTGGGCCATGCTTAAGGCCAACAGGGACAGCACGGTGACCTGACCGGTAAAGGCCTTTGTGCTGGCCACGCCAATCTCCGGACCCGCGTGGATGTAACTTCCCGCATCCGTAAGCCGGGCAATGCTGCTTCCGACGGAATTCACGATGCCATAGATCATAGCCCCTTTCTTTTTGGCCAGTTCCAGTGCAGCGAGGGTATCGGCGGTCTCACCGCTCTGACTTAACGCAATGACGATGTCCCGTTCATTAAGGATGGGATTACGGTAGCGGAATTCGCTCGCATACTCTACCTCTACGGGAATACGTGCCAGATCTTCGATAAGGTATTCTCCGATAAGACCGGAATGGTAGCTGGTGCCACAGGCAACGATGATGATCCGGTTTGCCCGGACAAAACGGTTGGCATATTCCTCGAGGCCGCGGAGGGTCACCCGGTTCTCTTTGCTGCTGATGCGACCCCGCATGGCATCGAAAATGGTAGTGGGCTGTTCGTGGATCTCCTTGAGCATAAAATGCTCGTAGCCATTTTTCTCCAGCGCTTCGATCTGCATGTCGAGCTCCTGGATAAACGGGGGTTGGGTTTCGTTTTTGGTGTTTTTGATCCTAAGGCCTTCCTGCAGCGTGATGGTGGCGATCTGGTTGTCGTCAAGGTAAACGACACGGCGCGTACTGTCGAGAAAGGGAGAAGCATCGGAACCGATAAAGTATTCTCCTTCACCGATACCTACCACCAGCGGACTGGCCTTGCGTGCACCCACCAGAACGCTCGGGTTGCGGCTGTCAACTACCGCGATGGCATACGCACCTTCCACGCGCATCAGCGCCAGTCTTACGGCTTCCTCCAGCGCAAGATCGCCTTCATCCTGAATTTCTTCAATGAGGTGGACCAGGACTTCCGTATCCGTATCGCTATCGAAGACGTGTCCTTCTGCAATAAGGGCGTTTTTGAGAACGGCATAGTTCTCTATGATCCCATTGTGTACCAGGGCAAGACGACCGTTACCTCCGGTATGGGGGTGGGCATTCACGTCGTTGGGCTCGCCGTGCGTCGCCCAGCGGGTGTGGCCGATGCCTACGGTACCCGTGGTATCGTTTTTAGCGATTTCCTTTCGCAGGCCTGCTACCTTACCCTTTTTCTTCCAAATGGACAGGGAATCATTCAGGATAGCAATTCCGGCACTGTCGTAGCCACGGTATTCAAGGCGTTCCAGCCCTTTGATAATTAGGGCATCGGCCTGGCGATGACCAATATATCCAACAATTCCACACATAGGATCAGGTAGTTAGTAACTTAGGATTTAGGTGAGGTGTTAACCGGGGAGCCGGATCGGGTCAGGAAAAATATTAGGAAAACACGGTTAGCGCGCGCAAAGCTAATATCAAAGGGGTGAACCGGCGTTGTTGAGCCAATAAATTGTCTCGATGTCAATCAACTGAACGGAAATTTTCCCCCAAAGTTGCCTTTTGTCAGTCCAGCTCGGTAAAGGTCATGCGAATCCGGGCGGGGTTGTTAGCCGCTTGGGGCCCGTTAAGCAACGCGCGGGCGGCGTCCTTGGCCGAAACCGGTTCGAATAAAGTGGCCTGTGTACTCCCGTAATCGGCGGCGTCTATGGGATAGACACGTAGATACAGCCGATTGGGTACCTCTCCATCGATGATGCGCTGCATCTGCAGACTGAACGATACCGTGTACAACGAAAGGTCTCCTTCCGTTCTCAAATTGCCGTCGAGGAAAAAATTAGAATTGGCCTCCCTGAACCCGGTGCGGATCAGTTCCACTTTATCCTGGATGGCGATGAGGGGCCCGTCGGGGTCAGGTTTGTAAAACAGTTCCAGACGGGACGGTCTTGGATACTTGTCGTAAGTGACCCCTTCCACGTCGGCCACGGGGATCTCGAGTACTGCGCGATTAATAACTTTACCTTCCCATTCGCTGAGATCGCCAAATGTAATCTCCGTCATCAGGCTACCCTTCCCGGCCAGCGCCACCAGGTCATTATTCACTTCTTCATCGAGAAGCGGTTCGACGAGGGCATTCGAGTAATCGTAGGCGTAATTGGGCAGGACTACCTGCAGCGGCATGCGATAGAAGGCCGGATTACCCGTGGAATCGGTATAGTAAACGTTGAAGCCTCCGTAAGGGGTGACATTCTGCGGTTCTATGGGAGCGAAGTTCACCAGGGCCTCGGAAGGGGCGGAGGGCACGAGATACACCCCGGGAAAGACCTGCTGAAAGACCGAATCGTATTCGTAACTGGTTGCTCCGAGATTCTGGATCCGATTGGCAAAGCCGTCGCTCAGCCTGATTCGTGCGTGGGGCTGCTTCACCTCCGGGCTGGTAATCAGCGTATCCCGCACCGGAATCGGGTTCAGGCTTACGGTGAAGCTAGCGCTGTAGCCCAGGTCCTCCGGGAGGGTCGCTTGGGTGAAATCCGAGTAGTAATTCGTGCCACGAACCTCAATCGGCTCCGCTATCTCCAGCGCCCGGTAGGGAAATTCACGTCCAGGCCCGTATATCCCGGCAACCGTATCGATGGGGATGAGCAGCACAACGGAATCCACGCTAAGGTTAATCTGCCTTGCAAAAGGGGGGATTACGGTGACGCCGCTGGCGTTGCGGGTAAGTCGGGGTGCCAGATAAGCACTATGGGTAGTCAATCCGAAGGTGGGCTCATCGATCTGGCCGAAGGAAAAAGCGGGCCCCTGAACGTAAGTGGCATTGGTGCCATTGAGTACCCACAGGCTGTCCTCCTCAACCACCGTGGTTGTAAAAGGGATATCGGTGGTTTCCCCGACGCCGGTGCGGTCTTCACCAAGGAGGTCGGAGCCAACCGTGATCGGGTCCGTGCATGCGCCGAGCAGGAACAAAGAGAGCAGGGCGGTAAGTAATTTCATATGGTCTGTACTATAAGAAATAGAACGAAGAGGGTCGTCTGTAACTTGGTAGGAGGAAAAGTAAACGAGTCCTCCCCCGAGAAAAGGGAAGGACTCGTTGCTCTGTAATAGAGGGGTCTGGTGGGCCGGCGGTTGGCTATTTTTCTACTTCAGCGGCTAAAAGTTCCTTGTAGAACTCTACGCTTGCTTTCGGTGCCTCATCTCCCTGGACGTTCAGTACGGGAATCTCGGCGTCGGATAACGCCTCATTAAGGTTGTCATCAAGCTCGGCGCTGCCGCGAATAACGGCGTCGCTGTACTTTATCGCACCCCGGTGGAGTGCCGGCTTCCCGTCTTCCAGATAGGGGGCCAGGTCGTCTTCGCTGAGGGCGTTGATACTGGCTTTTATGGCAAAATCATCCGTTATGTGCTTCTCCGGACCACTCTGGTACAGGCTGTAAACGATCTTACTGTTCTTAAACAGCGGCTCGCTCTTATAAGCGGTACGCAAATAGAAGGGAATGAGGCTGGTCATCCAACCGTGAACGTGAATGATGTCGGGCGGCCAGCCAAATTTGCGGACCGTTTCGATGACACCCTTGCTGAAGAAGACCGCACGGTCGGCATTGTCGTCAAACGGCTTTCCGGCCTTGTCTACGTGGACGAACTTGCGCTTGAAGAAATCCTCATTATCCAGGAAGTACACCTGCATGCGCACCCCCTTATCAGGTAGGGAGGCGACTTTGATGATGAGCGGATAGTCGTCGTCGTCGACAATGATGTTCATACCGGACAGTCGGACGACTTCGTGCAGACGGTGGCGGCGCTCGTTGATCGTGCCGTACCGCGGCATAAGCACGCGGATTTCCATCTGGTTTTTCTGTAGGTAGGGGGCCAGGGCCCTCACGGTGGTGGCTATTTCGGTCAGCTCCGTGTAGGGATCCATCTCCTGGGTAACAATCAGTACCTTGGTTTTACTCATATCTTCGGATCGCGTTTCAGTTTTTTAACGAGGACGGCCGCCATTGCCTCCGACCACGGGAGCCCACAGACGGCTCCTAGGAAGGCAAAGTTACAAAATATTGCGGAGACACCCTATCTTCGCCGCCCTTTAGCGGGCCTCCCGCGCGACAGATTTAACTGGCTTTTGCAGACATTTACCACAGCATCAGCGCTTTCCGCCGCCCTGCTTGCCGCCCGCCAACCGGGCGATACCGTGGGTTACGTCCCCACTATGGGCGCGCTGCATCGCGGTCACGCGGCCCTGACACGTACCTCCCGGCACGAATGCGACCTGACCGTGGTGAGTATTTTTGTCAATCCGACCCAGTTCAACGATGCCGGTGATCTGAAGACCTATCCGCGTACCCCAGATAGTGATATTCAGTTGTTGACCGACCAGGGCTGTGATTTTCTATACCTCCCGGAAGTGGATGACGTTTATCCCGACGGGCAGGACGCCGATAGCTTGGCCATGAACCTCGACTACGGTATGCTTACCGATCGGCTGGAAGGCGCCCACCGGCCCGGACATTTTGCCGGTGTCGTTCAGGTTGTTAGCCGATTACTGGACATTGTGCGTCCGGATGTCCTTTACCTGGGCCAGAAAGATTACCAGCAGGTAGCCGTCATCCGAAAGATGGTTCACTTGCTGGAGCTGTCCGTTAAGATCACCGTAGTTCCCACCGTACGCGAGCAGGATGGCCTGGCCCTTAGCAGCCGTAACCGTCGACTGAGTCCCGATGAGCGGTTGGCAGCCGGGAAGATCAATCAACATCTTGCCGCGGTCGCCGCCGGGCTCCGTTCCGGGTGGCCCGCCCGGGAATTGGAGCGTCTGGCGTGGGAGGGAATAGCGGCCATCCCCCCACTGGAACCCGAATACGTCGAGGTGATCGACGGCCATACGCTGCTGCCCTATGAGGACGGCGACGCCGTCGAAGAACTCGTCGTGGCCACGGCCGTCCGCGTTGGTGGCGTCCGCCTCATCGATAACCGCATTGCCTTTCGCGCCAACCCTTCCTAGCACCGGCGCGTTTGAATGCCGGACTTCTAAATAGCCCAACCACCCTATTCGATTATGCTGATTCAACGATTTAAAGGAAAAATTCACCGCGCCACCGTCACCGAGGCTAACCTAAATTATGTAGGCAGCATCACCATTGACGGCCGGCTACTCGATGCCGCCGGTATCCTCGAAGGCGAGAAGGTACAGATCGTTAACAACAACAACGGCGAGCGCATCGAGACCTACACCATCCGCGGGGAAGAAGATTCGGGCATCATTTGTCTGAACGGGGCGGCGGCGCGCAGGTGCCAGGTAGGGGACACCGTGATTATTATCGCCTACGGTTATATGACCGAAGAGGAGGCGCGGGCTTTCGAGCCGAAGGTGGCTTTTCCCGGCGAAGACAACAAAATCTAGGGCGGCGAAGCGCAGGATCGGCCACTTGTCGGATCCGCCTATTGCCCCAAGAATAAACTTTAACAGTCGAATTGTGCTTTTGCCGCAATCCGGTTCCATCGTCCATCGTTTAACCCCCCGAATACGTATAGACCCCGGTTGAGTTTTCACGCTTTTAAACCAACCAATATGAAATCCTTATTTTCATTCCTTTTGCTTTTCGCTACCGTATCCTTCTCAACCGGCTTGCACGCCCAGACTGAAGAGATGACCGTAGCTTCCACCTCCATTGGTGCCCTCGTGCATCAGAATGCGGAAACCACCACGCTGGCCAAAGCGCTGGACGCCGCCGGCCTCACGGCAGCACTTGATGGTGGTGAGGGCATCATCCTGATGGCGCCAAGCGATGCGGCCTTCGCGGCACTTCCCGAGGGGACCCTTGATGCCTTACTGCTTCCCGAGAATGCCGAAGCACTTACCACGCTGCTGCAGTACCACCTGGTGGATAGCGCCGATGAAACCTCCACTGCCGCCCTCACCGAGGTGCTGGAGAACGGAGATGTCACCGTCGGGGATCAACTCGAGGCCGACAACGGTACGGTTTACCTGATCGATCAGGTCCTGGTGCCGGCTGATTTTGATCTTACCGCGCTGATCGGAGAGAATTAGTCCGCCTAACCCAGCCGACCACTTCCTGATATTAGGCAAATGGCTCCGCACCTTCGGGTTCGGGGCCATTGTCTTTCAACCCGCAAGCATCGGAAAACCTTATCTTCGCCAACCCCAAAAGAACGAAGAAATGAAAGTTGCCGTCGTAGGCGCCACCGGTTTAGTAGGTGGCGTTATGTTTGAAGTGCTCAAAGAGCACGATTTTCCCATCACGGAATTATTACCGGTTGCCTCCGAACGTTCAGTGGGTAAAGAGATCGATTATCGGGGTAAATCCTACACCGTAGTTTCCCTCCAGGACGCGGTGGATGCCCGCTGTGATGTAGCGATCTTCAGTGCCGGCGGTACGACCAGCCTGGAATGGGCACCTAAATTCGCGGAAGCAGGTACCACCGTCATCGATAACAGCAGTGCCTGGCGGATGGATCCGGACAAGAAGTTGGTTGTGCCCGAGGTGAATGCAAGTGATCTTACCGCCGAGGACCGGATCATCGCTAATCCTAACTGCTCGACCATTCAATTGGTAGTGGCCCTCGCTCCGCTACACAAGGCCTTCGGAATCAAACGCCTGGTGATCTCGACCTACCAATCCTTTACCGGTACCGGCGTCAAGGCCGTTAAGCAGTACGACGAAGAGCGGGCAGGTCGCAAGAGTGAAGACCCCGCCTACCACTATCCGATCTTTGAGAATTGCATTCCGCACTGCGACGTTTTCCTCGAGAATGATTACACGAAGGAAGAAATGAAACTGGTTCACGAAACCCGTAAAATATTGGGTGACGATGCCATCGCCATCACCGCCACGGCGGTCCGCGTACCCGTTCACGGTGGGCACAGCGAAAGCGTAAACGTGGAATTTCACCGACCTTTTGACATGAAGGAGGTACGGCGGCTACTCTCCACCGTGCCCGGTCTTGTCCTGCAGGACGATCCGAAAGCAAATAGCTATCCAATGCCGCTCCTGGCTAAGCACCGCGATGAAGTTTTTGTCGGCCGCCTGCGTCGGGACGAGAGCACCGGCAATGCGCTGAATATGTGGATAGTAGCCGATAACCTGCGCAAGGGGGCGGCAACGAACGCCGTCCAGATTGCCGAATATCTCCTCGAAAACCGACTGATTGGCTCCGGTGTGCCCGCCTAGGTGGCACACAATTTGTAGATTACCCTTGTTTTAATACCGAACCAACACCGAAGTTTGGCATTTGCGTCGCACCTGCGCTACGCGCCAAAATACAGAGCATAAACATGCGAAACCGAATTGCCGTCTGGGGGCGTGACGCCCAGGAAAAACGCGTACTGATCACGATCGAATTACAGGTCACCGATAATATCGTACGGATTGAAACCTTCCCCGAGAAGGTAGTCACCGATGAAGTGTACACCGCTTTCATGGAGAAGTGGCGCAAAAGCGAGGAGGCAGAGCTGCCCGAGCCGGATCGCGTCATCGCCCGGGAACTGAGCGTGACCGAATCCCTGCTGCCCGACGATCTGCGTGCCGAACAGACCGACATGATCTTGCGTGCGCAGACCGAGTGGCACTTCCACGTCCTAAGTGAAAAGCTGGCCCAAAACTACCGCAGCGAGCTAGCGGAGATCGAAGACCGTATCGAACGGGCCGGCGCCTATAGCAGCGATCTGTGGAACCAGGCAAAAAATTTCTGGCAGAAGGTCCAGGGGCAACTGCAGGACAAGACCCTGCTGCGCGAACAGGGGAATGAGCTGCGCAAGCGCTCCGACGCGGTCTTCACCCGGTTGAAGGAACTACGGCAGGAAGTGAACGCCCAGTACGAGGCCGAGTCCGCCAAGCAAAAGGAAAAATTTGCCAAATTGCTCCAGGACGTTGAAGGACGCATCACCGAAGGCACCCACCTCAACAAAGTATTTCAGGAGCTGCGTGACCTGCAGCGGAAGTTCCACGGGATCAAGTTCACCAAGAGCGATCGCGATGAGGTGTATAACCGCATCGATGCCGCTTTCAAGACCGTCAAGCAAAAGCGTGGTCAGGGTAGTGAGCAAAGCAGCGGCGCCCTAAGCCGCAACGAAGCCCGGTACCAGGGACTGCTGAAGGCCATGGAGCGGATGGAAAAGAGCATCGGCCGTGATAGAGAGGACCTAAAGTACGAGAACCGACGGATCGAACGTACCGATGGCCAGCTGGAGGCTCAGATCCGCCAGGCTAAGATCCTGATGATCGAAAGCCGGATCACCAGCAAATCCGAAAAACTGGAGGATATGGTGAAGACCCGCAGCATGCTGGAGAAGCGGATCGAGAAGGATAAGAAGCGCGCCGAGAAGCAAAGCCGAAAAGACGCGGAACGGCAGGCCAAGGAAGCTGCCCGGGCAAAAATTGCCGCAGAGATCGGGAACCGCCAGATAAGTCCCGAGGAAGCCGCCAAACTCGCCGCCGCCGCCGCCGAAATCAAAGCCGGTAAGCGGCAGGCGAAGGCCGATCGCAAATCGATGAAAGCCGCGCCGCCAAGCGACGTGGTGGCCAATTACGCGGCACTATCCCAGGTACTAGCCGGAGAAATCCACGTGCCGAAAAATCGACGTACACCCGCTCCTTCCCTGTTACAGCAGACGACCCAAAAAGTCGATGATGCCGTAGAGGTAGCCTCGCATGAGGTGCAGAAGGTGATTGATACGGTGAAGGCAACTTCCCAGGTCCTTAACGAGGAAGAGTAAACTGGTAGGACGAAGAAGGTTGAAGGATAGGGGCAAGGTTCCTGTCATCAGGACTTTGGCTACGCCTTTCCTCGCATTGGCGTAATAGGTCATGAGTTCTTAATGGCTCTGCTCACCTGCGCCTCGTCTTTTTTTTGGAACACGGATTTCGCGGATTCGCTTTGCTCTGGCACAGATGTTCCTAGCGTTCGGAACGGCTCCGGATTAAGGAACGCGCGCAGCGCATTCCCAGGTTTCTAAGAAGTTCACCATGGATCTGGTAGCGAAACTAATAAGAACCTTTTCCCTTAATTCCAGTGCGTAGTATTTGGTGGGAACTCTTCGCTTTACCTTGTAGTGGTTGTAACGTATCGGCCGGCGTATCTCACAAAATTCTTTCTGTATAAACCACCGGCCCTGGAAGGGATGCCAAGGCTATTGCGAGGTCAACGCCGCGCGAAGCGAGCGGGGGCATCGCGGGGTCGAATCAAAATTCAAACAGGGTAGAGGCCGAACCCGGCGGCGTAGCTCCAACGTGATAATAAGCCTTTTCGGTAGCCTGCCGTCCCCGCGGTGTTCGCATCAGGTAGCCCTCCATTATGAGGAAGGGCTCGTGGACTTCCTCGATGGTACCCACCTCTTCACCTACCGCCGTCGCAATGGTGGAGACCCCTACTGGCCCCCCCTTGAATTTATGGATGATGGCATCCAGAATCTTATTGTCCATCTCGTCGAGCCCCCCCTCGTCCACGTTGAGGGCGGCGAGCCCGAAGTCGGCGATCGCCTTATCGATGGTACCGTTACCCTTCACCTGGGCAAAATCACGGATACGGCGGAGCAGGGCATTGGCTATACGTGGCGTGCCGCGGCTGCGACGGGCGATCTCTTCCGCCCCCTGGTCGGTGATCGGAACCGCCATGATGTCACAGCTTCGTTGGATGATCCGTACCAACGTGTCCGTATCGTAGTAGTCCAACAGGCAATTGATGCCGAACCGGGCCCGCATAGGTGCGGTGAGCAAGCCCATCCGCGTTGTCGCGCCCACGAGGGTGAAGGGGTTCAGGGAAATCTGTACCGATCGCGCATTGGGCCCACTATCGATCATGATATCGATGCGGTAGTCTTCCATTGCGGAATAGAGATACTCCTCTACTACGTTATTCAGTCGGTGGATCTCGTCAATGAAGAGGACGTCCCCCTCGTTAAGGTTGGTCAGCAGGCCGGCCAGGTCCCCCGGCTTTTCCAGTACCGGACCACTCGTCAGCCTGAGTTCGGCACCCAGCTCGTTCGCGATGATGTGACTGAGGGTGGTCTTTCCCAGGCCCGGGGGGCCGTGCAGGAGTACGTGGTCGAGGGAATCACCACGCTGGACGGCTGCCTGGATGAATACCTTGAGGTTCTCGACGATTTTGGGTTGACCGCTGAATTCGCTCAGGCTGTCGGGGCGTAGTGCCCTTTCCATGGCCCCGTCTTCGGGCGTAAGGTTGGTGGCGGTGGGATCTAAATGCTGATTCATCACCGGCGCAAGTTAAGCAACATTTTGTTGCAAGTCAGATCAGTTCGTCTTCAATCATGACGGATGATTTTAAAGTTAGCGGAAGAGCCTCAATTTTCTCGCCTGAATAGTTGGCTAATGCTCCATGATGTCCCAAATATGGGATCCTTTCAGTGATTTGGCAAGGACGGAATCTGCGGTATCGTTCTTCTCCTACCAGTGGAAGCGATGGACAATACCTTATCTAACGGATTGATTACCAGGATAATAAGGAAAATGGAAAAGGCCAACCTGCAAAGCAGGCTGACCTTTTCATCGGTGTCGGGATGACTGGATTCGAACCAGCGGCCCCACGCCCCCCAGGCGTGTGCGCTACCGGGCTGCGCCACATCCCGAACTCTTCTTCGGATCTCCGGGTGGTCGATACTGGATTCGAACCAGTGACCTCTGCAATGTCAATGCAACGCTCTAAACCAACTGAGCTAATCGACCGGGTGTATCTAAGCGGCTGCAAATATACGACTACCGGGCCGGCGGCAAAACTTATCCGGGCAAAAAATCCAAACAAGTTCTCATGCTTGTGCGGTTGGCGTGAAGGACGTCGGTGGGAACTGCGGACCGTTGTTCCCAGTATTGGTGTTATTGATGGGTCCGAATTGCCGTTCGTACTTCTGCACGTTGTCGGCCAGGGCGGCCAGCAAGCGCTTGGCGTGCTCCGGGGTCAGGATCACGCGGCTTTTCACCTTTGCCTTTGGCGCGTTGGGCACGATGCGCACGAAATCGACTACGAATTCCGAACTGGAGTGGGTGATGATCGCCAGGTTGGAATACACGCCTTCGGCAATATCTTCCGGAAGGTCGATACTAAGCTGGTTCTGTTGGGGCGGATTTTTCTTGTCCTCTGCCATGGGTTCACTTTAGCCCGCCGGAAGAGCGGGGGTTAGGGTTACTTTTTCTTCGCGGGAGCCTTTTTCTTGGCGGGAGCCTTCTTTTTAGCCGCTGCCTTCTTTTTGGTTTTGAAGGCTCCGGGCACCTGATCTTCCACGATCTTTTTTATTTCCTCCAGGGAAAGTTCGGCAGCTTGCTCGCGGGTCATTTTCTTGCCGTCAACGGTAGGCAACTTGATCGACTTTTTCTTGAAGCGAATGAACGGCCCCCAGCGTCCCTGCTCGATATCGATCTTCTCGGCTTCGAAGCGCTGGATGTAGCGGTTCGCTTCCTTCTCTTCCTTCGCCTGGATGAGTTCGTTCATCTCGTCCTTGTCCAGGTTATCCGGATCGTAGCGTTTCGGAATATTGACGAACATACCGTTCCACTTCAGGAAGGGGCCGAAGCGTCCTTTGCCCTGGGTAACGGGCTGGCCCTTATAGGTCATCACCGGCTCGTCCGCCTTCTTCTTCGCGGCTACCAGTACTTTGGCGTCCGCCAGCGTGGTGGCGTTCGGGTCATCGCCCTTTGGCAGGCTGATGAAATCGTCCCCCCAGCGGATGTAGGGGCCGAAGCGACCGATCCCGACGACCGTTTCCCGACCGTCGATCTCTCCTAACACCTTCGGCAGATCGAAGAGGGGTAGGGCAGCCTCCAACTCGATCTCCTCCATGCTGACCCCCGCCGGGAGATTGGCGTAGCGTGGTTTCTCATCGGGCACCAGTTCGTCCGGGGCACCCAACTGGATGACCGGCCCGTTGCGACTCAGGCGCACCAGTACCGTTTTACCGGTAGCCGGGTCGTTGCCCAGTATCCGCTCCCCCGTTACCCGGTCGGCACTTTCGGTCGTTTCTTCGACGGTTTCATGGAAGGGGAGGTAGAAATCCTCCAACATCTGCGTCCAGGTGATCTGTCCTTCGGCCACCTCATCGAACCGGTCTTCAATGTCGGCGGTAAACTGGTAGGTCATAACGTCCTCGAAGTGCTCGTCGAGAAAGTCGCTGACGGCCATGCCGATATCGCTGGCGAAAAGCCGGTTCTTGACCGTGCCCGTGATCTCGGTTTTGGTTTCCGTCTTAAGATTATCGTCCTTCAGGGTAAGCACTTCGTAGCTCCGCTCGTCGCCGTCACGGCTTTCCCTGGTGACGTAGCCGCGCTTCGGATCCATGATCTTGGAAACGGTTGGCGCATACGTCGAAGGGCGACCGATACCGAGTTCTTCCAGTTGTTTGACCAGGCTCGCTTCCGTGTAGCGGGTGGGCGGACGGGTAAAGCGTTGGGTTGCCGTCATCTCGGAGAGCGGGAGGATTTGGCCCTGCTCCAGTGGGGGGAGAATACCCTTCGTGGTCTCATCGTCTTCCTCGTCGTCATCGTTGCTCTCGATGTAGAGCTTGAGGAAGCCATCGAACTTGAGCACCTCTCCCTGGGCGCGCAGGCGAGCTTCCGGTGCTTTGTCGACGGCAATGTTAACGGTGGTCTTCTCCAGCTCGGCATCCGCCATTTGACTGGCCACGGTCCGCTTCCAGATGAGTTCGTAGAGACGCTGCTCGTCGCGGTCTCCCTGATTGATGGTGTGGCGGTCTGCATAGCTGGGGCGGATGGCCTCGTGGGCCTCCTGGGCATCCTTCTTCTTGCTTTTGTACCGGCGGACCTTGCTGTACTGCTTGCCGAATTCACTGGTTACCTCCTTCTGGATGGCCGTCAGGGCGGTTTCCGAAAGGCTGATGCTGTCCGTCCGCATATAGGTGATCAGACCGGCCTCGTAGAGCCGCTGGGCCGTACGCATGGTCCGCTCCACGTTCATGTACAGCTTTCGGCTCGCTTCCTGCTGCAGGGTAGAAGTCGTGAAGGGCGGCGCGGGTTTCCGCTTCGTTGGCTTTACATCGATGTCGCTGATGCTGAATTCAGCGCCCATGCACTTTTTCAGAAAAGCCTCGGCTGATTTCCGGTCATCGAAGCGATCGGGACTGTCCGCCTTGAGCTCCACTTCCTTGCCCTGCTCGTTGCGGACGGTGAAAATGGCATTCACGCGGAAGAAGGGAGATGATTCGAAATTCATGATCTCCCGCTCGCGTTCTACTACCAGTTTAACGGTAACGGATTGTACGCGTCCGGCACTGAGCCCGAATTTCACCTTTTTCCAGAGTACGCCCGACAGTTCGTAACCTACCAGCCGGTCCAGTACCCGGCGCGCCTGTTGGGCGTTTACGAGGTTGACGTCAACGGTCCGGGGATTGTTGATGGCCGCCTGGATAGCGGGCGGCGTGATCTCGCGAAAAACGATGCGCTTGGTGGTATCCACCGGTAACTTTAAAACTTCGCAAAGGTGCCAGCTGATGGCTTCTCCTTCGCGGTCTTCGTCCGTTGCCAGCCACACGGTGTCTACCTTACTGACGGCGGCCTTCAGTTCCTTGACTACCTTCCGCTTTTCGGGGGAGACGACGTACTTGGTGGCAAAATTACGTTCTACGTCCACCGCTCCGTCGCCCTTGTCTAGGTCTCGGACGTGTCCGAAAGAGGACTTGACGGTATAGTCTTTCCCCAGAATCTTTTCAATCGTTTTCGCTTTGGCGGGGGACTCGACAATGAGTAAATTTTTCGGCATAGGTTTTTGGGTTCCTGTAGGATTACGGTTTTAGGCGGCAATTAGTTGTTCCGCCTGCTTCCTCAGTGCGATTTTCGTTTCATCGTCCGTCAGTTCGTTCTCGGTCAGCAACTCCTCGATGCTGGAAATGGGGAGCCGGTTCGGAAGTACCCAAGCCCCCATGTGGGCGAAGACGTCGGCCAGGTGATCGATACCTCTGAGATTGCCGGCGCGGCCGGAAGCCAGCCCGATCAGGGCTACGTGGTTGCCGGAAAAATTACCGGCGTAGTCGATCACGGAAATACCGTCCAGAAAAAGCTTCAGCACGCCGGGATAACTTCCATTATACTCCGGGACGAAAACGGCGAATTTGCGCGCCGGCTTGATGTACTCGCGCTGCAATTTGCTCAATTCGGCGTCGTCCGCTTGGCTGCTGTACATCCCTTCCTGAAAGTAGCCGTGGTGCAGATCGGCCATATCGAGCAGTAATACTTCTTCCCCGAGCGCGCGCAGCTGGGCGACAAAGTGCTCGGCGAAGAGCCTGGTGCGGCTCTCGGGGCGGTTGGTTCCGGAGATAACGGTGATCATAAGCGAACGGTGGCGGACAAACCTACGGCAAATTGCAGGTCCGGGGATGTAGTATAGGCAATTGCGGCGGAGCGCGGGTGGATTGATGTTGGGAAAAGAAAATGGCAAGCGCTCAATTGCGACCCCATTTATGCCAACCGAAGGCCAGGGCGATTAATAAAAAGCTCACCACAATTAATGGGGAAATCACGATTCCCGTCTCCCAACCGGAACCATTCACCCCTTTAATAGTCTCATGCGAAAACCGGCTTCTGACCAAACCGCCTATCAGCATGATCACCGCGAGTAGGGCGAGTCCAATTAGTGCCGTATTGAATTTTTTCATGGACTTCTCAAGGAGATTAAGGGTGATCGGCGTTCCACCCGGAAGCACCAAGTGTTTCGGTGGCTTAGATGATGGATCAAGCTATCTGGCGAACGCCTGCGGCCTGCGGGAGTTTCTTTCACAGCTTGGAACGGTGATCGCGAACCCACCGGGTAATCATATCTGGCGAGGACTTACAAGAAACAACGCCCCGCCTACCAAAGTAAGCGGGGCGTTGTGTAGTCAGGCGGATACTGCTGATTTAGCAGTTACAGCAATTGTTCTGTTCCAGTGCCGTGTTGGTATCGATATTGTCTTGCGGGAAGGGCCAGACATCATCACACGGATCATAACCGTTTTCACCCAATTGTTCAACGGCACGTCCGGTACGACGGAGATCCCAAAGGCGGAAACCTCCCTCCATGGCAAGCTCAACGAAACGCTCCTGGAGAATAGCATCGAGATAATTGGTTTCATCCAACTCGATGTCTTCCAGGCCGGCGCGGGTACGTACCTGATTCAGCCACATTTCAGCGGTATCGAAATCGCCATTGCGAGCGGCTACTTCAGCCAGGATAAGGACTTGCTCCGCAGTGCGGAAGAAGTAGATGGGATCGCTTTGCGAACCCGCTGCTGCGGAAAAGTCGTCGTATTTCAGGCCGTAGATATTTCCACCTAGGGTATCTACTGAAAGCGCCTTGCGCAGGTCACCTTCTTCATAAGCATTGAAAAGGGCGGAACTTGGCGCAATGGAGTAACGTCCGCCAAGGGCATCGGGGCCGAAGAAAAAGGCGTTGCTCTGTCCGTCGGTAGAGACGAATTCGAGGTAGAAGATCTCATCCTCCAGGTAGGGTACAGCGGTCAGGTCGTAATCTTCACCGATGGCTGCCGTAGCAAAGCCTGCGGCATCATCATAACGTCCCTGCATCAAGGCTACCCGGGCTAGCAAGGCGTTGGCTGCGGCTGGGTTCATTCCCAGGCTACCACTTCCGAGATTGGTGGAGGCGAAGGTAGCATCGTCGATGATCTGCTGGTAAATCTGCTCTGCACTGGAAGCAGGAATGTTCAATTCCTCACCAACCCCAACGGTTGGTGTGAGGATCAGGGGTACACCGCCCCATCCGGTAACCAGGTGGAAGTACGCAATCGCACGACCGAAACGCGCTTCGGCCAACAGGCTGTTACGTGTCGCGTCCGTTAAAGAGGCATCTTCTACCGTAGGCAGGACCTCCAGTAGGTTATTGGCCGTATTGATAACGTCGTAGTACTCGGCCCAAACGTCGCCCATGGTAGTATTCGAGGGCAGTACGTTGTAGTTATCAAATTGCGCCCGGGTAGGGAACGTGCCGGTCCAGTCAGAATCGTCACTGAAGTAAGTATAGGAGGCTATGTAGCCATCAAACGTCAGCGTAGCGCTCTGCAATTCGTCGTAAACACCAGCGCGCGCGGCACCGGCGGACTTAGCGTCGGTAACGGCAAGATTGAGGGGAACGGAATCGATGGGCTGAACCGCATCGAGGTTATAGGCGTCGCAACCGGTGGCAGCTACGGCTATGACCGCTCCCACGGTAAGGTTAAAAAGTTGCTTAATCATGGTTTTTATGTTTTTGCTTGACTTAGAATCCGAGGTTGATACCGAATTCTATGGTGCGAGAGATGGGGAGGGTCAGGAAGTCAGTACCCAGCGCGACATTGTTGTCTCCGAAGGTGTTGACCTCAGGGTCGAACCAGCTGTAGTCAGTCCAGGTGATCAGGTTCGTTCCGCGGGCGAAAATTCGAATCTGGTCAAATCCGATCTGATCGATCAAAGATTCCGGAAGAGCATAGGCCAGGGTGGCCGTTTTCAGACGAACGAAGGAACCGTCCTCTACGAAACGGTCGCTTTCCTGGCGGTTGTTGTCGGCTGATGCACCACCGGTGATCCGCGGGAAGTCATCACCATCCCCTTCGGCGCGCCAGGCACCTTCGTAGGAACGTACGGTCGGAGCAAATACGGAGTTAAGACCTTCCGCGAAAGCCAGGTTGTTATTGTACACTTCGTTTCCGAAGTTGAACTGGAAGAAGAAGTCGAACTCCAGTCCCCTGTAGGCGAATTTGTTGTTTACACCACCGGTAAAATCGGGCAGTGCCTTACCGATAAACGTCCGGTCATCGTCGTTGATGATGCCGTCGTCGTTTTGGTCGACGAAGCGGAAGTCACCCGGACGGGCACCAACGATGAAGTCGCGTTCATCGCTAAGGGTGTTGTCCGCGTCGATTTCTGCCTGGTTCTGGTAAATGCCGTCGGTCTCTAAGCCGAAAAACGAACCAACGGGTTGTCCTACGGCTAAGCGAGTAGCAAAGCCAAAGTCCTGCGGCTGGTCATTATAAAGCGCCGTTACTTCGTTCTTGTTGTAAGCACCGGTCAACTGCGTGGTCCAGGAGAAGTCATCGTCCAGGACGTTCACGAAGGTCAAAGAACCTTCTACTCCGGTGTTGCGCATGCTACCAACATTGGCAATAACTGATCCGAACCCGGAAGAAGAGGGAATCGGCCGATTAAGGATCAAATCGTCCGTGTTCTTGACGTAGTAGTCAAATGAAGCTCCGATGCGATTTTCAATCAACGCGAGGTCTAGGCCGACGTTGAACTGAGTGGTAGTCTCCCAAACCAGATCGGGGTTGCCAAGCTGAGACTGGCTGACACCCGGGGTGGTCAGGTAAGATGCTCCACCGGCAAAGAGCGGGCGGGTGGCAAAGTCTCCGATGTTGTTGTTACCGGTCTGGCCAAAGCTGGTCCGCAATTTCAACTGCTCGAAGGGGCCAACCTGGCTGGCGTGCGCGAAATCATAACCCGCGGCTACACCGGGGAAATAGCCCCACTTCTCGTTGACGAAACGGCTGGAGCCGTCGGCGCGGAAAGAGGCGGTGGCGTAAAAACCACCATTGTTCAGGTTGACCGTGGCGATATAAGATTGGAGGGTAGATCCAAACTGGTCACCGGCTACGGTCGAAGGTGTAGCGGCTGCATCGGCACTGGGGAAGTTGTCGCTCGGAAGGTCGTTGGTCTCGAAGTAGTTACGACGAATATCGTCACGCTGGAAGATGGCGCCGACCGTGGAATTGATGCTGGTGGCACCAAAGCTGCCGTTATACGTTGCCGTATACTCATTGATGATACGGGTACGTACGTTACTACTTTCTACGATCTGGCCCTGGGTGGTAGACTGCAGGCTACTTGGCTCGAAGATGTTTTCGCGGAAGTTCACGTTGTCTACGCCGAGCTTCACTTTAAGGGCAATGGCATCGATAGGGAAGAAGGTAGCCGAAGCATTACCGATGATCCGGTTGGTCAGGGCACGGTTTTCGTATACTTCCGTGGCGGCAACGGGGTTCTCCAATCCAGCGAAGGAACCGTAGGATCCATCCTCATTGCGGACCGGAACAACCGGTGGCAACAAAATCGATGAGGAAACGGCCCCATAAATGTTGTTATCGCCCTGGAGTCGCTTATTATTCGTGTTGGTGTAACCGAGGTTCATGTTGATCGACAACATGTCTGAAGCGGTATGATCCAAATTCAGACGGCCGCTGTAGCGCTTGAAGCGGGTGCCGTTAAGCGCTCCCTGGTTGTCGTCGTAACCCAGCGATCCGTAAAACTTCGTCTTGATATCGCCACCACTAATACTGAGCTGCTGAGAGGTCAGTGGATTGGTGTCGAAGATGAGATCCTGCCAATTGCTAGAAACCGTGCTGTCAAGGCCGAAAGCCGCGTTGGTTGAAGCACCGTAACGCTCCTTGATGTATTCATTGTAGGTAGCGCCGTCTACAACCTCGACCTTGTTGGGAAGCTCGTTAAAGCCATAGGAGGAGTTATAGCTAATGCGCGTTTTCCCACTTTTACCGGACTTGGTAGTGATCAACACTACCCCGTTGGCCGCACGGCTACCATAAATGGCCGTAGTGGAGGCATCCTTGAGGATCTCCATGGACTCGATGTCTGCTGGGTTGATGTCGGCCAAAGCGTTGGTGCCTTGTCCGCCCACGCCCTGCTGTGAGAAATCGCCGGCCTGAATGGGCACGCCGTCTACGACGAAAAGCGGCTCGTTAGAGGCGTTTACCGAGGTAACTCCGCGAACACGAATGTTGTAACCGGCACCCGGGGCACCGTTGGACTGCTGGACTACGACACCGGCAGCCTGGCGAAGTGCACTTTGCACGGTGGCGCCGGCTTCCGCGTTGACGTCTTCCGAACTGATCGAACTTACGGCACCCACCAGGTCTTTACGACGAACGGGCGAATAGCCTACAACGACCACCTCGTCCAAACCGATTCCATCGGAAGCCAGTTCGATCTCATACGTGGTCGCCCCTGTAAGGGGAATCAGTCGGGTGTTGAAGCCTGTGTAGCTAACTTGTAATTGCTCGGAGTTGGGGGGAAGATTGAGCGTAAAGTTGCCGTCAATGTCGGTGACAGTGCCGGTTGTGGTATTTACGACAAGAATAGAGGCCCCAATAAGGGGTACACCCTCATCATCGGTTACCGTACCGGCAACGATCTGGGCGTGGAGAGAGTCGATTCCTCCGAGAAGGACAACCCACGCTATTAGTAGAAATGACTTCATACTGTGGTTAATTGCAAAAAATTAGTTGATAGAAACTTGATGACAACGACGTTGTGATTGAGGGGTTAGGAATGGTCAAGCCCTTGATACGTCGGAAAATTTTCTGTGCTTACATTGATGAACTTCAATGGACTGCCAAACGCTGCCTCGATAAAATTATCATGACACCATTTGTCGGGACAATTGGGGCGGCGCAAATATACAAAAACCTGTTAGCGGAATTGCCCGTTGCTGAAATTTTGATTGGCGTTTTAAAGGGAATTCAACAGTTTGTCCTCTGGAAGCGCATTTAGACAAGCTGTCGCTGTTAAGCCCCCCTTACGAGCGGCCGCGATCCCCCAACGAATGTCATCTATGCCGCCCGTACTGTGGGCATCGGGATTAACACTTATCCGTACTTCCCGCTCCATGGCATACGGGATCCACGTCCAATCCAGGTCCAGTCGGTAGGGATTCGCGTTGAGCTCGATGGCGACGCCGTGCTCCGCGCAGGCGTCGATTATCCGACGATGGTCGATAGGATAGCCCTCCCGGCTCAGCAATAAACGCCCGGTAGGATGACCCAGGATGTGGGTATACGGATTACTGATGGCCTTCAGCAGGCGCTGCGTCGCCTTCTCTTCATCCATATTGAGGTTGCTGTGTACCGATGCGATTACGAGGTCGAAGCCCTTCAGGAGATCTTCGTCGTAATCCAGGGACCCGTCGGACAGGATATCGCATTCGGTGCCCTTTAGCACGCGGAAATCCGATAACTCCGCATTAATCCGGTCGATCTCCGCCCACTGCTCCCGCACCCGGTCCGGTTTCAACCCATTGGCATAAAAGGCCGCCTGGGAGTGGTCCGTTACTACCAGGTAGTCATAACCGCGTTCGCGCGCGGCATCCACCATTTGCTGCAGGGTATGTATACCGTCGCTGTACGTGGTATGGGTATGGATGACGCCTTTAATGTCCGTCGCCTCGATCAGGTCGGGGAGTGCGCGCTGCCGGGCCAGGGGCAGCACCCAATCCTGTTCGCGCAATTCTGGCGGAATTGATTGTACCTGCGCTCGCGCAAAAACCGCTTCCTCTTCAGGTAAGCCGGTGAAGTCCATATCCGGAAAGCTCCGCACGAAGGCGTCCAGGAATTCCGGACTTCCCGTGCGTCGGAACTGCTTGCTGCCAAAGTTCTCCCGGGTACAGTGGTACAAGCTTACCGGGAGGTCGTCTACGTCCGCGGTGGTGTGCTGCTCGTTCGATTCTTTTACGGTAAGTCCGGGGATTTGGGCGACGAGCGCAGGGGGAAGCGTGGTCAGTAATTCCATACCCCTGAGCGTAGGACAAGCCCTGCGCAGCGCACCGGTAGGCTCGAAACGTTCCTCGGGAAAGAGCTCCCGCAGTTGCTCCAGCAGGGCCTCGGCGGCCAGGGCGACGGTGCGGTACAAAAACCGGCCGCGGCTCTTCTGCAGGAACTCGAGTTTGTGCTTTAGGCTTTCCTGGGTTTTCAGCCCGAAACCCTTCAGTTCAACCAGGCGGTTTTCGTTGATCGCGTAGAGCAGCTGGCCCACGGTGGTGACGCCGAGTCCGTCCCAGACGGCCTTTACCTTTTTCGGGCCGAAGCCACTGATGCCGAGCATTTCCCGCACCCCTTCCGGCGTTTTGGCCCGCCACTTCTCCAGCGTTTCCATTTTACCGGTGGTGGCCAGCTCGTGGATCTTACCGGCGATGGCTTTGCCTACGCCCTCCAGTTGCTGGAGTTCGGATTCGGACATACTGGCCAAATCGCGATCGTCCTTGCGCAGCTTGTTATAGGCGTTGGTGTAGGAGCGTATTTTGAAGGGGTTGTCTCCGTGCAACTCCATCAGTTTTCCTAGCTCGCGAAAGTGTCCGGCAATTTCGGGATTGGTCATAGCGGCGAAGGTAGGGCTGACACATCGGATGTCGGAATAAAGGCTGCATAAAGCCGCAAAGGCAGGCGTTTGCTGGATTTGCAGCGGATTCCGGGGCGAGATAAGACATCCGATGTGTCAGGTGACAAAATGGCAGCAGGTAGTGTCAAGTATTGAAGCGACCTGCCTAGGCAACAAGCATGGAGGATATATTCGAGGCTGCGGTGGGATAGGCGAAAATCATCCGCTTTATCTCATTAACGGGTACCTCCTGGCGAATGGCTACATAGAGGAGATTGATCAGCTCGGTAGCGCCGGGCCCGAGTAGGTGGGCACCAACCACGATGCCGCGCTCCTCATCCACCAAGAGCTTGAAGGCAAAAATGGAAGCATTCAGATGCTTGCCATGGAACCAATCCGTCGCAATCTTATAATGCACGGAAATAGAGCGATCGGAATCCTCGGCCTGTTTTGCCGTCATACCCACTGAAGCCATGCCTGGTAAGGCGAAGGCCACCGTCGGGATGGGGTAGTAATCAAGTTTACGATCGCCGTTTTGAAACAGGTTGTCATTGAGAACGGAAGCCGCGTAGGTGCCGACCGGTGTAAGCGGCAGCCCGGTAGCCGCGCAGTCGCCCAGAGCGTAAACATGCGGATGATTCGTTTGCAGCCGGTCATTGACCTTGATGCGCCCTTTCTCATCGGCGTGGATGCCTGCTTTGTCTAACACCAGCTTTTCCGTATTCGGTATTCTACCGGCGCAATGGATCACCCGGTCTGTCACCAGCGTGGTCTTCATCCCTGCCTCGTCTTCGACATCGACTTCAAATCGATCGCCAGTTGCTCTGACGGCTATTGCCTTACTATTGAGGTGGTAAGTCATACCCCTCGCTTCATCGGCCTGCCGCAACAGATCGCTCAGGTCGTGATCGAACTTTTCTAGTGGAACATTTTCGGTTACTACCATAGTGATCTTGCAGCCCAGCGCCTGGCAGATGTGGGCGGTCTCCGTGCCGATGTAGCCTCCACCGACGATGACCATTTCTTCGGGCAGGTCGTCCATCTCCAGAAATTCATCGCTCGTCAGCAGATGTTCGTGGCCGGGAATTTCAAGTGGTGCCGGCCGCATGCCGGTAGCCAGGACGATCGTTTTACCGAGCAGTCTATGGTTCTTCACCCAGAGGGTATGCTCGTCGAGGAAGGAGGCGTAATCGTCGTAAACATGGATGCCGTTACGCTGCATCTTAATCCGGCTACTTTCCGGGACCGGCTCCGTGAAACTTCGCTTCCAGGACATCAGGTCGCTCCACTGAAAACCGGGCAAATTAGTGAACCCCTTGCCGGTCAGCCGTTCCACGCGGTACATCGTTTCCGCCGCGGCGTGCAGTACCAGTTTGGGATCACAGCCCCGGAGCGGGCAAGTCCCCCCGTAGGCCCGGCCTTCAATGATGGCTACCGAATTTCCTGCCTGCGCTGCTGCCAGGGCCACCGATTGTCCGGCCGAACCGGCACCGACAACAATAAATTCATAATCCTTTTCTGACATGCATTCCTTTTTATGGTATCGACTAATAAGCCGATCAGGCGGGTTCTTGCTGCTTCGTGATCCCTTCGATGATAATGTCGCCGTGATCCCGGGTGTTTTCAATAAATAATTTACTCGTTTGCCTACCGGCGCAAGCCACGCCTGCCATGTAGACGCCAGGCAGGGTAGTTTCGAGCGTTTCCTGGTTGAAGATGGGTTGGCAGCTTTCGTCCTCCGCTATGGCTAACCCCAGCCGTTCGAATAGGGCATAGTTCGGCTCGTATCCAGTCATCGCCAGGACGAAGTCGTTATCTAGGGTGATCTGTCCGTCCGGCGTACCGAGTACGACTTCGTGGGGGCGGATTTCATCCGTCGTCGTATTGAAATAGGCCTTGATCGAACCTTCTTTAATGCGGTTCTCAATATCCGGTTTGATCCAGTATTTGACGCGATCATAGATCTCGCTTCCCCGAATCGCCATGGTGACCTCCGCCCCCTTGCGATAGCATTCCAGCGCCGCGTCGCACGCGGAATTGGCGGCGCCGACCACCAGTACTTTTTGTCCGATATAGGCATGCGGATCATCGTAGTAGTGCCGCACTTTGGCAAGGTCCTCCCCGGGGATATTCATTAAGCGGGGCGTATCGTAGAATCCGGTGGCCACGGCCACGTTCCGTGTTTCGTAACTGCCTTTTGAGGTAGTTACCTCATAGCCATTCCGGATGGAATGCATCTCCTCGACCTCCTCGTAAAGCCGAATGTTGAGTCCGTAATGCTGAACCAGCCTGCGGTAATACTCCAGCGCCTCGGTACGGGTGGGCTTGTCCTGGTGACTGATGAAGGGCGTGTTTTGTATCTCCAGTTTGAGCGAGGTGCTGAAGAAGGTCATGTTTATCGGGAAGTGAAACAGACTGTTGGCGATCACTCCTTTTTCCAGGATGACGTAACTCAGTCCGGCACGTTTGGCGCTGATGGCGACGTTAATTCCGGAGGGGCCACCGCCGATAATGATGAGGTCTAGCATACTTAAATCGTCTATGGGCAATCTTTATCATAGGACAGAAAACCGCTGCCTTAGTTCAGCCCACCACCTCTCCGACCCTCGGGGTGCGCGTTGTATGTTTGTTCGCTCAATTCACCACAGCCCGGATGCCCTACCAATTACTTCCCCAGATCCAGGATATTAGTCAGCGTTTCCTGGACCGACTGCAACACGCACCGGATGGCCGGGAACCCCGTGGGCTTTACGAACCCATAGAATACATCTTGTCGATTGGCGGCAAGCGTGTTCGTCCCCTGCTGGCCCTTATCGCGGCGCGGATGTTCGGCGACGATGCTGACCTAACCGCCGGCATGCCCGTGGCGCTAGCCGTAGAGGTCTTTCATAATTTCACGCTTCTCCACGACGACATCATGGATGAGAGTCCGCTTCGCCGCGGCCAGCCGACAGTCCACTGCAAGTGGGACAACAATACGGCCATCCTTAGCGGGGATCTCATGCTGATCCAGGCCTATGGACACCTGTCAGCTTCTCCTGACGCTTCCCGTATTCCGCAATTGCTCCGAACGTTCAACCGGGTGGCTACCGGTGTATGTGAAGGGCAGCAATTCGACGTCGATTTCGAAAAGCAAAGCCACGTTACCATCGAGGAATACCTCAAGATGATCGAGCTGAAAACGGCGGTGCTTTTAGGCGGAGCTCTCGAAATGGGTGCGCTGGCTGCCGGGGCGGGGTCGGAGGATGCCGAACACCTCTATGCGTTCGGGCGGCTAACGGGTCTGGCTTTTCAGCTGCATGATGATCTGCTGGACACCTTCGGAGACCACGAAGAGACGGGCAAACTCACCGGCAACGATATCATCCGTAATAAGAAGACCTTCCTATACATCAAAACGCTGGAGACACTTGACAATCAAGAGCGCCAGGAGCTGATCGACTGGTTCAGTGATACCCCGGAAGACCCGGCGCCAAAGGTGGCGCGGGTAACGGAAATGATGCGGTTACGTGGAATACCGGAGCTGGTGAGAAGGATGCGGGACGAGTTTCAGCGCGACGCTTACGAACACCTGGCGGCCGTCGGGGGGGATCCCGCCTGGAAAGAAATACTTCGGGAAGTGGCGGACGGACTTCTTCAGCGCGTCGGTTAGAGGTCGATCTTGCCGTTGTACCAGTTATCCTCGATCAGCGCATCCTGTGCCGCGTAGAACTTGAGCGCCTCGGTATTTGAGTCGACGATCTGCCACTTGAGCAGTTTGCACCTGCGTTCTCGCCCCCTTTCCTTTAATACGTCCCAGAGGCGCTGTCCGATACCCTTTCGGCGGTAGGCCGGCTGGAGTACAAAGTCCTCCAGATAGATCATGCGCCCCTTCCAGGTGCTGTAAACGAAATTATACAGGCACATGCCGATGACCTTACCCGTCTGCATATCCTCCGCAACGATGATGTGGAAAAACTTGTCGGCAAAATCGGCCTGGTAATCTTCCTCGGTCGCGGTGAAGTGGGGTAGGGCATCAACGTAGCTTGCCAACTCTCCGACCAGGGAGTGTACGGCAGGCAGGTCAGCGGCGGTGCCCTGTCGAATCTGTACATTCATAGCTGCGAATAACGGGTATAGCTAGCGAACCATCACTTTACGCACCAAATAGTTACCATCCGTACGCACGAGCCGGAGCAGATACATGCCCGAGCTAAGGCGATGGCCGATGGCAAGGGATTGTTCCTCTAGAATCTCTCCGGTTTGAACACTTCGCCCCTGAATATCAATTAAATCGTAGTGGTAGCGTTCCCGGGGCAAGCCCGTTAGCAGCAGCTGTCCGCCCGGGGTTGCGGGGTTCGGACTCACCCGCAGGGCGGGAAGGTCGAGGGCCATGGCACGCGTGCTTACCGGGTTTCGCTCGGCATAGGCTTCGAAAAAGGCGAGGGCCCGGGTCACGGCGGGTTGTACGCAATCACCGTGGTTTAGCGCTCCTCCGGATTCCAGCACTACGGTCGTAGATCCCAAATTGCGCATCACGCTATCTGCCACGATGGCGTTTTGGAAAGGTACTTGCTCGTCTTCGGTGCAATAATAGAGGAGCGTTGGAGCCTCAGGAGCCCACTGGTAGGTATCGTTATCTCGGAGTGCCTGGATGATCTTGCTCTCCGAGTCGTTTTCGGCTATTTGTTGTACCACGGAATCCTGAAACATATCGATCAATCGCTCGTTGCGCATGGCCAGCAGGGTGTCTAGTCGGGTGTTGAAATATTCACCGTCGATCACTTCCCGGTCGAAGCTATCGATCACCTCAAGATAGGGGGATACGAAAGCTTGCGCGAGACTGTCATAAATACCGTACACATTGCTGTAGCTAACGTAGGTATAGACTATGTATCCGGGTAGGGTGGGCCGGTCATTCGATAGGGTGGCCAGCCGCATCACCTCGCTGATGCTGTAGGGCCCGGACAGGTGGGCACCGGCGGTAACGTTTAGGGTATCATTGCCGGCATCTTCCTGGAGGTCGCGGTGGAGTGCCTGGGCAGCGTGGCCACCCTGGCTATAACCGGTAACAAATAACTGATCGTTATACGAGATGCCTTCTTCGGCCAGGAATTGCCGGGCGGCGGTGAGCAGGTCTCTTCCAGAGCTGGATTCGCTATCGGCGTGTACGTAGGGGTGGAAGCCGTCGCTCTCGCCGAGGCCGATGTAGTCGGGCGCCACGGTGATGTAGCCGCTGGTGGCCAGGGCATAAACCAGGAACCGTTCTTGGGTTTGGGGATTACTGGGTATCTGCGTTCGATCCACGGCCGTGCCGTGCATATAGGCGGTCATGGGGAAAGCCAGGGACCTTTCCGCGGGCAAGGATAACAATCCACTAGCAGTGTCCGGCCGGCCGAGTGCGTCGGTCGTCTTATACAACACCTTGTAGTTGATTACATCGTACTGCGGCGTGAGGGGCAAAAACAAGGCGAGTACATTCGTTGATATGTCCCCCTGCCGTTCGACGCTGACGTAAGTTTGGGCGCGGATGCAGGAGCAGGAGAGCACCAAGGATAAAGTAATCAGAAGGTGTTTCATAGAAAAGAATACCGCTTGCCGGATTATTTTGTGGACTTCAATGTACGAGTTTCCCAATTTACCCTTACCTTTGCGGCCCGAAATTCTTCGCTTTAACTGATTAGCCGGCTGTCCAGTCGACTATTTACTAAAGGCTCAATATTATGCCAATTTATCTTCCACAGGAGAAGAAAGACGAAATCTTCACCGAATACGGCGGCTCCGCTCAGAATACCGGATCCACCGAAGGGCAAATCGCCCTGTTTACTTTCCGCATCAAGGCGCTGTCCGATCACCTGCGCGAGCATCCGAAAGACCACAGTAGTCGCAAAGCCCTGCTTTCCCTCGTGGGTAGCCGTGGTAAGATGTTGAACTACCTCAAGCGTAAAGACCTCGAAGGTTACCGTTCGCTGATCGCCAAATTAGGCATCCGTAAGTAGCATTCGGCAAAGAAAGTGGCTTGATGCTTGCATAAGTTGAAAAGTCGTGCTTACCTTTGCGTCGCCTTAGCAATAAGGCATCCCCAGAGCCCCTAGCTCAGCTGGCTAGAGCACCTCACTTTTAATGAGGGGGTCCAGGGTTCGAGCCCCTGGGGGCTCACGTTTTAAAGCCCCGTTCACGCCCGTCGTGAATGGGGCTTTGTCATATAGTTCACTTCCGGGTGGGCGTTGAATACAAATACATTACATAGCAATAGATATGCCGCAACTAACTAAAATAGGTGTCTTTTACGATGGTAATTATTTTCTCCACGTAAGCAATTACTACAATTACGACCATCCCCAACGGCGCCGACTAAGTATTACCGGCCTCCACGAATTCATCGAGGCCCGGGTAGCTTTGGAAGAGGGCATATCGATCTCCCGGTCCAAAATTGTAGATAGTCACTACTTCCGGGGTCGGCTGAACGCCACCGAAGCTCAACAACGGGGCAGCGCGCTCTATTACGATCGTGTTTTCGATGACATCCTGATGTCCAGCGGGGTCACCACCCATTATTCCCCGTTGCGATCCAACCACGGTCGGCGACACGAAAAGGGGATCGATGTCTGGTTTGCCCTGGAAGCTTTTGAGCAGACCATGCTGCGTCGGTTCGACGTCGTAGTGCTGATTGCCAGCGATGGGGATTACGTGCCACTCGTGCGAAAACTGAACTCCCTTGGCTGTCGGGTGATGATAGTCGGGTGGGATTTTGAATTCACTACCGACAGTGGCAGCGGTATGGTTACCCGCACCAGCCAGGACCTGCTAGCCGAAGCCAGCTACCCCTTGTCCATGTCTCACATTATCGATCATCCCGCGAGTGAGGCAGAGGCAACGCTGGTAGACAACCTGTTTGTCTCCGAAAAGAAAAAGGAATCTATCCCAAAAGAAGAGCGGAAGAAGGAATCCGTAGCGTTTGAAGAGCCCGTCAATGGGGAGATCGGTGAGGTAATGGAAAGCCAGATCTTCAGCCTGAAGGGTGGCTACGGCTTCATTACCTACCCACCGAATAACCTGTTCTTTCACCACAGCAACGTGAAGAATGTCCGCTTCGAGGATTTACTCGAGGGGGATCCAGTAGAGTTCGTACTGACCCACAGCAGCAAAGGAAAGCTTGTCGCCCAAGACGTTTATTTCCTGGGCGAACTGGAAGGAGAGGTTTACGAGGAAGAATAGCCGTGGTATTTATCAGCCGCAATCTAAAGTCAGATAGCCCTCTGCTCCACTGGAGCCGCGAGAAGGGTGTGGAGGTGGTCGGGCGATCGTTATTACGGTTTGAAGCGGTTCCCTTTGAGGCACCCCGGCAAGCGGATTGGTGGTTCTTCTATAGCAGTCGGGCCGTTCAGTTTTCCGGGACTATTCCCGAAACGGTAAAGAAGGCCGCGATTGGAAGCGGAACGGCAAGCGCCTTGCTGCGACGCTCCTCGTCGGTAGACTTCTGCGGGGCCGGTTCCCCGATAGAAGTGGCTGCTGAATTCCTGGCGGTCTGCGAGGGACGACGAGTATTCTTTCCGCGGGCCCGTCAATCGCGGTTGAGTGTACAGAAAGCGCTAAGGGATCGGGTGACCATACTTGATGCCGTTTGTTACGATAACCGGGCGGCGCCGCCTTCGGCCCCCATCACCGCCGACACGTACATCTTTACCAGCCCACTCAATGTATCGGCTTACCTGGATCATTATCCCTTAACCGCAGGAAGTCGAATCCTGGCTATTGGACCGAGCACGGGGGCCGAACTCCTCCGGCGTGGGATATCGTGCGAATGGCCGGAGCTGCCAAGTGAATGGGACTTGGTGGGGTTGTTGGGGTGATTTGGTGGTAGTTAGTATGGGCGTCCGACCCCTTAAAGCGTCGGACGCCTATCAAAATCCGTGCCACCCCGCTCAATACCCAGCAGTCGCTGCACCAGAGCGAAATTGCAGATCCCGGAATTCCGCTGACCGGCAAAATCCAGCGCCGAAGAATACTTCCAATTAACCGCTTGGGCAGTAAGGCCGGCTTTGACTGGATTATTATGGATGTAGTAAAAGCAAATTCTCAGGTAAGGCACAAATAACGTAAAGGGGGCATTGGCATCCAGCTCGTACGCTTCTGGAATAAAGTCCAGGTAGCCGGCTTTGGCTTTCGTTTTCGCCTTGAATAAGGAGCCTCGGCGGCCATATTTTTTATTCATAGCAAGTGTATAGCTGCTGAGTAAGGTTTTGAGGCTATTGCTAAGATTCTGTTGATAAGCTGGATGATCGCCGGATTCGGTTGCACGTAAGTACCGTTTGCTCCTGCTTTCCTGGCAGCCAAGGGAGGTCGGTTTGACCATCAGATGGAAATGATCGGGCATCAGGCAGTAGCAAAAAATGTCTGCGTAAGGAAGTAGGTGTCGCTTAATTTTTTGAAGAAAATATTGATAGTTCCCCTCCTCCTTAAAGAGCCTTTCATAGTTATTGCTTTGGTTATAGATGTGGTAAATCACGTTTTCATTGTACATGGCCGCAATAACCGGTGGCTCACTCTACTATGGGTGGAGTGGTGTTAAATTTAATAAAAATGCGACTTGTACGAGGGACAGCGTCCGACGCCTAAAAGCGTCCGACGCCCAGATGTGGAAAACCATCCCCAAGCCCACCTGTTCCTCCAATATGATAGGCTGGAAATTTTCAAACTACATCCCCGGGCAGGACGACGAGACCCCCTTCGAGAAGTTGCTTAAGCTTTTCCAGGAGCTGCTCACCCATACCTCCGGCAACGTCGGCGAGGCCCTGCAGTGGCTCACTAATCTCGACCGCCAGTACGAACTCACCAACGATGAGTACAGTATCGGTGACTTCATCCAGGAGATGATCGATAAGAATTACATCGAACCGGGCGACGGTCCCGGTAAACCCGGCTACGTGCCCACCGCCAAGATGGAAGGTGAGCTGCGGCAAAAGGCGCTCAAGGATATCTTCGGCGACATCAAAAAAACGAAACGGGGCAATCACAGCACCCGCTACAGCGGCCGCGGCGACGAGACCACCAGCGAGCGCCGCCCCTTCGAGTTCGGGGATGCGCTCGACAAGATGGCGGTCAGCGAAAGCCTGCGAAACGCCCAGATCAACAACGGGATTGATGACTTTAAACTCACAACTGGTGATCTGGAGGTGTACGAGACGCACTATCAGGCCCAGATGTCAACCGTACTGATGATCGACATCAGCCATTCCATGATCCTTTACGGCGAGGACCGCATAACCCCCGCCAAAAAGGTAGCCATGGCCCTGAGTGAATACATCACCACCCGCTTTCCAAAGGATACGCTCGACATCATCGTCTTCGGCAACGACGCCTGGCCCGTCGAGATCAAGGATCTTCCGTATCTGCAGGTTGGCCCCTACCATACCAATACCGTGGCCGGGCTGGAACTCGCCATGGATATTCTCCGCCGCAGACGCAACCCCAATAAGCAGATCTTCATGATCACCGACGGGAAGCCAACTTGTATCAAGCGCGGCAAGCGGTACATCAAAAACAGTATGGGTCTGGATCGTACGATTGTGAACCGGACGCTCAACCTGGCAGCGCGCCTGCGGAAGATCAACATACCCGTCACGACCTTCATGATCGCACGTGACCCCTACCTCGTCCAGTTTGTCCAGAGTTTTACCGAAACCAACGGCGGTAAAGCCTACTACAGCGGTCTGCAGGGGCTCGGCGATTTCGTTTTCCGGGATTACAAGCGCAATAAGAAGAAGTGATGCGGTACTATGTCACGTTGTTCTTCCTGGCTGCTTCCCTGGCGCTTTTCGCTCAGATTGGGGTGGGCGGGGACGCAGGTACGACGCTTCTCGAAATAGATCGAGTCCGTCTGGTGACGACCCGATTGCCTGCGGTTTACCCGGATAGCGCGCCGGTGGCCGAAAGGGTAGGTTCCTGCGCTCCGTCGCCCTCAGCACCTTATGCTAATCTGCCGGTGAATCAAAGCTTCGATTTTTCTGCAGCCAAACCTTATCTGGCCTTCTTTTGTCGGCTGGAACTGGACATTGAGGAAGCCACCAGGTTTCCCGTACGATTTAGACTGGGAGAGGTGCGGACCTGGCAACAGGATCTTAGCAAGCGGGAATAGCTACGATTGCCCCATTTTAGTGCTCCGCCAGTAAGCAAATTGTGAACAATGCTTAGGTTCCACCGTTGCCAACAGTAAACAGTAAAGCCAAAGTATGTCTACCAACCCCAACCCGTTATTTGTCGAAGAGAAAAAAGGTCAACACATTTATCACAACGTATGGGGGGGGGATGATCTGCATATCGGCATCTACCGTCCGAAAAGCCTGAGTCTTTACGAGGCAAACCGGAAAACCACCGAGCGCATGATTAAACTGCTGCCTCGGATCAAACGCGCATCTAAGATCCTTGTGGTACAATCCGGCTTCGGCGGCGCCGCTCGCTTCATTGCCGAAAAGTACAAATGCAAGGTGTGGTGCCTCAACGACGACGAGAAGCAGAACGAATACAACGAGCGCAAAATTGAGGAACTGGAGCTAAGCAAAAAAGTGAAAGTTGCCAAAGGATTCGTGGAGTATATGCCCTATGAACCTGATTACTTTGACTTCGTCATCGCGCAGGATGCCTTCAGCCTGACCGGTAAAAAGCGGGAAACCTTCCGGGCGATTCACCGGGTCCTCAAGCCGGAAGGCCGCCTCATCATCAGCGCGCTCATGCGCAGCGAGACCTGCGAAGATCCTGAATCGGAAAAGCTGATCAAAAAGCTTCCCCTGGAAGAACTCATCACCGAAGAGCAGTACGGCAGCGATGCCAAGCGCGGTTTCCTCCAGCAGATATACAGCGTAGAATTATCCGAGCAACTCGTTCACCACTACACCAAGGTACTATACACGCTACAGGCCAATAAGGAAAAATTGGTGGAACAAAGCAGCGATCGCTTCGTCAGCGAACGGATCAAAACTTATAAGAACTTCATCCGCCTTGCCGAGGACGGCTGCCTGGATTGGGGAATCCTTATGTTTCAGAAGATGAATAGCTAGGTAGGTATTAGTTCGTTAGTCTGTTAGTCTGTTAGTCTGTTAGTCTTTTAATCACTAACTGACTAACAGACTAAAGAACTAATTCACTCTTCCTCAAAAGGCAGCAACAACTGTACTCCCTCTCCTGCTTCCCGCTCAAGGTTGCTGACGCTTAAGCCGAGTAGCCGAACTACGGGAACTTCATCAACATTTTCTTCCAACAACTGGTGGGCTATCTCAACGAGGTCCTGAAGTCTGCGGATTTCGCCACTGAAGCTCCGGCTTCGGGTGTGGATCACGAATTCGGGACTTTTCATTTTTAGCGTCACGGTGCGACCGAAGTTGTCGCGGCTCGCCAAGTAGCTGAACACCTTGTCGGCCAGCCAGTCGATCTTATCCTTCATAGCCGAAAGACTGCCAACATCCTCGGAGTAGGTCCGTTCCGCCCCGACGCTCTTGCGGTTCCGATTTGGGTTAACCGGCCGATCGTCCAGAGCTCGAACAATGCGGTAATAGTGGCGGCCCACTTTTCCGAACCGTTGCGCCATTTCCATTTCCGTAAGCCGGAGCAGATCGGAGCCGGTTCGGTAGCCCATTTTGTGCATACGAGCCGCCGTCACTTTACCGATGCCGTGAAAGTCTTCCACGGGCAGCGAAGCCAGGAAGTCGTCTGCCTCCTCCGGCATGATTACCTTCATACCGTTTGGCTTATTGATGTCGCTGGCCACCTTGGCCAAAAATTTATTGAAGCTAACCCCGGCAGAGGCGGTAAGTCCGGTAGCCTCGACAATCTCCTTACGGACAGCCTGGGCGATGAGGGTCGCGGATGCGGGTCCTTTTTTCGTCGTGGTTACATCGAGGTAGGCTTCGTCAAGACTAAGTGGCTCGACCAGATCGGTGTAGGAATAGAAAATCTTACGGATCTGGTCGGATACTTCCCGGTACTTATCAAAGTTGGATTTTACGAAAATAAGGTTCGGGCAAAGCCGTTTCGCCGTAACGCTTGGCATGGCCGAGCGTACGCCGAAGACCCGCGCTTCGTAACTGGCTGCGGCCACTACGCCACGCATCTTACTGCCTCCAACCGCGATGGGGCGACCCCGTAACTCCGGATTGTCCCGCTGTTCAACACTGGCGAAGAAGGCATCCATATCTATATGGATGATCTTGCGCAGACTATCGAGGGGCTGCCGACTTGCTTTTCGCTTCCATTTCATTCATCAGGTCCTCCGTGTCAGCGGTCAACTCGTCCAGTTTATCCTGTGCCGAATCAGATAGCTCGCCACCCTTGTCCAGGGCCCTTTCCAGGCTGCTCCTGCGTTTGGTAAGATTTTCCAGTCTCTCCATCAAACCGGAATCACTAAGCCCGCCGACTTCATTCCTTAACGAACCGTATAAGTCCTCTAATTGGTCGAGGGCATCGTCGTATTTACCTTGCTCCATCTTCTCACGCTCCGTTTTGAGCAGATTCCAGGCTTCGGCTCCCAGGTCCTTCGCTTTGTCCACGATCACCTGACTTTGCCTTTTCTCCGCGGTAGTACCATAGAAATAGTTGTAAGCCAGTAAGCCCACTACCAACAATAAACCAAACTTTAGGAGTGACCGCATGGTGAGAAGTTTTCACAAATATAAGGATCCAAGATTAGTTGGAAATAATATGTTTCCGAGTTATGTCCCATATTTGTGTAGTCAAAAGTGTAATCTATATAGTGATTTTACATACATAGTAGTCGGTAAATCCAGTAATGAGCAATTTGATAAACAAAAAAGTTACAAATAATTTGTTTTAAACTTGTTTTATATTCAAACATGTACTATTTTTGTTTCCTCACCAGCAGGTTTCGTTATGGACCTATCAATTCGCATCAGTAAAAAGGGCACCCGGGTAGTCACCGCTTCCGAGTTGCACCGCGCACTCGGACTGGCCGACCATCATTATCAGTCCAACGTGCGTACCTGGATCAAGGACGTTTACCAGTTTGCCGACGGCATCCGTAGGCCGGTAGGCCTGAAGGATTTCGCCCGCTCTCCGAAAACTAAGGCCGGGGTCGTACACGAGTATTATTTCAATCTGGAGATGGCCCGTCTGGTTGCCCTGAGCACTAAATCGAAGGTCAAGCAAGCGATAGCCACGAAATTGAGCAAGGAAGAAGCGGTGTATCCCGACCGGGTACAACTGACCACCGAAGAAACGCTTGAGCTCATGGAGCAAACCCGCGCAATGAGCCGGATCAGTTGCCAAGTGGCCGCAGAGCAACGTCACCTGAAAGCCTATATCCGACGCACCGGATCCCAGGATTACTGGAATAAATACCGGGCGGAGAATGTAGTGCGGACAAGCATGGAGGAGCTGCGAAAGTCACTCACCCAACTTGGCCGGTCGTTCAACCGAACGCACCGAGTCCGCGACCTCCTTCTGCGGTTTGATCCCTACGAATGCGTCCGTGCCGGGATAGTGGACCATTATGCAGCTCAGGGATACAGCATCCCGTATGCCCTCGAGCTCGGTAAGCTTGCTAAGGAGTTTGCCATCGCGATGAAACTCGAAGTGACCGACGATCGTGACGGAGAAGGTTTATTTACCACCCCCGCAGATATTGAGCTGGTCCGGCAGTTGCAAAGAGTGGCCGCTTAGCTTTTAGCGCACACCATTATTTTTCTACCGATACCTGATTGTGGCCGGAGCTATCCACTCCTGCTAATGGCCAGCGGATCATTCCTGGGGCATTGATGCCGACTCGTTGTGCTGCTCCACGAACTTAAAGAACCAAAACATCAACAGGGCGCTTTCACCCTGATAATCGACTTCGCGCAAACTGCTGCGGTAATTTTCCATCAGTTTTTCCTCGGTCAGAAAGGGCCGTAGGGTTTGTAATAACTTGGCATAGCGCGGAAAATCTGCCGCCGGCGGTATTGTTCTGGCACCCAGTTTCTGGCAGATATTTTGTAGAAGCTCGGTAGAATACGGACCGTACTGCTCGGGAAATTGACCCATCAGGTAGATGGATACCATGTTGTAGTCGTCGTCATGGTAATGGGTGGGTATCCTGGCTTTTGGTTTAGCGTCGCGGTACCGGTTGAAGAGCTCGTTTACGTAGAACACAAACCGTTGAATACGTCCTTCCAGGTCGCGATCTTCACTGAATAGGTCACGAAAAGCATCTCGTACGAAGTCGGGCTCCCATTCCATGATGGCCAGCATACTACGTTTTGGGTCATAACCACCCCGACGGTAATGTCGGCGGTTTGTTTTGCTGTCCAGCGCGGCATCGTAACTCGCGGCCAGGTCTTTTGCCTCGACATCGAAATTCTCTTGCCAGTTCTTTTGCGTTTCCCAGTAGGGTAAATACTCGTGGGCTTCGTCGGTTAGGATCCATTCGGTGAAATCCCGAACGAAGGCTTTGATTTTAGGGACCTGCATAAGCGCGAAATTACGATCTTTAATTTCCGATGATGAATAACACCGAAGGTTATCCCTATTCGATCGGTCGACTTTACAGCCAGTACCAGTCTTTTGACCTGGTCATCGACAGTAGGCTGGTTGGTAAACCGGAGAAAGCGCTTTTTTTCGCCCTCAAGGGAGAACGTCACGACGGCCACGAATTCATCCCCTTCCTGCTTCGGCTTGGTGTGCGACACTTTGTGGTAAATCCCCGGACTTTTGCGGAACATCAACAGGAAATTCATTCGGCGACTAAAGTTCGGGAACACGATGCACCCGTTTTTACCCAGGTAGAGGACCCGGCCCAGGTGCTGCGGCAAGTGGCAGGTTACCACCGACAGCACTTTGCGATACCGATCATTGCCATTACCGGCAGTAACGGGAAAACAATCGTGAAGGATTGGCTGTCCAAGTTGCTACAGGTGGATTTTGAAGTCTGTGCCAGTCCACGATCTTACAATTCCCTCATTGGGGTCCCCCTATCGCTGTGGCAGCTGCGGAAAAGACATGAAATTGGGGTGTTCGAGGTAGGGATTAGCCAACCGGGGGAAATGGATGAGTTATGGAATATCGTTCGCCCAACCCACGGTATCCTAACCAACATCGGTACCGCCCATTTAAATAATTTTGCTTCAGCGGAAGCGCTCGCGCGGGAAAAATTGAAGCTTTTTCGGGAGGTGTCCCAACTTGTTATTTCCAAGTCCGAGACCTATTTCTCCCTGGCAGAAGAGGTGGTTGGCCAGAAGCAGGTAGTGGCTTGGTCGGGTAGTGGCAGATCGGACATAACCATTGATGGAGAACACCGGCTAATTGACTATCCAAACCTGCCCCCGGTCTTTCTCGAAAATGCCAGAATGACCACCGCTGCGGCTACTTTGTTCGATCTCGACTGGCAATATATTCGTGAGGGTGTACACCAGTTTGTTCCAACCGGGAATCGACTGGAACAACGGCAGGGCCGGGACGGCGGAACGGTCATTAACGACACCTATAGCAATGATTTCAGTGCGCTAGCCGCAGCCCTTGAATTCGCCGAAACCCTGGATGCGTTTGACTCGATCACCCTGATCCTCGGTATTGTTCAACCCCTGGAAAACCTGGAAACGAAGCTGAGAAATCTACTCCGGGGGCGGGTGAGTCGATTGTTGCTGGTTGGACGCAGCCATGAGTTTCTGTTGCAGGACTTTCCGGATGCGGTTATCTACGATTCCGTCACGGACCTGGTCCGGGTAATCCCCGCGACCAGTTTTTCCCGGCAAACGGTACTCGTAAAAGGGGCCAGCTACCAGGGAATGGATCAGGTGGCGGATATGTTAAGCCAGCAATTACATCGGACCATACTCACCGTGGACCTCACCGCTATCCGGCAGAATTACCGCACGTACTACAAAAATTTACCACCCGGATGCAAGGTGGTCGTCATGGCGAAAGCCTCGGCTTACGGAAGCGGCGCGCTGCCGGTGGCCAGAACGCTGGAAGATATGGGTGCGGCCTATCTCGCCGTGGCGTATCCGGAAGAGGGGAGGGATTTACGGCGGGGCGGAATCCGTATTCCCATTATGGTGCTCAACGCGGAACCCTACAGTTACCCTATGTTGGTAGAGTACGACCTGGAACCCGTTGTCCACAGGTTAGAGCAGTTGCGGTATGCTGCCAAATTGGACCTGCCCGCCCATATTGAATTGGATACCGGCATGGGAAGACTGGGATTCCGGGCAGACGACTTCAGGAAGTTGTTTTCCCGGGAAGCCGGTTTGACCACTTCGGGAGTTGCGAGCATCTTTACCCACCTGGCGGCTAGTGAAGACGCCAACCACGATGCATACACCCTTCACCAACTCGATACCTTTGATCGACTTTACGAAGAGTACCTGGAAACTGGTGGAGCACAAATCAAGCGCCATGCCCTGAATAGCAATGGAATCTCCCGGTTCCCGGCCAATACATACGATATGGTGCGTCTGGGTATCGGCCTGTACGGGCTGGGGGACGCTACCCTGAGTATGCATCTGCAGCCTGCCCTTTCGCTGACCACGACCATTACCGCCCTAAGCGAACGGGATGCTGGAGAAACCGTAGGCTACGGCAGGCGGGGTCGCCTGGTAGCACCCTCTCAATTGGCGGTGCTGAGTATCGGGTACGCCGATGGATTACCCCGCTTGGCGGGTGAGGGGAGGTTCGGCGTACGGATCAACGGTGCCCTCGCACCAACGGTAGGCGCTATTTGTATGGATATGTGTACGGTGGACGTTACCGGTATTCCCGAAATTAAGGTTGGTGATGAGGCTATTATTTTCGGTCCTGATCATCCCATCGAACTACTGGCATCGGCGGCCCATACCATCCCCTATGAGATCCTGACGAATATCGGTCAGCGGGTGCACCGAATTTACACCGGCGAATAGCCTCGGAAAGCTAACCGGCTTACCTTGCCTGCATGAAGATTTTGTTTCTCGATCGCGATGCCCACCCCTTTCTTCGTAACCAGCTCCTGGCTGATGGTCATACCGTGGAAACCGCCACCGAAATCGACCGTACCGAAGCGCTCCGTCGCGTCGGCGAATTCGACGGGCTGATGATCCGCTCCCGCTTCGACATCGATCGCCAACTGCTGGAGGCAGGAAGGCCGCGATTGCGCTTCGTGGCGAGGTGGGGTGTAGGTACCGATCATATCGACCTGGAAGCTGCCAAGGAGTTCGGAATCACCGTCTTCAATAGCCCCGAAGGGAGCAAGCATACCGTTGCCGAGCATACGGTAGGAATGCTGCTGATGCTGCTTAATCATTTGGGGAGAGCAGATCGGCAGGTCAGGGCCGGAGAGTGGGTGCGAAGAGGCAACGTTGGAACGGAACTGCAGTACCTCACGGTAGGCCTTATTGGCTACGGAAACATGGGACAAATGACCGCACGCCGCCTAAGTGGATTCGGGTGCCGCGTCATCGCCTACGATAAGTACCGGACCGATTACGGCGACGAATACGCCGTGGCCGTAAGCCTGGAAGAATTACAGCAAGAAGCAGACGTAGTCAGCCTCCATATTTTTTTGGAAGGAAATCACTATTACGCCAATCGGGATTGGTTTTCGGCCTTCGCCAAACCAATCTATCTCATCAATACGGCCCGGGGACTTATCGTTCATACCGCCGACCTGGTCGAAGCAATGCAAGCCGACAAGGTGCTGGGCGTGGCCCTAGACGTTAACGAATATGAGGAACAAAGCTTCGTCCAGCTAGCGCCCGACAAACTACCGGCCCCCTTCCAGTATTTACGTCAAAGTGATCGGACGGTGCTCACGCCGCACATCGCCGGCTGGAGTGAAGAGGCGGAAGAAGGTCACGCCCGTACGCTTTACCTGAAAATCACTGAAGCTTTTTCCCACCTTTAATTACCTATATGCCCCATCGATTCATTTTTACTACCCTGTTGCTGTTTACCATGTCGGTAGCCTACGGCGGCGGTGGAATGTGGTTGCCCCTGCTCCTGGAAAATCTCAACGAGGAAGAGATGCAGGCCATGGGCATGGAGATCACGGCCGAAGATATTTACAGTATTAATCAGGGAAGCCTGAAGGATGCTATTGTTCACTTCGGCGGATTCTGTACCGGTGAGGTCGTTAGCGATCGGGGCCTCGTATTGACCAACCACCATTGTGGATTTGGAGCGATCCAGGAGCATTCCACGCTCGAAAACAATTACCTGCAGGACGGATTCTGGGCGATGAATCCGGCGCAGGAGCTTCCGAATCCCGGCCTGTTCGTCACCTTTATTAAGTCGATGGAAGACGTCACCGGGCGGATCCTGGAGGGGATCGCAGAGGAGATGAGTGAAACGGAGCGTGCCAGGAGAATTCAGGAAAACACGGCGTCCTTAAAGAATGGGCGAGAATTAGGCGACTTAGAGGAGTTGTTGGTGAAGCCTTTCTACGAAGGCAATCGCTACTATGCTTTCCACACTAAAACCTACCCGGACGTTCGGCTAGTTGGCGCTCCGCCTTCCTCCATCGGGAAGTTCGGCGCCGATACCGATAACTGGGAGTGGCCGCGGCATACCGGCGACTTCAGTCTGTTCCGCATTTACACTGCCCCGGACGGAAGTCCCGCAGAATACAGCGAGGAGAATGTGCCGATGCGGCCAAAACGCCACCTGGAGGTTAGCACGGCTGGGATTGCCCCCGGCGACTTTTCCATGATTTTTGGTTTCCCTGGTACCACGGAGCAGTACCTCCCCGCCGTGGCCATCCAACAACGAACCGAAGTGATCAATCCCATCCGCATCGGCATGCGGGATCGCAGTCTGGCGGTGATCGACAGCGCCATGCGGGCCGACGAGCAGATCCGGATCGATTACGCGAGTAAGCAGGCCCGTATCGCTAACGCCTGGAAAAAATGGCGCGGCGAAAGCCAGGGCGTGGCAGCCGTGAACGCCGTTCAACAGCGGAGGCAAATGGAACGGGAATTCCAGGACCGGCTGGCCGCCAAACCTTCGGCCCAGGAAAAGTATGGAGACCTCGTACCCCGCCTGAGCGAGCTGTACACCGATCGACTGAATCTCGAGAAAACCCGCGCCTACGTCGGGGAACTAAACTACAACATCGACCTATTCCGGATTGCCAATATCCTGGACGCCCAATTCAAGATTGCCGATAATAACGGCCTGGATGCCTTTCGACAGCGCAGTCCGCGCCTGTTGGAATACCTGGAAGGCATCTACGATGGCTACAGTGCTGTCGTGGACAAAGAGGTTGCCCGTGCCCTTGTCGGACAATATTATGAGGAGCTCCCCACGGAACATCAGTCTCCTTTCGTGGTGGATCAACTTGCATTCGCGGGCTCATACGATGACCTGATCGATGATATTTTCGATGGCAGTTACCTGACGCGTGGCGACCGCGTCCTGGCCATGCTGCGGGACGACCCTGCTGCCTTCATGGAGGCCATTCGCGGCGATCGGGCTTTCCAGTTCGTGCGTCAGCTTAATAGCCTGAATGAACGCAAGGTGATCGACGTGTACAACGAATACGCCGGAAGGATCAATGGCCTACAGCGGACTTATATGGACGGGCTCCTGCGGTTTTTCCCGGAGCGAAAGCTTTACCCTGATGCCAATGGAACGATGCGCGTCAGCTACGGAAAATTCGAAGGGTTCACGGGCCTGGAGGGGAAGACCCACGACTATATGACTTACCTCGAAGGCGTCATCGAAAAGTATGTCCCCGGCGATTACGAATTCGACGTTCCGGACCGGCTGATTCAGTTGTACGAAGACAAGGACTACGGGCGGTACGCCACGGAGGAGGGAAGGTTACCGGTTTGCCTGCTTGGGTCTAACCATACGACCGGCGGAAACAGCGGAAGTCCCGCGCTGAATGGCAAGGGACAATTGGTGGGACTCAACTTTGACCGCACCTGGCAAAGTACGATGTCGGACGTGTATTATGATCCCAGCATCTGCCGGAACATCATGGTGGACATCCGCTACATCCTGTTTCTCATCGACAAATTCGGTCAGGCCCCGCATTTGGTGGAGGAAATGACGCTGGTAGAGTAGGGGGCGGCGGAGCGCAGGGAATACAACCTACGGAGTTACGACAATCCTTCTGGTCACCAATTTACCGTTCAGCGAGAGTTTCAGGAAGTAGATTCCGGCGGAAAGATCGGAAGTAGGAATGGACGTATTGAGGCTGCCGGATATCCGCAGGTCAGGCTGCTCGTAAACCTGCTTACCCGAAGGATCGAAAAGCTGCAGGTGAACGATTCCCGTTCCGAGGCCGGCACCCGAAATGGTTAGCCTGGATTGATTGCTTACCGGGTTCGGCGCCAGCGAGATCGCTGCATCCAGCGCCGGATCGATGGTCGCGGTAGACGTGCTTTCCGTTACCCCGTTTCGGAACCGCTGGTAGTCGCTGAAGCTGCCGGTCACGTCGTAGCGGTTGACGGGACGGACGCGCCAGAAGTAGCGGGTGTTAGGCTCGAGAATATCCTTTATCGTAGCGGTGGTGTCGGAGGTAAAGAAAGAGGTAGTGACCGCCCCGTCGAAGTTGAAGGTTACGTTCAGCTGGACCAGGTAAAAATCGGCGTTTGGTACCTTGTTCCAGACCAGGTCAACCGTATTGGAATAATCGGCGGTGGCGTTCTCCGCCGGGGACAGGAGTTCCACGTCTTCAGCCTTCGCCGGGGCAAAGGAGGGAATACTGGCGCTGGGGAGGCCGATGCGACCGGCCAAATTCGTGTTCATTGCCGTGATCTGTTCGCCGGAGAACTCCTCCACGCAGCCGTCAAAGGAATAGCTCATGATATTATTAGCGGATACGGCGAATCGCGTTGAATCCGGATCAAGGAGGCTGTCGGCGTAATAGCCGAATTCGTCGCACCGCCACCGCTCGGGAAGGTAGTCCGGCGGCGTATCGCAGAATCCGTCGGCGGCATCCAGACAATTGCTTCGATCGACCCGCTCAACCTGGACCGATCTTCCGTTGAGGGCAAGCGTGGCCGGAGCTGGCCGGTCGAAAGCGTCTACGTTGGCAATATCTCCTTTGCTTTCCCACCCGAAAAACGTGTGGGGCAGGCCGAAAAAGTGTCCCACCTCGTGGCTCCAGGTACGATCAATGCCGTTGATGCAGTCGATATCGAGGACAATACCATCACTACTGCCGCTGTAATAGCCGCATGCTCCCGCGGCCCCGCCCACGATGTAGTTGTTCACGGCGTTATCGCGGTTGTAACTACGCATCAGGTCATTCCCTCCATCGAAATCGTGGTCGTAATAGGCCGTGCTGTTTAGGTAGTCGATGTCGTTATCGATGAAGAAGCGAACGTTGATCTTACTAAAGTCTTCGTTGAGGAGCTCAAAACTCTTAAGCACCGTGACCGGGTCCGCGTATCCCAGACCGTCGTCATCACCCAAAAGGGTGAGGTGGATAGGAACGTATTGCAGTTCCAACGATTTGGGAGCCGGGGGTATCTTCCCCGATTGGTAAGCATCGATCCAGGCCGAACGCCCTACCGTAGCACAGCCATCGGCTGGTTGGGTAAGTTGTCCGAAGGCGGGCAAGTAGATCGAAAGCGAGAGAACAAAGAGTAGGGGTACACGTACAGACATCTGTATCATTTAAAGATCCGCGGTAAAAATAGCCATACTCGGGGCAGCGAACCGTCTTGTTGGCGCCATTTATTCGGGTCCGCAAGAATTTGGCTACTTTCGCCGTTCCCAAATTTGGCGGTACTGCCTAGCTCATGCTGCCTGATCACCCTAAACATTAGCAAAAAAACCTTTCGATCATATGAGTAAAGTAACCGTTGTCGGCGCCGGAAATGTAGGTGCCACCGTTGCGAACGTACTGGCCCATCAGGACCTGGTCCGGGAAGTAGTCGTCCTGGACATTAAGGGAGACATGGCCCGGGGCAAGGCCCTGGATTCCTGGCAGCAAGCCAGTATCGATGCCTATAGCACCCGCCTTACCGGTACGGAGAACTATGCCGATACGGCTGACAGCGATATCGTGGTCATAACCGCAGGCATTCCCCGCAAACCGGGCATGAGCCGCGATGACCTGATCTCCACCAACGCCAAGATCGTGACCATGGTGACCAAATCCATCATGGAGCACAGCAAGAACCCCATCATCATCGTGGTCTCCAACCCGCTTGATGTAATGACTCATGCGGCTTACAAGGCTAGTGGACTGCCCCGCAACCGGGTGTTCGGTATGGCCGGCATCCTGGATACGGCCCGCTACCGCGCCTTTCTGGCAACCGCGCTTGACGTTAGCCCCAAGGACATCCAGGCGATGTTGCTGGGCGGACACGGTGACACCATGGTTCCCCTCCCCCGGTATACGACCGTGAGTGGTATTCCCGTCACGGAAATGATCAGCGAAGATGACTTGGATGCCATCGTAGAGCGCACCAAGAAGGGTGGGGGAGAACTCGTCAAGTTGATGGGTACTTCTGCCTGGTATGCTCCCGGAGCGGCGGCCGCGCAAATGGTCGGTACGATCGTGCGGGACGAAAATCGAATCTTCCCCTGCTGCGCTCAACTCGACGGTGAATACGGCCTGAAGGATTTATTCCTGGGCGTACCCGTGAAGCTCGGAAAGGAAGGCATCGTAGAAGTCATCGAGCTAAAGCTCAACGAACAGGAAATGGATATGCTGAACACCAGTGCAGATCATGTCCGGGAGGTCATGGAAGTATTCGAGGGCTTGGATATCAGCTAAGCTTACCGACATATTTTATTTACGAAGGATTGATGGATTACCGTCAATCCTTCGTTCGTACTGGGCACAGGCCTTCAACCCTTCTGCCCGGATTCTTGTATAGTTAGCCAGTCTATACTCAGTTCGCCCCAAATGGATCAGATCAAACCTACCGTCCTCAATCCTCAGGAAGCCGAAAAGCTGGAGCGAATCGCCTTCATCCTTAAAACCGTGGCTCACCCCCTGCGGCTGGGCATCGTACACCTGCTGGAGCAGCATCCCCGCTTGAGCGTTAGCAGCATTACGGACGCTCTTGAATCGGAACAATCGCTCGTGAGTCACCATTTGCAAACGATGAAGCTAAAAGGTATTCTCAGCGCCAAGCGCGATGGTAGGTCGGTGATGTATTCCCTCAAGGAGCGCGACGTAAGCCTAATCATCGAATGCCTCGAAAATTGCCAGTGTAATATGTAGTTCCCGGCTTTGCAGGAGGCCGCGAGACAGCTCCGATTGGCTTGAAGTCATTACCGTTGGGGGCAAGCGTAATCTTAGAGATGGTCTGCAACTCGTTTAATTGCCCAATCGCTGTTTCGGAACCTTCAAGATCCGTGGCCCGGGATAAAATGCGGGATGGTGCAGTGCGGGAGAAAAAGGAAACTTTGCTCCTGCGTCCACGCCCAAAGCTTGTTACGCTATATTTGCGGCCATGACGGAAAAGGTGCTCATTCTTGATTTTGGTAGCCAATACACCCAGCTCATCGCACGCCGTATTCGGGAGTTAAATGTATTCAGCGAGATCGTGCCTTTTAACAAAATCCCCCAACTGGATGATAGTTATAAAGCGGTCATTCTCAGCGGGAGCCCGTTTAGCGTTCGGGAGGAGCGTGCCCTACGGCCTGAGTTGAAAAAGATCGTTGGTCAGCGTCCCGTTTTGGGCATCTGCTACGGCGCTCAGTACATCGCGGACTTTTACGGGGGGACGGTCAGTCGAAGCCTTAAGCGCGAATACGGTAAGGCCAACCTTGGCCGGATCCATCGGGCCGACGGGCTGTTTGCCGATATTGAAACCGGCTCTCAGGTATGGATGTCACACGGGGATACCATCGAGCACTTGCCGGAGGGATTCGAGTTACTGGCCTCCACTGCCGACGTGGAAATTGCCGCCTTTGGAAGCCTTGGGGACAGATTCGACGCTCCGGTCTACTGCATACAATTCCACCCCGAAGTTTATCATAGTCTCGATGGCAAAAAGTTGCTGGAAAACTTCGTGATCAAGATCGCGGGATGCCAGGGAGACTGGACGCCGGCCCACTTTATCGAGCAAACCGTGGAAGAACTCCAGGCTAAGATCGGAGACGATCGGGTGCTGCTCGGGCTGAGCGGTGGGGTAGACAGCTCCGTCGCGGCAATGTTACTCCACCGGGCCATAGGCGATCGCCTGTTTTGCTTTTTTATCGACAATGGCTTATTGCGCAAGAATGAGTTCGACGAAGTAGAGCGTAGTTACGAAGGCATGGGCCTCAACGTCACCGCCATTGACGCCAAGCAGGAATTCTATTCCGCCCTGTCGGGCGAGAGCGATCCGGAAAAGAAGCGAAAAGCCATCGGGAGGGTTTTTATCGAGGTATTTGAACGAGAGGCCAAAAAGCTGACCAATATTAAGTACCTCGCCCAGGGAACGATCTACCCCGACGTGATCGAGAGCGTCAGCGTACACGGCCCATCGGTAACTATTAAGAGCCACCACAATGTTGGAGGCCTACCGGAAAAGATGGGACTCAAAATCGTCGAACCACTAAGGAATCTATTCAAGGACGAGGTCCGGCGGGTGGGGACCGAACTCGGCATGCCCGATCACCTCATCGGCCGTCACCCCTTCCCCGGGCCGGGATTGGCCATACGTATCCTGGGGGACATTACCCCCGAAAAGGTGAGGCTGCTCCAGGAAGCCGATGCGATCTACATCCAGAAGATGCGTGAATACGGTCTTTACGACCAGGTCTGGCAGGCCGGTACGATCTTACTGCCGGTGCAGTCCGTTGGTGTGATGGGGGATGAACGCACCTACGAGCAGGCTGTTGCGTTAAGGGCCGTAACCTCGACCGACGGCATGACCGCCGAATGGAGCCATTTGCCTTACGAATTTTTGGCTGCCGTTTCCAGTTCGATTATCAATAATGTAAAAGGAATTAACCGCGTCGTTTATGACATCAGTACCAAGCCACCGGCAACCATTGAGTGGGAATAGCGCCCTCCGCTACTGTCTGCTTACGCTGCTGCTTACGACGGTCACCACTTCCTGTGAACTCTTTCGCCCCGTAAACACGACGGGCACGGGAACGAGCTCGCGTCCCGATCGGGCGGATGAGGATCTGGATGTAGTTCAGAGTCGCCGCGTCTTCGACGAGGAAACCGGCACCTATGTGGAAGTGAATGCTCCGACCCAACCGATGGATACCATTCAGTGGGAAGAAATTAGTTTGGAGGATAACCCCCCCATTGGTGAAGACACCACCTATGCGTTTGCACCAGTCGCAGCGGATGGACCGGCGGCACCGGGATTACCCCCCGTGCGTCAGCTGGGAACCGGCCGAAACGGATCCCGCCTGTTAAGCGGTTACGGAGTAGACTTCGTTTTGCCCTTCCTATCGGACCGGAACCCGGAAGGCGCTACCTCAATAGATCCGAACTCCCTATGGGCGCTCCACTTTTATAGCGGTGCCGAACTGGCGCTGGAAGATATCCGGGAGGAGAACGGGGAAATTTCCTACGATGTCCGCGTGCAGGATTCACGCGGTAACCCGGCAAAGGTCCGGTCGGTGCTTGAGTCGGCCGAGTACCAGCGCTCCCAGTTGGTCATCGGACCCTACCTGAAGGAGAATGTTACATTGGTCGCCGATGCCGTCAACGGGCAGGAAAAGGTATTGATTTCTCCCTACAGCGCGGCTACCGGAATCAGTAAGAATAACCTCAACTACATCCAGGTCAACCCGACGCTGGAAACGCACCTGCGCGAACTGCTGGGCCATGCGTATCGTACGCAGGGCGCCGATCGCATCGTATTGGTTGCTCCGGAGGGTCAGCGGGCGCGGTTGGCTTACTTTCAGGACGAATACCGGCTTCTTTCCGGAGACGATGAGGTAGCCCCACTGGACGAGCTATTGATCGGAGAAGAATTTCCGCCGCTGGATTCCTTGCTTGACGGCCAACGGACCGTCTTCATGGTGCCGGTGTACGACAACGAAACCTTCGTCGCCAATTTTCTGCGCCAAGTCTACCAGGCGACCATTGATGAGCAAGGAGATAACGTAGCCGTATATGGCTTGCCGCAGTGGGAGGCTTTCGAGCGACTCAACCCGGAGTTTATGGAAAATACCAACGTCCACATCAGCAGCAGCGTATTCATCGATCCGCTCGACCCTGATGTCCAGGAATTCCGCAATCGGTTCTATGATCGCTACGCCGCCCTCCCCAGGAACGAGGCCTATATCGGATACGATATTACCCGCTATTTCCTGAAGATGGCCGCCCGTTACGGTACCCGTTTCCAATTTGAACTGGAGCAGAATCCGGAGGACCTCATCCATACGAGTTTCCGTTTCGCCCCCGTGGCCGTCATTCCCGCCGGGGCTACCGATGTGGAAGAGGCCGTGATCGACCGGTTCGAGAACCAGTTCGTGAATATCCTCAAGTACACGGACTATGCCTTCAAGCGGGTGAACTGATCCGTGCGCGTTGCCTTCAGCCCCGTTTATCGCTACGAACTCCCTCCCAAGCATCGCTTCCCGATGGAGAAATACAGCCTGCTTCCCGACCAGCTGCTTTACGAAGGTACCCTGAACGAGTCACAGTTTTTCACCGCTGAAGCCCTGACTGAAGCAGCTATACTCAGGACCCACACCGCCGAATACTGGGATAAATTGCAGCACAACCGGCTAAGCAGGAAAGAGGCTCGCGCGATTGGTTTTCCCGTGCGTCCGGAACTTATCGCTCGCGGCAGGGTCATCGCTCAGGGCACGCTTGACTGCGCCCGGTATGCCTTTTCCGACGGCGTAGCGTTGAACGTCGCCGGCGGGACCCACCATTCTTTTGCCGATCACGGGGAAGGTTTCTGCGTATTTAACGACATAGCTATCGCTGCCAACGAGTTGCTCCACACCGGTGAAGTGGAAAGGGTACTGATTGTGGATCTGGACGTACACCAGGGGAATGGTACGGCAAGCTTATTCGCGGCAGAACCACGGGTTTTCACCTTCAGCATGCATGGGGCCAGGAACTATCCGGTTCGTAAGGAGCGGTCGGATCTTGATATCGGTTTACCCGACGGTTGTCAGGACGATGTTTACCTGGGTACGCTGCGCCGGCATTTGCCGGGCTTGCTTGACGGCTTATCGCCGGACATCGTTTTTTATCTGAGTGGAGTGGATGTATTGGAAAGCGATAAACTCGGTCGTCTTGCCCTTTCACTAAACGGGTGCAAGGAGCGTGACCGCTACGTCCTCCAGTGTTGCCAGGATCGGGAAATACCGGTATCGATCAGTATGGGAGGGGGATATAGTGAGCGACTCGCCACCATTATCGAGGGGCACTCGAATACCTTTCGGGTGGCGGCCAGTATGTTCGGCTAACGGAAATAGAGCATCAGGGCGATCAGTGCCGCTACTACGAGACCTACTGCCAGAAGGGGAAATTGACTGTTTCGATATTTGTCGACCAATCTTTCCAGCGCCTCGTTCCAGGTCAGTCGGGTACCAATGGCCTCCCGGCAAAAGAAGAGATAACGATGCGTGATATTCGCCGCATTTCCGTGGCGTTGCAGGATCATGAAATCTTCGTCCAGAAACGCCAGCTCATACAGAAAGCTATCGCGCATAACGCTCTGCCCGATAATGATCCGTTGCCCACTTTCTTCCACTTCGTAGGCCATGGCGCTGACCACCCCGTCGGTTACCACGCGGATCTCTCCGCGACCGTAATCCTGAAAGTTGTAGAGCTCGACCTCCGTAGCCCCGGGGCGATCGGTCATCTTTACCCAATTGGTGGTGTAGAGGGGGCCGTCCTCCGGGGAAACGTCGGGTTCGCTAAATTGAACGACCGCCGGCAGGATGCCTTCAATCATATCCTCCAAAGTGGCGTACTCGGGGAGTTGCAGGTTAAAGGGTTCCGCGATTTTATCCAGTAACCGTTCCTCCATAGCGGCTAAATTACGGTTTGCTGTCCTGTTGTGCCCATTCGGATCTTTTGCCAAAGTATTTTTTGGCAACTACCAAGAGTCCGAAGCTTTCCGCCCCCTCCTTTTGGGTAATGGCGTGATGGTGCCCGTGCGCCCGCATGATAGCCCTGCTGTACTTATTGTCCAACTGGCGAAACCAGGAAAAGCGCTGGTGGATGTATACGTCGTGAATCAGGAAGTAGATCGCGCCGTAGATACTGATGCCAATACCAACGAAGGTGAGCCAGAACCATCCTGCCAAGTTGAGTCCTATTATATAGGATGCGGCGCTCGGTATGGCAAAGACGAGAAAGAAAAGATCATTCTTTTCGAAGAATCCCTCCTTTTCGAAGTGGGGGCGGTGGTGGTCTTCATGCCACACCCACAGCGCGCCGTGCATCAGGTACTTGTGGGCGGCCCAGGCAACGAACTCCATTCCGGCGATGGTCATCAATGTGATAACGAAATACAGCAGAATCTCCATAGGCAGATAAAACAGGGGAGGAAGGGGATGGTTTATGGGCGCGGTCCTACCCGGTTACCACCCTTTACCACCATCTAGGTCCGCAGGGGTACGTCGGTTACCACTTTTTACCACCGTACAGTACGTTTCAATAAGGGAAAAAAGCCAAACAAATTGCGTTTTTTGACGTAAATTTGCTACACCTGCATTCGTGAAAAGCGAATATTTCGGTCAATGACAGCATTATGATTTCATTGATGGTGAAATGTCAGCACCTTGTTGGATAAGAAGGAAAAAGCTGAGAAATAAAGTGGGTAAAAGTGGTAATAAGTGTAACAAGGTGTATACCTTAGCGCATACGATGGGTAACCGTACCCATTGGTGTATTTAGGTTTATGGCACAGCAGTATGACTTACTGGGCGAGTATTATGTAGCGCTTGATTCCAAGGGCCGCTTTCGTCTTCCCAGTAATCTGCTCAAGGCGCTAGGAGATAGAGACACATTGAAATTTGTAGTTAACCGTGGATTTGATCAAAGTCTCACACTGTACCCAAAACCAGTGTGGGACTTGATCAAAATCCAGGTTGACGGACTAAACAAATTCAACCGGAAGAACCTAGCGTTCACCCGGGCTTTCTACCGCGGCGCAACGGAGTTGGTACCCGATTCGGCGGACCGCTTGTTGCTCCCCAAGCAGCTGCTCTCCTGGGCCAGTGTTGAAAAAAATGTGGTGTTGAACGCCATGAACGATAGAATTGAAATTTGGGCGGAAGCCGAATACGATGAAATGCTCAACGGGGAGATGGACGACTACTCCACGCTGGCAGAAGAAGTACTCGGTGGTTCAAGTATCCCGGAACTGGATCAGACTTAAATGGCTTATCACGTTCCTGTACTGGCCGACGAAAGCGTCGGTTTATTGAACCTCCGCCCCGGAGGAGTTTACGTAGATGCTACTTTTGGTGGTGGTGGCCATAGCCGCTTCATCCTCGAACGGGCGGGATCGCAAGATATCCGGCTCTTCGGCTTTGACCAGGATGAAGAGGCGGCAGCCAACGCGCTTGATGATAGCAGATTTACCTTCGTAGCCGCCAATTTCCGCAACCTGACCAATTTTTTACGCCTACACGGCGTCGACAAAATTGACGGTCTGCTCGCCGACCTGGGGGTTTCCAGCCACCAGTTCGACCAGGCCGAGCGCGGGTTCAGCTTTCGCTTTGATGCCGAGCTGGACATGCGCATGGGGAAAGGAACCGACCGCACGGCCACCGACGTAGTTAACCGCTACAGTCCGGAGGACCTGCAGAAGGTGCTTGGCGAATACGGCGAAGTTAGAAACGCACGCTCTCTGGCCCTCGCCATCGCGGAGGCCCGGGAGCTGGCCCCCATAGTGACCATCCAGGATTTCCTGCAGGTGGTCAATCCATGGGTTCGAGGCCAAAGGCCGCGCTACCTGGCGCAGGTTTTTCAGGCACTTCGCATTGAGGTTAACGACGAGATCGGCGCACTTTCTGATTTATTGGCGCAAGCCACCAACTTACTGATACCAACACACGGCCGACTCAGCGTTATCAGCTATCATTCGCTCGAAGATCGCATCACGAAAAACTTCCTAAAAACCGGTAATGCGGAAGGAATCGTCAATAAGGATTTTTATGGGAAAATTGACCGTCCCTATAAAGTCCTGACGAAGAAACCCGTCTTGCCGGACGCCGAAGAAATTCGGCAAAACTCTCGTGCCCGAAGTGCTAAGCTTAGGGCGGGAGAGCGGATTTGAACGTAGAATGTCCATCTTTCCTGGCGGTTTAGCGAAGTGCAAGGCACTTCGCTAAACCCATCGGAAGCATAGTATTCTACCGATGTATTTGTCTTTTTATTTAACCGTCAGTCTATAGCCGGTCTTTTTCCGGGTGCAAACGGAATAAGATCAGGCTACAGACGGCTGACAAAACGGTGTGATCATAATGGCTACAAAGCGCAAGCGTGCCGGAGGTATCTCTGTGCCCACGCTCATCCTGGACAACCTTGGCTTTCTCTCCTTTTTAGGCGTGTTGGTCCTCCTGTATATCGGCAATGCACACTACGCCGAATACAATGTCCGCCACATCCAGGAGCTCGAATCCGATATCAAAGAAAAACGCTGGCTGTACATGTCGTTGCAGAGCGAAAATATGTACAACGGGCTTCGCTCCGAAGTCGTCGATCAGGTCCGGCCCGCCGGACTCCGACTTCATCGGGGAAAACCACGAAAGATCTACGCTCCCGTAGCAAAATAATCGGTTTGTATTCTTTACAACCACTCATCAATCGCTTTTTAGCACCACGAATAAAGTCTTGGCTGTAAATTTCAAAGACGAGGTCCTCATTCGCATCTTCGCCATTCTGGCGGTGATCATCGTGCCCGTGGCGGCATTGCTGATGTACCGCACGGTGGACATTGCCGTGGTGCGGCAGGCGGAATTCAAGGAACTTGGCAAGGAGCGGTTTCGGGTAGTTACCGTACAGGCCGAACGCGGAAATATATATGGTCGGAACGACAATCTCCTGGCCACCTCCGTTCCCTACTTTAGCCTGCACTTCGACCCTTACGTCGCCAGCCCGGGCGATTACTACGATAACATCGACAGCCTGGCGCTACTCCTTTCCCGCCACGTTGATGACACCCATACGGCGGGTGCCTGGCGGGACAGCCTGCTCATAATGCGGGATAGCGTATCGGGGACGGCGAACCACTATTTCAAATTGAAGGAAAGCGTGAGCTACAGTGAGTTGTCGCGCATCCGAAAGTTTCCGATCTTCAATCAGGGAAGAATGGGCGGTGGATTGATCGTGGAAAAGCGCGCGGCGCGCAAGCGGCCGTTCGGATGGCTGGCCCGACGGACCATAGGCTATAGCCGGGAATCCGGCGCCAAGGTAGGACTGGAAGGCGCCTTCGACGAACAGCTTGCCGGCGAAACGGGGAAGCAGGAGATGTTTAATATGGGCGGCGGCATCTGGCTGCCTACCGATAACCTCGCTATCGTGGAACCCACATCCGGTTCGGATGTCCATACGACCATCGACGTAAACATCCAGGATATCGCCGAAAATGCCCTGGAGCGCGGCGTTCGCAAACACCGGGCCGAGTGGGGCGCCGCCGTTGTTATGGAAGTAGAAACGGGAGCTATCCGGGCCATGGCTAACCTGGGCGCCGTAAACTCGGAACGCGGAAAATACGCCGAACAGTACAACTACGCTATTTCCCGGGCCAATGAGCCGGGTTCCACCTTCAAGTTGGCTACGATGATGGCCCTCCTCGATGATGAATACGTCGATCTGGAAAGCGAGGTAGACATTGAAAACGGTGTGAGGCAATTCTACGATCTTACGATGGAAGATTCCAATCCGCTTAGCCGTAACTGGCGGGTCGTAAGCGTGCGCGATGCCTTTGAGCAGTCCTCCAACGTAGGAATGGCCAAGCTCGTGGATAGTCTCTACGAGGACAACGAATTTTCAGAGAAACTGCGGGATTTCCACCTTGAACAAGAAAGCGGTATTGAATTGGAAGGGGAGCGTACGCCGTTCATTAACGATACGAGCCGGGCCGAATTCTCCGGTATCTCGCGGGCGTGGATGGCCATAGGTTATGAAAGTCGCCTTACTCCGCTCCAGATGCTGACGTTCTACAACTCCGTGGCGAACGGGGGACGGATGATGAAACCCTACTTAGTAACCAAGATCGAACGCAACGGCAGGATACTGGAAAATTTCAAGCCGACGGTGATCGATAAGCAGATCGCCAAGCCAGAGACCATCGAGCAACTACAATCTCTTCTCGAGGGCGTTGTGGAGCGGGGGACGGCCAAACGGCTAAAATCCGACCAGTACCGCTTCGCCGCGAAGACCGGCACCAGTCAGCAGAACTACGGCCACCGGAATCAGAAAACGAAGTACCAAGCCAGTTTCGCCGGTTATTTTCCCGCGGAGAACCCCACTTACAGCATCATCGTGGTCATCAAGGACCCGACGAACGGCGCCTACTATGGGGGTGAGGTGGCCGGGCCGATCTTCCGCGAGATTGCCGATAATATCTACAACAGCATGATCGAGGTCCATGAGCCCCTGAACAGGGGACCGCGCCCCGTACTCTACGCCGGTGAACTACCGAGCCGCGATGCCGGGTACCTGCCGGAGCTGGTAGACGTGCTGGATTACGTGAACGTACCCATCGACACCTTACCGGAAACGGAACTCGCCGTGATCGGTGCCGGCAACGAAGCCGTGGAACTCGCCGCCATCGATCCTTCCGGTCAGCGCTTTCCCAACGTGCGCGGGATGCGACTTCGTGATGCGCTGTACGTCCTGGAAAACGACGGCTACGTGGTGCACCCCCGCGGGGTTGGCCGCGTAGTTAATATGCGCTGGCAAAGTGACGGCAAGGGCCAACCCGGTCGCGACGTAGAACTCATACTCCGCTGATCATGCAACTAAACTCCCTCATCGCTCCCCTTAGTGTAAGCTCCGTCACCGGGGCCACGGAAGGGCGTGCCGTGGAAGGAGTGGCCTTTGACAGCCGCAAGGTCCGCCCCGGCTACCTGTTCATTGCGGTGCCCGGCACGCAGGTAGACGGGCATGATTTTATCGCCGCGGCGATCGAGGCGGGAGCATCTGTCGTAATCGTTCAGCGCGGCTACTCGATTGCGAGCCGTTTTTCCAGGACTGAGGTAGTATTTATTACCGTCGAAGACAGCGCCACCGCATTGGCGCAGGTTGCCGACGTCTGGTACGGATCACCCAGCAAGGAGCTAAAGTTGGTGGGCATTACGGGGACCAATGGTAAAACGACGGTAGCAACCCTGCTGCACAATCTTTATACTGCTCTGGGTTTTCGCGCCGGCCTGCTGTCTACCGTAGAGATCCGCATCGGCCGTGAACGCAGGGACGCGACCCATACTACCCCGGACGCACTGGCGATTAACGCCGCACTGGCGGAGATGCGGGATGCCCGGGTAGACTACGTTTTTATGGAAGTCAGCAGCCATGCAGTCCACCAAAAGCGCACGCGCGGCCTTGATTTCGACGTGGCCGTGTTTACCAATATTAGCCATGACCACCTGGATTACCACGGCAGTTTCGCGGAGTACCTGGCGGCGAAAAAAGCCTTCTTCGACCAGCTGACGCCGGGGAGTTCCGCCCTGGTAAATGCGGACGATCGCCGCGGGGACGTTATGGTACAGAACACCGCCGCAGCGGTGCATCGTTACAGCCTGCGAACCAATGTGGAGTTTCATGGCCGCCTCATCGCCAACACGCCCCAGGGCCTCCAGCTGGAAATAAACGGCACGGAAGTATTCTTTTCCATGATCGGCCGCTTCAACGCCTATAACCTGCTCGCGGCCTATGGAACGGCCGTTTTGCTCGGGCAGTACGAACAGGAGATATTGGTCAGCCTCAGTGCTCTCAAAGGGGCGGAAGGGCGGCTGGAATTAGTGGCAGACCCCGACGGTCGCATCACCGCACTGGTAGACTACGCCCACACCCCCGACGCCCTGCGCAACGTGTTGGAAACACTACGGAACCTGCTCCCCGAGGGCCACCGATTGACTTGTGTAGTAGGCGCTGGAGGAGACCGTGACCGTACGAAGCGGCCGGAGATGGCGCGTATCGCGGCGGAACTGGCCGATCAGGTTATTCTGACGAGCGACAATCCCCGTTCGGAATCCCCGGAGGATATCCTTAGCGAAATGGAAGGCGGGGTCCCGGCCGATGCCATGCGCCGCGTGCTGCGCATCACCGATCGCCGTCAGGCCATCCGCACCGCCGTGCGCCTCGGGAACGAGGTGCTGTTGGTCGCAGGAAAGGGACACGAAACGTACCAGGAGATCAAAGGACAGCGACTGCCCTTTGACGACCGGAAAGAATTAGCTCAAGCTCTAAAAGAATACGCCCGTGCTAATTGAGCTGATCGACTGGTTAAAGGCGACGTACGGGGACTTCCCCGGTGCCAACCTGCTGGACTTCCTCAGCGTAAGGGCGGGGGTGGCCATTATCGTCTCCCTGCTGCTCAGTATGGTGACCGGGGGCCGCATCATTCGCTACCTGCGCCGGCAACAGATCGGAGAGTCGGTTCGTGACCTCGGCCTGGAAGGGCAACTGGAAAAGAAGGGCACCCCCACCATGGGCGGGGTTATCATCCTGCTCGCCGTTCTCGTGCCGTGCCTGCTATTCGCCCGCCTCGACAATGTGTATCTCATTACGATGCTGGTAGCTACGGTATGGATGGGAGCAATCGGCTTTGTAGACGATTACCTCAAGATCAAGCATAAAAATAAGGACGGCCTGGCGGGAAGATTCAAGGTGCTTGGTCAGATAGGCCTCGGCCTGCTCATCGCCCTGATCATGCTTTTCAACGATCAGGTGGTCGTACGAATGGACGTTGCTAGTGCCCAGGAAATAGGGATCAGCGACGCCCAGCAAATCGGGGAAGTGACTACCATCCAATTGAACGACGGCACGACCACCCAGCGCGCCAATTACCGGACCACGCTGACCAACGTGCCCTTCATCAAGGACAGCATCATGACTTACGCCGATGTATTCAACATTGGCAGGCAGTTGGTCTGGATCATTTTTATCCCGCTGATCATATTCATTGTAACGGCCGTATCCAACGCCGCTAACCTTACCGACGGTCTCGACGGGCTGGCTACCGGAACTTCCGCCATCATTGCCGGAACGCTGGCGGTGTTCGCCTACGTAGGCAGTAATGCCATCGCTGCGAATTACCTGGGTATCCTTCACCTGCCGGGGACGCAGGAACTGATAGTTTTCAGCGGCTGCCTGCTGGGAGCCTGTCTTGGTTTTCTCTGGCACAACAGCTTCCCGGCGGCGGTATTCATGGGAGATACCGGGTCACTTGCCCTTGGAGGCATCATTGCCGCACTGGCCATCATGCTGCGTAAAGAGCTCCTGATTCCCATTCTTTGCGGAATATTCGTAATCGAAAACCTGTCCGTCATGGCACAGGTAGGCTACTTCAAGTATACCAAGAAAAAATACGGTGAGGGCCGGCGTATCCTGCGCATGTCCCCGCTGCACCACCATTACCAGAAAGGCGGCATGTCGGAAGTGAAGATCGTCATCCGGTTCTGGATCATCGGTATCCTACTGGCCGTCGCCACCATCCTCACCCTGAAACTGCGTTGACCGGCATGAATAAACAACTCGTCATCCTCGGTGCCGGAGAATCCGGAGCAAGTGCCGCCCGCCTGGGGCAGCGCGAGGGCTACGACGTGTTTGTAAGCGATGCCGGCGTGGGCAACGAGCATTACCTGACCGAGCTCCGGCAAGCAGGGATCGCATTCGAAACAGGCGGTCATACGCGCCACCGTATCCTCCAGGCCGATATCGTGGTCAAGAGCCCCGGTATTCCGGATACGGCAAACATCGTTACGATGATCAGTCAGGCCGGAATCCTGGTCATCTCCGAAATTGAGTTTGCTTTCCGCTTTGTTCCGAAGGAAGCGACCATCGTCGGGATAACCGGCAGCAACGGAAAAACCACTACCACGATGCTCACCCATCACCTCCTGCTTACCGCCGGAGAGCGGGTGATGGCCGGTGGAAACCTGGGGGAAAGCTTTGCCCGCCTGCTCGTCGACCACGAACCGCAGGATATCTACGTGCTCGAGCTGAGTAGCTTTCAACTAGACGGCACGGTAGACTTCCGCCCGGACATTGCCACCATCCTGAACATTACCCCCGACCACCTGGACCGGTACAATTATGAGCTGGAACGCTACGCGAACAGTAAGTTCCGGATTGGCCGGCGGCAACGTGCCGGGGATCACCTGCTGCTTCTGGACGATCCGCAGACCATTGCACCTGCGCTCCGGCGCAATAAGGTTGACGCAGCCGTTACGGTGATCCATCCGGATGACGAAATTGACGGATCCACGATTGAAGTTGACGGCCAGACTTACGATCTGGGTCCTACCCAACTAAGGGGCAGGCATAATGCGATGAACGCCCTTTTCGCGATCCGTATCGCCACCTTGCTGAATGTAAGCTCCGAAGAGATTCAGGTGGCCCTGGAGAACTTTATACCGGCACCCCACCGCATGGAGATCGTACCGACCAAGGACGGTCGGACCTGGATCAACGACAGTAAGGCAACCAACGTCGACTCCACTTATTTCGCCCTGGAGGCAATGGACGGCCCCACCGTCTGGATCGCCGGAGGCACCGATAAAGGCAATGATTATGGCCCGCTCCGCGAAATTTTGGACGGAAAGGTGCATACCCTCATCTGCCTCGGGGTCGACAATGAAAAATTAAAGGAAGCCTTTGCCGGCATCGATCGGGTGGTCGAATGCCGGAGCGCCGAACAGGCCGTAGAGCTGGCCATTGAGTTTGCCGCCAAAGGCGACCGCATCCTGCTCAGCCCGGCCTGTGCCAGCTTCGACCTATTTAAGAATTACGTAGACCGCGGAGATCAGTTCCGCAGCTGCGTCAAACGCCTCGTCGCATGAATATCTCCACTCGCATAGCTGCCGAGCTGCGCGGTGACCGCGTACTCTGGGCAATCATCATCCTGTTGTCCCTCATCTCCATGGTGGCGGTGTACAGTGCCGTTGCCAACCTGGCCTACCGCAACTCCGGCGGCGCGGTGAACGGATACATTTTGAAGCACGGGATCATTCTGGGCTTCGGCTTGATCGTGATCTACATCGGGCACCTGCTGGCGTACACCAAGTATTCCCGCTGGGCCCCGACCATGCTCATCATATCCATCGTGCTCCTGTTGCTCACCCAAGTATTCGGGACGGAGATCAACGGAGCTAAACGCTGGCTGACCATTCCGTGGGTGAATATGACCTTCCAGAGTTCGGACTTTGCCAAACTGTCCCTCATCCTCTTCGTCGCCCGGGCCATAGGTTCCAAGCAGGACGTGATCAAGGATTTCCGCGAAGCCTTTATGCCGATCATTTTGCCGGTACTCTGTATCTGTCTCCTAATAGCGTTGAGCGATCTTTCTTCGGCCATCATGCTCTTCCTGATCTGCATCCTGATGATGATCGTGGGGCGGGTGGCCATGCAGTACATCGTCATGCTTATCCTGCTGGGCATCAGTGTCTTCAGCATGCTGGTGATGGTCGGGTCCAAGTATCCGGAACTGGTGCCGCGTGCGGCAACCTGGGAAAAGCGTATCGAGACCTACTTCAATCCCGCCGCGGCGAAGGTGGATGACCGCCGGCAGATCACCGGTGCCATGGTGGCCATTGCCAACGGCGGCATCCTGGGTGTTGGTCCGGGGAATTCCACCCAGCGCCACACCCTTTACAGTGCGCAGTCTGACTTCATCTACAGCATCATCGTGGAAGAATACGGAGCCGTGGGTGGAATACTGCTCGTCTGTATTTACCTCCTGTTGTTTTTCAGAGTGATTCGACTGGTCACGCGAAGTAGTAAGGCTTTTGGAGCCATGGTCGCCTTTGGGATCGGTCTAAGCCTTTTATTGCAGGCCTTTCTCAACATCGCGGTCAACCTCGACTTATTGCCGGTTACCGGACTGACACTTCCGCTGGTCAGTATGGGTGGCACGAGCTTATTGTTCACCTGTATAGCGTTGGGCATCCTGATGTCCGTATCGAAATACATAGAAGCCGTAAGCGCCGATGCAACCTAAACGACCCCTTCGATTCATCATCAGTGGCGGCGGTACGGGCGGCCACATCTTTCCGGCGATCGCCATCGCCGACGAGTTGCGCCGTTTGCGGCCCGATGCCGAGTTCCTGTTCGTGGGAGCCCGGGGAAAAATGGAAATGGAAAAGGTTCCCGCGGCCGGCTATGCCATCGAAGGCCTCTGGATCAGCGGACTCCAGCGCCGCCTGACGCTTGACAACCTCAGTTTTCCCGTCAAGGTGCTCAGCAGTCTCTTCCGTAGCCGGCGAATACTCGGGGAGTTCAAACCCGATGCGGTCATCGGCACGGGCGGATACGCCGGCGGGCCGGTGCTCTACGCTGCGGCCCAGCGTGGCATTCCCACCCTAATTCAGGAGCCGAATGCCTTTGCCGGTCTGGCCAACAAGTGGCTGGGTGGAAAGGTGGATAAGATCTGCGTGGCCTTCGCCGGCATGTCGAAGTTTTTCCCGGAGGAAAAGCTGGTAGTTACCGGTAATCCGGTGCGTGAGCAGTTGCTGGACCGGGCGCGGGAGCAGGAAAAAGAAGGGCCGGCCACCGTATTGCTGATGGGTGGATCCGGTGGGGCCCGTTCGCTTAACCAGGCCATGGCGGCGTCTACGGAGATGATTGCGGCGGAGCCGCAGGTACAATGGGTGTGGCAGTGCGGCAAGCATTACCTGGAAGACTTCCGTAATAGCCCGACCGCGCAGCTGCCTAATGTAAAGATCACGGCCTTTCTGGACCGCATGGACGAGGCATACGCCCAGGCGACGGTAGTGATCGGACGGGCTGGCTCGACGACAATCGCGGAAATAGAATACCTGGGTAAACCAACCATCCTGGTTCCTTCTCCCTGGGTGGCGGAAGACCACCAGACGAAAAACGCCGAGGCGCTCACCCAACACGATGCCGCGGTGCTGGTTGCCGATGGGGACGCCAACGAAAAACTGGTCGCTGAGGCGCTGGCACTGATCAAGGATCCGGTCCGTCGGAAGCAGTTGGGCGACAACGCCCGGGGGCAGGCCAAACCGGGGGCGGTAAACCGCATCGCCGAGGAAGTCCTCAAGCTTATTTCTTCACCATCCGAAAAAAACGAGATCCATGCAGTTGTCTGACGTCGAGCGCGTATACTTCATCGGCATAGGCGGCATCGGCATGTCGGCGGTGGCGAGGTACTTCCTAAACCGCGGTGTTTGGGTTGGCGGGTACGACCGTACGGCCACCGAATTGACGCGTACCCTGGAAGGCGAGGGTATGGAGATTCACTACTCGGCAAAACCCGATCAACTGCCGGAGAACGGCGACGACCTGCTCGTCGTCTACACCCCGGCTATCCCGAAGGATTTTCCGGAACTGGTAAAGGTCCAGGAGTCAGGTTATGCCGTGATGAAGCGGTCCGAAGTACTCGGGCTGATCAGTCGCGGCATGCGCTGCGTGGGCATCGCCGGAACCCACGGTAAGACGACCACCACTACGATCACTACCTACCTAATGGTTACTGCCGGTCTTGACCCTACGGCCTTTCTTGGGGGAATTGCCCGGGATTTCGATGGGAACTACGTACACGGGGAAAGCGACTGGATGGTGGTGGAGGCCGATGAGTACGATCGGAGTTTCCTGCGGCTCAACCCCGAGATCGCGGTGATCCTGTCTACCGATCCCGATCACCTCGATATCTACGGAGACCACGGCCAGATGCTGGAAACGGGCTTTCGGGCCTTTGCCCGACGGCTCAATCAAAGCGGTCAGTTGATTGTGCGCTACGACGTGGCGGAACACTTTACCGACCTGGAGGACATCATGGTGACCACCTTCGGTATTGGCACCGGCGATTTTTGTGCCCAAAATATTCGGGTAGAAGAGGGTGCCTTCCATTTCGATCTGCGGGAACCGGACGGCCACCTCATCCTGAACTTACGTACCGCCCTACCCGGGCGGCACAACGTGGAAAACGCCGTAGCTGCCTGCGCCGTTACCCGGCTTGCCGGCGGGCACGAGGATGATATCCGGCAGGGACTGGCCAACTTCCACGGTATTGCCCGGCGCTTCGAGACGGTACTGAAGAATGGCGACCTGGTCATCATTGACGATTACGCTCATCACCCCACCGAATTACAGGCGGCCATAAGCGCGGCCAGGGAGCTCTATCCGAATCGAACCATTCGCGGCGTATTCCAACCCCACCTCTTCAGCCGTACCCAGGACTTCGCCGCCGGTTTTGCCCGGGCACTCGATCTGCTGGATGAAGCGATAATCATTCCGATCTACCCCGCCAGGGAAGAGCCGATCCAGGGTGTGACCAGTCAGCTGGTCTACGGAATGATGAAAAACGAAAAACGGCGGCTGCTCAGCAACAACCAGATGTTGGAGGCGACCGCGGAACTTAAAGACGGCGTGCTGCTGTTACTCGGCGCCGGGGACATTGACGCCCTGGTGAACCGGGTGGTCGCGCAGCACCGGAAAAAGAACGATCATGGCTACTAAAAAGCAGAGCGGAAAAATAGCCGGCTTCTTTGCCGGGATCTTCATCGGCATCCGGACCTACGGATGGATCTTTATCGCCCTGGCCGTGGCGGTCCTGGCGATCAGTGCCATTTCGGAAAGAGAATCGGCCCATATCGCCGCGATCCGCCCCGAGGTGATACCGCTGGCGGACGGTGCCAACCTGGTCGAGGCGGAAGAACTCATGGAGCTACTGGCCAGCAGTTTCACCAAACCCCTGGATCAATTGACCCTCTCCGACGTAGATGTCGAACGGGTTGAAGAAGTCCTGGAACGCCAAGCTTTCGTCGGAGACGCCGAGGCTTACGTAGATGCAAGTCTGGTACTCAACATCACCGTTCAACAACGGGTACCGCTGCTGCGCATTATTGCGGACAACGGGCAGAACTACTACCTCGATCGAGAGGGCGTACGCCTTCCCCTGAGCGAAAATTACACCGTGCGGGTACCGGTCGTGACCGGCAACGTGGTGCCCTGGTCGGAGGACTACCTGGAGGACTCCGATCACCAGCTTTCCCAGCTCATGACGCTGGGGGCCTTCCTGAGAAACGACCCCTTCCTGTCGGCGCTGGTAGAACAGATTGAGGTGAGCGATAACGGCGAGCTTATCCTGGCACCAAAAGTGGGCGATCAGGTGGTTTACCTTGGACGCTATGAAGAAGAACTGACTCCCGCTCGACTGCAGCGGCTCAAAATATTTTACCGCGAGGGACTTCCCTACGAGGGTTGGCGGAAGTACCGAAGTTTCGACCTGCGATACGCCGACCAGGTCGTGGCGAAGAAAGCTTAATTCACAAATTTTCGGGAGGCGGCTAATGACCCTGACCCTCTCCTTCACTTTCTATAACTACTGGATATAATGACTGATACCACTCAAAAACAAACCATTGCCGCGCTGGACATTGGCACCACCAAAGTGTGCGCGCTCGTCGGTAGGCGAGACGAACACGGTCGGGTAGAAATCCTCGGTACCGGCAAGGTCGAATCCGAGGGCGTCATGCGCGGCGTGGTCTCCAACATCGAAAAAACGGTGCGGGCCATTTCCGAGGCGCGTCGTCTTGCCGAGCAGGCCTACGGCGAAACTTTCGATACCGTTCACGTCGGCATCGCCGGCCAGCATATCAAAAGCCTCCAGCACCGCGGGATGCTTATGCGGGATAATTCCCACTCCGAGATCAGCCAGCGCGACATCGACCGGCTTATCGGCGATATGCACAAGCTGGTGCTGCCTCCGGGCGACAAGATCCTCCACGTTATTCCGCAGGAATATACCGTAGACAACGAGCAGGGGATTGTAGATCCCATCGGGATGTCGGGTTCCAAACTGGAGGCCAACTTCCACATTATTACCGGGCAGATCACGGCCAGCAACAACATCAACCGTTGCGTGGAGCGCGCCGGGTTGCACATGGCCAACGTAACATTGGAGCCGATCGCCAGTGCCGCATCCGTGCTCTACGAGGATGAAAAGCACGCCGGCGTTGCCCTGGTGGATATCGGCGGAGGAACCACCGACATCACGATATTCCAGGAGGGTATCATTCGCCACACCGCCGTTATTCCCTTTGGCGGACACGTAATCACCAAAGACATAAAATCAGGCTGCACCGTAATGGAACAGCACGCCGAGAAGCTGAAGGTCAACTACGGCTCTGCATTGGCCAGCGAGGTCTACGAGAACCGCGTGATCGTCATTCCCGGACTCCGCGGCCGCGAACCCAAGGAGATCAGCGAAAAGAATCTGGCCCTTATCATACAAGCCCGCGCCGAGGAGATCCTGGACCACGTCCTGTGGGAGATCCGCCGCGCCGGTTTTGACGGCAGCCAGTTGATCGGCGGGATCGTCCTTACGGGTGGTGGTGCCTTACTGCGGGACTTCGACAAATTGACGGAGTTGCATACTGGAATGAGCGCTCGTATCGGATCCCCGGTAGAGCACCTGGCCCATGGCTACACCGAAAAGCTCACCAGCCCGATCTACGCTACCGGGGTAGGGCTCTTGCTGCAGGGTTTTGCCGACATCGACGCCGGTCGTGTTGTCGTTGCCAAGCCAAAGAAGGAGGAACCGGTTACCGAACTGGAGCTCGAAGAACAGATCAAGGAAGAGGCTAACGGTCCGACCTGGTTCGACAACGTCTTCAAGCGCACGAAGGAGTGGTTCGAGGCAGAACCCGACCACGACTTCTAATCCCCCCCCTTTCTACCATTCTAATTACCAACTCAAAAGTCACTCGGCGGCAAGCCCATAATCCAAAGAAAAGGGAGCGCGGATCCGAGATCAATATAACACCATGACAATCGACTTTCCACAGGGAGAATCTCCCATCATCAAAGTGATCGGCGTCGGCGGCGGCGGCAGCAACGCGGTCAATCACATGTACAACCAAGGTATCGTTGGCGTCGACTTCGCCATCTGTAATACCGATCACCAGGCTATGGAACTGAGCAACGTTCCAACCAAAATTCAGCTTGGCCCCGCCCTCACCGAAGGTCGCGGAGCAGGCTCGAAGCCCAACGTAGGCAAGCTGGCCTGCGAAGAAAGCATCGAAGAAGTACGTAAGTACCTGGATAACAACTGCCGGATGCTCTTTGTCACGGCGGGAATGGGCGGTGGTACCGGAACCGGAGCGGCCCCCATCATAGCCCGCACGGCACGTGAAATGAACGTACTGACCGTAGGCATCGTAACCCTTCCCTTCACTTTCGAAGGCCGCCGGCGTGCTAACAATGGCATGGACGGCCTGCAGGAGCTGAAGGATAACGTCGACACCCTGATCGTCATTTCCAATGACAAGCTGCGGCAGATCCACGGCAACCTCAACCTCAGTGAGGCCTTCTCCAAAGCCGACAATATCCTGACCACCGCGGCCAAGGGTATTGCCGAGATCATCACCGTTGCCGGTTACGTTAACGTTGACTTCGAAGACGTAAATACCGTCATGCGCGACAGCGGCGTAGCGATCATGGGTACCGCCAGTGCCGACGGCGACGACCGCGCCCGCGTGGCCGTCGATCAGGCGCTCCACAGTCCGCTGTTGGAAGACAACGACATCCGGGGTGCCAACCACATCCTGCTTAATATCACCAGTGGTACCCGTGAGGTGACCATGGACGAGATCTTCGAGATCACCGAGTTCGTTCAGGAGGAAGCAGGTTATGGTACCGACCTCATCTGGGGTAACTGCTTCGACGAAAGCCTTGGCGACAAGGTAAGCGTGACCGTCATCGCCACCGGCTTTGGCGACAAGAAAGCGGTGAATCGTGGATCGGCTCCCGAGCGTCAGTTCGTCCACTTGGACGAGGAAAAGACCAAGCAGCGCCGCGCTTCCCTGGAAGACATTACCGGTGAGGACGATGCGGTTGGCTACGGTAAGCCCGATCAGACCAAGACCTTCGAGTTCGAGGACATGGAGGAGGCCAAGGCCCGCCTGCGTGCCCGTCGCCGCGACAGCGGCAGCTTCGCCAGCAACTACCTGCAGGAAGAGGAGGATGCCCGCCGGGAGGCGCAGCGGCAGGAAATGGAACTACGCGATAAGGAACGCCGCGAGGCACTCCGCCAGCGGACCGAATTGCCTAAGCTGAGCAACCCCAAGGTGGTGAACGAACTGGAAAGCCAGCCGGCTTACCTGCGCCGTAACGTGAAGTTAGACAGCAACAAGCCCGGCGAGCAGGACGAGCTAAGCCGGTGGAGCATTACCGACGATGAGAAGGTTCCCCTGAGGCGGAACAACTCCTTCCTTCACGATAACGTGGACTAGTGCGCAGTCAACCTGGAATCCCAAGGTTACCAGCCCACCCGCGATTTATTCAACATTCAAGTAGTCTATTATATCCGTTTTTACTGAAGCTGGTGAGCCGCAGGCCCCAGTCTTAGTATTCACACCGTTTTAGCTTTAGAAGCGGGTAGCGAGGGGTCAATCTCGCTGCCCGCATTTTTTTTAGAACATCTATCCTTCTACGACATATTACCAGGGAAATAAACCGCCAGAAATGACCAACCTGAAATTCCTTCCGCTGCTTTTCTTTTTCTTGTTGTTCGCCTGCCAGGATGATGACGATTTAGTTGAGGAAACCATTAACCTAAACGAACCGGATGGCGTCCGCGGGCTCTACTACGCGGAAGAGGAAGGCGGGGACTTTACTACGCTCTACGACAGCCTCATTACGCGGCTATCGGCAAACACGAATATTTCTATTGTCGCGGAGGTAGACCACGCCCGGAACGCCCTTGGCACCGGCACGAGTCTGCGACCGAACCGGCTGGTTATTTTCGGTAATCCCGTCCTGGGTAGCCCGTTAATGGAAGCCAATCCGCTGGCCGGACTAGATCTGCCACAGAAGATGCAGGTGTACGAAGCCGAAGACGGCGACGTCTTTATGACCTTTAATTTTCGCGAATATTTCGCCGAGCGTTATGGGGTAGGCAACGTGACCACCCTCCCGGCCATTGGTGACGCGGTCGGCAACCTTCCCCAACTGTCGGGGGTGACCGGCCTGGTATTACCCAGTTCCTCGGAGGAGGTAGCACTGCGTGAGGGAATCACGACCTACAGCGCGAGCGGCACGGTAGATTCGGTATATACTGCCCTGCGAAGCGCGCTCAACGCTAATAGCGCGATCTCCATCATCGCCGAAGTCGACCACCAGGCAAATGCCCAAGCCGTCAACATCGACCTTCCCCCGATCCGCCTGATCGTATTCGGCAACCCGAACCTGGGAACGCCCCTGCTCAGCGAAGTGCAAAGTGTCGGCATAGACCTGCCCCAAAAGATCCTGGTCTATCAAAGCGCGGAAGGCGAAGTGACCGTAGCCTACAATGACCCGTACTACATTGCCGAACGCCACGGCATTTCCGAAGACCTGCCGCAGTTGAGCACGATCAACAATGCATTGCAAGGATTGGCTACGGAAGCGCTCGGGCTGTAAGGTTTACGCCACATTTCGAACAAACGGTGCACGTGCCGACCTATATAAATAGAAACAAGGAAAGGAACACCAACCCGTTCAACACCTGACCCCATAACTTACTGTTATACCTTCCGGCTTACTCACCGGATAACGAAAAAGCCCCTCGCCAGTAATGACGAGGGGCTTTCCGTTATTGGGAAAGGCCGGAGCTACTTGAGGGTATACTCCAGGGTAATATTGGTGTCCAGTACTTTCGATATGGGGCAATTCACCTTGGCGTCGTTGATGATCTTATCGAATTCGTCCTTTTCAATGCCGTCGACCTGAGCCGTTACGGAAAGGTGGCTTTCCACGATGGTCTGGTCCTGGAAATCAATGGCACAATCGGTATCCAGTTCCGTGGCCGTGTAGCCGGCTTCGCCGAGTTTGGCACTCAGTGCCATGGTGAAGCACCCGGCGTGGGCAGCGGCGATCAATTCTTCCGGGTTGGTACCCTTACCATTTTCGAAGCGGCTTTTATACGAGTAGGACGTGTGCTCGAGCACGGTGCTCTTGGTGGTTAGGTGGCCGGAGCCTTCCTTGACGGATCCCTGCCAGACGGCGGTTGCTGTACGTTTCATGTTTAATTGTTTTATGTGTTCTTGTAAGCGCGCAGGCTGTTTTTTGTTCGTAGCCGTTACCTTCGGCCCATGAAGATTGCAGTAGTCAGTGGAGCCAACCGGGGGCTCGGTAAGGAAGTCGTCCACCAACTTGCGCGGAACGGGTTGCGGGTCATTCTGACCAGTCGAACCGAAAGCGGGAGGGAGGTCGCCGCCGAGTTTCAAAACCAGCACCTTGACGTGGCATACCATCAACTGGATGTCACCGACGGGCAGAGCATCAGCGAGCTCTCCGAATTTCTTCGGGAAACCTATGGCACGATCGACATACTCATCAATAACGCGGGTATTCACTACGATACCTTTCAGAATACCCTGACCGCGGATTTCGGCGTCGTCCAGGAGGCCTTCCAGGTTAATACCTTGGGACCCTGGCGGCTAACCAAAGCCCTTTACCCTTTGATCCGTAAGGGAGGGGGTGGACGGATCGTGAACGTCTCGAGTTCAAGCGGATCGTTCGTGGAATCCTGGCCCGGTACGCCCGCCTACGCGATCACCAAGGCCGGTCTGAATATGCTCACCGTGAAGATGGCCGCCGATATGGCCGCCGATAAAATACTCGTCAACGCCGTATGTCCGGGGTGGGTACGCACGGATATGGGAGGAGAAAAAGCTCCCCGCAGCGTGGAGGAAGGAGCCAGTAGCATCGTATGGGCTGCCCTAATTGAAGATAACGGACCTACCGGCGGCTTTTTCAAGGACGGGGAGGCCGTGGCGTGGTAAAGGGGCGGCGGAGCGCAGGAGCATCGGCCAATCAGTATTTAAAACGGTAAATACGGTCGATTAACAAGGCGTGGGGTAGGGTAATGACGGAGATCAGCACGAAGACCTTGCTCAAGGCGGGCGCACCGTTGCCGAATCCAAAAATCAACGCGTAGGCAACGCCCAAATACACGAGAGCGGCTCCCGATAAGGGTAAAAGTAAACGCAGAAAGGACCGGAGGCCGCGACGGTCCAGTCTGCGACGAATGAAGTGGTACTGATGCACCGTGGCCGGCAAGGAATGCCACAGGAGAAAGAATACCGCAAAGCCGAGCAGCAATTCGGTGGAAAGGTAGAGCACGATAAGTATGGCCAGGTCGATCAATTGGTCACTACGCCTCCGGTACACCGCATTGGCAGCAGCGGCAACGGCCATGCCAGTGGGCCCAAGCACGCTGAGCCAGTCGGGCAATGCGCAGCTGACATCGAGCATGCCCTCTATGATGGGCCGTGCATCGGGATAGTGTACCAATACCGGAAAACCCAAATAGAAGCAACCCCAAATAAGCTGATCGGCAAGCTTACCGCCCCGCGTCTGTCCGAAATGGTAGATGGAAACGGCAAGGAATAGCGCAAAGGCCACCGTAGGCAGATATATCCAGGTAAGGACGTAAACCGACATTACGCCTAAATAAAAGCGTGCAAAAGCAGAGGTTCCCCGGCTGCGGTCCCGGGAAGTTAACTGGTGGATGAGGTGGTCCGCCGCCCCGTGGGGAACGCCCAGCGCCAATAGTACGACAGCGATGTACGGCTGATCCTGGGCGGTAGCCAGTAGCGCTATCAGGAGGGTTGCCCCCCGGACGGCCTGCTGCACCATCGGACTCCCGACGGGGTGATCCGGCATTAGCTATGGAGCTTACTGTATTCGTAGCCGCCCTCCTTACTGAGTACCTGAGCCAGCTGAGTCAGCAGGATACCATATATAACCTTGGAGGTAATATCGGCAATGGTGTAGGTCATCTGGCGACCGACCACGCCGCTCTCATTGTACAGTCCTCCCTCAATACCCAGGAGGTGGGGCATCAGGTAAGCGCCCGGGTAAAGGAACCAGGAGACCAGAAACAGGATCCAAATATGACTCAGGATCTTTCTGGCCGGATCGGATAGTCCTTCCTTTCCCTCCTTGATGACCTTGTTCATCAGCCACAGTACGTGGAAGAAGAAGAGGGTGGAAATAGCTCCCCACACAAAAAAGGCGGTCAGGTCGGTCACTTCGTAGAACTGGCCGATGTACCCCGTGATGATCATCAGCGAACCCGAAAACCAGAATTGATTTCTTACACTCGTGAAGTTGCTTTTGGTGAGGCTGACTACGAACAGGATTTGAAAAAGCAGCATCGGTACGTCAATCAGCCAGTTGAGATAGCGGTAACCATTATTGAACAGGTCATCGCCTTCGGCGAGCAAATACCGACCCGATAGCGGATCGAAATTGAAGGTATTACCCCAGTTGACGCTCTGGGCGTACAGGAGCAGAAAAGCCGACACCATCACAACTCCGGAGAGAATGGACGAGATACGGTATTTCGGAGCCACGTATTTGATGGTGAGCACGAAATACAGCAGACCCGCCAGCATAACGGCGTAGCCCAGGGTCAGGCAGTGGGCTACGATCTGGTAGGCCATTTCGGAATAACCGTCGGTAAGCCCGATGTAATTTTCAAAGTTTGCGTTTCCAAGTTGCTCCATGTCAGGTTGTTGATTGCTTCAACCGCCTAAGTGGAAGTTGGCGAAAATTGTTGCGAAAACACCGTGTTGCGTTACCAGGAGCCATAAGTTGAGATAATCCGCAACCAAATCAGGCCGCTTCCTCTTTCGCGATCGATGATCGGGCTACTTGCAAAACTGAAGCCGTTACAGAAGCTTCTCCTCGGCTACCTTCTTTTGTTGGTCGCCGGCTGCGGGCTGTTGAACCTGGAAGCTTGTCACGCTGGCACCTCCTCCTTTCTCGATCATTCCTTTATGGCGACCTCCGCCCTCACTACCACCGGTCTTACCGTGCTGAATGTGGCGGATTCCTATACTATCCTCGGGGAGATCCTCATCCTGATCTTGCTTCAGGTCGGGGGACTCGGCTATATGTCCCTAGCCGGCTGGCTACTGCTGGAGAGCAACTACGGCCTCAAGGGGCAGGATCAGGAAGAAGAAAGGATGGTCGAAAATGATTACACCGTACCCCACGGATCCGACCACCGCAGCTTCGTCGTTAAACTTCTATGGTTTACCCTGGCCAGCGAGGCGGTGGGTAGCGTGATCCTTTCCCTTGCGTTTTCCGCCGCCGGGGAGATTATGCCCATCTGGAAGGGCATATTCATCGCCGTGAGTGCATTTTGTACGGCGGGCCTGCACCTCTTTGACAATAGCCTGCACGCCTTTACGGATAATGTGACCGTCAACGTCATCGTGTCGGCTCTGAGCCTGGCGGGATCGTTCGGCTTCCTCTTCTTCGTCGATGTGTACGACCGCCTCATCGGCAATACCGAACGCCTTGGCATTTCAACGCGGGCAATATTCCTGGTTATGAGTGTAAGCCTGGTCGGGGTTACGGCCACGCTGATGTTTTACGACCCCTACTTTCGGATGGAGGGAGCGGATGATCTGGGGCTAATGCCCGGCGCCTTTCAGGCCATAAGTACGGTATCGACTACCGGCTTCAGTACGGTACCGATTGACCGGTTGAGCCCGGCGAGTAGCCTCCTGCTGATTATTTTCATGTTTATCGGTGCCTCGCCCTCCGGTACTGGTGGTGGCATTAAGAACACGACGGCCGCAACGGCAGTGGCTTACCTGGTGGCCGTGGTGCGCCGACGAAAGGACGTCGTACTGCTCGGGGCCAAACTCCCCCAAAAGCGCATTCACCTGGCCATCGCCCTGCTGGTCGCTAACCTGGTGCTGGTGCTGGTCGGTGGCTTCTCCCTGCTGGTGGATACCCCGGATGCTACTTTCGCGCCGGTCTTCGAAGTGGTGTCGGCACTCGGTACGGTGGGCCTTTCCCTTGGCACGACCGGGGAGGTGGACAGCGGGGGCAAAATGCTGCTTATGGCCCTTATGGTACTGGGCCGCCTGGGAACCTTATCGGTGATCATGGCCGTTTTCGGCTACTCCCCGAAATCCAGGGAAAAGCGTGATCCCGGAGACGGGGATGACGGGGATATCGCTATTGAGGGGTGAACGGGCGGCGGAGCGCAGGAAGGGAAGCCGGTCGTGGTGGACCGATCACCCAACAAGAAATAACCCTGGAGGAAATACGCGGGCAATTGGGCAGTGCGGCGAGCAATGGCCTACTCCAGGCACAAATCAAGATCGAGTGGTTTTACCTTTAGTCCGCCGTGCTTCCCTTGTGCCACCTTTTTTATCTCTTCCTTTCTTAGCTGGCCCTGTTCTTCCGAAAGAGCATATATCCTGTATACTAGTTTGGGGTCAATTGTCGGATCGATCAGCAGTAACAAATGATGGTTGATCGTCACCCGCTCCGTAATGTCGTTGTAGGAGGATTATATGCGTTCATACGTCACGAACCGGTGCAGCGTCTCGGAACGATAGAGCATCGGTGGATAGCTGTTATTATCCTCGAACAGCTTGTTTACCCGATCGTCTAACCCTTGCAAACTATTCTGAATGCCTTCGGAAGCGGAAGTAAAAGATGAGGCGGCGAGTGAATAGTTTCCCTCCTCCAACGCTTCGAAAACGCCGACGGGTACGGAAAACTGGTAGACGTCGGGACCGCACCCAGGCCATTCTCGAAGGATAACGCTGCGCCTGGGTAGCACTCGTCAGGAAAAGCAGGATGAACAACGAGCGTACCCTGTAGGTGATGGCCAGCTTTATGAACAGATAATTCTTGTCGCTTCGGATTGAGGATGGGTAAAGGTAAGTAGACAGCATCCTGCCGAAAAATCCTTAAATAGGCTATCCCTTCGCATCGCGAACTACGAAGCGGGGCGGGGAAACAGTAAGTCTGAATTCAAGCAAGGGGAAAGTTTTGCGGGATTCGATCCGGAAATTTTAGGATGTTTTTTTACTTTTTGGTGACTATATTGGCTAAGTAACTTATCAACTGAATAATTTCCGGTATATGAAGAAGCTACTCTTAGTGCTGATTGTCCTGTCCATAAGTGGATATGGCTACGCCCAGACGGCAGGCACGATCACGGGAAGGGTGACCGATGCGGATAGTGAGCCACTCACGGGGGTCACGGTTACGGTTAATCGTTCGGGGTCGGGAACAATAACGGATCTGGATGGCCGCTTCCGCCTCGAGGCTCAAGCCGGTGATACGCTCCGCTTTACCTACATCGGTATGAAAGCCAGAGAGGCGCGGGTGCCCGTTTCCGGTGAAATGGAAGTAGCCCTCCAATCCGATGCCACCCAACTGGACGAGGTGGTCGTGATCGGTTATGGAACGAAAAAACGTTCGGACGTCACCGGATCCATCGCCTCCGTCAGCGGGGAAGACTTCAACAAGGGCGTCGTGGTGAACCCCGGTCAGTTGCTACAGGGCAAGGTTGCCGGCGTTAACGTTACCGCAGCCAGCGGAGAGCCTGGAGCCGCCCAGGACATTGTCATTCGCGGCGTGGGAAGCCTCCGCTCGGGTACTACTCCCTTATTTGTCGTGGATGGATTCGCCCTGGATAACTCAGCCAACGGCGTGCCCACCAACCCCCTCAACTTCATCAACCCCGCGGACATCGAGAGTATCGACGTCCTGAAGGATGCCTCCGCGGCGGCCATCTACGGCGCGAGGGCGGCCAATGGCGTGATCGTGATCACCACGAAGAAGGGCCGGGCCGGGCAGTCGCAAATCAATGTATCGGCTTCCACGGCGGTTACCTCACTGGCTCGTAAGATTGATGTGTTTTCCGCCGACGAGTTCAGAACCCAGATCAACAGCATTAATGGCATCCTGAACGACAGGGGTGCGGACACCGACTGGCAGGAAGAACTGACCCGCACGGCCAATACAAACCGCGTCAATCTGTCGCTGAGCGGCGGCGCCGGAAGCGGATCTTACTTCGCTTCCTTCTCGGCCGAAGACCAGGAGGGGCTCTTGCGCAACAACGACCTGCAACGGTATTCCGGCCGGCTGAATCTTTCGCAGCGGGCGCTGAACGACCGGTTTAGCATATCGCTGAATTTTTCCGCCACCCGCTTCGACAACCGTCGGGCCAATGCTTCCGCCGTAGTCACCGACATGCTGCAACTGAATCCGACCTTTCCGGCTACCGACGGCGACGGGATACCGGATCTGGTAGGCGACAACATTAATCCGCTGGTACGGGAGCGCATCTACGACGATCTTTCCTTTAATAATCGCATACTGGCCAATATCTCTCCGTCCATTGAGATTATCGACGGCTTGACCTACAAGTTCAGCATCGGTGTGGACTACTCGACGACAAGTCGCGACGTACAGTTCCGGCCGTTTCCCAGCATCACCGATTTCGAGCTGGGTAGCCTGGACTCCTACACGACAGCCAATAAGAATACCCAAGCGGAGAATACCTTGACGTACGAGTTCGATACGGGCCTACACGACGTATCGTTTCTGGCCGGATACACTTACCAGCAAATCGAGGTAGAACGCAAAGGTTTTTTCACCTCCGGTTTTCCGAATAACGGTGTAGAACCGCGCTTCCAGGTAGGCGCGGCCAGCGAGCCGACCCGCCAGTCCGCTTCCGCCACCATCAACGAACTACAGTCATACTTCGGCCGGATCAACTATGGCTTCGACGGTAGATACCTGATCACGGCCACTATGCGGGCGGACGGGTCTTCCAAGTTCGGAACCAATAATAAATACGGCTACTTTCCGTCGGTGGCGGTTGGTTGGAACATCACCAACGAAGAATTTCTCACGTCCAACGACGTACTAACCTACCTGAAATTGCGGGGCAGTTGGGGTCAGACAGGTAACCAGGAAATACCCGCCAAGATCACGCAGGCGAGCTTTACGGAAAGTAACAGCGGAAACGATACCTACCCGCTCGATCCGAACGCGACGGTACTTAGCGAGTATCCCTACGGAACCATTTATACCCGCCTGGCCAATCCCGATATTCAGTGGGAGGTATCCACCCAAACCAACGTGGGACTGGACTTCGGACTGCTTAATTACCGCCTGACGGGGAACATCGATTTCTTCAATAAGGTGTCGGAAAATATCCTGCTTGAGGTCGCCCCGGTAGACCCGATCCAGCCCACGGATCGCTTCTGGACGAACATCCCTAATATGGAGATCCGGAACACGGGAGTGGAATTGGCCCTCAACTACAGCAGCAACGAAAGCCGGGACTTTACCTACGGTATAGGTGGAAATATATCCGTGACCGACAACGAGGTGCGGAATTCTCCCTATAGCATCCTGACCACCGGGTCGGTAATCGGGGCCGGACAAACCGGGGCCACGGTCAACGGCGTACTGAACGGGGAGCCCATCGGTACCTTTTACTTGCAGGAGTTTCTGGGCATTGGTGAGGACGGACTGAACGAATTTGCCGACCGCAATGGTGACGGGGAAATCCTGGATAACGATCGCTTCTCGGCGGGCACGGCGCTGCCAACCTACATCTACGCCATGAACTTCGATTTTGCCTACCGCAACTTCGACCTCGGCATCAACTTCAACGGTGTCGGCGGTAACAAGGTATTTAACCACGTCGCCCTTTCCATCTTCAACCGGGGTAACCTGGCCAACTCCCTCAACACCACCGACCTGGCGGTCCAGTATCCCAACGAAGACGTATCGAACTCCAATCGGGTTTCCACCCGCTACCTCGAGGACGGCGACTTTCTCCGCCTGAATAACGCTACGCTGGGGTACAACTTCGACCTCGACCGCCTTGGGATCGGAGAGGCCGTACGCAACATCCGGCTGTCCATCACGGGGCAGAATCTCCTCCTCTTTACCAACTACACGGGATTTGATCCCGAGATCAATACGGGCAGTTCCGTCGGTGACATCCAAACCTTCGGCATCGATTACTTCAGCTACCCGAGGGGCCGAACCTTCCTTTTCTCCTTGGACGTCACCTTCTAACTCCCCATACTCAAGATATATTCAGATGAAACGTACAATCAGATATTCCTTAATAATCGGTTTTTTGAGTATCATCAACAGCTGCACTGACCTACAGGAAGTGGTATTGGATGAATCCTTTACCGGTAGCGGCCTGTCGGAGACGATAAGTGGTGCCCTTGCGCCGGCCTACGGACAGGTCTCCTGGACATGGCGGCATACGAACTACTACGGACTGCAACTGATTGCCTCCGACGAAGCCATTCTGCCTCACCGCGGTGGAACCGATTGGTTTGACGGTGGCAAGTTCCTGGCTACGCATACCCACACCATCACCCCGACCAACGACCTGGTCAGCAGTTCCTGGAATGAGCTGACCCGGAATATCTCTCGAACGCTGACCGCCATCGAGACGCTTACGCCACTGGCGGAGGCGGGTAATCAGGAAGCGGCAAGTGCCGTGTATGAGATGAAGGCACTACGGGGCTACCTGAACATGCTCATGCTGGATAGCTGGGGGGTGGTCTTTCGAAAGGAGAGTTCGTTGGAAACCTCGGAAATTCTCCGCGGCCAGGATGCGATTGATTACATCCAAAGTGAATTACTATCGGTAGTAGACGTGATAAACACCGATCTGGGATCCGGGCGAATGACCCAAACGGCCGTATGGGGCCTCCTGGCCCGGCTGCACCTGAACGCCGCGGTGTACCGCGATCCCTACGGCACACCGGAATTCACCCAGGCCGATATGGACCGGGTGATCGAATACACCGGCAACGTCATCAACTCCGGTTTGTACGAGCTGTCGCCCGAATACTTCGCGCTATTCAACGACGAGAACAACAGTAACCGCGAACTGATCTTCGCGCTGGATCAGCGAGGCGTGCTGGAACGGGAACATAGCCGCTGGACGTATTGGTCTCTGGCGGGTTCGCTGTGGGGCAGACCCGAATTTCCCAGTTCCGATGGAACGGACGGGCCGGCGGTCACCTCCGACTTTTACCGGACCTGGGAGGAGGCGTATGACGTGGACCCCGCCGAGGCCGATGCTCGCTTCTACATGGACAATCAGAACATTCCGGAGGAGCTCCGTGACCTTACCGGCCTTTCACCGGCAAACGATGCGGATCACTACTACTGTACTACGCCGGCGGAGTACGAATTTGACCGCGGGATAATCCGTGGGGTGATCTGGGGGCCACGGAAGGATGAAAACGGAGCGTTCTTACGCTGCGACGGCAATCAGGATTTGTATCGCATCTATCCGGTTATCCAGATAAAAGGCAACGGCCCGGACCGGGACGTAGGCTATGTCAACCACGAAATGCAGATTGATTTCACCAACGAGGGCCGCCTGCATTCCACAGGCTATCGCGTATCCAAGTATCAGTTCAGCCGGACTTCGCCGAATGCCAATAACTTCAGTAGCATCGATATCGTGCTGATGCGCCTGGCGGAAATGTACCTGATGCGCGCGGAGGCCCGGCTTAGAACGGGGGACAGCGCCGGGGCTCTGGCGGACCTCAATTTTGTCAGAACGTCCCGTACGGCACGTGAACCGGTTCCGGCGGCACTTCCTACCATCGACCTGGACATCCTCTACCGCGAACTGGGCTTCGAATTTTACTGGGAGGGCCTGCGCCGGACCAATCAGATCCGCTTCGGACACTACGAGGACAGCTGGACCGAAAAAACGGATAGTGATCCGATGAACCGGCTGTTCCCCATCCCCCAATCGGCAATCGACGGCGCATCCAATACACCAGGTTATCTGCAGCAGAATACGGGCTATTAACTGCGCATATTCTGGATAACGATTTCACTGACCGGGAGCGGAGACTGGCCCCCTCCCGGTCAGTTACCCTGGGGTTCTTAGCTTTGGTGCCTCTCCCGGTTTTTTTAGAATCGATTAGTATGACTAAAGCGCTTACCTGGCTGCTGATCCTGGCTACGACTACCCTAATCGCGCAAGGTCCTTACCGGGTACATTCCCACAATGATTACCGGCAGGAGGTGCCATTCTGGTACGCTTACAGCAGCGGGGCAGCTTCCATCGAGGTGGATTTGGTGCTAAAGGACGACAGCCTTTACGTAGCCCATGCCGCAGGGGGAATCCTTCCTGGCAGAACCTTTTCCAGCCTCTATCTGGACGAATTAAATCGCTTGGCGGAGCACGGTAGGCTCCGTCCGGTACAACTGCTTATCGATCTCAAGACGGAGGCATACGCGACCCTGGACAGCGTCACCGCCGCCATTGCCCGATATCCCGAGCTGGTAAAGGAGAACCAGCTTACCTTCGTCATCTCGGGCAACCGCCCCCGGCCGGCGGATTACCCCGAATACCCGGATTACATTTTCTTCGATCACCAGGATTTGGGTGACCTGGCCGGGTTCGACCTAAGTAAGGTGGCCCTGATCAGCCGCCCGTTCCAGGCTTATTCCGTCTGGAATGGCTACGGCAGGATGACCGCGGCTGATCTGGCCCGGGTGGATTCGGTGATCGGTGTTGCCCACCGGGCGGGCAAGGCGTTCCGGTTCTGGGGTACACCTGACACAAAGACGGCCTGGGCGGAATTTGCCGAGCTGGGGGTAGACTTCATCAACTCCGACAAACCTGCAAAGGCCCATGCTTTTCTCACGGAGCTTCCGGAACGTTCGTACGCAACGGACCGCCAAACGGAGACCTACATCCCCGATAATGTAATCGACATCGCCGGCAACCCCCGGAACATCATCCTGATGATCGGCGACGGTAACGGACTGGCGCAAATATCGGCTGCCCGCACGGCGAACCGCGGAAAGTTGTCGCTGACTAACATTTCCCATATCGGTCTGGTGAATACCGCTTCGGCCGATGACGCGGTGACGGACTCCGCGGCGGCGGGGACCGCAATGGCTACCGGGCAAAAAACCAATAACCGCGCCATTGGTGTCGATACCGCGGGCCGTCCGTTGCAAACCCTGGTCGAGTTACTGAGTGACGAGGGTTACCGGACGGGCATCATCACCACCGACGCCATTGACGGGGCTACGCCCGCAGCATTCTACGCGCATACGGCGGAGCGGGACGATTCCGATAAGATCATTGGCGACCTCCTCGACAGCGATCTTTCTTTTTTCATTGCGGGTGGTCAGTTGAAGGAAGACAAGATCGAGGCGGGATTCGCCAGGAGGTCGCTCCAGGAGTTCGACGGCCTGGAAGTACCCATTGCTGTTTATAACGGTACGGGTAATATGCCCTCGGTACGCCAGGGTAGGGGAGACTTTCTACCCGAAAGCGTAGCCCGGGCACTGTCCGTTATGAGGGCGGATCCGAAACCTTTTTTCCTGCTGGTGGAGGGCGCCCAGATCGACAGTGGTGGCCATGCCAACGACATCGCCACCATCATCACCGAGATGCTGGATTTTGACCGCGCGGTCGGTGAGGCCCTCCGTTTTGCGGATACCGATGGGGAAACCCTGGTCATCATCACCGCAGACCACGAAACCGGCGGGTTTGGTATTGCCGGCGGTACGGGAGACGGCCAGGTACGCGGTGACTTTCTCAGCGTCGATCATTCGGGCGTTTTGGTACCGCTGTTTGCCTACGGCCCGCAGGCCGCTGCCTTTATCGGGGTATTTGAGAACACGGCGATCTTTTCGAAGATTCTGTCGGCTCTGGGGGTAGGGGAGTAATCGGCATTCACGATGCTGGATACCCTTTGCTATCCGCCATGGGAGATTCAACTTCAGCACCAGGACGTGGGTGAGATCCTTCCGCTTCCGACTGGATAGGAGGCAGACCATTAGGGGTGCATTTTGAAACACCGTGGCCGGGTAAGCAGTCTGAAAGACCGTTTCGCGAACGAAAGCAATACGCTGAAGTAGTAGCTATTGAATTGGGTTTACTTTCATCCCACTCCTGTCCTGAAAACGATCCTCACCCGTCAACAGGCTTCGACTTTCCGGACGGCATTATACCTGCGCTCCGCCGCAAAAAAATTCGGTCCAACCATCCTGAGCCGACCTACGCCAATCTCTATAGCGTACCCTTTGCCAAAACCCACCGAATAGCAGCAACTTGACCCGATTCTCTATTTTGATTCTTCTACTCCTGCTGGGGTGGGGGAGCGCCACCGCCCAGAACCTGCCCGGCACCGTGGTCGCCGCCGCCATCGTCAAGCCACAACTACGCGCTTAGCTACGCCTACAACGACCGGCGGGGTAACGAGGTGGCCCTGGCTGCCTACTACAAAACGGGGCGCGACATCATCGATCCGTTGCCGGGGGTGAGCTTCTTTCAAGCGAGCACCGTTGACTGGGAGGAGGACGTATCGACCGGCGGCACGATCCGTCGCTGGTGGGCGGGGTCAACCTGCCCAGCGACTGCCAGATCCTGAGCACCTTCGCGCTGAATAGTGGCTTCCGGCTGACCCTTCCCGCGGCGCTCTACTTCGACGGGCTAAGTAGGCGGCCGGTGCCCGTTTACCGCGAGCGCTACGGGGCTAAAAGTCCGGTCTACCATTGGTTGGAGGTCTTCTTTCGCTGCCACGTGGTGAGGGACACCGGTAAGTTCCGCACTTTCACCGTCGGGGTAAATAACGTGTACGGACGGTGGAACACAACGTACCTGATCAACGAGAGGGACGTAAGCAATTATCCGGATACGCCAAACACAACACAACACCCCTTCCCGAGGAGATGAGCAATATCGTGCGGCAGTTTTCCCTGTTGACCTTTATCCCCTTCCCGAGCTACGCCTTTTCCCTATGAGCCTGCCGCACGTTCTGCTATTCGTTTTTATACTGACCGCCTGCACCAGGGAAGTGGGCTACCGCGACGACTTTCCCGGCGGTGCACCGGCCGTAAGCGTGCGCATCGATCCGGCGGAGGGGCTGCGGGCATTCGTAACCCGCGGAGTGCCGCCCCAGGGAACGTACAACGTCCCCGACTTGGCGATGCCGGACGCTCGGGTCGAAGTTGCCCCGTTGGCTACCCAAATCGGCAGTTCCAGAATACGCCAGAGGCCAGCTTTGATACTGAATTTTGCGAGTTGTAAAATTACCAGCCATCCACGGGAAGTTTCTTTTGAGAAATATGCTATGATCAAGAAGAATGGCGATTCACGATGAGCGTAACGGACAAGAAATGGATCAATCCGTTCAGCTCCATTATTTACGACGAGTTCGTCTTTGTCGTTCGCCTCCTTGACGTTACGTACTGGTCTTTCCTACGGGACCGCCAAAATCTAGATGACATCCGCGGATCTATCCTGGAAGCCTCCTCGCCTTCAATAAGCAATTTGGAGGGAGGCTACGGGATGTTTTTGGCTTCCAATAGTTTCCTACGGGTGTTTCCGGTGTGGTAAAATTCGGGCGGCGGGGCGCAGGTTTAAAGGCTAAACCATATCCGCGGGATCCTTGGGGGTAAATTCTGCGGCACATTCCCCCCCCTTGCTCTGGGATCCTAGTGACCAAGTTCGGAAGAACTGCACCACCCAAATCTTTTCACTGCAGCACTTACCACCACTCCCTCCGAACCAGACTGCCCGAGCCTTAATGCTAAGCGACTTCCAACCTCGACCATGAGGCATGGGGCGGTAAGGTTAAGCACGCAAGTAATTTAGCGCTTTGCCTCCTAGCAGGGGTAACCAGGACTTAACCTCTTAACTGATACTATGAGAATGGCTCCTGCCCAATCCTACAACCGGAGGACGAGACTCGGCAGAAACAACGCGGTAGCCTTCAAGGGCTCAACCGCGGCATTCAGGCCTGGGAATCAGGAGCAGGCTAGACATGAGTAGGCCACCGATAATTAGAGGGATTCCGAATAAGGGTGTAATCACCCGGATTCCTGGTAAATGTTGCTCCTGATTACTTACCTTGTACATCAGCAATGAGATCCTTCGTCCAAAATCGCTGCCTCGTTCTCCTGGCCAGCTTTCTGCTGTGCCTGCATACCCTGGTGCCACATCTGCACAAGATGCCACAGTCGGCAGGGCACTCCATCGAGCAGTGCGACGTATTGCTTTCGGTAGACGGCCAATTGCTAGGTCTCCTGCGCGGAGTCATCGGGGCGGACATGGGGCAAGGCCATCTCGAACACTTATCGACGGACCGTGGTGATACAGCGCTGCCTACGGCCCCCGCCGTGGCGCCCCCGCCCCCGCTACGGCATCCGGACTGGCCGCCGATGGTGGATGCAACGAAACGGATGCTGCGAAGCTCCCCGGCCTGCGATCCCCAGTGGCCTCCCGAATCCAATTATTGCCGCGCCCTACCACTGCGCGGCCCTCCTTTCCTGGCTTAGACTTTCTTCCGGCCCACGCCGCGCGTGACCGGTATTTCTATTTGGGAGCCTTGCTCCCTCTAAGCCAATATGTATGTTTGATGCAATCATCAGGTTCTCCCTGGAGAATAAACTGATCGTAATTCTGGGCGTGGTCGTACTAATCGTGGCCGGCCTCTATTCAGCCTCCCGTATACCCCTCGATGCGGTTCCGGATATTACTAACAACCAGGTACAGGTCGTCAGCGTGGCCCCAACCTACGCACCCGAGGAGGTCGAGCAGCTGATCACCTATCCGCTGGAGGCGGTCATGACCAACATCCCCGACGTGGTGGAGGTACGATCCATCTCCCGCTACGGGCTTTCCGTCATCACCATCGTGTTCGAGGAGCAGGTGGAGATCCTCAAAGCCCGGCAGTTCGTACAGGAGCAACTTCTGACGGCCGGGGGCGAGCTGCCGGCCGGCGTGGAGACTTCCCTGATGCCCATCACTACCGGTCTTGGGGAGATCTATCAATACATCCTCACCGTTGATGCGGAGCACGCCAAAGACTACGATGCGACCACGCTGCGCACCCTGCAGGACTGGATCATAAAGCGGCAACTAAACGGAACCGAGGGGGTCATCGAGGTCAGCAGCTTCGGCGGTTACCTGAAGCAGTACGAGGTGGCCATCGATCCCGACCGCCTGCGGGATTATGGCATCAGCCTGAAGCACGTGATTCAATCCCTGGAGGACAATAATGCCAACAGCGGGGGAAGCTACCTGGAACGCGGTAGCTATTCCTACTACATTCGTACCGAGGGCCGGGTGGAAACGGAAGCGGAGATCGGCGGAATTTCGCTGGGAGAGATAAACGGACAGCCGGTAAGGGTTCGCGATGTTGCTAGCGTGACTACCGGCAGCGCCAAGCGATACGGCGCCATGACGATGGACGGTAAGGGGGAGGTAGTAGGCGGCATAACCCTGATGCTCAAAGGTGCCAACACCTCCGAAGTGCTGGCAAACGTAGAGCAACGTATGGAAACGGTACGGGCGGCCCTGCCGGAAGGTGTCCGCATTTATGCCTACCTCGACCGGTCGGCCCTGATCGGCCGGACCATCGATACGGTAAAGGCGAACCTGATCGAAGGCGGCCTGATCGTCATTTTCGTGCTCTTGCTGCTGCTTGGTAACCTGCGTGCCGGGTTGATCGTAGCCAGCGTGATTCCGCTATCCATGTTATTCGCGCTGATCATGATGCGCTACTTTGGCATCTCGGCCAATCTGATGTCACTGGGGGCGATCGACTTCGGGATCGTTATCGACGGAGCCGTCATCATCATGGAGGGGCTACTTCACGTGCTGGCCGTCGGGTACGTCGGCCGCGAGTTGAGCCGTTCGGAGATGGACGGCGTGGTTCGGGAATCAACCGCCCAGATCTACCGCTCGGCCGCTTTCGGCGTGCTGATCATCCTGGTTGTTTTCCTGCCTATCCTAAGCCTGGAAGGTGTGGAAGGCAAAACTTTTCGTCCCATGGCTCAGGTAGTTAGTCTGGCCATCCTCGGATCGCTTTTCCTGTCGGTGACCTACGTGCCCGTCATGGCGTCACTCTTTATTTCCCGGAAGATCCGACCCGAGAAGGGCTTTGCCGCTCGCTTCATGGGATTCCTCCAGCGCAAATACCGGCCTGTCATCGGCGCCAGCCTGCACCGGCCGGAGCTCACCCTCGGGCTATCCGCCCTGGCCCTAGCCCTGGCCGTGGTTGCGTATCTGCGGATGGGCGGGGAATTCATTCCCACCCTCGAGGAGGGAGACATAGCAATGCAACAATCGATCCGACCCGGCAGCTCCCTGCAGGAAAGCATCGAGACCTCCCTCCTGGCCGAGCGAATCCTATTGGACAACTTTCCGGAGGTAATCCACGTCGTTGCCAAGATCGGTACGGCCGAGGTGCCGACCGACCCAATGGCGATCGAGGATGCCGACGTGATGATCCTCCTGGATGACAAGGACAACTGGACCTCGGCCGATAACCGGGAAGACCTGGTGGCCCTGATGAAGGAAAAGCTGGCGCCGATCACCTGGTCATCCTTCGAATTTACCCAGCCCATTCAGTTGCGATTCAACGAGCTGATGACGGGGGCGAAATCGGACGTTTCGGTGAAGATCTTCGGGGAGAACCCCCGACTCCTCAAGGAGCACGCCGATCGTGCGGCCGAGATGATCCGGGAAGTACCGGGTGCCGGAGATGTCAAGGTCGATCAGACGGCCGGGCTACAGCAACTCAACGTGCGTTACGACCGCGACCGCATGGCACAGTACGGTATTACCGTGGCCGAGGCCAATCAGTTGGTACGAGCGGCCTACGCCGGGGAAAAGGTGGGCAGTATTTACGAGGAAGAGCGCAAGTTCGACCTGGTGGTACGCCTGGACGACCGCTACCGGGGCAGTCTCGACCTCGATCGCCTGAGTTTGCCTGCCGCCGGTGGAGCCCTTATCCCCCTCAGCGAAGTGGCCACGGTAGTGGAAGGCGAAAGCCCGATGCTCATTTCCCGCGAACAGGCCCGGCGGTTCATAAATATCGGCGTCAACGTTCGCAACCGCGACGTGGCCAGCCTGGTCGAAGAGATCCAAGCCACCCTGAACGCCGGTTTGGACCTTCCCCCGGGGTACGAAATTCGCTACGGCGGCCAGTTCGAGAACCTGCAAAGTGCCCGCCAGCGGCTGATGATCGCCGTACCGGTGGCGCTGGCGTTGATTCTCTTGCTGCTATACCTGGCTTTTTCCTCTTTCCTCGATGCCCTTGTCATTTTCGTTGCGGTGCCTCTGTCAGCCATCGGCGGAGTTGCTGCCCTCCTGCTGCGCGGTATGCCCTTCAGCATCTCCTCCGGCATCGGTTTTATCGCGCTGTTCGGAATCGCGGTGCTCAACGGCATCGTACTCATCAGCGCGGTTCGCCAACTCGCCGCCGGCAGCCGCCGCTCGCTGAAGGAGGTCATCTCCGAAGCGGCCACGACGCGCCTGCGACCCGTGTTAATGACCGCCGCGGTGGCCGCCTTCGGATTCTTACCGATGGCGCTGTCAACCGGTAGTGGAGCGGAGGTACAGCGTCCGCTGGCGACGGTAGTGATCGGTGGCCTCGTGTCGTCGACCTTGCTCACCCTGGTGGTATTGCCCGCCCTCTACTACATCGTCAATCGAAAGGCGTACGCCAGGTTGGGCGGTGGCGCTGCTGCCCTGCTACTGGTGCTTACCGCCTGCCCGTCCGGCCAGGTAGGCGCGCAGCAGATCGGTAGCTTTAGCGAACTCTACGAGTATGCCGTTGCCGGGGATCCGGAACTGGCCAACCTCCAACTCTCGGTCGAATCGGAAAGCCTCAACCAACGTACGGTGGGCGCCTGGTCGGCCCTGGAGGTCTTCTACCAGGGGGGACAACTGAATACCGGTGATTTTGATCATCACTTTGGCGTTCAACAGAACCTTAACCACCTCTTCGCGCGCAAGCCGCGCACTGCGCTGGTGGATGCCCGCATAGCCGAAATCGAAGCAGGTCAGGCCACCCTCCTCAATGAGTTGGGATACAAGCTCGGTTTGGCGTACGCTGCCTGGAATTACGAAGCCGGTCAGCTGGCCCTGACGGATTCCGTCCTCCTGCTGTACCGGGGCCTGGAACCGCAGCTGCTGGTCCGCCGGACCGCCGGCACCCTGGGGGTTATCGATGAGGAACTGTACCGGCAAAAGGTGAGGAGCCTCGTTCGTCAGCGGGCCGTCCGGGAGGCCGCCCTCCGGGTCGCCGAGACCTTGGTACGCAGCATTGCCCGCCTACCGGATGCAGTAACCCTGCGACCCCGCCCTCCGGAAATTCCACCGCCCGTTATTTCGCCTCCGGGCATCGACAGTTTCCCCTACGCCCGGGTGGCGGAGGCCCAACTCTACCGCCTGGATCGCCAGCGCGAGGTAAACCGTATAACGGGCCGGCAACCCAGGCTTGCCGCGGGATACTTTGCCCAAAGCCTCGAGAACGACTGGTTATTCCAGGGCATTACACTAGGCATAGGTATCCCCCTGGATACGCGCAGCGTCAGGGTACGCGAGGAGCAGCTGACGCTGGAGCGCAACCAGGTCACTAACCGGCTCGAAGCTCGGCTACGGGACCGGGAAATCCGTCTCCGTCTGCTGCGCGGCAGCCTGGAAGACCTTCGTCGATCCATCGTTGAAACCGGCCTGGAGGCGGAGTCCGCCCGCGAACGTATTCAACGGATTGCCCGACTGCAGTTCACGCAGGGCGCGATCGATTTTTTCACCTTTAGTCAGCTTTCGGAAAGCCTCCTAACCGACCGTCGTGACCGCCTGGATCAACTCCGACAGTTCCAGGAACTCGCCGTGGAACTACGTTACTTAACCAATACCCAGCAATGATGAAATACTTCCCCAATCTTTTTTTCCTGTTGATTGTCCTGTTTGCCGCCTGTGGAGATACGGGACCGGCAGCCCCGGCTCAGCCCCTAGCCGAAGACGCGAACGTGGTCGGGGGGAAAGTATCTACCGGTCCGGTCGAGCAGCGGATAGTTGGCCATTCGATCAGTTGCACCGGAACGGTCGAGCTGCCTCCCACCGAACTCATGTCGGTGCACAGCCGCATCGAGGGTCAGGTATCCGAGCTGCGGTACATTGCCGGGGATTTCGTCAAAAGCGGCGCACTTCTGCTCCGAATCACCAACCCGCAGCTTATCGAGAAACAGCGACAACTGCTCGAAACCCGCGCCAGGCTGAAGAGCGCCCGGGTGGAATATGAGCGGCAACAGGTACTTGAGGCCGGCGATGCCACCACCGCTGCCGCCGTGGAGGCAGGTAGGGCAGCGGTCGAGTTACTGCAGGCCACCTACGGTGGACTTAGGAGCGAATTAGGCCAATACGGTATCGATGTCGCTAGTCTGGAAGAAGCGGGCGAATTCCAGACCTCGGTGGGCCTCTACGCTACTTCCAGCGGGTATGTCCACGATGTCCTGACTAACCAGGGCCAGATGGTAGTACCGACCGATGAACTCATGCAAGTGGCGGGCACCGAGCACCTCCATCTGGAACTGCGGGTACCGTCCAGGGAAGTGGCCGCCGTGAAGCTGGGCCAGGAAGTTACCTTTAAGCTTCCCTACAACGAGACCACCGGAACGGCTACCGTAGAAAAGATTAACCCGATTGCCGACCAGGAGACGGCCACCCTGGGCATCCACTGTCATTTCAACCGACCGTTACCGGAAGGGATAATCCCCGGCCTGTTCGTAAATGCCACCATCGCCGCGGAGGAGCGGAGCCTGAGCGGTCTGCCCCTGGCGGCCGTGGTCAAGGAAGGGCAGCAATTCTACGGTTTTCGCAAGCAGGGAGAGACTTTCGAGAAGACAGCCTTGATGAACGTTCAGGAGCTGGGCGACTTCATCGCCTTTTCCAATGCGGCCGAAGGGGAGTGGGTGACCGGCGGCGCATATTACATCGGGCAAGGGGCAGAAGATTGACTTTGTTGCTGCAAACTCCTGCTGTGGTTCGACGTAGGAGAACCGACGTGCTGGAATGAACTGGTTGATTGTGTTCGTGCGCCGCATCCCAGGGAGATGGGTGAAGCCGTTTTCGTCAAGTTTCCGGCAATCCCCTTTCCCCGCGCTCCGCCGCCCTGAAACCAAACAAAGGAGAACTAAGTGCCGAGTCGCAGGAGAAGCAATAAGATCGACGAGAGGAAACATATGGCCAGGAAGTTGTGACACCCAGTGGATACACTTTCACCCGGCCCGCGGGGCTCCGCCGGTTCTAGCGGCGCATGATTATCTTACTCCTGCGCCGCGCCGGGCAGGACATGCTTGTTGCCTATTCCCGGCAAGACCGTGTTCCTAGGCGGTCCGTTTTATGACCTGCGGGGTACCGTAACCTTCCACCACCATAGCCGGTTGGTGCTTGCCTTTAAAGTTAATTTCATGCTTAAGTCGATTACCATCCTATTCCTCGCACTCGTTACTTACTGCCCTGCGGCCTTCGCGCAGGAAACGGACGCCAATACGCCCCTGCACCTTTCGCAGCCCAACTACCAGGTACCGTATGGAATACCCTCCGTCCGGGAGATCAGCAGCGTGTTGGACCGGGTGTACACCTATCTCGACGAATCGACGCCCGCCCGGGTGGTAAATGTTGCTACGGGAGAGATCATCACCGACATCGATGCAATTCAGGCTTCGGATGAAATTGCCTTCGAGCAAGCGGATTTTCGCCTGGTGAGCTACGAGTGGGGCGTGACCTACGCCGGTATGCTGCGGGCCGCGGAAAGTACAGGGGATATTAAATACGCCGATTACGTCAATGACCGCATGGCGCTACTGGCGGAGTTGTACCCCGTGGTTTGGGAGTTGGAAGGAAATTCCTCGTTTAAACATCCCCTTCATACCGTTCTCCACCCCCGGGCGCTGGATGATGCCGGGGCCGTCTGTGCGGCCATGATCAAAGCAAAGCAGGCGGGATTCGAAGGGGATCTGGACCCAATGATCGACAATTTCGTGGATTACATCACGAACAAGCAGCAGCGTTTGGATGACGGCACCTTTGCCCGCAACCGGCCTATGACGAATTCGCTCTGGCTGGACGATCTTTTTATGAGCGTACCCGCATTGGCTCAGGCCGGGGAATACACCGGCGAGGGGCAGTACTTCGACGATGCCGTCAAGCAGGTGCTGCAGTTTTCGGAACGCATGTTCAATGAAGATAAAGGCCTGTACATGCACGCCTGGATCGAGGGCATGGAAGGCCACCCCGAGTACCACTGGGGCCGGGCCAACGGTTGGGCGATCATGACGATGGTGGAGCTCTTAGAAGTTCTCCCGAAGGATCACGCCGGGCGACAAGAAGTAGTCTCATACCTGCAAAAGCATATCGAAGGCCTGGCCCGCTATCAATCGTCGGAAGGTCTCTGGCACCAGCTCCTGGACCGGAACGACTCCTACCTCGAAACCTCGGCCACCGCCATCTTCACCTACGCTATTGCCCGCTCCATCAACCGGGGCTACGTAGACGCGAAGGCCTACGGTCCCGTGGTTACCCTGGCCTGGAACGCCCTGGCGACCAAGGTAAACGCGCAGGGCCAGGTGGAAGGCACCTGCGTGGGTACCGGCATGGGCTTCGATCCGGCTTTTTACTACTATCGGCCGGTCAACGTGTACGCTGCCCACGGCTACGGACCGGTGCTGCTCGCCGGCGCGGAAATGATCACCCTGCTGGAGAATTCCTTCGCCCGCATGAACGACAGCGCCGTACAGTTCTACGACCATGAGATCCCGGGGGACGCTCCCATCTTCGAGGAAAATTGAGGCAAGGCCACTAAGCCAATCCATAAATCCAAAAGCTATGCTTCACCTACAATACTGGGCGACCGCCACGCTACTGGTTCTTTGCACCCTCGGCCTTACCGCCCAAATCGGTACACGCTTCCCCTCGGAACGCAAGGTGATCCAGGATCCGGTCACCGGCAACGAATTGATCTTTCTCACCAGCGAGCCGGTCGGGGATAGCAAAATCTACCCCACTCACAATCAGTGGACCTCCGACGGGCAGTGGCTCATTTTCCGCTCCGACCGGGTAGCCGGAGAGGCCATGGCCGTCAACGAGCAAACCGGCGACCTGGTTCAGGTGACCGAGGGGGGCTACCGGGGAATGCTGACGATCGCCAGGGGGTCCATGCAATTGTTTTTTATGCGGGAACCGCAGGAACAAGCCGAGGAAGGATCCATGGAAGTCATATCCGTTGACCTGAACCGGCTCTTCGCCGACAGCGAAGCCGGAGATCTCGGAGAGGCCGCGACCTACCAACGGGTTATTGGTATTATAGCGGCTTCCTGGGGGGCACACGGGGACATGGCCCTGGATGCCGGGGAAGACCGCGTCTACTTCCGAACGGGAGCGGAGCACGCCGCCGACTACCTGCCGGACGATACCGATCTCGAGGAGGACTTCGGTCCCCGGGGAATGGGCGCAGGTCCGGGCGGGATAGGGGGAATGGACGTCGCTACCGGCGAGCTCCGCCACGTGGTTTCCGTTCCCTTTCAGGTGGGGCACGTCCAAACGAATCCGTGGGTGGAAGGTCAGATCGTCTTTAGCTGGGAAACGGGTGGAAAATCTCCCCAACGGACCTGGATCGTGAATGCCGACGGAACGGGTCTGCGGCCGCTCTATCCCGAAGCGGATTACGAATGGGTCACCCACGAGGCCGTGATCGGTCCCGATGAAGTAGCCTTCGCCATCATGGGGCACCGCAGTGTCGATGAGACCTCCCAAAACGATGGCCCGGGACAGGAGGCGGGCTGGGGACCGAGTGGTACCCGAGAAAAGCCAACCGGCTTAGGTATCGTCAATATCGATACCCGGGAAATGATCATTGCCGGTCAGACGGAATCGGGGAGTGGACTCTGGCACGTCCACGGTTCGCCGGACGGTAGATTCGCCGTTGGGGACGACTTCTCACGAAGTATCTACCTGATCGACCGGGAAACGAGGGAAATGAGGCTCCTGTCGTCGGGCCACAAGGAAACGGCCGCGGATCACCCGCATCCTACCTTCAGTCCGGATGGAACCAAAATTCAAATACAGTCGGCTATGCTATCCGAAGACGGGCGATCACTGAATATTTGCGTGATTCCCGTTCCCGAGGACTGGCTGAACCGGTAATTTGATCTTTCTACGTTTTATGCAGTGGTAGTGGTGGTTGTGGTTCTTTAATATCCCTGGCCACTTTGGCAAGCTACAGCTATGGACGGTTGAAAAAGTTGGTATTGCTCTTGCTCCTGCCCGGGGGCGGATGGGAAAGCTTACGACTGTCTCCCCGGGGTGACAGCGGTGATCCGTATGCCGGTGACGAATTTAAACCGTTGCGAAGTAGCTTCCGGATTCACGTATAACAGCGCTTCCCATCCTTAAACCAGTGCGTTAACGTTATTGGTGTCTTTACAGAAAATAGCGGAGGTTCGGGAGAGCCTGACGATTTCTTGAAGGTCTTCGATCGTATCACTTTCGTGCAGCGGCATGATGTTAAGGTCAGTGCGGTGGGCTTTGATCAGCTCCCTTTCCGCGTGCTGGGGGTAGGTTTCCACGATGGTGTCCGCAGTCAGTCGGATAAGGTTCCTCAGTGCCGGTATGTCTTCCAGTGCCATTATCCCGGCCTCGTTCTGAGCTACCTTTACGTGTAGTTTTCCCTTCCAATTTCTTACGAGCAACAAGGAAGTGAGTATCGACAGATCGTTGTTCTTGAGGTCAAAATTCGTTCTCCAGTCTGGCTCCAGGTCCTTGATCCATACCGTGATATCGCGTTCCAATGAAAGTCCCACATTTTCGAAGGGAACGTAGAGCATGACCCCGTATAGGTTTTTCCCAGCCATCTTTATAACCTTCTCGTAGGAATCGCGGACGAAGGAGTTCTCGTTGACGGGTAGAAAAATGGTATTGGGCTTGAAAAAAGCCGTATTGAGTGCCTGCATACTGATGTTCATGGTTTCGGCGAAATCCTGACCGTCCACGTAGGTGTACATGGTGGCGATCCCCCTTCGCTTGAGCTGCCTGGCGACGCCGGGAAGAAAATTGATCAGCCTGTCCTTGTAGTCCGTGTCCATGCTTTTGACGGCCAGGAACTTCACCGAACCCTTGGGCGATACGATGTCCTTGATCAGTTTAAAACAGCTGCGGATTTCCTTGGGAGCGGTGACCGGTATCAGCAGATCCGGTCGCCATGACCTTACCTCCCGCGTAGGGCTCAGTTCATTGGTCTTTTTAGTTGCCCATCCCGCCAGGGCGGTAAACAGACCACTCCGGGAATCGCCGACGTTGGACTTCAGTCGCTTCTTCGCCAGATAGAAATAAAAAAATACGATCAGTACCAGTGAGGTAAGGGCTACCGCGGCGTTGATGATGAACATCACGGTAAGCGAACCAAAGGTCCCCAGGATAGGAACAATCAATGGGATCTTGAGGGTTGGTCTGAAACTGGGCAGTGCCAGGGACTGCTCGATCAGCGCTACGACATTGACCATCGCGTAAGTGATCATAAAGAACATGGTGATCAGCGGTGCCACGGTATTCAGGCTGCGGAAGGAAAGCCCCAGCACAACGACGCAGGCGGTCACCAGCATCGCATTCACTGGCTCCCCATTGTCATTGGTCTTGGCAAGAAAACTGCTTTTCGGAAGAATCCTTTTCTCACCCAGCGCTAACAGTATCCGGGGGGCTCCCACGAATGAACCCAGGGCTGACGAGAGGGTAGCACCCAATAATCCAGCCAGTACGATAGGTGGAAAAAAGGCTTTGTCGAGGAAGACGTTGTAATTCTCCACCAACTCGGACGGCGTTGCGAGGAAACTGGCGACGAAGGAAAGCCCGATGTACACAATGGCCGTGATGATCACGGCGCTCAAGGTGCCATTGGGAATGTTCCGCCTCGGATTCTCCAAATCACCGGACATATTGGCCCCGGCCATCACACCGGTCACCGCTGGAAAGAATACCGCAAATACCAACCAAAAAGACGTGCCGTTAAAACCACCCTCCGGTGACCCCGGATAGGTGCCAAACCACTGGATGTCATAATTGAGATCGGTGACGAACAGTCCGCCGACAATGGACGCCAGGGAAAGAATGATGATAGCCATTATGACGTACTGAATCTTAAAGGCAAAACTCGTACTGATGAAGGCAATGCCCATCACCAGACCAAACACCAGAACATCCAGAATCAGGGTACTGAACCCGGGCACGATGGACTGCAGTCCCTCGCGAAAACCGAAAACATACATGGCGACGGCAATCGCCTGCGAGAAGTAAAACGGGATACCTATCGCTCCGCCGATTTCCAGTCCCAGCGACTGGGAGATCAGGCTGAACGCGCCCCCCGACCCGATGCGGATGTTAGTCGTAATGCTGGAAAGGGAAAGTGCCGTGGACAGGGTGATGGCCACGGAGACCAGGATGATCAGGATTGATCCCGCTACGCCGGCATTCCCTACAACCCACGGATGGCGGATGAACATGATCACCCCCAGAATAGTCAGAAAGGTGGGGGTGAAAACACCCGCCATGGTGCCGAATTTCCTGATCTCCTTGCCTCCTTCCACCGTGCTGAATTTGCGGGTTAGCAATCAATTTAACCAGATTTTCTGACAGTTTTGAAAGCGTTCTCGCCGTTCTCAGGTAGGTTTCGCTAGTGATCTCCTTGCGCTATCACTAGGGCCGAGCGAAGTAAAATGGAAGCATACCCGCCCTATACTTTTCCATTCCGCCAGGGCGCTCCGCCAAAGTCATCGCTTGGTGAAGAAAAACGCGAAGGACGTCTGGAGAACTAGAGGTCAACCAAGGTAGCCACCCCCTACCCGTGCAGGCTGCCGGTGCGTGGGAACAGTTCTTATAGGTAATTATATATACAGCTTACGATCTTTGATCTTTACCAGCTTCTTATGTTCCAGGGTTTTTATCGCTCTTATCACCGTTTCTACCCTGAGCCCGATGATGTTCGCAATCGTTTGCCGCGTAAGGGAGATATGAAATTCCGTTGTTTCCCCCGATTCTTTTTTAAGGTAGTTTAAGAGATTAATGATTCTTTGCTCCGCTTCATGGCAGTTGATTTCTTTTGAAATCATCGACTTGAACTGGAGGCGCTTCGCCATTTCCCGAAGCAACTGCATACTGATCGCTTGACTTTCATCGAGCATTTTAAGGAAGCAATGCTTCTCCAGGCAAATCAACTCGGTAGGTTTAGTAGCTTCCGCGTTGAAACAAACCGGAAATTCCCCTAGCAAGGCGGGTGCTCCGAATCCCTCCCCGTCGGAATAAATGCCCTCGATCATTTCCTTGCCCTTCTCATTGTAATTAGTCAATTTGATTTCTCCGACGCGGATCTGATAATAGTATATGGGAGCGTCCCCTTCCTGAAACAGCATTTTGCCAGTGGTGAGCTTCTTTTGTACGGCTCCGTATTGCTTCAGAACAGCTTCGTCTATCATATGCTATGCCATTATGATCCAGGTCATAAGTGTTCGGGACCGACCGCGACTACCTTTGTAGCAGAAGATGAAAATCAAGAAAGGGTGAGGAAAATCCTTGTCGCTTCTCGATTGGCTACCCCAATAAATCTGACGCCAATATTATCAGGTCAGTAGGTAAAACTTAGTACGAAATGAATAGTTCTGAAATCGCGTTAGACGAGCCCGCTCCCATGCCGGGAAAATCAATCGGTTGTCGCTATAACGAATTTTGCGAACGGCAAACCGGAAAGGAATTTCTGTGGTATTCGATCTCCTTCATCACCCTGATTGGTGCTATTATGCCGATCAGCCTGATGACCATGTTTAATACGCCCTATTTCTATCCCTTTGTTTTCTTCAGCATGTTGCTGTTTTTCGGGAATATCCTGGTGGTGATAGGACGGACAAGTATTAAATTCATCATTTCGTTTTATCTGATTACCGTTTGTCTGAATATTCTAATTCCTATTTTCACCATCCTTGCATTGAGCCTATCCGCCTGAGGAAATGTACCGCCGTTTAGCGTTGATTGAACCGCAAGATCCGGGTCTACTACTGACGCCTTTTGTTCTGGAATATACCCGTCAAGAAATGGTGTTGGCTTCCAAAATATCACCAACTACCGTATTAACGATAGAAGGTGTTGGCAACCGGTAAAATGAATGGCAACTTTAACACGGCGGAAAGATGACCGTGCACACAGAGGAATGGCGAGAGGTGCTTGGTTAACCCCTTATGCCGGAAGAGGCCATGAAACGGCGATAATCAGTCACCGGCCCGACGCCGCTTCGCAGTGGCCGATGGACTAAACACCTTGCTGTCGCAAGTAGGAAAGGGTGAACGGCCGGGGCGGAAAATGAGTGGTTTTACGGATAAAGATGGTACGTGCGATAGCCCTTACACCGTAATTTGAAGTGTGAAGCCGGATATAGTTCCCAAGGCCATGAATTGGGGCGCCGCCCTTTTGATCGCCCTCCTGATTGGGGTGATACCCCTGCATGGGCAGACTTTTTTGAATGGTAGCTTTGAAGAAAACAGCATCGATACCTGTATCATTAACCTCCCTAACGATCGGATCACGGCGCTGGTAGCCCACACCACGGCCTTTGGGGACAAGAACGAGGTTGACGTACTAACCATGGAATGCCCCTACGGAGCGGCGGCGGACGGAGCATACTTTTTAGCATTAAACACGCAGAACTCCGTCGATGCCATTTCGCTAGAACTCGCGGCGCCGCTCACCGCCGGCCGGGATTACCTCCTTCAATTTTTTCAACGATCCGGTGACGACACCCCCGCGCCGCGGGGGGTGGAAATTGGCCTTTCGGCGGTCCCGGATAGCTTTGGTCAGCTCATCTACCGGTCCCCGAACGTAGGCCGATCGTGGGAGGAAACTACGTTTCGCTTCACCGCCCCCCTTACCGGCGCCTTTGTCACCGTTCGGGCCAGCGCGGCCGCCTCCTCGTGGGTGATGATCGATGATTTTACCGCGGCCTGCCCCGCCGGTGAAATCCTTGGAAACGATACGATCGTCTGCCGCGTGGATGAATTGCTGTTGGGAACCGGGGATGAATGGGACGAGGTTCGCTGGCAGGATGGATCGACCGCATTCACCTTTCCGGTTCGTCAGCCGGGAAAATACAGCGTGGAAGCGCGGCTGAATGAATGCGTGGTCCGGGATAGTATTGTCATTGAGGAATACCCAAATCAGTGTCGGTGTAAGTTTTACGTTCCGACCGCCTTCTCTCCCCAGGGTGATGGGACCAATGAACGTTTCCAGGTTGCCGGACCCTGCTCGCCGGTTCAGTTTGAGATGCAGATCTTTGATCGCTGGGGCAACTTACTATACCAAAGTTCGGACCCCTCCATCGGGTGGGACGGCAGTAATCGGGGTAGCCCCGCGGCGGTAGGCACCTACGTCTTCGTGGTCACTTACCGCTTCGCCCAGGAGGAGGAGTCAAAGCTTCTCTACGGCAGCTTTTCCCTGCTGCGCTAAAGTGCCAGGAGGATTAGGCAGGGAAGCGTGGTTGGAGGTTCCGTGGAATCCAGCGCGTACTTGCTGACTGGCTCACCTTTTCTGGTACGCTGTCAAGCTTGGCTCGGGAAGTTATCCGCGGCATCTTTTGGTGGGAAGCTTCGTTCCAAAAGCACTTCCCAAGCTATGCGACCTGTCGGGTATGGTGCCGGAAGGTTGTGCACGCTATTCATTTTTCGCCTTGCCTCCCACCAAAACCTGCATCTAACCTCAATACTTGACAGAGCACCAGCCAGGCAAACAGTTGCCCAGGTGGTCGGTACGTCAATCGCCCCGGGGCACCGGCGAATCCCGCCCGAAGCGGTAGAGGTAAGGCGCCCGGTTAGAAGCCCCCGTAAACTTCTTCTCCAGCCGCTCCAGTACCCCCAGATCCAGCATCTTCTTCTGGAAGTTATTGCGGCGGAAGGGACGGTCGTAAACGGCTTCGTAGAGCAGCCGTAATTCCTTCATCGTGAACTTTTCCGGCAGGAGGTTGAAGGCGATAAGCTTTTCATCCAGATCGCGGCGTAGGGATTTCAGGGCCTCTCCTGCGATCACTGCGTGGTCCAGGATCATCGGGGGCAGATTCGCTACCGGATACCATTCGACGGAAACATCAATTTCAGTCTTTTTCGGTGTCACCTTACTGATGTCTACGAGGGCGTAATAGCCGATCGATACAAAGCGGCTGGTAAGCCATTCCCGGTTGGCGCTGATCCATTCCCCGGCTCCCGGTACCTCCGGCTCAGCTTCTAATAGTCGCTTAACGAGGGCATCATTGGAGCGACGGGCTTTTCCGAAGACGCGGAATTGCTCGAGATAGATATCGGTAAGCCCCGTTCGATCCGACAGTACACGTCTGGCGGCCTCGTCGATGTCCTCTGTTTGGCGGACAAAGCCGCCGGGTAGTCCGAAATAATCCTTCAGGGTAGCCAGCTTCGGTAGCAGAACGTGCAATTTCCCCTCCCGGTAGCCAAAAATCACGCAATCGATGGAGAGCTGGCGGATGTAATCGGTGTTCTGTAATTCGGGCATGTGGGGGTTATCGGGGCTCGCAAAGCTACTTGTCATTCCAACGATTACGAAGGTAAAAGGCAGCAGCTTTGGGTTTGCGATCCTGCGTAAATACGCCCTTATAATTCATCCCGTTGAAGCGGATCAGCCCCTGGCTGGTTCGGAAATCGGCGAAGGCCCAGACGTGCATACCCGTCACCCACGGCCGCTCGTCGGCGATGTCGAGATAGCGCCGCAGGAAGTCGGTCTGGAAGTCCTCGGTAAACATTTCGGACTCGATACCGCGGTTGCCGGGATAAGCGTCGGCACCGAATTCGGTGATGATGATGGGTTTACCGAACCGCTTATACAGCCCGTCGAGCTCCATGGCCAGCAGGTTGGCTCCGCCCTCGGGATCGCCCAGGTGGGTGTACCAGCCGTAGTAGCGGTTGATGCTCACGACCTCCCAGGGTGCCAACCATTCGGCCGGACCGCCCATCACCCCGACCATGGTGGCCGGACGGGTAGTGTCGCGCTGCTTCACGCGCGTGTACATCTCCTCGAACTTCGCCACGCTGCCCGGAGGTGCCTCCCGACCGCGGGGGTCGCCGCTCATGTTCGGCGGGAAGGGCTCGTTGGCCACGCACCACACGATCACGCTGGGGTGGTTTTTGTCGCGAATGATCATCTCGTCGATATAGCGGAGGGTCTGGGCCTGCCGCTGCTCCAGCTCGGTGGAATCGCCGTAGAAGTAGAGCCCGACGGCCGGCGTTTCGTCGATGATCAGGAAGCCCTCCCGGTCGGCCATGCGCAAGTAAGCCTCGTCGTAGGGGTAGTGGGAGGTCCGGAAGGAATTGGCGCCCACCCAGTCGAGCAGGGCGAAGTCCTTGACCATGACCGGAAGTGCCGTCCCCTTGCCGAAGATGGGAAAGTCTTCGTGCTTGCCGAAGCCCTTCAAAAAGACCGGTTCCCCGTTGAGCAGGATGGCCTCATCGGACACAGCTACGGTGCGGATGCCTGTTTCCAATCGATAGTGATCCGTCGGGTTTTCCGCGTCCCCGAGCGCCACTTCTACCGTGTACAGGTAGGGATCGTCGAGCGTCCACAGCCTTACGTCGGGCAGACTAACGGTGACCGTAGCGGTATTTTCGCTCAACGTGAAGGCTTCGGTGAAGGTCCGGTCGGGGCCGGTCACGGTGACTTGTCCGCCGGTCGGTTCCCCTTCCGTTTCGACTTCCACGCGCAGTTCGCCCGTCGTACCGGTAAAGGATGGGATTACGGTGATATCCCGAATGGAGGCCGCCGCCGGTACGGAGTACAACCACACATCGCGCTGCAAGCCGGCGAAGGGAAAGAAATCGAAGTTGGAACGGGGGAAGTTGTTGAAGGGGCCGCCCTCAACGTTGCCGGTGGGTACGCGAGTGGGCTTGAGGATATTCTCTACCTGAACGGTAATCCGGTTGGGGGCGTCGGAGCGCAGGAGCGAGCCAATGTCAAAGGCGAAGGGGAGGTGACCCCCCTCGTGCATCCCCACCGGTTCGCCGTTGACCCACACCTTAGCGGCGTAGTTGGCCGAGCCGATGCGGAGAAATACTCGCTCGACCGACCATCCCGCCGGCAGCCAGGCCTCCGTTTCGTACCAGGCCAGGTCCAGGTAATTATGACTGTCGGCGTACTGGTCGTTCCAGCTGCCGGGAACGGCGATGGAGCGGTAATCGGTCAGGCCGTTCTGCCAGTTCTCCGCTTCCCCCACGCCGAGGGAGTCCTTTTTCCACTTCCAGACGCCACTGAGGCTAAGGGTGTTGCGGGTGGCGTTCTGCTGGGGGTAAAGCGCGATGAGCTCCGGGTCGGCCATCGGGAAGTCCTGGGCGGAGAGGCAGAGGCCGACGCCGAACAACAGGACACAGAGAAGTAGACGGTGCATGACGATAGGAATGATTGAATCCTCAAGGTAAACAATAATTGCATTAATGTCTTTTTTGTAGACAATACGGGTATTGCCCTTACCTTTGGCAAAGCTCCCGCGCTCCGCCGCCCACCTGCCTACCGCTCAAAAGCCGTCTTTATGCGCCCACTTTATACCCCATTCCTCTGCCTGTTGCTGAGCTTTCCGCTGGCCGGCCAGTCAGCACTGACCGAGTCTAACCTCGAGCTCCGGCAGCAATTTCAGCCGAAAGACAGCCTCTTCGCCCGCCCCTACGTTGACATGGACGTTTGGCGCGACACCCCGGTCCGCCACCGATACGTTCACGGTGGTTTCGAGGGGACGGAGACCCGCTTTTCTTTCTACTTCCCAGAGGCGGCGGACTACAACGGGCGTTTTTTCCAGTACATCACGCCGGTACCCGACAACGAGCATTTGTCGCAGGGGGCTACGGGGGAGGAAGACAAGATCGGCTTCTCCATTTCTCACGGCGCGTACTTCGTAGAGACGAACGGGGGCGGCCCGCTCGGCGCAGGTAATCCCTCCACCATCACCGCCTACCGCGCGAACGCCGCGGCGGCCCGCTTTTCCCGCACGGTGGCGCAGGAGATCTACGGGGGCGCACGTCCTTACGGGTACGCCTTCGGCGGCAGCGGAGGTGCCTACCGGACCATCGGGGGAATCGAGCTTACCGATGCATGGGACGGTGCGGTTCCCTACGTAGCAGGTTCACCAATGGCCATCCCAAATGTTTTTACCGTACGGATGCACGCGATGCGCGTACTCCGGGACAAACTGCCCCAAATCGCCGACGCCCTGGAGCCCGGCGGCAGCGGCGATCCCTACGCCCGACTGAACGAGGAAGAAACTTCCGCGCTGCGCGAGGTGACCCGGATGGGCTTCCCGCTGGATGCGTGGTTCAATTACGAAAACCTGGGCGTGCATGGCTTTCCAGCCATTTTCGGGGGCATGAAGATGGCCGACGGTGCTTACTTCGAAGATTTCTGGAACTTGCCCGGCTACCTCGGCCACGACGACCCCGCTTCCCTGGAGCGCGACCTATTAAATGAACGTGCGGTTATCGCGGAGGTGATCGGCAAACGCCGTGCCCAGGAACTTGGGCTCCCCAGTGGATCGGAAGCCGGCCGGGCAAGGGGTACCGCCGACGCGGCCTGGCAGACGCTGGACCGGAAGGCCGACACCGTACCCGTAGCCCTGCGCCTTGCCTCCACCTTGCCCGATATCCAATTTCTGGGGGGCGAACTGGAAGTCCTCTCCGGGACCGCCGAGGGGAAGGCCCTTGCCGTAGAGTTCGTAGAAGACGATCTGGTCATCCTGGGTGCGGTCAACGCCGACGTAGCCAGTACCCTGCGGGCCGGCGACAGCGTGCTGGTCAGCAATTCGGATTACCTGGCGGCCCAGACCTACCACCGCCACCAGGTACCGGGACCCGAATACGCGGTGTGGGATCAATTTCGCGCCGAAGACGGCAGCCCCCTTTACCCCCAACGCCGGATGCTAGTGGGGCCGCTGTTTACCCGCTCGACCGTAGGGGCAATGCCGAGCGGAAAGTTCACCGGCAAGGTGATTTTGCTTGGCTCCCTCTGGGATACGGAGGCGTACGCATGGCAGTCTGACTGGTACCGGCAGCGGGTACGGGAAAGCCTCGGTGACGAAGCACCTGACCATTTCCGGCTCTGGTTTACCGACCACGCCAACCACGGTGACGTTGCCGTGCCGGGTGATCCGAACTACATCGTCAGCTACCTAGGCGTGCTGCAACAGGCCCTGCTGGACCTGAGCGATTGGGTGGAGCGCGGAATCGAGCCGGCCGCCACCTCGGCATACGAAGTAGCGGAGGGCCAGGTACTACTTCCGGCGACCGCCGCCGAGCGCCGGGGTATACAGCCCGTCGTCCGGGCCACCGTCGACGGCGGAAAACGGGTGGCGGTAGCCCCCGGTGAGGAGGTGAGACTCTCCGCCGACGTGTCGGTGCCCCCGGGAGCTGGGAGTATTGTCGAAGTGGCGTGGGACCTGGACGGTTCCGGAGAATTTATCACCAAGGAGCCAATCTCCGAAACCGACGCAACAAACCTGAGTCTGGAACGCACCATCAGTTACGCTATCCCCGGCACATACTTCCCTACGGTGCGGGTGGTCGGCCAAAGGGATGGAGACGCAAGCACCCCCTTCACCCGCATTTATAACCTGGACCGCGTACGCGTCGTCGTAAAGTAATGTCCCATGCAATTAGCGAATAAAGTAATCGTAGTCACGGGGGCGGGCAGCGGCATCGGCCGCGAGCTGAGTCTGCAACTCCTGAAGCGCGGGGCCCAGGTGGCCGGCGTGGATCGCAACCCCGAAGCGATGCAGGAAACGCGGGAGCTGGCGGGAGTCGGTACCGATCGCATGGCCGAGTACGTCCTCAACGTAGCCGACCGGGCAGGGTGTAATGACCTGCCCGATAAGGTCATCGCGCACTTCGGCCACGTCGACGGCATCATCAACAACGCGGGCATCATCCAGCCCTTCAAGCCGGTGGCCGACCTGACCGACGCCGAGATCGAGCGGGTCCTCAACGTCAACTTTTTCGGTACCCTTTACCTCACCAGGGCCTTCCTGCCCTACTTGCTGGAGCGGCCCGCTGCGCACATCACCAATATTTCCAGTATGGGCGGCTTCCTACCGGTGCCCGGGCAGACGATCTACGGGTCGGCGAAGGCGGCGGTCAAGCTCTTCACCGAAGGGCTGCACTCCGAACTGGCGGACACCAACGTCCGCGTGACGGTCGTCTTTCCGGGGGCCATCGCCACTAATATCAGTACCAACTCCGGACTAATTCAGAAGAAGCCGCCGAAGGATTCTCCCATCAAACCGCTGTCTGCGGAAAACGCCGCCGCACAGATTCTCGAGGCGATCGAGAAAGACCGTTTCCGGGCCACTGTAGGATCCGATGCCCGGATGCTTGACCTGCTCTATCGGTTTCGGCCCGAGTACGCGGCTCGTTTTATCCGGAAAAAGATGAAAAGCTTACTGGCCCCGGATGTCCCTTGACCAACCGATACAAATCGAAAATGTCTTTCAGTGACAGTAAACTGGAAGGATAGTTGGTACGCAAAAAAATCTGCACCGTAAGCCAAAACTTACTGTCCAAGGCCATTAGCCAGCATAATATTTATGGTACCCGGTCTGACCTTTTGTCCGCGGGGAAAAAGCGACGGAGTAGACGGTCGGAGGAAAGTATACCTGTAGCAATTGCCGTAAGTTATGACCATAATTTAATCCAACGTCCCTATGGTCCGCGCGGCGTAGTCGTAGCCGGCCGTAAAGAAATGGGTGGGGCTGGCCCTCCGCCAGCGCGATGTCCACAGGATCACGCCCGCCTCGGCACCCACCGGTGTAAATGCTCCGGCGTACCGCCACGAAGGTCGGGTATCGATGCAGGGCTGTAGGGCTCCCTGGTGCACGATTCCAATAATTTTGTGCTTGGTTCTCAAGATACTGCCCGTGCCACCTACGGTAGCGGGTAGCGCCAGCTCAGATACGCTGATCGTTTCGTGCCACGGTCTGGCACCACCGAAGGTGCAGGTCCCAATTCCAGTCCCTACTTCCTCATCGGGCTGATTGACGAAGGCGTTGACCAGAAAGATCCTCCCGTCCTCCTGGGCAATCAACTGCGCACCCTGTTGGGAAATCGGTGCGGAAGCGATAGTACCGAATTCTTCAAACTTATTATCCCGGTCGGACAGGGCTCGGCCCGCTTCACTCCGGTAAAGGGTCAGGGTACCGTTGGTGCCGTAATTTTTGGTTGTACCCGTCGCACTGATTGCGTAGTACCGCTTTGTCAACGCGTCGTATGTCAGGCCGATGAAGGGTGCCGCTTGGGCATTCCGTCGTAAATGAAGGTATTCGTTGAGCCGGCCGTCTTCGGAAATCATGAAGAACCGGGTTTTCACGGTGTTGTCGGCCGAAGAGGAAATCATGACGACTTCCCCGGCGGCCTGCATGGCATCAGTATAACCGCTGTAGAATTGCTCACAGTCTACAGTCCATTCGGAGCGCTGGAGGTCGGTTAAACTCCCCGGTTCGGACACGATCACGCAGCCCCCGAAATCACGGTCGGTGTGTGCCCGGGACATGTCGAATACCATTCGGCCGCTCTGCGTCAGCGTCATGCTGTTCGGGTGATCTTTTAAACCCACGGCGAGGGGTTTGATCACCTCATTACTATTTTGATAAATAGAGATGGTAGAAAAGTCGTCGATAGCGGTATTGTAGTAAGTAGCCTGTGGATTCCACCTGCCAAACGCAGCGGCGACACTAGTAAAGTCGTCGTAAAAGACCTTCAAGACATCCTTCATGGCTACGTTTCGCTGAGAATCCGGGGGGTCGGATAATCCTCCACTGTGCACCACAACCTCAAAATGAGTAGCCACAATATCGGGGGCGTGGCGATACACGGCGGTAACGTCCCGTACATTTGCCTTTGTAAACTTGATATCGCTATGCCGGTACCTACTCCAGTAGCGTTCGGACTGCGGGTTGAAGATTACGTATTTGATGTCCCGCGGGCTGCTGCCTACAGGCAGCGCACTAAAGAGTGCTTCCGGCCTGACCTTTCCGTTCTCCAGTTTGTAGGTGCCCACCAGGATAGGGGTGTCAGATCCTTTAAGACATTTGCATACGCCCAGGTACTGACCGTTGAGGGTGCGCAGGCGGAACAGTCCGTCTTGGTGTTCGACCCGGAACTTTCGCACCTTATCGATGGGTTCCCCCCCACCGGTAGCTTGTAATGGTGGTGAAAATGGCCGCGCCCGGGAGGAGTTGTTGATCACACCAACGTGATCGGTTGCCGTATACCGAATGGAACTGTAGCGAAGCTCCACGCAATCCTTACACACGGATAGAAGTCCGCCCTGGTCGGTTATGAAGGATACCTCCGCACCGTTGGCCCAAGGGACATTGCTATCCTGGCCATTCAGCCACACCGGAAGGGTTAGCAGCAGGAGTATTCCTAGAAAGTAGAACGGGATGTAAGAAAGTGACCGTATGGATTTCGGAGAGATGCCTATATGTGTCATAACTCTAAAATAAGAGTCCCATAGCTATTTTTTGTCGCTTTATTTCCTGATAAAGCAGTTGGGATAATAGTGGTATTCCGGCGACTCTACTCGCCGTCAAAAAGAAAGCGGTTTCTGGTCCCGTAACCCAACGGGCCAGAAACCAACTTTCCGGCCAGTGGTAATGCCCACCGTGAGCTGCATAATCATCGGTGCCGGTATTGCCTTACTTGACGCGGCTGTCCGCTCAGTCACGATTAACTCTAGAGTGGGCCCGTCAATAAGAGGAAGTTCCATAGCCCCAAATAAAAGGCGCCCACCGCAGCCACCGCTACCAGTAGTAATCATCCGAACAGAATAAAGAAGAGGGGGACAATATTTTTCATCCCCATTTCGGCCGATCAGCCTCTGCCATAGCCAGAATGGTAGAAAGAGTATAAAGGAACGGCAAAGGCGACTAAGATGAAAACCCCCAACGCTAAGTAGCTCCTTGGGATAGCTAGCACGGGAATAACAAAGACGGCTCAGCAAGTCCGGAAAGTGATCATCTCCTTCTCAACCCTAAAAACCAAACTGCCCAGGCAACCAAGTACTCAAGCCAGGAACTAAGGTTACGATCAGCAAGGCCACCAGCATAGCCACGAAAAACGGCAGCATGGGACGTACCACCTTTCGGATGGTGGTGCCGGCAACCCCTACGCCCACGAAGAGGACGGAACCCACCGGCGGAGTACACAGTCCGATACACAGGTTGAGGATCATAATGATGCCGAAGTGAACGGGATCGATACCGATCTGGACGGCTACCGGAAGGAAAATGGGGGTGAAAATGAGTACCGCCGGGGTCATGTCCATGAAAATGCCCACGAACAACAGGATCAGGTTAATGATGATCATGATGACGAACGGGTTGTCGCTCGTAGCCAGCAGGAAGGTGGTGATGTCCTGTGGAATGTTTTCGAAGGCCATGATCCACGACATGGAGATGGAAGTGGCAATCAGGATCATGACGATGGAGGTGGTTCCGATCGCGTTCAGAAAAACGCCCGGGAGGTCGGAAATCCTGACTTCCCGGTAGATAAAACTGAGGCCCAGGCAGTACAATACCGCCGCTGCCGAGGCTTCCGTCGCGGTAAATACCCCCACGACGATACCTCCGATTACGATAACCAACAGTAGTAAACTGGGTAAGGCCCGTATGAAGGTCCGCCATACCTCACCGAGGGAGAAGGTGCCACGGGTGGTGTATCCCTTCCGTTTGGAGATGATGGCAGCCACTACCATGAGCAGGAGGCCGACCAGCAGACCTGGAATGTAACCGGCGAGGAAGAGGGCGGCGATACTGACGCCGCCGCTGGCCAGGCTGTAGACGATGAGGATATTGCTGGGCGGAATGATGAGGCCGGTAGTGGACGAGGTAATATTTACCGCCGCAGCGAATTCTTTGCTGTAACCTTCTTTTTCCATGGCCTTGCCGACCGTCTCACCGATGGCGGAGGCCGCCGCCGCGGCCGAACCGGCAATGGCGCCGAAGAGCATCGCCGCCATGATATTTACGTGCGCCAGTCCACCGGGCAGGCCCCCTACCAGGGAGCGGGCAAAGGCAATAAGGCGCCTGGCAATCCCCCCCTGGTTCATGATCTGCCCGGCGAGGATGAAAAAGGGAATGGCCAGCAAGCTGAAGCTGTCCAGCCCGGTGGCCGTCTGCTGGGCCACGGTGGTAAGGGCCGGTATAGTAGGTATGCTCACCAACATGGTGACGGTAGCGCTGATGCCGATGCACCAGGCAATGGGCATACCAATACCGATCAATACGACGAAGGTGAGAACGAGGATGGCGACTTCCATCAGGTAGCTTTAAAGTCCGAAAGGCGGTAATAAATGATGAGGAGTCCGCTGATCGGCACGACGGAGTAAATGATCGACATGGGCACGCCCAGCGCCGGGGACCGTTGGCCAAGTTCCGCGGTCAGCAGAACCAGGCGGGTACCTCCGATCACCATCACCCCGAGCGCGAAAAGGATGATGAGGGAAGCGATGAGCTTGACCGGCTTGTTGTTCAGCAGATCAATGGATAGGTGCATGCGCTGGCCGCTGGCGTAGGCCGCCCCCAGGATGCCTATCCAGATCAGCAGGAAGCGAGCCATTTCTTCGGACCAGCTCGCCTGGTTGCTCATCACGTAGCGGGTAAATACCCCCCACAGGACATCCAGGGTCATCACGGCCAGCATCAGTACCAGGGCATAACCCAGGATCTTATCTACGCTATTCTTCATTCGCGGGAGCCATTGAGATGATTTGCTGAATCAGGGAGTACAGGCGGGGCTGATCGCGGTAGGTTTCGAGGATCGGGGCGGTCTGTTCTATGAAAGGTCCCTTATCCGGCCGAATGATCTGTACGCCTTCGGCCACTACCGCGTCCAGGGCTTCCTGCTCCGCTTTCTGCCACAGTTTGCGCTGATAGGTCACCGCATCGTCGGCCGCGGCCTGCAGCCACTCTTTTTCCTGGTCGTTGAGTCGGGCCCAGGCGGTGGTGCCGATAATGAGTACGTCCGGTACGGCGGTATGCTCGTCCAGCGTGTAGAATTTACATACTTCGTAGTGGCGCGAGGTATAAAAGCTCGGAGGGTTGTTTTCCGCGCCGTCCACGACGCCCTGTTGCAGGGCGGTATAGAGTTCCCCGTAGGAGATCGGGGTGGGGGAGCCGCCCAGGGCCTGTACCATGGCGATGGCCGTGGCGCTGAGCTGGACGCGGATCTTTTCTCCTTTGAGATCATCCGGTACGTTGACGGGGTGATCCTTGGTGTAGAAGGAGCGCTGACCGGCATCGAAGTAGACCAGTCCGCGGAGGCGAAATTGCTCGCTCGTAGTGAGCATTTCCCGGCCCAGCTCGCTGTCCTGGAATTTGTAGACGTGCTCCCGGCCCCGGAAGATGTAGGGGAGGGAAAGGACGGCTATTTCGGGGGAGAAATTCTCGAGCACCGCCGCCGACACCTTGGTCATATCCAGGCTGCCGATCTGTAGCAACTCCAGACTTTGCCGTTCACTGCCCAGTTGGGAGTTGGGGTAAATACCGATGGTGAGCTCTCCGTCGGAGAGTTCCGCCAGGCGTTCGGCCATATAAACCATGCCGAGGTGAACGGGGTGACCGGTGTCCAGACCGTGCGCTAGTCGCAGGACGCGGCCTTCCGATTCCTCTCCGCATCCACTCAGGAAGAGCAGCAGGCAGAGGGATGCCAAAATATCTCTCATGATCGTAAATCTTTGGCAATCTGAAGTGCCTCGCGGACACTTTCGGTGAGCCCCTTGAAATCGCGGTCTGAAAGTACCGATTTTCCAATTAACTGGGAACCGAGGCCTACGCACACCGCTCCGGCGCTGAACCAACTCTTTAGATTATGCAGTTCGGTGGTCACCCCCCCGGTGGGCATAATGCTGGTCCAGGGCTGTGGGCCGCGTACGGACTTGATAAACTCAGGCCCGTAGACACTGCCCGGGAACAGCTTGACGATCTCACAGCCCAGCTCCTCCGCACGCCCGATCTCGGTCAGGGTGGCGCAGCCCGGCAGGTACGGCACTTTGCGGCGATTGCAAACCAGGGCCACATCCTCGCGCAGGGAGGCCGAGACGATGAAGCTGGCCCCGAGCTGCATGTACAGCGCGGCGGTGGCCGCATCGTTGATCGAACCCACGCCCAGCACCATATCGGGGAGTTCCTTGCGGGCGAATACATTCAGTTCCCGGAAGACTTCGTGCGCGAAATCACCGCGGTTGGTGTACTCCAGCACACGCCCACCGGCTTCGTAACAGGCACGGAGCACGTCCTTGCCGAGCTCGGCGTCTTTATGGTAGAAAAGGGGCATAATGCCCTGGTCGTGAATGACGTTGAGGGTATGCAGACGACTGTGTAGCGACATAAGGGATGGTCAAGATCATTATTGGGTGGCGGCGATCACCGCCACCCGAAAGGTAATTCGAGAAAGGATTAGCGGGCGACCCGGCCGGAACCGTCGCCTTCTACGAGCTTTTTGACTTCGTCCACCGTAACCAGGTTGGCGTCTCCGTAGATGGTGTGCTTTAGACAAGACGCACCGACGGCAAAGTCCAGGGCGCGCTGCTTGTCGTCTTTATAGGTAAGCAGTCCGTAAATGAGCGCTGACATGAAGCTGTCACCACCGCCTACGCGGTCCACGATGTCCGTGATCTGGTAGGTTTCGGTTTCGTACAGCTTTTCGCCGTCCCAGAGCACTCCTGACCAGCTGTTGTGGCTGGCGCTGACGGAGCCGCGCAGGGTCGTGATGGTCATCTTGCAGCGGGGGAATCTTTGCATCAATTCCTTCAGCACGGGCAGGTACTTCTTTCCGTCCATCTCCCCACCGGCGGTGACGTCCACCTCTTCGGGGTGAAGGCCAAAGTGCTTTTCGGCGTCCTCCTCGTTGCCCAGGATCACGTCACAGCCCTCAACCAGTTCCGGCATGACCTCCATGGGATCCTTGCCGTACTTCCAGAGTTTGGCACGGTAGTTCAGGTCAGTAGATACGGGAACGCCAAGACGGTTGGCCGCCTGTATGGCTTCCAGGCAGGCATCGGCCGCTCCCTGGGACAGGGCCGGGGTAATGCCGGTCCAGTGGAACCAGTCGGCGTCCTGAAATACCTCGTCCCAGTCGACCATTCCTTTTTCGATGCTGGCCATTCCTGAATGCGCCCGGTCGTAGACCACTTTGCTGCCCCGCTGGACGGCACCCATTTCGAGGAAGTAAATTCCCAGGCGCTCGCCGCCGCGGACCACGTAGTCGGTCTTGACGTTACGTTTGCGGAGTTCCATAAGGGCGCACTCGCCGATGTCGTTATCGGGAAGGCGGGTGACGAAGTGGGCATCGAGACCGAAATTGGCCAGGGCCACGGCTACGTTACTTTCCCCGCCGCCGTAGACGACGTCGAACTCGGAGGCCTGGGAAAAGCGGAGGTGACCGGGAGGGGTGAGTCGGAGCATGATCTCTCCGAAGGTGACAACTTTCATGCGGGGAAATTGAAATAGTTTTTAGCGTTGTTATAGCTGATATCCTGGATCATTTTACCGATCCATTTTCTGTCGTCGGGCAGTAAGCCGCGTTCGATGTCCTGACCGAACATATTGCAAAGCAGCCGGCGGAAGTATTCGTGGCGGGGGAAGGAAAGAAACGAGCGGCTGTCGGTGAGCATACCCACGAAGCGGCTGATCAGCCCCATATTCGAAAGGGCGTTCATTTGTTTTTCCATGCCGTCGAGTTGATCCAGGAACCACCAGGCCGATCCGTACTGCATTTTACCCGCTACGCTTCCGTCGTTGAAGTTGCCGACCATGGTGGCCATAACCTCATTATCCGCGGGGTTCAGATTGTAAACGATCGTGCGGGCTAGCTGGTCCGAATCGTCCAGCGTGTTGAACAGGAGGGACATGCCTTCCGCCTGGGAAAAGTCGCCGATGCTGTCCACGCCGGCATCGGCCCCCAGGTTGCGCAGAATACGCGCGTTATTGTCCCGTAGGGCACCGAGGTGGAACTGTTGCGTCCAGTCCAGTTCGTGATAGATCTTGCACAGCTCGATCAGCAGGGCGGTCTGAAACCGTCGGGCTTCCTGGCCAGTGACCGCTTCCCCGGACAACCGCTTTTTGAAAATGCGGTCCGCCTCCTCCGGAGAACAAGTCTCCGCGAAGAGTTGATTGAGTCCGTGGTCGGAGACCCGGCAATTCAGCCCGTGGAAAAAGTCGATACGCTTCCGGAGCGCGGACAGCAGATCACCGTAATCGCTGATCGGCTTATCGGCTGCCGAGGACAATTTCGAAATATAGCCGGCGTAACCTTCCGCACCGATGAGGATGGATTTGTCGGGTCGGAAACCCGGGACCACCTTACAGGAAAAGGCGTCTTTTTTCAGGGCGATGTGATGCTCCAGCGAATCCGTCGGATCGTCCGTGGTACAAATGACCTTGACATTCATGGAGGTGATGAGCGAACGGACGGAGAAGTCGTCTCCCTGCAGCTTGCTGGTGCAGCGATCGTAGACCGCATCGGCATTTTCCGGACCCAGCAGGTCCTTCTCGCCGAAGTAGCGGTCCAGCTCCAGGTGCGACCAGTGGTAGAGTGGATTACGCATGGTGTAGGGCAGGGTAGCGGCCCAGTTCCGGTGCTTTTCCTTGTCGCTGGCCGAGCCGGTGATGCCGTCTTCGGAAATCCCGTTGGCGCGCATGGCCCGCCATTTATAGTGGTCTCCGCGCAGCCAAACGTCGGTCAGATTGGCGAATTTGTGGTCACTGGCAATCTCGCCCGGGGGCAGGTGGCAGTGGTAGTCGATGATCGGCATATCCGCCGCGTAGTCGTGGTATAAGGTACGGGCGGCATCGGATTCGAGGAGGAAATCCTCGGCTACTATCGGGTTTTGCATGCATCAACTACTTTGGAACGGCCAATATAGGAATAGCAAGTTAGGCGGTCATCCAAAGTTGGTGGGGTAATCGTAGATGTGAAAGATTGCGCAGGGAATGTGAAAATTTTGGAGGTCGGATCCGGCGAGCAGCTCCTCACACCTCCCCCCACATCACCTCCAGGTTGACGTCCCGCAGCCGGTCGCCAAACCGCCAATCGGGGGAGTTGGGGATGGTGACGGTCTTCGCCTTGAGGTCCTCCAGGGTGGTGCCCTTCCGCTTTTCCTTTTTTACGTATGTCCGTAGGCCCCGTAGGTAATTCTGAAAGGATTTCACGTCGTCGAGGTCTCCGGTGACCGGATAAGACTCGGCGGCGTGACCGAATACGAATACCGTATCCCGGTCGTAGGTCTTATGGATTTTGCCCATCACCTTGATCCAGTTGGTCATATTGCCACCGGCCGCGGTATCGATGTAGGGGAACCGGCGGTTAAATAACAGATCGCCCAAGTGCGCCACGTTCGCGTTCTCAAAATGGATCACCGCGTCGCCTCCGGTATGGGCCGGTCCGAAGTGACGGGCCGTCACCGTCTCCCCGGTGCCGGGGAGGGTCATTTCCCACGCTTTGTCGAAGGTGGTTTCCGGCAGGGGGATGGCATCGCCCTCGGTACGCTCCGCCTCGCTGTTCTCCAGGTTCGTTTTTGCCCGTTGGTGGGCCACGTAGTTTCGGGCCATCGGTGCGATGATGCCGTTGCCTCCGGTGTGGTCACCGTGATGGTGGGTATTGATGAGCAGCTCTAATTGATTACCCCCACCAAATACCTCCCGGAGAAAGGCCTGGGCCGACTCCGGAAACTGGGAATCGACGACCACGCCCGCCGTGCCGCCATCTGGACGGTAGAAGCCGATCGTTCCGCCGCGCTCGGTGAAGAAACCCACGTTATTGCGGATCATGGTGGCCCCATTCGGTGCAAAAGGACGGTGGGCTGCCGCGAGCGGGCGCAGCGCGGCACCGGCGGCGAGGGCGGCGGAGGTATGTAAAAAACGGCGTCGGCGCATGTTGGTCGGTTTGGGCCCATAAGGTACGTCGGTCCCCAGGGATCGCCCATTTTTTGCGGCGGAGCGCAGGTAAACAGCCTGCAACTAATGCTAAAGCTCGTGGGGTTCATCAGTCAAAAGCCAGCTATGGAAGCCCTCACCCTAAGCACCGAACGACTGTTGCTCAGCAAGCCCGTTCTCGCCGATGCTCCCCGCATCATCCAACTCGCCAACGACCCGCTCATCGCGGCCTATACGCTGAGCGTCCCTTATCCCTACACCGAGGCGGCGGCAATCACCTGGCTGGCGGCTATCAACGAAGGCTGGTCAAGCGGGAATGCCTATTCCTTTGCCATTCGGGAAGCCGGAGAAGGCCGGATGGTGGGCGCCGTAGGACTACACCGCTCCCCGCAGTACGGCTACGGCGAACTCGGCTACTGGATGGGAGCTGCCTACCGGGCCCGCGGCTACGTAAAGGAAGCCGTGGCCGCCGTCATCGACTTTGGCTTCGAGAAGACGAGCCTGCTCCGGATCCAGGCCATTCACTGGCAGGAGAACCCCGCATCGGGGAGCATCCTGCGGGCCAACGGACTGCAGCGGGAAGCCACCCTTGAGCAGTACCTTATCAAGAACGGAGCCGCCTGGGACGTCATCCAGTACCGGATCCTGCGCAGCGAATGGCAGCAAGCACGACCTTCCGATTAAAACAATTTGTTTATTTTATCGCCGCGCCGTAACTTGCGCCCATGACCATAAGATTACTGCAGTGCGATGCGATGCGCCCCGACAAGCGTGCCATCTCGCGTACCATCGAAGACATTGCCGACGACGTGGATGCTGCCACCGCCACGGAGTATACCGACATCCTGCTGGCAGGTTCGCCCGTTGAAATCGAAGTGAGCTTCAACCAGAGTTCCGCCTACCGAAGTCTGCGAAAACTCGATATTGAGTATGAATTGGACGAGTAAATTTTTCCATGGATAAAGTTAGAATTGATAAATGGCTGTGGGCCGTCCGGATCTTTAAAAGCCGTACGCTGGCTACCGACGTGGTCAAAAAGGGTAAGGTGCGTCTGAACGACGAATCCGTTAAACCCAGCAGCAGCGTGACGGTAGGTGACCGGCTGCAGGTGCAACGGCAAGGTTTCAATCTGGATATTGAGGTGGTCAAGTTGCTCAATAAGCGAGTGGGAGCCCCCGTGGCGGCTGCCTGCTACGTCGATCATACCAGTGAGGCAGAAATGAATAAGTATAAGGACTGGTTCGTTGGTAAATCGAAAGGAGAATTCCGGGAGAAAGGCGCCGGCCGGCCTACCAAGCGGGAGCGGCGGGAGATCGAATCCTTTAAAGGAGATCCTTTATCGGACGACGTGGACTAGTGTAGTAAGTCCAGCTTGAAGCATGCATTCGGCGCGTCGCAGGGACCTGGAAGCCTGGCACGGGTTCTCCTTCATATTTCCTTCCATCCCTCAAGTAGACCTAATAAGTCCCGGGTAGAGGACCGCTGGTCCGAACGCAGCCGAGGGGAGCGATGCGTCAGAGGTAGCGAAAGTGAGTATCGAGGTAACACCGGAGGTCTTCCACCCGGGCTGTACCCCCCGAAAGGTTGTACGACTTCGCCTACCGGTGCACTCCCTCCAAAGCACCTCATCTCCGCTCGCACAAGCCGCCCCGAAATCCGCCGGCCCTTCGCATAAGCACGGGAAGACCAGACGCCTTACCTTCGCGTCCTCAAAACTGAGCGATGTCAAAACCGGAACCGGTCGGTGTAATTGGGGCGGGTACCTTCGGTACGGCTATGGCCAATCTGCTAGCGCTGAATACGGAGGTGCTCGTATACAGCCGGAATGCCGAACTGACCGAGCGCCTAAACCGCGAACGCTTTCGTTTCGGGGTGGAATTACATAAACGGGTACGCCTCGTGAATGACTTCGCCGAGGTGGCCGATCGCTGCCAGTTGATCCTGCCCATCGTTCCCTCGGACAATTTTCGGGATATGATGCGCAGCGTGACCGATCACCTGCGTCCGAGCCACGTGCTCATTCATGGGACGAAAGGACTTGATGTAACCGGCATCGAGGAAAAAGATATTCCTAAAAAGGGCATTGATCGCCGCCACGTTCATACCATGACCGACGTGATCCGACAGGAAAGCGTGGTAGTACGCGTGGGAGCACTTACCGGACCTAATCTCGCCCGCGAGCTACTCGACGGACAACCCTCGGCCTCCGTCATCGCTAGCAAGTTCGACGAAGTGATAAACCGGGCCAAGGTGGTCCTCAAATCGCAGCAATTGCATGTGTTTGGCACCCACGATCTCCTCGGCGCCGAGCTGGCCGGGGTGTTGAAAAACGTGATCGCCCTGGGGTCGGGAATTCTTAAAGGCGTGGGCCTGGGAAAAAATATCCAGGCTATGCTGGTCACCCGTGGCCTGGTGGAGATGGTCCACTTCGGCCAGGCCCTTGGCAGCGACAAGCGCGCCTTTTTCGGCACGGCCGGTATAGGTGATCTGATCGCTACGGCCACCTCGAAGAAAAGCCGTAACTATATGTTCGGCTACCGGATCGGATCCGGCGAAAGCCTGGAGGAGGTTTCCGCGACCAGCCAGGAACTCGCCGAGGGAGTCCGAACCCTCATGATCACCCGGCACCTGGCAAGAAGCATGCGCCTGCGCGTACCCATCACCGAAATGCTTTACCAGATCATTTTCGAGGGTTATCCGGTGGAAGAGGCCATGAATTACCTCATTACCTATCCTTACGACGTCGACGTAGACTTCCTATAAGCTTACCGTATGAATTTTAAGCAACTCTGGCCTCACCTGCTCGCCTTGGCGCTGTTTTTCCTAACCGTTATCGTGCTTTTCCTGCCCCATTTTCAGGGGGAAACGCTGCAGCAGGGCGACATCGTCCAGTACCGCGGCGCTTCCCGGGAAATCTCCGAGTTCTACCAGGAGACCGGGGAGCGTACCAACTGGACGAACGCCATGTTCGGCGGAATGCCGACCTACCAGATATCCGCCGTATCCGCCGGCAACCAGTTAAAGTACGCTAATCGATTGTTCCGGGGATTCATGGGTGGGCCAGCAGGCTTTGTTTTCTGTGGGATGCTAACATTTTACCTCATGATGGTCTTGTTAGGGGTAAACCACTGGCTGGCCATCGCCGGGGCCATTACCACGGCCATTGCTACCAATAACATCGTCCTGTACCAGGCGGGCCACGTCAGTAAATTGGGGGTGATCATGTACCTCCCCCTCGTGGCCGCCGGCGTACTGCTGGCCTTCCGGAATAGATACCTGCTTGGAGGTGCGGTCTTTGCTCTGGGGATGGGGCTGGCCATCCTGGCCAATCACCCCCAAATGCTGTACTATTTCGGATTGACCCTGCCGTTTCTCGGACTGGCTGAGTTGATCCGCCACTACCAGCAGGGCACGCTGGTCGATTTTGGTAAGGCCATGGGGGTGCTCGTGGTTGGGCTATTGTTGGCACTTGGTGCCGGAGCCAGTAACCTGATGACTACCACGGAATACCTTCCGCAATCCATGCGGGGCGGTGCCGTGTTGTCTGCTTCCGCCGACGACGCCGAAGCTGATGCAGCCAACGACGAAGGGGGGCTCGACTATCGCTACGCCATGCAGTGGAGCAATGGATTCAAGGATTTGATCGCGACCTATGCGCCCCTGGCGGCAGGTGGCGGCAGTGGGCAGGAAATCGAGCGCGATACGGATTTCGGGCAAGCCATGACCCGGGCCGGCTTTCGTTTGCCGGCTACTTTCCAGGCGCCCCTTTACCATGGGAGCTTGCCCTTCACGGAGGGGCCTATCTATCTGGGTGCCGTGGCCTGGGCGCTCTTTTTATTCGGCTTGTTTGCGGCGTCCACCAGTGCCCGTGTCTGGTTGGCCGGGGGTACGCTGCTGATCTTTCTGCTAAGTATGGGAAGCAATGCCGGGTGGATCAACCAACTGCTTTTCGATCACCTTCCCCTCCTGAATAATTTCCGTACCCCGAATTCAGCCCTCAGCGTAAGCGCCTTCCTTATGGTATCGCTGGGTTTACTCGGTATCCACCGCTGGAGGGAGCTCCTCGGCCGTGACCCGGAAGCGGCGGGCCGACAGCTCAAACTGGCGGGCTTTACGGCAGCCGGATTTGGAGCCCTGGTCGTCTTTTTGGGTTTTACCCTCGACTATAGTGTCGCCCGGGATGCGGCGCAGATCGCCCAGATTACCGGCGGCCAGGGCGACGTGAACCAGCTGGTCGGCGCACTGGAAGCCTCACGGGCCGATTTCTACTTCGGAGATGCCATGCGCAGTTGGTTATTCCTGGGGCTCACCTTCGGGGCAATTTACCTGCTTTGGAAAGGAACGCTTTCGCTCACCTGGGCCGCGGTAGCTATCGGCCTTCTCGGTCTGGCGGATTTTGCCGGAATCAACGGACGCTACCTAACCCACGACGATTTTCAACCCGCGCGCGTCGTATCCAACGCCGTACAGCCGAGTCCGGCCGACCAGCAGATCATGCAGGACCCGGATCCCAACTACCGGGTACTCAATTTGTCACGCCCCCTGGATCAGGATGCATTGACCAGTTACTTTCACAAGAGCCTCGGAGGCTACTCGGCGGTAAAGATGCGTCGGTATCAGGATCTCATTGATGGTTACCTCGCCCCGCGGGACCCCGACGTGATCAATATGCTGAACACCAAATATTTCCTTATCCCGGGGGAAAACGGTCAGCTGCGGGCACAGCAGAACCCAGCGGCCTACGGCAATGCCTGGCTGGTGAACGATATTGAGTTCGTAAACGGGCCGGATGCTGAATTTGCCGCATTGGGCACGGTCAACGACCTGAAAAACACGGCGATTGTCGACGAAAGCTTTGCCCCTGCGCTTGCCGCCCTGAACCCTAGTGGAACGGGAAGCATAGCATTGACCAGCTACGCGCCGAATAAACTGGTGTACCGCTTTAGCTCGACCAGTGAGCAGCTGGCTGTATTTTCGGAGATCTGGTACGGACCCGACCTCGGTTGGGAGGCCACCATCGACGGAGAGCCTGCCGAGTTGGTTCGCGCCAATTACGCCCTACGGGCGCTGGCGGTCCCCGCCGGAGAACACGAGATCGTCATGACCTTCGATCCTTCGAGTTACACCTTTGGGCGTACCATCTCCTTCATCTGCAGCGTTCTGATCTTGATCGGGGTAGTGGCAGCCCTGGTTTATCGCTACCGTTCGACCCGGCCAACCACCTGATTATGATAAGATCTGTACCATTTTGCCTGTTGGTTTTAGGCTTGGCCCTTTCCATAGCGGGCTGCAAAGAAGAATCCCTGGAACCCCGCGCCGATCTTCTCGAGGCGTACTATCCCCTGGAGCTGAACCGGCCGTCCTACTATAGCGTGGATAGCATAGTCTTGGTCCGGGAAGTCGGAGGGGTACGCTACGACAGCAGCACAACGGAGGCCCGGGAAACGTTGGTGGAGACATTCGTCGGGGCGGATGGCGGTACCTACTACCGCGGAGAGCGCTGGGAGCGAAAAAACGAATTCGCTCCCTACCGGTTCAAGCAGACCTTTACCGTTACCCGGACGGGGACGGCCATCATCCGTTCGGAAGACAACCTGACCTTTACGAAGCTGGTAGCCCCGGTGATGGAAGGGGTGGACTGGGACGGTAACCGGGCCTTCGATACGGATCGGGAGATTTTCGTAGGGGGTGAGTTGCTCGATGTCTATAAAGGATGGAATTACCGGTACACGAATACCGATACCACCGTCCAGCTACACACCGGCATCGAGCTGGACAGCGTGCTCACCGTTCGCCAAGCTGCCGTATTCGATAACCAGATCAACTACCGGCACGCTTACGAATGGTATGCCGCAGGTATCGGACTGGTTGAGCGGTTTCTGGACGCCCGTCATTCGCAGTGTATCAACACACAGACCAATTGTGCCGACCTGAGCTGGAATGAGAAAGCGGAGAAAGGATACATCATTCGACAGACCCTGGTGAGAAGGGATTGATTTGCTGGTCGAAAAATCTACCGCCGATAAGACCGCCTATACCATTGGAATGGTGGTGCTGCTGGTGCTGCTGGCCGGTGCGGCTTACTGGTACCTGGAAAGGGTACTCTGGACGGATCCCGCCTTTATCGTTTTCGAGGTGATGTACCAGCACCAGCCGGTGATCTCCGAGTACCGGTACGGGGCTTTCGTGACGCAGGTCTGGCCCCTTTTCGGCTACTGGCTTCACCTACCGCTCGGGGTGATTCTGTGGTTGTACTCCATCAGTTTTTATATCTTTTATACCGGCGTTTTCGTCTTACTCGGCTGGCGATGGAAGCAGTACGGACTCGGCTTGCTGTTCGTCTTTTACTTCACGCTGTTGGCCAGCGACACCTTTTTCTGGCCGAACAACGAAGTCCACCAGGGAGTAGGGTGGATGATGCTGTTTTTGGGTCTGTACCGTTACCATCGCAGCAACGGAAGTTTCCCCTGGTACATTCACCTGTTGCTGGTGCCCCTGCTACTTCTAGCCCTGAATACGCATTTGCTGGTTGCCGCGCCCTTTGCGTTTTTGTGGACTTACCTATGGTTAGGGGAGGGGAGGCGCCCCGACCGAGTAGTGATTGGATACAGCCTGCTCATCGCATCAGGCATCGGGCTGCGGTACTGGATGAGCCACGACAGCTGGTACGACGGGTACAAATTAAAGGGCATCAAGGACTTGAGTTGGGATGGTTTCCTCGCCGGCTTTCAATCGGGACACGCCCGGCAGGTAGCGCATATGGTCTGGCCGGATTACTTCTCCCTGCTCGGGCTATTCATCATCGGGCTGCTCTATGTATTATGGCGGGGATACTGGCTACGTGCCGCGGCAACGGTTCTTGCTTGCCTGGTTTATGCCGGCCTGGTCTTCGTTACTTATCCCGCTTCCTTCGACCGGGACCTGCTCTTCTACATTGAAAGCGAGTGGCTCAGTCTCAGCCTGATTGCGGCGGCACCGTTTTGCCTAGACCTGCTGCCCAACACCAAGCAGCCATTTGTAATTGCAGGCTTATTAGCCGTAGTATTCGCGCTGCGTCTGGACCGCATTGGCGGCAGCGCGACGTACTACGAGACGCGGCTCGAGAATTTGAGGACGATGACCGACCAATTAGACGATATGGGGTACCAAAAGGTCAGATTCGGCGATGCCGATCAACTGAAACCCTATTTCGGATCGACCTGGGGATTGCCGGCGGAAACCCTGCTAATAACCTCTCTCCGGGCCCAGGACCAGGGGCTTACTGTAAAACCACTGCCCGATAGCGAACCGGACGCTGCCGAAGCGGGTAAAATCTTCCGGGGTAATTTCCGTGATGTTCCGATTGGCGGTATCGATCGCCGCTACTTCCGTTTGGATAGCCTCGGCGCCTATCGAAGATTACCCACAGCGGATCGCGCGAACCTCCTGGAGAAGTTGGTACCGTTGCCGCGGTAGGGCCATCCGAGATGAGTGGCAAGTAAATTCAACCTTTAGGCCTTCAAGACCTTTTTATCTACCTTACCCAGCGAATTTTCGCTAAACGATCATGATATGACCCAACACACCCAACGACACATCCGCCGCGTAGCCGTTCTCGGTTCCGGCGTAATGGGCTCCGGAATAGCCTGTCACTTCGCCAATATCGGCCTCGAGGTACTGATGCTCGACATCCTGCCCCGGGATATGGACGATACGGAAACGAAGCCCGCCGTCCGCAATTCCGTCGCTGCCCAGGCCTTGCAAACGGCTATTAAATCGAAGCCCGCGCCGCTTTACGACAAAGCCTTTGCGAAGCGCATCACGGTCGGCAACTTTACCGACGACATGGATAAACTCGGCGATTACGACTGGATCATCGAGGTCGTCGTAGAGCGGTTGGACATCAAGCAAAAGGTCCTCGGCCAGGTTGATAAGGTCCGACGTAAAGGAAGTTTGGTCACCACTAACACGTCGGGTATTCCCATCCGCATGATCCAGGAGGGGATGAGCGAAGACTTCCGCCAGCACTTCTGCGGTACCCACTTCTTTAACCCCGCCCGTTATCTGCGGCTGTTCGAGATCATTCCGGGGCCGGATACGAAACAGGAGGTGTTGGACTTCTTTATGCACTACGGTGATCTCTTTCTGGGTAAGACGACCGTGATGGCTAAGGATACTCCGGCCTTCATCGGTAACCGTATCGGCGTTTACAGCCTGTCCAAGAGCTATGCGCTCACGGATGAATTGGACCTGCGCATCGAAACCGTCGATAAGCTCACCGGACCTGCGCTCGGGCGCCCGAAAACGGGAACTTTTCGCCTGGGAGACCTGGTGGGCCACGATACGGGCGCACACGTCATGACCGGCATCCGGGAGAACGCGCCCAACGACGAAGCGAGCGCGGTAATGGAAATTCCCCAGTATTATCAGTTTCTCCTCGATAATAAGTTCCTGGGGAATAAAACCGGACAGGGCTTCTATAAAAAAGTGCTCGATGAAGACGGTAACCGGCAGATACTCGGGCTGAACCTCAAAACGCTGGAATATGAGCCATCCCAGCGGGAGGATCTTTCCAGTCTGAAAACCGCCAAACAGATCGACGATCTGCCCCGGCGCGTCAAAGCGCTCTTCGGAGCAGAGGACAAGGGAGGCGAGTTCGTCCGCCGGATGCTCGCGGGCCTTTTTGCCTACAGTGCCAACCGGATTCCGGAGATCAGTGACAATATCTACAGCATTGACGACGCCATGCGGGCGGGTTATGCCTGGAAAATGGGTCCCTTCGAATATTGGGATGCCGTGGGTTTGCAAGCTGGCATCGACGCGGCCGAGGCCGACGGCGCCACTATCGCCCCCTGGGTAAAGGAAATGCAGGCGGCCGGCAACGAAAGCTTTTATAAGCGGGAGGGAGGACAGCTCAAGTACTACGATCTGGAAAGCAAAAGCTACAAGGTCAAGCCCGGTACCGAGCAGTTCATCATTCTCGACAACCTGCGGGAGCAAAAGCCCGTGTATAAGAATAGCGAAGTCACCGTCCACGACATCGGAGATGGCATAGCGTGCCTGGAATTCACCAGTGCCCATAACAGCATCGGAGAAGGCGTGCTGCGCGGCTATCAGGAAGCCATCACGCAGTTGGAAGAAGAAGGCTGGAGAGGATTGGTCATCGGTAATGGTGCCGATAACTTCAGCGTAGGGGCTAATTTGATGATGATCGCCCAGCTCGCTTACCAGCAGGAGTTCGAGGAGCTGAACATGGCCGTCAATATGTTCCAGCAAAGCGTCATGCGCCTGCGCTACAGTGCCCTTCCGGTCGTGGCGGCCACCCAGGGTTACGTATTCGGTGGAGGTTGCGAAACCGTGATGCACTGCGACGCGGCCGCCGTTGCCGCGGAGAGTTATATCGGACTGGTGGAAGCCGGTATTGGCGTCATCCCTGCGGGGGCGGGTACCAAGGAATTTGCCCTGCGGACCAGCGACAGTTTCTTTGAAGGCGACGTCATGATCCCCACGCTGATCGAGCGTTTCAAGACCATTGCCATGGCGTCGGTGTCCACCAGCGGCTATGAAGCCTATAATTACGGGTACCTCATCGAAGGGCGGGACAAGATCATTGTCAACAAGGACCGCAACATTGCGGAAGCCAAACGGATGGCCCTTGACCTGGCGGACGATGGGTACACCATGCCGCGCCAGCGGGATGACATCACCGTCCTCGGACGTGGAGGTCTCGGAGCACTTTACGCCGCCGCTAACGAGTTGCGCCGTGGGCATTTTGCCAGCGAGCACGACATCAAGATCGCCCACAAAGTGGCGTGGGTACTGTGCGGCGGTGACCTTACCGGCACCCAGCAGGTGAGCGAGCAGTATTTGCTCGACATCGAACGGGAAGCTTTCCTGAGCTTATGTGGCGAGCAGAAAACGCTCGAACGCATCCAGCACATGCTGCAGACCAACAAGCCGTTGCGCAATTAGTCCAAAGTCCATCACTGCAAAAGAAAATATCATGAAAGAAGCATATATAGTTACCGGTCTGCGCTCTGCCGTTGGCAAAGCCGGCCGGGGAGGATTCAAGAACTTTCGCTCGGACGACCTGGCCGTACGGGTGATCAAGGAGTTGTTTGACCGCAATTCAACAATTGATCCCAAGGTCGTCGACGACGTCCTGGTGGGTTGCGCGAACCCCGAAGGGGAACAGGGCCTCCAGGTGGGCCGTCAGATCAGTTTGCGAGCCCTCGGAAAATCCGTTCCCGGCGTGACCGTGAATCGGTACTGCGCCAGCGGATTGGAGACCATCTCCATGGCCGTAGCCAAAGTGCAAGCGGGAATGGGTGAGTGTTTCGTAGCCGGCGGAGCGGAAAGTATGAGCCAGATTCCCATGACCGGGTACAAGCTCGCTCCCAGCTACGAGGTCGCCAAGGACACGCCGGATTATGTCGTCAGTATGGGCATCACCGCTGAGGCGGTAGCGAAGAAATACGGCATCACCCGGGAGGAGGCCGACCGCTTCAGCGTAAGGAGTCACGAACGCGCGGCCAAGGCTATCGACGAGGGATTATTCGAAGACGAGATCGTTCCGATTGAAGTAGAAGAGGTATTTGTAAAGGACGGTAAAAAACAGACCGGCTCCCATACCGTAGCGGTAGACGAAGGCGTCCGCCGGGGTACCAGCATGGAAGGACTCGGGAAACTGCGTTCCGTTTTCCAGAAGGACGGCGTGGTGACGGCCGGCAACTCCAGTCAAACGAGCGACGGCGTAGCTTTCGTGATCGTAATGAGCGGGGAGATGGTCAAGCAACTAGGCCTCGAACCGGTTGCCCGACTGGTGAGCTGCTCCGTTGGCGGAGTCGATCCCTTATATATGGGCATAGGCCCCTGCGTAGCCATTCCTAAAGCCCTCAAACAGGCCGGGCTTAAACTGGAAGATATCCAGCTGGTCGAGCTCAACGAGGCGTTTGCTACCCAGTCCCTCGCCGTAATCCAGGAAGTAGGATTGGATCCGGAGATCGTAAACGTGAACGGTGGAGCCATCGCCCTGGGCCACCCCCTGGGATGCACCGGTGCCAAGTTGTCGATCCAGCTCCTGAACGAGATGAAGCGCAGAAATCTGAAATACGGCATGGTCACGGCCTGTGTTGGCGGCGGACAAGGAATTGCCGGAATCTACGAACGACTGTAGTCTCAGAACCTTCGGCCGGAGCGAAGATCATTCCGCCGGTGGACGAGGTAGGACCTTCCCGATTGCCTTCGACTAAGGTTGATACTCAGTAGGATGATGAGGTTCGCGCCGGCGCGCAGGGTAAAAATCGATTCCCCGACGGGTGATAGCGGTAGCATGGTTTACCTCTTACTCCCGGAGGACAATCTGAACTGGCTTCGACTATGTTGTCGCCGATCGATCTGGTGGATGTTTCTGTGGCGCAGGTTAACCGCCCCGGGGGGGGGTGAGTTCAACTCCGGGTCGGACTCGTATTCCTTATATGAGCGGGGAGGTAAGCACATCCGGATGCTGGCAATAGAGCGGCTCAATCGTCCGTGGTTGGTGATGGCCAACCAGCAGTATCCCGAGGTAGCCCGGAGGGGAAATTACCTCATTGTGCACAACCACTGCTTTCTGCGCGTGATATAGGACAATTTATTTTCGGAAAAATGGCAAGGAATCCTCGATCCTAAAAAGTGCGCGATCCACCAGTTGGACGAAATGCAATTGCGTAGCGCAATTCAGATCGGGCAGGAACTAATGGCTGACCCGCAGTACTACAAAATTAGGGCCGATCGGTCTTTGAAATGGCAGCGTAAGTAGTCTGAAACCCGCCAAGATTATGGGGTGTTCTTAGCGCTATGATTAGTTTCTTTTTCGCCACCCTGGGTTCTCTTTTTTCCGTGGTTAACCCCTTCGGTGCGGTACCCATGTATTTGACGTTGACCAATGATTACAATCACATGGAGCGGTCGCAGGCTTCCCGGCGCACCGCGGTTTATTTCATGATGATCCTGATCGTGTTTTTCTTCGCCGGCAGCGTGATCCTGAACTTCTTTGGTATCTCACTTAACGCCTTACGGATCGCTGGTGGACTGATCATCGTAAACAGCGGATACGGGCTGCTGAACAGCAAAGCGGAACGCCGTAGAATATCGCACGAGATCGAGGAAGAGGCTCAGGCCAAGGAGGACATAAGCTTTACGCCAATGGCGATGCCTATGCTATCCGGGCCCGGTAGTATTTCTCTCCTCATCGGGCTTTCGGCCGGGGAGCAGGGCTTAGAGCGAAGCGTGCTGATCGTTGGGGTAGTAGCCGTCATGGCCCTGCTGGTTTTCGTTACGCTATATTATGCCCCGGTTCTATTCCGGTTACTGGGGCGTGCCGGGCTCTCCGCCCTGAGCCGTATCATGGGATTCCTGGTAATGGCTATTGGAATTCAACTTTTACTATTCGGCCTGTTGAGCCTCATCGGCGATATCTGGCCACAGGTAGAAGCAATGCGCTAGATTTCCGGATCAATGGAGGGCGTACCTACCTTTAATCAATTAATGATGTGCGTACATAGAACCTAGCGGGTCAGCATCAGTTTCTATGACGTACCATTCGCCGCGATAAAGCTGTGATTGGGAAGCATCGGCTAATGGCAGTTGTCTTTGGCCCCGGTCGTCGGCAAACTATTGCCACGGTCCCTTCACCAAACAAATCGCCTTTTGAATAAGACTACCCTAATCCTGGGAGCTACCCCAAATCCAAGCCGATATGCTTACGCCGCTGCGGAGCGACTCGTTCGGCAAGGCCATGAAATCATTCCGGTGGGCATAAAGCCGGGTCAGTTGCAGGGGAGGGATATCCTCCACGGTAAGCCCGACGTTCCCGAAGTTGACACCGTGACACTATACGTCGGCCCCAAGCACCAACCGGAATACTACGATTGGTTAATGCGGGTAGCCCCACAACGTATCATTTTTAACCCGGGAACGGAAAATGCGGAGCTGATGCGTCTGGCCAAGGATAATGGGATCGAGACCGTGATTGGTTGCACTCTCGTTATGTTGGCCGGCGGGACCTATTGACGTTCGATTCTCACCTGTAGGAGTGAACGCCGTACCAACCTGGCGGTTACCTTAGGTAAGCTGCACTGTTGAATTTAATTCACAAACTTCGTCCGCAAGGCGGATGATCGTGATCCCCATTTATGATTAAAGAGAAAACCATCGCTACCCTCCAGAAGAGGAAGCCATACGGCAAGTTTGAGGATATCGAAGTATGGCCCGGAAGGCCATACCCTCTGGGAGCCACCTATACCCAAAAAGGCGTAAACTTCGCCGTCTTTAGTGAGCAAGCCAGCCGGGTAGACCTGTGTCTTTACCGACGGGACAGCCCCAACGAAGAAGCCTATCGAATTCAACTGATGGAGCAGACGGACCAGGTTTGGCACTGCTTCATCCCCAAGCTCGAACCGGGCTGGCGATACGGTTTCCGGGCCTTCGGTGATTGGAATCCAAAAGAAGGCAATCTGTTTAATCCCAATAAACTGCTGATCGATCCCTACACCAAGGCTATCGATGGTACGATCGACTGGCACCCCGCGGTGTTCCCTTACCCCATCAAAGACGACGATCCCAAGCGGTACCTGACGATGGACGAGCAGGACAGTGCCCCCTATATTACCAAGGGCGTAGTCATCGATACCTCCTACGATTGGGAAGGGGACGTTCAGCTCGAAACCCCGATGCACGAAACCGTTATCTACGAAATGCACGTAAAGGGAATGACCCAGCAGCATCCGGACATACCGGAAGAATTGCGGGGAACCTACTCGGGTGTGGCCCACCCCGTGACGATCGAGTATCTCAAGAACCTCGGTATCACCGCCGTGGAACTTATGCCGGTGCATCATTTCGTCCAGGACAGCCACCTGCTGGACAAGGGTTTACGGAATTACTGGGGTTATAACTCTCAGAGTTTCTTTGCCCCCCACGCTGATTACGCCGCTTCAGGCAGGGCCGGTGAGCAGGTGATCGAGTTCAAGGACATGGTCAAAAAGCTTCACAAAGCCGGCCTGGAGGTCATTCTGGACGTAGTCTATAACCATACGGCGGAGGGCAACCACTTCGGACCGATGCTGGGTATGAAGGGCTTGGATAACCAGGCCTATTACCGCTTGGTAGAGGACGACAAGGAGTATTATATGGACTATACCGGTACCGGAAATACGGTAAACATGGTCCATAACCGCTCCCTCCAGCTCGTTATGGATAGCCTTAGGTACTGGGTTACCGAAATGCACGTAGACGGTTTTCGCTTCGACCTGGCCAGCGCCCTGGCAAGGGGGCTTTACGAGGTGGGTAAACTAAGCACCTTCCTGGACACCATACACCAGGATCCGATCATCAGTCAGGTCAAGCTGATCGCCGAGCCATGGGACGTTGGCCCCGGCGGTTACCAGGTAGGCGCTTTTCCGGTGCTCTGGTCCGAATGGAACGGCATGTACCGCGACAGCGTCCGCGAATTCTGGAAGGGAGATTCGGATGGCGTAGGCGATATGGCCTTCCGCCTCACCGGTAGCAGCGACCTGTACGAATTGAGCGGTCGCCGCCCCGCAGCCAGCGTGAATTTCGTGACCGCCCACGACGGATTTACCCTCCGTGATCTCTACAGCTATAACGAAAAGCATAACCTGGCAAACCAGGAAGAAAACCGCGACGGAGAATCCCACAACGATAGTTGGAACTGTGGCGTAGAGGGGGAAACCGACGATCCGGCGATCAACAAGCTGCGGCTGCGTATGCAACGGAATCAACTGGCCACCCTCCTGCTAAGTCAGGGCGTGCCGATGATCTGTATGGGCGACGAATACGGACGCAGCCAGCTGGGTAACAATAATGCCTACTGCCAGGATAACCCCATCAGCTGGTTCGACTGGGATTGGAATGAAGAGCAGCAAGCGCTGCACGATTTCACCCGTTACCTGATCACGCTACGTCGGGAAAACCCGGTGTTCCACCGGCGGCGCTTCTTCAGTGGCCAGAAGATCCACGATACCCACATCGGAGATATCCTCTGGCTGAATCCCTCGGGTCATGAAATGACCGAGGAGAACTGGAACGACGGTAACCAGCTTTGCCTGGGCATGATCCTCAACGGAGAGGGGATGGACGAGTACGACGAACGCGGAAAGCGAATCAAGGATGATATCTTTCTCGTTATCCTCAACGCCTACTGGGAAGGTGTGGAATTTACACTTCCCGGCGTCCGGGAATTTACCCGATGGGAACTACTCGTCGATTCCCATACCAGCGCTATCCCGAAGCCAGGTGATTACCTCGCCGACGAACCCTTCCTCCTCGGACCACGTAGTCTTTACACCTTCCGGCTCAAATTGCGGCAGGCGAACCTGACTGCGGCGGGCGAGCGGAAAGTGACCATTGTCGAGCAGGTGCGTAAATTGCTGCAGATGATCCAGGAATAAAGAGATCGGACAAGCTAAATCAGCGCATATGCAACTACTGACGCACAGCCAGATCGACGCAAAGGTTACCCGTCTCGGGATGGAAATCCTAGAGCATAATACGGAGGAGACCGAGTTGTACATTCTGGGGGTCAACAACCGCGGAATGGAACTTGCCCGTCGCCTGGCGGAAAGTTTGCGGACCCTGTCGGATGCACCGTTGCACCTGTGGAACCTGAGGATAGATCCCAGGAAGCCGTTGGAGAATGGCCCGGAGCTGGACCACGACGTCCGGGAATTGGAGGGTAAGCCGGTATTGGTCGTCGATGACGTAGCCAATACCGGCCGGACCCTGTTCTATGCCCTCGGAGCCCTACACGGCGTCCTGCCCAGCAAGATCGAGGTAGCCGTACTAGTTGATAGGAGGCATAAGGAATGGCCCATTTACGTAACGTACAGCGGATTGGTCCTTTCTACCACCATTGGCGACAACATTCTCGTCGAGTTCGGGAAGGAGGATGCCGCTTTACTGGAGTGAGTTGACTGAGCTTTAGTTAGGGAATCCGAAATCCTAGGGTCAGATAGTACGTACGGGGCGCGCTGGGAATGATACCCGGCCCCGGGTAACCCGTAGCGCGTCGGGTGAAATATACTTCGTCGAAGAGGTTATTGACGCCGGTTTCCAGGGTCAGCCTTCGCCAGCCATAGCTAAGACTTAGGTCGGCTACCCCATAAGCCGGGATACTCCCGATGATGCCCTGTTGATTATCACGCTGGTCCTGGAAAGCATTGCTCGCATCGGTAAACTGCTCGCTCAGGTAGCTGTACTGGAGAGAACCCAGAAAATTTCCGTAACCGAAGCGGAGGCCGGTTTTAAGATTAAGACGGGGGATGAATTCTACTTCGTTTCCCGCTACACCGGCTATGTCCGATTGGGTATACCGGGAATCGGTAAGACTGGTATTGGCAAACGCGGTCAGGGTGTAAGCCAGCTGTCCCGCGGAGGCTTCCCGCCGCAGCGCTTTCCACTCCACCAGAGATTCCATTCCGTAAATGAAGGCCTCGCCGATATTGCTGCGCAGGCGCACGGGGCGGCCCGTGGATACCTCCTCGCCGTTGGCATTTCTACGGATTTCCTCGGTCAGCACTTCTCCCAACCGATTTCCGTATCGAATGGCGAATACATTGGCCTGATAGATCCATCGCCCCGACGTTCCACGCAGACCCGCGTCAGCAGTGTACCCGCGCTCGTCCGATATATCCGGATCAACCTGAAAGCTGGGATTGACCGTACGGATGTCATTGAAGGTCACCGATCGATAGTTCTGACTGGCGTTCGCAAAGAATTCCAGCGCGGTGCCGTGGCGGTAACTCATTCCCAGGCCGAAAAGAACCAGTTGCCGTTCAAAGACCCGGTCGTCGGTAAATCCCTGGTCGCGGATGGGGTTTCCGGCGAGGTCGAAATCGAAGCGGCGGTAGGCACCATCGCTGGCCGTCCGGATGTACTCAAAACGGAATCCGGGGGTAAAACTGAGCCGATCGTTCACGTAAAAGATGTGCTCGCCGAACAGGGCGAGGTTACGGTTGGGGAAAGCGAAAGCCGATTGATTCGGGTAGTTCGGAAAGCGATCGGTAGCCAGGGAAAAATCCGGTTCCGCGCCGGCGCTTCCGGGGCCCTGCACCGCGGTATTGTTGGCCTGGTAGAGCTTGGCCCCGAGCAGGGCAATTGCCTGCTGGTCCCCAATCTGGTAGCGTCGCAGCAGCCGGGCCTCGGCTCCGTAATTTTCAAAGTTGCCGATCAACAGGTCGCGGGCCTCGTCCGGGTCGTCCGTCTGACTCACCCGGTTGGTGCGAAATCCGACCGCCTTGCGGCTGGCATCCAGCCCGAACAGGTTGAGGCTGAACCTTAGGTGGTCGGTAAAGCGGTGGTCCAGCCGCAGACTAAATAGCTGCCAGTCCACGGCGAACCAATTGCGGGCCCGATTGCTGCTGTACGGATCGCTGTAGAAGGCCGCATCCGTAAGGCCACCCGCCTGCTGGGCCAGGTAATCCAGATAAGTATACTCGAATTCGATCTTAGTGCGCGATGCAACGCCCGGGCCGGCTCCCGGTACGAAGTCGAGGTGAATGAAGGCATTGTCCGATACGAATTCGGAATTAGCTCGAAAGCCATCTCCCTGTTTGCGATTGTAAAAACCGTAATAGCCGAAGGCCCCGATTTGTCCGCTCACTCGGTTGAAGGAGGTGAACAGGCGGTTGCTGCCCACGGTCTGCCGGCTAAGAAGACTGAATTCCCGCGACCGGTCAGGCTCGTGGAAAACGAAGTTGACCAAGCCACCAAACTGGGTGCCGTACTGCAGACTCGCCGCTCCGCGTACAACTTCCACCCTCGATAAGGCCTCCGCAGGTGGGGTATAGTAGCTCTCGGGGTAGCCCAGTACGTCGGCACTGATGTCGTAGCCGTTCTGTCGGGTGTTGAAACTAGCCGAACGGTTGGGGTCCAGACCCCGGCCTCCGATGCTAAGCTGAAGACCGGCATCGTCGCTCTCGTAAATATTCAGGCCGGATACCTCGGCGTAGATCTGTCGGGCCTGGTTGGTGGCCAGGTTCACCGTCAGGGCATCCAGGCTCACGACCTCGGTCTTACGCCCCGCATAAATCGCCGTGCCCTCTACCGCCCGCAAGCGGCTGAGCGCTTCCCGTTCCTTGAGGGTGCCGACCACCGTTACCGAATTGAGGGTCTGGCTCAGCGGAAGCAACGCAATTCTTACCAGTGAATCATCCGGTTCCAACGCAAACTGCCGGGTAGCAAAACCCACCCCGAAGGCGGTCACGCTCGCCGCACCCGAAGCTGGGAGGGAAAGACTGGCCAAGCCACTGGGATCGGTGACGAAAACCCGGGAAGTTTCCACGACAAAGAGTTCGACACCGGGGACTCCCTCCCCGAGGGTGTCGGTGACCATCACCTCAACCCTTTGCTGTGCCGTTAGGAGCAAGTTCGCCAGGACGGCCAGGGTGGTCAGCAGTCCGTATTTAAAAGCCATAAATATTTTCTTCAAAGGGTAGTAGCCAGTCTCGCGGCGGATCAGCGGGAGAAACGGTCGTCAAATCAACGGTTGGGTCCACGTAGGCCCTGCTCAGTCTTCCGTTCAGCGCAACGTAGCTTTCTACGAAAACGGAAGGGTCCGCAAAGCCCTGCTCGCGGTAGTGATCGGCCAGGAAGTGCCCGAATTCCAGAATGAAATCGGGCTGGGTAGACATCTGCTTTTCCTGAAAGGCCGATAGAAATTCTCGGTTATTGACCGTTACCTGCCGGTTGCCGGAAGCATCCTCGACGCGAAAGGTGGCCATGCCCGCTTTCTCGATCAGCATGACCCGCCAGGAAAAGCGGAAGCCGTTCTCGGTCCAGAAAAGTTCGTCCTGCTGCAGTAAATGGCGGAAGGGGAAGACCACGTGAAAGAGCAGCAGCAGAACGATCATCGCCCGGGAAAGTACCGGCCACCTCGGGGGGTGCATTTGCTGAAACGAGATTCCGGTAATACGTGCGGGGAGCAGCCGGCGCAGCCCGTTCAGGATCCTGACATGGGTAGCTCCGTCAAAAAAGATCAGGGCACTTATGATCATGATCCACGGAAACATGCCGATGGGAAACAGGATCCAGGTCATGACGTGAAAGAGCACGACCAGGATAAAGGCCGCCAGGCGCGTGCGCCGCCACCAGAGCAGGAAGGGGATGGTCAGGTCGTAAAGCGCTCCGGCCCAGGCGAACGCGAAATGGACCCATCGCTCCCGAAAAAGTTCCCCCACCAGCGGAAAGTGGTCGCGCCCCGGTAGCCAGGTAGCCAGCGGCTGCGCAGCTAATAGCCAGTCGGAGTTCAGCTTGGCCAGTCCCGCGTAGAAATAAACCACCCCGACGAAGATCCGGATGGCATTGACGTAAAAATGGTATTGATTTGCTGAGGTGTTGACGCCGCCCTTCCCCTCGTTGTTCCTGCGCTCCGCCGCCCCCCATCCTCCGGGAATAGGGATCCAGATCAGTAGGAAGGAAAGCAGACTGACGAAGTAATAATGGTTGAGGTAGGTGGTCTTATCCATCAGCTCAACGTAGGTAAAGCTGAGGAAGAAGGCGAGCATCGCCAGCCGGTACCGGTACCCGACCATCACGCAAAATGCCGCGATGCCGGCGACGGCAAAGAGCAGATAAGTCCAGTTGCCCAGCGGTTTCACCCACTCGAAATAGCGGTAGGAAAAAAAGAAATCAGGGAGTATGTATAGCTTCCGTATCCACCCGTACGACCAGAACCTGATGACGCTCAGTAGCATCATCAGGCCGAAGCCGATGCGAAATACGATCAGCGGTGCCGCGCTAGTCTCCGTCCGCATCCACGTAGTCTACGTTGATATTCAGGGCCTGCAGCATGTCCACCTTTAGCAGGATGACGTTCCGCTGGAGGGCGTCATAAAGCCGGAGCATGGCGGTATTATCCGTGACCACCTGGGTGGCGAAGTCCTCGTCCAGCGACTGTGCCAGGATGCGGGCATCGTTGAAGTTGGCTTCGATGCGTTCGCTTAATAATTGGCCTTCGCGCTCAACGCCCAGTGCGTCCAGGTATTCCTTCAATCCCGGTTCGGTAGTGAAGAAGTCCTCGGCGGCGTCCAGCCCTTCCAGGAACAAGGCCTTACTTAGGTCGCCGTGGTAGGGCGCTTCGGCGAGCATCGGCATCGGATCGTTGGAGAAGACGCCGGCGGGGATGCCGACCTTACCCGCGCGGAGGTACTTCTCGTACCAGAAGATGAAGTCGTTGACGGTCCGGTCGACCGAGGCATTGGCGCTGCTGCCGCTGGCCGATACGTAGCTGTCGCGGTAATCGGAGATCCAGATATCATGGGCTTCGGCGGCCAGGTCAGCAAGCCGGGAGGTACGCTGGGTAATGGAAGTAACGTATTGCGACGGAGCGCGGGAACCAAACAACAGGTAATCAAGCGCCGGAAGGCCCTGAATGGCACTATTGGCGGGAAGTTCCAGGTTCACGCCGGTTTGCCCGATCAGACGGGCGGTATCCGTTGGATAAATGTTGCTTTGTTCCTGCAGCCGTAATTCCTGCCCGGGCCCGACCATGAACGGACTAACCTGTTGCCAGGCCAGGTAGGTGTTTTCGAATTCCGCTTTCACATTTGCCATCGCGTCGATGGAAGGATCGGTAGCGTAGGCGAGGGCGGCTTCGTGCAGCGCGGCGGTAGCATTAGCGTAGTCGCTGAAGGCCGGAACGATCACGTTATCCGCCCAGTGGGCTAGCATCTTTTCACGGTCGAAGTCGCTGTCCGTTTCCTCTCCGGTAGTCCCGTTCGGATCGCAGGCAAAGAGAAGGAGCAGGGGCAGTAAGGATAAAAGGCGGTAATAGGACATAGGTGTTTTATTCTGCAGCGTCGGCCAGGGTGATATCGAAGGCCTCGGCGATCAGGGTAGCCTGTGTGCGGATGGTAGCGGGAGAGACCGTCCAGAGTCCGTTTTCGTTATTGTCCACCAGGGCGGACAATACCTCGTTCACTTCCCCGCGACTCAGGTAGGGGGCGCCGGCCAGCGGTTCGCGGGTAAATTGTAAGCTGTAAATGAAACCGTAAGCTTCGCTAAGTGCGTGGAAGGCGGCAGTGGGCAAGGGGTTATTTTCGATGGCGTCAGCTCCCCGCATGAGGTAAAAAATTCCGCGTACCGCGATTACCCGACTCAGGTTCGCTCGGATGATCGCCGCTTGCTCGTCCCTAATCTGGTAATCACCGGCAACAATAGCCGAACGGCCGCGCAGGAAAGCGTTAAAGATGGTTTCGCCGATCCCGGCGTAGTCCGGGTCCTGATCTACGCGACCTACGTATTCATTGAGGAAGTTGTCGTCATCGCCGAGCGTGGCGAGGGGATCCGCCGGATCAGCGGCGGAACCGAATACGTAGCCGTAGGCTTCGTCCCACTTGTGTTCCATGGTCGTGTAGTTGTTGCCGTCCGCGACGATGCCGCCGTCATTAGTGGTGCGGTTGTCGGCCTCGTCCAATACGGTTGGGCTCAGGTAATTATTCAGCGCCTGGTCGACCATAAGGGCGCCGATCAGCGACTTGGCGAAGGCCTGGTTGTATTCAAGTCCCTGACCGTTGACGTAGCGCGCCCGGCTTCCGTCGGCTATTTGTCCGGCCCGTCCCGCCTCGGCCAGTTCGTCCCAACGGGGAAAAACCTCGCCAGCCTGGGCATAGATCCAGGTATCGAAATCATTTTTGATCTCCGCGGAGGTGGTGGCATCGGCAAAGAAATAGTCGCGACTGGCGGCCACTTTGCTGCGGATGGACTTCGTGGCAGCGTTCAGATCAGCACTGGAAAAGGGGGCAACGTCTTCGCCATTAGGGCCTTCGTTGCGAAACATGGCGGTGAGGGTGGCTTCGGAATTCGTTGGGTCGACCAGGGCTGCAACCAGTTCTTCGGCCATACCGATGCGGGTACGCTGACCCTGAAAACTTACCGTGGAATTGCCGTCGCGCTCAAAGGAATAGGTGTCGGGCACCTCCAGGAATGGCTCGGGCATCTCATCATCATCGCAGGAAGTAAACACCAGCGTCAAAAAAAGAAAGGGAAGGAGTTTTAAGCGGGTCATTTGGCGGGTTATCTGTACTGAATCTTAATAAGCGCAAATGTAGGAATGCCCCGACCGCACAAACAAGGAATTGGGGGTCTATTTTTAATTTGTCTAAATAAATTTTACCTGCCACCGTATAAAAAGGAAGGATCAGATTTATTCCGCGCCACCCAAGTGCGGCGGTGCTGCTTATCTTTCCCCACCCCAAACAGCACATTGAAACTAATACTATGGCCACCCAACTAAAAAAACGCTTTAAGAGAATCCTGGTAGCGAACCGCGGAGAAATAGCCATACGCATCCTCCGGGCGGCGAGTGAACTTCAGATGCGTACGGTGGCCATATATACCTACGAAGACCGCTACAGCCTGCACCGGTATAAGGCCGACGAAAGCTACCAGATCGGTCCCGACGACGAGCCGTTGCGCCCCTATATCGATATCAAGGGAATTATCCAGCTGGCGAAGCAAAAAAAGGTGGACGCGATTCACCCGGGCTACGGTTTTCTATCGGAAAACGTGGATTTTGCCCGTGCCTGCCTGGAGGCGGGGATCGAATTCGTCGGTCCTTCGCCCGACAGTATGGACCAGCTGGGCGATAAGGTGGCCGCCAAGGAACTGGCCAGACGGGTAGGGGTGCCCCTCATCCAGGACAGCGATCAGGACATCTCCGATCCGGAGCTCGCCGCCCGGGAGGCCGAACGTATCGGCTACCCGGTCATCATCAAGGCCGCAGCCGGCGGCGGCGGCAGGGGTATGCGCGTGGTGCGCAGCGAGAAGGAGTTACGCACCGAAGTGGTGGAGGCCAGCAGCGAAGCCGAAAAAGCATTTGGGAACGGGACCATCTTCCTGGAAAAATTTATCGAGAATCCCCGCCACATCGAGGTTCAACTGCTGGGTGACCGCCACGGCAACCTGGTACACCTCTTCGAACGCGACTGCTCGGTACAACGCCGCTTTCAAAAGGTGGTGGAGGTGGCCCCGGCCGCTAACCTGCCGCAGGAAACCAAGGATAAGCTCTACGAATACGCACTTAAACTCGGCAAGGCGGTAGGCTACTACTGTGCAGGAACCGTGGAATTCCTGGTAGATCAGGACGACTCGATCTACTTCATTGAGGTCAACCCGCGCATTCAGGTAGAGCATACCATTACCGAAGAAATTACGGGCATCGACCTGGTACGCACCCAGTTCCTGGTGACCATGGGCTACCGGCTCGACCATAAAACCATCTTCATCCGAAGCCAGGACGACATCCAGGCCAACGGATTCGCCGTGCAGTGCCGGGTGACCACGGAAGATCCCGCCAACGATTTCAAGCCCGACTACGGCACCCTGATCGCTTACCGTTCGGCCAGCGGTATGGGCATCCGGCTGGATGCCGGCTCGGCCTTCCCGGGCGCCGTCATCTCGCCATACTTCGATAGTCTGCTGGTGAAAGTTACCAGTTCCGGACGCACGCTAAAGGGGGCGGCCGAACGGCTGCACCGGGCCCTGCGGGAATTCCGGGTCAGGGGCGTAAAAACGAATATCGGTTTCCTGCTCAACCTGCTGGAGAACCAGGATTTCCAGGAAGGAAAGGCCACCGTACGCTTCATTCCCGATCATCCGCAGTTGATGGAACTGCCCAATTTCCGGGACCGGGGAACCCGCCTCCTCCGGTATCTCGCGGACGTGATCGTGAATGATAACCCCGACGTAAAGTATAAGGATGCCAGTAAGGTATTTCTCCGCCCGGTGGTGCCGGCCTTCGACCCGTACGCGGAAGTGCCAAAGGGGAGTCGTGACCGCCTGAAAGAACTGGGCCGCGATGGTTTCGTGGAATGGCTACGTAAGGAAAACAAGATCCAGTATACGGATACCACCTTCCGCGATGCGCATCAAAGCCTGCTGGCCACGCGCATGCGAATGATCGATATGCTCAACGTGAGCCGCAGCTACGCCGCCAACCAACCCGGTGATCTCTTCAGTATGGAGGTCTGGGGCGGAGCCACCTTCGACGTCGCCCTGCGGTTTTTGAAGGAAGATCCCTGGCGTCGGCTGCGGAAACTCCGGACGGCGATCCCGAATACCATTTTTCAGATGCTGTTGCGGGGTAGTAACGGCGTGGGCTATAAAGCCTATCCGGACAACCTCATCGTGAAATTCATCGAGGAAGCGGCCCGGGGGTCGATGATCTACGACCTGGAGGGAAAAGAAGAGGGGTACGCCGGCGGAATCGACCTGTTCCGCATCTTCGACTCGCTCAACTGGGTGAAGAATATGGAAGTGTCGATTAAGACCGTCCGGGAAAACACGGATAGTCTGGCCGAAGCCTGCATCTGCTATTCGGGCGACCTCACCAATCCCGGGAATACCAAATTTACCCTTAAGTATTACCTGGACCTCGCCAAGCGACTGGAAAGTGCCGGGGCCCATATCCTGGCCATTAAGGACATGGCGGGACTCCTCAAGCCCCTGGCGGCCAACGAGCTCATTACGGCACTCCGGGAAGAAACTTCCTTACCCATTCACCTGCATACCCACGATACCAGTGGTATTCAGAGCGCTACTTACCTCGAAGCCGTTAATTCCGGCGTGGACGTGATCGACGTGGCCCTGAACAGCCTCTCCGGACTCACCTCCCAACCCGGGTACAACAGCATCGTGGCCATGATGCAGGGCCACGAACGGGAGAATCCAGTGGACCTGCCCCTCCTTAATAAATACGCTGACTATTTCGAACTGGTACGGAACTACTATTATCCCTTCGAAACGGAACTGCGGGCGGGAACGGCCACCATTTACGATACCGAAATCCCGGGCGGGCAGTATTCCAACCTCCGTCCTCAGGCGCGCGGGCTCGGTCTGGAAGAGGAGTTCAGTACGATCCGGGAAAACTACGCCGCCGCCAATCGCTTGTTCGGCAACCTGGTCAAGGTCACGCCTTCCTCCAAAGTGGTAGGCGACATGGCCATGTTCATGACCAGCAATGGTCTGACCGAGCAGGACGTGCGGGAGCGGGGCAATAAGCTCGACTTTCCGGACAGCGTAAAAAGCCTGATGCGCGGTGACCTCGGCCAGATCGAAGGGGGCTTCGATAAGGAGATTCAGAAAATGGTGCTAAAGGGGGAAGAGCCCTACACCGATCGACCGAACGCCCACCTGGACCCGGTAAATTTTGACGCCGTCGCCGAGGAATACCGGGCCGCCTTCGAGGAGGAACCCCGTATGATGGACCTGCTCGCCCAGCAGCTTTATCCCAAGGTATTTGCCGAGTTCAAGGAATTCCAGCAGGAATATGGCGAAGTGGCCAATCTGCCAACGACCGCCTTTTTCTACGGACTCAAGCCCAATGAGGAGATATTGGTCCGTATCAGTGCCGGTAAGACCATTGCGATCAAATACCTGAACATGACCAATGCCGATGAACTCGGCAACCGCCTGGTGTTCTTCAGCCTCAACGGACAGACCCGTTCCATTACCGTGCGGGATAGATCACTAGAGAGTAAGGTGGCCGCGCACGTCAAGGCCGGAGGCGATAACGAAGTAGGTAGTCCGCTGCAGGGCAACCTCAGCCGTATTTTAGTCAAAGTAGGCGATGAGGTTGCCGCCGGTGATCCGCTATTCGTGATCGAAGCCATGAAGATGGAGTCTACCATTACCAGTCCGGTAGACGGAGAAGTAGTGCTCCTGCCGCTGAAGGAAAAGACCCTGGTCGAAGCCAATGACCTGATCGTGCGGATCGGCTAGGAAGTGATAATATTAAACTTTCTCCCGGACTGACGGTCTCACAAACAAAGGACCAATCCGTATGCTAAAGGCTGCCGCCACCCTGATGCTATCTCTGCTGCTGTTCGCCTGTATGGAGAGCGGTGACCAATCCGCCGAGGAACCGCGTATGCCGGCCGCCGGTCTGTCCTCCTCGGAATTGCCCCCGGAAAGCAGGCGGAGCTTCCAGGCGGGGAATTACGTAGGGTTGATCACCCCCGGCATGCCGATGGCCACCGTCGAGAATCTGTACGGAAGCGGTTCGGTGGAAAGCCGGGACCTGCCGGCGGGGGAAGGCACCACCGTACCAGGCTACGTGCTTTTCCCGGGCACAACGGATGAGCTTTATATCGAACTCGGTGAAGACAAACAACCCGAACGGGCCCGCTTCGGTAATCCGCGGTCCAACTGGCACGATGCCGCCACGGGACTCACCATCGGTACCGGTTTCAGGGAACTGCGGGAGATGAACGGCGGGGCATTCGACTTCACCGGCTTCGGATGGGATTACGGCGGTACCGTCATCGACTGGCGTGGGGGAGAACTGGAGGACATCCTGGTTCGACTGACTTATGCACCGGAACGGCTGATCGGCGGCGGTTTGCCGGATAGCCTCCTCGGCGATATCCGTCTGTCCAGTGACTCCGCCGGGGTAGAAGAGCTGGGACTTCGCGTAAGAGAGATCGTCGTTCCGATCCGCATTAGGGAGGAGGTAAAATAAGTATGGGCCACCGGAGATCCGGTGGCCCATACGCAGCTGCTCAGGGGAGCTTGGTCGGTCGCTGTAGATTAGGCCAGTACGGCTTTCACCTCCTGCGCGGCATCCTCCAGCGAGACGGCCGAGCGGACGTTCAGTCCGGAATTATCGATCAATTCCTTGGCGATATCCGCATTGGTACCCTGGAGACGCACGATGATTGGAACCTTGATGTCCCCGATGTTTTTATACGCATCCACGACGCCCTGGGCAACCCGGTCACAGCGCACGATACCCCCGAAGATGTTGATCAGGATGGCTTCCACCCGCTCGTCCCGCAGGATGATGCGGAAGGCTTGCTCTACCCGCGCGGCATCGGCCGTACCCCCTACGTCGAGGAAGTTGGCGGGTTCTCCTCCGGAGAGCTTTATTATGTCCATGGTAGCCATCGCCAGTCCGGCACCGTTCACCATACAGCCTACATTGCCGTCTAGGTTTACGAAATTGAGTCCGTAGCTCTGGGCTTCCACTTCCGTGGCGTCCTCCTCCGTGGTGTCGCGCATCTCGGCGATGTCCTTGTGGCGGTAGAGCGAGTTGTCGTCGACGCTGAACTTACAGTCGACGGCCACGATGCGGTCGTCGCCCGTATGGAGGGTGGGGTTGATCTCGATCAGGGTAGCGTCAGCACCCAGGTAGGCCTGGTAGAGCTTGCTGATGAACTTGGTCATGTTCTTGAAGGCGGTTCCTTCCAGCCCCAGGTTGAAGGCGACTTCGCGGGCGTTGAATCCCTGCATACCCAGTTCGGGGTCGATGTAGGTCTTATGGACCAGGTGCGGGGTTTCCTCGGCCACGGCTTCGATGTCCATTCCCCCCTGTGTAGAGTGGATGATCACGTTTTGCTTCCGCTCGCGGTCCATCAGGATGGATACGTAGTACTCCTTGTTGGCGTCGAAGTCAGGGGCGTAAGCATCCTCGGCTACGAGGATCTTATTGACTTGCTTGCCGGGGCCTTCCATGCCACCGGGCGTTTGCGGCGTCTTGAGCTGCATGCCCAGGATGTTTGAGATATGCTCTTTGGCTTCGTCCCGGTTCTTGGCCAGCTTCACGCCGCCGCCCTTACCGCGACCACCGGCGTGGATCTGGGCTTTTACTACGGCGAATTTGCTGCCGGTTTCTTTGGCGAGCTGGTCGTATTTGGTCATGGCTTCGTCTACCGTATCGGCCGCGTATCCGTTCTGGATCGGTACGCCGTACTTGCTGAGGATGGACTTGCCCTGGTATTCGTGGAGGTTCATTTTGGCTATATTTTGCTGGGCCGTGAAGGTAGGAAAAAGATGTTGGAGCCAAAGCGGGTTGGCGTCGGAGCGCAGGGATAATGCTTTCGGATTTCCGGGGCTAGCCGGGCTATTATTTCGCCAGGATGTAAGTAATACGGCCCATGTGCCCGGAAACCCGCCTCAAATCGGTGGAATCCCCGGGACGTAACGGCAAATCATACAGGAATAAGGGAAATCATGGTTTCCGACCACCTGCAGTGACTCCGTTCCCGCCGGCGGTTCGAAAATAAAACCGGCCCGCAGCCATTCGTTCTGGGTTTCGGGGATGGCGTTGATCCAATTCCTTTTTCTCCGGCCGGTCCCAATCGGCGTTGCTGAACTTCAGGAAGAGACGAGGCCCCCCAAAGCAGCTATGATCCAAGAAGTTCCATACGCCGAGTTTGAGGGTATCGGCAAATTGCGAGGTGTCCAGGGACCATTCCCGGATTTGCCCTGCGCTCAATCGGCTCCGTTCGGTAGAATCACCGATATAAGTACTTGAACACTGCGGCGCAAGGCTTTCTCCCCGGGAAGCAGGGGATTTTTCAATTAAGTCACTAATGAAGTATTCCGGTCAGATACCAGCTGGTCCAGGTTCTCCCGGTCGACGAGGGTAGACGACATCAACGGCACCCTGGCGAGTTTCTGAATAAGGGGAAATGCGGGTCAACTTGTCATCCAACAGGGAAAGCCCAGAGGCCACTAATCCATTCCATAGGCCGGGCCGATGGCTAGGACGTAGTGAAAAGGCTAGCCGCCGGTCCTGATGCTTTCGGGGCAGCCACCAGATGAGGTATTCTATGTGCGGTTATCTTCCGAACCCATCAACCGCAAGTTGGTAAAGTGCCAGTCATGGATTCCTTACTCCTTATGGAATCGATATAACCATCTGTGGCGACAAGTAAAACGGTCACCAAATTACTTCTCCTCCGGAAGTCCGTAACAATACGGCAAACCTGATTACGCAGAATGCTATGGCCAACAATGCGGTTATTCCGAGATCCAATAAGGAATAGCTGCATTTTGAAAACTCACGATTTGACTTTCACTACCAGGCTAACTTCAATTCCTGTTAATTCCGGGATGCCAGTAGTTCTCCCTTTCGGGTGCCTTCCCAGTTGTAATTTTCAGGTTGGGCGCAAACTCCTCGTCAGTACACAGCTGAACGGTGCCGTATTCTACGAGAATTCCTGCTCTCTCACCGAATTTTGCCACCGTGGCTAATCCTTTTGATCCCTACCTTATTGCCGGGAGAGGGAGCAAACCGCCTGACAATGCATCCCTACCCGAGAAGTTGACCGTGACGGATAGCCAGCATTGCGGCGGCCGCGCTCGGATGAAAGGTGTCTCCCAGGTTTATGGATGTAAGGACACAGATCCAGACGATCCTTTCCCCAGCGTTTTCTCTAAAAAGGTTCGTGTGAGGTTGGTTCGGGTAAACTGATTTACCTTGCTTCCTGCTTGAACGGTCGGTTTCTACAAAGAGGCCGACCGTTTTGTTTTCTGTTACCATTCCACATTATGCAGACGAGCCGAGTAGTTGCATTTGTTCTCTGGAGTTACATCATCTTCACGGTGTTTGCCCACCTTGACGATCACCAGCTGGAGTTTTACGACGAGGCTCGCCGCAGCATCAACGCTTTGGAGATGTGGCGGGGAGAAAGTCACTGGCTGGTTCCGACTTACGCCGGCGAATCGGACTGGTTCGGCACGAAACCGCCCCTACTGATTTGGCTGCAGGCACTGTTCATGCAATTAGTCGGGGTAGGCACCCTGGCGGTCCGACTACCGGCCGCCCTGGCCACCCTGGCCCTGACGGGCTTGCTCGTGTACTGGGCACGGCATGCTTGGGGCAGTAGGCTGATCGGTCTGCTGGCCATGATGATCTGTCTGGCTTCCGAGCAGTACGTCGTTACGCACGGAGCACGTTCGGGAGACTACGACGCGCTGCTGGTTTTGTTCCTGACGGCCCAGGTTGCCTGCGCGCACCTTTGGGTTACGACCGGTAAAGACAAGTACGTCTGGTTGCTGGGGGTGAATGTTCTTTTGGCGGGAATGACGAAAGGCGTGGCCGGCGGTTTTTTTCTTCCCGCCATCGGAATCTGGCTGCTGCTGAGTAAGGCGGGGCGGAAACAATTACTCCGCCCGCAAATCTATTTATCCGTAGGTGCGGGTATTGCCGTGGTTGTCCTGTACTACATAGCCCGCAACCAGGTAGATCCAGGATACATCGCACAAGTGAACGTGATGGAATGGGGCGGGAGGTACTTCTCGGAAGGTTCCGCCCACGCCCACGGTAGCTGGTACTACCTGGACCAGATGACCAATGATCAGACCTTCAAATTATTTGTATTGCTCGCTGTACTGGGCGTTTTCCAAAGTTTTCCGGCCAAGCGCAGCTTAGCTCCCAATGTGTTGTGCGCTACGGTAGCGCTTGTGTTTTTGCTGACCATTTCCCAATCGGTGATGAAGCTGTACTGGTATAAAAGCCCGGCACTTCCCCTCATGGGCCTTTTAGCCGCATCATGTCTTTACCACTATGCGCTGACGCTCAGTCGCGAACTTACCCGACCGTGGATCGGAATCCTGGTCCTGACCACCGTGTTCGTATACCCGGTCTACCATACGGTCACGCTGGTGCTTTCCCCACGGACCCACACGGTGACACCATATCACAAAATTCCTTATCGCGATTTTATGCGCGAGACTGAAGTACAGCCTCCCTATACGGTGCTGGCCCCGGAATACAATCCCACTGCTCGCTTCGAGGTAGAGCTCGCCAGGCTGAAAGAAAAAGATGTTTCACTGCGGTATAGTCGAATGGTCCATCTGCCAAAAGCCCGGGAGGCGACCACCACCCTGGGTGAGTTTGCCGTTGGGGATCGAGTTGTTTTTTGCCACCGGGAAACAAAGGATTTTCTTTCCGATCGCTATTCCTTTCGTCTCCTTCATCAGCGTAAGTCCTGTCAACTGGTTGTTGTTGATTCAATCATCTCACCCAGTCGTTAATTGAGGTGATGTGGTTCCTGACCTCAGAGATTGGCAAAGCTTACATCCTGCTTTAACTGCAGAACAGGACTTCCGTGAGGTGTCCCCAATTCCTATCCTACGCGACCAAAAAGCTTACTGGATCGTGCGGTTTCCGTGCCGACCTCCCCGGCTCAATTTGGTACTCGCTTATTCGCAATAACAGACCATGACCTACCTGCCGGACGATGTACCATCAGGTATGCTCTGTTAAGTCCAATTTGCCCGTGAAGAGCCAGTACCGTACGGGGCTTCCCACCCATAAGCGGCCGCTATGCAGTTCAAGCTTTATCTAGAGAGCCCCCGAAAATGCAGTGCTGAAAACGAGAACTGGCTTAGCGACGTGTAGCACAGTTTTCAGCACCGGGTTCTCATTCCGGCCACCGCTTACCTGGTCGTAGAAAATGATGCCCAGAAAGTGGCGTTACGCAGAAAACAGGTAGATGTGTTGTCTCCTAAACTCCCACTTCGACCTGGAGGAAGTGACGCAAAGGAGTGAACCCAGGTGTATTACCTGTTCGCTATTCTCCTGGCGAACTGGTGGGTACCTGCGCTCCGCCGCAAATAACCTTTACAGTTCCTCGACGTGGTCCTTTACCCAGGCGGCCCGTTCCAGTATTTCTGCCTGCTGCTCGGAGCTCTTTTTATCCCAGGTGGCATACATGAAGCCCATGCGGTAATTATCCTTGAAGCGCTCCCGGTGGCGGTCCAGGAAATCCCAGTAAAGGCTGTTGAAGGGGCAACTGCGTTCGCCCGTCCGTTTGGTATGGAAGTAGTGGCAATTCTTGCAGTAATCGCTCATCTTATTGATGTAGTTGGCCGAGCTGCAATAGGGTTTGGTGGCGATGAGTCCGCCGTCGGCACGCTGGCTCATTCCCCGGGTGTTGGTGATCTCGACCCACTGAATGGCATCGATGTAGACGCCGAGGTACCAGGCATCCACGTCGTCGGGGTGCGCGCCGTAGATCAGGGCGAAGTTGCCCGTGACCATGAGCCGTTGGATGTGGTGGGCATAGGCCCGGTCCAGGCTCTGGTTTATGGCATGACTCAGGCAGTTCATCCGGGTATCCCCCGTCCAGTACCAGCTGGGCAAAGCCCGGTCGTGTTCCAGGCTGTTGGTGGTCTCGAACTCCGGCATTTGCGCCCAGTACACGCCGCGCATATATTCCCGCCAACCGATAATCTGCCGGACGAATCCTTCCACCTGGTTGAAAGATATGCTATCCGGTTTTCTCTCCCAGGCGTCTATCGCCGCATCGATCACCTCCCGGGGGGATAACATCTTGGTGTTCATCGCAAAGCTCAGGTTGGCATGATAGAGCAGGGGGTCGGCCTCGGTCATCGCATCCTGGTAAGTGCCAAAGTTTTGCAGGCGATCATCACAAAAATCATTCAGGGCCTTCAGACATTCCCTCCGGGTTACCGGATAGGTGAAGCGATTGTGCTCCATGCGACCCATCGTAGGGACCTCGTACTTCTCCAGGAGTCGGACGATGTCGGTAGCATCCCGCTCGAAGACGGTAGGCTCGGGAAATACGATTTCCTTGGGTAGGCTGCCGCGGTTATCCTGATCGTAGTTCCACTGTCCGGTGACGGGCTCGCCGTTCGCCTCCATCAGGACGCCGTGGCGTTGGCGCATCTCCCGGTAAAAAGTCTCCATCAGGTAGGTCTTCTTTCCTCTGAATATATCTGCGACGTCGGTTCGGGTAGAGAAGAAGTGCTCGGTATCCACGCTTACTCCTCCAACTTTTTCCGAAAATGTTTTCAACTCCTGATCCAACCGCCATTCGTCGGGGAGCTGGTACTCGAATCTTTCGGCCCCTGTCTGCTCCATAAGCTTCTCTACACAGTCGGTGATCGTCTGTAATGCTTCGGATTTGGTTTCGTCAAGGGTCCGGTAGTGAACGTGGTGGCCGAGTTCTCGAAGCCGTTCGGCGAAGGCCCGCATGGCCAGAAAGAAGCCGGTGATCTTCTGAATATGGTGTTCGCAGTAGGTTGCTTCCGAATGGGTTTCGAAGAGACAGTAGAGCGTATCCTCATCCGTTGAAGCGAACCAGGAGTGATTTTCATTCAGCTGATCACCAAGAATCAATCTGAGGCGGGTAAGGGACATACGAACAATTTTTTGGCCTAACAGTACCGTGCCGGGAGGGTTTTTGAACCTCGACCGCTCCGATCGTATAGCAAGAATAAAATCAGGGTATGCGGGCGGATGAGTCCAACGAATTAGAGCGAAGTCTAGGCCTCCTGCCGGCGCTGGCGATCGGCGTCGGCACGATGGTCGGGGCGGGGGTATTCGTGTTCCCAGGTCTGGCGGGAGGGCAGGCCGGGGTAGGGGCTACCTTCAGTTTCATACTTGCCGGCGCGGTCGCTCTACTGGTCGCCTGGTGTACCGCCGAGCTGGCTACCGCGATGCCACAAAGCGGAGGTGGATATTTTTTCGTTTCCCGCGTACTTGGCGTGGGTGCGGGCACGCTGGTGGGCATCGGTCAGTCCATCGGACTGGTTTTTGCCACCGCCTTCTATTTGTCCGGATTTGCGGAGTACGTACTTCAGTTGCTGGAACGGATCGGCGTCTCCATCACCCTCACGGTTTCGATTATCGGCGCGGTGGTGGCCGTCTTACTGGCGCTGCTGAATTTCTTCGGTACGGAAAAGGTGGGTAAGGCCCAGAATATCATCGTTATCTGCCTGTTGATCATCTTACTGGTCTTGTTCGGCTACGGTTTGGCCGACGTCCTCGGAATTGCCGGGCCCGGCCGGTTGCCGACCGAGCTTGCCCCCCGCGGCGTCGGGTCTATATTCGGCACTACCGCCCTGGTCTTTACTTCTTTCCTTGGTTTCGTACAGATCGCTACGGTTGCGGGAGAAGTCACGACTCCCTATAAAACCTTACCCCGGGCGCTGGTGGGTAGTGTATTGATAGCCACGCTGATATACGTCCTGGTTTTATTCGTTACCACCAGCGTATTTTCCGCCGACCGGCTCTCCGAATTGGGGGAAACGGCAACCGTGGCCGTAGGCCGTGAACTCGCCGGTGGGGCAGGGGAGTGGGCCATCTTGCTGGCCGGTTTGCTGGCTACACTCTCCAGCGCGAACGCTTCCATCCTCAGCGCCTCCCGGTCGGTGTACGCGCTTGGGCGGGACGATCTGCTTCCCGAGCGGACCGGCCGCTTGCATCCCCGGTACCACACTCCCCATTACGCCTTACTCATCATCGGTATTCCTACCGTAGCTTGTCTGTTCATCGGCCGGATCCAGGTGCTGGCCGAAGTGGCTTCCCTGCTTCATCTTATCCTGTACGGACTCATCTGTGTTACGCTGGTGGTCGTTCGCCGCCGGAAACCGCTGTGGTACGTACCTACGTTCCGAATACCGTTCTACCCGGTAGTTCCGATTGTCGGGGCGCTGTGCTGTTTCGCGTTGATCGCCTTTATGGAGCCGCTCTCGATGGCCCTTGGTGGAGGAGCTTTGGTGCTGATCAGCGGCTGGTATCTGTACTATACGCGTGGGAAAGACATTTCCCCTCCGCGACCTACACACGTGGTGCCGGAAGTACGCCAGCCATACGTACTGCTTCCCTTTCGGTTGAAAGAAGGGGAAGAGGAGACGGAGCATCTGCCCGCTTACGATTGGATCCGGGATCTTTCTCCCTTCCGTCTCCTGGTCCTCGGCTACCGCGTCGTTCCCGAGCAGGTCAGCCCCCAACAAGCCCGGGAAGCGGATTCCCTCGACCGGGAGTCGACCCTGCGCCGGGCGGTCGACCAGGTCCCGGTAAGCCAGGATAAGGTGAACTACGATATGGCCTACACCTCGGACCCCGCGGCTTTGCTGGACCGTTACCTGCAGGAGGAGCACTGCCAGGCCATGCTCTTGCATGCCGGAGCCAGTAAGGTCCAACGACTGGTCATCCCCCTGGCCAACGAACAGGACTTCGACGCCCGATTAGCGACTTTTCTTCGCGAAATGCTGCTCAATCACAATCGTCCGGTCCGGCTCGTGCTCTTGGATAACGACGATCAAGACCAAGATCAGGAGGCATTTGCCTCTTCCGCTCAGCGCCGTCTGGCCCGTTCCGGTCTTACCGGAGTAGACCTGACGGTAGAGACCGCAGCACAGGGAGACATCGTGTCCGCCGTCCAGGACAGTATCAACCAGGATGATTTATTGGTCGTGTACAATCCTGATGCAGCAGACCGAACGAAGGTGATGGCCCGGTTACGGGAGGACGTTGCCGTTCCGGTACTCTTCATTTTGCCCCGGTGGGAAGAGTCAGCCCCGGCCTAGCTTACCGCCGCTTCGCAACAGGCTGATTTCCGATTTACCTTTGCCGGTATGGAGTTGTACGATATAGCCATCGTTGGGGGTGGCCCCGGGGGTTGCGCCGCGGCGCTGGAGCTCGGCAAGTCCGGCGCTACCGTGCTGCTGATCGACGGCGACCACTTTCCCCGCGACAAAGTTTGCGGGGATGCCATTCCGGGCCCCGCCGTGAAGGCGCTTTCGGCGATCTGCCCCGATTACGCTACCTCCCTGGAAACGCTTCCCTCCGCTGCGGCTAGTAAACGTACCCGTTTGCACCTGAATGGTCATGCCCCCATTACCCTGCACTGGGAAACCCGGGCGTACACTTGCCGGCGTATCAACTTCGATCAGCATTTGCTCCGGCTGGTGGGGGAGAAGACAGCAACCGTCATTCGGACGGGGGTGAAGGTAAAGTCACTGGTCAGGCGCGACGGCGGCGTCGAGCTCCACCTGGACGATGACACCGCATGTAAGGCCAAGATCGTGATCGGTGCCGACGGAGCACACTCCGTGGTCAGTCGCCAGCTCGCGGGGAATCGCCTCGATACACAGCACCACGGAGGCGCCGTTCGCCAGTACTACCGGGGCGTACGGGGCCTGGCACCGGACCGGCTGGAGATACACGCACTACCGGAGTTCATGCCGGGGTACTTCTGGATCTTTCCGTTGGCCGACGGTGGTTGTAACGTCGGTTTCGGTATGCATTCGACCGCCATCAGACGCAAGGGGATCAAGCTGCGGGCGTCTTTACAAGACTTTATTCAAGCCTCTCCGAGCCTGCGGGATCGTTTCGTCGCGGCAGAGCCTACCGATGCCGTCAGGGGGTTCGGCCTGCCGTTCGGATCCCGAGCGGTAACGGTTTCCGGAGATCGGTTTCTGCTCGTCGGCGATGCTGCCTGCCTGGTCGATCCGCTGACGGGAGACGGCATCGGGCAGGCCATTCGAAGCGGCAGTCTGGCGGCACGGCAGGTAAAGAACTGCCTCCGGGAAAACGATTTTTCCGAAGTAGCGACGAGGGGCTACGCAGTCGATTTACGGCGGGCCATAGGCCGGGAATTGCGCATCCGCTCCGCCATCCTTAACGCTCACCGTCGCTTCCCTTTCCTGGTCAATTGGGGGGCTCGGCTGCTGAGCATCCATTGGATTCGGGACGTGATCCGTCCTCGACTGTGACCGAAGTCCTGGCAATAGGGTCAGGCGATACTACGGAAGCTTGACCGGACCGCGGCGTGTGACCACTCTATATCAAACATCTTTTCCGTCCAGGAGTGTACGGAGGATGGCCTGCGTTTCCTTCGGTTCCGCACTGCCCTCACTCCGCCGCATCACTTCCCCCATAAAGAAACCGATCAATCCTTTTTTGCCCTTGCGGTAGGCGGTAACCTTCCCGGCATTGGCCGCCACTACCTCGCGGGCGATCGTTTCCAGGAATCCCGCATCGGTATTCTGGATCAGGCCCATTGCTTCCGCCCGGTCAAGTGGATCGCCGGAGCGCTCCAGCAGGTCCGGGAGCAGTTTGCTGGCGACGTTGGACGCACTTACGAGTTCCTCTACGATCAGGCCGAGCACTTTATCCATTTCATCTGGGGACACCCCGAGGTCTTTGCCGGCATTCAGGTGCGGTAACACCCGGTTGATCCATAATTTAGCGAGGTCCGGCGTCGAACGGGCAGCCTTGGCGTAGGTCAAAAACAGCTCGTAGCGTTGTCTTTCTTCGCTCAGCAGGCCGGCGTCTTCGGCATCAATTCCCATCGCCACGAGGGAGTCGAAGGCGTCCCAGGGCAGGGTGCCGAGCTGGTCGCGGATCTCTGAAATGTATTCCGGCGTGATCACCACCGGCGGCAGGTCCGGGTCAGGGAAATACCGGTAATCGTGGGCATTTTCCTTGTCGCGCAGGGCGGCGGTGGCACCCGTTGTCGGATCGAATTGACGGGTTTGCTGAACAACGGCCTCGCCGCGACCGAGTAAATCGATCTGTCGGTTCACCTCGTAGGCGATGGCCCGCCGCGCGTACCGCATGGAGTTCATATTCTTGATCTCGCAACGGGTGCCGTATTCCGCGCTCCCTTCCGGACGGACACTGATGTTCACGTCGCAGCGCAGGCTTCCCTCCTCCATATTGCCGTCGCTTACCCCGAGCCAGCGGACCAACTGCCGCATACCGCTCATGAAAGCATCTACTTCCTCTGCGGAACGCAGGTCCGGTTCGGTCACGATCTCGAGCAGTGGGGTGCCGGCGCGATTCAGGTCCACTTGGCTAAAGGGTTCACCCTCGGCGTGTACGGATTTACCGGCATCCTCCTCCATGTGGATGTGATGAAGGCGTATGGAATGTGCTTCACCCCCGATGCGTAGGGGCAAACTTCCGCCAATGCACACCGGACTTTCATCCTGGGTGATCTGGTAGCCCTTCGGCAGGTCGGCGTAGAAATAGTTTTTCCGGTCGAACGTGCTACGCAGGTTAATCTCGCAGCCCAGGGCCAGTCCCAATTTGACGGCATAGGCTACCTGTGTTTCATTGAGGCGGGGGAGGGTGCCGGGGTATCCCAGGCTGATTGCGCTGATCTGCTGGTTTGGGGCTGCACCGAAGGCATTGCGGTCGGCACAAAAGGCTTTGGATTCGGTCGCCAGCTGGATGTGGGCTTCCAGGCCGATGACGGTTTCGTAAGAAGTCATGGGGCGAAGATACTTTCCAGTGGGGGTACGGTATACCTGATCGTCGTTCGTTTCAGAACGAGCGGATTGCTTTTCCGCTACCGCGGTTAAGCTCACAATGCCTACGATAGAACCGTTGTCGCGAAGCGCTATTCCACGTCACCAGCCAGGTGAGTATTTTCGCCATTGCCTTTGTTCCCTCCAGTCCCCCGCGACGAGCAAAATAGTACGCGTGATGGTGAGCGAGTTTCCTTCCGGTACCGTCCGAGATGATCGAAAAAGCCCTGGCAGCGGCTTAAAGCTGGGTTACGGACAGCGTGGCTTCCCTTAGACCCAGGGCCCTTACGGAGTTGACTGCATGGATAAGGGCTGGATCGAGCGTGAGGGTGACGAGGTAATGCTCGCCGGCGCGCAGATTCAGCGGCCGGGATAAAGGAAGAAACCGGGGTAAGCATACTTCTATCGTCTCGACCTTTCCGGAGGGTTCTGCTCGCAGTTGCAACGAACCGAAGTTCAAGTCCATCGCCGAAATGTCGTTGATGACTCCATAAAGCTTTACGGCATCGCGACCTGACTCCAACGCATAGTCAGCGTTCAGATCCACATGACCTAACTAATCCGGTGATTCGTGCAAGGCGCCAATCGCGGATTGACCATCGGATTTGTCAATGCGACTGCGGACACTATAAAGGGGGAGCGAGAGGGGCGTATAATCGGCCGATGGGACCACCTCCACCGCCAGTTCAACCGTGGCGTAAGGGAGCTCGTACTCGTCATGGCAACCCATCATCCCCAGCAGGATCCCCGCCAGGAAAAGTACGTGTAGTTTCAGGTGCATTTCCTAAAGGTAAGTTGCGCTGCCTTATTGCCGTCAGTCGCCATCCAGTGGAGTGAAAGCCCGTTACACCATACCCCGCAACCGCTCCACGACGTAGTCCACCTCATCCCGCGTATTGTGGTGACTGAAGCTGAAGCGGATCGTATGCCGCTTGGAGTCCGGATTCAGGTGGGCGACGACGTGGCTGCCTACGTCGATACCACTGGAGCAGGCCGAACCGCCACTGGCAGAGATGCCGGCCAGATCGAGGTTCATGAGCAACAGGTCTCCCTTGGAAGATTCCGGGAAGCTCACCGAGAGCACCTTATAGTGACTACGGTCCGGATCTCCGTTGAAGCGAACCTCGGGATAGGTAGCGCGGAGTCGGTCGATCAGGTACTGGCGCACGTCTTCCATACGGGATCGACGGTCCTCCCGTTCCTCGATTGCTTTTTCGAGGGCACGGGCCAGGCCCACTATACCGTAGATGTTTTCCGTCCCCCCGCGCATGTTTCGCTCCTGCGCTCCGCCGTCCAGGTACGGCTTGATAATGTTATCGTTGTTGATGTAGACGAATCCGATTCCCTTGGGCCCGTAGAATTTATGCGCCGAGCCGGACAGAAAACTTACCCGGGTACGGTCCAGATCGATGGGGTAGTAGCCCATGGTCTGCACCGTGTCGCAGTGGAAGTAGGCCCCGACTTCCTCGCAGATATCGGCTACCTCCTGGAGCGGCAGCAGGTTGCCGATCTCGTTGTTGGCGTGCATCAGGCTGACGAGGGTTTTCGCCGTGCTCTGGCTCAATAGGCTGCGCAAATTCTCCAGGTCGATGTGCCCCTTTTCGTCTGTCCGGACCATTTCCACGGTAGCGGCTCCGGTGGCCCGGATCGCGTCGAGGCTGTGCAGCACGCAATGATGCTCGAGGGGGGAAGAGATGATGCGTTCCACGCCCAGGTCACGAACCGAATTTTTGAGAGCCATATTATTGGCTTCGGTCCCGCCGGAGGTGAAGAATATCTCCCCGATGCTGCAGTTGAGAGCGTTGGCCACCGTCTTACGTGCCGCCTCAATGAGGCTACGCGCCTTGCGTCCCTCCGCGTGAATGCTGGAGGGGTTGCCGAAGTCGCTGCGCATCACCGCGGTCATGGCTTCCAATACCTCGGGGTCGAGGGGGGTGGTGGCGGCGTTATCCAGGAATATTCGCTCCATCGGTTTAATCGTTTAGTTCGATCAGGATGGGGCAGTGGTCGGAGTGCATGGCATCGTTGAGGTGCTCCACTTGCTTGATGCGGTGGGCGAGGGCCTCCGGGTAGCTGTGGTAATCTATCCGCCAGCCTTTATTGTTATTCCGGGCGTTGGCCCGGTAGCTCCACCAGCTGTAGGCCACCTTTTCAGGGTGGAGATGGCGGAAGGCGTCCACGAAACCGGTTTCCCGAAACCACCTGGTCATCCAGGCGCGCTCGTCGGGAAGGAAGCCGGTATTCGTTTCATTTCGCTTGGGTGCGTGCAGGTCGATCTCCTCGTGGGCAATGTTGTAGTCGCCTACTACAAGCAGGTTAGGTCGAGTCACCTGAAGCTCCTTCACGAAGTTCAGGAAATCATCGAGGAAACGGTACTTATAGTCCTGACGGTGTTCGCCTTGTCCGCCATTGGGAAAGTAACAGTTGAGGATAGTAAGGTCGTCGTGGTCGGTGCGGATCACGCGGCCTTCGCAGTCGTAGACATCCAGATTGCAGCCTTCCACTACGGTATCCGGGGCACGCTTGCTCAGGGTCAGCACTCCCGAATAACCTTTTTTGCTGGTTGCACTGTGCCAGGCCGCGTGTTCGTAGCCGGCAAGCTTAAGGTCTTCGAGGTCCACCTGCTCCGCCGAAGCCTTGGTTTCCTGCAGGCACAGAATGTCGATATCCTGTTCCGCGGCCCACCCGCCCAGTCCTTTACGGAGAGCGGCGCGTATTCCGTTGACGTTGTAGGTGGCGATCTTCATGCTTTGCTGTTAAAGAGTTCCTGGAGGTGAGCGGCATCTTGAGGTTGCAACCGACCGGCCAGTACGAGTCGCAGCTCGCGCCGCCGCAGGGCGGCTTCGTACCGCTGCGCTTCGGTTTCGGTAAGGGGGATCAGCTCCGGTACGGCAACCGGCGAGCCGTTGTCCTTATCGAGCGCGACGAAGGTAAAGTAGGCGTGGTGGGTCCGGCGGGGATGGGTGCCCTGCATAGTGGCGGCAAACACCTCGACGAAGACCTCAATGCTGGTGTTGAAGGCCCGCGTAACGCTGGCTTCCAGGGTGATGACCTCCCCGTTTCTGATGGCGCTGTTGAAGGCGACGTTATCGACGCTGGCCGTGACCACCGGGCGGGCGCAATGCTTGCCGGCGCAAATGGCACAGCAGATGTCCATCCAACGCAGCATATTCCCTCCCATCAGATTATCCTGTGGGTTGGTGTCGTTAGGCATGACGAGCTCCGACATGGTCGTAAAGCTCTCCGCTACGCGTTTCGGGGTGGGGCGGTCTATCATCGCATCATCACTCCCGGGCGATCGAGCACCGGCAGCGGGTGGAGTGCCTCCTGGCTGATGGTGCCTGCTTTAAACAGGTAGCGCTTGTCGAGCATATGCTCGCCCCGGTTGAAGCTTACCCAGTATTCATTGTTAATTCCGAAAAGGGCGGGTTGGATCGGTTCGATCTTGACCGCTTCGCCCGCGGGAAGCGTCTGGTGGAAATGCCGCAGGACGGTCGTGGTCTTATCCACGCCTTCGATGCTGCCGTATCCCTGGCTGGTAACGAGCACGTTCTCCAGCGACTCATCACTTTCGTTGATCAGGAAAATATCCCACAGCTCTTCACTGGCATCTTTCCGGGGCACTACGGCCACGCTCAAGTCGGTTACTTCGGGCGTTGCGATGTCTTTCTTCATAGGGGATACGCAATTGGGCGGCGAAGGTACGACCTCATCCCTTAAAACCTACGTAAAGCACCGATTTCTATGCGAGTAGATTCCATGAGGATGGCATCCGATTGGTAAAATGAGCTTATATGGTGAGTAAGTCCCAACGTGAAACTGAATTTCGTCGATATCTGGTAATTGGCATTTAACCAACCATTTACGATGATTCTATTAATAGTATTATTCAAGACCGATTGCTGTGTGGAACCGGACGCCGGACTGTAATTCGCGGAGTTTCGCGACATAAAGTCCAGCCGATTGTTCTGCACCGTAAGCGCGTAGTAATTCCCATTTCCCAGGTTGGAGATGATGGGACCGCTGCCGCCCACCAGGTAGCTCACTCCACCACCCATCGCCAGGTTCACCCGTTTTCCGAGCTGCCGGCCGATCCCCGTTCGAAGTTCCAGGCTGTGGGTTTTCACCAGATTGCTGTTGTTTTCGTCCAGGCGTCTGTTTAAACGGTCCGCGGTGGTGGGGTCTACGTCCGCCGCAGCCAGATTGAGGGCTTCCGCCAGATTTTCAGTATCGCTTACCGAAACCGTTCGGCGGGCGTAGTCGTACCGAAGCATGAGGGGCACGAACCACTTGCCCCTCCCGAATCGACGGCTGAACTGCAGGTAACCACCGGGGATGAAGCTGCTGACGTATCCCGTCGCACCGGCAGCGAGGGCATAGGGTCCACCGCCGTCTACCGGGCTAAAGGTTTTTTCTTCTTCGCCAAGTTTTACTTCGGGAAGATCCGGATTGTCCATAAGTAGGGTGAAAACCGCCTGGGGTAAGTCGGAGACGATCTCCTCAGTCTGGCGGACACCGGTCAAGTTTTTGGGCGAACGGGGCGCAGGTGCAAGATCTTTCGGTGAAGCGGGTAAGTTCGATGGGATGGATTTACGCTGGTTTGATCCCGGCCAGCGGGAATCCGATCCGCTGATGGCGGGGGGCGCCTGAGCTGGTTTCGTGGAAGTACCGCGAACGGGCGTACGTACTTCGGTGGATTGCCCTTCTGTATTTTGTGCCTTCTCCGTCGGTAAAATTCTTACGCTTTTCGCTGTATCTGCAGGGTTCGTAGGGGCTTGCGGGTTCGTTTCCCCGGGTATTTCCGTTCGGCTGCTGGCTACCGGTTCACTTATCGGGTCCTGCGAGAGGTAAAGCACCAGCGCTCCGCCGCCCAGCAGTAAGCCAATACCAAGGATCCACGGCAACAGGATCATCCGCCTGCGCCGTTTGCGGTTCAGGCGATCTTGCATATCCGCCCACGCTTCGTTCCAGAAGGATTCGTCCGCTGTCCACTCTGAGTTACTATCCGGCATATCGGTTGAATTTGTGGGGTTCTGCGTTTAACCGGTCACGAAGTAGCTGACGGGCCTTGCTGAGGTGCCAGCGACTGTTGCCTTCACTGAAGTCCAGTTTTTTTGCAATTTCCGCGTGGCTGTAGCCCTCCACGGCAAAGAGCCAGAAAACTTCCTTACTGGTTTCGGGCAACAATTCGATCATTTTACAAAGGTCTTCGGCATAGAGTCGGTGGGTGGCGGTATCCTCCGTGGGTTGATCCCAGTTGGCGATTTCGAGGGTAGGTTTTTGCTGCTGGCGGCGAAAGTGGTCGATGGTATTGTTGAACACGAGTCGTTTGATCCAGCCTTCCAGACTTCCTTCCCAGCGAAATTGGTCCAGTTTTTCGAATACCTTCATCATGCCACCATTTACCAATTCCATAGCTTCCTGCCGGCCCGGGGAGTACCGGCGACAAACCCCTAGCGCCGTCGGGGCATACCTATGGTAAAAGGCCTCCTGGGCGCGGCGGTCGTTCCTCAAGCAGGCTTCGACCAATTGTCGCTCTTCTTCGTTTTCCGGCAAATCGTTAAAATCTGGCCGCTAGGCCGAGGGTTAATCGTTGATAGCTTATCTCACGGTCCAGGAGTTCCAGGTTGGGCGTCACCGCGCTAAACCGTACCCTGGAGACCCGGTAACCCAGATCCAGGGCCAGGTTCGCCCACCTGCCCTTCCGGGGCATTAAGAGGATGCCGACGGAAGGATGATAAGTAAAGCCTAGGCCGCGATCTTCTATGTCTAGTTGGTCACCTCCCAGCGGGAGATTCAGGCCACCGATGAGGCGGCCGAAGGTGCGTACCCTGCCGCGTCCGAGACGGTATTCGGCCAAGCCGGTAAGGGAAGCCAGGCGCTCGTCCCGGCGGTTACTCATTACCTCATAACCCACTCCCGGACCGATGCTCAGCTTTTGACGCGTGAACAGTAGGTGGTAATTCACCCCGGGGCCAATGATGGCCGAATTGCCAAAACCATTACTAAACCCGCCATCGGCAAAACTGGTGGTGATCATGACCTGGTGCCGCCACCGCCGCTGTGGAAGTACCATCATGGTATCGATCTGCAACCAGGCCTTCAAGGGTTGAGCTGCCACCACCTGTTCGGAGTGGTAGGTAACCCGGATCATCTTATCCCAGGGGACGGTCACCAATTCCCCCGCTTCGGTAACCAGGGTGGCACTTCGTCCGTAATCGTATCCGATGAGCGTGCCTTTCAGGTTGGGTTCCCCCCTGACCTCGATAACGTCCGTCAGGGCAGGTTCAGATGCCGTTTGGGCATTCCCCGAAAGACAAAGCAGGCAGCAACAGAGGAGTAAAAAGGGTCGCATCAATTTGATGGGTTTCACTTAAAATTAGTCACAAAGCGCGATGTCACTCACCGCGGTGGGCCGTCCTTCCTGGTCGTAATCGAACTGCTTGATACCGGCTTGTTCCCAGCCCAGTACGATCAGCTCCTGCCTGCCCGGTAATACGATCACGTCCTTAGCGGGGAAATCATCCGTAGCGAATCGCTCCGAGCCCACGGTTCCGTCGTTCAGCAGCTCCAGTACCTTCATTCCCGCGGGCCCTGAACAGAGGAAAAGCTTGTCGCCATCCACGCCTAAACCATGACTGTGTTCCATGGGAAGCTCCTGCAAGGTTTTTGGGGACTTGGGGTTGCTCACGTCGATGACCATCAGTTGGTCCTGCAGGTTTCCACAATCGGCGCCGCCCCACATCGTCACGTAAGCCATATCGTTCTGCACGACTACGGGGTCGCAGCTGCGGACGTGCTCGACGGTCGAGTAATGTTCCGGGGCCAGCGGGTCACTGATGCCGTAGACGTGCATGCCGTTATTGGCCCCAATGAAGAGCATGTCCTTGTACGGGAAGATCGTTTCGATGCCCCAGCCCAGGCGATTGACCCCCTGGAATTCGGGTTCCGCGGGCTTGGCCAGGGAGAAAACCCGCAAACTGCTGTTATCCACGGCGTAGAGCGTTCCCTGGTTGATCGTGAAACGGGCCAGACTGCCGCCGATACCGACCTGCTCCCCGCCACTGGGCGTACCGGCCGTATTCGACACGGCGAATTCCAGGGATGCCCGGTCGAGGGCGAAGAACGTGCCGCCGCGCCACTGCCACGCGCCCCCGGTGGCAGGGGCATTGCAGTCTACCTGCATCGTCTCGGTTCCCTCTATCCAGTCGATGGTCACGTCCCCGTTGCCCATTACTCCGGCGGCAAAGTCGGTATAGGGATCAAAGACATTTTCCGTCCGACTTAGAAAAGCGGGGTTGGTAGGGGAGGATATGTCGAAGGCGAGCAGATCGACGTACTGATTGACGTACAGGATGCCGTTGCGGACGGCGATGCCTTCGCCCCCCGGGATGTTGAGAAACTTTAGCGGACGCGGGTTGTCGTTGTCGGAATTGTCGATGATATGCATGCCCTCGCTCCGGTCCAGTACGAAGAGAATGTCACCGTACACGTAAAACCCACTCGGCTCACAAACCTGCTCGGCGGGGGTAAAGGTGAACTCATCGGACCGCCATTCCGTGGCGCTGATGACTACCGGATGGTAAGCGGTATAGGTAAGTGTTTCCGAGCATTCATCTTCCAGGCAACCCGTAAGGAATACGGTGAAGAGCAGAAGTGGGTACAGCTTGTTCATGGGGCACATCTTTCCAAGCAAGACGGCGGGGGCACCCGCGGACGTTGGTGGCGGGCCAAATTTATTCATAAAAGAGGGACCATTATAAACTCTATGTCCGGGCAGGCATTGACCAACAATTACCTTTGTGCATTCATTACTCCCCCCCGGCCATGACCACCCTGCGCAGGGTCGGCGATTTTTTGTCGCTGGTCAAATTTTCCCACACCGTTTTCGCCCTTCCCTTCGCCTTGCTGGGATTCTTCCTTGGCGTGTTGTCCAATGGGAGTCTGAGCGTTTACAAACTCTTGCTGGTGATTGGATGCATGGTGTTCGCCCGCTCCGCCGCCATGGGTTTCAATCGGTGGCTGGACCGGGACATCGACCTTAAAAACCAACGAACGGCAGTCCGGGAGATACCCTCCGGTACCATCTCCGCGCGGGCCGCCCTGGTTTTCGTGATCGTCAATTGTCTGCTCTTCATCCTTGCGGCCGGGTTACTCAATCGACTCTGCCTGCTACTCTCTCCCCTTGCCCTACTGATCATAATAGGGTACAGCTACACGAAACGGTTTACTTACCTCTGCCATTTCGTACTTGGGTTAGGGCTGGCCCTGGCTCCTCTGGGCGCCTACCTGGCGGTTACCTCCGAGTGGGCCTTACTGCCGGTATTGTACAGCGTGGTCGTCCTGCTATGGGTTTCCGGTTTCGACATCATCTATGCCCTGCAGGACGAATCTTTCGATCGGAAAGAGGAATTGTTTTCTATTCCGGTGCGCTTGGGTGCCCGTAGGGCACTTCTCCTGGGACGGCTGCTTCACCTGACCTGCGCCCTGCTGCTGGCTACTTGCCTGGGGCTGCAATTTGCCCTTTATCCTTCCACCTTCGGAGGGCTAACTGTTGTGGCCGGGTTTGTATTCTTGGCCCTGTTGCTGTACCAGCATACGCTGGTATCCGCTATCGATTTAAGCCGGATTAATCTGGCCTTCTTCACCACCAACGGACTGGCAAGTATAATCTTCGGCACGCTGACCATTGTGGATATGTTCACGTAGCGACGGCTTCAGCCGTCAAGCTGCCAGCACCTCATCACACGGCTACGGTAACTAGCATCCATGCCACTAAGTGACGACGGCTTCAGCCGTCAAGCTGCCAGCACCTCATCACACGGCTACGGTAACTAGCATCCATGCCACTAAGTAGCGACGGCTTCAGCCGTCAAGCTGCCAGCACTTCATCATACGACTTCTCTATAACTAGCAGCCAGGCCACTAAAGTGACGACGGCTTCAGCCGTCAAGCTGCCAGCACCTCATCACACGTCTACTGTAACTAGCAGCCAGGCCACTAAGTGACGACGGCTTCAGCCGTCAAGCTGCCAGCACCTCATCACACGTCTACTGTAACTAGCAGCCAGGCCACTAAGTGACGACGGCTTCAGCCGTCAAGCTGCCAGCACCTCATCACACGTCTACTGTAACTAGCAGCCAGGCCACTAAGTGACGACGGCTTCAGCCGTCAAGCTGCCAGCACCTCATCACACGTCTACTGTAACTAGCAGCCAGGCCACTAAGTGACGACGGCTTCAGCCGTCAAGCTACCAGCACCTCATCAAAGGTCTACTGTAACTAGCAGCCAGGCCACTAAGTAGCGACGGTTTCAGCCGTCAAGCTGCCAGCACCTCATCAAAAGTCTACTGTAACTAGCAGCCAGGCCACTAAGTCACGACGGCTTCAGCCGTCAAGCTACCAGCACTTCATAAAACGGCTACCGTAACTTGCAGCCAGGCCACTAAAGTGGCGACGGCTTCAGCCGTCAAGCTGCCAGCACTTTATCACACGACTACTCTATAACTAGTAGCCAGGCCACTAAAGTGGCCGCTACGATGGCCGCTACGATGGCCGCTACAGGACGCTAGCAAACTGACGAAGAAACCGCACGTCGTTCTCAAACATCAGGCGGATATCGGTAATATTATACAGCAGCATCGCCTGCCGCTCGATGCCCATTCCGAAGGCATAGCCCGTGTACTTCTCCGGGTCGATGTCGCAATTTTCCAATACGGCGGGATCCACCATGCCGGAACCGAGGATCTCCAGCCAGCCGGTTCCTTTGGTGATGCGGTGATCGTGCTCGGTTTCCAGTCCCCACCAAATATCCATTTCGGCGCTGGGTTCGGTAAAGGGGAAATAGCTGGGTCGAAGTCGGATGCGGGTATCTTCCCCGTACATCTCGCGGGCAAAATGGAGCAGGGTCGCCTTCATATCGGCAAAGCTGACCTTCTCGGCGATGTAGAGGCCTTCGACCTGGTGGAATTGGGCGTGGCTTCGGGCACTGATGGTTTCATTGCGGTAGACGCGACCGGGGGCAATAATGCGGATCGGCGGTTTTTGCGTTTCCATGGTACGGGCTTGAACCGAACTGGTATGGGTGCGCAGCAGCATCGCTGAATTGTTCGGTCCGGCGGGCATCCCTTCGCCGGTATAGAAGGTATCCTGCATGTCCCGGGCGGGATGGTCCTCCGGGGTGTTCATCGCCGTGAAGTTGTGCCAGTCGTCCTCCACTTCGGGACCTTCCGCCACGGCAAAACCAATGCGCTCGAAGATCGATACGATGCGCCGCATGGTAAGCGCTATGGGGTGCCGGCTTCCCAGGGGCATGGGTTCCGCGGGGGCGGTAAGGTCCAGGTCAGCTCCTGCCTTGGCGGATTGCTGCTGTGCCAAACCGGCTTGTAAGCTATCGTACTTTTCCTGGGCGGTTTGCTTGGCCCGGTTGACCAACTGACCGAAATCGGGCTTCCGCTCACCGGGAAGGTTCCGCATTTCGCCCATGAGGGGCTTGAGTATATTTTTACTTCCGAGGTACCGGATGCGGAAAGCTTCCACCTCTTCCGGAGTGGCGGCGGTGGCGGCCCCGATCTCCTCGATCAGCCCGGTTACGCGGTCGAATACGTCCATGTTTTCGCTTGCTTTGGCGCGAAGATAGCCACGATGCGTCGACCCAGGGTATCTTGGCGCATATGCACGTATCCGAAGCCGACATTCGATGGTGGTTGCTGGCCCTGAGCGTCCCGGGCATGGTGGTCGGAATGGTGCTTTCTCCCGTCCTGCTCTCCATCAGCATCATCGTAACCGCCGTGGTCGCGGATTTAAGCCTGCAGCGGGGAATCAATCCAATCTGGAAAACCCATTTCCCCGCGTTCTTACGCAGCTCCCTGTTCTGGGGACTTACCGGCCTGTATCTCTACCTGCTTTTCCTGGCTCCGCAGACCTTCGACTGGGACTACTACCTGGAACGGCTCCGGGTCAAGCTTCCTTTGCTCATCCTGCCCATCGCCTGGGCCGGCATCCCCTTCTGGTACGGCCCTGGCCCCCCGTCACCGGGGCGCGTGCCTAAACAACGTTCGCTCCTGATCGTCTTCGTGATGCTGGCACTGACGGGCGTCCTACTTCACTACGCCTGGAATTTTACCGATGTCAACGAGATGATCTACCGCGGACAGGCGATGCCGGTTCCCCGCGGGAATCATATCCGTTTCAGTTTGCTCGTCGCGGTAGCCTCCGTGGCCGGACTGGACGGATGGTTTCGCTACCGCAGCTATTGGCTTCTGATCACGGGTTTCGCCTTATTTGTGGGCTTGCACATCCTGGCGGTACGCTCCGGTTTGGCAGCTGCCTATGTCGGGTGGGGATTGGTGGCAATCGGCTGGGCTATGCGGCGCAGGAACTACCGTTTGCTCATTGGTGGAATAGTAGGCATGCTCCTGCTGCCCGTTGCGGCGTACCTCTTACTGCCTTCCTTTGCCACGAAAATGAACTACATGCGCTACGAATTGCTGCAGCGCGATCCGGCACAGGACGAGCTGGAATTTTCCGACGAGGGCCGTCTGACCAGCATACGCATTGGTATGGAAGTCTGGCAGGAACATCCTTTACTGGGGGTAGGCCCGGGAAATCTCCGGTCGGTTATGGACCGGGAGTACGCCCGTCGCCTGCCCGGAACTTCGGGCAAACGCCCGCACAATCAGTTCGTGACGGCGCTCGCGGGCGGGGGGATCATCGGCTTCATCATCACTTTAGCCTGTTTCGTGGCCATCGGCTTCGGAGCCGGCCGTTGGCGGGATCCGCTTTTTTTTGGGGTATGGGCGATGTTTTTCTCCAGTTGCCTCGTAGAGAACACGCTGGAAAGTTCGGTCGGGGTATCGATGTTCACCTTCTTCCTCCTTCTGTACGGCTACCCGCCGAACCGGAATCCCGGGTAGAGCATCATACCTCCGTCGATGTAGATGGTTGCGCCCGTAATGTAATCGCTCGCGTCGCTGGCCAGGAAAGCGCATAAATTAGCCACGTCCTCGCCTTCGCCGATCCGGCCGTAGGGGATGAGCTTCAGTAGCTGCTCCATCGCATCCTCCGTTTCCCAGGCGGCTTTATTGATATCGGTACGGATGGCGCCGGGGGAGATGCTGTTGACCCGGATCTTGTCTCCCGCCAGTTCCTGAGCCATGCTCTCCATCATCATCTTTACCCCGCCTTTCGCGGCCGCGTAATTGACGTGCCCCGACCAGGCGATCTCGTCGTGGACGCTGCTCATGCAGATGATCCTGCCGGCCGAGCTGCCGTGCTCGTGCACCCCTTGCTTGCGAAAAATGCGGGCAGCCTCCCGGCAACACAGAAATTGCCCGGTAAGGTCCACGTCGATCACCTTGTTCCACTGGGCAAGCGTCATTTCCGTAAAGGCGGCATCGGCTTGCAAGCCGGCGTTGGCCACCAGGAGATCGAGGTGGCCGAAGGCCTTATCGCACGCCTTGAACAGCTTGGCGACATCATCTTCCTTACTTACGTCGGCCTGAACGACGATGGCTTTCCCGCCGGCCTCTTCGATGGCTTTGGCTGTTTGCCGTGCCTCCTTATCGCTGCTGTGGTAGTTTACCACTACGTTCATGCCTTCGCTCCCCAGGCCAATAGCGCAGGCCCTGCCGAGCCCGGTGCTGGATCCCGTCACGATGGCGGTTTGTCCTGCTAAGTTAATGTTCATGGGTAGATTTTAGCGGTGGAACGTAGTGGTTAGGCACGGGTTCGGTACATTCGGTACATGTCGATCCGCTACCTCCTGGTATTAATTTTCCTACCCCTTTTTGCCCCTGCGGCCCCCCGCCCGGAACCGGCTGTCCGCCTGGCCGCCCACTGGATCACCCACCCGGCCACACGCGGCAGCGATCAGGCCGTAGTGCTCTTCCGACGCGATTTCAGGTTGGATGATATGCCGGAATTCTTCGAAGTGGATGTATCGGCCGACAACCATTTTCGGCTATACTTAAATGGGGAGTGGGTGGCCTTCGGTCCTCAGCTCGGAGACGTTCCCCATTATCGCTATGACCGCGATGAGCTGATCCGCGCTGGTGACCGATTTCCGGTCGAATGGCCCGAAGGGCGGAAATTATTTCGTGCCTTGTCCGGATCCTAGGTATTCAAAGCTGCGGAAAAACTTATCCGACGCATCCCCCAGCCCCCGACCGGATAGCGAGAAGGTCTTCAGTTCGTAATACCGCGCGCCAACTACGAAAGCCAGCGTCCGGGCGTTGGCTTCTCCGTCCTTATAATCGATACGCCACAACCGTCCGGGGAATCCGAGAACCTCCCGCTCGGTACTGTAAATGACCTCCCCACGTAAGGATTCCGCGGCCGATTCCTCCGTAGAAAGTAACAGCTCGTTTACCAGGTCGGTACTGTCCTGGTGTAGGGCTCCGGCCGGGTAGTCGACGTAACTCAGCACGTAGATGAGATTCTCCGCCCGTTCCAGATCCGGCACCTTGAAGAAATAGGTGTGGAAAACCTGCTCACCAACCGCGGTGGTCAGCGTGTCCTCCTTATGCACCAGGGGCCCCGGGGAAAGGATGCGAAACCGGCCTTCCAGGTCATCGATCTCATTCCACCGCTGGTCACTTTCGTAGCTGCGGACGGGTTCGTCTTCCGGGGCTGCCATAGGGGTTTGCGCGAATGCCGGGTTCGCAAAGATCAATAGCAGAAACAATAAGTAGCGGTACATAACCAAAGGACACCTATGTGATCCCGGCAGTTGTGTCACCTACCGGAGATGTATGGAAGTTGTTTCGCCCGCCGCTCAGATAACCCGGTGGCTCCTCGTGCCAGTGCTAAAGGCAAAATCTTCCGGCGCTTTGCCCGTGAGTCCGGTGATGGCCACCAGACCGGGTCGTTTTCCTACCTCCAGGCTTCCCAGGTCACGATCAAATTGCAGGGCCTCGGCTCCATTCAGGGTAGCCCAGCGGAGTAAGGACCCGAAGGGCACGTAGCTTTGATATTTACTGATGGTTTTGAGTTCCTCGATAATGCTGAGCTGCCAATTGGAAGTAAGGCTGTCGGTGCCTAGGCAAACCTTCGCCCCGGTGCTCAGAAAACGGTCGTAGCGGGGCAGTCGGTTTTCTATGTACAAATTGGCGTTCGGGCAGGTCACCCAATAAACGCCGTTGTTTGCCCAGGCCTCCGCGGCGAGGATAGCCTCCGGAGTGGTCAGGGTGTTGTGAACGAATAGCGTACGCTTATCCGGATTCATGTGCTGGATGGCGTGGTAGAGCGAGGGGGTTCCCGGAGCCGTAAAGCCTTCCAGACTACTGCCGAAGCCCTCGAAAAAGGTCCGAAAGCCGCCCAGGCCCGTCTGGAATAATTCATCCTCCGCTTCGGTTTCCTGGTTGTGAATGCTAACGGATCCATTCCCGGTATTCAGTGCGTTGATCTTTTTGTACAGCGCCTCGCTAACGGTGTACGGGGCGTGCGGCACGGCACTTTTGGGTTCGGGCTGTTGCTCGTAGGCCGGCAAATACATCTCGTAGCTTTCCTGGGCGCGCTCCTCCTGCAGGAAGTCGAACATCTCTACAAAGTTGTAGTAGCGGATCCGGCTGGCTCGCTTGGTGCTTGCGGTATCGGACTTGTTGCAGATGTCACCAACCGCCTGGATGCCACCCTCCCACATCAGCCGGTCCTGTTCGCGAATAGCGTCCTCGATCACCGATGGGTCGCCCTCCCGTAGGGTCACCACGTCGACCAGGAAGGGAAGCAGGGTCTTGCCCGTCTGGCTTTTCCCTTTCAGGTGGCTGAGTTCGAGGTGGCAGTGGGCGTTCACGAATCCCGGCACCAGAATGCCGTCGATCTTTTTGGGCGTGGACGCAGGTCCAGCGTGTTCGGGTAGCGGTGTTGCGGGTTTGGAATCGGCCCGGGAAGGGTCCTGGATCGAGGTGATCTTTCCGGAATCGTCAAGTACAACGATCCCATTCTTTATCGGTTCCGAAGCTATCGGGAAGATATAATCAGCGGTAAAACTTGGCATGCCGCGAAGGTAACCAACCCGCCGGCCCCTACCAATCACCGCCAGGGTAGCCGCGAACCCGCCGGGAAACTTTTGTTTTAGCTTAAACCGCAATCTACGCAGCCCCATGCACTACCTCTACCTGCTCCTCTTTTTGATGTTTTTGTCTTGTAATTCGGATCCGGCCTCCCAGGGTGCGAAGACGGTATCCGTTGCGGCCGATACGCTGGGCGATGAGCGGCTCCTTGCCCCGGATGAGTTGTTCGGCGAGCTGTTTCGGGAGGTGCAGATACAGCAGGTGTATGACGATGGGAAAACCTTCGTGGATATGATTCCCCGGAGCGATTCTCGGGAGATCATGCAACGGTACGAAAGCCGCCGGGACGCCGCCGACTTCGATCTTCTCACCTTTGTCGAGGCGAATTTTGATCCACCGAGAACCGCACAAAGTGGCTTTACCAGCAATGGGGAGGCAGGCATCAGCGAACACATCAAGACCCTTTGGCCGGTACTCACGCGGGAAGCGGGCAGTGATGAAGGCCGGTCTGGAAGCCTGATCGTATTGCCGGAAGAATACGTCGTGCCAGGGGGCAGGTTCCGCGAGGTTTATTACTGGGACAGCTACTTCACCATGCTCGGGCTGGCCGCCTCCGGCCAGGACAGTCTGGTACGAACCATGGTCGAAAACTTTGCTTACCTGATCGACGAATTAGGCTTTATCCCCAATGGCAACCGGACCTACTACCTGACGCGGTCACAACCCCCCTTCTTTTCACACATGGTCTCCCTCCTCGCTTCGATCGAGGGCGATCGGGTGTACGCCGAATTCATGGATCAGCTGAAAGACGAGTACGCCTTCTGGATGGATGGTGCAGACCAGGTAAGCGCTTCAGATCGCGCGGTGAACCACGTGGTATGGATGGCCGATAGCGTTTACCTGAACCGCTACTACGATGCCGGCGATCGACCCCGGGCGGAAAGCTACCGGGAGGACCTGATGGTCATTCGGGAGAGTGAGCGCGACAGTCAGGAAGTTGCCCGTCACCTGCGCTCCGCCGCCGAATCCGGCTGGGACTTCAGCGCAAGGTGGTTTGCCGACGGCCAGAATCTCTCCAGCATCAATACCACCGACATCCTGCCGCCGGACCTCAACGCCCTGCTTTACCACCTGGAACACACCATCGCCGAGCACTCGGAATTCATTCCCGAACGGGAAGCCTACCAAAGAAGGGCGGAACGCAGACGCTCGGCGATCGAGCAATACCTCTGGAACGGGGAAAGCGAGTGGTACGAAGACCGCAACTGGACCACCGGAGAGCTTACGGGCTACCGGACTTTGGCCGGTATGTATCCCTTATTCGTAGGCCTGACCACCGACGACCATGCCGCTGCCCTGGCCAGAACGCTGGAGGAGGAATTTCTCGCTCCCGGGGGATTACGAACCAGCCTGAAGCGAACCGGCCAGCAATGGGATGCACCGAACGGTTGGCCCCCCCTGCAATGGATGGCCTTCGCCGGCCTGGAACGGTATGGGTACGAAGACCTTGCCACTGACGTGCGTATGCGTTGGATGGATAATAATGAACGCGTCTACGAAAACGTAGACAAGATGGTCGAAAAGTATAATGTGGAGAACATCACCCTGGAGGCCGGCGGCGGGGAATACCCGGTGCAGGATGGCTTCGGCTGGACCAACGGGGTTTACCTCCGTATGGCGGACACTGCGCGCTAATCTGGGTGGCCAGTCCCGCGGGAGGTTTGGCCCCCTATCCGATCATGTGCCGGAGTGCTTCGCTGAGGGTCATCGTTGGCTGATATCGAGCCGGCTACCATTTGGTTTGCGGGAGGCTTTCGCGGTCCGCCGTAGAGAATAGCTCAAAAGGGTGTCGTGTCCATCCTACCGACGGAGCCTTTTCCAAATGATCAGGAGCATGGCAATACCAATCACCGCCACCGTTCCGGAAGTGATGGTGGCCACGAACCTGCCGTACAGATAGAAGCCCGTGGCAAATAAAACGGAGTAGATCGTAATGGCTCCGATCAGCATCGCCAGGATACGCAGTGGGAGCTGCCCGTCGGCCTGGGTGTCGGCGCGTTCGGGAAGCTGGCTTACCACCGGGTTCCATCCCGGCCCGCCCGGTCGGGTAGTAGCGTAGAAATTGGTGAGGGTAGCCATATCGGTCGGCCGCGTGGCAAAGGTGACCGTCACCCAACCCACGGTAGTGATCGCGATGCCCAGCAAGAGACGTTGGTGGCCGGCCAGCTCCGGTAATCCGAGGGGAACCCAGGCAAATTCCAGCAACAGCGCTACGGCAAAGGAGATGAACATGCCGGCGATCTCCGTATAGGCATTGATTCGCCACCAGAACCAGCGCAAAATGAAGATGAGGCCGGTGCCTGCGCCGATCTGCAACAGGATCGAAAAGGCCTGCAGCGCATTGGACAATGCCAGGGCGAGCACGGCGGCCAGCACCATGAGCACCACGGTACTAACCCGGCCGATCAGCACCAGGCGATCCTCACTGGCTTCCGGTTCGATAAAGCGATGGTACCAGTCGTGGACCACGTAGCTCGATCCCCAGTTGAGGTGGGTCGACAGGGTAGACATAAGCGCCGCGATCAGCGAAGCGATGACCAGACCCAGCAGCCCGGTGGGCAGGTAACTCAGCATGGCCGGGTAGGCCAGGTCGTCATCAATTACGTTTGCCGGAACGTTGGGGAAGGCCTGGGAGATACTCTCCAGGTCCGGAAACACGATGAGCGAAGCCAGGGCGATCAGGATCCAGGGCCAGGGCCGCAGGGCATAGTGAAAGGCATTAAAGAGCAAAGTAGCGCCCACCGCGTGATTCTCGTTTTTGGCTGCCAGCATCCGTTGTGCGACGTAACCCCCGCCACCGGGTTCCGCACCCGGATACCAGACGCTCCACCACTGCACCGCTATGGGAACGACGAAGAGCGGGACATAAACTTCCGGATTGTCAAAAGACGGAATGAGGTCCAGGCGCTGGCTTACCTCAGGGTTCGCGAACAGGTTGTCCAGTCCGCCGACCTCCGGCAAGTTGACCACCACGTAGGCCGCCCACACCGCTCCGATCATGGCGAAGGTGAATTGCACGAAGTCCGTAAGAATGACCCCCTTCAATCCGCCAAGTGCGGAGTAGATCACGGTTACCACAGAAACCAGTGCGACGGTAGTGATGGGATCGATGTCCAGCAGGACTCCCGCTATCTTGATACCGGCCAGGCAGACGGTAGCCATGATCATCACGTTGAAAAAGACGCCGAGATAGATCGCCCGGAATTGCCGCAGGAAGCGTGCCGGGCCGCCCGCATATCGAAGTTCGTAGAACTCCAGGTCGGTCATCACACCGGAGCGTCGCCACAGCCGGGCGTAGACGAAGACGGTCAGCATGCCGGTCAGCAGGAAGGCCCACCAGGCCCAGTTGCCGGCCACGCCCTGCTTTCGCACGATGTCGGTTACTAAGTTTGGCGTGTCGGCGGAAAAGGTAGTGGCTACCATGGATACGCCGAGCAACCACCAGGGCATGTTCCGGCCGGAAAGGAAAAACTCTTTGGTCGACTTGCCCGAATCGCGGCTGGCCCACAATCCGATGGCCAGACTAACGGCAAAAAAGGCAAATACGATGACCCAGTCGAACGAGGTAAGCTGCATAAGGGAGTGAAAAGTACGCGATCAAGGTAGGTATTCCCGTTTATATGTCCAATGTACTACCAACATAGTGCTCGAACGGATAATCCGGGTTTTGAACCACTGGCCAGAACTTTTTCGGCCCGGGGAAGGTACATTTACACAGTGAAGTGGCTTACCCCGGTCCTGTTTTTTTTCCTCCTTGGTGGCTTTTCTCCCCTCTATGCCCAGGATGATCTTCGTGTTTCCAGCTACCTGGATCGCCAGGCTACCACCTTGGTACCCACCGCCGCTTACCCCAGTTACGACCTTTACGAAGATATTATGTTCGAACTGGCGCGACGCCATCCCGAGCGGTGCCGGATCGAGATCTGGGGCACCTTGCCCTCGGGCCGCCGGATCCTGGTGCTGAAGCTTGCCGACGATCTGAGCATGAGCCGGAAGCGACCCCAGGTGCTCTGCACGGCCGCCATGCACGGCGACGAACTGGCCGGCTACTGGGTACTGCTGCAGCTGGCGGAAACGCTGCTTAATGACGATCCGAGCGGACTGCTGTCGGACGTAGCGTTGTTCATCAACCCCCTGGCCAATCCCGACGGAGCCTTCCGGGCCGGCAACCGATCGCTCGCCGGAGCGCAGCGGGGGAATGCCCGGGGGGTGGACCTGAACCGCAATTATCCGGATCCCGACGATGGTCGCTACCCCGACGGCAACGACCACCAGGAGGAAACGCGGATCTTCATGCGGGCCGCCGAGAGCCACGGTTTTGACCTGGCCATTAATTTTCACGGCGGCGCCGAGTTGTTCAATTATCCCTGGGATACCTTTCGCAACCGGCACCCCGATACGGAGTGGTGGCGATCGGTAAGCCGGGATTTTGCCCAGACGGCTCAGCGGGACAGCCGCCTTGGAAACTATTTCAAGGATCGGGCGAATGGAACCACCAACGGTCACGATTGGTACCCCATCTCCGGTTCCCGCCAGGACTACATGAATTACTACCACCGTACGCGGGAAGCCACCGTGGAGATCACCAACGCAAAACGCTTTCCCGCAGCCGAATTGCCCGATCTCTGGCAGTCGCTGCGCGGGGCGCTGCTTAATTACCTGGACGAAGCCCGCTACGGAATTCACGGTATCGTGACCGATCAGTTAACGGGTAAGCCCCTGCGAGCCCACGTTACTATTCCCGGGCACGATGAGATGCAGTCGTCCGTATATAGTGAACGCCGCACGGGTGATTTTTACCGCTACCTGGCGCCTGGTACCTACCGCCTTGTTATCTCCGCGACTGGTTATCGCTCCCGCACGGTTATTGTAAGTTTGCGCGACAAGCAACGCAGGGAGTTACAGATAGCGCTCGAACGCAAACCCCTGGATCCCCCGGCCCGAAAAAAATAATGCCCTAATTTCTTTTGCCCGGTCATTTTCCGGGACCGCCTGATTAGCCAAACCACCACACCGCAGCCAATACCATGTCCGACGCCATCTTCAATATCGCCATTCCCGCCAACGAGCCAGTACTATCCTATGCCGCTGGCAGCCCCGAACGCAAGGCCTTGAAACAAGCCCTGCAGGAAGCTAAATCCCAGCAGCAGGAACTGCCCGCCTACATCAACGGGGAGCGGATACTGGAGGGGGAAAAGGTCAGCGTACACCCCCCCCACGAACGAAAATTTACGCTTGGGCACTTTTATCGTGGCACCCAGGACCACGTCCACCGGGCCATTGATGCGGCCCTGGCGGCCAAGCCGGCTTGGGAATCCTTGCCGTGGCAGCAGCGCGCGGCCGTTTTCCTGCGGGCCGCCGATCTGCTGGCCGGTCCGTTCCGGGCCCGGATGAACGCGGCCACGATGCTGGGGCAAAGCAAAAATGCCTACCAGGCCGAGATCGACTGCGTAGCGGAGATGTGTGATTTCTTCCGGTTCAACGCCTATTTCCTGCAGGAAATCTACCGGGAACAACCTTTGCATTCCCCCGACGGCATCTGGAACCGCCTGGAGTACCGTGCGCTGGAGGGCTTCGTGCTGGCTATCACGCCCTTCAATTTCACCAGTATTGCTGCTAACCTGCCCGCCGCCCCCGCACTCTGCGGTAACACGGTGGTCTGGAAACCCGCAGAAACACAGATCTACTCGGCGGTCGTCATCATGGAACTCTTCGAGGCCGCCGGTCTGCCGAAGGGCGTCATCAACCTGATCTACACCGACGGACCGGAAGTAGGTGATATCGTGTTCAAGCACCGCGACTTCGCAGGTCTGCACTTCACCGGTAGCACCAAAGTCTTCCAGGAGCTGTGGAAGGAGATCGGTACTAACATCGGGCAGTACCGTAGTTACCCCCGTATTGTAGGGGAGACGGGCGGTAAGGATTTCGTCATCGCCCATCCTTCTGCTGACGCAGTAGAGGTCGCCGTGGCCCTGCTGCGGGGAGCCTTCGAGTACCAGGGGCAGAAGTGTTCCGCTGCTTCCCGCGCTTACCTGCCGGCCAGTTTATGGCCCGACATCAAGGACCGGCTCGTAGCGGACCTCAAAACGCTGCAGATGGGAACCGTGGAGGACTTCGGGAACTTCATCAACGCCGTCATCGACGAGCGGGCCTTCGATCGCATTGCCGGATACATCGAGGCGGCCAAAGCGAATGATGCGTGCAATTATCGCGGGTGGCGGTTACGATAAATCGGAAGGCTACTTTATCGAGCCGACGGTTTTGCTGAGCGCCGATCCTAAATCTCCGACCATGGCGGAAGAGATCTTCGGTCCGGTACTGACCATCTACGTCTACGAAGACGCGGACTGGGAGAAAGCCCTGGAACTGGTGGATACCACCTCGCCCTACGCTCTCACCGGTGCTGTCTTTGCTACCGACCGGCACGTAATTGAGTCCGCCTCAAAGGCACTACGGAACGCGGCGGGCAACTTCTACATCAACGATAAACCTACCGGCGCGGTGGTTGGTCAACAGCCTTTCGGCGGAGCGCGGGGCTCGGGTACCAATGATAAGGCGGGCAGCGCGCTCAACCTGCACCGGTGGATCAGTCCCCGGCTGATCAAGGAGAACTTCGTGCCGCCAGTCGATTACCGGTATCCTTTTTTGGGCTAGATCTTTCCCCCGATCACCGCATCAACCGCCTCCGGGTTCAGTAGGGTAGAAGTGTCACCGATGCTGTCGGTCTCCCCCGCGGCTACCTTGCGAAGGATACGGCGCATGATCTTACCGGATCGGGTTTTCGGCAATTCCTCCACGAACTGGATCTTATCGGGTTTGGCGATGGGGCCGATCTCCGTACGCACCGTCTCGACGATTTCCACCCGTAGCTTTTCCTGGTCGTGGTCACCCGCTGCCAGGATCACGTAAGCATAAATCCCCTGTCCCTTGATATGGTGTGGGTAACCCACTACGGCGGTCTCCACCACCAAGGGGTGTTCGTCGATGGCATTCTCCACTTCGGCCGTTCCCATCCGGTGCCCGCTGACATTGATCACGTCGTCTACCCGCCCCACGATGCGGTACATACCGTTCTCGTCGCGGCGGGCACCGTCGCCGGTGAAATACATGCCGGGTACGGTGGTGAAATAGGTATTCCGGCACCGCTCGTGGTCGCCCCAGGTGGTACGCAGCATGCTGGGCCACGGGAATTTGACGCAGAGTAGCCCGCTTTCAGGATTACCCTTTAATTCTTCTCCCGTATCCTTGCTGACTAAGGCCATCTGGATGCCGGGCAGGGGGTAACCGGCAAAGGTTGCTTTTTGCGGACTATGCGCGCCCAGGCCGGAGATCATGATGCCACCGGTCTCCGTTTGCCACCAGGTATCGACGATCGGGACATTCCCCTTCCCGACTTTATCGTGGTACCATTCCCAGGCTTCTTCGTTGATCGGTTCACCGACCGATCCGATGACCTTCAGGTCACTGAGGTCATGACCTTCGACGTACTGATCCCCCTTGGCCATGAGGGCCCGGATCGCGGTCGGCGCGGTATAGAACTGATTTACTTTATGCTTGGCACAAACTTGCCAGAAACGACTCGCGTCCGGGTAGGTAGGCACGCCCTCGAACATCATCGTGGTGGCACCGCACAGCAGCGGACCGTACAAAATGTAACTGTGGCCCGTGATCCATCCGATATCGGCCGTGCACCAGTAAACATCTGCGGGGCTGTACTGGAAAACGTTCTGGAAACTGAAGGCGGTGTAGATCATATACCCGCCGCAGGTATGCACGACGCCCTTAGGTTTTCCGGTGCTTCCGGAAGTATACAGGATGAAGAGTACATCCTCGGCATCCATTACCTCCGCAGGGCAATCGGTCGGCTGGGTATCCACGTTCTCGTGGTACCACTGGTCGTAGCTGGGGTCCCAGCCGATCTCCTCACCGGTGTTGCGGTGCACCAGCACGGTTTCTACGCTGGGACAACCGAGCGCCATGGCCTCGTCAACCACCTCCTTGACCGGGATGGTTTTATTACCCCGGTTGTTGTAATCCGAGCAGATGATCATTTTGCAGTCGGAATCGTTGACCCGGTCTGCCAGCGCCTGAGCACTGAAGCCAGCGAAGACCACCGAGTGAATGGCTCCGATGCGCGCGCAGGCGAGTACCGAAATGGCTAGTTCGGGTACCATGGGCATATAGAAACAAACCCGGTCTCCCTTGCCGATCCCTAATTTCCGCAGCGCATTCCCAGCCTTACACACCTGGGCGTGCAGTTCCCGGTAGCTGAGCCGGATCGCAGGCGCTTCGGGATCGTTGGGCTCATAAAGGATCGCCGTCTGTTCCCCGCGTTCGTCGAGGTGGCGGTCCAGGCAGTTCTCGGTGATATTGAATTTGCCACCCGAGAACCATTTTACGTCCGGTTCGGTAAAATTCCAGTCGAGTACGCGGTCCCATTTTTTGTGCCAGTGAAAGGTCTCGGCCTGTTCCGCCCAGAAGGTTTCCGGATCGCTGACACTTCGGTCGTAAACCTTTTGGTAGGTTTCGAAGCTATCAATTTTCAGGGGCAGATCAACAGTGGACATAGCGGAATTTTAGAAGGGCAATATAGCCACATTGTCCACTATGGGTATCCCTGCGCCGCTTCGCTAGAGCCCAGCCAGGAATTTCATGGTATCTACCCCATCCGCGTAATCCGTCAGGGCCGGCTGCTGGGCCTCGCCGAAATCGAAGGTTGGGACGGAGAGGGTTCCCGGACGGGCCACCACGAGCTGGATCTCGTCGGCCCGTTGCTTCAGCTCCTGCGCTACGTCGCCCGGATTGGTATAGGTCGTATAGAAAAGTCCCGCGATGTGACTGGCCAGCGCGTCGTCGCGGCGGAGAATGATGGCACCGTTATGCAAAAAGGATTCCTTATTCAGGGTCAGTAGGGCGAAGTTATAGTCAAAGTTGTTCTTCCACTTGGTATGATTCTGGAGCAACTTCCACTCGTGGAAGACCTCCAGCAGGGGCTCGAAATCATAACCATCCGGCACGTATAGTTTGGAGACGTTCCGGCAGCCGAGTCCGTAATAGCTGAAAACGTCGTCACCAAGCCGCCTGAGCTCCTCGCGGCTCTCCTCGCCCGTAAGTACGGCTACTGCATTCCGGTTTTTACGGATGATATGGGGGTATTTACCGAAATAGGCATCAAAGTACCGACCGCTGTTATTGCTGCCCGTAGCGATGATCGCGTCGAAGCCGCCTAGTTTTTCGACGATTTCAAAGTAGGGGATGGTGTCCGCATTGATTGTACCGAGGAGGCGGAGCAGATAGGGAAGAACGTAGGGATCCTTACTACTGAGTTTGATCTGGGCGCGATGACCGGCCATAAATACCGAGATCACGTCGTGGATACCCACAAGCGGAATATTTCCGGCCAGCACCAGTCCAACAGTCTTGGGGCGGCGGGGCGCGGGATCATCCATTTCGGGGTAATCGGAAGCCCAATCCGCAAGTTTTTCTCGGTTGAGGAATTGCTGAGTGACCGCGGAGAGGGCACGCTGTTGGGCTTCCAGGGTGAACCAGGCATTATTAAATTCCGTACGTTTCATCAGCGCGGTCAGGAATTCATCCTCCTGACGCAGGTGCACGCCAAGCGCTTGCAAGGCGGCAATTCTTTCGTTCAAATTCATAAATGCAGGGACTGGTCGTATAATTCGGTGAACGCCCGCGACGATCGTGGGCAGGCTTCTGGATGGTACACACACGATCCGGATTGGTTGATCGGGATTTTACTACCACTGGCTGACAATTGCAGCGGAATGCAAATTTCAATCCAGAAATAGGGTAAGTTTGCCGCCGAATTGTTCAAAGCGGTTGGAATACGAGCTGACCAGGAAACGCTAGCTGCGCTTCCAAAGGTGCTGTATACGTCCAGAAACCGACTAAAATATATAATTATTTTAATGTATAAAGGTGAAGTTTGAGCCGTTTCGTGAACATGCTCATATATTATCAATTTGGTCTCTTTGAGGCATTATCTATTTGCGGTAATTTTTCCATTGAAAGAATTACCTAACCCCAATCACAAACGCATCCAAACAACGCTATCCAGCAAAACTTACCAAGATTATCAAAATGAAGCAGATCAACTCGCTATCAAGCCGGGTATACCCCGCCTTATTCTTTTCCTTCATATTTTTCCTCTCCACCTCCCCCGTCCTTACCGCGCAAGTTCCTTTTGCCGTATACCTCGAGGCCGAGTGCGCGGAAGTGGGGCAAAACTGGGAAACGAGCTCCGATGACAATGCATCGAACGGTTCCTATGTAATGGCAGATACCAGCCGGCTGCTAACCCCTCCCGAGGACATCGCCGCTAACAAAGTTACTTTTCGCCTGAGCGTCCAGGAAGCCGATGATTACTTCATCTGGGCCCGTGTGAACGGCAGTGCCCCTGATAACGATTCCTACTGGGTCCGGGTAAACGGCGGAGATTGGATCGAATGGAGTCGTCGTATCGGCGATGCCGAAGGGTGGAACTGGCGGCAGGTCGTTAACAGCCCATATACCGCCGAGGCAGGAGAAATGGTGATCGATTTCGCCTTTCGTGAATCGAATACGCAACTCGATAAGCTTTTCGTCACTACCCTCAATCTTACGCCGAAGGGAATGTCTGCTCCGGCCATCAATTGCGATGAAAAAACGGACTGTGAGCGTTATCCCGAAGCCTGCGAAAACCAGGTATGGATAGAGGCCGAATGTGGAAACGCCGGCGACAGTTGGCGCTACCTGAAACGGGACAGCGTTTCCAACGGAGGCTATATCCTCAGTGGCGTAGATAACCAGATCACCGTTCCTACTACGACTGATTCTCCGAATACGGTTTCCTTCACCACGCAGGAACTCGCGGCCGGAACCTACAACCTCTATTTTCGCATGAATGCCCGGGCGGACGATAACAATTCCTTCTGGGTAAAAATGGATGATGGAGACTGGATCAATTTCGGTTTCGAACTCAACGGCGACCTGCTGCTTACTGACGACTTCGAGTGGAAGCGGGTCACCACCGCAACCGATTCAACCAGCTTCGATCTTGCCGCCGGTAACCATACGATCTACGTCTCCGTGCGGGAAAACGGGACTTACCTGGATAAGATTTTCCTAGGTATGCAGGATACGGTCCCTACCGGCTTCGGTAGCTTCTCGCTAAACTGTATGGAAAACGATATCACGCCCGTCCGCCCCTCGCTGGATTTGGCTGCCGACCTTGCCGTATTCCCTAATCCGGCCTCAAACCAAGTGAATTTCCGGTTGGCTACGGAAACGATCGGGCGTCTCGAAGCCTCCGTTTACGATTTCTCGGGACGGCGGTTGCAAACCCAGAGCTTTGACAAATCCACCCGGACAATGACGCAAGACGTCGACGTATCCAACCTCCCCCGGGGCGTTTACCAGTTGGTCATCACTACGGATGCCGGTGTGGTAAGCAGGAGCTTCGTCAAGCAATAGCCTATAACTTACCCGCTGCGGCCAGACGCCGAAGCAGCGCGATATTCTTATCCGGAATAGCTTCGATATCCGGATAATTCCGAACCGCTTCCGCCACCCCTTCGACCCGCAATAACTGCAGGACGGGGTGGGGGGAGCGGTTCGTTTTATTAGCGGCATCGTCAGCCTCAAGGCCGGCAAATCGGTACCGGGGATGAAAATGTGCAAACTGAACGAATTCCGCCGCGCCGCTGTCCGTAAGTAGTTCTTCCATCTCCGCGATAAAATCAAGGAAATCATCGAATTCGTCAAAGAGGTCGGGAAAGATGAGCAGGCTGGTTTCCACTGTTGATTGCGGTTCGCCGATCAGGGCCTGCACCTGCGTTGCCGCCCAATAGAAGGCCTCCTCCACTTCGACGACCGGGCAGCTTAGGTAGTGTACGGTTCCCTGCTTCACCGGCCGGGCGGCGAAGGGGCATATTCCCAGCCGAACTACAAATTGGACCACCCAATTACGCGTCGCTTCTTCTTCCGCCGTCACTCGTCCAGTTGGTTATTAACCCGGCGGTGGTCGACGTATTTTTTCCACCGGTCGAGGCAGGACTGCATATCCTCCGGTAGATCACTGTCGAAAAACACGTATTCGCGGGTCACGGGATGAATAAATCCAATGCTCTTGGCGTGGAGAGCCTGCCGCGGGCACAATTCGAAACAGCGCTCTACAAAAGTTTTGAATTTGCTGTAGACGGTTCCCTTGACGATGCGGTCACCGCCGTACTTCTCGTCGGAGAAGACCGGGTTGCCGATACTTTTCATGTGTACGCGGATCTGGTGGGTCCTGCCCGTCTCCAGTTTCAGTTCACAGCGGCTCACGTAATAGAGATCGTCCAGGGTCCGGTAATGGGTGATCGCGGATTTGCCCTCCTCCTCTTCGTCAAAAACGGTATAGTTCTGTCGGTGCCTGGGGTGGCGGCCGATATTGCGATCCACGGTTCCGGAGGGGGGCTCGGGAGATCCCCATACGATCGCCTCGTACGTACGGTCAATGCTGTGATCGAAAAATTGCCGGGCGAGGTGGGACATCGCGTTTTCCGTCTTGGCAATCACTAAAAGGCCCGAGGTGTCTTTGTCGATGCGGTGGACGAGTCCTACCCGGTCTTCATCATTGCCGGGAAGTATCGGGATATCGCTTCCAGTTAGGTAATGCGCCAGTGCGTTGACCAGTGTTCCATCCGGGTTTCCCACGCCGGGGTGTACGACCATCCCCGGTGGCTTGTGAACGATCATGATCGCCTCGTCTTCGTACCGGATATCGAGGGGAATGTCCTGCGGCAAGATCCCTTCCGGCCGGTCACTATAGCGGGGTGTTACAATGGTGATGAGCTCTCCCGGGGAAAGTTTGTGGTTTGGTTTGACCAGTTGACCGTTAACGAGGATGGAGCCGGAGCGGATACCGTTCTGTACCCGATTCCGGCTAACGCGCGGTAGCTTATCCGTAACGAATTTATCAATGCGTACCGCCTTCTGTTTTGGGTCTACGCGGATTTCCTGGACCTCATTCATTTCCTCGTTCTCCTCTTCCTCTTCCATCCTGCAAAGGTAGTGAGGCGTAACCTAGCCCACCTTACGTATACCGTGTGCTTAGCGTACATTATCTTGGACCGCATTTAGCATACCTTATTCATCTCGTTTGACGGACTTTTGTCCCGAGTGTAGCAGCATTAACCATGAAACTAGCCAGTCTGTCCGTAAAGGACCCCAGGCTTACCCAGCATAACCCCCCCCACCAGGTGCCGCTCGTGGCGGCTTCCAGTTTTGTTTTCGAGTCGATCGAGCAGGGAATGGACATCTTCGATGGCGTCCAGGCCGGTCATATCTACGGGCGCTTCGGTAACCCTACCGTAGATGCCGCCGCCGATAAGATCGCGGCCCTCGAAAGTCACGGCACCGGAGTGGAGGCCTACGGCCTTTTCTGCGCGAGCGGTATGGCGGCGATCTCCACTGTTTTGCTTGGACTGTGTAAAGCCGGGGATACGATATTGAGTCAAGAGGATCTCTACGGTGGAACCAGTGCCCTTATCGACTCATTAAGCCCCCGGGGGGTAAACCGGGTGACGGCCGATTTGCGCGACAGCGAAGAACTTGAGGATCAATTGGCGGAACTAAATGGCTTCTGTATCGTCTACGTCGAGACTCCCAGTAATCCAACGCTTCGGTGTACCGACCTGGCTTACCTGGCGGACCTTACGCATCATTACGGGGCGTTGCTGGTCGTCGACAACACCTTTGCTACACCGGTTGCCCAGCAACCGTTGCGCTTCGGGGCCGACGTCGTCATTCACAGTACCACGAAGTACCTGAACGGTCATGGAACCGGGGTAGCCGGCGCGATAGTGTGTCGTGATAAGCAAATGCTAGAGGAGAAGTTCCGACCGATATATCAGCTCTACGGTGGGTCCGGTAATCCCTGGGATGCGTGGCTGGTTTTAAATGGCCTGAAGACGCTGCCCCTGCGCATGGAACGCCACACGGCGAATGCGGAGAAAGTCACCGAATTTTTGCTTGCTCACCCTAAAGTCGTAGAGGTGAATTACCCGGGAATACCCGGACACCGGGACTGCAGAACCATTGATAAGCAGATGAAAATGCACGGGGGAATGCTAAGCTTTGAACTGGAAGGTGGGATGGAGGCGGCCCGGGCCTTTATGAATCGCCTGAAATTCTGCACGCTTACGCCAACCCTTGGCGACGTTGACACCCTCGTGCTGCATCCCGCTACCATGAGTCACCGAAGTATTCCCCGCGAGATCCGCTTGAAAAATGGGATAACGGACGGCCTGGTCCGACTGAGCGTAGGCATTGAAGACGTGGAGGACATCATCGCGGATATCGAGCAGGCGATCGGGTAGGTCTTTTGCCCACCAACGAATTTGCCAACGGCTACCGTCTATCCGAAAAAATAAATCGTGCTTATTCGGATCCTGCTAGTAGGCCTACTCGGACTGCCCTTTCTCGGTACTGCTCAAAACAACGACTGGAACGCTACCCTGACCTATGATAGGCGAGTAGGCCAGGTCGACGGCATCGCCCAATACCGTGGTTTCGGGGTGATGGTGGAGCGGCGCCTCCTGGTATCCGGACGATGGTCGTTCGGCTTAGGACTGGGATTAAGCCAGGAGACGCAGGAAATTGTCAATACTGACGGAGGCTATGTCTTCGAACCTCCTGACCGGTCGGTAGCTACGGACGAATTACTATTCACCGCCCGATCGGTATCCACGGCGCTCATCCTGTCTTCCCATATTCAGTTGAACCGGTACGCCATGCAGCTTTCCTTTTTCCCGGAGTATTTCGCTGCGGGTCAGGTAGGCATCAGCCACCGGCAAGAAGATAGAGCAAGCTATGCCCGAACCTATTCCGCCACCTTTGGCCGTAGATTAGGTTTGGAAGCCAGCATAGGGATTAGCAGAACCATTCTGGAAAACTGGTCAATAGGTTTGGCAATCAGTAAACCGCTGCTTCCATCGCGCGTGGATTTCAGGCACGATACGGTCGTTTGTCCTTTTATGCCACCCTGCTTTACTATCGAAAATCCGGCATACAATACTTTGTCTTTGAAGCAGTCTACGTTATCCCTGCGTATGATGCACCGTTTTTGATCGCAGGCATTCTGAAGGACGTTAACCACCGCGGTCACAGGGGGAATTCAATAAGGTAGGCCACTTAAGCGGCATGGGATCGATCAACCCGGCAAAGGAGTAATACGCCATCCGTGATACCGTTAGCATAAGCGGAGATAGCGAAGTAATTTTCGTGGACCTGTGTCAAAGTTGCGTTATGAGGTTATGGGTATTATTGCTGGGATTGGTTTGCACGCAATCGCTAGGCGCCCAACTCCGGGGGCCGGACGTTGAAGTAGCGGCGGGCGGCGTCGGCGTGTTTCAGAAAAATCCCGGTCCCGGCCCGGCCTTCCGAGGAACGATCAACCATGGCTACGCCGTCACCGGGTGGCTTTATGCCCGTGTAGGCCTCGGCATGGAATACCGGAATTTCGTGGTCAACGATGCCGAACCGTCCTCCGCAAATCCCGCGGAACATATATACCGTCGCCACCTGGAGCTGAATCAATTGGAAGGTCTGGCAACGGCGGCCCTCGGGGTCGAGGCGGGAAAGTGGTCCCTGGAGAGTGGGGTAGCCTATTTGCAAACCCTGCGGGCTAGGGCGACGCTTACTACCGGTACCTATACCGCTGCAGGCAATGAACTGACGCAGCCGACGACCAGGACGCTTTCTTATCGTACCATCCCGCCTCAGGAATACGATGGGGAATATTACTTCTTGTTGCATTCAAGGTGGTGGGGAACGTTGGCCGTAAATACCCAAATCGCGCCCCGGCTGGTGGTCGGACTGGGCTATCGCCGCAATCTCGGCCGGACGACCCTGGTCCACACCTCGGATTTTGAGTGCCCGCGGGAGACGTTTTGCTCGCGTATAGGCACCTTCCGCCGGGAGATCCCAGCCGCCACGGGTACCCTGACACTTAGCCTTCGGTACAGCCTGGGAACCCGGTAAGCTGATTGGGGAGGCTGCTTTCTACCGACGGTCCGACCTTACTGAGGTTATTGCTTGCTCCGGGGAGTGCAAACCCCAACCACCTACCCGGCATCGTCTATCTTTGCCCGTCCAAAGCCGAATAAGATGTCCGCCAAAGCCACCTACGATAGCAGTCAGGTAGAAAAGAAATGGTACGCCCACTGGATGGAGCACGATTACTTCCGTAGCGAGCCCGACGAGCGTGAACCCTACACCATCGTGATTCCGCCGCCCAACGTCACCGGGGTGCTGCATATGGGGCATATGCTAAATAATACGATACAGGATATCCTCATTCGTAAGGCCCGGCTGGATGGAAAGAACGCCTGCTGGGTGCCCGGCACCGATCACGCGAGCATTGCCACCGAGGCAAAAGTGGTCAGAAAGCTAAGGGAGCAGGGCATTAAAAAGTCCGACATCGGCAGGGAAGAGTTCCTCAAGCATGCCTTTGCCTGGAAGGAGGAGTACGGCGGCATTATTCTGCAGCAACTGCGGTTGCTGGGCGCAAGTTGCGATTGGTCCCGTACCCGCTTCACCATGGAGCCGAAACTCTACGATGCGGTCATCAAAGTCTTCGTAAAGTTGTATCGGGACGAGAAGCTGTACCGGGCAAAAAGGATGACCACCTGGGATCCGGAAGCCCAGACGGTCCTGAGCAACGAAGAGGTTATCCATACCGAGGAAAACGGCAATCTGTATCATGTCAGGTACCGGATCGAGGGGACGGACGATACCTACATCACCGTGGCCACCAGCCGCCCCGAAACCATTATGGCGGATACGGGTCTGGCGGTCCACCCCGAAGATGACCGCTATTCCAAGTTCCAGGGGCGTAAGGTCATCGTGCCCTTAGTGGACCGCGTCATCCCCGTCATTGCCGATGATTACGTCGACCCCGAGTTCGGGACCGGCGCCCTCAAGATCACGCCCGCACACGATCCCAATGACTATGAACTCGGACGGAAGTACGGTTTGAAGGTCATCGACATCATCACCGACGACGGTAAGCTGAATGAACTGGCGGAATTCGCCGTCGGGCTCGATCGCTTCGAGGCGCGCAAGGAGATCGTCAAGCTACTGAAGGAGAAAGGCGATCTCGTCGAGATCACCCAGTACCGGACCAGTGTTGGGCGCAGTGAGCGGACCAATGCCGTAGTAGAGCCGAAGCTTACCCTCCAGTGGTTCATGAAAATGGATGATTCGGCGGCCACCGCCCTGAAGGCCGTAAGCTCCGGAGAGGTAAGGTTTCACCCCGAAAATATGGTGAATATGTACCGGTCCTGGCTGAATGAGGACAATGTCAGGGACTGGTGTATCAGTCGTCAACTTTGGTGGGGACAGCGCATTCCCGCCTGGTACCACGGCGATGAGGTCTACGTAGCCGAAACCGCCGAAGAGGCCTTACTGGATGCGCAGCACCATCACCCCGGTCTCACCATGGATGACCTGGAGCAGGACGAAGACGTTTTGGACACCTGGTTCTCAAGCTGGCTGTGGCCGATGTCCGTTTTCGATGGTTTCGGCGAGGATAAGACGGAGCTGGCCTACTACTATCCGACCAATGACCTGGTTACCGGCTGGGACATCATGTTCTTCTGGGTAGCCCGGATGATCATGGCGGGATATGAATTCAGCGAAGATCTGCTGGGGAAGGAGTTTGTAGACAAACATGGCCGACAGCCCTTCCGCGACGTTTATTTTACGGGCATGGTCCGGGATGAGAAGCGACGGAAAATGTCCAAATCCCTCGGGAATAGTCCGGATGCATTGGAGCTCCTGAGAACCTACGGAGCCGACGGCGTCCGCTACGGAATGCTCAGCAGCGCGGCGGCCGGAAACGACATCGTTTTCGATGCCCCGCTGGCGGATGGCAAAGCCTTGAACGAAAGTCAACTGTGCGAGCAGGGCCGGAAGTTCTGTAACAAGATGTTCAACGCGAACCGCTTGATCCAGGGCTTTGAGGTCATTGATCGCCAGCCGGAACCGGCTGCCCGGCTGGCTACGGAATGGATAGAAGCTAAACTGAACGCCACCGTCGCCGAAGTGGACCGACTAATTGCCGCGTACCGGCTCAGTGAAGCAATGGTCACGCTGTACCGCCTGATCTGGTCGGATTTCTGCAGCTGGTACCTGGAGGCGATCAAACCCGATGACGGTAAGATCAGCCGGAGCACCTATGATTCGGCAATTTCGGTATTTGAACGGTTGATGATCCTCCTGCATCCGTTCATGCCGTTCATAACGGAAGAAATCTGGCACCAACTGCGGGACCGCAAGGAAGGGGAGGATTGCATCGTCAGCAGCTGGCCGACGGCAGCCGGGTACGACCGGGAATTGTTGCAGGAATTCACCGTCTTACAGGATGCCGTGAGCCACATTCGGGATGTTCGCAATCAACGGGGCATTTCTCACGGTGAGCCGTTGCGGTTGGCCGTCAAGAACAGTGAAACCAGCCGGCAATTGTTGGGCGAGGACGCAGGATCAAAATCCTTTCTGAAAAAGGCAGGCGTCTTGGGAAGTGTAGACCTTGTTGACGCACCTCCCGCGAATGGTCTTCCCTTTCTGTTTGGTAACGATACGGCCTACCTGATCTTGAACGAGACGGTCGACCTGGAGGCCGAACGTGCTAAAACCGAGGAAGAGTTGAAGCGGCTTCGCGGGTTTCTTAAGGGCGTGGAAAAGAAACTCGGCAACGAGCGCTTCGTAGCGAATGCGCCGGAAGAAGTAGTCGCCCTGGAGCGAAAAAAGCAGGCCGACGCAGTGGCCAAGATCGCCAGTCTGGAGAAGATGCTGTAAACCGCCGCCCCCGATAGCGCCAGTAAAAAGCTGCCTCCGGCCGCGAAGTCTCCCACGACCGCAACCCAACCGCCCCTAAAGTGTACCTTAGTACATGCTCATCGACCAACACGGCCGCCAGATCAAGTACCTGCGATTAGCGGTCACCGATCGCTGCAATCTGCGGTGCCGTTACTGCATGCCGGAGGACGGGATCGACTTTGCCCCGAAGGATGCGCTGCTCAACTACGACGAGATACTTTTCCTGAGCGATGTCCTTGCTGAAATGGGGGTGGTAAAGGTGCGCCTTACCGGCGGGGAGCCGTTGGTGCGCAGGGACCTTCCAATTTTGGTGAAAGGACTGGGTGAGCGGTTCCCGAAACTGGCAATGACCACGAATGGTATTCTGCTGCCCCGCTACATCGATGATTTGGCTGCCGCGGGTTTACATACGTACAATCTGAGCCTGGATACGCTTCGTCCGGACCGTTTCCTGCGTATTACTCGTCGGGATAACTTTGCGGGCACCCTGCAGGCACTGGAGCTCTTGCTCGACCGGGGCTTCCGTACCAAGATCAACGTGGTGGTCATGCGCGGCATCAACGACGACGAACTATACGATTTTGTCGAGTTGACCCGTGACCGTAAGCTTGATGTACGTTTCATCGAAGCCATGCCCTTCAACGATGACGACGGCAACCACGATGTATTTCTATCCTACGACGCTATGCTTCTCCGACTGCTGGAGCGATACGAGAATTTGGAACGGTGTAATCATCAGGCCGGAAGTGCGGTAACCTTTAAGGTGCCCGGATATTTGGGAAATGTAGCCATCATTCCTGCCTATAGCCGTTCGTTGTGCGGCACCTGCGACCGGCTTCGGCTGACCCCACGGGGCACCCTCCTTAATTGCCTGTACTCCACGCAGGGACTGGAACTGCTGCCCCTGCTACGTTCCGGTATCGACCGCGAAGCCTTGGCAACGCTGATCCAGGAGTACGTCTACGGTAAATATGCCACCGGCCATGATACGGAGCGGCGGGAGCAGCAGGGAAAAATATTTGCCAGTATGACGAGTATTGGCGGCTAAATCCGACCTTATGCCCTTATCCCACCTCAACGACGCCGGCCAACCCTCCATGGTGGATGTCGGTGACAAATCCGTAACCAAACGAACCGCTACCGCCGGGTGCCGGGTAGTACTCGGTGCCACGATCATGGCCGAACTGCGGAGCGGAGATTTCAACACGAAAAAAGGATCAGTCGTCCAGACAGCGATCATCGCCGCGACCATGGCGGTAAAACAAACTTCCCTGGTGATACCGCTCTGCCATCCGCTGCCCATTAATGGTTGCCAGATCGATATCACGGATGATGAGGAGCAGTCGCTTTTGGTTTTGTGCACCGTGCGAACGGAAGGCAAGACCGGGGTAGAAATGGAGGCCCTGCACGGTGCATCAGTAGCGGCCCTGACGATATACGATATGTGCAAGGCCATGTCCCACGACATAGAAATTCAGGATCTGCGACTTCACCACAAGCGCGGCGGCAAAAGTGATTACGATCATGGCTGAGAATCGGTACGCTCGGCAATTGGTCCTGGACGAAATCGGATCGGCAGGTCAGGCGAAGCTCGCGGCGGCACGGGTCGTCATCGTAGGTTGTGGAGGACTGGGAAGTCCCGCGGCCGCCTACCTCGCGGGGGCAGGGGTTGGTTCCCTGCGAATCATCGACGGCGACCGTCCGGAACTTACGAACCTGCACCGGCAAGTATTTTATGATGGCCACAGCAAGGGAAACAAAGTAGAGCAGCTAAGGGACCACCTGGAAAAATTGAATCCGGAGGTCAAGGTCAGCGCCGTGGCCCGTCCTCTCGGTGCCGGGAATGTCCGGGTGCTGCTGAGCGGCGCCCACCTGGTCCTCGATTGCACGGACGATGCCCGGACCAAGCACCTGATTAGCGATGCCTGTTTTACGCTGGGTATTCCCCTGGTGTACGCCGCGGCGCAGGGATACAGTGGTTACCTAGCCTTATTTGAAAACAAACCGAAAGGGATTCATCTTCGCGATCTTTATCCCGAACCGGACCCGAGCATGCCCGACTGTGCAACCGCCGGCGTATTGCCGACCGCCGTGGGGATTATTGCCCTTTTACAGGCCAATGCCGCCTTGTGTTACCTGCTGGGTATCGGTGACCCACCGGTGGATCGGTTGCTTACCTATAACGCCCTGGATAATAGCCAGCACCGCGTGAAACTCCAGAAAACCTTCACCGGAAAGATCGAGGCCCCCTGGGATGGTAAAAACAAAGGTATGGCCCACCAGGACCTGGAGGTAGAACACGAAACCCTGACGCCTCCGGGCTACGCTGGAATCTTCAGCATGCTCTCCCAAGAACGGGAACCGGTCCTGCCGGATGGCGTGCGAAGACTCGATCAACGGAACCCCTTCGGTCAGTGTCTCGAATTGATGGAAGACGGCGGGAAATACCTATTGTACTGTAACTCTGGGAAACTGAGTCTGGTGCTGGCCGCGCAACTCGTCAAGGAGCGACCGGATGTAGAGGTAGTGAGTTTGCGGGGCGGTATCAAGCGCGTTAAGGAACAGCAGTAGTCGTCTGCCCAGCTATGCTGGCCCCGCCGACGGGTTGTTGGAAAAAAGCTGCATTCACTAGCTTACCGCCAGCAAACTGGGCGGACGAGCGAAGCTCGGCAGACCAGTTTGCCTCAGGGGCGCGCATTCAACCAGTGGCTCCCATCGCCGCGGAATTCCCGTTTCCAGATCGGCACGTGCTTTTTGAGCTCGTCAATGACGAATTCGCAGCCTTCGAAGGCCGGTTTCCGGTGAACGCTGCTAACGGCGACGATCACCGCTACGTCACCAATGGCCAGATCGCCGGTGCGGTGGTGCAGGGCTACACCGTGCAAACCGAAGCGATCACGGGCCGACGCGGCGATCTTCCGCATTTCCTTCACGGCCATGGGGGCGTAGGCTTCAAATTCCAGGTGGGTGACGGTCTTCCCCAAATTGAGGTCCCGGATAGTTCCAACGAAAAAACAATGCCCACCACAGGAAGGATGCGCCACGAACTCGCGGCAATCTTCGAGGGATAACGGATCACCGCTTAAGCGGATATCCAGATGTTGGTCCGTGTTATCCACCGGCAACGGGGGGGATGATGACCAATTCGTCGCCGGCTTCGATACGCTCTTCATCGCGGGCGTATTGCTCATTGCGGGCTACGGCGAAGGAAACCAGTTCCCCGAAACCGGGGAAGGCCCGTACCAGGTTTTGCTTGAGTTCGGCAATGGTTTGTCCTTCGACCTGGTCGAGGGTAAGGGAGCTGCCGCCGGCTATTTCCCGGGCTATGCCAAAGCATTGGATCTTCATAGATAGTACACTAGCCAGTTCGACCATATTAACCGTAGGCCTACCAAAAGGATGAGTGCCGCGGCCACTTTTCGGATGGTGGCGGGGGTAAATCGTCGCAGTGTCAGCCGAGTGCCAAGCCAGCCCCCCGCCCCTACGGCAAGGACCAGAACGGCCGTTAGGTCGGCACGGATTTCTATACCTACGCTTAACTGTCCGGCCAGTCCGGAAAGCGAGTTCAGGGCAATAAAAAGGCTCGTGGTGGCGGCTATCGCGCGGGCTTCGGCCCACCGGCTCAGAAAAAGAATGGGAGATAAAAAGATGCCCCCTCCGATGCCGACTACGCCGGAGACGAAACCTACCACCCCCCCGATTCCGATGGCTATTATTCCTGCGCTCCGCCGCCCAATTGAAACCTCATTCTCCGCTGCCGTTGACTTTTTAAAAAGCATCAGTAACGCGGCAACCAGTAATAGCATCCCGAGCAAGAGTAAATACTGTTGACGGGGCAATTCCACCCGGCCACCCAGGAAAGCGGCGGGAACACTCGCGATCACCAGCGGGAAAGCGCGGCGCCAGGGGGTAATGCCGGCTCTGGCAAACGACCAGCTCCCTTGCCCGGTGACCACCAAATTGCAGATCAGGGCAATGGGACGAATGGTGCCGGGCGGCAGACCGGATATGGCCAGAAGCGCCAGATAGCTACTACCACCACCAAATCCCGCCGAAGCATACAGCAGGGCGGTTATGAAAAAGGCGGGAAATAGCAGATAAAGGTCCAACGCAGCATTATTCTGGTCCAAACCTAATCAAATGACGTGGGTACGGAACCTACGTGGTCCTAAACGACATCCTCGGAATATGGAGGAGCGAGAACGGGCACTGGCGGTGGATGAGTTGCTATGCGGGGAATACGGAGCACCGTTTGCTCCCTTCAGCCAACGGGACCCCCTGAGCGAATTGGTCAATGCCCTGCTCTCCCACCGGACTAAAAACGCCGTCACGCGGGCAGCTTACGCCCGATTACGGGAAGTTTTTCCGGATTGGGAGCAGGTTATTCAAACTCCGACGGGCCGGATAGAACAAACGATCGCCGCCGTTACCTACCCGGAAATGAAAGCGCCCAGGATCCAGGAAGCCCTCAGGCAGGTGAAAGCTAAAAACGAGGGTGCCCTTGATCTGGATTTTTTGCGGGATATGGAGGTCGGGGAGGCCCGGGACTGGTTGGAGGCGATCCCGGGGGTGGGGGCCAAGACGAGTGCCGCGGTATTGAGTTTCAGTCGCCTGCGCATGCCGGCACTGGTAGTCGACACCCACCACCAGCGCGTCGCCCAGCGGATCGGCCTGGTGCCTCCGAAAGAGAGTCTGGATAAGGCGGCCCAACTGCTTCAAGCCTACCTGCCGCCGGAGTGGGACGGTCAACGGGTGTACGATTCCCATCAGGGGTTTATGCGTCATGGCCAACGCGTATGCCGGTGGCATAGTCCGGACTGTGACCACTGCGTTGTCAATCATCTTTGTGACTTTGCGCGGAATAAGTAGCCGGACCGTATTTGCTACCTTTGCGGGCCAAAATTTAGCCTCCATGATCGAACGTCAGGAAATCAGAACTTTGTTACAGGATCCTCCGCTGGGTAGCCGGGTCACCGTTATGGGATGGGTACGTGCCTGGCGGGGAAACCGATTCATGGTGCTGAACGACGGCAGTGGTCCCGAAACCCTGCAGGTGGTCGTGGACAGCGACCGTTTTGAAGAAGCTACCGTGCGCGCCATAGGCTTTCACGCCTGCGTTAGTGTAAGCGGCCAACTGTCGGAAAGCCAGGGTGCCGGGCAGGCGGTGGAGGTAATCGCCGATGAGATCACCATCTACGGTGAAAACGACCTGAGTACCTATCCGTTGCAGCCGAAGAAGCAGACCATGGAATTCCTGCGGGATAATGCCCAGTTCAGGATGCGGACCAATACCTTTAGTTCCGTCTTCCGGGTACGGCATGGAGTAGCCTACGCGGTGAATAAATACTTCCACGATCGCGGCTACTATTACCTGCACACGCCAATCATAACGGGCAACGATGCCGAAGGCGCGGGGGAAATGTTCCGGGTGTCGGTACTGGATCCAACGAACCCTCCCCGGACGGAAGATGGCAAGATCGATTACAGCCAGGATTTCTTCGGAAAGGCTACTAACCTCACCGTTTCCGGGCAACTGCAGGCGGAGATCGGCGCCCTGGCACTGGGCAAGGTGTACACCTTCGGGCCTACCTTCCGGGCGGAGAACAGCAACACCAGCCGCCACCTGGCCGAATTTTGGATGATCGAGCCGGAGATCGCCTTCGCCGATATTGAGAACGACATGGACCTGGCCGAAGACTTCGTCCGGTACCTGATCAAATACTGCCTGGACCATTATTCCGGTGATCTGGAGTTCCTGGACGACCGCATTCAGCAATCGGAGAAGAACATGAAAGCCACCGACCGGCGGCCGATGGGGCTCATCGATACGCTTAAGTTTGTCGTGGATCATGACTTTGCCCGCATCACCTATACGGAGGCGCTGGATATACTGATGCAATCCAAAGCCTATAAGAAGGGCAAATTCGAGTTTCCCCTTTCGTGGGGGACCGACCTGCAGGCCGAGCACGAGCGCTATCTCGTGGAGAAGCACTTCAAGCGGCCGGTCATCGTACGGGACTATCCCAAAGATATCAAGGCCTTCTACATGCGGCAAAACGATGATGGCAGGACCGTTGCGGCCATGGACGTCCTCTTCCCGTACATCGGGGAGGTGATCGGCGGCAGCCAGCGGGAAGAACGTGAGGACAAGCTCCGTCAGCGCATGGCCGAAATGAACGTCCACGCCGATGAACTCGACTGGTACCTCCAGCTACGCACCTTTGGCGGATGCCCCCACGCCGGTTTCGGCTTGGGCTTCGAGCGGATGGTTCAATTCATCACGGGTATGGGGAACATTCGCGACGTTATTCCCTTCCCCCGCGCGCCCCGGTTGGCCCAATTTTAAATGACGGATTGGGTGAATGCGTGAGTTAGTGAATGGCCCCGCAGGGCTTGCGTAATTCTTTAATCCAACCATTCGATAATGCACCGATTCAACCATTCATTACTTCACCAATTCAGTCCTTGATGAATATGATCCGAATAGGAACCCGCGGCTCCCGGCTTGCCCTCTGGCAGGCCCATTTCGTTCAGGCGGAGCTGAAAAAGCACGGAATAGAAAGCGAACTGGATATCATCAAGACCCAGGGTGATCGCGTCCAGCACCTCGGCTTTGACAAGCTGGAGGGAAAGGGCTTTTTTACCAAGGAGATCGAGGACGCATTGCTGGAAGGGCGCATCGATTGTGCGGTTCATAGCCTCAAGGATCTTCCCACGAGCCAGCCGGAGGGCCTAGTCCTGGCCGCCCTGAGCTACCGCGCATCCGTGGAGGATACGATCCTGGTGCACCCCAGCCGGGTAGTCAACGGGCAACCCTTCGGTCTGGGCCCGAATGCCACGATCGGCACCAGCAGCAACCGGCGTAAAGCGATCCTTCGTGATCTGCATCCCGGATTGGTCTCGGTCGATATTCGGGGCAACGTACCGACGCGCATGAAAAAAGCCCTGAGCGGCGAGCTCGATGCCGTCGTGCTCGCGGCCGCCGGTCTCGAACGGTTGGAAATGGACCTTTCCGGTCTGCACGTTATCAAAGCCTCTCCCCGCGAGTTCGTGCCGGCTCCCGGTCAGGGCGTCATGGCGGTGCAGACAAGAGCGGAGGACATCGAGATGCGAAAAAAAATGTCGCTGTTGCACCATCCGGTAGTAGGGGAGTGTACGAACGTGGAACGGAGCGTCCTGAGCCTGATGGAGGGGGGCTGCTCGATGCCCTTAGGCGTGTACTGCGAAAAAGATCAGATCGGCAGCTACCACGTGTGGGCCGCTTTTGCTCCTACGGCATCTGACCCGCTGCGGCGCGTGCAAGTCAGTCACTCGACCCGGTCAGGGCTGGCGGAAGCGGTGGTAGAGCGACTGCTCAACGGCTAGTCAATTGGCTGAGTTGGCGATACTGGCGCAGCCTTTGCCGTCCCGTACCGAGAGGAATGGTAATGCCTACTCCGGTACCGGCATCGGGACTGGATACGGGCCCTAGGCGAAGGCTGAGGTCATCGTCGATATCAAAGTTCTGAAGGTGGGCATCGGTGAAGGCCTCAACGGCTTGCAGTACGTACCCGGCGATGACGAAAACGTAGGCCGTTTGTCTGCGGCGGTTTGCCCCGTTCTTGGCCCGGATAAGGGCGTCGGTAGGGTATTCCGCCAAGCCCGGCTCATTCGGTGTGGGAATGCAATCGGCGTAGGGAATGACGATAATGTAGCCGTCGCCCAGGCACCGCTGTTCGATTGCGGTATTGTAGCGCGTATAGAGGTTTTGGCTGTAGTCGGCAACGGCAACGATTCCCAGCAGACCACCGTAGACGATGGGTACTTTCCACCAGGCTCCATTGTACACCTGGCCGCCACCGGGAATGATAGACCACAGTAAAGCCCGTTTGGGACTCGCGTTGAGATCCTGGAGGGTGAGCTGTTCGTCGGAGATAAGGACACTGTCCGTTACCAGATCGTATTGCGCGAGCGCAGGTGAAATAGTCCCGGCGAAGAGCAGCAGCGTCAGGTAGATCCGCCGAAGTAATCCCATTCTCATATAGATGATTGATACCCTCCCGGGTAGTTTGGTTGCACGGGAGGTGATCGGTGGTGCTATTCTACCGCCTTAAAGAACTGGTCGAGTTGCTCCTTACTTTCGAAACGCATGGTTACGCTGCCGGACCGACCTTCCTGATTGTCCAGCTTCACCTTAACTTTTTTGGTTCCGAAGAACTCGGCGAAGGCTTGCTCTACCCGACGGGCGTCGTCGTTAGAGGGTGGGGTAGCCCGGCTGACCTTATTTTTATTTTTGTAGACGCGGCTTTCCCGCTCGATGTCGCGCACTGACCAGTTAGGGTGCGAAAGGATGTCGTCGAGGAAGGTTTCCTGCTGACCGATATCCTTGATGCCGGAGAAGGTCTTGGCGGCTCCGATGCTGATTTTGCGATCCTTGATTGCCTGACGAACCCGGTTGGAAGTGCTTAAGATGGTCAGGTAATTAGTGATCGTGGACCGCTTTTTACCTACGCGGTTGGCCAGTTGTTCCTGCGTCAGATCGAATTCCTCCTGGAGCCGTAGGTAGGAATAAGCTACTTCCATGGGGTTTAGGTCTTCCCGTTGGATGTTCTCGATGAGAGCCATTTCCAACAGCGTCTGGTCGTTGGCCGTCCGGATAAAGGCGGGGACCTCCCGCAGCCCGGCCAGCTGGCTCGCCCGGAAACGTCGCTCACCGCTTATGATCTGGTACGTGCCATCACCCATATGCCGAACGGTCATGGGCTGGATGATACCGTGCACCCGGATGCTGTCAGCGAGTTCCTTCAGGGATTCTTTTTCAAACTCTTGTCTGGGCTGATCCGGGTTAGGACTGACGTTGTCAATTGGCAGCATGGCAAAGTTCCGGCTGAGGGCCTTGATCGTCTCTTCCTCGCTGGCCTTATCCAGCCGCTGCCCCGGGAATAGGGCACTTAGCCCGTTCTTCAGGTCGCTGCTGCTGGGCTTTCCCCGCTTTAGTTTCTTGGCCATAATTCGCTCTGGGTTTGGCCGGCAAAGATAGCAAACTGCGGCGGGGTCAGGTTTATACCGCATCGCTTGCTCCTGCGCTTGACGCCCAAAATGCATTCGTGGAAAATTTCTCATATCTGGGAAGTGAGTGCTGGTAAGGTTTTCAGATTTATAAGCACAATTTGTTGTAAATTGCTAATGGCTGGTGGCGAACCAACGATCCTAAAAGACAGTTGGCAATACATAGTCGCCTGACAACCCGAACAACACTTAGAACTCGCCAATGAAGATTGCACTCCTGGGGAACTACCCACCCAAAGCCTGTGGTATCGGCACTTTCACGCACAGCCTTGCTCTGGCCATCCTGAGCAATCTGAAGGCGGGAGAAGTGGAGGAGTTTGCCGAGATCATTGCTATGGAGGAGCCCGGTGATCAGCATGACTACCCGGCCGAAGTGACCCGATGCATCCGGCCCCAGGTGATCACCGATTACCGGGACACGGCGGACTATCTCAATGAACAGAACTTCGACCTGCTGCTCTTGCAGCACGAATACGGAATTTTCGGAGGGGACGATGGTGCGTATGTATTACACCTCTTGGACCGGCTGCGGATCCCCCTGGTAGTAACCTTCCATACGGTGCTAAAGGAACCCAGCTATGGTCAGCGGAATATTCTTAGCCGTATCGCGAGAAGTGCTCAGTCTGTGGTGGTAATGTCACAGCTGGCAAAAACCTTCCTCAGAGAAGTGTTTCACGTCACTGAAAAGAAAATACATATCATCGAGCACGGTGTCCCGGTGATTGAGTCGGACCCCACCGAGGAGATCCGAAAAAAGCTGGATTGGAGCGGCCGCCGGGTGCTCTTTACCTTCGGATTACTTGGTCGGGGTAAGGGGATCGAGACTTCGATCCGGGCCCTTCCGACCATCGTTGAAAGGTATCCGAACACGCTTTACGTCGTTCTGGGTAAGACCCATCCCCACGTACTTCGGAACAATGGCGAGGAATACCGCAACTACTTAACGGATTTGGCAGCTGAACTGGGGGTGGCTGAGAATTTGCAGATGATCAGCAAGTTCGCCGTCGAGCAGGAGCTGTTTGACTGCCTGCGCGCCGCCGACGTCTACGTGGTTCCCTATCCCAATGAAGCCCAGATCACCAGTGGAACCCTGGCTTATGCCGTGGGTGCCGGCGCCGCCATCGTCAGCACGCCTTTCTGGCACGCTACGGAACTATTACAAGAGGGGCGGGGTCGTCTTTTTCCCTTCAACGACAGCCAGGAGCTCGCTCGGCAAATTCTCGAACTTTTTGACGACGACCTTGCGCTTAAGCAGATGCGCGCTCGCGCTGCGGACTACGGGCAGCATCTGCTCTGGCCCAGAATCGGGAAGCAGTACCTGCGCGTATTGGGTAAGGCCCGGGCTGCTTACGCCCGCTACCGGCAGGAAACCGAAGTAAGCGTATCCCTTCCCAGCCTTAAGCTGGACCACCTGCTCCGGTTGACCGATGATTGCGGGATCATTCAACACGCCAAATACGCTATCCCGAATCGCCACGAGGGATACTGCCTGGATGATAATGGTCGCGCCCTCCTGCTGCTGGGGATGATGCTGAACCTGGAAGTAGGTGATCGCAAACAGCTCACCGAACTGGCGGATACGTACATCAGTTACGTTTATCACGCCCAGAATGAGGACGGTACCTTCCGAAATTTTATGGGCTACGACCGTCGCTTCCTGGAAGCGTCAGGTTCCGAAGACAGTTACGGACGGGCACTGTGGGGAGTGAGTTATTGCTATGCCCATCCGCCGCGCCCCGATCAGCGTCAGTTGCTGGGGGAGATATTCATTCGCGCAATCGGTCACCTGGAGGAGAAGCGCAGCCCCCGAACCATCGCTTACGGCGTGCTGGCGCTGACCTACTTCCTCGATCACAAGCCCGGCGACGAGGCAATGCTCAATCTCCTGGATCGCTGCTGTAACCGCCTCCTGGAGCACTACAACGATTCTCGAAACGGAGATTGGCATTGGTTCGAACAGTATCTGACCTACAGCAACGGCATCATGCCCCTCTCACTTTTCCGGGCCCTTCGGCACACCAATAAGGAGCGCCTGCGGGTAGTAGCTACCGAGACTACCGACTTTCTCGTCTCCCAAACGATCATCGATGGAATACTTTGTCCGGTCGGTTGCCACGCCCCATTCGTGCAGGATTGCGACCGCCCACTCTACGATCAACAGCCCGTTGACGCGATGGGAATGGTGCTGCTACTAAGCGAAGCATGCCGTCACCAGCAACTTCGGCACCACTGTGATAACCTTCGCATAGCTTTCTCCTGGTTTACGGGGCAGAACGAAATGAAAGCGCCGATGTACAATCCGGAATCGGGCGGCTGCTACGACGGTCTCATGGAACAAGGCGTGAATCATAACCAGGGCGCGGAAAGTCTCTTGTCCTACCTGATCAGCCGGGTGGAAATGGATCACTACTGTCGGGGAGCTGCCGACCAGCCATGCTGCCACGAAGAGGATGAGGACGATACCGACAGTGCGCTGAAGAGCCTGCTCGATAATTTCGGACTCCCCGAGATTGTCGACAGCCTGACCGAGGAGGTGAGGAAAATAACGTCCGGGTGAAGGTAGCCATGCTGGCCCCCATTGCCTGGTCAACGCCCCCGGCCGCCTACGGTCCGTGGGAACAAGTCACGAGTCATCTTACGGAGGGGCTGGTGAAGAGAGGAATTGATGTGACGCTGTTTGCCACCGCGACCAGCCGTACCGCCGGAAAATTGGTAGCCACGACGGCGGCGGGCTACGCTGAACAGGAGGGGCAGGACGCCAAGGTTCTGGAATGCCTTCACATAGGTCATGTTATGGGAGTCGCCAACGAATTCGATATTATTCACAATCAGTTCGATTTTATGCCGCTCGGATATACGCCGCTGATCGATACCCCCATGGTAACCACCATCCATGGTTTTAGCAGCGACCGCATCGTACCCGTTTACGAGCGTTACAACGACAGCACCGATTACGTGTCCATCAGCGACGCAGACCGTAACGACCACCTCGATTACATCGCTACGGTCTATAATGGAGTTGACCCGGATCAATTTACCGTTAGCGAAAGGACGGGTGAATACCTGCTTTTCTTCGGTCGTATCCATCCGGATAAGGGGGCCGAGGAAGCTATTGCCATTGCGCACCAGGCTAAAAGGCCGCTTTGGATCGCGGGATTGATCCAGGACAGGGACTATTTCCGGGATAAGGTCCAGCCACACATCGACGAGGAAAACGTGCGTTACCTGGGTAACGTCGGACCGCAAGAACGGGACCGCATCTTAGGAGGTGCCTTTGCGCTGCTTCACCCTATTTCGTTCGATGAACCTTTCGGGCTCAGCGTTGCGGAAAGCATGATGACCGGCACCCCCGTTATCGCTTTTAACCGGGGCAGCATGCCCGAGCTGATCGATCATGGAAAAACCGGTTACCTCACGGATTCTGTGGAAGGGGCGGTAGATCTGGTATCCGCCTGCGGAGGACTTAACCGATGGGAAATTGCCGAAACGGCCCGAAACCGCTTCAGCGTAGAGCAAATGGTTGAGAATTACATCGATGTCTATTACCGGGTCCTGAACCGTTAGTCAATGATGCCTTGTCAACCTTGATCTTAAGGTGATCTGCGTGATCTTTTGGTGCCTAGCTTTATTACCAAATCACTTCCTTCACCATGCTGCCTTCGGGGTAGCGCCACGATTGGTTTAGCATGCCCGTCATGTTGCGCTTCGCCTCCCACCAAAATCAACCCGCGTCTAAGCTCACTTTCATAGTTGACAGACTACTAGTGGGCTGTCAAGTTCAAATCTAAAGGTTATCTGCGGCGTCTTTTGGCGCGAAGCTTCGTTACAAAATCACTTCCGTAGCTATGCGGCCTTACGGGTAGGGCCCCGTAAGGCTTAGCATGCAAGAGGTTTTGCGCCTCGCCTCCCACCAAAATCCACCAGCACCTAACCTCAATTTCAAACTTGACAGAGCACTAGCTGGTGAGTTTGTCCAGTAAGGTGTCCAGATTGACCGTGGCGAAACGGGCTGCTTCATCGCTTATACCATAGGGGATGAATAATTCTCTATTGTGAATAATGCTTCCGCAGCTGTAGACCACGTTGGGAACGTACCCCTCCCGCTCATCGTCCATCGGACTGATCAGCGGTTCTTCCAATTGACCGATCACTTTGGTAGGATCGTCCAGATCGAGTAGTAAAGCCCCCAGGCAGTAGCGGCGCATGGGACCAACCCCGTGGGTGACAACCAACCAGCCTTTTTCGGTTTCGAGCGGAGCACCGCAGTTGCCTACCTGGTAGAGTTGCCAGGAGAATTTCGGCTCGGTAAGCTTGATGGCATCATCCCATACCTGCAGCCGGTCACTGGAAATGATGTAATTGTCGATCCCATCGATGCGACACAGCACATAGTACTTTCCGTTGATCTTTCGCGGGAAGATGGCGTGATTCTTATTCACTGCCGCGTCGCCATAAACAGGGCGAATGGTGAAACTATAGAAGTCGTCCGTTTCGATGATCATCGGTCGGATCTGTTTACCATTATAGGCGGTATAGGTCCCATAGTACACCTTACTTCCGTCTTCGTGGACGAACTGCAGGAAGCGGGCATCCTCCATTCCTTTCATCTCGAAGTCAATCATGGGGTAGAGTACCCGCTCGCTGATATCCGTATCGAGGCTGAAGTGTAGCTCGTAATACCGGTCGGCTACCGTCATAAGGTTATTGAGCTGATCGCGTTCCCTACTGTCAACCTCAAAATTGTTCCACAGATGCCAGTAGCGTTCGTAGAGTTCGCGGTGGTTGAAGTTGTCCGGTAGGTCCTGCATCAGTTTTTCGTAGATATCCTCATCTACATCATCGCGCTCGTGGCAGCGCTCGTAAAACTCCTTCTTGGTGTACTGTGAGTAATAAATACGCTCCGCTAGGCCGACGAAGGGGTTCGTGGGTTCGGCGAGGGGATTGTTCTCCTTGTCCAGGATGATGTTTCGAAAAACGATGGAAGAGGTATGGCCTTCTCCGACGGCCCGCATGCTCATCACGATCCGCATTTGGCCTTCCTGTAAGCCCGTCTGGTCAAGAGCCGGAACGACGGAGGGGTTGAAAAATGCCGCCGATTCGATGCTGTATTCATGGGTAAAGTAAGCTCCGATTAGCGCCTGCTTTTCCTCGCTGAGCTGCATCACTTTTTCGCGTTGTTCGGGCACGCGGTCGAGTACCGCATTCAGGTGCCGCCGGAAGATGCCAATGGTATTGCGGTGACGACGAGCGAAATCCCGAAGGGTCCGCATCAGGGTGTCGTGGGTTTCCTGCTCATCGAGGTCGATGATGCGGTCGATGAGTTGGTAAGCGCGGTCTTTCCCTGCCCAAAAGAAGCGACCGATGACGCGACTGGAATCGCCGTAGAGGCGAAGGGGCTTACGCTCAATAGATAATTGCATAGACTTTTTCTATAATTGGGGTGCGAAACTACGGTACGCCGAGGTCGTACGACCCTTAAACGGCCGGGTTAGGGTACCTAGTCTGAACTTCCTCCAGATCTCTTAACACTTCATCGTTGAGACGGAGCGTAATACTGTCTATATTTTCCTTGAGCTGTTCCAGGCCTGTCGCCCCGATAATGTTGCTCTGGATAAACGGGCGATCCGTAACGAAAGCGAGTGCCATCTGGCTCATGGTCAACGCATGTTTTTCCGCCACGGCGGCGTAGGCTCGTGTTGCCGCCAGTGAATTCTCACTATTGTACCGTGTATAATGCTTGAATTGGTTGAGCCGGCTGCTGGCATCGTCTTCACCCCGAAGATATTTTCCGGAGAGGCGACCCATCGCCAGGGGGGAATAGGGGAATCCGGCAACCTTCTCCCGCAGACACACTTCCGCCAATCCCACTTCAAACCCCCGAGCAATCAGGCTGTAGGGGTTCTGGATACTCACCGGCCGCGGAAGGTCATGCACCTTGGCCAGATGGAGCGCGCGCATGAGTCCCCATGCCGTTTCATTACTCATACCCCATTCCCTGATAAGTCCCTCCTTGCGCAGCGCGTCGATGTCTTGGAGAACGGTCAGGAAATTATCTTCCCACTCATCCAGCTCGGTGACGCCGCGTTTGCCGAAATAGTTGGCCGTCCGCTCCGGCCAGTGGAGTTGGTAAAGGTCTACGTAATTCGTTTGAAGACGTTCCAGGCTACGACCTATAGCGGCACGAAGCTGACCTCGTCCGTACCCCATGTCGGCCCGGATATGGTCGGCCATGCCCCCCGGCCCGGCGATCTTGGTAGCCAGGAAGAAATCTTCGCGGCGCTTCCGGGCCCGGTTCCAGGTGCCGATGATGCGCTCGGTGCTGCCCTGTGTTTCGGCTCTCGGTGGCACGGAATACATTTCCGCGGTATCGATGATGTTGATACCCCGCTCCAGGGCATAATCCAGCTGCCGGTGGCCTTCCTCCTCCGAATTCTGCTGTCCGTACGTCATGGTACCCAGGGCGATCTTAGACACCTGCCAATCCGTGCTGCCGAATGCGTTGTAGCGCATGTCGGCATTAAAATTTTTGATCTCCATGTCGCTGAAACGCGTAGTTGGCTCAAAGTTCAGGAGTAATTTAAATTCCTGAGTCTAGTCGTCCGCTTGATTATCACCCAGGAAGCTGTACAGATAAGGGGATTTGTGCGGCTTGCCGTGATTCAGTTTCTGGTGGCGGCGAAGCAGTCCCGAGGCCAGCATCTTGCGTTGGAAACTGGACCGCCGAAGTTCATCGCCGAGGATAGCCTCATAAACGCACTGAAGTTCCTTCATGGTGAAGCGGGAGGGAAGCAGGCTTTTGCCTACCAGGTTCGCCTCCAGGTTTTGCCGGAGCGTCTCTAGGGCCTTCTGGACGATCGTGGCGTGATCGAAAAGCAGCGGCGGCAACGCATCCATTGCGTACCACTTGATGGAATCGGAAAGAGCGTCCGGTTTTAAGGTCACCGATTTGAAGTCGATCAAAGCATAGTACGCTACGGAAATGAATCGATCGAGCATCCAGTGGTGTTCCTGGTTGGCAAGGCCGTTAACTTCCAGTATGGTGCGCATGGCTTCCGGGTCGTGACGTTCCAGGCTGCCGAAAGTGTGGAACTGCTTCAGGTAAATATCCTCCAGGCCAGTACGCTCACCTAGCCCACGACGTACCGCGGCATCCAATGGTTCGTCGGTTCGAACGAAGCCACCGGGAAGGGCAAACCAGTTGGTGCGGTGGTACTCCATCAGGAGTATTTTCAATTTTCCATCCGAAAAACCGAAGATCACCGAATCGTAGGCGATATGGGGTAAGAAAGCAAGCGAGGAATCGGAGGTCATAGCAGTTGAAGGTAGGCTGAAAAGATATTCTCACACAAGTATGGAAAAGATACGTATCATTGTCTCACCGTGAGACAATGATACGTATGCTTACCGGCAATACAATTTAGATTATGCAAACCTCCTATTTTCTAATCCTCTTACTCTTCGTTTTGAACGCTTCCGGCTTGGCTCAAAATAATTATGGCATCCCGGTCCAGGTAGAAACCGAGGCGGGTAGGGTAGAAGGACGCTACGACACTCGAAACGGCGTGCAAACCTTTCTGGGCGTACCATTTGCCGAGCCTCCCGTAGGGGAACTTCGCTGGCGCGCACCGCAACCGGTGAAACCCTGGGACGGGGTAAGGGAAGCCAAAAAATTCGGCCCCCGCGCCGTTCAGGCACCGGTCTTTGGAGATATGGCTTTTCGGTCCGACGGAATGAGCGAAGATTGTCTCTACCTGAATGTCTGGTCGCCCGCCGAATCCGAAGACGCCGCGCTACCCGTGATGGTCTACTTCTACGGGGGTGGCTTCGTAGCCGGTGACGGAAGCGAGCCCCGGTACGACGGCACCAGCATGGCGGAGAAAGGCATCGTGGCCGTCACGATCAATTACCGGCTCAACATCTTCGGCTTTCTGGCACATCCCGAGCTGAGTAGCGAAGCGGAATACGGTGCCTCCGGCAACTACGGGCTATTAGATCAGCAAGCCGCCCTGCGGTGGGTATACGACAACATTGCCGCTTTCGGAGGCGACCCGGAGCGCATCACCATCGCCGGAGAGTCCGCCGGCTCGATTTCCGTAAGCGTCCAGATGGCCTCGCCGCTGTCGCGCGATCTGATCGCCGGCGCGATCGGGGAGAGCGGTGCGGCTATTCAATCTACTATGGCCCCGATCCCATTGGCCGAGGCCGAGGCAGTCGGAGCTGAATTTGCCAAAGCTGCGGGTTATCCTAGCCTGGCCGATTTACGTAAACTGAGCACCCTGGACGTTTATCGGATCTATACTGCCTCCGGCCGTTTCGGGTTTCCGCTCGTCATTGACGATTATCTGGTGCCAAAGTCCCTGCCGGAGATCTTTGCTGCGGGCGAACAGGCCCAGGTACCCTTGCTGGTCGGCTGGAACTCCGCGGAGATGACCGGAATGGCACTGATGCAGGGTCAGCCCTATTCAGAGGAGAACTATGTTGCTAAGGTCAAAGCAGCCTATCCGGAGCACTACACTGAGGTTTTAGCCCATTATCCGCACGGTTCCGGCCGGGAAATTGAATACTCCGCTACGGACCTGGCGTCCGACCGGTTTATCGTTTACAGTACCTGGCGTTGGTTCGACCTGCACCGGAAGAATGCCAGGGAAGACGTTTACCGTTACCTGTTCAGCCGGGTACGACCGCCACTGGTGGATCAAAGCCGGATGAGCGCACTGGCCGGAGGAACGGTGGAAAGGGACGAAGACGCACCGCCGCCGCCGCCGCCGATCGGGGCCACCCACGCCAGCGAAATCGAATACTGCCTGGGTAATCTGTACCTGGTGGACGATTTTGCCTGGACGGAAACGGACTATCGGGTATCCAACGTGATGCAGAACTACTTCGCCAATTTCATCAAGACGGGCAATCCTAACGGCAACGGCCTTCCCGATTGGCCGGCCGCCGGTGCGGATGATGCAACGCCCCCGATTATCGTAATCGATGCCGACACCCGGGCCGAAGAAGCCGCCAACGACGATCGCTACCGCTTCCTTCAGCAAACCTACCCGGAAGGCTAAGCCCCGGATAAGTAAACTTCACCTTAAAAAAAACTATCATGCAAAAGCTACTCCTTACTCTCTCCTTGTTAGTTATGGCTAATTTCTTAAGCGCGCAGGTAGCAACCGGCCGCAACGTGGCGGTGACGGAAACCGAATCCGGTAAGGTCCGCGGCTTCATCCGCGACGGCATCTATACCTACAAGGGCATTCCCTACGGAGTCGCCGACCGCTTCGAAACCGCCCGGAAACCGGAGCCCTGGGAGGAGGTGCGTAGTACAATGTCCTGGGGACCGGTGTCTCCGCTCATGACGCCCACTACCGCTGTCAACGATGAAAGCGAGTTCGTTTTCGATCATGACTGGGGATACCCCAATGAGGATTGTCTGGTATTGAACGTCTGGACCCCCGGCATCGACGACGGGAAAAAGCGCCCCGTTCTCTTCTGGTTGCACGGGGGCGGCTTCACTGCTGGTTCCTCCCAGGAGCTACCCTCCTACCACGGGCAAAATCTGGCCAAAAAGGGTGATGTCGTCGTCGTATCCATCAACCATCGCCTTAATATTCTCGGTTTTCTCGATCTATCCGCTTACGGCGATGAGTATGCCACCTCCGCCAATAACAGCATGGTGGACGCCCGGCTGGCGCTCGAATGGGTACACGATAACATCGAGAGCTTCGGCGGCGACCCCGACAACGTGCTCATCTTCGGCCAATCCGGAGGCGGAGCCAAAGTGAACACCCTAATGGCCATGCCCTCCGCCCAGGGACTCTTTCATAAAGCGGTCAACCAGAGCGGGGCTTTTCGCGGAGGCTTTTTGGACAAGGAAACTACCCGTGCGCTCGGCACCGAAACGGTCGCTCAGCTCGGTCTGGATGAAACCAGCATCGACCAGATTCAATCAGTATCCTACGATACGCTGGTAGCGGCGGGCCAGCGGGCGATCAAGGTGGTCTCGGACCGCCTGGCGAATGCCGGAGAAACGGTTCCGGGCTTTGGCCTGAGTTGGGGGCCGAGCGTCGACGGTGACGTCTTGCCCTACCAGATGTATGCTCCGGAAGCACTTGCGCTGTCCAGGGACATTCCGCTGCTGATCGGTACCGTAAAGAACGAATTCATGCCCTCGCTGCGAAGTCAAGGAATGTCCGACGCGGAGGAAGAAGCGGTACTGGAATACCTTGGCAACCAGTACGGTGAAAGGTTGGAGGACTACGTAGCCGCCGTGCGGGAAGCCTATCCCGCGGATACCCGCCCCACCGACCTGATGGACGTAGATATGCTTTTCCGCCCGGGAGCGGTCCATCAGGCGAATAGCAAGTCGGCCTTACCCGATGGCGCCCCCGTGTATATGTATCTCTTCACCTGGCAATCTCCCGTGATGGACGGACGGTTCAAGGCCATGCACTGCATGGAGATCCCCTTCGTATTCGACAACATCGAGCGCTGCGATCAGATGACGGGTGGCGGTGCGGAAGCGCACGCCCTGGCGGAGGACGTCAGCCAGGCCTGGATCAATTTCGCCCGTACTGGTGACCCCAACCACGCCGGGCTGCCGCAGTGGCCTCGCTACACCACCGAGGGGGGAGCGACCATGATGCTCGATACGGAGAGTACCGTACGCAACCACCCGGATCAGAAACTGCTAGATTTTATGTCGGCCAATCAGTAGGCGGGCGCCGGGGCGCAGGTAAAAAATGGGCCACTAATCCTTTACAATCGTTCCATCAGGATCCTCAATTCCAGGAAGGCAGCAAGCTGGATGGAGAATTGGCCGATAGCCATACATCCGCGGACCGTATATACCCATTACGAAGTGGTTTGGGCGTTTATCCCGTGCTCTCTTCGTCCTGCTCGGCGTTAGCAAGCCTCACCGACACTGACTCAAGCGTGGGTTCCCGGGTCCCACGCTTGAGTTCGCTTACGTTTGCTGCCTTGATCCGAACGAAGATAGCGGTGGCCTAAATCTTCAAACCACTTCGTGCTGGGTATACCACGATCACAGCAGCCCTAGAAAACAATAGTTAGCGTATCCGTAGCGAAACCAGCGACAAGACCGTACCCTCCTTCAATATTCGACCAGGTCGTATTTTCTATCGGTTCGGTACCATCGCCGATCCCATTGGAAGATTCTCGTACGGATGCGTTGAATTTAGCCACCTCTGGTCCCCAGGTATATAAAATAAGATGAATGGAATCAACTCGTATGGTATCGGAGGGTACTTTAGTTTGGGGGTCAAACACGGTATAATAAGGGCTCAGAGAATATTCTCGCGTTGTCTGTATACCCGGGCGTACGGGTAATTCCGCACCAGGAATAGGGAGTTTGTCGATCCCGGAAGCGTTTAAAATTTTTCCCGCTCCGTACCTGAGAAGTCTTTGGCTGAAACTTTGGGTTTTGTACTGTAAAGGCTGAAATTCGGCGGTTAGGTACAGCTTCCCTTTATCATGCACCGAATCGTAACGTGAGATCCGAATGGGTGAGGGTACCACAACGGTATTTGATTGGACGCTCCCGAACCGGTCTGTTGCTACCGATATATAATAGCTTTCTTCAGATTGAAGGGGGTGATCTAAATAATCAGTAAAAATTCCATCCCCCATGTCGTCAAGCTTGCTCGTTTCCCTAGGGCCAATCAACGTTACCTCGGCGCCGGTAATATAATTGTTTGCGGAGGTGTCGAGCAAAGGGCCAGTGGTGTAAAGCTCTGTTTCTATCATTTTGCTACCACTTTGTAAGAACGAGAAAAGTACCGGAGTTTCACCAGGGAAAGGATGAAGCTCAGACAAGTCCGCTTCTCTTTCTTGTTCGCACGATGGAAATGCAATAGCAACGGCTAGTCCTATCAAGATAGATAGGATGAGTTTAATGGTATCCAAAATCATGGCTGTAATAAATCGATGGTAAAAATCCGAATTGTCCCACTTTTGTGGTTACCACCTGGTAATTATCGTCTCCCACGTATACAGCGTAAGCCGAATAATACGTCGGATTTACCTGATTGTACAGATTATAGACACTGAGCTTTAGCTCATTCGTATTGTGTTTTTTTCCTACCCAAGTCTTGCTCATAAATATATCCATACGATGATAGGTAGGCAACCGCACGTTGTTGACGGACGGAACCACGTCTATCGGGAGGAAATGATTGGAAGCGGGTATTTGAGCGGTAGGGGACGTGACTACTATGCCGCTCTGGAGAATAAACGATCCGCCGATTTTGTATCCCCTGTTTAAGTTGTAGCTCAAGTTAATCGCAAGATCATGTGGGCGGTCATAGCGAAAAGGGAATGGATTCCCGTGATTTAATCCCGCGAACCGGTGTCTTGTTTGGGATAGCGTGTAGGCAATATTCAACGTATACCTTGCTCTGGTGATAGCATACTCCACTTCAATTCCCCTGGAAAATCCTTTTCCCCGATTATTTGTCCGTTCCGCCAGGATATCGATCGCCGCATCCGCGCTGAATCTGGATGTCTGCAAAAACTTGATGTTGGACATCTTTCGATAGTATATTCCTATCGCGATCTGGCCTAGCTCATTGAGCAGGCCGGAGGCTCCGAAATCAAATTGCCATCCCCGCTGTGGGATCATACTACTGTCCGCTAGGGCGTACGTATCGAAGCTCTGCCCAAGCCTGGAACCACCAATTAAATGGAGGTCCTGACTGCTGAAATTGCCGCCGATTGACAATTTCCAATTTTTAGAAGCATCGTAATCCACCCTTGCTCGGAGTTCAGGCAGAAAAGTGTGGTAATCTCCGTTCCGATACCGGCTGCCTCTGAATCCCGCCTCCAACGCGAGCTTATCAGCAGCTTGAAATTTTGAGCCGACAAAACCAGTTAGCATATCGGACTGACCTGAATCCGAGTCGTCGCCGATTGGTAAACTATCTATCGCAATGTTGAAAGGGTCCGCACTTTTTCGTGTGGCAGCTATGCCAAAGGTCGTGATCAGCCTTTCTCCGCTAATCGTAAGCTGATTAGTCGCACTCATTTCATCTAATCGGGAAGAAACATCTTGTTGTGTGGTAGCCACAAGTTCCTCGCTTCTGTAGCTACGACGAATGTCCGTAAATCGCGTATTGTACTTACTCAGGTACGCAATACTGATTAACTGCAATTTGGAGGACAACGCAAAATAGTGCCTCAGGCTGACAGTGTTGTTTCCGTAATTTGTTGATAATTTGGAATATCGTCTATCGATTATATTTCCGCTGTTAAACAGATTATTCACATTTTCGGAAATACTGTTTTCGTCGAAACTGTGGTAGGCACTCACGTACAGTCGTTGCCTCGGGGAAAAAACGTGACTGATCTTTATCAAGCCGTCCCTCATTCGAAGATCGAAATAGTCTTCCTCGGATTTTGTCCGCCGCCCAATGTTTATTAAGCCCAGGTGACCCAACCGAGTACCGGCAACGATAGTGGTTTTATCCTTTACCAAGGGCCCTTCTAGGTATCCGTTTGTAGAGACAAGTCCCATCCCAAACTTCCCCCTCCATTTTTCAGCAGATCCGGTGCGCAGCCGCACATCGACCAAGCCGGATAATCGGTTGCCGTAGCCGATTGGAGGGGTGGTCTTATACAGGGTTACCGAATTGACGGCATCGTCCTGGAAGACGGACATGAACCCTCCCAGATGATTACTATTATAAACAGGCGCATCATCAAGCATTATCAGGGTCTGATCCGGGGTTCCCCCCCTGATGTAGAGGCTCGCACTTCCCTCCTGGCCGTGGCTCACCCCACTTTTAAGTGCCAGGCCCCGCAATAAATCGGGTTGGCCAAGCAGCATTGGACTATTGACAAGCTCTTCGGGATGATGGACTTGCGTAGAGGTATTGGCTGACACCTTAGCTTTAACCGTTACGAGTTCGAGGTCATAGGATAGATTCAGGGTAAGCCTAACTACCTTTTCGCAGTTGCCGATCGGCGGGATGACAATCTGTTTTGCTTTTCCGAAAGCAAGAACCTGGAATTGTATAGGTATCGATTTGCAGGGGATTTGGGCCTTACCCAGTTCATTAGTAGTCGCGATAACTTTTGAGCCCGCTACCAATTGGGCAAACAATATTGGTGCACCGCCAACTCTATCTACAATTTCAATGGTTCGGAGGTCCTGCGAAAATAGTACCACCCCCGGCAGGTAAAGAAACGCAAGAACGAGCCAGACCAATCGCGCCTCCATAGGACGCTAACGTCCCGTGTAGCGCCTAATTGTAAACGCCGGGTAGAAAGAAACAGGAATGGTTGCTAAGCATACCCCGAAGCTTAGTATTGTCACAATAAGCGCATGTTTAAATCGATCGACGTTGGAATAGGGTATTCAGTAGGATGCTCCAGCTCCAACTATCATCAAAGCCACCACTTATCTAGCCGCTGAGGCTCCCCCTAGAATGGCAAAAAAGATCCTAATGTAGTACGCAGAAATTGCGCAATTCCTGCGGAGGAGCTCACCTTTTGAGGGTCGATCGTCTTGAAAGTAATAGCCAATATTAGGTTGCGTATAATACTAACCGCATAGCCTTGTTTGCCTAGCCTGTTCAGTACGCAACCGTATAAGTCAACGGAAGCACGGTATGGCGAAAATAGGGACAACGATGGCCGGTCGTCAGGCAGACTCTCTCGGAAAACGCTTTCGCAAAATGGGAAGGTGTGCGGCCCCTCGAGGCTGACGGAGAGATAGCGTATTCGTAAACCGGTTTGATAGCCAATAGAAAGCTACCCTCCGTGTGACGCTGGGAAAACTAGGTCGCATCCAACTGAACCAAAGGAGCCGGACTAAAGGGTGATTCCGCACCGGGAACTGTAGGAAACTTAAGTTGCCGCCGCACGACCCCTACAGTGTAAGGCAAGGCCTCGCCTAATTTCCGGTGTTTTCATCACGCGTAGAAAAACGATACACCGTTTCAGAGGTGTAGGTGTCACCGGGCTCGAGGGTAGTGGACGGAAATTCCGGCTGGTTAGGAGAGTCGGGGAAGTGCTGGGTTTCCAGGCAGAGGCCGGTGCGCAGTTCGTAGTTGATGCCGTCTTTTCCGGTCAGGGAGCCGTCAAGGAAGTTGCCGGAGTAGAACTGGAGACCGGGTTCGGTGGTCAGTACCTCCATCATGCGGCCGGAAGAGGGATCGTAAAGGGTGGCCACCGAGGCCAGACCACCGCCGCCGGTATTTAGTACCCAATTGTGGTCGTAGCCCTGGCCGAAGCCCAATTGCTCGTTTTCGGCTTCGATGCGTTCTCCGATCGGGGTAGGCTCGCGGAAGTCGAAGGGGGTTCCCGCTACCTCCCGGAGTTCTCCGGTCGGGATAAGCGTGTTGTTCACGGGGGTGAATGCATCGGCATCGATCATGAGAACGTGATCAAGGATGGTCCCCTCGCCGCTTAGGTTGAAGTAGCTGTGGTTGGTGAGATTCACCGGGGTAGCCTGATCGGAAGTGGCTTCGTATTCGATGCGCAGCTCATTGTCTTCGGTGAGGGTGTAGCGCACCATTACGTCGAGGTTACCGGGGAAGCCTTCTTCTCCGGCGGGGCTGGTCCGTTGCAGTTCGACCCCGGAAACGTCGCCGTCATTGATTTGCGTCGCGTTCCAGAGTTTTGTGTGGAAGCCGCCGGGACCACCGTGGAGGCTGTTGGGGCCGTCGTTGGCGGGAAGTTCGTAGGTCTCTCCGTTCAGATCGAAAGTAGCGTTGGCGATGCGGTTGCCGTAGCGGCCGATCAGGGCACCGAAGTAGGGGTCTTCGCCGAGGTAGCCTTCCAGGGTCGGAAAGCCGAGCGCCACATCATCCATGTTTCCTTCCCGGTCCGGTACGCGGATGCTCGTGACGATGCCGCCGTAGTTGGTGATGTCCACCTCCATGCCGTTGCCATTGGTTAGCGTAAAGAGCTTGGCTTCGCCTTCGGGGGTAGTGCCGAAAGAGTTGACCGCTACGGAGTCCTGGCCGGCCACTTCTTCGTTGGTCTCGGTAGTGTCCGTATTCGATTCGCTACCGCAGGCATAGACCAGGCTGAAGAGGAGAAGGTAAAGGGGAAGGAATTTGCGCATGACTTAGGTTGGTTGTTCCTGCGCTCCGGCGCAAGAAAGAATGGTAAAGTTGGGGGGTACCGGGAGGAATCAGCCGCTAAAGTAAATGTAGGCGATAAGAATGAGGACGACCACGACGCCGGACCAGATGACGTCGCCCTTCGAGTAGCTGGCCTTGTTTTCCGCGCGATCGGCGTCGGAAAGGGTTCCGTAAGTCAGGCCGGCGATCTTCTCGTAGGAGGGAGGAGGAGTGGCATAGCTGACGCCGACCATCACTACGGCACAAACCAGGAAGATCAGCAGGCTGTAGTACTGAAAGAAGATGTTATTGACGAACCAGAAGAAGGAGCCTTCCTCGTAAGCGAAGTTCTCTCCGAGGGCCACCGGCGTATCGATAGCCAGTCGGAAAAGCCCCATGGCAAAGCCGATACCAAGCGCCCAGAGACAACCCTGGGCATTGAGCCGCTTGTTGAATACGCCGAAGAAAAACACCACGAAAATCGGAGGCGCCAGGTAACCCTGCACGCTTTGCAGGTAGTCGTACAATCCCCGGCTACCCTGTATGACCGGGATCCAGGCCAGACCGATGATGACCATGGCGGCGGTGGCGAAGCGCCCGATCCGGACCAGGCTGGCTTCGCTGGCGTTAGGACGGAACTTCGAGTAGAAGTCCATCGTGAAAAGCGTAGAGGAGGCATTAAAGACGCCGGCCAGGGAACTCATCAGCGCGGCCAGGAGACCCGCCACCACCAAGCCTCGGATGCCGACCGGTAGAACGGTAGCGACCAATAAGGGAAAGGCTTGCTGGGCGTTTTCGGTTACCAATTCCCCGTTGCTGTTCAGCAGGGCATCACTGATGACGTCCATCTTCCCGCTGATGGCGAGGGCGAAGGAGATCATGCCGGGAATAATAAAGATGAAGACGGGCAGCAGCTTAAGCAGGGAGGCGGCGATGGTGCCCCGGCGGGCTTCGGTAAGACTTTCCGCACCGAGGGTGCGCTGCACGATGTACTGGTCGGTACACCAGTACCACAGCCCGATGATGGGAGCACAGAAAAGCATGCCCAGCCAGGGATAGTTACCATTGAAATACCACGCCATGCGCGATTCCGTAAGTACGGGTTCCCAGGTGCCTTCAACCCCGTCGGGTACGAGGGGCTTCCACAGGTTAAACATCTCGGAGCCCGCGATGCGACGCAATTCACCCCATCCGCCGAGGGCCTCGAGGCCATAGTAAGTGACCAGGATTGAGCCTAGGATGAGGATCACGGTCTGGATGGATTCGGTATAGGCTACGGCCTTTAGTCCGCCAAGAATGGTGTACGCACCCGTAAGGATGATGACCAGAATAGACCCGATCCAGAAACTGTCCAGCCCCAAGAAGGAGATCTCCGGCATGAGCACGCCGAAAACGATCCCGCCGGCGAAGATGCCTACGGCCACTTTGGTAAGGACGTAGGCTACCAGGCTGATCAGCGACAGGACCACCCGGGCGGCGGGAGAAAACCGTCGTTCCAAAAATTCCGGCATGGTGAAGACCTTGGACCGCATATAAAAGGGGGCCAGTACCCATCCCAGTACGAGCAGGCACCAGGCGTGAAGCTCGTAATGCGCCATCGCTACGCCGTCGGTCGCACCGGATCCGGCCAGGCCCACCAGGTGCTCGGAGCCGATATTGGAAGCGAAGATAGATGCGCCCACTACGAACCAGCCAAGGTTTCTGCCCGCCAGGAAGTAGTCGTCGGAGGTGTCGGACTTCTGTTTGATCACCCACCAGGCAATGCCGAGGATGACGGCGAAGTAGGCAATGATGATGATCCAGTCAACTGCAGCAAGTACGGTCAAGGTTGGTGGCTTTTAAAGGAAAAGGGAGGCAACCCGAAGGCAGTCCATGACCGACTGATCCGAGATCCGGCGGGGCCGGGCACGTACATCGAGTAACGGAGTTGGACGAGACTTCGGGTAGAATGCATGATCAATGTTAATCCGCAGCACGAAGGGAGAACGCTTTGTGAGTGCGGGCCGTGACAAATATATAAACAAAATTGTCTTTGTGACAATTATGAAAAATTATCACTATTGGGTCTATCTGGCCGGGAATGGTAGGAGGTGAAGGCGGCAATACAAATCAGTTCAGTCGGGAGTCTATTGGTCCGGGGTCGACCAAGGGCGCCTTCCGCTGCCTGGCGGCATACTCACTTGGTGGGTAACCGAAGAATTTTTTGAAGATCCGGCTAAAGTATTTAGGGTCGGAGAAGCCGGTTTGGTACGCCACCTCGGATATGGTTACCCCCCCGGGGGCTAGCAATGCCCGGGCCTTTTCGAGTTTGAAAAAATTTACGAAATCCGTCACCGAGCGGTCGGTAAGCGATTTGATTTTCTTGTAGAGGAGACTGCGACTAATGCAGAGGGTGGCGGCTATATCATCCTGGCTGAAATCCGGATCGGCGAAGTTGTCTTCCAGCACCTGGTAGACCGCCTTGAGGAATTGCTGATCGATGGGGTTATTGGTGGCCGTTTCGGGCATCGGGGTGGCGTGCTTCCCGAAAAGCTTCCGCAAACGCCGCCGCGTACGGATGAGGTTATCGATCCTGGCCAGCAGTATTTTCAGATTGAATGGCTTGGCCACGTAATCGTCGGCTCCCGTTTCCAATCCTTCCACCCAATTATCTACCATTGCCTTGGCAGTGAGTAGGATCACCGGGATATGGCTGGTGGAAATTTCGGTTTTAAGTCGGCGGCAGAGTTCTATACCATCCATTCGCGGCATCATAATATCGCTGATGACGAGATCCGGTGAATGTGTTTCGGCCAATTCGAGCCCTTCGAGCCCGTCCTCCGCCGATAGGATCCGATACTTTTTTCCCAGCCGTTGGGTCAGCAGGAATCGGAGATCGTAATTGTCTTCCACGATAAGGACGAGTGGGGCGGTGGGGCCGGCGGTTGAAGCCGGTAGGGCGGGAACGAAGGGATGTACCTCCTCCGTTACCGGCCGTGCCCGGCTAAAGGGTGGGGACGTCCCTTCCGAATCGGAGGAGCTGGCGATTTCACCGGGCAGGTAGGACTCGCTTAGATAAGGTAAACGCACCGTAAAGGTGGAACCTTCGCCGGGATTGCTTTCTAGGGCAATTTCGCCGTGCATCAATTTGACCAGTTCCCGCACCAGGGCAAGTCCGATTCCCGATCCTTTCACCCCGTGCTGCACTTCGCCCGGAGCCTGGTAAAAATGATCGAAGATCAGTTCCTGCTCTTCCGGAGGAATACCGGCACCGGTGTCCCGCACGACGACTTCCATAATGGGATGATCGGCGGGTGTTGTGGCCTTATCTAAAAATTTCAATTCCAGAGATACCTTTCCACCGGCAGGGGTGAATTTCAGCGCATTGGAGAGCAGGTTGTATAAAATGTGCTCAAGTTTTTCGGCGTCAAACCAGGTTTCCTGCCGGGGGTTGGTCAGGGCAAAACGGTAGTCGATCTGCTGATGCTCGGCCAGTTCCTGAAACGAAAGAAACACCTCCTTGATAAAGGTGGCCGCGTCTCCCTGGGCCACCCGCACCGTTTGCTGACCCTCCTCGATCCGCCGAAAGCTCATCAGTTGATTGATGAGGTGTAAAAGGCGCTGGGCATTACGGTTAACTATTTTCAGGCTGTGGTGCACTTCAGCGTTCTGCTGGAAACGTTCGAGCAGATGCTCCAGCGGATCAAGTATCAGGGTCAGGGGAGTGCGAAACTCGTGGGAGATATTGGTAAAGAACCGTACGCGTACCTGATTGACCTCCCGCACTTTTTTATTCAGGTCGATGAGGCGATCACGCTGTTGGCTGATCTCGCGATTCTTGATTTCCAGCTGGTCTTTCTGCTGCGCGATCTCCTTTTGCCGGTGGGCCAGCGTGAGGTTGGTAGCATGTAAATGCTCCTTCTGACGCTCGATCTCTGCCGTTCTCGACCTCACCTGCACCTCAAGCTTTTTCGTTTGGGTACGCAGGAAGTTGAATCGCCAACGCATGTAGCCAAATACGCCCGCGGCGAATAGGCATATGATCAAAATCCTAAACCAGGCCGTATGGTAAAAAGGGGGCAGGATAACCACCCGCAACCGGGTTGGTATCTCCTGCCAGCTACCGTGGCCGTTGGAGGCTTTGACTTCGAAGGTATAATCGCCGCCGCGCAGGTTGGTATAGCTGGCAAATCGCCGGTCGCTGCTGACGGTCACCCAGTCTTTGTCGACTCCTGCCATCCGGTAGGCGAAGCGCGTTTGGTCGGGCAGGAAAAAATCCAGGGAGGAAAAGGCAATGGAGAATACATTATCGCGATAGGAAAGGCTCACTTCTTCCGCCCGGTTGATGGCCGACCTTAAGGGTACGGTGCCATGTAATTCTTCGCCTACGCCTACGCGGTCGTTCAGTATCTCCAGGGAGGTGAAGACCGCCGGAGAGGGGTCGGGGTATTTGGTAATCGTGCTGGGTCGAAAATAATTAAGTCCCTCCACGGATCCGAAATAGAGGTAACCGCTGCCGCCCCGGTGGGAGGCCGACCAGTAAAACTGGTTGCTCAGCAAGCCGTCGGCGCGGTTGTAATTGGTGAAGACGGCCTTCTGCGGATCGAAGGAAGAAAGACCATGATCGGTGCCGAGCCACAACCAACCCCTGTCGTCGATCTCAATAGTGTAAACCACGTTGTTACCCAGGCCATCCCGCTCATCGTACCCCTTGAAGCGGGGTTCGCGCCGTCCAACGGCTTCGGTAAAGGCAATTCCCCGGCCGTAGGTTCCGAGCCAGATACGACCTCTATGATCTTCCCGCAGACTAAGAATGTAATCGCCCGGCAACCCGATCCCGGATTCTCGGGTGTACCGTTCGATCTGCGAGGAAGAGATCGATGTTCCCCTGACGTTCAGGGCATCCGCCGGGAACCGAAACAGGGCATTTCGCGTGCCGATCCAGTAGTAATTTTTGCTATCCAGAAGGATGCAGCCAACTTCTCGGATGGAAGCAAGCGGGTGGTCCCCTCGAAATGCGCGAACCTCGCCGGAACCGGGGTCGATGGTGGCCAGGCCCTCCTCGGAGCCAACGAGGAGGAAGTCCCTCGGATCGAGGTATATGGAGGAGACAAAGCGCGTGGGAGCATTGGATGATCCTGCGTCCTCGCCCAAATACTGGGTAAAGGTTTCCGTGCGGGTGTTGAATAGATTCACCCCCTCGCCCCAGGTGCCGAGCCAAAGGTCGGCCTCGCGACCGCGCAGTATGGTGGTGATGAAGTCGCTCCTTAAACTCTCCGGACGTGCCGGGTCATGTTGATACTTGAGCACGTCTCCGGACTTGCGGTTCAGCCGGTTCAGCCCGCCACCAGCGGTACCTATCCAGAGGATATTGTTCTCTTCTAACACGCTGTTGACCGTAGCATGGCTAAGCGTACCCGCTCCTCCGGCCCGGTGGGTCAATGCCTCAAATCGGTGTTGATGAAGATTGTATTTATTGACGCCGCCTTTCTCCGTGCCGATCCAGACGTTCCCCAGGGTATCCGTTAGGAGTGAGTTCACGAAGCGATTATTCAGTTGATGATTGCCCGTCCCCCCTTGCGTCAGCGCACTAAACGTTCCCGTCAGGGGTTCGAAGAAATTTATTCCGCCGAGCGTACCCACGATAAGGTTACCCTCACTATCCCGGCAAAGGGCGGTGACGGTATTATGCAGCAGACTGGCAGGGTCGATGGGATCGTGATCAAATCTGGTACTTTTACCGCCTATCCACGTGTAGCGGTAAAGACCGGAATTCGTGCCTACCCAGAGATCTCCGGCATCCTCGTAAAGGGCTGTGGCCGCCAGTGCCCCAATAGGGGAGGGCAGGCGGTTAACCCGATTGGTACGCGGATCCATTTCAAACAGTCCGGACGACGTGCCGAATACCAGGTTACCACCGGACAAACCGGTCAGGGAAATGATATTGCCGGTTGTGGCGGGCACGTGATGCTCGATACGGAGCTTACTCGTCGACCCCTCATGGTCTTCCATCCTGGCGGCAAACAAACCGTCATTTTTCGTTCCCAGCCATACCCGACCGTCGGGAGACGGGTAGATAGCCGTGACATTGGCCGTCAGGATCGGAGACTCTGTGGTGGCAAGTGGTAGAAAACGCTGCTTTTCGAGGCTATAAACGGAAATGCCCTTGGCAGTGCCGATCCATATCCTGCGGCTGGCGTCCTCGGCAATAGCATGGATCTGATTATCGGGGAGTCCGTTTTCCGCCTCAGACTGCGATCGGAAACTTTTGAATTCGTAACCGTCGTACCGGCATAAGCCATTCCAGGTGGCGAACCACATAAAGCCTTCGCTGTCGCGCAGCATATCGTCAACCGTATTCTGCGTCAGTCCGTCGTCCGTAGTCAGGTACTGCAGCCGGAACGGGAATTGTTGGGCTGAAGCAGGTACCAGCATTCCCAGGCAGAGTAATGCGCAGATCAAACGAAGGGCAATGGCGGAGATACTAGGACTGCTTAAGGGCATGATGAGTAGGGGCTACTGATCGGGTGGACTGAAATATCGGCAATTATCATTGGCTGTCCGAATCCATGGGGTAGATGCAAGGTACAATACGCGATTGTCCACCATTCGTACGGGATTGTCCACCCTCCCGGGTGTAGCCCCCGCCTACCTTTGGGGCTATAATTCTGTGGGGCCCGCCAAGCGTCAAATTTAATTCGACCTCTGGTATCGCTACCCCAATAAGCTTTCAATTACGAGGTAGAAAAATTTGGCTTAGCCCAATCAGGATTAATTGTTTTTCCTTAATCGACGAATCATGCAAAACACTCTCCTAAAACAGCCATTCGTACCTCCGTATCTCAGGAAACGCTGTGTCCAGGGTAGCTTCTGGCTGCTGCTGCTCTTCGCTTCCATTCCCGTTATCGGACAGACAAATTCCATCTCGGGTATTGTCACCTCAATGGACGACGAGCCATTGATCGGAGCAACCGTAACGGTAAAGAACACCACTTCGGGCACCGTGACGGATGTTGACGGGAGCTACCAGATCACGGCTTCGCCGGGGGATACGCTGCTGTACACCTACATTGGATTTTTAAATGAAGAACGGGTCGTCGAAGCCGGGATGACGAATCTGAATGTTTTCCTTTCCGGTGATATTGCCGAGCTGGATGAGATCGTCGTGGTGGGCTACGGTACCCAGCGAAAATCGGACCTGACCGGATCGGTATCCGTTGTGAGTACCGAGGAGATCGAAAAATACGCCACCAACGACGTTGCCCAGCTACTTCAGGGCCGCGCGCCGGGGGTGAACGTCAACAGCGATGGGGAACCCGGTTCCATTCCCCGCGTTCGCATACGGGGGGTAGGGACTTTCGGCAATGCCGAACCCCTGTACGTAATTGACGGTGTTCCGATCGGCACCACGCCACGGGATTTCAACCCCAACGACATCGCTTCGGTACAGATCCTCAAGGATGCCTCCGCCGGTGCCATCTATGGTTCGCGGGCCGCGAACGGAGTGGTGATCATTACTACAAAGAAGGGCAGTCGGAATACCCCCCTGCAAGTCACCTATACCGCTTACTACGGCATCGACCAGGTGTGGCAGGATATTCCCGTGCTGGGAAGAGAACAATACCAGATGCTGAATAACGAATCCCAACTCAACGGTGGGGAGACGGTAGCGCCCGGTAATGATCCGAACGACCCGCTATTTGTCGACGATATCGATACCGACTGGCAGGCCGAAGGTTTTAAGAATGGTAACCGCATGAACCACAACCTCCGCTTCGCCGGCGGCGGGGAGAACGTTACCTACAACCTATCCATGGACTACTTCGACAACGAAGGCACCCTGGTGGGTAACGGTCCGGATTATACCCGGTACTCGGTGCGGGCCAACACCGAGGCCGAAAAGGGCATCTTCAAAGTAGGGCAGTCGCTTTACTACAGCCATTCCAACGAGAGTCCGTTAACCTACGAAGGTTTGTTGCTTGCTGGCGGCCGTCCCTCCCTGATCGGTGACCTGGTCGTCGCCATACCTACAATGCCGGTCCTGGACCCCAATCGACGCGGCGGATTCGGAGGCACCTCCTCGGCCGTAGAGCGGGCCATCAGCCTTAACGTCATCGGCCTGAATAGCCTGATCCGTAACCAGGTTGAGGCCGACCGTATTTTCGCCGTGACCTACGGAGAGCTGAGCCTGATCGATAAGCCGGGCACCTCCCTGAAGTACAAACTGAACCTGAGCTACGACCGCACCTTCACCCGGGACTTCAGCTTTCAACCCGGATTCGATCTGGGCTTCTTTTTCCAAAAGGACATTCCGGCCCTCACGGACGGTTCCCGGTCATTTTCTACCGGTCTGATAGAGAACACCCTTAACTTCGACAAGGACTTTGGTAACTCCCGGCTCAGTGTCCTGGTGGGCCAAATGTACCAGCAGGGGACTTTTGTCGCCCGCAGCGGGTACACCGAACAGCTTACGGAACCCTATTTTCCGGTGCTCAACAATGGGACCAACCAAACGGCCAGCGGGTTTGAAACCAAGAACGTGCTGTTGTCCTACCTGGCACGGGTCAACTACAGCATCGACGACCGCTACCTCATCACCGGTACGATCCGGCGTGACGGTTCGTCCCGTTTTGCTCCCGCTAACCGCTACGGCAACTTTCCCTCCATTGCGCTCGGATGGAAACTTCACAACGAGGATTTTCTGAATCTGCCCGATTTCATTGCCGAGTTAAAGCTGCGGGGTAGCTACGGTAAACTCGGTAACCAGGAGATTGGTGATTACCTGTACACGACGAGCATCAACTCCAACATTGTCTACAACTTCAATGGCGAAGCGGTAGTCGGTGGCCTGCAAACGCAGATCGTCTCCGAAGACATTAAGTGGGAAACCAAAACCACCACCAATGTTGGACTGGACCTGGCGCTATTCGAAGGGAGAGTGACCTTTTCGGGGGAGTACTACAATAGTGAGACCTCGGATATCCTGGTAGGCGTTCCGATCGCGGAGTCTAACGGAGCAACGAATACGCCGGTGGTCAACGCCGGAATCCTGCGCAATACGGGCCTCGATTTTAATCTCGGATACCGCAACCTGGCCGGTCCCTTCAACTACGAGATCACGACCAACCTGTCGACCCTGAATAACGAGGTAGTCGCCCTGGGCGGCAACAATGAACCCATCTTCGGTATCGGATCGATCACCGAGGTGGGTAGTGAGATCGGGCAGCATTATGGCTGGGACGTGATTGGTGTATTTCAAAATCAGGCGGAAATTGACGAGCACGCCTTCCAGGACCCCGGAACGGCTCCTGGTGACCTGATCTTCCGCGACATTAACGGCGTTGACGAAAACGGGGAGCTAACCGGCATGCCGGATGGTATCATCGATGCCAATGACCGAACCTACCTGGGTAGTGCGATCCCTGACCTTTACTACGGATTCAATTTCTACGCATCGTACAAGAATTTCGACTTCACCGTTTTCGCCTCGGGTGCAACGGGATACCAGATCAACAGTCGGCTCTACCGGGACCTGCTTCACACCCAGAGTTACATCAACTACCACGAGGACGCCCTGAACCGGTGGACACCGGATAATCCGAGTAACCTGTACCCACGCTTAGTCGCCGGGGACCCAAACCAAAATGCCCGGGATTCCAACCGCGAGGGATGGTTACAGGATGGAACCCACCTGCGCATCAATACCCTGAGTCTGGGTTACACCCTGCCCGTGGGCATCGTGGAGCAATTATCGAAGTTCCGGGTATACGCGACCATACAGAACCTGTATTCTTTCCAGTCCTATAAAGGCTTCAATCCGGATTTCATCTCCCGCGACCTCCAAAACAATCCGAGCATCTTCGAGCCAGGCTTTGATTTTGGTTCTTTTCCTAAGCCCCGGGTCTATTTGCTGGGCGTTGAAGTCACCTTTTAAACAAAGAAGATCATGAAGAAACTACTATACGCCATCGTGGCCGTGGGCTTATACGCCTGCGCCGACGACCTGGACCAAACGAATCCGAATCAGCTGACCACCGCCAATTACTGGGAGACACCGGCACAGGCCCAGGCGGGGGCCAATGCCATGTACAATAGTATGCTGGTGGACGGTGCCTATATGCGAATATTTCCCAGTCTTAGTGACGGACGGGGAGACGATACCAAAGCCGATTCGCCCTGGGCGGACCTGGTTCAGGTGAGCAATTTTACCATACCGACCACCTCCGCACCCGTCCAGTGGATATGGCGCGATGGTTATATGATGATCGGTCGGGCCAATCAGGTCTTGGCGAACGTACCGGATATTGAAATGGACGCGTCGCTAAAGGATCGCATCCTGGGGCAGGCACACTTTCTGCGGGGTCTGGCCTATTTCAATTTGGCCAATACCTTCCAGGTGGTGCCCCTGGTAACCATGCCTCCCACCAATGAGGAGGACTTCACACCGGAAACCGGTACGGAGGATGCCCTGTGGGAGCTTATCATGAATGATTTTCGCATGGCAGCCAGCATGTTGCCTGTCAATTACCTGGACGTTAATGGTCCTGATGCGGGCGACATAGGCCGGGCAACGAAGGGCGCCGCAACGGGCTACCTGGCCAAAGCGAACCTCTACCGGAAAAACTGGCAGGCCGCGGCCGACGGTTTCGCGCAACTGATCTCCGGGCCGCTCGCCGTATACAGTCTGGTGCCCAACTACCGGGACAACTTTTTGCAGGTGAACGAGAATAATGCCGAGTCACTCTTCGAGGTTCAGTTTGCTTCTCCCTCCGAGGTTGGCGGCGCGGATATGAACTGGGCCGGCGAGCCCCTGGCAACCTGGAAGCAGGTTTCGGCCCAGGCGGTCACTTACGGTGCCGATGAGTTTGGCTATTCCGACTTCCTGCCCACGCAGTGGCTCTATGACGCTTACAAGTCGGAAGAAACCGTGGACGGAGGGATAGATCCCCGCTTGTTGACCACGATTGCCAGCTACGAGCCGGAGGCGAATTCGACGACCATCTACGGAAACGAATGGCCCTACGCGGAAGACAAGATCTACCCCCGCAAGTACACCCGCGACGGCTTTCCCGGCATAGCGAATGAGTTTGATTTCAATTCGGGCATTAATTACCGCCTGATGCTTTACGCCGACGTACTGTTGATGTACGCCGAGGCGCTCAACGAACTGGGCCGTACCGAAGAGGCGTATGGCTATATCCAGCAGGTTCGGGATCGGGCCAATTTGCCGGACCTGGCCGAAGTACGCCCCGGCATGAGCCAGGAAGAAATGCGTGATCAAATTGCCCACGAGCGTGCGCTGGAATTCGCCCTGGAAGGCAGCCGGATCAATGATATCATCCGGTGGGGTTGGCTCTACGACACCGAAAAACTGGCCGAATTGCAAGCCCACGATCCGGAATTCAATTCCTGGTCTCCGGGCAACGAATATTTACCGGTACCGCAGCGGGAGCTGGATGTAAACCCGAACCTCTCCCCGAATCCGGCTAATTAGCATTTAAGTACATGATCGACTTTGTTGGCAGGGCGCACGGTCGGCTCAGTGCCAAGTCGCTGCCGCACGTGCCGCCCTGTTTTTAGTCGCCTTCATTACCGATCGATCGTCCTGTAAAAGCTCAATTACTCCTTGTCGCATGACCCCAATATCGCGTTTCTTACTCGTCGTTTCCGTGGTTTGTGGGCTTACCCATCTATCCGGACAAGGGGCAACCGTCTCCATTGACCTGCCCGATAGTACCCATCAGATCAGTCGTCACATCTACGGGCACTTTGCCGAGCACCTTGGGAGGTCTATTTACGGCGGCTTCTACGTGGGTGCGGACAACGACAGCATTCCGAATACGGACGGTGTACGGACCGATATTATCGATGCCTTACGGGAATTACAGATTCCTAACCTGCGCTGGCCGGGCGGCTGCTTCGCCGACACCTACCAGTGGAAAGACGGGGTAGGGCCGAGAGCGGATCGCCCCGAAATTGTCAACCGCTGGTGGGGTGGGGTCACGGAAGATAACTCCTTCGGCACCCATGATTTTCTCAACCTGTGCGAACGCCTTGATGCCGAGCCCTACCTCGCGGCTAACCTCGGGAGCGGTACCGTGAAAGATCTGACTGATTGGGTACAGTACGTAAATTACGGTGTCAAGAGTCCGATGTCCGACTGGCGGATCGAGAACGGCAGGCAGGAGCCCTGGAACGTGAAATACTGGGGTGTAGGCAACGAAATGTGGGGTTGCGGCGGTAATATGACGCCCGAATATTATGCCAATCTCTACCGGCAGTACGCCACTTTTATGACCGATTGGACCAACAGCGATCAACTATACCGTATCGCTTCGGGAGCCAACGTAGCCGACTACCACTGGACGGAGGTCATGATGCGGGATATACCGCACGGCCTATTGGAAGGCGTCGCCCTGCATTCTTACTCCTTCGTGGAATGGAACGATAAAGGGTCGGCCTCGGATTTCAATGAGTCGCAGTATTTCTCGACCATGCAGACCGCCCTGCGCATGGAGGAGCTGGTAAACCGGCACAGTGCCATCATGGACAAGTATGACCCTGAGATGCGGGTAGGGCTCATTGTCGACGAGTGGGGCGGCTGGTACCAGGTAGAACCTGGAACCAACCCGGGCTTTCTGTATCAGCAGAATACCATGCGTGATGCTATGATTGCCGCCTCCACCCTTAATATTTTTAATAATCACTCCGAGCGTGTGCGGATGGCCAATCTTGCCCAGACGGTCAACGTACTGCAGGCCGTCATACTCACCAACGGCAAAGACATGATCCTTACCCCGACTTACTGGGTGATGCATATGTTTAAGGTCCACCAGGATGCGGAATACCTGCCAATCGATTTGCAAAATCTCGCTTACGAATTCGGGGGGGAGGAACTTCCGGCGATCAGTGCTTCCGCTTCCCGCGACTCCACCGGCAAGGTGCACGTGACCCTGGCAAATATTGCCTTGGAAGACACCCATACCGTGACCCTGGCAATGGACGGTTTGCAGAATGACGGCGTTGTGGGGACTATCCTTACGGCTGGGCGGGTACAGGACCACAACACCTTTGAGGCGCCTGAGAATATCGTGCCCGCGACCTTCACCGGCTTCCAGGCCGCAGAAGGTGGATTGGAAGTGACCATTCCTCCTTTTTCCGCCGTATTACTCGAGATCCCAAGTCCATCCACCCGCTAAAGCCACGCCTTTCCACCGACACCTAATACCAAGCATCTTATGGCTCCGCCCTTCCACCATTTTACGCTCCTGCTCATAGCGACGATCCTAACCTTATCATTTGGCGCTTGCTCTCCGGATGAGGTAATGGGGACCGATAATGATGGGCCGGAAGTACCGGTGGATACTACCGACGCCAACTCCGGGGAAATCGATTTTTCAAGTCTGGGCGATACCTACTATGACCTATCGGATGTCGAAAACGCTCCCCGCTGGGGAGTCCACAATGTCCACGACCCTTCCATATTTAAGGACGGCGACTACTATTATGCCTATAATACGGACGTAGCCTTTGGAACGGAGGTGCGGCCGGGACTACAGATTCGCCGGTCGCAAGACCTGATCCGGTGGCAATTCCAGGGCTGGGTCTTCGAAGGATTACCCCAACGAGGTGCTAACTTCATTCGGCAGAATGGGGGCGAGCCCAATAATTCCTTATGGGCGCCCTACGCCATGAAAGTTGGCGATGAGTACCGGATCTATTATTCCCTGGCTTCCAACGTAGGCAGACTGAGTGCTATCGGACTGGCCACTGCAACGGATCCCCGCGGCCCCTGGACCGAAAAGGGCTTGGTAGTGACCTCTACCGCCGACAACTACCGGCAGACGAATGCCATTGACCCTAGCATAGTCGTTGCCGAAGATGGCAGCTACTGGTTTTATTACGGTTCCGCCTGGGATGGGATATACGCACTGGAGCTAGACCCCACTACCGGCTTGGCAAAAACGCCGGGAGACAAAGGTTTCCGGGTGGCCCAAAGGGGATTTACCGGCGGCGCGGTAAACGGAAATATTGAGGGGCCGGAAGTGATCTACCGTTCGGACGTGGGGCTCTACTATCTATTCATATCCTACGACTGGCTGGAAACGAAATATAATGTCCGGGTTGGTCGGTCCGAGAGTCCGACCGGTCCGTTCCTCGACTACTTTGGTAACGATAGCAATACCGAAATGGACAACGGGCCCATGATCCTTGCCCCGTACCGCTTCGCGGGACATTCCGGATACCAGGGGGTCAGCCATCCGGCGGTCTTCAGTGACGGTACCGATTGGTACATCGCCCATCAGGCCCGTCCCGGTGAGAACAAATTTTTCATGAACCTGCACGTGCGGCGGATTTACTGGTCGGAAGATAACTGGCCACTCGTATCCCCGGAACGCTATGCGGGGGTGGAACAGGAATCCGTACCGAGTGAAGACATCCCGGGTGAGTGGGAGATCATTGACTTCGACTACGAAGTAGTGCCGGGATACGCCAACGAGCAGACAATGCCCGATTTTCAGGAATCGGAGCTTATTTCGCTTAACGCCGACGGCACCTTCGGAGCTGATGCCGGCAATCAATGGAACTATGCTTCCCCCTGGCTTAAGCTTACCCGGGCCGACGGACGGCAATACCAATTGAAGGTGATTCGGGGGCGGGATTGGGAGAATGAGGTGGCAAGTACGCTGCTATTTACTGGACTTAATGCCAAGGGCTACGCCGTTTGGGGTAAAAAACGCTGATCATGACCATAGAATTATTTATTCGCGGAACACTACTGGTCTGGTGCATGTGCCTCACTCCTGCGCTCGTCGCCCAAAATTCAACCTACCGACCAACGGATAGCGTAACCGTCCACGATCCGGTGATGATGGAAGAAAACGGGACGTATTACCTCTTCAGCACCGGTCGGGGAATAACCGTCCGGTCCTCTACAGACCTTAAAAATTGGAAGGATGAGGAAGCGGTTTTTACCGACAGCCTGCCGTGGACAAGAGGGGTGGTTCCCGACTTTAGGAATCATTACTGGGCGCCGGATATCGCCTACCACGACGGGACGTACTACCTGTACTATTCGGTATCTTCATTCGGTAAGAACACCTCGGCGATTGGCGTGGCAACTACGCCCGTGCTCGACCCCGCTGATCCGGCGCATGCCTGGACCGACCACGGCATAGTAGTGCAATCGGTGCCTAACCGCGACCTGTGGAATGCTATTGATCCTAACCTTATATACGACAAGGACGATAATGCCTGGCTTGCCTTCGGCTCCTTTTGGGAAGGGCTTAAGATGGTGCGACTTGCCGATGACCTACTGACCGTAGCAGAACCGCAGGAATGGCATACCATCGCCAGAGTGGAGCGAAGCTTCGACCTGGCCGACGCAAATCCCGGAGACGGAGCCATTGAAGCACCATTCCTCGTACAACGTGGCGACTATTACTACCTGTTTGCCTCCTACGATTACTGCTGTCGGGGGGAGAACAGCACCTATAAGGTCAGGGTAGGCCGATCGGCCGAGCTGGCGGGGCCGTATCTGGACAAACAGGGCAAATCCATGCTAAACGGCGGAGGTACCCTGGTGGTGGAAGGAAATTCCAACTGGGCGGGCGCCGGCCATAACAGTCTGTACGAGGTGTCCGGTCAGGACTATCTATTTTACCACGCCTACGACCTTAACGACGGAGGTAGACCAAAACTCCGTATCAGTCCGGTAAGCTGGGTCGACGGTTGGCCCGTAGCCGATCCGACAGCTCTCCGGTAACCGAAAATTTCATACAGTCATCATCAGAAACTGAAGAACGTGAATCAAATATTTTTCAACATCCGCTGCCTGATCCTGGGTATTGCCTTGGTATCAGGTACCCTTTCTTTTGCCCAAAACGCGCGCATTAAAATCGACGTGGACCGGACGATCGGGCAAGTCCACGAACACCTGTACGGCAACTTTGTCGAACACCTTGGGCGCTGCGTGTACGGCGGCATTTATGACCCCGGCAACCCCCTTTCGGACGAAAATGGTTTCCGTACGGACGTGATGGAGGCGGTAGTGGATCTCAATCCGACCATCGTTCGCTACCCGGGCGGCAACTTCGTTTCCAACTATCACTGGAAGGATGGGGTAGGGCCGGTAGAAGATCGCCCCAACCGGATGGAGCTCGCCTGGAACCGCCTTGAAACGAACCACTTCGGGACCAACGAATTCATGGATTACGTGAAGGAGATCGGTACGGAAGCCTATTTCTCGGTCAACATGGGTACGGGCACGATCGAGGAAGCCCAGCAATGGGTCGAGTACACGAACGTAAAGGAAGGCCCCTTTTACGCTGAACTGCGCAAGCAGCATGGCTACCCCGAGCCCCATAACATCAAGTACTGGAGTTTAGGGAACGAGATGGATGGATTTTGGCAGATGGGCCACCTCAACGCGGAAGATTATGCGAAAAAGGCCCGGGAGGCAGCTAAATTGATGAAGCTTACCGACCCTTCCATTAAACTCATCGCGGCCGGAGCGTCCAATTTCCGTCCGGACGCCAATCCGATGGAATGGAACCGGGTGGTGTTGGAAGAACTTAAGGACGTAGTGGATTACCTGGCCCTGCATATGTACGTGGGGAACCCGGACGATGACTACTACAATTTCATGGCAACGCCGCTGGTGCTGGAGCAACGCACCCATTTGGTCAAAGGACTGATCGACGAAGTTATGAGTCGCGCTGACCGTGGGGAGCAAGACCCCGTCTACATCGCCTGGGATGAGTATAACATCTGGTACCGGTGGCGGTCTTCGGAAACGATGAGTGGTACCCGAGCACTGGAAGAGAAGTACAATCTGGAGGATGCCCTCGTGATCGGCGGTTTCCTGAACGCCCTGGTGCGGAATGCCGACGTTGTAAAAATGGCCAATATGGCCCAGCTGGTGAACGTAATCGCTCCGATCTTTGCCGAAGAGGACGGAATCTTCCGTCAGACCATTTACTATCCCTTGCAACTGTTTGCACAAAATATGCACGGAGGAGAAAGCCTGGACGTATTTGTTGATTCGGATACTTACGATACGGAACGCTTCTTCCTTGGTCTGGGCGAGTCACAAGCCCAACTCCAGGATGTGCCTTATCTGGATGTCTCGGCTATGTACAAGGAGAATGGCGAAGTGTATATCTGCGTTGTGAACCGTCATCGTGACGAAGCGATCACTACCGATCTTATCTGCCAGACCGGTGCCTTCAGCGGAGAGTTTGAGGTATTCGAAGTGAACGGTCCGGACATAAAGGCCGGGAATGATTTCGATGGAGAAAAGGTATCGACGGAGCAGAAAGGCAACCTTTCCGTCGGCGATGGTAGCCAGGTGACGTACAGTTTTCCCGCCCATTCCTTCACGCTTCTCAAGGGGAAAGTGCAGAAATAATCGTTAAATCATCGTTTTCGTGCAGCGCCGCATTCCATTTTGGGGTGCGGCGCTGACATTATCCGTATAGGGTACATATTGTTAAGAGCGTGCGGGGCCGTTTTTATCCATCGTTATGCTTCGTTAGGTGGGGTAAAGCCGCAGAAATGGCTGTAAACACCCCACTAACTAGATGGAGTCTAAATAATGGACCGTGTCCCGTACAAGTTTGTTAAAGAAATGTCACCAAAGTATCTTTGCCCGACCAGCGGAAAGCCCGAGTAGTGGCCTTCCCCGCAACCCCCTAAATGTCAATTCGATAATGACATATTGTATAAAAACCTACCGGTTCCTTCTACTTACACTTTGTATTTTCTTAGTAGTTGGTACCGTTTCCGCCCAGAATGAAGCTGCTGATGACCCGACGGCTCAATCCGTTATAGAGGGTGATCCCGAACCATCGGCCGCCGCCGCAGAGGCTGTTGAACCTCCCGTTGCCGGCGATGTCGCTCCAGGTGAAGGTGATCCGGCGCTCGGAGCCGCCCTTTGGAAGGAGAACGTTTGTGGATCGTGCCACGCCGCGAATATGGCTTCCGACATGACCGGCCCTGCTCTAGGTGGAGTGGAGGCCAGATGGGCCGGTGAGCCCAGAAGCCATCTCTACCGCTGGGTTCAGAACTCTCAGCGCCTGATCGGTTCCGGGGAGAGTGCACGGGCACTTGCCGTATGGGGAGATTGGCAGCCGACGGTCATGTCTAACTATACGAATCTGAGCGATTCCGACGTCGAGCATTTGCTGGCGTATATCGATGGGGTGTATACGGGTAGCTATAATCCAACTGGCGGTCCGAATATCGGTCCGGACGTGACCGAGCAAGCTGTAGAGACTGACAACACCTGGCTTTTTGTTATTCTCGGTGGGGTATTGTTGTTGCTCTCGCTTATTCTTGCCCGGGTTACCAGCAACCTGAAGTACATGGTTGAGACCGGCGAAGGGGCAGCCCCCGCCCGTCGCACGCTCGCTCAGGTCCTCACGAGCAAGGGTATGATCGCCTTCATCCTGTTTTTAGTCGTGGTCATCGGTGGGTATACTACGGTCAACCACGCCATCGACCTGGGTCGTCAGCAGGATTACGAACCCGAACAGCCCGTGAAATTTAGTCACGAGACCCATGCGGGTATTCACAAGATTGAGTGTCAGTATTGCCACGACGGTGCTCGTCGGTCCAAGCACTCCGTAATTCCCGCGGTCAACACCTGTATGAATTGCCACCGTGCCATAAGCTACGGTAGCCGCTACGGCACCGCCGAGATCGCGAAGATATTCGCCTCCGTTGGCTGGGATCCCCTGGAAGGTGCCTACATCGAGAACTACGACCAGATGAGCAACGAACAGGCGCTGGGTATCTATCGCAAGTGGATCGAAAACAGGAATTACAACGAAGGGGTGGACGTAGACGACCTGGAAGGCCTTATTGAGGAGCAGGTAGAAGGAATTTACGCCGCACTCACCAACGAGTATACCGGCGACCAACGCGTTCCCGGCCCCATCGAATGGACGCGCATCCACAACCTGCCCGACCACGCTTACTTTAATCACGCCCAGCACGTGACGGTCGGCAATTTAAAGTGCCAGAACTGCCACGGTCCGGTTGAAGAAATGGAAGTGGTGTACCAGTACAGCCCCTTAAGCATGGGCTGGTGTATCAACTGCCACCGGGAAACCGAGGTCCAGTTCCAGGATAACGAATACTACAATTCTTACCAGCGCTACCACGAAGAGATCGAAGAAGGAACCCGCAACGTGGTTACCGTCGAAGATGTCGGAGGTTTGAACTGCCAGCGCTGCCACTACTAAGAACCTAATCAATCTCCGCTATCGGCGGAATACCGGTGTGCGGGAAGTAATCCCCACCCAAAGTAAAGTTGAATGAAGAAGCCAATCAACAACGTCTGGATAGGTACCGACCAACTCGAGAACAGCCCCCAATACCAGGAGGCCACTTCCGGGGAGGTTGCTCAGGAACAACTGGAAAATCCCAGGCTGGAAGCTACCCGCCGGGATTTCCTTAAGTACCTGGGATTCGGTATGACCGCGGCGACCATCGCCTCGTGCGACATTCCCGTCCGCAAGGCCATCCCCTATGTCTCCAAGCCGGATACCATCGTTCCCGGCGTCGCTACCTATTTCGCTTCCACCTTCGTTCAGGGCGGCGATTACGTTCCCGTACTGGTGAAGACCCGCGAAGGCCGTCCCATCAAGATCGAGGGCAACAGCATGAGTCCGATCACGGAAGGAGGTACCAGCGCGCGGGCCCAGGCCAGCGTACTGAGTATGTACGATACCAGCCGCTTTGACGGTCCTTTCCGCCTCAGCAACGGCCAGATCCAACGTGCGCGGAATTACGCCGATAACGACGGATGGGAAATTCTGGATGGTGAAATTCGCGACCGCCTGCGGGACGCCCGCGAGATTCGGATCGTTTCTCACACTATACTTAGCCCTTCGCTGAAATCCGCGATCCGGGACTTTAAGGCCGGCATGCCCGGTAACACGGTGTTGGTCCAATATGACCCGGTCTCCTCAGCAGCCTTGCTGGACGCGCATGAAAGTGCGTTTGGCGTCCGTGCCGTTCCCCATTATCGCTTCGATAATGCCAGCATGATCGTTGGCTTCAACTGTGATTTCCTGGGCACGTGGATATCTCCTGTCGAATACGCGCGACAGTATGCAACCGGTCGGCGGACGCAGAGCGGCCGTATGTCCCAGCATATTCAGGTGGAGGGGCACATGAGCCTTACCGGCTCAAATGCCGACAATCGCATCCAGGTAAAGCCTAGCCAACAAGGTCAGGCCATTCTTGCCCTCTACAACGCTATTGTTGGAGGAGGACGCGGAAGCGCTTCGCTTGATCCATCCGCCCTGGCGAAAATTCAGGCGGTGGCAACGAAACTCCGCGCCGCGCGCGGGCAGGCACTGGTAGTAAGTGGAAGTAATAATCTGTACGAACAGCAACTGGTAATCGCGATCAACCGCGCCCTTGGAAGCTACGGCAGTACCATTGAAACCGATCGCTGGAGCTACCAGCGTCAGGGAAGCGACCAGGCTATGGCACGCTTCGTGGATGAGCTGGAAGCGGGAAGCGTTGACGCGCTCATCGTCCTGGACGGCGCGAATCCAGCCTACGATAATCCATGGGCAGCCCGCTTCCGTGCGGCTCTGGAGGCAAACGATCCCCTGCGTAGCGCCTCCAGTACGCCATTGGATGCAGACGAAGTAGAGGATCGTAGTGAGGATGCAGACGTGGTCGACGAAAATGACCCAGGCATCGATCCGAGTCTAATTGAGGATCCGATCGCCGCAAACTTCCGGGACGTACTGACCATCAGCATGAGTACGGTTCCCACGGAAACCACTCAGCTCTGCGAGTACGTTACCCCTAATCACCACTACCTGGAAAGCTGGGGTGACGCCGAAGCGGTACAGGGTGTCTATTCACTTATTCAGCCCGCCATTGTTCCGATCTTCGCCAGCGTCAACCGCTTTGGAACGCGACAGGAAGGGGCAAGTCTACTAGTATGGGCTGAAAGCGAACGCTACGATGCCTCCGCCGAGCAGCCTTATATGAGCTACGTGATGCAGAACTGGCAGGAAACCGCCTTTGCATCACAGAACCGCTTTACCTCCTTCCGCTCCTTCTGGGATAGCGCGTTGCACGACGGTGTTTTCAACGCCGCTGCCTCCGGTAGGCTGACGGAGTATAATCTGGGTTACGATGCCGCTCCTGCACCGGCAACCGCCGACATCGACCCGGCCTCCGGGGACGCTACGACTAGCCCTACTGCACCACCCGATGTGGTATTGCTTTCCGTAGAGGATTTTGATGAGTCGGACGCCGTGGCACGGGTGACCGTTGCCGTAGATGTCGAAAACGAAATCGCCTTCTTCGAGACGGTAAACATGGGCAACGGCGTATACGCCTCTAATCCCTGGTTGCAGGAGTGTCCCGATCCCGTTACCCGTACCGTTTGGGGTAATTACCTGACGATCCCCGTGACCTGGGTTAGTGGTAATAGTTACACGGCCTATAAGGACCTGAACGGAGAAGAATACAAAGGGAAAGCCGACCTGGTCGAATTGACCGTCGGAACGGCTGAAACCGCCCCGGCTGAAGTGACCGTGGTCCGTCAATTCGGTCAGATGCCCGGAACCTTCGGCCTAGCCCTCGGCTATGGCCGGGTGTTAGCGGGTGCCCCCGGTCGGGCAATTGGCCAAAATATCGGTGTAAACGTCTATCCCTGGTTACCGGTAGATGAGAACGGGTACGTACAGTACTATACCACGGAGGCGCAGATCTCCGACAAAGTAGGGACCGAGGACGAATTCGCCAGCGTGCAGTACCACCACACCATGGGACTCACCACGAGCAATGAAGCCGGCAAACTATACTACAACAGCCGCACCGGTGAAACCGAAACCATCGCCGGTGAACTCGATACGGACCAGCTCCAATACCTCGAGCCTTTTCACGTCGATGAGGCCACGATCATGGAGATCGGAGAAGGTATGCAGGGTGGATTGACGGATCGCTCCGTCATCTTCCAGGGTACGTTCGCCGAACTACCTGAACTCGAAGAGCACATCGCAGAGCGCCGCGCGGAAGCGCAGCACCTGAATGAGCAGACACTCTATCCCTACGAGGAGTACGTAAAGGATATTTACAGCCAGGGGCATTGGTGGGCGATGCACGTCGACCTTACTGCCTGTATCGGTTGCGCGGCGTGTGAAGTGGCCTGCGTGGCAGAAAACAACGTACCGGTTGTCGGGAAATACGAGGTATGGCGGCACCACGAAATGAAGTGGCTGCGTATCGATCGGTATTTCTACGGGGATGTAGAAAATCCGCGGGCGGTCTATCAGCCCATGATGTGCCAGCACTGCGACAATGCGCCCTGTGAAAACGTCTGTCCGGTGAATGCTACGCAGCATAGCGATGAAGGTGCGAACCAAATGATCTACAACCGCTGTATCGGAACCCGCTACTGCGCTAACAACTGCCCGTACAAAGTTCGCCGTTTCAACTGGCTGGACTATACCACTGCGGACCTGTTCAGCAGCAACGAGCCGGAGCTTGCCGAAGAAGAGTTACCCTATGGAGCAGACAACCTGACCCGGATGGTCCTCAATCCCGACGTAACGGTTCGCAGCCGCGGGGTGATTGAAAAGTGCAGTTTCTGCGCGCAGCGTCTTCAAGCTGGCAAACTAACCGCGAAGATCGAAAAGCGTGCGTTGCGTGATTCCGATGTCCGCACCGCTTGTCAAACCGCCTGTCCCACTGGCGCGATCACCTTCGGCGATCGGAACAACGCCAACGGCGACATCCCGCTCAAGCTGCGTAACCCCCTAAACTACCTGGCACTCGAGGAGACCAACACCCAATCGTCCGTATTCTACGCGGCAAGGGTGCACAATCCCATCGAAACCTTGTCTGAAGCATAACACCAAGAACCCGCAACAACTACAGAACCGATTGCCTTAGACTGCTGACGGGCCCTCCCGAAACCGTTGATCGCAAATCGAAAATCGTAAATCTCTATGAGTGGACATATAGCTCCGGTACGTCAGCCGCTGATCACGGGTCACAAGACCTACCATCAGATCACGGAAGACATCTGCCGTCCGACGGAAACCGCGCCCTCGCTGTCCTGGATCATCACCTTCATCATATCGGTGATCTGCCTGGGGCTGTTTGCCTTCAGCGTCGCCTGGACGATCTGGGTTGGTATCGGTTCGTGGAACCTTAACCGGACGATCAATTGGGGCTGGGATATTACCAACTTCGTCTGGTGGGTAGGTATCGGCCACGCCGGTACCCTGATTTCCGCCATTCTTCTCTTGTTCCGCCAGAAATGGCGGACCGGGGTGAACCGTGCTGCGGAGGCCATGACGATTTTTGCGGTAATGTGCGCCGGACAGTTCCCCCTTATTCACATGGGGCGCCTTTGGCTGGCCATCTTCATTTTCCCCTACCCAAATACGCGTGGACCCCTCTGGGTGAACTTCAACAGCCCGCTGCTATGGGACGTATTCGCCATTTCCACCTATTTCACGGTATCACTGCTGTTCTGGTATGCGGGTCTGGTTCCTGACCTGGCCACCGTACGCGACCGGGCGGTTGGCCTGCGGAAGAAAATCTACAGCATCGTAAGCTTCGGCTGGAACGGTTCCGCGAAGCACTGGCAGCGTTGGGAAAGTCTTTCCTTGATTTTGGCCGGATTGGCTACGCCACTCGTACTTTCGGTTCATACGATCGTATCCTTCGACTTCGCCACCTCCGTTATTCCCGGCTGGCACACGACGATCTTCCCCCCTTACTTCGTAGCGGGGGCTATTTTCTCCGGTTTTGCGATGGTTCTGACCCTGATGCTGATCGCCCGAAAAGTGCTCCATCTGGAAGACTACATTACCATCGAGCACGTAGAGTCGATGAATAAGGTGATCCTCCTCACGGGTTCAATCGTAGGGGTAGCCTACCTCACCGAGTTGTTCATTGCCTGGTACTCCGGCTATATCTATGAGCAGTTTGCTTTTTTAAACCGCGTGCTGGGTCCTTATTACTGGAGCTACATCGGTATGATGCTTTGCAACGTCGTTTCCCCACAGATCTTCTGGAGTCGGCGGATCCGGACGAGCCTGTTCTGGACCTTCTTCATGTCGATCTTCATCAATATCGGGATGTGGTTCGAGCGCTTCGTAATCATAGCTACTACACTGGCGCGTGATTACCTTCCGTCTAGCTGGAGTTACTACGTTCCCAGCTGGGTCGAGATCTGCATTTTCATAGGAACCCTCGGCTTGTTCTTCACCCTCTTCCTGATCTTCACCCGCGTAGCACCCGTGGTGGCCATCGCCGAGATCAAGAGTATCCTCAAAACCGCCGGTGATCAATATATAGGTCCCAACGCCCTTGCGCATGCCCACGCTGCAACTCCGCATACGCCGCATCCCACTTCCGCGACTCATGGAACTGCTCATGGAAAGACCGTTGCTCCGGAAGTTAACGATATCACCGCTGGAGGGACGGTTGACATTGACGGGGAGAATGACAAACCACTAGACTAAGACGCTCAACGCGACCAAATTATGGCTACAATAAGAATAGAACAGGAGGGCGGGGACGCAGGATTAGGCACTTCTACCGAAGCGCTTGCCCATGCCGGTCACCGCGAGATCCTCTTCGGTCTGTACGACGATGAGGTCAAACTGCTTGACGCGGTGCGTGCGGCTAATGACGATCACCTCTTGATTGACGATGTGTATTCTCCCTTTCCCGTCCACGGGCTGGATCCTTTACTTGGCCTGGAGGAAAGCCGGCTGCACATCGCGGGCTTCATTTTCGGCACCATTGGCTGCCTTTTCGGCTTCGGCTTTATGACCTGGGTATTCACCCGGGATTGGCCGATCATTTTTGGTGGTAAGCCCTATTGGTCGGTGCCGGCTTTCATTCCGATCACTTTCGAACTTACCGTGCTGTTCTCAGCCGTTGGTATGGTGACGGTATTTTACATTATCAACGGCCTTGGACCAGGCGCCGAGCCCCGCCGCTTGCACGACCGCATTACGGACGACAAGTTCTGTATTGCATTCGATGTCACCGATTCGAGCGATTCCGAAGTGGACAACCTCCGGAAATACTTTGATCGTACCGGTGTTGAAACCGTACACCAGAAAACGGTTGCCGCCTAAGTTGGCGCCCCCCACAAATACCCCTCGCATGAAATTGCATCATCTGATAATGCCACTCCTTTTTGCGGTCCTGCTGACGGCTTGTTCCGACGCCGAAGGTGAATTCCCGGGAAGCGAGTACATGCCCGATATGGCCCACTCCATCGCCATGGAGGCTAATACCTATAATTACTACTATTATAATACCTGGGACGACCGCTCGACCATAAAGCTCGGCGAACTGGCCTATCCGAAGTACACCGTAGATGGGACCGTCCCCCGCGGATATGCCGGTCAGTACATTCCAGGCATGCAGCCGCCGGCAACCCTCGATAAAGCCGAGAGTATGCGGGGTTCGATCGTGGACGGCGACCATATGAATGCCATCGCCATCCCGACCAACGGACACGTTCCTTACTACTACGACGATACGCCGGAGGGTAGGGACGCGGCAATCGCCGATAACGCGACCAATCCTTTCCCTATTACTGAAGAAGGCCTTCTCAGAGGTGCTAACCTGTACCAGATTTTCTGCGCTATCTGCCACGGAGAGGCGGGCGATGGGCTGGGGTACATTTACGATACCGATAAAAACCCACAGGCGAAGTATCCCGCAGCGCCGGCAAGCTTCCTCCGGCCGGAATTCCTGGAAGCCTCCAATGGCCGCTACTACCACGCCATCATGTACGGGTATAATGTGATGGGCGCGTATGCGGATAAGATGAACTACGAGGAACGCTGGCAGGTGATCCACTACATACGGACCCTTCAGGCTAAGGAGACCGAGACAGAATACAACCAGCAGGTCAACACCTTTAATCCCGAAGTAGCTATCCCGGCCGGCATGATGTCCCCTATGGTTCAACAAGATGACGACAACGAGACCACTCGAGGGGAAGCACTCATGAGCGATAACGTACCGCAGACCGGGGAGGATCCTCAGTCAGGCCTACAGAAGAAATAAGCTATAAACCCACCCAGGCCGGTCAAACCGTCCTGAAACCGAATATTCCTTCCATGGAGACTTTCGTTTTTTCATCCCGCGCAAAAATCACCACCCTGTCTCTGATGGGACTCGGCTTGTTGTGCCTCATCATCAGTTTCTTCGCAGACGGCGGTGAAGGGCATCATATGCGCTTCTGGACCAACTTTCTACATAACTCCGTCTTCTTTCTGGGGATTGCGGCAATCGCAGGCTTCGCCCTGGCGGCCTTCACTACCGCCTATGCCGGGTGGTTCGTGCAATTTAAACGCTTGTGGGAAAGCTTCGCCACCTTCCTGTTGCCAGGCATGTTCCTGATGGGCGTCCTTATTGTAGGGTTATTTACCCACGGTCACCATCTCTACCACTGGAACGACGACGCTGCCGTAGTAACGGACGCGATCTTGGAGCACAAATCCGGTTTCCTGAATAAGTACTGGTATACCTTTGGCACGATCGGTTTCGTAGGCCTTTGGTATTTCATGTTGGGCAAGATGCGCAACATCAGCATCCAGGAGGATCGGGACGATCCGGATGGTAAGTTCTCCCACTACAAGAAATATAAAAGCTACGCCGCACCCTTTTTGCCGATTTTCGGATTTACCTCAGCGGCACTTATTTGGCTTTGGATAATGTCCATAGACAGCCACTGGTATTCTACGATGTTCGCCTGGTACGCGTCGGCGTCTCTTTTCGTCGCCATGACGGCCCTGACCATCATGCTGCTCATTTACCTTAAGTCCCGCGGCTATTTCACGGGCGTCAACGAAGAACACTTCCACGACCTTGGTAAATACCTCTTCGCCATCTCTATTTTCTGGGCCTATGTATGGTTCAGCCAGTTCATGCTGATCTGGTACGCCAACATTGGGGAAGAAACGATCTACTTCCGGGAGCGGATGGAGAATTACCCGGTACTTTTCTGGGCTAATATTGGACTGAACTTCCTGCTTCCTTTCTTCGTGCTAATGCGCAACGATACCAAGCGGAAGATGGGTACCCTGTTTTTCGCCTCCGCGCTGGTATTTTTTGGCCACTGGCTGGATTTCTTTTCCATGATCAAACCCGGGGCTAGACTGACGCTGATCGAACTAACCGAACACGAAGGTCATGAAGAAGGTGAAGACCACGCTGAAATGACCGGCCTCGCTGGAGAAGAAGAGAGTGACGAATTCGGCCATGATCAACACGCGGAAGGGCACGATGCCGATGCAACAGCGGCATTAGCTCAGGGCGAAGTCGTTAGCGAGGGAGATAACCTACAGGATACTCCAGGCCGTAACGATGATGCCATTGACAATGAGAATATCCACTTCGACGCCTCCGAAGAGGAAGAAGGCGTTCCGGTTACCAATGAGTTCCGAGGAGGTCCACCACAAACTAGAATAGGCGGAGTGGACGAATTAGCAACCGCCACCGATCGGACGGATCAGGATGTCTTCGAGCCCAATCTTTTTGTTCAGGAAGAGAACTTCGAAGAAAACGAGATGCTGGGGCATCTGGAGGTTGCCGGCGGCCACAGTGAAGCCCTTCATACGCTCGGCTTTAAAAATGGATATACCCTGCCGGGCTTGTTGGAGATAGGAACGTTTTTAGGGTTCCTGGGTGGTTTTCTTTTCTTCGTTCTCAGTAAGTTGAGTACGGCGAGAATCGAGCCCAAGCATGATCCCTACCTGGAAGAAAGCCTGCATCACCACACCTAAAAATAGATTGTTTAGACTGAGTCTAAACAAGGTGCAATGCAGTAACCAAGAGGTTCTCCACTCGTTAATTTTACAGCCGGCAGGGACAACCCGCGGCGCCACCGAAGCTAACTTTAAGGAATGACTACGCTGATCGTTTTATTTTGTATCGCACTGCTGCTCTTGATTATCGTGCAGATTTCCCGGGTCCGTGACCTGGCGAAACAGTTGCGTGGAAGCGAGGAAGTCGAAGCTAAGAACGTAGCCAATCAGGCCCGCGGACTTATGATCTTCATGGTTGCCCTGCTGGTCATAACTACGGGTTCCGCCTATTACTTCAAAAACTACATTCTCGGTTTCGGCCCCCACGAGTCCGCCTCCATCCACGGGGAGTCCATCGATACCATGATGAAGTGGACGCTGGCCGTGACTTATGTGACCTACATACTGACGCATATCTTCCTCTTTTACTATGCTTATAAGTACCGTACCCGCAAAGGACGCAAAGCACAGTACATTAGCCACAACAACACCATCGAGTTGGTATGGACCGGTATTCCCGCCATTGTCATGACTTTCCTTGTTGTTGGCGGTCTCGATGCCTGGAACACAATCATGAGCGATGTAGGTGAGGATGACAACTATATGGAGATCGAAGCTACGGGCTATCAATTCGCTTGGACGATGCGGTACCCTGGGCCCGACGGTCTACTGGGCCGGAAGGATTTCCGCCTCATCTCCGGGGCCAATCCGCTGGGCCAAGACTGGACCGACCCAAAGAACCACGATGATATCGTCGTGAATGATGTTACCCTTCCCGTAGATCAGAAAGTACGGGTACGGATCACCGCAAGAGACGTGTTGCATGACTTCTATCTTCCTCAGTTCCGGGTTAAGATGGATGCCGTCCCCGGTTTACCTACTTACTTCGTTTTCACTCCGCGTAAGACGACCAAAGAATGGCAACGGGGACTAGCGGAATATGAGGAATACCAGGTTATTGATCCGGACTCTGAGGAGGGGCTGCCGTTGTGGCAAACGCAAAATTTCGAGCTGGCGTGTGCCGAGCTGTGTGGTAAAGGGCACTACTCCATGAAGCGGACCGTCACCATTATGGAGCAGGCTGATTTTGATGAATGGTATGCCAAACAAACCTCCTATTACCGTGCGAACGTAGAAGGTACGGATGATGACCCGCTATTCATGGCTGAGATCAAGGAGCGGCGTGAAGAGTTCAATCGACTGGCCAATTTGGCGATTTCCACTCCAAGCGACGACGACAATATCCTCACCCTCGACTACGTGACCTTCGAAGAGGGTAGCGCCGATCTCACCGATGAAAGTGACTACCAATTACAGACTATGGTCACCTTCCTCGAAGACAATGATGACTATTCTGCCATGCTTATGGCACACACCGATAATAGTGGTGAGGCGGATGCCAATCTCAGTCTCAGTCAGCTCCGCGCACAGGCGGTACAAGAGTATCTGATCGACGCCGGCATCGATGCCGGGCGAATTGATAGCCGGGGGTATGGTGGTAATCGCCCGCTCACGACAAATGACTCGGATGAAGGCCGTGCTCAAAACAGTCGTATCGAATTTTATATTACACAAGGAGAGGTTTCCGAGCCAGCGTTCATCGACAACCCCTCCAAGTAAGCTATTTTAAAAGAAAACCCTACAATCTAAATTCCATGGCTACAGCAGTATTAACGACGGCCCCCTTGAAGCGCGAAGACGCGCTCATTGAGGAATTTGGTTACGACGATCACTTCCACGATCACCACCATGGTGATAAGTACCGGTCGAACTTCGTCAGCCACTATATTTTCAGTCAGGATCACAAGATGATCGCCAAGCAATTCCTTATCACGGGAATGATGTGGGCGATCATCGGAGCGGTAATGTCACTCATTTTCCGGATGCAGTTGGGTTTTCCGGAAGAAAGCCTTACTTGGATCAAGCCACTCCTCGGTAAGTGGATCACCGTAAACAGTGAAGGAGTCGGAACCCTGGCTCCTGATTTTTACTACGCACTGGTCACCATGCACGGTACCATCTTGGTCTTCTTCGTCTTAACGGCGGGTCTCTCCGGCACCTTCAGTAACCTGTTGATCCCCTTGATGATCGGAGCACGGGATATGGCTTCGCCGCTGCTGAACATGCTCAGCTACTGGTTCTTTTTTGTTTCTGGTACGATCATGTTTGCTTCACTGTTCCTTTCCACTGGTCCGTTTGCCGGCGGGTGGGTAGCCTATCCACCGCTTTCCGCGCTGCCACAGGCTATGGACGGATCCGGTGCGGGTATGACGCTGTGGACGATTTCGCTGGTCTTGTTGGTTATTTCCCTGCTGCTGGGGGGCATCAACTATATCACGACCGTACTTAACCTACGTACTAAAGGAATGAGTATGTGGCGTTTGCCGCTGCCAATCTGGGCCTTCTTCGTGACCGCCATCCTTGGTGTGCTTTCCTTCCCCGTACTGACCTCCGCATTCTTTCTTCTAATGCTGGATCGCGGGGTTGGTACGAGTTTCTACCTGAGTGATATCTATATCGGTGGTGCGGCGCTGGATCACGTTGGCGGTAGCCCGATTCTATACCAGCATTTGTTCTGGTTCCTGGGTCACCCGGAAGTATACATTATTATCCTTCCTGCCTTCGGTATCGTTTCCGAAGTCCTATCTGTGAATAGCCGTAAGCCTATCTTCGGTTACCAGGCGATGGTGTTCTCTATTTTAGCCATTGCCTTCCTGGCCTTCATTGTTTGGGCACACCACATGTTTATGTCTGGGATTAATCCCTTCATCGCTAACTTCTTCGTCATCTTCACTCTTATTATCGCTGTTCCCTCCGCGGTTAAGGTTTTCAACTGGATCGCGACGCTATACGGTGGTAATATCCGCTTCAATCCGGCCAGTTTGTTCGCCATTGGCTTCGTTTCGATGTTCATCTCCGGAGGTCTGACCGGTATCTGGTTAGGTAATTCAGCGCTGGATATCCAGTTGCACGACACCTACTTCGTGGTCGCTCACTTCCACATTGTAATGGGGGTTGCCGCCTTCTTCGGTATGTATTCCGGTGTATACCACTGGTTCCCCAAGATGTACGGCCGCTTTATGAACAAGACGCTGGGCAACATCCATTTCTGGGGCACCATCATCGGTGCGTACTGTGTTTTCTGGCCAATGCACTATCTGGGTATGGCCGGGGTACCCCGCCGGTACTACAGCTTCGATAATTTCCAGGCGTTCGATCACTTCGACGGGATGAATAAGTTTATTACTATCGCTGCAATCATCACCTTCGGATTTCAGCTGCTGTTCGTCATCAACTTTTTCTACAGCATCTGGAAGGGTAAGCGGGTGACCGATCGGAACCCCTACCAGGCTAATACCCTGGAATGGACGACGCCCATTAATCCCGGCCACGGTAACTGGCCCGGCAAATTGCCATCGGTCCAGCGTTGGGCCTATGACTATAGTAAGGATGGTATTGACAACATCTCCCAGTTGCATCCTCCGCTCGAGACGGAGTCGCCTTCCCATTAAACCACCCTCGGCATCCGGAGTAGATGCCCCCTGGCGGTCGGTGTTACGGTTCTACTTCGTACTGATTTCACTGACCTTCCTAAAGGACTTATGAAAACATCGACCACAAGTCAGGTTGCCGTATCCGATTTCAGCCGCGTGCTGAATGACCTAGCGGCTCTGGTGAAGTTCCGCCTATCGGCAACGGTTGTTTTATCTTCCGTACTGGCCTATCTGGTAGCACTGGGGGGCGGCGGAGTAAGCTGGTGGGCTATCGCCGTACTGACCGCGGGCGGTTTTTTGACCACTGCAGCTGCTAACATTCTGAATGAGGTCCTGGAAAAGGACTTCGACCGGGAGATGGAGCGTACCCGGAAACGACCATTAGCGGAAGGACGTATGTCAACCAGCGACGCCCTGTTAATGGCCGGATTCTCTAGTATGGGCGGCGTGGCGCTGCTAGCACTATTCAATCCCTGGACCGCGATCCTGGGAATGCTCAGCCTGTTGAGTTACGCTTTCGTTTATACTCCACTCAAGCGCGTCGGACCGATCGCCGTTCTAGTTGGTGCCGTGCCCGGTGCACTTCCTGCACTGATCGGATCGGCGGCTGCGGAAGGAGCCATAACCGGACTTGGCGTGACGCTCTTTGCCATTCAATTCATGTGGCAGCTGCCGCACTTTTATGCAATCGGGTTCTTAGGAGCGGAAGACTATCGTAAGGCGGGTTTCAAACTTGTACCTGAACGGCCTGACGGAAGAGTGGATGCCGCTATCCTGGGACGCGATTCAATAGCCGCCACCCTAGGGTTAATTCCCCTCGTTCTTCTACCTTATTTCCTTGGCGTTACGACTTTGTGGGCGGCTGGATTGGTCGTAGTACTGAGCCTGTTGTTCGTTCGATTTGCGGTGGCCTTTCACCGCCGCCCGGAGCGGTCCACGGCATTAGCGATGATGTTCTATTCCTTCGCTTATTTACCGTTAGCCTTTACTATATTCTGGGCGGGTAAAATGTTTGTATAATGAGTGCAATTGAAACAACCCTGGATCCACGGTTAGAGGCGGTGACCCGCCGAAGTCGTTTGCATCCCCTCAAAATGCTTATGTACATCGGACTAGGAAGTCTGGTGATGATGTTCATAGCGCTGACGAGTGCTTATATCGTTCGTCGGGCCTCCGGAAACTGGTTGGAATTTTCTATTCCCACCATTTTCTACGTCAACACTTTGGTCATACTGGTAAGTAGTCTAACTTTGCACGCCGCATACAATGCCTTCAAACGGGAGGCTATGGGCACTTATAAGGGGCTTCTGACCATAAGCTTTCTCCTGGGCATCGCCTTCGTGGTTTTGCAATTCATGGGATGGCAGGATCTGGCAGCCCAGGGCGTACCGCTAAAAATCAACCCGTCAGGAGATTTTATCTACGCGATAAGTTGGCTCCATGCTCTTCACGTGGTTGGCGGATTGGCAGCTCTACTGCTCACACTTGTCGTGGCATACGCACGGCGGGTACGTAAAACGCCCGCCCGCAAGCTGCGACTGGAGCTCACGTTGATCTACTGGCATTTCGTCGACGTGCTTTGGATTTACTTAATCGTTTTTCTCAGCCTTCAACGCTAGTCTCCATACTATTAAATTTTAACCTTACCGACATGACCGAAGAAAGAGATACGGACATCATTATCGCCGAGGACGAAAAGCCCGATTTGAATAGCGATTGGTCCGGTGGTGATCGGAAACCGTTCCGCACGTCGTACGGAAAGGTGATGATGTGGTACTTCCTGCTATCTGATGCATTCACTTTTGCAGGTTTTCTCATTACCTATGGTGCACTTCGGTTCAGTAGCCCCAGTTGGCCGGTCCCGGATAAGGTATTCGCCACGGCACCTTTCGGTATCAACGAGTTATTCCCCAATGGGGAAGCGCCCCTCATTTTTGTGACCTTCATGTCCTTTTTGCTGATCGTCAGCTCGGGAACCATGGTAAGGGCCGTTCAGGAAGGAGCACGCGAAAACAAACGCGGCGTGGTATTCTGGATGCTGCTCACCGTCCTCGGTGGAATTGGCTTCGTGAGCTGTCAAGCCTGGGAATGGACCAACCTGATCGCTACGGAGAATATGACGGTTACCACCAATCCCTTCGGTACATATGTCGAGAATGGCTACTATCTCGACCCCGAAACAGGAGAAATCACCGATGAGGAGGTCGTCGAAGGAGACACCTACTTGCTGCACGTGGCCGGACAGGCACACGGTGAAGAAGCAGCGGGAGAGCACGAAGGGGAAGCGGAACACTTTGCCTACGCCACCACTCCCGGCGACTATCCTGGCTATGTAGTCGACGGCCGGCGACCCGATGGGACCGGTGTTGCGGGGGCTAAACCCTTCATTCATAGGAAGTTTGTTCTCGCCGATGAGGAGGGAAACCTTATCCTGGATGATGCCGGAAACCAGGTTCAGCTCGTACAAGAATTTGGCCCCGTCGCCTTTGGAGCGCTCTTCTTCGGGATCACCGGCTTTCACGGCTTTCACGTGGCCACCGGTGTGATCTTTCTGCTCATTATTCTGATCAATGCCGGGGGTGGGGTGTACGTCGCTCGCCAGAACGGCTACGAAATGGTTGAAAAAATTGGCCTCTACTGGCACTTTGTTGACTTGGTCTGGGTATTCGTCTTTCTGGTGTTCTACCTCCTCTAATCGAAGTCATTTTTACAAATTAAAGGTTTTACTCCGCTGATCTCGGTGGATCAATTGAATATATAATGGCACAACATCTTAGCTACGAAGAATCAGTCCGCGGAGTCTGGAAAGGACTTGGTCTGCTGGCCGCCGTCACCGTTGTAGAAGTCGTTTTATCCTTGCTCAAGGCAGCTGAATGGGCAGCGGATATCCGGATTCTTATCTACGTCGCATCGCTGTTCATTATCGGCCTGTCCATCTACAAGGCCTACTTTATTATCTACGAATTTATGCACATGGGTTATGAGGTTAAGGCGCTCGCCATGACCGTACTGCTTCCCATGCTGCTGCTGATTTGGGCCCTTATTGCCTTTTTGAACGAAGGTGATGCCTGGCGGAAGAGTCGCGAAAAAGTTATCTACAAAGATCAATTGGAGGTTCCCTCCGGGGGAGAGGTCGGCAAAGCAGAGTCTCTGCCGGACGATTACTACCTACTGAAGCTTCCAGCTTAATAAAGGGTAAGTGGCCGACTTGGTCGATACGCGCTGCTTTTCATACCAGCGTCATATTGCCCCAAATCTGCATCCACTCCGGTCGGAAGGTGTTGATAGTAAAAGTCGATAACCCCAATGGCGAATAAAAAGCAGATTTTCAGTTTCGCGGTACTCCTGTTACTGCTTGTCGGTTTTCCCGCCGTTTCATTTCTTTATTTGAAACAGGGTGCCGATTATCGTCGCTCGGCAATAGCCGATCAGGAGGACTTCGGAACCATGCCCGATTTATATAATTTGACTTCCGTCAGGGGAGAGCTTCCACCGAATCTCCGGGGCTCCATGACCGTGGTTGGTTGGCTGGATCCCACTAAGGAATCCGGCACGCATCTGTACGGGCAAATGTTGGATAGCCTTTACCGGCAATTCGAGGACAGCCCCAATCTCTACTTTACCACCGTTGTGCTTGCCGAAGACGCTGAGGCTGCCGCGGACAATTTCGCCCGGCAATACCATCTTCCAAAGGATGAGATGATCAGCTTCCTCCGCGCGGATGAGCGAGCCTTTGCCCGCACTGCCGAACAATTCAGGCTACCGCTTGGTCAATATGATTCCCCGGGAATCCAACCAGTGGTAGCTCTGGTAGATAGTTCGCTTACCGTCGTGAAACACTACGACCTCGCCCGCAGAAATGAAACCCTGGGGCTCGTGCAACTCATTTCCCTCATCATCCCCCTCCCCGAAAAGAAGGAGATCATCCTCGATCGCGGCAAAGAACTTTAGTATGAATGCCGGACCGCATCCCCAGATCGAAACCTACCCTGAAAAGGAAGGCCTGCTGAAAACGCTGACCTACGTCGTTTCGGCCGTAGTGCTGATTCTGGTCTTCGTGATGCGGGAAGTCAAAATACCCATCGATTGGAACGTGAATTTCCTCCCTGCGGTGAACGCCATTCTTAATGGCCTGACCGCGGTGAGTTTGATCTTTTCGCTCTACTTCGTCAAGAAAGGACAATACCTGAACCACCGGAACGCGAACGTACTCGCACTTTCCCTGTCCGTCATTTTCCTGCTGTGTTACGTTGCTTACCATTTCACTACCGACGAAGTAAAATTCGGCGACGCTAACCAGGACGGCCTGCTCTCCGATATGGAGCGTGCTGCCGTAGCGGGTGTCCGACCCTGGTACTTGGTTATTCTGATTAGCCACATCACCCTGGCCGGCATCCTTTTACCCTTTATTTTGTTAACTACGGTAAGGGCATTAGCCGGAAAATGGACCCAGCACCGGAAGATGGCTCGCTTCGTCTGGCCGCTGTGGTTCTACGTTGCGCTCACCGGTCCCATCGTCTACCTTATGCTTCGGCCCTACTATCCCTAAATCGCTTCCCATGAAAAAGCTACTGCCCATTTGTCTTGTCATCTGTCTTCTACTCGTTGGAGGAGCTGACCTGCTGGCCCAGTGTCCTATGTGTCGGGCTACGGCGGAAACGAATTTAGCTAATGGAGGCACGGAAGGAAGAGGACTCAATCAGGGTATTCTCTACTTATTAGGTATGCCGTATGTTTTGATCGGTACGATCGCCTTTATTTGGTGGCGGAACCGCCGGAAGGAGCACGAGCTGGTCTGACCACCAGCAGTTTTTTTGCACTCGTCTCCGGCAGCGTAACGGATCGACCGGCGTAGCTCAGACTTACACTTTTATCATAGGATTCCACGGCTTCGACCTTGATCACCGTACCCAATTGAAGTTTCTTCTCATCCAGGTATCGTAAGAATTCCGCTGCCGAATCCTCCAGGCCCGCCAGGATCACTACCGTCCCCGGCCGGCAATCCGTAAGCTTTTCCCGCTGCCCACCGGGCAAGTTGCCTTCCCGGTCTGGTATGGGCGAGCCGTGGGGATCGAAATCCGGTGATCCCAGTAATTCATCCATTCTTTCAAATAAGGCCGGACTGTCAATGTGTTCGATCTGTTCAGCTATGGGATGCACTTCTTCCCAACCAAAACCCATTCGTTGCACCAGGTACATTTCCGTAAGCCGGTGCTTTCGTACAACCAGCGCGGCCTGCGTACGCCCCGCTTCGGTCAGTTGAAGCGGACGGTACTTTTCATAATGAATTAACCCCCGTTCACTGAGCCTGCGAATCATATTGTTCGCGGTTGGCTTGCTTACCCCCAGTTCAGTACTTAAGTCCGAAATGGTCACCACGCCCGTACCTTTCGTAAGCGCGAGCATGGCCTTGAGGTAGTTTTCAACCGTTGGTGTTGCCATAGCCGAAAAGTAAGGAGAAACATTTGTAATAAAAGTTAGATTGTACTAACTTGCAAATTATAATACTCTACCTGTGTTCCACTTAAGGCTCTTTTTGCGGCGTAGCGCCGGTACTATTCCTTTCCGGGGACGGGGTCCGTGGCTCGCAATTATTCCGTTCTTTCTTTCGGTACCGATCGATTCAATTTGGGCACAGTCCGTGGAACTCCCCGTTACGGGTAGAGTCGTTACCACAGAAGGAGAAGGCATTGCCCTGGCCAATATCCTGGTGGACGGAACTGACATTGGAGGGCTCTGCGAAGATTCAGGTAGTTTCTACCTGTTTATCCCTGAGCCAGGCGATTCCATCCTGCTCCACGTAAGCCGAATTGGCTACACCCCTGTTACCGCTAAATTTTCTACATCAGTGCTGGCGGAAAACCTTCCCATCCAGATAGTGATGGAACCGGACGACGCGCTTATGGAGCAAGTGGTAGTAAGTGGGACGCTCAATCCCGTGAAAAGGAGTGAGAGTCCGGTACCCGTAGAGGTATATAACGCCAGGTACTTCCAGGCCAACCCCGCCCCAAGCGTATTCGAATCATTGCAGAATATAAACGGCGTTCGTCCGCAGTTGAACTGCAACGTTTGCAACACGGGAGATATCCATATGAACGGCTTGGAAGGGCCCTATACTATGGTCTTGATCGACGGAATGCCAATCGTTAGCGGACTATCAACCGTCTACGGGCTAACGGGAATCCCGCAGAGTATGATTGAACGCGTAGAGATCGTCAAGGGGCCCGCCTCGACACTTTACGGTTCGGAAGCGGTAGGTGGGCTGATCAACGTCATCACCAAGGACCCATCCCGGCTTCCTCCGCTTTCCCTGGACGTGATGGCCACATCCTGGGGTGAAGTAAATACGGACCTTGCGGTGAAGGCATCCGTTGGCGAAAGTGCAACTACTATGGTTGGGGTTAATTACTTCAACTACAATCTGCCAAGGGACGACAACCAGGACAACTTCACGGATGTCACTCTCCAGGATCGGTTATCCGTCTTCAACAAATGGACTTTTCAGCGCAAAAGCAATCGCGGCATGCATTTGGCAGCGCGATACGTTTACCAGGATCGGTGGGGGGGAGAACTCGATTTCGGATCGGAAGACCGAGGTTCCGATGAAGTCTACGGGGAAAGTATCTATACCAACCGCTGGGAAGTATTCGGGGATTACGAATTACCGCTGGTGGAATCCATCCAGGTCAATTATAGCCTGAACGGCCACTACCAGAATTCGACCTACGGAAACCTGCTTTATCAGGCAAGCCAGCAGGTAGGCTTTGCGCAGCTACTATATCGACCCGTCTGGCCGAAGGATCATGAACTGTTACTGGGGGCGGCCTACCGATACACCCGATACGATGACAACACGGTTGCTACGAGCTCCGAATTGCAAAATCAACCCTCCGTTATTTCCCTTCCGGGACTGTTCCTCCAGGATCAGTTGGATATCGGTGCCCGAAGTAAGGTCTTGCTGGGGCTTCGCTTTGATTTGGATAGTCGCCATGGAAGCATTCTTTCACCCCGCTTAAACTACAAATGGAGTAGCCGCGACGAGGAAAGCACCCTTCGTGTCAGTCTGGGCAACGGCTACCGGGTGGCCAATGTCTTCACGGAAGACCACGCCGCACTTTCCGGTGCCCGCACTACGGTTTTTGCCGAGGAACTTCTTCCCGAGACTTCCTGGAACATAAATATTAATTTTCTGAAGAAAGTCTACGATTGGGGCCCGGGGGTACTTACCCTTGATGGATCGGTATGGTACACGAGATTTGGTAACCGGATTCTGCCGGACTACGAATCGCATCCCGACCAGATCATATATGCCAACCTCGATGGCTACGCTATTTCCCGCGGCGGCAGTCTTAACATCGATGTGCTACTCACCAACGGACTGACGGGAAGGGTAGGCTGTACGCTGCAGGATGTTTACTCCGTAGATGCCGGAGTTAAGGACCGACAACTACTGACCGAAATGGTGAGCGCTATCTGGAGCATCAATTACCCGGTTAACGCGCACTGGTCGGTAGACTATACGGGGAATCTTTACGGACCAATGGAATTACCTACCCTGGGAGAACTCGATCCCCGGCCCGCTACCTCACCGTGGTTTAGTATTCAGAATATTCAGATCACCTTCAAAAGTGGAAAATCGGAGGTGTACGGCGGCGTGAAGAATCTGCTCAACTATACCCCGCCGGACAACAGTATCGCCCGGCCCTTCGATCCCTTTGATCGCGATGTTACCTTTGCATCTGATGGCAGCGTGGTTCCTACCGCTAATAATCCATACGGTCTGACCTTTGACCCTACCTATGTTTTCGCCCCCAACCAGGGATTGCGATTATTTCTTGGGGTAAGGTTCCATCTGTAACATCGGCCACCCGGCTAAAACCTGTAAACCTGTACCTATGCCCGCCATAAATATCGCGGATAAATTTTCCCTTTTTCAGGAGCACTGGACTCCCAAGATCATAGCCGAGCTCAACGGGCAGGCGGTAAAGCTGGCCAAGGTTAGCGGTGAGTTCGTCTGGCACGATCACGCGGACGAAGATGAGCTTTTCCTCGTTTACCGGGGAACCCTCTACCTGGACTTTCAAGACCGGGAAACCGTCGTGCTCAAGCCGGGTGAGTTATACGTGGTTCCCCGCGGAATAAGCCACCGTCCCCGGACAAACGACGGCGAAGAAGTTTGGATACTGTTGCTGGAACCGCTAGGAACCCGGCACACGGGAGAAGTACGCCATGCCCTCACCCAGGATTCCTGCGACCGTCTGTAGTGCCGACAGCAGTTACCTTTGTCACATGGACGAAAACCACAATCCCTGGACCACCAAACAAACTTCCGTCAGCTACGAGAATCCCTGGATAAGAGTGGAGCACCACGAAGTGATCAACCCCTCGGGCAACGATGGAATTTACGGCTTGGTACGGTATAAGAATCACGCCATTGGTATCGTACCCATTGATAAAGAAGGCTATACCTACCTGGTAGGGCAGTATCGCTACGCACTGGATGAATACAGCTGGGAGATCCCGGAAGGGGGCTGCCCGGCAGGTACCGATACCCTTTCCACCGCACAAAGGGAATTGAAGGAAGAAACGGGCTTGGTGGCCGACGAATGGACCAGGATAATGGAATTCCACCTGAGCAATTCCGTTTCCGACGAATGGGGAGTAGCCTACGTAGCCCGGATGCTGCGGCAGGAAGAAGCCGAGCCGGAAGATACCGAACAGCTGAAATTGCGACGGCTCCCCCTGGCCGAGGCCATTGATATGACCCTGGACGGACGGATCAAGGACGCGCTAAGTATTCTCGCTCTGCAACGTGTCCGACTGCTCGGTCTGGACAAGGGCAAGCTGTCCGACTAAAGAAATTTTCGAAACAAAATCCTTTTTGCTTAGGGGGTGATGATCTGTTTGGTGTTCTAAGGATAGACGGACGAAGACAATCGTCGGCGGGCGTCGCTAAAGGCCAAATGGTCTCTGCCCTAACCACAAAGCAATATCATGGATTCTGTCGATAAAATTACCCTTCTTGAACAGTTCGATCTCTTCGACGGCCTCACGCCCGAGGAGAAAACACGGCTGAGCGAAACCATGGAATTCAAGAAGAAGCCGCGGTATTCGGTCATCTACCAACCGGGTGAACCCAGTGAACACATTTTCCTGCTAGCTAAAGGTCCCATCAAGATCAGCACCCACAGCAACGAAGGGAAGGAGGTGATCAAACAGCTTATTCACCCCGAGGCCATCTTTGGTGAGCTTTCCCTGGTAGGGGAGACCACGCGCACCGAAACCGCACAGTCTTTGAAGGAGGAGGTGCAGTATTACACCATTCGGGTTGCCGATTTTCAACGCATCGTGTTTGGCAATCCCGCCCTCAGCCGCCAGATCCTCAACCTGTTTGGCCGCCGCATGATGGCCGCCGAGCATAAACTGGAGGACCTGATCTTTAAAGATGCCCGCAGCCGCATCGTTGGCTTTCTTCACAAGGTAGTCAGTGAGCGCGGACGTCGCGTCGGATACGAGATGCTCCTCAAGCACAGCCTTACTCACCAGGACATCGCGAACATTACCTGTACCAGCCGGCAGACCGTAACGCTGGTCCTGAACGAACTCCGCAAGGAAAACCTGATTTACTTTAATCGCGGCCGCATTCTGGTCCGCGATATGGACGAGCTGCTGGCCAGCGCCGCCTAATTACGATAACAAACATTGTGATCCCAAAATTTTCACTCCCCGCCGGTGGCAACGCCGACGGGGATTTTTTCGTTTCCCGATCATGCGCATCATCCTTTTCGCCCTCCTCGCCGGCCTGCTGACCGCCTGCTATTCCTTTCGCGGTATCTCTATTCCGGAAGGCGTGGAGCGAGCCTACGTGCCGGTGTTTAAAAACAACGCGCTCGCCGCTCCGCCAACCTTGCCGCTCGACCTTACCGAGTCCCTACGGGATAAGGTGCGTGATGAGGCCCGTCTGCTCATTACCGACGAACAACCCGACATCGAAATGCGGGGCACCCTGGTAGATTTTCGGGTAAGCGCCGAGGGAGCCAGCGCCGCCGATGAAACCGCTGCCTACGCGAAGCTCAATCGCCTGACCATCGTAGTGGCCATCGAGTACATCAATTTGCGGGACCCCGACGGGGAAAGCTGGAAAAGTAACTTTTCGGACTTTTACAATTTCGACGGCAATGTCGCGCTGGCTTCGGTACAGGACGAAGCGGTCGAGGAGATCCTGGATAACATCAACGAAAAAATATTCAACCGCGCATTTGCCGGGGAATGGTAAGGGGGATGTTGAATTTTTGAATTTGTTGAATGGGCTATCGCACGGGGCTGCTCGCTTGGCTCGAGGGCGGCAATCTTTGAATTGATGAATGGTTGAATTCTTGAATGGGCTACCGCACGGCTTTGCTCGCTTCGCTCGTGGGGGTAAGGGCGGTTGAAATAGATACAATTTGCTGTACCGGCGGCCCTTCGGTAGTGCGGGTTCATTCAGGCCTTCAAAAATTCAATAATTCAACAATTGATCAACACTCCGGCCGGGCTACGCTAACGTGGACCGCCAGCCCTCCTTCGGAAGTCTCTTTATACTTGGAGTGCATGTGTTGCGCCGTTTCCCACATGGTGGCCACTACCGCGTCGAAGTGTACTACGGCATTGGCAGCGTTTCCGGCGAGCGCCAGATTGGAAGCCGTGATAGCCTTCATGGCACCCATAGCGTTGCGTTCGATGCAGGGTACCTGTACCAGACCGCCGATGGGATCACAGGTGAGCCCCAGGTGATGTTCCATCGCTATTTCAGCCGCCTGTAGCACTTGTTTGGTACTGCCACCGAGAACTTCCGTCAGGCCGGCTGCTGCCATCGCGGAACTGACCCCTACTTCGGCCTGGCATCCGCCGACGGCGGCAGAGATCGTGGCGCCCTGCTTGAAAAGAGCACCTATCTGTCCGCTGCTCAGGAAAAAACGCATCAGGTCATTTTCGCCAAAATTTCCGAACAGGTAGTGGTACAGCAAGACCGCCGGAATTACGCCGGATGCCCCGTTTGTCGGGGAGGTGACTACCCGTCCGAGGGCGGCATTCTCTTCATTCACCGCAAGGGCGAAACAGCTGATCCATTGGTTGACGGTAGCAAATTCCCGGGAGGTTTTACGGATAGCCGCCAACCAGCTGGCCCGGTCCGGGTAAGACTTACCACTCAAAAGTTTACGACTCAGGGAAGCTGCCCGCCTTTGTACGCCCAGCCCCCCGGGCAAGATGCCTTCGGTATGGCATCCCCGGTACACGCAGTTCATCATGACCTGGAATAAGCGCTCCACCAGGGAATGGATTTCCTCACTGGAACGAATGCACCGTTCGTTCTCGTAAAGAAGTCGGGTAACGGTTTTGCCGGATTGCTGTGAAAGCTGGATCATCTTTTGACCGGACGACAGATCGTGCACGAATCCATAATCAATTTCCTCCTCGAGCGATTCTCCCTCCCGTTCGATAAACCCGCCACCCAGGGAAAAGTAGGTCTGTACTACCAACTCGCCGTTGTCGAGCAGCGCGGTGAAGGTCAGGGAATTCGGATGTCCGGGGTGGGCAGTGGGCTGAAAGACGATGTCGCCCGCGTAGTCAAAGGGGACGGGGTTGCCGTTCACCGTAATAGACCGGGAGGCGCGGACCCTGGCGATGATCTCCGGAATGTCCGCCGTGGGCATTAACACCGGATCGTATCCTTGCATACCCAAGAGTACGGCAACGTCCGTTCCGTGGCCAATGCCTGTCTTGGACAGACTTCCGAATAGTTGCACGGAAATGCTTTGTACCTGCGCTCGCCGCAATCCTTCAACAAAATTCAGCGCCGCGCGCCAGGGGCCAAGCGTGTGGGAGGAGGAAGGGCCAACTCCGATCTTGTAAATATCGAAAACACTTAACCTGGACATACTTTGGTAGGGTGGTAGGGCAAAAGGATGCGCGAAGTTACGACGAGAGGAGACGGCTTTAGTCGCGCCAAACAAAGGGAAAAAGGATGAGCGCCACGGACAAGGCGATCAGGTCGACGGCAAGGGTCAGGTAGAGCGGTTGCAGGAAGCTGTCGGTGCCCAGGTCAATGGCGTAGACGCCCGCATCCAGCAATAATTTGAGCAAAGGGATGACCAGGGGAAACGACAGAATAGCCATGAGGGTGCCATTACCGCCGGCGCGGGCCGCGATGGCCGAAACAAAGGTGAGAATGGTTGAAAGTCCGATACCGCCGAAAAGCAGGGCCAGCCAGAAGGGTAAGGGGTTAACGATCGAATCCGCCGGGGCGAACAGACTCAGCAATCCGTAGGTGAGTGCTCCGATGGCCCAGATAAGTAGTAGGTTGAAGATCAGCTTGCTGAACAACAAGGCCAGGGGGTCGGCCAGGGTATAGTAGTACAAATGCCTCCGACCGCCCTCGCGGAGGAAACTACGGGTGGAGGCCACCATGGCACCGAAGAAAAGGACGATCCAGTAAAGGGCGTTGAAGATTTCCCCTTCCAACCCACGGCCAACGGCAAGGTAAACGATGACGACGGTGGTGACGACGTAAAGGAAAATACTGGCCAGTGCGTACTTATCCCGCCATTCAAGCTTGAGTTCCCAACGCAGGAGTTCATAAATTTGCCGTACGGTCGACATAGGATGGGCGAAGATACACGTCCGTAGCTCACTTTACCGATCCGCTTGCGTTCTTTACCAACCAGACTGATTCCGAAAACTTACTGAATGACCCTCCCGTACCGCATCTTGATGGCCGTCTGCCTGCTGGCCGGTAGTATGCTGCACGCCGAATTCCTTACCGTCCGGGCCGAGCGGGGGGACGGGATATACTCCCTACTCCGCCGCTACCACCTCGTGGAATACGGCTGCAATATCGATGAGTTCAAGCGCATTAACGAACTCAATCACACCAGCAAGCTCTTCGAGGGGAGGCGATACCAGCTCCCGGTGGAGGTCTTCCGCTACGACGGCACCAGTATTCGCAGTACGACGGGCCACGACAATTGGGAGCGTGCCGTCGCGATCAGGGAATACAATGATTGGATGCTCGACGCGGACCTTCGGGCAGGTACCTATCAGCATGAACGGCTCCTGTATGTTCCGCACCACATCGACCACTGTTCGGACCATGCCCCAGCGCAGGAGGTGGTGACCGAGATCGTAGCTTTGGGAGAAAATGGTGCTTCTCCGGGGCAGGCGGACCAGCTCAAGGACGATCGGGCGGACCGCGACCCGATACCCGTTCCGGAGCAGGTAACCCTGGTGGGGCCCAGGACCTTCAGCATTTTCGGCGACGACTACGCCGAGGTTCCGATCATTGACCGTAGCCTGGCCGGAAAGGTTTTCTACATCGTGAGTGGCCATGGAGGGCCTGATCCCGGGGCGGTCGGCCGCCGCGGCGGCTACCTGCTGGCGGAAGATGAGTATGCCTACGACGTAGCCCTGCGGCTTTGCCGCAACATTCTCCAGCACGGGGGCACGCCTTACATGATTGTCCGCGACGAGGACGATGGGATCCGGGACACGCAGTTCCTTCGTCCCGATAAGGATGAGACCGTGTGGGGAGGCGCTTCCCTGCCCCGGAATCAGAAAGCCCGGCTCTTTCAGCGATCGGACATCATCAACGCGCTCTACGAAGAAAACTTCGAGAAGGGAATAGTAGACCAGACAATGATCGCGATCCACGTCGACAGCCGGCAGCGGGGGCAGCGAATCGACGTGTTCCTTTACTATCCGGAAGGCGACTTCGTGGGAGAGGTAAAGGCGCAGCGCATCCAGCAGACGCTAAAGGCCAAGTACGATCAGCACCAGCCGGGCAGGGGCTACGAAGGTTCCGTTACCTCCCGCGATCTGCACATGCTACGCGAAACCATCCCGAGTGGGGTGTACATCGAACTGGCCAACATCGCCAATACCTCCGATCAGGAGCGCATCATCAATCCCCGCAACCGGCAACTGCTGGCGGATTGGTTGCTTTTGGGCATGGTCGACTGATCCGGGCCGCAAAATTCCGGACACTCGCAGGTCGCCCTCGATCGCTGGGCGACACTCCGAGGTCCTAATCTAGATACTTAGAGGACCATCACCTTCGGAAGGAAGCGTTAGCACCTCGAAGTGTCTGCAAGACCTGCGAGGGTGCGGATCTTAAAGACCTGCGGTGCGAACCGGTTCGGCGGACGAACTCCGGTATGCTACGTTCGGCAGACGAACCTATTGGCCATGCTGTACCACATCCAGCAGCGAGCGGAAAGTCACGAAATTCCCTTTATAGCGCACGTCGTGCATCTGTTGGTGTTCGTAGGCGAACTTTTCCTGGTAGATGTCGAAGGCCGGCCGGGAACTGATCGTGAACTGCAGGGCGTAGGTGATGCCGTCCGATTCATCGACGCCGAGCAATCGACTGAATTTGTAGTCTTCGAAGACACCGCTCTCCATCACATGCGGAATATAAGATTGCCGCATCCAGCCAAGCCACTCCTCGTGGACGGCGTGTTCGATTTTGTTAGTGATGTTGTAGAGCAGCATTTACACGGTTCTTAGTCCTTTCGTTCGATCTTTGCTCCCAAAGCGCGCAGGCGGGTGTCGATGTTCTGGTAACCGCGATCAATCTGGTAGATGTTGTCGATCTGGCTGGTTCCATCCGCGGAGAGGGCTGCGATGAGCAGGCTGACGCCGGCACGGATGTCGGGGCTCGTCATCCGGATTCCCCGCAGTTTCTGCCGGTTATCCATTCCGATCACGGTTGCTCGGTGCGGGTCGCAGAGGATCACCTGGGCACCCATATCGATCAGCTTGTCGACGAAGAACAGTCGCGACTCAAACATCTTCTGGTGGAACAGTACCGATCCCCGGGCCTGGATGGCAGTCACGAGCGCGATGCTCATCAGGTCGGGCGTAAAGCCGGGCCAGGGGGCATCGTAGATCGTTAAAATCCCGCCGTCGAGGAAGTTCTGGATCTCGTAGTGCTCCTGGGGCACGATGCGGATATCGTCGCCCTTGTACTCCATCTTGATGCCCAGTCGCTCGAAGGTGCGCGGGATGATGCCGAGCATGTCGAGACGTACATCCTTGATGGTAATGTCGCTCTTGGTGATGGCCGCCAATCCGATGAAACTTCCGATCTCGATCATATCCGGCAGCATCCGGTGGGTGGTGCCCTTAAGGCTGCTCACGCCCTGCACGCGCAGGAGGTTGGAGCCGATGCCTTCGATCTTGGCGCCCATGCGGTTGAGCATGTGGGAGAGCTGCTGGAGGTAGGGCTCGCAGGCGGCGTTGTAGATGGTCGTTTCCCCTTCGGCCAGGACCGCCGCCATCAGTACGTTGGCCGTACCGGTGACGCTGATCTCCTCCATATGTATGAAGGTGCCCTTCAGTCCGTCGGTGCGGAAGGCGTATATTTTTTTCTCGTCGTCGTAGTCAAATTCCGCGCCCAGGGTCTGCAGTCCGAGCAGGTGGGTATCCAGGCGGCGGCGGCCGATCTTATCGCCACCGGGTTTTGGGAGGCTGGCTTGTCCGTAGCGATTCAGGAGGGGCGCGATCAGCATGACCGAACCGCGGATGCGCTGGGCATCGCGTACGTAGTCGGTGCTCAACACGTAATCGAGGTTTATATTCTTAGCGGTGATGGTGACGGTCTGCCGGTCGTGGCGGTCCACGTCGGCGCCGAGGCCCTCAAGCAGGTCGAGCAATTTATTGACGTCCTCGATATCGGGGAGATTCTCCACGCGCACCGGCTCTTCGGTCAGCAGCGTGGCGCTTAGGATTTGTAGTGCTTCGTTCTTAGCCCCCTGGGGGATGATTTCGCCGGAAAGCTGGTGGCCGCCCTCCACGATAAAGGTTCCGTTGGTATTCATGGCGGCCAAGGTACTATCGCTGGGGGGGAATACGGGTAAAGTCATGGGTGGGATTATTTTATGATGAGAGACGAAGGGCGCCGGAGCGCAGGTGCAAAACAATTCAGTAGATACAATGGTGTTCCCGGTCGCTTTCGTCTGTTGGTGCGGGAATAAATGCAAATTTTCATTCGTATCGGCCGGGATGTGCCGGAATTCCGGTTGGCATGCCCGGAGCTGGAGCTCCGGGACCCTATTGGGTTGAGGACCTCCTGGTCCGAATGTACCCGAGCGAAGCTAGGGGCACTGTCACACCCGTCCGGGTATTTGGGCTAAGGTCAGACCGGAGGTCTCCCACCCGTACTTGTTCCCTCCGAACGTACCCGAGCAAACCAAAAGCGATTAACCGGGAACGAAGAACCTCCACCCACAACTTCCAACGTATTTTAGGCCCCACGTAACTCCCCCAAATGCACCACCACCACCTTCCTTTCTTCCTTTTTATACTCTTGCTGCTCCTCACCGGCTGTAACGGCTCTGACGGATTCGACCAACCCCACGCCGACCTGTTGGTCTACAACGCCGACATCTGGGCGGGCCAGGACCAACCCGCCGCCACCGCATTACTGGTTAGTGATAACGGCACGATCCTGGCCATCGGCAGCGATACCTCCGCCTGGTCCGACGACCTCGATGACATGACCGAACGCGTCGATGCCGCTGGCCAATTTCTCATGCCCGGCTTCATAGAGGGGCACGCCCACTTCAGCGGACTCGGCAGCAGTCTGCGGAACCTGAACTTCCTGAGGTCCCGCAGCTGGGATGAGATCGTGGCGATGGTCGAGGAGCGGGCTGAAGAGACCCCCGAAGGGGTATGGATCACCGGTCGCGGCTGGCACCAGGAGAAATGGGATCAACCACACGACCACAGCATCGGCGGCTACCCGCTCCACGATGCGCTCAGCGAGATTACGCCGGATCACCCGGTGGTCTTACGCCACGCGAGCGGTCACGCGCTCTTCGCGAACGAAAAAGCGATGGAGATCGCCGGCGTTTCCCGCGAGACTCCCGATCCACGCGGTGGCCGCATCCTGCGCGACGAGGTAGGTGACCCCACCGGGGTCTTCGAGGAGCGGGCCATGGACCTGATCGCCGATGCCTACCAGAACTATATCCAAACCTTGACGCCAACCGCACGAAAGGACGAATGGCTGGCCGGGATCCGCGAAGCCCAGCAAGAATCCCTGAGCAACGGCATCACCTCCTTCCAGGACGCGGGCAGCACGTTTCGCGAGATCGAATGGTATAAAGAACTGGACGCGGCCGACAGTCTCCGGCTCAACCTCTGGGTGATGCTGCGGCACGATTACGACGAGATGGACGGGAATATGGAGGGGTTGCCGCACTACGGCGACCGCTTCGAATGCTCGGCCATCAAGAGCGAACTCGATGGAGCGTTGGGCAGCTACGGCGCCTGGTTGCTGGAGCCCTACTTCGACAATCCCGGCTTCGTAGGCCAGAATACGACCTTAGTCGAAACGGTGGACAGCATTGCCCAACTCGCGGATCGCCACGGGATGCAGTTATGCGTGCATGCCATCGGCGATCGCGCGAATCGGGAAACCCTGAACGTCATGGCCAATTACGTCGACAGCACCGACGACAAGCGGTGGCGCATCGAGCACGCCCAGCACATCGACCCCGCTGATATTCCCCGCTTCGCCCAACTCGGCGTGATAGCTTCGATGCAGGGGATCCACTGTACTTCGGACGCGCTGTTCGCCGAAACCCGACTGGGTACCGAGCGTGCCCGGGAAGGCGCCTACCCCTGGCGTAGCTTGCTCGACGCCGGCGCCATCGTCACCAACGGCACCGATGCGCCGGTGGAGGACGTCAACCCGATCGAATCCTACTACGCTACCGTGACCCGCAAACGTGCGGACGGTAAGGCAACTTTCTTCCCCGAGCAGTCCATGACCCGCGAGGAAGCCCTTCATAGCTACACCGCCGCCCCCGCCTACGCCGCCTTCCAGGAGGACGTGCGGGGTACGCTCGCGCCGGGTATGCAGGCGGATTTTGTTATTCTTTCCAATAACCTACGCGACTGTGCGGAGGAGGACATCCTCCGTACGGAAGTAATCGCGACGTACGTAAGTGGCGAGCGGCAGTACGGGGGGTAGGAGGCTGCCTCCGGCTGCGGAGGGGTGTGACCGTTACCGCTATAATGGGATGGAAAGAAATGAAGAGCTGGGAGGCATCTACACTGCCTTCTTTCGGTCCTACGATCCTACAATCGGCCGGTGGATGCAAATCGATCCGATGGCCGAGAAGTACCCGGGCATGAGTCCGTATAATGGAATGGGAAATAATCCGATCCTGTACAGTGATCCCATGGGGGACACTTTGCGGCTAAATTTTCTGGGTACTTATTCTCAGTGGTCTGAAAACCAGCTATCTGGTGTAGCAAATCGCGCACTGGAAGGTCAGTTCAGAGTCGTGTATAGTGATGTCGAATACGATGAAAACAATGAGATAGCCAGTGGGAATCTTGTGATAGTACCCACGGAGGGCGGGGGTGATTTAAGTAAAATGTCCTTGAATGGGCAAGAATTTCATCGGCAGTTAACTGAAATCACCGAGGAAACGACTATGACCGAGGTCAACGTAGATGCAGCTAGAGCAGACGTTCATACTGGAAAGTTTGAAATCGAGACGATCGACATGGCAGATGTGCTTCAATGGTCTAGTGACGTAACAGAGTTGGGTGGTACTCAAGCTGGAAAGTTAATTCATGAGTTTACTGAGCAAAACCGTAAGCAGACCCAAGGAGAGCCTTTTCAATATTCTTTAATGGGGCCACCATCGGCTGCCCACGGGGCCGGGATACAAGCAGAGAACAACGTAAATTTATCAACAAGAAGAGATAAGCCGGGCGGCACTCAGACTTATAGCGCAGGCGGCAGAACTGTCACACAGACCGTAGGAACACAAGGCAGGGTTATTAAAATCAAACAATAGACAAATGCTCAAGGCCATCAATTTAGTTTTACTATGCGCAGTCGGTTTTGTGTGTGGATGTAGGCATTCGGACTGTCCCGAAAAGCAAGAACTTGTAGTGTCGTTTGAAAATAGACTAAATAATATAGAACAATTAGATACAAATATTGGGATAGGCGGTCAAGATTACGTCGATATTACCGTAATGCACATGCTAACCGGTATACCAAGTTCAGTCTCATATGGCGACGTGTCAGTTTACAGTAGTGAACAGGACAAACAAGAAGATATCACTTCTTGGAGTGAGTGGTTCGCTTCAAATAAGTGCTTATTAAGCCTTGATACATTGCAACAAATTGAATATGTGATTTTGGAGAATAATAGCTGGATTTCTGTTGAATAGGTTGTAACATAAGATTATGGTATTTATTCCTGTCGCCCAATGAGGCGCGCCAACGCAGCCCGACGTGAGGAGGGTTGACGGTGGCGCTTAATATTGGGCGGTCTTCTTGACTTCTTCTCTGTCACGTTGACGGGCACGAAAGGCGACAATGCAGCTCTGCTGCGAGTCGCCTTTCGTGCTTAACGAAGCGCGGTTCGGCGCGGAACACGACCGAACCGGCGGGAGCCGGTGTGAGGGAGGCCGCGCGCCGGGCCGGGGTTCGTTATCCGGAGCCGTTCAGCTGGCCGCGGCGTAGGTAAGCTTAGTTTTGGCGTCGCGGATGTAGGTATCGATGAGATCGTAGAGGATCTGCTTTTTATCCGGCCCCAGTAGCTCGGGTTCTTCCAGGCGTTGCAGGTTGAGTTTGTTGGGCTTTTGGCGGACTTCTCGTCGGTCACCGTAATATCTCCACCACAGAGCGCTACTGGTAAACCGACCTGGTCAAGCTCAGGCGGGCCGTGGAGCGCTTCCTCCCGCTAGGGGACAACTCCATAAATCACTAAACCGTTACATTTAAGATCTTACCCTCAATACCAATAGCCATGAGTGTTGCCGAACAGCGTAATCACGCCAAAGAACTCCTTGACCGGATCGATGATGACTTCTTCGTTGCCATTTACAACCTCATGGAAACTTACGTGAGCAAGCAGAAAGGCCGGGTAATGGGATACACGCCCAAAGGAGAAGCCATCACCGTTGGCGAGTTCCTTGAACAGGCCGATGAGCAAGTCCGCCGGGCTAAATCCGGAGAGGGCATCAGCGTTGATGAACTGAGAAAACAGTCCGACGAATGGCTGGCACGTACCGAGTAATCGTAACGCCGGCTGCCCGCCAAGATTTAGCTGAAATCCTGGAATACGTTGGTGAACTTCAGTCGGACGGTCGTGCATCAAAAGTTCAGGACGAGATACTCGAGGCCATCGATCGGTTAGCGGAAATGCCGACGGCCCACGCGCCGGTTCAAGAGACTTATGAGTTGGTGGGAGACGTCTTTCGTCGCATTTTTGCAGATCCATACCGCATCATCTTCACCGTCGAGGAATCCATTCAGGCAGTCTTTGTCATCCGAATCATGCACATTAAGCGTGGCCCGGGCTTTGTCGTTGACGCGTTACTGTAAATCCCACCCCCGCGGCCCCGGCCAAGAAATGGTAGTCGTCAAGGCTGTGAAATCACCCATCGACTAGCTCGCCCTTGGCCGGGCATCAAAAAGGGCCCCCTTCTCCTTTGTTCGCAGTCCCACCCTTAAAGCGGCGGGCTAACGCCAACCCAGTTTAGTACGTCCGATTCCGGTAACGCTATACTGGGCGAGGGGCCTAGAAGAAAGGGCCTCTGGCCCCCCGTTCAGCTCAGCCAAGAGAATTACCTTATCCGGCTATCGCCACTCCAAACCACTCCTCCAGGGGCTGTTTGTGGTGATTAGGTGTTAACTCGGTGCTTGGTGTTACGCCGGAGGTTGGGACTTCATCGCCTTATCGCAGTCGGAGACTGCTTCTTGCTTCGCGGCCGGATGCCGCGTAGTACTGTGGAAGCCGAGGAAGCAACCCGTAGCGAATATCTATAGAAGTCCCTGGTCGTGCCTTCACCTGCGCCCCGTCGCCCTTACTTTTGGATTTCTATCTACTGCCTTTCTTGGTGCGTATGAATTTTCTTAGCGTTGGTCGGTAGACGGCATATTATGGGGTGGGGCTTCGGTAATTTTGCATCATGAGACATAGCTTATTTCTGTTGTTCTGGGCGCTGCTGCTCAGTCCCTTATCGGCCCAGGATATGCAAACCAACGCCGATCATCCCGACCGGCCCCTCACCGTAGACGAGCGGATCTACGGCCTGACCCAATTCTGGACGGAGGTCAAGTATAACTTTGCCTTCTTCGACAAGGTACCCGACCTGAATTGGGACCAAAAGCTGCAGGAATACCTGCCGCAAGTACGCGCCGAGCAAACGGATGCTGAATACTACCGGCTGCTGGAGCGGCTCTGTGCCGAGCTCAAGGACGGCCACACCAACATCTATCCTCCCGCCTCCGTAGTGGCTACTCTCGGAATGGCCCCCGTGCAGCTCAAATACATAGCTGGTCAGTTTGTCGTGGTGAACCTCGACTCCCAGTACATCGACCGCCTGCCCGTGGGAAGTACCATCACGGGGGTAAACGGCCTACCCGTAGCAGCCTACGTAGCCGAGCACGTCAATCCTTACATTTCCTCCAGCGGCGACCACGTTCGGGGACTGATCGCCTCCTATCTGCTCACGAACGGCCCGCTGGAGAAGCCCATCGAACTCACCTTTCATGGTCCGAAGGGAGAAGCTGGTACGCTTAGCCTGCAGCGCCGTGGTGCGAAAAGCGACATCAGTTGGGTAAGCCCAACGCCGCAGTTCACCCCGGCTGCTTTCCGGATGCTCGATGCCTCTACCGGCTATCTGGCCCTCAACACCTTTATGCTCGACGAGGTAGTCGATAGCTTCCACCGCTACCGCCCGAAAATCGAGAAATGCCATTCATTGGTGATCGACCTGCGGGAAAACGGAGGCGGTAACTCCACCACCGGCTACGCGATCCTCGAGCACTTTACCGGCGCGCCCGTACTGACCTCCAAGTGGCGTACTCGCGAGCACCGCGCGTCCTATAAGGCATGGGGTTACTGGCCCGCGAAGGCCGACCCGCAGCCGACCGACGAGGGAGCCCAGGAGGTCATCCGCTACTACGAAGGAAAGCAGTGGTACGAGTCGGCCCCCGATACAATTCGTCCCGCCGATCAGGTATTCGATATCCCGGTAGTGGTGCTCGTCAGCAACCAGACCGGTTCGGCGGCCGAGGACTTCCTGGTTGCCGCTGATGCCATTCCCAACTTCACCTTTGTGGGGGAACCCAGCTTCGGTAGCACCGGTCAGCCGCTATTCGTGGATCTACCCGGGGGTGGACAGGCTCGCATCTGTACCAAACGGGACACTTATGCTGACGGCCGGGAATTCGTCGGTCCCGGGGTGCAGGTGGATGTGGCGATACGTCCCACGGTGGAAGAGTTTCTTGCTGGGAAGGACGTGGTGCTCGGGCGGGCTCTGGAAGTGCTAAAGGCTCGGTGATTTTGGTTAGCAGTTGCGACTTAGTCGCTTATTCGCAGTCTGAGACTGCTTCTTACTTCGCGGTCGGAGACCGCATCCTACTGCCGCGGCCGGAGACCGGCTCCTACTATTGCGGCCGCGTAGTTGTCCCAGCTCATTTCCTTGGTGGTCTCGTGGACGTTCTCCCGGGGAATAGGCTCCTCGATCATGCGCTCCATTTGAAGGGCCATATCCCGGATGTCGTCGGGCTCGGCCAGGTAACCGTTGAAGCCGTCCTTGATCGTCTCGGGGAAGTGGCCCACTTTAGTAGCTACCGCAGGTAATTGAAAATTGTAGCTGATGCTCTCCACGCCGGAGGGGGTTGCGTATTCGTAGAACAGCACGACCGCGTCGCTGGCCTGGAAGTATTTGTGGACTTCCTCGTTGGCGACGAATTCATTTTTCACCAGCACCCGATCCCGGACACCCAGTTCGTCGAGTAGCTCGAGGGGCCGGTATTCCCGTTCGTCGTCCGCCTTCTTCAGGAAGAGTTTTTTGGCCAGACCGAAGGTGGCGTTCTTTAGTTTGGTGCTCAGCTTATTGGTCTTGAGGGTATCCCAGAAGGATTCACCGCAGATGATCAAACTGACATCATCCCGTCGCCCGGCCAGCTCAGCAAAGGCGGGAATGAGGTGATGCAAGCCTTTATACTTTCGGATGAAACCGAAGAATAGGAAGACGTGCTGCCGCAACTTGTGTTGTGCCTTGAAGGCCGCAACATCGAAGTCGGTCCGCGGAGCGAAAAGGTCATATATCGGATGGTAGAGTTTAATTACCGGGGTGCTTTTCACCTGCGCGCCGGCGCCCGCCTGCTTAGCTACGGTACGCTCTCCCGTTTCATTGACGGCAAATTCCCGGGTGGGGAAAACTTGTTTCAACTCGTCCACCGTTTTATAGGCATGCGCGATGAAGGTGTCCGCCGGAGCGATACCGTAGGCAGTGAAGCGCTTGTCCAGACTGCTGTTCTCCTTCTGGATCACGAAGTGGAGGTCGAAGATGACCTCGATCTCCTGGTGCTTTTTCAGTTTCCGCGCGATGAAGCCCATCGGCAGTCCCTGGATAGCGATGGCCCACTGGAAGATGACTTTGTCCGGCTGCAGCTCCACGATCTTGCGGTAGGTCTCCTGCCAGGTCAACGGATTGTTGTAGTTGGTCAGGTAGTGCACCTTGATGTTCGTGCCTTCCAGCAAATCGACCTTGCTGGTCTTATCCACGAACTCCCGCGGGATGATGGCCGGGTACTGCTGGGTCCAGCTTACAATGTGCACCTCGCAGTCGCCCCGGCGGTCCAGTGCCTTCGCCAGCGAGGTATTGTAGTTGGAGATGCCGCCTTTGAATTTGGGGCCTGGGCCGAAGCAGACTATTTTCAAGGGGTGAAGGGGTGAAGGGGTGAAGGGGTGAAGGGGTGAAGGGGTGAAGGGGTGAAGGGGTGAAGGTAGGTTACTTCTTCCCTTTAGCACTTTTCCGGGCTGCATTCATGATTTTGCTGATTTCTCTCCATTCTTTCCCGAGCGGAATAATACCTTCTTTGTCTACCTTGACTTTGGACTCGAATAATATTTCGAGCCAAAATACCGTCTCGTCGGCTTCTTCGACCACTATGCTCATCTTGGCATAAAACTCGCGACTCGATCTGGCCAGACATGCTGCCCGGTAATTTGCCGCGGCCGATGTGGCCGATTTAATGATTTGATTGCTTATTACGCGTAGTGAAGTAGACTGTTTGCAATCTTCAATGTAATTAATGATTGCGATGGCTGCCGCCTTAGTTCGCCGGCGCATTTTCTCGATGTAGACCTCTCTTTCAGATCGGGATCGCCCATATCCTGCTTGAGGATCATTGACAGAATAGCTCTCTCCATATCTAAGGTCAAACCAGTCGGGCATAATGCAGCGTTTTGCCCAGAAAATACACGCAAATTCGACATATTTAAAATTCAACACCTTTCCTTAGCCCCTTAGCCCCTTAGCCCCTTAGCCCCTTAGCCCCTTAGCCCCTTAGCCCCTTTTTTGAGCCTCCAAAACCCGGCCCATCCCCTCCCGCACCGAGATCTTTGCCCGCCAGCCCATGTCATGAACCTTATCCATGTTAGAGTAGCGGCTGAAGACGCCCACGGGCTTGTCGAGGAGCTGCTTGATCTCCGGGTTGTAGCCCTCGATATCGCACATGGTTTTGATGATGTCGAGGAAGGACAGGAGCTCTCCGCGGCCGATGTTGATGGCGGAGCCGTCGGTGACGCGGTCCATGGCCCAGAAAATGCAGTCGAGGACGTCGTCGATGTGGACGAAGTCGCGGCCCTGTTTGCCCGTGCCCCAGACCTCAACGGGGTCCTCGCGGTTGGCGATGCGATTGGCGATGGCGGGAATGGGGTAGGTGAGGTCCTGGTCTTCGCCGTAGCCGGAGAAGGGGCGGATGCAGGTGACGCTGAGGTTGTAGTGTTCGGCAGCCGTCTTGGCCAGGAACTCCCCGGTGAGCTTCGACCAGCCGTAGGTCATATCCGGTTCGCCCATCTTCTTGAAGTTAATGTCGGACTCGGCCAGGGCGATGGCGTCCCCTTCGGTCTGCAAGTCGATGGGGTAGGCCGCGCTGCTGGACGGGTAGAGCGTCCGGTCCGGGCGATGCCGGGTGATCCAGTAAAAGAATTCGGCGTCGATGCTGAGGTCCAGGGCTACCTTCATCGGGTCCCCTTCGATGGTCGACCGACCGCCGACGATGGCCGCGAAGTGAAAGACGTCGCTGAAGCGTTCGAAGTCGGGGGCATAGGTCTTGCGGATATAATCCTCGTCGTCGATGATGTCGCGAAGGAACTTGCGGAAGTCCTGGTGCAGGAACAAGAGCCGCTCATCGGTACCGAAGACTTCCAGGTCGCCGTCCTTCCGAACAACGTCCGCGTCCAGCCAGGTCGAGGGGTGGGTGCCCACGCTCAGATTGTCAACGAAAATGATCTTGTCTTGGGTGGTTTGGTAGAGTCGCTTGACCATGTTGCGTCCTACGAAACCGCAGCCGCCGGATACTAGGTGGAAAGTCATTAGTCTTTTAGTCTTTTAGTGGCCTGCGGCCTTTAGTCGCACTTCGTGCGGTTAGTCTTTTAGTGGCCTGCGGCCGTTAGTCGCCTTCGGCGGTTAGTCTTTTAGTCTTTTAGTGGCCTGCGGCCTTTAGTCGCACTACGTGCGGTTGGTTCGTTAGGCATAACCCCGCAGCCCTTAATCACCAATTTACTAATTCAGGAATTCACTCATTCACAGATTGAAGGAGATTCCCTGCGCCAGGGGCAACTCCGTACTGTAATTGATCGTGTTCGTCTGCCGGCGCATATAAACCTTCCAGGCATCCGAGCCGGATTCGCGGCCGCCGCCGGTTTCCTTTTCCCCTCCAAAGGCGCCGCCGATCTCCGCTCCGCTGGTACCGATGTTGACGTTGGCGATGCCGCAGTCGCTACCGGTGGCGCTAAGGAATCGTTCGCTTTCGCGCATGTTGGTGGTCATTATAGCGCTCGAGAGTCCCTGGGGAACGCTATTCTGAATTTCTATGGCTTCTTCCAGGTCGCTGTACTTCATGAGGTACAGGATCGGGGCGAAAGTTTCCTGCTGGGCCATTTGGCTATCGGTAGTCACCTCCGCAATGCAGGGCTTGACGTAGCAGTCCGAACCAAGCCCTTCGATGCGGCCGCCGTCTACTACCATGGTGCCTCCCTCGGACTTAATGCCTTCGATCGCTTTGAGGTATGTTTCTACCGATCCTTCGTCAATCAGGGGGCCTACGTGGTTCTTTTCATCCAGTGGGTCACCGATTTTTAACTGGCCATAGGCGGCGGCGAGCTTGTCGCGCACTTCGTCGTAGCGGCTCTCGTGGATGATCAGGCGCCGGGTACTGGTACACCGTTGGCCGCAGGTTCCCACGGCTCCGAAGAGGGCTCCGGTGAGCACGAGGTCCATGTCGGCGGAGGGAGTGATAATAATGGCATTATTGCCTCCCAATTCGAGCAGCGATTTACCGAGGCGGGCGGCGACGGTTTGCGCTACGGCCTTACCCATTCGCGTCGATCCCGTAGCCGAGATCAGCGGCACCCGGGTATCCTGGGTGAGCATTTCTCCGATCGTGTAGTCACCGTTGACCAGGCTGCAGATCCCCTCCGGCAGGTCATTCTCGGCGGCCACTTTAGCCCAGATGTTTTGACAGGCGACGCCGCAAAGGGGTGCTTTTTCGCTGGGTTTCCACACGACCACGTCGCCACATACCAACGCCAGCATGGCGTTCCAACTCCAGACGGCCACCGGAAAATTGAAGGCTGAGATGACCCCGACAATACCGAGCGGGTGGTACTGCTCGTACATTCGGTGGAGGGGGCGCTCGCTGTGCATCGTAAGACCGTGGAGTTGGCGACTGAGGCCTACGGCAAAATCACATATATCGATCATTTCCTGGACCTCACCCCAGCCTTCCTGGAGACTTTTGCCCATTTCGTAGCTGACCAGCCGGCCCAGGGCATCCTTATGCTGGCGGAGGGCTTCACCGTATTGGCGAACAATTTCTCCGCGGCGGGGCGCAGGTACGGACCGCCAATGCTGGAAGGCAGCCGTGGCTTGGACGATCACCTGTTCGTACTGCCGGGGCGTGGTGACGCTCACCCGGCCTATTAGTTGGCCGTCTACGGGAGAAAGGCTTTCGATGTGATTTTCCGGGTTATGGAGTCCTTGTTGACCGGTGCTGGTCCCATCGTTATCAGCGGCGAGGCCGAGTTCCTGCAAAAAGTCTTTATTCATGATCGATGTTATGGTTCGGGGCGGCAAAGGTAGTAAGGCTATCGGGGAGTATGGGGGCGCAGAATGATGCCGGATAGATAATTTTTTTGCAGATCGCTTTAGGATGCGAAAATAGCACCTTACATTTGCGTCGCTTTAGCATCAACGGCAGCGCAACTTTACATTTTGCCCGGCCGTTGCCAATATACCCGGAGACGTGGGTGAGTGGCTGAAACCACCAGTTTGCTAAATTGGCGTACGTGCAAGCGTACCGCGGGTTCGAATCCCGCCGTCTCCGCCACGGGGCATAGCGCAGTCCGGTTAGCGTGCCTGCTTTGGGAGCAGGAGGCCCCAGGTTCGAATCCTGGTGCCCCGACCAACCTTCAGAATGGGACGATCGCCTCGGCGGTCGTCCTATTTCTATTTCGGCAATAAGGGGCGTCTTACCGATGTAGCGGATAAACCCTTTGACACTGTCAGTCGGATTTCATACCGTAGGTGCTGAGGCGGAAACTTCAACCTTAACCGGGGACCGGTACCCAGCATTTTCAGGGCAATCGGATGGCCGTAACCGTCTTTTTTCACGAGGCTCCATTCCAACTCGATATTTGGCAAACCTGCCGACAGCGGTACCCATTCGCCATTGTGCCAAAGCACGGCGCTATAGGTGCACATCTCGCCGGGGTAGGGAATTTTGGCGGGGGGCAGAATACGTACCGTAGGCAGATCGGCCGGTACGGCATTGCCGGTCCTGTAGGCCTCCCATTCCCAGAGAGCGGGCTTGCTCCTGCCGTTAAAATCCTTGAGTCCATCAAAGGAAACGGAAGTTGCCCGCCATTCATTTTGCCAGTTTGACAGCACCACGTATTCCGATGCCAGCCTAACGGGAAGGGCTTTTAACTCGTCCACTTCGATATCCGATAGCACGACACGGTCACCGTACCCGGTCATAAGGTCCTCGATATATTCCGGGTCGAAGCCGGCACCTACACGTAAACCGACTTTGTCAATGTTGGCATCCAATATCGGAAAAGCGTTCAGGATTTCTTGAATTCCCGTCCGGGCATTTAGCGTATGGTATACCGGTCGCCCTTCGTCTTCCGTTCTTATGCTTCCCGCAAGGCGGCTTATCCAATCGAAATAGGCCTGCCGTTGCTCCTCGAGAACAGGCTGTGGGTGGAAATTAGCCAGACCGGCCAGGACGTCGGTATCCAGGTTCCAGTGCAGTATGGCCGGTGTTCGTTTGTGCGCGCGCACCTCACCGATAATTGACGCTTCAAGCTCCTTTAATTCGACCGTGTCCGTATGGAAGTCCATATTATCCGGAATCCAGAAATTATAGATCACCCGGAGTCCGGTTTCCTCCGCTAGCCCGATCAAATTGTGGGCATAGATCCCCGGCGCCGTGATGCGTACCGTATTGATCCCCGCCTCCCGCATTTCGCGGTAGTCCTGTAATATATTTTTGCGGGAAGGTATGTAGCTTCCCGATTGCCAGCCACTGCCCTTGCGATAGCCCACGCCGATGACTTTTTGCTCCCCTATTGACCGAACACGAAAGGTGGCAGGCACTGACGAGGGACCCTCGGATACCGTCAGGTCCGGACGAAACAGAAAACTAGCGTTTCCAGACCAGTCGAGGTAGCCACTGGTAAGGGAATCCACCTCCCGCGGGATGTTTTTATCCAGTGGGCTATTGAAGGCGACGATGCCATATACTTCCGGAAAGCGGGTAGAGATGGTATCGAGCGCCTGCGTAACCCAGCCGGCCTTTGTAGCGAGGGTGCCCAGTGAGCCAAATTCTGCCAACAGTACCCCTTTTTTGGTCAGCTCAGCAATGGCCTTTCGAAAAGGAGTATACAGCTCGGTAAAGGACATGGGAGGTATTTCCCTGGAACTGGGACCGTAATTCAGCACAGTTAGACCAACCAGGTCTACGTATTTATCGCCGGGGTAGTAAGCGGCCATACCCTCGGCCTGCCAGGGGTTCCACACCCAAACGACGTTCTCGACGCCGAGGCGGTTGAAAATGGCGAATACGTGACGCCACGCCATTTTGAAATCCTCCGGGGTATTATGCCCGGTATGCGACCAGGGATAGGCTGGATTGTCGAATTCGTGGGCGAAACGCAGGTAAACCTTGCCGTCCAACCGTCGGATAATTTTTGCCGTTTGCTCAATGTAGCCGTCGAACTCACCTTCAGCGATGTAGTGCAAAGCCCGCTCCTCCTGCTTCACTTCCGTGATCTCTTCGGAGACGGGGAAATGACTCACCCATGGTTCCCAGGTGATCATCGGGTCAGCTCCCGTGGCGACGACCGCGGCCAGATGGTCGGATAAGGTGGTGGAATCCACCTGCCCACTCCAGGCGACGTAACTGGAAATTATCTCGGGGCGAATCGTATTGGCCGTGCCAAACTTCTCAATCTTCGAAAGGTCACTGAGTCCATCGGTCTGCGTAGGATAAAATAGACCCATCCGGGGGGGAGTATGCATACCAATCTTTATTTCGGTTCCAACACGTTCGAAGTTGCGGCCGTCAAAAGATCTTGTGAGATTAAAGGCGGTAAGGGTCACCAGTACTAAGAGGGCGGGAGCGAGGGTTCGTACGGTGATCGTCATCGCATCCAGTAACCACAACAGCTGGCGCTTGCTCCGACGTCCTAAATTTCTGGCTGCCGCCGGAAGTCTCCTGCGTAGGGTGCGTACCCGGTTCGTGACGCCGAAGGAAAGGTAAACACTGAATAACATAAATACCGTATTCAGCAGGGCAAAACCAGCCATAATCAGCGAGTAGGGTGTCAGGTCGCGCTGAAGCCCATACGCTACGGCCGCAAGGGATAGGGCAGCAACTACCAGATTAGGGACCAACAACGAAATATGGGTGCTATCCTCATCATTTTTAGGCGTTGGCAGGTAGGGAACTTTTTTGTTAAAGAGGGTATACACGAATCCCAAAGTGAAAACCCACCAGGTAATTATCTCCAACACGCCCCCGACAATATGGAACCCGCGCTCGTCGTCCGAGATCAGCCACTTTTGAATATAGAACCGGATGACGAAGGAACTGAACACTACCGGACCAACGATGAGCAGGAAAAAGCCGAAGTTGCCGGTCCAGGGTACTTCAGACAGAAACAGCGACAGAATGGGGATTAAAAATCCCAGTAGGTAAGCTATGCCCGCCAGGTAATGCACGGGTATGAGCAGATAATGCAGCCGCTGTCTCCAGGTAATGCTTGAAAATATCCGCGGGTAAACCTTGACCAGCAGGTCAAACGTGCCTCTCGCCCATTTTAACTGCTGTTTGAAGTAAGCGGTCATCGTTGAGGGTACCAAACCTTTGGCGAGGATGCGGGGAACGTACACGGATTTCCATCCCTCGCGGTAAAGCAACATCGCGGTGTGCATGTCTTCCGCCAGTCCGGGAGCGTGACCGCCGATGCTGTCCAGTGCCGCCCGGCGGAACGTACAGTTGGCCCCGATGGCATTAACGGTCCCGTAGGTGTTCATGCACATCATCATAGGGCCGTAGAAGTGAAAAGTTTGCTGGGCGGAACCTTTAGCTACAATAGATTCGAATTTATTGTAATACGCCTGTACGGTTTGCACGAATCCTATTCTCGGATCCTGGAAATGGGGTACTATAAAGTCCAGGAAGTAAGTTTCGGGTATGTGATCGGGATCAAGTATCAGACAGATTTCACCCGTGGCTTGCCGTAGGGCATTGTTGATATTGCCTGCCTTGGCATTGACGCGGTTCTGGCGGCTCACATGCACTACCCCCAATTCCTTACAAACCTCCTTTAGGTAATCATCGTCGGCTTCGTCACAGAGGTAGGTGGTGTGCGGATAGGTCATTGCCTGAATCGCGGTCAGGGTCCGTACGATCATATCGTAGGGTTCTCCCGGATAGTAGGTCGTTAGTACATCGACTGTATAGCTTCTCTTCTGGGTAGGCGTAGGAGGGACCTGAATATGCAAATAATGGTACCAGAGCGTCAGGTCTCGCAGCAGACCATACACGATCACGGCAGACAGTAAGCCGTAGAGGACGGGATGACCGACAAATTCCGCTCGGAAAAAGAAAACGCAGAAGTTGATCATACAGAGCAAACCTATTACGATGGTCAGACGGATCACCAGTTGCTCATAGGAGGTAGGCGTGCGGACGATGGGCTCATTCAGCATCATCCGGATTTAAGACGTAGAATGGAATATTATCCGCAGAAAAGTATCCTTGCGGATCAGATACCTGGTAGTACAGACGGTAAGGCCCCTCGGCCTGGGGTGCCTGGAATATCGCTACTTCAAGTTGCTGGCTCGTAAATAGTCCTTTCAGCGCAGGTGGGCCCATACCCTCCCTGCCAAGATCCTGCCAATCTTCCCCTCGGATCTCCCACTTAAAGCTGTATGTGGAGTCTGGGGGGGCAATAAAGCGGACCGTACCCATGGCCTCCTCTCCGGGCGGCAACACCTGATTCCTGCCCTCTCCTTTGCCATTGAGTAAAAGGTATTCCACGGAAGGGCCCGGAAAAGTTTCCTGTTTGCCGGCCCACAGCTGGCCGAGGGTGAAGGCCATTTCGCTGGTGGCGCCCTCCGGTGAGAAAAAGCTGTACCACGAGGGCGTAATTTCATATTTGTTCCCCCAGAAAAAGGCAAGTTCTCCCAGGAAACGATCATCGTCATACAGCGGATCCACCCAGGTGATATACCGGGTGGCGAGGTGATCCGCTTTGGTGGAATTCGGTGATTCCAAGGGAGCTCCCCACCGGGTGGAGGCAACCTCCCACGGTCCATTGTAAGACCATTCGGTAAGCATATACGGTCCCCGCCAGATGGGGGTCAGGTACCATAAATCACGGGGCAGGCCCTGGAGATTGCCGAAAAGATTAAAGCTGACGAAGTCTATGTCCGGTTGGGTCCACCGAATTTTGGTGTAGCCAAGTTGATGAACGTTGAAGGTGGAAGATATCGGGTGGTGGGGGTCAAGTCTGCGAAGGTCCGCCGCCAGTCTGTTGTAGGCGGCAATGTAATCGCTGCTGTAACCTTTATTAAAAACCTCATTGCCCAGTATCCAGAAGAGCAGGGCAGGGTGGTCTTTATGTTGCTCAACTATATTTAGTAAATCGGACCTGTGCTCCTTAATGTAACGGGCAGCCTTGTTATTGACCTTAACGGATTCAGGAAGTGGCAAATCAGCGACCACCGCCAGTCCGAGGCGGTGTGCACGATCCAGTACTACACCAATGCTATCGGGATCGTACACCCGCACCGTATTCCCACCGTACGCTTTGAGCAGATCCATTCGTTGATGTCCCGAAACGCCTCGAACAAGAAAATCGCGACCATTCCGGATAAGTCGATAACGCCTTTCCTTGCCGTAGGAAACGTATACGCCTTCATCCGGCACCGTCAGGGAGTCCGTTGGAGAGCATCGGTAGAAAAGAAATACCACGCACAGCCATAAGACTGCTCGTAATATTGTACCCAAACGGGCAGGAAGTGTGTTTTTATAAGGCAATCAACGAGGTGGATGCGACTGCACAATCTAATCAGTAATTGCAGTATAACCTCACTCGAAGGTTAATCTGTTCACCGTTTGTAAAGTGTAGGTTACCTGCCTCCTAACCGATAGGGTGGACAAAATGCTCTTTTGCAACGATAAATGCCTATACGATAGGTCCGGAAATTTATTCCTCCCATGGTAATCTACCAGTGGATTTTGCTGTCACAACAAAATTCCGGGAACCCGGTTAGGCTGTGAAATCTACCTGGCCATGAGAAATATTGAGAGTCTTTTCAGTTATTCCGTGGGGCAGTACGAGGCGGTCGACCATTTACTTAGCATGGGAGTAGGAGCGCATTTTGCCGCCCTCCTGTTCTTTATTGTCATTAGCCGCTTTGTATCACCGAGGTACCGCACCGCAACGGCACTGAGCTGCATAGTGATGGTATCTGCGGGCATCATTCTTTACGGGCAGTCCGGACTGTGGGAATCCGCATTCACCTACGACGCGGCTACCGGTCGATATCTCCCCGCCTCCGCCACCTTTTCCAACGGCTACCGGTACGTGAACTGGATGGTGACCATTCCCTGCCTCCTTACCCAGCTTTTGCTGGTCCTGAATATCCGCGGAGATCAGTTGTTCAGGGATGCGGGCAAACTCATATTACTTGCCTGGGGGATGATCCTTACCGGTTACATCGGGCAACTTTACGAAACTACCGATCTCTTTCAGCTCACGGTCTGGGGGGCGGTTTCCACGCTCTTTTTCATAGGAATGAATTGGATAGTGGGTACGCGCATCTTTCGGGCCCTTCCATATATGCCTCCAACCGCCGCGGGGGCGATGCGTAAGGTCTTCTGGTTAATGATGTTCGCCTGGACGCTTTACCCACTGGCTTATGCCATACCCTATTTTGCGTCGAGCGCAGGTGGAGTAGTTCTCCGACAGGCGTTGTTCACGGTGGCCGATGTCAGCAGCAAAGCGATTTACGGACTAATGATCACTTACATAGCCCTGCAGCGTAGCGCCGCGGAAGGATTTAAGCCGGCCATGCAGGTGTGCATCCGCATCCCCCACCTGAGCAAAGTCACGAGCGAGGCCGCCCGCTAAGAGCCAACGGGGGTAAATGGGCCGAGATTGGCGTGTACCATGGTTCACATCAACGAATAACTAATCGATCCGGAGCGGATCTTCCTTTAGTACCCGCACCAGATAGGCGGAAAGCAAGTCAGCATTTTGCCGTGTAAAGCACATGGGCGGTTTGATTTTTAGGACGTTATCGTGCGGCCCGTCCGTGCTCATCAGAAAGCCAAATTCCCGCATACGGTTTTTCAGGTAGGCGGCGCGTGAAGTAGCGGGGGCATCGTTGGCGTCCATTAGCTCAATACCGAGAAAGAAGCCGCTTCCCCTGACGTCGCTGATGATGGGAAAATCGCGGCGAAGTTCCTGTAGCGTTGAGGTCAGGTAGTTACCGGTCCTTAGCGCATGCTCCCGAAGTTGCTCCTTTTGAACCGTTTGCAATACGGACAATCCGATGGCCGCACTCACGGGATTGCCGCCGAAGGTGTTGAAGTATTCCATGCCGTTGGCAAAAGCTTCGGCGACTTGCGGGGTGCTAACGACCGCTCCCAAAGGGTGACCGTTGCCGATAGGTTTGCCAATGGTTACGATGTCGGGTATCACCCCCTGGCTGGAGAAGGCCCAGAAGTGAGTGCCTATTCGGCCAACGCCCGTCTGAACTTCATCCGCTATGCAAATTCCACCGCTGGCTCTAACTTTAGCATAGATACGTTTGAGGTAGCCCGGGGGGAGGGGGACTTGTCCCGCGCAACTCAAGATCGTTTCTGAAATGAACGACCAGCGGCCCGGCGGCAGATCGGGTAGGTTTTCCTCTTCCGTAGCCGGTAAAGGATATAGGAAGGTATCGGACGGCCGGCCCTGCCCCCCTTTCCGGTCGAATTTGTAACTGCTGACGGCAATCGTGCGGGCCGTGTTTCCGTGATAACCCATTTCCATGGCCGCGACCTGCTGGTTGCCCGTCACGGCATTAGCCATTCGCAACGCCAGTTCATTGGCTTCGCTGCCGGAATTAACTACGTGGACCACCGATAATTCATCCGGTAGCGTTTGGGTAAGGGCTTCGGCGAATTCCAGCAGGGTGGGGTGGAGGTACCTGCTATTGGTATTCAGGACGGCCATTTGTTGCTGACCCGCGGACACTACCGCAGGGTGTTCATGACCGACGTGGGCCACATTGTTAACCGTATCCAGATACCGCCTGCCGGTATGGTCGTATAAGTATTGTCTGTATCCCCGGAGGATTTGCAGGGGCTGTTGATAGGACACGCTCAAACTGTAACCGAGACGACGCCGTCGGTCGCCAAGGATCGATTCCGTCGGGGTAGCGACGGAGGATTCGGGGGGGATCCCGGACGGCAAAAGCGTACGCGGATCGGGACAAAGGCCAAGCCATACGCTGCGTTCCGAAGGGTAGGCGACGCCAGGAAAATCGGCCACCATGCCCAGGGTATCCAGTAATACCTGAAAATGCAGATGAGGTGGCCATCCCCCGTTTTCGTCGGTCCTGCCAAGCTTGCCGATTTGCTGACCTGCTTTCACCTGCGCTCCGTCGCCCCAATGACGTATGGAGTCAAAAGACAGGTGACCGTAAAGCGTATAGAAGGTGAGGCCGGGCGAAGGATCATGCGTAAGCAGAAGGGTGCCTCCGTAGCCGCCGGGAGTTGGGTCGATGCCCCGGCTATGTACTTTTCCATCTAGGGAAGCGAAAACCTTGTAGTCAGCCGATGGTGTCCAGAAATCCACCCCGAGATGAACGCTTCGCCACCGGGGCCCTTCATTACCTTCTCCCTGAAAAGCATCCGTGGTATAAACTGGGCGTACTTCTCCGTAGCCACCCGTGGCCATTTCGGCATCGGCGTCTTCGAGTAGGCGACGAAGGTGCCTGACAAATCTTGGCAACTCCCAAAAATTATCATTTCCGCCAAGTTGGAGGCTGCCGACGCTTAAATCAAGGGGGATCGAGGTACCCTTAGTATTGATCACCGGGTGGCAAGTCGCGGTATTCGACCAGGCCCGATAAGCTTCACTAGAGGAATGGGCGGTCATATCGCAAGCAAGCCGGAAAGTGGCCGCGGCCAGTCCGGGAGGAATCCGCTGCCAGCGCTGAAGCAATTCCCAGGCGGGAGCTTCGGAGACCGACAGGTAGGCATTGTCGGGGTGGAGCTGGAGGTTTTCAGCCGCCACGGTTACCGTTAAAACGAGCCGGGCGGCGATCAGGTCGTAAAGGACATTCACCTCCGCTTCGCTCAGCGGGTTTACCGCATGGTAGGCTTCGGTGAGTATACGCATTGCTGCTAAGGGGTCGGCCTGTCCCATGCCGGCGTAGGCACAGGCTACGGCCAATTCGCTGATTGCCACGGTGTGCACTACGTCACCAAAGTCGATGACCCCGCAAATCAGGCCGTCCTTTCCTACGAGTAAGTTTTGTTCATGTGCATCGTTGTAGCACACCGAGCGAGGTAGTCCGGATAGGTCCGTCTGGTCAAGGCGGTCAAAAAAATACTCCGCCAGCTTTTTCTTTTCATGCTCTAGATATATCAGTCGGTACCGGGCCGCTGTGGCCTTCGCTGGGTCCCATTTATAGGTCCTTTCGGCGGCGGGGTAACGGATGTCGCAAAGGGCTGTATTTAGGATACCGCAGGTCTTACCCCAGGATTTCCAAAGCGGTGGCGTTCTCGGATTTACCTCGTCGAGAACCCGCCCCTTCAGCCAACTATGCAGCCGAAGGATCCTCTCGCCTTCCGGCGTGGTGATGCGCGTGGATTGGATCACTTCCGGCACCTCGAAGGGTAGATTCTTTGTGGAAATATGTTCGAGAATCGGGCGTTGATCGAAGGTGTCCGGACTAGTGACTTTGAGCAGGAATTGCTGACCGTCAAGCGTCGTCAGACAATAGTTGTGGTCGATTTCCCCCGGTAATGCCACGATCGATTTAACGGTGTCAGCAGGGATTTTGAGCGGGCCCAGCAGGTTCCGCAGCACATTACTTTCGATCATGTGACCAACATACGTCGGGTGTGGCTATCCGTCCTCCCTGGTAGCGCGGTATTGCCACTCAGAACATTGGAGCCTCCTTTCAGCACACAGCAGGGGCTGGAAAACATAAACCCACCATTTCCACGTAAAATGAGAAACCCGTAGTTCCCACTCAATGCGAATTGACCAGTGAACGCTACAAGCATACTTGTCGATGTTGTATAACTGAATTGAGACTTTGAGACAAACATTTTCATCCGGCGTTACCGGAGGTTTTCATGATCACCCGGAACAATAATTCCGGGTGATTTTTTTGTGATAGGTAGCAACCATTGATATATGAAGTTTCGTAAATTAACCCCTCTTTTTGCGATGTGAAAGTTATTATTCACCAGCGTAATTTATTTCCATCCACATTTTTATGTCGTCTGCAATGTACCAAGCATGCTAAGTGTCATTTAAAGGCTTACTACTTGTTGTAATTATGTTGACCGGAAGGGTATTGACTGCTCTTTCCGGGGGAAACGAAGGTGGTGATGCCGAAGTCCCGGACAGCACCTTACAACAGCGGTTCCACCAGGCCGAAGAACTCATCGCACAAGGCAAGTCGGACAGTGCTTCCACCCTGCTCACGCGGGTATATAAATCCCTGCAGCTAACCGGTCGCCACGATACACCCTTCGGACTCTGGGTGCGGCTCAAGCGGGCCAGGGCCTGGGAACGTAGCCGCGCGTACGCTTCCGCCACCAGGGAGTTGCATGATGTTATCGATAAAAGTATTGAACTGGATCAACCGGCCGTCTGTGCGCATGCCTACCTCAATATGGCGCTGATCCACGAACAGCGCGACGATTCCTACCAAACGCTGAAGTATCTTAAGCTTGCCTGGAAACTTATTGAGCAGCGGAAATTGGTTGATATTGAAGCGAGGCTTTGGACCCGCTACGCCTCGTATCACCGCCTATTCGGTCGTCATGGAAAAGCTCTATACTATAGTAAGAAAGCCTTACGCAAGGCATCGGAAACGGATCAGGCAACGGAACAGGCCATAGCACATCTATTGTTAAGTATGCTGTACCGCGACAGCCTACCTACTCTGAGCGAACAGCATCTCCACCAAGCCGGGATCCTGCATCGCAGCGTTAAGAATCCGGTTTTTTCCCTCGTCGTTTCCTTGCATCTCGGTGATCTGTATTTTCATGCGGGAGACTATGAACGGGCGTTGATGAGCAATGATTCGGCGCTGTACTACATTGACCAGGCGTCCGATCAGCGAAGCGAAGCAAATGCCTTTATTGGAAGGTTGTACGATGACCGTGGGCGGATACTCAGGGCCACCGGTCACTATGATTCCGCATTTCACTATTTGGCACTTGGCCGGAACGAGGAATTGAAAAGCGCGAACCGGTCTTCCGCCGAACGCATCGCCGAGATCGAAGCGCTTTACGACAGTGAGAAAAAACTCAAAGTGATCGAAGAGAAGGAGGCGGAACTGGCTTACCAGCTGAAACGGGAAAGTTGGGTCAACCGCTTCCTTATTTTCATTCTCGGTGCCCTCTTACTCCTGGGCATATACTACCTGCGCCTCCGGGCGGCCAACCAACAATTGGCCGAGCAGAGCGAAATTATCCGGGATAATAATGAACGACTGAATCGCTCCCTTAAGGAACAGGAGTTACTGCGCGGAGAACTCCATCACCGGATAAAGAATAACCTACAGGTCATCATAGGTCTGTTGGATATGCAGCTGGACGAGTTGCACGACCCCCAGACGCGGGAAGATTTGCAAAGCCTGGCCGGAAGAGTACACAGTATGGCAGCCATACACGATGTTCTGTACCGGGAAGTTAGTCTATCCGAAATCTCCTTCCTGGGCTACGTTCGTCATATTTGCGACCATTTTGCCCGAATTGCCGGTCAGGGTGAAGATTGCCGCTACGTAATGGATCTGCCCGATTTTAAGTTCAACCTCGACACCCTCCTTCCACTCGGGACGATGCTTAACGAATTGCTCATGAATAGCTATAAATACGCGACGTTAGCGGGGCAGCGACTGGAAATTCATCTTTCCCTCAGCCAATCCGGTGATACATTTACGTTGACTTACCGGGATAATGGACCCGGTTTTCCCCCTGGTTTTGCGACCGGTCGCAAGGGTAGTTTAGGCATGCACCTCCTCCGAGGCTTGAGCCGCCAGTTGAATGGGCAGTTATCGATGTATAATGACGGGGGGGCCGTAACGATCATCCATTTTGCCACCAAAAACCAGTGGTCAGCCAGCGACCGATTGGGACAGTCCAGAACAAAACCAGCGCCATTGAGAACATAGCGTTGAGGAAACCAACTTCATACGATCAACTTCGCGATCTATAACTAGCAGGTCTTCACGGCTGACCTATGGACAAAATAGAAACAGGCGGTTTTCGAATAATGATTCTGGAAGATGAATTTATCATTGCGGATACCCTAAGCCGGCACCTGCGACGAAATGATCACCTGGTCGTAGGACAAGCCCTTTCGTACGAGGAGGCGGTGCGCCTTTATCATGGGGAAAATCCGGATTTGGCTTTGCTGGATATTCGGATAAGCGGAGAGAAGGATGGCATCGATTTCGCACATTACCTACGGTCCCAGACGCCTACTATTCCCTTCATCTTTCTTACCTCTCAAGTCGACGAGGGATATATCGATCGGGTAAAGCAGACCCGCCCCAGTGGGTACCTGAGCAAGCCGATCCAGATCAAAAGTTTGCTGGCAACCATCGAGGTGGCTATGTTCAACCACCAGTCCCGCGAGCCGGTCCAGGAGGTGGTCTCGCTCCGCGATGGCAGGGCCACCCACCGGGTTCCCCTGGATACGATCGAATACCTTGAGGCGGACCACGTTTACGTCCGAATTTACCTCTCCGATAAAACCAGTTTGGTCATACGGAACACGCTCGGTGACCTTATCAGTGAGCTAGGGGAGAAGCATATACTGCAGACCCACCGAAGTTATGCGGTCAACCCCAGGAAAATTACCCGTTATGACAAGGATTATGTATACCTAGGGGATAAGCAGGTGCCGGTCAGCCGTGCCAGACGACAATCAGTGGCCGAACGACTCTGATAAAAAGTCAACATCAATGACCATTCGGAATTACAGGAGGTAAAATTAGCTTGCTGAATGATCCGATATCTTCTTTTCCTGCTACTCTCTACCGCCTCTTTATCTGCACGGGATACGTTGCGCGTGGGGGTTACCCACCTGCCGCCGTATACCTTCCAGGATGATGCCGGCTACTGGAACGGTATGGCCATGGAGCTTTGGCGGCAGGTTGCCGGGGAAGAAATGCTCGTGTACGATCTGATCGATTATCCGAAAGAGGATAGTCTACTGGCCGCTCTTGAGCGAGAGGAGATCGATCTACTACTCGCGATACCGATCAGCGGGGAGAAGGAGTCAGAAGTTGACTTTATGCAAGCTTATCACCGTTCTTCGCTGGGATTGGCCCTTCCGCCATCCAACAGTCTGTGGTCGGTCATAACCGGCTTGTTCACCATGCAGTTCTTTTACATCGTTCTGGGGCTCAGCGTACTATTATTAATTGTTGGCTCCGTCGTTTATTTTATGGAGCGGAACAGTAACGGCGACCAGTTCGGCGGCGAACGTACCATATGGCAGGGAATCGGGGCCGGCTTCTGGTGGGCGGGGGTAACGATGACTACCATCGGATACGGTGATAAAGCCCCAACCAGTCTGCCCGGGCGCGCGGTGGCCATGCTATGGATGTTGGTTGCCCTGGCCGTCACTTCTAGTCTTACCGCGGCAATCATCAGCGCAACAGATGCGTCTAAGGTGGTAGAATTCCCCCGGGAACTAAAGGAAAAGACCGTTGGGGTAATGGAGGGTTCACCGGGTGCAGCCTTTCTCACCTCCCGCGGGCAGGAGTTCCAAACGTATACCAGCGCCAAGGAGGGACTTCTTGCCCTGGAGCGTAGCGAGGTGGAGGTTTTCGTTCACGATGCTACCGCGCTTCGCCACCAATCGAGGATGTACCCCAGCCTGAAGGCATATATTCAGGAAACGGATGCCCGACCGGAAGCTTATGCCTTTACCGTCCGCGAGGGCAGCCCGTTCTACGAACCGATCGATCAGGCAGTAATCAATATCACTACCACCAGCGCCTGGCGCTCCTTAGTTGCCTCCTACGCTGACGGTAGTCGATCCGCCAGCAGTAGTAAGTAAGATGCGCAGATACCCACCGACCAGCGATAATAGTCTTACCGTATTCAGTGCGGCCGACCGCTTACTCATTGACTGGGCACGGGCGCATCGCAAGCCCGGTGAAGTGATCTCTATCTTTCACGATCGCTTCGGGGCCGTGACCCTTAGCGTGGAGCGGCCGGTCCGTTTCGTGAGTACGTTCCACAGTCAGGAGACGGCCCTCCAGCTCAATTCCGCGGAAGATTCTATTCCAACTGGTAATATCCTACAAAGCTTCCCGGCGGTAGACCTGGGCTTATTGCGGATCCCCAAGGCTATCGATCTGTTTGACCTATACCTGTCGCGGATCGCGGCGGGCGCCCATGCTCATACCCGCTTGGCTGCCGGATTCATGACGCGCCATTTCACCCCGCGGCTGCTGGAAATTGCCGGTCGTTATGCGGGGTCGGTGAGGCAGACCCAGGCACACAAAAAGGCGCGGCTACTCCTCCTGGAGGAATGGAAACAGGGCGGCGGAGCGCAGGTGACGGAAAAGCAACTCGACTATCAGGGCAAGACCTACCGTCAGCTGTCCGGCGTTTTTTCTGCGAACCACATCGATTTTGCAACGCAATTTCTCCTGGATCACTGGCCCCCAATTCCCGCCCCCGGTAGCATCCTGGATATCGCCTGTGGAAACGGCATCATTGGGGATCAGCTGCTGCTTCGCTATCCCGGCAGTAAATTGATCGCTACGGACGATTCCATTCTCGCGGTGGCTAGTGCTAAACGGAATTTACCAGCCGACCGGTCCGAGGTACACTACACGCATACTCTGGTGGATATAGCCGATAAAAGCCAAGACCTGATAGTGACCAATCCACCCTTTCACTTTGGCTACGAGAATAACATTGACGTAAGTATCGCCCTCTTTGGCGAGGCCGCCCTCAAACTCGCGCACGGCGGCAATTTAATTGTGGTGGCCAACCGACACCTCAACTATGCCACCCACCTGGGCAAGTGGTTTAAAGGAGTCTACGTAGCGGCGGAAAACGAAAAATTCGTGGTATACCGGTGTCGGGAGGCAATCTCCATTCCTGCCGGCTAAAGAGCCCGAAGCGGGAGTGTATCAGAATGACTTGTAGTCCGTGAGGTAAGAAAGGTTGGCGCCGAAGTTGGGGGTATACCCGCGAATAATCTGCCAGCGCCACTTGAGTAAAGTCCCGAAACTCAGCCGCCAGATACGGCGGCATTCCTTGAGGTATTTGACAACCGCTCGCCGTTGCCCTAGCGCTAGTAGCCGGTCTGCCAATAACATGTTAGGGCCGAGAACGGTAAGCTGGGGAGAGCCCGGGGTACGGGCGGAGGAGAGCAGGTAGTCAGTTGCTCGGTCGATATCGCCATGTTGCAACTCGACCAGACCGAGCAGCGTGTTTGCCTGGTGAATGGCGTTACCGTAATTCCAGCTGTTTCGGTGATTCTCGGCTTCGTCGAGGTAGTCCAGGGCCATGGAACTTACGGTAAAGTAATCCCGTTTTTCATAGGCCCGTAATAGACGGCGCCCAAGCTGAACAAATTCCGTTTCCATATGGCAGGCTAGAGGGGTTAGCATGATCTGATGCCTAGAACGGTGAAACAAGGTGTTGGATTGTTAATACCGATCAAATATCCTGCCAATATACGGAAAACCACCATTTTTTAAACAGTAAGTCATGCGATGCCGAACTATCCGAATGATTTCGGGTCGAGCAAGTAGGTAAGATTGGCACCGAAATCCGGCGTGCGGCCGCAACGGATCTCAAACTTCCACTTCCATAGTCGACCGAAACTTAATTTCCACAGCCTACCACAGTAGGTAAGGTATTCCAGTACGGTGGACGTGCGACCGTGGTCCAGTAATCGCTTGGCGAGCATCATATTTGGTCCCAGTCCCGCGAGTTGGGGGGAGCCGGGCGTTTTCGCGGAAGCGACCAGGTGGAGCGCTGCTTTTTCCACATTGCCGGATTCCAGTTCTAGCAGCCCCAGCACGGTATTGGCCTGGTGGATGGCATTACCGTAGTTCTGACTGTTTCGGTTCAGCTCGGCCACCTGCAGATACTCCTCGGCAAGGCGCCTTACACTCCTGGGATCCGCCTGACTGTAGGCACGGAGCAGATGGACACCCCGGTGGACAAAGCGGTTGCCAACGGGAATTACGGCCGGCGTGGCTGGTGAAACAAGTGTTTGGTTTATCATGAGCGTATGGCTATACGTAATTATCGGAGTATTGCCCTGAAAATTGCCTGCCGTATAAAAAATAACCCCCATTTTAATTTCGCCATTCGATCGTTTTGAAGTGGTCGTTCTTCCGAAATTCCCTGGGGACCACGGAAAGTATCGCTTTCCGAAGTTCCGTAAGGAGGGTTTCTCTATTCAAATTACGATTTACCACCAAGCTTACTTCCCGACTGGGCTGCGGATCCGCGAAGCGACGGGTATAGCTGGCGTCGGTAGCCGGATTGACCGATAGCTCCGGGATAATGGTATACCCCATATTGCCCCGTACGAGGTTTTTCAGCGTTTCCACGGTCCCGGCCTCGAAATGGAAATTTCCCGCAGGAGGGATCGGGCTTTTCTCACAAAGATTTAATACCTGATTGCGGAAACAGTGGCCTTCCTGCAGTATCCACAAGTCTTTGCGGTCCAGATTATCCGGCAGCAGGGGGGTACGTTGCAGAATTTCCTCACCTTCCGAAGCGTAGAGGAGAAAGGGTTCGTAGAACAGGGGTATCTCACGCAGTTGGCGTTCCTTCAGGGGCGTTACTAGCAGACCGATGTCAAGCGAACCCTTGCGTAATTCCTCAATGATCTTTTCGGATCTCATTTCCCGAAACCGAAGTTGGGTATCCGGAAACCGACTGGAAAAGTTCTGAATAAAGCGGGGAAGCAAATAAGGGGACAGCGTGGGGATCACCCCTACCGAGAAGATCCCCTCCATGCTATCGCTGTGATTAGCCACCAGCGTTTCCAGGTTAGCCACCTCTTCGATAACGCGACGCGCTTGCGCCACGATGCGATAACCCAGCAGGGTAGGTTGTATAGGATTGGAACTCCGGTCGAACACGATAACCCCAAGTTCCTCCTCCAGCTTTTTAACCTGAAGGGTGAGAGTAGGCTGGGCCACGAAGCATGATTTTGCCGCCTGACCAAAATGCCGCTGCTCATCAAGAGCAATCAAATAGCGAAGCTGCTGGATGGTCATAAGACAGGATTTAGGTGGAGGAAGAAAAAGTTAATAGCCTATATAAATGAATTTCAAACATAATCAATTATATAAATCAAAACCAACCCTGGCCTCGTCTGTTTTCGGCTTGTACGGAACCTGCGCTCCGTCGCCCGTTAACGATGATTGGCCATGCCACAGCCGCTCAGCATTTCAAGATCTCACTAATCCTCACATGACGCCTACCGAACAATTATTTCAAGCCTTACGCCAGGGGGACGCCGAGGCGGTGCGGACCATGGTTAAGCAAGACGCGGTTCTGCTGACCGCCCGCGATAGCCGGGGTTCCACGCCCCTGCTTTTAGCTACTTACCTCGAGCAGGAAGAAGTTGCGAAGGTGCTCGTTAATGCGGGCGCCGACGTCAATGCCCGCGATGCGGCGGGTAATACACCACTGATGGGCGTCACCTTTAAGGATTACCGTTCGATGGCCGAATACCTAATCGCGCAGGGGGCCGATCCGAACGCAACAAACGGCAGTGGCGGTACCGCACTGATCTTTGCTGCCACCTTCAATAAGCCAGCCATGGTGGATCTCCTAATTGAGGCCGGCGCCAACGTTGCGCACCGCGATGCGAATGGGCTTACGGCTGCCGATCATGCCCGTAACCAGGGACTCCACGAACTTGCCCAGCGTCTCAGCGGCCGGTCGTAGGGTAGGGGATACGCCGCTGACACAGCTGGAGCGGAATACCCCAGGGATCACGCAACATGACCAGGTGGGTACCAGGTTCCGGCTTCTCCTCCACCATCAGCGTGGCGCCGGCCTCGAGGAGTCGGTCCCGTAGGTCAGGCGCGTTGCCGGTTTGAAAGGCAAGGTGAAAGGTGAGGGGCTGCCGGGCTTCAAAGGCATCTACGGGAGCACTTTCGTTGTAGTAAATCTCGAGGAAGGTCCGGCCGGTTCCATCGGCCAGGAAGGTGGTGAACTTGGGAGGCCCAGACTGGCTGAGGATGGATGCGTTCAGGTGCTTGACGTACCAGGTAGCCATTTCACGGGGAGCGGGAACGTTGAGGGCGAAGTGTTCGAAGACCATGGGTGCGACTTATGCGGCCGCAAATATAACCGACTTACTGATGGACTACCTTGACCCCAAGGGCCACCTGGGAAGCCTGGAAACCATTATCCCGGCGGTAGATACTGAAGTTCAGGTCCACGCTCTTCAGTCCCCAACCGAGCAGACTCCGATCAGCGAGAATGTCCAGGTAGCTGACGCCCACGCTGTACTGGTTGGCGATGAACTCCGAGAGGTCATAATCCGAGGTGTAAAATTCCTCCTCGGACAGGTGCTCGTTATATCCTGCAAAGTAGTCCGCGGCGCTTTGGCCATAGTAGCGGTAGCCAGGGCGGATGCTAAAGAAGGGACCAACTTTGATGGGGAGTTCCAGATTGAGAGTATGTGAGCTGACGCCCCAATCATCAGTGTAATAGCGGTAAAAGCTACGGAGTACGAACCGCTGGTTGAGGTAATAGTGCAACCTACCCCCAAGGGCGATCTTCATGCGCTGCGATGGGAGCCGCTCGATATCGTCCGCCAAAGCGAAGTCCCCAAGTCCGGCAAACAGGCGGTCCTCCACGTCCCCGAAGTAGATCCGCTGGAAGGGGGTGGAGAGCAATCCATCTTGCCGAACCAGATCCAGCGACAGCATGCCCTGCGCTCTGCGGGAGAGTAACTGACTGAAATTGACGCCGAGGTTATAGCTGTTGCGGGCCGTTTGGTCGAGGAGGTTGTCACTTCCCCTCAGTTCCACGGGGTAAATCAGTTTCCAGTTGTCGAGGAAGGCACTGCCATGTACCGTCAACTCGGTGTTCTGCTCGTTCATCAGGCGGGTATAGCTGCCCCCGAATCCGATAGAGCGGTAATCGTACTCGTTGGAAAAAGACAGATTGCCAGAGAGGACGTTGTTACGGTCATCGGAACTGTGGGCGTAGGTCAGCGTTCCGTTGATCCAGACGTCGCTGCCGGACGCGCCGGAGGAAGCCTGGAAAGGGGAGGCCTCCTGCGATCCGTCAAAGGGATCGACGTTGCTGGAGGAGGCTGACGTGTAGGCGGAAACCCCGAAGCTTGCGGTAAGGACATCGTCCTCGTTAAGTGGCAGGGCTAGTATGACGGTGGGGTGGACATCCGTAAGTTCCTCGGTACCGCGGCCCCCGGTTACGGCGGCATTGTCTCCGTCTTGTTGATAATAACTACTGAGGATCTGGAGCTCCGCGGCTTCCAGTACCCGCTTTTTATAGGCGTTGGCCGTAGGGGTAGTAACTTCCTGGGCGGCCAGGGCGCAGGTACAAAGAATGCCGGTAAACAGAAGGGCGATGCGGAGAAAGCCCCTGGCGGGAAATGAACTAGTTACAACCACAGCCTCCTCCGGTTTTTCCTCCGTTCGCACCTGATGCGGCCTCCCGGTAGGATTGGAAATTTCCTTGTTGTACCTCCACGCCGGTGGGGGAAAGTGCCATATCCGGGTCGTTGAGTTGCACCATCTCGTAGCCTTTGACCGACACGCAGGACGAGAGGCACAGGGCGATGGCACCAACGATAAGAAGTTTACTCATTTTCCAGTGGTTTTTCCAGGTCAACACCCCGGGAGGTATGGACCTGATTTTTCACGTCGACGATGATAACGTCAATACCGGGCAGCTGGTTAACAAAGTCGATACCTGTTTCGGTACCCATGACAAATATTGAGGTTGCCAGGGCATCGGCAAGTTCCGCTTTCGGAGCGAAAACGGTGGCACTGATGATGCCCGTTGCCGGATAACCCGTTCTTGGATCGATGATGTGAGCGTAGCGTACCCCGTTGAAGGTTACATTCTTTTCATAGTCTCCGGAGGTAACCACGGCCCGATCCTTCACGGGCAACCAGGCAAAAGCTTTCGCTTTGTTGAGTGGATTCGTGATCGCTACCAGCCAGTCGCTCCCTTCGGGTTGTTTTCCCCAGGCGGTAAGGTCTCCGGAAGCGTTGATGATGCCCGCCGCTACACCGCTTGATTCCAGCAAGTGGCGTGCCCGGTCGGCCGCGTACCCCTTCCCAATGGCCCCAAAACCTATCTTCATCCCGGGCTCGGGCAGGTAGACCGAACTTCGGTCATCGTCCAGTTCGATCCGGCTATAGCCGATCCTGGAGACGGATGCGGCAATGGCTTCGGGTTCCGGCATGGCCGTCATGCTGCCATCGAATCGCCAGAGCTTGTCCATGGAGGCGTAGCTGATATCGAAGGCTCCGGAGGTTAGGCGCGAAATGCCCAGGGAGCGTTGAATCAGAGCGTACAGTTCCGGGTCTACGACCACGGCCCGCCGCCCCGCCTGGCGATTGATCTCCGAGGTCTGGGATTCCGGATCCCAACTGGAGATCAGCTTTTCAATGCGCCGGATCTCTCCAACGGCCAGGTCCAGGAACATTTCTCCCGACTCCGCTCCATTGGCAACTACGGTCAGGTCGAATCGGGTACCCATTAATTTCAGGGTCCTGTGGTAGGCGGTATCCTGAGCCGTGAGCCCGGCCGCGAAAAGGCAACACAACAGGATCATGCGCCTCATTCGACGAATGCCTTCAGAACGGCCAGGTATTCGAAGGGACTTACCTTTTTATATCCCGTCTGACCCAGAACCTCGCCCTCCGGAGAGAGGACCACCACCAGCGGGAAGGCACCGCGTTGGTTATAGCGTTCGGCCAGTTGGGCGTTGACTGCAGCCAATTTCTCATCAAGCTGATTCTCTTTCTTGCGTGGGAAATCAGCGCGGTAGAAGACAAAATCTTCGGAAGCCTCTTTTTGGAAGCCTGGGTCTTCCCAGATGTCCCGCTCCAATTTGATGCAGGGGGCGCACCAGTCGGAACCGGAAAAGACTAAGACCACTTGCTTATCCTGCTGAGCCGCCGTCTCCAGTGCGGTATCGAAATCCGCTGTCCACTGCTGGGCCGCGACACTGATGGAAAAAAGAAAGGGGAGCAGGAAGATAATAGTCTTCATAGGCATAAAATATGGTTTGTCCTTAAGACGGCGCAGGCAGCGAAATAGATCATTTCGACTGCGATTTTATTATAACCATAAGGGTTCTCCGGCGGCGGAATTTTCGGCCTTGTTTCATCCACAGGCGCGGTCCCTGCGTTTAGGGTAAAAGCCCCCGCATGCCCTATCTCGCGTTTCCTCAAATTCTCGGAGGTTACACCCCCACTGCCTGGCTTGTATTTGCCGCCATCGTAGTCGTTGTGCTGCTCATCATCCGCTACTTTTATCTCATCCTGCGGGAGGAATAGCCTGAGGTATTCATAATATAATCACAACTCATTCTGCCAGCGTAGTTGACGTCCAATCTCCGGTGGCCAGTTGAGGAATCGTGTTCAGCTGCGAATAATGCGTAGGCATTTGTTGTGTCCGGCGATACCGGATGGGTGGGCTTACGGTGTAATCGGTTACCGTTTCGATCAGTCGGTAGTGCGGATCAACTTCAAAAATCAATGTCCGGGTTTTCAGGTCATTTCCAGCAGCGTCCGTCAGGATGTAATTAATCTCGTAGCCATATTCCCCGACTTCCGTTAGCTGTACCGCCAGGTTCTGGTCCGACCGCGTGTAGACCGTCCGGGTTCGGGTCGCGTCCCCTCCACTTGTTTCGGTGGTGGGTTCCTGTTTCCAACCGCTCAGGTTGAAGTTGCCGAAGTGCGGAAAGTCAAATTGGGCAGCACTTCGGTAGCCTGAACCCCGGCTTTCTTCAGCCCGCCGCACCCCACCGCCGTAAACCCAGCCTTCCTGATCGTCGGCCGTTCGCACTTTCAACCAGGGCTCTTCGAAGACGATTCCCCGCAGTACGAGAATTTCCGATCCCGAGGACGATTCCCCGGTATACGTCAGTGGCGTGGCAGCTGCCACCTGCGTCAATACGGTAGCGCCCTGTTCGGGTTCCGCTCGCAGGAATAATCCGTCCACCCAAGCGCGAAGTTCCGCTCCAGCCGCTAGGGGCGCGTTTTCCCTGACGACTTCGAAAGAGTCCGTTTGATCTTGCTTCGGGTCCGCTTCCGCCTGGGGAACTGGTTCCTCCGAACCGCACGACAACATCACGGTAATCAGCAAAAGAAAAGCGAAACAAAACCGGGGTAGCGTCATAAGATAGGGGATTTCCAGCCCGCAAACTTAAAGATTAGTTCGCGCAAAGCCGGCGCGTAATCCCCTTCAATCCGCCACCAGCCACCGAAGAACGTTTAATACAAAGGGGGCATTTTGCGGAGCTTCGGGTGCATTGAATCCTGCGCGGGTGCTACCGTTAGCGAGTTGCGCCGTAAACATGGCTGCTTCCCCAAAAATGGCGATCCGTCCTTTTCCAAACTGGAGCAAGGCGCCCTGGTAGTAGCCTTCCAGGTCTTCAGCTGGAGTAGAAGGGTGAAACACCCAGGCCGTATCTGGCTGCAGCGACCGGTGGCCCGACTGAAAGCTAAGTACCGGCACGGCCTGCTGCGGTTTTCGGAAGGCCGATCCCGTAAAGGAGGCGACAGAATCGATGTGCGTAGATTTTCGATCTCCCTCCACTACCGGTGATGACGGTAATCCGGCACCCCGACGGAACATCGTAGGGGGCCAGGTGCCGTTACCTGTCTGGGCAAAGCCATCCAGGAACTTGAAACCGAATCCACCGGCCAGAGCACTGGCGGCTCCCGCGAAGGGCATATGATCGGCAATCAGCAGCAGCCTTCCGCCCTCACGTACCCATTCAACTACAGCCTTGATCTCCAATGGGCTGAAAGCCGAGTTGATTGGGCGCACCCAATTTCCCTGGTTGGCCGGATGCAGGGCATTAACTATTACCAGTACCTCAATTTCAGCGGGCAGTTCCGGCCCATCCAGGGGGTGCTCCGAAGCGATTACGCGGAAACCATCCCGCTCCAGGAGCCGGCTGAAGGGTAGAAATCCGCCCTCGCGGGTATGCAGATTGTTGTGGGCTCCGTCGATGGCTACCACCGGTCCGGCACCTCCTTCGAAAGCCGGAAAAGGAATCCGGTAGGTGAAAGAGGTGTCGGCCACCTGCTGGCCCGGGAGACCGCCAACTAGCACAATGAAAAGCAACAGCAATAACGTGCGCATAGATTGAAGTGAATTTGTTTGCATCGGGCGGAAAGCTCTCCGAATATACGGAGGCACGCCTCCTGCGCTCCGCCGCCCAGATTTTGTCGGCCCCCGCAACCAACGATTCCCCCCCGCTTCCGTTATTGTGGCAATGAGAACGGAAGATTTTAAGCGGATCGCCGATACGGTACCCCGTCAACCGGGAGTCTACCGCTTTATCGATTCGGAGGATAAGATTCTGTACGTCGGCAAGGCGAAGATCCTGCGGAATCGGGTGGCCAGCTATTTCGGCGATCGCAAAGACCGTCTTAACCGTACGCGGGTGATGGTGAAGAACGCCGCCCGCCTGGAATTCACGATCGTGGAAACGGAAGCCGACGCCCTGTTGCTGGAGAATGCCCTGATCAAAACGCACCAGCCCCGCTATAACGTCAACCTGAAGGACGACAAGAATTACAGCTACATCTGCATCAAGAATGAGCGGTTTCCGCGGGTCTTCATCACTCGTCAGGTGCGTCGCGACGGGAGCTATTACTTCGGTCCCTATACGAGCAAGGGGAGGCTGAAGATCATCCTGGATCTGGTGAAAACGCTGTTTCCGCTCCGGACCTGCAACCTGAACCTGAGTCCGGAAAACATTGCGGAGGGTAAGTTTAAGGTATGCCTGGAGTACCACATCAAAAACTGTGAGGGTCCTTGCGTCGCCGAGGAAAGCGAGGAAGCTTACAATGAGAAGATCGAACAGGTCAAGAATATTCTCAAAGGCAACTTCGCCGAAGTGAAGCGGCACTTCCAGGGAGAAATGGAACGACTGGCCGAGGCGCTTGAATTCGAGCGCGCCCAGTTGATTGCCGAAAAACTGAAAGCCTTCGAAAAGTACCAGAGCAAGTCGACCATCGTGAGCACCAGCATCCGCGACCTGGATGTCTTCGGCCTGGCCATGGATGAAAAAGAAGCTTACCTGAACTACATCAAGATCGTTAACGGCGCCGTCATTCACACCCACACCCAGGAGATTGAGATGAACCTGGACGATGACGCGGATAGCCTGCTCAGCTACGCCATCCCCGAACTCCGGGAACGCTTCAATAGCATTGCCCCCGAGGTGATCCTGGCAAGTGAAATGGATCTGAGCGGCGTGGAAGCCGCCGTAACGGTGCCGAAGATCGGCGACAAGAAAAAGCTGCTCGAACTCAGCGAAAAGAACGCCAAGTATATGCTGCTGCAGCGTAAGAAGCAGCGAATCAGCCACGCCAATCGCCAGACGCCCGCCGAGCGCATCCTGCGGCAGATGCAGGCCGATCTCCAAATGGACGAGTTGCCTATGCACATCGAATGCTTCGATAACTCAAATATTCAGGGCAGCAATCCGGCCAGCGCCTGCGTCGTGTTCAAGAATGCCAAACCCAGTAAGAAGGACTACCGCCACTACAACATCAAAACGGTGGTGGGCCCCGATGATTTCGCCAGTATGAAGGAGGTGGTGCACCGCCGCTACCGGCGACTGATGGATGAGGGGGAACCACTACCGCAACTGGTCATTATTGACGGTGGCAAGGGACAGCTGAGTCACGCCATGGAAAGCATCGATCTACTGGGACTCCGGGGTAAGATGACGGTGGTAGGCATTGCCAAACGACTGGAAGAGATTTACTTTCCCGACGACCCCGTGCCGCTGCACATCAACAAAAAATCCGAATCGCTGCGCATTATACAGCAAGCTCGCGATGAAGCCCACCGCTTCAGTCTGCGCCACCACCGCAATAAGCGGAGTAAGGGCATGATCCAGACGGAGCTGACCAATATTCCCGGGGTAGGGGAGAAGACGGTCCAGAAGCTGATCGGCCATTTTGGGAGCACCAAAAAGGTGAAGAACGCCCTGGCCAGCGAGATCGCGGAGGTGACCAATCTGAGTACGGCCAAGAAGGTGCTGGAGTACTTTCGGCGGCAGGAAGTAGCTACCGGGGAGGTGCCTCGGGATAGGGGGTAGGGCAATAGTTTGGATGATTCGAGGGTAGCCAGATGGCGATTTACAATTGTGACTAAAAAAGCATTTCTTTCCGACCGACCCAACAGCTGGAACCCGGGAAGGCAACCCCACCATTCAGGTAGATCGATAACTTGGGAGTTGCGTGATACCGGGTAGGAATCGGCGCGAGTAGGCTAGTGAGGAGATTATTGCGTGTTGTAACGCAAATTTCCGCTAAATTACAACAGGCCTTTTCTCAACCCCGATCCATGCTCAGAACGACGCTCCGAGGAGCCCTCTTTATTGGCTTGCTCCTCAACCCCTGCTCCTACCTCCTTTTCCCAGTACTGTTTGCCCAATTGCCGGACGGTGATCCCCTATTGGGTATTCGCACTATCGTCCAGGAAGAAGAGATCCTGCTATTCTACGCGCAATCCGGCGACGAAGCCGGTGGGGAGGTAGTCACGATCAAGGTTGATGGGGGGACGACCAAAACGCTGGTCACTAACGTAATTAATAGCAATATTCCTTCCCTGGAAGGTGGCACCGACGTGGCGTCGGGTCGTTGGTTTGGGGATGAGTACGGCGCGGCAGTAGCCTTCGGATACCGTTCCGGAGATGGAGCGATCGGCAAAGCCACCCTTGCCGTGGAGGCCAATTTCGCTCTGGGAAGCTCCGTCTCTCCGTCAAATCTCGTGGGTAGTAACCAACTTGTTGGCGACCTCTACACCGCGGATCCCGACCACGTATTCCCCAGGACGGAGGTCGTAATGGGTAATTTTTCTTCCAGTAATCCAGACGAGGAAGTCTGCGTAATTTATACCGGGTCAGATAAGCGGATTCATGTCCAAAGCTATGCGTTGCTAAGAAGGACCGCCACGCTCCTGCTTCCTTATTTAATAGGAGAGTACGTTACCGATCCCCTAACTTTCTCTTCACCCGGCAAACTGATACAGGTGGTTGACGCCACCGCCGCTGATGTGGACCTGGACGGGCAGGATGAACTTTTAATTGTTTACTGGGATGACCAGGAAGCGATTCTTGAAATTCTAGAAGTTTCGGATGAAAACGGATGGGTGCGCCGGTCGCGTACCCCGATTTTTAAAAATGCTTATCATTATTGTAGGGAGCAAACGGACGATCCCTTCGCATTTGAATACCTCAGCCTAAAGATTGAAGCCGGAGACTTCGTTTCTGAGTTTCCCGGCGAAGAATTTGTCGTGGGACTGAATTTTACCGGCTCCTCCGGATCCCCTGCCAACGAAGGCTTGTACCTGATGCCCCTTCGTGAGCAGGATGGGCGGGTAACCGTCCCGAGCTGGTGCCAGGAAAGCGGTCTGCAACAGTACTATTCCAATGCCGGGGCTCGCAACAATTCGCGTCCTAATCCGCTCGATGTGGCGGCAGGCGACCTGGACGGCGACCTGGACGACGAGCTGGTAATGGGGAGCGCGAACGTGCGGGTGTTCGACCTGCAGAAAGGTGGGCTGAATAATCCAGCAGGTTTCGTAATGCGCGAGACGACCTCCTTCGAGGCCACCACCGATTGGGCTACCAAGGGAGAGGTGCTGGATAACTTTTTGGCCGTCGGTAACCTCGATAAACTCCGGGGCGGGTCGTCTGATGACTTCCGGGCCGAAATAGTGGTTGCCAGCCAGCAGGAGATCGACGATGACTTCGGCAGCCTTGAACGCCAGGAATTAAAGGTGCAAGTGTTTCGTTTTCCCCAATTCGGCAACTTGGATTCACCGCCCGTCCCGGACTTGACCTTGGACAAACTTTTCCCCGTGGAAGGCAACATCGATATTCGGCGATATAGCCTCGGGATAGGCGACACCGATGGGGGAAGCATTTACTTACGACCCCCAGCGCGGTCATCAATAACGGAAGTACTCAACCCCTTAGTGGTGCTTAATGCTCCCCCTACCCATTTCGATGTTTTCGGATCGTCCGTCTATGACCTTTGTAAACTATACGGCGAGAACGCAGTCGAACAGTTCAGGGCCGAATACGTCCAGCTTACCGAAACACAGCGGGGTTTTGAGACAAAATTTACTTCCGACTATGCGCTGGCCGCCGGTGCCAAAGCCAACCTTTCACTTGGGGTCTTTGACGTAGGCGTGAAAATGTCTAGTAAATACGGGGAACGCTTTGAAAAAGTGAACAATTCGACAACCTCGGTAACCCTGAAGGAACAGCGTTCGGCCCTGCTTGACGACGAGTTACTGGCTTATTTGGTAGACTTTGACGTTTACGAATATCCGATCATGGAGACCGGAAATACCGCCGCTCCGCTCTCGCATGTAATTGTAAGCATTCCCGGTCCCCCCCGTAGAACCTTTATTCCCGCGCGGAGCACAACTATTGACTACATCGTGGACCACCAACACGGTAACCTATTCAGTTATCCGGCGGAAATCTCGGAGTTCTTGCCGGTGCAGGGGGAGGTTTATGAGTTTACCGGCCAGACGATTAGTAAAACGTCGGGCGGTAATTCCAGTTTCAGCATCAGCCGGCAGGAGGCGGTGAGCCAAGGTGTCGAGCAAGAAGTTACTACTGCAACCACCATCGGTGCTAGCATCGGAGGTGCCTTCAAAGGCTTCGGCTTAAGTGTTGACGTCGAAGCCAATTACAGCGATGCACAGTTGAAGAACCGCACTTCATCTTATAAGGAGGACGTTAGCATGACCGGCGCCTTGGGGGTCGGCGAGCAAGAGATTCCCGGTGACATGGATTATACCGTGGTTCCCAGCATTTACTGGGACGGAAACGGCTCGCTCGCACTCGACTACGCGGTCAGGTTGACCAACATTGGCTTCTGGAAAACCTTTTACGACAAATATGACCCCGCCTTCCTGCTGCTCGACCCTTTTAAACCGGAGAAAGGCAGTGAAAAGCTTACGGAATATAATGAGGCCGATCGGTACCGGACCCGGGACATACGCTTTGCCGGCCAGCCACATCCGGGCGGAAGAACCACGATCCATACCCGAATGTATAATTTTGGTTTTAAGGAAATTGCCTTCGACCCCGGACTGGATGTCTGCATGTATTACCTCGATCCGGAGAGCGGTAACCAGCTTGTTCCGATTGGCTGCCAGACCCTCGCACGGGCTATCCAGGGGCGGCTGAATGGCAAGGATCTTGTAGAGCTTGCTTTCATTTGGGACATTCCGGAAGACCTGGGGCCCCAAACGCAGGTAGTAGGGATCATTGACCCGGAAAACGCCTACCCGGGGGAGGTTCACGATTACCCTATCGGGAACGGTATTACCAACAACCTCGCCTGGGCTTGCGCCTTCACGCAAAACTGTGAATTGCCCGAATCAGCCGATGTCTACTTCCCGGAAGGCAGCACGGCGGCAGGTCGCATCATAAAACTTGTTGAGGGCCTGCAGGTGGGCCCCAATCCAATGACTACTCACGGTTGGATGCAGATTCCCGCCCGTCTGGAGGGTGACGTCACTGCCAGTCTATACGACCCGCTTGGTCGAGAAGTGAAGCAGTGGCATTTTGAAGGATTAGTGGCGACCGATCGTACCTTACTGCAATTAGGTTCGTTGCCCTCTACAAGCTATACACTTGTTGTTACTGGCCATGAGGCCGTGGCCCGGGTCACCCTTATTATAGGATCCGGCAGATAGCGCTACGCAATAATTCAGGATGAGGTGATCGATTAAAAGCGGAGAGACGGGCGCTGACGTACCAGCGCAGTGCAAAGCTTCCACACGGAAACCCGCTACTCCGTAACCCCCTCTTTCAGCAGCACGGGGAAGCTAAACGGATCAAAATCCCATATCCAGGGCAGCAGGAAGTATACGAATAGCAAGACCACGAAAATGCTCACGACATTCATCCAGATACCGCGCCGCACCATGTCGGGAATACGCAGGAAACCGGAGCCGAAAACCACCGCGTTGGGTGGCGTAGCCACGGGCAGCATAAAAGCGCAGGATGCGGCTACCGTGGCGCCCACCAGCAATATGTAAGGGCTGACATCCAGGGTCAGGGCCATCGGGGCCAGCACCGGTAAGAGCATGGCGGTGGTAGCTAGGTTGGAGGTAATCTCGGTGAGGAAATTGACACTGGCCACGACGATGAGCAGCAAAACGAACAGACTCATCCCGTCGAGTAAGGCTAGTCGGCCGGCAATCCACGCGGCCAGTCCGCTCGTCTCGAAGCCACCGGCAAGCGCCAATCCCCCGCCGAAGAGCAGGATGATACCCCAAGGGAGTTGTACGGCCTCCTCCCAGGTAATGAGCATTCGCTTCCGGTTTCTGGTAGGTATCAAAAACAGGATCAGACCGGCCGCGATGGCAATGATGGTATCGTCCAGTGCCGGCAGGAAGCGGTTCAGGATAAGCGAGCGCAGGATCCAGAGCAGGGCGGTGGTCACGAAAACGATCAGAACCACGCGTTCCTCGTAACCCATCGGGCCAAGGTTTTTGATGAGCCGCCGAATCTCTGTTCTCCCGCCGGGGAAAGCACCTTTTTTGAAGGGGAAAGCTATTTTGGTCAGGTACACCCAACAGAGAAAGAGTAGGGTGGCGGATATTGGTACGCCAAACTTCATCCACTGCGCGAAGGTGATCTCGACACCGAAAGTTTCCTCTACCACGCCGGCCAGCACGAGATTGGGAGGCGTGCCGATGAGCGAGGCAATTCCTCCTATGGAAGCGGAGTACGCAATGGCCAACATCAGGCTTTTGCCGAAGCGAAGGTTTTCGTCCTCGTCGGTTTCCGGATTGTCGCGCAGCTGAGTGACGATCGCCAGCCCGATCGGAAGCATCATTACGGAAGTCGCCGTATTCGAGATCCACATAGAGAGCAGAGCCGTAGCCAGCATGAACCCCAGGATGATGCGGGAAATGCTGGTGCCGGAAATGTTGATGATGTTCAGGGCGATCCGCCGGTGCAGGTTCCATCGTTCGATTCCGATGGCAAGGATGAAGCCGCCCAGGTACAGGAAGACGAATTTATGGCCGTAGGCCGAAGCCGTAGCCTCCAGGGTGTCTGCACCGGTGAGTGGAAAGAGCACTAAGGGGAGTAAGGCCGTGGCACTGATGGGAATGACCTCGAAAATCCACCACAACGCCACCCAAAGTGTACACGCCAGGACGGCATTTCCCGCCGGGCTTAAATCGAGGGGGTGGTAAAACATACGGACCAGCAGGAAGGCCAGCGGACCGGCGAATAAAGCTAGCGTTTTAGGAAGGTCCTTCATGAGCGTGGCTATCCCACAAGAAACAAAACGACCCAATAACACGGCAGAAAAAGGATAGGGCGGCACGCGCAGGTACCATCATTTACAGGCAAAGGCGACCCATCCTGGCAACGCCGAATTGAAACATTCTCCTGAAAACCTAAATATTTGAAAGATAAAAGAATGAGTGTCGGTAAAATTGCAGTATATACACGAATTGCAGTAGTTAAAGCGATGAGATAGACACATATTACCGGTGTGTAGCGGATCGAGGCCGAGAAAATTTGGTACAAACTTTTCGCACCACCCAATTAGTAAACCATCACTTAGCTATATGAGATCCCAAAGCTTTACCTTTTTACTCTCTTTGTTTTTCCTCCTTCTTGCAAACCATCTTTCCTCCCAATTCGTCGGCTCGGGTTCCGCTATGCTCAGCGGCCAGCAGGAGGCACTCCCAGTCGTCACTGCCGGAAGTGGTTCCGTTGACGTGGAGGTTACCTCGGCAAATGCTACGGAGTTCAACGTCGTTGTCAGCGGTTCCTTCTCGGGCCTGAGTTCGCCGGTAGCCACCAATATAGGAGGGGGAGCACACATCCATATTGGCTATCCTGGTCGTAACGGCGGGGTGGTCCTCCCACTGGTAGTTTCCCTATCCGCTGACTCTCTGAGTGGTACCTTCGAAACGACGGACAACACCTTCACGGTGATGGCGGCAGACTTTGCCGGAGTAGACCCGGGCGAGGTGTACGTAAACATCCACACCCGGGAAAACCCCGGGGGTGAATTGCGTGGCATTATCGTTCCGGAGGATAGTGAAGTTTATTTCACGAACCTGCTGGGAAGCAATGAGGTCCCCTCCGTGATGACCCGGGCCGCCGGTGCCTTGCTCCTGCATTATGACGAAGCGGAAGGCATCCTGATGGTGACCGGATCCTTCAACGATCTGAGCGCCGATCTGGCTACCGATATCGGTGGCGGCGCCCATCTGCACATCGGATTGCCGGGAAGTAACGGGGGAGTGGACCTGCCACTCACCGCTACCCTTGACGAGGATGGCGGCGTATTTGAAGCAGCCAATAATACGTTCAGCCTGAATGCAGACCAAGAGGCTACCCTACGTGCCGGTAGGTACTATGCCAATGTCCATAGCCTGGCTTTTCCGGGTGGGGAGATACGCGGGCAAGTGCTTCCGCGGGCCGACGTCCTGTTCCGGGCCCACCTGTCCGGCTCCAATGAATGGCCGGTGGTTACTACCGATGGCAGCGGGCAAGTATTGGCTCATCTCTCCGGCAACACGGTCAGCGTGATCGGCAGCTTTGCAGACTTGGAGAGCGACGTGGCAACTGCCATAGCCGGTGGCGCCCACCTGCACACCGCCGTTGCCGGGACGAACGGCCCTGTCATCCAACCGCTTTCGCTAACGCTGGCTGACGATAACCGATCGGGGAGTTTTATGCTCGCCGATAATCAGTACGAACTGACCGAAGCGCAGCGCGGCATCATGCTGGACCGTGGCATTTACGTCAACGTGCATACGATGGAGCACAATCCGGGAGAGATCCGCGGTCAGGTACTGCCCGAAAGTCAATCCGTATTTACCGCTTTCCTGAATGGAAACCAGCAAATTCCGTCGATCACTACGACCGGTCGGGGAATGGTAAAGGTGGAAATGATGGGTAACCGGCTGACGGCGACCGGTAGTTTCCTGGACCTTACCAGCGACCTAAATACGGCCATCGCGGGAGGAGCTCATCTCCATGCAGGCTATCCCGGGCAGGGTGGCCCGGTGATCTATCCACTTACGGTGGAAGCAGGCGACGAAGAAACCCGCAGCGGTCGCTTCCTTCCCGAAGGAAATACCTTTCAGCTCACCGGTGGACGGGCGGATACACTGATGCACCGCTTCTTTTACGTCAACGTGCACTCCCTCGACCATCCCGGTGGTGAAATCCGGGGAAGCGTACTGGCCGAAGCGGAAAGCTATTTCCTGGCCCCGCTTTCGGGTGCCAGTGAACCCGTGGGCGTTCCTACCGACGCAACCGGACTGGTGGCCGCCGAGGTGGTGGACAGTTCCGTTACGCTGGTGGGTTCCTTCCAGGGTCTCGATAGTGACTTTGCTTTTAACGTGGCTGGGGGCATGCATCTTCATCAGGCCATCGCAGGCAGCAACGGCGGCATCCTCACCCCCATCAATACGGAGGTGGAGGAGGACAATCGCAGCGGTGAGATTCTGGCCGATAGCAACCATATCCAATTGACGCAGATGCAGTATGGTGCCATGCGCGACCGTTTGGTGTATGCTAATCTGCATACCGTCGACTTTGGTGGTGGGGCTATCCGCGGACAGATGTTGCCGCTTGCGGGAAGTTATTTCCATACCACCTTCAGCGGGGCAAATGAACCCTCCTATGTATTCACTTCGGCGCAGGGAGGATTAAAAATGGAGCTCATCGATACTACACTGATGGTGTCCGGAAGCGTAACGATGCTCGATGGTCACTTTGACGCTTCCGTTGCCGGGGGCGCTCATTTACACATGGCTCCGGCCGGCGTAAACGGACCCATCGATATTCCGCTCGTTGCCGATCCGGCGGAGGACCTGAAAAGCGCCGTCTTTACGGTTGATTCCAATACATTCGCCCTCAGCCAGCGGCAGGTGGCAGACCTGCGCAACGGGCAGCTCTACGCCAATATTCATACCACCATGGTGAGGAGTGGAGAGGCACGCGGTCAGATCCGCAGTGAACTGAACCTGCCACCGGTCGCGACCATGATCCTTTCCCCAGCTGAAAACGACAGTCTTGGATTAGAGGGCGATGCCAACCAGGAGTTTAGGGTAACCTACGCCGCTACATCGGATCCAGATGCCGATACGGTAATATATATCTGGCAGCTGGCTACCGATGAATCCTTCACCGATGTTGTCTTTGCCGCGAATACTGGGCGGGATACCTTCTTCTCGACAACCTTTGGTACGGTAGACGCCCTCCTGGACAGCAACAGCGTAGCGGATGGTGCTACGGCAACCCTTTACCACCGAGTACTGGCCAGCGACGGCAGTAACTTTAGGCCTAGTGATGGACTTTCCGTCCGACTGACGCGCGGCCAACTGGTAGGAGTTACCGACTTTCGTCCGCTGGGCTTTGCCGCCCGCAGCTTTCCCAACCCCGGGCAGCGCGGCGGAGCAATTACCCTCGAGGTCAAAACGCAGGAGGCCTTTACCGGGCGCTTGCTCCTCTACAGCCCTCTGGGGCAACTCCAGCAAGATCGCCTGATCAATGTAGGAATTGGGACGGCTCGCTTTCCTATAAACACTTCCGACCTCGCTGCCGGTCACTATTTCGTGACACTACGCAACCGGGATGGGCGCCTGGTTCATACGGAGCGACTGCTGATTCACTAATCAACCGTTTCAGTAGATTGAAGGGAGGCCGGACGCAACTAAATGCGTCCGGCCTCTTTTATCGGTCATGCACGAAAATTTAAGTGAACGGGACATTGATAGAGTTATCGAAATGGCCTGGGAGGACCGTACTCCCTTTGCCGCGATCTCGTATCAGTTCGACCTGTCGGAGGCTGAGGTCATCCAGTTGATGAAGCGCGAATTGAAATTGGGGAGCTGGAAACGCTGGCGGGCCAGGGTGCAGGGACGTAAGACCAAGCACCGGGCACTTCGAAAGAAAGGAATTACCCGATTCAAGTCCGAGGCACAGCAGCAGATCACCTACAACAAGATCTCTAAAAAGCGCTATTGAGGATATCGTTTTGAACTGGCATATCCCGTCATAGTTCCCCGAAATTATCTGCAGCATGCTGGTTTGAGGGAATAGCTATTTCTCCGTACTTTACCCTACTGTGGTAGTCATCGTCGTCATACTAGTCGTTTCCGGCGCGCTCATAGCTGGAGCCGCCTGGGGGGTATATGGTAAGCTTCCCGAGAAACTGGAGGGGTTTATTGTTGCCCTTGCCGGCGGTGCCCTGATGGTTTCCGCGTTATTGGAATTGATCGAACCGGCTATTAAAGAGGCAAGCCTTCTTTGGTCCTTACTCATTGTCACGGCCGGTGCCGCCGTTTTTTGCGGACTGGACTACCTGGTGGATGAAAAATGGGGTTCCGGAAGCGGGGGCGGATTGCTTGCCGCCATTACCCTGGATGGCATACCGGAAAATCTGGCACTGGGTGTGTCCCTGATCGGAGCTAACCCTTTGGCTGCTGCCGCCCTGTCCGGTTCCATCTTACTTTCCAACCTGCCGGAAGCGGCCGGCGGGGCCCAGCGTATGGCGGACCAGGGAAATTCGAAGGGTAAAACTATGCTGCTTTGGGTGGGAGCGGCGGCCCTGCTCTCCGGAGCTGCCCTGGCAGGTTATTATTTCCTGGCTTCCGTACCGGACGACGTGCTCGGTTATATTCGCTGCTTCGCCGGTGGTGCTGTCGTGGGATCGCTAGCCGTTGAAGTCTTTCCTAAGGCTTTCAGGGAAGGGGATTATTTGGCAGGTGTAGCAGCGGGTATGGGCTTAGTAATAGCGCTTTATTTAGATACCCTGGGCTAGAAATTTGCTACCGCCCATCTGAAAGGCAGCTTAATTATTTACTTTAGCAGGAAAAGCCTTTGGAAATGCCCGGCGGCAAACCCTCACTGCTTAATCACCTTTACGGCCAGCGCGTTTTCTGCATTTCTAGTACGCACGATGAACGTACCCTGCGCCAGGTTCGTCAAATTCAGGTTACGTGTAGCGCGACCCGGGGTAGCTGGGTAGGACCTTGCCAACCGTCCTGTCGCATCAAAGAGGTCAACCACCTGGCTAACGGTAAACTGCCCGAGAGGTAACATTGACCCGATCTCCGACCGGGTTGGGAAGCATCTGTAGGTCCGGCGGATGGGTGGTGTCCCGGTCACCATCCTCCAGCTGTAAAAGGGTAATCACGTCCCGACCTTCCAGGTATTTTCCGTCCCTATGGCTCTAGCCCAAAATAATTCCTTAGTAGGGCGCGGTCAGGTACAGTTTGGTGTCATCGCTAATGGATATGGTATGACCGGTGACTGAAGCGTCACCCTGGGTGCCAATTGCCAGACGAGGAAATAGCAAATCAGGCAGCGTGTTTCCGGCACCTGGATAGCGTTCCCGGACGGGCTCGGCGCAGTCAGGACTTACCGGCGTGCTAAGGCCGGCATTAAAGAGAAGATACGAGGTGATTAGGATAGAATATAGCAGGTACGCTTACAAAAGGTATCAGGTGGTAAGGGGGTGATCCGAAGGTATGCTGAACGGACGATAACTACGGCGGCTGACAAAATGTCAATACCGCGACTCCTACTTCCGCCAAATTGCGTTGCTGCCGGGGCCCCGGCCGAAAAAGCGGCAGAAATATCGAATAATTTAGGGTGGCACGGTGATTGTATTAAACGGGTCGACAGTTTTTGTCGAGCAAAATTTATAAAAGCAATCGTATGAGCAAGATTATTGGAATAGACTTAGGTACGACCAACTCATGCGTGGCAGTAATGGAGGGCAACGAGCCCACCGTGATCTATAACGACGAGGGACGTAACACGACGCCTTCGATCGTGGCGTTCCTGGATGCCGGCGAACGTAAGATCGGGGAGCCCGCCAAGCGGCAGGCCATTACCAATCCCACGCGGACGGTCGCATCGATCAAGCGGTACATGGGCCAACGCTTCGATGAAGTGAAGAACGAAGTGGACCGCAGCGCCTACAAAGTGGTTAAGGGCGACAACGGCCTGGCACAGGTAGAGATCGATGGACGTAAATACACGCCGCAGGAGATCAGTGCCATGGTCCTACAGAAAATGAAAAAGATCGCCGAGGACTTCCTCGGTTCGGAAGTGACCGAAGCCGTGGTTACGGTACCGGCCTACTTTAACGACTCCCAGCGTCAGGCCACCAAGGAGGCCGGTGAAGTGGCCGGTCTAAACGTCCGCCGCATCATCAACGAGCCAACCGCAGCCGCCCTGGCTTACGGTCTCGACAAGCGGAGCAAAGACATGACCATTGCCGTGTATGACCTCGGTGGCGGTACCTTCGATATCTCTATCCTGGATTTGGGTGAGGGTGTATTTGAAGTTAAGTCTACTAACGGTGATACCCACCTGGGTGGTGACGACTTCGACCGTGTACTGATCGATTTTCTCGCGGATGAGTTCAAGCAGCAGGAAAACATGGACCTCAAAAAGGACCCCATGGCACTACAGCGCCTGAAGGAAGCCGCCGAGAAGGCGAAGATCGAGCTGTCGAGCTCCATGGAAACGGAAGTAAACCTTCCCTACATCACCGCCGTAGACGGAGTGCCCAAGCACCTGGTCGTAAAGATCAGCCGGGCGAAGTTCGAGCAACTTGCCGACCAGCTTGTTCAGCGTACCCTTGAGCCGTGCAAAAAAGCCATGGCCGACGCGGGAATCGAAAAGAGCGAGATCGATGAAGTTATTCTGGTCGGTGGTTCCACCCGGATCCCCGCCATTCAGGAAGCCGTGGAGAAGTTCTTCGGTAAGAAAGCTAATAAGAGTGTCAACCCCGACGAAGTAGTGGCCATCGGAGCGGCTATTCAGGGTGGCGTACTCAGTGGCGACGTACAGGACGTACTCCTACTCGACGTGACGCCCCTGAGCCTCGGTATTGAAACGATGGGCGGTGTGTTTGATACCGTGATCGAGTCAAACAGTACCATCCCCGTCAAAAAGTCGAAGGTGTACTCCACCGCTAGCGACAATCAGCCGTCCGTGGAGATCCACGTGCTGCAAGGTGCCCGCCAGATGGCGAAGGACAACCGCCCCATCGGGCGCTTCGTACTTGCCGACATCCCCCCGGCCCCCCGCGGCGTACCCCAGATCGAGGTTATTTTCGATATGGACGCCAATGGTATCCTCAGTGTAACCGCGAAGGATAAGGGAACGGGTAAGGAGCAGTCGATCAAGATTGAGGCCGGTACCGGACTGAATAAGGAAGACATCGAGCGCATGAAGGCCGAAGCAGCCGCCAATGAGGAAGCCGATAAGGAAGCCCGGGAGCGGATCGAAAAGCTAAACGGTGCCGACCAATTGGTTTTCCAGACCGAAAAGCAACTGAAGGAGTTCGGTGACAAGATCCCGGCTGAGAAGAAGACGGCAATCGAAACCGGTCTGAACGAGCTGCGCGAAGCCCATAAAGCCGAGGACATCGACAAGATCGACAAAGCCACGGAATCGCTGACCGCCGCCTGGAACGCAGCCAGTCAGGACATGTACCAAGCCCAGCAGGAGCCCGGTGCTACCGCCGAGGCGGGAGCAGGTGATGCAGCCGAAGGAGCGGGTAACACCAAAACCAGTGGTGGTGCCGACGATGTCCAGGACGTTGAGTTCGAGGAAGTGGAAGGCAAGTAACTCCCGCTAACTTCGTTAAAGTAATTACAGAGTCTCCCGGCCATCGGCCGGGAGACTTTTTTAGTTGCGGTACCGCAATCCATCGATGTAGGACCATAAGATCCGCTTTCTGAAAGCAACCACCTTACAAACTATATGCCCCCAGCCTAGCGACGTGATCCCCGCGAGAAAATCCGATGGTTCCTACTTGGCACCGCTTTGTGCTGGCTTGCTTTTATTCCGGTCGAGGGCATCTTCCTGTTAATCATCGCATCCTCCGGCGATGGGACTGCACCTACTGGCACAAGCATTCAGAACCATCCCGTCGTATTAGTCATACTCGTGTATCGTGCCCTGGACTTATTGTGGTTGGCGCTTCCCTTGTTGGCCATCTTGAGAAGCCTGCCGAAATAGGGATTGACCGACTTCCCCCACCCGGCGGGAGACGTTGCAATTCGCAAGGGAAAGATTACCATCTCAGAAGAAATGGATACGGATCGGGCGCCTTCCAAAGCGATGAGGCACCTCACTTACCACCCGTAAGTCATGCATTTACTAATTTGCCCGGGCAACCGACCGTCCTTCATGCAGATTAACAACAGGCTCAACTTGGAAGACCTCCAGGATAAAATGCAAACCTTCTGGAACCACTCCGGCCGGAAGATCTCCTCCATTCAAGACAATTACGACCACGGTCAGGGTACCCCCGTCTTCACCGAAGCTGGGAAATACACGACGAGAGGCTGGACGGAATGGACCCAGGGCTTCGAGTACGGATCGGCTATCCTACAGTACGATGCCACGGGCGACGATACGATGTTGGAAATCGGTCGCCAGGGAACGCTGGAGAAAATGGCCAGCCACGTAAGCCACTTCGGGGTGCACGATCACGGCTTCAATAACGTCAGTACCTACGGGAACCTTTTGCGGCTGATGCGGGAGGGAAAGATTCCGCATCGGGCCTGGGAACAGCATTTTTACGAAATAGCTCTGAAGGTCAGCGGCTCGGTGCAGGCGCGCCGATGGTCCCCGATCAACGGGGGCGGTGGTTACCTCTATTCGTTTAACGGGCCGCACTCCCTGTTCGTGGATACGATACGGACCGTCCGGTCACTGTGCGTAAGCCACGAATTAGGTCATTCATTAATGGGGGATAATGACCTGAACACCAGCTTACTGGAGCGAGCCGTCGAACACGGGAAGGCAACCGCGAAATACGCAATTTACTACGGTGACGGTCGCGACAGTTACGACGTGTGGGGTCGGACCGCCCACGAGAGCATCTTTAACGCCAACGACGGAAATTACCGCTGCCCGAATGCGCAGCAGGGATTCTCCGGGTTTACTACCTGGACCCGGGGACTTGCCTGGGCGATGCTCGGTTTTCCGGAACAACTCGAGTATCTGCGTCAGCTCGAACCGGCCGAAGTCGAACCCTACGGTGGCTTTGGGGAGATCGAGGCGATCTACCTTAAAGCAGCCCGCGCTACCGCTGATTTCTACATCGAAAACACCGGCAGCGACGGCATTCCTTACTGGGATACGGGTGCTCCGCAATTGCACCAATTGGGGGACTATACCGAACGGCCCGCCGATCCCTATAATGAATTCGAGCCGGTGGATAGTTCCGCTGCGGCTATCGGTTGCCAGGGGTTGCTTCGCCTGGGACGCTACCTGCGCAAGCGGGATCCGGAGGCCGGGAAGCGGTACTTTCAGGCGGGACTGACTGTGCTAAATACTCTGCTTGATGAACCTTATCTGAGTACCGACCCCGAGCACCAGGGACTCCTCCTGCATTCCATCTACCACCGGCCCAACGGTTGGGACTACGTTCACGAAGGAGCCAGTATCCCCTACGGTGAATCCAGCATGTGGGGCGACTACCACGCAAGGGAAGCTGTCCTCTACGCCGGGAAATTGCTGGATGGAAAGGATTATCACTTCTATGACTGCGTTCGCTAGTTCACCGGATCATGCCCACTGACCTCTCCCGACTTTGTGTCCACAGCATCACTACCAAGCCCTGGTCGCTCGCTACGGCGCTGGAGCGCTTTGCGGAGGCCGGGGTAGGAGGCATAAGTATCTGGCAGGATGCGGCGCGTGCAAGTGGTCTCCGGGAAACCCGACGTATACTCGACGCGAGTCCGGTGGAGGTGGTGAGTTACGTACGGGGCGGGTTTTTTCCCCACAGCAGCCGGAAAGCCCGCGAAAATGCGCTGACCGATAATCTAAAAATGCTGGACGAGGCGGCTGAGATCGGTGCTCCGATGCTGGTACTGGTATGTGGCGCGGAACCGGCGCAGTCGCTCGGGGAAAGCCGTCGGCAAATTCAGAGCGGCATAGCGCAATTGATCGATCACGCTACTGCAAACGGGGTATCGCTGGCCATCGAACCCCTGCATCCCATGTATGCCGATACCCGCTCCGCGGTAAATACGCTTGGGCAGGCCAATGATATGGCCGAAGCCATCAATCATTCCGCCGTGGGAATAGCGGTGGATGTATACCATTTATGGTGGGACGACCGCCTGGAAGCGGAGATCCTGCGCTGCGGCGCCCAAAAAAACCTCTACGCCTTTCATATCTGTGATTGGAAGGTCCCGACCACTGATATGCTCCTCGACCGTGGGCTCATGGGAGAGGGTTGCATTGATGTACCCCTAATTCGCTCCTGGGTGGAGCGGGCGGGCTTTACCGGATACCATGAGGTCGAAATCTTTTCGGAAACCCACTGGGCAAAGGACCAGAACAGCTTCCTGGAGGAGATAGTAATGGCGTACCGGGAAAAGTCCTGATCTTAAACCAGCAAATAAAACCTTCAATTTGGAAAAGTCCAGCGGCAATCAGTCGACTACTCAATCATCTTCGGAAAGGCGCACCGTCGGCATCATCATGAATGGCGTCACCGGGCGTATGGGAACCAACCAACACCTTTTACGATCGATCGTGGCTATTCGTGAGCAGGGAGGTGTGGCGATTCCCAGTGGGGGTACCATTTATCCGGAACCCATCCTAGTAGGCCGAAACGCCGACAAGTTACGCGCTCTGTGCGAGCGGACGGGCATTAGCCGGATGACCACCGACCTGGAGGAAGCACTCCGGGATGACTTCTACCAGATATACTTCGACGCACAGATTACGGGCCGGCGCTACGACGCGGTCAAAAAAGCGATCGAAGCCGGCAAACACGTCTACTGTGAAAAGCCCACCGGAACTACCCTCGAAGAGGCACTGGATTTGTACTACATCGCCAAGCAGGCCGGGGTCAAACACGGGGTAGTGCAGGACAAACTCTGGCTTCCGGGGCTTCGGAAACTTAAACGCCTGATGGAGGCCGACTTTTTCGGGGACATCCTAAGCGTACGCGGCGATTTTGGCTACTGGGTTTTCGAAGGCACCAGCATTCCGGCCCAGCGTCCCAGCTGGAATTACCGCAAGGAAGACGATGGCGGGATCATGGTCGACATGCTATGCCACTGGCGCTATGTACTGGATAATCTGTTCGGAAGTGTTAAAAGCGTCTTCTGTCTCGGGGCCATCCACATACCCGAACGCATCGATGAGGCGGGAAACGCTTACCGGGCTACGGCGGACGATGCCGCCTACGCGGTTTTTGAACTGGAAGGTGGGGTGGTAGCCCAATTCAATTCCAGTTGGGTGACCCGAGTCCGGCGCGACGACCTGTTGACGATCCACGTAGACGGTACGCGAGGATCGGCGGTTGCCGGACTACGGGAATGTCGCATTCAACACTACGGTAATACGCCTAAACCGGTCTGGAACCCGGACATTCCGCAGCCCATTGATTTTTACGAAGACTGGTCGGCCGTACCCGAGCAGGAAACCTACGAGAACGCTTTCAAGGTCCAGTGGGAGCTCTTCCTGAAGCACGTGGTCCTGGATACCCCCTTCCCCAATGATCTTTTGGAGGGCGCCCGCGGCGTGCAGCTGGCCGAACTGGGGCTTAAAAGTTGGAAGGAAAAGTGCATGCTTCCCGTAAACGAACTAAAAAAATAGCGCGATGGCGGCACATCATACGGCTCTCGTAACGGGCGGTAGCCGGGGCATCGGGCTGGGCATCGTAAAGGCGTTGATCGCCCAGGATTACGAGGTAGCCGTGAACGGCGTCCGCCCCGAAAGCCAGGTGCAGGAGCTACTAGCCGAACTCCGGGAGCTTTCGGAACGGGAGGTACATTACGTACAGGGGGATATCGGGGACGTACAGGACCGGTCCGGCATCGTGGCGGAAGTTTACGACCGGATGGGTCACCTGAACGTACTTGTCAATAATGCCGGAGTGGCTCCCCGCGAACGGAGTGACTTGCTCGATATGTCGGAGCACAGCTACGACCGGGTAATGGGTATCAACCTGAAGGGGCCTTTTTTCTTGACCCAGGCCATCGCCAGACGAATGGTGGAAGACCGGAGCACCGACGAACAGTTTTCAGCCTACATCATCAACATAGGTTCGATCTCCGCTACCGTTGCCAGTATTAACCGCGGGCAGTACTGTACCGCCAAGGCGGGGATGGGCATGATGACCCAGCTGTTCGCTGCCCGTCTGGCGGGTGAGGGGATTCCCGTCTACGAACTACGGCCGGGGATCATCAAGACGGACATGACCAGCGTCGTGACCGAAAAATACGACCGCCTCATTGCCGAGGGCCTTACCCTCCAACCCCGCTGGGGATATCCCAAGGACGTGGGGCGGGCGGTTGCTGCCCTGGTCCGCGGTGATTTTCCCTATTCCACCGGGCAGGTCATCATGATCGATGGAGGACTGACCATTCCCCGACTCTGAACATAATTTCTATATTAAGCCGGCAATGGCAAGAAAAGAGCGCAACTGGGGGTGGAAAATATGCTGCACCCTTGCCGTGATCACCATGATCGCGGCCTTTACCCCCTACTTTTTACCGACGGGTAAGATCGAGCCAAAACTGGCCGGAATGCCGTACACCTTATGGTCGGGGATTGTGCTGTGTTTCGTGATGGTCGGTATTACTGCCGTGGCGACGATGGTTCATCCCGGTGGAAAGGCGGTTGTTCCGGCTGAGGAAGGAGCGGCCACCACCGCGGTAACGACAAAAAAGGAACGGTAACCGGTGCTGCAATCCCTGATCATCGTCGGATGCGTTTACGTCGCCCTGCTAATCGGCGTGTCGGTCTGGCAACGGCGGGTAAATACGAGCAGCAAGGATTATCTGCTTGCCGGCGGCAGCCTGAGCAGCTTTCTCGGACTGTTTACTTTCGCTGCCACGCTATTCAGCACGTTCACCCTACTGGGCATGCCGGATCTCTTTCGGGTCCACGGCGTTGGGGCCTGGCACTTCCTGGCGGTCAGTGATATGGCCCTCATCTTCGGCGTGATTTGGATTGGCTTCCACTTCCGGCGGGTTGCCCTGCGCCAGGGCTACTGGGGAATGGCGGGCTTCCTCACGCTGCGCTACCGTAATCGCCTGGCGGGGTCGGTAGCCTTTTTCGGGGTCTTTGTTTTCCTCATTCCCTACGTCGCCATCCAGATCAAGGGGGTTTCCGACTTCGTGGCGCTCGCCTTTCCCGGCTTTATGCCCGTATGGGGATGGTCTTTGCTCCTGGTTGCGATCATGTTACTCTATAGTGAGTTAGGTGGTCTTAAAGCGATCATCTACAACGACGCCATTCAGGGCTTGATCCTCCTGATCGTGATCTGGATCGTGGGACTGAGTTGCCTGGAAGCCGTAGGTGGTCTGGAAGCCGGCTATGCTACCCTGCAGGAACGGCAGCCGGAACTGCTGAGCACGCCGGGGCCACGGGGACTTTTCACCCCGCAATTTTTGATCGGCTCCGCGGTGGCCATACTCATGATTCCATTTACCCAACCACAGGTCAGTATACGCCTGGCCATTATGAAAAACGACCGGGCCATGTACCGAATGGCGGTCGGCGTGGGGGTATTCGCGATCCTGGTTATTCTGCCCACCGCCTTTATCGGATTGTATGGCTCCATCCGTTATCCGGACCTTACTGCCTTCGAGTTCCTGAGCCGAGCCCTGGTGCTGGACCAGCCCGCTACCCTTGCCGCTTTTGTCCTCATCGGCTTACTTGCCGCCGCTATTTCCACCGCCGACTCGCAGATTTTTGCTTTAGGTACCGAACTGCGTTCCCTGATGACCTTCCAGGACGAAAAGAAGCTCCTACGGATCACCAAGATCGGCATCGTGGTTTTCGCCCTGTTGGCACTGGGATTCAGCCTCATCGCCGGCGATCAGCTGGCATTGTTGGCCCGTACCAGCTTTGCCGGCACCTCGCTGCTTGCCCCTATGATCATGACCGCCATTTTTGCGGAGGGTCGGGTGAGCGGTGTATTTCTGCCTCTCGTGACGTTGGGAGCTTTACTACTTTTTATCGCATCCCTGATGGGATTGTTCCCGGAGGCCGTTTTCGGTCTGCGGCTTGACCTGCTTCTCCTCATTGTACTCGTCGTTATGGCCGGGATCGGTGTAGCGATGGGTGGAGGCAAAAATTAGCAAGTTTAGCAGCTAACGACCGAAGGTCTTAAACCGCGCGATATCTACCTCTTCGGGTAAGGGAGAGGCGAACTCCAGGTGCTCGTAAAGCCATTTACTCGACAGCGGTGCCAGCGAAGCCCCCTTCGTTCCCAGCCCATTGAATATCCAGATGGAATCCGAATCCGGGTGGCGACCAAGTAACGGTCTGCGATCACGTACCGTAGGTCTCACCGCCGCCTGATGATCGAGGACTTGGAAAGGAACGGTCAGTAGTTCCTGCAATCGCCCTTCCAGGTATTCCCGTCCGCCGGGCGTAGGCGCTTCGTCTTCCCACTGATTATTGCTCGTGGCTCCCACCCAGTAGGTTCCGTCGCTGCGGGGCACGAGGAAGATCCGGTGTTTCAGCAAGCGATCGAGGGGCGGGGCTTCGGTGTGTATGATTAGTACTTCTCCCTTATTTCCGCCGTAGGGCAATTGTGCGAACCAGGGATTGAAGCGCGCTCGCCAACCCTCGCAAAAGACTACCCGATCGAATGCGTGGGGTTGATCCTGCTGGTTCAGGACGACTCCGGCACTATTTATTTGAAGATCGGAATAGCTGAGGGCTTTTTCGAAAATTTGGTTCCGGGACCGCAGCCGTAGTCGATAACAGCGAACCAGGGTAGCTACGTCGACCCGGGCGGAATGATTCACGCCCGCATAGGCAAAGGCTGGTCGGGTGATCGCCGGTATCCGTCCCAACGCCGGCTGATCATCAAGGAAGTCTGCATATCCGGGGTCTCCCGATCGGGCCAGCCAATCGTTTTGTTCGCCGCGGTTGAAGAGGGTGCGGACCAGGGGCAGGTCGTACCAGAGTTGTTGATCGATCACCGTTTCAAGGTCTCCGTAAAGGGCACGCGCCGCCGGCAGTAATTCCTCGATCCGCCAGCTCTTGACGAAGCGCCGGCCGGTAATGGGGTTGACGATCCCGGCGGCGACCTGACTGGCCGCCCTTTGTTCGGGGGCATCCATGAATTGTACACGGTGTCCGGCCTGCTCCAAGCGGTACCCGATGAGGGTGCCGGCCAGCCCCTGACCGATGATGAGGTAGTCGATGGTTTTAGTCGAAAGGTAAGCCTTCCCGGGGGAGCCGGCCCTAAATCATGGAGCCCCTACCGGTCGTTACCGGCAGGGGACTCACACTTTTTGGAAAGAAACAAGTTAGGGGTCGTTTGGGCCTGGCCTTTTCCATTTCAGGAAATTCGAGGATTCAGCCCAGACGATCACTTAATTATTGAAACCGCTAACCTTGAAGTCGATATTGGTCGTAGCGTTGGCATCGACTTTGAGCAGACCAAGGTCAAGTCCGGCGATCGTGGAAAGCTTAAATTCGCCCTGCATCTCGAGCTGACCGTCCTGGTCGGTATCCTGGTAACTAACCGCGATCAGTTCGTAGGTGCCGGCCTTGAGGTAGGACAGGGTGTATTCGTTATTGGCGTTTAGCTTCGTGCTCGAAACGGCATTGAGAAACAGCTCGTCATCGTTTTCTGCCTGCGCCTCGGTGGAGTTGTACGCACCGTTTTCGTAAGCGTAAACGACTACTTCGCCGTCGGCCTGGCTATCGTTGGTTACCGTGCCGGTGAGCGTTCCGGTACGGGCCTTTTCTACGAAGCGAAGCGAGTTGTTCAGCCGACTGGAAGCAGCGAAGGCGTACGGCTTGGTTTCGTCATCGGTGCGCACCAGGGCCTTGCGTAGATCAAAGTCAACCACCGCGTTTACGGCGCCACTCTGTACCAGTTCAAATCCGGATTCCTGAATAGAAATAACGCCTTCGTTCGCTACCTCCAAGGCTACCTTCTGGTTGTCCTGGTTTACGTAGTAGCAACCCGGGCCACCGGCCACGGCTTCCATGCCGTCTTCCATGACCAATTCGATCTTATTGTAGCTTCTGGCGGGCAGCTGGCCGGCGTAGAGCAGTTCGGTTTCGCCGTTGGTGAGTGAGGACACTTCAACGGTGGTGGTGGTGTAGCCCTCCAGGGATGCTCCATCAAGCTTAATATCGGCAACCGTCACGAAAACGGCTTTCACATGATCGTCATCGATCGGTGCGTCGGTCATTTCAACCCTGAAACCGCCATCTCCCTCGTTTGACGGGGTAGCGGTTTCTTTTTGACAACTAAAGGTCAGGAAAGGCAGGGTCAGGGCGAGGGTTGCCACGCCGCTCAGATTACTGAGTTTCATAAGTAGGTTTTAACGATCAGCCTTTAAAAAAGGGGATGGTTTTATAGGAATGAAAGATTTGTACGGCGTGTACACCAAATGGTGAGGACGCTACTTTGTAAGATCAAACGTAGCGTTCGGACACCTCCGTATGCCATAACATTTTTATTGACGACTCCCCTTGTCGTGTTCGCTACGGCACCTCTCCGCATACCACAGGCATTACCTTGCCGCCATGGAAATGAAAACCGTAACCGTAAGGAAGGGCCGCGAGGGAGCCCTACAGCGCTATTCCCCCTGGCTATTTTCCGGATCCGTATCGAAGGAAGAAGAAGGTCTGGAAGACGGAGAAATGGTACGGGTGACCGATTCCTCGGGGAATCCTCTGGGTATTGGTCATTACCAGGCGGGCAGTATTCGGGTCCGCATGCTGCACTTTGGAAGTGATGATCCGTCGGAGGATCTGGTTCCTACTCGCCTGCGTGCCGCCCTGGCGGTACGCGCTCAGCTCGGACTGTCCGCCGATCCGCTTACCGATGCCTACCGGCTCGTCCACGCGGCGGGCGATGCACTCCCCGGCCTGATCGTGGATCGCTACGGGTCGGTGGCCGTGGTGCAGTGCCACAGTATCGGTATGCACCGCCAACGGCAATTGATCGCCGATACCTTGCTGGAATCCCTTCCCGGGATCACCACGGTTTACGATAAGAGTGCCGCGGTACTGCCCGAGCGCTACGCGCATACTTTCCAGGACACGGTGCTGGCAGGCGAGGTTCCGACCGAGTTGGTGGTGCGCGAAAACGGGCGTCGCTATCGCGTGGACGTCCAGGGCGGGCAAAAAACAGGTTTCTTCCTGGACCAACGGGAGAACCGTTGGTTGCTCGGAAGCTACGCCCAGGACAAGGTGGTCCTGAATACCTTTTGCTACACGGGCGGCTTCTCCGTGTATGCCCTATTGGGCGGCGCGGCGCAGGTACACAGCATCGACATGAGCGAAAGTGCCATTCATCTCACCGAGGAAAACATCCGTCTCAACGGGGATTTTGCCGATCGCCACCAGAGCCATACCTCCGACGTGATGGATTGGCTCAAGGACAACGCCGAGCCTGACAGTTACGACATCATCGTTGTCGATCCTCCGGCATATGCCAAAAACAAGCACCGTCGGCACAAGGCCGTGCAAGCCTACAAACGTTTGAATGCCCGTGCCATGCAGGCGCTGAAGCCAGGAGGCCTGCTCTTTACCTTCAGCTGTAGCCGGGTCGTGGACCGTCAATTGTTTTACGATACCATTGTAGCGGCCGGACTGGAGGCCGGTCGGTCGGCGCGGGTACTTCATCGCTTGGGCCAGGGGCCGGACCATCCGGTGAATCTCTACCATGCGGAGGGGGAATACCTGAAAGGTTTGGTGGTCCGGGTGGACTGATAGGCACACCGGCAAGCAACTCATCCTGCGCTCCGTCGCCATCCAGGACCAAAAAATGCCGCCGGGCGTTAACTGAGATCATTAAACGTGAAGCTGGGAGGGACGCCGATGATCAGTGGTTGAAGGTACCGACGCCGTTGGCTGAACTATCGGCAATCAGCGCCCATGCATTCGTTTCGGGTTGCCGGGGCCACCAAGCGGTTTATCGGCAGTAGGGGAGTAGCTGGATTGATCAACCGCTCCTGGCAGCTTGCCTGTTTCTTCACCGCGGAGCACCTGATAAGCGCACGGTACTTGCGTAATGACTGCCCGCTGACCCTCTCCTTGAAAGGGCTTCCGACTTCTTGCCAATTTCAAGCCCTTTGCCCTTTTTACCGAACACCGATTTTTGCCAGCCGTTACGCTTCAACACGATTCGCATTAAGCACTCCCCAATTGGCCGCTAGCATAGGTAAGAAAATAGGCAGGTTTATTTTTTGGTTGGTAGTCTCAATTTTGGGGCTGCTGGTCGTGGTCTTTCTACTCATTCAACTACCTTTCATACAGGACCGAATCACCAAGGAGGTGGAAAAGATCGCGCAAAGCTCGCTAGGTACCGATGTCGGTATTGGCGAGATCGACTTGCAGTTTCCCTCCCACCTTTCCGTCAACGATGTTTACGTCAATAATCCGGATGGAGATACCATCGCTCGGCTTGGGCACCTCGGGGTAGATCTGGATATGTATGCACTCTTGCGGTCTACGGTCGACATCAATCGGATCGAGATCAATGATTTATATGCCTACATCGTCGCCACCGACTCCACGAGCAACATCGATTTCCTGAATGAAGCCTTCGCGCCGGCGGATACCGCCGCGCAGCCTTCGCCGGACTCCGTAGCAACTAATTCCGGTGGCTTCCAGATCGACTTGAATGGGGCCTCCCTGTTGCTGACCAACGCGGATATTTACTACCAGGACGACCCCGCGGGACTCCTAGCTGACCTTACGGCCCAAAGGCTGGAAGGGGAGATTGACGAGGCCGATCTGGAAACCATGGATTTTGCCATCGATTTTCTGGAATTGGAGGGCGCTGACGCGGCGCTTGCACTGGGAGAAAGCACTGCACCCACGGATACAACTGCTGAAACCGTACCGATGGCGCTTGCCGCCGGCAGGGTGACGATCTCTGAAAGCGACTTCTCCCTTAGCATGGACAGTCTGGAATTACGGACCGAGCTGCCTTACGTAAATCTCGAGGGAGCCGATCTCGCCATTGGCGACAGCATCGCCTTTAACGGAGAGTTATTCCAACTGCGGCAATTCGCCATCAAAATGGATACACCCCTTCCCGAGCTGGAAGGCCCCGGCATCGACTATAATCACCTGGCGCTTACCGACGTGGTGGCGGAGGCAACCGATATAGCCTACATTGTCGATTCGCTCCATCTTAACCTGCGCCAACTGCAGGCAAAGGAGCGCAGTGGGCTGGAAATTTTACGCACGGAGGGCATCGTAGCATACGATCCCACTTTCCTGGGGCTACAGGATTTTCTCCTTCGCACCAACAACAGCGAACTGACCAGCGATAATACCGCGATCAAGTACGATTTCGCCGCGGCCGATATCGAAGAAATGGTCGCCCGGGCGCAACTGGACGGCTACCTGGGCCTTCAGGACGTAGCGCTCCTGGCCCCGGATCTGGCAACGGTTCCCGTAGTGGGGAACAATATGCAGCAGCGGGTAAGCTTTTCGGTGCGCGCCAACGGGACTACCCGTGACCTGAATATAGGACGTATACAGATCGACGGCCCCGGAATCAAGGTAAGGGCCAGTGGTAGTGCGACCAATGTTCTGGATCCCGAGCAGCTGAGTGGACGCCTTTACCTGCGGGAATTCAGTCTGACCCCCGGCCCGCTTCTCCCATTGCTGCCCAAGGGGACCTTACCGCCGGATATCGATTGGCCAAGCCGCATCGTCGCGGAGGGTACGGCTAGTTACCAGGGCGAACGCCTCGAACTGGACCTTTACGCCATAGAGAACAGAGTATTCGGGAACGGGCTTAACAGTCGCGTGCGGACCAGCGGCGTCATCAATGGCGTGCAGACCTTTCCAGACACCCGCCTGGATATTACCCTGGATACCTTGTTGGCCACCCGCGCCACGATTCTTGCTTACGTACCGCCAGGTACCCTCCCCGAAGATTATACCCTGCCGAATTACGTGCGTGGCAGCGGATCGGTATCGGGGCCGATGGACAATCTTGACGTCAACCTCCAGTTGAATCTACCGGGTGACAGCACTTACGCCAGCATCAACGGAAACATCCGTAATGCATTGGATCCGGATAATCTGGCCCTGAACCTCGAAGTAAGCGACCTGGGTGTCAATATAGCGGATGTTCGGTCCATCCTTCCCGACAGCCTCATCCCCGAGAACATTAATCTACCCAATCTGCGGGTCCGTAACGCGAGCATTTCGGGTTCACTAACTGATTTGACGTTCGATATTCCCCTGGAGACAAGCAACGGTACGTGGAATCTAAACGGCACTTATAATCCGGAAAACCTCGATATCACCGCCGACCTCGCTAACGTCAGTATACCGGAGCTATTCACCGGTCCGATGCGGGATTCCCTCCTCTCGCTTGATCTCGGTCCGTTAGCTATTCATGCCCAGGTGAACGGACAACTGGAACCCTCCATGGACCTGGCTATTGACGCTTACGTACTCCAGTCGGAGGGGGATTCCCTCCTGGATCTTACCGCTTCGATTACCGATAGTCGGTACCGGGCGAGTTTTGCCCTGCTGCATCCTGATCTGACGGCTCGGGGAAGTGCCCGCTACATCGTTACCGCTGACAGCACCATCTTTGCCGAAGCCATCGTAGATGTGGAGCGTGCAGACCTCGGCCGGTGGAACCTGATGAACGAGCAAATCGTCGTGGAAGGGGATCTGGTAGCCCGTACCGAAGGGATCGACGTGTACGATATGGATGCCTTCGTAGATCTGGATGATTTTATCATGCGTGGGCCGGAGGGCAGCGTTTTCGTAGACAGCCTGAGGTTGACGGCTTCTTTGCACGATTGGGACAACGAAATTTATTTACGCTCCGACGTTATGGATGGGGAGGTGGTGGGCTATTTCGACCCCTTAGTCACCCCGGAAAAAATCGTCCAGTTCATCATCGGGTACTGGGATGAAAGTATTGCCCAACCCAATCCGGTAGAGGAAGGCGATGAGGTGGATGCCGTGTTCAAGTTAAAGCGACCGCAGGTGCTTACCAGTGGGTTGGTTCCGGGGCTTACGCAACTTTCTCCGGTGGAATTTTCCTTTTTGTACCGCGATGCCCAGCCTGAGTTGCTGATCAATTTATCTGTCCCCGAGATCGTCTACGCTGGTCTGGAGGCCAGAAGTTTAGACTTCAAGGCGGTGGGCGATACGGCAAGCATGAGTTTCGACGCAAACTGGGAGGACGTCAGTTACAACGACCAGATCGAGCTTGGGCGTACAGTCATCTCCGGAGAGACCATCGACAACGAACTGCTGGTCCAACTGAAGTTGTACACGGAAAACGACAGTCTGCGGCACTACTTAGGCACCTACATCGACCAGGCGGGTGATACCCTGCTGGTTCGGCTGGAGGAGGAGCAGATATTGAACTTTGAGACCTGGACGGTAACCACCACCAATCAGATCACCCTGTTCGATTCTACGCTGCTGATCAACGATCTGGCCCTGCAGCACCGGAGTCAATCCTTGCGCGCCGAAACCGTGGAACCGAATGACGTTATGGTAACCTTTAACGACTTCAACCTACGGACCCCCAGCCGTCTGATCTTTTCCGAAGAGGAAACGGCTTCGGGGACCCTGAACGGCACGGTTGGTCTTGATAATGCGCTTACCAATCTCGGTATACGGACCGATCTTACAATCGACAGTCTGGCCTGGTCCGGGACACTGCTGGGCGACCTTACGGCCGACGTTACCTCGTCCGATGAACAGCGGTATCTTCTGGATGTCGGTCTGGAGGGGGGCGGCAACGATCTGACCCTTACCGGCTCCTATGACCTCAATGGTCCGATGGACCTCATGGTGGACCTTAATGCGCTGCAGTTGGAGAGTGCCGAACCCTTTAGCCTCGGTTACCTGCAGGATACGGAGGGCTACCTGGAGGGGCAACTGGCACTCAGCGGCACGATAGCCGACCCGAGCATGGATGGCCGGTTTTCGTTCACGGACGCCAGCCTAACCATAAGCCTGCTCGGTGAGCGGTTCCAGATTGGCGACAATCCCATCATTTTCGAAGATGATCAAATTACGTTCAGCAACGGATTGAAGATCTTCGATAGCGAGGGGAATGACGCCGAGATTACGGGTAACATCGTGATCAATGCGCTGGACGATATCCGGCTGGACATGCTGGTGGTTGCCGAAGATTTTACGGCTATTAATTCTACGGAAGATCAGAACCCGGATTATTACGGGACGATGTCCGTAGACGCCCGGGTAGAGATTGGCGGGACGGCCGCGCTGCCGGTATTGGAAGTCGATGCTACGACAAACGAGGGCTCTGACCTCACCTATGTTTATACCGTGCCCTCGGAGGGCGTGGTCGACGTAGAGGGAATCGTAGCTTTTGAAGAAAGGTACCAGTGGGCGGACATCATTCGCCGCGACACCATGCCTACCGATGACAGTTTAGCGGTAGCGCGGACGGGACTGGACCTGACACTTAATCTGGAGATCGATCCCAATTTACGCGTCACGGTGATCGTCGATCCGGTTACCGGACAGACCTTTACGGGCCGGGCAGATGGCAACTTGACCTTAAAGATCAACCCGGATGGCAGCCAGGAAGCCACCGGACGCGTAGAGGTAGTGGAGGGTACCTACGACTTTGTTTTCCAGGTGATCAACAAAGAATTCATCATCGTTCCCGGCTCTACGGTCGTTTTCAACGGTGATATCACTAATCCAATCCTGGACCTGACCATCCGACACCTCGTACAGACCTCCCCGCTTCCCCTGGTTCAGGCCATGACGAACTCCGTGCAGGATGCTGGGACACTGCGCCGTAAGCAGACCTTTTACGTAGTGGTTGGTTTAGAAGGAGAGTTGCTATCCAGCGATTTAACCACCAATGTGACCTACCCGGAGGACGCTTACGGTAATTTGGGCATTAGTGCCGTGGATGACGCCTTGGGGGTACTGCGGCAGGATGACAGCCGAATGACTACTACCGCCTTCCAGCTTCTTGCCTTTGGTGGGTTCAATATTCCCCTGATCGATCAGGGTGGGGGAGATGGGACCAGCCTGGCCAACACAACGCTAAATAATGCCCTTGGAGGATATTTAAACAACTTGGCCGACCAGTACATCGGTTTCGTTGATCTCGACTTTGGACTGGACAGTTACCAGGACACCGACGGAACGACGAATACCAACTTGCGGGTGAGTCTTCGCAAGACCCTGTTCAACGACCGGGTCATAATTAGTGTAGACGGAGTGGCCGGAAACGACGCGGACGAAGTAGCCGGTACCTCGCAGACCTACCTGGATAATATCACGGCCGAATACCTCATCACCGATGACGGTTCTTTCCGGCTCAAATTTTTCAACGATCGGGATCGAGACATCCTCATCGGCGGTAATGTGGTGCGGTTCGGTGGTCGTATCACCTTCAGCCAGGAGTTCGACCGATTTTTTTGGAGCGCTAAAAACAGCGGTAAATGATCGCTAGAAGCCTATTATTGATCCTCATGCTGAGCGCAATGGGTTGTAACGTAACCCAATTTTTTCCGCCGGATGAATACCTATACCAGGGCACGACGGTAGACCTGGTTGCGCCGGATTCGGTAGATGCGGACCAACTGACGACGGAGCTCGAAGCGGCCGCTAATAAGCGCGTCAACCAAAAGATTCCCCTCATCGGGTACTACAGTATCTGGCGGTATTACAAATTCGAGGAGAAAAAGGCCGAAAACCCGGAAAAGTACGCGGAGGATCCGACCGAGGAAAAGGGGGAAGAACCCATTTTCTTTGATGAAGCCGTAGCCGAGGGACTTACCTCCCTATTGGAAAATAAATCCGCCAACAACGGCTACTTTAATAACCATGCCGTTTATTCGCTCGATACCGCCTATGATGACCGCGAAATCCAGGTGAACTATACCATCGAGGTTGGCGGTCCGTATACCATTGACACCGTCAGCCACTTTTGGAGCGATACCTCCATAGCCCGGATATTATCGCAGCAAGAAGAAACCTCCCTGGTGCAAGGGGAACGCTACGATCTCGACCGGATCAAGGCGGAACGGCTGCGGTGGCGCGAAGCCCTGAAGAATGAAGGCTATTTTTACGCCAGTGACAATGATTTTCTGTTTTTAGCGGACACCGTGACTGGTGACCATTCGGTGGCCTTGCTTTCCAAATTGAAAGTAGACGTTCCTCCCGAGCATTTGATACCCCAGCGAATTGTTGAGGTTAACGTCTATCCGAATATCGACCCCGCCGATACGGTAGGCCGTAGTCAGCTTCCTTCTTACAAGGTGGGAGGAATCACGGTCTTCTGTGACGACTGCCCCCTCCGCCCAGAGATCCTCGATGAAGGCTTTGCTACCGAGGCGGGGTTCCTGTATAACCCTGACCTGCACCGGAAAACGCTCAGGCGTCTCGCCAGCTACAACACCTTCCGGTACATAAGTCTGGACTACACCTCCGTACCGAACTCCGACAGTACGTTGATCCTCAATGCCTACATGCAGCCCCTGCCCCGCCGCCGGATAGAGGGAGAATTCGGCCTCACGTTCAATAGCGCGCGGTACATCGGCCCCAATGTGCGGCTGGCCTATACCAACCGAAATTTGTTACGGGGAGCGGAGCTCTTAAGGTTGGAAGGAGATTTTAGCTATGCCGTCTTTCTCGGGAACAGTGATGACATCCGAGTGCCGAGATCGGGAATATATGGCCTGACGGCTACCCTCGACGTTCCCCGGCTTTGGCTGCCGAAGCGACGAAAGATCATCCCGCGCGTGATGACGAGTGGTACCCGGATGTCCGTCGGGGCAAAGATCGAACGGCTGGACCTTACCCTAAGTAAGTTTGGTCAGGAGATCAATCAATTAAATCTGAATGAGTTGGAGACCATAGTGGAGGAGGACCCGCAAGCTTCAGAAACCGTTAGTCTTCTCCAGTTACGAGCGGAGTACGGATACACCTGGCAGCGCCGGATTAAGAAGTCACATATCCTCAACCCATTTGCCGTACGGTTCCAGAACCCCGTGGTCAGTAATCCCGAAGTACTTGACATTGCGCGCAACCTGGGATTGGCGCCCGGCCAAGACAATACCACTGCCGGGGCCAGTCGATTCGACGAAATGCTCGTGTATTCGCCCAACTACACGCTTACCTACGATACCCGGCTCGACGGTGAGGACGTGGCTAATTTTTTTTGGCAGCAGTACCTGTCGATGAATTGGAACAATATTTTCCCCACCGTCAATGACGGCAATGCCGACCGGATAACGAGTATCTACCCCCAGGTGGAAACCGACCTACGGTATTACCACAACTTCTCCGTCACTTCTCAACTTGCCTTGCGATTGCACGGTGGTGTCGCATTCCCGATCAGCGACCGGGCCATCGTCCCGTACTTTGACCTCTATACCATTGGAGGACCAAATAGCTTACGTGGTTTCATTCCCCGACAACTCGGTCCCGGTCGTACCGCACCGATAAACAACAATCTGCTAACCTTTCGTGGCTACGGTAACCTGCTGTTGGAGTCGAGTATCGAGTGGCGACAGAAGATCACCCCTCTTATTGAAGTCGCTGCCTTTGTCGATGCAGGCAACATCTGGACCTATAAGACCGAGGCCGAACCCCTGGATACGGATTTCAGAAGCTCGAGCTTTATCAACGAGTTGGCGATGAACTACGGTTTCGGTTTTCGCTTCGACCTAACATTCCTGCTCTTTCGGTTGGACCTGGCGAAACCCTTCCAGATCCCTTACGAGGAAACCGTGGCTGACTTCCGTATTCCCCGGGAATTCGTGGGAGATCCGGTCGAGGATGGTTGGCGGTTAGTGATCGGTTTCGGATACCCTTTTTAGTGGCGTGGCCTGTTTCCTATGGCTATTTTCGCTGTAATAGCTGGATTTCCCGCCTAACAATGCTTACGGCCGAACAGTGTTCCGCTTGTCAGGGTAAGGAATATAAAACCCACACATGAGAGCATTAACTTATCACGGACAGGGCGACGTACGCGTCGATACCCATCCAGATCCACGTATTGAGAAGCCTACCGACGCGATTATTCGCATCACTTCAACCGCCATATGCGGATCCGACCTTCACCTCTACGATGGATACATTGCCATGATGAAGGCAGGAGACATCATCGGACACGAGCCAATGGGCATCGTGGAAGAAGTCGGTTCCAGTGTTAAAAACATCAAAAAGGGAGACCGCGTAGTAGTTTCCTTCACCATTTCCTGCGGGCACTGCTGGTTTTGCGAAGAGAAGCTTTACTCCCTCTGTGACAACTCCAACCCCAAGCCGGAGAACGCAAGGAAGGCGATGGGCCACTCCCCGGCCGCGGTATACGGGTATAGCCACTTACTCGGTGGCATTCCCGGCGGGCAGGCCGAGTACCTGCGGGTTCCTTACGCCGACCTGGGTACGGTAAAGATCGAAAGTGATCTGCCCGACGAAAAGGTACTCTTCCTCTCCGACATTTTCCCCACGGGTTACATGGCCGCCGAGCACGCCCAGATCGAGAAGGGCGACACGGTAGCCATTTGGGGCTGCGGACCGGTAGGATTATTCACCATGAAAAGTGCCTGGATGATGGGGGCCGGCCGGGTGATCGCTATCGATCAGGTGCCGGAACGATTGAAGATGGCCCGCGATCACTGCAAAGTGGAAACCATAGATTTCTCGGAAGTGGACGACGTGATCGGCGAACTCATCGAGATGACCGGGGGAAGAGGTCCAGACCGGTGCATCGACGCCGTGGGAGCCGAATCCCACGCCTCGAATATGGTCAGCGCCGCAGCGGATAGCCTGAAACAGACCGCCCACCTTCAATCGGATCATCCCTACGTTCTGCAGCAAGCGATTATGGCTTGTCGGAAAGGTGGAACGCTTTCCATCCCGGGGGTTTACGGATCAACCGCGACGATTCCCATGGGGCCCGCCATGAATAAAGCACTGACCTTTAAAATGGGGCAAACCCACGTACAACGCTACCTGCAGCCCCTGCTGGATAAGATCGAGGCCGGAGAGATCGATCCCAGCTTTCTGATCACGCATACCGAGCCGCTGGAGAAGGCGCCGGAGATGTACAAAAAGTTCCGCGAGAAGGAGGACGGCTGTATCAAGGTCGTGCTTAAACCCTGATCGCTCTCCGAATCCAATAGTTTAGTTATCCCGGCACGTCTGCCTGACGTGCCGGGATAATTATTTTACCTCCAGCGTAGTCTCGGCGGTTTCCCCATTCGCTTCGATGCTTACGGTATAACTGCCGGGACGAAGATAGAAAGTGCCATTTTCCGCCGCTTCGACCACTACGGGCTTTTCGTTCTCCTTTCGCTTTTCATTGAGCTCCGATTCCATTTTATCCGCCATGCCTTCATCGAAACTCAGGTCATAGCTAAAGGTATTGATGCCCTGTTTAAGCGAAATATCGCGGCGGTGCCATTCCGAATCCGCTTCACTGTTGATGGATAGCGTCGCACCTGCGTCATCGCCCGGACTATACACCTGAATGCTTACCTCGGGAGCCGTGTCTTCCCGAAACCAGCTAGCCGTACCGTACCGTGAGGAATAGCGCTGCGGACTGATGGAGGCGATGGCCAATCCCGTATCTTCTTCCCCCGCCAGGGATTGCAGCAAACCGACGTTTGCCCGATAGAGGCTACGGCCGTGGGTTCCTACGATCAGGTCCTTTGCCGAACGCTGAACGGCGACATCGTGAACCGCGACAGCGGGCAGGTCCGTTACGGCTACAAAGGTGGCGCCGGTGTCCAGACTGAAATAAAGTCCATGGTCGGTGCCGACGTACAGCAGGGCCGGATTCATTGGGTCTTCCTTAATCACGTTTACCGGCTCGACGGGTAGGTCGCTGCCAATGCGCACCCAGGTATCCCCGCGATCGGTGCTGCGGTAGACGTAACTTTCGAAGTTATCGTCGCGATACCCGTTCAGGGATAAATACACTACGTCCTCGTCTTGGTGCCCGGCGGAAAGCCGCGAAACCCAGCGATTTTGCGGCAGGTCCTGATCCAGTCGTGTCCAGTTCAGTCCGCCGTCATCGCTGCGGTGGATACGGCCATCGTCGCTGCCGGTGTAAAGCAAGCCAAAGCGTAATGGACTCTCGTCGATGGTAGTAAGCGTGCCGTAAGCCACGTCCCCGAATTTGCCGCCCCCCGTCAGGTCGGGACTGAGCTTCTCGAAATCGTCTCCGCGATTAAAGCTTCGGTGGAGGAAGTTGGACCCCATATAGAAGATGTCGGGCTGGTGGGGACTGATCAGGATGGGACTCTGCCAGTTCCAGCGATAGGGACGTTCGCCGAGCTCGTGCTTGGGGGTGATGAATTTTCGTTCGCCGGCCTGTGGATTTACCCGGAAGTAGTTCCCGAATTGGAAGCCAACGTAGGCGGTCTCGTTGTCGCGGGGGTCTACCGCAACCTGCATGCCGTCACCCCCCATAAGGGCATCGTATGGGTAGTCGCCGTCCTGATGCCAGTCGGTACTTGCCTCATAATTGTGCGGACCCCGCCAGGTCCCATTGTCCTGCAGGCCACCGTACACGCGGTAGCCGTCCGGATGATTATCCACGGCTACGGCGTAGAATTGACCCAGGGGCGGTACGTTGCTCTTCAACCAGCTCGCACCCCCGTTGTAGCTGATGTTGATGCCCCCGTCGTTACCATTGATGAGGTGATCCGGATCTTTAGGATTGATCCACAGGTAGTGGTGATCGGCGTGCACATTGTCTCCGTTGGCCCCTTTCCAGGTTTTGCCGCCGTCGGTGGATTTAATGATCGGTACGCCAAGGGCATACACCGTCTGCGGATCCTCCGGATGAACGGCGATCTGCCCGAAGTAATACCCGTAGCTATAATACACGTCGTCGAGATAGTCCTCGTGGGTCCGGGTCCAATTTTGAACGTCGCCGGTACTGTGGTACAATTCAAAGCCCTTCACCGGCGTGTCGAAGAGGGTAGTGTTCGCGTCTTCCAGATATTGAACCAGCTGCAGGGGGCTTAGGGCTCCCGACTCCAGCCTTTCTCGCACGGTTTCCGCATCAAGTTCCCTGGGAAAGCCGTTGGAGCGCAGAAAATCCTCCAATAAATAGGATTCCAAACGCAGGAGGTCCTGTGTTGGCATTTCCCTTACCTGATTTTTGCTCAGGGAATTTTCGTCCTCCGGCTCGGATTCCCGCAGGAAATAATTATCCAGACTGGCATACAAGTGACGTTCGCCTGCCTGGTCATAACTCACGCTTAACCCGATACGGCCTACACCTTCTCCGGTCGGGAAACCACTACCTTCAAGGGACAGGCGGGTCCAGTTCTGGCCCGTATCCTCGCTGTGATAAATAGCACTTCCGGGCCCACTTTCCACGAAGTTCCAGGCCTTCCGCTCCCGCTGCCAGGTCGCGGCGAAGAGTTCGTCCGGATTTTGAGGATCCCGGATCAGGTCTACCGCTCCGGTGCTGTCGTTGACGAACAGCGTTTTGTTCCAGGTTTCGCCGCCGTCGGTAGTGCGGTAGACGCCGCGTTCGGGGTTAGGTCCGTAGAGGTGTCCGAGAGCCGCTACCCAAACTTTATTGCGATCCTCCTGATCGACGATCATCCGCCCGATGTGGTGGGTTTCCTCCAGACCCAGGTGTGACCAGGTCCGTCCGCCGTCCGTACTGCGGTATACGCCGTCTCCGGCATACGAACTTCTGCTGCTATTCACCTCCCCGGTTCCTACGTAGATCGTACCGCTTTCCCAGTGAACGTCCAGGTCTCCGACGGTCATGACGGGCTGCTGATCGAACAGGGGCGTGTAGGTACTGCCATTATCGGTCGTCTCCCACAATCCTCCGCTGGCGTAGCCGACATAAAAGTGCGTAGGATCCCGGGGGTCTACGGCGACGTCCGCCACCCGTCCGCTCATGATGCTTGGTCCAATATTCGTGAAGGGCAAGCCGGCCAGGGGGGAGTCCTCTTTAAGGGATTGCCTATCCACATAGCCGCGTTTTCGGTCTTCGGAGGAGGTAGGGGAGTAGGATTGCGCCGGAGCGCGGGAGCAGAGCATGACCAGGAAGAGCCAAGCGAAAACGGTACGGTTCATTGGGGTAGGGATTATAGGACTACAATGTAACCCAGCTGGGGAGGACTTTCCAAAATGGCTCCCGATTCTCCCAAATGCACTCGGGGCCGGCGAACGTACGTTCGCCGGCCCCGAGTAGACAGGTGGTTATGGTTGGGAGAATTACATTTCCTCCTTCGGCATCAGAACGGAGTCAATCGCGTGGATGACACCGTTACTGGCTTCGATATCGGGATTGGTAACGGTAATCATTTCACCATTGCCGTCGATCAGGGTGACGTTTCCGTCCTGCATCGTGGCGTATAGGCTTTCGCCGCCGATGGTTTGGATGCGGAAATAACCGTTGTTCTTTTCAATGGCGGCGATCAGCTTCTCTGCTGAAATTTTGGAAGCCACTACGTGATACTTAAGCAGGCCTTGTAACTGTTGCTGGTTGGAAGGCTGCAAAAGCGAATTAAGCTTGTCGGAAGGTACCTTCTCAAAAGCTGAATTGGTGGGAGCGAAAACGGTGAAACCGCTATCGGATCCCAGCGCATCGGCCAGGTCGGCAGCCTCAACGGCCTTGACAAGCGTACTGAAATCTTGGTTGCTGGCAGCAACCTCCACGATGGTCTTGTCGGCAGTATTGCCATAAGAACCGGTGGTGGCTACACTGCGCTCGTTTTGCGTGGTGTATTCTTCGTCGTCTTCGCCGTCTTCGTTAAATACTTCTGCAACTTCTTCACCTACTTCCTCGGCGCCTTCGGCTACATAGCTTCCGGCCGTCTTTGCGGCTTCGTAAGTCTCTTCGGCTGCGGTTTCGACTGCGTCACCGGCTTCTTCGAGGACTCCGTCGTCGTCGGCTTCGTTCATACCCATGGCATCGGCACCTTCGGTAAGGGCGGAAAGGTCCACACCTTCGGGAAGGAGTACACCATCGATCAGGTGAATGACACCGTTAGAGGCCATGATGTCGGTTTGGGTGACCATGATCGTGCGACCGGCGGCGTCCTTCAGGGCAACACCACCATCCGCCAGCATAGCGGTAAGTTCTCCGTTCATGGTTTCGGCGGCAAGCATGCCATCGCTGGCCTGTTCGATTCCGGCGGTCACGTCTGCCGCGGCGAGTTCCCCTTCAACAACGTGATACTTGAGAATGTCGATAAGAGTTTCCCGGTTTTCCGCCTTGGTAAGAGCGGAAAGAACACCCTCTGGAAGGCCATAAAAGGCCTGATCGGTGGGAGCAAATACGGTAAGATCTCCGTCTCCAGAAAGGGCTTCAGTTAATCCGGCTGCCTGCACGGCCCGGGTAAGAATGGTCAGATCGGAATTGCTTTGGGCAATTTCGAGGATGGTTTGGTTGTCGCCGTCCATCGTCTGGGCCGTCGACTGTAATGGGAGCAATGCCAGGATCGCCAGCACGGCTGAGAAGTAAGAAAAAATGATTTTCATCTTTGGTTGGTTGGTTTAAAAAAGCGTGAGGCCGGGAATCGCCCGGCCAGTGTTCACCATTCAAACGTAGGCCGCAAGAAGGTGTTCATGGATATTGAGTGTTCCTACGCTTAGTAGGATAATCTGGCGTTCCTCCGGTACTTTTTAGCTAGAAATGCACAATCGCCGCCGCTATTCGTATCTAGTGGCAAAATCACGAGACATGCTGAATAACCTCAATCCTACGAAGACCCTGGCCTGGAAAGAGCTGGAAATGCACGCCCATGACATGCAGCAGCGGCACATGAAGGACCTCTTTGCCCAGGATCCCGACCGGTTCAGCAATTTTAGCCAGCAACTGGAAGATATCCTGGTTGATTACTCTAAAAATATTGTAACCCAAGAAACCCTCGAGTTGCTTTACCGCCTGGCGGAAGACTGCGGGATCAAGGAAGCCACCGAAAAGATGTTTACCGGCGAGGTCATCAACGGTACCGAAGACAGAGCGGTACTTCACGTTGCCCTTCGTAACCGAGATGGCAAGGCTATTATGGTAGACGGGGAAGATGTAATGCCGGAGGTAAGGGATGTCCTAAATAGAATGCAGGCCTTTACACAAAAGGTACACGGTGGAGAGCATACCGGCTATACGGGAAAACCCCTCACGCAGGTAGTGAATATCGGGATTGGGGGATCGGACCTGGGGCCCGTAATGGTCACCGAGGCCCTGAAACCCTACTGGATCGAAGGTCGGGAAGTCCATTTCGTATCAAATATCGATGGCACCCACCTGGCCGAAGTCTTAAAAAAAGTAAATCCAGAAACCACCCTTTTCCTGGTTGCATCCAAGACTTTTACGACCCAGGAAACAATGACCAATGCCCGTAGCGCCAGGAAGTGGTTTTTGGATAATGGGGGAAGCGATGAGGATATCGCCAAACACTTTATCGCCCTATCCACGAATGCCGAAGGGGTGAAGGACTTCGGCATCGCGGAGGAGAATATGTTTGGATTCTGGGATTGGGTCGGTGGGCGCTACAGCCTTTCGAGTAGTATTGGCATGAGCATCGCACTGACGATCGGCTTCGAAAATTTTGGAGGCCTTCTCGACGGACTGCACGCAATGGACGAGCACTTCCGCCACGCGGCACTGGAAGAGAACCTGCCAGTAAAACTGGCACTGATCGGTCTTTGGTACACTAACTTCTGGGAGGCGGAAACCGAGGCCATCCTGCCCTACGATCAATACATGCACCGTTTTCCCGCCTACTTTCAACAGGGTAATATGGAAAGTAACGGCAAGAGTGTCGACCGCGACGGTGAGCCGATCACGGATTACCAAACCGGCCCGATCATCTGGGGGGAACCGGGTACGAACGGCCAACACGCTTTTTACCAGTTGATCCACCAGGGTACGCGACTTATTCCCGGAGATTTCATTGCCCCCGCGATCTCCCACAACCCCATCGGTGATCACCATGCTATTCTCCTGAGTAACTTCTTTGCCCAAACCGAAGCCCTGATGAACGGGAAAACCGCTTCTCAGGTGGAGGCGGAATTGCGCGCCGACGGGCTTACCGACGACCGCATAGCGGAACTGGTTCCCTTCAAGGTATTCGACGGTAACCAGCCTACCAATAGCATCCTCGTAAAGAAAATTACACCCTATACGCTCGGAATGCTCATCGCTTTGTACGAGCATAAGATTTTCGTCCAGGGCATCATTTGGAACATCTATAGTTTTGATCAGTGGGGCGTAGAGCTGGGTAAGCAATTGGCCAAGGCCATATTACCCGAATTACGGGAGGAGGAAAAGGTCCAGTCGCACGACAGTTCAACAAACGGATTGATCAACGCCTATAAAAATTGGCGCTAAATCAGTGCGTCGCTACCGGAAGGTGGCGGCGACTATGATCTTGGTATGAAAAATCGAAGCCTCACCGGCACCCTCGCTTTAGCTGCGATAGAAATCGCTATTCTCATCGGCGGCTTCTACCTCATTCATTTCGACCGGTCCATTTTGTGGGCTCCCGGCCGCCCGGAATTCTGGCGCGTACTGCTGTATTTCGTGATGACGGTGGCGGTCCTTAACGTCATTACCCGCTTCATTAAATGGCTCTACCAGCAGCAGAATTACGCCAAGCGTCGGGGTGCCAAAAACTTCATCTACGGCGTCGAGAATATCCGTAAGCTCCTCATCGGCGGGGTGGTGGTCTTTACCATATTTTCCCTCATCGGAATCGATTTCACTACGCTGTTTACGAGCCTGAGTATCGTGGCCGCCGCCATCGCCATCGTTTCCAAGGATTTCGTGAATGACCTGATCGTAGGTATCTATTATAGTTTTACCGACGTCTTCGAGGTCGGCGATTACGTTCGCTTTTATACCTACCGGGGAAGGGTGACGGATATCGGACTGCTGAAGGTCAAAATCCTCAACGACAACGACGATGTCGTGATCCTGCCCAACGGAAAGATATATACCAGTGAGATCATAAATTACACCAGGCGGGATGTCCGGTTGCTGAGTATTGACTTTGAAATGGATATCAAAGCCATTAACGACGTCAATCAGCTGGAACAGGAACTCATCGAGTCCATCCGCGAATTCAGCGACCTTATCGAGCCGAATAGCTACCTGTTGAAGATCGTCGAAGTGAAGAAAGACTTCATGGAGATCAAGTTTCAGTTTCGCCTGAAATACATGGACCGGGATCGGCAGCGGGAGGTCAAACGCAAAGTCGTGCGGGAAGTATTCAGCTACGTAAGTGCGCATAAGCCTCGATAAACTAATTCTTTTTCCCCGGGCGTAGGAACCTTTAGTTGTGCGTCTTGCCACTTTGCCGGTGCGGGCTTTCAGGCCGGCACGGTCCAGAGTATCGGAGAAGGAAAAGAGGGCGTTGGTCGGAATGGTGAAGGCCGTCACGGAGCCGTGGGTTTTCCCTTCAGTGACGGTGACGTTGACGTGCAGCCGATCCGGTCGCCAGCCGTCCTCAACACCGCCTACCAGGAGGTTATGTTGTGGAATGGTCAGTTCGGGGCCATTGGCGTGAACGCAGGTACGGAAGCCGGTTGGACGAAGCGTACACCGAAGGAAACCAATTATCTGGGATATGCGGGCCTGGAGACTCAGGCCATCGCCGGGCTGGACGTGCACCATATGGGATTGGTCAAGGACATGGCGCAGCAGTTGGGATACGACCAACTTTTCGACCCCGCTTTCCCCGCTACACCCGACAGCCTCCGCTACGGCACGGTAACCGCCGGCCTGGCTATCGCAGCCTACCAGCGGAACCTCCTGGCCAGCCGATCCCCGTGGCAACGCTACCTCCGAGGGCGGGAAGCAGCCTTGAACTAAGATATGCTGGCCGACGCGATCCTGTTCTTTGGTCGCGCCGCTTGCGTCGATTGTCACACGGGTCCCGCGCTGAGCAGTATGACCTTTCACGCCCTTGGGATGGATGATCTGGTCGATTGCCCGGAATCAACTATCCGCACCGCCATTGAAAACGTCGAGAACCGGGGCCGGGGCGGTTTTACCGGAAGACCGAAAGATGAATTTAAATTTAAGGTGCCCCAACGCTATAATCTGAAATCCAGCTCTTTCTATGGTCATGGTTCAATCTTTCGTACCGTGCGGGATCTTATTACCTACAAGAACGCCGGCGTGTCAGAAAACCCACGCGTTCCCGTTGGGCAACTGACTTCCACGTTCCGTCCGCTTGGATTATCGGAAATAGAGATGGAGCAGTTGTCGGTGTTTGTCCGGGAAGGTCTGTACGACGCCGAACTTAGCCGTTTCGAGCCGTCGAGCCTCCCGTCCGGACAGTGCTTTCCAAACCATGATTTGGCTTCCAGACGGGATCTTGGCCGTCAGTAGGAAACCAGAGCGGGAGATCTGAGTCGCAATAATTCGGGTTACGCAATGGATTGTGTTACCTTGGCATCAGCCCAACGCCGCTCGACTCATGCACAAGACATTTTTCCTTTTTCTATTTCTTTTCCTGGTGTCGACATTACCGGCCGCAGACGGCTATCGCCTGTGGTTGCGGTACGATCGGATCGGTAATGCCGATTTACGGGAGGAATATTTAGGGTACACCGGCAGCCTGCGATTTGGGGAGAACATGGACACGTCCAACACTGTCCTGCAAGCCGCAATTGCCGAATGGCGTACCGGATTGGTCGGCCTGCTTGGAGAAGGGGCTGAACCTGCGCTCGCCGCCCAAGAAACTTCGAATGGAGGACTCTTACTTACTTCCGTTAGTCTGGATGAAGTGGCCGCGGAGGGCTACCGCCTGACTGAGAACGAGGGAAGTTTAACCCTTCAGGCAAGCACGGACGCCGGCTTCCTTTACGGGATCTTCCACCTGCTACGCATCATCCAGACCGGAGGTTCGCTGGATGAGCTATCCGTGACCGAAGTGCCGGAAAAACCCATTCGCATCCTCAATCACTGGGACAACCTGGATGGGACCGTGGAGCGCGGGTACGCCGGGTTTTCGATCTTCGACTGGCACAACCTTCCCGAGGTGATCGACCAGCGTTACATTGATTATGCCCGTGCCTGCGCCTCCGTAGGCATAAACGGAAGCGTAGTTACCAACGTGAACGCCAATTCCCTCATCTTTCGCGAGGATTACATGAATAAGGCGGCGGCACTGGCCGACGTATTCCGCCCCTACGGTATTAAAATCTACCTCACCGCCCGCTTCAGCTCGCCGGTAGAACTTGGCGGTTTGGAAACCGCCGATCCCCTGGACGCGGACGTCAAAGCCTGGTGGAAAGAAAAAATAGACCAGATCTACGAGCGCATTCCCGACTTCGGAGGCTTCGTAGTAAAAGCAAACAGCGAAGGTCAGCCCGGACCGCGGGAGTATGGTCGTACGCACGCCGAAGGCGCCAATATGCTGGCCGAGGCACTGCAACCCCACGGGGGGATCGTAATGTGGCGAGCCTTTGTCTACAACAGCGATCCCGAAGCTGACCGGGCAAAGCAAGCCTACGAAGAGTTCGTTCCCCTGGACGGCCAATTCCACGACAATGTCCTGGTGCAGGTCAAGAACGGTCCCATCGACTTTCAACCCCGGGAGCCCTTCAGTCCGCTTTTCGGCGCCACACCGCGAACCCCGCTGTTGCTTGAACTACAGATCACCAAGGAATACCTCGGCCAGGGAACGCATCTCGTTGGTCTGGCACCACTCTTTACGGAGACTTTGCGGGCGGACACTTACCGGGAAGGAATGGGTACAACTGTAGCCTCTACGGTGCAGGGTCTGGCCGGCGTAGCAAACATCGGCACCGACAGAAACTGGACGGGCCACCCCTTCAACCAGGCGGACTGGTATGCCTTCGGACGGCTGGCCTGGAATCCGATGATGGACGCGGAAGATATCTACCGGGAATGGACCGCGATGACCTACAGCGGCGAGGAGCAGGTGGTGAATACCATCGTGGATATGCTGATGCAGTCGCGCGAGATATGCGTAAACTACATGACACCGCTCGGACTGGCGCACCTGATGGCCACCGGACACCATTACGGGCCCGGACCCTGGGTAGCCAACCTCGGCCGGCCGGAATGGAATCCGGCCTATTACCACCGGGCTGACAGTATGGGAATCGGCTTCGACCGGACCGAGTCGGGCAGCAATGCGCTGGCCCAGTACGCCCCGGAGGTCAGGGAGATGTTGTCGGACCCGAAGACCTGCCCGCCGGAATACCTACTCTGGTTTCACCACCTGCCCTGGGACTGGGAAATGCAGAACGGAGAAATCCTGTGGGATGAGCTTTGCCGCAGGTACCAGCAGGGGGTCGAAGGAACGGAATGGCTGGCCAGTCAGTGGGCCTCACTCGAAGGGAAGGTAGATCCCCAACGGCACCGACAGGTTACGCAATTCCTGCGGGTGCAGCAACGGGAGGCTGCCTGGTGGCGGGATGCCTCTATTGCCTATTTCCGTCAGCTATCCGGATTGAGCTTACCCGAAGGCGTGCCCGAACCGGAGCACGACCTCGCTTACTACAAATCGCTTTCCTATCCCTATGCACCGGGGATAAGTCCGCAGTGGTAAACCAAGCCTGGCTTCGGTTGAACAAGATTCGGGTTATCCTCTTTAGCCTTGCTGAACTCCGGTGTGAGTCATCCTGACACGCAGCCGGAAACCAGCGTGCATGAATTTACTATCCAGGCTATTTTATACTTTCCTCCTGCTTTGGTGCTTCGTACCAGCGAAGGCGCAATCGGTGTATACCCTCCAGGAATGTATCGACTATGCCCTGGAACACCAACCCGAGCTACTCGCACAGCGGGAAGAGATCCGGCTAACGGGGATTGATAATCAGATATCCCTAAGCTCCTGGTTTCCAGAGCTATTCGTATCGGGTAATTTGCAGCACTACTTTAAGCTACCCGTCTCGATCTTTCCCGATTTTCAAAATCCCGAAAGTGGCGAGACTACGGAAGTCGAAGTCGGTACGGTAAATTCCTCGACCCTGACCGTTGGCGCGCGGCAGACGATCTACAATCCAACCGTGGCCGCGGCACTGCGGCGGCAAGGACCGCTACTGGAGGCTACCCGTCTGGACGTCGAGGCGGCGGAGATCCGACTCCGGGAGGCCGTAAGCCGGGCGTTTTACGCGGTGGTGCGACTTCGGGAGCAACTGGTGCTTTTGCAGACGGACGTTGCTCGGCAGGACCGGGCCCTGGCCGATGCCCGTTTACTATTTCAGGAAGGCCTGAACGATAAGGTCGATTATAAGCGGGCGACCATAACCCTGAATCGAACGAGACTGGAATTAGCCAACACCGTGATCGAGGTGGAAAGTCGGTTGGCGGAATTGAAGGAGGCCATGGGTTATCCCGGAGAACTGAACCTGGACCTGGCATACGAGATCGATCAGCTAAGGTTGGAGGTATTCTCGGATACCGTCACGGTATTACAGCCGAGCAGGCGGGTGGAATACCGCCAATTACAGGCACGTGACCGGCTGATCGCCCTGGAAGGGGTGTTTTACCGGCAGGCCTGGCTTCCCGATTTTTACCTCGGCGGTACGTATAACTGGACCTGGCAGAGCAATGAGTTGGTCAACCTTTATAATCAGGTATTCCCCAACGCTTTGGCTAGTCTGAACGTGAGCGTTCCTTTATTTACGGGCGGGCGGCGGTTACGGCGTATCGAGCAGCAAACCGTGCTCCGTGATCAGCTGCAGTACGACATCCAGGCGCTCGAAGACCAGATAGGCCTGGAGTACGGCCTTGCCCGAAATAATTACGATCAGGCCGTGAATGCCTACGGGGTGGCAAGGGAAAACGTCGATCTGGCCCGGGAAATTTACGAGGTGGTCGACCTGCAGTACCGGGAAGGGATCACGAATTTTCTCAGCGTGATCGTAGCGGAGAATGATCTGCAGGAAGCGCGCCTGGCCGTGATCAATAGCCTGCTCGACGCCGCCGTGGCCCGGGTAGGCCTGCGTTATGCCGCCGGAACCCTTTAATCGCTACGCTATGAAAACCAGTATGCTGGGCCTGACGATCTTACTATTTGCCTGCGGAGGCACTGATTCGGAGTCTACTTCGGCAAACAGTCAGGGACGCAATCAGGCCGTTTCCGTTCGCGTGGCGGAAGCAACGGAAAAGGAGTTGGTCTTTTACGAATCTTATCCCGGGACGGTCACCCCCTTGGAAATGGTGGAGGTGCGTCCGCAGGTCAGCGGATACATCACCGCCCGGCACTTCCAGGATGGCGAGCGCGTCAACCGCGGTCAGCGACTCTATACGATCGACGTGCGGCGCTACCAGGCCGATGTAGAACAGGCCGAAGCCGGAATCGAATCCGCCCGTGCCGAAGTATCCCTGGCCGAGAAGAACGTGGCCCGGTACCGGAGACTGGCGGAGGCCGAAGCCATTGCAACCCAAACCCTCGACCAGGCCGAAGCTCAGTTGGAGAGCCGGCAGCAGGACCTCAATTCCGCGCAGGCAGCGCTCAATTCCGCCCAGACCCAATTGGATTATGCTTACATCACTGCCCCGCTGACCGGTTTGACCGGCCTGGGTAGCGCGAAGGTCGGCACCCAGGTGTCTCCCGGAAGTCCCGTCCTTACCGTGATTACCAAGGAAGAGCCGGTGGGGGTGGATTTTGCCCTGCCGCAGGACGATATCCCCCGGCTTGCCAGGTTCGAGCGAATGGACCCCTCGGAACTGGACTCCACATTCAGGCTTCGCCTGCCTGATGGCTCCTTGTATGGCCCAACGGGGCAAATCTATGCGACGGAGCAGACGGTCGACTCCCGAACCGGCAGCCTGACGGTGCGACTGGCTTTTGAGAACGAACAAAATTTCCTCCGCAACGGCATGACCGTGTCCGTAGAGATGATCAACCGTCAAGCCGGACCTCAATTGGTGGTGCCAACCCAAGCCCTGGCCGAGCAAATGGGAGAATTTTACGTGTACCGGGTCCAGGATAGTACGGCCTTCCGGCAAAACGTGACCACCGGCGAACAGGTCGGTGATCAACAGATCATTCTGGACGGGCTCGACGCCGGAGCAGTGGTGGTTACCCAGGGGCTGAAAGCCATTCGAGATAGCAGCCGGGTCCGTATTCAATCCCCCAAAAGTTAGCCCCGCCGATGCTGAAATTTTTTGTCAACCGGCCCAAGGCGGCAATTGTCCTTTCCCTCGTTCTCGTACTGGTCGGATCGATTACGCTGATCAGTTTGCCGATCACCCAGTTTCCGCAGATTACGCCGCCGAGCGTCTCCATCAGCGGTACGTACATCGGCGCGGATGCGCTAACCGTAGAACAGACCGTCACTACGCCGATTGAAGTGGAGGTGAATGGAACACCGGGGATGGACTACATCACCAGCAACAGCACAAATAATGGGGTCGTAGGGGTCGACGTAACCTTTGAACTGGGCACCGATATCGATATAGCGGCCCTGGACGTGCAGAACCGGCTCGGCATCGCCGAGCCGGCGCTTCCGGAGGCAGTCCGACGACTTGGCCTGGTGGTCCGGAAGCGGAACCCCGGCTTGTTCATGCTCGTAGCCTTGCAGTCTCCCAACGGAACCCACAACTCGAATTTTCTGGATAACTACGCCAATGTTTACGTCCGGGACCGGCTATTGCGTGTAGAGGGGATCGGAGATGCTTTTGCCGTTACGAAAGACTTCAGCATGCGGCTTTGGCTTTACCCCGACCGCATGGCGCAATTGGGACTTTCGCCGGAGGATGTGATTCAGGCTGTACGAACGCAGAACTTGCAAGTTGCGGCCGGCTCGGTCGGATCCCCACCACAACCCGATGACCAGGCGTTCGAGTACACCGTCTTTCTGGATGGCCGGCTGGAGGATGTCTCCCAGTTCGAGGACATCATCATTCGTAATGACGTGGAGTCGGGCGCCCTGATCCGCGTGAAGGATGTCGGCAGGGTAGAACTGGGTACCTTCTCCTACGGCAATCAGTCGCTGGTCAACCACGAGGAAGGATCCATCCTGATTCTCTACCAGGCACCCGGAAGTAATGCGCTGGCTACCGCCGAGGGAGTCTACGAAGCGCTGGACGAATTAAGCAAGGATTTCCCACCAGACGTGACCTATTCGGTTCCCTACGAAGCGGCTTCGGTGGTGGAGGTATCGATTCGGGAAGTAGTGAATACCCTCCTCATCGCCCTGGCCATCGTTGCGTTCATCGTTTTTCTGTTCTTACAGCGGTGGCGGGCATCCATCATTCCCTTATTAGCGATCCCCGTGTCCATCATCGGTGCACTGATCTTTTTCAGTCCCCTCGGATTCAACATCAACACCCTCACGCTTTTCGGCTTCGTCCTCGCCATCGGAATCGTGGTGGACGATTCCATCGTGGTGGTTGAAGCGATACAGAGTAAGCTGGAAGATGGCGACATGAGCGTGGTGGAGGCCACAAAATCCGCGCTGGACGATGTAGCTACCCCGGTAGTGACTACCTCCCTGATCCTGGTGGCCATTTTTGTCCCGGTGGCCTTTATAACCGGTCTCACCGGGCAGTTGTACCAGCAGTTTGCCATCACGATATCGGTCGCCGTACTGCTCTCCTCCCTGGTTGCGCTGACGCTTTCCCCTGCGCTCGCCGTTCTCCTCTTCAAACAGGACCAGCAACAGCCGGAATGGCTGGAAAAAGCCTTCAAACCTTTTAATAAAGGCTTGGAGAAGTTACGCCACGGATATGCCAAGGCGCTGGATTGGGTATTGACGCACTACTACATTGCGCTGGCGCTACTGGCAGGCATCATCGTAGCTACCTACCTGTTGTTCCAGGTGGAGCCTACCGGCTTCGTACCGACCGAGGACGAGGGGCGGATTTTCGTTACGTTCGAGCTCCCGGAAGCAGCGGCCAATTCCCGGACGCTCGGCGTGATGGAGGAGATCATGAGCATCCTGGACACCGTTCCCGAAATCGAATCCTACACGGCCGTCGCCAGTCTCAACGCGATCACCTTTACGGAGCGCTCCAATACCGGCACGGTTTTCGTACAGCTTACCCCGTGGGGAGAAAGGACCGACGACGGGCAGGGCATTTTTGCCATGGTGGGCAAGTTGGAGCAATACTTCGGCGGCATCGTTGATGCCCGGGTAGTAGTGATCCCTCCGCCTCCCATACCCGGTTTAGGCAGTACCTCCGGATTCAGTTTTATCCTCCAGGACCGCTCCGGTAATGCGTCGATCAAGGAATTTGAAACGACCATGAATGATTTCATCGGACGGATTAACCAGCGGGAAGAGATCACCGGGGCCTTCAGTTTCTTTACCGCCCAGGCCCCAAGCTACCAGCTTTCGGTAGACCGCGTACGCGCTAAGCAGCTCGGCGTGCCGCTGACCTCGATTTACAATACGCTTTCCACCTTTCTGGGGAGTTCGTACATCAATGACTTTACGCTCTACGGTCGCACCTTCCGGGTCGTGGCCCAGGCCGACACGGCATACCGGGCCGAAATCGAGGACCTTTCCGAATACTACGTTGAGAACTCGTCGGGCACGATGGTACCGCTATCGAACCTGATCAGCTATGAACTTGGCAGCACGGCCCCCTTGATCTCTCACTACAATCTTTTCCGATCCGCGAGCATCACCGGCAACGCTGCTTCCGGCTACAGTAGCGGCCAGGTGCTGGATGTCCTGCGGGAAGAAGCGGAAAGTTTGCCTTCGGGTTTTGGGTATGAGTTTTCGGGACTGAGTAAAGAGCAGGCGGAGTCGGGCTCCACGACAATCTACATCTTCATCTTTGCCATAGTACTGGCTTTCCTCATCCTGGTGGCCCTCTACGAAAGCTGGACGGTACCTTTTTCGGTACTCATGGCGGCACCTACGGGAATATTCGGAGCTTTACTGACCCTCTGGTTCCTCCCGGACATTGACAATAACGTTTACGCCCAGATCGGATTGATCACCATCGTAGGACTGGCGGCGAAGAATGCCATTCTCATTGTAGAATTCGCCAAGCAGAACGTGGAGTCCGGGCAGGGTATCCGGGAAGCCACTGTAAATGCTTCTCGCGCCAGGCTCCGGCCCATTTTGATGACGAGTGCCACCTTCGTCTTCGGTATGATCCCCCTGGCCGCGGCAAGTGGAGCCGGGGCAAACTCGCGGCAAACGATTGGATTCGTGGTCATTGGCGGGCTGGTGGCAGTGACCAGTCTGGCCATCTTTTTCGTACCCGTGCTTTACGACCGGATCACGCGGCTGGCGTATAGCGAGGAGGAATTGGAAAGTTATAAGAATAAGGAATCGAACTAGATCTTGCGCCGTTTAACCATGCCTCCGTGGACATCATTGATGCTGTTCATGGTTATAAATGCATTCTCGTCAATGCCCCGCACCACTTTGAGCAACTTATGGATCTCCAGGCGGGTGACTACGACATAAAGTACCCGCTGATCCGGTAGGGAGGGGGCTTTGCCAAAGCCACCCTGACTCCACAGTTGGGTAACCCCACAGCCAACCTCCGAGATCAGTGCATTGCGGATCGTTTCGCTTTGGGGACTTATGACAAAGATGCCCGTGTACTCCTCTACGCCGTCGACAATAAAGTCCAGGGCTTTCGAGGCCACGAAATAGGTCAGCACACTGTATAAAGCCTGCTCAACGGAAAGAAGCAGGGCAGCAGAGCAAAAGATCACCACGTTGATCATGATCACCCAGTCGCTTACCTTTATGCCCAGGCTACGACTTAAGAAAATGGCCAGCACTTCGGTTCCGTCCAGTACGCTGCCGCCCCGCATCGATAGTCCGATCCCGGTTCCGATAAAGAAGCCACCAAAGACCGATACCAGTAGCTTGTCTTCCGTGAGTTCCGGAAAGTGAACGAAATAAAGGGCCAGCGAAAGCAGGACGATAGCAATGGCCGTCTTGATCGCAAACTGCCGCCCGATCACCTGGACAGCCAGGTAGAGAAAGGGGAGGTTGATCAACAGCAAAAGCACCGAGAGCGGCCAGCCGGTGATCTGCCGAACGAGCAGGCAAATGCCCGTGACCCCTCCATCGATGAAGTTACTCGGTAGCAGGAATCCCTCTAAGCCGAAGGCCGCGCAGCCGACCCCCAATACGATCAAAAAAGCATCTCCCAATAAAGAGCGGTAATTTCGGGTCATCTGTGTACAGACTTTTTACGCATCAATAATTTTCTCCACGCCGGTATAACCGCACGCCATGGCTCATCCTATGTATCGACTACTTCTTCCGGTTTTATTGCTAGTGGGCTGCTCTGACGGGCCACCGACCACGCCGGAAACCCGGCCGGTAGAAAATCCGAATGCCGGGAACACCGCAATTTACGACGTCGATCCTGACGACCCGTATGAAATTGGGGATGGCAGTTTTATGGATATGGAGCCGGGTGAAACCCTTGCGGCCTTTTCGGAATTTTTGGTCCCTGGAGAGCTAAAGAACGGAGATGGCGTATTTGCCGTCCATTACATCATTGGCAGGAGGAAAGATACGCTCGGTTACGTTTTTTCATCGGATACGGTTAGTATCGAGAGTATCACCATTTTGTCTCCGGATGCGGTAACGCAGGATGGCATTCGGGTAGGAAACAGCTTTTCAGAGTTAGAGGAGCGCATAGGAAAGGTGAAGGTGCTAGGTTCGCCAATTGAAGCACGGGTGTATGCTTACCAGCCACCCTTCGTGTACCGGCTGATGATGAATGCTTCGGTTGGCCCCGTAGACCCGGCAACTATTGATCCTGCTACACCCATATTATCCATTACCATAGAATAAATGGGGGAAACTACTGTAGTCCTGGTACTGGCGGCCGGTAATTCATCCCGTATGGGTAAGCCGAAACAGCTCCTGCCCTGGAAGGATACTACCCTTATCGGCCATGCCGTGAGGGTAGCCCTGAAAGTGCCGGGTAGTAAGGTATTCGTGGTCGTTGGCGCTTACCGACAGGCAGTGAGTAGCGAGCTAAAGGGACTCCCCGTTACGCTGATCGAACATCCGGATTTCCAGCGCGGACTCGGAACATCCCTGGCCAGGGGGGTGCAACATTTTATTAACCAGGACAGCCATTCTGCTGAAAATCTGGTGGTTACGCTTGCCGATCAACCTTCGGTTTCCGCCCACTATCTATCTCGCTTACTGGATCGATCCTGCGCCCTGGACGCCATTATTGCCACACGGTATCCGAAAGGGGCCGGCGTTCCCGCAGTTTTCCCACGGCGTTATTTCAACCAACTGGCTAATTTGGGCGGGGACGCAGGTGCCAAACAATTGCTGAACGCATCGACATCGGATGTCTATTTGATCGAACCCCCGTTTGACTTGTTCGATATCGACACCCCGGAAGACTACCAGCGCCATGAAGGAGATCAGGAACGTCATTGAACTATACGACAGCTTTAAGCGCACCGCAACCCCCTGCGCTTTAGCGACCGTGGTTGCGATCGAAGGATCCAGTTACCGGCGCATCGGCGCTCGCCTGATCGTCGGGGCCGACGGCCGGTATACCGGTGGGATCAGTGGTGGATGTCTAGAGGGCGATGCGCTGCGCCGGGCCCAAAAATCGATCCACCGGGGTAGCCCTTCCCGAAGGGTATACGATACGCTCGAAGGAGAAGACCGGCAGATCGGGATCGGTCTGGGGTGCAACGGACGCATAGAAGTACTTTTTGTCCCCCTCGACTTCACGGATGCAGAGAACCAGATCGAGGTACTGCGGGGAATCGTTGGAACCCGACAGCCAAGGTTGCTCATGCAGTTGGTGAATGCCCCATCCGAAGCGGAAGTCACGGGCAAGCTAACCGAAGTCCCGCTCTATAGCGTGGTGTTGCCAATGGGCCGCAGTACCGTGAAGGTGCACAAAGACGCCAATGGCCGTAGCTGGCACCGGCTATACGAGTTGATCCGGCCCGAGCTCCACTTGATCGTCGTAGGTGATAACTACGATATTCCACCCATGGCTACCGCGGCCAAACAGCTGGGCTGGCGATGCAGTGTCATCGGGTTGCGAAGAAAGTTTACCAAAGTGTTAGCGGAAGTGGCTGATGCACTGCACGATTACAGCGAGGCCTCCCAGTTGCGGGTGGATGGGTATACGGCCGTAGCATGCATGTCGCACGACCTCGAGCGGGATAAGGAAATGGTAAAGCTTTTCTTACCACAGTCTCCATCCTACCTCGGGGTCCTGGGCCCCCGGAAGCGGGCAAAACGAATAGATGAGGAACTGCGCGCCGAAAGTGGCATCGGCTTACTGGATTTTCCGAACTTATATACCCCCATCGGGCTGGATATCGGAGCGGAGACGCCGGAAGAAATAAGCGCATGCGTAGTGGCCGAGATCATCTCCGTATTCCGCGAGCGCCCGGGCAGCAGCCTGAAGGATAAGCCGGGCACGATTCACCTAAGAAACTGAGGCGGCAGCACTATTCCTCCAGCTCCATCTGTTGGGCAACGAGCGTTCGCTTGATCATGTGATAGGTTTCTTCCTGGCTGCGAATGGAAAGATCGCTGCCGCCGCGGTAGTACGTATTACCCTGCTGATCGCTGAGTAAGCGCGACTTCACATTATCTGCCAACTGAATATCCAGAATTTCCAGGATCTTATCCTTGATGTTTTCATCGTAAATGGGGAAGGTCGTTTCCACCCGGTGGCTCAGGTTGCGGGTCATAAAGTCAGCGGAGGATAGGTAGACCAGTTCCTCCCCCGAGTGGTGGAAGTGAAATACCCGCGCGTGCTCCAGGTACCGGTCGACGATACTGACCCCGTGAATATTTTCGCTGTAGCCCTTCCGTCCGGGAACCAGGCAGCAGATACCCCGGACAATCAGATTGATCAATACGCCGGACTGACTTGCCCGGTAAAGCAACTCGATCATCGCCTTGTCCTGCAAACTGTTCATTTTCAGCGTCATAGCCGCGGGCCGTCCGGCTTCGGCTTCGGCGATCTCGTATTCGATGAGATTTTCCAGGCCACTGCGCAGGTTAAACTGTCCTACCAGGAGATGCTTGAAGGGCTCGTCGGGTATCATTACGTTCTCCAGGAAACTGAAGATGCGCGAAACCTCGCTGGTGAGCCGTTCGTCGGCCGTGAAGATTCCGAAGTCACTGTAGATCTTGGCCGTGTCCTCGTGGAAGTTGCCGGTGGACAGGTAGTTGTAAATGTGCTCCTTGCCGTTTTCTACCCGGCGGACCAGGGCCAGTTTGGAATGGACCTTTACCCCCGGAAAACTATAGTGGACGTGAACCCCTGCTTCTTCGAGCTTTTCCCCCCAGCGCAGATTCGCCTCCTCATCGAAGCGGGCTTTCACTTCGATAAACACACTGACCTGCTTACCGAGCGTGACGGCGCGCATCAGCGCCTGCATGATGCGTGATTTTCGGGCTACCCGGTACTGAACAATCTTGATGTGGCTGACAGCCGGGTCCTCCGCTGCACGCTCGAAAAAGCGAACCACTGATTCGTAGCTGTGGTAAGGATAATGGAGTAAGTGATCCGATTCCCGCACGGTAGCCCAGAAATCGTCCGCTTCCTCCAGGGCGGGGTAGGGCAGCGGCGGCTGTGGCTGGTACTGCAGCTTGTTCATCCCGAAGGTGGGGAAGGAAAAAAAATCGAAGTTGTTATGGTACCGACCCTCCGCCAGGATGTCGTAACGCTCCAGTTCGAAGGTGTCCTGGAGATACTCCCGAAGCTGGTCGGGCATGGTACGGTCGTAGACGAAGCGGCTCGCCGGGCCTACGTGGCGACGATTGAGGCTTGTCTTGATCTTGGCGAGTAGGTCACCGGAAAACTCGTCGTCGATGTAAAGCTCCGCATCCCGGGTCAGCTTGATGCTGTAGGTATCCTCGATTTCATAGCCCGGAAACATCCAGCTTACGGAGTGGCGTACGATGTCGTCCAGCATGATAATGTTCCGTTCATCATCCGTGCTCGGCAACTCGATGAAGCGGGGAAGGTGGTCGCTGGGAACCTTCACGATCGCATAGGCCGTCTTCCCCTTGGCCTTATCCTTCATCAATATGGACAGGTACAACTGCGCATTATTCAGAAATGGCCGTACCATATCCTTAATGAGGAGCACCGGCTGTACGTAAGGAAGCATGAACTCCCGGAAGTAGCTTTGCACGTACTCGCGTTCTTCCTCCGTCATCTCCAGCCGCCGCTTGAGGTGAATACCGTGCTTGGCCAGTTTCGGGATCAGTTTCTTTTCAAAGATCCGGCTGAACTCTTCCTGTTGCCGGTTGACGATCCGTTGAATGGTGCGCACCGTTTGCTTCGGACTAATATCGAGCTCCCGTTTGGTTTTTTTATTGACCCGTAGGAGATTGCGGTGGTTGGCCATCCGGACCCGGAAGAATTCATCCAAATTGGAACTGTAAATCGCAAGAAACTTCAGCCGCTCGAATAGGGGCAGACTCTCATCCTTGGCTTCCTGCAATACCCGGTGGTTGAAGGACAGCCAACTTATATCTCGGGGAATTACCGGGTAGTCATTATTCATAGTGGGATAAGGTTGGGCTAAAATAAACGCATTTGCTCGGGACCACCGTGGCGTTGTGGTCCGCGGGTATTGGCAAACTTCATGGATTGCAAATGATCGGCGAACCAAGCGGCGATATCGGGGGCCAAAACATTATCGGGCTGGTGGGGAAAGATAAAAGATTCCGGCAGATTCCACTCCCTTAGCTTCTCGGCCCACGCTTTCAGGCGCTCAAAGTCGCTGTCGATCAGTCCATTGCCGACAAACCGGACCATGGTCCGGCTCGCCGTGACGTAACCATGGAGTACGTCCCGCCTGCCGGCCACGTCGGTGATCACCGCCGCCACCTGGTGCGCCGCCAGGGTGTCCATCAGTGCTTCGGTGGCAAAGGGGTCAGCGAACCAGCTTTCGTGGCGAACCTCCAGTGCCAGCGGCAGTATGGTCGGCCAGCGTTGCAGGAACTGCTCGATCTGTACCAACCGGTCTGCTCCAAAGTATGGGGGCAACTGAATGAAGGCACATCCCATTTTTTCCCGCAGTCCGTCCATCGCCCCTACGAATCGTTGGAGGCCGTCACCACCGGCGCCAAGATCCCTGCTGTGACTGATGAACTGTGGAACCTTCGGGCAATACCGGAAGTCGTCAGGTACGCTGTCGTACCACCGCCGAATAGTCTCGGGGTCGGGAATCCGGTAATGGGTGGTGTTAAGCTCGATGGTATTGAACTGTTGACCGTATTCCCGCAGGAAATCCGCCGCCTTGGTTTTCGCCGGGTACCATTCGCCAACCCATTCCTTCATCCCCCAACCGGTAGCACCGATGTAAATATGTGGCTTGCCCTCCCCGCTTCCGAGTTCGTAGCGATCAAGTCGGGCGGTATTGGCCAGTGGCTCCACCGGCAATTGGTAAGTAATACTGTTCGGGTCGGGAACCTTTCCGAATTTCATTTTGCTAATTATCTGGATAATGGGGCTAATAACTCAATAATATGGGGTAAAGCGTAGTTAGAATTGCTGTAATTTGAGCACTTATTTAATTGGAGGATCTCTTTTGGGCCCCTCAGTCGTTTAACACTCACCTACCCATGTATAAGCAGTTTTGGGGGCTTTTGCTCACCCTGCTGTTGTCCATACCTTTAATGGCACAGCAATCCGGCAAAGTCCGGTACGGAAAAATCAGCGATGAAGAGCGGCAGTTAATGGTTGTTCCCACGGACAGCACCGCGGACGCCTATGTACTCTACCACCGCCAGGAGCTCTCCTTCAGATATTCCTCCGAACGAGGCGTGATCAGAGAGGAAAAGCATCACAGGCGCGTAAAGCTGATCAAGCCTTCAAGCTTTGACCGGGCTGATGTTGAACTTGAATTTTACGACAAGTCTACTGACATAACCAGTCTGCGGGCGATGATTCACCTGCCGGATGGCAGTAGGGAAAAATTGTCGGGCCGGGATTTTATCCGCCAGGACGTCAATGACCAATGGAAGGTGGTCAAGTTTACCTTCCCCAAAGTCCAGGCCGGGGCCGTGATCGAGTATGAATACATGAGCCAATCGACCAGCCTACTCATACCGACCCCCTTCCTGTTTCAGGAAAATATTCCGGTCGCTTATGCGGAATACACCTCTCTTATTCCGGACTTCTTCAAATACATCAGTCTTGGCACCCACGGCGCCTTCACAGTAAGCGAGCACGAGACGATTATGAGTCAATTCGGTCCAAGGTCGCACCAATCGTCTCCTACCGCCGACACGCGTACACCTCACCAGTGGACCAGGTACGTGATGGAGGATGTGCCCGCCTACGATATTCAGCCCTATACTAATAGTCCCGCCGATTACCTCCCGAAAGTAAAGCTGCAGCTCCGGTCGGTTGAGTACACTAATCAGCCGGTGGACTACGTGCTTCGGGACTGGTTTGCGACCGCCAAGGAATTGGATGAAAATCCGAATTTTGGCAAGTACTACCACTCCTCCGGTGCCTCCAACAGTCTTTGGGAAGCCGCCAAGTCGGAAGTCATGGAAGGTAAGACGGACCGGGAGCGCATTGATCGGGCCTATTACTTTATCTGCAAAAATCTACGCTGGAACAAAGCGTATAGCTTCATGGGATCCGATAATCCGGATAATATCTTTAAAAACGGTACAGGCAACAGCGCTGACCTAAATCTCAGTTTATTAGCCATTCTGTCTGCCGCGGGAATAAAGGCTTACCCTATGCTGGTTTCGCTACGAGACCGTGGAAACCATATTGAGGTATATCCAATTATCGACCAATTTGACCACATGATGGTTTACACCCTGGTCGACGGCAAGCCGTATATCCTGGATGCTAATGGACCGACGCGTCCACCGGGACTTCCCCGCATCTCAGCGCTCAATCACCGTGGGTGGATCGCCAGACCCGGGGCACCGGAATGGATAGCGCTGGAAGTCCCCGCCGCCCAACAGACGGTTTTGGCTGATATCAAGTTCGAAGAAAGCGGCCACGCGGAAGTGAAGGTTCAAAGCCGACTGAGCAGCTATTTTGCTTTCGAGGGCCGGCTTCAATCAGCCGAAACGGAAGAATGGTCCAAACAGCCCGTAGCCGGCGAGATCATCCGTGTTTTTCCCGATGCGGAAGTGATTGAATACGCTTCGGGAGATGATAAGAACCCAGCAAAGCCACTAGCCAATACCTTTACGATAAGAGTTCCCGCGGCCATCAAAACCGGTGACTACATGTACCTGCAGCCTATCCTGCTGCGGCTGCTGGATGAAGGCCTCGACGACGTCGAGACGCGCATTTATCCGGTGGATTTCGCGCATCCGTGGAAAAAACAGTTCATTGCCAAGATCGCCGTACCCGAAGGTTACGCCGTGGAAGAGATGCCTGAAAACATCAAACTGGTATCGGAGGATCGCGGTATGGAAGCCACATACGCCGCTACCCTCGAGCTGGATAATACCATTTCAATACGATTATCGGTCGATCTGAGCCGTACCGTTTACCCCGCGTCCACTTACCCCGCCCTGCGCAATATGTACCGTAAGATCATCGAATTACAGGAGGCGCCCATCGTTTTAAAACGCGCTAAATAGTAGCCCCAGTACCCTTTCTTTTCGGCGGTCAAAGCCGGGCGGAAACTTTAACTAAAGGTGACATTGCGCCCAAGTATCTTTAATTATCGGCTGCGTCAAAGCTGATACCTAACCTATGAAAATGACCCGACTGACGTGGTTGTTCTGCGGCATTATTTGCTGCTTTTCGCTCGCGGCGCAACAGGTGCCCGATATCGTTTTCGGCAAGGTTTCCGATGAAGACCGACAACTCATGGTCGTTCCCGGAGATTCTACCGCCGAGGCATACGTCCTTTACAATCGTCTGAACCTCGATTTCGAATATTCCGAGACGGATGGTCCGTCGTTAGTCGAGCAGTACCACCATCGGGTCAAATTAATAAAGCCTTCCTCCTTTTCGCGGGCTGACGTAGTGCTGTCGTTTGATCGGGAGTACGAATCGATAGGGGATGTGGAAGCATATCTTCATCTCCCTTCAGGCGGAACCTTGCCGGTGCGTCCCGAGCGCATTATCTACAACAAGACCTCTGATACCGAAGAAGAGATCAAGTTCACTTTTCCGCAGGTCATTGAAGGAGCCATTATCGAATACCGGTATACCCGGCGGCGTAAAAGCATCCTGATCCCGACCCCCTTTCTGTTTCAGCAGGACATCCCGGTTCGCTGGGCCCAGTTCGACGCCATGATACCCCCATATTACGGTTACGTTAGTCTGGCGACAGCAAATCTGGACGTGAACGAATCCAAGTTTACCAGGCGAGCGTGGGGTCCGACGTTTATCACGGGGCCATACAATAATGGTGCGGATAAGATCGAGCATTCAGAACTGCGGTGGGCCATGAAGGACCTGCCTGCCTTCCGGCCGCAGCCATACAGTAATAATGCCACGGACTACATTCCCAAGGTGCAATTGCAACTGCAAAATGTTCAGTATCCGACCGGACCGAAGCGAACGATCTTCGGCGACTGGCAGGAAACCGTGGACGAACTGCAGGACCGTCAGGATTTCGGCCGATACTACCGGAATAAGATCAACTACGGCAAAGTATGGAAGGCCTTTGAGAACGAGCTCGCCGGGCTGGAAACCGACCAACAAAAAATTGCGGCAGCGTATAGCTTCGTTACCCAAAATATCCAGTGGAACGAGCATTATTTTTTCCTGGCTACGGGTACGCCGAATAAGATATTCGAAGAACGCTCCGGTAATAGCGCCGACCTGAATATCGTACTGCTCAGCCTGCTCAACGAAGCGGGTATTGAGGCGCATCCTTTGTTGGTCTCTTTACGCAATACCGGAGCACCGGTCGAGCAGTATCCGCTGCTCGATCAATTCAATCACCTGATGGTGTACACGGAAGTGGAAGGCGCTCCCTTATTCCTTGATGCCAATGCCCCCGGCCGCCCCATGGGGCTCCCCCGGGAAGCCGCGCTCAATCACCGGGGCTGGGTCGGAGATAAAAAGAATCCTCGCTGGGTTACCATCGAGGTTCCCTCCTCCCGGCAGATTACCATGGTGGAGATGAACGTGAGCGCCGACGGAGAAGCACAAACGAAGCTCCAGGGACGGTTGGAGAATTACTTCGCTTTTGCCGGGCGGAGCACCCTTGACGAGGCTACGAATGACAGTGAAGCACCGGTGATACGGGATGTTATTGATTTTCTGCCGGAGACGCGGGTAATCACTTTTGAGGCGGGTGATGGTAAGGATAGCAAGCCGGAGCAATTTGAATACAAGGCGGAATTAACCGTTCCCGCAGGCCAGGCTATCGACGATTTCATCTATTTGCAACCGGTATTAATACCCATGTTGGACGGGCAACTGGCCGATGCGGAAAAGCGATTATTACCGATCGATTTTCCCTATCCCTGGGAACAACGGTACATTGCTAATATCCACTTGCCAGAAGGGTATAGTTTGGACGAGTCCCCGGCTTCGGTACGGATAAAGGCGGAGGACGGCAGCATGGTTGCCAGCTATTCGGCCGTGGAAAGCACGCCCGGCCTCGTATCGGTTGTCTTCACCGTTCAATTGGGAAGAACCCTTTATGACGCCAATGAATACGGGGCTTTACGCGACATGTTCCGTAGGGTCATCCAATTACAGGAAACGCCGCTGGTGCTTAAAAGACAACCTAAATGAAGCCTCACTCGCTCTTATTCTTGCTATTCATTTGCGCCGGAGCGCAGGTCAAGAGCCAATCCGAAGGTCTTGCGTACCTCACCCTGCCCGATAGCCTACGCCAGGGAGCCAACTCCATCGTTGTCTCTTCAGATTATGAATTTACGGCCACCTCTGACCGGAGCGCCGAAATGCATGTCCGAAGGGTGGTGACCCTCCTGAACAATAAGCCTGACCACGAACGGTCACTTTATGCCTTTTATGACAACGATTCGAAGGTCACCGCATTCGAAATAACGGTGTTGGATGCATCCGGAAAGGAAACTTTCCGCAGCCGTAAGAATGATATATCCGACCAGCGCTACGACGATAACATGTCCTTCCTGCTGGATAGCTGGGTGAAGTCCGCTGAGGTACCCTGTACCGGTTATCCCTGCACGGTGATTACCGAAGTAAGTAAAAAAATGAGTGACTTTGCCGCCCTCGTTGCCTTTCCCCACTGGGCGCCCGTTCAACGGGAACAATCGTTGCTGGCCGCCCGGCTACGCGTAGTCGTTCCGGAAGCCAACGAATTGTTGATGGAGACACACCTGACGGAAGAGGCAATCGTATCCGCCGGGGATGGGATAAAAACCTACGAGTGGAAGCTAACAAATCTTCCGGCCCAATCCCATGAACCACTCGCGCCCCATACTTCGGAAACGCTTCCTTACGTACGTACCGAACCCGCCCTTTTCCGGATCGATGACTATTCAGGAAGCTACCGCACCTGGCACGATTTCGGTCTGTTTATCGGACAGCTCATGGAAGGTCGTGATGCGCTACCCCCCCTGCTCGCGGCAGAAGTACGGGAGACGGTCGCCGGGATGGATGACGAGCGCGAAAAAATAGAAATATTATACCGGCTGATGCAGGGGCGTTGTCGGTATGTCAGCATACAACTCGGGATCGGAGGTTGGCAGCCATTCAGCGCCGCCTACGTCGAGGAAAATCGCTTCGGTGATTGCAAAGCCCTAAGTAATTTTATGGGCGCTATGTTGCGGGAGGTTGGTATCGCTTCCTACCCGGTACTCATCAAAGCGGAAACACAACCTCACTATGGGGTCAACCCCGAATTCGCCACTTCGTCTTTCAATCACATGGTACTCTACGTTCCCTCCCAGGACATGTATCTGGAGTGTACGGACAAGTATGCCATCACGGGATATATCGGCGAGAGTTTGCAGGACCGCAACGTGCTGTGGATCACGCCTGAAGGCGGCAAACTCGCGCGTACTCCCTCCTTTACCCCTTCCGATCACGGTCACGTGCGTACCACCAATTTAAGCCTGCTGGAGGGCACCGAAATCGCCTTTGACTTTCACGCAACTTACTTCGGAGCCGAACAGGAAACCTTCCGGCAATTGGGGGCCTACATTGGCGACAAGCAGGATCAACTCGACTGGCTTCATCAGAATAACTATCTGCCGGACGTCACGGGTAGTGCCTATACTTATTTCGTATCAGAGGTACGCCCGGAAGTGGAAATGGCCTATGAGACGGTACTGAAAAACCGCGTACGCAAACTCGGAAGCCGCAAATTTGTAGCCTTGAATCCCTTCCCATTAGATTGGGTGCCCGACCAGATGGAGGCCCGGAAACTCCCGGTAGTTTACCAAAAGTCGCGATTCTTCGTGGACACGGTTAAGGTATCCTTTCCCGCCAACCTGGAGGTCGAAAGCGGCATTCTTGCCGAGCCCATAGTCTATTCTCATCCCGCCGGTGAATACCGAGCGAGCATGGAAAGAGGAGAAAATCAAGTGGTCTGGACCAGGACACTCAAGTTGCGACCCGTGGAACTTCCCGCTGAAGACTACGCTGCTTTCTGGCAATTCTTCGTCGATAAATCCAAGGCCGAAAACCTGCAATTGGTATTGAAAGAGCGGCAAACCAAATAGGTTTCTCTTCCGTCAACCCCCTAAACCGATGCCTTTGTTTTGCTGCTCTTCGTCAATCCCCTCGTACAGCCAGGAAGAAAAAAGGCTGTCCATCAGGGGAGCGATGACGTAATTGAGGAGCGGGACCAGCACGGCCGTTTCCAGGATCAATTTCCACCAAAGCGGCTGGACTCCGAGCCACTGGAGTGCATACGCCACGCCAAGCAAAGGGGGGAAGAGCCCTAGCCACTTCACCAGCATCAGTTTCCAGGTGGGCGGCGTGGCGCCTTCGTTCGGTTTGCTCATGGGGGTAGTTTCTGGTTCAACCCAGTCGTACGGTAAGGGTTGCGGAATTCCCGGCATATCCGACTACCCGCCGTTCTCCCCCGTAGCCACACAGCAAGCCCCGAATACAGTGATGGTACCCGGGGCTTACAAAATAACTAACCGGCGAAGCCGACTAAAAGACTAAAAGACTAAAAGACTAAAAGACTAATACCGGTAGTGGTCGGGCTTGAAGGGTCCCTCCTGCTCTACGCCAATGTATTCGGCCTGCTCGGAAGAAAGTTCTTCCAGTTCGACGCCGATCTTTTCGAGGTGTAGCCGCGCGACCTGCTCGTCCAGGTGCTTGGGCAGCATATAGACCTTGTTTTCGTAGTTATCGCTGTGCTTCCAGAGCTCGATCTGGGCAAGGACCTGGTTGGTGAAACTGTTGGACATTACGAAACTGGGGTGACCGGTACCGCAACCGAGGTTAACCAGGCGTCCCTCCGCGAGGATGATGACGTCGTTGCCCTCGATGTTGTAGAGGTCGACCTGGGGCTTGATGTTATCCTTGGTATTTCCGTAGTTCTTGTTGAGCCAGGCCATATCGATCTCATTGTCGAAGTGACCGATGTTACAAACGATGGTCTTGTCCTTCATGGCGCGGAAGTGCCGCTCACTGAGGATATTGAAGTTGCCCGTAGCAGTCACGATGATATCGGCACGCGGAACGACGTTGTCCATCTTCTTCACCTCGTAGCCGTCCATAGCCGCTTGCAGCGCGCAGATCGGATCGATTTCGGTAACGATAACCCGGGCTCCCGCACCGCGGAGGCTAGCGGCGGTACCCTTACCCACGTCACCGTAGCCGGCTACTATCGCGACCTTGCCGGCCATCATGACATCAGTGGCGCGACGGATGGCGTCGACCGCCGATTCTTTACAGCCGTACTTGTTGTCGAATTTGGACTTGGTGACCGAATCGTTCACGTTGATCGCGGGCATGGGCAGGGTGCCCTTCTTTACGCGCTCGTAAAGGCGGTGGACACCGGTGGTGGTCTCTTCCGACAATCCGCGGATGTCACCAACTAGTTCGGGGTACTTATCAAGTACCATATTGGTGAGGTCCCCTCCGTCGTCGAGGATCATATTGAGCGGCTTATCGTCCGGGAAAGCGCGGAGCGTTTGCTCGATGGCCCAGTTGAATTCCTCCTCGGTCATGCCCTTCCAGGCGTAAACCGGGATCCCTGCCTTGGCAATAGCCGCTGCGGCGTGGTCCTGGGTGGAGAAGATATTACAGCTTGACCAGGTGACTTCGGCGCCAAGTTCCACCAGCGTTTCGATCAGCACGGCGGTCTGAATGGTCATATGAAGGCAGCCGGCAATGCGGGCACCGGCTAACGGCTTGCTGGCGCCGTACTCTTCCCGCAGGGCCATTAGGCCGGGCATTTCCGCTTCGGCAAGGCGAATTTCTTTACGGCCATAATCGGCAAGGCTGATGTCTTTTACTTTATACTTGGTAAGGGTGTCCGTGGCAGGCATATAGGGGGGGTATTAAATGGAAGCCGCAAAGGTACGGCCTAGATGTAGAAAATGAAGAAACCGACAAATGGTTGACCCCTCTCCGGTTGGAAACCCCCGGACGTGCAGCAATTTGGCCACGGCTTAATACGCCGCATGTAAATTCTCTCGCTGGTCCCGTTTACGGCCCGACCCCTTGGTTGGCCAGTTACTTTCATGACCCCGGGTACGGGCGGGCGCGATCTTCCAGCCGGGGCTTATGACGCACGACCTTCCGCTCCGCCACGATCCTGCCTGTAGACAGGGATGAGGCTTGATGATAGCCCGCAATTTCTACGAGCTGGGCATGAACCTGTTCTATGCCCAAACCGATATCTGCGGAACAAGCTCTCCGGACTATTTCGCGAAGGAGTTCGAACTGATACAGGCAATTACGGCTATGTACTACCACGCTTTTTGTGAGCCATTCAGCCTTGGTAGGCTGGCGAACTGTACGGTAAGCTGCCTTGGTTTCTGGTACTTCGATCGCCTGGGGGGGGCGAATTCTCAGCGAGGGGGCCGGTCTCTACGCCATGCTGCCCCTGAAGTGCTCCATCGTACTAACATACTCCCGGAAGATCTTGCCCGATACCTTCAGTCTCTTCCTGACTACCATGGAGACGTATTATCTCTTTTGCTATTTATCCGATCTGGTGGGGTGGGGCAAACGCTGCTTCGGTACTTTAGGAGGTGCCGGCGGCCTATTGGCTAAAGTCCCCTCAGTGGTTGTAGCCACCCTTCCGGTCATTCCCCGGGTCGATCCGCTGATCGATCGCGGGCGATAGCTTATCACCCTGCCCGCACTCATTGCCGCTGTGACTTGCGTGGGTGGTTGGTATTTCTACTGGATGCCACACCTCCAGGAAATCACGGGGGTGCTTTCCGCTCATCTTTCCCGTTACGCTGGGAAAGGGGTTCAAGAATATCTTCTACGCCCTCCCCGAGCAGACTTACCATCTCTTTGAGTGGAATGCCTTCTACAGCCTACTGCTGTTCTATCCATTGATTGCCGGGTTGGCGTGGCATGTACTTCGTGGGTGCTAGGAGCTATTGCTGGCCAGCCCCTGCTACGCTGCGCTGTTCCTATTGATTATGAGCTTATCCGGAACGATCTTCCCGAAGCATATCTATTACGTTATCCCGGCTTTCCGCTTTATAGCGCTGCACGTCGGGAATCTGCTGGATCATGAGTTAATGAGCCGCCGCACGACCGTCCTGACGGCTATCGAACAATCATGCGATCCCGTGAGCGTCACCCTCATCGACGCAGGGCTGAATCCCCGCATCGAGCCGGTCCGGAGCCGTCCCGTGCTTCCCTTAGTGACGAACCGCCGGTCAGGATGATTATGAGGGGCGTATGGATTAATCCCAAACCGATGGACTAAACCGGCCATTGGGGCTGGGTCGTTGAAACCATGGTGCTGGACCAATAGGACTGGATGCCGGATTATCGCATACTGGGCCTGGAATTTGTCATCGTTGATCGCCGGCAATGACCCAAACCGCTGGCGTATCCGGAAATTTACCGGGACAGTCCCTCGTTGATCTACGATTTACGCCTACCCGTCGGGCACGTGGTCGCACAGATTCAGGTATTCTTCCGTTGGTCACCGCGTTCCTACAATTTTGGACCCTGCGCTCCGCCGCCCAGTTAAGGGATGTCCGGCCCCAACCACCATGGTTTGATCCCGGGAAGAGCCGAATACTCGGACGTAAATACTGGGTCGGGGTAGCGTTTCCTGCCGCGTTTCGGAATACCTTCCGTTCGTCGTCCAACTCCATGTGTTACCTCCTTGCTTTTTATTGTTAGCCAGCCTGACTACTACGACCTTTTACCCGGTTGTTGAACATTGGCCGCGCGGCGGAGGTAAGAAATAGTCACCTTACACCACTTATGAAATCTAAGATCCTACGAATCCTGTTATTTTTCGGTATTCTCATCGCCGTGGTGTTTCCTTCCTCACCCGCAGGTAGCTATCCCATCGAGGGCTACGAGGACACCGGCATCGAACGGCTGCTCCGCTTGCAACGAATGGACAGTGCGCGGCTGGTCCGTACGCTTCCCTACGGGGCCCGGCATAGCCTGGAGTATATACGTCTTAACCTGATGGAAGATCCGGTCTATGAACTGCCGGAAGTGAATGCGGAGCTGCAAGAGGAAATCAGCCAGATTTTTCCGAATATGCACCCTTCATATTCCGTAGCGGTCTTCGATATGACACCGGGAAAACCACACCGGTATGCGGAACGGAATCCGACAGCCGGTTACCAGCCCGGAAGCGTTGGAAAATTGGCCGTTGCTACGGCTTTCTTTTGTGAATTGCAAAATCTCTATCCCGACAGCGTTCATCGGCGCTGGGAATTAATGGAGGAAAAAGTCGTTCAGGCCGGTCCCTTCGGCGTTTACGATCACCATACAATTCCCCTGTTCGATCCCGAGACGGAACGCTACGCCCGCAAACGCGTCGATCAGAACGATCGCTTCAACCTCTACCAGTGGGTCGATCACATGCTTTCGGTGAGTAACAACGGGGCGGCGAGTATCGTCTGGCGGGAAGCCTTACTTATGCGGGTGTTTGGTGACCGTTACCCCGATCTCACCTTCGACGAGATGATGGACTACTTCCGGACCACCGACCGGGGAACGCTCCGCGACATCGGGGAGGACGTAGTAAACGGTCCCTTGCGCGATATGGGAATTGATGGCGACGCCTGGCGGCTGGGAACCATGTTCACCCGTGGGGCGAGTGGGATCGTCCCGCCAAAGGGTGGAAGCCTGGGCACGGTGCGTGGACTAATGAAGTGGCTTACCGCCCTGGAGTCGGGTAGGGTAGTGGATGCTCCTTCCAGCCTGGAGATCAAGCGGTTGATGTATATGACCGACCGCAGGATACGCTACGCTCACGCGCCCGTACTCGATTCGGCGGGGGTATACTTTAAATCCGGAAGCCTTTACGGCTGTAAACCCGGTACGAGTTGCGGTAAGTATAAAGGCAATCGCATGAACTACATGAACTCCGTGGCCATCGTCGAGCAGCCCGACGGCGCCCGCTACCTCGTCGCCCTGATGTCGAATGTCCTCGGCCGGAATTCCGCTTACGACCACCAGATCCTGGCTACCCGCATCGATAAGGTGGTGCGGCGTACGCAGGCGGATGACCCGAACGAAAGCATTGGCACTGGGGAGGAGTAGACGGCTTCGCCGTTTTAGTCGGCTCCGCCGGTTAGTCTTTTAGTCTTTTAGTCGGCTCCGCCGGTTAGTCTTTTAGTCTTTTAGTCGGCTTCGCCGGTTAGTCTTTTAGTCTTTTAGTCTTTTAGTCGGCTTCGCCGGTTAGTCTTTTAGTCTTTTAGTCGGCTCCGCCGGTTAGTCTTTTAGTCGGCTCCGCCGGTTAGTCTTTTAGGTCTTTAGTGCCAAGGACATCTAGTGGTCACTAAAAGACTAAAGCACTAAAAGACTAAAAGACTAACGAACTAAAAGACTAAAAGACTAAAGCACTAAAAGACTAACGACTAAAGGCCGAAGGCCTACTTAGGCACAGCAGGTCGTACCTCCACCTTACTAGGCAGCGTACGCGCCGGCATCTTGAGCAGGTCGACTACTAATTGTCCCAGGTCTTCGATCTGTATCTTCCAGGAATCACTTTCGTCGGGTTCGTTGCCGTTGAAGTGGGTTGCTACGGAGCCGGGCATGATGGTCGTACATTTCACTTCCTGCTTACGCACGTCGAGCATTACGGCCTGGGTAAATCCGACTACGCCGAACTTACTGGCGTTGTAAGCCGCGCCCCCGGCAAAGAAGTTCGTTCCCGCTAAACTGGCAATGGTAAAGAAGTACCCCTTGCTGGCGATGAGGGCATCCACCGAAGCTTTGATGGTATTGAACGTTCCGGTGAGGTTGATGTCGACCGTTTCACTCCATTGCTCCGGGGTCATTTCCTGGATCGGAGCGAAATGACCTACCCCCGCGTTGGCAACAACGATGTCGAGTCCGCCGTAGGTGCTGGTAGCTTTTTCAACGGCCCGTTTCTGGCTTTCGAGATCTCGCACGTCGGCTTCGACGCCCGTACACTTGCCGGGATGGCCAAGCTTATTGAGCTTCTCGGCGGCCTGATCGGCAGAATCCTGACTGCGGCTGGTAATTACCACATTGACACCATTAGCCATTAGTTTTTCGGCGATGCCGTAGCCGATTCCTTTACTTCCGCCGGTCACGTAGGCGGTCTTTTTGCTTAAATTTTCCATACTCATCCCAACGTGATGTTCATCCAAAGGTTGGGCGCTCAACCGGGCGTCGCCCTGTAGTGTCTCTATGGGTGCATGAAGAAGCTAACCATCGGTATTACGCTTTCGGGCGGCGGAGCGCGGGGAGCAGCGCATATCGGAGCATTACGAGCTTTACTGGAAGCGGACATCGTACCTACCAAGGTCGTCGGCGTAAGCGCGGGAGCCTTGGTGGGTGCCCTGTACTGCGCGGGCGTTTCTCCAGACGATATGATGGACTTTGCCCTGAAGTCTTCCATCTTCCGATTTTACAAAATTGGCGTCCCACTCACGGGACTTACCAGCAGCATGTACCTCCAGGAGCGTTTGGCCACCGTCATTCCGAAAAACAGTTTCGATGACTTAAAATACCCCTTCTACGTCGGCGTAACGAATCTCAATACCGGTCAGTTGGAATGTCACGACCGCGGCCCCCTGCACGAACTCGTGGCGGCAAGCTGCGGCATCCCCTTTCTATTTCGGCCGGTGGTGATCGACGGTAACCAATACGTGGATGGCGGGGTGATCGAGAATATGCCCGTGAAGCCTTTGCTTAACCAGACGGACTTTATCATCGGCAGTAACCTGATGCCCTACGAAAATCTCAAGGCGGCCGATGTGAAGACCGTGATCGGGATCGTATGGAGATGCTTTGACCTGAGCATCATGGCGAACACGCTGCCATCTGCCGAATTATGTGACATAGTTCTGGAGCCTAGCACGCTCAACGATTACCATATCTTTAACCTCAACCGGCTGTCGGATTTGCACGATGTCGGATATGAACACACCCGCAAACGCCTGCCTCACATCCTAAGATCCCTGGAAAGCAAGCGGGAGTTGCTGGAAATTTTATAGGTCATGCTCAGCGTTGTTAATACCCTATTCAAAACCTACCTGGGCAGGTACCGCAGAGAGATTCGTGCGCATTTCGAGGAACCCCTGCACCTGCAGGCCAATACGCTCCAGCATATACTGCGGGCCAATCAATCGACTACTTTCGGTCGGGATCACAACTTCGCCGATTTGCTAAAGGACCCTCGCAAATTTAGCGACCGTGTCCCGGTCAGGAACTACGATGATCACGCCCCCTACATTGAACAGGTTCTAAAGGGGAAGTTGCAGACGCTGACCACCGACCCCGCCGCCTGGATTGCCACGACCAGCGGCACGACAGGTTCGGTGAAGTACCTGCCCATCCCGCAGTCCGCCGTTCGGGACATTCACCTGAAGGGTAGCTGGCTAAGTCTTGCCATACTCTACGAAAAGGACGAGTCCCTTAAGGTCTTCAGTCATAAGAACCTACTCATCGGCGGAGCTTTTCAGGGGATCCATCACCCTTCCGGGCTGCCTCAAGCCGACGTGAGCGCCATCATCATCAAGAGCATTCCGCTCGTGATGCGACCGTTCTACATTCCGGATATCGAGCTGGCCACCGCCCCCAGCTACGAGGATAAGATCGAGAAAATCGCCCATTTGGCCGCCAATGAACCGGGCATCACTATCCTGGGCGGTGTACCTACCTGGAACCTGCCCCTTTACCGGCGAATCCTGGAAATCCACGGGGGGGATAATATGCTGGACGTCTGGCCCGGGGCGGCGGCCTTTAAGCACGGCGGTGTGAACTTTGAACCCTACCGGGCCCAATTCGAGCGGCTGTTCCCAAAGCCGGGGTTCATCTTCCAGGAAATTTACAATGCTACCGAGGGGTTCTTCGCCGTCCAGGACCGGGATGACCTGCGCACCATGCTCTTACTGTTGACCACCGGGGTGTATTACGAGTTCATACCGTGGGAGGCTTACCAGCGTGGGGAGATGGTGGCGGTGGATCTCGCCGGCGTCCGTACGGAGACGACCTATGTTATGCTGATTACTACCGTGGCGGGTCTTTACCGGTACCCCATGGGAGACCTCATCGAGTTTACCGAGACGGATCCGCACCGTATCCGTATCCTGGGGCGTACCCAGGAATTCATCAATGCTTTCGGGGAAGACCTCCTCCGGTCCGAAGCGGAAAGTGCCCTGATGGCAGCCTGTGAGACGGTCCCCGCCATCGTTAGGGAATTCACCGTGGCGCCGGAATACATTGAAGTCGGAAAGAAGGGAAGACACCACTGGTTGGTGGAATTCGAGCGGCCACCCGGAGACCTCGAAGCTTTCAATCGAGCGCTGGATATGGCTCTGCGTACCCGCAATAACAATTATGCCGGCAAACGCGCCGGTGACTTCGCAATCACTAGGCACGAACTGACCGTATTGCCCCCGGGTTTCTTCCGGAACTGGCTGCGGGACAAGGGCAAATTAGGCGGTCAGCACAAAGTGCCCCGCCTGGCAAACCACCGACGATTTTTGGAGGATATTTTGGCTCGCTTATGAGCCGGAGCGTCGGCGTTGCCATCGGTATTTACCTGCTGATTAATTCCCTGTTCCTCTATAAATACGGGAGCCGGGTCACCAGCTACGCGGAATGGGCGTGTTTGGTGTACGTCGTGGTCAACCTCGCCCTGCTTCATTACCGCCGCCACTTTCACCTCCTCCGTGCCCGCTGGCCCGCCTTGCTTGCAATGGCCTGGATAGCGGGATTCACCATACTGGTTCACTTCGCCGTGCCGCTGGAGCAGCTGAATGTCGACCGTTGGAGCGTGATCACCAGCTTTTTGGATACGCTGTTCGCCGGGGAATATCCTTATGCGGCGCGATCGCATCTGGGAAATCCTCCCGGTCCGATGCCGGTCTATTTCTTCCTAGCTGCTCCATTCTACGCACTTGGCTGGTTGGAGTCGCTAAGTGCTTTGGGATACCTCCTGGCCATTTTCTGGCTAGGAAGGAAGGGAAGCATTGGCATCCTTTCCGTGCTTATGCTAGCATTCAGCCCCTGTCTGTACTGGGAGGTGGCCGTACGCAGCAATATTTTCACCTTTGCTTTGCTGGTCCTCATCGCCCTACAGTCTTTTCTGCGACGCAGGACGCTGCTGCGAGCTATTAGCGTCGGACTCATTCTGGCTACCCGTTCCGTTTTCGCTCTGGCTTATGTGGTCTACTATGCCGCCATTTTTCGCGATAGCAGCACCGACCGGTGGCGGTTCTTTCGCTACGCTACGCTTTCAGCCGGAATTTTCTTCCTGGTTTTCCTTCCGTTCCTGGTGATCTGGACGGAAGGGTTTCTTAACCTCAATCCCTTTATCATTCAGGGTAGTTTCCTGGTGCCCCCGGCCATGGTCATTACGTTCTTCCTGCTGGCCGCTGCCGTCGGCGCCTGGGTCCCCCGAAAGTATGCCGCCTATGCCAGCGGATTGCTTTTATTCGGCATTATCGGGCTCTATTCGGCATACCACCTCTTTATGGTCGGGTGGGAGCGGGCCTACCTGGAAAGCACCGTAGACATTTCTTATTTCCTCTTCTGCATCCCCTTCTTGGGGTATTTCGTCCTGCATTCAAGGTGGGCCAAAGCGGAACCTATCCTGGACGATCCGCGGATAATGAAGGCATCGGGAAGCAATTCGGCGTAACGGTCGAAAATGTCCTTACGGGCCATCGGGTCCGGCGTTTCCCGCAGGGGGTCGTAAGTCCAGGGGATATCCGGATAACAGAGGAACACGATATCGTATGGCCTACTGGTTACCGCGGCCTTGATGTCCGAAGAGCAACTACCATATTTTACTTCGGACCAGATCTGCATTACCTCCGGACCAGTGTCGCAGATGATACAGGCGTTTCCCGTCGAGATTGCGGCATTTTCTGCCTGTCGCTGCAACTGCCAGATGGTTTCCAGATCGGATTGCCCGTACGGTCGCTCTAAAGCGGTAAGGTAGTACCTCGCCTGTTCGGCTACGAAAATGCCGTCCAGACACCAGGCCAGTGCCCGGGCCAGATAGGATTTGCCGGAGGATTCCGGTCCGGTGATCAGAACCTTCAATTAACGCTCCAGCTCGATCTTCTTGCGCTTCTTTTCGGCCTTGAGTCTTTCGCTTTGCTCCTTCATGTCTTCACCCATTTGCTGGCTGGCGACAAAGCTTGCCGTCATATTGGCCAGCATATCCGAGCCGGCGGTGGGGGCGTTGGGCAGCATGATGAGGTTGGAGTTGACGTTCTCGCCCATGCTCTGGAGCGTATCGTAGTGCTGGGTAACGACGATAAGGGCTGATGCTTCCTGGCTGTTGATGCCTACGCTGTTGAGGATATCTACGGATTCCTCGAGGCCTTTGGCGATTTCGCGACGCTGGTCGGCAATACCCTGACCCTGCAGGCGCTTCGATTCGGCTTCCGCCCTTGCCTTGGCTACGATGCGGATACGGTCTGCTTCGCCTTCGTACTCCGCGGCGAGCTTCTCGCGTTCGGCGGCGTTGATCCGGTTCATGGCCACTTTTACGGTAGCATCCGGGTCGATGTCGGTCACAAGGGCCTTTACGATGTTGTAACCGTAGCTGGTCATCGCTTCCTGAAGTTCGGTCTTGATGGCGTTGGCGATGTCGTCCTTACGTTCGAAAACATCGTCCAGTTTCATCTTGGGTACCTCGGCACGGACGACGTCGAAAATGTAGCTGTTGATCTGCTCGTACGGATTATCCAGCTTATAGAAGGCATCGTACACGCTTTCGGCGCCCACCGCGAATTGAACGCCTACCTTCAATTTGACGAATACGTTGTCTTTCGTCTTGGTTTCCACGTTCACGTCAAGCTGCTGAACTTTCAGACTGACCTTGCCCGCCACGCGGTCTATGAAGGGTAATTTGAAATGCAGGCCGGATCCGCGGATGGACTGAAAGCGCCCGAGGCGCTCCAGGATGGCGGCACTTTGTTGCCTGACGGTGAAGAAGCTACCGGTGATCACCAGAAGAGCGAAGACCAGAATAACAATTAGCGCGATTGACATTTGGGAGTGTTTGTGGTAAGATAACGATCTCTATGCATTCGGGTTGCGATATGTTACACCTCCCGTCGATTGGGCTCCGGTCTTGGTCGAAAGCCGGGGGCTTAAACCGCCCGGAACCCGGGTCCTTCGGGCTATGTTCCATTACTATCTTAGCATTACATGAGCTCTGAAATCAGGTTCAGGTATCTACCCGTCGGCGAGGCACGGAGCTAATTAACGTTCATGTTATCACCTAAGCGTTGTAGCCCGTATGAAGGCCTTCCCCCTGCGCTCCGCCGCAAGAAAAGGGTGCTTAGGGATCGTTAGCCCTTCCGACAATATATAAAGGCCGTAACCAGCGACTACCGTACTACAGACTACCGTACTACCAGACTACCGTACCACCGTACTACCAGACTACCGTACTACCAGACTACCGTACTACCAGACTAAATACCTATCTTCGCCGCACAAGCGAGCTCACGGGAGCCGCAAGACCCTGGTAATGCATTAAATGGCACTACCGGGTTTTCTTTTACTAAGCTAAACGAATGTCATGTACGAACTGAACGACACCTACAAGGCCCACCTGGACTCGATTGCCGAGGCTATCCAGGCCAGCCCCGCCCTGGCGCAATACCTGGAAGAAGAGGAGGATGAATATTACGAGGCCCTGAAGGCGGAATTCGAACCCCAGATCGAGGCCGCTCACGAGCAGATCAACCATTATTCCCCCTTCGAGATCGAATCGTTCGAACGCTACCTGCTGGATGATCGCTTCGAGGGCCTGTTCATTCCCCGCGTGCTTGGCTACACCGTATTAAGGCCGCAGATCAACGAGCAGTTCTACTACTCCCGGCAGAACGACCATTTCGGACAGATACTCACCTACGTTGCCGGCAATGCGAATTTCGACCAGCTGCGGAGCCGCATCGGTCAGGCTGTTCAGGTAGGATTCGCGCTGAGCAGCGACATTTACGTCACGGGCCTCATCAACGAAATCCCCACCAAACGCGTGCGCCAGTTCCTGCTGTCCCAGAAGGCCGACAATGCCCGTACACCCCAGGGACGCAAACAGATATTCGAACGCTACAAGCGGCAGTTCCGCAGCCGCAACTACCAATACGCGCCTTTTCCCCTGGCCGAAAATGAATTAATTTCCCATACCGACCACCTGGTCGACTTCCTGCTTTACCGGGTATCAAAGGAGGAGTTGAACAACGACGCCCTCCCCGGGCCGCTTTACGATATGGCGACCAACGAGGACTTCAAGGGCCGGCGCGAGATCATCGAACCGATCGTGATTTTCGGCGCCTACCTGAGCCCCGAAGACGAGGTGCAAACCGCGATCAAGGAGGTTTTCAGTCGCGAACGTAGGGAAAATACCCAGCGGGTCAACGACCAGGTCATGGCCTTCCTGCTCCGGCTGAAGAACGATTCCACCATCGCTTTCGGGCAGGTCGAGGAACTGAGCCTCGGGGAGATCGTGGACCGCAGCATCGAAGACGACCTTACGGCATATTTCAACCTCACGGACAAGATCCACAACGACGGCTACACCGAGCCTGAGGTACAGGAAGCTATCCAGGAGGAAATCCTGAAGCAGGACGGGCTGAGTGATTTCAACGAGAATATTCGCCAGTCGGTCTTGGCTTACTTCGATAGTTTTGCCGCCAGCCTGGGTACCGACGACTATAATGACTGGTTCGCGCTTACCGGAAAGCAATTTCCGATCTACATGAAGATATTCGCCAACGAACAATTCAATCAGGAATTACGCCGGCTGGCCATTCGCTACACCAAGCGCCTGATCAAGGTGCATACCAACAAACGGGGGAAGGATTACCGGGACCTTAAAAAGACTACGGTAGCCACCTGGACGGATTACAACTTCATGACCGAGAAGCAACTCAAGGAGTTCTTCAAAACGCCGCGGAAGCGGAAGAAGTCGGCGTAACTTCCAAAGCTACTTCGAGGACCTGGTCGAATGTACTGACGAAGTGGGCGGTAAGCCCCTCGCGCAGGTATTCGTCCAGGTCTTCATAATCCTGGCGATTTTCTTCGGGGAAGATCAGGGTATTAATGCCTACCCGTCGTGCTCCGATCGTTTTTTCCTTTACTCCACCGATAGGGAGCACACGGCCGGTAAGCGTCAACTCACCCGTCATGGCTAAATTGTCCAGGGGGGGCTGATCGAGCGCCAGGGTATACAGGGCAAGTGCCATGGTGATCCCGGCGCTCGGGCCGTCCTTCGGGGTGGCTCCGGCCGGCACGTGGAGGTGAATGTGGTGCTTATCGAAATAATCGGACCCTTGCTTGCTGAGGATCGATTTGACGTAACTCAGCGCGATCTGGGCGCTTTCTTTCATAACGTCGCCCAGTTGTCCGGTTAGCTTGAATCCGGCATTTTCGGCCGGAATGCCCCGCGCTTCGATGTACAGCGTAGCGCCGCCCATGGCCGTGTAGGCCAACCCAAGTACCACGCCCGCAATGGGCTTGTCGTAGAGCTTTTCCGTATTGAAGCGGGGCCGACCGAGCATGTCATTGATCGCCTTCCCGGTCACTTCAAAGGTATGCTGATCCGTCTCCGCCTGTTTCAGTACGAGTTTGCGGATAATCTTGCGGAGTTGCTTTTCCAGGTTGCGAACGCCTGCTTCCCGGGCGTATCGGTCGACCAAAAAATCCAGCGCTTCTTCCGTAAAGGTGACCTCGTCGGAAGCGAATCCATGGTCTTTGAGTTGCCGCGGGATCAGGTACTGCTGCGCGATCTTGATCTTTTCCTCCTTGATGTAGCCACTGAGTCGAATGACCTCCATCCGGTCGAGTAGGGGCGCGGGGATGCTATCCACCTGGTTGGCCGTGGTGAGGAACAGGACGTTGGAAAGGTCGTATGGAACGTCGAGGTAATGATCGACGAAGCTGTCATTCTGTTCCGGGTCGAGGACCTCCAGCAGGGCCGAGGCAGGGTCTCCGTGACCGCTGCCCAGCTTGTCGATCTCGTCGATGAGGATCACCGGATTGCTGCTTTTTGCCCGGTCGATGGCCTGAACGATTTTCCCCGGCATGGCGCCGATGTAGGTCCGGCGGTGTCCCTTTATCTCTGCCTCGTCACGCATACCGCCAACGCTGAAGCGGTAAAACTCCCGTCCAAGGGCCTTGGCAATACTCTGCCCTATACTGGTCTTACCGACGCCGGGAGGGCCTACCAGGCAGATGATGCTGCCCGCTACGGAGTCGCGTTTTATGATGGTAGCCAGGAACTCCAGGATATTGTCCTTTACATCGTCGAGACCGTAGTGATCGGCATCGAGGATCTTTCTTGCTTCGGCAATGTCGTTCGTGTCCGGACTGTAAGCGCCCCAGGGAAGTCCGGCCAGGGTCTCCAGGTAGGTGCGGGTCACGTTGAATTCCGGGCTTTGGGTGTTGAGGGTCTTGAGCTTATTCATCTCCCGGTCGAATACTTTTCGCACCTGATCGGGCATTTCCTTTCCCTCAAGCATGGACAGAATGCGCCCGGCAATTGAATCTCCGTCATCCTGTTCTTCCCCGAGTTCACGCCGGATTGCCGATAACTGCTCCCGGAGGAAATACTCTTTTTGTTTGGCGTTGACCCCCTCTTCGATCTGCTTGTTGATCCGCGATTGGATTTTGGCTACATGCAGCTCATCCTTGATGATGTTCAGCAGCATTTTCGCCCGCTCGGAGATGTCCCAGGTATCGAGCAGATCCTGCAGTTTTTCCTTTTCCGAACTTACCAGATTACTGATCACGTCGATCGTCTGACCCGGTTTGTCATAGTTCAACTGGGTAACCACCATGTTGACCTGCTCCTGAAACAGCGGGTTCAGCGCGAGCAGGCTCTTGATATCCGAACTGATGGCCAGCATATAGGCCTTGAGTTCCGGATCGGGTTTCACGGAGGGCTGATTGTCGTACTCGACTCGCCAACGCAGGCTCGGTTCTGTTTGAACTACTCGCTGCTTGCGAAACCGCTTGATGGTCCGGCCCAATACCTGGATGCCGTTTTGGCCCATCGGCATGACCTTCAGGATTTGGTAAACGGTACCAACATCGTAGTACTCGGCCTGCCGGTAATCCTCGTCGTCCCCTTCTTTGTCTAATACGGCGCCTATGAATCCGTCGTGTTGCTCCACGGCGATCTTGAGGGCGGTCAATTTATCCTGCCCGGAAAAGGTCATAGGTAGGGCCGTGCCGGGAAAGATCGGCCGCTGAGACAGGGGCAAGATGGTCAGTAATTGGGGTAAACTGGGGTCGATGAGCTGCATTGCCGCATCGGGCATGAGGTCGCTGATTTCGTTCTGGTCGATTCCGTCTTGCAAAAGGACTGGGGGTTTAGCTTTGGGTACATTACTAAACCGTACCCGTTTTTGTTCAGCTAAGTGGCTACCTTAGGCCGTCATGCGAAAATCGATCTTTATCACCGGCGCTGCCGGGGGCTTCGGCCGGGCTTGTGCCCGCAAGTTTGCCGAGAATGGCTATTTCCTGGGCTTATTCGATCTTGACGAAGCGGGCCTGAAAGAAATGCTGGAAGAATATGGTGCCGATAACTGTTGCGTAAGACGCCTGGACGTTACCGATCCCGACGATTGTCAGCAAGCAATGACCTACTTCGCCGAGCACACGGATGGAAAAATGCACGTGCTGCTCAACAACGCGGGTATTATGGGGGTCGGGGAGTTTGAGGCACGGCCTTTGAAGGCGGAAATGCAGGTGGTTGACGTGAATCTGAAGGGTACGATGAATGTAGCCTACCACGCCTATCCACTGCTGCGCGCGACTCCAGCCGCCCGACTGATCAATATCGGTAGTGCGGCCGTCCTGCACGGTAATCCGGAATTGGTAGCCTACAGTCTTACCAAGCGTGCGGTAAATTCCTTTACCGAAAGCCTGGATATTGGGTGGGAAAAGGACGACATCAAGGTCTGTGACGTCAATCCAATGTACGCCCGCACCAATATGATGGCCACTAACCGCCACCTTCTACGCAAGCTCCCGGAGAAGGATGTCAGACTCACCCCCGCAGACGTAGCGGAGGCTATTTATGGTACCCTGCGAAGTGGGCGGGTACACCATTACGTGGGCCGGGATACGAAGTTCTACTCCGTAGCTGGTAAGATATTTCCGTTTTGGCTACGCCGGCTGGTCCTGCGTCGGGTAATCGGCTACTAACGCTTCTTGAGTTTGCCAAATGCCTTACCGAGGTGACTGACCAGGTCCTCGGCCAGGAGGCTTTCCTGTTGGAGTTCGCGGGCGGCAATGTCACCGGCGAGGCCATGAAGGAACACGCCCACGCGGGCCGCATCTACGGAAGAATAGCCCTGCGCCAGCAGGCCGGTGATGATCCCGGTCAGTGCGTCACCGGTTCCGCCGGTTCCCATACCGGGATTGCCGGTGGTATTGAAGTATAGGGTGCCGTCCGGTGTGGCTATCGTGGTGAATCCGGTCTTGAGCAGGATGACCAACCCCAGTTTTTTCGCTTGCTCCGTTTGCAGTTCCCACCGCTCGAAATCGTTCTCCGTTTTACCAAACAGGCGCTCAAACTCCTTGGGATGCGGCGTAAGGATACTTTCGGCGGGGATATGGCGCATCTCATCGGGATGCTCTCCCAAGAGATTCAACGCATCCGCATCCAGCACCATCGGGTAGTCACAGGCTTTGAGCAGTTGGAATAAGCCATCCTTCGTGGCCGTATCCTTGCCGATACCCGGCCCGATAGCTACCGCATCGTATTGGTCAATCGCTCCGGCGGAGGTAAAGTGGTAGCGGTGGTCGTCGATCACGCACATGGCCTCCGGCAGGCCGATCTGCATGATCTCATACCCAACGCGTGGGATGTGCGCCGTGACCAGCCCCGCACCCGCTCGGAGTAGGGCGCGTGCGCTGATGACAGCCGCCCCCATTTTGCCATAGCTGCCAGCTATGAGAAGGGCATGCCCGAAGGTGCCCTTGTGGTCGTTGGCGTGCCGCTCCTTAAGCAAGGGTCGCAATAGTGACCGGGTAAGCATAATATGAGCCGGTCTGTTTCCTTCCAACTCGGGAAGCCTGGCGAGTCGAAACGGCACCAGTTCCCAGTGCCCCAGATAGGGGGTATTCGCCGGTGCGAAGAGGCACAGCTTGGGGTAGCCGAGACTAAGGGTACGGTCAGCCCGAATGATAGCGCCTTCGGAAGGCTCGTCCGTATGCAGTCCACTCGGCAGGTCGACGGCTACGCGGACCACCGGCTGCTCGTTGAGGTGGTGGACCAGTTCCGCCCAATAGCCCGCTATCGGCCGGCTCAGGCCGGTGCCGAACAGGGCATCAATTACAATCCCGTTCTTTCGGAAGGTGGGCAAGGTATCGCCCTCGGCGAGGGTACGGATGTGTACACCCGTATCGCGGGCGCGGCGGCGGTTAGCCAGATTATCCTCGGAGCCGGAACCGATCTCCGCCCACATGATGCTTACCGTATACGCCTCGAAACGCAGCAACCGGGCGATGACCAGGCCATCCCCACCATTATTGCCGGGACCGCATACTACAACTATCTCCCGGTCCTTTTCCGGGAACAATTTAATGAACCGACTGGTCCAGGCAGTGGCAGCCCTTTCCATTAGCTCCAGGCTGGTAATGCCGTCCTGCCGCATGGTGGCGGCGTCCAGTTTCCGGTGTTCCTTAGCGGTCAGGATGCGCATAGATGGACAGCATTGTAGGTCTTATTCTTCGATTTCTTCGTCCTTCCGATCAAATTTTAGCACCCGGCGGCGACTCTTGAAGGGCACGTACCGGTACGGACGCTCCTGTAGGTCGTTGAACAGGGTGTCGGCGCTACGCGTGGCTTCATTTAGTTGATTGTAGACTTCGTCGTTGGTCAGCAGCTTACCCAGGGTGCCCTGGCCATTCTGCACATCCGCTATGAGGGTACTGACGCCACCAATGGCCTGGTCGGCCTGGTCGAGGGTGCTGCGCAGCCGCACGATAGTGGAGTTGAATTCGTCAATCGACTGCTCCAGTTCCAGACCGCTGAGATTTTCTGTCAGCGAGTCCGCATTCTGAAGAATGCTGGCAATAGCCGCTTCATTGTCACTGAGCGTACGGCTGAGGCTAGCGAGATTATCAAATGTCGTATTAATATCCTGGCTGTTCGCGGCGAGGATACGGTCGAGGCGCGTGCTGGTTCCTTTCAGATTTTCCATAGTTACGGCCAGGTCCCGCGAGGCTCGGGCAATGGGGTTGTCGCTGTCCTCACTAAAGAGTGTCCACCGCAGACTATCAGCGGCTTCACCTAATTGAGCTTTGATGCCCGCGCCGGGGTCCGCATCGGGATCGGTGCCCAGGAAGGAAGCCAGGATGCCCTTGGTTGATCCCTGGAGGTACGATCCGCCTTCCGCGCAATCGCCGTCGCCGAAACAGGGGCGGTCATATTCCAGGACCACCGCTTTTTCTCCGAGGAGGGAAACCGTGGTGATGTAGGCGCTCGTGCTTTCGGGTACGTTGACGTTCTCCTTCACTTCTAGGGTAACTACGACCTGCTTTTTCTGCTGATCGAGCTGGATCGCCTTTACCGACCCGATATTGACGCCGCTTACCTGCACCGGAGTTCCAACCGTAAGGCCGGCCACGTCGGAATACTCAACGTAAAATCTTTGGGAAGAAGAAAAGAGGTTACTTCCCTGAATGAACTTGAAACCCCAGAAGGCCAACAGTATGGCTACTAAGGCGAGGATTCCAATTTTTACTTCGTTACGCATAGGGGTCTTTAATGTATGGGGCTGGCTTCATACCCTTTGTTTAGCACGGGACTGTAACGCCCCTTTCCCAGCTTAGGTTTGCCGGGGCACCCGCTGGTTCACTCGTTGATTTCGTACTCCTTGATCTTGCGGTAGAGGGTTCGCTCACTGATGCCTAACTCGTTGGACGCCTCCTTTCTTCGACCGTTATGCTTCTTTAACGCCTTGCGAATCAGCTCGCGTTCGGCATTGGCCAGACTCAGGTCTTCCTCCACGACCTCGCTGCGGTCGTATTCTCTTTGGAGGCTGCTATCGACGATGATGGGGTCTTCGGTAGTAGGGCGGAATTCCTCCACGTCGGCACCCGCCCGGCGGTCGATCTCGTCCGCCGCGTCGGGGTAGGCACCCGGTAACTGCAGCGACCGGATTTTGCCCATATCGGGTACCCGCAGGTCATTGTTGCGGATCAGTTCGAAGATCAGGCCCTTCAGGTCATTCAGGTCGCTCTTCATGTCAAAGAGTACTTTGTAGAGTATCTCCCGCTCCTGCATGCCGTTGGCATCCCCGTTGGAAGTGGTCGCCGGAAGGTGGCGCTCCCGAAGTTTGGGCATCATGGTCAACAGGTCGACCCCGGTGAGTTCGCGCTTTTCCGCCAGGATGCTCAGTTGCTCGGCCACGTTCTTGAGTTCGCGGATGTTGCCGGGCCAGAGGTAGTTATTCAGTAGCCACCGGGCCTCATCATCGATCTGAATGGGGTCGAAACCCTGCTGTTCGGCAAAGTTGTTGGCGAAGTGGCGGAAGAGCAGGTAAATGTCCTCCTGGCGCTCCCGCAGGCTGGGCAATTCGATGTTGACCGTCGCCAGACGGTAAAAGAGGTCTTCCCGGAATTTACCCTTTTCGATGCGCTCGTCCAGTTTCCGGTTGGTAGCCGCAACGATCCGTACGTCCGTACGCTGCGCCGTACTGGAACCTACCCGGATGAATTCGCCGCTTTCAAGTACCCGTAGGAGATAAGTTTGAGTATCGAGGGGCATTTCGCCGATCTCGTCCAGGAAGATCGTACCTCCGTCGTAGGTTTCGAAGTACCCCTTACGGTCCCCCGTGGCATTGGTGAAGGCACCCTTTACGTGTCCGAATAGCTCACTGTTTATCGTTCCCTCCGGTATGGCACCGCAGTTGATAGCAATAAATTTCTCGTGCTTGCGCGGGCTGTTATCGTGGATGATCCGGCTGAAGACTTCCTTGCCCACCCCCGACTCGCCGGTGATGAGGATCGACAAATCGGTGGGGGCCACCCGCAAGGCCGTATTTAGGGAATTCTCCAGGGCAGGGGAACGACCGACGATGCCGTAACGGCGTTTGGTGCTGGAAATATTGGCCATGGGTAATTCAGAATGTCGTCCGTAAAAGGTACCGGACAATAGCGGGGATGTTCGGAAAAGAGGAGACTTACCCTAGTTGCTTGCCTAGAAGCGTAGCACTGGTAGCTTCGTGCACGTGCACCATCACGTAGTCTCCCGGTGAGGTTCCCGGCAGTTTCGGGAAGATCACCATTTTGTTCTGGCTGTTCCGCGCCTTCCAATCGGCATCATAGCGCTTGCTTTCCCCTTCGATAAGAACTTTGAATGTTTTCCCTATGTCCTTAACATTCAAGTCATTACTGATATTGGTTTGAAGATTTATAACCTCCTGCAGTCGGCGCTTTTTTACCTCCAGCGGAACGTCGTCGGTCAGCTTGCGCGCGGCGGGGGTGCCGGGGCGCTCCGAGTAGTAGAACATATAGGACATGCTGTACCGGGCGTAGGCTATCATACTCAGGGTATCCTGGTGCTCGGCTTCGGTCTCGGTGCAGAAGCCGGTGATCACGTCCGAACTTATCGCACAGTCCGGCATGATCTCGTAAATCCGGTCGATCTTGGTTTTATACCATTCGCGGTCGTAGGTCCGATTCATCAGGTCCAGGATCCGGCTGTTTCCCGACTGTACCGGCAGGTGGATGTACTTGCAGATGTTCTCGTGATCGCGCATGGTGTAGAGCACCTCGTCGGTGATGTCCTTAGGGTGGCTGGTACTGAACCGGACACGGAGATCGGGATGTACGTCGGCCGTCATCGCCAGCAGTTGGGCGAAGTTGACCCGTTCACCGGATTCCGGATTGGTCCATTTATAGCTGTCGACGTTTTGTCCAAGCAAGGTGACTTCCCGGAAACCGCGGTCGAACAGGTTGGTCGCTTCGGCAACGATGCTGAAGGCGTTCCGGCTGCGCTCCCGGCCACGGGTATAGGGTACCACGCAGAAGGAGCACATATTATCGCAACCTCGCATGATGGAAATGAAGGCCGTGACGCCGTTGCTCTGTAATCGCAGCGGATTGATGTCCGCGTAGGTTTCCTCGCGGCTCAGGAAGACGTTCACCCCCTTATCTCCTTCCTCGGCTCCGGCCACCAACATCGGCAGGTCGCGGTAGGCATCCGGACCGACAACAAGGTCGACGAGCTTTTCTTCTTCGAGAAATTTCGCCTTAAGGCGTTCCGCCATACAGCCGAGTACGCCCACCATGGTGCCGGGTTTTCGGCCCTTTACTTTGTCGAATACCCGGAGTCGCTTGCGTACGGTGTCTTCTGCCTTCTCCCGGATGGAACAGGTGTTGATCAGGATCAGGTCCGCTGCTTCCAGGTCGCGGGTGGGTAGGTAACCGGCACCCCCGAGGATACTGGCCACGATCTCCGAGTCGCTGAAGTTCATCTGGCAGCCGTAACTCTCGATGTAGAATCGCTTGTCTCCACCGGTGGAAGCGGCTTCCGGGGCGGCGTAGACTTCACCTTGCTTGGCTTCGTCAATCGTCTTGGTCTGGAGGTCGGTGAGGGTAGGGTTATTGTCGTACATCGCTTGCCGCTTTGGCGCGCAAAGGTACGCAAATTTGGCTGACAGATTGGCAGAGCGGACGCCAAATTTTAAATCGTAAAGCGGGCGGCGGTGCGCAGGAAGCGATTCGCTCGGGAACGCGGAATTCCCTCAGTCCTCTTTCGTCCCACCATTCGGAATTTTATCGGCATCTTTTATGCATGGCCCGGTCCCGCCTCATCCATCTGCTCCTGCTCTTCGTGCCGACCCTGGTATGCGCCCAGGCCGGTCTGGTCGATACGACCTACCACGAAAACGGTCGTGTCGCCAGCGTCAGCTGGTATAGCCAACGGTTGAGCCGGGAACTTAGCCGGAGCGAGGCATTCCAACGCGGATTACCCTACGGTGTAGGCAACGATACCATTTACATGCGCGACAGCGTATGGATCTGGGATCCGGATGGGAAGCGGATGACCGGTGAATTGCCGGCGGATGCCTACCCGCCACCGAAGAAACGGGAGGTCTATTCTGAATCGCGCCCCCCGGAATCCTCCCTCTTTTCGGTGGGAACGCGCTTTCATGGATACCAGGGGGTGCCGGTGTCCGTCACCGTCCGGTTGGCGAATGGGGACTACGGAATCGCCCTGGATACGGTCAGGCTATTCTCGGAAGACAGCTGGATGGAGGCGGATACCGTAATGTCCTTCCGGGATGCTTTGCGACTTGGCGTTCCCGCAACCATTACACCCGGGGCCGGTAGCCGTCGGGTGACCGTACTAATTCAAGGTCGGGAAACGCGGGAGGTGTACCGGAGCTTCGTCACCCTCGAGGGCTACGATCTGGGACCGGAAGATTTTACGGATACGGCGGCGGATGCCACCACCGTTTCGCTTTCCCTGCAGGAGCGGGATTACCTATACATGAAGCTGACCGGCAATCGAAAGTTACTTTCCGTACTATTGGGCGGTGAGGTCATCACCAGATTACCCGTCGGACGGGTGCTCGACCAATTGGCGATCAAGGGTTGGACATCGGGCCGGTATGTGCTCCGCTTGAGCGACCTCGGGACCGGTACCGATAGTTTTGCCCGGCTTAATCTCTACTGATTGCTGGGGGAGGTCTGTGGAAAGCTGATGCCGGAATAAGGCGGTCACTAACCCATTGTCTATATTGGTCAATTGCACGGCACCTGCGCTCCGCCGCCGCGTCAACTATGGTTCTTCCCAATCGTTCTGTTGGAAATTGTTTGTCGATGTTACGCTACCTTGTTTTTGCTCTTTGCGTCAGCCTGCTTGGCGGTTGCACCTACACCGCCAAGATCACGGACGGTGCTACGGCCGTTGACCGCAAGCAGTACGACGTGGCCGTTCCCATGCTGCAACGGGAATACAAGCGAGCAAAGACCCGGACCGAAACGGGAGCCATCGCCATGGACCTGGCCATCAGCTACCGTGAAACCGGCAGCGACGAACAGGCCGCGGAATGGTTTCAGACCGCTTACGATAACGGGGTAGGGCCCGAAGCGCTCCGGGAAAAGGCCGAAGCCCTGAAGCGCCTTGAGCGCTACGAGGAGGCGATTCAGGCCTTTACCGACCTCGGTTTTGAGATTGGCTCCCGGTACGAGTTCCGAAAGGACATAGCCGGAGCGGAACTGGCCGTGAAACTCAGGGCCGAGCGGGAGGCCCAGGAGACCAAAGAATATGAGGTTAACCCGGCCGCTTTTAACAGCCCGGGGGCGGATTACGCCGCGGTTAGCTACGACGATCGCTTGGTCTTCACCAGTGACCGTTCCGCGGCAACCGGAGAGGAAACCTACAACTGGACCGGGCGAAATTTTAGCGACCTTTTTCTCGTAGACCCGGAGGTTAGCGACGTACAGGCATTCAATCCGGCCGTGAACAGCGATTCCAACGAAGGCACTCCTTCTTTCAGCCCGGACGGGAACGTGATGTACTTTACCCGCTGCAGTTCACCGGAAAAGCGCACCGATGCTTACTGTGGCATATACCGGAGCGAAAGGGTAGGAGAGGGCTGGAGTCCGGCGGAAATGCTGCCCTTCGTTACCCCGGAAGCCAACTACATGCACCCCGCGCTCAGCGACGACGGACAGCGCCTCATTTTTTCCGCTAATCTCCCGGAAGGGTGGGGCGGGTACGATCTTTACGCGGTGGAAATGGGTCCCGATGGTCAGTGGGGTACGCCTGACCTTATGAACCGCGCCATCAATACCGACGGCAACGAGCAATTCCCCTACCTCGACGCCGACACCCTCTACTTCGCCAGTGACGGCCTGGAAGGCCTTGGCGGACTGGACATCTTCAAAACCTGGCCTCTGCAGGACGGTCGCTACAACGCACCGAAAAACCTGAAACTGCCCATTAACAGCGGGGCCGATGACTTTGCCTACACCATCGTGCGGCGTCAGGGGACGGGCATAGGATCCACCACGACCGGGTATTTTAGCAGTGCACGCCCGGGCGGTTCGGGCAGCGACGATATTTATGCCTACACCAAGACCGTGCTGCCGCCGCCGCCGCCGGATCCGACGCCGATCGAATACCGTAATGTCCTGGACGTTACGGTGGTAGAAAAGATTTATGAAGACCCCGCCGATCCTACCAGCCGTGTTCTTGGCCTGCGGCCCGTACCCAATGCCTCGGTCATCGCGAGTGTAGGCGACCAGAACCGTACCGTAGCTACGAACGAAGAAGGGGTGCTCAGTTTGGTCCTTACCGATGATCAGCGCTACGAATTTCGGGCCGAGCGCCCGGATTACCTCGCCGCGGAAGGCCGCTTCAGCAGCCGCAACCTGCCGCAAGACCCCGAGGAGCCCAGTCAGCGCTATGAACTGGAACTGGAGATCGAAAAGATCTTCCGCAACCGGGAGATCGTCCTCAATAACATCTACTACGACCTCGACGAGAGCTTCATCCGCGAGGACGCGCAACCTACCCTCAACGAACTGGCCGAGCTGCTACGCCGAAATCCGGACATCAGCATCGAGTTGGGTAGCCACACCGACTGTCGGGCCACCGATCGGTACAACGAAACCCTCAGCGAAGCCCGCGCCACCGCCGCGGTCACCTACCTCGTGGAACAAGGCATCAGCGCCGATCGCCTGACCGCCCGCGGGTACGGCGAAACCCAGCCCGTGGCGGATTGTATTTGCGATCGGTGTACGGAGGCAGAGCACCAGCTTAACCGGCGTACTACTTTCCGGATACTTGAATAAGGGGTGAATTATAGAATTATTGAATTAATGAATTCGTGAATTTGCTACGGCACGTTGTAAGCGAGGCCCTCGCTTGCTGCGCGCGGCCTTGACCTCGTGAGTATCACACGTCCCTTCCAGGGCCGTGCCAGGTCGTTGCCGCTGTTGCTTAACATTTTCCTGACGGTTTCGAAAAATCGGTGTTTAATCCGTGCCCAGAATCCGTGTGATCCGTGTTGAACCCCACGAGCGAAGCGAGCATAAACCAGCGGCAGCCATTTACGAATTCACCTATTCAATAATTCACCCATTCACCCCTTAACCGGCAACCGCACCGCCTTGATCATATACCCTTCCGGGCTCTCGTAATCGTAGAGTTCGATGTGGGTTTGCTCGATCAGGATATTAACCAGGGAATAGGTCGTGCCGATGGCATAGCCTTTGTTGGCCAGGTACTGAGTTACGAACCATTTTAGTCCGACGTAGGTCGTGAAGTTGAGGTGGAGCGCCTCATGCAACTCCTCCATGATCTCCTCGGCGGTGATCACCCGGTAACCCGGGGGCGCCGTATCGCGGTACGTATTGGTCTTATGTTCCAGCTTGATCTTTCCGATGATCTTCGGGCCGGTCAGTTTCACGCGGTATTCTCCGGTGCTTTCCTGTTGTTCGACGGTTGCCGTAGGTAGGGGGGAGGAGATCTCTTCGGAGCCTACGGCATGGCCACTCCTGGTGTTGATCTCGTGGGCCTGTTGTACGGCGGCTTCCTCCTGCTCTTCCCTTACAACCTCCGCGGCGGCCTGGTGAATGGCTTGCTTTTCCTTCAGGGATAGGACGATCTCATCGATGTGACTTTCCGCCTCTTTAATAATGGAGGTAAGCTCGGAGGACAATTCGATCCCTTTGCGGAGTTCCGAATGAAAGAAGGTGGCCTGGTGGGCAACCTTGTTCCGGATCTTGGACATTTCTTTCCACAGCCGCTCGAAGTTTTTGTCGCGAAAGAAAGTTTTGAAGTACTTGGTATAGTTCCCTTCCAGGTTCCCCTTCAGCTCGTGGAGTTCCTCCAGTGTTTCGATGCTGGTAAGGCGTTCGAGCACCTTCTCGGGCTCATTGAAGCCGGTGGACTGCTTGTAGATCAACAAACCGAGATCATCGAAGTCCGCGAACTCAATGTCGCTGTTGATGAAATAACTGAACTGATTGGAGCGGTTTCGCTGCCGGGCTTTGACCTTGTCGATCATTTTGGGCGTCGCGGTCACTTCCCACCACGACATACCCACCCGTTGAAAGAAGAACTTGATCAGGTAGCGGCGCAGCAGGTTCTCTACGGCATTGATCTTGGGATACAGCTGGTTGGCGATCTCACTACTGATGTCGTCCTGCAGGACGCGCAGGTGGGCAAACCGCAACTTTTCACTCAGGTGCCGCAGGAGGCGCTGCCGGAAGGGTTCGAGGGGTTCGAACATGGGGCTCTCTACGCGCAGCACGAAGGCGGCTTCAACTAAATCGGTAAGAATTTTACTGGTGTCGACATTAATTACGGTAACGGTCAGGCCGCTTTCGCCCTTGATAAAGTCGTTGCCGTTCTTGTCCTTAGTGATGATCGGCGATTTGCCATTCCATACGTCGTTGCTATAACTGATCGCGTGAATGAATCCACGTTGATCGCTGATATCATCGGGATCAATACAGAGTAGTTCGAAGATGAAGTTGGAAGACATATCATAAATAATTGACTAGGGATGGTAAATATTAATTCTCGGAAATATAGCCATTTCAGCAGGGAGGACCTAACTCGTCGGCTATTAGCTTGGGCGGCCGTTGGCAGTTGTCGTACTTTTGCGCAACCCTTCAGTAGCCAATCTTAACGAACCGTTAAAGGGCTTTTCGACCAACCGCGAATGGCGTGGCCGCATCGTTGGTAACATACCGAGCAACTACCAGTTTGACCCGATTTTCACTTCACCTGCGCCCCGCCGCCCTCCTGGCTTTTCTGCTGTCGTACTCCCTTTGCGGCGGAGCGCAGGTGGACAGCAGTTCCGTGCAGCCAACCTTCTCCGGAAATACCGCGCAGTACCAGATCAGCGAGGACAGCCTTTCGGCACCCGTGGACTACAAGAGCCGCGACAGCATGGAAGTGGACCTGGCCAATCAACAAATCCACCTCTACGGCGAGGCGGAAGTGAATTACCAAACCATCAGTCTGCGTGCGGATCACATAGTCCTGGACTACGGTACCAACCTGGTTACGGCAGAAGCCTGGCCGGATACTTCCGGAAGATTGGCAGGAGACCCTCAGTTCATTGATGGAGGTCAGGAATTTAGCGCCAAAAACATCAAGTATAACTTTAAATCAAAGAAAGGTATCGTAACGGAAACGGTGACCACCCAGGACGATGTTTACGTCCGGGGGGGGAAATCCAAATTCGTCAGCGGGGCTATCCAAACCAGTGACAGCACCCAATCGGACGTGATTTATACCGAAGGGGCCATTTTTACGAGCTGTTCGGCCGAGCACCCGCACTTTGGCGTCCGAACCCAAAAGGCCAAGGTGGTTCCCAACAAGCTGGCCATTATCGGTCCCTCGAACTTGGAGATCATGGGGGTCCCTACGCCCTTTTGGTTACCCTTCGGTTTCTTTCCCCTCAAGAGCGGGCGGAGTACGGGCTTACTCTTTCCCAGCGATTACCAATACAGCGAGCAGTGGGGGTTCGGCTTTCAGGGCATTGGATGGTTTTTTCCCATCGGGGAGCACGTCAATCTGCAGGTCACCAGCGATATCTACCTGAACGGCACCTTCACCATCAACACCGCTTCCAGCTACCGGAAGCGGTATAAGTACAGTGGAAATTTCGATTTCAGCTACCGGAGGTTGGTGGAAAAAACCAGCGTGCAGGAGAATTATCAGAACTTCACGAACGAGGGGTTTTCTTTCGGTTGGCGCCACCGCCAGGACCCACGAGCGCATCCCACGTTCACCTTTGGCGGCAGTATAAACTTTCAGACGAACCAGGTCAACCAGCGGTTTCTCAATACCTACGAGGCGGCAAGTACGAACGTGATCCGCTCCGCGATGAATATTACCAAGACCTTCCCGAAGTTAAAGAGTACCCTGACGGCGGGCATCACGCATAGCCAGAATAATCAGAACGGGCTTATCTCAGCTAATTTCCCGGATGCGCGATTTCAAACCCAGACGATCTATCCCCTCCGAAGTCTTCCCGGCAGTCAGCGAGCTTGGTATAAAAAACTCAGCTTCCGCTACGTCAGCGAGCTTCGCAGCGAGTTCACCGGTACGGACACCACTTTCTTTACCCGGCAAACCTTCGACGACGCCCGCTACGGCTTTAATCACCGGGCTACGACCGCGCTAAGCCTAAACGTGCTCCGGTATTTCAACGTGAGCCCGAACGCCAGCTACGGCGAAACGTATTACGGTAAGACCCTGGATTACTACCTGGACGAGTCGACCCTCAAGACGGTAGAGATCATTGACGAGGACGGCAACCCGGCCATCGATACCACGTCGTTTGCTACCATCGCCTCCCGCCTCAATCCCGGACTCGCAAGTTTCCGCAACTTCAGTGCCGGCGTATCGGTAAGTACCCAGCTGTTCGGAACGGTGCGATTAGGGGGTAGGGGACTCTTCGGTTTGAAGGGCCTGCGGCACGTAATGAAACCATCGGTAAGCATTGGCTACAGTCCGGCGTACCTGGATTCCCGGGATTTCATCAGCGGGCTGCCCTACTTTATCCGGGAGAATATGATCGACCCGGAGCGGGGAGATCCCAAGCGCTTCGTGTCGCCGTTTGCCGGTCAGATCTTCTCCGCACCCAGCAACAGCGATCAAAGCTTTCGGGCGTCGTACAGCATTTCGAACCTCTTCGAGGCCAAAGTGTGGAACCGCCAGGACAGTACCGATAACATTGTCAAGCTCTTCCAGAATATCGGGGTTACCGGAAGCTATGACCTGGCCGCGGATAGTCTTCAGTGGAGTCCGATCCGGATCAACGGCAGCACCCGCTTCTTCAAGGGCCTTACCCAGGTGAACTTGCGGGCTACGGTAGACCCTTACCTGACGGTTTACGATCTGGAAACGGAGCGGGTAAGACGCGTAGACCGGACGACCCTCGCTGACCGCAGCGTTCCGTTTCAGCTGACGAACTTCAGTGGTACCATCTCCACCAACCTGACCGTGGACAAGATCCGCCAGCTCTTCCAGGGGGAAGAGGAAGAATACGTGGAAGACATCGATGAGGAACGACGGCAACGAAGGGAAGAGGAGAATACGCTATTCGAGGAGACGGATATTCTGAGTTTGTTCGAGAAGTTCAGTATCCGGCATACCTACAATTACAGCCTGGACCGGGAAGTCTCCGAGGATCCCACTGCCCGCGATACCCTACGCTTCAATACCAATGCCAACAGTATCGAACTGCGGGGAGCGCTGCAGCTCACGGAGAACTGGAGCGTTAATATCGGACAGATAGGCTACGACTTTACGAGTAAGCGGATCACCTACCCCTACCTGAGTTTTGCCCGCGACCTTCACTGCTGGGAGATGCGCTTCAGCTGGGCACCCCAGCGAAATACCTACCAGTTCAGTATTGCCGTCAAACCCGGGACCTTCGACTTCCTGGAAGTGCCGGTTAACCAGAACAGATACGACGGTCAAAACCTGTTCGGAAACTAAAAAAGCCCGTTCCACTAAAAGTGGAGCGGGCTTAAGTAGGTTGATTAACACCTAAGCTGAACGCAGATTAGCTGGTCTGACGCCCTGCTCGGGTCGTGTAGAAATCGCTGCTGTAGAACTCGTCATCCAGGCGATTAGACGTCCGGTAATCCGAATTCGAATACCGGTCCCGGTTGTACGAATTTCCATATTCATGGAATCCGGCGAGGTAATCATTGGTATCGATCTCATACCGCGTAGAATATCCCTGGTCTTTGCGGAAGCGGGGGTAATTAACGATCTGGTCGTTAGTCACGCCCGATATCGTGACAGAATTCGAACTGCGGTCGATGTGCACCAGGCCGACGGGAATCAGGGCATGGCGATCATCATCGTTATAATCGTCGCGATCGTAACGGTTGATGACGTCATCGTCGACCTCTACCTCAACATAGCGAACCAATTCGGCATCGGTATCGGCCAGGAGGCCTTCTACTTCACCGATGGTCTCACCGGAGCGGAGCTTTACGCTGTAGCCTCTTGGGTCTACGTCGTCGTGGTGGACCTTATAGCCAGATAGATTATCTAGAAATTTCAGGCGCTCGTTACGGGTATGGGTGTTATCGCGGTCATTGGTCCGGTTGGTCCTTTCGTCGCGGGTATTTTCATTAATTATGGTACTCATGGTATGAATAGTTTTTGGTTATGAATAGAATCTGACTGTGGGATTAACTCATATTCTGCAGTACCATGCGGGCTTGCTGGAAGAAGCTGCGAACGTCCTCTTTCTGATTGAGCGTCAGGGTTTCGGGGGTCATCGCCTGGGCTTCCTGGCGAAGAGCGTCAATGTTAGCGGCGCTTCGTCCCTCATAAGACCGGGTATCAATGTCTTCGAGCATTTCGGTGATCAATAAAGCGGCCATTTTGATCTTGTCAGCATGGTCTCCTGCCATGGGGTCCTCCATAATTTCATTGGCCAAGCGGTCGATCCGTTCGGACTTGTCCATTACGGCTGCTTCACTCATGAGTCCTTTTTCCTCGGCAACTGCTTTGGTAGCATCGGCCAATTCGGTAAGGGCCCGGTGGCTAAATTCGTGATCGAGACCCATTTCACCCTCCATGTTAGCGGTGGTGTTCATATAGGTAGTGACGGCCATGAGGTTGGCGTCTTCATTGATGCCGGTAGCAACTCCTGCTACCTCGTCATCTTCCTCGATAACTTCTTCGGTGTATACTTCGTCCGATTCCTCAAAGGCTTCGGCGATACCCCAAACAACCAGTCCGAGTAATAGTAGTCCTATGATCCAGGGCCAGATGCTGGTTCCTCCTCCGGTTGGTTTTTCTTCTATTCTTATTTGTGCCATGATATTGTTGATTTTTGGTTATAAAAAAAACGGACCGACCCGGCAAGGGACCGGTCCGTGAATAAATGGGCGATCGCAGAGGATCACCTGCTTTGTAGTTAGTTGTTGCGCTTGATATCGCTCTTGTCGCGATTGCGCGTCTTATCACCTTCCTTATTGACTACGTCAACTTCGGTTTCTCTGGCAGTTTCCCGGACGGTCTCCTTATGGGTGTCCACTTTCTTGCCTACGGTGATTTCTTCTTTCACCCGTGCTTCCTTGGAAACAATGGCTTCTTCGGCGGTCTCCTTTACATTGATGGTGCGGTCTTTGAAATCCGTACCAGTCGCTGGGCGGTCGACCTTCTTGCGGTCAACAAATACGTCTTCACTGCGAAGGCGAAGCGTTTCTTCCACCGGGCGCTCCACTACGTGGCTTCGTACGGTTACTCCGCCGGTTTCCACCTCACGCTTACCGATGGCTACGTCTTCTTTCAGGACCTTAATGGTTTCCTGGTTGTCGACGTCTCCGTAGCGTTCGTTGAGGCGACTCCGGTTGCGGTCGGCATCAAAGGATTTGTTTTGGTACTGGTCGTAGCGGTCATCGAAATCAATGGCTCCGTAGCGGTCCAGTATGGCAGCGGCTTTTTTGGCCTGCTCCATGGTTTCCGTGTGTACGGTTACAACGGTACCCCGGCTGGCTACTTCGCGGGCGGCGTGGCTCCGCTTGTACTTCCGGTTCTCGTTCTTATCGTCGTCTCCGAAAAGCCGGTCGAAGAAACCTTCTACTTTTCCGGATTCGCGGTCATAGTTATCGCCGCGACGACCATGCTCTCCATACTTACTTACGTCAATGGAGTCATCTTTAATGTTGTCGTTGATAAGGGCCTTTTTGGCGCTGCGGGCTTGGCTCATGGTGTCAAATACACCGATTACTGTTTGGTTTTTCATTACTAATGCGTTTTTGGTTAAAAAATTAAATTGCTCTTAGAGCTAAATCGTATTCTTGGGCGGGGAATGTCGTTGGATATCGACTTCCTCGGATCTTAATTTTATGGTTTCAGTGTGCTCGGAGCGGGTAACCTCTTTTATGAGGTGAATCTCTTCAACGAGCATGAGGCGTTTGATGACCACTTCTTCTTCTCTTACTATCGGGATTATAAGATTGTCTCCTTCGTAGCGGATTTCAGGAATCTGCTTTACTTCCCGATTAACGGGAATGCGCTCTTCTCGGTAAGATGTATGTATATCGGTGAGCGGGAGGTTCACGTCCTTGGTGTGAATTTTCTTCTCTACCGAGACTTCTTGGGTCACGCGGGACTTCGTATCGATAACGACACGTTCTTCAACTACCGGAATAGTGGCTTTGTCACCCTCCAGTGCATTGTTATGCATGTATTTCTTGGACTCGTCCCTTTCGTTTGCCATCATATATATATGTGCAAAAGGCGGGTAGATGTTCTGAAATCGCGGCAATTTGGCAATATTCTCCCCATTTTAACAAAAAAGCCCCCGATCAGCGGGGTGATCGGGGGCTTCGTTCAACTTGCCAATTCCATACCAGGAGGGGCAGTTGGTAAAATGGGCGGTGGTAGTTGCGTTAACCGCTTACTTGAAAATGTAGCGGACACCGAGCTGCATGGTCCAGCGGCTGCTACGGAGACCGGAGTCATCGAGGATGTCGTTGTACACTTCGTCGGGCTGCACGCCGTTGAGGATGTCGCGATTGACCGTGTAAGTCGGAACACCATCGGCGTCGATATCATCCAGAAACACCAGGTTGTAGGTACCAAAACCGAGGCTATTGATGTGGCCCCATTCCTTATTCAGCAAGTTGTTGAGGTTGAAAACGTCAACGGAGAACTGGAGAATATTGGTGTTGGATCCCGTGTTTACCTTGAATTCCTGGAGAAAGCGGGCATCGAAGATGGTCTTGAACGGGGCCCAGTTGCTGTTACGTTCGGCAAACTGGCCACGGTTATTGCTCAGGTAATTATCGTTGTTGATGAACTGATCCAGGATTTCGTACTGTTCGGCGGGACTCATCCCGTTGCTTTCGACGAGATTGAGGTCATCGGCGGAAGCGGGGATATAGGCAACCTCATTGAAATCGAAACCGCCGTCGTTCACGAAGCTGCGGTTGTTAGAGCCGACCACGTAGGTATAGGCACCGGCGCTTTGCCCGTTCATGAAGATGGAGAAGGTCTGATTGGTGTTATCACCCGTCAGGGTATAGGCAACGTTACCGAAGATGCGGCTGCCGGCGGCAAAGGTAGAGCGCTGAACGGGGCCTTCATTGTTCCTGCCTTCCGGGTTGTAGTAGCCCCGCCATTGCGAACTGTTCTGGCTGGAAGTACCATCGAATAGCGAATAGCTGTCGCCGTAGGAATAACCCACGGTACCCTGAAAACCGTTCGTGTAAGGTTTCTGAAACACTACACTACCGTTCCAGCTGTAGCCTTTGTCGGTGTTTGTGCCCAGGTAGATGCCGTTGTAGGGCGTATCCAGAAACGGGCTGGAGGGATAATAGACCCGATTGTCGGGCGAGCCGGTGAGCCGCCGCTGGACGGTAGGGTCGAGGTCAAGCCGCTGGTAACGCACGTAATTGTGAAACTTCGTGTACAGACCCTCTACCGTCATGATGACACCGAGGGGAAGCTGGTAATCTACCGCGAGGTTGATCTTGGTGGTTTGCGGCAGTTTAAAGTTCTCGGCAAAGAGGTCGATTTGACCGGAGGGGGCAGGGTCATCAACATTGATCTCGCCGGGCTCCTGGCTATTGACATCGGCGTTGAATACTACTTCGTCGTCGATTCGTACACCGCCAACGTTGAAACCGTAGTTATTGTAGGCTCCGCCGGGCCAAACGAGGGGGATCCGGCTGGTAAACACGCCGATACCACCCCGCATCTGCAACGTCTGATCGCCTATAACGTCGTAATTGAAACTAAGGCGAGGGCTGAAAGCAACCTGCGTCTTGATGAACTGTCCGGTTCGGGCTCCCTCCAAATTGTACCCAAGGCTTTCAAGTTGGGGGGTCAGCTCGTTGTTAAAGGAATTGTTGACGGGTACGTCACTTGGCCAGATGGGAAGATCCAACCGGAGACCGCCGGTGATTCGCAGTTGATCGCTGACGGTGTACTCATCCTGTATATAAAAACCGAGCAAGGTTTGATTCAGCTCCGCGATAGCGGCACTTTCATCGCCGGAGACGTTGTCTACCTGGCTGAAACTCCGCTCGAACCGGCTGGCCGGGAGGCCCAACAAAAATTGCTGGAGGCCGGTCGTATCACCGATGCCGTTGAAGTCGTAGTCACCGTAATTCTGACGGATAAAGAGGTTGCCTGCGCTGAAGAATTCGGCATTCACCCCGACCAGGATGTTGTGGGCGCCTTGGTAGATGCTCAGGTCGTTACGTACGGTGACGACATCCTGGTTGAGCAGGTTCGCGGTGCTGAAGGGTTCTCCGCCGAATTGGATAGATCCGTTTGCTCCGTCCTGGATATTGACAACCGGAAATGGATTTCCAAAAGGATCGCGGTCGTCACGGACGAAGGTGGCACCAATGGTCAGGTTATTCGCCATATTGTCGAAGATGCTGTTCAATTCGACGGCGGTACTGTTGGTCGTCGAGGTGAAGTACTCCGATCCATTCAAGAAGCGAATACCGCTGGCACTGGAGCTACGGGCTTCCAGGTTCTCGGCAAATACGTAGGAATGGCGAAGCGATAGCTTGTTCGTCGGGCTGAGGTTGAAGTCCAGCTTACCAATGATTTTATCGCTGTTCAGAAAGGAGGTATTGTTATTGTATGCACCAAGTTCGTAACCGTACTGCGAGCTAACGAAGTTGCGGAGTTCGGCAATCTCATTGGCGCCCACGTCGCCGCGGTAATTATCGAGGTCGAACACTTGCGGGGTCTCATCTCGCTGAAGCTCCGCGTTGACAAAGAAGAAAACTTTGTCTTTCACGATGGGGCCGCCTAAACGGGCACCGTAGGTTTTAGCGCTAAACTCATTCAGATTGGGGAAGGTGTAGCCATCTTCGCTGGTAAATCCATTGTCGCGGGTTAGTCCATCATTCCGGAAGAGGTAGTAGGCCGACCCCTCAATATTGTTGGTACCGGAACGGGTCACGGCACTGATCGCACCGCCGGCAAAGCCGCTCTGGCGAATATCGTAAGGGGCGGTGGCCACGACGAACTGCTCGACTGCGTCCAGGGAAATTGGCGACACGCCGGTTTGTCCGCCGTTGGTGCCGGAACCGGCAAGACCAAAAGCGTCGTTATTCACGGCACCGTCGATGTAAATGGCATTAAAGCGGTTATTCTGACCAGCGATCTGAATGCCGAAGCCATCGTCTCCCTCATCGATTTTAGCCAATGGGTTTAGCCGTGCAAAGTCGGCAATGGAACGACTGACCGTCGGCAGCACGTTGATCTGCTGTTCGCTGATGGATGTCTCCTGACCGGTCCGCTTGCCGTCGAATATTTCGGAACGGTTGCCTACCACGGTGACGCTCTCCAGATTAACGCCGGTGGAACCGAGCTTCCGGTTAAAGGTGTAGCCCTGGCCCAGATTGAGGTTAACCCCCTCCTGAATGATGGGTTCGTAACCTACGTAGGTCGCGGTAATGGTGTAGGGACCACCAACCCGCAGACCCGGAAGGCGGAAGAAACCGTCCACGTCGGTGACGTTTCCGTAAGTGGTACCCGAAGGATTATGGACGGCCTGGACCGTGGCGCCGATAAGGGGATCGCCCGTGGCGGCGTCCGTCAACTGACCGGTTATGGATGACGTGGTCACCCCCTGAGCCGCCAGCCCAAAGGACAGGAGCATCACCAGCAGGGAGGTGAAAGATGCGGTAAAAAACCTCATACTATGTGAAATTTGGTTGATTAGGTCCCGGCGCATACCGGTGTAATTTGCCGCAAAGGTCGAAAGGATTTTCGACCTCCACGTTAACCTAATGTTAACCTTTCCAGCAAGAGGGCCGCCGCAGCCGTTTCTACTTAGCGTCCTGCCGGGCAAAGACCTTGCGCAACAGTTCAGTATTGCGCAGGGCGGGCTTCTCCCGCAATTCCGTTTCTTTCACCTCGATCAAACCAAACATTCCGTCAAGAGCGCGACCGGTAACGTAGACGTCGAGTTCAGGTTCGGTTTTTTTCGCGAAGGGAATTTTATTGTAGGCCGTGACCACCTTACTCCATATCTCGTTGGCATTGACTTCATCCAATGCGGCACGGATGACGGGCTGAAATTCACTAGCCAGCGCACCGGAAGTATTGGATTCCAAATAGCGCGTAGCGGCATCCTTCTCGCCCATCAGCAAATTCATGGCATCCTGAAAGGTAAGTCCCTTGATGGCGCCCACGAATATCGGGGTGGCTTTTTTTGCGGCGAGCTCGGCCGCCCGGTTGATCCGTTCGGTTAGGTCCTGTTCGATGTTGCCGAATCCGGGTAATGCGCTCACGCGAGTCACAATGGCCTGGGCTTCTTCAGGGAGCAGGATCTTATAGGGGCTTCCGTAATAACCGTTCTCCGCGGAAAGGGAAGTGACCGCCTGACCGACGCCCTGATCCAGGGCTTCCTTCAGGGCTTTTCCCACTTCTTCGTTGCTAAGAGGATTGTCACCGTTGAGCACGCCCTGGGCTTTGTCGGCGAGTTTGCCGAGCTTACCAAATTGCGCATTTGCGGGTAGCGAGAAAAGGGTAGCAGTAACCAGGATGAGGAGTAGACGAAGTTTCATAAGGCAAGGGTTTACCTAAGTAAACGGCTGACGGGGGCGGGAGATTACTAAAGAGACGTTAAGTAATACTTATGGTGGAATCGTGCCCGGCAGGTCGTCTGCCCCGTAGGCGACGCTATTAGGTGCAAACGTCTTCCCGGTTGAGAATACGGACGGGACCCTGCGCACCGCCGCAAATACCCTAATGCCCGTTTAACCACCGATATCCTCCCGCTCCGTCCCCGCCACTTCCAGGATAAAATCGGCCCCGAAAAGGCCGGCAGGCGTCTGGTAGCCGGCTTCCGCTTTACCGTCGAGCACCCGACGGACGATCATCAGGCTGGTGATACCGGTCAGGGTATATCCTTCCGGGGTGCGCAGGCGGGCAGCAACCGTTTTCCCGCTGACGTCCTTCACCTCACCATATATATAGGTCTCCGCTTTGGCACGTTGCTCGTCATCGGGTCCTGCTGGTCGGGCTTCGATCTTTTTGCGGAGGTAATTCCTTACCGGGCCGAGTTTCAGGAGGGGAGCCAGCCAGTTGCTGCGCTTCATGGTCTTGATCTGCGCGGGCGGTACGGCAAAATAGGTCTTGATATTAGGTATGCCCGTGGTAAAGTAAGCCGTGAATACATCGCCCCACGGAATGGTCACCGCGTTCAGGGAGACCTGTTGCGTGAAGGGAAAATCGCGGGTATCGTAGGCGGCCCTTACTTTCTTGATCTTCCCGTGTTCGCGGATGGCTCCTCCTTCCCCCAGGCCACCCAGCATGGTTTTCGCCGTACCGTGACTCAGGCCACCTCCTTTCCACGCGAAGGCGAGCGTGAGTTCGGTGGCTTCCTTCATTTTACTTTTGAGGTAGGCAGCCATGCAATCCGTAGGCACGACGTCAAACCCTACTCCCGGCATGAGCATGATACCCGCCCGTTTGGCTTCGGGGCCCTGCTTAGCCGCCAGGGCGAAAACGGGTATTTCTCCGGTGATGTCGAGGTAATGCGTTCCGGTTCGCAGGCATGCAGCGATCATCGGCGCGGCGGTGTGCTCGAAGGGACCCGCGGCGTGGAGTACGACGGGAAAATCTGCCAGTAGTGCATCGAGCTCTGTCCGGTTTTTCAGGTCTACGGCCCGGTAATCGTAGCCGAATTCCTGGTGCATTGCCTCCAGCTTCTCCCCGTTACGACCGCTGAGGAGGGGAGTAAGTCCGTGATCCGCCGCCATGCGGGTAATAAGTCGGCCGGTATAGCCATAGGCACCATATAGAATAAAGTCGGACATATGAGGCGTGATTTTACTAAGTAAAAAGACAATGTACAAAGCAGCGGCAGACCTTTAGGTAAGGGGCGGCGGGGCGCAGGGGCAAATCAAACCGTTGCCCGATGGTTGAATCCTGCGCCCCGAGACCAAGTCAGACACCAAGCCGCGCATTCTCTCGTACGTGGGATCCAGCCAGTCCGACAACCCGGCGGGACTAGCCAAGCAAAAATACCATCGTAGTCCAAAGGTCGAAATGAAAGGTCCCGACCCTGGATGGCTACTAATTTCTGGACCTGTGAGTCGAGACCTTGGATGTATACGCGAAAACTTTATCCCTTATCCTTTTGACCGGGTAGTTCCTTTACCCTATCTTACCGCCATGCAAAACAAAACCAATAACTGGTGGTGGCTGAACCGTACTCCCCGATGAGCGCGCGCTAGCCCTTTTGCACTAAAAATCAAAGGCTCGTCGGTTGCTCCGACGGGCTTTTTCTATTTCCCCCTGACGGCCGACACAAATCATTTACCCTTGTCTACCTCTACCATCGCGACCGATAAAACTACCCTGACGGTGACCAGTCGCAGGCTTACCGCCGATCAGCTTACGCCGGTATCGTTGTATCTGGCGCTGCGCGACCGGTTCACGGACCCGGTGTTACTCGAATCCAACGAAACCCGTAATAACGAACACTACTTCAGCATCATCGGCCTGGAGACCCTCGCCTACTACCGGGTCGACGATGGCCTCATTCGAAAGGGTCGGGTGGGAGGACGGGATACGACGGTTCCCTGCCCCGATGCGGAAACGGTCAGCAATGACCTGAGCGACTTCCTAAAGTCCTTTGACGTTAACTACGGCGAAACGACGCCCCTGATCCGCCAGTTCAACGGCCTGATCGGTCATACCAACTTTGAAGGCGTTGCCTACTTCGATACCCTGTCGTTCCGCAATCCTAAGGTCCTGCGGTCCCCCGCCATTCGATACCACCTTTACCGGTTTCTGCTGGTCTTTCATCACTACCGCGATGAGCTTTTATTGATCGAGAACTTGCCCGACGGGGAAGAGAGCCGCTTGGACGAGGTCGAGCGTTGCATCCGCTCCGGCGGCACCGTTCATCCGTTTGCCACCCACGGGGAACCCACCAGCAATCTCACCGACGAGCAGTATAAGGACCTGGTAGCCCGCGGCAAGCACCATTGCCGGGTTGGGGACGTTTTTCAGATCGTGCTCAGCCGACAGTTCAGCCAGGAATTCCGGGGCGACGAATTCCAGGTCTACCGGGCGCTGCGGAGCATTAATCCCTCCCCTTACCTGTATTACTTCGATTACGGGGACTACCGCATCATGGGCTCCAGTCCGGAAAGTCAGATGGTCATCCAGGACGGCGTTGCCCGACTCAATCCCATTGCCGGCACTTACCGCCGCAGCGGCGACGCCGAGCAGGACCGGCAAGCAACGGAACGACTCCTGGCCGATCCGAAGGAAAATGCGGAGCACGTCATGCTCGTCGACCTGGCCCGGAATGATCTAAGCCGCCACACCCGGCAAGTGACGGTACGTAGCCTGCGGGAGGTCCACTACTACAGCCACGTCATCCACCTGGTCAGTACCGTAGACGGAAAACTCGAAAGGGATGACGTAGCCGTACGGGTATTTGGAGACACGTTTCCCGCCGGCACCCTGAGTGGAGCGCCTAAGTACCGCGCCATCGAACTGATCGATCAGTACGAGAATCAGCAACGGGGTTTCTACGGCGGGGCGATCGGTTTTATCGACTTCGAAGGCGGCATGAATCAGGCGATCCTGATACGGTCCTTTTTCAGTCAGGACAATGTGTTGCATTACCAGGCTGGTGCCGGCGTGGTCGCGGCCAGCGACGAAGAAAGCGAATTGCAGGAGGTCTATCACAAACTTGGCGCCCTTACGAAAGCCATTGCGAAGGCGGAATCCCTGCCGGCGAGCTTTTAAGGCTCCCAACTCCGGTAAGCGTCCGACGCTTTAAAGCGTCGGACGCTTACCCGTGCGCGCGCGTAGAAAATAGAAAAAACGATACACATCGGATAGCATGAAAATCTTAATCCTCGACAACTACGATTCTTTCACCTATAATCTCGTCCAGTACATCGAAGATGAGCTGGGGGAGGCAGTAGACGTGTTCCGCAACGATGAAATCGACCTGGAGGACGTGGCTGCTTACGACCTGATCGTGCTGAGTCCGGGGCCGGGTCTTCCGGCCGATGCCGGGATCATGCCCGCCCTCATTGAGCGGTATGCGGGTGAAAAAGTCATCTTCGGCGTCTGCTTAGGCCATCAAGCTATAGGCGAATATTTTGGCGGCCGTCTGCACAACCTCAGCCAGGTACATCACGGCATCGAGACGGAGATGCAGCGCACGCTTACCGACGATGAACTGTTCGAAAGTGTTCCCGCCAGGTTCCGGGCCGGACGATACCACAGCTGGGTCATCGATCCGGAAACCTTGCCCGCAGTACTGGAAGTGACCGCCACGGACGAAGTCGGCGGGATAATGGCCATGCGTCACCGGGAGCACCCGATCTTTGGCGTCCAATTCCACCCGGAGAGTATTATGACGGAGCACGGACGCCTTATGATCCGGAATTTGTTGAACTTCGTAAAAAGCAGAACGGCTACTGCACAAGCATAACCCATGATTCAGACTAAAATAGACGACCGCGGATACTACGGGCGCTTCGGAGGCGCCTACATCCCCGAGATGCTGCAGGCCAACGTGGAGGAACTGCGGCGGAATTACCTTGAAATGATGGCCGATCCCGACTTCAAACGGGAATTCGACCTGCTCTTGAAAGACTACGTCGGCCGGCCCAGCCCCCTCTACTACGCCGATCGGCTGAGTAAGCACTACGGCGCGAAGATCTACCTCAAGCGGGAAGACCTCAACCACACTGGAGCCCACAAAATCAACAATACGGTCGGTCAGATCCTGCTTGCCGAACGCCTCGGCAAAAAACGCATCATCGCGGAAACGGGGGCGGGGCAGCACGGTGTCGCCACCGCCACGGTTTGTGCCCTCAAGGGCTTGCAGTGCATTGTGTACATGGGCGAAGTGGACATCGAACGCCAGGCGCCGAACGTTGCCCGCATGCGCATGTTGGGCGCCGAAGTGCGCCCCGCCCGAAGCGGTTCCCGTACCCTCAAGGACGCTACCAACGAAGCGATCCGCGATTGGATCAACAATCCCGAAGACACCCATTACATAATCGGATCAGTGGTTGGGCCCCATCCCTACCCGGATATGGTGGCCCGCTTTCAGGCGATCATCTCCGAAGAGACCAAGTGGCAGCTTCAGGAAAAGCTTGGGCGCGACTACCCCGACGCGATCGTCGCCTGCGTTGGCGGCGGGAGTAACGCCGCGGGTGCGTATTATCATTACCTGAACGACGACCGCGTACGGCTGATCGCCGTGGAGGCCGCCGGCCTAGGAGTGGATAGCGGTGAATCCGCTGCCACCAGCCAGTTGGGTACCGAAGGCATCATTCACGGTAGCCGGACACTCCTCATGCAAACCGAGGACGGGCAGATCGTCGAACCGTACAGCATTTCCGCCGGGCTTGACTATCCGGGAATAGGTCCCCTTCATGCCTTCCTGATCGACAGCGCGCGTGCCGAGGCCATCAGCGTGACCGACGACGAGGCCCTGGCCGCCTCCCTGTTCGTAGCCCGGCAGGAAGGCATCATCCCCGCCCTGGAAACCGCTCACGCTTTTGCCGCCCTGGATCATATGCAGTATGGTCCGGAGGATGTAATCGTCGTATGCCTCAGCGGTCGGGGAGATAAGGACCTTGCCGCATTTTCCGCCTACCTAGATTCCGAGCCCGTATGAACCGACTGAGCAAGCTATTCGCGGAAAAGCACCGCGACATCCTGAATATTTACTTCACCGCGGGCTACCCGGCCCTTGACAGTACCGTGCCCATCATTCGAAATCTATCGGAGGCGGGTGCCGACCTTATCGAGGTTGGAATACCGTATTCCGACCCGATGGCCGACGGGGAGACCATCCAGCAGAGTAGCATGCGCGCATTGCAAAACGGCATCACTCTGAGCACCCTCTTCGCCCAACTCACGGAAGCCCGCCAGTATACCCAGGTGCCGATGGTACTCATGGGCTACTACAACCAGGTGATGCAGTACGGTCCGCAGCGCTTCGTAGAGGCTGCTTCCCGGGCCGGCGTCGACGGGCTAATCCTCCCGGATCTGCCGGCGTACGAATACGAGCGGGATTTCCGGGAAATAGCCGAGCAGGCCGGATTGCAGGTGAGCTTCCTCGTGACGCCGCAGACCTCCGACGAACGTATCCGGGAGATTGCGGCCAGCAGCAGCGGCTTCCTCTACATCGTGAGCAGTAGCAGCATAACGGGGGGGAGCTCCCAGATCAGCGACCGCCAACGCGCCTATTTCGACCGTATCGACGGCTTGCAGCTTCCCAACCCGAAGTTGATCGGCTTCGGGATCAGTGATGCCGACACCTTCCGTACCGCCTGTGAATACTTCAACGGGGCCATCATCGGCAGCGCCTTCATTCGGGCATTGAAGGACCAGGAGGATCGGGTAGGGGAGGCCACCCGGGATTTCGTACGGGGTATTCTGGAGCCCAGCCTTTCCGCAAAAAGCTAAACTGCCACGTGTCCGTCAAGCCTTTACTGATCGTTATCGGCGGACCGACCGCCTCCGGTAAGACCCGATTGGCCATTGACGTGGCCCGCCACTACGGTACCGAGATACTGAGTGCCGATAGCCGGCAGTTTTACCGGGAAATGTGCATCGGTAATGCTCGGCCGGACTCCGAAGAACTAGCCGAAGTACCCCATCACTTCATTGCCGACCGATCCTTGAGGGAGCCGCTTACAGCCGGAACCTTCGCCGACGAAGCGCTGCAAACACTGGACCGGCTATATAAGGATACCTCGGTAGCGGTGCTCGTGGGAGGAAGCGGCCTCTATCTCCGCGCGCTTTGCGAGGGGCTGGATGAATTTCCGGACATTTCTGAGGGCGCCGCGGCGCAGGTTCAAAGATTGTCGAATACCGAGGGCCTTCCCGGCTTACGGGAAGCCTTGCACCAGCTCGACCCGGATTATTACGCCGTAGTCGACCAACAGAACTCCCGGCGGCTGGAGCGCGCCCTCCGGGTATGCTACGCTTCCGGCAAACCTTACAGCAGCTTCCTCGGAAAGAGGGTGGAGCGACCTTTCCGATGCCGCTACCTGCAACCGGCCATAGACCGACGGATGCTTTACGACCGGATCAATACACGGGTTGATCGCATGCTCCATCGAGGGTTAGAGGCGGAAGCCCGCTCCTTGTTTGCCTACCGCGACCTGCCCGTCCTGCAAACGGTGGGCTATCAGGAATGGTGGCCCTACTTCAATGGGGATTATGGTCGGGAAAGAGCTATTGAACTTATCAAGCGCAACAGCCGCCGCTACGCCAAGCGGCAAAGCACCTGGTTTCGGGACTACCAAACCGTAGATAGTTTGCAGGAAGTGATTTTCGCCGTTGATGGTCTCCGCTAAGGCGGGTTATCTTTAAAGAATGGCGTCGCCCTTCTTCAGTTTCAACGTTTATTCCGCGCTGCTTTTAGTCGGTTGGGCCCAGGGAGTAGTTTATGCCGGCCTGCTATTCCGACGAGCCCGGCGGGAGGCTTCCAAATCCGACGCCTTCGCCGGTCTAATACTCCTTGTGGGAGTGCTGTACATTACGCAATGGATGCTGGGATTTGCCGGCTGGTATGATGCCCATGATTGGCGTAGCACGGTTATGTTTTACCTGCCCTGGAATCACTTGCTGGCCTTAGGACCGTTGATTTGGTTGTACTTCCGCTCCGTTTCCAACCAGGGTTTCAAGTTTGATAACCGCAAGGCATGGCACTTCCTACCCTGGGCCGTTAGCATGCTACCTTACTTTGCCGCCCTGATGTACGATGTCTTCTATCTCCGGGGGCTGCGGGATCAGGGAATGACGTACTTCCATCAAACGCGCGGGCCGGTACAGGAATGGATAAACCAGGGGGCAGGCAGCTCGTCCACCATACTGGATGTGATGCTCTTTGCGCACCTGCTTGCCTATTTAGGTTATACCGCTAAGTGCTACCGCGAGTACCGCCGGTACCTGCTTGATCATTTCAGCAATACGCGGGGAAAGCATTTGCAGGCGCTCCGTTCTTTATTGTACTCCTTGTTGTCCGGACTGGTCCTGGCCTTGCTAATCAATATCGTATCGGATGGATATGATGCCCGCTTTTACATCAGCGACTGGTATCACCGCTTCAGCCTGGCTTTACTGCTCTTCGTGGTCGGCATACAGTTTATGCAAGTCAAACCCAGCCGCACCAAGAACCTAGATTTTGATCCGGACAAAACCTTCCCGGACAAAGCGGAAGCTTCTATAATTACGGAGGAACCGCACCTACTTTCCATTTGGCAAGACATCGAGAACCGGATGGAAAAATCCCAAGATTACCTCGAGCCAGACTTGCGGCTCGCCGAGTTGGCGCAGCGACTTCATACTACCGACAAAGTCGTCAGTAGCTGTATCAATGGTATCGCCGGCATAAACTTCAATGACTACATCAACGAAAAGCGATGCCGGCACTTCACCGGATTGCTCCACCGGGGTTTGCATCGCGACCGGACGCTCTTAGCGTTGGCATTGGAAGCGGGATTCAACAGCAAATCAACCTTCAACCGGGCGTTCCGGAAATATTATGGATGCAGCCCTGGACAAGCGATCCAAAGACTGGAAGCTGAAAAAAAGGTGTCCCAAAAGATGATTTGAAGCGCACATCAGGCCAGCCAGGCCGAGGTTTGAAGCAATGAAAATTCCTACTCCATGCGCTTTTTGCTATGCTTGCCATTCCTTTTCCTATATGTTTCCTGCTCCAGAAGCACCGCCGGCCTGACCATACAACCCAATCAAGGCTTCGTACTTGGCGAAGACATGGACGCAGACTACCGAGCTTCGGTCACGAACCGGGGCAAGGAGTCAGTGACCCTCCAACTAGTGGAAAAAGAAAGTCTGCGGAACCTGGAAGAGGTCGACCTGGCACCCGGAAGTACACGCCGGTTACGCGTAAATGCCAACCGGCAAATCCAATTGCTTAACGAGAGCCAAACTGCCGCCGAACTCCTGGTCGTCATGAACAGGGGCGTAGATGGGATGCGCACAACTTCTTTGGATGGTAGCCCCCTGCCGCCGCACACTTCCAACAGTTGGCTACCTTTGAAATTGACCCCCAATCCTAGCCCACCGGGACCGACGGCTTACCGTTTTGCCTCCATGGTCGAGCCAGATCGGTGTTTTGTAGTTGGCGAAAGCAGTGCCATTGACTATTCGGCCCGGATACGGGTAAGGAGCGGTCAAGTCATCAAGGTGGTCATCAAGGATCGGGAGAATGGGGAGCAGACACAAGGCTTCGGACTGGGGGGAAGTAGCCGGGAGGCCGTTCGGGTGGAGGGTTCCGAGGTGCTATGCCTCTGCAACGAGCAGAAAAAAACGGTGCGGATTGTCGTACGATGTAGCCGTTCCGTAACCGGCGGGCGTCTGGTTGATCGTGGTAAATAAGCACCTGATCGTGTATCCTTGCCAAAAACGGACCTGCTGAGGAGGCGAGGTTGCCAGCGAATACCGAAAATGGAAAGGACCCGTTGGAATAGTCCGACGGGTCCTGCTGAGTTCTCTGGTTAAACCTGCATAATCGCAGTTCCTTTTCGTTTTATCGGGTATAGATCGCCCGACCGTTTTGCATGATATCGGCGATGTCGTTACGACTTGTTATGTACCGATAACGATTGTTGGCCATTCCTTCGGGCCGGTCGCCAATTATGTAGTAGCGAACGTCCATGTCCGGTGCATTAACGACTACCTGGTCGGTCACGCGCATCATTTGACCCTCGGAGAGCATTTGCCCTTCGCTATTCAGGCTGGCCAGTACTACCATCCGATCGTCGGAAGCATACACTTCCTGTATTTCGATATTGGATTCCTGATCAACGTCGGCTTCCACCATAAGCGTAGTTTCCTCGCTTTGCCCATACTCACTGGGCCATTCCACATCGACCACGGGAACTTCGACCGCCTCCTCAACCATTTCAACGGAAACCTTGGGTACTTCTATCATGCGGGTAGTGGTTTCAACGTCGATGTCGGCCCAATTAACATTATACTCCGGCATATTACCCGCTTCGGTGTCCACATCTACATCGACCTCGGGGAGTTCCCCTTCTTCGGTTTGGTTGACATCACAGGAAGTGATGGCGGCTGCAGATAAGAGGAAAAGGAATAGATAAGTGAATTTCATATGGCTATAAATAATGTTATTGGCGATAATTCGCTGATGTTCTACGTTTTATAATCGGAATGACCCCGTCGTTTGTTCAGTATTCCCGGAGCACGGAACCGGTGCTGCCCAGGTTACGCCACGTGACAGGCCCACTCGGAAAATAGCTGGCAAGGTGAAATTGGTGCCTTTACCTTGATGGAACAGCGGAGGCAACGCCGTGCTTCGACTGGCTGATAAGTGAAAGGCGTGCGGTCAATACCTGTAGGAAGGCGTAGTTATATTGTGTGTAACCCAAAGACCCACCAATATGAAAAACCTACTTTATGTACTCCTCTTTTTGGGTGTCGGGCCGCTGGGTGCGCAAGTCGTCCCGCTACTTGAACGACTGGACTTCAGGCTGACCCAACCAACGGACCTGGTATCTGACGGTGTGAACGGGTCGCACCTTTACTCGGTGGAAAAGGGAGGGACGGTAAGCCGTCTGGATCTCGCGCAAGGAAACGTCTCCATAGTCCTCGATCTTAGCTCACGGGTCGACGCGCGGGGGGAGGGCGGGGCACTTGGTATGGCTTTTCACCCTCAGTACCCGGATAGTAATTACGTATACATTAATTATACGACGGCCGCCCAAACCCCCGGGGCCACGATGACGACCCGAATCAGTCGGTTTACACTAGACAATACCGGGATCGTACTTGACCTGAGCGAGAGGATTCTCCTCAGCATCCCTCAGCCGGCGACCAATCATAATGCCGGAGATCTGGTATTCGGTCCGGACGGCTACCTATACATCCCTACCGGAGACGGTGGAGGATCGGATGATGAGTTCGATAACGCTCAGGACCCTGCTTCACTGCTCGGTAAGCTATTGCGTATCGACGTAGATACGACCACCGGTATATTACCCTATGGCATCCCGCCGGATAATCCATTTACCGACAGCGCGGATACCCTGGATGAAATCTGGGCGATGGGTTTACGCAATCCCTGGCGCATAAGTTTCGATCGGCAGACGGGTGATCTTTGGATAGGGGACGTGGGGCAGGGTAGTCGCGAGGAAATTGATTTTGTGCCTTCGGGTTCCCCCGGCGGTATGAATTTCGGATGGAATTGCCGCGAAGGGTTGATCGCGTTCGGGTCGCCCTCTGCGCGTTGCGGTGAGAGGACTTCCGCAGACTTTACGGATCCGCTGCTTGACTACGGTCGGAGTGAGTCGGACTGGGTGAACGGTGCTTCCGTCACGGGGGGATTCGTATACCGCGGGCCGGCGGAGGATCTGCAAGGCTACTACGTCTTTGGCGATTTCGTACGACAGCGACTGTTCCTCTATGCCGCGCGGGAGGCTCCTATCGCGAACGAGTTCGAAGTATTCGATGATCTTGCGGTCCGCAACACGGCCACTTTCGGCGAGGGGAGTGACGGAGAACTTTACCTGGCGGATTACGGGGGAGCGATATACCGGGTCACCACGGAAGCGGCTACCTCCGTCGATGCCGCCGGGGCAACGGCGAACTTCCTGACGGTAGCTCCTAATCCGGCAACCGGCCACCTCCGGATAAGCTTACCGGAGCCTTTGGACGCCGTGGGAGAAGTGGTGCTACGGACGCTGGAGGGCAGGGAAGTAGCTCGCCTGGCCGGACTGTCCATCCTCCACGGTACAACGGAGATGGAGCTGCCTGATCTAGCCTCCGGGCTATATATCCTTACCCTCCGTACGCAAGGTAGGCGGTATGGTACCAAAGTGGTTTTGCAATAATTTGCGACTTCTTTGCACCTGCGCTCCGTCGCAACGTTAGCCCAAAAAAAACTATATGTCTAAAGTACTGATTATTGGCGCCGGTGGAGTAGGCCGGGTCGTGGCCTACAAGTGTGCCGAATACCCGGAGGTGTTCTCTGAATTCATGATCGCCAGCCGTACCAAAAGCAAGTGCGACGAAATCGCGGCTGACATCAAAGCCGACCTGGGGTACCATAACATCACCACTGCCGCGATCGACGCGGAGGATGTTCCGGCACTGACCAGGCTGATCAAGGACTACGACCCCTTTATGGTCATCCACGTGGCGCTGCCTTACCAGGACCTGACCATTATGGATGCCTGCCTGAACGCGGGTGTTCACTACCTGGACACGGCCAACTACGAACCCAAGGAAGAGGCCAAGTTCGAATACAGCCACCAGTGGGCTTACCATGAGCGGTTCAAAAACGCGGGGCTCACGGCTATCCTGGGTTGTGGATTCGATCCGGGAGTGACGAGCATATTCACTGCCCGGGCCGCAGCCCATTTCTTTGATGAAATTCATTACCTGGATATCGTGGACGCGAACGCCGGGGACCACGGGAAGGCCTTTGCCACCAATTTTAATCCGGAGATCAACATCCGCGAGATCACCCAGCCCGGCAAGTATTACGAAAACGGTAAGTGGATAGAGATTCCGGCCTTCAGCATCCGGAAGGACCTTACCTATCCGGACATCGGACCCAAGCCTAGCTACGTCCTGTACCACGAAGAGTTGGAAAGTCTGGTAAAGCATTTTCCGACCCTGAAACGTGCCCGCTTCTGGATGACCTTCGGAGAAGAGTACCTGACGCATCTGCGCGTGATACAGAATATAGGCATGGCGGGTATTGAGCCGGTTATGCACAAGGGCGTTGAGATCATCCCGCTGGAATTTCTAAAGACCGTTCTGCCGGACCCCGGTGGACTGGGCGAGGGGTACAGCGGGGAAACCAGCATCGGCTGCCGTATCCGCGGCATCGTGGACGGCAAGGAGGAGACCTATTATATCTGGAATAACTGTAGCCACGAGCGGGCCTATAAGGAAACCCGCGCCCAGGGAGTAAGCTACACCACCGGCGTGCCGGCGATGACCGGAGCTATGATGCTGATCCAGGGAAGCTGGGAAGGTGCCGGTGTCTTCAATGTAGAGGAGTTCAATCCCGACCCTTTCCTGGACGTGCTCGGTAAACATGGCCTGGAGTGGCATGAGAAGGTAGGAGTCGATCTGGAACTGTAAAGGAACGGTTTGGTATACGATGGCCATCGTTGCCTGCTGCCACGAACTAGGAAGCGGGAAAAAAGGTCCGGAATACTACCATACTTATGAGATTATGCCTACCTTTGCGGCTCATTTGAGGGATAGCAAAACCCCCGAACATATGACGTCCAGCGCACGCCTGTTCTTTTTCTTCCTTTTTAGCCTTGCATTTACCTTCGTTTCGGCTCAGGGGATCAATGACCATGGGTCGGCGGCGGACCACCACAGTCCGGAGATCGAGTGTGGTACGCACGACGACTATGACCCGGCGGGGGTTATTTTGCACCACATTGCCGACGCCAACGAGTTTCACGTCATTGGCGACGTCAGTATTCCCCTCCCCGTTTTTTTATATGCACCCGGTGAGGGACTTTCCACCGGCTTGAGTAGTATGTTCCACCACGGTGCAACCTCGGTGGACGGATACGTTATGAACCACGGTCGTATCAACCGACTGGCTGATGCCCCCGCCGATTTGATGGAAGGGCACCACGAGGTAGAGTGTATTGCGCATAGCTCGGTGGAGGTAGACGGCAAGACGCGCGACATGTACTATGCGTTGATTGAGGGTGATCGTTACCTTCTCGATGCCCCATCCGTGGGAGACGGCGGACTACTGGGTGGCGGAATAACCAGTTTCTACGACTTCAGTATCACCAAGAACGTCTTTACGATGATACTGGCCGCCTTACTGTTGGTCCTATTGTGGGGCGCGGTAGCCAGGGGGTACAAAAAGAACGAGGGAAAGGCACCCAGTGGCATTCAGAGTCTGATGGAGCCCTTCTTCGTTTTCCTACGGGATGAGATTTCTATTCCGATGATCGGCGAGAAGCACTATGAGCGCTTTCAGCCCTTCATTATGACCATCTTCTTTTTCGTCCTTTTCTGTAACCTGATGGGGCTTATTCCCATCTTCCCCGGGAGCTCCAACGTGACCGGCAACCTGGCCGTGACCATGGCCCTTGCGGTAATCGCCGCGATCGTAGCCTACTTTCACGGCAACCGTCATTACTGGGAGCACACGCTGTGGATGCCCGGCGTTCCGCCGTTGATCAAGATCTTCATCCTCACCCCGGTAGAGATCCTTGGGTTGGTGATCAAGCCCTTTTCGCTGATGGTGCGTTTGTTCGCCAACATCACGGCGGGCCACATCATCATTCTGAGCCTCATCAGTTTGATCTTCATCTTCGGGGATAACGGGGAGAGCGTGGTAGCCGCCAGTGCGGGAGCCGTAGTTGCCGTGGCCTTTACGCTGTTCATGAACTGTATTGAATTGCTGGTAGCCTTTGTACAGGCTTTCATCTTTGCCATTCTCAGTGCGAGTTACATCGGTGCCGCGGTCGAAGACGCCCACCACCACGACGAAGCCGGTCACCACGGCGAGGAAAAAACGTCCGAAGGTGGTGTCATGGGTGGCGCCGTTACCGGTATGCATACGGCGGCCAACTAAAGAAATATCAAGAATTTTATTTACCCATTTAAATTATTCAACATGGGAGCTCTTGGAGCAGGTATCGCCGCCCTTGGCGCTGGACTAGGAATCGGACTTATCGGTAGCAAGTCGACCGAAAGCATCGCCCGTCAGCCCGAAGCCGCCGCTGATATCCGTAGTGCCATGATCCTTACCGCCGCCTTCGTCGAAGGTGCCGCGCTGTTCGCGATCATCGTAGGTCTTCTGGACAAGCTGCTCTAGTAGCGGCGCCGTCCGGGCCACACCACAAGCCGGCAGCGAACTGCGCTTGGCAGCGCTGCCGGCTTACCTTTATTGCCTGACACGTTGTAAAACAACCCCCAATGTTTACGCTCTTTCTTGTTGATTTTAACGTGCTTAAACCCGATTTCGGGTTAATCTTCTGGACCGTTGTCATCTTCCTCGTTCTGTACGCCATTCTTGGCAACCTGGCGTGGAAGCCTATCCAAAAGGCCCTGCGTCGTCGTGACGAGGAAATACAGACCAGCATTGACGAGGCTAAGCGCGCCCGTCAGGAGATGCAGGCGCAGGCGGATGAAAACCAACGATTGCTCATCGAAGCGCGTGAAGAACGTACGCGCATCATTGGGGAGGCCGAGAAACAGCGGAAGGAGATGATCGCCGAAGCCAAAAACGAGGCCCGACAAGCCGCTCAGAAAGTGGCCAGTGATGCGCGTCGTGATATCGAAAATATGCGCAAGGCCGCCATGGTGGACCTCAAAAAAGAGGTCGGAACGATGGCCATCGAAATCGCAGAAAAGATCCTGCAGAAGGACCTGAAGAGCGACGCCAACCAGGAGGCCTTCGTCCGGGAACTGGTTCGCGACTTAAATTAATTAATGCATGACTCACTCCAGAGTAGCCACCCGTTACGCACAGTCTCTCCTCGAACTGGCGCAGGAGCGCAATGAGCTTGAAGCGATCAAGGCTGATGTCGAGACCCTGCTCGCCATGGGGAAAAACCGGGATTTTGCCCTGTTGCTCAGTAGCCCGGTTGTGAACCCTGCTAAAAAGCAGGCCGTACTCACCCAGCTCCTCGATAAAGCCAACGCCCAGGAACTTACCCGACTCTACGTAAAGCTGCTTATCGATAAGGGCCGCGAAACGGAAATGCTCGTTATACTTCGCGAGTTTATCGCGCAGTATAAGGTGCTTAATAACATCTCTACGGTGAAGCTGACCAGCGCCGTACCCCTCACCGCCGACACCCTCACCGGGCTTAAGCGGGAACTGGTAGCCAGCGGTAAGACCGAGGCGACCATCGACCTGCTCACCGCCATTAATCCGGACCTCATAGGCGGCTTTATTCTGGAATTCGATGGGAAAGTCTACGACGCGAGTGTCTCCCACAAGCTCAAAAACATGAAGGACGAGCTTCGCAAACCCAATCTCTACGTAAATCAAGTAGCGGAGTAATTCCTTCGACCTCCCCAATCAACTATATAGCAACGCCCCCGGGCGAACCAAAGAAATAAATAAGATCAATCCATGGCTGACGTAAAACCTGATGAAATCTCCGCAATCCTGAAGCAGCAGCTTTCCGGATTCGATACGGCCACCGAGCTCGAAGAGTACGGTACCGTCCTGCAGGTCGGAGACGGTATCGCCCGCGTTTACGGGCTCAACAACGCCCAGGCCGGTGAACTCGTAACTTTCGAAACCGGCACCGAGGCCATCGTGCTGAACCTGGAAGAGGACAATGTAGGTGTGGTACTTATGGGTAGCGCATCGGGCATCCACGAGGGCAGCCGCGTTTCGCGCACCGGAAGGATCGCCTCCATCAACGTCGGTGAAGGAATGGTCGGTCGCGTTGTCAGCCCCCTGGGGCAGCCGATTGACGGCAAGGGAGCTATCACCGGCACTACTTACAATATGCCCCTGGAGCGCAAGGCACCGGGCGTCATCTATCGCCAGCCGGTGAACGAGCCGCTGCAGACGGGTATTAAAGCCATCGATGCGATGATCCCCATCGGCCGTGGCCAACGGGAGCTCATCATCGGTGACCGGCAGACGGGTAAGTCCGCCATTGCCATCGATACCATTCTCAATCAAAAAGAATTTTACGACCGCGGTGAGCCCGTTTACTGTATCTATGTCGCTTGTGGCCAGAAAGCTTCTACCGTAGCGCAGGTCGCCAAGACCCTGGAAGAGAACGGTGCCATGGATTATTCCATCATCGTTGCCGCCTCGGCCTCCGAACCCGCTCCCTTACAGTTCTATGCTCCCTTCGCCGGGGCCGCTATCGGAGAATACTTCCGCGATACGGGTCGTCCGGCCCTGATCATTTATGATGATCTCTCCAAGCAGGCCGTTGCCTACCGGGAAGTATCCCTGCTGCTCCGCCGGCCCCCGGGACGCGAAGCCTACCCAGGCGACGTATTCTACCTCCACAGCCGTTTGCTCGAGCGCGCGGCGAAGGTCATTAACGACGATGCCATCGCGCAAAGCATGAACGACCTTCCGGTGAGCCTGAGTGAAGCGGGCATCGTCAAAGGAGGAGGTTCCCTCACGGCGCTGCCGATCATCGAGACGCAGGCCGGTGACGTATCCGCGTACATTCCTACGAACGTGATCTCCATCACCGATGGTCAGATCTTCCTCGAATCCAGCTTATTTAACAACGGTATCCGCCCGGCCATTAACGTTGGCGTATCCGTTTCGCGAGTAGGAGGTTCGGCGCAGATCAAACCTATGAAAAAGGTGGCCGGTACCCTCAAGCTCGACCAGGCGTCGTATCGGGAACTAGAGGCTTTCTCTAAGTTCGGATCTGATTTGGACCCCTCTACAATGGCGATTTTGGACAAGGGAGCCCGCAACGTCGAAATCCTCAAGCAGCCCCAGTACAGCCCGGTACCCGTTGAAAAGCAGGTGGCGATTATCTACCTGGGTACCAAGAACCTGATGCGGGACGTCCCCGTCGACCGGGTGAAGGAATTCGAAAGCCTCTTCCTCGGCGAACTAGGACGCAAGTATCCCGAAGTACTGGAGAACTTCCGGGCGCGCAAATACCAGGATGAAGATCTCCAGAAGCTTGAATCACTGTCCAAGGAACTGACCCCCCAGTTCAAGAAGTAGCAACCCCGTAAGATTATCCAATGGCAAACCTCAAGGAAGTACGCGAACGCATCGGCACGGTCAAGAACACCCAGCAGATCACGAGCGCGATGAAGATGGTTTCCGCCGCAAAACTTCGGCGGGCACAGCAAGCTATTACCGAGTTGCGTCCCTATGCGGACAAGCTCGACGAGATGCTGCGCAACATCCTCACCAACCTCGAAGGGGATGCCGATACGGTCTTCAACAAGGTTCGGCCGGTCACCGGTGCGTGCGTCGTCGTCGTTACCTCGAGCCGCGGACTCGCCGGAGCCTTCAACACCAACATCATCAAAGCAGCCGAAGCTTCCATCAAGGGACTGGGCGCCTATGATGGCCCGTTGGATATCCTCTGCATCGGTAAGAAGGGTGCCGATTACTTCCGAAAGCATTACGGAAAAAAGGCGAACGTGAAACTGATTACTGACTTTCAGGGTCTTTTCGATGACCTGAGCTTCGATAACACCAAGGAAGTACCGCAACTCATCATGAGCCGCTTCAAATCCGGGCGCTACGATCGGGTTTACCTTTGTTACGCTCGCTTCCGCAACGCCGCGGTGCAAGCCGCGGTCAGTGAGCAGTTCCTGCCCGTTGAGGAGATCGTTAGTGAGGATACGGACGGCGCCCAAGACACGGGGCATCATTACCGGGCAGACTACATCTTTGAACCGGATAAGGAAGAATTGCTGGCTTATCTCGTACCCAGCATCCTGGAGACAAAGTTCCAGGCCGCTTTACTGGATACTCACGCCAGTGAGCACGGTGCGCGGATGACCGCCATGGATAAGGCGACGGAGAACGCTCAGGAACTACTCCGTGACCTTCGTATCACCTACAACAAAGCCCGTCAGGAAGCGATCACCAATGAGATTCTCGAGATCGTCGGTGGAGCCGCCGCGCTGGAATCCAATTAAGCGCTTTTTTGACTTCCGCTCACGGTGGATAACCTGGTCTTTTCCGTCTGCATTTCGTCAGGAAATGCGTCACTTAGCTAATTTACCTCCCCTTTTCTTCGCTCTTTCGGACCGTCCAATCAAGGTCCCGGGAATAGCCCGTCAGGGAGATAGGCGTTCGGGATACATATCCCATTTGGGTCGGGTGAAATACCGATAGCTGAAGGCGAACATCAGCACCCAATAGATGATCTCTACTACCCACGCAAGGGTAAGATTACCCCATCCACTACGGACCACCACGAAGATCAGCACCATATACACCACGGCGCAGATGCTTTGGTAAATCAGCGCTTTCTTGGTTTCTCCCGCCCCGATCAAGCCATTGAAGAAGATGCTTCCGAAGCTGAAGGTGGTAAGAATACCCAATAGTACCCAGAAGATGGGGTAAGCCAGGTCGACCAAGTAGGCACGCTCATCCCCCAAAATAGGGTAGAGGACCGTACGCGGACCAACCACCAGGGGAAGTCCCATCAGCAGGGTGACGCCCAAGCACATATAAGCGGTTTTCCAGAGCACCACTTTGACGTTCTCCGGCTGCCCCTTACCGACAAAATAGCTGACCAGGGTATTGATACCCGTACAGAATCCCCAGGCCGGGATACTCAGAATAAGGTAGGCTATCCGGACGATGTTGGTGACCGCCAGCTGTCGTTCGCCGAAATTCTCGACGAGGCCGAAAAAGAAAAAAGCGCTGCCCAGCCCTACGACTGACATGGCAACGATGGGAACGGACAGTCCTACAATTTCCCGGATCAGCTCTTTGTCCCATTTTGGGAGTTTGTGGATAAAGTACTTCCGATTCTTGCGGTCGAAAACCATATACACCATGAATACGATCAGCGCCACGTACTCCGCGATGGTGCTGGCTAGACCGGCCCCCGCAATTCCCATTTCCGGAAAACCGTACATCCCGAAAATCAGGGCACGGTCGAGAAAAATATTCGTCGCTGCCAGGATCACCGTATCGACGATAATAAATACCGGTCGAGCAATTCCGGTGTAGAGCGCCAGGCAGGCCACGCCCAGGTAACTTGCGAAAATACCCCATTTGCGGGTTTCGAGGTATTCGAGTGATTTATAAAAGATTACGTCGGAATCCACGAACAAGGCAAAGAGCCAGTAGGCTCCGTAGGTCATAAAAAGGAAGATGGCCAGCGCCAGCAACAATTCAAAGTAGATGGTACTGTAGAACGAGCGGCCAACGGCCTTAGGCTTTCCCTTTCCAGCGTAATGGGCGATCATGATCTGGCCACCCCGACTAAATCCGAAGCCGATGGCGGCAACAATGATGTAAAAAGCGGCTACGAAACCAATGGCCGCGAAATCATCTTCACTCCGGTAATAGAGGAAGATGGAATCCGTCATGGCGACCACATTTTGGGCCGCGCTACCAATGATAATCGGGATGCTGACCTTCCAGATGCTGCGGTATGAAGTACCTAGTTTCAAGGGGGCAATCTAAGGCAAAGAACTGGCGTGAAAATTTACTTCACCTGAAGTTCGAAAGGGGTGACGGGGAGTCCGCCCACACTGTATAGGTTGGCATCATCCGGATTATTGGACCAGGCATAGCGGACAGCAACGATGCCCGTTCCCTGGGGATTGATCACTTTGAGGGTGTTGTCTCCACCATTTAGCACGCCGATGGCCCAGTGCCATTTTCCTGACTTATCCTGGATACTTAGCGATTTGACCAGGGGATAGCGTTCCTTATTCTCCATTTTAACCGTAAGTCCTTCCCCCGTCTCGGTAAAATCAATGGTAGCTATTCCTTCGGCCACCTGCAGGCTGTTCGCCACCGGACTGCTGGCCTGGAGTTGCTTACCATAGATGTTCCTGAGTGCATGTAAGGATAGTCTTCGTCCGACTTCCCACTTGTTCTTAGGATGAATATCATCGGCCTCGCCGATATCCGTTATGACGGCTTGTCCGGAAAAAGGTATGTCCAGCGCTTCCGTTTGCTTAGCCCGCAGTGTGGCCCAGCCCGGTTCGTCAGGTCCCCCGGGAGGAGCCATATAGTTGGCCAGTTGAACCCAGTAGAAGGGTAAGGTGTCGTTGGCGAACTGTTCGCGCCAGCTGCCGACAAGGGAACGCATCTGCCCGGCGTAAGCCGGTGCGTCCTGTGCCGAAGCATTGGATTCTCCCTGGTACCAGAGAACGGCCGTTAGCGGTAATTTTTGCAGTGGCGCGATCATGGCATTGTAGAGCAGGGTAGGGGTTTGATTCGCCCTACTATTACTGTTGATCTGTAAAGCACCTATCCGGTAGTCGTATTCGCCCGACAGGGAGATGTCCCCCCTGGCCGTTTTTAAATAGAGGCTATCCGGGTTGCCGAAAAACCCGCCCCCCCCGCCGGTGTCTTTGACCCGTACCGCAAGGGTATTTTCCCCGGCTTGCAATGCAATAGCCGGAACCCTGTAAATCCGGGGCTGGGAATAAAGATCGGTGGTTCCTACTTCAACACCATTTATGTAGGTCAGATCCTGATCGTCGATAGGGCCGAGGTGTATCTCGGCGTCTTCATTCGCTTGTTCCGCAGTAAGCTCGAAGTGCTTGCGGTAGTAAAAGATGCCGTCGACGTCGGCGTATCCCTTGCCTTCCCAAAGCCCGGGTACGGAGGTCTTAGCCCAGGTGCTCCGGTCGGTATCGGCTGCAAGAAGCCTCATATTAACAGCTTCTTCCGTCGGGGGTGGGACCTCCGCGTTGAAGGATTCCCGGTAAAAGGCTAAAACGCGTTCCTTACGCTCAGCTAATTCATTATTCAGTTCGTCTGCCGAGATAATGTCCGCTTCACCTTGCCACTCCACTGGAATCCACGGCTCGATGCGGCTGCCTCCCCAGCTGGCGTGTACGAGTCCGATGGGGACGTCTATCCCTGCCGCTTTCAGGTAATGCGCGAAGTAGGAGCCCACTGCACTGAAGTCAGCAATCTCCTCCTGCGTGCCGGCTTTCCAGGCCTCGTCTAGTTGAACGTGTTCGCGCGGTGTGCCATCGCCGGTTTTGGAGACCAACACCTGCCGGATCATCGGATCGGCAATGGCCGTTGCGCGGGAGCTCTCGGGGTCCGATTGGGCAAGCCGCCATTCCATGTTAGATTGTCCGGAAAGCAGGTACACATCGCCATAGTAGACATCCGCCAGATCCACGGTGGTCCTTCCATCGGTCACGGTTAAAGAGTGGGGGCCGCCTGCGGGCATAGCCGGAAGGGTTACGGTCCACCGTCCATCTTTTCCGGTCCTGGTCTTTACCGTATGCCCGTCTACGGTTACCCGTACGGTGCGATTTGGCCTCGCCCAGCCCCAAACAGGGTGGGCGGCGTTGCGCTGGAGCACAGCATGGTCGGTAAACAATTCAAATAACTCGAGTTCCTGACCTGGCAGGCTACTACCCAAAAGTAGAAATAAAAACAGCGATAATTGACGCACGGCTTCGTATTGGATGATGGGCGGAATATCGCCATTATTCTTCGTTCCAGATTTGCCAGGAGGCTTCTGCCTGGAGATGTAACATGCCCAAACCATTTGCTGTTCCCGCGCCCGCGTCCTTAGCCAACTGCATAAAACGGGTGATAAGGGGATTGTAGACCAGGTCATAGCAGAAGTGATCGGACCCCAACAAGGTATACGGAAGCGCCGGCGCGGCATCCACTGCCGGGTAGGTCCCCAAGGGGGTCGTATTCACGATCAACCGGTATTTATCCAACAGCCTGGCGTCAAGGTCCTGATAGGTGACCCGGTCCGTGCCGGATCGACGACTCACGTATAAGGGCTCCACCTTTAACTGCAACAAGGCCTCCCGAACAGCCAGGGAGGCACCCCCGGTACCGAGGATCAAGGCGGAGGTTCCCGCCAATTGCGTACTCTGTCCCTGAGCGGCCAATTGGGCGAGTAAATCTTCTTTGAAACCGACAAGGTCGGTATTGAAACCGCGGGTTTTCCCCTCCACGATTCGGATGGTATTTACCGCCCCGATCCGTTCGGCCACGGGGTCCACTGAATCAAGGAGCGCGAGGATGGCTTGTTTGTAAGGGATCGTGACATTGCAACCCCGCAGATCCGGAAAAGCCGCTCGCGCGGCTGCGAAGCTGTCGAGCGATTCAATTTCAAAGTTCACGTAGCGGTGGGTACCCGCCAGGCCCATGGCCTTAAACTTTTCGGTGAAATACCGCTGACTAAAGGAGTGCGACAGCGGATAACCGATCAGCGCGAAGGTGGGCATAGCTTACTTGGCTTGGTCGTCGAGCAATTCTTCCTCGGCAATTTTGAGCTCTTCTTTCTGATCAACCGCCGTGGCCTCCAGGACAAACACGATACCCAATCCCAGGACCAGGGCCAGGAGGGTTACGAGCACGTAAGGATCGTCGGGCAGTTGATCCAATCCAGTATAGGCATCCGGAAATACGTTTTCTTCTAATACGGCCACGGCGTGTCCGCTGCTGTCGGTCCTGGTAGTAAGGGCATTGCGCCAGGGCCAGAGTTTGTTGAGCGAGCCCAGCATGAAGCCCGTGAGAATGGCAAAGGTCCGGTTGGGATAGGTATTGAAAGTCCAGGTAAGCAAACGGGCAAAGACCGCCAATCCGATAAGACAACCCAGGGCGAAGCACCCCACGATGAGCACGGCCCCCGGTTCGTTACTTACCAGCCCGCGCACTGCGCCGAAGACTACCGTATACATGCCGAGTAATACTAGGATGAAACTACCGGATATCCCCGGAAGAATAAGCGCCGAAATAGCCACCATGCCGGAAAAGAAAATCAGGATGGGCGAAGTGCTCCCGGCCAGCGGATTAACGGTCGTAAGGATGTAAGCAAGTATAGCTCCGGTAATTAGCAGGCCAATCACCCAGGCGTTCCACTCCGTGATCTGCCGACCGACATAGATGGCGGAGCTAACGATCAGACCGAAGAAAAACGCCCAGACAACCGGCGGATAATTTTCCAGCAAAGACGTGATCGCAACCACGGCTATGCCGAGGCCCATCACCATGCCCCCCGCAAGGGAAAGCAGGAATTTTCCGTCTGCCGCCCGCCAGGCACCGGCCACCCCCTCACTGCGGTATGCACTGATGGCTTTGGTACTTAGTATGCCGCCAATGGCCGCCAGGAGCCGCTCGTAGATGCCGGTGATAAAGGCGATCGTTCCACCGCTTACACCGGGGATCGCCTCGGCGACTCCCATGGCCATCCCTTTAAGGATTAGTGAAAAATTCATCTATTCTGCAGGTTTTACGCTTTCATACATTGCTCGGACCTCGGGAAGCGTAAAGACGCCGTCGAAGCTATTCTGGAAGACGATTTCCCGGTCTCCCCGGTAAATGATGTACCGAAAACCATAGGCTGAGGTGGTGTCGATCGTATTTTCAAAAATAAATCCTTGGGGCTCTTCTTCTACTATCCTCGCAAAGTAGCGGTTGTCCCTGACCAATTCCAGCTGTTCGGATTTCAGCCTGGCCATATCATTCGTCTGTGCATCACTGGCGAGCACCTGAATGGAATACCGGTCCTCCGGACTCTTTATGGTGACATCGTCAATGATACCGGAAAGGGACTGAGACTGAACCGAGGCGCTGTCCGGCGCTTGGATCGTAACGGGAATGTTATAGGCCGTCAGGTCAAGATCGGCGTAGTTATTTGGGCCTTCATTCTCGCAGGCCGTTAAGGTGAATAATAACAGGAATAAGGATAAGGTTAAACGCATAGAATAGCTTTGAACCGCAAAGATACCCCACCATCCCCGATGTCGGGGCGTAAGACTACCACCCTTGCGGTTACTAATTTTTTTACATTTGTGCCCGCCTCTCCGACATATCCCCGTGTCGGTATTCGTTAAGCAGGCGCAAAAGCTACCGCATGTTCCTTTCTAACTTCTTATTACTCCTTCAATCACAGGGCGATCTGAACCTCGATCCGGTAGAGCCGGCCATCGAAAGCGAGAGCCTGATGGACGTCCTGCTCGAATCTGGCCTGCTTACGCTGGTCATCGTAGGCGTTCTTTTATTGCTGTTCGTCATCGCCCTGTACATCTTTTCCGAGCGGTACATCACGATCAAGGCGGCGGGCTCCGACGACGAAGGCTTCATGGAACGCATTCGTCGGGAAATTTCTTCCGGCAATATGGCCAATGCACGAGCCCTCTGCACGACTACCGACAGCCCGGTAGCCCGTATGGTCGACAAAGGTCTGCAACGCATCGGCCGGCCTTTGCGGGATATTGACGCCGCGGTAGAGAATGTAGGCAACCTCGAAGTTTTCCGACTTGAACGGGGACTGAGTACCCTGGCAAGTATTGCCGGTGCGGCCCCCATGATCGGATTTTTCGGAACCGTTACGGGTATGATCAATGCTTTCTACGAGATGTCCAATGCGCAGAATATCACGCCAGATGTGCTGGCAGGCGGCATCTACTCGGCGCTGCTGACCACGGCCGCCGGCTTATTCATCGGTATCCTGGCATTCGTTGGCTATAACCTTCTGGTGGCGCAGGTCGAGCGGGTGGTCTACAAGATGGAACGGTCCACGACAGAATTCATGGACCTCCTCCAGGAACCCGGGTGATCGGTCTCCCGCCGTAATCCTACCAAGCAGCAATAACTATGGGCCTGAAGAGATCGAACCGAGCAAATGCTCAATTCAATATGTCCTCCCTTACGGACATTATCTTCCTGTTGCTCATATTCTTCATGCTCACCTCTAATTTCGTCCAAATCCGCCCCTTCGATCTACCTGAATCAGATAGCCAAACGGTAGCACCCACTAATATTGTCGTTGAACTGGAAAGATCCGGCGCCGTTCGCGTCAATAACATTGAGGTCAGCGAAACGGTCATGTTGCGGGCGCTGGAGGATGCCCTGGAAGAAGTTAACGATCAGGCCAACGCCACGGTCACCATCGTTGCGGAAACGGGGGTGCCCTTCCGTCGTATCACCCCGGTAATGAATCTGGCCGCGCAACGGAAAGCACGGGCCATCATCGCTACCGAACCGAGAAAGGGGTAAATCCAGATATTATGGCCCTCAAAAAAAGATCGAAGGTTAACGCCGAGTTTAATATGTCTTCCCTAACGGACATCATTTTCCTCCTGCTCATCTTCTTTATGCTTACATCTACGGTGGTGGCACCTAATGCGCTGAACCTGAAACTACCCGGGCGTTCCGATACGCCCCCGAGCCCGAATACCGAGCGCCTGGATGAAGTGCGCATTGATGGAGAGGGTAACTTTTACCTAAATGACCGGCGTATCAGCGCAACCGAATTGGAGGGACAATTATCCGGTCGGTCCGGGTCAGGCTACAGCATGCTGATCGCCCCGGATAGGCAAGCGCCAGTCGAAGGGGTCGTGACAATTATGGATATGGCGATGCGGCTGGACATCAATGGGGTACTCGCCGCCGAAGATCAGTAACGCCACCTTGGCCTTTCGCCGCAGGGTAATCGAACCGGGAATACAGGGCCCGTAGTCACTGCTTCCCCACCACGGGCCGTTCAGGACCAATTCCCCTTTCGTGTAGTTTATCCGAAGCTCGTATTCCTTCATGCACCACGAAACGGCCATTCCGGCCTTGTCGTTGCGAAGTATTTCCGTCTCCGTGATGTGCCAGCTTCCGGCTCCAGTTTGGTAACCACGCAGGTGCATCTCCGCATACAGTTCTCCCAGCCGCACGTAGGCCTTTCCCTTTACCACGGGACCTATTTGCTCCAGGTCGAAGTACAACTCGAATTTGTCCGCAATCCCTCCTTCATTCTGGTATAGCGTGCCCGTCCAGACGCCGCTTATGTCCGCCTCGTGCTGGGCGAACATTACCGTGCCGGCAAACAGGAGTATGAACCCAGAGAAGATAGATTTTAGCATAGCGGAAAATAAAACGGTAAACTGGCCACCTTCAGGCCACGAATAAAGAATAGACAGGATCAATTAACTATATCGAGTTGATTTTCAGAGCGAAATTTTTGAAGTCCGGGAGCTAAGGCCTCCGGGCTTTTTTTAGGGGTAAACAAAAGCCCCCCGAAAGTTGCTTTCGGGGGGCTTTTCAATAATAGAACTTTGACGGACTAATTACCGTCGCCTTCCATCATATCATTTTGAATGGCTGGAACATCTACGCCTTCCGGGGCGGTATCTTCCATGGCTTCACCCTGTCCGGTCAGGAATTCTACCCGGCGGTTGGTACGGCTCCGATCAAGAGGCACGATAGCCTCGTCTTCTCCGCGGTACTGCAGAATTAGGCGTTCGCGCTCGATGTTGTGCTTCGTGACCAAGTGGCGAATCACATTGTAAGCGCGCATGTAGCTCAGCTTCTGGTTGAACTCAGGATTGCCTACCCGATCAGTGTAACCGCGAACGATTACCCGCATATCCGGATTGGCTTGTAATACGCGTGCCACGCTGGCGAGCATACCATAATCGTCGTAAGCGATGGCAGAGGCATTCAGCGGGAAGTAAAGCATCGGGAGATAGATCGCGCCGTTGGGGCTGTTGACCATCGTAGTGGAATTCATTAAACCACCTTCGCGCTCGATGACGCGTTCGATGCGATCGTCTACGATCGTAGTTACTTCATCTTCGGTAAGACCCCGATCCATGCGCTCGACCACGACTCCGTCGGCATCGATCTCTTCGCCCGCCCGGGGTGGGAAGAAGGGTTCGAGGTCGCGGTAATCGGGTACACCGTCCTTATCACTGTCGAGGGTGCGACCACGGCTATCTACGGGAACGTCGGTAGGCGTATCCGGTTCCTGGTCTACTGAATCGACGATACCGTCGCCGTCAGAATCGGTAGTAGCGGCATCGACGCGGCGGTTCAGGGTGCTAATGTCCTCCTTGAGGGGAGAAAAGGCGTTCGTCCAGTATCGGGGCTCTGCTTTGCTGCTGGCATCTCCGATGTTGAAATTAACCGCTAGGCCGAAAACGTTGAGGACGTCCCGGAACGTACTGGCGGTGTAGCCGTCCATCAGATCCGCCCGGTTACCGAGCGGAATAAGTGCCTGGTATTCTACACCGATATTGATCTTTTCATTGATTCGATAGCTTATGCCACCGCCGGCGGCCGCATTGGTACGGAACTCGCTATCAATCATTCCGTTTCTGCCTTCACTCCAGGGAAGGTTGGTGCCATTACAGCCAAAACGCCGAGAATCTTCATTACACTGGAATTCCGTGCTGACAAAGTTAAAACCGGCACCGGCCATCAGGAAGATATTCCAGTTACGGGTGTCTCCCTTAAGGAGGAAATTATTGAGCGTCATAACACCGTAGGCAGTACCTCCGATCCAGTCGGCCTCGAAACGGCGATTGCCATTCGCATCACCGAATTCTGCGTCTCCCTTTGACTTGGAATAAAGTGCATCAAGGCGAACGGAGAAAAGGTGGTCGAGTGATTTGCGGGCATGGATACCGACACCGTAACCAAATTTGGCATCGACGTCGCTGGACATCGTCGACACGTAAGGCGATATTCCCAACTCCAACATCGTGGGCTGGTCGCGCTTCATTTCAATCGTTTGGGAGGTAGACTCGATCGTGTAAGTGGAATCGGTGTCGGAGAGCGGGGTACCCTGTGCAAATATTGCTCCGCACAAGCAAAGCAGCAGACAGGTTGTGGTTGATCTCAAGAAGTTCATGAAAGTGATTCTAGTCAGTTTGTTAGCGGATAGATGTGTCTCTGATCCTGTTTATATAGGGTAAAGGTACTGCTTGTTTATAAAAGCAGGTACAATCTTTACCTTTGCCCCTCCAATCGCATATGTATACACCCTGGTTATTTCCTCCGCCCCCGGCGGGCCCTGACTTTTCCCCTCAATCTATTGGTCGCCGACTTACCGAACCGAGCAATGCGCCCGGCAAGGTGGTATTGATTGGTATGGATGGCGAATGTGCCGATAAGGCTCGAAAACACCTATATCGGTACTGCTGGGACCACGAGGACTTATCGCTGAGGGATCTCGGTAATCTTCGTAAGCAAACAGTGGATTTCGCGATACCCTTATTGAAGGAATTATACGTTTCCGGTATACTTCCGGTACTTATAGGGACCACCCCTCGGATGGCCGAGGCGCAGTACCTGGCTTTCGCCGAGGTCAACCGGGAAGTCGGAATTTGTGCCATCGATAGTAAGATCAGAGTCAACCGGGAGAAGTCGGTGACGGATAAGCAGGAAATCCTGGATCGAGCCGTGCATCGAACGGGAAGTCCCGCCTTCCACCTGGCTCACATCGGAGACCAGCGGCACCTTTGTGACCCACGCCTGGACGAGCTTTTTTATACCCGTCATTTCGAACGGTATCCGCTTGGGAAGAGTCGAAATGACCTGACCGAGCTCGAACCCGCCATTCGGGATGTGGATCTTGCCATGATCAATATCAATGCCATTCTCTCTTCGGAAGCACCTGCCAAAACGGACCTTTCACCTTCCGGCTTTTCCCTGCAGGAAGCAGGGCAGTTGGCCTATTATGCGGGGAATAGCGATCGACTCTCCTCCTTCGGTCTGTACGGCTTCGAGGCCGGGCACCAGGATGAACGCCGGGCAGATCTGACGGCTGCTGCCTACGCCCAATTGATCTGGTATTTTTTGCACGGAGTAAGTCGACGTCACGCCGATTTCCCTAAATCGACCGCCGGTCTGGTAGAATATGTCGTCGACAGCAAGGTTTCCGATCGGTTTGTGTTCTGGCGATCACCCCGCAGTGACAGGTGGTGGATACAGGTTCCCGTAGACAGGCACCGCGGCGAGAAGCGCAACCGACTTGTGGCCTGCAGCCACGCGGACTACGTCGCCACGAGCAGCGCCGGAAAGCTACCAGACAGGCTCTTCCAGGCTTTTTCCCGCTATTGACGACGAGCATCGAGGCATAATTATCAGCTTCCTGATACGAATTAGCCTACCGGACTTTTGTTAAAGTTTAAAGTCCGATTACAATATCTCATCACTGAGTATCGATATGTTAGCAGGGCAGCGTGAAGTTGCTGCCATGTTGTTCGATTAGCGCCCTTCCGGGCTTTTGATTTGGATTTTTATTTCCTGGTCAATTTATTGCCAGCGTCTCTCTAAAGAAAAATACCATAGCCGGGTACGCCTAATTTCCCGGGGATCAAACACTGTATCGCTTATCGGTAAGTGCAGGGGTCAGTATTCTTTTCGATGGTTAGGACGTGGCAGGATTGGCTGAAACTCACTGCTTTGCATGTCCAATTTTACCAAGCTTTTGCTCCTGATAACGCTGGTTGCTTTCACTCTCAAGCTGAATGCTCAAACCAGTTGTGGACAAGACGAACCGTTCCTCCTTCCGCCAACCAGCACTTTTTGTGCCGATACCGATGGCTTTGTAACGGTGAGTTTTAAGATATATAACAATGGAGACCCCGGAACGTACCGGGTAAATTTCCCGGATGGTTCCGATACCGTTTACGTTGGGGTGGTGAACACGGTCACCGTTGAAAAGCGATTCCTCTTCAGTTGTCAGTCGCCTCCCGGAAAGCCAACTCCCCCCCGCGAAGGAGCCCTCTACTATGAGTATTCCGGGGCGCTCACGGTTATCCGCGAAGATTGCGTTGACGAACGTGGTGACAATCAAAAGGGCACCTACGATTTTCGCGTGGTCCCTAATCCCCTGAATGAAATTACGTACAGCGATGTTTCGTGTGTGGAAGCGCCCTTCGAGGTTGACTTCCGGGCTAAGCTGTGTTCGGATCAACTGGCGGAGCGCTTTCAGTGGTACGTTGATGGTTCCATCGTCGACGGAGCTACGGGTAAGAAGCTTACCCACTTATTTTCCACGCCCGGCGCCCATACGGTCACCCTCGAGGTAGAAACGCACAAGGGTTGTGAAATTTACCGAAGAGATCAGGCATTTACCATTGATGCCGCGCCGGCCATAACGGTCTCCTACACACTGGATTCCGCGCAGCTTTGTAACGATAACATCCAGATAATTCCCAATAACCAGTACCTGTACACGGACGAATACGAATGGACGACGACCTCTGACGGGGTGACATTCAGCGACCCCACCGTGGCTAACCCGGTCATCAGTATCAGCAACGATAAGGCGGGTGTTCGCGAGATTATGGTGGAAGCCAAAAACGGCGCCTGTGCCGGCGTAAAGGAAACCATCACCATCGAAACCCAGCGCGGACAGCAGATCGAGGTGCTGGAGGAAATCATTACCTGTACGGGGTATGTACTGCAACTCTGTGATTACCTGAAGTTCACTCCACAGCCAGATAACATCAGCTGGACGGCCAATAAACCCGGTGTGAACTTCAGCGATCCTAGCGTGATGTGTCCTACCGTCACCTTCGATACCAATGAGGAGTATACCCTGATGGCCTCCGGATTTGACGTATGTGGAGAACGCTACGATATCCCCATTGAGGTGCGGGTGCGGGATGGTGCGAAACTTAAGATCGACATCACCAAAATCGATACCCTGTGTACCATTGACGCCTCGGTCAATCTGCTGGACTATATCGAACCCGCGGAAAACGTAAGTCGTATCACCGGCGATGGTGTGGTGAATAATATCTTCGACCCCTCAACGGTGGCCGGCACTACACCAATCACGGTAATAGACAGTTGCGGGGCCACTTATGATCTTGAATTTTATGTCATCCCTCAAGAAGCCTATAACGGTCTTGATCCCACCATTTGCCAGGGAGATACGATTGATTTCGGCACCCTTCAGCCGGGGATGTATTCCGGTACCGGAATCAAAAACAATGTCTTCCGTTCGGATGGCTTAGGCGTGGGAACTTACCGGATTGCTTTTTCCAGTCTTACCTTTTGCGGAGGAGAAGATACGATCAACGTCACGGTCCAGGAATATCCAAAGGCCGCCTTTGAGATTCTGGGAGACAGCTGCGCCACCGGCTCCGTGGGGAGTATCTACGCCGGCCTCGAACCCCTCTACGTCGAAAGCCGCTCCACCGCCCGAACCCTCTGCTACAAAATTGTCGAAACCGGGCAGGAAGCCTGCGGTAGAGAAAAGGCGAAATTTGTATTCGCGAAACCCGGGGTGTACACGCTGGAACAGGTTGTTGCTTTTCCCGGAGGAGGTTGCAACGATACCCTGCAACGCGTCATCGAAGTCATCATGCCCCCCGTTATCGAGCACGGTATGGTAATGGACAGTACGTCATGTGATTCGCTGAAGATCGATTTCACTGCCGGTCTGCAGTCCGACGATGTCAGGTACGACTGGAAGTTCTCCAATCTCGACTTCAGCAGCGATTCAACTCCTCACCTCGAACTGCTACGTCCGCTTGCCCCGGAAGTGCTGGGCGTCCATGTCGGGGTAGAAAATGCTTGTTACGTTACCGAAGACACCTTCGGGGTAGCCCTGCCGCAGCGGTTCCGGGTGTCGTTCAACGTCCTTAATGACAACAATACGATATGTTCCGATGATACGGTCCGCCTGGCTAATACATCAGTGAATGCACATAATTTCCGTGTCACGTACCCGGACGGAAGACAGCAGACGGAGTTGCCCAGGACTCTAGTTCTTCAGAACTTCGGAAAAACAGTGCGCAGTTATCCCATCAGGCTGGAAGGCTCTAATGCCAGTTGTCCGGATGAAGTCGCCTACGATACGGTACACGTGCTGCCGATTACTACCGAGGCTGCCTTCGGACTGGAGTACGATAATATCTGTTCCTCCGGCGACATCAAACTGACCAACGCTTCCACACCCGGTGCGCTAACCTTCGTAAACTGGGGAGATGGAAGTACGCCGCAGTACATCGATGACCTGGAAACCCTTACGCATGCCTATGAGACTACTCAGGACAAAGAATTCGAGATCACGTTAGCAGCGCAGCTATGCGGCATTGATACTTTCCGACGTAAAGTAACTGTACGGCCCTCACCGGATGCCTCTTTCGAGGTAACCGCTGCGGACGGCAATTGCGTGGATCGGGAAATGATCTTCGCATCCACCGCCAAGCAAAAACCTTTCAGCTTCACTTGGGATTTCGGCGACGATAAGGGCTCCAGCCGTTTGACAGACAGGCACGCCTACGTCAACACCGGCACCTACCGCATCATGGCCAAAGCGGTTGCGCAAAACGGATGTTCCGCCCAGGATAGCCTCGATCTGTTCATCGGAGAGTACAACGGTCCGGATTGGAATGTGACAACGCCGGCATCAGTATGTGAGGACGCGGTGTTTGATTTGCAGTTAGTTTCCCCACAAACCGGATGGTCCATCGACTACGGAAATGGACTGGTATCCGAATCGCCTATCGATCAGCCCTACAGCGAAGAAGGAGAGTACACCCTGAAACTACGGGCCACCTCGGCCAACGGATGTTACCGGGACAGTGCGGCGGTGGTAACCGTGCACTCCGGGTTTGAGGCAAAAATACAGACGGAATCCCCCCGCACGATCGTCGAACTCGGTGACGAACTAGATCTCGACGTACACATCAGTCCACCCCGGAACATTATCGACCTGGCCTGGACCGGAGACAGTATTTACAATCATTTCTCACCGTTCACGACGGCCCTGCCGATCAATGACGGCTTCTATACGATCAACCTCACCGATGTCCACGGCTGTACGGCGGCAGACTCCATCCGGGTGATCGTCAATAAGGATTACCGCGACCGGTTCTACGTCCCCAACATATTTAGCCCAAATGGGGACGGCTACAACGATCGCTTCGGATTCGAAGTGAAAGGAAATACCGTTGATCGGGTCAAGTATATGCGCGTCATCTCTCGCTACGGAGCCGTGGTGTATGAATGTACCGATTGCTCCACCAACAGCACCGGAGAAGGATGGGACGGAACGCTTGGCGGAAGACCGCTGGAACAAAGTGTCTATATCTGGGCGGCCGAAGTCGATTTTATCGACGGAAGCAGCCAGCTATTTACTGGCGATGTGACGCTATTGCGTTAGCATCCAAGTGACCAGAGTAGATATCCCCTGTGTTAAGAAGGCCCGCCCGAATCGGCGGGCCTTTCTTTTTGGCTAGTATCGACCGACCGTAGCCTGGAAAACCCGAGCGTCCTGCTCCGCAACCAGCGCCAGGTCGAGGCCCGCAGGTAGAAATGCGGTCCGTTTCATTTCGGTAAGCTGAAGCCCTTCAATCGACACCGATCCGTGCATCAACAACAGAATGGCCGGTCCGCCCTTCGTCGTCATGGCCACGCTTTCCCCCGCCGGAAGATCCCGGAATGACAGCTCGAAATCCGGTGCTGGGGTTGGGTAGCGATTCCATCCATCCGCCTCAGGTTCCGGACGTATTTTATCCGGTAGCACCTCCTTGAATCGGGTATTCTTCATCAATTCCGGCACGTCAATATGCTTGGGGGTAAGCCCTCCCCGCAATACATTGTCGCTGTTGGCCATCAATTCGAGACAAACACCCTCGAGGTAGGCATGGGGAATGCCTGCGTCCTGGTAAATGCCCTCTCCGGGCTTCAGGTGAACCAGGTTGAACCAGAATATTGAAAAAACGCCCCGGTCGTAATGACCCTCCGAAGTGTACTGCTCGAAGGCACGCTGCGCCCAAAAGTCAGCATGGTTCCGATCTTCCGAAACCTTATCAGCGAGCTTTTCCGCCAGCGGTTGCAGGAGGCGATCTATCTCATTCTGCTCGGCATTCATCACATGCGCGAAGAGCCCTTTTACACCGCCTGTTTCCAGTACTGAACGGAGGTCGTTCCAACCGCAAACCTCCTCCAGGGTGCGCTGCACCTGATCCCGGGAACGAAATCCGTGGAGCAGGTAAAAGTCGGTAAGGGCGACACCCAGTTCCGGTTTATGATTGTCGTCGCGGTAGTTACGGTCGGGTGCATCCCGGGGTGGTCCGTCCCGCTCCTCGGCGGCAAAGCCTTTCTCGGCTGCCGTCTTAGTGGGGTGTACCTGGATGGAAAGCATTTCCCGGACGTCGAGTACTTTGAAAAGGAAGGGCAGACGATTTTCGAAGCGAGCGGCCACCGAATCGCCGAGTACTTTCCGGGGGGCCGCTTCGATCAGGTCCGCCAGGTTGCCGGAATCATCACGCAATCTCCCGGGGCCCTTGGGGTGGGCACCCATCCACAACTCCGCCCACGGCGCTCGCTCCGGATTTTTACGGTGCAGGAAACGGGGTAGGAATTCGACCCCTCCCCAGGAGTAATGTTGTACGGTGCCTTCAAAAGGATAAACAGCTGGCAAGATTCGATATTTTGATACTGCCAATGATAGTCATTCCTGCTTTAGCTTGTTCAGCAAGTCGCTGGCCAGTCCGGTAGTAATTTCGACATTATCCGGATCGGCCAGCAGTATGGTTATTTCTACCGCGCTACTTCTTTCCAGTGCAGTGGTAAAGCCCAGCAGCATGGTATCTGGAAGACCCCGTTCGAAGGGCAGTTTCGGTTGGCTGGAAAAAGTCCGCAGCGAAACATTCGTTGGGGAGAGGACGCGAACGAGCATCCTTTTTTCCCCCTGACGCAGCACGGCGGTGCTGTCGTCGATCACGCTAAGTTGGTCGCCCACTAAGATGGCCCACCTTACCAACGCAGCCGTATCAGCCGGAGCGCTAATCCTGTCGTTTACCAGTATCGCGCCGGAATCATGTAAGGCAATTAACCGGGTAGCCGATCCGAGATCCCCACTATAGACGGAGTCCATCCAGATGCGGGTGGCTCGCCACCCGGCGGTTCGTGAAAGAGCGGCCAGGTGGGCAAATCCATCTACCCGTTGATGCCTGCCGTTGACCGTGAGGGTGCTGTGCACAAAGTTTGTGTACCGATTCACTTTCCATCGGTCACCCGTTTGGGAGCGATCGAAAATGCTCATTCCTTCTTTCTCCAAAGCATTGTAGTCATGCATCCCGGGATCGAACACCCAGCGGTGACCGCGATCGTCAACGACAAAACTGCCGATATCCATATGACCGTGATTCATCGACGGCGTACCCCCTTTCATGGCCACAAAAGTTGCGGTGTCGGAAAAGCTGGTTCGGTACACGCTGATCGGGTTCATACCGGCGGACGTAAAAGTGGTAGTGACCGGGGGCCGTTGCTCCGCCCGCATTTCCAGGCGTGCTAACCAAATCGGAGCGAGTGGCAGCAGACGGTCTCCGTCCCCAGCTGCAACGAGTCGATCTTCACCTGTCGCTATTGCACGGAGTAAGGGATATTGATAATAAAGGATGCCGGAAGTGTCACCGGCCTGCGCCATCCAGTATATGCTGGGATAAGGATGGTCCGCCGCTCTGCTGTCGCCGTAATTATAATAGCCCCGCGGTCCACGGATCTGCGCCATAAACCTTCCGCTCGCCAGGAAATATGGGGGAATGTTGAGAGGTGGCCGATCGGGGTAATTCAGGGTATAAGCATCCAGGAACATGGCGTGAAAGCTCGTACCGTAATTATAATAGGAGGCTCCTTCGGCGTATGCCCCGTCGGGGGCATATTGCTCGTAGGCCCGATCGATCTCCCGATAGCCGCGTTGAATGATGGAATCCGCCGTAGCCGGAAACGCCTCGTAAAAAGCGATAGCGCCCACTGCCAGCCCCCCGTTACATACCTGGTTCCAGTTATTAGTGGTCGTTACCCACCACCCGGGGTCATCCAGCGCGGGGCGCATGGCTTTTCCATAAACGGCATCGGCTAGTAATTTGCGATCGGTGGGCGAAAGCCGGTCGTAGAACCAGTCGTACCCTATAGCCAGCGCCGTAGTCATTTCGGCTACGTCCAGAAAGTGATCGGGGTTCCAATCGCGATAGTCGGCCGCGCTGAGTAACTCCTCGCGGGCCCGGTCGAAATACTTTTCCCGGCCGGTCATCCGGTAGGCATATCCCAACAGCAACATACGCTTTAGTACCGTGCGACTGGAGTGTAAAAGCCGCCGCCCAACCATTTGTCGGGACTCCACGGGCATGGGCAAAAGGGAATCCGCCACCTCGATCAGGCGTTGGTCCATAGATTTAAGCACCGGATCATCCGCCAGCCGCTCGCGGTAAGCATCGAGTTGCCCCCCGGAGAAAAAAAGCCGGGGATGGTCGAGTGCCGGCAAAGTCTGTGCCATACCTGGGGTAGGGGCGAAAAAGAATGCCAGGCCGAGGACGAGGATAGCTGTTTTGCTCCCGTTATCGTGAATGTACATCCCACGAATTTACATACCTTGCGCCACTTCCCGAAAAACCGACTTCATGCCATATCTTTTTACTTCCGAGTCCGTCTCGGAAGGTCATCCCGACAAAGTTTCCGACCAGATCAGTGATAACCTGGTCGATCATTTTCTGGCCTTTGATCCGAACTCGAAAGTAGCCTGCGAAACCCTGGTCACCACCGGGCAGGTGGTCTTAGCCGGGGAGGTCAATTCAACGACCTACCTCGACGTACAGGAGTTGGCGCGGGACGTCATCCGCCGCATCGGCTATACCAAGTCGGAATATATGTTTGAGGCCAACAGTTGCGGGGTGCTTTCGGCTATTCACGAGCAATCTCCCGACATCAACCAGGGGGTAGTGCGAACCTCGGCGGAGGAACAGGGGGCAGGCGATCAGGGTATGATGTTCGGCTATGCCACGAACGAAACGGAGAACTACATGCCGCTTGCCCTGGACTTGAGTCATCGCATCCTTAAAGAATTGGCGGCGGTGCGCAGGGGGAACGAGAAAATGACCTACCTGAGGCCGGACGCTAAGTCCCAGGTGACCATCGAATACGATGACGACCACCGGCCGATCCGCATTGACAGCATCGTTGTCTCCACCCAGCACGACCCCTTCGGAGAAGACGACATGATGCTGGCTACGATCCGTCAGGACGTCATCGACTACATCATCCCGGCCGTACGGGATCAGCTACGTCCGGAACTTCGTAAGCTTTTCACCGAAACCATTACTTATCACGTTAATCCTACCGGGAAATTCGTCATCGGCGGACCCCACGGGGATACCGGACTTACCGGTCGCAAGATCATCGTGGACACCTACGGAGGTAAAGGGGCGCACGGTGGCGGTGCCTTCAGCGGGAAAGACCCCAGCAAGGTGGACCGTTCGGCAGCGTACGCTACGCGTCACATCGCCAAGAATCTGGTGGCCGCGGGCGTGGCTAATGAAATACTGGTGCAGGTAAGCTACGCCATCGGGGTAGCTAAACCTACCAATATTTACGTCAACACATACGGCAGTGCCAATGTGAAGATGTCCGACGCCAAGATCGCCGTAAAGGTGATGGAGCTCTTCGATATGCGTCCCTACGCTATCGAGCAACGCCTCAAACTGCGCAACCCGATCTATCTCGATACGGCCGCCTACGGTCATATGGGACGGCAGAGTGAAACCAAGGAGGTCACCTTCCGGAATGGATCCGGCGAAACCAAGACGATGACGGTGGAAACCTTTACCTGGGAGAAGTTGGATTACGTCGACCAGGTTAAGGAGGCATTCGGACTGTAAAAGCCAGTGGACGAGGGCGAAAGGCCTGATACACCTACGCTATTTGTAGCCAGGGTTCTATTCGCGCTCTAGGCGACTTTTGCGCTCCATGGCCGCCTTGACGAATGAAACGAAGAGGGGGTGGGGGTTTTCAACCGTACTCTTCAGTTCGGGATGGTACTGTACGCCCACGAAATAGGGATGGTCCTCGATCTCGATAACTTCGACCAGGTTGGTCATGGGATTCACGCCGGCAATGATCAGACCGGCGTCGGTCAGCGGCTCGAGGTAGGCATTGTTGAATTCGTAGCGGTGGCGATGCCGTTCGCTGATCTCCGTCTTGCCGTAGGCCCGCGCCGCCTGCGTGCCCGCTTTCAGTTTGCAGTCATAGGCACCCAGCCGCATGGTTCCGCCCTTGGTGGCGACATTTTTTTGGTCTTCCATCAGGTCGATCACGGGAGCTTCGGATAATTCATCTACCTCGGAGGAACCCGCCTCCTTGATGTTCGCCACGTTGCGGCTGAATTCCACTACGGCGCACTGCATACCCAGGCATATCCCGAAAAAGGGAATATTGTTTTCCCGTACGTACCGCACGGCTTCGATCTTGCCCTCGATGCCCCGCTCACCAAAGCCGGGGGCTACGAGAATGCCATCGAACTTATCCTTCAGGTAGCCGGCCACGTCGCGCGCCTCTCCTTCCAGGTGTTCGGAATGGATCGGCACGACCTTCACTTTGCATTCATTTACCGCTCCGGCGTGGATGAACGCTTCGTAAATTGATTTATAGGCGTCCTGAAGCTCATTATATTTTCCAACCAGCCCGATGGTCACCTGGTGGGTGCTGTTCTTGAGCTTACCCAGGAAATCTTTCCAACGCCGAAGGTCGGGAGCCTTCCGGTCGGGAAGGCGGAGTTTACTTATTACGGTGGTGTCAAGTCCCTCCTTCAGCATATGCAGGGGCACGTCGTAAATGGTCGAAGCGTCCATGGCCTCGACGATGCAGCTCTTTTCCACGTTGCAAAACAAAGCCAGCTTGCGACGAATAGATTCGTCAATCTGGTGCTCGGTACGTACCACGAGGATATCGGGCTGGATCCCTGTCTGAAGTAATTCCTTGACGCTATGCTGCGTCGGCTTGGTCTTTAGCTCTTTAGCTGCTGCCAGGTAAGGTATGAGCGTAAGGTGAACGGTCAGGCAGTTATCCACTCCCAACTCCCAGCGAAGCTGTCGCAGGCTTTCCAGGTAAGGCAGGCTCTCAATATCACCTACGGTGCCGCCCAATTCGGTAATGACGATATCGTATTCCCCCGTATTCCCCAGCAGCTGGATGCGCCGCTTAATCTCATCGGTAACGTGGGGAATGACCTGGACGGTCTTGCCGAGGTAATCGCCGCGGCGTTCTTTTTCAATCACGCTCTGGTAGATCCTGCCCGTGGTAACATTATTGGCCTGGCTGGTCGGCGTATTGAGGAAACGCTCATAGTGCCCAAGGTCGAGGTCCGTCTCGGCGCCGTCGTCGGTCACGTAGCACTCGCCGTGCTCATAGGGATTGAGGGTGCCGGGGTCGACGTTGAGATAAGGGTCGAACTTTTGGATAGTTACGGATAAACCGCGGGACTGCAGGAGCTTAGCCAGAGAGGCGGCTATAATGCCCTTGCCGAGGGATGAAGTCACCCCACCCGTAACGAAAATGTACTTAGTCATATTCAAATATTACGGGACACAAAGGTACACAAAGGAAGGGGAAAAGGTCCTGCCGCACGGAAGCTATTTGCCGGATAAGGACTACTAACGGGAATCCCCTTACAACAAAAAATCCATCGGGCCAGTTATTTATGACAACCCCAATGTTAACTACATGTAAATTATTGGTTAACTTTGGATGTGCAGCCCGGCGCCTATGTTAAACTTACGTTTCGCATCGCGGTATTTTATTTTCATCCTGCCTTTCTTATTGGCGGGGCAGGTTGGTAATGCCCAACGGACGGTGAACCTGCTGAGTACCTCCAGCGATCTTATCCGGACGTCAGCGGAAAGGGCTGCTGCGTCAGCCGGAGCGGAGGCTTTTGTTTTTGAGCGGAATCTCATCTTCTTCGAAGCGCTGGTTGATGGTCGGCCGGGTAATTTTATCCTGGATACCGGGGCGCCGACTCTGCTGGTCAATAACCGGGGAGAAGCGGGGGCCGGAAGTAATTATACGGGTTACGGATCGGGGGGAGCGGTAGCCCTGACCGACCACCGCGTAGGCCAATTTGAAATGAGTGGTCTGTCGGTACAGAATTACTGGGCAATAGGTGTTGACCTGCGGAGCATGGAAGCACGCGTCGGGCTACCGATCGATGGCATGGTAGGCTATGACCTGTTGAACGACGGGGAGTTGCGAATAGACTATTCCGCCCGTTCCTTCCGGCTGTTACCCTCGCAGCGTCGGCCCGTACACGAAGCGGTGGCTCCGCGTGCCGTCCTGAAATTCAGCCTGGTCGATCACCTGCCCGTTGTACGGATTCGCATTAACGGAAAGCGATACGATTTTGCCATTGACACTGGCGCGGGAAGTAATCTGGTGGATGCCAACATCGCCAAAAAACTGGAGCTATCCCCAACCGGCGAGGCCATGGATATCCAGGGGCTTGACGGCCGGTCCGTGGAAGCTCCCTTGTTAACGCTGCCCAGCCCGGATGAATTTACCGGAACGGAAGCAGATATTGAGTTCGTTTCCATGGATCTCAGTCACCTGCACCACGACGGACAGCAGCTAGCGGGAATACTGGGCTCGGCCTTTCTGAGTCGCTACACGGTTGGGATCGATTACCGCCGTCGGAAGGTGTACCTCTGGTAATTTTGCCGCTCCTTTTCATTCCACCTGCGCCCCGCCGCAATACTTTACCTTTGCCGCTTCACAAAGTTTGGCTCCATGAAATTTGACGTACAGCACCTTGACCGCAAATGGCAGGCGTACTGGAAAGAAAATAAAACTTACCGCACCGATGACGGAACTGACAAGCCCAAGTACTACGTGCTGGATATGTTTCCTTACCCTTCCGGTTCTGGGCTTCACGTCGGCCACCCCCTGGGTTACATCGGCTCGGATATCGTAGCCCGCTACCGGCGTCAGGCTGGCTTTAACGTCTTGCACCCAATGGGTTTTGATTCCTTCGGCCTGCCGGCGGAGCAGTACGCCATAGATACGGGCGTGCACCCCTCGAAATCCACCGCGGTGAACACCGCCCGGTACCGGGAGCAGATGGAGCGTCTCGGCCTGAGCTTCGACTGGGACCGCAGCGTCAATACTTCCAGTCCGGATTACTTCAAGTGGACCCAGTGGATCATCGGGGAAGTATTCGAGCACTGGTACGACCGCGATGCCGATAAGGCCCGGCCCATTGCCGAGCTCGTCGATCACCTGGAAAAGCAGGGAACCGAAGGGTTGCAGGCTGCCGAAACCGAAGCGCTGTCCCTCACCGCCTCGGAATTTAATAAGCTGGATGACAAGGGGCGCAGCGACGTTCTCATGAACTACCGCCTGGCTTTCCGCAGCGTCAGCTACGTCAACTGGTGCGAGGCACTCGGCACCGTTTTGGCCAACGACGAAGTGAAGGACGGGCGGAGTGAACGGGGCAATCACCCCGTGGAGCAGCGGCCGATGCTGCAGTGGAGTCTGCGCATCACCGCCTACGCCGAGCGCTTGCTATCCGGACTGGACGAGGTCGACTACAGTGAGGGATTGAAGGCCCAACAGGTTAACTGGATCGGCAAATCGACGGGCGCACTCGTCCAATTCGATATTAAAGGACACCAGGAGAAGCTGGAGGTCTTTACTACCCGACCGGATACGATATACGGTACGACCTTCATGGTAATTGCCCCGGAGCACGACCTGGTAAACGACTTGACCACCGAAGCACAGCGCGGCGAGATCGACGAATACCTCTCCTATGTCGGCAGGCGAAGTGAGCTCGACCGCATGAGCGAGAACCGGGTCACCGGCGCCTTCACGGGTGCTTACGCCATCCATCCGCTCAATCAGGCCGAGGTGCCGATCTACATCGCCGAGTACGTGCTGAAGGATTACGGGACCGGCGCCATCATGGCCGTCCCGAGCGACGACGACCGCGATAAGCGCTTCGCCGAAAAATTCGGCATCGAGATCATTGACGTGGTAGACAAAACCGACTATCCGACGGCTACGCTGAAGGATAAGGTTGGACGGATCATCAATTCCGACTTTATGAACGGCATGGAGGTGCCCGAGGCGATCGAGGCGGCTACCCAGCGTATCGAATCCCTCGGCCGGGGCAAAAAGCAGGTCAACTACCGCATCCGCGATCTGGTCTTCAGCCGGCAGCGCTACTGGGGTGAGCCCTGGCCCATCGAATACGACGGTGAGGACGTGCCGCACCGTGTCGACGTCAGTGAGTTACCGGTCGAGCTTCCTGCAATGGAAGATTTCCGGGCGATAAACGGCGCCTCTCCACTGGAAAGGGCCACCGAATGGGTAGCACATGGAGGCCGGCGTCGGGAAACGGATACCATGCCGGCGACCGCGGGGTCCAACTGGTACTATTTACGGTATATGGATTCCCACAACACGGCGGAATTCGTAGGCCAGGAGGCCGTTAATTACTGGCAAGATGTAGATCTGTATGTTGGCGGGGCCGAGCACGCCGTTAGCCATATTCTGTACAGCCGGCTTATCCATAAATTCCTGTTTGACATTGGGAAAGTCCCTACCCGTGAACCGTACAAAAAGCTGCTCAATCAGGGAATGATCGGTGGCCCCATCAGCTATATTCACCTGGGTATCCTGCTTACGGACGACGGCCAGCGGCACCCCGTGTGGGTGAGCAGCGACACGGCAGAGGGAACCCCCCTCGACGTGCCGGGAATCGGTACCGGTCACCTTATTCTGGACGAGAGTACGGGGAGGAGATTAACGCCGCTACGCTTCGTTACCGAAACCTCCGTTAACAATGAAAGCAGCTTCCGGCTATACCACAATTCGGTAGAGGAGGCCCAGCGCCTCGACCACCAGGACGCCGCTTATTTTCGCACGATTCTCCAGCAGGGTGCCGCTTTTTCGTGGTCCCTTGATAAGGAAGGTCGCCAATACCTCGAACTGAGCGTGGAACAGGGCAAAATGTCCAAGCGGAAGTACAATGCGGTGAACCCCGACGACATCTGCGAGCGTTACGGCGCCGACTGCTTCCGAATGTACGAGATGTTCCTGGGGCCCATTGACCAGGCCAAGCCATGGAGCGTCTCGGGCATCGACGGCGTATTTCGTTTTCTCCGCCGCTTCTGGAACCTATTCGTTGGGGAAGGGGACAAACTCCAGGTTTCCGACGAGGAACCCAGCCGGGAGGAATTCAAGATCCTGCACACCCTGATAAAAAAGGTCACGGAGGATATCGAGAGGTTGAGTTTCAATACCTGCGTGAGCGCCTTCATGGTAGCGACGAATGAGCTGACCAAACTTCGTTGTAACAAGGTGGCGGTACTGGAACCCATGGTTCGCCTGATCGCTCCCTTCGCCCCGCACATTGCCGAGGAGTTGTTTCGCGCGCTGGACGGGCAGGGAAGTGTCCACCACTCCGCCTGGCCTTCCTTCGAGGAGCGGTACCTGGTGGAAGACAGCATTACCTACCCGATCGCCTTCAACGGAAAGACCCGGCTGACACTTGATTTCCCGTCGGAGGCCTCCCGCGAAGCCATTGAGAAGGCCGTTCGCGCCGATGCGCAGGTGCAGGGCTACCTCGAAGGCAAAGCCGTGCGGAAAGTGATCGTGGTTCCCAAGCGGATGGTGAACTTCGTAGTAGGGTAGGGCGGTGCGAATTCAAAACAACCACTCCCTGGAGTCACCGATAACAGTACGTCCCGGCTTGGAGATATGCTCCCGGTCCCTATTTTAGCTCATGTGAATACGTTCCAGGAAAGCGATTTGCAGATCCGGTTTCCCGAGGATTGGATCGTGCGACAATTCGACCGTACCGCTGCCTACCAGAGCCTGAGTGGCCATGGGCTGAAAGGGGTGGACTTTCTTTGTCTTACCCCGGAGCAGGAATTATGGATGGTGGAAGTAAAGAATTATCGCCAGCGCAACCCGCAGTCTTCCTTAAAACGAAGGAGCCCGGAAGCATTGGCTACCCACGTCGGCAAGAAATTTTCGGACACCAAGCGGCTCATCCACCTCATGAACCGGGCCATGCAACGAAACTGGTGGGTCATCCTCCTCCTGTTCTGGCAGCGACTGGGCGGCGGTGATCGGCGGGATTCCCACTACTGGTTCTGGGCGGAGGCCGAACGCAGGCTGGCTAAGCCCCGCAAAATCGTTTGTTTACTGTGGATGGAACTCCCGGAGCGATCACCGGATTATGACTCCGCCACCGAAGCCGCGCTGGAAGAATGGCTGGAGCCCGGAAACCAATTACGCATTGCCGGTACGCACGACCGAGATTCGCTTCCCCTGCACGTCACTCTTAATCCCGCAACGCTATGAAACCAGCTTACGATTTGGACGAGCTCGACCGTAAGATTCTTGCCCTGTTGATGGAAAACGCCAAGCGTCCCTACACGGAATTGGGGGCGAAACTCTTCGTGTCCGGAGGCACCATCCACGTACGAATGAATAAGCTCATCGCCGCCGGGGTAGTGCAGGGGCAAACGCTGGTAGTAGACCACACCAAACTCGGTTACGACGTGAGCGCCTTCCTGGGTATCTATCTGAAAGGAAGCGGGCTGTACAACCAGGCAGCGGAATACCTGAAGGGAATTCCCGAGATCGTATCGGCGCATTATACCACCGGGGTTTACAGCATCTTTGCCAGAGTGGTGTGCACGGATACCGATCACCTGCGCGAAGTACTACAGCAAATCCAGGCCTTTGACGGCATACAGCGTACGGAGACCTTTATCTCCCTGGAGCAAACTATCGAACGACCGGTGCAGGTGCTCTCCCGGGAAGAGCTCGAGGAATTGCGTGCTACAGACGATCCAGGAGAATCTGCCCGGCGAGATAAGTAATGGCCTGTCCGGATATCCGGACCTTCTTGCCCTTCACTTCGCAGTAGAGTCGACCGCCACGGGGGGATAGCTGGAGGGCGGTAAGTTTTTTCTTTTTCAGTTCTTTTGACCAAAGCGGTGCCAGCGCGGTATGGGCGGAGCCCGTCACGGGATCTTCCAGAATGCCCAAAGCGGGATAAAAGCAACGGCTAACAAAATCGACCTTATCACCCGGAGCGGTAACCGTCAGCCCCCGGTGCTTCAACTTGGCAATGATGTGGTGATTGGGGGAAAGGCCTTGCACCTGCGACTGATCTTTAAGGACCACGATCAGGTCGTCCTCCCCCTGGTATACGGCCTGTGGCTTGAGTCCGGCCAGTGCTCCGCGGATCTTTTTAGAAGATTTCGATTTCTTGGGTTTATCGGTGTTAAAGCTCATGGTGTAGCCGCCATCGTCGGTCTCCGGCGTTACGACGATGGTGCCCGCTGATTTTGTTTTGAACCGAAGTTTGGTAAGGTCGTTACCCCCGGAGCGATACAGCACGTGCGCGGCGGCCAGGGTGGCATGCCCGCAAAGGCGCACCTCACTCGTCGGCGTAAACCACCGAATATCAAACTTCCCCTTGCCCCGAATGACCACGAAGGCCGTTTCTGACAGATTATTTTCGGCTGCAATACGTTGCATCAACTTATCAGAAGGGAATTCCGGGACTGGTACGACCGCCGCCGGATTTCCGCCAAATAGCTTGTCCGTGAAGGCATCGACTTGATATAAAGGAAGATTATGCATAAAGATTTTTAAAATTGATTAAGAATATGGCCGTTAAAAATCCATATTTTACGTTATATCGTAAGTTAAGGCACCGTAAAGGGTGACAAAGTTGGGGACTGTACGTCCTTAATAGTATATCGCTCTGCTTACTTACTTACTTACCTAGACTCCAAACATATGAATTCTTACAATACACAACTCATGGATCATCTTTTCTTGCGCGAAGGAACTACCTACGTCAAGATTCCCCTGATTGATATACACTACATCCAGGCCGATGGTAACTATGCATACATCCAAACCCGGGACAAAAGGTTCGCTATCAAGCGGAGTTTGGCAACCATTGCCGAAGAACTGGATAGCCAGAGTTTCGTCCGCGCCAGTCGTGGATTACTCGTCAACTTCGAGCAAGTGGACTCGGTGAGTTTCGCCGACGGTATCCTGCAGCTTGCCGACCAACAATTGAAAATGGGGAAAGCTTACCACGCCGATATTAAGAACCGGATGCCGAGGCTCTAAGCTTTGAACGTAGTAGCGGGCAGGCCGTTCTCTGTCCGTGAGATTCATCGTTTACGATATTGAGGCCACCTGCTGGGAAGGCCGACCCCCCGGTATGGTACAGGAAACAATCGAGATCGGCGCCTACGAGGTCACCGCCTACGGTGAGGTGGGCAGTGCCTTTAGCAGACTGATCCAACCCATATTGCATCCGCAATTGAGCTACTTCTGCCGCCGGCTTACCCGCATCGATCAGGACGACATTGACCGGGCGCGTGATTTTACCCGGGTCATCCAGTCTTTCAAAGAGTGGATCGACCCCGAATCCGGCCCCTACGTTCTTGCCGCTTGGGGGGATTTCGACCAGCGTCAGTTGCTGCAGGATTGCGACTTGCACCGCCTGGATAACGACTGGCTCGAGCCACACATCAACCTCAAGTCGCAGTACCGTGACCTGCGCGGCCTTCCGAAAAAAAGAGGTTTGGCCTCAGCCGTTCGCCACGAAGGCTTTGAATGGACGGGCGAACAGCACCGTGCGCTCGACGATGCCGAAAATACGGTCAAAGTTTTCCGCAAGTTGTTGGATATGTGGCGGTACTAACAAATTTGTCGGCAGGCAGCTTCGGTAATTCCCCGGGTATAGGGCTTTAAGGCTGGGGCTGTAATTGTTCTTAACTCCTGCAGCCCAAATCACCCCTTTGAATACGACGGCCGCAACCCCACGAGGATTGCTGCTCGGGGGAAACCACACAGACGTGCTCCCGCGCGTCGGCCGGCAGGATGCCGCGGCCCTGCAATTGCTCAAATCCGATGGTTCCGTACAGTTCGTTAACCTCGGTGGATTTCGCAATCACCTGCAGGTCAAACGTATCCGACCACTGGGGGAAGGCTACTTCGCCATTGACTTTGCTTCCGCTCCGTCCATAAGGCTGCGCCTACCGTAGCTTAGCGCCCCTAATCCGCGCTGCTATCGAACGCCCGTCCTCCCTTACCCGAACCCGCGTCGCCGTCGCGCTGGCTTTTGCGATCAATGGGTTGGTGTATGCCAACTGGACGAGCAGACTACCCCGGCTTCAGGAGCTGTACGGCATCGACAATGGAGAAACGGGCTTCGTCCTTACCAGTCTGGCAATCGGGGCACTGATCGCGATGCCGCTGGCGGGTTTCCTGATCGTCAAGAACGGCAGCAGACGACTGGCCATTGCCTCCACCATCCTGTTCATTGTCGCCGTGCCGCTCATGGCCTATATGCCGGGGTATGCAGGCCTGCTGATCCTAATGCCGATCGTTGGCGTGTCGACGGGCATAATGGACGTGGCGATCAACGCCCAGGCGGTCGAAGTAGAAAAGCGCTGGGGCAAACCCATTACTTCTTCCTTCCACGCCTGCTTTTCCGGGGGCATGTTCCTTGGGGCGGGGGCGGCGGCGGGCTTTATCACGCTCGGCTTCGACCTGGGGCCGCACCTGGTGACCATTTCGGTGATCACGCTCTTTTTGTCGGCCTTTGCGCTGCGAAATTTTCTGCGAGACGAGCCCGGTCAGGAAGAAGACACCGGAGCGGGGGGGACCAAATTCAGCACGGCGATCATCCTCCTCGGGCTGGCTTCTCTTTGTACCATGATCGGGGAAGGGGCCATGGCCGACTGGACACCCCTCTACATGACCCGGGTGACGGGCAGCGCCGAAGCCATCGCTCCCCTCGGGCAGGCGGCCTTTAGCGGGGCCATGTTGCTGGGGCGGGGGTTTGGCGACCTCATCCGGGCTCGGCTGGGTTCGCGTACGGTGATCGTCGGGGGTGCCCTGCTGGCGTTGGTCGGGGTACTGATAGCCATTCTATATCCCCTTCCGGCCGTGGCAATTGCCGGATTCAGCTTAGTCGGGCTGGGATTGGCTAACGTGATCCCCGTAGTTTTCAGTCAGGCGAGTAAGGTTCCGGGACTCCGGTCGGGCGTGGGAATCAGTTCCGTCAGTACCATCGGCTACAGTGCTTTCCTGTGGGGGCCACCGCTGATCGGCTTTGTCTCCGACTACCAGAATTCGTTGTTGCCGGGCGGCATCGGCCCCTTTGACGGGGTACTTGGTCTGCGGGTCGGACTCGGCGTGGTAGCCTTGTTAATGTTCCTGCTTTTTCTACTCTCATCGATGTATCTGCGGGTAGAAGACTAAGCCTCCTTGCCTAGGTTCCTGGGCTTTTCTCTACATTTGCTGCAGAGAACTACCAAAATTTTACCAATGAAATTCAGCATCGACAAGCAGGACCGCTACAGCGTCATCAAACCGGAGGAGGACAATCTTAATTCGGCCGTTGCTCCGCAGCTGAAGTCGGAATTCGTTATCCTGGCCAATGAAGGCATTAAAAACCTCATCCTGGACCTGAGCGGAGTCAAGTACGTCGATTCCTCCGGACTGAGCGCCATCCTTACCGCCCGCCGGCTCTGGAGCAACCTGGGAACCTTCGTAGTCACCGGTGTCGAGCAACCTGCCGTCAAGCGACTCGTCGAAATCAGCAAGGTGGATACCGTGCTCACCATGCTGCCAACGATGAGTGAGGCCATAGACTTCATTTTTATGGAGGAACTGCAGCGCGATATGCAAGCCGAGCCCGGCGACGAATAGCCACCTGGATCGGTGCGTTTCGAAATTACCGTACTCGGGTCCAACGGGGCGCTCCCGGGACCCCGGCGGCATCCTTCCGCCCATTTCTTCCGTAGCGAGGCCACGGATATCCTTATCGACTGCGGGGAAGGAACGCAAATGCGCCTGCAGGAAGCCGGACTCGGTATGGCGCGGTGCAACCTGATCCTCATTACCCATTTACACGGTGACCATTACTTCGGTTTACCCGGTCTGCTGACCAGCCTCGCGCTCAACGGGCGGACGGCTCCCTTACGCATCATCAGTCCACCCGGACTCCGGGATCGCCTGGAGCCCCTTTTAGAGCTAGACCGCTACGGTTTACCCTTTGAGGTGACCTTCGAGTCCTTAGCTGCTAGCGACCGGATCGAGGTGACCCAAGTAGGGGATGTAGTTATTGAGGCATTCCCCCTCCAGCATCGCATCACGACCAACGGCTACCTGATCCGGGAATTACGGCGCGAGGCAAACATCGTTAAGGAGGCCATCGAACGGTACCAAATTCCCTGGCAGTCCATCGCCGGAATCAAGTCGGGCGAGGACTTCGTAACAACGGAGGGCAAACGCATTCCCCACCAGGAGATCACGGTGCCTGCGCCCCCGCCGCGATCGTATGCCTATTGCTCCGACACCCTTTATTTCCCCCGGCTGGCGGAATGGGTGCGCGGGGTGAACTTGCTATACCACGAAGCTACTTTCCTCCATGAAATGGCAGCGGAAGCCCGCGAGCGAGGCCATTCCACCGCCCGGGAAGCGGCCATGATCGCCCGGGAAGCCGCGGTGGGTCGACTCATAATCGGCCATTTCAGTGCCCGGTATCCTGCTACCAACGACCACGAACAGGAGGCGCGTGCGGTGTTCCCTAACAGTCATGCGGTTCGCGATCTGTACCGCTATACCATACCCTACACCGGCAGATAGCCACGGGAAAGTGTCAGATCGAATGAATTGGCTAAATTGCCCTCCTTAATTATCGAATCATGCGGAATTACTTTTTACTCTTCCTTCTCTCAGCGGCTACGGCCGTACAGGCCCAGATCACCGATCCGAAGGCCACCGAATTTTACGAACCCGTTCCCCCCAAGGTGACGCCGGGTGCCGTACTCGGCGAAGCTCCGGAAGACGCCATCATTCTTCTTGGGGAGGGAGCTGACGCTAGTGAATGGGTCAGTTCGAGATCGGGAGGAGCGGCCGAGTGGAACGTCGAAGGCGACGCCCTGGTCGTAAAGCCCGGCGCCGGAAATATCTCTACGCGCCGGAAATTTGGCGATATGCAACTGCACGTCGAATGGCGTAGTCCGAACGAGCCCGACAAAGAAGGGCAGGGCAGGGGCAACAGCGGTATATTTCTTCAGGATCGCTACGAAGTGCAGGTGCTGGAAAGTGTTGGCAGCGATACCTATACCAACGGTCAGGCCGGCTCCATCTATAAGCAGAGCCCACCCCTGGTGAATGCCCTCAAACCAATGGGGGAGTGGCAGAGCTACGACATCATCTACACCGCCCCACGCTTTAACGACGATGGGATGCTGATCCGTCCTGCCAGCGTGACGCTACTCATGAACGGGGTAGTGGTACAGAATAATTTTCAGCTCACGGGGCCCACGGAGTACATCGGTATCCCCCACTACGCGGCTCACGGCGACGACGTGATCAGCCTGCAGGACCACAGCAACGAGGTGGCCTACCGTAACATCTGGGTGCGGGAGCTTTAGGGTGGCCGGATTGAAAGTCCTGATCTGCCCCGATAAATTCAAGGGTAGCCTGAGTGCTCAGAAGGCGGCCAAGGCGATTGCCAGGGGCGTGCGGCGTGCCTGGCCCGAAGTAGAGATCACGCTGCAGCCGCTTGCCGACGGTGGCGAAGGCAGCATGGAATTACTGGGCAAGGCCTTCGGGCTGAAGCGGCGAACGCTTCAGGTCGCAGGCCCGCTGCGCAGACCCGTAGATGCGTCCTATTACCTGGGCAACGGCAGAGCAGTGATAGAGTCGGCGGCAGCTTGCGGACTTCACCTCGTCCCCCCGCAGCGCCGTAACCCTGAAAACACCACCACTATTGGGGTGGGGATGTTGGTCGACGATGCCCTGGCCCGGGGAGCAAGGGAGATATTCCTACTCCTGGGCGGGAGCTCCACCAACGATTGCGGTGCCGGCATGGCCGCCGCACTGGGGTACCGGTTCCTGACGGCCGAGGGCTACGATATCGTCCCCATGGCCGGGTCGCTCAGTTGTATTCGAAAGATCGATTCCGGGAACCGACATCCCGGACTCAAAAAAGCGCGAATCACCACGCTCTGCGACGTGGATAATCCGCTGCTCGGTCCGTCCGGGGCCACCCATGGCTACGCCCGACAAAAGGGAGCTTCCCAGGCACGGCTACCCGAACTCGAGGAGGGCATGGCGCAGTTCGCCGCGCTCATCCAGCGCGATCTGGGAAGGGAGGTGACCGCCATCAGGGGTGGGGGAGCGGCCGGCGGGTTGGGCGTGGGCTCCGTGGCTTTCCTGGGGGCGTATCTGAAGGAAGGCACGGAAGTGATCTTTTCGGCGGTCGGATTTACGGACCTCGCTCAGGACGCCGACCTGGTCATCACGGGAGAAGGAAGTATTGATGAACAGACCCTGCATGGCAAGGTAGTGGCCGCCGTGCTTCAGGCCGACCGACCTACCATTGCCGTATGTGGTCACGCGGAGCTGTCGGCTGAGGAATTGGGTGTCTCCGCCTTGCTTTCCCTCGATACGCTGGAGGACTTGAGTCTCCAGGAAAAAATGGATCGTGCCGCGGAATTGATCGAACGGATGGTATACGATTATTGCCTCAATAACCCGAGCGCCGGTACGCCTGGGTAGCTAGTGCCTCGTAAGGTCGATTCTGTCGGAGTAGGTGCTGGTGAGTGTTGGTTGGTGGCGAGGCGCAAAACTACTTGCCTGATAAACCTTACGTGGCGCCATGATGGAGCGGTTTTGGGCGGGGCAGCTCGCTTCGCTCGTATTTTTTGAACCGCAGATACCGCAGATGAGCCGCAGATTATTGCGCAGATTCATTTCAGGGGTAAAGGGATTAGCGCCGATCGTCTGCTGCGCCGACGGGAAGGATTCCGCGGAGTCTTGCCGTGCAATAAAATTTTACTTCCGTGAGGAGGTATAAATAGCGGAGCTCCAGCGCGGGCAACCTGAAACCCGCGACCCGAAACCGGCAACTGAGAACCGACAACCTTTTAACCGCCAAATTCTACCAGCACCTATCATCAATTTTTAGCTTGACAAAGCACTAGGGCGCCGGAGCGCAGGAAGGGCGAGTCCGCCGGACGGCAGAGTAGCTATGGTAACCAACCAGCGTGAACCGGGTACTGTCGTGGGTGTATTATGTAGGAAATAGTTTCCTATGCGTTACCTACTGTCTTTTTCCTTCCTTTTACTGCTTGCCTGTAACTCCACTTCCCAGACCACGGTGAGTAGTTCGGATACGGCCTCCGGAGTAGACCCGGCTATGCCCGATTACCGCTACGATCCGCCGGCGGACGGAACGATCTCCGAGATTGATACGACCACCGAGTACTGGCGGGAGATCCTCACCAATCAGGAATTCAACGTGTTGCGGCAGGATGGAACGGAGCCCAGTTTCAGCAGCCCCCTCAACGATAACAAACAAGCCGGCGTGTACGCCTGCCGCGCCTGCGGATTGCCGCTGTTCAGCAGCTCTACCAAATTCGAGTCGGGTACCGGCTGGCCGAGTTTCTACCAGCCCATTGAAGCCAAGTACGTCGATGAAGAAGTCGATACCCGCTACGGCATGGACCGCACCGAAGTCAGCTGCGCCCGCTGCGGCGGCCACCAGGGGCACGTGTTTCCCGATGGTCCCCAACCCACCGGCCTGCGCTACTGCATCAATGGTGCCGCGTTGAATTTCGTTCCCGAAGCCGACCTGTAAGCGGTTATTTTGGGTTTCCGAAACTGGCCGGTACGCCGCCAATTTGCGTCAGAACGATCCTCGAAACGGCGAATTTAGCGGGCTACCTGACCCTTTTCGAGGTGAAGTGCTGGCGGAAAAGGGTAAGTAACGGACGAAGAGCGAGAATCAAAACAAGCGCTATGTAGTATATTTGCGGCCCGCGGAGCCGTCCGGCGCCCGCATAGCCCCATAGTTCAAGGGATAGAACGTTGGTTTCCTAAACCGAAAATGCAAGTTCGAGTCTTGCTGGGGCTACTTTTATGTTAAGAGGGCAATAAATGTGAACAGGAGTAGCTGAGTTAGCTTATTGTTATATATTGTGTTGAATTTGATAATTAACTTTCTAATTATCCCTGACACTTTGAACACTAACTAACTACTACTATGAAACAACTTTTACCCGTACTCAGCCTATTTCTGCTACTATTACTACTCTCGCCCTCCGTCCAAAGTCAGAATAATCCCTGTAATAATCCTTCAGAGGCCGGCTTCGATGCTTATGTTCAACTGATTAATCTACTTGACCTTTCCGCCGATGCGGGAACCGATCTACGGTTGTGCGTTCCGGCTTTTCTTCCCGTATCGGTAAGCTTCTCCGATCCCCAGGGGGAAGGAGCGCAAGTCCGCGTGACTGCCTACAGCGAAGACTTCGAGACGCCCTTTATCAATGGCCAAACGCTCGAGGACGCTGGTCCTATCCTGATTCCCTTCGGTCTAAGCCAGATCGGCCTTGACCTCGATTTTTTGTCTGCCGGGAGCTTCCGCGTTGACTTTAATACCCTTTTAGGATCCTTTGGTGGACGCGTACAAATAGTGGGCGCCGCCCCGGTTACCTGGACCAAGGACCTCGCTTACGAGCCCTATGGCGAGCAGATCAAGTTACACTGGTCCGTCGCTGAACAGGTAGATGTTTCCGGTTACGAGCTGGAGAGAATGCGCGCCGATCAAAGCTTCGAAAAAGTAGCCGATATCCCTTATCAGGAGAACGGTAGCCTCGAGGTCGACTATGACATCCTTACGCCGTGGCCGGTACAGGGAACGTACTATCGCATCAAGCAACTGGACTACGCCGGTACCTACGACTACAGCAACGTGGTCTTCGTCGAAGGCAACGACGCCGCGGTGCAGGAATTCGACATCTTCCCTAACCCGGCCTCCACTACCGTGCGTATGTCCGTACCCGAAGGCATCCGCACCGTCGATCTGATTTCTGCTTCCGGCCAGGTGGTGAAGACCTTTACTGCTAATGAAGTACGCCGCGAGGGTATGGACGTAAGCAGCGTTTCCGCCGGTATGTACCTGGTGCGTCCCGTTGGAGACAATGGAGCCGCCAAGCCGCAACGCCTGGTGGTGAGTCACTAGATTGGTACTGGGTTAGACACCCTCATTTACTTAAATTGAATAGGCCCTGCCGCGATCGCGGCAGGGCCTATTCAATTGTAGGTCTGCCCACAGTCAGTTGCACCTCACCCTCTCCATAAACTGAGCTCACGAGCACTATTTACCGTGCTTCAAGGGCACCATTCGGCCGATCTGTCGCCGGTTATCCCGGTCCGGATAGCAGCGGTGGAGGCGGTTGGAACGGTGAACTTGCGGGATATTGTGTCGGTTAGTAAAATTAACAGACTTTCTTTTTCAAACACTTTGACAGCTAACTTCCTATGAAACAACTTTTACATTTGTGCACTTTCCTGGTCGTATTGATTCCGGCTCTGCTTTTCTCCCAAAACCCCTGCAGAACCGGGACGGGTGGAAATGGTAACAACAATATCAACAGCAAATTCTTGAGTGCCTTCCGGACGGAGAATGTCGATATCACCGACCAAATCAGGGAGTGCTTTACGGTCAGAGGAAACGACGACGTCAGTTTAACCCTGAACGCGACTACTTCGTCGGAGGGACCGCTCCTGAGTATAGTCGTTTACGAAGACGAAAGCCCAAATGCGGTAGACGGTGAAGTTCTATTCCCTGGAGATGCTTTCACCTTTGAATTCCAGGCCCGACAGAAATATGGGGTGAATCTGCAATTTCTCGGGACGGGCACGTTCGCCGCTACTATTGACGGTTTCAATCCGGCATTCGATGGTACGTATTTCATCTCCGTCGTCGGGGCCGCTCCGGTATCCTGGTCCAAAAATCTGACTTATGAGCCCTACGGGGAGAATATCCAGTTCGCCTGGTCGGTCACTGATCAGGTAGATGTTGCCGGTTACGAACTCCAGAAGCTGGACCTTACCTTAGGTTTCCAGACGATAGAACGGATCGCCTACCGCGAAAATGGAGCGCTGGAAGTCGACTACACCGCTATTGCTCCCTGGCCGCAGGAGAGTGCGTACTACCGGATCAAGCAATCCGACCATGATGGCACTACCGATTACAGCAATATTGTCTTTGTAGAAGGCAATGACGCCGCCGTTCAGCAATTTTCCATCTTCCCCAATCCGGCCTCGGCTACCGTCCGAATGTCCGTCCCCGAAGGCATCACCACGGTTGATCTCATCTCGGCTTCTGGCCAGGTCGTGAAGACCTTTACCGCCAACGAAGTGCGTCGTGAAGGCATGGACGTGAGCAGCGTCTCCGCCGGGATGTACTTAGTACGCCCGGTAGGGGAGAACGGCGCGGCTACTCCGCAACGCTTAGTAGTAAATCACTGATCTTTATTGCCGACACCCGCCGCGTCCCTTGAAGCAGGACAGCTAAAATAGAGCCCCACGGACTCTGGAACGTCCGTGGGGCTAATTTTTTGAGGCCTGGGGATGCTGCGGGTTCGGTATGACTCAGGAGGTTTCCGGTTGCTTTAGTGAGTTCAAATGCCGATAAAAGTGCCGACGGAAAAAATCAGTCCCTGATTGATACCCAATTATTCAGGCTTTGTATGCTTCTATCATCAGGGAAAAACTATTTCAAACTTATAGGAAATTTCTCAAATCCGGGCGGGTTTGTTAGTACGTATATTGTGCCGACATAGATAATTAACATTAATTATCGCTGACTCATTTGCTTACTAACTACTACTATGCAACGACTTTTACTTCCTTTATTCTTCGCTTTCTTATTCATCCACTCGGTTGAAACTGTCGCGCAGAGCCCCTGCGAAAACGTTACCGGCAATCCATCCAATCTTGAAGATCTGTTGCCATCCCTATTCCCGGCAGACGGTGCCGCGACTCTGTCATCTGGAAACCAAATCTGTGGAAGGGTTAGAGGTGGTGGAACCCGACGGAAAATAGTTATACGAAATTCCGCACAGGGTGAAGGCACCATCTTAACGATCAATAGTTTTTCTGGGACGTCGACTAGTCCCATTACTTATACGCTCAATTCTCCAAACCAGGAACTTACAGTGCCGTTTTTCAGTAATCAAACCAATTACGGAGTTCGTATATTCTTCGGTGCGTTGGGAAGCTTCAACTATGCAATAGTTGGGGAAACCACTACTCCACAACCAGGTGATTTTACGACGGTGAACGTAGTAAGCGTCGCTCCCGTAAACTGGACCAAAGACCTTAGCTATAAGCCTTACGGAGAAAATCTTCAACTGAACTGGTCCGTCTCCGAGCAGGTAGATGTATCCGGTTACGAATTGGAAAAACTGAGTCCGGGTGCCGGCTTCGAGAAAGTAGCTGACATTGCCTACCGTGAGAACGGGTCGCTTGAAGTGGACTATTCCGTCCTCACCACCTGGCAGGCCACAGGAACCTACTACCGGATCAAACAACTGGACTACGCCGGCACCTATGACTACAGCAACGTGGTCTTCGTGGAAGGCAGCGATGCCGCGGTCCAACAATTTGACATCTTCCCCAATCCGGCCTCGGCTACCGTCCGAATGTCGGTACCGGAAGGGATCACCACCGTGGATCTGATCTCGGCCTCCGGCCAGGTGGTGAAGACCTTCACCGCCAATGAGGTCCGTCGCGAAGGCATGGACGTCAGCAGCGTTTCCGCCGGCATGTACCTCGTGCGTCCGGTAGGGGATAAGGGTGCCGCCAAGCCGCAACGACTGGTAGTGAATCACTAGATCCTGGATAACCTAATTACCCAAAATGAGAACGGGCCAGCGCGCAATTGCACGCTGGCCCGCTCTCATTTTGGTGGAAGGTGGTTTTATTCCGACCGGTGGCCCCAGGTTTCGTACAGTGGATCTCCCTTACTGCTGAAGCCCATGTGGTGCCATTCGTTATTGCGGATCTTGTAGTCGAAGCTCAGCTGATCGCCGACGCGTTCGGGGTCGCGACTGAAGAACTCGATCCGTTCGATGTATTGCGGGGCTTCCGATGAATAGGTTCCCCCGCCGGTACCCAGCATTTCTTTCGTCTCGGTATTGTATGCGATCCACTGGAAGCGGCTACCGGAGAGCATTTTCATCGTCCGTCGCGGACCGGTAGGCGTGCGCCGCCGCATTTCGCCGTCGCTTTTCCGACCGGTGATCTGCCAGGCTCCCGCCAGCGGGCCCTCGCCGTCGTCTACCCGTTGCCATACGCGATTGCCGTTAAAGACCAGCAGGTGATCGTTGAGGATGTAGCCCATGCCACGGTCCTGGCCGACATTTTCGGGTGTCGAGGAATCCCATTCGTAGTGAATAAGGAAGCTGTCGGGGGTAATTTCGTAGGAGCCACCGAGGGTGCTGATAAATTCCTTGTTTTCCTCGTTGTAAGCGGTCATGACGAAGTAACCGTCCTGGACGATCATGGACAATTGATTGCTTGTTCCGTCGGGGCCGTCAAAGGTGGTGGACCAGGCACCGTCAATATCGGCGTCGGCGGCCTGAGCACTGACGGAAAAAGGAGCCAGCGATAGTAAAAAGAGTAGTACTTTCATTACGGTAGTTTGTTATGGTGAAACGGGAGTGCCCTTTGCTTCGTTGTATCTTCGCATACAAACAATTGTTATTGTGGATGCTATCTATAATTAACAATCCCTCACCGCAACCATACGCCCCGCCCCCTATTCTACTATTATGGGACTACGAAAGAAAGCTCGCCTCATCATCTACCGTTTTCGCGAACGGGGATTAGAGGTCTTCCTTACTCAGCAATCCGAGGAATGGGGGCTTCCCGAGGGTGATCTGAAGGTGGACAACCCCGACCTGATCAGCCTGGAGCCTGCCGCTGACCGCGAGGAGGCCGTAGCCGTGGAGGGCGACTGGCACGAAATTCCCAGTCTCAAGCAAATGCTGTACGAAGACGCCGGTGAGCTAAAGGAACGCTTAATGGAGTTGGAATCCGGCACCTTCCTGACGATCAAGGATGCCCTTAAAAACCGGCTGACTCCGGGTCAGGTACAGTTCCTTCGGGAGCTCCTGGAGGTGGTTACGGATCGTAATTCCGTCAGGGACATTTGATGTATAAACTCCCGGAACGGTACATCTCTTCCCACGCTGTTTTGCACCCGCGCTCCGCCGCCCTGTTTTCATAGCTTTTTATCGCCATTTGGGTTGGTCCGTAATTCGTACCGTCGAAGAGGATGTTGAAGTCTCCCCGCGGCAGATTCCCGTCGGGAGAAGGGCGGGGAATACTTGTTCCCCCTGCCCTACCGGGTTTCACGCGCAGATAATAATCCAGTACCGGTACCGCACTTCGATCCGCGAGGAATACCGGGCTCTCACGGGCTACTTCGGCCAACCGGCGGCTATCATTGAAGCGGTATGGCCGGAGCATCGCCCGGTATATATTCGTACCTCCGAGCGTAATGACAATCAGCACCAGGTAAACCCACTTCCACCAGCCCGATGCCCGGGCATAGATCCACCGTGCGGAGAGGGCGATGAACAGCCAGACTCCCGGCAGGGCAAACAGCATGAGCCGGTCGATCAGGGTATACAACTTTAGGTTCGAGGCGGCTAAGGTGATCACCAAGGGGAGGAGTAACCAGCTTTTTTTCCAGATGGAGGTTGACCACAGCCCACCGAAGAAGGTGAATGCACCCCAGAGCAAGGCAATTATGGTAAAGCCGAAGCTCAGCCGTCCCAGGGAAAAAATGAGGTTAGCCCCCCGTTCGAGGTTTTCCCAACTGCTGGGCAACGGCATGAAATATTCCGCGTGAAAATTATTGAGGTAAGCAGACCCCACCGACGGGCGCAGTACCAGCAGGTATAAGCTGGCAAACGAAAGGAGCCAGGCACCGATCACCAGGACCCAGCGGATGTTATCCCGCAGCCGTAACAATCCAATAGTGGCTAAGACGAATACAGAGGGGAGGGAAAGCCACGGCAGAATCACGCCCGCCAGGGTCCAACGGATCGTATTCCCCCGAGGCCGGGCGATCTGCCAGGATAGCAGGAAGGCTGCCACGCCCAGATCGAGGCCGTAGGGTTTGAATTCCGTTACGTACCGCAGTACCGTAGGATTCACGATCAGCAGCGCCAGGGGTAGCAGGCACCAGTAGCCGAGCTGCAATGACCTTCCGGCCCGGTACAGAGCAGCAAGCGCAAGGCAACCGCCAAAGATGGCCGGCAACCGGAGGATATATTCCCGGTACCCAAAAAGCTCAGCCAATCCCTTACAAATGACCAGATACAAAGGGGGGCCGTACTGCTCGTGGTCCAGTGGACGAAAGAGACCGGAAAAGGATCGGTCGTATAAATTACGCGCCAGGTTTGCCTCATCCAGAAAGATCGGGCGATTGTAAACGAAGTTGATCGTCCACAGCAACAAGCCGATGCCAAGCACCACGAAAAGCAACGGGCGAAAGGGTATGCGATGGGGGAGTGGCACAAAAGCGAAGGTATGAAAACGACAAAAGCCGCCCCTCCGAGGAGGAACGGCTTTGTCTCGTTCGAGCGGATGACCAGGTTCGAACCGGCGACCTCAACCTTGGCAAGGTTGCGCTCTACCAACTGAGCTACATCCGCGTCTGCTGGCTGCTCAGCCATGCTTCATTTCTAAAGCGGTGCAAATATAGGGAGCCTTTGGGGAACTGGCAAAGCGTTCGTGGAATTAGTTCGCTAGTTTTTTAGTCTTGCTTCGTATGGTTAGTTCGTTAGTCGCGCTTCGCGCGGTTAATCTTTTAGTCTTGCTTCGCAAGGTTAGTTCCTCCGCTGAGTGAGCGACTAAAAGACTAACGGACTAAAAGACTAAAGAACTAACGGACTAAAAGACTAAAGAACTAACGGACTTAAAGACTAAAGAACTAACGGACTAAAAAACTAAAGCTGATAATGAAAAGTAGCCAAAAAGTACCGACCCAGTCCATTGCTCTGCGTTTCCGTAGTTACGAATGCTTGCGCTTGGCGGTTAATGATGGTATTGTAGTTCAACAAATCCTGGCCGGTGATCCGGAAGTAGTGGTTGGCCTTTTTGAAGGGGCGAATCTCGATAGCGGCCTGTAGATCGGGAATATTGGTTGCACCCGCAAAGCTGGCGGCTTCAAACATCCGGTATAGGAACTGAGTCTCCAGTCGCCATTTGGGGGAGATCTCGAGTTCGAATTGGGTTACGATGTCGTGGGTTACGGTGACAATGTCAACGCTCTCCGCGTCGTCGAATTTGTTGACACTGTGTGCGTAGGTGTAGCCTGCCTTGATGAAACTCTTTTCATTCAGCTCCGTGGTAATGTCGATCGTGCCGCTGGCGTTGCGGGAGGTATTGGTGCGGGCTACTCCGTCTACGAAACCCTGTCCGATACTGCCGTTCACCCGACCATTGGCGCGAAGTTCGCCGTTCATAAAGGCCATACCGATCACGGTACCTACGTAGGCGTTGGTGCCCCAGGCGTGACTGACGTTGACCGTCTGGTAGATTTGCTGGTTGGGCGTGAACGTAAGGCTGTTGCCAAAGGCGTTATCGGTGTAGTCTCCACCGAGGTTTCCGTTCAGGGAGATGGCCCGGAATTGATCGTTGAACCAGAATCCACTCCAAACACTGTGCCGCACCGCTGGATCCAGGTCGGGGTTGCCGACAGTGATCCGTCCCGTCACCGATGGGCGGGCGATGGTCTGCAATTGGCTCACCGAAGGGGCCTGTGCGTTAGCGTTATAATTGAAGTACAGGTTCGCTTTTCCCGCCTGCACCCGAACGCGGGCACTGGGAAGGATAAAGTTGTAGTCCCGTTGGTAGGCCGTGTCACCGGATATTTCCAATTGATCCCGCTCATAGTCGGCTCCGAACTGGATGTTGTTGCGCTCGCCGAACCGGTACACCAGATTCGAGCCGGCACGGTAGTTGTTCCAGCCCCGGGTCAGGAGATTGTTGGTTTCATTTCCTTCATCGAGCTGGAAGCGGTAGTCTCCTTCATCCCGGTCGCGACCAAAGCCGAGTTCCGTTTCCCAGCGTAATTTCTCGCTAAGGGGTTCGGTGTAGTCCACCTCGGCGTTGGCGGAAAAGGAATTCGTGCGGCGGTTCTGAATTTGTGTACCGTTCTGTAACGACCCGGGTATGGGGATCTCCCCGTCCACCTCTTCCAGTCCGTCTACCTCTACCTGCAGGTCGGTTTGATCCTCACTGTAGGAAGTACTCGCATTCGCGCCCATGGTCCGGCCGGTTTTACCGGGTAGGCGGCGATTATAGCGGAACTGCAGATTACCGCCGGGCACTTCTCCGTCGGTAAATTCCTGGACGGTATAGGTCTGCGAGGCACCCTGCTGATTGGTGATTTTGGTAACGGCGGACCCCAGGTTATCGTTGCCGGAGAAGCGCCCTGAACCTTCAAAGCTTAGCCGACTTACCGTATCCAGTTCGTGCTCGTACTCAAAGCCCAGTTGGTGGCTGTAGCGACTGGAGGCATCGGTTTGATCGGATAATACCGTTCGCTCGTTATTGCTCCTGGTAAAGGCCTGCCGCTCGGTGACAACCTGCGTTTGCTGCCGGTCGAAAAGGGTATAGTTCATGGTCAGCTGACCGTTTTCCCCAACCGTCTTACCGAAGTTAACTCCGGCAGCGATGCTGCGGTTCTGCCCCGGCGTCTGCCCGCCGTCGTAGAAGGGGAGCCCGTCACCGCCGAATCGGTTACCCCGGCCGGAATTGCGGTTGAAGCTCATCAGCTCGTCGCCGGAAAAGCCTACCCGGTTCACATTGTTGATGGTTCCCAGGATGCCGAGCTGCGTGGCGTCGCTGATCCGGAAAAGCTTGCCGCCGGCATCGTAGCGGGGGTCGTCGTCGCCGGCCGCTACGCCGCTTCCCGCGTAAATTTCACCGAAGAGTTTCGCTTTGAATTCTTCGTTCATTTCCAAATTTACCGTCGTGTTCTCCTCGCCGTCGTCCACTCCGGATATCTCTTCACTGTCGGTTTTCTGGTCGAAGACCTCAACATTTTTGAGCGCCTTGGCATCCAGGTTCTGTGTCACCAGGCTGGAGTTACCTGCAAAGAAGGGCTTGCCGTTGATCATGACCTCCTGCACCGGCTTACCTCGCCAGGTCAGCTGTCCGCTCGCGTCGATGCTCATACCGGGAAGTCGGCGCAGAAGGTCCTCCACCTTGGCGTTTTCGCCAACCGCGAAGGCCGCAGCGTCGTAAAGCATAGTGTCTCCCTTCATCCGGATCGGGATCCGGTCAGCGGTGACTTCCACGCCTGCCAACTGGAATCCGGCGGGGTACATGGTGATCTCTCCCAGTCCGAGGTATTGATCACTTGCAGAAATGGTAATCTCCTGATCCGGGCGCTCGAAGCCGAGGAAGCTTACCCGCAATAGGTATTCTCCGGCCGGAACTTTCTCCATCAGAAAGACCCCCTTATTATCGGTCGTCCCGAAGGACGTTAATAGGGTATCGGATTTCCGCAGGAGAATGGCGTTCGCACCCGGTAGGGTGGTGCCGGTAGTATCCACGATGGTTGCGCTGATCTCGGACTGCGACCACAGGGCGGAAGTGCTGATCAAAAAGATTAGGAATAGTAGGTGTCTCATTATACTGGGTTGTTTGCGGCTAGTGAGCAGGGTAGGCTATTGTCTTTCCCAACCGCGGCGGCGGCGTTCCATCACTTCCCGTCGCTTAGCAGCGACTTTCTCGAATTTTTCCCGGGAGATCTTATCTCCCTCCACGGGCTTGTCTAGGGATAGCTCCGCTGGATTGGGTTGCATCGTTTTCATGGTGTACTCGGTGAACGTCCCCTCATTCTGAACCTTGAGGTATACGATGGCGCCGGGCAGACCGCCGTATCCCTGGGGTCCTACTCCGAGCGGAATAGTCTCGGTAAAGTAGGCCGTCAAAGTATCTCCCTGCTCGGAAACCGCGTAGGCGACCTTACTGGGAAGGGTATAAGCCATATTGGCGCGCTGATTGTCGGGTACCTCCCAATCGGGCTTCAGCCACTTATCCTCCATTATAAAGGTCCGGTCCATGATCTGCCGTTGATCGGTGACCATGCTGTCCTCCAGGCTGGTATAATAAACATCGGGATTTTCCGTCTGCCGGCCCATCCATCCCCGCCGGTCATTGGGATCTCGTTCCTCCTTCACTTGTTGGTAGCTGAAGGCCTGGTCGTTAAAGGTCAGCCGACCGGTACGGTCGAAGGCCCCTTCTTCCTTCATCTTCTCCATGCGTTTCTTCTGTTCGATCGACATGCCGTCCCATATCTCCACGTCGCGATGTTCCAGGTAGTCGATGGTTCCGTGGGTGATTTGGGCGTGAACGCAGGTGCAGGCGAATAGGGTAAAGGCAAAGCAAACCAAAATATTAAGGGGCATAGAGCAAAGTTCAATGGACGGTAAATTAGGACACAGGATGCGTAGAAAGCGGTCAATGGTGTCTCCGATCGACGATCGGGCCATAATACTGGACGATTCACCATTTTCGTATTCGCCTATCTTCGGAATATGACCGGGCATCCCCTATACTGCTAAGGACAGTTAGGTATGGCGAAGGGTTGCACGTAGTTATTGGCTGTCTGTTTTATCTCCATTCCCATTTGTCTGGAGCTCCTAAAAAGCCGGCGTAATGCTTATTCTACCGATTCCTTCCTCCACTGCGGCTTCGCGGGGCCAAATTTCCGGGGTGGCGGAGATGACACCAGTCCCGTTAGCTACTTTCTATTCAAACAGCGTCCCCTCTTCCTGCGGCATCATATACTTGCCTTAGCTAAGGTGTACCCAGCATTACCTCCAGCGTGGGAACCGCCACCCCCCGCCGCCCTTGGTATTGGCTACCTCAAGTGCGTTTAGGATCCCGTTTCTAAGTCCGAACGCCGCACCAGCCTAAGAGAGCCAAGGATAAAAGCGCACCGCGAAGCAGGTGCGCTAGCTAACTCCCTGCGAGAGTGTTTATTGCCGATGGCGGTCGCATCGCGTACGGAAAATCGGCTAACCGCTGAGGGTAGCAGGCCATACAACCTAATGTGGGGCTCGGGTTGTTTACATTTGTTCCCAAACCACATTACATGACCCCGGAGGAAAGAAGCAGTTTGATCACCCGCGTGGATGCCGCACTCGATGAAGTTCGCCCCCACCTGGCCATCGACGGCGGTAACATCGAGGTCGTCACCGTAAGCGACAATCAGGTGGTCGAGATCAAATGGCTTGGAGCCTGTCACGGATGCTCCATGACGGCCATGACCATGAAGGCCGGCGTAGAACAGGCTATCAAAGCCCGCCTTCCGCAGATCGCCGGGGTAGTCGCCGTTAATTGATCGGAATTGCAGTTGTTTTATGACCCCGACGTTAAAGAGGGGCACCACGATTTGCGGGATTCCGAAGCCCAGCACGCGGCACGGGTCCTGCGTAAGCGCATGGGCGACGAGTTGGACATTGTAGACGGGCGGGGAGGGTGGTACCGCGGTGCCATTACGGCCATCAGCAAACGAACTTGTACCTTACACATCAAGCAGATACGCCAGGAAGAAAACCGCGCGAATCACCACTTAAGCCTCTGGGTGGCCCCCACCAAAAATATCGATCGCCTGGAATTCGTGCTGGAAAAGGCAACGGAAATAGGCATCGACCTTATCCAGCCCTTTTATTCCGAGCACAGCGAAAGGACCCGGGTGCGTACCGATCGCCTGGAGCGCGTCATCGAATCCGCCGCCAAGCAAAGCCTGAAGGCCTGGATGCCCGTCCTCGCCGAACCGGCCCCTTTCTCTGATTTGCTATCCACTGCCGGGGATGCCGCAAAGTACCTTGCCTACCTGGGTTCCACCGATACCGCCTTACTCCGTGATCAGCCCGTTCCGGCTGGCTCCGTAGTAGTTGCTGTCGGACCGGAAGGTGGCTTTAGCCCGGATGAGGCCACCGCGGCCCGGAACCATGGTTTTACTTGGATCAGTTTAGGTCCTCACCGATTGCGGACCGAAACGGCGGCCATTACTGCCGTCCACACGATAGAATCTTTGAGCTGGTAGATAATCCGGGACGCCCCCTGGCGCGTTAGCGCATTATGCGCAAATTCCTCACCCTATTGCTGATCGTTCCGTTGGTGCTCAGCCTGGCCTCGCCCGATGCCGCCCGACTTAAGTTGGGATTACTAAAGTACAACGGCGGCGGCGATTGGTATGCCAATCCTACGGCGCTTCCCAATCTGGCCAATTTTTGTAATCAGGCACTGGGCACGGACTTTGATCCCGACTACGGTACGGTCGACGTCGGTAGCGCCGAGCTGTTTAACTTCCCGTGGGTGCATATGACCGGCCACGGCAACGTCGTGTTCAGTGCGGCGGAAGCGGAGAATCTGCGTAATTACCTGATCGGTGGTGGATTTCTGCACATTGACGATAACTACGGCATGGACCCCTTCATTCGCGTGGCCATGGAACAGGTATTCCCGGAAGCAAGCTTCGTAGAGATTCCCTTCGATCACCCGATTTATCACCAGACTTACAACTTTCCTGGCGGCCTGCCTAAGATTCACGAGCACGATGGAGAACCCCCTCAGGGCTACGGCCTTTTCTGGGAGGACCGACTGGTATGCTTTTACACCTACTCCTCCGATTTGGGTGACGGGTGGGAAGACGAATCCGTGCATAACGACCCGGCTAACGTGCGGGCCGAAGCCCTTAAAATGGGGGCCAACCTGATTGAATTTGCTTTCCGTCAGTGAGGCAGGCCATCTAATAAGAGGCCAGTTGACTTAGCCTTGACTCGTCTTCCAGTTCCGCGAAAAATACCGTAAGTCGCTCCGTAATGCGTTCCCGGTGCTCCTCCTCGAGGTATCGCTCGCGGCGCACCCTTTCCAGGATTGCCTCCTTTTGATCCAGGTAAATCCGCGCAGCGGCGGTCAGGTCTTCGGCGCTGAGGTGGCGACCGAGAAATTTTGGCTGATAGACCGACCGCAGCCCCAACCCTTCCCGGGGAATGGAGTAGTGCGTGCCTACCAGGCCGCTGTAATCGAAATCGTAGGGGATCGGAATTATCCAGCTTTTCTCTTTCGCGACCAGGCATTCCACATTATGTAGGTTGTAGACATTCCAGTCCGTATTCAGGATCATATAGTTAAACAGACACATGTTGGCGTAAGCCGATCGCTCAAGGGACCGGGTACTAATGCCGGGTTCCTCGACCACCGTGGCTACATAGCGTGCTGCCAGCTGCTCTTCTGTCTCGATTAGGAAACCCCTTAGCGTGTCGCCGGACGATACCACCACGCGCAACGGTACCGTACGATGATGGTACGGACTTACGATAGCGTGGAGGTCATAGAGCAATTTTTCCCGCCGCAAGTAACTTTTACCCACCCTACCGCGGCTACACTGGACCACGAACTTCAGATCGTTGAGCACGCTAAATCCTTCATCCGAAAGGACCTCTTTGTCAAGCTTAACCTTTAGGGAGGGATACCGACAGGCTTTAAGTCGCACGTGGCCGCGGGTACGTACCTCACCGGGATAGACACTTCCGTTAATGCCGAGACGGGCGGTGCGGTATTCTTTCTTCTGCTTACTGCGGATCACCTTCTTCCAGTCCGTATCGATCTCGATCAGGATAGTGTCATGACTTTCGAAAAGCTCGTCGAAGAGCGATCGCTGTCCGGCAAGCGGCAAGGAAAGGATAAGTAAGAGGAAGGTAAGACGCATATCATTTAGTGGATGCCTCCAGCGGGATACGCTCACCGCCGATGGTACCCCTAAAATAGTCCCCGTTGTCGACAATTAAAATTTCACCGACGTTCCCGAATTTTATACTGGAATCAACGGCGATCAACCGGTTCCCGAAATAGCTGTGGATAGCCGTGAAGCTGGTATGGCCGACCACGATGCGATCCGCGTCGATCTTGCGCAGAACGAATTTCATGTCCTGCTCGTCAAAACCATCGCGGGCGAAATACCCCCGGTACCAGAGCGGACCGTTGGAACCGTGCATGACCTCCAGGCGGTGGCTGTTATCCGTGACCTCGTCGAGGTCAACCGCATCGATCAAATAGCTGTGGTAGAGCTCATTGATACGGGCGATACTCTTGACCTCGCGAACCATGCTTTTACTTAGGCCGCCGTGGATGTAGACGGTATTATTGATCTCTACCACTACCGGCAAACTGCGTAACCAGCGCCCCAGGTAAGAGTCCGGGCCATATAGCTCTCGGTAAAACTTTCCGGTCAGCCCGGAAGTGGTCCGGTACTTGGGATGCAGGTAGATATCATTGCCCTCGAGGGTAAGGGTCTCGTGATTGCCGAGTAAAAAGTGGACTTTACCCCCCGCCGATTCCGCCTGCAACTGCAGGTTGTGGACCAGCCACAGCAGTTCGGTCACCTGGTCTCCCCGGTCAAATATATCGCCAACTATCACCAGGTGTCCGTCGCCAAATGACCAGTTCAGGTCGTCGTCAATGATTCCGTTTGCCTCCAACAGCTTGCGACCGGTATCGAATTGCCCGTGAATGTCGCTCAATGCCGCCACCTTGCTCACCCCTTCGTAGTGGACATCCGTGATTCGCTCGAACTTCCGGTCAACATCTACCAATTCCGGACGAAAGGACGGAAATTCGGGGAGATACGCCAGATTTTCGGGGGTGAAGGTAATCTCTCCGGTGGTACGGGTTTCGGTATTTGCCCATTTTGCCACCACTGAATCCGCCTCGTAAAATAGATAGGGACCGTCCGGTGGGAGGGTATCATGGGCGAACGCGAGCATTCCGGAAAAAAGGAGAGAAAGCAAATGGTTTGGTTAGGTTATCCCAAAGTTAACCAATCATAACCTTAGTTGGTTGTTTTCAGGAAGTTAAGGGCGCCGGAGCGCAGGAATGACATACTTTGGCATATCACCTGCACTAGGATTTGATCCTTGACGTTTAACGCTAATAATCCCCTTCCATGCGTCAATTGATCCTGTTCTTCTGCTTGTCTCTCACCGTTTCCCTATCTGCACAGGTCGGACTTACGGGGTTTTACAATTTCAATGACGCTCGTACGGTGGGTGATCTGGTTGATCCGGAGGACTATGAAATAACCTACGAGAACGGGCCGGAAATCGCACTCAATTATTGGTTTCGATTGCCGACAAAACGAATTGAATTTCAGCCGACCGTCTATTACGCGCCTCACACGGGGGATTCAGGCTGGAATCAGGCCGGCTTCCAGTTCAAGACGAACATCTATGTTTTCGATTTAGGGACGGATTGTGACTGCCCCACTTTTGGTAAGCAGGGGCCCCAATTGGAAAAAGGCTTCTTCCTGCAGCTTTCTCCCGGCGTATCCCGGCACTGGCTTACCACGCCAGCAGACCTGAACGCTGGCCAGACGGCCTTGACACTAGGGGCGGGCCTTGGTGTTGATATTGGGCTCAGCAACCTTTTGACGATAACTCCAATAGCCTCCGTTCGGCATACCCTCACTGATTTTTCCGACACCATTTACACGGATGAAAACAACGTCGATCTGGAAATCGGAGATCGTCTGACTAGCATTCAGCTGGGTCTCCAGGCCACCTTCCGCTTTGATAAGAAGCGCTATTAGCCTGCGGCGGAGATCGTAGTTCTGGCAAAAGGCGGTTTGAATAGGCTAGGTTCGTGACCTTATCTTGTCCACCGATTTTTGCCCCCCGAACTACCTTATGATTCAGCCTCTCAACAAGTACAGCCGCAACGTCACCAATAATCCCGAGCAACCGGCCGCCCGGGCCATGCTCTACGGTATCGGCCTGTCCGATGCCGATATGGATAAAGCCCAGGTAGGGATCGTCAGTACCGGTTGGGAGGGCAACCCCTGTAATATGCACCTCAACGGTTTGGCCGCGGAGGTCAAGGAGGGAGTAAACCGGGAATCCGAGCTGCTCGGTTTGATCTACCATACCATCGGCGTCAGTGACGGGATCAGTATGGGTACGGACGGGATGCGGTTTAGCCTGCCCAGCCGCGATGTCATCGCCGATAGCATTGAGACCGTTGCCGGTGCGCAGTGGTACGACGGCCTGGTTACGGTAGTGGGCTGCGATAAGAATATGCCGGGTGCCATGATGGCCCTGTGCCGGCTCAACCGACCGGGGATCGTTGTATATGGCGGCACCATCAGCCCCGGTTGCTACGAAGACGAAAAACTGGATGTCGTATCCGCCTTTGAGGTCCTGGGCAAGTACCGCACAGGTCAGGTGGACAAGGAGCAATACACCAACGTGATCCGCCACGCCTGCCCCGGTGCCGGAGCCTGTGGAGGCATGTACACCGCCAATACCATGGCTACGGCCATTGAGGCAATGGGAATGGCCCTTCCTTACAATAGCAGCATCCCCGCCACCCACGCCGATAAGCGGGCCGATACCGCCCGGGTAGGGGAGTACATGCTCCATCTGCTGAAAAAAGATCTTAAGCCGCGGGACATCATTACCCGAAAATCCCTTGAGAACGCGATTGTCACCTTGACCGTCCTCGGCGGCAGCACCAACGCGGTGATCCACCTGCTGGCTATTGCGCACAGTGCCGGGGTCGACATCACCATTGACGACTTCCAGCGCATCAGCGACCGTACACCTTTCCTGGCCGACCTCAAGCCCAGCGGTAAGTACGTAATGGAAGACCTGTACTACGTTGGCGGTGTCCCGGCGGTCATGAAGGAATTACTGGTACGGGATATGCTCCACGGTGAATGTATGACCGTAACGGGGAAAACCCTGGCTGAGAACCTGATCGAAGCCGAAAGCCTTCGGCAAGATCAGCACATCATCCATTCCTTCGAAAGCCCCCTGAAAGCAACCGGTCACCTCCAAATCCTTTACGGCAATCTCGCCAGCGAGGGCAGCGTGGCCAAGATCACCGGTAAGGAAGGAACCCGCTTTATGGGCCCCGCCCGGGTGTTCGATTCCGAGGCCGAGGCAAACGCCGCCATCGGAAAGCGGGAGATTAGGGAAGGTGAAGTCGTCGTCATTCGCTACTGCGGCCCCCGCGGCGGACCGGGGATGCCGGAAATGCTAAAACCGACCAGCGAGATCATGGGTCAGGGATTGGGCAAGAAGGTGGCATTGATCACGGACGGTCGGTTCAGCGGTGGCACCCACGGCTTCGTAGTGGGTCACATAAGCCCCGAAGCGCAGGTGGGCGGGTTACTCGCCTTGGTAGAAGATGGCGATATTATCAACATTGATGCCGATAATAATGTCCTCAATCTGGAGGTCGATGAGAAAACCCTCGCGGCCCGCCGGCAGGCCTGGAAAGCTCCCGAGCTCAAGGTCCGGCACGGCGTACTTAAAAAGTATGCCCGCGCAGTCAGCAGTGCCTCTCTAGGCTGCGTGACCGACCTGTAGTCATCCGAAATATTTGTCCTATGTCCATATCCACTACCAAGCCTAAAGCAGCTTCCAACGGTACCGTAACCACCGAACGAATGAACGGCGCCCACGCCTTGCTGCAGTGCCTCGTCAACGAAGGGGTGGATACCATCTTTGGCTATCCGGGTGGAGCGATCATGCCGGTTTACGATGCCCTTATTGACTTTGAAGACTCGATCACCCATATTCTGCCCCGTCATGAACAGGGCGCTATTCACGCGGCCGAAGGCTACGCCCGCATAAAACGCAGCACCGGGGTTTGTATGGCTACTTCCGGGCCGGGTGCGACGAACCTCATCACGGGACTTTGCGATGCGCAACTCGACAGCCTGCCCATTGTCGCGATCACCGGGCAGGTAGCCGCGTTTTTGCTTGGCAGCGACGCATTTCAGGAGGTGGACGTGGTCAACAGCACTATACCCGTCACGAAGTGGAATTATCAGATCACGAAGCCGGAAGAGATCGGATGGGTCTTCCGCAAAGCCTTCTTTATTGCGAATAGCGGCCGGCCGGGTCCCGTGGTCATCGACATCACCAAAGATGCGCAGTTGGCGATGGTGGATTTTCACTATCCGAAGGAGCTCACCATCCGAAGCTACGTTCCCCACAACAAGCCAAAAAAACAGCAGCTCAGTGCGGCCGCCGAATTGATTAACGCAGCCAAGCAGCCCATGATCCTTGCCGGTCACGGGATCCACATCGCCAAAGCGCAGCCGATTTTCCGGCAATTCGTGGAAAAAACGGGCATCCCGGTCGGTGTCACCTGCCACGGCCTGGGTACTATTCCCTATGATCATCCCCTTTTCACCGGCATGCTCGGCATGCACGGCAATTACGGCCCCAACTACTTGCAGAATGATGCGGATGTGATCGTGGCAATAGGTATGCGGTTTGACGACCGGGTCACCGGCCTGCTCTCCAAATACCTCCCCGATGCGAAAGTGGTGCACATTGAAGTAGACCCGGCGGAGTTGAATAAGAACGTACGCGCACACGCTCCCGTCCTGGGCGATGCCCGGGAGGTGCTGCAGGCACTGCTGCCCCTGGTGGAAGAAAAGCGCTACCCCGAGTGGATTGCTCGCTTTGAAAAATGCGCCGAGATCGAGGAACGTCGCGTGATCAGTGAGGCCATAAAGCCTACCGCGGACGGCCAGATCCGCATGGGCCAGGTCATCCGCGAGGTTAGCCGGCAGACCGAAGGCAAGGCCATTGTGGCCACCGACGTCGGACAACACCAGATGATGGCCGCCAGGTATTATGAATACAAGGGCCACGACCAGTGGGTGAGTTCCGGAGGGGCCGGTACCATGGGCTACGGACTCCCGGCCGCCTTCGGAGCTAAGTACGCCGATCCCAGCCGTCAGGTCGTCGCCTTCATCGGAGACGGCGGGTTCCAGATGACCATCCAGGAACTAGGGCTGTGCGCCCAGTGGAACGTAGGGGTTAAGATCGTTCTCCTGGACAACAATTACCTAGGAATGGTTCGTCAGTGGCAGGAGCTCTTCCACAAACGCCGGTACAGCTCAGTGGAGCTCCAGAACCCGGATTTCGTAACCATAGCGAAGGGCTTTGGCGTACCCGGGAGGAGCATTCGCGACCCCAGGGAGGTCGTCGGCGCCATCACGGAAATGCTGGCCCACGAAGGACCCTACCTTTTACACCTGCATACCGTAAAGGAGGATAATGTATTTCCCATGGTCCCCAGCGGTAAGGCGATTAGTGAGGTAATCCTCGGACCGGAAGATCTCCAGTAGTTATTGCCCTCCAACCTTAGTCCTATGAAGCGCTCCTTTACCATCACGGTGTTTACCGAAGACCAAACCGGCTTACTCTCCCGGGTCGTGGGCATCTTCAACCGGCGGAATCTCAACATCAGTAGTCTGACCACCAGTGCCAGCAGCGATGAATCCATCCACCGATTCACCATCGTCGTGGAAGTAACCGAGGAAATGGTCATCAAACTAGTTGCCCAACTTGACAAACAGGTGGATGTCCTGAAGGCATTTTATTACGAAGACAAGGACATCGTTTACCAGGAGATCGCCCTTTACAAGGTGCCGATCGAAGTTTTCAGCAACGGCAACAAAGTGGAAATGCTCATCCGCCGTCATAATGCGCGGGTACTACTGATCGAGCCGGAATTCGTAGTTATTGAAAAGACCGGCCACGAATACGAGACCGAGGCTTTACTGACTGAACTACGACAGGTAGGGCTCTACGAATTCGTAAGATCCGGAAGGGTTGCCGTCGTAAAACCGATGGAAAGGCTCAACAGTTATTTACAGGAGCTGAACGAGGAGGTAAACAACTGACGGGGACTTATCTTGCCCGTATGACCTACCAAAACTTACTCATAGAGGAGAAAGACGGTATCGTGCGTATCACGATCAATCGTCCAAAATCACTCAATGCACTAAATCAACAAACGCTTGCCGAGCTCGAGAGCTTTTTCGGGAAGGACTACGCCGGGCGGACGGATTTTTCCGGTGTCATCCTTACCGGTGCCGGCGATCGCGCCTTCGTGGCGGGAGCCGATATCAAGGAATTTTTGGATGTGGCCGATAAAGGGGACGGACGGGACATGGCCCGGCGTGGTCACGGCGTGTTCTTCCTGATAGAACGCTTTCACCGGCCGGTCATCGCATTGGTCAATGGGTTTGCCCTTGGGGGAGGTTGTGAACTGGCGATGGCCTGCCATATGCGAATCGCTTTCGAGACCGCCCGTTTCGGGCAGCCGGAAGTCAACCTTGGTATCATTCCGGGTTACGGCGGCACGCAGCGATTAAACCAGTACATCGGCAAAGGCAAAGCCATGGAACTGATCCTGACCGGGAACATGATCGATGCACAGGAAGCTTACCGTCTCGGGCTTGTTAATTACGTATTACCTGCCGCGGAAGCAGCCGGTAAGGCAAAGGAATTGCTAACGACAATCGCTAAGAAAGGTCCCCTGGCGGTTGCCGAAAGCATTCGAGCAATCAACGCCTATTACAGCAATCCCGAGGGCTTTGCTGCGGAAGCCGAGGCCTTCGGCCGCACCACGAAAACGGATGATTTCCGAGAGGGTGCCTCGGCATTCGTCAACAAACGCGAGGCACGATTCCGGGGGGAATAACACCTCCGATTTTACCTGCCTAGATAAAGAAAGGGATGGCAAGTACTTGCCATCCCTTTCTTTGTCATTGTGTGAGCGGGGCTTACTGAACCTCTTCCAGTTCGACGTAGAACACCAGTTCGCTGTTGGGCGGAATGCTGCCATTCGGCGTACCCTGAGCGCCGTAGCCTAGTTCGGAAGGGATGATCAGCGTAGCGCGATCACCTTGCTGCAATTGGTCGATGCCTTCGTCCCAGCCTGGAATCACGCGCCCGGCTCCGAGAGGGAAAGGAATGCCCATTCCGCGTTCGAAGCTTTGGTCGAAGATCTCTCCGTTCTCACTGAGACGACCAACGTACTGCACCACTACGCCCTTGCCGGGTTCAGCTTCCGGACCGGTACCTTCTTCGTGGATGATGTACTGAACACCCTGCGGGCTAGTTTGCAGCTCACCGTCCAATTCGCCGGCTTTGTAGTCGTCGTAGACTTGCTGAGTGAATTCCAGCACTTCATCTTCGCGAGCGCGAATGACTTCAGCCTTTGCGGCTTGTTCCTCCTGGATGGCGGTTTGCCGGGCGGCAAATTCCTCCTGTTCTACGACCTCGGTGACTTCTACATCGTAAAGGAGGACGCTGTCGTTTTGCATTCCCGGCGGCTTGGCCTGCGGAGGATACTCGCTGATGTTGGTGCGGATAACGGCACGTTCACCGACACGGAGCTTGCGCACAATGTCCTCGACCGGCCCAGTATTCTCATTGATGATCGTATCGGAGAGCGCCTGGATCACCGGCGTATCACCGCCTGCGTCACGGGTGTCGTACACCACGCTATCCGCTTCATTCTTCAGTTGGGCATGAAAGTAAATGTAGTCACCTGAGTTGGCGAGCTGGCCGTCGTCGTTGGTGGTTACATAAGTGTACCGGTTACCGAGCTCGGTCGTTTGCATGCCGGTTTTGGCGTCATCTTCACAGGCAGCCAGACTAAGGCCGGCAAGCAGGAGGAATAATCGTTGTTGCATAAAATTATTGGTTGTTAAATTCCAGGTAAGCCGCTTCTATCTCCTCTGCGTATTTCGGGAGCTGTTTCTTAAAACGGTTAATTGTTGAACCCAGGGGGGCAAAGCTTGCCCCGCCCGCGGCGTTACGGTGCCCACCTCCTCGGAAGTGGGATTTTGCGACCTGCTGAACGTCCATATTGCCCTTGGACCGCAGACTAAGTTTTACAATCTTGGGTTGCTCATGGATGAATGCGGCAATCATATACTCTGGCATGCGCAAGACGTAATTGACAATACCCTCCGTATCGCCGCGCTGAATATTGAAAACCTCGTAGTCCTGTTTGTTCAAATAGATGATGCCCGTGCGGAACTCCGGCAGCAATTCCATGCGATTGGCCAGGCAGTGGCCCAGCAGTCTCAGCTGCTTTTCCGTTTGGTTATTCCAAACGTGATCGGCCACTTTATAGGCGTCGGTTCCCGCCTGAAGCAGTTCCGCGGCCGTATGGAAGAGGGCGGGGGAAGTACTGTATTTGAATCCCCCGGTATCCGTTAGGATACCGGTATACAGACAGTCCGAAATAGTCTTGGTCAACCGGGAGGCATGCCCCAGGCCGGCAATAAATTCGTAGACCAACTCACAGGTCGAACTTGCTTCGGGGCGGCTAAAGACCGGGTTGGCTATCGGCTCGGGGAAGAGGTGATGATCGATCATAATGCGGGGCCGTTCATCGTCTTTCATTCCATCGGCCATCTTGTCGATCCGGTCGAAGGAGTTGAAATCCAGGATGAAGAACAAGGTGGCCCGGTCAATGATCTCCTGAGCGGCTTCCGGGTCGTCGTCGAAGATGACCATCGTATCAACCTCCGGCAAAAAGGCCAAAAAGACCGGGTATCCGGAGGGCACCATCACCGTGCATTGGTGGCCCTGATCGTGCAGGTAATGCATCAGACCAAGGCTGGATCCAACAGCATCACCGTCTGGATTTCGGTGACTGAAAATGACGATTTCCTGAGGCTCGGCCAGCAAACGTCGGGCTTCCGAAAGTTGATCTTGCATCATTTGGGGTAGCTACGGCCGCGCAAAAGTACCGAAAAAATGGCGGCTCCGCCAAAACTTCCTACTTTTGCCCCCCGTAAACAAATATACCTTTCTATGGCAACCAATCGCACCTTTACCATGATCAAGCCCGATGCGGTCCGAAACGGACATATCGGAGCCATTCTTGAGCAAATTACCTCGGCCGGATTCAAGATCGTAGCCATGAAGTATACCCGATTGAGCCAGGAAAAGGCCGGTGAATTTTATGCCGTCCACCAGGGGCGACCCTTTTATGACGAATTGGTCGATTTTATGAGCAGCGGCCCCATAGTCGCGGCCATCCTGGAAAAAGAGAATGCCGTAAGCGAGTTTCGGACCTTGATCGGAGCTACCAATCCCGATGATGCGGCGGAAGGCACCATCCGGGCGAAATACGCCACCAGCATCGGTGAAAATGCGGTTCACGGAAGTGATAGCGACGACAACGCCGCCATCGAAGGGAGTTTCCATTTTGCCGGCACCGAGATATTCGGATAGTTTCCATTAGCTATGCTTCCGGACTTTTCAGCGCTTCGTGTATTGGTCGTTGGTGACCTGATGCTCGACCGTTACCTAAGCGGTCGGGTAGATCGTATAAGTCCGGAAGCGCCCGTTCCCGTGCTACGGTTCCTCCAGCAGGAGGATCGTCTGGGGGGAGCCGGTAACGTAGCGCTCAATCTGGTAGCGCTCGGAGCTAGGGCGGAAACCGCAGGTGCAACCGGCGCGGACGAAAACGCCAAGTTGTTGGCTAAAGCCCTCGAAACCGCCCTGATCGGTTCGGCCTTATTAGTACGTGACCCCGACCGCCCCACTACCGTGAAGACCCGAATTATTGCCCAGGATCAGCAGCTGCTACGGGTGGACCGCGAATCCACCGATGATCTTCCGGAAGCCGTCGAGCACGAACTCATTCAGCTCGCGTGCGATCGGATCACATCGGGCTCGATCGACGTCGTCCTATTTCAAGACTATAATAAAGGAGTGCTTACTCCCCGGGTGATCGAAAAAATACGCGAGGCGGCTTCCCGAGCCGGTATCCCGGTCGCGGTGGACCCGAAAAATAAAAATTTCTGGGCGTACCACGGCGTGGACCTGTTCAAGCCTAATCTAAGGGAAATTCAGCAGCAGTGTGATTTCGCGGTGAAGCCGACAGTCGCAAGTCTTGATCGGGCTGCCGACCTGGTTTTTGAGCGACTTGGTTGCCAAAAAGTAATGATCACCCTATCCGAGCATGGCATTTACACCAACGATGGCAGTCGATCGGGCATACACCCCACCGAGGCTCGCCGGATTGCGGATGTCAGTGGGGCAGGGGATACCGTTATCAGCGTAGCCGCTTGCGCCCTGGCGTCAGGAATGGAGTTAGATCGGATCGCGCGCCTGGCCAACCTCGCCGGTGCCCAAGTCATTGCCAAACCGGGGGTCGTCGCCGTAGACCTGGGCGAACTTCGCGGTGAGTGGACTAACAGGGCATGAACACATGTTGTTATGCTCGGTTATACCGGGAATTGACGTAACCCGGAATACCCCTTATGTACCTATTTGAAATCTTCGGCCTGGAACTGGATTTTCAGCCCCTACTGGAGGAATTAAAAAGCTGGTGGGCCAGCTTGTTGAAGAATTTACCGAATATTCTGCTGGCGATAATTGTAATCCTCGTCGGTTACCTGGTGACTAAAATCGCCAAGCGGTACATAGAGCAGCTGAGTCGCCGTTTGGTGCGTGATTCCACGGTCGCTGGATTGCTAGCCTCCATCCTGACCGCCCTTGTGGTTCTGGCATTTTTGTTTTTAACGCTTAGTGTTCTGCAACTCACCGGAGTAGTAGCCAGCTTATTGGGGGCGGCCGGTGTGATAGGCCTGGCACTCGGCCTCGCCTTCCAGGATCCCATCCTCAACCTGTTTAGTGGGATTATGCTGTCGGTCCGAAACCTGTTCCGTGAGGGAGACCTGATAGAGGTGCATGGGTACTTCGGTAAAGTGGTGAAAGTGAATCTGCGGAATACTATCCTGATGACCTTACAGGGGCAGGAAGTACTCATCCCCAACAAGATCGTAGCCCAGGAACCCGTCAAAAATTATCATACGTATGGAATGCGCCGGGTGGATCTGGCCTGCGGAGTCAGTTATGGAGATGACCTGAGCAAGGTGAAAGATCTTACGATCAAAGCGATTAAGGACAACGTGCCGTACGACACTAACAAGGAGGTACAACTATACTTTAATGAGTTTGGGAATAGCTCCATAAACTACACCCTACGATTCTGGATCGATGGCGGCAAGAGTGGTCAGGCAGACTATCTGTCGGCACAAAGTCTAGCCATTATGGCGATCAAACGGGTTTACGACGACAATGATATCATGATTCCGTTCCCGATCCGTACTCTCGACTTCGGAATCAAGGGCGGGGAGAAGTTGAAAGAAATGCTCAATGGCGCCGCAGATGTCCAACACAGCAGTGGAAATACGCCCAACGAACATCAACTGGAATAGCCTGTTTTATGAAGGAGAGTGCACATTACACACTTACACCATCGCCATTGCACTCTATGGCATTCCTATTAAAGTATTTATTATGAAAATCCGCACTTTATCCCTAGCCCTACTTCTGAGTATGGGTACCTTTTTTTACAGTTGTGGTGAAAACACCGCCGTTGACAATGCTGCCGACGAGGTAGAATACGAAACTGAAAACGCTATGGCTAACATGGGCGCAGAGGTTCGTGAAGAAAGCAACGAATTTGAACGCGACTTCCGTGATGCTCGTATGAACATCGATAACCGTATGACTGAAATGGAAGCTGAAATGGAAAACGCTTCCGGCGACGCTAAAATGGAAATGGAACAAGAGTACGCCGAACTCGAAGGCTACCGTGACGACCTTGATCGTCGTATGGACCGCGTAGGCGCCAACTGGGAAGCCGGTTGGAACGATTTTGAAGGAGACGTCGAACAAGGTTGGATGGACTTCAAGCGCGAATCCGACGAATTACTTAACAATGTTGAGCGTAGTCTCGACCCGGAAGGAGACCTGGAGTAATCCACGCTAACATCTGACCGATTTGACCCGGTGGAGCAAGGTAACCAACCCACTCCACCGGGTCTTTTTTTTAACCAACACCGTAACCAATAATGATTCGAGAAGGAAGCAAAGTAAAATGGAAATGGGGGAATGGAACCGCAACCGGGAAGGTAGAGAAGACATTCAGTAAGGAAGTAACCCGTACCATCAAGGGCAACGAAGTCACCCGTAAGGGAGAATCGGGAAACAAGGCACTCCTGATCAAGCAGGACGATGGCGACAGCGTACTAAAATTAGAATCCGAAGTAGAAAAAGCAGACTAATGGATAACGAATCAGATATGAAACCTACCTATGAAATTCGCCCGGAGGGCACGGACGGGACATTAAACGAAATCGCTATGATCCACCGGCAATCAGCCGGTTATTACCGTGATGTTGCCTCAGCTATCGACAAGGATGACGCCACCGCCGCCGGGTACTTCCGGAAGCTGGCGGAGTACCACGATACTATGGTCACCAAGGTCAATGAGATCCTTTCAGATATGGCTGGTGGCGTTCACACGCCCTCCCGGTCTTCCGAAACTTACCTGAAAAAACACGAAAGCGAACTAAATCAAGCTATCCAGAGTAAAAACACCACGGGATTAGCGGAACTAGCCCATGAAAACGAGCTTCAGATTAGCGATAGTTACCAACATGCCCTGGGTAACACGAAACTGATTGACTTTGCCAGGGACTTATTGGAGAAGCAACACGAAGAGGTGCTCATATGGGTCAATCGCGCCGATCGGTATAAGACGGTTCCCCAGGATTTCAATGAGCACTACGATAATGACAATAAATAAGAATTTTGAACACCTTCTCCCACCTAACCCTGTTTTTCTGTCTACTCGGATTTACCGCCGTTCTTAGCGCCCAGCAGAGTGCCGGCATAACGGAAACCACTACGGAATACGACGTGCAACGGCTCGCGTCCCTTACGCTAAGCCTCGATGCCCCCGTGGAAGCCGTTTATGATCCCTGGCAGGACTTCTGGGAAGACCGCTATGATATCGATATTGATCGTACGGATAAGGACGGTAACTCAATTGCCTACCTAGCCGACGAAGTCCGGCTGCCCGACATCACGAGCGGCAACTTTGCCCTTTACTCCAATGTCGATGGTACGGATAAAGTATCCACGGTAAGCATCAGTATTGGCCTGACCGATAGTGAGGTGGTGACCTCTAACAAATATCCAGAAGCCTTTCGGGCCGCTACGGAAAAGCTGCGCGAGTTCAGGACTTATTTTTATAGCCGGTACTTTGACGAGCGGATCGCGGAGGTCCGTGATCGGTTGGAGGACGCTCGCGATGAGCGCGAGGATGCTTCTTCCGATGCGGAAAAAGCTCGCAAGAAAATCCAAAAGTACGAGGATAAGATCAGAGATCTGCGGGAGAAGATCGATGAAACGCGTGCTGATGTCAGAGACGAATTGGAAGCCGCGGAAACCAACGAGCAGCGGGTGCTCGATCTGGAAGCCGAGTTGCGTGTCCTCCAAGCCTCCCGAGGTAACTATCTCCGCTAATCTATACCTTTACCCCGAACTAAACTTGCACCGAAATGACTCCAACAAGTCCTCCAGCCAACTCGAATCCGCCAAACCTTCAGGCACCCCCAGCGTCATCCTTTAACGTAGCAAAAGAAGCACGTAAGTACGGACTTATTTTAGGCCTCGTGGTGAGTGCCTATCTTTTGGTGGTCAATCAATTGTTCGATGATTTACCCATTAGCATTCGCTTTGCTAAGCACCTGTTCATCATTCCGGTAGTTTGGTTAGCAACGAAATCTTACGCGGAGTCAATTTATTCCGGTGAGGAGGTCTTCAAAACCGAGATTGGCCTAATGTTTCGAATCGGTCTGTGGGCAACCGCCGTCATCGCAATTCTGAACATCAGCCTTAGTGCCTTTAATCCGCAATGGGGATTCGAACAATTCCTTAATGATAATACGACCTTCGGCGACGCTATGATGAATAGCTTCTTCGTTGCCATGGAGACGCTTGTGTTCGTAGTAATTATAGGCTTTGTGTTCATGCAATACTACAAGCGGGGTGGTTCACCCGAAGATTGATGCCCAAATCCAGTACAAAAAATAGGCGGCAGTCATCGACCATGATGCGCTTCGACCGCCTGGCGTACGTTCTGATCTGCCTGTGCATTGTGCTCTACGCACTTTATGCAGGCAGTTCTTTTTTTATCCCTATCACCTTCGGGATGTTTTTTTCCTTGATGCTGAAGCCGATCTGCTACCGCTTTGAGGGAGCTATACCCAGTCGGATTTTGTCGGTCGTCCTGACCCTATTTACGGCCGGTGTAGTAGTTCTGGTCGTTATATTCTTCTTTGTCAATCAGATCCAGGAGATAATGACGGAGGCCGAGGACATTTATGCGGGCCTGCAGGAAACGTTTTATGAATGGGCCGAATACGGGGGTGGCCGCTTCGGAATTTCGGGGGAGGAGGTAGAAGCTTACATTGATGAGGCTATTACGAGTGTAAGCGACAGACCCTTGGGGATCCTGTCCACTGGGCTATCTACCAGCGGAGTGCTTTTAGCTAATTTTTCGTTGGTCATGATCTATACCTTCTTCTTCCTGCTCTATCGCAGCGCTATGAAGAATTTTGTTCTCGGACAGCTGAGGGACAGTGACCAGAAGGAGGGATTGGAAACGCTGAACGAAATTCAACAGGTTGCTAAAAGTTACCTGGGTGGGATGGGACTGGTCATGCTAATCCTTGGCGTATTGAATAGTGTCGGCCTTTTTTTTATCGGTATTGACTATTACCTCGTTTGGGGCTTTCTGGCTGCCATCCTCGCCGTAGTACCGTACGTGGGAACCGTCATCGGGGGGTTATTACCTTTTGTTTTTGCTATCGCGACCACTGAATCGCTCTGGCAACCCCTCGCCGTCGTCCTGCTTTATGCCACCGTTCAGTTCGTCGAAGGGAACTTCATTACGCCCAAAGTGCTCGGGAGCAGCGTAAAACTGAATGCACTCGCCGCGATCATGGCGGTAATCGTTGGCAGTATCTTCTGGGGATTACCGGGCGTAATTATCGCGATCCCGCTGTTGGCGATCGTACGCATCATCCTTACGCACATTGAGCCGCTACGCCCGGTCGCCCTGCTGTTGAGCGATGACCTATATGAACAGTCCGGGCAGTTTCTGCAGGAGTTCAACGATCCGAAATACCGGCTCTCCAATATCTTCAGCGGGAAAACCTCGCTTAGCCTGTTCCAGCGCAGGAGATCAACCGGAAATCCATCGAAGCGTATAAGCAAGTCCAATTCCCAGGTAGTTTCCGATTCCAAAACCAAGGAGGGAAACCGCTACTCCGGCGGCAAGTAACCGTTGGTTACGGATAGCCGTGGCAACCTGTACCACGAACACCGGTCCGTAAAAGGCAGCTACGGAACTCAGGATCACCGTATCCCGATCCATCCGGAAAAGCTTCGCCAGTATTAAATGAAGCAGGGTAGTGCTCGCTAGGGCCACGGCCGAAAAATATAACAGATCCATACCCGTCGAGGCAAGTTCCCGAAAATCAGCTAGCAACCCCAGAGCTACGCAAAAGACGAGGACAAAATATTCCCCCAGCGGATAGGCGTTTCCTATCCTTTTCACGATGGGAGAAAGGGTAAATAGGATAGACAGGGTAGTTACGATCAATATCAGGGCCGTAGGGGAAAACCACAGCCCCGTCGCAAACCGGGTGATCACGAAGGCAGCCCCGGTGATACATAGACCTGTCATCAACTGAAGTGCCCGTTGGCGCCACGAAACCCGCGGGCTATATTCCATGCTTGCACCTGCGTCCTCGCCCTCCCTCTTCAAACTGGGCGGAAATATCCTGGCATAGATCGCAGGTAACACGGTAACGAGTCCTAGCAGGTAAGCCCCGCCCAACAGGACATCGGCCGCCTGGATGAGAACAACGTATTCGGCCGGGGCCTGTAGCGCCACACCTATTGCCTGCACGTTGGGCGTACCTCCGGTGTAAAGTCCGGTAAGCATACCGGCTATTTGCCATCCGTCGTCAATGCTACCAGCGAAGGCCAGAGCGGTAAGTCCCGTACAAAATAAACCCGCGAGGCAGCATAACATGAAGGAAGCAAACATCGATCGCCCAAAGCGGGTCAGGTCGCCCAGCCGAACGCTGAATAGCAAAAGGGGCAATCCGATGAGCATGCTGCCTCCGGCAAGGCTTTCCATCAAACCGCCGTTGATGGTCCAAAGCCGAAGATTGGCCACTACGATCCCCACGCCGTAGCACATAATGATACTACTGCTCCATTCCGGCACCCACCTGCGTTGGGCGGCATGGGTGGCCAGTACCGGAAAGAGAATGGCCAAGCCTAAACTGTATAAATCGGCAAGCGGCAAGATCAATACCGAAGTTGAAGCACGCGGGCCTTTCCGGATTCCGGGAGGGTTACGATTAACAGGTTACCATAATCCAGTTCATTAAAGCGGGGTAAGGCATCCGTATCGGCCAGATAGTTTGCCATTGCTGGCGTGGTATTACTGTGTCCCACGATCAGGATGGTTTCTCCGCGGTGTTTTCGGGCCAGCCGATTGGATAAGACTTGCAGTTCGGCGGCATCGTATAGATCGACTTTCAGCGAATGGCTATCTGCGGTAGGTCGGGCGGTTTGAAGCGTACGCTGGGTATCCGTGCTGTAAACGGCATCCAACTCCGTATTGCTCAGCATATCGGCGAGCAAATTGGCACGGGCTGTACCTTCAGGCGTCAGGTCCGGATCTTCGCCAAACGCTTTTTCGGCGTGCCGCACCAGGATTACGGTAGCCGGTTCCACTTCCAGCGTGTCGGAATCCTTCCGAGAAGAATTACAGGCAATGGAAAACAGCAGGAGGCAGGGGAGCAGATATAGTGCTTTCATATTAAATGCCTTCCTTCATTTTCGCGCTGTTCTCGGCCACCTGTAATCCCTCTACGACAGGCTCCAGATTACCGGCCACCACCTTATCCAGGCTATGAAGCGTGAGATTGATGCGGTGGTCCGTTACGCGGTTTTGCGGGTAATTGTAGGTGCGGATCTTCTCGCTGCGATCGCCGCTGCCGACCAGGGACTTGCGGGTACTCGCCAGTTCATTGGCCGCCGCGGTGTCTTGCGCTTCCTTGATACGGCGGTAGAGCTGCGCCATGGCGATCTCTTTGTTCTTATGCTGGCTACGCCCGTCCTGACTTTCCGACACGATGCCGGTCGGCAGGTGGGTGATCCGGATAGCCGATTCCGTTTTGTTGACGTGCTGGCCGCCGGCTCCGGAGGCACGGAACGTGTCGATCTTGAGGTCCGCCTTGTTGAGGTTAATATCCTGCTCTTCCACTTTGGCCAGTACGGCCACGGTAGCCGCGGAGGTATGCACCCGCCCCTGGCTCTCGGTTTTGGGAACACGCTGTACCCGGTGCACGCCGGATTCAAACTTGAGGTTGCTGTACACGTCGTCGCCGTGAATCTCAAAGACAACCTTGGAGTACCCTCCGGCGGTACCCTCATTTTCATCGATGAGTTCGATCCTCCACCCCTGGTTTTCGGCGTAGCGTTTGTACATATCAAAAAGATCCCCAGCGAACAGGGCGGCCTCGTCGCCACCCGTACCGCTGCGGATCTCCATGATGATATCGCGCTCATCCTCGGGGTCCTTGGGGATGAGCATTACCTTGACCTTTTCGTCCAACGCTTCTTTTCGTTCGCGCAGTTCTTCGAATTCCAGCTGCGCCATTTCGCGCATTTCCGGGTCCGGGTCCTTGCGCATGGCCTCGGTCGTGGTCAGGTTATCTAACAGGTCTTTGTAGACTAGGTAGGTATCGGAAATGGGTTTGAGTTTTCCGTATTCCTTATTGACGCGGGTGAATTTATCCTGGTCCGAGATTATCTCGGGGTCGGATAGCTGGACTTCCAGGTCTTTAAATCGGTGATAAATGGCTTCGAGCTGGTCGATCATGGGCGCGCCTTTGTCTGCGGCGGCCCAAGATACGGCGGCTGGCTACAGAAACTGCAATTCGTCCTCGTCCATTCGGACGCGCACGGCCGGTCGGCTCGCCAGGGTTTCCTTTTGTCGCCGCATTACCGTGAAATCAGCCCGCCGCAGGACATCGGAATTGATCTGACCGAAGCGGGTAGGGAGATTTTGCTGCCCCGGTCCCATGGCAAAGGAAGCGACCAGGGGCCCCTCGAGGTCTTCGCATAGCCGGTAGCAGAAAGAATCCATGGCCAATCGGACATTCACTTCGTCGTTCTTATCGATGAGCGCGATGGGAACCTGCGCGCTCGCCCGAATTCGGACGGTCAGCGCGCGACCGTGGTAAATGAAGAGCGTATCCAGTTTCGGGTGGATATGGGGAAACCAACTGACCAGGGTTTCCCGGTCGGCAAAAATCAACTCGGGTTGGTTCCGCTTGTTCGGAGGACAAGTCTGAAGTAACTGGCTGACCGAGTTGTGCTTGCGGGCATCGGTTACCATCTGCCAGAGATTCGCGGTGGGTAAAAGAACCAGGCCGCCTGACTTAAGGGTTGACAGCGCTCCGGAGCCGCGTAAAGGTAATTGATGCTGAATTGAAGGGGTAAAGTTCGTTCGAATATTCATTCATGATTAGTGAGCCTTTTTCTTCAATAGAAGACAAAGGAGTGAAAGGCATTAAGCTGGGTGTGTTTTTGGGACTAATCATGCCAAAACTAGAAAGGCAAACCGGATAACTTGAGTGGCGACGTCCAACCGACAAGGTCAGAAGGAGTAGTCGCTAAGCGTTCCGTTTAGGAAACTGTATTTTGTCCCTCAGATTGTATTACAGCAAAATATTCCCCTTGCAAATCTCCGCAGTCCTTCGCTCCAGCCTTGTCGCTTTCCTGTGTGCGATCCTGCTTCCGGCCGGTCTCCTCGCAGACCACATCGTCGGAGGAGAGTTCCACTATGAGTGCCTGGGCTTTAGAAATAATGACCCCAATACCGGGATCATGCGCTACCGGATCACCATCAATATGTACCGGGACTGTATCGGGGAAGGGGCGCTCTTCGATGGGAACGACCCCCGCCAAACTCCCGACGTGCGCAGCGCCGAGGGGCACATCAGTATCTACCTCGGCGACAGCTATTATAATCCCACGCGAACCATTTCCTTGTCTCGCTTCGATCCGGTACCGATCAACCTGGGCAACCCCTGCCTGGTCGTCAACGAACCGATCTGCCAGGAGATCGGTATCTACACCTTCATTGAGGAGTTACCCGTATCTACCGAGACCTATACGTTCGTGTACCAGCGCTGCTGCCGTAATGAGTCCATCCGGAATTTGCTTAATCCCCGGCAAATCGGAGCTACCTATTTCATCCAATTGACTCCGGAGGCCCAGCAACGTTGTAACACCAGTCCGGACTTTAATATCGATCCCCCGATCGCCATCTGTATCAACGAAGAGTTTCGGATCGATCTCGGAGCTACCGACGTGAACGGCGACAGCCTCGTATATAAATTTTGTGATCCCAAGCTTGGCGGCGGAACGGACAACGGCGGACGGAACGGTCCCGCCACTCCTACTCCCTTTGATGACATCGTCCCCATCAGCGAAAGCCCCTATCCCTATACTTCCGTCCCCTGGGTGAGTCCGCGCTACAGCGTGGCCGATCAATTAGGCGTGGGCAGTACCTTGAATGTGGATCCAGTCACCGGAGAGCTGAGTGGCATTCCCATCTATCCGGGTACCCACGTCCTGGGCGTCTGCGTGGAAGAATGGACCCGGGGACCCAATCCGGTCCTGCTCAGTGAGACCAAACGGGAATTCCAGCTGAACGTAAGCCGCTGCGGGAATACCGTCAACGCCGACCTTCTGGAAACCGAGATAGACGACCAGGGGCGCTTCTTTATCCGCCAGTGTGGGCCAGGGGCGAACACCATTATCAACGAGAGTACCTTGTTGACCTCCATCACGACTTACGACTGGGAGATGACCGGACCCGGGGGCGAGTTGCTGACCGGTAACAGCCGGGATTTTAGTACTAATATCCAGCAAGTTGGGGTATACGAAGGTACGATGATGCTGAACCGGGAATCGTTCGCCGACAATTGCAAGGACACGGCCGTTTTCCTGCTTGGCGTCTATCCCAACCTCACCGCCCAATTCTCCGCCAGTGAAGTGGTCTGTGAGCCTAAACCAATCAATTTCGTTAATGGATCAACCACCGACGGTGGGCAGCGAATCACGGATTACGAGTGGGATTTCGGCGACAATAGCGATCCGTCGCTTCGCACGGATCCTTCCCATCTTTACCGGGTCCCCGGAGAGTTTTCCGCCCGGCTGTTGATCACCGATGAGAACGGTTGCCAGGACGAAGTGATACAGCCCGTCGAATATTTTCCCGCACCGAGGACCATCATCCTCGAGCCGCAGGATGTCTTCGGTTGCGTGCCCTACGCTAACCTCTTTATCAATCGGTCTACGCCCATTAACGACGACTACCTTTTCGATTGGCGGTTCGGTGACGGCGGGGGCTCCGACCAGCGCGATCCCCGCCATACCTATGAGGCCTCGGGGCTCTACGACGTGTACTTGTCGATCACCAGTCCTTTAGGTTGCTTCGTAGATACGACCTTCGAACAGCTCGTGGATGTACGGGACAGCCCTACGGCAGATTTCGTTTTCTCGCCCGAACAACCATCGAATATCTTTCCGGACGTTGACATCCTGGACCGCAGTTTCGGCGCCGTCGCGCAGCGATATTTCATAGCCGACGGTGGGGGAGAGGCGCTCTTCAGTTCCCCGGGCCCCGACTTTACCTACCGCCTCCGGGACACCAGTACCCTCAGCGTGACCCAGGTGGTCACCCACCCGAGCGGTTGTCTGGATACCATTACCAAAGACATCCGCATGTACTTGCAGAACACCTTCAATGCGCCGAATGCCTTCACGCCGAACGGTGACGGTCTGAACGACGACTGGAAGCCGAAGGGAATATTCGGTGGCGCGACCGCTTACCAATTACGGATCTGGAACCGGTGGGGGGAGAAGATATTCGAAACCGATGATTTCGATGCTACCTGGGACGGTACGCACCAAGGCACGGCGAGTCCCGCGGGCGGCTACCTGTGGGATGCCACCTTCACCAACGCGGAAGGCGAGCCGGAAAGCTTCAAGGGGGGCGTAGTGCTAATCCGCTGACCAGGTCCATCGTTCCAGTGCCAGGCTGTCCGGCAGGTATACGATGCCATCCAGTACGAACCGATTGTTGATCAGTGCCCGGCGCGAGCCTTCGTTATCCCGTTCAATATGAGCGAGTAATCCCAATTCGTCTTCTCTTGCCAATGCGCACATGCCGGAGATCGCCCGGGTGGCGATGCCGCGCCGACGAAAGGGTTGCGCCACGTTGTAGCCGAGTTCTACCTCCTCTTCTCCGTCGAACAAGCCTTTGCCGCCGATGCTGCCAACAATACGATTCTCCGCCTCGAGCAGGATCAGAAAGGGAAGACTCCAGCGGTAGGCCAGCGCAGTCGTACCTGCCGAACGCAGGTTTTGATCGACAATTATCCGGGAGGGGATGGCTTCCGGTTCCAAGGGATACCCCCGAAAGACGGGCGACTGGTAAAGATCTCTGATCTCTGATCGTTGGGGCTGTAGCAAGCGGACCATACTTAGCGTTCGGTGCGCACCCGCGTTCCATACATACGCCACGCCCCATCTTCTCGTCTCCACCGGTTGGAGAAGCGTTCGCTGTAGCTGCCCGTCTGCCCCTGATTATTCCATTTAAACTGCCGCGTTCCCTGTACGATGTAATTGCCGTTGTAGGGGATGAGGCGGCTGCTGTCGATGATTATCTCGAGTTGGGGGAAGATCGCCCGTAATTGACTCAGCTCGCTTATCCACTGCTGTTTCGTCTTCCGGCTTTCCTGATCGGGATACACGACTTCGAAGTCATCGGTAAGCAGCCTTTCCATCAGTGCGGCGTCCAGCTGCTGGTAAGCGCCGTTAAACAGCTTTTCCGCTGCCTGTACCTGTTCCGGCTCCGTTCGGGAGGTAGTATCTTGCGAGGGACCGCAGGTACAAAGTACAACGGGTAACAGAAGCGTTGCCAGCAGGATTTTCATATTTCTCTCAACGTCGCGGTCGTCGAAAAGTATTGAATTTCTATGCAGCTAATTCGTGTACTACCACTTTACGTGGCTTTATTGGGTATCTCTCACTCCTGCGCCCCGTCCGCCCAAAGTTCCGCTGAACCAGAGAAAGCGGAAGCTATCCTTTCCCGTGCGGTGAACGCACATGGTATGGAGGGATTGGACAGTACGCAAATGCAATTCACCTTCAGAGATCGCGAATACGGTATTATTCGCCGCGGTGGGACGTTTCGGTACACGCGAAGCTTTAGCGATAGCCTGGGTCACTCCATACGCGATGTGCTTACCAACGACGGGCTAGTTCGCTATCAGGACGACTCGTTGGTGGTACTCACCCCCAAAGACAGCGCTGCCTATGCCAGTTCGGTTAATAGTGTCCGGTACTTTTTTCAACTCCCGTACGGCTTGTCGGACCCCGCCGTGAATGCCGAGTTCCTCGATACCCAGGTAATCGACGATAGGGTATATGACCGCGTCCGGGTGACCTTTGAGGAGGCCGGTGGGGGGACAGATTTTGAAGACGTTTACCACTACTTCTTCAGTCAGCAAACGGGGGAACTCGACTACCTGGCCTACACTTTCGAGGCGGAAGAAGGGGGAATACGATTTCGAAAAGCCATCAATCAGCGGACGGTAAATGGCGTACTTGGTCCAGGATTACATCAATTTCGGGGTCGACGGGGATGACCGCGATTTAGACCGGATCGTGGAGCGATACAACAGCGGGCAACTGCCGGAGCTATCCAGGATTGAGAATACGGCCGTACGGATCAATTAGCCCCGCGGGCAACAACTGGCGGACAAACGGACGCTGATGCCACCAGGGATGAGGCAGGCTGACCCGCTCGTCCTCGTAGATCAAGTCGTCCAAAAAAATAAGGTCGATGTCCAGCGTACGGGGCCCCCAATGGAGGTCCCGCCTGCGTCCCAACATTTTTTCGATACCCTGGGTCACGTCCAGGATATCGTGCAATCGGTCGGGAAGGGATTTCCCGGTTACCGGTTCCCCTAGTTCCACTACCAGGAGTTGGTTGCGGAACTCCGACTGCTTGGTTACGCCCCAGGGTGAGGTAGTGATGATGTCGCTGGTGAATACGGCCGGGCCCAGGTGAGCGGACAACGCTTCGCGGGCGAGTTTCAGGAACTGGTCCCGGTCGCCGACGTTAGATCCGAGGGATAGCGTTAGTTTTGCCACGCCCCAAAGTTAAGCATGACCTTACCTCCTTATGTTGTTATCGAAGGAAACATCGGCGCCGGCAAGACCACGCTTGCCCGGATGCTGGCCGAACGCTTCAACCACCGCCTGGTACTTGAAGAGTTCAGTGATAATCCCTTCCTGCCTCTTTTCTACCGGGACCCCGAGCGCTACGCTTTTCCCGTGGAACTGTTTTTTATGGCTGAACGCCATAAGCAACTACAGTCCGAACTAAGCAGCAACGAACTCTTCTCCCAGGGAACCGTCGCTGATTACCTCTTTATAAAGACCAAGCTATTCGCCAGAAATAGTCTGAAGGAGCAGGAGTTTCGGCTGTTTAGCCGGTTGTTTCGGGCCCTGGACGTTTCCTTTCCCAAACCGGACCTTGTCGTATACCTCCACCGGCCTATCCATGCACTACAGGCGAATATTCGCCGGAGGGGCCGCGATTTTGAACGGGATATCAAGGACAGTTATCTGCAGTCGGTCCAACAAGTATATTTGGACTACCTGCGCACCATAACGGATACGCCCGTTCTGTTAATAGAACTCGGTGAGCAGAATTTTGCCGAAGATCCAATGCTATTGGAACGGATCATTTCCGGCATGACCGGAGTAGTTAAAAATGGCGTACAAACCCTGGAACTTCATTCTTTACGTTCGTCGCCCATCAAGTTCTGAGGCCAGGTGATTTTGTTCTTGAGCTTGTAAGTCAACAGGCGGTTGTGGTAATACAACAGCATGGAAAAATTATCGCTGACGATCCTTCCCTGTGAATCGTAGCGTAGCGGCTTATCGATGTGATAATTTCCAATGCTATCGATGCCCCGGGAAATAATTTTGGCTCCGGACTTGCGGAGCTCCGCACTCACTTTCACCCGGTCTTCCAGTTCCATCTTGAGCAATACGTCCCTTAGTCGCTCGACTACCTGAACGAGCGCTTCCTGCTGAAAATAGAAATCTTCGGCCGGCAATCGCAGTAATGCATAGAGGTCGTCCTTTGGAAAGGCCCGTTCCAACATCCCGAAAGCGGCATAACTAACGAGGTGGCTGGGCAGCACGATGCCGTCGGCATGGTAGCGCTCGACGATGCGACTCGCTAACAGGCGGGTGTACTCGCTTTCCCGCTGTAGGTCCTCGTTGACCCGCCCGTATTGATCGCGGAAGTATTCGCGGGTAGATACGTGGCGGCCGCTGATGGCGTAGCTCTTTCCATCTTCCTCGACGCGGTTACCGACTACGTCCATCGGCTGGCCGAGGGTGATTGTTATCTCATTTCCTTTACTGAAAACTCCCCATACGAACTTGAGAATACTGCGCAGACTGTGGAAACTGTCCTTGGCCTTTATGTACCGATCCTGACCTTCGCTGCGGAGATGCTGCTCCACGAGGAACTGTGCCTCCAGTACAAAGGGGTAACTGAGAATGACTGGTACGATAAATACTTTATCGTCGCGTCCGTCCTGGTAGCGGGCTCGCTGTGCTTCCACCGCCGTACCCAGAAGGCCGAGCTTCAGTTTTGTTTCCAGGGCACCGGACCGCGACCGGGTCCCCCCGGGGAAAAAGAGGGAGGGTACTCCGCGCTGGATGATGAGTCGGCTCATCGTCTTCAGCGTGGTCATATATATCGGATTCCGCTTGCGCCGGTCTACGCGGTAAGCGCCCAGGCGATTCATAAAGTAGGCCGTATAGCCGGTATTGTAAAGGTTTAATCCGGCACCGAAGGCCATCGCTTCCAGTCCGGCTACCTGATCCAGTGCATAGCCGATGAGAATACTGTCGAGATTACTGAAGTGGGTGGGAACCAGAATGACAGTGCCCTTGCGACTCAATTTACGCACCTGGTCTACGTACCCTCGCACCAGCAATTTCTCCTCCAGGAGAATTTTTTTGCTGAATAGGCTGGTGAACGTCCGTCCCCCCGCGGCATTCAGGAGGCGACCGAAAAAAAACGTAAGGAAGCGGCGGGCAAATCGAAAGGTCGGGATCTTGAACGTTCCTACGATCTCCTCGGCGTACCTTCTCACGATTCGGTGTAGAATGGCGTGTGCCGCTTCCTCGGCCGTGGTGGGTTCGTCCTCGTCCAGCGACTGAGTAGCCAGTAGCTTGGCTTGCTTTTTCCAATAGCTTCGTTCGTTGGGCGGATCAACCTTCCAGGGTTCGGAACGCGTCCGTTCCTGCTCGCTGAAGACTGTTTTACTGAGCACGTCGGTAAGGTTGTCTCCGCTCTCCTGCAGGATCCTTTTGGAGCTGGCTGATTCGAGCAGGCGCACGAATGCCTGGCGGTCCTCACTCAGTTCATAGATCTCCCACTTTGCGATCTCCGGGGCCGTGTGATCATAGGGACGTCCTTCCCGCTCGAAGGCGGGGGGGGGAAGTCTATTATTAACCGGTGTCGCACTCATATAATACTATAAAGGTTGCCAGACGCTGGAATGTGCTCACTGCACGTCTTGCTGGAAGGGCCAATGTACCGCATCGAGGGCGGTTTCGATGTAGGATAACACTTCATCCCGGCCAATTTCCTTGGTCGCACTGGTTTCAAAAATCGGAGGCATTTCTTCCCAGTATTCTCCGAGAGCTTCTTTGAAAGCGGCCACGTTTTCACCGTCGCGAGCCTTTTTACGGTCGATTTTCGTGAAGGCCAACGCAAAGGGCACACCGTGTTCTCCCAGCCAGTTAACGAACTCCAGGTCGATCGTTTGCGGAGAAATGTTGCTGTCTATCAGTACGAAGGTGCTGACGAGAGTCTGCCGGTGCAGGAAAAATCTTTCCGTTCTGGTTTCCCATTTGGCCCGGGTCTTCTTGCTCTGTTTAGCATAGCCGTACCCGGGCAGGTCGGTGAGGTACCAACTGTCGTTGATCAGGTAATAGTTGAGCAACTGCGTTTTCCCTGGCTTGCCACTGGTATGCGCCAATTCCTTACGCTGCGTAAGCATATTGATCAGGCTGCTCTTTCCGACGTTGCTCCGCCCAATAAAGGCAAACTCGGGTTTACCGTCCTTGGGAGCCTGGTTTACACGAGCGTGGGAGGAGGCGAAGTGGGAGGTGTTAATGGATGGCAAACTGGGAAACTTAACTGCAATGACCTAAACAAAGTGCGCCCGCCCAATTTTGTTGGGCGGGCGCAAAACCGGTTATATGGGCGGATTATTCATCCCCGTCGTCGTCCGCACCGGACTTCGACTTGGAGGATTTTTTCTGAACCTTCTTCGGACTGATGATGACGTTCATACGCCGGCCTTCCATTTTTGGCATGGCCTCGGCAGCGCCTAAATCTTCTACGTCCTTCATGAAGCGAAGGAGCAGCAGCTCACCCCGGTCCTTAAAAACGATCGAGCGACCGCGAAAGTGGACGTAAGCCTTGACCTTGGCGCCGTCTTCCAGGAAGCCGCGGGCGTGGCGTACTTTGAAGTCAAAGTCGTGGTCGTCGGTGTTAGGACCGAAACGGACCTCTTTGATAACGGTTTTGACCGCTTTGTTGCGAATTTCTTTCTCCTTCCGTTTTTTCTCGTAGAGGAACTTTTTATAGTCCGTCAAGCGAACTACCGGCGGACTGGCATTCGGGCTTATTTCAACCAGGTCTAAACCCAGATCGCGACCCCAGCCCTTAAGCTGTCGGGTATCGAATACGGTACCGCTTTCAAGTTTGGTGCCGACCTCTTCCGAAATGTCTTCGAGATTATCGCCGACCAGGCGTACCTCGGGTACGCGGATCATGTCATTGATCCGAAATTGGGGGGTGGTGTCTTCTCTGCGTGTATAGCGGTTGCGGCCGCCGCCTCTTCTCTTTGCCAATAGATGGTTGGTTTATGTTATAAATTGTAAAAGTATGGAATTAAGGAAAGTTCAAACAACCTGACGGAGGTGGCCTGATTTCATCAAAAAGTAAAGTTCCGGCCCGGCACTACCGCCGAACCGGAACTTTTCAATACCCCAATGGGCTACTCTTCGGTGGTTACTGCCTCCGTCTGAGCGATTGTCAGTCCATCGCCTTCTTCATTCAGCTTAGCAATGAGGGACGCGCCCCCGTCGGGATTGTTATTGAGGATGTATTCGGCCAGCGGATCTTCGATATACTTCTGGATCGCGCGGTGGAGCGGACGGGCGCCGAATTGGGGATCGAAGCCTTTTTCGGCGACGAACTTCTTGGCCGCCTCGTCGAGCTCGAGCGAGAATTCCAGACCGGTCAAACGCTTGTATAGATCGGAGAGTGCGATGTCGATGATGCGGAAAATCTCTTCCTGGCCGAGGCTGTTGAAGATGACGACATCGTCGATACGGTTGAGGAATTCAGGAGAGAAGGTGCGCTTGAGGGCATTATTGATAACGGCCTTGCTGTTTTCCTCCGCATTTTCCGTGCGGGCCTTCGTAGCAAATCCGACTCCCTGGCCGAAGTCCTTCAACTGACGCACGCCGATGTTGGAGGTCATGATGATCATGGTGTTTTTGAAGTCCACCTTGCGTCCCATACCATCCGTTAGCTGACCGTCGTCTAGTACCTGGAGCAAAATGTTGTACACATCCGGGTGCGCTTTCTCGATCTCATCGAGCAGGATGACGCTGTAGGGTTTACGACGGACCTTTTCAGTGAGCTGGCCACCTTCCTCGTAGCCTACGTAGCCCGGAGGGGCGCCAATGAGGCGGCTGACGCTGAATTTCTCCATGTACTCGGACATGTCTATGCGGATCAGGCTCTCCTCGCTGTCGAAGATGTACTTCGCGAGGGCTTTGGCCAATTCCGTCTTACCCACACCGGTAGGGCCGAGGAAGATGAAGGTACCGATCGGTTTCTTCGGATCTTTCAATCCGACGCGGTTTCGCTGAATCGCCTTGGTGACCTTGGTGATCGCGTTATCCTGGCCGATGATGACCGACTGCAGGTCTTTTTCCATGCCGACCAGCTTCTTGCTTTCGTTCTGCGCCACGCGACGTACGGGTATGCCCGTCATCATGCTGACCACTTCGGCAATGTCCTCCTCGTCGACGGGGTAGCGCTTGGTCTTGGCTTCTTCCTCCCATTGCTTCTTAGCGTCTTCGAGGCTCCGCTGGAGTTTGCTTTCCTGGTCACGCAGATCTGCGGCACGCTCGTACTGCTGGTTTTTGACCGCGGAATTCTTCTGCTCCTTCACCGCTTCGATCTTCTTTTCGACCTCTTCGATGTGCTCGGGAACGGTAATATTCTTCAGGTGGGTACGCGCGCCGACCTCATCCAGTACGTCGATGGCCTTATCCGGCAGGAAGCGATCGGTTATGTAGCGGTCACTTAGCTTGACACAGGCTTCAATTGCCTCGTCAGAGTAATTCACGTTGTGGAATTCCTCGTACTTGGGTTTGATATTGTTGAGGATGTGAACGGCCTCCTCGGCACTGGGTGGATTCACCAGCACCTTCTGGAAGCGCCGGTCGAGGGCGCCGTCTTTTTCTATATGCTGGCGGTATTCATCCAGGGTGGAGGCACCGATACACTGCAGCTCGCCACGGGCGAGGGCAGGCTTGAAGATGTTGCTTGCGTCGAGGGAACCGGTAGCCCCGCCGGCGCCTACGATGGTGTGAATCTCATCGATGAAGAGGATGACGTCGCGACTCTTTTCGAGCTCCGTCATGATCGCTTTCATGCGTTCCTCAAACTGACCGCGATACTTCGTACCGGCCACCAGGGCAGCCAGGTCAAGCATGACAATCCGCTTGTCGAATAGGGTCCGGCTTACTTTCCGGTCTCGGATACGCAAGGCTAGTCCTTCGACAATGGCCGTCTTACCTACACCGGGCTCACCGATGAGGATGGGGTTATTCTTTTTACGGCGGCTGAGGATCTGCGATACGCGCTCGATTTCGGTTTCGCGGCCAATGATGGGATCCAAGCGATCCTCATCGGCCAGGGCGGTAATATCGCGACCGAAGTTATCGAGTACGGGCGTGCGGGATTTACTGTTTCCCTGTCCGCGACCACCACGGCCCTGACCGCCACGGCCGGAATCGTCATCCTCGAAGGATTCTTCTCCACTGCCGGGAGCCTGGTTCATGGGTAGGGCATCGTCTTCGGTAAAGTCTTTCTCGTCTTTCACGTAGTCTAGTTCTGCTTTATAAATTTCGTATTCCACCTCGAACTGCCGCAGAATCTTAGTGGCGGGCAATTCCTTGTTACGTAGAATAGAAAGGATTAGGTGCTCGGGGCTGACTTGAGTGGTCTTCAGGGCTTTCGCTTCGAGGAAAGTGACCTTCAGAACGCGGTCGGCCTTGTCGTTGAGCGGCATTTTGGAGATGGAGTGTCCGCTGCTCTGACCGCCGTTGCGCTGCACGTTTTCGCGCAGGGTGTCGGCGAGGGTTTCAATATCTACGGCCAGGTTCTTCAGCACTTTTGTGGCGAGGGTATTGCCCATGCTGAGGACGCCGAGTAACAGGTGCTCCGGGCCCACATAGGTGTGGCCCATCTTCTCAGCCTCCTGCTTGCCGCGGGCCATGGCCTGTTTTATTTCGGGGTTAAACTCCCGTTGTGGAGGATTCATTCAATAAACTTTGTCGGGGTAATAAATAATTGGGCGGGGGCGCAGGTGCAATTTATGGTCACCGAATAAAACCTCCTGCCCTAAAGTTAAGCGAAGTTGAAAGAACTGTGCCAGTACCGTATGACTGACAAAAAATCCTGACAAAACGCCTTCGAATGCCATAAAAATTCGGCACTCATGTTGACTTCCAGTAAAGAAACACCAGACCCTGCAGATGGTTGGAAGCAGCCACTGCTTGCTTTCTTACCAAACGATTAAAGTCCGGAAGTAATTTTAAGAAAAACCTAACCCCGGCTGCATGCCGGGCTCTGCCTGCTTCTCCGTACCTTCGTGCTGCCTTATTATATTAGCACCTGTTTGAACTTTGGCTCATCGTCTATAACTTGGTCTTGCCGGCCTGCATATTGCGAAGGAATTGCTGCTTCCACCTTTAGCCGCCCATTTTCCTCGCTCATTCATGCCTTCTCTACCGGCGTTCTGGTTGAATCGAAAAGTCCAAGCAAACGCTTAGAATTACTGCTGCCAACACATGGGTATCTTCCCCAGAATTCTTTTCCTCCTCTTTTTTGCGGCGGGCTTTCACACGCCGCAAGCCGGGGCTACGGGCGATAGTTTGTATTTCCTGCTCCCTTCCGATACGGTAGTTGTTCGCTTTGATGCCCTCAGCGGTCATCTGCTGTTCGACCATACGCTCGCTCCGCGGCAGACGCTCTACGGGGCAGCCCGTTTTTATGGCCATTCCCTGGATGATATCTACCGCTTGAATCCCCAGCTCCAACTCGGCTATAAACCCGGTAGCCGGGTAACCGTCACCATACCGAAGGCTTCCCTGCGACCAAATTTTACCCGCGACAGCGTTGCCTGGTTCGTTCCCGTCCGTTACCGGTTGTCGCCGGGAGAAACCCTCTACGGACTTTCCCGGCGCACCCTCAATCAAGCCAACGACAGCCTGATACGATCACTTAATCCCGGCTTGAAGCCGCAGGATCTGGAGCCCGGTCAGGTGCTCACCGTCGGCTACCTGCGCATCGACGGTATAGACCCCGACGTCCAGGTGAAGGTAGAAGACCGCTACGTACTCCAGAATCATCCATTACGCCTTGAGTGGGACAGCACGATGGCCCAGCGGAATTTGAAATTTACCAACGGCAAAGCTGCCTGGACCAACCGCGGAGACCAAAACAAATGGATGGTCCTGCACCGATCCGCGCCGATCGGAAGTATCATCGAAGTAGAAGACCCCCGGAGTCGCAAAACAATTTACGCGAAAGTCGTTGCCCGTATCCCCGAGGAGGTGTACGATAGCCGGGTGGTATTGGTGGTAAGTCCGCGACTGGTGCGCGCTTTCGGGGTTCGGGACAAGGAGTTTTATGTCCGTACCCGTCATCTTTAGCATTCTTTAGAGTCCCGGCAAGCAGTTACCTTCGCGCGCCGTATGCGCCTCCAGCAACTCGACATCAAGGGTTTTAAAAGCTTTGCCAACCAAACGGTGGTCAATTTCGATGCCGACGTTATCGGCATCGTGGGCCCTAACGGATCGGGGAAAAGCAACATCGTGGACGCCATTCGCTGGGTACTCGGTGAGCAGAAGGGATCGGAGCTGCGCCTTGATAAGATGGCCTCCATCATCTTCAACGGGACCAAGAAGAAGAAGCCCGGTAACCTTGCCTCCGTCAGCCTGACCTTTGAAAATGATAAGGAGCTCCTCCCCACCGAGTATCAGACCGTTACCATCACCCGCATGCTGTACCGCAGCGGTGATTCGGAGTACCGGTTGAACGGGGTGCAGTGCCGGCTTAAGGACATTCGCAACCTCTTCCTCGATACGGGCATCGGAAGCAACAGCTACGCCATCATCGCACTCGGAATGGTTGACGATATCCTGGCTGACAAAGACAACAGCCGCAGGCGGATGTTCGAGCAGGCCGCGGGGATCAGCAAGTATAAGAACCGCAAAAAGGAAAGCCTTAGAAAGCTTAAAAACACTGAAGACGATCTCGCGAGGATCGAAGATCTGCTCTTTGAGATCAGCAATAACCTCAAGAGCCTGGAAAAGCAGGCCAAGCGGGCGCGCAAGTACCGGGACCTGAAGGCGCAATACCGTGATCTTAGTCTCCTCCACACCGGCATACGGGTGGAAAAGTTGCGCATCGATTATGAGAAGCTGCGCGAAGAAACGGACAAGGCAGAAACCGCCTACCGGCAGACCGATGCCCACATCACCGAGCTGGAGAACAAGCTGGACGAAGAGCGGAAAAAGCACGTTGAAAAGGAGCAGCGGGTAGGGGATCGGCAGCGGAAATTGAATGCCCTCAATGGCGAACTCCGGGGCCTGGAAAGCGAACTGCAGCTCCTGCAGCAACGCAAAAGCTTTGTGGCCCGGCAGACCACCCAATTGGCCCAGGATCTAGACAAGGCAAAACGGGAGATCAAGGAATACGACGACCAGATCAAGCTGATGGAAAACCAGTTGGAAGAAGCCAGGTCTACCCGCGAGGCTCAACAGCAACTGCGTAGTGAAGCCGAAGGGGCACTGCAAAAGGTGCGTGAGGGGCACGCCGGTCTGAAATCCCGTCTGGACGAGCGTCTGAAGCAGCAACAGGACGAAGAACGGAAGATCTTCGATCTGGAAAAGCGACGAGCCATCAACGGGAACAAGATCGAGAATTTCCGCTTTCAGGTCGAGCGTAATCTCGGGGAAATGGAAGATCGCCGGGGCGAACGCGAGCGCCAGGAGCGCACCCTCGCGGAACTGCAGGAAAAGATCGAACGGCAGGAAACGGAAGTGACGAAGTTGGAGGAGCAGGAAACCAATCGCCTCGCCGCTATTGACGAGGCCGTTACGGATACGGATCACCTGCAGGCCGAACTGAACAGCATCAATCGCGGACTGGACGCCCGGAGGAATGAGTTCAAGCTTACCAAGAGCATGATCGATAGCCTGGAGGGCTTCCCCGAATCGATCCGCTTCCTGAGCAAGAACCGTAGCTGGACCTCGGAACCCCAATTGCTCAGTGACCTCCTGCTGGTACAGCCCGAATACCGCGTAGCAATCGAAAACTTTCTCGATCCTTTTCTGAACTACTATGTCGTTCAGCACGCCGAAGAGGCACGCGCGGCCATCCGTTTGTTGAATGAACAGCAAAAAGGCAAGGCGAATTTCTTCGTCCTCGATGCCCTGCCGGAAGCTGCCACCAGGCCGCTTACTCCAGACAGCGGCATTGGTAGGCACGCTATGGAGGTTATTACCGTAGAAGACAAGTACCGGAATCTGGTCCGTTACCTCCTTCACGGTGTGCTTGTGAGCGATGACAAAGACCTGCCCGAACCAACGGAAGATGGTACTACGGTAATCACGGCGGACGGTCGTTTCGTTCGCAGAACTTATTCCGTGGCGGGTGGTTCGCTCGGCCTGTTCGAGGGAAAAAAGATCGGCCGGAAGAAAAACCTGGAGGTGCTGGAAAAAGCAATTAAAAAAGCCGAGCAGGAAGCGGAGGCGCTGAATCGGCAGCTAGCCGAAGGCCGGGCAAAGCTTGCCGACCTCCGGCAGCAGCGTATCGACCGCGAGATACAGCGGCTCCGGCGTGAGTTAGGTCAGTTGCAACAGCAATCGGCAGGTGTCCAGGCTCGGGTGGAAGGCTTTCAGTCCTTCTTTAGGGATACGACCGCTAAGAATGAACAGTTCCTGGCGGATGCCGAGCGGCTGGAAAGATTGAATGAGGAGATCGATCGTGACCTGGCACAATTGCGCCGGGATATTGAAGACTTACGCCAGCAAGTCAGTGGAACGGATGCCTCTTACCAGGAACTCAGCGAAGCGTTGTCCGCCGCAAGTGCCCGCTTTAATCAGGAGAATATCTCCTTCATTCAGCAGCAGAACCGGGTGGAAGGGCTGGAGAATGAGTTGACCTTCCGGCGCAAGCGGCGCGACGAATTACGCAGGCAGGAAGTCGATAATCGCCAGCAGCACACTTCGCTGGAAAAGGAAGCACGCCAATTTGACCAGCAGGAGGAGACTCTCAATCGAAACCTGGACCGCATGCGCGGCGAGAAGGCGGAATACCAGGCAACCCTGAATTCGGCGGAAAAGGCCTACTACGAGGCTCGTAGTCAGATCAATGCCATGGAGGAGGAACTTCGTCGCGACAACCGCCAGCGGCAGGATGCCCAAGTCAGGGTTAATCAGTTAAAAGATCGCTTTACCGACGTCCGCTTCAAGCTCAACGGGGTAGAGGAGCGCCTCAAGATCGAGTTCGATCTGAGTCTGGAGCAACTGGCCCAGGTCGAGATCGAGGAATGGACCGGAACGGTACCGGAGCTGGAGATGAAGGTAGACCGCTTGCGCAGCCGCATCGGCAACTATGGGGAGATCAATCCGATGGCGGTGGAAGCCTACGAGGAGATGAGTGAACGCCACGGAACCATCACCGGACAACGGGACGATATCATCGAAGCGAAGGATACCCTTATCAAGACCATAAAGGAGATCGAGGAAACGGCGACCGTCCAGTTCCTGGATGCTTTCGAGCGGGTGCGGGTATACTTCATCGATGTTTTCCGGAGCCTGTTTACCGAGGACGATAATTGTGACCTTATCCTACTGGATCCGGAGAACCCGCTGGAATCCAACATTGAGATCGTGGCTAAGCCCAAAGGGAAGCGGCCGCAGACCATTAATCAGCTATCCGGTGGCGAAAAGACCCTTACCGCCACCGCTCTCCTGTTCGCCCTTTACCTGTTGAAGCCGGCACCCTTCTGTATTTTCGATGAGGTAGATGCCCCGCTCGACGATGCGAACATCGCCAAGTTTAACCGCATTGTCAAAAAGTTCAGCAAGGATAGCCAGTTCATTATCGTGACGCACAACAAACTGACGATGGAAGCCGTGGACAGCATCTACGGCGTATTCACCACCGAGCAGGGCGGTTCGGGCGTCGTTCCGGTACAATTTACCGAGCTCGAGGGGAGTACCACCTTTTCGGCGCGGTAACCGTACTGCTCCCCTGTTTAAAGGATATTAGACACGTTAAAGCCGAGCAGAACCAGAACGCCGAGAAAGGCCAGGATCGTCGGTATCGGATAGCGGCCAACGTTAAGGGGAACCCGGAAAGGGGCGTCCCGTTTATCTGGAAACCTCCGGCGGAAATTGATCAGAGCGGCGTTAACGGCCAGGAACACCAGCATAATGAAAATATTACTGATGCTGGCGACGGTCTTCAGGTTTCCGATGAGCGCGAAAGCCATGGCTATTCCGGTTATCAATACGATGGCCAGTATCGGGGTGCCGGTGTGATCATTCACTTTGGTCAGCCGCTGCAACCAGTGCATTCCGCCGTCGCGGGCTACGTCGTACAACAAGCGGCTGGTGCCAAGAATATTCGAAAGGATGGTCTTGCTGGTGGCAAAAAGTGCGACGATCACGATCCCCGTTGCCCACGTCGATCCTGCGCTCCGCCGCAAAACCTCCGCCAGTGGTCCTGATTGCCGCGCCAGGCGCTCGGCCCCCATCACGGATACCGTACTCACCGCAATGAGAAGGTAAATAACCAGCACGGTAACCCCCGAGATCAGGATGCCTCGCGGCATGGTCCGCTCCGGCTCACGCGTTTCCTCTGCCATTTTGACCAGGTCTTCGTAGCCGATAAAGCTGAAAAAGATAAGTGCTCCCCCGGAAACGATGCCCGTCACGCCAACCTCCGGAAGGGTGGTGAGCGGCACCGAGCCCCAATCGGGTATCGAGAAGTAAATTACCGCTCCAAGCCCCGCCAGGGTGACCACCGTAGCCAAGGTATTGAACCAGCTGGCCTCCTGTACGCCTACCGCATTTACGCCGCCCATGAATACGATCACGCCGAGGGTCGTCAGGTAGGAGGGAACCTCCAGTAGTCGGCCGAGGTAATCACTGAAGCTGATCGCGATGGCCGCCGCAGCTACGATACCGGTGAAGAGCATTAAAATGCTGAAGCACAGGGCGGTGGTCTTGTTGAATCCCTGTTTTACATACTCGAAACTTCCGCCGGCATCGGGATATCGGCTGACGAATTCAGCGTAAGTCATTGCCGTTAACAGCGCAACGGTCGCGGCCACCAAAAAACTGGCCCAGAGCATATTTCCACTCAGTCCCGCTGCTTCTCCGACAATGGCGTAAATGCCCGCGCCCACTATTCCGCCGACGCCGAACATAAGGATGTCCGTCAACCCTAGGTCTCTTTCTAATTTCTTATCTGCCAAGCTAAAGGAGGTGTTTGGCGGCCAGGTAGCCGGAAGTTCCGTTCAGACCGGGCCCCGGGTGGGTGGCCGCGCCAATGTGTAAAAGGTTATCGACTGGGGTTTCATGTCCGCGCAATCCGGGCAGGGGCCTCCAGAAGAGGAACTGGTCCAGGGTAGCCATCCCGCAGTAGGGATCGCCACCGACGAGATTGGGGTTGATGCGGGCAAGATCTGCGGGGGATAGTACGTGGCGTTCCAGAATGTCTTCCCGGAAACCCGGGAGCTGATCATCCAGGAGGCCGATTACCCTGTCCGCATACGCTTCAGCGACGGCCTCGGTCCACTCTCCGGAGCAGGAAATTTCGCCAAGGCTGTCTCCCGTTGGAAAAGCGGGAAGTTCCTGCAGTTGGATCCAGATGGTCCATTTCCCCTCGGGGGCACGACCGGGGTCGATGGCGGTATGCTGCCCTACCACGATGGTTGGCCGGCCGGGAAGCAGGCCGCGAACGGCTTCGTTCACCGCCTTGCTGGTGCCATTCATACCCGGCGTCACGTGGACCATACCTGTTTTCAGGAGGAGAGGGTCGGGCCACCGCGGCGGATGGTCTAGGGAAAGGTGAATCTGCATATTCCCGCGTCCGTAACGGTACCGGTCGGCTTCCCTGCGAATCGTATTCGGCACCGAATCCTTCGGAAGCAACTGTCCGTACAGCGCCGTGGGACTTACGTTGGCCAGGACGGTGTCCGCCGGATAAAGGATGCCTGCGACCTCGACGCCGGTAGCTACCCCGTTCTCGACGACGATCCTTTCCACCACTTTACCCGTGTGGCATTCTCCCCCCTTGTCTTCGATGATCCTGACCAGGGCCTCCACGAGTTGGCTGCCACCGCCCTCGGGAACGGGCATACCCGTGTTTTCAAAAGATGCGAGAATTATCCGCAGCATGAGACTCCCACCGGCATCGTCCGGCCCCATGCCGGTATGCAGCGTCCACGGTGCAAGGACGGCTTTGCTCAGGTCACTTTTAAAGGTGTTATCCAGCCACTTGCGCGCATTAGGTAAAGCTTCGCCTAAAAACTGGAGCAATCCTTCCGGACCGAGCTTCCAAAGATTTTGGGCGGCCAGCCCCGCCCCGGACAGGGACCATAATTCTTTCGATAGCAGACCAAAAGCCAGTTCCGCTTGCCGGTCAAAAGCATTCATGGCGGCGGCGTAGGCATCGCCGTCCCCGGGGTGCGCCGCGTTGAATGCCGCCGTATTCTTTTCCCGGCTGTCCCGCAGCGCAAGCGAGCGACCGTCGGGAAGGAGTACCCCGGCGGTGTATTCCGTATTCAGGTAATTAACCCCGTACTCCTCCAGCGTGGTTTTTAATTCCTGGTAAAAAGGTCCGGTGGTGAAAAGCGGGTGAAAGCCCGAAAAGATCTCATGGAGAAAGCCCGGTACGGCGAGTTCCTTTGTGAGAATGTTTCCGCCGAGCCAGTCGTTCTTTTCAAAGATGGTTACCCGCTGGCCGCCTTTCGCCAGGAGGGCGGCGGCGCAGAGGCTGTTAATGCCGCTGCCAATAATGATCGTTCGCTTGGTCATGTCAGGTTATTCTGTAACGCGGGCGCGCTGGCGCTCCAGGCGGGACCGGACTTCCGGTATTTCGCCGAGATATTTTTCCACGTAAGGGAGCAGCGTGCTTAGGTGTTCGATCCGTTGTGCCGTATCCGCTCTCCCGATGGCATCGGTGATAAATTGCCGGGTAGTTTCCCGGGCCCGGGGAAAGTTACCGACCCGCCGCAAAGCCTTCAGGATCACGATGCGGTAGCGGGTGCCGATGCTGAGTTCGAGGATGGCCTTCACCGTGGGTAGGGGGTCCCCACATTCCACCTTTCGGTTACCCAAAAGGTTGAGCACCTCGACGTACACCTTGTCGTAGCGGGATTCCAACAGTTCCCGGAGCCTTCGCTCCGTTTCAACCGGTAGCGGACCACCGTATTCCGGCCGTTCCACGACGACCTTGAGTTGCAATAGTGCGTTCCGTTGTAGGCGAGGCTCCGGACGTTGGAGATAGCGATTGATGATCTCGAGTGCGCGGTCCAGGGGGGTGATTTTTACGAGCGCCGTCCACCCCGCTTCCAGTTGCTGGGGCCAATTGACCGGCGGGACATCCAGAAATTCGGGGGCGGCGGCGCGCAGGTTCATAGCTTCCAAAGAGAGGGGAGCTGTGGATAACCCATTCACCGCGCGCAACAGGACATCGAGGTGGTGGTACTCTATATCCGCTTCAAAAATTTTTAGCAGGATCGGGTGGATTTCTCTGTCCGTCAGGCTTATGCTATGCATGACCTCAACAACCTCCGGAGCCAGATAAGGGTGGTCCTTGAGTATTTCGGTCGCGAACTCCAGACTGTTCGCTCCCGGCAGACCTGTCAGAAAGCGAAGGACGGCCGGGAGGTCATCGTCGGAGATGTTGTCGCTCCGGTAGACCCGTCGCAGGCGCGTAAGTACGTCGTCGTCGCGGTGAAACTCCAGTCCGAACAGCAGGTGGCGGGCGAAGGGGTGGCGTCCCCCGCGCTCCAGTTCCCGGAGCAGCCGGTCGCGGCCGGCCGCCGTCCCGAGTGCCCCGAGCAGGCGATAACCCTCGGCTACGCTTCCTAGGGTGGAAGCGTCGACCAGGCGAAAGAGGTAGGGTTCCAATATCGGGGCAGCCTGACTCAAAAACGACCTGGCTTCGCTGCCCGTAAGCTTAGACAGCATTCGGTTGCGCCGTACCGTATCTGGGTGCATCGCTTCGCGGTACTCCGCGTGCTCAGACCAGAAGGTTGCCACGTGGGCGTCTTCGGCCGTCGTCTGGTCGCGATAGATGTCGCTGATGGGTGCCAGTTGACCGGGTGGATCGGGGACGGTGAGATAGGCCAGGGTCCAGTCGGGCAGGAGCCGGCCTAATTCCGTGAAGTACGCCTTTGCCGTGGGCCAGTCGTGCCCGTACGTCATTTGGAATACCGTATCCGGCATCCCCTCCAGAGGCATTGTTAGCACGCTCAAACGGCCGGAATCGTCAGGCCCGAAAGTGTAAGTAGCTTCCCCGTAGCGGGTGGGGAGGGTAATTCTGGTGGTCTGATCCATGTACCGGATTAAACCGTGACCAAGCGATTTAGATTAGGATCACCTGATCCGCGGTAAAGGGTGGGGTAGGCGGCAGCCCGAAATGCTCCGCATCGCGTAAGACCGCGAAGAGGATGGGGACGCCCGGCTGGTGGGTGGGGTAGTCGGTTTGTCCGTCGGTGATCACGAGCACCGTATCCGGTCGGGGCCGCAGCCTGACCGCCGCCTCGATACCCCTCCGAAGGTCCGTGCCGCTGCCGCCGGGTAGATAGTTTATACGGTAGGCCTCCCGCTCCGCTACCAGGCGTACGGGCTCGTAGTCCGTAATGTCGCAGGGGATGATCGTCACCGGAGCGTCGAACTGCCGGATGATGGCGGCCACCTCCGAGAGTGCGCGTTGCAGGTCGGTGTCCTGCATGGACGCGGAGGTGTCGACCACCACCGCGATGCGGGCGCTGCGGTTTCCGGCCAGCGCGGGCGGCAGAATAGGGTGGTAAACCGCCTGCCGCCGGTGCGCCCGACCGTAGGTATAGTCCGTCTTGGCGCCCTGCCCCTTACGGATGGCCAGGCTCATCCGGTGGCGCAGGCGCTGGCGCCAGTTGATCCGGCTGCCAAGTACATCCTGCGCCCAGGCCCGCCAGGTGTCCGGAATGCCGGATTGGTCCGCTTCCCGGGTCAGCCGCGCTACTTCTCTTCGGACGAGTTCCTCGTCCAGCGGGGCCAGCCGCTGTTCGCCGCCTTCCTCCCACTGGCGGGTGCGCCCGTGTACGCCGCTGCCTTCGTCGATGGGAAACTGTGCGGCGGTTGGGTTGGGATCGATCCGCCGGTAATAGTATTCCGCCAGTTGCCCGGCCTCCAGGTCCATCGCCTCCGGGAAGCGACCTGGATAGGCTGTCGGCATCCGCAGTCCCGCCCATTCCGAGTCGTTGATCTCGAGGTCGCAGGCGATGTTCCAGCGCCGTTCCGGCCCGCCGCCCACGATCCCCTCCGTCTCGGCGCGATCCCCGTGCTGCCGCAGCAGGTGGCTGATCTCGTGCACCCACAAAAAGCCGAGTTCGGCGAGTGCGTCCAGTCGGGGGCGCCCGCCGCCGATGCGACGCACGGCTTCCGGGTTCCAGTAGATGTTGTAGTGACGGTCCACGGCGGCTACCCTGACCTTTTCCGTGAGGATAATGCGACACCGAAACAAAGCCGGGGCGAACCAGGGCAGGCGGTCGGCGGCGTAGGCGCGGGCAAACCGAAGGTCTTCCCGGACGTCCGGAAAATCAGGCGAGGACATCCACGAATTCCTTGAAGGTACTATCGCTGAAGAGCCCGGCTATCTGCTCCATGGCCCGGTTGCGAGCGGCTTCGTTGTCGGCGGCGGCCAGCCGGCTCACCCAGCCCGAACGGGCCAGATCGCGGAGCGCAACGAAAATGACGTCCCGTCGGCCCAGATCGAAGACTTGCTCCACCAGCGCCAGGTAGACCAGTGAATAGTCCAGCAACCCTGGCCGGTCAAACTGCGCAAGGAGCCGATTATTAAGGCTATAGAACAGGACATACAACTCGCTATCGTCCAGTTCACTAAGATCGACGGACTGCTGACCCGATAAAACATCTTCCGGGTCCGGAATGCGCAGGCGGTTGAGGTATTCCAGAAAGGGCAGGGCGGTGGCTTCCCCCAGGCAGCCGGCGATCAACTCCAGGAGCACCGTCTGGGCGGTAGGGTCGTCCGAACCCGGCCGGTAGCCGAGAACATCGCAGCCGGCCAGCAGGGCGGCGGCAAAATCCCAGGTGCGGGGACTGGCAAATCCGTAGGCATTTTCTTCCGGATCGCTGTGCAGGGCCGTACCGCTCAGGCGTAGAAAACCGGCTATCTTTACCTTCCAAGTCGGTAGCCGCTGTCGGTGGGCATACGGGTCGATCTTCGGTAGTTCGCCCTTGGCCCATCCTTCGGTCAGCGACCGGATGTACAGCGGTTCCGGGATAGCCCAATTGAGGTGCACGAACCGATTACGCAGGGGCGGGGAAAGTTCCCAGCCGCCGATCATCAGATCGGGGGGATTGGCCGCCGCCACGATGCGTACCCGGTCCGGTAAGCGGTGAAAGCCGACCTGACGTTCAAAGACCACCCGTAAGAGGGCGGCCTGTACGGAAGGCGGAGCCGTACTCAGTTCGTCGAGGAACAAAATGCCATCCTCATCATCCGGGAATTTCTTTACCCATTCCGGAATGGCGTACCGGACGCTGCCGCTTTCCAGCACGGGCAAACCACTGAAATCGGTCGGGTCGTGAATGGAGGCGATCAGGGTGGTCACACGCAGCTGATCCGAGGCCAACCCCTCGATGAAGCTTGACTTGCCTACGCCGGGTCGTCCCCATAATAACACAGGTATGCCGATCGGACCCTGGGGGGAAGGAGTGGCCAAGGCTATGAGGAGGGCTTGGGCGCCGGTGGGTAAATTGGATGGTAGTGACATACCGCTACAAGTCTTCCTGGCGGAGCAAAGTTTTTGGAATGCCGGCAGGATCAGTCCGTCTGCCGCGAAAACCGGTACAGCGCCGTAAGCGCAACGTAATTAGTCGAAAAACCGGCGTTCACAGATTCCTGGCGCTCACCTGAAAAGGGTTCGCTAAATCGGTAGGAAACCCTGGGTATCATTTCCAGGCCGACGACAAATTTATTCGAGACTAGGTAATTAAATCCAAGTACGTAACCCACCCGGGCGGTGAGATCCCATGCGTCTCTGTTATCGTTCTTTCTGGTTGATCCCGCGAGAGAAAGTTCGGGGCCGTGGATAAAGGTAAAGTCATCGGCGATCCCATTGCGCCATTCCAATCCGGCCGCGGCGCCAAGGTTGAAGATCCGCAAGCCCTCACTAGCTGTGGTTTCATACTGCGAGTTGACGGTAAGTAGTCGGAAGCGCAGAAACCGATTTGCTCCAGCGGAACGTTTATAAAGAAAATCGAAATTATCAAGCCCCGGGGCCCGTACGCCAATCTCGTGCTGGCGAGTCTGCGCCTGTAGCGTGGTGAAAACGGAGAATAACAGGAAGGACAGTAAGAGTAGTATTTGATGCATGACTGGGTTTAAGGCGCCGGAACCTTCCGACGGATACAAGGATACCGGAGAAGGCAATATCATACTTCGTGCAAGCCTACTTTAACCCTTCGCTAACGGTATCCGATGATCTATTAAAATTAAGTCGGCAAATGCCGCGCAAGGTGTCCGAAATACTCCGTAACTTTGTAATATAAAGTTCTTTATGGATCGCTCCATCAATACCCCGATATCCGACCTGCGCCACATCCGCGACCTTATGGAACGCTCTCGATACTTTATCGGCCTGAGCGGGCTCTCCGGGGTGGGGGCGGGGGTAAGCGCATTACTGGGGGTGCTGGCAATTCTGGTTTACGGATGGGTGGCAGAAGGGCCGGTGGTCTACGTTCCGGATCAACTAGGCTTTTCTTCCGATCACCCCTGGGGCATCGCTCCGGTCCCCTTTCTCTTCTGCGTGGCTAGCCTGGTGCTGACCGGTGCGTTGGCCAGCGGCTTTTACTTTACCAACCGTCGGGTGGTAAGGATGGGCCACGAGTTCGCCCACCCCCGAACCTATAAACTGCTGACCAACCTTGCCCTACCACTGGCCATTGGCGGGGTGTTCTGTCTGGCACTGATCTATCACGGCTACGGTGGCCTCATCGGCCCGACTACGATCATCTTTTACGGACTTGCCCTACTCAACGGAAGCAATTTCGTCAGCGAGGAATTGCGGTTACTCGCCTACCTCGAAATCGGTTTGGGTATGGTCGCGCTGTTCTTCCTCGATTACGGCCTCTATTTCTGGGCCACCGGATTTGGTCTTCTCCACATTATTTACGGCCTCTGGATGTACAAAAAATACGACACGAATGAACAAGGTAGATGAAGTAAAAACCACCGTCGCGGGGCTGAGTAAACTCTACAGTCACCGGATGCGGCTTGGACTAATGGGCATCCTCATGGTCAACGACTGGGTCGATTTCGTCACCCTGCGCGAGGCGCTTAAACTCACCGACGGCAGCCTGGCGGGGCATATCAAGGCGCTGGACAAAGCCGGGCAGATTGAAACGGAAAAGCGCTTCGTGGAAGACAAACCCCGCACCAGCTACCGGGCAACCGCCGCCGGCCGGCGGGCCTTTGAGCGCCACCTTGGCGAATTAGAGGATTTTCTGAAGCTGATACATAACTAATCATAGTCAGTCCGAACTGGCCCGAACGCAGGTTAAAAAACTTTAAAAAATAAAGCACTTTATGAACTCTACTTCCTCCCTGGGCCTATTGGCCCTACTATTTGCCTACCTGTTTTTTCCCCTGGAAACGGGCGCTAATGTTTTTGCTTTCGATGCCGTGCTGTTGCTCCTGCTCTTTGCTTTACGGCCCGAACTAGCCCGTCAGGCCCCGATCCGTTGGGGAGTATTCCTGCTGTTGGCCTCGGCCACTTCCGTGGTCATCGTGCATTCCGAAGGGGCGTGGCTTGCGCACCATGTCAGTTTGCTAGGGCTGATCGGCTACGCTCAGCGTCGTAGGATTCGGTTCGTTTACTACGCCCTCGCCCTCGGCTTGTTGTCGCTTTTGGTCGGTCCGCGCCGCCTGTGGCACCGGCTGCGGGAGCAGACGGGAGATCGGTGGCAGCTGAAAACCCCGCTGGCCTGGCTCGTGCCGGCCCTGCTCGCCGCAGCGATCAGTGCTCCCTTTCTGATTTTGTACACCGTAGGAAATCGGGACTTCGCCCGTACGGTAGCCTCCCTATTTGAGCGGCTCGGCTACCTCGGTGACGTGGACGATTATTTGCTCTTTTTCGCGCTGTCGCTAACGGGACTTTGCGTGGTACTGCCCCTTTTTATTGCGGGAAATGAATTCGGTTTTTCCGAGCGGTCCGACGAGGATCCCGAGCAATTGATTCGTCAGCGACGCCCCGGTGCCAAGCCCCGAGCTATCCTGGCACTCCGGCGTCATTTCCAACTCGCCGTCATGGTGTTTTCTCTGCTAAACCTGCTCCTGCTGGCCGTCAATCTAACCGACCTGCGATTCATCTGGCTCTCAACGCGCAATCTCAGTGCTTCCACCCTCAGTGAATTTGTACACGCCGGAACCGACAGCCTTATCGCTACTATCCTTATGGCGATGCTCCTGGTACTATACTTTTTTCGGGGCAACCTTAACTTTTACCGGGGAACGGCCTCGCTTCGCCCGCTCGTCTACCTGTGGCTCGCGCAAAATGCCTTTCTCGCCATTTCCGTAGGCATCCGCAACTGGTACTATGTCCGGTCCTACGGCCTTGCTTACGGTCGCATTTATGTCGCCTTCGCCCTTTGCCTGGTCCTGACGGGGGTCTATACCCTATACCGTAAGGTTCGCAATCGCAGGTCGGTGTACTATCTTTTGCAAGTAAATGGCCTGGCTGCCTGGCTTTTCCTGGTGGCGTATGGTAGTATGAACTGGACCGGCCTGATCACGCGCGTGAACCTGACGTATTCCACCGACAGGATCGACTGGAGCTATCTCGTGGATGATTTAAATGCGGATAATTATTATCTGCTTCGGCAAGACCTGCGGCGCGTTCCGGCGAAATTCAGGAAAAAGGTAGCGCGGAAAACTGAGGTTCGCCCGGACTGGCGTACCTGGAACTACGCCGATTGGCGGAACAGCCAGTAGTGCATCGTGGTGGTTGACGGGGCGGCGGGGCGCAGGAATAAACGGGATCATTGCACGGACGCGGCGGAACCACCCATTAGCACTTCCCGAACTGACTGCCACTTCATATCGGGGTAGCGGTGGTTATCGAGGGTAGGATGTTTTCCCCGTCCGCTCATCATGTTGCGCATGTACTGCATGCCCTGCCAGGGTGGAAATACCTCCTTGCGCTGCGGGGCGACCAGTCGCGTGACGTCGATCATTCGAGAGAGTACGCCGATGCCGCCCACGCGGAGAGTTTTGAACGGTTTTCCGTACACTGCGGAGGCCGCCCGGCGCAGTCCCTCGGCATCTACCACGTCCCCGGCGATGCGGAGCCACCGCGGCGTCCCGGTATCCATCGCTACCCGGGCGGTGTAGGCGGCCGTGTCGTGCATGGAGGTCATATCCAGCGGTTGGTTGCCGTCGCCCCAGTAGATGATCCGGGAGATAGGTTTGGCAATGAGCGGGGCGTCGCCCTTCAGCAGATCGGTGAACATGCCGTTTAGCACCGAAGTCACCTCCAACTTTGATTGGTCGGCGATCTCCTGGAAGGTCTTCCGGAAGTCGAGGTTGCGGTTCGTCCCCCGTGGCAGTCGGGTGAAGTCGAGGGAATAGTCGGAGGGGATAAAACGCTTGACCTTAGCCTCTTCGGCAGCTTTGAGTAAATTGGATTGGAGGTCGATCATGGTGTGACCGAGTCCGGAAAGAGCCGAAACCACGCAGTGCCCTCCGGTACAAGCTTCCGTCAGGTCCGGCACCGAAGACAGACTTACTTCGCGGATCTCGACCCCGTGGGCGCGCAAATCGGCCAATCGCGTGGCAGGCGTTCCCGGTCGCACCAGCGCGCGGACGGACGCGCCTCGATCGCGCAGGGCGTGGGCGATGAGTCCGCCGAGTTCACCGGTTGCGCCGGCAAGAATAATGAGTGGGGAACCGGTAGCGGAATCCATAGCTGATTTTTATAGGATCAACACCGATAAAGTGTTAGTGGCGTTCTGCCTGCAACTTTTTTCCGGGTCCACACCGTTGGCTTCGGTACAATGGAACACAATCATATCACCGGAAACGATTTGATAAACCTGGGCTACGCTCCCGGCAAATGGTTTGGCGAAGCCCTGACGCACATCAACGCCAACGGTCTTCGCGGGAGTGAACTAACCGACTACCTCGGTTCGGTAGTTCCACAAACGGCAGATCCGCTTCCCCGGGGCGCGCGACCCTTTCATCGCAATATCCGGGCGGAATCACCACTGGAAGCCGAAAATGTCGAAGCCGTAATCGCCACTATGGAAGCGGTGATGACGGTCCCTACGGCCGTGACGGGAGCCATCATGCCGGATGCCTGTCCGACGGGCGGCGTGGGCCAAATCCCGGTGGGTGGCGTAGTAGCAACCCGCAACGCCATTCACCCGAATATGCATAGCGCGGACATTTGCTGCTCCGTCATGCTGACCGGTCTGGGGATGGTCGACCCGAAGCAGGTGTTGGACGCCGCCCAACGGACCACGCATTTCGGTGGAGGAGGACGGGAGGACCTGTTCCCCTTGCCGGACGGCCTACGCAAAGCCATGAAAGCAAACCGCTTCCTCAGCGATGAGAAAAGCCGGAGCCTGGCGCGGCACCACCTGGGTACCCAGGGGGACGGTAATCACTTTCTCTACGTCGGCCAGTCGGAAACCACCGGTGAAACCGTCCTCGTAACCCACCACGGATCGCGGGGACTGGGTGCCTACCTGTATACGCAAGGCATGCGCGTGGCGGAAAATTTCCGGCGTGAGCGCTCGCCGAAGACATCCGCCAAGAACGCCTGGATCCCCTTCGATGAAGCCTACGGGCAGGATTACTGGGAGGCGCTGCAAATCGTGCGCGAATGGACCAAAACCAACCACGCCCTCCTCCACGACCGGATCGCCCGGGCGGGTGGGGCAGCGGCCACGGGACGGTTCTGGAATGAGCACAACTTCGTATTTCGGGACCAGGACCTCTTCTACCACGCCAAGGGCGCCACGCCCCTGGATGACCGCTTCGTGCCAGATAGTTCGGACGGCCTCCGGCTGATCCCCCTTAATATGGCCGAGCCCATCCTGGTGGTCAGGGGAGAAACTTCCCCCACTAATCTGGGATTCGCCCCCCACGGTGCCGGTCGGAATACGAGCCGGAGCGCGCATAAGCGTCGATTGGCCGGCAAACCGGACGAGCAGATCTTCCGGGAGGAGACGGCGGGACTGGATGTCCGCTTCTATTCCGGGCACGTAGACATCTCCGAATTACCATCAGCGTATAAAAACGCGGAGGCGGTGCAACGGCAAATGGAGGAATTCGGGCTGGGAACCGTAGTGGACCGTATCCTCCCCTACGGTTGCATCATGGCCGGGGATTGGAAGAAGGATGCGCCCTGGCGGAAGCACCGTCGAGGAAAGCGATCATAACCAGGATACCTGACTGCCTTACCGTACCGAACCCATCAACCAGCAAACGCCCGGACAAAATCTCCGGGGGTTGCTGGTTGGATGGGTCCCCGGGATTATCGGCTTGATAAGTGTCAAAGGCGGGATGCCGGTCGCCGGCGATTTGGCCCGGCTGTCGGCAGCCGGTGTCGCGTTATCCTGAATTTAGCGGGCCGTCTGCATTTTTTCTGTTACCATTGCGTGAAAATCACCGGTACGGTCAGCACTATTCGCAGTTGATACGTTGCCATGGTAATTCCTATTTGCCCCAACCAACTGAAATAGATGCAGACCAGATTCTTTCGCCTCATCCTAATAGTTTGTACCTGCGCTTCCGCCGCCCTGCTTACCGCCCAGCCTGACCGCTGGCAGCAGGCCATATCCTATGACATGGATATCGACGTGGATGCCGCCCGCCATCAGTACAGCGGCGTCCAGCACCTTACCTATTATAACAACTCCCCAGATACGCTGGACAAGGTCTTTTACCACCTGTATTTCAATGCATTCCAGCCCGGCAGCCAGATGGACCTGCGCAACCTGAACCTGCCGGATGCCGATAATCGCGTCGCGGATCGCATCAGCAACCTGCAACCGGATGAGGAAGGCTATATCCGGGTGAATAACCTGACCCGCGAAGGGAGCGAGCTGTCCTACGAAACGGTGGGGACGATACTGGAGGTCGCGCTGGCCGAGCCGATCTACCCCGGCGACAGTGCCGTTTTCAACATGGAATGGGATGCCCAGGTACCCTTGCAGATCCGTCGCAGTGGTCGCGATAACGCCGAAGGCATCGACCTGAGCATGGCGCAGTGGTACCCAAAGATGGCGGAATACGATTACCAGGGGTGGCACGCCAATCCTTATATCGGCCGCGAGTTTTACGGTGTCTGGGGCGATTACGATGTCACTATCGATATCGATGCGGACTACCTGGTCGCGGGTACGGGCTACCTGCAGGGAGAACCCGAGGCAGCGGGTAACGGAAAGGAACGCTATCACTTTGTTGCCCCGATGGTCCACGACTTTGTCTGGGCGGCCGATCCGGATTATGAGCGCATCGAATTCGACCGCGGGAACGGTACGACGCTGAACTTTTACTTTCAGCCCGGTGAAAAAACCACCGACAACTGGTCCGAGCTGCCCCGAATCATGGACGAGGCCTTCAACTACATTGAAGCACACTACGGAGCTTATCCCTACGAGCAGTACAGTTTCATTCAGGGAGGTGATGGTGGTATGGAATATCCCATGGCAACCCTGATCACCGGCGAGCGCTCGCTTAACGGACTGGTTGGCGTAAGCGTCCACGAATTGATGCACACCTGGTACCAGATGCTGATGGGAACCAACGAGGCACTTTACGCCTGGATGGATGAAGGTTTCACCAGCTGGGCCAGCAGCGAGGTCATGAATCACCTTCGCGCGCAAGGGCTCATCGAAGGCGAGGCGGTCGATAATCCACACGCCCGTACTTACGCCAGCTTACGCGGTTTCCGGACCACCGGGATGCAGGAGGCGCTGACGATCCACTCGGACCATTTTGCCACCAACTCCGCCTACGGCGTGGCGAGTTACACCAACGGCTCGGTATTCCTGGAGCAACTTCGGTACGTGATCGGCCAGGATGCGTTTGAGTGCACCCTGCACCGCTACTACAACGACTGGCGCTTCAAGCATCCCAATCCGAACGATTTTATCCGCATCGCCGAGAAGTGCTCCGGCCTGGAGCTGGACTGGTACCGGGAGTACTGGGTCAACGGGACGGACTATGCCGACTATGCGGTGACCGACGTGGAAGACTTGGATCAAAGCGGTACTACCCGTATCGACCTGCGGCGCGTGGGCAGAATGCCCATGCCATTGGAGGTGACGGTCACCCTCAATGACGGCTCCGAGCAGTATTATTACATACCGCCGGCGATTCTGCGCGGAGAAAAGCCCCAGCCGGCCTATGCTACGAACTGGACGGTGCTGCCGGACTGGGGATGGACCAATCCCGACTACAGCTTTACGATTGAAACCAATAAGCAAGAGATCGAAAAAGTGGTGATCAATGCCCGGGAACGGATGTTTGAGGATGATATGAATAACAACAGTTGGGAAGATTAACGGCAATAATTTAACTACTTCCCTGCGTTGAGGCCACGGATGCCACTCCTTGACGTATCGGAGCATTGAAGTGAATCATCCCGATAGTCCTAAACACCCATGAAATTACTGGTCCTTACCAAAAAATTCCCTTTTCCTCTTAAGGATGGTGAGAGCCTTGCTATCCATGGTTTGACAAAAAGCCTGTGCGAATTGGGGTGCGAAGTCAGCCTGCTGGCCATGAACACCACCAAGCACTTTTACGGCGGCAAGCGTCTACCCACGGAGATGGACCATTATCGGGAGGTTAGGACCGTTGCCATCAACAATGAGTTCAGTCCCATCGACGCGGTGTCCAATTTGCTGCGCGGTACTTCTTACCACATCAGCCGGTTCCACCAGGAAAGCTATCATGAGGCCCTGGAGCGATGGTTGCGGGAGGAAACTTTCGATATCGTACAGTTGGAGACGCTTTACCTGGCTCCTTATGTCAATACGATCCGACGGCTTTCCAATGCCCAGATCGTGATGCGCTCCCATAACGTCGAACATGAGATCTGGGAACGCTGCTGTGAGAATATTTCCTTTGCTCCCAAGCGCTGGTACCTTCGCCACATCACCCGCCAGCTGCGGGACTACGAAAGGAGCCAACTTAACCAGTACGATCTTCACCTTCCGATCACCCAACGCGATAAAAAGAATTTTGAGCGACTGGGCGGACGCGGGCGGATGCACGTACTCCCGATCGGGCTGGAAACGCGTTGCGGCCCATCGACCTACAGGAGTTACCGCCAGTCGCCGAACCTTCATTTTATCGGATCGCTGGATTGGCTACCCAATCTGGAGGGGCTTAATTGGTTTTTGCACAGCGTCTGGCCGGAAATCCACCGGCGTTGTCCGACGGTAGAGTTTCACATCGCCGGCCGGAATATGCCGCACTCCATCAGCCAGCTTAGGCTGAAGAACGTGGTCATCCACGGGGAAGTAGAAAGCAGCTGTGACTTCGTTTCCTCCCAGAGCATCAGCATCGTCCCCCTGCTCAGCGGCGGCGGTATGCGTGCCAAGATCCTGGAAGCGATGTCTCTCGGCCGGGTGGTGATTACCACCACGGTTGGACTGGAAGGAATCCGGGCTAGGAATCGACGCGACCTGTTCATCGCCGATACCCCCGAGCAATTCGTAACCGTTGTGGAGGAATGCGTCCGCCGCGGACGCAAACTTGAAGCCGTGGGACGCAACGCCTACGCGGCTTTCAACCGCCATTATGATCGGCGCATACTGGCTGAAAAGCTCCTGGAGACCTACGAAAAGCTGCTTCATGCGGTCGAGGTCGAGGTAGACTAGTGCGGTGTACTTGGCTTCGCTGTAATATATTGCAGCAAGACCTTAGATCATGCCACAATATATTTTAGCCCTTGACCAGGGTACCACCTCTTGCCGTGCCATCCTTTTCAATCATTCGGGAGAAATTGTCGGAACTGCCCAGAAGGAATTTACCCAGTTCTACCCGGAACCGGCGTGGGTGGAGCACGATGCCAACGAAATATGGAACGCCCAGGCCACGGTGGTGCGGGAGTTGCTCGACAAGACTCAGGTATCCGCTGCGGAGGTCAGGGCCATCGGCATCACCAATCAGCGGGAAACGACCCTCATCTGGGACCGAAAAACGGGGCAGCCCATCCACCACGCCATCGTGTGGCAGGATCGTCGGACGGCAGGCATCTGCGACCAATTGAAGAAGAAGGGATTGGAAGACCACGTTCGGCAAACAACCGGCTTGGTGATCGATGCTTACTTCAGTGGCACGAAGATCAAGTGGCTGCTCGATAACGTACCCGGGGCCCGAGCGCGTGCGGAGGCCGGCGAGCTCTGTTTCGGAACGATGGATAGCTGGCTGGTCTATAAACTGACGGGTGGAAAAGAGCACGTCACCGACGTAACCAACGCAGGGCGTACCATGCTATTCGACATTTGTAAGCGGCAGTGGGACGATCGGCTACTGGAGGAACTCAGTGTGCCCCGTGCGATGCTCCCCACCGTAAAATCCAATAGCGAGGTCTACGGACACACGGAAATATTCGGCGGGGAAATTCCCATAGCAGGCATGGCCGGTGACCAGCACGCCGCCCTGTTCGGTCAGGCCTGCTACGCCCCCGGGCAGGCAAAAAATACCTACGGCACCGGGTGTTTCATGTTGATGAATACCGGCACGGAGGCGGTGCCGAGTAAACACGGCCTGGTCACTACCATCGCTTGGGAGATAGACGGAAAGACGGAGTATGCCCTGGAGGGAAGTGTGTTTATTGCCGGAGCGGCGATCCAGTGGTTGCGCGATGGCCTCAAGTTGATTGATGAGGCACCCGACAGCGAATACTATGCCTGCAAGGTCAAGGACACCGATGGTGTGTATGTCGTTCCGGCCTTCGCAGGACTTGGTGCTCCCTACTGGGACATGTACGCCAGAGGAGCCATTTTCGGCCTTACCCGTGGAACGGCAAAGGGCCACATCGTCCGGGCAACCCTGCAAAGTCTGGCCTACCAGACTAAGGACGTGCTGGAGGCCATGCAAAAGGATGCCGGCAGAGAGCTCACGACACTTCGCGTGGATGGTGGTGCCAGTCAGAACAACTTCCTGATGCAGTTTCAGGCGGATATTCTGGGTGCCCGGGTAGAGCGACCCAAGATCGTGGAAACCACCGCCCTCGGGGCAGCCATGCTGGCCGGTCTGGCCGTTGGTTTCTGGACCCGCCAGGACCTCGAAGCTACCTGGCAGCTCGATCAATCCTTCGACCCGGAGATGGAGGATAGCGTCCGCGTCCAGCGCTACGCAGGCTGGCAGAAAGCGGTCAAGCGGACAATGGACTGGGAGGAAAGCGAAAAGGACGAAGAAAACGGTTAGTCGTCCGGGGCTATGGCGTCCAGGAGATCGTCGAGTTGCCAGGCCTGGTCGATGTGATAGGGACCGACTTCCGTACGCCTGAGGGCCACCAGGTACCCTCCGCTATCGACGGCCTTCCCGAGGTCGTGGGCCAGGGAACGGATGTACGTCCCTTTACTACAGCTGATCTGAAAGTCTACCGTGTCCCCCGTAAAGTTGTCCAGGTCGAACCGGTGGACCGTTACGGGCCGGGCTTTGATCTCAACGGTTTCTCCCCGGCGGGCCCGTTTGTACAAAGGTTGCCCATCGACTTTGAGGGCGGAATACATCGGGGGGACCTGTTCAATCTCACCGGTTAATTGCTGCGCGCCGGAACGTAATTTCTCCAGGTCCAGGTGGCTGGTAGGGTAGTGTGCGTCGGGTTCCGTCTCCGCATCGAAGGACGGCGTGCTTGCTCCGAGGCGGATGGTTCCGGTGTATGATTTACCGAGCCCTTCCAGCTCACTCAGGCGCTTGGTCCACTTACCCACGCAAATGTTGAGTAAGCCCGTGGCCATTGGATCCAGGGTGCCTGCATGACCGACCTTGAACTTCTTGACACCCAGTTTTTTCCGTATCCGGTACCGGAGCTTATTGACGACGTCGAAACTGGTCCATCCCTGGGGCTTGTCCACCAGGAACAAGGCACCGTCGGCCAGTGAAAAGGGGGGGGTATCGGAAATAGGAAGCATAGGCGTTTTCAAAGAGCTAACTTAACAAGCAGTACAACGGCGGCTACGGTAAAGCAGTAATAGGCGAAGTACTTCAGTTCGGCTTTCTTTACCAACCTGATCATCCACAGACAGGCGGCAATTCCGGTAAGGAAGGCCGCCAGGAATCCGATAATGAGTTCCGTCGGGGAAGTGGAAGCCGTAAATTCACCATCCATCATGTCCTTCGCCATTTTGCCGAGGATAAGCGGGACGACCATCAGAAACGAAAAGCGAGCGGAACGTTCCCGGTCGATACCAAGTAATACACTGGTTGAAATGGTTGCTCCGGACCGGCTGATCCCGGGCAGGATAGCGATGGCTTGCGAGACACCGATAAGTAAAGCGCTTTTCCAGTCAACCGCTTTATCCGTATGCCGTGCCCGGTCGGCTAAAAATAATAGCAAACCCGTTAGGACCAACATCATGGCTACCAGAACGATCTGCCGATCGAACAGGGCGGAAAGCAAATCGTCGTACAGCACACCGATCACGGCCGCCGGAATCATACTCACCAGGATCAGCAGGGAAAATTTGGTCCCGGGGTTCCATTCAAAGCGAAACAGGTCCCTGAAGATCTCGGCGATGTCGCGCCGGAAGACCACGATCGTAGCCAGTGCCGTGGCGGCGTGCAGCGTAACCGTCATCAGCATGCTTTCCGCGGCAAGACTATCGTCCTGGAACAACCATTTCGTTAATTCGAGGTGTCCACTGCTGCTGACCGGCAGGAACTCCGTTAGCCCCTGCACGATACCGAGTACCAGGGCTCTAAACCACTCTATCACAGATTACTTTTTAAAGATCGCGTAAGTGACCACACTAAGGCCCGACAGGATGATGATGGGTGCCAGGGTGACCTTCCGCCAACTATAGATGACGCTTTCATCGAAAACGGTGGGATCGTCGCCGCGACCACCGGTCATGAGTAAGAAGCCGATCACGATAAGAAGAAATCCGCCGCCAAGCCAGTAATAGGTTTCCCTGCCAAAGATCAGGGCTTGTGCCGCCGAGGCAGTTTCCCGGTTGCGGGCGATCGGTCGACTTTTAACGTTGGGCTTGGCCACTACGCGTATCTGCTCTTCCTCCGGAACGGTGGAAGATTGTTGACGCGTTTTCTGCTTTTTCCGCTTGCTCATATTCGGACTCAATTCTTTCAGCCACGGCGAAGGTACTACTTTAGCAGCCTACCCGTAACCTAACCACAATACCTTTCCAACTATGACGCGATCCATTCTATTGCTTTGCTCGGTTATTCTGTTGTTTACGCCGGGAACAGACCTGTCCGGTCAGATGACCGATGCGGTAGACCGAGGCGATAATTTTGGTGATGGGCCTTACAACCAACTCATCATCCGGGGCGTCACGCTCATCAACGGTAACCTCGCTCCTCCGATCGGACCGGTAGACATCGTCGTGGAAGAAAATCGCATCGTGGCGGTAGAAACGGTGGGCTTTCCCGGGGTCACCATTGAGGAGGAGGGGCGCCCGAAGATCAAGGCGGGGGGCCGTGAAATCAATGCCGAGGGCATGTACGCCCTACCTGGCTTTGTAGACATGCACGGCCATACCGGCGGACGTGCGCAGGGCACTACGCCTGATTATGTTTATAAGCTCTGGCTGGGCCACGGGATCACCACTATCCGCGAGCCCGGGTCCTTCAACGGGCTGGAATGGACGCTGCGACACAAGGTAAGGTCGGAAGAAAACAGCATCGTGGCCCCTCGCATCGTGGCGTATACCGGATTCGGCATGGGGCGGGCCGAGCCCTTTACCACCACCGAGGAGGTTAGGCAGTGGGTTCGGGAAAACAAGGAAAAAGGCAGCGACGGGATCAAATTTTTTGGTGCCCGGCCCGATCTTATGCAAGCAGCCCTGGAGGAAAATAAGCGGCTCGGGATGCGCAGCGCCATGCACCATGCCCAGATGAACGTGGGGGAATGGAACGTCCTGCATTCCGCCCGGGCTGGATTGACAACGATGGAGCACTGGTACGGCCTGCCGGAGGCCCTGTTCGAAGACCGGCGGGTACAGGATTACCCGGTCGATTACAACTACCAGAACGAACAGCACCGGTTCGGGGAAGCCGGAAATCTCTGGCAGCAGGCGGCCGAGCCCTACAGCCCGCACTGGAACGCGGTGATGGATACGCTTCTCGCCCTGGATTTTACCATCAACCCGACCTTCAATATTTACGACGCCAACCGCGATATCATGCGGGCCCGCAACGCCGACTGGCACGATGCCTATACGCTGCCATCCCTCATGAAATTCTACGCTCCCAGCCGCGTGAGCCACGGCAGCTACTGGCACCATTGGGGAACGGAGCAGGAAGTGAAGTGGAAAGAAAACTACCGGCTGTGGATGACCTTTATCAACGAATATAAAAACCGCGGTGGCCGCGTTACTGCAGGCTCTGACAGCGGCTACATCTACCAACTTTACGGTTTCGGCTATATCCGCGAGCTCGAACTCCTGCGTGAGGCGGGATTTCACCCGCTGGAGGTCATTCAGGCAGCCACCCTCCACGGAGCGGAGGCGCTGGGCATGGCGGACCGCATCGGGACGATCGAGCCGGGAAAATTAGCCGACATCGTCCTGGTAGCCGAAAATCCCCTGGCCGATTTTAAAGTGCTTTACGGCACCGGAGCTACCCGTCTGACCGCGGATAACGAGGTGACCACCACCGAAGGCATCCGCTACACGATCAAGGACGGCATCCTCTACGATGCCGTTGAACTGCGTGAGGCGGTCAAGGAAATGGTCCGCGAAGCAAAAGCGGAATAGCCGCTATTTAGCCTCGAGACTTTGCTGTATATCGGCCACGATCTCTTGCAGGTGGTACTTTACCAGCCCGTCCTGGTAACGGCGGGCCGACCGTCCGGCGAGAGCTTCGATATTTTTAAGCTCCGATCGGGCAAGTGCGCCTACGTCCGAAGGATTATCGGCATCATCCATCATGAGCTCCTCAAGCCTTTCGACGTGGGCACGTTGCAGGTTGCGGCGGTAGACATCGATAGCACGACCCGCAAGAGCTTCTTTCCATAGCCCCTCGCGTAGGTCTTCCAGCATTTCCGTAGCGGCGTACGCTTCGTCTCCGTTCAGCGTCTCATTTTCAATCAGGCGCTCCAGCCGGTCTTCCCGGAGGAGGTTATTTAGTTGGCGGCTCTGAAGATCCCGCATACGGTTGATGATCCCCGAGGCGCCGATGTTGGCTACTATGCGCCGCGGCATCAGCCAGTCGGGAGAATTAAAAACTTCCTCATTGAGAAAACGCATGGCCCGGCGTTGCTCCTCACTGGAAAGGTGGGTATAGGTATCCCCGCTTTCATCCGTAGTCTGCAGGCGTTCGTAAACGCCGCCGATGTTGGCGGTTACGTGGGCGGCGTAGCGTGACCAAACGCCGAGGAATTCCCCGTATAACTCCTTGAGGTCTGAATAGTCCTGCCCCGGCCGAGTCGTCCAATCGGCCAGGTTATTGGCTACGATGCGGAGATTTTTCATACCGTAGGTGCTTGCCTTTACGGGGTCGTCACCGACGGACTCCGTCTGAGAACTGGGGTCGGAAGAACTCCGTCCGCCGAAGAGGTACATCGGATCACCCTTCTTATCTGCTATCCATTCATTGAGGATTTCCTTTTCCTGCTCAGGTGAGGAGATATCCGGGATGTAGCGGTAGCCCCAGTTGATGGCGTAGCTGTCATAGGGACCGAGCATACGTACCCAGCGAACGCCCTCGTCGCCGGGTTGAGCCACGTAGTTGTAGCGGGTGTAATCCATGATGGTTGACGCCAGACCCCATTTATTGGTGAAGGTGGCCGATCGCAGGCTGTCAGTGGGGTAGGCGTAGCTAGCCTTCATATTATGGGGCAATCCCAGGGCATGGCCCACCTCGTGGGAAATTACCCGCCGCATCATTTCACCGATCTCCTCGTCGGGCGTATCCAGGCTCCGCGCAGAAGGGTTGGCAGCACCGGTTTCCAGCAGGTAGCGGTTCCGGTAGCTTCTGAGGTGATTGTGGTACCAGATGATGTCACTCTCAATGATCTGTCCGGAACGCGGATCCACCACGCTCGGCCCGATCGCGTTGCGGGTAGTGGAGGCTACGTAGCGAACCACGGAATAGCGGGAGTCTTCGGGGCTCCAGTCTGGATCCTCCTCCGCGGAAGGCGCCTCGCGGGCCACGATCGCGTTTTTGAATCCCGCGGCTTCGAACGCCTGCTGCCAGTCTTCGATGCCTTCACGGAAATAGGGGCGGAATTTCTCCGGGGTAGCGGGATCGAGGTAATAAACGATGGGTTCCACCGGCTCAACCAGTTCCCCGCGTTCGTAAGCAGCCATGTCGCTGGGCACCATTTCCCAGCGCTTGATGTATTCCTTTTCATCGGCCTTCAGAGCATCCGATCCGTAATCGACCTGCGACACCGTAAACCAGCCCACCCGTTCGTCGTGTAGCCTTGGCTGCATCGGTTCTTCCGGTAACAGGTACATCGACTGACTCATCTGCATCGAAATGGTACCGGTACGGGAGTTGGACGGGGGATTAGCGGCTACGAAGGTCATATCATGGCGAACTTCTACGTTCTCCGGATAACTGGCCATACGACTGATAAAGCTTCTACTCTTATCCAGGTTCCTGACTTCGTAGGATTTGCGGAGGGGGCGGCTAAGCCCCGTTATGGCTTGTACGTCGGTAGTAAACAGGTCATTCACTTGAATCACCGCGGCCGTTGAATCCGGGGAGAAGGTCGCGATGTCAAATGCCATGATAACAGGCGCGTAATTATTATTAAGCACCGAAATATTGATGGGTAGACTGGTATCGGCTACCGCGTCATAAGAAATTGAAGTAAGGTGAATAGCGTCGTTTACCCGGCTCCAATTGACCAGCTGCTGATTCGTCTTCGAGCCGGCATTGAGGTAGCCTCCACCGAGTTCGGCCGGTATTTTGGCGATGCGCGTTACCAGCAACAAATCATCACCCAAGCGGGAAAAAGGGATTTCAAAGTAGTAATCTTCATTTACCCGGTGTACGGTAAACAAACCCTCGTCGGTCACCGCCTCGTCGGTGATCACCTCTGCGTACTCCTTGAACTTGGACGCAGTTTTCGGCTCCGCCGCCGTGGAATCTGCCATTGCCGTTTCATCCACGGTTTCCGCGGGGGGGACCGCTTCGGGTCTTTTGACAATTGAGCAGGCGGAAAGTATTACTAAAAAAAGGGGCAAAAATCGCATGTTGGCTGGGGTTAATCCTCGTAATCAAAGTCTTCGGTAAGGTTACCCACCATTACGGTAAAGGTTCCTTCTTCGGTGATCCATTCGTTATTCAGGCCCACAAAAGCCAGGTCATCGGGGGTGAGCTCGAAGGTGAGGTCACGGTACTCCCCGGGCTCCAGGTGGATCTTGGTAAAATCACGTAACCGACGAACGCTGGGCGTGATACTGGCCACCTGGTCACTGGTGTAGAGCAAGACAGAGTGCTTTCCGGCCCGGTCACCCTGGTTAGTCACCCGCAGGCTAACCGTGAGGGTATCTCCCGGGTTTAGGACCCGGCTACTAACTTCCAGGTCGGTGTATTCGAAATCGGTGTACGACAGGCCATAGCCGAATTCAAACAGCGGGTTGAAATTGCCGTTTAGGGCTTCCGTCGGCTTATGATCGTAAAAAACCAGGGCATTCGGGTACCGGGGATAGGTAAGGGGGAGGCGTCCGCTGGGATTCACCCGGCCCGCCAGAATACCGGCAATAGCATCGCCCCCCCTCGGCCCTGGGTAACCGGCGAACAGTACGGCCTTTGACCGGCGGGATAGCTGGGTCATCAGGCGGGGTCGCCCCCCGGCCATGATCAGAACGATGGGTTTTCCCGTGGCTGCCAGCGCATCGTAGAGGTCCCGCTGAGCCTTGGGCAATACAAGACTGTTTATGTTGCCGGGGTCCTCGGTGTAGCTCAATTCTCCGAGACATAAAATGATTATATCGACCTCGCCAGCCGCGGCCACCGCCGTTTCCACGTTCTTGAGCGTATCGAAGCTCGCGCCTTCGACGTAGGCCACCCGGTTTGGAAATTCTTTTTCGATCGCCTCACGAATGGTATTGTAGTCTCCCAGGTACTGATCCGACTCGGTCCCCTGCCAACCGTAGGTCCACCCGCCGTTCAGGCTGCGCATATTGTCAGCCGTCGGTCCCACCACGAGCAAGCGTTGCTCGGGTTGGATGGGCAGGGGAAGTCCGTCATTTTTCAGCAATACAATGGATTCCTCGGCGGATTGCAGTGCCTTTCGGGCAAATTGATCGCTGCCGAACTCGGGAAATTCCTCCGGATCCCAGAGATGTTGCTCGTACAGACCGAGAGCCACCTTAACAGCCAGAATGCGCGCCACCGAAGTGTCAATGCGGCCTTCGGTAAGCTGCCCCTCCTGCACCAATTCGACGATCATTTCCGGAAATTCGGTGGTTACCGCCGTCATGCTCATATCGAGTCCGGCATCAACGGACATCTTTACGGCATCCTTCAGCCCCTCCGCGACTTTGTGCCGCTCGTAGAGGTAACGGATGTCCTGCCAGTCGGATACCAACAATCCTTCGAAACCCATCTCGTTGCGGAGCACCTGCGTAAGCAGGTATTCATTCACGTGGGTGGGGATCCCGTTTATTTCTCCCGAATTGACCATGATGGTCAGGGCGCCGCTGTCAATAGCAGTGGCGAATTGGGCCAGGTAATATTCCTTCAGCTGGCGTTCCGGCAGGTAAGCAGGGGTACGGTCCCGGCCACTGGCCGGAGAGCCGTAGCCGGTAAAGTGCTTCAGGCAGGCAACTACGCTGGTCTTGTTACTGATGTCGCCCCCCTGGTAACCCTGAAGCATCGCGAGTCCGAAGGCCTCATTGACGTAGGGGTCTTCCCCGAAACTTTCCCAGTTCCGCGGCCACGCCGGTTGGCGTCCCACGTCCATGGCAGGACTAAAGTTCCAGGGTATGCTGGCCGCCTTCATTTCGTAGGCCGTAATTCTGGCGAGTTCCCGGGCCAGGTCGGTATTAAAGGTAGCCGCCACGTTCATAGGTTGGGCGTAGAGGGTGGCCCCTGCCACGTAATTCACGCCGTGGATCGCATCCTGGCCGTACAGTATGGGTACCCCGGTGGTGGCCATGGCCTTCGACTGTAGCCGGCCGATAATATGATGGTACTCCTGCGGGGTGGGGAAGGTCCGGCTGGGGTGGTTCAGTATGGAACCGATCTCAAGTTCTCCGATCACCCGGTCAATTTTACTGCTGTCGAGCACGGGTGGCACGGTAAGCACGTAAGTAGGACCTTCAAAGACCAGATCCACTGCCACCTGCGTCATCTGACCGGCTTTTTGCCGCAGCGTCAGCCGACGTAATTCAGCCTGGACGAAGGCGTTTTCTTCCGCCGACAGGAATGAAAAGTTGATGTTCCCGGATTGCGGGGTAGGGGATTGCGCCGAAGCGCAGGTAATAAGCAATACGGTAAAAACCAGGGTCGTCAGGTAGCGCATAAGAACAATCGTAAGGCGCTAAGCTAACAAATACGGGACTATGCTTTCCCTAGGCGGTCGGCAATCCGGCGGTCATTTGACAGTCTTGGGACTTTATTTTGTCCGCCAAGTTTTCCTTCCCGCTTCATATACGCCCGAAAAGCACCTGCGGGTAGGGGATTAAGCACTAGCCGGCGAAGGATCTTGCCTTCAATAAGGTCCCGGTAATATAAATTTTCCCTCACCATGGCCTCATCGAGGTCGGCAGCGAAGGTATCCGGGTCGGCGGGGAGCTTGCTGAATTCTATGAACCATTCGTGATAGGGGAGCCCCCTTTCCGGATTGACCTGGGGGGCAACCGTGAATTCCGTAACCTCGCTGCCATGCCGGTTCGAAACGGTTCGCAGCGCGGCCTCGACTTCTTTACCGATCACGTGCTCCCCGAAGGCAGAGATATAATGCTTGACGCGGCCGGTAACCCGTATACGATGGGGGTTGAGACTCACGAATTCTACAGTATCGCCCAGGTTGTAAGCCCAAAGCCCAGCCGTGGAAGAGAGGATGATGGCATAATTCACCCCTATCGCTACATCTCCCAGCGATAGCCGTTCCGGGGAGTCGCTGGATATTTGGTCCGCCGGGACGAATTCAAAAAATATGCCGCTGTTGGAATTCAATAACAGCCCGGTCTCATCCTGGCTGTCCTGAAAGGCGATGAATCCTTCGCTGGCCGGGTAGGTCTCCACGCTGGGAATTCGTTGTCCGACCAGCCGTTCCAGGCTTTCCCGGTATGGCTCGAAATTGACTCCGCCGTACACGAACATTTCAAAGTTGGGAAACAGGTCTTTGACGGTATCCTTTCCACTACGCGCCAGGAGTCGCTCGTAGTACATCTGGACCCACGGTGGTATTCCACTGATCAGCCGCATATCGGTATCGATGGTTTCGTCCACGATGGCCTCCAGCTTTGTCTCCCAGTCCTCGATGCAGTTGGTCGCATAGGACGGTAGCTGATTGGTCCGCAGCCACGCCGGTACCTTATGGTTGACGATGCCCGAAAGGCGCCCGGTAGGGATTCCATGCGGCGCCTCCATTTCCGGGCTGCCACTGAGAAAGATCATCTTACCGTCCAACCAGCGAGCGTGGCCCGTTTCGGCAACGTAGTTAAACAAGGCATTGCGGGCCGAACCGAAGTGATTCGGCATACTCTCTCGGGTGAGGGGAATGTACTTGACACCACTCGTGGTGCCACTCGTCTTGGCCAGGTACTCCGGGGTGCCGGGCCAGCTGATGTTCGCTTCGCCGACCTTGATCCGGTCGGCGTAGGCTTTAAAGCCTTCGTAGTCCCTGATCGGTACCCTCCGGCGGAAATCTTCGTAGGTATGGATGTCACGAAACTGATGGTCCTTACCAAAAACCGTGTCTCGGGCCGAACGGATAAGGTCCTTGCGAATTTCTTCCTGTATCTCCACGGCCATGGCTGACCGGTAACGGAGCCGGCGGCGTATATACTTAGCAAGGGGACGAATCAGGGTGGATTTCAGCAAGGATCAGGGTATATTTATAGCGTAGCTGTTGCCGCGGCTGACCGTCAGGCTGCCGGTAACGAGCCAGGGGTTGTATAATTTAAGCATCCGGTAGGTGGTACCCTGCGCCAGGGCAAAGTCACCCAGGTTAGCGATGGTGGTATCCACCGTCACGGTGCGGAATTTGTCCAAAACCGGGTAAAGCGCATTATCCGGAACGCGGTAGCCAAATTCCTCCGGTTTTTCCATGATGTACTTAAGTGCCACGATACGGAATAAATACTGCATGGTTTCCTGGTTGATGTCGAGGTCATACAGCTCCTCGGCCCGTTGGCGGCTCAGCCATTTTTTTAGATTCGGACCGCCCATGTTGTAGGCTGCGGCGACCTTGTTCCAATCCCCGAATTCTTCATAATAATCCTTCAGGTAAGCCGCCGCGGCGCGGGTTGACTTTTCCAGGTGGAAGCGTTCGTCCACCTCGTCGTTGATTTCCAGGCCATAGGCTCTGCCGGTAGGGGCCATGAACTGCCATATGCCCTTCGCACCGGCGGGGCTGACCGCTTCGGTGAGGGTGCTTTCTGCGGCGGCCAGGTATTTCAGATCGTCGGGGATCCCCTCCTCCCGCAGGATTCGCTCGATGATCGGGAAATACCTCCCCTGGCGCTTTAGCAGCAGCAGGGTGTTTCGGTGGAAGTAGGCGTTTCGCATCAACTCGAGGTCGAGCCGCTCACGCACGTCGAAATTTTCCAGAGGAAGCTCCTTTCCGGCGAAAGAAAAGGGGCCGTTTAAATTGATCGGCCGTACCAGCTGCGGCAGTCCGTCTACCATCACCCCCTGCCCACCGGTGTCTGCACCGCCTGTTTGCGGAGGTTGGCTACTGGACAATAGACTCCAGGCGAGTAAAAAAACCAGACCAAACCCTATTCCACCCAGTAATGCTTTCATAAAATTTCTAAATTGCGGTGTGTAAAAGATTTAACGTCCGGTCCGCAAGTTAATTTCTAACCAACTTTGTATCCGAACGGAAAAGCTAATTTGCTCCGTAATTCTTTTTTTTATTAGAAAGTTTTGCTCCTGCGCTCCGTCGCCATAACCGTTTTATTAACTGTCCGTGTCGGCACCAAGAGAGAGACAAGACGTACTGCTGGAACTCCTTCGCAAGAAGGATGAGGCCGGTATGCGTTACCTCTTCGACCACTATGGCGGTGCGCTCAACAACATTATCGGGCAAATCATCACCGAAAAGGAAATCTCCCAGGAGGTTCTGCACGACGTGCTCCTACGGATCTGGAACAACATTGAAAAATACGAGGAAAGTAAAAGCAGGCTCTTTACCTGGATGGCCCGGATCGCCCGGAACGCTGCTATCGATAAGGTCAGATCCAAGGCATACCGAAAGTCGGGCAAAACCGATGAACTCGATGTCATCGTAGTTAATCGCAACAACCTAAGTGAGACCATGTCGGTAGAGCATATCGGCCTCACCAAAGTGTTGGATAAACTTGATGCCAATTACCGGTCAATAATTGACCTACTCTACTTCAAGGATTACACCCAGTCGGAAGCAGCCGAGGCGCTTGACCTGCCCCTGGGCACGGTGAAGACCCGGTCCCGGCGTGCCCTGCAGAAACTGCGCGAGATCCTGAAGCATGAGCTAGTCATACTGTTGATCACCGTCCTCCAATACCTAACTTAAGCTAAATACAGACTACCGATCGTGGATCTTACCGCATACATAAACTCTGGCGTCCTGGAACTATACGTTCTGGACCGCTTGTCCCCCGACGAGCGGCGGCGGGTAGAGGCGTATGCGGCGGAGTATCCCGAAGTGAGGGCGGAGATCGAGCAGATCGAACTGGGTCTGGAACGCTATGCCGTTCTGCACGGTGAAGCCACACCACCCGCCCCGTCCGTGTTGGCCAGTGTCCTTGATGAGATTAAGGCGACTGCTGCTGTTCCCCCGGCCCCGACGGCCCCGCCGCCGGCAACGCCCGTTGAGCGGAACAACAGTACCGTCGTCTGGATCATGCTCGCGGCCTTGGCCCTGGCCGTTGCCGCCCTGGTATACCTGTATCTGCAGAATCAACAACAGCGCAGCGAACTGGAAGAACTGTCCACCGAATTCGCGGCTCTGGAAGCCGACTGTCAGCAAGTCGCCGCGAATTACCAGGCGACCGAAGAACAAATAGCCTTACTCACGGATATCGGTACCCGCGGGATCGTGCTTGCCGGCACCGATAATGCACCGGAGAGCCGCGCCCAGGTATTTTACAATCAGAATCAGTCCAGCGTACTCTTTACCGCCTCCAACCTTCCCGCTCCGCCCACTGGCCGGCAGTACCAGCTTTGGGCGCTTGACGCGGCGGGCAATCCTCAGAACCTCGGTGTACTCGACCAGGGCCTTTCCTCAAGCGAATTACTTAACGTTCCCTTCGTACCCAATGCCTCTGCCTTCGCCATTACCCTGGAAGTGGAGGGGGGAAGACCTACTCCTGACCTGTCTCAGCTTCAGGTGATCGGCGAGGTCGGGTCCTAAACGTGTCGCGGGTGGCCGCCAGGTGGCCGCATCCTGGTTTTTTTCCCTCGCATGTGGTCACGACCACCTTGCCCATGGATCAATCGAAAACCCCTATGGATAGGGCTAAAATAAAAACTGCCCCGAACGGCATAAAAGCCGTCGGGACAGTCCACACACTATGAGAACACCCATTAAATTTTTACGAGACGGTTATGCTCGTCCTACGTACAGTATAAAGACAAACTGGACGGAAAAAAGTATGCGTCCGGCAACGACCAAAATGGTTAAGTAAGTCTTAAAAGAACTGAAAATCAAGGTGTTATGTTGGTATTGCTGCTTCATACTGACACGTAGCCGACGAATAATTTTCGTACCTTGCACCTATGATCACGGAGGAAAGTGTCAGGGAAGTCATTGACACCGCACGGGTAGAAGACGTCGTGGGGGATTTCGTCAATTTGCGTCGACGAGGCAACAACTTCACCGGCCTGTGTCCCTTTCATAATGAAAAGACGCCTTCCTTCAATGTCAACCCCGCCCGGAACATCTACAAGTGCTTTGGTTGCGGGGTAGGCGGCGACCCCGTAAAGTTTTTGATGGAGTTGGAACAGCTGTCTTTTCCGGATGCCATTCGGTGGATCGCCGGCAAGTACAACATCAAGCTCGAGGAGAAGGAGGTTAGCCAGGAAGTTAGGGAAGAAATTCAGGAGAAGGAAAGCCTGATCATTACCAACGACTTCGCCCGGGCGCATTACGAGGATCAGCTCTACCATACCGAAGAGGGTAAAAGTATCGGCCTGAGTTATTTCCGGAGCCGCGGTTTCCGCCGCGAAACGCTGGAAACCTTCGGCCTGGGGTACGCTTCCGCCGAGCGAGACAGCCTGCTTAAAGCCGCCGTAGCCGCCGGCCATAAGGAGGAGCAACTCGAAAAACTGGGACTCATCCGAAACGGAAGAGATTTTTTCCGGGACCGGGTCATGTTCACCATCCATAATCTTGCCGGCAAACCTATCGCTTTTGCCGGACGGATCCTGCGCAAGGATGCGAAGGCTCCGAAGTACATCAATAGTCCGGAGACCGAGATATACCATAAATCGGATGTGCTTTACGGGATGTACCAGGCCCGACAGGCGGTACGCAAGTCCGACCGGATCTTCATGGTCGAAGGGTACACCGATGTCATCAGCCTGCACCAGAACGGGGTAAAGAATGTCGTGGCAACCTCAGGCACCAGTCTTACCGACGGACAGGCGGCGCTGGTCAAACGCTTCACCGATAATGTGACGCTGCTCTACGACGGGGATAAGGCCGGGGTGAAGGCCGCCCTGCGCGGCGTCGACGTACTGCTCACCAGCGACCTTAATGTCCGGGTGGTTTTACTGCCTGACGGACATGACCCCGATAGTTATATGCAGGAGGTGGGCACCACGGCCTTCTCGCAGTACCTGGAGCATTCAAGTAAGGACTTTCTCTACTTCAAGGCAGATCTACTGTTGGAGGAGGCGGGTGAGGACGTAGCCAAGCGGACCACCGCCATTCGCGATATCGGTTCAACCCTCGCGCTGGTGGAAGATCCGCTCAAGCGCGCCGGATATCTGCAGCAGTTCAGCGGTCGCCTGGGTATCGAGGAATCGCTTTTGGTGAATCTCGTCAACACGGCTATTTCCGACCGCCGGACACAGCGTCGCAAGGCCGCCGAGCGGGAAGAGCGAAAGATCCAACGCGATCTCCGGCAGGGGAGAAGTCACGACCCGGCCCCTGCCGCCCCAGGAGATGATGACGGCTGGGAAGGCCTTCAAGAGCCGGGCTGGGCCAGTGCCGATGCTCCGGATATTCCATCTCCGGAAGCGAAGAATGTTTCGGTTCAGGGGCCGGAAATACCACCTGAACAAACGGAGATAGGTCATGGGTATCAGGAGAAGTACCTGCTTCAGTTGCTTGTCCGCGACGGAAACAAAATCTACGATGAGGCTACCTCCACCAGCATTGCGACATATCTGACCAGCAACGTAGCCGATTTGCTCACCGATTTTGACAATCACCATTACCGGGAGATGCTGCAAACCGTAATGGAATATGTGCAAAAGAACGGGCAGGCACCCGCTTCCAATTGGTATGTGGAGCACGAAAACAGCCGATGGCGCACGCTTGCGGTTGACGCGGTGACGACACCCTATACTTACAGTCCGAACTGGAAGGAGAAGTACGGGTTGCGGTTAAGCCAGAAGATACCGGAGGAAAACCAGCGACTCGCGGCTGAAATATTTCTTCGCATATTCCGAATGGAGAAGATCGAGCGTAAGGGAAGGGAAAACGCCGCGCTCATCGCCAACTATGAAAAAGAAGGCAATTACAGTAAGCTCAAGACCCATTTAAAAGTACAAATGAAACTGGACGAAATGCGACTTGCCCTTGCCCGGGAGCTAGGCACTGTCGTCCTTAGCCGCTAGTTAAAACTAATGTGATTTGACCTCACAAGCGATTCACGATCTCCCAGATCCGACAACCGTTCCAACGGCCGGATTTTTGCCTCGCCTGGCCGCTGCTATCATCGATATAGCGGTCTTATTCCCCCTGTCCTATGGAGTCTACTTCTTCCTGGTCAGACAACCAAGTATGTACGGGATCGTGGCCATGTGGCTGTTGTCTTTTGCCTACAAGCCCGTTTTGGAATCGAAGCTCGGATTTACGGTAGGGAAATGGCTGATGAGCTTACGCGTCGTGGATCGGGGTACGAACCTGAACATCGATCTGAACCAAAGCTTTATTCGCTATTTGCCCTGGGGGATATCCTCCTTCGTCACCCTGTTTGTATACATCAGGTTAGCGCAGTCCGCCGGGATAAGTGAAGTGGATGATTTATTGGAGTACAATCAGTACCTCACCACTTTCCCGCTGAATGAAAACTTCCTGGTTAGTTTGGGTAACAGTTTTCCGGTATTTACATCGGTGTGGCTGATCACCGATCCCTGGAACCGGGCCCTGCATGACCGCTGGGCGCAGACCTTCGTGATCCGCCAGGTCCGGAATACCGGAGAATAAGTTTTACTTACCCGGCAGGTTGAGCCCCTCCTGTACGGAAGTGTAGCCGGCAAATACACCGAGTCCTTTGGACACGTTATTATAAATGATTACCGGATCCTTGATACCGCTATTTGGGAGATCTTCAGGTCGGCTGATACTGAGCTGATAGAAATAGTATTCGGGGCTTACCGTGCGCAGCTCGGCAATGACTTGCCCTAACAATTCCGAAGCAGGATCTAAGCGGCTTTGTAAGTGAATATTTACTACCGGGCTGTCTCCCTTATCCTGCAGTAGTATACTTACGACCTGCCCGTTTTCGGTTTCGTATACCGGGGTGCTCACGGATTTGACGTAGGGCTGCATAAGAATGGTATCGCCGGTACTACCGATCTTAAAGGGAATGACCATCTGAGTGATGCGTAAGTCGTAGTAGTTTGTCTCCTCCTCCGGATCGGCATAATCCACGAGCAGGTGATAATCGTAAATGGCCAGCTCGTCCTTAGTGCTAAGACTCATTCGCTCCACGGTCAATGAATTGATCTTCACTGGTTCCGGAATGGAAGAGATCGCTGTCACCGGGTCGTAACCGGATGCCACCACGTGAATAGTATACTTCTGCCCGACCTGCGGCGTAAAAGTGGTCGTCCGGTAGGTGCCCGGGACCTCGTCGTCTGTTGAAGGGAAGTAGGTTAACTCCTCTGCCAGGGTCATTCCCTCGAAGAGGGAAATCTGGGCATCCGTGACGGTCGCTATTGGGCCGGCTCCCCGGGGGCGCGTTGCGGATACCTGGAGCACCACCGGTTGATCGGGAATAAAGCTTGAACTCAGTACCAATCTACTTTTCGGAAGATCGAACGCCAGGTCGACCGGTTCCTCGCAGGCCACGAGCACAACCCAGCCCAGTACAAGCAGGGTAAGGGCGCGGAGGGAAGAGGACATAGGGTTGTGCATGGTAAGTAAAATTACCGCATTGTCCGCTATCTTCCAAATACGTGACGCCTTCCGGAACTAAACGTTAGGTGATAACTCAGAGTCGGTAATATGGGTGCAACAAAGATTTTGTAAAATTGATCACGACGGTAAGGATCCGACCCCTCGCCCTCATATTCCGGGCGTATTTCGTAGTAGATGGGATTGTGCCGATTATACACATTGTAGACTCCGAAATTGATAGCATGCGTAAACCGCTTGTCTTCACTACTTAAATTGGTGTGAAGATTAATATCTAACCGATGGTTGACGGGCATTCGGAAGCCGTTTCTTTCTTCCGCGATGGGGGTGTTCGGCAGGCCGTAATCGATTGGATTCGCCAGGGTAAGTTCACTTAGGCTGTAGGCCAGTCCACTTTCCAAGCGCCAGCTTCCGGTCAGCGTAGTGCGCTTTCCAAGCTGATAAATTAACAGGAGATTAACGGAATGCCGGCGGTCGTACCGAAAGGGAAATGCCATTCCCTGGTTGATCAAACGATCAAAGCTGCGTTCGCTGCGGGCCAGCGTATAATTTAACCACCCGCGAAATTTTCCCCGGTTACGTTGCAGACTGGTTTCCAGTCCGTACGCCTTGCCCTGGCCGCGACTAAGTTCCTCTTTCCACTGGTCGGAAGATTGCCTTCCTTCGGAATAGGCAATAAGGCCCCTCATAGATTTGTAGTAGACCGCAGAAGTAAATACCCAGTCTTTGGCCGGATACACGGTGAGCTTTCCACTAATCTGGGGCGAGGACGCAGGAGCAATCTCCTTGGTGGAAGGAACCCAGAGATCGGCGGGGAACCCGATCACGAAACTACCGAGCAAGTGGACGGGCTGAACCGTTCGGTCGAAGCTAAGCTGCCAGTCAACCCGTTCTGTCAGCGGCCCGGATAACAGGATGCGCGGGCTGAGGGTCCAGTAGGCTTTATTCTCTCCCGTACTCCAGATGCTGCCACGCAGCCCCAGGCGATAATAGATATTGCCCGTCCGGCCACCCAGGGTACCATAGGCGGTGTACTGCCGGGGCGTATCCGTATGTTCCACTTCATCGTCGGCTCCGTACTCTTCGAGTTCTTTCTCTCCCGTAAGCAGCACTGGCGTGAAGCGGTGGAGGTTGGTTTCCAGGCCAAACCGTAAGAACGACGTGTTGCCCATACTGTGCTGGCCGTCAAAGGCAAAGCCGAGTTGGCGGATATCGGAGCGGTAGCTTCCACTAATCAGGTCTCCATCCAGGATATTATTTCGTATCTCGTTGACACTGTCGGAGCGTTCGAAGGAAGCGCTGGTTTTTAAGTCGCTGTAAGAAATCCGGAAGTTCCCAAAGGTTTTTTCACTAAAGACGTGATTGTACCGCAGAGCGCCGACTGTATTTCCCCATTTTACGAGCTCTCTTCGGGTTGTCGGGGTGTGGTGGACAAACTCGGTTCCCGCCTCGTTCTTTGAGTAGAGGGTATCGCTTTGCCAGCTATTGTTGGCGAAGTCGTCCAGACCGGAATACAGACTCAGGTAAATACGTCCGCGTTTGCCGGCACGTTGATTGAGTTTAAAGTTGATGTCATAGACGTCGTAATCCATTGATCCCCTCCGGCCGCGGTTAGCCTTGTATTTCTCGCTGAATCGCCGAATCACGTTACTTGCCCAGAAGTACCTTCCCGTTAGTAGAAAGGAGCTCTCACCGACGCTGACCGGGCCCTCGGCGGCCACCTGAGCCGACAGTAAGCTGGAGCCGAGGGTGAGTTCGTTTTCGTATAAGTTACCGTCTCGCGTATGTACATCCAGGACACCGCCGATACGGCCACCGAAACGTGCCGGTAATGCATCCTTGTACAGATCGATCCTGCGGATAGCCTGGTTGCTGAAAATACTGAAAAGACCGCCGGCATGACTGAGGCCATAAACGGGAACTCCATCCAGTAAAATGAGGTTGTGACCCGCTTCACTGCCCCGGATAAGCATACCGCCTATCCCTTCGGCTCCGCTGGTAACCCCGGGAAGGAGTCGTGCTAATTGCAGGGGATCGTCTTCCCCCAGTGGTCCGCCCACCTGGGAAACTTCCGTGCGCCCGATGCGGGTTCCACTTTCAAAATACCGGGCATCGCCTTCACCTGTTTCCATGGCGGTTACTAGGATCTGGGGCAATTCGTTATTGGGGATGAGTTGTAAGATCACTTGCGTATCGGAGCGCAGGAATATCGGTTTTTCCAGGGGGAGGTATCCTACGTAGGTTGCCCGTAACCGGTGATTACCTCCCCGTTGGGCAAGCGTGTAAAAGCCGTACTCATTGGAATAGGTTCCGGCATTCACATCGGTCAATTGAACCGTCGCGCCGATCAGCCGCTCGCCGGTAACCGCGTCGCTGACCATTCCGAAAATGCTATAATTGCTGGATAGCAGGCCAGCGTCAGGCAGTATCAATATGCCGGCGGATCCCATTTCATAGGTCAATTCCGTATCCCTTAACAAGACATCCAGCCATCCCACGGTGGGGCGTAGCCCTTCCGAGACCGTAATGACTATGTCGGGAAGCTGATCGGGCCGGTAGCTAATCCGGGCACCGCGATCGCCCAGCGCAACAAGTGCCTCTTCAAGGGTATATGCACCTGGTGGCAGGGAAAGCAGCGCATTATTCTGCGCGTGGAGGGGAAGGGTAGCCGTCAGGCTGAGGAAAATCAGGATTATCCACTGGGGCCACCTCATACAAGGGGCTTTTTATTGGTGGCAGGTTCCGCTAAGCTCAAAGTGTTTTCCATCCTCATGGGTGGAACGAACGGATAAACCGCCAAGTTTAGCGATATCGTTCAGCACGGCAGCGACATCTCGGCTATTGAAGGTTCCGCTAACCTCATAATTACAAACTTTCCCATCTTGCCATTCGCAGATGATGCCCCAATTATCGGTGAAGTAGGTCAATACTTCCGAGATGGGGGTATGATCGAACTTCAACAGGCCGGTTCGCCAAGCATGGTGATTCAGATTCGGTGCGGAATGGTGAATAAGGGGTTGGCCGGAAACCACGGTGGCATACTCCATGGCCGAAACGGGCAGTGATTTGTCGCTTGTATTAACCATGACGGAACCCTCGGAAACTTCGACTTCAAGCAACTCTTCCTCCACCCGAACATTAAATGCGGTACCGGTAACGCGGACCTGACTACTTCCGTTGGTTACCAGGAATGGGCGCGAAGAATCGTGGGTCACCTCGAAGTATCCCTGCCCGTGAAAATCCAGGCGGCGCTCTGACACATTGTAGGAATCCGGCTCATAGCTGAGGCGGCTGCCCTGCTGTAGGCTCACCCGGCTTCCATCGGGCAATACGTACTCGGCGATTTGCTGGTCCTGATTCGTGAGGTAGGTGCGGCCTTCACCGGTGAAAACGAAGAGGGCGGCGGCGACCAACAGTAAGATAGCGGCAGCGATACCGACAAGGCGGTTGATGGCCCCTCTGCCGCGGCGGCGCGGCCGCAGCTGATGTACGGGCGTAATCCGGGAATGGAGCTGACGCAGACCACGTTCAACATCGGGAGAAAAATCTCCGCGATAGTCGGTGACCAAGCGGTCGATGTCGTTCTGATCTAAGCTCATGAGGACGGTGCGTAAAAGTTAGCTACGTCAGGATGACCCCAAAGGTATGGTTCACCCCCTAAGCGACATGCCGCAATTCTCACATTTTGGTCTGATGGCTGACGCGTTGGCCCTAATTTAACCATAGCATGTGATAATTAGACATATGACTAAGGATAGATACTCCCGGAGGAACTTATACGCCCGGGTCATCTGGTTTTCTACTGTCTTCACCGAAATTCCGAGGCCTTCAGCGATCTCACGGTGGCTCATTTCCTCCAGCTTGCTCATCACGAACACGAGCCGGCAGCGCTCGGGCAAACGATCGATTGCCTCGTTGATGCGTTGCTGCAACTCTTTATTTTCCATAGCGGCGCCGGGCTGCTGCGAGCGGTCGGCCGGCATGTCCGGCATTTCTACGTCGTTTACCGGGATTCGCTTCTGGTCGCGGAGATAATTCAAGCTTCGATTTCTTACGGAGGTCCGGAGGTAGGAACCTACCGCGGTAGTGTCTGCTGGGAGGTTGTTTCGCTTAGTCCACATCACGGCAAAAAAATCCTGTACGATATCCTCGGCAGCCGCGGCATCCTGAACCAAGCGTATCGAGGTGCGGCATAAGGGCGTGTAGTACCGCCTGAAAAGCTCATCCAGCGCCTCGGATGCTCCGCTACGCAGGGCATCGAATAGCTCGGTATCAGTGACGGAAGGAGAAATCGGCATAAGTGGATGGTGTAAGGTAGTACATCTACGGAAAAAACTCCGGGGCAGTCTTATTGAGACCGGACGAGTTGAAACGGGCTTTTAAAAAGTACTTACCTTGCGCTTTTCTTAAACCCCACTTACCGATGGCGAAACGCTTACATTTTCTTATTACCGCCCTGCTTGCCCCGCTACTTGCTTTTGCTCAGGATCCGGCGGTGGAACCCGTAGCGGAAACGGCGACGGCCACTTTTGACGAGAAAATTCAAGCCATTTTCGAGCCTATCACCGCGGTAGTAGAGTCGATTGTGTTCTTTACCGTCCCCGTTGGCGGCTTCGACATACCCTTCGTATTACCCTGGTTGATTATCGGCGCTACGGTATTTACCGTCTATATGGGGTTTATCAATATCCGGGGGTTTAAGCACGCCCTAGATGTCGTCCGCGGCAAATTCGACGACCCCGACGACCAGGGAGAGGTATCCCACTTCCAGGCGCTGACGGCCGCCCTGTCCGGTACGGTTGGCGTAGGAAACATTGCCGGAGTAGCCTTCGCCGTTGCGCTTGGCGGACCGGGAGCCACCTTCTGGATGATCGTAGCCGGATTACTCGGTATGACTTCCAAGTTCGTGGAATGTTCGCTCGGACTCATGTACCGCGATGTCCACGCCGATGGCTCGGTGTCAGGCGGTCCCATGTACTACCTCGACAGGGGTTTGCGCGAAAAGGGCCCGGGTTGGGGCGTACTGGGCAAAGTTCTTGCCGTGATGTTCTCCATAGCCTGCATCGGTGGTAGCTTCGGTGGCGGTAATATGGTGCAGATCAACCAGGCCACCCAACAGCTCACTGAAGTGACGGGTGGGGTAGACAGCTTCTTTTACGAGCGCGGGTGGATCTTCGGAGTGGCCATGGCCCTTACCGTCGGGTTGATCATTATCGGTGGTATTAAAAGCATTGCCAAGGTGACCGATAAGGTAGTTCCGTTCATGGTCGGTATCTACGTTCTCGCCGCCCTGGTTGTGCTGGGTTACCATATCAGCGATATTCCGGAGGCGTTCGGCATAATACTCGGTGGAGCATTCAATGCCGATGCCCTGTATGGAGGCTTCATCGGTGTACTCATCCAGGGATTCCGGCGCGCCGCTTTCAGCAACGAAGCGGGGGTGGGATCAGCATCGATTGCTCACTCCGCCGCTAAAACCGATGAACCCATCAGTGAGGGTATCGTCGCCCTGCTGGAGCCATTCATCGATACGGTAGTGATCTGTACGATGACGGCTTTGGTGATCATCATAACGAACTACGGCGGTTACGGTGCGGAAGCTGCCTTTGCTAATAAGGTGGAAGGTACCGTAGGGGATATTACCCTGACCTCGGCCGCTTTTGAAACGGTTATCAGCTGGTTCCCGGTCGTGCTGAGTATTGCCGTTATCCTGTTTGCCCTTTCTACCATGATCAGTTGGTCATATTACGGGCTGAAGTGCTGGACGTACCTATTCGGGGAGTCGAAAGTGAACGAAGCAATTTACAAGGTCATCTTCTGCATCTTCGTAGTAATTGGCTCCGCCATCTCCGCATCCGCCGTCTTCGACTTCGGCGATGCCATGATTTTCGCGATGTGCTTCCCGAACGTATTCGGATTGTACATTTTGATGCCAAATGTCCGTCGTGCCCTTCAGGATTATATGCATAGGGTGCGTACCGGTGAAATTACCCGCTACGACTAGCGGACATGCACTCGGGGTGCAGCCCCAGCATCCTACGCAGCCGAGACTTCCTGCCACTGCGAAGTACAAGAGAAAATGCCCCGGTTCCTTCTTTGGAACCGGGGCATTGGCGGCTTAGTGGGAAAGCTCTCTTTGTTATTTACGCGACTCTTCCATTGGATTTGCCTCCAGGGTGAAAGTTCGCCGGACAGGGTTCAGCGGGGTATCGACAATTTCGTTGCCACGCATCAGCGTAAGGGTAACGGTATTTTCTCCCATGGGCAGATTCTCGATGTAGTAGGGCTTCCATTCATCAATGGTAAACTCCTTGCCGTTGATCGTAGCCTGGACGGTATATTCATCACCGAGGGTGACATTTACCGGATAGAAGTCCAGCATAATATTTTCGGTTTCAGCGGTTCCGACGTAGGTTCCTTTCGGGCGGCTATAGAACAACATGGGTTCCGTAATTTCCTCACTGCTGGTGAAGGATCCACCCGAAGTGTTCACCTTTACCGCCCGGTGGGCCGCATCGGTTTTGATCGATTCGTGGTAGCTGCGACTGAGGAAAGTGAGAATGTGATGCTCACCGTCCGCTACAGGTTGCTCGAAAGTGGGTTCGTACTTGGCGATATAGGGCTCGTTGTCGATGATGAGGTGAACGTGTTGGCCCTTTGCGGAATTGGCACACATCACCTGTTCGGCATCATCGGTTATTTTTCCGAAGGTATAGCCGCTTACGTCATAGTTGAACGTACCGTTCTCGTAGGACCAGTCATCTATGCTGGCATTCGGAAAATCCGCCGTCGGTGGCATATCCGTCAGTTGAATGTTTTCGTTACCGGGATTGCCGTCGCCGAGCAGGACTGCGTCATCCTCTTCGTTGCCACCCTGGTCCATAGCCTCTTCCTGGGTATCTCCCCCACAGGCAAAAATAAATAACAGGCAAAGTAGTAATAGTGGATGTAAGCTCTTCATATAGTACAAATTAGGTTAACAGTTTTGTCCCTTGGGACGTTATAATTAGAAGTGCATTAAAGCAATTAGGTTCGTGACGAAGCGCGCAGATATAGTAGAATTGGAAGTGAATGGTATGGATTGCAATAACTGCGCCATGTCTATTCAGCGATTTTTGGAGCGAAAAGGCCTGGAGGATGTATTGGTCAATTTTCAGACCCGAGAGGTGCGATACCGGCCGGTGGAAGGTGCTCCGGAGCAAAATGAAGTGCGCGCGGGAATAGAGCGCCTCGGCTATACCGTGGTGGGTGATGAGCCTGGCTCGGCGGTACGCGGCGGGATGTTTAGACTTTCCCCCGGCCAGCGCCTGGTCATTTGTGCGGTGCTTACCCTCCCGTTGTTACTCAATCACTTCCTGATGATGGCCGGTATCGCCTCACCGTTGGATGATGGCTGGGTTCAGTTCGCCCTTTCCCTGCCGGTTTATCTCGTTGGTGGGCTTCACTTTGGCCGGTCGGCTCTCTCCGGCCTGCGGGAGCGGATGCTCAATATGGATGTCCTCATCTTTTTGGGAGCCACCGCCGCCTTTGCCTACAGTCTGGTGGGCTTATACTGGCAAGATCCGAACTACTATTTCTTTGAAACGGCAGCCACCATCATCACGCTGGTCTTGGTAGGTAACTGGTTGGAAGCCCGGGCCGTCGATCGCACCACCACCGCCATAGGTGCGCTTACCGAACTGAAAGAAGACAGCGCCCGGGTGTTGATGCCCAGCGGTGCAATTGTTTCTCTTCCGGTGGATGAAGTCAAACCCGGTCATCACGTCCGGGTGAATACGGGTGACAAGGTCCCTCTGGACGGCAACATCCTGGAAGGTTCCCTGAGCGTCAACGAAGCCATGCTAACCGGCGAGAGCCTGCCGGTAGATAAAAATAAAGGAGACAGCATACTGGGAGGAAGCATCGTTGTGGCGGGCCAGACGACTTACGAAGTAACCGAAGCGTACCGCGACGGAACACTGGCCAGGATCATCGAACTCGTGAAGACCGCCCAGGCGGACAAACCGGATCTGCAACGACTGGCCGACCGTATAAGCGCGGTTTTCGTTCCCGTGGTCATTGGCATCAGTCTACTGACCTTCCTGGTCGGCTGGGGCACCGGGTACGCGACCGCCACCGGGGCACTTATGAATGCCATTGCCGTATTACTTATTTCCTGCCCCTGCGCCATGGGCCTGGCTACCCCTACCGCGGTTATGGTTGGGGTCGGCAGGTTGGCCCAGGTAGGCGTGCTGATCAGAGGAGGCAGTACGGTGGAGACCTTTGCCAATATCCAAAAAGTCGTCTTCGATAAAACCGGTACGCTGACCACCGGCCAACTGCGTATCGGATCCTTTCACACGGAAAAAATTTATGATGAGCAGTGGGTGCGTCGGCTGATCTTTGAGATGGAAGCCTTCAGTTCTCATCCCATTGCTTCGTCGACCCGCGATTACCTATGGAAAACCAAAATGGTCGATCTACGGGACGAAGGGTACCAATCCTTTGCCGGTCGGCTCGACGTTCAGGAAACGGCGGGTCTCGGACTGGTATCGGGACCCTTTTATCTGGGAGCTGCCAGAGGTGAAGTTGCAGATGCCGATGTTGTCTTGAAACGAGATGGAGACTTGCTTGCCTGGTTCACGCTCGTCGATGAGTTGCGCCCGGGAGCCGCCGAGTTAATTACGCAACTTCACGACCGTGGGGTGCAAACGGTCTTACTGACGGGTGACCGGGAAGAAAAGGCACTTCGGGTAGCAGAAGAAGTCGGCATCGATGAAGTGTACGCCGGTCAACTACCCGAACAGAAACTACAAAAGGTTTCCGAGCTGAGTGAACGACAACCAACCGCCATGGTGGGAGACGGCATAAACGATGCTGCCGCGCTGAGTCGGGCAAACCTGGGGATCAGCCTCGGAGGAGCCAGTGCCGCGGCCCTCGACGCTGCGCAGGTAGTGCTTATGCGGGATGACCTATCGCTATTGGTCGAAGGAAGGCGTATCGCGGAACTTACCCTGAAAACAATTAAAGAGAGTCTCTTCTGGGCCTTCAGTTACAACATTGTAGCTATTCCCCTGGCTGCGCTCGGTTACTTGAATCCAATGTGGGCGGCCCTCTTCATGGCCTTTTCTGACGTGGTCGTGATTGGTAACGCTATCCGGCTCAAAAGACGGTAATGGAGGAGTGGAACCGGCGGCCCGTTCGACAGGGCAGGGGAGCGCAGATCAATACCGCCAACCCCTACCATAATCTTCGCTACGACGAGCTTCCCGATCCGGAGGACGAGTTGCGGACCGAATACCTCCCTACCCATCCAAAGACGATACTGAATAAGATCACCAGCCCGGATCTTGGAAGCGGATACGGATTGAATAGCTACCAGGGCTGCGAGCACGGCTGCGTATACTGCTTCGCCCGGACCACCCATAACTACTGGGGATACAGCGCCGGACTCGATTTCGAAACGAAAATCCTTTACAAGCAGGAAGCTCCCGAACTCCTGCGGAAGGCTTTGTTGAAGAAGTCCTACGAACCGATGTCGATCATGATGTCCGGCAATACGGACAGTTACCAGCCGGCGGAAAAGCGTTTCGAACTGACCCGCAGGTGCCTGGAAGTGCTTAACGAACTGAAACACCCGGTAGGCATTATCACGAAGAACAGCCTGGTGATCCGAGACCTGGACATCCTCCGCGAGATGGCAAGCGATGACCTGGTCCACGTTTGCTTTAGTATCACCACGCTCGATGAGGACGTCCGCCGCATGCTGGAACCCCGCACGGCAAGCATAGCTCAGCGGTTTCGGGCGGTTTCAACCCTGAGTGAAGCGGGCATTCCGGTAATGGTCAACATCGCACCGGTCATACCCGGACTGACGGACCACGAAATCCTGGGCATTGCCAAACGGGCATCAGAGAGCGGTGCCCGCAAAATCGGTTTCAACATCGTCCGGCTGAACGATGAGATTGCCGAGATCTTTACCGATTGGGCACACCGGACCTACCCTGACCGCGCTGACCGGATACTGAACCGGATCAGGGACTGTAGAGAGGGAAATTTGGGTGAAAAGCGCTTCGGGGTTCGACAGCACGGCTCGGGAGAAATTGCCGGAATGATCCGGCAGCAATACGAGTTGGCAAAGAAGAAATTCTTCCCGGAACCGGTAGTCTGGCCGGCCTACGATTTTGAGCCGTTCCGCAAGCGGAGGCAACCGCAATTGAGTCTTTGGTAAAATCCAGCGACCGGTCCGTACAATAAGCGGCGCGGCAAGGCCTTTTATTAAAGATTCAGTTTACCATCCACTATGCGCGAAATCCGTTTTCTGATCATTCCACTTGTCTTACTCCTTTTGATGCCCGAGTCGGCCGATGCACAACGAAGAAGAAAGAAGAACGAGGATAACTGGCCCCCGGAGCGGGGCTACAGCCGTCTTTTTCTCGGCGGGGCATTGCAGGACGTCTTCGAGCGCCACTACGACTTCTGCGGTTTTACAAAAGCCGAAGGTGCCAGGGACTATACCCCGCCCACCATTGATAAGTTTCTGGGGTCCCGGACGCTGCGCACGCGGGTGGAAAAGGCCAATATAAACGGGGGCGGGCTGCTGAGCTACGTGTTTTCCGACCGGGAGACCACCGCTTCCTTTGATGATATCCGCTACAGTCCCGCTAACCTGCTTTACAATGAGTCGGAAGGGGTTAATTTACTTCCCCAACCGCGCGAAGGTTTTGACGCCTTCGTGCTCACCAAGAACTGCGGGGGCTATTTAAAAGCGGCCCTCGACGTCGGTCTCAAGCCCCCCTATGCGGCATTTGCCGCCGCCCTGGATACCGATGCAAAACGCAACAGCAGCGTACTGGCGATGGCCGGCAGTTTTGAAAGTCCCTTGTCGGAGATACTGGGTGCCAACGACGATCGCACCACGGAGCTGATGGCCCGGCTCTGGCAGTATTACCAGGAACACCCCGAATACCAGGGCAAGGCCTATTACCTCAAGCAGTTTGACGGGATCGTGATCAAGCACCTTACCGATAGTAAAGAGGTAACCGCGGCCGAGCAGTCGGTGGGCCTCAACGTATCCCTTCCCCTGACGGCCAAGATCAACAGCAGCCTTTCGCATCGTCGCGAGAATGACAACAGTTTTTCGGCAACTGACTGGGAAACCATCGTCTATACCGATTTTGAAGGTCCGTACACCCGGGACAAGATGTTTTCCCGCCTGCCCGATCCCGATGAGATTGCCGACTATTTCGCGGGCCTCTCGGCCTTTGCCGAGCGCACCCTGCCGTTGCGCGAGGCAGCCGCGCATCGGCATACGGTCGAAGTGCCCGGCATACCTTCCTCCTTTGCCGCCGCCGGATGGCAACTGCAGAATGTCGGAGCGGGCGTCTACCGCGAGCAGCCAAGCCTCGCCGTCGAGGCGGATAGTGAAGGCCTTGCCTTTTCGCTGACCGGATACACCGATGCCAGGCTCTTTCATAATCAGCAGATCGAGACGGTACCGGTTTCTTATGACCTGGTCCTGCCAGCCGCCGGGATGGTGCCGGAACTGCGAATCCCGGTACTCCAACGCATTAGTACGAGTGCTCATCCGTTGGTCAACCTGGTGGGCACCCGTTTCGAACTCCACCGACGGAATACCGGTCAGTATGCCTTTCAATGGCATTTGACGCTGAACGTAGAGGATAAAGAGAACCCCCTGGATGCCAACGGGCTCTTTGGAGCTAAAAACCTGCTGGTTGGTACCAGATTGGATACCCTGGACGCCACGATTGTCAGGGCCGAATACGACGAGCGACGTGCCGTCCTCAATGTGACGCTGGAAAGCGAACGCAGCTGGCCACTAAAGATGATCGATGACCGCAACATGCGCACCTTCCCCGTCGAGGCGGAGCTTTCCCTTCCGGTAAAGGACGGCTACAGCGTTTGCCGCCGACCACTTATGGCCAGGCTGGCCGTTCCACGTATTCGGGTGGAGGTGACGCCCGTGATCCCGACTATCCCGCTGTCCCGCGGTCTTGAGCAAGGTTGAAGAATTCGTCCAGCGCAGGAGTTATGACGATTTCCGTGCGACGGTTGCGAGCCCTTCCCTCGGAGGTGGAGTTATCCCCCCGGGGGTCATTATCCGCCCGCCCGGCCGCAGTAAGTCGGTAGGGGTCGACGCCAAAGTCCTGAACGAGCTGCCGCACGACGGCCGCGGCCCGCATGGTGCTTAGTTCCCAATTGTCCTTTATCGTGCTGCTGCGGATCGGAACATTGTCGGTATGCCCCTCCACGATGATGCTGAGATCACGGTGGTCGTTGAGTACGCGGCTAACCTTGTCCAGTACCCGTTCGGACGCTGGATTTAAGCGGGCCGATCCGCTGCTGAATAGCAAATTATCGCTGATGCTCACGTGAACTTTACCCCCGCGTACTTCGACCTGGACGTCTTCGTCGTTGATGTTGTCCAGACTGCGCTTCAGGTTCATGACCAGTGCCAACGCCATACTGTCCTTACGCTGGATGCTTCGGTTCAGCTCGTTGATGCGACTGGTCTGACCACTGATCGACTGTAGACTTTCCCGGATACTGGTTGCTCCTTCCTTTGAAATAACGGAAAGGTCTTCCATCCGATTCAGGAGGTCCCCATTGGTCCGCTGGACCGTTTCGAGCTGGCTGCGGATCAGCTCATTTTCGCGCTCGGAACTCGATAGCTTGGTTTCCAGTTCGGTGATCTTAGCCTTATTGCACCCGAACAGGGACAGGGCAAACAGCAGCAGTGTGAAGTTTTTCATTTGGTATAGATTTCGTGGTGCAATAACGGTGATATTGACCGGAGAGTGCGCCATTACCTTAAGAATCGAACACTACCTCCGTAGCCCCATAGCCGTACTTTGGGTGATAGTCGTTAGAAAATTTTCGTACAAAGGGAACGTGTTCCAGCTTTTGGTGGATCTCCGTCTTCAAAATTCCGTTACCGAGCCCATGGATGATGTAAATTCGTTCCACGTCCAGGCGCAGGGCCTGATCCACGAAGCGGTCGAAATGTTCCATCTGTAAGGCAAGTACCTTGTCTTTCGGGACGGCCTCGGGTTCGTCAACCAGGGCGGTAAGGTGGAGATCTAACACGGGATTAAAATCTCCCCGTTCCTTCATGGACGGAGGCCGTTGGGGCTGTTTTTCCGCGGTGGGTTTCTTTTTAAGCTGGGACCGCGTGATCTCTTTAAGCGTCGAGGCCGGGGCGGCACGGTCGGTGATGGCCGTCGCTTTGAGGCGGGGAAACAACACGAAGAGGTGCGCACCGTGGCTCAGTTCAGGCACATCGGTAAAACTGCCGAAAAATTGCTTAGGCCGGACTTTCAACTGGTGAAAATGGCGTGGACCGGTACCGCCCTCGACCACCGCCCGGACGTCGAGGTCGATGGCAAGCTTCTCGTTTAGCCAGCCATACGGAATGAGGTCCAGCCGCTTTTTGTCATAGGGGGGTAGGGGACCGAATTTGCTGCTGCGTTGCCGTTCGCCCGTCTTGACCTTTATCTCGTAGAGAATGCGGCTGCCGGTACCATTGATCAGGTAGAGTTGATAATTTTCCGGTTCGCCGTCCTCGTTAAAGATAGGGTCGAAAGCCAACTGAACGCCGGTATCACTTTTGGCGGCTTGCGGTTGAGAAATGGGTTGCGCCGGGGCGGCGGGCGCAGGTGCGGAACTATCCGGGTCGCGTAACGCTATGGCGTGACCCGGAGCCGGCAAATGACCGAACCCGCCGTCGAGCCGGATCTGGAAATTGCCGTCCGGTAATACGGACGAGATGGTGCCTCCCTTGCCGGTACGCAGTAGGGTAACCCGGTCTCCCACTTTAAAATTCATAATCACGATCTTCAGTTGCAGATGTAAAGCTTTGGATAGCCCGGTTGTTGCGATGCGGCGGAGCTGATCATACTTTATGAGTCCGCAGGATTACCTTGCGACCGTGCAATCGTTAGAATATTTCAGATGGCGACTCGCGCAATCACTGGAGTGGCGGTGGTGGCGTCGTTATCTCCGTGACAAATCTCCGGCAGGTTACCTGGAGAATAAAAGGCGGTATTGGCATCGCGTACTTGACCAGCTGGAGTGGACGGTCCGTCGCGGAGCCCGCGTGGCCGATATCGGCTGCGGCCCCGCCGGGGTATTCATCGTGCTGGAAGACCGCCAACAGGTCACCGCTCTCGATCCATTATTGGGCCAGTACGAGAACCTGCCCGTTTTTCGGTCCGCTTACTATCCACACGTCGAATTCCTTTCATCCGCGCTGGAGGACGTCAAAAATTTGGGCCCCTTTCAGCAATTGTATTGCTTCAATGCCATCAATCACGTTCGTGACTGGGACGCCGGTCTGGATGTACTCACCCGCATGGCCGCCCCGGGAACGGAGATGATCATCAGCAGCGACGTGCATCGACACGAAGTACTGCGAACGGTTTTTCGAGCTCTACCGGGTGACCTCCTTCATCCCCAGCAGCACCGAGCCGAGGAATATCGGGTCGCGCTGCGGCAAAGGGGGTGGCGCATCGATCAGGAAAAGGTGCTCCGCCAGGAAAGGATCTTCGAATACCGGGCCTGGCGATGTACTTACCAGCCGGCTACCCCTTAGCTTCTGCGGCTTCGTTGCGGGTGTATGTTTGGAAACGGTCGGTGAATTTTGGACTCTCGGTGCCCATCCATTTATCCCAGAAAGTGAAGTAAAGGCCGAAGTTGTACCGAGCCTGTTTGTGGTGCACGTCGTGGTGGGTAGCTCCGATGAGTCCCCGCAAAATCGGGATACGGGACCAGGAGGAAGGGAAGACTTCGATGCCGGCATGGTTGATGGTGGCACTAAGCGTCATCAGTGCCAGGAGCAACAAGAAGGTAAAGACCTGCAGGGGAAGGATCAGCACGATGAGGGGAAGAAAGACGGCCTGCAATACCGCTTCGATGGGGTGAAAACTGAAGGCCGTCCAGGCGGTGGTCTCGATGCTCTCGTGGTGCCACTGGTGGACCTTGTTGTAAATGCCGGGCCGGTGCATCCAGCGGTGGATCCAGTAGTAGTAGGTCTCCTGGACGAAGAGGAATAGGATGGGGCCCGCCACCAACCAGAAGTAATCTCGGGCGGAATCGACGGTCAGGTACAACTGACTCCAACCGGCCTGCCAGAGAAACAGCACTACAATACCGAAGCCGGCGAAGATCAGGGAAACGATCGCCGAGCGCTTGATTTCGGTATGTACCTGCGCGCCGTCGCCCACCTCGTAGTGAAAAATGCGGTGCCGAAGGCGATCGCGAAGTCGCAGCCGCAACAAATAGTGGTACAGGCCGCTAAAGGCCAGATAGCGGAGAAATATGACCACGAACAACGCGCCGACCCAGAATAGCCAGTGGAGATACATATCTTAGTTGCCTTCCGATTCGGCCGGCAACTGATCGGCGAGTTGCCCGGCAATTTTGTCACCCCATGCCTGACCCACGAGCATACTTTCCTGCTGGACCGCCGAAGCTTTGGCGCCGATGGACTGCGTGAGCGGATTGGTGTGGTATTCGATCATGTAGTCAATTTCCGCTTCCGTGTAATTGGCGCGGTATATTTCGACCAGCGAAGGGGCGATATCATTCCAGCCATCCGTGCGCACCCTCTCGACAAAGGTCGACCACCAACTCGCTGGAATCTCGGCAAAGGCCTCATTCTGCTGTTGCATTTCGATCATACTAACTGCCGAACTGATGAATTGGGCTTCGGCGCCGGAAACTTCCAGCAAGTGGATTATCTTGGCCTGCAGGCTGTCGTCCTGGGCCCATGCCGGAGAACACAGACCGACAAGGATTAAAATCAGGAATCGGTGTTTCATAGCTTTAAATATATCTTATTAACCCTTCCCCTGCTCGTGAGTTGCGGGCCCCGTCCAATGACCTCCACTCCGACTACCGATCGTACAATTGACTGGCAAGGTCACCGCGGCGCCCGTGGCTTACTCCCCGAGAACAGCATACCCGCCTTCCTGCGTGCGCTCAGTTATCCGGAGGTGACCACGCTAGAGTTGGACGTGGTAGTGAGTGCGGACGACCGCGTGATCGTGAGTCACGATCCCTATATGGAACCCGAGTTGTGTACGACACCGTCGGGCGAGGCTATCACGGATACGGTGCTGCTGCGGAACCTGACCCTGGAGGAGATCGCGGCCTACGACTGCGGAGAGCGTGCCCATCCCCGCTTCCCGGACCAACAGCGCCGGCCCGCGAGTAAGCCTAGCCTGGCCGCAGTGTTTGCCGCCGTGGACCGCTACTGCGTGCAGCAGGAGCGGAGCCTTCCGCGCTACAATATCGAACTGAAATTTCAGCCGGAGTGGGAGCCCGACATGGTGCCTGACCGAAGGACCTTTGCCGCGCTGGTTTTGGCGGACATTGCCGACTGGGGTCATCCCGAACTCGTCAATCTACAGTGTTTCGATCCAACGATGCTTGCGGTACTCCATGCGTTGGCGCCGAATATTCCCCTTGCCTACCTAGACGAAGCACCGGGGAGCGTGAAGGAAAAAATGGACCGGCTGGGCTTCGTGCCGGAAATATACAGTCCCTGGGAAAAGGGGTTGACCGCCGAGATACTGAACGAAGCCCGGGCGCTTGACATGCGGGTCATTCCCTGGACCGTCAACGAGGTAGACCGGATGCGGGAGTTGTTGGCCATGGGTGTAGATGGCATCATCACCGATTATCCTAACCGGATCAAGGAGGCCATCCGGTAGCCATGGAAAGAATCCTCGCCTACTTGCTGGTATTTCTCCTGCTTTTCCCGGCTTGTAAAGGGGGTAATAGTCAGGTGGCCCACGACGCGGAGATGCAAATCCTTCCCCGGGAATTCCTGCGTGGGATGACCTTCGCGCACGAAGGCTATAGGGGCCACAACGGATACGGAGGCGACCTGGTAGGGCCTTCCATGGATAGTCTGCAGCAATTGAATGTCAACTCCGTAGCTATCGTTCCGTACACCTTTATGCGGGGCATGGAGCCCATTGATCAGTTTCCTATTCCCGATCACTACGGATCCGAGAATGATTCCGCCGTTTTACATTCTATCCGGCAAGCGCAGTCCCGAAATCTGAAGGTGATGTTAAAGCCCCAGATTTGGATCCGCGGTTCCTGGCCGGGGGCGATAGATTACAGTGAAGAGGAGGACTGGGATACCTTCTTTTCCGCCTACGAAGCATGGATCGTACACTACGCCGATATGGCCGAGCGGGAGAACGTTTTCGCGCTCTGTATCGGTACGGAACTCGTCGAAACCACCCTGCGTCATCCCGATCGCTGGCGCCAAATTATCCGGAATTTGAGGAACCATTACAGCGGGGTGCTAACCTACGCGGCTAATTGGGGAGAAGAATTTGAGAACCTGACGTTCTGGGACGATCTCGATGTAATGGGCCTGAACAGCTATTATCCGCTTTCGACGAGTTTGGAACCGGGGGAGCAGGAATTGATGGGCGGTGCCCGTCGCTGGATGCAAATGGCGGACAGCATCAGTCAGGTACATGATCGACCCTTCTGGCTGACCGAGGTTGGCTACCGCTCCGTAGAAAATGCCTGGATAAATCCTCACGCGGAAGCGGGCGACCGGGCCACAAGTCCCGTCGCTCAGGCCCGTAGCTATGCCGCGCTGGCGGCGGCTGTAAGTGCTTCCCAACGGGTGAAAGGCATGTTTATCTGGAAATGGCCCTCCTACCTCGGGCATCAGGAAGACCGGGAGGGACGAGACGTAGGTTTCGTGCCGGGCGGAAAGCCAGCCGTAAAAGTGCTGCAGCAGCTCTACCGCGACCCGCCGGGTGGCTAAGCGTTCCACCAGCCTCATCGGTGAGCTATTCCAGCGTGGCGATCACCAGATTATCCATTAATACGGCGGACTTATTTTCTCCGCCGTTCCAAAGCAGGACGGCCACTTCATCCGCGCCACCACGGGGAGCGCGCGCTTCAATGCTCAGCGTACGTTGCCGCTCTTCATTCAGCGCACGGTGGATCCGAATCAGACGATACTTGTCCGGAACGCCATCCTTGTAAAAGCGTAGGACCAGCTGGGTAGAACTGTGTATACCCGGCCGATGCGCTTCGGTGCTGAAGTCGGCGGTCGCCCGCACCCATTGCCTGCTTTCAAACGGACCGCTCACCCGGTATTCGGGGGTACTGCTGATGGAATCGACCAGGCATACCGACCCGGTGCCGGAGATCGGAAGCATACCGCAGGGACGGGTATCCAGTTCCTCGAAATCGTTCGCGTACAGGGTATCGATGCCTTCGGGCGTACCCCGGAAAAACTCCGGATTGTCCAGGAGGAAAAGGTCGTCACCGTTTTTTTCAAAGGTGAAAAGCGTTCGCCAGTAATATGGTCTATTCATCCACTCCGATACGAAGAGTCCCCCCCGATGGGCCTGGTGGGTGAACCAGAGGTTGTGGGCCACGAAAATCAGGCATATTCCGGCGAAGGCCGCCCTTGCCCCGGTCTTTTGTTTAGCGACCCACATCACCGTCGCAGCCAGGGGAAGGGACAGGACCGCGTAGGTCTGGACCATGGTCCGTTGGCCCAGGCTTCCCCCATACCACCAGACGCTCCAGGCGAAGGCTACGTAAATAAAGAAGACCGTATGCACGGTGACCGCGGCAAACATTCGTTGGCGGTACAGGTACAGGACCGGGAATCCCAGGAGGGCCAACCACATCATCGGGGTATAGGTGAGCCAGCCGGCTTTGTAGCTGAACAGTCCGTCGATGAGGTGGGGGTGCAGCCAGTCGAATCCCTGATCCTGGTAACTGTATACGATCCAATCACCGGTGACGTGGTACCAGTAGAACAACTGCAGGGAACCGATCAGCAGGCAGAGCGCCGCCGCGAGGAGTACCTTCCCGCGATGGCTGCCCAGGAACCGTAACCTGCTTTTCAGACCGGTTACCGAGGGCGTCATTTGCCAGAAGAGGGGAAGGAGCACGGCCAAAATTTCCGTCGGTCGCGTTAGCGCCATCAGTCCGATAAGCCCGCCGATAACCATGAAATTGCCTATGCCGGGCGAGGACTCGTTTCGGTAAAGACGATCAGTTGCCAGTAACAACAGGGCGTACAGCGTGAATACGTGACTGTGCGTCATGGCCCCGTCGATCGCCGCGTAATTCAGGTAATTGGTACCGAAAACGATCAGCAGCAGGGTAGTGGCTACGATGCCGGGCCCGAAATACCGGCGTAGTAAAAGCAGGACACCGTACAGCCCTATGGCCGCGACGAGCAGGCTGCCCAGGGAAATGGCTACCTGGTAGGGGCGCGAAAAACCATCCGCCGGAAATTGGTCGGTCCCCACTGCATAGAGGTGGCCGAGGGCAAAGAACGGGCTGTACATCACCGCCTGTCCCAGGCTGTACTTCATCACCATGGCCCCGGATTCGTGCTCGAACGTCTGGTAGGGAGTATAGGTCGGATGGTACTGATCCATAATCGCCGGCAAAAAGGCCACGTCGCGCAAATCCTGGTAGATGAAGGTGGCCGGCAGGTAGAGGTAATAGCCGGAAACATCGTAACTCAGCGTGGCCTCGCTACCGGGTTGTTCCCACTTCGGATAGTAGAAATGGGTAACCAACAGCATCGCATAGCACGCAATCAGCGCTATGAAAGGAGCATTCTTCACGGGGGTAAAGGTAATCACGGTTCCGGGCTATTACTTTAGCGGAAACATTCAACCCCAGCTTATGCGATTGATCCTTTTTCTCCTCCTCGGCCTTTTCGGTACGACTGCCGCTACCGCACAGCATGCCATGCCCGTAATTCTGTCATTGAAGCAACAAGGCGAGCTTCGGGACCGCTGGCTGAAGCAGCGTTTCGAGACGGTGGTGCCGGAACTGATGCGCAGAGCGGGCATCGATATGTGGGTTATGATCACGCGGGAATACAACGAGGACGCCGTGGTAAAAACCATGCTGCCCAGCAGCTGGATGGGTGCCCGACGAACTACCATGTTGCTCATATACGATCCCGGGGAAGGAAAGGAACTGGAAACCCTGGCCTGTGCCCGGTACGACGTAGGGGAAGTATTTAAGAAAGCCTGGGATAAGGAACAACAACCCGATCAGTGGCAGCAACTTTTGGAACTCATCCAGGAAAGAGACCCCGCCAAGATCGCCGTCAACCGAAGTGCCGATTTCGGTCTTGCGGACGGGATAAGTAGCTACCATTACGACCGGCTGCTCGAGGTGCTGCCCGACGAACTCGATCGGCGGGTGGTCAGCGCGGAGCCGCTGGCGATCGGTTGGCTGGAGACGCGCATCCCCGCCGAAATGGCCGTTTACCGGCAGATCATGCAAATCGCCCACGCGATCATTGCAGAGGCCTTTAGTGAAAAAGTGATCCAGCCGGGGGTTACCACCACCGAGGAAGTCGTCTGGTACCTACGCGAACGCACGCGCAACCTGGGGTTGGATACCTGGTTCCATCCAACGGTGGATGTGCAGCGATCGGAAGCTCAGGAGCTCTACGGCTTCGGCGCGCGACCCGAAGCAGACGTGATCCAACCCGGAGACCTGGTACACTGCGACTTCGGGATAACCTATTGTGGACTCAATACGGACACCCAGGAGAATGCCTACGTGCTGCGGCCGGGAGAAAGCGCACCCCCTGAGGACCTGGTGGAGGCACACCGAAAGGGCTTACGCGTGATGGATCTGCTCACGGGCCATTTCATAAATGGGGTGAGCGGAAACGAAATGTTGCTTTCCACGATAAACGCCGCGAAAGCGGAAGACCTGCGCCCGTCGATATACAGTCACCCCATTGGTTTCCACGGACACGGTGCCGGACCCACCATCGGTCTATGGGATCAGCAGGAGGGAGTGAAGGTGCGTGGGGATTATCCGCTGTTTCCCAACACGGCATACAGCATCGAATTAAACAATACGGCTTTCGTACCGGGCTGGAACAAGGATGTCCGCGTAATGCTGGAAGAAGATGGCTACTGGGACGGGGAAGCGTTCCGCTACATCAATGGACGGCAGGAAGCGCTTTACCTGATCCCCCGGCAGAATCAATGATTCGGCCGGGGCAGCCCCACTGCGGGTGTTAGGCGCGCTGTCCCTTGTTTTTAGTCATACGAACTAGGGTGGACTGCCGATCATCCGCGAAACGGGTCAGATCCTTATGCTGATTCCCCGAAAGGCGTTGCAGTAGATATGCAGCGGTAAATCGGGGGGGTTGGTCTTTCATAGGATGCTTGTTTGTTCGGTAAACATACAAACTGTTTGTGTTAATTTACAAACAACACAAAATATTTATTTTAAACTTCTTCTACATTTATCCCAAAGAACCTGCCATGATCCGATATCTCCTCGTTGCCTCAATTCTCCTTGCTTGTGGTTCCCGCGCTCCGGCGCAATCAGCCGTTTCTTCCGATGAAGGAAAGTGGACCGTGGACGACGTGATCCATACCGAGTACATGCGTAGTGTATCCTTCTCGCCCGATGGATCCATGGTATTGTGGAGCAAACAACGTGCGGCGGAAGACGAGGAGAAGGATAAGTTCGTGAACGACCTGTATCTGACCCGTCTGGAAAAGAAAAAAGAGGGCAAATTTCTAACCGTTCGCCTGACCAATGGCGACGAGAGCGATCATTCCGCAATTTTCGACCGGGAGGGGGAATACGTTTACTTCCTGAGCTCCCGTGATAAGGGAAAGAAACTTTGGAAGATTAGTCTGTACGGCGGCGAAGCGCAGGAAGTCCACGAATTTGAAAAGGGGATCAGCAGCATCGAATGGATGAACGACAGCACCCTGCTGTACGTGAGCAACGAGGGGAAAACGCTGGAGACCCTCGAGCGTGAAAAGGAGAAAGACAATGTCATCGTCGTAGAAGATACCAGCAGTTGGACGATCGATCGCATCTACGCCTTTGATCTGAAATCGGAAAGCATTCGCCGCATCACCGAAAACGACAAGCCCGTTGCCGGCTATACGGTGAGCAAGGATGGCGAACAGCTCGTGTACGTTCTGGAGGGTAGCCCCCATCAGGCCGCCGATGCGCAACCCAAGAGCGAGTACTATTTGCATGACCTGAGCTCCGGAAGTGAGGAACGTATTCTGGAAGGTCTCCAGGGTCCGCGGAACCTGGTATTTACCGAGGACGGCAAAGGGCTGTACTTCACGGCCACCCGCAGCAGCGACCCGGAATGGGATGGTGCCGGTATCGGTGAATTATACTACATGCCGCTGGGGGAGGAGCCGCGGAATATGGCGTTGAGCTGGGAGAACGGGGTGAACGACATTGCGGTGGTAGGAAATGACCTGGTGGCTACCCTGGCCAACCGGGCGACCGAACGCCTGGCGCTGGTGGGCAGAGACGGGAGCAGCACCGACCTCCAACTCGATACCATGCTGGATCACGCGAGTATTCTCGCCTTCTCCGAAGACGGAAAGCGGCTGGTGCTGGCCTATTCCACCGCCAGTCAGCTTCCCCGCTATTTCGTCGGGGCGCTTTCGGGGGCGGAAGTGACCGGCCTGGAGGAGATCATTACCCTCAACGGTAAGCTCAAAAAGAAAGACATCACGCGAAGCGAGGTGATCGAATGGGCCGGCTACGAAGGGGAGATGGTGACCGGTATCCTTTTTTACCCGGCAAACTATACCGAGGGAAGAGCCTACCCCTTGATGCTCAGCATCCACGGCGGTCCGTCCGGGGTGGATACCGACACCTGGAGCGAACGTTGGAGCACGTATCCCCAAATTCTGAGTCAGCGCGGGGCCTTCGTACTCAAACCCAATTACCACGGCTCGTCTAACCACGGCCTCGCCTACGTGGAAAGCATCAAAAAGAACTACTACGAGCCGGAAATGGAGGACATTACCTCCGGCATCGACAAGCTGATCGCGGAAGGCAAGGTGGATCCGGACAGCATCGGCAGCATGGGATGGAGCAACGGAGCCATTCTTACGACCATGCTCACCGTGCGCTATCCCGAACGCTTTAAAGTGGCCTGCCCCGGAGCAGGAGACGTCAACTGGACCAGTGATTTCGGGACCTGTAGGTTCGGGGTCAGCTTCGATCAGAGCTATTTCGGTGGCGCGCCGTGGGACGATACGAATGGTAAGAACTACAACGAAACCTACATCACGAAGTCGCCCCTCTTCGATATGGAAAACGTTCGTACCCCGACGATCATCTTCCACGGTAGCGAGGACCGCGCCGTTCCCCGCGATCAGGGTTGGGAGTATTACCGGGCGCTGCAGCAGATCGCCAAAGCTCCGGTGCGGTTTTTATGGTTTCCCGGTCAGCCGCACGGGCTGCAGAAGATCACCCACCAGAAACGGAAAATGGAGGAGGAATTGGCCTGGATCGATACCTACCTGTTCGGCAAGGAGCGCCAGGATAATCCCGCGCTGAAGGAGGATAGTCCGCTCGCCGCCTTACTCAAGATCGATACGGTTGCCAAAGCCGGATCGTTGTACGGTGTTCTTTCGGATGACCAGGCGCTCCTCCCCGAAGTAGTGGCCCTGGGTAAGGACAGCATAAGCGTCGGGCGTTTTGAGGTCACCCACGCACAGTTCGCCGCCTTCCGTCCGCAACACGATGCCGGAACCTTCGGACCGAATGACCCCGTGACCCTCTCCCGTCAGGAGGCTGATGCTTACCTCGACTGGCTTTCCGGGAAACTGGGTCGTCGGGCCAGGCTTCCCAACGATGAGGAAGCGAAAAGTTGGCAAAAGCAGGCCAGAAAGGTGGCGGCTAAAGAAAATACGCTGAATTACTGGGCGGGCTACGCGATCACGCCCGAAGAAGTGGACGTCCTTCGGCAACAGATTGACAAGCTCCAAACACCACTGGTTAAATCCGTAGGAAGTTTTGCCCCCGTAAAGCTGGCGGACAAGTACATCTACGATCTCGGCGGTAACCTGGCCGAGCGCACCCAGGCCGGCTCGTTTGGGTACAGTGCATACGACTACGTGGATGAGGCGGCTCCCGCGGACGAAATGCCGGAGAGCGAACACGTTGGACTACGTGTCGTGGTGGATGCCGTCAAGCGGTAGCGGCCGCCTTGCCTTTATAGCTTCACCAATTTAAAGGTGCGCAACGCTTTGCCCTCGCTCATCAGGTGGAGGAAATAGAGGCCGGAGGGAAATCCGTCGGCTACCTCCACGGTTCCGCTCTTACGGGACAATCGTTGCTCGCTGACGAGGGTGCCGGAGGTCGTGTAAACCCGCAGGCTTCCCCCGGGAAGACTTCCCAGGTCGTAAGTGAAAACGGCGGCGCCTGGCGCGGGATTCGGCGCCAGGGCGGCATGCACCTCGAAGCGTTCGATGTCATGGCTCGACGTGGTCAGGTATGCGCTATCGACGAGTTGGATCGCTACCTGAAGCACTTCTCCGTTAATTAATTCCGCGGAGATGGTATCCGGGGCATACCCCGGAGCACTGATGGCAATGTCGTAAGTACCTGCCGTAGCGATTCCGGTGGCGAATACCCCCATCGGATCGGTGGTGGTCGCGTTGAGCTGATCGGTCAGGATCTCGACCGTAGCCGCATTGATGGGATTCGCGGTCAGGCTATCAACAATAGTACCCTCGACACGGGCGGCACGCTGGTAGGTAACATCGACCACGTACAGGCCGGTGGCCCGGTCGGAGACCAGCGTCAGTCCGCTGGGCAGGAAGGGATAAGCACCCCAGTTCCCGCTGAATCCGCCGTCCGGTCCCTGCCAGGTATCGTAGTTGGCTACCTCTACCAGGTTCGTGGGATCGCTGGCGTCCACTACCCGCAGTCCGTCCGTGTAGTAACTGATGGAAAGGTAATCGTTGATGACGTGGACATTGTGTGGGATCGTTTCCGTATTCACGCTGGAGAGGGGGCGGTAGGCATCGAGGGGTTCGATGTTGCCGGGGTCCGTGATGTCGTAGGCGGCTACTACGGCGTTGGCTACTTCGTCGGTGACGAACATCGTGTTCCCGTTTTCGGAGGTCCAGGCATTGTGGGTAAATCGGAATGGGGTTTCCGTTCGGCCAAGCTCCACGATGTTATCGATGTCTTTGGTATCGTAGATCGCCAACTCGCCCTTGTATATTTCGGAAGCGTACATCAGGTTGTCCTGTACATATACGTCGTGCGCGTAGGTGGCCGGCCCCACGGCGGTAACCCTAGGATGTAGGGGGTCGACCTTCAGGTCGTAAATAAGCATCCCTCCATCATTTATATTTCGATCGCCTCCGGCGGTGAAGGCGAGCCCGCGGGTCGTGTCGATGAAGAGGTTGTGTGCGCGCAGAAACCGACGCTCAAATCCGGGAACGGTATCGCGAAGTTGGGTGACGGCAAAGGTGTCGGGTAATTGGCGCAGGTCGATCACGGTAAGGCCGTCGCTTCCCTGGTCAGCTACGCCGTAGGCATACTCGCCGTAGGTCTTCATATCGCGCCAGACACTCCGGACGCCGCCCGCCACCCCGATCAGCGCCGGTTGGTCGGGATCGGCAAGGGAGACGATCGCGATCCCGGTATCGAGGCCCACGATGGCATACTCGTTGCCGTCCGGACTGACGTACCCCCAAACGTCGTTGACGCTAACGCCGAAGTCTAGATTCGACCGTAAAGTGGTATTCAGTTGGGCCTGAACCCGGAGGGTCAGTAAAAGGAGAAGAACCGGAAAGTAAAGTTTCATGCTGCGTTTGTTATCCAGATTAACTGCCCGCTGGCAGTTCCGGATGTGTTCTCGTTAGTCCGCCCGCCGATAAACAACGGTTTCGGTACTCACGCCCAGGATCTGTAGCTCGAGAATGTCTTGCGTAAGGCGTACGATACCGAAGCAATCCGTCTGCGCCGGCCCGGAGATCGTGAAGCAAGGCTCCCCGGTGGAGGTTCCGCCGCTGCAGGCCGCCGGGCATACCCCATGAAAGGTCATGTCTTCTTCTACGAGCAGTTCACCCTGGTAATAAGTCTTGTAGTGCGTTGGCGTGAATGCAACGATTTCCTGAGCATCCGTGGTATTTATCCAGGATCCCGTCAGCAATCTTTGGGCGGCGAGCGCAGGTTCACCGTCCTGATTGCCTATTACGCCCCTGGCTTGCTGATCGGCCTGGTCCGGCTCAATCACCATACCGTAGGGTGTCGGAGCCGCTTCGGAGTTGTCGGCGACCACCGTATCCGGTGAGATGACTTCCGGTTGGGGTTCGGCTACCGGGTAGACCGATCGGGAAGGTTCGTCCTCCAGCGCCACGTCTGCAGCGCAGGCGGCAAGAAGGAAGGAAAAAAGGAGGAGGGTCAGAAAGCGCATCATAAGGAATTGGTTTCCGTCAAACGCCGGACGATAGTCTTTGGTGCGACTGCTGCCGGAGTAGCTCGTCCAGGTGCAAAATCTGGGGAAGCAACAACCGGCGGCCGTCATTGATAATGAGGTGATCCGCCGCGGCTTCCTTGCGCTCATCCGTCCACTGTTTGTCGGCCCGGGCGGCAAAGTCCGCTTCGGTGATGCCGTCGCGCTGCATCACGCGGGCCATCCTCGTACGGTAGGGACATGCCACCACGACAACGGCATCGTATTGATCCCGGGATCCTATTTCTAGTAGTATGGCCGCTTCGTGGAGGGTATAGGGGGCGGTTTGCCGATGGTGCCATTCGGCGGCGTCGGCAGCTACTACGGGATGGACATAGCCATTCAGGCGGGCCAGTGCGGCGGGGTCGCTGAATACGCGGCCAGCCAGATAAGCACGGTCGAGTATTCCTTCGGCGGTGTAGCTTTCCGTGCCGAAGTCACCCGTGATCAGCTGACGGAGGTGGTGATCCTCGTGCATTAATTCCTTGGCTCGCGCATCGGCGTAGTAGACTGGTACGCCGAGACGCTCGAAATCCTGACAAACCGTAGTCTTGCCTGCACCGATATTTCCCGTAATGCCTACACTGAGGGGCATGCCATGCGTTTGCGCCCCAAGTTACCGCTAGAATGACTGATCGACGGCTACTTTGTAGGTGGGGTCATCCAGCACGTTGACCTCAATGATGGCGTCCGCCTTACTGATCAAACGGCGGCAGTCCTTACTCAGGTGCTTGAGGTGGACCTTCTTTCCCACCTTATGGTAGCGTTCGGTCAGTTTGTTGAGGGCCTCGATGGCGGACATATCAACGATGCGGCTCTCCTCAAAGTCGATGACGATCTCATCCGGGTCGTTGAGCACGTCGAATTTTTCGTTAAACACGGCGACGGAGCCGAAGAACAGCGGCCCGTAGATTTCGTAATGCTTTATCCCGTCCTCATCGATCCGCTTGCGGGCGCGGATCCGCTTGGCGCTTTCCCAGGCGAAGCGAAGGGCCGCGATGATCACACCCACGATCACGGCCAGGGCCAGGTTGTGCAGGAATATGGTGACTAATGTGACCAGTACCATAACGAGAAGATCCGATTTCGGCATTTTTCCGAAGGTGCGCAGACTGGCCCATTCAAAGGTGCCTACCGCTACCATGATCATCAGGCCCGTTAGGGCGGCCATCGGAACCAGCTCGATCAGCGAACTGCCGAACATGATGAAGATCAAGAGCATCACCGCGGCCACGATGCCCGACAGGCGGGCCCGTGCTCCGGCGCTGATGTTGATCAGGCTCTGTCCGAGCATGGCGCATCCGCCCATCCCCGAAAGAAAGCCGGAAAGTACGTTTGCGGCACCCTGGGCCACGGCTTCTTTATTACCGCGGCCCCGGGTTTCGGTGATCTCATCGATAATATTCAAGGTCAGTAAGCTTTCGATAAGACCAACGCCGGCAACGATGAGCGCATAGGGGGTGATGACCTGCAGCGTCTCGAAGCTCACGGGTACGTTGGGGATGTGGAAGGGCGGGAAGCCACCGGATATACTGGCCATATCGCCAACCGTCTTCGTATCGATGCCAAAACCCCAGACGATTCCGAACACCGCCAGGATAGCCACTAAGGAGGCAGGCACCGCCTTAGTCAGTTTCGGCAGGCCCCAAATGATGACCATCGTGATCAGTACCAGGCCGCCAAAAAGGTACAGCGAATTACCACTGAGCCAATCCCCGGTTGCCGGATTGCGGAACTGGTCCAACTGAGACATGAAGATGATGATGGCCAGTCCGTTCACGAAGCCGAAAATGGCCGGGTGGGGGACCAGGCGCATGAGCTTTCCCAGGCGCAGTACGCCTGCCGCGATCTGAATTAAGCCGGCCAGTACTACGGTAGCGAATATGTACTCGATACCGTGCGATTGCGCCAGGGAAACGATCACGACGGCTACCGCCCCGGTAGCGCCACTGATCATCCCCGGTCGACCACCGAAGACGGCCGTCACGATACCCATCACGAAGGCGGCGTAGAGGCCGGTCAGGGGAGGGAGTCCCGCCAGAAAGGCGAAGGCCACGGCCTCCGGAACCAGGGCCAGGGCAACCGTCAGGCCGGACAGTACTTCGATCTTGTAGTCGACCTTCTGATTAAAATCGAAAAAATTGATATATCGTTCCATCTGAATATCAAAATCTTAGACCACCAAGCCCGGCGGGTGGTGGCGGATATGTAATGTTTTGATCGACTATAGCCCCGAAATAAGCCGCAAAGATACGATAAAGACAAGACCTCTGAGACCTTCCGTGTTTTTGGGGCTTCGTGTTTTCATCCTGTTTGTCGTGCTTATCTTCGCCAACCCAAAAAACAAACAGCATGGCAGAAGACGGCAACATCGTCATTACCGTAGTAGATCGCCACGGCGAGGCCCACGAACTGGAGGCGCCCACCGATATGAATATGAACGTGATGGAGGTCTGTAAGGCCTACGAACTCCCGGTAAAGGGTACCTGTGGTGGCATGGCGCTTTGCAGTACCTGCCACTGCTATATTTTATCGGATAACGACCTGCCGGACATGAAGGACGAGGAGGAGGATATGCTCGACCAGGCCTTTTTCGTGGAGGATAACTCCCGACTGGGGTGCCAACTACGCATCACGGATAAGTTGGACGGCTTGCGCATCCAGTTGGCACCGGAAACGGAAGAATAATTTAGAAAAATCATCCAAACTTTTGCAGTTCCAGGATTGTATGTATATTTGCAGCCCGTTACGACGGTAACGTGGTAAAATTAACATCGCGGGGTGGAGCAGTTGGTAGCTCGTCGGGCTCATAACCCGAAGGTCGCAAGTTCGAGTCTTGCCCCCGCTACAAGGTGAAAGCCGTCATCGACTCAGGTCGGTGACGGCTTTTCTATTTACAGGCTATTCCCGACCGGTCGATGGCCAGCCAGGGCAGTTGTTCACCGCCCCGGCTGTACCGTAATAACCCACGCTCGGGAGTTACCCTCCGCCGCCTTCTTTCTTGTTGCGCTTGAAGGGATTGAATTTTTCCAGTTTGGATTTTACGTCCTCTACGGCGTCCTTACCAATTCCCGGAATATTGATGCTGTCCGCCATGGTCGGGGTCGTATCCTGCCCCATTCCCAACGCTTCTCTCACCCGGTTAGCTGCTGCTTGTTCCAGTTTCCTGGCCTGTTCGGTGGCGGCCTGCTCCAGGGTGTCACGGAATTCATCGGCCCGGGTTTCCGCCATTTGGCGGACGGAATCCACGCGGTTACGTACCTCCGCTTCGGCACGGTCCTGCAGGGCACCGGCCACGGCGCCGGCTCCGCTCTGGGCCGTGCCGGAATTCGTACCTAACAGATTTATCCCCGTCTTGGGATCGGAGACCGAGCCCGTTACCGCGATGTCCAGGTTGAGGGTATCTCCCGGTGAAATATTCAGGCCGAGGCGACTGGCCTGCCCGGCAAGATTCTCCAGCGCCGACAGGGCGGCTCCGCCGACTATGTTGCCTTCCACCAATGTCCTAGGTATCGCGGCCCGGATGCGGTAATCCATCTCGGTATTCAGGCCGTGGGATCCGGCCACCGTCATATCAATGCCGGCAAGCGACAGATCGAAGGGTTCCACGGTGACCATACCGTCGTGGATCTCAAAGGCGGCGATGATATTCCTGAGCGTGGCGTTCTCCCTGAGTTCTTTCACGTTGAGCGCCCGCCCGATCACCTGCAGCGGTTTGAAGGAGGCGATCCGCGCTTCGGCGGTACGCAGCAAGCCCTCCGCGTCGATGGACGAGAGTACCGGCATAAGGTCTGCGCCGAGCTTCCCTTCCATCAGGAGCTGACTGCTAAAGTTGCCGGTGATGAATTTCCCGATGGGGGCCAGGATGGAAAAGGTATTCAGCGCTCCGAAGGCCTGGCCGAAATCCAGTTGCTCCATATCGTAGGCAAAGCGGAAAACCGGTTCGTCGGATTCCGCGGTATCGTACGCGCCCCGGAAGCCCATCGAGCCACCCAGCAGGTTGGCCCGGCCGTCTTCGATCATGGCGGATCCGTCCTTGATCAGCATTAGCCCCCGAACGTTATTCATGACAATGTCGGTGTACTGCACGCGGTCGGCCACCATATTGACCTCCAGGTTGATATTCCGGGGGATCGGTATCGGGGCGGTTTCGGCGGCGGTTTGCGGCAGGTCATCGGCCGGGGCGGCGGTTACCTCCTCGTCCGTCATGAAATCGGCCACGTTGAAAAATCCGGAGCGGACATCCAGCTCGCCGGTCAGAACGCCTTCCCCGAAGGTGTAGTCGAATAGGTTATTGATGGTGCCGGAGGCATCGAAGGTGCTCTCCTGTAGTGTCGCGCTGGCCTCCGCGAGGACCAATTTGTTGGGTTTGATGTTACCGGCAACGCGCAGGTCGGTGGGATGGTAAGTGCCGTAGGCGAGCTCTTGAAACTCGGCGTCCAGGTCAAAGTCGAAACGGTCGAAGACCTCGGTCGATGGCTCGGCCGAAGCGACCTCCAGTTCCGCGGGGGTAGTGGGCCGTTGGGTATCCTCCTCGGAAAGCCATTCATCGGCGTCAAAGTAATTGGAACGCACGGTCAGGCTACCGCGCATCGTTTGCTCGGGGCTGAAGTAGGCCAGAATGTTATTGACCTTGCCGGAAGCGGAAATGTCGCTGCGGCCGAGGGTAGCCGTAAACTGCTGCAGATCGATGGCCTGGGGACTGAAATCCGCCCGCGCCTGGGCAATGCGGACCGGGGGCGTACCCTCGGCAACGTAAATCAGGTTGCTCACCAGGAGGTCGCCGCTCAGGTTGACGTCCGCGTAGCGACCCGCCTCGAGTGCGCTCTGGCGGACGTTATTCATGGTGATGTCGGCCACGATGCGTCCGGCCAGTTCTTCCACCCCGTCTAGCGGGATGGCGGAGGCCCAGTTCTCCAGGTCCAGGGTGCCGTTCAGTCGTGCGTCCACGTCGGGATCGGAAAGGGGAGTGGCCAGGCGGAAACTGCCGGCAAAGGGGTCACTGCCCAGGGTGAAATTGAAGCGGGGAATGCTCACCTCCAGTTCATCCAGGTCGCTGCTCGGACTATTCACGGCCAGGGCGGCGTCGATGCCGTTGATACCCACCGGTTTTCCCGGGTACTGTACGCTTCCGTTGTCGATCTGGCTATTGAGGGTAAAGGCCGGGTAAGTTTCCGTCTCTCCGTTGTAGGCACCGTTCACCGATCCGTTCAGGGTAAAGGTTCCGGAGGTCTGCACTTGCTCGAAGCCTTCGGTGTAGGCGGCGGGCACCAGGCTCCAGAGTTGGCGGAAATCGTTGGCGGGGGCTTCGTAGGCCAGGTCGAAGAGAATATCGTCGTTGTCTTCGAGGTCGATGCTTCCATCTATGTCCAGGGCCAGCTCGTTGAGCGTCACGTCGGCGTCCGTGAAGGTGTACCGCAGATTGTCGGCGTCCACGTTTACCGTTCCGTTGGCCGTCATCCGCACGCCGTCGAGATAGGTCATTCCAGCTTGCCGCAGGGTGAAGGATTCCGCCCGGGCCTGGGTTACCACGTCAAAGACGGAGGCCGTAAAGTCGCCTTCGCCGGTGGCATTCAGGTGTTCGAGCCGCACGTAGGTTTCGGTCGTCCGGTCGTCGTATACGAGCCGTCCGTTGTTGATCTCGAAATAGTCTAGGGTAATTAAGGCCGTACTTCCCGTCGTATCGGTTATACCTGCGCTCGCTTCGCCCGATTCAGGTACGATCAAATAATTCGCCAGCTCCGCATTGAGCACCAGGAGATTCACATCGGGCTCCTCCAGGAGGACCGCATCGATGTTGTAATTCCCGTCGCCGGCGATGACGGACCAGAAACCGAGGTCCACCCTTGCTTCCGTGCCACTCACTAGGGGCAGTCCCGCAAAGGTGTCGATGCCGATAACGCTGTAATCCTCAATGGTCAGCGCGATATCGGGGAAGCTGCGCAAAAAGCTGACGTGGGCGTCGGCAAAGTCGACTTCGGCGTTGACCGCGCTATTGACGGCGCTTTTTACGTTCGCGACGATCTCGTCCTTGAAGATGACGGGTGCCAGGGCCAGCAGACCGACCAGGAGCACGACAAAAACGAGTACACCGATGAGGATACGCTTGGCTACTTTCATGGGGTAGGTTTAGAGGAAAACAAACGACGGGCGCCGTAGTTGGCTGCTTATAGACGATTCGGCTTACCTTGCGTCACCACAACGAACTAAACTTCCAAACTGTATGACCGTCGGCGGTATTGACTATTCCCTTATTGATACCCAGGATGGGTTAGACGGATTTTACCAGCAGAACAAGGACGTAAAATGGATGGGCTTCGACACCGAGTTTATCGGGGAGAAGCGCTATCATACCCTGCTCTGCCTCATCCAGATCAGTACCCGGCACGGCTACTACCTGCTCGATCCACTGGCCGTAAAGGACCTGGGCCCTTTCCTCCGTATGTTGGAGTCGCCGGACATTGTAAAGGTCACCCACGCCGGAGACAACGACTACCGACTGCTGTATCGTAGTCACGGGACCGTGCCCAAGAACATTTTCGACACCCAGGTAGCAGCAGCCTTTATCGGCCATCGCTATCCCATCAGCTTCGCCAAACTGGTGGAGGCCGAAACGGGCAACAGCGTGGGTAAGGGATACGCGGTCACGGACTGGTCGCAGCGACCCATGAGCGAGAAACAGCTCAAATACGCACTCTACGACGTAGTGTACCTGAGGGAGTTATACGATACGATCAAGGAAAAACTTACGCAGAACGGCCGGCTCGACTGGGCGCTGGAGGAATGCGAATTGATGGGAGACGAAGATTATTATTACCGCGATCCCAACTATGAGTTGCTTACCAGCAACATCGCCAAGTCAAGCAGGACCAACGAGAAAGTGTTTCTGCTTCGCCTCTACGAATGGCGTCGCTCCACGGCCGAGAAACGGAATTACAGCAAGGAGATGATCCTGCCGAAAAAGATCATCGGTCAACTCGTCCGGGGAGTCCGCGGCGGTACCGAAAGCATGAAACAGAACCGCCGTCTACCGGGGAAAACCGTGCAGCGCTACGGCGATATGTTCGTTGAGATGTACAACGAACCGGCCACGGAGGACGAACTTGCCATAGTCAAGCAAATCCAGCGCAATCATCAGGACGACGAGGAGGACGATATGATCGTCGAGCTGCTCTACCTGCTGATGAAGTACCGGGCCAGTGAGGCCGACATCAGCCATGCGCTGGTGATGCCCCGCAATGCCATCCGCCGCATGAAGCAGGAAGCTTCGGTACGAAAATCTATTTTGGGCTCCGGCTGGCGCCGGGAATTACTGGGCGATGATTTTGTCGAGTGGCTCAAGCACTTCGACGAACTGAAACTCAGCATCGAGGGCGGCAAGATCGCCCTCAAATTCGACTGAGGAGGCGAGCACTAATCCTAAGCGAGTTTTTCGTAGATGCGCAATAGTAGGGGGGCCTCCTTTTCCCAGCAAAGTTCTTTCGCCGCCGCCAGGCAATTGCGCTGAAGTTCGCGATAGCGGTCGGGGTCGGCGTGAAGTTCCCTGATCCGGGCGGCGAGCACGGGAGCGGATAGCCCTTCTAAAAGCAGGAAACAGTCGTATTTCCGATCCAGTGCCCGGTACTCGGGAAAGTCCATTTGGACGCTGGGTAAGCCCGCCTGAATATAGTCTAAGGATTTGTTCGCCAGGCTATAATAATAGCTTGCACTGTCCGATTCCAAGAGGTTGATTCCCAGCCAGGCCCGTGCCGTGAGCTCGGGAAGCCTATGGGGTGCATAAAAGCCACGAAATTTAACCCGGTCGCCTACACCCAAACGCTCGGTCAGCGCCTCCAGCCGCTTTTGCTCCGGACCGGACCCAACCAGCCAGAGTTCCAGATCCGGCAACTCACCCATAGCTTCGATCGCCACCTCCAGACCGCGACCCGGATTCAACATGCCCTGGTATAATATTACTCCTCCGGAATTTTCCTTGAATGTATTTGCCTGATACAACGGTACGTTCCTTACCGTCTGAAAAGGAGGACCGTACTCCTCCTGCAGCTTTTTAGCTAATTCCGGACCTACCGTGTACCGCGCCTCCGTCCGCGGCACCAACGCGCGGCCCAGCCCCCGCCAGCTTCCTCGGATGAGGGGGCGCGGTGCCACTTCCGGGGTTTCACTGAACCATTCGTGGGCATCATAGACCAGTTTCACCCCCGGCCGCCGCAGGAGGGTCCCCGCCAGCAGCGTGTCCAGGTCCACCGCACAGATCACGTCGTAGGCCCAGTGGCGGATGGTACGCCAGAGGCGCCAGTTGAACTCCCCGTAAAAGCGCTTGCCCTTCGTATAACGACAAGGGATCCGGTGCTGCTGGTAGGGTCGATCCTCCAGTTCGGGGCTCCCAGGAAGCACTCTGCCCACCAAGGTGACCGTATGGCCAGCTTGCTGGAGGGTCGTGCAGATGCGCGCCATCCGCTGGTCGTGGCTCAAATCATTCGTTACCAGGCAGACGATCCTCACGGCAGGTTCAATTTATCGGCTTTGCGGACCAACAGCCCTTCGTTCATCAGGTCCTGCAGGAGGTGACCGACGTGCTTGACCTGGATCTTTCCGAAGGACTCGAGCGCTTCCCGCATTTCCAGCGGTCCACCTTCCTCGATTCGCATCTTCACCGCGGCGTACACCTGCCGGCGGTCGGGTAGGGCGGCCTGCTGCCGGCGGCAGACGTCGCACATCCCGCAGATGGGTGCGTCTGCTTCCCCGAAGTACTGCAGCAGTTGCCGGGAGCGACATTCCTCGTCGGATTCACAATAGGCGATCATGGTATCGATGCGGTGGCGGGCCCGCTCCTTTAGAAAGTTGTACTGTTTTTCGTCGATGCGCAGGTTGTCCGGATCGATGCGTTCCTCCAGGAATACGAGTTGTGGCCCTTCACGTTCCGGCGTGTAGTCGATAATGCCTTCGGCCTTCATCTTTTGAAATAGCCGGCGCAGGTTTTCACCGGTGATGCCCAGGAAGTTAGCCAGTGATCCCTCCCGGAGTTGTACCGGGTTCAGAAAGGCCCCCTGGGTGGTGCGCAGGATGGATTTGACCAATTTATTTACCTGTGGATTCTTGATCTGGTAATCGTAGAGTTGCTCCTTGCGGATGATGAACTGCAGGTAGGCGTTCTGCCGCATATCGTCCGTAAGCAAGATGTATCCGTTCTTTTCCAGTGCCTTCAGACCGCTGTAGGCCTGCCGCACGTCGAAGCCGAAGTTCTGGGCGAAGCGGGCGAGATCGAAGGCGTAGGTTTCTCCCTTCCCGCCGCCGACCGCCAGTTGGAGGTAGCTGCCCAGCGCCCGGTACATTCGCTTTACCTCGGTGATGGATGGATAACTGTACTCCCAGTTCCGGATCAGTTGGTCGCCGTCGCCGGAATGGTAAAGCATGACGCCGTAGGCCGGCTTCCCGTCTCTACCTCCACGACCGGCTTCCTGGAAGTAGGCTTCCGGACTGTCGGGCGGAGCGTAGTGGATCACGCTGCGCACGTCCGGTTTGTCAATGCCCATACCGAAAGCATTCGTGGCTACGATCACGCGCAGCTTATCGTCGATCCAGTCGGCTTGTCTGCCGTCCTTTTCCTCGGGTTCGAGTCCCGCGTGGTAGGCTCCGGCGGTTATGGACCGGCGACCCAGCTTATGCGCGATCTCCTTGGTCAGTCCGCGGCTTCGAACGTATACGATACTCGTGCCGGGTACACCATCCAGTACATCCAGAATTTGCTGCTCCTTGCCCGGTGGGCGCCTGACGATATAAGCCAGGTTTTGTCGGGCAAAACTTTGGCGGAACACCTTTCCCTTCTTGCCGAACGCTAGTTTTTCCTGGATATCCTCGATGACTTCCGGGGTTGCCGTCGCCGTAACGGCAATGAAGGGTACCTCCGGATGAAGCTCGCGGAGTTCGGCGATGCGGAGGTACGGCGGTCGAAAGTCATAGCCCCACTGACTGATGCAGTGCGCCTCGTCAACGGCCACCAGGGAGACCGGCATACGGCGGATCCGTTCGCGTGCCAGGTCAGTGATGAGTCGTTCGGGACTCAGGTAGAGCAGCTTTGTATTGCCGTACACGGCGTTGTCGAAAATACGATCGATGTCGGCGTGGCGCATCCCGCTGTAAACCGCTTCGGCTACGATGCCCCGGTCGCGCAGTTGCCGGACCTGGTCCTTCATCAGGGCGATGAGCGGAGAGACGACCAGGGTAACCCCCTCGAAGGCCAGCGCCGGAATCTGGAAGCAGATGCTTTTTCCGCCGCCGGTGGGCAGCAGGGCAAGCGTGTCCTGCTTCGCCAGGACGTGGTCGATGATCTCCCGCTGCAGCGGTCGGAAAGCGGGGTATCCCCAGTACTTTTCGAGTAAGTCTAGCGGTTGTTGCATATGGGCGGGAACGCAGGTGGGGTGAAGGTCGGTAAAATAGCAAGCAGGGCGGGGAACCCCGGCTAAGTTCGTGCACGGCGCAGCCCCGTAGGCTTCCTGGCAGCCACCACCCGTGGAAAAGATGGATATCGCTTACTTTTCCAGGAAATGCATTCCCGATGAAAGACGTTTCCCTCCTGATTTTGCTCTTGTGCGGTGTAGCAGCTTGCCGACCTAACTTCGGTAGCACAACCACCGCTGACGCCGGGGAGCAGGTAGCGCAAGTTTACGTAACCACCGCAGATAGTACCTCCCTGCTCGCGTCTTTGGGCCCGTTACGGGTCTCCGCCGTCGAAGACTCTTTGCCCGATCTCCTCATCGATCCCAACATCCGCTATCAGGAAATCCAGGGCTTCGGGTATACGCTTACCGGTGGTAGTGCCCAATTGATCCATGAATTACCGGACGCCGAGCGGGGCAACTTGCTCCGGGAGTTATTCGGATCCGGCGATTCAAGTCTGGCGGTGAGCTATCTGCGACTGAGCTTAGGTGCTTCCGATCTCGATCCGGAAGTTTTCAGTTACAGCGACCTCCCGGCGGGTGAAACCGATCCGGCCCTGGAAGGATTCTCCCTCGCGCCCGACCGGCTACATTTAATACCGGTACTCCAGGAGATCCTGGCCATCAATCCCCAGATCCGCCTGATGGCTTCGCCCTGGTCCCCTCCCGTATGGATGAAGGATAACCGCGCATCGAAGGGTGGAAGCCTCCTGCGCGAATTCTACCCCGCCTACGCGCAGTATTTCGTCAAGTACGTAAAGGGAATGGCCGCCGAAGGTATTCCGATCGATGCCATTACGGTACAGAACGAGCCCCTCCATCCGGGCAATAACCCGAGTTTGCTGATGCTCCCCGAAGCCCAGGCGGAGTTCGTCGGTCAGCACCTGGGCCCGGCCTTTGAAGCCGCGGGTATCGAGACCCGCATCGTGATCTACGATCACAACGCGGATCGTCCCGACTATCCGCTGACGGTCTTGAACGACGAAGTAGCCCGGCCCTACGTGGACGGCTCCGCATTTCACCTCTACGGGGGCACCATCGATGCGCTGAGCGAGGTCCACGAAGCTTATCCGGAGAAGCACCTCTACTTTACCGAACAGTGGATCGGTGCCCCCGGAGACTTTGCTGAAGATCTGCGCTGGCACGTCCGCGAACTCATCATCGGCGCTACCCGCAACTGGAGTGAAACCGTCCTGGAATGGAATCTGGCCGCTGACGCCCGACAGGATCCGCACACCGAAGGTGGCTGTACCCGATGTCTGGGTGCCCTGACCATCGAAGCGGGTCAGGTGCAGCGGAATACCGCCTACTACATCATCGGCCATGCATCTCGTTTCGTGCCGCCGGGCTCGCAGCGCATAAAAAGCCCGCAACTGGAAGATCTGCCCAACGTCGCCTTCCTCACGCCGGCGAACGAGGTCGTGGTGATCGTTCTGAATGATGGAGAGACAACCGCTTCCTTTACCGTAGGTGGTCGGGCCCGGCAGGTCTCGACGGAGCTTTTACCTGGATCTGTGGCAACCTACGTTTTGCCGGCGGTTAGGCTCTGACCATGAGATATGTCCGGGTAGTGTCGCGCGCCAGAAGCTTGATCCCCTTTGGAGGATGCGCCCAGCTGGCCGCAGCGACCCGGACGATGGGAAGCCCACCGGAGATGCCTGTCTTTTCCTAACATCCAGTACCCGTCCAGCAGGGCCGAACATGGAAAAAATCGAGCTGTTGCGAAGGAAAAACGCAAGCTGATTATGGCAATTAAAAACAACGAAAAGAAAATTGCACTCGAAGAAGACCAGGGTAAAGCCTATTCCGCTGCCCTGGACCTGATGAAGCAAATGGACAACCACACCGAGGTGGAGGTTGATGACTACATCATCACGGTGGCCGCCGAAGAAGCGGAAGGCACCTACCGTGTTTCGGGTGGGGGACTCAAGTGGCACACCCCCGAGGAGCAATTCAACAGCCACATTGAAATCGTGGTTCGCGACAAGCACGACCGCCGCTTTCTGCCCGGGCTCACGATCAGCGCCAAGATCAAAAAGGACGACCGCGTGGTGGCCACCAAGGATTTCCCCTTCTACTGGCACCCCTTCCTGTACCACTACGGGACCATGCTCCGGATCGAAGAGGAAGGGGATTATCAACTGGAGGTACACATACCCGCGCCGACCTTCCCGCGGCACGATGAAATCAAGGGCAAGCGCTTTGGTAAAGACGTCAACGTGACCATCGGACCGATCAAGCTCGAAAAGGGACGCAAGCCGCACGGTCCGGAGTAGCCAGGAATTTCTACATCGTCTCAATTTCATAGCCCCTTTTGAAGAACACCGCGTAAGGGTTTTACCGCCTGCTCCGTAACCGCCCCGGGCCGTCCGGGTGTGAAAGGCGCGGTACTGCTTCATCGTACCGAAAGGCAGCACTTTATCCCTTTTCGGGCAGCCGGGGTGGCCGGCGGTATCGCTTGGCGGCGTAGGGGTGCGGTTACCGACACGCAGGGGACCTTGACCGAGCCCGCCCATACATCGCGCCCGCTTAGAGGTAGTACGAAAACACCGCCCCCGGGAGCCCGTAATCCACCACCCCGGCCTACCTTTGCACCCGTTTCCCCTTTGGCGTAGCCACCGCCCCGCAGCCCTATGCAATTTCACCGGCAGCAACTTTACCGTATCGCCCTCTACGCCAGCCTGATCGGGGTCGCGGCCTTCGTCATCGACTTCGGCTTCGACCAGTCGTACCTGGCGCAACAGTTGCTGGATGGGTTCTACTTTCTGGTCATCGCCCTAGGGCTGGCCAGCACCTTCTTTCGCTACTACCGGAATACCCAATTACTGCAGCGGCGGGTATTCGTTTTCGACTTGCTGTCGGTGCTATATACCTTGTACATTTTCTACATGTACCTCTTCGTCGGTCGGGCCTTCCAGACGGACCTGATCCTCGCCAACCCGGTGTGGGTAATCGCCGCGGTGATCCTGACATTCTTCCGGGAATTCTTTTCCCTCAAGCTCGACCTGAAGCAGACTTACCTCAATCCGGCGCAGCTCTTCATTTTCAGTTTTATAGGCATCATTACCGTCGGGTCGCTACTGCTCATGCTGCCCAACGCGGCCAACCAACCCATATCCTTTCTGGACGCGCTCTTCACCTCCACCAGCGCCGTTTGCGTGACCGGACTAATCGTCGTCGATACGGCCACTTTCTTCACCCGCTTCGGTCAGACCATCATCCTCTTCCTCATCCAGGTGGGCGGGCTTGGCATCCTGACCTTCGCCAGTTACTTCAGTTACTTCTTCAAGGGCGCGACGACCTACGAGAACCGGCTTACCCTCAGCGAGATGACCAATGCCGAGAAGATCGGGGAGGTTTTCGAGACCCTGAAGCGGATCATCCTCATCACCCTGACGGTGGAGGGGGCGGCCGCCGTGCTCATTTTCCTGAGTCTCAGCCGCAGCACGCTTCCTTCCTTCGTGGAGCGGGCCTACTTTTCCGTATTCCACGCGATCTCGGCCTTCTGTAACGCGGGTTTTTCTACCCTCAGTAACGGACTGTACGAAGAACCCTTCCGCTTCAATTACGGTATGCAGCTGGTGATCATCGCCACCTTCGTGCTCGGGGGACTCGGTTTTCCCATCGTGGTCAACCTCCTGGCTTACTTGCGGCACCAGGTGTTACAACTATTTCGCCGCCGGACGGACACCGTCGTCCACCGTCCCTGGTTGCTGAACCTCAACAGCCGGATCAATCTCGTCACCACCGCCAGCCTGACGGCGATCGGCTTCGGGGCCTATTTTCTCCTGGAGTACAACGCCACCCTGGCCGACCGTTCGCTTTTCGGCAAGGTGGTGACCGCCCTGTTCGGCGCGGCCACCCCGCGCACGGCGGGCTTCAATACCGTCGATATGACGGCGCTCACTTTCCCCACCGTGATGCTCACCTACGTGCTGATGTGGATCGGCGCTTCCCCGGCCTCCACCGGCGGCGGCATCAAAACCAGTACCATCGCCATCGCGGTGCTTAATATCCTGAGTCTGGCCAAGGGCAAGACCCGGATCGAGGTCTTCCGCCGCGAGATCGCCGAAATTTCGGTGAAGCGGGCCTTTGCCACCATTTCACTATCTCTGGTCGTGATCGGGTTGGCGATCATGCTCATCGCCCTGTTCGACTCCGGGAAGGGCTTGCTGGCGATTGGCTTCGAATGCTTTTCCGCCTACAGCACGGTGGGCCTCACCCTTGGCATTACGGGTGCCCTGAGTGCAAAGAGCAAGCTGGTGATCATCGTCATCATGTTCATCGGTCGCGTGAGCATGCTGTCCCTGCTCATCGCCACCTTCCAAAAAACCAAACACAAGAACTACCGGTATCCTACCGAGGAGCTTACCATCAATTAGGGACATATGCAGTACATCATCGTCGGATTAGGCAGTTTTGGATCGTCGTTGGGTGCGAAGCTGACGGCGCTCGGCCACGAGGTCATCGGCATCGACAACAATATGGGGAAGGTGGACCTCTTCAAGGAGAAGCTGTCTCACACCATCCGCCTCGACGCCACGGACGAGGTCACGGTGGAGGGCCTGCCGCTGCGCGATACCGACGTGGTCATCATTGCCATCGGCGAGAACCAGGGGGCGAATATCATGGCTACGGCCCTGTTCAAAAATTTGCACGTCAAGCGCCTCATCAGCCGGGCCATCAACCCCCTCCACCAGCGCGTCCTGCAGGCGATCGGCGTGGACGAGATCGTGCACCCCGAAGAGGAAACCGCCGAGCGCTGGGCCAAGAAGCTCTGTATGACCAACGTGGTGGACTCCTTCGAACTGAGCAAGGACTTCAGCATCGTGGAGATCAAGGTGCCGGGAGAAATGGTGGGCAAGCGCATCGTGGAGATCGACTTCCGCCGGAAGTACAACCTGCTGGTGCTGACCACCATCAAGCGGACCGAGGTCAAATCCATCGTCGGTAAAAGCCGGAATGAAGACCAGGTGCAAGGTGTGGCCGGGCCGGACGACGTACTGGAGGAGGACGATATTCTCGTGATTTTCGGATCCAAGCGGGACCTCCGTAAGTTTTCAGATCACTGACCGACTGCTTTCCGCTGGCTGCCGCCTCTTTCTCGTCAGCTTACCGGGCAAGGGTGTTGCCCCGCTCCCCCTTGCGGCTCCCGGCCAACTCGGGCCGGAGCGGTAGGGGAAGTACCGGCTATCGAGTTTTCTCGCCGGGTAAGCAAGTCGGCGCAGGCAGTATCCGGCGGCGGGGCGCAGGTGCCAGGCGATTACCTCGAATTGCAGGCCTGTGCGGAACCATCATCCTTATCGTCTTAGCGTGACGGATACGCATTTCTCGATAATAAGGCCACGCTCCAGAAACTCCATGCACCTTCCTGGAGTTGGACGAATGGGAAACTGCCATACGCAACCCGATTTCAGAAAAGACCATGGCGGGTAAAACTTCGTACGGGTGCCTAAGCTTGGGCAAGCACCAGACACGGAAAGCAGCGCGCGGCCAGACTTACCGAACCGCCGGGAGGCGACCCGGTATCCCTTTTCATCGCCTTTCATTGTATCCTAGACCGGATCGACTAAGTCCACCAACTGGCCTGGAACAGTAGCAAAAATTTAATCCACCATATCATGAGCAAAAACAAAACCATCAACCTGAAAAGCCGCCCTTCCGGAAAGCCGACGCTGGACGACTTCGACTTCACTACCTCGGAAGTACCTGGGGTAGGGGAGGGAGAACTTCTCCTCCGCACTACCTACGTTTCCGTAGATCCCTATCTGCGCGGACGAATGAGCGACGCCCCCTCGTACGTACCTCCCTTCCAGGTCGGCAAGCCCATCTCCTCCGGCATCATCGCCGAGGTACTGGAATCCAAGAGTGATAAATTTAAAAAGGGCGACTACGTTTCCGGCTCGCTGGAGTGGAAGGAAACTCAGGTAGCCCCGGCCAGGGGCCTACAACCGGTGGATCCTGACCAGGCACCGCTTTCCGCCTACCTTGGCGTACTGGGTATGACGGGACTGACAGCCTACTGCGGACTAACGGAAATCGGGAAACCCAAAGCCGGCGAAACGCTCGTCGTTTCCGGAGCCGCGGGTGCGGTAGGCAGCGTCGTCGGACAAATCGGTAAAATTCTCGGCCTGCGCGTCGTCGGCATCGCCGGTACCGATGAGAAAGTGGAGATGCTGCAATCCGAGTTCGGTTTCGATGCGGGCATCAACTATAAGACCACCGACAATATGGCTAAGGCAATTGCGAGTGCCTGTCCCGACGGGGTAGACATCTACTTCGACAACGTCGGCGGCCCGATCTCCGACGCGGTGCTGTTCAACATCAACAAATTCTCCCGTACGATCAACTGCGGTGCCATCGCGGTCTACAACAGTACCGAACTACCCAAGAGCGTCAGCGTCCAGCCCTTCCTCGTGAAGAACAGTTCCCTGATGCAGGGCTTCATCGTCTCCGACTTTGCCGATAAATTTCCCGCGGGCGTCCGGCAGTTAGCCCAGTGGCTCCAGGAAGATAAACTCACCCACACGGAGACGGTCCGCGAGGGATTCGACAACATACCCCAGGCCTTTCTCGACCTCTTCGACGGCAAGAACAAGGGGAAAATGGTCGTCAAACTTTAAAGTATACCAAGCATGAATAATTTTCAATTTCAAAACCCTACCAAGATTATTTTCGGTAAGGGACAAATCGCCAGCCTGGATAAAGAGCTGCCCCGTGACGCCAGGATCCTCCTGCTCTACGGGGGTGGCAGCATCAAACGCAACGGCATTTATGAGCAGGTAACCTCCGCCCTGGGGGACCGGGAGGTTGTCGAGTTCGCCGGCATACCCGCCAATCCGGAGTACGCAAAGTTGCTGGAAGCCCTCGAAGTGATCAAGGCGCAGGACATCACCTACATCCTCGCCGTCGGCGGCGGATCGGTGATCGACGGGGCAAAGTTTCTCTCCGCCGCCGCCCTGTACGAAGGCGACGAGCCCTGGGAGATCCTCTCCAATAATATCTCCATCAAGAAGGGCATGCCCTTCGCTACCGTCCTGACCCTGCCGGCTACCGGCTCGGAAATGAACTCGGGGTCCGTCATTACCCGCGCCGAGACCAGGGAAAAACTGGCCATGGGTGGCCCGGGACTTTTTCCCGTATTCTCCATCCTCGATCCCCAGGTCCTCCACTCGATCCCGCGCCGCCAACTTGCTAACGGCATCACCGATGCCTTCACCCACGTGCTGGAGCAGTACATGACCTATCCCAGCGGTGCGCTGCTGCAGGACCGGCTTTCGGAAAGCATCCTCCAGACCCTGATCGAAGTAGCGCCCAAAGTGCTGGAAGATCCCACCGATTCCACGGCCGCGGCCAACTTCATGTGGAGCTGTACGATGGCGCTCAACGGCCTGATCTCCAAGGGCGTTCCCACCGACTGGGCCGTCCACGCGATGGGTCACGAACTCACCGCCCTTTACGGCATCGATCATGCCCGGACCCTGGCCGTGATCGCGCCCAGCCACTACAGGTATAACTTCGAAGCGAAGAAGGAGAAACTCGCCCAGTACGGCGAGCGCGTCTGGAACATTACTGACGGAACGACGGAAGACAAAGCCCATGCCGCCATCAAGCGGACGGAGGATTTCTTCCACGAGCTGGGCATCGATACCAAGCTCTCGCAGTACACCGACGACTACGAAGGTACCGCCGAGGAAGTAGCCAAACGGTTCACCGACCGCGGCTGGAAAGGTCTCGGAGAACACCGTAGCCTCCAACCGGAGGACGCCGAACGGATCGTGAAAATGGCCTACTAGGGCAGCTTTCCCGAAGGCGGAATAGGGCGTCGGCGCGCAGGTGAAATGCCTTCGCCAAAATTCAAGAATCAATCAATTTATTATGAACGTATTATTCGTACTTACCTCCCACGACAAATTGGGAGACACCGGCAAGAAGACCGGATTCTGGATCGAGGAGTTTGCCGCTCCTTACTATACCCTGCTGGATAAGGGCGTGGAGATCACCGTAGCTACTCCCAAGGGTGGTAAGGCACCCATCGATCCGAGTAGCGACACGGAAGACGCGCAGACCGAAGACACCAAGCGGTTCAAGCAAGACGACGCCGCTCAAAAAGTGATCAACACGACCAAAAAGCTGAGCGAAGTTTCCGCCGAGGATTTCGATGCCGTATTCTACCCGGGCGGTCACGGTCCGCTATGGGATCTTGCCGATAACAAGACCTCCGTAGCCTTGATCGAAACCTTCAACCAACAGGACAAGCCCATAGCTTTCGTTTGTCACGCACCCGCCGCGCTGAAGAACGTGAAGGACGCTTCCGGAGAGCCCCTCATTAAAGGAAAAAAGGTCACCGGATTCACCAACAGTGAAGAAGAAGCCGTGCAGCTAACCGAAGTGGTACCCTTCCTCGTGGAGGATATGCTCAAGCAAAACGGCGGCATCTACTCCAAGGCCGCGGACTGGAACGTCCACGTACTCACCGACGGAAACCTGATCACGGGTCAAAACCCGGCCAGTTCCGAAAAGGTAGCCGAGACGCTCTACGAGGCGCTGCAATAACCCGCCGATTATGATTTTAAAGCCTGTATCCTGAGAAGGATACAGGCTTTTTAATGTGTAGGCGCGCCAGACCGACGCCGCTCCGGCCTCCCCTCAGCAGGCCGGATTCTCAAAACGTAATCATGCTTTCGGACCAATCGGACCGGAACAACATCCGAGGTAAAGGCAAGGTATATCTTGCTTTGTTAGCCATCAACACCGGTATTGCTAAGCGAGCCGACTGATTTTTCGAAAGCATTTTGCGTCCGCCGTTATGCTAAGGTCATATGGCTTTCTCGGACTGACAGGAGCACTTCCTATCTTGGAGCTGTATGCCGATCCTGCCTGACGCTGAATAAAAACTCAGCGGAATAAAAGCCAAACAACGGTACCCTATGCATCACCCGCTGCTTCAAGATTTATTGGTCCTGTTAGGCTTTTCCGCGGTAGTAGTATTTGTATTAAAGCGACTAAAGCTCCCCTCCATTCTGGGATTTTTGCTCACCGGCATACTGATAGGACCATATGGGCTGGGATTTGTCTACGGATCGGAACAGATTGATATCATCTCGGAAATAGGAGTCATCTTACTGTTATTCGTGATCGGGATGGAGTTGTCTGTCAAGCACCTTATCTCCATCGGGAATACCGTTTTTATTGGCGGATCATTACAGGTTGGGCTTACGGTGATTGTGTCGGGATTGATATATTATTTAATGGGAAACCCGTGGAACGAGTCCCTTTTCATCGGCTTTCTGTTTTCCCTTTCCAGCACGGCCATCGTTTTGAAGGTGTTGCAGGACACGAACGAAATGTCTGCACCCCATGGCCGGAACGCCCTGGCCATCCTCATTTTTCAGGACGTTATCGTAGTACCGATGATGCTGTTTACGCCCATCATTGCCGGCCAGTCGGACAATGTCCTGAACAGCGTGCTGATGCTGTTGGTAAAAACGGCCGTGGTGATCATTATCACCATCGTCAGCGCGCGATACCTGGTGCCCAGATTGATGTACGGGATTGCCAAAACGGGCAGTAAGGAACTGTTTTTGATCACGACGATTACCATTTGTTTCGCCGTAGCCTTTCTAACCTCCATTGCGGGCCTTTCACTGGCATTTGGGGCGTTCCTCGCCGGATTGATTATTTCTGAATCCGATTACAGCCATCACGCTACAGGCACCATTCTCCCGTTTCGGGAGCTCTTCACGAGTTTCTTCTTTATATCCGTCGGGATGCTGCTGAATCTGCAGTTCTTCGTTGCCCACCTTGGCCTCATCCTGCTGCTTGTGCTGGCGGTATTCCTAATAAAATCGATCCTTGCTTCGCTTGCCGTCGCTGTTTTAAAGTACCCTCCCCGGACTTCGTTGCTCACCGGGCTTGCGCTTTTCCAGGTGGGCGAATTTGCTTTCATTCTGTCCAAGGTGGGGATTGAATACGGGCTGTTAAGTGCGGAGACCAATCAGTATTTTCTGGCCGTATCTATTGGTTCGATGCTGTTGACCCCATTCGCTATTATCTATTCTGACACCCTTGTATCGGGAATAATGCGGTTAGGTCCCATCAAAGCCATAGATAAAAAGATCACGGCACCACCGGTTGGCGTAGGACCACCGGATGAAGAACAAATTACCAATCACTTAGTGATTATCGGCTTCGGCATAAACGGCAGCAACCTGGCCAAGGCGGCAACCTTCACAAAAATCCCTTACCTCGTTATTGAGCTCAACGCGGAGACGGTAAGAACAGAACGCAAGAACGGCGTACCTATACTGTTTGGAGATGCCACCCAGGATCACACCTTAGGATTGGTAAACCTGGCACGGGCCAGGGTGGTGGTCGTCGCTATTTCCGACCCTGCGGCAACGAAGGTGATCATTAAAAATATCCGTTCCATCAGTAAAACCGTACACTTAGTGGTCCGGACAAGGTATATCAAAGAAATTCCTGAACTCATTGCCCTCGGCGCCAACGACGTGATACCGGAAGAGTTTGAAACATCCATTGAAATTTTCTCCAGGACGCTCCATAACTTCCTCGTTCCGGAGAACGATATTGAACATTTTGTGGAGATGACCAGGGCCGATAATTACGGCCTGTTCCAAAATGAGAAGCGTAATGCACGGACCTACAGGCCAATAAATTTTCCGGAAATCAATATCTCCTGTTTAAAAGTAAGCACCGACCACGGGGGGATCATCGGGCGATCCATCCATGAGCTGGATATCCGCAGCAGGTTTGATATCAATATTCTGGGCATCTTCCGGAATGGTGAACTCATCAGCAACATAAAGCCCGAGGAGAAAATCCACCAGCGTGACTATTTATACGTAACCGGCACGCAGCCCAGCATCGATAAACTGAGAAAATCAATCGAGTGATCGAATCAATTTCATCCATGATTAAAACGGAAAACTTTATTCAAGTAAGCATTGCGAGCGCGGAGGAGCTTAGAGCCTGGTTGATAAAAAATTACGCCCAAGAAGAAAGCGTTTGGCTAGTTACCTACAAAAAGTCGGCACCGGACAAGTACGTTTCCACCTCCCAAGTGCTCGATGAACTGATTTGTTTTGGCTGGATCGACGGCATCCGGCGAAAATTGAATGCAGAGCAAACCATGCAACTCATCAGCCGGCGCAAGGTGCAACACTGGTCCGGCACCTATAAGCAACGGGCCGCCAAATTGATGGAGGAGGGACGAATGATGGGGCCTGGATATGATTCCATCGAGAAGGGTAAAGCCAGTGGCTTGTGGAATTTTATGGACGACGTAGACCAATTGATCGTTCCGCCCGACCTGGCAGCGGCACTGGATCAACAAGCCGGGGCGGCGGCGTTTTTCCAGGCCATTAACGACTCAAGCAAGCGGTTCGCACTGCGATGGCTCAAATTGGCAAAAACAAAAGCGACACGATCCAAGCGGATTGCCCAGTTGGTGCAATTATCCGCCAGCGGGGAGAAGCTGAAAGGGAGTTAACCGTGGCACCACCTACCGCCCGATGATATTTCCCGTCCGGTACCTTTGCTTCCCTACGGCGTTGCAAAGGTTGATAATAAAGGTATGCCTGCTGCGTGGACGGTACTTGGATACTGTTTCACAATTGGCGGATTACAGGTAGGCTAGCAGGCCGTTTTGTTGGTGGTTAGCCGAGTCTAACCGGATGGTTCGAAATACTTGTGGTAATAGCTTTGCAAGCGTTCCGGGTAGGGTAGGGGCTAAATTACTGGCAAGTTCAGTGTTTAAACTTCGTGGTGGGTATATGATCCGACGGTACACAGCGGATACGAAAGCTCCCCGTACGGAACCCTGCAAGCAATTGATCGATTGTAGTCGATTTGACCTGCTAAATTGATAATTGAGTTTTTAATCTTGCGGATTAACTCTTTACGTCTGCTCGTGGGTCCCCTGCACATGCCTGTATTACTGACCCTACAGCACCCGCGTCCCCGCCAAAAGCACCACGATCATATAATAATAGCTTTACTATTGAAGTCGTGTGTAAAGCTGTCATATCTTAGTCATTCCTGCCCCGCCCCCGACCTCGTCAGCAACACCACCGGTCACCCGTAGTTATTACCCTATCACCGCATGCCGGGGTCAGTAACAGCAAACCATGAAACTCCAAAAGCTAGACAAAGAACTAACCGGCATATTTCGTCACATGCTCGACGGGGAGCAAGCAATGGGTGAGGCGCTGTCGGAGGTTCACCCGGACTATCGCGACAGTGCCAGGAACCTTTACCACTACCTGCTGCTCAGAAGCTTCGACCTGAGGAAGTACCACGGGACCCTCTCGGATCTTGGACTCTCTTCCATGCGCACCGCCGAAGGCTACGTACTCAGCAATCTGCACAACGTAATTAAGAACATCAGACTGATCGGTGGCGTGCCCTTCGATATGCCCACGGATACCGGCTCGGTCGGCTATAAGAAGGGTAAGAAGCTACTCGTGAAGCACGCCAATAGCCTGTTTAACGAGGGTAGAAAGAAGCACTTTACCGAGATCATGGTAACCCTGCCGGATGAGGCAGCCGACGACCCGGAGATCATCAAAAGCATGGTGCTCAGCGGAATGGAAGTCGCAAGGATCAACCTCAGTCACGGCAACCTGGATATCTGGAGTAAAATGGTGGAGGTAATCCATACAGTACAACGGGAAACCGGGCAGGCCATCAAGATATACATGGACCTATCCGGCCCCAAAATCAGGACCTCTACGATTGAAATACGTAGTAAGAAGGGCAAGCTCAAGAACGGTATACCCATCAAAAAGGGCGAACACCTCATCCTTACCAAAAGGGAGACCCTGGGTAAAGAATCGAAATTTGGTAGCCTGAATGAACAAGTCGAGAAGGCCGAAGTCGGCGTGCAGCTGCACGAGATTGTCGAAGAAGCGAAGGTGGGCGACGTAGTGCTCTTCGATGACGGCATGATCAGGGCCAAGGTGATCACGAAGCGGGATGATGAGCTGGAACTGATTATTACCGATTGCTACAAACCGAAATTATCGTCGCATAAAGGAATCAATTTGCCGGGCACCGTCCTCAACCTGCCCGCCCTTACAGAAAAAGACATTGAATGCCTGCCCTTCATCTGCGAACACGCGGATATCGTGGGCTATTCCTTCGTGCGCACGGCGAGTGATGTGCAGAAATTATACGTTGAACTGGAACGGAACAAGGCGACGGATATCGGCGTGGTATTCAAGATCGAGAATAAGGAGGCCTTCGAAAACTTACCGGAGATCTTATTTGAGGGAATGAAGCGAAACAAGATCGGCGTCATGATCGCCCGTGGCGACCTGGCGGTAGAGATCGGCTTCGAGCGCATCTCAGAGGTGCAAAATCAGATTTTGTGGCTGTGCGAGGCGGCCCACGTACCGGTCATCTGGGCCACCCAGGTGCTCGACAACCTGGCTAAAACGAGCATGCCCACCCGGGCCGAGATCAGCGATGCCGCCCATGGCGCGCAGGCGGAGTGCGTCATGCTTAATAAGGGGCCTTACATCAATGACGCGATCAAGGTTTTGAAGGATATTCTCATCAGGATGGAGGGGCACGCCTTCAAGAGAAAAAACGAACTGCGGGCGCTAAATGTATCGAAGCGGTACTTCAAGAAAGCGGCGGGGTCGGTGACTACTCCCTAAGCAGGTAGATTCTTAAGCCCGCCCCGAGGGCCGCCATCTACGGGAAGGCCCTTACGCCGGTAGTCAAGTCGAAGGGATCTCCGAGGTCGCGCTCGGCCAGGGTCAAGGCGCCCGGCTCTCGACGCAGGAAGTGGACCGGGGTTTGTTAATTCCAAATCATCCACCGTCTTTGATCAAGTCCTCAGCGTAGATCCGAACCCTGAGTCCGTGAAATTCGCTTAACGGAAGTACGGTGGTTTAGGCAAAGTATCATTTGTTTAAGCCTCATTTCTGGCGCACGATTTTCAGTAGGAGAAATTTGATGGTGTCGTATCAATTGCCTCGATCCAGGAGTGGTCGCGCTTTTTAGGGGAGGGGTCACGATGCTCTCACCCCCAGGAAGCGCTCAGTAGTAGCCCCAGCAAACGGCGCTTAACTCTATCAAAGGGCGAGGTAGGTACTAGGATTCATGCAACAACGCCGCTTATATCCGCAATTTTGTTTCACAGGAAATGGAACGATAATGCAGACTGCTGGCTAATTCCCGGGGATAGATTTGTGGAATCATGCAATATCTTCTCCTGTCTTCAATTTGGCTGTTGAGTGTTTCCTGGGCACTGGCTCAGCAGAACCTTTACACGGAACCCTACCGTCCCCAATTCCACGTTTCTCCGTCGACGGGCTTTATGGGCGACCCTAACGGTCCCATCAAGTTCGACGGCCAATATCACCTCTTCTGGTGGGGGCACCTCGTATCCGATGACTTGGTTTTTTGGGAACAGCTCAATACCAACGCCCTAACCGGCACCCCAGCGGGCTACGGCAACTGGTCGGGCAGCGTGGTAGTGGATACGGCCAACACCGCCGGCTTCAATACCGCCACCGACACGGCCATGATCGCGGTATATACCCTCAATACCAATGCTACGGGGGTACAGCAACAGGCCCTGTCCGTGAGTCTGGACCACCGGACGTTTGCCTACTATTCCGGCAACCCCGTCCTGCCGGGAAGCACCCCCGATTTTCGTGATCCGCAAGTCTTCTGGCACGCCCCCACCGCTCGCTGGGTGATGGTCATCACGCGCCCGGTCGAACGCGCCATTGAGATCTACACTTCTCCGGACCTGAAAACCTGGACCCCCGGCAGCACCTTCCGCGGCCGCGGTGCCGTGCAGGAGGTCTGGGAGGTCCCCGACCTCTTCGAGCTGGCCGTCGATGGGGACCCGCAAACCACCCGCTGGGTGATGACCTGCGGCATGGGTCCCAACCGGATGCAGTACTGGGTCGGAGATTTTGACGGCACCACCTTTACCCTGGATGAGCGGGATAACCTCCTCAGCGGTGCCCACGTCGAGGGAGAAGTTTTTGCCGACTGGGAAACCGGCTACGGCAACTGGACCGCTAGTGGGGAAGCCTTCGGTAACGCCCCCGGAGCCCCGACGCTTCCCGACCAGCAGGAGGTATCGGGCTACACTGGCCACCAGCTCGTCAACTCCTTCCACGGAGGCGACCGATCTACGGGAAGCCTGGTCTCGCCGGACTTTACCATCGCACATAAATTCATCAACTTCACCATCGGCGGGGGCCGGAACGTGGGGAGCCTCGGTATCCGGCTGATCGTCGGCGGACGGGAAGTGGCCAGGGCGGCGAATACGATCGATGCCGAGCGGATGCAGTGGCGTTCCCTGGACGTGAGTGCCTACCGCGGGCAGACCGCCCACCTGGAGATCGTCGATCAGGCAACCGGCAGCTGGGGCCACGTGCTGATCGACCAGATCGTCTTCTCCGACACGAAGTACGACACCCGCATCGAGAACGCTAACTGGATGGATTGGGGGCTGGACTACTACGCTTCCAAGACCTTTCGCAACTACGACAACGACGACGACCGCACCATCGGCCTGGCGTGGATGGGGAACTGGGCCTACGCACGGGACGTACCCACCAAGCCCTGGCAGGGGAATCAGTCGTTGCCCCGTGTATACACCCTGACAACTTCGGAGCGGGGGTATCAGCTGAAAATGAAACCGATCGAAGCCCTGCAGCAGCTGCGGTACGTTGCATACGCTGCCGGTCCGGAGGTGGTGTCCGGTACCACGGTAGTGGACTTTACCCCCACCCGCAACACATACGAGCTCAAGGTGGCCTTCCGCCTGCGGGATTCCACTGGTCGATTCGGGATCCGGCTGGCGAAGGGTACGGATCAGGAGGTCAGGGTAACCTTCGATCCCCATACTTCCAACCTGACCGTAGACCGTACGCGCACGCCCTTCACCTACGCCGGCCGCACCCGCGTGGAGGTACCGGTGTACGTCTCGCAGGACAGCATCCTCGACCTCCACCTTTTTCTGGACCAATCTTCCCTGGAGGTGTTTGCCGAGGATTACGAATGGGCGGTGAGTTCGCTGGCCTTCACCAAGGCAGATGGCCTGGGTATCGAGTTATTTACCGAAGGGAGTGATTCGGTGGAGGTTACGGACCTGGAGGCCTGGCAACTGGCCTCCATATGGGAGGAACCGGTGGGTATGGGCGAGCCGCGCGGGTGGATAGAGCCCCGCTTCGATATATTTCCGAATCCGGCGAGCGACCTCCTGCAACTGCGGTACACGGGGCCGGAGAATACCTTCGTAGCGCGGACCTTTCGCGTCTCGGACGTGAATGGGCGTATACTTTTCTCGGGTAAACTGACAGATCGAAAGACGGTGGATCTTCAGGCCCTTCCGTCCGGGGCGTACGTCGTTGTACTGGAAGACGGCGGGGTGATTTCGGCGCGCAGGTTCCTGAAGCGGTGAGCGTGGAAAGGGCATGGTGACGCGGAATATTCATTGATTTTCCCGTATACTACCCAGCCGGGACCCGGGGATCATCGATATGCGTAAAGAGGTAGTCCTGCTCATCGGAATTTTGCTGCTCTTACTGTCCGGTTGCGGAGGGGACGGGGAAGAACCCGTGTGGCGCATCGGTTTCTCGCAGTGCTGCGACGACCCATGGCGCGACGTCATGAACCGCGAGATACTTCGGGAGGTCGCCGCAAGTCCGGAATTGACGGTGGACATTCGGGTAGCCGCTAACAACAACGAGCGGCAGATCGCAGACATCCGCGCGCTGGTGAAGGAGGGTATTGACGTATTGCTGGTTTCGCCCAACGAGTCTGGGGCCCTGACCCCGGTGATTGAAGAAGTCTACCGTTCTGGCATCCCGGTGATCCTGATCGATCGGAAGATCGAATCCCAGCTCTACACGGCCTACATCGGTGCCGACAACTACGAAATCGGACGGGTGGCGGGAAGCTACGTGGCCGACCAGCACAGGCAAGGCGCGGAAATCCTCACCATAGAGCTCCCTCCAGAGATTTCTCCGGGATTGGAACGGAGCCGGGGGTTCCGTGCGGCCATGGCTGCAAATCCCGCACTGTCCATCGTCGAGTCGCTGCAGGCCGGCAGACTGGAGGAAATCCCTCGGCAGTTGCCCGGAATACTGGACCGGCACCCCAACCTGAGGGTCGTCTTCGGCCACACCGACCTTTTTGCGGAGATGGCCTACATCATCGCCTCCGACCGGGGGAGGGCCGACAGCCTCTTTTTCGTAGGTATCGATGGGATCCCCGGCACCGGCCGCGGGATCGAAGCCGTGGAGGACGGGATCCTCGATGCCTCCATCCTGTATCCCACCGGGGGGGCGGAGGCTATCCGCCTGATTCGGGCCGTAGTCAACGACCTGCCCTTCGAGAAGGAAAACCGCCTGGAAACTATCGTCATCGATTCCGGGAACGCGACCATCCTGCATAACCAGATGAAGCAGGTGTACAACCTCCAGGACGAGATCGACGACCAGGTTTCCCGCCTCGATGACCTGCGGGCCATTTACCAGAGCCAGCGCACCTACATTCTGGTGCTCGCCATCAGCCTGCTGCTGGTGCTGGTGTTCGGAATCTCCGCCTGGCGGTCGCTGCAATCCCGGAAGGCGGCCGTGCGTGACCTGGAGCAGAAGAACGAGGAGGTCCGACGCAACGAGCGGGAGCTTCGTAGGTTGGCGGAGGAGGTCAATCTGGCCACCCAGGCCAAGGTTAACTTCTTTACCAACGTCAGCCACGAGTTGCGGACACCGCTGACCCTCATCCTGGGCTTCGTCGATGACCTGCGGCCTACCACCACCAAGCTTACCCGCATACAGGAGCAGAGCGTTTCGCACATCCGCCGCAACGCTCATCGCCTGCTCGAATTGGTCAATCAGCTCATGGATTTTCGCAAACTGGAAAGCGGCGCGATGGACCTACGGGCCCGGCAGCTTGACTTGGCGGAGTACGTACGCAACGTTATGTCCTCCTTTGAGCCGACCGCCGACCGCCGCAGCATCGATCTCCGACTGATCACCCGCGCAGGGGAGGTCCCGGTGTGGTTCGACGCCGCGAAGTTCGACAAGGTGCTGTTTAACCTGCTTTCCAATGCCTTCAAGTTTACCCCAGATGGAGGGCGGGTACACCTCATTTTACAGGTGGACGAGCGTGCCGGACGGGTGCAACTCACCGTAGAGGACAACGGCGAGGGCATGACAAGCGAGGAGACGGAGCACGTCTTCGAAACCTTCTTTCAGGGTAGCGGCGGTCGGAATCGCGGGACCGGCCTGGGGCTCTCCCTGGCGCGCTCCCTGGTCGAACTGCACGGCGGAAGCATTACGGCAGCCAGTAAGAAGGGAGAGGGCAGCCGCTTCACGGTGCAACTGCCCCTGGGCCGCGATCACCTTAGTGACGAGCAACTCGATACCCAGACCTTCGGGCAATACCTGCCGTCGGAGCGCCCCTCCTCCGACCTGGAAGAGTTGGCCGCCCTGGAAACCGGGTCGGTCGGCGCTGCTGCCTTCAATTCGGAGCAACTGCTCATCATCGAGGACAATGAGGAACTACAGGCCTTCCTCAGTTTCAAACTCAGTCCGCTCTACCAGTTGCTGCAGGCCACGGACGGGGATACCGGTCTGCGCACCGCCCTGGACTACACCCCCGACCTCATCATCTGTGACGTAAGCATGCCGGGAATGGACGGCATCGAACTCACGCGTCGGCTGCGGGGTGACCTGCGGACCTCCCACATTCCCATTTTCCTCCTCACCGCACGCAGCTTTACCGAACAGCGGCTGGAGGGCATTCGGGCCGGGGCGGACGCCTACCTTACCAAACCCTTCAACATTCAACTGCTCACCGCCCGCATCGCCGCCGCCCTGCGAAACCGGCAGATCCTGCGGGAAAGCTTCGCCACCGACCTGACCATCACGGAGAACGGGGCGGATTCCGAACTAAACCTGCCGGATAACGTCTCGGAGCTCGACCGGGACTTCCTGCTGCGGTTCACCCACTACGTAGCGGAAAACCACGGCGATCAGGACTTCAACATTTCCACCCTTAGCCGGGAACTTGGCCTGTCCCGTTCCCAACTCTACCGCAAGGTAAAGGCCCTACTCGGCGAGAGCGTGGGGGGCTACGTGGAGCGCGTCCGCCTGCAGCGGGCCGAAAAACTGCTCGCGGAGGGTACTTTATCGGTTGCGGATATCGCCTACGACGTCGGGTATTCGTCCCCCGACTACTTCGCTCGGGTCTTTAAATCCAAGTACGATGTTCCACCCTCCAAGTTTCAGCCCTCCGCCGGGGACTAAGCCCGGCCTTCGCGTGCTACAGCAGTGCGGAATGGGGGGACAATAGTGCGGAACAGCAGCACGACACACATTATTCTATAACCTAGTAGGCTGATAATCAGCTAAGTGTAAGTTGGGACGATGTTGCGGATGGATTGATACGATTGTGTACCCCATCGACTTTGGCCTGCGGTGATATTTGCCGTAGTTAAAGTCGAGTACATGCAATCAAGCAAAATCTTATTTTGGTCTATTACCGTAGCCCTAGCCGGTTTCCTCTTTGGCTTCGATACGGTGGTCATTTCCGGGGCCGACCTGTCGCTGCAGGAATTATGGGAGCGGGGTGCGGTGTTCCACGGCTTCGTCGTAATGGGCTCGGCACTCTGGGGTACCGTGATCGGGGCCTTGTGTGGCGGCCTCCCCACGGACCGATTCGGCCGCAAGAACACCCTGATCGCCATCGGTATACTCTACCTGGTTTCCGCCCTCGGCTCGGCGCTTGCCGGTGACCCCTGGGTGTTTGCGGCCATGCGCTTCATCGGCGGGCTTGGCGTGGGGGCTTCCACCGTCGCGGCTCCTGCTTACGTATCCGAGATCGCTCCGGCCAACCGCCGCGGACAGCTCGTGGCACTATACCAATTCAACATCGTCTTTGGCATCCTAATCGCTTTCCTTTCCAACTACCTGCTGAGCGGGATGGGGGAGCAGGCCTGGCGTTGGATGATCGGCGTGGAGGCCGTCCCTGCCCTGGTATATACCGTGCTGGTCTTTACGGTGCCGCGCAGTCCCCGCTGGCTGTTGACCCGCGGTCGGGAGGCCGAGGCCCTCCAAGTTCTGCAGCGGATCGATCCGGGCGCGGACGCGGGTGCGGTGCGGTTACGTATGGAAGAGGAGCGTACCGGTGCACGTCCCGGCGAGGGAATCTTCCAGCGCAGGTACCGCCTGCCGCTGATCCTGGCCTTCCTGATCGCCTTCTTTAACCAGTTCTCCGGCATCAACGCCTTCCTCTACTACGCCCCGCGGATCTTCGCCGTGGCCGGACTGGATGAGAGCAGTGCCTTGCTCAGCAGCATCGGGGTAGGCGTGGTCAACCTCATCTTCACCCTGGTGGGCCTTTCCCTCATCGACCGCCTCGGCCGGCGGCGGCTGATGTACGTCGGCTCGGCGGGCTACATCATCTCGCTGTCCCTGATTGCGCTGGCCTTCTGGCTGGGATGGCAGGGAATGGCCGTGCCCATCTTTCTTTTCCTGTTCATCGCCGCCCACGCCATAGGGCAGGGCACGGTGATCTGGGTCTTCATCGCGGAGATCTTTCCGAACCACCTGCGGGGCCGCGGACAGGCCTTCGGAAGCTCCGTGCACTGGGTACTGGCGGCCATCATCCCCTCCCTGGTGCCACTGCTCTTCACCTCCATCGGGCCGGCCCCCGTCTTCGCCTTTTTTGCCGCCATGATGGTGCTGCAGCTGGTCTTCGTATGGCGCCTGATGCCCGAGACGCGCGGCGTCTCCCTCGAAGACCTCGAGGCACGGCTTGCCCCCTCCACTTCTTCTCCCATCCTCCAAAACGAACCGGTATGAATCCTGCCTCCGCTCCCGCCCGCATCCTCAGTTTCGGGGAGGTACTCTGGGACCTCCTACCCTCCGGCCCCCGCGTCGGGGGCGCCCCGCTCAATGTAGCGTACCACGCCCGGCGGCTCGGGGCTTCTTCCGCCCTCATCAGCCGCGTGGGTACCGACGAGCTCGGTGTGCAGCTCAACCACTTCATGGACCGCGTCGGGGTAGACCGCCGCCTGGTACAACAGAGCGCGACCGAGCCCACCGGTACCGTGCGGGTATCCTTTACGAACGCCGAGACCCCCAGCTATGCCATCACGCCCGATGTCGCCTGGGACTTCATCAGCACCTCCACTGCAGCTGCCGAGGAGGTTGCCGCCTCCGATGCCCTGGTCTACGGAAGCCTTGCCTGCCGCGCGCCGGTTAGTCGGGAAACGCTCTTCGGCTATTTCGAGGCCGCTCATCTGCGGGTATTCGACGTCAACCTCCGGCCGCCCCACTACAGCGTGAACTGCGTGGCCGACCTGCTCGAACACTCGGACGTGGTCAAGATCAACGACGAAGAGCTGATCATCCTTTCCGACTGGTTCGGACTGAGCGGTAAGGAAGAGCAGCGGCTTAACGAACTCCGAAAACGCTACCAGCTGGCGACTATCGTCCTGACGAAAGGGGCCAACGGCTCGGTTTCCCACGATGATGCCGAGGGCTACATCACCCACCCCGGCTTCCGGGTGCGGGTAGCCGACAGCATCGGTGCCGGCGACTCCTTTCTCGCGGCCTATCTCACCCGCCACCTTACCGGTGCACCGGCCCGGCAGGCCCTGGCTTTTGCGGGAGCGGTGGGAGCTACGGTAGCCTCCCGTACCGGGGGTACCCCGGAATACGATCAACAAGACATCAACCAGTTGCTTACGGGCCCTACAGCCCTGACCTAAACCTCCAATAACGGACCATGCGAATTATCCTACTCTTCCTGGCCCTTGCGGCGACCGGCGTTTTTATCGCCTGCGCCCCGCCGGCCCCTGCGACCACCGCCACGACCGTCGAACCGGCCACCTACCTGGAGCCCTACCGGCCCCAGCTTCACTTCACCCCCGACGCGCACTGGATGAACGATCCCAACGGGATGGTCTATTACGACGGGGAATACCACCTCTTCTACCAGTACTACCCCGACAGCACCGTATGGGGGCCCATGCACTGGGGGCACGCCGTGAGTACCGATCTGGTGCACTGGGAGCATCTGCCGATCGCCCTATACCCCGACAGCCTCGGCTACATCTTCTCGGGTAGCGCGGTGGTGGACGAGAACAATACCAGCGGCCTGGGCCAGGACGGCAAGCCACCCCTGGTGGCCATCTTTACCTATCACAATCCCGAGCGGGAAGCCGCCGGCCGTGAGGATTACCAGTACCAGGGGATGGCTTACAGCAACGACCGCGGCCGTACCTGGACCAAGTACTCCGAGAATCCCATAGTGAAGAACGACACCGGGATCCGGGATTTCCGTGACCCCAAAGTCCGCTGGGACGCCGGATCCGCACAGTGGGTAATGACCCTGGCAGCCCAGGACCACATTACCTTCTACGGATCGCAGAACCTGACCGACTGGACCCACCTCAGCGATTTCGGCGGCGACCTGGGCGGCCACGGGGGAGTCTGGGAGTGCCCGGATATGTTTCCGCTGGCGGTAAGTGGCGGAGAAGCCACCAAGTGGGTGCTGCTGGTGAGCATCAATCCCGGGGCTCCCAACGGCGGCTCGGGTACCCAGTACTTCGTCGGCGATTTTGACGGCCAAACCTTCACGCCGGACGCTTCCTTCCTGGGAGACGTGCGCGACGGCCAGGGCGTCTGGCTCGATTACGGCCGCGACAACTACGCCGGCGTGACGTGGTCCGACATACCCGAGGGCGACGGTCGCCGGCTGTTCATGGGGTGGATGAGTAATTGGACCTACGCCAACGTCGTCCCCACGGAACGCTGGCGCAGCGCTATGACCGTGCCCCGCGAACTTACGCTCCACGAGACCCCCGAGGGGTACCGCATCTACTCCAAGCCGGTCAGCGAGCTGGCCGCCCAGCGGTCCGCATCCTTTACGCTCGACGGAGGGGAAGAGGCGGCCACGGCCTCCCTCACCGGGAAATTCGCCGCACCTGCGTCCGCCGCCAAAGAACTGGAGCTGAGCTACGAACTGGAGCCTGGTAGTACGGCCCGCTTCGGCGTGGAGCTTTCCAACGGCCGGGGAGAGCACTACCGGATCGGCTACGATGCCGCCCGCAAACACTACTTCAGCGACCGCAGCGCAGCCGGGGATAATGCCTTCTCCACGGCCTTCGGTGACTCCCTGGACGTCGCTCCGCGAATCGCCACCGAGCCCGTGGTGACGCTGCACCTGTTACTGGACCGCTCCAGCGCCGAACTCTTTGCCGACGGGGGAGCCACCACCGTCACCGAACTCTTCTTTCCGAGTGAGGACTTCGATCAGATCCGGCTCTTCGCGGAGGGCCCGGGCGTCCGCCTGCTCGAAGGCAAGGGCTACCTCCTCAACTCCATCTGGCCCGCAGCCAAATAGCTCACTCGCCGGCCCGGCCGGATACATCTCTACTCAAGTCGAATTACTATGAAATCCAAACTATACCTTTTCCTGCTGCTCCTACTCTACGGGGCCGGAGCGGGCGCGCAGACCACCGTATCCGGTACGATCACCGACGCGGACTCCGAAGAACCCCTGATAGGCGCCACGATCCTGGCGGGGGAAACCACGGGGACCGTCACCGATTTCGACGGATTTTTTGAATTGTCCGTTCCCGAAGGCGTGGATGAACTGGTCATCTCCTATACCGGCTACCAGCCCATGCGGGTGCCGATCAACGGGCGGACGACCTTCGACATCAGCCTCTCCGCGGGCACCTCCCTCGACGAGGTGGTCGTGGTCGGCTACTCCACCCAGCGCAAAGCTGACCTGACCGGGGCCGTGGCGGTAGCCGACCTGGAGGACATCGAGACCCTGCCCGCGGGTAACATCCTGCAGAACCTGCAGGGACGCCTTGCCGGGGTACAGATCTTTACCACCGGTAACCCCAGCTCGACCGCCGCCGTGCGGATCCGGGGTGTGGGCATCGGCCGGCTCGGCAACAACGACCCGCTCTACGTCATTGACGGCGTACCGAGCACCTCCGGCCTCCACGAACTGAATACGAACGACATCGAGTCTTTCCAGGTCCTGCGCGACGCCGCCTCCGCCAGCATCTACGGCTCGCGGGCGGCTAACGGGGTGATCATCATCACCACCAAAAAAGGTAAGGCCGGCAAGCTTTCCGTAAACCTGCGCGCCAACGTATCGACGGAGGACTACACCTTTAACGTGAACCCGCTTAACACGGAGCAGCGGGCCTCCGTCATCTGGCGGGCCGCCGTGAACGACGGGAGCGACCCCAACAGTGCCAGTCCGCTGTACCGCTACGAGTGGAATAACGATTTCAGCAATCCGATGCTGGGAAGCATCCTCCTGCCGGAATATATCGACGGCGCGCGGACAATGCGCCCGGCTAATACCGACTGGTACAGCGAAATCCAGCAGAACTCCCTGATCCAGGACTACGGCCTGTCGGTCTCCAACGGCAGCGAGAAGGGCAACTACCTTCTCTCGGCCAGCTACTACAACAACGAGGGCATTATCCGGGGATCGGAGTTTCAGCGGATTACGGCCCGCATCAACACCAGCTACCAGCTGGTGCCAGGCAAGCTGCGTATCGGTGAGAACTTCACGGTTACCGACCAGCGCGCCAACCTGGTCAACGACATCGCCTCCGGGGCCATGGGCCTGGCCATCGAGCAGCAGACCATCGTGCCGATCCGCACCGAAGACGGCACCCGCTACGGCGGACCGACCGGAGGCATCACCGACCGCGACAACCCCGTGCGGCTGATCGAACAGAACGCGGACAACGTCAGCACCTTCAATAAGCTGCTGGGTAACGTCTACCTCGACTGGAGCCCGATCCCCAATCTGAGCCTGCGCTCCAACCTCGGTATGGAGTACAATTTCTACTACTTCCGCAACTTCCGGAAGGCCTACGTCGCCGGCAGTCTCAATATGGAGGACCGCCTGAGCACCAACAGCAACCGCTACGGCAACTGGGTGTGGTCGAATACGGCGACCTACAACGTTCCCCTCGGCAGCAACCAACAACTTCAGTTGCTGGCCGGCACCGAGGCACTGAAGTACCGGGGGGAAAGCTTCGAGGGCGTGACCGAGGGCTTTGCGTCCCAGGACCGCAACTTCGCCTACCTCTCCCAAGGAACCGGTGCCCAACTCGTCTACGGAGGCGGCGATGCCTACTCCCTGCTGTCGTTCTTCGGTAAAGCCGACTACACCTTGCGCGACCGCTACCTCCTGAGCGCTACCATCCGCCGCGACGGTTCCAGCCGATTCGGTGACAACAACCGCTGGGGGGTCTTTCCGGCCTTCTCCGCCGGCTGGCGCCTGAGCGAGGAGTCCTTCCTCAACGGGGCCGACTGGCTCGACAACCTGAAGTTGCGCGGTAGTTGGGGCCTGAACGGCAACCAGCAGATCAGCTCCCTGGCGGCCATTGCCATCTACGAACCCCGCTACGCTACCCGGTCGCTGTTCACCAACGAACAGGACAACGGCACGGCCTACGACATCGCCGGCAATAACGGCGGGCAGCTCCCCTCCGGATTCGCCCGTACCCAGAGTGCCAACCCCGACCTGAAGTGGGAAACTTCCGAACAGGTGAACTTCGGAATGGACTTCAATGCCCTGGGCTACAACCTCTACGGCAGCGTGGACTACTTCATCAAGGAAACCCGCGACATCCTGACCCCGACCCGGCCCCTGGCCACCGAGGGGGAGGGTGCCCAGCGCATCGTGAACGGCGGTACCGTGCAGAACAGCGGCTGGGAATTTGTACTCGGCTACCAAGGTACCGTCGGCGGCGGGGTGACTATAGACATCTCCGGTAATCTCTCCACTGCCCGGAACGAGGTCATCGACCTGCCCCAGGAGGTAGTGAACTCCTTTCCGGGGAACGGCCAGGACCAGACCATTCTCGGTCGTTCCGTCAACAGTGTTTACGGCTTCATCGCCGACGGTCTGTTCCAGAACGAAGCGGAAGTGGAGGCCCACGCTACCCAGACCGGGGCCGCCCCCGGCCGCATCCGCTGGAAAGACCTGAACGAGGACGGCGTCATCGACCAGAACGACCAGGACTTCTTCGCCGTCTTTGATAATCCCGACTTCACCTACGGCCTCAACACCAACATCGGCTACCGCAACTTCGACCTGAGCTTCTTCTTCCAGGGCGTGCAGGGCGGTCAGATCAAGAACGGCTACCGCATCTTCACCGACTTTACCTCCATCAACGTAGGCTCCAACTACGGCGCCCGGACGCTGGAGGCCTGGACCCCGCAGAATACCGGCTCGTCCATTCCCGCCCTCACCCGCATCGACAACAACAACGAAGCACGCGAGAGCACCTACCTCTGGGAACCCGGCAGCTACCTGAAGCTGCGCAACCTCACCCTGGGCTACACCCCGCCCGCCGACTTCCTGCAGCGTTTCAGCCTAAGCACCGCCCGCCTCTTCGTACAGGGGCAGAACCTCTTCACGGTCAAAAGCCAAGCCACTGTGGCCCAGGACCCGGAAACGCCCAATGCGACCTTCCCCGTCCCGCGCCGCTACACCGTCGGTCTCAGCCTCACTTTTTAAGCCCTCCAATCCAACAATCATGAATTTTCCCCATACCCTTTTACCCCTTGCCCTCTGCCTGCTGCTGGGGCTGACTTCCTGCCAGGATTTTCTGGACGAGGCCCCCAACGGCGTCCTTTCCGAAGGGCAGGTGAATAACCTCGAAAACGTCGACGGACTGATCATTGCCGCCTACTCCTGGTTGGGCAACGACCACTATACGGCACCGAACTACCTCTGGGCGACCGGGAACCTGCGTGCCGGCGACTCCCATAAGGGCGGAAATGGCGCCGGCGACATATTCTACTACCACGCCATGTCGGTGTACCAGCCGCTGATCGCGGACATGTCCACCTTCCCGCCCGACCTCCTCGACCTCAACAACAAGAAATGGGAGCGGCAATTTACCGGGGTGTCGCGGGTCAACGCGGCCCTGAGCGTACTGGGTACCGTCACGGAAAACGAATTCCCGGAAAAGACGGTGCGCGAGGCGGAACTCCGCTTCCTGCGCGGTCACTATTACTTCGACCTCAAGCAGCACTACAAACGGGTACCCTACCTGGATGAGACCATCCCCGTAGAGGAGATCCTGCAGGTTTCCAACGTAGCGCTGACCGACCAGCAGCTGTGGGACAAGATCGCCGAGGACTTCCGGTTTGGCGTACAGAACCTCCCCGACAATCAGCCCGAAGTGGGCCGGGCCAACAAGCAGACGGCGCGTGCCTACCTCGCTAAAACCCTGCTGTTCCAGGCCTACGAGCAGAACGACCAGCACGCGGTGACCAACATCAACTCCGGTAAACTGGAGGAAGTGGTGGACCTCGTAACGGCCATCGAAAACTCGGGGACCTACGCGCTCCAGAACGATTACGCCGAGAACTTCCTCTACGAATTCGAGAACGGAACGGAATCCGTCTTCGCTATCCAGCGCTCCATCAACGACGGTTCCCCCGACGGGCGCGGCACCTGGGCGACCGCCCTCAACTATCCCCAGAGCGCGGACTTCGGCTGCTGCGGCTTCCACGTGCCGACGGAGAACTTCGTGAACTCCTTCAAGACCGATGCCAGCGGACTTCCCCGCTTCGATACCTACAACGACGCGGTATACCAGGTAGCCACCGACGCCGTGGATCCCCGCCTGGACCACTCCGTCTACCAGGACGGTAAGCCCTTCAAGTACGACCCCTCACTGATCGTAAACGGCGTCGCCTGGGCCCGCGACCCGGCTACTTACGGTACTGGCGGTTCAATGAAGGAACTGGAGCACCCCGATTGCGTGTGCCGTTCCGCCAACGGCCCCTTCACCATCACGGCTAAGAACGACATCCTCATCCGCTACGCCGATGTGCTGCTGTGGAAAGCGGAGGCCCTGATCGAGCTCGGACGGCAGGACGAGGCACTTCCCCTCATCAACCGCATCCGGCAACGCGCCGCGGCGAGTACCGGTCGCCTGAACGGGGCTTCGATCTATAACGTGCAGCCCTACGGCTCCTTCCCGAGCCAGGACTACGCCCGGCAAGCCCTGCGCTGGGAGCGGCGCGTCGAGCTCGGCCTGGAAGGGCACCGCTTCTTCGACCTGGTCCGCTGGGGCATCGCCAAGGAGTGGGTCGACGGCTACCTGGCGGTGGAAAAAAACCGCCGGCCCTATCTCCAGGATGCTGCCTTCCAGGCCGGAAAGCATGAGTTCATGCCGATCTCCCAGATCCAGATCAACCTCTCCGGCGGACTCTACCAGCAGAACTCCGGCTACTAAACCAAGACCATCATGACCGGCCGCCCCCGGGCGGCCGGTCCCCAAAATCTAACTATCATGCAACGTATTATCCTTTACCTCCTGCTGGCGGCGACCCTCCTCGGCTGGTCCGCCTGCTCGGAGAACTCCCTGCCCGGCACCGCGCTGGACCTCGATCCCGCCAACCCCCTAGAGATCACCGGTTACGACATACCGGGGGCCGAAAGCGTCGAGATCGACGAAGCAAACAATACCATCCGGATCACCGTAAGTTGCGGCACCGACCTCAAGGCCGTTACGCCCAACGTTACCGTTGCCGAGGGCAACACCCTCAGTCCGGCCGCGGATGCGACCGTCGACCTGAGCGTACCGGTGCAGTACACTCTCGTACAGGGGAACCTCTTTACCACCTACACCGTCGAAACAGAAATACGGTGCATCACCGGCTTCTTGAACCAGGCCGCCTCACGGGGTGAGATCGCGGATGACGACGAAGCTGCGGCCGCGGATTATTTCTTTTCCACTTTCGGATCGGAAAGCGCCCGTTTCGTGTCCTTCCAGGGCATCAAGGACGGCACCGTAGACCTGACCGAGTACAAGGTACTCTGGTGGCACAGCGACAACAACGACGCTTTCGGCCTTCCGGAGATCGCCCGCGACCCGGAGGTGCTCGCTGCCCTGAAGGCCTGGTACCAGGACGGGGGTAGCCTCTACCTGACCGGTTACGCAGCGGCCTACCTCACGGACCTTGGACGGGTGACCGACAACTACCGCCTCGCTATCGGTGGCGGACCGGGCTTCGAAAATGGCGATACCTGGGCGGTGAACACCTTCGTCGGGCGGGAGCACGATATGAGCACCCATCCCCTTTTTATTGGAATTGATATGAACGAGGTGGACGGGCGGAAGGAATTTCCCGTCATCGGGCCCGGCTGGCGGGAGGATCATAACTACGTCATCGTTGAAATCCCCGCCTTCATGGTGGATGAAAAGGGCGTAGCCGTCGATCCCAACGTCGGGTTCAACGAAAATCCGGCGGCCTACCAGCGCTTCACCGAAGACAACAATATCGGCTGGCTCGCTACCTGGTCCGGCATCAACGATTACTTCATGGCAGGAATCCTGGAATTCAAGCCCACTACGGAATTCGCCGGCACCGCCATCTGGCAGGGCATCGGCGGTATTGAGTACAACCAGAACGCCGAAGGCGATATTAACCCTGACGGCCTGAACGTCCACCAGAACAATATCAACCGCCTTTCCGGCAACTCCCTGCGCTATCTGACCACCCGCTAAGGCCCCGCCGCCATGACCCTCCGGTTCCGGTTTTATACTTCAATACTGCTCGTGCTGGCCCTATGCCCCGTCCTGCGGGGACAAGGCTACGGGGAGCCCCTCCGCCCCGATTTTCACTTCACGCCGGAGGCAAACTGGCTCAACGACCCCAACGGGCTGGTGTACTTCGAAGGGGAGTACCACCTCTTTTACCAATACAATCCGTTCGGCGATCAGTGGGGAAACATAAGCTGGGGGCACGCCGTGAGTACCGACCTGGTCAACTGGGAGCAACTTCCGGTCGCCCTGCCCGCCGTCGGTGATCGCCTGGCCTTCTCGGGCAGCGTCGTGATCGACCGGGAAAATACCGCCGGTTTCCAAACGGGAGCCCTTCCGGCCATGGTCGCCGTGTATACCGCGGCGGGCGGCGGCGGCGGCCAACGGCAGTTCCTGGCGTACAGCAACGACAAGGGCAGGACCTGGACCCAGTTTGGTGGCAACCCGGTGCTCGACCTGTTTAATGACGATTTCCGCGATCCGAAGGTTTTCTGGCATTCCGCCAGCCGGAAGTGGGTCATGGTCGTGGCTCTTTCCTCCCGCCACCGAATCCGCCTGTACCACTCCGCCGACCTAAAGGAATGGGCGTTCCTGCAGGACTTCGGCCCCGCCGGCTACCAGGATGGAGTCTGGGAATGTCCCGACCTGTTTCCCCTGCCGGTCGACGGCGACCCCGACCGTACGAAATGGGTGTTGCAGGTCGATGTGGCACCCGGAATTCCCCAGTACTTCGTCGGGGACTTCGACGGCAACCGCTTCCGGGCGGATAAGTACCCCGCACCGACCCCCGACGATCTCCCGGCCGGTGATCTGCTCTTTGACTTCGAAGCAGGCTTCGAAGGCTGGACTGCCACGGGCGATGCCTTCGGCCCGTCTCCCACGGCGGGGGCACTCGCGGGACAACTGCCCGTGAGCGGCTACCTCGGGGCGGCGTTCGTCAACTCCTACCACGGTGGCGATGCCGCTATCGGTGTGCTAAGCTCTCCTGAGTTTACCATCACCGCCGACTACCTCAATTTTCTGGTGGGCGGCGGACGTCTTTCGCCGACCATCGGCGTGCGGCTGCTGATCGATGGGCGTTTCGTATTATCGGCCGGTGGGCGAAACGACGAATACCTGGAATGGCACGCGTGGGACCTGAGCGCCTACCGGGGCCAGCGCGCCCAGGTGGTGATCGACGATTCCCGGGGCGGCAGTTGGGGCCACCTTACGGCCGACCATTTCTTTCTCTCCGATATCTCCATGACCTCCCCGCGGAACCCCGTGGGTGCGGTGCTTGCCGACTTCGAAGCGGGGAACTACGGAACCTGGACCGCTACCGGCAACGCATTCGGAGCGGGACCTGCCGGGGGTACCCTCCCGGGGCAGCAGGAAGTCAGCGGTTACCTCGGGTCAGGGCTGGTCAATTCATTCCAGGGCGGTGATGCCAGCCTCGGGGCGCTCACCTCCGCTCCTTTCCGGATCGACAGTACGCACCTTAATTTTCTGATCGGCGGCGGGAACCATCCGGACAAGACCGGCCTCCGCCTACTGGTCGACGGCCGGGTGGTCCGTAGCAGTACCGGGAGAAATTCGGAAACGCTGCGGTGGGCCAACTGGTCCGTGGCCGAGTTCAGCGGCCAGGCGGCGATTTTAGAGGCGGTGGATTCCGTCGCCGGCGGCTGGGGCCATATCCTGATCGACCACATTGTGCAGACCGGCCGGCCGATCGAGGACCCTTCCGCTGGCTACGACCGGCTCGATTACGGAAAGGATTTCTACGCGGCTCAGTCCTTCTCCAATATCCCGGACCCGGACGGACGCCGCATCTGGCTTGCCTGGATGAACAACTGGGATTACTCCGGCCTGGTACCCACCAGTCCCTGGCGGGGCATGATGTCGGTGCCCCGGGAAGTTCGCCTGGTCACTGCCGCCTCCGGCGACTTCGTGGTAGCCCAGTCCCCCATTACCGAGCTGAAGGCGCTCCGGGTCGATCATTACAGTCTGGCGGACGTCTCCGTACCGGAAGCCGGTGAATGGCTGGAGGAGCTTTCCCTGACGGCGTACGAGCTCGTCATCACCCTGGAAATACGGGACGCCCGTACGATCGAGCTGGAATTGCGCCGGGGAGCGAACGGGGAGACTACCCGCATCGACTACGATGCGGCTCGCGAAACACTCACCTTCGACCGCAGCCAATCGGGGCAACTGACCGATAACGCCGCGTTTGCCCGAACGATGGAGGCACCCCTTCCGCTTGAAGACGGGCGGATTAGCCTGCATATTCTGGTGGACCACTCGTCTGTAGAACTCTTCGGCAACGGCGGGAAAACCGTGATCAGCAACCAGATTTTTCCCTCCTCGGCAAGCGACGGGATTCGGCTGACGACAACGGGCGGCGGGGCGCAGGTGCTGGGCCTGGACATCTGGAGCATGGACCAAGCCTTCTTTACGCCTAGCCGGGAGGTGGTGGGGCCTGCCGTGGTATCGGTCTATCCCAATCCGGTAACTGGGGGCACCCTGTCCGCCATCGTGCCGGCACACTGGACGCGGGCGGAAGTGACGCTCTATGACGCGCGGGGCCGGCTTATAACCCGATTCACCGCACCCGCCTCCGGGGCACAGTTGCAGTTAAGTGGGCAAATTATGCCAACTCCCGGTAGTTATTACCTGCGCCTGGTGAACGGGGAGGAGACGATGGTCGGCAAACTGGTAAAATTCTGAAGCTATGGGGCTGCGGACGGCTGTGCTGGGTGTAACGTGACTTATGCCTGCAACGCTTTACGGCCAGTTGCACTTCCGGGGAAGTGCCGCATCGGCCGGTCTGTCGTTTAAAACGGAGTTGAAAGAGCTTGGCCACCTTGGAAGCCAGGTCGGCGGCTGGAGTGGAGTGGGCCGTCTTTGGTGTGGAGTTCCTGTTCGTGGGAACGGGTGTACTTGCCGGAATTTTCGGAACTTTTGCTTTGACGCTGGACCGTGTTCCTACCTCCGCTAAGTGAGCCGGTGAGGTATGGTCTGGTTACGCTTTGTGTAGAAGTGTAACCTAGCACAACTCAGACATCAGCTAAATTAGAAGCTACATTACTGGCTCAAACCCGTACCCAAATAATTCTACGCCGCCCTTAAGATCGATCGGGCACAACTACAATAGGTCCATTGCTCCCCGCACCTTCAGTTGCCAGTAAAGGTGCTGAACTTCAAGACTCAACTTTCTGCAACTGGCTCAGGTTTGAATACCTTAATCCCCTACCGTCATGCGCCAACTCTCCGACTACAACAGCGAACTGAAGCTGAAGGGCTTCAATGTTTTTCAGATCGAGAAAGACGGCAACAGCACCAACGTGTACAGCCGCAAGGACTTCTACAAGATCTGCCTCACCACGGGCAAGAGTATCATCCATTATGCCGACCGGGGCTTTGAGGTAAACGATACCGTACTCTTCTTCGGCAATCCGCACATCCCGTATTCCTGGCAGACCATCTCGCGCACGTACGTGGGCTACACCTGCCTGTTCTCGGAAGAATTCCTCCGCGTGTCGGACCGCTCGGAAGGTATCCTGCAATCGCCCCTGTTCAAGCTTGGGGGAACTCCGGTATTGAAGATCAATACGGAGCAGCGGGAGTTACTGAATGGATTGTTCCGCAAGATGATCGAAGAGCAGCAGTCGGACTATCAATACAAGGATGACCTGATCCGCAACTACATTCACCTCATCATTCACGAAGCAATGAAGTTGCAGCCTGAGGACAGCATGGACCAAAAAACCAGTGCCAGCGGACGGCTCACTTCGGTGTTTCTGGAGTTACTAGAACGGCAGTTTCCCATCGAGACGCCGGACGATCCCTTGCGGCTCACGACGGCGAGCCAATACGCCGGGGAATTAGCGGTACACGTCAACTACCTCAACCGGGCCGTCAAGGAGGTTACGGGTAAGTCAACCTCCGTGCTGATCTCCGAACGAATTGCCACCGAGGCGAAGGCGCTTCTGCTACACACCACCTGGAATATTAGCGAGGTGGCGGTGTCACTAGGATTCGAGTACCCGACCTACTTCAGTAATTTCTTCAAAAAGGTGACCGGAACTACGCCGACGGCCGTGCGGACTCTAAGCGTGAGTGAGTAAGCTCGCGGGGACTTTTCCCTGTACCTGCGGCCCCGCGCCCTCCAAAGAGGTTTGAATCCATTATCCAATGGTTTGATTTTCATTATCCGGCAGGGGGTAAAGGGGAAGAACTTTGCCCTACAAAGTACGGGCAGCGTTCGCCCATGGAATATTGGGAGGGCTATTGTATCCACCCCGACCCCCCGGAGAGACCGGACCAGGCAACGAAGCTCTTACCTTGGAGGAATAAAAGAGTGTATGAAAAGATCTGATAAATCCAGCATCACCCGTCGGGAAATGATCGTCGGCACGGCGGCCGCCGTCACCGTGACGCTCACGCCGGGCACCCTGGCCAAGGCCGCGAACCTGGCGGGCAATCCCAACCCGAAACTCGTGGAAACGGGGGTGAGGCTGACGGTGAATGGCGAGCAGCACGAGTTCACGCTGGATACCCGCACGACACTACTGGATACCCTGCGCGAACACCTGAACCTGACGGGCACGAAGAAGGGCTGTGACCACGGACAGTGCGGCGCGTGTACGGTACTGGTCAACGGGGAACGCATCAACTCCTGCCTGACGCTGGCCCTCCAGCACGAGGGGGATGAGATCACGACCATCGAAGGACTTGGAACGCCCGAAAACCTGCATCCCCTGCAGGCCGCCTTCGTCAAGCACGACGGCTACCAGTGTGGCTACTGCACGCCCGGGCAAATCTGTTCGGCCGTCGGCACGCTGAAGGAAATCGAGGCAGGGGTTCCGAGTCACGTCACTTCCGACCTACTTGCGCCGACCGAGGCCAGTAACCCGGAGTTACGGGAACGCATGAGCGGGAACATCTGCCGCTGCGGGGCCTACTCGAATATCGCCGAGGCCCTGGAAGAAGTGGCGGGAAATTCCTGATCGGTTCACGGCGGGAACGCCTCATCAACGATAAACCATGAAAGCATTTTCTTACGAACGGGTCAGTACGGTAGCGCAAGCCGCGGCCGCCCGCGCCCGTACACCCGGGGCGAAGTTCATTGCCGGCGGTACCAACCTGCTCGATTTAATGAAGCTGCAGATCGAGACCCCCGAGCACCTAATCGATGTCGGTAAGCTCCCCCTGAATACTATCGAGCCCACTCCGGATGGCGGATTACGGATCGGGGCACTGGTCAGCAATACGAAGCTGGCCGCGGATCTCCGGGTACGGCGGGATTATGGAGTGTTGTCCCGTGCGATACTGGCGGGTGCTTCCGGACAACTCCGCAACAAAGCGACCACCGCCGGAAACCTGCTCCAGCGCACGCGCTGCCCCTACTTTTACGATACCAACCAGGCGTGCAACAAGCGTAAGCCGGGCAGCGGCTGCGCCGCCATCGAAGGGTCCAGCCGCTCGCTTGCCGTTATCGGAGGCAGCAGCTCCTGCATCGCCACCTACCCCGGGGACATGGCCGTAGCGATGATGGCGCTCGACGCCGTCATCGAGACCGTAGATGCCAAAGGAGCAAACCGGAGCATTCCCATCGCTGAGTTTTATCGCCTGCCCGGTGAAACGCCCCACATCGAAAACGTGCTGACGCAGAGCGAACTGATCACTTCCGTGGTACTGCCGCCACCGGTCGGGGGCAGGCACACCTACTACAAAGTGCGTGACCGCGCTTCCTACGCCTTTGCGCTGGTTTCGGTGGCCGTGATCCTACAGGAAGACGGCACCGGCCGCGTCGCGGTTGGTGGGGTTGCCCCAAGACCCTGGCGCAGCCGGGAGGCGGAGGAATTACTACCCTCCGGTGCCCAGGCGGTGACGGATAAGCTCTTCGCTGGCGCTAACCCCACGGAGGAGAATAAGTACAAACTGACATTAGTAGCCCGGACGCTGGCAGGTGTCCTGAAAGAAGGAAAGAGCTAAGATGAAATTTACTACACCAGCCGGGCCAAATCCTACCGATCAACAACGGGTCATTGGAAAGCCGACGTCACGCATCGAGGGCCCACTCAAGACGACCGGTCAGGCCAAGTACGCATACGAATACAACGAGGAGGTGTCCAGGCCGGCTTACGGTTACATCGTGGGTGCGGGCATTGCCAAAGGGCGCATCGAGGCGATCCACCAAACGCGGGCCAAGCTGTCCCCGGGGGTGCTTGCCATCGTTACCGCCGCCAACAGCGGCCCGCTCCGCACCGGGCTGTTCTACACCGACAGACTACTGGCCGGGCCGAACATTGACCACTACCACCAGGCGGTGGCCATCGTGGTGGCAGAAACCTTTGAGCAGGCCCGGGCGGCGGCGGCGCTCCTACGGATCGACTACGTCAAGCAGGAAGGAGCTTTCGATCTGGCGGCGAGTAAGGATTCGGCCCAAGCCCCGCCGCCCGGTCCTTTCAGTCCACCCGCCGAAACCTCCATCGGTGATTTTGCCACAGCGTTTGCCACCGCGCCGGTCACCCTGGACGAGACGTACACCACCCCCGACCAGTCCCACGCCATGATGGAACCCCACGCTACGATTGCTAGCTGGGAGGGCGATCGGCTAACCTGCTGGTGCACGATCCAACAATTGAGTTGGGGCGTCCGGGACCTGGCCCATATTCTGGACGTGCCCGCTGCCAATATTCGACTGATCTCCAGCTACATCGGTGGCGGCTTCGGCGGTAAGGGCACGGTACTCTCCGACCTCGTAGCTGCTGCCCTGGCGGCACGCGCCACGGGCCGGCCGGTAAAGGTGACCCTGCAGCGACCGCTGATCTTCAACAACACCATTCATCGTCCCGCCACCATCCAACGCATTCTACTGGGTGCCACTCCGGACGGAAAGCTGACAGCCATCGGCCACGAAAGCTGGTCCGGAAACCTGAAGGGGGGAAGGTCGGAAACGACCATTGCTTCCACCAGGCTGCTCTATGCCGGCGCGAACCGCATGACTAAGCTGCGCCTGGCGATCCTGGACCTGCCGGAGGGTAGTGCCATGCGCGCGCCGGGCGAAGCTACCGGGATGATGGCCCTGGAGATCGCTATGGACGAAATGGCCGAGAAACTCGCGATGGACCCGGTCGCCTTCCGCATCCTGAACGATACGCAGGTGGTCCCCGGAGATCCCTCACGGCCATTCTCTACGCGGCTGCTGGTGGAGTGCTTAAAAACCGGGGCGGAGCGGTTCGGCTGGAGTCAGCGCAATGCCACGCCCGCCACGGTACGGGAAGGACAGTGGCTGACGGGCATGGGCGTAGCCTCGGCAATCCGGGGTGCCCCGGTGATGCCCTGCGCGGCACGCGTACGGCTCGACCGTAACGGGATGGTGACCGTAGAGACCGACATGACGGATATCGGTACCGGCAGTTATACGATCATTGCCCAGACCGCCGCCGAGATGATGGGCGTCGCGCTGGATCAGGTCGTTGTGAAGCTAGGGGATTCGAGTTTTCCCATGTCACCCGGTTCCGCAGGCCAGTGGGGCGCGGCGTCCGCTACCTCAGGGGTATACGCGGCCTGCGTTAAGTTGCGGGAGGCCGTCGCAACGGCCCTGGAACTGTCGGTTGACGAAGCCAAATTTGAGGGCGGGATGGTAATTTCCGGAGATCGCAGCTTCCCGCTCGGTGAGGCCGTTGGTGCCAAAGAAATGGTGGCGGAAGACGAGATGACCTACGGCGACCTCTCCCGGCAATACCGCCAGGACACGTTCGGGGCTCACTTCGTGGAGGTGGGGGTCCACCAGTATACGGGCGAGATTCGGGTAAGGCGCATGCTCGCGGTCGCCCACGCCGGGAGGATCTTGAATCCCACAGCTGCCCGCAGCCAGATGATCGGCGCGATGACTATGGGCGTGGGTGCCGCGCTGATGGAAAAAATGGAGGTGGACACCCGCGTGGGGTTCTTCGTCAACCACGACCTGGCCGGCTACGAGGTACCCGTTCACGCGGATATTCCCCACCTGGATGTCGTGTTGCTGGAGGACATCGATCCGACCATGTCTCCCATGAAGGCCAAGGGGATCGGCGAACTCGGCATCGTAGGCGTGGCGGCGGCGATCGCCAATGCCGTATACAATGCTACTGGGGTACGGGTGCGTGACTATCCCGTCACCCTTGACAAATTGATCGATAAGCTGCCGGTACCGGCCTAGTTGCAGGGGGGGAGTAGCGCGAGGGAAGGGTTTGAATAGCTTATGCCCCGCACCTGCGGTCCCACACGATTTTTGCTGCCAGTTCCGGCGTCCGAAAGGTGTTGGATTCCTTGCAGGTTTGAATGTATTAGGTATTGGGTTGAATTTCATTATCCGGGAGGGGGTGATGCGGCGGAGCTTTGCATCAGCGATGGAGGGAAGGGCAATTCCACCCGGCGCCAAGCGCAGTAAACCCAAACCTATGATAAGCAGCAGCCCGGTCGTGCAAGTACAGCACCCAACTATCCGCGGAATGAAAACTTACCTGCTTTTACTCCTGCTTCTGAGCGTCGGCCTGGCCGTATCCTGCTCGGTGGCCACTCCTGATCCGATCCCCCTTAAAGCAAATTCCCCCATACACATCATCGTAGGTACGGATACCTTCCCGGTCGACCTGGCCGACAACGAAACGGCGACGGCCTTCCAGTCGCTACTACCCCTGCGCGTAGAAATGACGGAACTTAACGGGAACGAGAAATACTTCGATCTGTCCGGCGACCTGCCGACCAATGCGACAAAACCCGGGACCATTGAAGCAGGCGACCTAATGCTGTGGGGGAATAATACCCTGGTGCTCTTTTACAAAAGCTTCCCGACTTCCTATCCCTATACCCGGATCGGTAAGCTCAGCGATCCTGCCGGACTTGCCCAGGCCCTCGGCACGAGCGATGTTCATGTTCAATTCATCAAGTAGGGTATACTGTGGATAGGTAAGGCCCACTACCCATAAATTATACGCCAATAAAATCATTTGCAATGAAAAACCAGGTAATCCTAATCACCGGCGGCGGAGCCGGCATGGGAGCGGCCACCGCCCGCCTGGCCGCCGAACGGGGAGCCAAGGTAGCGGTAGCGGACGTCGATCTCGCGGCCGCCGAAGCCGTCGTCGCGGACATCACCTCCAGTGGGGGAGAGGCCATCGCGATCCGGTGTGATGTTTCCGATGCCGCCCAGGTCAAAGCCATGGTGGACCGTACCGTGGAAGCGTACGGAAAACTGGACGCCGCCTTCAACAATGCGGGCATTATGACCCCCATGACCGACACTGCGGACGTGGAGGAAGACACCTACGACCGCGTCATGAACATCAACCTCAAGGGCGTCTGGCTGTGCATGAAGAATGAATTGCAGCACATGAGCGCGCAGGGCAGCGGGTGCATTGTGAATAACTCCTCAATCGGTGGCCTCAAGGGATCCGCGGGGCGTGCGGTGTACCACGCGGCCAAACACGGCGTCCTCGGACTCACGAAATGCGCCGGTATCGAGTACGCCCCCAGGGGAATCCGCGTCAACGCGGTCTGCCCCGGCACCATCGAAACCCCCATGGTGAACGACATGATCAGCACCGGCGACCTCTCCGAAGAGGCCGCTGCCGCGGGTGCGCCAATCCAACGCCTGGGAAAAGCCGCAGAAGTGGCTGAGGTCGTACTCTGGCTAATGAGCCCGGCGTCCAGCTACGTGATCGGCCAGCCGATTTCCGTGGACGGTGGCCTGAGCATCGTCTAATTCCATTTCAAACTACGCTAACAACCGACCTATGATTTTCATCTCCCGTTCCATCCTCTTGTTGTTTCTCCTTTCCGTACTGTCCTGTAGTGAGCAGCCCGCTGCTGGGGAAGCAGCAACGGCTCCAGCGGACGATTACGCGTCCCTCAACGCTATTTTCCCTAAGGGAGAGCGTGGCCCCGCGGAGAACTTCACCGGCAGTGCCTTCAATACCGGACTGGTTTCTCTTGACTCGACCTACACCATGGTGGTCGGTAACGTCTACTTCGAGCCGGGCGCGCGCAGCAACTGGCATATCCATCCGGCAGGGCAAATCCTCCTGATCACGGATGGGGAAGGTTACCACCAGCTAGAGGGCCAGCCCCGGCAGCGACTTAAGCGCGGGGACGTAGTGAAGTGTCCACCCAATGTGCGCCACTGGCACGGGGCCGCCCCCGAGACCGGAATGCAGCAGCTCTACTTACTGCCCAATGCCGAAAACGGCATAGTAGAGTGGCAGGAAGCCGTCACCGATGCAGTATACCGGGGCGAAGCCGCGGACTAATCCTAATGGATTATTTAACCCGCTAAACGATTAACCCCTAAATATTACGTGAAACGAAACCCAAGCCTCCTCTGGCGGCCCCGCCCCACTGGAAAAGGGTTGAACCCATTACCTATCAGTTCGATTTTCATTATCCGGCAGGGGATCAAAGGGAAGAACTTTACCCAACAAGCTTCGGGTCGGGTTAACCGATGGGATAGCGGGGGCTGTTGGTTCCACCCCCAATATTCTGGATGGCCCGGGCTGGGGGTGGGAGGTTGGATGCAAAACAGATGATGCAGATTGGTCAAGACTAATTGGGAGATGACTTTATTGCCCAACTTATAAAAACAATAAGCACGGATATCACTAAAAGAAAAAAATCGGAAAACATGCGCACGATTCGTGTTGCCGGGCTTCTGACAATATTATTTTGCCTCGTAGTTGTATCGTCATGTACACCAAATAATGAGCAAACAAATGATGCGCAGCAAGAGGTTTTAGCAGCTCAGCATATACCGCCCGAATAACCCACCTGATGACCGACATCCATCAAAACGAAAAGTGGAATGTTTCTCTGCGTGCGAGGGCCGCGATCGGTTTTTATGGGAGCCCTACTGTAGTTGGGGTATCATTGACCATAAGATGGTGGGGTCGGGCAGCAATTAACGCCATCTGGCCCTGGGTTAACGGTGGCTGGACAGTGTCGATCTAGGCACATAAGGGAGCCTATCGGGCACGCTCGTCGTCGCAGAGGGTAGTTCCGTACATAATTGGTGGCCGGCGGAGTGGCTTCTATTACTTTGCTCCCCTGTTCATTTCCCTGCACCCGCGACCCCGCAAAATCATCACGAGGGCGCGGCCGCAGGTGCAAGTTTTACGAAATTATCATGGCATCATTATTTAAATCAGCAACGGGGAAAAACGAGATCCTTGACCTGTACGATCAAAAGCTGGAGGAGTTGGACATTTCCTACGAGTCGATCTACGTCGAGACGACTTTTGGAAGGACCCATATTTTGAGAACGGGAGCTCCATCGTCTCCTCCGCTTATCCTGGTTCATGGATCCAACGGATGCGCTCCGATAGCTCTGGATTGCTATCCAAACCTTAGTTCTAGGTTCCAGGTGTTTGCCGTGGATGTCCTTGCGCAACCCAATAGAAGTGAGGAAGCCAGATTGAGTATGCAGGATGAGTCTTACGGCAAGTGGGTAAATGAGCTTATTGCCGAATTGGATCTACATGATGTGATCCTGGCGGGCTTTTCTTTCGGAGGGCTGATCGTTCTGAAAACACTTGTGCACAGTGAAGAAAATATCAAAGCGGCATTCATCGCCTCGCCGGCCTACATCGTAAACGGCAACCCGCTGAGGGCGCTCTTCAGGATATTCATTCCGATGAAGCGGTACATGAGATCCCCAAAAGTAAAGCGCGTGGAGAGGGTAGTATCCGCTTTGTTCTCCGAAAGGGATGCATTTGCCGTTGACTTCCTTGGAAAAGTGTTTCTTCATTTCACGATGGATTTCACCCCCGTGCCGGTGATCAGTAGCGCGGAAGTGCAGAGAATAACGACACCGCTCACCATCCTTGCGGCGAAGCGGGATATAATGTTTCCGGGGGTGAAAATGCAAAAGCGAGCAAAAAAGTACTTCGTTTCATTAGAGCAGTTTCTGTTACTGGAAGATTCGAAGCACGTACAGGACAGAAAGGGGAATTCGATCTTCGAGGAGCTAATATTGACAAGTAAACATCTATCAAACGGCGAAATTTAACCGCCAATTCAGCAACGTTCAACCAACGATTCATTTAAAATACTTTTCCATGAAACTTCAATCAGTAGTATTCTTCGCGTTGACAACGCTGGCTGCTTGCAGTAATCCAAATGAGTCTGGTGTTACCCAACAACCGACGCTGGCTGATTACCAGGTCGGTGAAAAATGGGTCTGGAAATTTAAAGGAGTAACCACCGACGGAGAAGTGCGATCCGATGGAGAAGATACCAGAGAAATAGTCCGCGCTGACGGAGGTTTAGGCATGACAATCGGAAAGGACACCATTCCCGTTGCTGACATTGTGAAGCCGGAAGCGAGTGAAACCCCTAAGTACTCCTGGCCTCTGCAGGTAGGCAAAAAATGGAGGTACGAGAACAACTGGACGAGTCAGGATGGGACCACTGGGCAACAAAGTCAGGACGCTGAAGTACTATCCTATCAGGAGGAAACGGTAGCAGCAGGTACATTCATGGCTTACACGATTAAATACACGGGTAAAACGACCAATTCCAGAGGGTATAACGCGAATGAAGAGGAAGTATGGCTTTACGCACCTGCGGTAAAGAATTTTATCAAGCTTACGCAATCTCAGGATGATTTCTTGTACGTGGAGGAGTTAATCGAATATTCAAAACCCATGTAGACTATGGGTAAGTTTGAGCTTGTTTGGGAAGCGGCCGTCCTGATTTAAACTTTTACCAGGAGGTCAGAAAGCAGCGACCCAACTCGCCCGACGTAGATCGCCACCAGACTAAAGGGGATTGCTCCAGATTAATCAGGGCGGTTAAGATGGACCTGGTGTTGGTGTAGTCGAGCCAAGGGACCTTTAGGTGTGGCATGATGAGCCAATCCAATTTATCGGGTATGAAAAAGTGATACTCTGCCAAAGCCGCCATTGCTCTAAAGGGTAGGTGAAAGCCCGCTTCTCCATCCGGGTTGAGGGTGCGAATGGTTAGATCCTGGCGGTGGTAGGGTACAAAGAGTTGCGCCTTAAAGCAAATGCGCTGCTCGATCTCGTTGGCATGAAGCCGGTGGTGCGTTAAATAGGGCGCGGCCGCGGGATGGAATAATAGGGGAAATTGCCGGTGGCGTAGTTTGTGTAGTTTGCGGGAAAGGTTATCCCTTCGATTTGGCCCTATCCACTGTGTCAGGGGATCAGCGTGCCGGGTGAGGGTATCGAAGAGGTAGAATTTATAAGCTACTTCGAGGTGGACGGGAACTCCACCGTCGTAGTAGAGCGCATCAATTTCCCCAACGGTACGATTGTTCTTCTGAATTTGGAGGCCATCAGCAATCCATGATATATCGGGTAGGTGTTGGAGATCGTGGTAAACGAAGGTTTCTACAAGCTTGCCCAGTCGTTGCTTCGCCTGGGGTTCCGTAGAAAAGGGCTGGCCGGATTCGCTGCCGAGACTTATTTGGGGGTAGGGGAATGACTCGACTTGCTCCCACAGGGGTGGGGTAGCGCGGTAGCCTTCGTAGCGGAGCCGGTAGTTGGTAGTAGCATTTATCATTAGGCTTGTTCTGCTAGGGCGCTTCGGTGGGAAAGCGCTGCGCCATTTACTCCTTTACAAAGACCATAAAGTGCTGCCAGGGAAGGTTGTCCATGTTCTCCCGCAGCCGTAAGCCGACGGATTCCATCTCCCGCACGGCCTGTTCTTCCGACAGCTTATGCAGGCGTTTGATGGGCACCGTGGGGTCTTCCATGCGGTATTCCAGCAGGACGAAGCGCCCACCCGGCCTGAGGGCAGTGACAATGTTCTGCATCGTTTCCCGGGGGTGGGAAAGCTCGTGGTACACGTCAACCATCGTGACCAGGTCGACGGAGTTTGCTTCCAGTTTCGGGCTGGTTTCACTGCCCTGTATCAATTCTACATTTTCGATGTCTTCGCTTTCGATCCGCTGCTTCATTATCTCCAGCATTTCGCGTTGAATGTCTACGGCGAAGACCCTCCCCCGGGGGGCTTTACGGGCCATTCTGAAGGTATAGTAGCCGGAGCCGGCCCCGATGTCTGCTATCCGCTCGTCGGGCTGTATGCGCATATTTTCAATGGCTTGACGGACGTTTTCTTCCTCTTCCCGCTCCGGCCGCTCCAACCAATCGGCGGCGAGGTGACCCATCACGTAGCTGATCTCCCGGCCCATATAGTACTTACCGGTGCCGTTCGGCGAAGGTGTTTTGAAGGTGTAGGGGGAGCTTTCTTCTTTCGGGGATTGGTCTTGTTGGGCGATACAACTGGAACCAATAGCCAGGTAAAGCAGCAGGGGTAGTAGGCGGAGGGACACGTTCGTATGTTTCTTACGAAAAGCGAAAGGAGTGGTAATGGTTCTTCGCCTACTCAGTTGGCGAGAGGCGTTCGGCCTACTGGCCGGTGAGTGGACTCGATAACTGTGGTCACCTACTCTGGGGGAAGTGCTTTCCGGCCCTACCGGATATGCGGTAAACTGCAGACATTCCGATATACGGTAGTGCTTAAATAGGGAAAGGGTGTTTTTTATTTCCGTTCGTATAATACGTAAACAGGGCGGTCGATAATCTTCTGTATGCCTCTTTATCGGGGATGGCAAGCCATGCCAATTAAAAGGTCAGAACGTTTATTTCAATAGATGAAGCAACGTATGCAAGTGGACAAGGTAAAGCTGACTTGGTCCGTTTGCGTTCACAAACCCACTTACCTCCATAACGCTGCGCCCCCCGGTTAGGTGAGGGCTGTTTCGCCGGCGAGCCGCTGGTACTACTCAGTAGCCCTACCTTTCCCGCGGGAATAAACTCTTCCAGGAAGGTTAAGCCTTCGCCAGATCGTAGGTGTTCGACCGTAGGCCATAGCGTCCTTGCCCATGAAATGTAGCTGCCGCTTGGTGAAGAAAAAAGCATTAGGCTACTCCAGGAGTCGGAAGCTAATCGCCCAAACGTACCGACTCGCTGGACCATTATCCGCGGTATCCAAACCTTGGCGATCGTGCTGGAGGCCCGCAGATCTATTGATATAGGCCGGAGGAAAAAGCGCCTCCCTTAGTAAAATGGAGCGCGACCCGAACCGACCCCGGAAGGCCTACGGGTGGAACTTTAGCTGCCCGTTGCCTTCCGTCTGCCATTGGTGGCCCCGGGCGAATACTTCTCGAATTATCTGTGTTAGGATACGCTGAAGGATTGCCTCGACGGCCACGAGGAACGTGAACGGAGTTTTAAGTTACGGTTAAGTCATGGCCGGCCGGACTAAAACGGGCTAATTCACGGTCAGGGCGATCTACTTTGGCCGGCAGCAACCACCACTAAAACAGTAGAACCTATGCAACTTCGGCTCAGCGTCCTCTTCACTTTCCTCCTCGCGATCATTGTCAATCCGGTCACCGCACAACAGGAGCAGGTGATCCTCATCTCGATCGACGGCTTCCGGCCCGATTTTTACCTGGATGAGGCTTGGCCGGCACCTGTTCTGCAGCATATGGCGGAGTACGGGGCCCACGCCCAGGCCGTGCGGGGCGTGTTTCCGTCCGTGACTTATCCCTCCCATACGACCGTCATCAGTGGGAGAACACCCGCGGACCACGGCATCTACTACAACGCCCCCTTCGAGCCGCAAGGCGCCACGGGGCGGTGGTACTGGGAGTACGATAGCATCAAGACGCCGACGCTGTTCTCCCTGAGCCGGGAGGCCGGCCTGACCACGGCGGCGATCGCCTGGCCCGTAACGGTAGACGCGCCCATCGATTACAATTTACCGGAAGTGTGGTCGCTGGATGAAAACGAAGAGCGCCTGGCTCCGATCCGGGAGGAGGCTACTCCGGCGGGTTTTCTGGAAGAGATCGAAACCCACGCCACCGGAAAAATCACGAGCACTAACTACGGCAACGAGGGGTATTTCGCGCGGGAGCAACGATTCGCGGCCGCCGCTTCCTACATCTTCGAAGCTTACCACCCGGACCTGCTGGCGGTACACTTGCTTTCCGTGGATCATTTTCAGCATACCGACGGCCGCGAAGGCTATATGCCCCGGCGGGCGGTGAGCGCGGTGGATGCCGCCATCGGCCAGATTTTGGAGACGGTAGAAAGGCTGGGTAAACTAGAGACGACCACCTTCATCATTACCGGCGATCACGGCTTCGTGGATATTCATTCCACGCTGGCCCCTAACGTCCTGCTGAAAGAAAACGGTCTCATCGGTGAGAACGACGAAACATGGACGGCGAAATTCCATACCTCCGGTGCGGCGGCCTTCCTGCAGGTGAATGATCCGCGGGATACGGAATCCCCCGGGCGGGTCAGAGAATTGCTCAACGCGCTGCCGGCCAATCAGCGAAAGCTGTTCCGGATCGTTGAGCAGGAGGAGCTAACTTCGGTTGGGGCGGATCCGGGCGTCCTCCTGGCTATCGCCCCGGAGGAAGGAATCGGTATGACTTCCCGCGCCGACGGGCAACTGGTGGGAGCGGCAAGCGGGGGAACCCACGGTTTCTTTCCCGATGGCGACAACATTCAGACCGGTTTCATCGCCTTTGCCGGCCAGGCGAAGGGAGGAACCGTAGTGAAGCAGATGGAATTAACCGACATCGCCCCGCTGATTGCCGAAATCCTCGGCCTGGAATTCTTGGAGAGCGACGGACTTATCTATCCCGGGATACTCAAGAGTACGGTCAAGGGGGCAGCAGGTAAGTAAAGCTTGCCATTAAATTAATGCAGGATTTACCTGGGCGAAACGGCCGCGGCCGTCCTTTATTGGCATGTATGACCGAGCCGCACCACGATCGTTCCGCCTAGCTGAAACCGCCCCGGAACTGCCCGGCTGCTTGCGCGAGTACGGGCGGCGGCGGCGCTACGGCGCGGGTACCTACATCTACCGTCCGGTCGATCAGATGTCGTCCATTTATATCGTCTCCGCCGGCATGGTAAAGATCGGGATGTATAGCCCGGAGGGGCGGGAGGTAGTCTACGATACTGCCGGACCCGGCGACTTTTTCGGTAACCTAAAGTACCTGGGTAATTCGGGGGGATTCCAGGAATTCGTCCGTACCCTCACCGAGGTGGACGTCGATACCCTGGACCTGTCGACCTTCAAGCGTGTCCTCGCTACCCAGCCCGGCGTACAGGAATGGTTTTCCCGTCTTATGGTCAAGCGGTGGTCGCGCTCCGAAGCGCGACTATACCGGATCTCCGCGCTGCGCCCCCTCGAACGCCTGCGTCACGTGCTGCGGGAGGTGGACGCCGACGACGCCCGAGCAGCGGAACTGCTGACCCAGTCGGATCTGGCCAACCTCACCGGGTTGACGCGACAAACCGTCGCCAAGCTGCTCCGGGAGTTGTAAAGGAAGGTTTAGCTCCGCGTTAAGCAAACTTCAGGCGCAGCCGCCCAAGGTTATCATTATATAAAGCTTCCTGCGCAGGGGGCGGCGATGTTAAAAACGAACATGCGCCCGGATGACCCCCCCGATAGCTTTGCGGCAACCAATTGAAACTGTCATGAATTTCCGCAGCTTATTCTACCCCTTCTTGCTTTTCTCCCTCCTGGGCAGCCTTTGCCTCTCCGCCCAGGCGACCAATGCTTCCTTTACCGGGGTGGTCCGGGAGGCCGGTGGCGAAACCCTCATCGGCGCTACGGTCACCATCACCAATACGGCTACCGGATTTACCACCGGCACCCTGACCAACATCGAGGGCGAGTACCTGATCCAGCAGGTGCCCCTGGGCGGACCCTACGAGGTCACGGTGTCCTACGTGGGCTATGGCCTGACGCGCCGCTCGGGATACAACGTCAACCAGGGCAACACCGTGCGGGTCAATTTTGAAATCACCACCGATGTGAGCGAACTCGACCTGGTGGTGGTTTCTGGGAGTGATTTGCGCAATCGCATCAATCAGATCGGCTCCACTACCGAGATCTCCTCCCAGCAGATTCGCAACCTACCCACGGAGGGCCGCAACTTCACGCGGCTGACCAGCCTGTCGCCCCTCCAGGGCGGTGGCGAGATCAATCTGGGCGGCCAGCGCCGTACCTCCACGAACGTGACCATTGACGGCGTCAATGCACGCAACCAACTTACGGCCGGGGAGATTGGCCGCGGACCCTACACGATCAGCCAGGAGGCCGTGCGGGAATTGGAGGTGTCGACCAACGATTACGACGTGACCGAGGGCCGCCAGGGCGGCGGTTCGATCAGCGCCACCACTAAGTCGGGCACAAACGAGTTCTCCGGCAGCGCCTTTTTGTTCCACCGCAACGACGCCCTCCAGAGCAGCTACGACATCCGGGGCAACGAGCGGACGGCCGACTTCTACAACTCCCAGTACGGCTTCAGTCTCGGGGGACCCCTGGTTAAGGATAAGCTCCTGTTTTTCACCGTCTACGAGCGGCAGGATGCCGGGGAGCCGGAATTCATCGCGGACCTGCAAACCACCGAAGACGAAGACCGCATCGGCATCTCGCGCGAGAACCTCGATCGCTTTCAGGAGATCGCCCGGGATAAGTACGGTGTCAGCGACGAGCGGCAGGTTGGTCAGTTCGACCGGACCACGACGGCCAATACCTGGTTTGCCCGCCTGGACTGGCAAATCAACGATCGGCACACCCTGACCCTGCGCAACAATTACAATAAGTGGAACAATCCACTCAGCGTTTCCGACAACAGCAACATCGAGCTGGCGGAGTCCTGGGGTGATTTCTCCTCTATGGAAAACAGCACGCTCCTCAGCCTGCGAAGCGCCTTTTCCCCTTCGGTACTTAACGAATTCAAGGTGCAGTACCAATACGCCGAGCGGGCCTATTCTGCCAGTTCCCAGCTACCCGCCTCCAACATTCCGCGGGCCATCGTAGACATAACCTCCACGCTACCAAATGGCAGCGAGCGTACCCTTACCGCCCAGATTGGCGGACAGCGCTATACTCCGGAAACTAACGTGGAGCGCATGGTACAACTCACCAATACCACCTACCTCAGCGCCGGTCGCTTCAACTTCACTTTCGGTACGGATAACCTGATCACCGGATTGGAGACCCTGCTTTCCAATGAGCAGAACGGCCGCTTCTTCTTCAACTCGCTCGAGGACTTCGCTGACCTCAACCCCTTCCGTTACGCCAGGGAGGTGCCGCTTCACGGGCTGCCGCTGGTGGAGCAGACCGTGATGGACCTGAGCCTCTTCGGGCAGATGCAGTTCGAACCGCTCCCCAACCTGAGTACCACCTTCGGGGTACGCTGGGACGCTACCGTATTCTCGGACGCTGCGGACTATAACCCAGTAGTGGACGAAGATCTGGGTATCCGGACCGACAACAAGCCCTCCGACTGGAACAACATCCAGCCGCGTCTGCAGCTGACCTATAACCTCGGCGGCCGCAGTACGGATATCTTCCGCCTCGGCGGAGGAGTCTTCAGCTCCCAGCCGCACTACTACGCCCAGGTCAATAATATTCAGAACAGCGGGGTGCTGCTGGGCGCCATTGATGTCACCGGCGACGACGTACCCACCCCCGACTTTCCAGGCTACCGGAAGGACCCGTCCACCGTACCGGGCGTACCCGCCGGGCAGGTGCCCTTCTCGACCATCAATGCCGTCAGCGATGACTTTGAAGTGCCCACCACTTACAAGGCCAACTTCAACTACACCCACCTCTTCGGGAATCGGTACAGCCTGGGCGTCAACGTACTGATAAGTCGGACCGTCAATAACTACACCTACCAGGAAGCGAACCTGGTAACCGACCCTTACTTCGTATCAGCCAGCGACGGCCGCCCGGTATTCGTGCCCGCGGAAACCATCACGCCCAACGGCTCTACCGACTGGACCGACAGCCGCATTTCCGACCGTATCGGGCGTACCCTGCTGCTCACCTCCGAGGGGGAGCTCAACCAGGAAGCCCTCATCTTTGAGGGTACCGCCCGCATCGGTGAGGACGGCTATCTCAATGCCGCCTTCACCTTCAACCGGACACGGGATAACAGCAGCTACAACTGCTGCGTAGCCAATACCTCCACCTTCCTGCCGGTGACGGGCGACCCCCGCGACCTGAACTACGGGATTTCCGACAATAACTTCGACCACAAGCTGGTTGTAAACGGCTCGACACCGACGTGGAAGGGACTTAATCTCGGCTTTACCGTTCTGGGAACCGGTGGCTCGCCCTACGGCTTCACCGTCAATAGTAACCGAAGCGCTAACGGCGATTTCAATCTGCGCAACGACATCGCCTACATCTATGACCCGGCGGATCCCGCTACCCCGGAGGATATTCGCGAGGCTTACGGCGAGATTCTCGACGATCCCGAAGTGCCGGGTCACTACAAGGAGTACCTACGGGAAAGCTTCGGCGGTTTCGCGCGCCGCAACGGCGGCTCCTCCCCCTTCCGCGCGATCGTAGACTTGCGCGCGGCATATGCCCTGACATTCCCGGGGATGCCCCACGGCCTGGAGCTTACCGCCGATGTATTCAACTTCGCGAACCTGCTTAACCGCGACTGGGGGGTCACCAACGATTACTCGAGCGAGAACCGGCTGATGCGCATCACGGGATTCGACCAGGAGACCCAGGCCTACCGTTACGCGGTCAATTCCGGCGTAGCCACCGAGCCCATCAACGGAACGCCGTGGCGCCTACAGCTGGGTGTTCGGTACACGTTTAATCAATAGCTGAACAGACGGAAAAGTCCCCGGCCGCTTAGCGTGCCGGGGGCTTTTTCGTTTAGGTCGCCCGGGAACGGGATCACGTACCTACACCGAAGATTGGTGATCGGGCTATTCTACCTGCGCTCTGCCGCAAAAGCTATGCGCTCCCGCTATCGCAGGTCGCTGGGAACACCAATATGGAGCATGGGGCCGACCAATCTACCCGGCGGGGCTGTTTTTTCGATTCACAACACTAAGCTGCCGTCTCGGTGGTAATTAAGGCTGGTGAATCAAACACTATCCACATGCCAGGTAAAGAAGTAATCTGTTTAGACGCAAAGCGGATACCCGCCGATATCCCCCACCATCCCGCCGAGGGAAAGGTCTATACGGTCCGCAAGACCTTCAAGAATGAGAACGGCAAGTGGGGCATCTACCTCACGGAGATCCTCAATCCGGTCATCGTATGTACCGCCGCCTGGGGTCGGTATACATTTGAGCCGAATTTCGCGGAATGGCGGTTTACGGATCTGCTCGGGCAGCCGCTGGATGTAGAAGCCGCGCTGCGCGAGGAACTGAAATTGGCGGAAGCGGAGGTCGATAAAAAGCAGGGTGCCTAATGCTCGGGTTGGATGACTACGGCGAAGACCTTCCCCGGGGGGCTTTACCGGCCATTCTGAAAGTATAGTAGCTGGAGCCGGCACCGATGTCTGCAATCCGCTCGTCGGGCTGTATGCCCATATTTTCACTGGCTTGACGGACGTTTTCTTCCCGTTCGCGCTCCGGCCGCTCCAACCAATCGGCGGGGAGGTGACCCATCACGTAGCTGATCTCCCGGCCCATATAGTACTTGCCGGTACCGTTCGGGGAGGGTGTTTTGAGAGTATAGGGGGAGCTTTCTTCTTTGAGCGATTGGTCCTGGCGGGCGGTGCAGCTGGTATAAATAGCCAGGCAAAATTATAAGGGGAGTAGGCGTAGGGGCACGTTCGTATGTTTTTCAGGAAATGCGAGGGGAGGGGTGTTGGTTCTTCGCCTTCCGTTGAGCTGAGCCGTAGTGTAGCTGATAAGGGCGGGGACGCAGGTGTGGAGTTGATACCGGAAGCGGTAGGGTAGGGCAGCGAGCCACTGGAGCTCTCCCGGGGGGGGGACAAAATATATTCAGCGGAACAAGTTCCATCCCCTAAATTGCAGATTGCACGGACCTCCGCAAGCCCTCCCACTTTACGCGAACCTTAGCTAGCGTAACAAGCCTGGCTGGAAACGGCTCAACAGACTGTAGTTACTATTCCTTCCTACCGCCGCTGGACGGTGAGACGGCTTCCTCGCGAGGAAGCCGATTACCCATTCGGCCCCTTTAATGAAGCGGCTCCCTCACCCAGAACCGGAGCAACAGATAGGGAGTCCCATAGGCATTACAGCTATACACGAAGAATATAAGGGGGATCGTACGTAAAAGCTCGGTCGATCGGGGTCTGCTAACATCAACATTTCAATTCGAGGCTTATGAAAATCTTTCTGCTCTTTCTTATCGCGGTCTTGACTACGTCGATCGTGTTTAGCCAGATTACCGCTGCTCCCCCGTACCCGGCGGTTGAATTACCGGGGACTCAAGTCATCAGCTTTACTTCGGCCGTCAATCATCACGATTATGAGCTTCTTGTCGACCTGCCAAATTCATATCAGGACAGTACCTCAAAGCGATACCCGGTGCTCTACGTACTGGATGGATTATGGATGTTTCCCGCGGTCAGAGGGATGCGTGGAAGTATGAATTACGAGGGGTATTTACCGGAAATGATCATGGTGGGTATCGGATGGCCCGACAATTATGAAGTGAATCGAATGCGGGATTTTTACCCCTTGAACGATCAGGACACCACCGCAAACAGCGATGCGTCCGAATTTTTACAGCTCATGCGCAGTGAGATCATGTCCTTTGTCGACTCGGCGTACCGCAGTGACCGGCAAACCAACGTACTGCAAGGCCAGTCGGCCGGGGGCGCTTTCGCCCTTTACGCGCTGTTTCACGACCCGTCGCTCTTCAGTGGCTTCATCATTAACTGCCCTTCCTTGGAGTACGATGAGGGCATATTTTTCAAAGACGAAGCGACCTACGCCGAAAGCCACCGGGAATTAAACAAGCGGATTTTTCTTTCTTCCAGTGAATACGAGGAGGGAATGGCTACGGAGAGTTTATTCAATAACTTCTTCGAGCAGTTGCAACAGCGGCAGTACGAAGGTTTGGCATTGGATTCGATGATAGTGGCCGGACTGGGGCACGCTACGCATTACGTCTACGCGGTGCCCATGGGTCTGAAGTTCGTTTTCAACCGGCCCGATCTCGATTTGGGGGACGAGCTACTCGACGAATACGTGGGTCACTATGATGCGGGTATGACGATCCGTCGGGAAGGCAAGCGACTGTTTGCCCATCACCTTAACGGCAGCGTAGAACTACACGCGCAAAGCAGCTCCGTATTCTATGTCAACGGAATTCCCGGCGTGACAGAATTCACGAGGGACGACAACGGAAGAGTTGCGGCCTTCACGTTGGCCTTCGAAAAGGATAGATATACGATGAAGAAATTGGATTGAAAGGGTTTGCTGAATCAACACGAGGGTAGGCCGGGTTTTGGTCGAAATGAATTAATTAAGCCCGGTTGCGCCTCGTGATTCACCCGGAATGATATTTCTGCACAGACGCAATATATTCAAGCGTAAAATATGTCCTATGAAATACACAGGATTATTAATTTTGGTAACCCTTGTTTCATCATCGGTGGTGGCCCAGGATGCCAACGATACGTTAAATCCTACTTTTCAGGACGACTTACTCGACCACCTTGTTGGGAATTGGAAGGTAACTTCGGTTGCACATGGCTTTTCTTCCACGGCCATTATCAATGCCGAATGGGTGTATAACCATCAGCATCTGCGCCTGCATTTCCGGGGTAATGACACGATACCCTGGATTGGCATGCCGATGGAGTTCGATAATTTCATCGGATTTAATAAAAACGAAAGCCGATACGTGATCCACGGAATAAGTGTATTCGGGGTGAACGACGATGAAGGTTTCTGGTATGGGTATCGCAACGGGAATGAACTTAAGATAGTCGCCAAGCCATCCATCACGTCCACCTCGCATGCAATGGTTGTTCAGCGTCTAAAATGGGATCCAGAGAGTAATACCTGGCTCATCGAATCGAGGCAAAGCGCCAACGGCAAGGAAGGGGACGTTTTTCTCGAAATGAAACTTGCTGCGCTCGATACGGACTAGATCAAAAATGCCGATAGCATTACCAGGAAGTTATATAACGGCCTGGGCTTCTATTTCAATCATGAAATCCGCATTGGCCAGTCCGACCACGCTGATCCACGTACTGGCGGGGGGATGCTCCGTTCCGAAATACTTGGTCAAAACCTGGCTGATGATGGTGCCGTCACCCGGTTGAAAATTAACTTTGTAGATTCTAAGCATCACAATGTCTCCCAACCTTCCCTTGGCGGCTTCCATCGCGGATTGCAAATTCAACATGGCTCTTTCCGTCTGCAGCAACAAATCGTTTTTGCCAACGATTTGCATGGATTCGTCCCAGGCCACTTGGCCGGATATGAACACCAGTTTTCCGGGATCCGAGATGACCACTTGCGAGAAGCCAAATGGCCGGGCATCAAAAATGCGGCTGGGGTTGATGGTTCGCTTTTTCATTTTTAGGGGGTGGAGACGGTGGTTTGCTTGATTCAGTGAGGAGGCATTTCGTCTGAGGCTTCACGTAAAGCAGTCAATACCCTATCTTTCGATTGAGAGAAAACAGGTGGTTCGGCTAGGGGTAGGTTGCCCGAGCGGTTTTCGGTGTAGAAGCTACGATGAGGCTAGCGTAGCGTAGGAATTGATTTCATCGACGATCCCAGAGTGACCTTGCTGGGACCCCCTGGGACCTTTATCATTACTGTAGCACGGTACCGGCAGTGGATGACACCTCGGGTTCTCAGACCACGGAACCAGGTTAGTTAGGTGAAAGTTAGGCGGCGTTTCGGTACCGCTGGATAGGTTTTACTCGTCCGATTCCCTGGTAGTCCCGGTGGTGGTAGCGATGCAACCACTCCTCGATTCCTCGGTACAGCTACCGGCCATCGTTGACCGGGTTTAGAAAGATGTGCTGTGATGTCGATGGCCCAGACTTGCCCCGGTCGGTTGATCTCCAGGTCGCGCAGCAAGAAAGGGTGAACGTACTGCAGGGTTAAATCGTCACGAAGGATGAAGCAGTGATGCAATTGAGCAACTCCACTGTTGCGCTGGGAATTATGTACAGCACCGCACGCGTCAACGAAATGATCGATCGCGTTTTACAGCGAATTGAAGCAGCTAATTAAAAGAAGGGGAAAATTGTGTCCTCGGCACGCAGGATCTCCTCCAGTAGCTCCGCGCCTGGCGGGGGAAGCAGAACCCGTACCGGATTGTCGGCTGAAGCGGTAGTTGCGGGACATCCGGTCGGAAATGGACCACAGGGGTTCGGTGGCGACGATCTGGTGGCGGCGGCCACCGCGGATCGTCTCGTAGAATCCCTGGATCTCGTGGAGATAGCCCTCCGGTAACTCGTTGTCCCGGTAGCGCTCGACCGGCTTACCGTCGCGGGTCCCCTGCTTCAGGGTCCGGATGGTAACGTAGTGCTGCTGGAAATCAAAACTGTTGTAGTTGACCGCCAGTGCCTCGGACAGCCGGCAGCCGGTGTAGTGAAGCAGCTATCAGTAATATTTTTGCGCGGCTCCAGTTGCTGGGTAGCGTCCACAAAGGCGCGACGCTCCTCGCGATCGAGGTATTTCCGCTCACCTGTTGTTGGGTCCTTGCGTTCCGCAGAAAGGGGCAAGCTTCCTATTTCGGTTGCACAATAGGAAACCAACCGCACCCAAACAAGCCGATTCCGGCCTAAAAAAGCCCATTTAAGGTAGGGTAGGGGGGAGTTCGTTTCCGCTTTTGTAGTACAGAAGCGGAAGTGGGGTTTTTATTTAGCCCGTAATCCAGATTAACAGGCTTCACAACGTCGCCCTCACCGCCTCTCCAAATGGAGGAAGCAACAATGGATACCCAGTATGAGAACATATCGGTAGCGGTTCAACTATAACGGATTTGGGAGAGTGGGGCAAATGCAGATGCTGGGGAAGCGAATCAGCAACACGATTGTTTTCTGCATGGAATGGTCCGTACTGTTGTACCTCACCTGCCTCCTCCGGCTCACCACCCACACTAGTCCAACCTGCCAAGGGGAAGAACTTAGACCTCGTAATTAGGGGATCGTAATCCCTCAATTAACGTAAATTAGGGGATTACGATCCCTCAATTAACGTGAATTCGATACGGGAAGATCCTGACTTGCTTGTACGCAAGGGCTAGCGTACCAAATACACACAATCGTCTGGACCGTCAGTAGGAAAGGTTACATCCCCTGACCACCCGTTCTATTTGACCAGCTCACGGTTGCCTTCGCCGGTAGACTGTACACCCTCGGTGCCCATCGCGGCCATCACGTTGCCGATCGCCCGCCAGCCGATGTGCGGTCGAAGGTGGGGATCTCTTCCCGAGATCTTAGCGGGCGGCGACCGCCGCGAAGAAGTGTTGCCGTTCATCGGTGGTCAGGCACTTGCGATTGCCGTGCTCGTCAAAGAGGTCGTAATCGGGGTTGGACATAGCTTTTGAAACACCTGGTGTGTATAGTGTTCCAAAATAGCGCGTTTTGGCTGGCGGTGCCAACGTAAATGCTGGGTTTGAGGGTAGGGGAGGTGAGCCGGATGAAACACTATGGGCAATAGTGTTGCAGCCCTATTCGGCAAAAATGAGCCTGCAGGTATACTCAAATGTTTGGAGATGGTCAACCGCTGCAAATGCGACTTTTGTACCAAACTTAACCAAGGCCAAACTTGAGCAGGGTAGGGGTGACGGACAGACTCTTCTCGATCCGTCCCCGAATGTTGGCATACAGGCGCTGGTGCAGGGGATGGTAAAAGTGATTGGCCTGGATCAGATCAGCCACACGGTCATATGAGGCGTTGTTGACCAGGAGCGTACCCAATAGGGCCTGCTCGGCTTCCTCGTTAAAAAACGGGTTCATGGCTTCAACCAATCGCCTTGCAGACCCAAATAATGGGCAGCAGGAAGGCGGCAATACCTAGGCCGCAGATAGAGGCACAGATGGCAAAATACAGGCTGGCTTTGAGGGCGTTCATTTTACTCTCTCGGTTTCTCTCCCGGAAAATGAAAGCCTGGCAGCTCTGACCGAGAGTTCAGACAAGCGGGGATCAACCGACTGCCATTGACTCTAGGCTTGTCGAACCGGAGCGGATTGTCAAGGGAAAGCTTTGTAAGCTGGCTGCGCTTTGATTTCCTGCAACAAAATCATATTGCACACGTTTCCAGGATGACGTAACTTTGGAACATGACAATCGAGGTAACCATCAAAAAGGACAGCACTGTCGCTCAAGCCATCAAGGTTTTGAGGGAGCAGAAGGCGGCTTTTAGTCAGGAAGCCAAGAAGGCGAATGACGATGCCAGAAAAAAGCAAACCGCCTGCCAACCCGTATAGCATAACGCTAAACGGAAAGGGTTCCTATACCTTCAACACAGACCGAGACACTAACTACTTTTGCAAGTTTTTACCTGCAAACGCTGCACTTGGGCCTGTTCTTGACCTATACGACATCGAGGTTTTTGAATTCGCTTTTGAGAAATTTGATCCAGAGCCGCCGCGCAGGATGTACCAAGACCCTCGTGTTTCGGATACGATCCGGCGCATCATGCACGATTTCCTGTCCGAAGATTTGCGGGTGATGTTGTACCTGTGCGACTCGTCGGATGGCCGGGCTGAGAAGCGTCACCGCCTGTTCAAAAGGTGGTACGAGAACTTTGGCGAGGGCTTTCATAGCGACGATTTGAAGATCAATTTTGAGGAAGATTATGAGCCTCTTTATGGCTCGATGATTACGACCAAAGACTTCCCGTATCGGGACGTGCTCAAGCGAGAAATATTTGACAAGGCGGAAGGTCTTGTTTTGGGAAAATACGGGCAATAGCCGGTTGCAAATGATTGGCGCCCAATGAATTACCCGTCCGACGTTTTGACCGGCATGTCAAGCAAAAGAAAAGGGGTTCAAAAAGAGCCAAACATATATCACTTTTAACCATACGTTGTCTTAACCTCTCCGGGTTCCTGGTTTAACAATTGGGGGCACTTCACAACTAAGCCCCCCCTGTTACAGAGAGTCTTAATTCTAGTGGAGAGGTCTTTGGAGTAGATGTAATATTTAGGTGATGATTGACAAGACTGCTCTTGCTAAAGCCGGATTTTCAAGTTTTGTGTTCCCCTCATATATGCAGCGGGAGCAGCTCGACATGATGGCTTGGTCTAACTATGTTGACAAACTAGGTTTTCTAACTGTTAGGGCGGTTCGCACTAACGATGGATGGAAAATCGATTCTGTAATTGTAGATAATTCAGAACAGTCTGTTGAAAATATTAATTGGATTTACAGTGCTTCGTTGGAAGACATATTAATCTACATTACGGAAATAGGTACAAACAGATTGTAGCTTGTGCCTTGTTGCAACAGGTAAGCCATTGCATTGACTACTTTACGTTGCCCAATGAGTAGCGCCCCGCAGTGCCGGGGCTTTTTGCGCCGGCATTGACGGCGGCGCGGCTATTGGGGTTCATTTTATACTTCGCCCTTTAGCCAGAGAGCGAAGCTCAAAGGCCGAAAAGCGCCTTCAAACAGGATATCAGGGTACTGAAAATGCCCGGTATTTCGCAGTCATTTTGGTTTTGCGAATTCTGCGGAGTTGTCGTATTTTGCCATCGCACCCACCATTCTGTGTGACAAACTCCCTCCCCAAGTTTTAAAGTGGTGCATATGCACCACTTTAGATTTCAGCCCGACATGCCGAAAAACCGAACGATAAAGATTGGCGACCAGGATGTCCGCATCGATCTGGACTCCGGCTACTTCTGCGTAACGGACCTGGCTTCCCTCCGTGGCCGATCCGCTGACAACCTGAAGAACTGGATGCGCAATGCCCAGTCCCTGAATTTCTTCGAAGCCTGGGAACAGGAGCACATTCCCGCCAACCAGCAGTTGAATCTGGATGAGTTCCGCCTGGCGCTCAGCCGTGACGTTGCCTTCGTCCTGAGCGGTGCCAAGTTAGTAGAAGTCGGCTGTCAGGGCATCTTCGTCCAGCGCGGACGCTACGGCGGAACCTATTGCCACATCGACTGGGCCACCCACTTTGCCAACTGGTTCGACGCTCGCTTCTACGTCAAGACCATTCAGGTAGCGCGTGAGCTATCCGACCGGGTCTACGGTCGGGACGCCGCCCGCCTGCGCTTCTCCCGCGACCTGGCTTCCGATTCCTATGCCTTGATCACCGGCGATCGAGAGCAGAAGTCTCTTCCCGCTCCCGGCACCAAAGACCATATTCCCGCCGAACACGGACACAACCCCGTACAACGCTACCTCAACCAGGTCAGTGCCGACATCATCAACCTGGCGATCTGGAAAATGACCGCCCTCGACTGGCGGACCAACTTCCCTCCCGACAACCCCCGGCATAACATGCGGGACTTCGCCACCGCCGAGGAACTGCTGGTCGTCAACGCCCTGCAGATCCTGATGCATGACCTGCAGTCTCAGGACACCTCTCCGGAGCAAATGCTAGAATACCTATCTACCCGGGCCGATGAGCTTTTGGCGCACTACTGCAAAACCGAGGAGAAGCAGTACATCCTGGAGCTTGCCCGGGACAAGCGGGGTTGGTGACGACGAGCACTAATTTCAACGCCGGAATTCCTCGAGTCCACCACATCCTTATATATAGAGCTCTCCATGGAAGACGTAACCGCCCTCGCCAAACAAGTCGCCCGCCTGCTCCGCAAGTCCGGTCTGGAGACCTACGACCAGACCAAGCACGTCTTCCGGGAAGTGCGTAAGGAACTGGACTTGTCGCCCCCGAAGCGGCGGGGCCGTAACACCGTCAAGCGACTCAGCGTCGAAAACTGCGGGCCTTCCTCGGGCGGCGCAGCGGCAGGAGCCAAAGGTTACCCTGATGATGCAGACGCTCTACGAGTCGGCCGTGCGCGTAAACGAATTCACCAGCCTGGAAGCCGCGGGACTTCATGTACGACCAGCGGCGGCTCGTCGTCCGGGCCGGAAAAGGCGACAAACGCCGCGAGGTGATCATCAGCACGGAACTGGCCGGCATGCTCCGGCTGCACCTGGGCGACCGAAAATCGGGAGCGCTGTTCCGCAGCCGGCAGGGCAAGGCCTACTCCGATCGCCGCATCCAGCAGTTGGTCGACCAGGTGGCCACCGCGGCGGGAATCGAAAAACGGGTGACGCCCCATACCCTCCGCCATACCCGGGCTACGCTGCTCACGGAGGCGGGAATGACGCGGGAGGAACTGGGCCCGCTGCTCGGCCACGAGCAGTCCAACACGACGGACATCTATGTGCGCACCGCCCAGGTGCTGACGGTGGAGGCGTTTGACCGGGCGCACCGGGGGGTGGGGGAGCGGGTGTGAAGCCACAAGCTGGTAATTTACGGTAGCGCGCCTCCATCCATCGGGTACTCATACCCGGTTGATTTGGGACGAAGAAGAGTAGTGGAATCTGGCCCACAGCAGGACGTCTTGTCGCGAATGCGTCATCGCGGGAGTAGCGTATTTTGTGCTTGGTCTTGGCGCACACCCGTCAATTATTTCGGGTCCATTGCGCGCGTATGCGCAATGCGCATGCGTTTATTGTTGGCGGAAATGCAGTACCATGAAACTACAAATTCAAGCTTTGATTCTCATTGTAGTAATTGGGCTATCTACTTGCTGCGATACGACTTGTGAAAAGCAAAAATACGCGGAATTGATAATTAGGAAAGTCGAACAGTACAGAACTGAAACGAAAACATTACCAAAAAATGCGTTAGAAATAGGTCTTGAAGAACAGATGGACTCTCCGGCGTTCTATCAATTAATTAATGATTCTACCTATACTGTTTGGTATGGATTGGGATTAGGTGAATCAAGAACGTACTCCTCAATTTCAACAGAATGGACAACGGGCGGATAATTGAACTACGGTAGAACCTATTTCGAATGTGAGGCAAATTAATTGGTCAAAACTGGTCGCGCTCCCTATACTTTGAGACACATTTAATCGATGCTACCGCACATCACTGAGGCCGCACTACAGGGGAAAGCTGCCGTAAGCTACTTCGCCGTCAGCCTGAGAAAAGCTCCCGCACACAACTCCGCTTTAAGAAGTGAAAAAGCTACCGTGAGCTACTCCGCTGTCGGTAAAAGGAAAGCTGCCGCACCCGACTGAGCCGCTATTACGATCAAAAAAGAGAGGCACTTCCGCCAACACTAAAGCGCTAAAGTGAGCCCAGCGCGAGAGTAAGATGGTGTCGATGATGTCTTATTCAGATGGTGAAGTATCTTCTACTCGGGTAGCTGGTGGATGAAGCCAGCCTGCGCCAGCGCAAACGTTTGGTCTGATTCATAAATCTAGGTTACAGTTTGTGTATAAGTATAACCTAGCAAAATCGCTTACTTCACTGTAGTTCAGTCAGTTAAGACAAAACAAGTTCGGCCAGTCTTGTTTTTAGGTTCTATTTCCCTGCGTCGACGGACGGTTTCTGTAACCTCCCAGCCGTACCTTAAGAGCATGGCAAAACCACAGACGCAAAAGTGCCACCGCCCCCCTGCGGTGGACCCATGCCAACACCCTCATCAAGGGCCTGATGGCCGACCGCCGCTACAACACCGCCCTGTTGATCGGTGCCGGCATCTACTTCGGCCTCCGGATCGGGGACATCCTCCAGCTGCGGTGGGATCAGATCCAGTCGGATCAGTTCGTCATCAAGGAGGGCAAGACCGGGAAAGAAAGAATGGTCGACGTCCACGGCAACTTCCTGAAGCTGGCCAGAAGGGTAGGGGGGCAGCTGAAGATCTCCGCCGATAATCCCGGCCTGGTCTTCGTGCACCAGCGGAGTGATGGCAACCGTGAAAAGGCGATCTCGGTGACGGCCGCCAACAAGCGGATCCGGAAGGCTTTCGCGACTTACGGGATTGATTCGCAGAATGCCAGTTCGCACACCCTGCGCAAGACCTTTGGGCGGCGCATCTACGAGAACAACGGGCAAAGTGAGCACGCACTGATCCTGCTGTCCCACATCTTCGGGCACCGGGATATTGGGGTGACGCGGCGGTACATTGGCTTGACGCAGGAGACGATTTCAAGCGTCTACCTATCTCTGTAGAAATGAAGGAATTCGATCGAGGATAGATGTTGCAATCTGGTAAGCGGTTTAGACGGATTTACCAATTTTCGAAGTCAGGCAAACCCGGAAGGCTCAATTTCCTTCACTTCTATCTAGTTATCTTTGCCACAAATCTCTCAATCTGCATACGATGTCACTGGGTGTGATTGACATACAGCCGTCCATTTTGGTTTGGGCCCGACAGTCGCTCGGTCTCACCCTTGAGGAAGCTGCGACCAAACTCCGGCGTCCGCCAGAGGAGTTGGCTAACTGGGAGGCGGGGCTCTCCAGGCCCACTTATGCTCAACTCGAAAAGTTGGCAGAGCGGTACAAACGCCCGCTACTCACCTTTTTCCTTCCAAAGCCGCCGGAAGAAGCGCCGCTCAGCGCAGATTTCCGGACTATGGATAGCTTGGCGCTGGATGAATTAGACTCTTCTACCCGTCTTGCGCTGAGAAGATCAAAAGCACTGCAAGATTCGCTACCTACTATCTTCGGAGAAGACAATCCCAGTCAAGACTTACGGCAATTACGGGCAGAAGATTACGATACTGCCGAAGAGTTGGTGGCTTCGGTACGGCAGGTTCTAGACTTTACCGTCGAGGTACAGGCTCACTGGAAAGATGCCTATTCGGCCCTTAGCGATTTGCGAAGCCGCATTGAACAGAAGGGGATATTTGTCTTTCAGCTACCCCTTACTTCCGTGAGGGGGTTTGCGATGTATGAGCCGAACTATCCTATTATCGGCCTCAGTAGCAAGGATGCCCCTCAGGGCCGCCTCTTTACGCTCTTGCATGAACTCTGCCATCTATTGTACCACGACAGCGACCTGTTTTTGAATCCATATACCGAGCGCTTGTTGGGAGAGCACAAGGAAACTGAACGAATTTGCAACCAATTTGCAGCCCACTTCTTACTCCCCAAAAGTGCGTTTGAAAAAGCGATAACACACCTTTCCAAAAATGGGTATGTAAGGGAAGGAGAAATTGAGCAACTGGCCAGGAAGTTCTGTGTTGGACGCATCGTAGTGGTAAGGAGACTTCACGATCTCCAATATGTGAACCTGAGCTTTTACCTGGAAAAGCAAAAGCTGTATGCAAGTCAATACAGCAATAAATTTAGCGAACCCAGGAAGAGTGACGGTGGCGGCCCGGGGCATTACCGGTCAAAAATTAGCCAACTGGGCAAAACCTTTTTATCCGGCGTTTTTGAGCAACTTGAGTCCGGGAATCTACCCGCCCTGGAAGCGTCTCAGCTCATTGGGGTGAAGATCGACAACTTTGAGAAGTTGGCGGATAAGTTAGCGAGCTAGTGCAGGTAACTTACGTAGTCGACACCAACGTATTCATTCAGTTACGGCAGTACCCGCAGGAAGTGTTTGTCTCTTTGTGGCAAGCACTTGAGGAATGTGTTGAAGCGGAAGTGATAACATCGGTCGACGAGGTTCTGAAGGAGCTCAAAAAGTCTGACGGAACAATCACCAAGTGGGCCAAGGCACGCCGTGGGATGTTTACCAAACCATCACTCGAAGAACAGCGAATAGTATTCGATATCGTTGCGAGATTTCCCGATGTCATAAAAAAGAAAAATTTGCTATTAGGAATACCCGAAGCCGATCCTTTTCTTATTGCGAAGGCTTTAGTCAAGGGCTACACTGTGATGACCTTGGAAAGAAAGAAGCCAAACGCAGCCAAAATCCCTAATATCTGCGAGCATTACGAAGTGCCGTGTATAAGTTTATTTGACTTTTTTGCCCGGCAGGGCTGGAGGTTTTAGTCACCACATAGCGGCCCTACTTAACATATCCATAGTACAGTCCTGGCTAACAACGGTGATGATTTCGAATTATAAGGTCCTTTTTCTAAATAGGTGATTGTACATCTATCTATGTGTAAGCCGAAGACGCTAGTCGCGTTCCGACCGGGGTAGGGGAGCCCTTACTTTGCTTCCGCTCATTAATCCGAGCCAACTACCAGACCAGAATTTCCCCTCCTTCAGTCGAGTAAAGTACCTTAACCGATCCTACTGAAAGATTTCTACACCTTGACCCACCGACTATTCCTTTGCCTGCTCTCCCTACTTCTAGGGTGCCCGAGCTTAATTGGCCAGACCCTCTTTGGTACCGTACAGGACGGTAAGACCAGTGAAGGGTTAATCGGTGCCTACCTGACCGATACGGACCGCAACAGTACAACCACGACGGATGCCTTCGGCAACTTTAAATTAACGGTCCCGGCGGGTGCCACCGCTCAGTTATCGGTCAGTTACCTGGGCTACCGCACCCTGGACACTACGGTCACCGTCACTTCCCAGCCCCTGCGTCTGCGCCTGGTCCCGCAGGCGGACCTGCCCACGGTCGTGGTGAGCAGCATCGACGACGAAAAGCAGGTGCGCAGCAACCTTTCCGTAGTCGACGTGCCGATCCAGCTGCTCAACGCCATCCCCCCGCTGGCCGGGGAAACCGACCCCCTCAAGGCCCTCCAGCTCATGCCGGGTATCGCTGCCGGCGCGGAAGGATCCGCCGACCTCTACGTACGGGGGGGAACTCCGGATCAGAACCTCATCCTCTTCGACGGGGCCAAAGTCTACAACGCCAACCACCTCTTCGGTTTTGTTTCGCCCTTCCATCCCGATCTACTGAAGAGCATCCGGGTCCACAAGGCCGGCTTCCCCGCCCGCTTTGGCGGCCGCCTCTCCAGTGTCGTGGAGGTCAACGCCGAGGAGGGTAATAAGCAGGAATGGAAAAGCTCCCTGGGACTCGGCCTGGTTAACAGCCGCTTCCGCGTGACCGGCCCCCTGAAGAAGGACCGACTGTCCCTGGTCCTCGGGGGAAGGACGGCTCACCTCTCCCTGCTGAACCTGCTGACCTCCAACCAGGAAAGCTTTCAGACCTACCTCTTCTACGACTTCAACGTGAAGCTCAACCTGAAGACTGACCGCTCCAACCTCTCCCTGTCCTTCTTCCGCAACTACGACCGTACGGCCGCCGAGAACCGTTTCCTGCGGACTCCCCTGCGCGGGGTGTTTGACTACGGCAACCTAACGGGCAGCGCGCGCTGGTCCTACGCGCTCAGCCCCACCTTTTCCTCCGTGGTACTGCTCACGTCGAACGACTACCGCTACCGGGCACGGGAAGAGCTCTCCATCAGTGACGATGAGGTGGCGACCACCTCCAGCGTGTCTACTATTGCGGAGCGCACGGCCAAGTTGGAGATCCAGGGCAACCTCGGGGCTTCCTTCTCCACGGAGTTCGGCCTGGAGGCGAATAATCGCCTCATCAGGCCCCGGCGGCTCTCCGCCACCAATGAACTATTTCCTACCGTGTCCAGTCCGGCCGAGTACAGCAACGATTTCGCCGTGTACCAGGCCGGAACCCTCCAGTTGGGTCGACGCACCGTGTTGGAGGCCGGACTTCGCCTGCAGGCCTACGATTTGCCCTTTGGTGGGGGCCTGGTATCCTTCCTCGAGCCCCGCTTCAACGGCCGGCAGCAACTCTCCACCCGCTCCTCCGTGACGCTGTCCTACGCGAAAATGAGTCAGGGCCTGCACATGATCTCCAACAATTTCATTGGCCTGCCCACCAATCTCTGGGTTACGGCGAACGCCAGGACCCCACCCGCGTCCTCCCACAATTACTCGCTGGGTTACGCCTACAATGACCAGAACGGAACGGAGGTTGCGGTGGATGCCTACTACAAGACGGCCCACGACATCATCGATCCCCTGCCCGGCGTCAGCTTCTTCCAGTCGAGCGCCGTCAACTGGGAGGAAGACGTTTCCCGGGGCGGAGAGTCCCGGGCCTACGGCCTGGAAATGCTCTACCGCCGCAGCGGGGAAAAGTTCTTCGGATGGGTAGCCTATACCCTGAGCTGGAACCGCGTTCGGTACGCCGACATTAACGGGGGGGAGTGGTACTACCGGCAGTTCGACCGCCGCCACGACCTCTCGGTGGTCGGCGGGATCAACCTACCAAGCAACTGGCAGTTCCTGAGCACCTTCGTGTTGAACAGTGGCTTCCGCCTGACCCTCCCGGTAGCGATTTACTACGATGGGTTCAGTAATAGAACCATTCCCGTTTACCGCGGCCGGTACAACGAGCGGAGCCCAATCTACCACCGCCTCGATATCTCCTTCCAGCACCGGGTGGTGAAGCGTTCCGGCAAGTTCCGCACCTTCACCGTCGGTTGCAACAACGTCTACGCTCGCCGCAATCCGACCTACCTGATTACCGAAACGGACGTTTCCTACGCGACCTCGGGAACACTAGCGCTGCTGCCCGACGAGATCCGGAACACGGTGCGCCAGTTCTCGTTTTTCACCTTCATTCCCTTCGTCAGCTATGCCTTTTCCCTATGAAATTGTTTCTCTACGGTTTACTAGCGGCCGGTCTGCTCACGGCCTGTACCAAGGAAGTAGACTACAACTACGACTTTCCGGGGGATGCCATCGCGGTGGTGGCGCGCATCGATCCGGCCGAGGGCGTGACCGCCTACGTAACCCGCGGCGTGCCGCCGCAGGGTACCTTTGACCTACCCGAACTGACCCTTCCGGATGCCCGCGTTGAGGTAGTGACCGAGGAGGGAACCCGATTGCGGGCGGATTTCGTATCCGGTGCCGAATTTAGGTATCCGGTAGATTCTGCCATCACCGCCGGGCGCCGCTACAGGCTGGAAGTCACCCATCCCGACTACCCCCCGGTGGTATCGGAGTGGGTGACCATTCCGTCCGTGATTCCCGACGTAGTAATTGAACGGCGTGGCGCGACGGATCCGTTCAGCGGAAATGAAGTAAGTGAGCTCTCCTTTACCGGCCTGGATAGCACTGGTACGGATTACTACCTGGTGGAATCCTACCCGGCGGGTAGCTACCGTGCCCACTTTCAGGTAAGGTTAAACGCGGACTTCGACACCGAATTTTGTGAACTCTACAACTACCACCTTCCCTACGGAATCTTCTTCCCCGACCTGTGCTTCAATGGGGAAGACTGGAGTTTCACCCTTGCCGTGGACGAGAAGGAGTTCCTAGGGGGAAATTCTCCCGTCGTATATGACCAGTTCGTGTTTGCCGTGCGGCACATCGACGCTACCTACTGGTCCTACCAACTCGATCGCCTCAACCTCGACGATATCCGTGGATCGATCCTGGAGGCAATCTCCCCCTCTACCAGCAACGTGATTGGGGGGTACGGAGTATTCCTGGCCTCCAACAGTATAGTCCGGCTCTTTCCGGTTAGGTAGCGGGAATGCACATTTCTGCTGGGGAGATACGGTCAACTTGACCAGTTGCTGATTACCATCGGGTAGTGGCAAGCCCCCTACTTAACATAATCAACTCTATGGTCAGCCACCGGCCGGGCTTGGGAAAAGAAGAAACCGTCGGGTAATTATGCAGCCGTCAAACTAAGCCCTCCTCTACCCGGGCCTTCCACCGTGGGTACCCGTCCACGAATTCCAATCTGACGGAGCCGTGGCGTGCCGAAGGGGTAGGGGAAGGTGTGGGTGCAGCGGTAGCTACTCGGCTGACGGCGTTGAGGTGCCGCACCTCTGTAGTCGCCTGCTTTAGATAAATTGGCCATGAGCTAGCGAGGTACGCCAATTGGGTGGCATTGGGAACGTCTTGGGCACGGACCTTGCTTTTACCACCAGTTCTGCTCCCCGATCGTGAAACAAGGCCCGTAACTGGTTTTTCCCTGCCATCAGAGCAAAAGCACCGATTTAATCTTGAAAGCAGGGCAAACGTTGGTCGTGACCAACAGTTTCTCCAAACTATGCCTACTTTGGATCGTCCTGTGTCGTTGAATAAAGCACACATTTACAGCCCGTAATTCTTCGAATGAAAGCCACCGAATCAAAGCTAAACGACTTCCTTTCTGCTACAAAAACCCGCTTCGTCATTCCGATCTACCAGCGAAACTATGACTGGCAAGATCACCAGTGTAGTCAGCTGTTCTCCGACATTATAGGTGTAGCAAAGGATGACTCCCGTCATTCTCACTTTATCGGAAGCATTGTGTATCTCTACGATGGTTTGTACACGTCTTCTGAGATCAAAGAACTCGTAATAATCGATGGTCAGCAGCGCCTGACCACTGTCTCCCTGATTTTTGCTGTACTCTACAACTATGCCCAGTCCAGTGGAAATGAAGAGGCGGCCGTAGAGCTCAGGGAAACCTATCTAGCTAATCGTTTCGCTAAGGATCGGAAAGAAAAGCTCTGGCAGACGGCCGAAAATGACCGGATATATCGGCGCCTCCTGAATGGCAAATCGGGTGAGGGTGAACCTTACACCCGCATGCGGGAAAATTACAGTTACTTCAAAGAGATGGTACGCGACCAGGCAAGCTTTGACCTGGTCAAAAAGGGGTTGGCTAAATTGTCGTTCGTAGAGATAAGCCTGGAACGTGGGCGGGATGACCCTCAGCGAATTTTTGAATCGCTCAACTCTACCGGCCTCGCCCTTTCACAAGCCGATCTGACGCGCAATTATATTCTCATGGGCCATACCCGTGAAGAGCAGGAACGACTCTACCAAACCTACTGGCACGAAATCGAGACAAACGCCCGCGACGACGATTCCCGCACCAATCTCGTCTCAGACTTTGTTCGTGACTTGCTGACTTTCAAAAACAAAAAGATTCCCCGCAAGGACCAGGTATACGACACCTTCAAGCAGCACTACCCACAACGCGAAGCCAGCGAGGTAGAGCTTCTCCTGCAGGAGTTGCTGCGCTACTCAAGCCATTATGGGAAGCTCACCAACCCAAGCCGGGAAGATGACCGGGAAATTCGTACGGAACTGGAATACATTCGGCAGCTTGAGATCAACGTTACGTATCCGTTTCTTCTCCAAGTTTATGATGACTACGAGGCACAACGGATTTCAAAGGAGGAATTCGTGGATGTGCTTACGCTCACCCAGCGCTTTGCCTGGCGGAGATTCCTGGTTAATCTTCCCACCAATGCCCTGAATAAGATATTCATGCGCCTTTACGAAGACGTCCGTAAGGACGATTACGTGAGTTCACTGGAAAGAAGTCTCGTACGCAAGAAGGGCACCCAGCGCATGCCACTTGATGAGGAGGTCCGTAGTGTTTTGCGCGAACGGGACATGTACAACATCCGGCCAAAAAACCGGATTTACCTCCTGGATCGACTGGAAAACTTCAATAATCGGGAGCGGGTATCGACTGACCATCTATCTATTGAGCACATCTTTCCCCAAACGCCCACCGCTGCCTGGCGGGCCAACATGGAGCAGGAGGAGTTTGATGCGTTTGCCGATAAGCACCTTCACCAACTTGGCAACCTAACGCTGAGTGGAAATAACGGGAGTCTTTCCAATCGATCATTTACGGAAAAGAAAGACTTGAACATCGGAGGCAAAGAGCAAGGCTACGCCTACAGTCGCCTGTGGCTCAACCGCGACCTCATGAAGCTAGATACTTGGACCGTATCCGATTTTAAGGAGCGGCACAAAACGATAATTCAGCGGATTTTGGACATTTGGCCCTATCCGGAAGTTGAATTAATCGAGGATCAGGACACTCGGGAAGAACTCTCTATTTTCGAAATAGACGATCCTACCGGCTACCAAGTCCAGTATGCCTGGATCGAAGACACAAAATTGGAACCTAAGTCGGTCAAGGAATTTTACATCGCCACCTTGAGTCACTTCTTCATCAAGGATCCGCATCCCATGATGCGTCCTGATGTGGCGGGCACCATTCTGCTGAGCCGCAACGACCCCAACGCCCGGGAAAACGAGTACATAGGTCGGGGCTATAGTGTAGATGCTTCAAACAGTACTTGGGTAAAATTCAAGCGATTGGAGACTGTACTCACGGCTTACGATGCAGAAGACGCCGTGTTAGTCAAATTACAGGAGGCATAGTCACGATCACTCAGGAGGGGTAATTCGATTTCGACATCTCGGATAGGGACCGCTCTGGCTCGAGAGTAACACAAGATCGGAGAGTAGGGTCACTAAAAACTGCCTGACAGGGATTTGGTAAAACCCTCTACTTAACATAAGATAAGTTATCGGCACAGTGCAGGTGCCTGGTGTTCAGCCAAAAATACTTATGGTAATATTATTATGTTAAGTAGAAGTTTTACTTACTCGCTAATATCCATGCGTCAGATAAGTAAATCCCCAATTCTATGCAAAAGGATGTAAGTTACAAAGGTCGCTGCAGTTACTCTTGGCTGCTATACTCTCCTCAGGCAGAAGAAATGAAAAGTTGGGAAGCACCAAACTTGGGGGTGTGAAGTCTCCCAAACCACATCTCTGACATTTTTCAAACACCCATTATGCTAGCTGAATCCATTCACCTCCAACGCTTATATTCAATCACGCTATTGTTACTAGTAACATCTTGCAACAACCAAGAATTGGTCGTTACTGCAAAATTACTTTTTACTGATCAGCCCATTCAATGTCCGCCAATTTGCATGGAGAGTGCTCTAGACTCGGATACTCCGAGTCCAATCACTTTTGAAGTGTGCTTTTCATCCGGTGAGTGCATGCCGTTAGCATCAGGAAATTCAATCCTTGTACGTTCGGCTGTAACTGTACAGGCACCAGATGGGGAGAGTATTGGCGAACAATTACCTTCCTTGGAGGAAGGAGTGTATTTGAAATTTGACAGGTGGAGTGATGGCAACACAAATAATCCTAGATCGGTAAATGTTGGGGATTCGAGGATAGACCTAACGGCCTATTACGATGTCTCGACACCCACCCCTATCGGGAGTACGGCAAGAAGCAGAGGCTGCGGCAACAAAGCTGGAATCTACACCGGACTAAGTGCATCGTGGGCTCCCGTCGTCGACACGCCGAAGTACCACGTAGTACAGGGGCCGGTTATGTCTTCAAGTGTATCTGATGAAGATTTGTATACCGTTCACGAATCTAACGATCTTAATATATGGATACAGCTCTCCAAGCGGGAACAGGTCAGGATGCTATCGGCTAAGAATGGAACGTTAGGCCACCGGCCCGGGCAGATCGAAGTAGAATTAGAATCCGGATCGATTCCTACTTGGGCTTGGCCAAGTGAAGAAGTGCCCAGTAAACGAGGTAACCCAGATGACTCGGCAGAGACTGCGGATATAGCTTGGGTGAAGGGAAAGTGGATTTTTGATTGTGGGCATCAGGATAGTAATATAAGTCACGGGGCATGGACAGAGATTCATCCTCCGGTTGCCACTGCAGTCATGCGGGGTACACGTGGAGGCAAGTTATTTCTACGAGACGATATTATTAAATACTTTCCAGAATTGAATGATCGCTCTACTGGAATTCAGGGAGTTCAGGTCGATATGTGGTTAAACGAAGATGTGGGGAAAGGAGCCGCTGAAAGCGTCCAGTGCGCCACCGCTCTCGCTAACAACCAAGGCTGCATTTTTGAACCAGTACTCGATATCAAGCAAGTCCACGAATTTGATATTCCACTCCCCCCCCCGCCCCCTGGGCTTGATCCTTCCGCAGTATTTAGAGTAAAGGTTCTACGCTTGCAAGAAGGTCAACCAGCCCCTGAAATTACTCAGGTTTCGAGCCTTGGTGTTAATAAGCTACACGTTAAACTCGATTTAACAAATTATAGTGATAGCTGGAGAACGTGTGACTTACAGAATGAATTATATGGTGAGAATTTAATAAACTGTCAGGGTAGTGCCTATGGCGCGACAATCATAGCGGGGTGGGAAATTTTCCAATATCCGGCGGACTTGGTAAGGGTGCGATTGGTGGTCAATAATTTGCAACTTTTCGGAGACTACGAGACGGAGGGTGGCAATGGTGAATATCGGATGTGGCTTCAAGTCGGACCAGCTGCCGCACTGGGTGGAGATCCGCTCCAGTCTATCAATCTCGCCCTACATCAAATCAATCCTGATTTGGCATCTGCCCCCGGGGAAGGAGAGGGGTACCCACTTATGCTCGACGGCGCCCCTTTACGTTTTCATTTTAACATTAGGGAAAATAATGCTGAAAGTAATAGGATTAGGCTCTATCTCAATGGGTATGAGGAAGATGCTATCTGGGACGACGACTTAAATACACTGGAGAGGATTTTCTATAAGGACAACCTCTTCTGGGAGTATGCCGGCGGATTCCCCGACTGGTCCACTTCCGCCTACGGTGAGGAAACAATCTACGGTACAAGTCGCGATAGCACGTTGCCGCCAATATTTTACGGAGATCAAATTCTTGGCGGGGGCGGCATTTTTTTTAATCACCGGTTAGACTACTTCCTGGAAAAGGTCGTGATCTCACCGTAACTACCAAGTGGCGTCGGTGGACTTGTGCATTTAGACGGCTTGGGAGTACGGCGGGGCAGGGGTTAAAACACCCTACTTAACATAAGAACAATTCCGGCCCAAGCTCCAAGCAAAACACCTCCAGGTTAAGCAAGGAACTTCTACAATCAATTTCCATTACACGAGAGGATCAACCTACTCCTCCGGATCGGTGGGCAAATCGGTACGAATGGTCCGCACCTTCTCGTAAATTTTCTGCATTTCGTGGCTTTTCAGGGGTTTGCTTAGGAAGGCTTCAACCAATGGATGCGCCTGCGCTCGGTCGATGTCAGCCGCAGCGACCGAGGAAGTCAGCAGGCAGATGTAGCTTCGGTTTTGCAGCTGGTCCGTCAGAGGTTTCAGGGCCTCTAAAAAGTCCCATCCGTCCATCAGCGGCATATTTAAATCCAGTAGAATTACGTGCGGAAGGCGGCGGCCGTCCAGAACCCGCTGCCGGAAAAACCTCAGGGCTTCTACCGAAGATTGAAAGGACGTAATCGTGCTGAAAAACCCTTGGCGCTTGACAATCCTTTCTGCCAGGTACAGTCCGATCGGATCATCATCGACGATTAGAATATCCATCAGTAACTGATTTAAGGCAGATGGATTAAAAATCGGGTCCCTACATCAACCTGGCTATGTACCTCAATGCGACCGCCCATGCTCCGCAGGTGGGTTTTTACCAAATACAGGCCCAGGCCGCGGCCGGAGTGTTGCGGGTGGAACCGCTTGTAAAGCTTGAAAACGTCCTCGGCCTCCACCCGCTCCAGGTCAATGCCCAAGCCATTATCGGAGAAGGTTATCGCTTTCTCCCGATCGTCCCCCCCCGTTGCGGTCAACTCCACCCGCAGCGGCCGGTGGTCCGCACGGTATTTGATGGCATTGGACAGGAGATTGAAAAAGATGCTGTAGAGGTAGGCCCGGTTTGCCCGTACCCGCAGGCCGTCAGGAATGGAGACTTGAACCGTTCCCCCGCATTCGTTTACGACTTCTTGCAGGTTTTGCACGACTTGCTGCACGACTTCCGCCAGCGGCACGTCTTCGAAATGGACGAGGTCATTTTTGTGGTCAAGCGCCAGAATCGTGTTCATGTCTTCCAGTATCTGGTCAAGCTGGTGCAGACTGGTTTGCAGGTAGGTGCGCGCGTTTTCGAAGGCCGCAGTACCCGGTTCTTCGATGCCCAACAGTTCAATCAACCCAATGGCATTGGACAAGGGGCTGCGCAGGTTGTGGGAGACGATGTAATTAAACTGCTGTAAGTGTTTATTCTGCGCTAAGAGTTCCCTTTGGCTCTGAACTTTCTCGGTAACGTCCCGCCCAATCATATGTACTCCGACCACTTTCCCTTTTTCGATTACCGGCACCTTAACCACATCCCAGTGGCGGACATCGGAGTTGCCCTGGGCGCCGTACATATCGAAGCGGATTACTTTACCGGTGAAGGCTTCCTGCAACTTTTCTTTATAAAAAGGCTGGACTTCGGGGGGCAGAAATTCATTGTAGTGGCGGTTGACCACACTTTCTTTGGGTTTCTGAACCAATTGGAGAAATGCCGGATTAGCGTCCAGAATAATGGAATCCTCATTCTGGTAAAGAATCAGGTCAGGGGAAGTATCAAATATGGATCGAAACCGAACCTCATCGGATGCAATCTGGAGTTTGTCGTACATAGGCGTATTCAGTTAGAAAATTGCCAGGGGAAGCATCATTGAGGACATACGAAATAACAGGGCGTTGGTTTTCTCTTGAGAGCAAATCCAGCAAACGCATAGGGTGAGCCTCCCCCCCCTTGCCGAGATATCACAAAGGTGACAAATTAATTCTTATATAACATAAAACAGCAGTTGCGCCGGTGCGGGATAGCAGGGGCTTTCCAGGGCGGGAACCCATCTACGCACTGCTATCCGACGGAGTCGTGGCGTACCGGCCACAAGGGTTGGCGTAGGGTGTTGGAGCGGCGATCATTGCTGGGCCCCACGGCCTTGCGGTGCTACAGAGCACTAATTACCCGGATCAAAGATCCCCAAGCTTGACCGGAAACCGGGTGACCACCTTGCCGGTAGCATTGAATATGGCGTTGGCGATCGCCGGTGCCATCGATATGACACCGATTTCGCCCAGCCCCTTTACGCCGAGTTCGTTGATGATGTCGTCCTGCTCTTCCACAAAGATCACCTCCAGTTCGCCGATGTCGGCGTGGACGGGAAGGTGGTACTCGGAGAGGTTGGTGTTCATGAATTTCCCCAGCCGATGGTCCAGCAGGCTTTCTTCCCGCAGTGCCATACTGATGCCCCAAACCATCCCGCCAAGTATCTGGCTCCGGGCCGTTTGGGGGTTCATGATGCGGCCGGCGGCAACGGCCGTCACGGCGCGGGTCAGGTACACTACCCCTAATTGGGCATCCACCTCGACTTCCACGAAGGAAGCCGCGTGGCTATTGCGGGCGTACTTTTTGAGCTTAACGGGGTTCGGAACGTTCGTTTTCGATACCTCAAGCGCCTTGCCCTTGTTGAAGGCGATTATGTCAGTGAAGGGAATCCGCACGGAAGGATCGTCATTCAGTACGATCGTCGCCCGCGGTAAAGGTCACGTCCGGCAGGAGCGCATCGCCAAGCGGAAAGCCATCCAGGATCTGCGCCAGGTGGAAGATCTTATCCTTCAGGGCGAAGCAGGCGGCCTTGACCGCCGAACCGACGACGCCGGTGGTAAACGATCCGCCCTGCACGGGGGCGGCATCCAACTTAGTATCGGCGTATTCGAAGGTAACGTCTTCCAGCGGCAGCCCCAGTTCGTCGGCGGCGATTTGCGACATCACGGTATAGGCCCCCTGTCCGCAGTCGTTCAGGGCGCACTGGATCAGCAGCTTACCCTCGGTAGTGAGCCGCGCGGTAGCCCTGGCGGGCAGCATGATCGCGTCCCAGATACCGGAGGCCATGCCGTGGCCCACCAGGCGGTTGCCCCGCCGCGGGTGCTCGCCGGTGGGTTTGCGCTGGTCCCAACCGAAGCGGTCGGCCGCCTGCCGGTAGCAGGCCCGGAGTTCCTTGCTGGAAAAGGGTTTGCCCGTGCTCACGTCCCGCTCCGTGTAGTTCTTCAAGCGGAATTCCAGGGGGTCCATCTTCAGTCGGTCCGCCACCTGGTCCATCGTTGTCTCCACGGCAAGCACGCCGGTAACACCCCCCGGGGCCCGCATATCCAGCGGGGTGAAGCGATCCAGTGGAACGAGTTTATAGTCCAGGTGCACGTTCTCCACGGGATATAGCATTCCGGCATGATTGACCACTGTCTCATGGTAATCCTCGAAGCGGGAGGTTTCGGCGTAGGCCTCGTGGCTGACGGCGGTCAGGGTTCCGTCCGAAGAAGCTCCGAAGCGGAGCCGCTGGAGGGTTTCCGGACGGTGGCCGAAGGTGTACATCTGAGCGCGGTCCAGCTGCACGCATACGTTGCGTTGCAGGTGCAGGGCGGCCATGACACTCATGATCAGCTGGTACTGCGGCCGGAGGCCCGACCCGAATCCCCCACCCACGAAGGGCGCGATCACCCGAACGTCGCTCATTTTTAGTCCGAAGACACCGCTCACGTACAGCTGCGAGTTGGTGGTCCCCTGCGTTTTATCGTAGATGGTCAGCTTGCCGTCGCCCTCGTACACCGTGGTGGTGGCGTGCATTTCCATGGGATTGTGGTGCTGCGAACGGTGGTAGAACGCTCCCTCGAAGGTCGCGTCGGCCGCGGCGTAGGCGGAATCGAAATCGCCGTAGTCGTCGGGCGGCATGGGTTTAAGTAAGGAGTCGATCCCCTCCTTGGGTTTCCTGGCCGTATGCAGGTTTTTCCGAAGGTCTACCTCAAAGGGGGCTTGCTCGTAGCTGACTTCCAGTAGCGAAGCGGCGTAGCGGGCGGCCTCGAAGGTGTCGGCGATGACGAGGGCGATCGGCTGGTCGGCAAACTGCACCTCGGCTGTATAGAAGGGACGGAAGGGGGATCCCGGCGGCGCATCCATATCGGAATACTGCATGTCGAAGTAGCCCAATTTAGGTCGGCGAAGGTGGTGTAGGACATCGATCACGCCTTCCACTTCGCGGGCGGCCGTTTCGTCGATGCCGGTAATGCGGCCCCGGGTGATGGTAGCATTTACGACGTATCCGTAGAGCAAATCGTCCGGCGTGTACTCGGCGGCATAGGTAGCCGTTCCGGTGACCTTTTGCTCGCCGACTATACGTCGCCGGGGGCGACCGATTTCCTTCGGGGGGTGGGGGAGGGTAGGTTGGCTCATTACAGCGAGGGTTTTGCGCCGGGGCGTTGACAGGAAGGATCGTGCGCCATCGCGCCCGCGCGGAGGATGGCCTGGTGCGCCAGCTCCACCTTGAAGGTATTGTGCTCAAATCCGCTTGCGCCGTCCAGGATGGCCTTCGCGGCGCGGGCGAATTGTTCTTCGGTGGGCGGCTGGCCGGTCAGTAACTCTTCCGCGGAGGGTACCCGCCAGGGTTTGTGGGCTACGCCGCCGAGCGCGATGCGGGCGGTAGTGATGTTTCCGGCCGCATCGAGTTCGTACCCCATGGCCACGCTTACCAGGGCGAAGGCGTACGAATGGCGGTCCCGTAGTTTTAAATAGGTATGGTGATCGGCAAAGCCGCGGGCGGGCAGGTCGATGGACAGGATCAGTTCGTCGGGTCCCAGGGTATTGTCCAGTTCGGGTCGGTCGCCGGGCAGGCGATGGAATTCGGCGAAGGGGATCCGCCGCTCTCCCTCCGGGCCGGTGACCCGGACGACCGCTTCCAGGGCCGCCAGGGCCACGCACATATCGGAGGGCATCACGGCGATGCACGCGTCGCTGTAGCCCAAAATGGCGTGCAGCCGGTTGTGTCCCTCCCGGGCGGGGCAGCCGGATCCGGGTACCCGTTTGTTACAGGGGCTGGACGCGTCGTAGAAGTAGTAGCAGCGGGTGCGTTGCAGGAGGTTGCCCCCGTTAGTGGCGGCATTGCGAATCTGTGGCGTGGCGCCGGCCAGGATGGTCCGGCTCAGCAGCGGGTAGCGTTCCCGTACGACAGGGTGGTAGGCCGTCGCGTTATTGGTCACGAGGGCCCCCAGCCGCAATCCTCCGTCGGGCAGCTCGCTTATTTTCTTAAGCTCGTCGATGCCGTTGAGGTCGACCAGCTTTTCGGGGTGCGCCAGATCGTATTTCCACAGGTCGATCAAGTTGGTTCCGCCGCCGAGGTAATTGTTGCCCGGGCCGGTGGCCGCCGCGACCGCTTCGTCGACATCGGTCACTTTGAGGTAGTCAAAATCATTCATGTTCGCCGTCCTTTACCGCCATGATGGCGTCGATGATGTTGGTGTTGGCCCCGCAGCGGCAGAGGTTGCCGCTCATTAGCTCCTTCACTTCCTCCCGCGTGGCGGCGTGCCCTTCCTCGATGAGCGCCACGCCGCTGCAAATCTGGCCGGGGGTGCAGTAGCCGCATTGGTACGCGTCGTGCTCCAGGAAAGCCTCCTGCAGGGGATGGAGATTACCCGGTTGTCCCAGCCCCTCAATGGTGGTAACCTGACTGCCATCCTTAGCTACGGCCAGACTCAGGCAGCTCAACACCCGGTCGCCGTCGCAGATGACGGTACAGGCGCCGCACTGCCCGTGGTCGCAGCCTTTCTTGGTACCGGTCAGATGCAGGTGGTGACGCAGGGCGTCCAGTAGGGATACCCAGGGGCGTACGCTCAATCGCTCGGCCTTGCCGTTGACCGTGAGCTTAATTTCTTTGGGAGAGGACATGGCAGGTTGTTCCGTGCTGGCCGATGGTGGCTAAACTCTGCAACGGTCGGGGTGGCATTGTGTTTGCGCGGCCGGACAACTTGATTATCCGATTCCATACTAATTAAATGGAGCCGCCGGTAGCGGAAGCGTGCCTTTTAGTATTTGAAATCAGGAAGTCACCCGCTTACGGTAGAAGGGCGTCGGGGCGCGGGAGCAGAAGCTGGCACGTCACGCTTCGTGCCTGGAATGCATTTTTTCCTGCGCCCCGCCGCCATAAAAAGCTTATGCCGTGCCACATGTCGGCAGTACCTATTACGAAACTTGAGGCGGTCACTATCGGAGCTTAGGACGCCGTTAGGGATGTCCTTGCCGCGAAGAATAGCATGAAGCCTTTGCCCCGTAACCCGAGCGCGCAGCAGGGCAATCGGTACCGGGAGATCTATCACGCCCTGCCGTGCTACACGGATGGGAAGGTCGTTTTGGCGGCCGCTGAGGCTATTCCGCGGCAATACATGTTGTTCCGCCCGCACCGGTACCGTTGATGGGGCTAAACGGGTTGTGGACCCGCAATAGCTTACCTTTAGACACGATCAATATGCAGTAAAATGGAAGCTTTTGACAGAAGAAAGCACTGGGACACCATTTACCAAACCAGGCAACTTAATGAGGTGAGCTGGTACGAGCCGGTCCCTGAAACTTCCCTCGATCTCATCCGTCAATTCGGAGAACCAGCCACTACGAAAATTATCGACATTGGTGGTGGAGACAGCTTTTTGGTAGATCATCTGCTTGAGAACGGTTACCAAGATATTACCGTACTTGATATTTCAGCGGCAGCGATTGAAAGAGCGAAACAACGGTTGGGCAAGCGAGCTGAAACGGTAAAGTGGATCGTTGCAGACGTGACAAGGTTTCAACCCACGGAAGCATACGACGTATGGCACGACCGAGCGGCATTTCACTTTCTTACTTCGCAAGACGAAATTTCGGATTATATCACAACTGCGGAACGCAGCATTACGCCAAAGGGGACTTTAATAATCGGTACCTTCTCCAAGCAAGGTCCATCGAAATGCAGTGGTATAAAGGTTAAGCAGTATTCGGAGAGCTCAATGACGGAACGGCTAAAAAATACATTTGAAAAAATCAAGTGCATTACCCTTAATCATATAACCCCCTTCGATACCATTCAGAACTTCGTGTTCTGCAGTTTTAAAAAATTACCGTCTATATAGTATGCTTCAGTAAATTATCCACACAGATAATTCAGGAACCACCATAATTATTCGGATACCGGTAGGGGTGGTATTCCTTTTTCCCGCGCTGGGGCTACCGGGCGGTTTGAAAAAATCGGACTGCCATATCCCGAATTTATCGGTTCCATCGTCGGCATCCTCGAGATAGTTTGCGGCTTGTTTATCATCCGGGGACTACTTACCCGATTGGCGAGTATTCCCACGTTCCTTATTAGGGTAGATGCCAATGCGACTACAACATTCGGAATTTTTACCGAGTAAGGATTTTGGGTCATGATGCATGCCGGCCGAACCGATTGCTCCATGCTTTTGGGAATTCTGTTCTTGCTAATTAAGGGTGGTGGAAAGTGGTCTGTTGACCACCAAGGTTAACGGTTCATCGACAGGTACGAAACCTTAATACGCATTGGCCCCTATGCCATACTTGAAATCCTTACCGGGGTCACCGGAGTCGCGATATTTCTTGTGACAGCTAAGGGTAAAGTACCGCCGAATAATGCTGTTCAGCCATAGCAGATACCAGCGGGTGGCAGGCCCACCATCAGTCAACAGCCTGAATAACGGAATGAGCAAGATCACCCAAAGCAGTGATGTGGATCAGTTATGGGGCGGCAAACAGGCCGCAGTTTAGCTCCATCAATATGCAGTCATACAATGAAGAAGATTACCTCTATTTTGGTGCCAACGGACTTTTCTACCGTAGCCATGAATGCCTACCGCTATGCCCTGCAGTTAGCGGATGCCCTGGATGCCGGTATTGACCTGATGTATTCCATTCCCCCGGCAACGAGTAGCCCGGGTTACGGTACATTCGTCGACACGCTGACGCCCACCCTGGAAAACGAAGCCAGGAAGGACATTCACGAATTTCTCGCTCAGGGACTCCGGGAGGTAAACGATAAATTAAAACGGATTCCGTCCGTACAGGCCTTTGTCGAAATTGGTGACCTGCGGTTTTCGATCCGCCGTCACGTCGAGCATGAAAACAGTCAACTCATCGTTATGGGCACCGCGGGTCGCCACGACGGTTGGGATGACTTTTTAGGGACGAATGCTTCCTTCCTGGTGAATAAAGCTCCCTGCCCGGTCTTGGTTATCCCACCAAACGGCGTATACGCGCCAATCAAGTCCATCTGCTTTGCTACCGACCTGGAAGATGTAGCCACGCTACAGGCAGGCAGCGTACTCCGGGCCCTACGCCCCTTTGATCCGGCCATTCACTTCCTGCATGTCCGCCAGACTGACGAAGAGACGACCGCTTACGATTTCGACCTGCTCCGGGAGGTGTTCGACCGGCCGCAAGCGGGTACGCGGGCAAGCTTTGCCAGCCGGGAATCAGAGGACATCGTGGGTACCGTATTCGCCTATGCCTTCGAGGTTAAGTGTGACCTGGTGGTCATGCACCGCCCCGATAGATCCTGGTTCAGACGCCTGCTCAACAAGAGTAATACCAGTGAAGCCGCGCTGCGAGCTCGCTTACCGCTGCTGATCATCACCGCCAGGGATCTTGTCCCTCATGCAAATGACTCCAATTCTCGGGTGACCGCAAACCCGCGCTGATATCGGGCAATGTCCCATAAAGTACCTGCCATCTACCAGGCAGCAAGAAAGCCGCGGACAGCTTACTCCCCCAGCATTTGAAACGGTTAGCCGCAATTTTTCTAATCCTTCGTAGCGAGGTAGGGGAAGGCTACTCCTCGGGTGGGGGCCAAAAAGAAACGGGCTACTTAAAAGCTCAGCTATCCCCGAACCGGGTCCAGAAGTCTATAATCCTTTCCACCTGCCAACCCGCTTTTCCCACACCCACAGCCCCCTTGTTCAATTATCCCGATACGCCACCGGCGTCATCCCCGTCATCTTTTTGAACATGCGGCTGAAGTGCTGGGGGTAGCTTGAAGCCCAGTTCGTAGGCGACCTCCGAGACACTGCGGGCGGGTGATCAACTGCCGGTCGTAGAAGCGCGTGCAGTAGTTCAGCAGGAGCTCGATTCCGCTTAAGTTTTACAGCTGTTCAGCCGAGGCTACTCTTTTTCCCGTGAATGTTGATACGTTCGTAGGCACGGTAGCTTCACTGCTGGTCGCCTAATCCCATCTCTGGAGCTTCTGGCAGAAGGCTTCGATGATCCCTTGCCTGTGGCTAGGATTGCCCGTCTTGGTGGTGATCCATGCTCCGCCAGCTTTCATCCGGTTCAATAACCTTTTCCCACTCGGACTTCAGGCCCTCCCCCTGCTCCGTTTTCCAGTAGTAAACCGGGGCATCGTGGCGTAAAAGGTCTACCCAGACGATTAATTTCCCCGGTTCCTCCGCCTCGAGTATTACCGTGGAATTATCTTCCAAGTGCATTTCCAGGCTGCCCCGGTTTTGGGTCATGCTCCAGTTTAGTCGATACTTGATGACTTTCATTAAATTTAATTTACGGAACGCCAGGCTTGTCGGCTGTTTAGAACGATACCTTATCGCTAAGGAACTTTCGGCCAAGGTCGCGACTTCCGTCAGTTATTTATTGGTTGGAGATATTACCCGTTCGATCGGGAAACACATCTCGGACCACACCGGGGATTTCCTTTTCCTCGCCGATGGCATTAGAGGAATCCGTGGGGCCATCAGCGCAGGTTGTCCAGCTGCTGGATAAGCCTTTGTCCGCTCCCGTTTCGTAATAATAGGGTTTATCCAGGTGCAACAGGCTGATCCAGAGCTTTAGCATGGCTGACTGATCCGTTTTCAGGTGAACGGGCTTTTCTCCGGAAAGATATAAGACCACTCCACCAGTACACTCAATTGCATCCCAGTACGCCTCGTACGATTGGATTGGAAGTTTCATTGTAGGAAATTGTCTGGTTAGGATGGTTCAACCGGTACCGGGGATACGGCAACGTACTCCCCGTTACGTCGCGGTGACCTGCGGTGCTTTCGTCCGTAGCAGTCAACGGATATCGCACTGCTCTTATAGCAGGTCCGTAGGGCTGAAATTAGATTCGGGAAGCTGGCATTTTCACCAATTGGAAAACTATTGGATATTTCATAGCGGCCCACCTAAATTGTATAAGGCTTCCGCCATTATGCTTCAACAAGTCCCGGATGGGGATTCCGCCTTACCTAACCTGGAATAATGATGAACCGTCGCAGGATGATCTTCCCGGCCCGGACGGCCGCCAATGGGCCTGCTTCGCCTGAAGCGCATCGGGCCATCTCCGATAATAGGGTAAGGTGGCTTATCTCCGCAGGCCCAATTTTCGCATTTTACTGTACAGGGTCTGCGGATTGAGCTGTAATATTTCGGCCGCGCCGCCTTTGCCACTAACTCTTCCGCCGGTACTTTTCAAAACGAGTTCAATGTACTTGCGCTGGTAATCATCGAAGGACAAGAATTCGGTGAGGGTACCGTCAAAAAGATCAAGCAGAGGCGATTCCGTTACCGCTGCCCCCTTCTGCTGGGGAACGGTCAGGGGCAGCAATTTGCCACTGGCCACGATAAAGGCCCGCTCGACGATGGTTTCCAGTTCCCGCACGTTGCCGGGGAAATCGTACCCCATGATCCGGTCGAGGGTCGTAGCGTCAACGCCGGATATCTCCTTGGAAAATTTCTTGTTGAATTTGTCAATGAAGTGGCGGATAAGGGGCCGGATATCTTCCTTCCGGTCACGGAGGGGAATGCTGTGAATGGGGAAGACATTGAGCCGAAAGAAGAGATCGGAGCGAAATTTTCCTTCCTCTATCCACAGCTTAAGGTCCCGATTGGTGGCGGCGATCACGCGTACGTCGACCGTCTGTACCTGTGTTTCACCGACGGGCGTGAAATGGCCTTCCTGTAAGACGCGGAGGAGCCGGGTCTGCAGCAAGAGCGGCAGCTCCCCGATCTCATCGAGAAAGATCGTTCCGCGATCGGCCGTGGCGAAGCGCCCTTTTCGATCGGTGTTGGCTCCGGTGAAGGCACCCTTACGGTATCCGAAAAGTTCGCTCTCGATGAGCTCCGGCGGCAGCGATCCGCAGTCGACCGTAACGAAGGGTTGGTCGGCCCGCTCGCTGAGTTGATGAATGGCCTTGGCGATGAGTTCCTTACCAGTACCCGTTTCTCCGGTGATGAGCACCGTCGCGTCGGTCGGAGCAACCAGGTGAACCCGGCGCATCACCGCGGCGAAGGCCTTGCTTTCGTAGACCAGGTGCCCGGTCTTGGGCAGGAGGTCAGCCTGATCCTGCAAGTGACGATTTTTATCCAACAGTTCCGTCGCTGTTTTTTCCGACTGGATCAAGGCATCCCGCATCAATGCTTCGTGTTCCAGCTGGTAGCCGATGTCCCGCGCCGTAAGCAAATACGTGCTCCCACCCGGTGTTTGGCTGGGGACGATGCTTACTTCCATCATAACGGGTTCTCCGCCTTTCCGTGCGAAGTGCGTGCGAAGGCGGGTGAAACCTTCTGTGTCCACCCGGTCGATGTACCGCCTCAGCTTCTCCTCGTCAAAGGTCTGCAGGAGATCTCTAAGATGAACAATCGCCTCGCCGTTCATTGGGGTGTAACCCAAATGGTGCAGCAGCTGGTCGTTGACGTAATAAATATTTCCAATAGAATCGATCTGGGCTACGAAGCAGGCAATCTCGTTCAGGATATTCACCAGGCGGGCATTACCGGGATTTTCGCTCGGCACCAGCATGCAACAAAGGCAGTTCCCCCCCGGCACTTCGAGTTTTATGAGGTGCAAGGTGTAGTGCTGATCTTTCAGGACGGTCACTTGCTTCACGACACAATCCCCGGGCTTCATGGTATGGAAAAAGGCGCCAACCGATTCCTCCGATGGAACATTTTCGGTCAGGGGGCCACGCAGAAAATCCTCGACATTCAGATCCATTTCGGTGAGCAGGTCGGAAAACGCTCCGTTGGCGGACAACATCTCGAAGTCCTCCGTGAAGAGTAGCGTAGGCAAAGGATTGGCCCGAACCCAATCTTTGACGGGGTCGGGTAGGCTGAAGGCAGGCTGGTAAGTATCTGGCACAACTAGGGCTGCTGAACATTAAAAGTCTTACTACGCTCTAAGCCTCAAGGCATGTTGCTAGCGAGTGACGCAGCCTAACCCAATATTTATCGGGTTGAGCCTGGGGCAAAGTATGTACTATATTATGCCGCAACTTATATATTCAGTTGGGGCAAAGCCGGGATAATATTAATATTTATGATATATCCTAAGACCTCCGATTACTTCTCATGTGTAGCTATCGGATCCGGAACTTGGCCATTCCATTGCCGATCTTCCGATGGATCACCTGAACGGCAGGTAACCCTGCTTCGGGGGGGAGTAAGCTTTGATCTTAAGTTGCCGGGTAGCGTCAGGGGAGTTCGGACGAGGGCTAAACCATCACCTCACGGATCAGGTTCCCCGCCACGTCCGTAAGCCGGAAATCGCGGCCCTGGAATGGATAGGTAAATCGTTCGTGGTCAAAGCCCAATAGCCCGAGCATCGTCGCCTGGACATCGTGTACGTGCGCCCGGTCGCGCACGCCGGCGTACCCGATCTCGTCCGTTTCCCCGTAGACGACGCCTGGTTTGACGCCGCCGCCGGCCATCCACATGGTAAAGGCCTCGCCGTGGTGATCGCGGCCGAGGAAGGGCATTTCGACCCCGCCGCGATTCTCCCGCATCGGGGTACGGCCGAATTCGCCGCCCCATACAACGAGGGTATCCTCTAGCATCCCCCGCTGTTTCAGGTCCGTGATGAGGGCCGCCATCGGCCGGTCGATCGCCAGGCACTGTGCCGGCAGACCCTCCTCCAGGCTCGTGGAGCGGTCCGAACCGTGGGCATCCCAACCCCAGTCGTAAAGCTGCACGAAGCGGACGCCGGACTCCGCAAGTCGTCGCGCCAGCAGGCAATTGTTGGCGAAGGTGGACTTGCCGGGCGAGGTACCGTAGAGCGCGTGGATGTAGTCCGGCTCCTTATCGATGTCCATCACTTCCGGAACGGACATTTGCATCTTGAAGGCCATTTCATACTGCCGGATGCGGGTCAGCGTTTCCGGGTCGCCCACTTCGGCGTACTGCCGCCGGTTGATCTCGTTGATGGCGGCGATCGACTTACCGCGCAGGTCTCGCGTCATCCCCTCCGGATCGCTGAGGTAGAGGATCGGGTCCCCCGCCGTACGACACTGTACCCCCTGGTGGATGGATGGCAAGAAGCCGCTGCCCCAGAGTTTTTTGCCCCCGCTAGGGTCCCGCCCCCCGGAGGCCAGCACGATGAAACCCGGTAAATTTTCGTTCTCGGAGCCCAGGCCGTAGGTCACCCAGGAGCCGAAGGACGGCCGGCCCGGTCGGGGACTGCCCGTCTGCATCAGCAGTTGCGCCGGTGCGTGGTTGAATTCTTCGGTGTGTACCGCTTTCAGAAAGGCCACCTCATCGGCCACCGCGCTGAAGTGGGGCAGGAGGTCGGAAACCCAGGCGCCGCTCTGTCCGTGCTGCTTAAAGGTGGCCTGTGGACCCAGCATCATCGGTGTGCCCTGAATGAAGGCGAAACGTTTGCCCGCGAGCAGCGATGGGGGGCAGGGCTGCCCATCCAGTTTCCGCAACTCCGGCTTATAATCGAAGAGTTCCAACTGCGACGGCGCACCGGCCATGTGCAGATAGATCACCCGCTTGGCCCGCGGCGCGTAGTGGAGGGCCGTTTCCATCGCCTTTTCCGCAGTCGTAGTTGCCGTTTTTGTACCCGTATCCCCCCCGCATCCCAGCAGGCCACCCAGGGCGAGCCCACCCAGCCCCAGCGCGCCCCGTTGCAGGAAGTGCCGGCGGCTGTTATACTGCGCCTCCCGGTGGCGAAATTCTTGGAGTAGGGGGTGCATGCTAGGAGAGGGTTAGGAATTCGTCAATGTTGAGCAGGGCGTTGGCGACCACGGTGAGCGACGCCTGCTCATCCTGGTTGGTGGCATAGGCCTCCTCGTAAAGCGTGGAGAGGATCTCCTGCTCCTCCGGCCTGGCCCCCCGTCGGAGTAGCAGCTGATACAGTCGATCGATCCGACCACTTACCTCCGGCAGGGGAGCCACCTGTTCGGCAAGTCGTTCGGCCACTTCCAGGTAGGCCGGGTCGTTGAGCGTCATCAGCGCCTGCAGGGGCGTGTTGGTAATCGTCCGGCGGCTGAGGCACAGCTCCCGGTTCGACCCGTCGAAGGTGGTTAAGCCGGGGTGAATGGACGAGCGGCGCAGGTAGGTGTACAGGGCACGCCGGTATCGATCTTCCCCCGTGCTGTTGACCCATTTCAGGTCGCTGTACACGATGTTATCCCAGAGGCCGTCCGGCTGCGGCGGCATGACGCCGGGACCGTAGCGTTTCTCGCTGAGCAGGCCGCTAACGGCTAGGGCCTGGTCGCGGATCTGTTCCGCGCTGAGTCGCTTGCGTGGTCCGCGGGCCAGCAATTCGTTGTGCGGGTCGCGGGCGAGTAGTTGCGGACTGGCCTCGGACGACTGCCGGTACGTTTGGGAAAGCACGATCTGCCGCAGCAGGGCTTTTTTGCTCCACCCTAGCGGTCCGCTAAATTGGGTGGCGAGGTAGTCCAGCAGATCCGGGTGGGTCGGTTTCGATCCCTGGCTACCCATGTCTTCGATGGTGGCGACCAGCCCGGTACCGAAGACTTGTGCCCAGGCACGGTTGACGGCCACGCGACTCGTCAGCGGCTGGTCGGGCCCCGTAAGCCAACGGGCAAAATCGAGCCGATTCTCGATCCTGGAATTCGCCGCTCCATCGAGCAGTTTCGGTACGCCACCGCTGACCTCCTCGCCGTGGACCAGCCAGTTGCCACGCTCGAAAACGTAGCTTTTCCGGCGACTCGCTCCGGTGGTTTCTACCATGATGGGCGTGGTGACCGAATCTTTCGCAGCGAGTAGATCGCCGATGTAGGTTTTGATCTTCTCCACCCCCTGCGCATCCGCTCCGGGCAGTTCCGGTTCGTAGCCGATGGCATTGATGACTACTACGGCCCCCGTCCCCGCTCCGCGGGTTACGAAGAAGAGTCGATGCATACCGTCGGGGACTTCGACCGGCAAGCGTAGGCTCGTAAACCACCCGGTCCCCTCCTCGAAGTTCTTTATGGTGATCAGCGGACCTTCGGGACCGTCCAAGCGCATTTCCAGGCTTGCTCCGGCGGAGGCCCGCAGGTCGAGGTGCAGGGCGGCCACGTCGGTCAGGTCGTGATCCGGAAGGGCAAAAGAATTTCCCGGCCGCAGGTACAGGAAATCCTCGTCGGCCCGTGCGGTGAAAACGCCGCCCACTACCTCTTCGAAGACGGCGGGCCTAAGTCGGGGTTCCCGCACCTTGATCAGCTTCCGCCATTCTTGCACCTGCGTTCGCGCCTCCCCCTCCGCGTGTTCCTTTATCCAGTCCTGGAGGTGCTTGTACTTGTTTTCGTCGGCCGCGTAAAGGGTGCGTAGCAGGGGCGCTTCGGTGACGTGATCGTGGTCCACGGTATTGTTGAACAGGGCGTAGCTGGTGTAGTATTCCTCCTGGCGAATCGGGTCATACGGGTGAGCGTGGCACTGCACGCAGGCCATGGTAGTCCCCTGGAAGACTTCCCAGGTGGTATTGACGCGATCGATGACGCCGGAGACGCGGTATTCCTCATTATCCGTACCACCTTCCCCGTTACTGAGCGTATTTCGGTGAAAGCCGGTGGCTACGAGCTGGGCTTCCGTAGGTTCCGGGAGCAGGTCGCCGGCAAGTTGGTGGGTGATGAACTTATCGTAGGGGAGGTCCTCATTATAGGCCCGGATCACCCAGTCGCGGTAGCGCCAGATGCTGCGGGGCCGGTCGCGTTCGTACCCGCGGGAATCGGCGTAGCGGGCCAGTTCCATCCACTTGGCGGCCTGGTGCTCCCCGTAGGCGGGGCGGGCGAGAAGGCTATCCACGAGTGCTTCGTAGGCCAGTTCACCGTTGAGGAAGGCCGTGGCGAGCGACTCCGGGGCGGGCAGTCCGGTAAGGTCGAAACTGACACGCCGCAGCAGGATTCTTTTTTTGGCGGCGGGCGCAGGTGCAAGCCCCGTCCGTAAGAGGGAAGCCCGGACGAAAGCATCAATCGGGTTAGCCGGCTGCTCT
>CAVVFF010000003.1:0-38863 GCA_963747415.1 Lewinellaceae bacterium | reverse complement strand
GTCAGTAACTGATTTAAGGCAGATGGATTAAAAATCGGGTCCCTACATCAACCTGGCTATGTACCTCAATGCGACCGCCCATGCTCCGCAGGTGGGTTTTTACCAAATACAGGCCCAGGCCGCGGCCGGAGTGTTGCGGGTGGAACCGCTTGTAAAGCTTGAAAACGTCCTCGGCCTCCACCCGCTCCAGGTCAATGCCCAAGCCATTATCGGAGAAGGTTATCGCTTTCTCCCGATCGTCCCCCCCGTTGCGGTCAACTCCACCCGCAGCGGCCGGTGGTCCGCACGGTATTTGATGGCATTGGACAGGAGATTGAAAAAGATGCTGTAGAGGTAGGCCCGGTTTGCCCGTACCCGCAGGCCGTCAGGAATGGAGACTTGAACCGTTCCCCCGCATTCGTTTACGACTTCTTGCAGGTTTTGCACGACTTGCTGCACGACTTCCGCCAGCGGCACGTCTTCGAAATGGACGAGGTCATTTTTGTGGTCAAGCGCCAGAATCGTGTTCATGTCTTCCAGTATCTGGTCAAGCTGGTGCAGACTGGTTTGCAGGTAGGTGCGCGCGTTTTCGAAGGCCGCAGTACCCGGTTCTTCGATGCCCAACAGTTCAATCAACCCAATGGCATTGGACAAGGGGCTGCGCAGGTTGTGGGAGACGATGTAATTAAACTGCTGTAAGTGTTTATTCTGCGCTAAGAGTTCCCTTTGGCTCTGAACTTTCTCGGTAACGTCCCGCCCAATCATATGTACTCCGACCACTTTCCCTTTTTCGATTACCGGCACCTTAACCACATCCCAGTGGCGGACATCGGAGTTGCCCTGGGCGCCGTACATATCGAAGCGGATTACTTTACCGGTGAAGGCTTCCTGCAACTTTTCTTTATAAAAAGGCTGGACTTCGGGGGGCAGAAATTCATTGTAGTGGCGGTTGACCACACTTTCTTTGGGTTTCTGAACCAATTGGAGAAATGCCGGATTAGCGTCCAGAATAATGGAATCCTCATTCTGGTAAAGAATCAGGTCAGGGGAAATGAAGTGCCCCCAATTGTTAAACCACGAACCCGGAGAGGTTAAGACAACGTATGGTTAAAAGTTATATATGTTTGGGCCCTTTCAAGCCCGTTTTTCAATCTTGCCGGCCCGGTACCAATCGGCTGGATAGTCGTCCCCGATGGAGGAGTGCCGGCGGACTGTATTGTAGTAGGTAAGGTAGTCATCTACCATGTCGTAGAGCTGCTTTCCGGTCTCGTACTCATGAAGATACAGCCGCTCGTACTTAATGCTGCGCCATAGCCGCTCAATGAACGCATTGTCCGTGGCTCTCCCCTTACCATCCATACTTAGCCGCATTCCCTTGCTTAGGATAAAGTCGGTGAACACCCGGCTGGTGTACTGCGCGCCCTGATCGGTATTGAAGATCTCCGGGCTCACCCGGTGGATGTCCAGGGCTTCGGCCACCAGATCGCGGCACCAGGTGGCCTCCATGGAGTTACAGAGCTTCCAGTGGACGACGTAGCGACTATACAGATCGATGATGGCCGTCAGGTACAAAAACCCCCGGCGCATGGGCACGTAGGTGATGTCCGTAGCCCATACCTGATCGCTCCGGTCGATCTTCAAATCGCGCAGCAGATAGGGGAAAACGGCGTGGTCCTTACACCGCTTAGACGTGTGCGGGCCGGGTAAAAGTGACTGCAGGCCTAGGATCTCGTAGTACAGGCGGTCGATGCGGTTGCGGCTCACGGAGTAGCCCCGGTCCCGGGTCAACCACACGTGCATGCGCCGCGCTCCCTTGTAGGAATGGTCCAGGTAGTGCTCATCCATCAGGCGCAGCAACTCCAGGTTCAGAGCACTTTCACCGCGCGGCGCGTAGTAGAGCCCAGCGCGGGAAACGGACAACAACTCGCACTGCCGTCGTACGCTTAGCTGCCGGTGTTCCGGTTCGATCAGGTGGCGGCGAACCTCAGGGGAAAGGCTCACTTCAGCGTTTTTTTTAGAAAGCTGTTCTCCACCTGCAGCTGGCCGATGATGCGCAGGAGCTCATCCTCGCGCGTTTGCAGATCCGGCCCGACGATCTTACCGGGCTTGTCAAAAACCTGGGAGCCGCCGGCGAGTAATTCTCTTTTCCAGGTGCTGATCTGGGCCGGAGCCAACTGGTGCTTTTTGGCCAACTCCGCCAAACTGTGCTGCTCCGAAATGGCCGCCACCGCGACCTTAAACTTGAACTCCGAAGTGAATTTACGACGCTTCATTTTTCATATGATGATTATAACGATGTCTCATTCACTGGTCTAAATTATTGGGGATACATCAGAAGTATCAAATATGGATCGAAACCGAACCTCATCGGATGCAATCTGGAGTTTGTCGTACATAGGCGTATTCAGTTAGAAAATTGCCAGGGGAAGCATCATTGAGGACATACGAAATAACAGGGCGTTGGTTTTCTCTTGAGAGCAAATCCAGCAAACGCATAGGGTGAGCCTCCCCCCCCTTGCCGAGATATCACAAAGGTGACAAATTAATTCTTATATAACATAAAACAGCAGTTGCGCCGGTGCGGGATAGCAGGGGCTTTCCAGGGCGGGAACCCATCTACGCACTGCGATCCGACGGAGTCGTGGCGTACCGGCCACAAGGGTTGGCGTAGGGTGTTGGAGCGGCGATCATTGCTGGGCCCCACGGCCTTGCGGTGCTACAGAGCACTAATTACCCGGATCAAAGATCCCCAAGCTTGACCGGAAACTGGGTGACCACCTTGCCGGTAGCATTGAATATGGCGTTGGCGATCGCCGGTGCCATCGATATGACACCGATTTCGCCCAGCCCCTTTACGCCGAGTTCGTTGATGATGTCGTCCTGCTCTTCCACAAAGATCACCTCCAGTTCGCCGATGTCGGCGTGGACGGGAAGGTGGTACTCGGAGAGGTTGGTGTTCATGAATTTCCCCAGCCGATGGTCCAGCAGGCTTTCTTCCCGCAGTGCCATACTGATGCCCCAAACCATCCCGCCCAGGATCTGACTCCGGGCCGTTTGGGGGTTCATGATGCGGCCGGCGGCAACGGCCGTCACGGCGCGGGTCAGGTACACTACCCCTAATTGGGCATCCACCTCGACTTCCACGAAGGAAGCCGCGTGGCTATTGCGGGCGTACTTTTTGAGCTTAACGGGGTTCGGAACGTTCGTTTTCGATACCTCAAGCGCCTTGCCCTTGTTGAAGGCGATGATGTCAGTGAAGGGGATCCGCACACTGGGATCTCCATTCAGTACGATCTCGCCCGCGGTAAAGGTTACGTCCGGCAGGAGCGCATCGCCAAGCGGAAAGCCGTCCAGGATCTGCGCCAGGTGGAAGATCTTGTCCTTCAGGGCGAAGCAGGCGGCCTTGACCGCCGAACCGACGACGCCGGTGGTAAACGATCCGCCCTGCACGGGGGCGGCATCCAACTTAGTATCGGCGTATTCGAAGGTAACGTCTTCCAGCGGCAGCCCCAGTTCGTCGGCGGCGATTTGCGACATCACGGTATAGGCGCCCTGTCCGCAGTCGTTCAGGGCGCACTGGATCAGCAGCTTACCCTCGGTAGTGAGCCGCGCGGTAGCCCTGGCGGGCAGCATGATCGCGTCCCAGATACCGGAGGCCATGCCGTGGCCCACCAGGCGGTTGCCCCGCCGCGGGTGCTCGCCGGTGGGTTTGCGCTGGTCCCAACCGAAGCGGTCGGCCGCCTGCCGGTAGCAGGCCCGGAGTTCCTTGCTGGAAAAGGGTTTGCCCGTGCTCACGTCCCGCTCCGTGTAGTTCTTCAAGCGGAATTCCAGGGGGTCCATCTTCAGTCGGTCCGCCACCTGGTCCATCGTGGTCTCCACGGCAAGCACGCCGGTAACACCCCCCGGGGCCCGCATATCCAGCGGGGTGAAGCGATCCAGTGGAACGAGTTTATAGTCCAGGTGCACGTTCTCCACGGGATATAGCATTCCGGCATGATTGACCACTGTCTCATGGTAATCCTCGAAGCGGGAGGTTTCGGCGTAGGCCTCGTGGCTGACGGCGGTCAGGGTTCCGTCCGAAGAAGCTCCGAAGCGGAGCCGCTGGAGGGTTTCCGGACGGTGGCCGAAGGTGTACATCTGAGCGCGGTCCAGCTGCACGCATACGTTGCGTTGCAGGTGCAGGGCGGCCATGACACTCATGATCAGCTGGTACTGCGGCCGGAGCCCCGATCCGAATCCCCCACCCACGAAGGGCGCGATCACCCGAACGTCGCTCATTTTTAGTCCGAAGACACCGCTCACGTACAGCTGCGAGTTGGTGGTCCCCTGCGTTTTATCGTAGATGGTCAGCTTGCCGTCGCCCTCGTACACCGTGGTGGTGGCGTGCATTTCCATGGGATTGTGGTGCTGCGAACGGTGGTAGAACTCCCCCTCGAAGGTCGCGTCGGCCGCGGCGTAGGCGGAATCGAAATCGCCGTAGTCGTCGGGCGGCATGGGTTTAAGTAAGGAGTCGATCCCCTCCTTGGGTTTCCGGGCCGTATGCAGGTTTTTCCGAAGGTCTACCTCAAAGGGGGCTTGCTCGTAGCTGACTTCCAGTAGCGAAGCGGCGTAGCGGGCGGCCTCGAAGGTGTCGGCGATGACGAGGGCGATCGGCTGGTTGGCAAACTGCACCTCGGCTTTATAGAAGGGACGGAAGGGGGATCCCGGCGGCGCATCCATATCGGAATACTGCATGTCGAAGTAGCCCAGTTTGGGTCGGCGAAGGTGGTGTAGGACATCGATAACGCCTTCCACTTCGCGGGCGGCCCTTTCGTCGATGCCGGTAATGCGGCCCCGGGTGATGGTGGCATTTACGACGTATCCGTAGAGCAAATCTTCCGGCGTGTACTCGGCGGCATAGGTAGCCGTTCCGGTGACCTTTTGCTCGCCGACTATACGTCGCCGGGGGCGACCGATTTCCTTCGGGGGGTGGGGGAGGGTAGGTTGGCTCATTACAGCGAGGGTTTTGCGCCGGGGCGTTGACAGGAAGGATCGTGCGCCATCGCGCCCGCGCGGAGGATGGCCTGGTGCGCCAGCTCCACCTTGAAGGTATTGTGCTCAAATCCGCTTGCGCCGTCCAGGATGGCCTTCGCGGCGCGGGCGAATTGTTCTTCGGTGGGCGGCTGGCCGGTCAGTAACTCTTCCGCGGAGGGTACCCGCCAGGGTTTGTGGGCTACGCCGCCGAGCGCGATGCGGGCGGTAGTGATGTTTCCGGCCGCATCGAGTTCGTACCCCATGGCCACGCTTACCAGGGCGAAGGCGTACGAATGGCGGTCCCGTAGTTTTAAATAGGTATGGTGATCGGCAAAGCCGCGGGCGGGCAGGTCGATGGACAGGATCAGTTCGTCGGGTCCCAGGGTATTGTCCAGTTCGGGTCGGTCGCCGGGCAGGCGATGGAATTCGGCGAAGGGGATCCGCCGCTCTCCCTCCGGGCCGGTGACCCGGACGACCGCTTCCAGGGCCGCCAGGGCCACGCACATATCGGAGGGCATCACGGCGATGCACGCGTCGCTGTAGCCCAAAATGGCGTGCAGCCGGTTGTGTCCCTCCCGGGCGGGGCAGCCGGATCCGGGTTCCCGTTTGTTACAGGGGCTGGACGCGTCGTAGAAGTAGTAGCAGCGGGTGCGTTGCAGGAGGTTGCCCCCGTTAGTGGCGGCATTGCGAATCTGTGGCGTGGCGCCGGCCAGGATGGTCCGGCTCAGCAGCGGGTAGCGTTCCCGTACGACAGGGTGGTAGGCCGTCGCGTTATTGGTCACGAGGGCCCCCAGCCGCAATCCTCCGTCGGGCAGTTCGCTTATTTTCTTAAGCTCGTCGATGCCGTTGAGGTCGACCAGCTTTTCGGGGTGAGCCAGATCGTATTTCCACAGGTCGATCAAGTTGGTTCCGCCGCCGAGGTAATTGTTGCCCGGGCCGGAGGCCGCCGCGACCGCTTCGTCGACGTCGGTCACTTTGAGGTAGTCAAAATCATTCATGTTCGCCGTCCTTTACCGCCATGATGGCGTCGATGATGTTGGTGTTGGCCCCGCAGCGGCAGAGGTTGCCGCTCATTAGCTCCTTCACTTCCTCCCGCGTGGCGGCGTGCCCTTCCTCGATGAGCGCCACGCCGCTGCAAATCTGGCCGGGGGTGCAGTAGCCGCATTGGTACGCGTCGTGCTCCAGGAAAGCCTCCTGCAGGGGATGGAGATTACCCGGTTGTCCCAGCCCCTCAATGGTGGTAACCTGACTGCCATCCTTAGCTACGGCCAGACTCAGGCAGCTCAACACCCGTTCGCCGTCGCAGATGACGGTACAGGCGCCGCACTGCCCGTGGTCGCAGCCTTTCTTGGTACCGGTCAGATGCAGGTGGTGACGCAGGGCGTCCAGTAGGGATACCCAGGGGCGTACGCTCAATCGCTCGGCCTTGCCGTTGACCGTGAGCTTAATTTCTTTGGGAGAGGACATGGCAGGTTGTTCCGTGCTGGCCGATGGTGGCTAAACTCTGCAACGGTCGGGGTGGCATTGTGTTTGCGCGGCCGGACAACTTGATTATCCGATTCCATACTAATTAAATGGAGCCGCCGGTAGCGGAAGCGTGCCTTTTAGTATTTGAAATCAGGAAGTCACCCGCTTACGGTAGAAGGGCGTCGGGGCGCGGGAGCAGAAGCTGGCACGTCACGCTTCGTGCCTGGAATGCATTTTTTCCTGCGCCCCGCCGCCATAAAAAGCTTATGCCGTGCCACATGTCGGCAGTACCTATTACGAAACTTGAGGCGGTCACTATCGGAGCTTAGGACGCCGTTAGGGATGTCCTTGCCGCGAAGAATAGCATGAAGCCTTTGTCCCGTAACCCGAGCGCGCAGCAGGGCAATCGGTACCGGGAGATCTATCACGCCCTGCCGTGCTACACGGATGGGAAGGTCGTTATGGCGGCAGCTGAGGCTATTCCGCGGCAATACATATTGTTCCGCCCGCACCGGTACCGTTGATGGGGCTAAACGGGTTGTGGACCCGCAATAGCTTACCTTTAGACACGATCAATATGCAGTAAAATGGAAGCTTTTGACAGAAGAAAGCACTGGGACACCATTTACCAAACCAGGCAACTTAATGAGGTGAGCTGGTACGAGCCGGTCCCTGAAACTTCCCTCGATCTCATCCGTCAATTCGGAGAACCAGCCACTATGAAAATTATCGACATAGGTGGTGGAGACAGCTTTTTGGTAGATCATCTGCTCGAGAACGGTTACCAAGATATTACCGTACTTGATATTTCAGCGGCAGCGATTGAAAGTGAGTGCAACAGACAGTGCGCACAAAGTTCAATAGACATACTTCACACTCTGTCTAATTCTTAAAGATATGCTTTCTTACCATTGCCGCCCCCGGCGAAGCGTAGCGAAGCCGGGGGCGGCAATGGTAAATTAAATCTCCTTCTCTATTTCCTGCGCCGCGCCTGCCGGTCCCGCCAGCGCTGCGGTAGATCGTTATCCGATCGAAGTAGGTAATAATGCCCCTCCTGAATGTCCACCCCCTGTTGGAAGTATCCCAGGCACGTCTGGCGATAGTACACCTCGTATACGCGGTTTCCCAAAGGTTTTAATCCGACGTATTTGTCCCGTAGTCCACGGCTGACCGTAACGAACTCGTAGCCGTTCAGCCGGAACACTCCACTTTTGTAAACCTTGAAGACCCGCAGCTCGGCATCGTACTCCGCCGGCTTCACCGCATCCTGGTAGGAACGCTCGGATGGCTGGTGTACTAACACGGGCTGGCGCTGGTCCAACGATTCGTGCGGACGTACCTCATTGTATTCCCGCCGGAACTCGTTCATTTTTCGGTTCTGCACCCGCAGGTCCCACGACGGCGGAGTGCAGCATTCGGCCTTCAGGTCCCGATGCATCCGCTCGTGACGACCGTTCTGTGTCGGGCGGCCCGGATCACTGAACACCGGCTCGATGCCGTGGTCCAGTAACCAGTACGACAGAGAGCCGAAGCCCCGCGGGCTCTGGATACTGGCAAAGGCGCTACCGTTGTCACTGTGTAAATACCGAGGTTGGCCGTACTCCTTAAACAAACGGATCAACACCTGTCTGACTCCCCGCCAGGTCTCCTGGTACTGGCCCGTAGCACTAAACAGGTACCGGCTATGGGAGTCGCATACTGTTAGCGGAGAGCAGCGCTTGCGATTGCCCAGGTAGAACTTACCCTTGTGATCCATCGACCAGATCTCGTTACACGTCGTAGGGTCGAAGATGGGATTTTGGGCCACCACCTGGCGGCGACGCTTACGAGGCTTGACCAGCCCCGTGCGGACCAAAATGTTATGGATCGTGGTCACCGATGGAATCGACCAATCGGGGTGTTTCTCCACCAGCTTAGCCTGGATCTTTTTCGCCCCCCACTTATTCTTCTGCTTGCGGTTGCGCCAAAATTTGATCCGCTCCACTATTCGACTATCGGTACCCCAGGGACTGGACAGGGGACGCTTCGATCGCCGAAGGTGATAGTGCTCCGGGTCCGATTCGTAGCGCTGAACCAGGTCGTATCCGGCCCGCCGACTGATACCGTAGGCCTGGCACAAACTGGTGAAGGTAAATTCCTCCGTTAGGTAATCGCGGATAAAAAACTGCTTCTGGTCCATATCGGAACTGCTTTTAAACGGCATGGCTTTTCTAGCCAATTTCCTAGTTTAAAAGTGTAAAGCATGTCTATTGAACTTTGTAAAGTATGTCTGTTGGTCATACAAAGAGTGAAACAACGGTTGGGCAAGCGAGCTGAAACGGTAAAGTGGATCGTTGCAGACGTGACAAGGTTTCAACCCACGGAAGCATACGACGTATGGCACGACCGAGCGGCATTTCACTTTCTTACTTCGCAAGACGAAATTTCGGATTATATCACAACTGCGGAACGCAGCATTACGCCAAAGGGGACTTTAATAATCGGTACCTTCTCCAAGCAAGGTCCATCGAAATGCAGTGGTATAAAGGTTAAGCAGTATTCGGAGAGCTCAATGACGGAACGGCTAAAAAATACATTTGAAAAAATCAAGTGCATTACCCTTGATCATATAACCCCCTTCGATACCATTCAGAACTTCGTGTTCTGCAGTTTTAAAAAATTACCGTCTATATAGTATGCTTTAGTAAATTATCCACACAGATAATTCAGGAACCACCATAATTATTCGGATACCGGTAGGGGTGGTATTCCTTTTTCCCGCGCTGGGGCTACCGGGCGGTTTGAAAAAATCGGACTGCCATATCCCGAATTTATCGGTTCCATCGTCGTCATCCTCGAGATAGTTTGCGGCTTGTTTATCATACGGGGACTACTTACCCGATTGGCGAGTATTCCCACGTTCCCTTATTAGGGTAGATGCCAATGCGACTACAACATTCGAAATTTTTACCGAGTAAGGATTTTGGGTCATGATGCATGCCGGCCGAACCGATTGCTCCATGCTTTTGGGAATTCTGTTCTTGCTAATTAAGGGTGGTGGAAAGTGGTCTGTTGACCACCAAGGTTAACGGTTCATCGACAGGTACGAAACCTTAATACGCATTGGCCCCTATGCCATACTTGAAATCCTTACCGGGGTCACCGGAGTCGCGATAGTTCTTGTGACAGCTAAGGGTAAAGTACCGCCGAATAATGCTGTTCAGCCATAGCAGATACCAGCGGGTGGCAGGCCCACCATCAGTCAACAGCCTGAATAACGGAATGAGCAAGATCACCCAAAGCAGTGATGTGGATCAGTTATGGGGCGGCAAACAGGCCGCAGTTTAGCTCCATCAATATGCAGTCATACAATGAAGAAGATTACCTCTATTTTGGTGCCAACGGACTTTTCTACCGTAGCCATGAATGCCTACCGCTATGCCCTGCAGTTAGCGGATGCCCTGGATGCCGGTATTGACCTGATGTATTCCATTCCCCCGGCAACGAGTAGCCCGGGTTACGGTACATTCGTCGACACGCTGACGCCCACCCTGGAAAACGAAGCCAGGAAGGACATTCACGAATTTCTCGCTCAGGGACTCCGGGAGGTAAACGATAAATTAAAACGGATTCCGTCCGTACAGGCCTTTGTCGAAATTGGTGACCTGCGGTTTTCGATCCGCCGTCACGTCGAGCATGAAAACAGTCAACTCATCGTTATGGGCACCGCGGGTCGCCACGACGGTTGGGATGACTTTTTAGGGACGAATGCTTCCTTCCTGGTGAATAAAGCTCCCTGCCCGGTCTTGGTTATCCCACCAAACGGCGTATACGCGCCAATCAAGTCCATCTGCTTTGCTACCGACCTGGAAGATGTAGCCACGCTACAGGCAGGCAGCGTACTCCGGGCCCTACGCCCCTTTGATCCGGCCATTCACTTCCTGCATGTCCGCCAGACTGATGAAGAGAAAACCGCTTACGATTTCGACCTGCTCCGGGAGGTGTTCGACCGGCCGCAAGCGGGTACGCGGGCAAGCTTTGCCAGCCGGGAATCAGAGGACATCGTGGGTACCGTATTCGCCTATGCCTTCGAGGTTAAGTGTGACCTGGTGGTCATGCACCGCCCCGATAGATCCTGGTTCAGACGCCTGCTCAACAAGAGTAATACCAGTGAAGCCGCGCTGCGAGCTCGCTTACCGCTGCTGATCATCACCGCCAGGGACCTTGTCCCTCATGCAAATGACTCCAATTCTCGGGTGACCGCAAACCCGCGCTAATATCGGGCAATGTCCCATAAAGTACCTGCCATCTACCAGGCAGCAAGAAAGCCGCGGACAGCTTACTCCCCCAGCATTTGAAACGGTTAGCCGCAATTTTTCGCCTCCTTCGTAGCGAGGTAGGGGAAGGCCACACCTCGGGTGGGGGGCAAATAACGGGCTTTCTCCAAGCTCAGGCGTATGGAAACCAAGTTCAAAGGCTTGCAATAGCGTAGGCGTGGGTGGCGTAAAATCCGGTTGCAGGTGGCGTCCAGTGGAGGGAATCGAGGACCATTTTTCGTTGCCCGTCCTGATCCGTGCGAATGGTGCCATAGTTGCTGGCTGCCGCTAAATCGCTAAGGGGCGGTCGATCCCTGGTCAATTTGCTACCTCCGATCGGTAGTAGTATAGCTGGCTCGGTGGACGGCAGGCATCATTGGATGGCGGACAAGGGGGTACGACGCTAATGCATATCGCTTACGCTCGCTATTGCGGTCACATTCGGACCTTAGGATACCGGTCGTTCTTCAGAATTTCGTCACTTGTGTCATAGCCCCATTTGTCGCCACGTCCCAGGCGGCGAATCGAATCCACAATTTATCTCCTACGGTAAATGGAATACGGAAGGTTTTTTCCCCGAAGGCACCGAGTTCCGACGTTTTAAGAATTTGGCGGTCCGTACGCTCACCGTCGCCCCACACCAGTTCTACGAATTCGAGGGGGAAGGTCCACTTCACTTGCGCGACCGCCGTTCGCTGTTCGCCTTCCCCTTCGATCCTGAATTCGGGCAGCAGGACCTCCCCGCTGGTAACGAAGTATTCACCGCTAGAGAGGGCCGCTACGATGGGGCTGGTATCATCGACCGACGGCACGGTATCGATGCGCAGGTAGTTTACCGGCGACATTCCGTAGGCATCGTCGAAAGGGGGCTTACCCCGGTCACCGAGATCGGAGCGGGCTTCGCTGATCGCCAGGGCGAATTTGGGGTCGTGGCCCCGGCTGGTGAGGTAGTTATTGGTCTCGTCCCAGAGTTTCTGGAAGCGGTATTCCCCCAGGCGGATCTCCGAGGCATCGATGCCCATACCCCAGCGGTACCCGAGCCCGAAATAGTTAGGATGCTGGAAATGGGGCTCGTCCCACACCGCCATCGGAAAGCCCGTACTACGTTTGGCATTCGGATGGGCCATATTGATGATTACTCCCTCCCGCTCGGTCATGGCCATCATGTCCTGCGGGGTACCCAGGTTATAGACGGTACCGTATTTCGGGTGGTCCTCGTAGAGAGGGACTCCGGGCGCGCGGGCGGGCCGCCAATAGATGGGGTGACTCATGATCAATTCATAGTGGCCGCCCATAAACGGCCGCCGCCCCCCGGTACTGTTCTCGTCGCTAGGCATGACGAGGAAACCGCGGTCGGATTGTCGGCGGGCCGCTTCGTAGTAATCGTGCAGATCCTGTAGGTAGAGTTCGGCCGTGTCCTTGCGGCCTGGCCCTCTGGCCCCGTCGATGATGCTGTATATGTCCATACCGATGCCCTGCATGGTGGCCACGTCATTGATGCGCTGATCGAAGCTACCGGCCTTCCGCAGGCGGTCGACCAGGCCGACATGGTAGTGGTGACCCATAACCCGGTAACCCTCCAGACGGCGAAAGCGATCGCCATTCGTGTAGGCCAGGGCGCGGTCCAGGGCCTCCGGTGCGGGAGTCGCGGTTATTTCAAAGAAGACCGGCATCCGCTGCCAGGTTCCGGGGCGCGCACTGTACAGGGCGAAATTCTGGTAAAATTCCGGATCCTGCTCCCCATCCGCTTGTCGAACGCCGAAGGAAAAGCTACCCGCGTCTTTTTGGTACCAACCGTAGCCCAGGTTTTGCTCCGATTCCCGGGCCCAATAAAAGCTATGCGGTGGAGGGAAGGCCGCCAGGCTACCGCCGTTCAGCTCGGCCACGAGCAATCGATTTGCGGTCAGTAACCGTACCGGCTGATCGTCGACCGGGCCGCCCAAACGGTAAGCCTGGGTCTGGTGGGAGAGGTCCCGCCATACTATTCGGTTTCCCGCCTCCAGGGGCAGCCCACTCAGGCCCGCGGCGTACTTGAACGCTACCGAGGGGGCCTCGGTCCGGGCCACCAGCATTTGACGCAGCAGGCCGGTACCGGGGAATATGTCATACTGCAGGTAACCGGTAAACGTGCCCGCCGACGCTCCCGGGAAGGTGATGGTCAACCTGGCCCCGTCCGATACGACCCGGCAGCTATCGGCGGCGAACGATGCCACGGTCCGTTCCACTTCCGAAGAGTCGCGGGGCATTCCGGGGTGATTGGCAAAAGCCTCCCGGGCGGGCAGGGAAGACTGGTGCGACAACGGAGGTTCGTCACTGAGGTAAAGCGGAGCATCCCAAAAGGCATCCCACTTGATCTCATTTAGTTTGTTCTCCGTGAGGGGTACGCCCATAGCTTCCAGTGGCTCCGTTTGTTGCATCGTCACGCGTCGAACGCCCGTAACGATGCGGTACTCCGGCTGAAGGTTGCGGCCCAGAACCCGCCAAGGTTCAGTGGCGGAAGACCGGGCCGCCAATTCGGCTACGGTGGGCCTTCCCCGCAGAACAACGAACTTCACGCGCAGGCGCTCCGCATCCATGCCATTCCAGCGGACGGTGAGCGTGTCATCGTTAACTTCGGCCGTCAGTTGCTCGGAAGGTGAATAGTTGCTCAAACTAACGTTGAGCGGATCGGGCTGCCCGGAAAGACTCACACTGAGGCTGAGGGAAATGCAGCATATGAAGTAACGGAACATAGCGATTAGTCTACTTAAGCAAAGGGGGCCGGCGAGCGGCTTGTTACCCTGATCGCCACTGCGGTGAATAGCATGGGCGGTACCCAAGATTCTCCTGGCGATCTGACATTAATAGTACGGGATTTCGCTTAAAGGCTCTATTCAACTGTCCCCACAATTATTTAATTCGCGCTGCCGCGGCAGCTTTTCGGACCTATCCCCGACCGTAATTCCGTGTAGCACAGTCAAGCGATCACCGCAAATTTCAAGACCGGCCAATATGTAGCCTCGATTGGCTAAAAAGCTTCTTTCTGGCCGGCAATTTTGCTAAATTGATCTGTGTATCCAATTTCAAGGGTTCACCGGATCGCAATGGGGATAGCTTACTTTCCCCAGCGGTTTACTTTAGTCCACATTCTCGGATCAATCATTCGTCTCCATGCGCTGCTCTTTCTCCCTCCTCGTGCTGTTGTTTACCACCTCCGTTGCTGTAGCCCAAACGGAAGCGATCTACTCGGAGGACGTCCCCCAGCTTATCCCGGTTTGGAACCGGGTGGCGGATTACAGTTCCGCGCTACGCTCCGTGGAAGCATGTGAATTCAGCCCCGACGGCAAACTGGTCGTTTCCGGGGCCAAATTCGGCTACGGCGTAATGCTATGGCGGGTGGCCGATGGCGCCCTGCTATGGGAGAACGCCCACGAAAGCGAGGTGGAATGCGTCGTTTTCAGTCCCGACGGTAGCCGCATTGCAACCGGCGGCGAGGATTATTACCTCCGCATCTGGGACACGAAAACTGGGGCGCAATTATACGGCCACGAGTTTACCGAATCGGGCCTCGACGGAATCACCTGGAGCCCCGATGGTCGGTTTATCGTGGCCGGAGATGAACTCGGCAACGCCATTTTCTTTGACGCCACCACCTACCGGGAGGTGAATCGCATCGACTGTGGATCGACCATCAATTCCCTGGAATTCACCGCCGATTCCGAACTGCTCGCGGTGGGCGGCAACATTCAGACACCCGACCCCAACGGTCCCGGAGGCAATCGATACGAAGGCTTTGCTAAAGTGATCGACGTAAATGAAATGGCAATCGTCATGGAAGTGGGTACGCAGGCCGGCAGCATCAAGAGCGTGCGCTGGAGCCCGGACGAGACGATGATTGCCACCGGCGGGTTCGACAATAAGGCGCGCCTTTTCGATGCCAAAACCGGCAACTTGATCCGGGAATTTGAAAATCCCCTCAAAATTGAGGCGGTAGCCTTTTCTCCCGACGGAAATTTTCTGCTCACCGGCGGTCACGATCAGGCCATCAATTTTTACCGGATCAAGGACGGAGAATTGGTACTCCGTCAGCCCTCCGCCCGGGTCGAGTACCTTGATTTTTCCAGCGACGGTCGGTTACTGGTCGTAGGTTGTGAAGACTCCGGATTGCTGAGTTGCTACCTGTTGCTGAGCAACACCCAGGCCAGGGGCAATTACCAGGAGATCGCGAATAAGCAGCTCAACAACCGCGACTTGAAAAATTAAGGCCGCGTCTGCCCACCTAGGAAATAACGGGACGGTGCCGTGCCAGGTAGTCCGGATCGATAATTACCCCGAGGCCCGGCCCCGTGGGAACCTTTAGCAGTCCGTCTTCCACGCTGAGGGAAGCCGTCGGGCACTCGAAGGGCAGTTCCCGGGTGTTTTCCTTGAATTCGTGGTAGGGCCCGGCGTTGGGTAGGGCGGCGACAAAATGCATCATGTACAGGAAACCCAGACCGGATCCGCTGATGTGAGGCACGCATTGCATCCCGCGCTCCGCCGCCATTCTGGCTACTTGCATGCTCCGAATCATCCCACCGAAGTAAAAAATGTCGGGTTGAACGTAGGTCAGAACTTCCTCGCCGATGAGGTAGCGAAAGTTGTACAGGCTGCCCTCCTGTTCGCCGCCGGCAAGGGGAACGTCCACCGCCTCCTGCACCAGCTTCAGTTCGTCGTAGCGGTCGAATGCGATGGGCTCCTCGAAAAAATCGTAATCGTACTCTCCCATGAGTCGGCCGATCCTGATCGCTGCTTCCACGTCGTACCCGCTGTTGGCGTCCGCGTAAATGGTCATGTCGGGCCCGAAGGCTTCACGGACCATTGGAATGAGTTTTTCCGATCTTCCCGGTGGCAGGTCCTGGTCGTTCATCCGGCCCGCTACCTTAAACTTTACGGCCTTGGCGCCGGTGCGCGCCACCGTTTCCTGAATGCGATCTAGGCTTTCCTCGGCACTTTTGCCGCGATTATTATTGGCCTGGTAAACGGGGATACGGGGTAGGAAAGTCTCGGCCGAAAGGAGCCGGTGGATCGGGACACCGGCTATTTTACCGAGTAAGTCCAGGATCGCGAACTCTACCGTCGCCACCGGGACCCAAAGGGCCAGGCTCTGCAGTTTGTAATTGCTTTTATATGTATATACCCCCTCCATCAGGGTATCGAGATCCCGTGCATCCTTGCCCACGAAAAAGGGGACCACCCGCTCGGTGGCAATGGGATACAGGTAGATCATCTGGTAATTATTGGACACGCTGAGCCCCTCGGCACCGTCCGCCGTGCGGACCCGGCAGATGAAGTTGTTCTCATGGCGAAGGAGCTCCACCGATTCCAGGACTACGGGATCGGGAAACAGCTCCCTGCGGAGGACGGGCTGGTCGCGGGCGGCATCCAGGCGGGAATAATCGTTACGCTGCCGTTCCTTCTCCGTCGCGGTGGTGGGCGACTTACAGGCGGCGGACAACAGCAGCGGCGCGGCGGATACGAAGTGGCGTCGTTTCATAATGGTCGGGTAAGCGATAGTTAATTGCAAAATGGTTTTCAGGAATCATGACCCTACGGCGTGGTTTAAGTTCTCTTCAACTCCCGGACCCTTTCCTCGATAACGGATAGCCCCAGCCCGGGGCCTTCCGGGAGGATCATCTTACCGTCTTCAAAACGGATGCGCTCCTGGACGCAGCTGAGTACGGGCTGGTATTCGTCGAGTTCGACGAATTCCAGCAGGGGGCCGGCATTCGAAATGGACGCCATCAGGTGCAGCGCCGCCGCCGTGCCCAACGTCGGCTTGGTGTTGTGCGGGACGACCTTTTTGAAGAAGGTCTGAGCCAGGGTGGCAATTTTCTTCACTTCGGTAATGCCTCCGGCCTTGATGATGTCGGGGTTGATCACGTCGGGATTACCCTGCAGGATCAGATCGCGAAATTCCCAGCGCGTGTAGCACTTTTCGCCGCTCCAGACGGGGATGTCAATGGCCCGGACAACTTCCGCGAGGTCCTGGTTATTTTCCCGCGGGGTAGGGCTTTCGAAGTACTTCATGCCCCGTTCCTGTAGCTGTTTACCTATGGATATGGCCCTGCTGGCGGTATAGCCTTCATTGGGGTCGATGAAAAGGTCCACCTCCGCGGGCAGGGCGGCCCGTACGGCATCGTAGTACTTCAGGGTGAAGTCGGGGTCGGGGTCCAGGTTGTATTCCCGGATCTGCATCCTGAGTTTGACCGTCCCGAAGCCGAGATCGGCGACTTTCTTGGCCCGATCTACGACTTCCGGTACCGGCACCGTGCCACCCCGGACCCGAATGCCGCAGTAGGCGGGAATTTCCCGGCGGTAGGCTCCACCCAGGATTTTGTAGACCGGTACGTCCAGCACCTTACCCTTGATGTCCCACAACGCCAGGTCGATCCCGGCGCAGGCGTAGGTGAGCGCCCCGGAAGGGCCTAGGTCGTGCGACTGCCAGAACATCTGGTCCCAGATAAGCTCGTTATCGAAGGGGTCGCGGCCGATCACGTGGGCGGCGATCCGGTGATCGATTAGGGCGGCTACCGCCTCGCGACTGTTGGGGCTAGATTCTCCCCAGCCGGTTACCCCCGCGTCCGTTTCTACCTTGATGAATAAGCCCCGGGGAATGTTGTAACAGGTGATGCCGGTGATTTTGATATCCGACATGTTGTTCCTGCGGGCGGCAGGAGCACCGGTAAGGGTAGCGGCTGAGGCCAGACCGATCGTGGCAAGGAAATTACGTCGGTGAAGGGGGTGTGTCATATCAATTACTTTCAATCTTCGGGATACCGGGTTGGATACTGGTGCAACTTACCTTCGTATAAATGCTATGGAGGACATAATGCAAAATTGTATTTTGTGGTACCCGCTCAATTTACCGTTTTCTACCATAAACTACCAAGCCGACCATGTCCACCTCCCGCCGCCATTTCCTGTCCGCCACTTCCACGCTGCTTGCCGGCTCCGGCCTGCTTAGTGGTCGGTCCTTAGACCGTCACGATCGCGCGGGATTGTCCTCTTTACCCCCTGATTACACCGATCTGGACCGCGCACTGCGCCAACCGGTACTGAAGCGGGAGCTCTTTCCGGACCCGGTCATCATCGAAAGCTGTGAATTGCTGGAGTATAAGGGCAACTACCTCTGTCGCGTCCGGGCCAGGGGGGGAGGCACCGGTTACTGCGTGGGTCACAATATCCGCATGCCCCACCTCTGGCCGATGCAGACCCAGTTGGTCAACCCTTTCTTTGTAGGTAAGGACGCCCGCGACTTGGACCAGTTGGTGGCCGACGTGACCATGTTCAACAACAACTATAAGTATCAGGGCTATGCACTCTGGATCCCCGTGGCAACCGTAGAGATTGCCATCCTGGACCTGCTGGGCCGAATTGCCGGCAAAAGCATGGGTCAGCTGATCGGGGATTTGCACCAGGAGGAAATCGCGATCTACCAGGCCAATAACAACCGTTGGAGTACCGCCGAAGAAAGCCTGGAAAAGATCAAAAGCCTGCGGGAAGAAACCGGCGCGAAGGCGGTAAAATTCAAAATCGGCGGCCGCCGAAATATCCCGGAACCCGTGCCGGGCCGCACCGAAGCGCTTATCCCCCTGATGCGGCCGGCTTTCGGGGACGACATTGCCATATACGCCGACTGCAACGGCAGCTACCACGGTGAGGAGGCAATCCGCATCGGCCGGCTGCTGGAAGATCATGACATTGACCTCTACGAGCAGCCGGTCCCTACCGATTACTACGAGGACTGGAAAGCCACCGCCGATGCCCTCACCATACCCATCGCTTCGGGGGGCGGGGAAGTCAGCCTGCGCAACTTCCGCTGGCTCATCGGTAATAACGCCGTCCAAATGGTCCAGCAGGACATCTTCTATTTCGGAGGTATGATCAGAAGCATGCAGGTGGCCCGAATGGCGGCGGAGCGCGGGATGCCGTGCGTACCGCATATCTCGGGTACCGGGCTCGGCTACATTTACATGATGCACTTCGTGTCCGCCCTTCCAAATGCGGGCCCGTTCCATGAATTCAAAGGCGTGGGCAATGAGGTGCCTTTCGAGTGCGCTACCTCTTCGCTCGTGCCGGAGAACGGAATTCTACACTTGCCGAGGGGGATCGGTAGCGGCGTGGAAATTGATCCGGACTTTATTGACAAGCATACGGTGGTGGGATAAGCGTACAGGAGAATTCCCCGCGCGCTCTAGTTCCAGACAATCTTTCCCGTATAAACGGCACTTCCGGTGGATACTTTGATGAGGTAGATGCCCGCCGGTACCATCGCTGGACGGGAAAGCGGTAGTCGGTTTATTCCGGCCGCCAGTTGGACCGGACCACTTTGAATCCGTTCGCCGGTGAGGGAAAAAGACTCACCGTAGCCCTTTCCGCGGTGGAGGGATGGAGAATGGTTATTACGGCTTCACCGATCGCGGGATTAGGAAATACGCCCAGGTCACCGGACAACCGGATTTCCCGAACGGAAGTCAGTCCGTCGCCCGTAACCGTACTGATGGCCCATGGCCCGATGGGGCCTTCGAACCTACCATCAGGAAGCTCCCAACCTACCGCCAGGTGGTCCCCGCCGCCTTGTTCCTTCACCAGCGCTTCCACGTAATAGGGAACCCCGGCCTCCAGGTACTGTCGCGCCGATTCCTGGGTGGAGAATTTATTCCACTCGACGGGAGCGGTATAATCGTCGTGGAAAGCGATCCGGCGGGCGCTTTCCGGCCGGCTGTCGGTACCCAGGTTGAATTCTACGTTGTCGTCTCCGGCTACGAAGAAGGTGTAAAGCCCGGTGACGGTCGGGCAGATATATCCAAATAACCTTGCTCCGTAATTGTCCCCGACGTCGGAGGGGGCCGCGAAGCTGAAGACCGTGTCCACCACGTCGGGCGCGTCGGGGAACTTCGTGCTCTCCCGCAGGTCGGAGATGCTGCGTCCGCTGAGGTTGTCGTACCGTTGGTAAGTGAGCATGCCATCCGCACGGCAGCCATCGGGCAGTACGCCGTAACAGTTGCAGTTCCCATCCGCCAGGTCGTCGTCGGTATCCGGGTTGCCATCGTCACAGGCCGTCCCGGCCGGTGGACAATCGTTGACCGTCTCCAGGTAGAATTCGAGCGTGCGGTAGGTATCCACGTCGGGGAACCCATCGGTGGTGGGAGACAGCGTACACTCGTGGTTTTCCGCGTATAGGCTTTCAGCCATCAGTGCGTCCCGTAGATCCTTGTCGGCGGGAGGTTCCTCACCGGGTACCTGGGTGGGGGGTAAGGTTCCGTCGCCTTCGCGGCGGATACTCCACCAGGTGTTCCCATTAGCATCCCTGCGCAGGGCCGGGGCGGCGCCCGAGGCGGCTTGGTTGTCGTTTCCGAGGCTGAAGCCTTTTCGCGGTCCGTTGCTGGTAAAGCCAACGGTAAAGGCGTAACGCTTACCACCTTCCAGCAGGAGTTCGGCGTCGCCGCGCAGGTCCCAGCGCAGGTACCGGAGGTGGCCGGGCTGGCCCCCGTTGGCGGTGGTTGGGGGAAGGTCGGGGAAGATGCCCCCGCGAACGATGGCGATGGGCTCGTAGCTTACCCCTTCCAAATAGTCGTCCGTTCGGTGATTCGTGTTGAATCCGTGTTCTGATTCCGTTCCTATCGGGGTCCCGTTATCGTTGATCACCGGCGTGCCGGTGACTTCGTAAAACTGCATATAGACTTCGGCGCCGGGCGCTCCGTCGAGGATCGCGCTGCTGCTGTTCCCGGTGCGCAGTACCACGGCGTCGAGGGTGAGGCTTTCTCCGGGAGGAATGTTGAAAACCTGGCCGAGTTCCCGGTTGCGTTGATAATAACCCTCGGTTTTCCACCTCAGCGTTGTGCTATCACTGCGCCGGACGCTGGTGGTTCCCCCGCGATCGGCTACGCTATGCTGCAGGTAAGCGGGAACGATGGTGGCATTGGGTGTATAGGATTTGCCCAGATCCTCGATGGTAAGTCCGTCCGTGATCGGATCGGGGGTGCCGTCCTCCCCGCACACCGGCATACCGTTGCCAATGGTGAACCGCAACGGCTCGCTGAAGGGGGAGAGGACCCCGAATTTCCCAACCACCTGCACGCGCAGGGTGTACTCGGCTTCCGCCAAGTCGACAAAGGTATATTCCCCTTCCGTGACCACCGCGGGCCAGGCTTCCCCGTTGAGTTCCAGATGGTAACCGAGGACGTCTTCCGCAGGATTGGGATCTTCCCACGAGATTGCACCTGCGTTCCCGCCCACCGCCTGAAAATCAAGGGAGACGGGAGCCAGGGGAGTCTCCGCGGCATAGTCGGCGGTGTAGTAAACGGTGAGCATTGGCCGGCTGGCTTCGGACTGGTCCGCACTGTAGGCCGATCGTTTGTTGCCGCTCTCACTGAGCGTAAGAAACAGGTGGACCGGCGCCGTCGCATCCCAACCGTCCTGATCGACCAGTTCTTGGATGATCGGAGTCAGGTCCGGAGTTTTCTGCTTCGGACCGACTTCGTCGAGGATTTTCCAGTCAGGAATGTCCTCCCATGTGACTGTCGCCGTCGTCGGGGAACGGTTAGTGAGATTATTGCGGGAGGGCGAAAGCGGCGCTGGTGTTACGGCCTTTTCGGCGTATACCCTCAGGTCCATCTGACCGGTCTGGTCTGGCTTTTCGCTGGTGAACTGGACGAAGGCGCTATCGACCTTTACTCCTTCCGGGATACCCGCCGGGGCGAAGCGGATCGCATTCAGCTTTTCGCCCAGATCGAGATCACCGGAAGCGTCGATACTGCCGTCCTCCCGCTCTTCGATATCGTCATTTTCCACCACGGGGTAGGAGGTAGCGGAGGTCGGGCCGTCTTGCTCCACGATATTTAACACTACCTCCTCGGTAGCGGTACCGAACTTGTCATCGTTGACGTACAGCGTGAAACGGTTCGTCCCGGCTGAAATCGTACCGAGTTCAAAGCGGAAGGGATTGTTGCCGGACGGTCTGAGGGTATCAAGACTGGCGGTCAGGAGATACGCGCCTAAGGGATCGCCGTTCGGGTCGGTGGCCTCTGCCGTAAGGGCCAGGTCCTGCCGCAGCAGTAGGGTAGTGCCGGATGCTGGAAAAAGCTCCCGGATGCTCGGGGGCTGGTTCGCCGAGGAAATTTCGAAAGCGGGGGCGGTCAGCCGTTCCCGGTACCCGCTCCGATAACTGACCTCCGCGGCGGGCTCCACGCTGTCGCCGGCATCTTCCCGGCTGATCTTAAGTTCGAAGGGGGATTCGTCCACCACGCCGATGATGTGTACCCCATCGTAGAAGGTCACCTGCTCGATCTCGGCATCCGCCGTCACGGCAAGCGTGACTGGCTGGGTAGGGTAGACGAGCACCGGCCCTTCCTTGAGGTTCAGTTCGCCTGTAGGCCTTGAATAACCGTTGTCAAGCACGAGAGTCGCGGTTGCTCCGGCTTCATCCAGCTCAAGGGTTTGCTGGAAAACCTGACCGTCGCGCTCGACGTAAATGTCGTACTGGCCGTGAAAAGCATCGATGGTAGCGCTCCCGGTCTGGGCCGTAAAGCTCGTATCCGTACGCCAGCGATCCTTTACCAGGTCGAACCAGGCCCGGCCGCTGGGTTTGAGACTCCAGTCCAGGTTGTACAGGGCCGCATTATTGCGCCACTGGCGTCCGTCCCACGCACCCCAGACGGTGAAATTATTGGCCAGCGGTTCGGAAAAAACCGAGTAAAGAACTCGCTCCATCTCTTCGTAGGTATTCGTCACCATATCGAATTCGGTAACCGCCATGGGCAGGCCTAGCACGGCCACTTCGGCCAGCCGCTTTTTGAGTTCCGGGTAATCCGGGACGGTACCGAAAAAGTGTCCCTGCATCCCGATCCCGTCGATTGGCGCGCCCTGCTCGATCATCTTGGTGACGTAGTCGACGAAGCGGCTGTGGAAATCATTACCGCTCTGGTATAGGTCGTACTCATTGACGATCAGTCCTACTTCCGGTGCCGCCGCCTTGGCCCATTTATACCACTGGGTGTGTTCGGCGATGCGGTCGTTAACGTCCGTCAGCCCCATCTGATCGCGGCTTAGGTCGGGTTCGTGCACCAACTCGTTGACGAGGTCGACTTCGTACGCCTGCTTTTCCTTGATAATCGTCATGTAGCTCTCCAGGTGGCCGCGGATGATGTCGCGGATCACCTCGTTGCGGGTCTTGTCTGCGGTCGCCGTGGCGTTCAGTACGGTATCCGGCACCGCGTTCCACCGCCGGATCGACGGCCAGATGGGGGCGTGCAGGCGGTTACCGATGTCGTTCTCGTTCATCCAGTCCATCACCTCGAGGTATTTCTCCCGGTTGGGCAGGTCGAGCCACTGCTTCCACTTACCCGCATTGCCCGCTCCGAGGGAGTTGAATTGCCGGAGGTGGTTCCAGTAGGGGTGGGCGCTGCCGATGGGGTATCCTTTACGTTCCAGTTCGAAGACCTCGGGCATCTGTACGATCGAACCCCAACGGAAAGCCGATTCCCGCATGCGTACCCTAACCTCCGCATCGGTGACCGCGGTACCGGAACCGTCGACAACCCTGATGGTTAGTGGAGCCATGCGATACTCCCGGATGGCGGCTTCGGCGGCTGGCTTCCAGCTTTGGGCGGAGGCTCGGGCGCAAAGGAGCAAGGGGAAGACAAAGAGTATACAGCGGAAGAAAGGCATTAGCGGTTAATTGACCGAGGAAAAGAAGTCTGAACGATCGTTAAAGCTTCGTGAGCTAAGCCCCGTGGGTACGTGGCTTCACTAAGCTAGCGGTTTTCGGGCGACGAGCGCAGGGTAATACAAGTGTGTGTCCGGCCATTCGGTTAAAGAATCACGAGCCGGTTCAGGTACGAAGCAAGGTGTGGTAGGTTGACCACTCCGGCGCTGGATCTCCGCATGGAAGATAGGCGGTAGCCAAGATTTTGCCAAGGTTCCCCAGCGCAGGGCTGTTCATGTCACGGGTTAACTGAATGTTAAATCATGATTATCGGTTATAATTTTATATACGGTGTCGAAAAAATTATCCAAACAAAGTATGGGATAGTATAAATTTACCTATTTTGCATTGGTCGTCGGGTTAGCTTGACCCTTTCCGGAGGCAAGCTTTTTATGAGACCCACTCATTTGTAACTCAACCATTGTGCGAACCAGTACCCTTGCCTATACCTTTTCGCTGTTCCCTGTCATGAACCCCAGGTTTACTAGCCTACTTTTCTTTTGCCTTTGCGGGTTAGTATGCTCTTCCCTCACCGCGCAGAGTGGAATTATTGAAGGGCAGATCCTCGACGGACAGGTGGAAGGGGATCCTCCTTTATCCTACGCCAATATCGCCGTTATTAAAGAAGGAGCACCGATTGGCGCTATTACCGACGTGGCCGGCCAGTTTCGTCTGGTGAATGTGCCTGTTGGAGAACAGACCGTCCGCATATCTTTTATCGGTTATGAAACCCTCGAATTGGTGGTCACCGTGGTAGAGGATGAGGTTACCGAAATGGGAGAGATTACGCTTCTGACGGGTAACCTTCTGGGAGTAGAAGTCGTAGTTACCGGCCAATTAAAGGGCCAACAGGCGGCGATAAACCAGCAAGTCAATAGTAATACCATCGTCAATGTCGTGAGTTCCGAACGCATTCGTGAAGTCCCGGACAACAATGCGGCTGAGACCATTGGACGTCTTCCCGGGGTAACCCTCAACCGCAACGCAGGCGAGGGATCGCAGGTGACCGTACGCGGCGCCAGTCCACGGTTTAACAACGTCACCATCAACGGCCAGCCGGTACCTCCGACGGGGAACAGTGGCCGGGCGGTCGACCTGAGTTTGATCAGTTCCGATATCCTCCAGGGAATTGAAGTGTTCAAGGCCCTGACTCCGGATAAGGACGGGGATGCTATTGGGGGCTCGATCAACCTGGTCACCCGGACGGCGGAGGAAGGCTTCCACGGTCAAGTGCAGGGAGAGGTCGGCTACCATAGCCTCATTGATGACCTTGGTACTTACCGGGGCTCTGCGGCGGTAAGCAACCGTTTTGCTAAAGAAAAAATTGGGGTAATCCTGACGGGAAGCGCACACCGCGCTAACCGGAATGCCGATCAGTTCTCTGCCGGTTATGAAACCCAGGACCAAGACCAGGACTTTAATCCCATTTTCAATGTAAATGACATTACCCTAACCAATCGTTTAGAAACGCGCGACCGCTACAATGGCAGTGCTACCATCGACTATCAATTAAGCTCCGGTGAGCTCGTGGCCGATTACTTTTTTAGCAATACGCTACGCGAAATCACAGAAAGAAACGTCAGTTTTAACCCCGATGGGTCAACCCTAGAGTACGGATTTGGTCGCCGCGACGTAGAGCAATCGTTGCACAGTTTATCACTACGCGGAAAGCACGAATTTGCGGAGAATCTCCTTACCTGGAGTTTCGGTCGTGCGATAACCGGCACGACGACCCCCCTAAATTATGGATTTGGCGGTTCGCAAACCGGTGCTTACCAAAGCGACTTCCCCTTTGATGCCCCGCCGGAGCTTATTCCCACCTTTGTCACCTACGATCTCGACCGGACCTTCACTAATGCCGGCTTCGGGTACAGCCTCAACGACGTAGATGATACGAACTGGAACGGACAGGTTGATTTCCAGGCCCCGGTAAATATAGGTCCGGACATCAACGGTTACCTTAAATTTGGTGGAAAGCTGCGGGACAAGGTACGGAGCCGGACAGCACCCAGCTACGGCATCCGCGACGGTGATTTGTATTTTCAGCAATTCCGCGAGGAATTCCCGAATTTCAACCGTATTGACCGGACCTACTACTTCGAAAATTTCGTTGACCCTGACTTTCGCGACTATAAATTTCCTAACGGGGAAAATTACGTTATCCCTTACGGGGTAGACCCCGCTCTGATAGAACAAATTTACAATACCTTTCAACCTAGGGATACCCTTTTCCAGCAGAACATCGGCTCATTTTTTGATGGTTACACCGCCAAGGAAAGAATTCTGGCGGGCTACGGCATGTCAGAAATTAATTTTGGCAAAAACTTGATGCTCCTGTTGGGGGTGCGTTTCGAGTCGACGCGGAATGACTTTTCTGGTAAGGAAGGATTCAGCCGGGGCAGTGGGCGGTCCTTTGTAGCCCGGGATACCTCCGCGATTAGCACTAAGAACGCGCTTTTACCGATGCTTCATCTCAGGTATAAATTTTCAGAATCCATTAGCTTACGGTTAGCCGCAACGCGGTCGCTAAGCCGTCCCGATTTCCTCAACCTCACTCCATTCCAGCAAATTAGCCAAACCGGAAATAATCGAAGTGTAAACCGGGGCTCCATCATTCTTGATATTCCAACCGCCTGGAATTACGATGCGATCTTTACGTGGTTCTCTCGGTTCGGATACGTTTCCGTTGCCGGGTTCTATAAGGAAATTCAGGATATCGACATTGCAATTCGGCAACGAGATTTTTCCGGCGACGCGCAATCCAATCCAACTTATGGGTATTTCCTTACTGACAGGATTAATGCACCGGAACCAACCAAGCTATACGGTGGGGAAATAGAGGTGCAGACTAGTTTTTACTTCCTCCCGAAACCTTTCGACGGAATTACCCTGAGTCTGAATTACAGCATCACCCGATCGGAAACGGCCTATCCTTTTTATCCCATTGTTTATCCGCCACCGGAATTTACGCCGACCGTACTGGATACTTTCCGCCTGAACCGTACGCAGGGGCAAGCCAATTCCATCGCCAACTTTACGCTGGGCTATGAGAAAGGAGGGTTTAGCGGCCGGGTGAGTATGAATTACCAGGGGGATAAGCTTGCCAGCAGCGGCGGCAGCGAGCTATCGGATCAGTTCACCCGCTCCTATTTGAGGTGGGACGCAAGTTTGACTCAGCGGATCGGGGAGAATTTCCAGGTACTGGTAAACCTCATCAATCTGTCGGATGAACCCGAACGAAATTTTCAATATCAGGAATCGCTCCCTACTTACGAAATATTCTATGGGTGGCAGGCCAATCTCGGTCTGCGATACCGCTTTTAATCATTCGATCATATCATTCAACTCGAGATCTATGTTACAGCACTACTTTCTTTCTTTCACATTCGTGGCTACTTTCTTCCTGGCGGCCACGCCACTCCTGGCGCAGGAGGAGCCATTTCCCTGGCCCGAAGAGGAACTCGGTGATCCGCTCATCATTGAGCCAGGAGCACCAGGTACGATCAACGCTACGATCAACGGCGATACCCTGGAAAATGGTGAACGGGCTCACCAGGTATACATACTACGGAGAGGGGCTACATACCTTTATACCGGCAGAGTAAATAACGTCGGGCACCCCCTTATGGTGATGGCCGAGGAGGGTGACGGACCATTACCCCTGATAAAAGCGCTCGGTCCGCCCCCCGGGGAAGATGAAGCTCCTCGGGCTTTCCACGCCCAGGGAGATTTATATCTCAAGGATTTGCACATTAATGGCCGCGACCAATCCGAAACACCTACGGATAATGCTACGGTTCGTTTGGCTTCGGACAGTATCACGGTTGTGATGCGGGGTATTTTGTTTGACTATAACCGGCAAAATTCTATCCGTATTAACGGAGTCGGATGTACGATCTACGCGGAAGACTGTGTTATCGGACCACAGGGTAATTCCTTTAACATTACGCAAGGCTTCGCCTTAAGCTACCGGGATAACTTTACCCCGCTGGTGCATATGCGGAACTGTTCCTTCTTTTCTTTATCGAAAGGTATGTTGCTGAATTTCGGTACCGCGCGTTACGGTACCCTAATCATGGAGCACTGCACCATGGTCAATAGTGGAATTGACGGAGCAACATTCGGAAGGCCGGATACCTTGATTTTTACGGATAATCTACTCGTCAACACCGGCATACTCGGCGATGGCTTCGAAGGCGACCGGTCTAACTTCGCCGAGCCACTGTTTGCTTATTCCTTGGATAGCAACGTCGTAGCCGGCGATACCACTTTCACGGGGAATGACACCATCGTGGATTTCACTTACGTCCCGCCCTACGTAGAATTCGAGCGGAATCATTTTTACAATCGACCAGTAATTGCAGCAACCCTGCCGGACACCTCCACCAGTTACATTGCCGGCGAGATTTTAATCGATGAAGAGCTTTCCGAGGATATGATGGGCGGCGCCAATGTTATGGCTCAGGAAAACTTTGATTTTGAGAACTTTACTATGGTGGACGCGGATTTCGTCGCCTTTATCGATGATTATTACCAATTGGCCTTCGATCAGGCGGAGATACCGGGTTATGCCAATCCCATCACCGAAATAGATCTTTCCTACGAAGCTACCCATCCCGCCGCAACAGCTGGACGTGGCGGACAGCCCGTAGGTGCACTTAACTGGTGGGGACTGGAGATCATTTCCAAGGTGTACGACATCAAACCTCTCGAAGTAATGATGTCTCCAAATCCCACTGTAGGGTTGTTGAACGTATCCTTAGAAAACCTCCGATCCGTTGTTGTTTATGACATCAATGGGCGGTTGGTTAAACTGTATAACAACCTAAATACCGACATCTTTCCGATTCAAATGGATGAACTAACGAACGGTGTTTACATCGTGGTCGCAATTAACGCTGACCGCCAGGGCGTCAGTAGAAAAGTTGTTAAACAATAATACTGCCCCCCCTCGGCCGACCATTTATTTTATTCGGGCCGCACTCACGGGTGCGGCCCGGGTAATTTAACGCCGCTTTTGGCCTACTTCCCCCCCGAGGAGGGTAGAAAATGTAACCCAAGCCTTTGGGTCGTGCCGGAAGTTATCGTAGGTACCTAGCCACATATCTGTTTTGGGTCAAGGCGGTGAAACCTGACTTTAGCGGATGGTTCATGAGGACTCTCTTACCGACGCACAGGAGTAGAAAGGCACGCTTGGATTGTGTAACCAACCATATTGGCCACCTTCAGCGAACGAGAGTATAATATAGGGCGGGATACCAGTACCGTGGTCAAGTCTATCAAACTGATATGTTTATCGATGGTGGTTTCGGCCTGCGGCCGTCGATTTCGTTTTTTTAACACGGCAAAAAAATACGTGCTTATTTCTCTTACGCCTTGAATTAAAACAGATACCCGTCGACGGGAGGCAGTTTATCCGGCATCGGCCATTCCCCCAGCAGTACCTCCAGGTCCCATTCAAGCCTACGGCATCGATTTCAACGAAGCGTCGGGCGTCGGCCTAAGGTATTATCCGTGTGGGAAGGCGGCAATCGGGCCGGCTGCTGCCCCTTTGTCCTAGTGGCCAGCAGCTAACTATTTATAAAACAAGAAAATGCTCTTTTAAAGCCTGAGCAGGTAATCGCGGCGATCACCGCACTTCCATACAAACGGCTCCTTCCCCTCTGTATGCTTACGGCATGTTCTATTCTGGTAGGCTGTGGGATTGCGCCGATGGTGACTTGATCGGTAAGGTGGGGTTCGTTGCTAGCGGCGATTCGTAAGCGAGAGAAAGCCTTAGGTCGATCACTTTTGCGAGAACGCAGGTGCCAAAGCTTTCTTAACTAGTCATCCAAACCTTCTCTCTGATTCCATCTTTCCCCGGGCCTATACATACGATCTTGCCGACCCTGCTCGCGGTGGTTTGCTGCGCCGGATGTGGAAACAACCTGATCCAGGTACCGCCGTCCCCCTTCCCAGTCAGTGACGACGCCTTCTCGGTAGACACGGTAGCCCGAGGCTTCACGATTCCGTACGGCCTAGCCATCGTGGGGGAAGACGAATACTTGATCTCCGACCGGGTGGGAAAGTTGTTTCACTATTCCGGCGGCGAGCTTTCCGAGGTGGAAGGTATGCCGCCGGTAGCCACCTTCGGTACGCCGGGCATCCCCGCGATCCTGCACGGTGGGCTAATGGACCTGAGCTTGCACCCCGACTACCGGGAAAATGGACTGATCTACGCTTGCTACCTCGATATGGAGGGGACGGCCCGGGTCAGCCGCTTTCGCGTCGAGGTGGGACGGGCCATGGACATAGACACGATTTTCTCGACCCGCCAGCCCAACTGGTCCGGCAACGGCATGCGGATCGTCTGGCAAGACTCCACCCACTTCTTGTTGAACGTAGGTAATTCCGACTGGTCCACGGCGGCGAATCCCGTTCTTTACGCCCAGGACCTCACCATTGGTGCCGGAAAGATCCACCGCCTGCTGGCCGACGGAGCCGTGCCTCCGGATAATCCCGTCCTTCCCGGCCCCACCACGATATGGAGCTACGGCCACCGCGACGTGCAGGGACTAGTATCCGAAGAAGCGACGCAAACGCTATTCGGTATCGAGCACGGTCCGCAGGGAGGCGATGAATTTAACGTTATCGAGCAAGGCAGGAATTACGGCTGGCCAAACTTCAGCTACGGCATCAATTACGACGGGGCAACGGTCTCCACCATTTCGGAGGACTCCGCGGCCACCTTCACCATTTTGCCGGAGCACTACTGGACGGTCCCGACCAACTACGGGGCAGGCACTGGCTCCCCCCTGTCTGCGTATGCCGACGAACTGCCGTATTTTACTCCATCGGGGCGATACGGCCCACGACCCATCTTATCCTTATTCAGAGCCGGCAAGCGGGTTCGGGCACAGTCAATTTCAGGTATGAAAAGAATGAATCCGTTTTCAACTTCATACGCTGAGGATACGCCGGACGAAGTTCTCGTCGAAGAGATCAAGGCGGGCAATAAACGGTCCCTCAACGGACTGATCCTTCGGCACCAGCCGTTCATCTACAACATCGCCTGGAAGATGGTGGGGGATCCGGGACAGGCGGAGGACCTGACCCAGGAAGCCCTGCTTAAGATCATCACCAGTCTGGCTTCCTTCCGGGGGCAGAGCTCCTTTCGTACCTGGGCCTACCGCATCGTCCGCAATCACTTCCTGAACGAGCGGGTAAAACCCGCCAATCAGTTCGCGGCGAATTTCGCGGATCTTGGCCACCTGCTGGACAGCAGCCCGGATCGGGAGCTACGGGCGGACGAGCAGGCAGACAAAGCCGCAGAGATCAGGGAGGTCCGCCTGCAGTGTCTGTCGGGGATGTTGCTGTGTCTGACCAAAGAGCAGCGGCTTATCTATATCATTGGCGACATCTTCAACGCCGACCACCACGTCGGATCGGAGATCATGGAGATCTCCAGGGACAACTACCGGAAGAAACTGAGTCGGGCGCGCAGGGACCTGTACAACTTCATGCAGCACAAGTGTGGACTGGTCAACAAAGCGAACCCGTGCCGCTGCCATAAGAAGGTGACCGTTGCCCTGGCGAACGGCATGGTGGACGCCAAAAACCTGCTGTACAACCGGAAGGAACTCACCACCTTCAAAGCAGCCCTGGTACGGGATGCCGATTATCTGGTGGATGAGTCCGAGCAACTCTACTCCGAACTGCACCGGCAGCACAGTTATAAAACCACCTTCGAGCGGAAGAATTTCCTGGAAACGGTCCTGAATAGCCCCAACTGGCGGGACCGGCTGCAACTCGATTAACCTTTTTTTGCAAAAGTGGTCACACCTGCGAAAAGCGCTTGTCTAAGGGACAAACAGCGCTTTTTAAACCATGCTCCTGATCATTCGCTTTTTCCTCGTGCTGTACGGGATCATCGCCCTGGGCACGGGTTTGCTGGGAGTCACGGCTTCGTATGATCCGGGGACGGCCCCGCTGGACGACAATAGTCATCGCTTCGTGGCGGCCATTTGGGCGTCCATGTCACTGGCTTTCTTTTACGTCGCCTGGAAACCGTCGGAGGTAGCCTTTTTTCGCTTCCTGATGGCGGCGCTGATAATTGGTGGAGTGGTGCGGGCGATCGCCCTGAAGAATTACCCGCCTACCACCATCCTTCTCTTCGGTATCGCGATCGAACTGTTGCCTACCGTGCTGCTGCTTTGGCTCCATTCCCGACTGCTACAGTCGGGCTCGCTGTGATCAAAACTGAAATTAACAACATGAATACTACGAAACTTAGGGTACTAATAACCGGCGGAGGTTCGGGAATCGGGCTCGCACTGACCCGTAAATTTCTCGCCCAAGGTCATACCGTAATCATCACGGGAAGAAACCGGAGCAAACTGGAGGAAGCAAAAGCGGAATTACCGGCCCTGCACAGCTACCCGATGGACGTGACCCTTGAGGAGGATGTCAAAAGGTTGGTTCACCACACCCGGGTGGAATTTGGCGGTATCGATATCCTCGTCAACAATGCGGGAATGATGAACCTCGTGGATACGGGCAACGAAAGCAATGACTTGCGCAAGCAGTTTGCCGAAATCACAGTCAACTTCCAGGCACCGATCCAGATGCTGCACTACTTCCTGCCGCAGCTTAAAAAGAGTGCGCACGCAACGCTGATCAACGTCTCCTCGGCACTGGCATACGTCACATACGCACAGGCTCCGGTTTACTCCGGCACGAAAGCGGCCGTCCATTTCTGGACCCAGGCCATCCGCCCCCAACTTAAAGCCCACCACATCCGGGTCGTGGAGCTACTCCCTCCCGTAGTAGCCACCCAGCTCGCACACGATGCGGATTTGCAGGACGACCGCCTGAAGCCGATGCCGCCGGAAAAGTTGGCGGACCTATTCTGGAAGGATTTCACCGGGGGGCGGGATGAAATCACTCCCGGGATCTCCCGGCTACTGAAACTGATGAGCCGACTGGCACCCAAATTCATGTTCCGCCAGCTCAACAAACAACCGCTACCCAATACGCGACCATGAAAACCCTACTCCCCTACGTATCCATTATCGCCACCGCGGCATTCACCGGGAATATGCTCGTCATCGGTCTGGGTTACGGCCTGTACTGGCAATCGCTCCCACCGGAGGTGTTTACGGAGCAGTTTACCCTGCAGTTTCCTTATCTCCTACCTCCCACCATGGCGGTGTTGCTGCCCGCCCTGTTTTCAACCATCGGCCTGGTCGTGACCACCCGGGGTAACCCTACCGCCCGCCGGCGCTGGGTCGTCGTCCTCGGTGGCATCGTGGTTGCCTGCACGATCACGGCCGTCTATCACCTCCCGACCAACTTCGGATTTATGGAGGGTAGCTATTCGGAGGCTGAAACGGTAAGCAGATTACGTAGCTGGGTGCTCCTGCACTGGGTGCGTACCGCCCTGGTATTCGTTGCGGCCGTATACGCGGTAAGGGCCCTTCAACCCACCAATAAATAGAAATGGACAATCTAACCATCCTCAATTTGCAGGCCGCAGCGGGCCTCGTAACCTTTTATCTGGCCTTTCGCTGGTATGTTTTTCCCCGCCTGAACCGGCTCGGGATTTACGAAGCCCTGGTTCCGATGGTGCTGATTCACGGGCTCCGGTACCTGGGACTGGTATTCATGGTAGACACCCAGGTATACGCTGACTTTCCCGAAGATTTAGCTTTCACGGTGGGGGTATGGGATTATTCCACGGCCGTACTCGCGATCATCACCGCCATTGCCCTGCGCCGCCACTGGGCATACGCCATTCCCCTGGTCTGGTTTTTTAACGTCTTTGGCTTCACCGATTTGCTGGTCGCCTTCCCCCGCGTGTTCGGCATTCAATTTTACAATTACGATATCGGCACGATGTGGTGGGCCTTCGTGACCATCGGGCTTGTCAACGTGATCAATCACGGCTACATTTTCAGTAGACTAATCCAATACCTTCGCAAGGGTAATCAGGCCTAATCTAGCCCCAAGCTTCATCACCTCAATTATCCCGATACGCCACCGGCGTCATCCCCGTCATCTTTTTGAACATGCGGCTGAAGTGCTGGGGGTAGCGGAAGCCCAGTTCGTAGGCGACCTCCGAGACACTGCGGGCGGGTGATCAACTGCCGGTCGTAGAAGCGCGTGCAGTAGTTCAGCAGGAGCTCGATTCCGCTTAAGTTTTACAGCTGTTCAGCCGAGGCTACTCTTTTTCCCGTGAATGTTGATACGTTCGTAGGCACGGTAGCTTCACTGCTGGTCGCCTAATCCCATCTCTGGAGCTTCTGGCAGAAGGCTTCGATGATCCCTTGCCTGTGGCTAGGATTGCCCGTCTTGGTGGTGATCCGGGCTCCGCCAGCTTTCATCCGGTTCAATAACCTTTTCCCACTCGGACTTCAGGCCCTCCCCCTGCTCCGTTTTCCAGTAGTAAACCGGGGCATCGTGGCGTAAAAGGTCTACCCAGACGATTAATTTCCCCGGTTCCTCCGCCTCGAGTATTACCGTGGAATTATCTTCCAAGTGCATTTCCAGGCTGCCCCGGTTTTGGGTCATGCTCCAGTTTAGTCGATACTTGATGACTTTCATTTAATTTAATTTACGGAAGGCCAGGCTTGTCGGCTGTTTAGAACGATACCTTATCGCTAAGGAACTTTCGGCCAAGGTCGCGACTTCCGTCAGTTATTTATTGGTTGGAGATATTACCCGTTCGATCGGGAAACACATCTCGGACCACACCGGGGATTTCCTTTTCCTCGCCGATGGCATTAGAGGAATCCTTAGGGCCATCAGCGCAGGTCGTCCAGTTGCTGGATAAGCCTTTGTCCGCTCCCGTTTCGTAATAATAGGGTTTATCCAGGTGCAACAGGCTGATCCAGAGCTTTAGCATGGCTGACTGATCCGTTTTCAGGTGAACGGGCTTTTCTCCGGAAAGATATAAGACCACTCCACCAGTACACTCAATTGCATCCCAGTACGCCTCGTACGATTGGATTGGAAGTTTCATTGTAGGAAATTGTCTGGTTAGGATGGTTCAACCGGTACCGGGGATACGGCAACATACTCCCCGTTACGTCGCGGTGACCTGCGGTGCTTTCGTCCGTAGCAGTCAACGGATATAGCACTGCTCTTATAGCAGGTCCGTAGGGCTGAAATTAGATTCGGGAAGCTGGCATTTTCACCAATTGGAAAACTATTGGATATTTCATAGCGGCCCACCTAAATTGTATAAGGCTTCCTCCATTATGCTTCAACAAGTCCCGGATGGGGATTCCGCCTTACCTAACCTGGAATAATGATGAACCGTCGCAGGATGATCTTCCCGGCCCGGACGGCCGCCAAGGGGCCTGCTTCGCCTGAAGCGCATCGGGGCATCTCCGATAATAGGGTAAGGTGGCTTATCTCCGCAGGCCCAATTTTCGCATTTTACTGTACAGGGTCTGCGGATTGAGCTGTAGTATTTCGGCCGCGCCGCCTTTGCCACTTACTCTTCCGCCGGTACTTTTCAAAACGAGTTCAATGTACTTGCGCTGGTAATCATCGAAGGACAAGAATTCGGTGAGGGTACCGTCAAAAAGATCAAGCAGAGGCGAATCCGTTACCGCTGCCCCCTTCTGCTGGGGAACGGTCAGGGGCAGCAATTTGCCACTGGCCACGATGAAGGCCCGCTCGACGATGGTTTCCAGTTCCCGCACGTTGCCGGGAAAATCGTACTCCATGATCCGGTCGAGGGTCGTCGCGTCAACGCCGGATATCTCCTTGGAAAATTTCTTGTTGAATTTGTCGATGAAGTGGCGGATAAGGGGCCGGATATCTTCCTTCCGTTCACGGAGGGGAATACTGTGAATGGGGAAGACATTGAGCCGAAAGAAGAGATCGGAGCGAAATTTTCCTTCCTCTATCCACAGCTTAAGGTCCCGATTGGTGGCGGCGATCACGCGTACGTCGACCGTCTGTACCTGTGTTTCGCCGACGGGCGTGAAATGGCCTTCCTGTAAGACACGGAGGAGCCGGGTCTGCAGCAAGAGCGGCAGCTCCCCGATCTCATCGAGAAAGATCGTTCCGCGATCGGCCGTGGCGAAGCGCCCTTTTCGATCGGTGTTGGCTCCGGTGAAGGCACCCTTACGGTATCCGAAAAGTTCGCTCTCGATGAGCTCCGGCGGCAGCGATCCGCAGTCGACCGTAACGAAGGGTTGGTCGGCCCGCTCGCTGAGTTGATGAATGGCCTTGGCGATGAGTTCCTTACCAGTACCCGTTTCTCCGGTGATGAGCACCGTCGCGTCGGTCGGAGCAACCAGGTGAACCCGGCGCATCACCGCGGCGAAGGCCTTGCTTTCGTAGACCAGGTGCCCGGTCTTGGGCAGGAGGTCAGCCTGATCCTGCAAGTGACGATTTTTATCCAACAGTTCCGTCGCTGTTTTTTCCGACTGGATCAAGGCATCCCGCATGAATGCTTCGTGTTCCAGCTGGTAGCCGATGTCCCGCGCCGTAAGCAAATACGTGCTCCCACCCGGTGTTTGGCTGGGGACGATGCTTACTTCCATCATAACGGGTTCTCCGCCTTTCCGTGCGAAGTGCGTGCGAAGGCGGGTGAAACCTTCTGTGTCCACCCGGTCGATGTACCGCCTCAGCTTCTCCTCGTCAAAGGTCTGCAGGAGATCTCTAAGATGAACAATCGCCTCGCCGTTCATTGGGGTGTAACCCAAATGGTGCAGCAGCTGGTCGTTGACGTAATAAATATTTCCAATAGAATCGATCTGGGCTACGAAGCAGGCAATCTCGTTCAGGATATTCACCAGGCGGGCATTACCGGGATTTTCGCTCGGCACCAGCATGCAACAAAGGCAGTTCCCCCCCGGCACTTCGAGTTTTATGAGGTGCAAGGTGTAGTGCTGATCTTTCAGGACGGTCACTTGCTTCACGACACAATCCCCGGGCTTCATGGTATGGAAAAAGGCGCCAACCGATTCCTCCGATGGAACATTTTCGGTCAGGGGGCCACGCAGAAAATCCTCGACATTCAGATCCATTTCGGTGAGCAGGTCGGAAAACGCTCCGTTGGCGGACAACATCTCGAAGTCCTCCGTGAAGAGTAGCGTAGGCAAAGGATTGGCCCGAACCCAATCTTTGACGGGGTCGGGTAGGCTGAAGGCAGGCTGGTAAGTATCTGGCACAACTAGGGCTGCTGAACATTAAAAGTCTTACTACGCTCTAAGCCTCAAGGCATGTTGCTAGCGAGTGACGCAGCCTAACCCAATATTTATCGGGTTGAGCCTGGGGCAAAGTATGTACTATATTATGCCGCAACTTATATATTCAGTTGGGGCAAAGCCGGGATAATATTAATATTTATGATATATCCTAAGACCTCCGATTATTTCTCATGTGTAGCTATCGGATCCGGAACTTGGCCATTCCATTGCCGATCTTCCGATGGATCACCTGAACGGCAGGTAACCCTGCTTCGGGGGGGGGAGTAAGCTTTGATCTTAAGTTGCCGGGTAGCGTCAGGGGAGTTCGGACGAGGGCTAAACCATCACCTCACGGATCAGGTTCCCCGCCACGTCCGTAAGCCGGAAATCGCGGCCCTGGAATGGATAGGTAAATCGTTCGTGGTCAAAGCCCAATAGCCCGAGCATCGTCGCCTGGACATCGTGTACGTGCGCCCGGTCGCGCACGCCGGCGTACCCGATCTCGTCCGTTTCCCCGTAGACGACGCCTGGTTTGACGCCGCCGCCGGCCATCCACATGGTAAAGGCCTCGCCGTGGTGATCGCGGCCGAGGAAGGGCATTTCGACCCCGCCGCGATTCTCCCGCATCGGGGTACGGCCGAATTCGCCGCCCCATACAACGAGGGTATCCTCTAGCATCCCCCGCTGTTTCAGGTCCGTGATGAGGGCCGCCATCGGCCGGTCGATCGCCAGGCACTGTGCCGGCAGACCCTCCTCCAGGCTCGTGGAGCGGTCCGAACCGTGGGCATCCCAACCCCAGTCGTAAAGCTGCACGAAGCGGACGCCGGACTCCGCAAGTCGTCGCGCCAGCAGGCAATTGTTGGCGAAGGTGGACTTGCCGGGCGAGGTACCGTAGAGCGCGTGGATGTAGTCCGGCTCCTTATCGATGTCCATCACTTCCGGAACGGACATTTGCATCTTGAAGGCCATTTCATACTGCCGGATGCGGGTCAGCGTTTCCGGGTCGCCCACTTCGGCGTACTGCCGCCGGTTGATCTCGTTGATGGCGGCGATCGACTTACCGCGCAGGTCTCGCGTCATCCCCTCCGGATCGCTGAGGTAGAGGATCGGGTCCCCCGCCGTACGACACTGTACCCCCTGGTGGATGGATGGCAAGAAGCCGCTGCCCCAGAGTTTTTTGCCCCCGCTAGGGTCCCGCCCCCCGGAGGCCAGCACGATGAAACCCGGTAAATTTTCGTTCTCGGAGCCCAGGCCGTAGGTCACCCAGGAGCCGAAGGACGGCCGGCCCGGTCGGGGACTGCCCGTCTGCATCAGCAGTTGCGCCGGTGCGTGGTTGAATTCTTCGGTGTGTACCGCTTTCAGAAAGGCCACCTCATCGGCCACCGCGCTGAAGTGGGGCAGGAGGTCGGAAACCCAGGCGCCGCTCTGTCCGTGCTGCTTAAAGGTGGCCTGTCGACCCAGCATCATCGGTGTGCCCTGAATGAAGGCGAAACGTTTGCCCGCGAGCAGCGATGGGGGGCAGGGCTGCCCATCCAGTTTCCGCAACTCCGGCTTATAATCGAGGGGTTGCGGTTGGACGGCGCACCGGCCATGTGCAGATAGATCACCCGCTTGGCCCGCGGCGCGTAGTGGAGGGCCGTTTCCAGCGCCTTTTCCGCAGTCGTAGTTGCCGTTTTTGTACCCGTTATCCCCCCCGCATCCAGCAGGCCACCCAGGGCGAGCCCACCCAGCCCCAGCGCGCCCCGTTGCAGGAAGTGCCGGCGGCTGTTATACTGCGCCTCCCGGTGGCGAAATTCTGGAGTAGGGGGTGCATGCTAGGAGAGGGTTAGGAATTCGTCAATGTTGAGCAGGGCGTTGGCGACCACGGTGAGCGACGCCTGCTCATCCTGGTTGGTGGCATAGGCCTCCTCGTAAAGCGTGGAGAGGATCTCCTGCTCCTCCGGCCTGGCCCCCCGTCGGAGTAGCAGCTGATACATTCGATCGATCCGACCACTTACCTCCGGCAGGGGAGCCACCTGTTCGGCAAGTCGTTCGGCCACTTCCAGGTAGGCCGGGTCGTTGAGCGTCATCAGCGCCTGCCAGGGCGTGTTGGTAATCGTCCGGCGGCTGAGGCACAGCTCCCGGTTCGACCCGTCGAAGGTGGTTAAGCCGGGGTGAATGGACGAGCGGCGCAGGTAGGTGTACAGGGCACGCCGGTATCG
>CAVVFF010000002.1:0-15602 GCA_963747415.1 Lewinellaceae bacterium | reverse complement strand
CTACCGGGTGCTCTACCGAACGCGGCTTGCGCCGTCCGCCGCCCGCCAGCACATCGGTTCCATAGCGATCAACCACCCGGCCATACTAGGAAGTCGGCGCGGAGATCACCGGTGCGGCACGCCGCCGGTTTCACCGGATTCGATGTCCGTCGGTACTGAAAAAATGCAGGTGCCCAGGCTGCGGTTGCAGGTGCACCCGGCTGCCTTTCCCGGTGGGGCTCGACGGTCGGTGCGAGCGATGACGGGCTTGCTGATCACCGTGTCGGCACCGGTGATTCGGCCGTACAGGTAGGCGTCGGCGCCTAACTCTTCGACCACGTCGACCTCCATCTCGACGCCGACGCTGCCCAGTTCGAAGTGTTTGGGGCGGACCCCGACGACGATCTCCTCGACGCGGTACCGGCGGCCTGGCGCGGCACCGGAATCACCCAATCGCCCAGCGACACAGCGGAGTCGACGATCGGGACGGTGAACAGATTCATCGCCGGTGACCCGATGAATCCCGCGACGAACACGTTTCCGGGGTTGCGGTAGAGCTCACGAGGCGCGGCGCATTGTTGCAGCACCCCGTCGCGCAACACCGCGACGCGGTCGCCCATGGGTTCTCGCACTCCTCCTCTTCGTCAGCATCTTTCTGCTGGTGCTCTACGGTTACCCGGTTGCCTTTCACTGGGCGGACTGATTCTGCTCTATGCCTTCTGCTTTCTCGAGCACGTCCTCACGCTACCCCCCAAACGGGTAATCGGCGTGATGGAGAATTTCGTTTTACTCGCCGTTCCGCTGTTCATTTTCATGGGGATCATGCTGGAAAAAGCGAATTGGCCGAACGCATGCTCAATGGTATGGCCGGTCTTTTCGGCCGCGTGCGCCGTGGCATGGCGGTCTCGGTGATCGTAGTGGGCGCGCTTCTCGCCGCTTCTACCGGAATAGTGGGGGCCACGGTGATCACGATGGGCCTGATCAGCCTGCCGCCCATGCTGCGCCAGGGATATCCCGCCCCCCTGGCTACGGGGGTCATTGCCGCCTCGGGAACGCTCGGGCAGATCATCCCCCCCTCGGTGGTCCTGGTGCTCCTCGGCAGCGTGCTGCAAGTCAGTGTCGGTAGCCTTTTTCGGGCGGCGCTTTATCCCAGCTTTTTGCTGGTTGGGGCCTACATCCTGTATATTCTCATTCTGGGCGTGGTGCGTCCCAAGCGCTTTCCCCAGCGGGAGGAAGCGCCCCCCCGGGACCGGCAATTCTGGCTGGGGGTAGTAAAAAGCCTGGTCTTACCCCTCCTGCTCATCGTGGCGGTACTGGGCAGCATCCTGATCGGGCTGGCTTCCCCAACGGAGGCGGCGGGCGTCGGAGCGGCAGGTGCCATACTGCTCACGTGGACGCAGGGCCGGCTGGACCGAAACACCACGGCTGTCGTTTGCCGCGACACTACCCACCTGACGAGTATGGTCTTTATGATCCTCCTGGGCGCAACGACCTTCTCCCTGGTATTTCGGGAGTTGGGCGGAGATCGCTTCCTGGTGAGCCTGATCGAACGCAGTGACCTGCCGGAATATCAGTTTCTGGCCCTGGTCATGGTGGTCGTATTTATCGCCGGCTTCTTTATCGACTTTATCGAGATCGTCTTCATCATCGTGCCGGTGGTCACGCCCGTGTTTATCGCTTACGGGACGGATCTGATTTGGCTCGGGATCCTGCTGGGGATCAATCTGCAAACCAGCTTTCTCTCTCCGCCATTTGGGTTCGCACTGTTCTACCTCAAGGGGGTGGCTCCCCCGGAAGTGACCACCGGGCATCTCTACCGGGGCATCGTTCCCTTCCTGGTGATCCAGGTGGTCTTATTGGCCACGGTGATCTTTTTCCCTGAGTGGCTGGGGGTCAAATAGACATTTCGCGCCGTGGGATCTGGTCTAAGCCAAGGCTATTCGACCTTCACCTGTACGGGCTTGACATCCTTGGCGTCCTCCCGGCGGGGAACAACGATGTTGAGCATGCCATCTTTGTAGGTCGCCGTAATTCCTTCTTCCACCGTATCGGCGGGAAGGGCCAGTTGGCGATCAAAAGAAAAGCGACGGTACTCGTGGTGCAGATAGTCGTCGGTCTTTTCCTCCAGACTTTCATCGTGCTTGGCTGAAACGGAAAGCAGGCCGTTCTCGGCGGAGATCGAGAAGTCATCCTTATCATAGCCGGGGACGGCCAGGGAAACTATGAAGGACTCTTCTTCCCGAGCGATGTTTACCGGCGGAAAGGCAATTTTCATTCGCCAGTCTCCTACCGGACCGTGTGGGTGGGCGTACCGACTGAGGTTGGGGAAGAAAGAGCTCATACTTTGGTTATTCCAGGTTGACATGATTTAGGAAGTTTGTTTGCTACGAACTTATCGCATGGTCTTCTCCCTTCGGATGATCAACTTCTTTCCCATCGCTGATTGATATCATCGACCTGCACTCCAGCAATCAATCAGCTCACGATTGGTGGCTGGGTACGATCAGCTCTGAAATTGGGGTAGGGTGCCGGCAAAATTTTTCAGCCCTGAGATTGCCAGCGCATGGGTTTCCTGGATTCTGCTATTCGGTCAGCGGTGATGTCCATGGGATGGAACGGTTGACCCTTGGGACCTTAATGGTCGCTCAACTATTTGTGAAGCATGAAACCCGCCCAATTAGCCTACGGTTAACAAGGTTCCTGTTCCTAGCCACGGCCGACCGCCAGGCGTTGTCTTCCCTAATCGCTTAGGTGATCGGCTCGATGGGACTGGTCGGCTCAGCGAAGTCCACCTCCACGTCGTTATCATCCACGATGAGGCACAACAAACCAGAAAGGGCAAAGGACGCGGCGCCGATGAGCAGGGCATATATCGAGACATTTCCGAAGAAAGCGTGGAGGATAAAGCCGAGCAAGCCGGCTGCCACGATTTGGGGGATCACGATGAAAAAGTTGAAGACGCCCATATAGTAGCCCATTTTATTGGGCGGCAGGATGCTACTTATGATCGCGTAGGGCATGGAAAGGATACTTGCCCAGGCAATGCCGACGCCCACCATGGAGATGAGCAGCAGGTTAGGGTTATCGATGAAATACACGCTGGCTAGCCCAAGGGCGCCACAGAAAAGCGAAATCAAGTGGGTCAGTTTACGGTTGAGGTGGCGGGCGATCACCGGTAACAGAAAGGCCACCAGGGCCGCGACGCCGTTGTACACCGCAAAACATATCCCGACCCAGTCAGCGCCCTCGTTGTAGCCGGCGGAATTCGTGTCGGTAGCACCGTAGACATAACTTGTGACCGCCGGGGTCATGTATATCCACATGGAAAACAGGGCAAACCAGGAAAAGAATTGTACGGCGGAAAGCTGCACCATCGTTTTCGGCATCCGGAAGATTCCCAGGAAAGATTCCCGGATACCATCGTAGATCCCCTGCGCCGCATTTTCCTCGCGAAGCTTATCCAGGTCGTCCGGCGGGTACTCCTTGCTCTTGAAGACCGTCCACATTACCGCGCAGAAGTAGGCCACCCCTCCGAGGTAGAAGGACCAGCGCACCGAGTCCGGGATTGCGCCTTCGGGGGCGGTATTGGTCAGGCCAAACCAGTTGGTAAATATCCACGGCAGTGCCGAGGCGATCACCGCCCCGGTTCCGATAAAGAAACTTTGCATGGCGAATCCGCTGGTGCGCTGGTTGTTGGGCAGCATGTCCCCGACGAAAGCGCGAAAGGGTTCCATGCTGATGTTGATCGAGGCATCCAGCAGCCATAGCATGATAACGGCCATCCAGAGCGCCGTGCTGTTGGGCATAAGAAATAGCGCAACGGTAGCGAGGGTGGCACCCGCGGCGAAGAAGGGGCGCCGTCGACCCCATTTCTCACTCCAGGTCCGGTCGCTGTAATACCCGATAATGGGCTGGACGACCAGACCGGTAACCGGTGCGGCCAGCCACAGAATCGGCAGTTCGTCCGGGGAAGCACCCAGCGTTTCGAAGATCCGGCTGACGTTGGCATTTTGCAGGGCGAATCCGAATTGAATGCCCAGAAAGCCAAAACTCATGTTCCAGATTTCCCAAAACCCCAATCGGGGCTTATAGGAGCTTATGGAGATTGTTGACATGATCGAAAGGAAAGTAGTAACAAATAGGATAGCTCCGCGCCTGCGAGGGGTAGCGGGTGGGTCTTAGAAATTATAATTCCCCTCAAAAGTGCGAATAATTCCGCTTACGGCCCCCCTCCACTTGGCGATACGGATGGTTATCTTCGCGGTCCCCACACAAACCATATCCCAACATGCCAACGACTACTGCTTCCCTACTTTCTCAGCGCGTACTCCATATGGAGGAATCCGCCACCCTCCGTATGGCCCAACTCGGCCGCGAGGTAATGGCCCAGGGCCACGACGTGATCAGCCTCAGTCTCGGCGAGCCGGATTTCGACACCCCCGATCACATCAAACAAGCCGCCAAGGACGCCCTGGATGCCGGACAAACGAAGTACACCCCGGTACCGGGAACGCTGGAGTTACGCAAGGCGATCTCCGAGAAGTTCAAGCGGGAAAATGGCCTGACCTATGCGCCTTCCCAGATCGTTGTCAGCAACGGCGCCAAACAGAGTATCGCGAATATTTGCTTTGCCCTGCTCGACGAGGGCGACGAAGCACTGATCCTGGCTCCGTTCTGGGTCAGCTATTCCGCAATGGTCGAGGTGGCGGGCGGCAAGCCGGTTATCGTAGGTGCCGGTATCGAGGACGACTACAAAGTGTCCGCGGAAGACATCCGTAAGGCGATCACCGATCGGACGAAATTCATCCTCTTCAGTTCCCCATGTAACCCCACCGGCTCGGTGTATACGGCCGATGAACTCGGTGCGATCGCTAAAATGCTGGCTGAATTTCCGGACATCTACGTCGTGTCCGACGAGATATACGAACACATCAACTTCACCGGCGCACACGCCAGTATCGGGACCTTTCGAGAGGTGAAGGACCGTACCATCACCGTCAATGGCTTCTCTAAGGGCTTTGCGATGACCGGATGGAGGCTGGGGTATATCGGCGGTCCCCAGGAAATCGCCGATGCCTGCACCAAGCTCCAGGGGCAGAACACCAGTGGTGCCAACAGCATCGCCCAGGCCGCCGGCGCGCACGCGCTAAATACTGACCTGGCGCCCACCATCGCCATGAAGGAAGCTTTCGCACGGCGCCGGGAACTGATCATCGAGGGACTGGAGAAGATCGATGGCCTGAAGGTGAATCGGCCCCAGGGTGCCTTTTACATTTTTCCGGATGTAAGCGCCTTTTTCGGTAAATCGACCGGAGAAACGGTTATCAAGGACGCCGACGACCTGGCCGAATACCTCCTCCTGAAGGCACACGTGGCTACGGTGACCGGTGGCGCTTTCGGTGCCCCCGAATGCCTCCGCATCAGTTATGCGGCCAGTGAGGAGCAACTCACCGAGGCCGTCCGTCGCATTGGCGAGGCACTCGGTCAGCTTCGCTAAAGGACCTGTTTGTCACAAGTTGAAGCCGCGGCCTTCGGGTAGCGTATTACAGTCCGAATCGTCGTAAATGAATGATTTGGCCGTAGGCTTGCGTGGTGTAGAAATAGGGACTACATTTGTAGAACAATAACTACAAATGTCACTTCCTGACCTTACCCCGGCCGAAGAGGGGCTGATGAAGCACCTCTGGAAATTGCGCCGGGCCTATATGAAGGATCTCCTGGAGGACCTGCCGGAACCAAAACCCGCGAAGACCACCGTGGCTACCTTGCTTCGCCGCATGATCGATAAGGAGCTGGTAGGCTACGAAACCCACGGCAACAGCCGGCAATACTTTCCCCGGGTCACTAAGGAAGCCTATTTCGGTCGCCGCATCCGGGGGATGGTCAATCAGTTCTTCGGGGGGTCCTCCCTGGAGTTTGCTTCCCTGCTCACCGGGCAGGCGAAGCTTAGTCGGGACGAACTCAAGGAACTGCAGCGGATGATCAAGGACCAAATAGATCGGCGCTCATGATCACCCTGGAATTCCTGCTCAAAGTCATGTTGAGCCAGGGCTTGTTCCTGGTTGCTTACTACCTGCTGATCGATCGGTCGCCCCTTGCGAGCTTCAAGCGGGTATACCTGCTCGCTAGCCTCGTCTTCTCCTTCTTCATACCAGTGTTGCCGATAGGATCTCCGGACGTCCTCGCGAGAAGCTACGAAGGACCGGAATTAGTGCAAATCTCGCTGAACATGGTAAGAGTAGAAACAGCGGTGCCCGGAGTCCGATCCTCCGAGCCGGCGGACTGGCTTTCGATGCTGCTCTGGTGCGTGTACCTGGCGGGCGTTTCTTACCAGCTGTTCAGGCTGGGACGATTTTTGAATAGTGTTTCCTTTAATCTGTCGCACGGCATCCGCAAGGATATTGGCGGTATCCGGGAAGTGGTCCTGCCCTACGCCCTAGCTCCTCACACCTTCCTCCGGTGGGTCTTTTACGCTCGACTCCCGATGGTGGCCCCGGCCGTACTGGCCCACGAACGCGCCCACGCCCGGCAATGGCACTCCCTCGATCGACTGCTGGTGGCCGGAATGCGTACGCTGTGGTGGTGGAACCCAATGCTGTACGTTTATGACCGCTGTATCTCGGGCAATCACGAAGTATTGGCCGACCGCGCCGTGCTGGCTGGGGGGCATTCCCTAACGGAATACCAACAACTTATCCTCGATTCCCTGCGGCACCCGCAAACCGCCCCCTATCTGGCGAGTCCCGCCGGTTATTCCTTAACCAAACTCCGCTTTGCCATGATGACTTCCAATAAACCTTCCCTGCCCCAGCGACTCGTTCGCTATGCCCTACTTGCCGGCTTGGTAATGGCTACCGTGTGGACCCTGGGCGCAAATCGGTCGAATAATTCCTCATTGTCAGCGACACCTCCTCCGTCCGCGGTGTCAGACACGGTCCAGCCGCCGCCCCCGCCTCCCGCCGAGCTCCGGCAGCAGATGAGGCCCCTGCAGGCGGTTCTTCCCACCCCGGAAAATTTACGGGAATGGAAGAACGGTGAGATCTACGGCGTCTGGATCGACGGCAAGCGCATACCTAATCAGCAGTTAGACGCTTACGCGCCGGGCGACTTCGCGCACGTCATCAATAGCAGGTTGCTGGCCAATGCCAAAAACCGCGATAAGCACGACTACCAGATCGATCTTTATACGGTAGCTTACTTCCATACCCTTTATCGTCGTACCCCTGAAGGCAACTACGAATGGATCGGCCGCGAGAAATCAACCGAAGTAGATGGTATGGGTAACCTACTGGAGATACCACCTTTTGAACGTCGCATGATGAAGTTGGCCGGTGGCGGCGGGATCCCCGGTGAGGGCTGTTGATCCGGAGTTAATACCCCTCCACGTCATCATCCGGATTACGGGGATCGGCAGCGGCTTGTAGCGAGCCATCGGGCAGCACCTGTACGGCTTTGATCACCGCCATGCTGTTGACCTCGCGGAATTGATACCCTAGTTCCTGCAGGCTGTCCAGTACGCCATTCCCAAACGCATCCGATTCGTAGAGGATCTGATCGGGCAACCACTGGTGGTGAAAGCGGGGGGCGTGGACTGCTTCCGACAAATCCATGCCGTACTCGGCCAGATTCAGGAAAGTCTGAAAGACGGCGGTAATGATGGTGGATCCACCGGGTGCGCCTAAGACCAGGAACAGTTCGCCGTCCTTTTCCACGATGGTCGGCGTCATACTGGAGAGCATCCGCTTGCCGGGTTGGATGGCGTTGGCCTCCTTGCCCACCAGTCCGAACATATTCGGAACGCCGGGCTTGGCGCTGAAGTCGTCCATCTCGTTGTTGAGGAAGAAACCGCCGCCGTCTACCATCACTTTGCTGCCGAAGTTGCCGTTAAGGGTGGTGGTGATGGATACGGCATTACCCAAACTATCTACGATACTGATGTGGGTAGTCTCGAAGTTTTCCTTCATCGCTACCTGTCCGGCAACAATGTCGGTGCTCGTGCCGGCGGAATCGATTCGGAAATCGGACATACGTTCCAGCAAATAGCCGTCATCCAGCAGTGAGTCGACCGGTACCGGGTAAAATTCCGAGTCCCCGAGGTATTCGGCCCGATCGGCGTAAGCACGACGCATGGCTTCGGCGATCACCTGTACGGACCGCACGCTTTGAAATCCGTATTCGGCCAGCGGGTAGGGTTCCACCATTTTCGCCATCTGCGCCAGGGCCACCCCACCACTGCTGCTGGGCGGCATGGAGATCAAGCGATACGCTCCGTAATCTTTCGTAATCGGTACTTTCCACTTAGGCTCGTAGGCCAGTAGGTCCTCTTTGGTGATGAGACCACCGCCGCTGTTCATCTCCGCAACGATCAGATCGGCGGTTACCCCCCGGTAAAAACCGTCTCGGCCTTCCGCTTGAATACGGAGCAGTGTTGCGGCCAGGTCAGGCTGTTGTACCTGCGTACCCGCCACCATGGAGCTGTCGGAAAAGGGCGTATCGTCGTTAAACTCGGCGAAGTCATCGTGGTAACGCTTCAGTCGGTTGACTTCGGATTCGCTCAATCGGTAACCGTCGCGGGCGAAGTCGATAGCCGGCTGCACCAGGTCGGCCCACGGCATACTACCCAACCGTTCGTGCATCGCGGCAATGCCGGCCACGGTGCCGGGCACGCCTACGGCCAGGTGCCCGCGGGTGCTCAGCCCATCGGTCACGTTGCCGGCCGGGTCCAGGTACATATCCCGGTCGGCGGCCGCCGGAGCCGTCTCCCGGTAATCGAGCGAAAGGGTCTCCCCATCCGTACCGCGGTAGACGAGAAAGCCACCCCCTCCGATATTACCGGCACGGGGGAAGACAACGGCCATGGCGAACTGCATGGCCACTGCGGCATCGATCGCGTTGCCGCCTTTGCGCAAGACTTCCAGGCCGACCCGGGTAGCTAATGGGTGCGGTCCGGCGATGGCGGCCGAAGTGAACTGCCCCGCCTTCTGTGCTTCGTAGTCGACCCGGGGTTCTTGCCGACAGGCAACGACCAACAGCAGTAGGAGTAAAGGCAGGTACTTCATGAATAGGGGCTTTGCACGCAAAATAAACATTGTGTTCTCGTATTACAATAATGAGAAAATAGATTGCACCTTCGCCCTACCTAACCAGCGTTCATGCAAACCACCAACCACCTGCTACTCGTGCGACCGGCCAACTTCGCCCGGGCCAGTGAAACCGTCGCGGATAATTCCTTTCAGGAGCCCGTATCCAACGAAAGTTTCCGGGCTATCGGCCAGCGCGCCGTCGGCGAGTTCGATCACTTTGTGGACCTCCTTAACCGGGTGGGCATCACCACGCACGTCTTTGACGACAGCCCCGAGCCGGTTAAACCGGACGCGGTTTTCCCCAATAATTGGTTTTCCACGCACGAAGATGGGACGGTTATCACTTATCCCACCTACTGGCCCCAGCGCCGGCTGGAACGCCGGGACGATATCGTAACTTATTTCCGCGACAATTTTGAGGTTTCCCGTAACCTTGACCTGTCTGATTGGGAAGGAGAAGAACTTTTTCTGGAATCCACCGGATCTATTCTGCTTGACCGCGGTGCCCGGGTAGCCTACGCCTGTTTGAGCCAGCGCTGCAGCCCCGAAGCCCTACACCGCTGGTGCGAGCTGATGGACTACCAGCCGATCACCTTTCATGCCCACGACGAAAGGGGAGAGGTCATCTATCACACCAACGTAATGATGGCTATCGGTACCAAAGACGTACTCATCTGCCTCGACGCCATTCGCGATGAAAGCGAGCGGGCCAAGGTACAGGAGAGTCTGATGCTAGGTGGCAAGCGCATCATCGGGCTGTCGCTGGAGCAGATCGACCATTTCGCCGGTAATGCCCTGGAAGCCGTCACGCCGCAGGGGCCCGTATGGATCATGTCTTCGTCGGCCTTTCACAGCCTGGACGAAGCGCAGCGTCAAGCCCTGGTGGAACCCGAGGCTATGCGCATCGTCCACGCCGACCTGGCTACCATCGAACGCTACGGGGGGGGAAGTGCCCGCTGCATGCTCGGAGAAATCTTCCTTAACAAACCTTAAACCTGTTTAACTAGGCGTTACCACGCAATTACGGACCGCTCGCCTTAGTTTTGATGTAAACTAGACGACATGAAAGCCCCGCAATTACCGCTGCTGATGCTGCTGCTGGGCGCCTTTTTACTGAGCGCCCCCGGTTGTAAATCCGTCGACAAGCTGGTCGAATCCGGAAATTACGAACAAGCCATCCTGCTGGCGCAGCGCAAACTGACCGGCAAGGATAGGAAGAACCCTAAATTCGTATCCGCCCTGGAGCAAGCCGTGAACCGGGCCAACGAGCGCGATATGGACCGTGCCGCCTTCCTGCAGCAGAAAAACGGTACCGACTGGATCCGTGTCCACGCCCTGTACGACAACATCAAGCGCCGGCAGGATGCCCTTCGCCCTCTTCTTCCCCTTTACGATAAGAACGGCCGGAAGGCCAACTTCCGCTTTGTACGCGCCGAAGAATTGGTGGTCGATGCCGAGGACAGAGCCGCCGATCAGCTCTACGCCGAGGCAGTCGACTTGTTGAACGCCGGCCGGCAGGGAGATAAGGCAGCCGCGCGGGAGGCGTACCGCACATTCGAGACCGTCGAGCGCTACCGTCCCGACCACCTCGATAGTCGCCGCCTGGCTATCCAGGCAGAAGACCTCGGCCGCGTTTACGTAGCGGTGGAGGTAGGCAACGAAAGCCAGAGCATTCTTCCCCGGGGATTTGAGCAAGAGTTGCTCCGCATTCAGACCAGCCAGATGGACGACCGCTGGCGGGTGTACGATCTAAATCCAGCTGACGACCGCGATTACGATTACCGCGCCAGCTTCGTGATCCGCGATATCGACGTGAGCCCCGAGCGGCTGTCCGAGCGAACCTACGTGGACGAGAAAGAAATCACCGACGGAGAGGAATACGTGCTGGACGACAACGGAAACGTAGCCAAGGATTCCCTCGGTAATGACATCAAGCAACCCAAAAAGGTACAGATCAAGGCCCGGGTCATTGAGGTCCTGCAACAGAAGACCGCCGTCGTTTCGGGTACCATGCAACTGTATGACCTCCGTCAGGGCCGCGTCGTCGACGAGGAAGCCCTGACCGCGGAGGCGCAATTCGAAAACTACGCCAGCACCTTCATCGGTGATAAACGCGCGCTCACCGAGCAATCCCGCCGCCGCATCGGCAATCGTCCGCAGGAATTTCCGTCCGACGAGCAGTTGGTGCTCGACGCGGCCAGCGTACTGAAGCCAATCCTACAGCAGCGGCTGACCGACAGCCGAAAGCTGATATGACCTGATCGACTAAGTCGTCATTTCCCGTTCTTAGCCCTCGCTCCGAATTTTCGGAGGGGGGCCTTTCATTGGGCCAGGCCCGCCCGATCCAGCACCCAGGCATAGTCGCGGGCGACCTCCTTGATCTGCTCGAAACGCCCCGAGGCCCCGCCGTGGCCCGCTTCCATATTCGTGTGGAAGAGGATATCGTTGGTGTCCGTTTTGAGTTCCCGAAGTTTGGCTACCCACTTGGCGGGTTCCCAGTACTGTACCTGACTGTCGTGTAGGCCGGTGGTGACCAACATGGGCGGATAGGCCTGGGCTTTTACCTGGTCCAGCGGACTGTAGCTTTTGATGTAGTGGTAGTATTCCTCCTCATTCGGATTGCCCCATTCGTCGTATTCCCCCGTGGTAAGCGGAATACTGTCGTCCAGCATGGTAGTTACCACGTCCACGAAAGGCACCTGCGCCACGATGCCGGCCCAGAGATTGGCCTGGATATTGGCTACGGCACCCATCAGCAGGCCGCCGGCGCTGCCGCCCATGGCGTAAAGGCGGTCGGAAGCGGTATACTTCTGGGCCACCAGCCATTTTCCGGCATCGATGAAATCGGTAAAGGTGTTGATCTTCTTCAGGAGTTTGCCCTCTTCGTACCACCGTCGGCCCATCTCTTCCCCTCCGCGGATGTGAGCGATCACGAAGATCATTCCTCGGTCCAATAGGCTGAGCCGGGTGATGCTGAAGCTGGGGTCCAGGCTGTGGCCGTAGCTCCCGTAGGCGTACAGCAGCAGGGGAGCGGAGCCATCTTTTTTAGTCCCTTTTCGGGAGACGATACTTAGCGGTACCTGGGTACCGTCGCGGGCACCGGCGAAGGCACGCTCGCTTTCGTAATTATCCGGATCGAAATCACCGAGTACGGGCTGTTGCTTAAGCAACGTTTGCTCTGCCGTACGCATATTATAGTCGTAGGTGCTCGGGGGAGTCGTCATGCTTTGGTAGCCATAGCGCAGTACCTCGCTCTCCATATCGGGGTTGACACTGGTATAGGCCGTGTACGCCTCGTCCTGGAAATCTATATAGTGCTCTTCCCCCTGGTAGGGTCGGATCCGGAGCTTGGTCAGTCCGCGGTCGCGTTCACTGATCACCAGGAAGTCGCGAAAAACGTCAATCCCTTCCAGCAGGACGTGATCGCGGTTCGGTATCACGGTCTGCCAATGGTCCTTTCCCGTAGCTTCCTCCGGGGTAACCATGAGCTGGAAATTCTCCGCCTCATGGTTGGTCAGTACGTAAAAGCGCTCGTCGATATGCTCGATGGCGTATTCTAGTTTGCGTTCGCGGGCCTGGAAGATCCGTGGTTCTCCCAGCGGGTTGTCCGCCTCCAGCAGGCGGTATTCGGTGCTTACCGTCTGGGCCGACCCGATGATGATGTACTTGCGGGACTTGCTGCGGTAGACGTAGGACCGGAAGGTTTCGTCGGTTTCTTCGTACACGACTACGTCGTCCTGGGGGGCGGTGCCGATCTCGTGCCGGAGGATTTTGTAAGGCCGCAGTGCCTCGTCCTTCACGGAGTAGAAGAGGTAATTCCCGCAGGCGCTCCACACGCTGCCTCCAGTGGTATTCGGGATCTGGTCGGCTAAGTTCTGCCCCGTCAGCATGTCCTTGATGTGGATGGTGTAGATGCGCCGGCTGATCGTATCCTCACCGTAGGTCACGTAGCGGTTGTCATCGCTCACGGCCATCCCCCCGATGTGGTAGTAATCGTAGGGCTCTGCCATCTCGTTCACGTCGAACATGAGCGCTTCATCCTCGCTATCCACCGGGCGGCGGAAGTACCGCGGATACTGATCTCCCTTTTCGTATTTCGTCAGGTACACGTAGCCCCGGTTGGTGTAAGGAACGCTGCTGTCGTCCTCCTTGATCCTCGCCTTCATTTCCTGAAAGAGTGACTCCTGAAAGGCTTTCAGGTGGGCCGTTTTGTGGTCGAAGTAGGCGTTTTCCGCTTCCAGGTGGGCGATGACTTCTGGATTATCGCGTTCGTTCATCCAGTAATAATCGTCGGAGCGGGTATCGCCGTGGAGCATGAGCTCCTTGCGGACTTTGCGAGGCTTGGGTGGGGTCATATCAGCTATTTATTCTTGGCGCCGGGGCGCAGGTGCAAAGTAACGCAGGACCCGCGAACAGGTTGGGTGGAACGTACCCGGTGCAGGCCGCTGCCACCAGACGATAGTGGTAGTCTTTTACCTGTTGACGGCAGCACCGGCAACAAAAAAGCGCATTCCCAACCGTCTTCCACTAACCAATATGGTTTGAGTATGGTGGATCACGGTTGAGTTTTCCGCTGGCACGAAGGTCCTTTCCTGCGCTCCGCCGCCCCAATTACCCAAAGACCGCGAAGATGCCGTACTCCAGAAAAAAGAGGATCCAAATTCCCTGGTAAAAACGGGCAATGGAGGCTTGCTCGTCCAGGCTTAAGCGGCTGCTGAGCAACTCAAATCCGGCCAGCAGTGCCAGCTGACCGGCCAGGATACCGTAGTTGCCGATGCGGAATGCGGCCACGCCCACCCCGATGAGCGTAAGGCGGAAGATCCAGGCCCCGACCCGGAAGACCCACCCTCGGTTTTTGACCAGCGAAAGAGTACGGATGCCGTAGGCCGCGTCCCCCTCCGTATCCGGCAAATCCTTGAACCAGGCGATGACGATGCCAAAGGTGAAAATAGCGGCCGTGAGCAACCACACGGTAGTCGGGATTACGGGATTTTCCCCCAGCCACCAGCGGAAATGGAGGTAGAGGAGAAGGTTTACGATAAGCCCCCGAACTACGATAATGCAGAATGCCGCCCAAAAATGATAACGTTTTAATCGAACGGGCGGAACGCTGTACGCCGTGCCGAGCAGGATGCTGCTGATGACCGTGGCCGGTAGGAAGGGGGTATAAATGAAGCAGCTGACAAGCGCCAAAATCAGGCACAAGCCTACTATAGCGTAACCCGTGGTGATGGAATAAGCGCCACTTGCCAGCGGAAGGTAAGGTTTGTTGATGCGGTCTATCTCGACGTCGGTCAGCTGGTTAAGCCCGGTGATGTAAACATTAGCGCAAAGGCAGCTGAACAAGGTGATCCCGAACATACCCCAGTTGCTGGTGTGCAGGTGGCGGGAGGCCATCAGGTACAGCGCCAGCAGCGAAACGGTGGTACCAACCAGCGTGTGAGCACGGGCAAATCGAAGGAAGGTGATCATGGGATGGGTTTAGTCCACCAGCGCGATGCAGCTGATCTCCACGTTCACGTACTTGGGCAGGTTGGCTACTTGCACCAGCGCCCGGGCCGGCGCGGTAGCTTCGTCGAAGTATTTGGAGTAGACGGTATTGATCCGACCGAAGTTTTCCATATCGCTGACGAATACCTCACACTTCATCACCTGCTCCATACGGCTCCCGGCGGCTTCTACGATGGCTTTCAGGTTTTCCATTACCTGGCGGGTCTCCGTTTCAATGTCCGTAGTTATGAGATCCCCGGTCTTGGGATCCAGCGCGATCTGGCCACTTACGTAGAGGGTACCGTTGGCTACGGTGGCTTGGTTGTAGGCGCCGACCGGAGCGGGAGCCTTATCCGTGGAGACGATGCGTTTTGGCATGGTAATGATTTTGGCCACAAGATAGCCGTCCTGCTATAAACAGGACTAGCCCGCCGGCAGGGCCGGCGGGCTAGTGAGAGATGCGGGATACCCCTAGGGGCTAGTGCCTAGTCAGGTCGATTATGTCGCAGTAGGTGCTGGTGTATTTCCGTGGGTGACGAGGCGGAAAAACGATTGCATGCTAAACCTTACGGGGCCCTACCCGTAAGGCCGCTTAGCTACGGAAGCGTTTTTTCAACGAATTCAAACGCGGAAAGGCGCCGCAGATACGGTGACAATAATTGCTTGACTAGGCACTAGTCCTCGTCCTCGCTGGTGTCTTCGGTTTCCTCCACGACGATCTCCGGCGCCTTCACGATGATGTTGCCGTTGTAGTAGAGATTGCCTTCACTGTCCTTATAGGCACGGTGGGGCCGGTGCATCTCACCGGTGGTCTGGCAAGTGGTAAGGGTAGGGGCGGTCGCCTTGTAGTGCGTCCGGCGCTTGCGCTTACGTTGCTTTGAGATCCGGGACTTAGGATGTGCCATAACGTATATCTATTTTAAAGCTTAATTCTTATTCAGGTCTTTGAGTACGTCCCAGGGGCTGGATTGTTCCGCATCCGTCTGGGTTTTCAGGGGGGCTTCCTCGCTGCTTTCGTAGGAAGCTTCTATACGGTTCAACAGGTCTTCA
>CAVVFF010000001.1:25000-1138811 GCA_963747415.1 Lewinellaceae bacterium | reverse complement strand
CGGGCGACGGAGCGCAGGTACTGGGCTTAGGACGGTTTGTGAAGTAGTGCCTCTCCGCTTAGCCTTACCCTGCCGGCGACATCATCCTTTTCCGGCAAGTTCACCGCCGCGTGGTGGAGCGTACCCAGATCGTATATTACCTCTTGCTGTTCCAAATGCAGGTTGCTGGTATGAAGTACGCCTACGCTCTTCTTTATTGCCTCTTTTTTGCTTTCTCCGGCTGCCGGCAACCGCTGGAGGAGAAAGAATCCGCTTATCCACGGGTCTTGGACGAGAATCTCCACCTCCAGCTTATCCTGGAAGACCCGGAGATCATGACGCCCATCGGTCTGGCCATCGATAGCGAGGATAATATCTACGTACTGGAATCGCATACGCACTCACCGCCCAGTGACTACGGGGGACCGCGCTACGACCGGATCAAGAAAGGAATAGACCATAATCAGGATGGGGTGCCTGAGGAGTGGATCATTTTTGCCGATAGTATCAGCAGCGGCATGAATATTGCCGTAGGGCCCGCGGATATCGTCTACCTCGTGGAAAAGGACAAGGTCAAAACCTTTGCCGATACGGATCAGGATGGCAGAAGCGAACGGATGGACGTATTACTCCAAATGGAAGCTTCCGGCACGGTGTACGACCATGCCGGCTTGCTGGGCATCACTTACGCCGATGATGGCTGGATCTACGTTTCCCGTGGCAACACCGGCGGCCTTGCCTGGTCCATAGCAGGCCCCGATGGATCTTCCGTAGCCGGTTACGGGGACGGGGGCAACGTCTTCCGATTTAAAAAGGACGGTAGCTCGCTGGAAGAAGTGGCGACCGGCTTCTGGAATCCCTTCGACCTTAAATTCACCAGGCAAGGCAGGCTGATGTTGGCCGATAATGACCCCGACAGCCGCGGACCGAATCGCCTCATCGAGGTCATACCCGGGGGAGACTATGGCTACGAATCGCTCTACGGCAATAGCGGCAACCATCCCTACCTGGCCTGGAACGGGGAGTTGCCCGGAACGCTGCCGTATGCGGCTGCCCTGGGCGAGGCACCTTCGGGCATCATCGATGCCGGCTACAGCCACTTTCCGGAATACGAAGACAACATTCTCGCCACCATTTGGGAAGAGAACAGCATCGTCAGGATACCGCTGGAGCCTCATCAAAGCACGGTAAGAGGCGAGGCAAGCGTTATTGTACAAGGCGATAGTGCCTTTCATCCGGTGGCACTTGCGGCCAATAGTAAGGGGGACATTTATATCACCGATTGGGTGACAGCACCTTTCATCCGGTGGCACTTGCGGCCAATAGTAAGGGAGACATATACATCACGGATTGGGTGATCCGGCAGTACCCCAACCACGGAAGGGGAAGGATTTTACCACACTACCCTATTCCAGCATATTATCGTCCAGGGGGATACCCTTACGGTGAGGCTGAACGGTGAAACGGTCGTGGAATACGCCGAGGCCAATAATGCGCAACGGTCAGCCGCGCGAGGGAACAAATAATCTCCAGCGGCACGTTTGACTTGCAGGGACACGATCCGGGCAATGAGGTCTACTACAAGAACAGAAGGGTGCAACCCCTACCTTGATGCTTCTACGTTCGGTGCAGGTAGCGGCTTAGTGCTACGCCGTTCACGCCCCCTATCGGCTTCAGTTACCTGCGCTCCGTCGCCCTCATCTTGTTTGCGTACCCTTCAGAGCAAGGACCTTAGCAGATACGCTGACTTACCGGATAAGCACAACCCGCCGCGTCTCCGCATACCCCTGATCGGTAGTCAGACGGATCGTGTAGGTACCTCCCACCAGACCAGCGGCGTCAAAAGAGACCTCATGCTGCCCGGCCTCCCGGTACGAACCTTCCAGTATCGTGACCGCCTGACCGAGGGGGTTATAGGCCCGGATACGTACGGTAGCCGCCGCGGGTAGCTCGAAGACGATCCGAGTTACGGAACGGAACGGGTTCGGCGCGATACTCGCGATACCTAAGCCCTCCGGTGCCCGTTCGACAACTACTTCCTCCGTAGGTGCCCGGAACGCAACCCTGAGTTGAGGTGCTTCGATCGCGGCTTCGATACTATCCAGTTGCGCCAGCAAGGCGGCGGCCTGCGAGGGGGTGAGCATTCCGTAGGTTTGCCAAAGCAGGATTTGGTGGCGCAGCGCCCCGAGAAGGTGCAGTGCCCGTGCCGGCTTTCCGTACGCAAGGAAATACTTAACCAGCGCGAACTTGATTTCCAGCGCCAAGCGGATCCACCGGTTCAAACCTCCCCCGGCGGCGAGCGCCGTAAGGTCGTATTTGAGCAAATCAATTGCCTGGTGCAGGGAAATGGCCTTTACGGTGACGTAATCCGGCGTACTGCCAGCGATCCCGTCGTCAACGGTGAGTTCGACCGAGTACGCCCCGGGAAGGTCGGCGGTAAATGACGGTTCGACCGTGGTTGCGCCGGAAAGTACGGCGTTGCTCCCCGCCGGGAACGGCGCGCTGGCATCCGGGGTGGCGAAGCGCCAGTCGTAGGAGATCGGGTCACCGTCAGGGTCGAAGGAGCCGGATCCATCCAGGACGATGGGTAGTCCGACAATGGCCGTTTGGTCCAAGCCGGCATCCGCGACCGGCGGGGTGTTTGCCAGCACCAGGATGGCTAGCAGGCCGCGAGCTAAGTTTCCGTTGCCATCACTTATGGTCACGGTGACGGTTTCGATCCCCGAAAAACCCGCAGCCGGCGTATAGGTGAAGCCTCCCTCCGCAACTGTAGCGCTAAAGTTGCCGTTTTCCGGAAGGGTATACGAGGTCCAGCTGAGTTCATCGCCTTCGGGGTCGGTATCGTTGGCCAGGTGGCCCGGAGCCGAAACCACCAGGGGCGTACCGGGCGGGGTGCTGTACACATCGGGAACGGCCTGGGGGGCGTAGTTGCCTTCGACGTAGATGATCAGCTGTGTGGTAGCTAAGTTGCCCTGACCGTCCGCGATCGTGTATACGATGGTCTCGATCCCCGTAAAACCAGGCTCCGGCGTATAGGTGAAAGCCCCCTCCGGTAACGTACCACTGACCGCACCATTTTCTGGAAGCGAATAGGAAACCCAGCTCAGTTCGTCGCCTTCTGGGTCGGTATCGTTGGCCAGGTGACCCGGAGCCGCCACTACCAGGGGTTCGCCCCGGGGGGTGGTGTACACATCGGGGATGGCCTGGGGGGCATAATTCGATTCCACGTAGATGATTAGCTGGCCGCTGCTTACGTTACCCCGTCCGTCCGTGATTGAGTACACGATGGTTTCGACTCCCGAAAAGCCCGCATTCGGCGTATAAGTGAAAGCCCCCTCCGAAAGCGTACCGCTAACGTTGCCGTTTTCGGGTATCGAATAGGAGGTCCAGCTCAGTTCGTCGCCCTCCGGGTCCGTGTCATTGGCCAGATGCCCCGGGGCATCTACCACCAGGGGTTCGCCCCATGGCGTGGTGTACACATCGGGGCGGCCCGGGGGGGATAGTTCGCTTCCACGTAGATGACCAACTGGCCCGTAGCGAAGTTGCCGTGCCCGTCTTGGATGGTGACGGTGATGGTCTCGATGCCGGAAAAACCCGCATCCGGGGTATAGGTGAAGCCACCCTCTGAAACCGTTCCGCTAATCACCCCGTTTTCCGGAAGTGAATAGGAGGTCCAACTGAGCTCGTCGCCCCCGGGGCTGAGGTCATTTGCGAGGTGACCCGGAGCCGAAACTACCAAAGGGGTTCCCTTGGGAGTAGTGTATAGATCCGAAATAGCGACTGGTTCGTTACCTCCGTCGGCAGCACCGTGATCGTCAGTAAGCCGGTGGCAATGTTGCCCTGCCCGTCGGTGATGCTGACCGTAATGGATTCCGAGCCCGAGAATCCAGCATTCGGCGTGTAGGTGAAGCCACCCTCTAAAACCGTTCCGCTAATCACCCCGTTTTCCGGAAGTGAATAGGAGATCCAGGTGAGCTCGTCGCCTTCGGAGTCCGTATCGTTCGCCAGGTGACCCGGAGCGGCTACGACAAGGGGAACACCCATTTTAGTCTCGTAGGCGTCGGGGTAAGCCTGTGGTGCTTCATTTGCCACTACGTAGATGGTAAGCGGACTCATGGTTACGTTGCCCTTCTCGTCCGCGATACTGACCTGGATGGTCTCGACCCCCGCAAAGCCCGCATCCGGAGTATAGGTGAAGCCCCCCTCCGATACCGTGCCGCTTACGATACCATTATTCGGGATCGAATAGGAGACCCAGCTCAGCTCGTCTCCCTCCGGGTCGGTATCGTTGGCCAGGTGGCCCGGAGCGGCTACCACCAGCGGCTTGCCCTGCGGGGTGGTGTACACGTCGGGGACGGCCTGGGGAGGGTAATTTTCCTGGACGTAAATAACCAGTAAACCGGAAGTCAGGTTGCCCCGCCCGTCGGTGATGCTGACTGTAATGGATTCCGTGCCCGTGAAGCCGGCGTTCGGCGTATAGGTAAAGCCACCCTCCGAAACCGTTCCGCTAATCACCCCGTTTTCCGGAAGTGAATAGGAGGTCCAACTGAGCTCGTCGCCCTCAGGGTCCGTATCGTTTGCCAGGTGGCCCGGAGCCGCCACCACTAGTGGTTCGCCCTGCGGGGTGGTATAGACGTCCGGGATGGCCCGGGGACCATAATCATTCTCGACCAAAATGATGAGCAGACCCGTCGCCGAATTGCCCTGCCCGTCGGTAATGCTGACCCTGATGGTGTCGATACCCGAAAAGTCCGCATCCGGCGTATAGGTGAAGCCTCCCTCAGAAACCGTCCCGCTTACGGTACCGTTATTCGGGATCGAATAGGAGTTCCAGCGCAGCTCGTCTCCCTCCGGGTCGGTGTCGTTGGCCAGGTGCCCGGGTGCAGCGACCACCAGGGGTTTGTTCCGCAGGGTGGTGTACACATCGGGAAAAGCTACGGGAGGCCGGTTAATCGCCGATCCGCTCTTTTGTCTGCCCCGCCCCTTGGGAAGCGTGCTACCGGAGGACAGGACCTCCCCGTCCCCAACGCGAAGCCAGGGTTCGCCCGTAATCGGAGCAGCCGGGCGGGATAGGCCCTCAACCGAGCCGCTGGCTGCATCCCGGACGCTCGCAGCGGCCTGCGCCGGGTCTGTTTCTTTCTTTGGCGCACTCGAATGGCTTCCTTTCACGAGTACCGTTTTTCCTCTTGCGGGCGGCGCCAGGTCGGTGGCCGGCAGGGCGCTGACCGACCCGGGAGTTCCTATGGCGGCTGGTGGCTCGTTTTCGGCAACCTCGTCGGGTGATCCCTCACGCATCAGAGCTGCTCCTGATACTTGCACGACGGAACCGTACCGATACGGCAGGATAAGGGGAGTTGCCAACACCTTCCCCGCGGTTTGAAAGGGGATCAGCGGCCGTAAGGACGGCCGGTTGCGGATCTTGGCGACAAGCGCAGGATCAATGCCCGGCAGAAACACTTCTGAAGTGGCGCCGGAAGCTTCCGGTATCACTAAAGCGATTGATTTAGGTAATGCGATGACTTGCGCCGCCTTGGTCGCTTGTGCCATGGCCACCTGTCCAAGCAATAGCATGGCAGCAAGTAAGATGATGCGCGGCGTGCGATTCCACACTCGGCCATTCATTGCAGCGAAGTAAGGGTGTTCCATAGATTGAGATTGATAAAACCACCAAGCGATACACCCCCAACCGGCAAGACCTGAAACTCGCTACCATGGCAATCGGGTCCGGAAGGAAACGGGTGGTACGTAAATAATGGCCGAACGGGGAAGCGTATTTAATTACGGCTTTATTTTGGTGAGCGCCAATCTGTTACACCAGCGACCTCACTTATCAATCAAAAATCTTGTCTAACCTCGTATTTTTCTAAAGATCCGGTCTGAAATAGGACCCGCCGTACGGGTTTGCCGCTCCGGGACAGCACCCCGGAGTACGGCCCGCCACTCCTTCACAACCAGTCGAATCATGCTTACCAAAGAGGAAAAAGAATTTCTACATACCAACGGATATCTCAATGTCGGGCAATTGCTGACACCTGCGGAAGTTGACGGGGTCAACGAGCGGAAGCCAATTTGACCCTTACCGAATAGGCTACAGGAATCCTTCATCAATCTGGCTCCCACTGCGAGTGCTGAAGGTAAAGCGGTAGGTCTCCTGGTTGTCTACCACGAATTTTTGCGACGAGCGCAGGATCAATCCCTGGTAACACCACCTCAGCAGAGGTACCGGACCCTCCCGGCACCTGAACGGCGTAGTATCGGTCTTTCATGAATCAGATTTAAGAAACCACAGCAGCCAACGGGAGCGCCCGTTTACCGGCAAGGCCTAAACTGGGCCACCGCGCAAATAGGCCGGGTGAGAGCAGGTAGATGGTGAGGAAAGGTCATATAGGGTGGCTTTATGAGCATAAGGCTTTTATAGATTAATGCGAATAACATGGCTGCAAGACTTGATTTCGAGCAGATGTACTTTTTGGAACTTGAATACAGGAGATGAAACTGGCTGCAGATACTCCCTTTCAGACCGAGGTTCGAGAACTGATTATAAAAGCTTCGTCGCTTCCTCGAAGGCTCTTAAGCACGTAGATAAGGGCGCTAAATAGTTAGCCCTAATTGATGGACTGCAGATCAAAATGGCAAAGTGCGCGGTGGTTTGGTCATAAGTATTCGGACCTTAAATAGTTTCAAATTCACCATATCCTGCCGAGCCCCTTCCTATGATGCGAATGGGTAGTTATTCTAGCTTCTCCGGCCTTTCGATTCTGCCCTAAAACACTACCTTATCGATCGGTAAACTACCGGAACCAACCCCAGGCTTTCACCTATCCCTTTGATCTACGCGATGGCAACGCAAATACTCAGACTCCGGAAGAACGTTCGCCGGACTACCGGACTACAATTTCACCCCTAATTACCTGGAGATCGAGGAGGGACTCCGCATGCATTACGTAGACGAAGGGGGTAAAGACCACCCGGTGGTGCTGCTGCTCCACGGTGAACCCACCTGGTCCTACCTATACCGGAAAATGATTCTCTTATTGACCGATAAGGGCTTCCGGGTCATCGCGCCGGACCTGATCGGCTTTGGTAAATCAGACAAGTTCACCGATAAGGGGGAGTACACCTACCAGCGTAGTGTCGAATGGATGAAAGCCTTCCTTCTCCAGCTGGACTTGACGGACGTCGTCCTTTTTTGTCAGGACTGGGGCGGGTTGATCGGGCTACGGGTAGTAGCCGAATTGCCGGATCGATTTTCCATGGTTATTGCCTCCAATACGGGGCTGCCCACCGGAGAAGTAAAAATGCCGAAAGCCTTCCACCAATGGCTGGAGTTTTCCCAAAGCGCACCAGACATCAACGCGGGATTTTTAGTAAATCTGGGGGCGCTTAGGGACTTATCCGATGAAGAAATAGCCGCCTATAACGCCCCTTTCCCCACCGAGGAGTACAAAGCGGCTTTCCGGGTTTATCCGTCCCTGGTGCCGATAGCTGCCGACGATCCCCAGGCCGGGAAAACCAACGGGCCTGGGACAAATTACGCAAGTGGCAAAAGCCCTTCCTGACGGCTTTCGGAGAGGCGGATCCGATCACCCGCGGGGGTGAAGAGCTCTTCAAAAAGCAAATCCCGGGAGCAAAGGGGCAGCACCATGTCCTGCTCCCCGGCGGTCACTTTATTCAGGAAGACCAGTCTTCCGAACTGGCAGTCTTCATCACCCGCGCCTACCGGGAAAAGGTCGCCGGTTAGCCATATTGTTAGCCCCTGGACGCATTGTCTGCACTAGCGGAAAGCCCATCAGCCTCGCTTTTCCCGCCGCGCTATGCCCTACCCCATCCCGTGGGCTCTGCTTATCCGCCAACTCCTTTGCACCCGAGTGCCCGCCAAAGTCCGGTCTTTGCTTTTGGCCTAAGCGACCCGGAAGGTGTACGGGTTGAATGGATTTCCGCGAGCGGGCTATTTCCCCCGTTTCAAGCGCGGGTCTGCCCCGGTTTCCTTACCTTTTGATCAACGGCGGTCGGTGCTTCTGGACTTTTTTGCCGTACCACGTACTATTCCACTACCTATGCGGAGAACGATTCTTCTTTTAGTGTTTTCCTTAGGGGTGGTGTTGCTTTCGGGGCAGGAAGCGGCAGAAGCCCTCCTGGTGGTCTGGCGCGACGAGGGCCGGCCGGATTCGCTGCGGGCACGAGCCTATTACGATTACGTACTGGGTTCGGAGGTGTTAAACCAACCAGACTCCGTGATGGTACTGGCCGAAGCCCTGGAGACTTTTGCCGGCAAAGCGGACTACCCGAAAGCGCGCTCCCTGGCCAATTACCTTAAGGGGACTAGTTTCTTCGTTACCGGCAACTACCAGCAGGCCATCGAATATTACGAGAGCAGCCTAACGATCGACGAGCAGATCGGCGATGGGAAGGGCATGGCACTGGCCCTGGTACGACTTGGTGTCATCAACAACGACATTGGCAATTACCGGGAGGCCCTGGCCCAACTGCAACGCAGCCTGGAAATTCAGGCAGCTACCGGTAATCGCATAGGCCTGGCCAATTCACTCAACCACATTGGAAACATTTATGACAACCAGGGCAACTTTCCGCGGGCGCTCGACTACCACCAACGCAGTCTCGGGATACGCGAAGCCGTCGGTGACACCATTGGGGTGGCGGCATCCCTCGGCAACATCGGCAACATCTACGTCGCTCGGGAAGAAAATCTGACGGCCCTTGACTACTACCAGCGCGCCTTGGCCATCTTCCAGGAGAATGACCACCAGTACGGAGCGGCGGCCTGCCTGACCAACATTGGCATCATCTACGCCGAAGAAGGAGATTACGAGCAGGCTTTGGACTTTTATCAGCGTAGCCTTGCGGTGCGCGAAGCACTGGGCGATCCCAAAGGCATCGCCAACACGCTGGGCAACATCGGCAATCTTTACTCGGACCGGGAAAATTTTTCCGAAGCGTTGAATTACCTGCGCCGAAGCCTGGAGATACGGCGGAACATTGGGGACACGAAGGGAGTCGCCAGTACGCTCAATGATATCGGTGGAGTCTACAAGAGCCAGGGCAATTACCGGGCCGCCATCGCCGAATGCGGGCAGGCCTTCGAGCTGAGCGAACGGATCGGATCGCTCGATCTGCAAAAAGAAGTTTGCACCTGCCTCTATGAATCCTACAAAATACTCGGGAACGGGAGTGAGGCGCTGCGGTACCACGAACTCATGCTGGCCGCCGACGACAGCCTGCAGCTGGAAGAAACGTCGCGTAAACTCCAGCAGATGGAGTTCGCCAAGCAGGTCCTGCAGGACAGCATCGCCAATGCCGAAAAGGAACGCGCTATCGAGGAAGCCCATCTGCAGGAAGTGCGCAGCGAAACCAGAACAAGGAACATTATCCTCGGTGTAGCCGCCTTTCTGCTGCTGGCTGCCGGAGGATTCTATAACCGCTGGCGATACATCCAAAAATCCCACGCTGTCATATCGCGGGAGAAGGACCGCTCGGAAAGCCTGTTACTCAATATCCTGCCCGCGGAGATTGCCCAGGAACTAAAGACCAAAGGCCGCGCCGAAGCAAGGACCATCGACCCGGTGGCCATTCTTTTCACCGACTTTCAAGGCTTCACCGAGCAGAGTACCAAACTGAGCGCGGCGGAACTCGTGTATGAGATCAACCAGTGCTTTGAAGCTTTTGACGGGATCACGGAAGAGTATGGTATCGAGAAAATTAAAACGATTGGGGATTCTTATATGGCCGCCGGCGGTTTGCCTTCCCCGAACGCGGATTCGGTACGGCGAACGGTGCTTGCCGCCCTGGCCATGCAAAGCTTTATCGTACGCCGCAAAGCCCGCATGGACCGGGAAGGCAAGCCGGCCTTTGCCATGCGGGTGGGCATCCATACCGGACCGGTGGTGGCCGGGATCGTAGGCGTGAAAAAATTTCAATATGATATCTGGGGCGACACGGTCAATACAGCCAGTCGCATGGAATCCTCGGGCAGGGTTGGTGAGGTGAACATCAGCAAAACTACCTACCTGCGCCTGAAAGATGACCCCGCCTTCCGGTTTACCGCCCGCGGCAAGATCCGGGCCAAGGGGAAGGGGGAATTGGAGATGTACTTTGTCACCGCGGCCCCACCCTGACCACCCGGCAGCCTTACCGCTGTACCTTAGGTTCGACCAACGGCCTACCCCCCCCTAAAGCGATTAGTCTCTCAGTTGGTGCGGCTTCTCACCCTCGCCCGACTGTCTTTGGCCGAATACGCAGTGGGCATCGACGCCACCGGGAAGTGTGCTCGAGGTTTATTTATCTTGAACCCGTTGCTTCTCCCAGTGCCCTGGCCTCCACACATTGACAATTGAAAGCACCATGCTTACCAAAGAGGAAAAAGAATTTCTACATACCAACGGATATCTCAATCTCGGGCAATTGCTGACACCTGCGGAAGTTGACGGGGTCAACGAGCGGATTGCGGAATTAATGCGTCTGGAAGGAGACCGGGCCGGAGCCGAGCTGGCGGAGTCGAAGTACATCCGCCACCCGAAGGAAGAAGGCGCTGACCGGCTGGCGGACCTGGTTAATAAAGGCCCCGTTTTCGATGTTTTTTATACCCACCCTCGCGTGCTTGCCGGGATCGAAGCCGTGCTGGGTCCGCATTATAAATTATCGTCGCTGAATTACCGGGCGGCCAAACCCGGAAAGGGACACCAAAAACTGCACGTAGACTATAAAAATGCCGTGGCGGGGGAAAACTTCAAAGTCTGCAACAGCATCTGGATACTGGACGATTTTACCGAACACAACGGTGCCACCCGCATCGTGCCGGGAACCCATAGATCGAAGGTATTGCCAGACGACGCCATGTCCGATGCCAATGCCCGGCATCCGGAAGAAATCCTGATCCTCGCGCCAGCCGGTTCCGTAATAATTTTTAATTCCCACGTTTGGCACGGCGGGACGACCAACCACACCGATCGGGACCGCAGGAGTATTCATAGCTATTTCTGCACGGCCGATCAACCCCAGCAAATCGACCAGAAGAAGTACATCACTTCCGAAACCAGGGAGCGGCTAGGGCCTACGGGGCTGTCTGTTCTGGATGTCTAGCATTCTGGCTAACGGTGGCCCGGTGAAAATAATGCTGGTGGAGTGCACCTGGGAAAAGCTGCCAAGTTGTCCTTACTCCCGGCAAGCTCTATCACACGAATTTGATAGATTTAATTATTTTACTGCTTAGCGTTGATTCGAAATCGGTTAATGATCCAGGGTGCCAAAAAACATAAACGATGCAAAAGATCCTTATTCCTACTGATTTTTCTCCCGTAGCGGATAATGCGTTGGATTATGCCATTGAAATAGCTGCCAAATTCAAAAGCGAGCTCTACCTGTACCACGTTTACTCGTTCCACAGAAAAGTAGATTACAATTGGGATTTCCCGGAGGACGAGCAACCTTATATCAAGAACATTGAAGAAAGAATGAATTTTAAGAAACGAAAATTCATGAAAAAAATTAATGAGAAAGGGCTCTCAATCGAGATTAAAGTAGTGGAAGATAATATTTTCTCCCTATTTAAAAGAAAAGTATTAAAGCATGACATCGATCTGATTGTTATGGGTAGCAAGGGAGCGTCAGGGTTGGAAAAAGTCATTTTTGGAAGCGTGGCGGCAACGGCGTTGGAAATGGCTGAAGTGCCCGTTCTGGTTGTTCCCCCTGAGTATTCCTTTGTCCCTTTCGAGCAAATAGTTTTGGCGACAGACCTGAATGAGGTGACCAATAGTGCGCTTTCACCTCTTCAAAAGTTGGCCTCGGCCTTTGGTGCTAAAGTGACCGTGCTGAATGTGAATGCTGGTTCAGATAAGGAAACTCCCCGTCCGGTATATTTATCCCTTGAAGGCGTAGAAACATCTTTTAGGGAAGTACCCCTCTCCCAGAGCATTAATGAAAGCATCAATGAGTTCATCCAAAAAGATAAGTTCGATTTAATGTGTATGATCAGGCGGGAGAAAGGTTTCTTTGAAAGCCTGTTTCATAAGAGCGTTACGAAAACGCAGGTTTACGCTACCAAGATTCCATTATTGGTATTGCCTCAGTAACCCGCGGTTTACAATTAAATTGGTTCTTTGCAGGCAGTTGAGGAGCGGCCTCAACAGCCTGCAGCGACGGTCAAACCAGGATTGCCCCCGGTCGCGTACCTCACACTTCCTGGCCGGCATCATTCGTATACCCTCCCTATCGGCCGGCCTGCTGGTTGCCGCCACCAGCCTCGGTGCGGGCGACCTGGTCCTTTCCGCGCTCAGCGGAGTCCGCTAAGGCAACACCCTCATCTGGGCCATGAGGAGGGCAAACGCCATCGACTGCAGCGCAGTCGAACCCCAAGGCCCGATCATTGCCAAGGCCGCTGAGGAGGTATGCTGTTGGTGAGTGGTTTGCCAGCCCTCTGCTAAAATAATCTGCGGCACCTAAGCTTAATTTCAAAGTTGATAGCGCAGCATGTGTCGGTCGTAAGCTGGAGCGTCTGAGTCGCGACAACCAAGCCCCCGACTACACCGTCAACAACCAACGCAAACGATTGCGTATTATCTTGCGCCGATTCTTTTGACCTCATTACCCAAGGAAGACGATAACCCGCAACACATGCAAAAACTCAGACTACTATCCCTCACCGCGTTCCTGCTCTTGCCGTTCGTATACGCTACGGCCCAGGATCTATTCCTCAACGACCTGGGGTACTTCGAGACGCAGGGTGTCAATGTATTGGTGTACAGTAACCAGTTCACTGGTGGATTTAACGACGAGAAGAATGCCGGTATAGAGATCATTCACCACGGCGTCCGGACCGCTCAGGGCGGTGCCGTACGGCTTTCCAATACGCCGGAACAGTGGGACCTGGTGCCCGACATCCCTACCCGGACGGTAGACTCCCTGGCAAATACCATCGAGGCTACGCTACGGTACGATGATTACGATTTCGAATCCAGGGTAGTGGTCACCCCGAAGGGCGAAGGCGTAGAGATCTCGGTATATCTCGACGAACCGCTGCCCGCCGAACTGGAAGGGGATGCCGGCTTCAACCTGGAATTCCTCCCTTCCAAATACTGGAACAAGGTCTACCTGATGGATGGCCGCCTCAATCGCTTCCCCCGCTACGTCGTAGGAAACACCCGGACGCGGCCCAACAGCGAGAAACTAAAGCAGTTCAAGGGTTACGTCACCTCGGACGACCGAGGCACCGATTCCTTCATCGACCCGCTTCCGCTCGAAACCGGACGCAGCATTCTAATGGCCCCCGATGATCCCGAGCGGCTGGTGAAGATCACTTCGGAAGACGCCGACCTCATGCTTTTCGACGGCCGTATCCTGGCGCAGAACGGTTGGTTCGTAGTACGGAGCCTGCTTCCGGCGGGAAAAACCGGTAAGGTTCTGACGTGGCTGGTGGAGCCGAACGCCATCGATGGCTGGGTGCGGGAACCCAATATCGGCCTGTCACAAGTGGGCTACCTCCCCACCCAACCCAAAGTATCGGTCATCGAACTGGACCCGCAAAGCGAGCCGCTCGCCGAAGCCTCCCTCTTTAGAATAGAAGCGGACGGTACGGACACCAAAGCATTCACCGGTTCCATCGAACCCTGGGGCGATTACTTCAAGTACAACTACGTCAAGTTCGACTTTTCCGAAGTCACCACCCCCGGTGTGTACTATATCCAGTACGGCGGCTTGCGGACCAACAACTTCCTCATCGACGACCACGTCTACGACGAGATTACGGACGCCACCAGCGACATCTGGATCCCCATCCACATGAACCATATGTTCGTCAACGAGGGCTACCGCGTTTGGCACGGCGAACCCTTCAAGGAAGGCTACTTACAAGCACCGCCGAATACCGACCATTTTGACATCCACAGCCAGGGCCCGACCACCGATACGGAGTACGAGGCGCTGGAGCGGATTCCCGGACTGAACGTAGGCGGATTCTTCGATGCCGGCGATTTCGATATCGAGACGGGCTCGAACCTGGGCGTAGTGGAAAACTTCGCCCAGACCTGGGAATACTTCGAGCCTGCGCGCGACCAGACTTTCGTGGACCAGGAACAACGCTACGTAGACCTGCACCGCCCCGACGGGAAACCGGACGTGCTGCAATACCTCGAACACGGCACCCTGCAGCTGGTGGCGCAGGCCGAGATCCTCGGCCATATGGCCCAGACACTCTCTAACGCCGTGCTCGATAATTATCATCATCTCGGCGATGCGGCCTCGATCACCGACGGACTTCCGTACAATCCGGATCTGGGTCCCTACGAGGTCGCCGAGGACGGCCAATCGAGCGGCGTCAAGGACGATATGTGGGCGTTCACCAGCCGCAGCGCGCGCCGCGATTTGCGGGCGGCGACCACCTTTGCCGCGGCGAGCCGGGCACTGAAAGGATACAACGATGATCTGGCGGAACGTGCCCTGGTACAGTCCAAACGACTGCTGGCGGAGGCCACGGAGCTGCTTGCCAATCAGCCTCAGGAAACCTCGAGCCGGTGGAGGGGAGCGGCGGACGTGTCTACCAACCTCCAACTCTACATCACTACCGGTGACCAGGAATACGCGGACAAGTTCCAGGAATTGCTGTGGCCGGCCCTCGACCAGGGGGTCAGCTGGAATCTTTTGACCGCCCTGCACGCCATACCGGAAATGGATGAGGCTTACCAGGAAAAGCTCCGGCCCTACGTGCTGAAGTATAAAGAGTACGTCGACGAACTCGAAAACGACAACCCCTACGGCGTACCCATCGGACTGGGCAACTGGGCGGGCTCCGGCCAGATCGTGAACTTTGGTACCACCATCTGCTTCGCCAACAAGTACTTCCCCGACATCATCAGCGCGGACCACGTCTTCAAGGTCACCAACTGGCTGTTCGGCAACCACCCGTATCACAACTATTCCCTGGTGGCCACTTTGGGCGCGACGCGGCCGAAGGAAGTCTTCTACGGCAACAACCGGGCCGACTTCTCCTTCATCCCCGGCAACGTAGCTCCGGGTTTGTTATTCCGGCAACCCGACCACTTCGAGAACTACGATGACTGGCCCTTCCTGTGGGGACAGAACGAAGGCACCATCGGTGGCAATACCGCTTACCTGATCTTCGGCTCGGCGTTCAAGAATCTGGTGGAATAGCTAATCGATGGTCGACTGGTAGCCACCCGGTCGCGTACCTTGGTTCCCATGCCCGGGAAATTGCGACTACCCTCTCTTTCGGCTGGCCTGCTGGTCGCCGCCACCGGCGTCGGGGCGGGCGACCTGGTCATTTCCGCGCTGAGTGGAGCCCGCTACGGCACCACCCTCATCTGGGCCATCGTATTCGGGGCATTCTTAAAGTTCGTGCTGAACGAGGGCCTGGCGCGTTGGGACCTGGCTACGAAAACGACCCTGTTGGAAGGCTGGGTGGCGCACCTGCCCCGGGCCATCGTCGGCTGTTTCGGTATTTATCTCTGCTTTTGGGCGATGCTGGTGGCGGGTACGCTGATCTCATACACCGGAATGGTGGCGAATACCATCTTTCCCCTCCCCTATTCCCCGGAGGCAGGTACCTCGATCTGGGGCGGGATTCATTCGATCCTCGCCCTGGCGCTGGTGCGTTTCGGCGGTTTCCGCGGGGTAGAACTGGCTATGAAAGTGGTGATCGCCGTGCTGTTCCTTGTAGTGATCGGTTGCGCCGTGGTGGTGGCGCCCGCCCCCGGGGAATTCTTCACCGGCTTATTCTTGCCCAGCCTCCCTACCGACAGCGGCACCCTCACTTTCAGCTTTGCCCTGATCGGCGGCGTAGGGGGTACGCTGACCATTATGTGCTACGCCTACTGGCTGCGCGAGAAGCGGTCGCTCGGATCCCTCTCGCTGCGCGAGGTGCGCATCGACCTCGGGGTAGCCTATCTGCTTACGGCCCTCTTCGGCATCGCGGTCACGATCATCGCCGCCGGCGTACGCCCGCAGGACGTCGGAGGCTATGCCTTAGTTACCGGCATCGCGGAGCGATTGGCAAGGGTCATGGGCCCCTTCGGTTACTGGTGCTTCCTGCTGGGTTTCTGGGCGGCCGTATTTACCTCCATGGTCGGCGTATGGAGTGGAGTACCCTACTTATTCGCGGACCTTTGGCAGCGGTTCGCCCATCGTCACGGCTCCAGGGGTATGCCCGAACAAACGCTGAGCTGCAGCGCGCCCTATCGTTATTTTCTCCTTTACCTCGCCGTGCCCCCCCTGGTCTTGACCTTATACCAACCCCCGGCCTGGATCGGGGTGGCCTATGCCGTATCCGGCGCCGCCTTCATGCCCTTCCTGGCGCTGACGCTCCTTTACCTGAACAATAGCAAGAAAAGGGTGGGCCGCTTCAGGAATGGCTGGATTGTCAATGCAGCCCTGGGTATTTGTCTCCTCCTGTTTTTGGTCCTGCTCGGCATTCAATTGGATCTCTGGTAAAGTGGTGGCTATTCCTTTATCGAACTTTACCACTCCGTGCGCGGTCAATCTGGAGCATTTAAGGGCGGCGGAGCGCGGGAATCAACACCTCCAGAAGAACCGGTCCAATACCGGTACCGCCGGCAAAGTGTGGCCGGGATCTTATCGCTGGACATTCCCGCTTCTCCGCTTTTGGCTGCATTAGCTAAGCAGTTTGAATTCCTTCCGCAGCTGCCGTCGTCTGCGGAGGCTTGCCGCCGCACGCGAAGCGGGTGCATCTGTGTAATCTTCTGTGCTGCGGGAAAATCCGCGGAAATCCGTGACCGAGCGAAGCGAATCTGCCTGGACGAAGTCAATCTGCGGTAAACCTTCCTACCCAAGCAGCCCTCCGTGCCACCTCGGTGAAGCCCTCCTTGAAGCGCGCAGCGCCCTTTGTGGTGAATCTCCCCGCGGCAAATCGTGCTTTGTCCAACACCGCTTGTTTTTTCCTGCCCGGGGAATAAAGTATTCCCACTCCCCGAGCGTCTTCCATAGGTATGCTGTATTCGCACCTCAATCGCTGGGAAGAGATCTACGACCGGTACCGGACCGAGCTGAGCGCTTTCGTGTCCGCCAGGATCGATGCCGACAGCACCGAGGACGTATTGCAGGACATCTGGGCGGCCCTTTCCGTGACCCTGGAACGGGAGGACCTCACCGACCCCCGGGCCTGGCTCTATCGCGTGGCGCGCAACCGGATCACCGATACCTACCGTAAACAGGCATCCCGACTCGCCTTCGTCGACCTGACTGAAACGGATGAACCCGCAGCATCCCCGGATACCTATCCCGACGCTGACGCAGTGCAAGCCGAGATCGATGCCGCATTGGACCTCCTACCGGCCAAGCAGCGGGAAGTATTCGTCCGCAACGCGATCGGCGGCGAGACGCTGCGGGAAATCGCCGGGGACCTGGGCGTCCCCCTGAGGACCGTCATCTCGCGGAAGGGATACGCGCGGAATCGGCTACAGGAATTCCTCCGCGAACTGTACGAAGATTATTTCGGCTTCGAATAAAGTATTTCCCCGACCGGCCCGTCTACCCCTGTAAACCAGTATACCATGCGAATGCATCAATCCATGCACCAGGGCCGCGGCCAGGGTCAGAAACGGCACCGTCCGCAGTACGGCCCCCGCCGACCAAAGCACAACGTGCCCGTCAACATCGAGCAGACCGATACCGGCTTCGAGGCCAGGATCTACTGCGTAGGCTTTCCGAAGGAGCAAGTCAAAATCACCCTCACCAATAACCTGATCTACATCAGCGGCACGCGTACCCCGGACAACAGGGATCCCGACTTCCTCCTGCAGGAATACCCGGTAAAATCCTTCGAACGGTGGTTCGAGCTGAGCGACAAAGTGGACCAGGAAGCCATCTCGGCCCGCTTCGAAGACGGCATTCTCCACATCACCGCACCCGTCAAGCCCGACGCCCGCGGCCCGGAACGGGAGGTACCGATCGAGTAGTCGGCTTCGAGGTACACGGGGTGGCTAAAGCGGTTTTTGGGGTTCGTTCAGCGTGGGTTACTCCGCGTTTCGGGTTACGGGGCCGGTGAAGGAGAGCGTTTCCAGTTTCTGTCTATGCAGGTGTAAACCTCCCTCACCTGGAAGGGATTGGTGACCTCCTTACCGCCCACGACGGCGAGCAGGGCGATGTTCCCCTCGATGGCCCTATTGTCCATCACCTGCAAGGAAGCCTCGTGGAAGTCGGCTTGTTTGTAGTGGATGACACCGCTCCGGATGACATTTACTTCCTGGTAATCATCCCAGCTGCCGCGATGTGGACGAACTTGGCCTTATCGTGACAGAAATCTGCAAGCTTGTCGGCGTCCTTTTTCGCCGTCCACTGCCATATTTGCTTCGAGAGGTCGAGTAACTCCCGCTCTATGGATGCGATACCGGCCGATCATTTTTTCCCGTAGTTCACCTCGTAGGCTACTGGTTCGAGCCACGACATGGCTTCCTTAGCTGTGATGGCCAGGTACAGGTAGGTAAAGCCGCTGTCGGGGGTGGATTGCCGGAAGAACGGGTCCAGGGCACGTGGGTAACGGGAGAGGTGCTTGTCGGCATAGACCGAAGCCCCCCCGGCCGGCCGGAAAATTCCTGGCAATTGGTCGACCGTTGAGGCGGCGTAGCTGCCGGCACGAATTCAACCTTCGCGGTGCAGTATTACAGCAAGCGACGTTTCTGCCACCATAAACGATTTTACACTATGCACCCAGTACTTCATGCCAAGCTACTGTAGGTCTGGTATCCGGATAGTCATCATATTTCTCCCGATAGGCCTTGCACTCCGCCGTGAAGTGGTACCACGACAAGGGATTATCGCGTGTCGCTGCGTAGTGAAGTACCCGGCGAAACTGGTCCTCCACGCAGGGATCGGTGGTATAGCCCACGAACTGTTCATGGGTGTCCAGTAATTGCGCTCCCGAGTGGCCGGATAAGTCTTCCAGGATATGGAACCCCATATCCATCAGGTCGCTTGCGAATTCAGGCCCGATAGATCGAATTGACTGAAAGGTGGCTAGCGCTACCAACTCCTTCGCGCGGGCAAGGGATATCGATAGTTCCCGTGCTACCACCGCCGGCTCGGCTTCCACGAAGTCTGTATTCTTTCATCCGACCCGCCGCCGTGATGCCTGTTCCACCGAAGTTAGCCCTGGTTTCATTTTTGCTTCATTCCGGTAAACGGAATTACATACTTAGTTGGACCAATTCGGCTGCGCGCCCTAGCACCGGGAGAACTCCGCAATGGAGAACCCAGGGCCTGCACGTCCGTACCTCATATGCCGTACAGCGCCGGTACGGCTTCCACCTGAAAATACAACGGCAACGGCCCGCGATGCTACCGGGAAACAGCAGGAAGTTATGAGCCAAGAGAAGCGAATCTCGGCAACATGACCGATACCCCGCCACCGGCAAGTAGGACACATACCGTTTCGTGGCCTTCATCTGGCACCCGATTCACCAACTGGCAACCGAGGCGGCGAGACCACCATACGCTCCGGGAAGGATCCCGGACAATATATGTTGGGTCCAAGAGAATTCTTGCTAAACGTATGGGTGAGGTATGCGGTAAACTGAAAACTACTTACGTTTACCTATTGCGGTAAATCGATCACCCCGTGGCCGATACCAGCCCCTTCAACAGACCGGATGCCAGCCACCGTAAACCCGATACCTTCAAGATAAAGTGACATTGCGGGATAGAGCATCTCACTGGTCACGTCCGTGAGTAAACTTACCGCGCAAAGTAAAACGGCGGTTCGGCTACTGATCTTTTTCTTCCGAAACGCATACTTTAAGTTTGTGCAGCGGACGATGCCGGGAATACGGGCCAAAGGTGCCGGACCCAACCATTGTTTTAGAACCTATAGGCAAGGAACATCCCACCGCCTGAGGGAGCCACCGATAGTCGTCGGTTACCAATTTCCTTCCGGTGCAGGGCCGGCACCAGGTAACCGATGAGGGCCCCCAGCCCGTAACCGGCCAGTACATCCGAGGGGTAGTGCTGCCCGGCCCGAATACGGAGATAGCCCGTCAGGGCTGGCAGGCTAGCCCCGAGAACCCAGGCGTACGGTTTGAGGCGGGAATCGGGGTAATAGTCGCTGAACACCCGGGCAAAAAAGAAGCCCGCCGCCGCCGAGGTGCTGGTGTGCCCCGACAAGAAAGCGGCGCGGTCGTTACTGCGGATGATGGTCGAAGGGTGAAGGTTCTCGTCGAACACGTAGGGCCGCGGCCGTTTGGCGGTCGATTTAATAATGTCCGTCAAGCCCTGGCTGAGCAGCATCGTTTCGGCGAAGAGCAGACTGATCTTGCCGATGTCGCGGCGGGTTTCGGCTCCGGCGAGGAACAAAGCGGGTAAGGCCGTGGAGGCGTAGAGGGTAGCATTAGATGTGGTCCGAGCCGATTCGGAACTGAATTCCGTGGCCACGCGATCAAAGGCGGGAACATTGCCTAACCGTAAATCGGCCAGTACGATATCCGGTGTTCTACTGCGGAGTAAACCACCAAAGGCTACGGATCCTGCGGCCGTGCCGCCGTACAGCACCTCCCGTTTGAGGGATAAATAGTAAGGTCCTTCCCGCTTCGTCGGGGACTGTCCCATTAAGGGCACTGAACCCAGCAACACCAGTAGGGAGGTGATCCAGGCAAACCATAGCGTACGCATCAACTGAAGCGATTGAGTTAGACGGGCAAAGCTTCTGGCTAAGTTTGGAGATTTTTTGGAGCCGCGCTTCCCTTCCGGATTTTTTTGGAGCTTGAATCCCGCAGCGAACGCCGCGCTGGGCTCCATGATCGATACCCATGGTTCGTGGTTACCCCAACCGCCTGGATACTGACACCCCTACTTTGGTCCCTTTTAGGCAAGACTCCGCCTTCAGCACGCCGCAACCGCAATACAGCGATATAAGAGCGAACGCTGGTATGGCGGTTTATTCAACTTTATTAATCCGAATAGGATAAAATTCCAATAAGTCTCCCAAATTGAGGCAAACCTTTGCAAAAATTGCCGATGCGCGCACCCCTTGTCTGCTTATTCCTTCTGGTACTCACGATTTCCGCTTCGGCACAGGTATCCGTCTCCGGCACGGTCACGGATGCCGCCGACCAGATCGTTCCCTACGCCGCGGTGACGCTCCTGGCTCCCGACAGCACCCTGCTGGGCGGTAACCTCACGGATGAGTCCGGCAGGTTTACCATTACGACGTCCTTCCGGGGATCCGCCACGCTCACCGCCTCCTTCGTAGGTTACGCTCCGGGTAGCCGGGAGGTGTTCATCGGGCAGAACAATGACATCTATGACCTGGGCCGGATCGTGCTTACGCAAGATGCGCAAAACCTCGCCGAAGTCACCGTGACCGGGGAACGCGCCACGGTAAGTGCGGCCCTGGATAAAAAGACATTCGACCTGGCCAGCCAGCAGGCGCAGGGGGGTGGGTCCATCCTCGATGCCATGAAGGCCCTCCCCGGGGTAACCGTCACCCAGGAGGGGGAAGTGCAGCTGCGGGGTAGCGACCGCGTGGCCGTGCTGGTGGACGGCAAGCAGTCGGCTCTTACCGGCTACGGCAATCAACGCGGATTGGGCAGCATTCCGGCGGCCAACATCGAGCGCATCGAGATCATCAACAACCCCTCGGCGAGCTACGACGCGGGCGGTATGGCCGGCATCATCAACATCATTTACAAAACCGAAACAAAGCGGGGCATCAACGGGGAGGCTGGCCTCAGTTTTGCCCTGGGTGAAATCACGACCCGTCGGGAAGATCTGCCCACCGACCTAGGGCGCTACCGCCTGAACCCCCACTTGCAGCCCAACGTGGTGCTCGACTACCGCAAAGACAAATTGCACCTTTGGACCCAGGCTTCGGTGCTGCTGCAACGAAAGCTACCCAACAACGAATTTACCCGGCGCAACTACGCCGACGGACGCCGGACGCTCAGCCAGGTCCCGGAGAACCGCAGTCAGGTTCACTACGTCACCCGGGCCGGCCTGGAATATCAACTGGATGAGGCCAACACCCTCAGCCTGTCGGGCGTCTACGATTACGAACACCACATCGATACGGCGCAGATACCCTTCATCGATCTGAATACCGGGCGGCGCTACCGCTACTGGAACTGGAGTGAGGACGAAAGCACCGGTTACGTCAATGGAAGGGTCGACTTCCGCCACGCCTTCGCGCAACCCGGCCACCAGCTGGAGCTCGCCGCCCAGTTCACTCAGGGTAAGGAAGACGAGCAATACTTTCTGAACGACAGCACCGAGTACCGCCGGGCGCAGGACACCTCCCACCTGGTGGCCATCGAGAATACAACGGCCTTTAACCTGGACTATATCCGGCCGTTGGCTTCCGGGCGCCTGGAGCTAGGCAGCCTCATTCGCTACCGCTCCCTGCCGGTGACCTACGAGATCGGGCAGGGCGAGCGGAGCATCATTTATCCTGGCCTGGGCAACGAATCCAAGTGGACCGAGGACCTCTACGCCGGCTATGCCAACTACGTATTCGAGAGTGCCCGCTTCGAGGCGGAGGCCGGGCTGCGGGTGGAACAGACGGCGGTCACCTACGCCCTCGATCCGGAAAACATCTACTACGAACGCGACGACGCTTACGATTACTTCGAGCTGTACCCCAACGTGCGCCTGACCCTGAAGGCGGACGAGCGCAACCGGGTATCGCTTTTCTTTAACCGGCGGGTGGACCGCCCCGGGGAGCAGGAACTTCGCGCCTTCGCCAAGTACGACGACCCGGAACTGCTCAAGGTGGGCAACCCTTACTTGCGCCCCCAGTTCACCCGCACCGTGGAGGTGGCCTACCGCCGGTTGTGGGAGACGGGTTCCCTTTTCGCGGCCGTCTACACCCGCACCAGCCAGGACGCCTTTCAGCGTATTTTCAGCATCGACGGCAGCAACCCCGATTACGATATCGTCAACCGGATCTACCAGAACACCGGCCGAGCGACCAACCGCGGGATGGAGCTACTGTGGAGCCAGGAAGTGGGAAACTGGTGGAAGTACAGCGCCGGCGTCAACCTGTACCGGATCGGCATCGACGAATACCGGGGCACATTGCTTTTCCCTACCGTGCGGCCGTTTACCCTCGAGGCCTCGACGGGAAACAGCTTCGATCTGAAGTTCAATAACCAGTTCGTGCTACCCGGCAAGTGGGAGGCCCAGCTGACTGCTATTTACCTGGCGGCGCGCAACATCCCGCAGGGCCGCGAATTGAGCCGCTCGTCGGTCGACCTGGCCATCAGCCGACCGGTCTTCGCCGGGCGGGGGGAAGCAGTACTGTCGGCCACCGATATCTTTAATGGATTCGGGCTGCGGCAGGAAATCGACGGGGAAGGCTTTACGGCCCGCTACGAAAATTTGTACGAGAGCCAGGTGGTCCGCCTCGGGGTTAGCTACAAGTGGTAGAATTTGTCGAATAGCCACGCAGTTCAAGGGAATTGTTTTTGGACCCGCGCTCCGGCGCAAAACTTCAGAAAGCCTCCAAATTTCGAGATGACCTTTACCGCATGAAAATTCTGCTCATCGAAGACGAGTCCGCCCTGGCGGCGTCCATCTCCGGCTATCTCGCCGCCGATGGCCACCTCTGCGAAACCGTGGGCACGCTCGAAGCGGCCTATAATAAGGCCGGCGTCCACGAATACGATTGCATCCTGCTGGATATCGGCCTGCCCGACGGCAACGGCCTCGAGATCATCGCCGAACTCAAGGCCGAACATAGCCGGTCGGGCATCATCATCGTCTCGGCGAAGCACAGTCTGGATGACAAGGTGAAGGGCCTGGACCTGGGGGCCGACGACTACCTGGCCAAGCCCTTCCACCTGGCTGAACTCAACGCCCGCCTGCGCGCACTGCACCGACGCAAATCCTTCGATGGGGAACGAACGATCGAATACGGAGAAATTTTAGTGCGCCCTACGGAGCAAACCGTATTTGTCAACGACCGTTCCGTCCGGCTCACCCGATCGGAATACGCCTTGCTACTGTACTTCCTGGCCAATCCGAACCGGGTCATCACCAAGGAAAGCGTGGCCGAACACCTCAGCGGAGACGATGCCGAGCTGATGGACCGGATCGACTTCATCTACAGCCACGTCAAAAACCTGCGCAAAAAACTGGTGGATGCCGGGGCACAGGACTACATTCACAGCGTCTACGGGGTCGGGTATAAGTGGACGAGCGCATGAAGTTACTGCAACGCACCAGCCGATACTATCTTCCTTTCTCGATCGGATTGTTTGCGTTGCTGGGTACGCTGCTGTTCCTTCTCCTGCGCTGGTCGCTGGACCAGGCGACCGACGAGGGCCTGCACCATACGTCCCACGCCCTCCACGGGCAGTTGCAGCGGCTGGACTCGCTGCCCTCCTACGTGGAGATCATGGACGAGATCGTCGAGTTGCACCCCATCGACTCGCTCGGCGGAACGGAGCGCTTTTCCGATACCTTAATCTACAACGGCAATCCGGACGAGCAGGAGCTCGAGCCCTACCGCAAGTTCACCTTTGAAGACACCCTCGACGGGCAGGCCTACCGAATTTCCATCAACCACAGCAAGGTCGAGGACGAGGATCTGGTGTACAGCATCGCCGGGGTCATCCTTTTCTGTCTGGGCGTGGCCCTGGTGGCCTTCACCTGGTTCAACCGCTGGTTGTCCGTCCGTCTCTGGCGGCCCTTTCAGCGGACGCTGGAGGCGGTGCGGGCCTACGACCTCAGTCAGGACCGGACGCCCAAGTTCGGCAGCAGCGATACGGATGAATTCGAGGAGCTGAACCGCAACCTGGAGCGGATGACCGACCGGCTGGCGGCTGACTACCGGTCCCTGCGCCGCTTTACCGAGAACGCCAGCCACGAATTGCAGACGCCGCTGGCCATCATCCGCGGGCACATCGACGTGCTGCTCCAACACGGGGAGCGGAGCGAGACGGACTACGCCGCCATACAGGGGATGAGCGAGGCCATCAGCCGGCTCACGCGACTGCACCAGACGCTGCTCTTGCTGACCAAGATCGAAAACGACCAGTTCGGCGGGGCCGCCCCCTTGGACCTGCGCCCGATCGTGACCCGCAAAACCGAACAGTTGGCTGACGAAATAGCGGAAATGGATATCCACCTCTCTTGCGAACTGGCCACCGCATCCATCAGTTTGCCCCCGCCCCTGGCGGACATCCTGCTTAACAACCTGCTGAGCAACGCCATCCGGCACAACACGCGGGGGGGCTTCATACGGATCGGGCTCGGTCCGCAGGCCTTGACGATTGAAAATTCCGGTCCTCCGCCCACCGTAGCGGTTGAAGCCGTTTTTGACCGCTTCGCCCACGGAAACCCGAGCTTATCCTCCCTCGGACTCGGCCTGTCGATCGTGCAAGAGATTTGCGAGCGCTTTGGTTTCCTGGCCTCCTACTCCTACGGGCAAACGCACTGCATCCGGATATACTTTTGCCCGGGGGTTGCGGTCAGTCCTTCTCCATCCTAACCCCTCCTGCTGCTCGCTGCGAGATTCTTTTTGGCGGCGGAGCGCGGGAGCCAGGTCATCGGACGACCGACTTTCCCCCTGGAAAACAGCGAGGACGACCGGCGGGGTTGGGCATAAAGATGCCCTATCTAAAATGTCTCCAAGTTTCGCCGGGATATTGGCGCCAAACCAGTGGAATCCATGCCTTACTTACCCTCCCTGGGGGTCCGCGATGCCGGAGCGTACGTGGCCGGGGGCCTGATCTCCGGGCTGACCGCCGGTCACTTGTGCCATAATCTCCACCATCCGCTGAACGTCCGTCCCTCCGATACCGGTCTGCGTCTCCTGTCCGCCTGGTTCGACGTCCAATGCTACGAGGGCCATGCGGAAGTTGGCGCCGGAATCACGGCGGAGTTCGTGCGGTATGAACGCTTGTCGACAGAGCGGATCGGTACCCCCGGCGGGTGCATCCTGCCCAACCGCATGCCCCGGCGACCACGCAAACTGCTGGAGCGCAGCATCTTCGGCGACGATCCCCCACCTGCCGGGAGACGCAGCAACTACTGCGGGAGGAATGGAGGCTGGCGACCGGCCGGGAGTTTTCCGACAGTCAAAGAGGGGAACAAATTCAGACGTTGCAACTTCAGCACCACTACTTCACCGGCTACCGGGCAGGGGTGCTCTAGGCCCGGAAATCAAAATACGGGAAGCAGTGGCAAGTAGCTCTTCGTCCCATCGGATGCTGGTGGTTTTGCTCGTGGTATACGCCGCCCTGCTGTTCTACGGACTGGGGTCGTGGGGGGTGCTGGAAACCAGTGAAGCGCGGTACGCGGAAATGGCGCGGGAGATGTACGTAAGCGGAGACTACCTCCACCCTACCTTCTCTGGCTTGCGGCACTACCACAAGCCGCCCCTCACCTACTACCTGACGGCGGCGGCCTACGCCCTCTTCGGTGTGTCGGCCTGGTCGGCCCGTGTCTTTCTCCAGGTAGCGCTGCTGGTGCAGCTGCTAATGATGTACGGGATAGCTGGGACCCTCTTCCGCCGGGAGCACCTTGCCCTGCGGGCAACGGCAATCTACGCGGCGCTGCCCGCCGTCCTAATCGCTTCACGCAACCTGACGACTGACCTCTACCTCACTACTTTCCTGCTGGTCGGGGTGTGGGCATTCCTGCGCGCGGAACGCCGCGGGCGCCCCGCCTTGCTGTTGCTGATGTACGGATGCTGGGGCCTGGCCGCCCTAACTAAGGGGGCCGGTATGGTGATCCTGCCGGCCGTGCTCCTGCCGGCCTGGTACCTACTTCATCCTCCGGAGCGGTGGAGGCCGCTACTGGTCTGGCACCTGGCGGGGGCGGTGCTGGGCTGCGCCATCGGACTTTCCTGGTATGCGGAGCTGATCGCGGGGGAACCCGAGTTGTTCCACTACTTCGTGGTGGAGCAGACCATCAAGCGGTACACCACCGATCAGTGGATGCGTACCCAGCCCGTTTGGTTTTACCTGGCGACGATCTCAGCCACTGCCTTCCCCTGGTGCTGGGCCCTGCTCACCGGGCGACGTTCCTGGCGGGTGGGTCCGCCGGACCAGACCATCCTCCTGTGGCTGGCGGCCTGGTTCATCCTGCCGGTGCTTTTTTATTCCTTCGCGCAGAGTAAACTGCTACTTTACGTCCTTCCAGTGTATCCGGCCACCGCCCTCCTGGCGGCCTACTGGCTCGGGCAGGCCCCTTTGCCGTTGGTGCGCCGGTGGACGCTCGCCACCCAGATCGGCTTCACGGTCCTCCTGGCCGCCCTGGTCGGGGCCGGCCTGACCGTCCCGGAGATCAGCCTCGGCGCCGGCTTCTTCGTCGTGGCGGCGCTGACCGGCCTGTCCGTGTGGTGGCTACCCGCCCTTCTACCGGGGGAAGCGGACGGCCTGCGAGATCAACTGACCGTGGTCACCTTACTCTTCAGTATGGGTTTGCTGCCGCTGGCCGCCCACTTCACGTCGCGTAACGAACTCCTGGTCAACAGCCCGGATCCGGTGGTGCAGTACGTGCGGGAACGCCGGCTGCTTCCCCGCGAGGTGTATATGCTGAACCGGGAGCTCCCGGCACTGGCCTTCGGTTTGCAGCAGCTGGTGCTGCGGCTTTACGACGGAAATATGCCCCGTGATACGAGCTTCGAGGTGGATACGGCCTGGCACCGGGCCTGGTACGACGTATCGCGGCCGGAAATTCGCCGGCAGCTGACCCAACGCTGGTCCCGGCATCCGGCTTTAGTGGTTTCCAAGGGGCGGCCCGGCCCCGAGGTCGAAGCCTGGCTGGAAGCGCTGGGCACGCCCGATACCCTGGGTAGATATTTACTTTACGCAACCCCTGAAGGCCCCAAATCCGATGAGGAACCCCATTAATAAAATCCTGAAGTACTTCCGCCAGGACGACCAGCTGGCTATCCAAGTGGTTGTCGGACTCGTGGTGGGGTATTTGTTACTTACGCTGTTCGTATGGGTGCTTCCGACTTCGGTGGTCGACATCGAATTTTCCGAGGAGATCCAGGAGCACCAGTCCCCGGTCCTCGACGCGCTCATGAAGGCCATCAGCTGGTTCGGCAGCAACATCGGGGCCGTGGTGTCGATCCTGGTGGCTACCCTCGCCTTCTATCTGAGCCGGCGGCGGCGCGAGGCGATCTTTACCCTGGCCAGTATGCTCAGCCTTCCGGCTATTGTTGGGGCCAAGCTGATCATGAACCGACAGCGCCCCACGGCCGATCTCGTTCGGGTAGTGTACGAAGCGCAATTCCAGAGCTTCCCGAGCGGGCATGTCACCTTCTATACGGTGTTCTTCGGCTTTCTGGCTTACCTGATGTATCGCATGGATATCTGGACGTACGGGATCCGGCTCACGGTCGGCGTCACTTCCCTGGTGCTGGTCTTTCTGGTTCCCGTCTCCCGGGTATACTTGGGCGTTCACTGGGGCACGGATGTACTGGCGGGCTTTTTCCTTGGACTGGTCCTGTTGATCGGTTTACTTAGCTGGTATAGCCATGACCAGCATACTGAATAATTAAGGCTTCTTGGTAAGCGGCGCAGGCTTCTTGGCAGAAGTCTGGATACTACGTTCTTCTCGGACTGGGAGCCAAGTCAGCTCTTCACTCTCTGGCATAAAAGCGAAGGCGTTCACTAATTTACCCCGGGTTTGGAGGCCACGCTACCAAATTCGTTAGTAGAAGATCAATGCGCTTTTCGGTATTGCTCGATGGCTTTCATTTCCCCGGTTCACTGCTTGGTGTGCGGTAACACTATTTCGAAAACCGTTCCATCGTGCGCGACCCGTAACTCCCGAAAGTCGTCGTACCCTTTTCCCAATCTGTTATAGTGAAAGGAAAGCTGAGTTAGTGTTCATTCCGGGCATCCAATTTCGCTTTCAATATTTTTGGCACCGTAAGGAACCGCTGTTACAAGTGGACTTCCGCTTCTGTACTACGGAAGCGGAAATCAACGCTACCCCACCCTCCCCTTGAGTGAGCTTTCCCTTACCAAGGGGCTTATTTGGCGAAGGTTGGTTATCTCTGTCGCATCCGAATTAAGAAACCTGCCCAATTCTGCCAAACGCAAGGACCCGATAACCAGTAAGCGCAAGTTCCGCGACCGCGACGGGCGATGTGCCTTCCTGGAATTTGACTGGCAGCTGGGGAAAGAGGTCCCTACTCCATAGCTTTGGGGGCAAACGGCGGTGGAGTGGGAATATCAAGCGGTTTAATACCAGCCACTTTGCTTACCTCCGACGATTTGTCCGAGGCTCAACCGTTCACTCTTAACAGCTTCGTCTTCGATCGGGACTACGTCATCACCCGGAATCTGCTGCAACGCCCCCCAAGCTGCCAGCCGGTCGGGCGATCCCGCGACAAGGGGAAGCCATCGGCACGGTAAAAATCTGCCGCATCCTGCACGCTATGCCTGAGCTGCTCCGGAAAAAGGCAACAGGCGCGGCATCATTCACTTTCCCCTGCAACGACGGGGAGTGCTTTTATACTATCCCCGCCCGCCTACGCTGATAGCTTCCCAATCCACCAAATGATAATTACCTTTCCAAAGATCAATACCACTAACTCTTGCGCTTCCCGAATTTTCAGCTCACCTGCGCCTGCGCCGCCCTGCTTCTTTTGCTTTTGTCCGCCTGCCAGCCGGATACGGAAGTCCCTGCGGAGGTAAATCAGGAAATGCCGGCTCGGCCGAACGTGCTCTGGATCGTGTGCGAGGACCTGAGCCCACTCATTGCCGCTTTCGGTGACTCCAGCATTCAGACGCCCAACCTCAGCCGGCTGGCCGCCCGGGGCGTGCGCTTCCCGAACACCTTCAGCGTAGCCGGTGTCTGCGCACCCAGTCGATTCGCCATTGCTACGGGGGTTTACCCCATCAGCGGTGGCGGGCACCATATGCGCACGCAAGGAAATGTTGAACGCCTGAGGGAAATCGGGTTGCCCGGCTCCTACGGCGCCCTGGTCGATCCCGAAGTGAAGATGATGTCGCAGGTACTGCGGGAGCACGGCTACTTCACCACTAATAATGCCAAGCAGGACTACCAGTTCGAGGCCCCAAAAACCGCCTGGGACGAGCAGGGGCCCCGCGCCCACTGGCGCCACCGGCCGGCAGGGCAACCCTTTTTTAGCATCTTCAACCTGGAGATCACCCACGAGAGCCAGGTATGGCAAACGAGCAAGGGCAACCTGCGCTTCCGCCCCGGTTTCGAGAACGATACGTCCGTCATCTTCGGCTGGGGGGATGTCTACAGTGAAGCGGAAAGGCCGGCGGTGCAAATCCCGGAAGACGCCGAGCTACCCCTGCCCCCCTACCTCGCCGATACCGAGCTCACGCGACAGGACGTACGCCGCGTCTACGACAACATTCGCATTATGGACGAGCAGGTAGGTTTCCTGCTGGACCAGCTGGAGCAGGATGGGCTGACCGACAGCACCATCATCTACTGGTACAGTGACCACGGCGGCCCGCTGCCCCGGCAGAAGCGGCTGCTGTACGACTCCGGCTTGCGGGTACCCATGATCGTAGCCTGGCCGGGCGATCGGCGCGCGGGAGAGATCGATAGTACGCTGTTCAGCTTCGTGGACTTCGCCCCATCGGTGTTCAGCATGACGGGGATCGAGCCGCCGGACTATCTTCAGGGGCAGGCCAATTTCGGGGAATACAAGCAACCGGCCAGGGAGTACGTGTTCGGCGCCAGCGACCGGCTGGACGAGCACTACGACCGCATCCGCGCCGCACGGGACCACCGTTTCAAATACCTGCGCAACTACTATCCCGAGCGCGGCTACTACCTGCCCCTCGCCTACCGCGAGCAAATGGCGAGTATGCAGGAGCTGCTTCGGCTGCGCGACGAGGGCAAGCTCACCGACGCTCAGGCCCAGTGGTTCCGCGATCGAAAACCCGTCGAGGAGCTCTTCGACACCTGGAACGACAGCTTTGAAATGGAAGACCTGGCCGACCGGCCGGAGTACCATGACAAGCTCGTCGAATTACGAAATGCCACCGATGCCTGGCTGGCGCGGGTAGGTGATCTAGGTGGCGAACCCGAGGTAGAGATGGTGCAGCGTTTCTGGAATGGCTCTGACGAGATGCCGGTGACCGGACGGCCGCAACTGCGGCGGGATAGCGTAGGTCGCTTCATCCTGGAGAGCAAGACGCCGGGCGCGCAGATCGCCTACCGAATCTTACCAGACGATCAGGATAAGCAGGGCTGGCGGGTGTACACGGAACCCATTGACTTCGACCTGGATAGTGGGGATACCTTGCGGGCGGTGGCACAGCGGATCGGCTATGGGGAGAGTGGGGTTAGTGAGGGGTGGTAGTCGGCTTCGCCGGTTAGTTCTTTAGTCTTTTAGTCGGCTTCGCCGGTTAGTTCTTTAGTCTTTTAGTCGGCTTCGCCGGTTAGTCTTTTAGTCTTTTAGGCGGCTTCGCCGGTTAGTCTTTTAGTCCGTTTGCGCTTCCGTTAAGCTGAGTTGCGCTATCCAACATTTGGCCGCCTACGCAGACTTCCCAATCCAGCTCGGGGCGGAGATACTTTTGGGCCAGGTCCCGAATTTCGTTGGCGGTGATGTTGCGGATAGTGTCGTCGAGTCGGCGTAGGTGGGCGGCCGCGTCATACTCTTTGATGATCGCCGAGCGGTAGCGGCCACTTACGGCCAGGGGACCATCCAGATCCTGGACCAGGCCGCCGAGCAAATAGGCTCTTACCATGTCGAGTTCCGCCGTAGGCACCAGGTCCTGGCGCAGCTTTTGCATTTCCACCAGGATCTCGCGCCGCACTTCGTCCAGGTTCTCATTGGCCACGTCGGCCGAGATGCCGAAAGTGCCGTCGAAGCGGTACATGTCGAGCTCGGAATCGATGCCGTAAGTGAAGCCTTTCTCTTCGCGAATGTTGCGCATCAAGCGACTGCCGTAGTAGCCGCCAAGGATGGTTTCCAGTACGGCGATCCCCGGGTAATCGGGATCGGCGATGCGGAAGCCCCGCCGCCCCCGCCGGATCATCGTTTGCTGGGCTCGCGGTCGGTACAACTGCAGCAGGCCTGGCTCATTCGGCCGCACCTTGTAGTCCGGCGTCAGTGCGGAGGAACCCGAAGGCAGCTGACCGAAGGTAGCTTCGAGGATCGCCTCCACCCCACTGCTGAGCTGGCCGACCACCCGTAGGGTAGCATTGCGCGCGCCGTAATATTGTTCGTAATGGTCGCGGATAGCCCCCACGGAGAGCGCGTCGAAATCGGCTTTCGTCCCCGCGTATCCGTAAGGATTATCGGCCCCGAAGGCAGCCTCTGAAAGGGTCTGGTAGGCGAGCCAGTCGGGATCTTCCAGGTCTTCCCGCAGTTGCTGTCGGCTTCGCTTTTTATAGCGCTTCAGCTCTCGCTCGCTGAAGGCTGGTTCGGCGATTACTTCGCTCATCACGGGCAGCAGGTGCCGGGCTTGCTTGGTGATGGTCGCCAGGGAGAGGTTGGCCGTATCGTTATCGTCTGGTGTTTCCAGACTGGTGCCGTACTGCTCGAAGGTGGCCTCCAGCTGACTGGCGGATCGGCTCCGGGTGCCTTCCACAAGCAGGGCGTTCGTGGCATCCGCCAAAAAACGCTGGCTTTCGTAGGGTCGTCCGGCGCGCCAGATCATCTCCACCATCAGGATCGGCGCCTGGGCTACGTGAATGGCCACCACTTCCAGGCCATTGGAGAGGGTCCACCGCTGCGCGGGCGGAAGGGCGGGTACCCGGGGGGTACGGATGAGCGGGGCTGGATGGTTCTTGATGTAGTTACGGACTTAGTTCGTTCAGTTGAACGCCGTGGCTACCCGCCGAGGTTTATCCGCCTGCGGAAGTGTGCGACGACGAGACGGTAGCGCCAGCATGTAACAGGCTGTAGGTCACGGCCATTATGAGGTACAAGCCATTGAACGCTATTTAAATACACCCAACCCATGCGTACGCGAAAAAATATCGAATGCCTCACGACCGATGACCTCCACGATCTGCGCGAGGCCTTCTCCGGCATCTACCAGCTCCCGGCCTCCGATCCCAACAGCTTTGCCTTTCTGGCTGGTTTGCACGGCAACCCCAGTCCCGCCTACTGCATCCACGGTAACGTCGGTTTCCTGACCTGGCACCGCGCCTACCTGCTGAAACTGGAAAACGCCCTGCGGACGATTCGCTGCGACGTGACCCTGCCGTACTGGAATTGGTCAGACGGAAACACTACGGGGCTACCGGCCGAGATCAGCGATGCTACTTACGTCAATCGTGCGGGCGATACGGTACCCAACCCGCTTGCTGCCGGGCCCGTTCCCGCGGGGCTGGGCGGCGGCACAACGAGCCGTGGCTCCGGCCTGCCAACTACTACCTTCGGTGATCTGGCTACCCAGATTCAAACGGCTCTCGGGGGTTCCAGTTTTTCCAGCTTCATTTCGGTACTCAATAGTGTCCATGGCAGTATTCACGGGCGCATCGGGGGAAATATGTCCAGCGTCTCCACGGCCGGCTACGATCCTGTTTTTTACTTCCATCATGGTAACGTGGACCGGCTTGGGGCCCACTGGCAGGCTTCGAACGGGATGCAATTAGGCGCCAGTGAGGCAGCCGCCGACCTGATACCCTTCAACCGGCCATACAGTACCAGCTGGGCGACCGGCAACGACTATCGGTCCATTGAAGCGCTTGGCTACCGCTACCGGAACTTCTGCTTGTTTATCCCAGATTGGCCCTGGTTCCGCTTCCCTTTAGAACGCATTCATCCCTTCCCGTTGCGGCTTCCCGAAGACTGGGTTGAACGTCGAATTCCCTTGCGGCTCCACCTGTCTTCTCCCATGCAACCGCGGGAATCGGCCGAATTGCGGGTGTTTGTTGATTCTCCCGAGGCCAACGCTAAAACATCGATCGTCGAAAACCCCCGTTTTGCCGGAAGCATCGGCTTGTTCGGAATGGGCAACGTAAAGATGCTCGATCACCAGCCCCTGGACGTTGAGCTGGACCTTACGGCTACCCTGCGCAAGCTGGAAAGTAAAGAGGAAGTGCATACCCTTACCCTCGTTCCGGTATTTCCGGAAAAGGGCCCGAGTACCCACATGCATAAGGGGAAGACTACTGCGGAACATGCCCATGACCAACGCTTTACCCTTCGACTGGAAACGGATTGATATACGGCGTTTAAGGTTGGCGGCGGAGCGCAGGAACCGTCGAGCGCCCGAATATTCAGCGCATGGGAATCCATTGGTATCTTCGGTACCTAAACCGAACAGCTATGTACCTGCGCTTCCGCCGCCCGCTTATCCTGCTTTTGCTTTTCACCGGACTTGTCCTTTCCGCGCAGGATACCCGGCTCCTGCGGCAGCCCGACGTTGGAGGCGAAGCGATCGCCTTTGTCTACGGTGCGGATATCTGGACTGCCGACCGCAGCGGAAACAATGTCCGGCGCATCACCAGTACGCCGGCGGTGGAGGGCTCGCCACACCTTAGCCCGGATGGGCAGTGGCTCGCATTTACCTCCAACCGGGACGGCAGCGAGGAAGTCTACCTGGTCTCCAGCCGGGGCGGCATCCCTACACGTCTGACGTGGCATCCATCGTCCGACGAAGTGCGGGGCTGGACGCCCGACGGGACCCGCATCCTCTTTGCTTCTACCCGCCAAACGGCCCCTTCTCCCTTTAACCGGCTCTGGACGGTATCGGTCGACGGCGGACCGGCCGAATTAGTGAGCGAGCAGTGGGGCTACGATGGGAGTTACTCCCCCGACGGGCAGCGCATGGCCGTTGATAAGATGAGCCGCTGGGACAGCGAATGGCGGGCCTACCGCGGCGGCCAGAATACGCCGCTGCTCTTGCTCGACTTGGAAACCCAGGAGGAAGTCCTGTTGCCGAACGACAAGACCACCGATGTGCACCCGGTGTGGGTCGGTGACGAGGTTTTCTTTCTTTCCGACCGGGATTATACGATGAACGTTTACGCTTACGACGTGGCGAACGAGCAGCTTCGCCAGGTCACCGACCTTTCCGGTTCCGATATTAAGTGGCTGGCGGGTGGCCCAGACGGCCTGATCGTGGAACGAGACGGCTACTTGCATATGCTCGACCCGGACAGCGGGGATCTGGAACGCCTTTCCATTGAGGTAGTGGGTGACTTCCCCTGGGCCGAGCCGGAATGGGAAGATGTCGGCAAATCGGCCGAATCCGTGTCCCTCTCCCCCACCGGCAAGCGGGCCCTGATGGCCGCCCGGGGAGATATCTTCACCGTACCCACCGATAAGGGGGATTCAAGAAACATCACCCAGTCCAGCGGAGCGGCCGACCGTGCGCCCCTCTGGTCGCCCAAAGGAGACCAAATCGCCTGGTTTACCGACACCGAAGGCGAAGGCTACGCCTTACACCTCACCGACCAGACCGGCCGGGGAACATCATCTAGTATCGACATAGGCGAATCAAAAATGGCCTGGGACCCAGCCTGGTCTCCGGACGGAAAATCCATCGCCTTCGTTGACGACGACGTGCGGGTCCGGGTTGTCGACCTGGAGGAAGAAACCGTGCAAACCATCGACACCGGCGGCAACAACCTGGACCGCGGCCGGGCCGCTCCGGTGTGGTCGCCCGACAGCCGCTACCTGGCCTACGTAAAGAGCGGGCCAAACAACTTCCGCCGCATCTGGGCCTGGGATTCGCAGACTGGTACCTCCAAGCCCCTGACGGATGAATTCGCCGACTCCTTTTCCCCCGCCTGGGATCGTGACGGCAAGCACCTGTATCTCCTGGCCAGCACCAACCTCGCCCTGGGCGCCGGCTGGGCCAACACCAGCTCCATGCAGGCGGATCCGGATTACAAAGCCTACGTGATCGTATTACCCGACGATCTCGACAGTCCTTTCCTGCCCCAGAGCGACGAGGAGGAAGTGGTAGACCGTGAGGCCGAAGAGACGGAGGAAGACGAATCCGAGGATGTGGAAAGTGAGTCGGACGAAGAAGACGAAGCGGAGTCGGAAGACATCGAGGTGGTCATCGACTTCGACCGCATTAGCCGACGCACCATTGCCCTGCCGGTTTCGGGGGCTAATTACTACGCTACCGCCGCGGGCCCGGAGGGAACCCTCTTCCTGGCCGAAGAAAATCCGGGGGGCGAAGGGGCCAAGCTGAAGAAATTCAGCCTCGAAAAGCGGGAAGCCACGGACTTCGCGGATAACGTCCGCAACTTCGCCATTTCCGCCGACGGCAAGAAGATTCTTTTTCAGTCCGGCGAGCAGTGGACCATCGCCGGCACCGAGGGAGAGAACGGAAAATCCGGGGAGGCGATCAAGCCGGAGCTGACCATGAAACTGGACCGGATGGCCGAATGGCAGCAAATCTTTGATGAGGCGTACCGTTACGAGCGGGACTACTTCTACGATCCCGAGCTGCACGGAAGGGATTGGGCGGATGTCTACGAGCGCTATGCTCCGCTTGTCCCCTATATCCGCCACCGCGACGATCTTACCTACCTGCTCGACCAGCTGGGGGGAGAACTCTCGGTTGGCCACAGCTTCGTATTTGGCGGCGATATGCCGGAAACCGAAGACAAAAAGGTAGGCCTGCTAGGAGCCGACCTGGAGCAGTCGAACGGCCGTTGGCGCATTGCCCGCATCTATACCACGGAAACGTGGAATCCTGGGCTGTCCAGTCCACTGGACCGGCCGGGACTGAACGTGGCGGCGGGCACCTATTTGGTGGGGATAAACGGCCAGGAACTTACCGCCGGCGACAACCCTTTCCGGCTGCTGGACGGGACCAGCGGTAAGCAAACCGTCTTGCACCTCAACGATGGACCCACCTTCGCCGGAAACCGGGAAGCGATCGTAGAACCGATTGCCGACGAGAACAATCTGCGGCAGCGCGCCTGGGTGGAGGACAATCGCCGGACGGTGGATTCCCTTTCCGAGGGTCGTTTGGCCTACGTCTGGGTACCCAATACCGGCGGCTCCGGCTTCGTGAACTTCAACCGCTACTACTTCGCCCAGCAGGATAAGGAGGGAGCGGTGATCGACGAGCGCTTCAATGGTGGTGGGCTACTTGACGACTATATGGTGGACCTAATGACGCGCTCCTTGCGAGCCGCCCTTACCAACGAGGTTCCCAATGGTACACCCTTCCGGTTGCCCGCCGGCATACTCGGGCCCAAGGCCCTGTTGATCAACGAACGGGCCGGCTCGGGGGGTGACTTTTTCCCTTGGGTATTCCGCCAGCAGCAGGCTGGTCCGCTCATCGGAGCGACTACCTGGGGCGGTTTGGTCAAGTCGTCCGTCCATTACCGCTTCGTGGACGGCGGCGCCATGACGGCTCCCGATAATGCCGTATTCGACCCGGTGGCGGGCGCCTTTATCGCCGAGAACGCGGGTGTGGCTCCGGACATCGTGGTGCGGCAGGATGCAAAGTCCCTTTCAGCGGGCCGCGACCCCCAGCTGGAACGTGCCGTAGAGGAGGTATTGCGCCTGCTGGAGGAAGAGGAGACGATCGAGGTAAGGAACCCTGCTTATCCGACTCCGGCGGTTGGGAACCGACGGTAGGCCGCCCCTCTTCATAGTCATGATAGGAAGGGGCAAAAACCAACCATTACAGGCGTTCCCGAATCTCACCGGCTGTCTCCCGCTCCCGTTTGCTGCGCACATTGCTTTTACCAAAGGTCGTGGCAAACGATACCCTGACCTGTGGCTCTGAAAAATTATTGTTCCCGTAGGTTGCCATGCTTAGCGCCGGTTGCCGGTAGGCCCAGTCCCGCCTGGCCATAGAGTTAGTTGGATCCTGAATGGCCAGGGTCAGGGAGGAGCCATTCGCAAACTGCTTTCGCAATCCCAAATTGATAAAGGGGTAAGTGTACTGAATCTGATCGCCCTGCAGGTAATCACTCATGTATCTACCGTCTATATTGAATTTCCACCCGCGACCAAAGTCAAGGGTCTGGCTTATTTGCACAAAATAAGTCACGATATCATCCCTATAGCGAAGTTTTCGCCCTACCTCGTCCTCAACGGTTTTTCGACTTGCATTCAGGGTCCCGCTTATATCCCAGCCGGTAGCAAGACTGACGGCAGAACTAAGTTCCAGGACGAGCATCGAACTGCGGTCCAGATTATCGGGGAAGGACAATTGGGCCCCCTGCTCCTTTTCTACGGTGTTCTGCCAAAACAGCTCATTAATACTCCTTAGGTAGGTAAGGGATATAATCGTGCTGCGTCGCTGGGCAGCCAACCGTACCGTACTGGTGAAAGCGGGTTGGAGGGTCGGGTTAGAAGAAATAAACAGCGTTGGATCCACCAAAAAGAGATATCCCGTTTGAAATGCAAATGGTGGCCGGTTGATGCCGCGGTTAAAGGAAAGCTGAAGATTACTTATCGAATCAATAGCGTAATTCATGCGCAGGATCGGGAACAGGTTAGTCCACACATTTTCCCGGTCCTCTACTCCGGAAGAAATGAGGTCAAAGCGGTAGTCTTCCAGTCGCACACCGGCTTCTCCGGTTAGTCCTGCTATAATGGGACCGGAAATCGAGGCATAGGCCGCCAGTATTTGCTCGTTGACCTGGTGGTCAACGTTTATAAATTCGCCAATCCCCCACTCCTCGTCGACCGGGTTAAGAGCGGAGGTAGAGCTATTGGAAGTGCCTACGGTGCCCTTGAGGCCGAAATCAAGGCGGGCTTTCGCCCCTAATCCCTGCTCATAATCGGCCTTGGCCATCCAGATGCTTACCGGAGTACTGCGATCCGTGATTATATTATGATCCGTGTCACCGAATTGCGGTTGTAGCTCTCCGTGGTTTGAAAAGTAAATGGCTGCGAAGTCACCTTCCGCCGTGAGGGTGCCTTTGTTTCCCACCTTTTGCTGAAGGCTGATGTTTGCGAATCCATTGCGCGTTTGCGCCAACGTCCGCATCGTGTAATCGAGGTTGGACTGCAAGTCACCGTTTACGCTACCCGCGGAACGGCTACTCGCCGTTGGGATTCGATCCTCCGACATAGCCCCACTCAGGCGGACGCCGAGCAGGGTACCTCCGGGGAGCGACACGTCCATCCCCAGATTCAGGGAATGTCCCCGAAGTCGGCGATTTTCAAACTCGACCAGGTTCTGGTAATAAAAATTATTTCCTTCGTATTCATATTCCCGGTAATGGTCAACGGTAATTCCCGAATGATGGTCCAGGGAATACGAATAATCGCCGTATAGGTTGATATCGCTTTTGCGGTGGTTCACACTTACGTTTCCTATCGCTTTCGGTCCGCGACCGTAGCCCGCCGTTACGGTGTAATTGCCGCTTGTACCTTCCCCTCCTCCACGCTTCAGAATGATGTGCACAATACCCGCGGCCCCGCTGGCATCGTACCTTGCCGGCGGCTGGTGAATGATCTCAATGGTTTCGATATTCTCAGCCGGCATAGCTTCCAGGCGGGCCATGATAACGGCGGAGGGGACCCGCTGTACGCGGTCATTTATCATTAGCAAAACCTCTCCACGTGCGGCCATAGCAATGCTGTTTTCCTGGCGGTTCACGACCAGACCCGGCGTCTTCTGCAGGACTTGCAGGGCCGTATTACCACTTAATGAAGGGGTAGCGGCCACGTTCATGACCAGGCGGTCGGGCTTGAGTTCGAACAGCATCTTCCTGCCGGTAACGGTCACCTGATCGAGCGCCATGCCCACGGCTTCCAGGACCAGGCGGAGATGCTGGACGTCTGGCTCGACGGAAATGGTTTTCTCCTGGAAGCCCAGTGCCATCACGCGTACGATGGCCGGCGGAGTGATTTCGCCGGTGATGGAAAACGCGCCAAATTCATTGCTGGTAGAACCCGTGACAAAAGTGGAGTCTGCCCCACATAATAACAATACATTGGCGTAAGGTACCGGCTCACCTTCCGTATCGTAGAGCTGGCCCTCGATCGTCTGGGCTGATATCGTATAGGTTTGCCAAAGCAGAATAAGTAAAACGAAAAATATTGAGCGCTTAGCAAGTAGCATAATGGTGAGTTTAGTCGCTCACCTAATTTGCCGGATTAATATTTACCCGGCTAGTGTTATTGTTGCAAATACTTTACTCTATCATTCATTTCCAGCCTACCTGCCGGAAACTGCCCGGTTATCGGTCATCTATGCTAGTACATCCGCTTTTTGATTTTGCCGGCCCGGTCTCCCGCAAGCGCTTCCGGCCGGCCCGCTAATTCCCGTAGACCAGGCTATAGGACAGAGGAACCGGGGTTCGGATTTCCCGTTCAGGCTGGCCTAGATCCAGTTCCCAAGTTCCAAGCTAATTGTAGGATTCGATACGGCTATCTTCAATGCTACGGAGCAGGTGAGCCACTACCCCTTTAGGGTTTCGTCGCGGTATGCGGACGGGCTTTGCTCGTAGGTCGACTTGAAGCACTGGCTGAAGTAGGCTGGTGACTTAAATCCCGTGCGATAGCCTATCTCTGAAATAGAGAGCTCGGTACTATGTAATAATTGGCGCGCCTCCCGCAAACGGATGGACCGAATGTAGACGGCGGTCGAAAGTTCCGTAAGTGATTTAATTCGCCGGTAGGTCTGAGAGGTACTCAAATGCATGCGACGAGCGAATTCATCGGGGGTGAACTGTGGATTGGCTATTTCTTCAAGAATAATTTCCTCCGCTTGCCGCAGAAAGGGGTCGGTTGGAATCCTTGCTTCGCGGTACTTCGAACCGCCCCCGGCTATAGCCCGGATTCGCTCTTCCGTTTTGGCCCGACCGCGGAGTACTTGCTTTAGCTGGGCAAGAAGCTCCTGTTTGGCAAAGGGCTTAGTCAGGTAAGCATCGGCTCCATCGCTGAGTCCCGCTACCCGGTCTTCCAGTTCCACCCGCGCGGTAAGCAACACGATGGGAATGTGGGCCAGTTCTTCGCTCCCCCGGACACGCCGGCACAACTCCAATCCGCTCATACCCGGCAGCATTACGTCCGAGACGATAGCCGCGGGTTGGTGTTGTTCCGCTTGCGCGAATCCGGTGTCCCCGCGCGCCGCACAGATAATACGGTATTCGGAACCGAGGCATAACCTGAGGTAGGTCATGACATCCATATCGTCTTCTATCACCAGGATTAGTGGACGGTCTCCCTCGGGCAACAACTGGCTGGTTTGAGCTTCGCGTGGGACCAATTCGGGCACTTTCCGTTCGCAAAAGATCCCTTCTCCGGAATCGGTGCGGAGGTGGATAGGAAACAGAATGATAAAATCACTTCCTTCAGTTTCCGTGCTCTTTACTTCTATGGATCCATGTAACAGTACCACTAATTCGCGGACGATGGCAAGCCCCAATCCGATGCCAACTTCACTATTGCTGTGCCGCGTATACCGTTTGAATAGGCGTGCCTCCTGGTTGTCGGGCATTCCCGGGCCAGTGTCCCGGATACTCAATTTAAGATGTGGCCCCCCCCGGTGCAGCGTCCTCGATACCCGCATCGTCACCTGGCCCTCCGTCGGAGTGAATTTCAGGGCGTTCCCCACCAGATTATCCACTATGGCGCCAAATTTGAAGCGATCGATGTCCATCTCCAAATTCTCGTAGGTACTATGGAAGGATAGCGTGATCTCTTTTCGGCGAGCCAACCACTCCATAGCAGCGACGCGGCTCCGTAACCAGCTAACCATTTCTACACGCTCCCAGTCCAGTGTATAGTTGCCGGCCTGGATACGGGATAATTCGAGCATTTTATCGACCCGGTCGAGCAGGTTGTCGCTGTTGCGCTCAATCAGCGTCACTAACTCCGCTTCCCGACTTCCTACGCGCTCGCTTAGTTCACCGGACATCCCTTTGATTACCGTCAAAGGCGTACGAAAATCGTGGGTCACGTTTGCGTAAAACCGAGATTTAAATTCGTTCAGTTCCCGCAGGCGCGTTGCCTCTCCCTTTGCTTGTTCACGCGTGAGGTAGGCTTGCAGCAAATAGCGGGCCAGAAAAAACATTCCTATACCGACCAGTAAGATGAACCACCATCGCAGGTAGACCGGTGGAGTGATGATAAACGTGAAGGTTTCCACGTCCCCGGCCACCCCATCGGAATTTTCTGCCTGTACAGATAAGGTATGGCTACCTGGCCCCAATCCGAAAAAAGTTATATCGTGTTGACCCGGTGGCAACAATTGCCAGCTAGGTTCCCGTCCGGTCATATTGACCCGGAACCTATTTTTCTCCGGATGACGGTAGGCCGTGGCGGAGAAGTCGGCGCGGATGTAGCTTTTGCCTTGCGGAATACGCGGCGTTACGGGTTCGCCAAACAAAGATGCCAGATACCCCGGTCGCCCCCATCTCAAACTATATCCGTCGAACAGCGTAACCAAGCGAATGATGGTCTTGGGAGCAACCGATCGGATCACCTGTCGGTACAGGGGTATTGCCTGGATGCTGGTCAGATTTATCACCCACAGGGTGCTGTCCGTGCTTTCCAGCAGCTTACTATGCGGGGTGGTCCGGATAGGCCATCCCTCCGCCTGATCGATGCAGTCGATAAGGGGGACGTCCGGTTCAACGTCAATTTTACAAACACCGATTTCACTACTTGCCCACACCCTCCCCTTCCTGTCCACCAGGACATCTAAGAGAACTTCGCTCACCAGCCCGTCGCGCTTCGTATAGCGCCGCACCAGCCGGGGGGGCTGGCCGGCTTCCTGTTCGCATTCCCACAGACCCTGCCCGCGGGTTGAAAACCAGAGTCGACCCCGATGGTCTTCCGCTACTCCGGATAGGATTGGTGCGATCAGCCAGTCTCCTGTGATTAATTTTGGCTGTAACTGCCCATCATCTAAGCGGTATAGCCCCCGATCGCTTATGGTCCAAACACTGCCATCGGGCCCCGCGAAGACTTCGGTAAACTCCTCGATTCGCGTACCGGCATCGGGCAGACGAAAATTTTCAAAGGTGAAGGTGCCATCGCCATTATCGACAATATGGGTAATACCGTCGTCCCCTGCGCACCAAAGACCCTGACCGGAAATCATGCCGATAAAATGTTGCGTTCTATCCCCCAGCCCTTCTTTCGGTCCGAAAACAGCCGTCCGGCCCTCGGTCTGCATAACAAGACCGTTCAGTGAAGTGGCTATCCAGCGCCTGCCCTTATGATCCGTGGTTATGCTGTTGATGAGTGAGTTTGCCGGTAGGTCAAGCCCGGGTATAGCTGAAGTTTTGTGCTGATTTACCGTGATAATTTGTCCGCCTCGTCCGCCAACCCATACCTCCCCACTTGGTATTTCGTATACGGAATGGTTCGATTCCAGCAATCGATCACTCTCAACATCCCAGCTGCGAAATCGAGAGGGAGTAAGTTTCAATAGGGCACCCACTCCGCCGATCCAGAAGTTACCCTCACGATCCAGGATCATGGCCTGGGGGTACAGACCATCCGTGAGTTGCAAGTCGAAAAGCCGGGTCCATCGACCTTTCTGAAGCATGACTAACTCCTGGGCACTAAGAAAATAAATCGCAGTATCCGTCGCCTGCATGAGGTAAGTCGCGGGGGCTACACGAAGGCGTCGTTGGCCTTTGTCCTCTTGGATCAATCCTGTCCGCTCCGATCCCCAAAAAATGCTATCTCGAGAGATGGCCAATACTTCCCGGTTCAGTACTATCCGACTGGTATCCCGCCAAGTCACCTGCAGCTTTTCCCCGTCGAAATAAGCATGACGATTATCGAGTGCAAACCATACGTTGCCATCACGGTCGGCATCCAGATCGCGGGTCCGAAAATTTCCCACTGTCCGCTCCCAGTAGTCGAGAGACACGATACCCTCAACAACCGCCGTGTCTCCGCCCCTTATAGTTTCTCTTAGCCCGCTTTTTAGTGTAAAGGGGACGAAGCCAATCCCGACCACCCACATACTTCCCGAGGCATCTACGTAAAAGCTCCGCACGTCCGTTACATCGAGCCTGGCCTTCTCCAGGTGACCTGTCATATGATCATCACGGTAGTAGAACAGACCGTTCGTACCACCCACCCAGACCGTACCCTCCGCATCCTCCACGATCGCATAGATCCTGCCGATTTGGGTTATGCGGGCCTGGGTAAAATTGTCAAAATCATAGCCGGCAAAGCGGCTTATTCCGACTCGGGTTCCCACCCAAATGATGCCTTTAGAATCCTGGTACAGTGCGGAAATATCCGTGGAGTTCAATCCCTCGGCAACGCCAAAGCGCGATACATGATACTGCAGGTTGGTATCCTGCAATGCCACCAAGTCAGGTATCGCTTCTTCCTGTGCCCGCAGACCAAAGGAGAAAAGCAGACTGATTACTACCCAACATGACAGATGGCTGCAGTACATGATACGCAGATAGTTTTGCCGAAGCAGCATCGCTATGGGTATTTGCGCGAGCTGTGAGCCTTACGGAATGGAAAATGAAAGCGCTCCGGTGATTTGGACCTGTCGGTCATGAAAGAGGGGGCCACTTACAAAAAAGGCGGTCTGCACTTGACGTCGACCCTTGGCTAGCATTCGTTAGGTAAGCCGTGCAAACAACTGGTTATGAGTTGGAATCTGAAAATGTAACACCGGGATATATCATTCTAATCTGCCCCGGGCGTATTCAGCAGGTATAGCACGAATAGCAGGGATGACGGGTTCCCGGTAACGGAAGTAATACAAGTTACGCCTTTAAGGTCGGACTTTTTCGAGTTTACTCTACACCATCTTATTCCCCTTGCAGGTAGTCAATCTGCAAAGGAGAATGAATAAAACATTGGGTCCGTACGGAATAACTTGATAAATACTTCCTGCAAGATCAGCGTTCGGCCATTCCTCGCTATTCACTATCCACTAATTGCTCAGCATCACCGGCATAACGAGCATCATAATATCCTGACCGCTTTCCTGTTCGGTGGGCAGGAGTATACCGGCACGGGTGGCGGTAGACATTTCCAGGCGAACTTCTTCGCCCTCCAGTACTCCAAGCATCTCGATCAGGAACTTGGCGTTAAAACCGATGGTAAGCGGACTACCTTCATAGCTACAGCTGAGCTGCTCGGTCGCCTCGTTGCTGAAATCAAGATCCTGCGCACTCACTGTAAGACTGCCATCGGCAATGGTGAGGATCACCTGGTTGGTGGTCTTGTTGGCGTAAATGACAATCCGTTTCAGGCTATTCTGAAAGTCCGCGCGATTGACCAATAAGGTATTCGGATTATCGACCGGGATGACCGCGTTGTAATCGGGGTAGCGTGCGTCAATCAGGCGGCAGGCCATCTTGGTGTCGCCGTAATCAAAAAAGGCATTGGACTTGTCAAAACTGATGCTTACCGCGACGTCGCTATGGGGTAAAGCACCCTTTAATAGATTCAACGCTTTCTTGGGAATGATAAAGCTGCTGGTCACTTCTCCACTCAGATCGCTGAGGCTGAATTTCACCAATTTATGGGCATCGGTAGCGACCATAATAAGCTTGGAGAAATCTACCTGGAAATAAACCCCCGTCATGGCGGGTCGCAGTTCATCGGTAGAGGTGGCAAAGAGCGTCTTGTTGATCCCTTCCTGAAGATTCATGGCCGTCACGCTGATCTCATCGGCTTCGCTGGGTTCCGGAATTTCCGGGTAATCACCACCGGGCTCACCGGCCAGCTTATACTTTCCGTAGGCCGACGTGATGGAGATACCGTAATTGTCCTCGTTGATGTCGAAGGTGATCGGCTGTTGGGGCAGCGCCTTTAGGGTATCGATGAGGATCTTGGCCGGTACGGCCACCTGACCGTCGCCATCCGCATTGACCTCGAGGCTGGTCACCACGCTGGTTTCCAGATCCGTGGCGGCAATCTTAAGGTTTTTACCCTCGATGGTGAATAGAAAATCTTCCAGGATCGGCAGTACCGGATTCGAAGCAATAGCCCCCCCGGCCAACTGTAATTTCTTTTGCAGATCGGAACTGGAAACGGAAAATTTCATAGTGGTTCAAGCTTTTGGCAAACTTACGTAAATAGTGGCCTTTGTTGGTAGAGCTTCGTGCGGTCGCGGTAGAGGACTTCGTCGGTAGAGCTCCCTGCGGGCGCGGTAGAGGACTTCGTCGGTAGAGCTCCCTGCGGGCGCGGTAGAGGACTTCGTCGGTAGAGCTCCCTTTGGTCGCGGAAGAGGACTTCGTTGGTAGAGCTTCCTGCGGGCGCGGTAGAGGGCTTCGTCGGTAGAGCTCCCTTTGGTCGCGGTAGAGGACTTCGTCGGTAGAGCTCCCTGCGGGCGCGGTAGAGGACTTCGTCGGTAGAGCTCCCTTTGGTCGCGGAAGAGGACTTCGTCGGTAGAGCTCCCTGCGGACGCGGAAGAGGACTTCGTCGGTAGAGCTCCCTTTGGGCGCGGTAAAGGGTAGAGGGTAGAGAAGTAGTGGCGAGTTCTACTGCGACCGCAGGGAGCCTCTACCGTGAGCGCAGGGAGCCTCTACCGCGCCCGCAGGGAGCCTCTACCGTGAGCGCAGCGAGCTCTACCGTGAGCGCAGCGAGCTCTACTCAGGTCTCCAGCGGAGGCCGATCACGCCCCAAACGCCATAGTTCGTGCTAGAAAGCAGAAGGGAATCGTCCTGATCGGGCTTGCCGATGTAGCGCTCCGCGCGATGGTCCGTAGCGTTGTTTAGACGGGCATAGGCGGAAATGTCCTTGAAGAGCTCGTAATCGGCCGCCAGGTCCAGACTGATGACCGCGTTGATCCAGACGGGCTGTCCGTCCTGCAGGAGGTCGAGGGTGGAACTGCGGTAGTTTCCCGCCAGCACCAGGTTAAGCCGCTGTCGGGGATTGCTGTACACCAAGCTGAGGTTAGCCGAGCGGCGTGGTGCCTGGGCAAGGGTGGCCCCCGCCACTGCGGATTCTTCCAGCTCGTAATAGTTGAAATTGAGATTACCATTGAGGTTGAGCCAGCGGAGGCCCTGGTCGAGGAAAGCCAGGTTCTGGTAAAAACCAAGTTCGAAACCGAGGAGTCGGGCATCGGCCGTATTCATCATGCTGTACCCCAGGGATGGCTGGTTGTTTATCGAGGCATACTTCGCCGTTCGCACGGTCGGATTATTCAAAAACTTGGCGTATACCCCCACACTGATCAGGCCATCATTGCGTCCGTAGCGCTCGAACACCAGATCGAAGTTGTTACTGTACGTTGGTTCGACATCGGTATTGCCAATGGTAAATACATCTAGCCTTGCCTGTCGCCGTTCGTCGAAATTGCCGGTAGGCACCAGCGTTGAATACGGCACCCGGGCAATTGCCGTGTAATAGGCGAAGCGAAACTGGCGGTCCCGGCGAACGCGGTAGGTGATGTTGAGGCTGGGAAAAAGATCGTTGTAGGACATGGAGTCCTGCATCCCCGATTGCATGATCTCATAATCGATGTCCGTGTATTCGTACCGCAAGCCCGTCGATGTACTGAACTTTGAGTTCCAGTTCCTTACGAACATGAGGTAGGCCGCGGCGATCTTCTCACCCGCAAAGTAATTGGGCCCACCGTCCAGATCGGGGTTCTCGATGAGGGCTTCCTCCGCGCCCAGATCCGCGAATTCACCGCCCCGCACGCTAGGCGCATTCGACATGGTTTCGCGGAAAAAAAACTCCCGGTAATTCCGCTCCTTGATCCGATAACGGCCGCCAACGCGTAGAAAGCTGGTTCGCGCGGCGCTCAGGTAGCGCGTCAGGTTTACGCCGCCGATGGCAATGTCCTCCTCCAGGTCCAGATTCTGTTGCTCGGTGGCCGTGCGGCTTATCTCGCTGTCCGGATACTTACTGTCGAAGGGTGTCAGGTTAAGGTATTCTTCCTCGGTGAACTCCCGCGGAGATCCGATAAAGACGGTATTATAGGCCCGCTGACGGTTATTGAGTCGTTCGCTCGTACTGGCGAAGCTCAGCGCGTAATTCAACTGGGTTTTACTGAAGTTGTTCTCCACTTCCAAGGCCACCATATTGAGCCGCCGCTCCTCGGTCCATTTGCTGGTGATGCGGTTTTCGAAAGTACCATTCAGACTGCTGAAATTCGTTTCCCGGGCGTATACATCCTCATCTATGGCACTGTAATTGTAGCTCAGGCGCAGGCGGTTGTATATGCTGGGACGCAACTCCACGGCACCGATAAGGCCCGTTTTAGTAGTAATTCGGTCGGTATCTATGGGCCGGACCCGGCTGATGGAATTACCCGTCACCCCGTTCTCGCCGTAATCGTACCGCTGCATCCGGTTGCCGCGTGCGTGGCGGAAAAAACTGCCGGCCAAAAGTCCGTACACCTGCTCATCGCTAAGTTCCGAATTCAGCACCACCGCCCCCTGGGCAATGCCCGTATTAATCTTATCGGCCCGGTCGAAACCGAAGTTGGTACCGGCGCCTCCCTGGACTAAAACTTCGAACTGTCGCTCCGGCTGGCGGATGCGGAAGTCCACCGTTCCCCCGATGGCATCAGCGTCCATATCCGCACTGCGTGACTTGATCACGCGGACCTGCTCTACCAGATTGGACTGAATGATATCGAGGCTGCCCGCCCGGTCGGCTTCGGGCTGTACGGTGGGTAGCCGCTGCCCGTTCAGGGATATGGCGGTGTATTGCTCCGGCAGGCCACGCACCTGGACCAACTCCCCCTCCCCCCGGTTTCGGGTGATCGTGACACCCGGCATACGTTGGACCGTCTCGGCCAGCGTGATATCCGGATACTTATTAAACAGCTCGGAATGGATGACGGTCTGCTGCGTGATCGATGACTGCTGCAGCCGAAGCGCCTGGGCCTGTCCGGAAGCCCTCCTGCCGTATACAATGACCTCGCCCATGTCTACGAAGGATTCCGTCAGGACGATGTCCAGCTCGATCTCCCGGTCGGTATTGGTCACCACCAAAATGGTATCGTAATTCTCGTAGCCGATGTAGGAGGCCAGCAGGCGAATACGTCCGGGGGGGACGGACAGGGTGAAATGTCCGTCGATTCCGGTAACCGCCCCGATCACCGAGCCCACCACCTGGACCGACGAGCCGGTGAGCGTATCACCCTCCGCATTGGTAACCGTGCCGGTCACCTCCGCTTCCTGAGCGATCAAACAGGTTGAAAACAAACAGGCAAGGGCAAAGAGCAAATGGGGTTGGAAACGCATACCGACTAAAGCGACCGCGAGGTTTGGTTTGTTTACTCGGGGCTTTATAATTTACGGGGACTAAAACACCGCCTATGCCCACCAGTACAAAGATAGTATTTCTCGATGCCGCCAGCGTGGAAGACCTCCCTGAATTTGAGCGATTCCATGACCTGGGTGACTTCACGTTTTTTTCCCACACCGGCCAGGACGAGGTAGTGGAGCGAGCCGCGGGAGCCGAGGTAATCATCGTAAATAAGGTCCAGCTTACCGAGGCTATCATCGCCGATCTGCCGAAGTTGCGCCTGATCTGTGTCTCCGCCACCGGGGTGAATAACGTGGATAAATCGGCCGCCAAGGCCAGGGGGATTCCCATCCGCAACGTAGCCGGCTACAGCACCGATTCGGTGGCGCAGCTCACCATGACCTCCCTGTTCGCCGTGGCCATGGACCTGTGCTACCTGAACGAAGCCGTCTATAGTGGAGAATACAGCAAGGCGAAAGATTTCACCCTGTGGCGAAACCCTTTCTACGAGCTTAGGGATGCCCGCTTCGGCATTATCGGGTTGGGCTCCATCGGTAGCCGGGTGGCAAAAATCGCCGAGGCATACGGCGCCAGGGTTGTCTACCACAGCATCAGCGGTACCGACCACGATGTACCCTACCCCCGGTTGGCGCTGGACGAACTACTCCGGACCTGCCAGGTGGTCAGTATCCACTGCGCCCTTTCCGATGCGACGCGGGATCTGCTCACCTACGATGACCTGGAGAAAATGCCCGAATCCGCCTACCTGGTTAATATGGCCCGCGGAGGCATCGTGGTCGAGGCCGACCTCGCCCGGGCGATCGACGAGGGCGTTATTTCGGGCGCGGCGGTGGACGTCTTCACGCAGGAACCCCTGCCCGCCGACCACCCCTACCTGAAAGTTAAAAACAAACACCGCCTGCTCCTTACCCCGCACGTCGGGTGGGCCAGCGTGGAGGCACGGACCAAGCTCCTCGAGGGAGTGAGGGACAATATCCGGGAAGGATGGTAGGGTGCGCATCTCCGCACCTGCGCTCCGCCGCCCTACTTTTGGTTTGCCTTCTTTCCCTGCTAATGCATGCCCAGGAAGAAGCTACCGAACAACTGATCGAGGACGTCATCGCGCAGGAAGCCGAAGACGGTGGTGAATTCACCTTCAACGATGCCTTTTCCCTCCTGGAAGGCTACGAGCGCCGGCCCCTCGATCTGAATACCGCCAGCGGGGAGGAATTAAACGCCACTTACCTGCTTAGCCCGCTGCAAACGGACCGCCTGCTCGCTTACCGGGAGCTGATGGACGGCTTCATCAGCATCTACGAATTGCAGGCCGTACCCGGCCTTGACCTGGAGACGATCCGCCGGATGCTCCCCTTCGTGACCGTTGAAAAAGAGCTCGACGACGTCAATGTCCCCTTGCTAACCCTGCTGAGGGAAGGTAACCGCGAAGTGTTCCTCCGCAGCGGCCGCCGGTTGGAACAGGCTCGCGGTTACGCAGGGCCGGACGCTCGGTACCTGGGCAGTCCGGACCGGCTATACTTCAAGTTCCGGCAGCGCTACGGAAACCAGTTCAGTTGGGGCATCGTAGCCGAAAAGGACCCGGGAGAGACCTTCCTGGGCCGGAGCGACACCCGGCGCGGATTCGATTATTACGGCATTCACTTCTTCATCCGCCACCTCAATTCGAAGGTACGCGCGCTTGCCTTGGGGGATTTCTCCGTGAGTTTCGGACAGGGCCTTATCCTGTATACCGGATTCGGCTTTGGCAAGAGTAGCTACACCACCTCGGTAGCGCGCAGCTCCCCTACCCTGCAGCCTTACGCCAGTGTCAATGAATTCAGCTTCGTGCGGGGAGCGGGCCTCACGTTGGCACTCGGTCCACACTGGGAAGCCTCGGTTTTCGCCGGCCGGCAGAAGCGCACGGGTAATCTTGCCGCTGACTCGCTGAGCGTGACCTCGCTCAGCCTGAGCGGCTACCACCGCACCCTGAACGAGCTGGAGGACCGCCGCCGGGTCGGGCAATTCACCTACGGGGGAAACCTTCGCTACCGTCCGCTCCGGCGATTGGAGCTGGCGCTCAATTTCGTAGGAGACCACCTAAGCATGCCTCTCTTGCCCCGCGAGCAGCCCTACAATCGCTACTACTTTCGGGGCACCGACCTGGGTAATTTGAGCCTGGATTACAAATATCGGTATCGGAATTTTTCCTTTTTTGGCGAGGTCGCAGGTGCGGTACTTTGTTGTGGAACCGCAGCTCAAGCAGGAACAAATGGCCTAGCCATGCTCCATGGCCTCAACATTGGTTTGGATCCCAAGGCGGACCTGGTGTTGGTCTATCGCAACTACGCACCGGATTATCGCTCCCTGAGCGCCCGCCCCTTCGGGGAATCAGCTGGCGGTCGCAACGAAACGGGTGTCTACCTGGGATTGGAGTTGCGTCCTGCTATCCGGTGGCGGGTGAACGCCTACGTAGACGTCTGGCGGCACCCCTGGCTACGCTACACCATTGACGCCCCAAGCAGCGGCCGCGAATACCGCTTCCGGCTGACGTATACGGTCAAACGAAAGCTCGATGCTTACCTGGAGGCCCGCAGCGAGATAAAGGGCTACGGGATCGATGGTGGTGACGATCTCAGGCTGGATCCGGTGGTCGACCGGACGCGCTTCCAGGCGCGATTTCATACCGGGTATCGCCTGACTTCCGCTCTGGAGTGGCGTAGCCGGCTGGACATCGGCTATACCGAGGATCCCCTGAAGGGACAGCAGAACGGGGCTATGCTATTCCAGGACATTCACTATCGGCCGCTCGGTCCGCTCAGCGTGTCAGCCCGCATGGCCGTTTTCGCTACGCCCGGCTACGATGTGCGTTTTTACGAGTACGAGAACGGGTTGACGTATAACGCCCGAGTGCTACCCTATTACGGCGAAGGATTGCGCAGCTTCCTCTTGCTGCGGTATAAAGGGATCCGAAGGCTCACCCTGGAAGCACGCATCGCGAGGACCCAAACCACCGATGGTACTACGCTCGGCAGCGGATGGGAGGCTACCAATAAGACCCATCGAACGGAAGTGGCCGGACAGGTAATTTGGCGTTGGTGATGGCCGGAGCGTTAAAACCATCAAATGCCCCCGAAATGCTGATACCTCGTGAAGATCCGTACCAGTGCCAGTTTGTCCCTTGCCATATCAGTGAGCTTAATTATAAATTTGACAGGTTCCCACCATTTATCTTTTCGGGATCGACGATGGCAACTACATCGGGCTTTTTCCGAGGTATCCTCCGGTGGCCATCTATTCCCTTGCTGGTTTGGTCGGATACTTCTCGGAATACGATTCGGCAATGGCCTGTGCTTGCCTTCGGACAATGCCGACAGGAATTACGGCAATTATCAGCCTTATCAACGGGAGCGCTCATAATCGGATGCATTGTGGGGGAACTGAAGGTGGAAACCAAAAAATGGCAATACATCGTAGAGTAACCTTCCATCGGGGGTATTAATTCGGTCGCTGTGGGTCCCGATATATTCCTCCGCGTAGTGTTCGATGCCCAGATCCTCCAAGTGCCGACTGAATAATCTGCTACTTAGTACGAGGCCAAATTCATCGTTCCGTCCCCATTCGATCTTGAGGGCAGTCAGTCGCTCCAGGTTTTCTCGGTAGCGCGACGCCATATTTATTGGCATATGTTCTTGCCAACGGGCGAGTACGGCATCGTGGACGACCAGGCTGTCTTCAACGAAAGTGAAGGGAAGGTCGGCGTAGAAAGGTGGCTTAGCCGGATTGGGCGTGAAGGCCTGCCCCATGGAAACGACAATATTAGCGCCGAATTCGTTCCACTCTTCGATAAGGGTTTCCCGGTCCTCCACCTCGCCGGCTCTTCGGTACCATTCGCTGGAAGCTGCCAGTTCATGATCCAGCGCCAGCGGTGCGGGTGACATGGCATAGACGACCCCGAATACATCGGGATGCAGCATGCCTAATTTGAGGGCGCCGTAGCCACCCATTGAATGACCGACAATTCCGCGGCTTTCCGCCCTGGGTAGGGTGCGATAATGGGTATCCATATAATCTACCAGATCTCGCGTTACAAAATCGTCCCAGTTGCCGGTATAGGGGGAATTGGTATACCAACTACCCCTGTACCGGGTATGATGGTCGGCATTCACGATAATGACCGGGGGGATAAATCCATGCTGGATGCCGTGTTCGAATAGGGTATCAAACCGGCTGACCGCCAAATTAAGGCTATCACTCCAGGTAAACCCATGGAGGTAATAGATCACCGGGTAGGGGTCCTCGGACTCGTCGTAACCGGGGGGAAGGTAGATGGTCACCCTACGCTTTGTGGCTTCACCGGCCGTATTTGCGAGTGACTCGGACCGAAGATGATCCACGACCACTCGGGCCGGGCTGATTTGGGCGGTAAGCTGCCAGGTCATCCAGTTGAGGATGATGAAAAGGATAATCCGGAACATGTTGTTGAATTTTGCCGCTCGTAGTGGGCGATGGAATGTTGGATTGGTTCCCGATGACTTAACTGCCTTCGAAATCAGGTACCCTGCTGGGAGGAGTCGATTTGTAATCGGTGGTAGGATTGAATTTGGCAGTGCTCCTTCTACCCTATTGAAGAAAAATTTTGTGCTCCGTCCTGGCTCGTCCGGGTGCGGTGAGTTCCAGCGTGTACAGGCCCGTTGGCAAACCAAGCAGATTGATCCGGTTACCAGTGCCGTAGAGTGGCAATTCCATGACGGCCCGGCCCAAAGCATCCCGGAGCAGGGCATCTACCCTTTCCATAGGAAGAAGGTCAACGGTTAGCGTGGCATGAACGGGGTTAGGATAAACCTGCGAAGGGATCGAGAGAGGGGGATTTGGGTCGGTACCGGTAGTTAATTCCACTTCACGGACCGGGCGGGCGGACCACGGACAAAAGTTTCCCAGGCTATCTACCCAGTACACCGGGTCGGCGTCCAAATCGGTAAAGGGACAGCCGCTGCAGGCTTCAAATGCGAAGTCCGATAGCTCCCAGGCATCGGGTATGAAATGCCATTCAAAAGCGTGGTCGCCATTCCGGTTATGCCCTCCGTCACCGTGGGCCAGGGGGCCATTGATCAGTTTCCGTTGGTGGAAAGGTTTTTCCAGTTCGGCGTAGAAGTCGGCGATGAGCAGCGAGTCAGTGGCTGCTGCTATCACCGAGGTGTCCTGCCAATTCCCGTGGCCGCAATCGATGCGGAACTGGAAGTACCGCGGCGGTGGTTCGTTCTGGGCGTGAACGCAGGAGCCCAGCCATCCGGCTATCAGTAGTGCGAAAAGACATATTCTTTTCATGACTTGGGTTTTGGCTCGTGTACGGCACGAAAGGTCAGCATCTCCCGTAGTCTACTGGAGGCTCCCGGGTAAAAGCCCGTTTCATGGTCAAATCCAGTGGGGTTTTCGAACGTCCCGAAGATCAGATCGAAGATGGGTAAGTCAGCGTAATTATGGCGGTGCAAACCACGGGCGTGGTGGACCGTGTGTGATTCGGGACGTTGGATGAGATAGCCCAGCCAGCGGGGCGTCCGAATATTGGCATGCTGAAATACCGAGAGGAAGTTCAGGAAAAGCAATACGGCGGTAATGGAAGTTGGGCCTAGTCCGATTACGAGCCCAAAACAGAGGCTACCAAGAAGGGTAAAGCCAATCATGTCCATCGGGCTGAACCAAAACGCACCCCAGGTATCCACTCGCTCGGCGCTGTGGTGCATTTGGTGGAAGGTGCGCCACAGCAAGTCGGACCGGTGCATCGATCGATGCCATGCATACATTCCGAGCTGGTAAAGGAGAACCCCGATCGGGAAGGCCACCCAAACGGGCATTTCCGTCAGGTCGAAAAGGCGGTATGGCTCCAGAAGCGGATCAAGCCATAGCGGCAGATAACTGGAAAGGTAGAAGAAAAGGAGGAAGGACATAAAGCCCATCAATTTCCAACTCTTCACCTCCGGCAGGTTTCTGGCCGGAAAGGCCGCTTCCCACAGGATCAACGCGGCGTAAATACCCAGAAAGATCAGGGAAACTGGGTCCAGGAGAATATCTAAAGGAGTAGGCATGAGGATTGAATTGATTGGTTAATTGTATTATCAGGCGGATGAGATGTAGCCCGGTGGCCTGCTAATCCGTTGCATGACAAAACTCCCGGCAAATGCCAGGAAACCCAATTTTCAAGGGCCTACGAGAGGTATACGATGGAGAATAAAGGAGTAAACATTACGTGTACATTACGATTTTTTATCTACGTTAGCAAATGTCTTTTAGCCAATTAAAAAGTTAATTGGGTAAACATACCTCCCCTCGGGGTCCGGCCGGTTTGAGTACCTTTGGCGTACTATAGCTGTTGGCCGATAGACAGGAGAAAATCGTATAACTTGGTCGAAGCGGGCAAATCAAGTTTCCGACGGAGCCGATAACGGGCGGTTTTCACGCTATCCGGACTGATCCCCAGGATCGATCCCATTTCCTTAGTGGTAAGATTTAGGCGAAGGAGGGATATGAGGCGGAATTCGTTCTGCGTCAGGTCGGGATAGGTCGTTTTGAGTCGCTTGATCAGGTCGGGGTGAGCGGCGTCAAAATATCTTTGGAAGTTCTCCCACTCCTGCGCTCCGTCGGCAATATTAGCTACCCTGCGGGAAAGCTTTCCGATCTCTCCACGCAGATCCCGGGGCGCTTTTCGCCGAAGGGTATCCAGCTCCAGTTTAAGATTCGTGATAGATTCCGAGCGCTGCGCCAGATTCAGCGTGAAGGTCGTGAGTTCCCGGTCTCGATCACGTAGTTCATCCGCTAGTTGGTCCGTTCGGATTTCGGAAGCTTCCAGGTCTTCCTGCTTTCGGTGCAGCGTATCGTTCTTGATTTGGATGAGAAAGTAGGCCAAGCCCGAGATGAATACCAGGCCTGCCAGGAGGAGCCATCGCGTGAGGCGGTCAATCCGCCGTTGCTGTTCCAAGAGCTCCAATTTCGCTTGGGCAAGCTCCAATTTTTCTTCCTGTTCCTTGAATCGGCTGCTGGCACCATAATTGGCCATTAGGTTGGTGGTCTCCTCCGTGTACAGGGAATCGGAAGCGGCCTCCTTGCGTTCTGCATAGCTTAGCGCCTTACGGTAGTTGCCCTGTTTCGTGGCCAGCTCTTGCTGTGCAGCATAAACCTCATACTTCACCTTCAACAGGCCGAAAGCTTTGGCAATATTTTCGGCGCGGTCCAGATAGTCGGCAGCCTGAAGGAATTGGTTTTTCTTCAGGTACGCCTGGCCTATTCCGGCAAAATTTTCTGCTATGCCCACATGGTCGAAGCGCTGGCCACCGGCCTTCACCGCCAGGAGGAAGTGGGATATGGCGTTGTCGGGGTCCCCAGTGGCGAGGCTGATTCTCCCCAATTTGGCGTTGGCTTCGCCAATTCCATAGGTGAAGTCATTGGCTTCGTGTATTTCCAAGGCCCGCCGGAGGTAATTGAAAGCCGCATCGTGCTTATCCTGCAAGATCAGCAGATCAGCCAGTTTGGTATACGTGGTGGCAATACGGGAAGGTACCTCCAGCCTCTGAAAGGTATTTAACGCTGCTGTATAGCTTTGATCCGCCTTATCAAAATCCCGCTGGTCGGCATACACCATTCCTATATTAAGGTCGGAGTTCGCTCGACCCAACGGATCCTTAAGTTGTTCGTAAATGCGTTTAGCGGCGATCAGGTGCCGGAAAGCCAGTTCCGCGTTTCCCTTGGCCCAATACCCAACGCCTATCACCCGTAGGGCAAATGCCTGCCCCTGAGCATACTTAAGTTCTTCCGCTAATGAAAGCGCCTGATTACCGCGCTCAATGGATTGCGACGGGTCGACGATCCAGTATTCATATCCAAGCTGGTTGAGGAGGTTCACGAATCCGGTATCGCGGTCTTCGGCCTGCTCCAGGGTCGACTCCAGTGAATCGATAAGGGTAATTTGCTGCGCGGGGAGGCTCGCTATCCCCAACAGTAGGGTAAGCATGCACATGCATTTCGCTCGCTTTCCCTTACTGACTCCGGAATCCAGCCAAACCATACCCTAAAGGTAAGGTTACCGGAAATTGGCTGAGCCAGCAGCCGTTTTACTGCACTAAAACGGTACGCGAGGTCACTTCATAGCGGCCATCCACCCGGAGGAAGTATAGTCCACGGGTCAGGGCATTGAAGTCCAGGTCCGTGGCCAGGTCCTCGCTGTTCGTCACTGCGATCGTTCGGCCGTAGCTATCGTAAACGGTAATAGGAATCGGGTAGGCGCACCTTTCAAATTTTACCGAGAAAACCCCGGTCGTGGGGTTCGGAAATACCTCGAAAGCCATGTTCGTACAGGCCTCGGACAATCCGTCAACGGCTACCTCGGTAGTCGCGATACAACCTGCATCGTCGGTCACTTCTACAGTGAAGGTACCATTGGCGGCGACCTGTATATCTTCCTCTTCCGGATGGCTGGCTATACCTGTTCCGCTCCACTGCTGCTGATAGGGAGCTGTACCTCCACTGATATTCAGGTCTACCGATCGTCCGTTCTCGGTAGCTAGTACCTCCGCCGCGAGTTGAAGTTCGGCCGGATCGTTGAGCTTGACCGTTCCGCTGGCGAGGCACCCGGTGCTATCCTGTACGCTCACCTCATACTGACCCGCACGTAGGCCACTGGGAAAGGGACCATCGTCAAAGTCACCCGTTGCGTCCGTATTCCAATCATATAAATAGGGAGCCTGGCCACCAGTGGCGCTTACCACTACTTCTCCGTCTTCTCCATTATAGCAGGAGGGGGAAAGAACTTCCTCGATGACCAGTCGAAGATCCGAACGCACGTGAACGAAAAAATCCCCACTGATGCTTTCGCCTTCGCCATCCGAAAAAGTGTACCGCACTCGGGTAGACCCTACGGGGAAGGTGTCTCCACTCGTATAGTTTGAAACGAGATCTCCCACTGCACAGCTAACCGTAGGGTTGGTCCAGCTGACTACGGCGCGGCAATCCTCCGTATTGGTCAAGATTTCCAAATCCTCTGGTTCGCTGGTAAACTTGATCGGCTCGGCGCGCACAACGACGGTGGCTTCGGCCGTGCAACCGGCCGCGTCGATCACTTTAACCTGGCTTTCCCCATAGGGTAGTTCGGAGTTGACGCTCCTGCCAGTAAATTCTCCGGCCCCATCCGCGGCCCAGTCGTACTGGTAGGGTGACAATCCTCCGGATAGCGTCAGGGTCGCCCGTCCATCAGTGGCACTACGGCAGGAGACCGGTTCGGTTTCCGCGGCGGCAATGGCCAGGTCACTGGTTACGGTGACTACGAAGGAGGCTACCACCGGCTCGCCGGATCCCTCCTTGGCCATATAGCTCACTACCGTAGGGCCTAAGGGAAACGTGTCTCCGCTTTCATACGTCGAAGTCAGCGTCGACCGGCAGTTTGTCACCGGAGCGATCCAGGTTACCACTGCCTCACAGTCTCCAGTGTTAGCGGCAACCGTTATATTTTCCGGCATATGGTATATACCGGCGGGAGCATCTTCTACGGTAACCCTGGCCTGGCAGGTAACGGTATTACCGTCGGAATCCTTTACGGTGAGCACTACATCTACGGTGCCAATGTCTTCACAATTGAAGGACGTCTGCGACGCATCAAAGGTGAGCATTGACTCGTTACAGCCGTCAAAAGAACCGCCGTCCAGCGTGTCGGCTTTGATCGTGGCCTGCCCCGTTTCATCGAGGTATACGGTCACGTCCCGACAAATCGCGGTCGGAGGAAGATTTTCACTCCCTCCGTCTGTAATGCTCCAGCCATAGTCCTTAATGAGCGATGCTCTGGCCTCCGCCCCCTCGCAATAATTGCTGGTCCCGACGTCCAGCCGGACATTCTTTTGTAGGTCCAGTTGTATCCAGTGGAGCAGCAGCTGATCGTAGTTTTCCCGGCTCAGCTGACCCTTCGCGAACAAGTCCGTCATATCCGCAACGCGGGTGATGTCCCAGGAGCGGAGATCCTGATTGAAGACCGACCCCCAAAACAGGCCGCTCATATCGGTGACTGAGCTTACGTTCCAGTCGCTGAGGTCCTGATTGAATTGTGTGGTCCAGGCGAAGGTTCCGTCCATGCGCTGGACGTTACTCACGTCCCAGTCCGAAATATCCTGGTTGAACGCCTTGGCGCTGTAGAACATGCCGGAGATGTCGGTGACCTTCGCGGTATTCCACGTGCCAATATCCTGATTGAATTCCAGGGTGTACCGGAACATATCGTTCATGGTGGTTACTTCGCGGGTATCCCAGTCCCCGATTCGTCGATTAAAAACTTTGGCACTGTGAAACATCCGCTTCATAGTGACTACGTTGGATACGTCCCAGTCTCCGATCTCGCGATCGAAGAGGCTGGCGTCTTCAAACATGCTCGACATATCGGTAACCGAGGAAGTCTTCCATTTCCGAAGGTCCTGGTTAAACTGCCTGGCCGCCCGAAACATTCCGGCCATAGTCACCACGCTTGTGGTTTTCCAGGGGCCGATTTCCTGGTTAAAGCTGCTTGCATAAGCAAACATGCGGCTCATATCCGTCGCGCTGCTAACGTCCCAGTTTTTAAGGTGCTGATCGAAGCTGTGCGCTTCCATAAACATCTCGCTAAAGTTCGTGACCTGGCTTACGTCCCATTGATTAAGGGCTTGGTTAAAAGAAGTGGCCCCTTTGAATAAGCCACTCATGTCGGTAACGGATCGGACATCCCAATGATTGACGTAAGAATTTAGCCGTTCGCAGTTCCGGAACATATGCCGCATCGACGTTACGCGGGAGAGATCCGGCGCATCAATCGTCAACAGTAGTAGATTTTTGCAACCATTGAAGGCATTCTCCATGCTGCGCCACTCAATGGAACCCCAGAATAATATTTTGATCAGCTTTTCGGCGTCGCCGCCCTCATTAAAATTGATTTGGGGAAAATCACCCCGAATGCGGATCGTACGAATGCCTGCCTGTCCGTAGTCGTGGGTAATCGATCCCGTAACGCCAAGGGAGTCGTAGATCCCGTCGTTATCCCAATCTACATCATACAGGTATCCATCACCGGAGGTGGGAATAGATATCGAAGTGCTGTTGGAGGATCCTGGATTATCCGTTTTCCAGGTGGTGACGAAGGGGAGGTCCTGGCTGGTGCCACTGGCGGCAACCGTGAGGAGAAAAAGCGTGAAGCAGAATGTTACTGCTCCAACTCGCTTGAGCCTGGGGTGAAGAAAAAGCATATTTAACGGTTTGTGTAGGCCATACCCTCAAAAGCAGTGTATGGAAGTGTCTTAAAACTGGTATTCAGAATAATGCCGCCGCATAAAGCGACGCTGCATAGCGTTTGTCAACCAGTCTTTTAACCTTATATGGACCCCGCTTATTTCATCATCATTTTTCTTAGCATTTGACTCAAGCGGCCCACGGGAATTTTTCGCTATTCCCTGATCGGCAGCGGCACTTCAGGATCAGCCATGGACGCGAGTCAGGAATTTATCTACTGCCCTAAAGTAGGCTTCCGGCCGATCCAGCCATCCATAGTGTGCGCAACGGTCAAGAAAGAGAACTTCAGCATTGAGAAAAATACGGTCTGCGGTCAGTGCCAGCTGCTCTGGAATGATATCCTGCTTACCCTGAATAATCAATACCGGTGCCGGAAAGGAAGCAAGCGCCGCTTTTTCATTAAATCGGATTCGCCGCAGGTTGGCCCAGACCAGCCGGTTTAACGCTCTATCCCCCTGCTGTAGGCGCTCGGCCACCTCGGCAACCTTTGACTGGTCGAATACGTAGGCTTTCGCCAGCGTGTTTGCATATTTCTCTTCAACCTCCGTTTCGCGCCCCGGTATCCGGCGCAGTCTCCGCCAACGATCCAGGGAGTCAATTTCCGCCGGCTCGAGGTTCCGGTTGATCAATTCGGCGCTACTTCCCAGAAGAGCGAGGTCCAAGCCTCCCGAACTGGAATGAATGATGGCGCGGACCCGTTCCGGGTAACGGGCGGCGTAAAAGTTGGCCAGCATACCCCCGAAGGAGTGACCGTAAAGGGTCCATTGCTCAAAGCCTAGTGTTTCCCGAAGGGATTCCATATCCCCGGCCATAAGCTGCATGGTAACGGTTGATTCGTTCACCGCGGATAGCGGGCTTCTTCCCGTGCCCCGCTGATCGAAGATGGTTACCGAATAACCCATATCCGCGACCTTTCCGGCCAGCGTCCGGAAACCTTCACTGCTAAAACCGGGACCGCCGTTGATGAGCACGATCGGCGCTCCCTCGCCGTAAGTTTCGTAGTAGATGGCAACACCATCCGAGGGAGCATATCCAGTCTGTTGTGCATAAGCCGGTGCCCAATAAATAACAGCCAGGATCAACGGAAGTAGATAGCGCATAAGGGTATTCCGGCGGTTCATAAAGCAAAGACGAGGAAAAATTTCATCGGCTGCATATGCTCTCCTTACCCGGCGATCTACTCTGCCTCACGGGCTTCAAAAAGTAATGTTACCGCAGCGTACCTTAAAACTGAAGGGAAGCAACTCCGCACGTACCGGTCCTTCGCCAAGATATTCCCCGTCGGCTTCTACGCCGGTCGGTCCGTCTACGTGAATGGTTCGCGCATGGGTGGTAGTCACGCCCCTCACCTTACCGATAGAATCGGTGAAAAACCGCCAGCTATTAGCTAGAATGCGGGGCACCGGTAGGGCGCGGGCGTAAGTGAGTGCCAGCTCGCTTCCCGTGGGATTCGCCTGGGGGACAAGCCGCATGCCTCCTCCGTTGTAGCGGCCGATACCGAGATTGATGGTATGGAAACGGTCCTCGATTCGCATTCCGTCGTATTCCAGGGTCAGTAACGGTGGATGGTAGCCCGGCAAATATGCGGCGGTGAGGAGCGGATACATCAGTCGGTGTTTGAAGGTCTGTTGGTCCGCCCGCCGGACCACTTCCGCATCGTAGGCAAAGCCGGCAACGTTGATGAAGTGACGAACCCTGCCGGAAGCAAAAGTCAACTTGCCGATGCGGTGGTCAATGCACTTTCCATGCTCCATAATATTCAACCAGCGTACCAGATGCCGGGGCACCGCCAGGGTTCTGCACCAATCATTGCCGGAACCCAAGGGAAGGGGTGCGTACGTGCAGCGCTTCAAACTGTCCGTTTCGATCAGCGCGTTGACAATATCGTGGTGCGTGCCGTCTCCCCCGACGCCGATGATGTCTCTCGGAGATTCCCCCAGCACTTCTTTAACAACCTGGCCGATGCCTGCCCGGGTACCGGCTACGGTAGCGGTGAAATCGGGAATTCGTCGACGTAAAACCGGTTCGGCCGCGCTCCACCAAGCAGCCGCTTTCCCACCCGCTGCAGCGGGGTTAACGATAAAATGGGGCCGATGAAACATGGTACAATGATACGCTGTCGAACGTCCACCCGTTTTCACGCGGAAGCTTTTGTCTATTTTGCCCCACCATTCGTCCATCCGAACGGTCACAATCCGTCCGGTTTGACCATCTTGCCCTCGAATTACAGGCATGCACCTATGATAAACTCAACCACCGCACCAGTCATTGAAGTCCGCAACGTTACCAAGACCTACGGAGAGAAAGTAGCTGTGGACGACGTAACCTTCGCTATGCCGCCGGATGCCATCCTTGGCCTCCTGGGCCCGAACGGTGCCGGAAAAACCAGCCTGATCCGCATGATCACGACGATCACTGCCCCGGATAGCGGTGACATTTACTTCGAAGGCCAGCCTTTGAACGGCTATCACCCGACGCAGATCGGATATTTGCCCGAGGAGCGCGGTCTTTATAAACAGATGTACGTCGGCGAACAATTGCTCTATCTCGCGCAGCTGAAAGGGATGGATCGCCGTACCGCTGAGTCGCGAGCCCGGTCCTGGCTGGCCAAGTTCGAGTTAGAGGACCAATGGAAGAAGAAGGTAGAAGAGCTGAGTAAGGGGATGCAGCAACAGGTACAGTTCATTGCTACCGTCCTGCACGAGCCGAAATTGCTCATACTTGACGAACCCTTTAGTGGACTCGACCCCGTGAACGCCAATCGTATGCGCGCGGAGATCCTGCGGATGCACGACAACGGAACGGCCGTCATCTTCAGCACGCACCGGATGGAGCAGGTTGAAGAGCTTTGCGAATACATCGTCCTCATCGATCGGGGGCGGAACATCCTTCAGGGGAAGGTGCAGGACATCCGCCGCCAGTTTCTCGAGAATCGGTACCGGCTGAACTTCACCGGCGACCTTCCGCTCGCCGTAGGTGAACGTTACCGGCTTACCAATCCCACCGCCTCCGGCGTAGATATCCAGCTGAATGCGCAAACCGATAGCAACGATCTCCTTCGGGACCTACTCAATATGGGGGTTCATATTCGCGGATTCCAGGAAATCCTTCCTAGCCTGAACGAGATCTTCATCAAGCGGGTGAGCAAGGTTACTGCTTCTGAAGAACCCGTTACCACCCTACGCTAACCCTCGTTTCGCAACCCTCCACTCATGAATAATCTCTGGCTCGTTATACGTCGTGAATACATTACGCGCGTCCGGCGACGGTCCTTCATTCTCGCTACCCTCCTTACGCCGGTCGGCCTGGCACTCTTCGTTGTCATCGCCAATGCGGTCTTCAGCTACGAGAACGACGATGTACAGCGCATAGCGGTGATCGACGACGGCAACCTGTTCAATGGTGCACTAGCCGATGAGAACGGCCTATATTTTCGCTTCGTCGATCAGCCGCTGGAAAGTTTACGGGAAGAAACGGGCGAGGATCGTGACTTCGCCGGCATTCTGGTGGTCCCACCAGTGACCAACCCCCGGAACCGAAATTTCCGGGTACAGCTGTTCAGTGACGAAACGATGAGCATCGATGCGCAGGCCCGAATCAAAAACCGGATTGAAGACGCCCTGCGGGAGTATAAGATCAAGGCCCTGGAGATCGATGAAACTACGCTGGCAAGCCTTGACTCGGACGTCTCGCTCAGCGTTCGAAGCCTGACCACCTCCGAAGAGGGAGAATCCGACGACCGGAGTATGGCCTCGGCGCTAGGGGCGGGTATCGGCACCGTGATGGGTTTCCTGATGTATATCTCCGTTTTTGTCTATGGAATGATGGTCATGCGCTCCGTAATGGAGGAAAAAACCAACCGCATCGTAGAGGTAGTTATCAGCTCGGTGCGTCCCTTCACGCTGTTACTGGGCAAGATCATCGGCGTTGGCGCCCTCGGACTCACGCAGGTCCTCACCTGGATGATCATGATTCCCGGCCTGCTCTTCCTCGTCGGACTCTTTTTTGGTTTTGACACCGAGCCTTCGCAGATGCCGAACTCGCCGGATATGAACCCCGAAGAGATGCAAAGCATGGTCGAGCGCCTGGTTAGCGGGCTAAACGATCTCAACTGGTGGATCATCATTCCCTGCTTCATCCTGTACTTCCTGGGCGGTTACTTTATGTACGCGGCCCTCTTTGCCGCCGTTGGCAGTGCCATGGGCGACGATATGGGCGAAAGCCAGACGCTAACTATTCCGATAACCATTCCGGTCATCCTGGCTTTCTACATCATGATGGCAGCGATCCAGAACCCCAATTCCAGTCTGGCGGTTTGGTCGTCCATTTTTCCGCTTTTCGCTCCCATCGTCATGCCGGCACGATTAGCGTTCGACCCTCCGCTCTGGCAGGTGCTGCTTAGCCTCTTGCTGGTATTTCTCTTTGCCGGCCTGATGGTATGGATGGCTTCCCGCATCTACCGTATCGGCATTCTTAACTACGGGAAAAAGTCCAGCCTGAAAGATATGGGCAAATGGATTACCGCCAAATATTAGATAGTTACCGCTCGCCCCGGTTCGATCCCGACATTCAGGATCTTAATGACCAACGAGCAGGAGGTTTCTCCCTCCATCGTCGGTCGCATCGCAACGGTCAGCGCCGTCATCACGTCATCGTATTCACCGGTGACCTGGGTGCTCAGCGCATTGGTGGCTACGGTAATGCCGGATTGTGCCTGTAACCGTTTAATAAAATCGATGATGGGCGGTTCGTAATCCACCGTTAGGGGGTACAGGGAAATTTCGGCGGATATGGTCATGGGCGGGGACGCAGGGTGTGCGATTCGAGTTTACGGTAGAGCAAGATAGTTCCCGATAGACATTGTACCTGCGCTTCGACGCCCTACCCCAAGCCGGAGCAGGCTAATTCGCGATTCCCACCGGTTGCAGGAAATCGACCGGCTGCGTGAGTCCCTCCGCCACGGCCGCCGTATCGGCGGAAAGATCGATGGCACCCACCAATTTTTGCAGATCGGCCTGAACGTCAAGTCGTATATCGGCACCACGCCTCGGGAAAACCTCTTCCGGAAAGGTCAGCTCGAAAGGAACACTGCCGTAGGAACTGACCGAAACGGTGTCGCGCCCCGGCGCGAGGGTGTATTCCAGCCTGGCCTGTACGTAGCCCCTGCCGTCCCGGTAGTTCAAGCGTCGGGGCTGCGTACGCAGGGCATCTCCCGTCGGAGCCGTGGCCGGAACGATGTTTCGGTAGCGATCGGGAAGTCCGTAAGTACCGGAAAAGCCGGTGAGCGCTGTTTCGCCCAACCGGATTTCTCCGACGTTTGTCGTGGTGCGCTGAAGGGATGCCAGGAGGTAATTGCCATTGAGAATCACTTCGCGGGTGGTGCCGTTGATGACCTCTTCCAATTCCACCTCCCGGCGCGGTTCGGGTAGATCGACGGTCGAAGAAAGCAACTCCAGGTCACCCAGGTAATAGCGAAAATCCACCAGTTGGAAGGTGTTGCCCGCGCCATCCTCGTAGGTGTCTCCCCCAACGATCGCCGTATCGTTCCATACCGGGATCATGCGAATGGATAACTCCGGATAGGTACAGCAATCGGGGCAGGCCTCGTCGGCCCGCAACTCGTAATTGGCGGCGTCGGGATCAAGGCATCCGACCCGGTCCTCGTAGCAGGAGGTCAGGCTCAATACCGCCAGCGCAAACAAACACGGGAGGATCGGGTGCATGATTAAATGATCATGCCCGCCGCTACCGTTTCGTTGGTTTGCTCGTCGACCAGAATGATGGATCCGGTAATGCGGTTCTTGCGGTAAGGATCGGTAAGCAAGGGAGCCGTTGTGCGTAGCTGCACGCGGCAGATATCGTTCATCTTGACCTCCTTGTTCTCCTCGTCGCGGTGGAGGGTATTAATGTCAAGGCGATACCGTACGTCCTTGATGATGCAGCGGGCTTCCTGGGTGGTGTGCATGATGGCATACTTCCCGCGTGGCTGCAACGGCTTCTCGTTGAACCAGCAGAGCATGGCTTCCACGTCCTGGCTCACGTCCGGCTGATTGTTCGTGCGCACGATCATATCCCCGCGGCTGATGTCGATGTCGTCCTCGAGGAGCATGGTCACGGACATGGGGGGGAAGGCCTCTTCCAATTCCCCGTCGAAGGTGTCGATCTTGGCGATCCTGGTAGTAAAGCCACTGGGTAATACGGTGACTTCGTCCCCCTTTTTCCAGACACCTCCGGCAATACGTCCGGCGTAGCCGCGGTAATCGTGGTATTCGTCGCTGTAGGGACGAATCACCGTCTGTACGGGGAACCGGCAGTCGATGAAGTTATTGTCACTTCCGATGTGGACGTTTTCGAGCGCGTATAGCAGGGTCGAACCGCCGTACCAATCCATATTGGTGCTCCTTTCGACGACATTGTCACCAAGCAGGGCGGACATGGGGATGAACTCCACGTCTTTGACGTCGAGGCGGTGGCTGAAGGAGCTGAAGTCTTCCTTGATTTTATTAAAGGCTTCCTGGCTGAAGTCCACCAGGTCCATTTTATTTATACAGACGATCAGGTGAGGGATCTGCAGCAGGCTGGCAATAAAAGAGTGGCGACGGGTCTGCTCCACTACGCCGTGACGGGCATCCACGAGAATGAGGGCTACGTTCGCCGTAGAGGCACCGGTGACCATGTTCCGGGTATACTGAGTATGACCGGGCGTATCGGCGATAATGAACTTACGCTTGGGGGTTGCGAAGTAGCGGTAGGCTACATCGATGGTAATGCCCTGCTCCCGCTCGGCCTTCAGACCGTCGGTGAGGAGTGCCAGATTAACACCGGTTTCGCCGCGCTTGGTGCTGGTCTGGGAAATGGCCTCGTACTGGTCCTCGAAGATGGATTTCGAATCGTAAAGAAGGCGCCCGATGAGCGTAGACTTACCGTCATCGACCGATCCGGCGGTGGTAAAGCGAAGCAGCTCGGTGTGTTCTAGTGTATTGAGCATTAAGAATATATATTTTGTAATGTAGAATGGACCTTTTCCCGGTAATCGGGATGAGGTAACCGGACTATAGTAAGCGGGAACTGAAAACGTTCGTACTAGAAATACCCTTGTTTCTTCCGGTCTTCCATGGCCGTCTCGGACCGCTTATCGTCGGCACGGCCGCCACGCTCCGTCTGGCGGGCAATACTGACTTCGGCGATGATATCCTCCAGGGTTGAGGCCTCCGATTCCCAGACGCCGGTGCAGGTGATATCGCCGATCGTACGGCAGCGCACCGTCTTCTCCTCCAGTTTCTCTTCGGGGCGCCGGGGAAGCACCTCCGAGTCAGCCAGCAGCATGCCGTCCCGCTTGAAGACCTGCCGCTTGTGGGCGAAGTACAGGCTCGGCAGGTCTACTTCCTCAACGGCCAGGTACTGCCACACATCGAGTTCCGTCCAGTTAGAGATCGGGAAGATGCGGAAGTGCTCCCCGTAGAGCTTACGCCCGTTGAAGAGGTTCCAAAGCTCGGGACGTTGGTTCTTGGGATCCCACTGGCCGAATTCATCGCGGTGGCTGAAGAAGCGTTCCTTGGCACGGGCTTTCTCCTCGTCGCGGCGGCCGCCGCCGAGGGCGGCGTCGTATTTTCCTTTCTCCAGAGAGTCGAGAAGTACGGCGGTTTGCAAATAATTGCGGGTGGCATTGTAGCCGGTCTCCTCGCGGACCATGCCGCTGTCGATGGCATCCTGGACGGAGCCTACGACCAGGTTAGCGCCAATTCGTTCTACCAATTGGTCGCGATAGTCCAGGGTTTCCTGAAAATTGTGGCCGGTGTCGACGTGCAGCAGCGTAAAGGGGATCTTGGCGGGGTGGAAGGCCTTCACGGCCAGGTGGACCATCAGAATGGAGTCCTTGCCACCGCTGAACAGCAGGACGGGATTCTCGAACTGGGCGGCTACTTCCCGCAGCACAAAAATGCTTTCGGATTCGAGCTCGCGCAGGTGATTTAGTTGGTAATTGGCGGTCATAGTGGTAATGCTTCAATGAGTTGCTCGGCGGCCTGTTCTATGGTGAGGTCCGCGGTTTTCAGTTCCAAAAAGGGCGCTTCGGGCGCCTCGTAGGGGCTATCAATACCGGTGAAATTCTTGATCTCGCCGGCTCTTGCTTTTGCGTAAAGACCTTTTACGTCCCTGCGCTCGCATAGTTCGAGGGGGGTATTAATAAAAACTTCCATAAAATCATCCGGGCCTACGATGTCGGCAACCATTTGCCGCATGTCGCGGGTCGGACTGACGAAAGAGCAGAGCGCGATGGCACCGGTTTCGGCAAACAGCTTGGCCACCTCCGCCACGCGGCGGGTATTCTCCTGGCGGTCTTCCAGACTGAAGCCCAGGTTGGCATTCAGGCCGTCGCGTACGTTATCGCCGTCTAGTACACGGGCGAACACGCCGCGTTCGAAGAGCTTGCGTTCAACCTCGGCGGCGATGGTACTCTTTCCGCTTCCGGATAATCCGGTCAGCCAGATCACGGCGCCCCGGTGGCCGTTGGCCGCTTCGCGCTCCCGGCGTTGAACGAGGCGATCGTGTATGGGGTGAATGTTTTCAGCCATATAGTTAAATCAGCCGCAAAGATAGGGCAAGGAAATAGTTATCCCACCCCTTGCGGCAGGCTTTAAACAGGAAGGAAGCTTCATATATGCGGCATCAAACGTAAGCAACGGGGTTGGAATCAATGCGTTTGAGCTGCCTGATGGCCGCCGCGGGATCGTCCGCTTTGAAAATCGAACTGCCCGCTACCAGTACCCGGGCACCGGCTTCCAGCACCTTGGCGGCATTCTGGGGACCAATACCGCCGTCCACTTCGATTATTGCCCGACTGTTATGAACGGTGATGAGATCCGCGACTTGCCGCACCTTCGGAATACTTTGGTAAATAAACTTCTGCCCGCCGAATCCCGGGTTTACCGTCATGATGAGTACCAGGTCGAGGTCTTCGATCACGTTTTCCAATACGCTGACCGGGGTATGTGGATTGAGCGCCACCCCGGCTTTAACACCTGCTTCTTTCATCTGCTGGATCACCCGGTGCAAATGAGTGCAGGCCTCGGCGTGTACCGTTAGTCCGCTGGCGCCGGCCCGGGCGAAGCTCTCGATGTACCGGGATGGATCCTGGATCATCAGGTGGACATCCACGTACTTTTCGGCCTTTTCCGCGATCTGCTGAATAATAAACTGCCCGAAAGAAATATTCGGCACGAATAGCCCATCCATTACGTCCAGATGAAACCAATCCGCCTCACTGGCATTCACCAGGTCAATGGCTTGGTCCAATCGGATAAAATCGGCCGCGAGTAAAGAAGGGGCAACGAAGTGTGACATGTGAAAACTTTTTTATCCAACCGTGGCAAGGCACATTAGGTCGAATCGACGCCAAATTTCGCACCTTTGCCTGCTCAAACAGACCGGCCCGATAACAATCCGCGCTAAAGTAAGCCTCGTATGCGTTAAGGTGACCGTCATTCACTTATGAAGATCCTACCCTACATCCTTGTCCTACTGTTTCTGTCGGCCTCCGCGGGGGTGACGGCACAGGAGACGTCGGCTGCCCGATTTGACTACACCCAGCGTGACCCCCTGGCCGGTTACGCCAGGCAGAATAATTGGCTTACTCCCGCCGACACTTTCCACCCGGGTCGGTTTTACACCGCCGCGGGCACCGGTGCCCTGATCTACGGCGCCTTCAGCTATGGGCTCTACGACATCTGGTATAAGGACCATGCCAGCTCCAGGTTCCATACGTTCAACGACTGGCCGGAGTGGAATCAGATGGACAAGGGCGGACACTTCTACTCCGCCTATATGTACAGTAAGCACATCTTCGCCGGTCTGCGCTGGGCGGGTTTAAAACGCCCCGCCGCCCGCTACACTACCCTCGGCGTGGCGAACCTGCTGCAGGGAACCATTGAAGTCTTTGACGGATTCAGCGAAGAATGGGGCTTCAGCTGGACAGACATGGGCGCTAACTTCGCCGGCAGTATGGTCTTTACGCTGCAAGACATCGCGTGGCAGGAACAGCGTATGCTCATCAAGGTGTCTAATGACCTGCGGCCCCACCCCGATGTACCCGTCCAACGCGGGGAATACACCTCCAATCTCGGCTACGTCAGCCAACTTCGCTTCGGCGACTACCCCTTCGAGCGCTATATCAAGGATTATAATGCCCTCACTTACTGGCTGTCGGTGAATCCGGCTTCGTTCTTCCCTAAATCCCGCTTACCCGATTGGTTGAACCTGGCCGTTGGCTACGGGTCGGAAAATGTGTACGGCGCGTACTCCAACACCTGGCGAGACGAGAGCGGCCGCGGCTTCAATTACCCCGAGGAACGCTATCGGCAATGGTACCTAAGCCCGGACATCTACTTCAGCCGCATCCCGACGCGCAAGCGGTGGGTCCGCCTGGTTCTCGGCATTCTCGACTTCGTGAAGATCCCCGCTCCAGCCCTGGAATATAGCCGCGGCCAATTCACTGCTCACTGGATCATGTAAAACGGGTAGGCTACCTTGGGGCCAATGGCTAAACTTCGCAGAAACCATTCCAGCCGGGGGAGCGCGGCCGCAGGCACCACCATCTTTAAGGTGACGGTCTTTACCCTCATCCTCTTCGGTATGGTCTGGGGCTTTGAGACATGGCGGGCGGGCGGCGGAGCGCAGGATCAACGGGGATCGGATTACGCCGGAGAAAACTGGTATTTGCCGGAAGGAGGCGAGGGAGCGGTAGTGCGCCACGCTGGCTTTACGCTTAGCTACAACGAGACGTGGGAGCAAGCCGATTGGGTGGCCTATATTCTTAATGCTTCCGAACTGGCCGGAGAGTGGTCCTCCCGAAACGACAATTTTCGCTCGGACCCGCTTGTAGCTTCTGGGTCGGCCAACGATGATGATTATCGCGGCAGCGGCTACGACCGCGGCCACCTGGCCCCCTTCGCCGATTTTGCCTGGCGGGCCGAATATGCCGATGAGACCTTTTTCTATTCTAACGTAAGTCCCCAAGCCAGTCAATTCAACCAGGGTGTCTGGCGCGAACTGGAAGAGCTGGTGCGGGAATGGGCCGTACGGGCAGGGCGCCTGTACGTGGTCACGGGTCCCGTCACTACGGATAAACCCAAAGGATATATCGGACGGGAGAATCGCGTAGCCATTCCCCGGGCCTTCTATAAAGTCGTGTTGGACCTGGAGGATCCCGAACAAAAAGGGATGGGATTTCTCATCCCTAACGCGATCAGTTTTCGTCCATTGACCGATTATGCCGTCAGCATCGATTCCGTCGAGGCAGTTACCGGCATTGACTTTTACCCCCGCCTGATGCCGGATGACCTGGAGGCAAGCATCGAGGCTACCGTGAATCCCGATCTTTGGATCTTCAGCAAACAGAAATTCGACCGTCGCGTCGATGAGTGGAATAACCTAAAACAATAGCCATGGCAACACCAGCAGCATTCCGGGAAACGATCACCGCCGGCTATACCTTCGAAGGACCCTCCTTCGTATTGGGTGGCGCCATGCTGGGAGAAGACACCCAGCCCGACACTTTGGTCAGAATCCCCCTCGGAACGCTCAACCGCCACGGCTTAATCGCCGGCGCTACGGGCACGGGAAAAACTAAGACGCTGCAGATCATTGCCGAGCAATTGAGCCGGGAAGGGGTTCCCAGCCTGCTGATGGATATCAAGGGCGATTTGAGTGGTATCGCGGTTCCGAGTGCCGGCCATCCGAAGATCGACGAGCGGCACGCGGCGATCGGGATCCCCTTCACGGCCGGGGGTAGCCCCGTGGAGTTGCTGACCCTCAGCGATGAACCCGGCGCCCGATTACGGGCCACGGTACTGGAATTCGGTCCGGTCCTTTTTTCCAAGATGCTGGACCTCAACGATACTCAGTCAGGCATTATCGCCGTAACGTTCAAGTATGCCGAAGACAATAGCCTTCCCCTAATGGACCTTAAAGATCTTCGTAAGGTCCTGCAGTACATCACCAACGAAGGGAAGGAAGAGGTAGAAAAGGAATACGGCCGGATCTCCTCGGCTTCCGTCGGGGCGATCATGCGCCGGATCGTGGAACTGGAATCACAAGGAGCGGAACGCTTCTTCGGGGAACTCAGCTTCGAGGTAGCTGACCTCACGCGCATGGATGAGCTCGGCCGGGGCGTGGTATCCATCGTGCGCCTGACCGATATGCAGGACCGCCCCAAATTGTTTTCCACCTTCATGCTCCAGCTCCTGGCTGAGATCTACGCTACTTTCCCCGAGGAAGGGGACCTGGACCGCCCCAAGTTGGCGGTGTTTATCGACGAAGCCCACCTAGTATTTGAAGAAGCTACGGACGCCCTGCTGGACCAGCTGGAAGCCATCATAAAGCTGATCCGTTCCAAGGGAGTAGGGCTGTTTTTCGTTACGCAGAACCCGGCGGATATCCCTTCCGACGTGCTTGGGCAGTTGGGCCTCAAGGTGCAGCACGCGCTGCGGGCCTTTACCGCCAAGGACCGCAAAGCCATTAAACTGGCGAGTGAAAACTATCCGCTCACCGACTTTTACGACATCGATCAGACGCTCACGGAACTGGGCACCGGTGAAGCTTTCGTCACCGCCCTCGACCGTAAGGGCCGCCCTACCCCGCTGGTACGTACCCTCCTGCGCGCACCCGAAAGTCGGATGGACGTGCTTACCGAGCGGGAGATTCAGCAACTGGTGCAAAATTCCCCCCTGGCGGGTAAGTATAACCAAGCGATTGACCGGGAAAGCGCTTATGAAATTCTGGAGCAAAAGCTGGAAAGATCGCGGCAAGCCGAGCACCGGGAGGAAATGAAAGAGCAGCGGGAAAAAGCGGCTGGCACCCCTTCGGGTCGCCGCCGCCGGGAAAAATCGATGCTTGAGGATATTATGGATAGCACCATCTCCCGACAGATCGGGCGCACCGTAGCCCGCGAGGTGACCCGCGGAATCCTGGGGGTGCTGGGAATCCGTAGGCGGAGGTAAGCCCGTTTATTTGGGATGGATTGGCCAGGTTCGAGCATACCGGTCCGAAGAGCAAAGCTCGGCGGACCCGTATACTCAAAACCACTCCCTTAAGCCCCCTTGTACTTCTTCACCGCTTCAGTGAGTCGTGGCAATACCTCGAAGAGGTCTCCCACTACGCCGTAATCGGCAGCCTTGAAGAAAGGCGCCTCGGGGTCCTTATTGATGACAACGATCGTCTTCGAGTTATTCACGCCGGCGAGGTGTTGGATCGCCCCGCTGATACCGGCGGCTATGTAGAGATTCGGACGGATGGCAACGCCGGTCTGTCCGACGTGCTCGTGGTGGGGACGCCACTCACTGTCGGCAACGGGCCGGCTGCAGGCGGTGGTAGCTCCCAGAGCCTCCGCGAGATCGGTGATCACGTCCCAGTGTTCGGGGCCCTTTACGCCGCGTCCACCACTGACCACCAACTCGGCTTCGGGCAGCGGAACGCGTCCCGTAGCTACCTGGTGCTTGATGACTTTCGTTTTTGGCTCCGGCAATTCCACCGTAATGTCTACCACGGTAGCATCGCTACCCGTTTCCTCTACGCGAATGGAGTTGCCGGCCAGGCTGATCACCTTGACGTCCGTGAGCAATTGAACGTCAGCAAAAGCTTTTCCGGAAAAAACCGGTTTGGTGACCGTGAAGTAGCCGTCCTTCATCATCGGTACGGCGTTGGCACCGGCTACGGAGCCTGCTTCCAGGCGGGCAGCCAGTCGGCCGGTAATGTTCTTACCGGTACTGTTATGGGGAAGGACGATCACGGTAGCCCCCAATTTCTTGGCGGCCTCCGCGATGGCTACGGTGTACACCGCGGCGTCAAAACCTTCCAGCTTTGGGGAAGCAAGTTTATGTACGGTGCCGGCGCCAAATCTGCCAAGGCCCTCAGCTCCGGGCGCATCGCCCAGCACGAGGGCATGACATTCCGTACCGAGTACATCGGCGGTTTTTTTGGCGTAGGTCACCAGTTCGTGGGCTACCTTTTTAAATGCTCCGTTGGTTGCTTCGGCGTATACTAAAACCATGGGGAAAGTATTTTTTTCGGGGCGGTCTGTTGACAAGCTTAACCCCGTTGTTTTCTATTTGATTGTTTTAGCGGCGACATATACTGCCACTCGCTTGCTGCTACTAGCTTTTTCGCTAAATGACCTTGGCCTCTTCGTGCAGCAGCCGCACCAGCTCGTCCATATTATCCGGCTCGATAAGCTTCACGCTTCCCTTTTCTTCCGGCTTGGTGTAACCGGCAATGTTCGTGGTGTCCGGGAAATCGACGGGAGCGACCACCTCGAGGGGCTTTCGTTTGGCCATCATGATGCCGCGCATATTAGGGATACGCTGCTCCGCCATGCCCTTGGCCGCACTGAGGGCGAGGGGGACCTGGGCCTCGATAACTTCCTCTCCCCCTTCTATATCGCGGGTTAGGGTAGCTTTCTCTCCCTCCATTTCCAACCCGATAGCGTCGCCAACGTATGGAAGGTCGAGGAACTCGGCAACCATCGCGCCGACCTCGGAGGCGTTATAGGAGATCGTCTCCTTTCCAAAAAAGATGATATCATAATCCTTTCCACGGGCATACTCGGCGATCTGCCGGGCGGTGAACAGGCTGTCTTTTTCCTGCGCAACGTCGATCCGGATCGCATCGTCGGCCCCGATGGCCAAACCCTTACGAATGATGGGATCGTTGTCGGCAGGACCTACGTTGAGGATCGTCACCGTTCCACCGGCGGCTTCTTTGAGTTCCAGAGCCCGGACCAGCGCGTACCATTCGTCGTAGGGGTTCATGATGTACTGCACACCGCTGGTATCGATGTCCTTACCATCGGCGGTAAGCTGAATTTTGGTGGTGGTCTCGGGCGTCTTGCTGACGCAGACTAGCAATTTCATATGGATCGTTTAAGCGCAAATATAAAGTCGCGGATCGCTCAAAAGTGCGACCAGCGAATTTTCGCTAATTCAACGGTCCCACTCAGGTGATGGTTTAAACAACCTGCTCTTCCTAGCGAAAAGGAGTCAGCTTCGGCGGTGGATACGCATAATAGCTCCCGCCACGCCGCCGCCGAGCAGTATACCCGCCAGGGCATCGGTCGGCCAGTGTTTGGCCGCTTTAACACGCAGAAAGGCCGTAAGCCCGGCTACGCCTACTGCCAGAACGCGCCCGTAGCGAGCCAACGGCCGGTCGTACGCTTCCAACAGTCCGGCAAACAGGACGGCCCCGGCGGTCGCATTCGCCGCGTGGCCGGAAAGAAAGGCCGCCCGGTCCCTGCGCGTCAGCACCTGGTCGGGGATCCAATCCGCATTGTATACGTAGGGCCGGGGCCGGTTGGCGGTATTTTTGATCAGGCTACTGAGTGAAAAAGTAAGCAGCATCGTTTCCAGCCAGAGCGTAAGGATGAGCGGATAATGCTGCCGAGTGCGTTTGTCGAAACTGAGGAGTAGCGGCAGGGCGGGACCTCCATACAGTCCAAAATCCGCCTGATCCGCTGCCCGCTGATCATTCACGGTGTACCCCAATCGGTCGATGGGGTTGATTTCACTGCCTTTGTACTCACCGGAGTAGGGGGAATAGACCGGCTCCACGTCCTGCCGATCCAGCCAAGCGGCAAGTATAAGCAGACTCGTGCCCGCCAATAGCATGCGGTGTTCGCGATATTTATTGAGCTTAAGAGGCATTACTATCTACACATAGCGTGCCGGAGGGGAAAGGTTGGGTCGGGCTACTGTTGTTGTTGTACCTGGATCTGCCGCACCTTATTATCCTGTCCCTGTTTTTCAACTTTGGTGACCAGGTCATCGATCCAGTTGTCTGGGATCTCGTGGATGATATCCCGCAGTTTACTACCCCACATTTTCGCTAGGTGCCCCGTATCCTTCTCATCAAAGCGGGTCTCGTGCATGAAGCCGGTGTCTTTGTGGTAGATCACCATGTCGATGGGATAGCCCACGTCGTTAGCGCTCACCCGCGTACTGTCGAAGCTTAAAAATCCGCACTTTATAGCAAAATTCAGGGGGCTTTCGTAGGTAAGCGTACGCTGAAGGATGGGTTTCCCGTAGCCGGAATTGCCAATGATCGTAAAGGGCGTGGCTTCACCGATCTCGATCCAGTTACCCTCCGGATAAAGGAGGTAGAGCTTATGGTCCTTGTCTCCCTCTAATTGGCCACCTACGATCGTAAACAGGTTAAACGACAGACCGGACGCCGCCAGACTGGCCTTGTCCTCGTCCGCTACTCGCCGGAGTTGCTCGCCGAAGGCATTGACGGCCTTGTACATCTTATCGAAGTGGTTGGACTCATTCTCCAGCACTTCCTCGAAGTAGGTAACGGCCTTATCTCTTACCGAGCGCAAGCCGCTGGTCATAAGGAAGATGTTGTTCTTCCCCTGTTTATGGATGGATATCTTCTTGGCGGAGGTGGTCTCGCTGCCCGAGGTGATCCGGGTGTCAGCAATGGCGATCAGCCCCTTCTTTACGCGGATGCCGAGGCAGTAGGTCATGTATTACTTGATTTAGCGCTGATGCTGAGTTTGCGTCTGCGTGGGGGTTGGTGTGCTAACCGGATTGAAGTACTTGCGTTCGATGTCGTCGTGTAAAGAATACACCTCTCCCAAAGCAGTGTTCAGCACTTCTATGGGGTTATCGCTGATCTCGTCGTAGTCCAGGTAGCGAAAGTAGCAGTAAAGTTTACCCGCGCGGTACTGCACCGGCTCCCGCACGTCTTCCCGACCGTTAAGCCGGGCGAGTAAGCCCACGATCCGATCTAAATTATAAGTTATGGACCTGGAGAACTCGGGGTGGCCCATCAAAAACTCCAAGGTCGTTCGCCGGGTCTGCTTACGCTGGTAAGCCCGCCGGTGCATGTCGAAACCTTCCACCACCTTCAGCAGGATGGTTTGCTGGTAAAGCTTCAGCACCTTGTTTTCGTCCGGCCCGCCACTATTGCTGATGACGTCCGCATCGTGAAGTTTGCTGTTCACGATCCGGATCACCTGGGCTACCCGTTCCAGGTGAATACCCAGTTTGACAAATACCCACGACTGATCGTGCAGGAGCGTATCGTGGATTCGCGAACGGATGATGGCACACTGCCGACCAACTTCAAAGGTATAGTCGTACAGCCCCCGAACGGCAAAAGCTTCGGGATTCGTCCGGTCACTGTACAGGTAGAAGGAATTGATCGCTTCCCATAGTTCCGTAGAGATGACGTGGCGAACGCTCCCGGCATTTTCGCGGGCCATTTTCACCGTGGACCGAATGCTCGTGGGTACGGCGTAGTCCATACCGACCCGCTGGAGCACCTCCGCCTCCACGAGCTCCTGATCCTCTTCAAAGTCCGATCCGTACATATTGAGGATCGACTTCAGGATGAAGTTCTTACTCTGACTCATCGGAGCGTCAAGCATGGAGAAATACTGTACCCGCAAATAGCGCGCTAAGTGTTCGGAGCGCTCGATGTATCGTCCGGTCCAGTAAAGTGTGGAGGCAATTCTCGCCAGCATAATTTTCGCGTGAAGGGGTGAAGGGGGGGTGAGGGGAGTAAGGGGCTAGGGTGTATGGGGGCTAAGGGGATTGGGAATTGCGGGCTAGCGAGCTACGTTGAGGATTCATGTGCGGAAATAACAAAATATTAAATGCTACGAAGGAAGCAAAAGCGAGTCGAAAACGAGCGAAGCGAGCATTCCCGCCCTTAACCCCTTATCCCCGTAACCCCTTACCCCCTTAACCCCTTAACCCCTTAACCCCTTAACCCCTTAACAAATAACCCAGGTGTCTTTGGAGCCCCCTCCCTGACTGCTATTGACGATGAGGCTGCCCTTCTTGAGCGCCACCCGCGTGAGTCCGCCCTTGAGGATTCGGGTCTTGTCGCCCCCCAGGAGGGTGAACGTGCGCAGGTCGATGTGCCGCGGTTCAAAACGATTCTGGTCCTCGATATAGGTAGAATGCGTACTGAGCATGATTTTGGGCTGGGCGATAAAGTTGCGGGGATCCGCCTTGATCTTTTCGGCCAGCTCCTTGAGTTCGGCCTTATTTAGCTGATCACAGATCATTACCCCGTAGCCGCCGGACATATCCACCGGCTTCACCACGAGTTCCGCCAGGTGCTCGAGGGTGTACTTCAGGTCCTCCGGCTTGCCACAGATATAGGTCGGCACGTTGTTGATGATCGGATCCTCTTTCAGGTAGAAGCGGATCATATCCGGGACATACGCGCAGATCGCCTTGTCGTCGGCGATGCCCGTGCCCGGTGCGTTCACGATCGTCACCCGCCCCTTGGCGTAGGCGCGCATGAGACCCGCTACGCCCAGGATCGAGTCCGGACGGAATGCCTCGGGATCGAGGAAGCCGTCGTCAATGCGGCGATAAATAACGTCCACCCGCTGACGACCGCTGATCGTCTTGAGATACACCGTATCGTCATCCACGTACAGGTCAGGCCCCTCCACCAGGTCGCAGTCCATCAGCCTGGCCAGCAGACTATGTTCGTAATAGGCTGAATTGAAGGGGCCCGGCGTCAGCACCACGCAGCGCGGCCCGCCCTCCCGCGGCGGTGCGACCGATTGCAGCGTTTGCAGTAACATGGCGGGGTACTCGTTTACGGCCTCCACCGGAACGTGGCGGAACATGCTGTAGAGCGTGCGACGCATGGCCTCCCGGTTGCTGAGTACGTAACTCACCCCCGAGGGACTGCGCAGGTTGTCTTCCAGGACGTAGAAATTTCCGTCCGTATGACGCACCAGATCCGTCCCGCAAACGTGGGTGTAAATGCTGCCTGCAGGCACGAAGCTTTCCATGGCAGGCACGTAGTGACTGCTGCTTTTAACCAGGTCTTCGGGAATGACCTTATCCTTAAAGATGGCCCCCTTACCGTAAACGTCTCCGAGAAATTCGTTGAGCGCCCGGTTCCGCTGTTCCAGACCGGCTTCCAGTTTAGTCCATTCCTTGGTATCGATAATGCGCGGAAAAAGGTCGAATGGGAATATCTTCTCCCGGCCACCACCCTCTTCGGAATATACCGCATAGGTGATTCCCTGATTCAGAAAGGAAAGCTTCGCGCTCTCGTTCAGTCGCTGAAAATCACCGTCGTGCAGCTCATCGAAAACTTCCCGAATACTGGGATACTTCGCATAAGCGTGGTCGAAAGAGGTGAACACCTCATCAAGCGTACCGTCCGGGACGGTGTAGTCCGAAAAGAGGCCGGAGGTTTGGCTCATAGGTGCTTTGATTTATTGGGGGTTTGTGCTTACCTGGAGATCAACAAAGTACGAACATCGGTGATATATGGTATACCTTGTACGGTCCGGGACACGTAACTGGCAACGCTGAACCGGATTTTGCTCATTTTGCCTTGCCAATCACCCGCCCCATGCCTATTCGTGTTGCTCTCCGTCACCGTACTCATTACACTTACGATCGAGCCGTAAAGTTATCCCCCCAGGTGATCCGCCTGCGGCCTGCCCCCCACGCTCGTACGCCCATCCACGCCTACAGCCTGCAGATCTCCCCGGAAAATCACTTCATCAACTGGCAGCAGGATCCCTTCGGCAACTACCTCGCTCGCGTAGTTTTCCCCGAAAAGGCCGATCACCTGCACATCGACGTGGAGGTGATCGCCGATATGGTGACCTTCAATCCCTTCGACTTTTTCCTGGAGGACTACGCCGAAACCGTCCCCTTCACCTACGACGAGCAACTTAAAAAAGAACTGGCCCCCTACCTGGAGCTGACTGAATCCGGCCCCCTTTTGGAGCAGTGGATGGATGAATTTAAGGGCGACGGAGCGCAGGAACAGGCAGAAACCGTCCCCTGGCTCGTGGGGCTCAACCAGCGACTGGCCAGCGACATCCACTACAACGTACGGATGGAACCCGGGGTCCAGACCTGCGAAACCACCCTCGGCCAGCGCAATGGATCCTGCCGCGATTCCGCGTGGCTACTCGTTCAGATCCTGCGTCGTTTCGGCATGGCGGCACGCTTTGTCTCCGGTTACCTGGTGCAGCTGACGCCGGATGAAAAGGTGCTCGACGGTCCGAACGGTCCCGACGAGGACTTTACCGATCTGCACGCCTGGGCCGAGGTATACCTGCCGGGGGCGGGCTGGGTCGGACTGGACGCCACCAGTGGATTATTTGCGGGCGAGGGCCATATTCCCCTCGCGGCTACGCCCGATCCCGCCAGCGCCGCGCCCCTCAGCGGCTTCAGTGACCCGGCCGAAGTGACGTTCGATTTCGCCAACGTAGTCGAACGGATCTACGAGACGCCGCGGGTGACCAAACCCTATTCGGAATCCGAATGGGATAAAATCATGGCCCTCGGCGATCAGGTGGAAACGGCCCTGCAGGACGGCGATGTAAGGCTTACCATGGGCGGTGAACCCACTTTCGTTTCCGATCACGACATGGAGTCCGACCAGTGGAACGAAGGCGCCGACGGAGAAGACAAACGAAAACTGGCCTACGCCCTTACGAGCAAGCTAAAAGCGGAATTCGCCCCCAACGGCTTTATCCACCAGGGACAGGGAAAATGGTACCCGGGCGAGCCCATTCCCAGGTGGCAGTATGCCATCTACTGGCGCACCGACGGCACCGCCCTGTGGAAAGACGGCGACCTGCTCGCCGATCCAAACCGCGATTACCATGCCAAGGCCACTACCGCCGACCGTTTCGGCCGCTCCCTCGCCCGAAGGCTTAACCTGGCACCCGAAAACTGTCAGCCCGCCTACGAGGACAACTTCTATTTCCTCTGGGAAACCGGCAACCTGCCCCTCAACATCGATCCCCGCCGGGTGGACCCGGCCGATAAGCTCGAACGGCAAACGCTCCAAAGCCTGCTCGAAGTCGGGATGGACAAACCCCGTGGGTATGTCCTGCCTCTTGCTTTCGACCACAACGAAGGTGAGTGGAACAGTTGTGAGTGGGAGATGAAGCGACAGCACATCTTCCTCCTGCCCGGCAATTCCGGGATGGGCTTCCGGCTCCCGCTCGACCGATTGCCCCACCAGGTCGCCGCCCAGCGTCCGGTAGTGCTGACCGCCAGTCCGCAGGAAGAATTACCGCCCCTTCAGGATTACGGAGACGCCCCCGAGCCACTGGCTCCCGGCATCACCCGACAACCACCTACGGCGAAAAATGGGGTGGAGAAAGACAAGGACTTCGAACCGGAATTCCGCATGGAAACCATCCGCACCGCGCTCTGCCTGGAACCTCGGGATGGCAAGCTCCATATTTTCCTCCCTCCCCTGGAGCATACCGAGGGCTTCGTTGCCCTGCTCGCCGCCATCGAAAAAACAGCGGCGGAGGAGGAGACGCCGGTGGTCATCGAAGGCTACCAACCACCACCGGACCCCCGCCTGACCAAACTGGTGGTGGCTCCCGACCCGGGCGTGGTAGAAGTGAACGTGCATCCGGCTACCAACTGGGGGGACATCGTTCGCAATTACACTACGATCTTCGACAAGGCCAAGGAGAGCCGCCTTGGCACCAACAAATTTATGGTGGATGGCCGCCACACCGGTACCGGAGGCGGCAACCACATCACCCTCGGCGGCACCACACCGGCCGAAAGTCCCCTGCTGCGACGCCCCGACCTGCTGCGCAGCTTCGTCAACTTCTGGCAGAATCACCCCGGCTTGAGTTACCTGTTCAGCTCCGCTTTCATCGGCCCGACCAGCCAGGCGCCGCGGGTGGATGAAGGGCGTCCCGATATGTTGTACGAGCTGGAGATCGCCTTCCACCAGCTCGACCGCCACGAGCATCCGGAACCGTGGATCGTGGACCGGCTGTTCCGCAACCTCCTTATCGACGTAACCGGAAATACTCACCGCGCCGAGTTCTGCATCGACAAGCTTTATAGTCCCGATAGCTCCTCGGGGCGATTGGGTATACTGGAGATGCGCGGCTTCGATATGCCGCCCCACCGGGATATGTGCCTGTCGCAATTGCTCCTGATCCGGGCACTTACGGCGGCCTTCTGGAAAAAACCTTACCGCCGACCGCTTGTCCGCTGGGGTACGGCCCTGCACGACAAATTCCTGTTGCACCATTACGTGCGCCAGGACCTGCGGGAAGTGTGCGATTTCCTTAGGGAAGCAGGCTTCGACTTTAAACTGGACTGGCTGGAGCCTTTCTTCGAATTTCGGTTCCCGGTACTCGGCCAGATCCGGCAGGGCGAAACGGGCCTGGAGCTCCGTAGCGCCATCGAACCCTGGCACGTCCTGGGCGAAGAGCTCGGCAGTATGGGAACGGCCCGCTACGTCGATTCTTCCGTCGAACGCCTGCAGGTACGGGTAACTAACCTGAATGCCGACCGGTACAGCATCCTTTGTAACCGAACCGAGATCCCCCTCTCGGCCACGGGTACCGAAGGGGAATACGTGGCCGGCATACGCTATAAGGCCTGGAACCCGCCCTCCGCCCTGCACCCTACCGTGAAGCCGGACGTACCGCTGGTCTTCGATATCTACGATAAGTGGAACGAACGCAGCATCGGTGGCTGCACCTACCACGTCACACATCCGGGAGGGCGCAGTTACGATACCTTCCCGGTCAATAGCCTCGAGGCGGAAAGCCGGCGCGTCAACCGTTTCTGGGAACACAATCACACGCCCCGGCAGTCGGAGCAGCTCGTCGCACAGGCGGTTACCTCTCCGTCAGCCCGCTATGTCAACGATAGCTACCAGCCGCCAAGCAGTATCGAGGTGAAGAAGGTGCCCCCGAAGAAGGAATTCGGGCGGACACTGGATTTGCGGTGGGTATGAAAGCGTGCTGGTTCGTGAGCTGCTCCGCTCGCGGTAGTAAAGGGGCAATGTCATAATCCCCCGTAATGGTCAGACTACAACTCGGGAACCAACCGCACTAACGCACCGTCCAGCCATTTCCGAAGCCAGCGGGCGGAGCGACGAACTGTAGATTTCCCTCTCCGTCCTCAGCCATAAGGATCATGGCCTCGCTCCGTACACCGGCCATCTTACGGGGCGCGAGATTGGTTACCACCACTACCTGTTGGCCGGGCAAGGTGGCCGGATCGAAGTACTTGGCAATACCACTCACGACGCTGCGCTGCTCGCCGGCTCCCAGGTCGATGGTCAGGTGCAGGAGTTTATTGGACTTCTCAATCGCTTCCGCGCTGGTAATGCTAGCCGTGCGAAGATCCAATTTGGTAAAGTCGTCGAAGGAAATTTCAGGCTTCATGGCCGGTCGGTTTTCGTTGGTTGGGGTTGTGGTTATTTTGACCTCGGAGGCGCGATCGGCCTCCCGCTGTTGCAGTGCCGCGGTCAGTTTATCGCGTTGTCGTTGGATCAACCGCAGTAGCTTATCGTCTTTCCGGTCGACGATCTTCGGGAAAAGCACCCCGGCTTTTCCGATGGCGTGTCCCGGTTCCAATAAGGGTTTTCCGCTGTCCATTAGGTCGCGGGCATGGGACCAATCCCCGTTCGTAGCCACTTCCTGCTTGAGTACCGTCCGCAATTTCGCGCTCACGAGGGGTACGAACGGGTGGGCAAAAAGGGCCAGTGCGGCAGCGATCTGTGCACAATTGTAGATAATGCCCGCGATGCGGGGGTTATCGGGATCGGACTTGGCCAGTGACCAAGGTGCGGCGTCCTGGAGGTAAGTGTTGCCGAAGGAAGCCAATTCGACAAAGGCGGTGGCCGCGTCCTTGAACCGGAAGGCCCCGATGCTTCCACCAATGGCCTCCGCCGCTTCGCGGATCTTGCTTTGTACCTGCGCTCCGTCGCCCGAACTTATCCCGTTTGGCACGACGCCATCGAAGTACTTATGCGTTAGGACCGTCACGCGGTTGAAAAAGTTCCCCAGCTTATCGGCCAGATCCTTATCATAATACTCGGTGAATCCATCCCACGTGAAGTCAGCATCCTGCTGCTCGGGCAGGTTGCGGATAAGCGCCCACCGCAGGGCATCCTCGCCATTGGGGAAATCGTCAAATTCTTCGATGTATTCGTGAAGTTCTATCCCCCACCCCCTTGATTTACTGAATTTATCTCCTTCGAAGTTGAGGAACTGGTTGGCGGGCACGTTTGTCGGGAGGACGAAGTCGCCGTGCGCCCGCAACATTGCAGGGAAGATGAGACAGTGAAATACGATGTTGTCCTTCCCGATGAAATGGATGAGCTCCGTCTCCGGGTTTTGCCAGTAACCTTTCCAGTCGCGCCCGTTCTCGAGGCACCACTGTTTGGTGCTGCTGATGTAACCGATCGGCGCGTCGAACCAGACGTAAAGAACCTTCCCTTCCGCTTCGGGGTGCGGGACACTGATGCCCCAGTCCAGGTCGCGGGTAATGGCACGCGGCTGCAGGCCCTCCTTGAGCCAGCTCATGCACTGACCGATCACGTGTTTTTTCCATGCCTTTGGGTCATGCTGCTGCTCGCCGTCTATGGTTCCTTCCTGGATCCAGGTGCGGAGAAATGCCTCATGCCGTGCCAGGTCGAAGTACCAGTGCTTGGTCTCCCGCAACTCCGGTTTGGCGCCGCTGAGGACGGATACCGGATCGATGAGTTCGGTGGGGGAAAGATCGCTGCCGCAGTTTTCGCACTGGTCGCCGAACGCAGCCGGAAAGCCACATTTTGGGCAGGTTCCTTTTATATAACGGTCGGCCAGAAACTGATTGAACTCCGGATCGTAGTACTGCTCGGTACTTCGAATGATGAATTCGCCTCCCTTGGCGTCAAGGGTTCGGAAAAAATCCTGGCTGGTCTCGTGGTGCAGCGGTTCGCTGGTGCGGTGGTAATAGTCGAAACTTATGCCGAGGGCGGCGAAGCTTCCTTTATTCAACTCGTGATATTTATCGATGATCTGCCTGGGGTCGATGCCTTCCTTTTTGGCCCGTAGGGTGATGGCCGCCCCGTGCTCGTCACTACCACAGACCCACAGGACGTCTTTACCCATCAGGCGCAGGTATCGGGCGTAGATGTCGGCGGGTAGGTAGGCCCCGGCCAAGTGCCCGAGGTGAAGCGGGCCGTTGGCATAGGGAAGGGCGGAAGTAAGCAAATGCGGCATGGGAAAGTGTAAATCAGTGACAAAGTAGCCGCGTAGAGCCGGAACGCGTGCCGGGCAAAGGTAGCTTCCCGCTAATTTTAACAGCTATCGGAATATGAATTGAAAATAATTTAGGAGATATAATCACCTTTTCGGGTTGTCAAATTGATTTTTTCGGACGTATTAAATATTTTCGCAGGTTTACATTGAAATGCAGGTACTAAAATACTTCGCTACCCATGCGACCGTTTTAATAATAAGCTGCACGGAAGTGATGAACCGTTGCTGCCCATTTTCCGGTATTTCCCGGCAATGTTGTTTTATAGTACACTAACACAAACACTTTTCCCAGATGAGAGAATTCTACTTTCTCCTGCTTGTCGCCATTTTTGGCGGCCAAGCCCAAGCTCAGGTATGCGCGATCACCAACGCGAACGCTTCCCAAGACCTCTGCACCATTTGTTCCGCCGGAACGAATCCGGCCCTCGTAAATGAAAAATTTTCCGGCCGCCTGGAAATTCATACTGACTATACGATCAGCGCCAGCTGTCTAGCAAACATTGTTTTCGGGCCAACTTTCGATATCTACTTCGTGCTCAATAAAGGCAACGATAACTGGCGACTGATTTTTGGACGGGATCCTTTTCTAGGAGTAGGGAACGTGACTACCATCGGCGCCAACAAATCGAAACGGGGTATCGTCGAAATCTACGGCACGGTGTGGGATAATAAGAATGGAGCAAATGCGGTGAAATTTCCCGCCCTGGAAGAGGTAATGAATAATAACGCGACCTATAAGGCACTCCCGGTCAATATAGTGGACTGGAACGTGGAAATAGAAGGAACCGCCGTGGATCTCAGATGGACGACCAATGAAGAAGAAGAGCACGACTACTTCGTGATCGAACATTCGTCAGACGGCTTAGTCTTTGAGCCCCTCATTGCCGTTATGAACCCGGAGTCCAGCTACGAAGGATTGCTGCGGGATTACCATTACGTACACCGCCATCCCAGTCCAGGCACCAACTATTATCGTTTAGCCCAGCACGATACCGACGGTTCGGTGACCACCTTCGCCGTTCGCTCGGTCAATTTGATCAAATCCGCATCCGCGGGCATACATCCTAATCCCGCCCGGGCTGGTCAGACCATTGGTTTGCAAAGCACGGATGATTTACACGAGGCTAATCTTTACCGCCTGGACGGCACGCTGGTGGCCAGTTTCCAGGAAGTGGACAATATTCTTTCAGCATTAACCCTTCCAACTAATCTGGTGTCCGGCACCTACGTGCTGCGCGCCGGCCGGCACACTCACCAGGTGGTAATTCAATAATTGGCGTCTAATAAATTACTTCCGAAAAGGCGGATCTCTCGCTGAAATCCGGGTTCCCCGGTTCCCAGCCGGCAGTGAAGCGGTAGGTCGTAGGCCTGCCGTTTTCCAATTTAAGGCGTAGGTAATACGTTGTCGAGACGGGCATGTCATCGGGCCCCAGCTCGCCGTGCCCGAGCACTTCCGATGCCTCCGCGGTAATGGCCATACCCAGCGTGTGGTCCAACTCCGCTTGCGGGCCGTAGGTATACATAACGAAGCGGTCTGCGCGCTCTTCGGTGTAGAGGGTATCGCTGTGGAGATTTACAATTCCGGTGATCAGTTCTTCACCGCCCTCCAATCCGGTGAGGGTAACGGAGGACTGGTAGCCGTAGGTCCCGGGTTCGATGCTGATCTCCCAATCCAGATCCAGCGTTCGTCCGGCCACCTCCCACCCATCGTAGTCCAGGTGGAAGCTGCCTCCGTCCGGCCCCTCCTTCACGAAACGGTAATGCTCTTCGGCAACGTCCCCGAGGCGGTATACCTCATCGCCGATCATCAGGGCAATACTGCCCGCGCCCAGGGAATTCCCCACCTTGAGCACGTCCATGCCCCAGTCGCTCATCTGGTGATAATTCTGATCCTTTCCCAGTTGTTGCGTACCCACGCTGTCCAGTACCATATCCGCCGTCCGTTTACCAAAAATGTCGATACCGTTGCGTTCGTCAAAGTAAAGGCGAAAGCCAACGTTCTCGTTTTCCCAGGCCGGCCCTTCCATCTGATAGAAAAAGGGAATCTCCTGGCCCAGGTGATCGGGATCCCGCGTAACCTCATCCGCTTCGACCCATCCGTCGCCATCCGCCCGCGCCATACGAATATTGGTCATTCCCCGGGGTGCCTCGTCGATGCCTTCTTCCCTCGCGGTATTGGTCTCGGGAGGGGATCCGCAGGCCACCAGGAATAGCAGGGGAAGGATTACGGAAAGTCGATGAGGAATGAAGAAGCGGTGGGTCATATGCTGAAGGATTTGGTGCAAAAGTTACGGCGCCCAGACCAATCCCCGTGGAAGCCTGATCCACCCCACTCAACCTTCAACTTGGAATTCTGCTCAGTAAAGCAAAACCCGCGGTCGGTACCCTACCCTATCCAGGTGTACCTGACCGCTTCATTCCAATAGAGGCCATAGGGTAACGCCCTTAAGCGGTCCAGGAAAGACGGGCACACGCCGTTGTAACTCATGATTGAGGCGCATTCAATTAATCTTAGCGAACCAGATGGTAGCTTAATACGTATTTTCTGTGTATATTTGACACACAAAAAAATTATCCCATGGAATCCCGTTACGGCGTACGCCCCGATCACTTTACCCGCCTTAATACCCAGGAAATTCGCGATGAGTTCCTGGCCGGCAATTTAATGGAAGATGGCTCCATCAACCTGGTGCATTCCCACTACGACCGCTTCATATTCGGTGGCGCCGTGCCAACGGGCGGTACGCTTGAATTAGGTAACGACGATGCGCTGCGCGCCGATTTTTTCCTTCAGCGCCGGGAACTTGGAATTCTCAATCTTGGCGATGCCGGTACCGTTACCGTCGACGGTGAATCTTACGAGTTGGGACGTTTCGACTGTCTTTATGTAGGCCGTGGATCGAAGTCCGTCACCTTCGCCAGTGCGGAGGCCGACAGTCCGGCACGTTACTACCTGAACAGCGCCCCCGCGCACAAAGCGTACCCTACAACGAAAAATACCCAGAGCGACGCCAACCGCGTAGAACTGGGTGACGACGCCCACGCCAACAAGCGCGTACTCTACCAGTACATCCACGAAGACGGCATTCCAAGCTGCCAGCTCGTCATGGGCTTCACCGAGCTACTGAGCGGGAATATCTGGAACACCTTCCCCCCACACACCCACGAGCGTCGCATGGAGGTGTACCTCTATTTCGACGTACCGGGTGATGAACTGGTGATGCACTTCATGGGTAAGCCCGACGAAACCCGCCACCTGGCGGTACGCAACTTCGAAGCGGTCATTTCTCCGCCCTGGTCGATCCACAGTGGAGCGGGCACTTCCAACTACCGTTTCGTATGGGGAATGGCCGGTGAAAACCAGGCATTCAGTGATATGGACGCCGCGACGCTGGGGGATATCCGCTAGTCCATCGCCGCCAATTATCCTCTTCAACGTTAATCTCCACCATGAATCTATTTGACCTCAGCGGGAAAACCGCTATCGTGACCGGTTGTAAACGGGGCATCGGTTTCGATATGGCCCTCGGGCTCGCCGAAGCCGGAGCCGACATCATCGGAGTATCTGCTAGCCTAAAACCGGGTTCCAAGATCGAAGCTGCGGTGAGCGGGGTGGGACGAAAATTTTCCACCTACCAGTGTGATTTTTCTAATCGGAAAAGTCTGTATGCCTTCATAAAATCCGTTAAGGAGGATCACGGTACCCCCGACATCCTGGTTAACAATGCGGGCACCATTCTACGCGATCCCGCCGCCGAGCACTCCGACGAGTACTGGGACAAAGTGATCGAAGTGAATCAGACCGCCCAGTTCATTCTCTCCCGTGAATTCGGGCGGGATATGATCGAACGGGGCAGCGGCAAGATCATCTTCACCGCTTCCCTTCTGACCTTCCAGGGCGGAATCACCGTGCCGGGCTACGCCGCTTCAAAGGGCGCCATCGGTCAGTTAACTATGGCCCTTTCCAACGAATGGGCGGGGAAAGGCGTGCAGGTCAATGCGATCGCGCCGGGATACATCCGCACCGATAATACCCAGGCGCTGCAGGACAACGAGGAGCGGTCGACGTCCATCCTCGCGCGCATTCCGGCAAACAGGTGGGGAAAACCGGAAGACTTCAAGGGCCCGATCATCTTCCTCGCCAGTGAAGCTTCGAATTACGTCAACGGCACTATTCTGGTTGTCGACGGAGGCTGGATGGGTCGGTAGGTATGCGCGTAACCTCAACATCCACCGCCGCCACCCATACCTCCGACTGCATCATCTTTGGTTTTGCGGACAAGGAACTGCGGGTGCTCCTCGTCCGCCGGACCGTAGAGCCCTTCGCCGGTGAGTGGGTGCTTCCCGGTGGGGCGATGGGTGATGCCGAAACCCTGGAGCATACTGCCCGACGGGTACTGCTGGAAATGGTCGGCGTAAAAGATGTACTGCTTCAGCAGGTTGCCACCTACAGTGACCCCAACCGCCACCCCGTCCGTCGAGTGGTCACTACCTCCTTCTATGCCCTGGTCAAGCCGCAAAACCACACCCCCATTGCTCGCGGCCACCTGAGTGAGGCTGCCTGGCATCCGCTTGGCACCATTCCCCGTCTTGGCTTCGATCACAATCGGCTGCTCAACGATGCCCATAACCGACTTACGTGGCACCTGCGTACCCGCCCATTAGCCTTTGATTTGCTCCCCGAGCGATTTACGCTGACCGAGGCCCAACGACTTTACGAGGATATACTGGGAGAAACATTGGACCGCCGCAATTTTCGCCGCAAGATCCAGGGATATGACTTTCTCCGGGAAACCAAGGAAAAAAGGAGTGGCGTAAAGGGTGGGCCCCTCCTTTACCGCGTGGACCGTTCGCTTCTTGAGCGCGAGTTGGAATCGTGATCCACCCCTTACCGGTGCACCGCCAGGGATAGTTTGCGAGAAAACTCGGTCACAGGCAAACGGCAGGCGGCCGGCGGCCGGCTAATCAATTATGGCAGCGCTTCTACCGTGAAAGCATTATTTCATAGCAAATTAATGTCATGGTGCGACCTTTCACTTTGTGAGAAGGCTACCTTTGCGGCCATCCTACCAAAAGCCCGAACCATGAAGTATTCTCTCTTACTCATTACCCTCCTCTTCTGTACGTTGTTATCCGCGCAGGACCGGGTAATTATCACCGGGCTACTCGATGGAACGCTAAGCGGTGCCACGCCCCGCGCCGTTGAACTTTACATTGACGGAACCGTCGACCTAAGCGGGTATACCATTCAACGCTACGCGAACGGTGGAACCGAACCGACGGATATCACCCTGACCGGTACCTACACCGACGCCTTTGTCTACGTGGTCAACGGGCAGTCGGAATTCGAAGCGGCCTTCGGTACGGCTGGCGACTTTGCCAACATCATCAGCAGCGGTTCGGTGAGCGGCAATGGCAACGATGCCTTTGCGCTTGCCACCGGGGGTACGGTCGTGGACGTCGTCGGCGGACCGATCGGCGGGCCGGATGCCAATATCTATCAGGACAGCTACCTCTACCGTAAGGCCGGCACCCTGCCATCGGGTAGCTGGAACGAAGCGGACTGGAACCTACCCGGCAACGACGTACTCGATGGGCTGGAGGCGGAGGCCATCGGCGCAACCGTCCCCTTCGGCACCTACCTTATTGGCGAGGTGGGACCGACGATCAGCATTGAAGGCGACCCGATTTATGAGGGTGAGGTGGACATCATCGGTGGCTTTACCGTCATCCTGTCCGAACCGGCTACCACGGAATTGACCCTGGCCTACGAGCTATACGGTACGGCTACCGAGGGTATGGACTATACCTTGGTGAATACCAGCGACACCCTGCGTTTGGCCAGTGGCGAGACGCAGATGAGGGTCGGCTTTATGCCGATTGACGACGAATTGATCGAGGGGACGGAAACCATCGGATTACGCCTGACTTATCTCTCCGACTCCACCTACTCAGCCGGTCCGGGCGTCACGCTTGACTTGCTGGACAACGACCTGGGTACCGATCCCATTGGCATCCACATCGTTCAGGGCAGTGGCTTTACATCTCCCCTTCTCGGTAACGTAGTGACGGTGGAGGCGGTGGTAACGGGTGACTTTACCGACGGGCTCGACGGATTCTTCGTTCAGGAAGAAAACGAAGACGCGGATGCCGACCCGCTTACTTCGGAGGGCATCTTCGTGTTTGCTCCGGATGCCGAGGTGATGGTTGGAGACCTGGTTACGGTCACCGGGGAAGTGGAAGAATACTTCGGGCAAACACAGTTGGACGGCGCGAGCGCAGGATCAACCATCGTGGTAAACGGCAATGGGGTTGGGGTACCGGCGGCTACCGTCCTCAGCCTGCCGAAGCCCGATTCCCTGCTGGAGAGCCTGGAAGGAATGCTCGTTCAGCCCCAGGACCTGGTCATCACCAGTCTCAATAACCTGGATCGTTTTGGGGAAGTGGAAGCGACCTCCGAAGAGCGGCTGGTCCAGTTCACCGAATGCAACGAACCCGATCCGGCGGCGCTGACTGCTTACCTGGACAGCCTGGAAAGCGATGCGATCATTGTGGATGACGCCAGAAGCGGCACCAATCCGGAGCCGATCCTGCTCCCCGACGGAAGTGTCCTGGCCGCGAATAATAGTTTACGCGCCGGACAAACCATAAACGGCCTTACCGGCGTGCTCGGCTATTCTTTCAATCGCTACCGGATTCAACCTACGGATAGGACGGGGGTCACCTTCACCGGCAACGAGCGGCCGACGAGCGCACCCCACCCTAGCGGTGAGTTGCGGGTGGTGAGCGCCAACGTACTGAATTATTTTACCACCCTCGGCAGCCGGGGTGCCGACACCGAAGCCGAACTGGTACGCCAGGAAGCCAAGATCGTTGCCGCACTTACCGAAATGGATGCCGACATCATCGGTCTGATCGAGATCGAAAATAACGATAACGTTGCCCTGCAGCGTCTGGTCGATAGCCTGAACGTCGTTAGCTCCCGGGGATACACTTACGTTGACTCGCCCAACGCTGGCGACGACGAGATCATGGTAGCGCTGCTTTACGATACCCTCCGCATCGAGGAAACGGGCACGGCCGCGGCGCTGTCTACGCCGGAGTCTTTATTCTCCGGTGCGCGCACCAATCGCGTCCCCCTGGCGCAAACTTTCCGTATCACGGAAGGTGGCAGTACCGAGCCGGGAGCATCGATCACGGTCTGCGTCAACCACTTCAAAAGCAAGGGCAGTGACTGCGGGGAAGGCGACGACGACGATGGTGGAGCGGGTAATTGCAACGGAACCAGAGCAGCCGCGGCGGCCGCAATCGCTGAATGGCTGGCCACCAAGCCAACCGGCAGGGAGAACGACAACGTATTGATCATCGGCGATCTCAACAGTTATCGCATGGAAGACCCGATCGATGTGCTGCTGGATGCCGGGTACGTGAACACCAAGACGTTGAATAACGCGAATTTCCCCTGTGCGGGCGGACCTCCTTCCTATTCCTTCGGTGGATACTGGGGCAGCCTGGATTACGCGCTGGCCAGCGATAGCCTCGCGCCATATGTAACCTTCGCTACGGCCTGGACGGTTAACGCTCCGGAACCGGAGATCCTGGATTACAATCAGGAAGGCATAGGGGATCAGCTTTACGCCAAAGACTTCTACCGATTCAGCGATCACGACCCGATCATCGTGGACTTGTCTTTCAATGACATTATCGACGGAACCAGCACCCCCGGCCAGGATCGCGCTGCCGTCGGACTGATACGACTAGACGAAACCACGTACAGCTTCAGCGGAGAGGTCGAAAAGGGGAGTTTCCTCCTAACGGACTCCGCGGGTAAACCGTTGACGTCCGGCAACTTTTCCCGGAACGGCCAGCCCAGGATCGATGTGGATCGTCTTCCCGGGGGCCTTTACTTCCTGGTTTACAACTCTCCTATCAACGGGGTCGCCGCCTTTCGGGTGGTCGTACCCTGAGGGTCACTGGTCAACGGAACTACCAAGTCGAATATCAATATCTAACCTGCGTTCTCCGCGAACTATATTCAAGGCAACTGATTCTCCGGGCTGGTATTTTTCCAACTCCAGATATAGGTCTGAAGTCGTGAGTACTTGGTTACCATTGATTCCCACGAGAATGTCTCCAATAACGTATCCGCCCCGCTGGCCAGGTGTAAGGCCGCGGATTCCGGCGGATGCGGCACTGCTTTGCGGATCGACACTATACACGATCAATCCCTTTATTCGACCGTAGGTACGAAGGTCTGCACCTAACACCGGCCTGCGGACCTCACCGTAGCGAATAACGTCGTTGACGACGTACCGCACCACGTCGGCCGGGATGGAAAATCCGATACCGGCGGAGGCACCCGAGGGGCTGTAGATAGAGGTATTGACGCCGATCAGTTCACCGGCACTGTTTAACAGCGGCCCCCCTGAATTACCCGGGTTGATCGCGGCGTCGGTCTGAATGGCACCCTTGATGGGCACCCCTGCCTGGCTGCGGATCTCCCGGTCGAGCGCGGAAACCACCCCGGTGGTCAACGTCTGATCAAGACCGAAGGGGTTGCCGATCGCAAAGACGGACTGACCCACCCGGATGGATTGGCTGCTGCCCACGCGGATCGGACTCAATTCAGCGGCGGGGGCATCGATCTTCAGTACCGCCAGATCCTTTTCTTTCTCAAAGCCAACCACGCTGGCATTATAGGTTTTCCCATTGCTTAGGGTGACCGCGATGGAACTGGTATTGGCACCGTTGATGACGTGAAAATTGGTAATCACGTGCCCGTTCCGGTCCCAAAGAAATCCCGAACCCGAACCACTTTCCACTTCCCCGTAGCTCCAGAAGGACCGCCGGATGGCCTTGGTGGTGATGAAGCATACTGCGGGGGAGGCTTCCTCGAATAAACGGATCGTCAGTTCTTCCTGGGGGGTGTAGGCAAAGTTGGCTTCGTCAAGTGGTACGCGCTCCACCTTTTCGGCCCGGTCAGGCATGGTCGTCCTGGCAACTACGTTAAGCAAAGGGGAAGCGGCCTCGGCCTCCGCCGGAAAAAAATACCGGCCGGCGGCGAAAGCGGCTAAGACAATCAGGAAGGAAAGCAGGAAATTCTTCACGTGTCGTTAAGTTTTATCCGCTATACAACGCGGTAAACGCTGCGGGTATGCTTAAGAAATCGTTAGAAAATTTTAATAAAGAAACGCCCCTTCCAAAATTGGGAGGGGCGTTGGTAATGAAATATGAAAATGCTTAGTTACCGCGGCCGGCTTCCTGTAATTCCGCAAGCCAGTCGGTATACGTAGTGAGCAAATCGGTATAGTGGGCCTGGGCCTGTTCGGCGTAGTCGGCGTCGAGAAGCATCCGTTCCACGATGGGGTACTTCGACATATCGAGTTGCGCCTGTTCCTCCAGGGCCTGCACTACCAGTTGCCCGAGTTCTTCGCGGCTATTGTACTGCTTGTCCTGGAAGTAACCGGTCATCGCATCCCGGCTTGTCGGGCTTACCGTGTAGAGCTGGTTCTCAGCCGGCGTCATTCCACTGGTGGAAAAGGCATAGACCTCGTAGTCGGGGTCAAGACGGGAAATGGCTTCCTGCATGTCATTCATCACCACCTGCATTTGCTCGATCATACCGGCCATGTCGTTCTGGTTGATCCCTACGGCACAGGTGATCATCTGGTAGGCCTCTCCTCGCTTCGCCGGGTCGGAAGCCTGCCAGGCTACGCCGATGATACGGGTGTAATCGAGCGCCGCCATATTGGCCCGGGAAACGGCAATGGCCAGGCCGTCCCCCTTACCGGAGGGCAGCAGGTAGTCGCCGATCTCTACCAAGCCCTGCACCTTGACGGGTACCTGGCCGATGAAGGCGATCTTCTCGTAGAGGGCTTCTTCCTCGGCGGTGGGGGGCATGGCGCCGACGACCGCCGGGGCGGCGGAGACGACCATGAATTTATCGGCCTGGGTGAAGGACTTCGATACGACACCGCCGATCATGCCCACGACTTCGCCGTACTGCATTTCTTCTTCCTGGTCGTATTTCTGGAGCCACTCGGCGTAGTCTCCGCTACCGGATTGATAGGCCACGCCGACGTTCGTGATCGTAAAGCCCAGGAAGACACCCAGGTCGACACCGGCGAGGACACCATCCAGCGCGGCCTCGAAAATATCCACTGGATCAAACGGGATACTTGCAATACTGGTCCCTACCTTGATTATGGATACGATAAACTTGACGGATATGACGACCAGGTCCACCACCTCCCGGGTATTGACCTGGGAACCCAGTGGTATTTGAGTGTCGGGTACGTCGCGCTCCCCCCGCTCGCGGGCAGATTGCGACTGATCGTAGGTAATGGTATCACTACCACTGAGTTCCGTGCTGCCTTTGGCTTCATCCGGGTTGTATTCCAGGAGATCCTTGGAAGTATCCTGAAATTCCTGTACCAGGAAGCCCGTGTTGCCCTCAATGCGTCCCCGCATTTGGTCGCCGGCGAAGAAGGCCATGAAATTGTTGATCGGCGCCCAGTTGTTTACCCGGATGGCCATGCCCTGGCTGGCACCGGACAATTGCAGGGGATAGTTGGCAAAACTACCCTCCGAACCATTTACGATGTCCGGACAGAAGCGAAACCGGGCTTCTCCGGGTTCGCCGGAGGACAAGCAACCGGCCACGTTGAGGGTATTGTTGATCGCGCTCGCTCCCCCCACGGTGAGCGGCCCCGTCAGGATGGAGGTGCTGTTATTGTTAACATTGAAAGAGCTGCCGATATTCGTGATCCCGGTCACGTTGAGGGCGCCGGACAGGTTGGTCGTGCTGCTGTTGGTGACGTTAAAGGTATTGTTGACATTCGTTACCCCGTCCACGTTGAGCGTGTTATTCAGGTCGGTGGGACCGTCCACGTTCAGGGGGCCGGAAAGATTGGTCGTGCTGCTGTTGGTGACGTTGACCGTGTTGTTAAGGTCGGTGACCCCATCCACATTCAGCGTGTTGTTCAGATCCGTAGGCCCGTCAACGTTCAGTGGGCCGGTCAGGTTAGTGGTGCTGCCGTTGATCACCGATAGGTCACCGTGTACGACCGTCTCCCCACCGGAAATATTCACCTCTACATTTTGCTGCACGGTAAGGTCGTTACCCACGTCCAGGTCGGAATCGATAAAGACTTCCCCCGTACAAAGGATTCGAATGCGTTCGGCGTCGTTGGTCACGATGACCAGGTCGGCGCAGTCGGTGGTGCCGAGCTTGTCAATGTCCGGATTAGACTTCCGGTTGCCGAATAGAGACCAAACCTGGGACGGTACGCCGTCTTTGGCTTTTTCGTTCAGTTGGTCCTTGCCGACCAGATCGCCGGCCGTTGCGGCGTGGAAGGCGTAGGGTACGGAGAGCATTTTGCTATTGCTCACGGTCACGAAATCGCCGCCGCTTTCCCGGATCTTGATCTCCATCCAGATCTCACGGCTGCTCCAGGGTACCTGGCTGAATTCCCCCTGTAACGATTCCCCTTCACCGATGGTCAGGGAGAACAGGCCGAGCTGGTTGGTTTGCACGGCGTGCGTTTCGGAGTAAACCACCTGGTCGGATTGGCCGGCAGACAAGAGGTTTACCTGAAGCTCGACCTGCGTATTAGGCATCACCTGCGCGGATAAATCGCGGGCCACGGCTTGGTACTGCATTCCCATTGGTAGGCCCTGAGCGAGCAAAAGCGTAGAGGCCGCCAGGGTAAAAAGTAAGGAGGTAAGTATTCTTTTCACGATTATTTTATTTTGATTACGGTGAATGACTGGGGAAACTCGCCCTTAGATCCGGCTATGCGCAAGTGATAGGTTCCCGAAGGGAGGTGAGCGATGTCCAGCTTGTAGCCATTAAGCAGGCTGACATTTAGTCGTTCCGTGATCAGTTTCCCGCCCGCGTCCATGAGCTGTAGTACCGTGTAGCGTTCACTCGTCTCCCCCGCTACGCGGACGTTGAGTTCGGCGACAAGTGGGTTCGGGAATACGGTGATGTTTGGATCCTGTTGGTTATTCGCCAGGGCATCCTCTCTGGCTACTACGAGGAGGGCAGGTTGATGGAAGCCTTCCGTTAGCAGGCCACCGGGCATATCGACGGTTTGCGTAGCTACCTGACCTAGGGTCCATTCCAGCGTTAACTGTGGGGTTTGGTCGAAGCCACCGCCGTTGGCCAGTACTTGCGGTGTCAGGACCTGTGCCGTCAGGGCACAGGAAAACCCGGCCGCCAGTGGCAGCAATACGAATTGTATTCGCATAATGAAATTGGTTTTAATAGGTCTCTCATTCCGGGCGAGGGACGGTGCAACCATCTCCTCCCGGCAGGGAAAAGCTATACTGTAAGAAAATAATCAGTGATAGGGAAGGTGAGCCCTAAAGAAGGGCAATAGAAAGGAGGCGTAAACCTATAGGGTCATTACTCACTAAACAATCTACGGCATTGGTACAAATAATGCAAGTTTCATGTCGAAACACATACAAACAATATTAAATTGTTAAATGTCTATCCCGAAACTCAACATAAAATTTCGCCCGGCTTGTGGATACATCCCACGTAAGGTGGTTGGTGCTCCGGCAATACGGTAACGGTATCCCCACCCATTACTGCTGTAGAGCTGATCGGTCACGTTCCGCAGCAGGAAAGTGATGCGGTAGCGGTCGTTTAGCCCATAGGCGAGTCGCAGGTCGCTGTAATAATACCCTTCCAGACGGCTTTCGTCCGCTCCGCTATTATCAACGTAACGATCTCCTACGTACTTCGTTTGCAACGCCGCCTCAAACCGGTGTTGTTTGACGGTTCGTTTGTAGGCTACCTCGAGTGCGCCCGTGATATCCGGGCTGAAGCTGAGCGGGGTGTTCTCCCGATCTACTTCCACCTGCCCGACCCATTCGAAATTCTCGTCATAGTCATCCAGGACCTCTGTGAAGGCCCGTACGCGGTTGCGACTGACCGTGACGTTTCCCCCGACGGTCAGATTGTCTACTACCTGTAAACCGCCCTGGAGCTCAATGCCCACGCGATAGCTCTCCGGGACGTTGGTCCGCACGTACTCCCCCACGTCGTTAAGTGCTCCGGTGAGTACCAACTGATCCCGGTAATCCATGTAGTAGAGGTTAACCCCATAGTTGGCTTTGCCGAATAGGCTGCTGAACCCGATCTCGGTATTGTACAGCTTCTCGGGCACGGGTCGGGTGGAAAGGGGATTATCGACGAAGTCGTTCCGGTTAGGCTCCCGTTGAGCGACACCGAAACTGGCGTAGGCGCGGGTACCCGGTGAGGGAAGATATACCAGGCCGGCTTTCGGATTGAAGAAGGTATGGCTGGCATCCTGCTCCAGCTGATTAAAATTCTCATCCGGACCGAGAAACTCATAGGTAACGTGCCGAAGCTGTCCGTCCAGGTAGACGCTCACCCCATCGGTCAGTTCGTAATTCGCCCGCAGGTAGTTATTGAAATCGCGCTTGGTACCCTCGTTTTGATAGTAACGGTCACGTATTTCCGAGTCACCGGCATACCGGGCCCAGATTACTTCGCCGTAGTGGTCCCCCAGGTATTCGTTAGCGCCCCCCCCGAAGGTGATGTCCCACGCTTCCTGACGGAAACGAAGACTGTAGACCGTACCATAGAAATGGTTATCCAGCCAACGACGGCGGATGAGGTCACTGTCCTCTTGCGTACCCTCGATCCCGTAATCAGCCAGCGCTTCGTTGGCTTTGTACTGCTCATAGTACCCGAGGCCGCGGGTATAATGGCCACTCACGGTTAGGTCAATTTCGTTGCTAAGGCTGCTGTTGTAGTGCAGTTGGTAATGATTCTGCCGGTAGTTGTCCACTTCGTTATCGTAGGGCTCTCCCTCCCTTTCGGTACCTACGGAATTGTAGGTTCGGCCGAATTGATCGATCTCCTCCTGGGTCACCCCATTCCAGCTTTGGTAGGTCACCTCGTGACCGCCGAAGGCTACGAAACTGAGCAGCGAATTGCCCCATTCTTTATTCATGGAGGCGTAATAGCCGTCGAGGTCGGCCGTAGCTCGGTCAATGTACCCATCACTGTGAATCTTACTGTACCGGGCATCGATCCGGTAGCCGTTGTCGGTACTGCCGCGGTACCTGACGACACCCCTTTGCGTACCGAAACTCCCAACACTTCCATCGATGTGCAGACCGGGGTCGGTGTCTTCACCGATGGTCGTGAAGTTGATGGTGGCCCCGAAGGCACCGGCTCCGTTGGTGCTCGTACCTACCCCACGCTGGATCTGAATCATATCCGCCGAACTGCTGAAGTCCGGAAGATTCACCCAGTACACCCCCTGGCTTTCGGAATCGTTATAAGGAATACCGTTTATGGTGACGTTCGTACGGGTGGGATCGCTGCCGCGGATCCAGATACCGGTATAGCCAATGCCGGTCCCGGCATCCGAATTAACAACCACCGAAGGCGTCCACTTGAGCAGATAGGGCGCATCCTGCCCGAGATTGCGGACGGCAATATCCTCCCGGTCGAGATTCACGAAGGTGACGGGGGTTTCAGCCCGTGCGGCGGTGGCCGTTACGGTGATGGGATAGTCGAAATCGTAGATACTCGAAATAGTATCGACGGTTTCCTGAGCGGTAAGGAATGGAAGGTAGAGGAGCGCTATAGCACTCACTAGTAAACGCTGCATGCGTAATGAATTTTCCCTTCCCGGCATTACCCGGGCAGGTTCCTGAAGAATATCAAGGGTATGATCTCAGCCGTACCAATTTGGTAAAGCACCCCGTTGTCACCGCGAAGTTACACAAGGCTTTTGGTAACCTCCCCCCTAATTCTACCGCCTTTTTATCCGGCCACCGAGACATCCGATGTGATTGACGATTATCCCCTAGATTATCGGCTTAATATCCCAAAATAGTCGGACTTCTCTAATTTTTACCGGATTTTAAGAAAAATAAACATCCGATGTTTAGCCCCCTCCCCCCCCTTAGTCCAGCTTTAGCTTATTTTAACCCACAGAAATCCCCGGTCCACCATGATATATAGAATTACCGTAGCCTTTTTGATCCTGGCCCTTACCGCCTGCGGTTCCGAGCCGCCCCCGCAACCCGTCGACGTTCCGGCGCTCAGTGAACTGCCCCTCATTCCACTGCCAGCTGAAATCACCGACGGAACCGAGGTGTACTACTACGAAAGCTTCGAGGGAGATGTCATGCCCAGCCAGAATACCGCCATAGGGGACGCGCAGCGCTACCTGATCGAACGCTGGCCCGACCTGGTGCTCCCGCTGCAGTTCAACATCGTCGAAAACCTGAGCGGAGAGGCCTACCAAATTGCGTTCCGCGACGGAGAGATCGAACTCATGGCCGGCACCCGCGAAGGGCTGCTCAATGCGGCTAAAACACTCGGACAGGTGATCCACTTTTCCGGCGGGGAAGAAAGTGAGGTGTTCATTTCCGCCGGCACGATTACGGATGAGCCCCGCTTCGATTACCGCGGCTACATGCTCGACGTGGCCCGTCACTTTTTTGAGGTCGAGGAGGTCAAGGCGGTCATCGACCGGATCGCTCCTTATAAGATCAATCACCTCCACCTGCACCTGAGCGACGATCAGGGATGGCGGATTGAGATCAAGTCCTGGCCCAAACTCACCGAGATCGGCGGCGAATCGGAAGTGGGCGGCACCGAGGGCGGCTTTTACACCCAGGAAGAATTCCGGGACATAGTTGCCTACGCTCAGGCGAAGGGCATCACGGTCGTCCCGGAAATCGATATGCCCGGCCATACCAACGCGGCCCTGTCCGCCTACCCCATTCTCAATGCAGATGGCGTGGCCCGTGAACCCTACACCGGGACCCGCGTAGGCTTCAGTACCCTGGATACCGACCAGGACTCCGTATACACCTTCATCGACGACGTGGTGCGGGAAATAGGTGCCATGTCCCCCGGCCCCTATTTCCACCTCGGCGGCGACGAAAGCGATGCGACCGACCACGAAGACTACGTCAACTTCGTCAACCGGACCCAACAGATCATTAAGGAAAACGGCAAAACGCCGATCGGGTGGGACGAGATCGCTACCTCTGAATTGGCGGAAGGCTCAGTGGTCCAACTGTGGGCCCACCCCGACTATGCCCTCAAAGCCAGGGAAGCCGGTAACGCCGTCATCATGAGTCCGGCTAAGCGAATGTACCTCGACATGCAATACGACAGCACTTCGCGCATCGGACTCCACTGGGCATCCTACATCGAGGTGGATTCCGCTTACCAGTGGGATCCCGCGGCGATGGCCGAAGGCTTGACGGACGGTGATATCCTTGGCGTCGAAAGTCCCCTCTGGGGAGAAACCATCCAGAATCTGGAAGATATTGATTACCTGACGTTCCCCCGTCTACTCGCCCACGCTGAAATTGGTTGGACACCCCAGGAAAAGCGTGAATGGGAAAGCTTTCTGGTAAGGCTGGAGCAACACCAGGAATGGTTGAAGGCACAGGGCATCGCCACCTACGATACCCGGGTGCTAGCCGAACGGGACAGCCTGCAGTAGTCCTCAGGATAGTATGCCGCGTTAACCGGCCTTTTACCCACGGTCGACGGCGTGGTTTCCCTTGGCGTGAGGGATTACAACGAAACCCGGACGCAGGGAGTAGCCCGAGAATTGATAACTTTATCGGATGCGTGGAATCGTTGTTCTTCTGTTCTTAATCTATAATACGGTGCCGGCATTCGCTCAAATCGACGGAAACTGGTACGCCGTTTTGCAGGCAGGTCCGCAGCAAATCCCCCTGGACCTCGAACTCCGTTCATCACCGGAGGGGTTGACGGGTAGCCTGCTCAGTCCCGCCCAGTCCGCAGTTCGCATGCCCATTACCGCCGCCGTCCGCAACGGAGATAGCCTGGATATCCAACTGTCGAACATAGGGATACACTACACCGGCGTCTATACCGAAGACCGCCTGACGGGCACCTTCCACCAGGGCGGCTTTTCCGCTCCCCTTACCTTTTACCGTCGAAAACCCGAGGGCTACGATGGCTTATTGACCCCCATCGAACGCCCGGTGCGCCCGCAGGACCCCACGGACTTTCCCTACGAACGTGAATCGGTAAATTTTGGCGGCGGAGCGCAGGAAGTACGCCTATCCGGTGAACTTACCCTACCCGACTCGGGAACACCCCACGCGGCCATCTTACTCGTTTCCGGTTCCGGGCCGCAAAACCGGAACGAGGACATGGGCCCATCCATCAATCATCGACCCTTCCTGGTACTCAGCGATTTTCTGACGCGGAATGGCTACGCGGTGCTCCGGTACGACGATCGCGGCGCCGCTGAAAGCACGGGGGACTTCCAGGCGGCCACCTCCGCTGACCTTGCCGATGATGCGGCGGCGGCCTTTACCTACCTGCGCAGCCGCTTTTCCGGTCGCGATCTACCGATGGGGATCGCCGGCCACAGCGAGGGGGGCATGATCGCCCCCATGATTGCCGCGGAGAACGATCAGGTCGATTTCCTGATCCTGTTAGCCGCACCGGGCCTACCCATCGATGAACTGATGACGGAACAACGGCAAATGTTGGCTCACTCCCTATCTCCCTTATTTTCCAAGCCGGTCATGTCGGCGGCTGTCGCCTACCTGAAGGCGCATCCGGAATTGTCCCCCGAAGACTTCCGTACCGGCTTGACGGATACGATCGTCAGCGTTATTCCTTCCCTACCACCAAATGTTCGTCAGAGTATTTTAGACGAAGAAGTCTTTGCCCAAACCTACGTGCAGGGGATCTCATCTCCGTGGATGCGGTTTTTCCTGGCTTACGATCCCGCTCCCGCACTACGGCGGGTTACCGTCCCGGTTTTAGCCATCAATGGATTAAAGGATACCCAGGTCAGTGCCCGCAATCTTGACACCATCGCCAGCATCCTGAAGGAAGCGGGCAACGAGGATGTTACCACCGTCGGCTTTCCTGACCTGAACCACCTGTTCCAGCCGGCTAAAACGGGTCTTCCGGACGAATACGGGCAAATAGAAACTACCCTCCATGAGGACGTGCTGCAATCCATCGTATCCTGGTTAAACGAGCGATTCCGCTAGGCGCTACCTGATGAAAAGACAATAAATTTGGCATGAAACGACGAGAATTCCTCCAGGCCGCGCCGGCTCTTTTCGTGTTGGCACCTCACCTGCGCTCCGCCGCCCCCCGCCGCGTAGCGCTAATCGGCTGCGGTTGGTACGGTAAAAGTGACCTGCTTCGGCTTATCCAGGTGGCTGACGTGGAAGTGGTCGGTATGTGCGACGTCGACCGGCACATGCTCGAAGGAGCCGTGGAACTGGTGAGGCAGCGCCTACCGAATGCTAACCCGGGCCTGTACGAAGATTACCAGCAAATGCTGGATGAAGCCCGGCCCGAGATCGTCCTCATCGGTACGCCCGACCATTGGCATGCCCTCCAAGCCATAGCCGCCATTCGCTCCGGTGCGCACGTATACCTCCAAAAACCGGTGGGCGTGGACGTGCGGGAATGCGAAGCCGTGCTCCGAACCGCCCGCGAGCACGACCGCGTCGTCCAGGTAGGTCTGCAGCGAAGAAGTACCCCGCATCTCGTGCAGGCGAAGGAGAAATACGTCGACACCGGCATGCTGGGCACCGTCGGACACGTGAACGTATGCTGCTACTACCATATGCGGGATACCGCCGAACGGGAAGTGCAGCCGGTTCCCGACTTTTTCAACTACGACAAATGGACCGGACCCGCTGCGCTCCTACCCTACAAAGGGCTTCCCCACCGGCGGTGGCGCTCGTTCTGGGCGTACGGCAACGGCATTGTCGGGGACATGTGCGTGCATATGTTGGACATGACGCGCTGGATGCTCGGACTTGGTTTTCCCCGCGAGGTGACCAGCACCGGCGGGATTTACGTACAAAAAGAAGCCGATGCCACCATAAGTGATACCCAAACGGTCACTTTCGACTTCGACGGCCTGAGCTGCGTGTGGCAACACCGCACCTGGGGGGAGGCCCCGGATCCGGACTTTCCCTGGGCGATGACCATTTACGGAGATAAGGGGACCCTGCAAGCGGACCCACACAAATATCGCTTTACCCCCCACGAAGGGGAACCGGTACATCAGGGGGCCATCTACGAACGCGAAGAATTCCCGGAAGATCTTACGGAGGAGGGCATTGAACTGCACGCCGCACCGGCCACGCGGGCTCACCTCGAAAATTTTCTCCAGGCCATTGATGGGGGAAAAAGGCCCGTCGGCGATATCGAGGAGGGGGTGATCAGCACGGTGGCCTGCATCCTGGGCAACGTCGCCATGGCTGCTGACCGGCCGATGCGGTACGACCTGAGCACCGGCTCCCTGGAGGGCGGTGACGACACCCTACTGAACCGGGTTTACCGCGATCCCTACCGACATCCGTAGCGAAGAGCCGTACCAAAGTTATCTTCGCGCCCATGTCGCAGAAGCTTTCCAACTTTCTGAAGTTCATTGTCTTTGTTGGCCTGGGTTTCGGGATACTGTACCTGGTTTACCGGAATCAGCAGACGGCCTACGCGGCGGACTGTGCCCTGCGGGGGTTGTCTGGGGAGAATTGCAGTCTCATTGACAAGGTAATTCGTGATTTTGCCGGTGCGAATTTCTTCTGGCTTGGCATGACGTTGATCGCCTTTTGTGTCAGTAACCTAAGCCGGGCCATCCGCTGGAATATGTTGCTGAAGACCATGGGGAAACGCCCGCGGCTAATCAACGCCTTCCTCACCATCAACCTGGGCTACCTGGCCAATCTGGGATTCCCGCGCCTGGGGGAGATCGTCCGGCCGGCGGCCATGGCCCGATACGAAAACATTAAAGTGGAAAGGGTGGTTGGAACGGTGGTCGTGGGCCGAACGGTAGACGTAGTCATGCTGCTGAGCCTTTCGGCGCTTACAATATTCATTGCCGGTGATCGAATCTGGTCATGGCTGGAGGCGAATGCTACCGTTACCGACCGGCTGGCCATTGTAGAAGGATGGATCGTCCCGATCGTAGTACTGTTGGTATTGACGATGGCACTCGCCTGGTTTCAGCGCCGGCGGCTGCGCGACTCCCGGGTGGGCACCAAGGTGGAGGCCATCCTGATGGGTTTCTGGGAGGGCCTGAAAACTATTTCCACCGTAAAACGGCCCTGGCTGTTCGTTTTGCACAGTATTAACATCTGGTTGATGTACTACTTTATGAGCCTCTGCGTCTTCTGGGCCTACGCCCCTACGGCCAATTTGGGTGCGGAAGCGGCGCTGACCACCTTCGTTTCCGGTGGCTGGGGCATCGTCATTCCCAGCCCGGGAGGTATGGGTAGCTACCACTATCTCGCACAAAGCGCCTTGGAGCTATATGGTTTGCCCGGAGAAGATGGCTTCGCATGGGCCAACATTTCGTTTTTTACCATCAATATTGGCTGCAATATTCTTATCGGTCTGGTGGCCCTTTTATTCCTGCCGCGCATTAACAGGTCGTATTCACCCGCTTAAATCTTCATCCTTGTTCGCTACCTGGCGCATCGGCCGCATCTTCGGAGTTCCTACGGAGCTGCACTGGTCGTTCATCCTGGTCCCCGTAGCGATCCTGTTTTATGCCTATCAGCCAGGCTTTGGTTTGCGGTGGACGCAGGTACAATGGTGGTCGGGAATAACGGTGCTGCTCTTCCTCTTTGTCCTTATCCACGAACTCGGCCACGCCCTCACCGCGCGGGGAAGGGGAATAAAGGCGGAGAAAATCATCCTATTCCCCCTCGGTGGCGGAGCGCTCATCCCCGAGGAACCGGAGCGAACACGCGATGAAGTGCTGATCTACGCCGCCGGGCCGATCGCGAATTTATTGGTCGCCGGTTTGGCTTTGCTGGTATTGATACTCCAGCCAAACGGCGCCATGCTTTTGCGATACTATCTCGATCAATCCAGCAACCTCATCGTGATCCCGGGACTCACCGAGCGCCTGCTCGGCATCACCCTGGCCGTGAATGTGGTGCTGGCCGTCGGCAATCTCCTTCCCGCTTATCCCCTCGACGGCGGGCGGATACTGCGAGCATTACTTAAACTCAATATGTCCGATCGGGTGGCTACGGTGATCACTACCCTTATGGGAATTATGATTGGTTGTGGCCTGATTGCGCTCTCCTATTACCTTGGCGACCCCATGCTTGGCCTCAGTTCGCTGTTCATCATTTCCTTTTCCGCCATCGAACTGAACCGGGGCTGGCAGCGCCGGCGCCTGGCCCGATCGATGATGGATGAGGTGTTACGACCTCCCCCTGACCATCGAATTTACTTCAATGACCCCGTGTACCGAGCCCGGGCCGCTTTTGCGCTTACCGATGCAACGATTCTTCCGGTGTACGACAACTGGAATGCGTTGAGCGGATTCGTAGAATGGGAGGTCTTACAGCGGGAAGGCGAACGGGATCAACCCGTGCGGTACTACTACGAGGCGGAGTTCATCACGGCCCGCCCAACGGATAATCTGCTTAAACTTACCGAACGGATCGTGGAAGCGGACGTCTACGGCGCAGCGATCTACCAAAATGGGGAGATCGTGGGTTTTGTATTTACGGAGGACGTCATTCGTTTTTTGGACCGCTCGCGACGAAGATTTTACAAACGGTTTAGATCCCCAGCTTCGCCTTGACGAGGTCCATAACATCGTCGCTATCCTCCGCGAAAAGCACCGTATTGAACAGGGAGGTGTCGAAGATCATCACGTACCCATTCTCTTCGGCAACCGCGTTGATGGCGGCCCGCGCTTCCTGAATAAGCGGACCAAGTAGTTCCTGGCGTTTGGTTTCGAGGTTTACCTGGATCTGCTGCTCGAAAGCCGCGATCTCATCGCGTTGTGCGGCCAACTCCCTGCGTAACTCCTCGACCCGGACGGGCGGAAGGTCTTCGACCTGTGCTTGCACCTCCTCCACGCGAGCGCGCAGGTCGGTCACCATTTGTTCCCCCTGCTCCACCAATTGCTGGTTGTAGGCCTCCAGTTCGGTTTCCGCGGCCGCAGTGCCGGGCATTTCCGAGAGCAGATTCGCGAAATTGAGGTGCCCGTACTCCTGAGCCGTCAGGGGCGCCAAAGCGGATGAACTGAGCAGAAGGGAGAGAAAAAGGTAACGCATAGATACATTTCTTTAGGATGCTTTCGCGAAGATAGCCGACCGTTCAGCCACGCCCTGCCAAAATTTAGTTAAAACCATATACAAACTTTTTGTTTTTTATTTTAGGATTGGCAAACAAATACCCCTACCTTGTGGTCCAAAGCCACGAATATGAAAGTCAATCTTCCCATACCGGTCGGCTGGCAGCTGTACCTGGAGCGTCTCTTCCAGCGGTTGTACCGTCAGTTGACCAGCCCATGGACCAAGTTGAGCGCGCTGGTTGTACTCACCATTTTCGCCACCCGCGATGACCTGAGCTTTTCGCTGAGCATCAATGGCGGGGAGTTCTTCGGGCTGGCCCCCGCATCGGTTTTTGAGGAGTCCTCCGCGGCCGACTTCCCGGCCAGCCTGGCGAGCTATTCCCCGGGCAACCGCGAATGGACGGCCCGCGAATTGGACCAACTGGCCTATGTTGCCAACTATCGACAAACAGCCCTGGAGCAAATGAAGCTTCACGGTATTCCAGCGAGCATTACGCTTGCTCAGGGGCTATTGGAAAGTGGGATCGGCAAGAGCACCCTCGCGCTGCGCAACAACAACCACTTCGGCATCAAATGCTTCAGCAAAAGTTGCAAGAAGGGACACTGCAGTAACCACAGTGACGACCACCATAAGGATTTCTTCCGGATCTACGACTCGCCTAGGCAGAGCTACCTCGCCCACGGTCAACTTCTGATGAAGGATCGCTACCGGCCGCTCTTCGACCTCGATCCCGAGGACTATCGAGGCTGGGCGCGAGGACTGAGCAAGGCGGGCTACGCAACCGACCCTAAATACGCGGACAAACTGATCCGCCTCATTGAAGACTTACAGCTGCACCGATTGGATGCGGTGAAGATTTAAGCGCTTATCTGGACTTTCCGCATCAGATATGACCGCCGGAATTGTTGGTGTAGTAGATCGAGGATATGGATAGCCTAAGGAGTTACGTAATGCTTATCCTCGCGAAATGCACACCGACAAGACCAAGTAATTGAAGATGAGCCGAAGTGCTTTCCAGCTCTACAAGTTTGACGTTTTGAGTGTATACGGCCTGCCCTTCTTTTGAGGGGTGGGCTTTTTTAAGCTCTCTACAACGTGACCATCCAACTAATCGGCCGCCACATCGGTAGCATGGTCACCGGAAACCTTCGCGGGCAGCCCTAGCCAATCGGCCAATTTATCGCGTACTTCCCTCTCTTCGGTCGGCGTGATTCGGCCAAGACCGGTTGGTAAGAAAGCTGCTTTATTGATGGTTTGCAGGGCGTCTATGGCTGCATATAGCCGGCTGGTCAGGCGGGCCGAGCCGCCCCGGGCCGCGGGCTGAATAGGCACTCTAAACGGATCGTGGTCGGCATAGGGACCAGCGACGATTAGGGGTACAAAGGAGACATTATTGGTCGAATACCGCGGCGCATGCCCGGTCGAAGAAAGGCAGATTACGAACTGAAAGGAGAAGGGGACATCCCGGTGGAGCTCGTAAACGAAGTAGCGGTCAAAGGTCAATGTGATAGGCGGAATGGGTACCGTAGAATGCGTGAAACTCATTGCAAAGTTGCAGGGATTCCTCGCGATTGCGACGAAATCTGGCTTCTTCCTCCGCCTGCCGGTCCTGATCCGCTTGGTGGCTGTCGGTACGCTCGCCCGTTGGGTGGCTGTTCACCGATAGTTCGGCGAAGCTACTCCCGGAGGGACCGGATTGATCGTAATTTCCTGAATTCACTTGTGCAACCTTTAATCTACGTGGCTAACCATCTGTAAACCTGATGGTTGAATAACGCCCCTAAAGTAGCGAAAATTATCGGGCAGTCGACGCTACTTTCCGATGCAGAAATTGGAAAAGATGTTTCCGAGTAGATCGTCGGTGGTGATCTCGCCGGTGATCTCGCCCAGGTCACGCAGACTTTGGCGGATATCCATGGCGACGAAATCCGGAGACAAACCGGACTGCAAACCTTCCAATACCCGCTCCAGGGCCTGATCAGCACGACTCAAGGCATCGTAATGGCGGGCATTACTCAGGATGAGCTCTTGCGCTTCCAACCCACCTTTGCCACGGGTGACTATTCCTACCAGGGTCTGCAGGAGGTAGCTCAGATTACTGCGTTCACTTGCAATCATCGGGATCCAACGCTCCTTTGGTACCTCCCACTTTCCGGAATAGTCGTTGCCGAAATAGTGTTCGTGTTTCGTATAGGGGTTGAGATCCATCTTATTGGCTACGACGACGAGTTCCATGTCCTCGCGGTAGAGCCGGTCGAGATCGGAAGCCAGCGTTGGGGGGTCGGTATCAATCACGTCGAATACGTACACCAGGACATGGCCTACGGCAACCTGTTGGAGCGTACGTTCGACGCCCATTGCCTCTATCGTATCGGTAGCATCGCGTATCCCCGCGGTATCGATCAATCTAAAGGGAATCCCTTCGATAGTGACGGATGCCTCAATAGTATCCCGGGTGGTGCCGGGAATACTGGATACGATGGCCCGCTCCTCGTTCAACAACGCGTTGAGGAGGGTGGATTTGCCGGCGTTCGGTCGACCGGCAATAACGGTAGATACGCCTTCCTTGATAGCGTTTCCCAGCCGAAAACTGGTTGTAAGGGAATCGATGCGCCCGCGAATCCTGCTAACCAGATCCGATAATTCGTCACGATCGGCAAATTCGACATCCTCCTCACCAAAATCCAGCTCCAATTCTATGAGGCTGGCGAAGTCGATTAGCTTTTTACGCAGTTCGGTAATCTCGTTACTTACGCCGCCGCGTAATTGCCCCAGGGCAATACGGTGGGCAGCCGCCGACCGGGAGGCAATAAGATCCGCTACGGCTTCCGCCTGACTAAGGTCCAGTTTGCCGTTGAGAAATGCCCGCTGACTGAATTCACCGGGTGCGGCGGGTCTCGCTCCTGCGTCTCCGCCCAGTTGAAGCACGCGCTGGAGGATATAGGGACTTCCGTGGCAACTTATCTCAACGGAATCCTCTCCCGTATAGGATGCCGGGGAGCGGTAAAGCGTAAGCACTACATCATCGATGGCCGCTCCGTCCTGATCAACGAGCGGTCCGTAGTACACCCTTCGGGCCCTGGCGACCGGCAATTCCTGACTTGGAAAAAATGGATCGATCAATTCAATACACCCGGGCCCGCTGAGCCGAACGATACCGATGGCGCCCTCCCCCTGTGGGGTCGCGGTAGCTATGATGACATCCTGGTTCATGGGGTTGGGTTATCCTGGCCGCGGGGTAAAGTAATGCGAAAGGTGGTGCCCTTACCGGGTTCGGAAGCGGCGACGATGATCTTGCCCTGGTGGTATTCCTCGATGATGCGCTTAACGAGGCTCAATCCAAGGCCCCAACCCCGCTTTTTGGTGGTAAAGCCGGGATCAAAGACACGTCGGACGTTACGGGAGGAGATGCCGTGGCCGGTGTCGGTGATGTCAATCAATACTTTGCCATCCTTTTCGGTGACCGTACTGCTGATCTTTCCCTTGCCGTCCATGGCATCGAGTGCATTGCGGAGCAGGTTTTCGATCACCCAATCAAACAGCAGCGGGTTTATTGCAACGGGTAGATTTCCATCCGCGGCGGAGGGAAAATCGAATTTGACCCTGCGTGGCGCGCGCTTCTGCATGTATTCCCTGCACTGATCCAGCTCCGCGTAGATATTCGTAGGATGCAGGTCGGGCGTAGCGCCGATCTTGCTGAAGCGGTTAGCGACCATTTCCAACCTTTTGACATCCTTGTTCAACTCGCTGGAGACCTCCATCAGCTCGGAATTCTCGGCGTAGCTCACGTTGAGGTGCTCGATCCACCCCATAATGGCACTGATGGGCGTACCCAGCTGGTGGGCGGTTTCCTTGGCCATGCCTACCCAAACGCGGTTCTGCTCCGCTCGCCGCGCCTGGTTGATGCCGAACACGCCGATCACCAAAAAGGTACCGATCAGGGCCAGCTGAATGTAGGGAAACAGGCGAAGTTTTTGAATAAGGGTGCTTGTTCCGAAATACATCAATCCACCGTAAGGCATCTCCACCGGCGGCTTTCCGTTGGCTTTCAGGTAATCAAGCTGCTCCAGAATGTAGGCGGTATCGGCTTCCCTCCCGCCCCAGTTGATGGCATCCTGGTAGCCGCCACCCTGCAGCGCCCAGATCGCCGGTATAGTGGTGTTATTCCCGATGATCTCTCCCTGTACGCTGAAGTCGGCATCGGAGGCTACGTTCTCAAAGTTATTGATGTCGCGGACCGAGGCTTCGAAAAACCGCACGTAATTCTCCTCGATCACGGAGAGTTGATTGGCCAGCCGGTTGGTGTACCACACCGAGGCAACAACGATCACCAGTCCGATGACGGATAGATAGATTGGCCAACGGGAGCTAGTCGGAAGGATCATGATCGGGCGGGTTCGCCAACTGAGCGCTGGTTAGTAGCAGAATTGCTGTTGCTCAGTAACGTAAAGCTATAGACCGTTTGGTATTGGCCCTAATTAGCTTCGACTTTGAGGCCGAGATCCTTCAGCGCCCGTCGGCTGGCTTGTTGCTCGGCACTCTTTTTATTGAAGTCCTCACCAACCGCCATTTGCTGGCCGTTGATGGTAACGGCTACCCGGAAACGATCGCGCTTATCCTGTTTGAATCGCTTGAGAATCTCGTAATCGACCTTTTGCCCGTTTTTCTGGCAGTGTTCCAGTAGCTGGCTCTTGTAGTTGTCGTCGTAGGTTTCGAGGGTATCGATGTCGACGTAATCCCGGAGCATCCGTTGAACGACAAACGTCATCGTGCCGGCGTAACCCTGTTCGACGTACACGGCACCCACCAGGGCTTCGACCGCGTTGCCTAGCATAGAGCGGGCAATTCGGGTATTGTTGTAGGTACTGAGGAGCTCGTCCAGGCCCATGTCGTACCCAATGGTATTCAGTGATTTCCGCTTGACGATCTTGGACCGCATTTTCGTCAGAAACCCTTCATCGGCGGTAGGGTACTTTTTGTAAAGGTATTCGGCGACGATCGTGCCCAGGACGGCATCTCCGAGGTACTCCAACCGTTCGTTGTTTTGGCCGCCGTAGGGTTTTTTGATGTTCTGATCGTTGCTGCTCTTGTGCGCAAATGCAAGTTTGAAGACATACAGATACGCCGGAGTGAAGCCGAGTAGCCGACGTAGCCGTCTCACCAGTTCCTTTTCCGGGGAAAAGAAGCGGTTGTAAATCCTTCTAAATGCTTTAATCACTACAGGCGATGGTATACGGTGTTTTGCAGGATCTGCTTGTCCGTTTGCGGTTCTATTTGGAATAACGCTTAAAGATAGTGGCAGAGTTGTGTCCGCCAAATCCGAAGGTGTTGCTAAGCGCCACGTCGACTTTCCGTTCCACCGCCTTGTTAAAGGTCATTTTCAGCCTTTCATCGATGGCGGGATCATCGGTAAAGTGGTTGATGGTGGGTGGGATAAAATCATGGGTTATGGCCAGGATGCAGGCGATGGACTCAATCGCGGCGGCGGCACCGAGCAGGTGGCCGGTCATCGATTTGGTCGAGCTGATATTGGCATCGTAAACGGCATCTCCAAAGGCCAGCTTTATGGCTTTAAGTTCAGCCGTATCCCCCAGTGGAGTGGATGTCCCGTGGGTATTTATGTAGTCCACGTCCTCCGGCTTCAGTCCCGCATCCTTGAGCGCATTGAGCATCGCCATTTTGGCGCCGGCACCTTCCGGATGGGGGGCGGAGATGTGGTACGCATCGGAGCTGGCGGCGTAGCCACCTACTTCGGCCAGGATCTTGGCCCCTCTTGCCTGAGCGTGTTCCAGGCTCTCGAGTATGATGGCTCCTGCGCCCTCGCCCAGAACGAAACCATCCCGATCAGCGTCGTAGGGCCGTGAAGCGGTGGCGAAATCATCATTGCGCGTACTCAGTGCTTTCATGCTATTGAAGCCGCCGATAGCCACTTTGGTGATGACGGCCTCGGATCCACCGGTGACCATGACATCCGCCCGGCCCAGCCGTATATCGTCCGCAGCGGATGCCAGCGCGTGACCGCCAGAGGCACAGGCACTTACCGTGGCATAGCTGGGGCCACGCAGGTTGTACCGCATACTGATGTGGCCGGCGCCCATATTGGCGATCATCCGGGGAATCATGAATGGATTATAGCGGGGCGTTCCATCGCCTCCTTCGAAGATCTCGATCTGTTCTTCAAGGGAACGCAGTCCCCCGATACCGCTGGCCCAGATGCAGCCCGCGCGGTCGGGATCAACCGAAGCCAGGGATTTACCGTCTTCGGCCAGAAGACCGGCCATTTCCAGGGCTTCATCGGCCGTGAACAGCGCCATCAGGGTGTAGCGGTCCTGCCGTCGGGCTTCCCGTTTGTCCACCCGGTCGGTCGGTTCCCAATTTTTTACCTCGCAGGCAAAATGGGTCTTGAATTTATCGGCCTCGAATTGGGTGATGGGGCCGGCACCACTGCGCCCCTGACGTAAACCTTCGAGATACTCGGGTACGGAGTTGCCGATGGCCGTAAGGGCACCAATGCCGGTGATTACTACTCTTTTCATGGTTGGCTGGGTCGGTAAAATAAAAACCGCCGCCCGCTACCTGGCAGGGTAATCGGGCGGCGGCAGGAACGCAGTTTTAGGAGAATTACTTGTCCACGCTGCTTTCGAGGTACGTGATCGCCTGTCCGACAGTCTGGATGTTCTCCGCCTGTTCGTCAGGGATACTGATGTCGAATTCTTTTTCAAACTCCATGATGAGTTCTACGGTGTCCAGCGAATCAGCGCCCAGATCGTTCTGGAAACTGGCGTCACGGGTTACTTCGGATTCGTCAACGCCTAGTTTGTCGACGATGATCTGCTTTACTTTCTCTTCAATACTTGCCATGGTAAAATGGTGGCTTTTGTGAATAAATGCGGCCGCAAAGAAAGCCCGAAAGAATTACTTACGCAAGTTCAGCGACGTTTGGGGCTTAGCCTGGCGGCAAGGTAACACTCCTGGGCGCAATTGCTGATGGATGCGTAAGCGAGAAGCTAAAAGCGCACCCCCAGGGTATAGAGCATTCTACCCTCCTCGTGTTCACCGGAGGGATAATGATCCGTAAAGCTTTTGAAATAGTACGCCCCAAGGGTGAACCAGTCCAGGTAAAGTCGCACCCCCGCCCGAGCGGTCCAGTCGAGGGTGTGCTCCAGGTCACCACCCTCGCCAAACACCAATCCGGGAACGATGGCGGCGGAAGGGACCAGGTTAATATCAAAATCCGGCGCCAGGACACGGTACGCTAGACCCAAGGGCAAATGGAGCCGGTGGAGAGTGAATGACTCCGCCGTCTCACTTTCGAACTGCCCCGGCCGAAACAGCAGACCGGCGGTAGGTGCCAGATGCCCGGCACCGAACAGGGCATCCAGGCCGATGGCATACTGCTGGCCCTCGTACACGTCCAAACCGTCGTTATCGTTGAATAAACGCAGCTCGTTGCCACCGGAAAATATGCCCAGGTAGGGATTCACTTCAATTTGAGCAAGACAGGAAGCACTCCCGGCATAGAGGTAGACCAGCAAAATAAACAAGCGTAAAAACATACTCCGGTAACGGATGAGCGGGCGAGTTGTGGTCAGAAAAGCTACTTTTGCACCAAATTTCTGCACCCTGGGGCATTGGTCCGCGGCACGCTAAAATAAGCGGCAGTGGGGCAGCGTTACTTTTGCCTTGAACCTCAACAGGAGTAGTCAATGGCTACCCCTTTGCATTAGAATCTTAATCAACCTATGCAACAACTATTTCCTAAACTCCTCGCCCTTCTTCTCGTGGGTGGACTGGCCTCTTCCATGCAGGCGCAGATCGGTGCTTGTGTAGACGGCCCCGACGGCAGCGTAATGCCTGGCACCGGTGGCCCTTGCGTCAACACGGTAGTTTCCGCCGTACCCTTTCTGCGCATTACCCCGGATGCCCGCGGTGCCGCCATGGGCGACGCAGGAGTGGCCCTGAGCCCCGACGCCAATGCCCTGCACTACAATGCCAGCCGGCTGGCCTTTACCGAACAGGAACTGGCCCTCAGCGCCACTTACACTCCCTGGTTGCAGGCCCTCGGCCTCAACGACGTCTATCTCGCCTATCTCGGAGGGTTCAAGCAACTGGACGAAAACCAGACGATCGGTGCCAGCCTTCGGTACTTCAGTCTGGGTGACATTATCTACACCGACGAAAACAATACCAACCTCGGCACGGGCAAACCCAATGAATTCGAAATCGCCGCGGCTTACACGCGCCGGCTTACCCCTAACCTGGGACTCTCGATTACCGGCAAGTACATTAATTCCAACCTTGCCGCCGGACAGCAGGTCCAGGGACAGATCATCGAGGCCGGTCAGTCCATCGCCGCCGACCTCGGCATCAGCTACCGCAGCGAGCCCATCGGTCCCAGCGGGAATATACTCGCGGTCGGCGGTGCGATCACCAATATCGGCAGTAAGATCTCCTACACGCTCGATACCATCCGGGACTTCCTGCCTGCTAACCTGGCCGTGGGAGCGGCTTATACCTTCAATCTCGACCAATACAACCAGATCACGGTTACCGCCGAAACGAATAAGCTGCTCGTTCCCACCCCGTGCGACGGCACCTCGAAGTGTAAGCGCACCCAAAACGAGATCGATGACCTCTCCCCTATTTCGGGCATACTGACGAGTTTCGGCGACGCGCCCGATGGCTTTGATGAGGAACTGCGCGAGTTCACCTGGTCACTTGGCGCGGAATATTGGTACGCTCAGCAGTTCGCCATCCGGGCGGGCTACTTCCACGAGGATCAAACCAAGGGCGGTCGCCGCTATCTCACGGCGGGGCTGGGCCTGAAGTACAATATTTTTGGGATCAATCTTAGCTACCTGGTTCCCACCAGCAATCAGCGTAACCCGCTCGACAACACCCTGAGATTCAGTCTCCTGTTCGATTTCGGCGCGGAATACGACAATTAGGCGTTATCACCTCCACCCCATAAACATGGGGTTGCAAAGTTAAATTTTTTACCAGATGGCAATATTTTAGGTGAAAGGACCGTATATTGCATAAGATTACCGGCTCAGGCTCGTAATCACCAAGATTTTTTATAACTGGGGTTTAGTTCAGGAAAGGTATGGCACTTGTGCCATGCCTTTCTCTTTTGTAGCCCATCGGGACTTTAGCTGGCAACGCGTATTTTTCCGCTCCCCCGATTAACCATGCCCCAGCTCCTACCCTTCCCGCGATACTTCCATCCCGCCCCCGGTCTGACGGAACAACTACCCGTTACCCGCCACGGCATTCGGGCAATGACCCCCTTCCCTTTCACTTCCAGCGAAGGGGAGGCTTTACCCATTATGACCGTACGCAACGGCGAAAACGGTCGAACGGTCAACGCCATATGCGGCTTACTGCCCGCCACCGCTTTCCACGATGGCTCCGTCCTTCCCCATGAACGAACGCTGAGCGCGCGACTGGAGCGGCAACAGCGACTGGTAATCGCCGACAAGGGTGCACTCGGAAAACCGGTTCTCCTTACGGTGCCATCCCTGGGCGCCACCTTACCGACCAAAGGACCGGATGGCAATGACGAGCAAGTAATCTTTTACGGTAATAATCACCTTTACCGCCTCTCGACGCACCACGGCGTACGGCAGGCCCCGATATCGATACGCGGCCCGCTCGTCATTGCTGACGGCCATCATCGCGCCTATACCCACGCAGCGCTTGCCGCAGACGGGCTTGCAGACTTTCAATTCATCCCCGTAGTCATCGCGGGAGCGGATCAACTGACGATCGGGACTTTTCTACGATCGATCGATGGCGAGGGCATCGCTCCCGACACATTGCTAGCCAAGTTACGTGCCCACTTTACGGTGAAACGGCTCGATCGTGCCGCGACCGTTAGCTCGGAAGGGCAATGGCTGTACAGTTACCGGGGGGAACATTACCACTTAACCCGCCTGGACACCTCGGTTACCGATACGGACCCGGGCTGGCTCAATCAGGTCGTTCTACCCGAGGTCTTCGGCATTACCGACACCCGCACCGACCCGCGAATCGAGTCGGTTGACCCACCAGAAATACTCGCCGGCAAGGTCTATTTCAACTCTTTACTGAAGGGCCGCGTCAAGTTTCTCGGTAACCCTATTTCCCGGCAACGTTTCTTCTCCGAGGTGCAGGGCGGAAGGACGCTTCCCCCGAAAAGTACCCGTTTCGAACCGCGGGTGCCGAGCGGCTTATTAGTTTGGATTCCCTGATTCCGCTGACCGGAAAGGCCCAATTGTCGGTAATTACCTATGGTTTGCACCAATAGAGAATGACGGGTTTTCCTTGACATCCTTGAAGGCAACCTACTTGAATCGTATGGCCTTTACCGGGTCAATCTTTGTCACCAAATAGGAAGGAAGGACCAGGAACAATAAGGTAACGGCAAAGGTCCCAAGATTTAGACCAAGGATGGTAAGCCACTCTAATTTGATCGGAGCTACGGAAAGGTAGTAGCTCTCCTCGTCCAGCGTGACGATACCGAAGGTCTTCTGCGCCCACGCCAGTCCGAGCCCAATGAGGTTTCCCAGTAGCAATCCCACTACCACGATAAAGGCGGCGTAGTACAAGAAAATTTTCCGGATGTTCCAATTGTCCTGCCCGAGCGCCTTTAGTGTACCGATCATATTGGTCCGTTCCAGGATCAGGATCAGCAGGGCCGTCATCATATTGATAATGGCCACCAGGACAACCAGGATCAGGATGATGATGCCGTTGTAATCCTGAATATCCAGCCAGTTGAACAGCTCATGGAGCTTATTGCGGATACTGTCGGCGTAGAGGTTCTGGGGCAGTACGTCGTAATGGATGTAGTTCGAGAAAGCCTCCAGGTCGTCAATATCTTCCAGGATCACTTCGAATCCACCTACCTGGTCGGGTGCCCAATTCAGGAGGCCCTGTAGCTGTTTGATATCCACCAGGGCGAACTTGCTATCGTATTCCTCCAGGCCGGTCTTGTAAATGCCCTGTACGGTAAAGGCCCGGGATTTTTCTTCACGCAGCCCGCTGAAGTAGACGAAATCGAGGCGGTCTCCCACCTTTAGGCGCAATCGTTTAGCGGTGGAGTTGGAAATGAGTATACCGCGGGATGTCGTATCGGAGATGATGTCCAGTCGGTCTCCCTCCATGAGGTACTGCCCGAAATCTTCCCAGGCAAAATCCTCGGCGATTCCTTTGAGGATCAGCGGCTCGGTGTCCGCCAGTCGCTCGCCCTCCTGGAAGGCGGATACAATGCCCGGCAGCAAAATGAACTGCTGAACGTGCTGAATACCCCCTTGCGTGGTACGAAGCTCGGAAGTATTGTCGCCAAAGGGGTCTTCGAAGTCCCGGTAGGTGATCGGGCCGGTCTCCTCCAGCCCAGGATAAAAATCCTGTTGGTTGCTTATGGGATATTCGGCCGTAAGCATGATATCGTTGGCCGCCTTTTCCTCGGTGATGTGGACGTGGCCCCAGAATCCGAATATTTTGACCGAGATCTCCGATTTAAAGCCGGAGATGAGGGCACTGGCCAGGACCATCGTAGCCATGGAAATAGCTACGGCCACCACGGCGATGGCAATAATAGTACGGCTGATGGACTGACCGCCGCCCTTGGCAACACCCCGGGCGAGGAATAAGGGGAGATTCATGGCTGGCGAAGATAAAACCAAAACCACCAGCCCACGGTTCGGCTACCTTACCTGCGCTCCGCCGCCCAAAAACGCTTTGCTTATTCGGCGGTGCTATATTTGCGCGCCCATTAGCGACCCCTAACCCCGATACTATGGATTTTATCGCCGAACTCGAATGGCGCGGCATGCTGCACCAACTTACCCCTGGCATTCGCGAGCACCTGCAGGAAGCGCCGCGGCGTGGCTACATCGGTTTCGACCCTACCGCCCCCTCCCTGACAATAGGCAACTACGTGCAGGTCATGCTGCTGCTACACTGGATGCGGGCGGGCCATCAGGCGGTCGTGCTCTTCGGCGGGGCGACGGGACGAATCGGTGACCCAAGCTTTAAGGAGCAGGAGCGCGACCTGAAGACCTACGACGAACTGGACGTCAACCTGGCGCACCAGCTGCAGCAAATGCAAGGTTTGCTGCAGCTACCGGGGGATCCAAATGAAGGCAATACGGGCGGGGACGCAGGTGGGAACCCTGGGGCGGAATCCACGAGCTCGTTCACGATTGTCAACAACCTGGACTTTTATAAAGAGATGAACGTCCTGGACTTCCTTCGGATCGTAGGCAAGACGCTAACCGTCAGCTATATGATGAGCAAGGACAGCGTCCAGAACCGGCTGGAGACAGGTCTGTCCTTCACCGAATTCAGCTACCAGCTCCTGCAGGGCTACGATTTTCAGAAATTGTACGAAGAGCGTCAGGTTACCGTGCAGATGGGCGGATCGGACCAGTGGGGCAACATCACCAGCGGCACGGAATTCGTACGTCGCAACCTGGAAGAAAAGGCTTACGCGGTCACCACCCCCCTGCTTACGAAGGCAGACGGCAGTAAATTCGGCAAGAGCGCCGAGGGTAACATCTGGCTGGATGCCGAGCTGACCAGTCCGTACGACTTCTACCAGTTCTGGTTGCGCAGCGACGATGCGGACGTGGCCAAGTACCTGAAGTACTTCTCCCTGCGGAGCAAGGAAGCGATTTTGGCCGATTGCGCGACGGTAGAAGCGCACTTAGGTGGGGAAGATCGCTACCGGGAGCTGACGGACATCAAAACCGGGCTGGCCGATGAACTGACGCGCCGCGTACACGGCGAGGAGGGCCTGCTCACCGCGCAGCGGGTAACGAACCTGCTTTGGGGCCGGGGCTCAAGTCCGGAAGACCTACGGGCGCTAGACGCGAAAGCCTTTCGCGCGCTGAGCGGTAACATTCCCACCTTTGAGATCGACCGCGCCCTACTGCCGGTATCGCTCATCGACCTGTTATCCGAACACAGCGAGGTGACCAGCAGCAAAAGTGAAGCGCGCCGGGCGATTCAGGGCAATGCCATTGCGGTAAACAAAGCCAAGGTCGCCGACGCCGACGCGGTGGTGGGGGAGGCCGATCTACTCCACGACCGCTACCTTATGATCGAGAATGGTAAGAAGAAGCGGTATTTGTTTCTGGTGGGGTAAGGCAAGACCTACTACGTTATCGAGTGCTGGGGAAGGTAGAGGAATTGCGAGGTTCCGGAGGTCGATTCAAGGCCACCAAGCTTTTGGTATTCGGATGGCATACTGGTGCATTATCAGCCTACCCGCTTTAGCCTGTTAGTGGTTCAGACAGCTGAATTGCTGATCGCCTTTTGCATCCACGCCAAAAGTCAACCGTTAATCCGGCAAACATCCGCAAGCGCCCTACTCTCGGAATGCTAGTGGCTAAAAGGAGGTGGCGGGTGATCCTACTTTTCCTAGCAGCCCATGCTGAGGTCGTGAGATGCATTCCGGTGGAAAGCACTATGGTCGGCACTGATTGCAAGAGGTCGATCAGATAAAGCCGAAAAAGCATCCAAGATCGTGGCTTTCCGATATTTGTCATCTATATGACAGACAAGAACTGCCTGGCAATCTGTCCGTTTTGCCCACACTTGAGAAAAAAATGTACTGCCCTCCCCATATCTAGGGAGTTCAGTGTCATGGGACACGATATATGTGCAAAAAAGTGTCTTATAATTCTCAGTATCCACCAAAATAGTTTCAGTTGTGTATTTAGTGCACATATTCCATGATTTAGCGGATCGTGCTGCCTTATTGTCCATAACATCATGTCAATACAATACATGTCTTTGTATCTTTAAGGTTACCGATCACGTCGATACAATAACTCCCTGATTGCGAAAAAGAGCCAGGAGAAAAAACATTTAATTTTGCATTTCTCATCAATCAGGGTATTTTACAAACGCATTGCGGCGCCAAAGCGAATAATCCAAGTCGCTGGGCTTGTGGTCAAATGGGACCGCCAGTGAGCAATGTAGAGCGTTCGGTCTTTACCCATTCCTATACCCACACCTACCCAAACATATTCAACTGGAATAGACCAGTAACATCACGTACCGGGCCTGGCCCGAAGCGATGGTTATGGATATGCTGTATGAAGAAGCAAGCATTCGGTATTTAACTTAATTATACCTCATTAACCAAAACAAGTGTTTTCAAAGCCTGCATTGCAGTTGAAAACATGCGTATAACGATCCTTTCTGCCAGGCAGAAACAGAATTTCTATGCATATCTGCCAGCATTTAACTGCTATTAGGATATACCTTTTTTGACTTATTACTTTGACACTACCTTATTATCCCAGATATAACATTTTACTACTCAGATACTAGAACAACCTCCATGATCAACTCCGAAATCGCGACGGCGAGCCAACTGCCTGTTACTCTCCATTCTTCAGCTGCGCACCACAACTGCTGGCTTTCCACCTCTTTAAGGGTGGCTATAGTAGTGGTAATTGCCGTGCTGCTACACCCCGTTGCAATCCGGGCGCAAACCTTTGATTTAGCGGACTTCGCTAATGAACCCATCATCAGCAGTGGGTTAACGGCTCCGATATCGCTCGGCTTTCTGCCCGATAATCGCATGCTCGTTTTGGAAAAGGGGGGGGAGATCTTAATTGCCGATCCGAACAACGGAAACCGCCAGGTGTATCTCGATATTTCAAGTATTGTTAATAGCGGACAGGAACGGGGACTACTCGACATTGCCATTCCGCCGGATTTCGATCCTGCAGGTGCGAGCGGAAAGAACTACATCTACCTATTTTATACGCGGAGTTCGAACACTAATCGAGCCGTTATCGGTAAGTTCACGCACAACGAAAATGCCGGCGGTTTGGCCAGCAGAGCGGCGGCTAGTAGTGAGGAAATTCTTTGGACGGATACCGATGGATTTTACGGCTGTTGTCATTACGGCGGCGGGCTGGATTTTGGCCCGGATGGTAAGATATGGCTGACAAGTTCGGATAAATTTAACACGACCAATGGGGGGGAAGGCCCCAGCGGCGGCGACAATTGGCCGGCGAACCTGGAGCATACCAGTGGAAAAATTATTCGCATAAATTCCGATGGCAGCATTCCCGCTGATAATCCGTTCGCGGAAGGTAACACCACCGTAGCCGGACCGTATCCCGATGCCAGCGATCCCGTTTTCGGCGGAAGTTTTACGCCCCACCCTTCTATATGGGCCTATGGGCTACGTAACCCCTTCCGCGCGGACTGGGATGCGGAATACGGCTATTTATACATTGGCGAAGTGGGGGGTAATCAAGGGGGTTCCTGGGACGATATCCACCTTGCTTCGCTGGACCAAAAGGAGGTTTTCTACGGCTGGAATTTCTATGAAGGTGTAATTAACTTTGAACCGACTGGTAGCGAAACCAACTTTAGTAAGAGCGATTTCCCACAGCCAGATGCAGACCTAGCCGATCCAGCCGCCGGCGATTATTATTCAGCGCCGATCTACGCTATACCGCACACATCGTTGACGGGCGGCTTCGTCTATCGCGGCAATATGTTCCCAGACGAGTTCGATGGGGTTTACTTCTTCGGCAATTACGAAACGAATTACATAAAATTTCTGGACCTGGACGCTACGGGTACCATCGTCGAGGGCGTATATGACTTTAAGCCCAGCGATGCGATTACGGGTAACGTTTCCAATGTCGTCTTCCTGGAAGAAGGGATTGACGGCGCCCTGTACTATATCAATTATTCCGGCTCTGGCGGGCAGGTTCAGCGGGTAGTATACGATGGTGAAGCTGCCCCGGACATCACCAATTTCAACGTAACGGATGCACAGGGTGACCCGAACGACGGCACCGGCGCAACAGCTCCATTGGCAGTGACCTTTACTGCAACGGCCGCTGACTCGGATACCGACTTGTCCGCCCTGACTTTTTCTATAAACTTCGGCGACGGTACGCCTTCACAAAACGGCACCCCGGATGCGACTACCGGCGCCATTTCCGTTCCGCATACGTACAGCACAGTGGGTAGTTTCAGTGCCGTAATGTCCGTCAGCGACGGAGTACGGAGTACGCTTTCTACCCCCATTATCGTGACCGTGGGAGATCCAAATGATGCCCCGGTATTCTTGTCTGCTGCGGCGGACGTGCAATTTGGCGACCCCCCTCTTGCGGTAACCTTCACGGCCACGGTATCTGATGCCGATGCCGATGATCCGGTGGAGAGTCTCAATTTCGTGCTCAATTTCGGAGACGGCACTACGCCGGCGACGGGTAGCCCCGACGCCTCCGGTATGGTGGAGGTACAACACACCTATTTGACTCCAAGCCCGAACGGGGCCTTTAACGCATTTTTCACTATCTCGGATGGTGAAGCCGCTCCGGTCAGTTCGGAGACACTGCCCATTCAGGTCGGTCCGGCGAGCGGGCTACCGGTGACTGATGGATTGGTCTTCCAGGTCGAATCCTTTATTAAGGTCGGATTGGCAGGCGATGGAACTACGGTGACCGAATGGCTCGACGAGTCCGGTCAAGGCAACAACCTGGTCGCTGCAGGCAACCCCCAGTATATACAGAATGCCACGCCATCCGGAGAGCCTGCTATCGAGTTGGATGGAACCGGCGACTTTCTGGTAGATGCGGCTAGCCTCACCGGGTTCTCTGTCGGTAATGAGCCGCGGACCCTGTTTTTCGTGGTAGACTATGAAGCCGTAACCAACAATGAATACGCAGGATTGGTGTACGGAAATAGCGCCAACAATGAGGCCTTCGGATTAACCCTGGAGGGCAATGCTAATGATTTGACCGTGCAAGGCTGGGGAGGATCCAATGACCGAGCCACCAATGTAAACGGGGTGCTCGATCCGGCGACGAGTGAGCAGCGGGGCTTTATTTCCCACGCAGTCGTTTTTGACGGGACAACCTATACCCACTATCTGAATGGGGAGGTAATCGATACCGGCGCCAAGACTTACGCTACCAACCTGGTCAACCTGCTGATCGGGCAGAACCTAAATGGTGGTGAAGTACCACTCAGCGTGGCGGCGGCTTTCATATACAATAAGGCGCTGGACGTTAGCGAATTTACCTCCGTAGAAAACTACATACAAAGCACTTATCTCACGGCGAGTGAAAATGCTCAGCCTATTGCGGTAGCAGACTCCTACAATGCTACTTCCGGCGAACTATTCATAGTGCCGTCGTCGACGGGCTTATTGAATAATGATATCGATGACGGGGTGCTGAACGTGTTGACGGTAAACGGCCAGCCCGTAGGGAACAGCCCATTTTCCCTGGCGAACGGCACGCTGACCGTAGAACCCGACGGTGCCTTTACCTATACTTCTGCCGCAAATTTCGTAGGAAATGAGACTTTCACTTACTCAATCACCGATGGTACACTGACTGACAATGCCTCGGTGTCGATCGAAGTGAGCGCGCCATCTTCCACTACGGTACCCGCAGCGCAAAATTTGGTAGCGTATTTCGAATCCGATATCAACGTGCTCCAAACCGGAGGTACGGTAACGGAATGGCTGTCCGGCGCGGGCACGAATATGGACCTGGTTGCCGCCGGCGACCCTGTTTTTCTTCCCAATGCTACACCGAGTGGCAAGGGAGCCATCTCTTTTGATGGCATCGGAGATAAGCTCTCGCGTACCACCGCCGGCGGCCAGTCGGTGGGTCCGCTACCGGAAGGCAGTGCGGCCCGGACCATGTACTTTGTTGTTGACTACCAAACGATGAACGGTGTTTTCGCCGGCGCAACCTACGGAAAGGGTTCCGCCAATGATGCTTTCGGGCTTGTACTCAGCGGCAACAACGGCCTTTTGACCGTGCAAGGCTGGGGTGGAGGAAATGATTATCCCGTACTCGGTCAGAATGGTATCGGCGACAATGACGGTAGTGCCGGTGATGACTGGTTCATCCACTCGGTCCGGTACGACGGAACTACAATTCGGCATTATCGAGATGATCAACTGATCGATACCCAGAACCACACCTTCACGACGGCAACCGAAGCTTTCGTCATCGGAGAAGAAATCGCCGGAGCCGGATTCGCGGCACTGGACGTAGCCGCCTTGTTCTTGTACGATAGAGAACTGGACGACACCGAGCACGCGCAGGTCATCCAGTACCTGACTAATAAGTACCTAAATATTAATCCCACCGATGATACACCTCCCGTGATCACTGTACTGGGAGACAACCCGGCTGAGGTCACGCTGGGTCAAAGCTATGTGGATGCCGGTGCCACGGCAACGGACGACGTTGATGGCCCCGTCACCGTAAGCACGATCGGCAATACGGTAGATGTAAACACCCTTGGCACTTACTTGGTAACGTATAGCGCTTCTGATGCCGCGAATAACACCGCAACGGCCACGCGTTCCGTCAATGTAGTGGAGGATGATTCACCCGGGACGGACGTACCCCTTGCTGCGGATCTCGTCCTGGCCCTCGAATCGGATGCCGGCATTACCGAAGTTGCGGGCACGGTATCGGCCTGGTCCGACCAATCGGGGCAAGGTAACGATCTGGCGAGCGCCGGCGATCCGCAAATCGGCGTGACGACAACGCCGTCCGGGGCGGAAGCAATTCGCCTGGATGGTGTCGGCGACTGGCTGGATCGCACCACTGGCATCACGGGACTGCCTACCGGGGCTGGGGAGCGCACCGCCTTTTTCGTAGTCAACTACGTGCAGACGTCCGCGTATGCCGGCTTCGGTTATGGCACTGGGGCACCCAACCAGGCATTTGGTCTGACAACTAACGGTGGTGGTGGATTCCTTACCCTTCAAGGCTGGGGCAGCGGGAATGACGTTGTCTCCACGACGTCCGGGGTTGGAGCTGGCTGGCTGGTTCAGTCTGTTGTTTTGGCTGCCAATGGTGATTACGTCCACTACAAGGACGGCACCTCCATCGATTCTGGCAACCGAACCTATAATACGGTGTTGTCGCGCATCGCGGTCGGTGAAGAGATTTCCGGTGGTGGCAATGGTGAGGAAATGGACGTAGCCGCCTTGTTAGTTTACGACCGCGCGCTGACTGACCTCGAGCGCCAACAGGTAGAAGACTACTTACAGAACAAGTACATCAATACTACGCCACCAGCCAACCTGGCGCCCGTAGCCGATAACGATGCGTCGATGACCGACGAAGACACGCCCGTCAACATCGACGTGCTCGACGGGGATACTGACTCCGACGGTACGGTAGCCGGCGTGACCCTGATCAACGGTCAGACCGCTATGGTGGATCAGCCCGTTATCTTGGTCAGTGGAGCTACCGCAACGCTGCTCGCTGACGGTACGATCGACTACGATCCGAACGGACAGTTTGAGGCGCTCAACAACGGAGCATCGGATAGCGACAGCTTCACCTACACCATCGAGGATAATGACGGAGCGGCCTCCAATGCGGCAACCGTCACGGTCACGATAAATGGCGTAACAGACCAGACCGGCGGTGGCCCCGGGGACAACCCGGTTACAAGCAGCCTGATCGCCTCCTTTGAATCGGATTTCGGTATTGGCGTGAATGCCGGGGCAGTGACGGGCTGGAACGATTTCTTTAATACGTACAACCTGACCGGCGTGAACGGCGACCCGCAGTTGGTACCGAACGGTTCGCCGGCGGGGCAGGATGCCATTGCTTTTGACGGCACGGACGATTTTCTGCGGATCCTTGGTTCCGATGTTGATCTGTCGGGCCTGCCCGGCGGCGCTGCACCCCGCACGCTTTATTTCGTGGTAGATTATAAAACCATTGGTGAGTTTACCGGCTTCGGCTACGGCGACAATCAGGCCTACCAAGCCTTTGGACTGGTGGCCGACACCGACGATCTGCTGGCTATCGACGGCTGGACAGGGGCGGCCAACCGGACCTCTAGCACCGAAGGCGTAAACACCTTGGGATGGATGGTACAATCGGTCGTACTGGACGGGGCAAATTACAAGCACTATATCTACACCGACGGCGGTGGACTACAACTCATCGACAGCGGTACGGACGGTGCTTTTAATACCGACAACACCATCGAAGCCGCCCTGGCTATCGCCGGAAAACCGGCGGGGACGACTGCCGGCGAAATGGAGGTCGCCGCGGCACTTATCTACAACACTGCTCTGGCGACGGGAAGCGATGATTTGGGTGGCGACCACGCAGCCGTATCGCAGTATCTCTACGAGAAATACCTGGCCACTACCATCACTAATGTTCCTCCAACGGCCGTAGCAACTGCCACTCCTTTATCAGGTCAGGCTCCCTTGCTCGTGAACTTCGATGGCAGTGCCTCAACGGACAGCGACGGCACCATTGTCAGCTACGATTGGGCCTGGTCTACGGGTTCCACGAGCGGAGTCACACCGACCACGGAGGAATTCGCAACTGTTGGCACCTATGAGGTTACCTTAACGGTAACCGACGACGCCAATGCCTCCGCTACGGACATCGTCACGATCACGGTAACTGAGCCCAACCCCATCGACGACACGCCTCCGGTGATCACGATACTGGGAGACAACCCGGCAACCGTCACGCTAGGCGAAAGTTACGCGGACGCCGGAGCCACGGCAACGGATGACGTGGATGGCTCGGTAAACGTGTCCATCACCGGTAACACAGTTGATGTCAACACCGTCGGCACCTATCTGGTGACCTATAGTGCTACGGACGCTTCCAACAATACCGCCACGGCCACGCGTACGGTCAATGTAGTGGAGGATACCCCACCGGGAACGGGCGCGCCCCTGGCGACTGACCTCGTCCTGGCCCTGGAAACCGACGCCGGCGTGACGGCAACCACCGGTACGGTGTCGGCCTGGGCCGACCAGTCGGGACAGGGTAATGACCTGACAGGAAGCGGCGACCCCCAGATCGGAGTGACTACCACACCAAGCGGCACTGCGGCCATCCGCCTGGATGGCGTGGGCGACTGGCTGGACCGCACCAGCGGGATCACGGGACTACCCACCGCAGCGGCCGAGCGTACGGCATTCTATGTCGTCAATTACGTGGCTACGGCCAACTTTGCCGGACTTAGTTACGGTACCGGGGCCAGTAACCAGACCTTCGGTCTAACCACCAACGGTAACGGAGGTCTCTTGACCCTGCAGGGCTACGGCAGCGGCAATGACGTCATCTCCGACGAGCCTGGGACCGGGGCGGGCTGGCTGGTGCAGTCGGCCGTACTGGCTGCTAACGGCGATTTCGTGCACTACAAAGATGGGACCGAGATCGAAAGCGGCAACCGTACCTTCAACACCGTACTGTCCCGCATCGTCATCGGTGAGGAGATCGGAGGTAACGGCAACGGAGAGGAACTGGACGTTGCCGCCGTGCTCATTTACGACCGCGCTCTCACGGAAGCGGAGCGCCAGCAAGTAGAAGCTTATTTGCAGAATAAGTACCTCGATAGCGCACCACCGCTCAACGTACCGCCTGTGGCCGATAATGACGCCGCAACCACCGATGAGGACACCCCCGTCAACATCAACGTGCTCGACGGCGATACCGATTCCGACGGTACGATAGCTGGGGTAACGCTTATCGACGGACAGACGGCTACGGTAGATCAGTCCCTTACGCTCGCCAGTGGTGCTACCGCGACACTGCTCATCAACGGGACGATCGACTACAATCCGAACGGACAGTTTGAGGCCTTGAACGACGGGGAGTCCGGTAGCGACAGCTTCACCTACACCATTGAAGATGATGAGGGAGCAGCCTCAAATGCGGCTACGGTAACCGTGACAGTGAACGGGGTAACGGACCAAACGGGTGGCGGCCCCGACGACAATCCCGTCACCAGCAACCTGATCGCTAGCTTCGAATCCGATTTCGGAATTGGCTCTGACGCTGGTACAGTTACTGGCTGGAATGACTTTTTCGGAAGTTATAACCTGACAGGCGTCAACGGGGACCCCCAGCTGGTACCGAACGGCTCACCAACGGGCCAGGATGCCATTGCTTTTGACGGCACGGATGATTTTCTGCGGATCCTTGGTTCCGATGTTGATCTTTCAGGCCTGCCCGGCGGCGCTGCACCCCGCACGCTTTATTTCGTGGTAGATTATAAAACTATGGGTGAGTTTACCGGCTTCGGCTACGGCGACAATCAGGCCTACCAAGCCTTTGGACTGGTGGCCGACACCGACGAACTGCTCGCACTTGAAGGCTGGACAATCCCCGCCAACCGCACTTCAACTACCGAAGGCGTGAACACCCTGGGATGGATGGTGCAGTCGGTGGTACTCGACGGTGCCAACTACAAGCACTACATCTATACCGACGGCGGTGGACTACAACTCATCGACAGCGGTACGGACGGTGCATTCAACACGGATAATACCGTGGAAGCCGCCCTGGCGATTGCCGGAAAACCAGCGGGACCGACGGCCGGTGAAATGGACGTCGCCGCGGCATTGATTTACAATTCCGCCCTTTCGACGGGGATTGACAATTTAAGTGGCGACCATGCTGCTGTGTCTCAGTATCTCTTCGAGAAGTACCTGGATGCCGAAGTAATCGATAACACCCCTCCCGTCATTACGGTACTGGGCGACAACCCGGCCGAAGTCACCCTGGGTGAACCCTATGTGGATGCCGGGGCCACCGCTACAGATAACGTGGACGGGCCGGTAAGCGTCACGGTAACCGACAATACGGTAGATGTTAACACCCCCGGCACCTACGCGGTAACCTACAGCGCTACCGACGCGGCAAACAATACCGCTACGGCAACGCGTACGGTCAATGTGGTAGAGGACACCCCACCCGGAACCGGCGCCCCCCTGGCCACGGACTTAGTCCTGGCCCTGGAAACCGACACCGGCGTCACGGCAACCACCGGAACGGTAGCGGCCTGGGCCGACCAGTCGGGGCTGGGCAATGACCTGACCGGCAGTGGCGATCCCCAGATCGGGCTTACGACGACACCCAGTGGCGCACCAGCCATCAGCCTGGATGGCACCGGCGACTGGCTGGACCGCAGCAGCGACTTCACGGGACTGCCCACCCTGGCCGAGGAGCGTACCGTTTTCTTCGTCGTCAATTACGTAGCTACCGGTAGCTATGCCGGTTTTGGTTACGGTACGGGATCTGCGAACCAAACGTTTGGCTTGACCACTAACGGAAATGATGGACTTCTGACCCTCCAGGGCTGGGGCAATGCTAACGACGTCATCTCCGACGAGGCAGGCTCCGGGGCTGGCTGGCTGGTACAGTCGGCGGTACTGGCCGCCAACGGCGATTTCGTACACTATAAAGATGGATCGCCCATCGAGAGTGGAAACCGGACCTATAATACCCTACTCTCCCGTATCGTCATCGGCGAGGAGATTTCCGGAATCGGCAATGGGGAGGAGATGGACGTAGCCGCCGTGCTGGTCTACGACCGCGCGCTGACGGATACCGAGCACCAGCAGGTGGAAGCTTACTTACAGAACAAGTATTTCAACACTGCCACGAACACTCCTCCCGTGGCCGATAATGACCAGGCAATTACTGACGAAGACACGCCCGTTAACATTGATGTACTCGAAGGGGACACTGACTCCGACGGTACGGTAGCCGGCGTGACCCTGATCAACGGACAGGCAGCAACGGTGAATCAGCCCATAGTTCTGGTCAGTGGGGCTACTGCGACGCTGCTAGCCGACGGGACCATCGACTACGATCCGAACGGACAGTTCGATATCCTCAACGACGGGGAATCGGATAGCGACACCTTCACCTATACCATGGAGGACAACGACGGAGCCGCATCTAATGCGGCAACCGTAACGGTGACGGTCAACGGGGTGACGGAAGCTGCTCCCGACCTGACCCTTTCGGTAACCCGCCAGGCCATGTCCGATCAGAGTGGCGACTATTCCATCAAATTGTATCAGGTGGGCGCTGCCACACCGGATTACGACCTGACTGGTACGGCCGATGCCACCGGCGAGATCATCATCGACGATATCGCTCCCGGCACCTACGAAATTGCCGTTAAGTACCCCAACTGCCTGCAGGTGGTTGACCTGGTCACCATCACCGGCAGCGGCAACACCCATGATGCCGGCGAATTACGGACCGGCGATGTCAATGATTCCAACCTGGTTGATATCGTTGACTTTTCCGGCCTGGTCGCTTCCTTCAATTTACTCGAGGCGGACGTGAATTACAATCCTTTGGCAGATTTCAACGGCGACGGAATAGTCGATATCGTGGATTTCTCCATTATGGTGAGCAATTTCAATGTATTAGGTGAAGTGCCCAGCGGGACTAATCCCTAAGCCCAGCATTGAGGCACGCCTGGCGTGCCATAGCAGTAACTCAACATTGAATACAATTATACTACGAATGAACTATCAATTCTCCGCATCGCATTGCACACCTGGGGTCAGGAAGATTAATTCCCTTACCGGAAAACTGTTATGCCTAGGCATTTTCTTCCTGCTTGGCTTCCAGGGTATCATTGCCCAGGATCTGATTATTACGCCGGCCAATTCATCGGTGACGGATCCTCTGCCCGCTGAGTTTACCCTAACGGTGGAAGTGGCGGAAAGCCCGGTTCCCATCGATGGGGTCAGGATGAATTTATCTTTCGATCCTGGATTGGTGCAGGTAGTAAGTATAAGCCCCCTGTCCAATTATATTCCGATCATAGACGCGGACATTGACAATACTGCTGGAACCCTGAACTACAGCGTAGGCAAGTTTTCAAGCTTTCCCATCGGAAATTTCCCGGTGGCTGCCGTTACTTATCGGGCCATTGCTCCGGGGAATGCTGATTTTGACTTCATTACTACCGGCACTTTTCCTACGACGGTTACCAGTAACGCCGCGCCTATCTCGCCCGGCACCTCAGGTGCTACGGTGGTCATCGGTCCACCCGATGTTGATTGTACGGTTGACGCAAATGCCGACGGCATACCCAAACAACTGGATTGCAGCACCGGTAGCGTAACCCTGAGTGGACAAACCTCCACCGATACCTACAGTTGGACCGGCCCGGCGGGGTTCAACTCAACGGAGCAGAACCCCACGGTGACCCTCGCTGGGCTCTACACCCTGACGACAACTACTTCCGGCTGTTCACTTACGGATAACGTTACGGTCGGGCAAGCCATAGCCCCTCAAACGTATTACGCGGATGCGGACGGCGATTCCTTCGGCGACATCAACGCCCCCGCTCAACTCTGTGCACCGCAGGCCGGCTATGTAGTCGACGCTACCGACTGTGATGACACCGATGCCACGGTTTACCCCGGCGCCCCGGAACTTGATGACGGGATTGATAACAATTGTGACGGTAGCATCAACGGCGCGGTGTTGATCATTACGCCGGAGAATTCCTCGGTGACGGATCCTTTGCCCGCTGATTTTACCCTTACGGTAGCAGCGGCAGAAAGCCTTTATGGAATTGACGGAGCTAGCATAAGCCTATCCTTCGACCCTGCCCTGGTCCAGGTGGTCGGCGTCACGCCACAGTCCAGTTTTATTCAAATTGTCCCACCGGTCATTGACAATACCACCGGCACCCTGGCTTACGATATCGGCCTCTTTTCAGGTTTTCCCAATGGAAGTTTCCCACTGGCTGCCGTTACTTTCCGCGCCGTCGGCCAAGGGGATGCTAATATCGATTTTCTTACTACCGGTTCTTCGCCTACGATTCTTACCAGTGGCGGATCGGCTATCCCGATCGGCACCACGGGCGCTACGGTGGCCATCGGCCCACCCGATATCGAATGCACAGTCGACGCAAATGCCGACAGTACACCCAAGCAATTGGATTGTAGCACCGGTAGCGTAACGCTGAGTGGCCAGACCTCCACCGACACCTACAGTTGGACGGGGCCGAGTAACTTCACCTCCCTGGAGCAGAATCCTACCGTAACCGAGGCCGGCGTGTACACCCTCACGACCACTACCTATGGCTGCTCCCTGACCAGCGAGGTGACGGTGTTACCGGCCGATCCCAAGCAGACCTTCTACGCCGACGCCGACAACGACGGCTTCGGTGATGAGAACAGCACCGTCACGGAGTGTACGGCCCCGATCGGCTACGTGGCTCAGGCCGGCGACTGCGACGACAACAACAATACCGTCTACCCCGAAGCCCCCGAGCTCTGTGACGGACTCGATAACGACTGTACGAATGGTATTGACGACGGTTTACCTACCGCTACTTACTACGCCGACAATGACGCCGATGGACTCGGGGATCCCAATAACTCCGTAGAAGAGTGTTCCCGACCCGCGGGCTACGTCAACAATGCCCTGGACTGCGACGATACCGATGGGGCCATCGGCGAGGCGACCACCTGGTACGCCGATGCCGATAGCGACGGCTACGGCGATGAGAACAGCACTACCACCGCGTGTACGGCCCCGACCGGCTACGTGGCTCAGGCCGGCGACTGCGACGATGCCAATAATACCGTCTACCCCGGTGCCCCCGAGCTCTGTGACGGACTGGATAACGACTGTGATGACAGCATCGACGAGGATATACAAACTACCACCTTCTACGCCGATGCCGACGCCGATGGGCTGGGTGATCCGAACAGCTCCGTAGAGGACTGCTCCCGACCCACGGGCTACGTCAACAACGCTCTGGACTGTGACGACACCAATGCGGCCATCGGTGAGGCGACCACCTGGTACGCCGATGCCGATAGCGACGGCTACGGCGATGAGAACAGCACTACCACCGCGTGTACGGCCCCGATCGGCTACGTGGCTCAGGCCGGCGACTGCGACGACAACAACAATACCGTCTACCCCGGTGCCCCAGAGCTCTGCGACGGACTCGATAACGACTGCACGAATGGTATTGACGACGGTTTACCTACCTCCACCTTCTACGCCGATGTCGACGGCGACGGTCTGGGCGATCCGAACAACTCCGTAGAAGACTGCTCCCTACCCACGGGCTACGTCAACAACGCTCTGGACTGTGACGACACCAATGCGGCCATCGGTGAGGCGACCACCTGGTACGCCGATGCCGATAGCGACGGCTACGGCGATGAGAACAGCACTACCACCGCGTGTACGGCCCCGACCGGCTACGTGGCTCAGGCCGGCGACTGCGACGACAACAACAATACCGTCTACCCCGGTGCTCCAGAGCTCTGCGACGGACTCGATAACGACTGCACGAATGGTATTGACGACGGTTTACCTACCTCCACCTTCTACGCCGATGTCGACGGCGACGGTCTGGGCGATCCGAACAGCTCCGTAGAGGACTGCTCCCGACCCGCTGGCTACGTCAACAATGCCCTGGACTGCGACGATACCGACGGGGCCATCGGCGAGGCGACCACCTGGTACGCCGATGCCGATAGCGACGGCTACGGCGATGAGAACAGTTTCGTCATTACGTGTACGGCCCCGATCGGCTACGTGGCTCAGGCCGGCGACTGCGACGACAACAACAATACCGTCTACCCCGGTGCTCCAGAGCTCTGCGACGGACTCGATAACGACTGTGATGACAGCATCGACGAGGATATACAAACTACCACCTTCTACGCCGATGCCGACGCCGATGGGCTGGGGGATCCGAACAGCTCCGTAGAGGACTGCTCCCGACCCGCCGGCTACGTCAACAACAGCGATGACTGCGACGATACCGACGGGGCCATCGGCGAGGCGACCACCTGGTACGCCGATGCCGATAGCGACGGCTACGGCGATGAGAACAGCACTACCACCGCGTGTACGGCCCCGACCGGCTACGTGGCTCAGGCCGGCGACTGCGACGACAACAACAATACCGTCTACCCCGGTGCTCCAGAGCTCTGCGACGGACTCGATAACGACTGTGATGACAGCATCGACGAGGATATACCAACTACCACCTTCTACGCCGATGCCGATGCCGATGGGCTGGGTGATCCGAACAGCTCCGTAGAGGACTGCTCCCGACCCGCTGGCTACGTCAACAATGCCCTGGACTGCGACGATACCGACGGGGCCATCGGCGAGGCGACCACCTGGTACGCCGATGCCGATAGCGACGGCTACGGCGATGAGAACAGCACTACCACCGCGTGTACGGCCCCGACCGGCTACGTGGCTCAGGCCGGCGACTGCGACGACAACAACAATACCGTCTACCCCGGTGCTCCAGAGCTCTGCGACGGACTCGATAACGACTGCACGAATGGTATTGACGACGATTTACCTACCTCCACCTTCTACGCCGATGTCGACGGCGACGGTCTGGGCGATCCGAACAACTCCGTAGAAGACTGCTCCCCACCCACGGGCTACGTCAACAACGCTCTGGACTGTGACGACACCAATGCGGCCATCGGTGAGGCGACCACCTGGTACGCCGATGCCGATAGCGACGGCTACGGCGATGAGAACAGCACTACCACCGCGTGTACGGCCCCGACCGGCTACGTGGCTCAGGCCGGCGACTGCGACGATGCCAATAATACCGTCTACCCCGGTGCCCCCGAGCTCTGTGACGGACTGGATAACGACTGTGATGACAGCATCGACGAGGATATACAAACTACCACCTTCTACGCCGATGTCGACGGCGACGGTCTGGGCGATCCGAACAACTCCGTAGAAGACTGCTCCCTACCCACGGGCTACGTCAACAACGCTCTGGACTGTGACGACACCAATGCGGCCATCGGCGAGGCAACCCTGTTCTACGCCGATGCCGATAACGACGGCTACGGCGATGAGAGCATTACCGCCACCGCGTGTACGGCCCCGATCGGCTACGTGGCTCAGGCCGGCGACTGCGACGACAACAACAATACCGTCTACCCCGGTGCTCCAGAGCTCTGCGACGGACTCGATAACGACTGCAACGGCCAGACGGACGACAGCCCGGATTGCGAAGTGACCCCGAACGTGTTGCCTTCCGCCGTAGCTACGGCTACGCCTACCTCGGGAACTGCCCCCCTGCTGGTACAGTTCGACGGCAGTGCTTCCAGCGATTCGGATGGCACCATTGAGAATTACTCCTGGGCCTGGTCCGGTGGAAGCCTGACGGGAGTGAACCCACAGTTCACCTTCCAGGAAGGCGATTATGCCGTTACCCTGACGGTCACCGACAATGACGGGGCCACCGCCTGGGACGTGATCAACATCTCCGCCATTGATGACACCCCGCCCCCGCCCGGTAATGCCACGGCAGCTACCCTGGAAGCCGAATGCGCAGTAGTGGGATCGGCCTGGACGGTAGTGGACAATGCGACCGCCAGCAACGGACAGTACGTGGTTGTATTAAACGGAAACTCCGGCAGCGTACCACCGCCCGATGTGCCGGCCAACTACGTGCGCTTCACTACCCCCGCTATGCAAGCGGGCAACTACAACCTGTTCGCCCGCATCAACGCGCCCACCAACGAGGACGATTCCTTCTGGATTCGGGTCAACGACGGTAGCTGGTACCGCTGGTACCGAAACTTCCAGCGAGGAGTAGGTTTCGCATGGAACCAAAATCCCGATGGCCAGGTTTCGCTCCTCACCGGTGTGAATACGGTCGATTTCGCCTACCGCGAGGACGGGACCCAACTGGACAAGATCCACCTGGATCTTAATGCCACCCTGCCGACCGGGTTCGGGGAAGACGCCACCAATTGCGGGGGTACGCCTCCGAAGCCCGATCAGGACAACGACGGGGTCACCGATGCGGAGGATAACTGTCCCAGCGTCTATAACCCCGATCAGCAACTGGGTACCTTCTATGCCGACTTTGACGGCGATGGCCTGGGCGATCCCGACAACAGCATTCAAGCCTGCGAAGCCCCGGCTGACTTCGTGACCGTAGCCGGTGACAACTGCATCAGCCTCCCCAATCCGGATCAGGCGGATTACGACAACGATGGCCTGGGTGACGTATGTGATCCCGATGACGACAACGACGACGTTCCGGACAACAGTGACTGTGCTCCCCGGGATGCCTCGATCCAAACGGCGACCACCTACTATGCTGACTTTGACGGCGACGGGCTGGGTGATCCCAACGATGCCCTGTTCTCCTGCTCGGTGCCCGCCGGCTACGTGGCCAACGCCACCGACAATTGCCCGGCCGTCTTCAACCCGCAACAGGAGGATACGAACGGCAACGGTATCGGCGATGCCTGCGAGAACGGCACTCCCAGCCTCACCTCCTACTGGCTGGAAGCGGAATGCGCCCTGGTCGGCAGCCGTTGGACCGTTGGCCAGGACCCACTGGCCTCCGAGCAGCAATTCGCCCACGCCCCCTCCGAGCGATCGATGACCACGGCACCCGCCGAGGTAGCCGAAAACCGGCTGGAGTTTATCGTAGACAATGCAGAATCAGGCACCTACTACGTATTCGGAAGAATACTAGCGCCGGATTCCGACAGCGATAGTTTCTGGTTCCGCGTAAATGGGGGCACCTGGATAAAATGGACGAAAGGCATTATCAGAGGCGGCCTCTTCGCCTGGAATAAATTACCGGGCTCGGTGACGCTTTCCGAGGGCCAAAATACCATCCAGGTTGCTTTCCGCGAGGGCCGCACCAAGCTGGACAAACTGCACCTGAACAAGGCGAACGTGATGCCCACCGGACTCGGCCAACCGGCCGGCAACTGTGGCCCCCCCGTTGCCACCGATTCGGATAACGACGGAGTGCCGGATGCGCAGGATAACTGCCCGACGGTACCCAACGCTGACCAGGTAATACCCACCTTCTACGCTGACTTCGACGGCGACGGATACGGCGATCCGGCCGAATCGGTAACCGCCTGCCTCATGCCGGCCAACTTCGTAGCCAACGCGGACGACAAGTGCCCGGCCGTCTATGACCTGGACAACCTCGACTCCGATAACGATGGTGTCGGCGATGCCTGCGAAGACCTCCCACAGCCTTCGGTAACCCTATCCTTCGAGGCCGAATGTGCCAACCTGGGATCGGGCTGGGCTACCCTCACCGATCCCAATGCCTCCGGACAGGCATTCATCCGGTACGAAGGGCGCTCGATGACGGCCATCCCGACTACCGAGGAGCCCGCCAAGCAAGTAGTCTTCCCCGTTTCCATCACCCAGGCCGGCGAGTACTACGTCTTCGTGCGACTCAACGGAATCGACCCCGGACGCAACTCCTTCTGGGTTCGGGTGGATGGTGGCCCCTGGATGAAGTTCTGGAAGACCGTCAACGGGGATCAGTTCCTGACCAATGGTTTCGAGTGGCGCAAGCTCACCGACGACACCCAGCCCGTGAGCCTGCAGTTGACTGCCGGACAGCACACGATCACCGTAGCCAACCGCGAAGCCAACACGCCCTTGGATAAGATCGTGATCTCAACCCAGGACGTATTACCGACCCTGACCGGTCCGGTGGCGACCAACTGTGCCAGCCCCGCGATCAGCTCCCCGGTAGCGACCGCTCCGGCGACCGTAAAGTTCCAACAAACCGTGGAACGGGATGAACTGCAAGTCGGCCTCTACCCCAACCCGGTAAGCGACCGACTGCAGGTAAGCGTACGCAGCCAATACCGCGGCCGGGTAGAGTTCCGCATTTACGATGCCAGTGGCAGAGCCATCAGCCGACTGCAGTACGACAAACTCGACGACCAGCTGCTCATCACCCTTGACGCCACGGAAATCCCCACCGGCACCTACCGGGGGGTTCTTATCCAGGGCGATGAACGCGTGATCAAGAGCTTCATCAAGCTGCGGTAATACCGACCCGGGTGGAGGCTTCTTGCCCCCCCTGAGACCTTCGAATGGGCCTCGCCGTTGGCGAGGCCCATTTTGTTTTCCCTCCCTTTAAATGGACTAATCCGGGATCACTGAGCGGTACATGACCAGTCCAATCGTTTAGCCCCTGCGCTCCGCCGCCCAAGCGAAATAACTTGTCTTAATCTGCTATACTCGAAGAGCAGGGCTAATATCCCTATCTCCTACTCCATTAAGTAATGTGCTTAACTCGAATGGATTGCCCTAATCGATCAGTTCCAATGCAGGTATCCTCGACCATCCTAATCAAGCATCCTCCTAGCAGGGATACTTGTTTGGCCCTCCTTATCCGTACCCAGCGATCGGGGTTTGGTCAAGGGGGTGGTACTGATCACTGAAAAAGTGCGTGGCATCAAGCAACTGTGCTGTTCGCAGCGGCGACGGAATGGATTGCCGACCCCAATTTTGCGTACCAGAAACGCGACCTGAAGACATACTAATAGTTGGACTGAGACCTGGCCCACTAGCGGGAATAAATGTCACGCTGCCTGTAGCTTCCCAACGAGTCGGAGAAGGCAGAAGAGGGCGGGGACGCAGGCGGGAACCCTTTCGCCGGACCGAAGAACTCATTCAGGATTGTCAACAACCTGGACTTTTACAAGGAGATGAACGTACTGGACTTCCGACGAATCGTTGGGAAGCCGGTTCCAGTCAGTATTAGAATAAGCAAGGAGAGCGTCCAGACACGTCCGGAAACCAGCCTGGTCAATACCGGACTCAGCTATGAGCTCCTTCACGACTACGATTTTTTAAAATCGGACACGGTGACCACCCCGCTTATTACGAATGGAGCCATCGTTGTCCTGCTTTTCACAATATGGCTGGCTGAAGGCGGATGTTGTTTGATAGAAAAAGCACCGTCGGACGTTCGAACTAAAAAGATCGGTGAGACCGGAGGAAAGAATTGTTAAAATGTAGGGCCTTCGACATATGTCTTCTGCCCGACACTTAGAGCTCGAGCAGCAATCCGAGGGGTTTTGCGGACCCTTAGTAAGAATTTATCCTAAGCTCCCCATATCTAGGTAGGCAATTGTGACTAAACATCTATTCTGAGATCAAATTTGCCGTTAATGGATCTTTATAAACCATTTTAGCCCTGTTTGTGCATTTAATCCCCTTATTATTGTTAGGAATTTGAACCTCAATATAGAGCATGCTTTTTATGCAAGTACAATATTTGTATGTGTAACTGTTGGAATATCCATTTAGATACGGGGCTAACATTCCGTTTACGAAATCATGTTGGCATTGATGGACAAATAATTTTGGATTTGTATTTAAACGGGTTACTTTGCAGAAACATTGTGGCATTCAACTGGAAAATTCCAATTCTAGGCATCTGGCTTAGGACAACTGCCATTCAGCAATGTTTGGATTTTGGTCTTTACCCATTCTTACACCCACACCTACCCGTACATATTCGACTGGAATTGACCAGTAACATCAAGTACCCGGCCTAGGCCAGGGTACACACTGTGAATATGGTATATGAACAAGCAAGCATTCGGCATTTAATTTTACCTCATTAACCAAAACGAGTGTTTTCAAGTACTGCATTGCGCTTGGAAATATTCGACGAAATGAATTTCTGCGCAGCAGAAACGGAATTTCTATGCATACTCCCCAGCAATTGATTGCTATACGGTTATGCTTGTTTTGACTTACTGGTTTGACACAGACACTAACCGCCTTGGATATCATTTTTAATAATTAGATACTAGAACGACACACATGAATACACTATTACCTACTCCCGCTAGCAGGGTGTTCGGGCGCTCTATATTGGCTATTGTCCAAAGTGTATTATTAGGGCTGCTCCTCTTTGGAACTCTTAGCTTACAGGGACAAAGTTTTGGACAAAGCGACCTTAATTTCAATGGTAACGGTGGCGTTTCCCAGGGGACATCCCTAATGTTCGGCCCCGATGGCCGCCTATACGTCCTTGGCATGAATGGGACTATCGATATTTTTTCCATTCAGAAAAATGGAAAAAATGATTACGATGTAATTAGTTCCGAAGAACTGCTGGATGTAAAAAACATTCCTAACCACGACGACGACGGGAGCTCCAACAGTGGCAATAGCCGAGAAGCTACCGGACTGACCGTGGCGGGTACAGCTACCAACCCAATCATATATGTCACATCAAGCGATTCACGGGTCGGAGGACCTGGCGGTGACAAGAATCTGGACACTAACTCGGGGGTCATCACGCGTCTGACCTGGGACGGGAGTTCCTGGAATGCCGTTGACATCGTGCGGGGCCTTTCCCGATCGGAAGAGAACCATGCTACTAATGGTTTGGAGTTCGTTACGAAAGGGACTACAGACTACTTGATCGTCTGTTCCGGCGGTCATACCAATGCCGGGTCACCATCCGATAATTTTGCCTGGACTACCGAATATGCGTTGTCCGGCGCTATTTTATCCGTTAATCTGACAGCACTGGAGGCTTTGCCCATCCTAACGGATGCCATTTCAGGAAGGGAATATATCTACGATCTTCCTACTCTGGACGACCCCACCCGGGCTAACGAAAATGGGATTATTGATCCCGATGCTGCGGGATATACGGGTGTAGATGTCGGTGATCCCTGGGGTGGCAACGATGGCCTGAATCAGGCCATGATTGTGGAGAACGGTCCCGTGCAAATTTTTTCGGCGGGCTACCGTAATTCCTATGACCTGGTAGTTACCGCGGATGGAAAGGTTTTCTGCACGGATAATGGTGCTAACGGTGGTTGGGGAGGTTTACCCGTTAATGAAGGTAATGACGGCACGGTCACCAATGATTATATTTCTTCCGAACCCGGTAGCACCAGTTCGGTAGGTGGGGAGCAGGTAAATAATCAGGATCACCTCACAATGATTACCGAGGATATCCAAAATTATGTGTTTGGCGACTTTTACGGCGGTCATCCCGCGCCTGTCCGGGCAAATCCGGTGGGGGCAGGCTTATTCACCAATCCTACGGAAAATGCCAATAGCAATTCTGTATTTAGAACGTTAATCTATGATCCGGATGGCTCCCGCGGACCGGGTTACACCACTGACCCCAGTATTGCACTCCCGGCTAACTGGCCACCAGTGCCCGTTAGTTACGCTGACGCCCGTCAAGGGGACTGGCGAGGTCCGGGGATTAGTAATCCGGATGGTCCGGATGATGAGTTGGTGACCACCTGGGGCACCAACACAAACGGCATAGATGAATACACGGCCTCCAACTTCAACGGGGCTATGCAGGGCGACTTGTTGGCAGGAAAAAACGGGGGCGTTTTACGCCGCGTTCAATTGAATCCCGATGGCAGCCTGGAAGAGCTTACCGGTTCCTTTATTTCCAACTTAGGTGGTAATGCACTTGGCGTTACTTGTAACGGTGACAATGAAATATTTCCCGGCACCATCTGGGTTGCCCCGTTTAACAACACCATCAAGGTGCTGGAACCCGACGATATTCCAGATCAATGCTTCGTTCCCGGTGATCCGGAGTATGTCGCAACTGAAGATTACGATGGGGATGGCTACACCAACCAAGATGAAATTGATAATAAATCAGACGAGCAAACCGTAGCAGATGTTACCTGTAATGGCGGCAACCAGCCTAATGATTTTGACAAATCAGCGGGTGGTGTCCTCGTTTCCGATCTCAACGATCCGGACGACGACAACGACAACATCCCCGATGCCAGTGACCCCTTCCAATTGGGCGATCCCACTGTCGGCGGCAGCGATGCCTTCAATCTGCCGGTACTCAACGAACTTCTTTCTGATAACCCAGAGCTAAAGGGATACTTGGGCCTAGGTTTCACCGGCATGATGAACAACGGTGCTGCTAATCCCAATTGGTTAAATTGGCTCGACCGTCGCGATGATCCCGCCGATCCCAATCCGAATGATATCCTCGGAGGGGCAGTAGGTGCCATGACCATGCAGATGACCGCAGGCACCGCCATGGGTGCCACCAATAGCCAGGAAAAGGCCTTCCAATATGGGGTGAACGTAGATCAAAATACCGGTACTTTTACCGTAGAAGGTCGAATGAAAAGTTTTGTAGCTCCGCTTCAGCTTTATGGCTCTTCGGCTCCCTCAAATGGCGAAATAGGATTCTTTATCGGGGACGGCACCCAAAGCAATTACATCAAACTCGTCCTTACGGCGGGCGGTACTTTGGAAGCCCTCCAGGAAATAAACGATATTCCCCAGACGCCGCTCTCCGCGAGTGTAACGGCCACAGATAATATCGTGATGACCTTCCAGGTCGATGCCGCTAGCGGAGCGGTTACGCTGCAGTACGTCGTTGATGGCGGCAGTATGCAGACACTGGGTACCATCAATGCACAGGGAAGCATTTTGACATCCATTCAAGACAGTGCTACGCCGCTGGCCGTAGGCCTGATTGGCACCTCCAATGCCGCCGGGCAAGAAGTGGAAGGTACCTGGGATTACTTGAACGTCGAAAGTACCCAGCCCTTCATTGAGCAGCCCCTGCCAGATGTTGACGTATTGGTCAACGCTGCCGACCAAACGATCAATCTCGACGACTACTTCGGTGATGATAATGGCGACGGCAATCTGGTTTATACCGTAGAAGGCAATACCGGTAACGCCGTAGGAGCGGGTATCAGCGGCAGCACGCTCACGCTCTCTTTCCCGGCTGCTCCCGAAGTAGCCGAGCTCACGATCCGGGCAACCGACAACGGCAGCCTGTTCATGGAACAAACCTTTACCGTTACCGTATCGGATGAGCCCGTGCCTATTCTACGCATCCGGGCTAACGGACCAACCCTGACGGCTACCGACGCGCCGAATCCGAACTGGCTCGGGGGCCTGCCCGCAGGTGCGCAAAACGGCAGCTTTAATGGCCTGACTTATGCCGTGAACACTGGAACGCTTTCTACCCAAAACGCTTCGGGCCGCCATGCCTCCTTACCTGCTTACGTGCCGCAGGCAATCTTCACGAACGAACGATACGATCCTGCTGCTGCTCCGGAAATGGAGTGGACGTTCGGCTTGCCCAATGGTAGTTATTTCGTACGATTATACATGGGAAATGGCTTTAACGGAACCTCTGAGGTTGGAGAACGCGAATTCGATATTTTCATTGAAGGCCAACTGGTACAGGACGATCTCGACCTCGTGGCAACTTTCGGTCACCAAAATGGCGGCATGCTAGAGTATCCCGTTATCCTGACCGATGGCACCCTAAATGTTCTATTCGAACATGTCACGGAAAACCCACTGATCAACGGTATTGAAATTTTGTCCGTTAGCGGGAACCTTACACCACCTATAACGGTAACTCCGATTCCGAACCAAAACAACCTGGAAGGTGACCTAGTCAACCTGACGGTAATTCCTACCGGCGGGGACGAAAATGAAAACTTTGCTTTTAGTGCCACCGGATTGCCAACGGGGATTCAGATCGAGCCAACCACCGGATTAATCTTCGGCACTATTGCCACCGGTGCTTCCGAGGGGAGCATCTACAATTCGGTAGTTACGGTGAGTAAGCCGGGTAGTAACCCCGTCAACGAAAACTTTACGTGGACGGTCACCGGACCGGTGGTAGAAGCGACTTGGAATGACCAGACGGACGATGAAAACTATACCGCCCGCCACGAATGCTCATTCGTCCAGGCCGGTGACAATTTTTACCTCTTCGGCGGCCGGGAAAATTCGACTACGCTGGATGTATACAACTTCCAGGCCAAAACCTGGAGTCAGATCAGCAACTCGGCGCCCGCTTCCTTCAATCACTTCCAGGCGCTGGAATACCAGGGCCTGATCTGGGTAATCGGTGCATTTAAAGACAATGGTTTCCCCAACGAAACACCAGCCGACTACGTCTGGGCCTACAACCCGGCCACGGATGAATGGATCCAGGGACCGGAAATCCCAGCCGGACGTAAAAGAGGCTCCGCGGGGCTTGTGGTGCACAACGACAAATTCTACATCATCGCCGGTAACACCATCGGTCACAATGGGGGCTATGTATCCTGGTTCGATGAATTCGACCCCGCCACCGGTACCTGGACAGTCCTTGACGACGCACCCCGCGCCCGAGATCACTTCCATGCCGCGGTGATCGACGGTAAGCTTTACGTCGCGGGCGGACGCCTTTCCGGTGGCACCGGAGGAACCTTCGCGCCGCTGATCGCAGAAGTGGACGTCTACGACTTCACTTCCGGCACCTGGTCCACCGCTCCCGACCTGCCAACGCCGCGTGGTGCAGCTTCCGTAGCAGCCTTTAACAATGAACTGTACGTCATCGGCGGTGAAATCGGCGTGGATCTACAGGGCAATACAATTGGTGACGCCGTCAAAACAACCGAAGCATACAATCCCGTTGCGGGGACTTGGTCGACCAAGGCCGATTTACTCACCGAAAGGCACGGGACGCAGGCGATTGTTTCCGGCAATGGTATTCACGTGACCGCAGGGTCCAGCAGCCAGGGCGGGGGCGGAAAGATGAAAAACATGGAGTTTTTCGGAGCCGACAATCCGGTGGGTACGCCACTTATCGCCAGCCAGCTCGAGGTACCAGCCAGCGTGAACATTAGCGCCAACGGTACGGCAATTGTGGCGGCGAGCGCAGGATCGGGCAATACCGGTATAATCATCACTAGTGCTTCGATCACCGGACAGGATGCTGCTTCCTTCTCTTTGGGCAGTAGCGTCGACTTTGCCCTCATCCAGCCGGGTGCCAGTCTGGAGATGGAGGTTGCCTACAACGGTACAGTGGACGGTGAGACAGCTACTTTGGAAATCGGGTATGGCAACGCCAGTACCGTGACCGTCACCCTTAACGGCACGATTCAGCCCGCCGGAACGGTCCTCTTCCGCGTCAATGCGGGCGGTCCACTCGTCACCTCCAACGACGACGATCCTACCGACTGGGCCGCTGACCAGTCCGCCACAAATTCCAACGGTAGCGCCGTCACCGGCACCCCCTCGCCTTACTACAATGTCACGCCACCGGCGGAAGACATCACCTACGGGGTCAACTTCACTGGCACCAATACTACGGGCTACCCCGACGAACTATTCTCTACGGAGCGGTACAGTACGATCGCAAATCCCGATAATATGCAGTGGGATTTCCCGGTGGAGAATGGCGACTACACCGTGAACCTTCTCTTCGCGGAGGTATGGACTGGCGCCCAGACCCCGGGTACCCGCGTATTCGACGTGTTGGTGGAAGGAGATCTTGTAATTGACGACCTGGACCAGAGCGTTATCTACGGCTTTAACACAGCGGGCGTGGAATCCATTCCGGTAACTGTCACCGACGGCAACCTGGACATCGATTTCCTCAAGGGGCCACAAAACCCGAACCTTAAAGGCATCGAAATCGTGAGTGGCGGTACGCTGACGCCCAATGAGGCGCCGGTAGTTACGAACCCCGGAAACCAATTCGGCACCGAAGGGGACAATGTCTCGCTACAAATTGCCGCTACCGACGCAGATCCCTGCACCGGACTTACCTACAGTGCTACGGGACTCCCACCCAGCCTGACCATAGATCCTAATTCGGGATTAATCTCCGGCATCCTGGATATAGGTACCGGTACTGGAGATGGACCGGAAGGGGCATTTATCGAGGACGGTGGCCTCGTCGTCATCGAAATGGAGTCGATCGAAACGCTGCCGGGTTCCTGGAAGGATGCCTCCACCTACAGTACTACCTCCTCTCCAAACGTCAATAGTCCAACATCGGCTACCGGAGGCGACTTCATCATCTGGCAAGGTGGGCAGTCACTCAGCTCCCCGGGTAATGGCCTGTTAACGTACCCCGTCAACATTACCACGCCTGGAACTTACCGCTTCCAGTGGCGCAATCAAGTAGGAAACGGTACGAATACTACCGAGCACAACGATACTTGGCTGAAAATTGAAGCCGATGCTTATTACGGACTTAAGGGCAGTGGGGTCGTTTGTCCCAAAGGCTCTAACAACGCCGAAAATGACTGCTCCGGCAGCGCGCCAGAGGGCGCCGGAGGCGGAGGCTGGTTCAAAATCTACTCCAGCGGAGCCAACAACTGGAGTTGGAGTACGAATACCAGCGATAACGACGCTCACCAGATCTACGCCAGATTCGATGCCCCCGGTGTCTACAACATCCAGGTATCGGCCCGTTCCTCTTCCCATGCCATCGATCGGATGGTACTGTATCATTCGGATTACAGCGGCAGTCCGCTGAGTACCAGCCAGCCTGAATCCGCAAGGAGCCAGGGCGGGACCGCGGGTGCAGCGGCCGGTAGTCCCTACGATGTCGTCGTGACGGTAACCGATGGCTGCACCCCCTCACTCAGTACCCCGGTCGCTTTCAGCTGGAACGTCGTGGACCAGCAGTCCGGCGGTAGCCTGACTCTGACCGCAACCAGCCAGGGCCGCACCGATCACAGTGGTGCGCATACCGTTGAACTGTATGCACTGAACGATCTGACCACACCAGCCTACGCCTACGCCCCGATGGCCGATGCAAGTGGTCAGATGACGGTATCAGGTTTTGTGCCCGGCGAATACAGGGTACTGGTCAAACGGAACGGTTTCTTGCAAAGAGTACAGCAACTCTCCCTCACGGCTAGTTCCGCAACCGCCAGTTTCCCCGAACTACGAGCGGGCAATTTGAACGGGGACAATGTGGTCAACATCCTCGACTTTTCGCTGCTGGCCAACACTTACGGCCAATCCGGACAGGATTCCGACTTCAACGGCGACGGCGTGACCAACATCCTCGACTTTTCACTTCTGGCATCCAATTATGCCCAGAGTGGAGATCCATTAATCAACAATCAATAACACCGATGAAACCGGGATAGGATTGACATCAATCCTATCCCGGTTAATTGAATTTAACTCACCTGCTGGCGATACAAAATTTTACTATGAAGGCTAATAATCAAAATTCCATCGGCGCGTGGTTTTCGCTGAATTCCTATATCAAGCTGAGCCTACTGATACTGTTCCTGTTACCCGGCTGGCTGGTTCAGGCCCAGGCAGACCTGGTATTATCGACTACTACCCCAACGGTGAACGTCGGAGACGATTTCACGGTAACTCTACAGGTTGTTGCAGGTACCCAGGACATTAAAGGTGTTGACGCCTATCTGAATTTCGACCCTGCTTTCGTAACCGTCAATTCAGTTGTCTACAACGCTACTACCGAGCTGCCCACCGTGATTCAAAACCCCGAGGTGTTTGACCCGGCGGGCAAGATCGATGCGGCGACCGGGCTCCTGACCGGTGGCTCCGTCAACGGGACTTTCGATTACCTGACGATCAACCTGACCGCTATTGCGGCGGGCAACACCTCTGTTGACTTTTCATTTGACGGTGGCCCACCCTATCGGGTAACCGAAATCGCAAGTGATGAAGGCTTGCCGGTTTTGCAGAACGCTACAGCAACCTCCATTACGATCGCTGATCCGAATTCGCCACCGACGGTAAGTATCACCTCACCCTCCGGGGGGGATGTCTTCAACCAGGGAGATAACGTCACCATCACGGCAGACGCAAGTGATGCCGATGGTTCGATAACCAGCGTAGCCTTCTTTGATGGAAGTACTTCCCTCGGCGTAGACAATGACGCCCCTTACACCGTGACCTTGACGAATATCTCGTCGGGCGCCCACACCCTCACCGCTGTAGCGACGGATGACGATGGAGCTACAACCACCTCTTTGGCGATAAATGTCACAGCCAACGATCCTACGCCTTTTCAACTCTGCATCGCTTCCGGTTCTGCAGGCCTCGAAGCTTTCGGTCGCATTTTTGAAGGGGATAACAGCTCCGTGGGTGGGCATCCCACACGTACCAATGGAAAAAAGTATGCCGGATATAATGGTGCTATCGCGGGAACAAATGATCCGGCGGAGCTACTCTTATTTCAAGAAGAGATATACGGTGGGAAATCAGGTCTAACGGGTAATGATCCCGCGTTTACTTACGACGTTCCCGTAGCGAATGGGTTTTATGCGGTTGACCTTTATTTTGCTGAAGTTTTTCACCCATCCTCCGCTGGCCGTATTTTTGACGTTTTTCTCGAAGAAAATTTGATTCTCGATGAATATGATCTGGTTGACCCGGTTAAAGATGGACTAAGCTCAAACCAAACAGCGATTACCCGTACTTACTTTGTGCAGGTGGCTGATGGTGAACTCAGTGTACAAATCGGACCGGCCTCGGTTGATAACGGGAAACTTTCCGGCCTTTGTATTACACGAGTAGCGAGTGCAAATTTGATGCCATCCACCTCGTTTGCCGCTTTGGATGCCGAAGCGCTTATGCCGGCCGATATTGACCTCGGTATTACCGACCCGGAAGGCGATGATCTTACTATTACGCTGAGCCCTTCTCTTCCCGCAGGTCTCACGCTTGATCAGGCAAATTTGAAGATCACCGGTACCCCTGACATTGCCACGGTTGGAACTTACACCCTCAACGCCATCATTTCGGATGGTACCAGCGACCCGATTACTCGGGAATACACTTTAGAAATTTCCGCACCGGGGGCTAACGATCCTCCAACTATCGGCGCAATTGCGGATGTTGCCGTAAATGAAGGCGATGCAATCTCAGTGAATATAATCGTGACGGATGATAATTTACCAGCCGCAACCCTCCAGATCTTCGATAAGAGCGATGGTGGAACCAACCCATTTATGCCGGCTACCGCGATATCCGGATATACTTTTACGGACAATGCTAGTGGAAACTACACCCTAGACTGGACCCCTTCTGCCGGTGAAGGTCGCTCGTATTATGCGGTCGTTGTTGCCGACGATGGTATTAACCCAGAGGTTAGCCAGTCATTTACAATCGACGTGGCCCAACAAATTCCGGGTACGATCTTGTCTCGGACCTTTAACAATCCTCTCCCCTGGTACGGCAGTTCAGCGCCGGGAGCAGGGTTTTCCGTCGCAATAGAAACCACTCCCGCCAAAAATATTGGCTATATCGACAATGGTGATTTTGTTGAGTATTGGGTAAATATTCCTGCCGCCGGTGAATACGAATGGCGATTCAGCGGAGCTAAGGGAAACACAGGAATCACGACGGTAACTTTGTCCGAAGAAAACGGTGGTTTCAGCGCAATCGGCACCGTCGCTATTCCGAATACCGGATGGCAGACGTACAACGATTACTTAGCGGATGTCACTTTTTCCAATCCGGGGTTGCAGAAAATCAGGCTCGATTTCAACGGTGGATGCAACACCGATGAATTTGAATTTACCCTGATTACACCTGCCGACAACACCCCGCCCGTAATTGTCCTTCTTGGCGACAATCCTTTGGAATTAACCGTAGGTGATGCCTACACCGAATTAAACGCTACAGCTTCTGACGACACGGATGGCGACATCTCGGAAAACATCATTATCGATGCCTCCGCGGTTGATGTGAATACGATTGGTTCTTACAACGTAACGTATAATGTAAGCGATGCTGCCAACAATGCAGCCACTGAAGTGATTCGCGTGGTAAACGTAAATCTACAGGCCAATACGCCACCCGTGGTTAGCATCGATGCCCCGCTGGACGGCTCGACCATAAGCCGGGGCACCGACATCACGCTCACCGGAACGGTGACCGATGCCGAAGAGACGGGCCTGGAGGCTGGACTGCAGTGGACTTCAAGTGACGTTCAATTTTCTACGGTCCCGGTTACCGCTATTGGTGCAAGTATCACCGCACAGCTGGTAACGCCGGGCACCCAGACCATTACTGCTACGGTCACTGATAATGGCAACCTTAACGGATCCGACATGGTATCCGTTACCGTTTCTGCCCCTCAGGTGGACATTATAGCCCCCACAGAAAATGCTACCCTCACGAGTACCGACGTGCAACTGCAGTGGACTGCTACGGATATGCTATATGGCTTATCGGAACACTTCCACCTCTACGTGAACCCGCCGGACCTCAATAATATTGACACCGATACCCGGATATCTACGGCGTCCGCAAATGGGCAGACTTTCTGGAATTTGACGGCCCTTGATGGGATTATCACCGGTAACAATACCGTTGTGCTCCGGGCAGCCAACCAATTTCACGAAGAATTCCTGTCTGATCCCAATGATCCGGGAAGTGTCGTGCAGGACATCGTAAACTTTACCATTGACGCGCCTGACGTCACCCCGCCAGTAATTACCGTGCTCGGCAATAACCCCTTGGCCCTATCGGTTGGCGATACCTACAACGAACCGGGAGCGACGGCAACCGACAACGTAGACGGCGACCTTTCCGCCAGCATTGTTATCGACGCTTCGGCAGTCGACGTGAATACGGCCGGAACCTATGCCGTCAATTACTCCGTTAGCGATGCGGCTGGTAACACCGCAAGCGTGGACCGGACGGTCAGCGTTTCCGCCGGTGTAGAATTGCCCGTCGCTTGCGAAAATACATTGTACCGCATCAACGTAGGGGGCCCGGCACAGGCTTCCGCCGATGCTACCCCACTGGGCTGGAGCGCTGACCAGGGCGGTTTTGGAACCGCGGGTAACTCGCCATACCTGGCCGCGCTCTCAACGGGTGGAAGTACCTATAGCGGTAATTCCGGGTCCGCCCATCCCGGTTCGATCATCATGAACAACCCCACCGTCCCCACCTCCGCCCCGGCTTCCATTTTTAATACGGAGCGTTACGACGCTCAGTCAGACCCCGAAATGAAATGGGAATTCCCCGTTACCCCCGGCAGCGAGGTGCAGGTGACCTTACTCTTCGCAGAGCTCTTCGGAAATATCACTGGACCCGGGCAACGCGTATTCGACGTGGCTATCGAAGGAAACGTGCTTCCCGCCTTTGATGATATCGACCCCTATGCCATTGCTGGTGTCAAAGGAGCTTTCACGCGTTCCGCTACCCTCACGGTAAATGACGGTACGCTGGACATTGAATTCATTCACGGCGTGGAAAATCCCGCCCTCAAGGGCATTCAGATCTGCGGCATTTCCAATGCAGTGGACAATACGCCACCGGTTATCGCACTGCTCGGCGACAATCCCCTCGACCTGACGGTCGGCGACGGCTATACCGATCCCGGAGCTACCGCGTTCGATGATGTGGATGGTGACCTTTCCGGGGCCATCGTGGTGGGTGGTGATGTAGTGAACACTAGCCAAGCGGGTAGTTACGTAGTCACTTACAATGTGTCGGATGCAGCGGGTAATCCTGCTACTGAGGTTACCCGTACAGTCGTGGTCAACCAGACTGATGCGGCCTGTGCTTACGTGGCCATTGATCCCTCCGGCAATAACCTCCTAACGGGAAGTACTTTCAATGGCGGATTAATTGTTACCAACAACTCCCAGGGGAACGTTCAGATCACTTCGGTCAAGTTTGACCTCAGTACGGCTATCTATCCCAATATGGTCTTCGACCCGGTAGGTACCGCGGGCGATGCCACCGCCAAGTGCCTGACGGTAAATAGCCAGTCGGGCGGTGACGGAAGTGTCGGCCTAACCATTCCAGGAAACGGAGGATCAGGGACCGATCCAGATTGTACCACTCCCTTTGCTGGCGAAGTTGAAGTCGGCAACGGGGGCTACTCCGTCCTGACCCTGGCTTTCAACGATTTCGAAGCGGGTGAATCGATAAATTTTGCGATTGATATTGATCCGACCAGTATCGAAGCCTTTAACAGTGCGGGCAACGCCGGCGCCATCTCCGGTCTGGAACTCGTAGGCGCCACGGTCACCGTGGAATTTTCTGACGGGCAGACCATTACTACGGCTACCGGGGAACTCTACCGCGTACAGCCCGGCAGCCTAGATGGAGCTGAGAACTACCTGTACCCGGAGAGTGAAAACGCTGCTCCCGGACTTACCGTGGTCGGCGCCTCTGGTACGAATAATGTGCCTGGCTTTATTGATGCAACCGTAGGTGGAGAAGACCAAACTGTGCAGATCAGCGGTACGCCGGGTGAAGCAGTTTCCCTATTGATCCTGGAGAGTACTATCGAGGACCTTGGACCAGGTATCGTACCCGGACCTTATGAGGCAAATAAGGTCCAAGTAGTAGAGGAGATCGATGCCGTCATTGGCGCGGGTGGCACGGTGGAAATTCCCGTTACCCTTGCGGATAATGCCAGCGGAGAAATTTATCACCTGGTTGCCGTAAAAACCCGAGTGGATGACGGGATCTGCGGTGTCGGTACCTCAAACACATCTGAAGTTTGGCGCTTAAAAGTAGACCCCGTATTTGGTGAACCCAACGTGCTGATCGAAGTAACGCCCGGTGGAGGGCTAGGAGCTTCTACCTACGGTGGAAGTGGCAACTTCCAAATCACTAACCAATCGACGGGCAACCTCCAGGTTACCGGCGTATCCTTTGACCTCTCTACGGGCATCCTACCGGATATGGTATTTGACCCTACCGGCTCAGGAGGTGATGCTACTGCTCAGTGTTTTACGCCCGGTGGCACCGCAGCGGCCGTAGGGCTCGTCGGACCGGGAAATGCTTGCGTAGACCCGTTCTCAGTGCCGAGAAATGGCGGATTTGATGTGATCAGCACCACGTTCACGGACTTTGACCCCGGCGAGTCTTTTACCTTCTCCGCGGATATCGACCCCAACAACATCCAGGGAGTAGCCGGTGCTGGCAATGCTGGTGCAGTTTCAGGTTACGAGCTCATTGGAGCGACCCTTACGGTCACCTTCAATGATGGATCAACACTGGTGAGTAGCCTTTTCGAGGACGGCAGCCTGGGCGGTAGCCAAGCCATTGTTACGGCAAACGCACCGGTGGCCCCATCAATTTCGGTAGTAGGCTTGCCTTCTACTCCGGCGACCGTTGCCGATCAGAATCAATTGATTCTGGTGACGGGTACACCCGGTGACAACGTATCGCTGCTGGTTATGGATTCTCGCTTGTACATCGCATCCGGTGACCCTCCGTTTGACGTAGCTGATGAAACGTACTACGCCAACGAGGCCATGGCCGGCAAGGCCTTATACACTGGGACCATTGGAGCCGGCGGAACCCTCAATATTCCCGTAACCTTGCTCCAAACCGCGGGTGCCAACGGCACCCCCGATGGAGGTTTGAACCAGTTTGTTGCGGTAACGTCCGATAATTTCTACACGGTAGACCAAGCCGTCAGTAACACCTCCAATGTGATCACCCTGCTGTATGACCCCTCCGAGGTTCCTGATCTCACGCTTTCGGTAACCCGCCAGGCCATGTCCGATCAGAGTGGCGACTATTCCATCAAATTGTATCAGGTGGGCGCTGCCACACCGGATTACGACCTGACTGGTACGGCCGATGCCACCGGCGAGATCATCATCGACGATATCGCTCCCGGCACCTACGAAATTGCCGTTAAGTACCCCAACTGCCTGCAGGTGGTTGACCTGGTCACCATCACCGGCAGCGGCAACACCCATGATGCCGGCGAATTACGGACCGGCGATGTCAATGATTCCAACCTGGTTGATATCGTTGACTTTTCCGGCCTGGTCGCTTCCTTCAATTTACTCGAGGCGGACGTGAATTACAATCCTTTGGCAGATTTCAACGGCGACGGAATAGTCGATATCGTGGATTTCTCCATTATGGTGAGCAATTTCAATGTATTAGGTGAAGTGCCCAGCGGGACTAATCCCTAAGCCCAGCATTGAGGCACGCCTGGCGTGCCATAGCAGTAACTCAACATTGAATACAATTATACTACGAATGAACTATCAATTCTCCGCATCGCATTGCACACCTGGGGTCAGGAACATTAATTCCCTTACCGGAAAACTGTTATGCCTAGGCATTTTCTTCCTGCTTGGCTTCCAGGGTATCATTGCCCAGGATTTGATTATTACGCCGGCCAATTCATCGGTGACGGATCCTCTGCCCGCTGAGTTTACCCTAACGGTGGAAGTGGCGGAAAGCCCGGTTCCCATCGATGGGGTCAGGTTGAATTTATCTTTCGATCCTGGATTGGTGCAGGTAGTAAGTATAAGCCCCTTGTCCAATTATATTCCGATCATAGACGCGGACATTGACAATACTGCTGGAACCCTGAACTACAGCGTAGGCAAGTTTTCAAGCTTTCCCATCGGAAATTTCCCGGTGGCTGCCGTTACTTATCGGGCCATTGCTCCGGGGAATGCTGATTTTGACTTCATTACTACCGGCACTTTTCCTACGACGGTTACCAGTAACGCCGCGTCTATCTCGCCCGGCACCTCAGGTGCTACGGTGGTCATCGGTCCACCCGATGTTGATTGTACGGTTGACGCAAATGCCGACGGCATACCCAAACAACTGGATTGCAGCACCGGTAGCGTAACCCTGAGTGGACAAACCTCCACCGATACCTACAGTTGGACCGGCCCGGCGGGGTTCAACTCAACGGAGCAGAACCCCACGGTGACCCTCGCTGGGCTCTACACCCTGACGACAACTACTTCCGGCTGTTCACTTACGGATAACGTTACGGTCGGGCAAGCCATAGCCCCTCAAACGTATTACGCGGATGCGGACGGCGATTCCTTCGGCGACATCAACGCCCCCGCTCAACTCTGTGCACCGCAGGCCGGCTATGTAGTCGACGCTACCGACTGTGATGACACCGATGCCACGGTTTACCCCGGCGCCCCGGAACTTGATGACGGGATTGATAACAATTGTGACGGTAGCATCAACGGCGCGGTGTTGATCATTACGCCGGAGAATTCCTCGGTGACGGATCCTTTGCCCGCTGATTTTACCCTTACGGTAGCAGCGGCAGAAAGCCTTTATGGAATTGACGGAGCTAGCATAAGCCTATCCTTCGACCCTGCCCTGGTCCAGGTGGTCGGCGTCACGCCACAGTCCAGTTTTATTCAAATTGTCCCACCGGTCATTGACAATACCACCGGCACCCTGGCTTACGATATCGGCCTCTTTTCAGGTTTTCCCAATGGAAGTTTCCCACTGGCTGCCGTTACTTTCCGCGCCGTCGGCCAAGGGGATGCTAATATCGATTTTCTTACTACCGGTTCTTCGCCTACGATTCTTACCAGTGGCGGATCGGCTATCCCGATCGGCACCACGGGTGCTACGGTGGCCATCGGCCCACCCGATATCGAATGCACAGTCGACGCAAATGCCGACAGTACACCCAAGCAATTGGATTGTAGCACCGGTAGCGTAACGCTGAGTGGCCAGACCTCCACCGACACCTACAGTTGGACGGGGCCGAGTAACTTCACCTCCCTGGAGCAGAATCCTACCGTAACCGAGGCCGGCGTGTACACCCTCACGACCACTACCTATGGCTGCTCCCTGACCAGCGAGGTGACGGTGTTACCGGCCGATCCCAAGCAGACCTTCTACGCCGACGCCGACAACGACGGCTTCGGTGATGAGAACAGCACCGTCACGGAGTGTACGGCCCCGATCGGCTACGTGGCTCAGGCCGGCGACTGCGACGACAACAACAATACCGTCTACCCCGAAGCCCCCGAGCTCTGTGACGGACTCGATAACGACTGTACGAATGGTATTGACGACGGTTTACCTACCGCTACTTACTACGCCGACAATGACGCCGATGGACTCGGGGATCCCAATAACTCCGTAGAAGAGTGTTCCCGACCCGCGGGCTACGTCAACAATGCCCTGGACTGCGACGATACCGATGGGGCCATCGGCGAGGCGACCACCTGGTACGCCGATGCCGATAGCGACGGCTACGGCGATGAGAACAGCACTACCACCGCGTGTACGGCCCCGACCGGCTACGTGGCTCAGGCCGGCGACTGCGACGATGCCAATAATACCGTCTACCCCGGTGCCCCCGAGCTCTGTGACGGACTGGATAACGACTGTGATGACAGCATCGACGAGGATATACAAACTACCACCTTCTACGCCGATGCCGACGCCGATGGGCTGGGTGATCCGAACAGCTCCGTAGAGGACTGCTCCCGACCCGCCGGCTACGTCAACAACAGCGATGACTGCGACGATACCGACGGGGCCATCGGCGAGGCAACCACCTGGTACGCCGATGCCGATAGCGACGGCTACGGCGATGAGAACAGCACTACCACCGCGTGTACGGCCCCGACCGGCTACGTGGTTCAGGCCGGCGACTGCGACGATGCCAATAATACCGTCTACCCCGGTGCTCCAGAGCTCTGCGACGGACTCGATAACGACTGCACGAATGGTATTGACGACGGTTTACCTACCTCCACCTTCTACGCCGATGTCGACGGCGACGGTCTGGGCGATCCGAACAACTCCGTAGAAGACTGCTCCCCACCCACGGGCTACGTCAACAACAGCGATGACTGCGACGATACCGACGGGGCCATCGGCGAGGCGACCACCTGGTACGCCGATGCCGATAGCGACGGCTACGGCGATGAGAACAGCACCGTCACGGAGTGTACGGCCCCGATCGGCTACGTGGCTCAGGCCGGCGACTGCGACGACAACAACAATACCGTCTACCCCGGTGCTCCAGAGCTCTGCGACGGACTGGATAACGACTGTGATGACAGCATCGACGAGGATATACAAACTACCACCTTCTACGCCGATGTCGACGGCGACGGTCTGGGCGATCCGAACAACTCCGTAGAAGACTGCTCCCTACCCACGGGCTACGTCAACAACAGCGATGACTGCGACGATACCGACGGGGCCATCGGCGAGGCGACCACCTGGTACGCCGATGCCGATAGCGACGGCTACGGCGATGAGAACAGCACTACCACCGCGTGTACGGCCCCGACCGGCTACGTGGCTCAGGCCGGCGACTGCGACGACAACAACAATACCGTCTACCCCGGTGCTCCAGAGCTCTGCGACGGACTCGATAACGACTGCACGAATGGTATTGACGACGATTTACCTACCTCCACCTTCTACGCCGATGTCGACGGCGACGGTCTGGGCGATCCGAACAACTCCGTAGAAGACTGCTCCCCACCCACGGGCTACGTCAACAACGCTCTGGACTGTGACGACACCAATGCGGCCATCGGTGAGGCGACCACCTGGTACGCCGATGCCGATAGCGACGGCTACGGCGATGAGAACAGCACTACCACCGCGTGTACGGCCCCGACCGGCTACGTGGCTCAGGCCGGCGACTGCGACGATGCCAATAATACCGTCTACCCCGGTGCCCCCGAGCTCTGTGACGGACTGGATAACGACTGTGATGACAGCATCGACGAGGATATACAAACTACCACCTTCTACGCCGATGTCGACGGCGACGGTCTGGGCGATCCGAACAACTCCGTAGAAGACTGCTCCCTACCCACGGGCTACGTCAACAACGCTCTGGACTGTGACGACACCAATGCGGCCATCGGCGAGGCGACCACCTGGTACGCCGATGCCGATAGCGACGGTTACGGCGATGAGAACAGCACTACCACCGCGTGTACGGCCCCAACCGGCTACGTGGCTCAGGCCGGCGACTGCGACGATGCCAATAATACCGTCTACCCCGGTGCCCCCGAGCTCTGTGACGGACTGGATAACGACTGCAACGGCCAGACGGACGACAGCCCGGATTGCGAAGTGACCCCGAACGTGTTGCCTTCCGCCGTAGCTACGGCTACGCCTACCTCGGGAACTGCCCCCCTGCTGGTACAGTTCGACGGCAGTGCTTCCAGCGATTCGGATGGCACCATTGAGAATTACTCCTGGGCCTGGTCCGGTGGAAGCCTGACGGGAGTGAACCCACAGTTCACCTTCCAGGAAGGCGATTATGCCGTTACCCTGACGGTCACCGACAACGACGGGGCCACCGCCTCGGACGTGATCAACATCTCCGCCATTGACGACACCCCGCCCCCACCCGGTAACGCCACGGCAGCTACCCTGGAAGCCGAATGCGCAGTAGTGGGATCGGCCTGGACGGTAGTGGACAATGCGACCGCCAGCAACGGACAGTACGTGGTTGTATTAAACGGAAACTCCGGCAGCGTACCACCGCCCGATGTGCCGGCCAACTACGTGCGCTTTACTACCCCCGCTATGCAAGCGGGCAACTACAACCTGTTCGCCCGCATCAACGCGCCCACCAACGAGGACGATTCCTTCTGGATTCGGGTCAACGACGGTAGCTGGTACCGCTGGTACCGAAACTTCCAGCGAGGAGTAGGTTTCGCATGGAACCAAAATCCCGATGGCCAGGTTTCGCTCCTCACCGGTGTGAATACGGTCGATTTCGCCTACCGCGAGGACGGGACCCAACTGGACAAGATCCACCTGGATCTTAATGCCACCCTGCCGACCGGGTTCGGGGAAGACGCCACCAATTGCGGGGGTACGCCTCCGAAGCCCGATCAGGACAACGACGGGGTCACCGATGCGGAGGATAACTGTCCCAGCGTCTATAACCCCGATCAGCAACTGGGTACCTTCTATGCCGACTTTGACGGCGATGGCCTGGGCGATCCCGACAACAGCATTCAAGCCTGCGAAGCCCCGGCTGACTTCGTGACCGTAGCCGGTGACAACTGCATCAGCCTCCCCAATCCGGATCAGGCGGATTACGACAACGATGGCCTGGGTGACGTATGTGATCCCGATGACGACAACGACGACGTTCCGGACAACAGTGACTGTGCTCCCCGGGATGCCTCGATCCAAACGGCGACCACCTACTATGCTGACTTTGACGGCGACGGGCTGGGTGATCCCAACGATGCCCTGTTCTCCTGCTCGGTGCCCGCCGGCTACGTGGCCAACGCCACCGACAATTGCCCGGCCGTCTTCAACCCGCAACAGGAGGATACGAACGGCAACGGTATCGGCGATGCCTGCGAGAACGGCACTCCCAGCCTCACCTCCTACTGGCTGGAAGCGGAATGCGCCCTGGTCGGCAGCCGTTGGACCGTTGGCCAGGACCCACTGGCCTCCGAGCAGCAATTCGCCCACGCCCCCTCCGAGCGATCGATGACCACGGCACCCGCCGAGGTAGCCGAAAACCGGCTGGAGTTTATCGTAGACAATGCAGAATCAGGCACCTACTACGTATTCGGAAGAATACTAGCGCCGGATTCCGACAGCGATAGTTTCTGGTTCCGCGTAAATGGGGGCACCTGGATAAAATGGACGAAAGGCATTATCAGAGGCGGCCTCTTCGCCTGGAATAAATTACCGGGCTCGGTGACGCTTTCCGAGGGCCAAAATACCATCCAGGTTGCTTTCCGCGAGGGCCGCACCAAGCTGGACAAACTGCACCTGAACAAGGCGAACGTGATGCCCACCGGACTCGGCCAACCGGCCGGCAACTGTGGCCCCCCCGTTGCCACCGATTCGGATAACGACGGAGTGCCGGATGCGCAGGATAACTGCCCGACGGTACCCAACGCTGACCAGGTAATACCCACCTTCTACGCTGACTTCGACGGCGACGGATACGGCGATCCGGCCGAATCGGTAACCGCCTGCCTCATGCCGGCCAACTTCGTAGCCAACGCGGACGACAAGTGCCCGGCCGTCTATGACCTGGACAACCTCGACTCCGATAACGATGGTGTCGGCGATGCCTGCGAAGACCTCCCACAGCCTTCGGTAACCCTATCCTTCGAGGCCGAATGTGCCAACCTGGGATCGGGCTGGGCTACCCTCACCGATCCCAATGCCTCCGGACAGGCATTCATCCGGTACGAAGGGCGCTCGATGACGGCCATCCCGACTACCGAGGAGCCCGCCAAGCAAGTAGTCTTCCCCGTTTCCATCACCCAGGCCGGCGAGTACTACGTCTTCGTGCGACTCAACGGAATCGACCCCGGACGCAACTCCTTCTGGGTTCGGGTGGATGGTGGCCCCTGGATGAAGTTCTGGAAGACCGTCAACGGGGATCAGTTCCTGACCAATGGTTTCGAGTGGCGCAAGCTCACCGACGACACCCAGCCCGTAAGCCTGCAGTTGACTGCCGGACAGCACACGATCACCGTAGCCAACCGCGAAGCCAACACGCCCTTGGATAAGATCGTGATCTCAACCCAGGACGTATTACCGACCCTGACCGGTCCGGTGGCGACCAACTGTGCCAGCCCCGCGATCAGCTCCCCGGTAGCGACCGCTCCGGCGACCGTAAAGTTCCAACAAACCGTGGAACGGGATGAACTGCAAGTCGGCCTCTACCCCAACCCGGTAAGCGACCGACTGCAGGTAAGCGTACGCAGCCAATACCGCGGCCGGGTAGAGTTCCGCATTTACGATGCCAGTGGCAGAGCCATCAGCCGACTGCAGTACGACAAACTCGACGACCAGCTGCTCATCACCCTTGACGCCACGGAAATCCCCACCGGCACCTACCGGGGGGTTCTTATCCAGGGCGATGAACGCGTGATCAAGAGCTTCATCAAGCTGCGGTAATACCGACCCGGGTGGAGGCTTCTTGCCCCCCTGAGACCTTCGAATGGGCCTCGCCGTTGGCGAGGCCCATTTTGTTTTCCCTCCCTTTAAATGGACTAATCCGGGATCACTGAGCAAAAAAAAGCGGGCAGAACGGTCAGCCAGGCAGATTTATTGCCGATAATCCCTGAGAATGAAGGAAATTATCTATTATTAGTCTCTTTATTCCAGACATCCCCTTACCTTAGTATTACACGCACGTCTTACATACTTACGCTCTTTCACCTTATCAACAACTTTTCCATATACCCTTCATAGGGTGAGTGGCGATGCGGACCTACTCCGCAGGTGCTGATCAAATTGGTTTGTTGTCATGCTATTGATTTCAATAAGTGACTTGCCGGATCGGCGATGAGTTTTCCTAAAGCCCTTCATACACCGCTTTCCCAAGTATCAGTGCGGGAAAATTAAAACGACAACGTACGATTGATTAACGGGTCGTTGGCTTTGGTTTCTTTCATTTTCTGGTTTACCCCAGAGCGACACTAGACAACACATGAAATCTCTTCACCTGGCGGCCCTCGGGCTAGCCACCCTATTCCTTTGTTTACCCGCTAGGGGCGCCTCACCAGTGGCGGCCACCCTTTCTTTTGATCGGGCCAGCGTATCACTCGAGTATACCGGTGCCGGGCCGGTTCCTACGGAATTGATCGGCCTGACCAGTAGCGATGGCAGCAGTCCCATGATTACGTTGTCCGACGACCCACATGCTGGGGACTGGCTGATCTACCCTTCCCTGACCGCGACCGGTCAGTTTACCCTGGGGATTAAGTCCGGTCTCTCCGTGGGTACGTATCAGACAAACCTGATTGCCACTGCACCGGGCTTTAACGCCGCGGAGGTATCCATTTCCCTGATCGTTACGGCTTCCGGTGTGCAGCAGCCCCGAGTTAGTGGTGTATTTCCACCACCGGGCAGCCAGGGCGTTTCTACAAATTTGTCCGTTTCTGCCAACGCTTTGGAACTCCCTAATCCCTACAATGGAATTTACGGGGTAGCCAATGAAACCATCGACCCAGCAACGGTATATCTGACAAAATTACCCGCCGGGGCAACCGTACCCGCAACAGTCAACGGAACCGGCGGTGGCGATGCAATTAATTTGACTCCGTTGCTTCCACTCGAGCCGAACACAACCTACCGGTTCACAATTGACGGCGTAACTGACCTAACGGGCAGCCCTTTCGAGTTGTATCATACCACATTCAAAACGGGTGGGAACGGAGTGCCTTCCGGCGGAAACCTCGATCAGGTTGCTTTTACCTCGCAAGGAAGCGTGGCCTCGAATGCCCAGTATACTACCCTGACCATCGGTCCGGATGGCAATTTCTACGCCCTAGCCATCGACGGTTCGATCGACCGATGGAACATCGCCCCGGACGGGAATTTAGTGAACCGGCATACTATTACCGTGCTCTCCGATACTTACGGCGCGCGATCCGCTATCGGATTTGCCTTCTCGCCGACCGCTACGGCAAATGACCTCGTCGCTTTTGTAACCCACTGCTCCGGCGGCCTGAACAACGCCCCAACATGGGATGGAAAGATTAGCAGACTTACCGGTGAGAATCTAGCGAACGAAAGTCTGGTAGTGACGAATCTTCCCCGTTCGCGTCGCGATCACCTCACCAACAGCATTACTTTCCGCCCCGGGGAGGACCGCGTCCTGTATTTCCTCCAAGGGAGCAATACCGCTGGAGGTGCACCGGATAATGCCTGGGGAAATCGCCGCGAACGCCTCCTTTCCGCCGCGGCTCTCCGACTGGACCTGGATAAACTTCCCGAAAATGAGTGGCCTTTAAACGCCAAAACAACCATGGACGCCGCGGCCATCAATGCCGCCGACATCAACAGCCCCCAACTTGGAACCGGCACCGGCACCTACACCGAGAACGATCAAGTGTTCCCGGACGACGGGACCTACAATCCCTTTTACGGTGACGCTCCCCTAACACTTTACGCAACGGGTGTTCGCAATGCTTACGACCTGGTGTGGCATTCCAACGGGCAGCTTTACATTCCGGCTAACGGAACCGCCGCCGGCAGCAACTCACCAGCTTCCATAGACGGTACCCGCCGTCCGGACGGAAACGTCTATTCCAGCGCCGATCCTAGTGGAGACTACCCCGTAATTCCGGGCGTACTGGGCAATAATACCCAGCGCGATTGGCTGTTCCGTGTCGACCCGAGTGCCAGTCTGGGGTATTTCGGGCACCCCAACCCACTTAGGGGGCAATTCGTGATGAACCGGGGCTCCGAAGATGTTTCCACCTACCCTGCCGGAATCGCGCCGGATGCCAATTATCGGGGCGCAGCCTATGACTTCGCTTTTAATAAATCCCCGAATGGCGTGATCGAATACCGAAGCAATGCCGAAAACGGCAACTTGCAGGGGGCCCTCCTCGTGTGTCGCTACAGCGGTGGCAGCGACCTGATCGCCCTCATGCCGGATGGCCCGAATGGGGATATCCAGACGGCAAAAATCGGCATTCCGGGATTTACCGGATTCACTGACCCCCTCGACCTGGTAGAAGATCCCGCTACCGGAAACCTGTATGTTTCCGACTTCGGCACCGGCAACATTATCCTCCTGAAGCCCGGCAACCAGGCCACCGCACAGCCGGCGATCACCATGAACCCGAAGGAAATATTGGTTGATGCCCTCACTGGGCAAGTCAAAAAAACCACCGTTTACATCGCTAACGTCGGCAACGCACCGCTCGAAGGGGCATCGGTGGCAATTCAGGGTGTTGACCTCGGAGAATTTACCGTTGACGCTTCCGGGCTTCCGCCAATCCTCCCGGCCAACAGTTCGACATCAGTCGATATACTCTTTCTACCCAATTCCCCGGGTCCTAAATTCGCAACGCTAACACTTATCGGCAGCAATGCATCCCCTACCTCGATACCGCTGAGCGGACTAGGTATTCAGGGTACCGAAGCCGCAATGCAGCCGTCTTTACAGCAAATTTTCGACGTTTATGGCCTTAGTCTTAATGCCGGAGATCAGGACCCGCTGACCAGTACCATGGATATCTCCGGGGGGACTTACGACCAACTTCTCGGCGATGAAGTGGATATACAGGAATTCCAGCGGGCGAGCGACGGACCCATCACGCTGGAGGTGCTATCGGTCTTCGAGTCCGAAACCGTAAATCCGGTGCTCGCGCTGGGCTGGTATGCCTCAAGCGCACCGATCTCTTTAAATGAGGTGCTAACTGTCCGAAACGATGTGAACGGGAACGGGCAAACCATCAATCCCCGAGCCACCGGCCCGGAAGACTTCGACCCCGGGCGGTCGACCTTCGGCTTCTACACGCGGTGGCCCGTTTCCTCCGACCGGATCGTCTACGGAGAGCACGAGCTAAATGCCTTCGATCCGGCCGTAAGCCGCCACCTAAGAATTTATCCCTTCCCCGGCGAGGAAAATGCTTACCTCCTGGCCTTTGAGCAGTCAACCACCGGCTACGAATACCAGGATATCGTGGTTCTCGCCCGCAACTTGGAACCGGCCTCCAGTACCGCAGTCGTAGTAATGCCTACCGAGTTGGTATTTGAAACTACCGTGAACGGCGACGGGCCAGGCACGAGTTCGGCCACCGTAATGCTGCGTAATGACGGCAACTCCACCGTCCAGATCGCTTCCGCCGAGCTGTCCGGCCCGTTTGCTGACCAGTTCTCAAATGTAGATCCCGCGGGCCTAAGTCTTGCTCCAGGCGTACCGCGTAGCTTCGAAGTCACCTACTCTCCGGAGGCGAATTACGACGACTTAGGACACCAGCCCGCCCTATTGACTTTCGTATTCGAGGGCCTCACCGAAGCATCGGTGGAGCTCCACGGACTAAAGAAAGCCGGGTACGAAGGCGATGAAGAACCTCCGTTACAGGCCGTCCTGCAAACCCTCGGCTACGGGGTCGATGTAGGATGGGCTACGCTTAGTAATCATCTCGATCCGATCCCGCAGGGCGAGGAAGTCGTAGCGCCGCTCTTCCAGGCCGCGGGTCCGGGCCAGGTGAGGCTTACTTCCTTAGCCCGTTATTCTCCAGCCGGGGTCGTGCCCTTCGGCTGGTATACGAATCAGTCCGGTGTGAACCGGTATCCGGTCGGCCAATTGGAGGGAAGCCTGGCCAATGCCCAAACCCTTTACCCCCAACTCGCCAGTGGCGGTAGCCAATTCAATCCGCGTGATTCCGCTTTCGGCATCTTCGTCGAATTGCCGGAAAGAAATCGTTTTGACTATTCCACGGATGTCCTGAACGCCAATGATACCCATCGCAGCCGGATCTACCCCGCTCGGGACCGCTCCGGAAACATCTTAGCAAATACCTTCCTCGTGTGCTTCGAGGAAGCCGGTAACGGGGACTATCAGGACAATGTGTTCCTGTTAGAAAATGTCAAGCCTGCGGGCGACGGAGCGCAGGTCCTACGCTTTTCCGAAACAAACATCGTCCTGGCTGCTATTCCAGGCGAATTTTCCAATCCCTACGCGAATCCGGTAATCGCAACGGGCGAATATGCAAATCCCGCTCTCGAATTATCAGCGGATCGGTCCTGGGTCATCCTTCCGCAAACACCCCGGGCCGGCGATATTCTCAGTTTCGGAGTGAATGCCTTCGACCTGTCCCCCGGTAATTATTCCGCTACCGTCACGGCCGGTGCCAAGGGCTATCTGCCCACGGTGATGACCATCACGGCGGAGGTAAGCCAGCGGAACGTGTATTCCATCAACATCAATTTTCAGGACGACCGATTCGATACCCCTTCGGAGTACGTACCCGACTACGGTCATGCCTATGGATACCGGCCCGGGGGTCAGGTATATGGATGGATAGATCCCACCACTCGCGCACCAGCCGAAAACCTCGACAACGCCGAAGGAAGATCAAGAGGAATACTGAACTCTAGTCCGGATGAGATTAAAATCCTCAATTCCTTCAACGTTTTGGATAACGTAAAACTGGAAATTCCTAAACCCCGCCATTGGGAGCTGGCGGTCCCGAACGGCGATTATCACGTTGAAGTCGGTGTCGGCGATATAAAACTGAGAAACAGTCGCCATACCCTGCGTGCCGAGGGAGTAACCCTAATCGACGATTTCATTCCCACCCAGGAAAAAATGATAACTTCCACTACGGGGACGGTCAGGGTCCGCGACGGTAAGCTCACCATCGACGATGTTGGTGTACAGCCCCTGGGAAATACAAAACTTTCCTACCTGAAGGTGGAACAGATCAGCGGTCCGTCCATCCCCCCGGTTATAATCGCGCGGATTGACGGAAATCTGGATGTAAGTGGGAGTTATCGCGGGACCGCCACCGTAAACCTGACCGCGACGGAAAGATCCAATCGCGGCGGCATCATCTCCCTGCGTTACAGCCTGGACGGAGCCCCGTTCACCGCCTACGCTGACTCGTTCCAACTAACACACCCGGGAGGTAACGAAACAGCTGCATATCAGCTTTTAGTACGCGCCGTGGATGCCGTCGGCAATGTAGCCGAGCTAGACACGATTGTCAAGCTGAACCCGTCCTCCGGAGCCTTACTCCGCATAGAAAACAGGACGAAGCTACCCGGCACGAACATCAGTTTTCCCGCCGACGATCTGATCTCCTTTCATCGTACCAAACAGCCCAAACTTCAGAATGGCGAACCGGTTAGGGCAAACAATTCCAATACCCTGCGCTTACATAACGTTGGCACCTCTACGCTCGTCATTACCGCCCTGGAGGTGAACCAACCGACCCGTTTTACGCTGAGCGGCTTTGATCTTTCCTCCGGCCCACTGACAATTCCGCCGGGCAATTACACCGACATCGAAGCCACCTTTGTTGCCGTAGAGCCTTCCGGCGTAGAGAAATTGGTATTCTACGATTCACTGACTGTTATTTCCAATGCGGATAACGCCGGAGAGGTACTTACTCAGTTCCGGGCAGGCTACATGGAATACGTGGAAGGTGGGAACGAGCTTTCCACGCAGAACATTTACGAGACGCTGGGATTCGGAACCGAAATGGGGCGCGACGAAAACCGGAAGTTCATCGTTCGCCCAAGCTCGGATCGTCCATCCGACGAAAGGGTCAATGCCGGAAATGAAGGAGATCTCGTTCTTCCTGGTTACTTCGAGCAGGCCAATCCTTCCGAACCGGTTCGCATGATTCATTTAGGCGCTTTCCATGGCTTCAGTGGTTCACGCATCCAGCTTCGGAACCGTTTCGACCGCATCGTTTCCGATTTTTCCTACAACCACGGCACTTACTATTATCAAACCATTCTGCCCCGTGCCACCAACAGCAGTTCGTTAATTGCCGGTGACGTGGCCCCCTCGATCAGCGAACCGTTCCAAATTTACATCGAAGGATACCGCTCTACCGGAGGAAATTCCTCGTGGAATTACCGGGATCAAATGCTGGGGGTTCGCGTCTACAAAGCAGTGGATACCCGCGGCAACGTCATTCCCAATGCATACATTGCCATTCAGGATTATGTCGGGAACGGTTGCGACCAGGGCGGCGGCAATTGTGACTGGCAGGACAACGTGGCGTATATCATGAACGTCCGCCCGGTAAGCAAGCCAACCGCCGGCACCATCGCCGATCGGCAGGTCGAACCGGGTATACCGGACCATTATGCCGCCGGGGCTGGATTTGATCGTGGTTACCCCGGCAACAAACTCCGGTTTTCGGCCCGGCTCAGTAATGGAGGGCCTCTTCCAGACTGGATGGGCATCGACGAAACCACCGGGGAGGTGATCACTCAGGCCCCTTACCAAGCGGCGGGTCAAAGCTATGACGTCCGCCTTTCGGCAACCGACTACAATGCGGTCTCCGTAAGTGCCTCCTTCCGACTTTCCGTTAGCGATGTCAGTGGCCCATGTGAAATCAACGCCAACGCCGATGGTCTCCAGAAGGTCATCTACTGTGCCGGTACTGCCGTGCGGCTAAGTGGATTCGCGGCAAGTGGCGTCTACCAATGGACCGGCCCGAACGGATTTATGTCCTCCGAACCCAATCCCATAGTGTCCGTACCCGGCACTTACGTGCTTACCTCGGGCACCCTGGGAAGTGGGGCCTGCGGCACGAGCTCGACGGTTCAGGTAACGGAAGACCCGACCGGTGCTCCGGCACTTACGATATCAGCTAATAGTCCCTATATCAGTTGCACCGTCGGTACCGTCGTGCTTTCTGCTGTGAGTGCTACCGTAGACCCCACCTTTACCTGGTCCACCACCCAAAGGGTACTCGGCACCGGCCCTACGCTGGCGATTACCCAGCCGGGAACATATATTTTACTTGCCGAGTCGGCCGATGGTTGCGAAACCACAACGCAAATAACTATCACCGAAGACTTCACCCCCGCCAGCGCGGGACAGGGAGGAGAGGTAGCGATTTGCGCGGAAAGCGGTTCGGTAAGCCTCTTCGAGCATCTGCAAGGACTCGGTGGAAACCCGCAGCCGGGGGGTAGTTGGACATTCTTCGGTCAGCCCGTGGAAGACAGCTTCGATCCCGCAACGGGCTTTGCGGGTGAGTACCGGTATACCGTGGGTGGGCGGCCCGGCTGCACCGAATCGTTTTCCGACATGACCGTTAAAGTGATAGATGCATCCCCCTTTTACCGGGATACGGACGGCGACGGTTTCGGAGATTCACAGGCGCTGGTGTTCGACTGCACCGTCCCGGCCGGCTACGTTAGCAACGGATCAGATTGCAACGATAACGACCCACAAATTCACCCCGGTGCCGCCGAAGGCTGTGACGGTATCGACAACAACTGTAACAACGGAGTAGATGAGGGGATGGCCTGCGTCTCGTTCGGTCCGGCAAAGCGTATCAACGCAGGTGGCCCGGGAGTGTATTATAACGACCAATACTTCGAAGCCGACAACTACTATTACGATGGCAATGCGTACACGAATAGCCGGGTCAACTTGCCGCCCCTGTACCAGACCGAGCGAACCGCCCCTGACCCGTATTACATCCGCTACTACATTCCGCTCGATCCGGGCAACTACCTCCTCCGGCTACACTTCGCTGAAATTTACTGGGGTGCGCCCGGCGGCGGCGGCGGGGGCGTCGGAACCAGAGTGTTCGATGTCGTGGCGGAGGGAACTAAGCTGCTGGACGATTACGACATCTTTAAGGAGGTCGGCACGTCCACTGCGGTTATCAAGGAATTCGAAGTAACCAATCAGGACGGTTACTTCTACCTGTACTTCGACGGCCGTCGTGGGGAAGGTGGAGCCGATCAACCCAAAATATCCGCTTTCGAACTGATCAGCATGGACAACAGCGGTCCAAACGTGGCTCCGGTGGCAAATGCTTCGGCAAGCCCTGCCGCGGGTAACGCTCCGCTTACCGTCACCCTGGATGGGTCGCTCTCCTCTGACGAGGATGGCAGTCTTGTGAGCTATCAGTGGAACTGGAATGGGGGGAATTTCAGCGGACCGAGCGGCGTAGCCGTCTTCGATGAAGGCACCTACAATGTTACGCTTACCGTTACGGACGATCAAGGCGCCAAGGATTTCACCACCGTGCAGGTAGCCGTAGGAAATTCCGTCGCGGATATCGACGGCGATGGGGTTGCTGATGGCAGCGACAATTGTCCTACCTGGTACAATCCCGATCAATCGCTGCGAACGTTTTACGCTGACGTGGACGGAGACGGCTATGGTGATCCGTCCAGCCCGCTCCCTGCCTGCGTGCCACCGCAAAATTATGTGGCCAATGATCTGGACAACTGTCCCACCTTTCCAAGTACCAATCTGGCTGACTCAGACAACGACGGCCTCGGGGATGCCTGTGATCAGGACGATGACAACGACGAGGTCCCGGACGTGGATGACTGTGCTCCAATGGATCCGCAGCTATCCACACCTAGACTTTATTTCGCCGATCGGGATGGCGATGGATTCGGGGATCCCGGAGAAGCAACAACGGCCTGTACCCAGCCGGAAGGTTTCGTGCTGGATAATACCGACAACTGTCCCTCCACCCCCAATCCGGGACAGGAGGACAGCAATGGAGATGGCATAGGTGATGCGTGCATCGGAGGATCCGGGAGTACTTCCTACTGGTTAGAGGCTGAATGCGGAGAAGTCGGAACCGTATGGACGGTACGCTTTGATGCAACGGCGTCGGAATCGGGCTACGTAGACGCGAGGGGAAATAACGCCATGCAATCTGCGCCTGCAGACGTTCCAGCCAACTACGTAAGTCTTCACATACCCCAGGCCCGGTTTGGGAACTATTACATTTTCGCCCGTATCAGCGCAGCGGACAAATCAAGCGATTCGTTTTATTACCGGGTGAACGGGGGGGCCTGGAAGGAGTGGTACCGCGGCGTAATTTCTGACGGAACCTTCCATTGGAACCTACACCGTAACCAGATTGAACTTACCGAAGGGGATAACACCATCGACTTTGCGTGGCGGGAAGGCGACGCCCGCCTCGACAAAATCCACATCGATACCGACGCGACGCTACCGGAATTATTTGGTGAAACCGCCACGAATTGCGGTGGGCCGATCAATTCCCCTCCTACAGCAGTAGCTACGGCAAGTCCAACCAGCGGCCTCGCGCCTTTGCAAACCTTATTGGACGGCTCGGCATCTTTCGATCCGGAGGACAATATCGTCAGCTACGTATGGACCTGGACCGGGGGCGGCTATGCTTCCGGCCAACAGATCGATTTGACGCTGGGCGCCGGAACCTACGACTTTACCCTTACCGTCATCGATCAGTATGGGCAGGCAGACGCTCAAATGGTACAAGTAAACGCCTACGATGGAGATGCGGACTCGGACGAGGACGGTATCCCGGACCTGGATGACAACTGTCCCGGAATCTATAACCCCGATCAACAACTGTCCACCTTTTATGAGGATGTGGATGGTGACGGATGGGGCGACGCCGCCTTTGCGGTACTGGCTTGCACCGCCCCACCGGGATACGCCGATAAAGCGGGCGACCTGTGTCCCGAAACCCCCTCGGCATCCCAGGAAGATTACGATGGGGACGGCTTAGGTGATGCTTGTGATCCGGACGACGATGGCGATGGCACGCCGGATGCGGACGACTGTGACCCGTACGATGTAGAAGTAGGGGCGAAAGTTCGGTATTACCGGGATGACGATGCGGACGGATTCGGAGACCCCAACAGTCTACTGCTGGCTTGCAGTCTTCCCACTGGCTACGTAACCGATAATTCGGACAACTGCCCCTACCTTTTCAATCCTGACCAATTAGATTCGGATGGTAACGGCGTAGGTGACGTGTGTGAAGGTTTTGTATATACCCGAAGTAGCTACTGGCTCGAAGCTGAATGTGCACGGGTGGGCCAAAACTGGACCACATCAAACAGCCCGGTAGCTTCCGAAGGAAAGTATGTGCATGCCCCCGGGCTATCATCCATGAACAGCCCGCCGGAAGAGGATCCCGCCAATCACCTTCGATTCATTATTGATGAGGCGGAGGCGGGTACGTACTACGTATTCGGGCGGATCTTTGCCGCGGATGTGGACAGCGACAGCTACTGGCTACGCGTAAATGATGCGGAGTGGGTGAAATGGGCCAAAAACATCACCAAGAATGGAGATTTCAACTGGAACCGAATGCCGGGATCGGTCGAGCTTCAGGCGGGGATGAACGTCATTGATATCGCGTACCGGGAAGGTGCGGCCCAGCTGGACAAACTGCACCTCAATATGGAAAACAGCAGTCCGGCTGGTCTTGGCGATCTGGCGGACAACTGCGGAGTAAATGGACAGATACCCCCTAATGCGGTGGTTACCACGGCCGATTTCTCCGGTGCATCCCCCTTACAGGTCGATCTTGACGCCAGCCCATCCTACGATGCGGATGGTTCCATAGAGCAGTATTTATGGACATGGAATGCAGGAAGCGAATCTGGGATTTTCGTACAGCAGAGCTTTCCGACCGGAACCTACGAGGTTACCCTCACCGTAGTGGACGACCAGGGCTTAACGGATGAAACCATTGTCACGATCAACGCTATCGATGCCACAGTAGACAGTGACGACGACGGGGTACCGGACGTGGAGGATAATTGCCCCACCATATACAATCCCTCACAGGAACTGACCACTTTCTTCTCGGATGCTGACGGGGATGGTTTAGGGGATCCAAGCGATACGATAGCTTCCTGCGTGCAACCCGAGGGATACGTTACGAACGCTGAGGATAACTGCCCCTTACTGTACAGCCTCGATACAACGGATAGCGATGGCGATGGTATTGGAGACGCTTGCGACACCTTCGATGGAGAATCCGTAGATATCGCCTATGAAGCGGAATGTGCAAGCATCGGTTCGGGTTGGGTTACGGAAGCCGGCGCCGGGGCCACCGGGGGAAGGTTCGCTCTTTTCCGCGGCGGGAACCACTTATCGATGCCCACGACGGATGACCCGACTCAGCAGCTCCGTTTCGATATTTCCGTGCCAAAGGATGGTAGGTACTACCTTTTTTTCCGCCTGAACGCTCCCGACAGTGGGAAAAACTCGTTCTGGGTCAGGGTAGACGGAGGTCCCTGGATGAAGTTCTGGAAAACCGAAGCCGGAGATCAAATCCTCACCAGTGGTTTCGAATGGAGGAGGCTAACCAATAACTCCGCTCCCGTAGCATTTGATTTCGTTGCCGGCAGCCACACCGTGACCGTCGCGAATCGCGAAGCGGGGACGGAATTGGACCGAATGCAAGTTTCCAGCATTCAACAGCTTCCCGCCGGAACGGGAGTAGCTGCCGGTTGTGGGGTAAATCTAATGGCCCGTACCCCGCCTCGTTTGGATGTACAGTCTCCGAACACCGCCCAGGCACCGGCCCAGGTGAGTCTTTTCCCGAATCCGGTCCGCCACCAGCTGCGAATATTAGTATCTAGCGATCATCGCGGCAGGGTGGAATTCCGTTGCTACGATGTCACGGGAAGAGCCATCCGGCAAATGCAATTCGAAAAAGTTGACGGACTACTGGAAATGGCGGTGGATACCGGGGACCTACCTCCGGGGACCTACCGCAGTATCGTAATCGAAGGGGACCGGAGTACGGTGAAGACCTTTGTTAAGGTGCGGTAGCCTGAATACTGAGGTATGGAATTCGCCATAAAGCCCCACCGGTAACGGTGGGGCTTTATTGTTGCACCCGGATGGATCGGAAGCCGGAAAACCGACATCTAAATATTGAAGGACCTGTCCGTTTAAAATATTTATCCCATCTTTGCTGCCACCGAACCCAAATTCCGGCCGCACCTTGACAGCGGTTGGTGGTCTTCCTCAAAGTAAATCGACGCAACTTCATGCCTGGCGGCACTCCGCTGCTTTGGCTATCGTGTCTGTATTGCCTTGCTTTTTGGAATATTACAAAACCACCCATACATGCTGTCAACCTTTACGCCTAAAGGCAGATATCTGCCAAACTTTTTCTTATTCGTAGCCTTCATAAGCCTCTTTCTGCCCACCGCCCTCGAGGCCGGAGAGGAAGCAAGTGGTGCCATCGTTCGTATTGAGAACATGACCAAAGTACCCGGGAGCAATCGGGGCTTTCCCGCGGAGGATTACTTTACCTTCCACCGGATACTCAACGATGTCAATAGCCGGGGACTGCAGCTGCTTACCACGGAAAGCAACCAAATGCGCATCCACAATGACGGGACGGGCACCTTATTGATTACGAAGCTTACGACTACCAACCCGGATAATTTCAAGATCAGTGGTGCAAGCATTCCAAGCGGAGGCCTGTCCATCAATCCTGGCAAACACATTACGGTTACCGTAACTTTCCTTACGGATGAAGGTCGGGCGAAACGGCTGGTGACCGACAAGCTGGTCATGAATAGCAATGCGGATAATGCATCCACGGTAAACGTTACGTTCCGGGGAGCGTACATGGCCAAGACGGAGGGGGCCAATGAAATTGATGCCCAGCAGGTATTCGAGTCCTTTGGCTTTCAAACGAAAATGGGACGGGATAAATACGGCAATTACATCCTTCGGCCGAGTTCCGACTACCCCACTGATGAGGACGTAAATGCAGGCGTACACGGCGATCTCATCCTATCCGGATGGTTCAAACAGGCCGACCCGAACAAACCCATCCGCGCATTCCACCTCGCGGCATTCCATGGTCCGGGAGAGGTAAAAACCAGGTTCTTAGGTAAGCGGAACGTGCTTCTTGGCGACATGGAATTCGTGCATGGCAGTAAATATCACCAAAGTTTGATCGCCCGTGCCAGCAATACGACTAAGGCGATCGCGGGTGACTATACTAATAGGATCGACGACAATTTTAAGATCGCCATTGGTGGTTACAAAACAACCGGCGGTACGCAGACCGAAGACCTTAGTGATCAGATTCTGGGCGTGCGGGTGTACCGGGTAATCGATTATAAGGGCCAGGTGGTTCCGAACGAATACATAGCCTTGATGGACTACATCGGTAGCGGATGTGGTGAAGGATCCTCAAACTGTGATTGGAACGATAATGCTATTTACATCATCAACGCCCGCCCCGAATTCCTACCTACCGCAGGTGAAATTCCCAATCTTACGGTACAGGCGGGAAAGTCTCGCGATTTCGCAATTAACGGTGCATTTGACCGGGGCTATGCCGGCAATGCCTTTACGTTCTCCGCTTCAAAAGTGGGCGGGGGAAGTTTGCCTTCCTGGGTGCAGTTGAATAAAAAAACGGGCGTGTTCACCTTCCGTCCGCCATCAGCCGCGGTCGGCAATCTCTATGAGATTAAGGTTACGGCCAAGGGCTACAACGGCGTGACGGTGTCCTCCAACTTCGGCCTCGTGGTCGACGACGCGTCCATCTCTTGTACCGTGGATGCGAATACCGGCAACACCGGCAAAGTGCTGAGTTGTTCCGACGGTAAGGTCCGGCTGAGTGGATTTACCTCCACCGGGATATACCGTTGGACGGGTCCCAACGGATTCAGCAGTACGTCCCAAAACCCCACCGTAAGCCGAGCCGGAATTTACCACCTGGCGGCAGGAGCCAGCTGTGACCGGGTAGGTATCGTCGAAGTTTTCACCGACCCGCATTGTGGCACTGGAAGCGCGACCAACACCTCTCCGGTGGCCGACGCCAGTGCAAGTCGCCTAAGAGGTGAAGCGCCGCTGCAAATTACACTCGATGGAACCGGGTCACAAGATCCCGACGGAAGTATTGTGGAACATGCCTGGGCCTGGGCCGGAAATTCCGCGGCCGGAGCATCTCCGGACATTTCGCTTGAGGAAGGAAACTATGATATTACGCTTACGGTCCGTGACAACCGCGGAAAGTTTGCCTCCGACGTAGTGACCATTAACGTCGGCCCCGAACCGGTTCCGCGGCAGCAGGACTACTGGCTGGAAGCGGAGTGCGCTGTTGTCGGCACCAATTGGCGCCAAGTCAACAACAGTTCGGCCTCGGGAGGCAAGTATGTCGTCTCCGACAATCGGTCAGCCAGTACGTTTCCGGCGGACGTCCCCGCCAACCGGGTCCGTTTCCAGATCGACAACGTTGAAAAGGGGAGGTATTACTTGTTGGCCCGCATCCTGGCACCAAGTTCGAACTCCGATTCGTATTGGGTACGCGTGAACGGAAATGCCTGGTTCGAGTGGAAACAGGATATTACCGAAAGCGGCAAGTTCGAATGGAATCTCTACGGAGGCAGGAAATTTCCTTCCCTGCAGGAAGGTTCCAACACCATCGATTTCGCCTTTCGGGAAGCGAATACCGGCCTGGATAAGCTTTTGATCTCCCGCACGAACGCTCTGCCCACCGGCCTGGGAGAATCAACGGGCAAATGCGGTACGGTACCAAACAGCCCCCCACTTGCCGATGCTACCGTTTCCACATCAAGTGGCACAGCTCCGCTTACCGTAACCCTCGATGGAAGCCAGTCCAGGGACCCCGACGGCAGCATTTCCTCCTATAACTGGAAATGGGCCGGCGGAAGTGGTACCGGAAAACAGCAGGTCGTCACCCTCGGAGAAGGGACATATGCGATCACGCTCACGGTGAAAGATAACGAAGGAGCCACCAATTCCGACGTGGTGAACGTAGTTGTTGCCCCAGATGCAGGCACGCCTCCGCCCCCTCCTCCGACCGATGGAAGCGATTACTGGTTGGAGGCAGAGTGTGCAGCCGTTGGGTCAAAGTGGAGTGTCGAGGCAGCCAGTGGTGCGTCTAACGGAAGTTATGTAGTCGTCAACAGCGGTAATTCCTATAAGTCAGCTCCGGCCGATCAAGCCTCCAACCGCGTTCGGTTCGCCGTGAATACTTCCGCGGCGGGTAACTACTACCTGTTCGCCCGGGTATCCGCCCCATCGGGACTCGACGATTCTTTCTATTTCCGGGTTAATGATGGTAGTTGGTATTCCTGGAATCGCGGACTGTCTGGTGAAAACACCTTTACCTGGAAGGCATTTCCGGAAGGCACCATCAGTTTGCGGTCCGGTAATAACACCATTGATTTCGCCTACCGGGAAGATGGGACGAAATTGGATAAGCTTTACCTGACCACCAGCGGTAATTCGCCCAGCGGATCCGGGGGAGTGGATGATAATTGTGACGACCTGGCCAATGACGGAACCGATGAATGGCTGGAAATAGAGTGCGGAAATCTTGGATCGGGCTGGTCCACGGTCAACGCTTCCGCGGCTTCCAACGACAGTTACATCGTGTATACCGGACAACGCAACTTACGGGAGCCAGGGGATACCCAGACCGACCGTAAAGCATCCTACTCGGTCGATGTGACCACCGAAGGGAACTACAACCTCTACCTAAGATTGAACGCACCAACCGTCGGAGACAACTCCGTCTGGATACAGGTGGACGATGGGGAGTGGGTAAAGATGTGGAAGGAAATCGGCGGGGAGCAACTGCTCACCAATGGCTTTGAATGGCGCAAGGTGAACGACGACGGCATTAATAGAACGTTCTACCTTAGTGCCGGTGAGCATACCATCACGATTGCTAACCGGGAGTCGGGCACCATGCTTGACAAATTCAACCTATCCCTTTCAAACCAGCCTCCGGTGGGAGAAGGCATAGCAGCCACCAATTGTCCTTCCGCCAAGGCTATCGCCATGGAGCCGAGTCTTCCCCTTCTTTCCTCCGCGGCTTCGTCGGAGATGCAACGCAAGGTGGACGTTTATCCCAATCCGGTAGCCGACGAACTGAACCTGATTTACACAGACTCCTTTCTCGGGGAAGTGGAGATCGTCGTTTACGACTTCAACGGTCGTGCCGTGAAGACCCTTCACCAGGAAAAAACGGCACAACAATTCTCTTCCCGCATCAATATCGGTGACCTTCCTTCGGGCGTGTATCACTTACGTGTATTCAGCGAAGGAAACCCCGGGGTAAAACCCTTCGTTAAACAATAAACCCGGGCAGCCAGCTGCTGGCCGGAGGAAAGCCTCCGGAAACAGGGCTGGGTTGCTTTTTTCCCGGCAGGATTGCACCTGCGCTTGCCGCCATTCAAAACCAAGTCTAAATTACCAAGTCAAATTAAAAGCGCTACGATCTCTTTCTCTGACAATTTTCTGCCGCATTTGCGCGGTACAACTTGCATTTTGCGAGGTGACGATCAACGCCGACGTTTTCCCGTAGTACCTGTTCGCCCAAGTTTAACTGGCTTTACGGCACTTTCGGGTTCGGGAGCTTCGTTATTGATGCTATCTTCGCAGCGCTTTAACTGGAATTTGCTTTTAAAATAAACCAACATATGGCTCTACGCACAACGCGGCTCCTGACCGCTTGGCTTTTGTTATGCCTTTCTCTCTCGACAACTATTTTGCCAGCAACGCCTGGTGAACCATCGGATTTCGCCCCCGCGGTTCTGCCGATTAATCCAATCACGGCACCCGTCCAGGTTGCCACCACTTTCGTAGTCAACGGATCCTTTGCACAGGGGCCCGCCCTGAACTATGTGGCGAAGTTGGCTAACGGCAACTCCCTGCCCTCGTGGATCACCCTCGATCAAAACTCCGGAACCTTTCAAATCAAGGCGCCGTCCTCCGTGGCTTCGCAGGTTTTCGAGATCCGGGTGACGGGTACCGATGAAAATGGCAGTAGCTCTTCCGTCGATTTTTCCCTTTTGATCGACGATGCCTCGCTGATCTGTTCGGCGGAGGCCTCTTCCGACTACCTGGCCAAAATCCTGGGTTGCGCGAGTGGAAGCATTATGCTGCGGGGGCAAACGTCCACCGGAGTCTACCGATGGACCGGCCCCAACGGATTCACCTCGAATGAGCAAAATCCAGTAGTCAAAAGACCGGGGCTGTATGTATTATCCGGGGGTGGTGATTGCTCCAGGAAAGGTATTGTTGAAGTACAGCCCAATCTCTTTGACTGCGCGACCTATGCGTACAATAATGAGATCCCGGTTGGTCATTTTGAAAGCGATGTCGAAGAAGGCCACGCCCCACTCACCGTTGAATTTGACGCCCTGAAGTCTTACGACGTGGATGGCGAGGTAGTGGATTACGACTGGAGCTGGGAAGGAGGTCACGCTTCCGGACCTACTCCCACAATTACCTTTGAAGAGGAAGGAACGTACCATATCCTCATGACCGTGACCGATGATTTTGGTGCCAAATCTACCGATCGATTTACCCTGATCGTACAACCACCGACCGGCCATGGCATTGATGGATTCTGGTTGGAACCTGAGTGCGCTGAAGTAGGCGCTAAATGGAGCATGGTAGCCGATGGCCAGGCAGCCGGTGGCTATTACGTGGTTCCAATCGAAAACTCCTATGATAAAACCCCAGCCGATCAATCCCAAAACAGGATCCGGTTCACCTTCGATAGCCCGGAAAGCCAGAAGGTCAATCTCTTTGCCCGTGTTTCCTCAGCTTCCCTGAGTAGCGACTCTTACTGGGTTCGTGTCAACGGTGGTACGTGGATCGAATGGGCCAGCAATATAAAGTCTACCGGCTCCTTTGAATGGAATAAGTACTCCGACAAACTGCAATTGAAAGCAGGTCAAAACGTACTCGATTTTGCCTACCGCGAGGCTGATGCGCGATTAGACAAAATCTTTATGACCGCGACTACTCAACAGCCGTCCAGTACAGGCATCGCCGGACTTAACTGTGATAACAATACCTCCGTTTCCCGCAGCGCGAACGAGATCTGGCTGGAAGCGGAGTGCGCCAAAGTGGGAACCAACTGGAAAACGTACAACAATAGCAGTGCTTCCAATGGCTCTTACGTAGTAACCGGCAGGACCTCCTTGAATAACGCACCTAATGACGTAGAGGCTAACCGGGTCCGTTTCAACCTGGAAAGTGAAGGCAGCAAGCTGGTCACGCTATTCGCCCGCATTTCAGCGGCGGATCGAAATAGTGATTCCTACTGGATCCGCCTCAACGGAGGAAATTGGCTCAAGTGGGCCAACGGTCTTGACTACTCCGGCAAGTTTGCCTGGAACCAATACCCGAGTGAGCTAACCTTAAAGGACGGAGTGAATACTATCGACTTCTCTTACCGGGAAGCAGACGCCAAATTGGATAAAATATTCCTTTCCGCCATCGGCACGTCGCCCAGCGGGACGGGAGGAAACGCCGACAACTGCGGTAGCGGACCTACCGACGAACCGGTGGCAGAGAATCCAGAACCCAACCCTGCTCCCCCACCCCCACCCCCCAGCGAGCCCAGCGATGCAACGAAATTCTGGCTAGAGGCAGAATGTGCTATAGTAGGAAGCCGATGGACCACCGAGAATTCCTCGGCAGCGGTCAATGGCAGCTACGTTGTTCTCAACGGCCGTGAGTCATTGAACTCCCCCCCACAGGACAGCCCGGAGAATCACCTTCGATTTACCCTGAACGCTGAATCTGGCGGAAGCTTCCATTTGTTTGCCCGAATCAACGCCGCGAGCGTCAACGACGACTCTTATTGGGTGCGGGTAAACGGAGGTAGTTGGTTCAAATGGTTCCAAAACATTACCGCCGGACGAGGCTGGCAGTGGAATCAAATGACCGGAAAGATGGTCAACCTGAAGTCCGGTATCAATACGATTGATTTTGCCTTTAGAGAAGACGGTGCGAAGCTTGACCGTATCCACCTCAATATGGCCCCGGTTCTCCCCATCGGCAATGGTGATGCCGCCACCAACTGTGGCTCCAATACGGCTTCCTCTTCCGAATTGCTATCACTGGAGGCAGAATGTGGCGTCATTGGCGGCAAGTGGGAAAAGGTGTTTGATTCCAAAGCATCTAACGGGAGTTACCTCGTTAACACCAGCAGTAGTAAGACCAGCTCTCCGCCCGCTGGCGACAATAGTCAGTTGCTTAAGTACCAGGTGACCGTAGCTACCCCCGGGACCTATCACCTCTTCCTACGCCTAAATGCTCCCGATGTGGGCAGCAACTCGGTCTGGGTGCAGGTGGACCAGGGCAACTGGGTCAAAATGTGGGAGGAGATCGGTGGTGATCCCCTGCTAACGCAAGGCCTTGAATGGCGTAAGGTCAATCACGATGGTAAGGATATCAACTTTAACCTGTCAACCGGTACGCACACGATCACCATCGCCAACCGGGAAACCTATACGGGTTTTGATAAACTAATACTATCCCTGGATAAGCAGCTGCCCTCCGGATTAGGTGAGCCCTCCGGCAACTGTAGTGGCAGCACCGACATGACCATGATGATGACCATGCCAAGCAGCAGCAGCACACGGGCGGTTCAGCAGATGAGGAATCGGCTGCAAACAGTCTGGAAATGGGGGCTGACCCGATCGTGGATGTCTACCCCAATCCTACCGTTGACGAGTTCAACCTGGATCTGACCAGCGATTTCCTCGGCGAAGTAAACCTGCGCCTGATGGATCTAAACGGTCGCCAAATCCGGGAGTTCCAATACCTGAAGGAGGCCGATTTGATGCACGTCCAGGTGAACGTTACCGATCTGCCGCGGGGCATGTACCGGGTTCACGTGATCGAGGGCGATCGTGAATCGGTTCGTGCCTTCGTGAAAATGTAAGTGCCGAAGCAATTCGTAGCTTTGTGAAGATCAGGGCCTCGCCACTTCGGCGTGGCCCTGATTATTTTAAGTTACCCCATGCCACACGCAAGAATTCAGGCCGCCATCGCGGTAAAACAAAAGATCCTGGCCGACGCCGGCCTGCTCACCCGGCTACATGGGGCTACCATGGCCTGTGTAGAAACCTTCCGTGCCGGAGGAAAAGTCCTTTTTTGCGGCAATGGTGGTTCGGCGGCGGACGCCCAGCACCTTGCGGCTGAACTTAGCGGGCGGTTTTATCTCGATCGTCCCCCCCTGTTTGCCGAGGCTATGCACGTTAACACCAGTTTTCTCACTGCGGTATCCAACGATTACGGTTACGACCATGCCTTCTCCCGACTTACCACTGCTATGGGCCGGCGCGGCGACGTCCTTTTTCTCATCAGCACGAGTGGCAATAGCCGCAACGTGCTTTCTGCCGCCGTTGCCGGGAAGCGGGCGGGATGCACGCTTGTGGCGATGACCGGGGCAGACGGGGGGGAATTGGGCCATCTTGTCGATATCCTGATCAATATTCCGAGTACCGATACGCCCCGCATTCAGGAGGGCCACATGTTGCTCGGGCATATTCTTTGCGAAGACGTCGAACGGATGCTCTTCGGTGAAACTCACTCTTAATGCTGTTACCCGACCATTTGTCTCTTATCCTGGCCAGCAAATCACCCCGCCGAAGCCACCTCCTCGAGCAGGCAGGCATACCCTTTACCATCCGTACGGCTGACACTGAAGAGGTGTATCCCCCGCAAACACCGGTGCTGGAAGTGGCTCCTTTCCTGGCCCGATTAAAAGCGGAAGGGGCCAGCCACCTTCTCCAGGCCGATAATGAGGTGTTGCTAACGGCCGATAGTGTAGTAATCCTGAACGATGAAATTTTCGGGAAACCCCGCGATCGAGCGGACGCGATTCGTATCCTCGGCCAGCTCTCCGGTCAACGCCACACCGTGGTAACGGGATGCTGCCTGAAATCCAGGCACAAAGAGCTGGTTTTTAGCAGTAGGGCTTACGTTTACATGAATCCGATCCGTGCTGAAGAGATTTCAGCGTACGTGGATTCCTATCAGCCCTACGATAAGGCCGGTGCCTATGCCATTCAGGAGTGGATAGGCCTGGCCAAGATCAGCCGGATAGAGGGTACCTACCCTACCATTATGGGATTACCCGTCGACATGGTTTACGAAAGGCTGCTGCACTTTTAATCCACCACTTCCCGCTTATCTTAAGAATCTTCGACAGCGAGCGGACCTTTTTGACCGAACAATAATTAGTATCTTCGCGCCCCGTTCTGCACAGAGACGGAAAAATTTAGAAGTTCCCCTATGGCACTTATTGGTAAGATTAGAAATAACCCCCTTGTAGTACTGCTATTCATTGGCGGAGGCATCGCTTTGTTCGTGCTCTCCGACATTATGAACAGTGGAAGTAGCGGCCCGATCGGCCCGGTAGAGGCCATGATGGCCCGCGTCGGCGAGATCGAGATCGAGCGAAACGATTTTGAGCGCACGCTGGCCGTGACCAACAGTTCGGCCGATGCGTACGAGAGCCGCAGCAACCTGTGGAACTATTACCTCACCGAAAGTCTCATTCGTAACGAAACCGAGCAGCTGGGCCTTGATGTGACCGAGCCTGAGTTGGAAGAATTGACTTACGGCCCCCGCTACAGCCCGGTGATTCGCCAATCGTACGGAAACCCCCAGACGGGACAGGTCAACGCACAGCTGCTGAACAGCGTCCGCACCCGCATTCAGGAAAACAGTATCGAGGAGGGAATCCAGGCCGGGGAGTTGCCGCCAAATTTTTACGACATCTGGCGGTACCAGAACCGTCAGGTCAGTACCCAACGCTTGCAGGAAAAGCTCACCGCCCTGGTGTCAAAAGCAATGTACGCTCCCAGTTGGATGGCCCAGGAATATGCTGATGCGATGACGGCCAGCCGCCGCGTTGCTATCATTCGGGTCCCCTTCGATGAACTCGATAATGATGCCGTGGAAGTCAGCGAAAGTGACCTTCAGGACTACATTGACGAACGCCGCAGCACCTTCGACAATCTGGAAGAAACCCGGCAATTGACCTACGTTAGCTTCAACGTAGATGCTACGCCGGGAGATTCCACAGCCGTACGCTCCGTCCTGGAAGATTTAGCTGCTGAGTGGCGGAATACCCCGCCCCGTGGCGACAGCCTTTTTGCCCTGACCGCCAGCGGATCCTATACCGGTGCCTACGTTTCCGAAGACCAACTGCCCGTCTCCGTTGCCGGGACGATCATGGATGACATGGAGATCGGAGAGGTCTACGGCCCGTTTGTTGAGGGTTCCCTGATGGTATTGGCCAAGCTGATCGACCGACGGGAGTATCCGGAAAGCGTAAGCATTCGCCGGATTAAGCGGAATGCAACCATTCCCGCGCAATTTGCCGAGGCGAACCGGTTGATCGACAGTTTGCTTACCGTTCTGCGGGCAGACGATGGAAACTTTAGTGAGTTAGCACAAGAATTCAATCGCGATTCCAGAACCCTGGCTACCGACGGAGTGCTGGATGATGTTACCCCTGGTCAATTACAGCCCGCCGTAGAGCGCACGGCTTTTGTGACCGGTGAGGTAGGCGATTGGTATAAGGTTCGCACGCAGGACGGCGTACAGCTCCTCCAGATCGTTAGCCGCAGCGATGAAACGGCTACCCGTGCCAAAGTGGCCTACGTTACCGAACCCATGGTACCCAGTAAGGATTCCGAGGACGCTATCCGGCAGCAGGCGGAAGAATTTCTCACCGGCAAGCGCAGCCTGCAGGAACTAAAGGATGCCGCCGAAGCGCAGGGGCTGACCGTAGAAACTACCGCGCCGCTTGATATTGGCACCTTCCAACTTCCCGGCATCGGAGGGGGACAGGATGTTCGTGACCTCATTTGCTGGTCGTTCACCGCCGACCAAGGAGATGTAAGTGGTTTCGTATACACTTTCACCGATCCCAACTTCTTCTACGAGAATCGCTACTTAGTGGCAGGTGTAGAAAATATTGTGCCGGAAGGCGTGGCTCCAGTGGAGGCGGTTCGCGAAAGTATTCTTCCCCAAGTCCGCAACAGACTGAAGGGGCGCCAACTTGCTGAAAGCTTGTCTGGTATGGACTTAAGTGCAGTGGCTGCGGAGTACGACGTCCTCGTCGATACGCTGAATGGGGTTACGTTCACCCAACAGTCGCTGGCCCAGGGTATTGGAAACGAACCCAAAGTGATTGCCGCCGCCATTACCGTGCCGACCAATCAGGTGAGCCAGCCGATCGTCGGCGAAAGGGGTGTTTACCTGGTGAAGCCTTTGTCCGACGCGCCTACAGGCAGCAGCGGAAGCATTCCAACGGCCCGCCAGGCGATCAATTCCAGCAGCCGTACGCGGGTGTCGCAGCAATTGATCACCGGTTTACGGTCCGAAGTAGCCATTGAGGATCAGCGGCTCAGTACCGAATGTAGTAACTTGCGCTAAGGCTTGATCGCCTAAAAAGAATAGAGATGTCTGACGAAATCAAACATGCCGGAATAAAGGGTTACATCCTAATGGGTGGCATCATCGCACTTTTGCTCTTTGTGGTACTGGTGGTGTACCTGTACAAGGCCAATCAGGCTTTCGTGCCTGAAGATCCCGAGCGGTACGGTGACCTGCTCACCGCCGCTTCGGTTCTGTGGGCCTGAGTCGAATCCTGATCCTTTGTTTTTTGCTACTCTTCTTCGGGAGTTGTATTAATGATCCTGCCGATGTCGCCCGCTTTGAAGAGGCGCTCGACGACGACGTGGAAGTAGCTACCGGCGTCCAGGTCTTGTGGAGTGATTCAGCCCGGGTACGACTGATCCTGGAGGCACCTACGATGTACAATTACCTGTCACCCGCCAATGCCCGGCAGGAATTTCCCGATGGTGTGGTAGCCTATTTTCTGGATGAGCGCCAAGATACCACCAGTACGCTGACCGCAAAGCAGGGCGTTTACCGCCGCCGGAACAATTTGATCACCGTCAGGGATAGCGTTGTATGGCAATCCGCCGATCAACAGCGCCTTGAAACCGAGGAATTGAACTGGGACGAATCGCGTGAACTTATCTACACCAATAAATTCGTGGTGCTGACCCAACCCGATTATATCATTACCGGCTACGGACTGGAAAGCGATCCATCCTTTAGCAACGCCCGCGTATTGCAAGTGGACGGCAGAATTCCCGTTAATCGACCAGTAGAGTAACCTCAGACAGAATATTCTTTCTGATTATTCGCGAATTTCACCTGCAGGCATCTACATCCATAGATCGGATTTTGTAGCTTTGGACCACTTAAAACCCAATATGCTACTTAACGCCGTTATTGTCGAGGACGAACGGAAAGGCCTCATAAACCTAAAACAAATGCTAAACCTACACTGCCCGGATGTGGAGGTCGTAGGTGACGCTGACGGGGTGGAATCCGGGTGTACCCTATTCGGTCGTGGTGACGTTCGCCCGGATGTTGCATTCCTGGATATCAATCTCGGAGACGGCAAGGTTTTCCAAATGCTTGACCGGATCAAACCGATAGATTTCGATATCATTTTCGTAACGGCGTATGACCAGTTTGCCATGAAGGCATTCGATTACTCCGCCATCGGTTACATTCTCAAGCCTATAGATCCCGACCGTTTGATCGATGCCGTGGATCGCATTCGCCCCCGCGGACAGGCGCGGACGCAGGAGCGGTTGGACGCGATGCAGATGTTCCAGAAACAACCCAACGTATTTGATAAGATGGCCATCGGGGCGGTGGATGGGATCCACTTCATCAAGATCCGGGAAATCATCCGTTTCGAAGCCGAGGACAATTACACCCATATCTTTATGACCAGCGGGCAGCGCATCACCGCTTCCAAGACCATCAAGATGTACGAGGACATGCTTGCCCCCTTCAATTTCTACCGGGTACACAAAAGGCACGTGATCAATATGAATTACATGAAAAAGTTCGTCAAGGGAGAAGGCGGCTACCTGATCATGGAGGACGGGATGCGGATCGATGTCAGCCGCAGGAGGCGTTCTGCCTTCCTGACGCAGTTGCGTTTACTGCAAGAATTATAATTAACGCATATATTTATTACATTTGAAACGTTGTTGACCTGTAATCAGGAACCAAAACAATAAACAACCATTCACGACAAGCTCACCTCCATGGCTCAAACCGGGAAAAAAACGATCGAAGAACTGCTGAAAGACCAGCAAATCAAAAAGCTGGATCGCGATGCCATGGATCAGGTCATTGGTGGAAAGCGTCGTGGCCCCTATTCGCGTCGGGTTTGTGGAGGCATTATGCCGCATTAAACCACTGAACCGGCTTCCGCCCGCCCTTTCATGGTGAACCGAAATGGACAGAGCTCGGCGCTGGGCAAATTGGAATTATCCCTCGAAAAGGCCTCGGACGGTCTCGAAGTTATCGAGATCATCCAATCTTTACTTCACCACTACGTCTATACAAAACCGGATCGTGCCCGCATCTTGCTGGCGAAACAGTGGCAGTTGTTGCGGAAACACACCGGTCACCTGGATCAGTTGGAGGAAATAACCGGGCAGGATTATCGCCTGAATTATTACCTGAACCTGGCCACGCTTGAAAACCAGGAATACCGGCTTGATCGGGCCGCACAACCATTCGAAGCAGCCCTGTCCATCGTGGAGGAACGCGGCAACATTTCCGACAAACTCGAAGTTTACCTGGCCTACATAGCCTACCTGGGAAACCAGGGACGTACCGAGCAGGCCATCGATTACCTGGACCGTTGCCAGCGTATGCTGGAGAATTTTCCCAGCGACCAGTTCCGGGCGCGAACCGCCTGTCGTCACGGCTACATTTACCTCCTCATTTTTAGCTATCCTAAGGCAACGCTCAAATTTCTGGAAGCCGAACGGCTACTCGAAAGCGAATTATTTGATCTCACGCCCCAGGACCATTACTATTTCAGTCTCACGCAGTCAGGGCTGGGATCGGTCTATCAAAACAGTGGAGAAACAGAATTGGCGCTGCAGGCCTTTCAACGCGCTATCACACGTTGTGAAAAGATCGGACTCCGGTCTCGCCTACCCTGGCACCAACTTAACCTGGGTAAGGAGTTGATGTCGCTCAATCAATACGAAGAGGCCGTACAGTATTTCCAGGCGGTAGTGAATACCAAGGCCAACGGTTCGGTGAATGCCCTCGCCGCGGCTTATGCCAACCTTGGATTCTGCTACCACTACCTCGATAGCCCCGAGCTGGCTAACGAATACGTGGACCGGGCCGAAGAGCTTTACGGCACCGATGACGAGCCAGACCGAAAGGAATTAGCCAAGTTGGAGTTTATGCGGGCTACCCTACTCATGGATTCCGCCGAATGGGAAAAATCCATCAATCAGCTTAACCGCATTCTTACGCTGGCGGAGGTAGACGAGCAAACCAGTGATCCGGATCTCCTCAGCCTGGTAGCCGATGCCTATCTCCACCTCTCCATTTGCCACGCCAAGCTGAAGTATTACGAAGCGGCATATAACTATCACTGCACTTACGATAGCTATAACCATCGCTTTCATCAGCAGGTGGCTATCCTCAGGCAGCGACAGTTTACCGCTCAGTTTCGGGCCGAAGAACGCGAACAGGAAAATCGACAGCTTAAGCTAAAAGCCAGTCAGCTTAAGCTGAGCGCCCTTCGGGCGCAAATGAATCCTCACTTTTTGTATAATGCCCTGAACAGTATTCAGTCGTTCATCTCCGGCAACAATGCGGCTACCGCAAGCAAACACCTGGCCAAATTCGCCATGCTCATGCGGCAGAGCCTGGAATACGCTAACCGGGAATACATTACCCTGGAAGAAGAGCGGCGCTTCCTGACAGATTACCTGGAGATCAACCGTCACCTGCGTTTTGAGGGAGATCTGACCTATAACCTCTCCGTTGACCGCGAATTGGAAGAAGACGTTATTGGCGTTCCTACTATGATCCTGCAACCATATGTTGAAAATGCTATCGAACACGGTCTGCGGGGGCAGGAAGAGGGGCACATAGAGGTTACCTTCCAACAAATTGACGATGATTACGACCATCTGCTGGCCATTGTTACCGACAACGGAGTTGGCCGGGAAAAGGTCCGCGAACGGCAGGCAAAGGATGCCACCAGGGTCGACCATCAATCTCGTGGCACGCAGATAACCGAATCGCGCCTGCAACTGTTATCTACCGCTGATCAGGAGTGGGTAGAAATTATTGACCTTTATGACCGGTCCGGTGAAGCTTCCGGAACGCAGGTTCGGGTAAGAATTCCGATAATGGAGATGATTCCGCGCAGGAGTAATCTCGCGTAAGCTTAGGCGGCCTGTCCGTACTTTACGTATAAACCAGTTTTCCCGAATGTCTGATCGAAGCCTGCGTAACCGTATTCACGAAATCATTTTCGAAGCGGACACGCCGGCGGGCAAGTTTTTTGATATTGCCCTCCTTGGACTCATCTGCTTCTCCATCCTGATAGTGATGCTGGAAAGCTCGGAGGACTGGAACGAGCAATACGGGACATTCTTCTGGTACACCGAATGGTTTCTGACCATCATCTTTACCATCGAGTATGTCCTTCGCCTGTATGTGACGCTGCATCCGCTAAAGTATGCCCTTAGTTTCTATGGCGTTGTAGACGTGCTGGCTATCCTGCCCTCCTACCTCACCCTCCTTCTGCCTAATGCCCAATACTTCCTGATCATCCGGATACTGCGGCTGATGCGGGTTTTCCGGATATTCAAGTTGGGCCAGTATCTCAGTGAGGGGGACCAACTGGGTAGGGCGGTTATTGCCAGTCGCAATAAGATCGCCGTCTTCCTTTTTTTCGTAACCATTTTGGTCATCATTATCGGATCGGTTATGTACCTCATCGAGGGGGGCAGTAACGAAGGTTTTTCCTCCATTCCACGCGCCGTTTACTGGGCGATCGTTACCATCACCACGGTCGGTTATGGCGATATAACCCCGCAGACCCAGATCGGGCAGTTTCTATCCGCTATAGTTATGATTTTGGGATATGCAATTATCGCCGTTCCGACCGGCATCGTTACCAATGAAATGATAAACGCCGAGAACCGCGGTCGGGAAGTAAGTACGCAGGTCTGTCGTTTCTGTGCCAGGGAAGGCCATGCGCAGGATGCGGTTTACTGCAAATACTGCGGCGGGCGTCTTAACCCCTGACATTGCTGGGTTCCGCTTCGCTGATGACCATCGGGAATTTCTTGCGGATCTTTCGCTTTTTCTCATCATTAAGCATCTCGAAATCGCGCCCGTATTGCCGTCGCGCTTCCGCGTCCCAGAGATTCCGGTAGCCCGCCAACAGCGCGTCGTACACCTCCACGTACAGGCGGTAGTCCGTGCTCCGATCGTGGATCAAGCTAACCACCGCTTCCCGGGGCGTGCGGTCGGGAGAATTGACGAATTCCGCAAGAAGGTCCGGCAATTCCCGCGGGGTAGAGGCTACGTCTTCGACCATGAGCTCGTTATCAGCATTAACGATCACGGTAAGCACCTGCGAGGTCGGGGTTATTGGGGGATTGGGCTCATAAGCCGGAAGTTTGACCAGGATGCCGCTGTCCTCGTCGATAGTCGTGGTAACGAGGAAGAAGATTAGCAGTAAAAAGGCGATGTCGGCCATGGAACCGGCATTCACGGCGGGAACGTCCCGTCGGGTGGATTGAAAAGCCATAAGATAAGCAGGTTGATTACCGCTTAGATGCAGGCAAGCCCCGGGTTGGCGTAAAGGACTTCAGTAGCAAGTCCGGACGATCTGCCGGGCAAGGATCTGGTAGCCTTCCCGGTTGAAGTGAATGCCATCTTCACTATGCCGTAAGATTTCTTCGCCTGGCCGCTCCTGCCAGTCAACCAGGCAATATCCTTCCCGGGAGGCGATCGTACGCATTTCCGCACTCAGCGTGGCCGTGCATTCCTGGGCTCCCTGAAACTCTTCGCTGACCACCTCATCGCCGGCCACCGGGGGAGGTGTCAGTAGCACGATCCGGGGAAATTCCTGTCCGCGCTCGTCGAAAAACTGGCGGATGCGGCCAAGCACCGTTTCCAGATTGGTGACGATCTCCGCTTCCCGGTCACTGAATCGGTCCTTGCAGTCGTTGGTGCCCAGGCCGATAAGTATTTCATCGATACCGCCCATATCCGCGTATCCCCGGCGTAGGTAGGAGGTCAGGTTCTCCAGGGTGTTCCGGTCCCGGTTGCCGTTTTCCGTGAAGCCGAAGGTATTGCCGGAGAGGGCGGTATTTACCATGGGACCCCGATTGCGTATCTGCTGTAGTTGAAAGACCCAGCCGTCGGCGGCAGCGCCGTTACTGTCGCCAATCACCAGGATATCGCGCTTGGCGAAGGGCGTCTGACAGCCAACCAGCGATATCATTGCCAATATGCCGGTAAGAATTGGAAATAATTTCATCGGATTACTGAATTACGTTGCTCCTGCGGTCCCCCGCCCAAAGGTACGAACGAGCCACCGCCACTCCAGGAGCCCCATGGCAGCGACCGTAATCAACAAAAGTAGGATGCGCCACCAGAGTGCCCCGGAGAAAGTGCCAAGCCAACAAGCGATCGCCGCGATGACCACGTACAGCAGAATGCGACCGAACGGATAATCGACGGGAAAGTATTTGCGCGAAACGAGGTAAGCCAGGGCGCACATGACCAGGAAGCAGGCCAGCATCCCCACCGCCGGGGCATACAAGCCGTATCGTGCGCTAAACAGCAGCGGGCCTCCGACGGCAAAAACCGACCCGGCCACGGCAATGAGCGCCCCGAGCATGGTTTTGTCGGTAAGCTTGTAGGCGATACTCAGGTTGCTATAAATTCCGAAGCAGTAATTCGCCGCGAGGATAATCGGCAATACGACCAGTCCCGGACGCACCTGCGGCCCGATGAACAACTGCAGCCAGGGCAATCCCAATAGAATACCGGTGCTCGCCAGAGCCGCCACGATGCCGTAAGCGCGCATGGCATCGGCGTAGATCGTACGGTCGGCCGTAGCAAGATCCTTGCTCGATTGGCGGAAGAAAAAGGGTTCGGCCGCGTACTGGTAAGCGGTCACGAAAAGGTTGAGAAAGACGGCCATCCGCAGCGCGGCTCCGAAGTAACCCGACAGGGCCTCATCGTAGCCCACGAGGATACTCGGACCAACCAGGAAATTGGCAATCCCCGCAAGCGACACCACCGTCAAGGGTAAACTGTAACTCAGTAATTTCCGGTAAGAAGGGGCACTCCCCTCCCCCTGCTCCGGCGAGAGACCGGCATCCAGTAGTTGCTCTTCCTGCTTGCGCCGAGAGGAAGTCAACACGTTATCCAGGATGAGGATCAGGAACCGGATGGCGGAGGCAACGGCCAGGGCCACGAAGAAGTAACCGATCTTGAAGTCGGGATTGAAGTAGTCCGATTGGTACTCGGGCAGGTACAGCAAGAGATAATACAGGAGGGCTACGTTCACCACCACGTTTCCCAGGTTGACGGCCACGAAAAACCAGGCGCGTTGCTGCAGGCGGAGTCGGGCCTGGGGGACCATACTCAGGGCATCGAAAGCTACGGTGATCAGGAAAAGCTGGATGTAAAGCGTATCGGCCGGGGCCTGTATGACGCCACCGAACCAGTCCGGGAACCAGAGCAAGGGCACGATTAACCCCAGGGTAAGGCCCAGGACCAGCCACTGAGTGCGGCGAAAGACGGCCTGCGGGTCATAGTCTCCCCGGCTGGCAAAACGGAAGAGCGCGGTGTCCATCCGGAAGACCAGCAGGGCGATGAGTAAGGCCACCCAGAACATCAGGTTACTGATCTGCCCGAATTCATCCTCCGAGAGTACCCGGGTGATAAAGGGGGTGACCATTACGAAATTCAGCAGCCTGCCAAGGATGCTGCTGAGTCCGTAGACCAGGGTTTCACCGGATAATTTTTTTAGAGACACGCTGCAAGGTAGGACGTTGGATTACTAACGCCGGGAGAAGGGTTTCAGTGCAGCAGTAGAAAAAGGACCATCTCGCTCAACAGGATCAGAAAACTGGCGATGAAGAAATTAATGGAGGAGCTTACGTTCTTGAACTTGAGAGAGGCAATGTGGGCATTGATGTAGATCTGAGCGGCCAGATCATCGTCAAGCCCCCGGGGAGAGTCTAATACCTCATGGCTGTACTGGCGAAAAGACTGCATATCCGGGCTGTGCTTGACAATGGATCCGAAGTAAATGATGGACCGGTGGTCCTGGGTCAGTAGCCGCGGGCTGATACTCCTGAACCCGTAATAGATCGCCACCAGGGAAGTCACGCCGGAAAGGGAAGTGAGTGCGATAAGCATCCAGGAACTGGAAATGATCTCGAGGATATCCAGGATCTTGGTGAAGGCTACCGTAATGAGTACGCCGTAGATCGTCAGGATTCCCGTAGCCTTGGCATCCGAATACCGAATCCATTCCAGGTTGGCTTCCAGTATTCGCCAGTAGTTTTCCGTTTTCTCGTCCATGCTGTCTCGGGCTTACTCAGGTAACCGCAAAAAGTACATTTCCATATTCTCCCCTGGGTTTGACCTTCCTATCCACCTGCTTTCGTAATTAAAAACGTTCCCACGTCAATGGGCAGCCACCAGCACATCATTGGCTGGGTTCAACCCTTCCCGCAGTAATAGGTTCTGTGAGTGTCTTGTTCCTGCTCTGAGGCTTGCCACCGTGAGCGTCACTTTCCGGGAGAATTATCCGGATGACAATATAGGAACATTATTTACTGTCAAAACATCCATAGTAGGGATTATGTACATCATCGGTTCCATCCTCGTCAGCGACGACATCACCGACGAGCAGTTCGCCTGTAATCTTTCCGCATGCAAAGGCGCCTGCTGTTGGGAAGGCGACTACGGAGCACCGCTCGAAGACGAGGAACTTCCTATTCTTGAAGAAATTTATCCTACCGTGGCCCCCTACCTCACCGAAGCCGGGCGCGCCGCCATTGCGGAGCAGGGGAAGTATGTAAGCAACGAAGGCAGTACCGACACCCCGCTGGTGGACGGCGCGGCCTGTGCCTACATGACCCTGGACAACACGGGGACGGCCCAGTGCGGAATTGAACAGGCCTATAACAACGGGGCCATCAGCTGGAAGAAGCCGATCAGCTGCCACCTGTATCCGGTACGCATCAAAAAAAATGAGAAGGCTGGATTCGAAGCCTTGAATTACGACGTATGGGATATATGCAGCGCCGCCTGCAGCAGGGGCGCGCGCGAGCAAATCCGCATTTTTGAATTTGTCAAGCCGGCACTGATCCGCAAATACGGGCAGGCGTGGTACGACGAGCTAGTTGCGGCGGTCGACCGCCAGTAGCTATTTCTCGGGTTGCTGAAGGGATAGATCAACCAGGAAACGGGCCGTATCCACCCGGACGTCCTCCAGCCCGAATCCCTTGCCCATGGGTTGCCAGTTCTCCGTAGTCAGCAGCCTTACCGGCTCGTCTTCGATGTACACTCCGACCGCCATCGCCAGGCCTGCTACGTCGGCTTGTAGTCGGTATTCCACCTGCTCCCCCGTCAGCCGAAGTTCCAGCACCGGGACGTCGGGATGCTTCAGGTATTGCATGAAGAAAGGCTCCAGGTCCAGACCGGAATACGCGCTGAAGTAGTCAACAACCTGCCGGGTACTCACGATGCTGCGAGCATGATCTTGATAGAAGCTGCGCAGCATACCGAAAAACAGCGGGTCATCGTCCAGGACACTGCGCAAGGTGTGCAGCATCCAGGCTCCCTTATAATAGTGGTCCGAACTTTTGAAGTCCGTAAAATTCACCCCTAAAGGTCCCAACATTGGCTCTTCGTTGCTAACGAATCGCAATTGCGATTGTAAATACCGCCGCGCTGCGTCGGCACCGTAGTGGTATTCCACGTAAAGGGCTTCCATATAGGTGGTAAAGCTTTCGTGGATCCACATTTCGGCGTGGTCGGCAACACTTACGGAATTGCCAAAATATTCGTGCCCGGCTTCGTGTACGATGATGTAGTCCCAGTCCATATCACTCGGGATCATACCGCCCAGGTACCCGCGCATATAGCGGTTGCCGTAGGCTATGCCGCTCTGGTGTTCCATTCCCAGGTAGGGAACCTCGATCAGAGCAAAACCGTCCTCCCAGAACGGGTACTTCCCGAAGTAATGCTCGTAGGCTTCGAGCATGGGGTGCACCTGCTTGAATTGTTTGCGCGCTTTCTCCACGTTGTAGTCCATCACGTAATAGTCCAGCTCCAGTTCCTCCCCGTCAAAGGCGCGATAGGTATCCGAGAAGTGCTCATAGTGGCCTATCCCGATCGAGACGTTGTAGTTGTTGATCGGGTAACTGACGAACCAGTCGTAGCGTTTTTTCCGTTCGTCCTCCAATTCCACCTCTTCCCGCAAGTTGCCGTTGCTGGCCACGAAAAGGCGGTCGGGAACGGTGATACTAATGAGCATACTATCCGGTTCGTCGCTGAGGTGATCTTTATTTGGCCACCAGAGACTGGCGCCGTCGCCTTCACAGGCCACCCCTACCCAGTAGCGGTTGCGCTGGTCTAATCCCCACACGAAACCGCCGTCCCAGGGGGCATTCTTGGCTTCGGTGGGCTTCCCGCCGTAGTGTATCCGCATCCGGTGGCGGACGGTATCCGGCTGGATCTCGGCGGGCATCTGCACGTAAATGGCGTTCCCTTCCCTGGTGTAGCGCAAATTTCTGCCGTCCTGCTCAATCCGGTCGACATCGAGATTTTCGTAAAGATCGAGCTGGAGGATCGGTAATGGCCCGGTTACCGTATAGTCCATATCCACGTAGCCATCGATGAGATGGTCCACGGGGTCTACATCCAGGTGCAATTCGTAGTAGCCCACGTCGTAGTTGGCTCTGGCGGGTCCGAGGGTGCCCCGGATCGTATCGGCGGAGGTAAAGGTGCGATTGGCAAAATAGTCCAGGCTCGGCTGAAGTACCGGGGAGCTCTTTTGCGCCGAAGCGCAGGTACAAACAAAAATCAACAGTAGAAATGATAGTTGGAAACGGGCCATACGCAAATAACGCAACCACTTGCCTTACCGTGTTACCCGGGCATGGATTTTATCAAAGCTTTAAGCCGGGGAGGTCCACTGTATACATAGTGCGAGGTAGAATTCCAGCCACTTTTCAACGTGCTCACGCCACCTGGTGAAGGAGGGCAGGCTGACAAACCTCCAAGGGATGAGATACTACCTTAAGAAAATTCTCTTCCGTCCGGCTTAGGGGTTCGACTGCGCCGGAGTCGAAGGTCCTTGGCATCCGCCTACCCGGAGTTGCACTTTATGCTATGCCGGTAGGACCGCGCTGCGGTTCCAAGTGGCGGGGTCACCGAGAAGAGTATGAAAAGGGAGTGTAGATTTTGCAGTGTGGCGACGCGAAACGGTATAGCATGCTGAACCTTACCCGACCCTACCGTAAAGGAACGAAGCCTCCCGCCCAAAGTAGCCGTGGCTTTCCCCTAAATACCTGGTTAACAGGGCAATTCACAGGAGCATGGCTGAATTAATCCCGAGCACCTTGCCGAAGAAGGGTGAAGGTTGGATCGGTACACGAATCCAGGAATCACACCTGCGTCCCGGAATCCAATACATTCCAAATAGAATATGAATACAAAAAAGTGACATAAATCAGAATAAACGACTATTTTTATGGCATACACCCAAATTTCACATCACTTGACTTAAAGCCTACTACCTGCGCTCGCCGCAAAAAAAGCTTTCCTATCCTTAGATCATGCAGAAAATTTTACCCCTGGCCGCAATGCTGGCCCTACTCTTCACGGGCTGTCAGAAAGACAGGATCGCATCCACGGAAGACCGGACCGACCCCCTCACGCGTTCCGAACTGAATGCCGTGGTGGAAAACCACCTGCAAACCACGAATGAGGTATTCGACTGGAACGAGGCAAGTGATTTAACGGTATGGTCCGCCCTTACGTTGAGCGACAACGAGGCCGTACTGGGCTATCAGCCGGAGGGGTTTGAAAACCTGAAGGGTCGCATTCACGAGATAGATGTCAATCAAGGGGAGTGGAAACGGACCCGCGACGCCATCGTAGCCGATCTTCGATCGACCACCGAACGTCTGACCGGTAAAACGCCCACCGACGAAGAACTTTTTGTTGCTCCCGAAGACGGCGTGCTTCCGGTCCTTGAGGTACGGATCCTGCATCCCGAGGTACTATCCGAATTTCGTAGCCGCTCCGAGGTGCGCTACCTGGAGCCCAGCAACTATACGGCGGCTGAAATAGAATTCCGCTCCGATTCCGGTTGTAGCGGAGCCCCCGCCGCCAATCCGGAGGCCGACGACTATTATACTTTGGCGCCGGGAGCGAAAGTACCCTGGCACTACGAGCCCATGGGCATCCCCGCTGCCTGGAGCCGCAGTCAGGGGGATAACATCGGTATTTGCGTGATCGATTCGGGCACTTATCCGGAGCAGGACCGCCTGAACGGCAATTTCGGCAGCGGTCGGCAGTTAACCCGCCTAGGTGTGTATCAGCCCAGATGGTGGAGTAGTCGCACCGATGGCCCGGACGATCAGTGTGGGCACGGCACCCAGATGGCCGGCCTCGCCACCGCACCCCTCACCAGCACCGGCAGCTCCGTAGGGGTGGCTTACAAAAGCGACCTCCTGGCCATTCGCGCCACCAGCGACGTCATCATCAACGGGAGTAAGGAAAAGCGGGGCGTGAAAGACGCCCTGGTCATCGCCGGCCGGGATGCCGGAACCCGGATCGTCAGCCTGTCCGTCGGCGATGTTTTCAGTAGCGGAACCGTAGAGGATGGTATAAATTATGCCCACAATCGTGGCAAAATGATCCTCGCAGCCGCAGGCACCAGCCTAACCTGGACCAGCTGGTACGGGGTAATTTTCCCCGCTAACCTGAACGTGACGGTAGCCATCACCGGCATTCGGACCGGCACCCCTTACATCCGCTGTAATACCTGCCACGACGGGAGCCAGGTGGATTTCGTGGCCGTCATGCAGCGCCGCGAGGATACCGGTCGCTCCACTATCACGCTGAGTCGCACCGGAGCGCAACCCAGCTTCGTCGGGGGTTCCAGCGCGGCTACGGCCACTTCCGCGGGTATTGCCGCCCTGGTATGGGCAACTAATCCTACTCAAACGCGGGAGCAGGTCCTTCAGCGCATGAAGGAATCTGCGAGCTTCTACCCCAACCGCTCGGGCAGCTTCGGCTGGGGCATCTTAAATGCCGATCTGGCTACCCGGTAGGGTGGTCTGCCGCAAGCAGCTAAGCGGAGTTCGTCTGCCGGAGGGGTTGTTTGTCTTCAGCGACCCGTGGGCAGACGAGCATAGCTCGGCGGATGAATAATACCCTAAGCCGCCGAGGGTTGCTTCTTCCCCACCCGCTGGAGGAAATTACCCATAATGTGGTTGAATTCCTGCGGACGTTCCATCATCGGCGCGTGGGCGCATTTATCGATAAAGTGTAGCTCGCTGTCCGCGATGAGTTGGTGAAACTGCTCACCGACAAAGGGGGGCGTAATGGTATCCTGATTGCCCCACACCAGTAAGGTGGGAGCGGTAATGGCGTCCAGCTTGTGTGCCAGGTTATGGCGAACGGCCGATTTGGCGGTCATCACGATGCGGATACCCTTATTCCGGTCGTTGACCGTATTGTAGACCTCATCTACTAATTCCTTGGAAGAGGTTTCCGGATCGTAAAACGTGCTCTCGGTCTTTTTCTTGATGAATTCGTAGTTGTTCCTCGGCGGAAAACTATTGCCCATCGCACTTTCGAAAAGGCCACTGCTTCCCGTCAGTATAATGGAGGCGATTCGTTCGGGATGGTCGATGGCAAAAAGAATGCCGACGTGACCGCCCAGACTATTCCCCATCAAGTGTACCCGGTCGAAATGCTTGTGGTCTATAAAGTCGGCCAGGTGATTCACCAGCCCGGCAAGGGAAACCTTACGCAACGGCAACGAAAAAATGGGTAGTGTGGGGATGACTACGTTGTACCGGCCGCGAAACGCATTGATCTGGGCTCCAAAATTACTGAGCCCGCCGAAAAGGCCGTGCAACAAAAGGAGGGGTTCACCCGAGCCGCCTGTTTCCAGGTAGTCGAACTTGCCCTCTTTCTTCATCTTCAAATCCATGAGGGGAAAATTACAATTTAGGCGGCACTCTTAGGAGTCCAATTTTTGAACGGTAAGGGCAAGTGTATAGTTTGTTTGAAAAACGTACCGGCATCACTACCCTAACGCTTCTGAACTTTACCGGCCTGTCCGACCGATTTTGGGCCTTTACCCAGATGCAGCGCGCACACCGTTACTTAACGGCTGTACCCGGCCTGGAATTTTATCGCCTGATGGGATCGGGCGGGGGAAATGGCTTCAGCGTGCGCCCGAACCTGGGCGTGTACGCCTGGCTGGGGCAGTGGGCCGACGAAGCGGCCGCGGATCAATTTTTTGCCGACAATGACTGGTTTGCCGAAGCCAAACAGCGGAGCATTAACCTGATCACCTTTCGATTGCGGGCAACCATGGCGCACGGTGAATGGGGTGGCGAGTCTCCTTTCTCCCCTCAGCCCAATAGTTACGATCCGGCCCGTCCGGTAGCAGTCATTACCCGGGCCACGATCCATCCATCGAAATTGCCCGAATTCTGGCGCTACGTTCCCCGAACCAGTGCATCCGTCTACGACCACCCCGCCCGCTTACTCAGCCTGGGCATCGGTGAGTACCCCATATTTATGCAGGCCACCTTCAGCCTCTGGGAGACCGGAAAAGCCATGACCGATTACGCTTACACCAGCAAGTACCACCAGGAAGTCGTGCAGCTAACCCGAAAAAGAGGCTGGTACCGGGAAGAAATGTTTGCCCGCTTTCAACTTTTAGGCGTCGATGGAAGCTGGCCGGATCTTGCCGCCGCGCGCGTATTGTAAACCCCTGCGGTCTTGCCGACGTTATTGTGTATAGAGTGTTAAAATTCCGTATTTGCGAAATTTTAGCGGTACCTTCTTTTCGAAACTTAATGCCGCATTTGCGGTTTGCCCTATGCCACAATATTCCTGGAACATCACCGGCTACCAAGGTGCACAGTACAAACTTGGTCTCTTTCATGGAGACAAGACCCAACACGTGGTACTGCACTGCAACGACCGCGTGGTCAAGATCGACTTTGGCGTGCGGGAATCAAAAACCTACACCGTCTTTCTCGATCAGGAACTCTGCGAAGTAAGTATTGATCATACGGGAGGGAATCATTACGATTACTCCTGCCGCATCAATCGGGAAGCGGAAACACCCCTGAATAAGTACCGAAAATCGCACCGAGACAGCCAAACCCGAATGGAACGAACGCGCATGGCGGTAGCTGGATGCGTCGTTCTTTTAGTGGTTTTCTTCCTCATCGGTAGCGCGATCGCTTAGCAATTAATGTTTTTTGCTGGAAGGCATTTCCACATCTTGCTTTACCACCGCCCTACTTTTGCTCCCAGCCCCCAAAGGGGGAGCCACACTGGAATGTTTTCCGGTGCTAGAAACAAAGGGAGCGTCCGTTGACAACAATTGCGGAACAGCAACATCAGCTGCTCCCCCTTCCTGGGGGCCGGGGGGCAAGCGCCGCCTTACAGGAATGAGTTGTAATCCGCCATGCTCTCGGCTCCCGAGCCCTCCAGGGGGAGCTACACCTGTTTACCTTTTGGTGCTAGTTGCTATCCTACCATTACCTGTCCAGAGGGAATAATAATTCCGGCGGCACCTTTTCTCAAATGAGCCGAAAAGCCGATTTAAACCGGTACTACCCGCACAATACCCGTCCCTTCAATACTGGCATAGATGTAGCCATCGGGACCCATCCGTACGTCGCGTAAGCGACCGATGTTCTTAATGAGGTCTTGTTCCCCGGTTACGTCCGTGCCGTCGAGGTGGACCAATTTTAGGTAGCTGTATTTCAAGCTGCCCACGAGCAGATCATTTTCCCAACCCGGATACCGGTCGCCCGTTACGAAAGCCATGCCGCTAGGGGCAATGCTGGGCACCCAGTAATGTGCCGGTTGTTCCATTCCTGCCTTTGCCACCTCCTGGGTGATTTGGCTACCACTGTAATTGATACCGTAAGTGATCACCGGCCAGCCGTAGTTTTTCCCGGCCTTGATAATGTTCACCTCGTCGCCTCCACGCGGCCCATGCTCGTGTTCCCAGATCTCACCGGTCTGCGGATGGACCGCCAGCCCTTGCAGATTTCGGTGACCGTAGCTGAAAATCGCCTCTTTAGCATTGGGCTCGCCGACGAAAGGGTTATCCTCCGGAATTTCTCCATCGGCGGTGATGCGATACACCTTACCGCCGTCGCGCGTCGTGTCCTGGGGATTCTCATCCCGGTTGCCGCGGTCGCCGATGGTGAAGTAGAGGTAGCCGTCTTCCGGTCCCCATACCATGCGACTGCCGTAATGCTGCCCCTTATCCGTGGCAGGTCCGCCGTCGTACAGGGAGGTGAAGTCTTCCAGGCGAGTTCCGTCTTCGCTCAGGCGGCCCCGGCCTACGGAGGTAAAACCAAGGTCGCCACCCTGTTCGGGTCGGCTCCAAGTGAGATACACCAGGCGATTTTCTTCAAAGTTCTGATCCAGCAGCACGTCCAGTAAACCACCCTGACCGGCGTCCCGTACCTCGGGTGCCCCGGCGATCTCCGTAGAGCTGTCACCGTCAATCAAAAGCAGGCGGCCATCCTTGACGGTGCCGATAATGCGGCCGTCCGGCAACCAGGTGAATCCCCAGATGATGTCCTCGAAATTGAAGACCGTTTCCGCTTCCACGCCGGCGGCGGTAAGCATCATCGGCGCCTCGGCGCCGGAAGCGCGATCGGGACCGGCAGCCGTAGTTTCTTCGGTAGTTTCCGTATTCGCATCGCAGGCGGTAATGATGCTGGCAAAGAGTAGGAGGTATAAATAGCGCATGGGATAAACTTAGAAACGATGAGCGGGGCCGCCGGTATCTTTTAACCTGCGGCCCCGCCCAAAGTAACGTATGTTCTACAAAAGGGTTACGGCTTCTTCACCGATTCGGACTTGGCAAAGTCACCCGCCCGGAGGAGGACCATTTTGTCTACGTCGATATACTTCTCGATGGCTTCGTTGATGTCCTCGGGGGTGAGGGCCATCATGCGCTCTTCCATCTCCTTGTCCCATTCCATGGTGCGGTCGAGATAGGCATTGTTGCTTAGCGTACTGGCCATGCTGTCATCCTGGGCCCGGCTAACGGCTTCGTTCTGCTTCCAACCGCTTTTGGCGGCCTGGATTTCCTCGGCCGTGAATCCGCTTTCCCTGACCTTATCGATCTCTTCGCGGAACGCCTTTTCCAGGGCCTCCCGGTTCTCGGGGTTGTAGATCGCGTAGGAAAAGAAGGTACCGCGGTCATCGATGGCACTGGCACTGAGCTGGCTGCCCACGCCGTAGCTCAGTCCGTCGTTCTGGCGAATACGGGTAGCAAGCCGGCTGTTGAGGAAGCCGCCCCCGAGCATATAGTTACCGAGTACGAGCGCCGGATAATCGGGATGCGACTGACTGATCGGCAGCGTCTGAACCGCTACGAACCAGGCATTTGCCTTGTCCGGCGTTTCGATCTTCACTTCCTCCGGCTTAACGGGCTGGTACACCTGGCCGATACGGGTAAATTCAACGGGGCTTTCCCAGTCACCGAAGTTGTTCACCAGGGATTCCTTCACGGCTTCCACATCCATATCGCCGCTGGCGGCAAAAATCGTATTGCCGCCGCCGTAAACGTCTTCGTAGTACGACTTGATGTCCTCGAGCTTAAGGCTCTTCAGGGCTTCGGCCTGCTCATCGAAGGTCATTACGTAGTTGGGGTGGTCCTTGGGGTAATCGTTGGTCCGCCGCTGCATGGCATTAAAGACTATGGCCTGCGGGTTGCTGCGGTTCTCCTCGATGGAGGCGAGCTGTTCCTTGACCATCTTGTCAAACTCTTCCTGGGGGAAGGTGGGGTTGCGCATGATCTCACTCAACAGGTCGATCACCTTCGGCAGGTTCTCATTCTCGGTTTCGATGTAGGCCACGGCCATGGATTCGTTGCCGGACAGGTAAACCCGCGCCTTCAATTCGTCCAGCTTATCCTGGATTTGCTGGCGGTCGTACTGCTCACTGCCCATCATCAGCATTTGGCCGATCTGGCTGGCGGGGAAGGTCCGACCGGTAGCGGCGTCGAGGTTACCCAGGTTGAAACGCAGCTGGGCGTTTACGCTGTTGCCCCGGGTCTCCTTCGGCAATAGCATGTATTCGATGTTATCGTTTTGGCCGAGGGTACCGGTGAGGGTCCGGCTATCGATGTTATCGTAGGAGGGATCAAACTCCTCCCCTTCGGCGATCGCTTCCCGGCCCGTATACCCATCGGTCATGGCGGTCAGGTCATTGACTTCGGGGATCTCCGACCGATCGGGCTGAGCTTCGGGATAGAAACGACCGACCGTCCGATTCTGGGGCTTGAAGTACTTTTTAGCAACGCGGACCACGTCCTCGGCGGTTACCTGCTCGACGCGGTCGCGGTAGATGTAGCCCAATCGCCAGTCGCCCTGGGCGATGTAACCACTCATGAGCAGACCCACGCGGTTGGCGTCGCGTTGATTGAGTTCGAAGTTTTTGAGAATACCATCCTTAGCCCGTTTGACCTGTTCTTCGGTCGGCGGGTTCTGCTCCAGGCTATCCAGGGTATTCTTCATAGCCGCTTCGACCGCGGCCAGATCATTCTCCTTGAGCACGCTGGCATTGAAAAAGGCGAAGCTGGGTTCGGCAAGCGCGGGAGCATAACCCCACATACTACTCGCTTCACTTTCTTCAACGAGCGCCTTATACAGAATGCCGCCGGGCTCGTCGACCAGGGTATTGACCAATACAGCCACCGCGGGATAATCGGGGTGCGGACCGGCCGGAATATGGTAAGCCGCCTGCACCGCCTGCACGTCACCGACCCGCTTCAGCTCGACGAAGCGCTCGCCGTCCTGGATGGGTTCCCGCGTGTAAGTGGGGTAAAGCTTCCGCTCCGGGCGCGGGATGCTGCCGAATTTTTCCTGGATGAGTTCCAGTGCCTTATCCGGGTCAAATTTCCCGGCCACTACGAGTACGGCATTATCGGGCTGGTAGTATTTCTTATAAAAGCCCTGCAGCCGTTCGATCGGAACATTCTCAAGGTCGGCCTTGGAGCCGATGGTTGACTTACCGTAATTGTGCCAGAGGTAGGCGCTGCTCAGCACCCGCTCCATCAGGACACTGGTGGGATCGTTCTCGCCGCTTTCAAACTCGTTGCGCACCACCGTCATCTCGCTTTCCAGGTCCTCGGCGGCAATGAAGGAATTCACCATTCGGTCGGCTTCCATATCGAGCGCCCAATCTAGGTTCTCATCGGAAGCGGAAAAGGTTTCGAAGTAGTTGGTACGGTCGTACCAGGTCGTCCCGTTGGGCCGCGCGCCGTGCTCGGTCAGCTCCTGGGGAATGTTCGGGTGATCCGGCGTACCCTTGAAGACAAGGTGTTCCAGCAAGTGGGCCATGCCGGTCTCCCCGTAGGCCTCGTGGCGGGAACCGACTTTGTAGGTAACGTTCACTGTGGTGGTTGGAACGGACTGGTCGGGAAAAAGCAGCACCGTCAGGCCGTTATCGAGTTCGTATTCCGTAACCCCCTCGACGGAGGTGATCAGTTCGGGCCCATCGGAACTGTCCTGAGCGTAGAGGGCCGCTCCCGGCAGAAGGGCCAGACAGCCAATGATGAGGGTAATAAGCGTAAAGTCGCGCATAGTGTAAGGTTGGTTAGGTCGTAATGACTATACCAATTTACGTAAGGCTGCACGCAATTAGACGAAATCCCGGAAAGTATCTACCTACGGTTGTTGACGCGACAATTATTTATGCATCTCGCCACGTTTGACCTGCTTTGTACGCTGCAAACTACCCAGTTTACCCGCTCGTGCTTTTTCCTCGTCGGACACCGGCAAGGCGTCGAACCGTCGCATCAGTCCCCGCCGCTCGTAGGAAGCGTATACACCTAACGTCAGGCCGGTAATGATCGCCACCTTCATCCCCCATCCCTGAAGGAACTGCCCGGGATCGATAAAGAGCGTAGTAAGGTGGTCGAATAAATAAATGCCCAGGCCAAAGGCAAGGGCCGCAAAGTGGTATCGGAACGTAAATAGCGCGCAAAGCAGATAAATTGCGGCAATTCCGACCGAGACGATCAATTGACCCACCTCCCCACCGCTATCCCGGTACATGACGTAGCCGGCAAAAGTGACCAGCGCCGTTAGGAAGAACAGGGTATACCGTCCATAAATGATCTTGTTCCGATTGTCATTCAATTGAATTTTGAGATCGTTGATTTCGGCGATTACCAGCGGATCGTCAATGGGCCGGGCGGCGTGCAACAGGTCGCCATCGAGGGTCAGTGGATGCATAAGCAATTTAATGCGTGGGGAGGGTACGAAAACCAAAAAACGGACGCGGCTACCAACGCTATTACCCCCGGTACCGTCTTTAACGCACAGACACTATGCACGATGACCCATTCGGTCAGCGCCCGGTGACCGAAGCCAGCCGGTCTTCGGTTTCGGGCGCTTATTATTTGAACAGCCAGTAGTCGAACCGAAATAGTTCGTGCGGCCCGCCCCCCCGGAAGACCAGGTACAGATCGTGCACGCCGACTACGCCCGCCACCTCCGCGGCAAGCGGGCGAAAGTCGTCCCATTCACCGAGGTACGGCACGTTCAAGGTACCCAGCAAGTCACCGTCCCTGGTATCCAAGCGTAGCTCGATGCTACCGCCCAGATAGCGACTCGCGACGCCGGCTTCGAAGGTTGCGGCGCCCCTATCTCCGAAGTCCACCGCGCGCACCATCAGGTAGTCTCCGTCGTGGATGGCACTGATGTACACCCGCCCCCCCTTTTCCTCCGCTATCCGTACCCCCTCCGACCAGGCGAGCGTTTCCGCCTCGGTGCGCCGGTAGGGATCGAGACGGGCGGCCGGCTCCGTAACGCCTCCGCGCGTTTTAGGGATCGGAGGAATGGACCCGTCCGTTCCGTAGACGAACGGCTCGATGCATACCGCCCGGTTGAAGTCGCCGCCGCCCGGCAGCTCGCCGGTGTGGTAGAAGAGGTAGTCCCGTCCCCGGAAGTTGATCGCCGCCGGGTGGTTGGAGCCGCTGCTGCCCGTCGGGTCCATCAGCTTGCCACCGTAGCTCCAGGGCCCCTCCGGCCCCGGTGAAGTCGCGTAGTGTAGGCTTTCGTTCGGATCAGAGGCGTAGAGCATGTAGTAGCGTTCCCCCCGACGGTACACCCACGGCGCCTCCTCGAAGTCCGGCCCGAAGGCCGATTTGTCGAAGATATCCAGGGCGGTGATGTCACCGTCCAGTGAAATCATATTGTCGTTGAGCCGCGCACGGTAGCAGGCGTTGTTTCCCCAGTAGAGATACGCCTGGTCTCCGTCGACGAAGACCGTAGGGTCCAAATCGTCCCACGAATGCTTGCCGAAGGTCGTCATATCGTTGGTAACCAGGGCCTCCCCCAGTGCGTCGCGGAAGGGGCCGTAGGGGCTGTCCGCTACGGCTACCCCTACGCTGACGCCGGGCGACTCGCGGTTGAGGGAAGAAACGTAGAAGTACCATTTGCCGTCGCGTTCGATGCACTGCGCCGCGCTGGCGTCGCCGGCCGACCAGGCGAAATCGCTGGTCTTCAGGGGCGCGGGGTGTGCCGTCCAGTTAACCATATCGACGCTGGTGAAGAGGCGATACTCCCGCATCAGAAACTTATTGTCGGGTGCGTCCGGCTCGTCGTGCCCCACGTAAAGAAAGACCGTATCCAGGTACACCACCGGGGCCGGGTCGGCCGTATAAAGTACCTGGATGGCGGGGTTCTGGGCCGTCGCCAGGCCGGTGCCGAGGATCCAGGCGGTGACTACCATTCGTAATTGACTGATCCGTATCTGACTGGACATAAGTGGGTATTTCGGGAGTTTGTGCCCTTGCTAGCAGCGTGAAAGGTAAGCAGTGGCGGATGCCCCATAGCCTGCGGAAGATCGATTCGGTTGTAGGTGGTCGACTTTGTCGAGGATCGCACGGCCCCTACCTTTAGTTCATGTTTTCAGTTCCACAACGGCGTTCCTTCCTGCGCATCCTCCCCTTCGGAGCGATCTGGCTTTCCTTGTCCGTAGTGTTTTTGGTCATCGAATGGTCCAGTACCGGCGGCCGCTTCCCCGAATCGGAAACGGCCATCGTCCCTGATGCCGGCATCCTGGCGTTTGCCCTTTCCCTGATGGTCTGCCTTGGCCTGCTGGTTGGGTACATGGAGCTTTATTACCTGGGTCGTTGGTTCAAGCAGGTTTCCTTCCTCCGCAAGGTGATATACAAGTTTTTGCTCTACCTCTTGTTTATTCACCTGGTCGTCCTGCTGAGCTTCCCCCTGGCGGCCAGCATGGAGATGAATATTTCGGTACTCGATCCGGCGGTTTGGAGGAGAATGGGACGCTACCTGGCCAGCCTGACGCATTTTAACACCTCCCTCCAACTCTCGATCACCATTGTCTTCTCTATCCTATATGCCCAGGTAAGTGAGGTGATCGGCCCCGCTACCCTGCTCAATTATCTCGGCGGCACCTACCACCATCCCATTCAGGAAGAGCGGATCTACCTGTTTCTCGACATGCGCGCTTCCACCTCGATTACGGAACAGCTCGGACATAAGCGCTACTTCGAATTGCTGCGCGCCTACTACGCCGATCTCTCCGACGCCGTCATTCGCTGTGGCGGCGAAATCTACCAGTACGTGGGCGATGAAATGATCGTTTCCTGGAAGCTTGCCGACGGGCTGTTGGACAACAATTGTCTGCGCTGCTTCTTCACCATGCAAACCGACCTGCGGCGGCGCGCTCCCTGGTACCGGGAACGCTTCGGCCTGGTACCGGAGTTTAAGGCGGGCCTTCACTATGGTCGGGTCACCACCGGTGAGATCGGCGTCGTCAAAAAGCACATCATGTTCACCGGTGATGTCCTCAATGCCACCGCTCGCGTTCAGTCCCTCTGTAATGCTTTCGACGTGGATTTGCTCGTTTCCTTTCCCCTGCTCGAGCAACTCCCACTCGGCCAGGAATACTCGATCCAATTTATCGGTAGTCCGGGTCTGCGGGGGCGGTCCAAGCCGTTGCAGCTGTATACGGTTCGTAGGGAAAGCCCGGTCCCTACCGAAATTACTTAGGTACCGACGGATAAAATAATCTCATACTTCCGCTCTTTGGTGCCGGCAAAGCTGGATCAAAAAAGGGATTAGGCCGCGAGTCCCTTGCTGCGCTGCATACCTCGCTAAAATGGCGGACGTTCCCTCCGGGCCCGCTGCTGACGATTATTCTTCACCCGCAGTAGCCGCAAGAAGCTTGGGAGCGATCATTCTAGCCGTGTCAATGCTGAATCTGGTCATTAGCTGACTAGCTATCGGTTCCAGTTGTAGCACGGTAAGCACGAGCACCTCGATAATTTGCGCCCAATCGATGTATTAGCCCCAAAGCCAAAGCCGAGGCACCCCTCTAAAAGACTAACGAACTAAAAGACTAAAAAACTCCCCTCTAAAAGACTAACGAACTAAAAGACTAAAAAACTCCCCTCTAAAAGACTAACGAACTAAAAGACTAAAAAACTCCCCTCTAAAAGACTAACGAACTAAAAGACTAATAAGCCCTATCAGAGCTACCCTCCATATAATTAACAAATGCCTTATTCACCACCCGATTACCTCCCGGCGTCGGATAGTTCCCGCTGAAGTACCAGTCACCGTTGTTATCCGGACAGGATTTTTGCAGATCCTCGATCGTTTGGTAGATCACGTCGACCTTCGGTTTGGTGCCCTTCGGGGTCATGATCTGGGCGATCTTCTTGGAGACGTCCTCGTACTTGAACTGGTCATAGAGTTCCTTGACGACGTTCTTCTGTTTCTTGTCGGGTTTCTTCAGCTCCGCAACTGCTTTCTTGTACACCTGCTTCATCAGCTTCTTCTTCCCTTTTTGCTCCATCAGGGCTTCCATCGCTTTAAAGGCTACGAACTCACCCATTTTCGACATATCGATGCCGTAGCAGTCCGGGTAGCGGATCTGGGGAGCACTGGAGACGATGATGATCCGTTTCGGCTTCAGGCGACTCACGATCTTGATGATGGAGTCGCGCATGGTAGTACCCCGAACGATGCTGTCATCCAGCAGGACCAGCGTGTCTACCTCATCGCGGACGATGCCGTACGTCACGTCGTAAACGTGGCTGACCATATCGTCCCGGCTCGACGTGTCCGCAATGAAGGTGCGGGTCTTACCGTCTTTGACGACGATCTTTTCGTTGCGGACCTGCGTCTTGAGCACCTTCCCAAAGCCGTTTTTCCCGTTCTTTTTCCGCTTCTTCATCTGCTCCTTGCGCCAGTGGCGCAACTCGTCCTCCAAGCCTTCGATCATCCCGTAATAGGCGGTCTCGGCGGTATTGGGCACGTAACTGAAGACGGTATTGTCGAAGTCGTACTTGACGGCCTTGGCTACGGATTTGGCCAGGCGGCGACCGAGCTCCTTGCGCTCGAGGTAAATGTCCCGGTCGTTACCCCGGCTGAAATAGATCCGCTCGAAGGAGCAGGCCGCGCGGGGCAGCTGCTTCGTAAAGGGTTCCATCGACGTCTTGCCGCTCTTCTTGATGATCAGCGCGTGCCCGGGCTCAACCTCCTTGATGGATGCGAAGGGTACGTTAAAAACCGTCTGAAGGGCCGGCCGTTCCGACGCGACGGCTACGAACTCCTCATCCTCGAAGTAAAAGGCCGGCCGTATTCCCGCCGGATCTCGCATCACGAAGGCGTCCCCGTGACCGATCATGCCGCCCATTACGTAGCCCCCGTCGAACTTCTTACTGGCCCGCTTCAGCAACCGCTGCACGTCCAGCTCCTCGGCGATGATGTCGTTGATCTCGATGTTGGTGTGCCCGTCCGGCTTATGCCACGTGTGAATGCGCTGCACCTCGTCGTCGAGAAAGTGGCCGATCTTCTCCAGGACGGTTACCGTATCCGACTTTTCCTTGGGGTACTGGCCAAGGTCCACCAGTTCCTGGAAAAGTTCGTTGACGTTGGTCAGGTTGAAGTTGCCGGCGATGATCAGGCAGCGGGTCTTCCAGTTGCTCTGCCGGAGGAAGGGGTGGCAGGTCTCGATGGCGTTGGTGGAGTGGGTGCCGTAGCGGAGGTGGCCCATCATTACCTCGCCGGTGTAGGGCAGATTCTCCTTCAGCCACTGGGAGTTGGCCATTTGCTTGGGCGTTAACTCGTCGAAGCGACGGTACACGCCCTGCCATAGATCGTCCAGGTAGTTGGAGGCATTGCTGCGCTTGCGGCTGATGAATTTTTTTCCCGGTGGGTGATCCAGCTTGATGGTAGCCATGCCGGCACCGTCCTGTCCGCGGTTGCGCATCTTGCGCATCAGTAGCTGCAGGCACTTCAGGCCGTGCAGGGGCGTACCGTATTTCTTATTGTAATAGTCCAGCGGCTTCTTGAGGCGGATCATCGCGAGTCCGCACTCGTGGTGGATGGCTTCACTCATATCTAGTCACCCGATTTAGGGAGGCGGGGCAAAGGTACGATGTTTTTGCGGCGGAGCGCAGGGGGAACAGCAGGTGACGAAGGCTGGGTGAGTCGCGGTATCATCTTCGGAAGCTGGTGGCCTGCTGGCTTCTGACGAGATAATTGGGTTGGGCAGTCCCTCCCTGAAGTATAGTAGAGAACTTTCGACACAAACTGACTCATGGTAAAAATCCATAAGCGGCCGTTCCCTCCCGGCGCTCGCTATAACAGCGCTAACAGACAAAGAAAAAAGCATGCTCGGAGTGCCAGTTTATTCCTATATTCGGATTACGCCCTTTTATTCCCCGACGGGCACCAAAGATTCCTGCCAAATACACCCCTGAAACTCCCGCTCACTTATTGAAGAGTGGCGTAAACACCTTGTTGCGCATGCGTGGACTTGCCTAATCACCTGACTACGCCGGTATGGTTAGTGTGATATAGTGGAAGCCCAAACAAGCTTTTACCCAGACAAATACACTTCCGCCTTCCAGCGGCAAGGAGTAGCATGGCACCCGCCAGCTTCCGCCGTGGAATACACTTTGGTCTTTTCAACACTATGAATCATGGTTTCACACAATACCCTTGCTTTTGAAGACTCATTTTGTCACGATATAGGATCGCTCCAGCCGGCCGGGATCAGTCTTGTCCTATACCGGTTACGGCAATCAACTATACCCTCGATGCTTTGGTTGGGCTTGCTACTGCTTCTTCTGGCTCCCGCGCCCGGCGGTGCCCAGGATTTCTCCCAGATCACTAAATTGCTTGCCGCCGACGGTACGACCGGTGATCGCTTCGGCTGGGACGTCGCGATCAGCGAAGATTTCGTCGTCGTGGGGGCGCCCAACAAAGATGACCGGGGACCCTATTTCAATGGTGGTTCCTCTTACCTTTTTGGCCGCAGCGCAGGCGGTACGAATGAGTGGGCCCAAATCGTCGAATGGACCTCCCCCGACGGCGGAATCGGGGACAATTTTGGCCGCAGTGTGGCCATCAGCGGCGATTTGGTGGCGGTGGGAGCTACCGGCGCCAATTACGTTGCAGGTTTGAATGCGGGTACCGTATATCTCTTTTCCCGCCATGCCGGCGGTCGGGACCAGTGGGGACAAATCGCAGAACTTAGCGCTGGCGAAGACGTGGACATCAGCGCCTTCGGCACCGACGTGGCCATCAGTGGCGACAGAATCATCGTGGGAGCTCGCGTCCGTGACGGGAGTAGCTACTACTCTACTGCCTACGTATTTAGCCAGAATGCCGGAGGCGCGAATCAGTGGGGACGGATCGCCCGGTTGACCGATACGCAAAGCCCGATAGTTGACGACGGCTACATCAAGGTTGCCATAAGCGGCGACGTGGCCATACTAGCAGAAAACGGACAGACATGGACTTCCGAAACAGGTTTCGTGTACGTTTTCACCCAGCACACCGGTGGAACCGACCAATGGGGTCTACTTACTACCCTGACGCCAACGGATGGGGTGTCCGGGGGATACTACGGCCGCAGTTTAGGCCTCAGTCAAGACTTGATCATCGTGGGGGACACAATGGTGGAAGGAAATGTAACACGCGGGTCCGCGCACATTTTCGAACGGAATGCCGGTGGGGCGGACGAGTGGGGGGAGATCACGGAATTGACTTCTCCGAACGGAACAATCAATGACGGCTTCGGCTCCAGTGTAGTTCTAAGCGGCGACAGGGCAATTATTGGAGCACCCTCGGATGATGAAACAGGACCGTCCTCCGGTGCCGCCTACGTATTCGCGCGAAACGCTGGTGGAGTGGATCAGTGGGGGCTAATCGATCAGCTGACAGCAACCAACGGCACGGACCGTGCAAATTTCGGCAACAGCATGGCCATCAGCGGCGACCAGATTGTCGTTGGGGCGAGTGGCGATGAGGAAAACGGATGGCTCTCGGGAGCAGCCTACATCTTCGGCATCCAGGACGACTGCACCACCGCGGTTTCCAACCCTAACGTAAGCTCGGAGACCTGCCCGGGGGCTGGAGATGGCTCGATCGTGCTACCGGCATCCGCTCAGGCTCTTTCTTACAGCCTTAGCGGTCCGGTAATCCAGACCAACACCACCGGCACCTTCCCGGACCTGCCAACCGGCGATTACGTGGTCACGGTAACGTCGACCAGCGGAGATGCCTGCTCCGCCACCTCTGAGACAATCACTATTACCCCCGGCGTTGACGATGCCCCACCTTCGGCCATGGCCCGGGACATCTCCGTCCCACTGGATGCCAACGGAACGGTTACCATCACCGCCGCCGATCTCGACAATGGCTCTACCGACAATTGCGGCATCGCCAGCCTGAGCATCGACCAAAACACCTTTAGTGTTGCCGATCTGGGTCCCAATACCGTCACCCTCAGCGTCACCGATGTTAATGGAAATATTGGCAGCACTACGGCAATCGTCACCGTTTTGCCCCCCTGCCAACTCCCCGCCCTGGACTTCTCCCAAATCAGCAAGCTGGTTGCCGCCGACCCCGCGACGGGTGATTTGTTTGGCGCCGGTATCGCCATCAGCGGAGACCTGGCCATCGTCGGGGCGCTCCTCGATGATGACAAGGGACAGGATTCCGGTTCCGCCTATCTATATGCTCGAAATGCCGGAGGCCCCGACCAGTGGGGGCAGATCAAGAAACTCACCGCCGCCGACGGCGCGGCAGGGGACAGCTTCGGCGCCAAAGTAGCCATCAGTGGAGACCTGGCCATCGTGACGGCACCCGAAGACGATGGTAAGGGATCAACTTACGTGTTTGGCCGAAATGCCGGAGGCACTGACCAGTGGGGGCAGGTAGCCAAACTCACCGCCGCCGACGGTGCGACCGGGGACTGGTTTGGCATTAGCGTGGCCATCGATGGTGACGATGTAATTGTAGGAGCGCCCCGTAATGATGAGCGAGGGACCGATGCTGGATCCGCCTATATTTTTGGCCGGAATGCCGGAGGCATTGACCAGTGGGGGCAGGTAGCAAAACTTACCGCCACCGATGGCGCGGCCGGGGACGCCTTCGGTGGCCGTGGTGTAGCCATTAGCGGTGAGGTAGCCATTGTAGGAGCCGACAATAATGATGATGCCGGAAGCAGTTCCGGATCAGCCTATGTTTTTGCCCGTAATGACGGAGGGACTGACCAGTGGGGGCAGGTAGCCAAACTCACCGCCGCCGACGGTGCGGCCGGCGACTTCTTTGGAAACAGTGTTGCCGTCAGCGGCACCCTGGCCATCGTGGGGGCACCCTTCGATGATGACAAGGGATCTAGCTCCGGTTCCGCCTACCTCTTCGCGCAGAACGCCGGAGGCCTGAACCAGTGGGGACAAATCCAAAAACTCACCGCCGCCGACGGAACGGATGATGTCGACTTTGGCAAGGCTGTTGCTATTAAAGGGGACCTCGCCGTAGTGGGCGCTGCGCGCGATCATGCTAGGGGTATCTATTCCGGATCAGCCTACGCATTTGGCCGAAATTCGGGAGGCACGGACCAGTGGGGACAGATCAAAAAACTCACCGCCGCTGATGCAGAGGCCGGTGATGAATTTGGATTGCAGGTAGCGATAACTGACGGCTTGGTTATGGTGAGTACAATATTTGCTGACCACCGAATCCCCTTTACCGGAGCAGCCTACATTTTCAGCATTCAGGACGATTGCACCATGGCGGTTTCCAATCCTGCCGTAATCGGGGAGACCTGCCCCGGGGCCGAAGACGGCTCCATTACGCTGGAAGCATCGGGTCAGTCCCTCTCCTACGTCCTCAGCGGTCCGGTAGCCCGCACCAACCTTACCGGCAACTTCACGGAGCTACCTCCGGGCGATTACCTGGTCACGGTAACGTCGGCCTGCGAAAACGGAGCGTGCTCCGCCACCTCCGAAACAATTACCGTTCTACCCGGCATTGACGATGCGCCACCTTCGGCCATGGCCCGGGACATCACCGTTCCTCTGGATGCAAACGGTACGGCCACCATCACCGCCGCCGATCTCGACAATGGCTCAACTGATGACTGCGGCATCGCCAGCCTGAGCATCGACCGTAGCAGCTTTGGTTGTGGCGACCTGGGTCCAAATACTGTGGTCCTGACCGTCACCGACCTTAATGGGAATGTATCCACGGCTTCGGCTACGGTGACCATCGTAGTGAACCCCGATACCAACGGGGGCGGAGGAGAAAATCCCTGCGACGGTGATCCATCCCCCCAATCCGTCTTCTGGTTAGAGGCCGAATGCGCTGCCGTGGGCAGTAACTGGACCGTTTCGGATACCCCGGATGCCTCCGGGGGAAGCTTCGTTTACGTGCCCGGAAGGAATTCCACCAGCGCCCCGCCGCCCGACCTACCGGAAAACCACGTAAGCTTTACCGTCAGCAATGCCGAAGCAGGCACCTACTACCTCTTCGCCCGCGTCCTGGCCCCTGGCCCCGACAGCGACAGCTACTGGGTTCGCGTCAATGGAAGCAGTTGGTATAAATGGAATAGAGGCTTCGAACGGGGTTCGATTTTCTATTGGAACCGCATGCCGGCAACCATAAGCCTAGACGAGGGTACGAACGTCGTCGACTTCGCCTACCGTGAAGGCAATACCCGACTGGATAAACTCCACCTCAAACGGGACAAAACCTTACCCGTAGGCCTAGGCGAGCAAGCAGATAATTGTGCGGGAGATCCGGTGAACCTCCCCCCCGTCGCGGCCGTGGTCTCCAGTAATTACTTCGGCGTTGCCCCCTTCAGTGTAGCACTGGACGGCAGCCCGTCCTACGACCCGGAGGGCCTTCCGCTCACCTACCAATGGAGCTACGGTACGGAAAACCGGCTCGGAGCTATCATCCTGGAAACCTTTAATGCCGGCACCTACCACGTAACCTTGACCGTAACCGATCCGGGCGGCTTGACCGATACGGCCATGGTATACCTGCAAGTAACGGAGCCCACGGCGGATACCGACTCCGACGGCGTATTGGATGGCGCGGACAACTGCCCGAATCACCCTAACCCCGATCAGCTCGATACGGATCAGGACGGTATTGGAGACGCCTGTGAAGGCTCTCTTACCGGAGAATCGTCCTTCTGGCTGGAGGCGGAGTGCGCCGCCGTTGGCAGCAACTGGACCGTAGCGGATCATCCCGATGCCTCGGGGGAAAGCTTCGTCTATGTACCCGGGAGCAATTCCACCGGCGCTCCGCCGCCCGACGTACCGGAAAACCAGGTAAGTTTCACCGTCAGCGACGCCGAGGCGGGCACCTACCACCTATTTGCCCGCATCCTGGCACCGGGCCCCGACAGCGATAGCTACTGGGTGCGCGTCAACGGGGGGAGCTGGTATGAGTGGTACCAAAAGTTGCAGCGCGGTTCGAGCTTTCACTGGAACCGCATGCCGGCCACCATTACCTTGGAAGGGGGTACCAACGTGATCGACTTCGCCTACCGGGAAGGCAATACACGTCTGGACAAACTTCACCTGAACCAGGAGAACACCCTACCCCTCGGCCTGGGTGCTTTGGCGAGTAATTGTGTGCAGCCCGCCGAATTCTTCGCCGCACCGACCCTCCCGGCAGCGGCCCCCGTAAGGGATATTAGCCTGCGGGACGCCCAGCTGTACCCCAATCCCGTCCTGGAGGAGCTCACCCTTGAACTGAGCAGCGCATACACGGGCGAGGTTTCCCTTTCCATTTTCGATTTGAATGGACGGCAGGTGCTGCGGAGAGAAATTCAGAAAGTACAGGAAGCGGTGAGGGAGAACTTCGCCGTCGGTCACCTTCCGCCGGGGACATATCGCTTGACCGTCATTGAAGGAGGCGACTTGACGGTAAAGAGCTTCGTAAAGATGTAGGCAGGTGCGGAATGTGAAGGCGGTACGGACGATAGCGACGTCGGTACCGCCTTTATTCACAATGGGTAACCCGAGCCGCAAATACAGCAATCGAGGTCTGATTCCCGGCACGAAGTGGTTTAGCTTTGATTATAGTCTAGGGCTGCCTCAAAAACCCATCGCTGCCCTTACATGAAGAGCGTTATTCCACTTTTCGTTTTGATCGCTGTTGGTCACCATGCAGGTTATTCTAGCGGTATTCGCCCCATACAACGATCGTATTACTAGCCAATAGACAGAGAATAACGATAACAGCGAGTCTCCGACCTGACGCAGCAGCTTTACCAGGTTGACGCTCTGCACGATTAATGAGATTTCGGCCACCCTTGTCTGAGGTAGTCGAGTATACAGACGATCCATACCGTAGCGCTCCATTTATTTCGCCGAACTTGCCCTCCACTTCACTACGCGAATGGTTCTTGCCTCGTTCTTTTTCTTTCTGGTATTTGGTCTTTCGTGGCTTTCGTCCAAACGGCACTCCGCCGATGTCTATGTTCTTATCCCTGAGCCATTTGCGGTTCTTCAGCGTCCAGTAGATTTGATCGGCAAATACCCCCGGATAATAGTCAAAACACGCTGTGTAGCCCTCGACCAGGGCGATCAGATCTTCGGCTTCTGGAAAGGCGTTGAAGTCGATCCTGTAGGCCCGGACGAAGCCTTCCGCCACACTGGCGTTGATCTTAGGGCCAAATTCGGTGTGTTTACCAACTTCGAAGAAGCGGGGGCCTTCCCTTCTGCTATTGACGGGACGGATGTGAGGTTGAACGGCACTGACGATGCGATCGTCGATGCACCGGCCGCCATCCTTCAGCCAGACCCGTTGCTGGCGTAAAATTTCCTGCACGATCCAAAACTGCCGCCGCTGGGATTGCGTCCAGCTTACCTGCTTGTCTTTTGCTTCCAGCAGGTCCAGCATCTGATGTAGGCTGCGCACATTCCGGCCCACGTAGGCCCCCTGCTTTTTCACCTGTCGGCGGATCTACCGCTTGGTCTTGCGACACCTTTTACTGAAGCTAACCTCACTTCTCCGGGCCTTTCGCCGGTAGGTGAGCGATTTGGTTGGCCACAGTTCGCGCTGGCTCAAATAGAGTACATCGATCAGACTCTCCATCGCCACCCGGCAAGTGGCAAGCAAGCCGGAGTCCGTGTGGTAATTAATGTTTACTGGCGCAAGGGGGGGCATCCACGAGCAGTGTCCCCCGATTGCGAATGGGGAAAAACAGGTGGGGCACGAAAACGGGTTCAGCCTCGAAGCTGCTCAGCCCCACGAAATACTGAGGGTAGGTATTCTCAGGCACGTACTCGATGGCGCGCTCATCACTTAGATTCTCTAATGTGCTTAACCAACAGCGTGCCGAGCACGATGCGCAGATCGACCGAAGGGCGTCCTTCATCCACGCTCATACTGCGCAAGAAAACGGTAGCCACCTCATCCCAGGGTACCAAAGCGGCCATTTTAACCCAGCGGTTTTGGGGCGACAAAGCGGTGGCAAAAGGGGTAAAGACAGCTGAGAAGCGGGGGTGTATTTGATCACGTGCTAAATGCATGGTTTTTGTCCTCTATCGATTTAATTTCCTTCCATTTAGCAGTAATCTGATAAATTCATTTGTCCCCGCTACCCCGCATTGATGCTGGGCTTCTAGACTTTTTGAGGGACCCCAAATTTAGCAGAGGAATTGCTACTGAAAATTCCGACGGGTCATCTACTTAGTTATCAGAATTGGTAAGTGGTTGCCCGTAGAATCGACAACGACGATGTGATTCTAGCATTAGCCTAAGATCAAACAGCTGTGGTTCACTTTACCATGGAATTTAAAGGTTGACAAAATGGCTACCCGCGCACAATACTGTATATATACTCAAACCAAAATGGGTTGGGAATTTCTGAGAGATAATCATAGTCCCTGCCAGCGTTGAAAATACTCGCCGAAGCGGACTTCACCATGGGTCCCTAGCCGCACGCTTCATGAGCATACGTTTTTCGGCTCGACAGCCACTACGTTACCTTCGCCATAATTGACCCAACCCACTCTGTTTCGAGTATAGCCCATATTTACCACCTATGCTACCCTACCTTCTCGATGAAATGACGGGTTACCTCCTTATGGGTGCCCTCATCGGCATCCTGGTGGGAGTGAAATCGTATTTCTCCTCCCGGGATTCTGGCCCGCCGCTAACCTATCCCGACTTTCCCGATCGGTACGCGCATGACTTTACCGTCGGGGAAAAGGAGGTCGTGGCCAAATACCAGTACGTCGTAACGAGGATGCAGGACACGTTCATCTACCGCCGGTATTTTCCGGAAACGATGGTCCTTACGCTTTACGAAGAATACTCTGACGAAGACCTTACCATACGTCACGGCCGCTACGCCCTATACCACGAAGATGGAAGCCCGGAGAAGATCGGAAACTACCTGAAGGGCGACAAGCACGGGCTATGGGAAGAATACGATACCGAGGGAAACCTGGCCGTCAGTATAGCCTACCACTTCGGTATAAAGCATGGCCCACGCACTTGCTTCTACACCGGGGGGCAAGTAAGCAGCGTAAGGCACTATAGAAACGGAAGGATCGAAGGGGCGAGGAACTATTATGATGAAATGGGTGGCCTAACCAGGGAAGAGCGGTATGAGGCCGGGCAACCCGTACGGGAAGATCCGGAACATCATCCTGAGTCCGCCACTGATCCTGCTAGTCCTGCTGAACTACCCGTTTTCCGGGTAAAGGAAGAACTGCCGCTTTTTCCGGGTTGTAGCAAACGCCTCTCCTATCAAAAGCGGAAGATCTGCGCTGACAAACGACTTACAAGCTTCATTTACCGCAAAATTCGGTATCCCGCAAGGGCCCGAGAACTGGGGATCACGGGAGAGGCGATGGTATCCTTCCGCATCACCGCTGCGGGGAAGGTCGATCGCATACGTGTGGTTCGCGGCCTAAACCGTGACATCAGCGAAGAACTGGTTCGACTGGTGCGAATGATGCCTGACTGGATTCCGGGCCGGCAGAACGGGAAGCCGGTGAACGTGCAATTCAATTTACCGGTCAACTTTCAGGATAGTAGCTCTTAATTCCTGCGCCCCGGCGCAAAGAACGTTATGCCGACTTACGGAAGTAGTGGGTGGCCAAACTAAAGACCAGCAGCGCCAAAAAGAGGTAGAATAGGATCTTGGCGATCTCGGCGAAGGCAATGATAATACCCGCGAAACCCAGAACCGCCATGATGATGGCCAGGACTAAAAATATGACGGCATAGCGAAGCATGGCGGGGGAGTTCAATTTTTCCGGGGCCTATTCCCCGAATCACTCGCTAGAACCGGCCCGGCCCGCATAAGTTGGGGCGCCGCAGAATTATTAAGCTATGCGCGGTGGCACAACAGCGGGAATAAATTTCGTTGATTCCCTACACTTACCCATTGCGATGCGGCTGTTCTTCTCTTTAATCCTGCTCGGTTTTTGTTTCGTCACTTCGGCCCAACGCTCGTCGATGGACCTCGCCGGGGGAATGCATTATTCCTATCGAACGCTTGCAGGGGAGGACAATCACGGTCTGATAAATGGTCGTAACGGGCGTGAGCACGGCAAACTGAGTGCCTACCTCGGCCTCCACTATACGCGGCAGCTGACACCCCGCGTACGGCTCCGTACGGGCTTACGTTTCTCCGCCCTCGGTTACCGGATGGAAGCGAATAACCTCCGCTGGGGTTCCCAGCATGATGGAAACGGGGGGTTCGATCCGACGCTGCCGGGCGACCTGCCCGGCGATATTAGCGTGCAAACGGACGTGATTTTCCTCGAGCTTCCGCTGTTGCTGCAACACACCTTCGACACAGGCCCGTGGACCCCTTACGTGGAAGCGGGGCTGCTACCGGGTGCTTATCTAATGACCAGATCCCGGAGTGAAGACGATTCCCGTAAAGCGGTAACCTACTTCGACGAAACCGCGTCGTCGGTCAATCGGCTGCACCCGGGCGCCACCTTGGCTTTCGGCACCGACTATGCGCTATCGGATCGCTTTGACCTCTTCGTTGAGTACGCCGTACGCTACCAGCTCACCCCACTGGCCGACGCCCCGATACGGGAGCGGCTATACGCAGGAGGATTGGCGGTGGGTTTGCGGCGGATCTTTCCCTAATGGGAGCCCTTTCCCCTGACGGACCGCCCTGCTATAGTGCCCGAGCAGACCGCCATACGAAGCCATTTGGTCCTCGGCAACAACGCCCGGCTGGAGCACTAAGCTGTGGTGTCGTTGCCGCAAAGGCGGTACATATTGCTGTTGCACTGAATGACAAATACTTTTAAGCCCTGGATCACCTTTCGTTAGCAAACTTCCCGGCTGAGCTACCCCTATGAAATCGACCTCTTATGTACTCCAGGCGGCCCTGGTATTGCTCTGGTGGGCCGGACTCGGGATCAGCGATTCCTTTTCCAGGGCCTTCCAGTTTACCGGCATCGGAGCGACGGCCTTCAATGCCTTCTTCCTTCCTGATTTGCTGGTGATCGTGGTGCTATCCGTTGTTCGGGCTTACACAGAGCGTCCGATGCTGGAATACGTCATCCTTGGCGGCTTTGGCTACAGTACGCTGTACTGCCTGCAGGCTATGCTACTAACAGGAAGCGGTTACCTCCCCACCGCGGTTATGATCCTTGGATGTGCCTTTAATCTCTGGTTGGTTTACGGCGAACAATCCTTCCGGCAAAGCCGCAGTTCGAACGTGTACCTGAACGCCGGTAAGACATTCCTACAAATAGCGGGAGTATGGTCGATCACTTTGGTGGGGATCCCTTTTCTTATCCTGCAGGCATCCGGACACGATCTGGCGGTCTCCGGTTCGCCGATAACCTGGATTGGCGGTGCGCTTTTTCTCCTTGGGAGTGTGCTCAATCTCATCAGTGCCTTTTACCTGGTGAGCCGGGGCGAGGGTACCCCGCTTCCCCTCGACCAGACGAATCGGCTGGTGATTGCCGGGCCGTACCGTTACCTCCGAAACCCGATGGCGGTAGCCGGAGTGACCCAGGGCTTGGCCATCGGTATTTTCTTCGGTTCCCTACCCGTTATAGCCTACGCGCTATTAGGAGCTATCCTCTGGCAGGTGACGGTCAAGCCGGTAGAAGAAGCCGATATGGGGGAACGTTTCGGTCATGAATACAAGGAGTACGCCCGGGAAGTGCCCTGTTGGTTCCCTCACCTAGGCCGTTAACACGGCGGGGCGGTGGTTCAGCCCGTTAGGGGTTTCATCTCCAATGATCCATTCGTCGCCGACCTGCAGAGTAATCCCTATAGTTAGGATTGCCACCGTTAGATTTTTTATTATGTTGTAACACAGCTATGGATCTCGGAATGAACGGTTAAGGCTGAATTCGTTGCGAGGAAGTGTTTTGACCCTTTTCCGGCACCTTCAGTCGCTATTTCACCACGAAAACGCACAAGACTTACGGTGTGAAAAATCTATTGCTCCTGTTATTTGCCACCTCGGTGTTTACCTGCGCCAGCCCGGGGGAAGGCAACGACGCTGAAATGGCGTCAGACACCGGCAACGAATTGGACGTTGTCGCGGAACAGGCCGCCATCGAGGAGGTGCGGGCCGCCTTCCAGCTGGCCATTAAGGAAAAGCGGTACGGCGATCTGTCCCAGTATTCCACGGCGGACTTTGAGGGGGTATCCCCGGGTAGTGCAGACTGGATGGAATACAAGCGGCTACGAGAAGCTCCCATGGGCCGATTCAGCTATGACAGCATGGTCATGAGCCCCCGGGAAACCATTATCGCCAGCGACAGTATTGCCTACGATTACGGCACCAGCAAGGTGTACTACACCAACGAAGAGGGGGAAGCCGTGGAACTGGACGATACCTTCCTGGTGATCCTGAAAAAGGACGGAGAGGAGGGCACCTGGAAAATCCACCGGGAAGTGGCTTCGGCGGTGGTGGAGTAAGCAGGATACCCCGGATGACCGCCCTTATGGGAAGTGACTGTCCGTTATCCGCGATATTTCGTGCCAGTTGTTCCCGCTCTCCGCAGTAAGTATTGCACCTGCGCTGCGGCGCCCATGCCTGCCTACTCGCTGAGGGGGGTTACGAGTGACCGGCATAAAAAGTCCTGGCATAAAATACGTTAAGGGAAAATGCGAATGTATCCTTGGTGCGTTATAGCTACCGACACTATACACATGGACACATTTTTTTTAGAGGCTTCATAACTCAAGTTAACCTAATAACCGAGGCCCCATCCGTAAACGGATGGGGCCTTCTTCGTTTAAAGCTTGTTTGGACTTCCGCTCCCCGGCTCTGACATGGCCACGTCAGGCTACATCTCGCGAAAAAAGCGTTACTTAAACCCTAAGTCGTTCCTTTTCTAAACTTTTTCAAACTAACCATACCGGCGTTCATGTTTGACCCGGAAAGCCAAAATTAGCCCTTAGACCTGTTTGCCAGTACATTACAACCTGGAACAGGAGCGGGATAGCGACCTCTGCCGTTCCATATTCGGAACAGCCGTGCGGAACCCTAAATTCGGGACCGAGGCAGCCCGTTTGGCGGTTGTTATTGCCCCTTTTCTAATTGGGGGACTCGGCTTTAATCGCTGCCGGGTCGAAATATCCCATGTGCCCATTCAACATAATTTCCAAGAATCACTGCCGACATGAACATATCCGCGCCTTTAGACCTGCAAGCAGTACCCGTTCCAAAATATAGAGACATGGCATCCTGCGAATTTCCCATCACTTTCCACCAGCCTCTGAAGGAGCTTACCGATCGCTTTCAGCGGGCCATCACCACGAAGGGAGGCCATTTTTCCGGCGACGGGAAGGGCGGTGAATTTACCATTAACAGTGAAAGCGGGACCATAAATGGAAAGTATACCGTTGAGGCTAATGTCTTTCACTTCAGCCTCCCGGAGTTGCCGGAAGAAATCACCTGCCATAAGGCGGAAAACACCTTCCGGAGCCTTATCGGGTCTCCGCCGGATCTTTCTCTGGATTTTGCTTAAGTTTCCTACCACCGGCTAAGCCATCCTATGGTGCGCCGGCTACTCAGTAACCCGAAACCTGCAACCACCAAGAACGCCATGCAGAAACTAAGATTAGCCCTAGACTGGACCCCCAATATTAACCACATCGGTTTCTTCGTAGCGGAGGACCAGGGTTTTTACCGGGACGAGGGTCTCGAGGTGGAGATCTCCGATCCATCCATCGATAATTACGCCGTCACACCGGCCAAGAAACTGGAGACGGGCGCGGCGGACGTTGCCGTTTGCCCCACCGAAAGCCTGATCAGCTACCGCACCAAGGCGACACCCTTTCCCATCGTGGCTATCGCCGCGCTGCTACAGAAAGACCTGAGTGCCATCGCGGTAAGGGAGAATAGCCCCATTAGGACGCCCAAAGAACTGGACGGTAAGACGTACGCCTCCTACCATGCTCGCTACGAAGACGATATCGTCAGAGAGATGATCCGCAACGACGGGGGTACCGGCGAGCTGGGATTGGTGCACCCTGATAAACTTGGCATATGGGACACCCTGGTTAACGGCACCTACGACGCCACCTGGGTGTTCCGAAATTGGGAAGGGGTGGAAGCCGACGCCAAAGGTCTGGAGCTTCGGTATTTTAATCTGGAGGATTATAACATCCCCTATGGATACTCCCCGGTCATCGCGGCCAGTGTTAACGCGGTACGCGAGAACGAGGAGCTGTACCGCAAATTCCTGGCAGCAACTAAACGGGGCTACCAATTCACCCAGGAAAATCCCGGCGAATCGGTAGGCATCCTGGAACGGGTGGTGCCCGCTTCTGATCATGATATCTCCGTAAAAAAAGCCCTAGCACTAACCACGCCCTACCTGGGAAATCCGCACACCTGGGGCAGAATGAAACCATCGAGATTCGATGACTTCCTGAACTGGCTCTCCGACCACAAGCTGGAGACCCGGCCGCTGAAGGCTACGGATCTTTATCGGAACGATCTGATTCCCTAGCGACAACCCCGTACACATTAGGCCGTACAACGCAACTTTCCGATATCTTCATGCCATCGGCCCGTTTTGCCGAAGCGCACTACCAGTAGGGTTGTCCTGTATTCGGTTCCTGACCGTTCGGCCGGAAAAAGGAAACAACGGGGTACCGACTCCGTGGGCTACCGGGTAAGGTTGCTTTCCCTGATAACCGGAATGGGTTATTTCGTACACCACGTGTCAGCCACTTCGGAGCGAATGATCGCAAGTGGAAGATGAGCCATGACTAAGCATAGCAGGTATTCGGCGGCCATCGCCAGGTATACCCTGCCGGCAATTCCACCGGTAGGAGGTTCTGATCTATTTTACGATCTTACCTACCTACAATTTAAGCTAATTTCATGGCACATCGTCCGAACCTGCGGGGTAGTTTCCTGACACCGCTCTTATTTTTGGGACTGTTGGTCCCGCGCGCCGCCGCCCAACAACCCACGGCCGATTCCGTAAGCATTCGGGTGGATCTTAGCGAAGAACTCGGTCCGCTAGACCCCATATGGGCCTGGTGGGGCTACGACGAGCCGAATTATACCTACATGCCGGACGGCAAGAAGCTCCTCACGGAGATCTCCGAACTAAGTAAAGTGCCCGTGTACGTGCGCGCGCACAGTCTGCTCGTAACCGGCGAAGGCACCTACGGACTCAAGTGGGGCAGCACCAACGCCTACACCGAAGACGGGAACGGGAATCCGGTGTACGACTGGACGATTATCGACCGCATTTTTGACACTTACGTCGAACGGGGTATGAAGCCCTTCGCCCAGATCGGTTTTATGCCGGAGGCCCTGTCCTCGAACCCCTCGCCCTACCGCCACTACTGGGAACCCGGCGCCGCCTACGAGGACATCTACACGGGCTGGGCCTACCCGCCGAACGACTACGAAAAGTGGGCCGAACTCGTGTATCAATGGGTAAGGCACTGCGTCGATCGTTATGGCCGGGAAGAGGTGGAAAGCTGGTACTGGGAAGTGTGGAACGAGCCCAACATCGGCTACTGGCGCGGGACCACTGAGGAATACATCAAGCTGTACGATTACAGCGCCGACGCCGTGAAGCGCGCGCTGCCCACCGCGCGCATCGGCGGACCGGAAACCACCGGGCCGGGCTGGGATGAGGCAGCCGACTTCCTGCGCACTTTCCTCGATCACGTGCTGACGGGTACGAATTACGCTACGGGGCAAACAGGCTCGCCGCTCGACTTCATCACCTTTCACGCGAAGGGAAGCCCCAAAGTGGTGGATCGGGTCCCCGAGCTCCAGCTCGGGGCGAATGCGAGTGCGGGAAAGGATCCCCTACCTATGGTCCAGATGAATATGGGCGCCCAGTTGAACGACATCGATAAAGGCTTCGCGATCGTCGCCTCCTATCCCGAACTCAAGGACCTGCCCATCATCATCGGCGAAAGCGATCCGGAGGGCTGCGCCGCCTGCTCCGAGGCCGACTATCCCCACAATGCCTACCGCAACGGCACGATGTACGCCGCCTACACCGCCGCCTCCTTCGCCCGCAAGTACGACCTGGCCCGGGAACACGGCGTGAACCTGCTTGGGGCGGTGACCTGGGGATTCGAGTTCGAGGAACAGCCATGGTACGCCGGCTTCCGCGATATGGCCACCAACGGCGTAGATAAACCCGTGCTCAATACCTTCCGTATGTTTGGCATGATGGCCCCTACGCGCGTTGCCGTGGACCAGGAACCGCTGCACTACGACGCCCGGACGATCGTGGAAAATAGCGTGCGGGACGCAACCGATGACGTGAACGGCCTGGCAAGCAAAAGCGACGGCTCGGCTACCGTACTGGTGTGGAATTACCACGACAACGATAACCTGGACGTGCCGGCCACGCCCGTCAAGGTGGAGATCGACGGCTTTTCGGGTGACGGCCCCATCCTACTGACCCACTACCGAATCGACCAGGAACACAGCAACTCCTACACCCTGTTCAAGGAGATGGGGATGCCCCAACCACCAAGTGAGGAACAAATTGCCGAACTGGAGGCGGCCGGTCAGTTGGATCTCTACACCTCGCCAGAGTGGGTGGAGGTGGTGGACGGTCGGGTGACCGTGGAGATGGTGCTGCCGCGGCAGGGGATATCGTTGCTTAAATTCGAAATGGAGTAGGGTTGCCCGGCTTCGCCGGGCTGGCGGGGGGGGGTAGCTCAACACCGATTTGACGGATTTAGGGTACGAATTAGCACCGATCTTCCCGTAGCCTCAAATTTCACGGATTCTTTCGTGGCTGTCGCCACACGGTACCGGAAAGGCTAACCACGGCCCTGGAATGGACGGCTATTTGTAGCGAGGTCAGCCCCAAGCGAAGCGGAGGGAGGGCCTAGCGTACTATCCAGGTCGCGCTATCTTGTAGCCCAACTAATCAGCCCGAGCCGGTGCTCGGAAACCGTGCCGCCTATGCCCCTGTCCATCGCCATCTACCAATTCGACGCCGAGCTGGGGGCCGTGGCGCAGAACCTGCGCCGCATCGAGGGCATCCTCGACGATATCGTTCCGGGCGAAGTGGACGTTGTTGCCTTTCCCGAGATGTGTGATACCGGCTATGCCATGGACGTGATTGCCGCCCGGGCGGTGACCTGGGGCGACCAACATCTTCAGGGTATTAAAGTACGGGCCCGGAAAAAGCGGGTGAACGTACTACTGGGTCTGTCGGAGCGGCAGGGGGATCGGGTGTACAATGCCGTGGCGGTCATTGGAAAGAACGGGAAGCTGGTCTATAAATACCGTAAGTCCCATCTCGTGACCATCGCCCCCATCCACGAGGAACGCACCATTTCTCCCGGTAACGAGCTTGGCTACTTCGAACTGGACGGCCTCCCCTGCGGCGTAATGACCTGCTACGAACTTCGCTTCCCCGAGATCGCCCGGGCACTTACCCTTCGGGGCATTCAGTTGCTCTTCGTTCCCACCGCCTGGCCGCTGGTGCGGCTGGATCACCTGCTCACCCTCACCCGCGCCCGGGCCATCGAAAACCAGCTCTTCGTAGTTCTGGCCAGTCGGTCGGGTACGGACGGTGAAACTAACTTTTCGGGCAACACCATGGTCGTCGATCCATGGGGGAAGGTGCTGGTCAGCGCATCCGAAAACGGCGAGGGAATGATCAGGTGTGCCATAGCCCTGGAGGAGGTCTTGCGTTGCCGCACGGCGATCGCCGCACTCCAGGAGCGTCGTCCCGATCTGTATGAGTAAACCCTTGATACACGCGAAAAAAATGCACCTTAGTAAAAAAGCCAGGTCCCGATGATCAGAAAATTCATGCTCACCATACTTGCTGTAGGTTTGGCCCAAGTCGGCTCCGCCCAGGTTGACTATGCCCCAAAACCGGACATGGCCATAGCGCTACCATACCCGCCTACTGCCGCCGGGATGCAGTGGACGGGCGGCGTACGCAGTCAGGGCACCTCGGGTGATGGCTCCCTCACCGTCTCTAACATCTCCGAACCGACGCTGCTCGCCTACCTCCCCGATCCGGCGCAGGCCACCGGTACGGCGCTCATCATCGCCCCCGGCGGTGGCTTTCACTTCCTGGCCATCGAAAACGAGGGTACCGACCTGGCCGTCTGGGCGCGTGACCGAGGGATTGCCGCTTTTGTTTTGCAGTATCGACTGGTGCCTACGGGTGAAAATCCGCAACGGGAATTCGAAGCGAAATTTCAGGCCAGCCAGGAGCAAATGGACCGAAGCATTGCCCCCTATGTCGAGTTGGCCAAGGCAGACGGACGGGGGGCCATCGCTTATCTCCGGCAAAACGCCTCGGAATATGGCATCGATCCGGACCGCATTGGGATTATCGGCTTCTCCGCGGGCGGTACGGTAGCGGCCGCGGCAGGACTGGAATACGGCTCAATCACGGAGCGACCCAACTTCATCGCACCGATCTACGCGGCCCTGCATTTGCTGGACCTGGATTCCATCCCGGAGGAGCCCATGCCCCTCTTCATCGCCGTAAGTAGCCGCGACATTTTCGGTTTTCAGCGGCAATCCATCGAGCTCTTCCAAACCTGGAATGCCGCCGAGGTGCCTGCGGAATTACACATCTACCAGGACGGCAATCACGGCTTCGGCATGCGCAAAACGGGTAATCCGGGGGATGCGTGGATCGATGCTTTTTATGCCTGGTTGGGGGCGAATGGATTTTAAGCCGGGCGGCGGTGCGCAGGCGTAAACGCGGATTCCGAAGGTTAATCTACTCCAACTAGCCCAATGGCCGTGCCGGAGCCTTCGAAGTTAGTGCTGATCACGGCTCTGCAATCATCATCGAAGGATACCTGTTTAATTTTTGCATAGATATCCATACCGCCATTCGAAATGATCAGCAACCGGTGGCGAAGGTTTCCGGAGCCGGGGGTACAAGAATGCGGGACCTCCTTACTTTATCGCCTCCCGCACATCAATGCGGTAGACCTGTCGGCCATCGTCGCCAAAAGTGGAGTCAAAGTATACATATGCTCCGTCGGGGCCAGACTTGGGGTGGAGATCGCAGCGCCACTCTCCCGCAAACTCCAGCGGCTGGTGAAATCGTCCCAGTATGACTTTCTTGCCCGTGGGCACGTGGTAGAGGTATAAGTCCTGCAGTCGCCCTATTCCCTTCGGATAGGTATCGTTGATAATCCATTCGTTTTCGGTTCCCGCTAAATAGGTGTTATGGCCGTTTGCGGGCATTGCCTCCGCACCAACGGCAGCTACTTCCGTGGTGAGGTCGGTGAACTCATAGAATCCCCATGGCTTCCCGACTGGCTGCGTCCACATGGTAATTACATCATTGCCCTTCCAGATGAAGTGGGAAGTATATCCCGAAGGATCAAGTATGTAGCGATCTCCCCCCTCCTGCGTATTTGCGGTAACCATCCGGGTCACGAAGCCGGTACTAGCGCGGGCGGCACGTTCACCGAGTTCTTTCCGCCACCGGTGCAGGAAAACGAAGCGGTCGTCGTCCGGGCTAACTAGCAGGTGATTAAAATAGTTCCAGTATCCGGTGAGTTCCTCTCCGAGATTGGGGATGGCGGCCATATCGGCAATGGAAAGGAGGAGTTTGCTACTTCCGGTTTTAAGGTCCATTCGATAAATCCCGATCTCAGCGGGGGCTTTTACACTTGCATAAGGGTCCTCGATGCCAGCGTAACCATAACCAGGCCGTAAATTTTGAATCCGGTTAAATTCCGTGCCGAGGGCAAAATCTCCGGCGTTACTGAGCGTATAGATCGCCCGGGGCAAGGTGCGGGATTCACCAGTGTGTACGTTGACCACCCGGCTTACGAAGCGATCTCCTTCGCGATCGTTATAAATTATTTCACCTCCGGAATGGGGGATCCACTGCAACATGCATCCCTGCTGCCAGCCCCAGGCGGTGGAAGTGCCGAGCTCCCGCCATGCATTTTCTCGCCTGGTATCGATCACCCCTATGCGGAGGGTATCCCCTATGGTAGGCGAGCGGAGGAAGGTATCTACCCGCATGGCGAGCACGTACCGGCCGCTGGGGTCCACCTGCTGTTTGTCGTAGTACCCGAACCAGTGTTGTTGCGGTCCGGTGGTCAGTTTCTCTAATGGGTAGAAGGCTCCGGTTGCGACTTCTTCCTCCACGGATGCCACTTGCTCTTTACTGGCCGAACAACCGATAAGGAGTATGCCGCATAGTGCTAGGCAAGGGCCGAACCAGGCTCTCCCCCACCTCGTAACGAAGCGGCAGAATGGGAGCGGCGAAGAAGGAGTGATGCGGTATTTGTATCCCAATCTTTACTGAGTTTTAATCAAGGTATGGACGGCCGCTGTACGTTCTTGCATATCCCGCAAATTCATTTTTTAATCTCCCCGGTACCAATTTACTCATTTCCCATGGCTGGCCGCGGCCTTGTCTTCCGCTATACCTTGAAATATTGGTATGGCCGCTTCAAGGTATTTGGCAGCCTGATCCCGGTGGTTCGCTTTCATTGCCGCTTCCGGAGGTGCTCAATAAATTGGAATACACCCGGCGGATTTCATAGTTCCTATCCCTTTCGTCGGGATGGTTCTTTGGTAATCAGCGGAACTGGAAGGATGGCCGGGCCTTTTACCTGCGCTCCGCCGCCGTCCTACATACCGGGACGTACCTTAATGATCTTCCGTCCTGGCTTTCCGGAGCCATTTATGTGTTGGCCCGCGGAAAGAAGCAAATGCCCGGAATATGCATCCTGAAATCCGTGCGCCGTACATTTGAAACGCATGATATCACCTCGTTTCGTCCTGCTATTGTTCTTGTCAGCCGGCACGATTGCGTGCACGTCTGATCGTCCGCCTCCCTCGCCTACCGCTGCGCCCTTCACCTACGGAACGGAGAATGATTCGGCGCTGCACTACTTCAATAAAGGGTGGGAGCAGATTTTGGATAACGGACAGTGGACCCTTTCCGAGCGAAGCTTCCGCAGGGCCGTAGCATGGGACTCCACTTTCGTCATCGGCAAAAGCCTCGTGGGTAAAAATACCCGCGATCTTAAAGAGCGTACCGCGCTGTTGGCGGAATTGCGGAACGTACGACATACGGTGCGTGACGACGACCGCCTGTTGCTGGATATCACGCTGAAAACCCTGGAGCTTTTCAACGCCCGTGACCGAGGGGAAACCTTGGATACCGCTTTCGTGCGGGAGTTCTATGAGCTGGGGGAAAAGAACTACCGGGAATTTATCCACCGATACCCCGGGGAAACCTATATGAAGGCCGAGTACATTGAATTTCTGCACGCCAACCACGGTCCGGCAGTAGCCCTGGATTCCCTTCGGACACTATTTACGCCGGAGCAAAAAACCGTTCCCTTCTTCCTCAGTTATTCCGCGATCCTTGAATCGGAACTCGGTCATCACCAGTCCGCCCTCGATTTAGCGGAACGGCTGCGCAGGAAAGTCAATGACCCCGCTATTCCCGAGCCCCAGGTGTTATACGCAAAGGTCTACGCGGGCATGGACAGCCTTCTCCTGGCCAAGACCTACATCGAGCGAGCCCTGGCACTTGACAGCAATCACATCATAGCCGGCAGGGTGCGCAGGTCGATCGAGGAGCGGTTGGTTTCCCTGGACGATTAGACAAGCGGTCGGCTGGCTTTCGAGCGGTCCGAAAGATGACGCATTACAAAAAGTTTGCTATCTTCTGAAAGCCAGCACCCTGCAAGCCTGCCTCCGTATGCCTGGGGTGGCTAGCCTCCTGAATGTATGCTTCCTATGCGCCGCCCCAGAGTTTTTATTCCTTCCGAGACAGCCGACCGCTGGCTGAACCGTTTGTCGGCGATCATCTTCATCGTACTACTGGTGACATCCACCGTAGGATACATGAGCTTACCCGTTACCATTCCTATCCAATTCGGAGTGGACGGCTGGCCGGTTGATTTTGGCCCCCGTGCGCTTTTTTGGATCTATCCCGGCCTGGGCACCCTCCTCTTTGCGGGTTCCCGGTGGTTTCTTTCGCGGCAGCGTCGGCAAAATCATCCCGTTCGATCCACGGGAAACACGGCAGAATTTCATCACCGCAATACTTCCCGCTACCTCAATTATTTACTGGTGGTGGTTCTTCTCGCCCTTATTTACGTGGAGTATGTAACCGTCTCCTATTTTACCGGCCCTCTGATGAGCCTCGGAAGCTGGTTTCTGCCGCTGATCCTCTTACTCGTCATTGGGGGTAGCGTTTATTTTCTGCGCCGGGCGTACCGGCAGGCTTAGACTGATGTTGCCCATTTACTTTTTTGCATAGCTTGAGCTCGAAAACGGAACACCCGGAATTTTACCTTATGGCCATTTTCAAACTGAGTATTACCATAGTCGTACTCCTGGAAATGGTGGCCTGCGATAATAAAACACTGCCACTGGATTATTGCCGGATGATAGCGGCGGATCAATCGTTCGTAAATACGAATAAAGGAAATAGGCAAGCGTTTGAATCGGACAGAGAAAAGCGGGCCTTACTTATTAAAAATAATTTCGATCTGCTCATGGAAAAAACCCGCCGGGACGGTTTTCCGTCAGTATCGGCCAGTAGCCAGCGCATTGATTCCTGTAAATATTGGGCCGTCACTATGACCATGATCCACGCGGCCCAGTCAGCACCTGAAGTGTTCTTCAGCAAAAAATATGCAAGCATCTTCAACGAAGAATTGCAGAAGGGGAATATGGAGCGATCCCTCTTGCAAAAGGCAAGTATGATTACGGCAAAAACCATAGAATTGTGTGACGATATAAAGCCAACAATTGAAGCAGCTACCCAACTATGGGAGGTTGATTTCTCTATTTTCAACGAGGCGACCTTTGTAAACTGCGAATAAAAAAGCCAAACCTGTAGTTGTCGTACCTGGGCGACGGAGCGCAGGAAAAGAAGCCTTCCGGAACAAGTACCCCAGCTATAAAGCACCGTTCGCCATCCTGAATCGCTCTTATATGTCTACACTATTCCAGCAGGTACTCACGGCGTTTGCGCCCATCCTCACCGAAAGAGGTGTAGGCAAACACGAGCAACTGCACGCGGCCGGCAGCGCCTCTCGGCAGCTCTACCTCGTACGGTCCGGGATTTTGCGGGCGTATTACCTCCTGGACGGACGGGATATCACCGCCCATTTTGCCGTAGCTGAGGAATGCGTTACAGCCCCCGATAGCTTTCTCCTCGGCGAAGGAAGCAAGTACTACATCGAAGCCCTGCAGGATACCATGGCATATGTCGTGCAACGGAATGAAATGGAAAGCTACCTGCTGCAGCACCCGGAATGCGAGAAACTGGCCCGTCGGTTCACGGAAAGCATCTACATCGACCTATTGCGTCGCTCCGAAAGTCTGATTTTCCTTTCCGCAAAGCAGCGCTACGATAATATGCTGCGCGAGCGGCCGGATATTCTGGAGTTGGCCCCGCTGGGGCATATCGCGTCCTATCTAAATATGACCCAGGAAACCCTGAGCCGCGTACGGGCGGACCGCTAGTTTTTGACCTATATCAAAGGATGGCCGGGAGCTTGCCGCTATTTTTAGCACGGTATGCAAGTCCTTAATACACTAAGATCCAATCCCCGCAAGTTGTTCCTGATTGATGGGCTGGGGGCGCTTTTGTCTTCCTTCCTTACTGGCGTCGTTGTCGCGGGCTTCCGGGACTACTTTGGCATCCCCCTCCAGGCGATCTACCTGCTGGCTGTCGTACCGCTATTCTTTGCAGGCTACGATACTTTTTGCTTTCTCACTTACCGGGGGCGCCCGGCCCGAAGGCTGCAGGTGATTGCTTCGCTTAATATCCTGTATTGCCTGCTCTCTTTCAGTATTATGGTCCTGTACCGTGAATCGCTGACCCTTTTAGGATATCTGCACTTAATCGCCGAAGCGGTGGTGGTGAGCTTCGTAGCGGCCTTCGAACTTTCCATGGCCAGACACTACCCCCCGAAGCGACCCTTATGAATGTTTTAGTGCTTTGCCAAGCTTGAATCTAAGGGGTATCTGCGGCATCTTTTGGCGGGATACTTCGTTACAAAATCACTTCCGTAGCTACGCGGTGGGCGACGAATTATCGCGGAGTATCTACCTCATCGATCGGGCAAGCCGGGAAATGATCCTCCTCTCCACGGGCCACCTGATCACCGCCGCCGACCACACCCACCCTACCTTTAGTCCGGACGGTAGCAAGATTGAGGTCCAGTCCGCAGTGCTGGCCGAAGACGGGCGCAAAATGAGCATCTGCATGATTCCGGTGCCGGAGGAATAGCTGAGTCGGTAAATCATCAGTCGGCCGCCCAGCTCCGCTGGGCGGCCGCCGGTCGGTTGCTAGGATTGCTCGCTTCGCTCGTTAAAATTTACCGCAAAGGCCCAGAGGTCGCGGAGCACATTCGCTCAGTTTCGATGACCTGCGGCCGGGCCCGAACACAGTCGGCCGCCCAGCTCCGCTGGGCGGCCGCCGGTCGGTTGCTAGGATTGCTCGCTTCGCTCGTTAAAATTTACCGCAGAGGCCCAGAGGGCGCGGAGCACATTCGCTCAGCTTCGATGACCTGCGGCCGGGCCCGAACACAGTCGTCCGCACGGCTCCGCTGGTCGGCCGACGGATCGGTTGCTAGAATTGCTCGCTTCGCTCGTTAAAATTTACCGCAGAGGTGCTATGTTATAAACCAAGCTTTTCTTTAGAAAGGTTTACCTTTATCTACCCTAGACCGTTCGGCTTGATTCGAATGAGTCACTGTAGGCAATCCACGTGGTTGCCTACTTCTTTTTCCAGCCGTTGACGATGGATCTGCTCCTCATACTCTTGGTCCTTGCGGTGTAAGGCGAAAAGGACCATCAGCAGTTTACGCTGTACGGCCATGAGTGCTTTTGGTTTGCACCCCTGCCGCTCCAACTGGCGTAAGTAAACATCTCGGAACACTCCCGGGTAGCGAATGGCCGTCAGAGCAGGCATAAAGAGCGCACCGCGCAGTCGGTTATTCCCGCGTTTGGATATTCGGGCCTGACCATGGATACTACTTCCCGACTGTTTTTCCACCACATCCAGACCGGCATACTTAATGAGTTGAGCGCGGTTTTTAAACAGTTGCAGCCCGTCGGTTTCGGCCAGAATCGTCAGCGCGGTGGTGGCACCTACTCCCTTAATGGAGCTCATCACCCGGACACTGCCGGCCAATTGTTCATCGCGCTTTGTAAGCCGCTCCATTTCTTTTTCCACCTGCTGTAGTTGACGCTTAATCAGTTTAAGTTGCTGTTCCATACGCCGGCGGGTGGAGGGGCAGGGTTGAGCGGAATGTTCGTGGGCGTGGCGGCGGTTCAGCCAGCTAGTTTGCTCTTGCAGCAGCGTTTGCCGTTCCCGGCTCAACGTTTTGAGTCGCCGCATATGGGCGTTGGCCGGTTGCCACTCGGCAAGTTCCCGCTCACCGTTCAGCCGGGCGATGATGTCGGCATCGATCGGGTCGGTCTTGGAGAATTGATTGAGACTACGGCCAAAGGCCTTGACCAAGTTAGGAAGCACAATGCTGGTGGCACAGCCCTGGTCGTGCAGAAAATAAGCCAGGCGCTCGTGGTAGACCCCCGTAGCTTCCATAGCCACCCGGCGGGGCGTCGGTTGCGGGGCATGTTTTTCGAGCCACTGGTAAAAGCCGGTATGGCCGGTGGCGTTATTGGAAAATTTGCGTTTGCGACGACGGTGGGGGCGCCCTTTTTGGTCGACAAGAAAAATACGGGCTACGAAGTCGTCTTTACTGACGTCCAGTCCAATAGCCCAGCGGGAGGGAAGCATGGCAGTGGGATTAAGAAGTGAGCTAAAAGGGGCGAAGAACTTCCGTCGTCTTTCCTCGTAGCTTTATGGTCTCTCACGGCATGGGCAGCCTGAGGAGTTAAGTGCTATTGCGACTCGAAAAGCCTTCTAATCGAAGTGGCCGCCCTCTGCGAGTAGCTGACTACACCGAGCCGCTTTTGACGCGGATGACCTATCTTCGACTAGAAGTAAGATCGGCACTGAAGGGCAGCTAAACCAAGTGAATCCGATCCTATTTGCAACATACGAGGCCCAGAGGGCGCGGAGCACATTCGCTCAGTTTCGATGACCTGCGGCCGGGCCCGAACACAGTCGTCCGCACAGCTCCGCTGGTCGGCCGACGGATCGGTGGCTAGAATTGCTCGCTTCGCTCGTTAAAATTTACCGCAGAGGCCCACAGGGCGCGGAGGATATTCGCTCAGCTTCGCTGACCTGCGGCCGGGCCCGAACACAGTCGTCCGCACGGCTCCGCTGGTCGGCCGACGGGTGGGCTATACGGACACGAACGCCGCGTTCCTTCCGTTATGACTTACAGGGGTTGTCAAGAAATACCGCCTGAACCCAATCACCCGCTATTGATAAACGTATGCTTACGCTTAGCCTCCGCCGCCCCGCACTCGCCGCGTTTCTCTTCCTACTTAATCTTCAGAGTTGTGCATCCGTCCAAATTCAACATTCCGCCACGGGAGCGCTAATAGGAATTTCCGCCTCTACTTCGGCTTTGGGAGCCATGGGGAACGGCGTGACCATTACGTTAACCAACGTGCGAGACGGGCGATCGTACACTTCCCAGTCACTCGGGATGCTCTCCAATCACGCCATCCTGCAGAACGTACCCCCCGGCGATTACATCGTGACCCGGCTGGAATTACCGATCGGCAATTTAATCTTCAAGAATGCGTCGGAAGAGCTGGTCGACTACTTCGGACCCCTTCCCATTAAAGCCGGGGAAAAGTATTACCTGGGCAACTTCGAGGGGAAGCAGCGCATCGGTACCCGGAATATCCTGAGCCTGCGGCTCGCCGATCCGGCGGTACCGGAGAAATTGGTCGAAAAGGTTTCCGCCCGGTCCACCGGCTATGGCGATGCAGCTTTCATCCTCATCAGCCCACCGGCGGAAAGCCAATTTATGGTGTATTGACCGTCCGACTTCCGGCATCCTCCCCAGACAACTGCCTTACTATTATGGGTCATTTATGTGCTACGCGCCACCCAAGGTTTTGCCGCTAATCCACTTATTCCTTTTGCTGGCGTTGACCAACCTATGGTTAAATCGGGAATCAGTCTGGGGAGATACCTTCCCTGCGCACCGACGCCTGGCAAATATTCCTTAGGGTAGAAGATTAGATACACGTGATCGACCTACCCCCGCAATTTATCCCCCGTGACGGGCAGATCCCGCACCCGCGTACCCGTAGCCCGGTACACCGCATTGGCAATCGCCGCCGCCGTGGGCCCCTGCGCGGCCTCACCTGCTCCCAGGGGATCCTCATTCGGGCGATCGAGTACGAAGACCTCCACCTGCGGGACCTCCGGGAAGCGAAGTATGGGGTAAGACGCCCAATCGAGGCTGGTGATCCCCTCCGCGTTCCACTTCACCTCTTCTAGCAAGGTCCAGCTGGCCGACTGAATCATCCCGCCCTCGGTTTGGTTCTTCAGGCCGTCGGGGTTGATCGTTTGACCGGCGTCGATGGCGCCGACCAGCCGCAGGACGCGCAAGGTATTCGCCGCCGCATCGTAGGCGACCTCGGCTGCCACGGCGAAGTAGGCCGCTTCGTTCTTGTAGCGGGCGAAGGCGAATCCCCAGGCCCGGCCCGCCACCGGTTTGGCCGACCCGGGCCAGTTCATCCGCCGGCTCACTTCCTCGATCACGGCGCGGCCCCGCTCGTCTTCCAGGTGCTTTAACCGGAAGGCCACCGGGTCCTCCCCCGCCCTTTCCGCCAATTCGTCCATGAAGGACTCGATAGCAAAAATATTGGCGTAGGCCCCCAGGCTGCGCAGGGCGGACACCCGCAGCGGCCCTTCGATGCGATGCGCCTCGATGTGTAAGTTCGGAATCTGGTACAGCGGTTGACTGTTGCGGTAACCGCCACCCAGGTAGCCATCGACGGGCGGATCGTAGCCATCTTCCAGGTACTGAGCCGCCAGTAACGCCGCCGCGTCGCCACCGGGTCGGTGACTGTGTACGTCCGTCCAGACTTGCGTTTCCCAGGCGACGATCTGCTTGTTCTTGTCGAGTGCGCCGCGCAGTTGAAGCCGCATGGCCGAGCCGTAGGGTTCCCAGCCGTGCTCGTCTTCCCGCATCCACTGCACGCGTACGGGCCGGCCCGGTAGCGCCATTGCCAATCTTGCCGCGTCGGCCGCCACGTCGTCCGCGCCGTTGTGCCCGTAACAGCCGCTGCCCCGCACGCCGATCACCCGAATGGCCGCTTCGGAAATCTTCAGCATAGCCGCCAGGGAGGCCCTTAGGGGGTACACGCCCTGGGAATGGGTCCATACGGTAAGCCGCTCGTCCGTCCATTCGGCCAGGGCGCAGGAGGGCCCGATGGAGCCGTGCATCTGGTAGGGGCGCGTGTAGGTGGCTTCCAATCGGGTGGGATCACCTTTCCAATGTTGTTCGATGTCGGGAGCCTCGCTGACGACCTCGGTGTCCGTAGCCCGCCGCGGCATGTCGCTGAAAAGATCGGACTGGGAGGGGAGCGGGTCGGGGCGGTCCCAGACGGCCTCTTGCCGCAGCATTTGCCACGCCTGGATCGCCTGGTATTCGCCTTCCGCAAGTACTGCCAGAAAACTGCCATCGCGAACCAACCGGATCACCCCCTGCATAGCGGTCACTTCCTCGGGTATGGAGTTTAAGGTTGCCCTATACACCGGCGGACGCACTACCCGCGCGTGCACCATGCCGGGCAGCCGCATGTCCTGTACGTAGCCGAGGTCCTCACCGCTTGTTCCGCCGGTCACCATACCGACGACCTCGGGCCGGGGCTCGGGGTAGCCCACGAAGCGATACTCCCGGGGATCTTTCCGCGGTGCCTCGCTGGAGATCTTCGTAGTGATTTGGTCACCGGCTACCAGCTGACCGTAGGAGCGATCCTTTTGACCCGGCGCCCTGATGATCCCGTCGCTGATGGTGAGTTCCGATACGCTTACCCCCGCTTGATCCGATGCCCGCTTGAGCAAAAGCTGACGCGCCGTAGCCGCCGCCCGCCGAATGGCCCGGCCACTCCCCTCGATGGAGGCGCTGCCCGCGGTGTAGCGCTCGTTGGGGGTGTGTCGGGTATCGGCCATGATGATCTTCACCCGGTCCAGTGGGACATCCAGTTCATCGGCGGCCATCTGTCGCAGCGCGACCAGGATTCCCTGACCGATGGCGATCTTGCCCGTCAGCACGGTCACCGTGTTGTCTTCGTGTATCCGGAGCCAGGTGTTTACCTGATCGCTATCCGGCGCTTCGCTGATGCCCAGACCAGGCTCACCCGCGGAACCGGCCGCTTCCGCCTCAACGGAGCAGCTCTCCAGGCCAAGCAGACTGAAGCCGATGGCGAGGTAGCCCGATTGCCGCAGAAAGTCACGTCGGTCGAAAGCGGTCGGCGGGGGTGGTTGCGTATAAGGGTCCATGGTGTCGCGCTATTCGGTAGTGGGGGTGCCGGCCGCACGGTGCACCGCCCGGAGAATTCTGGTGTGGGTACCGCAGCGACAGAGCACGCGTGCCAGCGCCGCCTTGATCTCTTCTTCCGTAGGTGTAGGATTTTCGTCCAGCAGGGCCTTCGCGCACACGATCGCGCCGTTCAGACAGTACCCGCACTGGGCGGCCTGCTCGTCCACGAAGGCCCGCTGTACAGGATGCAGGTCCTCCGCCGTACCGAATGACTCGAGTGTTTTGATGTCGTATCGTTGAGCCTGATCTACCGGAAGTAGGCAGGAGGGCTCCGCCTTCCCATCCAGCAGTACCATGCAGGCGCCGCACTGCTGCACGCCGCAGCCGTATTTCGGACCGTTTAGCTGCAGTTCGTTACGAAGAAAATAGAGCAGGGGCATGTCCGGCTCCAGCTCAGCCTCGTAGGACTGGCCGTTTACCCGCAGTGCAATCCGTTGAGCCATAATTGGACAACGGGGCCGTTTCCATTTGGTTTGCGGGTGAAAGTGAAGGAAAAACGCTGCTTAACCTCGATTTTGGGCACAACAGCGCGGATGACTAAGGCGTGCGTCTTCATAAATGGCGTGGCACTTCCCCTACCTGCGCTCCGCCGCCCAGCGTTTGGCTCGTTTGGCCTCGGAGTCAGCCTAACGCGAGTGCTTCCTGCCACTGATTGAGGACGGCCGGGCGCTTTATCATGGTCTGCCGGATTCAGCGCGCAGGTGTCCTCGACCGGTTCGTCCACCTACTTTTGCAGTTGCCGATAGCCCGTTCCATCTCCCACCGAATTTCGTCGCTGCAAACATGAATTGCCCCGCCCCCGACACCACCGGATGGTAAACCAAAGGGAGCTAAAGTATATTCGTGAGTCATTTCCCGATCCCATGCAAAAAAGTTTTTTCCCCCTATTCTTTCCTTGCCTTCTCGCCGGAATCCTCACCGGTTGTACCGATGCTGAACCAGCCACGGTAGCAGACCTTGACGAACTGGATGCCTACTACGGTTCCTTCGACTCCGTCGCGACCGAAACCGTAAGCCTGGTTATGGATACCATTGCCGGCCCCGAGATCGTCCCCAGCCCAGCGGCCCTGGCGGTGCTACCAAGCGGAGAAGTATTTGTCGGGGTGGATATGATGGGCTCGCTGGGTAAGGATCCCGGGAAGGGAAGCATCGTTCGATTGGTGGACGCGGACAACGATGGCAACTACGAATCCCACAACACTTTCGCAGCAGTCGACAATCCCCGCGGCATCATGCCCGTGGGAAATAAGGTGTACGTCCTACACACCCGCTTCGAGGAGGGTGCCGCGGTAGCCAGTACGATGGACCTGGTGGTCTTCGAGGATTTGGACGGCGATGGCGTTGCCGATGGGCCTTCGCAGCCGCTCATCGAGAACATCAGTTCCCCCGCCCCGCTCCAGGACCGCGGTACCGACCACTCCACCAACGGCATCCGCATGGGTATCGACGGCTGGATCTACATCGCGGTCGGCGACTTCGGCTTCCACAACGCTACCGACCGCGACGGCAAAAAGCTGACCATGCTCGGCGGCGGGATCTTGCGGGTACGTCCCGACGGTACGGAGATGGAGGTATATACCCACGGCACGCGCAACATCTACGACGTGGCAATCGATCCCTTCATGAATATTTACACCCGCGGAAATACCAACGACGGCGGCGGCTGGAATATCCGCTTCCTGAACCATATCCAGAGCGGGGAGTACGGCTATCCTACCCTCTTTAAGCACTTTACCGACGAGATCATCCCCGCCCTCATCGACTTGGGCGGCGGTTCGGGCGTCGGCAGTTACTTCATGGACGACGACCGGTGGCCGGCCCGCTACAATCACGTGCCCATGATGGGCGACTGGGGCCGTAACGAATTGTACCTCCACCGCGTGGAACGGGATGGCCCCGGCTTCACCCAGCAGGAGGAAGAATTCATCACCCTGCCGCAGATCACCGACGTCGACCTGGACGGCTCCGGCCGGATGTTTCTTTCCGCCTGGGACGGTGCCGGCTACCGGGGCAGCGATTCCAAGGGATTCGTGGTGAAGGTGGTACCGGAAGACTGGTCGTACGAACCCTTTGCCGACCTGGAAAGCGCCACTACGGCGGAATTGGGGGAAATGCTGAAGGCTCCGAATTCGGTAAGCCGCTTTCATGCCCAGCAACGGCTCCTGCGCTCGGCGCCCGAAGAAGCGGCCGCCGTTGCCTGGGAAGTCGCCTCGGACGAAAGCCTGCCGCTCGAAGCCCGAGTAGCCGGCGTCTATACCTACGCGCAAATTACCTGCGGGGACGGCGTAAATCAGCTCCTTTCCCTCACTGAAGAAGACCGCATGCGGGAATTTGCCCTTCGCGCCCTGGCCGATCGCAAGACCTGCCTGGAAAACGTACCGCTGGAGCCTTTTCTGACCGCCGCAAAGGATGCGAATCCCCGGGTGCGGGCCGCCGCGATCGTCGGATTGGGCCGGCTGGGTCGCAAGGAAGCCGCCGAAACATTGCTTGCCGTGGAAGTGCCGGCCTCCGCCCAAGCCCCCGAAGGCGAGGCCGAAGGGCCCCACGCCACGCCGAACGCGGACATCATCCTGCCGCACCTGGCGGTACAGGCCCTGAACCAGATCGGCGCGGTGGATGAGACGGTCAACGCCATCGAAACAAACCCTAAACTGGCTCTCTGGGCGCTGCGCTATATGCACGATACGGAGGCAGTGGAGGGGCTGATCAGCGCCTATTCCGCCACCGACGATGCGGAAGTGCAAGACGGCATCCTAACCACCCTGGCCCGTTTATACCACGAGGAAGCGCCGTACGAAGGCGACTGGTGGTGGAGCACCCGGCCGGATACCCACGGTCCCTACTATAAGGCCGTCGACTGGGAAGGATCGGAACGCATCAAGAATTTCCTGCTGCAGCAGGCAGGGGAGGCGGGCTCACAGCGAGGTACCTTCTTCGCTACCCTCAACGAACGGAATCGCCTGGACCTCCCCGAACTGGGCACCGTGGAGCAAGCGCAGCTGGCGGAGCAATCGAACGTCGACCTGAACGCCATCACCAGTAAGGAGGGCGAGGTCGGCAAGGCCTCCATCGAAGACATCATCCTGGCTATGGCCGAGCTGGAGGGCAACCCCGATCGCGGCGAGGAACTGTTCGAAGAGCAGGGATGTATTGCGTGCCACGCGGTTAATAAGGGAGACGTGATGAAGGGTCCGTTTATGGGGCAGATCGGCTCCATCATGACGCGCGATCAGATCACCGAATCCATCCTCAAGCCCAACGCTTCCATTTCCCAGGGCTTCTCCACCTACCTGGTCGAGACGGCCGATAATGCCTACGTTGGCTTCGTGACCGCCGAGTCCGCCGACGCACTCACGCTGCGCGACATCGGGGGTAAGGCCACCGAACTTGATAAGCAGGACATCACCAACCGCGAGGAACTGGACCACTCCATGATGCCCACCGGTCTCGTGAACGGGCTTTCCATGGAGGAGCTGGCTTCCTTGGTCACTTTCCTCGAAACGCAAAAATAGGTCATCACCGGCTCCTGGCTGACGTACGCCGTCCCAATCCGGTGCTGCATGCGTAGCCTGGTGCACCTATTCCTATTCCTGCTCCGGTGGTCGCCTTCCCCGCTACCGAAGTGGCGCTCCCGGGCAACAACCTCTGAGCTCATGTCCTTGCATACCGTAGCGGATTATTCGTCCGGCCTATGCACGTTCCTCCCTAAATTCTGGCCGAACGGTAGATTCATCCGGCCGAACCATCGAAAAGCGGGATAAATAGTGCACGTTGGCCCCGCATAGCTGTTCTTTTTCGGTATTATGGGATGCCATTGTGAAACCTGACCACGCGTGTTCCTTTGCCTGTTCTTATTTTTGTCAAATTGACAATTAAAATTGCCCACCTGTGTTCCCGTTTTCTTTCCGGATTTGGACAGGGCGACGGAGCGCAGGTGGAAAGCCGGGTCACCTCCCGTCAAGCGCCTAAGCGAATTCGATTATGCAACAACACCTCTTCGGTCTACTGGCCCCGCTCCTACTGTCCGCCTGCCTCACGGCCCAACCGGATCGGGCCACCAACCCACTGATCTATGCCGACGTACCGGATATGTCGATGATCCGGGTAGGCGACACTTACTACATGAGCAGCACCACGATGCACATGAGCCCCGGGGTGCCGATCATGAAATCCGAGGACCTCAGCAACTGGGAACTGGTCAACTACGCTTACGACACGCTGGTGAGCAACGACGCCATGAACCTGGAGAATGGCGAGAGCACCTACGGCCGCGGCTCCTGGGCCAGCAGCCTGGTGTACCACGACGGTACCTACTACGTCGCCACCTTCTCGGCTACCTCGGGGCGTACGCACGTCTACTCCACGCCGGACATCGAGAACGGCGAGTGGAAAGAAAGCAGTTTCACGCCTTCCTACCACGACCTGACGATGTACTTCGATGACGACGGCCGCGCCTACATGATCTGGGGCCAGGGGACCTTGTATATGAAAGAGATGCAGCCGGACCTCAGCGGCCCGCTGCCCGGTGGCCTCGATACCGTACTCCTCCAGAATGCCAGTGCTCCGGCCGGCGACAACATCATGCTCGGCGCCGAGGGTTCCCAGCTCTTCAAGCACGACGGCAAATACTACCTCTTCGACATTACCTGGCCGCGCGGCGGGATGCGCACCGTAGTGATCCACCGCGCCGACCGGATCACCGGACCCTGGGAAGGGCGGGTGGCGCTGGAGGATCGCGGCATCGCGCAGGGCGGCCTGATCGACACGCCCGAAGGCGACTGGTACGCCTACCTCTTTCGCGATTACGGCGGAGTCGGACGTATCCCCTACCTCACGCCCGTCACCTGGGAGGACGGCTGGCCCGTGCTCGGCGTGGACGGAAAAGTTCCCGATACCCTCGACCTGCCTGCTAATACTAGCCTGATACCCGCCATCGCCGCCTCCGACGAATTCCTACGCAAATCGGGCGACCCGGACCTCGGGCTCGTCTGGCAGTGGAACCACAACCCCGACAACGCAAACTGGTCGGTCACCGACCGCAAGGGTTACCTACGCATCCGGACCGGCCGCACGGACTCCACCTTCGTACAAACGCAAAATACCCTTACCCAGCGCACCCTTGGCCCCCAGAGCACCGTATCCATCGCGGTGGACGTCTCCCATCTCAACGACGGGGACGTAGCCGGGCTGGGTCTGCTGCAGAAGAATTATGGCTACGTGGCCGTGAAGCAGGAAGCCGGCGCGCAACGCATCGTAATGGTGCGGGCGACCGAAAACGGAACGGAAGAAACCGAGGGCGTGGCCTTCAAGGGCAAGAAAGTCTACTTCCGCGCCAGCTGCGATTTTCGAGAGCGAAAGGACGAGGCGCAGTTTTTCTACAGTCTGGACGGCAAGGCATGGACGGCCATCGGCGAACCACTGAAGATGCCCTACACCCTGCCCCACTTCATGGGTTACCGCTTCGCCCTGTTCACCTTCGCGACCGAGGAGCCGGGGGGCTACGCCGACTTCGACTGGTTCCGAATTACCGACACCTACGAAAGCGCTCGCTAGTATGTTACGCAATCGATTCCCACATCTCCGAATTCTGTGCTTTACTGCACTCGTCGCTACGGCCGCCGGCTTGTGCGCTCAGCCACCCCGTGGCCCGTGGGCCCGTTCTCCGCAGGTGCACGCCGACAATACGGTAACCTTCGAGTACCTCGCCCCGGCGGCCCGTACCGTTCTGCTGGACGGCGGCCAATTCGGCGCGAACGACCTCCCCATGGAACGGGACAGCAACGGCATCTGGCGAATCACCTACGGTCCGATCACGCCGGACATTTACCCCTACGCCTTTAAAGTGGACGGGGTGACCGTCAGTGACCCGGCCAACGTTGACATCTTCGCGAACGAGCGGTTCAAGGCGAGTCTGGTAGATGTACCCGGCTCCGTCCCGCTGGACCATGCCATTCGCGACGTGCCCCACGGCAACGTCCATTACGTCTACTACCCCTCCGAGATCCTCGATACCACGCGGCGCATGCTGATCTACACCCCGCCCGGCTTTCAGATGAACGGAGATCGGCAATATCCGGTATTGTACCTCATCCACGGGGGATCGGATACGGAAGAAACCTGGTATAAAGTCGGGCGGGCCAACTTCATCGCCGACAACCTGATCGCGGACGGGGAAGCCGAGCCCATGCTGATCGTGATGCCCTACGGCAACGTCCGCCCCGCTCCCATGGCTGATTTTACCCGCGACGTGGTCGACGAGATCGTCCCATACATCGAAGCCAACTATCCGGTTGTGGCTGATGCCGAGCACCGGGCGGTGGCCGGCTTCTCGGTGGGTGGGGGCCAGACGCTCAACATCGGACTGACGCATACCGACGTATTCGGGTACATATGTTCCTACGCCCCCTACACGGCGACGGAGGAATTCCGGGCCAACTTCACGGATTGGGATCCCGACGCGGAACGGATCAATGATAACCTTAAACTATTCACCATCAGCGTGGGTACGGACGATTTTCTGTACGAGCCCGTCAAACAAAATATCGCGCAGTTCGAATCCGAAGGCATCGAACTGGAGGCCCACATCGTCGACGGTGGTCACACCTGGATGAACTGTAAAAAATTCCTCGCCACCTCCCTCCGCCAACTTTTCCGGGATGCCCGTTGAGGCCTTCGGTCTAAAGAAAGTCACCATGCTACGAACCATCATTTCCTTCGCTTTCCTCCTGTTGACCGCTGGCCTTGCCGCCCAAATGGAAGGGGAACCAGCCTCCACCAATATTCCCGGACGCGAATACCCGCGCATCCTTCCCGATAATCGCGTCGTATTCCGGGTCCACGCTCCCGAGGCGGAAAGCCTGCAAATCGACCTCATGAAGAAGTACGACATGCAGAAGGACACCGGAGGCTACTGGACCGTGACCACCGAACCCGTTGTGGAGGGCTTCCACTACTACTCCCTGATTGCCGACGGCATTCCCCTCATGGACCCCAATAGCCAGACCTTCTACGGCATGGGGCGCATGGCCAGCGGGATTGATATCCCCGACGAGGATATGGCCTACTACCAACCGCAGGACGTGCCCCACGGACAGGTCCGCTCGGTGAATTACTACAGCGACATCACCCAAGCCTACCGCCGTGCCTTCGTGTATACGCCGCCCGGTTACGACCAGGAGCCGGATCGCCGCTACCCCGTCCTGTACCTGCAGCACGGCGGCGGGGAGGACGAAACCGGCTGGCCGAACCAGGGCAAGACCGATTTCATTCTCGATAACCTCATTGCCTCCGGTGAGGCCGAGCCGATGATCGTGGTCATGGAAAGGGGCTATGCCACCGATCCCGACCGCGAGGTGGACCCCAACGCCGGCTTTATGGGCGGCAATGTCTTCTCCGAAGTGCTGGTAGAGGAGGTAATTCCGATGATTGACGAGACCTTCCGTACGATGCCTGACCGGGAGCACCGCGCCATGGCCGGACTATCGATGGGTGGGTTTCAAACCTTCCAGACGACTATGACCAACCTCGATAAATTCGCCTACGTAGGCGGCTTCAGCGGCGCGGCCTTCGTTCGCGGCGGCGAGATCACCGATATGTACGACGGCGTATGGGCCGACGCTGATGCCTTCAATGACAAAATGAATGTCCTGTACGTCAGCATCGGCACCGACGAGCCGGAGCGGATGTACCAGGGGGTGAAGGCCTTCCATAAGATGCTGGAGGACGCCGGCATCGAGCATGTCTACTACGAATCGCCGCGCACCGGCCACGAGTGGCAAACCTGGCGGCGGTCGCTCCGGCAGTTCGCCAGCCTCCTCTTCCAGTAGCCGCCAATTTTATCCGACCTCAAATCGATCCGATATGCAACGTATCACCTTACTCTTTTCCCTTTTTTTCCTGCTTTCCATCGGAGCTATCGCCCAAGATAGGGTCATGGAGGCGCCCGAAAGCTTCGATGCACCCCAGTCGGACATTCCCCACGGCGTCATCGACAGCTTCACCTATAAGTCCGAATCGGTCGGCACCAAGCGGCAGGCGCTGATCTATACGCCCCCCGGTTACGACAAGAAGCTGGACTACCCCGTGCTGTACCTCCTGCACGGCATTGGCGGGGACGAGAAGGAGTGGCTGAACGGCGGCCATCCGGAAGTGATCCTGGATAACCTCTACGCCAAGGGAGAGGTAGAACCCATGATCGTCATCATGCCCAACGGACGGGCGATGGTAGATGACCGGGCGGGCGGGAACGTCTTCGCGCCGGACCGTGTACAGGCCTTCGCCGACTTTGAAGAGGACCTGTTGGGCAGCCTGATCCCCTACGTAGAAAAGAATTACCCCGTCATCGCCGACCGCGAGCACCGCGCCATCGCCGGCCTGTCGATGGGGGGCGGACAGTCGCTCAACTTCGGCCTGCAGAACCTCGACGTCTTCTCCTGGGTCGGCGGCTTCTCCTCGGCGCCCAACACCAAGACGCCGGAGGAACTGGTCCCCGACCCGGCGGCCACCGACGAGCAGCTGAACCTCCTTTGGATCTCCTGCGGCGACGCAGACGGTCTGATCACCTTCAGTAAGCGGCTGCACGACTACCTCTACCAGCATGAGGTACCCCACGTATACTACATCGAGCCGGGCGGCCATGACTTCAAAGTGTGGAAGAACGGCCTGTACATGTTTTCCCGTTTCCTGTGGAAGCCAGTAGATGATTCGACCCTGGACCAGTACAGCCTGCTCGGCACCCCCGCCGAAACGAACGTCCGCGGCGCCAAATACCCCCAGATATTGCCCGACAACCGGGTGATGTTCCGCGTCCAGGCGCCGGAAGCGGAAACCGTACAAATAGACCTGGGTAAGAAGTACGACATGGAAAAAGACGGAGAGGGCTACTGGATGGTGACCACCGAACCGATCACCCGCGGCTTTCACTACTACTCCCTGCTCATCGACGGCAAGGCGGTGGCCGACCCGGCCAGCGAAACCTTCTACGGGATGGGCCGCATGGCGAGTGGTATCGAGATCCCCTTTCCCGATGATGACTACTATGCCCTGAAAGACGTGCTCCACGGCGAGGTCCGCATCAAGAAGTACTGGTCGGGCGTTCTAAACCAGTGGCGGGAGATGTACGTGTACACCCCGCCCGGCTACGACGATAGCAACGAGGAATACCCCGCCCTATACCTGCTCCACGGCGGGGGAGAGGATCAATCCGGCTGGGCCACCCAGGGTAAGACCGACTTAATCCTGGACAACCTGATCGCCGCCGGCCAAGCCGAACCAATGGTCATCGTGATGATGGACGGCAACGTCTTCGGTCCCGGCGGTCCCGGTGGTTTTGGTAGCCGCAGTCTGGAGACCTTCGCCGCAGAACTGACGAATGCCGTCATCCCCTTCGTCGAGAAAACCTACCGGGTGCGGGGGGACGCCGACAGCCGCGCCCTGGCGGGGCTCTCCATGGGTGGGCTGCAGACCCTCCACGCCGGGCTACGTAACACAGATATGTTCAGCGCCCTCGGCGTCTTCAGCTCCGGCTGGTGGGCCGACAACACCGAGCTTTCCGGACCGGAATACACCTTCATGGAGGAGCACGCCGACGAGATCAACGATAACCTCGACGTCTTCTGGCTGTCGCAGGGCGGTCAGGAGGACATCGCCTGGAAGAATAACCAGGTCATGATGCAGAAATTCGACGACCTTGGCGTAGACTACGAATACAGCGAGTACGCCGGCGGCCACGCCTGGCCCGTATGGCGCCACGACCTCCACGGATTCGCTCAGAAACTTTTTAAGTAGTCCTCCTCTAACTCCCCACTCATGCACGGACCTACCCCGCTTCAGCTTCGTTTTGTCCTCTTCCTTTTGCTCTGTACCCCCCTGCTGCGGGCCGAAGTGCGCCTACCCCGCCTCATTGGCGACGGGATGGTGCTGCAGCGCGATACCAAAGTGAAGGTGTGGGGCTGGGCCGATGCCGGGGAGACCGTCGTGGTTGCCTTCGATGGGAAACTCTATTCAACGGAACGGACCGGTGAGGGCCGCTGGGAAACAACGCTGCCCCCTTCCCAAGCCGGCGGACCCTACGAGATGACCATCTCCGGTAGCAACGAGCTGAAAATCTCCGACATCCTGTTCGGCGACGTCTGGCTCTGCTCGGGGCAGTCGAATATGGAGTACAGCATGGGGATGGTGGCCTCTCGTTACGCCGACGAGATCGCCGCCAGCACCAATGACCGCATCCGGCAATTCAACGTGCCGAAGGAATTCGATTTTCAGGGTCCGCGGACGGATTACAGCCGCGGTGAGTGGTCCAGTGCCGACCCCGAAAGCGTACGGGACTTCACCGCAGTGGGGTACTTCTTCGCCCGCGAGATCAACCAGCGCTACGACGTGCCGGTGGGCCTGATCAACGCCAGCCTGGGGGGCTCTCCAGCCGAGGCCTGGATGACGCCCGAGGCCCTGAGCGAATATCCCGGGCTTTACGACGACGCGCTCCGTTACCGCGACACCGCCTACGTGGCGGAAGTACGCCGCAGCGACCGCGAGCGCATCGGCGGCTGGTACGGCGAGCTGAAGGGGAAAGACGCCGGCTACGCGGCCACCATCGCCTGGAGCGACCCGGCGGCCGTCGACGATGGCTGGGCCACCACTACCCTGCCCGGCTTCTGGAATGATACCGACCTCGGCAACGCCAATGGGTCGGTGTGGTACCGCCGTAGCTTCGAGGTTCCGGCCTCGCTGACCGGTAAGGAGGTGAGCCTTCCCTTCGGCAACATCGTCGACGCGGATTCGGTGTGGATCAACGGAACCTTCGTCGGTGGCTTCGGCTCCCAGTACGTACCGCGTAACTACACCGTTCCGGCCGGCGTACTGCAAGCGGGCGAGAACACCATCGCCGTGCGGGTGGTCAGCGCGGCGGGGCGCGGCGGCTTTATCCCGGACAAGACCTACGCCCTTACCGACGGTAGGACCACCGTGGACCTAACCGGGGAGTGGAAATTCCGCCGCGGCGGTGAAATGGAGCCATTGCAAGGTCCTACCTTCATCCAGTGGAAGCCGACCGGGCTCTACCACGCCATGATCGCACCGCTGCTCCCCTACGCACTGAAGGGGGTGCTCTGGTACCAGGGCGAATCTAACGTTGGCCGCGACCGGCAGTATACGACGCTTTTTCCGGGCTTGATCCAGGACTGGCGCGAGCAACTCGACGACCCCGACCTGCCCTTCCTGGCCGTTCAACTACCCAATTTCGGCACTCCGCGGGAGGAACCCGGTGAAAGCGGCTGGGCTATGATGCGCGAAGCACAGGAGAAAATCCTCGCCCTCGACCATACGGGGCTGGCTACCACCATAGACATCGGCGAGTGGAACGACATCCACCCGCTCAATAAGCTGGACGTGGGCAAGCGTCTGGCCCTGCTGGCGGAGCGGGACGTTTATGGGGATTCCGATATCGTTGCCGAGGGGCCTGTCTTCAGGGAAATGGAAGAAAGTGGCCGTGAGGTCATCCTTCATTTTGACCACGTAGGCGGCGGTCTGAAATCGAGCGACGGAGCGCCCCTGCGCTACTTCGCGGTGGCCGGTGAGGACGGAAAATTCGTCTGGGCCGACGCCCGTATCGAGGGAAAAACGGTAGTAATAAGTAGTCCCGAGGTAAGCACTCCGGTGGCCGTACGCTACGCATGGACGGATGCCCCTGAGGACATCAACTTCTTCAACGCGGCCGGCCTGCCGGCGCGGCCCTTCCGTACGGATGCTTCCGCGGCGGGGCAGGCGACGGGTGAAGTGAGTAGCCCCGACGGCCGGATCCGGGTGATCTGCGACGTAGAAGCGGCGACGTACACCGTCGAAGTGGACGGGGCAACGGTGCTGAACGAGGGTAGACTGGGCGTAATGCGTGAGGATGGCGACTTTGCTGCCGACCTGCGCTCCGTCGCCATAAGCGAACCGACTACCGTGCGTGACGCCTACACGAGTAAGAACGCGAAGAAATACCGCATCGAATATGAAGCCACCGAGCGGACCTGGGAGACCGAGAACGCGGACGGACAGCGGATGCATATCGTGTTCCGCGTATCCAATGACGGGGTGGCTTTTCGCTACGTGTTTCCGGATACGACGGCGGAGGTGAAGCGGATCGTGAGTGAGGCGACCACCTTTCCCTTCCGGCAGGGGACGCGCGCCTGGCTGCAGCCGAAAACGGAGGCCCAGAGCGGCTTCGAGCATACGAACCCATCGTACGAGGCGCACTATATGTCGGACATTCCGGTGGGTACGCCCGCCCCCGGCGACAACGGCTGGGTGTACCCGGCCCTGTTCCGCTACGGCGACACCTGGCTGCTGCTCACGGAGGCCGACCTGGATACCACCTACTGCGGGACGGCTTTGCAACAGTACAGTCCGAACGGCGAATACCGCATCAACTTCCCCCAGGAGCCGGAAGTCTTTACCGACGGCGTACCCACGCTGAACCCGGAGAGCACCCTGCCCTGGAAGACGCCCTGGCGCATCATCGCCATCGGTGACCTGCAAACGGTACAGGAGGGGACGCTCGGCACCGACCTGGCGGCCCCGGCCGTGGATATGGACATGGCATTCGTGCAACCGGGCAAAGCGAGCTGGAGCTGGATCCTGAAGAAAGACGCGGGAACGGTGTACGAGGTACAACGGGACTACATCGACTTCGCCGCCTACATGAACTGGCAGTACTGCCTCATCGACGCCTCCTGGGACCAGACGATCGGCTACGACTCCGTGCGGCTGCTGGCGGACTACGCTAAGACTAAGGACGTGGAAATGCTGCTGTGGTACAACAGCGCCGGCAGCTGGAATACGGTGCCCTTCACCCCTAAGGACAAATTGCTTACCCACGAAAGCCGGATGGAGGAGTTCGGGCGGCTACGGGATATGGGGATACGGGGCATCAAGGTGGACTTCTTCGGGGGTGACGGACAGTCGATGATTGCCTATTACCACGGCATCCTGGAGGACGCGGCAGCCAACGGGCTGCTGTGCAACTTCCACGGCGCTACCCTGCCCCGCGGTCTGCAGCGCACCTACCCGAACTACATGACGGCGGAGGCAGTGTTCGGTTACGAGATGATCACCTTCGGCCAGGGGGCGGCCGACCGGGCGGCGGAGCATTTGGTGTCCTCGGCCATGATTCGTAACGTTTACGACCCGATGGACTTCACCCCCATGAACTTCGGCGGCATCCCCGGCCGGGTGCGGCGGACTACTACGGCGGCCTTCGAGCTGGCTACGGCGGTAACCATACTCTCCGGCATTCAGCACTACGCCGAGCAGCCCGAGGGCATGGCGAAGGTGCCGGACTACGTGAAGGATTTCCTGCGCGAGCTCCCGGACTACTGGGAGGACGTCCGCTTCATCGACGGGGAGCCGGGCAAGCTGTACGTGGTGGCACGCCGCTCCGGCGACCGCTGGTACGTAGCGGGGATGAACGGGGAAGACTCGGCCAAAGATTTGAACCTCGATCTGAGCTTTTGGCAGGGTCAATCGGGTACGCTCATCGCTAGCGGTGCCGACGGATCGGATGAGGCGGCGCCTTCTTTCCGGCGGGAGCAAATTATGGTGCCCAGGAGTGGGGAGTTCCGGGTCTCGGTTGGCCCGCGCGATGGTTTCGTATTGGTGTTTGGGGAGTAAGCCAGCGGCCCTGGAAGGGACGCCTACCCGGTACCTAGGTCTGCAGCAAGCCCGAAGGGCGCGCGGAGGGCCTCGCGCAAGCAACGAAGCACCGTACATTACCAACCGCAAACCCGCTATCCATGCCCCGCAAGTTGCTCCTCTTCCTCCTGCTGACGGTCGCTACCGCCCTGACCACGGCCCAGGAAGTTCCACCCTACACCGCCTTCCACCCCGGCGGCCAGTGGCTCGATACCGACGGCAACCACATCGACGCCCACGGCGGCAACATCGTTTACGTCGACACCCTGAAGACCTACTTTTGGTACGGTGAGCACCGGGGGGAGCCAGCCGGCGCCTCTTGCTATTCCTCCCGGGATCTATACAACTGGACCAATGAAGGTGTCGTGATCGAAAAGGGTGACATCGAGGTTTTCGAGCGACCTAAAGTGATCTACGACGAGAAAAACGAACGCTACGTCATGTGGTTCCACTACGACGGGGACCGCTATTCCATGGCCGAACTTGGCGTGGCCGTCAGCGACACGCCTACCGGTCCCTTTACCGTGCAGGACCACTTCCGGCCCAACGGCCACGAATCGCGCGACATCGGTATGTACTTCGAGCCTGACACCAGAAAGGCTTACATCGGCTACGCGGCCGACCACGTCAACCGCACCATCCGCATGGCGGAACTTTCCGACGATTACCTCAGCATAACCGAAAACGACGTCGATATCGAAGCCCATTGCGAGGGCCCCGGAATTCTGAAAAAGGATGGTACGTTTTACCTCCTCACCAGTCAGTGTTCCGGCTGGACGCCCAACCCGGCCACTTACTACACGGCCACCGACATCCTCGGCCCCTACACCGAGCAGGGGTATCCCTTCGTCGGCGATGCCGGGAACAACTCCTTCAATTCCCAGCCCTGCTACATCTTCAAGATACCGGGATACCGGGACGCTTACCTCTACATGGGCGACCGCTGGAACGGGCGCGGTCGCGCGGAGTCGCAATACGTCTTCCTGCCCATCACCATTACCGAAGCCGGCGAAATGGAGCTCCACTGGCGGAATGAATGGGATTTGAGCCTGTTTACGCCGCAGCGCGGGCGGTAGGTTTTGGCGGCGGGGCGCGGGTGCAATAGTTTGCCGCATGTGATGAGAATGGTTATGTCAAGCTCAGCCACCCTACCTTCGATTTAACCTAAGGTAGAAGCCGGTATCGACACCTTGGTGTAAGCACCTTTCGTTTCATATCTTGACTGTACTAATGCGCAGCCTCCATTGAAATACGTTCTACTCCTCATCGCCGGCTTGACAATCTTCTCTGCTTGTACGCCGGTCGCTCCCCGCGACAATGTCCCTGGAGCCACTGCTCCACCGGACGTGAGCCACGTGACCTTCGCCGGTGGCGAAGGTCACGAGATGGAGGAAGCCATAATCGTGGAAAATGCCCAAAACTCCACGGAGGGTATTGCGGCGGAATACGTTTACCTGGATCGGAAATTCGGGCAGCCGGGGACGGACTGGGACATATCGGCTAAGCGGACGGAGCAACAAGACGGCCGGATGTATGATATCTTCTACATCACCATATCCCGTACCGGGGAATCAAAAACCCTCTTCTTTGACATCACCGATTTTTACGGTACGTGGTGAGTTGGAACCTTCCCGGCTCTCTTTTGATTGAGGAAGCGATGAGGGGCGGCTGACCATATCCATTGGTAGTTATCGGTTACCGAGCGTAAGGCTGACAGCTAAGCGACGTATATTGATCGGATTCGTGCCCCCCTGGGTAATCCACCGATCATGCAATCCTCATATCCGAAAGTTTACCTTTTCCTGCTGTTCGCCATTTTGGGCTACACCACCGCCCTGGCCCAACCGAAAACCGACACCGTCGCCGGTATTCCCGTCAACTACGATGAGAAGTTGGTACCCGACTACGTCCTGCCCGACCCCCTGATGATGGAAAACGGGGAACCGGTCACCTCCGCCGAAGACTGGTACGACTACCGCCGGCCGGAGATCCTGCGACTTTTCGAAACCGAGCAGTTCGGAAAGGGGCCGGGGCGGGAGTCGGTACACTTTAGGGTCTTTGAGTCGGGGATGCCGGCCTTCGACGGTACGGCTATCCGGCGGCAGGTGACGATCTACTTCACCGATGACACCAGCGATCATAGGGCAGACCTCCTGATCTACACCCCCGCCGATGCTACCGGTCCCGTGCCTCTGTTCCTGAAGATCGGCTTCTCCGCCAATTCCCTTTCCTTTGATGACCCCGGCATCCGCGAGGGCACGATCTGGAACCGCGAGGGGCAGCGTGTCCCCGCCGCCGAAGGCCGGTCGTTCGGGACCATGGACGTGGCGCTCTTTTTATCGGCGGGTATCGGCGTGGCCGCGATCTACTACGGCGACATCGAGCCCGATTTCCAGGAGGGAATTCCCTACGGTATTCGGGGGCACTATTTGGAGCCCGGACAAACATACCCAGCCGACGATCAATGGGGAACCATCGCCGCCTGGGCCTGGGGGCTGAGCGGCGTCATGGATTACCTGGAAACCGACGAGCGAGTCGCCGCGGACAAGGTTGCCGTCTTCGGTGCCTCCCGCCTCGGGAAAACCGCCCTCTGGACGGGCGCCAGCGACCCCCGTTTCGGCATGGTCATCGCCTGCTGCTCGGGCGAAGGTGGCGCGGCCCTTTCCCGCCGGGAGTACGGCGAGACCACCGCTCATATGATCGATTCCAGCCGCTACGATTACCAGTTCGCCGGGAACCGCGCGAAGTATGGGGCTGAGCCACATACCAGTCCCGTAGACGGACACTTGCTGGTGGCCCTCATCGCGCCCCGCCCGTTGCTACTGCAGACCGGCACCACGGATTATTGGTCCGACCCGAGAGGCGAATTCGAAGCCGCCGTCGCCGCCGAACCCGTCTACGAGCTGCTCGGGAAACGGGGGCTGGATATCTCGGAGTGGCCCGGACCCAACCAGCCGATCCTGCACGATCTCGGCTACTTCATGCACGAGGGTGGCCACGGCCCGGCACCGGAGGATTATCCCATTTTCGTGGACTTCATGAAACAGCATTTCCTCGACTGATCCGGCACCCCCTTTAATTTACCTCACTATGCGTCTCGCTCCGGTATTACTATTTTCCTTACTACTCTTTGCACCTGCGCTCGGCGCCCAACTCCCCCCGGTCTTCGGATCTGAGTACGATAGCATTGCTAAGACGGACGAACTGACGCGGGTATTTATCTCCCCCGTCCGGGTGATGTGGGATAGCGACGCTACCGATACGCTCATTCAGCACACCGAGGTATTGCTGGAGCCGGGCATCAGCCAGACGAGCATGAGTCCGCATACCCGCTTCTGCCGGATACGGACTTTGGACAACGACACCGCCTCCATCCTGCTCGACTACGGCAAGGAGATCCACGGTGGCCTCCAGTTGGTGATGGGCAGCTCATCCCGGCGGGAACCTTCGCTGGTCCGGATTCGCTTCGGGGAATCAGTGGGCGAGGCAAATAGCGAAACGTACAACTCCGACTGGCTGATGGGCTTCTCCACCGACGACCACGCTAAACGGGACATCGTAATGGAGATCCCCCGCGACGGGCTGATCGAGATAGGCAACACCGGCTTCCGCTTCGTACGCATCGACCTGCTCCAGCCCGGCACGCTTATCCAACTCAAGGAGGCCCGAGCCATCCTGCGCTACCGCGACATCCCCTACCTCGGTTCCTTTCGGAGCAGCAACCCCCGGCTGGATTCGATCTGGATCACCGGTGCTTACACTACCCACCTGAATATGCAGGAATACCTCTGGGACGGAATCAAGCGCGACCGCCTCGTGTGGCTGGGCGACTTCCACCCGGAGATGGCGGCCATCAGTGCCGTTTTCGGCAATAACGAGGTGATCCCAAATAGCCTCAACCTGGCCTGCCAGCAGTACCCACTCCCCGCCTGGATGAATAATATGACGTCCTATTCCTTCTGGTATCTGATCATCCACCACGACTGGTACCTGCAGAACGCGGACCTTGACTTCCTGGAGAAGCACCGTGCATACATTCTGGGCCTGATCGACCAGATCGACGCCAACATCGCGGCGGACGGTACGGAAACCTTCGGCGGCTTCAAATTTCTCGATTGGCCGTCCACCCCAAATAAAGCCGGCGTGGAGGCGGGCTACCGGGCCTTGCTTACCTGGGCCCTCCAGGACGCGGCCAAACTTTCCGATTTTCTGAATGAGCCTGCCTCGCGCGCCACTTGTGAAGCAGCTATTGCCCGGTTGGCGCAAAAACAAATGCCCCCCAACGACTTGAAACAGGCCGCCGCGCTAATGGCCGTCGCGGGTCTCCTGGACGCGGAGGATGCCAGTCGTAAAGTCATCGCCGTGGACGGGCCGAAGCGTTTTTCCACCTTTTACGGGCTTTACATGCTCGAAGCGCTTTCCCTGGCGGGGCGGCACCAGACCGCGATCGACATCGCTTCGGAATACTGGGGCGGCATGCTCGATATGGGCGCCACCACCTTTTGGGAGCACTTTGACGTGGAGTGGATGGAAAACTCCGCCCGCCTCGACGAATTCACGCCGGCGGGCATGAACGATATTCACGGGGACTTCGGCGACTACTGCTACCCGAGCTACCGCCACAGTCTCTGCCACGGCTGGTCGTCGGGGGTGACGGCCTGGCTCAGTCGCCGCGTCCTCGGCGTACAGGTGGTGGAGCCCGGCTGCACCGCCCTCCGCATCGAGCCAAACCTGGGCGATCTGGAGTGGGTGGAGGGTACCTACCCTACGCCGCAGGGAGTGGTAAGCATCCGCCACGAACGGCGTCCCGACGGCACGGTGGAGTCGATTGTCAACGCACCGGCGGGGGTTCGGATTGTACCCGCGAGGTAAGATTATCCCGTCGGTTGCAGGAGTCGGGCGATGGCCGGAGAACGAGTCACTGAACCGGAGTGGCAAGCCAGGGTATCAAGCTTAAATTATCTGTATCATGGCCGCTAAAACCATCACCGTAGAGACCGACGTTGCCGTACCCCGTTCCATAACCTGGCATTACTACACGGAGTCCGAGCACGTCATCAACTGGAACTTCGCCTCCGAAGACTGGCACTGTCCCAAAGCCGTGAACGACGTGAGCGTCGGCGGATCATTCGTCATCACCATGGCTGCCAAGGACGGTAGCATGGAATTTGACATGGAGGGAGTCTACGACCGGGTGGAGCCGGAAGAACACATCGCCTACACCCTAAGCAACGGCCGCCACGTGACCGTCGACTTTAAAGAACAGGGTACGGATACCCACGTGCGGGTCACCTTCGATCCCGAACCCGGCCAGGACCGCGATCCTCAAGAGAAGGGCTGGCAGGCCATTCTCGACAATTTCAAGCGCTACGCGGAATCCCGCCACGAATCCGTGGCCTAAGGTATGCTTGCCCGGAGCGTTCCAACCACTCCTGTGGCGGCACGGAGGACATACACTTTTTCCGAACCAGCCTGACCGGTCGGGTTATCCTCATAAAACATTGATACATGCCTAAAGAAACCATTACCGTACAGACCACCGCGCCCGCAACCCGGACCGAAACCTGGCACTACTACACCGAAGCAGAGCACGTCATCAACTGGAACTTCGCCGGTGAAGGATGGCACTGTCCAAAGGCGGTCAATGACCTGCGAGTCGGTGGGGAATTCGAGATCGTCATGGCCGAAAAGAAGGGCACCATGACCATGGAACTCGAAGGAGAATACACCAAAATCGACCCTCATACCCATATAGAATATACCCTCGAGAACGGCCGTCACGTAAAAGTAGACTTCGAAGATGCCGATGGGGGTACCGAGGTAAAAGTCACCTTCGATCCGGGCAATTCCATGGACCTGGAAGAGCAGCGCGGCCACTGGCAGGCTATTCTCGACAATTTCCGGAAGTACGTTGGTAAGGTGGAAGCCTGAGTCCCGTACGGACACCCGCTGGCATCACTTACTAGCCATTCAGCTCGTTAATGCTTAAACTATGAACCGCTCGCTGATTTGGGGAGGATGACCGCGTAACCTACGCTGATAACCGTTTAGCAGATCTTAACCGGACGGCATTTCTCGCCTCCGGGGGGTAACGTCCGTGCCCATATTGCCATTAATCTGGTATTGGCGGTGCCGGTTAGAGTTTTTTGGGTTTTCCGTGTCTGGCCGTGAGGCCGTCAATTTTTGTCAGAAAGATCCTCAACAAGGCGAATGTAGCGGGCTACATGACTCTTATCGAGGTGAAGTGCTGGCGGAAAAGGGCAAGTAACGGAGGATGAGCGCGAATACAAACAAGCTCTTGGTTACCCACCCGAAAATTTGGTTTTTCAAGGCCTATCTTAAACGGCGCAACCCATCCGGCAGTGAATTGTTGATGGGCCCTTCTTTTCGGTCACTTAAGGATCTGCAAATGCTTTTTGATTCTAATACTCGATTCGTCGCTTATTCCCGCACGAAGGAGAAGGTGTACTTCGAGAAGGAATTTTCGACCTTGCACTTTGACAATTCGGAAATCGCCATTCCCAAGCAGGCCTCCGGGCGGGAGAGTTTCGCGCTTCCCGCCGCGGCCATCGCCAAGGCCGTAACGCTTGGCTATTCCTTTCTCCAGGACCAGCTGCAAAAGAGGCTGGAGAAATTCGTATACACCTACCACCAGCGAGCTACCAACTTGCAGGCGGGGAGTTACCTGCTCCCACAGATCACCTTTTCTAATTTTATTTTCCCGCCGGGGAAAAAGCACGAAGCACTGCGGATCCGATTGGTTCCCTTCGTGCTCCCCGGCACGGGTACTTTTACCTACCGGCTGGAGGAACTGATCCTGGGATTTTCCAAAGCCAAAACGAGCACGCGCAGCGACGTCTTCGATTACACGCTACAACTCACGCTTTATTTCCTGCAAAACGGGGAGACGATCGAACGATCACTGCCGCCCCTGACCGTGCGGTCGGTCGGTTTCGGTGAAAACCAACTGGGGGAACAAGGCCTCCATACGTCGATCATCCCAAGGCGGGATGACGCCTTACTGATCGAGGCCGCCCTCACGGTCGTAGAGAGCAATCCAGCTCACGTCAATACCGCCAAGATCCTGGAACTACTAGGGGACCACAAAGAAAAATGGACGGAGCAGATTACGGCGCTGTTAACCCACTTACTGCCTGCAGATTAGCCACGATATGTCTCTACAAACCGCTTACACCGCCGCCCGGGTCATCGAAACCCTCGAAAATTACACCAAAAGCGACTTGGTGAATGCCTCCCCCATGGAGCAGGCGGAAGCATCGCGTACGTCGGAATCCATTTATTCGGACGATCACTTTTGGTCCTATATCCTGCACGATATCGAAGGCTCGTGGAATGTGCTGTTCAGCCTCTACGACGTAACGCTCTCCGAACACGTAGCCCGGGTGCCGGGACTAGCCTTCCACCCGGATGCCCTGCACTTCAGAAACCTGCCGGAAAGCCAGCAGGAATACGTCACCGACAAGTGGACGCATTACAGCCCCCCGGGAAAATCCAGCAAGGTGCTCAGCGGAATTGGAACGCTGCAGATCCCGCCTACCCTCCAGAACTGGCGGATCGTAAGCCTCAACCACGCCAATAATGCCTCTCTGGGCATTCCGGTGCTCCTCCACGAGGAAGTATGGCAGCATCACCGGTTACAGGAGGGCAGGCGCATACGATCCGTGACCGCCCGCTGGAAACAAATGGACGACTCCTGGGCCAAACGCTTTCCATCCATGCGGGGAATTCCCAAAGGCTATCTCGTAGTGGAGCATCCGGACCAGCTACAGGTAGAGGACTCGGTCTATCCCACCATTTACCATCCCTTTACCATCATGGAATACGAGCTCGAAGGTTCCCTGTTCTACGATTTCGTATACGTCACCGTGGATTCCTCGGAACCGGACTTCCGCAATCAGATCCGCGCGTTTCTGGGGGAATACCGCTACATGAAAGGACGCTACGGAACGTACCTCATCGAGCCCTTCGTGAATAACCCCCTGCTTTCCGAGGGCGACGTGATGTACCAGTCACCCGAGGAGCTGAGAAAGGAAAAGTCCGCCGCAAAATCTCACCTAAGCCTACTCGTGGAAAGAATCAAGAGCGAACGCTTCGATAACCTTACCCTGGACGAAATCAAGATTTTCATGGATAACCACCTCGACATCGATGACCTCAAGAACTGCTCGGACGATATCCTGATCAACCCCAATTCCTGGCTAACCAGCCAGCGGGTGTTCGACGAGTCCGCGAACTTCCTCGAAGCCGTCATCCATCGCAACAAAGTAGACGAACTGATGGATGCCCTGGTCAATTATGGTTTAATCCCCGCATAGTATGGCAAGCTGGAGCACTAAACTTACCGAACTCCGTGACCTGCTCATGGAACTCTACCCCGATAAGCAGGACGGGAAAATAATGGTGGATATGGCCGGCATTCCGTCCGGCTCCATCGCCTTCAGCGAACGGGCAAGGGTGAATTGGCACAACATCCTAAAGGAGGCGAACATGCGGGGCAGCGTTACGGACCTGGTGCAGCTAGCCATCCAGGATTACCCCAAGCGGGAGGAGCTAAAACGCTTGTACCACGAAGTGGAAATCACCGAACCCCTGACCTCCGCCACCAGCCTCCACCTGGAATTGGACCTGGCCACCCTTAAGGAACTACCGGATAAAATCTCCAGCCGGGGTTCCGGAGCTGCAGCCGATGAATTAAAAACTTCGGTGGCCAAGGAAATCGAGGAGCTGGATACGGCCTACCGATCCCGAAGCAGCAAAAGGACGTCGCGGGAGGAACTCAACCGCTTTAAGCGGATAACCCACGAGAAGATCATCGAGATCATCCGGAAGTCCGACATGGCGGTCCCCCAGCCCAGCATCGCCCCCCCCGCCCCGGCGGCGCGTGCCAAGTTGGACTACGACATTCTCGTGCCTGGCCGTAAGGGACTGGAAAAGATGGTCGGAAGCGACGATCTGATCGATATCATTACCTGGGTCGAGGGCGCAAAAACACAGTCAAAAACGGTATGCAAGATCGAGACGGCCGCGGGGGCCAGCGGAACCGGCTTCCTACTGCCCGGTGGTTTGCTCATGACCAACAATCACGTCATCCCGGATGTCGCCACGGCTGCCACTACCCGCCTGACGTTCAATTACAAGGTGGACCAGGATAATAACGTACTGACCGAAAGCCGCTACCTGCTTGATCCTACGGTATTTATCACCAGCTACGAGGATGAACTGGATTATACCGTGGTGAAGGTACAGGACAACGCCGCTTTTCCGCTCTCCGCCTGGGGCAGTGTGCAGCTGGAGGAATTCTTCGAGCCCAACGTCCACGAAAAAGTAACCGTAATCCAACATCCGAAGGGCAACTATATGAAAATGGCCCTCCCCGACGACATCATAAGCATTTGGGACAAATACCTCTTTTACACCACCGACACCCGGGAGGGCTCGAGCGGCGCTCCGGTTTTTAACAAGCACTGGAAGGTCGTTGCGCTCCACCACGCGGGCAAAAACGAAGAGTCCTACGAGGGCGGCCTGCAGATCAATGCCGAAGGGGCCATTGAGCCGGCTAACCGGGGCATACTGATCAAACGCATTCTGGCGGACCTGAAAGACAAAAATTTTAACCTCGCTTAATAATGCACTATGAAAAACCCCATCACCACCGACGAGCTGGTTGCACGCCTGGAAAATGAAGAAACCAGGGCTCAGACACTAACGGATTACTTCGAGTTCGTGGCCTCGGGTCCCTTTACCGGGGAGTACCAGCTGCGCAGCCACGTGCAGGTAGTCAAAGCGGAGACAAGCGGCACTTTGGGAAGTGAAGCATCCGAGTCACTGATCAACATCGGGGACTACCTCATAAAAAAAGCGAACGGTTTGGCGCGGGGAGTGCGGGACAAACTGTTCGATGAGCACCGCAAGGACAACGACCGGATGGTGATAGTGACCGAAGGCGATTCCTGGTTCCAATACCCCCGATTCAAGCGTCTGGGGATCACCCTTTCCAAGGAGGTCCGTGACGTGGTCGATTACCTCATTGAGGACGATCGATTCGCGGTAAAAAGCCTCGGTAGCGCCGGCGACGTGATCCGGAATATGTTTCACCGAAGTGAATACCTCGAAGCCATCGATGAATACCAACCGCGGGCGTTCGTGCTCAGCGGCGGGGGCAATGACTTTTTTGAAGTATTTCCCAATATGGTCCGCAAGGGGAGCATCGACGACGTTGAAAGCTTTTTAAAGACCACCTGGCTAACGGAGATCGAAGTTATCAGCACCTATTACCGGGGCATTTTTGAAATCCTGGCAAACGAAGCTCCGGAGCTGGACATCTTCGTGCACGGCTACGATTACGTTATGCCCCGTCCGGACGGAAAATGGATCGGCCGCCCGATGATCGACACCTGCGGACTGACCAAGGACGCGGACCGAAAGGGCCTGATCAAATTTATCATGGACAGGTTTAACAAATCCATCGAAGATTTATGTAAGGACTACCCTAACGTTCACTTCATTAACATTCGGGGCACCGTACCCCAGGACCCACAGTTTTGGCACGACGAAATTCACCCCAACGACCACGGCTTCCGGCTGGTGGCCGATAAGTTCATCGCTAAGATGGAGGAAGTACTGCTGCCAGCCTGAGGCCCGGTGTGATTCCTTGTCATCCGAGCAGCAGTCATTGAATCGATTCATGTGTCAATCCGGGCATAGATCCGTATCCAGGAAAATTACTTTATTATTTAAAGCACTTTACCTACTCTCGTGCGTTATAGGAGTATGCGACCTTTTGTACATCCCGATTCGATCGTCCGCCAGATCTGGGGCACGGGCGACACCATCCTGTTCATTTTCGCCGGTGCCGCTGCTGAATTCGCCGTTAACAAAGCCGTAGACTGGCTGTACTTCACCGGACGGTTGCCGAAGGATCCGCTAGGCCGCCTGTTCTCTACGGTAGGCTACGCCCGGGCGATCGTATTTTCCGACGAGGAAGGGGCCCACCGCGCGATTGACGCTATGGCGGACATTCACGCCGTAGTGGAAGAAAAGCGGGGCAAGCGAATCCCCGACTGGGCTTACCGGGACGTACTTTTCATGCTGATCGATTATTCCATCCGCGCGCACGAAGTTCTGGAACGCCCGCTTACGGAAGCCGAGAAGACGGAAGTATTCAACGTTTTTCATCGGGTCGGAAGCCGCATGGGCGTCCGGGGCCTTCCCTCCTCCTACCCCGCATGGAAAACCATGCGGCAGGAACACCTGCGGGACGATCTCGTGCACAGTGCGTACACCGACGACCTCTACCGGCAGTACCGCAAACACCTCGGCTTGCCGCGTTACCTGATGCTGCTGGAAGGACAAAAACTGGTGGTGCCGGATCGGGTCCGAACCCTGCTCGGTTTCAGAAAACACTCGCTGCTCGGCCCCGTGATCGGGATCTACAAGTTGGTCAAATTACTGGGGATCCATACGCTGATGCGCGATGTGATCCTGCCAAGCGATTACAAAGCCCAGATCAAGTCGCTCGACCGCCACGTAGCCGAACCTTTACCGACCCGACATCCTGTAACCGTAACGGATTCCTGATTAATGCGACTTTCTACCCTGGTAGTCGGGATTACCATTGGATTAGCCCTTGTGGTGGCGGTCCTACTCACTCAATTACTTTATGATTGGCTTTTCGACCAATTAGGCCTCGGCATCATCTTGTTGCTACCTGCTACCGCGCTGTCGGCAATTGGGCTGATGGGACTGACTATCCTACTCTATCGTAAAGGGGATACCCGCTGGGGGTACGGACTCGCCGCTATGGCAGGAGCAGGTTTATTGCTTTCCGTAACACGTATTGGATACAAGCTTTGGCAAGACGCATCGCCAGTTGTCGTAAGGGCTAGCTACTTTAACGAAGAAGGCCTGGACATTGTGTTACGGGCAGACGGCACCGTGAAAGCCACTGAAAACACCATGTTTGAGTCCAATACATTCTACGGCAGGTATAGCATGCACGGGGACACGGTCATTCTTAAGGACATCGACATACCCTTAGGAATTTCTTCACTAAAAGACACCCTTATTTTAGGCCCGGGCCACCTCGCCTTTACGCTCGAAAACGAATGGAGAGGCATTATCCGAGATAGTATGCTCATTGAGGTTGATTTCCTTAGGTGAGGGTACATGCTGTAGTCTTTTCCCGGGTGCTCACCTCCTGCGCGCCGTCGCCCTGCACCGAATGCTTGCGTTACGCTTTAACCGTATGACGAGAAATTAGTACATTTACATCGCACACGATATAATCTTGCAAGACTAATCTACCTTATGCTATGTCCACCGTATCTACCAGTCCATTCTACCAATATTCCGCCAATGACATCCGGGGGCGCGAGGTATCCATGGAAGACTATGCCGGAAAGGTGATCCTGGTGGTCAACACCGCCAGCAAGTGCGGCCTCACCCCCCAGTACGAAGGGTTGGAGAAACTGTACCAGCAAAACAAGGACCGCGGTCTGGTCATCCTCGGCTTCCCCTGTAATCAATTCGCGGGCCAGGAATCCGGTGACGAAGGGGAGATCGAGGCATTCTGCCAGGTGAACTACGGCGTGAGTTTCCCGATGTTCTCTAAAATCGACGTCAACGGGAAGGGGGCCCACCCCATTTTTCAATACTTGAAAAAAAGCTGCGGGGGCTTCCTGACCAGCGCTATCAAGTGGAATTTTACCAAATTTCTGATCGACCGACAAGGGAAACCCGTGGAGCGTTTTGCTCCCACCTCCGAGCCTGAGAAGATCGCTCCGGCCATTGAAAAACTCCTCGGAGATGGCTGATTCAACCCGCCTGCACCTCGATAATCAGCTCTGCTTCCCGCTGTACGTCGCCTCGCGGCTGTTGACCAAAGCCTATGGCCCGCTGCTGGAAGAATTAGGCATAACGTACCCACAGTATCTGGCGCTGCTGGCGCTCTGGGAGGCCGACCGCCAGCCGGTAAGCTCACTGGCGCAGCGGCTGTATCTGGACACCAATACGGTCACCCCACTACTGAAGCGGCTAAACAAGAAAGGCCTCATTAACCGCGATCGGTCCGCTGAGGATGAGCGTAAAGTCATCGTCAGTCTTACCGAAACGGGAAAGCAACTGCGCGAACGTGCCGCCTGCATCCCCGACCAGATCGTTGCCTCCGTAGATAACGGCAGCCTGGACGATGGGCAACTGCTGGAATTTCGGCGCACGCTGAACGGGCTGATCGAGGTGCTTCGTTGATCTTGCTTTCGTGCCGCCAGTGGGTAAAACGGGCCTAAGGAAATGGTCCAATCCTTAAGTGGGTCTGGCGGCAAGCGCAACACGAATTTCCCCCGAATCTGACCATCCGCCAACTAGCCCATAGAGTGAATGCCGATCGTATTGCCCTCCGAATCCGCAACCAGCGCCATGAATCCGTACTCCCCGAGGCTTTCCTTCGGGCGAAGTAACTTCCCGCCGGCGTTGGCTACGCGAGCGGCTTCCTTGCTGCAATCTTGGCTAAAAAAATACACGATGGTGCCGCTGCCACCGGCCGGAAATCCATCCATCTTTACTAACGTTCCGGATGCCATGCCTGCGCTTTCCATGTCGCTGGGGAACGCCATCATTTCCATGGTAAGATCTTCAGGGGGGCCCATTTTCGTCAACTTGAACTGAAATACCTGTTCGTAAAAGCTTACGGCACGGGCCATATCGTCAACGTAAATTTCAAACCAGACTACGGGATTTCGCGCGGCCATACCTACAGCTTTTAAAAGATGACTGAATTCACCAAAAGTAGGGGCGCCGGGGCGCGGGAAAATTGTCCTAGGGCAATTTCTGACGACCTCGGGTAACTTCTTTCCGAATCCGGCTAAGCGAACTATCCGTCACGCCAAGGTAGGAAGCCACGTACTTCAAGTGAGCGCCGGCCACCACTTCCGCCTGTTGGTCGAGCAGGGCACAGTAGCGTTCCGTGGCGCTGAGGGTGATGGATTCCACGTTACGCTGTTTTTCCCGAAACAGCTGCTCGGCCATCCAGGCCCTACCCCATTCCCGAAAGCCCTCGAAGCGGTGGAACAGCTCCTGGAAAACGTCGTACTCGATCCGGTAGGCCGTGATCTCCGTGAGCGCCTGCAAGTTGCTGCGGGTGGGAATCCGCTGAAAAAGGGAAGCCACTTCGATGACAAGTTCCCCGGGTCGGAAGAACTCCGTAGTAATTTCCCGGCCCGTGTAATCCACTACGAAAGACCGTACCAGTCCCGTTTCCAATAAGTAATATGCGTTAGCCCGCTCCCCCTGCCGAAGGATATCGGCTTCCCGCGCAAAATGTACCCGGGTGTGGGCAGCGGTGAGTGCCGCCAGTTCGCGCTCATGACGGGAGGGGTAAGCATAAACCTTACGGAACAAATCGGGGATCATGAGCGCCACGTTGGAAGGCCTTAAAATTAGGCACCGGGACCCAATCGGCGAATGTTCTAATCTTCGCCCCCGGGAAGTACCTGAGCCCGAACCCATATGCCGGCCGAAATGAGGCACGCCCGGGCATTTTAATTTTTCTACGTACTTCCTTATACTTCAGTATTTTACGTCAATTATTTTTCGCTATCGCTATGGTTAGGAAAATTAAACTGTACTGCTCAGGTACTACTTCTCGTTAGAACATGTACTAGCATAAGCAACAGCTAACCCGTGGTGTAATCACCGGGGGAGTTCGTCGCGTGGAAAAAGCAATTTTCGTGCGAAATTGGCTGGCCCCAGACGGTGAATCGTACTGTGCGACTTCTTGCCCTGTATTCTGATTAAGACCTCCCGCCGCGGACTTCGTGCCGCCCGGGGATTGCAGGATTTCGGAGCAGATCGTGCTCGTATCGTTGGCACGTCAATCAAACTCGAACTTTGCAAACACAACTACCAAAACTGTTCCCGCTATTGTTAGCCTGGGTAATGGTACTGCCGGTTTCCGGGCAGAGCGGGCCATACGCTTACGGAAAAAAAATTACCATCCTGGCGAGCGAAGTCGCCGGCACTACGGATCTGACGGACTTCCCGCTGCTGGTGAGCTTCACCGACCCCGATCTGCGTACCGTGGGCAACGGAGGCTACGTGCAACACAACTCCGGCTTCGATATTCTTTTCTCGTTGGAGGGGTACGACAATCCACTGGACTACGAAATAGAACGCTACGTGCGCTCGACCGGCCAGCTCGTTGCCTGGGTGCGTATCCCTACGCTCAGTGCCACCGTGGATACCGACCTCTATATGTACTTCGGCAGCCCGACGGCGACCACGAATCCTAACTCGTTGGCAACCTTCGCAGGGGAATACCTCGGCGTGTATCACTTCAGCGGTTCGGGCAACGACGCCAGCGGCAATGCCCGTCACCTGACGCGGTATGGTGGAGCCAACGTCGGCTCGGCCAAGATCGGGCGCGGCCGCGACCTGAACAACAATCCGAATGTGCTTTCGCAAAATACCGGCGCTTACTTTGCCGCCCCTACCAATCTGCTGGCCGGTGTCAGTAACTTCACCTTCTCCGGATGGGTATACCTGGACCGGGCCGATACCAACTGGGAGCGGATCTTCGACTTCGGCCAGAGCGAAACCACCAACTTCTTCTTCTCGCCCACCACGGCAACCGGCTCCCCTTCCGGGGCCAACGTACGGATCACCACCAACGGGAACGGCACCGAACAGGGCATAAGCGTTAACCACCCATCAGCCATCACCGGCAGGTGGATCCACTGGACCGTAACGCTGGATGACGGCAACAACACCATGCGGCTGTACCGTAACGGCGCACTGTACAGTACCGCCACCGGCGTTACGCTACGGCCGTGGAACATGGAAGGCTCCTCCCAACATTATTTCGGCCGCTCGCAGTACGATGCCGACCACTACATCGACGCGAAGTTCGACGAATTCCGGCTGGCCTCCACGACGAAATCACCCTCCTGGATCGCAACGGAATACGCTAATCAGGATACGCCATCGGACTTTTATACCGTCGGCCCCCGGATCATTGGTTCGTCCCTCAATGCGATGCTGCCGGTGGAGCTATTGTCCTTCAGTGCCCTGGCCGACCCGAGCGGCGCCGTACTACTGAACTGGAGCACCGCTTCGGAGTCCGAGAACGACTATTTCACGGTGGAACGCACCCTCCACGCAACCGACTGGGAAGCGGTGCTGATGCTACGCGGGCAGGGTATATCCCTTCAGCCTAATGAATACGAAGCCGTTGACCGCCATCCACTGCCCGGACTCAGTTATTACCGGTTGAAGCAAACCGACTTCGACGGGCAATTCGCGTATTCCGAAGTACGCAGCGTCCACAATGGGCCTCTGCCGGCGGGCGGCTCGATCTTTCCGAATCCGTTTTCCAACCGGTTCACCCTTTCGGGGGAAACCATAACCTCCGCCGAAGTTGCTCTCCAGAACGGTAGCGGAACGGACCTTACTCCCACCGCCCTGATCATACAACAGGCGGCCGACGTGCTGGCGATCGACCTGACGGGTTTTCCGACCGGCGTGTACTTTCTGCGTACACCCCTTGGCCTGCACCGGGTGGTGAAACAGTAAGGGGTTACCACCGCGCATCGCCGGACCCAACATTCCGGCCGCGGACTCAGTTTGCGAGGTACATCTTCGTCACGTCCCCGTTCTCCTGCGCTCCGGCGCCCGTAAAAAGCGGTGAAGGCGCCGAATGTGCCGAAAATCGACTTCCCATGCCTCACCGCACCACCGCCGACGTACTGAACGCCCACCGGGCCGCCGGACGCTTTATTAAAGTCGACAAACTGGACACCTTCGTTCGGGATAAGGGCACAGGCGAATCCGTGGTTTGCCTGCACGGCGTCCCCACCTCCTCCTTTCTCTACCGCAAGGTCATTGACGAGATGGCCGGTCAGGGGATGCGGGGCATCGCCTTCGATCTGCCTGGGCTGGGCTTTACCGACCGCCCCGAAGCATACGACTATAGCTTCACCGGTCTGGCGCGCTTCGCTTCGCTGGCAACCGAAGCCCTGGGGCTGGACAGCTATCACCTCGTAGTACACGACATCGGCGGACCGATCGGCTTTGCCATGGCCGCCGACCAGCGCGAGCGCGTACGCTCGATCACCATCCTGAATACCTTTATCGACGTGGTGAACTTCAAAAAACCCATGCCTATGCGCCCGTTCCAGGTTCCGCTGGTGGGCGAAGCGGAGCTGGCCTCGATGAGTCACCTAACCTGGCCGCTGATGTTCAAGGGGATGTGCGTAGCGGATACCGACGCCGTGTCGAAGGAGGAGATGAACGCCTACGTGGACCTGCTGAAACTGAACGACAGGGGCTTCGCCTTCCTAAAGATCATGCGCAACTTCACCCAGACGGACGCCTTTCGCGACCGCTGTTACCGGGCCGTGCAGGATGTTCCCTACCCCGTCCAGGCTATCTGGGGCGACAGGGACCCGGGACTAACCTACGACCATTACGGCGAAGAAATTAAACGGGTAGCCGGCTTGACCGAAGTCTACCGGGTGCCCGCCAAGCACTTCCTGCAGGAGGAACAAGCACCGGAGATCGCGCGCCGGATCACTACTATCGCCAAGCAAAATCGCGCATAATCATGGCCACTTCACCCAAAGCCATCTTTTTCGATGTCAACGAAACCCTGCTCGATCTGCAGCCCGTCCAGGACTCCGTAGCCACTGCCCTCGGTGGGCGGAAAGAACTGGTGCCGCTGTGGTTTACCACTCTGCTGCAATATTCCCTGGTTTCTACGGTCGGCGGCCGCTACGCCGACTTCGGAAGCATAGCCGCGGCGTGCCTGCAAATGGTCGCGGCACAGAATGGAATGGACCTCTCGGAGGCCGAAGCGAAGGAGGCCGTAAAGCCCGTACGGTCGCTGCCGCCCCACCCGGAAGTGGCCGCCGCCCTTACACGGCTGAGCGAGGCCGGATTTCCGCTGTACACCCTTACCAACTCCGCCGCCGACGCACTCGAGGACCAGATGGTCAATAGCGGCCTGAAAGATCATTTCCAGGCGCGGCTTAGCGTCGACGGCATTCAGAAATACAAGCCCCACCGCGACGTCTACACCTGGGCCGCCGAACAGATCGGGCAAGCCCCCCAAGATTGTCTGCTCGTCGCTGCCCACGGTTGGGACGTTGCCGGCGCCGGCTGGGCGGGTATGCAGACGGCCTTTGTCGCCCGGCCGGGTCAGGCCACGTATCCGCTGGCCGATGCGCCGGATTACTCCGTTGCGGATCTGTCCGCCCTGGCCGACCTACTTACGGCGGGCTAGCTGACGGTTGTACCCGCCCGATCGGCCTGAATGTCGGTCATATTTTCCTTCGTCCACGTCACGATTTGGGGTAATAGCGGGACCAGGCTACGGGCTCGTTCCGTCAGCGCGTATTCCACCCGTGGGGGTACCTCGGGGAAAACGGTTCGGTGGACTAGCCCGTCGGCCTCCAACTTTTGTAGGCTAACCGTCAGCATCTTCCGGGAGATGATGCCGATGGCCCGGTGAATGGCACCAAATCGAAGGGTACCCCCTCCGGTCAAGTAGGAGGAGGATAAGGATCCACCGCTTCTCGCCAAAGCGATCGAGCACCATCCGGGCGGGGCACGTCTTAGCGGCGCAACGCTTCCCCTAAACCTACAACTGACGTGAAGGGCACAGTCGGGAACTGCTTCGTACATTTCGTTCGTCATAAATGTCGCCCATGCGCCCTGAAATAGATACCCGCCCCACCGATTCCCCGGACGAGGCCTTCCAGAACGATACCCTGCGTCCCATCCTCAAGCAGCAGCACGAAGGGCTCGTAGCGGTCATGCAGCATTACCTCGAAAAGCGAAAGGTGCGCATACAGGCTATCCCCGCGGACCAGCGCTTTGCCAAGGTAAAGGAGCTCGTCACCCGCGATAACCGCCTGCGGGGCTTGCTTTTCGGGATGACGATCGGCCATTTCGATGTGGCAGAGATGGCGTACTACCTAGACAACGAAGGAAACGTCAACCGCCGAATCACGAATTTATTGGTGGAACGGCTGCGGGGGGCCTTGTAGGCATCAGCTACTTGGGCGGCGGAGCGCAGGTGGAAAGAGCGCAAGGACGGCTTGCCGGCACGGAAGAATAATCAGTCCGAAGACCAGGTTTTGCATTGTGGGGATAAACCGCAGTATTAGCAATGCTTCAGCCTGTTTGTCTTCCGCTCCTCTGATTAGTATTTACCGGGGTGGCAAGCTTGATGTCCGTTCAGGGGGAGGCCTCCCTATCCCTGGATCCTTCCGATCCGATCGTGTTGGGCGGGGACTACCTAGCATGGGGTCGAGATACCATTGCCTTGGGCCCACGTGCCCTTTTCGTGGACGGGCAATAGACCGCGGCGCAGGCGGACGCTTATCCCTACATGATCCATTCGGTGGAGGCGGCGGCGGAAAAGCTTACCGATGGGACGGAAGTCGGCCCCATGACACTCTGCCTGGCCCCTTACGCCTATTGGATCGATGATCCGGACGACCCCGCCGTGCGCGTACCCGCAGCGCGCAGCTCCACCCCCCCCCGGAATGGAAATTAGCTGCGAATGGCTGCGGTTTCAGGGGCTTACGAAGGATCCACGGAACGTGATCCTTGCCAGCAACCGGCAATAAACCATCGGCGCTAACAGCAACTTCACCATGTCCCGCTTAGACGGCGATGGGACGGCGGCGGAGAACGTGACCTTCGGCAACTAGTGCAACGTCGACCTAGAATTCCCCTTAAATCCTGCGCTCCGCCGCGATACAAGGGCCGAAGCCATCCTTCAAGCCCAGTTAATTCACTGCAATGGGGACAAGGTAGTGGCCCGCAACGTCCGCTTCATCAGCCGCCTGAACCTCTGTCCTTTCGTCGGGGGCAAGCGACCGTCCGGCGACCACTGCCACTTCGAATCCACGAACGATGCGCTGGCAGGCTCTGCAGTCTATAAAAATAGCACCTTCCTATTCTTCAGTAGCAAGCCCTGGTACCACACCCGGGGCACCGGTGCTGGACTGCTGAATTGCGACATCACCTCCTTCACCGGCGGCGAGCAATACTTCACCAAGGCGAACAAGCAGCTGGGGGAAGTGGACACCCGCTTCACCTTCGCCTCCATGAGGGGGGCGAACAGGCGCGCCGGCCCGCCGGCCGGCACTAAAAACTATACGTAGAACGTGCCCTGGAACGGACAGCGCCTGATCATCGGTCCGGACAACCCCGAGAATAAGGTAAGCCTGGCCAATTAACCGCTCCTGGAAGCCAACCGCCTGGAGTCTGGCGATACCGTATGGTACAATACGTACAACCTGCTGCGCGGCGATGACGATTGGGATGCGGAGGGGATTCAGTCCGCCGTAAAGCACCTCGAAGCCAGGATGGGAAGGGATTTGGATGAGGGCCCCGTCCGATTGTCGATCAGCTCCGACCGAGGAGAACTTGAAACTGGAAAAGATAGTACGATGCTGCAGGTAGCTTTTCGCAGGTTTGGCGATTATTCCGCCGTGGGAGACACGGTAAGCTGGGCCGTGACGGAGGGGGATGCAAGTGTCGTCCGCCTGCAGCCGATTGGAAAAGGTGCTTCCTGTGAAATGTGACCGGATAACCATTCTGACGAGGCCCGGCGGGTTGTGATTGTGGCTTCCTCCCCGTCGGCCTGGAAGGAATCGTTGAATTTATCATCCTGCCGGTGACCCTGTCCGCGCCGGCATTCAGCGTTTTGCCGGCCCTGACCGATCCGGACACCGACCAGCTATGAATGAGTGGGGATTAGAATGCACTAATCTCTCGTTTCGCACATAGCCCTGTCTGCCGACAGTCAGGCACCCCTAGATTTAACATTACAATTGGTGGCGGAATCTCCAAGTGCCACCAAAACATGCTTTCCTATGAAACCCCATTCATTCAGAGCTAAAGTTATAGGCTTTTTTCTTCTACAATTTGGATATAATGTTAGAAATACCTAACTATGTTAGAAATAAATAACGCTACTATGAAAGCAAAACACTTAGCAATCGCAAAGTTTTCCGTGGCGGCCCTTATTCTGGGTTTAATGAGCTTCTGGATATTTAAGACAACTAAGCCATTAAATGAATTTGCTTACAGCATCATAGGAGTCATGTTGCTTATAGTCGGATTTGTGATCTATTTAGGTTTTCAGGCACTCATGGATGCAAAATCAGGCCTGAACCCTGTAGATGAACTCACGAAAACGTTAACCCAAAAGGCTGCAGCTACTGCTTTTAAAGTTTCGATCTATATGTGGCTTTTTGGTCTTTTTGCTCTGGACATGTTCTCCATAGATTCAGTGAACGAAGCCAAATTTGTCATCGCGACAGGAATGATTGGCATGACCCTCATTTTCCTTTTTACCCGCTTGTACTTTTCAAGAGTTGGAATAGATGAGAACCAGGATTAAAGAACTTCGTGCCAGAGAAAATCTTACTCAGGTTGATCTTGCTCAAAAGGTTGGTGTGCGCAGGGAAACCATAGTTTTTCTTGAAAAGGGGAAATACAATCCTTCGTTGAAACTAGCATTTGATATTTCGAAGGTGTTCAAAATGAAAATTGAAGAGGTTTTCATTCTGGAATAACGCTCATTGCATACAACGGGGTGATAACTATTGTCTATGCCTTCGCCGATTCACCTTACGCCGATGAATCGGACATCAATTGGTACCGGTGTCGCGAGGCAGCCTGCATCGAGCCAATTGAGGTGGCGGCAAGCCGATCCGGGAACCCGCTGCGGAGGTACACGCTGTCCATTGGCGACGTAGGGTATTATCTGATGGCGGAGGTGGCTCACCGGCACGAACGTTGCGAAGCCGGAGAGAAGGTGCGCAGCATTACCACGTTTTCACTTTCGTCGGAGTTGGTTACGGATCGGACCATCGACATGGAGTCGGACATGAGCCCACGGTCGGTCGCCAACCAGCCGGAAGTGGTTCCGGGTGTCTGGACATACCGGAACTGGGCGTCCCCGACATGAAAGTACCCGCCGGCGAAGGTAATGCCTGGACGTACGCCGCGGGAAGCGGCGGTTCGGAAGGCATGGTCGGTCTGCTGCAAACGGGTCGGACCGGATCACTCAGCTACACTCCGATCGGTAATAGCCACGGAGATATGACAGCCACGCTCTTGCTTTCTCCCTTCAAGACGGCGGGCCAGGGATTCAGCATGGCCTTGCTGTTGGACGTGCTGGTGAAGTACGATGCCGCCGCCAAAACGGGTGTCGGACCGGGCATTATTCGGGGAACGCGGGGGAGTACTACTTACTACGATACGAAAAAGGGGCCGTGATGCCAGTTACGCAGTCAGTGGCGATCAGTGCATTCCGAGTGCCCTTCGAATTGGAACTAAGCATGGAAGGTGGACGGCTGAGCGCAAGTGGCACGACGCGTGCGCCATACAACGCCGATGATTATCCGCCAGCCGTTCAGGATCATTTGTACCTGACGACTGAGATCGGGGTAGCTTCCCGGGGAGGGTTTGGCATCGAGTACATCGGGGGGTCCAACACCATGATCAACCGGGTGGAGCTGCGGTACTGACGTGGCGGATTGGTAGGGGTGCCGTCTTTTAAGGTCGGGGGAAGCGGCAATTTCCGATCTAGGGGGAAGTTATGATTTGCGTTCACCTCTCCCGTTACCTACCTCTTCGACATGAAAATTCTGTCCCGTTTATTTCTCCTCTGCCTCTTACTAACTGCCGGAACCCAATTGTCGGCCCAGTGCAACTTCAAGGCTTACCAGGAATTCAGTGCCGCAAAAATGCCGGACAATCATCGCCTGCTGAAAAGCTTCCACTTGGATGGTAAAGATGGCGAGAAAAAGCAGGTGGAGGTGAAACTGAACCTGCGCAAGGATACCAACTACCACTTTCAGCTGGCTACGGGGGCTGACGGGGGAGCCGAAGGCGTCGTGGCCGCGGTGATGAACAACAAAAATAACGAAGTGGCTTCCTCCTACGACCATACCGGTTACCGGGAGCGGTTCAATTACCGCTGCCGGGCGTCCGGGGTGTATACCATCGTTTTCACCTTCAAGGAAGCGGAGATTTACTGCGGGGCGGCTACGGTTAGCGTGGAAAAGTAGGGTTCGGAGCTCCGTATGGGTCCTGGAACTCCAGCTCCGGGAATACCTTGCGGCAGTACCTCTGTCAAAGATGACCCCAAATGAGACGAGCATTTGGTAGAACACCACCCGGCGGAGCCGGAGCTCCGCCACCCAGGGAAAATCCGTAGCTTTTCAGGAAAGAACGACCATGCGTTACGCTTTCCTGCTATGTTACACCTTCTTCGTGTTCGGCCTTTCCGCCCAGGAAAGCCCGCCCCCCAATATCATAGTCATCTTCACCGATGACTTGGGCTACGGTGACCTCAGCAGTTACGGCCACCCCACTATCCGGACGCCGGAGCTGGACGCCATGGCCTTGGAGGGGCAGCGGTGGACCAGCTTTTACGTCGCCGCCAACGTCTGCACCCCTAGTCGGGCTGCGCTCCTGACGGGGCGGTACCCGGTCCGCAGTGGCATGACCAGTAACGTAACGGGCGTCCTGTTTCCCAACAGCACCGGTGGCCTCCCGGCGTCGGAGGTTACCCTGGCCGAGCAGCTGAAAAAGGCTGGGTACGCTACGGCAGCCATTGGTAAATGGCATCTCGGACACCTGTCCCAATATTTACCTACTCAGCACGGCTTCGACACCTATTACGGTATCCCCTACTCCAACGATATGGACCGGGTAACGGACCTTCCGTACCAGGAATTCTGGCAGCAGCCCCACGATTCCATTCGGGTGGAAAACTTCTACGTACCGCTGATTCGGGATACGACCGTAGTGGAGCGGCCGGCCGATCAGCGGACGATCACACGGCGCTATACTGACGAAGCCATGACCTTCATCCGGGAGCACCGGGAAGGACCCTTCTTTGTCTACCTCGCGCATAATCTTCCCCACGTTCCCCTTTTCGCATCCGAGGACTTCCTGGGCAGCAGCGAGCGCGGCCTCTACGGGGATGTAATTGAGGAGATCGACCACGGGGTGGGTCGTATTCTCGATCTGTTGCGGGAAGAGGGGCTGGCGGAAAATACCATCGTGGTATTCACCTCGGACAATGGTCCCTGGCGCTCCTACGGGATCGATGGAGGAAGCCCCGGTCCGTTTTACGCCGGCAAAGGCACCACCTGGGAAGCCGGCCACCGGGTACCGGCCATCTTCTGGGGGCCCGGACATATCCAGCCGCGTACCGTTCGCGGCATCGGTTCGACATTGGATTTCCTACCGACCTTCTCCAAGCTGGCCGGTGTCGATGTACCCGATGACCGGGAGATGGACGGTATGGATATCAGCCGTGTCCTGTTGGATGGTGCGGAGAGCCCGCGGGAGCAAATGATCTACTATCAGGGTCCGGAGGTTTTCGCCGTTCGCCGCGGGGACTTCAAGGCCCACTTTTTGACCCAGGGAGCGTACGGGCAGTTCGGCCCGAGGGAGGAACACGATCCGCCGCTTTTATACCACCTTGGCCGGGATCCGGGCGAGACTACCGATATCGGGGCGGCCCACCCTGAAATATTACGAGAATTGCAAGAGCTGAAGGAAATGCATGAGGCTACCGTGGTGGCGGTTAAAGACCAGTTGGCGGAGCGGGAGTAGGGTCCCGGAGCTCCAGCTCCGGGAAATAGACAGGGTCCCGGAGCTCCAGCTCCGGAAATTGACCTAGGGTCCAGAAGCTCCAGCTCCGGGAGTTGAGCTAGCGTCCAGGAGCTCCAGCTCCGGGAGTTGAGCTAGCGTCCAGGAGCTCCAACTCCGGGAATTGAGACAGGGTCCAGGAGTTCCAGCTCCGGGAGTTGAGCTAGCGTCCAGGTGCTCCAGCTCCGGGAATTGAGCTAGGGTCCAGGAGCTCCAGCTCCGGGAATTGAGCCAGGGTCCAGGTGCTCCAGCTCCGAGCACCTCCACTTTAACTACGATACCGAACTCGGAAAAGGCAAGCAAGAGTCTGAGATTGGTGGGTCCATATTACCATCCGGCGGAGCCGGAGCTCCCCCACCCCAGGTGTCATCCGGCCGACTCCTTGCCGGAGGCCATGCCTCACCCACCGTCCGGATACGGTATATTGAGCCGCTGAACTATCGATCGCATATGAAGGCCATTACCCTTTTATTGCTATTTGCCCTACCCATTGCCGCCGGCGCGCAGGTCGATCTGCCGGGAGACTTCCTGGTCCGTCTGGATAGCCTGGACATTCGATTCAATGCACCCCTGGACAGCGACTACAAGGAGAAGACCCTACGTGACGAGAATCGGTGGCTGGAGGATCATTACACCATGACCTCGCGCCGTGAAAAGCTGGAGGTCCGCTTTCACATCGTCCCGGAACACGAAGGGGATCGCTATTACGGTCTTCCCCACCTCGCCGCCACTACCCTGGCTATGAACCTCGGCAGCAATGATGAGGACGCGGTGACGGCAGTTCATAGCTTCGGTACCGAGGAGATGGCCGTGTATAACGCGGACTGGGCGAGGATGTACACCTTCCGGCCCAAACGCAGCTTCAGCGATAAGGAGCAGGCCCAGTTGATCGCCCTGTACCGGGAAGGGCGGGGGCTGGCGTATACGATCTTGCTCTTCGATGATGCCCCGGACACCCTTGATGGGCGGCAGTTGTCTTTGCGGTTTCGGTAGCTATCCTCTTCTGCCGAGCTTCGCTTGTCCGCGGTCTATAATGGGTTTCTGGGCCGACCAGCATAGCTGTGCGGACCAGAAGGAGTGCGGACAAGAAAGCGGACCTGGAAATTAAGCCACCGCCATCACCTCATTCTCGGCTAAGACGAAGACACGGTCACCGGGGCGGACCTTCACCTCCGCGCAGCCCGTGAATTCGCCGAAGGCCGGCAGAATACCCTCGTGCTCACCAAAATAGAAGGAGGGCAACTTCATGCCCCGTCCGCTGCGATCGAGTAACTTGACACAGGGGTGAACGTGACCACAAAGGTTATACCGGCCGGGCAAACGGTCTTCCTTTTTCAGGGGGTGGTGGCTGAAACTGAAGGGCCCCTCTTCGATGATCTCGGGGTGGTAGAGCAAGCGGGCTTCTTCGTAGCAAAGCGGTGGAAGCACATCGTGATTTCCGGGCACCAGTTCAAAACGAATGTGGGGGAAGGCGGCAGTGAACTCGCAGAAGGACTGCCACACGTGGTTATGGTCGCTGTGGAAGAGATCGCCCAATAGCACTACCCTGGCGGGGGAAAAGGAATCGATCAAGCCACGGAGGCGGGCAAAATTAACGTCGCTCGTGAGGATCGGTACGGCGATGCCCGCCCGCCGGAAGTGGGCGCTCTTTCCGAGGTGCAGATCAGCTAGCAGAAGTGATTTTCTGGCTGGCCAGTACGCCGCGCGGTCTGGGTGTAGGAGTAGCTCTTCGCCGGCGAGGGTAATGGTTTCCATGGATCGCAAAAGTACCTTTCCCCCGGGTATGGGACGGCTTAAGCAAACAAAAACCTGAGGGAAAGTCGGCTGGGCGTTGGCCACGTCCTCCCCAGCTTACGGCAGTGAACTATCGTGCTTGAGCGGACCTTACCAGGGTTATGCTTCTTTACCTGATTTCTATCGTATTTACCGTATTGGTCGGTACCTGCGCGCCGTCGCCTGCCTATGCCCAAGTACCCTACGCCATCGATGCCCCCGAACTGCTGGTCTCGCTTCCGAAGGAACTTAACGAGATCAGCGGGCTCACGCTGGACGGCAATGACCTGTTGGCCATCGAGGATGAGGATGGCATCATCTTCCGTTTGAGCGTTGCCGATGGCTCCATAAAGGAGCGGATACCCTTCTGGGAGGAGGGAGATTACGAGGGAATCGCCCTGGTCGGAAAAGAGATCTGGATCACGAAAAGCAACGGTCGTCTTTACCAGGTCATTCACCCCGGAAGCGAGCAACAGGAGGTCAAGGAGTACAATACCTGGCTGAACGGAGACAACGACGTGGAAGGGCTGGCCTACGACCCCGCCGAAAATCGGCTCTTACTGGCCTGTAAGGACGACCCCAAAGGCAACGGCCTGGACAAGGAGAACCGGTACATCTTCGCTTTCGACCTCGCTAGCAAGAAACTTAGCGATGAAGCCGCCTTCTCCATACCCCGCGAAGACGATTTTGCGCCCTCCGCCCTTGCGATACACCCCCTGACCCGTCAACTTTTCCTGACCAGCAGCGTGGGTAAGCAGCTATTGGTAGCCACGTCGGAAGGTGCTATAGAAACGATCCAAAAAGTGGACGAAAAGTGGTTTCCCCAACCCGAAGGACTTTGCTTCGCGGCAGATGGTACCCTCTACATCAGTACCGAAGCGAAGGACGGCGAACCGGCGAGGATATATAGGCTACCTTTGGCGCCTTAACCAGCTGCACCCCTTCCGGATGGCCAACGGCCTCGAGCAAATAAAGCGACCGATCGCCCAGGAACTGGAGACCTTCGAGAAGAGGTTCCGGGACACCCTTCGGTCACCGGTGCCGCTCATGGACCGTATCACCTACTACATCGTGCGGCGGAAGGGAAAGCAGATGCGACCGATGTTCACCTTCTTCAGCGCGGCGGCCTGCGGCGGAATCACCGATGCCACTTATACCGCCGCAAGTCTCATCGAACTGGTGCACACCGCCAGTCTCGTGCACGACGACGTAGTGGACGAAAGCTATGAACGTAGGGGCTTCTTCAGCATCAATGCCCTTTGGAAGAATAAGATCGCGGTACTGGTCGGCGACTATTTCCTGGCCCGGGGACTTTCGATCGCCCTGGAGACCAAGCAGTATCGTACCCTCGAAATAAGCTCTAATGCCGTACAGGCGCTGGCGGAGGGCGAATTGCTACAGATCGAAAAGGCGCGCCGCCTTGACATCGATGAGGAGATCTACTTCGAGGTGATCCGCCAGAAGACGGCCAGTCTGATCGCCGCCTCCTGTGCCGCCGGGGCTGCATCGGCAACCGACGACGAAGCTACCCTCGAGCTTATGCATTCCTTCGGAGAAAAGATCGGTATTGCGTTTCAGATCCGGGACGATTTGTTCGATTTCGGATTGAACGACGTGGGCAAGCCGTTGGGCATCGACATCAAGGAAAAAAAGATGACGCTGCCGCTGATCCACGCCCTCAACCAGGCAAAGCGCTCCGAACGCCGCAGGATGATCCGGAGTATCAAGAAGCACAGCAACGATCCGAAGCGGGTGGAGGAAGTATTGCAGTTCGTGCGCGACAGCGAAGGGATTGCCTACGCCCAAGCCGCCATGCACCGCTACCGGGACGAGGCGTTCGCGCTCCTACGTACCCTGCCCCCGTCGGAGGCACGCACCGGCCTGGAACAACTCGTCAACTTCGTGGTGGATCGAACGCACTAGCGAATCGTGCTACCGAACTTTGGTATTGATCGCCACCTTTAATCGAAGAACCCCGAATTCGGTTAACGTTATTCCATGCCCGACATAAGTTTGCTTTCCATAGTCGGTGGTAGACGCCCCCAGCTGCACAACCTCCTTAGAGGAGTGGCGGCGCAAACGCTCCCACCAACTGAAGTGATCATCGTTTTCATGAACGAGGAAGTCCCGGATAAGCTCCCCGATCCCGGATGCAAGATGTACCTGGAAAGCATCCACGATTCGGGCAATGCGCTACCGCTTGCCGCGGCACGCAACCGAGCCGCTTCCCTGGCGTCGGGCACAAACCTGGCTTTTCTGGACGTCGACTGTATCCCCGCGCCGGATTACCTTGAACGATTGTACGCCGCGCTGGTCAGCACCCAGGGGCTCGTAATGGGAGACGTACATTATTTGCCGGACGGCGCGGTGGACGGCAACTGGACCATGGAGAAACTCGATGCCGAGGCAGTCCGACACCCAAAGCGTCCGGCACTTCCCGACGACCAGGACCTCATTCCGCTGGCGTACCAATTGTTCTGGTCCCTAAGCTTTGGGGTGCGGGCGGACGACTTTGCCCGTCTCGGCGGCTTCGATCAGAAGTACCGGGGCTACGGTGCTGAAGACACCGATTTTGCTTTCATGGCCCGCCAGGTTCGCCTACCGCTTTATGCGTGCAATGCCAGGGTTTACCATCAGTACCACCCCTCTTACTCACCGCCGTATAACCATCTGGAAGACATCGTTGCCAACGCGGTTCGCTTTCACGACAAATGGCAGATCTGGCCCATGGAAGGATGGCTCAAGCAATTTGACAAGGAAGGGTATATTTCCTGGAAAGCCAACTCTATCCGGATTCTGAAAGACGTCGACTCGTCAAGGCTAGCGGCAGCGCGGAGTCAAACCCCCTACGGCTGATCAGTAGATTCCGCCGGTATGGAGCAAAACGACCGTAGACCCCGGGGGATACACACCGCGCTTTAGGCGATCCAGCACCCCGGAGAACAGCTTGGCCGTGTACACCGGTTCCAAAGGAGGTAAGCCAGCTATACCGATATCCGCCCGTTTGGCAAGTTGACCGGCTGGCGTGTACAGTTTCCACCCGGAAGCAAACTTCCCGTATCCCCCGTAAGTGTATTCAAGGATGATCCGTAATTTTTTCGCCGAGAAACGCCTCCCGGCCCATCTTTCGATCTCGGTTCGCATCCAATCGCCGCGCAGTGCCGGAAACACCTCGACTGCCGTAGCGCTATCAGCAGCATTACGGACGATGCCAGCGGCGGTACATCCGGTTCCGGCACTCAGGCAAAAATAATCGGGTGCCGCACCCAATTGCTTCACGGTTTCGGTAAATGCGGCACCCGTGGAAATTACGGCATCCGGACTGCTTCCGCCCTCCGGGATCACCACCTCATCGGCGCGAATCCCAACGGATAATCGGAAGTCGGGATCATTCTTCCTTCGGTACGCCGAGCGGGTGACGAATTGCAAGGTGCTGCCGTTCCGCCTACAGTACGCCAGGGTTGGATTACTGATGGGTTCTCCGCGGATAATAAACCTGGTTGAAAAGCCGCAGCGGCGGGACGCCGCGCTCAGTGCCGCCAGATGATTACTGTATGCACCTCCGAAGGAGACGATCACCCGGCCTTCGAGCGCGGCTGGGTCGGACAGGTAAGGACAGAGTTTACGGATCTTATTGCCCTGTAGCGGACTTCCGGGTTCGAAGGCATACAGATCGTCGCGCTTACAGAGGAGCGTCACCCCGGCGGCTACGGCCAGCGGGTGGTCGAGCACCTGGAGGGGGCTCGGGGGAAGCAAGGCTAATTAAGGGGCTTGATGTCGTATCCGGCCTCCTCAACGACCTTGATGATCTCGGCGTCGGAGGCGGTACCCTCCACGGTCAGGACTTTGCGGTCGTCTTCGACATTAACGCGCCAGATGGTGACACCATCCAATTCATCGAGGAAGGGCGTGATGCTACGTACGCAGCTTCCGCAATTGATATTGGTTTGGAAGGATTTCAAGGTGGCGGTCATGAAAGGCTGTATTTAACGGTCACACAACAACTTCAATGCAAAAAGGGTCGACTTCCTAAAGGAAGTCGACCCCGGTAAAGTTTACTAATTGACCTTATCCAAGCGCAACGTGCTTGAAATCGGTTACTCTAAGGCCTTTCTCGACACTCTCGAGGTACTGGGCAACGGTCTGCTTGTCGCTCTTTACGAAAGCCTGGTTCTCCAGGGTATTCTCCTTGAAGAACTTATTGAGGCGGCCTTTGGCGATTTTGTCGAGCATCTCCTCCGGCTTGCCTTCCTGGCGGGCAAGGTCCTTGGCAATGTCCAGCTCCTGGTTGATCGTAGCTTCGTCGATACCGTCCTTATTAACCGCGATGGGCTTCATGGCGGCAACCTGCATGGCTACGTCACGACCGGCGTCGAAAGCCTGCTCGTCGTTCTTACTAAGGGCAACGAGTACTCCGGCGCGGTATCCACTGTGGATGTAGGGAGCCACGAGGGGGGCTTCCAGCTGCTCGTAAGCGGTAACGTTGATCTTTTCGTTGATCTTACCCACCATCTCGGTCACCTTATCTCCGATGGTCAGGTCTCCTTCCATCTGGATGCCGCGCAACGCATCAACGTCAGCGGGCCGGTTGGTGAGTGCCAGGTCGGCGATTTTTTGGGCAAACGCGACGAAATCATCGTTCTTGGCGACGAAGTCGGTTTCACTGCTGAGGCGCACGATGATACCGTAATCGTTGGCGTCATTGACCTGCGCGATAACCACGCCTTCGTTGGCTTCGCGATCTCCACGCTTGGCGGCTACTTTCTCGCCACGCTTACGCAGAATTTCAATTGCCTTATCAAAATCACCTTCGGCTTCGGCGAGGGCCTTTTTGCAGTCCATCATACCGGAACCGGTCATGTCCCGCAGTTTCTTTACTTCTTTAGCGCTGATCGCCATTTTGTTACTTTTTATATTTTCGGTTAAAGCTGTAGTAGTACGGTAGTCGTTGGCTTCGCCAACTGGGTAGTACGGTAGTACGGTGGTCGTTGGCTTTGCCAACTCGGTAGTACGGTAGTTACTAGTGTACTAATGCCTACCGTACTACTGTACTACTGCACTACCGTACTAAAGATTACTCCGCGGTAGCCGCTTCGGTTTCCTCGCCCGCGCTTTCCTTGGCGTCCTTCTCCTCACTACGCTCGGCAAGTCCTTCCTTGATGCACTCGACGAGGTAGTTGGTGATCACGCCGACGGCCTTGCTGGCGTCGTCGTTGCCGGGAATGGCGTAATCGACACTGGTGGGATCAGCGTTGGTATCTACGATACCGAAGGTGCGCATACCCAGCTTCTTAGCTTCGGCGATGGCGAGGTGCTCGTGTACGATATCTACCACGAAGATGGCATTGGGGATGCGCTGCATGTCAGCGATACCGCCCAGTACCTTGTTCATCTTATCGTGCTCGCGGGTGAGCGTAAGCCGCTCCTTCTTGGTCACGCTGTCGAGGGTACCGTCGGCAAGCATACGCTCGATGTTCTGCATCTTACGGATGGAGCGGCGAATGGTGTTGAAGTTGGTGAGCATACCCCCCTGCCACCGGTCGGTGACGAAGGGCATATTAACTTCCCTGGCCGCGGCGGTGACGATGTCACGAGCCTGCTTTTTGGTAGCAACGAAAAGGATCTTCTTACCGGCGCGGGCGATCTGCCGCATGGCATTTCCGGCGCGGTCGATATTTTCGAGCGTACGGTTCAGGTCGATAAGGTGGATGCCGTTCTTCTCGGTGAAGATGTAAGGTGACATCTTGGGGTTCCACTTGCGGCGAAGGTGGCCGAAATGGACGCCGGCCTCCAGAAGCTGCTGATGGGTTGGCTTAGCCATGGTTTTTTATTGGTGTCCGACGGGGCGAGCCAGTCGGGGATTTTTGAATTACAGATGAAGGAAGCGCGTACTACGGGACTACCGTACTACCAGCAACCATACTAATTAGCGCTTACTGAACTGGAAGCTCTTACGGGCTTTGGGCTTACCGTACTTCTTACGTTCTACAACGCGAGCGTCACGAGTAAGCAACTTCTGGCTTTTAAGCGGGCTGCGGAAGTCCTCGTTCAGCTTCACCAGCGCGCGGCTGATGGCCATACGGATAGCTTCGGCCTGGCCTTTGTAGCCACCGCCGTCTACATTGACCTTAAGGTCGTAGATGCTGTTGTCAACTTCAATGACCTGGAAAGGCTGAACGATCTTTCCCTGCACGTGAGTCTGGGGGAAGTAGCTCTTGTAATCCTTACCATTCACGGTAATATTGCCCTTACCCTGCATGAGGTAGACACGGGCGACGGCGGCTTTACGGCGGCCTATTGCATTAATTTGTTCCATTATTCTTCTACTTCAGTTCCTGCGGTTGCTGTGCGGTGTGAGGATGTTCGGGACCGTTGTAAACGTGCAGCTTTTTGTACTGCGCCCGTCCGAGTTTGGTTTTAGGCATCATGCCCTTAACGGCGTGCTCGATGACCAGCTCCGGCTTGCGGGCCATGATCTGGCGGGGGGTAGCCTTACGCTGGCCACCGGGGTAACCGGTGTGGCGTAGGTACACCTTATCGTTGAACTTCTGGCCGGTAAAACGGACCTTGTCCGCGTTAATGACGATCACGTGGTCGCCGTTGTCGAAGTGAGGGGTGTAGTCGGGCTTGTGCTTACCGCGCAACACGCGGGCGATCTTGGTCGCAACGCGACCGACGATCTCGCCTTCGGCGTCTACCACATGCCACTTGCGCTCTACGGTAGCGGCGTTGGCCGACTGCGTCTTGTAGGATAGTGTATTCACTGGAAATACTTGATTTTTACTGATTTATTGCAGCCGCAACCACGGCCCGAAGGGCACACCGTCACGAAAGCGGACGCAAAGGTAAGATTATCCCCGGCTAGAAACAAGCATTGAGGGACATTATTTTCGTAGGCCACCCTTATAAGTCACTGAAAAACAGGGGAAATTTCGCACGGCCGGCAGATCCGGAGCTATTCTTCGACCAGCTCCTCCCGTTCCCGGGGAAGTCGATTGCCGTCCGACAACCCGGCCAGGAAACTGATCATGGCCTCCCGCAGATCACAGTGCAGCTGCCAGGCATTGCTGGAATCGTTGGAGGAGACGAGGCAGCGGATCTCCATGGCCATATTGTCGCTATCCACCACCTGCACCGTTGGCTCGCTTTCACCGTCGTACAATTCGTGCCCCTTCAGCAGCTCGGAAAATTTCTCCCTGAGCCGGTCCACGTCCGTTTTAAAATCGGCGTGCAGGATGATGGGCTTGAGCATATGCGGATCATTCATGCTCCAGTTCTCGAAGGGGTTCGTGATAAAATACTTGAGCGGTATGATCAGGCGCCGCTCGTCCCAGGTCTTGATCACCAGATAGGTGAACCGGATCTCTTCGATGGTGCCGTACTCCCCTTCGAAGATCACGCTGTCTCCGATTCGGGCCGGCTTGGTTATGGCGATCTGAAGACCCGCCATGATGTTTCCGAGGGTGGGCTGGGCGGCAATACCCAGGATGATGGTGGCCAGGCCCGCTGACGCCAGGAGGCTTACCCCGAGATTTTGGAGGGTGGGAAACTGGCTCGTTACGACACCTATCCCCACCACGATCACCACGAATGTGATCACCCGGCGAGCTACGCTGATGGTAGTGAGCGTACGGCGACTCTCCATGTTCTCCTCGTCGCTGACGTCTTCCACCTGGGTATCCGTCAGCCGCTCCATAACATAATCGATCACCCGCATCACCAACCAGGTCACGGTGCCCACCACGACCACCAGTAGCAAGGCATAGAGGTAAGGCGACCAGCCGCCGGCAATACTCAGCAGGTTGTTCATGCAGAGATAGAATACAAAGATGGACACGGCCAGGGCCGTTGGGGTGGCGATGTGATCGCTCAGATCGGTGAGCCATTCGTTCTCGCTGCGATTGAGCAACCGGCTCGTGATGCTACGGATCAGCAAAAACAGCAAATAACAGAGGAAGGCCAGGAGAACCACCGCTACCACTTTCCAGAGGGAGATACCGAACAGATTCTTGTCGGCCCATTCCGGTACGTTTCGGTCGAGCCAGGTCGGACCGAATTCAGCGTACAATGCCTCAATATTTTCCACGGTGGAAGCCGAAATTACCCAAACGGGTGCCAGTTCCTTGACCCTTACGCGCTGCAGGTTCAGTTGAATGTCACGGCTACCGAGACTAAGCCTTCCGAAGGAGATAAGCCGTTGGGGTTTACCGGCCACCGCCTGATTTCCGGCGGAGGCGAGGTTGATCTGCCCGTCCGCGCGATCGGGCAAGCCGTCCCAGCTCAGCGACACCCGTTTGTTGATGACGTAGTATAACTTCTCCGCCAAAACTGCTGCCTTGTCCTGCTGAACGAGGGCGGGCAGGAGATTCAGGTTAAGAGCATAGGCCGCGGTTTCAAAATCGCGCTCCCGGGCGGAAAGGATGAATTGTTCGAGCGCGGCCTGCGGTGTGCGCAGGTTGATGGTCTTGGGCCTGGTTGGCAGTCCGAGGTTCAGTCGTTCCAGTTGGAAATAGGCCGCATCGTAGGCACCCAGCGCCAGGGTATCCGGCAGGGTCGAAGGCTGGGCCCGGACCACCGAGTCTTTTGCAGGCAAAGTATCCGATTGGCCGCGCTGGGCCATTACACAACTGAAAAGGGATACGAGGATAATAAGTAATGCACGCATAATAATGCTACGCGGTTTTTAAAGGGATGTTTGCACCCATTCCGCTGTAATCCGCTGTACTACGCTGACTGGTCGGGAACAGTGAAGGTGAAGGTTGCCCCCTCCCCGAGAACGGAATGCACCTCAATCGTTCCGCCAATGGCTTCGACCAGTCGTTTGACAATACTTAGCCCAACGCCGTGTCCCCGAACGTAGTCATCGTCGACTACAGAGTGAAACAGGCGAAAAACAGCGGTGAGGTGTTGGGGAGCGATACCCCGGCCATTATCGGAAACCGTAAAGGTGTAATCTCCGCCGGCGGCGGCCTGAGTACAGCAAATGCGTACGCTACAGGCCATTTTATTATTAAATTTCATGGCATTACCAATCAGATTCTGAAAGATCTGCAGCATGGCAATCGAAGAAGTCACGAGTGAATCTACTTCCCCGACGTATTCCACGGTGCATCCGTCGTGAAGGGACAATTGTCCCACCACCTGATCGATTACCTCCCGGATCACTACCCTGTCCTGGGTGATCCGCAGGGTCCCTGCCGCTTTGCTGTACGCCAGGACGCCGTCAATCATCCGCGAGGCATCCTGAGCCCGCTGCTCGATCATCTGGATGAGGCTCACGCCGTCCTCCGGCATAATATCCGCGTAGTCTTCCCGCAATAGCTCTCCGGCCTGCCGGATGTTACGCACGGGGGCCTTCAGGTCATGGGCGATAACGTGACTGAAATCGCGTAATAGATTGTAAGCGGTCTCTCGCTCCCGTAACAGCTCTTCCCCCTGCTTTACGGCCATCCGCAGTTCAAACAATCGGACCACTTGGCGGGCCAGTTTTTCCAGCGACCGCAACTGGTCGGAACGGAGCTCCTTCGGTTCGTGGTCGATCACGCACAGACTGCCAACGGCATATCCTTCCCGGGTAACCAGGGGCATACCAGCGTAAAAGACAATGTTGGGATCGTCGTTGACCAATCGGTTATCGCGGAACCGATCGTCCTTCCGCGCATCCGTTACGATCAGCGGACGGTCCAGATCGAGTATGGTATGGGAACAGAAAGCCAGGTCGCGCGTGGTCTGGTTGATCCCGAGGTCCCACCCTACCTGCGACTTGAACCATTGGCGATCCTTATCGACTAGGCTGATGAGCGAGACTTTAGTACCGCAAATCTGGGCTGCCAAGGTCGACAGGTCATCGAAGTCCTGTTCGGGAAGCGTATCTAAAATATGGTAGCGCCGTAAATTCTCAACGCGCTTATCTTCATTCTTGGGATGCATCACGCCTTAAAGTTAGGAAGGCCGGCCGGTCTACGATACCTGCACAAAGCATCCTCCGCGAGATATCCATGCTTTCATGCTATTGTTGCTTGACATTGCCGGGCGGTGGAATGATCGGGAAAAACTATCGTGAACGTAGCACCGTGCCCGATCTCGGAGGTCAAGGATACCGTACCCGCAAGGTCTTCTACCAATCGTCGGACGATGCTTAAGCCCACGCCGTGCCCACGACGCTCATCATCGGCCGGTGAGTGGAATAGGTTAAATACGGCATCAAGTTCATGCGCGGGTATTCCCGGGCCATTGTCGCTAACCGTGAAGATGTGGCCGCGAGCCGGGTCGTAGCGCCCATCGATGACGACGTCACAGCGCGTCTTATCATTGAATTTCAGCGCATTGCCTATGAGGTTTTGAAAAATATGCGTTAGCGCTACCGGCGAGGAATGCAAGGTTGTTACCTCCCCGATGTACTCGATCCGGCAGGGCCGCTGATGACCGAGGTGCTCCCTAAGGTCATCGATGAGTTCAGGGATCCCTACCGGCTGGGTGGTGGCTTGCCGGCTCCGCGCCACCTTGCTGTAGCGGAGGACACCGTCGATCATGCGCGATGCATCTTTTGCGCGCACTTCGATCATCTCGAAAAGTTCCGCATTGCTCGGCGATAGTTGGCTAAAGCAATCTTCCCGCAGCATTTCGCTCGCCTGCTGAATATTGCGAACGGGAGCTTTTAGGTCATGGGCAACGATATGGCTGAAATCGGTGAGCAACCTATAAGCGTGTTCCTTCTCCCGCAGGAGCGTCTGGGTTTCCCGTAGCGATAGGCGCAGTTCCAGTAGCTTCACTACCTGTTTGCTCAAACGTATGAGGGCCCGCTGATGGGAAGCGGAAATATTCCGGGGCTTTTGATCAAGAACACATAGGGTGCCCACGGCATACCCTTCCTCGGTACGCAACGGGAAGCCGGCGTAAAAAACCACGCGTGGTTCGCCGGCGACGAATTTATTGTGTTTGAATCGGTCGTCGATCCGCATGTCGGGTACAACGAGCGGCCGGTCCGGGTCCATAATGGTATGGGCGCAGAACGCATCTTCGCGGGGTGTCTGGCCACCGGGCACCTTGATACCGTATTCCGCCTTATACCACTGCCGCTCGGCATCAATAAGGCTGATCTGGGCGACCGGCATCTGGCAAATCTCGGCGGCAAGCGCTACCAGGTCCTCGTATTCGGTTTCCGGCAGCGAATCAAGAATATCGAACTCGCCGAGTTTTGCTAAGCGCGCTGCTTCGTTGGGTGGAACTGGGAACTTCACCCGGCAAAACTACAAAAGCGCCGTGATCATTTTGTTATGCTTTTCCTTAACCGACGGTGATCTTACCATATTGAGTCCGCTTCCGGGAAGGGAAGGCTATACCTACTTTCCGCAGCGTAGTTCCGGTATCGGACAGGATCGGGAGACGAATGCATGCCCTCCTAACGGCTTGCCGCGTCACCCCATCCAGCGACCGTAACCTGTCGGACCAAGGCTCTGGCTTACTTTAGAAAAGAACGCATCATCCAGAGTTGCTTGTCTATCCTGTCTCGCACGGAGATCAGCAGGTCCTGGGTTACAATATCGGTTTCCCCGGTCTCGGCGATGCGGTTGCCCAGCCGGTTGCTGATCTCCAAATGGCGGGCGGTCAGCAACTCCAACGATTGGCGGTCACTGACGAAGCCGGCGGGCGTGGGTGGGGTAAGGTTGGCATTGGCCGCTACTTCGGCGGGGCGCGCGTCGGCCGGTTCGTCCAGGGCGAGCTTGCGCTCGGCGACCTCGTCCATCATGCCGGCCAGCGATCCGTAGATATCCTCGTACAACTCATGAAGGCTGATAAATAGCGGGCCCGTCACGTTCCAGTGCATCTGATGCACGGCGTGGTATTGATCGTCCAGTTCGTATAGGGTGGCTTGCAGGGCTTCCGCGGTTGGCGGAATGGTCACTTCAGTGCTCGGCACGCGGTCAGCGCCCTCTGCGGATTCGTAACCCGTAGCCAGTGTACCGGATGACTGTTGGGCGAAGCCGAGCGTGGGCAAGAGTAGTAGCAAGAAAGTGGCAAAAGAAATTTTCATTGGTGATAGTTTGATAATGCGGGATTAGGAAAATGGATATGATTTTCTCCCCGCGTCGCCACGCTATGGCCGTAAATTCCATCCGAAAAGATACGCGTCGGGCCGCTACAGGGCAATGTTTCAGCGGTTCAGGGTAGGACCGCGCCCGAAAGAATAGCCTGCCGGGCAATGGCCGGGGAGATTACCCGTCTAACCGCCAAAACGCCCCCAAAGGTTGACGTCTGTGCCCTGTTAGGCATAACGCCCGTGATATGGGTGATGGCCGGTGGCGATCGCTTCCCCGCTGATTGGCTCCTGCGCCCCGCGCCCTAAAAAGAGATCGGATCACCCGCACGATCAACCAACTAATGACCCGTCGGGCGTATCCTGCCCACGGTAAGAAAGGCCCCGGCCGCCCCGCTTACCCACTCGGGTTTCTTCCCTCGTTTTCCAGCGGCAGATTGATCAGCCAGTAGAAATAAAGCGCGCCCAACCCATAGCACAAATAGTCCAGCAGGTCTTGCCGAAAACCTTCCCGCAGGCGGGGAAATACCTCTTCGAAGATGACCGCGAGCACTAAAGCGGCCACCGCCGTCTCGAACCAGCTCAGCACCGGGGCCTGCCAAACCAGTTGCCGTTCGTACAACCATAAGCCCAGAAGAATGGGTGGTGCTAGGAAAGGATCGAGATAACTATCGATCAGGCCGAGGTTATACCCCAGCACGCGCTGCAATAACTGGTGCCCGACGAAAATCACGACAGCGGCCCACCACCAGGGATTACGCAACACCTTCATAGCACGGCAATGAAAGCGATGAAGAGGCCGAGGAGGATGACGGGCGACAAAGCCAGCAATACGATGACTCCGAAAAGACGGACACCGATCTTTGCGGCGCCTACCCAGAATGGGTCTTCGACGTTGATTGTCGCTAGGTTATCCCACCACTGGTAGGTTTCGGCCGCCTGGTCGGCGATCGACTTTGTTTTTCCCGACTCGGGTGCATTCTCCATACTGCATCAAGGCAGCCTTGGCCTGCCGGGTTCACCAACTATGGTGCAAGCTTACCTGTAACTGGGCTTTTGCCACGTTGACGCTGGTTTGTTTCATCCATCCGAGTTGGGTCCGCAGGCGATCGGTGATCCCATATCCAAGGCCCAGGTAAAGGCGGTTGCGGTCGAAGTGCTGTACCCGTCGGTTATCGCCGATATCGAGTTGACCATTCAGGAATACCTCATTGTACAGGGCCAGATTGAGTACCCCTTCACCCATCTCGGTCGCGTTTAGCGGCACGTTGAGGAAGAGGTTGTAACGGTAGCGGGTCCTGAAATCCTGGGTCTCCACCCATCGCTGTTCGTAGCGCAGGCGGTGGGTAAGCAAAAATCGCCCGCCGATCCGCTGCGAAAACAGGGCCTCCTGGTAGATGCGGTTTTCGGAGCTGGTGGCGTCACTGTCGCCGTAGGCGCCACTCGTGATATTGGCGTACCCGAGGGTGAAAGTGATACCGGCATCAGTGGGGGTATAGGTCACACCGGACCGCAGCAGCAGCTGCTCGAGATCGCCGCCAAGGTTCCAGTTTCGGTACTGGGCGTCGCCCTGAATACCCCACCGGCTGTCCCCGAATTGATGATTGTAAAAGTACATGTACCAGGCCCCCAATTTGTCCTCATCGACCGGAGACTGAGCGGCAGCCGTAGCGACGGAACAGCTAAATAACAGAAAGTATAGGTACTTCATAGGGCGCGGGGCGCAGGTGCAAGGAAGGATGAATCGCGGCAATATAGGTAGCCGCCCTTCAGCCCAGGATCGGCAGGCTATCTTTGCCCCCTCATTTTACCCTTTCATGATCAAACAGCTGTACCGATTCCTGAATCCCCGATTTCAGAACCTGTTCCTGGACTACCCGGTAGATTTTCAACCCCGATACGGGCACGGCCGGCCGGCACACCCCGAGCTGATGGAGATCATAAGCCGCGACCGGGAAGGGTACGCCGCTATCCTGCGGAAGATGGTCGCCCTCAAGGAAAGAATGTGGACGATCCGGGATGCGCGCGAGGAAACCGACCCTACCCAGCCGGTCTGGAATAATGGGTACCTGCCGGGACTGGATATTGTCGGTATTTACACCATGCTGACCACCTTCCGGCCGGCGAAGTACATCGAGATCGGTTCGGGCAATTCCACGAAAGTCGCACACAAAGCGCGCCGGGAACAGGATCTACCCACCAAAATCATCTCCATCGATCCACAGCCACGCGCCGAGATCGACACGCTGGCCGATACGATCATCCGCTCGCCTTTCGAGCGGACGGATTACCCCCTCGTAGAAGAACTGGAGGAAAACGACATCCTGTTCGTGGATAACTCCCACCGGATCCTTCCCAATTCGGACGCCACGGTTTTCTTTCTGGAAGTACTGCCCCGGCTCCGGAGTGGCGTCATCGTCCACGTTCACGATGTCTACCTCCCCTATGACTACCCGCAGTTTATGTGCGACCGGTTCTATTCGGAGCAATACGGTCTGGCGATGTACCTGCTGGCTAACCCCGACCGCTTTCCCATCCTGTTGCCCAACTACTTCGTCTCGGAGGATGAGGCCCTGTCGGAGATCGCGGCCCCCCTCTGGAAGGATCCCCGGCTAGCCGGCGTAGAAAGGCACGGCTGCTCTTTCTGGTTTCGGGTAAAGTAAATACGCCTTATTCCAGCCTAATCAGGCGCACCTGACCGGCAAGGCCCGAGGGCGTCGGTTCCCAGCGCCCGGCGTCGAAGGGTTGGTAGGTAATATCCACGAAGTTGATGTCGTAGAAATTTTTCCATTCCGGGTGTTTGCGGTCGAACTGACGCATATAGTTGGCGGATAAGTTTTGGACCACTACCTCCAGTACATTTTCCGATTGAAGTATTCCTGCCGGCACCTCCAGGGTATTGGGAAAGGCCCACACCGTTCCTAAAGATTTTCCGTTGAGGATCACTTCCGCCGATTCGTGTACCCCGTCGAATACGATCCGGTAAGCGGCAGTTGGGCTGCCACCCTCGCTTCGGGAAAAAGTGGTGCGAAAGGTTGCCTTACCACTAAAGTACGCCAATGGCTCGTCCCACTCCGTCCAGGAAGTAAGCGTATCGCGGGTGTAAGAAGCTTGGAAGGCCAGTCCGGTAGTATCGTTGAATTGTACGATCCAGGGTCCGGTTACCACGGTGGTGTCTACGGCGAACCGATCGGGGCGTCGGGGCACGTCGGGCTCGCTCATACTGGTCTGTAAAAGCATGGACTTGCCCGGGGGGAGTTCCAGGAAAAAACTGTCCGGCGTAGCCACGTAACTTGAAGTGCCGGTCAGGGGATCGGTAAGGGTAACGTAGCGGTGATCAGCCGACAGCGCTACCCGACCCCGCTCGAAACTGTCGGATAAATTGGTCAGGAAGTACAACGTCCCGGCGGCATTGGTTTTGCGGAGAAAATCAATGCCGAGTGCTTTCATCATCTCCGGTTCGATACCCGCCTCCGCAAGCGCAGATCCTGCGTCCGCCGCCGCAGTCAGCCCTTTGAGTTCGCTGGACGGGATTTTCTTATTGGCTCCGAGTCCGGGATAAAAGCTCGGTAACCGGTCGAGATAGATTACCCGCACCCCCTCGCGCTCCAGCGACCTCAGCGTTTGCAGCGTACGCTTTGGCAGGTAGGTCACGGCAGGTACCAGGACTGCCCGATAAGTCGATCCACCCGGCGCAGAGACTTCGTCTCCAGCCGGGGTAAGCTCCCCCAGTTGCCGATCGGATACGTAGTCAAAGGCATAGCCGCCGTCCTGGAGCTGAGTCGCGACGCGGCCGAAGGGGGTGGCACCGAACCACTCCTCGCCATGGTGTACGTCGAGTTGCAGGAGAATGTCCTCATCCGACGTAGACCATAAGTCATGAATGGGAAAATAAAGCAACAGGTCGTTATCCGGCCGGGAAGCCTGCAGGGCCGTCTGGCATCGCTCGATGTAGGCGTTTAACAAGGGCAATTCCTCGTGGAAATGGGAGCCCGGACCGAAGTTGGTGGACGCGTAAAAGCGCCACCCGGGGTAGGCGGCCACCTGCGGGGAATAGGTGGTACCGTGAAAGAAAACGTGGTTTACCCCGCCCAGAAACAGTTGATCTACGTGTGGCTTGACCTGCCGCAGCGAAACCTTGAAGTGGTTTCCTAACCAGGTGCCCGTCTCCGAGCTGACCAGGGGTTTACCGTAAAGATGAGCGGGAGAGGAAGCGAACTTGGTCATCAAGACATCAGGTCGACCAAAGGTTTCGGGGTCGAAATCCGGGTCGCAGGAAAGACCGGGGATACCGAAATCGGCACACCCGAAGGATTCCGTTTCCGGAATAGTGGCCAGGGCATAAAGATCGAGAATATTCCCTGGTGATCCGTGCGCCTGATACCGGGTGAGGAAGCCGGCCCGTTTGGCGTAGTTCGTCCAGCCTTTGGCAAAGGAATTGTAGAGCAGATCGGATAGCGTGGCACGGATATCGTGCAGAAATAAGCCCCGATCCGGGTGGTAGGTGTCGTCCAGCAAGGACAGTTTCGCCCGCGGCTCGTAGCCGTGCTGCTTCCGAAAAATACTGGCGAGTTCCTCGGTCCACTGTGCACCGTACACCTCGTAGGAATCGTGGTACACCGCCCTCGTAGTCAAGGGATGGGAAGTATGGGAAAACACCGAGTCAAAGTGATTCAGGTAGCCTTCCACGTCCTCCCGGTCGAAGTAATCCACCACGAGACCCTCGCCCCCGGGGGCGGCCCTTTTGACCTGCTGCCGCGTTGGCCGGATGCCAAAAACCACGGCCCGCCAGTCCCCTTCGGGAACCTGCCAGGTCGTTTCCTTCGGCTGGAGGTAGGGCGACAGGTTATACTGCCGCCGTCCGTCGGTAACGAAGACCGCCTCCACTGTCTCCAGCTTCAGTTCATTGGCCAGCTTGTCCGCCGCGGCATCAAAGGTGGCTCCGCCCACCAGCGGTACCGTGTCGACGGCCAGCCGGAGGGCGGATTCGCTGGAATCCACCCAGGGTCCGCCGAATGGCCAACCGGTCCCGAGCGAAAGGTCTACCCCCATATTATACTTTTCCGCCTCCGCGACGGTAAAGGCCGCCATTTCCATCCACGGTTCGGAAAGAAAATCGAGAAACTGCTCCTCATAGCCGCGGGCCCCGTAGATGGGTATGATGTGTACACCACCGAGTCCGGACTCGGCGAAGAGCTGCAACTGCCGACTGATCTCCGTCTTATTCACCGCGCTTCCCATCCACCACCAGTAGGTCCAGGGGCGGGCGGTTCGCTCCGTCACCTGCCCGAAGGCCTGAAGGCCGAATACGGTGATCAGGCAGGCTATAGCAACAAACTTCCTGCCCCTCATTGCTCCAGCATTTGGAGGTAGTACATGAAATCCAGTCGCTCTGCGTCCGGCAAGCCCACCGCCTTTACCTCCCCACCCAGTAGCATCACCTCCTTGAGCGCGGCGCTGTAGGCAGGCCAGCGCGGCAATCCGACCGCGTTGGGGTTTCCGTGCTTTACGAAGTTTACCCAGTAAGAAAGCATTTCCTTAGCTAGTTGGCGATCGGTCGTTGTCCAGGGCCGGTCTACCCGGTCGAGGTTGCCGTAAGCGTAAGGCACCTCCCCGGTATGAAAGGCTCCGTAGTCGGCGTACCTCCCCTCCCCCGGCACGCGGCGAGTGAAGCGGTAGAGGTAAACGGGCCGATCGGAGTATACCGCGTGGAGGTTGGCCCAGCCATAATTCTGGACCCCGAAGAGGGCATCGCGGGCGGCATCCTCCTGCGACCGGCGGGCGATGCTGTCGTTGGTGGCCGGATAATAATCCAGGTATTCGTCCGCCCGCTCTCCGTAGCGATCGAGGATCCGGGAGCGGTAACCCGCCGCATCGGCCATCGCTTCCAGGATCAATCCTTCGTTTTCGTTCCAGCCGGTCAACAGCTCCACGTCGTGGCGGTGATCAGGCCCCAGCAGTTCGGCCACGGGCAGGGGGAGTAGGTAACCGTCCACAATGGGCCGCATTGGCCCCGCATTGGTTGTCTGGATTTTTTCGGCGGACAGCGCCCGCATGGCTTCCAGCCCGGCCACTCCCAGGGAATCAGCAAAGCGCAGGCCGGCTTCCTCGGCGGCGGCAAGGTCAGCGATCTCCCGGGACAGCAGCCCCCCGCTCTCGGCGATCGCACGCTGAAAAAGGCCCTCGGCCAGGGGCGAAGCGATCAGGGCGTTTACGCTTGCCGCCCCCGCCGACTGCCCCGCAATGGTGATCCGGTTGGGGTCGCCGCCGAAGGCGGCAATATTATCTTGCACCCAGGCGAGGGCGGCTACCTGGTCCAGCAGGCCGTAATTCCCGGAGGCGCCGTAGGGCGATTCCGCGGTCAGTTCCGGATGGGCAAGAAAGCCGAACGCCCCGACGCGATAGTTGATACTTACAAACACCACCCCTTCGCGGGCCATTGCCTCACCGTCGTAGATCGGTACGGCGCTGCCGCCGCTGTTGAATCCGCCGCCGTAGATCCACACCAGTACGGGTTGCTGGGTGGCTTCCTTTTGGGCCCAGACGTTCAGGTAGAGGCAGTCCTCCCCGATCGGCTGCTTCGGAATAAGGAACTCCTCGCTCCACATGCTGAAGGGCTCCGGGGAGCGTTGTACGGGGCTGGCGGCAAAAGTGGTGCAAACCTTTACGCCCTCCCATGCATCGGGAGGTTGCGGGGCGCGCCAGCGCAGGGAATCCACCGGCGGCCTGGCAAAGGGGATGCCGCGGAAGATGGTGATGGCGCCGTCCGCGGTGGAATGGCCAGCTACATCGCCGTATTGCGTATTGACAACTACTTGAGAATATGTACCAGACGTGTGGAGTACGACGATGGCACATAACAGCAGCAACCTTCGGCGGCCGGAGAAGACACGGGACATGATGAACGAACTTGGTCCGCTAACCTAACCATAATCCCTCGTATCGACCCCGCTACTTCAGCTTAGGGCTTCCCAGGCTTAAGCTTATTCCTGCTTAAGCACGAACTTCTTGGTCCAGGTAGGAACGTCGGAGCCGTTTTCGTAGAGCATGATCCGGGTGGTGTCCGTGGGCCGGTCCGGATTCGGATTGACAAAGCCGGTGGAGTCGGGTTCGTTCACGAGGGGGCCGTCCCGCTCCTGCCCTGGCCAGGGGTCATACCAGTTTAGGGTAATTCGCCGATCCGCCTCCTGCGGTCCTTCAATGGTGAAATCGTAGGACCAAGTGGCGGAGTTGTGGTTGGACCACCCCCAATTATCCTCCTGGGAACTTATGGAGTACCAGTTCGGTCCGCTAACCTGAACCCGAACGGAAGTAGAAATAGGCAGCTTGGCGTACAGGGAGTAGGTGCCATATCCCACATCAGTCAGGCTTGCGTCCAGGAGATTCGGCCCGTAAGCCCCCTGGTGGGGATACTGAATGGTATCGCTGTGCACGAAGTCCGTGCTATCGATGAAGCGGCGGACGTGGGCTTCGAAGTTTCCCACGGTAGCCTCCATACCCAGCACATCGATGCGCTCCTCCAGGTGTTGGCGCACCTCGGGTAGCCGGAGCGCAACGGCGTTATTGACCAGGGTGCTCCCCAGACGGCCGCTGTTAAGGGTCCCGTCTTCGCGGATGTCCGTGCTTAGGTTAGCGATGAGTTCGGACAGGTCCGCCACGCTAAGGTAGCCCTGCAGGATGACGGACATGGCGAGCAGGCGTGCATTTTCGTCACCCCCCTTCGTGATATCGAGGAGCTCGGATTTGGCGACGTCGGCATTCGACATTTCGAAGATGTCGAATATTTCGCGCTGCGCCTGGAGTTTAGCCACTCCGAAATTACTGCCTCGGGAGACCAGGTAGTCGACACGCGCCCGTTCCAGGGTAGTGAGCAGATTGACATTCAGGGCCTCATAGTCTTCCAGGTTACTTAGCGCATACAGGGTGAGCTGGGCGGCGGAATTTTCTCCACTTACTTCGTTGTAGTAGAAGCCATCCGCCTTCAGCTGGACGAAGGGTGAAACCAGTTCTACGTTACGGACCTCGAAGGTGCCGCGGTTATCGATGATCTGGGTTTGAAAGTTCTTACCGGTGGGAGCGAGTTGCTCGTCGAGTTCCACCAGTTGTATGGAGGTACCGTTCAGGTACGGCCCCTTCTGCACGTATCCGCCCACGTAAGCATACCGAAGGGTATCCACCGCGGGCTCGGGATCGGGATCCACCGGTGGCTCGGGTACTTCTACTACGGCCGGTTCTATAACTTCTTTCTCACAAGAAATGAGGAAAAAAAGGAACAGCACGCAGCTGCCGAATAGAAATTTATTCACTGGGTATAGGAGGTTGAGGTGGCAAGGGGCTATCGATCCGGACGCAATAGCGACGGAAAACCGATGTAGGGTTGCTTCCCAGAACGATGGCTTCCCCCGGGTATTGCCTGCGGTTACCGACTTAAGGCTGGTACCCGCGCTCCGGCGCCAGTTTGAAAAACATATGGGCGCCGGAGCGCAGGTAAATACGCCAAGCGCTAACCATACCCTCGAAAAGCGAGAAGTGCGTATGTTACCGTACTACGTATCCCTGCCCGCTATGCACTGGTTATTCGTCCTGGCCACCTTCGGTTTGCTCTCCCCCACCCCTGCCCCGCCACGGGATTCTGTATACCTGTTTTCCTTTTTCCAGGGCAACGGAGAAGACGGCCTCCACCTGGCGTACAGCTCCGACGGCCTGGAGTGGACACCACTGAACGACAACGAACCGGTACTGACGCCCCTGGTAGGAGAAGACAAACTCATGCGTGACCCCTGTATCATTCGCGGCGGGGACGGGGAATACCATATGGTGTGGACCGTCAGCTGGCACGAGCGCGGGATCGGTTACGCCCACTCGCCGGATTTGATCCACTGGTCCGAACAGCGGTACCTGCCGGTCATGGAGCACGAGCCCGACGCGCAGAACAGCTGGGCACCGGAGATCACCTACGACGAAACGGAAGACCGCTACCTGATTTACTGGGCCACGACTATCCCGGGGCGGTTCCCGGCTACCGACAGCAGTGGAGACAACGGACTGAATCACCGGATATACTATACGCTGACGAAGGATTTTCAGGAATTCACTGATACGGAATTGCTTTACGACCACGGCTTCAACGTGATCGACGCCACCATCCAGCGCGCAGGAGAAAAGTACGTGATGTTCCTAAAGGACGAGACCAAATATCCGATTGCGGAAAAGAATATCCGCATTGCTACCGCTGACCGGTTATCAGGACCTTACACCCCGGCGGGCAAGCCCATCACCACTAACTGGGTAGAGGGACCAACCGCCATCCAAATCGATGGGGCATGGGTGGTCTATTTCGATCGCTACACGGATCATGAAATGGGTGCCGTGCGGTCAAGGGATCTGGAAAACTGGTCGGATATATCGGATCAGCTGAGCTTTCCGGAGGGGACGCGGCACGGAACGGTGTTCAGCGCAACCTTAGCAGAACTTGAAAAGCTGCGGCAGGCGTTCGAAAATTAGTCCGGTAATCCATGCCCTTCCTAAGAAGTCGTAGGTACTGGTTTCCAAATGCTGCACCTAGGGTATTCTGGCAGCCTTGTCGGTCCCGGGCTTCTGCAACTAAGCACGTCGAAGGCTTATGATCTGCTACAAGCCCCTCTTTGGCGGTTCGTAAATGCAAAGGCAATCAGAATAGCGGCGGATAGGTAGGGGTATCCGTACCAGTCGCCGATAAAATAAGCTGAAAGTAAGAGGAGCGTGGCCCAAGCCAGGGCGTTCAGGATGTTACGATTTACCATATCAGGTTATTTTCGATCAATATGGGGAAATTGGCAGTGAAAGCAAAGCAAAATCGACAAATGGCCATTTACGATGGACTACCGGTCGCTACTCGGCAGGCCGCCCGCGCCACCGACCGGCTAATCCATCAAATCTCCATATCCAGCAGGACCCCACTCATGCACTTGCCGTGGGTGTCGGCGGTAAGCGAAATAGTAACTCCGCCGTGCAGTGCCCCCTCACACACGAATAGCAAGGCATGAATATTGGGCAGTTCATAACGGCGTACGGATCCGGTAACGCTCCTGGCCAGGTGAGTGGCCACCTTTTCGGCCGATGCTTCTCGCACTAGCAAATCGTAGTCTTCGATCCGGTATGGGATAAGGCTCAGCGTCAGCGTATTTCCCTTGTCTCCGGCCCGGGAATGGGCGATTTCATGCAGCTTCATGCGGTAAATATTTCCAGGGATGGCGTGATCAGCTTTCGGTCCATCAGGACGGAAACGATGCCCACCATTCCGCTGACGCTTTTTCGGGCCCCACCCCCACCTGCCGGCCCGTTGGTGTACAGGGCTTCTACTTCCTCTCCTATCCGGGCAGCCACATCCCGGTCAGGAGCCGATCCGGCTACCCGCAGCCGGGCTTCCCGCGGGGTGGTAGGACGAGCCGGTCCAAGATGCACGGAATCCACGCCGATGATGTCGATCCTGATGTCTTGGAATACTGATTTCAACCGCGTAGCAATAATGTTCCCCGCCAGTCTTGCTCGGTCTGCCGCTCCCGCTCCCGCGTAGCTGATCTCGCCTTCCCCCCGGTACCCTGCCCGGTAACCTACGCTGACCTTCAGGCTGTCGGGTCTGGCGGCTCCCGTCCCTCCACCCACGGAAATCACGTCCCGATCAAGTTCGGTGATGCGTACGGTGGTAAAGTCAGCGGCTACGTCGGGGGTGAGGTAAGCATGCGGGTTGACTACTTCGTATAGGAGTTGTTCCTTGGCTGTTAGCAGATCGATGCGCCCGCCCGTGCCGGGTAGTTTGGTGATAACACAGCTTCCATTTTCTCCGACCTCAGCAATTGGGAATCCGATATTCGCTGGATCGGGAACCTGCTTGCGGTCCGTATCCATAAAGTAGCCGCCACAGATCTGTGCCCCGCACTCCAGGAGATGGCCGATTACCGTCCCCTGCCCGAGCCGGTCATAGGCCTCTTTCGACCAGCCGAATTCATGGACCACCGGCGCGAGGAAGAGGGAAGGGTCTGCTACCCGGCCCGTAATGATCACCTGGGCTCCGCTTTCCAGCGCGGGGAGTAACGCATCGATTCCGAGGTAGGCGTTGGCCGATAAAAGGTCGCCGTAGGCGGAAAGCGGGCGCCCGCTTTCCATAGTAGGCATTTCCGGGTTCAGGCGATCCAGTACGTCGTCACCACCAACCGCTGCCACGGTAAGGGGGATCCCCAGCCGCCGGGCGATGGCGCAGATCTTTCTTGCCCCGGCACTGGGGTTTGCCGCGCCGAAATTACTTATGAGCCGTACGCCGCTGCCGGCTATTTCGGGGAGCAGGCTTTCCATGCGTCGTTCCAGCAGTGGATCGTACCCTTTGTCGGGATCGCCGAGTTTACGCTGTTGGGCCAGCGCGATGGTTCTTTCGGCCAGGCACTCCAGCACGAGATAGTCGAGCCTGCCCCGGCGGGCAAGCCAGACCGCGGGCTCCAGCCGGTCGCCGGAAAATCCGGCTCCACCCCCAATTCGAATGTTACGCATCATCAAAAGCTTACGGCACCAATCAGTAGGGCCACGAAAAGAATAATTAAAGTCACCAAAAAGGCGAGCGGAATAGTTCGACGCTGGTGTTCCCCGAGGTCAACCCCGGTTAGTCCGACCAAAAGGTAGGTCGAACCCGTCAACGGACTTACCGGAAAACCGGTCGTCATCTGCCCCATGATAGCGGCCCTGCCCACCTCTAATCCGTCTCCCCCGAACTGCTCGGCCGTCGAACTGAGCAAGGGCAGAATGCCGAAGTAAAAGGAGTCCGGATCGAAGAGTAGACTGGCCGGCATACTTACCAGGCCGGTGAGCAAAGCGATACGCTCCCCAATGGCATCGGGAACAAAGGTGACCGCCGCATCGGCCATCGCCGCGATCATACCCGACGATTTGAGAATACCCGTAAAACAGCCGGCCGCAAAAAGTATGCTGGCCATCAGGAGAGCGGCCTTAGCGTGGGCATCTATGCGTTTGCGCTGGTCGTCGAGGCGAGGATAGTTCACCGTCAACCCGATGACGAAAGCGCCTATGAAGATGACGTGCGGAGGCAAAACCGCTGAGATAAGAAGAACGACTGCGGCAATGATCAACAACCCGTTGAACCATAGCCGGTCCGGCCGCCGGAATTCCGCGGTTGGCTGATCCACCTGCTCGTCGGGAATTGGCGTGGCAACGGCTCCTTCCGCCAGCTGCCCCCTCTCCCGCTTGCCCATCCACCAGGCGATGAGCACGACGGAAAAGAGTCCCGCCAGCACGGGCACCAGGATGGGGTTGAAAAGCTCCGTTACCGGCACCTCCAGGGCCGTCGCCGCCCGGATCGTGGGCCCACCCCAGGGCAGGATGTTCATGGTGCCCGCTCCAAGCGCTACTACCGTGGCAAGCGTGGTTCGCCGCATACCAAGCGCGTCGTAGAGCGGCAACATGGCCGGCACGGTGATCAAGAAGGTTACGGCCCCGGAGCCGTCAAGGTGGACCAGCATCGCCAGCAAAGCGGTCACCACCGTAATGCGCGCGGGATCGTTGCCGGCCGCGCGAAGCAATCGGCTAATAACCGGTTCGAAGGTGCCGGCATCCGTCATGATCCCGAAGAAGAGGATGGCAAAAACAAACATCACCGCGGTCGGGGCAATGGTCGTAATCCCATCCGTGATGAACGTGGCAATATCCAGCCCGAATCCGCCCACTACGGCCGTCACCACGGGCACGGCTACCAATGCCACCACGGGTGATAACGCCTTGCTAATGATCAATACTAGCAGGAGTAGAATGGTGGCTAGTCCAAGAAAAGCGAGCATGCAAAAAGGTGAAGTGGTCGCCAAACTTACGAAAAGCAAGTATCGACCTGTTGGTTTCCCTGCCGATTTCCCGGTACTGGTGAACGTAAAGTCCGCGGTTTTCGCCAGGATCAGGTTCGGCGGTAAGCTCTCCAGTGTACGCATTACCCTATTGCCGTAAACAAGGAACCCCCGGCAGACAAGTCCGCCGGGGGTTCCGATTAATACTGGTTAGCGCTTGACCTAATCTCGGTCGTCACGCCGGCGTCCGCCGCCACGACGTTCGCCGCGGTCACGTCCACCACCACCACGGCGGTCACCGCGATCTCCACGGTCTCCGCGGTCACGTCCGCGGGACTTCGATGCCTTCCGTTCTTCCTCCAATTCCTCGTCGGTAGGAATGGTACCGTCGGCGCGGGGCATGATCGCCTTGCGGCTCAACCGGAGCTTGCCGGTGCGTTCGTCTACGTCCACGATCTTGAACTTCACCTTGTCGCCTTCATCGAACTCGTCCTCGACGCTTTCGATGCGGCTATGGCTCATTTCACTGACGTGAAGCAGGCCGTCGCGGCCACCTTCGAAGCCGACAAACACGCCGTAGGGCATGATGGTCTTGACGGTGCCTTCGTAGACGCCGCCCACTTCGGGGGTAAAGGTGATCTTCTTGATCCGCGCCACCGCATCTTCGATCGCCGCCTTATCGTTACTGGCGATGGACACATGGCCCTTGCCGTCGATTTCGTCGATGTTGATGTTCGTGCCGGTCATTTCCTGCAGTTCCTGGATAATCTTACCGCCGGGTCCGATGACCGCGCCGATGTAGCTCTTCTCGATGATGAGCTTAACGATCCGGGGAGCATGGGGCTTGAGGTCCTCACGGGGAGCCGAGAGGGTCTTGTTCATTTCACCGAGGATGTGGAGACGACCCACGCGGGCCTGCTCCAGGGCTTGCTCGAGCTGCTCGTAGGGCAGTCCGTCGATCTTGATGTCCATCTGGCACGCGGTGATTCCTTTCTCGGTACCGGTCAGCTTGAAGTCCATATCGCCCAGGGCGTCCTCGTCACCGAGGATGTCGGACAGGATGGCAATCTTGCCACCTTCGGCGACCATACCCATGGCGATACCGGCCACGGGCCGCGTGATCTGTACACCGCCGTCCATAAGGGCCAGCGAGCCGGCACAAACGGTGGCCATCGAGCTGGAACCGTTGGATTCCAGGATGTCCGAAACGATGCGGATCGTGTGGGTCATTTCCTCGGGAAGCACCTGGCGGATCGAGCGGGCGGCCAGGTTGGCGTGACCGACCTCGCGGCGACCGGGGCCGCGCATGGGCTTGGTCTCTCCCACGGAAAAAGCGGGGAAGTTGTAATGCAGGATGAAGTTGGAGTAGCTGTTCTCGTGGGCTACGTCCACCATTTGCTGGTCGGTCTTCGTACCTAGGGTGAGGCTGGTCAGAGCCTGCGTCTCGCCGCGGTTGAATATGGCCGAACCGTGCGCGCTGGGCAGGTAATCGACTTCCGTCCAGATGGGGCGCACCTCATCGAAGGCGCGGCCATCGAGGCGTACGTTTTCGTTAAGCATGAGGCTGCGGATGGTCTTCTTCTGCACCTTGTCGTAGGCGCTGCTGAGCGCTTCCTGGTTCTCGGTCTGCCATTCTTCGCCTTTTTCTTCGAGCACGGCTTCCTTAAAGTCGGCCTTCACCTGCGTGAAGCCTTCCTTACGGTCCTGCTTGCTGAGGGCGCCGCGGGCAACTTTGGTGATGCCGTCCTTCACTTTGCTTTCCACGTAGCTGACGATGTCTTCGTCCAGTTCCATGATTTCCACGTCGCGGGTGGTGGCTTTGTCGCCGACCATTTCCCGGAGTTCCAGCTGGGACTTGCACATCATCTTGATGACTTCGTGTCCGGCCTTCAGGGCACCGAGAATGGACTTTTCGTCCACTTCCTTGCCTTCGCCTTCCACCATCATGATGTTGTCGGCGTCGGCGGCAACGATCAGATCGAGATCGGCATCATTTAGGGCACTGCGGTCGGGATTGACCACGTATTCCCCGTTGATACGGGCAACGCGGCATTCGGAGATCGGCCCGGCGAAGGGAATATTAGAAACCATCAGGGCGGCCGAGGCGGCGAGACCGGCGAGGGCATCAGGCATCACTTCGGGATCGAGGCTGATGAGGTTGATGATGACCTGGGTATCGAACATATACCCCTTCGGGAAAAGGGGGCGAATGGCCCGGTCGACGATCCGGCTGATGAGCACCTCGTAGTCGTTGAGGCGGGTTTCGCGGCGGAAGAAGTTACCGGGGATGCGGCCGGCGGCGGCAAACTTCTCCTGATAATCGACGCTGAGGGGGAAAAAGCTCTGCCCTTCGCGCACGCTGGTGCCGGAGACGACGGAACAGAATAGCATGGTCTTGCCACACTTGACGACAACGGAGCCGTCGGCCTGGGTGGCCAGCTTACCGGTTTCGATGGTGATTTCGCGGCCGTTAGGCAGCTCGAAATTCACCGACATTGGGGTTTGATTACCCATTATTGATTGGACTTTAAAATGATAATATGCGTTCGTTCACTCCTCCGCACGGGCGCAGGGGCGTTGACACAAAAATCGCAATGGGGAAGGGAAGGGGGCGGCGGAGCGCAGGTGTAAGAAAACCTGGAAACCAACCACGGGAAGCGTCAGATAACCACCTCATTTCTTTCAATCCCGCCGGGGGTCGCTGGAGACCGACGGATACCGCACTTTAGCGGCAGTTCATTTAGTCATTTTGTATCGCCGCGAATATACGAAAACTTTCCGCTCACGTACCAGCAGCGATGGTGGGGAGGCTATCCAGTACGGTCAGATTTCCCTTAGCGAAAGCGAACGAGGAAATATTGAGCTGAAAATTACCACCATCCCGTTAGCTTTGCGGAAATCGGGGATTATTACCCCGTTGCCAACCACCGGTACGGAGCACACTATACACATCATCACCCAGTTTGTGCACGCCATACCCCGTGCCTATCTTACGAGGGTTATTCCAGCAACCAGCAAACCCATTCTCTTACTTGCTAAAGGATCAGCTTACCACCAGGGGCTATAAAAGCTACCGGTTATTCCGCGTTGTTTTTGTGGGTCTTGCCCTGCTAACCGTTATCGTCCTCGCGTCGGTGATACCGGAGCTCACCGCCATGGAGGTACGCAAGAAACTTAATAATGCACTGAATCTGGAACAGGATCTGGGAGAATTACTCACCCTTACCCAGGATGCGGAAAGCGGACAACGCGGGTACCTGCTTACCGGCGATTCCGAATACTTGAAGCCCTACCTGGTGGCCAAGTCCCGGTACGATCCGGTACTCAATAAGATCTCCCGGGAAATACTGCGGGATACGGTGCAACAAGCCCGGGTAGAACGGGTGCGGGATCAAATCGACAATAAGTTTGCCGAGCTTAGTACGAGCATTACTCTCTTAAAACGAGGAGATACCCTTGCCCTCAACGGGCTTTTGAGAACCAATCGCGGGCTCAACGCCATGGACAGCATTCGCTATGTCGTGGGCTTACTACGAGAAACGGAAGTACGCGACATCCGCGTCCGACAGGCCCAGCTGGCACAGTTGAGCACCATCACCACTATTCTTCGCTTTATTGGTGTTTTAGGCGTGGGCCTCGTGTTTTACTATATCTACACCCAATTGCGTCCTCTTTTCGAAACGATCACCGACTCCAACCACCGCCTGAAGGAAGAAAACCTGGAACGCCGCAGGGTGGAAGAGAAAAACCGGGACCTGATCGAAAGCCTTAACGCCAAAAACCGGGAACTTGACCAGTTTGCCTACATCGCTTCCCACGATTTGCGGGAACCGCTGCGAACGGTAAGCAACTACATCGAAGTACTGAGTGAGGATCATGGCGACAGGCTTCCCGCCGACGGACAGGAATACCTCGCGACCATCCACCGGGCTACCGAACGGATGGAGGCACTGATCGATACCCTCTTGCTATACAGCCGGATCGGACGATCCGAAGACGCCGTGCGGGTACCACTGCGCCAATCCGTTACGGAAGCACTCGAAAACCTGGCACTGCGGGTAGAAGAATCGAATGCGAAAATTACCCTTGGAGACCTGCCTTCGGTTGAGGGCTACCCGGTAGCACTCCGGCAGCTATTTCAAAACCTCTTGGCGAACGCCCTCAAATTTCACCAGCCGGGCCAGCCACCACGAGTCGAGATAAGGGGAGAGTGTATGCGAAACCGGGTCAGAGTGTATATAAAAGACCACGGTATCGGCATGAATAAGGCCGATCAGGAAAAAGTTTTTGAGCTATTTACTCGCCTGGAGAATTCTCAAATACAGGAAGGTGAAGGAATTGGCTTAGCATTTTGTCAAAAAATAGTACAATTGCATCAGGGAACGATTGTCGTCGAAAGCGACCCGGGCCTCGGTTGTACCTTTATCGTGACCATCCCCCGCAGTTTAAGCCATGAAGAAGCTAGGGTGCATTATGTTGATTGACGACTCGGAAACGGATAATTTTATCCATTGCCGTCACCTCGACAAAATGGAGATTGCCGAACGGATCGTCGTACGTAACGACGGCCGGCAGGGCCTGGAATACCTGGCCGCGGCCCGCCCAGAAGAGCGCCCCGACCTGCTCTTCCTCGATATCAACATGCCGGTCATGGACGGCTGGGAATTCCTCGAAGCCTACCAGGAAATCCCGGAAGAAAGGCGGGCCAAGGTGACGATCGTCATGTTGACCAGTTCGGTAGGTGCTTCAGACTATTCCCGCGCGCAATCCTACGCCATCATCGACGGGCACGAAGCAAAGCCACTAACCCAGGACAAGGTAAGCTCCCTGCTTAACCAGTATTTCCCCAATTAGGCCATTTTGCGGCTGCTGGGGTTTCAATCCGGAAATTGACGCACGTTGCTAGCAGCTGTTGGGGGCCGAGAGGCGCACAATGTATAGCGGGAGTAAGCGTACCGTGCCCAATCCACAAGGTCATAAAGCTACCGGAGTGAGGTCGTCAAAAAGATTCCCCTCAACAGCTGCCGCGGATAAGCTTTAGTTTCAGGTTGTACCGGCATTTAGCACCCAGCTACGAATAGCCTGCATCGTACCAAAATGCAGCGCTTCGTGAAGCGTATTAAAATTAATGGCCTGCTCGATGTCTCGTACTTCCACCCCCAGTTTGGTGGTGTAGGGCTGGAAATCGGACCAATCAAGTTCGCGGTAGTCATTTTGTATGCGAGGGGTAGCCGCTAAGAGTTCCGCACGGATGTAGTCGAGATCCGCCTGCTCCGATTCCGGACCAGGACGAGAGCCCGGTCGATAGCGACCAATGAACGCTTTCTCGCTAGGCATGCGATGACCACCCAGTGCATAGGTGAGTAATTCGTGAACGGCCACGATGTGGCCTGCATTCCAGAGTACATTATTGTTGAGATGGGGTGGAACCAGGGTGAGCTGCTCCCAACTTAAGCCGTCAATAAGCCTAAGGATATTTCTACGAATTTGCAGGTGATTGCTTAAGTAAACCTGGAGGTCAGCGGCCATGAGTGAGCTATTGGTCCACGGCAATGTACGGCACTACCCAGCGCCGGCCTGCATTTAGCTGGTCAAGTGAAAAAAGCGTACGCTGCAGGGGCGTACTGCTACCGGTAGAAAGGAAATCGTAAATCGGGGGTTGGCCATCGGGTCCTGCCAACAGGCTTTGCGTTTCCAGAAGTCGTTGGACCTGCCGCGCCGCCGCCCCCGAAGGATCAATGACCCGTGCGCCGGGTGGCAGTACCGCCAGGATGTCTTCCGCCACCAGGGGATAATGCGTACAACCCAAGACGACCGTGTCGAGCGGCCCCGCCGCCGCCAGGAGCCCCTTCAGGTAGTCGTGGATTTCCGGCGACCCCGGCCCGTACGCCTCGATGAGGGGGACGAGGTCGACGCAGGGGCTCTCCCACACGGCATGACGGGCAAGGTACTTATCGCGCAGGGCCAGGTAGCGTGGGCTGCGCAGGGTAACGGCAGTGGCCATCACCCCTACCCGCTTGCCGGTGGCTGCCGGTTTTACAGCTGGTTCCAGACCCACGAAGGGAACCTCCGGATACAGCTCCCGGAGGGTATCGATGGCCATGCTCGTGGCGGTGTTACAGGCCACCACGACCAATTTTACGCCCGCGGCAAGCAGAAAGTCGGTGATCTGGCGACTGAAGTGTAGTACCTCCTGGTCGGTGCGGGTGCCGTAGGGAGCATGCGCGTTATCGGCTATATAGAGCAGGCTTTCCCGGGGCAACAGCCCGGAAATAGCATTGGCGACCGAGAGGCCGCCAATGCCGGAGTCAAAGACTCCAATGGATCCTGTATGATCGGGTAAGTACACCGGCCGGCTTACATACCGAGCTTGGCACGAACCATGGCGGTAACGTCCTGGCTGTCCTGGCCGTAAAGAAGGACCTGTTCGTCAAAGATGAACTGGTAGCCGTTCTCCTCCGCCACTTCCTTGATGGCGTTGTTGATCGAATCGTAAATCGGGGTAAGCAATTCCTGACGCTTTTTCTGCAGATCGGCCATCATCTTCTGCTCGAAGTTGGCGATCTCTTCCTCGCGGGTCTGAAGCTTGGCGGCTTCTTCCTGCTGTTGCTTGGGACTGAGGGTACCCTGCTGGGCCTGCGTTTGCAGCGTCTGGTAGTCGGTCTGGAAGCTTTCTACCATGGACTGGCCCTTCTTCTGGAGTTGCTTCTGCAGCCCGTCGAGGTTGGATTCAGCAGCCTTGGTGGCGGGAAGCTCGGAGAGGATCTCCGCGGAGTTTACGTATCCGAATTTTTGCGCGGAGGCAGTGGCCGTAGCGACCAGTAGCATGAGTGCTACGAAGGTGAACTTGAAAAATTTCATGATTATAGTTTAGATCTGATTTGGAGTGTAGAAGGAGGAAGCAAGGGGGCGGTCGCAGAAGTAGGGTGGTGGGATGACTTGCGAACGGGCGCCCCTACTTAGTTCCTCAATGTTCTGAGGATTTCCTCGGTCTTGTCGTACTGATCGCTCGAGAAGATGATCCCGGCGGAACCCGCCCGGTCGAAGATGAAGTCGTAGTTATTCTGATTGGCGTAAGTTTCAATGGCCTCATAGATCGCATCCTGGATAGGCTGGATCAACTCCTGCCGGCGCTGGAAGAGCGATCCTTCCGGCCCGAACCGGTCGCGCTGCATATTGCGAACTTTGGTCTCCCGATCGAAGATAGCCTGCTCTTCGGCTTCCCGCTGCTCTTCGCTCATGAGCACCTGCTCGGCCTGGTACTTGTTGTACAAGCCCTTGATGGCGTCGTATTCCTGATTGATCTCCTGCTGCCACTTGGCGGCAAGTTGATCGAGCTGCTCCTGGGCCTCCTGGTATTCGGTGATACTGCTTAGGATCTTTTCCATATCGACGGAGGCGATCTTCTGAGCAGATAGCTGGGCACTGACGCCCGCAAAGGCTAGAATAGCGACCAACAGGAAGTTGCGAAAACGCATAGGGGTGAATTTTGGATGACAAAAGTACAGTGGCACGTGCCGATCTGCTAAGGAATAGACGCCTAAAGAATGTGGAAGTTACCTTGGTAAGGAAGTTTTAATTAGGCTGAAATCCGTCTAACATACTGTACTACAGAACCTTACACCAAATTTTTTGGTATAAAGAAAGGAACGGTTTAACGCAATATTAACGGCCTGTGGTGGAACGCATTAACAGCTGGAAAGGGATCCAGACCCTCCGCCCAGCTGTCTGGTTACCGGAATGGGCTTTATCGTACCGCGGTTTTCGTAGTTTCTTTTCCTCCACTAAGACGTCCTTTCGAGAGCCGAACCGACTACCTGATAGGCGGGCCTGGAAGGCACGCTAAGGCCTAGCGATGTCTGCAGCAAAGCGAAGGGCATCGCGAAATAAAAGAGCGTCCCCTACCCTAGCTCCGAACCTTCTTGCGCCGGCTTCCACGGCCGCTACCCTTGCCCTTTTTGTTCTTATCCTCCGTATCGCCGTGTACCTTAAGGACCTTGACCAAGGACATATCGATGCGGCGGCGATCCATGTCGACATCCTCAATCTTGATGCGGACGACATCCCCCATCTTCAGCTTCTTACCGGATTTCTTACCGACAATAGAGAGCTTACCGGCGCTCAGATCGTACGGTTCGTCCATCTTGTCGAAGGGAATCATGCCCTCCACGAAGTTCTCGATGAGCTCGATGAAGACGCCAAAGTCAGCCAGGCCATTGATGACCCCATCGAATTCGTCGCCGACGTGGTCGAGCATGAATTCGGTCTGCTTGTACTTGATGCTTTCGCGCTCGGCGGTCACGGCCTTGCGCTCCTGACTGCTGATGTGCTTACAGGTTTCCTCGAGTTTCGCCGCGTTGGCTTTGTACAGACTCCCCTCCTCCAGGTTTTTCTCCAGCAGTCGGTGCACCAGCACGTCTGCGTAGCGGCGAATAGGTGAAGTGAAGTGGGTGTAATTCTCGAATCCCAGTCCGTAGTGACCGATGTTTTCCGTAGTGTAGACCGCCTTCGACATGGTCCGGATGGCGATGGGCGACAGCATTTTGACCATCGGGTCCTCGTCCGCCTTGGCAAGCAACTTGTTGTAGCTTTTCGTGACGGACTGCGGGCTGCTCAAATCCATCTCGTACCCCAGCGCGGCGGCAAAATTGGCCAGCTCGGCCACCTTATCCATATCGGGCTCGTCGTGGATCCGGTAAACGAAGGGGATATTCTGCTTCAGCCGTTCCTCTTTCTTCTTGATGAATGCGGCCACCTCCCGGTTGGCCAGCAACATGAAGTCCTCGATCAGCATATTCGTATCGATGCGATCTTTGATGTAAACCTCTAGCGGCTTGCCCTGATCGTCCAGCTTGAAGCGCACTTCATTCGTATTAAAGTCGATCGACCCCTCCTTGAATCGGCGCTTGCGTAGCTTTTTGGAGATCTTATCCAGCAGTTTCAGCTCTACCACGAAATCGCCTTCGCTGGTATCGAGCACCTCCTGAGCCTCCTCGTAGGTAAAGCGGCGATCGGAATGGGTGACCGTGCGGCCAAACCAACGGTCGCTTACTTTATACGTCCGAAGATCGAATTTAAAGACCGCGCTGAAGGTAAGTTTGTCTTCGTTGGGCCGCAGCGAGCAGAGTTCGTTACTGATCCGCTCGGGCAACATCGGACACACCCGGTCGACCAGATAAACACTGGTCGTGCGATCCGCCGCTTCCTCGTCCAGCGCACTGCCGGGCCGCACGTAGTGGCTAACGTCGGCGATGTGTATGCCGACCTCGATTTGTCCGTCCTCCAATGTCCTGATCGACAGGGCATCGTCGAAATCCTTGGCGGTCAACGGATCGATCGTGAAGGTGGTCACCTCCCGCATATCGCGGCGAATGTTGATCTCCTGCGGGGAGATCTCTCCCGGTAGGGCCTCGCTTTCGGCGAGCACGGCATCCGGGAAAGTGATCTGGAAGCCATTGTTGATCAGGATGGCCTGCATCTCGATATTGCTCGTGCCCGGCTCGCCAAGCACGGCGGTGATCTGTCCGCTGATCTGTCCGAAGCGGTTCTCCTCCCAGTCGGTGATCTTCACGACCACTTTTTCTCCGTTTTTCGCGCCGATCAACTCGGCCCGGTGTACGGCTACACTGATGGCTTTACCGCCGGGACCGTCGACCACCACCTCGGCGTATTTCTCATGGATCTTGAGGGTGCCGACAAAGTGGGTCACGCTCCGCTCCAGCACCTCGACCACTTCCCCTTCCGGCTTGCGGCGGCCACCGGGTGTCCAGTAACGCACCTTCACTTTGTCGCCGTCCTGGGCGTTCTTCAGGCGATTCTGCGAAACGAAAATGTCGTTCTTCTCGCCATCCATAATGATGTAGGCCGAACCGCTTCGGGTCATATCAACCCGCCCTTCGGCGAATTGGCTGCTGCGCTTGTTGCTGTCTTTAGGAGAGAATTGGTAGCGGTGCTCGTCGGTCTTGTTGACCTTCCCGCTGCTTACCAGCTTGTCAAGGGCAGCCTGAATACTGTCGCTGCTATTCTTAACTTTAAGTTTTCGCTGGAGTTGTTTGGGATTCAGCTGCTTGCGAGCGTTGGATTTGAATTCCTGATAAATTGCCCGTTCTAGGTCACGGGCCTTAAGCTTTCCGCTCTTCGTCTTATTCTTAGGCATGTAGGGGTAAACTGCGACCGCCCCCTTTGGACGATCGGTGCGCATAATTGGCGCAACGGATATTTGGTATATAACTTCACATTCGGGAACGCCCAATTACCTCATAAGTTTGCTATTGGCGGCGGAGCGCAGGTGCGAGACACGAATCCCTTTCTCCCAACTCGTCGGCGGACGACCATAGCTCGGCAGACGACTATTCCTCGGCCAACCCTACCTGACATTTGAGGCGATCGCTACCCGCCCGCCAAACCTAGCCGGGAATGCCTGGGTTGGAAGAAGGAACACGTCGACTATGAAAGCCCTACCACTGTTTCTACTCTTATTTACTGCGTTTTCCTTCTCCGGTTGCTCCGAAGACGGAGACCTCAACGTTTTTTCCGTCGAACAGGACTTGGAACTCGGTAGACAGACCGACCAGGAGATCCGCAGCAATCCATCCGAATTCCCTATTCTCGATCCCGCCAATTTTCCGGAAGCGTACGATTACCTACAGGGGATGGTCAACGATATCGTGCTTCGGGGTGAGGTCGATTACGCCGATGTTTTCCCCTACGAGGTCGCCATCATCGACCAGGACGTGGAAAATGCCTTTGCTACCCCCGGTGGCTTTCTTTACGTCTACACCGGACTGATCGAAGTTCTCGACAACGAAAGCGAGCTGGCCGGCGTACTGGCTCACGAGATCGCGCATTCCGCCGAGCGTCATTCCAGTAAACAGCTCACGAAGCAGTACGGATTCTCTACCCTGGTAAGCGTGCTCACCGGCGGAGACCCCGGCTTGCTTAGTCAGGTAGCCGGAAGCTTACTATCCTTGCGTTTCAGTCGTAGAGACGAGGCGGAGGCGGATAACCGCTCGGTGGATTACCTCTGCAACACCCAGTACGCGGCAAACGGAGCTGCCGGATTCTTCGAATCCATTCAAGGCGGAGGCAGCCCCCCGGCATTCCTGAGCAGTCACCCCAATCCCGAGGACCGGGTCGCCGACATCAATGCCCGCGCCCAGGAAAAGAATTGTTCGGTTGCCAATGGAGATCAGACCAATTTTCAGGCGTTCAAGGCCAACTTGCCACTTTAACCCATTTGTAGATAGCCTGGGCTCTGGGTACTGGTCTTCGCACCCGATTCATTTTACCCGCGCCCCGCCGCCCTTCCCTCCAATCATCCAGCGCAAAATAACCTTACTTTATTCCGCAAAGACGGCGAAGCTCACTTCCCCACGGCCATTCTTCGTATTGCCCCAACTAACGCACTAAAAGACTAACCTACTAAAAGACTAAAGAACTAAAAGACTAACCTACTAAAAGACTAAAGAACTAAAAGACTAACCTACTAAAAGACTAAAGAACTCCCCTACCCTACCTTTGCCAAATGACCCCCACCCCAATAGTCATCATCGGTGCCGGACCGGCCGGAGCCGCTACCGCCCTGCGACTTTCCTACCTGGGCATCTCCAGCGTGCTGATTGACAAGGCCGACTTTCCCCGAGATAAGATCTGCGGTGATGCCATCTCCGGAAAAGTTCCTACCCTGCTTAACCGCCTGGACCCGGCCATAATGGATCGGTTCCGCCAGAGGTTCCAGCCGAGCGATGTTTGGGGCATCCGCTTTTACCCCCCCAGTAATAAGCTGATCGAGCTGCCCTTTAAGATCGGTTACGAACGCGTGCCCGACGAAGCGCCGGGTTACGTGAGCAAGCGTATTGATTTCGATGCCTTCCTGATCGAGGAAGTACGCCGCCGGCCGGACATCGACCTGCACCTGAACACCGAGATCGTAGCCACCGAAAGAACCGAAGACGGTTACCACCTGCTGCGCCAAAGACGGACGGGAATGGACCGCGAAACTGTTGATTGACGGGAGCGGAGCGCAAAGTAAATTCAGTCGGCACGAAGCAGGCCAGGAGATGGACAAGGACCACCATGCCGCCGCGGTCCGCACCTACTACCGGGGCGTGACCGGCTTCCATCCCGACAACTTTATCGAGCTCCACTTCCTGGATGACTACAACCCGGGCTACTTCTGGATCTTCCCCCTACCCAACGGCGAAGCGAACGTGGGCCTAGGCATGCGATCGGATATCGTGCGGAAAAAGGGAATGAACCTGCGCAAGGAATTGCCCAAGATCATTGCGAGTGAAGCTTTCCGTGAACGATTTCAACATGCGGAACAAATCGATCCGATCACCGGGTACGGCTTACCCCTTGGCTCAAAGGAACGGACGCTTTCCGGCGACCACTACCTCCTTACCGGCGACGCCGGCCACCTCATCGACCCACTGACCGGGGAAGGAATCGGGAATGCGGTGTACTCCGGTTTTATTGCCGCCGAATTAGCCGGGAATTGCCTGGCGGAGCGAAGATTCGATGCTGAGTTCCTTAAGGCCTATGATGTGCGGATAGAGCGGGTGCTGCGTACCGAACTACGCCTCAGCTACCGCCTGCAGCAGATCATGCAATACAAATGGATAACAAATTTGCTTACTGGGATCGTAGCAGCCAACCCTAAGGTCGTTGAGGTACTCTGTAGAATGTATACCGACTTCGAACTCCGCAAACAGCTGGTCAAACCGACCTTCTGGTGGAAGCTATTCCGGACCAAGACCGGTAAGCTTCCCGCGGTAGCCGAAAAAGGAGGCTAAAGTGTTAACAGAGTCAAAAAAATTGAGCCTGTTTGTAACAAATCCTCCCGTCGCGTAGTTAGCTAAGTAGTTGATTAAGTTTCATATATACTAGTGAGTGTAAAGTGAGCCTCCGACCCTTTTTTGTGGGTACGGAGGTTCTTTGTTTTTAGAGATTCGCTGCGCTCACGGTAACGGTAGAGGGTCGCTTCGCTTCCCGGTAGAGATTCGCTGCGCTCACGGTAGAGATTCGCTGCGCTTCCCGGTAGAGATTCGTTGCGCGCACGGTAGAGGGGCGCTTCGCTTCCCGGTAGAGATTCGCTGCGCTCACGGTAGAGGGGCGCTTCGCTTCCCGGTAGAGATTCGCTGCGCTCACGGTAGAAGATCGCTGCGCTTCCCGGTAGAGATTCGTTGCGCGCACGGTAGAGGGGCGCTTCGCTTCCCAGTAGAGGTTCGCTGCGCTCACGGTAGAAGATCGCTGCGCTTCCCGGTAGAGATTCGCTGCGCTCACGGTAGAGTGGCCCGACATCCCTACCCACTAACTCGACCGCAGGGAGCACTAACAGACTAAAAGACTAACGAACTAATGCGACCGCAGGGAGCACTAAAAGACTAACGAACTAATGCGACCGCAGGGAGCACTAAAAGACTAACGAACTAATGCGACCGCAGGGAGCCCTAAAAGACTAACGAACTAATGCGACCGCAGGGAGCCCTAAAACCGCGACCGCAGGGAGCCCTAATCAAGCAACCGCCAGCTAACCCCCAGCCGAACCGCTCCATCCGGGTAAGGATGCTCCGCCGTCAGAAACAAATACCGATCGTTCAAAAGCGTTTGTGCCTGAATGTATTTGACGAAAAAGCGAAACCGGGTCACCCGCAGGCTAAAAAAGGGATCGACCTGTACGGAGAATGGCGTAGCCTGATAATCCTGCAAATGGAATTGTTGGAGTATCGGATTGTAATACTGCGGAGTGAAGCCCGAAACATAGCGCACGTCAGCTCCCAGGTTCACGTTCAGCACCCCGAACCACTTGCCGGAAAAATAGAGGCTGTGTTCACCATACAGGCGCGGCAACCGGAACACCGACTGATCCGCTTCCTGCAGCAGGATCCGGTTGTCGATTCGGTAGGCGCCGAAGGTGAAATTACGCTCCGCCGTTAGTTGGAGAATGCTGTTTGGTCCGTCACTCTGTCGGGGGATCCCCGCTTCATCGCGGTAGATGTAATTGGTGAGGACGCTGTACGCAAGTCCGGCCCGAATACCTAAAAAAGGGAGGGTGTAGGCACCTTCGACGCGCAGCTCCAGCGTTTTGCCAAAGTCCAGATCGTAGTATTCCCTGCCGTTGAGGAGGTAGGTCCGTTGAATGAGATCCGGAGCGTACAATTGATTCACCGCTCCAAGTTCAAGTTTCCCGGCCACCCCCAAATCGAGTTCACCCTCGGCGGCTATCCGGTAATCTCCGACCTGGCCGACCAGATTTAGCTGGCCGTTCACCTGCAAACTGAGGAGGTCGCTGGGACGCAGACCTACACTGCCGTTAGCGATCAGGAACTGCACGGTGCTGTCGCCGGTTTCCCGACCGATGCGGTGGTGCTGATGGGTAAGACTGAGCGCTAAAAGATCACGCTGCACGGTTTCCCGATTCGCCGAACGGCTGCGCCGAAAGGTGGAAAAGCCGACCTCATTGCTTATCACGTTATCGGTGATCTGGCTTCGGAGCCCGCGATCGTCCAGCTCCAGCCCTTCGTAGCGGTAATAAAAGTTGGTGTCGGTCGCCATGCGGATACTCGTCATCCGGAACGACTGCCGCTGGATACGGAGCTGGTGCTTAAGGGTGAATGCCCGCCGTTCCCTGCCCGTTAGCGTATCCCTAGTAGCGCCAAACTGCAGGTACTGCGTTGCCGCGGCTTCCCGGTAGGCGTGGCGAATGAAGGTTTCATCCAGATAAGGCGTTAGAACGCCGGGGTTATCTATCTCGCCGATGTCGGTTTCCTGGAATTCAGCGATACCCCCGTTTTGCTCGTTCTCAAAGGTGTTGGCAACGTAACTAAAATATCCACTGTAGCGACTGCCCGATGGACGGACGGAAATACCCACCGCCACGTTCGTATTGCGGACCGCCGTACCGGGGTACTGATCCTGCTCCCCCACCTGAAATATACGATCGTAGCCCAGCAGTAAGTTGACGCCATCAGCAAAATTGCGACTGAACCTGGTTTCCAGCATACCATCCTGCTGCTCGCTTCCCCGCAGGTAACGGAGGTAGGTAAAGGGCCTTTGTAGGCGGTAAAAGTCGAGGTTCTCCACGTTGAGCCGGTACAGGTCGAACTGCCGCATACCGATCTCCAGTCCGCGCCGGTACTCAGGTTCGTACCGAAGTGGATAGGCTGCCGAGCCGAGTTGGCCCAGGGTAGCATAATCGAAAGGCACCCGCCGATCGGGCTCGTACTGCTGAAATCCGGATAGGAGGCTGTCACTAAAGGATACTTCCCGGTTCGGATTGTCCGCACCATAAAGGTAGATCCCGAAGGTATCCGGTTCGATCACCCGCTGCTGCTGGGGGGAGCCGCGTCGTGCGGAGGAAGCATCGTAATCGGGATCATCGGGGTCGAGGCGGCCGGTTTCGCTCGGATCGAGGATCTGGGCGTGGACGCAGGTACCACATAATAGCAGCAACAGCATACCGACCGGGAAGCGATGTATCCACGACATAAGTTAAGAACGAATAAGCACCGGAAAAACGCACCCGAGTTCGGGGGCTAGTGCACTATTGCCCCGTAAGCGACTAAGCAGGAAATAAGTCAGGGAAACCGGAGGGCCTACTTTAACGCCTTCGGGTTCATGCCCATGCTACTGAACCCGCCATCGTGGTACAGATTCTGCATGGTTACGTATCTGGTAAAGTCGCTGAACAGCATGGCGCAGTATTCCCCGCAGGCCTTCGCCGGAGCATTACCTAGGGGCGACATTTTATCCGCGTAGTCAAAGAATTCATCGAAGCCCTTAACACCTTTTCCGGCGGTGGTCATGGTGGGGGACTGACTGATGGTATTTACCCGCACGTGGTTCTTCTCACCGAAGTGAAAACCGAAACTGCGGGCAAAGCTCTCGAGCAGGGCCTTGGATTCGGCCATCTCGCTGTAATCGGGAAAGGTTCGCTGGGCCGCGATGTAGGTAAGTCCGAGAATGCTACCCCAGTCCGCCATATGGTTGCCCTTGTAGAGCACCTGGCACATCTTGTGAAAGCTGATGGCGCTGATGTCGAAAGTCTTCAACATCCAGTCGTGCTTCAGGTCGGTATACTCCTTGCCTTTGCGGACGTTGAGGGACATGCCGATCGCGTGCAGTACGAAATCTAGCTTTCCGCCCAGGATCTCCTCGGACTTGGTGAACAGATTTTCCATATCCTCGATGCTCGTAGCGTCGGCGGGAATGATCTCAGCGCCGAGTCGCTCGCCGAGTTCGTTAAGGCTGCCAAAGCGGAGGGCAACGGGGGCATTGGTCAGGGTGAACTTGGCACCTTGCTCGGCACAAACCTCGGCAACCTGCCAGGCTATGCTTTGGTCGTCGAGGGCTCCGAAGATGACGCCGCGTTTGCCGGCGAGAATTTGGCTGCTCATGAAAGTACCTTTTTGGGTGGCTCGCAAATGTAGTCATCAGGCGGGGGAAGCACCCGCTATCCGCTCCCGAACTTTACGAATGATCACGGTAAGGTCCTCACTCTCCACGATACGGTTGTGTACGACTACCGGGGTGGTAAAGCGCGGCACCCCCTCCCGGCTCAGGATCTGCACCCGCATATCGTAAAGATTAGCGGTGCGTACGATATCAAATCGGTAGCGACGTACCTCATTATCGTAGGTAAGCACGAAGTAGAATTCCAGCGGCAGCGGCCGACCGATCAGGAGCAACTGTGGAGCATCCAGCATGATGTTCTCTCCCTGCTGCACCGGACGGAAGCGCCCCGTAAAGGAAGGGTACTCCCGAAATTCGGCCCGTATGCCGGCGGATGTCAATGCCTCACCGGCTTCCCTTAACTTTTGGCGGTTGCTGGTGAGGGGATCTTCGGGCTGGGCATCTGCATCGGTGGCACGGGGCTGCCACTCTGCGGTAGATATGTCGCGGTATTCCATGGGACCGAGACGCAGTTTGTAATCGAAGGCGGGGAAAGTCGGGGAATAATAGCCGGGATAGTAATGGGTAAAACCCAACTCCCGGGCATGTTCCACCTCCAACAACATGGTGTACAAACCCAGGCTTGCCGAAGCATACAGCGGATCGTAGATGCCCGCCTTGGCGTACATCACCCGCTGTCCGAGATCGTAGTAGCTGAAGGCGACAAGCTTTTCCCCATCGAAAATCCGCAGCACATGGGTATTGAGTACTTGCTGCCCGGCTTCGTTGATGACATTGTACTCCAGGTCCTCCCGCGTTTTATCGGGGTGGTCGGCCATATATTTCCGGTTGACGGCCAGTAACTCCTGGTCGGGAAATCCGGCCTTTGCATGCTGGGCGTAGAACCGCTTTTTGTTGCGGCGAAGCAACTTCCGGTGGCGCTTTTTGAAGCTGAAATCTTTTAGGGGCAGGCGGATTTGCAGACAACCGTGTAATTCGTCGTCATCCGTACGCAGATAGTCGGAGGTATATATAGATTGCCCCGTAGGTCGCCAACCCCGCTCCAGAAACGCATCGAGCTGGTCCGGATCGAGGAATTGCCTGGGGTGAATAATGTGTGTCGCCAAGGGGTTGGAAGAACTGGGTCGGTACAAAGATAACCCAACCACGGGAGGCAATTGTTTATTTCAGCATCGCGACCGATAGAAATAACCCCCGCAATTCGTTTCTCGGCAGCACCGAACGTCGTACACGCCCAGGTAATCAGGCGGGGAATCAAGGGGTGTAACGGACATGCTATCCGACGACGCTTAATCCGCGATCAACCCCCTTGCGCGAAGGTTAGGTTGCCCAAAAACTGATCAGAAAGCCGTATCCGCTGTTGGTCTAAGTGGTTTTCATCGCTTCCAGCACCATTCCCCGCACGGCTGCGGGAAGGTCGGCGGCCAGGGCAGCTTCCCGTCCCCTATCAGACATCTTCCGGAGGGTCTTTTGGAGGATATCGACAACCTTCTGTTGGGGGTGCTCAGCAGCAAAGGCTTCCGCGTAATGCTTTAAAAAAACAATGCAAATAACGTCCTCCAAGGCCTGGGTATCATCATCTCGTTTAAGTCGTTTCTTCTGCAAAAGGAAACCTACGCGTTCAATCGTCTCTTCATCGAAACCAACCCCATGGAGGATCTCCCCGGCCCGCGCGGCGTGGAACTTCTTGAGATCCGATCGCCAGCGCAGGTAGCCCTCCCGGTCCATCGGATAATCTTCCCGGGGACTACGCCAACGCTCCAGATGCTGCGCCCGGGCGGCCAATTGAAGGGGAAGAGAAGCTTCGGGAAGAAAATGGTCCAACTCCTCCGTCATGCGCCGGGCATAAAGCAACTCGTAGGGTACCTCCATAGTGCCGGTACCCACTTGCCGGGGATCGGCCGCGTTGGCCGCATCGAAGGCCGCGAAAGCCGCCTTAATTTTATCCTCCTGGTCGGGTTCCGTCATGGAGGGAAGGTACGGGCTAGCCAGTTAAACCTACTTATTCTTATCCTAATTCAACGCTGACGGGAAAGCCAACCACCAACGACTTCCGCGCGCGTTTCCACGCTGAAAAGATACTTATCAAGTGGACCGTCCGCTTTCGGCATGACCCACTGATCGCTGACCAGGCCGCGACTACATTCAGGAAAAGATCGCCTTGACCCGGTCCCTTTCCTCCGGGGTATTTGCATTCGTGAGCGGCAGCATATCGTCGAGATTGACCAGTTGCGTATCGCTGTTGATCAACAATTTGCGCGGACAGGAATAGCCCAGACTCATAAACCGCAGCATGCGCTGATAGGCTCTCGGCTCATAGATCGCTACGAGTGGTTCGGGCCATTCCTGCCCGGGGCCCCGAACAGCCGTAGCCGTACTAGCCGGATCTCGAGCGTCCATTAGCTTTCGTACCGTTGCCTTATCCATCAAGGGCAGATCACAGGCCAGCACCAGCCAGGCGGCGTTTGGTTCGGAGATAAAGGCGGAACAGATGGCACCGGCCGGGCCCATGGCGACAAACCGGTCAATAATTACCGGGGCGGGATAGTCTTCCTTGTCCCGCTCTTCCCGCAAGCTAATGCTCGTCGGCAATCCACACGAAATGCAAAGATTGTACAGCCTTTCGATCTCGGTCTTCCCTTCACGGTAGACGAGTTGTCCCTTATCGGTACCCATACGGGTACTATTGCCGCCCGCCAGGATCAGCGCATGCAGCGGAGGAACGCTATCCTTAAGTATTCTCTCCATGCCTTTGGTCACGGGATCCAGCATGCTCATGGTGGTCATGACCGGGGGACAGTGCTGCGCATTACAAACCTCACGCAGCCACCCGGGTATTGGCTTTTCGCAGGTGACACGGACTACGGCAAAAATATCGGTCAGCTGCTCCTTTCTGCGTTCGAGCGTCCCGGCCTTCTCGTCATCAACGAAAACGATCTGCCGGTTGGCGGGATAGTGATTGCCGTTCACCAATACCAAATCGTAGCCTTCTCCCAGGAGGCGGTCGTCGTATTCGTTCCAGTGACGGGCGGTCGTCCGGAAATGCTTGCGTTCGTACCGAAGGGAAACTTCCTCGGGATGATCCTTATGCTCACCGGTGACCGTCAGACACCGATAGGTATCGGCTAACCTCGACGTCCACTCGTTCATCAGGGTTTCCATTCGTTCACACGTGGTGCCGACCAGGGCGAATTCGGTCCGCCCGTAATGACCGAGAGCGGGACGTCCGAGTTTAGGGTGCTTTTGGTGCATAACCGGTTGATTAAAAGAAGCGGAGAGGTATAAAGGTAAAGGGCTCACCCGCGGAAAAGTTAGACCGTTCGGCGGGCAGGATTAGGAATCCGTCCGTCCGCACCAGACTGACCAGATCTCCGCTTCCGCTATTCCTTACCGGCCTGACGCCTACCCCTTCGGTTGCGGGGTCAAATGCCACCGATCGAAAGAAAGTGAGCGCCGGACTAAATTCCAGATCCTCCAGCAACTTAACCTTCCTGTCCGGGCTTCGCACGCTCAATTGCCGGCGTAGCCAGGGACCTACGTAGGCCAGCGCGCCTACGAGACTCGATGCCGGGTTACCCGGAAGCGCAAACACCATCCGGTCCTCACTTCTCCCCACCCAAAGGGGTTTGCCGGGCCGTTGCGCCACCCGGTGAAACAGCTTTTCGATACCAGCTGCTTCCAGCCAGTCGGGTATGTGGTCCAGTTTACCTTTCGAGACGCCCCCACTGAGCAACAGCAGATCATGCTCATCCAGGAGTCGCTTCAGGGCCGCACGTCCGCCCGTCGGGTCGTCGCCCAGGTGGCCGAGGGTAGGTTCGATGCCGACCCCACGGAACAGGCCGGCCAGCTGGTGCACGTTAGAACTACGGATCTGGTGATCAAGGGGGGCATCGTCCACGGATACTACCTCATCACCCGTGGAGGCTATGGCTACCCGCGGCCACCGACTTACCCGAACCTCGGCGTAGCCGTAGGTGGCCAGCAGGGCCATTTCCGCCGGCCCGATCAACTGGCGTTCATCAAGCAGCAAGGTGCCCTGCTTCGCGTCCGCGCCGCGTCGGTGAATGCTCTGGCCGTCGGTGACTCCTTCGGGCACGGAAAAGCTGCCTCCGGCCGCTTCCAAATCTTCGTAGCGGATAACGGTAGTGGTCCCCGGTGGAAGCGGGGCTCCGGTCATCACCTCAACGCAGTGCAGCGGTGAAGCGAGAGGAAGGGGGGCGGTGCCCGCAGGTGCAAAATGGGATACGGGAAAGTTGCGTTTCCCGGAAGCATAGGCCTGGAAATCCAGCGCGATTCCATCCATAGCTACCCGATCAAAGGGCGGCTGATCGCGGTCGGCCACAATGGTCTGCCGCAGGACACGGCCACCTGCTTTTGCAAGCGGGACCATTTCCTGCCCCCAATCGAAAGACTGCTTCAGGGTGGCGGCGAGGGCTGTTGGGTAATCAAGCATGGCGTAGAATTAACGGGACCCCAAGGTAAGCCGGGATAAGCAGGACATCAGGCCGGTCAAGCATTATGAAATGGCGGAACCGAACCAGGGGCGCCGCTACTCGGTATGTCAATCGGAATCGGTCGCTAAGTGCCGCATTCATGTTTACATGCGGAACGACTTTGTAGCAAGCTGCCTTTTATTTCTTTTTCCCTTTGCCATGGGGGCTCAAGACACTGTTGACTCCACTTCCACAGATTGGGACTGGCGTAAAGTGAGCGTAACCTTAACCCATCAGGTAGGCACGATCCTGCCCGTGGAGCCCTTTTTGCGCGGTGAAAATGCACTGGGGAGCCCATTAAAGCGATTTTCGGCCACCTCCTTTCATTTTTTCCTGCGGACCTCCGGCATCCGGGAATGGGAACGCCGGTACGGCCGTCCGGAGGCCGGCTTCGGAATCACGATATTGAACTTGTACAATCCCCGGGAGCTCGGCAGCCCCCTTGCCGTTCATCGGAGCTTTACGGCCCCTTTTTGCGACCTGCCGGGGTTTCGATTGGACTACGGCGCCGATATCGGATTTGCCGCAGGATGGCGACGGTACGACGCGGGCAGCAACCCCTATAACGAGCTGATCAGCACGCAACTCACGGCCTTCTTCCGCCTCAGACTGGGCCTGATGCTGCTTTTGTCCGATCACTTTTCTCTATCGCTTAATGGCGGCCTTACGCACGTCAGCAACGGCAACGTGAAACGACCGAATGCAGGACTCAACGTGGCAGCAGCGGGAGTAGGGCTGTGCTACCGAATGGAGGAACGGAAAAGTATCAGCCCCGTGGAACCGCTCACCCACTTCGATCCCTATACGGAACTCAGCCTATCGGTATTCGGAGGTGTAGAAAAGCAATTGTATCAAACACATAACCTCTCCCCCGGGGAAAAATACCGCGGACTGAGCCACGGCATCGGCGGTGTATCCCTTTCGCTCAATCGCCGGCTGGCCTATAAATCGATGGCGGGGGTTGGTTTATCGCTGCTCTATCACCGGGGAGACAACATGGCCGTAAGCTGGGAAGACGGTAGACTCCATGGGCGGGCGAGGACTTTAGCAAAGGCACATCTCCGGCTGGGTATTTTTCCCGGCTATGAACTGGTGTTCAACCGGTGGTCGGTGCTGTTGCAGGCCGAATATTATCTCCTTGCTCCCGGTAATATGGACGCCGTGGACCGCTTCCGGCAACGCCTTGGCCTGAAGTACCGGCTAACCGATCGCCTGTATTTGGCTACTCTCGTCAATGCACGACAGTTCAGCATTGCCGACTTCGTGGAGTGGCACGTGGGCTACACCTTCAGGAAAAACCCGCCGCCCACAATACCTGACTAGCGCGCTCTACCGTTGCGGGATCGGTTACCAGACCCGGTGCGTGCCACGGCTTCACACGGGCGTCGATGACTACGGGTCCGCGGCAGCCCCAGTGTTTATGCTCGGTGAAGGAATCAATGCCGTGGAGATCGTGACTGGGGTTGCTGCGGGTGAACGTAGCCCATACGAAATTGGAATAGTCAGCTGCCAGGAATTCACTGTCGTCGCACACCACGATCAAGGGCGTTTGCTCCAGGAGCTCCTTACCTGCGCCCTGCCGCAAAAATGGATCCAGGGAAGCATAGCCCGTTTCCTTGTCAAATACGGGACCCTCGATGGCGAGAATGCCCGGCGCTACCATTCGGGGCTTGCCAAAGCCTGCGGGCAGTTCGAGCTGGTCGGGTACCGAGTCGGATAATTCCCGGCGGGGCTCTCCGCGACAGGCCCAGATCAATTTAGATCCCGCGTTCCAGCCGGAGCCGGAATAATCCAGCGTATCGATGGTCGTACGGGTCTGGAAGTGGAGGTCCCGGGTTGGATCGAATCGCTCGAGCAAGTGCCGGAAAAAGGCGGGTTGGTCGTTGGCGTCCAGCTCCGGGTCGTCCTCTTCGGCCACGATGAGGCAGTATTTGGCAAGGCTGGTCTGCCCGCTGCCGAGAATGCGGTTGGCCTGGGTGATGATCTCCTCGGGCACCCGTTTACGGAAGGGCATGTATCGCTCCGACCCGATGGCCAGAAGCAGCGGGTGTACCCCGGCTTCGTCGACCGCATTGATCTGTCGAATGCCCGGAAACTCACCCGGGGTGAGCTCCTTCACGATCTTATGGATGAGGTAACCGAAACTGGAATCCTCCGCCGGCGGCCGACCTACGACGGTAAAGTGCCATAGTGGGTCCTTGCGGTGCCAGACGGTTTCCACGTCCATAACCGGGAAGTCGTGCTCCAGGGAGTAGTACCCGAGGTGGTCGCCGAACGGGCCTTCCGGTTTTTTCTCTCCCTTCCGAATGGTGCCGGTAATAACGAAATCGGCGTCGGCCGAGAGCAGCCAGTCGCGGTCCCAGGCGTAACCGAAGCGGCGGCCGGCCAGCATGCCGGCAAAGGTCATCTCGCTGAGGCCTTCCGGCAACGGCATGATGGCGCAAAAGGCATGGCTCGGGGGACCACCTACGAAGACCGAACACCGGAAGGGTTCGCGCGAGCGGTTGTACTGGGTATGGTGTACGCCGATACCGCGGTGCAACTGATAGTGCAGACCAATCTCTTTATTGGTCTGGTATTCGTTGCCGGACAACTGAATACGGTACATACCAATGTTACTTTCCATCGCCTTGCGACTGCCGGGTGGAAGCGTGCAGACCTGTGGCAGGGTAACGAAGGCGCCGCCGTCCATCGGCCAGGATTTGATCAGCGGCAACTGGTCTATCGTGGTCTGAGCATACTGTACGGCGGGGCGCCGATGCTTGCGGGGCAGGGCCGCCAGCGCGGTGAAGGGCGTGGCGGCGTAGCGGAAGGGGCTACGCATAAAATTGGTGGGATCGGCTTTGAGCTCTACCAGTTTTTTGACCTTCGGCAGCGTATCACGAAAGAGAAAATCCGTTCGCTCATGCGTTCCGTAGAGATTGGAGACAGCCTGGAAAGGGCTACCCTTTACGCGTTCGAAGAGGATGGCGGGTCCGCCGGCGGCAAAAACCTGGCGGTGGATCTCCGCCATCTCCAGGTCAGGATCCACCTCATCGGTGATCCGCAGCAATTGGCCGGTATGATCTAGGTCGTTGACGGCGTCGCGTAGGGATGCATACATGGGGGATAAATAAGCGGTAGGCCGCATTGGTTGGCGGTAATATTCTCATTACTGTAAAAAATATCTGTTAAAGATCATTTAGTAGGCCAACGAAAGCGCCTGAGGCTTCGTCCTGTTACTGACACTGCCCTGACATCCAGCTTGCAATCTGCTGACAAATTCCTATCTTTCAGAAGCACCCCGGGAACTTCTATTTGAATAGAATTTGCCGGCGGTTGCCTATACCCGAACTATGAGAAAGCTCCTCCCCCTGTTATTTCTTTGCCTGTCCATCACTTCGTGTCTGGAAGATGAGCGGTCGGATGAGCTGGGTTTTCGCGTGGAACCCTTTAGCCAGTCTGAGCTGGCGATACTCGAGGAACAACTCGTGCTTGGGGACATTACCTTCCAACGGGATGTGGAGCTACCAATGCACATTGCCTTACAGACTAACGGCGAGGCTACGATGGTCATGGCGCCGGAGGACCTGACCAAAGCGCTCCTGGGGAGAGTGCTATTCTACGATAAGCAATTATCCGCCACCGGTGAGACCAGCTGTGCTACCTGCCATAAGCAGGAGATTGCCTTCTCCGATGATCTGGCCTTTAGCAAGGGGATAAACGGCGGGCACACCAAACGTAACAGCATTGCGCTGGCGTCCGTACCGACCTTTGCCAACGAAGTCAGTGGATACGGTGAAACATCTACCGACGGCAATAGTGTAACCCAGGGCAGCGTAGCTTTCTTCTGGGACGAGCGGGCCGCCACCATCAAAGAGCAGAGCACCCTGACCATAGAGGACCGGGTAGAAATGGGACGCGATCTCGACGAGCTCGCCGTCGATCTGCAAAAACAGGATATGTACCGGATTCTGAGTCGGAAGGCCTACGGCACCGAAGAGCTGACGGCGGATCGTATCACCCTCGCCCTGGAAAAATTCTGCGCGACGATATCCTCCATGGATTCCCCCTTTGACGACCTGATGGATGCCACGATGGGCCTGTCCCCGGAACAGGACCTCGAATCCTTTACGCAAAGCGAACTGCTGGGGCACACCCTCTTCAATAATAACTGCGTAAGCTGCCACGGCGGTAATATGACGCAGCCCTTCGTGTCCGTCGCAAGTAACGGTTTGGACCGTATTCCCAGCGACCGGGGAGTCGGAGAACATCGGGGCAGTGAGATGGACGGTGTCTTTAAAGTTCCTTTCCTGCGCAACGTCGCCCTTACCGCCCCGTATATGCACGACGGACGCTTTGCCACCCTGCGTGAGGTGATCGATCATTACAGCGAAGGTGTTCAGGACCACCGGAACCTGCACCCCAATCTCCGGCAGTTTCCCGATAACCAACCTCAGCGCATGAACTTCTCCGAGGAGGAAAAGCAAGCCCTGATCGACTTCCTGCACCTCACGACCGACCGCTCGGTACTGACCGATGCCAGCCTGAGCGATCCCTTCAAACGGTAGTCGGGGCTAAGCGAAAGTCCCCCGATGTCCGGCCTATATAACTATAGATCCGGTTGATGAAGCAATTTGTCGGGATTAACTCAAGGGAAACAGGCATTGAAGTACGGTAAACTAATCGTGTCCTAACACCTTATCTGTTAGCAGAATACGCGCTGTCCTTGCAGATTAGTCTTCCGGGGCAATCGGGCATCGCTTGCAAAATTTGCCTTTCTTAAGGTATTTCTCGCAGCATTTCTTTTTCTTACCGCCCTTTGATTTTTTCTTCCCTGTCTTTTCCTTTTTCTTCGCCATTGCTATGGAAACCCACCGCCGGATAAATCTCTGGTCATCGCCGCGTAATATTAGTACCGCGCTGATGTACGCATTTGCTCAACGCCCGGATACGGTGGTAGTCGATGAACCGTTGTATGCGCATTACCTGAGTCACCAGCCCACGGATGCGGACCATCCCGGCCGGGAGGAGATCCTGATGAGCCAGGATAACGACGGTAACCAGGTAGTGCAAGAAATGCTGGAGGGAGACTATGGGAAACCGGTAGTCCTTTTTAAGCAGATGACCCACCACCTCATCGAACTGCCGCAAGCGTTCCTGTTCCAGATGGTGAATGTCTTGCTGATCCGCGATCCCCGCGAGATCCTCGCCTCCTTCAATAAGGTCATTGAACACGTCACCGCGGCTGACATCGGCCTGCCCCAGCAGGGGGAGCTCTTCGATCGCCTGACGGTAGCGGGAACGATGACGGCCGTTATTGATGCCCGACGGCTGCTAGAAGATCCCCCGCGGGTACTCGAGCAACTTTGTCGGCGACTCGGCCTCGATTACGACCCGGCTATGCTGAGCTGGGAAAAAGGCCCCAAGGAATACGACGGAAGCTGGGCGCCCTACTGGTACGCCGGGGTACACGAAAGCGTGGGCTTTCGGCCCTACCAGCCACAAGTGATCGAACTCTCCCCGGGAATGGAGCGGGTTGCAAAGGAATGCATGCCCGTCTATAAACGGCTGCTCGAACACGCTATTTAATTGCTATTATGCTCCAAGGATTCAATCCCGCCAACAAAAATATCAAGGTTTACATCGACGGAAAACTGCTTCCCCGCGAAGAAGCAAAAGTCAGTGTATTCGACAGCAGCGTACAGGGGGGGGATGCCGTATGGGAAGGACTGCGGGTATACGACGGACGGGTGTTCAGCCTTGATGCCCATCTCGACCGCCTTTTCGATTCCGCCCACGCCATGTGGTTCCAGGGTATTCCTGACCGGGAGACCGTTATCGAGGCCATCCGGCAAACCCTGCAGGCAAACAACATGCGGGATGATGTACACATCCGCCTTACCCTAACCCGGGGCGAGAAGATCACCTCGGGAATGGATCCCCGCCTGAACCAGCGGGGGTGCACCCTCATCGTACTGGCGGAGCACAAGCCGCCGGTGTATCCGGAGTCGATCACCCTGGCCACCAGTTCGGTGCGGCGCAACAGCCCCATGAGCGTGGATTCCAAGATCCACCACAACAACCTGATTAACAATATCATGGCCAAGATCGAGGCCAACCGGTCCGGAGCGGATGCCGGACTCATGCTCGACAAGGACGGCTTCGTATCGGAAGCTAACGGCGTTAACGTATTTCTGATCCGCCGCGGGAAAGTGCGTACTCCGTGGGCGGATTACTGCCTGCCGGGGATCACGCGGGCTACCGTCTTGCAGCTCTGCCGGGATAATAGGATCCCCTGCGAGGAGGCCCGGATCTCCCCCAGCGAGTTTTACGTGGCCGATGAAGTCTTCACCACGGGAACGATGGGAGAGCTGACCCGGGTGCGGGAAATCGACGGCCGCGAAATCGTGAATAAGCACGGAGAATCGGTGCTGGAGCGGGTACAGGAGCTATTTCGTGAGCTTACCCGGGTGGGGGGCAGGGCATTGGTTTGAGGGACTTGGGGGGATCTTCCCAGGTCGAGGCGTTGAACGCCGACTAGGTTCACACCGATTTCGCGGATTCGCTTCGCGGCTGCCTTCGGCGGTTTGGGCGCGGTTGTACGCTACGTGCGGGCTTCTTTGGTGAGGGGTACCATCGCCAGAGCTAGGCTTGGATGTATCAGGACTTACGACTTCATCAACTAAGGTGCTAAAACCGGCAAATCTTACATGCCCTCCCATCATATGCGACGGTGGGTTTCGAAACCGGTAAGCAGGCTTGCCCCGATCAGGCCGATGGGGGTGGGTAAGAGATGTAGCGCCAGGGCCGCCAGGAAAAGAACCGTCGCGTAATGCCCTAAATAGGTCAGCCGGTCGTGAGCCAGGGACCCACCGATGATGCCACAGATAACAGCCAATCCGCCAAAGATGGTTGGCAGACCCAGGCAAACCGTCACTAAAAGCATGAGGGTGATATACGTCACCCGCCACCCGCGGTGGCGGTCGGGCGCACAGTCGAAACCGGTGGTTGACGGGTGAGTCCCCGCGATCAGGCGACGGTTGTAGGTGATGATCTTATACAGTGGGGTGAGTAGGAGGCGCAACACACGACTGCGTAGTACCGGCCGTAGCCAGGGCATTCCGCCGGCCATCACCCGGGTCATGGCGTCCAGGCCGTAGTGGACTTCACCGCTATCCGAATCGAGCAGGGGGATTTCGTGACGGGCGCGGTCGAGATCCAGACCGGCGGGTACAATCTCCTCCCCTACCCGGCTGAAGGCCCGGCGATCACACCAGCCGGCCCGTTGGAAGGTGGCGGTGTAGGCCTTGCACATCGGGCAGGAATCGTCGTACAGGAGGGTATGGGTAGCCATGGTAATTGGCGTTGGTGGACCATAAAGATAGGAAGGAGCAACCAAACTTTCATTTTTTTCTGAAAGTTTTGATAGTTGCTACCCCTCGGGTCGCGGTGCGCCGTTTCCGCGGTCGGAGGGGATCTTGAGGCCTGACCTCTTGCGGTGAGCGCCCTAGAACGCCACGCTGACGTGCTGAAAGGCTGCATGTGTCGGAAACGGCTTACCCCTGTGGCTTTAGCGATCGGGAGTACTTCAACAAACTCTTTGCCAAGATGTACGGGGAAAGTCCCGTCGAATACCTTGGCGGGGATTGAATTTACCGCCTGTACGTATGGATGTCCACCTTGTAGGACGAAAAGTCATTAAATTGGTTTTGAGTAGCGCGGAGTTGAAGGGGATGGAAGGAGAACCGAGGTCAGCCAGTTAAAAAATAGGATAAGCGAATGAAATTCACTAAACTTCTTTACTAAGTCGAATCCTGAAACCAGATGCGAGGTCAAGTCCGGAAAAGCAGGTTTGTCCTACGCTATCTACCTGCGGTAGTGGCGCTGCTCCTCTTCGTCAGCTGCGGCCAGGGAGCCGACAAAGAGTGGATGGCCGCCGTGCCCGGGGAGCCCGACTTTACCTACGACGTCAAGCCCATCCTCTCCGATCGCTGCTTCGCCTGCCATGGCCCGGATCCCACCAAGCAAAAAGCCGGCCTGGCCCTTCACACCCCCGACCGCGCCTTCCGGGAGCTAAAAGACAAGCCCGGCCGGTTTGCCATCGTGCCCGGCGACGCTTCCTCCAGTGAACTGTACCGGCGCATCACGAGCGAGCAAGCGAATATCGTCATGCCTCCTCCGGAGAGTCACCTGACCACCGACCCCTACGAACGGGAAGTGATCAGGCGCTGGATCGAGCAGGGCGCTGAATACCAACCACACTGGGCCTTCACCCCGCCGCAGCCGGTAGCCGTACCCGACGTTGAAGCGGAAGCATGGGTCAGCAACCCGATCGATAATTTTGTACTTGCCACGCTGGCCAGGAAGAGCATGGACCACAGCCCCGAGGCGGAAAAAACCACCCTCCTGCGCCGGGTATCTTTCGACCTTACCGGGCTGCCCCCCACCGCGGAAGACATCGACGCCTTTATTAAGGATGATTCCCCGGAAGCCTACGAACGGGTGGTCGACCGGCTACTCGCTTCTCCCCACTACGGGGAGCGAATGGCGGCCATCTGGCTCGACCTGAGTCGGTACGCGGATAGTCACGGCTATCAGGACGACCGGCCACGTACGATGTGGCCGTGGCGCGACTGGGTCGTGGAGGCTTATAACAAAAATCTGAACTACCGGGATTTTGTCGTCTGGCAACTGGCCGGAGATCTGCTGCCGGACCCTACCTACGAGCAACAACTGGCCACCGGCTTCAACCGGAATCACCCGATCACCCAGGAAGGCGGGATCATCCCGGAGGAATACCTGGCGGAATATGCGTCCGATCGGACCCACGTTTTCGGCACGGCTTTCCTTGGTCTTACCGTCGAATGCGCCAAATGCCATACCCATAAATACGACCCGATCCTCCATACCGATTACTATCAGCTTACCGCCTTCTTCAACAACATCAACGAGCGCGGCTCAGCTGACGGGTACTACGACGAAGCCCCCGTACCGAATATGGAGATCATCGACCCGGAACTGGAGGAAAACATCCAAGCGGTCAAACAGTATATCTCTCAGCTGGAAAGTACCCAGCGGGAACTGGAACAGTCCCGTGGCGTGCCGCTCATCCACACCCCCGATGCCTCCCCTGACGCCTTTCTGGATCGCGACCTGGACACCTATTACAGTTTCGATGACAACCGGGAAGGAAGAACCTTCGCCAACGTGCCGCAGGCCGGCCTCGGCTGGATGAACTTCAACCTGCCCACGACATTCTCGGCAGTCGAAGTAACCACGGGGAAAAGCGGAGACGCGCTGGCTTTCGACGGACAAAATTACGTCTCCCTCGGCCTGGCCGGTGATTTTGAACACCACCAGCCTTTCTCCGCCTCCGTCTGGATCAATCACAACGGTCGGGGAAGTACCCGGGCCATTTTCGGCAAGCGCATGGACGAACTGCGCCACAACGGGTACGACCTCGTGCTGATGGGCAACAACCGGCTCGCCTTTCGCCTGGCGGGCTACTGGTGGCAGCCGGATAAGTACCCCGAAGAGCTCGAAGCGGTGGAGGTCCGTAGTTTACGTACTATTCCCGCCGGTTCCTGGCAACACGTCTCGGTGACCTACGACGGCTCCGGCAAGGCATCCGGGATCCGGATGTACCTGGGTGGCCGAGAACTGCAGCAGGAAACCGTGGTTGACAATCTCCGGTCCAATACCATCCTGAACGGGAATCACTTCGCGGTGGGCAACTGGAACCAGCGGGGAAGGATAAAGGGCGACCTGGGGGGCTTCGCCGGCGGCGCGATCGACGAGATCCGGCTCTACGGCCGGGAACTCAGCCCGGTGGAGGTAGCGCTGCTCTCCCGGATATCGGGGCCTTCCGACGCCCCGGCGGCCTCGCTTACGCTCGACGACTTTGCACCTGCGGCCGCGCACCGGCATAAGCTGCTGCACTACTCGGATACCTACCGCCGCAATATCCGGCTGCTGGACAGCTTGCGGGCGGTGGACCAGTCCATCCCTGCCGTGATGGTCATGGAAGAGCGGGACACGCTCCTACCTACCCACGTAAGGCTGCGGGGCGAGTACGATCAGCCTGGAGACCGCGTGGAGCGTAAAGCCCCGAGTGCGCTGCCCCCCCTGCCGGAGGACGCGCCGAAAAACCGCCTGGGATTGGCCAGGTGGCTCTTTACGGAAGACCACCCCCTGACGGCCCGCGTAGCCGTCAACCGGCTTTGGCAGCAGCTTTTCGGCCGTGGCCTCGTGAAGACCGCAGCCGACTTTGGTAATCAGGGGGAGCTGCCTACCCACCCGGAATTGCTGGACTATCTGGCGTTGTCGTACCGCAATACGGGCTGGGACACGAAAAAGATGCTCAGGATGATGGTGCTCTCCAGCACCTACCGGCAGAGTGGCAAACTGAATGCCGGTGACCGCGAACGCGACTCGGAGAACAAGTGGTTGGCCCGCGGCCCGGCCGGTAAACTCACCGCCGAAATGCTGCGCGATCAGGCCCTCGCCGCCAGCGGCTTGCTGAACGGGAAAATCGGAGGAAAGTGGGTGAAGCCGTACCAGCCCGGGGGACTTTGGAACGAAATGGCCTCCGAGATCGGTGAGCCGGTCTATCGTCCGAGCCGGGGGGCCGACCTGTTCCGCCGTAGCCTGTACACTTACTTCAAACGAACCATTCCGCCGCCCGACATGCTCACTATGGATGCCGCGGAACGAACGGTGTGCACGGTTAAGCGTCAGGAAACAAGCACCCCGCTGCAGGCGCTAGTCGTACTGAATTCCCCCGTGTACATGGAAGCTTCCCGCTACCTTGCGGAGTCGCTCCTCACCGAAGGAAAAACCGGAGAAGAATTGATCGAGGAAGCCTTTGTTCGGGTCGTTTCCCGGGCTCCCGCGGCGAATGAGCGGGAGATACTGGATAGCATGCTCCAGGATAACCTGACGTATTTTTCCGGGGATACGACGGCTGCCGCTCAATTGCTGGATATCGGCACGGTGACAGCTTCACCGGGCGTCGCACAAGCGCAACTGGCGGCTTCCACCCTGACGGTTAGCGCCATTTTCAACCTCGACGAAGTCCAGCGAAAATGAGGAACTCCAGACCCCCCCGTACCGCTATGCAAGACCCCACCGACGAGGCCAGACTACGGATGAACCGCCGCCACTTCTTCGGAAAGGCGAGCCTCGGACTCGGTGCCCTGGCCATGGGATCCCTTTTAGGCTGCGACAACGGAATCCCGCAACTGACCGGACCAGCGGAGACCACCACCAAACTTCACCTGCCCCGCTTCGCGAAGCGAGTGATCTATCTGTTTCAGTCCGGGGGGCCGAGCCAGTACGAACTCTTCGACCACAAGCCCCTTCTGCGCGAGCGACAGGGCGAGGAACTTCCGGAGAGCGTCCGTGGCGACCAGCGACTCACGGGAATGACGTCGGGACAGGGCCGCAAGCCAATAGCCGGCTCCCTCTTTGATTTCAAGCAGTGGGGAGAGAGCCGTGCCTGGGTAAGCGAGCTGATGCCGTACACCGGGGCCATCGCTGACGATCTGTGTTTCATCAAAACGATGCATACCGAGGCGATCAACCACGACCCGGCCATCACTTTTTTCCAGACCGGCAGCCAGCAGGCCGGCCGGCCGAGTATCGGCTCCTGGATGAGCTACGGCCTCGGCAGCGACAATGAGAACATGCCCGCCTTCACCGTGCTGCTGAGCCGTGGCGCGCAGCGACCCCAGCCGATCTACTCCCGCCTGTGGGGCAATGGCTTCCTGCCCTCCCTCCACCAGGGCGTGCAATTCCGCCGCGGCAAGGACCCCGTCCTTTACCTCCGCGACCCGAAAGGGATCGACAGCAAAACCCGCCGCAGGTTCCTGGACGGGCTCGCCAAGCTGAACGACCTGCGGCTGCAGGATTTTGGCGATCCGGAGATTGACAGCCGCATCAGTCAGTACGAGATGGCCTACCGAATGCAAACTTCGGTACCGGAAGTGATGGACCTGTCCGACGAGCCGGACGAAGTCTTCGAGCTCTACGGCAAGGATTCCCGCATCCCCGGCACCTACGCCGCGAACTGCCTGCTGGCACGCCGGATGGCGGAAAGAGACGTGAAATTCATCCAGCTGTATCACCTGGGATGGGACCAACACAGCGATCTCCCCCGCGAGATCACCAGTCAGGCCCGGGATACGGATCAGGCTTCCGCGGCCCTGGTCACCGACCTCAAACGCCGCGGGCTGCTGGAAGACACCCTCGTGATCTGGGGCGGTGAATTCGGGCGTACCAACTTCAGCCAGGGCAGCCTCACGGCGACCAATTACGGACGGGACCACCACCCGCGCTGCTTCACGATCTGGATGGCCGGTGCAGGCGTAAAACCCGGAATCTCCTACGGTACGACGGATGAATTCGGGTACAACATCGTTGAGAACCCCGTTCACGTTCACGACTTCCAGGCTACCCTGCTCCACCTCGCGGGGGTCGACCACGAACGACTGACCTTCAAGCATCAGGGACGGCGCTACCGGCTGACCGATGTGCACGGGGAGGTGGTGAAAGATATTCTGGTTTAAAAAAACTGCGCCCAATCCGTGTGATTCTCGGTTAACCCCACGAGCGACACGGCGCAAAAGACACCAGCAATATTTTCGGGATAGCACACCGCAGACCTACACCGATCTTTTGGCAGATCTGCACGGATGCTCCTGCCAAACAAAATCTGCGTTTAATCCGCCTGGGTCCTCGGTAAAGATTTACCCCTTCAGGGTCAGCTTATAAACATCCGTCCGCCGGTCCCGAAGATTGTTGACGCTGCCGTGCTGGTGCAACTCCTTCAGCAGGTCGAGATCCACGTCGGCTACCAGGATCATCTCCGTATTCGGCGTGGCTTCGGCCTTCACCCCGTTGCTGGGGAAGGCGAAATCACAGGGGGTGAAGACCATGGACTGAGCGTATTGAATGTCCATATTATGGACCTTCGGCAGGTTGCCCACGGAACCGGCAATGGCTACGTAGCATTCGTTCTCGATGGCCCGGGCCTGTGCGCAGTGTCTTACGCGGCTATAGCCATTCTGGGTATCGGTCAGGAAGGGGACGAAGAGGATATCCACGTCCTGCTCGGCCAGCAGGCGGGGCAGTTCGGGAAACTCGACATCGTAACAGATCAGGATACCGATCCGGCCACAGTCCGTATCGAAGGCCCGCAGCTTTTTGCCGCCGGTCATGCCCCATACCTTGGCTTCGTCGGGCGTGACGTGCAGTTTATAAAACTTCTCTACCGAACCGTCGCGCTTGCAGAGGTAGCCTACGTTGTAGAGCTTCCCCTTTTCCACCGAGGGCATCGAACCGGTGATGATGTTGATGTTGTAGGAGATACTGAACTCGCTGAACTTCTTCACCAGCGGCTCGGTGAACTCGGCCAGCTTACGGATCGCCTCCGGCTCCGGGAGATGATTATAGTCCGCCATCAGCGGGGCATTGAAGAACTCGGGAAAGAGGGCGAAATCGGAGCGGTAGGCGGCAACGGCGTCCACGAAGTATTCCGCTTGCTCGAGTAATTCGTCCATGCCGCTGTAGGGGCGCATCTGCCACTGCACGAGTCCGAGGCGCACGACGCTCTTTTCGATCCCCGCTTTCCGGGTCGGTGCCGTGTAGAGCACGTTGTTCCAGAGCAAAAGCGCGGCGTATTCCTGGCTCTCGTGGTCGCCTTCGAGGTAACCTTTGATGATGCGCTTGACGGCAAAGTCGTTGGCGAACTGAAAATTCAGTACCGGATCGTGGATGTCCTTCGACTTCACCCGGTCGATATACTGCTTGGGGGTCAGCTCGTCGGCGTACTCGTGGTACTTGGGCAGTCGGCCGCCAAACATAATGCCCTCCAGGTTCATCTCTTCACACAGCTCCTTGCGGTAGTCGTACATCCGCCGCCCGAGCCGCAATCCGCGGAAGCGGGGGTCGACGAAGACATCCACCCCGTAAAGGATATTTCCATCCGGATCGTGGGTATCGAAGGTGTACTTCCCCGTTATCTCCTCATACGTGTGGTTATCCTTGTACTTAGTGTAGTCGACAATGATGGCCAGGGCACAGCCCGCCAATTCACCGTTGATGTGAATGGCGATCTGCCCCTCGGGGAAACGCTTGATCAGGGCCTGAATTTCTTCCCGGGCCCAGGCGGCATCGGGGAGTACGGCGTAGGCCTCCTCCATAATCGCGCGCAATTGCTTGTACTCACGAATGGTGAGGTACTTGAGCTCGACTTTTTCAATTTCGGGGTGGGCTACGTTGAATTGTACTTCCTGGGTATTGGGACTGGCCATGCGGCGGATTGGTTTCGATTGGGGTAAAGGGTAATAACGTCCTGAAGGGAAGCGGGGTTTGCGGCGGAGCGCGGGAAACGGGTTTGGCCTGGTTCATTGTACCTGCGCTCCGGCGAAAAAAACGTTTTAATCCCAGTCGGTGGACTCCAGTTCGAAGAGTTCGTCGACGGTAGTCTGCAGCACCCGGGCGATCTTGAAGGCCAGCACGGTGGAGGGCACGAAGCGCCCCTTTTCTACGGCGTTGATGGTCTGGCGGCTTACCCCTCCCCGCTCGGCCAGGGCGGCCTGGGAGAGCTCGTGGCGGGCGCGTCCGACTTTGATGTGGTTGGTCATCCGCGGGCGCTCAGGATGCGGAAACATAGGAAAGCGAGCCCCAGGCAGGCGGCCACAAAGAAGTACGAGGACATGGCGCCCTCCTGCATACCGTCGGGGTAGGTGACCAGGTAGTTGGCGAGCTGGGCGAGGATGGTGACGATCACGAAGGCGTAGGCCAGCGCCTGGAACTTGAGAAAGCGCGTACGCTCGTCGACCATCGGCCGGCCCGAAAAGAAGAGGAACAGGAGGCCCAGTCCGAGCATGCCGACGAGGCTCTCGCGGTACCAGACGCCGTGGGTCGTCCATTCGTATGCCAGCGCACCCAGGGCCAGCACGATGAGAAAAAGGCCGATGTAGAGGCTCCCGCTGAAGAAGGGGACTAGGAGACGGTTGTTGGCTGGCATGGCGGAGCGTTAGGAAGTGATCAGTTAATGTAAAGTTTATTTTACATTTTGTCAAGTTAAGTTTCCAAATATTGGCTAGTCGGGCTTTCTGCGGCGGAGCGCAGGTGCAAAGCCAACTTACTGGTCCGGCGCCAACAGTAGAAGATAAACGTTGTACCCCGGCACCAGCAACCACCGGATCGGACGCCCGGTTGCCCGCATCCGGTTGATGCCTACGACCATCTCGACGAAGCTATAAAGGCCAAAGATGTAAGGATGCACCAGCGGTGCTATCTCGACCGGCCGCTGCCCGAAGAGGAGGTCATCGCTACGGCGGAGGCTTGCTAAAACGGTGAGCACCGTTGGCACCCCGAAGAAGATGACGAACGGCATGATGGCCAACAGCAGCGCGAAAGCCGAGCGGCAAAAAGCTATTTGCGTATAGCGCGGGAGAAAAAGAGAGTCGGAATGTGGGAATCCCGCGCAGGACGATCAGCGAATTTACGGTCATTCTTCTCCCACCCGACAGCCGGCGGGCAGTCACCTAATTTTCCGGCGTGCGGGATCCGGTTGTTAGGTGCAGGTGGATAGCAGGCAGGATATGCGGACAATGTATATTAACCGTCCCCCAGCACTTGAACACTATGAAAATCGTCAGCCTAGACATCCACGCCACGAAGAATTCCAACGTGTATGACGGCCAGCTCCATTCCCTGGACATTACCGGTCTACGCGACTACCTGAATCAACTGACCATCGGCTCTGAAAAGATAGTCCTGATCCTCAACGCCCCCATCACGGGTTACGTGCAGGAGTTCGAGACGCTCGGCACGTTCTCCCCCGCCACCACCCGGGGCATTGAATATTTCTTCAGCAACAAGGCCTACGGCTACAGCACCACCAAAGTGGGCGGCGTTCGGGTGACCAACTATTCCGGCCTGGCCTACTGGACCATCATCCAGAACCTCTTTCACATAAATTTATCCACCAACCGCCACCAGCAAAAATTCGTGCCCGTCTTCGCCCGCGAGCAGCTGTCGGAGAGTCAGATCAACATGGTGGAAACGCAGTCCGAAGTCGCCCTCTGGATGCTCACCGAAGAAAAGGCCCGCTGGCAGCTTGGGGGAAGGAAGCAGCATTTCGAGGAGTTCCAAACGAAATTTTGCCAACACGTCGATATGGCGATGGCTGATTGTACCCGGTCCGCGCTCCTGGCCACCTGCAACACGGATGAGATCAACTGCGTGTTCGGCTACGCCATGTGCGAGCGGTGGGTCGGCGGGGACAACCGCTTCGGCATCCTGGGCAATACTTACACCGGAAGCTTTCTGCTGCCCATCGATCTGTCCCTGTTGGTCAGCTTCAATTTTTTCATCCAGCACGCCTTTTTCAATAAGCTGAACGGTCGGCCGAACGGGAAGCGAAAACGCGCCATGCGGAAAATCGCCAAAAACCTCCAACGGGACACGGAGCAGCGTCGCGAGCGGATCTCCCGCCGACAGGACGAAGGCGAAGATACCCCCCAGGCCACCCCCCACGCCCTGGACCGGGCCAAGGAGCGACTGGGCCTGAACCGCAAGGCCCTGTCCAAAAAGCTAAGCAAAGTCATGCAGGAAGGCCTTTCCGCGGAAGACGCCCGCGGCAGCCTGAAGTACTACCTCCTGAGCAAGCAGCGGGAAAGCGGGGCGGCCGGGGGTGCCGTGGTCTACGGCGAAAACGTTTACATCTTCAATGACGAAACGCTGGTCACCGTGTACCGCTTGCCGGCCTATTTACATAATTATTTGAGCCTGACGGAGTAGGCCCCCTACGGGAGGACTTGGCGGCTTCTTGCGGCGGTGCGCGGGTGCCGTAGATTATCGGGATGGTCGGACCTACCAACTATCATCCAGCCCAAACACCCCGTACGGGCAAGTGCATCCAGGCTGTGCCGGGAACGAAATGTCCCCTATCCCGCAAACGGCGCTTACCTCAGCATCCGAGGTACTCCACTCGGCAGCGGAGCGGCGGGTGATCGCTGCGCTTCCCGGCGTCCAGGATGTCGTAGCTTATTCGGAAGCGTATTCCGCAGTGTCTGCCCCCCCTATTCCGGAATACGCAATTCATTGAGGAAATGGCTTTCAATCTAAGCTGTGACCCCTTATCGGTCACGGCAGCAGCTTCCCCAGCCAAGGCCTATGGGAAGATTAGCAGGACGTCTTCACCAGTCGTCAACCACTTCGCCTCTTCGTGATAAAAAGTCGGGCCGATTTCCCCAGTATCTCTGGCGCATGATGCCACCAGCTCAAAACCTGAGATGTGCCCCGCCACCGTCCTAACTTTTAATATAGCTGAGCCAAAAAAAGCGCCGTTTCCGGGCTTCGCTGAGTACCGATCACCTGCAGCGGCTATTGGAAGTGTGATTTGATGCGTTTGCCCTAACTTATACAAAGGGTGCAAACAAATAGGCCACTGCGGTACGGGCATCTTCAGGCTGCACGACGAGGGGTCGGGAGAGCTGATCGACGAAGGTGGCCTGCTCGTCAGCAACGATCAATTGGTATATCTCACTCAGGGCTTTCCGTCCGGAAGGATCATTCGCGACCAGCCGGTTGATCTGCCGTCCTATTACCAGGGCGCTATGATTGAGTGGAGTCGGTGGTTCGATAGCGTTGAAGGCACCACTGAAACTTGGATCATCATCCGTGGCTTCTATCGTGCCATCGAAGAACGCTTCCAGCAGCAGGCCGATATCGGTGACGTGCTTGCTGGCTACCGGACGGGGAAACCGGTCCGCCCAGGCAATCAGTTTAAGCAGGATCAGACCCGCGGGCGAGGGCGTATGAAAGGTGATTTCTTCACCAAGTACGAAACTTACCCGTTCCATGGCGGCTTCCTGAAAGCCCATCATATTGAGTACGATGTGGTCGGACTGCTCAAAGGATATCGTGCGGTTTGACTCTACCGGTCCGTAGGGGAGCAGATCGGTGCGCAGACCCTCCGGCCCGATGTACTCATGGGGCACCCTGCCCCGCCGGTACCCGTTGCGCTGTAATTCGGTGGCGATGGTTTGGTAGGTCGACCAGTCGGGTAAGTAAATGCCCAGGTCAATATCTTCCGTAAGTAGACCGGGTGAGGCACCCAGAACCTTCGTAAGAAGCAAGTCACGTGCGAAAGCCCCGACCACGAGGTAGTCCGTCTGCATTTCTCGCGTCATCCGGTCGATTAACTTTAGGTAAGCGATCAGGCCCTTAGCTCCAAAGGCCACATTGGCGGAAATGATCCTGTATTTCATTATCAAGTAGGTGATTCGCGGCTTCCACTACACGGGCATCGTGAGAACCTAGTAAGTCCGCATAAATGATCAGATCGCCGACAATCGGCAGCGCCGGTTTATTCGTCGCCACAGTCCTTTCGGGTAGGGGCGGAAAGACGTGATATACATCCCGGTAAGTGTGGTGCTCATTTTTTTTACTGACGGGTGCCAGGTGGTAATCCTCGAATAGTGCGGCCAGACGCAAATCCGTGTAGAGCACGAAGTCAGGGGAGATAAGGTAACCGCTGCGGGTAGTGGCGGCGTGCTGCCCCCCGACCGCCACACCATCTCTTTTGCCCGTTTTTTCGATCTCCTCCAGCGCCCCGTCACCTAACTCCCGTAGGGTAGCCCGGTGCAGCTTCGGCCTTATTCGGTCCAGGTAAGCGTAGGCCCAGCGTTCAACGAGGAAGCGTCCCCTGCGTAGTCGATTGCCTTTCTTGCGGTTTTCGTACAGGCCTTCCGCCCGCAGATCTTCGAGTATGCCACTGATCGCCCCGGTGCTGATACCGGTAGCGGTCGAAAGATCGCGGTACGACGCCTGCAGCAATTCCGGACGTTCGTAGAAATAGTGGAGGAGTTTTATTCCGTTAGCCTGAAAGCCGCGCCCCAGCGTGAGCGGGCGCCCGGGTGGCACGCCGTCGCGCTCTACTACGGCCACGAAGTTATCAAAGATCAGGCGGCAATTTCCGGTGCTGTCCAGGTAATTGATATGGTGTTCCTGACAGATTGCGCGGGCTTTGCGGTCCATATAGGGTACGATGTAGACTACCGTGGCCCGGTCTTCCAGTACTTGATTACGGATCTCTCTGATCTCGCTATTAGCTTTGATGCGGTAGGGAACTTGCTTTTCCCCGAAGTGCAAGTATCCGTCAATGGCCCGCTCCCTGAATTCACCTGGATCTACCTCCTCTACCCGTATCGGCTGGTTGGGTACCAAGTGCTCGGCCAGCCGGGTTAGGCTGTAGTCGAGGAGGTCGGTTTCTACTGTGGCGTTCATGATTCTGGTAACGTTCACTATTTACGAACGAATGAAAGGTAAGGTTTTTTTACGAAGGCCCATTGCAGTTGGAGCCTGGTAATCGACGGAATGATATCCCTGACTAAGCCAGCTATTTTTGTAATGATGTCCCTATACCGATTCGGGCTCGTCGGGGGGTTGCTCCTACGTCGGCAACTCGAAGCAGGCGACGATCTTTAGGCAAAAAGCAATTTCTACCGGATGCTCTTCACCGACTGCGCCACCACCACCCACGTCCAGACCTACACCGCCTCCGTTACCGTTTACGCATCCCGGTGGCCGGAAAGTCCGCCATAAGCCAATCATGGCGCCGGAGCGCGGGAAAAGAAGAATTTCAAAACCGGATGATTAATCAGCGCGAGAAGCTGCATTCCGGTCTACTTTAGGTCACTTATCCGGTAGCCCGCCCCCCCGAAGGGCATCCAGGATCTCCCCCCGCTCCGCATCGTCGTCGAAGTGGCCAATGCCTTCCGAGCCGCAGACCCAACAGACTTCCTTGCCTGACTGCGAAAGCAGCCGGGCGAACCAGTTTGGCCGGTGAGCGGGCGGGGCGATCTCGCCACAGGCGTAGCAGTACACCTTCCCCCACTGCCAGGGATCGATGCCGAGGGCTTCCCCGGCGAGGAAGTGGTTAAAGGCCTGGCGAACGACATCCGGGGCGTTGGCCTGCGTGAGGTTTGCTACGTACTGTCCTATTCCGACACCATCCTCGATCATGTCCAGCTCATCCGATAAGTAGGAAAAGTAATCGTAGCGGGGGGCATAACGGGAAGCTCGGCAGATCTTGACGAATTCCGATAGTCCGGCCCGCCAATCCAGCCGGCCCGCGACCACTTCCTCCGCCCTTACGGTGGCGTAGGCGCGTAAAGCTTCTTTGTCGGGTGGTGGGAGGGGCAGTCCCAGCTCCGCAACCGATCGTTCAAAGTAATCCCATTTTTCTTGGCTGGGGTAGCCATCCATCCCGGCCAGCATCAGCAGGTGTTCGGTTTCGTAACCGGTCTGCAGGGCGGCTACGGCCCAGTCTACCAGCTCCTGGGTGTCGAAGTACCCTAGCTGGCGTTTGGCCTGGATGAGGAGGATGCTGCGGGGGAAGTCCATAGGAAGATAAACGGGGCTCTATGTGGCAAAAGTTCCTAGATCACGTGGATTCGATATAACGCCCACCCCCTACCCTAGTACAATAAGTGGTTACCCTTCACACGTAGTTTGCAGACCACCACCGGGTGATCGCTTAGTCCGTCACTATCCCTGACTTCGTACGTCACCTTCAAATCCGGGCTGTGCAGCACATGCTGGACGGTGCGCTCTTCCCTGCGGGTGGGCCAGCTAAGTACGGTTTCCGCGACCAGCTCCCCTACCCTCTCGCGGCCGACTTTATTGTAGCTGCCGGTACCCCGGAAGTTGAAGTCGCCCGCGGCGAGGAAGCCCGATGCCTGGAGCTTCCGGATGATGGCACATTGCTCGGCTACGCGGTCGGTGTAGCGTTTGTCGCTCCAGTCGGCCCAGCGGTCTTTGATGGTTAGTACGGTGCCGTAGATGCATAACTCCCCTACTTCGGCCGCTACGCCGTTGATGTCCTCCACCGAGCTTAGCTTTCGGATCGGCCACCTGGCGTAGATGGCAACCTGGTGATAGCGGTTAGGGGGCTGGATAATCCTACCCCGCCGGATAAAGGGGGATGCTTCGCTGAAGACCGCCTGATAACCCGGTAAGTCGAGGGCGGCGTTGGCTTCGGTTAGGATGAGTACGTCGCTGTCCAGGTCGAGGAGGTGGTCCCGGATGGCGTTGAAGCGCCTTGTGGCTTGGGCGGGGTGGTCTAGGTTCCAGGTGGTTAGGGTCATGAATAAGTTTAAGCTTTGTGACTCCAAACTTTGACTATATTCCACTAAATCCAGGGGATCTGGTACCGTTATTTAGATTTACTCATCCCGAGAGGAAACCCACCAACAAATCTTATGGTGGTCGTTAATCTAGAATTGGTAAGTCCTTTAAAATCGGCTGGTGTATCCGTTAGCCAACCTTCCGGAAACAGGGACGGTAGCGAGGCTTCGGCCACTAAGTTTTTGAGTTGAATTTTCAGAGAAGGTTCATACCCTAGGAAAAGCCTTTGGTCGGTGCCGAAAAGTTCAAGTCTTGTCTGATCGAGGGTACGCTGTCCTAAATCACCGAACATCCAGCGGGCTGATAAATCTAGGCCAGCTTTGAGCGAGTAATCATTCGATCTTCTAACTTCATGAGGAATGAATTCGTGAAATACTCCAATTCTTGCATATCCTACGGTGAGGCTGAGGTTTTCCAATTCGCGCCTCACTCCATTTCCGTTGTTTGATATTGTCAAACCTGCATTAGAACCACCTAAATGTAGTCTGACTCCATGAATAATTTGAAGTAGCCAGGAGGCGTCATCATCAAGGTCGTTGAAGTAGGCAGTAATAGAAGCAACAGCGTTCTGCTGAGTAACGGAGGGTTGCAGAATAAATGTTCCTACGTCTGAAAGATTGGTAACCTTATCAGGTCCAGTGGGGGGTAGCCCATTTCGGCCAATTAATAGGTCAATAGTATCCAGTGTAGAAGCTACATTAATCGAACCTTCAATTAGAAAGTCTTTGAAAAAAGGACGATTCTCGCTACCCCCGATTGGTATTTGGCGATAAAAAATAATGCCCAGACCACCTGTGGTATTATTTTTTGACTCGTTTGATATAACGGATTGCAGATTGGCATCACCAACGAATTCAATTCGTACAGAATCCGGTTGGATTAGCTGCTGACCCCTAACGGGAAGTAAGAAGAGGAGAAGCACAATAGCTAAATGGCTCAACCGCAAAGTTGAAATCATGAAAGTGAGATTGGGATATTGCCCTTAATATAACCCTTTTTGAGGGCTCTAATTATCAATCAAACCATGATGGTGTTTCGATACTATTCTGGGACAGCCTTTTGCCCCTTGACCTTCGGGATAAGTTCCTACATTAGCCCCAGCCCTCACCCAACCCCAGGTATGCCCCTAAGAAAATCCGACCTATACGCCTCCATCTGGTCCGCCGCGGACGTGCTGCGCGGCGGGATGGACGCCAGCCAGTATAAAGACTACGTGCTCACGCTGCTCTTCATGAAGTACGTCAGCGATCGCGCCAAATCGGCCGACGCTTTGATCGAATTGCCCCCGCAGCAACCACCAACGGGGGAAGACCGGATAGGTGATGGTACGCTAGGCTACGGCGGCAGCTTCGACGACATGGTCTTCTGGAAGAATAAGAAGGGCATCGGCACCCAGCTCAACCAGATCGTCACCCGCTTCGCGACCCATAACGGACTGTCGGGCAGCATCACGACGGCCAACTTCAACGACCCGGAAAAGCTCGGCGACGGCAAGGAGATGATCGAGCGGCTCAGTAAGCTCATCGGCATCTTCCAGGACGAGCGCCTCAACTTCGCCGGCAACCGGGCCGGCGGCGACGACCTGCTCGGGGATGCGTACGAGTACCTTATGCGCAACTTCGCCACCCAGAGCGGCAAGAGCAAAGGGCAGTTCTACACCCCCGCCGAGGTCAGCCGCATCATGGCCGCCGTACTGGGAGTGGACCGCGCCGACCGGCCCAGCTACACCGTATACGACCCCACCTGCGGGTCCGGCTCTTTGCTGTTGAAGGTGGCGGACGCCAGCCCCAAGGGCCTTACCATCTACGGACAGGAGCGGGACATCACCACCCGGGGCATGGCCGTCATGAATATGTGGCTGCACGGCTACCCCGAGGCCGTACTCAAACAGGGCAACACCCTGGCCGATCCGAAATTCAAGGAGCACCGCGGCGACCAGGAAGTACTCAACCGCTTCGACTTCGTAGTGGCCAACCCGCCCTTCAGCGACAAGACCTGGAGCACCGGCATCACCCCCGAGAACGACACCTTCGATCGCTTCCGGGGCTTCGGGGTGCCGCCCACGCGCAATGGCGACTACGCCTTCCTGCTGCACGTCGTAGCCAGCCTCAAGACGGGCGGCACGGCGGCCATCATTCTACCCCACGGCGTGCTCTTCCGGGGCAACGCGGAGGCCGAGATCCGGCAAAACCTGCTGGAAGCCGGCCTGATCCGGGGCATCATCGGCCTGCCGGCTAACCTGTTTTACGGTACGGGGATCCCGGCTTGTATCATCGTGTTGCATAAACCGGTCGAAGCAGAAGATGATTTGCGGCGGCGCGCGGGTGAAGTGTTTCTTCTCGACGCGAGTAAAGACTACCGCAAAGACGGACCCAAAAACCGCCTCCGCGAACGCGACATCCACCGTATCGTGGACGTCTTCAACGCCCAGCGAGAAATACCCGGCTATAGCCGCATGGTGCCGTTGGAAGAGATTGCCGGCAACGACTATAACCTGAACCTGCCCCGCTACATCGAATCCGCCGACGGAGCCGACAAGCAGGACCTGGAAGCCCACCTACGCGGCGGCATCCCGGTGCGGGACGTGGACGCCCTGAATACTTACTGGAAGCATTTGCCAGGATTGAGGAAAAGTCTGTTTGTCCCGCTTCGCGAGAATTACATCGCTCCTGCGCCCCGTCGCCCGGAAATTGAAGAACACGAGGAGTTTCAGCGGCTGCGGGAAGAACTACGCCAGACCTTCGACGACTTCTGGCAGGCCCACCGCCCGGGGCTGGCGAACATCGGACCGGACACCAAACCCGCCGACGTGATCCGGGAACTCAGCGATGAATTGCTGGCCCTGTACCGGGAGAGACCGCTCGTAAACGCCTACGCCGTGTACCAGCACCTGATGGACTACTGGGACGAAACGATGCAGGACGACGTCTACACCGTAGTGGCCAGTGGCTGGCGCGCCGAGCTGCAACCCGAGATGACCGGCAAGGGCGACAAGCGGAAGGTGCGCAAGGGTTACTTCGTATGCGACCTGCTGCCCACGGAGGTGGTGCGCGACCGCTACTTCCAGGAGGAGCAGGACCGGCTCACCGAACTGGAGAACCGGAAGGCCGACGCCGAGTCCGCCCTCGCCGAACTGGAAGAGGAGGAAGGCGGCGAGGACGGCCGGCTCAACGAGGTGACCAACGATAAGGGGAACGTGACGAAAGGGGAGATCAAGTCCCGCCTGAAGGAGCTAAAGGGCAGTAAGGACGCGGAGGACGTGGCCGAGCGCGAGTTGCTCAACCGCTACCTGGAACTGGACGACGCACGACTGACCGGCAACCGCGACATCAAGGCACTGGAAAAGAAACTGCGGCAGCAGGTCTACAAGCAGTACGATGCGCTGGACGAGGCCACCGTCCGCGAGCTGGTGCTGGACCGTAAATGGTACGCCGACCTCAGCCGCCGCATCGGCGGGGAAACGGCGGCGGTGGGCCACTTCCTTAGTCGCCGGGTGAACGAACTGACGGAGCGCTACGCGCGGCCGTTGCCGGAATTGGAAGCGGAGGTTGAGACATTAACGGAGCGGGTGAAAGGCCACCTGGAGAAAATGGGATTGGAATGGTAGATAGTCCAAATAATGAAGTGGTTGCTTTAAACAAGCCTTCTTCTACGTTTTATACTACGGAGGCCGGAGTAATTCCTTCGGATTGGAAAGTAGAATCTTTCAAAAATGTAACTGCCTTAATCACTTGTGGTATCGCGGCTACCCCAATGTATGTAGCGAAGCATTCTGGGGTACCATTCCTTAGTAGCACTAATGTAAAAAATGGATCAATAAGCTTTAAAGAGCATAAATACATTTCTCAAAAATTACACGATTACTTATATCGGAACAATCCGCCCAGGAAAGGAGATATTCTTTATAGTCGAGTCGGGACAATAGGTGAAGCTGCAGTGATAGAGGTGGATTTTGAATTCTCTATATATGTATCGCTTACATTGATTAAGCCTGCAAAAGTGCTTGACCCCTATTATTTAGCCCAATTGCTCAATAGCCCAGCCTACAGGAAACGAGCAAACAATACTGTATACTTAGGCGGCGGTGTTGGAAATTTAAACGTAAGCGTAGTCCGGGATTTCCCAATTGTAATCCCCCCCACCCTAACCGAGCAACGCGCCATCGCCCGTGCCCTGAGCGACACGGATGCCCTGCTGGCGGCGCTGGATGCGCTGATCGCGAAGAAGGAGGCGATCAAGCGGGGGGCGCTGGAGGAGCTGCTTAGTGGGGAGCGGCGGTTGGGGGGATTCAATGGTGAATGGGAGAATTACCGAATTAGTGAATGCTTTGACATCCTGAAAACGGCATCATTCTCGCGGCGGCAAATGCAGTCAAATGAAGGAGTTGGGTGTGTACACTATGGTGATGTTCACACAATACTACCTACGCATTTTGATGGCAGAAAGTACTCTTTGCCTAAAGTCACCGTAGACCAAGCCGCCGGGTACCCGAAAATCGAAGATGGCGATCTGATTTTCTCGGACGCTTCGGAAGATTTTGACGGTATAGGCATGACGGTAGAATTTGCAAATATGTCGGACATGGAAGCTATTGGGGGGCTTCACACCTACTTGTTACGACCCAATCCTAATATATTAGCAAAAGGATATCCTGGTTATTTAACAAAAATCCCAATTGTAAAAGAGCAACTCGTACAAAAGAGTACCGGCACCACCGTTTATGGCATATCTAAACAGAATCTATCGGATGTGGTCGTCCAGCTTCCCGCGATACAGGAGCAGGAAGCTATCACAATGGTTCTGGTCACTATGGACGCCGAACTTTCCTCCCTACGCGCCCGCCGCGAAAAGCTGGCGCGGGTAAAGGCGGGGATGATGGAGGAGTTGTTGACGGGGCGGGTGCGGCTGGTGTAGCAAATATTAAATCAAATTCAAATCCTGCTTTTGGAAGACTTGAATACCCTGAACATCGACGAAGCCGACTACAGTTGGTTGCAAATATTTCGAGAAATAAGCGATCGGTTGCCTGCGTATGAATCCCGGCAGCAGGAATTGGTAGCTGTGCTAAGCCGGACGCTCAAAAGCGAGCAGACGGAAAGAGTTGATGGCGAAACCGTGGAATTGTCCGTGATGGACCCGTTTTCGTTTATTGCCTCTTACCTGACCTTTGGGAATGCTAAACGGATCGAATGTCTCGGAAGGCTGGCGGAGGAATGGCAGATCGACGCCCCGCTACCCACCGCCTTTGATGGCGTGCCGAGCCCAAACAGTTTTGCCAAGCGGTATTTCGGAAATAGCAATCAACGCAGCCCCGGCGACATCGCTGTACTATGGGAAACTTTCAAACGGGCGCTGGATAACAATTTGAGCGAAGAAGTTTTCGGTCAGGCGCTGAGTGTCCACCGTACCGGAGCGGATAAGCTTACCGAAGGGCTGTTCTGGGTGCGTCCGGAGCTTTACTTCCCGATCAACCAACCGACGCGTTACCTCCTGGAGCAATATGGTCTGCGGCCCACTAATGAAAGCTGGTCGGAATACTCCCGCCTACTGAAGGAGGTAAAGCAAAAGTTTGATAAGCCATTTTACAAGCTATCACACATCGGGTATGTCTTGCGGCAGCGGTCGAAAGATGACGCCGCGGCAACTGCAGAAAACCAAAACGGGACACTCACGGAAGACGAATGGCGTGAAATACTTGCTACCGAAGCGGTCACCCAACAAGCTGACCGGGAACTGTTGGCCGAATTTTACTATTCCCGGGGGCATGGCAACTACACAAACGTCATTGACGCCCGCCTGAAGAACCTTCCCGAGGAAGAAGGCTGGACCGGACCCGTCAATCAACGGACCGCCGCCTTTGCCCAACGCACCATCGAGCATCTTGACCGGGATATCGCGCTGCCACGACGCAAGAACGGTAAGGAAATGTACTGGTCATTATTATTCACCGGTGCGGAGGAAAAGGACGGCTTCCGCTGGACCCTTCACGACGAATTGGTGGCGGCACTGGAAGAAACTGATTGGCTTCGTAAATCAAATGGACAAAGGACTACGATGGAACGGAAGAAACCCCTGAACCTCATTCTTTACGGTCCGCCGGGTACGGGGAAAACCTACTCTACTATAAATCGGGCCGTATCCATTGTCAATCCTGATTTTGGCAATGGTTCGGTGATTAAGCGGGGGGACCTGCGAAAGGAGTACCAGCGGTTGCTTACGGAAGGCAAGATTGTTTTTACCACCTTCCACCAAAGCCTCAGCTACGAGGACTTTGTAGAGGGTATCAAGCCCGTTATTTCCGAAACGGAGGAGGGGGCGACGAGTGAGATCGGATACAAGGTTCAACCGGGAATATTTAAAGAGCTGGTCAATACTGTCAAGACCGCTAACCGTGCCGCCAGCGACGGTCGTACGCGTAAAGGATTGCTGATTGATAAGGAGATAATAGCTTCCGCTGACCCGTTCAAAATTAGCCTGGGAGATGCAACGGATCCTAACGATGCGGGAATTTATGAGTATTGCGTGGAAAATAACTGCATAGCACTCGGCTACGGAGATGATGTTGATTTGACCGGGTTTAATACGGAAAAAGAAATTATCGCGGCTATCCGGGAACAGCGGGGAGGGGAGCCCCACAGCAAATACGAAATCACCGCAATAAAGGCCTTTACCCAATGGATGAAGGTGGGTGACCTCGTTTTCGTACCCAACGGCCTGCAAACCATCCGAGCCGTAGGCAGGATAACCAGCGATTATTATTTTGACAAGGACGCTCCTATTCGTTACTCACAGTTCAGGAAAGTGGAGTGGCTCTATACGGACATTGCGTTTCCGATCAAGCAGATTTACGGCGGGAAACAATTTAGTGTTCAGACTACCTACGGTATGTATTCCGAAGTGATTCGGGAAGGCTTACGGAGGGAGCATGAGCGTAAATCGGTCGCCACTAACTACGTCCTCATCATCGACGAAATCAACCGGGGGAACGTCTCCGCCATCCTCGGCGAATTGATCACGCTCCTGGAAAAGGATAAACGGCTGGGAAAGGCGGAGGAATTAAAGGTTACCCTGCCGTACAGCCGCCATGAATTTGGCGTACCTCCCAACCTCTACATCATTGGCACCATGAACACCGCCGACCGCAGCGTGGAGGCACTGGACGCGGCTTTGCGCCGCCGTTTTGTCTTTGAGGAAGTAGGTCCAGATTCGTCAGTAATTGGAGAGGTGTTAAGCGATACCGGGGGTAATGTTGAAGTGGCCGGAAAAACCGTTCAATTGGATGTGTTACTGGACTTGCTGAACGGACGCATTGCCGCGCTCAAGGACAACGACCACCGACTTGGGCATAGTTACTTTCTGAAGGTCCGTTTCTGGCAGGCGCTCCGGGAAGTGATGGTCGATCGGGTCGTACCGCTGCTGCGGGAGTACTTCTTTGCGAACTACGCCCAGCTGCAAATGGTGGTGGGCAAAGGATTCTGCCAGGCGGTACTGCACAAAGCGGTGTCCTTTGCGGAAACCGACGCGGAAACCGGTATGGACACGGAGGACCTGCTCACTTACCACTTTCCCCGGCCGGAGAGGGAGGAAGATCTCGCCGAATTTTTGGATCATCTCGGGTATCCCTGGTAGCCTTTGACCTAAACGCTTTCCTCCTTGGCTAATCTTCCCCTTACCACCTACGAGCACCAGCGCCTCCGCTACGGGGCGGATCACCACTTTACCAAGGCGCAGTTCGACACGCTGGCTGCCTTTCACGAGCGGGGCGATAACCGGTGTTACTACGACCTTATCCACCGCGGCATCAAGCTGAAGTCCTTCGTGGGTGTCCTCCAGGTAGGCAAGCTGACGATTGAAGTCCTGCCTAAGTTGGACGACAATATTGCCGAGGACCGCTGGCGGAACCGCTTGCTGGATATGCTAAGGGTGGTCACCGAAGTCTCGACGCATCATCCGTCGTCCGCGCACCTGCGTACCCGGCCTAATGATATCCTGCACCATTACCTCCAGTTACTCGCCGGCGAGCTGGAGCACCTGGTACACGGCGGCCTGGCCAAAGCCTACCACGGTCGCCAGGGCAACCGCACCGCCCTGCGCGGTCGGCTGCTGATGAGCAAGCACCTGACCCAAAACGCCCTGCATAAGGAACGCTTCTACGTGGCGGATACCACCTACGATTTTCGCCACCCGATGAACCAGATCCTGCGGCAGGCCCTCGACCTCGCCCGTAGGTTGGCGAAGCAGCCCGGGCTGCAGAACCGATTCGCGGAATTGGACCTGCGTTTCCCCTGTCTGCCGGAACTGCGGATCAGGCCGGAATTGTTTGACCGCCTGCGTTACGATCGGCGGACGGAAGCCTACCGGCCCGCGATAAACATCGCGCGCTTACTGTTGCTTAACTTTCATCCCGACCTGCGGAACGGTCGCAACGACGTGTTGGCCTTGCTTTTCGATATGAATAAACTGTGGGAGGGTTTTCTCCGCAATAGCCTGCACCGGTACCTACCCGAAGGCTACGGCGTCCGGCGCCGCCCAGCGGAAGCTTACTGGACGCCGGAAGGCCCGATGCGATCGGCGATACTGAATCCTGATCTATTCCTCACCTACCGGAGCCAACCCATTGCTATCCTGGACGCTAAATGGAAGAAGCATACACGTCCAAGCTCAAAGGATCTTCAGCAGTTATTTACCTACGCCCGACATTACGGGGTGCCCCACGTGGCGCTGACGTATCCTTCCGTAGACGATCACCGCACGGTCAGGGGCACCTTCGCTACCGAAGACCGGGGCGATCTGCTCTGGCTACCGGTTCGGCCGAAAGGAAAGGTGACGGACTGGATGAAGCAACTGGCGGCCACCGTAGCGGACTGGTTGCCTCAACCGGCGATTTTAGGATCGTAATCCCAAAATGACCGGTCATTTTGGGATTACGATCCTAAAACGTACATTTAAAGCATGCATACGTACATCAATCGGGCCGTTCGCGAAATCGTGGATCAACGCCTGGACGACCACAAAGCCCTGATCATTCAGGGTGCCCGGCAGGTAGGGAAGACAACCCTTATCCGCCAACTTGTCGATAGCGATCGGGAAGTGCTTTGGGTCGACGGTGACGATCCGGCGGACCGGCTACGGTGGGGGAACATCGAGCGGAGCCTGCTACAGCGTCTCGTACGCGGCTACGATTATCTGGTAATCGACGAAGCCCAGCGGATAGAAAACGTTGGCTTGGCGGTCAAGATGGCGATCGACGGGAAATTGCCCGTCAAGGTTATCCTGAGCGGTAGTTCGGCGCTGAACTTAGCCTCCACCCTGAATGAGCCGCTAACCGGTCGGAAGTGGTCGTTCGAACTCTTCCCGCTCAGCTGGGGGGAAATCGAGGCAGCCTACCGCCTGCCGGTCGCCCTGGACAGGCTGAGCGAACTGCTTATTCTGGGGTGCTACCCGGAGATCGTTACCGCGGAGGATAGCAAGGAGGAGCGGCTGCGGGAAATCGCGGCCTCCTACCTGTATAAAGACATCCTGGAACACGGTGACATCCGTAAGCCGGACCTGATCGTCAAACTACTGCGTGCGCTGGCTTACCAGATCGGGAGCGAAGTCAGTTACCACGAACTCGCGCAACTGCTGGGCGTCGACTCGAAAACCGTACAGCGCTATATCCAGTTACTGGAGGATTCCTACGTCCTGCTGCGCCTGCCGCCGCTATCGACAAATCCGCGTAAGGAAATATCCACGTCGCGCAAGATCTATTTCCTCGACAACGGTATCCGTAACGCGGTGGTCGATGATCTCTCCCCCCTCGGGGAGCGCAACGACCGCGGACAGCTATGGGAGAACTTTATGGTCACCGAGCTCTACAAACGCCAGCGGAATTCGAAGCGGGGTGGTCAGTTCTTCTTCTGGCGGAGTCGCTCGCAGGCGGAAGTGGATCTGGTGCTCAAGGAAGGTAGCTCGGTGACCGCCTACGAATTCAAGTACAACTCGCGTAAGAAAGTGAGCTTTCCCAAAAGTTTTACCGAGCGATACTCCCCGCAGGCGGAACACGTCATTCACCCGGAGAATTTCTTCGAGTATCTGTAATCGGCGTACCTTCTCACTTTTGAGAAACGCACTACCCTCCCTGCATGCAAGCCACCGAAAGAGAACGCCGTACCCAGGAACGCATCATTCATCAACTGCAGGAACTGGGCTGGCGCTACCTCGGACACTGGAAAGACCGGACGAATAACCATTGTCTGGAAGAAGCGGAACTCCTGGCCTACCTACAAAAGCGGCGGTACGCTCCCGAACTGTCCCGCCGCGCGGTGGAGCAACTCAGCGCGTTGGTCCGGGATCAGAGTCGGGATCTGTACGCCGTCAACCGGGAAGTCTATCATCTCCTGCGCTACGGCGCAAAAGTTAAACCGGGTCCCGGCAAGCCGAACGAGGACGTCGATTACATCGACTGGCAACACTGGGAATTGAATGAATTCACCTTTGCCGAGGAAGTGACCGTTACCGGTGGTAAAAACACCAAGCGCCCGGATATCGTCCTCTACATCAACGGCATCGCGCTGGGCATGATCGAGCTCAAACGAACGATCGTGAGCATCGGCGACGGCATCCGCCAGCTCATCTCCAACCAGCGGGACGAGTTCATCCCCCACTTCTTCACCACCCAGCAACTACTCATCGCGGCCAATGAGAGCCAGGGGCTCCGCTACGGTACCACCGGTACACCGGAGAAGTATTACCTGCGGTGGAAGGAGGAAGATCCCGGCCCCGAGCCCAACCTTTTACGGCGGGAAGTCGGCGAGTTGCTCGACCGCGAACGCTTTCAGGAGGTCATCAAAAACTTCATTCTCTTCGACGGGGGCGTGAAGAAGGTCTGCCGGCCGCACCAGTTTTTTGCGATTAAGGCGGCGGAGCGCAGGATTAAAAGTGATCAGGAACGGGGAGGCATCATCTGGCACACCCAGGGCAGTGGTAAGAGTCTAACGATGGTCTGGCTGGCCCAGTGGATACTAGAAAACCTGACGGACGCCCGCGTACTGGTCATCACCGATCGCGATGAACTGGACAAACAGATCGTCCGCGTATTCCAAGATGCCGGCCGTGCAATCGAACGAGCGGACAGCGGCAACCATTTGATCCGCCTGCTGGACGCACACCAACCGGCGCTGATCTGTAGCCTCATTCACAAGTTCGGTACCCAGGTGGACGGGGATATTCCCGAAGAACGCTTCGTAGAAGAACTCCAGGCCGCTCTACCGGAGGGCTTTCGGCCGAAGGGCAACTTCTACGTCTTCGTAGACGAGTGTCACCGCACCCAGAGCGGTAAGCTACACCTTGCTATGAAACGGGCCGTACTGCCGGAGGCGGTTTTCATCGGATTCACGGGAACCCCGCTGATGAGCAAGGACAAGCAGCGGAGCATCGAGGTCTTCGGCAGCTACATCGGCAAGCCCTACAAATTTGATCAGGCGGTAGAGGACGGCGTGGTGCTGGACCTGCGCTACGAGGCGCGGGACATTGCCCAACGGGTGACGGACCAGGGGCGGGTCGACCAGTGGTTCGAGGCCAAAACTAAGGGACTGAACGACGTAGCCAAGCACCAGTTGGTGCAGAAGTGGGGTACGATGAAGAAGCTCCTCAGCAGTAAAAGTCGCCTGGAAAGCATCGTCACCGACGTGGTGCTGGACTTCGCCACCCGGCCCCGCCTGGAAACCGGTCAGGGGAATGCCATGCTGGTGGCCGGAAGCGTGTACGAGGCCTGCCGGTACTACGAACTCTTTCAACAAACGGAACTGGCGAAACACTGCGCCATCATTACCAGTTTCGAGCCGGCGGCGGGTAAGATCAGTAAGGAGGACAGCGGTACGGGTGCGACCGAGGAACTACTTAAGTACGAGGTCTACCAGAACATGCTGGATGGCAAAACACCGGACGAATTCGAGCGGGAGGCCAAGAAGCAATTCATCAAAGAGCCGGGCCGGATGAAACTGCTGATCGTGGTGGATAAGCTCCTGACCGGTTTCGACGCTCCACCGGCCACATACCTCTTCATCGATAAGAGCATGCGCGATCATGGGCTATTTCAGGCTATCTGCCGGGTGAATCGACTGGATGGAGACGGAAAGGACTACGGGTACATTATCGACTACAAGGACCTGTTCAAGAGTTTGGAAAAGTCGATCAACGACTACACCACCGAGGCATTCGACGGCTACGACGAAGAAGACGTAGCCGGACTGATCGTCGACCGCCTGGAAGCAGGTAAGCAGCGCCTGCACGATGCCCTCGATGCCTGCGAGGACCTGGTGGAACCTGTGGGACGTACGAATTTCGACGCGCAGATGAACTACTTTTGTAAGCTATCGGCAAACACCGACGACCAGGAATTGCAGCAGCGGCGAAAACTATTATATAAGTTATCCGCCGAAGCATCCCGGGCATTCGCCGCCATCGCTTCCGATCTCGACCAACCGGAGCCCTACCGCAAACGGGTAGAATACTTCGACAACCTGCGAAAGTCGGTCCAGCTACGGAGTGGCGACCGGGTGGACATGAAGCAGTACGAAGCCGATATGCGCCGGCTGCTGGATATGTACGTGACGGCCGACCCGAGCCGCAAGATTTCCGACCTCGACGACTACTCGCTGATCGAACTGATCGTGGAGCGGGGCATCGACGAGGCGGTGGGGGAGCTGCCGGAGGAGATTCGCCAGAACGAGGATTCCGTGGCGGAAACGATCCAGAACAACGTGCGGAAGGAGATCGTCGAGAAGCAACAGACCAACCCGGAGTTCTTCGCTCGGATGTCCCAATTACTGGAAGAGATCATCGACCTGCGCGACAGCCGGGCCATCGAGTACGAGGAATACCTGGCTCGGATCGCCGAGCTAACCCGGGAAATGACCGGCACAAGTAAAAAATCGGATTATCCCACTACCATGAACTCCCCCCAGAAGCGCGCACTGTACGACAACCTGGGACAGGACCAGGAGCTAACGCTGATGATGGTGAAAGAGGTCCGCAGTGCTGCCCGTGACGGTTGGCGTACCCATCCTCTCAAACGAAGGGCGATAAAGCGGGCCATCGATAAAGTCCTGAACGGAGAAGAAGCCTTTGATCCGGAGCGTATTCTGAGCGTTCTGGTGAATAACCCGGATGAATAAACAAACCCTCAACATCGCCGACCTATCCGTAGCCGTCTCCTACCGGCCGGTAAAGCACTTGCACCTGAGCGTGCATCCGCCGGACGGGGAGGTGCGGGCCACCGTCCCGGAGAAGTCTTCGGAGGATAAAGTGCGTCGCTTCGTTTTGAGTCGGCTGGCGTGGGTTCGGCGGCAGCGGCGGGAGTTTGCCGCCATTCCCCGTAAGGAAGAGTTGCAGTACCGCGAAGGGGAAACCGTTTTCCTATGGGGTAAGGCTTACCGTTTACAGGTAACGGAAACCACCGGCCGGCACGAAGTCAAGGAGCGCGGCGACCGCTTGCATCTTCTCGTACAGGCCGGTACCGACCGGGAGGGCCGCCGGCGTACGCTGTATCGTTACTACCGTGAATCCATCTCCGCCGAGCTTCCGCACGTCCGCGAGCGGTGGGAAACGGCTACCGGTCTTACCGCAAATGAATATCGCATCAAGTTTATGCGCACAAAATGGGGCAGTTGTACGGTAGCGGAACGCCGTGTCTGGCTCAACGTGGAACTGGCGAAGCATCCGCCGGCCTGTCTGAGTTATATCGTTTTGCACGAACTCCTGCATTTGCAGGAGCGGGAGCATACGCCGGAGTTTCGCGCGTTGCTAACGCGATACATGCCTGGTTGGGAGCAGGTGCGGGAGGAGTTGAATACGGGGTTTCCTGGGTTGCCTGGGCTTTAAATGGGTAAAAAATTTGGAGAAAGCAACCAAAATATATCTATAGTTAAATAATGTTTATACATTAAGGCATGAGCAAAAACTACTGGGCCTTTCGTACGGATAAAACCGAAGCTGAATGGTTAAATAGTGAAATAAATGAAGGTAGACTTCGACAGGGATGGGGCTGGGATAAGCGACAACGGCTCGATAAACAACCCTTGCAAATGGACCAGGGAGCGCGCAGGAATCTGCCTATGCTGCAGGTAAATGAAGGAGATTATATACTTGCGCCGCACATTCCACGCTATGGCACAATTACGGTGCTTGTAGCTACTGAGGATTGGAAAACAGGCTACTCCTTTACACTGGATCACGGACACCATAGAGAAGACTTCGGCCATGTATTCCCAGTTAAGCGAATTGCTACTTTCAGCAAAAATGCTGATGTGGTGGATAAAAGGCTACAGCAATCCTTTCGTTCCTCGGGCCGGTTTTGGAATTTAAACAAGTACGATGACGCAATTGAAAACATCCTCGCGTCGCCGGAGCACAAGCGATCGACGACCAGCGACCATCAAACAAGGTTTGATACCGTTCTTCAAGCGGCATTTACGGAGGCATTTGACAGCGAAAAATTCCGTATTTCATTAGAAGAGTCTTTGCATTCATCCTACGCGGCAGCTTCTTGGGAATTTGCGCTGGAGTACGGCATTCAAAAAGCGTTTCCTCAGTACGTAGTGCGTAAGGTTGGTGGAGCGAATGAGCAAAAACATGGTGCGGACCTATTGATTGAAATGCCATCACCTCTACAGACTCGGCCTTATGGCGTGGCGATTCAAATTAAGGATTATACCGGGGAGGTTGATGAATCAGTCCTGGCTCAAATTGAAAAATCTCGAAATTATTGGGAACAGGAGGAAGATATCAATATTATTGATCTCGTGGTAATTTTCACAAAAGCGAAAAAAAGCGAAAACGAGGGCAAATTTACCGATACCGACGTAAGCATAATTTACGGTGATGACCTTCAGGATATATTAGTTCGCATTGCGGGAAAGATGATCAATGAATTTGAAGTTTCCGAATAACTCAGAGTTGAACATGGTCTTTTCTTTCTAACTTTCCTGTGAGTAATTTCTCTATGCAAGTAATCGATAAAAAAAGCTTAACCCGCTGGAATAATCTGAATGTTGCTTTTGAGAATTACAGAAAGTATCTGGCCCGTAAATCCAAAATCGAGCTAGATTATGTCGATTTGCTATACATTTCAAACTTCAAAGGTGGGAATGCCTCGATAATTGAAGATGATGATTCGGTAAATCAAAAGCTGCAGACGTATCAAGTCTACTTCGTTGGGATCGAGAAGCAGTTTAGGAATAAAAGATTACAAGACCTTTCCACGGCTGAGGTTGAAATGCTTATTGCTAAAGTTGTTGAGCTCATGTCGCTTACCGCATCCACTACAACTGCGATCAAAGGCTTTAAAGACTCCTACCTCAGTGGGCTTTTGCACGCGCACTTCCCGGATTTACTCCCGGTTCTGGACAGGCGGATTTTAGTCAATACAGGAGTAGCTCCACAAGAGGCAGTCATAAAAAGTACAGGGCAGATTAAGAAAATTGCCAATTACTATCCCAAGTTAATTAGATGGTTTCGCCAATCTCTTTGTACAAGGCAGCAAACGCTTCGGGAGTTAGATCGGGAATTTTTTATATATGAAATTAATAAACCCGTCATAACACCCGATTAAAATTATGTTCCTCAACTTTAGGAAGGGGACTGATTAGCTGCGAGGCAGGTGTGGAAAAGTTATTCTCCCAAACCTCCCCTTTCCAAAATTCAATTCCTAGCTTGGGCAGCGGTCATTACCACAAAAAATCCACGACAACAGCTATGAACGTACAGCCAAAATCTTCCTCCCGAAAGCAATCCGAGACAAATCCTGCTACCGACGCCGCCAGTCTCGCCGAGCAGGAAATCTTGCAGTATTTACAAGAGGAACTAACGGAAGAACACTTTGTCGATCTGGTGCAGCAATTGGTTATAGTAAACGGCTTGCAGCACTGCTCCCATGTGATTTCAACGCCCAGTGGAATGCAGTTTATGGCAAGTTTCCGGTCCCGTAGGATTTGGGGATACCCGGGCGTTTGTCTTCGTACATAGTGCTCCTGAATGGGCCAACCTGGGTACGCTCTACGGCGTCCAGGAGGAAATGCGGCAAACCAAATCCGACCACGGACTTATCATCTCCCGCAGCGGATTCGAGGACAGCGTATACGAAGAGGTGAGACAGGATTACCACTATCTGCGTTTATGGTCCAATGAAGAGATACTCCGGGAAGTGTACCGGCACTACGATAGTCTTAGTGCCCAACTGAAGGCTCAGCTTCCGTTGCAGCGTACTTGGACGCTGGTACGGTAAAGTCTCCTATAAATTTAAGTCAACGGGGCAACTTTCAAAATCATACCGGTAGCCATTGCAACGAAGGTCGCTTCCTACTCGTCCGCAGAAATAATGGAAAAGGGTATACATGCTGAACCTAGGGGAGAGAGCAGAAGAAGAAAAGGGGGAAATTGCATAAAGTGTGTCACGGGGTATTTTTAGCGGGAGTAGTTTTTGGTCAAGTCCCCGTAGAAAACCGGGGGGACTTGAGGAAAAATACGGTGGCTGCCGCGGTCACAGGTCCAATCGCAATCGGTCGTCGTAGAGGATGGCCAGCTGAGAGAGGATCCGGTTCCAGTTGTGCATCGGTTCTTGCCATTTGGGTGTTACGTCGCGCTGGACGAGGTGGAGCAGCTTCATGAGCGCCGTATCGGAGGAGAACGAGCCCTTCGTCTTGGTCACCCGCCGGAGCTGCCGGTGGAAGGCTTCTACGTCAAATTGCTCGTTTTCCATTTGCTTGTAGTTGTGTTACGAAAAGGATTGATTCTGTTCGTGACACACACTTTTTGCAACGGTCTCGGCAGACACCTGCATAGGACCGATAGTAAGACCGCTGTTAAGCGTCAGCCATCGTACTATCCTCGTCGAGCAAATAGCTTCAGGTAATCGCCAAACTGGAATAGCTTCTCCCTTCCCGTCGTGGTCCTTTCCTGCAGGATGCCATTTTGCTGCAGGGCTTGCAGCAGGCGGCTGGCGGTGACTTCCGATTTTCCGATCAACTCCGCGGCGTCAGAGATGGTAATCAACGGGCGAAGGTAGAGGGCATCCATCAGGGTACGGGCATCCTCCGCTTTTCGACCCATGGTGACCAGCTTGGCATCAACCTTTTTGCCTAATTGTAGGATTCCGTCGAAGGTCCTGATGCCGTCGCGCGCGGTCTCCGCTACCCCCACCAGGAAAAACCTTAGCCATTGCTGCAGATCGTTTTTAGCGTGCACGCCTGCCAGGTTATCGTAGTAGAGCCGCCGGTTTCGCTCGAAGAAATCAGACAGGTACAGTACGGGACTACGCAGGGTGCCGGTGCTGATCAGGTAGAGCGTGATCAAGAGGCGGCCAACGCGCCCGTTGCCATCCAGAAAGGGGTGAATGGTTTCAAACTGGTAATGCATGATGGCCGCGCGCAACAGGTGGGGCAAAGGGTACTGCTGGTCATTGACAAAGTGTTCCAGGTCGGAGAGCAGCCTCCCAAGTTCTCCCGGCGGCGGGGGCACGAATACGGCATCGGAAATGCTGGCACCGCCGATCCAGTTCTGACTGTTCCGGAATTCCCCCGGCATTTTGTGCTGTCCGCGGACACCCGTCATCAGGATGCCGTGGGCTTCCCGCATCAATCGGGAGGAAATCGGCAGCTCTGCCAGCCGGGCTATGGAGTGCTTCATGGCCCCGATGTAGTTGTTCACTTCTTCCCAATCCGCCCTCCGCTCCAGGGGCAACTCTTCGCGGTGCAGGAAGGCCTCGTTGAATTCGGTTTTAGTTCCCTCGATCCGACTGGATTCGACCGCTTCCTTGGCCAGGTGCATACTGAGGAAGAGGTCGACGTTAACGTAGCCGGAAAAGGCATCGAGTCGCCCGATTTCCAGGTCCGCCTGACTTAAAAGGTAGACGATCTCCGGGTCAGTAATTTCCCAACTATGGTGGATCGGATTAGGGACAAAGGCGCTGTAATACCCCTGGGATACCCAATTTCCAGCCTGGAACTTCAACATGGCGCAATACTTGAAGTTTTGCAATATCTTAACTTCAAATGTAAGCACTTTATGAAGTCATCCTTTGCTATATCTTCACTTCTAGTCTGATAAGCGCTTCTGTTCTTCGGTAGCTTGGAGTTTATGGTTAGTCCTTTGCACCCGCGCCCCGCCGCCCTACCCTACATCAAATAAAAGCCCTCCGGCTCCAATCTTCGGCGGCAGCTCCGTCTCGCCCAGCAATTGCCGCAGGTTGATCTCGATGGTGCGGCTGATGGCCGTCATGGGGGTGTCGGTAGGCAGGTTCTCGAAGGGGTCCTGCAGTAGGTAGGCGGCCTTTTCGAGGTAGAAGAAGACCAGGGAGATCAGCAGCACGATGAACATCTCCATGAAGATGCTCAGCTGCAGCGGGATCGACAGGATCAGGAAAATGACGAAGAGGTAGATCGCTACGTGGAGCCCCTTGCGATAGTTAGTGGGGAAGACGGTATTCTTGATCCGTTCGCACTTACCCATGGAGGCCGTCAGTCGCACGAGCGTCTCGTCGATCTGGAGGCGGCTGAAGTTGTCGAGGCCCTGGGAGCCGCTGAGCTGTTTGGTGGAGGCGGTCTGCATGCCGAGGATGCCCAGGGGCACGTTCTTGTGGCGGCGCAAGGTGTCCAGCTCTTCGGCGGACAGCAGATGGGTAAGCTGAGCGTGGGGGTCCTGCTCCCGCAGCGAATGGGTGAGGGCGTAGCACCAGGCGATCTGCCGGTAGGCCATCTGCCGGATGGCGGGGTGGTCCGGCTCCAGGTACAGCTGCAGCTGCAGTACCAGCGAGCGGCTATCATTCACGATGGCGCCCCAGATCTTGCGGGCTTCCCACCAGCGGTCGTACGACTGCCCGATCTTGAACGACAGCAGGATGGAGATCGCGATACCCAGGGTGGTGGCAATGTTGATGGGTATCTCCGGTACACGGTCGCCGAAGATCGCCTGCAGGGCCTCGAATACGCCGGCCACCAGCAGCACCAGGAAAAAAGGTACCTTGATCTTGTCGAAGACGTAGCTAAAGGGGAGGAGGTTACGGATGATCATGGGGAGGACGCTGAGGATTGGGCAATACGCAGTAGTGTCAGCGAAAGTAATACGGCCGGGGTGTACAGGTGACCTTGCGGTGGCTTCAGCCGGCGCTTATCAGACGCCCGTCCCCGCTACCCTACCCTTTCGAGCACCCTTTTTTCTCCGCGGACAAGGCCGTGCTACTACCTCCGTAGGGACTTCCGATGTCGGAAATCAGCTGGCGGGTGCCGGGTAGCTATTCTACTTGTGTGCCAAATTATTTCAGGCTTAGAAGTAATTATTTCAAACATATGAGAAATAATAAGGATTATATCCATATTATTCACGGTGGGCGAATCCCTCGTCGACGAAAACACTTTGAACTATAGCTAAGCAAACAGACGATAAGAAAAAGTCTCCTCCCAAAAGCGATTAACCGGCCGGCGGACAAAAGCCCGGAGCCGGGAAACCTGGCGACATGAAGGGCGGCTCCAAAGGCGGTGGCGGCAAAACCGGCGGCCCCAAGGGCGGCAAAAAGTAGCCCTTCACGGGACTTTCTTATCCACACCAATGAAAAAACCGGGAGCGATGTATGCGCTTCCGGTATTTTCGTTTCCCGGGCGGGGAGCCGCAGGAGGTGGGTGATAGGATGTTTAGCCGCTATCCGTAGTTCTTGCTTCTATACATCCACTCGGCGGACGAGCGTCGTGCCTCCGTCGGCCGACGAGCGGCATGTGGTTCCGCGGAGCAGCAGAAAGCGCGAGAAAATCCGATCTTCGTCCCGACCCTAAACACTGCTCGTGTTCACCTTTCGACTGCCATACTTTATAGTTACGGGCTTACTTTTTCTGATCGAAGTAGCAATTGCCCTTTACGTCCGCGACGCCATCATCCGTCCTTATGGTGGGGACTTCCTCGTGGTGATGCTGATCTATTGTTTCCTCCGCACTTTCCTGGACCGACCACCCATGCAAATCGCCCTCGTCACCCTGGGCTTTTCCTTTGCCGTGGAATTCGCGCAGTATTTCCGGATCGTCGAGGTGCTCGGACTATCCGGAAACCGGGTAGCTGAGATCGTCATCGGGACCGGATTCAGCGTACTGGATCTGGTAGCTTATTCACTGGGGGTATTGGTGGTGTATTTACTTGATCGGCGGTTTGGCGTCGGGCACCCTGTACGGGAAGCGTACCACTGAGACTAACCCTCACCTGGAGGGTGGCGCGAAGCACCGCCAACAATCAGCGGAATCCAAAGAAACGCCGGCAAAAAGATCCAGTTCTCAGATCCCAGCGGACCTTCCCGTCCCGCTACCCGAGCTTTCCACAACTTCCTCCTCACTACCCGTAAACTTAAGGGCATACACCGAGCGATAAGCATCCTTATTCGCTTCCAAGCGATCGAGGTCCGAGCGGGTATCCGGGGTGAGGTAGGGCAGCAAGGGCTGATCGACGGCGAACAGGCGGGGGATCGAGCGCTGGATCTTCTCATCCCATACTTCGTAATACTTATCGAAGTCACCGGGACCAATGCGCTTACGGCACCCGGGTCTTTTACATTCCAGGTCCATCTCGACGTCGAGATTGAAGATGCCGTATTCGTCGGTGATCTGCTCGCCGGCCTTGATGGGGCGAATGGCCATTTCAAAGCCGTAGCCGGTGCTTATGGTGTTGCAGTCGCAGCAATGATTGACATACTTGGCAAAGTCCCAGCTGACGATGCGGTTGCCGTTTTCGTCGATGTAGGAGTACTTGTCAACGACCTCCCGCATTTCCGGACCGTGGCCGGCGTAATCCTGGGGGGTGATCACCAACTCGAGGCTATCCTTCACGTAAACGATGGTGCCTTCGGGGATGTCGGCCGTGGCGAAGACGCCGTAGCCGATGGTCGGGTTGATGAATTGCAGACGGGTATTCGGATGAATCATGGTTGGGCCCCGGGTGATCTTGCTCCGCGGCGGGTTAAAAATAACCCGCTAGTTAATAGCAAGCTGAAAATTTTTCACCCTAGTCCGGAGCCTAAAAAATCACTACGCAACCCGTACCGATGTAGGAACCACGACGCACCGGCCCCACCCCGGTTTGCTGAAAGTAGGTGTTGTTGGTCGTGACCGGATCGCCTGCACCGGCATGTCCGGCGCGGTGGGCGTAAAAGAGGGAGAACTTGGTATCCCGGTTCAGGTAGAGGTTCACGCCGACGTCCAAGCCGCTATCACGACCGGTAAACGATTGAAGTAACTGCGCCGCCGCAATCCGCTCCGAAGACGTCGGGCCCCGAAACCACCAGTAACTCACCGTGGGCTGGAGGATCCGCTGAGCCGGGAGCAAGCTGTTCCGACTGATCCGCAAGTAGCCGGTTCGCGCCGCCCACAGCTGGGTGATTGGCTCTCCCTCAAGTTGCCGACGGAGCCAGAGGTATTCGCCGTCCAGCTGCCACCGACCCCGGTTGCCAAGCCATTCCAGACCATAGGCGCTATTGGAGGTAAACTGGACGGTTTCGCCCTGTCGTGCGCCGGCCAAACTGACGGTCAGCCCCGTTCGCTCGCCGAAGTGGTTCACCGCGCGGGTGACGGAATAGGTTTCCGCCTCCGCATCACCGAATTGGACGGATAGCCGGCCGCTCAGCAGCGGACTGTACCTAGCACCCACCGAATTACCGTCGTAGGCAGTGAAAACCGGGTTTTGCAGGGCGGCTTCGTAGGTAAGGTGAAAGTTATCGGTGGGGTCGTGGTACTGTCCGGCGAGCAGGAAGCCCAGCGCCCGCCCCGGACCGGGCCCGACCAGTTGTCGGCGTAGGTAGAATTGCGACCAGGCCTTCTCAAAGCTCGTGCTCCGCAGGGCGGGCGTGATGCTTTCCCGGCCGATCAGCGGCAGGAAATAGCCGGTAATGAGATAGCCCCGGTCGGAATCTTTCGACAGCTGCCACTGTAGCCAGGCATTCCAGATCCGGAAGGAAGGCGCTATTCCGTTGTTGGTTCCGGATTGGGTGGCGGCCAGTACATCGCTGCCAAGGAGGTCGAGGGCCGTGACCAGGTTGAATTTCAGCCGGCGGTAGGGTTGCCCGCTAAGCGAGAAGCGACTCCGCCGCAGTTGGACGTTCAGCCTGTTGTCTACCGTCTGGTATCGGCCACTGGATGCATCGTGAACCTGCATATCCATGGAGTAGGTAGCCCAAAACTGCAGGCCAACCGTCGCCTTGATCCGGTAGTCGGCCAGCAGGCGGGTAATCCGGCTGCTGTCCGGTTGGCCGCTTACGGGCAGGGCCGAAATCAAGCAGAAGAGAAGGAAGAGAATCCGCATCATCAACTATTGCCATTCAGCGTAGCACCCGCGCTCCGCCGCCCAAAATTGATACATTTTTTGCTGCTAAACGCGGAAACCTTCCCCCTTTACAAGCCCGCAATCGCTTAGCCAGTCAGGCCAGGTACCGCGTAGTCTTCGGGTGGTTACTCGCGAGATCACTGCCCCTCCCGATTAGTAACTGTGCTCATCCAGGCGCACCTTACCCCAGAAGGTCTTATAAACAAAAGCCGTGTATCCTATCGCCATGGGCCCGCCGATGGCTACGAAGGTGAGCATGATACCCAGGGATTTGTTGGAGGCCACCGCATTATATACCGTGATGTCGTTGCCGGAGCCGCTGCTGTCGAGAATGATCACCGGGTAGAGCTCGATGGCCACCGTGACAAGCAGGAGCCCCACGGTGAGGGCGCTGAAGATGAATGCTTTGAGGTACTTCCGCTTGGTTACCAGTCGGGGGATGTTGGCGATGGCCAGTACGGAGAGCAGGGGCACTACGAACAGGGCCGCATTCCCCTTCAGCCCGTCCGATAGGTGGGGGATGTAGAGCAAGGTATAGAGGGTAACGATGACGAACAAGACGACGAAGGCGATGATGGAGCGGGTAAGCAGGTAGTGGACTTTGGCGAACAGCCGGTCCTCCGTCTTCATGGTGAGGTAGATGGCGCCGTGCATCATGAACAGGGCCAGCGTGGTGAAGCCGACGAGGATAGCATAAGGATTCAGGAAACTGAGCCAGCTGCCGGTGAACTCATAGTTACTATCGAGAGGCATACCGATGAGCACGTTGCCCAGCACCACGCCCAGGAGAAAAGCAAGCAGGGCACTCGAGACGCTGTAGCTGACGTCCCACATTTGCCGCCACCACTTCATCGGTTCCTTGCTCCGGAACTCAATGCTGATGGCGCGGAAGATCAGCATGAACAGAAAGAGCATCAGCGGGATGTACATGGCCGAAAAGAGGCTGGCGTACACCACGGGAAAACCGGCGAAAAGCGTTCCCCCGCCGATCACGAGCCATACTTCGTTGCCGTCCCAGACCGGGCCGACCGCGTTCAGGGCGATTCGCCGGCTCTTCTCCTTCTTAAAGAAAAGGTGCCAGGCCCCCGCCCCGAGGTCGAAGCCGTCCAGGATACCGTAGCCGGTAAACACCGCACCGACTACGAGGAACCAGATGGTCGGGTAATCCAGGCCCGCTATCTCCGAATAACCGGTAACGGGATCGGTGCCGCAGGCGGTAAATCCCAGGAGAAGTAAAACGGATATAATGTATTTCATACGTGCATAAATTCACCCATTCAAAAATTCAGCCCCTGCTACACCTCGCCCCCCGCGACCCGGGCGATATCCGACTGCAGCGGTCGGTCGTCAATGTCGCTTTCGTCGTAGGGGCCGTGCTTGATTTTCTTATTGAGCAGGTAGATGAAAAGCGCCAGCAGTACCGAGTAAATGAGGGTAAAGCCGATCAGGGAAAACAGGACCTGATTCGCGGTCACCACATTGGATAAGGCGTCCGAAGTGCGCAGCAGCCCGTACACCACCCAGGGCTGACGGCCCATCTCGGCGGTGTACCAGCCGAATTGATTGGCCATCTGGGGGAGCACCACTGCCCAAACGAAGGCCCAGAGGAGCCACCGCTGCTGGAAAAGCTTTCCCTTCCACCAGTAGAAACACGCGATCAGGGTAAGGGCAATCAACGTCATACCGATGGCGACCATCAGGTGATAGAACTGGAATACGGCGTTGACCTGTCCGGGGCGATCCTCTACCGGGAAGGCGTTGAGTCCGGTGACGGGCGAGTTGAAATCCTGCTTAAGCATAAAGCCCAGACCGCCGGGGATACCCAGGCCGGTGGTGGTCTGTGATTCCTTATCCACCCAGCCGATCAGGTAGAGGTCGGCCGGCGCACTGTCGGGGAAGTGCCCCTCCATGGCGGCCAGCTTGGCGGGCTGGTATTCGGCGACGTACTCCGCGCTCCGATGGCCGGTGAAGAGTTGGCTGAGACTGAAGATGGTAGCTACGCCCAGCGCGATCTTGAAAGCCTTTCTAGAGAGGTCAACGTAGCGGCCGCGCAGCAGGTAGTAGGCATGTACGCTGAGGACGAGAAAAGCGCCGGCGAGGAAGGCCCCGATCCAGACGTGCAGTAGCCGGTCGACGCTGCTCGGATTAAAGACCATGGCCCAGAAGTCGACGATCTCGGCCCGAGCGTTCATGCCTTCGCCGACGATCTGGTAGCCGGTCGGGGTCTGTTGCCAGCTGTTGGCCACCGTGATCCAGATGGCGGAAAACATGGAGCCGAGAAATACGCCGATGGTGGCAATGAAGTGCACCCGGGAACTCACCCGGTTCCAGCCAAACAGCAACACCCCGAGGAATCCGCTTTCCAGGGCGAAGGCAAAGATCCCTTCGGCGGCCAAGGCACTGCCGAAGATGTCGCCGACGTAGCGGGAATAAGTCGCCCAGTTGGTACCGAACTCAAACTCCATGACGATGCCCGTGGCGACGCCGATGCCGAAGGTGAGCGCGAAAATGCGGGTCCAAAAGCGGGTCATTTGCTCGTAGACCTTGTTGCCGGTTTTGAGGTAAAGCCCTTCCATAATCACCATCAGCAACCCCAGCCCAATGCTCAGCGGCGGGTAGATGTAATGGAAGGCGATGGTGAAAGCAAATTGAAGGCGGGCCAGAATTTCTACGTCCATAACAGCCGGGGTTTGTTGCTAAATTCGGGGTTTTAACGCGCAAAATATGGCGGTAGGTCCTTGTTTAAACCCGTTCTGAATTAAGCCATGGATATTTTATTTATCACCGGTGAAAGCCGACTGAGGCCCAATCCTGCTGGTAGGATGGACAACCGCTTATCCAGGCCGGTGTGCCCTTCTATTGATGACCACTGGCTAAGAGCAGGCCAAGTTCGGCCAGGTCCTGCGACCATTGGTCCAGACTCGCGGAAGAAGCAGCCGAAAGTGGTTCAAGCGAAAGATAGCGTCAAACCGCCCTTGTGTGATCGTGATCACAGAAGCACCATATTAAAGGGTGTAGATTCAACAAAATCCGAAGTCGAACCGTATGAAGACGCACTACCAAATTCTCATTATCGGTGGCGGTACCGCCGGAATAATGGTCGCCGCTCAGCTCATCGAGCAGAAGCAACGAAGCGACGTGGCTATCATCGAGCCTGCTGAAACGCATTACTACCAGCCCGCCTGGACCCTCGTCGGAGCAGGAACCTATCGTTATGCCAAGACGGCGCGCCCAATGTCATCGGTCATGCCCGGCAAGGCCACCTGGATCCAGGACCGGGCCACGGGCTTCGACCCGGAGAATAACGCGGTGCAAACGGCCGCCAATGGTAAAATCACTTACGACTACCTGGTGGTCGCTCCCGGGCTCGCTTACGATTACAGCCTCGTACCCGGTCTGGGCGATGCCATCGACAAAGGGGTGGTCTGCAGCAACTATACCGACCCCCAGCACACCTGGAAGGTCATCAAAAACTTTACCGGGGGGACGGCCCTCTTCACCCAGCCCACCACCCCCATCAAGTGCGGCGGTGCCCCGCAAAAGATCATGTACCTGGCGGAAAGTCACTGGGCCAACGAGGGTATGCGCGAGCAGGTGAAGGTGGTATTTGCTACCGCCGGCACGATCATATTCGGAGTAAAAGAAATCGCCAAAACCTTGATGGAGGTAGTCGACCGCAAGCAGATCAACCTACGCTTCGGCTATCAGCTGGTAAAGGTCGACGGTCCCAATCAGATCGCCTGGTACCGTTTCGCCGACCACGTGCGTGAGCATAACCACCTTGACCTCAACATGGAGACCGACGGAGACCTGCACGGTATTCACTACGATATGATGCATACCGCCCCACCCTCCGTGGCGCCGAAATTCGTACAGGCTTCTTCCCTGGTCGACCAGGCCGGCTGGCTGGACGTGGACAAGCATACGCTGCAGCATACCCGCTACCGGAATATCTTCGGATTGGGAGACGTAGCCGGCGTTCCCACCGCCAAAACCGGAGCAGCCATCCGTAAACAGGCACCGGTGGTCGTTGATAACCTCGACCGGCTTATCGTCGCCGATCAGATCGGCAAGAAGTCCTACAACGGCTACTCGAGCTGCCCCCTGATTACCGATTACGGGCAGATGGTCCTCGCGGAGTTCGATTACGACAATAATTTCACTCCCGATCCCAAGCTCAAACAGATGCTTATCAAAGACAGCTCCAAGGAGCACTTCCGGCTCTGGATACTGAAGAAGTATATTCTTCCTTACCTGTACTGGAACAAGATGATGAAGGGGCAGGACGTCTAAGCCCCTTTCATTCTGCCCGCTCAGCCAATTGGTCAAGCAGAACACGGACCTTATTCGTGTCGTAGCGGGCCATACCCCGATGCTCCAATACCACCACTCCGGAAGGAGCGATCACGTAGGTAGTAGGTAGGGTACCCGAAGCCAGCCCCTCCGGCAATCCTCCCAGCAGCTGATAGATCGGGAAATCATAACCGCGTCTCTTTACCAGGTCTATTCCCTTGGTAAAGTCATCCTCTACGTTGAGCATGACGAAGGCAATGCGGTCGTCGTCGGCGTAATCGGCGAATAAGGCATCGATGTTCGGCATTTCCGCCAGGCAGGGAGGACACCAGCTGGCCCAGAGATTCAGGAAAATCACCTTACCGGCTAAAGAACTGGCGTGGACGGTCCGGCCGCCGGGATCAACCATGCGAAACTCGAGGCTGGCCGTTTGGTTTCCGGATGATAGTTTTGTCGAAAGGGGACCGTCGGTATCCGGCTGCAGCAGCCCGGTCGCCAGGATAACGCGCTGGAGCGCGGCGACGACCGGCGTGTGCAGTCCGGTGAGGTACAGCCCTCCAAAGAGCAGGAGGGGAAAGTACCAGGAATTAAGAAATTGCTTGATCCGGAGATACATTATCTATTGGTTGTGGGCTGCGGCACTCGCGACGAGGACCTCATATCCGACTTTTTCAACTTGACAGGCGGGATAGGAAAAGCCCTCTCGTCGTGGGAATAGGTTCGGACCTGAGTTTTCTCAACCCATGAAATCGTTCACCGCTTCGCTGAGGTCATACACTTGCGTGCCCTCGGTTTGCGCGGCAATAATACTGGTCGCGATCGCGGACCGATAGCCCCCGGCGCAGTGAACGACAATGGGTTTATCCGTTGGGATCTCCCCCACCCGATCCTGTAATTCAGGTAACGGGATAGCTTGTGCGGAAGAAAAGATTTTGCCATCCTTCACTTCACTGGCGTTCCGTACGTCGACGATGGTGAATGCCTCGGGGTGCTTTCGCAGATCCTTGAGCGGGACCGGTGAAAGCGATGCCTCCGCATCCGACTCCCGCATGGGAATGGCAGCCTTTATGAACGACTCATAGCCGATCTTCGCGGCTTTCCGCATCACGGTATCCAGTGCTTTTCGGTCCTTTGCGATCAGGAAGTATGATGTGCGGGGAGCTACCAGCGCTCCGAGCCAGGTTTCAAATTTATCACCGTCCTGGATGTTGAGAGCGCCGTCCAGGTGGCCCAGCTTGAAGGTCGCCTCATCGCGGGTATCAATGATTACGGCACCGCTGTCGGGCGTATATCCGTAGTCTGCTATCCGGACGGCCTGGATACTTTCTTCCAGTGCGGGAGCGCCCTGTTTGTTTACCTCCACGTTGTACGGAAAATACTGCGGCACGAAAGGTTGATCGGCGAGCAACCAGTAAACGAAGTCGTCCTCCGTCATTTCCTGCATTGCCGGATTGGTCTTGAGCTCCTTTCCAATAGTGCTGCTGCGTTCGTCGCTGAGGCCCTTTCCACAGAGACTACCGGCACCGTGGGCGGGGAACACTTCCGTACCGGGGTCGAGAACCATCAGCTTATCGCGTAAGCTATGGTACATCGCACGGGCCAGGCGCTCTTTCTTGCTTTCAGCTTCGCCACCGGATTCCCTAAGGTCGGGACGACCGACGTCACCGACGAAGAGGGTATCGCCCGTGAAAACGGCGTGCTGGTTGCCGTCGTCGTCGGTGAGCAGTACGCATATGCTATCCGGGGAGTGGCCGGGGGTGTCGATTGCCATCAGGGTATAGCCATCGAGTTCCAGGGTCGCCCCGTCATCAAAGGCCTGGTGCGGGTAGGCGGCCTTGACCTTACCACTCACCAGGATCGGGGCTCCGGTGGTTTCGTGCATTTCCAGGTGACTGGACACGAAATCCGCGTGAGGGTGGGTCTCAATGATGGCGACCAACTTCGTGGAGTTGCCTTTCAAATAGTCGTAGTAGGGCTGCGGATCCCGGGCCGGATCGATCACTACCGACCGCTCTCCAACGCTGATCACGTAAGAAGCATGGGCCAGTCCCTCGTCATAAAATTGCTTGATGTGCATGGTACTCTTGATTACTGAAGTTGAAAAAATGCGTAGCTCCTGCGCTCCGCCGCCCACTCAATGGGGCAATCGTTCGCGGACAACGCCATAGGTGAACGTGCCCAGGGTGGCACTTAGAATGACCAGCCCGATGAGCCAGATGCCCTGGCCCAGCAGCACGAACATGGGTCCGGGACAGGCGCCCGTAAGTGCCCATCCGAGACCGAACAGGATGCCTCCGAAAAGGTAGCGGGGTACACTGAAGGCTTTGGGATTTAGCCTTAGATCCCGGCCGTAAACGGCCTTCCAGCCGAATCGCTTGGCCAGGGCCACGCCGATAACTCCCAGGACGACGGCCGTACCGATGATCCCGTACATATGAAAGCTTTCGAAGCGGAACATTTCCAGGATGCGGTACCAGGAGATGGCCTCTGACTTGGTCATCACGAAGCCGAAAAAGGTGCCGATGATAATATAAATAAGGTAGGGCATAGGGTCAGAGTTGAAGAATGAAGGGAAGAATGAGCCAGCTCATGGTCAGGCCCCCGATGAAGAAACCGATCACCGCGATCAGCGACGGCAACTGGAGATTGGACAAACCGCTGATCGCGTGCCCACTCGTGCAGCCCCCGGCCCAACGCGCGCCGAAGCCCACCAGGAAGCCCCCGAGAATGACCACCGTCAGGGTGCGCAGGCTGAAAAGGCTTTCCATGGAGAACAGCTCGGCGGGAACGAAGGAAGAACCGGCAATTTCCCCGGGAGCGGACAAGCCGAACGAACGAAGATATTGAACGGTATCCCCCGATACGGCTACCGGAACGGGCGAAGGAAAAACGTGAAAGGCCAGGTAGCCCCCCACGATGCTGCCCACCACGAAGAGGAGGTTCCAGCGCTGGGCTCGCCAGTCGATGTCGAAAAATTGATGCCTCCTTCCCGCTCCGGCCAGCGTACAGGCGGTGCGCAGGTTAGAAGAAACGCCGAATTCTTTTCCGGCATAAAGGAGCATGAACATTACGGTCGCAATGGCTGCTCCGCTTACGGACCAATGCCATGGTCCGGCAATAAATTCCATCATAGTCGTAAGTAATTAGAAAAACGGAAGGGCCCGGCTAAAGCGGGCACCTTCCGGAAAAACACCTTAATTAACTTAGAGCTTCTTTGGACTTCCGCTCATCGTCGATAACTTGGTCTTATCGGCCTGCATTTCGCGAAGAAAAGACTTACTTAACCCGTTAAGCGCCCCTTTTCCTCGCTCATTCAGGCCAACAATACCGGCGTTCTTGCCTGATTCGGAAAATCCAAACAAGCTCTTAAAGAACAGCGAGTACGGCCTGGTCCACTTCCGCCTGATTCATCTCGGTCGGACACTTATAGGCCGTTTTGGGTAGATCGGTTTTCTCGATCGCGCCCCATCCGCCTTCCACGTTGACCAGGTGGCGGAAGCCGCGGGCCTGGAGAATAGAAGCGGCGATGAGCGAACGATATCCGCTGCCGCAGTGCAGGTAATAGGTAGCTTCGCGATCCAACTCACCCATATGGCTGCCATTGATGTAATCGAGCGGATAGTTGGCGGCGGCTTCCAGGTGTTGGGAGAGGTACTCGGTAGGCTTGCGGGTATCTAGGATATGGTTCACCTTTCCATCGTTTGCAAGGCGGGCAAACTCGGTAGCCGTGATGCTTTCTATGGAGTCCACCTCCCGGCCACTGTCACGCCAGGCCTTTAGCCCCCCTTTCAGATATCCGAGGGTATTATCGTAGCCAACCCGAGACAGGCGGGTGACCACTTCTTCCTCCCGGCCCCGGGGAGTCACCAACAGGATCGGTTGGCGGATATCTACGATCAGCGCGCCTACCCATGGGGCAAACTGGCCATCGATACCGATGAAAATACTGTTAGGAATGAAGCCGCTGGCGAATTCCGCCGGCGTCCGTACGTCCAGGATCAGCGCGTCCTTGCTTTCGGCCAGCGCCTCGAATTCATCGGGGCTCAGTGGGTGGTTCCCGCGATCCAGTACATCGTCGAAGCTATCGTAGCCTCCCTTATTCATCTGCGCGTTCTTGGAGAAATATTGCGGCGGCGGCGTTAGTCCGGCGGTTACCTCCCGTACGAATTCTTCGCGCGTCATATCCGCCCGGAGGGCGTAATTCGTGGCCTTCTGATCACCGAGCAGCCCGAAGGTTTCCTTGCTCAGGTTTTTGCCACAGGCGGAGCCCGCACCGTGGGCCGGATATACGATCACGTCATCGGCAAGCGGCATGATCTTGTTCCGCAGACTGTCGAAGAGATGACCGGCCAGATCCTCTTTGGTCACTTCTCCCTGCTTGATCGCCAAATCCGGACGGCCAACGTCGCCCAGGAACAAGGTATCGCCGGTGAAGAGAGCGTGATCCTTTCCGGATTCATCCCGCAGCAGAAACGTACTGCTCTCCATCGTGTGACCCGGCGTGTGCAGCAGTTTAAAGGTCACCTTGCCCAGGGGCAATTCTTCCCCGTCGGCGGCCGAGTAGATGGCATAGCCGGCCTCCGCCAGCGGTCCGAAGACGATCTGGGCGCCGGTTTCCCGGGCGAGATCCACGTGACCCGATACGAAATCGGCGTGGAAGTGGGTTTCGAAGATGTACTTCAGCTTGGCACCGGTCTGCTTGAGCTTTTCCAGATAAGGGCCCGTTTCACGGAGCGGATCGATGATGACGGCTTCACCATCACTTTCAATGTAATAGGCGCCCTGAGCGAGGCATCCGGTATAAATTTGTTCGACTTTCATAACGTTTGAATTTTATATTACAAAGTTATTGGCTGAAGTAGGCGGAGTCAGTGATGTCCATCACACAGGCAAGATTTACTGGACATTACTCTGCAGGGCGTAGCCCGACTGATGTCCGGCACCCTGATTAAGTACCGCTTGCTCCACGTCCAGGTAGAAATTTTGTCTGCCCACGATGTCATACAGTCCTGCTTTCTTCATGGCATCCCGCACCGGGCCGATCACCCCGGCAAAGCGTAGCTCCACGCCCCGGGTATTAAGCTCGGTGATCAGTTGATGGATTCCATGCATCGCGCTGCTGTCAATACTGGAGATGCTTTCAGCATTAAGGACGATCGTACGTATTTGGGACTGCCGCTGCGACAGCAACCGGTGTAATTGGGCCTGGAAATAATTCATATTGCCGAAGTAGAGGGGGGCGTCGAAGCGCAGGATCAAGGTACCGGGCGCTTCCCGTGCTTCGGAAAAACGATGGACGTTGCGGTAAGTATGGGTACCGTCGATCCGGCCGAGTACCGCCAGGTGCGGACGCATGCTGCGGTACACGTGAACGGCTATGGACAAGGCCACGCCGGCGGCAATACCCGTCTGTATCCCGAGCAGCAGCGTAGCCGCGAAGGTGACCGCGAGCATCCAGAAATCCGCCCGGTCGACCCGCCACAACCGCCGCGCTTCCTGCCAATCGATCAGTTTAAACACGGCCACCATGATGATCGAGGCCAGCACCGCCTGAGGCAGATAATAGAACAGCGGGGTGAGGAAAAGTAAGGTCAGTACGATCACCCCGGCACTGATCACCGCGGCCAGTCCGGTATTTGCCCCGGCCTGATCGTTGACGGCGGTCCGGCTAAAGCCGCCGGCCACTGGAAAGCTGCCCACCAGGGAGGAAGCGATGTTGGCGCTGCCAATGGCAACCAGTTCATTATTGGGTACCACGGTATGGTCGGCATGACGGGCGTTTACCGCCTTGGCTACGGCAATCCCCTCCATGAAACCGATCAGGGCGATCGTCAGCGCGGTAGGCAGGAGCGAACGAACGTCGGCCCAACCGACCCGCGGCACCCCCAGCGATGGCAAACCGGCCGGGACGTCGCCAACAATGCGAACGCCGGAGGCATGCCATTCGCCGAGATACACCGCCGCAACGGCAAGCAGGACAACCACCAGCGGTCCGGGAATGCTCGGTAATAACCGCTTCAATGTCAGTAAAATCAAAATGCCGACAAGCCCTATTGCCAATGTTAGGAGGTTGATATCTCCTACATGGGAAGCGGCCGACCAGAGAATTTCGTGTACGTACGGGCTCCTGCCCAGGCTGACGCCGAGCAAATGTTGCAACTGGCTCAAGCCGATGATCAGCGCCGCGGCCGAGGTGAAACCACTGATGATGGGACGCGATAGGAGATCGACCAGGAACCCCAGACGGAACAGCCCCGCCATCAATTGAGTGGAACCCACCAGGAGAGCCAGGGCAATAGCCAGCTGGAGGTATTGCTCCGTACCCACCACGGCCAGGGCACCTACTCCGGTGGCCGTGAGCAAACTGTCCATCGCTACCGGACCTACGGCCAATTGCCGAGAAGTACCTAATACCGCGTACACCAACAGGGGCAAGGTTGCGGCATAAAGCCCGTAAATAGGAGGCAAGCCCGCGAGGAGTGCATAGGCCATCCCCTGGGGGATCAACATAACCCCGACGGTCAGACCGGCCGTGAGGTCACCCGACAGCCAACTTTTGTCATAGGATGTGAGCCATTGGAGGGCGGGCGGCCAGGAGGGTAATGACATACGGATCGATTGAGACAGGGCAAAGGTGGCCCGCCTGCGGCCGTATAAATGGTGATCTGTGTCACAGAGTATAAAACCTAGTTACCGGAGATCCAGTAGTCGAATGCGATTGCGTCCCAACTCGACCACGCCGCGGTTTTCCAGGGTCTTCAAGAGGCGGGAGACTGCTTCCCGGCTCACGTGCAGATCGTCGGCGATCTCCTGATGCGTGGAATGGATGGTCCGGTCATCCCGAATGGCTGCCTTCTTACGAACGTAATCGAAGAGGCGCTCATCCAATTGGTGGAAGGCCACCTGATCAATGGTTTTGATGAGTTCGTTCATCCGTTGATCATAGGCTTGCATGACAAAATTCTTCCAGCTCTTATAGCGCATCATCCACTCGTCCAGCTTATGCTGCGGAAGTCCCAAAACGATGGTTTCCTCTTCGGCTACGGCTTTGATCTCGCTTTGTTTGGCCGACAAACAGCAACTGAAGGTCATCGCGCAACTCTCCCCGCGGGTGAGGTAATACAGAAAGAGCTCCGACCCATTATCCGACTGCCGGCTGATCTTGATCGTACCCTTGATGATCAGCGGCAGCATCCGGACGTAGTTGCCGTAATCCAGAATAACTTCCCCTTCCTCAAAGCGATGTACTCTACCCTGGTCAGCGATCACTTGCTGAAGACCGGGCTCCACGAAGTCCGGAAAATAGTGGTACACCTCCTCACTGGTCAGTCGATCTTGCATATATCTGGGCTTGCGTGAGGACAACGTATGGACATATGAACGAGTTTTCATGTGTTGTTTTCGGCTTCACCCTGTAGTGAGGGAGGGTGGGTCGCCGCGCGAACTTCAGTTCACCACAGAGGACGTTCAGTGCTTAAGAAGTAGAGAGATGTAGAGCAACTGCTTGCAGCATCCGTTCACCACAGCGGTGCCACTGAGTACAGCACAAAGGAATCACAGAGCAGACATAAACAAAGGCCCCGGAGGTTCACCGAAGCGTAACAAAGGGACGCTCAGGTTCGCCGAGAAGACCCGTAGCCACTTCGACCATCCGCGTACTGCGAAGCAGCGACGAAGTAGATCCCCTGCCGTGCGGAAAACCACGAAGCACCGGCGCAGCCAATCCGTGGCCATCCGTGCCCAAACCGTCGAAGGCAGCCGTGAAGCGAATCCATGAAATCTGTGTTTTCCCACGAGCCGAAGGCGAGCTACCCAACCTCCGTGATTCCTCTGTGAAACCCTCCGTGAAAGCGCGCAGCGCCATCCGTGGTGAATTAAACGAGCCGAAGGCGAGCAGTCCCCCCATTCACCAATTCAAAAATTCAAAAATTCACCAACTAAACCTCCTACTCCACCCGCACCCCCCGGGTAGCAAAGGAAATGCCCTGCTGCCCATAGGTAGAAATGAAGATCCCTTCAAATAAAGGCTCGTGGAGCCCCGCCGGCACGCTCCACTCGAAATAAAAGTTATCCCCCGTGCCGCCTTCCCGGTCCTCACTTTCAATGATGATCTCGACGGTTTCGAGCGGACGCAGGAAGATGGGATCTGAAAAATAGGTACGTACCAGGTCCCCGTCCGTACCGTAGTAGCTGGCACTCCGAATGTAGATGCTGTCCCGCAGATTGATGTTGCGGATACTGATGGTGCCCGTAAGATCGAAGGTGCGGTGCTCCGTTTCCGTATAGATCTGGGAGTAACTGGAGAGGTAAGTAGCCCCCGCCGTTAAGGAATCCCCCTGCGGAATCGCGATGCGATGCGCATCCCAGTTTGTAGAGTCAATCACCCGGGTGGCAGGCTCTTCCTCGCAGGCCATCAAAAGGATAAAGCATAGACAGGACAAGGGGTACTTCATCACCGGAAGGTACGGCGCGGTCGGGGCAATAAGCGGCTGCCGAAGGTGCGTGCTCGCTCGGTATACGGCCAGCGGCGGGCCGATCCGGAAATCGCCGTACGGTTGCAGCGGGGCGGCGGAGCGCAGGTACTCATACCAATACGGAAGGTTGCTGCCTACCGCAGAAACCTAACCTCCGTTATCAATCCGTCACTTACGGTGTAGATCGCGATCACTTCTGTGGGGGGTTCGCCTGCGTTAAAGACAACGCTCTCGTGGTCGATCACCTTATTGCCCATCACCATCCGATTCACCAACCGGCACTGGAGATCGGGCAAATTTTCAAACATCTTACCGTAGTTCTCGCGCATCGATGCCTTGCCCTCCGCGCCGAGCTGATCGGGGAAGTTGTATATCCGGATGGTATCGGAATAGGCGCTCAAAAAGAGTTCCAGATCGCCGGCATTGTAGGCATCCAGCTGCGTCTGGACGGGGGTGACCGCGGCGTAGGGATCGTCAGCGGACTGTGCGGTCAGATAAACCGGCAATAGGAGAAGGGAGAATAGGAGATGGCGCATTTGGCTAATTTACAGCATCGGAATTATTGCTGCGTTGAAATCCGGACACTCGGAGGTGCAAGCACACTCCGAGGTCCTGGCGGTTTTCCACTGCCGACGAAGGTAGCACCTCGAAGCGTGGCCGTACGCAGTAGGCTACCTGCGAGGGTGCGGTGGCAGAAGTTCCGTTCCTTCAATCCGGACACTCGGAGGTGCAAGCACACTCCGAGGTCCTGGCGGTTTTCCACTGCCGACGGGGGTAGCACCTCGTAGCGTGGCCGTACGAAGTAGGCGACCTACGAGCGTGCGGCGGCAGAAGTTCCATTCCTTCAATCCGGAGACTCGGAGGTGCAACCACACTCCGAGGTCCTGGCGGTTTTCCACTGCCGACGGGGTAGCACCTCGAAGTGTGGCCGTACGCAGTAGGCTACCTGCGAGGGTGCGGTGGCAGAAGTTCCGTTCCTTCAATCCGGACGCTCGGAGGTGCAACCACACTCCGAGGTCCTGGCGGTTTTCCACTGCCGACGGGGTAGCACCTCGAAGTGTGGCCGTACGCAGTAGGCTACCTGCGAGTGTGCGGTGGCAGAAGTTCCGTTCCTTCCATCCGGACACTCGGAGGTGCAAGCACACTCCGAGTTCCTGGCGGTTTTCCACTGCCGACGGGGTAGCACCTCGAAGCGTGGCCGTACGAAGTAGGCGACCTACGAGCGTGCGGCGGCAGAAGTTCCCTTCCTTCAATCCGGAAACTCGGAGGTGCAACCACACTCCGAGGTCCTGGCGGTTTTCCACTGCCGACGGGGTAGCACCTCGAAGTGTGGCCGTACGCAGTAGGCTACCTGCGAGGGTGCGGTGGCAGAAGTTCCGTTCCTTCAATCCGGACACTCGGAGGTGCAAGCACACTCCGAGGTCCTGGCGGTTTTCCACTGCCGACGGGGTAGCACCTCGTAGCGTGGCCGTACGAAGTAGGCTACCTGCGAGGGTGCCGCGGTAGAAGTTCCATTCCTTCAATCCAGACACTCGGAGGTGCAAGCACACTCCGAGGTCCTGGCGGTTTTCCACTGCCGACGGGGTAGCACCTCGTAGCGTGGCCGTACGCAGTAGGCGACCTGCGAGTGTGCGGTGGCAGAAGTTCCCTTCCTTCAATCCGGACACTCGGAGGTGCAAGCACACTCCGAGGTCCTGGCGGTTTTCCACTGCCGACGGGGTAGCACCTCGAAGTGTGGCCGTACGCAGTAGGCTACCTGCGAGGGTGCGGTGGTAAGAGGACCTGCAAGCCCGTATTGAAGTGAATCGGATACGAGAAGCGGTGATTTAAGGTCTGAGTAGATTAATGCGTGAAAAAAGTAAACCTCCTATCCGCCGGGATTGAAACCCGCGCTCCGCCGCCCTGCTGCTGCTTTGCTATATTGGCCGCCCGTACACAATATCAACCATACCCACTATGTATCACTCGATCACCGTTGCCGTTGCCGGTGCTGGATTTATCGGACCCGTTCACGTCGAAGGACTGCGCCGCCTGGGCATCCACGTTAAAGGCCTGCTTGGCAAAGACCTCGAAGAATCGACCTCCGCCTGCAAGCAATTGAACCTGGCTCACCCCTACGCCAGTTTCGAGGAACTGCTAGCCGACGACGACATCGATGCCGTACACCTGGCCGTCCCCAATGTGCTGCACTACAGCATGGTGAAAAAAGCGCTGGCGGCCGGCAAGCACGTGATGTGTGAAAAACCACTGGCCATGACCTCCGAGCAGAGCGCGGAACTGGTGGAGCTGGCCCGCAAGAGCAAGCTGAAAACGGCGGTGAACTACAACCTCCGCTTTTACCCGGTCAACCTCAACGTTAAGGATCGCCTGGCCACGGAAGGTACCCGCATCTTCTCCGTAACGGGAAGCTACCAGCAGGACTGGCTACTCTACGATACCGACTATAACTGGCGCGTGCTGGCCGACCAGGGCGGTGCCCTGCGGGCGGTCTCCGATATCGGTACGCACTGGTTAGACCTCATCCACTTCGTCACCGGGCTGGAGGCCGAGGCGATCCTGGCCGACCTGACCACGGTACATCCACAGCGCAAACGCCCGATCGGAGAGGTATCTTCCTTCACCAGCGACAGCGAAAAAGAGCAGGCTACTGAAACCATCGATATCACTACCGACGACTGCGCCAGCATTCTTTTTAAATTCAAGGGTGGTGCCAGGGGGCAACTCTTCGTCAGCCAGGTAGCCGCGGGTCACAAAAACCAATTGAAGTACGATATCGCCACCCAATCGGCCGCTTACGAATGGAACAGCGAACGGCCGAACGAGCTGAACATCGGTCGCCGCGGAGAGCTAAACCAGGTACTGATGAAAGACCCGGGACTCATGACCGGCACCGCGTCCCCCTTTGTAAATTATCCCGGTGGTCATAACGAAGGCTTTCCGGATACTTTCAAGCAGTGCTTCCGCTCGTTCTACAACGCCATCCTCGGCGACACCTCCGCCGGCGAAGCCCTGTACGCCAACTTCGAGGACGGTCATCGCGAGCTGATCCTTTGCGACGCGATACTGGAAAGCCATGAGAAGCAGGCCTGGGTTCGGTTGTAGGGGGTAAAGAGGATAGGGGGCTAAGGGTTAAAGGGGGGCTACCCTGGTGTAGGAAATGCGATCTCTTCCAGAGAGAAATTAGGGCACCCTTTAAGATCTTTCGAGAGTAACGCCTTTTGTGCCCCCTTCCCCTTGCCGCCTTAGCCCCTTTTACCCTTACCCCCTTTACCCCTTCCATAAGATGCCCCGCTACGCCATAACCGACATCCACGGCTGTTCTTTCACCTTTCACCGGCTGTTGAAGGAGATCGGCTTTAGTCGGCAAGATGAGCTCTTCCTCCTGGGCGATTACATCGACCGGGGGCCCGACAGCAAGGGCGTCCTTCAGCACATCTGGAAGCTTCAGGGGGAAGGTTACCGTGTTCACTGCCTGCGCGGCAACCACGAGCAGATGCTGATCGATGCGATGAGACACGGCCGTAGCGCCTGGGACTATATGCCCGACTACCAGGAACGGCAGCAGACCCTGTTGTGGATGGAAGGGCTGCCGCTGTACCTGGAAACCCCGGGATACCTATTGGTACACGCCGGACTGAATTTCGGCGCCCCTGATCCCTTGTCCGATCTTCAGGCTATGCTCTGGATGCGCGACTGGGAGTCAGAAGCGGACCTGGCCTGGCTGGGTGATCGGGTGCTGCTCTACGGTCATACGCCCCGTACGGTTTCGGAGGTCGAGAATGAAGTACGCTTGATGCAGGAGCGCAAAATTGTGTGCCTCGATTCCGGTTGCGCCATGCGGTACGAGGGAATGGGCTACTTAACGGCTTTGAACCTTGATTCCGGGCAGGCGACTTATTTACAGCGGGAGGGGGCGTGATCAGGCATCCGGTGGTTCGGGGACCAAGCAATCGTTGGTCGGGTATTCAGACATCCGATGGTATTCAGACATCCGATGTGTCATACCTGCACGCAATAAAACGTCGGGGAGATGACATTTAATATTCAGGATTTCAAACACCCACCAAACTAGCGGTTACCAAAACCAAGCTCCAGGAGCTAGCAAATACCAGGTATCTAGTTGTTTTGCGAGGTTAAAAGCTTGTGTGGGCGACCGTAGGCTGCCAATTTGGCATACTGACACATCGGATGTCTGAATACCATCCATCTAAATAGCCTGCAGAATATCGTACTGTGCGATCAAATGCTTCCGCCCGCTGCGGTCAGTAGCCACTACCGCCGGGTTCTCCTTGGTGATGTGCCGACCGAGCTCCGATAACGTCAGGTCCGTGCTGACTTCCGGGAAGGGTGGTCGCATGATCTCCTTGACCGGCCGTTCGGCGTGGTCCATCGGATTTTGCAGCAGGAAATTCAGGACGTCCGTCTCGGTGATCGAGCCGACCACCTCCTCGCCGTTCATGACGGGCATCTGGCTGTACTCGTTCTCCTTCATAGATTTCAAGGCATCACGAACGCTATCGTCTCGCGAAACGCCGGTGAAGGAGCCCTCCTTCTTGTTACTGATCAGGTCACGGACCTTGAGTTCCGTCTCCAGGAAGCCGCGGTCCCGCATCCAGTCGTCGTTGTAGATCTTACCGATGTAGCGGCTACCATGATCGTGGATGACTACGACCACCAGGTCATCCGGCTTAAGTTGATCCTTTAGTTGCACTAGTCCGGCGACGGCGCTACCCGCCGAGTAGCCGAGCAGCAGTCCCTCTTCGCGGGCCAGGCGGCGCGCCATTACCGCCCCGTCCTTATCGCTGACTTTTTCGAACAGGTCGATGACCTTGAAGTCGACGTTCTTCGGCAGGATATCTTCTCCAATCCCTTCGGTGATGTAGGGATAAATTTCCTTTTCGTCGAATTCGCCGGTCTCGTGATATTTCTTGAATACCGAACCGTAGGTATCGACGCCCCACACCTGGATATTCGGATTCTGCTCTTTAAGGTATTTCCCCGTACCACTGATGGTACCGCCCGTGCCGACGCCAACAACCAGGTGGGTGATTTGGCCGTCGGTCTGCCTCCAGATCTCGGGACCGGTACTTTCATAGTGTGCCTTCCGGTTGCTGAGGTTGTCGTACTGATTGAACCAGAAGCTGTTGGGAATCTCCTCGCTCAGGCGCTCCGCCACGGAGTAGTAGCTGCGGGGATCCTTAGCGCTCACGTTGGTGGGGCAAACGATTACTTCCGCGCCCATTGCCCGGAGTATGTCCAGCTTTTCCTTGCTTTGCTTATCGCTAGTGGTGAAAATGCACCGGTATCCCTTTACGCAGCCCGCCAGCGCCAGGCCCATGCCGGTGTTACCCGAGGTACATTCGATGATGGTGCCGCCGGGCTTCAGTCGACCGTCGGCTTCGGCATCTTGCACCATCTTGAGTGCCATCCGGTCCTTTATCGAATGCCCTGGGTTAAAGGTTTCCACCTTCATCAATACCCGGCAGGGCAGCTCCTGAACGACCTTATGTAATTGGACCAGGGGGGTGTTTCCGATGGTCTCGAGGATATTATTTTTTACTTCCATATTTTTTTCGTACTAGGCGTCCGACGCCTTAAGGCGTCGGACGCTGACCGCGGGTTGTTCGCGGGTTGTTCGCGGATTTACTCAATTTCGACTATCTCAACCTCAAATCCGGAGTCTCGAATGAAGGTGCGCGCAAGATAATTTGCTTCCCCTTCATTGGCGGTCGCGGTACCTATGTAGAGAAGGTATCCCTCCCCTAATGCTTCCACGCAGTCACCTGCCGCTACCGTAACCGGCGATCCGTACAGGCGGTTGAGTTCCAGGGCCCATTCCCGGGCGGCTTCGAAAGATGCGTAGCGCCCGAACAGCAGTATGAATACGGGCTCGCCCAGCTGGAATAAGGGAACGCATTCATAGTCGAGGATCGCTTCTCCGTCGGGAGAGAGGCGGTAGCGGCGCAGCCGGCCGAGGTCCTCGATCTTTTCCGTGGTGACCAGTGCTTCCTCCGGGATATTTACATCCGCTTCCTCCGCGGCATCCGGGTCAATGGTACGGTGGTATTCGCCTAATTCCGGTTCGAGGGCAGGTGCGGGATTTACGTCGGATTCCAGGTTATCCAGATCCGGTTGGGCGTACCTCCCGCCGGCCTCGGCGAGGGGTGTATAGATCGCTTGCCGGTACAATCCCCAGCTCAAAAACAGCAGAGAGGGGATGCCCAAGATAAAGATCCACCACCCTAATTTGTAATAGCCGGGACGGCTCCGTAGCGAGCTGGGGAATAATTTCCGGTATATCCTGCGGGTTCGTGCTCGAACCAATGTCCCCCTCCGGCGCGGCTCTTCGTAGAATTTCGGTCGTCCCGGCTTAGGCGGCAGCAGGACGACCTCCGGACTCTCGAGCGCCAGGGGGTCCTGCACTTCCGGGGGCAGGGCATTGGTTTCCTCGGGTTGTTTGTCCTCGACGCGCGCCAGCCAGCTGGGCAGACGTATGCGGTGGCCCCGGAATTGATCTACCTGACTGGGACTAATGACATTCCGGACCACTTTATCCCCCTCGATCGCCAGCATGCCGAATCCGAACTGTACACACTGCCTTTTAAGCTCGCGGTACTTGCGGCGGGTCCGCCACGTGTCCGGCTGGAAAATTTCCACGTCATAGGCAACCCACTGGGCGTCCGCGAAAAAGTGCTTGAACTGGTCGACGGCGTAGATGTAGCGGTAGGTCCTCATTCGCCGAAGAAGTGCGGCAATGGTAGCGAAAAGCGCGAGAAAGGAGAGGACAAGGATGAAGTATACCCTCGGCGTACCGAATACCTGCCAGAGGTTGTACCGTTGGCCCTGCGCCCCGCCGCCCAAAAAATCGGCCAAGGGCGGCAGCCCGGCCCAGACCAGCAAGGCGGCGCTAAAGAGCGTGAGCACCAGCGTGTGAATAATCAGGCGCCAATAATTGACCTGATAGAGGATCTCCTCTCTGCGGTCCACACTGGTGGCTTCCACCGTAGCAGTGAAGTAGGTACGATCGGGCTTGCGGTAGGCCAGCCGGGCGTCGATCAGCACACCCTGATAGTAGTGCGGCTTATCAACGACCCGGGTACCGCTTCCTCCGTAGCGAGGACGTAACTTGTAGTGAAACCGCAGAAAATTGATGGCCAGTCCGCGGATCTGCTGTTCGGTATAGGGCATCTACTGGTAAAAGTCGTACATAATGCGGTAATTCGCGGATAACTTCCCCTCACCTTGCGCTTCCAATCCTTTTCTTTAAACTGTAATGGCCGACTGCTGATCGTCGAGCGTCCACTCGTGATGGGCATTCTGAATGCCACCCCGGACAGCTTTCACGCCTCCAGCCGGACCGACGCGGTCAAGGTGGGCGACGACGCAGGTAACATGCAGGAAGCGGGAGCCGCGATCATTGACGTGGGCGGCATGTCTTCCCGGCCAGGAGCGGAATTGATCAGTGCACAAGAAGAAATGGATCGCGTCCTTCCCGTCATCGAGGAAGTTAGGAAGGCGGCTCCGAAGACCGTTATCAGCTGCGATACGGTTTACGCCGCCACCGCCACCGCCGCCGTCCGGGCCGGCGCCGGTATGATCAACGACATCGGGGCGGGCCGTTTCGATGAACAACTGTTGTCAACCGTTGCAAAACTCAATGTCCCCTACGTGCTCATGCATATGCCGGCGGGATCGACTCCGGCAACCATGCACGAGTACACCAAGAGTTACGGAGATAAGGTTGTCACCAGCGTATGGGATTTTCTGGCCGACCGGTTAAACGCCCTGCGTAAGCTCGGAATCAAGGACGTCATCGTTGATCCCGGCTTCGGATTCGGCAAAACCCAGAAGCAGAACTACGAACTGCTAAAAAACCTGCACACCTTTCGCCATCTTGGCGTGCCGGTTCTGGCGGGCATCAGCCGTAAGGGGATGATCTACAAGCCGTTGAAGTCTACCGCCGCCGATGTGCTTCCTGCCACCACCGCCCTGCATCTGTATGCCTTACAGCAAGGAGCAGCCATCTTGCGGGTCCACGATGTACGGGAGGCAGTGCAGATGGTGAAACTTTATCGCTTGCTGGAGGAGGCCCGGCTGGTGGGGGAATAGTTTTCTTTCGGCTGTTTGCCCCACCGCACCCTCACAGGTGCTGCCGGAACTTCTCTTTGCCCCACCGCACCCTCGCAGGTCCCCGGCTGGCGCCAGGTGACCCTACGAGGTGCCGCGCTCATCGATTCACGAAAAAAGCACCAGGACCTCGAAGTGTGCTTGCACCTTCGAGGGTCCGGATCATCCAAGCGCTAAGCAACCAACTTTGCCCCCCCTACCCCTTGTTAGACTTGGGCAAAGCATCAATACCCCTATGGCCCGTACTTCTCCGCAGGAAACTAAAAGCGTCGGCACCGCCCAGATCCTGATCGTAGTTGCGATCCTTGGCATCCTTGGTGTGCTGGGGTACCGCGCCCTGCGAAATACACCCGGCAGTTTTCTCGCGGGCCCGGCCGAGTACGAGTTGCAGTACCGGCCCGCAGATTTCAATTTTGATATCGATACCGAAACCGCCCTGGCCGTGCTCAAAAATCCGCGGCGCTACCGGCGAGAATTCGATGATCTGGTTTACGATATCAACACCGATATTCTCCGTCACGTCAGTAACCGGATGGGACTGAGCGATAGTTTGCAGCAGGAAGTTCTAGCCGAATACGACCGGCAGCATCCGCAGCTAGCGGAACTGTACTTCAATGATTTCATGCGTCTTCGCGATACCAGTGCGGCCCTTTATGAGACCTGGTACGACGAAGGGGGCCAAAAGGTGACCGAAATATTCGAGGAGGTTGCCAGCAACTACACCTGCTTCATGCTCAATAAGGTACTTGCAGCCGTCATCCGGACGCGCAACGGCAATATCCTGGCCCGGGGAGCGGACGTGCAAAATCCGTGTTCCATTGCCATGGGCGAGGCCTTACGGCCCCTGGTAAGTCGCATGCGGGAACGAGCCGCTATTGAAGACTTCAGCGAAAGCAAGGGGCTGTTTCAGGAAAAGGTGGAAAATGTGATCGGGGAGCTGGCGACAATTGAAATCCGCGACAAAAAGGGCATCAATAAGAACCTCCAGACTACGATCTGGGGAGTGAACGTGAGCGAAACCGATGTTGAGATCACGGCGCTATCCATCCTCAAGGTAGGTTTTCGGCTTAATGAGTATTTCGATCTTCAACTCGACGAGCAGAACAAGACCGTCAATATCACCCTACCCGAACCGGAGATCCTGAGCCACGAGGTACTACCGAAAGTGGAGCGACTGGATATCGGCTGGCTGCGGGAAGTGGAAGGCGGCAGCATCAATGAAGGGGTAAATGCCCTGCGCGAGAGCTTTCGCCAGGACGCCCTCGAGAGCAACGTCATGGACCGGGCCAAAGCGCAAGCCACCAACTTAATGGATACGATGTTCGGGCCATTAGTATCCAATATTGGTTCCGATTACAAGCTGGTCGTCAACTTCCGCGGGGCACCTATACGCACGACGCAGGGCGAACTGGGTTGATACAGCTGGAAACGCTCATTTTCTTCGCGGTTATTCAACCCGACCCGTTTCCTTTGCGGTCTACCGCACAAAGCTTAATTTTGCACGCATTAGCTCCGTTAGCTCAGTTGGATAGAGCAGGAATCTTCTAAATTTCAGGTCAAAGGTTCGAATCCTTTACGGGGCACTTTTTAGTACGGTAGAAGGTAGTACGGTAGGCAATAGGCCAGAGTGCGGTAGTCGAACATGTCGCCGTCTACCGTAATACTCCGCGAATGAAATGAGCGACTACCGTACTACTCCGCGACCGCAGGAAGCGACCATCTACTACCGTACTACTCCGCGACCGCAGGAAGCGACCATCTACTACCGTACTACGCCGCGACCGCAGGAAGCGACCATCTACTACCGTACTACGCCGCGACCGCAGGAAGCGACCATCTACTACCGTACTACGCCGCGACCGCAGGAAGCGACTATCTACTACCGTACTACTCCGCGACCGCAGGAAGCGACCATCTACTACCGTACTACTCCGCGACCGCAGGAAGCGACTATCTACTACCGTACTACTCCGCGACCGCAGGAAGCGACTATCTACTACCGTACTACTCCGCGACCGCAGGAAGCGACTATCTACTACCGTACTACTCCGCGACCGCAGGAAGCGACCATCTACTACCGTACTACTCCGCGACCGCAGGAAGCGACTATCTACTACCGTACTACTAACTCCACCGCTCCTCCAGCTCATCCACCGCCGAAAAGAGATTGGCGAAGCTGTCGATGGCGAAATAGCGCATCTGCACCTTGTCGATGACGAAATCCTGGGCCATTACCCGATCCAGATCGAAGTCCAGCACCTCCACGTCCTCGTTATCATAGATGTGCCTCGTTTCCTGGGGGCTGCTGCAGATACCGGCACCGTAAACCTTTAGGCCTTCTTCCTGGCGAATCACCCCGAACTCAATGGTGAACCAGTAGAGCCGTTGGAGTTGGGTTATTTTCTTTTCGTCAGCAGCATACTTAACGCCAAGGGCTCCCAGCTTTTGGGCGAAATCGGCGTAGTCTTTATTCAGATACAGGGGAATATGGCCGAAAATATCGTGGAACATATCCGGCTCTTCCAGGTAATCCAGCTGATCCTCTTTCCGCAGCCACGTACTCGAGCAGAACCGACGACGGGAAAGCAACGAAAAGAATTCATCGACGGGCAAAAATCCCTTAACCACTTCTATGGACCAGCCATGCGCATCTCGCAGGGCACGGCTGAGATCACTGAAACGGGGGGGGTGCTCGGGAGATAGTATAGGATATAGTTCCCGCAGGCAATGGAGGTATTCGGCGGCGGCAACAGGCTTCAGGGCTTTCAGCTGTCGCTGCATCAGCAGGCGCCAGATGCGGTAGTCCGTTGCCGTGTAGGCATCGTATTTCTGAATCGGGGTATCGGAAACTGTGGTAGGCATGATGGACTATTTTGTTAAGACAACTATTGTTATTGCAACTGTGAAAATATGGCTTTTGTTGCTATTGCGCAAGATCCTGGGACCGAAACGCCCGATTACTTCCGGCTTTGGATCCTGGCTTTGACGAGCATTGCATTGATTGCGGAAACACCGCCGGTTGCCCCGACAAATTAGTCGCTGGTTGAATTCACTTTAACCGGTTGTTAAGACAACCCATGGTATGAAATATACGTCTTATTCACATACCCTCCACCATCCATGTTCCTTCGAAAGAAAAGGCTGTACCTCCTGCTCGCCTTGCTGGTATTCGTGACTTACGCGATCTACCGGTTGGAACCATACGTGCGGATTCAAATGGATGACGAAACCCTCAGCGCCGCGATGGTAAGGGCTAACCTCGAAGTAGCCGAGATCGGTTATCAGGAAGGAACTACACGCAGGCTTCGTTTTCTCCAAATTGGCGAGGACACCTCCAAACCGCTACTGGTATTCATTCACGGCGCGCCCTCCTCCAGTGCCTGGTGGCTGAGCATGATGCGCGACAGCTCGCTGCGGCACGATGCCAACCTGTTAGCTATCGACCGTCCGGGTTATGGGGGCAGTGGACTGGGTAAGCCAATGACCTCAGTACAGGAGCAGGCAGAAAACGTAGCCGCGGTTATCCGCTCACGCGCAATCCCGGGGCAGAAAGTCATTATTCACGGAAGCAGCTACGGCGGGACGGTGAGCGCGCGGATCGCGATGGATTTTCCAGACCTCGTCGATGGCTTACTGCTACAGTCCGCCAGCATGGCCCCGACCCAGGAATACACCTACTGGATTACCCACCCCAATTCCCTGTGGGCGCTGTCCTGGCTGATCCCAAGCGGGCTAAACAGTGCTAATTACGAAAAGCTTTCCCACGAGGCCGAGTTAACGGACATGGCGAATGAATGGCGGAACATCAACGCGACCACCGTGATCCTGCACGGTACGGATGACTGGCTGATCTACCCCCGCAATGCTTACTACGCCTGTGAGAAGCTGGTCAATGCTCCGACGCTTATTCACCATATGGTTCCCGGCAAGGAACACGATCTGCTCTATACGGCCCCGAAGTTGCTCAAGCACTACCTCCACTACCTGCTTGAGGAATCCTAGTGCTAATACTTATCTCCCCATAACTGCTTCATGCGTTCTGCGATCTTTACCTCGGTAGGGTTATTCCGCTGTGGCTTGAAAAAGGGGGTACCGGACAATTCGTCGGGCAAGTACTCCTGTACTTTGAAATTATCGGGGTTATCGTGGCTGTAGTTGTAGTCCTTCCCGTAATCTAACTGCTTCATCAATTTGGTGGGCGCGTTGCGCAGGTGCAATGGGACCGGCAGGGTGCCCGTTTGCCTGACGGCCTGCTGGGCGGCCCCGATGGCTTTGTAGCTGCTGTTGGATTTGGGACTCGTAGCCAGGTAAACGGTAGCCTGACTGAGGATGATACGCGCTTCGGGGTAACCGACCATCTGAGCCGCCTGGGCCGCGGTCGTAGCCATCAGCAAAGCATTGGGATTCGCCAGGCCGATATCCTCCGAAGCGGAGATGACCAGTCGTCGGGCAATGAACTTGAGGTCTTCTCCCCCCTCAATCATCCGGGCAAGCCAGTACACCGCCCCGTTCGGGTCACTCCCCCGAATACTCTTGATCATGGCCGAGGCGATATCGTAATGCTGTTCTCCGGTCTTATCGTAACGCGTCAGGTTTTCCTGCACCCGGGAAGTGATGTAATCGGTATCCAAAACAACATTCTCCCCGCCGGCCGCTTCGTGGGTGACGAGTTCCAGGACGTTGTAGAGCCGCCGCCCGTCGCCACCAGAGAAACGGATCAGGGTATCGTAGTCCTCCACCGTCACCTCCATCTTGCTGAGGTATTCGTCTTCAGTGAGGGCTTTATCAACCATGCCCTGCAGCTCCTCCCTTCCCAGGGGTTCGAGTACGTACACCTGGGCCCGGGAAAGCAGTGCGGGAATGACCTCGAAACTGGGGTTTTCGGTCGTTGCGCCAATGAGCGTGACGATACCTGCTTCCACGGCCCCGAGTAGACTATCCTGCTGCGACTTACTGAAGCGATGTATCTCGTCAATGAACAGGATGGGGGAAGCCGATTCGAAAAACTTTCCGCGTTTAGCTTTATCGATCGTTTCCCGAACGTCCTTGACACCGGAGTTGATGGCCGAAAGCATGTAAAAGGGTACGTCCAGTTGATTGGCTACGATCCGGGCCAGGGTAGTCTTACCTACACCGGGTGGGCCCCAAAGGATAAAACTGGGCAGTCGCCCCGTCTCAATCGCCCGGCGGAGTACCGCCCCCTTCCCGACCAGGTGTTGCTGACCGACGTAGTCATCAAGGGTCTTCGGGCGCATTCGTTCGGCTAGGGGCTGCATAGGACAAAGGTAATGGGGGAAGTAAAATGGTGTGTGGGGTCTGTTTATTCATCCGGCAGACCATGGTTCAGAAAACGCAAATTTAAAAACAATTTGTTTGTTTAATGCAAACTACCTATATTCGGATATCCCCGACGGAGATCTCCTCTACGAACCTCCTTTGTCCGCACTAGTTCCGTCGGCACCAATCATCGTACATAAGCAGTTCGCTTAGTCTGGCTCGGTACCGGTCGGAATGATGGGCGCATTGCTCCTTCCCCTTGCTTCGTTCACCTTCCGGTCAGAACGAGAGGGCCACCGGCGTGGGCGGTGGTTCGGACGATACCGAGGGAGCCAGCGCGGCGGCGGCCGGGTGGGTTCTCCCACCCACTCAGGGGAGCCGTCTCTTTACACGGGCCTCCTTACTGTTGACGGAAAGAAGGGGGATAATCGGTTGTACCGCTTACGCACACCGGGTTCCAGCTTTATTGTATCCCCCTCCGCCTTCAAAAACCCCATCTGCAGGCTTTACCCGAAGCCCGCTTAGATTCCCGGGGCCCGGTGCTCTGCCCCAGTCGTAGCCTTATCCTTTGGCTGTAAGGTCATCGCCCGGTGCGGAATTCCGTCCTCCTCGTAAATATCCCCAACGCCTACGAAGCCGAGGCTTCCGTAAAACGGCTGCAAATGAGCCTGGGCGCTGATCTTGATGGGCTGTTTTCCGTACCGACTATACAATTCCTGGATGGACTGTTGCATCAGCGGCCTGCCCATCCCCTTACCCCGCACCGAAGCGGCGGTCACCACCCGGCCGATGCTGGCGTAATCGGGGTAGGAGATCCCCCGGGGAAGTAATCGGGTATAGGCAACAACCTCACCGTCCGCCGTACCTACGACGTGGATGGCCTGCTGGTCTTTGCCGTCGGCGTCCAGGTACCAGCAGGTTTGCTCTACTACGAACACTTCCTGCCGAAGTTTAAGGATGGCGTAAAGCAGGTGGATCGTCAGTTCTTCGAAGGGGTAAGCTTTCCAGGTCAGGGACATGCCGTGCGGTTTGCGCGCCAAGTTCGGACAACTACCGCAAAAGCACGGCTATCTTTGTCATCCTTTCAACCTGCGCTCCGCGCCCTAACCTAAATTCTTCCCGTGCGCTACTACCTCATTGCCGGCGAAGCTTCCGGAGATCTGCACGGATCTCGCCTGGTGGCGGCCTTACTCGAGCAGGATCCGCAGGCCGTTATCCGGGCCTGGGGGGGCGACCTGATGCGGGAAGCCGGCGCCGAAGTGGTAAAGCATTACCGGGAATTGGCCTTTATGGGATTCGTAGAAGTGGTAAAGAACCTACCGACGATTCTCGCCAACTTCAGTGCTTGCAAACGGGACATCGAGGCCTTTGCCCCCGACCGACTCGTGTTCATCGATTATCCGGGCTTCAATTTGCGAATGGCCAAATGGGCACGCAGGAACGGCTTTGACATCAGCTACTACATCAGCCCGCAAATCTGGGCCTGGCACACCAGCCGGGTGAAACAGATCCGCGCGAACGTGGACCGGATGCTGGTCATTCTACCCTTCGAAAAGGATTTTTACGCCGATCACGACGTGGAGGCCACCTTTGTGGGGCACCCGCTGCTGGACGTCGTCGAGGAAAGGGAAGCCCAAACACGCACGCACATTGCCCTGCTACCGGGGTCCAGGAAGCAGGAGATCAGCCGCAGCCTTCCCATTATGCTCGCCGCCGCCGCCCGCCTCCCCGACCACGACTACGTGATCGCCGGAGCGCCGGGGCAGGACGAAGCTTTCTATCGTGCGCTGATCGAATCGGCGGAAAGCCCGCCCCGGTTACGCCTGATCACCGGCCGGACCTACGAGGTCCTGGCCGCTGCGAAAGCTGCCCTCGTAACCAGCGGCACGGCCACCCTGGAGGCAGCCCTGTTCGAAGTACCGCAGGTGGTCTGCTACCGCGGCAGCCGGCTGAATTACTGGCTGGCTCGCAAGCTGGTGGCGAGCAGGATCCGATATATCTCCCTGGTGAATTTGGTCATGGATCGGCAGGTGGTCACCGAACTGATTCAGGATGATTTCAACGTCGACCGCCTGGCGGAGGAGCTTAAAAAAATAATTGCCGGCCCCGAGCGGGACCGGCAATTAGAAGATCTGGCGCAACTGCGCCGGGCGTTGGGTGAAGGAGGCGCGGCCGAACGGGCGGCTAGCGCCATCATCGGCTGACCCTACTTTTTGTAATTGTTGCCGAAGATCACCAGCAGGGCGTAGATCAATCCGGGAAGGTAAAAGAGGAGAGTAAGCAGAAGCGCGATCCAGAACTTCGAATTTATTTCACCCTGGTGAACAAGTACTGCGACGGGGGGGAGCAAGATAGCGAGGATGACCAGGAGAATGGTATTGGTATCCGCATCCTGCGCATCGTTTATGGCGGCTTTCACCGCTTTACGCTGCTCGCGTTTCAGCTGCCGGCGTTCCTTACCGGACATGGCCTTGAGGGATTCGCGGTACTCCCGGGCTGCGGCCAGGGCTTCCGCTTCGGTGGCGGTATTCTCGGCAACCGTCTCTGCGGCCGGCGTAACGGTAGCCGGCGTAACGATAGCCGCACGCGAAGTGCCAAAGGTCAGGGTCACCAACAAAAGAAGGAGAGAAAAGTAGCGTGAACTCATACGGTGTGATTGTGGACTTAGGGCACTATTGCCACTTGTCCACAACCGGACTTCCGCTGCAAGGTTTGTTCGCCTTCCTTAGAAAGAATAGCAGCCGCTGGCATTGCTGCCCCAGCCTCCCAGGCGGATACCTAGGGTGAGATTGATGAGGAAGTAGAAATCGTCGGAAGCGCCACCACGGGCGTAGGTGTAATCATCGGGAACGTCGCCGGGCGTGATGGCGGGATTGGAGAAATAAGCGGATTCGCTGCCACCATTCTCCAGGACATCGTTGTAATTGACTTGCTGCCCGGACACGTCGTCGAGGTAATCGGTGCGGGTAACCCGTCCGCTAACCTCGCCGCCCAGGACGAAGCGGTCGCTCAATTTGGCACGGATTCCTCCCCCGACGTGGAAGCTGATGATGTCCAGATCATAGGGAAAAGGATCGTAGGCGCCGCCTTCAATTCCCTGCCCTTCCGTACGAAGGGGCTGTAGGTCAACCAGGACGCCGTCCCGGTTCTCCGCCTGTGGATTGAAGGAGGTACGTCCGATGCCGGCCATGAGGTAAGGGGTAACGAAACGATCGTCGGGATCACCGAGATAGAAGAGGTCTACTTCGGCGGCCAGGCTGAATTCAGTAATGGGAGAGCGAAAGGTGCGGGTATAGGACTCCCGACTTCCTCCGGGAACTCTTACGGTATAGTCCTTGGTACCGTCGATGCGACCGAATATGCCGTTGAATCGCAGGCCGACCCGGTTGATCGGACGATAGCGGAGGTAGAACCCGCCGAAGGTGTTCCAATTGGAGAGAAAGCCGATCCCCCCCTCGCTCAGATCACCGTTGTAGGGCATGTCGCCCCCCTGGACGCCTAGCTCGAAGTAGCTGTCCTGGGCCGTAAGGTTATTGGAAAAAGTGAGGGCCAGGGCCACTAGCAAGCAGGGTAAAGTGAATCTTTTCATCGCACGTGGTTAGCGTAAGTTATTCTGGGGTAAGCTTTGAACTTAGTATAGGGCATTAACTACTTGAGCGCGGCTAAAATTGTGCTTTCACAGAAGGAGGTTGCAACAATTATTTCTACCACCGTTTAGATTGCCAGGGATTTTGTAATACCGACTTATCTCACAGTAAGTTCAAAAAACGCTCCGGGTGTCACCTTTTGCGGCCGAAAGCGTTTCCTTTGTCTACAATGGCCAATAACACCGCGATTACCGAAGATTCGAAACCCCGCCTGACCAAGGCGCGCATGCGCCGGTCGCTGCGCATATTCGACTACGTATGGCAGTACCGCTGGTTGTTCCTGCTCAGCTTTCTTATCCTGGGCATCAGCAGCCTCGTTTTCCTCACCATCCTCCAGCTTCCCGGAGAAGCCATCAATGTTTACCAGGGGAAAGGGAAATACGGGCTGACCATCGACGAGATCTTTAAAGTATTGGCCCTGCTCATCGTGCTGCAGGCTCCCCTGAGCTTTTTCCGCGTCCGGATTCAGGCCATCGTCAGCGAGCGGTCCATGGCTTCCCTGCGTAAGGACCTTTTCGCCAAGATCCTTCACCTGAATATTCCCTTTTTCGAGCGCAGCCGCGTAGGCGAGATCACCAGCCGCATCACCAACGACATCACGCAGATACAGGGCGTCTTCGCCCTCACCCTGACGGAATTCGCCCGGCAGATCATCATTCTGCTCGGAGCCATCGCCTATATACTGGTGACGATGTACCAGCTCGCCCTGGTGAGTCTGCTCGTATTTCCTGCGGTAGTGGTGGCGGCCATGTTCTTCGGGAAGTACCTGCGCCGCATGACGAAAGAACGTCAGGAGAAGCTGGCCCAGTCTAACGTCATCGTCGAGGAAACGCTGCAAAGCATCGCGACGGTCAAAGCCTATACGAACGAGGATTTCGAGCTGAAGCGCTACGGACGCAGCATCGACGATACCGTGGATATCTCTATTCGGACGGCCAACGTACGGGGACTTTTCTCCGCCTTCATCGTCACGGTCATGTTCGGTGCTCTCTTTTACATCATCTACCGGGCTATCCTGCTGGTGGAGGCCGGCGCGCTGCCAATTGGCGACCTATTCTCCTTCGTGGTGTTTACCGCCATGATCGGTGCCAGCATTGCCAGTCTCGGCAATTTCTATACGGAGATCGTGGCGGCACTCGGCGCCTCCGACCGGGTCATCGACATTTTGGATAGCGAGGAATACGAAGCGGAGGAAGCTGCTTTGGGCGACGGAGCGCAGGAACCATACCTCTTCTCGGGCGCCATCCGCTACGAAAACGTGGCCTTTGCCTACCCGACCCGACCGGACGTTACCGTATTGCGGGATATCGACCTTTATGCGGCGCCGGGTGAAAAGATCGCGCTGGTAGGCGCCAGCGGAAGCGGCAAATCCACCATTGTAAAATTGCTGCTCCGGTTTTACGAGGTTCAGGGCGGCCGGATCACCGTTGACGGCCGCGATATCGACGATTACGCCCTGGAGGCCTTCCGCGATCGACTGGCGCTGGTTCCCCAGGAAGTTTTGCTCTTCGGCGGGACTATCCGGGAAAACATCACGTACGGAAAACTGGATGCTACGGAACAGGAGATCCGGCAAGCCGCCCACCAGGCTAATGCCCTGGAATTTATCGACGGCTTCCCTGAAGGTCTGGATACGGTCGTGGGTGATCGGGGCATCCAGCTGAGTGGCGGACAGCGGCAGCGCGTGGCCATTGCCCGAGCTATACTGAAAGACCCAAAGATCCTGCTGCTCGACGAGGCCACCAGCAGCCTTGACGCCGAAAGCGAACGCATGGTGCAGGAAGCCCTCGACAACTTAATGGAAGGAAGGACCAGCATCATCATCGCCCACCGGTTGGCGACCATTCGCGACGTTGATCGTATCTATGTCATCGAAAACGGGGCCATCGTGGAATCCGGTACGCACGCCGAGCTCAGTGTACGGCCGCACGGCGCCTACTCCGCCCTGGCGCGCCTGCAATTTGATTTAGCCGAATGAGAAAAGGAGTAAACCTGCAACGCTACAATACTTTCGGCCTGCCCGCTACCGCGGAGCGATACCTGGCACTCACCAGCGTCGACCAGTTACAGGACGAGGTATTCGCTACCACCCCTGCATTAGTCCTCGGCGGGGGGAGTAACCTGGTGCTGCTGGAGGAGGTTCCCGGACTGACGGTCCACGTTCTGCTGAACGGCATCGAATCCGCGGACGGTAAAGGAAGATTCAGGGTGCGGGCAGGCACGGACTGGAACCAGTTCGTTCGCTATACGCTGGAACGCGGTTTTCCCGGCCTGGAAAATCTTATTCTTATTCCCGGCACCATTGGCGCCGCGCCGGTTCAGAACATCGGGGCCTACGGTGCCGAAGTCGCGGAATTCATCACGGCCGTCCACGCCTGGGAATACGGACGGGGTATGGTCGAGCTTTCCCCGGAAGATTGTGCCTTCGGCTACCGGGACAGCCGATTCAAGCGGGAGCCCGGCCGGTATCTGATCACCGCCGTTGATTTCGACCTCACTACCCCCCGCCCCCTGAAGTTGGCGTACGGCGCAATTGCCGAAGAGTTGGAACGGGAGGGCATTACTGACCCGACGCCCCGCGACGTGGCGAATGCCGTCACCCGTATCCGCCGCGGCAAGCTGCCCGACTGGTTTTTCCTCGGCAACAGCGGAAGCTTTTTTAAAAACCCGGTCGTAACCCGCGGCACCTATGCGTCCCTCCGGGAAGTCTACGATGACCTGCCTGCCTACCCTATCGATGACGACCACGTCAAGCTGCCCGCCGGCTGGCTCATCGACCGGGCCGGATTGCGAGGATGCGGAACCGACCGGGTTGGCACTTACCAGCACCAAGCTCTGGTGATGATCAACCGGGGCGGAGCCAGCGGAAGCGATATCCTCGCTTTCAGCCAGCACGTACAGGATACGGTCCGCGGCAAATTCGGTGTAGACCTGGAACCCGAGGTGCAGGTTATCGGGCAAACGAATCTCATATCCACCTGAAGGCAGCCTTCCCTTTCCGGGAACGGAATCTTTCGAATGGTAGCGTAATATTCATATTCGGGCGCGGGGTTCACCTCCCCTTTCCCCAATTCTCCCGCCCCGCTATTAGTAAGTGTAGCCGGAACAATCGCAGGACAAAGTGACTTCATAAGGAAATAGATGCTTTGTCCGACCTCATCCTTGATGGTCTATCAGCTCTGGAATTAGAGGGGCAATTACCACCGATCGCTCCTGGCTGCAGACTGTGCGTAACCATCCCCGCCAAAAACGAAACGGCTTTTATAACCTCCACGTTGGAAGCCTTACACCATCAGCTAAATCTGGATGGTAGTGCCCTTGACCCGAATAGCTACGAAGTCATATTATTGGCTAACAACTGCTCGGACGATACGGCCAGCGTAGCAAGGCGGTATGCATCCGAGCATCCGGCTTTCCGGTTGCATGTGCTAGAACAGGCTATGCCGGCGCCCCATGCTTGTGTCGGTGTAGCCCGAAAACTGATCATGGACGAGGCGGCACGTCGGCTACCCGGCAGTGGAATTATCGCCATGACAGATGCCGACACCATTGTCGATTGCTACTGGATAGCCGCTACCCTGCGTGCCTTCGCCCGGGGGGCACGGGCAGTTGGCGGACGTATCGTAGTGCCACCGACGAATCGCAAGGGCTACCGGAAGATTCATCTTCAGGACGTTACGTACCGCAGCTTGCAGGCCCTACTGGAGTCCATGATCGATCCCAGCGAACAAGACCCCTGGCCGCGGCACTTCCAGCACTACGGCCCGAGTTTGGCGGTGGAGCGGAATGCCTACCTGGAATGCGGCGGCATGCCGCCCTGGCGGGCTATCGAGGACGCAGCCTTTGCCTGGGCGCTGGAGCGCATTGACGTAACCTTTGTCCACGACCCCGCCGTCCGGGTATACACCTCTGACCGCGAAAGCGACCGCATCCAGGGCGTTGCCTTCAGCAGCAGCTTGAAAGAATGGACCAAAATGGAGGAGGAACAGCGCAAGCCGGTAGTATTCGGGCTAAATCACTGCATTGACCTCTTCAAATGGAAGGTCGCGCTTCGCAGAGCCTTCAACGAGCGCAGAATTGGCAGCCTGCCCGCGCTTCTATCTTTGGCGCGGTATCTGGAAATAACCCCTGGTGAGCTCCAACATTGGGTGGTTACGGCACCGACTTTCGGTGCCTTATATCAGGATGTCCGGAAGGAAATCGAGCGGACCGATAGCTTTTCGGACCGCACTTTCGATCAAGCCATCCGGGAACTGCGAAACTTTACGCGGACGGCGCGCGGGCCCCTTCTTTCTTCCACACATCCAGCCGGTACCGATCGGCCCTGTTTTCACGTACACGGTGACAGCCTGTCAGCCGTCGGATAAAGGTTTCGTGCACCTCGTCGCCGGTAAGCGGATAATCGGGGACATAGGGAGTATAGTGGACAAGCAGCAGCGTACCACCCGGCTCCAGGGCATCCTGTATGCGCGAGATAGCTCGCTCCAGGTCTCCTTTGCTCCAGTAATAGCCAACTTCCGAGAGAACGATAAGGTCGAAGGTCCCGGTGGGAAATTGGTCGAGAACGTTCATTTGCTCAAAATGGACTCCTTTGCGGTCGGCTAAGCGTTCACTGGCCTTCAGGAGGGGAATTTCCGCGGTATCCACGCCTAATAGATAGTTGCAACGCTCAGCGAGCAGCTCGGTGAGCACACCAATGGAACATCCGATTTCGAAGGCCCGCCGGTAACGCGCTTCGGGAAGCGCAGCTATGGTGGCAGCGTATTTTTTCCTTTCGTACTCGCTTGTTTCAAAATTCCACGGGTCGGCTTCATTTGCGTAGATCCGGTCGAAGTAGGCTTCGTCTACACTGCGGTATCGCTTATCCGGGGGCACGAAATATATTTCGCGAGGACGCAAAAAGTGAGCGATCATTTCCTCTCGCAATTGAAACCCGTCCGGATCGTCGTCGATCACCCCCTTCCATTGGGACAGATGGGCCCGGATTGCCGCCTCCTTTTCGCCGAGCTTGTCTTCGATGTCTATTGCCCACGAAATAACCTCCTCCGGGCGTGGCAGATCAACGGCGTTATTAGCTTCCCACATCCAAACGGGATACTCCACCCAGCGCACGGGTGTAGTCAGGTGATTGACGGCCGCCCGGCAAACCTCCCAGGTAGCCCGGTGGTCTTCGTGGGGATCCCTTCGCCAGGGCACCAGGAAAGTATCCGCCCGCCAGGGATAGACCAGCTGGATGATATCAAAAACCACGCTCGTAAACCTGGTTTCCCATTCGGAAGGAACCTGACCGTCCGGAATATCCAGGAAATGGATTCGGTTGGTTTCCACGCCTAGTATTTGACAGGCGTCTGTAGCCTCCTTTTTCCGGATTGCCGCCCTGGCCGCGGCCGGATACTTGGTGGACTTCGGATGGGACATGGATCCATCGGTCACAAAAACGATATCTACGGTTTGCCCAAGGTCCCTCAGCAAGCGGATGAGGCCCCCACAACCCAATGATTCATCGTCCGGGTGAGGGGAAAAAACCACGGTATGTTTCCAACTCAGCAGATCGCTTCGCGGCTGCAAGGGCACCGTTCGATAGATTTTTTCTTTTCGCTCTTCTATGCGCTTGTCCTCATTATCACTATATCTCATCCAGAAAATATTGGCCGACGGCATCGAGCGTGGCATCCGGAGCGGGCTGCCGGAGATATACCCTTAAATCAGCATGCAGCCGGGCCAGGGGCTCCGGGGGCAACATTCCCCTGGCACCAACGCACTGATCGGATAGCCCCAGGCATTCTTGGCAATAGGCGGTGATTGCCAATCGCGTCTGGTTCGCCATATTTATAATTTCGTTGGTATCGTTGGTGGTGTCCAACGTTCTGCCAGCGCGGCCGAGCCAAAGCTTGCCACTTTGTACGGCGATAACCATTTTCGCTACACGGCTTCGCTGGTGAGGGTCGCCGGTTCTACCGAGTCGTTGGAGGTATGCCCGCGTTTCATTCAAAACCGCCTCCGCTCCCCCGAGTTGAACGGCAGCGAAACGTACGGCCCCGCCGCTGAGGTGTGGCTGGCGATTGTAATCATTCGGCCGGCCTAAAAGATCGGTACGGTCGAGGTGAATACCCGTAAAATCGATCTTATCACTCACGCTGTTTCGCATGCCGGTTGTTGCCCAGAACGACCTGTCTACCTCGGGTTCGTGCCGGTCCAAAGGCACGATGGCCATTTGCCACCCGTGGGCAGTTCCGTCCTGGGAATAGAGCTCCCCGGTAATGATCGGTCGGGTTACGTTCACGGACCCACTACAGAAGGTTTTGCTTCCTGCAAGTCTTATACGCGCATCCGATTCCTCGTTGAACTTAACTCCGTTGGCCATTTGAGTATTCCACACACCGAAAACATGTCCCGAACGGGCATCTTCGAACCACTTCCGTTGCTGTGACTCCGTTCCGTACAGGGCGATCAGCTGCAAGGCGTTTACATGCCCTTCATAGATCCTGCCTACCGATAAATTTCCTTCCCCAATGATTCTGAGCAAATCCAGCAGCTTTTCGCTCCTTTGGTCGCCCAGGCCCACCTTATTCCGTGTAAGCATAAAGGAAAGCAGGCCGGCATCGGCCAAGGCTTTCATTTCAAGCTTTGGGTAACCGCCGTGTTGGAAGGTAGCAGCTCCCCACTCCTTGAATAGTGAGTTCAACTTAAGGGATAATGACTTCGAAGGAGGGTATTCTGCCGCTGGAATATTGACTGACATATGTGAATTAAATCCTCATACTGCGTCCAATGTTTGCTGAGATGCGATTAACCAGGCACCGTTTTTCTTAAAAATAGATGCGTATCCATTGTGCAACCGCTAAAATGAGCAAAAGCCCACTTAGAAAGTAATTGATGTGGCGGGTGAAAAACCGGGCGCGGCGGTACATCCATTCTGCGAGGCGCGCATAGCCTGCGAAAATCATCAAGGCCCCTACCCCAGCACTAATTGTAAACACAAGTCTGGCCGGTGCTGAAGCACTTAGGCGGCCATCCGCCAGTAGCCAGCCGCTAATAGCGAAAAAATAGGGTATCGTCAGTAAATTCATTACCGCAAGGACCGCCCCCCGAAGGAAAGGACTTCCCCGATAGGACCGCTCAGCGTGGGACGCGTCGGGCGCCTGAGCGCGATACCCCTTGACGAGGAAAAAAACCGCCAGAAAGAGAAAGACCAGGATTGCCCATTCCTTCATCTGGTTCAGCACGTATGGGTTGGCCGCCAGAAACCGAGCGAAGAATACGGCTATGCCCGCCTGTAGGCTTAGTGTGATCGCCATTCCTGCGGACAGGGCATATCCTGCGCTCCTACCGGCGCGCAGACTTACGTTGACAGTCGTCATGTTAAGCATACCGGGAAATAAGGTTGCCCCTGCGGCAGCCGTAAAGCCAAGCCATGCTGCGGTGAGTAACTCCACGGCCCAAAGGTACCCTTCCCCCTTCTTTTGGGTACATTTACCTTCCTCCGGTATCGGATGCAGAATATATTTAGCACTTTCGCATCCGAAGCTTGTATTACAGACCCACACACTATATAACCTCCCTTTATGGATCCCATTACAATTAAATTCGGTACCGACGGCTGGCGCGCAATCATTGCTCAGGAATACACGGTAGACAATGTGAAACGCGTAGCAGAGGGCACCGCCCTTTGGTTGAAGGAACAAGGCGGCAGCCGGGTGGTCATCGGCTACGATTGTCGTTTTGGCGGTGAGCTTTTTACCGAAGTCACCGCGCGCGTTCTTGGAAAACATGGTATCACCAGCTTACTGGCGCCCTCCTTCATCTCCACTCCTATGGTGAGTTTAGGGGTTGTCAAAACGAAGGCTGACCTGGGGGTTGTGATTACCGCCAGTCACAATCCGCCCGCTTACAACGGCTTTAAGCTAAAGTCCAAACTCGGAGGACCCAGTGTCCCCGATGACGTATCGGCCGTAGAAGCCCTGATTCCGGAAGCCGTACCCACCGACCTTCCCGAGATGGAGGAATTACGCAACCGTGGCCTTATTGAAGAGCACGATTTCGAGCAGATCTACCTGGATCATGTATACGCCAACTTTGATATCGACCTCATCCGTAATGCGGATTTCGGTATCGCCTACGATGCCATGTACGGAGCCGGTCAATCCGCCATGAAAAAATTACTGCCCGAGGCAACCCACCTGCACTGTGAATTCAATCCAAGCTTCATGGGTCAGGCGCCGGAGCCCATAGGCAAAAATTTGCAGGAGTTGGCCCAGGTGATCAAGAACGACCCCAAGCTTTCGTTAGGCATTGCTAACGACGGGGACGCTGACCGCATCGGCCTTTTCGACGAGAATGGCGATTTCGTGGACAGCCACCACATCCTCTTGTTGTTGTTGATGTATCAGTACGAATATAAAGGCATCAAGGATGGGGAAGTGATCTTGACGTTCTCCGTTACCGACAAGTTGAAACAATTGGCGGAACAGTACGGCCTTGAATACGAAGTCACTAAGATCGGGTTCAAATACATCGCCGAGATCATGGCCGAACGCAAGGTCATTGTTGGTGGTGAGGAATCCGGTGGCCTGGCCGTCTCCGGCCATATCCCGGAGCGGGATGGCATCTGGATCGGCCTGATGATCGCCGAATACATGGCAAAAACGGGTAAGTCCCTTAACGACCTTATTAAGGATGTCTACGATAAGGTCGGCAGCTTTAACTGTGACCGCGATGACGTACACGTCGAAAACGACCGAAAATGGGAAATCGTCAAGCAGGCAAAGGAAAACCCCTTCAAAAAGATCGGCCCCTACACCGTCACGGATGTCCGTCACGTCGACGGCACGAAGTTCTACCTGGACGGTGAAGACCGCTGGCTGATGGTCCGCCCGAGCGGAACCGAGCCAGTCCTTCGCGTATATGCACAGGGTGCCGACGAAGCCGAAACCCGCAAGATTCTGGATGCCGGACGCGCCGAAATGGGAATATGACCGAACTCCTGACCCGCGCGTACTCTCCCGGCGGATTTCGAAAGCAGGGTCACGCCTTGGTCGACCAACTGGCCGATTACCTGGAGAATGTGACACAGCTTCCGGCCAACCCCTTTGCCACGCCGGAGGAAAGTTTGGAACATTACCGTGGCCTCCTCGATTCTCGGGCGGGGCCCGCCGAAATATTTCAGAACGTAGTGGAGCAAAGTGTTCACCTGCATCACCCCGAATATATGGGGCACCAGGTGGTACCCCCCGCTCCCCTAGCCGCCCTAAGTGACTTAGTTTCCAGCCTTTTGAATACCGGCATGGCGGTGTTCGAAATGGGTAGGCCGGGCACCGCCATGGAAAGGCTGGTCATGGAACGATTCACCCAGCTGCTGGGTCTGGCACCCACTGCCGGCGGGTTCATGACGAGTGGAGGCAGCCTTGCAAACCTGACCGCCCTTTTAGCCGCCAGAGCGAAAAGGGGCCCGGTTGACCGCCCGTGCCTGCTGGTCAGCGAACAGGCACATTACTGTATTGACCGGGCCGTGAAAGTTATGGGCTGGGGAACCGACGGCATCGTTCACGTTCCAGCCGACCAGCAACACCGGATGCTCACGGACCAACTTGGCGGGGCTCTCCGCAATGCTGTCGATCGCGGTCTGACGCCAATCGCCTTAGTCGGCTGTGCCTGCTCCACCAGTACGGGTTCCTTTGACCCCATCGATGAGCTTGCCGACTTCGCCGCGGAGAACGGCCTGTGGTTCCACATCGATGGCGCTCACGGCGCGGCCGTACGCTTATCCAAGGATTATCGCCACCTGGTCAGCGGTTTAGAGCGGGCAGACAGCGTATCCCTGGATTTCCATAAGATGTTGATGACTCCAGCGATCACTACGGGGCTGTTCTTTCGGGAGGGAAAGGATGCCTATCTTACGTTTCAGCAGCGGGCCGAATACTTGTTAAACGACGAAGTTGCCGAAGATTGGTCGAATATCGCCAAACGCAGTTTCGAATGCACTAAGCGCATGCTTTCCTTACGCGTCTTCTCGCTGCTGAGTACGTATGGACCTGATATCTTTCGAGACTATATCGAGGAGGTGGGTAGATTAGGTAAAGAATTAGCTCGTCTCGTCGGAGAGAATACCGACCTACAACTCTATAAGCAGCCGGACATCAACATTGTATGTTTTCGGTTCCGACACGTTACCCTTAATGATCCGTCCCATGATGGAACCAACGAAATTATTCGGAGCAGACTAGCCGAGAGCGGTCAGACATATCTCGTTCAGACACGTATTGATGGTCGCCTATATTTACGTTGTACCCTTACCAATCCCTTTACTACGGTAGGCGATCTTGAAAAAATGTTACTCAAAGTTGTATCAATCGGCCATGATCTGGTGTCACTCAGACAGACGATCAGCTAGTCCGAACCAACTTAGGGCAAGAACAAACTCTGTCCGCTTAGTCCTGTTATGCTCAGATACCGTCCCTAAAGAACGAACTTTGTCTGCTACTAAACCACCCCGTCTTGCGTAAACCCATGCGAATACATCCGGAAGGTCGCCGGATGTTGGCTTTACTCTTCGTCGGCCTGGGCCTGATCGTCGGCCTGGTAGCCTGGAAAGCTCCGGCTCAACTACCGATTGTTGCAATCGCGGCCGGCCTTTTCTTCCTGACGATACTGCAGTTTTTCCGCAACCCCCGTCGAATGGTTCCCGAGGAAGCGGATCACCTGGTCTATGCTCCCGCCGACGGCAAGGTGGTCGTAATCGAGGAAGCCTATGAACCTGAATACTTTCGCGCCAAAAAGCTCCAGGTCAGCATCTTTATGTCGCCGGTCAACGTGCACGTCAATCGCAACCCGGTGAGTGGTCTCGTCAAATACAACAAATATCATCCTGGCAAATACCTGGTAGCCTGGCATCCGAAAAGCAGCACGGAAAATGAGCGGACCACCGTGGTGATCGATACGGGTGAAACCGAGATCTTGCTCCGCCAGATTGCCGGTGCACTAGCCAAGCGGATCAAAAATTACCTGGTGGAAGGTCAGCAGGTCGTACAGGGGGAAGACTTCGGTTTTATCAAATTTGGTAGCCGCGTCGACCTATTCCTGCCGATCGGTACCCGGCTTCGCGTCGAAATCGGGCAAAAGGTAAAGGGCAACAAAACGGTCATTGCCGAGCTCGAATAATGGGCATGAAAAAACAAAGAAAGAAACAGTACGAGCAAAAGAGCCTCCGGGAGAAAAAGATAGACTTCCGTCGGCACCTGCGTACCTACCTGGTGATGTCCGCCTTTTTTGTCATCCTGAATATTTTCACCATCGGAAGCATCGGCTGGGCGATCTGGCCAATATTAGGTTGGGGCATCGGTGTGGCTATGCAGGCCATGAGCCTGTACGGTCCGCTTGCCGATCCGGAAGACATCCACCCTAAGGAGGAGGATCGGGGGACTCCGTTGCCCGACCTGGAAGACGAGCGAATGGAACTCAAAGAACTAGAGCGACGGCCTTACCGTGATGAAGATTTGGTATAAAGCGCGGCAAAAGCGCTGTCGATAGGTACCACCCCACTATCCCCTTCGCGTAACCTGCGGGCACGGAGAAGACTATTCCTACGATGCTCGGCGTAGCCTTGCTCTCCTTCGATCAAATTGTTCTCGGTTATGTACCCATTGTCAGCTCCCGCGTGCAGGAATCGTCCTGCACCCAGGTAGAAGCCCACGTGGGTCACCCTCTCGCTGCCATCGTCGCGGTAACTCCCGAAAAACAACAGGTCACCTCGCAGCAGTTGACTGAAGTCTTCATCGAGTGGCACCTCCTGCCCCGCGTGGACCTGTTGGCTGGCATCCCGGGGGATTACGTAGCCGTTGAGATAATAAGCGGTTTTGGTAAACCCGCTGCAGTCCATGCCTTTCGGACTGGTTCCGCCCCAGAGGTAAGGTTTACCCACCTGTTCGAATGCCGTAAGGAGCACTTTCTCCACCGGTACGGATTGTGGCGTTGAAAGGGCCGCATAAGGCATAAGGTCTTCCCCGGCTACGTAGCCACTCCGGCCGTCCGGAAGCTGAATCCGGCTGAACCCGTTGGTGGGAGTGCCCTGGAGCTTCACCAGGTCGCCCGCTACTAGTTCGGAAACGATTTTCTCGCTTCCCGGGGCGAGGCGTACCGTAGTTTGGGCGGGGACGCAGGATCGAAGCGAGTCGGAAAACCAGTTGGCTAGTTCGCCAAGTTCGACCTTAGCAATTGCTCCTGCCTCCAACCAGGCGATGTACCGGTCAGGCGTCCGGATCAAATACCACCCATCTTGCAGGTCAAGTATTTCGACGGGCGTGCCCATCAACGCCTGGGAGGTAAGTTCGCTGGAGTGGCCAGGCTGGGTACGAATATTCGCCACACTCACCTTTATTAATCCGTAGCCGGTTGTTTCGGGCAACTGACGAATCCGGTTTACCCCACCCGGAGTGACCGATACCAAGGAATCCAGGGAAGTGGCTGCCGCGGCTACGGTGGTATAGCCGCTGAAAATAATACTGTCGCCACGGCGGTCTACGAGCACTTCTACGCGGTCGGTCCGACGGTCAGGTGCGAAGGTGGTTTGCAGTTGCCCAATGCTTGCTTCAAGGTGGGAATTTTGACCTTGTGGAGATTCAATTTCCTGACATCCAAGTAGAAAGAGAAAGAGAATTCCCGAAAAAGTTAGGTTTTCCATGTATTTAGGGGTTATTTTTGCTACTAGCCGGAACATTTCGGTTGAACTTTGTTTTTGAAACATATTCTGTCACGGTTTTGGAGTTGGCTATCGTATAATCTGAATTGGCTTTCAATATCTATTTAGGCATTGCCTCCAACATTACCATTTGTTTTATCCATTTTCTTACTCATTATGAATTTATTTGTTGCCCGGCTCAGCTGGGATACCGACGAGGACACCCTTCGCAATACCTTTAACGCTTACGGTGAAGTTGAGTCGGTAAAGATCATCCTTGACCGGGAAACCGGTCGTTCCCGTGGTTTTGGCTTTGTTGAAATGCCAAACGACGAAGAAGCTCAAGCTGCTATAGAAGGGCTTGACCAATCCGACCTCGACGGTCGCACTATCGTTGTCAAAGAAAACGACCGCAAAGGCGGTGGTGGCGGCGGCGGCGGCGGCTACAGCGGCGGCGGCGGTGGCGGCGGCTACCGTGGTGGCGGCGGCGGCGGTGGCTACCGTGGTGGCGGCGGCGGCGGTGGCTACCGTGGCGGCGGCGGCAGCGGTGGCGGCGGCTACGACCGTGGCGGACGCGGCGGCGGCGGTGGCGGCGGCTATGACCGTGGCGGACGCGGCGGCGGCGGTGGCGGCGGCTATGACCGTGGCGGACGCGGCGGCGGCGGTGGCGGCTATGATCGCGGCGGCTACGGCGGCGGCGGTGGCGGCTACGAGCGCGGCGACAGCGGATCTCGCTACGATCGCGGCAACCGTGGCGGCGGCTACGACCGCGGTGGCGACAAAGACTACGAGAACTACCGTCGCTAAGAATTTCGTAATCGTCGTCCCGTAAACCGGCAAAACGACGATTCCAACACTTAGTGCCGTTTGCGGCACAATCACTGACATAGCCCCCAGGAATGCATTCCTGGGGGCTTTTTTCGTTTTACCTTGACGCTCCCTAACATTAGATCATGCGTTACACTTTTACTCTTTTTCTACTTTCGATCATTCCCACCTTACTGACCGCCCAGTTGATCAAGACCGATCCGGCAGCCCCGGTGGCCGATCAGCCCCTCACCATCACTTACGATGCGAGTATGGGAAATGCCGGCTTGAACGACTGCGACTGCGCGGTATATATCCATACCGGCGTGGTGACCTCCGAAAGCGTTTCGAATACCGAATGGGGATACGTCCAAACCGAATGGGGTCAGGCGAATGAGGATTGGCAATTGGACCCGGTAGCCGGACAACCCAATACCTATACCTATACTTTTCCCTCGTCGATCAGGGAATATTACGGCGTGCCCGCTGGCGTGGAAATTCTACGCATAGCCATGGTTTTTCGCGATGCAACTGGTGATCGTGAGGGGAAAGCCGTTGGAAACAACGATATTTTTATTGAGGTTAGCAGTGGCACGGACTTAGGCGTAAGCCTGGTCGGTGATCCCGGTACAGCCGCCTACCCGCTCGGTAAGGTGCTACCAGTGACCGTAGGTGCTACCGCCGAAGCCACCATTGCCCTTTATGATAATGACAGCCTCCTCACCACCGTCACTGCTACCGAGCTTGACTATCCCGTCCGGTTGACAACGCCGGGGCTGCATACGATAAAGGCCGTCGTTAGCGACAACACCCGGGAAGTAAGGGACTCTTTTCAGATCCAGGGTGATCTGGTCGTTGAGCTGACTTCGCCCACCAGTACGGTTACCACGGCGTCGGCGGGACAATCCTTTGAGATTGGCGCCACCTCCTATGTATCCGCTGACCTCGAATTATCGGATGGAAGCCAGATACTAACTTCGACTTCGGGGGAGAGCATTACGCAAACGGTTATCCTTCCTCAGGCCGACGTTACAACCTATACCATAACGGCCACTTACCGGGGAGACACCGCATCGGCAACGGCTACCTTTATTACGGGTGACCCCATGGTTGAGGAAGTGCCGGACAATGCCCGTCCAGGTGCCACGCGCACTCAAGATGGTGGACTAGTGTTACACCTGCGCGCGCCGCAAAAATCCGATGTCTTCGTAGTCGGCAACTTCAATGATTGGTCGCCGGTAGCCAGTAGCCGCATGAAGCGCTCACCCAACGATACTTCCTTCTGGCTTAAGATCGAGGCGGATGACCTACCCCAGGATGACCTCCTTTACCAATACGCGATCGATGATGACGGACGCTTCGCGGACCCCTACAGCACCCTCGTTCTGGACCCCGACGACGATCCTTTTATTGCCGCGTCCACGTTTGCCGGTATCCCGGCTTACCCCTCCGCGGCTGCTGATGGGATCGTAACCTGGCTGCGGCTGGATGAGCCCGATTACTCCTGGACCGTTGCTGATTTTAGTCCGCCGGAAGAGGAAGACCTCGTCATTTATGAATTGTTGATCCGGGATTTCATTGCCTCGCACGACTATCAAACGCTTACCGATACGATTGACTACCTGGCGCGGCTGGGGATAAACGCGATCGAACTGCTACCGGTAAGCGAATTCGAGGGCAACATAAGCTGGGGCTATAATCCCAGTTTTCACATGGCGCTGGACAAATACTACGGATCGCCCGAAGGATTGAAGGCCTTCGTCGACGCCGCCCATGCTCGAGGGATCGCCGTGATCCTGGATGTGGTCTATAACCATGCCTTTGGAGAGAGTTCGTTGATCCGGATGTGGCCAGGTAACCAATCTTACGCACCGGGTCCCGATAATCCTTACGCGAACGTTACCGCCCGCCACCCCTTTAATGTCGGTTACGACCTGAACCACGAAAGCATTCTGACCCGGGAATACGTGAAGACCACCCTACAATACTGGCTGGAGGAATTCCACGTAGATGGCTTCCGCTTTGATCTCAGCAAAGGATTCACCCAGAAGGTTAGCAACGACGTGGCCGCCTGGAATGCCTACGACGCTTCCCGAATCGCGATCATCGAGGAATATGCCGATCGCATCTGGTCAATCGACCCCGACACCTACGTGATCATGGAGCACCTCGGAGAAAATCGGGAGGAAAATGAACTGGCTCAGTACGGCAACGGCATGTATTTCTGGTCTGGTTTCCAACCACACGACGCCTACCTGGAAGCCGCCATGGGCTACAATGAAGGCAGCAAGTCTAATTTCTCATCCGTATTGGCGGAAAATAGGGGCTTTGAGCAACCAAGTCTCGTGGCGTACATCGAGAGCCACGACGAGGAGCGAATGGTCTATAAAAATTTGCAGTTCGGAAATGCGAGCGGTAGCTATGATGTAACGGAGCTGCCTACCGCCCTGGACCGGGTGGAGCTTGCCAGTGCCTTCTTCTATACCTTGCCCGGTCCGAAAATGCTCTGGCAATTCGGCGAACTCGGCTACGACTACCCCATCAATTACTGTGAGGATGGTACGGTTGCCGAACCATGCCGTACCGGTCCGAAGCCGATCGGGTGGGCGTACCGCGACGATACGGACCGCCAGGGCGTGTACGGGATGATATCCGACCTGCTGTATGTCCGCAACAATTACGAATACTTCCACGGTAACGTTACGGATGCTGACTTCAGCGGAGAGGTGAAATACGTCCACCTGGACAGTGACGATGGGGCGGCGGCCATCATCGGCAATTTCGGGGTGACGGCGAACACGGTATCGAACCCCTTCCCTTCGGCGGGTAGCTGGTATGACTATTTCGGTGGTGAAACGGTTGACGTTAGCGACCCCGCCGCTGGTATAGCCCTCGAAGCCGGCGAGTACCGCGTCTACCTTTCGCAGGAGGTGCCGCGGGCTGGCGGAAGACTATCGACCAGCACCAACGATATTGCCATCGAACAGTTGGCCTTTACCCTGTATCCAAATCCTACGGCAAACCTGCTGACGACGTCCTTCTCGCTGGATCACGTTTCTCCGGTGACCGTTACCCTACTCGATCTGCTGGGCCGACCGGTGAGGACCATGCATACCGGTCCGCTTCCTGCCGGCCCTCACGTTCAGGAGAACCAGGTTGGTGACTTGCCCGCCGGCACTTATTTCGTGCGCATCACCGCAGCGGGTAGCTCTGCCGTCAGGCCGGTGGTGATCCGTTAAACCGATAAGCCACCTGCCGGTCCGGTGGCCAGGTAGCGGCAACAAGGACTGGTTGCTCCTTTATTCCTTTCACTAACCCACCCCATTAAACATGGAATCTCAAGAATATTTTACCATCTCCCTAAAATCCGGCATACGGTTCGTGGCTACTGCAAGTGACGGAGAAAGTGCCATTCCCGGCATGATCAGCGTCCGGCCGATGTTTTTGGACCGGGAGCTGCTTTTACACCCTACCGCTATAGAGGCCATAGCCCCTTGTTCGGAGAAAGAGGCTACCCGTACAGCCAAATCGCTGAACGGGAAGACTAACTTTCACCGGTACTTCGGCGATACTCCGATACGGTTAAAAGTATAAATGAAGGGATGTGGGTCAGGCTGGACCCCAAATCGGCTAAAACAAAAAGCCCCAACGTCCTTGCGGATGTTGGGGCTTTTATCGTGGAGGCGGCGAGAGTCGAACTCGCGTCCAGCGAAAGCGCAAGGCAGCTTTCTACATGCTTATTTACCAATCAAATTTTCGAGCACCGGGTAAGTTTGGTAACCCACTCATTCGGCGCCTTAGATCCTTTATCTCGCTCGTGACTCAGATCAGGGTCACGGGCCAGCCCGAGGGGGTGATGATATGCGGCGCGGTGTGTATCAGGCGTCAACCACACGGCACATTTAGACAGCTAAACTGAGTTTAGGCTGCCATAGCATAGCTGGGAGTGCCAACTAAGGGTTGGATCGTTATTTTTTACGGAGTAACCAATCATGCTCCGGCATGCTTACTACAAAGCTTACTTCCCTGTCGATTCCGGTACGCCCCCGTTGGGACTCAGCGCGTCTTACGATTTGCTGACCTTCTGAGCGTAAACGCGGGGGGGAGGGGTAAGTTCTAATGGTTTTTAGTGTTTTAGTGTTTTAGTCTTCACTCCAAAATTAGCAACTGGGACTAACGGAACCCGCGGTGGGAAAATCGCTACTTGACCCGCGTGCGGAACATCTCCTGCTTCCCTTTCCTGGTAAACAAATAGCCCACCAGTTCATCTCCGATCTGCAGGGGCCCCACCCCTTCCGGCGTGCCGGTAAAGAGCAGATCCCCCTTCTGCAGGCGGAAATACTGGCTGGTGTAGCAGATGAGTTCCGTAAGCGGGAAGATCATATTACGGCTATATCCGTGTTGCACCTCCTCGCCGTTCTTTTCCAGGCTAAATTCGATATCATTTAAGTCATCGAAATCCGCGGGCCCGAAAAACTCCGTTGACAGCGGCGCCGAACCATCGAAGGCTTTGGAGATCTCCCAGGGGTGGCCCTTATCCTTGCACTGTTGCTGAAGATCCCGCGCGGTCAGGTCCAGTCCGAGGCCAACGCTGGCTACGTAGTCCATTGCAAACCGGGGCTCTACGTGACGGCCATTCTTAGCGATCTTGATCACTACTTCTACTTCGTAGTGAATGTCCTGGCTAAATTCCGGATAGTAGAACGGTTTGTTGTTTGGGAGAATGGCCGATCCGGGTTTCATGAAAACGATGGGACGTTCGGGGCGTGCGTTTCCCAGTTCGGCGGCGTGAGCGGCGTAATTGCGGCCTATGCAGAGTATTTTCATGGAGAGTTATTGTAAAGAGGGTTAAGAAATCCGGGGGAAGCAGAGGCAGTTCATTTCAGGGACCGGTCATGATTGAGTTAGACCATCATTCAAGAGGTTGCCAGGCGGTTTTTGACAGGTTACGGGTAATTCTTGCTTCAATGTTGTCAGTCTGGGCCGGCTGGAAGGACTTGCCCGTGATGAGCTCGAAGAGTTCCGTATAGCGGGCGGTAACCTGCTCCACGAAGACGTCGGGCATGGCTGGCATCGTTTGCCCCTCCAGGCCCTGAAAATTGTTTTCCATCAGCCATTCACGCACGAATTCTTTACTCAGCTGCTTTTGGTGCTCCCCCTTTGCCTGTCGGTCGGCATAGCCATCGGCGTAAAAATATCGGCTGGAATCGGGGGTATGAATCTCATCGATGAGGTATATTTCTCCATCCAGCAAACCGAATTCGTACTTGGTGTCTACCAGAATCAGTCCCCGCTCTGCCGCCATGGCCGTGCCCCGGGCAAACAGACGCCGGGTGTAGTTCTCTAGTTTTCGATAAATCGCTGGCTCCACGATGCCCCTGTTGAGGATGGCTTCGCGGCTGATGTCTTCATCGTGCCCTTCCTCGGCTTTGGTCGCGGGGGTTATGATCGGTTCCGGAAAACGATCGGCTTCCTTCATTCCCAAGGGCAACGGCACGCCGCAGAGTTGTTCCTTACCTGCGCTGTACTCCCTCCAGGCATGGCCAACGAGATAGCCCCGGATCACCATTTCTATGGGGATGGGCATACAGGCCTTTCCTATGGCTACGTTCGGATCGGGGTTGGCCTCCAGCCAGTTTGGACAAATGTCGCGCGTGGCCTCCAGGAAGTGCGCGGCGACCTGATTTAGGATTTGCCCCTTATGCGGAATAGCCCGGGGCAGCACGTGATCAAACGCGCTGATGCGGTCACTGGCCACCATCAATAGCTTATGATTGCGGCGGTAAACGTCCCGGACTTTTCCCCGGTAAAGCGTTGCGGGGGGATCGAAGGAAAAATTGGTTTCCAGCAGTGCGTTGGGCATAAATAGATCTTTGCCGCAATATTAAGGGATATCTCTTCACCTGCGCTCCGTCGCCCATAAAACGAAAAGGCCCGACCGTAAATTACGGTCGGGCCTTTTCCAGGGTGGGCCGACTGGCTAGGCGTGATTGGTATTCTTGCTCTTATGCTTACGGATCTGGCGGCGAAGCGCCTCGGTGACCTCGGCGGTAGCGCGCTCAATGCTTTCATCGGTATGGGTGGCGAAAAGGTCATTCCCCGGGATGGCTAGCCGAATTTCAACGGTGTGACCATTGGTGGCGCTGCCGTCGTCCTCCTTGATGAACACTTCCGCCCGTTCAATGCGGTCGTAATAGGTTTCGAGTTTGTTGACTTTCTCGTTGATGACCTCGGTGGTGGCGTCGGTTAGATCGGAAGACTTGTGGATGATGACCTGCATAGAAGCTTGGTTTTGGTTTTGAAAATAAGGATAAACCACGAGTGGCCTACCTTGCGACCGCTGTACGGCGGGGGTGCCTAAAGCTAACCATCCACCTCCCGATTTCGTTCGCGATTCTATCTATGTCCGAACCACCAATTTCATTCGTCAATCACGCCGGCCACCGACTGGCCGTGATCTCCCACTATAATGCCGAGGCTACGTTGCCGCCGGTGGTTTGGTTCCACGGGCTCACGGCAAGCGTAAGCTTCTGGGAGGCAGCCATGTACCCGGAAATCCGGCAAGCGAGGAGTTGGTACTCTATTAGCCTGCCACTCCATTATCCAAGTACCTTTGATGGAGACATCTCGGCGGACGACCTTAGCGAGACTCTTTTTGCTGAGCTGGTGCATACGGCCATAGAGGCCTGCGTGCCGTCCGGGCCCATCCATTTGGCAGGGTATAGCCTGGGGGCTTTTGCCTGCCTCAACTACGCTTCCAAGCATCCCGGCCGGGTCCTCTCCGTGGTCTCCGTTGGGGGATTTTTGACCGGCAGGGCGAAAGGCCTGGAAGGGGTACTACAGTTTTTCAGTAAGGGCACCTTAGTGCGTAAAGCACTGTTCTATACCAGCTGGCGGATTATGCAGAGCCATTTCCTTTTTCTGAAACTGGCAACCCTTTTTTACGCGCGGCGCTGGAACCAGCTCCTATCCTACCCGCCCCTGGATCCCACTCTTCACTACATTTTCCCCCACGTCCGCCGACACTCCATCAGCGGCCAACGGGCGCTCTTTCGATACCTGCTGGATATGGACCTGATGGATGAGGTGGGGGCAATCAGGGTGCCCGTGCTCGTGATTGCCGGCACCCGTGATCCGATCATCCCCTTTCCCCACCAGCGGGACTACGCGCAGCGGCTTCCCCATGCCACCTTTTTACCCCTGGAGGGGGCGGGGCACGTTTCCTTTGCCGAATCTCCGGCGGCGTTCAAGGATGCTGTCCTGAACTGGCTGGAACGCTACGACGACGAGGGGGTAACGAACAGCTGACTTCGGCCACTCCCGCGGGGCTCCAGCCTAATTTGGCAATGTATGCGCTCCCTCAATTCCTTCACGTGACTGATCAAGCCTATGGTTTTGCCCTGCCCCTGCAGCTGTTCAAGCGCGGAGACCGCATCATCGAGGATCTTTTCATCCAGGGTTCCGAAACCTTCATCAATAAACAGCGACTGGATATTTGTTCGCCCACTTGCCAGCTCGGACAAACCTAAGGCAAGTGCCAGGCTAACGATGAAGGTTTCGCCGCCGCTGAGGGTCGTCATCGGTCTCCGGTTGTCGTTCTGAAACGTATCGATGATTTCCAGCTCCAGGTTTTCCCGGCTCATGTCATCGGCCGCCCGGTGCCGCATCCGGTAGCGTTCGTTGATGCGCTGCAAGTGGCGGTTCCCCACTTCGACAAGGCGTTGCAGGGTAAGAGTCTGAGCGAAGCGGCTGAACTTGACCCCATCTTTTTGACCGATAAGGTCGTTGAGCCGGGCCCATCGATACCGGTCTTTTTCCGCCCGCTCGAGTTCTTCCACCAGTACCCCGTAAGCAAAACGGCGCTCATCATCCTGCTGGAGCTCTTTCCGGACCGATCCCTGCTCCCGGTTCAGCTCCTCGATCTCCTGCTCAACCCCGGACAGAGCTGCATCTAGCTCCTCGATTGTCGGCAGGCCCCGGACGGTCCCGCGGGCGGCTTCCAATTCCCGTTCAGCGGCCCGCGCTGCATCGCGACGGGAATGCAATTCCAGTTGAAGGGCCTTCGTTTTCTCGCGATACTCATTTTCAAGTTCCGGCGTCAACAACTGCTGTTTTGCTGCGTCGACGGACGATACCTCCAGGTCCCGCAAGCTTGATTCAATCGTCGCTAAGACCGTCGCCTTGCTTTGGGCGAGTTGAGAAACCTTTTCGCGCCGATCCGCCTCTAGTTCTGTTGCCGTTCGTTCCTCGGCAATGGCTTGCTGCACCTCTTTTTCGCGTGCCGCAACGTCAGCCCTACGCTTCGCTTCCGCGCGTTCCATGCTCCCGCGTGCTTCCTCTACGGAATCCCCGCCGATGAGCTCGCGGCGCTCGTTCTGCAAACTTTTGATCTCTACCTCGCGTTGTTCGGCGCGCTGGGTGAAGCTTTCCAGGCTTTTACGCCGCTCCGCCAATTGCGTCCTGTGGATTTCGAGCTGCGGTAACAGCTGGTTCAATTCGGTGGCTGCCTTTCGAAGTTCACGAAGTTTACGCAACTGCTCCTGTGCTTGCGCTTCCGCCCTGGACACCGAATTCCATTCTTCGGTGACCTCCGCGAGCGTACCGGCCGGGCGTTTTCCCGGCGGTGGATTTACACGCATTTCGTCGATTACTTCTTTTGCCTTTTTGCTGGCTTCCTCCACGCGGGTCTCCGCCTGCGTCAGCAGCTTGGCCGCTTCGCGTTCATCCGACTGGGTTTCCTTCAATGCCCGCTCCGCCTGCTGCAGATCTTTATTGGCCGTTCGCAGATCTTCGTCCAGATCATGCATATCATCTTCCAGGGCCGGGTGATGGGTTGCTCCGCACAGGGGACAGGGGTCGCCCTCCGCCAATTCGTTTCGCAACGGCTCCAATCCCTTGGTCTTCTCTAAGCGGGTGAGGATCCGTCGCCTCCCCTCAAACTTAGCGGTCGCCCCGGTCAATTGTTCCAAAGCCGCCGTATGTAGGGATTGCCGATCCTGAAATTCCCTATCCGTGCGGGCCTTTTCGCTTTTGACCCTTTCCCAGCGGCTTTCCAGCTCGAGACGCTGCCGCCACTCCGCTAAGTAAGCACGCTGCTGGACCAGCCGGTCAAGCCGCTCCTCGAGGGCGGTGGTCGCGTTAGCTATATCGGTTGGTTCTTGCCCCTGTAAACTTTTTCGGATCAGGGCTTCTCTGCTTTCCAATGCCTTCAGCTCTTCCTTTAACCGCTTATACTTAAGGTTGTCACCTGCGATCTGCGGGGCCTCGGTGGCTGCTTCCCGGTGGCGAACGCTCAGCTGGGTTTCCAAAGAAGCGGCTCGGGAAAGCTTCTGAAGCCTTACCGGTTTTTCTTTTTCCAATGCCGCAAGCCTTGCGTTTGCCTTCGAGGCCGCTTCTCTCACGAGGATTAACGAGGCAGTCCGAGCTTTCAAATCGGCCCTTTGCTTGTCTAATCTTATCGAGGCTTCCCTTTCCTCCCTGAGCGTAGCATCGTAGCGGGTTAGCGGTTCGCGCAGGGTCCCCAGTCGAAGACTTGCTTCGAGGGAATCACGAAGTGGTTTCACGCTTTCCCAGGCTTCCTCGGATCGTTTGAGATCGGCCTGACGCTCCTTCTTTCGCGTTTCCGCTCCTTTTACTTGCTTATAAAGATCGGCTTGCCGGCGCAATTCATTTTGGCGGGGACGCAGGTGGGATATTCGTTCTTGGAGGGTTGTGAGAGTGGTAGTGAAGGCTGTGCGCTCCTCTTCCGATAGTGGAAGCAGGTGACGTTGACTTTCGCGGAGGCGGTCGTAGTTCTCCCGGGCCAATTTATGGCGTTCGAAGGCCGACTGGCTGATTTGGCTGTAAATCCACGTGCCCGTGATCTTTTCGAGGATGTCCGCACGTTCCTTGGTGGTAGACGCAAGGAAGCGGGCAAACTGTCCCTGCGTCAGCATGACGGACCGCACGAACTGGTCGTAGTCCAGTCCGATGGTCTCTTTGGTCAACTCTTTAACCTCGTTTAGCCGATCGGCGGGCAGCGGTTTGAACTCCTCCTCCCTGGTATCCAACCGGCTTAGCTGCAGCTGCGCCGTCTGTAAGTTGCCATCCGGCCGCTGCCTGGCCCGACGACGTTCCCATCGGCTGAGGAAAGTCCCCTCTCCGGTCTCGAAGATGACCTCGGCAAAGCATTCGCCCGTGCCGTGACTCATCACTTCCGCCCCGTAGGTGTCCCGTTCGGTTCTTCCGTAGAGCGCTAGGGTAATGGCATCCAGCACGGTGGATTTCCCCGATCCGGTGGGCCCGACGATCGCATACAGACCGGCTGAACGCAGGGGTTCCGTGCTAAAATCGATGGTATGATTTCCCACCAGGGAATTCAGGTTACAAATATTTATCCGGAGTATTTTCATTCCGTAGCCTGGTCTTCCATCCAGCTGCGCAATTCCCGAAAGGATCCGAGTAGCTCGGGATAATCCTCCCGTTCTTCTCCGGCGCCGTGGCATAATCGATAAAATACCTCCTCGGGATGAAGCTCTTCCAGGTTACGCGGCGGCGTTTGCCGGGCTTCATTCTCTTGGTCTTCGGGTAACACCGTACTGCACCGCAGAATCCGGGGGAGGCGGTCAGGGTCCGCATTCACTTCCTCCGGCGCCGGCGTCACTATATCCTGCAACTCTTCCCGGAGCAAGGGTAGCGGGTGTGGCGTGAGGACGCGAATATCAACCCACGGCTGAATTGCCACGGCGTCCGTACTTCGCTGTCTTTTGACGATGCTTATCAGTTCTTGTTTAACGGCAGCTACCGGTCCTTTCAGGGTCAGCAGATTGCGGTAAGTCGGAACGGTGATCTTCTCAATTCGCACCGGCTCACCCGCCGTCTCAATTTCGACCAGGCAGACCGACTGATCGATGCGCGCCTCCCCGAACGTGAGGGGTATCAGGCTACCGGAATACCGGATATGTTCTTTGCCTCCGACTCGTTGCGGCCGGTGGATGTGACCGAGCGCTACGTAATCGAAGCAGGCGCTGAAGTGGCCGGCTTCGATGTTGTTTCGATCCGCCAGATAAATATTGGTGACTTTATCCTCCGCGTCTTCGCCCCCGGAGGCAAACAGGTGGCCAGTACCAACGATAGGGATCCGGGGAAGCGGGCGAGCGCGCTCGGCGGCTTCGGCAATCTCCCGGTAGTGATTGCGGATGGAAGCACGCAATCTTTCTACTTTATCACTAGCGGACTCGCCGATCACGCTGTACTTAAGATCGCGGTCACGGAGATAAGGAACGGCGGCAACCAGCAACTGCGGGTACTCGTCGGAAATCTCCTTAAAAACAGGAATCAGCTGTTCCTTTAGGTCCGTTCGCGCCCCACCGATGACGTGGACATTCAGGTGACGAAGCAGTCCGGCCGGGGCATCGAGTTGACTGGGGCTGTCATGGTTTCCGCCTACGATGACGGCGGAGCGACAGGACGTCCCCTGGAGCCGACCAAGAAACTCGTAGTATTGGTTCCGCGCTACATTGGACGGATTCATACTGTCGAAGACATCGCCGGCCAGGATCAGGAGATCGACCTTCCGTTCCCGGATCGTTTGTAGCAACCAATCGAGCGCAAGCTGGTGCTCCTCGGTCCGGTCATTGCCGTAAAGCCGATGCCCCAAATGCCAGTCTGCCGTATGAAGTATCCGCATCACTCGTTACCCGTAAATTTGCGATGCTCGGGATTGGTGCGGTAGAAAGGGGGGTAATCACCGTTGGGAATTTCCGTTTTTCCGGTGGTTGGTTGCTGATACTCGTAGGTATGGGCGCGGAACTTTCCTCCGGCGGCCACCTGCACGTCCAGCGCGAGCTTGCGGTAATCTTCTGATTCGAGCCCCGATACGCCCTCGTAGGCATCAAGCACTTGCCAGGTTTCGCCGGCCTGGTCTTCGTTAATGCGGTACAGTTCACCCTTTACCGTTCCGCCCCCGGCCACGAAGCCCGGGTACCCTCCGAGGTCGATCAGGCGTCCGGATGCGGTGGCTTTTCCAATAAGGGCGGCACGGCGGCGCAGGAATTTACTCATACTGGAGGGGATGTCGCTACGCAGCGTACCGTAGACGAAGAGGTATTCCGATGCTGAACTCATGGGGTAGCAATTAGGGGGTGACGACTACGAAAAGCGTCCATAATATCGAGGTGTTCATAGCGGACTACACCATCACGGTGATGTTCGGCAATGTACGCCAGCACGGCTTTACGCCCCGCATCGGCTTCCGTTGCCGCGGTTGCTTCATCGATCCAGTCCATAGCCTCGTTTGGCAGCAAGTGCTCGATGGCGAATTCGTGGCCTTCCCGGTAAGCCTTGGTGAGGTGGGTAATTACGGTCGCCTTTTTAATGCCCCGATCCGCGGCTATCTCCTTAACCGCTTTGCCGGCCTGATGCGCCGCCAGACTGATCAAATGGCTGGGGTTATCCCCCTGCAATTCCCGGTCTTCGGCCCGGCGAAGCTTACGTACGTCTCCATCGCGTGGCTTTTGCTGCTCGGGTTGCTCCGCACCTGATTCCCCGTCGTAATTGCGGATGGCCTGAATAAAATGGTCGCCGAAGCGCTGAAGCTTCACCTCCCCTACCCCGGAGATACGTGACATTTCCAACTCCGTCGTCGGTTCGGCGGCCGCCATTTCCTCCAGCGTTTTATCGGAGAAGATCAGGTAAGGTGGGATGGCCGCTTCCCTCGCCAAGCTGCGACGAAGCTCCCGCAATACGGCGAAGAGGGAACCGCGGCTGCGTGGGGCAGCCGCCCGTTTGGCGGTTTTGCCTTCCTCCTGCTTTTTGCGGTCGCGAATTGTTTGGAATTTCACCAATTCCACCCGTTCGTCTTCAAAGAGGACCCGACGGGCGGCGGGCGCCAGTCGTAGCTTATTGAAATCCTCGTGGGCAACGTATAGATAGCCCAGGCTGATGAGTTGCGAAAAATATTGATTCCAGTCGTAGGTGGACAGGTCCCGGCCCGCGCCGTAGGTTTTGATGCTGTCGTACCCATTAGACAGAATCTCCTTTCGTCCTGATCCGCGTAAGATGTCGATTGCCAGGCCGATGGCGACCGATTCCTTCAAACGGGCGACCGCGCTGAGTGCTTTTTGGGCCAGGACGGTTCCGTCGAAGCGCTCGGGCGGATTGGCGCAAACATCGCAGTTACCGCAATCCTCCCCGTGGTCTTCGCTGAAGTAATTGAGTAAAATCCTTCGGCGGCAGGCGAGACTTTCCGCGTATTCCTTCATTCGATCCAGCTTGGCCAGCTGAATGTCGGCGTTACCGTTGCCGGAGATCATGTCCTTGAGCGTCAGGTAATCATTATAGGAATAAAATAGCAGGGTGTCCGCGCTCGTACCGTCCCTGCCTGCTCTACCGATCTCCTGGTAGTAGTTTTCCAGGTTTTTGGGCATCGTATAGTGAATGACCCAACGCACATTACTCTTGTCGATTCCCATGCCGAAGGCAATGGTGGCACAGACGATGAGGGTCTTGTCCCTAATGAAGTCAGACTGAACTTTCGCCCGCCGCTCCGCAGTCAGGCCTGCGTGGTAGGCCTCGCTTCGGTATCCGGCCTCCCGGAGTTTTCCCGATAGTTGCTCGGTTTGCTTGCGACTAAGGCAGTAAACGATGCCCGCTTGTTGGGGCCGCTCCCTCAGGAAGCGAACGATCTGTTCGCGACGCTTTTGGCCCGGACGGACTTCGAGTCGGAGGTTAGGGCGGTTGAAGGAAGCGATGAACTGCTTAGCCTCCGGTATCCCGAGTTGTTCGGCCATATCCCGGCGTGTTAACCGGTCGGCCGTTGCGGTGAGGGCGAGAACGGGTACCGACGGAAAGGCGCTTTTTAACTGCTTGAGCATGGTGTACTCCGGACGGAAATCGTGCCCCCACGCAGAAATGCAATGGGCTTCGTCGATGGCGAAAAGGCAAACTTTTCTCCGTCGCAGAAAGGCAAAGAAACCGGGAGAAAGGAGCTTTTCAGGACTTACGTACAGCAGATGCAATTCTCCATTTTCGTAGGCCTGCTCTACGGCGTGGCTTTCGGCCCCGCTTTGGCTACTATTCAAAAAGGCCGCCTTTACCCCCACCGCGCTGAGTCCGTCCACCTGGTCCTTCATCAGGGAGATCAGCGGACTTACCACCACTGCGGTACCGGGCATGGTGACCGCCGGGATCTGAAAGCACATCGACTTGCCGCCCCCCGTGGGCATGAGGACTATTCCGTCGTTACCGGCGTAAACGTGCTGGATGATTGCCAACTGCAGGGGCCGGAAGTCTTCATAGCCGAAGTACCTTTTCAGCGCGGCACGTGCCTTATCCGATGTCATAATTTCTCATTGTGGCGGGGATCGGCAAATATTACAAAATGTTTCAAGAATAGCAAGGCTGTTTGAAATTAATCTGCTCTCTGGCGTGAAAAACTTTCTCTTTCTTTTGAACCTCGGGGACAAGTCTCTAATTTTATCATTTAAGATGGCCGATCGCTTCTGGAACCGACAACTTACTCGTCTCGAGCAGGCGGGGAACAATGATTTTCTCCTTATTCTTACGGGGGGGGCGAAGGCTTATGCCACCCATGAACTGCACCAGTTACTTAGGCGGCTTCGTATTGAGTCCATACGTTTACGGGAACTTCGGCGGACTATCTTCCGACTAGCCATCTGCGTTCCGCTGATGCTGTTCGTCGCCTGCGCGGCCGGCCTATTTGGCTGGCAACCGGTAGTTTATGGCACCCTGTCCGCCTTATTGGTTCTCACCGTGCTTCTCATCGGGGCGAACATTTACGTTCGCGGCCGCTATACGTGCCACGACCGGGGAAAGCGCCTGAGGTGCATTATTCAGCAGGAATTAGAGCGTCGTAGGAAAGACGTAGGCGCAGTCTAAGCAGTGGGTTGTTGCAAACGAGTGAAGATTTTTTCGGTTATTCGGAAAAATACAACCCATATGCACACTTTAACGCAGTGGCTCCTACTGCCCTTTTTCCTTATTGGCCTCCCCTCACTGCTTGGGGCGCAATCGGCCTCTATCGACTTTGTTGAGTATGAGCTTGACAACGGTTTGAAGGTTATCCTGCACCAAGACAATACAACCCCTATCGTAGCCGTCAGCATCATGTACGAAGTCGGCGGCAAGGACAGTTTCGAGGACCGTACGGGATTCGCCCACTTTTTTGAGCACCTCCTTTTTGAGGGGAGTGAAAACCTGGAACGCGGACAGATCGACGATTACGTCGAAGGCGCCGGCGGCGCACTCAATGCCAGTACGAGTAACGACCGTACCTACTATTACGAAATCCTGCCCAGCAACCAGCTGGCTCTGGGACTCTGGATTGAAAGCGAGCGCTTGTTACACGCCAAGGTGCAGTCTGTGGGCGTGGAAACGCAACGCAACGTGGTAAAGGAAGAGCGCCGGCAGCGGTACGATAACCAACCCTACGGCACCCTCTCCATGGAGCTTTATCAACGGGCCTTTAAGCAGCACCCCTACAAAGATCCGAACATTGGCTATATGGAGGACCTCACCAGTGCGGAAGAGGCGGACTTCAAGCGGTTTTATAAAACCTATTATGTACCAAATAATGCCATTCTCAGTATAGCCGGGGATATCGATGTTGCAGAAACCCGCGCTCTGGTCGAAAAGTATTTTACCGACATTCCGCGAGGACCGGAACCACCCCGGATTACCGTTGTGGAGCCGCCGCTTGGGGGTGAAATCAGGGATACCGTCTACGATCAGGTACCCTTACCCGCTCTGGTTATGGGCTACCGCACCGTAGCGCGGGACAACCCGGATTACTACGCCATAAGCATGATGAACCAGGTATTGAGTCAGGGTCAGAGCAGCCGACTGAACAGGGCCCTGGTAGACGAGAAGGAACTGGCCGTGCAGGTGGGTAGTTTTCCCGCCTCCAGCCAGGATCCTGGATTGGCTATCGCGTATGCGCTGACCCCGCCGGGCACAGAAGACCTACGACCGGTTGAGGAAGCTTTCCAGGCGGAAATCAACCGCATGCAGAACGAACTGATCACCGACCGGGAATTCGAAAAGCTGCGGAACCAGATCGAAGTCAGCGCGATCTCCGGATACGGAAGTGTCGCCAGTATCGCTGAAAGCCTGGCATACAATGAAATGTTCCTGGGAGACGCGAACCTTATTAATACGGAAACGGACCGCTACTTGCAGGTGACCAAGGAGGATATCCAGCGGGTCGCCCGTAAATATTACACGGACGACAATCGTGTACTCCTCTACTGGCTTCCCGAACCGAGTAGCCGCTAGCCTATAACCCCCACCAAGAAAGTATCCAAATGCAACGTTTTTATTATTCCCTCGCGACCCTGTGCCTGCTCGTGAGTTTATCCTGTGGCACACCAAAGACTGCTGCCACTTCCCCGGCCTCCGAACCTGCGTCCCCGCCCGAAACAGCGACTGCTCAGGAGGTAGTTCAGCAGGATTTCCGTGCTACCGCCCCCGAGCCGGGCCCGGCGCCAGAAATTCAACTGGGAGATTTTGTAGAGTTTGAATTGGACAATGGGCTGACCGTCGTCCTGGTGGAAAACCACAAGCTGCCGCGTGTCAGTTACCAGCTTTACATCGACGTTCCGCCACACCTGGAAGGCGAGTACGCAGGAGCTCAGCAACTACTGGGAAGCATGCTTCGTCGGGCTACCACCGACATGACCAAAGAGGAAATTGACGAAGCCGTCGATTTCATCGGAGCTAACCTTAGCACCAGTGGTGCCGGGGCCTACGCCTCCACCATCAGCAAGTATAAAGAAGACGTCATCGAGCTGCTCGGCAAGGTAATCCTGCAAGCTAAATTTCCGGAAACGGAGTTTGCGAAGGTGAAAGAGGATGCCCGTGCGGCGCTTGCCCAGCAACTGACGACACCGGACGCTATCGCAAGCCGGGCACGCCAGGCGATCACCTACGGAACCAATCACCCCTACGGAGAACAGATGACTACGGAGTCCCTGGAAGCTATCGATCTGGACGTAGTACGGTCAGTCTATGAGACCTACTTTGTCCCGAACCGTAGCTACCTGGTCATGGTCGGCGACCTGACTCCTGCTGAGGCCAAACGTCTGGCGACCGAAAACTTCAGTAGTTGGGAAGCAAAAGACGTGGCCGTACCGGAGTTCCCAACGCCACAACGCCCCGACGGCGTCACGGTGAACTTCGTACCGCGGCCCGGATCGGTGCAGTCTAACATTGTTGTTAGCCACCCCATAGACCTTCAACCGGGCACTACGAAGTCGATACGGGCCAGCCTGTTGGATTTAGCCTTGGGAGGTGGTTTTAACAGTCGATTGCTGGCTAATCTCAGAGAGGACAAGGCTTACACCTACGGTGCCTACAGCAGTATCGGCGATGATCCGAAGGTGGGTAATTTCCGGGCCTACGCCAGTGTCCGGAATGAAGTCACTGATTCGGCCGTCGCGGAATTTATCTACGAACTTGAACGCCTTAAGCAAGAGCCCGTAGATTCCCTTGAACTTGCCGTAGCCAAGGCCCGCACCATGGGTTCGTTTGGCCGCGCTCTTGAAAGCCCCCAGCGGATCGCCGGCTACGCGCTCAACACCGTGCGGTACGATTTGGACCGGGATTTTTACCCGGACTACCTTCAGGTTGTACAAAACACTAGCCTAAACGACATCGCGGAAGTAACCGACGATCTCATCACTGCGGGGAATACCAACATCATTGTGGTCGGCGATCCATCCGTTGCCGAAAGTCTGGCGCGGTTTGCTACCAGTGGGCAAGTAAATTACTACGACGTAAATGGGAATTTGGTGAACATGGACGAATTGTCCGCCCCTGTGGACCTCAGCGCGGAGGAGGTTCTGAATGGGTACTTCGAAGCCATTGGCGGCAAGGAGCAAGCCCTGGCGCTCGACAATGTCTCCATGATAATGGAGGGATCAGTTCAGGGGCAGACCCTTTCCCAGTCGATGACAACCACCAGCGACGGAAAGATGAGTAGTCAGACCATGATGGGTGGTATGGTAGTTGCTGATCAGCGCTACGTCGACGGCAAGGCATCCGTTAAGCAGATGGGGACACCAATAGATCTGCCCGAGGCTGCCGTACAGGCCCTTGCAGAGCAGGCCGTAATCTTTCCCGAAGCTAACTACCTCGACAACCTTGCTGATGTCAGTATTGAAGGGACGGAAATGGTGGACGGCAAAAAAGCGGTGGTATTGGTAGTCAAAGGGGCCGGCGGACCAGTGCGGGAATATTACGACGCAACAACAATGCTGAAGTTGCAAACTATTCGCAGCCAGGGCCCGCAGACGATAACGCAGGCTTATTCGGACTACCAGCCCGTGGCGGGCATCTTGTTCCCCCACACCACGAAACTGAACGGAATGGCACCGTTCCCGATCGAGTTGTCGGCCACCTCCGTTGAAGTTGACGCTGAACTTGATCCGTCTTTATTCATCATTGAATAATTCGCCGGTACCGCAACAAGAAAAGAGCGGCATGTGCATCACTGGATGCGCATGCCGCTCTTCTTATTCCGGGGGTTCAAATTCCGTATTTGAGGATGCAATAGATGGCCCGAAAGCCGTCGCGCCACCCGATCTTTTTACCTTCCTGGTAAGTACGGCCGTAATAACTGATTCCGACCTCGTAGATGCGAATACCCGGTATGCGGCTAATCTTGGCGGTGACCTCGGGTTCAAAGCCAAAGCGTTGTTCCCGAAGATCAAGCGATTGCAGTTGGTGGGTACGGAACAGCTTATAGCAGGTTTCCATATCCGTGAGGTTAAGGTTATTGAAAGCGTTGCTCAGGGTGGTAAGAAATCTATTCCCGATGGTGTGCCAGAAAAACAACACCCGGTGCGGCTTACTTCCCTGAAAACGGCTTCCGTATACTACATCGGCGAAGCCGTCGAGCATAGGTTCGAGTAATTCATTGTACTCCCGGGGGTCGTACTCCAGGTCGGCATCCTGAATGATGAGGTACTCCCCCGTGGCGTATTGAATACCGCTGTGCAGGGCGGCACCTTTCCCCATATTTTGGGGATGGCGGTAGTACCGGATCTTCAGCTCGGGATTGGCCTGTATGTAGCGGTCTATGGCTCCCTCCGTATCGTCGGTGGAGCAGTCGTTGATAATTAAAATTTCCTTTTGAAGATTGCCTATCAATTCCACTGCCTTCACCCGATCAAGTATGCGGTGAATGGTTGCCGCTTCATTAAAAGCAGGTACAACGATGGAAAGCGTGGAAGTAGATTTCACATTAGGCGTACAAGAGGGCTATCAGTAGTAGGACTACGAATAGCTTGCCGCAAAGCTCGTCAAATTTCATAAAAATGGGTATACAAGTAGTTGATTATTTCTCGGGGTTGAATGTCAAAAGATGAAAGCTTTTTCCATTCGGTTATCAAACGGCCTGCAATCTGAGCATGTTCGGATTTTTGCTGAATTATTAGAAACTCTAAAAGGGGCCCGACCTGCTATCTTTTTACGGATGGGTGAGAGAGACGGGAAGCTAGTGGTGTATTTTTGTGATCTATGGATGTCATCCTTTTTGCCAAGGCGCTGCACGTGGTTGGGTTCGTAAGCTGGTTTGCCGGTCTGTTCTTTCTCGGGCGCTTGCTGGTTAACCACGCAGAAACTGACCGACTGCCTAGTGACGGGCTGGCGGACGGCGAGCTTCGAGCCGACATATTGCAGGCCGAATATTCCGGTATGGAGGATAGAGTGTACCGCATTATCACCAACCCGGCCATGATGATCACTTGGGCCGGTGGGCTCTTGATGGTGGTATTGAACCCCGGCTATTTTGTCAGTGGAACGCCCGGCTGGCTGGGTGTTAAATTAGTAGGCGTAGTTGGGCTAACGGTTTACCAAGTGTACACCAAGATCAAATTAATGCTGCCCATGCAGGCCGGTGAACGCCCCTTTTCCGCCTGGCAACTAAGGCTTTGGAATGAGGTGCCGACGTTTTTTCTAGTCACCATTGTGTTTACCGTAGTGTACGGTAAGGTCGGGGAACTGAGTTATCTGTACCTTGGAATCGGCGTATTGCTTTTCTGCTTACTGGTTTACCGAGGTGCCGTAGCCTATCGCGACCGGCGCTCCACCACTGAATGACTAGAACCTTACAACTACTACGGAAATGATTCACCTGGGTATTATTGAAGACGAGCCAATCATGTTAGCAAGTGTTGAAGAATGCTTCGAAGCTAACCGGGACGTACGTGTGGAGCTGGCCGCTACCAGCGTGGAGGAATTCCTGAACCGATTACCCGCCAGCAGCCCCCTGAACACCCTGCTGCTGGATATTATGTTGCCCGGCATGAACGGTATCGCGGGCATTCCAAAATTACTGGAGCGCTGGCCGGAGATGGACATCATTATGCTGACCAACAGTGATGAAAGCGACAACATCTTCCGTGCTTTGCAGGCCGGAGCGGTCGGCTATATATCCAAGCGCCGGGTAAATCCCGCCATCATTCGCGACGCGGTACACACCGTGAACCGCGGAGGAAGTTATATGAGCCCCAGCATTGCCCGACAGGTCGTTGCCTTTCACAATCAGCAGCGTAAGAAATCGACGGTTAACGTCGCCGACCAGCTTACGTCCAGACAACTGGAGATCGTACAGGGGCTGGTGGACAACCTCAGCTACCGGGAGATCGGCGAGCGGCTCGATATCAGTATTGAAACCGTGCGCGATCACATTAAGAATATTTACCGCAAACTGCAGGTGAATTCGAAAATGGAGGTAGTCCACAAGAAGCTAAAGGGGGAGATCTAACGATTTTGCCCCTGCCTTTTCTCCAGTTCTTCCATACGGTTCGTCCAGCGGCCGCACATCAAGGGAACAAAGTCGGAGGGGGAAAGCTGTATTCTGCGTATACTGGACCACCTTATCAGTGTACGATCATGACTACAGAAACGATTGCCTACGTCGGTGAATTCATCGGCACGGCCATTTTAATTCTCCTTGGCAACGGCGTAGTAGCCAACGTCCTGTTAGCCAAGACCAAAGGACACGACGGTGGATTGATCGTGATCACCTTCGCGTGGGCGGTTGCCGTCTTCACCGGCGTATTCATCACCGCCCCCCTTTCGGGAGCGCATCTGAACCCCGCCGTAACCCTTGGGTTAGCCCTGGTCGGCAAATTCTCCTGGGCCTTGGTTCCTGGTTATTTTATGATGCAATTGTTCGGCGCAATGGCCGGTCAGGGCCTGGTGATACTGGCTTACCGCGATCATTACCGGGCTACGGAAGATTCCGGCCTGATACTGGCCACCTTCAGTACGGACCCCGCCATACCAAATAACTTATCCAATATTCTCACGGAGGCCATCGGTACCTTCGTCCTCGTTTTTGCCGTACTGTACATTACGGGGCCGAAATTTGGCGCGGAATCCGGAAGCCTTGGAGCGCTTGACGCGCTGCCCGTTGCCCTGGTCGTATTGGGCATCGGATTGTCTCTGGGAGGGCCGACGGGCTACGCGATAAATCCCGCCAGGGATCTGGGTCCGCGGATCACCCACGCCAGTTTGCCCCTACGGAATAAGGGAAACAGCAACTGGCCCTATGCCTGGATCCCCGTAGTCGGACCGCTACTGGGCGCAGCGCTGGCCGCCGGGCTTTGGCATATGGTACCGGTGGCCCTGTAGGGGGCTAGGTATCGAAACGGACGCGGAAAGAGATACCGCCTTCCCCTATGAGATCGGTCACGGTGTAATTTTCAAAGTAGAATCGAGTGGGCGTGTAAGACAAGTAAGGTTCGATCGACATGGTGGAGTGACGGGAAAGATCAAACTCATAGCCAATGAATCCGGTAACGGATTGCTTGGCGAGGTTACGCCAGTCACGCTCATCGCTCGCCTTGCGGAAGGTGGATTCAATTTCGGGGTCGCCAATCCAGCGGTTAATCACCCCCCCCACACCGAGCAGGAAGCGGCTATTGTTCTTCATATAATTGGTCCGGACAACAAGGGCCCCCGGCATTTCTATGCCGTAATAGCTCAGTTTGGTATATCCGTTGACCACCTCGTCGGTTTCCTTGAATCTCCTTTCCACGGAATACTGGTGCCTACGGTGGGTCAGGTTCATCCCGCCCCGCACGTAAACATTGCTAACGATCTCATACTCGAGGTATCCTCCCAAAGTTGCTGAAAAGGCGGAACCCCATTTTCCAATGGTGATGAGATCTTTATCACTGCTTCTCGCCGTGGAACTCATCCGGTTCACCTCGGGAGAAAAATGAAAGCCGTAAGACAAGCGGGTTTGAGCTGCCAAGTCTTCGGAGGAAAGTAAATTGAAGAAAATAAGGGTGAGTAGAATAGGTAGTGAGAGTACGCTGTGCCGCATTGGGGCCTTAATTTGAATGTAGGGATTAATGCTATCCCTACATAAACCCGCTATCCCGACGTATAGTACGTTGGTGATAATTTTAGCATTTGGCTATTTCTTTAATCAGCAATAGTAGCCTGGACTACCCATCAAATCGGACACGGACGCTAACCCCTGCTAAACACTTGACCTTAGCCACCGATTCAGACTCAAAGGTGAACTGGGTGGGAGAGTAGGAAAGGTAAGGTTCTATTCCCAGTACCAGGTGATCGGTGATGAAATGATCGAATCCTACAAATGCCCGGATCGCCTGATTAGCATCGTCGATATAGTCGGCTTCCATACTCCCGGCCAGGAAAGGTGTTTCCACTTTGGGATCCCCAAACCAGCGGTTCACGACACCCCCAACCCCTACCAGGAATCGGTCGTTGTTTGACATATAGGGGAAGCGATACACTAGGGCGAGGGGCACTTCGATGGCCGTATAGACGATTCTGTTTTGCCCCGTGGTGATGTCGGCCTGCTCCGGCAGACCACGCATCACCTCGTAACTAAAGCGTTTGCGGGCGTAGTTTAGGCCGGTGCGAAGCGATAAGTTCCAGAACACCTGGTACTCTACGTATCCACCGAACACAAAGCCCACCGCTAGTCCGCTACCACCGCTCGTAATGTTTCGGGACAGCCCACTCTCTTGTAAAGAAGAGGTAACGTAGCTTAGCTCCGGACCAACCGTTACGCCAACAGCAAAGCGATTTTGACTATACAAAGGTTGCAGGCCAAAGAACGCCGCAAGCAATAGGAAGGTCAGGAACCGCCGGTAAAGGGGGGAGTTCCGCATCTGGTTTTGTTATCTAGGGGGTATAGCCTCTGCGAATTAACAACTCATTTCCCCGGAGGATGGCCGGATATACTAATTTCATATGTTAAAGTTTAAGATGAAGGCTTAAATACGTCCCGGGAATAAGCTGTCCGCTGACCTAGGTTCGCCTATTTTGTTATCTACAATTACTGATCATGCCCTACCGAAGCCTCTACCTCTGGATGTGCATTTGCCTGCAACTTCCGCTGAGCAGCCAGGACTTTCGCATAGAGCCACCTAACTGGTGGGTGGGCATGCAGGATACTACACTGCAGCTAATGATTTATGGCGAGGGCGCCGGTGCGATGGATCTCAAGATCAGTACGGAAGGTGTGGAAGTCAGCCAAACGTATACCGCGGATAGTCCGAATTACCTATTTGTCGATTTGACCTTAACGGATGATGCCACCGCCGGGAACCTGGACTTACAATTTTTCCGTGAGGGTAAACTCGTAGTTCGTCAACCCTATCCTTTAGCGGAGCGGGCGCGAGACCCGGGGCAACTGGAAGGCTTTAGCGCTTCCGATGCCATCTACCTGATCACGCCGGACCGCTTTGCGAATGCCGAACCGGGCAACGATGTCATCGATGGCTTACAGGAAGGTGAGGTCCAGCGGCAGGCCGGCTTTGCCCGACACGGCGGCGATCTTCAGGGAATTACCGATCGACTCGACTACATCGCCGACATGGGGTTCACGGCCGTATGGCCCAGTCCGGTACTGGAAAACGATATGCCGAAGTGGTCCTACCACGGATATGCCATTACGGACTACTATGCCGTCGATCCACGGTTCGGAACGTTAGCGGACTATAAAACCCTCGCCAATGCCGCACGGGACAGGGGTATCAAACTGATAATGGACCAGGTAGTCAACCACTGCGGCTCGGCACACTGGTGGATGGACGACTTGCCCTTCGGAAATTGGCTAAATTTTCAGGACGACCCAAAAATGACCAACCACCGAAGGATGGTGCATCAAGACCCCTACGTGGCTAAGGTGGATCTTGAGTTGATGACCGGAGGTTGGTTCGTTTCAACTATGCCGGACCTGAATCAACGCAACCCCTTTCTTGCCCGCTACCTCATTCAAAACAGCATCTGGTGGATCGAAACGCTCGGCCTGGGCGGCATACGACAGGATACCTACCCCTACCCCGACGCGGACTTTCTCACGGATTGGTCTTGCCGAATCATGTCGGAGTACCCGAATTTCTCCATTGTTGGGGAAGAGTGGTCGTACAACCCCGATGTGGTGGCCTATTGGCAGCGCGGCAAGGAAAACGGAGATGGATACCGCTCCTGCCTTTCAAGTGTCATGGACTTCCCCCTCCAGGCGGCGCTGATTAGTGCACTTACGGAGGAAGAGGGATGGGACAAAGGGCTTATCAAGCTTTATGAAGCGCTGGCCAACGATTTTGTCTATGCCGATCCGCAATCCATCATGGTTTTTGCCGAAAACCACGATATGGATCGTTTAGCCACCCAGCTGAACGGGGATGTTGCTTCGATCAAAATGGCGCTCACCTACCTGGCCACTACTCGCGGAATTCCCCAGTTTTATTACGGCAGCGAGGTGTTACTGGACAACGACGATGCTCCCGGTGACCACGGTATTATACGGAGTGATATGCCCGGCGGCTGGTCGGAAGATAAGGTGAGCGCCTTCACCGGAGCCGGACTTACCCCCGGACAAAGGGAAGTACAGGCGCACCTGCGTAAAATCCTGCAATGGAGAAAAAAGCACCCGGTGATTGCCAACGGCGAAACGATTCATTTTGCACCGAACAACGGCATCTACGTTTACGGGCGCTACAACGATACCGGCGAAAGGGTATTAGTCGTCCTAAATAAAAACGAAAACGAGACCACTTTAGATAGCCTGCACTTTCGGGAACTCATTGGTAAGGCGCGCCTCGCCGAAGATCTTGACGGGGAAGTGCACCAGACTAATGATGGACTTACCGTACCGGGACGGTCAGCTACCGTGTTGATGCTTAGATAATTGAAGCGACGAGCAGAATCATGCTTAAGCTCCCACCAGTGTGCTGTCAACTTTGAAATTGAAGGGAGGTGCCAGTAGTTTTTCGCGGGGGGGGGGGGCAAGCAGACAAAAGTTCAGCGTGCAGAACCCTAACGGCCTACCCTTCGGGGCGTATCGCTACGTTGTTCCTCTTATTTCGACGGTTTCCGCTAAAAGATGACCCTGACAATTCTGAGGTTGCCAGCCCTCGAAGTGATTCCTGAAAGTTTCGGCTTGGTCCCCATGACTACTGCTTACATTTACCCCGATGAGTTGATCCTGCGCTCCGTCGCCAAAAATCTTTTTATGTCCTCTCCGGAATTCCCCCTTCGCCGTGAAGGAAGCCACCACGATACCGTAAGTATGTACTGCCTCGATGGTGGCGTCGAGGAGGCCTTTGATAAGGTGAAAGCGAGACTCTACGATATTAATGCGTGGAAAGAGCTCAACAAGGCTATTCGGACCGATTTTCAACTTTGTGACGGCAGTGGAACAAGGCTAGAGCGAATGCCGGCGGAAGGTGACTATATACGCCTGGATCTGGCCGGCCCCGGAAGCCCGGCGGGAGGAGGTTACGACTGGGTACAAATAACGTCCATCGGCGAAGGGACGGAAACCGAAGTCTGGGCGTCCCTAAAGATTACGCCCTGCCCTAATCCGACCACCGATGCATCGACCATTGCGCACTTCTACGCTGCCGGAGCTACTAATACCTTTGTGGTGAGGCGCGTCGGACAGTGTATCCTGGCGGAAGTTCACGGCCGCAACGAAAAGCCTAACGTGGCGAAGGGGCCGGTAGTGGACCGGCTACGCAACGAAGCGGTTGCCCTGGCAGGGAAGGTCGGTGTGGGAAAAATGCAGTGGAAAGACTGGACCGACGGCATGATCTCAGTTATCCAGCCGAAGTCGGACGGATAGTCCGCTTTCCAGGAAAATCTTCGAGCGGCTGGAGGTTTCCAGAAGGAATTCGCTGGGTACATAAGCAACGTAGGGCTCGAAACTCAGCACGAAGGTATCCGAAAGTGGATGCTCGTAACCACCGAAGACCGTGAGTGAATGCTTGGCGACGGAGACCGGCTCGTCTACCGAACCCTTGCGGAAGAAGCTCGTGCGGAATGTTGGACTTCCGTTCCATCGGTTCAGCGTAGTGCCTACCCCGACCAGGTACCGGTTATCGTGGCGCAGGTAATCAAAATGATAGACTACGGAGACAGGCACCTCAATGCTGGCGTAGGCGATCCGGTTATGCCCTTCTAGCGTTTCCCCCGTTTCGGTGAATGTGCGCATGACGGTATAATGGTTTCGCTTATACGAAAAATCGATCCCTCCCCTCGCGGACCACCCCGGTGCGAACTCGTACTCCAGGTATCCGCCGCCGCCCATACCGACCGATAGACCATCCTGACCGACGGTCGGAATATTGGTTTGCCGGATTTCGGTCGCCGATGAAGTAATGTAGCGTACCTGCGGGGTAAGGTGAATACCTACGTCGAGGGGGGACTGAGCGGTCAGACTTAGCGGAGCGCCCAAGAGGCAGGACAGCAGTAGGGTGTTTGCGCCGAAGCGCAGGTATGTCATCATTCAATTGGGATTAGAACAAGATATATAACACCGTGATTAAGGGAGATGTGCGGCAATTTCGGACGATGGACGATCAAAAAGTCACCTATTTGAGTCTCCTTCATACAAAAGCCTGACGGGCGGCGAACAATTTAGTAGTGATGTGAACCGTATATTTGCGGCCCCTTTCGCAGGCCCGGGTCTGGGAGGCCCCGACGGCGAAAGGTTTCACCATCTTCTTCAAAGTGGTGGTCCGCCCGATTCCGACGGCGGTACCGCCGGAACTTAAATTCTTTACTATGCAAGGCAAGGGACTTATCAAGTTTTTCCTTGTGGTCATGATCCTCGTGACGGTTGCGCAGTACATGTTCGTCATCCCCACCAACGCGGTGGAATCGGATGCCGATGATTACGCGCAGAACGTTACGGGTGAAGACTCAGGCGAAGCTTACCGCATTGCTCGTGCGTCCTTTCTGGACAGCATTTCCGACCAGGAAGTTTTCCGACTTCCGCTCATCAAATCATACACTTACCAGGACCTCAAGGCCCAGCAACTCGCGCTTGGCCTTGACCTTAAGGGCGGCATGTCCGTTGTCCTCCAGGTAGATCTCAGGGAATTCCTGAGGACCCTGGCCCGAAATACCAAGGACCCCACATTTGAAGAAGCCCTCAACGCAGCCTCCCAAGCTCAGCAGAACGCTGAAGAAGACTTTATCGAACTCTTCGGCGATGCCTGGATGGAAAGCGCCGGCGACCAAAAGCTGGCGAATATCTTCAGCCGTAACGACGCCCTGCGCGACCAGATAGGCATTAACACCTCCGACGCCGAGGTGCTTCGTATCCTCCGCGAGAAGGCAGACGAGACGGTCAATCTTACCTACGTCATGCTCCGGAAGCGGATCGACGAACTGGGAGTAGTACAACCCAACGTCAGCCTCGATGCCGAGCGTGACCTCATTCTGGTCGAGCTTCCTGGGGTCGAAAACCCCGAGCGGGCACGTAGCTTCCTGCAGGCAGCGGCCAACCTGGAGTTTTACGACGTCATCAATATCGACCAGGCCAGCGTCAATGCCCTGATCCAGGCCGATGAACTGCTTCAGCGACGCGAAGCGCTTGCCGCCGGCCAGGATAGTGCCGATTTCTCCACCACGGAGATCGTGATGGATACCATTTACGCCACCGATGCCGATGGCAACCTGCTACCCGACAGCATTGCCTCCATCGAGGAGCGGGAGGTACCCCGCCAGGAGATCGGGCCGTTGTTCAGTCTGCTGACCCCTAACCAGGGGGGGCTCGGACCTGCCGTGGTAGGCGTGGCCCGCGAAGGCGATCGCGCCCGGATTATGCGCTACCTGAGCGATCCGGAGATTGCCCGACTCTTCCCCCGAAACGCCATTTACCGCTGGGCCGACCGTCCGCTGCAACTGGATGCCGAGGGAACCGCCGGCGACCTTTACCCCCTCTACCAACTCAATTTACCCCGCGACGGCGAAGCTCCCCTGACGGGCGAGTACGTCACCCGGGCGAGCTCCGGTCCGGATCCAAACGGAGAAGTTGCCGTCAACCTGAGCATGAACTCGGAGGGCAGCCGCATCTGGGCCCGTATGACCACCGAGGCTGCCAATCAGGGCAACCGCCAGGTTGCTATCGTTTTGGATAGCCAGGTGGTGTCGGCACCACGGGTAAATGGCCCCATCACCGGCGGAAGTACCAGCATCACCGGTGGGTTTACCGTGCAGGAAGCTACCGACCTGGCCAACATTCTGCAGGTAGGCCGTCTTCCGGCGCGTACGCAGATCATCCAGGAGAGCATTGTCGGACCGTCCTTAGGCGAGGCTAATATTAGCAGCTCCATCACCGCGCTACTGATTGGTTTCGGACTCGTACTGGTCTTCATGCTCTTTTATTACGGGGGCGCAGGTATCGTGGCCATCGTTTCCCTGTTCCTGAACCTGGTCTTCATTTTCGGTGCTTTGTCGAGCCTGGGAACCGTGCTTACGCTTCCGGGCATCGCGGGTATTCTGCTCACCATCGGTATGGCCGTTGACGCGAACGTGATCATTTATGAGCGCGTCCGGGAAGAACTCCGAACCGGTAAGACAGTCGCACAGTCGGTCCGCGACGGGTTCGGGAATTCCTATTCAGCGATCATTGATGCGAACGTGACCACCATTCTGGTGGCTGCGGTACTGGCCTGGTTCGGACTCGGTCCGATCAAGGGCTTTGCCGTTGTGTTGATCGTGGGCGTCATTGCCTCGGTATTCACCGCCGTACTGGTTGGTCGATTGATGGTCGACTACTGGGTAGAAAAGAACGGCACCATGACCTTCTGGACCGGCGGAAGTAAGAACCTGTTCGCTGATGTCAACATCGATTGGCTAAGTATGCGGAAAGTGGCCTATACGGTCAGCGGGATCCTGGTTGCGCTGTCCATCGTGGCCATCGCCGTACGCGGCTTCGACCTGGGGGTAGATTTCAAGGGCGGTTACAGCTACACCGTAGTTCTGGACCAGGACGTTTCAGCCCAGGAGCTGCGCAGCAGTCTGGAAGGACCTTTCCAGGGTACGCCGACGATCAAGTCGGTCGATAGTGACAATACCTACAACATCGTCACTAATTACCTGGTAAACGAGACCGGGCTTATCGATGATCAGGAGCCGCAGGATATTGTCCTAGCCGCGCTCTACGACGGCGTGGTGGAAGCCACCGGAGAAACCGATCTCACCCTTGAGGAATTTAGCAGCATCGAAGCCACCACGGGCACGCACATTACGAGCGTGAGCAAGGTAGGCCCGACTATTGCCGACGACATCAAGCGGTCGGCCTTGTGGGCCGGGGCAATCGCTCTGCTGGGAATCTTCCTTTACCTGCTCCTGCGGTTCAAGGGCAAGCGCTTCTCCATGGGTGCCGTGGCGGCACTTTTCCACGATACGATCATCACGCTGGGCATTTTTGCTGCCTGCTGGGGTTGGATCGGATTCAACATGGAAGTCGACCAGGCCTTTATCGCCGCCATCCTAACGGTGATCGGCTACTCCATCAACGATACGGTGGTGGTTTTCGACCGCATCCGGGAGTACCTGAACAACCACGTCAGTCAGGATAAGAAGACCATGATCAACGCCGCCGTGAACAGCACGATCAGCCGGACGGTCATGACCTCCTTTACCACTATCCTCGTGGTATTCGTTCTTTTCCTCTTCGGGGGAGCCAGCATTAAAGGTTTTGCCTTTGCCCTGCTGGTCGGTATCGTAGTTGGTACTTACTCTTCCGTATTCATCGCTACACCCATTGTCTACGACCTAACGGACGAGCAGGAGGCAAAGGCGGTAAAAACCAACGAGGAAACACCCGTTACTACCTAGCTTTAGTTGACCTCCCACAGCTAAGCTGGTTTGAAGCCCCGCCCGGACGATGTTCGGGCGGGGTTTTTGTATTTAGGCCGCACACTCAGAATACGCCTACTGGGTAGGGCGACACTCCGAGTGTGCTACCTCACCCCTACGGGGAAAAACTTCAGGGCCTCGGAGCGTGCTTGCACCTCCGAGTGCCGGGGTTGATCCCGCACCTTGCAATCGAACATCTTTTCCCTATACTTGTCACCCAAACAAAATCATGCAAATAATGGCTAGAAAACTTAGAATGGGTATGGTCGGAGGAGGACGAGGCGCCTTCATCGGTGGCGTGCACCGGATCGCAGCGGCGATCGACCAGGAGATTGAATTGGTTTGCGGCGCTTTTAGCTCGGACCCGGAAAAGTCACGGCGCAGCGGAGAGGATTTTTACCTTCCCGCCAATCGGGTCTATGGATCCTACGAGGATATGATCCTGAAAGAAAAGGCCTTACCGGAAGGCGAGCGTATGGATTTCATTTCTATCGTCACCCCGAATCACGTTCACTTCGGACCGGCGAAACTCGCCCTGCAAAACGGTTTTCACGTCGTCTGCGACAAGCCCTTAGCCTTTAATGTGGACGAAGCGCGTCAATTGGTTGACCTCGTAAAAGAAACCGGTCTCGTTTTCGCCCTTACCCACAACTACACCGGCTATCCGATGGTCAAGCAGGCCAAAGCCATGGTTCGTGACGGGAAGCTTGGTAAGATCCGCAAGATCGTAGTCGAATATCCCCAGGGATGGTTGGCCGACAAGAAGGAGGATACCGACAATAAGCAGGCCAGCTGGCGCAGTGACCCCAGTAAGTCAGGGCTCGGTGGTGCTATGGGCGATATCGGCACCCACGCCGAAAATCTTGCCGAATACGTCACCGGCCTTAAGATAACCGAAGTCTGCGCTGACCTGACCAGCTTCGTAGAAGGCCGGCGGCTGGACGACGACGCCAATATTCTCCTGCACTTCGAAGACGGTGCCAAGGGTGTATTGCATTGCTCCCAGATCGCCGTGGGCGAAGAGAACGGCCTCAACATTCGCGTTTGGGGGGAGACCGGAGGACTGGAATGGCACCAGGAAGAGCCGAATACGCTGATCTACAAGCGACACGAAAAACCGGCTATCCTATACCGTACCGGGGTTGGTGAACTTGCCGAGGCCGCAATTGCCGCCCAGCGCGTACCGCCCCCCGGCCATCCCGAAGGTTACCTCGAGGCCTTTGCCAACATCTACAAAAACTTCGCCGCTACGCTGCGCGCCAAAATGGACGGTCGTGAACCTACCGAAATCGAATCGGACTTCCCAACGGTAGAAGACGGCTTACGCGGTATGCGCTTCGTAGAAGTCGTGGTGGAGAATTCGCGTAGCTCGGAGAAATGGAGTCGGGTTTAGGTTTTTAGTTCTTTAGTCTTTTAGTTCTTTAGTCTTTTAGTTCTTTAGTCTTTTAGTTCTTTAGTCTTTTAGTCTTTTCGTGGGCTTACGCCTAACCTCTACGGTAAGCGGTTAAGGCTACAGTACTTGCTGTAATTCTACAGCGCTTCTGCCATTGGAAGTACTAAAAGACTAACGAACTAACCGGCGAAGCCGACTAAGACAGCGCAGCTGGCCCACTAACCGGCGAAGCCGACTAAAAGACTAACGAACTAACCGGCGAAGCCGACTAAGACAGCGCAGCTGGCCCACTAACCGGCGAAGCCGACTACAGCGACCGCAGGGAGCGACTACCGATTACCGTACTAAATTCTCCTGCAACTCCTCCAACTCCACCCCTTTTGTTTCCGGCATCAGGAAGTAGACGAAGAGTAACTGTCCAACCATGCAAAAGGCAAAAACGGTGAAGATCGTAGCCTGCCCCAGGGTAGCGGCAAGAAAGGGGAAGTTCCCGGCAATGAGCGCGGCGAAGATCCAGTGGGTAGTACTTCCTAAGGAGGCGCCGAGGCCACGGACTTCGTTTCCGAATATTTCGCTGATGAACACCCAGATCACCGCCCCCTGACCGATCGCGTGACTGGCGATGAAAACGAAGAGCCAAATCGGGACGATCAATCCTTCCAGGTTTTGGGTATAAAAGGCCCAAGCGACCGAGGAAAGAGAGATCAAGTACCCGAAGGTTCCGATGTACATCAGTTTCTTGCGGCCACTACGATCAATAAGGTACATGCCAATAAGGGTGAATACGACATTGACCACACCGATGCCCACCGAAGACAAAAAGGCACTTTCGGTACCGAGATTAGCGGCTTCGAAAATCCGGGGGGCGTAGTAGATCACCGCATTGATGCCGGACACCTGGTTGAAGAAGGCAAAAAGGAAGGCATATAAGATCGGCCGGTTATACTTACCACTGAAGAACTTGCTTAGGGCCACTTTTTCCCGGGTAGTATTGGACAGTTCGATTTTAGCTATTTCCTCCTGTGCCGTGGCAGGGTTTACGCGCATCAGTACATCGAGTGCCTCGGCGCGGTTCTCCCCCTTCGTGAGTAGCCACCGTGGACTACGCGGTACGAAGAACAAGAGCACCAGAAAAAGGAGTGCCGGCAGGACTTCCACGCCCAGCATCAACCGCCAGTCGACAACCGCGGTAGCGTTTACGATCAGGTAGTTGCTCAAATAGGCTACCAGAATTCCGACAACGAGATTCAGCTGGAAAGCAGCTACCAGCTGCCCCCGTTTTTCGGCGGGAGCGACTTCTGTAATGTACATCGGTGCGACTACCGAACTCGCCCCCACGCCGAGACCGCCTAGGAATCGAAAAATATTTAGCTGGAGCGCGTCACCCGCCAGGGCCGATCCGGCGGCGGATAGTAGGTAGAGTACGGCTATGGCGAGGAGGGTGGTCTTGCGGCCAAAACGATCGGCAATCACTCCCCCGAAAATGGCGCCGATTATGGTTCCGTACAGTGCCATCGCTACGATCTGGCCGATAGCTAGATCACTTAGTCCGAATTCAGCCTGAATGGCCTTTTCCGCCCCGCTGATTACGGCGGTATCGAAGCCAAATAGAAAACCGCCCAGGGCGACGGTGATGGCCCACGTCCAGACCTTTGCTGTGTTCATGATCTCCTAAATTGCTACCCCGGGTTTCGCCCACGAGGACCTAAATGTACCATTTACCGCCGCTTTACACTGTCGTGTCGGCATACGCTCCCCGGGTCAGCCAGGGCTGGTAGAGGGCTGCGCCTATATACAGAAGGGAATTAAGGATCACCCCAGCCACAGGGAAACCGGGAAGTTGTAACCACTCGAAAGCAATCACCCCACCGAGGTAACTTGCCATAAGAAGGATGCCCAACAGGCGGGTTTGAGGAATGGCCATGATCACCACCGTGCCAATCTCCACCAGGGCCAGTAGCGTTAGATTAGCCCCCATCGTTTCGATGATTTCCGGGGGCGGGGCGAGTAACTTCATCAGGCCGCTTGCCACCAGGGCAAGCCCGACCAGTCCAATCAAGATAAGCCCAATACGTTGCTTGTTCATACCTGCAGTTTACAGCAACTTACGGGAATTGTCGATGAATTCACCAACAATCTTCCTTCTTACCTCCCTCTTTGGGGAGTCGTGTGGACTTTGTTATGCAAGCGGGTAAGAACCATGATCAATCGACCGGAGAAAGGAAGAACATGACCGGCTTTAGAATGGCGCGTCCTTCCACCTGCGCCCCGCCGCCCCCCTCCTGCTCTTGGCTGCCGGGGTCCATGGACAACTGATAATCGCCCTCCTCGGCCAGCTCCCATCCCGCCATTCGGAAGTAGGGCAAGGCCGTGCTTAGCTCGCTTTCAACGGCCTCATCGGGCAGTTTCAGGGTTCCCGGTTCGATACCGGCCGACAGAAGCTCTTCCGGCCAGGATCGGCCTACTTCCAGGTAGGGATAAACCTGGACCCAGAAAAACATGACCGTAAGCATGCCGGATAGTACCGAGCCTCCGATCGCAAAGTCGCGGCGGTCGCCGAAAATTCCCAGGACCGACAAGAGACTGAAGATCCAGTAAGCCGCGGCCATGCCAAGGGCGGCCCGAAAGCCCTCACCGGGAAAGGAGATCGCACCGCCCATGAGGAGTAAGAAGACCCCGATAAATGCCACCACGAGGTGAACAACGGCAGCGGATCGCACAAAATCCTTCCAGGGATAATTGGCTTCGCGGAAGTACAACTGCATTTGCTTGCCCGCCAGTAGGGCAACGAGGTACATTAAAAGTAGCGATTGCGCCAGTAAGGTGACCACCATGGCCATACCTACTATCATGGAGAACTGCTCGAAATTGCGGGCCTTGAAAATGAGGTCGCGAAAGCCGGCAACGACCCAGCCGGCGAGGGGCAGGGTGCCGAGCAAACCGTAATAGAGCAGATCGAGTACGCGACTATCCTCCTGTCCGTAATACCAGTACGTATTCGCCCCCTGGGGGCCCTGTATGAGTAACACCAGGCAACTGATCCCCACCGCGACCGCCGCCGGAACCGTCCAGGCATAGTCCGTGCGTTGAAATACGGCCAGGACAACCACCATCATGGACAGCAACAGCGTAGAGACCGGCGCGGCCACGGCTCCTAGCAGGACGAATACCCCAAAGGCGTATATCTTTTTATGATCGTTGGCCAGCGCGTAGAGCAGCAGCGACCAGAGCATGCCGGCGTGCCCCAGTAGAGCCAGGGTATCCGCGGTAGCTACCTTGCCGAAGAAGGGCAGGAACAGGGAAGCCCCCGAACAGAGGAGCGCGAGTTGACTTACCCGGGTGCCGAACAAGCGTGCCGTCCAGCGATAGGTAAAAAAGGCGGCCAGCAGGAGCCAAAAGGCGGAAAGCAAGCGCGGAAAAAGAAACAGGGAGTCGGGGTCGTCGGTAAGGCCGTCGCCGAGCGGCATCAGGACGTGATTAACAGCGGCTGGGAGGTAATCTCCCCACTGGGCGTCCATCGAACGGGCAAGCGCATAGCCTTCTCCGCCGGGCCAGGCGGTGATGACGTCAAGCTGCACCAGTAAGGCGGCCAGGAAAAAGAAGGAGCACATCCAAACAAAGAAGCGCCACCGGCTGGATGCCCGGGGTGGGCCGGGAGGCGGCTGCTGACTGACTTTAGGCTTACGACGTTTCTTTTTACTCACCGGGTGATGCGTTCACCGTTCTTAAGCAAAAACTCCTCCGCTAGGTTGAGAAAATTTTTTGCCCCGCGACTGCCGGCGTTGATCATGACCACGGGTAGGTGCATGTTCGGGGCCTCACTGATGCGGGCATTCCGGTGGATGATCGTCTTGAAGGCTTCATCGCCAAAGGTCTCCCGTACCGAGTCCACCACCATATTCGCCAGCCGCAGGCGTTGGTCGTACATACTTAGCAGTATGCCTTCGACCTGGAGATTCGGGTTTAGTTGGCGCTGCACCAGTTGAATGGTATTCTGCAGTTTATTCAAGCCTTCCAGCGCGAAATATTCGCATTGCACGGGTATTAGCACCGAATCGGCCGCGGTGAGCGCGTTGATCGTCAGGAGACCCAAACTGGGCAGGCAGTCGATCAGAATGTAGTCATAATGCTTGCGCAGAGGTTCGATGATGTTTTTCTTCATCACGTCTTCGCGGCGAAAGCGGTTGATCAACTCAACCTCCGCGCCAACCAGGTTAATGCTGGAGGGTACGATGTGCAGATTCGGGGTCTCGGTTTCGTACACCACCTCATTGACATCGAGATCATTGATGAGGACCTCGTAGATACTCGCTTCCAGGTCCTCGGCGGGAATGCCTACCCCGCTGGTGGCATTGGCCTGGGGATCAGCGTCGACTATGAGCACCTTGCGTTCCAGGATGGCCAGTGAGGCCCCCAGATTTATCGTGGTGGTGGTCTTCCCCACGCCCCCTTTTTGGTTCGCAATTGCAACAACTTTGCCCATGGCGGCGAAGGTAATGAATTAGCTCCGCTAAGGGTAGAGACATTGGGCGGCGGAGCGCAGGAACGAGATGAACAAGGAATCTCAACTACCTTTGCACCTCAGCGTTACCAAGCACTACAAACAGATTATTATGGCAAGGAAAGGCCGAAAGATGATTTATAAGACGCCGGAGGAGATCGAGCGTAGCCGCACTGCCTGCCAGCTGGTCTGTGAAACCCTGACCGAAGTTGCCAAAATGCTTCGCCCCGGCCTTACCGGCCAGGAGATCGATACGTTTGCGGAGGAGTTCATCCGCGATCACGGCGCCGTGCCGGGCTTTAAGGGTTTATATGGTTGCCCCTCTACCCTTTTGGTATCGCGCAACGAGGAGGTGGTGCACGGCCTGCCCAATAAAGAACAGGTATTCGAGGACGGAGACATCCTTTCCATCGACTGTGGTACCATCGTCGATGAATTTTACGGCGATGCCGCCTATACTTTCTGCGTGGGAGACGTAGCCGAGGAGATCATGGACCTCTGCCGGCGCACCAAGCACAGCCTTTATTTAGGCATCGATGCGGCTCGCCAGGGAAAACGCGTCGGCGACATTAGCCACGCCATACAGTACTACACGGAGCGGGAGTGCGGCTACGGAGCGGTGCGCGAACTGGTAGGCCATGGCCTCGGACGCAGCTTGCACGAAGCTCCGGACGTGCCCAACTTCGGAAAGCGTGGCCGCGGTCCGGTTCTTAAGGCCGGTCTCATCATTGCTATCGAGCCTATGATCACCCTCGGCAAACGCAGCGTGGTCAGTCGGGAAGACGGCTGGACCATCATCACCGTTGACGGAAGCCCGGCGGCACATTACGAGCACAGCATTGCTATCCGTCCCGATGGCGAACCCGCCGATCTGATGAGTGACCATCGGCCGATCGAGGAAGCCATCCGCCAGAACGACAACCTTAAGTACGTGGACAACCTGGATGAGGAATTGGTAGCGGTTTATCAGCCTTTGGGGGTGGTTCGGTAGTTTTTTAGTCCGTTAGTTTTTTAGTCCGTTAGTTTTTTAGTCTTTTAGTCTTTTAGTCCGTTAGTCTTTTAGTCTTTTAGTCCGTTAGTCTTTTAGTCCGTTAGTCGGAAACCAGCCACGGTCGAGGATGCTTTGTAGTAGTTGGCCGCTGCATCCCTCCGACAATACAAATGGTGAAGCCATCGACTGCCTGACTACACAAATGGCGATGCCATCGACTACCGGACTACACAGATGATCACATCATCGATTACCTGACTATACCAATGGCGAAGCCATCGACTGCCAACTATCGCATTAAATTTCAACTACTTACCCCCTCCGGGCCTTTACTTAGTGAAAAAGCCTTACAAACCATTTGGGTAGCTAAGAAAATAATCTTACCTTTGCCCTCCGAAATTTAAAACATGTCCAAAAAAGACCTGATCAAGCAGGATGGCGTGATCGAAGAAGCTCTCTCGAACGCGATGTTCCGGGTACGGCTGGAAAACGACCACGAAATCAAGGCGACGATCTCCGGAAAGATGCGGATGCACTACATCAAAATTCTTCCCGGTGATAAGGTAGCCGTTGAGATGAGCCCCTACGACCTGAGTCGTGGACGGATCACTTACCGCTACAAATAAGCCCGCCGCGCTGCCGCTGGTCCTAAACTACATTACTATGAAAGTCAGACCCTCCGTTAAAAAGCGTTCGGCCGATTGCAAGATCGTGCGTCGCAAGGGAAAAGTTTACATCATTAACAAGAAGAACCCCAAGTTCAAGCAACGTCAGGGATAAGCTAAGCTAGAGTTACTATGGCAAGAATTGCAGGAGTAGATCTGCCGCGTAACAAGCGCGGCATCATCAGTCTTACTTACGTCTTCGGCGTAGGTGATACCCGCGCCGGGGAGATCCTCGACCGCGCAGGTGTCGATCACAATACGAAAGTTCAGGACTGGACCGACGAAAACATCCGTACCATTTCCAACCTCATCACCAATGAATACAAGGTGGAGGGTGACTTGCGTACGGAAGTACAAACCAACATTAAGCGTTTGATGGACATCGGTTGCTACCGCGGCCTCCGTCACCGTAGGGGACTTCCCCTGCGCGGACAGCGTACCCAAACCAACGCACGCACCCGTAAGGGCAAGCGTAAGACCGTAGCTAACAAGAAAAAAGCGACTAAGTAATGGCCAAAAGACAGGCAGGCAGCCGCGTAGTAAAGAAGCGCAAAGTAAAAGTAGACAACGAGGGACTGGCCTATATCCAGGCTTCGTTCAACAATATCATTATTTCGATCACCAACAAGCAGGGTGACGTCATTAGTTGGGGTAGCGCCGGTAAGGAGAAATTCCGCGGCAGTAAGAAAAGCACCCCCTATGCCGCCCAGGTTGCTTCCGGCAATGCTGCCCGCGTTGCTTACGAGGCTGGTCTGCGGGTCGTCGAAGTTTATGTAAAAGGCCCCGGCAGCGGTCGTGAGGCTGCTATCCGCGCCATCGACGGTGCAGGTATCCGGGTAGCCAAGATCAAGGACGTAACGCCAATGCCTCACAATGGCTGTCGTCCCCCCAAGCGTCGTCGCGTCTAATCGCGACACCGCTTATCCGGGCTTGGTGGCCCCGCTCGTACGGTGTACCACCAAGATACTATTCTGTCTCCCGCTCCGGAGGAGATAATTCAGTAACCACCAAAGACAATTTGTCACTATGGCTAGATATACTGGTCCTAAGGCTAAAAAAGCCCGCGCACTGGGCGAGCCGATATTCGGCTACAGCCGCGCATTCGAGCGTAAAAAATATAAGCCCGGTCAACACGGCAACAGCCGTGGACGTCGTCGGCAACCCTCTGACTATAAACTGCAGCTTACCGAAAAGCAGAAGGCCAAGTATACCTACGGCGTTCTCGAGCGGCAGTTTCTAAACCTCTTCAAGAGCGCAGCAGCTTCCCGTGGCATTACCGGTGAACTGTTACTGCAATACCTTGAAGCCCGTCTGGACAACGTCGTTTTCCGTCTGGGCTTGGCTCCCACCCGCCGCGCCGCCCGCCAGCTGGTTTCTCACCGGCACATCATGCTTAACGGCCGACTCAACAATATTCCTTCTACCCAGCTTCGCCCCGGCGATGTTGTATCCGTCCGCGGAAAGTCGCAGGGTCTAGAAGTCATCCGTGATACGATGACCGGACGCAACGATGTTCGCAATTACGGCTGGCTCTCCTTCAATCAGGAGAAGATGGAAGGAACCTTCCTTGACTACCCCGAGCGCGAGAACATTCCCGAAAAGATCAACACCCAGTTGATCGTCGAGCTTTACTCGAAGTAATATGGATTAGGGGTGGCCGCCGAACGCCACCATGGACCGACGGTCACCCCTTTTCTCAGCCCTGATTCGGTCTACGGCCGGTTGGGGCCAACTAATTTTATATCCCAGGTGTTGTTGCCCCGGTCATTCGCGGACATAAAGCACTCCAAGTCAGTAAATAAAGTATGAGCAGTATCCTAAATTTCCAGAAGCCGGATAAGATTACGATGCAGAAGTCGGATGACTTCCATGGTAACTTCGAATTTAAACCCCTGGAACCCGGGTTCGGCCAAACCATCGGTAACTCTCTGCGTCGGGTGCTCCTGAGCAGCCTCGAAGGTTTTGCTATCTCCGCCGTTCGTATCGCCGGTGTTGACCATGAATTTGGTACCATCCGTGGCGTCGTGGAAGATGTTGTCGAAATCATCCTGAACCTCAAGCAGGTCCGGCTGAAGCAGACCATCGAGAACGATGAAATGGAAGAGGAAAAGATCTACCTCACCATCAGCGGAAAGGAACAGTTTACCGCAGCCGATATCGACGAGCACACCAATGTGTTCAAGGTGATGAACCCCGACCTGGTGCTCTGTACCATGGAACCTTTCGTTAACCTCGAAGTCGAGCTCACCGTAACCAAAGGTTACGGCTATATCCCTGCAGACGACAACCTGCCTAAGAATGCTCCCATCGGTGTCATTCCGGTAGATGCTATCTACACCCCGATCAAGAACGTGGCCTACCGCGTAGAATCCACCCGCGTGGGCCAGCGTACGGACTACGAGAACCTGATCCTCGAAGTAAAGACCGACGGCACCATCCACCCGGAAGATGCCGTTCGCGAGGCTGCCCGCATCCTCATTCAGCACCTGATGCTCATCACCGACGAGCCCATCGAGTTCCAGAGCTCCGGCGCCCGCGAGGAAACCATCGTGGACGAGCACATCTTGCACATGCGCAAGCTGCTTAAAACCAGCCTCGAGGATCTCGACCTTTCGGTACGGGCCTACAACTGCCTGAAAGCCGCCAAGATCAACAGCCTCGGCGAACTGGTTCGCTACGACACCCACGAACTGCTTAAGTTCCGCAACTTTGGAAAGAAGTCGTTGGTAGAGATCGAAGAGCTGCTCGTTGAAAAAGGCCTGACCTTCGGAATGGACCTTAGTAAGTACAAACTGGACGAGGAATAAAAGCGCTTTGCGCTTTTATTAGTCTTTTAGTCTTTTAGTCTTTTAGAGCTACCGCGCCAACCAACTAAATGACTAACGAACTAAATGACTATCAAAGCGGCTTCGCCGCGCCGGGTCATCCGAAAGGATGCAGTTTTTAATTAAACCACAACGGTAATAACCCCTCCCCCTCGCGGTTGCCCGATCCGCATACGAGCGCGAGGTGCGTGTTGCCGGTAAATTCTTCTGACATGCGTCACGGTAAGAAATTCAATCATTTGGGTCGCAAGACCGCCCACCGGAAAGCGTTGCTCCGCAACCTTACCATTGCCCTAATTACCCACAAGCGGATCAATACGACCCTCGCTAAGGCGAAAGCCCTGCGGGCATATGCCGAACCGTTGATCACTCGTTCTAAAACGAACGATACCCACAATCGGCGTACCGTTTTTAGCTACCTTCAGAATAAGGAAGCCGTCGCGGAACTCTTCGAAACAGTTGCCGAAAAAATCGGTGATCGCCCCGGTGGTTACCTGCGCGTGATCAAGACGGGCTCCCGTCTGGGTGATGGTGCGGAAACGGCTATGATCGAATTCGTCGATTTCAACGACGTTTACAATAAAGACGAGGCTAAATCGAAAGGCCGTACCCGTCGCAGCCGCCGCCGTCGTGGCAAGGCAGGAAGTGGTAACGACACCAATACGAATACGGAGAATACAAACACCGCTACTACGGCAACTGCCGCCGCTGCTACGGCTGCCTCCGCGGAAACCAAGGAAGGGAGCGAGGAAGAATAGGCTTGCTCCTTTGTCAAAGCCCGGATTGCCAAGCAATCCGGGCTTTTTTTATTTCAGGCAACCCTGGTCGTTATTTATTGTTGGTACACGAAATATTTTTCTATGGATATTGGATTTGATAGTTTCGGCTCGGCGGTAATTGATGAGCACAGTGGAGAAGTAGTGAATGCGGAGAAGTCAATGACCGATCTATTGGCTCGCATCGTGCACGCCGATAAGATGGGCATTGATGTGTTCGGGATGGGAGAGCACCACCGGCCGGATTATTTTGACTCCTCTCCCGTCACTATACTTTCCGCTGCCGCAGCGCTTACCGAGCGGATCAAATTGACCAGTGCGGTAACGGTACTCAGCGCCGCGGACCCCGTGCGGGTCTTTCAGAGTTTTGCCACCCTCGACCTGATATCTAAGGGACGGACGGAAATGGTGGTCGGCCGCGGATCCTTTATCGATGCCTTTCCTCTCTTCGGTTATGATTTGTCCAACTACGATGAGCTGTTCACGGAAAAGTTGGGGCTGCTGCTACAGATCCGGGATAATAAACGGGTAACGTGGTCCGGGAAATTTAGGCCCCCGCTTTCGGACCAACCGATTTACCCGCGCCCGGCGCAAGACCCATTTCCCATCTGGCTGGGCGTGGGTGGTACACCGGCTTCATTCGCGCGTGCCGGCACCCTGGGAATGCCCCTCATGGTAGCCGTTATCGGCGGGGAAACTCACCGTTTCCGCCCCTTGGTTGATCTCTATCGCAATGCCTGGCTGGAAGCCGGCCACGACCCTGCCGGGATGAAAGTCGGACTGCATTCTCTTGGCTACGTAGCCGAGACTACTGAAAAGGCCGTGGAAGACTTTTATCCCGGCCACACCCGGACCATGAACAAGATCGGGAAAGAACGCGGCTGGCGTCCGCAGAGCCGGGCCCACTTCGATGCCCAACGCGGACCAAAGGGCGCCTTGCTGGTCGGTGGCCCTGAAGAAGTAGCGGACAAGATCCTGCGACATTCCGAGGCCCTTGGTGGCATCGACAGGTTGACCTTCCAGATGGACAGTGCGGAATTGTCCCATGAGCAACGCCTAAACGCTATTAAAATCATTGGCAAGCAAGTTGCCCCCCTCGTAAAGGCAGGCTGACCCGCCTAAACACCGCCCCAATCCTAGTAACCCTGCCCCGCTATGTCCGATCCAAAAGAAAACCGCTTTCTCCTTATTCTCGTACTCGGATCGCTTACTACCATCGGCCCCCTGTCGATCGACATGTATTTGCCGGCATTTGGAGGGATCGCGGAAAACCTGGGAACGGACATTAGCCGGGTTTCCCTATCGCTATCGAGTTTCTTTGTGGGCTTGGCGCTTGGGCAATTGATCTATGGCCCCCTGCTGGAACGCTTCGGACGAAAGCGCCCGATGTACATCGGGCTATGTATATACGCGATAAGCTCCGTAGCCTGTGCCTTTTCGACTTCCGTGGAGATGCTGATCCTGTTCCGCTTTTTTCAGGCACTCGGCGCCTGTGGCGGCTTGGTGGCTTCGCGGGCCATCGTTCGCGATCTTTTTGAAACCAGGGAGATGGCCAAGGTATTCTCTTTGTTGATGATGGTCATTGCCGTCTCGCCCATCATCGCCCCTACCCTGGGTGGCTTTATCACTACGGCCTTCGGATGGCGCTACGTATTTGCGATTCTGGCGGGACTGTCCTTACTCATTCTTACGGGGGGCTTCCTGCTGCTGCGAGATTACGACCGGATCAACCCTTACTACTCGCTCAGGCCCAACGCGATTGCTCGGAATTATTGGTCGATTCTTACCGATCGCCACTTCATTGTGTACGCACTTACGGGTGCCTTTTCCTCAGCCGGGCTTTATGCTTATTTAAGTGGTTCCCCCCATCTTTACCTGGAGCTTTTCGGATTGAACGAGCAGCAATACGGCATTGTATTCGCCATCATTGCCGCGGGGCTGGTGACGGCCACCCAGCTGAATAACCGGAGTTTGCGAAAGCGGTCAAGTGAAAGGATCGTTTACCTTGCCCTCGTGGGGCAGTGTGTTACCGCTACCCTGCTGGTCGCCGATGTTTACTTCGGATATGCTAATTTGATCCTGACCACCGCCCTCATTTTCAGCTACCTGTTCTGCCTCGGCTTCATCTTTCCCAACTCCAGTGCCCTCTCGCTGGATACCATGCAACATACGGCCGGTAGCGCATCGGCCCTAATGGGTTCGCTGCAGATGGCCGTGGGTGCGGTTGCCTCCGCGCTGGTCGGTGTGCTGCAGAATCTAACCGCCCTGCCGATGGTCGGGGTTATGGCGGGCTGTGGCGGCCTAGCGCTGACCCTGCTAACCGTGGGGACCCGAAGCGAGCAGGTGACTCCTTCGGCCTCCTCTTAGGGATATACCTTATGCCCCGCCACGGGAACATTATCCTTTGCCGTCGGGTTCGCCGCGGATCGCGCGTACGCTGGCACGATATTTGATAAGCGTCCGACGCCTAAAGGCGTCGGACGCTTATCACCCTTATCAAGTATCCACCCCCTGACAGCTCTTTTCTCCCCACCGAAGGAAGTTGCTCAGCTTCGGTACCCAGCAGACCGAAACAGGGGCAAGCCATCCCTACCCTATCTTCACCCAATGTCGATAAGATTCTCGCGGGTAGGCCACGTGCTCGCCTCCGCCGGCGCTGCTATCGGGGTGGCTAACTTGGTCATCTTTCCCTACCGCGTCCACTATTTTGGTGGTAGTGCCTATATCCTGGCCTTCGTCCTCTTCACCCTGCTGATGGGCATTCCCCTCATGGTCCTCGAGAACGCAATGGGAAAGCGCAAAGGAAGCGACGCCACCGAGGCCTTCGCGGTACCAGGTGCCTCCAGCGGTTGGCAGGCAGTGGCCTGGCTCGGTATCCTGACCTCCATCATGGTCGCATCTTTCTACATCGTGCTGGCGGGTTGGACGCTGGAATACGTATGGAAATATCTGACCGATTACGCCACCGTAGCCGCTACGCCAGCCGGACCGGCCTTCGGCGAGGCAATCGGTACCATACCCCGCGCGTTGCTCTTTACCGGCCTATTCGCCGCCCTTGTTGCTTTTGTATGCTCCCGGGAGCTGTATACGGGTATCGAACGGCTGGGGAAGGTGGCCATGCCGGTCCTGGGTCTGCTGCTGATATTCCTGATCGTGTCCTTACCCCTCCTGCGCCCCGCCGCAATGGACTACGGTAATTTGCTCAAATTTGATTGGAAAAGCCTTCTTATCCCAACGGACAACCGGGAACTGGGGTTACTCCACGCCCTCGGCCAGGCATTTTTCAGTCTCGGGCTCGGCGCCGTTTCCATGATGACCTTCGCGGCCCACGCCGACCGCGAAACGAACGTTCTGCGCGCCGCCCCCCAGATCGTGCACCTCGACACCACGGTCGCCATCCTGGGAGCGGTGCTGGTGCTGCCCCTGATCGGGGGAGCGGAAGGGGATATTTACAGCGGGCCGCCGCTTGTTTTCATCAATCTCGTTGAGATCTTCAAAACCTACGGACCAGCCGCCCAGTGGGTTGGACTGCTCTTCTTTTTTCTGCTTTCCGTGGCCATCCTGACCTCAGCCGTTTCCCTCTTCGAGCCCGCCCTGCGCACGATGACCGAACGCTACGGCTGGCAGCGCAGCTGGGGTGGACCGGTGGTCGGACTCCTGGTCTTTATTCTTGCCGTACCGGTCGTCATCTCCTGCTCCGGTGATGGTCCCTCCTGGCTGACCAACTTCGCCGGCATGGGCGATCCCGGCTTGGGTTACTTCAACTTCCTGCTGGAATGGTTTGGAAGTATTTCGCTGCTGATCGGGGAATTGCTGCTTTGCTGGTTCCTCCTGAAGGTTTGGGGACTGCCGGCGTTCTTCGAGGAACTGCAGGTCGGGGGGCACCCGGTTACCACCAGCGATCGCCGCCGCCTTAGCTGGCAGCTTCGGTACGTTATTCCGATCGGCATCGGATTGTTACTCCTGGCTAAGGTCTGGACCTTACTATAACGGCCGGGAGGTAAATCAGCCGATCACTTACGAGCCGGCCAGGCCCGCTACCAAAAAACCCAGATACGTACCCAGCCCGTTCCCTAACGCGCCGACCAGTATTCCCGGCAGGTAAAGATCCATCCGATCCAGGCTCTTTGCCAGGGCCAGCGCCGAGGACGATCCGCCGATATTAGCCTGGGAAGCAATAGCGGCTACGTCCATGTCCAATTTTGCCAGTCGGGCCACGCCGAAAACAACCGTGCCGTGCACGAGCACGATTACCGTGACGAGCACCAGCAGTCTCCAGGCCAGATCTCCGATTTGCCCGAGGGCGGCCAATTCGCAAAACGCTCCGATCACCGCTAAAAAGAGGTAGACGAAAAACAGCCCGAGTACCTGCCCACCCGCCAGGCGGTGGAGGATCGGCAGTTGAGCCAGTAGCAACGCGATGGTCGTAAGTACCAGAATAGAAGGAACATTCAGGCCAATGGCCGCCAGGCCCAAGGTTAAGGCATCCGCCGCCGCCAGACTGAAGAACCCGATCCCCAATAGAATTCCCAGCGAAAGCACGCTCACGCGCTCCGTTTCCCGCTCTACATCGTCCGTGTCTGCTAACCTCACATCGCCAGCCTTCCGGCCCCGGCGCAGCAGCAAGGGTACGGCCAGGGTTACGACCATCCATACGGCGGTGATGATGTTGTCCACCGCGGTCATCCCCGCATAGAGGACGCCCTCGCGCATCATATCGTAGTGAATAGCGATGGCATTGTAATTCACGCTACCGCCCGTATACGTCCCGGTAAACATGCCACTTATAGCCGGATAAAATTCTCCGAAGTGGGCGGCCCCATCGATCAGGTACATGCCCGCTACTACCCCAACCGCCGTAGCCAGGCTACCTAACAAAAAAAGGAGCAGCATCGGAGCTCCCGCGCGCCTGATGCTGGCAAGGTTCACGTCCAGCAGAAGGTAGAAAATGGAAAGCGGTGCCAGGTATTGGAATACCCCGTTGTACACCGGAGATCCCTGGCTCGCGGAAGGAATAAGCCCCAAATTCGCCCAGATAGCAACAACGATTATGACTACCAGGGCGGTGCCGAGATGCCGTAGGAATGTGGTGCGTACCAACCATTCTGACAGCACCACGCTTCCGCAGAGAATGGCTAAAAGCAGTAAGGGAGATGACGCCATGGGGGATATTCAAATCTGGGGAGCACTTCGTCGGCCGAACTTCGCTACCCTGCGTTCGGCTGACGAAGTGCCCGGCTAAGACCGCAAAAGCTTCTCCTTCTCCCGCTGGAAGGCGGATTCCGACAGTATACCGTCTTCCTTTAGCCGCGCTAAACGTTCGATCTGCGTGATCAGGTCATCGGAAAGCTCCAAGGTTTCCGGCGGGGCGCCGGGGCCGGGTTCGGTAGCTGCCTCCGGCCCCTGCTGGGAGCGGGCAGCGGGGATGCGATAGCCGTTACTTTTGAAAGCCTGATATGCCGGGGTGGAGCGTAGAAAAGCAAGGTGATCGTGCTTTTCGATCTCGTCGAAATCGTAATAGCCGTGTTCAAGTGCCTGGCTGAGGTGGTAGAGGGCCGTATCCGTGTCTTCGTGGATGGAATACAGACAAGCCAATTTGAAGTGTACTTCCGGCTGCCGTGGATCCACGTTGAGGGAGCGACGGTAGTCGCGGATCGCCGAATCGAAGTCGTAATTGGCGTAGTGCTGATCGGCGGTACGCTGGAAGGGATCTTTCCGCGGACCCTGCGTAGGAGCGACGTATTCCTCTTTGGGAGGCCGGGGGGGCGGTGATCCGCCGTAATTATACTGGTGCTGCTGCTGGTGTTGCTGGGCGGCCCAGTATTCGGGATTGTACTTCCGGTTAAACTTCTCCTCATCCTGGGTTAGAAGCACGATCCCGTCGATCATCGCAATGATCGTGGGAATGAACGTCCACACGAAGAGCAGGTATAGAATACCCAATCCCTTCTGACCCAGATAGAACCGGTGCACGCCCAGTCCGCCGAAGACCAGGGCAAAAATGCCGGCAGTGGTTTTGTTTTTCATACGGCAAAGGTCGCAAGTGAGGCAAGATAAGGCAAACCCGTAGATAGAATACTCGACCCATACCGGGGTATGTGCCGTGTAGTAAACTTACTTTTCTACTAACGACTCAACGGCTGGGCACCCTCTACCGTTGCTCCACCGACCATTACCTTGCACCCGCGCTCCGCCGCCAAACCCTTTATTTTTATGCTGACCTCCACAACTACCTATCGCGTACGCTACGGAGAAACCGACCAGATGGGCTATCTCTACCATGGGCATTACGCGCTGCTGTACGAGGTGGGCCGCGCGGAAATGCTGCGCGATCTGGGCCTCAGCTACGCCGAGATGGAGCGGAAGGTCGGCGTGATGATGCCGGTGATGAGCCTGAACCAACGCTTCATACGTCCGGCCCGTTATGATGAGATCCTGACCATCACCACCCAGCTGCGCCACGTGCCCGACCGTACCATTACTTTCCACATCGAGATCCATAACGAAATAGGTAAATTGGTCAACGGCGGATCCGTTAAACTCTGTTTTGTAGACGTGGAAACGGAGCGAACGGTGGCGGTACCCGAGTACCTGATGCAAGTCATACGTCCGAACTTTTGAGCGTGAAGAAATTCAATATGGCGGCCTTCAAGCGGTACTTCACCGAGCACCCGGTAGTGATCGGGCTCTTGAAGTACGCCAAGGAGAACAGCCTGATCGGATTTCACGGCGTCCCGATCTATGACGTGATCGTCTTCGTAGTCAACGAAGCTACCCGCGACGACCTGTTTACCCGCGCTAACAGCGTAGCCTTCAGTTTTTTTCTGTCGCTGTTCCCCTCGATTCTTACCATTTTTACCCTCGTTCCCTTCGCCTTGGATTTCCTTAGCATCTGGTTTCCCGCTCTGGAAAACTTCAATATGACGCTTTACGAGGAGATCAAGCGCGTGATGCCCGGCCAGGCGGGAGACATCGTTTTCGGCTTCGTGCAGGAGATCACCAACTCCCCGAAGATCGGTCTGTTGAGCTTCGGTTTCCTGCTTGCCGTATTTTTCTCCAGCAACGGCATGATGTCGCTTATGCAGGCCTTCGAGAAGAGCTATATGGAGGTGTTCCGGCAACGGGGTTTCCTGCGCAAGCGAATGGTGGCCGTTGGGCTCACTTTCCTGATCGGGCTGTTCATCATCGCCAGCGTGGTGCTGGTCATTCTTGGCGACAGCATCATCGGCTGGATCAACTACTGGCTCGGCCTGGGCGGCTTCGCCAGCTTCCTGATCAACAGCATCCGATGGATCACCATGTTGGCGCTGTACTACATCATCATCGGCTCGCTGTACCGCTACGGGGCGGCCACCATCAAGCGCTTTAGCTATTTCAGTCCGGGGGTGACGCTGGCCACGATCCTGAGTTTGCTCACTTCGGTTGCCTTCAGCTTTTACATCGACGGCTTCAACCGCTACGATACCTACACCAAATTCTACGGCTCGATCGCCACCATCATCATCGTGATGCTGTGGCTGCAGCTTAACGCCCTGATTTTGATTATTGGCTTTGAGATGAACGCGGCTATTGCGGTGCACCGGGATTTGACCACGCCGGAAACGCGGGATACTTTGGAGGAGGAGTAGGTTAGCGGGTAGCGGGTAGCGGGTAGGCTGCGCGGCAATTGCGCTTCAGCCTACCTGCTACCCGCTAACTATTGCGTCGGAGCGCAGGAGAGTAACCTTCCAAAGCAGAATTCACGCTCCCAAATGCCCCCAGCACTCCGGCCCTTTGCCGTCGTAACTGATCGAAAGCCGGAAGGTCCAAAAAACAACAATACCAGCCAGCGTGATGTATATCTTTGCCCAGCCATTTTAACCGTTTTCGTTCAGGCTTAGTAGCCCAGATATATCGCCGATGACCCGTCCTTCGCTCTCCGAGATCTTTGCCAAACGAATTCTCGTCCTCGACGGCGCCATGGGCAGCTTGATCCAGGGTTACGGACTCACGGAAGCCGACTACCGCCACGGCCACCTGGAAGATCACCCCAGCGACCTTAAAGGGAACCACGATTTGCTGGTGCTTACCCGGCCGGACGTGATCGAGGAAATCCATAAGCTGTACCTGGATGCGGGCGCCGACCTGATTGAAACCAACACCTTCAGCGCCACCACCATCGCCCAGGAAGACTACGGTACGCAGCACCTGGTCTACGAGATGAACAAGGCGGCGGCGGAAGTAGCCCGGCGGGCCGCTGATGCCTACTCTACCGATGAGAAGCCCCGCTTCGTAGCCGGCGCCGTAGGGCCCACCAACCGGACGCTGAGTATCAGCCCGGACGTCAACGATCCCGGGTATCGGGCCATTACGTTTGAGCAGCTTAGCGAGGCCTATAAAACCCAGATTGAAGGTTTAACCGACGGCGGTGTCGATTGCATCCTTATCGAGACCATCTTCGACACCCTCAATGCCAAAGCGGCGCTGTTTGCGCTTCAGGAGGTCAGGGACGAGCGGAATATTGAGCTTCCGGTGATCATTTCCGGCACCATCACCGACGCCAGCGGCCGCACCCTTTCCGGACAAACGGTAGAGGCCTTCTACATCTCAGTGGCGCATGCCAAACCACTCTGTATCGGACTGAACTGTGCCCTGGGTGCCAGGGAGATGCGAACCCACCTGGCCTCGCTATCGAAAATCGCCGAATGCTACGTACACGCCTACCCCAACGCCGGCTTGCCCAACGAGATGGGAGAGTACGATCAGGATGCCGAGGAAATGCAGGGGTACATCCGTGATTTTGCATCCAGTGGCCTGGTCAATATGATCGGCGGCTGCTGTGGTACCACCCCCGATCACATTGCCGCCATGGCCGGGGCGGTCGGCAACCTTCCCCCCGATCCATACCGGAGCGCTCCCCCCATACCCGCCTGAGCGGTTTGGAGCCCCTGATTATCCGCGAGGAGACCAATTTCGTCAACGTAGGCGAACGAACCAACGTGACCGGATCCCGCAAATTTGCGCGCTTAATTAAGGACGGGGACTACCCTACCGCGCTCGACGTGGCCCGCGACCAGGTGGAAGGCGGGGCACAGGTCATCGATGTCAACATGGACGAAGGACTGCTCGATAGCGAGGAAGCCATGAAGACCTTTCTCAACCTGATGATGGCCGAACCCGACATTGCCAGGTTGCCCCTGATGATCGACTCCTCCAAGTGGGACGTGATCGAGGCCGGGCTACGCTGCGTGCAGGGAAAGTGCGTGGTCAATTCCATCAGCATGAAGGAAGGAGAGGCCGAATTCCTCCGGCAGGCGCAGTTGGTCAAACGCTACGGCGCGGCGGCCGTCGTTATGGCATTCGATGAAAAGGGGCAGGCGGATAGCATCGAACGGAAGGTAAACATCTGCGTAAGGGCCTATAAACTGCTTACCGAGCAAGCTAAGTTTGACCCCGAGGACATCATCTTCGATCCGAACATTTTCGCCGTGGCCACCGGTATCGAAGAACACAATAATTACGGGGTGGATTTTATCGAAGCGACGCGACAAATAAAGGAGCGATGCCCGGGAGTTAAAATAAGTGGGGGCGTTTCCAACGTCAGCTTTTCGTTCCGCGGAAACAATGTCGTACGGGAGGCCATGCACTCCGCTTTCCTTTACCACGCGATCGGCGCCGGCATGGATATGGGGATCGTGAACGCCGGCTTGATCGAGGTATACGCAGACATTCCGAAGGACCTGCTGGAACGCGTGGAGGACGTCTTGCTGAATCGCCGAGATGATGCTACTGACCGCCTTATGGAATTCGCCGAAGGGCTGAAGAACGTTGGCGGTCGTACCGTTCAGCGGGACCTGGGCTGGCGGGAGAGCACCGTCCAGGAGCGGCTTCGCCACAGTCTGGTAAGGGGAATTACCGAATACATCATAGCAGATACCGAGGAGGCGCGTCAGCAGTACCCCCGCCCCCTGCACGTGATCGAAGGCCCGCTGATGGACGGCATGAACGTCGTTGGCGACCTGTTCGGATCGGGTAAGATGTTCCTGCCCCAGGTGGTTAAGAGCGCACGCGTGATGAAGCAGGCGGTCGCGTATTTGCAGCCGTATATCGAGGAGGAGCGCCTGGAGCTCGGAGGAGACGCGGATGCGGAGGAAACGCACAAGGGTTCCATCCTCCTGGCCACCGTAAAGGGCGACGTCCACGACATCGGAAAAAACATTGTTGGAGTCGTCCTGGCTTGTAACAATTATGAGATCCACGACCTGGGTGTAATGGTACCGGCGAATAAGATCCTCGACGAAGCCGACCGTCTAAAGGTGGATGTGATCGGTTTATCCGGTCTGATTACCCCCTCGCTGGATGAGATGGTCAACGTTGCAGCGGAGATGGAACGGCGCGGCCTCAAGACTCCCTTGCTGATTGGGGGAGCGACGACCAGCAAGACGCACACCGCCATCAAAGTGGCCCCCGCCTACAGCGGCCCGACCGTACACGTACTGGATGCCAGCCGGGCGGTCACCGTGGTGAGTGAGTTACTTAATTCGGAAGACGCCGAACGGGAACGGTACCGCAACAGCATAACCGAGGAATACGAGCGGGTCCGGGTACAACGGGCCAACAAGCAATCCAATAAAAAGACCCTGCCAATTCAGGAGGCCCGAGCCAACGGACTTAAACTCGACTGGGAAAACTACACCCCCCCGGTCCCCACCTTCACCGGCACCAAAGCCTTGCACGATTTCCCGCTGGACCAACTCGTTGATTTTATCGATTGGACACCCTTCTTCAGTAGTTGGGGCCTAGCCGGTAAATTTCCGGAGATACTCGACGACGAGGTAGTCGGTGAACAGGCGACGCAACTCTACCAGGAGGCGCGTACCATGCTGGACAAGATCGTCAGCGAGAAGTGGCTCTCCGCGGAGGGGGTGATTGGATTTTGGCCGGCTAGCGGGGAAGTGAGTACGGACACGATCCACGTACAAACAGAGACCAGAACCTACGAGCTATATCAATTACGGCAGCAGAGCAAAAAATCCGCCAGACTATCCAATCAGGCCCTCACCGACTACATCGCTCCGGCGGATAGTGGCAAACAGGACTACATCGGCGGCTTTGCCGTGACGGCCGGAATCGGCATCGAAAAGCACGTGAAGCGCTTCGAGGAAGCGCATGATGATTATAGTGCCATTATGCTGAAAGCACTGGCGGACCGGCTCGCGGAGGCGTTCGCCGAAGCTTTACACCAACGGGTTCGGCGAAAGTACTGGGGGTACGCGGCTGACGAAGGGCTCGACAACGACGCGCTTATTGCCGAGAAGTACCAGGGCATCCGCCCCGCGCCGGGGTATCCAGCCTGCCCCGAACACACCGAAAAAGCCAAGCTTTGGGAATTATTGGATGCTGAACAGACCACCGGTATCACATTGACCGAAAGCTTCGCGATGTACCCGACTTCCAGCGTTAGCGGCTGGTACTATAGTCACCCCGAATCGAAATACTTCACCGTTCGCGGCATACAGCCCGACCAGGAAGCCGATTATGCCCGGCGTAAAGGTTGGGATCCCGTCACCGCTCAGAAGTGGTTGGCCCCCATTCGAAGTTAAGTTGCCGCTCATTTCGCCCGTAGCGCACAATTCCCCTGAAAACGCCTTACCTTAGGGAAGCTCTGAAGAAAGACTTTATGCCCAATTTTGCCCCCTTGGTGCTGCTATTGCTGCTGGGTTCCGTCCTGTCGGGACAGGTCACCGTCACCGCCGACTACTTTCCGGAGGTTGGTGATACACTGAAGTATAACGTAGCTCCGGATGACGTGACGATTGACCTGCTCACCCCGGGAGCGCAAAGGCAATGGAATTTCGGGGATCCCGGCGTTGCCCGGGAGTTAAATCTATCGGCCACCTCCGCGAGCGGTGATACCCTCTTCTCGGAAGCCGAAATCGCCCTGGACATCGATACGGTGACCGTGGGCTATTACCGGGTCAGCGAAAATGCTTTCGACCTCGTGGGAATTCGTGGAGGTACTCCCCTCCTGGAAGGGTACAATATTGAAGCGGCACTGGATCCGGTCCGCCCAGAGCGTCGTGCCCCCCTTTCTTACGGCGATAGCTACCAATCCACGGCAACGAATATTATCACCGTAGCTACTGACGATCTGCCAGCGGAGGCAACCCAACAGTATGGCGCCGTGCTTTCGGGGGTCGACAGTATTCGCCTCACCACGACCAGCATACGTTCGGACGAGGTAGATGCTTACGGCACCCTAACCCTTGCCAATCAAACCTTTGACGTCATACGCGAAACCCGGGTGGAAACCCTCACTACCAAAGTGGAGGTCAAAACCGGTGCCTTAGCCTATTTTGACATAACCAGCACCCTGCGTGGACTCGTTCCCGAGTATTCCGCTTTTCTGGGAGAGCAGGAGCCAGTGACTACCTTCTTGTTCTGGACACCAGGTAAAAAGGAAGCCGTTGCCACCGTAACCCGGGAAAATGACGGTAGTATATCGCGAATGACGTACATCCGCGGAGACGCTACCAACTCCGTCGGCGGCCCCTATTTAAGACAGGGCAATATCAGCGTATATCCCAATCCGGCGCGTGGGCAGACTACCTTTGATATCAAGGGATTGGACGCCGGTGACTACACCATCCGCATCCTCAACGTCCTGGGAAGAAAAGTCGCTGCCAGCCAATTTTCGCCGGTAGCGGGAGAAGCCGCCGTTCCGATCGATTTGGGTCACCTCCCACGAGGTACCTACCTATACAGTCTTACCAACGAGCGCGGCCGTATCCTGGCCACCCGTCGCCTCATGATCGGCGGCTAGACGTCCAGTCCCCGGCGGAGCGCTCTGATTTCTTCCGTAAGGACATCCACTTTCTTTTCGAGCTCCCGGTTATTATCCATCGTCATTTCGTCAACGAAGATGGCATTGGCCAGCCCGATCCCAAAGATGCCGCCGATCAGGACAACCGTACCGAAGTACAGCCTGGTCATTCCGACCCGCAGCGGAGTCGCGCTGTTAGGAGTAATGGCATTAGGAATGTCGTTCCACCCTTCCAGGGTAAACATTTGAAATATGCTGTAGAAGCTAACCAGGGGGTCACCGAAATATTCGGGTGCCGTTTCCGAGTAAAAATGGCAGGTAATCAGGGCCAATAGTAAATTCAGGAAAAACAAGCCCCCCAGTACCAGTACCGATGACTTCAGTGCCCTGCCCAAGCCGCGCATCACCTGTTCGACGTTGGGGATGAACCGCAGGAAGCGCACCAGGCGTACGAGCCGAAAGAGTCGCAGCAGGATCAGAATTGTTGTGTCGGGAATATCGAAAAAGGCCAGGAAAAGGACCGGTAACGAACCAAGGATGATAACAAAATCAAATCGGTTCCAGGGGTTCCTGAAGTAAGCTTTGGGCTTTAATACCGAAAGCTTGACGATGACCTCCAACAGGAAGAAGAGGATGAAGAAATAGTCAAGCCCCAATAACCACGGATCATCACGCTGGCTAGGGAAATAGAGCGCAAAGATGACGACGGCGTTGAGGATAACAGCCAGCAGGATGGCCCGCTCGTTGAGGAAAAGACGTTTCACGGCAGTAGTTCTTGTCTGCCAAATTACCTTCTTCGATGCGGAGCTTGCCTTACCTTGGAGGGATGGAGCCGATCATTCAATATTTTGAAACCATACCAAGTAGCCACCGGACCCTTATCCTGGTGGGCGGACTGACCCTGTTTTGGGTATTGGAAAGCGCGGTTCCGCTCTTCACTGCTGAATACCGCAAGTGGAGACACGCCGGTATCAATTTCTTTTTCACCTTCACGACCATAGTGGTCAATTTTCTGCTGGCTTTCCTCCTCGTAAAGGGCAGCCAGTGGGCCGTAGTCAATGACTTCGGTCTCCTGCAGTGGATGAACCTGCCGCTTTGGGCGATGGCAATCGTGGGCCTACTGTTACTTGATTTATTAGGGGCATACCTGGCCCACTGGACCGAGCATCGCGTCCCCCTGTTCTGGCGCTTTCATTTGATCCACCATACCGATCAAAACGTAGATACCACCACGGCCAACCGCCATCACCCGGGAGAAAGCGTGATCCGCTTTGCCTTTACTACGGCTGCCGTAATGGTGCTTGGCGCGCCCATTTGGCTCGTCTTTCTCTATCAGAGCATGAGCGTAGTGCTGAGTCAGTTTAACCATGCGAACATCACCGTTCCCGAATGGCTGGATCGAGTCCTGCGTACCGTATTCGTGACTCCCGACATGCATCGGGTACACCATCATTATGTCCTGCCCTATACCGACAGCAATTACGGTAATATTTTCAGCGTGTGGGATCGCCTATTCGGAACCTACCGCGTCATGGATAATCGGGATCTACGTTATGGCGTCGATACGCACATGGAGCAGGAGGATCACCAGAGCCTTCGACGGATGTTGGGGATTCCTTTTGAGAAGAAGCCTGGGTAGGGGGATTGGGTTAGGGTATAGGGGTTCGGTCGCTTTTTCCAAAGATCGGTAGCTTGCCGGTGACTCCGCTTACCTGCTCTTCAATTGCGGTGCTTGACCTTGTCCGCGGCGACCGACCAATCAGAAGGTCTCCCAAACCGGGTTGTGATACCTGATGGAAAGCTTTCTAAGCTCAGGTAATACGAATGCCTCGTTGCAAGGGAGTACCGTCACCTTCTACAACAGGACCTAGATAAGCAACAGGCGAGATACCCACGAAAGAGGTAAAAATCAGTTAGGCCAGGCAAATGGTCAACGGCCCCTTGGAAAAGATCCCGGCGCCCTACCAAACTCAGGAACTACCTCCTCACTTTCCCGGTCCGCAATTGTACCATTTTCCCACCCTTCTCGCTCACGTAGCGCTGGATGATCCTCGCCGTGTCTGGGTACGTAACGCAGCGCTTCACGCTGTCGATCGCCATGGCCAGGTCGTGGGACACTTCCTTGTCAATGAAGCCGAAGCCCTGATATTTTCCCTCTTCAACCAGAATGACGGAAGCTTCGTCGTGACTGCGGCCGCGGTCGAACAGTAGGAAATCCTCATCGAAAACGTTCCGCAGGTGAAGCCGGGCCTCCTCTGCGCGGAGATTGTATTCTTCCGGTTCCTCCTCACCGGCACAACCTCCCCGGCATTGTTTGAGGTGGTAATGGAAGCAGGCGGATTTACTCGGATAAATGTTGGTAAACGCGCTGCATAATTCGAGGTGCTTCCGGACGAAATTCAACCTCCCCTTGGCCCGGCTGATCGAGGGATATTCACTGATGATATCCAGTTCCTTCCGCGCCTGGGCGGTGTTGCGGATCACGTCAAAACACCGGAAGCCCCGTTCATTCACGTAGCTGTGAATTGCGTGACTAAACCGTTTCCCGCGCTGGGCCCGATTGATGCGGGGTTGCAATCGCTTGATTTCCTCGCTTTCCAATAGAAGAGCGACCAACTCGCTGCCGGTGATCTCATAGGTGATATCGGCCACCTTATCGGCAATCCGGGTTCCTTTAGTGGTATGGTCGTTGAAGTGCTGCGCGATGCGCTTACGGATGTTCGTGCTTTTACCGACGTACACCACGTCGCCCTTGGCGTCGTGGAAATAGTACACGCCGGTTTCCTCGGGGATCTCCATGATCTGCTCGAGGGATATCTGCTTTGGCAGCCGGGTTTCCTTGATCCCGTGATTGATCAGGCGAGTGGCTTCCTTAACACAATCCTCCCCGGCCAGGCAACGCTCGAGAAGTTCCGTGGTGGCCAGGGCATCGGCCAGGGCGCGGTGGCGAGCATCAACGGTGATGCCAAAGTGCTGGATGAGGTTGCCCAGACTGTAACTCTTCAGCCCGGGGAAGCATTTTCTGGCCAACCGAACGGTACAAAGCTGGCGCCGCGAAAACGTGTACCCCAGTCGGCCGAATTCCGCGCGAAGGAAGCCATAATCGAACTTGGCATTGTGGGCAACGAAGATGCGGCCCTCGGTCAGTTCGACGATTTTCTTAGCGACTTCATAAAATTTGGGCTGCCCGGTCACCATTTCCTGGGTGATACCCGTTAATTCCACGATGCCGGCGGGTATATACTGCTCGGGGTCGAGAAGCGTCTCGAAGGTTTCCGTTACCTTTTCCCCGTCGAAAATCACGATACCGATTTCGGTAATTCTGGACCGGGAGGCACGCCCCCCCGTGGTCTCGATATCTACGATCGCGTATTCTCTCTTACTCATAGCTCAGATCCGTCGCCTTCGGCGGTCAATAATGCACTGGAATGGCCAAGGTATATCTAATTATTTGTTTTGCCTTTACGCTTACCGCAAATTGTTTTAAATCGGGCGGGGACGCAGGTACAAACCAACGCACTACTTCCCCGGCGAACGTCGGGGCCCAAACCAAGTCAGACCAAGGTTTCCCGGCCCCCCTTTCACCTGCGCCCGCCGCCCAAAACCCGGAGGGCTACCTTTGGCTGCTGCAGGGAAAAAGGCTCGGCTTAGTCGTTAATCAGACATCCACCGTTAGCGGTACCCATCTGGTGGATACCCTGCTCGCGCTCGGCCAGAACGTGGAGATCATCTTCGCCCCCGAGCACGGTTTCCGGGGAGAGGCGGATGCGGGAGCAAAGATTTCCGACGGGACGGACGCGCGTACGGGGCTTCCGATCAAATCCCTCTACGGCAGCAATAAAAAACCCTCCGCCGAAGACTTCGCTAACGTGGACCTCATCGTCTTCGACATCCAGGATGTCGGCGCCAGGTTCTACACCTACATATCCACGCTGCACTACGTGATGGAATCCGCCGCACGTTACGGCAAGCCGGTCGTGATCCTCGACCGGCCCAACCCCAACGGCCATTACGTGGACGGGCCGATACGCAAGCCAGGCTTTGAGAGCTTCGTTGGGCTCGATCCTATTCCCGTAGTGCATGGCCTGACGGTGGGAGAATACGGTAAAATGGTCAACGGGGAAGGCTGGCTCGGGGAGGGATTGCGCTGCGACCTCACGGTGGTGCCCTGCACGGACTATACCCACGAAAGCGTCTACGAACTACCGGTAGCCCCCTCCCCCAACCTCCCCAATCAGCGGAGTATCTATCTCTACCCGAGCCTCTGCTTTTTCGAGGGCACGGTGCTGAGCGTAGGCAGGGGAACCGATCGGCAGTTCCAACTCTACGGTCATCCCGAAATGACGGGGCCGGCAACCTTCACGCCGGCACCGGGTCCCGGCGCCGCTGCCCCTAAATTGAACGGGGAAACGTGCCAGGGTGTCGACCTGAGCGATGAGCCGGCAAGCAGCTACCGTACCGATCGCCTCAATCTGACCTATCTGCTCTCTGCCTATGCCGCCCTGAGCGAGAAAGGAATAGACGTGATCTCGCGCCCGGATTTTTTCGATCTATTGGCGGGAACGGACGAATTGCGCCTGATGATCGAGGACGGGAAGACGGAAGCTGCCATTCGCGCCAGCTGGGACGCGGAATTGACGGACTACCGGGCGATGCGGGCGGGATACTTGATCTACCCCTAGTCCGGGGCAGCCGTTGGCGTTCACAAATTAATCGCAGGAGGAACGATCATAACGGCAAACCGTACCTTTGTCCGAGTGCAGGCGCCATCGTTGGCGACTCGCAATATCTTTGAATGAATCGACAAGCCACCCTGGCTTCTGTGACCGACATCCTGCTGGATGACAACACGGGTCCCGAACTACTTAGCGACACCCTCTTTACCTACCGCGATTTACTCCTCAACGCCTCCGGCCTCGACCTGGGCAACGACGAAAGCCTGCACCCCGAAGACACCGGTCACGGGGTGGCCATCGGCGCCACCTGGGCCGCGCTGTGTATCGACGATCAGTTACGGACGCGGCTGTTCATTGCCGGGCTTCACGCCGCGGTTCTGGAGGTGCAAGCAAGGAAACCTGGCCCGGTCCACGTTCTCTATGCCGGTACCGGCCCCTTTGCCACGCTGGCCCTACCCCTGATGACGCGCTTTAGTCCGGCAGAGCTGCAATTCACCTTCCTGGAGATTAACGCGGTTAGTCTGGCGGCCGTAAAAACGCTGCTTAAGGATATGGGATTGGAAGACTTCGTACGGCAGGTGGTGCAAACCGATGCGTCGACCTACCAAATCCCCGATACGGACATCGACATCCTGATTTCCGAAACGATGCAGTACAGTCTGGTGGACGAGATGCAGGTGCCGATCACCCTGAACCTCCTGAACCAGCTTCCACTATCGACGATCCTCATCCCCGAACGGATCGTACTGCGACTGGGCCGACTGGCCGAAACGGCGGAACAGGAGCTGCTCGAAGACCTGGGCGAACTGTTGGTCATTGACAAGCACACCCTCCGGGCGTACGTTCGCCGAACCGATACCTCGGATTTTCCCGCCGTTACGCTGGCGCTTCCGCCCTCCGGGGGCCTTTTTGCCATTCGCACCGGCATCACCACCTACGGGAAGTACGAACTGCTCGACTACGAAAGTGGCCTGACGAATCCCGAGATCATTGGAAAATTTCCTGATGCGGAAGGTACCCCCGAATCCATGGAGTTTACCTACCAGGTAGAACCATCGCCCTTCATGCGGATCGTTTTCCACAACTTACAGCCGGATGCGCCAGGCAAAGTAGCCGCCGAGGCTGAGCAGGAGGAACAAGCCGATGGTAATTACGCCGCCCTCATCAAAGAGTCGCAAATCGGCGCAAACGAATAGTGCGGCGAGGAAGAAGAAACTCCCGGAAAGGCTTTTGTACCTAGTATGCGGTTGGGAAGTCGCTACCGATCGCCATCGCAAATAGCCACTCAGTGTACCGAGGGCAATCGCTCCGATGAAAAGTATCGGTTCCCATTCCGTCGGAAAGAATGGGTTAACCACGAGCACTATCGCCGCGATGGCAGACACTATGGCAATTTTGTTGGCTAATCCTTGGTTCGTAGCCGGGCGAGAGGTATCCATAATGGTATAGCATGCGGGTTCAGGGTAATTGGCAATAAAACAAAAGATAAAAGTACCCGGCAAACGAGCAAATGACCGGGGGGGCAGTTGACAAGAGAAGGAAGTGCATTTGCACACTGAGGATGGAATGCCTACCTTACCTTAAAATCTAAACTAAGCAATGGCGTTATCGCATCTGTCGCGAATTTACCGTCCCGGATTCGGTTTACTGACCGACCTGTACGAGCTCACGATGGCGGCTGGCTACTACGATCAGCGCATTCATGAGCGGCACGCTGTTTTTCACCTCTTCTACCGGACGCCGCCCTTCGATGGCCACTTCGCCCTCTCCGCGGGCCTGCCCCTGGCCATCGACCTGATCGAAAACTTCCGGTTCAGTGTCGATGACATACAGTATCTCGGCCGGCTGAAGAGTGGTGACGGCAGTCCGCTTTTCCGCGAACCCTTTCTCAACTACCTGCAACGCATGAAGTGGACCGGCAGCGTCGACGCGGTGCCGGAAGGGGAGATCGTGCTGCCCCACGAGCCGTTGCTCCGTATTGAAGGCCCGCTGCTGCAGGTACAGCTGTTGGAAACGGCTTTGCTGACGGTGATGAATTTCTCCACCCTGATCGCCACCAAGGCCGCCCGCATCAAGGCTGCGGCGGGCGCCGACCCGGTATTGGAATTCGGGTTGCGGCGGGCGCAGGGTCTGGACGGGGGACTCACCGCCTCGCGATCGGCCTACCTCGGGGGATGCGACGGTTCGAGCAACGTCTGGGCGGGGCGCTACTACGACATCCCGCTTCGCGGCACCCACGCCCATAGCTGGGTAATGGTCTTCCCCGATGAACTCACCGCCTTTGAAGCTTATGCAGCGGTGATGCCGGCCAACAGCATATTCCTGGTGGATACCTATGACACCCTGGAAGGAACCCGCCATGCTATTGTCGTGGGGAAAAAAATGCGGGAGCGAGGATACGAAATGAATGGCATCCGACTCGACAGCGGCAACCTGGCGGAACTCTCCATCCAGGCGCGGCGGTTACTGGATGAGGCAGGCTTCCCCGACGCCCAGATCGTAGCCAGTGACAGCCTGGATGAGTATGCGATCCGTGACCTCAAGGCACAGGGAGCGAAAATCGGAATCTGGGGCATCGGAACGCGTCTGGCTACCGGGCACGAACAGGGTGCTCTGGGGGGCGTATACAAATTATCGGCCATCCAGGGTAGTGACGGCAAGTGGGAGTCAAAAGTCAAGCAATCCGAAACGGCCATCAAGTCGAGCAATCCCGGGAAACTTGGTATACGCCGATATTTTAGCAACAACCGGCCCATCGGCAGCCAGTTGTTCAATGAACTGGACGGGGAGCCCCAACCGAGGGTGGTGACCAGCGAGGGTGATCAACATCACCTTTCGGGAGAATGCCGGGAGATGTTGCAACCGGTGTTTCGGGACGGCACCCGGGTCTACCAACCCCCAAGCCTCCGAAGTTCCCGTGACCTCGCCCTGAAGAACTGGGCCTTGTGGAACTCCTTCGAGTGGGATACCTTCCATTACGGCCTTAGTTCGGAACTACACGAAGAAAAGTCCATTCTACTAGCTTCAGAATCATAACTCACAATCCCCTCAACGTGCCAACTTACAAACATCCCCGCCCCTCGGTCACCGTGGACGTCGTGGTCTTTGGCTACGACGGCGCCGGATCCCTTAAACTGTTACTGATCCAGCGGGGCGGCGAGCCATTCAAGGGCCAGTGGGCCCTGCCCGGAGGCTTTGTCGACATGGAGGAAGACCTGGAAACCAGCGCCCTGCGGGAACTGGAAGAAGAGACCGGCGTCAGGGATCTCTACGTCGAACAACTGTACACCTTTGGCAAACCGGGCCGCGATCCCCGGGGCCGGGTGATCAGTGTTGCCCATTACGCCCTGGTTAACCTGGAGGACCATCCGGCGATGCCGGCATCGGACGCCGCGCAGGCGGAATGGTATTGCCTGGACGAGTTGCCGGAGCTGGCCTTCGATCACGCCAGGATTATTGACCTGGCGATCAAGCGACTGCGGGCCAAGGTGCGCTACCAACCGATCGGTTTCGAACTGCTACCCGCTGAGTTTACACTAGGCGAATTGCAGACGTTGTACGAAACGGTACTGGGCGTACCCGAATTTAATAAACGAAACTTCCGAACCCGTATTCTTAAAACAGGCATCCTCGAGGAGGTCGGAAAACAGGAGAACGTGGCCCATCGGCCCGCCATGCGGTACCGCTTCAATGAGGAGCGCTATCAAAAGCTTGTGGAAGAACGCGATTCAGGGGTACTGCGACGTGCGCTGGATTTCGAAATTTAGTTGGCGGATTTTTCCCACCCCATTTGAACGTGATCGCAGCGGAAATGCAAACTGAATAGATATGTTGTCAACAAGAGGAACCCATAAGGCCAACCAGCCGCTGCGGCCGGATTTCGAGCTGTTCGAACTTGCCGAAGAAAATTCCTATGCTCCCGAAAACACCGACGGAGCCATTACCCTTTGCATCGCGGAAAATCTACTGCAATGGTCAACGCTGCGGGAAAAACTTCAGGCGATTTCTTGTCAGCACCAGTGGCCGGACTGGATAGCGGCTTATACCCAGCTTTCCGGAGCGCCCGACTTCAGGGAGGGGGTAGCAGCCTTCGTGGGCAGCCACATCGCGGGTCGGGAATTATCCGCTGATTTTTTTTGCGCGAGCGCAGGTGCAACGGCCGTCGTGGAAGTTAGTGCCATGGTGCTCGGTGATGAGGGGGATTACGTGGTATTCCCCGCTCCCGCCTACCAAGCCTATGCACCGGACATCAACAATAAGGCCCAACTCTTACGCTACGACATCCGGAACTACGGTCGGGAATTCGCGGACTACCATCCCCTTTCCGTAGCGGAACTGGATGATGCCCTGGAGCATTTAGGGACGAAATTCCGGGTGCTCGTACTCACGCAACCGGATAATCCCACGGGGGCGGTCTATTCGGCCGCTCAACTGGAGGCCATCGCGGATTGGTGCATTCGGAAGGAAATACACCTGGTGGTAAATGAGATTTATGCCTTGAGCCAATTCGAGCAGGATGCCGACGGAATCAGCAATGGATCGATCTATACGTCCTTTCTACCCCTTTTGGAAGAGCGCGACAGTCCGTACCTGCATTGGTGGTATTCTTTTTCAAAGGATTTCGGCATATCCGGTTTTCGGGTGGGCTTGCTCTATTCCCGCAACGAGGAAATGCGCAAAGCTTACACAAACTATAATGCGCCGCACCAGGTGAGCAATGTCACCCAGTGGCTACTGTCGGAATTGCTCACCGATGAAGCCTGGATCACCACTTTCCAGCAAGAAAACAAACGCTTGCTTACGGAAGCCTACCGCTCCGTAACCGGAACGCTGGACGAAATGGGAATCCCATATACGCCTGCCCGGGGCAGCCTGTTCGTCTGGGCGGATTTCTCGAAATACCTCCCCAGGCCAGGGATGGATGCAGCAGAAGAACTGTGGCGTCAAATCTTCGACAAGACCCGCGTTCTCCTGACCGCACCGGGAGGATTAGGGCAGCCGGATACCGGCTGGTACCGCATCGTCTACAGTGGAGTGAGCCCACAAGCCCTGGCAGAAGCCATGCAGCGTCTTAAAAATTACTTGACTTAAATGAAATGATCAGGCTACCGCAACGGCCTTGGCCAGAGCAGCTTCCAGGTCCTTTACAAGATCTTCAGCGTCCTCGACTCCTACGCTTAGGCGAATCAGGCTATCGGTAAGGCCGACACTAAGCCGTTGTTCGCGCGGAATACTGGCATGCGTCATGGAGGCCGGGTGTCCGATGAGGCTTTCTACGCCGCCGAGGCTTTCCGCCAGGGTGAAGTAGTGGGTATTCTTCATGACCTGCGTGGCTGCTTCTAGCGTATCCTCTTTCAGATCAAAACTCACCATTCCACCGAAGTCCCGCATCTGCCTGGCCGCAATCTCGTGGCGCGGATGGTCCTTCAGACCTGGGTAGTAGACATTGGCCACCAGATCGTTCTTCTGCAAAACCTCGACTATGCGGCGCGCATTGTCACAGGCTCGCTGAACGCGCAGATGGAGGGTTTTGATACCGCGTAAGACCAGAAAACAATCCTGGGGCCCGGGAACGGCGCCTACTGCATTTTGCAGGTAATAGAGTTTATTGGCAACCTCCTCGTTGCGGGTCACGATGGCCCCCATTACCACGTCGCTGTGTCCACCGAGGTATTTGGTAGCGCTGTGCAATACCAAATCAGCGCCCAGTTCGAGGGGTTGCTGCAGATAGGGACTGGCAAAGGTGTTGTCCACGCAGGTCATGATACCCCTGGATTTGGCCAAATCCGTCAGTGCCTTGATATCTACGATGTTCAACATCGGATTGGTAGGCGTCTCGATCCATAATAGCTTGGTATCCTCGGTGATCAGGTCCGCCAGCTTGTCCGCATCACGCATGTCAACGAATCTGCTCTTGATGCCGAAGTTGCCCATCACCGCCGTTAATAAACGGTAGCTGCCACCGTATAGATCGTCGCTGGCCAGTACCTCGTCACCGGGTTTAAGCCCACGAAGAATGGTGTCCATAGCGGCCAGTCCACTACTGAAGCAAACCCCGAATTTACCTTTTTCGAGGGCCGCCAGATTGTTTTGCAGGGCGGTCCGGGTCGGATTACCGGTGCGGGCGTACTCGTACCCCTGGTGCTCGCCGGGGGCGGATTGAGCGTACGTCGAAGTCTGGTAAATAGGCGTCATCACCGCGCCGGTCTGGGGATCCGGCTCGAGTCCACCGTGAATACATTGGGTAGCGAAATTGGCGTTTGGGGCAGCTTTCATATATCGTATTTGCAGGTGGAAACAGATTGCCTTAGCTAAGGTTGGGAAATTCGTTGGCGGGTCCATCGACAATTCCGATCTTGCGGGGAATGAGCAAGGTGAATTATCTAGGGCTACTTGCCGGAATATTTTGCACGCTGGGCTGCGGAGCGGAGAGCGAAGAGGCCGGCGCATCTTCGGATTGGGGTCACTACCTCGGAGACCGGGCCACCACCCAGTACAGTAGACTGGTTCAGATCGATACCAGCAATGTCGACCGAACTGGAGGTGGCCTGGACCTACGCCTCCGGAGACGCAGACTCGCTCAACCGAAGCCAAATCCAGTGCAATCCGCTAATTGTGGCGGGAACACTTTACGGCACGAACCCGGAGTTGAAGGCTTTCGCCCTGAATGCGAAAACGGGAGAGGAACAATGGGTTTTCGATCCGGCGGTATTCAGCGACGAGCTCCTGGGGATGGGAACGAACCGCGGGCTGAGTTACTGGAGCGATGGTGGCCGGCGGAGGATCTATTACCCCGCAGGGCCCTATTTATATGCCATAGATGCATCTAACGGCCGCCCCGTCTCCGGTTTCGGTTCCGGGGGACGGGTCGATCTGCATACCGGCCTGGGGGAAGCGGCCCAGGAGCAATTCGTCATTTCAACTAGTCCGGGAATCATCTTTGAGGACCTAATCATCATGGGGGGCAGGGTGAGTGAGGACCTCGGCGCCGCGCCGGGTTATATCCGCGCGTTTGACATTCATACCGGAGCGCTGCGTTGGACCTTCAAGACACTTCCCGACCCAGGTGAGGCTGGAGCGGAAACCTGGCCGAATACCCGCTCTCCCCTTATAGGCGGAGCGAACGCTTGGGCGGGTATGAGCCTGGATGCCGAGCGGGCGATGGTCTTCGTTCCCACCGGGTCGGCATCCTACGACTTTTACGGGGGGAACCGGCCCGGCGATAATCTCTACGCCAACTCCGTACTCGCCCTCGACGCACGCACCGGCGAACGCATCTGGCACTACCAAACGGTACACCATGATATCTGGGATCGCGACCTACCGTCTCCGCCGGTCCTACTTACCGTAAATCACCGCGGTACCGCTATCGATGCGGTAGCCCAAACCACCAAGGGGGGATACTTATTTTTGTTGGACAGGGAAACGGGCGATCCCCTGTTTCCGGTCGAAGAAAAGGCATTTCCGCCCTCCGATCTCCTGGAGGAATACGCCAGTGCTACCCAGCCGATGCCTACCGCTCCCCCGCCCTTTACCCGGCAGGTGCTTAATCAGGAGGAGCTATACCCTTTTGATGACTCAATGAACCTGGCGGCCCGGGACCTCCTCGACCGTAGTCGATACGGGGGCCCCTTCATTCCCCCCAGCACGGAAGGGACCATCCTTTTCCCCGGCTTTGACGGCGGCGCGGAATGGGGGGGCGGGGCTTACTCGCCCGCCGATCGGCTGTTTTTTGTCAATGCCAACGAAATGCCCTGGATGCTTAAAATGAATCCGATCGAGGGGGTGTCGGGAGCCGACCCGGGGCAAGGCATTTATGCCATTGCGTGCCAGGCCTGTCACGGTGCTGACCTGGAGGGCGGGGGCGTCTTTCAAAGCCCTTCCCTGAGAGGTATCTCGGATCGGCTGGACTCCCCGGCTATCCGGCAGATCATCAAACACGGACAGGGAGCGATGCCCGCCGTGAGCTGGCTGGATGAGGAACAGGTGAAGGCCGTTAGCGAATGGTTAATAAGTTTGGAGGAGGAATCCCTGGCTGCTGGGAAAAGCGTGGAAACATCCCAAGATGACAAAAAGGAAGCCAGTGGCGAAGGGAGTTGGCCATACCCCTACATAATGGATGGATACAAGCGGTTAAAAACAGCCGACGGACACCCCATTACCGCTCCACCCTGGGGAACGCTTACCGCTATGGACCTTGACGAAGGAACGATTGCCTGGCAAGTAAACCTCGGGGAATACCCGGATCTTGTTGCTCGCGGAATCCGTAATACTGGAAGTGAAAACTACGGCGGACCAGCAGTAACCGCCGGTGGTTTGATCTTCATCGCCGCTACCCTCGATCAGAAGATACGGGCTTTCAGAAGCCGCGACGGCAAGTTGCTATGGGAGGCGGAACTGCCTGCGGCGGGATACGCGACACCGGCGGTTTATTCCGTAGATGGCAAACAATACGTAGTGATCGCTTGTGGAGGCGGGAAGCTGGGAACCGATTCAGGTGACCAGTACGTTGCCTTTGCCCTACCAGAATGAACCATCGACTATTCGGCTACTGACGCGTTACTACCGGAAAGGTCTGCATCCTATGCTTCGTTATTTGCCGCTGTTATTCCTTCTCACCGGCTGTTTCGCCGATGAACTCCGTGAGGATATGTCCCTCGACCCCTTTTTCGACCTTTCGGCGTATATCGACGAGCAGGTGGATAGTCTCGAGCAGGCCGGGGTTCAAGTGACAAAAACGATAACCCTCAACGGAACGACAGAGACCAAACAGTTGACGGACCTGAATTTCGGTAAGGACTTGCGCGTGTTCCGGGAAGCGGACATCAACAAGCCGGCCTGGCTCGACAAGTATTCCCTGGAAAGGGAGGGGGGGGACGAGCGCCTTACGCGGACCTACATCGCCACCGACAGCAGCATGCAAACGCGTAGATTAACGGTAGTGACCCGCAACGGCGAACCTATACACGTAGAAATCATTCGCAAAACGGGAACCGTCCTGTCGGATGGAAGGCACCGATTAATTTACGAGCCGGCAAATGGGTACAGTATGCGTACCGTTCAATCGAATAAATTCGGAGAAGACCTGGATGCGGACATTAGCGTAAGCTGGTAAAAAAATGAGGCAGTGCCACCACAGCACTACCTCAGCCCTAACCAAATAAAACCAAATTATTCGCAGCACAGCCAACGATCAGTTGATCGTGCTTTCATTCAAATATAAGGGTCAAAGGGGGTAAATTTCATATCGAAAAGGCGAAAATAATGCAATGCTGTTATTTGGTCAATATTCGGTGTCGTAATATTTAAATTTGCTGGAAGCCCAAAATCCGGCATAAACCCTTTTCCTCACCCAGCTTTGCCCAAAATATATATTCCCTGTTTCCGAAATATTATCTGTCCTTATGACAATTGTAAAATATTATTTGCCTACACGGTTTCAGACCCTGTATTCTTCTGATTCCGTGATTCGTCCATTATGAGCTTTTAATACTCATCTGGTCAAAAAATGATTATCCCCGAGCTTTCGCATCGTAAAACCGAAGCTAATTATGCACCCGCCACCTCCTGACAGTATTCGCCTCCATGAACTTCAGTTCCGGCCCTATTTGTCGGAGGAGGTTATCCGGAAACGCGTTCTGGAACTTGGCACCACCCTTTCAGAGCGTCTTAGCGATAGCGATGTAACTTTCGTGGTCATGCTTAAGGGTGCCTACATTTTTGCCGCGGATCTCATGCGCGCCAGCGGACTCGGGGGCGAGGTTTGTTTCGTAAGGACCCAAAGCTACAGCGGGACGGAATCGGGAGGCAAAGTGAAACTATTGCTGGCCCCTGAGCCTGAACTTATTCGCAACCGTGACATCGTTCTTGTCGAAGACATTGTCGACAGTGGTCTGACGATGCAGGCTTTCCTCCCAATTCTCAAGGAGATGGAGGCACGATCGATCACCCTGGTTACGCTGCTGCATAAGCCCGATGCGCAACGGGTAGAAGTTCCCATCGATCTGATCGGATTCTCCATACCTACCAAATTCGTGGTAGGCTACGGACTCGATTACGACGGTCTCGGAAGGCAGTTGCCAGCTATTTACCAACTCGACGAATCCTATTAATGCTGATCCTGCGAAACATTCGCCCAACCGACAATACGGCCGTAGCCCAGGTGATCAGAAGCGTGATGACCGAGTTCTCCTGTGTAGGCGAAGGATACTCCATCAACGATCGCGAACTGGAAGATATGCACACCGCCTATTCGGTACCGGGCTCGGCCTTCTACGTACTCACTAAAGAAGACCGGATAGTGGGCGTAGGCGGCTATGCTCCCCTGAACGGCAGCGACGGTAGTATTTGCGAACTGCGAAAGATGTACCTCCTGCCTTCGGCCAGGGGCCAGGGCGGCGGCCGGCTTATCCTGAAAAGGTGCCTTGACGCGGCGCGTGAAGCTGGCTTCAAGCAAATGTATTTAGAAACCGTACGGGCCATGACCGCGGCGGCGAGTATGTATACCCGCTATGGCTTCCAACCGCTTGAGCACCCAATAGGCAATACCGGACACGGTAGCTGCGATCGCTATATGATCATCGACCTGGTGCGGTCGGAGCTCTAGGTTTTCTCGGTGAGGTATTTCCAATACCGGCGGGGAACGTGTTGCAAATGCAGCTTCAGGTTCTTACGTTCCGGAATATCTACCGCCCGGAAGTAGGTTTGCCACAGTTCCTGATAATCCGACTCGGTCCGGTCAAGCATATCCTCGGAAAGGCTCCGGAGGTGCCCGTCCTGACCGGAATCCAGGGTGATGAACTCGGCTTTCTTACCATCTTTATTCCAGTGGAGCCCGAAATGCCTGACCGTATCGTAGATCAACCAATCCATTGCCGGGTACCGGGCTGCAAAATGATCGCCAATGAGGGGGACACAATTGAAATCGGGGTTTACCAGGGCTACGTACATACCATCGGGGGTCTGTTGGAATCGTACGAAAGCATGCATCCGGTGTACCTCCCGCCCCATTTGCTGTTTAAGGCGTAGAAGCTGCCGGACCTTATCATCTCCGGCATCCTTGCTGATGTCCAGTCCGTACACCTCCATTTGACGCCGGACAAAATGAAGGATCAGTCTTTCTACCTCCGGCTTTTCAGTGAGATAGGTGTGCCGGAGAAAGGTCACAATCTTACCGTTATTGCTTCGCTTTCTTAGTCCCGTCATCACCCTTTCAGCGTGGGCCTTATTCGTTTCCACGTACGTTGCTGCCGAAAATAGCTGTTCCTGGTACCGGTCTTCGGCAACGATGTCCACCACATCAATCTTCAGCCGGTAGACTTCGAAAATGGCCGATAAGAGTCCGACAAACGTGCCATCGTAGGTAAAGATCACCCCAGGAGCTGTTCCAGGGCCTGACTTAATTCGGGATAGGAAAACCGATAACCTGCATGCTCTATCTTCTCCGCGGAGCAGCGGGCGCTATCCAATACCGTATGGCTCATCTCCCCCAAAGCGAGCTGCAAAGCCGTTTCGGGAGCCGGCATGACCACCGCCTTCTTGCCCATGGCGGGACCTAGGGCCTGTGCGAATTGCTTGTTCCGCACGGGGTTAGGGGCGCATCCGTTATAGATGCCGTGCAAGTGGTTCTCTAGCGCGAATGCGTAGATGCCTACCAGGTCCTCAATATGAATCCAGCTGTAATACTGCTGACCATCCCCGAAATAGGTGGACGTCCAGACCTTCAGCGGGATCAGCATCTTTTCCAGCGCACCCTCTTCCGGGTGGAGGACGATGCCGGTACGATTGATGAACACAGGAATACCGAGGTTGGCAACATCCTCTACCGCTTCTTCCCATAGCACACAGGATTTGCTTAAAAACCCGGACCCCGGATCAGCGTTTTCAGTGAGCCAGGCCTCTCCTTGGTCTCCGTAATAGCCTACGGCACTTGCGGAGAGGTAAAGCTTGGGTTGTTGGCTGAAATCGGCGAGCGTACGGGCCAGCAGGCGGGTACTTTCCGTTCGGCTTTTTATGATAACCTCCTTTCGCTTATCCGTCCACCGTTCATTGGCAATACCGGCGCCTGCCAGGTTGACCACGTAGTCTACCCCCTCTAATGCGTCTGGGTCGATAGTTTGCGCTTCGACATTCCACCCGTAGGTTTTAAATTCGGCATCCGGATCCACCGAACGGCTGAGATGGCGGACCTCGTAGCCCTCGCGCTGCAGCTTCCTTGACAGGTGCATACCGATGAAGCCACTTCCGCCTCCAATTAGTACGACGTCCATAAATTAAGCGTTGGCAGGTACGAACTCGTAAAAATAGGGATCGTCGCCGTCCTCTTCGTAGGCCAGGGCGAGATCCCGGTTTTGCATCTGCGTGAAGAAAACTTCCCAGCTTACCGGATTGACATCAAACGTGTCCTCATTGTCCACTTCGTCAAAGTGAATGCGCAATGGCTGGCTGTTGTATCCGTCCGCAGTCTGGTCAACCATGGCGGGAAGGCCTTTTCGGGCTTTTGCAAATGCTTTGATGAGGTTGTGATCGACGGTCTTTATAGTAGTAGCCATTTTCTTGATTTTGTTCTACCTCTGTAACGGTGCATTGCCGGGCTATTGTTTAGGTTTGTAATATGGCAGAACAGCTCGGCTTCCTTACACTATTACCCCCCGTTATAGCCATTGTCCTGGCGATCGCCACCCGCCAGGTCTTCATTTCCCTTTTTGTCGGCATTTTTCTGGGGTACGTTATCCTTTCCGAAGGCAACGTATGGATTGGCTTCCTGGACACCCTGCAGGGGCTGGTCGATGTATTCGCCGATGCTGGCAACACCCGGACCATCATGTTCTGTGCATTGGTTGGCGCGCTCATCGTCTTCATGCAACGGAGCGGAGGAGTCAACGGATTTATTGAGGCGATCGACCGGCGCCTTCATAAGTACGAGCAAAGAAAGGATGGCTCCAGCCGTACCGTGGTCCAAATACTGGCCTGGATGACCGGTACGATCGTATTCGTGGAGTCCAGCATAAGTGTCCTTACGGTAGGCACTTTATACCGTCCCATTTTCGACAAGCTTGGAATTAGTCGGGAGAAGCTGGCCTACATCGCCGATTCTTCCTCCGCTCCCAGTTCCATCATCATTCCCTTTAACGGGTGGGGTGCCTTCATCATGACGCTGCTGGCCGCGGAGGGATTTACCAATCCGTTCGGGATCATGCTGCGCGCCCTGGGCTATAATTTCTACGCGTTTGCCGCCCTGTTTCTGGTGCCGGTGGTGGTCCTCACCGGCGTGGAATGGGGACCTATGAAAAGGGCCGAGCGGCGGGCACGAACGGGAAAGGTGCTGAATGAAGGAGCCACCCCGGTGGTGGATGAATCCCTGACCAGTATTGAAGCTAAAGAGGGCGTTCAGCCCAAAGCGATCAACATGATCGTTCCCATCGTAGTGATGGTTATCTGTATGCCCTTCATGTTGGCCTATACGGGCTGGGGTGTAGCGCGGGAAGTGTTAGGGGGCGACGCCGGCGCAGGTGAAATGCTCTTCCAGTCAATTGGAAGTGGAAGCGGGTCGACGGCCGTGCTAACCGCGGTGACGATCTCTATTTTGGTATCGATGGCGATCTACAAGGCACAGGGCATCTTTGGTATTCGCGAAAGTGTGGACCTGGTGCTAAAGGGAATTGCCGGCCTCATACCCCTGGCCCTGCTGATGCTACTTGCCTTCGCAATCGGCGCCCTTTGCAAACAACTGGAAACGGGTATCTACGTATCTGAATTGGCCAGGGGGTGGTTATCACCGGGCCTGGTACCCTTCCTGGTATTCCTCGTTACCTGCTTTATCGCCTTTAGTACGGGTACGAGCTGGGGCACCTTCGCCATCATGATCCCCATTGCCGTTCCGATGGCCCAGGAAATGGACGCTAACGTGCTTATGGCCATTGCCGCCGTTCTGGGCGGGGGCGTTTTCGGCGACCACTGCTCCCCTATCTCCGATACTACCATCTTATCGAGCCTGGCCTCGGCCACCGATCACATTGATCACGTTAAAACCCAGTTCCCCTATGCCGGACTGGCGGGAGCCATCGCGGCCTCGCTTTACCTGATCTTAGGGCTGATCTAACGAACTGTAATCCTTAAGGCTAAAGGTCATCTGCGGCATCTTCTTTGTAGCCAGGTCATGCCTTGTCGAGGTAAAATTTGCCAGCACCGAACGTCATTCTTTCGGGCCAATAGGCCAGTTGGAGCAGCAGCCCGTTCCAACCCGCATTGCCCGGAGTAAAACTCCGGGTATGCAGAAGGTCAAAAGCCATCGACTACAGCACAGTCGAACCCTAACATCCGGACAAGGGGAAATTCCCTCGGGTAATAAGCCGTGCCTTCGAGCGTAAAGGGATGAATCAAGGTGGACAGTCCTAAATTCCCGAACGGAAGGAGGATCCTGCGCTCCGCCGCGCAAATACTCGCCCGGCCCTCACTGTCTAAAGTCGTTTCACCGGGCTAAAAGCACCGCCGGGCCCATACCAGTGAGGCAACACCCAACGTCCATTTTTACGTTGACAGAACACCAGGAATCGCTCAGTTTGACTAGCCCAAAAATTTCAGAAGTTCCCGGAGTTTATCCTCGGGCATCACTTTGGGAAACTTGATCTGACCACCTTTTTTCTTGGTTTGCTCTAAAAAGGCGTACAGGCGATCCGCCGGCTCTACCCGGACCCAAAGGTCTTTCAGTGCTTTCTGGCGTGCGACCTTATAATTCTTATTCGCTCCCTGGAGATGCGCATCGAGGACCGCTTTTGCCCGTTCCGGATCGAGATCACCTTCCTCAAGACCGAGCACCCACTGGTGGACGTACTCGCCGTCTTCTTCCCGCTTCAGCGCACCAACCGTAAATTCCTTTACTCTCGACCCCGTGTTTTCATTCAGATCGGCAATGGCCTTGTTGAGCTTTTCCTCGGACAACTGGCTGCCCACTACGTTCAGGAAATACTTCGTCCTTCCGGAGATCACCATTTCCATCCGCTCCAGGTCGGTGAATTTAACCGTGTCACCGATCATATATCGCCAGGCTCCGGCCGGCGTGGTGACGATCAGGGCATAATCTACCCCCTCTTCAATGTCCCGGTAGTCAAGCACTAAGGGTTTTTCAAGCATCGTACCGGTTTCGTCGAAACCCCTTTCGTCGTGCGGTACGAATTCGAAGTACATGCCGTGGTTGAGGGCGAGTTCCATCGCCATGGTTTCCGGCCGGGCATTAAAGGCAAAAAAGCCTTCACTGGCCAGATAGGTGTCCATAATGGTTATGGGGTGATCGAGCAAAGATTCGAAAGTCTGCCTGTAGGGCTCGAAAGCCACCCCTCCGGTGGTGTAAATGGCTAGGTTCGGCCAGATCTCGTGGATATTCTTGAGCTTGTTGTGCTCAATGACCTTCCGTAACATGATGACCATCCAGGAGGGAATGCCGGCCAGGGCGCCTACGTCCCAGTTCGGTGCTTCTTCGGCGATCCGTTGCACCCGCTCGTCCCAATTGTCAATCTGGGCGATCTCCAGGCCAGGTTTATAAAAGCCTTCCATGAATTCGGGCATATTACTGACGTTGATGCCACTTATTTCCCCCTCTTTCCACCCATCGCGCTCCCGCAGATCGGCCGAACTGGTCAGCATCAGAATGTCTTTTTCGAAAAGGTCCGCATCAAAATCAAAATTGGCCAGGCATTCGGCCTGGGCGCGTCCGACGGACTGGGTACATTCCAGCATCTCGTCGGTTATCGGGATTCGCTTGCTTTTCTTCCCGGTGGTGCCACTGCTCAGGGCAAAGAACCGCGGACGGCCAGGCCAGGTAATATCGGGGTCGTGACGTTGCTTTTTCCACCACTCTTCGTTCATTTCCTCATAGTCGAAGATGGGAACTTCCTCCCGGTATGCCTTGCGGATATCTTCGGCCTCCAGGATGCGGGCGAAATTGTAGTATTTTCCAAAGGCCGTATCCCGGGCTGTTTCCAGGAGATTACGCAATTGGTCCTCCTGCGCCGACTCCGGGTCGGTGGGCTCGTGAGGCAACAGTGTGTGCTTGGTTTGAATGAGGGCTTTTACAACGTGTCCAAAAAAGGCCATTGGCGGGGGGAGGCTAAGGTAAGTGATTGATCGTGACTCCCAAACACACCTTTTAGACCCTGCGTTCGCGCCCTAAATAAACAATCGACGGACGATGAGCCGTAGTCCCACCTGGTAGTAATTACGGTTTGCCAGCAAATCAACATCCTCGCGCCGATTTCCATTGAGAAAAAACTGAAAATACGGCTGAAACCGAATGGCGTAATCGGCGGATAATTTACGGTCGTACCCAACGGCGGTCGAAAAAGAAACGACCAGGGGCCGGTATTCCCTGGCACTATCATCTACCAAAACCGTTGACACCTCCTGCTCCCCCGAAAACAACTTGCGATGAGTACGCGTGGTCAAATGGTATTGTAGGCCAGCACCGAGGGTAAATAATACCCGGTTCTTTTCACTAACGTCCTGATAAAAGTTCACGTCAAAGGGAATCGACAGGTAATGAGCCGCTACCCTTTCGGCGTACTCCTGGTCGGACCCCGGGAGGGGCTGCCGTAGCCGTTGCAGCCCCGTACGGGTATACCGTAGGCCGGTAGTGTACCCTATACGTTCAACGCGATTCTCAAAGACGAGGCCGGCACTGTATCCGTAGGCTCCGCTCTCCAGGCTATCCAGCACCTCTAACTGACTAAAGGTGATGTTATTACCTCCGGTAATCCGGCTGCTGCCGAAATTAGGGGTGAGTTCTAGGCCAAAGCTACGCTCCAGCGTTTGCGCCGGAAGCACGGCGGGTAGCACCAACAGGGCAAGAATGACTCGGAACATAGTGTCGCTTTCTGCTTAAACCGTAGCGGCCGCGCACAAATTATCGGCAAGGGAATCAATTCCTGGTCCGTGCGTCCGCTATCTGACCACTTGTAGGAATTTTAAGTCTGAAACAGGCTGAATATGGTCTTTCCGTACTTCCGCACTTCCGTACACCGCTCGTCCTGGGTAAAATCGTGGTGGGGGTTATGCTCCAGTACGAACAGCCCGCCTTCAGCAAGCAAACCGGCACCCAATACCAGATCGGGAAGCTCCGGGATATTCGGGAGCGGATAGGGTGGTCCGGCAAAGATGTAGGTGTACGGTTCCTGGACCGGACGTTCGAGAAACTTGAAGACATCCATACGCCAAACCTGGATGCATTCCTCGACGTCCAGGGTAGCTACCGTTCGCTTGACGAAAGCGACCGCCGGGCCGTGTTTATCCACATACGTAACATCGCAGCACCCCCGACTGATCCATTCGTAGTCATGACTCCCCGTACCGCCGAAAAGGTCCAGCACCCGCTGATCTTCGAAGTAGATCCGGTTATTCAACAGGTTGAAAAGCCCCTCCTTGGCGTAGTCCGTGGTAGGACGGGTAGGCCAGTTATCCGCCGGCGGAGAAAATCTACGTCCCTTGAATTTTCCGGAAATGATGCGCATGCTGATAGTGATGATATCGCCTCACCCAAGGCAAAGAAGATCAAAGTACAGGTGATCGGGAAGGCCGGCCAGTTCGGGCGGCGTAGACGGTGGGGTTGGATAGGAGCTAAAGCGAATGTCTTCTACGTAGCGATAGAATTGGGTATAGAGTTCGTTGTTCAGCGTAATCTCCCCGCTGAGGTAGAGCGGGGCCCGATCTGGTGCCAGGCCGCACTGTTCGTAGGTCAGTAGCAGGTAGTAGACAGCATCCTGGGTGGTGTCGTAATGGAAGGTATTGAAAAAGGTGAGCACACCCTTATCGTGGCCAGCCAGGAAAAGCCTGTTCTCACGGACCGAACACGATATGGATTGGTGGCCAAGTCGCCGCGACCGGAGGCTCCATGCCGTTAGCAGCCCACCGGCAAAGTGCTGGGTACGTAGGGAGTGCAATTGCTTTTCAGCGGTCAGAATATGCTCCCGGTGCGCGGCATAGATCAATTCGGCTCCCAGCTCATGAAAGTGTTCGTGGCGCACCTCGTCTTGGAGCCCGACTACGGTGAGGTGTTCCAGGTATGCGGCTGGGTTGCCGGGGGTATACAAATTTTCCGGTACGAGGGTGAGGACCGGTGTATCCCAGGCAACGAGGGTTTTGCCATGCCGCAGGCCCTTCAAACGCGGGTCGCCATCTACCAGCTGGGTAATGGCAGCAGACCAATTTTCCCGCTCTTCCCGCCCGAAGGAATAAGACCGGTAAGCCAGCAAGCGGTTCTGTGTCCGATCGCGAAGGATATAAGCAAAACTGTCCATCCCCGTGAGGATGGACAGTTCGTAATCCTGGGCGCGCTCCCGGTGGAAGGCGGAGGAGGTAATATTATAGTTGCTTACTCCCAATTCCCGGACAAGCTGGGCTTGCTGAGATCGCCAAATTTGATAGGAGCGTTGGGGTTGTAGCGCTGATCATAACGCTGGAAGCGGGCATCGGCGAACCGGCCCATGAACTCCTTATAGGGAATCCCTACCTGCACGACAGGCACTTTCGTGGACTGATAGTCAATGGTATCCGCGGCTATGTCGAAGGCTACGTCCTCGGTGTAGGGCACGTACTGAAGCCGATCGAGGTCGATGCCTAATCTGTTGACGCTGTCGATCGCGGGCCTGTAGATGGTGTCGTAAGCGCTGGTGGGATCGAAATCCGGATCATCCGGGTCGCCAACGATCCTTACCTCCATGAACTCTCCTTCGCGCAGCACCTGCTTCAGGGTGTCGAAATTGGGAGCGAACATGCCGGTGATGTCACGGTACATCTCCTGGGTAGTACGAATGACCATCAGTTGATCGGCAACGGCTTCTTGCCGTACCGCGCGCTCGTCGGCAAAGGTGATGGGTTCCTCGATACTACGGTACAGTAGCCATCCCAGAAAGAAGGCGAGTACCAAAAAAGCCAGACTGAATAATTTTCGCATCGTGAGCAGTTAATTTATGCAAGTATAAAACATTTCCCCCAAGGGGTCCGCCCACCGGGCGAAAAATCTATACCCTATAGATGCAAGCGCCGGCGGTTTTGACGCAACGCCAAACGGACTGATGCGTTTATTCCTTCCCTGAATTAACTTTTATGTCGCTGATCCTGGCCATTGAATCAAGTTGTGATGACACCTCCGCCGCCGTTGTGGAAGCAGGACGGGTGCTTAGCAACGTCACTGCCAGCCAGGCCGTCCATGTAGAATACGGTGGGGTGGTACCGGAATACGCCAGCCGTGCCCACCAGCGTAATATTCTGCCTACCGTCACGGTGGCGCTTCGCCGGGCGGACCGTTCGGTCGGCGATCTAGACGCCGTGGCCTTCACCCGCGGGCCGGGCTTGATCGGTTCCTTGATGGTTGGCGTGAGTTTCGCCAAAGCCCTGGCCCTGGCACGAAATATTCCGCTGATCGAAGTGGATCACATGCAGGCCCACGTCCTGGCCCACTTTGCCGAGGATCCTAAGCCTGAATTCCCTTTTTTGTGCCTCACGGTTTCCGGTGGTCACACGCAATTGGTAATCGTACACGCCGCCCTGGAACAGGAGATCATCGGACGGACCATCGACGATGCCGCCGGAGAAGCCTTCGACAAATCCGGAAAGTTGATCGGCCTGCCCTATCCCGCCGGACCTGAGTTGGACAAACTCGCCCGCCGGGGTCAGGTGACGCTGGACTTCGCCCAGCCCGATCCCGGGCAACTGGATTTCAGTTTCAGCGGCCTGAAGACCAGTATCCTCTATACGCTTCAGCGAAGGGTGAAGGAAGACCCGGAATTCGTCCGGAAAAATCTCCATGATATCTGCGCTTCCGTTCAGGAAGCCATCGTGTCAACCCTCATCCGCAAATTGGTCACCGCGGCGGAGCAAACCGGTTTACGACGCGTTGCCCTGGCCGGCGGGGTGTCCGCTAACAGCGAACTCAGACAACGCCTAGTGACGGAAGGACTGAAAAGGAACTGGGAGACTTTCGTACCGAAATTGGAGTACTGTACGGACAATGCCGCCATGATAGGCGTCACCGCCACCTTCAAGTACCAGCAAGGACTATTTATCGGGCAAGACGTAGCGCCCTCCGCCAGGCTATGATGCTCATCCCCTGCCCTTCCATTCTGCGGTGACTCCGGCTAAGGCCGCGGTTCCAACGGCAACGAGGTAAAAGGGATAGAGGAACTGAACCGGCCCGTACCAACGCATCAGTTCAGTCCGGTTATAAAATTTACAGATGCTCCTGAGGAGCAAATAATCAACGGCGGCCTTGATACCCCAGATAGCCAGGCCTAGAAGTCCGTATAAAGGACGAACAAACGTCAACAGCAAACACGATAAAATAGTCAGGGAGGTCAGGTAGGCAAGGGCCTGAGCGATGGTCAGGGTAAGACTTGCATAGTTGCCCGCCTTGCTTGCCCACCGCAATCGCTGCTTCCAGGTGTTGCGCCATCCGGTTACCGGTTGGGTGGTGACCACCGCATCCGGGGAGGCTACGTAGCCGATGCCGAAACCCGCCGCCACAAATTTGTGCAGGAGGAGGACATCATCTCCCGAGGGGAGGTGATCTACCCCCCGGTATCCGCCAACTGCCTCAAAAGCCTGTTTCGTAAAGGCAAAGTGCGCCCCATTGGCCAGCGCCGGCGTTCCAGCAGCCACCGTAGCGCGGGTAAAGAGCTGGTATGCCGCCAGATCGAGGGCCTGGAAGGCGGTACACAAATCATTTACTGGTTCGACGAGAACCGGTCCGAGCGCCACTTCCGCACCATTGGCGAAAACCTGGCCAATTCTTCGTAAACCAATAGAAGGCCATTGACAATCAGCATCCGTAGTGACTACGACGTCGCAGTTGGTGTGGTGAATGCCGAGTCTGAGTGCGGACTTTTTGTGGGCGGAGGGGGTCAGAAATTCCGGAAAATCAGCAAGCAAAAGGTTACGCACGGGACGACCCGCCGGAAAACCGTTGTTGAGACCGCCGTCCGTAGAAAAATCATCTACCAAAATGATTTCGAAGAAGCCGGGGTAATCTTGTCCGTAAAGACTGTCAAGGAGAGCTGGAAGGTGGTTTGCCTCGTTGCGGTACGGCACCACCACGGCTATTGAAGGGTAGGCTGCGGCATCTACCGCCGGTTCATCCGGCGTTTTCGTCCAGAGGGAAAGGTTCCTGAACTGCCAACCGACGTATACCGTAATCAGGGCCGGAGGAAGGGCAAACAGCCACTCCACGCTTACTTAAAATACTCATCATAATCCCCATCTTCGCGGCGTCGAGGCTGCGCAGGTGGCGGCGGCGGTGGAAGCTCCTGATAATCGGTATCGATGTCCATTGGCTCTTCGGGGAGCTCTTCGTAGTCTACCCACTGCCCGTTGCGGCGAACATCGGCTTCAGCCCGGGCTTCTTTGACCTTTTTCTTGAAAAGGGCCATGCCGAGGAAATAGAGAAAAACGAAGGGATAAAAGGCAACCGTGGCTGCAGAGGCCAGCAAACCATAGATCGGACTGCGGTCAAACATCCCTTTAATGCCTTTGAGGTAATCAATCACCACCCGGTAATCGATTATCAGCGCAGCGATTAAAATCAAGAAGCTGTACCGGTAAAGCAGGGAGATGACCCAACCGACAATCGAAAACAACACGTAAAGCACCACCACGGAAATGACGATGCCTACGATGGTCGCAAGCGGTGAGCGGTCGAAGGGTGAGCGGAAAGTTGCCATACGGAGTAAACGGTACAGCCCCGCCGCCGGTTGGGTTCGAGTCAGCAGGCATTATCCCTTTTTCGTCAGAAGGCGCTTGGGCATAGACGAAATGACGGTCCATTAAGTTATACTTGACAGATAGATGTCCGGCGCCTTACCGGGCAGGAATACCCATGGGAGCATATATCCCGTAAATTTACCGGATGAATCGGTTACTGTTTCTTCTCCTCCTATTTTGTTCCCCCGGCTTATATGCGCAGGGGACGGTTTCCATAACGGCCAGCCTTGCAGGCTGCGCCACGCCCCCCAAGCTGTACGCCTTTACCGGCTTTGGCTTCGTACCGATCCACGAACTAAAGGCCACCGCCGATGGAAATTTTACCACCTCCCTCGAACTGAAAGAGCCCGTGTTCCGGTACCTCGGTTCCCAGCCGAACGATGTTATTCCTATTATTCTCCGGGGAGAAGAAGCGGTTACGGTTTCCGGCAATTGCGGATCGATGAAGAATGCCGCTATCACGGACAGTCCCGTCAACCTCGCTTATGCCTCCTTGAAAAGCCGTTTTGATGAATTTGATGAGCGCTACCAGACGCTCCAGCAGGATATCGAAGTGATCCAGGATGCCCGGGTAAAGGAAGAGGCACGCCTGGCGATGGCTGAAATGGACAAGGAAAAAGCGCAGATGGTCAGCGAACTGAAGCAGAAATACCCCATACTCGGCCGTATCGCCAGTCTGAATACCTACACCAGCTGGTATTCGGCCAATCAGGCGGAATACCCTACCCAATTAGACCACTACCTCAGCACCTATTTCAGTTCCGTCGATTATACAGATCCCGGATACAACGACCTGGCGTGGACCTATGAAGGCTACCGCACCTTCGTGAATCAGGTCTACCGCGTGATACCTTCGGAACAACTGGCACCGATGATCCTGGAAAAAACCCGTCGGTGGCCCGTTGGAAGTCGCGCCCGCCTTCTCGCAAGAAGCGGGGCCCTCGCGGCCCTGCTGCCGCAGCAACATCCCGCGACACTGCCGCTAGCGGACAGTATAACTGCTGAGTTTGCCGCTCTTTATCCGGCCCCGGTGGAATCCATGCAGCGTCAGACGGCGGTTCTCCAAACGCACATCATTGGCGCCACCGCGCCGACCTTTACCGCCGAAACACCACAGGGAGACTCCCTAAGTCTGGAAAGTTTGCGCGGCCAGGTAGTCCTGCTGGACTTCTGGGCAAGCTGGTGCGGTCCCTGCCGTCGGGAGAATCCCAATGTCGTGCGGATGTATAATAAATTTAAGGACCAGGGATTCGAGATCCTGGGGGTAAGCCTGGATGATAAAAAGGACCGCTGGGAAAAAGCCATTGCCGACGATAAGTTGGACTGGCTCCATGTCTCCGACCTGAAGGGATGGCGGAGTGAATACGGTCGGCTCTACGGGGTCACCAGCATTCCCCAAACAGTTCTGCTCGACCGACAGGGAAATATCCTCGCCCGGAACCTCCGCGGCGCCGACCTGGAACGCAAGCTTGCCGAAGTTCTGGGGGGTAAATAATCAGCGGTACCCGATTGGGAGGTCCTATTCCAGTGGCTATGCTGGTTCCGAGTCACTGACTTACCTCGGCAAGCAACCAACCTTCTGATCGCCTATTATCCCACTATTCCCCAGGTGTTACGGAGACCTTCGGACTTGCCCGCTTCTCCATTCGTGTCCTACAATACTAGTCCTCCAAGCCCTAACTTTGCCCCAATGAAAACCTTCAAATCCCGCTTTATTACCGTGCTCGTCGTGGTTTTAGTCTCCGTTGGATTGGATCAGTGGACCAAGTACCTGGCCACCGTTCAATTGCAAGGGGAGCCCGATCAATTCTACCTCGGTGGGATCCTGCGCCTGACGCACGTACATAACACGGGTGCTTTTCTCAGCATCGGTTCGGGATTAAATGATTTCTGGCGGCCGATCCTGCTTAACCTTTTTCCGGCGCTGCTGCTCCTTGCCCTCCTTTACTACATCTTTCGGGAGCGTTTGCTCAATGCCTGGCAGGTAGTGGCGCTTTCCCTTATCGTCGGCGGAGGGCTCAGCAATATTGTCGATCGGTTGCTTTACGGCCACGTAGTCGATATGCTTCACCTAAAGGCATTCGGATTGCAGACCGGCATCTTTAACGTGGCCGATATGGCCATCATGGGGGGGATGTTCATTATGCTGCCCTTCGCGCTACGTCCGGAAAAGAAGCAAGCCGTAGCAGCGGGGGAGCCTGAAGCTTCTAAAACGCTGCAAACCGAGCGCCGGGACGAAGAGTCCACCATCGGTTAATCCATTTCCCCGCCGCCCAGGAAATCAATATTTCGGCGTAGCCCACTGAACTTGGTGCGCTTTACAGCCGACTTCTGAAACACCCTGCGAAAGACCTCCTCGGTCATTTCCCGCCACTCCCGCTGGCCCATCCCGGGCAACTCCGGATGCGGTTCAAAGGCGCTTTCCGCGTGGGGGGTGCTGAATCGGTTCCAGGGACAGACTTCCTGACAGATATCGCATCCGAAGACCCATCCTTCCATCCGACCGCTGAATTCCTCGGGAATAGCCTCCTTCAGTTCGATGGTAAGGTAGCTGATGCACTTGCTCCCGTCGACTATGTAGCCCTGCGGACTGATCGCATCGGTAGGACAGGCGTCGATGCAGCGGGTACACGTACCGCAATGATCGCGCATGGGTGAATCCGTCGCTGGGAGGAGGTCACTGATGATTTCGGCGAGGAAAAAGTAGGATCCGGCGCCGGGGCGCAGGAGTAAGGTATTTTTTCCGACCCACCCTGTTCCCGCGCGCGCCGCCCAATCCCGCTCCAGTACCGGGGCGCTATCTACGAAGATGCGTCCTTCAATGGGAGCGCCCAAGGCTTCCTCGATTCGGCCGGTAAGCTCACGAAGCTTGGTGCGAACTACGCGGTGATAATCCTCTCCGTAAGCATAGCGTGCCAACTTCGGTTCTTCCCGGCTCGGCGTTTCGTCTTCCGGAAAATAATTATACATCAGGGAAACGACGGAACGGGCGCCCGGTACCAGTTTAGTAGGATCTACCCGTTTATCGAAGTGATTTTCCATCCATCGCATCTGCCCGTGATGGCCGGCCGCCAGCCACGCTTCCAGCCGCCGCTCCTCCGGCTCCATGCGTTCCGCCCGGGCAATGCCCACGAAGCTGAAGCCCAGGTCATAGGCGGTTTGCTTAATGAGATTGGCCAGTGCGGTTGGGTCCATGGTAAATACGGAACGGCCGCCCCGGTAATCCGGAGCGGCCGTTAAAGTTAAGCGCTTGAAATAATTCTAGAAGTCGTTGATAGACCGGCCGGTGAAGGACATCACGTTGCGGAAGCCAACATAGGACTTGGTCGTATCCTGGTATTCGAAGGTGCGAGTACCGTTCTGCAGGTAGAAGCTGATGTCTTTCCAGCTTCCGCCGCGAATGACCTTCCGCTTGTAGGAGACGGGGTCGTCGTCCTTGGCGTTGTAGCGGATATCGGGGTTGAAATCGTGGATGAAGCTCGTACCATTTTCCTGGAAGGAGGTGATGGTCCACTCAGCTACGTTGCCGGCCATGTTATAGAGGCCATAATCGTTGGGGTAGTAAGCATCCACGGGAACCGTGTAAGAACCGCCGTCGTCAGCGTAGTTTCCGCGACCGGGCTTGAAGTTGGCCAGCAGACAGCCTTTGCTGTTGCGGACATAAGGACCACCCCAGGGATAGGGAGCGTGTTCCTTGCCACCGCGGGCGGCATATTCGAATTCGTATTCGGTAGGCAGGCGGAAGCTTTCGATCAGCGCTTCATCATTGTACGTATTCCAGAGCGAAGTGCGCCAGTGGCTGAAAGCACGGGCCATGTGCCAGTCGATGCCTACCACGGGGTAGTTATCGTAGGCCGGGTGGCTGAAGTAAACGCGGGCCATCGGCTCATTGTAGGCATAAGCGAAATCGCGGACCCACACCAGCGTATCGGGATAGACGTTTACGGTCTTTTCCGTGATGTAGTCGGTGATGCCCTGGCCGTCGATACCGCGGGGGCGGGCCATGGCGGCCTCCGTCCAGTCTACCTCACTGTAGGTATATTCGTAGAGGTTGGTATTATTCTGTTTTTTGCCGGCGAAGTATTCTTCCAGGTACAGTTCGGAAAGGGCTTCGTCGCTGTAATCGATCGGAAGTTCCCAGTCAATGTTACCATTCTCGTCAACATCACCGAGGATAACGTGAGCGATCGAATCGCGCACCCAGTCCATGAACTGCCGGTACTCATTGTTGGAGATCTCCGTATCGTCCATATAGAAACCATTGATGGTTACCGCTTTGGGACGTTGAATGAAGGTACCCGTAATGTCCTGATCACTATTCCCGACGTGGACGAAGCCAGAGGGAACGTAAACCATACCGTAGGGCTGGACGCCCTTCCAGGTGGGACGATCAAGTGAACCGACAAGCTCGCCGGTTTCTCTACTGCCGCCGCAGCTGGCTAATGTCAAGCCCAGGAGCAGGACGGCGAGAAGAGTATGTAATTGATTTTTCATGCGCAAAACCGGAATTTTCCTCGTTTTCAAAGGGGCGGGGTGTATAAGGGGGGAACGTAGGGTAAAACGTTGTTATTATCACAAGTGCGGAACCGCAGGGAGATTTAACAGTTTGAGAGGCTGAATCTGCGGGAAGCCGACATTGATCATTATTGTTTAGTACGTGGATTAAAGATAATAGGTGGGGGCACACCGGCACCTATGCGTTGCCGGAGATTGTAATTAAGGGTTAATTCGTGACTGCCGTCTTGTACGGTTCTCAAGTCCGAGAGCGTGAGATCGTAAGCATAAGCCACCGATACCTTATCGCTGAGGTTCAGACCAGCCATGAGTAAAATGGCGTCGGTGGACTGATTATTGTATCCCCGGTAAGCTATACCGCCAAAAATGTTTTCGTCGTATCGGGCGATCACTCCCGTAGTAAGCTGATGCTGAATGCCGTCGCTCATCACCCCAACCAAGGGGCTGAGCTCCCAGGCCCGTAGGAGATCAAAGCGCGCGCGGAGGTAAGCGTGGTATTGCCGCCCGAGGCGGTAGTCCAGTCCGGGGAAGGAAATGGCGCTTTGCGTAATGTTCCGGGCCGACAAGCCGCCTTCTAGTCGCTCGGACTGATAGTACACTCCCGCGGCCAAGGACAGGGTGCCCGCCCCTTCATTGCCGGTGGGCAGCAAGGCGTCGTCGTGCTCCACGAAGTTAGGTTCCGAATAACTGCCCGAAGGGGTGCGCAGGGCCGATCCGTCCAGGTTCATCTGGTAGTAGCGGCCGGAAAGTCCGACCGACCACACGGCGGAGGAAGTAACCACCTGGTAGCTCCAGCTAGCGCCAAATCGATTAAGGGTGCGTGCCCCTAGCTGGTCTCGCTCAGCCTCTATGCCAAAGCCACTGCTCAGGTAATAAATTGGCAAGTGGGCACTTACCCGCTGGCTGCTGGGCTGCCCGTCCAGCCCCACCCACTGTGCCCGATAGGTACCCGTGACGCTGAGACTATTATCCAAACCGGCGTAGGCGGGATTGAACTGGACGGGATCCAGCCAAAAAAGGCTGTAATGCCCAAGTTGCTGAGCTCCCGCGGCCCCGCCCAGGAAAAGCATAACGAGTAAGGGTAAAAGTTTGCGGGTCATCAATTTTCAGTTCAACAATTCGCGGGCCTCCGCTGCCGTATCAACCGGTAACCGACAGCTACGGTTTTCACACACAAAGTAACGAAGCTCCGAAAGGTAGCGGTTTTGTAAGAGGGGTACCCCTTCTTTTTCTTCTTCTGCGGCTACGATCAATAATCCGGGTCGGTAATCCGACAAGAAATCCCGGGCAGCCGCCTTGGCGTCCCTACCGGTCACGATCAACTCCCGTTCCGCCCCCTGCATCAACAGCCTTGTCAGCCCCCAACCCGCAAAGCTGGTGGGGTAACGCTGTACCGCACCATCGATGGCAGCGATCATCCGTTCCGCCCGCTGGGTGTACGCCGCTTCCCCACTTATTCTGCCCAGCCGAAACAAATTAGAAGCCATTTGCGAATTGCCGCTGGGCAGGGCATTGTCGTAAAAATCCTTCGTGGCAACCGGCAGTTCACTGCCCTCCGGCGTACGTAAATAAAACATCAGGCCATCGGCATCCGAAAAACGCTCCATCGCGGTATCCACCAGCTTCCGGGCATGATTCAGGGCATAATCGAGGTCGAAAGTCACCTCACTGAGATCCAGGGCCGCGGCTGCCAGGGCGGCAATATCATCGAGAAATGCCCGGGCACCCAGGGTTCCATCCGTAAGATTTCGGTACCACTCCCCTTCGTGATACAGTCGGGTCTGAAGGTTTTGGTAAAGGTCGGTCGCCAGCCGCAGGTAATTTCCCTTTCCGGTAGCCCGGTAACACCACGCCCATCCGGACACCAGCAGCGCATTCCACTGGAGGATGAGCTTACTATCGGCTCCGGGGGGAATACGCTGCCGGCGTACTTCGGCCAGCCTGCGGCGGGCATCGGCTATTTTGGCCACGGCAACGTCCGTTGGCAGGCCCGTCAGGGCGGGCAGCGGGCCGGGGCGGTACGGGATATTCGTTTTCTCCTCTTCCCAGTTACCTTCCCGGGTGATTCCATAGAAGTCGGCGACCAGTTCGGCGGTTTCGGGAGGGAAAAGTGACTCGAGCTCAGCATAATCCCAGACATAGTACTTGCCCTCTACCCCTTCGCTATCGGCATCCAGGGCGGCCCGGTACCCAACATCCGGCAGGGACATCTCGCTCTGCAGCCAGTCGGTGGTTTCTTCCATGGCCTGGAGATACCGCGGATCCGGGGTAACCAACTGAAGTTTGGCCAGCAAGCGCAGGAGCAAGGCGTTATCGTAGAGCATCTTCTCAAAGTGCGGAACCCGCCAATTGGCGTCGACGGTGTACCGGCTGAAGCCCCCGCCGATCTGATCGTAGATCCCACCGCCCAGCATGGCCCGCATGGCATGGCCCGCATGGTAGATGTCCTGATTATTGCCGGTCAGAACCCCATTGGCCAACATTAATTCCAGTGCCTGACTCTGCGGGAACTTCGGAGCGCTTCCAAAACCTCCCCGCGCACCGTCGTAGGCGGACCGCAACTGCTCCATCATGGCTCCCCCGCCGGTAGTGCTGTCGATGCCCAACAGGCGATCTCCACCGCTGCCCAAATTTTTCACTAGTTGCGCTGCCTGCTCCTCCACTTTCTCCCGCTCTTCCCGGTAGGTCCGGCTCAGGTAGTCCAGCAACTCCGTCCAGGACGGCCGGTTGTATTTTCGCTCCGGCGGATAATAGGTCCCGGCGTAAAAGGGTCGGGCGTCCGGCAGCAGAAAAGCATTCAGCGGCCAGCCACCTCCCCCGGTGATAGCCTGGCAGGCTTCCATGTACACCTGGTCCACGTCGGGGCGTTCCTCTCTGTCCACCTTAATGCAGACAAAACGGTCGTTCATGATCCTGGCCGTCGCCTCGTCTTCAAAACTCTCCCTTTCCATCACGTGGCACCAGTGGCAGGTGGAATAGCCTATACTTACCAATATGGGCTTGTCTTCCCGCTGGGCGCGGGTAAGGGCTTCCTCTCCCCAGGGGTACCAGTCCACGGGGTTATTGGCGTGCTGAAGCAGATAGGGGGAGGTCTCTTGGGCTAGTCGGTTGATGGGTCGGGATTTTACGTTTAGAGAAAAAACAAATTTGGGCGTCGGGGCGCAGGTGACAGCCTAATTTGGTAACATACGCACCCCCCACCAGGTTAACAGCCTATCCCCTTGCGGATACTAAAACACCCTGAATTGTACTTACCTCGCTTAAGCCGCGCCGGCTTCTTAGTCTCTCCTCTCGCCCAGTTCGTTGCCTATTTTGTGCTTAGCGGTTTCCTGATCGGGCAATCCACTCTCTCCGGAATAGTCGTCGACAGCCTGAGCGGTGAACCCATCCCTTTTGTCACGGTGTATTTCGATGGTACCACCGTGGGTACCACTACCGGTGAGAACGGAGGGTATACACTGGGCCTCGGTGCACTGAACTTACCTGCCGTAATGGTTGCCACCCACCTGAATTACCGGCCGGCGTCAGTAATGGTCGGGGGTGCCGGGAATCAGCCAACCATCCTCCTGGCAGCCACTCCAAATGAGATCGCCGCCGTCGAAGTGGGGGACCGGAACAACCGCGAAAAGAACGTCCTGGAATTCCGCCACCGCTTTCTCGGCACGGATGAATGGGCGCGTCGGGCCAGCCTTACAGGTCAGAACCGGCTGCGATTCGACCGGACCTACTCCACGGATACGCTTCGGAACGCGGACGTGCTCGTTGAACGGCACGGCCTGCCGGAGGAACTACGTAAGGTGCGTTGGGCGTCCGATGGAAAATCGCTCACTTTCGAGCAGGCTACCGATCTGCAAGTCCATAGTTCCGGCACGTTCGGAGTGGACGTCCCTTCCCTCGGTTATCGGATTTCGGTCAACCTTATTGGCTATTTTATCGATTACCGCGCCGGTAGGACCTTTTCACTGGGCACCTATTATTTTAAACCCTACGAAGGACCGAAGGACCGGCCACGACGGCGCCATGTGCGCAATCGGCGCCGGGTTTATTACAGCTCCTCCCAGCATTTTTTACGCGCCTTATTCGCCGGCGACCTGCAGGCCCACGGGTTCGCGACCTACGAGAAGGTGGATGGCCAGTTCCGCCCCATCGATCTGCGCGCATTTCTGGAACCCGTCTCGCGTGACGAGAAGGCACTAAGCGGACTGGAAGGCCGCCAAATCACCATACTTTACTTCCACGACAAACAGGGCCGCCCACTTCCCCCCGACCGCCGAAAGCGTGCCGCCTATACGTCCTCTTATTTCACTGTCTCGGGCACGGGAGCCACCTTCCGCGCCGACGGAACCATGGGCCATAGCCCGATCGCTTTTGGTGGGGCCATGGCCAGCAGTCAGGTAACCCGCATGCTCCCCAGCGACTACGTCCCCGAATAAGGTCCATCTCTGGCCAAGGTCTTCACGCCTGGAAAAGGAAGCTGATCTACTACGCATCTTGGTTTTCAACATAGCGAAATACCTAAGCGGATTTGCGTAACGCCGCCCCGGACAGCCGGGAAACGTTAGGGCCAATCGCCCCGGCACTATTATGTACTCGCCCCCGTTCTTCCTCCCATAACCGTACTAGCGGACCCCCCTAAGTCCTTTTTTCTATGACATATCCCACCTTCTTTCGTGGCTTATTGCCTGCCCTTTGTTTGTTCCTTAGCGCTTGCGGCGACGACGGCAACGCCGAACAACCACGCCTCGAGGTCCGCCTGACCGACTCCCCCGCCGATTATGAAAAAGTGATCGTCGACGTGATCGGCCTCGAGGTTCGGGTTGGGGACGACGATTTCCTGCAACTGGATGAAACCTACGCAGGAAGCTACGACCTGCTCGAACTCACCAACGGGATAGATACGCTCCTGGCCAACACTACCCTACCCGCCGGTGAATTGACCGAGGTCCGCCTCATCCTGGGAGAAGAGAATTACGTCCAGATCGACAGCCAGCTCATCGCAATCACTACCCCAAGCGCCCAACAGTCCGGCCTGAAGATCAAACTGAAAGACGCCACCTTAGCACCCGATAAGAGCTACCTGCTATTGTTGGACTTCGATGCGGGTCGCAGCGTGGTGGAAGCAGGTAACAGTGGCAACTACAACCTTAAGCCGGTCATCCGGGCTACCCTCCGCGAAATAGCGGATACCGAAACCGGCCGAATCGGCGGTTTACTCACCCCCGCTGAAACACAGTGGGTATTCGCTTACCCCAATGGTGGTGATACCCTGGGTACCTACGCCAACGAAGCGGGCGCCTTCCTGCTCCTGGACGTTCCGGCTGGTATTTATACGGTGGAGGTGGTTCCCACGGACACGGCTGCTTACCTGCAAAAGGTGATCCGCGACGTGGTAGTCGCTGACGGCGAGCTAACTAATCTGGGCACGGTGGACCTCGATTGATCCCCTAACAACGAATCGGCCACCGATCGCGCCTCCCCTACTGGATCATCATTGGGGAAGCGCAATCGGTGGTCAATTCGTTCCAACCCTCTTCGCGGTAGGCCCAACAATCACCGTAGACGCTGCAGTAGCAGATGTCCGACGTAATGCTATCAACCAGTTGCAAAATCTCATCAAAAGAGGTTGTCCGAAGATCGAATTCGAGGGTAAAAATCCGGGTTCACTATTGACGGGAAGGATGCCGAGGTCCTTGTTGTTGCTCAACAATTGCCGTACGGTGAAGCCACTCTCGGCCACCGCTGCGGCAAGTGAATCGGCACGCACGAGCCGACCCTTGAATTTCAGCGAAAGGGTATTGAGCAGGGCGGGACCGATGCCGTCTTTCACAATATTCAGACTTAAATGCACGGCGGTATCACCGCGCACATCGGCGATCTTTTTTACGCTGACGTAAGGCAGTACGCTGGCCGATTTCTCCGCTACCATTACCGCCTGCTGTTCATAAAGTATTTGGGTTTCTCTAACGGATACCAGGGTGCCGACCAGACTGATCACCAGAGCGACAAAAGCGATATAGTCCGAACGGTCGAAAGGCAGCTGCCCCTGCTTTGGCCGAGCAATTGTTTCCGGCTCCTCCTTGCTCGGATTCGCATCCTGTGCCTTGGCTTTTTCCATGCCGCGAAGATAAAAGGGAGGTAAAAGAGTAAATAGCCGGAGCCGGTAAACACCATATGCCGGGTTTGCTTTATTCACTACGATCATGCCTTCCGGGTGAAGCAAATTCATTGAGCTCTCGCTTTGCTATTTCCTATTTTGCCACTGCAGCGGGTCCACAATTGGGCCGGAGGCAGGAAAATCGCACCTAGAAAGCATTTCGTTATTTCTTTTACTGTTGGGCATTCGGCCACAGTAATCACCCACCGCAGGCTTTCGCACCATGAATTATACGCCTTATCTCCACCTTGGCATTTCCCTCGGCTTGGGACTATTGGTCGGTTTACAGCGCGAAAGGGCGCATTCGGAACTCGCCGGCATTCGCACCTTTCCGCTCATTTCGCTTGCAGGAACGATTACCGGGTTCCTGGCCAACGAATTTGAAAGTCTGTGGATCATTGCCGCGGGACTTATATCCGTGGCCCTGTTGGTCGTCGCGGCTAATATCGTCCGCGGGAAATCCCTTCCCGAAGACGACGCCGGGATAGGTCAGACTACGGAAATTGCGATCCTGCTCATGTTCCTGGTGGGTGCCTTCCTGCCTATCGGCCCTACGCCGGTGGCCGTTGCAACCGGAGTAGGAGTGGCTATCCTGTTATCCTTAAAGCGTACCCTCCACCAGGTTACCGGCAATATGAGCAAGGAAGATATGTGGGCGATCATGCAGTTCGCCGCCATCGCCTTTATCGTCCTTCCGCTCCTGCCTAACGAGAACTATGGCCCTTACGAAGTGCTGAACCCTCGGGAGATATGGACCATGGTAGTGCTTATCGTGGGGCTAAGCGTGACGGCATATTTCATCTATAAATGGGCGGGAGAAGGAATCGGTACCATCGCGGGGGGTATTTTGGGCGGACTCATTTCCAGTACCGCTACGACGGTCACTTATGCCAAACGAACCGCCAACGCCAAGGGGGCAGGCAGGCTGGCCGCGCTGGTCATCTTTATTGCTTCCACGATCTCCTTCGTCCGCGTGCTCATTGAGGTGGGCGTTATTATACCGAACAGATTAGGGGTGATCGGCCCGCCATTCGGGGCCATGATCGTGTTTATGGCACTTGTTTGTTTGGGACTCTACCTCTTCAACACAGAGAAGGAGGAGGAGTCGCTCCCCGACCCTAATAACCCGGCCCAGTTGAAGGCCGCGCTGCTCTTTGGCGGGTTATACGCCCTCATCATTTTTGCGGTGGCGGTGGTGAAGGACTATTACGGTCAAAGCGGGCTCTACGTCGTTTCCATCATCAGTGGCTTGACCGACGTAGATGCGATCACCTTAAGCCTGAGCAATACCATTAAAGACGGTGGGCTCACGGCCGAGAAAGGGTGGAGCCTGATCCTGATCGCGGCCCTGTCGAATATGGTATTCAAGGCCGGCATGGCCGTGGTTTTGGGATCGAGGAACCTGGCCAAATTCATCTTGGGTGCTACCGGGCTGACTATTGCCGGGGGAGCGCTGGTGTTGTGGTTGTGGCCGGCGAACTGGGTAATTGGATAACGCGCCGGGGCACCGTGCCGTCCGGTAAAGCCCACGGATGTATTGGCTCGAAGGGCATTTCGTGCAAACGTACCACCGTCAGGGCATCGGCATCCCGGTAAGCCGGCATCCCGATCGTCACTTCGTCCTGCGACACGTCCGTCCGACGGGTATGGTGCAGCCTGTCCCATAAGGGAAAGACCACGCCGAAATTGCTGTTGAACTCGTCCTCGACGATACTATGGTGAATGCCGTGTGCCCGCGGAGTGATCAGGAATCGGGCCAGTAGATTTTCTACTGCTGCGGGTAATCGTACGTTACTATGGTGAAAGGCCGTACAGCCCTCAAAGACGGCCTCGTATTCCAGCACCAGCTTGGCCGGTGCCCCGATCAGGGCGATCATTCCTCCCCGAAAGAAAATGGAAAATACCTGCTCTCCCAGATGGAACCGAAATCCGGTCGTGACGTCCATATCCAGGTCGGAATGATGAACCCGGTGCAGCCGGTACAGCAAAGGCACCCGGTGGGTGAGTACATGCCAGAGATAGTTCGTGTAATCCAGCAGGAGAAAGCCAAGCACGTATCTGGCCGGCCGGGGTAGCCCGAGCCATTGCAAAAGACCAATCCGGCGCCTGACCACGAGATCTCCCGCGTAGATCATGGCCGGCAAAAGGGCGGCACGTACCACGGCAAAGCCGGTTGATGCAACAGCCGTATTTACTACCGACCGCTTTAACTTGGACTGGTGTTGCTCCCGAAGCACCAGCACCTCTTCGAGTACATACAATCCTACGACTAGTCCGGCAAGCACCGGAAAAGCCTTGCGATCAAACCAGGGGAAATAAAATTTAAGCTTCGGCATATCCGTGAAATTCACTGTACCCCGGAAAGTTCTCCATACTTCGCTTCAGTGGCAGGTAACCAAGCGCCGCTAAGAGCCGATCTGTGGCCAAAAACAACGTGCAGAACCGGCTACCTTGCTAAAAAATTCATTCGCATCATGCCGACCATCCTTCTTCAGGCCAGCCTGCTACTGGTATTGCTTTCCACGACACACCTACTCCCTGCTCAGCATCCCATACCGGAATATACCGTTGCCGATACGCAACTCTTTCGGCAAATTCTGGAGATGGACAAAACCTATTTCGATGCCTACAACGCTTGCGATATGGAAACGCAGGCACGTATCTACTCCGATAGCCTCGAGTTTTATCACGACGGCGGAGGACTGGCTACCTCCAAGGCGATGATCCTGCAATCCATCGAAGAGAATATTTGTGGAAAGGTCCGGCGCATCCTGTTACCCGAGACGGTGGAGGTGCACCCTATCCCCGGCTTCGGGGCCGTCCAGCTCGGTTATCACCGGTTTGAAAATGCCGAGGAACCTAATGCACCTTCTATCCCCAGTCGGTTCGTAACGATCTGGCAGAAAGTGGATGGGGCGTGGTATATGTCGAGAGTTATTAGTTTGCATTGAACAGGCCGACCAACCTATCGGGCAGCTACGGCACCTCAAATCGCTAAAGGTATGGCTGCAAGGCAACACCCAACTTACTCCCGCATGCAAAGCATTCCTCCCCTGTCGGCATTCCTGTTTCTTTTCGTCTTTTGCTCCTGCGCTCCGCCGCAAGCATCCCAGGCGAACGAAAGCCCGCAAGCCCGACCAAACATCGTCTTTATCTACCTCGACGACTTAGGCTACGGAGACGTGAGCGCCTACGGGCAAACGACCCTGCTGACGCCCAATATGGATTCCCTGGCGAACGGAGGCCTTAAATTCACCAACGGCTACGCCTCCTCCGCCACCTGCACGCCAAGTCGCTATGCCCTGCTCACCGGGATATATCCCTGGCGGAACCGGGACGCCAAAATTTTGCCTGGCACCGCTCCCCTGATCATCGACACGACCCGAACGACCGTGGCCCGTATGCTTTCCGAAGCCGGTTACCGAACCGGTGTAGTGGGTAAATGGCACCTCGGACTGGGCTCCGGCAATGTGGATTGGAACGAGCACGTGCGCCCGGGACCGAATGAAGTGGGTTTCGACTACAGCTACATCCTGGCGGCTACCCAGGATCGGGTGCCTACGGTCTACCTGGAAAACGGGCTTGTGGAAAACCTCGACCCGGCCGATCCGATCCAGGTGAGTTACGAAACGAATTTCCCCGGCGAACCCACCGGAAAGGACAACCCCGAACTGGTGACCATGCGCTGGCATCACGGACACAATAATAGTATTGTGAATGGGATTCCGCGTATCGGGTATATGGCCGGCGGATCGGCGGCCAAATGGAGCGACGTGGACATGGCGGACAACTTCCTGGCACATGCCCGCGCCTTCGTGCAGGCTAACGACGACCGGCCCTTCTTCCTCTACTATGCCCTGCAGCAACCCCACGTTCCCCGCACGCCGCATCCGCGCTTCGTGGGTACTTCCGGCCTGGGACCGCGCGGAGATGCGATCCTGGAAGCTGATTGGTGTATCGGCCAGTTCGTGAAGACCTTACGCGAGGAAGGGGTACTGGAGAATACCCTTATCGTACTATCCTCGGATAACGGCCCCGTACTTAACGATGGCTACTTCGACGATGCGGTAGAGATGATGGGCGACCATCGCCCCGCCGGCCCCTTACGCGGCGGGAAGTATAGCCTCTACGAAGCCGGCACCCGGGTCCCCTTCCTTACCTACTGGTCCGGAGTCATCGACCCGGGAGTATCGGATGCCCTGGTCTCCCAACTGGACCTCTTGCCATCGCTCGCGACCCTTACCGGCAACAGGGTTAGTGATACCGATGGCCAGGACCTGCTTACTACCTTTCTCGGACAAAGCGATGAGGGGCGTGACCAATTGGTCATCGAGGCTACGTCGCGCACCGCTTTCCGACAGGGAAACTGGTTGATGATCCCGCCCTATCCGGGCCGGGCGGTCAATGAATCGGTAGGTATAGAATTAGGTAACGCTCCAGACTACCAGCTTTTCGACCTCAACCAGGACCTAGGACAAGCGGACAATCTGGCGAAAGAAAGGCCGGAAGTACTGCATCAGATGAAGCAAGACTTCGTTTCCATCCGCGGTGCTGAGTTCGGTCAGGCGGAGGAGTTAGAGCTTCACTAGTTTCGTATAGGAAGGTCCACCATCAACAGGCATGGGGCGGACTGTGCTGTTCGGACCCTCAACGTAACCTTTGGGCGGCGAGCGCAGGAACCAAACCTAGGGTAACGGTGAGCTCTTACGCCAGGGCAGCCTGACGTTCGCGGCGGCCACCACGTCGGGTAAGTGGTACGATAAGGCCGTAATAGCTGTTAACCAGGTAAATGACCTGGAGCACGGGGGCCACCAATAGTACCTGGTCCCAGGTGATAAGGTCGAAAAAGCAGCCCATGAAAGTAAGCATGCCGACCACGGACAGAACGAGCGCCGGAATTCGTACCCACTTATTCATGGTTTCGTCGGTGTGGTAGAGGTGGGTTAACCCGAAGAAGAAGACAAGATTGCCAAAAACGAAAATCTCGGTGGTGAGCCGATTGGCCAACATAGCTACATCCAGTGAGGCCCCGGAATAGCCGGCCAGCATAATGGGGTAGGTGATCAAAAGAAACAGTTGTCCCACGGATACAATCGCCCAACTCAGGGTACGGGTACGGGTGGCAAAGAAAACGGCACCCGCCGCAATCATGGCCATCAGCACAAATTCGATACGCCAGTTGAGACCGAAAATATCCCAGTTCTCCTTGATGTAGTTCATACGGACGGTAAAGTCCGTCGTGGGCATTCGCCTAGACATGTAGAGATATACTAAAATGGTACCGTTGATCAGTAATGAACCAAGCGACCAGAGCGCTCTTCCGAACTTCATGCTTCCGTTTTTCCAGGGATGTATATGTCAATGGGTCAGGCGGCCGTACGGTATCCGCTTGAAAGCATACTCGGCACGAACAGAACAATAGCGTAAATGAACAAAAACCTAGGAGATATTTGGCTAAATAATCCTTAAACGGTGCCTAACGGACGTAATAAATGGTTTTATGGGTATATATCCGGTGGCCAAATACCACGGGAATCCTTGAATCCTAAGCGGGTTTACCGGCTGGCGGCGGCCTCGTGGTAGCGTTCGGCCATCTGCTTGTTGATGGTAGCCGAATTGCTTTTGGATAAATTGATCGGGCCGATCGCCAGGGCCACCTTCGGGTAAGCCGCGCCCAGTATCAGTCCGGTCTCGGCGTCCATAAGGTAATGAACGTAGACCTGACGACCGCCCATTGGTACGGGGCTTACGATAGCGTAGGCCGTACCCGATTCGCGGGCCATAACCACCTCCGACCATCGTTCGAAGTCTACCACTTCCGTTTTAAAACCATACATCTCCGAAAACGCTTCGGCGGTCATCTTTTTATCAATAAGCTCGTCGAGCACGTACAAGGTTTTGGCTTTGAGCCGCCGGCCCCGTTTGGCGAGGGTGGCCTTCATGTGGGCGGCACCGGACTTTGGCGCCCGGGCAAGGGTCATACACATATCGTTGAGTGCAGCAACTCCGAACTGAACGGCTGCCGCGGGAACCGTGTTATTGGCATCGGTCGGAATGGCGAGAAAGGCTTTCATATCCCGCTTGAGGCGTTTGCCACTACTTACCGTCAGCACCAGACTTTGGCTGGCAGGGCCGGGCATCCACATCGTTTGCGCTACGCCCCGACCGTCAAAACGAGTTTGCGCCATCCGGGTTTCGGATTTAAATTGATCGAAATACAAGACCATGGTACGGTCGTCCTTATTAGCTATTTCCAGCGCTTCCTCGTAGGGCATTTCCTCCGTTACCCGGCCCACTCGCCAGAAAGTATCCACGGCAGTACGGAGGGCCTGGTCGATGTGCTCATCTCCGGATAGCCCCAGAATGATTTTACTACGGCGGATTTCAGTGACCGCTTTTTTGGTATTAGCCATCTGCCCGATAAGGGGAACAAAGAATAGGACGAAAATGCCCGTAATTAGGATACGTATCAAGGTTATATTTTTGGAAAGCCCTTTGGCAACTCGGTAGTGGAAGACAATATAGGCTGGCTTATACCTATTTTCAGCTGCTTAGGTTAAATAAACGAGGTAGGCAGCAGACAGCTCCATCCTCATTTTTGTCATTTAAATTAGATAATTTTATCGATTCGGAATGCCAACGTTATTGTATACCCCAAAATTCGAAAAAAGAGCGTCAACTATTCTGGCATAATCTCAATTATCCGTGCACCAAATACTCATTATTTGCCGGGGTTTCGAGCTTGCTTTATTCCTATTTACCATCGGAATGGCCGGATGCGGCTTTTAAAATCCCCCGGACCATTTTAAGACGGTCAATAATTCCCCGCTTATCGAGTTAAACCCTTATTCCTAATCATACGATGCAGGATCGGCCCCTCATTCGATACACCGAAAAACACCATGGAAACCATAAATAACGGCCAAGCCACCATTACTCGCACTCCGAATGGCTTAGAGATCACCGTCCCCTCCCGCAAACAGTGGTTTGCCATGCTATTCCTGCCGGTGTGGTTGCTGGGTTGGGCTGGCGGTTTCGTATTTGCCGGCGGCAGCGTAATCGGTTCGCTAGGCGGCGGGGGGGCTCCCGACCTCTTCCTACTGGTATGGCTCATCGGGTGGACCGTGGGCGGCGTTTTCGCCATCGGCATCGTGCTGTGGCTATGGTTCGGCCGGGAAAGCTTCCGGATAAACGGATCAAAAGTGATTTTCTACCGGGGCGTTTTCGGCGTGGGAGTCCGAAAGAGTCTCATTCGCTCACAGGTAACCAACATACGCTACAATGCGGTTGACACCGGCCTTAGGGGTGATAATCGGAATGTGGCGGCGGCCATTGGCTACGGCACTGGACGTATCGCGTTCGATTACGGCATGAAAACCTATTCCTTTGGCCTAGGCGTGGATGAAGCGGAGGCGCGATACTTGGTGGACCAAATTGCCGGCACCCTATAGTAAGCCAAAACACGAAGTGGGTGATCGGACGTCCCGCGACTTTCCGATTGTCGTATTTTCCCGCATGCCCTTCAGCGCCCTTTCATTTCAGTATCCCTGGCGTGCCTATCAGTCCCGTATCCTCGATCGGCTGGAGCAATACCGCAACGACCGGAAGATCCATATCGTCGCCCCTCCGGGTGCGGGCAAGACGGTACTCGGCCTCGAAATAATGCGGCAATTGGCCGGCCGGAGCCTGGTGCTGGCTCCCAACCTCACCGTCCGGGAGCAGTGGATCGAACGACTCCTTACGGAATTCGGGGCCCACGCCCGCTACATTTCCACCGACCTCTACGCCCCCAGGGAAATAACCGTAGTGACCTACCAGGCCCTTTACGCTTACCACGATAAAATGAGCACCGAAGGGCTGCATTGGGTGAGCACCCTGGTCGTAGACGAATGTCACCACCTGCGGCGCGAATGGTGGCGGGTACTGAATGAGGTACACCAGCGGTACGACCCCGAACTGGTAGCCCTCACCGCCACCCCACCCTACGACGTAAGTGGGGTAGAATGGCGGCGGTACTACGGCTTCTGCGGGGAGATCGACGAAGAGATCAGCATCCCGGAATTGGTGGCCAGCGGCGACCTGTGTCCGCACCAGGACTACCTCTACCCCATCCTTCCCCCGCGCGGGGAGGCACGGCTCGTCAGCGAATGGCAGGAGCGCAAAACGGAGTTGCTGCAGTTGGCGGCAAGCCGGTCGGAACTCACTTACTTACTGCGGAACCACCCCTGGCTTCGTGCGCCGGAAGAACATTACGCGGATATTTTCGAGCAACCGGAGTACTTCACCTCCCTGCTTAGCATACTGCGGGCGCAGGGCAGTGAACCGCCCGCCGCCGCCCTGGGCATTCTGCACGGAGAAGTCACGCTGGCGCCCCGACTCAACGATCACTGGCTGAACATCTTTCTGCAGCGCGCGCTTCGTCAGGACCCATACCTAGAGGAGGCACACGCCAGGGAGCTGCTACTTCCCTACCGTCGCGCCCTCTCCGCGATGGGCGCGTGGCAGAAGGGCAAACTACACCTGGACCAGGCCCTCCCGCCGGCCACCGGCGCGCAGGCGGACGAACTCGAAAGCCCGGCGGCCAAGTTGGATGCCGTGACCCGGATCGCCGAACTGGAAAGCGACGAACTGCTGGAGGAGCTTCGCATGGTGGTCCTGACGGACAACATTTACGATGAGTTCCTGCCCACTACCGAGCACGATCGTCGGCCGCTGTTGAAGGTCGGTACGGTACCGGTCTTCGAGGCCCTACGGCGGCAAGAAGATGCGTACTACCGCGGAAAACTTTGCCTGCTCACCGGATCGCTGGTCATCATTCCCGGAACCGTAGAGGCCAAACTACTGGAGCTCGCCTACGAGCAGCTTCCCACCGAAACCGTCCTAACGACCCGCCTCCTCTTTCCCGGTTCCGATTACGTCGTGGTGGAAGCCACCGCCCTGGCCAACAAGCATACCGTTAGCTGGATCACCCAGTTATTTACGGAGGGCCACCTCCGGGTGATCGTGGGCACAAAATCACTGCTCGGCGAGGGTTGGGATGCACCCATCGTCAACAGCCTGGTGCTGGCCAACCGGGTCGGCAGCTTCGTCCTGAGCAATCAAATGCGGGGCCGGGCCATCCGAACCGTACGTGGGCAGCCGGATAAGACGGCCAATATCTGGCATCCCGTGGTGATCCATCCCGAGGTGCGGGGCGGGGGGCCCGAAATGGACCGAATGCGGCGGCGCTTTCGGGGCTTTGCCGGGCCGAGGATGACTGGTGAAGCGGCTATTCAGAATGGACTGGAGCGGTATGGCCTCAGCTTCGATAAAGCAGGCGGCGACCGCCCGCAGCCGCCCGCCGGCGAGCGGTTCTACATTCACGATACGGATTCGCTACTTCGTCTGCGCGAACTGACCGAAGAGCGGGCAAAGAGTAGGAGCCAACTTGCCGACCGTTGGAAACGGGCCCTGGCGGCGGGTACGCAATTGGTGGAGGCTATCCGCCCGCCGACCGAACGCCATTACGAGCAAAAAGACCCCCTGACCGTCCACTACCGCGAATCGGTAGACCGCTACATTGAGGAGAGGTACCGGATGGTTTTGCTGCAAATGAAGGTAGCCAATATGGTGGCGCTGCTGGTCGCCCTGGCCGGTAGCGTGGTGGTGGTTGGGCTTCCGGTATTACCCTGGTTGCTCCTCTTCGTCGGCGTGGCCGGAGCGGCCTACTACCTTCCCCGGCTGAAGCGGTTGAAGGAAGAGGCTACCCCACGAATAAGACGTACCCATATACGTGGCTCCTACTCCAATGAGCTGAATATGACTCCGCATGCGGTGTATCCTTTAGTGTTCTGCTCCCTCCTGGCACTGGCTACAGGCGGCAAGGGTCCGGCCATCTTTGCCGGCGTTTACTTCGGTTGGATGGTAGCGAATACCGCCTTCCGGCCGGAGCTTAAACGCAACGAGGCCGCCCGGCGGCATACCCTCCTCGCCGACACCCGGGCTCGCCTTATCGCCTACGGCTCCGCGCTGGCCAGAACGCTGACGGCGGGCGACCATTTTCACACCGCCAACCCCCACCTCCTGCAACTGGAAGAGGAGGCCGGCGAGGAGATGCTGTTCCTTTCACAGGCGGAGCACCACGACGGGCAGTTGTTTGCCGGTGCTCTGGGGGAACTGATGTCGCCGGTCGATAACCCCCGGTACCTCTTGCGCATGCGGCTACCCGATGATTGGACCCGGGGGGAATACTACCTGGGAGTACCCAATGCGCTGGGCAACCGGAAAGATGCCGATCTGCTGGCTGAACTGCTGGGTGCCGCGGTAGACCAGCAGTTCGATGCTATCTACACCCGCGAACCCTCCGGCCGCCTCCATCTCCTCACCGCCCGACTGCAGGCCACCGGCAAATCCGCAACGGAGGTGGCCCGACGGGAACAACGCTGGCGGTAAATGACGATCCAGATCGCAGCCCTGTTCCTATTCGCCCTTTCGGTACTGCGGTTCGTTCGGCGGGCCACGCAGGAGGGACGCCGGCAGCAGGTACTCACCTGGCCTCGGGCAACGGCCGTGCTGGAAGAAGGCGAAGACGATCTGGTGCCCGCGGCGGCGAACCGCTTCGGAGAAACCACCTTTTACCACGCCAAACTGCAACGCCCCTACACCTTCTACGCCCGCGGAGAACGCTACACGGGTAAAAAACTGGCGCCGAGGCTAGACTGGCTGAATGGCTCCGAACGCGCTGTATTTATAAAGGAACTACACCGATGTCGCAAGTTTGAAGTGTACTTTAATCCCGATGATCCGGAGGAGAATTACCTCACCGTTGGCAAACCCATTCTCAGCTACGGAAAGGAGATCGTTTATGCGCTGTACGGACTGGTATTCCCCACGGTACTCTGGTGGTTTGCTGCGGATTCATTCCCCCATACCCGTACCACGGATATTCTAGCCATCGCGGGCTTCATCATCGCGCTTCTATTGCTGGTCATCTATTTCCTGGTGCAGCCTATCGCCAATCCGGGCAAGTTCCTTATTCCCGTTTCTGAAAAGGAGGCGGGCGGCGGAGCGCAGGAACAAGACATGCTCCTAAAAAGCCTGAACGACGGACCCCAGGCCTTGGGTCCGGAAAAGGTCCCATTCACCGAGAAACTTTCCCGCTGAATGTTCATCTTGCTTCCTTCGGTGGTGCTGTTCGGCCTGATGCTCGCTCTCTCGATGTGCGGTTTCGCCAGGAGAGGGTAAGACAACGTATGTTGAGCTGGCCACGGGCTACGGCCACTTTGTGCAATGGGCCGGATACGCTGATGCCGATCAAGCGTAAGGGGCTACAGCAACTCACTTACCACAAGGCCGAATTACTGGAGGCCTATGTGTTCTACGCCCACGGGCGGTCGTATACCGGGCGACGCTTAGCCCCGGGGGTGGACGATTTGGAGCGATCCGTGGCCCATAAGCCTTTCAGGACCGGTTGGCTCAACTCCGGCGGTATGCGGTCTACTTTAACCCCGACGATCCAACGGAAAACTATCTGACGGTCGGTCAGGAGATTTTCGGATTGCGACAAGCCCTATGCTATTCCCTTACTGGCTTAGGTGTTCCGTACCTACTGTTCAAGTACGAGTGGCTCCTGCTGAATAATACCAGGTCGGGGCCCAGTATATCCTCGTTGTCCTCTTTTTACCGCTTTAACTGGTTGCTGCTTACCAGCGTGCCGAACACCGGCAGGATTTGTGCACCGCCCCCCTCACGCCGGTGACGTATGTGGACGATGGTTTTGGGCCAGGGGCCACGTCGGAATTAAGTCTCCCGGAAATACCGCTTCCACCTGCGCCCCGCCGCCCAAGCGCGCTAAAGGAAAAGCGGGGATAGGTGGCTGCCACGACGAAGCGTGACCAACCCAAAGCGAATAAATGGCGTTCAGATTCCAAAGATTTACCAGGCATGGGCGCAGACCTCCAAAGCAACACCTTTCAATCTCCCGGCATTCAGGCGATGCTTCCGTTTTTCTACGCGGCATGGTCGGACCGTCACCTCAGCGTGCACGAGCTGGAGTCGCTGCGGCAGGAAGCCGCCGCGCTGCCCTTCCTGTCCCGGGAGGATAAGATCGTACTGCTCGAGTGGAGCGACCCGGCCCAGCCGCCCAGCCGGGAACGTTTTCAACAGTGGCTCAGCAGTGGCCGTAGCGCGGCGGAAACCCTTCCGACCGACCGACCCGCCAGCCTTGCCGAACTGGGTGCCATCCTTGGCCTGGCTGCCGAAGCAGAGCCGAATGGCCGCGGACAATTCTGGGCCGATCAATTACCGGCCCTGACCCGGATCGAGCAAATGCTCGGTGGTATTCAGGAAGATACCTATCGCTCCCTCTTCCCGCTGTACGATGAGCGGGAGAAACTCAGCGAGGCCATCACCGAGTCAAAGATCGACCCCAGGGATTTACAGGAGATCCTCGAAGCCGGACATACCGAGGTGATCGAGCGCACGAAGGAAGTTCTACTCCGTCCGTCCTTTCAGCGGCCGACGCTGCGCATCAAGGAAGACTACCGGGAGCAAGTACTGCGGTGGTGTAAAGAACTGGCGCAGGAAGGAATCGGCGCCCTCTCCTACCCCGTGGAATACGGCGGCCAGGACAGCATGTCGGATTATGCCGCGGCCTTCGAGACGATCGCCTACCACGACCTAAGCCTCGTGATCAAATTCGGGGTACAGTTCGGACTCTGGGGCGGTGCCGTGTACAACCTGGGCACCAAAAGGCACCACGACAAATACCTGCGGGCCACTGGAAAACTGGAATTACCGGGCTGCTTCGCGATGACGGAAACCGGCCACGGAAGTAACGTGCGGGGACTCGAAACCACGGCGGTCTACGACTCCGATAACAAAGAGTTGATCGTTCACTCCCCCAGCGTGGCGGCGGGCAAGGAATACATCGGCAACGCCATGCACGCCCGTATGGCGGCGGTCTTCTGCCAGCTGATCGTCAACGGGAAAAGCCACGGCGTCCACGCGGTCGTCGTACCCATCCGCGACGAACAGGGCCTCGTGCTACCCGGCATCCGGGTCGAGGACAACGGCTACAAAATGGGGCTCAACGGGGTCGACAACGGCCGGCTGTGGTTCGACGGCGTACGGGTTCCCGCGACGAATTTGCTGGATAAATACGGCGGGATCAACGACGAGGGCGAATACGAAAGCCCGATCGAGAGTCCGAGCCGACGCTTCTTCACCATGCTCGGCACGCTGGTGGGCGGACGCGTCTTCGTACCCCGGGCCGGACTGAGTGCGACAAAATCCGCCCTGACCATCGCGGTTCGCTACGGGCTGCGGCGGCGGCAGTTCCCCTCGGAATCAATGCGGTCGGAAACGATCATCCTCGACTACCCCAATCAGCAACGACGCCTGATACCGCTCGTGGCCAAGGCCTACGCCATCCAGTTCGGCCTGGATCACCTGCTGGACCGCTACGTCAACCGCACCGAGGAGGAGATGCGGGAAATCGAGGCGATGGCCGCGGGCATGAAGTCCTACGCCACCTGGTTTGCCACGGCGGCCATCCAGGAGTGCCGGGAGGCCACCGGCGGGAAGGGTTACCTGGCGGAGAACCGCTTTGCCGACCTGAAGGCCGACACGGACATCTTCACCACCTTCGAGGGGGACAATACAGTGCTGATGCAGCTGCTGGCCAAGAGTTTGCTCACTGAATTCAAGAAATCCTTCCAGGAGGACGGCAACTTCGCGGTGCTGAAATTTATCGGTCGCCGGGTAGGCACGATCGTGACGGAACAGAACCCCTACGTGGTTCGGCAGACCGACCGCGAGCATCTGGAAAGCCGTGACTTTTACCAGGCGGCTTTCCACTTCCGCGCCCGTCGTTTGCTGAGCACCCTGGCGCAGCGGTTGCAGGCATACATAAAAGCGGGGAAAAGCAGCTACCAGGCTTCCTTACTGTGTCAGACTCACATGATCGCGGCAGCGGAGGCCTACGTGGAGCAATTGGTGCTGGATACTTCCCTGGAAAGGTTACAAGCGGTGCGGGGAGCAAGGGGGGAAGATTCACAGGGGACACGGATGCCGGCGAATGAAAAACCGAATGCCACCCAGTTGCTGGAGAAGACGATCCAACTGTACGCAGCGCACACCATCGAGCACCACGCGGCCTGGTATATGGAGAGCAGTTACATCAGCGGCCAGAAAAGCAAAGCGATCCGTAAGTGGGTGGACGTCCTCTGCGCGGAGCTGCGTCCGGAAGCGGGCGTACTAGTCGATGGCTTTGGGATACCAGACAAACTGCTTGGGGCTCCTATTGCTTTGTAGGGGCGACTGGTGGTCGGGCAACGCTAACCATATTAGATTGGACACACTAACATGCCGCCGAGCGTCACAGACCTCTTTGGGAGACGTTATCAGGTCCCGTGGATATCCGTTTGGGAAGGTCCTCCTACTTTACGCCCACAATAATCCCTCAACACCATGAGCGATCGTTTGCACCGCGTCCATCCTTTTCGGTTGCCACCGGGCGACGACTTACGCACCGGCATTCAACGCTACGTTGACGAACTGCGCATAGAAGCGGGGTATATCGTGACCTGCGTAGGAAGCCTCACGCAGTGGAAACTGCGGTTTGCGGATCAACGGAGAGGGACAATCGGCTGCGGCCACTTCGAGATCGTGAGCCTGGTCGGTACCGTGAGCAAACACGGCAGTCACCTTCACCTGAGTGTTTCCGACGAGCGAGGCCGGACAACCGGCGGTCACTTGCTAGACGGGAATGCTATCTATACCACCGCGGAGATCGTAATCGGAGAAAGCCCGGATCACCGTTTCCTGCGTGCGGAAGACCCCAGAACAGGCTACCGGGAACTGAAGGTGGAGGACCGGTAATAAGTTTCCAGGGTATTACCGACTAATCCGCAGGTTGGTAAGCTTTCGTTTGCCGGTTCGTAGGCTCACGCCAGCGGTTTCCATCAAGTGCTGTTCAAGATCTTCTACGGAGCCGTCGCTTAAAAAACGCACGCTAGCACAACAGGCATCCTCATCGACGAAAAAACGCTCGCTTCGGTATTCGTTTAACAAGGCGGTCAACTCAGTCAGCGACACTACCGAAGCCGACACGCGATTATTTTCTACTGCCTTTACGATGCCGGAAAGCTGCAGATCCTCCGCGGATCGTTTACCAAAATCCGAAGTGGTCTCCAGCCAATAACCGGAAGTAGTGGCAACCTCTTCCGCCTGAACACCTACAAAATTAACCAAGGCCTGGATGGCAACTACTTTGGCCTCCTCCGTCGTCAATTCGGGATAAACATAGTTGAAGTCTATCCGGGGATCTTCTTCCAGCTGGTAGTCGACCGGTATGGGCGATAATTGCCGTAGCACGTAGCTGACGGTGTAGCCCCGGAACTGCATGCGATTATCTCCGGAGGCACTTCCGTGACTATAAAGAGGGAGTGATGATTCAGATATAACGGGCCTTCCATTGCTTCCGCCGGAAGGTGCCGGGTAGCTACAGAACAGAAAGAATAAGGGCAGGGATAAGAGCAGGTAGCAAGTGCGAACCATAGTATAGCAGGTGTTGGGCGGAGGGAAAAAAGCGGTCCATATTAAGGACGGATAAGATCCTTACCATCCGAGAGTAGCGAATGAAGCTGTTTCTTCTCAGCTCTCGGCAAGTACGGTTTCTTTTCCCCAATGGCCGCTGTGCTTGGGGCAAACCGCTTGGACGGAAATTAAATCAATGTATATACAATAAAAGGCAACCTTAGACCCCCACAGCCGTTGCAATGACAAACCAAGAAACCTATGCTAGACCACCTACTATCCGAGTATAAGCTCGGCGATATCACCCTTAAGAACCGCGTCGTGATGGCACCCATGACCCGTTCCCGCGCGGAAGACAACGTTCCGAACTCGATGATGGCAACGTATTACGGCAACCGCGCCGGTGCCGGATTGATCATTACGGAGGGTACCTCCCCCAGCTTTAATGGACTCGGTTATCCCCGGATCCCCGGAAACTTTTCCATCGAGCAAATGGAAGGCTGGAAGAAGGTGACCAAGGCCGTTCACGACAAGGGCGGTAAGATCTTCCTGCAATTGATGCATTGCGGCCGGGTAAGTCATCCCGACAATCTGCCCGAAGGCGGCCGCGTATTGGCTCCCAGTGCCGTGGAAATGACGGATACCCAGATGTACGTTGATGGTAAGGGCTTGCTCGACATTCCCCTGGCGACCGAAATGAGCATTGACGACATCACCTTCACCGTTAAGGAATACGCCAATTCAGCGAAACTGGCCATAGATGCCGGCTTCGATGGTGTCGAGTTGCACGCTGCCAACGGCTACCTGCTCGAGCAATTTATTCACCCCAAGACCAATCTGCGGAACGACCAGTTCGGTGGATCGGTAGAAAACCGCCTCCGGTTCGTACGCGACGTTACCGAAGCCACGGTAGCTGCCATCGGTGCCGACCGGGTGGGCATGCGCATTTCTCCTTACGGTTACTTCAATGAGTTGGGTCCCTTCGACGGTACGGACGAGACCTTCGTTAAGCTGGCCGAAATTCTGAACGAGATAGGTATTGTATACCTGCACATCGTCGATCATGAAGCCATGGGCGCGCCGGCGGTACCGGAAGCGATCAAGACAAAGCTTCGCGAAACCTTCAAGAACACCTTCGTACTTTCCGGGGGCTACGATGCCCACGAGGCCGAAAATGATCTTGCTGCTGACAAGGGCGACCTCGTTGCCTTCGGCCGGCCGTACATCGCCAATCCCGACCTGGTAAAACGGTTCAGGGAAGGTGCCGAGCTGGCGATCCCGAACCAGGAAACCTTCTACACACCCGGCCCGGAAGGCTACCTGACCTATCCTTCGCTGGCCGAATCGGCGTAGGTGCCTTTCACCGCAAACCGTTCCAAATCATAAGCGTCGGACGCCTTAAAGCGTCCGACGCTTATTGTTAGCGCTCGGCTTTGAATTTCTTGATCTTTTTACCGAGGTCGTAGATCGGTACCCGGTCTCCGATTTCTCGGCGCAGTATGCTCGCCCCGATGGCGGAAGCGTATCCGTCACCACAGTGAACGACCACGGGGCGATCGAGGGGAACTTCTTTCGCACGGTCGCGCAGCTTCCAATAAGGGATGTTAATAGCCCCGTAAAAACGGGTGTCTTCCTTCGCGGCATCCGGGGAGCGAACGTCCACGATAGTGTATTTACCGACGTGGTGCTCTTTGAAGTCTTCAACATCCAGGGGCTTGGGGAGGACGGTAGCCCTTGTTTTTACATACTTGCTGGCGCCGTGCATTTGCTCATCGTATCCGATCTTAGCGATCGCCTGCGCTAGCTCGAACGTCTTTTCCTCGTTCTCAATGATCACCTGAAATACTTCCCCCGGCCGGACGACCGATCCGAGCGCCAATGCAAAGGGGCCATCGGCCTGAATATTGAATGCCCCCGGTTCGTGGCCGGTGGAGAAATCGTCCGCATTCCGGGTATCAATCAGTAAGACTTCCTCGCCGTCCAGCAGCAGGTTTTGCGGGGACGCAGGATCCGTACCTCCCGGCAACCGGAGGGCCTCTCCCCGGTGTTCTTCCGGAAGCAAGTCGGAGAAGGGGTATAAGGCCTTCGCCCAACTTTGGTAGCCGTCCTGATTTTTATTCAGACAGCCTTCAATGTATGCGGGCACAAAAGGATAGTCTTCCATTACCCAATTTTCAAAAGCGGTTTCATCTTTCTGATTGAAAACGGGGCTCTCCGACTGGGCTTCCTTCAGGTTAAACTGGGAATGCCGGCTGCCTGCCATCTTGCTGAAGTGAGCATCCTCGCCGAAACCGGCATAGATGGTGGCTTTAGGTGCGAATCCACGAATGTGTTTCGTGAGTGTGGTATACATTTCCTTAGTATAGGTCTTCGGGCCGTGGAGGGGATTTTTGTCTTCCGGCCGCGGCAGCGGATAGCCCACTCCATCGTAAAGTAGCGCCCCGCCCGTAAAAATGCCTTCGACCTTACGCTCCTGATCGATCGCCAGGAGGCAGACACTATCGGCGGTAAATCCCGGAGTGGGCTGGGTTTGAAGGTGACTGCCGTTGCCAAAAGGGAACATGGTAGCCCGGCCGGCTTCCACGTATCCTCCCTCCCCGTGGAAGCGATAGGTGCTCGCGCCGATCATCGTAGCAAGAGTTTTTTCGCGCAATTCGGCCCAGCCGCTTGCGAAAGTGCCGGGGCGGTGGGTCATGGCGATGGCTACCAGCTTCAACTGGCGTTCGTTCAGATATTCCAGGTACCGGTGTACGTTCCGGCTCGGGTCTACGGCGATTGCCTCTCCCTTTTCGGTGATTAGATAAGAATACTGGTCGTTAATTTCGTCGTGGAAACGTTGGATGGTCATAAGGAAACATTGCAAGGTGTACTTCCTTAACCGTGGCGAAGTGCCGGGATGTTTAGTACCGGCGGCTGATCAGGGGTGATTGTGCGCCGGGGCCACCGGGTCGCTTACGCAGTTCGTCGAGCCGATTGCGGCAATCCTCACAGGTGGCCAGGTGTTCGCTGATCTGCCGATAGGCGCTGGGGTCGGCTTCCCGGGTCACGCCATTCCAGTAATCCAGCAACTCCTCTTCGTCCGGATGGCGGAAACTCCCCATGACTTCGCGTCCGATTCGGTAAATGATGGCCGCAGCTACGGCGGCGAGAAGGTAGGTTCCCATACCTCCGAAAACGGTCCCCCGGTAAAAATTGTTGGTCATGCCTTTCATCGCCTTTCAAGCTGGGTTGGTAGAAAATCCTTTCCCGTCCTCTTTTCTACGCCTTATTTTACGGCCCATGTCGACCGCCACCCGAGAATCCACCGGTGCCCAGATCAGTCACTTTGCCGACCGCCTGGGTAGCACGCTAGTGCGCCGGCCTTTCTATCACGGTCTGGGTTGGTTCGCCTTTTTTGGTATTCTGGTGATCCTGCAGTTGCAAACGGGCGAGATCGGGGTCGGGCTGGCGATCGTCAACGAGCTTATTACCGTACTGGTGTTTGCTATCGTGGTGTACACCAATTTGCTTTTCCTCTTTCCTACCTATCTCAAGCCGGGCAGGTTTTGGGTATACCTGACCACCCTGATCGGCTTATCGGTGCTCTTCACTCCGCTCGAACTGGTCATCAAATACTTTCTTTTCTCCTACCGGGAGACTATTCAACTCGACCTGCTCAATAATATGGAAGCCTATTTTCTCGGTAATTTTCTCATCGGCGGCGTTAGCTCCATCGGCAAAATCATGACCGACTGGATCTCCGAGAATCGGAAAAAACAGCAGGCCGAAAACGAAACCATGCAGTCGGAACTGCGCTTCCTGAAGTCGCAGATCAATCCACATTTCCTGTTCAATACGCTCAACAGCCTCTATGCCCTCACACTAAAAAAATCCGACAAAGCCCCGGATATCGTGATCAAGCTCTCGGAGATGATGCGTTATATGCTCTACGAATGCAACGAACCCAAGGTGCCACTCCGCAAAGAGATCAACTACTTGCGGAATTATCTCGATCTGGAACGGCTGCGGCAGCGGGAAGGCATCGATATTTCCCTGGAAGTGGACGGTAGCGTAGTCGACCAGCAGATTGCCCCCCTCTTATTGATTCCCTTCCTCGAGAATAGCTTTAAGCACGGCATCAACGCCGCGATAAAGGGGGGGTTCGTCCATGCAACGCTGCACGTAAAACCGAAATCGATTCATTTCGACCTGGAAAACACCAAGGGGAACGTGCTGCCCCGCGCACCCGATTCCGCCCGCCCCAGTGGGGGCATCGGTCTGGTGAACGTACGCCGACGGCTTCAATTATTGTACCCCGACTGCCACAAGTTAGAAATTCGCGAGACCCCGGGCACCTATGCCATTCACCTCCACCTGCAGTTATAATCGACTTTCGGCAGACGAGCCCAGCTCGGCGCACGACAGTCGACCACGCCCGAATCCTTTCTTCCATTCCCACAACCAGCAAATAACTATACCATGATCAACGCCATTATCGTCGACGACGAACCCCTCGCCCAGGATATATTAGAAACTTATTTGGAAAAGATACCCGAGATCGAGCTGGTCGCTAAATGCGATAACGCTTTCGAGGCTAATGAAGTCCTCAAAAAGGAGGACGTAGACCTCATGTTTCTGGACATCAATATGCCGCAACTTACCGGCACGGACTTCCTGCGCGGCCTCACCGATCCTCCAGTGACGATTTTCACCACTGCCTATCCCAACTACGCCCTGGACGGTTTCGAACTCAACGCACTGGACTATTTGGTCAAACCGATCAGCCTCGATCGCTTCCTCCAGGCCTGCAACCGCGCCATCGAACAGGCGGAGCTGAAGCAAAAGGCCAAAGCCCTCCCCGTGCAGGATGGCGGACCAGGCTATTTTTTCGTTAAGGCCGATAAGAAGCTCGTACGGGTAAATCTCGACGACATCGTTTACATCGAAGGGCTCAAAGACTACGTGATTATCCGCCTACCGAACGATCGCGTGATCACCCTCCAAACGATGAAGTCGCTAGAGGACAAGCTGCCTACCGCGGATTTCCAGCGGATCCACCGCAGCTACATCGTCAATCTTAACCGGATCGAAGCCCTCCAGGGAAACATGGTGGAGGTGACCGAAAAAGGTAAAACGACCAGTCTGCCCGTGGGCAAGAGCTACCGGGACACCTTGGCTGAACGTATTGAGAAGCTTAAGCTTTAGCGCTTCGCGCTAAAGCTTAAGTCGCTGGCTTCGCCAGCTGTGTAGTGGGTAGTCGCAGGGCTTCGCCTGCTATGTAGTACGATAGTCGGTAGTCGCGCGCTTCGCACGCTATGTAGTACGGTAGGCTCGCAGGTTAGACCGCCTACCCTGCTCCCCCGTTGACGGAGTCAACGACTACCGACTACCGTACTAAGACCCGTCCTCCGGCAGAATTCCCTCCAAACTCAGGCGCATACATACACTCCACCCGCCCCAGGCCATTACTAAAGCTTCCGGCGTAGGTCGTGAAGAGGTCGTACTCCAGGGTGTAGGTGCCCTTCGGGAGGTCACTGATGAAGAAATTGGTAGCCAGATCCCCGGGAGCAAAGTAGTAGCCCAATCCACTCTTATAGGTATAGCCGGAAAGCGCTTCGACAGGCTCGAAAGTCGCGGCACGGCGGTCCTTGACGTGTACGTAATCCATGTCGCGGTCGCTGGTTACGGTAAGGCGTACGGTAACTCGGTCGCCCGGCTGTAGGACGGTACTTTCCGCCAGCGGCTCCAGGTGATCGCCGATACGGAGGAAGAGTTCCCGTTCCAAAGTGAGGGGGCCGTTGTTGCTTTCCTCGACGCGCTCCGCTACTTCGGTGTACTGCCAGTAAATGCCACCCCAGACCAAGTCGTTTCCGGGATTGCTGACCCGGACGCGGGCAAGATCGCGGGTAACCTCCCCGGCGGGTAATCGCAGGGTGAAGGCTCCCGTTGCGGATTCCGCTTCCTCCTGTAGAGCGGCTACCTGGTTACTTAGCCCACGGGATGCCTGGGGCCAGCGGGCTTTCAGGGCTACGGTGGCCTTGTCAACGGTGAAGTTCCCCTCGGCGTTTAGCAGGGCGTACACGGCCGCTGCGGTGGACTTGGTGGTGGGCCACGCGTTGGTTCGCTTGTTGGTCAATAGCCAGAGACGCATATCGTCCAATTCTTCGGGTCGGGGATCGATGGTCCGGAAGGCTTCCAGTATGCGGGTGTGAGTTTCTATGGGGAGATTGTGCCAGCGGAAGCCCCGCTCGTACTTCCAGAACATGCCGAACTCTTCGGAATGGATGGCCCGTTCGCGGAGACTCGCTAATATGGTTTTGCTTAGGTTATCGTTACTGGCGTGTGCAGTAAGTGCAATCAACGCCTGCTCGAACAGTCCGTAAGCGGTCCACTCGGCGAAGGCCCGCTGTTGGAAAAATTTCAGGGCTTCGTTATCAAGCCCTTCCGTTTGGGTTTGCATGCCCCGGGCATAGAGGTAGTGCAGCTGTAAAGCGGTGGGTCGGTACGTCTGTCGCAGTTCCACCGAATCTTTGGTACGGTCGAACAGTCGGTCGTAAGTTTGCTGCATTTCCGTATCCAGGTAGCGGATCGCCGCTTGGGTGATGCGGTCGAGGGTAGTGCGCTGATTCTCACCGATCACGCCCAGTTGGGTCATCCGGCCGAAGGTCTCGAGCACGTATTGGGTCATGTAGGGATTCGAAGGGCCTCCCGGAAACCAACTATAGGAGCCGTCGCTTTCCTGGCGGGCAGCCAGTTTGGCAAGGGCGGCCTCCTGCTCGGCGGCAAGTCGCTTGAGATCGAACAGACTGGCAATACGGGCCCGCTGCTCGGTTTCGGACTGAGCTTCCCGGACCCAGGGAGTTTCCGTCAAGAGGGCGGATTTTAATTCCTCATTCTGCTCCAATTCGCTTAGCAAGGCGGTGCTGTCGGACTGCCACCGGCGAAATACCTTTTCGAGGACCGGCTTAGTCGATACGGTGGCGTAGGCCAGTTGATTAGCGAAGTAGCGGTTGGCCAGCTGCTCGGTGCAGTCGTAGGGATACTCCATCATGTAAGGGAGCGCCTTCAGCGCCAGCCACGCGGGGTTGGTCGTTGCTTCGAAAGTGTAGCTGACGTGCTCCAGGCTTTCGCTGTCGTAATCCGCCAGCAGGGGGAGCTCGACGGTCTTCGTGTCGTTGCGGCGCAGGTAGAAGGGGACCCGGGCGGTAATCAACGTACGGTCACTAAGCACCGGGATGACGTTCTCCTCCCCGTCGCTGAAGTTTTCGCTGCGGGCGATAATGCGGTAGCCGACCGGACCGTCCAGGCCCTTGCCTTCCGGCACGTAAAGGGCGAACCGGGCCGTGGCGGAACCCTGGGCGGTGAGGCTCACGGATTGACTGGCCGGCGTTGCTTCCTGCGCTCCGCCGCCCGAAAATTCGCTTAGGGGAATAAGGTCGCCGGTGGTCGGGTTGAACAGCTCCAGTTCCACGGTAGCGTCCATGGCTTTCTTGCATGGTATTCGAGACGCGGGCGGTCAGTTCGATGCGGTCGCCTTCCCGGAGAAAGCGGGGAACATTGGGCAGGACCATCAACTCCTTTTGGGTGACGATCTCGCGTTCGGAGATGACGTAGCGCAGCGCTTTATCGTGGCTGAACAGGCGGAATTTCCAGGCGGTGAGCGCCTCGGGACTGGTAAAACTAATGCGCAGCGCACCGTTTTCGCCGGCGGTGAGCTCCGGCAGCCAGAAGGCCGTTTCCTGGAGGTTGGTGCGAATGTTTACGGGTTCGTCGGCCGGCATACTAGCCGATTCTTCTACCGGGGCGGAGGGGGAGGTACGTTACCAGCGGCACTGGCGTCCATCAGTGCGACTTCCTCTTCTGCCGCTTCAAAACGCTGAATGGCGTTTGACCGCATTTGTACGTCCATCATTTTGCCTCGCAGCAAACCCGGCAGATCGCCCGTGGCCGGTAAGCGTAAGCCCGGAAGATCGGGTACGGTATCGCTAACCGGGTCCCTGGCGATCCCGTAGCGTCGACCGTACGAACTACCGAAACTAGCCCCCTCCATGAGCGACCCGCCCCCGTAGAACAAGGGGAACGGAGCGAAAGCCCATCCCTGGCCGGCGTACAGCTGGTCCAGGCTGGCGTCGTACATCGTGGCCAAGCCGGCCGCGGCGGCGGGTTCTCCGTCGGGGGTGCGGAGCTCGATGGTCCACTGCTCGGCCTCACCGGGGCGCAGCCGGTCGCGGAAGGTGGCGTAGGTGACTTCTAGTTTTTTGTCGTCCCAGGGCAATTGCAGTAGGTGCCGGTCGGTGAAAGGCCGGTTAAAGCGGATGAAAGCCACTTCGAAACTCATCCCGCCGCGGTCCCCCTCCGTCGGGGTGTAGGTGAAGGTAAGGCTCCCATTGCTGCTATCGCGGCTAAGGGTGATTCCCCGCCGGCTTTGCCACTGGCTCAGTACCAGGGGTAAGTCCACGGCGGAGATAAGCCGGAAGGTCACCGGTTCGCCGACTCGGATGCTGTCCGTCGTTTGGTCGAGCTGGTAGAGCACGCCTGCAGGCAGGGCGGCCGCAGCGGCATCGTACACACTGAAGGTGGAAGGCTGGCCCGCGGTACCATCTAGGTAGGTCCATTCAATCCGGTAGTGGCCAACGGGGAATTGGGCGGCGAGGCGCAGGATATCGGTCTTCCCGGAAAGGCTCAGGCTTTCCTCGAAGACCGGGGCTCCGGTCACGGGCCACTCACTGAGTTCGGGTACGGGGGCATACGCCAGGTAGGGAAAATTGCGCTCGAAGGCGGCACGGTTGATGACCGGGCGGTCCGGCATTTCCCAGGGCCGGTCGAGCAGGGCGGCATTCGGTTTGGTGACGGGAACGATGCGCACTTCGACTTGAACCGCGTCGGGCGAGTCACTCAGCAAATTCAGGGTGAGGCTGTCGCCCCGGTCGACGGTTTCCCGGTCGGGTGTGATCGCCACTGCCGGCCGCTCACCGCGCAGGGCTATGGAGGTGGAGGCCTGGTGGGTTTCGCCGGTTGGATCGGTTACGTCCGCTTCGACGATAAATCGGTACCGGCGGTAGCCGGGGGCGGCAAGTTTTGCGGGCGTGGCGAAGTCGATGGGGAAGGTTCCGTCCTCCTCCGTTTCGGTGGTACCGCTGGTTAATAATTCCCGTTCGCTACCGCCACCGTCGCCGCGGAGATAGTAAAATACCCAACGGACTTCCTCCAGATATACCCGGTAGCTGACCTGCCCCTCGGCCACCGGTGGGCCGGCGTAGGTAAGGGCGGATCCCTCGACCCTTACCTCCCCCCCGGCCGGGGCGCTATCGGGCCCTTCCAGGGTGACTTCAAAACGGGGTCGCTTATACTCTTCCACCCGAAAGCCTACGCTTCCATTGTCAGTTTGCAGCGTGAATTCTCCCGTCAGCCCACCTTCGGGCAGTTCGAAGTCCAGATTGAAGCGGCCGAAGGCGTCGGAAGTCACCTCCCGACGGGTCACTTCCTGGTAGTTCGCGTCGCGGAGAATCACCGTTACCGGGTCGTCTACCAGGATAGTAGGCATTCTGTCCCGATCCTGGCGGTAGCGCAAACCATACAGTCGGACCGTCTGCCCCGGGCGGTATATTGGTCGGTCGGTAAGCAAGGTGGTAAAGTCGGTGGCGGGTCGTTCGCCTACCGTGCGGTCGTAATCATACTGGTAAGTGACTAGCCGGTCATCGCTGTCCGGTCGGGTGAGGATAAGCTGGTAATTGACGTAGCGATCGGTACCTGGCAGCTCGAAGGTGCCGTTCTCATCGGTTCGACGCGTTCCGGCCGATTGGTAGCTCCCCCGACGGTTCTCCCGTCGCAGGGCGACCGTGACGTCGGACAGTGGTGCACCGGTAGTACGATCGCTTACTTGCAGGTAGTCTCCATCTTCACCGTTCACCCCGATAACCGCCATATCCGTCACCTGGAAATCCACTAAGCTGAAGGTGAGGTTCTCGGTTGCAAGGTCTTCCTCGCTGGCGATTACCAGCCGGTATCCCCCCGCTGGCAGCGCGTTCAAGTCCAGTTCGGTACGGTGAGCACTATAGTCGTCGTTTGCGGAGAGGCGCTGATTCCCTCGCGCCACGATCTCCAACTTACTCAGTTCCTCCAGCGTCCGGTCGGTACGGTAGCTGGGCTGTTGGCCTTCCGCCGCATCCAGGGCGTAGACGCGGTAGAAAACCCGCTCTAGGTTCCGGTACCCTACGCTCACCAGCAGGTGTTGGCGAAGGGGATAGAACGCGTGGGTTTCGGCATCCAGGCTAGTTTGAGTGATGGCCGCACGTAGCTGGGCGGCAGTGGCACGGGCCACGGGATCCTCCTCCCCTACCCGATCCAGCAACTCCAGGGCTCTCACCCGTGGCCGCTCACCGAGGACTCCGTCGTCGCGGTCGAGTACCCGGGCCATTTCGACCAGGATACGGTCGCTGGTAGCTACGCCTGTGTAGCTCTCGTACATGCGTTCCAGGGCGGTGAAGTAACTGCTGTCCGCTACGCCCAATTGCCGCACGAACTCCATACGCTGCAGGTCCGCCTGCAACAGGGCCGGGCCACCCGCATCGAGGTGGTAGGCGATCCATTGCTGGAACAGCAATAGCTTCCGGGGCGTTCCTTTCCGCAAATCGTAGTTCAGCGTCAGGTCGATAGAGGCAAATGCTTCCGCCGGCACGAGCAGCGATTCGGGATTAACGGGGCGGTCGTCCATTACGGAGCCCAGCGAACTGCCGAGTACGTTCATGGCGCGGTCGATGACGAGATCGTAGAGGGTAGGTCGTTCGGCGGTGCGCAATTCCCCTCCTTCAATCAGGGCCGGAATGGCATCCAGCGGGGTGCGGTTGTCGTGGGTGAGCTCCAGGGCGCGGTAAATATTCCGCTGACTCAGAAAAATCAACTGATCCATGCCGTAGTCCGCCAGGGGCAGACTGTCCGGCACGGCACTTTCGCCCGCCGTAGTCAGATCGCTGAGTCGGTAGCCGTTCTCTTCCGCGTAGCGGTGGTAATATTCCCCGAGCAGCAGATGGGCGAGGGCGGTGTAGGTTTCCAGATCGGGGTGCGACTCGGTGGCCTGCCGTAGCAGGTCAACGGTGGCCTGGGGGCCGTCCTCCTCGAGTTGCTGTAGGAAGCCGGCCCGGTAGGCGAGAAGGCGGGCCATATGGTCCTGCCGCTCGTCGTCCCGCGCTTCGGCAAAGCCCGCTTCGGTTGCGGTGAGGGCACTGCGGTACTGGCCGCGCTGGGTCAGTGAATCGATTTCGGCGTAGGTATCCGTATGATTTTGAGCCATAAGGGTGCCCGCTAATAAGGCTAGAAAAACGATGATCAGGTGACGCATAGGGTAAAGCTTGATTGGCATAACACCCCATTGATGCCGGTGTTAACCGAACTGCACATCGGTGGCCCGTTAAGAATATGTGAAAGAGTTATTGGACCCTTCCTGCGCTCCGCCGCCCCCTTTACCTAATGACCCTAATAGAGGTCCGGGAGAATGCGGACGTCAGCACGATCGTGTAGGCACCCGACGGCCAGTTGGAGCTATCGAGATAACGCTGGCTGCCGGACGGTAAGGCCCTCGTTGTTAGTTTTCTACCATTGGCGGCGAATACATCCGCTTGCACGTTTTCCTCCACCAAATTCGTCGGCGCGGTGAGTACCAGGAGGTCCCCGACCGGGTTTGGGGCTACGCCCCAGGGGGCCGCCGGGTTGCGGTTATCGACTACGGCGGTACTGAGCGCCTGATCGGCGGGATGGATAAAGAATTCACTGAAGGAGGTCACCTCCACTTCGATGTAACCTCCGGAGCCGTACGGAATAGCACTGGCTCTCCCCCACCCGGATACGCGGCGGAACAACCCGTCGAAGGCACTTTGGTAATAGCCAAGAGGTTGTCCTCTGAGATCACCCCTGTATCGAGCACAGAAAACAAATCATCTTCCGATAGAAAGAGGCGGATCGCAACGGTATCCGTCGGTTGGTTTTCCGGCACGATGCCGATGTTCCGGTTCAGGTATATCGCCCCCGTTCCAGCGTCTTCCCGTGACGGACCGTCGTAATCGTAGAAACTGACGGAAACCTCCCCCAGCGGCTGGGTATTTTCTATGCTTGCTACTATTCCGGTAGCCGTACGAATGTCAATAAATTCTCCCGCTGCGCCGGTACCATCAAAGTACACCGCCTCGGCCGACGTGCAACCGTCCCCCTCGGCGATGCGGCGGTCCAGTTCCGTGGCACAGATTTCAAATTCGGCGTAGGTTCCAGGCTCGGTGGTGTACATCCGCAGCCAGACGCTGTCTGCCAGATTGCTCCATTCTTGTTTGTCTCCCCCAGGATAAATCGTTCGCTTGTCCAGGCAAGCGCTGTCACCAACTACGGCGTTGGCTCCCAGCACGTGCATGGTAAATCCGCTGGAAGTACCACCCGTCTGACGAATATCGATGGTATTAAAGGGCTCCGCAAACTTAAAGGCGTACCACACATCATTCTCATCGGCGAGCAGGCAATCATCGAAATCTTCCTCACCGGTTGCCTTCCAGGTAGTGCCACTTACCGGTGTACATAGCTCCAGACCGGGGGCGAGTTTAACGGCATTACCGCGAAGATCGTTGGCAGGCGGGTCCAGCGATAAAGTAAAAAATAGGAAGGCCTCACTTTCGGCGGAGGATTCCGTTCCACAGTATGACCGCGCGGTCAGCGAGTAACGCGTATCCGGTTCCAACCCCCGCAGTTCAAGTTTCCGCGCCACCTCAGTAAGGACAGTATCGAGACGTCGGGATTCGTCGCCCGCTGCCGGTGCATCCCGGATCAATAGTATTACTACACTATCAATGGATCCGTTAGTCAGCAGGCTGTCTACTTCAATGACACCGGAATAGGTATCCGCGCTCTCCAGCTCAAATCGGGGTACCAGGCACTGGGCGGACAAGGAGGTGAGCAGGAGGAAAAAAACCAATATAAAGCCGTAGGAAATTAGTTTCATATTGAGGTGTTTGGAATAAGATAAGCTGCTCACCTATACTCACTTCCGTATCCGTTCGCTTTTGTCACCGGACTAACTTTCAGGAGCTATACGGGAACAGCTGAATTCCGGGTTAATAGGGGCTTCAATATCTCCCTGCTGCCCGCGCATTATCGTCCATGACGGGTGGATATGGGGCCTACTGTGGTAAATCAATGTATCCTGCTGAACTGAAATATTAGGGTTCAAGGCCCGGCTTGGTATATCCCGTAAGCGTTTATCCAAAGAAGGGCTACTTGACGACTCGCGCAACGTAGTCTCGACCGCCACTGCTCATTCGCAACAAGTATATACCAGTCGGCCAGGAGGAGGTTTGAAGGTCATGGTGGGAAGCAGCGGCATGGAAAGTGCGTTGGACCTGTCGTCCGTTTACATCCATCACTACCACGGATACCGGTGACTCGCGGAGATGGTCGGGCACCGAAAGGCGCAGGTGATCCGTGAAGGGGACGGGAGCCAGTTGCCAACCGGCCGAAGCGGCCCTCACCGGTTCACCGGAGGTAGTGACCGTCATGGCCTCCGCGGCCGGATGGATAAAGAATTCACTGAAACCGGCAACGCCTACCTCCACGAAAAAGCCATCTCCGTATCGGCCGGCGCGACGAAAAGTAACCTCCTCTCCCGCTCCGGAAAAGAATTCGGAGCATATTGCTTCGGCTACTTTCGTGACCCCCAGACCATCAACCCCGGAGATGGCGCCCAGGAGTACCAGTTCATTTACCTCGGCTTCGGTAAAGTATAGGCGGACAGCCACCGCAGTGTCCGGTTCGTTAGCCGGCCGGAGGCTAACGTTCCTCCTGGCATAGCGAGCCTGGGTTTGATTGGTAACCCGGATATCTCCTGAGTGGAGGTAAAAGCTGGTCCGAACGGTACCCAGGGGCTGGGTATTCTCGATGCTGGCGACAAGGGCGCCGGTGGAATCGAGTACGTCGACGAACTCACCAACCCTTCCCCTTCCGTCTACCGTTGTAGCCGGCACCTCCGTACAGCCTGCCCCTAAGGCAATCGGTCGGGCGGCGATCCCTTCCGTACAAATTTCAAAATCACAGTAACCGCCCTCCCCTTTCGTGAAGACGCGGATATCAATCTCGCTGTTCTTTTCCAGGTTTTGCAGCTGAAAGGTTTCCGATTCCGACTCACCTCCCGCATCAATGCAGGCTAACAAGGCTCCGCTATCGTCGTATATCTGCATCACGAGGTCCGGGTCGGAGCCCGCTATCGGACGGACGGTCAGCCGGTAGCCCTGGTAAAAAGCTCTCAGGTTATACCACACGTCGTCGTCGGCGACCCCCGCACAAGGTTCCTCACCCACGTCCGGTCCGGTAGCATCCCGGGTGGTTCCGGGCCGGTAACTGCAACGCAGAGCAGCACCGGCAAGAATGTTTTTCTTCGTCCTGGAATTACCCGGTGGCCTACCCGTGGTATCCGTGCGGAACAGCTGAAAATTGCTGAAGGCACTCGGCACGCCGTCGCAGTAGGACCTGGCGATCGGGAGATAATTCCTTTTGGGTTGCAAGTCGTAAAGGTTGTACCCCCGGTAGGGCAGGTTGCCCCGGAAGGTGAAGACGGTATCGGCCTGGTCCGTTAGGGGATTTCGGAACGCCGGACCTCCCAAGAAAATCTTGACGCTATCCACCTCTTCGCCAATATTGAACAGTACGATCTGTGCCGCTCTTTGGTAGGGAAGAATCTGTATGATTTCGGGTGCCGGACATTCCTGACCTACCAGGCAAGCGGGAAAGACCGCCAGGTAGATAAGGATCAGTTGATAACGCATTCTTATGGGTTTACCATTAATATAAGGCATTTTACTGCCTGTTACCACTTATAATATGCTCCTTAATCAACATGACTGATTACCTGTTACGCCGCCGATCATCGTTTGACCCTCCCAGGTTCCAGGGATGGGGCCGCCGCCGAAAATACTTCGAAGGGTGGTACTTCAAGGTGGTCATTCCGGATGAGCAGGTAGCGCTTGCCTTTATTCCAGGCGTAAGCTATGATGAAGCCGGAACCGGGCACAGCTTTTTGCAGGTACTCGACGGGGTTGCCGCGACTTCATCCTACCACCGGTACGCAATTGCCGACTTCCGATCGGCCACCAATCGTTTCAGCGTCCAGATCGGCCCACACACTTTCGCCGGAGATCGCCTTCGGGTAACGCTACCGGCGCTGCAGGTTGACCTTACCCTCACCGATCTTCACCGGTGGCCGGTCCGCCCCCTGGCTCCGGGAGTCATGGGATGGTACGGTTTCATTCCCGGGATGCAGTGCTACCATGGCCTCGTAAGTCTTCACCACCGTCTGAGCGGCACCATCAGGCGCGGTGGCCGGCTGGTAAAGGTGACCTCCGGTGTAGGGTATACCGAAAAGGATTGGGGACGCGGCTTCCCGGATGCGTGGATCTGGGGCCAGAGCAATCACCTCTCCGAAACGACGGAACCAGCCAGTCTGATGTTCAGCGTGGCCAGTATTCCCTGGCTGGGATCCAGCTTCCGCGGCTTTCTCTGTACACTGCTCCTGAAGGGGAAACTTTACACCTTCACCACCTGGACGAACGCCAGCGTAGCGGTCAGCATCGAGAAGGTCAAGAAAATCGTCACGGTGACCTTTTCGGACCGACATCACCAAATGAGTATCGTAGGCCACCCCGCCCCCGGGGGGAATCTGGCCAGTCCCATCGGCGGGGCCATGACCGGAAAGATCAATGAGAGCCTGCAGGCGGAACTGGAAGTGTCCCTGAGCAAAAATGGCCGGGAGGTCTATCGGGGAATAGCCGGGTGGGCCGGGTTGGAGGTAAGTGAAAATGCGGCTGCTATGCTATGTGAATGAAAAATAGTCCCTTCCCCGAATCCGTTAACTTCGGGATAAACTCACCACTTATGAATCCCTTACTTCCCATCCATCGCCTGATGGCCACCGAGCTGGTCACCGTCGCGCCTACTACCCCCCTGGGGGAAGCCAGTACCTTGTTCGGTCGACACCGGATCCATCACCTGCTGGTGGTACAGGACGGCCGCTTGGTAGGCGTTTTGAGCACTTCGGATTATCTACGCCTGCTGGATCATTCCTCGACTTCCAGGACGGTTGCCGACATAATGACCACCAAGCTGGCTAAACTGGATTCCGACGATACCGTGCGTACCGCTGCCAACCTGTTCCGCCTCAACCGCTTTCATGCCTTGCCGGTGATGGGAGAGGATGATAAACCTATAGGCATTCTCACCACTCATGATCTCATTCGCCTACTCGATGACGAAGAGATCGAGCTCGATGATTACAAAAATCGGTGACCCCGATGCCGGTAGCTTAGTAGGGCGAGACTGGAATAAGCCGCTTCGCTACTGCCCGTCGCTTGGTTTGAAGCCGGCAGATTCGCTTAGCGCTTTTTTGGACTTCGCCTCATCGTCAATAATCTGGTCTTGCCCGACTCGGAAAGTCCAGACAAGCACAAGTGCTCCGTCAACTTTGACGTTCCGGGGAGGCGCGGGTGGATTTTGGTGGAAAGCGAGGCGCAACACTATAGCGTGCTGAATCTTAAGGAGCAATACCCCTAAGGTAGTAGTGCAACGGAAGTGAGGTTGTAAGGATGCTCCCCGCGAACAGATGCCTCGGATAACCTTTAGATTCAAGCTTGGCACCTCACTAGGTAAAATAAAGCACCTCAGCCTCCGGAAACCGGTCCTTGATTTTTTCCCCGAACCATTCCTTCAGTTCGGTCATCTGCTCGCGGGGATAGACGAATTTGTGACTGCCGAACTTGTTCCGCTTCTTGGCCCGGCGATCCTCGTCGAAATCCAGCGTGGTTTTCGGGTACCATTCCAAAAGGATGTCCTTGGAGCCCGGGGTGAATCGGTGAGTGATCAATTCAAAGGTCAGGTCCACCGCGAAATCCAACGCTCCCCGAAGCCGTTGCAGCATGTCAGCGTATTCTTCCCGCCAGTCGTCGAAAGGCATAAGCGGGGCCAGCACCGCTCCGATACGGTAACCGGCCTTACCGAGTCGGCGCATGGCCCGGAGGCGGGCTTCGAGGTCGGCCGTCCCGGCCTCCAGGCGGCGGGTAACCCAGTCGGCGTTGAGGCTGATCCGGCACCGGGTTTGCCCCCGATGGTCGAGGTTCAGCAAGGGCTCGACCGCATCGTACTTCGTCACCCATCGCAGTCGGGCCTGTGGCTGCTGCCCGAACCACTCGACGGTGCGGCTCAGCGATCCGGTCAGGTGTTCGATACCGAGGGGATCGGTATAGCAACTTGCTTCGAAGGTCGTCAACTCGCGGGTGGGATCGATGTAGTTCGCGTTGTTTTCCAGAATGGCATCAAGGTTGGCATAGGCGCGAGTGACGGGCGCGCCGGGCAGGCTTCCCGCCAGGTAGCAGTACTGGCAGTGCGCCGGGCAGCCCTTCGCCAGGTGAAATTGCCAGTCGGCCGAGGGCGGGATCGGGGTGAGTTTCAGGGCACTGGGTGGAGCATTGACAATAGCCAGGGTATTCTTGGCCTTGCGATAGGTTTCCGCCGTGGTGTTCCCGCCTAGCCTGGGGAGCCGGTTCGCTTTCATCACCTCGTAGGTTATTCCCAGCCCGTCCAGGCGTCTGGCTATGCGCTGGCCATGAGATTCCCGGTGAGCATCCGCGGTAAAGTAAACGTGTTTGGGCTTCCAGAGGCGCGCGGATCTTCCGGGCGAACGGTGCGCAGGTGCAAAGGTGGTCACCGGAGGCGCGGCGGACTGCGGTATGGATTCCTTCGGTTCCTGGTCTTTGGGTTGGCGCCCGCTGATGTGGGGAGCACCTTGGAGAGGGCGTGCCATGTCAGGTGTTTGCCTGGGTAACTGGCGTGGCACGGGAAGTGTTCCGTAAAAAAGCACCTTCCCCGTCGCGGTGTGCCCCGTCAGTCCACCAGTGCCTGGTAAACGAGGATGCGGAACTTGCGCAGGATTTCCGAATACTGAGGAATGGGGTGAACGTTAAAGTAAACCAGCATGATCAGGTCCTCGGCGGGATCGATGGTGTATTCGGAGCAGTACATACCTCCCCACTTGTACGCGCCCGGGGAAGCCAGGTCTCCGTAATGCGTCTGCTCCGTAATGATCATGAATCCAAGGCCGAATTTATCCTTCCGGTCCCAAACCTCCAGTTTCCCGATGTGGTTGCGGGTCATGAAGGCCACGGTTTTCGGACTGAGGATCCGCTCCCCATCGAGCTCGCCACCATTAAGCATCATCTGGCAGAAGCGCGCATAATCGTCTATGGTACCGACACTGCCGGCTCCGGCGGAGAAATAGGTCCGGGCTCCGGAAACGGGAAACAAGCGGTAGGTTTCGTTTTCGTGCAAATCCAGCGCTCCGCCGCCCCCTGGCTTGGAGTACAGGCTTACCAAGCGCTCGGCTTTTTCCTCGGGTAGGTAAAAGTAGCTGTCCTGCATCCCGAGCGGAGCGAACACTTCATCGCGCATAAATTCGTCTAACGGACGTCCTGAAAGGATCTCTACCAGGCGTCCCAGCACGTCGGTACTCAGTCCGTAGACGAATTCCGTACCGGGTTGGGCCATCAGGGGCCTACGGGCGATCCGGTCGACGACGTCTTCGGTAGTTTCCTTTTCCAAACTGGCAAAGAGAGGAACCGGGTAGCGCCGGTCAAGGTCGCCGGGTAATTCGTATCCGAGCCCGCTGGTGTGCGTCAAAAGGTCACGGATAGTTATCGGACGCTCGGCGGGCACCATTTTCCATTTCCCGGTGGTGGAATCACGCCCGTCCAGCACCTGAATTTCCGAGAAGGCGGGGATGTAGTTGGCAATAGGATCCTCCAGCAAAAACTTGCCCCGCTCGTAGAGTTTCATCAATCCAACCGAAACCAGGGCTTTGGTCTGACTCGCGATCCGGTAGATATCGTCGGGCCGGGCCGCCCGCTGCGTTCTCAGGTCGGCCATTCCGAAGGTGGACCGGAGGGCGACCTCTCCGTGATGCGCAACGTAGGCCTGGGCATTAGGGACTATTCCGCGGGCGACGAGATCCTGCAGGAAACTATCTACCCGGGCGAATCGGTCGGGATCGAGCCGAAAGGACCCGGTTTGCGCAACCGCGGTTTGGCCACCGAGTAAGGAGGTAAACGGTCCGATCAAAAAACAGCATAGGAGAGAGCGCAGTAGGTATAAATGCATCCCGGAAGGTACACGACTACCGGAACCCGTCAAAAGTCCTTCAATCGCCGCTTCGCCAGCTCTACCACCTGGATCTGATCCTGGATCTCCAACCGCTTGGTTTCCTGGTTCTTAATATTGTCCAGGATATCGGCTTCCAGTCTGGCGATGCGCTCCCGGGCGTCCATGATTTCTTTTTCGGCACGTTCCTTATCATGGCGGAGCCGGTCAAGGTCCTTTTCCAGGTCCGAAAGTTGGTCTTCCTGATTTTCCACGTCCTGCTCCATCTGCTCCCGGCTTACCTCGAGGGCAAAGCGCATGAGCATTTTTTCCGCCTCCACGTACTGGGTAGGGTCCAGATCCGGGCCTACGTATCCCTGGGGTGTTGCAATCCAGATCGTCAGTTCGCTCCCTTCGCCTGCACTGCTTATGAGGCTGTACATATCGACTTTCCCGCCGTTGCTGACCCCTGGAAGTTCGAAGTTCAAGGACGATAACTCGCCGGTCCGGGTTTTCTTGGTCTTGGACGTTTTCACGCGATAGGTGTCTTTCAGCCAGTCCTCCCACAGATCTTCCACCAGCTTCGGATCCGAACCGGGCAGCTGCAGAATGAGCGCTTCCTGATTTCCCCGGCTCATCATCAGTTGTCGGGCGGTGACCTGACCGTAGAGGCTTGTTCCGATCAAGGTGAGACAAAGGGCGAGGAAAGACGTAGTATTGAATCGCATAAATGATCGCTTTTAAACGCCTATGGGACGGTGACCCCCGCCCGAAGTCACTAAATATAGTAAAATCGGCGCTGCCTTTATGCTATTCCTCCGTCAACCTTGAAATTGAGACGCTACGGCAAAAATTGCCTCGGCCTCTCTTTACCTGCTAGCCAATTAAAACAACTAAAAAATGGCCTACTATCTCGGAACGGTTCCCCTCGTTCGGCCGGTGGGCTTCGACTGCGCTGGAATGGATGGCATCTTACCTCCACACACCCGCAGTTCCCGCCGTGCAATGCGTGTCGGACCGCGCTGCAGTCCTAATTGCCTTATAATTCTCGAGCAATAGGATGCGTACAGGTGTATTTATTAGGAGACGAAGTACGAAAGGTATAGCCTGTCAAACCTTAGCCGCCCCTAGCTTAAGGTCGCAGAGCTCCAGCAAATTTTTGTCCCGATGCATCGCGCCAAAAGAGGCCGCAGATATCCTTTAGATTCAAAGTAGACAGGGCATTGGGGGCCCTTGCTGCTCCGGACTTGTACCTTTGCGATCATGACAAGCCCCGAAATTCTCGCCCATCTCGTTTCCTTTCCCGTGTTGGGCGGGGAAAGTAACTTGCCGGTCCTGCGCTGGATTGAAGGTTACCTGCGCGACCACGGAGTGGCGTACACGCTCGTTCCGGATGAAAGCGGAAAAAAAGCGGCTTTACACTGCCGGATCGGTCCGGCCGTTAATGGAGGTATTATCCTAAGCGGCCACATGGACGTGGTACCTACGGAGGGGCAGCCCTGGAACACCGATCCCTTCCAGCTGGTACGCAAAGATGAGAAGTACTACGCCCGGGGCAGCTGCGACATGAAGGGCTTTCTGGCCTGCTGCCTGGCCGCCGTGCCGGTATTTCAAGCGGCGAAACTTCAACGCCCGGTCTACTTCGCCTTCAGCTACGACGAAGAGGTGGGATGCCGTGCCGGGGATATCGTGGCCGAGGCCATTCGCGATCATTACGAGGAGACGCCGGCAGGTGCGATCATCGGTGAGCCTACGATGCTCCAACCGATGGTGGGGCAGAAGGGCATCATGGTGTACACCACCATCGTACACGGCAGCCAGGGCCACAGCAGCCGTATCCGTGAGGAGGTAGATGCCGTCCACGAAGCAGCTAAATTGATCGTATGGCTGGAGCAAAAAATGGAGAACCTGATCGAGGCCGGGCATACCGACGATCGCTTCCACCCGAACCATACCAGTATCCACGTAGGTAAAATAAGCGGCGGATCCGCCTTTAACATTATTGCCAACGAATGCCGCTTTGACTGGGATTACCGCAATATTCCGCTGGACGATGCCGCGGACATCTTTGCCGACTTTGAAGCCTACTGTAGAGAACGGGAAGAAATTTGTCAGCGGATATTTCCCGGTTTCCGTATCGAGCACGTGGCGCTTCATCCGCCCGTCCCCCCATTAGACACCGAGGAGGACGCCGGGATTGTCGATCTAATTAAGAAGCTTACAGGCACCCCGACCACCGGCACCGTGGCCTACGCGGCGGAGGCGGGGCAGTTTTCCAATGCGGGTTTCGAAAGCGTGCTATGTGGTCCGGGAGACATTGCCCAGGCGCACCGGGCCAATGAATTCGTGGCCGTAGAGCAATTGGAGGGCTGTAACCGGATGATGCACAATTTGGCGGAGGCGCTTTCCCACTGACTTCCGGCATCTAGCCATACCGTTTCTGAAAGGCTTCCCGTTGACGCTGGTATTCGGGGTGCGCTTTCGCCTCTTCCCACTTTTCTTTGAAGATGCGGGCGGATTCGGCCTTTACCGGATCTTCCGGACCCCGTTCGTGCTGCTGACGGCCGTGCGCCCCACTCTGTCCCTTTTTATCATCCGGAACGGGACCCTGGTATTTTTTACCGCCGGGGTAGTTGGCGTAGCGGCGAGACCGGGTGTACCCCATCTGGAGGAATTTTCGGGCCATATCCGCGCCTACGAAATCCTCCGCCTTGAGGTATTGCTCGAATAACGAATAGATCTTCCGCGACGATTCCCGGGCGATCTCGGGATCTTTAAATCGCCAGTGGGGCAGTAATTCCGACTTATAGGGCTCTACCAGCAGGACGCCCTGTTCCCCCCTGCCGATGGCGTAAAGGTCGGGCTGCTTACGGAGGTCGAGATTTTTGTAGTCAAGGGAATAATCGAATTTTCGCATAGTATATTGACGACGACTCCGCCGGGGCGTGGTAACACTTTCTTTGCACCAATTTGCCGGCTGGGGCGTTAGTAGGATACTATGAATAAGTTGGGCCTGACACCTGGATGTTCGCCCGACCGACACAATCGACGCGTGATGCATTATCTCCTCCTGCCTCTCTTCTCGCTGCTTTGCACATCGCTCCTGGCGCAGGACGACGTGGCGATCTTCCTTACCAACCCTTCTTTCGAGGACATACCCCGCGTAAGCGAAGCACCGCGCGGGTGGACGGATTGCGGCTTTCCGGGTGAATCCGCCGTCGATGTACAACCGGAACCGCAACGGGAATTCAAGGTCTTCAAGAGTGCCTATCACCAGAATACTTACCTCGGTATGGTCGTGCGCGACAACGATACTTACGAACGGGTGAGTCAGCAGATGAGTAACGCCATGGTCGCCGGCCAGTGCTACGAACTACGGGTCCACCTGGCGAAATCCGACGTGTACCGCTCCCAAAGCCGGCTTACGAACGATGAGGTCAACTACGACACCCCGGCCCGTCTACAGATCCGGGGAGGTTTCGGCAATTGCGACCTCGGAGAGATCATTGGCAGGAGCCCGGTTATCAGTAACAACGACTGGCAGGAATACACCTTCAAGCTCCGTCCCGAAGAGGACTACACCCACATCGTTCTCGAAGCCTTTTACAATACCCCCATTCTCTTCCCCTACAACGGGAATGTTCTGGTCGATAACCTCCAACCGCTCGAGCCCGTAGCTTGCGAGATCAATGAGGAGGCTCCCGAACTGGTCGTCGAAAACGAACCGGCGGAAGAAACCGGAACCGCTACCGATCGCCCCCGACCCGATCGGCAGCCTTCTACGCGCCCCGTCAACAAGCCTGCTAAACCCGCCGGACCTACCGTTACCCTTGGACGAACGGAGGGTCAATTACGTGTCGGTCAGGTATTCGCGATCGAAGACATCAAGTTTAAGGCTAACAGTGCCGAATTGGAACGGGAAAGTGAGGAAGCCCTCCGGGAAATAGCAAACTTTATGCGTGCCAACTCGGATGTCGTTATTGAAATTGGCGGACACGCCAGCTACCGCGCCGGCCCGGTTTTTGCCGAGCGAATCAGCGAAGAGCGGGCGGTAGCCGTCATTGATTACCTCAACGACCTGAACGTCGGGGGTGCCCGGATGACACCACGCGGTTACGGGCGCAATCGCCCCGTTTGCATTGAAGACACGCCGGAATGCAACGAACGTAACCAGCGGGTCGAAGTGAAGATCGTGCGGATGCGCGAAAGCAGGAAGTAAACACTTGGTCAATGCTTTTCACCCCACGTTCCCCGGTCCAGGCTGCGGAAGTTGATGGCCTCGGCGAGGTGCGCCGGGCTGATGTTATCCTCCCCCCCGAGATCCGCCACGGTACGCGCGACCTTGAGAATGCGGTCGTAGGCCCGGGCACTGAGTTGTAGCTTCTCCATCGCGGTCCGTAACAACTTACCGCCGGCGGCACCCGGCCGGCAATGCTCCCGAACCAGGCGGCTCGGCATTTGCGCGTTGCAGTAAACGCCCCGGTGGTCTTCGAACCGCTTTTCTTGCAGGGCCCTCGCGGCTTGCACGCGTTCAGCGATAGTGCTGCTCTTTTCGGCTGATCTCGTGGGTTTGGAAGTAAGTTTTTCGAGGGGAACGGGGGTAACCTCTACGTGGAGATCGATACGGTCAAGCAGGGGCCCACTGATGCGGTTCAGGTACCGCTTGACGACGCCGGGCCCGCAGCTGCATTCTTTATCGGGGTGATTGAAGTATCCGCAGGGGCAGGGGTTCATACTGGCGATCAGCATGAAGCTGGAGGGAAACTCGACCGTGATTCGCGCCCGGCTGATCACGATGCGCCGTTCCTCCATCGGTTGCCGCATCACCTCCAGCGCGCTGCGCTTGAATTCGGGCAGTTCATCGAGAAAGAGTACGCCGTTGTGGCTCAAACTGATCTCCCCAGGACAGGGAAAGCTTCCCCCTCCCACCAAGGCTACGTCGCTGATCGTGTGATGGGGTGCCCGGAACGGTCGGTTGGTGATCAGCGCCGCGGCCTCGGGAAGGATCCCCGCGACGGAATGAATTTTAGTGGTTTCCAGGGCTTCCCGCAGGCTGATCGGGGGCAGGATCGTCGGTAACCTTCTGGCCAACATCGTTTTACCGGCACCCGGCGGCCCTACCAGGATCACGTTGTGCCCGCCGGCCGCGGCAATGGTCAGCGCCCGCTTGATGTTCTCCTGACCGCGTACGTCGCTAAAGTCGACGTCGAAAGCCATCCGGTGCCGGAAAAACTCGGCCCGGGTATCTACTTCGGTGGCCGACAGCTCCTTCTGCCCGGACATGAATTCGGCCGCTTCCCGGAGTGTACTTACCCCGTACACCCGGATACCGTCTACGATGGCTGCTTCGCGGGCGTTCTCCCGGGGTAGCAGCATACCCTTATACCCCAATTGCCGGGCTTTGATCGCTATGGGTAACGCCCCCTTGATGGGACGGACCTGCCCACCGAGGGAGAGCTCCCCCATCATTAGGTAATCGTCCATAGTATTCGTGGTCATCTGCGACGTAGCGCGCAAATAAGCCATGGCAATGGGCAGGTCGTAGGCGGCCCCTTCTTTTCGGACGTCCGCCGGAGCCAGGTTGATAACGGTACGCAGGCGGAGATTCCGGAACCCGCTGTTTCTAAGAGCCGTTTCTACGCGGTAACTCCCCTCCTTAATAGCATTATCGGGCAGGCCGATGACATTATACCAGGGCTTGTTCTCGGGAACCGGTCCGCCGGCATTCACCTCGACGATAATGGACCGTGCGTCCACTCCCTGGACCGCACTTGCAAAAGTTTTAACGAGCATGCGCTTCGATTTGCGGCGCCTACCATCCGGTAACAATTATAAGACAAATTATTTAAATATTTTGCATTAACTACATTTTATTTAATTTTGACCATGGGGAAGCCGCTATCGGAGCGTTTTATACAGCAGGCGGTTGCGGAACGCCTGAATAAGGATTACTACCGCCGCCGAACCGCCTACGTAAGCACGGAGGCCTATACGCAATTGAAGCGTGCCGACGTTCTGCTCGCCTTCATGCGGGCACCCAAACGGCCCTACGTCGTGGTAGTTGAGGCCAAAAGCCGGAATACGATTAGGCAATTGCGTCTGAACAAGCATACGGGCGAATGGGCGGGGCGGTTCTTTTATCTGCTGCCACTGATCGGGCTGTCCGCTTACCTAGGCTATTGGGGCTACAGTACGCATTGGGGCGGGATGCTATGGGGTTTTATGCTGGTAGCCGCTAACCTGCTGGCGATAATGGTGCTTAATATCCTGCACCAAAAGTTACTCCGTTCGATACCCGCAATCCGGCAATTAGGGCGCTATCCGGCCAACGAGAGCTGGGTGGCCGTAGGCGAGGATACCTTTATTCAAGCCGGCAACCTCAGCGTGTTGCGCAAACATTGTCGCAAAAACGGCGTAGGATTAATCCTGGTCGACGACCGGGGTAACTTATCCTTCCGAGAGATACCCAAACCCCGACATACCTTTAACGACTACCTGAGCCGCTATGGCCGCAGGTCGGAAATACTGGCAACCATAGACCATCAACCCAAATACGGACCTACCCCTCCGGAGCGACGGCAGAACCGGCGGAGATTGCTTTATCTGATCCTGGTATTGGCCCTGGTCGGTTCATTGATCTATCTCGCTTACGACCGCGAGCCCCTGACTAAACCCACGGAAACGGTCACTCCGCTCGATTACCCATCCCCCGAACAGCTAGACATGGGGGAAGGGGGGGCTTCCGACTTACCGACCATGCCCGGTTCTACGCCCGTTGACCCTGCGCCTCCGTCGCCCGACTGCCCCAAAGTGGAACGGAACCGATTCCTTTACCTTGTCGTGGACGCACTATTGCCGCCGGAAGAAGCCGAGGTGCGAATGGTGCAATTGCGGGCGGCCGGACTGAGGGGACACACCGCCCTATCCGCCGGCTGCCTTGAGGGCGGCGCACCCGACCGGATAGCGATCACCACGGGTGAGGAATTCTCGGATCCCGTTCTGGCCAGACAGGCCGCAGCGCGGTATCGGGCATTACTCGAAAATCTTGGGCTGCAGGCTACGGTAGGAGAAGCCAGGGCCGTGGCCGACTAAATCCCGGGCCGTATCGTCGCCGATCTCCTTCGTCAGTCTTTCCTGAAGCGGGAGAAGTCCCCCCCGGCGGGATTCCGGCGGCCGGCAGGTGGCACTCCGCTATCGCACTTCCACCACCAGCTCGATCTCACAGGCGATTCCCCGGGGCAGCGACCCCATTCCCACCGCGGCGCGGGCGTGCTTACCGCGCTCGCCGAATACTTCCACCATCAGGTCGCTGAAGCCGTTGACCACTTCGGGGTGGTCGGTAAAGTCATCCGCAGCGTTCACCATACCCAGCACCTTTACGATGCGTACCACGCGGTTAAGATCCCCCAGTTCGCTCCGGAGTACTCCGAGCTGAGTAATCCCTACGCGGCGCGCGGCGGCGTAGCCTTCTTCCACGGTAAGCTCCCGCCCGACCTTACCACTGATGTATTCGCCGGCTTCCGTCTGCGGCCCTTTCCCGGCCAAAAAAAGCAGGTTGCCGGTGCGTACCACGTTTACGTAATTGGCGATCGGTGCTCCGGGGGTGGGCAGCTCTATATTGAGTTCGGCCAAACGCTGCTCGACGTCGTAATCGTAAAGCTTCTCCTCCGGGTCGGTGGTTCTTTGCGACGGAGCGCAGGCGTAAAGCAGACCAATAAACACTAGTGCGACAGGTAACTTCATTCCCGCAAGCTAAGGAATAACAGGGCAGCGTCATATGGATCTGCAGCACCCCCCGAGCGAGATAAATCCCCGCCGGGGGGTCCAACTTTCAATTTGCCCATAGTGTTAACCCAACCTTATACGCACGGTGCAACTCCAGGCACCGGCCACAGTGTTTCCCAATCAGCCAACGTCTTTGCCGCGCCGTGCGCAAAGGCCGTTATGAAGACTACCATGAGACGTTCCCTCCTTTATTGCGTCCTGTTATTAACGGGCATACTCCCCCTTTCCTGTGGTGAGTCCGCCAATACTGACCCCGGCCCGCCGCCCGGCCCCAGCCCCTATTCCGTGCTTACCGTTCCGAGCCGGACCGTTACGGCTTACTCGGAATTTCCCGCCCGCATCACCGGCGTAGTGACGAGTGAGGTACGCGCCAAGATATCGGGATACATCACCGATGTCCTGGCCGACGAAGGAGACCGGGTCCGGCAAGGAGAGTTGCTGTTTCGCCTGGAGACGCAGACCCTCACGCAGGATGCCGCCGCGGCGCAGGCCAACGTGAACGCCGCCCAGGTGGAGGTCGATAAACTCAAACCGCTGGTAGACAAAGACATCATCAGCGAAGTTCAGCTGGAAACGGCACGGGCAAAATTGCAGCAGGCCCGGAGCGGTCTGGAGAGCATCAACGCCAACATCAATTACGGGCGGATCACCAGTCCGATCGACGGCTACCTGGGGCGCATTGAATTACGCAACGGCGCCCTGGTGAGCCCCGGCAGCGCAGATCCGCTCACTACGGTATCCGACATCAGCGAAGTCTACGCCTACTTCGCCGTCAACGAGCGCCAGTACCTGAATTTCATGCAGGATACCGAAGGCGAAACCATAGAGGAAAAGATCGCCAATCTGCCCGAAGTATCGCTGGTACTCAGTAACGGCAAGCTCTACGAACACAAGGGCAAGATCCAGGCCGTGATCAGCCGCGTGAATTCCCAAACGGGCACCGTACAGGTTCGGGCCATTTTCGATAATCCCGCCCGCTTGTTGAACGACGGCAACAGTGGCCAGATCCGGGTCCCCAACACGTTCGAGAACGCAACGGTGGTACCTCAGTCGGCCACTTACGATCAACAGGGCGCCACCTATGTGTTTCGTGTCGGGGAAGACAGCACGGTGGTGGCCGTGCCCCTCACCATCGAGCAAGCGGTGGATAATCTTTACGTGGTCAGCGACGGCATACGACCGGGAGACCGCATCGTAGCCTCGGGCATCGGCCAACTGACTGGCGGAACGAAAATCAGGCCCATGGAAATGCCCTTCGATAGCCTCACCCAACCGGTACCTACCGTTTTCCGCTAATCCGCCTCGGCCCCCCGACAAGACCACGCCATGCTCAAGATCTTTATCGACCGTCCGGTGCTCTCTACGGTTATCTCCATCATTATCGTCATACTGGGGGTGCTCGGACTTTCCCAGCTGCCGATCACGCAGTACCCGGACATCGCTCCACCGACCATCTCGGTCAACGCCAGTTACCCCGGCGCGAACGCGGAAACCATTCTCGAGAGCGTCATCGTACCCCTCGAGGAGCAGATCAACGGCGTGGAAGGGATGACTTACCTGACCTCCACGGCCACCAACAGCGGCACGGCTTCCATCACGGTATTTTTCGACCAGGAAGTGGACCAGGACATCGCCGCGGTCAACGTCCAGAACCGGGTAGCCCGGGCTAATCCGCTACTCCCCCAAGCCGTCGTCCAGACCGGTGTCACCGTCACTAAGCAGCAGACCAGCGCGCTGATGTACGTCAGCTTCTACAGTACCAATCCCGATTACGACGACATTTTCATCCAGAATTACCTGCAGATCAACGTCATCCCGGAAATGCAGCGGGTGGACGGCGTAGGTGACGTGAGCGTATTCGGTGCGAAGGATTACGCCATGCGGATCTGGCTCCAACCGGACAAGCTGGCCGCCTACAATCTCATCCCCAGTGACGTAACGGCCGCCCTGCGCGAACAAAGCCTGGAAGCCGCCGCCGGATCGCTCGGAGATAACAACGGGGAGGCCTTCAGTTACATCATCAAGTACAGCGGCCGCTTTAAGACGGAAGCGCAGTATCGTAACATCATCATCAAGGCGCTCGGCGAAGGTGAATACCTTCGGCTGGAGGACGTGGCGGAGGTGGAGTTGGGGGCCCAGTCGTACCTCGGCAGTTCGGCAACGGGCGGCTACCCCGCGGTCAACATGGGCATCTTCCAGATCAAGGGCTCCAATGCGCGGGACATCATCGAGGATATCGAGACGGCGCTTGCCAATATCGAGGCTACCCTGCCCGAGGGGATCGAGATCTTTGTCCCCTACAACACGAATAACTTTTTGAATGCCTCCATCGAGAAGGTGGTCAATACCCTGATCGAGGCTTTCATTCTGGTGTTTATCGTAGTCTTCATTTTTTTGCAGGACTTCCGATCCACGCTCATTCCGGCCATTGCCGTACCGGTGTCGATCGTCGGTACCTTTTTCTTTCTGAACCTGTTCGGTTACAGCATCAATTTGCTAACCCTGTTCGCCCTGGTGCTGGCCATCGGCATCGTGGTCGACGACGCCATTGTCGTAGTCGAAGCGGTGCACGCCAAACTGGATGCCGGGGAGACCAGTCCGCGGCGCGCCACCCTTAAGGCGATGGAAGACATATCGGGTGCGATCATTTCGATCACCCTGGTGATGGCGGCGGTATTCATCCCCGTCACTTTCGTGCAGGGACCGACGGGCGTGTTCTACCAGCAATTCGGCATTACGCTGATCGTTGCCATCATGATCTCCGCGGTTAATGCCCTTACGCTGAGCCCGGCACTGTGCGCGCTTTTTCTGAAGGGCCACGAGGAGGGCGATCGGAAGAACCGGTTTTTCCGGGCCTTCAACCGCGGATTCGATGCTACGGTGAATCGCTACGGCCGGTCGGTCGGATTTCTGTACCGCCACAAATGGATCACGGTGCTTATTCTCATACTGGCTGGGGTAGGCATTTGGTGGTCGGCCGGGCAGGTAAAGACCGGGTTCGTACCGGATGAGGATCGGGGCATCGTCTTCGTCAACGTAGAACTGCCGGCCGGCGCGTCCATCGACCGCACCCACCAGGTGAACGAGCAACTGTACCGGAAACTTACGGCAATATCGGGGGTGCAGGAGGCATCGCTCATCGAGGGTCGAAGCTTCCTGGGTGGCTCGGGCACGAACTACGGTTTGGGTTTCATCCGCCTCGATGACTGGGAAGATCGCGCTGCCGATTCGCTTTCAATCGATACGGTGACGGCTAAAATGTTTGCCGCCGCTGCTACCATTCCCGAGGCGGACATCGTTTTCTTTGCTCCGCCGAGCATTCCCGGTTTTGGAGCCGCCGCGGGCGCCGAGGTGAACCTTCTCGATCGCTCGGGAGGCAGTTTTTCCGATCTGGACGAAGTGAATAAGGACTTCATGGCCAAACTGAGTCAGCGTCCGGAAATCCGGTACGCCCAGTCGTCCTTTAACACGGTCTACCCCCAGTACGAACTGGAACTGAACGCTCCCCTGGCTAAGGAAATGGGGGTGCCTATCAGTAGCATTTTTTCTACGCTTCAGGGGTACATCGGTAGTCTCTTTGCGTCCGATTTCTCCCGCTTCGGAAAACAGTATCGGGTGTATATCCAGGCCCTGCCGGAAGATCGTGCCCGGGAAGCCGACCTGAACAAGATGTACGTCCGGACCGGCAATGGCGAGATGGCCCCGATCACCGAATTCGTATCGCTTAAGCGGGTGTACGGACCGCAGTTCGTGTCGCGTTTCAACCTGTTCAACTCCGCCAAGATCACGGCGGCCACAAATCCAGGCTATAGCTCGGGCGACGCGATCGCCGCAGTACAGGAGGTAGCGGCCACCCTACCGACCAACTACAGTACGGCCTTCTCCGGCCTGACCCGGGAGGAGGTCAACGCCGGCAGCCAAACGACGACCATCTTTCTGCTGAGTATCGTTTTCGTTTATTTCCTGCTGGCCGCTCAGTACGAAAGCTACCTGATCCCCTTCGCGGTTTTGTTCTCCCTTCCCCTCGGGGTGCTCGGTGCTTACATCACCACCCAGTTCGCCGGTCTCCAAAACAACATCTACTTCCAGATCGCGCTCATCATGCTGCTGGGGCTGTTGGCCAAGAACGCCATCCTGATCGTTGAATTTGCGGTCCAGAGGCGCCGCCAGGGGGCATCGATCATCGATGCCGCAGTGGAGGGCGCGGAAGCCCGTCTGCGCCCGATCCTGATGACCTCCTTTGCCTTCATTCTCGGACTGACTCCCCTGGTGCTCGCCAGCGGCGTTGGCGCGGCCGGTAACCGGTCTATCGGAACCGGGGCGGTTGGTGGGTTGCTGGTGGGGACGATCCTGGGCGTCTTTGTCATTCCGATTCTTTACGTCTTTTTCCAATGGCTACAGGAAAAGATTGTCGGCCCCCCAAAACCGGCAGCCGCTCCCGCCCTCGATAACGCCGAAGCATAGCTCCATGAATTCCATTTTCCAAAAATGCCTGCCGCTGTTATTGCCGCTGTTGCTGGGCTCGTGTTATTCGGCCAAACAGTACGTAAGTCCGGCGCAAGAGATGGTAACCACCGACCACTTTCGCACCGATAGTCTGACGCTCGATAGTATGTCCCTGGCTACCGTTTCGTGGCGGGAGTTATTCGATGATCCCTATTTGCAGGAGTACATCCAGATAGGGCTGGATAACAACATCGATATTCGGGTAGCCCTTCGCCAGATATCGATCGCCGACGCCTACGTTGCCCAGGCTGCCGTACGGAACCGGCCCACCCTTTCGGGTACGGCACAGTATTCCCGGTCCGAGCTATCCAAGAATAGCCAGTTTGGCGCTCAGTTCAGCACCCTCAATCAGTACCAGTTGAGCGGAACCCTGGCATGGGAGGCCGATATCTGGGATAAGATCAGCAGCGCCCAACGGGCGCAGGAGGCGCTTTACCTGCAATCCGTAGCCGCCCACACGGCCGTCAAGAGTCGGCTGGTGGCGAATATCGCTTCCACCTATTACGATCTGTTGGCGCTCGACGAGCAGCGCCGAATCACCGAACAGACCATCGCCAACCGGGAAAATAGCCTGGAAACTATCGAGGCGCTCAAGATTGCCGGAAACGTGACGGAGGTGGGCGTACAGCAAACCAAAGCGCAGATCTATACCGCGCGGGGGATCCTGATCGATCTGACTAATTCCATCCATTTGCTGGAAAATACACTGTCCATCTTGTTGGCCAGCGCGCCCCGCGAATTTCCCCGCTCCTCCCTGGCGGCCCAGCCCGTGGATGTGGCCCTGACCACCGGGGTACCCGCCCAGTTGCTTGCGAACCGCCCCGATCTGTTAGCCGCCGAATACGCTTTGATCAACGCTTTCGAGCTTACCAACGTGGCCCGCGCGGACTTTTACCCCTCCCTGAATGTCTCGGTCACCGCCGGCCTGCAGAGCTTGCGCTTCGCCGATTTTTTCAATCCCAGTTCCTTTTTCGCCACGCTTGTGGGGGGGTTGACGCGCCCGATCTTTGATGGCCGGCAGATCAAGACGGCCTATGCCGTTTCCGAGCTGCAACGGGACCAGGCCCGGCTGGATTTTGAGTCCACCTTCCTCACCGCAGTAAAGGAAGTATCGGATGCGCTGTACAATTTCTCCGCCGCGGAGGAAAAGATTGATGTGAAGCAACACGAATACCGGGCTTACGAACTGGCTACCGCCTATTCCGAAGAGTTACTGGCTAATGGTTACGCCAACTATCTGGAAGTACTTACCGCGCGGGAGAACGCCCTGAATTCCGAGTTGGGGATCGTGACCGCCAAAAACAACCGCCTGCAGGCCATCGTGGATTTATACGAGGCATTGGGTGGGGGCTGGCGGTAATTGTTATAAAGCAGCCGCGCCGGCGGTAGCCACGGTATGGTCGTCGTCCACCGTACTGCCCGAAACACCGATCGCGCCGATGACCTCATCACCGTCCTTCAGGACCACGCCACCGGGAAAGGTGATCAGCCCTCCGTTGCTTTGCTCGATCTGGTAGAGGCTTTCTCCGGGCTGTACCAATGGGCTCAAAGACTTGGTATCCATCATGAACCAGGCCGCCGTACGCGCTTTCTTGATCGCGATGTCGACGGAACCGATCCAGGCACCGTCCATGCGGGCGAAGGCCACGAGGTTGCTGCCGGAGTCGACGACGCAGATATCCATTTTGGTATTAATTTTGGCCGCCTTTTTCTTGGCGGCGGCTACGATCTTTTCGGCTTGGGCGAGGGTGACGTTCATGGTTTTGCTTTTCGGCTAAAACCGGAATCGTTGGGGATGTTTACGGGACCTTATTGCTCCTGCGCTCCGTCGCCCGTTTCCTTTTACTGTTCGTCCCAGAACAGTGGTACAAGCATGTCCACCTCCGGCACGTTTTCGGCGTTGCGATTGGTTTCGGTATCGGGGTACAGCACGCGTAGGGGAAAAGTGTTCAGATCCGCGCCCGTGGGCAGTTCGAAATCCGCGTAAGCGTAGTTGTAGCGGCGGGCGTCTACCCATGTCTCGGGATTGAGGAATAGGGCAACGTACTTCTCCCGGAAGATATCGTCGATGGTAATGTCATCACCGTATTCCGCATCAAGGTAGGTAGTGATCTCGGCTGCCTCCACCCCGATCTCGGTCATGCTGGCGGTGAGGCCCGCTACAAAGGCCATATTGGCTCGTTCCTGGTCTCCTGATGCCAGGGCGGCTTCGGCTTCTATCAATTTGAGCTCGGCGTAGGAAATGATGTCCAGCGGGGCACTTTCCCCGGAGAAGTAGCCTTCGGTGACCAGATAGGATTCGGAGGTAGTGGTGCCCGTTCCGGCCCGGCCCTCCCCGTTGGGAGTCCCTACGTAGGCATCCTGTTCATTACTGTTGGTGAGCAGGGGTAGGCGGGGATCGAAGGTCCCGTAGGTTGTGCTATTGAGTGCGTCAATGAACTGCTCCGACAACCAGCCGCCCAGCACTAGATTCGCATTGTTGACGGCTACCTGGGCCCAGGGATTTCGGATCGAAAAGGTCGTGACGTCGGCGTCCTCTTCGTAGGCGGTGAATCCGTTATCTACCGCCGCTAAAACGGCCCCGGGATCGTACTGCCCCGTTCCACTGAGGTGGTTGAGGTAGCGTGCGCGGAGGGAATAGGCGGCTTTCGTCCAGCGGTCGAGATCCCCATCGTAGACGAAATCGCTGCCCGCTCCGAGCGCGGGTGCATCGGCGGCGGCCGGCATCAGTGCTATGGCCTCTTCGAGCAGTTCGAAGATGGTCGTATAAAGCATCTCGGCGTCGTCGTAGGTGGGACGCAGCGTTTCTCCCGTAAAGGCATCGCTGTAGGGTGCGTCCCCCCAGTTGTCGACAATGAGGCCCAGGTTAACGGCCATAAGAATCTTCGCGATCGCGACGTGACGCGTGAGTTCATCCTCCTCTCCGAACCGGACGATATCGTAGAGGTCGGTCATGGTGGCATATATGCTGTTCCAGGCGCCTCCGTTAGTCACTTCATTGTAGATGTCCGTCGAACTGCCCGGGTTCGGGCTTGCGAGGTACTGGACAAAGTAGGCCGCGTGGCCGTTGCTCACCTCCTGGTGATTGGTTGCCGTTTCCAGGGAGGCCGTCGCCATCAGCCCGTCTAGCGGGGGGCGGGTCGCTACGTTGGGGTTTTCGTTGACGTTGAGGTAGTCCGCATCGCATCCGGAAAAGATCAGCAGCACGAAGACGCTAAAGAAGGTTGAGATCTGATAGTTCATGGCAGCTGCTTTTAGAACCCGAGGTTGAGGGTGAAGAAAACGGTCCGTACGCCGGGATAGGTGAACCCACCGAAACCGTCGTCATTGTTTCCATTGCCCCGGTTACCTTCCGGATCGAATCCGCTGAAGGGTGTATCCAGCCAAAGGTTGTTACCGGTGATCCGTACACTGGCGTTGTCGATGAAAACATTCGCTAACAGGGAAGTCGGCAGCTGGTAGCTCAGGCTGACATTCCGCAAGCGGAACCAGTCGGCGTCCTCTACAAAGTTCTGAGTGGAGCCCCGGTAGGTATTTCGATAGTATCCCGCTCCGTAATTGACCCCGTCGGGCCCCTCCCCCTGTCCGAGGTAGACGGGTTGGCTATTCGGTTCGCCGTCGGCGGTTACGCCCTCGAAGACGATGGTCTCCTCCCGGTTAAGGGTATAGGGAGCGGTACCAAAGGCGGCGAAGAAATTACCCTGCTGGTTATATTTCTGTACGCCCTGTCGGGTATCGATCTGAAAGGAAAAGCCGAAGCCTTTGTAGGTGATGTTGCTGATCAGGGCACCGAACCAGTCCGGTTGGGTGTTGCCCAGGATCTTTTGCGTGGTTTCAATAACGGGAAAACCGTCATCGCCAATGAGCATAGGCTGGCTGTAATCGATAAACAGATCGTCGTCATCGGCGCCGTAGCGGGCGTAACTGCGCCCGTAGATGTTGCCGTAAGGTTGGCCTTCGATGAGGCGGATGGCGGCCGATGCACCGGCGTAGCCAAAGTGGTCGCCGATGAAGATGTCCTCGATGCCCTCGTAAATTTCCAGGACCTCGTTCCGGTTCCGGGTATAGTTCAGGGTGATGTCCCAGAGAAAATCCTCCGTGGCTATGGGACTACCCTTCAGCATCAATTCCACGCCCCTATTCCGCATGGAGCCGGCATTGAGAATGAACGAGCTGTAACCGGTGGTCAGGGAGGTAGGCACCGGAATGATCTGGTCGATACTCTTGGCATTATAGTAGGTGAGGTCGATCGCGATCCTGTTTTGCAGAAACCGCAGGTTTGCCCCTACCTCGAAGGTATTCGTACGTTCGGGCTTCAGGTCGCTGGCCCCTTGTTGGCTGCCGCGCGACCAACCGGTGACCCCTTCGATCGGAAAACCGGCAGGGTTGCCGTAAACAACGCTGGTGCGGTAGGGGTCGGTGTCCTTGCCGATGCCCGCATAGCTGGTGCGCAGTTTGAAAAAGCTGATCGCTTCGGGAAGCTGGACCAGGTCGTCCAAGACCACGCCGAGGCTCACCGACGGGTAGAAGAAAGATCGGTTCTCTACCGGCAGGGTGCTTGACCAGTCGTTCCGGCCGGTGACGGTGAGGTAGATGGAATTCAGGTAGGCCAGCGACACATCACCGTACAGGCCCAGCAAGCGACGGTTGCGCAGGTAGCTGTCGGTGCGGATGTCGGCAGCGTTATTCAGACTGAACAGGTTATAGATGTCCAGGTCATAACCGGTGGTCGTGACGCGATCATAGCTGGAGTCGAAGGCGTCGAATCCGGCCAGGAATCGGAGGTTGAGGTCCGGCGTGAGATCAGCCGTGAAAACCCCGTTGATATTAGAGGTCACATCGCGGCTGCGCATACGGGTTTCAATCACGAAGCCGTTACCGTTGGAGAGGTTGTCCTCGAAGTTTGGGGCCCCCGGATAGACGGAGCCCTGTCCGTAATTCTGGCGGAAGTCACTGTATTGATCCAGGCCAAGGGTGTAATTAAAGGTCAGCGACGGAATGGGGGAGTAGGAAAATTTGAGGTTACCGATGTACCGATCCACGTCGTCGATGAACTTGTTGGTCGCTTCCCCGTAGATCGAATTGTTGCCGACCGTCCCACCGTTGCGGTAGCCGATCATGGAGCCATCCTCGCGGATGTAATCATTCACGTCGTACTGCGGTGCCCAGTAGGTAAGCCGGGTACTGAAGCGGTCGGCATTAACCCGATTTCCGCCGCTTCGGATGTAGTTCATCCCGCCACCGAAATTGAATTTTTCGTTGGCCACGTAGTTGGCGTTGATGCGGAAACTGGTATTCTCATAGTCACTGAAGGGAAGTACGCCTTCGTGATTCAGGTGACTGATGGAGGTACGGAAGGTCGCTTTCTCGTTACCCCCGGAGACACTCAGCGAATGGCGCCACTGATTTCCCTGCTGAAAGGCGTTCTCATAGTTATTGAATAGATCATTGGGCCGGGGCAGGTTGTTGGCAGCCGCAAACTCGCGGGCTTCCTCGACGGTAGGCCCCCAACTTGGCCAGAAGCTGTCTCCATCGTAGACGCCCTCGTATCCCTGGGTGTAAACGCGCTGGGTTTCCGGAAATTTATTCACCTCTTCGGTGCCGAAACTGGAAGACAAATTCACGGAAAGGCCGCCGCCCTCCCCCTGCTTGGTGGTAATGATGACGGCACCGTTGGCGGCACGCAAGCCGTAAAGTGCGGTAGCGGGCCCACCCTTCAGGATGGTCATACTGGCCACGTCCTGGGGATTGATATCCGCGATTCGATTGGAAACGTTGCGGTCCGCGCCGCCGCCCGCGGTCAGGGTTTCGTTGCTTACCGGTATCCCATCGATAACGAATAAAGGCTCATTATTGGCCGATGGATCCAGGGAGTTGATGCCGCGAATGATGATCCGCGCCCCCTGCCCCGGGCCGCCACCGGCACTGGTAACCTGTACCCCGGCCACCTGGCCCTGTAGGCTGTTTACGAGGTTGTTCTGCTGGGTCCGCTCGATCTGATCGCTTTGTAGTTCTTCTACCGCGTAGCCGAGGGCTTTTCGCTCACGGCTGATACCGAGGGCGGTTACCACGACCTCGTCAAGCTGCGCGCCGGCCACCAATTCTACGTTGATAACCGTTTGGTTGCCCACTTCCCGGCTCACCGTTCCGTAGCCGGTGTAGCTATATATTAGCGTATTTCCCTGCTGGGTGGTGATGCTGTACGTGCCATTCAAATCGGTAACGGTACCCGTGCCGGTCCCCTGAATCCGGATGCTCACCCCGATCAGCGGCTCCCCTTCATCACCGGTTACGGTGCCGGTCACGAGTTGCTGTGACCACAGGCTGGTCGCTAATAGGCAGGTCAGGAGCGACAGGACGCCCCGAAAAATTAGCGGTTTCATATTACTAGCTTTTGATACTAAAAAACTCAATCACCAACCGATTGTACCCGTAAAACTAAGAAGATAGGCACAAAATAAAGTATCCTTGACTGAGTAATTTACCCCTAATGACGCCGAGTAACGCGCCAGGTTGCACCACAATAGAATGAACCTCTACCTTACCACACTATAATCTACCGAACAACCACCCTCCTAAAAACGGCGCCAACCCCATCTTCTACCATTAGAGTATACAAGCCCGCGGGTTGATTGCTCAAATCAAAGGTCAGCCTGTTCGTTCCTGGATATACGGCCCGGCGAAACCTTCCTACCACCCGGCCGGTGGCACCGAAGAAGGCTACTTGGACCCATTGATCTTTAATGCTCCCGTAATCCAGGTAGAGAGAACTCCCGTCGGTCGGATTGGGGAAGGGGTTTCCCACCATGCGCTCCTTCACCGCTATACGTACACCGATTACGCGGGAAAAGGACTCCTGTCCGTCGGAACCGACTTGCCGGATCCGATAATGGTGGATGCCGGGGTCCGGTCCGTGATCCTCAAAGCGGTAATGCTGTTGCCGGTTGCTGTTGCCCGCACCCGCCACCCGACCCAGCGGGCGGAAAGCATTGCCCTGCCTACTAACCTGCACCTCGAAGTAATCGTTATCCGTTTCGGTTGCCGTCGCCCACGCTAGCCTCACTGCACCTCCCTCGTATTCACCGTCGAAGGAAAGGAAGGCAACCGGTAAAACGGAAGCGGAAGAAAGTGCTTTCGGCCAACCGATGTTTCGCATCACCTCACCCGCCTTGCCTACGTCGTGGACGGCGGTCCCGTAAGAAAGAGCGTAGTACAGTGCCTCCGACTTATCATTGAAATGGCTGTACGAACTCCCAGGTTGCCAGGTTGAGGGGGTGTAGAGCTGATACGTTTCCGTTCCGGTATAAAAATCGTCGTTGTTGCTCTCGTCAAAAAACAGCCCGCCGTTTGCCCCCAGCAACTCATCCCTGAGTTCGGGGCCGGGGTTGGGGAGGTCCGTCAAGGGAGAACCATCCGAGCTTATATCTGCAAAAATATCATAGACATACGGGTAGTAGCGTATGCCATGGCCGGAGAAACCAGCTCTAAGTCCTACGCACGCCTCGTCTGCTACTCCCTCACACTCTACCGCGTTGTTAGGATTTCCATCGTCGATAGCGGCACCGCCTACAAAACCCAAGCCATGCCCCAATTCGTGGACCGCCAGGGTGACAAAATCCACCTGGTTGCTGGGCGGATTCGCATCCGTACCGTAGTAGAAATTGAAATTCTTATTTATGATAACCCTGATATCTGGATAGAAGCCATTCGAAAGCTCTGCGCGCAATATATTCTCGGCAAGGGCCTGCGGCACGATGACCGTATCCCCCATAAATCCTACCAAAGCCTGCAAACCCGGTCTCGCCGAGCCAAGGGTACCGACGGCCATATCGGGCGAGTAACACGCCTGGACGTTAATCGTCTGATCATTTTGCAGCACGTCCGACCAGATGGCACCCGCGTACTCCAGGGCGGTCTTGGCCTCGGCTGGCCAGGAAAGGCAGGTATCCCCAAACATTTTGCGGCCATCCTCCAGGTAATCGATGGCGTACGTCAATTCCTTAGGACGACTGCCTTTTCGAAAGGTATAGGGTTTATAGTACATCACGTCCCCGCGCTGGATCGGCAATTCGCAGGAGCGATGATCCTGGGATGGAATGACGGGTAAGACGGTCTGGGCGTCCAGAAAATGTGTGACGGTTAACAGTCCCAAAAGGAACGCTACGCAGTGAATATTCACGGGCGACGGGCAGGTGTAGAATGAAGGTAGTATGCCAAAGGAATCAATTATGATTCCTTCGGGCCTTCAACGTTAAATCTGCTGCAAAAAGTACGAAGCCTCTTGGTCACTGCACTGCCTACCGATCACGCAGTAGCAAGCCGGTTACAAAATTCCGGGGGAGGAAAAGGAAAGCCTTAGAGCCGATCAGAGCCGGAAGAGCGCGCACTGCCCCATCATTCCGTCGAAACTAAGGTCACTGAGTTGCTCCAGCAGTTCACCCCGGGTGGGGGCCACGGCAACAACTGAGTTATTATAAACGGCGAAGTGACGTTCGCGAACGCCGCAGGCCTTCAGGTCCTTTTTAATGGTCCGGGCACTGATCTTGGAATGCATCTGCATGTACACATCGTGAAGCTCCGGGAAAGAATCCAGGATCTTTTTGATATCGGAAGCATGCTTATCACGGGTCCCCGCAGTGCGGAGGTATTGCCGGAGTTCTTGCTCGGCCTCCTGGGCTGCCGGTGAATTCTGCTCTTCCAGAGTTTGGGAATCGAGGGTTTCAGTTATGCCGCGCACGTCTTTGATCTGTTTAAATTCATATTCGATATCCGAACGGGAGACATGGCCGTTCTCACAAACGGCGGAGGAAGTCATCACGATCGTGTCGTTAAAGGGCAGCAAGGCTGCTTCCATATACACCGGGAGCGTATCCTTCACCATTTCGGCGGGGGCCTGATCGACACCTACGACTCCGTACAAGCGGTTCTGCTGCAGCAGGACGGCGTACTTTTTGTATTGCTTAACCAGATAAAATCGACCTTTCTTATACCCTACGAAGTTCCTGACGGCCTGTTTTTGCTGATCGGTGAGGTCTTCACCGGCTTCGCGTACGAAGCGTTCAATGAGCTCCGGGTTCGTGTAAGCATCCTCCACCCGTTCCGGGTCGAGTCCGGCAAAAGTGGATAGACGGTTGTTCAGGTACAAGAATTCCTCGCGCTCGGCGGGACTGAGGTGCATATTCATCAAGATTGGTATAAGCTGGGCGGGTACGCAGGTGCAATGAAACACTACGAACACCCGATTGGTGCAATACTTTAAGCGTAAACACGTAAGCCGGCGCCAAGTTCTCAGGCTAAATAGCGAAGGTTACCGCTTCACCGCTACGACTTCAAAGTCTACATTTGGTGCGGGCGCAGCTGGCGGCGCGACGTCGAAGCGGGCGTTTACGGCGTAGAGCGTACTTCCCTTACGGGTAACGGTGGTGGGTATACGGAAATCCTCATCCGTGATCAAATCGGTAATGGTTCCTGTCAGGTAGTCCGGTGAAAGCGATACTTCCGCAATCTGATTCAGGAAATTTTGTACCACGTAAAGCGTTTTACCTACCAGCAGAATACCGTCGCCGCTGGCAACCGTTCCACCCTCCAGGTCGATCCGCTGCGCGGCGGCCGTCTGGGGGTCAACCTTATACAGGGCGCCGAAAGCGGAGTTGACTACGATCAGGTCCCTTCCGTCCGGACTCGCCTCGATGCCGTTGGCGTTGAAGCCACCGGGCTGAAAGTCGAAATCGCCGGACAGCGTGAGCGCTTCCGTTTCTCCGGTGGGCTCTTTCCGATTATCCAGCGCCACGACGTACAGATTGGGGGTAAAGGAATCCGTAAAGTAGGCGGCGTACTGGGTGACGACGACGTCGTTAACGAAAAGTCCACCGAAGCTAAAGGATGCTACTACTTCCAGGGATCGCGTATCCAGGACGTACGCCCCCCCGGTACCACCCCCGGATACGTAGAGGTACTTGGTAGATTGATCGAAGGCCAGGCCGACCGCCATGCCGCCGTCGTCAGGGGTAAAAATGACTTCTCCCGCGCCGGTACGGAAATCGCCCCGGTAGATTGATCCGTCGGCCAGGGAGCCTACATAAAATTCATTCCCGGTACCTGCTACGATGCCCTCGGGCTTGAATCCGGGGGGTAACGGAATGACTTCCTCGAAGGCCTTCCGAAATTCCACTTCCTGTCCGCTAAGATCGGTAGTGGTATCCTGTTCGCAGGCGGTAAACAGTGTAGCGGCGAAAAGAGAGAATAAACACAATTTGAGGGTGTGCATGATCCGAATTTGAGAGCCAAACCGTCAAATAATCATATTGTTTACACCGCCGTAATTCCTTACTCCATTTGTTTAAGTAAGCGGTCAGCTGCCTGTTCGATGTCGTCGTAATTCTGTTGGGCCGCGCGCTGCTTGATGGCGATCAGGCCAGCGTGATGGAGCCGCCGGAAATCCCCGTAGGGAAAGCCGAAGCGGCCCTTCGTTTCCTTGCTTTCGTCGTCGTGAATTCCCAGGTGCCATTCGGAGTAGGCCTCCCAGCCGTGATCCTCCAGGTAATCATTCTCCTTGTCCGTGGATGGCTGTGCTTCGCTCCAGTCGCTGTCTTTCACGTACTGGTGGGAATCAATCAGGTCCTTGGCCTTTTTCTCGGCTGCTTTATTCAGTTTCATAGCTTTCCGTTTGCTTTTGGAACCGAAGTGACCGGGCCAAGGTTTGGCGGATCCACGCGCGAGATTGGGGTCTGAAAATTTATTTAAAGAAAACTCTATTCGGGCGTAACGACTCCTTTCCCGCCACCATTAAACTTCATTGATCACTTTTTTTCACCTTTTAATACCCACACTATGAAATCCTCCCTTCTAGAAGACGTCGGCCACGACGTGAAAAACGGCAATGCCAAGACTACGGAAGCGGGCCCTTCCCCCTTTACCGAAGCCGGCAGTGCCGGCGAGATCGAACAGCGCCTTACCGAACTTGGACTCGAGAGTGTTGCCGTAATTGCGGGCGACCCGACGGCATTCGAAGCATTCGACGATGATGCCGCCCAGTTATTTGATGTTTCCTCCGAACAGGGACCCACGGGCGAGCAACTCCCTGATCCCAATCAGGAAGCGGATCTGCCGGATGCCTATTTCGCCAGCTACGCCGAAGCGCCGGTCTCGCCCGCTAAGAACGAAGACCGCGCTCTAGAGGTGGTCATCGGTGCGGACGACCGCATCCGCATAAATAATACGTCCGCCTATCCCTGGCGAATGCACTGCTCCCTACGCATCGTAGCCAGTACCGGGAAGGTTTATATCGGTACCGGGTGGTTCATCGGGCCCCGAACCATCATGACGGCGGGCCATTGCGTCTTCCTGCACAATGAGGGCGGCTGGGCCAAGTCCATCACCGTGATGCCCGGCCGGAACGGCAGTAGCCTTCCCTACGGCGCATCGGTAGCCACCCACCTGCGTAGCGTTACCGGTTGGACCCAGAGCAAAAGTGCAGACAATGATTATGGCTGCATAATCCTGCCGGAAAACAATCCCCTCGGTAATAAAACCGGATGGTTTGGCTTCGCCTATATGGGAGACTCGGCCCTCAAGGCAAAATACGTCAACCTTAGCGGCTACCCGGGCGATAAACCCGCCGGTACCCAGTGGTACCACAGCCGGAAGGTAAAGAGCGTGACGAGCCGCCGGGTATTCTACGAGATCGACACCGCCGGCGGACAGAGTGGCTCGGCGGTTTACTATATCCAGGATAATAAACGATACGCGGTAGGTGTCCACGCTTACGGTGCCTCGTCCGGCAATTCCGCGACCCGGATCACCAAAGGTGTCTTTAACATGATGCAGACTTGGAAAGCCATGGGTAGCTGATCATGGGAACCTCTCTCGAAGGACTGGTGCTGGATCTTCGTCGGGAACCCCGGCCCGAAGTGGCCGTATCCGTTCGACAAGCCCCCACCAGCGTTCCCGACCTGTCCGTCCTCACGGACGGGTCGGGGCGCTTTACCCTCCACGATCTGCCACCGGGGGAATATGTGCTCTACTTCATGCCGCCGGAAGGAGAGGGGCAGGCGTTGCCCGTCAGCCTCAGCGGGGATTCAGTGCAGCAGGAATTCCTGCTGGGATCCTGACCGCTACAGATGCCCGCCGCCCCGCTCGAAGGAGTAGCGGGAGCGTTTGACCGACGGATAAAAGGTCAGGCCTACGTTCAACCGGGCGGTGGTGTAGGTATAGTTGTTCTCCGGCGTACGCAGGTCCAGCTCGGTATCCCGCACGTCGTACAGGTAAGTACCACTCACCCGCAAACGTGTATCCAGGGCAACGCGCTCGCTGAGGAAGAAAAGTAGTCCCGGTGCCAGGGCAATGCCCGCACCCCGCGCCTCGGCGCCGTCGTAAGGTTCGGTTTTAACGTACTGCGCGGCGATTTCCGCGAAGGCTTTTACCCGCGCTCCGCCGCCACCAAAATAATACCGTGTACCTAGCTCGTACTCCTGAATACCATATTCCTCGTCGAATTCGGATTCCGGCCTGGCCATGACCTGGGTGCGGGAAGTACCCAGGAAGAAGGTGGATGCCGGACTGATGCCGATGCCCATCCGAAAGTCATAGCCGTAGCCCGGAATCGCGTCGGCGTACCCGGTCTCCTCGTACTTTATGCCGGAAGCACTTCCGTTGAAGTTGACGAAGAAACCTTTGGTATTCTGTGCCGTGGCGAAGTTGGCGAACAGAAAAGCGGGAAGAAAGAACAGGTAAATTTTCATGGGATAACGATAGGTGTCCCCTATCAAACGAGGAGCCCACTTGTCTATGCCAGTCTTAACACTTTACTCTTCCCCGATCGCTATGCTGGTATCCGTACCGGTAAGCGTGAAAGTGGTGGGCAAGGCGCCGGATGCCAGGTAGGGGCTGAGGTCAAACTGGTAGGTTTCTTCGATCATTGCCTGGCAGGTCATCTCGTTCTCCCCTACCCCGTCGTCGAAGACCAGCAAGGCCTCCGTCTGGGTAGGATAGCTTTCGGCGACCGCGCCCGTGCTGTGCAGATTCACCTCCCAGGCCCCGGTGCTGCATCCGGTGGCGGATATGGTCACGCTCAGGCAGAAGTCTTCCACGGACGCATCCACTATGCTGAAATAATCACTGGTCAACCGGGGGAGTGGATCGCGTAGCTGGATAGCCGGACCACAGTCTTCGTTGCGCGGCAATACCTGGCCGGGCTCCTCGTCGTTGCAGCCGGCAGCACGCAAGAGGGAAAGGGCGAAAAGGGGAAGGAGGAACAGTTTCATTGCGAAAGTAAAGATGGCGAACTTACACAACAAGCGCGGTCTTGCGAAGTGCACCCTAATTGCCGCTTACATATAATAGAGCACCACTTGCCCCGCCAGAAACAGCAGGATCATAAGCGTACTCTCCCAGCCGATGCGCCCCGGGCCCTGGCGTTGGCGAAACAGCAGCCCCAGCAGGAACACCGCCGTGAGCAGGATGGTGAGGGAAATGATGAAGAGCTGCCGGTCCGTCCCTGCGTGGTAGAGCGAACCTTCCCGCAGGGCCACGTCGGCAAAGCACAAAAATAGCAGGTCGAAAGTATTGCCGCCAATGATGTTGCTCACCGCCAGGGTGATCGCGCCGCGTCGTACGGCGGTAATGGCCACTACAAGCTCGGGCAGGGAAGTAGCTACCGAAGTACCTAATGCTCCTACGAAGGATTGGGAAAGACCGGTCTGCGCGGCCAGTTCCACGCCCGACTGTGCAATGAAGTAGCCCGCCACCCCGACGACCAGGCCCAGGCCGGCAAATTGGAGAGACAGGCGGCTGACGCTGAGCTCCCCGCCGGAGGTCACGCTGCTTTCTTCCTCGGCCGTTTGCGGGGTTTGGGTAGGCTTCCACATCGGATGCTCGTCGGCGCGGGCGATGTAGCGGGTAGCCAAGAGATAGAGAATGAGTAGGACCGGAGACACGGGATGTACGGAATAGATCATGATCTGCGGGGCAGCCATGGCCAGCAATACGCAACCCAGCAGGCCGATCAATACCACCCCCTGCATCAGGCTCTCGAGCGAAGCCGAGGCGTGCTCCAGATTGGCTTTCCGGTAAAAAATATCGGCTATGGCAATGAAGACGGTCTGGGCGGCAATTCCCCCAACGGCATTGCTGAACGCCAGCTCGGCTTGCCCTTCCCAGGCCGCGGTCACGGAGGTGGTGATGCCCGACAGGCTCGTGACGCCCCCGAGGAGTACGGCACCCACCAGGGCCTCGCCCCAGCCCGAGGCTACGGCCAGCCGGTCGGCCACGCGGGTAAGCCGGGTACCCGCCAGGGCCACTACCGCGGCCAGGCACACGAAGAGGGCGACGAGCCACCCCACTGAAAGGCTTGTCAGCATGCCGGTGGAACGGGTCCGCACCGGCCATGTTTTCTATTCTATTAGCAGCGTAGTGTCCAGCCCAATCAGCATCAACTGGCTCGGCAGCTCATTTTCGCTCAGGTAGGGGGAAAGGTCGAAGGCATAGGTTTTCTCCAACAAGCCTTCGCATTCCCCGGCTTCGCCCCGGTTGAAGATGAGTTGAGCGGTCGCCCGGGTGGGCGAACTTTCAACGATCGACCCATGCGTTAGTAAGACCATTTCGAAGTGCTGGTCCGTACAACCGGAAGCCGCCACGGTAACCGCCAGGCAGCGATCGCTGACTGCGATGGTCTGCAGCAAAAAGCTGTCCTCGTGAACGGCATCGTACGCATCAACGAGCTGGATCGGTGCTCCGCACTCCGGGCGGAACGGCACGTCCATACTGTCTTCACTACAGGAAATCAGCGCGATAAGCAAGGGGAAAAGAGGGAAAAACCGGTACATTCATCTTGGAGTTGGCTATGGTAGTTCAGACGCAGCATTCCCCAAAAACGTTGGACCGCAAGGCGGCCGCGGCTTACAAACTGTTCAAAATACCGCGCTGCCGCTGACCAAAGTTAAGCGCTTCCATGAGGGTGGCGCTCATCACTTCTTCCAGGTTGCCGTAGGCTGCGGCATAGTCTTCCTGGCTGCGCCGGATGACCTCCAGCGCCTCTTCGCGGTTGTAGGTGTGGGTGATCTCACACTTCGGCTCCGACCCGGGCAACTGCTTGTAGGTCAGGAAGTAGTGCCGTAGGCGGTTCAGGATGGATTCCGGAAGGTCGGCTACGTCGTCCCAATCGCCGTAGACCTCGTCGTTTTCCAGCACGGCGATGATCTTATCGTCCGCCTCGCCGCCGTCCAGCATTCGGAAGCCCCCGATCGGCTTGGCCTTTACGATGATGTTACCATGGGTGACTTCGCGCTCGGTCAACACGCAAATGTCTAGCGGATCATCATCGCCTTCGATGCCCTGCCGGGAGGTTTGCTCCATACAGAATTCGGCAACGCTCTCCTTACAGTAGGTCTGCGGGATAAATCCATACAGTGCGGGAACGATATTAGAGAACTTCTGGGGCCGGTCGATGATCAGATATCCGGACTTCTTGTCCACCTCATACTTGACGGTATCGGAAGGGATCACCTCAATAAATGCACTCACCACCTCGGGCGCGCGGCTGCCAATATCGATGCCGTGCCAGGGGTGGCTCTTGTAGCGCAGGCCGATGAGTTTCCAGAGTTTGTCGTAGGCTTCGTTGCCCATAGGGTTTGTCTTTGATAGGGTATCTTACAAAGGTACGCGCAAATTGCCCTCCGGGTTCTGCCCGATCGTACACACTCATCGAATTTCCTGCGGCCATTTCCCGCTATTTCATTACAATTCATGGCAAAAAGGAATTATTTGATCATAGTTCAGAATAAAATTTCGCACCTCTTCACATCGCGCTTCCATTTCTCACGTTTTTATCGCGGCGGAGCGCAGGTGTTAAGCCGGCTTTAAAATTCGAACGGCTTTGTGAAGCCTACGTTAAGTTATCAGCCTCACGTAACCCCTTGGCGTCCCTTTCCGTCTTCCCGTTGATCCCATCGGCCATGCGACAACTGTTTTTCCTGCTATTCCTCCCCTTGCTCGGTCTCCAGGCCCAGCCCGATAGCCTGCTCCAGCGCTACCACTGGGAGGAAGAAGGAAGCGACCGTAGTTTGTTGCTTACCCCCGATGGCACCTTTCAGCTCGACTACGGGCCCGATACCCAACAAGGACGGTACCTCATGGGGCGTTACCAACTGGATAGTACCGGTCGGGAGATCACCCTTTCCGTGGACTACTTCCTGGGTAAATCCCGACTCCACCCCCGCTACCGCGATGGGCAGGATTTTTATCTAGTTTACGACATCGTCACGCTGAATGAGCAACGCCTGGTGCTGCTCGATGCCATTACGCAGGATATCCTGGCCTTTCTACCAGCTCCCCTCGATGAGGTGGCCGATCCCGCCCGCCGCCGCATTCCAAAACCCAAAACCGGAAAATGGGAGTTGCCCGACGGTTGGGGCGGTTGATTTGGTGCATTCACATTACAGGACAGGGGACAGACAAAGGGCCGGTCACCTCCACGATAAACAGTCCATATAGAGCCGTCATGCTCATTTCTCAAACCCTACGAGGAACGATTTTTGGTCCGGAGGCAAAGCAACGGGGGACACAAATGTGATTAATCTTGACCTTAGGCCGACGAAAAGTGTAAAAACCGAACATCGGCAACCGGGGCGGACTTGGATAAGGCAAGCAGTCCGCTAATTAATTCACTTTACCCCCATTATTATGATGACTCCTACACCAGAACGCGGCAGGGCCGCCGCGTACCCCGCAGAATACAGTACCCGAAGTCGCATCCACTGGGGCGCCATCATCGCCGGAGCACTCATTGCCGTGGCGATCGCCTTTGCCCTCAATTTGCTGGGTTTGGGCATCGGCCTGGCGACCATTAATCCCGCTACCGAGTCCGACCCTTTCGCGGGCATCGGTACCGGAGCAGTCATCTGGTACATCATTTCCACCCTGCTTGCACTGTTTGCGGGTGGATACGTGGCGGCCCGCATGGCAGGCTTCCCGAAAAAATCAACTTCGGCCCTACATGGACTACTGGCCTGGGCGCTCTTTACGTTCCTGAGTCTTTATCTTCTCAACTCCGCCGTTGGCATGGCGTTCAACGTGGTCGGTTCCACCCTTTCGACGGTAGCCAATACCGCGGGAAATGCCGTGGCAGCCGTCGTACCCGATAATCTGGGTCAACGGCTCCATCTGGAACTCAACACTTCCAACATTTCGCTCAGCGACATTCGTCGCGAGGCCTTTCAATTGCTGGAGGATACCAACAAGGAAGCCCTCGATCCGGAGAATCTGCAGCAAACGGCGAACAGCACCGCCGCCGCGGCCCGACGCAACGCCAACGATGTAGCCCAGGATCCCTATGCCGCCGGCCAGGAGATCAACCAGGTGATCGACCGGATCGCCCAGCGAGGGGAAAAGGTGATCAATGCCGCCGACGAACAAGCCCTGATCAATGTGCTTACGGAACGCACCGATATGACGGAAGCCGAAGTCCGCAGTACGGTGGACAATTGGGGCCAGCAGTACGAGGACGCCATGGCCACCGTGGATCAAAAGCTCCAGTCGCTCGGCAACTCCGCCCAGGAGGTTGGCGGAGACGTCGCCGGCGGCCTCTCTTCCGTCGCCATCTACGGTTTTCTGGCCCTGTTCGCCGGAGCCGCCGCCGCCTATTTCGGTGGAATGACCGGCCGCCAGCTCGACCTGACCCTCACGGGTGGCGAAAGCATCAACGTTGCGGACGTAGATCGGTAGCCAAGAGCCTATACTCCATCCATCGGCGTGGCCATGCATGGGGCCAAGATCAATTTATTACTCGGGGAGAGGGCGCATCGCTCTCTCCCTCTTGTATGGACCCGGGTGGTGATATGCGGCGCGAGATAAGCCGCGGCTGATTGTCCTGCTGGAAAAAAGTACTCACCCTGATTGAAAGTGTGATCTCCGCTATCAGTGGTGCTCCCTATCTTACCGGTCGCTAATCTTCAATCTGATGTCTGACAAGGATAAGAGTAACAAGCCACCGGCTTCCCGACCTAGTCCGGTAAACAAACCTAAGCCCCGCAACGCTCCTCCCAAGCGCGCCAACAACCCACCGCCGCCGAGACCTCAGCGGCCGGCTGGGCCAAAGCGTTAGGTAAAAGTCGCGAGAATAGTTATCGGAGCACTTCCTTGTTACCAAGTATGGATGCTTCGGTTCCCGGCCACAGGTCGGGGTGGCGATACTAAAGGCGGCAAATGACCGACTTTAAAAGGTTGGCGGTTTCTGGTCAGTACAGATAGTTAGCCTTTCCTGAAGGTGCCATAGATTGGCGCGCTTAGCCTGTTTTGTTAACCGGCTAAAGATTAACGTCCGCTGTGCATTTCCTGCGCTCCGCCGAAAAAAAATGGAAACAATACGCCCGCGCTTACCCCCGCAAAGCCCGCCGAAGCAACAGCACCTCCTCGATGTTCTCCAAATTCAGGACGCCGCTGATCCGGCCCATAGCGTCGCGTACGAAGCAGATGGGCGTGGAGCTGGCACGTAGTTGCTGGTAGGCTTTTTGCAATTCGCTGTCGGCGTCGAGTTCCAGCAGATCGGGTCGGCGGGCTGCCTGGCCGATGCGGCCGTCGCGGCCGTATTCCTTAAGACCCCGAATAAGATCATCGCGGGTCAGGATGCCGGCCGGCTCTCCGTCTTCAAGGACGACGAAGTCGCGTTCCTGCCCGTCGAGCAGCACCGATACCGCGTAGTCAAGCGTTTGGCTGACGTTAAGAGCGGTGTACTTATGCATCACGGCATCCGCCACGTGATAGCCCTCCAACAGCGCCTGCATGCCTACGGTCCGGTTCTCACCCCCGGCCCCGAGGTAGACGAACAAACCGATGAAGACCAGCCAGAAATTGCCGAAGAAGCCGAGAAACACGAAGACGATCGCCAGTCCCTGCCCCAGTTTGGCGGCGATGTTGGTGGCCTTGGCGCGGTCAAACTTCATACTCAGCACGGCACGGAGCATGCGCCCGCCGTCCATCGGGAAGGCCGGGATGAGGTTAAAGAGGACCAGCAGAACGTTTACGCTGAGCAGCCCGATGAGGAAGTTACGGCCGGAGGGAACGGTGATCGATTCCAGTACCGCCTGGTCCGGAAGTCCCCCGGTGGCGGAGACGATCACTCCGAGGATGATGGCAATCACCACGTTTACGGCCGGTCCCGCGGCGGCGACTACTAATTCTTCGCTCGGTTTCTCGGGCAGGCGTTCCAGGTTGGCCACTCCGCCGATGGGCAGCAAAACGATGTTGCGGGTATTGACCCCGTAGCGTCGCGCGGCCAATGCGTGACCGAGCTCGTGCAACACGACGCAGCCGAAGAGGGCCAGGATAAAACCCACCCCGGTCAGGCCGTCGATAAATTCCCCCGTCTCGCGGAAGTAGCTCAGGAATACCCACCCCAGCAGGATGAGGAAGGTCCAGTGCAGTTTCAGGTCTATGCCGGCGAGCCGGCCGATGCGGAAGGTCCAGGTCATAAGTAGTCGAGCTTAAGCGATTGATTGGACTCACGCTCAACGTCCATAAATTGGTTTGTAAGCCCGCATTTCGCAGAGCAAAGCGTTGCTTAACCCGTTAAGCGCCCCTTTGCCTCACCGGTTCAAACCAACAATACCGTCGTTCAATTCTGAATCGGAAAGTCCAAATAAACCCTAAGTTATCACTTACCGTCGTCGAGGAAGGGGCGCAGGTGAAAGACCTGCCCGTTTTCGGCGTCGGTCAGTACGTAAAGCGTCCCGTCGGGGGCCTGGGCGACCTCCCTGACCCGAGCGCCAATGGGGATGCGCTCAAGCTCTTCGGCGGAGGTTCCGTCCACGGCTACGCGGATAATGCCGCCGGCGGTCAGGCCGCCGATGAGGGCGTTCCCTTTCCAGGCTTCGAAGACATCGCCGGTGTAGAAGACCATCCCGGAGGGGGAGATGGTGGGTGACCAATGGATCGCGGCGTCGGCGAATTCGGGTCGGCTGGTGGGGTCGGGAATCTCGCTTCCGTCGTAATTGTCTCCCCAGCTGACGACCGGCCAGCCGTAATTGTTGCCGGCCATCACCGGATTCAGTTCATCGCCGCCCATGGGGCCCATTTCCGTGACCCATAGGGTACCGGTGGCCGGATCAATGGCCGCCGCTTCGATATTACGGTGGCCGTAGGAATAGATTTCGGGGAGGGCGTCTTCCTGGCCGACAAAGGGATTATCGTCGGGCACGGTTCCGTCCGTATTGAGCCGCACCACGGTACCGAGGTGATTGCTGAGGTTCTGTGCCGGGTCGAACTGAAAGCGTTCCCCCATCGTGAAGTACAGCATCCCATCATCGGTAAATTCAATGCGGCCGCCGAAGTGATTGGGGCCCTTCAGTTTGTAGTCCTGAACGAAAAGGGTCTCGAAGTCCTCGATCCGATCATCCACCCACCGCCCGCGGCCGAAAGCGGAGGAAACCAGGGAATCCTGACCTGGGTGCGAAAAGGACAGGTACACGTATTGGTTTTCCGCAAAATCGGGGTCCAGCGCTACATCCAACAGACCGCCCTGCCCGTAGGACAGCAGTTCCGGCAAGCCTTCGACGGGCTCCGACAGCGTCGAGTCGGCCCGCAAAACCCGCAGCCGCCCCTCCCGTTCGGTGATGAGCATCCGCCCGTCGGGCAGAAAGGCCATACCCCAGGGGTGCACGAGGCCGTCGATGATCGGCACGATCTTTACCGCACCTGCTTCGGTAAGGGCCTGCCCTTTCTGACCGGTCACTGACAAGGAAATGAGTAAGCAAAACAGCGTGAACAGCAGGGGGTGGGCGCCGGTGCGCAGGATCCGGGTAGACATAGAACTCTTTTTAATCCTATGTCCAACCCTTGGGCATGGTTCATTTTTCGGGGCCTTTCCAGCTTCCCGGTCGGCCGCCTTACGCGGCGTTTAACCTAACTGCCGGTTCTCCTTCAGGCGAACGGGAGGACAGACCGTTGACCGCCGGACCGGGGGCTCACTCGGCCAAGGGGGTATCCAGTTCCGCAAGAGAAGCATCGATTTCGGCGGTGGTGAGCTCATGCGACTCGATCTTGCCGGCAAAGTAATCCTCGTAGGCTTTCATATCGAAGTTCCCGTGACCGCACAGATTGATCAGGATCACCTTGCTTTCGCCGGTTTCCTTGCAGTGCTCCGCCTCGCGGATGGCGGTTGCGATGCCGTGAGCAGCTTCGGGAGCGGGGATGATTCCTTCCGCCCGCGCAAAGGCGATGCCGGCGCGGAAGACCTCCAGATTATCGTGAGCGCGGGCCTCGATCAAGCCATTTTTGAGCAACTGACTCACGATGGCGCCCGCACCATGGTACCGCAGCCCGCCGGCGTGGATGGGTGCCGGCACGAAATTGTGCCCCAGGGTATACATCGGCAGCAGGGGCGTCATGCCCACCGTGTCACCGAAATCGTAGCGGAACTGGCCCCGGGTGAGTTTCGGGCAACTGGCCGGTTCGCTCGCCACGCAGCGAATCTTCCTGCCTTCCGTAAGGTTTAGCCGCAGGAAAGGAAAGGCAATACCGGCGAAGTTAGAGCCCCCACCGAAGGGAGCAATCACGATGTCGGGCATATCGCCTGCCTTTTCCATCTGGAGCAGGGATTCCTGGCCGATGATCGTCTGGTGCAGGAGCACGTGGTTGAGCACGCTGCCCAGGGCGTATTTGGTATCGGGATCCGTGGCGGCTCGTTCGACGGCTTCGGAAATTGCAATTCCCAGGCTACCGGTGGTATGGGGGTCCTTAGCCAGGATCTTCCGCCCGGCCTCGGTGCGATCCGAGGGGGATGTATACACGGTCGCCCCCCAGGTGTTCATCATCACCTTCCGGTAGGGCTTGTGCTCGTAGCTGAGCCGAACCATGTACACTTCACACTCCAGACCAAAATGCTGACAGGCGAAGCTCAGTGCAGACCCCCATTGCCCTGCTCCGGTTTCCGTGGTAATACGCTTTACCCCGGCCTGCTTATTGTAGTAGGCCTGAGCCACGGCGGTGTTAGGCTTATGGGAGCCACTGGGACTCACGCCCTCGTATTTGTAATAAATCCGCGCCGGAGTATCCAATACTTTTTCCAGCCCGTGGGCACGGTACATGGGCGTTGGTCGCCACAGGGTGTAAATATTCCGCACCTCGTCCGGAATGTCAATCCACCGTTCCGTACTGACCTCCTGCTTGATCAGTTCCTCGGGAAAAAGCGGGGCCAGGGCATCGGGCCCGATCGGCTCATGGGTTCCCGGATGCAGGGGCGGCAAGGGCCTGTGCGGCATGTCGGCCACGATGTTGTACCACTTGTCGGGAATTTCGGATTCGGAAAGGGTGATCTTACGCTGCTGCATAGGGGAGTTGTATACACCAAGGATACGAAATCCCGGTAATACAGGAAAAGCCCCCGTCGCCTTAGTTGGCGCGGGGGCTCGATGCGGTGGGTTACCATGGGCAACAACACTCACTCACTAAATTCCAGTCGGAGGGTCAGTCCTTGTTTTTATTCTTACGTTCCTTCTTCGCAGGGGCTGCTTTACCACTTGCGCCGCGGCGGCTCTGGGTAGGAGCGGCACCACCGCCGCCGGCGTTATCGTCGCCGCCGCCCATGAGGTCGTCGTTGGTGACCGAGCGGGTCTTCCGGCGGGCGCGATCGGCTTCGAGTTCCCCGAACTTGTAGCTGAAGGTGAGCTTTACGTTCCGGTTCAGGAGGAGGTCTTCCCGCACCTGGGTGAAGGTGGGGGTTTCCAACTCGCTGCGCAGGGTCCAGCCCTCCCCGGCAAAGTTTTCGGCCGAAAGCCCGATGGTGCCGCGGCCATCGTTGAATTCCTTGCTAAACCCGAGGGCATACATTCCGAATCCACCCCGGAAGCCTTGCAGCTGTACCCGCCGGCCGCGCATGAAGGTGAAGGCCTGGGCACTCCAGCCATTGTTCATCTTCAGCTGACTCATCAGGCGGCCACCGTAATTGATGCCGGAGTTTGTCTGGGTAACGGAGATGCCGTCTATTCCCGTCACCTGGCCTTCAAGCTGGGCGTAGTCCAGGTCGAAGCCCCCATTGACGGTCCACCGATTGGTGAGGTACAGATTGAGGAAGACGTTGACGCCCACGGATTGCTCCTTACCGATGTTCTCGTAGGTAGTGAGCAGGGTACCCTCGAGACTATCGATCGGCGTGCGCACCTCATTGATGGCGTTGTCCGTGTTCCGACCGAAGAGCGACAGGTTCAGGTAGGTCTTGCCGAACATATTGCTGAAGCCGAGCTCGTAGTTGTCGGTCAGCTCCGGGCGGAGCAGGGGGTTGCCCACTTCGATATTCTGACTGTTTTCGAGGTTAACGTTGGGGTTCAACTGGCGCAGCCACGGGCGCTGGATACGGCGGCTGTAGCCGGCCTTCAAGGTGGTGGACTGCCCCAGTCGCTTGGACAGGTTAAGGGCGGGCACCAGGTTGTTGTAATCGGGGATCTCGATGGCCTCGTTGTCCTGGATGGCCTCGATCATGGTTTGCTCGTAGCGCAGACCGGCCTTGACGGTCACCTCACCGGGCAAGCTGAGGGTGTAGGCACCGTAGGCGGCGGCGATGTCCTGTCCGTAGTCGAGCGTGCCGGCCGGACGCAAGCCATCGGTATTGAAGGGACCTTCCCCCTCGGCGCTCAGGTAGCTGAAATCGCTGTTCACCTGCCGCAGGATCCCTTTGGCACCGACCTCCAGGATCTGTTTTTCGCCGATCGGGTGGATGTAGTCGGTCTGCAAGGTTATCTCCTGGTTGTTGTTGTCGTTGAGGTTCTGCAAACGGCTCAGAATGGTTTCCTGGCCGTTCAGGTTGCTGGAGATAAAATTGCTGTTCTCATCGGTGGTGCTGTAGAGGGTGGAGATGCTCAGTTCGCGTCCGGGCTTGATCACGTAGAGGTAATCGAGGTTGAAGTCGATGCTGTTGCCGGTGCTCTCACTTTCGATATCGCGCAGGAAGGTGGACACAGGCGTTTCTTCACCGTATACGGTGGTGGTCTGTAGCTGGTCGCGGCTGAAGTTGCGTACCCCTAAGCGTACGCCGCCGGAGAGAAACATCTTTTCGGTAAGGTCGTAATCAAGGCCGAGGTTATAGCGGCCGAAGATGCCGTTGTCGCTGGCTGCTCCGGACTGCTCGCTGCGGCTGTTGGCAAACTGCTGGACCAGGGAGGTCCTGGCGTCGTTATAAAAAGCGCGTCCGAAGCCGCCCAGCGTAAGGCCGAATTTACCCTTCCGGTAGCTGCCGTTCAGGCCGAGGTTGGAGCCCCGCAGTCCGATACCGGTATCGACGTTGAGGAAGTATCCGGCCAGGCTGTTCTTCTTGGTGATGATGTTGATGATGCCCCCGGAGCCCTCGGCGTCGTACTTGGCCGACGGGCTGGTGATCACCTCCACGCTCTTGATCTGGTCGGCCGGGATCATCTTCATGGCATCGGCGACGCTGCTGGCGATGATGGTGCTCGGCTTATTATTGATGAGTACGCGGATGTTTTGGTTGCCGCGGACGCTGACGTTGCCATCGAGGTCGACCTGCAACAGCGGTACCCGCCGCAGTACGTCGCTGGCGTCACCCCCCTTACTCAGCTGATCCTGTTCGGCGTTGTAGACCAGGCGGTCCACCTTCTCCTCGATCAGCGCACGCTGGCCGGTGACGGTCACTTCTTCCAGCAATTCCGCTGAAGCACCCAGGGTTACGGTACCCAAGGAAGTGGCCTTACCACCAGCCACGACCACATCGGGAACGGATACTTTTTCGTAGCCCAGGAAGGTGATCTCCACCCGGTAGGTTCCGTTGGCAACATCGGTGACGGTAAATTGTCCGGAGTCGTCGCTAAGGGTTCCATTCACCAATTCTTCCGCGGCGTTGAATAGGCTGACCGTAGCGTAGCCCACCGGTGAATTATCGGTACCGTCAACGACAAGACCCGAGATCGAGCCGGAGGCGGGGGTAGTTTCTAAAAGGCCCGTTGCTCCTGCGCCCTCGCCCAAGCCAGCGGCCTGCAACGCGAACGACGGGAACAACAGGCCGGCGAACATAAACATCACAATTAGAAAATAGGAAAGCGTTTTCATTACATCGAGGTTATGGATACAAAGGAAGCGCTACCCGCCGTGCAGTATGGTGCCGTTCGACGATCCGGCATTTTAGCTCGACGGTTTGCCAAAAAAGGAGGGCATATACATGCTTCCAATTCGTCCGCCGCGACTGGTAAAAACCAATCTGTAGCGCTCCCCCCTTTGTCCCTTGCCCCCCAATGGTGGAGCAAGGCGGGAGCCACCTCCGATAACCAGGCGGACATGCCATGATCCGTAGGCGGACGTGCGGCAGGTACCTGGCAGTAGCCCGGTGAACGGTGAAATACTTGTATAGGGAAGGCTTTTTCACCGCGGAGGAGCAGAGATCGGCGGGGCCGCAACATCCTTTGCGAAACGCTGCGGTAAATAACCGTGCCGCTGCCGACGGGGACCACAAGCGGAAGCGAGTAAAAACTTTAAAAACTATGGGCCTAAATCAGCACCCTACTCCGCGGATGCCGCGGTTTATAAACCCTACACCCGGCCTGCAAGCTCTCGTCCTTTACTGGAGCGATCCGGATCAAAGGAATCCAGAATCGCACGAGCGTTAACCAGCAAAAGGCTCAACGAAATCGGCGATAAGGCGGGAAAAAATTGCCGGTAACCGGGTAAAATCACGCTCGCCTAGGGAGCCTACTCTTTCACCAACTCCGCCACGCCGGGCCGCAAGATCCCCTCTAATTCCCCATACGGCAGGTCCAGGGCAATCTCGCCGGAAGAATAAGGTCCGATCGCGTACGGATCATAAAGGAATCGTACCCCGCCGGGGAGGGGAGCCACGTTCCGAGTCACCGGCAGCGAATCACCAAATATCTGCTCCGGATTCTCCATGGCCTTCGCCATCAGCAGGCTACTCAGCGTATCCTCCATACCCGCCGGAAATAGGTCATCATAGGTCAGAAACCGCGGTGGCTCTACCGCAAAGGGCAGTAAGGTGGTATAGTGCATACCATGCGCGCCCCCGGTGTATTCATAATACTGATGCACCAGTACCACCAGGCTATCGTTGCGGTACAGCAACTCGGTCTCCTCCTGCTGTTGGCGACTGAAGGTATTAGGGGCCTCCTGGAGCCATTCCTCCTGAACTTCCTGCTCCCGGTAGTCGTCAAACAGCGGGTTGAGGTATAAACGGACGGCCGTATCGAGGGGCATCCGATCGGGCGGCACGAATTCGAGCATTACCGCCGTTAGCGTATCATTGATCAGCCTTCGCAGTGCCGGGTTTCCCCCCTGCGCCCGCAGGGTTTGCAGGCCATAGGTAAAGTAGGGTCCGTGCGGCCGCAGCGCCGTACTGTCGTCGTAGCGGTAGGGAGCAAAGGTGAGGGGTTGCGGCGGTGGGGGCTCCGGTTCCGCGGTTTGCTGGCTTACCGGGTCCGGCTCGGCCTCATTCGCACAGGCCGCAAAGAATAATAGTACAAGGAAGCATGATGCTAGAAAACGCATAGTCAAACGGTTGGCCACAAGGTACAAGTTCCCGGGAAGGGATTACTCTTCCGGGAGCCGGTTAATCGGATGAATCCGGTCGAGGTAAATGATCCCGTCGAAGGCACGCCCGATGTCCTGTTGCGTCGTCACGCGGCCATAGTACTGGGCACCGGCACCCGACATGACGTTCAGGGGAACCTGGAGGTAAGCCGCAAGGGACGGGTCCTTGCGGGCCGCTCGAAGATTCAAAAAGCTGTAGGGATCGCCGGTCCGGGCCAGACAGGCCGTAAAGGTATCCGGGTCCAACTCGAAGTCGACCACCTGCCAGCTCCACATTTCGCCCTTCGGTGCCATCGCTACGAATTCCCCGTTGCCAAAGTCGGTAGCAATGCCGTAGTAGCCGCTACCCAGCCGCTTGGCCAACTGATGTCCGGCCACGTCGACCTGTCCGTTACTCACCCAGTCACCTACGTGCGCGTTATGGGCCCAGTACAGCAAGCGGGTATCCTTTTTCCCTGCCAGAAAAGGATACTGTAAGTTCTCCGCCATGTAGATGTCCCGAAGATCGTGTTTGTAGCGGGCCCGGGGCTGGTTGATCGTCAGCACGAACTGCCCGATGACCTCCAGGTGGTGTAAGATGAGCTCGTATCCCGATCGTGAGGAGGCTGCTGTCAACGATTCCTCTTCCTCCCGCATATAGGTTTTCAGGCGATGATAGGCATTGAATAAGGTGGATTTTTCTTCCTCGGAGAAGCTTTGCCAGATGTGCTTGTCGAATGCCGGCACCTCCACTTCGTGCCCTAAGGCGGACAGGTATTCGCGCACGAGTTGGGCATCCGATTTGACGAATTGCATCTCGCTGCCGTATAAGTAGATGGGGCGGTCGCGGTGGGTAGCGTTGTAAGTTCGTAACCATTCGAGCAAGTCCACGAACTCCTCGGTCCGGTAGCGCCAGCTGCTGTTAATCTCTTTCAGTATGTGGTCGAGATCGTGACGCGCCCCCTGCACGTAAGCATTCAAGTACGCGCCTTCCCCCACCATGGTCTCCAGCACGATGCCGGTGAAGCGGTGCTCTCTGACCAGGTACTTAAGTAATTCTCCGGCCAGGGTGGTGAATTCCGCGGCGCCGTGCGTGTCTTCACCATAACCCACTACGAGCACACTGTCCAACTGATCGTCCAGGAAAGAGAATCGGCTTTCCCCAAGCGAATCGAACCCCGTCAGGTATTCCTGCAGGGCCGGGGGGCACTGGGCGGCGGCGCGCAGGTAAAACACCCCTTGGAAGACTAGTAACATGATCAGGCAACGCATGCGGAAAGATACTCACCGCATTGATCTGGCAGCGGGCCGGTCAAAGAACTACGCTCATCCCCTGTCCTCTCCGGGGCAGCTAATCAATATACTCGCCAATTACCCGCACCAGGAGATCCTTTAGGTATTCCACTTCAAATTCACCTACCGTGGCTTCCAGGTGATCGTTACCGATACCGCTGTCGTCCGTAATGAAAACGTAGGTTCCGTTCGTGACGATAGCCGTCAGCCGCATCAGGAATTCCGTAGGTTTATCAATGCCGCTGGCCACCACCGGAACGATATGGATACCCGTCCGCGTGGCTTCTCCCAGCAGTTCGCGGTATGCCTCCATGATCTCCTCTTCGCCGTGGGGCGGCGCATCCAGGAGGAGAAAGACGATCCGGGTGCGCGCCGCTTTAGACCACGCCAGTTCCCGGAGGGCTACGCGCAGCCCGCTGTGTACGGCTTCGGGAAAATCTCCGCCGCCTTCGGCCGACTGTTTGCCGATGAAATTTACCGTCTGGGAAAGGTCGCGGGTAAAGGCATGGTGGCGGGTAACGTAGGTATCTCCCTGGTCGCGGTAAAACACCGCGGCGGTACGGATAGCTACATTCCCGTGTAGTCCATCGACTTCGCTGATGATGGCACGCAGGTCGTCTTTGAGAAATTCGAGTTCGTCGCCCATCGAACCGGTGGCATCGACAACGAAGGCCAGGTCGACGGCCCTGAAATCTTCCGGGCTGTAGTTCAGCCGGACCCCAATTGCCCCGTCACCTTCCGTTGGTAGCTCCCCTTCCACCTGGTGCCCGTCAACGTATACCCGTGGTTCGACACCGGGCTCCTTCAAAAATAGTTCGGCCCGGCCCTTGCCATTGGTCTTTGCATAAACTGACCCACCGTGGTCGCGCACCTCCACCAGCACATCCCGCGCGGGCTCGCCTGCCGCATCGGCAACACGCACACTTAGCCGTTCGAAGGTGGGAATCTGCCATTCCCCGATCCACGGGCCGAACTCCTGGTGCAGGGTCAGTTCCTGCCAGAAGGCCCAATGGTCCAGATCGTTCCATTCGGCCGCCGTGATTAGTCCGCTTTGATCGGGATGTTGGCTGGTGGGGTCAGCGGCGGGACTTTCCCCGGTACTGTCCAGAGCGAACTCCATCCCACCCCTGGCGGAGCCTGTGTGATCTGGAGAACAGGCGGGCAGGAAAAATAGGGAGACCAAGAACGGCAGGAGGCGTATAGGCATGGCGGCTTGTTTTTTATCTTGCCTTACGGATGCCGAAAGCGGCACCGTTGGTGGACACCTGTATTAATATCAGTGACCGCCAAAGTTCGCCTAGAGCAGTACCCCTAGCGGAGAGAAGCCTGTTTCCTCCTTATCTTGATCACCTCCACCCACCCTACACCCGATGCCCACTCCTTTAGAAGATTTAAATACGGAGCCCCTTGACGATTTCGAAGGACTCAGTCCGCAACAGGTTCACCAGCTGCTACACGATTTTCTCGGGACCGGCAGCATCGTTAAGCTGTCCCCGGAGTTGGACGCCCAGCAACTTGCCTCCTCCCCCCTACCCTCCTTCCTCCAAGACCTTCTTACCCGCCTATCGGTCAAGGATATTCCGCTGACGGCCAAGGGCAATCTACCCGCGAAACTCGTGCGGGAGTGGTACGACGAGAAGAAACTGACGGATTGGGCGATCGAGCAGGGGGTGACCAAACTCAGTAGTGAGGACGATTATCCACCGGCCGGGGTGGTCAAGCACCTCAGTCTCATCCTGGGTTGGACTAAAAAACGACACAACAAACTAAGCATCACCGCAAAGGGGAAAAAGGCCCGATCGCTATCCGCTGGTTCCTTTTTCCGGGAGATATTTCGCACCCACCTCCAAAAATTTAATTTAGGCTGGCAGGACGGCTACCACGAATCCTCGGCCCTGCAGCACGTTTTCGGCTACCTCGCTTACTTATTGCTGCTTTTCGGGAAGGAGGAACGCCGCTCAGCCGCCTACTGCGAGCGGATCCGACGGGCGTTCCCCGTGCTGGAAAAGCATTTTCCGGGCGAGATGCTTTGCAGCGCGGTAGGTACGCGACTGTTCCAGGGCTTCCTGGTCTACTATGGCCTGCTTACCTACCGGGACGACCGCCACTGGCCACCGGTGTCGCCCGCCGTTCGGGCGACGGAGCTTTTCCACACCCTATTCCGGCTCGATCGCCACGCGGCCCCGCCGCCGCCGCCGGAGGAAGAAGTTTACGAACGACAGCTCCGTACGGCCCTCTTCGATGCGGAAATGGGCAGTCAATCCTATACTTCCGATAGTATGCCCCTTGAAATGCTGGAAGCTTTTCAGCAGCAGATCCGGGCCTTCGAGGAGCAGCAGTCCGGCAAGGACACCGTAGCGATCCGCAGTTTGCTCACCGACCTCCCGATCCTGCCCCCGGAAGACATACCGGACGCAGCCACCGCCCAACGCGAAAATAACCGACTGGCGGATGCGCTGCGGGAAGTTGGCATTGTTTTACACCAGGAGGACGCCGAGGAGCTTGACCCCTTCAGCTTCTATGAATACCTCCATAATATTCTTTTGCACTACGAGATCGTCCCGCCCCCACCGGGAACGACGCGGGTGATCTCATTTTCGGAAGCCTTTATGGCGCAGCTCGACCCCATCGAGGCGCTGACCGAGAATTTTCTTCTTTCGCTCTTCCGATTGGACGTCCCCTTTCCGATGGACATCCTCGCCGCGCGTATGCGGCTGAACAATCAACAGGTTCCCCGCCATAAAGGGCTCGATCACATCCTCCGTTGGCGCGATCAATGGAAACAGATCGTGGGGCTGGCCTTTGACGTCATTGAGGGGCCGGAGGTGGCTGCCCCCAGCGAGGATCAGGCGATCCAGTTCTTCATGGTTGCCTACGAAGTGATGAATGCCGCCACCGGAAAGAAAGAGACCTTCGAGGGCGGCGGCGTTATGGAATTCTTGCTGGACGAAGGAGAATGGCGGGTCACCGGGGCCCAGTTTCCCGGATTTTGCCTGTAACCCACCTTCCGGGCCCTCCCATAGCAAGCCTGATTCCTCCGGTTTGACGCTATCCGATACAATTCATATGAAAAGGCGCTATCGTTCTAACTATTCCATACCCGCATCTCTCTTGCCGATGGCTTGTCCCGATCGTTCATCGTTCGTGCCCACTGGGCAACATTGCCCGCACTATACGGGATTTTCGTCCCAGCCGTAATAGCTTCGGGAGAGGCAAACCGGAGGACTTGCACCCGTGGCTGGCGGTGTCGAAGCAGGCTTTCGAAGCTACCCGCGACGACCTTCCCAACCTCATCGGGATCCTGGCTTACCGTGGTTCCGGATACCTCCGGTATGAGCTTATAAACCTTACCGTCATAGGCAAGGAAGCGTTATTTACCCGCCTGTCGCACAAGTGCCCGGTGCTGAGCGCATCATCACCCTTGCCTCCTGTCCAAAAGGTAATCGTTAACCGAAGGAACCTCTACCTGCGCGCCGCCGCCCCTTAGCTAAGTTCCCGGTAGCGTGACTTGACCAGGACGAAGGCCCCGTAGATGAATAGCCCGAGGGCAATGAAGGCCAGAAATATGCTGCCCCCATTCTGGCTGATGAGCTTGAGTACCCCACCCAGTCCTTTGTACTGGCTGGCATCCTGCGCCAGAACGACCTTGATGAGGAAGTAAGTGACCACGAGATAAACGATTACCCGCGAGCCGTAGCCGAGTTTCCCCATCCAGCGGTAGGTTTCCCGTTCTTTGTCTGCCATTTGATCGGTCTTGAGCTCTTCCATAAACGTCTCGTGCACCGCCCGGTCATACTGCCTGTAGGCGGCATAGAGGGCAGCCAGCGCTAAAAGTCCGACAACGAAGATGCCGAACGGCTTCTGCATCAATTCAACCAGCAGGGTTTGTTTGTTTCCTTCCGTACCCCCACCGGTCACCAGGGTCAACGTATAGATGCCGAGAAGGCCGTACATGGCGCCACTCACGGCGAAGCTGGTCCGGTGCATCACCCCTTCGCGGTCGGTGCCTTCATTGCTTTCGTCAGTGATGGCCTTATACCACCGCCAGGCGCAGTAGGCGAACATGCCGAGGGCGAGCACTACGAGCAGGACGGTACCGAAGGGTTCGTCCTGGAGGTAACGCACGATCTTCTGGGGACCTTCCGGACCGCCCCGTGCCTGCCCGATCACCGTCGCCAGGGCTAATCCGCCGACCATCAGGTATACACTCCCCTTGGCCAGGTGCCCCCAAAAGTAAAGCTGGTGCTGCCAGTTCGTGGTTGCGATCTTCGTCATAGGTAATCTAGCGTTTACCTGTGCAATACGTAATCCGGCTATCCGGGTTCGTCACCCGGCGATCCGCCAGCGGGTCGACCCGGTGGCAATTGGCGGCCTAAACAAAATCGTTACATTTTGGTAAGGCTTCCCAATCCTTCATTTACAATCGGGGGAATAAGGCCGGGGATGGCTCGAAGTTAATGGACGCCTTTTCCAGGCAGCCCCTGCCGAAACGGACGATATTTCCGGCGATGCATCCCGATTGCTGTCGACCCGGGGTTGAGCATACCGGCGGGCCGGGCTTCACGACGGGGCGAGATTCGGCGACCTCCCGAAAAAGGGCGTGGTTTCCGCCTTGGTGGTCCTGGCTCCGTAACAGCTTGTGAGCGTAAACATCGGGCAGCGAGGGGATCACCCTAGTGACCACCGCCGACGGAGTAAGGGAAATCGGTCGTTTCCCTGTTGGCCGCCCACAGCTGTGCGTGGGCCTCAGGCCGGCAGTTGAGTCGGCAAAGAGAGGTGAATTTTCGCCGATTCCGCCGTGGGGAGAAGCTCCTTGAAAGAGGGTCTCAGTTTGCGGCGGCCTTTCTGGCGTGCTCGGTCCGCCGGGAAGCTCATTTGTTCTTTCCGCAGACGGGGTGAATTGGCTTACTCGGCTACTGCCCGCAGGGCGTAATAGCAAGGTTCCGATTCGCAATCATACATAATCACCTTGGCACGGTAACGCGCCATGGCATCGGGACTGACATCAACGATTGGGGTATAATCGTCCAGAGTATCCTCAGCGACGGGATTGCCTTTGGCATCGTAGAGTTTGAGGTCGAGGTCCGGGCAATCCCCGTCACAGACGGCAAAAATCTTGTACGCAACGCCTCCGTAAAGGTCTAGATCGTGGAACTGGCTGTCTCCTTCCCCCATCGATCCGCAGTAGGTCAGATAGATCATCGGATAGCCAATTTCTTCCATCCGTTCGGAAACCGAGGTCAGTTGCGACCTGATGGATGGCTGGTTACATTGGGCCGACGACGTATTGGTCAATCCGCATGAAAAAAGGAGGCCCAGGAAAAGGTAACGCATGGTGATACATGTAAGGTGAGTGAATGTTTGCCAAATCAGCCAAGCCACAGGGATAACCTGTAGGTCGTGCTGCTTTACTTTCCTTGGGCTCAAAAGGTGTTGCGGGTGCCCCAAAAATGAGGTACCGGCGCGGGAATCGATTAGTAAACCGGTCATTGCTTGCCACGAAGACAGACAACGATCTACGCGCGTTTATAAGTTAAAACAAAGTCTATAGCTACGGAACGGGCTAGCAGGGAAAAATAGTGTGGGTGTTAAGGAAGCTTTGGGTTTCCGCCATTCGGTGCATTGACCGTGTCACTCGACCGTATCGAGCTGGGTCAGAATTTGGCGCGCACGCGGCGAACTACGTCCATCGAGATCGCGGGCGAATTCGAATTGCCGCCGCGCCTGGAGTCGGTTACCGAGCCGCAGTTCGGCCAGGCCGAGGTAGTAACGCAGGTCGGCCTCGTCGTAGGGATACTTCTCCGTTTCGAGCATTTCGGTGAGCAATTCCTTGGCTTCCAGCGGACGTCCGCTGCCCAAAGCGGATACACCGGCGTAAAGCAAATTCACGCTATCGAGGACGCCGGTAGCGATACCGTCCCGTAACAGGGGAAAGGCCTGCTCGTATTCCCCTTGATCATAGGCGGCAAGCCCCCGTTGGGCATCGTCTGCGGGACCCAGTAGCGCTTGCTCCCGCTCGAGCCAGAAAAAATTCTCCTTGGCCAGACGGGTATCCGCGTCGGGTTGCCCGAGCAACCACCATCCTACGGCCAGAAGGAGCAGTACCGTAGCGGCAACCCCTAAGAGGCGTGGCCACAGCCGGCGGCCCTGACCAATCTCCAAGGGGGGAAGCTTGGATTCCAGTTCATGAAGCTGGCTTCTGAGGTCGTCGCGGGTTTTCAGATCATCGGAGGTAGGCTGAAGGGCGAGGCGGTAAAGGGACTCGTAACGTGCGGCGGCGGCAGTGAGGTCAGGGTCGGCGTTCAACTTGTCCCGTAAGGACTGGGCCGCCTCGGGTGACAGATCCCCATCATAGTAAGCGTCAATATCCGCGATAAGCTCCGCGGGAATGTCGTGGTCAGGATTCATGCTTAATTACTTTGCCGGATTCTTTGCGTACAGGGCACGCAGACGAATCATACACTTCGCTTTATTAGTCTTTGCCGAGGCTGCATTCTTATAATCCAGCAATTCGGCAATTGTCTTCCAATCCAGATCCAGAAAATAAAAGTGGACCAGGAGCTGACGACAACGATCCCCGAGTTCCCGGATCTTCCGGTAGAGCTCTTGCCGTATGGCTTCGCCATCTTCTTCGTGGACGGGCGTCACCAGCGACTGGGGCAAGCGTTCGGGTTCGAGGTAAGTTTCGCGATTCTTCCGTAGTAACTTTCGGTACAGATTTTTAGACACGGCATTCAGGTAGGTATCAAGACGGGCGGAAAGCTCCGTCAATCTCCCGGACCGAACATTCTGTACTAAAACGATTAGGGCTTCGGTGAAAAGTTCCGTGGCCACCTCCTGCCGGTTGGGGTGATCGCGGTTGATAATCCGCCCAACAAGAAACCGTATACACGGCTCACGATACTTCTGGTACACGGCTTTGAGCGCCGTGTCGGTTTCCTTGGTTCGCAAGGCCGCTAGTAGCGCCTCATCGGACATTTGTTGGTCGTTAATGGGATTTAGAAAGAAAAGTAACCCATGCAAAGTAGGAAACTTAAGTCGCACCGCCGACTACAGATTCCTGTACTTCCCCGAGAGCATTTCTTTCTCGAACTGATGCCAAAGCAGTCGGGTTCGTATACTTGGCAAGCTAAAGGGAGTAACTCTCCGTTACTCCCTGGTGTGCTAAGCAACTTATATGGCCCGAAAATTGCTCCGCTGGTTCCTGGTCTTACTGGGTTTGGTGGTCGTTCTCCTGGCTGCGGGGATACTTGCATTAAATGGCTACCTCAATTCTAATGAGGAAAAGCTGGTCCGGGAATATGCGTATCCTGCCGGACTCGATATCGTATTCCGGAAGGTGGACCTGACCGCGTGGAAGACCTTCCCCCTGGTCTCCCTGACCATTGACAGCCTGGTGGTGCGTGACAGTACCCTCGCTTACCGCGAGCCCGCCCTGCTTACCCTTGACCGCCTGCACGCCGAATTCAGCCTGGCCTCCCTGTTCAGCGATACGATCAGCCTGCGGCAATTAACCTTTTCAAACGGCTCGGTCCGAATTATTGCCGACTCTAGCGGCACGTTCAATGCCGGCAACTTGATGAACCGGGACTCGACCGCCGCCCCCGAAACCGGCCCGGTTGATCGACGTCTCCCCCGGTTGGCCTGGGAAGGGGTAAGGTTGGGCCTGAGCGACATTGGCTTCACCTACCGCTTCCCCCCCCGAAATAAATGGATCGACGTCCACGTCGATACGATTCGGGCGCGCGCTTTCGAAACGGCCAACGGAGGCATTACCCTCAATAGTTACCTTAGTACCACCGTAGGACAGTTAGCCTTCAACACCGAAAAGGGGGGATATCTTTCCGATACACCCTTGTCCGGTCCGGTCGATGTGCTCTTTAGCGAGGAAGATATCACGGTATGCCCAACCGAATTAATCATCGGCGGCGAGGTTTTTACCATCTCCGCTGACATCGAGCGCTCCGACCGCTTACCATCCTACGTGTACGTAGCCAACGACCGTACGAGCTACGCCCAGGCCCGCCCCTTATTACACGATGACCTGCAGCGTAAGCTGGAGGAGTATTACGTCAGCGGGCGGTTTCCGGTGCGGGCCACGATCAAGCTCCCGCCGGGGGAAAATGACGAGGTGACCGTGGACCTTACGTTGGTCGACCAGGACGTCACCGCCAAGGGGTACGACTTTAAGAACGTTTCCACCCAGGGAACCATCATCAACCGCCTGGATGTTTCGGAGGGGGGGATACCGGGAAGCAAAAAGAACCTACGCGTACAGCTCGACGATTTGAATGCCTACTACTTAGGCGCCCGCATCCAGAGCCCAGCAGCCGTCATTGCCGTTTTCGGAGAAGATGCAGTCTTACGCGCGCCACTTCGGCTTTCCGGACCGGCAAGCTCGGTCAGTGCCTACCTCGAGAATCGCGACTTTTTCTTTGACGAAGGCGGTTTCGTACTACAAACCGAAGTGGACGCTTCCCTGCTTTCGTTCGAGGACGTCGCTACCACCAGCGACGGTACGCTGCAACTGGACGATCTTGTGGTGGGGTACCGGCCGGCTAACGCCAGCTTCACCTTTCAATCCATCCGGGTGGATAAAAACAAGGAGGATATTGGTTTTCTGGTCAAGAGTACGCCTTTGCCGACTGGTTTTTCCTTCGAGTTGACCGGACGAGTCGACAACCTCACCCCATTGTTGATCGACGTGCCCGGCGGCCAGCTTAATACCGACGTAAGTCTGACTGCCCCGCGTATTGATTGGACCGATTTTCTGACTTACTTCGGGCAGGCCGGTTACTTCCCCGGCGACGAGGACACGACCGCCGTGAATTCGGTTTCAACCGACCCCGTGGCCCAAGCCCGGGCGCTGAAGGAAACCCTTCTCGGCATCCAGCGTACGTTCAGTCCGCAGGTGGATGCCGCCATCGATACGATTGGCTACTACGATGTTTTCACCCTCACGGATTTCGGTACCGGCCTGCACTTTAACGGCGACACGCTTACCCTGGAGCGAACTACCTTCAACTGGGCAGGGAGCGACGTAGGCTTCGGCGCAGAGCTGGACCTGGCGATGACCGGAAACACGCCTTTTCACATCAACGTAGCCGCCGAGCATTTGAATCTCAATGAACTGCGCTCGTCGTTGGATTACTTCGGCGTGTATATTCCTAAGGGGATCGATTCACTTCCCGAGGACCTGAGTATAGATTTCGATCACCGGGGGCGCATCGCCGACAGCCTCGGTATCGAACCGGGATACAACACCGGTGTATTTGCCTTTAATGACGGCCGCAGTGACCTGTTCACCGGCCTGATGCAATACGAGCCCGGGCCGAACGGACTAAAGACCAAGCTTCACCTGGCCGGTGACCCCCACCTTGTCAATGTCCTCTTCAATGCGGAGGACTTCTTTTTCGGGACCGGCAATTTTACCATTGATCTGGATTTGGAAGGGACGCCGGCCGATCTCAGACAGCTTATTAAACAAAGTGATCTACGACTACGAATCGATAGCAGCCGGGTAGCCTACCGTCCGGCGGACGTCTTCGTGCCGGTTCGCTCCTTCGAGGTTGATATTATTGACGCGCAGGCCGAGTATCGAATGGAATTGATGGCTGACGGATCCGATCGCAGCATCCGGGTCAGCGGTGAACTCAGCAACATCAATGCCTTCCTTTACCCGCGTGTCGGGGAAAACTTCAGCGTTACCGCCGACGCCTTTGCACCGAGTCTGCGGTGGTCGGATTTCAGTGAATTCGTGCAGGCGGACCAGGATACTACCGCAAGGGATTTTGACCTCCAACGCCTATTCTCCGCTACCGGGGGCGTTTTCAGGACGTTTCGTCCCAATCTCAGCCTTGCTATTGACACGTTTCACGCCGGAGAAACGACGCCTTTGCTTCACCTCTATTCCGGTCTTCGACTACAGGACTCTACCGAACTACTGCTCGAGCAATCCGGCTTCACCCTTGCACAGGGCCGAGTCGCCTTCGATGCCAGCTACGACCTGGACACCTTGGCCGTCAGTCCCTTCCGCGTGAATTTCACCGCGGACACCCTACCGCTCCGTGAGGTGAGAGAAGAACTTGCCTACCTGGGGCTTAACCTCCCCGAAGAGATCGGTACGCTGAAGGGCAATCTGACCCTGGACGGTACGGTGCGGGGGCAGTTGAATGAGCAAACCGGAGAGCTGGTGATGGACCGCACCCAGGGCAACCTCGATTATCGCCTTAGCAATGCCGAGCTGATCGACTGGCCGATGCTCATATCACTGGCGAAAAAAGCCTGGATGAAGGACAGGCTGTCACATATTCGATTTGCCCCGCTGGAAGGAGACATCGTCATCGATAGCGGCTTGGTATCCATTCCCCGGATGGAAATCCAATCGACTGGCGCGCAGGTCTTTCTCGAAGGCAGCATCGATCCGGAGACCGGGCCGGACCTGCTTATATCCATCCCGCTTCGCAACATTGGCCGGGGGAGAATGCAGCAACCGCCTGCCCGCACCGGCTACGCCCGGTCTGGCTGGAAGGTCTACCTTGTCATGGAGCCCAATGGTAAGGGTGAGACCAAGACCAAATTCCGGCTCGGTCGGCGGCGCTATTTTAAGGATCGGGGTCGGCTGGAGGAGTACCGCAGGCTGAAACGGCAATACCGTGAAGAGCGAAAGGCGGCAAGGCGGCAGCGGCGTGCGGCCAAGAAGGCGGCACGTTCCGGTAACCGGTAGTGCTTCTGCCTCATTCCTCTTCCCAAAGCCCTTGTGCCTGCAGCATGGAGATACAGCTGCAGTATTTCCTGGGCCAGGGGCAATCGGAAGGCTCGTAGTAGCAATATTCGTGGTGGGTAAAACCGCCCGGTGAGGTTTCCAGGTAATCGTCTCGCCCCATCATCCCCAGTAGCTGAGGGTAGAGCAGGTGAGCAGGTATCTCGGCGGGATGCTCCGATACCACTCCGAAATCCGCGATTGAGGCCAGAATTTGGGTCACCAGGGCGGAAACCTGCCCGTGGCTCAGCCGGTCAACTGGGGGAAAGGCTTCGCGGGATAGGCCCAGCGCCTGAAATAGGGTTCCGTCGCTTTCGCCGGCCAGGTACCGCTCGACTTCGGTGATGTGGGTGGCGAACTCGGCTTCCGAGCGCTCCTCTTCGTCCAGGAAGAAGCGTCCGGCCAGCGGAGTGGCCCGGGACCGGTGCTCCCGGGCGGTGGCGGAAAGATCCCGGAGGAGCTGGTCGATGTAACGTTGCATGGCATTTCTCTAAGTGTGTAGTTAATATACAAACAATTTGTATTAAAAGTAATATTTTTCGGACAATATGCTCCCTTCTTCCTGGACATCATTCGCAGCACGCACGAAAAAGCCCGCGATACTTGCGCATCGCGGGCCGAGCCTATTGAAAAGACCGTGCATTCGGTGACATTTTCCAACGTCACCACATCAGCACTTATCGTTTGACGATTCGTCCGACCAGCGGGGGACCGGTTTCCGTAGTGAGCCGCAGATGGTAAAGTCCGTCGGGCAGTCCGGTGAGATCGAAATCACGGGTAGGGACATAGAGGTTGCGGACCATGCGGCCGGAACCATCGAACACGCTCAATCGACCTTCCCGAACGGCGAGATCCTCGGGCAGGTCGAAGGTGAAGCGGTCGGCCGTCGGGTTGGGGAAGGGCTGGAAGGAGGCTACGGAGCGAGTAGGCTGAAAGAGGCCGCTGGTTCCCGTTGCGGTGAAGCGGTAGACGGTGCCTTCCGCTGGGAATCCATCTAATGTAAAGTCTTCTTCATCCAGATCTTCTCTGAGTATGGGCCTAAAAACGGGGTTCTCCGGTTCACCGTCGAGGTAATAGCTCTCTCCGAATCCTACACTGTCGGTGGCATCATCGATAAAGTATTCTGATACCAACAGTACCGTAGCCTCATCGGTGTCTTCGGCACCGGCCACCACCTCAGAAGAGACGGGGCCCTGGCGTACCTCAATGGTACCGTCTTCGTAGAGCCAAACCTGAAAATTGGTAAAGTAATCGGATACTCCATCCTTAACGAATTCATCGTCAAAGCCGGCATTTTTCCACTGAAACACGCCGATACGATCCGGAGCTGTACCCATGAAGTGGTACGTCAGGGGCGAAAGGGAACTACTGCCACCGTAATAACCCCGATCGATAAGGTCTTCTGAGTAAGCCTGTAACAACGACGCCATATTTCCCTGATCAATGTCAGCTTCTGACCGAGTTGCCAGGACGCTTACATCAAGCCATAAGTGCAATGCATCCACGGACGTATCGAAGAACATAAAGGGGAAGCCTAGTGGGACGAGAAACTCTTCATCGTCCCAAAGAATGGGCTCTTCGAGTAAAGTGTCGTAATTCAGTAGCCGCCCGTCTTGCAGTTCCGTATAGGGCTCGTCGTGGACGGAGAAGGTGTAGGCCTGCGCCGGCAAATCGCTAAACAACGAAAGCAGCAAAAGTAGTGGGGTAAATAGCTTGTACATAGTGGCAGAATTGGAATGATCTAGATTCCGCCGGGTAGTATTTTTTGAATTGAGGTGGCGGGGTAAGCATTGATCTTTCCGCCATCCGTAGGTGACCCTCTGCTCAGCCAATTATTTTCGGGGTGGAACAACAGCACCCTCCTTCTTTTCTCCGGCAGCAGATATGAACCGGCAAACTAGGTTTGCGACGTTTAGTACGGACAAGCTATCAACCTGGCGTCATAAATGAATCATCGGTCCCAACGCCAGTACCAGACCGGATTCGGGCCATTCCGCTCTCCTATTCAGGCAACTCGTAGGTAATGAGCTGCCCGGTTACGTCTACATAGAGATAGGCGCGCCGGGTCCCGGGGGGAATCACCACCAGGTCGGGTTCGATGGGAAGTTCCGCTAGAATAGCAAAGGTTTCTCCGTCCCAAACGTTTCGCCGGCCAACGGCCACTCCTCCGTCAGCGGTAGCCGCCATAATATTGTCGTTGAAAGTCCCTACCAGGGTACCCAGATTAGCCGCCAGCAATTTGAGCCCGTTGTAGTAGATGTACTTCCCGTCGGCGGTTATAAACGCATCGCGGTCTCCGTAACCGTAGCTGCCATTGCTTTGGTCGACTTGTGTAAGGGTACTTCCCTCCAGATTGTAGCGGATGACCGTACTCCCCGAGCTGCCGGATTCGGTGACGTACAGAACGGTACCGTCCTCGTTGGTGAGCAGCCCCGGTTGGTAGACGCTTCCAACGTCGTAGAGGTGTACGCCGGTCTCCGCGTTGACCAGCTTCACGCTGTTCCACTGATCTTCACTCGTGAAGGCCAGCCGGTTACCGGCCATTACGGCAAGCCGGTAGGGATTTCCCTCCCAGCTCCCGGCCTGGGTGTCGACGGTGATATCGCGGATTTTTTCTTTACTCTCCAGGTCGACGACCGCGATGCGCGAGCTGCCGTAGTTGGCAATGTAGGCCAATGTATTATCCAGGCTCAAGGAGATATCGGAGGGAGCCGAACCCACGAAAATGGTTTTCTCTACCGCCCCGTCTTCCAGGCTGATGAATACCATATTGTTGTTCACGCGGTCGAGTCCGTAGAGGTAAGGGCGCTCAGCATCGGCTATCAAACGAACCAGGCCTAAACCCAGGGAAATTCCCGGCAGCAGGTACCGTCCCTGCACGAATTCGCTCTCGCTCACGTAGCCATCGGCCACCTCTACGGCAATCTTGTAGTAGTAGGTGGTAGCATAGGTCACCTCCTCGTCCAGGTAGGAGCTCACCGACTGGTCGTCGATATATGCGATCTCCTGATAGTAGTCATTCTGATCGTACTCGGAACGCAGGACTTTGTACCGCACGAATTCCGTTTCCGCAGAAGGCTGCCAGTCGATCCGTAGCCCCTGCCCGTCGGAATAAACGGAGTCTACCACTACGGCATCCGGCAGTTTGATCACCTGGAGCGTTAGTTCGGCGAAGGCCGTCAGGTTCTCGTCGTCCTTCGTACTTGCCGTGATGCGGTGCTCGCCCGGACTTAGCGAATCCAGCCGGATCTCAAAATTGCCGTTGGAGCTAAAGGGCACCGCCGTGCCGAGGGGGCCGTCCAGGGAGCTGTTAAAGGCGATGGTGAGGCTTTGGGCGGGACTGTCGTCGCTTACCGTTCCGCGGATAAGGATCGGACTCCCCGCATCGACGTAATAGTTATCGGTGAAAATATACAGGTAGGGCGCGTTATAGGTACCAGCTTGCAAGCTCAGAAACGCCTCTACGAGTTGGTCGTCCATCACCTGCACTCCTGCGACGCCCTGACCGATCGGACTTTTATCCGCAAATACCCGGTACGCTCCTACCTCCAGATCCTGGAGTAAGACCGTACCCGTCGCATCCGTGCTATCGGTAATGGATGGCGGATCGGTGGTAATGATCGCACCCCCCACCGGGTCACCGTTTTGCGTGACTTTTACAAAGAGGTCTCCCAGACCATCGGTATTGGGGTCGTCACCGCCCCCCGTCTCATCGTCGGCGGGGCAGCCGGAAAGCGCAAGCATTGCCAGGAATACGAGGGTAAAGATGCCCTTCATCGGACGGTGAGTTTGATAGGTGTAAGGTGAGATTGACTAGTTGAAAGGTCAAATGTAATTAGATAATTACCCGCCGTTATCCCCCGTTGATGGGGTACCGTAAAATAATAGTTCTCCCCCTGAGCACCACTCGGATTCAGCGTTGTAATTAACTGACCATCAACACTTAATAGGTTCACCCGCTCAATGGCAAATGTCGATCTGATGGTAAAAAGGTTCCCCATTACCACCGGATTGGGGAAGAGTATCGGGGAAGTGGAAATGGACGGCTCGTTCTGAGGCTTTTCCAGGCTATGCACTTCGTTGGCGGCGAGCTGTCGGTACACCGTAGAGTCGCCTTCCGGCCACTGGACCACCACAGACGCCATCCGCTTCCCGGGGGCAATCCCGAAGTGTGCGCCCGGCTGGTTATTGCTGTTGTAATTGTTACTCTCTCCGATATGCCGGGACTGCATACTTCCATCTTCCGCATAGAACCTGACCTGGCTGCCATTCGCGATACGCCCCGCGATTTTCGGTAAGATGCGGAACCAATTGCCCCCTCCCCGGTGCAGATTCTCGAAGAGTTTTACCGGTCCGCCGTAGTTGCTGATAAGTATGTCCAGATCACCATCGCCGTCCTTGTCAAGCAAGGCTATTCCCCGGCCCTGGAGCGAGTCGGCCGGAAATCCTACCGATTCCGTGAAACCGCCTGACGCTCCGCCCCGAAAGAGGGTGGTAAGGTCTCCCTTGAACGAGTCGTCACCGCGTGGCCAACCGTTGGTCACGATCAGATCGAGCCAGCCGTCGAGGTCAAAATCACCGCACGCCGCTCCCCATCCCCAGCCGGTCGCTTGTACGGCTTGTTGGTGGCGGGCTTCCCCGAATACGCCCTGACCACGGTTTTCGTAGTACCGGTTTCCGCTGCCGCCCCAATTGCCTTCCAGCACCCCGTCGTCGTCATAAATGGCGGTCACGATCCAGTCTTCGTCGCCGTCGTTGTCAAAATCACCTACGGCACTTCCCATGCCGTTTTCATCGGTGAACACCGACTCGTCGGTGGGCACGAACGTCCGTCCTTGCTGATTTAACCAGAGTTGGGTCCTGCCAAAGTCACCCGCCAGCATAAGGTCGGGATAGCCATTACCGTCCACGTCCCGGAAGTTGGCCGTAAAACCATAATCCCATCCCGTTTCGCTCGTATCGCCGAACCCCAGCGATTCATCGTAGGCGATAAGGCCCCGGCCCTCGTCGTTACGGAGAAAATGATGGGTAGAGAAAGCTTCCGCCCAGTGAGACAGGAAGAGGTCCTCCCATCCGTCCCCGTCGAAGTCTACCGCGGTGGCCGACGACGTGCTCATGCGATCCATGGCCGCCAGTACCGGATCGTGGACCGGCTCGAAGTAGCCCCCACCCAGATTCCGGAAGAGCCGGGGCGGTTGCCAGGCCGCGGATCCGACGAACAGATCGGGCAGGCTATCCGCATCGAAGTAAAAGAATACGGGACCGGTAGCGGATGCAGGCCCCGCGATATGTCCGTTCTCCGGTGCGGGGCTGAAGGTGCCGTCGCCATCGTTTAACCATAGTTCACCGCCGAGCTCTCCCCGCGTAATCGCGAAGAAATCCGGAAAGCCATCGGCGTTTACATCGGCTACGGACACCCCTCCGCTCGCCCGGTCACGGCTTACGGCCAGGCGCTCGGTGACCGCGTGGTTCAGGCCGTCGAGACCAGCCTGGGTGGTAACGTCCGCGAATTGAATTTCCTGTCCGGCAAGGTGGACGCTCCAGGCCCACAGGGCAAACCACAAAGCAATAGTTTTCACGGGCATAGGATATTGCGGCGGAGCGCAGGAACAACGAAATTAGCAAACCGCCGAGTTCGGAACGGATCAAAAACCAGAATCTTTTGCTGCTGCGATGTTCTTCCCGACAACTAGTGCCTAGTCAGGTCGATTATGTCGCAGTAGGTGCTGGTGTATTTACGTGATTGACGAGGCGAAAAAAGATTGGATGCTAAACCTTACGGGGCCCTACCCGTAAGGCCGCAAAGCTACGGAAGCGTTTTTCCAACGAAGTCTAACGCGGAAAGGCGCCGCAGATACGGTGACAATAATTGCTTGACTAGGCACTAGCTGAAACCACGCCTAGCCCCCGCCCGGAAAGGGAGACGTAAAGCACAAAAACCCGCGGCGAATAAATCGCCGCGGGCCAATGAATGTGGGATAGGAATGTAATTCTCTAAGCGGAGCAAGCGATGCAGTCCGGATCGTCCAGGCTGCACGTCTTGCCAACCTGAGCGGTTTGCTCGGCACTCAATTCTTCAAACTCTCCCGTGGCAACGGTCGCCTGGGCGGCTCCGTCGTCGGTCTTTGGTTTCGGTACGCCTCCGGTAATTTTGGGAGCGGAAACCTCGCGGCTGCCCTGCTTTACCTGGCCGTCGCCATCGTCGCTTTGCTTGACTAGCTGGTCTTTGTCGACGGTGAACTTGATGGCGTCGCGGGCGGCCTTGGTGCGCAGGTAGTACATACCCGTTTTCAGGCCCTTGCCCCAGGCGTAGAAGTGCATACTGGAAAGCTTGCCGAAGTTGACGTTCTCCACGAATAGGTTCATCGACTGGCTCTGGCAAACGAAGGCACCCCGGTCGGCGGCCATGTCGATGACCACCTTCTGGCTGATCTCCCAGACGGTCTTGTAGAGGTCGCGCAAGTGCTGCGGTACGTCCTCGAAGTCCTGGATGGAACCGTTGCTCTGCATGAGGCGGTTGCGCATCTGGTTGTCCCACAGCCCGAGACCGATAAGGTCGTGCAGCAGGTGCTTATTGACCACTACGAACTCGCCGGAAAGCGTGCGGCGGGTGTACATATTGGAGCTATAGGGCTCGAAGCACTCGTTGTTTCCGAGGATCTGGCTGGTACTGGCGGTAGGCATCGGCGCTACCAGAAGGCTGTTGCGCATGCCGTACTGTGCCAGGTCTTCCTTCAAACCGGCCCAGTCCCACCTGTCGGAGGGGGTAACACCCCACAGGTCAAACTGGAGGTTGCCCTTGCTGGCGGGACTGCCGGGGTAGCTTTCGTAGTGACCGAGCTCCTTGGCGAGTGCGATGGACTCGGTACAGGCGGCGAAGTAGATGGCTTCGAAGATGTCCTTATTCAGTTGCCGCGCCTCCTCGCTGTCAAATGGCATCCGTAGCATGATGAACGCGTCGGCCAATCCCTGCACGCCCAGCCCGATGGGGCGATGGCGCATATTCGAGTTCTTGGCCTGCTCGATCGGGTAGTAGTTCCGGTCGATGACCTTATTGAGGTTGCGGGTGACCACGCGGGTCACTTCCACGAGCTTGTCCAGGTCGTAGGTCTTATTCGCCTCATCGACGTACTTCGGCAGCGCCAGGCTGGCCAGGTTGCATACCGCTACCTCGTCCGGACTGGTGTACTCCATGATCTCGGTACAGAGATTGGAGCTGCGGATGGTACCGAGGTTTTGCTGGTTGCTCTTCCGGTTAGCCGCGTCTTTGTAGAGGATGTAGGGCGTGCCGGTTTCGATCTGACTATCCAGGATGGCGAACCACAGTTCCTGGGCCTTGACGGTACGACGGGCACGGCCTTCCTGCTCGTACTGGTGGTAGAGCGCCTCGAACTCCCCGCTGTGGGCGTCGAACAGTCCCGGGGCTTCACTGGGGTCGAACAGACTCCATTCGCCGTCTTCCTTGACGCGCTGCATAAAGAGGTCGTTGACCCACAGTGCGTAGAAAAGATCGCGGGCGCGCATCTCCTCCTTCCCGTGGTTCTTCTTCAGGTCGAGGAAGTCGAAAATGTCGGCGTGCCAGGGTTCCATATATACGGCGAAGGCACCCTTCCGCTTGCCACCTCCCTGGTCGACGTAACGGGCGGTGTCGTTGAATACCTTGAGCATCGGGACGATACCGTTGGAAGTACCTCCCGTTCCCTTGATGTAGCTGCCCGTAGCACGAATGTTGTGGATGCTGAGGCCGATCCCCCCGGCGCTCTGACTGATGCGGGCGCAGCGGCGCAGGGTTTCGAAGATGCCCTCGATGGAGTCATCCGTCATGCTGAGCAGGAAGCAGGAGCTCATCTGCGGCTTGGGCGTACCGGAATTAAAGAGCGTGGGCGTAGCGTGGATGAACCACTTTTCGCTCATCAGCTGGTAGGTCTGGATGGCGCTTTCGATGTCGTCCTGGTGGATGCCGACGGCCACGCGCATGAGCATGTGCTGGGGGCGCTCCACCACGGCACCGTCGCGACGCATCAGGTAGCTGCGCTCCAGGGTCTTGTAACCGAAGTAATCGAATTCGAAGTCGCGATCGTAGATGATGGCCGCGTCGAGCTTCCGCTTATTATCGCGGATGACCTGCATGGTATCGTCGCCGATCAGGCCGGCGGGTTCGCCGGTCTTGGGGTCCTCGTAATTGTACAGGCCCTCCATGGTGGCGGTGAACGACTTGTCCGTTTCCTTGTGGAGGTTCGAGATGGCGATGCGCGCGGCCAGTTGGGCGTAGTCCGGGTGGACGGTGCTCATGCTCGCGGCGGTTTCCGCGGCCAGATTATCGAGCTCGACGGTGGTCACGCCGTCGTAAAGTCCCTGGATCACCTTCTTGCTGACCGTAATGTGGTCGACGAAGTTTTCGTCAAGGCCGTAGCATAGTTTTTTGATGCGGGCGGTGATCTTGTCGAAGGAGACGTCTTCTTTGCGTCCTGATCTTTTTATTACTTTCATAGGGTGTTGAAATGCGATTTGCGATACTCGATTCTCGATATGCGATTTGGCTACCGCACGTTTCTGCTCACTTTGTTCGTGGCTGCACCCGAACTCATTAGCTAGGCAAAGAATCTAGATTCGCTGTATCAGTTTTTAGTTTTGTTGATGCGAACGTCCAGGCTGCGGACCGTGCGGACGAAAATGCTGATGAGTTGGTTGGCTTCATCGAGCAGGTCGTCGAGGCGGACGGTTTCCAGCAAGTTCGACTGATCGATGATTTTTAAGTTGATATAGGTTTCGCGTAATTCTTTCAGGGCGATACTGCATTTATGTCGAAAGTCCTTATCAGATTCCGCTCCCCGAGCTTCTCCGTAGTGTAGGGCGGGCGCGCTCCCCGAGCGAAGAATCTGCTTCCCGAAGTGCTGTCCCGCGAAGTTTTTGGGAAGTACATTCGAGAGGCGGACGATACGTACGGCAAAAGAAACGAGGCGTGTTTCCAGTTGGGCGGAACGAGCATTTGGTGAACCGGGCATAGATGTGCGGTAGCTAAATCAAGAATCGCATATCGAGAATCGCGAATCGCATATCTAAAACTCTTCATCAAGGGAAAACGACTGCTTCTCCCGGTCAGAAGTAACCCCTGCCTTCTGGTACTCCCCTACCCGCTTCTCGAAGAAGTTGGTCTTACCCTGCAGGTTGATCATATCCATCCAGGGGAACGGGTTTTCGACTTTCCAGACCTTTTCCTGACCTAGTTCGACCAGCAGGCGGTCGGCCACGAACTCGATGTACTGGCACATCATGTCGGCGTTCATGCCGATGAGGTTAACGGGCAGCGAGTCGCTGACGAATTCCTTTTCGATCTCCACGGCGTCCTTGATGATCTTGGTCACCATGCCGGGCGCCAGCTTGTGCTGGATATGGTCGTTGTAAAGCAGACAGGCGAAGTCGCAGTGCATGCCCTCGTCGCGGCTGATGAGCTCGTTGGAGAAGGTCAGTCCGGGCATGAGGCCCCGCTTCTTGAGCCAGAAGATGGAGCAGAACGATCCGCTGAAGAAAATACCTTCCACCGCGGCGAAGGCGACGATGCGCTCGGCGAAGCTGCCGTTGTCGATCCAGCGCAGGGCCCATTCGGCTTTCTTCTGAACACAGGGCATGGTTTCGATGGCGTTGAAGAGGTGATCCTTCTCGGCCCCGTCGCTGATGTAGGTGTCGATCAGCAGGCTGTAGGTCTCGCTGTGGATGTTCTCCATCATGATCTGAAAGCCGTAGAAGAACTTGGCTTCCGTGTACTGCACTTCGGCTACGAAGTTTTCGGCGAGGTTCTCATTGACGATGCCGTCGCTGGCGGCGAAAAAGGCGAGCACGTGCTTGATGAAGTAGCGCTCGTTGTCGTTCAGCTTATTGTTCCAGTCGTTGAGGTCAGCACTCAGGTCGATCTCCTCGGCGGTCCAGAAGCAGGCTTCGTTATCTTTATAGTAGCGCCAGATATCGTCGTGTTGGATGGGAAAAAGAACGAATCGGTTGGGATTCTCTTCCAGGATGGGTTCAAGCTTGGCGTTCATGATGGACGGTTTTATAAAGCAGCTAATGCACTGCGAGGGTGATAAGGAGGGACAGGGGTGGCCGTTCCTCCACTCACAATTGAATGGGGGAAAGGCCGGACTAACCCGTAAGTTTCTTGTTTTCAGGTAACTAAGGCGGCACCCGATTGGAAGGACGCCGCCTCAGCCTAAGTGGTATCAGCAAGCCGGAGCTTGAAAGGTTACCAACCAATTTGTTGGTTTCCCTCGTATAAGTGCCAAGATAGCGCTACTGTTGAGGGATTAAAAAGCCTATTTATCCACATTGTGTGGATAACTTTTGTTAAGTTGCTCACTATCAGCCAATTAACACTTTTCTCTTATTTCTCCACATTGTTAATAACGTTATGCACATTGTGGAAAACGGCAACGTTTTCCACTGTATAGCTGTGGAAAAGTCGTCATTGTGGGCATTAAATTGTCAAGCCTTGTGGAAAACCTACATTTTTTTGGGTGAGAAGGACCGGAAATGCGAGGGTTCCGGGAGTGAAACGGTCAGTGCCCTGCGGACTGAGGTGCAATAACCGTATGTCTCTGCTCGATCTGCCAGGTCTCCGCTTCGGGTGTGCTTGGCCGCCCGTTTTCCGGGGTTCCCTGACTTATGAATCAACTGCCGTGTGCCCCCGGTGCGGGCTCAATTTCAAAAAGCTGCACCACTCGACCTGGAAGGTCTCGACGACGGCAGGGCTAAGGTCCAGGTCCTGGGATTACCTTTGTTTCATGCGCTACCTGTACCTCGGTTTACTGATCCTGTTTTGTACCCGCGCTCCGGCGCAATACTTCCCCTCCACTACCGAGTGGGAAAGCCGCACGGCCGAAGAAGCCGGATTCACCGAAGCAGGACTGGACAGCGTGGTCCAGTTCGCGCTACGTAACGAATACTCCGGACAACGCGACCTGCGGCTGGCTATCCTCGAAGGCTTTAGCCGGGAACCCGGCCATAAGCTCCGCGGCCCAACCAAGGATCGCGGCGAACCGGCCGGCATGATCATCAAGGACGGCTACCTGGTCACCAGTTGGGGCTATACCGACCGGGTCGATATGACCTTCAGCGTAACAAAAAGCTATCTCTCCACCACGGCCGGGCTGGCGCTGGACGACGGGCTGATCCACTCCGTCGACGACCTGGTCTCGGCATACGTATGGGACGGCACCTTCGACGGCATGCACAACGGTCAGATCACCTGGGAACACCTGCTGCAGCAAACCTCCGACTGGTCGGGCACCCTCTTCGGGCTGGAAGACTGGACGGATCGGCCCGCCCCCGACGGCACCTACGACAGCTGGAAAAATCGGGAGCTCCACATTCCCGGGACTCACTTCAAATACAACGATGTCCGCGTAAACGTACTCGCCTACTCCCTACTGCAGGTATGGCGCCGGCCGTTGCCCGGGGTCCTGAAAGAGCGTATCATGGATCCCATCGGTGCCAGTACGACCTGGCGGTGGTACGGCTACGACGACAGCTGGGTGGACCTCGACGGCCTGCACATGCAATCCGTGAGCGGCGGCGGTCACCACGGCGGGGGCTTGTTCATCAACACCGAAGACCACGCCCGCCTCGGCCTGCTCTTCTCCCGCCGCGGCAACTGGAACGGCCAGCAGCTCATCTCCGAACGCTGGGTAGATATGATCCGGACACCGGCGGAAGCCAACGCCGGCTACGGGTATATGTGGTGGCTTAATGCCGGCGACCGCTACTGGGAGGGCGTGCCGGACCACGTGTATTACGCCGCCGGTTTCGGGGGCAATTTCATTGTGGTGGATGAGGAACTTGACCTGGTGGTCGTGACCCGCTGGCTGGAGCCGGGCGAGATCGGGGATTTTATGCGGCGGGTGTACGCAGCGTTGTAACGCGTAGCGACGGCTTCAGCCGTCATGCTGCCTGAAGCACCTGCCCCGCCCGCCTGAACTTTGTAAGCAGCTAGGCCAATCAAGTGGCCGCTACGTAGCGACGGCCTCAGCCGTCATGCTGCCTGAAGCACCTGCCCCACCCGGCTGAACTTTGTAAGCAGCTAGTCCACTCAAGTGGCCGCTACGTAGCGACGGCTTCAGCCGTCATGCTGCCTGAAGCACCTGCCCCGCCCGCCTGAACTTTGTAAGCAGCTAGGCCAATCAAGTGGCCGCTACGTAGCGACGGCCTCAGCCGTCATGCTGCCTGAAGCACCTGCCCCGCCCGCCTGAACTTTGTAAGCAGCTAGTCCACTCAAGTGGCCGCTACGTAGCGACGGCTTCAGCCGTCATGCTGCCTGAAAAGAATGCCCTGCCAACCCAACGTTTTTGGCAGCTAGTCCACTGAAGTGGACGCTACGATTAGCTCCAGCACTTCGCGGTGGGAGTAATCCGTACAGTGTCCCTTCATGGGCTCAAACTCGATGCGCGCGTCAGCGGGCGGATCGGTAACCGTTTGCAGGTAAGCGTCGAAATCGCGCATCGCGTTGTTGAGGTAGTAGTTGTCCATATCGCCCATCCAGATGTAGATCTTGCCGGCGACCTTCGGTCCGAGTTCGGTCCAGTTATCCTTCACGTGTAGCAGTAGGTCATAGTCTTTCCAGTGCTCCACCACCTCCGGGTCGATGGTGCCCGTTACCCCGTCGAAAGCAGCCCGTGGCAGGCCGTCCTCGCCCCGGGGACTGTACAGGGCGTTCCAGGCGCCCCACTGCCCCTGACCGGTGACGTAAGTGCTGTCGGTGCCTTCTGCGTTTTCCTCGGCGAACTCATCACGGATCAGCAGATTGGGCTCGCCGTAGATGTCGCGGCGGCTGGGCAGTAGTAGACCGGACGAGTTGACGAAGGCATTCGTATCGGCGTACATATCGATGAGTTGCATCCGCTTGAAACTGACCGGGTCCGGGCTGTAGGAATAGGAACCAGCGAAGGTATCGGGGTAAAATAACTGCAGGGCGAGGGACACCCAACCGCCGGTGGAACAGCCATCGGTGTAGCGTTCCGCTGCCCCGAGGGTGCGGTATTTTTCGTCAACGGCCGGGATGATTTCTTCGATCAGCGCATCCCCGTACGGTCCGCTGCTGGCGGAGTTCAGCTGGTAGGAATCTCCAAAGGGGCCGCTGCCGTCCAGAAAAACCGTAATGACGCCGGGAGCGCCCTCGGAGGCCCACCAATCGGCGAACTCCGCGTCGGCAAGCAGGCGGTTCACGCGGTCATAGCGTCCGCCGTAGCCGGCCACGTTGTAGCGCACAGGGTAGCGCCGGTCGGTTGCCTCGGCGTAGTTGTGGGGCAGCAGCACCGTGAAGGTAAGCTCGACGGGTCGGTCCCAGAATTCGCTCAGCGCTTCGCTTTCTACCGTTACGGTCTCTACCAGGGGGTGCGAAGTCACTTCGACGGCGGAAGGAAAAGTTTGGGCGTGGACGCAGGTGCAAAGCATCACGGTAACGAGTATCAGCGGCAGTAAACGAGCATCCATGGTGAACGGCGGTATTAGGGGCCGTAAGATAGCAGCGGGATGGTCGCCGTCATCCACTTTCGAGGCACCTATTGCGACAAAGGGGGTCGTTGCAGCCATATTCGGCTAACCTTTTCGTGGATACGTGTTATAGTAGCCATGGACATACGCTTCATCCCCCAGGCCGAGATCGACAAGCAGCTCTACAACAGTTGCATCCACTTCGCCACCAACGGTAACCTGTACGGCTACGACTGGTACCTCAATGCCACCGCCAAGGAATGGGACCTGCTGGTGGAGGGGGATAACTACGTCAGCGCCATGCCCCTGCCCAAGCGCCGAAACTGGCTGGGCCGCACTTATCTAAATCAGCCTACCCTCGTACCTGACCTGGCCGTTTACAGCGTTAAGCCCCTCAGTCCGAAGCGTATCCAAGCCTTCTGGGACGCCATCCCGGCCGATTACCGGGGCGGGGAGCTGACCGTGGAACCGGCTTCGGTCCCGAAAGATCCCGGCCGCTTCTCCGTAACCCAGGCGGCGGGAGAAGCCCTGTTCCTGAATGCGGATTACGAAACGATCACGGATAATTTCCCCGCCGATTACTACTCCCGTATGGCGAGGTCCGAGGAATCCGACCTCCTTCCCGTCCCGGTCATCAAGCCGGAGGCCTTCGCCGATTTCTGGCTGTCGGTACACGGTGATGGCGGAGACAATGAATGGAAGTTTCACGCCATGCAGCGCGTAATGTACCAGATCCTCCACCGCAGCTGGGGCAACGCGACCGGCATCCAGACGCGCGACGGGGAGTTGCTCGCCGTTGCGTTTAACGCCTACAGCCACGGGCGGATCTTCCCGCTGTTCCGGGCGGAGAGTAAGGCAGGAGCCGAAGCCGGGGCTATGACCTTACTATTTGACACCCTCCTGCGGAGCCATGCCGGCCGCAACCTGAAGGTGGAAAAGCTAGCGGGTTTGGTGTAGGGACCACGAAGGCCAGTCCATTTTTCTCGACCTAACCGGTTTCCTGGCAGCCATAGACCGAAGGATTACAACCGTGGGCTTTGGAAAAACTCGAGCTAAAGTATTTCACGTCCCGGTAGCCTACCTGGGCGGCTACTTCCGCCACCAGGAACTCCCCGGTTGCCAGCAGCTGTGCTGCTCGCTTCATTCGCAGCAACTTGATGAAGTTATTTGGGGTGTGGCCCGTGATGGCCTTCATTTTGGTGAAGAGCAGCGCACGGCTGACGGCCAGATCGCGGGCAAGGTCATCCACTCGATAGTCGGAATTATCCATCTGAACGTTGACGGCATCTAAGGCCCGCTCCAGGAACTCCGCATCGGCGGAGGCAACCTGCACTTCCGCCGGCTCTAACCGAAGCGTCCGACCAGTCCGCTCCCGGGTATTGCGGATGGAAATCAGCAGATTCTGTACGCGGAGCTGAAGCTCACGCGGACTGAAGGGTTTGGTGATGTAGTCGTTGGCGCCGATCTCCAGCCCCTCCAACTTCTGAAGATCGCTGGACTTGGCCGTAAGCAGAATGATGGGCAAGTGGCTGGTCTGGATGTTGCTTTTCAGGGCGGCACAGAGCGCGATTCCATCCATTACCGGCATCATCACATCGCTCAGGACCAGGTCCGGGTGACATTCCTTTGCCTTTTCCAAGCCATCCTTACCGTCGATGGCCGTTACTAGCCGGTAATCGTCAACCAGTACCGATTCGATATAATCCCGTACCTCCTCGTTGTCTTCCACGATCAGGATGAGCGGTGGGGTTTCCGAAGGTTTTCTGGCAGGTGCCAATTTTTCACGGACCTCGAGAATAGCCTCCGGTAATGCCGCCGCCGCAGGCTCCGGTGAATCATCGAGCCAGGAAGTCAGGGGCGGCCGCAGCGGTATCCATAATTTGAAGGTACTCCCCTTCCCGGGAGCACTCTCAACGGTAATTTCTCCTCCGTGCATTTCCACGTATTCCCGGGCTACGGCAAGCCCGATCCCCGTACCCTCCCGGTTCGTGAGTGACTGCCGTTCAAAAAAGCGTGCAAATATTCGTTCGTGAAGTTCCTGAGGAATGCCTTCGCCGTCGTCGCTGACTTCGAGGTGCATCTTCGTTCCCACTCTTCTGAGCCGGAGGGTGATCACTCCCCCCGCTTCCGTGAATTTAAAGGCGTTCGCCAGCAAATTGTAGATCACCTTTTCGAGCTTGTCCCGGTCGAAGCTGATCGGGTGTCGGTCCTGATCCGAAACAAAACGGAGCGTTTTATCAGCGCTAGCTGCATACGCCTGGAAGGCCGATACAATGTCCTGGCAAAAAGCCACCATATCATGGCCCTCGAGGCGGAGGGGGTCGCTCTGTCCGTTGAATTTGCGGAAGCTCAGCAATTCGTTGACGAGCTGCAATAACCGCCGGGAGTTCTTCTCTACGGTCAGCAGGCGTTTGGCCGTATGCCCTTTCACTTCCCCATTGCGACGAACGGATTCCAGCGGACCCAACATCAGCGTTAGCGGAGTGCGCAATTCGTGGGTGATGTTGGTAAAGAAGCGAAGCTTAGCCTGGTGAAGGACTTCCTGTTGATCCTTGGTTATCTGTTCCTGACGCAGGCGGTGCTGGAGGTAGGCATGGCGCAGCACGGCCGCCAGAAAAAGTCCACCCACTACCACATAGGCCAGATAGGCATACCAACTCCGCCATGGCGGAGGTAACACCTCGATATCCAGCGTACGCTCCGAAAACTTGGAATCCTTACCCCCACTAAAGACCTTCACCCGGAAGCGATAGTCACCGGCATTTTGCAGGGTGTAGCTAACGGTAGTCCGGCCCCGGCTGTCGACCCAGTTGTCGTCCAGGCCCTCCAGCTTGTATTCGTAGCGGTAATGATCGGATGAAAGGTAATCGAGTGGAGCGAAGGACAGACTAAAATTCGCATTGTCGTAGGGCAGCGTAAGCTCCTCGGTCTCGTCAATATTTTTTTGCAGCATGCCACCATAGGGGTCGATCTTCACCTCCTGGTTGGCTACCTGCAGCTTGGTAAATACCACCGGGGGCAATTCCTTATCGGCGTAAATATTGGCAGGATGGAACAGCGTCATCCCTCCCGTACCTCCAAAGATCAGGTCCCCGTCACGGGAAGTAAGCGCGGCCTTAATACGGTATTCCTGATCCTTAAAATTGTAGGGCGTATCCGAGTTACGGAAGCGCTCCGATAGGGAGTCCTGCCCGACGACCCCCTGGCTGCTGCTAACCCACAGCAGGTCGTCTGCGTCCTGCAGGATGCTGTAAATCGTGCTTTCGGAGAGGATCCCCCCTCCCTCCAAATACCGTTCGCTGGTATGCTTCTCGGGGTCTATAATGTAAAGCCCCTGGCCGTAGGTACCCGCCCATATTCTGCCCTTGCGGTCTTCTGCCACCGCATACACCACCAGGTCCGGCAGAAAGTGGTGAAAGCGGAGTTCACCGCCCGATCCGAAGGAAATACGACTGACGCCTTCCTCCGTGGCCATCCATATGTTGCCGCCGCGGTCCGCATACAAGGATCTGCACTGGTTCGAAAGCAGGGTGCTGTCGGTGGCGGTCTGCTCGTTGATCGTACTGGCAGCTCCCGTCCGGAGATTCAACAGGGTGAGCCCCTTCCCGTAGTTCGCCACCCAGAGGGTATCGTTACGCAACAACATATCGTAGACATTAGACAACTGCTCCCGGACGGTATCCACGGCCTCTTCCCAGTCCCGCACGATTTCGCCGCTACGAGTATCCAGGTAGACCAACTGGCCCTGGTAAGTACCAATCCAGAGGCGATCCCCTTCCAGCAACAACGATTTGATGTTGTTGCTTTCCAGTTCTTGTCCGGTATCGTAATACATGAGGGTGTCCGCGGTGCGGTCGAAGAAATTCAAACCGCCCCCCTCCGTGCCGACCCAGAGGTTACCCTCCGTGGTTTCGGCGAAAGCACTTACCACGTCACTACTCAGTCCGGTGCCTTCACGCGACAGATGCCTGACTCCTTCTAGCCGGCTGTCGTAATAGGCTACTCCGCCAAAATAGCTACCCATCCACAGCGTACCCCTCCGGTCGGTGAACAGGGAATGGATCGAATGATTACGAAGGTTGGTCAGACTGGCAGACACCTCGTACACGCGTTCGGAACGGTTGTCCGCCAGTGTAATGCGATTGAGTCCCACGAAGCTACCGGCCCAGAGCGTGCCGTCCTCGCCCCATTCTATTGCGCGGATATTATTGTCACTCAACTCACCGCCCCGCGCCCCGTCGGCTAGGTACCGCTCGGCTTGCCTGGTTTGAAGGTTATAGCGATACAGTCCACTGAACCGACTGGCGATCCAGAGGTGTCCACCAGGTTCTAACAACAAATCCTGAACGTAGACCTCCTCTCCGTTCCGGCTGCTTTCCAGGGGTATGGGAAGCAATCTTCCTTCCGCCCCGTCCGCCGCAATATCCAGTCCGAATAGTCCCCGCGGCGTACCCAGAAAATGTTGTCCGGTTTCGTCCTGGATCAATACCCTGTAAGCTTGCTCGGGCAGTCCTTCGAGCCGGTTAAAACGGTCGCCTCCCTCTTCATATCGGTAGAGCCCCCGATCCGTCCCGACCCAGAGTATGCCCTGCTGATCCCGGTGTACGAAATGGATGAAACGGTCGGCAAAAGCAGCATTAAGATCGTACGCAACGAAGTCATCCGTTGCCTGTCGATACCGGCAGAGCCCACGGGTAGTTCCTACCCATAGCCGGTCCCGGGCCTGATCGTAGTATAAGCTGTGAATATCGTTGAACACCAAGCTATTCGGCTGGCCGTGCTGCTCGCGATAGACCCTGAACTCCGAACCGTCGTAGCGATTTAGTCCATCACGCGTACCGAACCACATGAACCCCTTGCCATCCTGCGCAATGCCGATTACGGAATTTTGGGACAATCCGTCTTTTTTGACGAGTTCCCGAAAAGGGAACCGTTCCTGCGCGCCGGCGGCAAATAAAATGAGGGACAAAAAGGTCGTGAGAGCGAATCGAAACATAAGTGTGCATGCGACTTAAGGCGCTCCAGCCCGCAAAGCCAAAGGCCTGGAGTTGGTGGCAGGTTGTTGGCTACGGTTTCTAAGGTAAATAAATTCACCGCTCCGACCAATGCAAGCCAGCGAACTTACCCCTTAGCGCAGAAAGAAGACACTTTTGGCAGCCTTGCCCACATTTAACGAGAATCCGTTTCGGCCGGAATCACGAGGTAGCTTCCCTTGAAATCCTGGTTCCGCGCTTCCACTACCGTCCTTCCCGCGCCGGGGCGCAATTCAATGGCCGCCCGGCCGTTCGCCATTCCGATGACGCGGCTGCGGGTGGGGGTTCCGTAATCGACGAGCAGCTCTCCCGCTCCGTCGGCAGCGAAGTACAGGTGGTCGTCGTAGTCCAGCACGCGACGGCCTTCCGCATCCCGCATGATCGCTTCCACCAGCAAGTTTCCGTTCGGCAGGCTGAGGTGAGTGAGTTCGATATGGTCGGCTTTTCTGGCTTTCTCGTAGGTATAGTTCACGGTAAGTTCGTCTTCCGCCACAAGTTGTCCATCCCGGTAGCCCTTACTTTCCAGGCGGTTTGCTCCCTCGGTGAAGGCCAGATCCCAGACCAGGCCACCGGCCGGAAATACGCCTACTTCCTTCGTACGCGTGCCAACGGAGCGACCGTTGTGGAAGAGTTCCACGCTATCGCAATTACTGAAGACCTTGACGGCACGGGAACGGCCCTCCGGCCCGCTGCGCTCCGTCCAGGTATGCGATTCGATGTAGGTGAAGGGCTCCTTGGCCCAGTAACTCTTGAAAACGTAGTAGGCATCCTTGGGCTGCCCCGCCCGGTCCAGCAGTCCTTTCTGATTGAGGTAGGGAATGGGATTCTCCGGCCGCAGCGGAGTTCCGAAGTCCTTGAAGGCCCACTGCGCATTTCCGGGAAACCAGTCGAGGGTTTCGGAGACGCTAAGGTGCCAGTCGAAAAGATCTACGATGTAATTTTCCGTCCAGTCCCCCGAAGAGGCGATGTTGTCCACATTGACTTGGTTGACGGCCTCTGACCACTCGTCGGGGTTCACCAATCCGTCGCCGTCGATCGGCGTTTCCGTGTGTCTGCCCACGTGGCTGGAGCCCCCGTATTCCATATGCAGGAAGCGGGGATAGAGCGGACGCTGCTTTTCGAGGGTCGGCTCGTAATTCTTATAGACCCCGGCGTACCACCCCGACCAGATGGAGGGGGAGAACACATCCACGAGATGGGCCCCCGCGTAGTATTTACGGATCGCCGTCAGCCGGTGGGGATCCAGTTCGTGGGCCACGTCGTTGAGCTTTCGCAAAAAGGTATTCATCGCCAACGTATCGTCCCCCCCGGGAAAGTCCGGCAACCAGTAGATCTCGTTGCCCAGCGACCAGAATAAAACACTTGGATGGTTATAATTCTGAGTGATCTGTTCCCGCAGCAGTCGCTCCGTGTTGGCTTCCCATTCCTCGCCGCCTTTACCGCCCCGGCACCAGGGCAGCTCGTCCCAGACGATGATGCCCAGTTCGTCGCAGGCTTCGTAGACCGACGGGTCCTGAGGATAGTGCCCCAGGCGCAGGAAGTTCACGCCCATCTCTTTCATCATTTCAATATCACGGCGGTGCAGGCTATCGGGCATTGCTCCACCGTAGCCAGCATGTTCCTCGTGGCGGTGGGTACCGCGCAGTAAGAGTCGTTCCCCATTGAGGTAGAAGGGGCCATGCTCCTCAAACCGGTACCAACGATAGCCGATCATCTCCCGGTGGCGGTCGGTGACCGTCCCATCGGTTGACACCAACTCCAGGTCAACGCGGTAACGATGAGGATTCTCCGGCGACCAAAGCGCCGGTGTTCCGACCGGAGAGAACGCGATGCTAAATTCCCCCCTCCCCGAGATAGCCGTCCGTCCCGTGGCGACGATTTCCCCCGTGGATGGGTCTACGATGGTACCGCTGATGCTGCCGGCCTCGGGGGCCTCACCCTGAATATCGAGCGTTGCTACCGTCCGGGCCTCCGCCGCGCTCACCGCCGGGGTACTGATCCGAACGTTGCTCAGGTAGGAAGCCGGGACGTCTTCCAGCCAGAGGTCACGGGTCAGGCCACCGTAAATGAAGAAATCCGATTTTTGGGAGGGGATAAGGTTAGGATCGTAGCCGTTGTCTACCCGAATATCCAGTTGGTTCTGACCGGTTGGGCTGAGGTAATCCGTCAGGTCGATGGTAAAACCTACGTAGCCGCCTACGTGGCCACCGACACGTTGACCGTTGAGAAAGACGTCCGCTTTCGTATTTGCTCCCTCCAAGTACAGGAGGTAGCGGCGATTCGGGCGCGAGCGCAGGTACAATGTCCTCGAATACCAACTTACGTCCCTACGATAACCCGGGGTATTGTCCACCGCGTCCCACTGGTTCCAGGTGTGGGGAAGGGTTACCGCCGTGGATGGAACGGCGGAAAGTTCGTCCGGTTGAGCAGCGGCGGTTTCCCGGTAGCTCCAGCCTCTATTGAGTAAGGTACGGGAGCGGAGCGTATCGCTGGCCTCGGGTAATGCTTGGGGGTCGGATTCGGACTGCGCGGGCAGGGTGGCCACAAACAGTAGCAGGCTGATAAGGCCGGCAAGTTGCCTGGAAAGCATGGCTTAGGATTTAGAAGTAAAAAAGGCCGCCGCCTGATGGAATCAAGACGGCGGCCCGTAAAAACGTAATATGATATTATGAGACTGTCACTTGCGGCAGCTGGCCTACTGCTTCATAAACTTGACGAACATTCGGCCCTCGGGCGTAAGGATGTGGGCGATGTAGACACTCCGCGGCAGGGCACCTAGGTCGCCCAGGGTAGCATTGTGCTCACCCGCGGGCAGGTTCTCGTCGACCAGGGTGCGCAGGCGGACGCCGCGCACGTCGAATATCTCCAAGCGGACGTCTCCGGAAGTGGTGGTCTGGAATGTGAACGAAACCCTTTCGCTGGCCGGGTTGGGCAACGCACGCAGCCGCAGGTTGGCGTTGTAGACGGGATCTACGATGCTGGTGTTCAACTGGGGGCAGAAGCCGCGGGCGCCTACCGCACCGCCGTCGGTGGCGGCCATGGCCGAAGTGGAAGTCGGATCGTAGCAGGGGTCGAACCGGTCAAAGTCGAAGAGGTAACCTCGGTCGTAGTCGGTACCGACGGCAAAGAGGCTGTCCTCCACCATGATGTTGGTAATTCCTACGGAGTCGGGAAAGCGGATGGCTTCACTAGCGTACTGAATCAGCGGTGTGCGGTCCGGTACGGCGTTCAGCTCCAGCACCTCACTGAAGTAGGCCTCCGTAATGTCGTTGGTAAGAGCCGCAAGGAAGGTGGGGCTGAAAAAATTCGGCTTGGTGATGGTGTCCACGTTTTCGTAGTGCGTCAGGACATCGTCGGTGTAGTAGATGTTGTTGTTCAGCATTTCGATGCTTGCGTCTTCGACCATGGTGTCCAAGGAAAAGAGCACGTTCTCTACATCGACCAGCTCGATCTGCTCGTTGGCCAGGGTGGGCTTCGTGCCGATGATGGAGGGGTTCTGGATCAGGTTGTCATTGATCACCGAGGTCTTCGTGTTTTTCAGCTGAATGAATCCATGACGACCAACGTGGTTAAAGACGGTATTTTGAGTGAATTCGAAGTAGTTTAGCCCCCGCTGGCGGAAACCGATGTAAATGCGATCCAGGATGTTGTGGATCACGTTTCCGCTGATGACCACTGAGTCGCCGAATCCCGTACGCAAGTCCACCACGCGGCCGTTACCCTGTAGCAACTCGTAATCACCGAAGTTGCGAAGTATGGAGTTGGTGATGAAGACGCTGATGCTGTCGCCCTCCGAGCGGATGGTGCCCTGCCGGCTTTTCTCGATGACGCAGTCGTTCCAGCTGTAGGTCTTCCGGATACCCTCCGGACGGAAGGAGGCCGTCTCGTATGAAGCGGCGTTGGCTCCCTCGTCGCCGAGGACGATGTAGATGCCCTCCCAATGGAAGTTGCCGCTGCCGCGGTAGATGGCGTCCAGCGAGGTACCGCCCGCCGGGTTGATGCGATCGACGACGGGCCGGCCGAGGGTTTCCGTGTCGCCGGTGGCGGCAAGGGTCACGTCGAAGTCCCAGCGGTTCGTCTTGGTGAAGAAGTAGATCCCGCCGGCCTCGAGCAGGTAGGTATCGTTCTGCTGTACGCCCGCGTCCGTAGTATCGGCGTCGATGAACAAGTCGAGGTAGGTGAAAGGGAAGTCCTCGGTACCGTCGGCGTTGGCGGGGACGGTAACGGACTGCGCCCCGAGGCCGCAGGCGAAGCAGGCGACGAGTAAAAGAAGTAGGTAGCGTTGTTGCATGTTAGTGATTATGAGTTGAAAAAAGCGATGTCCGGATAGGTCCGGATTTAATAGGCCTCTTTAGGAAGGAACTTTATCTCCACGCCTACCGTAGCGGTAGTGCCGTAGGTGGCCCGGTTGGTTTCGAAGCGGGGGGAGCGGAAATAGGTGACATCCTGCTGATTCGTGAGGTTATTCAGGTTGAGGAAAACGTTCATCCGCCGGCTGAAGCGGTACTTTACGGCCGCATCCATACGCCAGAAGGAGGCGTCGTAGCGATCCTTGTCAGCGGAGGAAGCGTAACCGGTAATCTTGCCACCCTGGTAGGAGGCGGAAACTCGTGCGGAAAATCCGCCGATGTCGTAGCCCAGCGAGGTGTTCAAAATATCCTCCGCCTGCCCGATCAGATTGACTTCCCGGCTAAAGGTATAGGCGGTTGTTTCGCAGCGTGGACGACCCCGTACCACCACGCATTCGGTTTCTTCTTGGAAGGAACTGACGTTGGTATTACTGAAAAGCAGGGCGTAGTTGAGATTGAAGATCAGCCCGTCAAAGGGGCGGGGCAGAAAGCTGAGCCGCGACTGGATATCGAGTTCCAACCCGTAAACTTCCGATTCGGGCGAGCTGGAGAAGGAGGTTAGTAGCGCTCCCTCGAAGATATCGGGCGCCAGACCGTTAGCTTCGGCGATACTGTCGTTATTCACCTGCACCGTCACCGGATAAAAAGCATCCGTGATCTGTTTGTAGAATCCCCCGACGGAAAACAGGCCCAACTCTCCGGAGTAGGCGGTCAGGAAGAGATCGTAATTGCGGGAGGTCGAGGGCGCCAGGTCAGGGTTGCCGCGATCGACCGTCAGATCCCCGTTGCGGTTTACGAGGGTAGCCGGCACGATGTAGTTAAAATCGGGCCGGGCCAGCGTGGTGCTGTAGGAGGCCCGGATGTCAAACCACTCAAGCGGTTTGTACTTCAGGTGGAGGTGCGGCAAGAAGCGACCGTAGTTCGTGCTTGCCGTGGTGGGCCTACGGGCCCCGCTCTCCCCCCAGTCTCCGTTGACGTCCGCGTAGATTCCGTTGTACACGTTGTCGTTGTGCTCATAGCGGGCGCCGGGTATGACGGTCAGCCATTCCCCGATATTGAACTTGAGCATCAGGTAGCCGGCGGTTACGTCTTCCCTTAGGTCATAGTTATTGGTGACGCCGAAATAATCCCGTGGGTAGCTTTCGCCAAACAGTTCCTGAAAGCGACTAAGCATTTCTTTATCGAAGGGAAAAAAGAGATCGCGCGACGTTTGCCCGTTATCTTCCAGGCTGAGGGTAGTGCCGGGATCCAGAAAATTGCTGATGCCCAGGTAGGTCCGTCCGCTCGGATCGATCGCCGTGGCTCCCCGCACCTCGCCGTTGAGCTCGTTCCAGGTGCTGTTGGGGCGCAGGTAAAATAGTTTGTCGTAGTACTCTAGGTAGTCGCGGGACTTTTCGTTGCGGCGGTATTTGCCCCCGACTTTCAGGGTGGCGCGAATTTTGTCCCCCACGCTGAAGGGTACGGATACGTCGGCGAAAGCGGTGGCGATGCTCTCCTGGTTGCCGCTTTCAACGTAGTTGGCGCCGTCCAGGTAGGTCCGGTTGATGTCGGTGGTGACGAAGTTGTAGATCCGGGTGGGATTCGTGCGGTTGTCCAGGAAGCCCTCGGTAAAGTCGCTGCCTTCGGTGCGGAAGTCGTACCCGATGTTGAGGGGGGTTTCACCCACGGTTTCACTATAGTTGACGCCCCACTCCACGTTCGCGAAGCGCAGCTTATGGCGGGTGGAAAGCGAGGCGGAATAGAGGCTGATGGCGCTTTCTCGAATGTTGGGATCGAAAGCCAACCGGCTGTTTTCGATGGAAAAGCTCTCCCGGTGGTTGAACTCGTCGCGGGTGGTACGCGAAAAGATGCCGAGTACCGTCGCGTCGGTCGTCTTGCCGAAGGAGTAGTCGAAACCCAGGCTGCCGTTGTAGCGCCGGCGCACTTCCTGGTCCCGCCGCAGCGTCAGCGCGTGAGCCTCCTGTTCGTAGGTGTCAAGCTTATCATCGATGACGGCGTCGCGCTTGTCGCCCCATCCCTGACCGACCGAGTAGCTTCCCCGGTTGAAGCGCTCCACGTTGGCCGTAGCGATAATGCCAAGCCGGTCGTCAAATAACCTCCTACTCATGGAACCGGTAAATTTGTAATCCCGAAATTGTCCGGCAAGGTCGTTGTACCCCCCGATCGCCTTGAGCGATGCCCGCGGCCGGTCGTCGGCCTTGAGGATGTTCAGATTGATCGTACCCCCCAGCGCGTCGCCGTCCATATCCGGCGTCGGGCTTTTAAAGAGCTCGATCCCAGAGAGCAACTCGGGGGAAATGAGGGAGAGGTCGACCGACCGGTCGGTCCCGGAAGTGGAGGGTAAGCGCGTCCCGTTGATATTAATGGCCGTGAACTTTGGATCGAGGCCGCGCACGACGACCTTGGATCCTTCCCCGCCGTTCCGGTTGATGGCCACCCCCGGCAAACGCGAGATGGCTTCGGCGGCGTTGACATCCGGAAGTTCTTTTATCTTATCCGCGGACACGAAATTCGCAATGGCATCGGATTTCAACTGCTGGTTGATGGCCTTGGCCTGCCCCAGCAACTGGGCGGTCACGATGATCTCCTCCCCTATCACGACCGCCCCGCCCAACTGGGCATCCACGGTGATGATCTCATCAGCCACGACCGTCACCGGTGTTGCCTGCGTGCCGAAACCGACGTAGGAAAACACGAGCGTATCACTGCCGACGGGCACGTCGGTCAGAATGTAAGCCCCGTCCAGGTCGGTGACCGTTCCCACGGCGGGATTGCTCGCCAGGTATACGCTGGCACCCGGTAAGCTCGAACCGTCATCGGCTCCCGTGATCACGCCTTCTATTGCTCCCGTCTGTGCTTGCGCTATCAGGGAGGTCAATAAAAAGCAACAAATCAAGAAAGCCGGTTTTAACATGATCGTCCGTTTCAAAGCGAGAGTAAATAGGCTTCCGACAGCCAGGAGGCCGCAATTCGGATAAGCGATAGGTAATCTGAATTTTTAGGCGGACAAAATCATCTAAAGCAAGGGGGACAATCGTTAACTACCTGATTTACATAGTATTAATAGGGAACCACTCCCGATAATTTTGCCCGAGGTGCGGTAATAAAGCCTCGCAATGTGGCTAATTTTACCGGTATGATACTTTCCTACCCCTGTCAACCCTCGCCCACGGCACGCCGGAGGGCACCAAATATGTTATTCATAATTTCCCTACTGATGCTGCTGTTGTCTGCCGGCTGCGCTCCGGCATCAGCGCCCGGCACCTCTGCGGGCAGTGACGCGCAGGGCATTTCGGAACTATTGCCTTCGGCCGTAGCGGCTGCCGATAGCTTTCTCATGCGGGAACCCGTACCCATTACGCGGGAGGTTAGTCCCCGGAGTGCCGGTGGTCCACGCGACTTCTATTCCGAGGGAGACTATTGGTGGCCCGACCCCGATAATCCGGACGGCCCCTACGTCCGCCGCGACGGAGAAACCAACCCCGAAAACTTCGTTGCCCACCGGCGGGCTATGGTCGACCTGTCGAAGGCGGTGGCCGCCTTGGTGGCCGCGTATGAAGAAACGGGTGATGAACGCTACGCCGATCACGCGCTCCGCTACCTGCAAACCTGGTTCGTGGATCCCCAAACCAGCATGACCCCCCACCTGCTTTACGCCCAGGCAATCAAGGGTCGCGTCACCGGCCGGGGCATTGGCATCATCGATACCATCCACTTGATCGAAGTAGCAAAAGCCATCGGCATACTGCGCGATAACGGCTACCTGAACAGCGCAGATGAAACGGCCATCGTCGGCTGGTTCGAGCAGTACCTGGATTGGATGACCACCCATCCCTACGGACAGGACGAGCGGGACCACGGCAACAATCATAGCACCTGGTACGCCGCTCAGGTGGCTGCTTTTGCCAGCCTCACCGGTAATCAGGATCAATTGGACTCCACGCGTATGCTGTTCAAGCGCATGCTCGACAAGCAGATGAATGAGGATGGCGGCTTCACGGATGAGCTCGCGCGCACCAAGCCCTATATCTACACGCTGTTCATCCTGGAAGGCTACTCCGTACTGGCTGCGTACGCTTCCACGCCCGAGGACGATCTGTGGACGTACGAAGGAACCCACGGCAGCCTGCGCGACGGCTGGGAATTCATGCTGCCCCACATAAGGGACAAATCAGGCTGGCCCTATCCGCCAGATGTCATGCATTACGATGAGGTGCCGATCCAGTCGGTGGGTATGCTCCTCGCGGCGCGGGCCTACGATGATCCGGAGATGCTGCAACTCTGGGAATCCCTCGACCCCACCCAGCGGTCGGCGGAGATCGCGCGAAATTTTCCGCTGCGACAGCCGATCCTCTGGGCGGAGGTCCCGGGATAAGGTTGATTACCGTTTGATGAAGCAGGCCAGTCCTACGCCGCCGTTTGCGGACCGTAGACGCAAGAAGTAAATGCCGGCGGGAAAGTCTCCGGCGTCAATATCCGCCCTGCCCGCCCGCACGCGGCCGCTGGCGACCTGTCGGCCTGAGGCGGCAATAACCGTGTAGGTAAACTCGCCGTCGACCGGCAAACCGATGACGGTGAGTTTGTCACTGGTAGGGTTGGGGAATATTTCCGACGTGATCAGGGATTGGGTCGCGACACCAGTAGAAGGATCGGGTAACACCAAGTCCGCCGGCGGGCTCATACCTTCTCCGCTTCCCGGGCTGAAAGCCCCATCGGGATTGACGGCTATGTAGTCGAAGCAGGCGCCATAATCGGTACCACCGGCCCGTCCGATGTCGAGATAGGTATTGTCCGTTTCCTCATCACTGACGTAGGTACCGAAGGGCTCACTTTCTTCATCCAGATACACGGTGGTGAGCATGGGTTGTGCGGCATCGGGGTTATTGCGGAAGGTGATGCGGAGTACGTGGTAGGCACCGTCATCCCAGTAGCCTTCATCGAAGCTCACTTCGGGATCGTCGACCGTCCTTTCAAACTTCAGCGTCGACCGGTTGATCCGGAGCTTTTGCCGCCATCCGAGCCCGAAGAATTCTACGTAGGCGATGTTATTCGTTTCCGGCAAGGCCTGCAGGCGTAGCAAGACTGTCGTCTCCTCTCCTTCTTCCTGGCGGTAGCGCCAGCGGTAGTTATTGTTGTCGCCTTCCTTGGGGCCGGAGAAGTAGCAGTAGGCATTATTACCCATCTCGTCGGTAACGGTGGCCACGGAATCCAGCCCGACCATTTCGAGGTTGGTGTCGAACTCGAAATACTGCGGGGCTTCAACTTCGGGTCGTGCGTGGCCACGGGCGACTTCCCAGGGACCGTCATCCGGGTCAGCTAGTGTTGTAAAGCTGATCACTTCGCCCAGCGTTTCCCCTTGTGCGTTAGTACTGGCAATCTGGTAATAGTAGGTGGTGCCCGCTTCGAGTCCGGGAACGTAGCTGGTGGTGCTTATCGTAGTATCCAGCGGCAGATCGTCTGATGAGGTTCCCAGGTACACCCGGTAAGCGTCAGCACCCTCCACCCCGCCCCATACGATGGGCATGTATATCGGCACGTCCACCGATCCGTCGAGCGGCAGGGAGCGACCAACGGCCAGGGCAGCGTCACCGGCCAGATCGACCGGGAGCCGGGAGGCCGCACCGCTCTGCGGCGCGTAGGCACCAGCTGGATTGATGGCGATGTAATCAAAGCAGGCGCCGTAGTCCGTACTGCCCGCGCGCCCGATGTCAATAAAGGCACTTTCCTTTTCCTCGTCGCTTACAAACGGGCCTCCGAAGGGGGTGGGGTCTTCGTCCAGGTACACCGTCGTGATCATGGGTTCGCCTTCCGTTGGATTTTTTTGGAAAGTGACGCGGATAGTGTGGCCGGCACCATCGTCCCAGTAGCCCTCGGGGAAGGCCACTTCCGGGTCGTCGGTCGTCCGTTCGAAGCGGATGGTGGAGCGATTGATTCGCAGCTTTTGCCGCCAGCCCAGTCCATAAAACTCGATGTAGGTAATGTTATTGACCTCCGGAAGCGCGGCCAGCCGGACGACTACGGTCACCTCGTCCGCTTCCTCCTGCCGGTAGCGCCAGCGGTAATTTCCGTTATCTCCCTCCTTCGGGCCGGAAAAGAAACAGTAAGCGTTGTTCCCGTCACCGCCGCCGAGTCGGGCCACGGAGTCTACCTGAAGGGTGGTCAGATCGGTATTCAGTTCGAAGTACTGCGCGGCTTCGACCTCGGGCCGGGCGTGCCCACGGGCTACGTCCCAGTCTCCGTCATCCGAGTTTTGAAGGGTCGTGAAGGAACGGATGGCACTTCGGGATTCCCCGGTTTCGTTCACGCTGCCGATCTGAAAGTAATAGGTCGTACCGGCCGTAAGTCCGGGAGAATACATCGTCGTGATCAGGGTGGTATCCAGACTTAAGTCGGTGGCACTGTTACCCAGGTAGACCCGGTAGCTGGTAGCGCCGCTGCTTGCGTCCCATACGATGGGCATAAATAGCGGTACCGATTCGGATCCGTCGAGCGGCAAGATGCCGGTAACCACCTCCGCGGCATCGGTACCCAGGTCGATGATGGAGGGACAGGCGGACATGGCGGTTTCCGAGGAGCAGAAATTGGCGAACCGTACGGTTTCATCCTTCAGCCCGGCCGCTTCGTTGTAGGAGCGATAGATGCCCCACTTGGGCCGGTTGATTAACCCGCCTTCGTCCGGGGCGCCGCGCCAGAGGTCGATGTTGTCGTTGGAATACAGCAGGATGGGCAGGCCGGTCTCTACGTCGCGAATGGCCACTTCCAACTCCCCGTCGTTTTCATGAACCTGCCGCATGCTCACCTCAACCCAATTTCCGGTGAAACGATCAAGCGGGGCGTCGGTAAGCTGCCCCAGAGACCCCGTTGGATTTTCGTCGCCGGCGTCGTGGCGAAGTTCGAGGCGCGAGGTGCGTGCCGTTAGCGTCAAAATGGGAAATCCGGAGTCCGTACCCCCCGCGGCCTTGTTCTGAAAGAGATGGGTAAAGCTGCTGGCTCCGACGAAATCCTCAGGCAAGCGGAACTTCCATCGGTAATAGGAGGTATCGCCATATTCGTGCTCGAGTTCCGGCTCCGTTTGCCCGCTTGGTCCGCCCTTTATCTCAATGCGCGCCCGATCGAATACCAGACAGCGGTCGTTGTCTTCGGGGACGTGGGAGTGAAACTCGAAAACATGCTGCGCCAGGGCCTCGTCGCCGGCCTGGGTAATGTGATCTCCGAAGGCCGCATGGTTGCCCGGACCATCATTCGTGCAGGCCGGGCTGCTGTCGTCGGGACCCTCAATTCCAAAGCCGGCATCCGAAATGATCGGATAAGCCCCTCCCGAATCACCGGTAGCCGTGAGTACGGCTTGTGCTGCCGAGGGTAAACTCCACAGGGAGATGGCAAAAATTAGTAGCAAGGGTAAAAGTCGTTGCATAATCGAGGAGGCGTTTTAGAGAATTCGTAAATCCGGAGCTTACCGGCAGTTAATCGTTGACATGCGTACGCTGAGTACGCAATAGTTCTCCAGTACCCGGCCGGCAGGCTGAGTTCAGGGGACGCTTTTTATGATTCGTCCTTCAAGGCTTGAGTGAGCAATAATTTCGGAGCTGTGCGCCCCGATCGCGGGATTAGCTACTTCCCTTGACAATTCCGTTTTCAGCCAGGGTGAGTGCCCGAACCTACTTTTCCGAATTTAACCGGGGTAGGCCAGTTCGCGAGGGGGGATGGTGCAATGCTCAATTTGACCAGGGGCTATCGGGGATCATTCGGCGGTGATTTTTGATGCGGTTTCGGATGCGGGGCACGGGAATAGCAGGTTGTCCAGACTGTTCCGGGAGCGTGTATCCGCGCTTCCGATCTGGCAGTAATCTTCTTGTTGCATTTCGCTCCCCGCCCGCAGAAACTGTTGCCTGAGGGTTCGACGGGCGTCTTCCAGACTACCCAGTTGCTCATGGGGCCAAACTTCCAAGCCTAGCGCGTAAGGTTTTAGGAAGGCGTAGGCTTGAGGGAGCCCCGTTCCCGTTTCGTCTTGGTATCCCCAAAGGTCGATACCCATCCTTTTAGCATGGTACGCCAGAATGGTGAGTCCTTCGAGGTTCATCGTACTGTAGCTCAACGATTTGGTTCGGGCGATCTCCTCGGGCTGGCTCCCGTCAGCGGCAAGGTGAGCGGCGACACGCTCGATCTTGGCGGTCTCGAGGAGCTTTCTGGCTTCTGCTTTGCGGCCGAGGTGCCGAAGTATGCTTACGAGTTGGGCATCGTACCAGGTTCCGTGATTATTCAACCGGCTGGCTTCTTCCCGTCCCAGGTCGCTGGTCATCAGCCAGTCGGCATAGCCCCGTAGCCAAGCATCGAATTCACGACGATCATTATCGGTGAGCTGTCCCAGGTGGTCAAGCAGTTCCACCCCGGTGATCACCTCGATGATGCTGCGAAATTCTATGATGCCGTAGCACCGCCCGTCACTGCGTCCCGGTACGCCCTGGGCGTAATTCAGGTGCGGGTTCATGCGGGTATCCGGAGCAAGAAACCAGGTTTGCAACTGTTGTATGGCCCGGTCGGCGTAGGCTTCCTTACCGGAAAAGTAGGCGGCCAGGCTGAGTCGGTAGAAGTTATCCAGGGCGTACCGGCGTGCGGTCACGTCCACGTTCAACCCGCGGGTAAGGGGATTGACCTCGCCGTCGCGCCGGATCCAGGGCAGGCCGTCGGTTGCCTCCGGGTCCGGCCACCAGTAAGGAGCCAGACTGAGGTAATCGTTTTTGCTACCGCTCGGAGGCATCGTGGTTTTTTGAGTCACGGCATAGAGCGGGGCGGTCAAGAGAGAATCCGCCAGTTCCAATAGTTCGGTATAGGCTGGCCGAAAGGCCGGATCCTGCGCACCGACGCCCGCCTTTACCCGGGCGATCCCGGCCCCGTCCATATTCGTGAGGGCGGGGGGCGCGAACCCGGCCGTCGGAACCTCCCCACCAGACGGTACGGAACCACAGGTAAGCAGTGAACAAAGCAACGGCAATAGGTACCAGCAGCGGTTCATTGGCAGATATGCTTTCATGGGTTCGATGTGGCAATAGCGAAGAAGTAGTTTCCTAACGGTCACAGTTTCAGTACCTCGCTACCCGCCATCAGGAAAGCGCCCGTACCGAAGTTCTGCCAGCTTTCCGCCGAGGCGGGTTTGGGGTCGTACCCGATATTCTGGACCCAGGTGACCTTGCCTTCCTTATTCTGGATGTCTTCGAGAGCGGACCAGGCCTTCCGTACGGCAGGCAGGTATTCACTGCGGTCCAGTAAGCCGTTGTTGATCCCCCAGGCGAGCGCGAAGGCGAAAAAGCCGGTTCCGCTGGTCTCCCCGTGGTCCCAGGCCTCGGGCTCCAGCAGGCTCACGCGCCACATTCCATCGGCCGGCTGAAGGGCTTTGACCCGGGCAGCCATCTCCCGGAAAAGCGCTACGTAGAAGTCGCGGTGCTCGTATTCCTCCGGCATTTCTTCCAGGATTAGGGCCAGCCCGCCGATCACCCATCCGTTGCCACGCGACCAGAAGATTTTTTTTCCGGTTCCTCCCTTTTCGTCGTCGGGTGAGCCAGTCCATACGAAGCGGGTGTCGCGGGCGAAAAGTTTTTCCTCCTTATCGTAGAGCAGCTCGTAGGTTTCCAGATAGTAGCGGTGCATCTCGTCCAGCAACTCGGGGCGGTCCTTCAGGGTGGCCCATTCCGTGATGACCGGCGGAGCCATGAACAGGGCATCGCACCACCACCAGAGAATTTCTTCCTTTTTGCTCTTGTCGCCCTGTTTCCATTCGTGGTCCTTGTTGAGGTGATCGTCCAACCACTGGGCGGTCGGCTCGAGGTCGACGAGACCTGGCTCTTCTTCGTTGAGGTACAGGTAGGAATAGCTGATGGCAACGTCGTCGGCGTGGTAATAGCGATCGTAGGTCTGCCAGCCGGTCATCTCCCCCCGTTCCTTCATGGCCTGCAAAAAGGCGGGATTACCGGTGGCCATGTGCGCCCGGGCTACACCGGTATAATAGGCCCCGTTCGTCCAATCCGTAGGTGCCTTCGACTCGATCGGGTGGGCTTCCTGCCATTGCAATGCGTTGACCATCGCTGCTTCGATCTCGTTTCGGTCGGCTGGCTTGGGGACGCCGGCGCAGCTATACAGTCCGGAGATAAGGAAAACGTAAAAGCAGATTCTTGGCATGTCGGATGAGGTATAAAGTGATCGACGGTCACCAATATATGCAGCTAAGCATGCGGTGAGCCAGTCGCTATCAACACATTACCGGGTTTGCTACGATTCTCCCCCGAGATCTGGACGATTACCCGGCCAGCCGGAATTTGGGCGAGGACGCAGGAACGAAGATCTATGGCTTTACCCGTTTGCCCTGCCCTGAAAAGCACAGAGACGATCAAGCTATTCTACCTTCCCAAGCTTGGTGGAAACCGTACCTTGCCGGCTTCCCGTTCGATAACGGCCGATTCTGCCGGTAAGCTTTCCGCGAAAGTGAGTGAACGATGCGAACCGAAAATCAGCGGATGCTTTCTACTCCTAATAGCACGCTGCCCATTACCTTAGCCCATTATTGTATACTTTACACTATCCTAAAATTATCAACCCCTCACTATGACCGACCATCAGAATACTAAGATCGTTGCTACCGTAGGTCCGGCCTGTAGTAGTTACGAAGGACTGAAGGGCCTCATCGAGGCCGGCGTTGATGTCTTTCGTTTGAATTTTAGTCACGGAAGCCACGAAGACCATAAAAAGGTCGCCGACAACGTGATCCGGCTCAATACGGAAATGGGCACCCACTGCAGCATTCTTGCCGATTTGCAGGGCCCAAAACTCCGGGTCGGCAAAATGGAGGGAGACGGACTGGAACTCACCGCCGGGCAGATCGTCACCTTCGTCAATGAAGAATGCATCGGTAATGCCGAAAAAGTGTACATGAGCTACCCGCAGTTCGCCCAGGACGTTCGCGTCGGCGAGCGGGTACTGGTGGACGACGGCACCCTGGTATTCGAAGTTACCGACACTAACGGCAGGGACACCGTCAAGCTCAAAGCACTCTACGACGGCACCCTGAAGTCTAATAAGGGCGTCAATCTTCCCAATACTAAGATCAGTCTGCCCAGTCTCACGGAAAAGGACATGGAGGACCTGCAGTACATCCTCACGATCCCCGAAATCAATTGGATCGCATTGAGCTTTGTCCGCCACCATTCGGATTGCAAGGAGCTGCGCGCGCACATCGACCGGGCCGGCCACCAGGCGAAGATCATCTCCAAGATCGAAAAGCCTGAAGCGATCGACAACATTGATAAGATCATCAAGCACTCGAACGCCATCATGGTCGCCCGTGGTGACCTCGGTATTGAAATGCCGATGGAGCGACTGCCGATCATCCAAAAGGAGATCATCCGCAAGTGCATCCAGCGGGCCCGCCCTGTCATTGTTGCCACCCAGATGATGGACTCCATGATTACCAACCCCGGCCCTACCCGCGCCGAGGTGACCGACGTGGCCAATGCCGTCCTCGACGGTACCGACGCCGTAATGCTCAGTGGAGAAACCAGCGTTGGCAAACACCCCGCGCTGGTGGTGAAGTGGATGAACAGCATCATCGAGGAAGCCGAGAAGATCTATGAAATTGGTGTCCGGCGGCCAAAGGCCAACGAGAAGAGTGGTACGTTCGTCAGCGACGTTATCAGTTCCGCCGCTACCTGGGCGGCGCACAGCGTCGGTGCCCGAGCCATTACTGGTATGACCCGTTCGGGATACACCGCTTTCAAACTTTCGAGCTTCCGGCCGAGTTCCAAGATCTACATCTTTAGTGATATCCCCAGTATGCTGTCTACCCTGAATCTCTGCTGGGGCGTCCGCTGTTACCACTACGACAAATTCCAGTCGACCGACGATACCGTCGACGATGTAGTCGAAATCTTGAAGAAAAACAACCACGTTCAGGCTGGAGACATGATCGTCAATACCGCTAGCATGCCGCTGGAGAAACGGGGCCGGATGAATATGATGAAGATCACGGTGGTGGAATAAGCACATGCCGTCTGCCGAGCCGTGCTTGCCCGGTGACAATCAATAGTCGTCCGGAGAGCTGTGCACGTCCGCCGACGGGTCGGCACCGATAAGTGGTCGGGATACTGCTAATACTAACATGCGGGCCAGACCAGCAAAGTTCGGGAGTCGTCTGCCCTGCTCCGCTCGTCCGCCGATGGGTAAGTAAAGATGCCCTTTAGAGCTTCTTAGCCCGCCGAGCGTAGCTCGTCTGCCGAAGAAGCTAACGAAAGCGTCGGCCAACCGCTAGCACTAGTCAGGCACTCATAACGTTAGTAAGTTAACTTTCTACCCCGATATGCGTACCGCTCTACTCTTGCTGCTCTTCTGCTTCGCTTCCCTGCTCCCTGCCCAGGCCGAGATGACGGAAAAGCAGGTGAATATGCAGAAACAGTTCATTGAGGCAAAGCGGGAAGCCCTCCTCGGAAAGACCGACGATGCTATTTCCATGTTTCAGGCCATCCTAGAAACCGATCCGGCGAATGATCCCGCCCTGTTCGAGCTTGCGCGGCTGCAGTATGCTGCCGGAAATACCTCTCCGGCCATTGAGGCACTGAAGAAGGCCTACGCGATACGGCAAAATGAGGTTTATGCCGCTTTCCTGGCGGAACTCTACCAATCGGCCGGTCGCTACCAGGATGGTGCCGCGTTGTACGCGGGGCTGGTAGACCGTAATCCCGCCCAGCCCGAAAACTACCTGGAGCAGGCGGCCTTTCTGGTCAGAGCACAGGATATAAAGGGGGCCGTTAAAGTTTACGAAGACCTGGAAGATGAGATCGGGGTCAATGCCGAGCTCTCGCGTCGCAAACACGCCTTGTACGTGGGTTCGGGCGACTTGAAGCGAGCCGAACGTGAGCTGGAAGCGCTGATCGAGGCTTTCCCGCAAGTGGTTGAGTACCGCCACCTGCTAGCGGGCTTTTATCGCTCGCAGGAAGAAGAAAAGAAGGCCCGGGAAGTTTATTCGGAAATTCTTCGCCTTCAACCCGCCGACGTTCGGGCGCAGCTAGCCCTGCAAGATGCCGGTAGGCCGGCCGGTGCGGCGGGAAACGCCAACGATGCGGAACTGATGACCTTACTGGCCCGTACCGATGTCGACCTCGACCTCAAGATCGGCAAATTGCTGCCCCTGATCAATCAGGTAGCCAGCACGAATGACCGGGCGTTGGCGGACAGGACCCTCGCACTGGCCGCCGAGCTACGACGGGTTCACCCCGACGATGCCAAGGCCGCCGCTATCGAAGGGGATCTCTATTACCACAGCGGACGGCTGACGGAGGCCGCCAAGGCGTACCGGGCAACGCTGGAACTCGACGATACGGTGTATCCCGTGTGGGAGCAACTCCTGGCCACGCTGTACCTGGATAATCAGTCGGTGGATCTCCGGACGTACGGCGAGGAAGCGCTCGATATTTTTCCGAACCGGCCCACGATCTACTTGTATACCGCCCTAGGAGAAGCTTTCCGAGGAGACTTTTCCGAAGCGCGAAACCTCCTCCAGCAAGCCCAGCTGATGGTAAGCGCGAATCCGGAATCGACCGCAGCCCTGGAGGAAGTCGCTCTGGCAGTGACCGCTATGGAAAATAACTCCGGGGTCGGCGAACTTGACGTCGCCAGGCTGCCCGGCGGTGAAGCGGCCCCCCTGGCCATCTACCTGCAACAGATCTCGGCGCCCAATGCTACTAGCCTGCTGGCCATCGATCATCCAGCGAATACGAATGCGTTGCTCCTGGAACTTATGGGTGATGTCAGTAGCAGCACCGGTAATAAAGAAGCCGCCGCGGAATTTTACCGCCGGGCCAAGGCCGCCGGAAGCAAATCAACCAGCCTGGCCGGTAAGAATTCATAGCCCCACAAGCCAAATCATACATGCGACTATACTTCCTGGCGCTTTTAGCCCTGCTCATCTTTGCTAATTGTAACCGAAAAGTGGCCGGGCCGGCCGAAGGCGCCGTCTCCAGCCCGACGGGCAAATTGCGGCTCAATCAGGTGTTGCGGAACATCGAAGCCAACCGCACCAGCGCGGAATGGATGGATGCCAAGGCCCGCGTCGATGTGGAAACTGACGACTATAGCATTGGTGGTACGGCTTATCTGCGCCTGCACCGTGACGAAGCCATTTGGATGAGCGTGAAAAAATTCGGCATCGAAGGCGCCCGCGCGCTTATCCGCCCCGATAGTTTCTTCCTGTATAACCGCCTGGAAAGCGAATACACCGCCGAACCGCTGAGTTACCTGGAAGAAAAATATAAAATCCCCGCCCGCTTCGACCTTCTCCAAGAAATATTCTTCGGCAACGCCGTCTTCTTGACGGACGACCTGGAAGTCAGCCGCAAAGGGAACGATATTCGCCTCACCGGCAAGAGTGGGGAGTTTGCCGCCGACTACCGCTATAATCCGGCGAATTACCAGCTCGGCGCCATGGAATTGCAGGAACTCGGCCAACAGCGCATGCTTTCAGTCGTAAACGCGGAATTTGAGCCAGTTGACGGACTCAAGCGTACTTTTCCCCGCTCCCGCCAGATCGCCGTAGACGGTGGCTCGGAAGGAACCGCCCGCCTGGATTTTAATTTCACCGACCTTTCCTTCTCAGGACCGTTGCAGATGCCGTTTTCCTTTCGGTGATCAATGATCTGTTTATGTATTCCACTTAGGTTATGAATTTAGGGCCAGTAAAAGCATTCGGAGAGCGAATTGGTAAAAACTTCACCAACGATCATTTAATATTCATCCATATCCCGAAAACGGCTGGTAATGCCGTACTTGCCAGCTTGCCCCCTCCCTATACGCTTCACACCCATAATACCAGAAACCCCTCCTACAAATTCTATCGTAAGTGGCACGATCTCTACTTGGGTACTGCATATTGTGTCCTTCGTCATCCGGTAGCGCGGTTTTTATCGGCTTTTAACTATCTACTCTCCGGAGGACGCGAAGCTGAGGATACGGAAGATGCTCACCGATTGGGACTTTACCAGGTCCGCGATATCTGCGCCTTCGTAAGTCAACGGCTTGGTGACGAAGATGTCCAAAGCCAAATACATTTTCGCCCGCAGATCGAGTGGATTCGTAATTCCAGACACCAACTGCAGGTAGACTATATTTTGGATTACGGTCAACTGCAGAAGGCCCTTAATGAGTTTTATCGCCGCAACGGCAAACCCCAGGTTGAGCTGGCGTACAAAAATGTAATCCATTCCAAAACATTTGACCGTTCCGACCTTGGAACCTTAGAAATCGACCTTATTGAGAAATGCTACGCCGAAGACCTATTCTGGTATAATCGTACCGCGAGGGAGACAAACGGATTACTGTGCGTTTAGTCCGCAAACGATATCTTTTCGCCTACGCCCTCAAAGAGGTGCCTTCTTCGAAGATGAGCATAAACGCTTGTGGAGAGGTCGGCGAAGGACAGAATCCGCTTTTACTACTTAAATCAGGCCATAACCCGATTATGAGCCTGATAATTAGACAGCGGTAGTACTTTAGTAGGTACCCTCCTGCCGACAAATACGCTACCCCTGATGACTAAGACTGCCCCACCCCTCCTTTGCTCCCTAATGCTGTGCATGCTTTTTGCTTGTGAAAATGGTACGCGTTCCGGGGAAAACGCCGCACCTGCGTCCACGCCCATAGATTCTACTACCATAGATCGCCACCTGACCGAATTGGCCAGTGATAAATACGGCGGTCGCCTACCCTTCAGTGAAGGAGAAACGCTGACCCTCGATTACCTGGAAAAAGAACTCCGGGCCCTGGGACTGGAACCCGGCAACGGGGATAGCTACCGGCAGGAAGTACCGATGGTGGAAATCACCGGCCACCCCGACGCGACCATCCAACTGCCGATGCCGCAGGGTGAACTACAGTGGGAATTGGGAAAAGACTACATCACCTTCACCGACCGGGCCGAAGAGATAGTGAGCATAACCGATTCAGAGGTTGTTTTCGCCGGCTTCGGCATTGTAGCTCCGGAGTACGGATGGAACGATTACGAAGGGCTGGACGTAAAGGGTAAAACGGTCGTGGTGATGGTCAACGATCCCGGCTACTATCTGGAGGACAGTACGCTCTTCAAGGGGAACACCATGACCTACTACGGCCGGTACACCTACAAATACGAGGAGGCGGCCCGGCAGGGAGCGGCCGCCTGCCTGGTAATCCACGAGCAGGGCGCCGCGGGCTACCCCTGGTTCGTAGTGCAGAGCAGTTGGACGGGAGAGCGACTCAACTTGGAAGAGGACGGCCAGCCGCAACTGGCCGTGGCTGGCTGGATCACTATCGACGCCGCCCGGGAGTTGTTCCTCGCTTCCGAAGTAACCGGTATCCGGTGGTTCGAGGAGGCCGCCAGTCCCGATTTCGAACCCATCCCCCTGAATACGGAGCTGACCACTACCGTCCGCAACGATCTTCGATACGACAAGAGCTACAACATCATGGCCTCCCTACCTGGTGCCGAGCGCCCGGAAGAGCACGTCATCTACACCGCTCACTGGGACCACATCGGAGTAGGCCCCGCCGTGAACGGAGACAGTATCTACAACGGTGCGCTGGACAACGCCAGCGGTACCGCCCTGCTACTCGCAATAGCCGAAGCCTTCACCAAAATGCCGGAGCAACCGGAGAGATCCCTGGATTTTCTGTTCGTTACCGCGGAGGAGCAAGGGCTATGGGGCAGCGCCTATTACGTCAACAATCCGATCGTGCCCCTGGATAAGACGGTAGCGAACATAAACATCGACGGCGTCAACCCCATCGGTCCGGCAGCGGACCTGACCATCACCGGTATGGGGCACAGCGAGATGGACGACCTGGCCACCCTAGCCGCCGAGAGGCAGGGCCGCTACGTGCAGGGCGGACAGGAACCCGAGAAGGGCTATTTCTACCGCTCCGACCACTTCAACTTCGCCAAAGTGGGTGTCCCGGTCCTCTATGCCGACGGCGGCTACGAACACCAAACCCTGGGAAAGGCCTACGCCCAGCAACAAAAAGACGACTTCGTTGCAAAGCGCTACCACCAACCCGCCGACGAGTACACTTCGGGCGACTGGCCCCTGGGCGGTGCCGTGCAGGACGCGGAACTGATGATGGACGTGGGCCTCCAATTAGCCAACAGCGAGCGGTGGCCCAAGTGGCGGGAGTCCTCCGAATTTTACGTAGCCCGGTAGCGATCGGTCTCCAAAGTACGATGCGGCCTCCGACCGCGAAGTAGGATGCAGCCTCCGAGCGCGGCAGTAAGATGCGGTTTCCGACCGCGAAGTAGGATGCAGCCTCCGGCTGCGGAGACAAAACAAAAAAGCCACCCCCGACCAAGGTCGAAGGTGGCTTACAGGTATTTCTAGCGATTTAAACCTACCGCTGAACCATAACCTTCCGCTGGATCACTCCGGCGTCGGCGCGGATCTCCAACAGGTAAGTACCCGAGGGGAGCCTACTCACGTCGAGGGGTTCGCGATCACTGGTGGCCTGGCGGCTTAGGACGGTACGGCCGCTGAAGTCACGCAGGATGAGCGTAGTGTTGTTAAGGATGTTGTAGGGCAGTCCTACCGTCAGCAGATTCGAAGCGGGGTTAGGCGCAAGGCTGACTTCCTTCGCGAAGGCGGGTTCGTCCTCAGTACTAGTAGATCCGTAAGGGAGTAGTACACCGTCAATAACGTGGACAACACCGTTGTCGGCCATCATGTCGGTCATGATAATTAACGAACTATCAACCAGTACCGAATCTCCGCTGATGGTTACTTCCAGCATCTCTCCCTGTAGCGTCGAGAGCATCATGCCGTCCATGAGGTCGGCTGAAGTATATTTACCGGCTACGACGTGGTAGGTAAGGATGATGGACAGGTTACCCATAGGGTCGGCTAGCAGCAAGTTCAACGAATCCTGGTCGATAGCTGCGAAGGCGGCATTGGAAGGTCCGAAGACCGTGAAGGGCCCTTCGGCCATCAGGGCATCCACAAGCCCTGCAGCGATCACGGCATCTTCCAGCGTCTGGAGCGTATCGGTGTCAACAACGATGTCTACCACCGAGGCCGGCGGTTGCATCAGTACGGCATCGATTATGTATACGACGCCATTGGAAGCGGTGATCTCGGTCTCGGTAATCAATATTCCGTTCACCAATAGGGCACCGTTGGGAGTAGTGTCGTTGCGAACGTAAAGGCTGTCGCCCTCATTAAGCGTGGCGTACATCATACCGTCCACCAAGCTGTCGGAAGGCAGGGAATCGGCAATAACGTGGTACTGGAGGACCGACACGAGGCTGTCCACGTTATCCTCGTTGGTGAGGTAAGTCAGCATGTCTTCGGAAAGCATCTCAAAGGCAGCATCCGTGGGAGCGAATACCGTAAAGGGGCCTTCACCCGAAAGTGCGGTTTTCAGGTCTTCGGTCAACACACTTTCTAGTGTAGCGTGGCTTTCGCTTGCCTCGATGATTTCGACGACGTTTTCGGTCTGCGCCTGGAGCGAAGTGCTCGCAAGGGCTAGCAGGGCAAAAAGTAATAGGGGTAAATTTCTAAGCATATCAAGTTGATTTTGATGGGGGGCACCAGGTGCCCATTAAGCGTTTATGGTATTTAGCAAAATATCTCGCCTTTAGTTTACCAATCCGGCAAGTTTATGAATAAAATCCCAATAATTGTCGAATTAACTATTTCTGCACTGGCTTTTGGTCCAATAAAACGGATGCCGACCGCTCTTCCCGACCAAGCTCCTCTTCCAAGGTAGGTTCCAGTACCAAGCGTACCGCTCGGTTATAGGTAGCGTAATTAGCCACCCAGCTCAGGAAGGTAAATAGGCGGTTGCGCCAGCCGATCAGGTAAAAGATGTGCACAAAAGCCCAAATGAACCACGCGGGGATGCCGTTCATGTGAATCTGTCGGGGGAGGTCCGCTACGGCCCGGTTTCTTCCGATGATGGCAAGGCTGCCCTTATCGAAATAGGTAAAGGATTTCACCGCCGCCCCCTTCGCCAGGGCGTTGAAGTTTTGTGCCAACCGCTGCCCCATCTGAATGGCTACCTGCGCTACGCCGGGATGTCCCATTGGCCAGGCATCATTGATCAATAGGGCCACATCACCCAGGGCATAGACATTTTCGTAGTCCTTCACCCGAAGCTGGTCATCGATGACGTAACGCGCTTTGTACAGGCTGTCCGCCTGCAGGCCGTCGATCAGCTCGCCGGTTACCCCGGCCCCCCAGATGACCGTACTGGTCTCGATGGTACGGCCGTCGCTGAAGGTAGCCGTACGGCCGTCGTAATCGGAAAGCAGGGTACCGAATTGCAGCTCGATGTCCATCTCATCCAGATTCCGTCGGGCGTCCTCGCTGGATTTCTCGCTGAATCCCGACAACAGCTTGTCCGACCCCTCCACAAGAATAAAGCGCAGTTGCTCGATCGACGTATCGGGATAGTCGTGCCGCAATACGTGGCGTCGAAGTTCCGAAAGGGCACCTGCCAACTCCACCCCGGACGGACCGCCGCCCACGATCAGGAAGGTCATCATGCGCTCCCGATCCGCCGGATCGTCGGTCATATCCACCCGTTCGAGGACCTGGAAAATGTGATTTCGCAGCCGTCGCGCGTCGGGTACCGTCTTCAGCGCCAGGGCGTTCGACTCGAGGCTTTGGCTACCGAAGAAATTCGCCCGCGTCCCCGTAGCCAATACCAGGTGGTCGTAGCGTATCGGTCCCGCAACGGTTCGGACTACCTGGGTGGCCGGATCGATATTTCGCACCTCCAGCATGCGGAAGTGAAAATCGTGCTTCTTACGAAAAGACTTACGCAGCGGTCCGCAAACATCCGGCGCTTCCAATCCGGCGGTCGCCACCTGGTAGAGCAGGGGCGCGAAAGTGTGGTAATTGTGCCGGTCCAGCAGCACCACCTGATAATGCTTGGTATCCAGCTTATTGACAAAGTTGATTCCCGCAAACCCGCCTCCGACAACTACTATTCGCGGCTTGGTACCAGGGTGTGGCAGGTTGAGTGGATCCATAGATTCTCTACAAATGTCACAGTAAATCGTTCGCGGGATAGTCGGGCGTCGGAGCGCAGGAAGCCGAAAACCCATGGGAAAGCACCCGCACAAGCCTCGAACTCCATTGTTAAACGATTACCGACGGGGGGGAGCAGATTACATAATCGAATACAGAATCCTATGGTAACGATCGATCAACAGTCCGGAACAAATATATTAATCACTACGGCCACTGGCGAATTGGAACAGTCCGATTACGATCGGATGCTCCCAAAGGCCCGAGCAATTATTGCCGAATATGGTAGCGTGCGCTGGCTCTTCGAGATGGTGGACTTCGATGGTTGGACCGCCGGTAGTGCCTGGCGCGATCTGAAATTTGACGTACGACACGCCTCGGATTTCGAGCGGGTGGCGATTGTAGGCAAAAAGGCCTGGATGGAATGGATCAGTAAACTCACCGAACCGTTTACGTCCGCCGAGGTGCAGCATTTCGAACCGGCTCACCGTCGGGATGCCCTGGCCTGGTTAGCGGAACGATGAGGCTACTTCAGGGTGACGGATTCCCGGCCGAAGGAATTCACTTCAGCAGCAAGACTGGGCAACCAATCCAGGTCCCCTTCTAATCCATTACCCACCACGATCATATCGGCACCGGCCTGCAGGGCCTGCCGGGCTCGTTCGGGGCTACGGATACCGCCGCCTACAACCAGCGGTATGTCCACTTCCTCGCGAACGGCACGAATGATTTCCGCCGAAACCGGCCTGAGGGCCCCGCTTCCCGCATCCAGGTAGATGAGCCGCAGACCAAGCTGCTCACCGGCCAGAGCCGTGGCCGCGGCGATAGCCGGCTTGTCGTACGGAATCGGCGAGGTACCACTCATATAGGACACCGACGTTGGCCGCCCGCCGTCGATGAGTATATATCCCGTCGGAAACGTGGGTAGTTTCATACGCTTAATGCGCCCTGACACCGTAACGTGCTTCCCAATGAGTAATTCGGGATTCCGACCGGAAATTAGCGATAGCAACAGTAATCCGTCGGCCTGATCGTCCAGCTGATAGACCGAGCCGGGAAAGAGGAGGACCGGCACGTCCGAATGCGCCTTGAGCAGCCGGAGGTAATATTCCGACTGCGGCTGGTTCACCAGGCTTCCGCCCCACAGAAAGGTATCTACGTAACCGGCTCGACTGTGGTCTCCCAGAGTCTTCAGCTTGGCGCGCGTGGCCTTGTCCGGGTCGATTAGGACGGCCAACAACTTACGGCCGGATTCACGGGCCCGGGTCAGTGCGCTTAAGATCATGGCTTAAAGGTATGAACGTCCGGCGGCAACTAAAAACGGCTCCTCCGCCGTAGCAAAGGAACCGTTTAGATGGATGTGCCCAGGACAGGAGTCGAACCTGCACGTCCGTAATGGACACCAGCCCCTCAAGCTGGCGTGTCTACCAATTCCACCACCTGGGCAGGCTGTGGCGCGAAGCGGACGCAAAAGTAATACCCTTGCCTGGGATTTACAATTCGAGCCACATTAAAATTCATTTCTCCTGCGCTCCGGCGCAAAACTATTTCTCTTTTCACGAATTAATGTATGTACAATAATTAGCAATGAAAGTAATTGAAAACCTGGAGTGGCGCTACGCCACCAAACGCTTTGACGAGGACCGTAAAATAAGCGCTGAAGACCTCACCACCTTACAGGAGGCAGTCAATCTGGCGGCCACCAGCTTCGGACTTCAGCCCTTCCGGGTGGTCGTCGTACAGGACCCGGAGATCAAGGAGCAACTGCGCGCGGCAAGCTATAATCAACCCCAGTTGACGGAAGCTTCCCATGTATTCGTCTTCTGCGCCATGAAGAATATGCCCGCCGAGCAAATCGACCGCTTCGTGGACCGCATCTCGGAAGTACGTAGTGTACCCCGCGACCAGCTCAAAGACTACGCCGAATACATGAAGGGCTCCGTTGCCGGTAAGTCCGTGGAATCCATCGAGGCGTGGAACAAGCGGCAGGCCTACATCGCGCTGGGCACCCTCCTGGACGTGGCCGCCGAACTTCGCATCGACACCTGCCCCATGGAGGGCTTCGACGCCGGTGAATACGACCGGATCCTGGGACTGACGGATAAGGGGCTGACCGCTACCGTGATCTCGCCGGTAGGCTACCGCTCGGAGAACGATGCCACTCAACACCACGAAAAGGTGCGCATTCCGCTGGAGGAAATGTTTACCGTGCTGTAGTCGTCCGCACAGCTCCGCTGGTCGGCCGACGGGTGAGCGGGGTAATGCTTACCCATAGCTGGGCCGAGGAGCAATAGTCGTCCGCACAGCTCTGCTGGTCGGCCGACGGGTCAGTGAGCATAATGCTTACCCATAGCTCGGCCGAGGAGCAATAGTCGTCCGCACAGCTTCGCTGGTCGGCCGACGGGTCAGATGCTTACCACCCCTAGCTGGGCCGACGAGCAATAGTCGTCCGCACAGCTCTGCTGGTCGGCCGACGGGTCAGTGGCGTAATGCTTACTCATAGCTGGGCCGACGAGCAATAGTCGTCCGCACAGCTTCGCTGGTCGGCCGACGGGTCAGTGAGATAATGCTTACTACCCGTAGCTGGGCCGACGAGCAGTTATCTCTTTCGGAACCGGTAAAGCTTATAGAGGTAGCTCGGCGGACCAGCAGTACTGGAGCTGTGCCGACGAGCAATAGTCGTCCGCACAGCTCCCCTGGTCGGCCGACGGGTCAGTGAGATAATGCTTACCCAAAGCTCGGCCGAGGAGCAATAGTCGTCCGCACAGCTTCGCTGGTCGGCCGACGGGTCAGATGCTTACCACCCCTAGCTGGGCCGACGAGCAATAGTCGTCCGCACAGCTCTGCTGGTCGGCCGACGGGTCAGTGGCGTAATGCTTACTCATAGCTGGGCCGACGAGCAATAGTCGTCCGCACAGCTTCGCTGGTCGGCCGACGGGTCAGTGAGATAATGCTTACTACCCGTAGCTGGGCCGGCGAGCAGTTATCTCTTTCGGAACCGGTAAAGCTTATAGAGGTAGCTCGGCGGACCAGCAGTACCTGTAGCTGGGCCGACGAGCAATAGTCGTCCGCACAGCTCCGCTGGTCGGCCGACGGGTCAGTGAGATAATGCTTACTACCCGTAGCTGGGCCGACGAGCAGTTATCTCTTTCGGAACCGGTAAAGCTTATAGAGGTAGCTCGGCGGACCAGCGTAATAGCTCGGCGGACCAGCGTCAGTCTGCCTCGTAAAACAGAATTTCGCGCTCTCCCCCCGCCTTTAAGTAGCCGCGGTACATACCCGCGGTATTGAAGGGCATGGCGACATTACCCCGGGCGTCAAGTGCGATCAGGCCGCCGGTGCCACCTTTTTCCACCAAGGTGTTGTGAATGACGGCATCGGCGGCTTCCTGCAGGGTGGACCCGGCGTAGGCCATCCTGGCGTGGACATCGTAGGCTACGGCGTATCGAATAAAAAATTCCCCCCACCCAGTGCAGCTGACGCCGCAGGTGGCATTATTCGCGTACGTACCGGCACCGATGATCGGGCTATCCCCCAAGCGATTAAACCGCTTATTGGTCATGCCACCGGTACTCGTTCCCGCGGCGATGTTGCCGTTTTTATCCAGGGCAACGCAGCCAACCGTGCCGTGCTTTTGGTCTACGTCGATCTTTTCCTGCTCGACCTTCTCCCCTTCCAGGGCGCGCTGGAGGCTCTGGTAGCGCTCTTCGGTATAAAAGTAGGAAGGATCCACCACCTCCAGTCCCTCGCCGGCCGCGAATTCCTCGGCTCCCTTGCCGGTAAGCAGCACGTGTTCGGACTTTTCCATCACCGCCCGGGCCGCGCTGATGGGGTGCTTCAGGTTGGTGATGCCCCCGACGGCACCGGCGTTCTGATCTTCGCCGGTCATGAAACTAGCATCCAATTCATTGATGCCGGCATTGGTAAATACGGCTCCCTTCCCCGAGTTGAAGTAGGGGCTATCCTCCATTACCCAGATCGTGGCCTCCACCGCATCCGCCGCGCTGCCGCCGTCGCGAAGCACGGCCTCGCCGGCATCCAGGGCCGCATTCATGGCGGCGGTGATGGCTGCAGCCCGCTCGTCGGTCATGTTCTCCTTAAGGATGGTGCCAGCTCCGCCATGGATGACCATGGCATAGTCGGGCGCTTCTCCGATTTCCTCCAACTCGGGGGGGGAATCCACGGCCGGCTCGCCGGTTTCCTGGCAAGCGAAAAAGAAGAGGGCGCAAATAAGAAGTCCGAAGGTTAGGCGAGGGTACATGGCGGGGCAGTTGGTTCTTCCGCTAAGGTAGTAAGCAGGCCCAATACACTTTCCGTTGCTAGGAGACCATCGGCTTCGAGGTGCAGGGAACCAGACGCTTCGAGGCACCGGAAACCAGACACTTCGAGGTGCAAGCACACTCGAAGGTCTTACGCCACCCCCGAGCAGGACAGTACCCCATAAAGCGCGACCAAGCAGTAGCGAAGGCATCCTGCCGGGTTCCCCAGTGGAGGAGGAAGAACGAGAAAATCGCACACCGTTTTACCTTTGCCCGATGCGACTAGGCAAAGCCTGTTTTTACCTGCTCCCCTTTATCCTTTTCCTTTATTTGGTTCTCTCCGAAACGGTAGAGGGGAGCATGTATACCGACGGGGTGGCCTATGCGGGTTTGTCCCAAAATTTGGCCAACGGGATCGGCACCTTCTGGTCGCCGAAATTATCGGAGGTCCATTTAAGCCGCTTCCACAGCCACCCCCCGCTCGTCTTCGGGATTCAATCGCTTTTTTTCCGAGTCTTTGGCGATGGGATAGCGACCGAAAGGATTTACGCGGTCACGATTTTTCTTCTCTCGGCGGGATGGATGATCCTCCTCTGGCGGGAAGTGCTGCGTACCGCTCCGGCAATCAGGCGACTATGGTTTTTGCCCCTCACCCTATGGCTGGCCAATGAGATAGTGTACCACTATTATCCGGCCAACGTGTTGGAGCCGACCATGACTTTTTTCGTACTTGCCGGCAGCTATGTAATGATACGCGGTCTACGTCCCGACGTTGGTATCGGAGGCCAATTCAGCATGGCGGCACTAGCGGGCTTATTCCTCATGGCCGCAACCCTATGCAAGGGATTCGTAGCCCTGTTTCCGCTGGCGACCTATATGCTCCACTGGCTCATTTTCCGTCGACCATCATTTTGGCGTTCCGTTGCGCTCACCACCACGCTCATTGGGGTCATTGTACTCAGCTACGCCGCGTTGTGGCAGTTCGCGCCGGCGAGGAAGGCACTCTGGGATTACCTCGAAATTCAAGTGTTCCCGAGTTTAAATTCCGAGCGGGTATGGGAACCGCATTTTCGCAGTAGCCGATGGTACATCATTAAGCGCCTCTTCGCGGTACTGTTGCCGTCTTTCCTCGTTGCCGCCCTGGTGGTGGGACTCGCCTATCGTAGCCGGGGTAGCCTTTGGGCAAACTCCAGTACGCGAAACCAGGCATATTTATTCCTGAGTCTTGGCGTGGCCGCCTCATTCCCACTTGCCATCAGTCCTAAACAATCCTTTTACTATCTGCTGCCATCGATGAGTTTCTACGCATTGGGATTTGCGCTGTTTATCGGTCCGGCTACCGCCAATCTGATGCAACAACCCTTAAGACCACGCTGGAACAAAATCCTGCCAATAGTGACCGTACTGCTAATACTGGGAGGCCTGTTGAACACTTACCGTCACTGGGGCAGCATCACCCCGAGAGACCGTACGGTTTTGCACGATATTAACGCTATGCGGGCAGTCATTCCCGAGGGAGCCACGGTCGGGTCCCGCGGCGATATCGCCGATCTGGTGAGCTACTTTTACCGGGTACATTCCGTAAGTATCGATACCAGCGCGGCCCACGCGAACGAATACGATCTACTGATTGCTCACCGGGATGAACCGGTAAGCCCACAGCACAAGCCATTGATAAACGGAGAGCGATACATTCTTTACGGCAACCGATAGTTGGTGTCGGGAGAGTGGATTCTTCATCCTCCCCGTCTGTTTCAAAAACAAGAAAAAGCAAGGTGCTAGCCCTCCGCGTGCCGGGTTTTCAGCGCATCTTCCCGCAACCGTTGCAGAAAGGGACTGGCGAAAATGAAATCCTGAAGAACCTCGCTGTCGCTTTCCAGGACCTGGGTCTTATCCCCTTGCCAGGCCAGGTTTCCGTCCTTGAGCAGGATGATGTTATCACCGATACCCATCACGGAATTCATATCGTGGGTATTGATGATGGTTGTAATATTATTGGTGGTCGTCAGGTCGCAGATCAACTCGTCGATCAGGATACTGGTCTTTGGGTCCAGTCCGGAGTTCGGCTCGTCGCAGAAGAGGTACTTCGGCTCCAGGACCATTGCCCGGGCGATACCTACGCGCTTCTGCATACCCCCCGAGACTTCCGATGGGTACCGATCATTGATACCCTCCATGTTTACCATCTCCAGGCATTCGTCTACCCGCTGCTCTTTTTCCGCAAGCGTCTTATTGGTAAACATATCCATGGGAAAGCGGATATTTTCGCCTACGGACATAGAATCGAAAAGGGCATTGCCCTGAAAGAGCATGCCTACTTTCATCCGGACTTGCCGGAGTGCCTCGTCGTCGAGGGAAAAAAGGTCGGTATCGTCGTAGTAGACCTTGCCTTCCGTCGGTTCGAAAAGCCCGATGAGCAGCTTAAGGAGAACCGTTTTGCCGGCTCCGGAGCTGCCGATTATCAAATTGGGCTTACCGGAATAGAATTCCGTTGAGACTCCCTTAAGAACTTCGTTCTCCCCAAATGATTTTTTAATGTTCTCGGTGCGGATCATGGTGGCGGCTTAGGTGAGGAGGAGAGCGATGAGAAAATCAAAGACCAGGATCAGCACGTCACTGACCACCACGGCGCTGGTACTGGCCTCCCCGAGTTCGATACTCCCCCCTTTGACGTAGTAGCCCATATAGCAACTGATCGACGTCAGGAGAAAGGCGAATACCGCCGCTTTCACGAACATCATAAAGACGTAGCGTGGGACGAAGAACGACCGTAACCCAAGCACGTATTCGGTATGCGAGATGGTGCCCGGCACCACGGTACTCAGGTAACCGCCGATGATGCTCACGAAGGCTGAAATAGCCACCAGCATCGGGATAACGGTTACCGCGGCGATGACTTTCGGCATGATCAGGTAAGCCGCCGTATTGACGCCCATGATCTCCATGGCGTCGATATGTTCCTTCTGCCGCATCCCGCCGATCTCCGCGGCCAGGTTCGAGCCTACCTTACCGGCGAGTACCAAACAAGTGATGGTAGGCGCCATCTCGATGATCGTGATGTCGCGCACAATGTATCCGATGTAGTAGGAGGGTACGAAACTGTCTCCCAGCTGGTCGGCAAACTGCACGGCCGTAACCATACCGATGAACACGGAGATCAGCAGGACGATGAACACGGAGCCCACCCCGATGGCGTCCATCTGCCGCATCGTCTCCTTATAATACATCGAAAATTTCTCCGGGCGCGAGACGGCATCCCGCAGCAGCGAGACGTAACGGCCCAGATGGTAAAGCATGTTGGTGACGACCATGAACAGAAGTAGGTAGGAAAAAGTGGGGTTCGTGCTTTAACGTCAGCCCTGCCGTATTGGTTTGCCTATCCGGCGGGCTGCCATTCCAGCGCGCCGGCGTCCGGCATGTCCGTATCCCGCTCGACCCCCTCCAGGTCCAAGGGTAATTCGGGAAGGTAGACGCCCAGATCACGCGCTACGCCTACACTATCCAGGTGGTAGTTGTCGTCGCTGATGGAAACGAACACCTTATCTCCGGACTGGAGATTATAGCAGCCGTCGCAAACGGTGGTATAAAAATCTTCGTAAAGCCCCTGTTGGGCGTCCAGAAAACGCTGATCGGTCCTGATCACGCTGTGCTTGATCCGGACATCGAAGGTTTCCGGTCGCTCCCTTTCGTCCACATCGAAAAGCTCTACCTCCAGGGGACTTCCTCCCACCAGAATGCTATTTGCGATACGGCAACGCAGCGGGGCCTGCAGGCAGTAGTCCTCGTCTGGTACCGGGGCACAATTGCTCAGGCTAAGCGCCGGCTGGGTGGAGCCGTAATTGGCCAGGGTGCAATGCTCGAGCGTTAGGTTACCGCCTTTGACGAACTGCACCGAATTGCTCAGATTGGAATGGAAAAGTGAATTCCGCGCGGTGACGTCCCCCTGGTAGCTCACTACCGCCGGCCCGCTGGAATACGCGATGATGGTATTTTCGAGGGTGACTTCCGCCAGGCTGTCAACGGTCACGCCGACGATGCTGTTCCGGATCTCGGTGTGTTCGATCCGGTTGCCCCGGCTACCGGGACCGATCACCAGCCCCCGGTAGCCACCCGTGCTTTCCAGATAGTTTTCTTCCAGTCGATCGGTAGCCAGGATCACCGGATTTTCCAACGTTCCCTGCAGCTCGATCCTGCCCTGCGGGAGCGTATAAATAAATCCGTCGCTAAATGCACCGCTGCCGCCGAGGTCGGGATTTCGCTGCGTACCGCCGTGGAAATAGATTCGAGTGCCCGCCAGGACGCGCAAGACGCAGCTGTCAACGAACATCGACCCGTAGATTACGGTCGGCAGGTCGGTCGGCAGGGTGAAGGTCCCGTCCTGACATATGGGCTGGAAAAAGGTCCCCCGGTTGAAGCCGTTGAGGTAGTTGGCATTCTGCCCGAAGGCCTCCAACACTACCCGCTTCTGAACGCTACCGGTCTCGAAGACCAGGCGATCTTCCGCAATGAACGGACTCAGCTCCTCCGGCTCGGTCGGGTCCACCTCTACCTCCACGAAGACAAAAATGCTGTCCTTGCCAAAGATGACGACATCTTCCGCTTCCGGCCCCATCGTCCCGTCTACGTTAAAGGTGAAATCCACGCCGGTTTCTCCTTCCACGGTGATCCGGTCGATGCTGATCGGATCGACCGCATCGTTGTACACCTTGAATACCTGGGTGGCGCTGCCGCGGGCCGTGAAGACGGTATCGAAGCGCACCGTATCCTGACTGAAGCGCAGGTCTACGGCATCGCCGGTCACGTATTCGCGCTCCACCTCACAGGCGAAGCAGAGCATTAGCAGGGATCCCAGCAGGAGAATGGTGCGCATACGGTGAGGAAAGGAATAAAGTGAGAAAACTTACTTGGTGGCCGGACTATTGCCCGCAGCCGCTACAACCGTACCGGGCCAGTCGCTGGAGGACAAATGCGCTAATATTTCCGGTCGGCGACCGTTCCCGATGAGTACGGGAATACCCGCGGCGGCGGTATCCCGCGCAATGCGGAGTTTGGTGGCCATACCGCCCCGGCCGCCGGTGGATTTTCGCGCCTGGACCACCCCGTCTACCGCTACGTCGTCAGCGGCTACCCGTGGAATGAGTTGACTTGCCCCTTGATCGGGCGGCCCGTCGAACACTCCCTCGACGCTGCTCAGGATCACCAGTGCGTCAGCCCCGAGCATCCGGGCTACCAGGCCGGCCAATTCGTCGTTATCGGTGAACATGAGTTCCGTCACCGCCACCACGTCGTTCTCATTCACTACGGGTACGATCTCGTCCAGTAGCAAGGCCTGGAAGCAGTTGAGCATATTGTCGTAGTGAAGGTCGTCGCGGAAGTCGCCCTTGGTAGCGAGCACCTGGGCACAGAGCAGACCGTGCCCGGCGAAAAGATTCCGGTAAAGCTCCATGAGCCGTACCTGTCCGATAGCGGAGTAAACCTGCCGCTGGGCGACGGCTTCCGTATCCGCGCGGCCGGGCAGTAATTCCTTACCAGCCCCTACGGCGCCCGAGGAGACGAGTACCAGTTGTACGCCCTGCGCCTTAAGCGCGGCGATCTGGTCCACCAGGTTACTGATGCTGGTAATGTCGAGCCTTCCGTCGGCGCGGGTGAGCACGTTGGTTCCTACCTTGATTACTAGGCGATGGTACATGGCGCTAAGGTAGAGACTAGTCATTTAGTCGCTGGCTTCGGCGGTTAGAGATGCCGGACACTCGGAAGAGACCTGCGCCATCGCTCGGCCACATTCCGAGGTCCTACCAGCAACGAGAGCGTAAGACCTTCGAGTGTGCTTGCACCTCGAAGTGTCTGGACTGCGGAGATACTCGCTAACACTTGATCATAAATTCCGAGGTCCTACCAGCAGCGGGAGGGTAAGACCTTCGAGTGTGCTTGCACCTCAAAGTGTCTGGACTGCGGAGATACTCGCTAACACTTGATCATAAATTCCGAGGTCCTACCAGCAACGGGAGCGTAAGACCTTCGAGTGTGCTTGCACCTCGAAGTGTCTGGACTGCGGAGATAATCGCTAACACTTGATCATAAATTCCGAGGTCCTACCAGCAGCGGGAGGGTAAGACCTTCGAGTGTGCTTGCACCTCGAAGTGTCTGGACTGCGGAGATACTCGCTACCACTTGATCGTAAATTCCGTGATCCTACCAGCAGCGGGAGGGTAAGACCTTCGAGTGTGCTTGCACCTCGAAGTGTCTGGTGCCTGGGAATTGCTCGCAAGCTTAAGGGCCAGCCGGTAACATAAGTTAAAAGCTCGCCGCTATAAGTAGTTGTATCCCTTATTCTCCCCGTCGCGGGTAAGAAGTGTCCCTAGTCGATGTGATCGAAAAGCGAGAGGTAACCCCGCCACCGGCTATTTTCTCATTCACAGGCCTTGCTCCCGCGCCCCGCCGCCCTACCTTAGCCGCGCTTAAAGCACCGTCTCCCCGCCATGCGCCACCGTTCCTGGATCGTCCCTCTGCTTTTTTTCTTATTGGCCGTGGCCATCCGCTGGGGAAGCTTCTCCATCTCCGTGATCAACCACGACGAGAGTACTTACATCGTCGGAGCCGACGAGCTACTGCGGGGGGAGACTTACCTGCGGGACGTGATCGACACCAAACCGATCGGCATCTTCTGGCTCTATGCCCTGCTGATCAAGCTCACCGGAGGAAGCATCTGGATGCTGCGGCTGGCGGCAGCGGGCTTCGTGGCGCTGGGTGGATGGCTGCTTTCGATCGTCGCGGAGCGGGCAACCGGCAAGCCGACGGCGGGCTACGCGGCGGGCACGGTGTACCTCTTCATGTGCAGCGTCTTTACTTTTTACGGCATATCGCCGAATACCGAGATCTTCTTCAACGTCTGCACCATTGGCGCAGTGGCCGTAACCGTCGTAGCTACCCACAAACGCTGGTGGCTGGCCGGCTTGCTGCTGGGGGTTGGCTTCATCATCAAACCCTTCGTGGCCGCCGAGGCACTGGCAATCGGCCTTTTTCTGCTCTGGCATTACCGTCGCGAACCGGCCCGCATGGTCGGCCACGGACTCGTTTTGGTCGGCTTCTTTTTGGTGCCGGTGACCGGTGTAGTGGCCTATTTCGCGCATCTTGACATGCTTCCCGAACTCTGGTTTTACACCTTCGAAGTAGGGGCGGCCTACCCCATCGATCTGCCGTGGTACCTGCGCCTGAAGTATATGGGGGACTACCTGCTGCGCTACAGTCCCTTCCTTTTACTGGGCGTCGCAGCGCAGGTAAAGGGCCAACTCGGAAAGAAGCAGCCGGTCTGGCTAACTTACCTGGCTCTGCAAGCACTCCTGGTGACAGTGGTCGTATTGCTAACCGGTAAGCGCTTCGGCCATTACCAGATCCAGCTCCATCCGGTATTGGCGCTTTACGTAGGCACCTGCGTAGGTATGGTCTGGAGCGAAGTCCTTCGGCGCCCCTGGGTTCCCTGGGCGGTTGCGATTGTGGGTATCGGGCTCGGTTTCGGACATGCATTCTACTATGCCGGTAAAGAAGACCAGCCCCGTGCCATTGCCGACTACCTTCGCGACCGGCTACCCCCCGAAGAAACCTATTTCGCGATCAACGGATTTCAGATCACCTACCACCTGCTGCGGCGGCCCGTCCCCTCCCCATTTATTCATTCCTCCCTGCTATTTTACGACCACCACGCCCGGGCTTTTCGTATCGATGAGGCAGCGGAGGCGGAGCGGATTCTTTCGGATCCTACCGTGACCTACCTGGTCGGCCGTAAAAACGATCCGGAAGCGGGCACCCTCCTCGGCCGAACACTCTTCGAAGCCTTCGAACCCGCCGGCGATATTACCAACGAATTACGCGTATGGAAGCGTAAACCAACGAACTAACCACGGGCCTCATACCTACCCAAAGTTCGCCTCCCTCATCCTCATTCACGGGTACAAAAGAACGGGGAAGCTGCCCCCCTGCCGGTGAGCCGAGTCTGATTATAATTCCCCCAGGGCGGAATTTCCTGCCTTCCCGCCCGGCGGGGTGCGCACCGAAAAGGTGGCTTGCCGGTGGACGGTAGGGTCATCCCTTGTACCCTTTGGTAAGGGATTGGTAATTTTCGCCAATTGAACCAGGCCCCTTATACCCGTTACGAAGTACTTTGGGCGTTTATCTCTTGCTATCTGCGCTCATCTCAGCGTTAGCGTTTGCTGCCTCGATCTGAACGAAGATAGCAGCGACCTAAATCTTCGACCCTCTACGTGCCGGGTAGATTCCTGCGCTCCGCCGCAAATGGTCCCTTTATCGTCATTTTGGGTGATGCTATCGGGTAGACTGCCAGTTTGCCGCTTATTGATCGCTTAACTTTATCGCATGACCAGCCACTCCCGCTTTTTCTTCTATCTATTTCTATTCGGCGCCACCGTCCTGCGAGGACAAGACACCGGCCACACCGAGATCACCCGCTTTCAGGACGGCAAACAGGGAGCCGTTTCCCTGACCTTCGACGACGGCATCATCACCCAGTTCACCGTTGCGCGTCCCATTCTCGACAGCCTGGATCTGAACGCTACCTTTTACGTGATCACCGGCAAGATCGCCGGATCCTTCCAGGGTCGCTTTATCGGCCGCGACCGCGAGGAGATCCTGCGGGAAACCACCGAGATACCAACCGACTCCTCCAACTTCTTCGAACGCGCCTCGCTCATCGCTTTCACCGGTACCAGCGAAGCGGTGGACTACCACTCCCGGGCCGGCGAGGCTTACGAAGGTGGCCGGATACCCGAAGCTTATCGCCTCATGGACGAGGCATACGAGAAATTGCTGATGGGCAAGCTCCGCGATACGGACGCGGTCGTCTTCCACGACAACGCCGTAGACACCACCACCTGGGCCGATCTGCGCCGGTATCAGGCTGACGGGCACGAGATTGCCAGCCATACGGTCACCCACCCAAAACTGGCCGTGCTCGACGAAGCCAATATGCTGTACGAACTGGAGCAAAGCCGTGATGACATTGAGCGCTTTCTGGGCCCCAAGGCCACCTTCTCCGCCGAAGGTCCCTACGGCACCGAAGACGAGCGGGTCATGGAATACGCCCACGAGATCTACCCCGCACTACGAAACCGCATGCCGGCTCCGTATCTGGCGGAACTAAACCGAGGCAGTCGCGAAGCACCCGGTGCCCAAATCGAGGAATACGTACAGTGGCAACGCGGTCCGGTAGACCGTACCACCCTACGGCAAATGAAAAGCTGGATCGACACCACCCTGGCGCACGACAACGTGTGGCTGGTGGAAGTCTTCCATGGCGTCGACGACTACGGCTGGGCGGCCCGGCCGGCGGAAGAGCTGCGGGACTATTTCAGCTACGTCAAGGAGCACGAAGACAGCCTCTGGATCGCCCCTTTCGCCACCGTAACGAAGTACATCCGGGAGCGCGAAAACAGCACGGTCACCAGCCAGTTTAGCGAAGGGACGATAAAAAGCACGCTTGCCGGCACACTCGACCCGACCATGTACGACGTCCCCCTCACCTTCAAAACCTACGTCCCCGAAGATTGGGCATCGGCGACGCTGGGCAGCATCAGCGGCTCCTCTTCCCGGCGCGTCCTCGAGGTCAAACGTGACTTAGCCGGTAGTTACGTTCTATACAACCTTCCGCCTAACACTCAGGGATGGCTGATCAGAGCCGCCCACTAAAGAACGAACCGCCCAAGCCGGCAAACAAACTAATGTACCTTTGCGGCCCCAAAATCAGCTACCATGTTCCGTACCCACAACTGCGGCGAGCTCCGCCTATCCGATGCCGGCAACGAAGTAACCCTCAGCGGATGGGTGCAAGCCGGCCGTGACTTCGGCGGATTGACCTTCGTCGACCTACGCGACCGCTACGGCATCACCCAGGTGGTTTTTGACAGCGACGACGATGCCCCACTCGCCGAGCGGGCCCGGAAATTGGGCCGGGAATGGGTGATCCAGGTGAAGGGTACGGTACGCGAACGCACGAATAAGAATCCTAACCGACCTACCGGCGACGTCGAAATTCTGGCCCGGGAGTTGACGGTGCTGAATAAATCGAAGGTGCCCCCCTTCACCATCGAGGACGAGACCGACGGCGGCGACGACCTGCGGATGAAGTACCGCTACCTGGATCTGCGCCGCAACCCCTTACAACACAACCTGATTTTTCGAAGTCAGCTTGCCCTCGCCGTGCGTGCCTACCTGGCCGGGCAGGACTTCCTGGAGGTGGAAACGCCAAACCTAATCAAAAGCACCCCGGAAGGCGCCCGCGATTTTGTCGTCCCCAGCCGCTTGAACGAGGGACAATTCTACGCGCTACCGCAGAGCCCACAGACCTTTAAGCAACTGCTGATGGTGGCCGGCTACGATCGCTACTTCCAGATCGTGAAGTGCTTCCGGGACGAAGACCTACGCGCCGACCGCCAACCGGAATTCACCCAGATCGACTGCGAAATGGCTTTCGTGACCCAGGAGGAGGTGCTGAATACCTTCGAGGGACTGACGCGCCATCTTTTCCAGAAACTTAAGGGGACCGACCTTGGGGAATTTCCGCGGATGGCTTACGATGACGCTATCCGGCGTTTCGGCTCCGATAAGCCCGATCTCCGCTTTGGCATGGAACTGGTTGAACTCAATGACGTAGCCCAAAACAAAGGGTTTAAGGTATTCGACAGCGCCGAGCTGGTAGCCGGCATTTGCGTACCCGGCAAGGCCGACCTGAGCCGGAAGCAACTGGATGCGCTTACGGACTGGGTGAAGCGTCCACAAATTGGTGCGAAGGGCCTGGTTTACGTCAAGTGTAACGAGGACGGCAGCTTTAAAAGCAGCGTAGACAAATTTTTCGATAAGGAGGCGCTGCAGACTTGGGCGGCGAGCGCAGGTGCAACGGCCGGTGACTTACTCCTAGTCCTTTCCGGAGAAGACGAAAAAACCCGCACCCAGCTGGGTAACCTGCGGCTCCACGTTGCCCAGGAATACGACATGATCCCCGCGGGCACTTTCAAGCCCCTCTGGGTGGTAGATTTCCCCCTGCTGGAGTGGGACGAGGAATCCGGGCGCTTCCACGCCATGCACCACCCCTTTACCAGTCCGAAGCGGGAGGAAATCGACCGCATGCTCACCGGCGACCACGACACCATGAAATCGCTGAAGGCCGATGCCTACGACCTCGTCATTAACGGCGCGGAGATCGGCGGTGGTTCGGTACGTATTTATGACCGGGCACTCCAGGAGAAGAACTTTCAGCTCCTGGGCTTTACGGAGGAACAAGCCGAAGCACAGTTCGGCTTTCTGATGGGTGCTTTTGAATACGGCGCCCCACCCCATGCCGGAATCGCCTTTGGTTTTGACCGGCTCTGCGCCGTGATGAATGGGAAGAGCTCAATCCGGGACTTCATCGCCTTCCCCAAAAATAATCAGGGCCGGGATGTCATGATCGATGCCCCCGCCGCGATCGACCAAACCCAGCTCCGGGATTTGAATCTTACGATCACGTCGTAGCCGCATACCATCCTTATCACCCTTTGGGACACAGCCGGAATCCTACCCCGCGACGGTTAGGAGGCAGACCGGGCGGATAAATGGCTTCGCTCGCTACCGCCAATTGGAGCACTAAGGTTGGAGTTTCTGAGCCGAGTAGCTTTGGTAGCTGCCGATTGTTTTGGACCCTTCGAGCAAGAGCAATCGATTGGTGGTCACCCACCTTGGCCAACGAACCTGAATTTTATGGCCTATAGTAAGCATTACCTCCGCCCTCTCCCCCCTTTGGGGCCAGGGGGAGCGGGTAAATGCCTATGCTCGCTACCGCTCCTGATTTCGAACCGCAGATTCCGCAGATGGGGTGCAGATTAATACGCTGATTATTCCCCTTCGGCGGGAGAACTATTATGGAAATAAAACCCCGAAGGCTCAGAGGTGCGCGGTGGAGGATCGCCCGCAGGCCAACGACCGGAACCGTCTACCGTAAGCTCGGTTTCGGTCGATTCCGTACTGTTCGGACCAAACTCAGTGGGATAAAATTATCCAGGAGAAAATCGATATGTTAAAAAATAGCAATGGGGGAAATAAACAGGCAAATATTTAGGAAACGTGAACATCGGGGCCGTATCATTGTATTAGGTATAGATCGAACGCCTTGATCGCGTAGATCTTCGAGTTACTTAACTTTTGTTACTAGCTTCTACCATATCAACAGTTTAACATCGATGATCATAGGTATTAAATTCGATTATTCGAGGCCTATTTCATGTATGTATTGATTGTTGCCAAGATTTTGAGACACTGAACAACACTATTTTACCCCCTTAACACAGGGATTGTCTACTGTTCGGTGATGAATGCAAGTACCCATATGGGATACCTGTATTTTATCGCCTATTAATCGTTACTGTCAGCGCTGACTTTTTTTCCATATTTGTTTTTATTCCACAAGGCTACATGACACTTTGAGAGATACTTTGAACAACACAATTTTTATTCAAGCACTATTCCGACCGATAAACTGATAAGCAGTTTTATCCGGTCTTCCAATAACAACACAAGACAAACATGAAATTCTACAACCTTAAGGTGCTGCTTCTTGCAGCGCTCTTTTCCCCTATTGCCCTTGCGGCTCAGACCTGTACGGCAGAGGGCGGTGGGAATTCAACCTCCTACACTGGAGATTGCTTCTCCGATGAATCCGGCAGGCCGTATAGAACCCTTATCGTAACCGGTAAAGGAACCGCCGATTTAACCGGCCCAAGCTTTCAGGACCTCACGGGGGTCACCGTGATCTTTGAATCCTCAGTCAAAGGGGTCTTCAGCGAGCATACCCTTGTGGACGCGGATACCAAATTTATGCACACTAAGAACGGGGCGAAATTGTGGATAGATACGGATAGCGGTACCCTGAAATTTGGCTTCACTGGAAATGGAAATGGTAACAAAGTTCCCGATCTGCAGGCAAAGATAGATGTCTGCCCCAGTGTATGCACCTTAGGTCAACCGAACCTAGCGTCCGTAGCTCCCGTCACCCTCATCTCCTGGACTGCAGAGCCAAAAGAGGACCACGTCGCCCTGAATTGGGAAACCGCCGATGAAGAAGACAATAGTCACTTCGTTATCTCCCACAGTATCGACGGCAAGCAATTTTCCGAGATAGCGACCGTCGGCGGCCAGGGAACCACCGGCCTAGCCAGCACCTACGCTTACCGCCACCAGCAACCTTCGGCTGGAGTTAACTACTACCGTCTCGAACAATACGATTTCGACGGGAGCCGCACCGAATTGGGTGTACAATCCGCTACCTGGCAAAGCGACGACCAATTACCGATCGTGCTAAGTCCCAATCCCGTTGCCTCAGGTCAACTGCTTAGGGTGGACGGTCGGATAAGTGAGGATACGGAGGTGGAAATTTTCGCGCCGAACGGTCGCCACGTAGGCACCCACCAAATTCAGGGAGGAACCTTCCGCGTCCCCGACCTTACGCCCGGGGTGTATACCCTCCGCCTAATGGGCCAGACCGCCAGACTGGTGGTAGCCCGCTAAAATTTATAACTACCATAACAAAGAGCTACCGACGGCTCCGCGAGACATCGCGGGGCCGTCCTTTTTTACCGGGTTCGGCTGGTCAACCTGTAGACAGCGCGGAAGTCATCATCCGGTGCGCCATCCTGATCTTGGTCGATACGGCCGGACAGTTCCAGCCGATCACCGCTCAGATCATAAGCATAGGTATAGGTGATGTTTGGCTCAATAATAAAAAGGCTGTCACCCGTTACTTTCCAGATCCCGTTAGTCACATTTGCGATTTCACCGGAGCGAAGCCGGTAGGTTCGCCGCAGTTTGCCATCCGGAGAGAAGACGGTACTCGGGGGCTTAACCCCATATACCTTTCCCCAGTCTGCTTCTTGGATAATCTCTTGGTAAGCCGTGTCGCCGCCCATATAACTACGGTAAGCTACCTCCAACGTAACCGTTTCCCAGGTGCCGGGAAGTTGCTCGGCTAAGCCCGATGAGGCAGCTTCAGCGGAGGTGGCATCCCCGTCGCCGCAAGCGTTTGCAAAACAGAGAAGAAAGAACAGACAAAAAGTGATCGGGTGCTTCATGGGAAGGCAAAGATGCAAAACCGCGAAGAAAGCCTGCGAGTTGGTCAGCTGGGAAGAAGGACGCGAGTTGGATACTACCTTCGCACCATGTCGAAAACCAGTGCCGGTATCCGGCCCTACTATTTCCTGGTTGCCTGGCTCCTTCTCAATCTGATTCAGGCGGCCTTTACCCCCCTGGATCCGGACGAGACTTATTACTGGATGTATGCCGGACGTTTGGATTGGGGTTACTTTGACCATCCTCCGGCCGTTGCGCTACTGATCTCCATCGGTCGGGACTGGATCCCAGGTGCTTTAGGGTTACGATTTGGACACGTACTCGCCGGTTCCGGAACCATTACGGCAATCTACTTCCTGCTGGATCGACCCAGAGGTTCGGCTTTATGGCTGCTGGCGGCACTGGTGTTTGCCCAGCCCATGCTACAGGTTTATGGCTTCATTGCCACGCCGGATGGGCCGCTGGTCCTGTTTACTGTGCTTTACCTTCTTGCCTATCGGCAATTTCTTAGCCGTTCTTCCATGGTCAACGCATTGATCTTGGGATTGACTATGGCCGGACTGCTCTACAGTAAGTACCATGGATTGATGCTTATCCTGTTCACGGTGCTACCAAATTTGGGTTTCCTAATCAGGAAACCTTCCGCCTGGCTGGCTGGCCTTTCCGGCGCCCTGCTGTTCGCTCCGCATCTCTACTGGCAATACCTGAATGATTACCCCTCTTTCCGGTACCACCTTAGTGGAAGAGATGACCCTTATCAATTTAAGTACACCGTCCAGTATTTAGTCAATCAATTACTAATATTCAGTCCTTTTTTGGTCTACCACTACCTCCGGTCCTTTATAAAAGACCACGCCCGCGATCGGTTTGAGCGATCGCTGCGTTGGTTGGCAGCGGGAATGCTGCTGTTCTTTCTATATACTACTACGAAGGGCCGGACCGAAGCACAGTGGACGGCATTACTCAGCGTACCACTGGTCTACCTCACTTTCCAGGCCGTCCGGCGATTTCCGGGTTGGAGGCCGGCTCTCGTACGGCTGTGCTGGCTCACAGGTGGCATCCTCCTACTCGCTCGTATAATCCTTATCCTGCCAAGCGATTGGTTGCCCTTTGAAAAGCCCTTTGACCACGAACCATGGGTTCACCGCCTTGAAGCTATCGCCGGCGATTCGCCCGTCATCGTTGAAAACAGCTATCGATTTGCCTCGCTCTATGAATTCTACACCGGAGGAAAACCAGGGTGGACCTTTACCGATGTGGCATACCGACCAAGCCAATACGATCTATGGAAACGCGATACCCAGTACCACAACGATGCCGTATACCTGCTCGGGCAGCGCAACTGGGACTTCTTCGACACTGACACTTTCCACACCCAAAAAGGGGAGATGCGACTGCGCAAAATCGACCGTTTCCAGGTAGTGAAGGACGTGGCTTTGGAAGTGGAATTCTCCGGCGCGGACGATCCAACGATAAAGGTTTATGCCACTTCGCCGAGGAGTATTAATTTGTCGGGGCAACTTCCCGTACACCTTTTCATAATTAATGGTTTGGAGGACGGCACGTACGCCTACGAACGTCTACCCGACATTGCCACGGACCGGTTGCCTGATGGAAGAAGGGTACTGCTATTCTCGGGTATTCCGCCCGATTCATTCGTATCCCCGGATGGAGAGAAAAACCTGAGTGTCGGTTTGGGCTACCAGGGCATGCCCCCCCTGCGGGGACAGAGCCCCACTTACGAATTGGAATGAAGAGAGTCCGGTACCGGACATTTTCCCGTACCTGCTTGTACCCTTCAACAGTCTGATGGCGTTACCTTTAAAGTTGGTTCTTGCCCCCTTTCCGACTTATGTCGGATCAACCCCTGTTTATGTACCGAATCGTTACCCTTTTTACCTTAGTTATCCTGTCATCTTTCGCTGTCTCCGCTCAAATGCCGATGCATGGGGAAATTTTATACGGTAACGAATGGTACGAGGCCGGAAGCAATCAGCTCCGGGTAGAGGTAAGCGAAGACGGCTTTTACCGGCTTTCCGGAGCATCTCTTGCCGCTTCCGGAATTCTCCAAGATGGTGCTGACGTCAACCGATTGCAGATGCATCATCTCGGGCAACCCGTGCCGATAGACGTGGTGGGCGGTGACATTTTATTCTATGGACAGCGGGCACGCAGCGAACTCGACCAGCACCTTTTCGAATTCGGGCAAGACATGCTGTTGAATACCCGCTACGGCATTTATACAGATACATCCGGCTACTACCTTTCGTTGGCTGCTCCCGGCACTCCGGTAGCTCGCTATGAGTCGGTGACATCCGCCCAGGGTGGGCCCACGACCTCTACCATCTACCGTACAGCTGAGAAAATTTACACCAACTCACAAAGCAAATTCTTTCGTCGCACCGCTGGGGTCAGCGTTTATTTCTCCCACTATGAACTGGCGGAAGGATATGGTTCGCGGAATACCAATGAGCTCCTTTCGAGCAATGGGACGACCATAACTTCGGAAAGCCTACAACTTCCCAATGCGGTGAGTGGCGAAGCCCGCCTGGCGGTTCGATTTGGACTAGCATTTGGTGACTCGCATGCACAAGTCATCAGGGTTAATGGTCAGTTGGCTGGTGAGGTCAATACGGAAGGTGAATGGAGTTTACAAGACACTGCTTTCTCCTTTTCCCTAACGGATGATGAGGCTACCATCACCATCGAAGGGCAGGCAGGCCCGCAGGACAAAGCCAACCTGGCTTTCGTGTCGGTAGTTTATCCTGCCGAAGCGAGAATGGAGAACAGCTCGCTTGCGTTCTCGATGCCGGCTGGTGCGCCTGTAACCTTAATTTTCTCTGGCAACGTCAATTCGGCTAGCCGGCTGTACGATATCACTACTGGTAAGGTATTCCAGTCGGGGAATGGCCGGTTCGATTTGCCTGCTGCCACTACCAAACGAGAGTTCGTATTACTCAACGAGGCGGCGGCTCCCGCGGGGATCGACCTGATTACTTTACCGGACCTGCTCCCCCCCACCGATGCCGACTACCTGATCCTCTCCAGCCACCGTTTGGCCGGACCCGAACTGGAAGCCATGGCGGCATACCGCGAGAGCGCTGCCGGAGGTAGTTATTCCGTCCATACGGTCTACGTCGAAGACCTCTACGATTCATATGGATACGGCTTGCGTCGTCATCCACAAGCGATTCGAAATTATCTTCACGCTGCACTACAGCGCGCGCCAGCACTAAATTATCTTTTCATCGTTGGGAAAGGCCGGGAATACGTCCAATTACGAAATCCAAATGGATTAGAAGAAGCAAAAAGCACGTTTTTTGTTCCGAGTTTTGGCATTCCGGCCTCCGATAATCTCCTTTCGGCTGACCTTGGCGATCCACGGCCGAAACTGTCTACTGGAAGGCTGTCGGCCATCAACCGGGAAGAAGTAGGGATTTACGTAAAAAAGCTTCAGGAAGTCGAGGCCCAAGTCTTTCAGGTTGACCAGACTGTTGATGACGCCGCCTGGATGAAACAAGCCCTTTTCTTGGGTGGAGGCACATCCGCCGGAGAGCAAAGCGCGATTCGCTATAATCTGGGAACAATGGAGGACATTCTGGAAAAGAGCCACTTTGCTGGGAATGTTACCAGTGTATTCAAAACGAACAGTGACCCGATCGAGGAAGCTCGGCAGGACATCATTTTTGACCGAATAAATGAAGGAGTCTCTGTCCTTACCTTTTACGGGCACTCCAGTAGCCAGGGCTTTGATTTCAACATCGATAATCCGGAGAATTACAATAATCAGAGTAAGTATCCCTTTATGCTCAGCCTCGGTTGCTATAGTGGGGATGCCTTCACGGAAGCCCGGAGTATCAGTGAACGCTTCATTTTTCTACCCGATGGTGGGGCTATAACTTACGCCGCATCTAAAGGGCTAGGCTACATCAGTGCTTTGGGATCTTACGGCCGGAGCATCTACAGTAACCTTTCAGGAGAATATTACGGAGAGGGAGTAGGGGACATTTTACGGGCGACGATCGAAGATTTCGCCGGTACGAGCAACTTTACCCTTGGAATCTTAATGGAGCAATTTGCCTTAAGCGGTGATCCGGCTTTTCGCATGCACCCCCGCCCCGGCCCGGACCTGGTCATTGATGCAACCTCCGTCCAGTTCGATCCGGAAGTCGTTCCGGCCCAGGACAGCACCTTCGCCGTTAAGCTAAAAATCATCAACCTGGGTACACATGCGGAAGGGATAGCAGATAGCGTACAGATTCACGCCCGACAAGAGCTTCCCACCGGTGAAATTCGCGATCTGGGCATGCAGGCTGTTCACGTGCCCTACTACGATGAGGAGGTAACCCTTGAACTGCCGAATGTTGGCCTGGAAGCCGTTGGCAACAACCGATTGATGCTTACCCTGGACGCAGCCAATGAAGTCGTGGAGTTGCCTGCCGGAAGCGCAGAGAGTAATAATGACCTGGTTATCGGTGGCCGTCCCGGCGTACCTTTTACGGTAATCGCCAATACAGCCAAGGTGGCTTTCCCTCCACCCTTTGCAGTGGTCGGCCCCGGAACCGCGTTCGCTGCGGGCAGTTCCGACCCCTTGGCTCCGGTAAGAACCTACGCGGTACAGATGGCTCTTGAACCCGATTTTAACGATTTGTTGGTTCATGAGGAAATTGAGGCACCCGGGGGGATAATTCGTTACACGCCTTCCATCAATCTCCTGGACAGCACTACCTATTATTGGCGAATCAGCCCGGATAGCAGCCTCACCTTGGGACAAGGTTACCTATGGAGTGAAAGTAGCTTCACCTTTCTGGATCAGCAAAATCCCAGCGAGGTTGATTTCGCGCTTCAGCATCCCGGACAATTGAGCCAGGGCAAAGCAGAAAATATCCAACTGTCAAATACCTCTCCAGTTTGGAGTTTCGAGCAAAATGTCAATAACGTTAAGATCCTCAACGGGGTATACGAAGACAGGTCCATGCCTCAGTTAATTTGGAATAACACCGGATATAACTCTCCTTTCCCCTGGCGAATTAATGTTGGGCTTCAAGTATTAGTAGTTGATAGCACCAACAACAGTGTATGGTATAGTTCACCCGGTGACGGCTCTTACAACTCGGCTCCTGGAAGAAGAGCTAGCCCCTGGTCCTTTGATACCCGTACCACGGAAGGTCGATCGGGAATGATGCAGTTTTTGGATGAATATGTCCAGGACGGTCAGTACGTATTTGTGTATAGCGTTCAGCGGGGAAACGAAATAGCCTATCACAACTCCGGCTGGGAGCAAGATTCAATAGATTTTGGCCGCACATTATATGGTATGTTGGAGGCCCAAGGCGCCGAGCAGATAAGGTTGCTACAAAGCCTCGGTTCCGTTCCCTATACCTTTATGTACCAAAAAGGCAAGGGCGCCATGGCCGAAGCCATCGGTGACAATCAGGAAGCACAGACTCAGGTTATCGTGAACCTCCGCGAGAATTGGGACAACGGTTCCTACACCACCCCCTCGGTAGGTCCGGCCCTGAGTTGGAACGGCATGCGTATTCGGTTTGACCCCAAGAACATTGAAGAAAAGGATAGTTGCTACTTCCAGGTAATGGGTCAGTTGACTGACGGCCAATGGGATCGGTTGATTGAAAAGCCACTTTCTATTCGGGAACAGCTGGAATTCAATATCGATCTCAGCGACTTCAACGCGGAGAACTACCCCTACCTTACTGCAAAAGTTTGGTTGTTCGACGATGGTCTGCGTACTTCTGCTACCGTCCAAGAAATTTACTTCGACTATCAACGCCCCGGCGACGTTGCCATAAGTCCGGCCGTAGTGTATTCCGTGCCCGACACCCTCGTCCAGGGAGAAGTGGCCCGAATGGAGATCGGTTATGAAAACCTCTCTCCCATCGCGATGGATAGTATGCTGATCGAGCTTAGCGTACTCGACGAAAGCAATCAGGTCACCAAAATCCTGAAACGTCGTCCACCCCTCCCTGGTAAAGGACAGGATACCGTCCAATTCCTCTTGCCTACGACCGCTATCAGCTCCGGTCTCCGCGTTCAGTTATTGCTCAATCCATCCAACGATCAACCGGAGGAGATCCTGTTCAATAATCTCCTTACTACCGATGTGGGCGTCGGAGTAGACCTGGTAGATCCAGACCTGAAAGTATATTTCGATGGGCGCAGGATCAACAACGGTGAACTGGTAAGCTCCAAGCCCGAAATACTCATCCAACTGCGCGATGAAAATAAGTTCAGGCGGCTCGACGATTCCTCCGCTTACCAGATCGTACTTAGCTATCCCGGACGGGGTAACAACGGTGAAACAATCCGCATGTCGGACGAACGGGTAGAATATATACCCGCATCCGGTAGCGGAGATAATCTGGCCGAAATTTACTTCCGCCCCGAACTCACGGTGGATGGTACTTACCAGTTGAAGGTTCAAGCCAAGGACCGCGCCGACAATAAATCAGGTATTTTCGAATACGAACAGGAGTTTGAGGTACTGAATGAGCAGCTCATCAGTAATGTGCTGACCTATCCAAACCCCTTCACTACCCAGACCAGGTTCGTCTACACCCTCACGGGAAGTTCCCCCCCGGAGGTATTTCGTATCCAGATTATGACCGTTTCCGGAAGGGTGGTCAGGGATATTGATCTGCGGGCTCACGAGAACATCAAAATCGGCACCCACCAGACGGAATTCGCCTGGGACGGTACCGACGAGTACGGCGATCTGCTCGCTAACGGCGTATACTTGTACCGCGTCATCACAGCGGATGAAACAGGGAGCCCCCTGGAATCGCATCAGACTTCCGGGAGTGAAGAGTTTCGGGCCACGCACTCGGTCACGGACCAGTATTTTAAGAATGGCCTCGGAAAAGTGGTGATTCTGAGGTAAAACCGCTACCGGTTACCTCGGTCTGAACAAGCGTCGATGCCAGCAACCGGGCCTTTGGCGGGAGATTCGATATTTTCGGAGGTGTAAACAGATACCTAGTTTTGCCAATATGCCTTATCCCCACCTGGCTACCAATTTGTTGCTTAGCATCCTACTCTGCCTTGGCGGTAAGGTAAAGGCGCAGTCATTCGTTCAGCAGCTTGCCCAGGAGGTCTGCAACTGCATCAGTTCCGAAGAGCTGGTGTATCCGCGTATCCAGGCCGACCGCTGCGTTGAAACCGTTGTGAATGCTCACCCGCGGCAAATTCGGACGGAATTAAAGTTATCCGTCCGAAAAGACGATGACTTGCGGCAACTGGAAGCCTTGCTCATCGATCCCCTGACCGAAAACTGTCAGGCGCTACGCAACCTCACCCCAAAACGAACCGAACGCGAATTGCGGTACACGGACATTCCGCTAGCCAAGAGATCCGGCACGGCAGACGTCAAAAATCCGCCGCCGGACGCCTCCCGCCGGATCGTCTCCGACGCTGCAAATACCACGCAGATCGAGGGAGTACTCCTAGGCTCCGCTGGCTGGACGCTTGAGATTCAGCCTATTAACGGGGATATCGTCTACATCGAAGTTGGCGATCGACAACTTCGCCGTCAAATTGATTTCCAGATTGGCGAAACCTACACCTTCACCTATATCCTGGACTGGCGATCAGACGAAAAGACGGTCCTACGGCAACTACTGGATGTTAATAAACCTAAATAATTTTTTCAGAAAAAACTGAAAGTTATTGTGGTTGTTGTACCTGGAACCGCCAATATAAACGGATGACTATTCAGCCTTCTATCGAGACCCTTCTTTCCGATTCCAAACTGGCTTCACCCCTGCGCTCCGTCGCCCAAAAGGTGAAGCTAGGTGAGCGTATCACCCCCGCGGAGGGTTTGCTGCTTTACGAAGAGGGGCCACTGGGCTATCTCGGCACTTTGGCCAACCATGTCCGCGAAACCAGGCACGGCAACCGCACTTACTTCAACCGAAATTTCCATATCGAGCCCACCAACGTGTGCCTCTATACCTGCACCTTTTGCAGCTACAGCCGCAGAATAAAAAAACGGGAAGACGGTTGGGAATACACGATTGACGACATGATGGACATCGTGCGGAAGTACGACGATCAGCCCGTGACCGAAGTGCACATTGTCGGCGGTGTTTTGCCCCAGTACGACGTTCCCTTCTACACGGAGTTGTTTCGCCTGATCCGTGCCCATCGCCCCGACCTGCACATCAAGGCCCTCACCCCCGTAGAGTATCACTACATCTTCAAGAAAGCTAACATCAGCTACGAAGAAGGGATGCGACTGATGAAGGAGGCCGGCCTGCAGAGTATGCCCGGCGGCGGCGCGGAAATCTTCGCCAAAGAGATCCGGGACCAGATCGCGGGGGGAAAGTGTACCGGAGAACAGTGGCTGCGCATCCATGAGATATGGCACGAGCTCGGGGGGCGGTCCAATGCGACCATGCTGTACGGACATATTGAAAATTACGGTCACCGCGTCGACCACCTGGAAAAACTTCGTGCGCTGCAGGACAAGACCGGAGGATTCCAAACCTACATCCCGCTGAAGTTTCGCAATGAAAATAACGAACTCAGCCACCTGCCGGAGGTGAGCGTGATCGAGGACCTGCGCAACTACGCGATCGGGCGCATCTACCTGGACAACTTCGATCACGTGAAAGCCTACTGGCCTATGATCGGCCGCACCACCGCGCAGCTAAGTCTCGGGTTCGGGGTGAATGATATCGACGGGACGATCGACGATACCACGCGTATCTATTCCATGGCCGGCGGAGAAAAGCACCCCGCCATGAGTACCGAAGACCTGGTCAAGATGATCCGCGCCGTCGGCCGCCAACCGATCGAGCGCGATACACTCTACGGCGTCATCAAGGATTATTCCGACGTCGAGTTTGCGGATGATAAAGTTTACCGGGGATACACTTCTTTACCGGTAGTTTGACCGCAAGGAATGGGCAGCCGGCTGGTCCTTTAAACCGGGACCTCACACCCTGCCAAAGAAAATCTAAACACGCCGTAATCGGTATGGGAAATCGTAAAAGCATCTACATCGTTCGCCACGGAGAAACCGACTTCAACCTGCGGGGAATCGTGCAGGGCAGCGGGGTGGATTCCAGTCTGAACGACACCGGACGAGCACAGGCCAGGCACTTTTACGAAAGTTACCGCGATGAGCCCTTCGACCTGGTTATCACCAGTGGACTCAAACGCACCTGGGAAACCGTGCATCATTTCATCGAGGGAGGCCTACCCTGGGAGAAACACATCACGATCAATGAGATGGGCTGGGGCAGCCACGAAGGAAAGCCGGGCACCCCGGAAAGCATTGCCGAATACAAAAGCATCAAAGATGGCTGGTCGGAGGGGCAACTTGACGGCAGGATCGGTGGCGGCGAAAGCGCCCGGGAATTGGGAGAGCGCCTGGGCCATTTCATCGAGCACTTGCGGGAGAGACCCGAATCGAAGGTATTGATCTGCAGCCACGGCCGGGCCATGTGTGGCCTGGTGACCCTGATGATGGATCGGCCATTGGAACGGATGAATGAACTGCGCCACCACAATTTAGGCCTGTGGGTGGCCGATCAGCTTCCCGACGGATCATTTCATTTCCATCGGGAGAACGATCGGACCCACTTACCCGGCCCCACAAATGCGGAACAATGGTAAAGCGAGCTCCCCCCCGCCTGGTAGCCGTTAGCTATCTCAATACCAAACCCTTACTGTACGGTCTGCTCCGCAGCCCCATCAGCGACCGTATGACCATGGACCTGGCCATTCCCAGCGAATGTGCCCGGCGGCTGGTCGAGGGGGAGGCGGAGATCGGGCTGGTGCCGGTGGCCGTCTTACCCGAACTCCCCAATTACGAGATCATCAGCGATTACTGTATCGGCGCTAATGGCGCCGTAGCCACGGTATGCATCTACGGAGAGGTACCCCTGCACGAAATGACGCACATTTACCTCGACCACCATAGCCGGACGTCGGTCATGCTGGCGCGGTTGCTGCTCGACGAATTCTGGGAACATCCCGTAACCTTTCTCGATGCCCGCGACGGGTACATCGAGCACATCAACGGGACCATCGGCGGACTGGTCATCGGTGATCGCACGATCGGGCTTGACCGCCGGTTTCGCTACGTCTATGACCTCGGTGCGGCCTGGAAACAGCATACGGGATTACCCTTCGTATTCGCGGCATGGGTGACGACGACATCTTTACCCCCGGATTTTATCCAGGATTTTAACGAGGCGCTGCGGGAAGGCCTGGCGCATCTGCCGCAACTGCAGCTGTTGCTGCCCTCCCCTACCCCGGATTTTGATCTCACTAATTACTATACCCACCACATCGACTATCATTTGGATGCCGGCAAGCGCAAAGCGCTGAATCGCTTTCTGCGCTTCGTTACGGCAGAACTGGCCGTGTGAGCTACGAATTTATTAGTAAAAGGCTTCTCCCTGGAACTCGTGGTAGATGATGGGTTCCGGTTTTTCCACCTTCACCTCAACGGATTCTTCAATAACTGCCGGCGCACAGGCGGAAGTTTCCACCCTGTAGGTCGTGATGACGGAAGGGGCATTAAAAGCGAGGGCGGGCTCTTCTACCCAATGGGAGATGGAGGATTCCGGACAGTTTATCCGAATAGCCGGCGCGTTCCGGCGCTGCTGTAGGGCTTCGCGCGTTTCCCGGGCCCGCGCCATCATGGCTTCCCGCCGGGCTCGTACCTGCTCGATCATGGCTTCTCCACGGTTATTCTCCCGTTCACGGAGTTGCTTCTTGCGCCGCTCGAGTTGCTTCAGCGCTTCCTGGAGTACTTCTTCCTTTGCCTTCAGCGCTTCCAGATTTTCGATGTTCTCGATGTCCTCAAGCCGGTGGCGGTAGATGCGCATGCCGTCGAGGGAGCGGGTATAAATGCTGTCCATATTCTCCAGTTCCTTATCAAGAAAAATATCGCCGTCCAGAGCATCAAACCGCAGCGTTTTGAACTGCGTGCTCAGGGAATCAAAATTGATTTTAACGGCAGCCAGGCTGTTCTCCAGCGCCTCCAGCGGAAGGTCCAGATCGATATCCAGGTCGCGCAAGGCGGACATACTCCGATAGATCCGGACGGAATCCTCGCCCCGAAAATCCATTGGATGTAAGATCCGTATCCTATTCATATCCTGATCATTCCGTCCATTGTCGATCCCCAGGATTTCCTCCGCTTTTTCCTCGTATTGCGGAAAGTCTTCTTCGGGAATACGATTGCCTTCCAGCTCCAACTCCTTGATCTCTCCGTCTTCGACGCGTAGTCGGGTCGTTTTTCCGTCCGATATCCTCGTTATCTGATGAGTACCCTGGGGCAGCGTATCAACGTAGATAACCGGATTTAGGGCGGCGAGCGCTGGGGTAAGGTCTTCCCGGGGAAGTTCAGCTACTACCGACCCTTCACCCGTGGGAACATACGCCGCGGTGGCGACCATTACGAAAGCGGCCAGAAGCGGCAGTAAAAGGATTCGGCTTTTCATTTTGTAACTTTTTTCTTGTTGGTCAATAAATCTGCGGACACGGGAGAGCAGGCCCCCGCCGTCGGTTAGGGAAAGGGTTAGGGAGGTTCCGGAGGTGGCCCGACTGAAGTGGAGCAAGGCACGGGCGTAAGGCAATCGGCCGGGCCCATACCGCAGCACCAGGTCATCGCAGCAGTGCTCTCTTTCCTCCCGGATCCGCGCACCGATCCAATGAACGGCCGGGTGATAGTAGAAAACTACCTCGATGAGGCACTGCAGCAGGTTGAACCAGTGGTCCTGCCGACGCAGGTGGGCGAGTTCGTGGAGGATAACGGTCTCGCTTTCTTGGGTGGAAAGCTGGTTCACCATGGCCACCGGAAAGAGTAAAATTGGTTTGAGGTGTCCTACCAGCATCGGCGTTGTGATCCGCTTGCTGGCGCGTAGGTGTAAGGGGCCGTTATAGGCCATACGATCTGCCAGTTCGCGTACGTGACGGGCGAAGGTCCGGGTCACCTCGGTAACCGCTTCGTAGCGCATACTCCGGACCTGCCAGAGCGAAACCGATAATTTCAGGCTGCCGATCAGCATGCCCAGAAACCAGCAGGATACCAGCGCCGCCATCCAAAAGTCCGGTGTATAAAGCAGACGTTGCGCAGGTGCGACGGCGGGTCCCGCAGCGACAAAATCGACAAAGGCCTGTTTGAAGCCTGCTTCCAGATGCGCATTCGGGGAACGGTAATACAGGAACGTTCCGATAGAAAGCACACACTGTAGCAGCAGCGTCCCGTAGGCCAGTGCGTAACGGAGGCGGGCGGGTAATTTGCGGCGGCGACTTACGAGCCACAGCACCCCGGCCAGCAGGGTAGCTTGCCAGAGCGAATGCAGAATAGTCGTACCGAGGGCGGCAATATCACTTATGACCATCCTGCTCTAATTTTTCGATGAGTTGTTTGATTTCCTCCAGTTCTGCGGCGGTAGCCTCACCGTCGCCCAGCGCCCGCAGGATCAGCTCGCTCCGCGAGCCCCCGAAGGCCCGGTCGACGAAGCGACTGAGCAGGTTCCTTTGCGTACGATCCTGTGCTACGGCCGGGCTGTATACATGGCTCCGGCTGCTTACATCCCGATCCACCAGGCCCTTCTCGGCCATTAATTGCATGATCTTAAGCGTCGTAGTGTAGCCGATGGGTTTGCCACTCGCTTCTCCGGCACTTCGGTGGTTAAGCGCATCATTCACCTCGCGCACGGTCAGCGGACCGGCATCCCAGAGCACGCGCAGGATGTTTAATTCGGATTCAGTGGGGGCAATCATGTACGAATTGTTTCGTACAAATATATACGAAGATTTTCGTAGTTGCAAATTACCTTCGTGATTTCTTCCTTTCCCGCTTCGACTAAGCCTTCGCCAGGGTGATGCCGAAGGTCGATCCCATACCGGGGGTGCTGCGCACGTTGATGGTTTGCTGGTGGGCCTCCATAATGTGCTTGACGATGGATAAGCCCAGCCCGCTTCCCCCCTTCTGACGGCTGCGGCTTTTGTCTACGCGGTAGAAGCGATCAAAGACGTGAGGCAGGTGCTTCTCCGGGATACCGATCCCATTATCCGCCACTTCACAGAGGATGTAGCTTTCCATATCGTAGAATCCGAAGCGGGTGGCCCCGCCCTGGTTGCCGTATTTGATCGAATTAGAAACCAGGTTGACCAGTACCTGCCGGATGCTTTCCCGGTCGGCGCTGACCATAAATCCGGTTTCGGCCCCGGGCTTGAATCCCAGTACGACTCCGGACTGGCGACTTTTCAGGTCCAGTTCCTCGATCACCTCCTGGGCCAGTTCTTTGATATCGAAGGGCTCGGGGTCAAACATCAGGTCGCCGCTCTCCAGACGGCTGATCGCGCTGAGGTCCTCGACGATGGTTTGCAGCCTTTCGACGTTCTTGGCGGCTTTCTTTATGAAAGACCGGGTGATCTTGTTGTCGTCGTACCCGTGATCCATCAGGGTATGGAGATAGCCCTGAATATTGAAGATCGGCGTCTTTAGCTCATGGCTGATGTCTCCTACGTACCGGCGCCGGTATTCGGCGAAGCGCTCGTACTGATCGAGTTGCTCCTGTTGGCTTTCCGCCCATTCGGCTACTTCCTGCTCGACGTCATCGATGATCGGTTGGTCGAGGTCGACCCCTTCCCGCTTAATATCCGTACTGACTTTCTGACTGTGGATGGTCTTATAGATCAGTTTGATCTTTCGGTATATATACCGGTCCAGCGTAGCGAGCACGATAAAGTAGCTGATCAGGAAGGTGGCCGGGCCGCAAATCAACACCAGCCACCAGCTGAAAACTACCGTGGGGAGAGCCAGAACGAGCAGAAGCGCTCCTTCCGTGGCCAGGGAGATAAAAATGGCAGTTCGGATGGCGATTTCCCGCGGCGTACTGTTTTTGAGACTTTTAGAACTCAAACTTGTAGCCGATACCCTTGATGGTTTTGATGTAGTGGTCGCCAAGCTTTTCCCTTAATTTTCGAATGTGGACGTCGATGGTGCGGTTCCCCACGATGACATCGGTGCCCCAGACTTTGTTGAATATTTCCTCCCGGCTGAAGACCTTTCCCGGTTTGGAGGCCAGTAAGGTAAGCAAGTCGAATTCCTTTTTGGCCAGTTCTATCCGTTCTTTACCGCGGCGGACGACTATCTGTTCGAGGTCGATCTCCAGGTCACCGATGGAGATTGATTTCTCTCCGTCCTCTTCTTCCTGTCGGGCATTACGTCGCAGAAGTGCTTTGACCCGGCTGATGAGTACCCGGGGCCGGATGGGCTTGGTGATGTAGTCATCCCCTCCGGTATCGAGTGCGGCGATCTGGCTGTAATCTTCTTCGCGCGCCGTAAGAAAAGTAATGATCGTGTTGTCGAACTTGGCATCCGCGCGCAGCTGTCGGCACACTTCTACCCCGTCCATGACGGGCATCATAATATCGAGAACGATGAGATCGGGCTGGAACTCCCGGGCTACCGCCAGGCCTTCTTCTCCGTTGCCTGCCGTGGCCACCTCGAAGCCCTCCTTGAGGAGATTGAACTCTAGAATTTCGAGAATATCGGGTTCGTCGTCGACCAGGAGTATCTTCGCCGGGGTTGCAGCCATTACAAAGGATATTATATAAGATGCAAAATTAGGTTAACCGTGTGGCTTGCACCTTAACTGCATGTTAAGTACTCGTAAAGCAATAGATTAATGGGTAAAACAAAAGAAATCTATCTGGTCCGTCATGCAAAAAGCAGCTGGGCCGATCCGAACCTCAAGGATCACGACCGGCCACTGAATTCCCGGGGTAAAAAGGATGCCCCCTATATGGCTGCCCGCCTGGCTAAAACGGGGCTTAAGGTCGATGGGATTGTAACCTCCAGCGCTAAGCGGGCGCGCCACACCGCTCGTGCCTTTACCGAAGCTTTCGGACTCAGTAAATCGCAGGTGATCAAGGAAAAGAATTTGTACCATGCTGGTCCGAAAACTATCCAGAAGGTGATCCAGGATCTCCCGAAGGAATGGGACAGGGTATTGATCTTCGGCCATAACCCTGGTTTTACCGAGGCTGCCAACGCCATGGAGAACGATGATTACATCGGTAACGTACCGACGGCCGGCATTGTGGGTTGCGAACTGAAATCGAAGAAGTGGTCGAAGTGGAAACTCGCTGATGCCCGGCGAACCGTCTATTATTACCCTAAGGATGATAAATGAGTCTACGCGCTTTCCTGCTTTTGCCTGCGATGCTGTTTTTTACTTGCGCCAACGTGGATCCCGGTCCCCCTCCGGTGGATACCAACCGGCTTTCACGCGCCATCGCTGACCTGCAACTTGCCGAGGCCTTGGCAGCCGAGGTACCGGTGATCGTGCGCGATTCGATGCAGACGGTATATTTCGAATCGGTGCTGGCGGAACACGGTTACACGCGAGAATCCTTCGACAGCATTATGTGGATCGTCCGGTCGGAACCCGTGTGGATAGATTCGGTATATACTCAGGCTGGCGTCATTATCAGTCGGCAGATGGTGGAGGAGTAGAGATCGCTTCGCCCTCGGTAGAGGCTGCGCGGTAGAGCTCGCTTCGCTCTCGGCAGAGGCTGCGCCGGTAGAGATCGCTTCGCTCCCGGTAGAGGCTGCGCGGTAGAGATCGCTTCGCTCCCGGTAGAGGCTTTGCTGTTAGAGATCGCTTCGCTCTCGGTAGAGGCTTTGCCGGTGGAGATCGCTTCGCTCCCGGTAGAGGCTGCGCCGGTGGAGATCGCTTCGCTCCCGGTAGAGGCTGCGCCGGTGGAGATCGCTTCGCTCTCGGTAGAGGCTTTGCCGGTGGAGATCGCTTCGCTCCCGGTAGAGGCTGCGCCGGTGGAGATCGCTTCGCTCCCGGTAGAGGCTGCGCGGTAGAGATCGCTTCGCTCCCGGTAGAGGCTTTGCCGGTGGAGATCGCTTCGCCCTCGGTAGAGGCTTTGCCGGTAGAGATCGCTTCGCTCCCGGTAGAGGCTGCGCGGTAGGGATATTCTTGTACGGGTAGGCAACTGGTCATAACCCTCCGCTGCATCACGCCTTTCTACCGGTAAAGACGCTTCAAATCGTATCTTCGCACCAATGAGCAACTTCGTAGTCTCCGCCAGAAAGTACCGACCCGTTCGCTTCGATGAAGTGGTAGGCCAACGGCACGTATCGCAGACGCTGAAGAATGCCTTGCAGACCGATCACCTCGCCCACGCTTTCCTGTTTTGTGGTCCACGCGGGGTAGGCAAGACCACCTCCGCCCGTATTCTTGCCAAGGTTTTGAACTGCGACAACCGGACCGAGGATTACGAGCCCTGTAACGTATGTCCCAGTTGCGTTGCCTTCAATAACAATGCCAGTCTGAACATTACGGAGCTGGATGCGGCCAGCAACAATTCCGTTGATCACATTCGGGCCCTTACCGAGCAGGTACGCTTTCAGCCCCAACAGGGTGAATACAAGGTATTCATCATCGATGAGGTACATATGCTTTCGCAGCAGGCCTTCAATGCTTTCCTGAAGACCCTGGAGGAACCTCCCCCCTACGCGATCTTCATCCTGGCAACCACGGAGAAGCACAAGATCATACCCACTATCCTCTCCCGGTGCCAGATCTTCGATTTCAAGCGCATTCAGCCAAACGATATCATTGAACACCTGCAAGGTATCTGCCAACAGGAAGGCATCACTGCCGATGAAGACGCGCTGCACATTATCGCTCAGAAAGCAGACGGTGCCCTGCGGGACGCACTTTCTATTTTTGACCGCATCGTGAGCTTTAGCGGCGACTACATAACTTACGAAGCCGTAATCGAGAACCTCAACGTTCTCGATTACGATTACTTCTTTCGCGCGGTGGACTACATTCTTACGGAGGACCGCTCCGGGATGATGCTGCTTTTCGATGAAGTGCTAAAGGGAGGTTTCGATGAAGACCTCTTCCTGAACGGCCTATCCGCCCATGTGCGGGACCTGCTCGTCTGTAAAGACCAGGCAACCCTGCAATTGCTCGAAGTGGGTGACCGCCTACGTGAGCGCTACCGCCAACAAGCAGGTATTGCACCGGCGGACCTCCTCCTTACCGTGCTTGACCTGGCCAATGATTGTGACCTGAACTTCAAAATGGCGCGGAATAAAAGGTTGCACGTGGAAATGAGTCTGCTACGAATGGTCAGCATCCGTCGGGCATTCCGCAACGAACCGATCGCCGTCGCCATTCCGGCCGATTCCAATCCGCCCCCATCGGTTCCGGCAAACGCAGTTCCTGCGCCCCCGCCGCAAAAAAAAACTCCTGACGAAAGCCTCGACACCGAAGTAGCTCCGGAACGCGGCCCCGTGAAGGCTCCCGCTCCAACGCTGGGTTCCGCCTCCTTTGCCAGCGTAGACATGAGCAGCATGATAGCCGAGGCGGAAGAGGAGATTCGGCACTCCGTGGCTCCGGAGGAATTACCGGAACTCGACGGGGAGCACCTGCGCGGAGCCTGGGACGTCTTTGTCGCCGAACAGCACGGAACGCCCCTGGCGGTTTTCCTGAAACAGGCTTTACCCATACTGCGTGGAGAGGAGGAAGTGGTGGTGAAGGTGGGTTCCGCCCGCGCAATCGCCTCCCTGAGAGACGATGACAACCTCATCAAGCACCTGCGTTCCACCTTCCAACGGCCGAACCTGGTCATGATTCTGGAGCACGACGAAAGCCTGAAGCCCGTACAGACAAAGGTCAAAAAGCGGCTTTCCGCGAAGGATAAATTTCTGCAAATGCGGGAAAAGAATCCGGCACTCGACGAGTTGCGGCGGCGGTTTGACTTGCGACCTGAGGAGTAGTCTGTTAGTTGGCTTCGCCGGTTAGTCTTTTAGTCTTTTAGTCTTTTAGTCGGCTTCGCCGGTTAGTCTTTTAGTCGTCGTTGTTGGTGAAGTACTGGTAGCCCAGATAGATGACGTAGAGGCCCAGGCCGACACCACCGACCCAGATAAGGATGCTTTTGAGTTGCTCGATGTCTTGACTGAAAAAGGCAATGAGGATGGTCAGGGGGATAATTCCGGCCAGGGTAGCGGAGATGAAACGGATGTACCCCATCTTCACCATGCCGGCCACGAAACTGATGGCGTCGTTACTGAGAAAGGGGGCCAGCCGGAAAAGGACGACCGCCCCGCTGCCGTATTTATTGACCGTATGCTGCAATTTCTTCTCTGATTTCTCGCCTACCAGCTTGGTCAGACTGGCTTCGCTGAGTCCCATTCCGATGGAGTAGCCGATCGTGCTGGCTATGGTGACCGCTAAAACCGAGAGTAGGCCGCCCCACCAGGGTCCGTAGGCGAGAATGGCGATGATCATCAATAGCCAACTGGGCACCACGATGAGGAACATCTGAATGGTCATGATCAGGATGACGACCAGGGGCCCCCAGAACCCGAATTGCCTCACGTAGGCCATGATCCGCTGATTGTCCCCGCTCGTGACCACGGCGTATCCTTCCTGTACACCAGCCTGGAAGCCTGGAAAAATGAAATATGCACCGACCAGGCCAGCCACCAGTAAACCGGAGATACTGTAAATGACGATCTGTAAGTTGCTGGATTTCGAGTTACTCATTTCTGCAAATCTCTCGGGGGCACCGTTTCACCGGTGTTTATAATAAAGAAGTAACGGAAGCGGCCTAATTGTTCGCCCCCGGGGTTTTATATCTTCACCCCCATGAAACTGACCATGGACCAACTCCGGAAAGACCCTGCCCGTCGGGTAAAGATTGGCGTAACGGACGTGGACGGGGTCCTGCGGGCTAAATACCTCTCCGCGGAAAAGCTTATGAGTGCCGTCGAAAAAGGCTTCGGCTTTTGCAACGTCATTTTCGGGTGGGACATTGGCGATGAGGTTTACCCGAACCCGCTGCCCGACCCCGGCTTTTCCGATGCCCAGGCCCGGATCGACCCAGCGACCATGCGCCACCTGCCGTGGGAGGACGACATCCCCTTCTTCCTGGGTGATTTCCAAAATGATGCGGGCTTTGCCGGTATCGCCTGCCCCCGGTCCCTACTGCTTCGGGTAACGGAGAAAGCGGCCGGAATGGGATTCACCGCCCGTTTTGGACCGGAGTACGAGTGGTTTACTTACCAAGAGACTCCTGATTCGCTGGCTGCCCGTCAGCACGCCAATCCCCGGCCGCTTACCCCGGGCATGTTTGGCTATTCCAGCTTGCGGACCAGCCAGAACGCCGGATTTATGCGGGACCTCTTCGAGCAACTTCGTGCCTTCGAAGTACAGCTAGAAGGCCTGCATACCGAAACGGGGCCGGGCGTGCTGGAAGCCGCCATCAGCCACCGGGAGACCGTCGAGGCCGCGGACCGCGCCGCCCTGCTCAAACTGGGCGTGAAAGAGATCAGTTACCGCCACGGATTTCTATCCAGCTTTATGGCCAAACCTTCCTCCCTGCTTCCGGGCTGCGGGGGCCACCTGCACCAATCGCTGTGGCGGGATGCAGAGAACGCCTTCTACGATGCCAATGCCGTTGATGGGATGAGCACGACGCTAAAGCAGTACATCGCCGGACAGATCCTGCTGCTTCCCGAGATCATGCCCATGTTCGCGCCCACCGTGAACAGCTACAAACGGTATATCGAAGGATCCTGGGCCGCCACGCGGGCCAACTGGGGTGTTGAAAATCGGACTGTCGCCCTACGCTATATTCCCGGTGGGGCTCCGCACACCCGACTGGAAACCCGGGTGCCGGGCGCGGATGCGAATCCTTACCTGGCTATTGCCGCGGCACTGGCGGCGGGACTCTACGGCATCGAGCACGAGCTGGACCTGGATATGGCAGCGGTAAAGGGAAGTTCATACGCGCAGACGATCGGGCGGGAGTTACCAAAGCATCTTGGCGAGGCCGCAGGTGCAATGCAAAACAGTGATAAGGCCGCCACGCTGTTTGGTGAAGGCTTTAGAGACCACTTCGTCCGCACCAGGTTACTGGAATGGAATCGATTTCTCTCGGCAGTTACGGATTGGGAAACGCGTCGCTATTTCGAGCAAGTCTGATCACCCGGCCCCGGAGCTCTTCTGTGACTTCTTTTCTCGGGACGACCGTTGCGCCGGTTCCTGATACCGCAAGGAAGTGAAGGTGGAACGCCGGCTACGACGCTCGGCCTTAGGAATGCGGCGTTCCTTAAGGCGTTTGACTTTTTTGCTTTGGGCATTCAACACCAGCATTCTCCCGGCGGCGAGCGGGTTTTTACGGTGCGGTCCGCGGGCAGTTAACTTATTAATCCGGACCAACTCGGTTTGTTGGGCCTCCGCTTCGGTTCGGGCTTCCGGCTCGTCCTGGCCGTGCGCTAAACTGGGTAGAATTCCGATCATCAAAAAGAATACTAATAGGGGTATAGGGCTTTCACGCATGACATTGTCTTTGCTAAAGAGAACAGGAAGGGCTAGGGCAGGTTTGCAATACGCCGGCCAAGGTACTTACCTTCACCCAGGTCAGCATCGGCCACAGCAAATATGTGGAAATACCGTATGAAAAACTATCAAAACGTCCTTCGCTACGCCTGGCGGGCTTACGACCACACCCGTTCCATCCGTAGCATCGAGGACATCAGTGCGCAAGTCTCCACGAACCACGTCTTCAAACTGATCATGGAGGATGGCAATGTGCTAATTGCCAAGGTCACCTACTTCGGCTCCTTCGAAGGTTTTGCCGAGGACCATACGATCATCAACGTTCTTGCCAACAACCTGCCGGTACGCTACGCGAATTTTCTCAGCCGTGGACTGATGAAGGGCAACCAGCTTTTCTTCCACCGACACATTGATGAAGAACAGGATGCCTGGATCATCTTCTACCGGCCCATCCAGATCCAGGATAATCCCCCACGCCGGTTGACAGAGGACCAGGTAAGCCAGCTGGGAAGGGAAATGGCCTACTTCCATCGTGATTGCACTCTGGTCACCAATACCCTTCCGCGTAGCGACCGGGATATGACCACCGACGTGAATGCCCTGGTTATCACCGCCAGAACCGATTACCCCGACCATTACGAATTGATCGAAGAACACTGCCGGCGATTCCTGGAAAACACCTTTCGCATCAACGTCTACGGCTTTCAGAAAATCCCGGTCTTCGTGGATTGGAACATCGGCAACTTCAGCGTCGACGCCCGGGGACGGATGGCCAGTCGCTGGGATTACGACTGGTTTCGGGTATCCACGCGGGTGGTGGATTTTTACTTCCTGAGCCGGGTGGTAAGTGAAATTGGCGACAAGAGTGCCTTCACCTATGAAGTCGACAGGCTACTCGAAGATCGCTTTATCCTTTTCTTGCAATCCTACCATCAGATATTTCCCCTTACCCGGCCGGAAGTACTGTTTATCAAGGAAGCTTACCGTTTCTTTCTCCTCAACTACGTTTTGCGGCTCGGTCGGTACTTTTTCCTACCCTCCTTTGCCGAGCAGTTGTCCCACGATGTCCTGACAACCCACTTACCTACCCTGGATGCCAGGTTCTCACCCGATAAAATATTACATGCGCTCAGACTCTGAAACCGATATGGAAATAACCCCTTTTGCCGAAGTAGCCGAGCAGTTTCCGGTCATTTTTTTCGATAGCTACGGCGTACTCCGCAACCACCGCGGCCCGATTCCCAATGCCATCCCCCTCGTTGAGAAACTGATGTTAGCCGGGAAGCACGTACGGGTCCTGACCAATAATGCCGCACGCAGTCCGAAGGCTGCCGCCGCGCGGATGTCCGATTACGGGCTGCACTGCATTTCGGAGGACAAGGTCATCACCAGCGGAGCCACCACGAGGTACTTTCTCGAGCAGAAGGTCAAAAGCGGAAAAGTTGCCTACCTGGGTACGGCAAACTCCGCCGACTACATCATCGGGGCCGGGCTGGAAGCTATTCCCATTTCCGAGGTGGATTTCCAGCGGCTGGACGAGATCGGTGCCGTAGCTTTCCTGGACGACGAAGGATACGATATGAACGTGGACATTAATCTGCTGATCAATATTCTCCGTTACTGTCGGGTCCCAGTGGTGGTGGCTAACACCGACCTTCTTTACCCGACTACAGCCAACGACGTCGCGCTGGCCACCGGCAGCATTGCCCGACTGGCCGAATACGTGCTAGGACGCAAATTCGTCAAGTTCGGCAAACCCGCCAGTCAGATGTTTCAGATGGCCCTCGATAGCGTTGCCATGGAGATGGCAAGCGTCTCGCCGGCAGATATCCTTATGGTTGGCGATACCTTGCACACCGACATTCTGGGCGGCAATACCTTTGGCGTGTCCACGGCTCTCGTGCTCAGCGGCAACACCCGGCCCGAAAGCGCGGAGATGGAAATAGCCGCCTCCGGGATCATCCCGGACTTTGTCTGTAAATCCATTGGTGAATAAAATTGAACCTTGATCATGCCCGAATACACCGAACACGACCGTGAATACATCCGCATCATCCGCAGCCAACTGGGCGAGGAGTGGGCGATTGCCAAACCCAGAATCCTGGAACGCTTGCCGGAAGGATTCGATCCGGAGAACCTGGGCAAATATGTTGATGAGCGCGACGAGCCGGGAATTCACATCAATGCCTGGGGCGTCGAACCTCGGTTTTACCCCCACCGCGATTCTAAACGGCTACTGGAATTCTACCGGATCCGGAGTTTGGGAAATTAAAAGGAATCACTCCCCCCGCCCTTCTTAGTGCATAAGCAAGCGGGCTTTTACTACGGATTCTCGGCGGACGAATGTCGTTCCTCCTTCGGCAGATGAGCATTACAGCTTATTTTAGCATCATCTCAAGGATCTCTTCCGCTGCGGCGGCGATGTTCGTGCCCGGTCCGAAAACACCGACAACACCGTGATCGTATAGAAATTGGTAATCGGCCGGAGGAATGACCCCGCCGACGATCACGCGGATATCCGCGGCATCTTCCTCGGCAAGCTTGGCGATCACTTCGGGAACGAGCGTCTTGTGACCCGCAGCCAGCGAACTGATGCCCAGGAGGTGTACGTCGTTCTCCACGGCCTGGCGGACGGCCTCATCCGGGGTCTGGAACAGGGGGCCCACATCGACGTCAAAGCCCAGATCCGCAAAACCGGAAGCGATCACTTTGGCGCCGCGGTCGTGTCCGTCCTGCCCCAGTTTGGCGATCAGTATCCGGGGCCGGCGACCGTTTGCCTGGTAAAATCTATCGGATAGCCCCCGGACCTTTTCCAGACGGTCCTGTGCGGAGTGCCCGGCATAGACCCCACTGATCAACTGGTGATTGGCCCGGTAACGCCCGAAGACCTTTTCCAGGGCTGCACTGATCTCTCCCAGCGTGGCCCCGGCGCGGGCAGCCACGACCGCGGCGGCGAGCAGGTTGCCGTCCCCGGACGCGGCTTCGGTAAGCGCCGATAGGGCATCATCTGCCGCTGCCGCATCCCGCTCCGCTTTCGTGCGTGCGATGGTGGCCAATTGTTCCGCCCTTACCCGGTCATTATCGACTTCCAGCAACTCGAAATCCGCCTGCTCATTATTCCGGAATACGTTGACCGCAACGATCTGTTCTTTCCCGGAGTCGATGGCCGCCTGCTTACGGGCGGAGGCTTCTTCAATGCGCAGCTTCGGGAGCCCCGACTCGATGGCGCTCACCATACCACCGGTTTCCTCTACCTCTCGCATCAATTCCCGGGCCTCGGCCACTAAGCGGCCGGTTTCCCGCTCGACGTCAAAACTGCCGCCCCACGGATCAACCGCTGCCGTGATCCCCAGCTCGTTCTGGAGGTATAACTGAGTATCCCGCGCGATTTTGGCGCTGTAATCGGTAGGTAGGGCGATGGCTTCGTCGAGTGCATTAGTATGCAGACTCTGGGTACCGCCGAAAACCGCCGCCATGGCTTCGATGCAGGTGCGTGCTACGTTGTTGTACGGGTCCTGCTCCGTGAGACTATAGCCGCTGGTCTGACAATGGGTGCGCAGCATGGAGCTTTTGGGGTTCTTTGGATTGAACTCCGCCATTAGCTCGGCCCATAGTTGCCGGCCGGCCCGCAGCTTGGCGATCTCGGTGAAATGCTTCATCCCGATACCCCAGAAAAAGCTGAGCCGCGGGGCAAAATCATCGATATCCAGACCGGCCTGGACCCCGGCCCTCACGTAGGCCAGGCCGTCCGCCAGGGTATAAGCAAGCTCGACGGCGGCCGGCGCACCGGCTTCGTGCATGTGGTAGCCACTGATGCTGATGCTATTAAAGCGCGGCATGTGGGCGGCGGTATAGGCAAAGATGTCGGAGACGATCCGCATACTTGGCGCGGGCGGGTAGATATAGGTGTTCCGCACCATGAATTCCTTGAGAATGTCATTCTGGATCGTACCGCTCAGTTTGTCTAATGCCACACCCTGCCGCTCCGCCGCAACGATATAAAATGCCATGACCGGCAGTACGGCCCCGTTCATGGTCATACTTACCGACATCTTCTCCAGGGGGATCTGGTCGAACAGCCGCTCCATATCGGCTACCGTATCGATGGCCACACCGGCTTTGCCGACATCACCGCGCACCCGCTCGTGATCGCTGTCGTAGCCCCGGTGGGTAGCCAGGTCGAAGGCGACCGAGAGGCCTCGCTGCCCGGCGGCCAGGTTGCGCCGGTAGAAAGCATTCGACTCGGCGGCGGTGCTGAAACCGGCGTACTGACGAATCGTCCATGGCCGGCCAACGTACATACTGGCGTAAGGTCCCCGGAGATAGGGCGGATACCCGGCTACCGAGGTAAGGGGACGGTGATCGGCGGGCAGGACGGCTGTCCTGCCCAATTGCTTGTCAGCTTGTTGGGGAAAATTCGGTCTTTGCATACGGTCAGGCTCGCCGACAAAATACGTAAATCAAGCGGTCGAACACTATCCGTACTCTCGGTATTGTATCACCAAAGCAGTAGCCCGTGCCCGAACAGAACTTTTTTAAGCGAACGATCTCCTTCACCAAGGAACTCTTTAATAATTACGGACAGGACGACGCCTTCACCCTCGGCGCGGCCCTGGCCTACTATACCGTCTTCAGTTTTGCCCCCCTGCTGGTGGTGGCCATCGCCATCGCAAGTTATTTTATGGGGGAGCAAGCCGTCACCGGTAGGCTGTACACGGAGCTGGACGGTCTGTTGGGTCCGGACGCGGCCGAGGTCCTGCAGGAGATTGTCAGTAATGCCTACTCCACGGGCGATAGCTTGTGGGCCTCCGTCCTCGGTATCGCGACGCTTCTGTTTACGGCATCCACGGTCTTTGCTACGCTGAAAATGAGCCTGAATAAAATCTGGCAGATCGAGGCACGCCCGGCGAATAACATCATCGGTTTCCTGTTGACCAGGCTGCTAAGTTTCAGTTTCGTGGTGGGACTTGGGTTTCTGTTGATGATCACGCTGATAGTGAACGCATTGATACTCGGCTTTATGGACGAAATCGCCAGTAGCCTCCCGGCCCTCGGTCCGGTGGTACTGAGCATCACGAGTTGGGTGCTTTCTACTATTGTTACCGCTATCATTTTTGCCCTGCTCTTCCGTTTCCTGCCCGATGCCAAGGCGCGCTGGAAAGACATCTGGGCCGGGGCCATATTTACGGCGCTTCTCTTCGGACTGGGTCGCTACCTGATCGGGCTGTACATCGGCAATTCCAACTTCAGCAGTACCTACGGGGCCGCCGGGGCGCTGGTAACCTTGCTTGTCTGGACGTTTTATAACAGCCTGATTCTCTTCCTCGGCGCGGAATTCACCTTCACGTGGGCGAAGCGTAGGGGATTCCCGATCCGTCCGGATCAAAATGCCGTGCGGGTGATCAAGGAAGTTCGGAAGGTGGATGGCCTAAAGGTCTAAACCTTGCATTCTTTCAACCAGGCTCTCGCGATAGCGAAGATATCTGCGGGGGAAACCTCCCAATCCCGCACGCTGCGGGCTCCCTGACTTTTCGACAATTTTGCCCCGCCCTCGATGATCAGCGGATGGTGGAGAAAGTTGATCCGTTCAAGCAGCGGGGGGTAGCCCAGTAAATCCGACACCATCGCCTGGGCGGCGGTACTTGCGCGCAGGTCTTCCCCGCGGGCGCATTCCGTGATGCGGAAGTGTAGATCGTCAACGGTGCAGGCCACTTGATAACTCGGCCGCCCATCCTTTTTTCTTAGGGCGAACCAGGGCATGGCGTCGTGAAGTCCGGTATTTCGCGTATCCATGCGCCAGGCAGCGCCGGGCTCGTCCAGCGAGGTACGGCCTTCCAGGCAACCATGAACGTGCGTTCCGTTGGCGAGTTCTTTTCGTGAGCAGGGGCAGGCGAAAATTTGCGCCGGGGCGCGGGATCGAAGCAGTTCCAAAGCCGCTTCGTACACCGGCATCCGACTTTCCTGGGACCAATTTGCTTCAAAATCATCGGCATTCCGGGGACCATCCGTGCATTCGATACCCAGCCAGTTCAACACCTCGAATACGTCCTCCAGGTATTCCCGCCGGAAGCGGCGACGATCCAGGTCGTCGATGCGCAGGAGCAGTGGCCCGCCGTCGGCGAGCAGGGCATTGGCGGCGAAGTTGGCCGCGTTGCCGGGGTGCAGATAGCCGGAGGGCGTGGGCGCTATGCGGTGCATTGGGCGAAAATACGATAGTCGTCCGCACAGGCCGACGGGTCAGCAGTCGTCCGCACAGCTTCGCTGGTCGGCCGACGGGTCAGTAGTCGTCCGCACAGCTCCGCTGGTCGGCCGACGGGTCGGTATCCTCTCTTAAAGCTGGGCCGACGAGCAGTTAAGCTTCCGGCGAGGGGTGTGCTTTTCGGTGGTAGCTCGGCGGACCAGCAGCCGTCGTCCGCACAGCTTTGCTGGTCGGCCGACGGGTCAGTAGTCGTCCGCACAGCTTTGCTGGTCGGCCGACGGGTCGGTATCCTCGTTAAAGCTGGGCCGACGAGCAGTTAAGCTTGCGGCGAGGGGTACGCTTTCGGTGGTAGCTCGGCGGACCAGCAGCAGTCGTCCGCACAGCTCCGCTGGTCGGCCGACGGGTCGGTATCCTCTGTTAAAGCTGGGCCGACGAGCAGTTAAGCTTACGGCGAGAGGTGTGCTTTTCGGTGGTAGCTCGGCGGACCAGCAGTAGTCGTCCGCACAGCTCCGCTGGTCGGCCGACGGGTCGGTATCCTCTGTTAAAGCTGGGCCGACGAGCAGTTAAGCTTGCGGCGAGGGGTACGCTTTTCGGTGGTAGCTCGGCGGACCAGCAGCAGTCGTCCGAAGGTCGATAAGTCGGGGCAGCTCGGCGGACCAGCGTGTACCATTATCTTCCGTAGAACATACGTTGATTGCAGCTGGTACCGTTACGATTACAACAGCTTTTTAAGTACCTCAGCAGTATGACCATCCTTCGCCAGGCAGCCTTCCTGTTTGCCCTGTTCCTTTCTACCTGCGCCCTCGCCCAACAACCCTACGGCACCGCCAAAAGCGCCGAAAAGCTTCAGGGGCTGAGCGACCTCGAGACGATCGACCAACTGATGTACTACATCCCCGGCATCGGCAGTTCGGCGCGGGAAGACCTCCTGCGCCAGAACATCAAACCCTACATGATGCCCATCCGACAGGTACCGCAAACGGGAATGGAATGGGCCTACGCCCTCGCCGACGCGCTGGAGTATTACGTGAACCTGAACAGCAACTTCAAGGACAATATGAGTCCGGACTACATCAGTATGAGCCTGGCCAACGCTGGCACCCGGCCCAACCTGGTAGACGGGCTCGGCCTGCTGATGAATTCCGGCACCGTTTCGGCGGCCATCGTGCCCTATAACAGCAGCACCATCCCTAACTCGGTCTATTCGGTCGCCCGCTTCGGCATCGATAATTTCGGTTACTTATTCCGGCCGGAAACCCGCGCCCGCAACCGCATTTTCGAAGCCCGAAAGGCCCTCAGCCGCGGCAATCCCGTGATCGTGGAGTTAGCCACCGACGCCAGCTTCATGGATCTGAAGGCCGGCTCCTACGAACCCAGCGGACCGGCCACGGAAAAGCACTTCATGACCGTGATCGGCTACGACGGCGATGCCGAAACCTTCGAGTTACGCAGTTCACTGGGTCGCAACTGGGGCAACGGTGGATACGTGACAATGAGTTACGATGATTTTGGTGACCTGGCCCAGACCGGATACGTGCTCATCCCAAAGCAATGAGTTTATAATTCCCAGCCGCTAGGTAACTTTACCCCATGAAGTTGCCTTTACCTGCCATATTGCTCCTTTTGCTTTTATGCCCGGTCCTCACCGCAGCCCAAACCATACTGCAGGTGGTAGACGAAGAAGGTGACCCCCTGGCCGGGGCGACGGTCATCCGCCTTCCGGGCGAGCAACTCGGCTATACGAACGAAGCCGGACAACTGGCGGTAACGGTAACGGATGACGACAGCCTCCGGATTACCTTTCTCGGTTTCGAACCTTTGGTGGTCGACGGTGCGCAGGTACAAAACGCAATGAACAAGCTTCAGCTCCTGGAGTGGAGTTCGGGCATTAGCCTGATGACGGCAACCGTGGTCGGCCGGCGTAACGAACGGGCCAATACCCTGCCCTACCAGATAGAAACGATCAGCCAGCAAAGTCAGCGGCAAATTCAAAGCCTGACCACCGTGGATGCCCTCTCGTCCCTCAGCGGCGTGTACGTGCAGCGGTCGCAACTCGGCGGAGGCAGTCCCGTAGTGCGCGGCTTCGAGGCCAACCGCGTACTGCTGGTGGTCGACGGCGTGCGCATGAACAACGCCATCTTCCGGAGCGGCCACCTGCAGAATGCCATAGCCGTCGATCCCAACGTGTTGGAGCGCATCGAGGTCATCTACGGCGCGGGCGCCCTCACCTACGGCAGCGACGCCATTGGTGGGGTCGTGCACTTTCGTACCCGCCGGCCGGAGTACCGCACCAACGGCGGCTGGGGAGGCTACCAGCAGGGAAATTACAGCTCGGCGGCCCACGCCCTCAACTACGCCGGTGGCTTCGACTACGGTGGGGATAACTGGGCCGGGCTGACCAGCTATTCCCTGACTTCCTTCGGCGACCTGCGGGCGGGCGGCAACCGGCCGGAAGCGTACGGCGACTTCGGACTCCGCGATGAGTACGTGGAGGGAGACGAGGTGGTGACCAACGATAATCCCCAGCGACAGGTAGGCAGCGGCTACGATCAGTACAACCTCCTGCAAAAGTTTCGCTTCCGGATCGACGACCAAGTGGAGTTGGATGCCAATTTTCAATTCTCAACCACCAGTGATATTCCGCGCTACGACGCCCTCATCGAACGACGGAACGGCAATCTGCGGTGGTCCCGTTGGGATTACGGTCCGCAAACCCGCGCACTGGGCAGCCTCCGCCTGGCCGACCGCCGCGCGACCGCCCTTTACGACGTAGCCACCTATCTGGTTGCCTACCAATACATGGAAGAAGACCGGATCCAGCGGCGATTGAATGACCCCGTCACCACAAAAAACCTGGAAGACGTACATGCCTACACCTTGCAGGTGGACTTTGCCAAGACCCTCCAAACCGGCACCGATCTCCGCTACGGCATCGACGGCCGCTACGATGAAGTGATCTCTACCGCTACCCCCGCCGGAGAACCCACCCGCTACCCCGGCGGCGGCAGTAATCTTTCCGGCGGGGGTGCCTACGTAGACTTGAGCCACCGGTTCGCCGACTACTGGCGCGTGCGCGGCGGGCTGCGGTACAACTACCAGCACCTGAGTGCCGCCTTCACGCCGAACGATATCGTGGCCTGGCCGGAAGACTACCTCGACGGCATCGTCAACCGCTCCGATGCCCTGACCGCCGCCCTAGGCCTACGGTACCGCCGATCGGGTAACTCCCTGCGGATTCTCTTCGCCCAGGGCTTCCGGGCACCCAACGTAGACGATTTCGGAAAATTCAGGGAGCAAAACGGTCGCGTACAAGTGCCCAATCCCGACCTTGGCCCGGAAAAATCCAACACCCTGGAGCTGGCTTACGGGCGATTGGAGGGGCCGTTCCGATTTGAAGCAACGGCCTACGGTACGGTACTGACCGATGCCGTCATCCGCCGCGCCGGCACGCTTCCCGACGGCAATACTTCCTTCGTCAGTCGGGGAGACACCCTCTTCACCGATACCAACGTGAACGCCGAACGCGCCTGGGTTTACGGCGTCGACCTGGCTACCGCTTGGAATTTTGCCCCCTCCTGGGAATTGCACGGCCGAATCAACTGGCTGCGGGGCGAGCGGCGACAGGAAACACCGGACGGCGAGGTCCTGACCCTACCACAGGATCACATCCCCCCGGCCTACGGACAGTTCGGTATTCGCTACGAGCATGGCCCCTGGTGGGCACGGGGGCGGGTGGATTTTCAGCTTCGCAAGGAGTATGAGGATTACGCGGTCAATTCCATCGAAGGTTCGGCGGCTACCGGCTACACCTTCGACCGCGTAGGCAGTTCCGACAACATCGACCTCACGCCCGACGAAAGGGGTGCCCCCGGCTGGTGGACCGTAAATGCCTACGCCGGTTACCAATTCTCGGATCGCTTATCCGTACAGCTAAAGGCTGAGAATCTACTCGACCGCTTCTACTGGCGATTCGCAAGCGGCATCGCGGCACCGGGCATCGACCTGGGGCTGGGCGTCCGGTGGGAATGGGGCTGAGCAGCAAGCTGTAAGGGCGGGTGGCAGTAATCCGGAGCCAAAATATGAATGCTCCTGTCTGTTCGATTCCCTCAATTCACCCGCGCTCGTATCTCACGTGCAGCCGATTCGGGCAGGGCGATGGTGCCCCGCTTCAAATCCTGCTCAATTTTCTGATCGAATTTTATCTCGGCGTAGGTATTCAGCATATCCACCGCCCAATCCCGTAATCCGGGATCCGAATTATCGGAGGAGAGAATGCCAACGGCGATCTGCACATAATCGCGCTCCAGGTTCTTATCGCTGATGTTCGCCTGGATCATCCATCCGAAAACACCGATGATGACGGGTACCGCGATGGCGGAGATGATCTTGACGATCCGTTCGAAGGTTTCCATGGGTAGCGAATTGGATGAGTGGTAGGTCCTGGACGTTTATGCCCCTGCTGCCCGGGGCGTTACTCCTCTTCGGATAATTCCTGCCCCCCGAGCATTACCATTTCTACCCGCCGAAGTGCGGAGATGTCTTCCACGGGGTTTCCCTCAACGATTATCAGATCCGCCAGCATACCCGGCGCTACGCGTCCTACCCGCTCGGACAGTCCGAATACTTCGGCATTTCCCGAAGTAACCGACCTGATGACGGCCAGCGGCTCCATTCCGTAGTCAACCATCATCTCCAGTTCGCGCACGTTATCACCGTGGGGAAAAACACCCACGTCGCCGCCCGCTACAATGGCTACCCCCGCATCCAGGGCGTCGCGGAAAGATTTACGCTTCTCGGTGATACGCTCGGGCTCCGGATCCGTACCCTTGCGCCAGCCACGGTACTGGGTGATCGCATCCCCGGCGGCCAGCGTCGGACATAGGGCTACCCCGCGTTCGGCCATCAGTTCGAACACCTCCGGCGTGCCCTCGTCGCCGTGCTCGATGGTGGCGACCCCGGCAAGGGTAGCCCGCCGCATGGCCTCCGCCGTGGAGGCGTGGGCGACAACCTGCCGGCCACTGCTGCCCGCGATTTCGACGATCAGTTCCAACTCCTCCTGGGTGAAGGTGGGCCGGGCCTCCCCGTTCGGGCCCCAGCGGTAGTCGGCGTAGACCTTGATGAGGTCGGCGCCGTGGCCGATCTGGTCGCGGACAACCCGAATGAGGTCGTCCACCCCGTCGGCTTCCTCGGCCCCGAGAGGAACCTCGACCTGTTCGTTGAAGCCCTTGGGCCCGTAGCTCCCGGTCGCTACGATCGCCTTTCCGGCCACGAGCAGGCGCGGACCGGGAATCACCCCCTTTTCGATGGCTTGCTTTAGTCCGACGTCAACGTAGCCCGCACCCTCCGAGCCCAGGTCGCGCACGGTGGTGAAGCCGGCACGCAGTGACTTTCCGGCGTGGATGCCCCCGCGGATGGCGCGCTCGGCGTGGGACTCGTTAAGTACCTGCTCGTTCCAGCCCACCTCGTTGTACGGATGCAGGAGAAGGTGGGCGTGGCCCTCGATCATGCCCGGCATCAGGGTGCCGCCCGGGAAATCCATTACCGCACACCCTTCGGCCTGGAGTTCGGCAGCGTCCCCTACGGCGGCAATGGTATCGTTGCGGACAAGCACCGAAGGGCCCTGGTGAAGTTCGGTACCGTCGAAAAGGTAGCGGGGGTTGATGAGGGCGCAGTCCGTACGCTGGGCGAAAAGGCCGGCGGAGAGGAAATGCAGCAGTAGTCCTGCCGTGGCGTAGCGTAGTAATCCCATTCCGGAAAGATAGCCCGGCTAAACCCCTTTCGCCAATTCGCGTAGCCGCTCCGTCTCGTTTACCTCCACGACCCCGAGGATGATCAGGTGACCGTTGAAATCGCGCACGATGTAACGGGTGCGGAAATCGGTCATGCGTTCCCCCTCCCCATTGAGAAAGATCCACTCCATCTCGACCATCCGAATCACCCCGTTAATGGGGCTGTCACCGATCAGTCGGTGGGTTACCTGCTTCACGCCAAGTTCGTCGTACTTCCGGAGTACCAGCTCGCAGCTGCGCAGGAAGGCCGGCCCATCCAGTACTACCGCCTGCCCGGTAGCCGAGTAGAGCGTGGCGGGAAATTCGTACATGGCCGCCACCTGCAGGCTGTCGGAAGCCGTAAAGTAGGCGGCGTAGCGGTCAAAGAAGCGGATGGTGGCGGGAGGTAACGGCATGGGGCCGAAGTTACTATGCCTGGCCTTCGTGGGAGGGGAATCCGAATAGCCACTTCCTAGGGTCGGGTCAGCCGAAAGCGGGCGTGCCGGATCTTTTTTCGGTCGTTGGTATATACGATGTGGACGGTACCGTCCGACGCCTGAATGATGGCCGGATAACTGTACTCCCCTTCCGCATGCCGTTCCAGGTCGACAAGGGGCTGCCATGCTATACCGTCAACCGAGAAGCTTACGTCCAGCACGTTACGGCCATTCCACCAATGTTCACCCCGCGGAAGGGAGTTATTGACAAGTAAAAAGTTGCCGGAGGCCAGCGCCACGCCATCTACCCCGGAATTGGAGTTAGGTATCGGCAGGCTATCGGCCTCGGTCCAGCTGTTTCCACCGTCGTAGGACCAGCTGCCGATAAGCCGGTTGTGCTTACTGCGACAGAGTATCTGCAAGGTATCGCCATCGTGCCGCAGGATGGTGGGTTGAATGATCTCCAGAGCCTTCGCGTTCGGCACCTTCACCTTTTCCCAGGTATTGTCGTCCTCGCGGTAGCGTTCCAGGTGCACCCGCCACGCATCGGTGGAGGGGCTCTCCGTGCTGCTCCCACACAGGAATACTCCGGCTTCCGTTTCGATGGGTTTGTTGCGGATCGGACCGAGGAAGCCATCGGGCAGGTAAGCCGGTTCGCTCCAGGTGTTGCCGTCGTCATCCGAGGTTATCACGGCACCGAACCATTCCCGGGGGTTAGGGCCTACCTTGTAAAACAGATACAGCCGTTCGCGCTGACTGCGGAACAAGACGGGGTTCCAGCAGGGAAGGGTATCGCCGTCCATAAGCACCGGCGCTATCAGCTGCACGGGACGTGACCAGTGCTTACCCTGCGAACGCGCGGCGTAGATGCCTACGTCTTTCGCTCCTTCGTGGCTGCCACCAAACCAGGCGACAATGAAGTGTCCGGGAGTCAGCTCGGTGATGGTCGAGGCGTGGCAGGCCGGCGTCACGGGTTCGTCGAATACATCGTCTCGGACGAAGTCTCTAATCTCCGGAACCTGGGCGTGGAGGGTGGACAGGAGGAGGACGATGAAAGGGGTGAGAAAATAGTCCATAAGGGTAAATCGTCATCGGCAGACAGGCGGAACAGAAGTGTCAATATAACTATTATCTTTCGCCGATAATACAAGCTAAAAGTAATCCCATGCGATCTGCCCTCCTGCTTATCTGCTCGCTCCTGCTATTTGCCGGCTGTAGCGACGAGGTTGTTTCTACCGAAGAAGAAGCGTCGGTTCCGGAATTTCAAAATCCCATCCTCGCCGGCTTCTACCCCGACCCGACGATCTGCCAGGCAAACGGAAAGTTCTACCTGACGACGTCCACCTTCGCCTACTTTCCTGGCTTGCCAATCTTCGAAAGCGAGGACCTGGTCAATTGGGAACTCATTGGCCACGCTATGGACCGCCCGAGCCAGCTGGACACCGAAGGAAGCGGCGTGAGCCGTGGCCTCTTCGCTCCCGGGATGACCTTCCACGACGGGGTATTTTACATTACCTGTACCAACGTGAGCGGCGGGGGTAACTACATCATCACTGCGACCGATCCGGCGGGTCCCTGGTCGGATCCTACCTATCTGCCGGAAGTGAATGGTATCGATCCTTCCCTCTTCTTCGACGAAGACGGCAGCATGTACATCGTCTACAACAGCATCCCGCCGGGCGACAGCTCCCTGTACAGCGGCCACCGTACAATCCGGCTCTACGAGATCGACCGCGAAACCCTAAGTGTGACCGGCGAACAAACGCTGCTCGTAAACGGCGGTACGGATCTAAGTAAGGAACCCGTCTGGATCGAAGCTCCCCATATCTATCACATCAACGACTACTACTACCTCATGTGTGCCGAGGGCGGCACCGGCCCCCAGCACTCGGAAGTGATCTTCCGCGGCAACAGCGCCCGCGGCCCCTACGAGCCCTGGGATCAAAACCCGATCCTCACGCAGCGCCATCTCGATCCGAATCGGGAGAACCCCGTTTCCTACGCCGGCCATGCCGACATGGTAGAACTAGAGAACGGCGACTGGTGGGCGGTATTCCTGGCCGTACGCCCCTACGAGGGAAATTATTTTAATACGGGTCGCGATACCTGGCTGGCGCCGGTGCGCTGGACCGACGATGGGTGGCCGGTGATCAACCCGGATTTCGAAGAGGTCCAGTACACCTACCCCACTCCGCTGGGTAATCCGGTAGACACGACGGGAGATCGCTTTTCCGGCAACCTTGCCTTCACCGACGAATTCGAGGGAGATAGCCTGAATATGCGCTACATTTTCCTGCGCACGCCCCGGGAAAAATGGTATGACCTTTCCGACGGAGCCCTAAACCTGGAACTGCGTCCGGAAACGGTGTCCGGTCGCTCCAACCCGAGTTTCGTCGGACACCGTCAACAGAATATGACCGGTGAGGCCTCCGTCTTGCTGGATTTTCAGCCCACGGCGGACAATGAATCGGCCGGATTGGTCGCTTTTCAGAACGAACGCCGCTACTTCTACATCGCCAAGACAATATCCGATGGCCAGCCGGTCATCCAGTTCATCAAGTCGGTCGATAGCCGGGAAGGAGGCACCGAAGTCATTGAAAGCGCTCCCGCGCCCGAGGGTCCGGTACAACTGCGTATCAGCTTCGACGGCGCGGATTATGCGCTGTCTTTTGCCGGTACCGAAGGAAACTGGCAGACGCTGGCCGAAGGGCTGGATGGGAAGTACCTGAGTACCGACGATGCCGGTGGCTTCGTAGGCGTGGTGCTTGCTCCTTATGCAACATCCGACGGGCAAGAATCCGACAATACGGCTTCCTTCGACTGGTACCGGTATGCCGGAGACGACGCGGTGTACCGGTAGGTTGTCTTTCGAATGGTTTTTGACCCTGCGCTCCGCCGCCCTCCTGCCTGTGGCCGGGCTTGAAAAGCTTGTTCCCGCCAAAAGATATCGCAGATACCTTTTGGGTTCGAGGTTAACAAAGGGCTAGTTGCCTTTGACTTGTCCGTAGATCAGCAGTATGCCGCTGATGAACATGAAGGCTAACAGGATCCGCCGGAAGGTGATGCTTTTCATCCCCGTCAGGAAGCGTTTCCCGATGATATTACCGAGCGTAGCCCCCAGTCCGAGGGCGATCCCATAGATCCACAATTCGCGGTCGAGCAGACCAAAGAAGGTATAGCTGCCCAGCTGAGAAAGCCCCATGAGGAAGGAATTTGCCGTTTTGGTGGCGACGAGGTCCTCCTTGTCCAGTCCCAGGTTCAGGTAAAATGGATTCAGCACCGGTCCGAGCGCCCCGATGATGGTGCCGAGTACGGAAACCAACAAACCCAGTGGAATGAACCACCACAGCTGCATGTCGAACGACCGCTCGCGCTTGCCGAAGCGGTACTGCCAGACGGTGCTGATCAGGAAAATGCCTACCACGATCTGTAACCACTCCAGTTGAAAGTTTGCAAAGAGGTAGCCGCCGAGCCACGCCCCCGAGATGGCGGCCGGTGCATAGTACGCCACCACCCGCCACTGAATATGCTTCCAGAAAATGATCAGGCGGGCCGGCCGGCCGATGAGCGTGCCGAGATTGAGCACTGGGGCGGTCTGCCCTACCCCTATCAACCAGTTGAGCACCGGTACGAGCAGCAGCGATCCTCCCCCGCCCGCGACCGTGGAAAGGATAAATGCACCAGCTCCGAATAGGAGAAGCAGAAAAAGTAAGCCCATAGCAATAAGACATCCGATGTGTTGCGCCTTAACCACCAATTAATAGCAGTTAAGACCCACAAATGATACGCTTAATCTATTCGTAACCCAAAAATAGCAGTTCGTAAACATCCGATGTCTACCCCCCCCTCAATCCCGGTAGTCGAGCGGCGGCTCCCGATCGCCCAGCAGGGCCTTATAGGCGAAGTTGCTACCCCGCTGCTCGTTTAATTCAGCCCTGGCTTTCTCCAGTAATTCAGGTTGCTGGAAGAGGTCCATGGCGGTGAGCGCCATGGTCTTGGCCGCCACGATCATCCCTTTCTTACCGATGGTGGTGCCGCCGGCGGCGATGGCCTGCCAGCTGTGGGCCGAGGTGCCGGGGACGTAGGTAGCGGTGCGCAGACCGACCGTCGGCACTACCCAGCTTACGTCACCGACGTCGGTGGAGCCGCCCCTGCCCCTGCGGATGACCTGGAAGGGTTCCACCTCATTGGCGGAGGCCAGGTCAATCTTCTCGGGATGCTCGAAGGAGCTGACGATGGTTTCGGCAAAAGCTTTCTCTTCGGCATCATAATCGACGCCACCGATCTGGCTTAGGTTGTCGTACATCACCTCGCTCAGGGTCACGTTCGGCAGCAGGTTATAGGCCCCGTGGATGACCTCGTAGTCCATCGTAGTACCGGTACCCAGGGCGGCGCCCTCCGCGCATTTGACCACCCGCTCGAAATTCTCGGCCACCATGCCCATTTCGGGATGGCGCACGTAGTAGAACACTTCAGCGAAATCAGGGATCACGTTCGGGGCCTCTCCGCCACGGGTGATCACGTAGTGGATGCGCGATTCCATCTCTATGTGTTCGCGCAGCATATTGACCATATTATTCATGGCCTCCACCCCGTCGAGGGCCGAACGGCCGTTCTGAGGCGCTGCGGCGGCGTGGGCCGAAACACCGTAGAAGCGGAACTTGGCGGATTTATTAGAAAGGGAGGAAGCGGCATCCGCGGAGTTCCCGTCGGAAGGGTGCCAGTGAATCACGGCGTCGACGTCATCGAAGAGGCCGGCACGTACCATATACACCTTCCCGGCCCCACCTTCCTCGGCGGGGGTACCGTAGAAGCGGATGGTGCCGTCGATGTCATTGTCCCGGAGCCAGTTCTTCACCGCGATGGCCGCCGCCGCCGAGCCGGTACCGAAAAGGTGGTGGCCGCACGCGTGCCCGGCCTCTACGTCAGACCGCTCCTCCCGGGCAGCGCTGGCAGTCTGGGTGATGCCGGGCAGGGCATCGAACTCGCCGAGCACGCCGATGACCGGGCCACCGTTGCCAAAGGTGGCCGTAAAGGCCGTAGGGATCTCGGCTACGCCGGACGCAATCGTAAAGCCTTCACCCGCCAGCAGTTCCTGCAAGAGCTCGGAACTCCGTGTTTCCTGATAGCCCACTTCGGCGAAGTCCCATATCTTTTTGGCTACACTGAAATAATCTTCTGACTGCTGGTCAAGTTCCGCCAGCACCGCTGCTTCCGTAGCGGAGCGCTGCGCGGCCAGGGAGCTCCACGTCAGGCACAGAAACAGGGAAAGGGTAATCGTACGCATTGGCTGGCTCTTTGGGTGAAGCCGAAAAATACCCTGTAACGCGCACTAATTCAAGCTTCGCCGATCAGAAGCGGTAGCCTAACCGCAGACCGGGCTGAACGGCCACCGCCTTGACAGTATAGGTTCCGGCGCCGAGACTCACGGGCTGCCCCCCTAGTCTGCTACTGACCGACAGTATGGCCTCCACGTAAAGACCGCGGAGGTTTTCTTCTTCCCGGCCGAGCGACCAGCGGTAGCCAGCCTGTAGTCCGGCTTCCACGCTTTTCTGACTTGCGGTAGCCTCGGTGGTGACGCGGCGCAGTTCCTCCTCGTGAAAGGCGGTATGGAGTCCCACGAAAATCCCCCGGGCGGGTCGCAGGAAATAATCGACGCCGAAACCGATGCCGGATGTGCGGATGCTTACGTTGCGCTCGCCGATTACCAGGGAGGGTTGGCGGTGATTGAAGGTCGCTACTCCCATGCGCAGGTGCCGGTGCTGGTATCCGAGACGTACGCCATACCCCGAACGGGCAAAAGCGAGCGCGTCAAGGTCGACCTCGAGTCGGCCGGAGGATTCGGACTGAGCAGAAAGGGAGGGGGAGAAAAGGCAGTATGCAAATAGCATTAACCCGCAAAAGCGGATAATCCGTAAAAATTTCATCGTGTTGTGTCTATAGTGTCATGCTTCTCCGGAAATATCCGGGAAGTATAAATTCAACTCAAATATCGGTTAAAAGTTCGGTATAGACAATAGTTCGGCACTTACGGCTTAGTTAAAGGGGTTTAGGGCGGCGGAGCGCAGGAGCCGTCCGGGGTCGGTTTACCGTCCTTATCTTCCCCCGACCATGGCCAACAAACCCAAGCTCCGGATCGCCCTGATCGGTCTGGGCGACATAGCCTCCAAGGCTTACCTCCCCCTTCTGACTACTCATCCCGAGGTGCAGCCCGTATTCTGTACCCGGGATCGGGAGACGCTGGATCGGTTAGCCCGGCAGTATCGGGTGACGGAAACCTACAATTCCGTTGGCGCACTGATCAGTCAACGCCCGGACGCGGCGATGGTGCACGCGGCAACCGCCGCCCATCCTGGTATCGTCCGGCCGCTGCTGGACGCGGCCATTCCGGTCTTCGTGGATAAACCCGTCGGTGATTCGCTTGCGGATACGGAAGCCCTGATCGATCTGGCGAGAGATCGAAACACCCCGCTTTTCGTGGGCTTCAACCGACGATACGCCCCCTTGATATCGGCCCTAAAGGAAAAGAAGCCGGCGATCCGGCTGAGCTGGCACAAGAACCGCGTCGATATGCCGGGCGACCCGCGCGCCTTCGTCTTCGATGACTTTATCCATGTGGTGGATAGCCTGCGCTTTCTGGGGTCGGGAGCCGTCGAGGACCTCCAAATTCATACCCGCATGCAGGGGGATTTACTGGCGAACGTTCAGCTCCGCTGGCGGCAGGGGGATTGCCTGGTCACCGGTGGCATGAATCGCGTCAGCGGGCTCACCGAAGAGCGGGTGGAATATTACACGCCCGGCCACAAATGGCAGATCGAGGAATTACACGAAGGGCACCACTACAGCGGGGATAGCAGCGACCGTCTGGGATTCGGCAATTGGACCCCTACACTGGAGAAGCGGGGCTTCGTGGCTATGATCGACCATTGGTTGCGCGTGGTACGCGGGGAACCCCTTCCGCCGGATTACCTGGACGGGGTGCTGGAGAGCCACCGCATCTGTGAGGAGGTGGTGTGTAGTATGGCGTAGTCGCCGGACCTTGTAAGTTAAGGTCGAGCGGTTTCTGACCGAGACTGCACGTTTGGCCTTTCGACCCAGCGGGTCCCAACCTTAGAATTTGGTGGCTGATGGGCCCTAATCTCTAAAGTTGTATGGCCTCCGACCCGGGTTGGCACGTTCAGTCCATCTACCCGTCGGGTCTCCACTTCAAAGCGTACAGGTTCAAAAAACCGAACCCACCCCTACCCCGGCGACCTATATAAGACAACCCGAAAACCAACGATATGAAACGCCTCTCTCTACTGCTGGCTATGCTGGCCCTTTCTTGTATGGGATACGCTCAGGATGTAGCCGCCGATATGACCCCCACCACGGAGCTACAGCCCGGTGAGCAAAACATGCTCTTCAGCTTTCCCGATTTTCTGGCTCAGCCCGACGGCATGGCCATCGACCGGGCCGGTAACGTCTACGTCTCCAATCCCAATTTCAATAATCCGGAATACCCGGGACTCCTCCTCAAAATCACCCCCGAATACGAGTGGAGCGTCTTTTACGCCGCCCCCGCCCACCCTGAAACTCAAAAGGCCGGTCCGATGGGCATCACCTTCGGCAGGGATGGCAACCTTTACATAGCAGACAACCAGTACTACTTCAATAAGGACTACGCCAGCCGCATCCTCCGCCTCAACATGGAGGAAGGCAAACCCACCGGTGTCGACGTTGTCGTGACCGGACTAAAGCACCCGAATGGCGTACGCTGGCACGATGGCGCGCTGTACGTAACCGATACCAAATGGGAAGTAGAAAATACGGCCAATACGAGTGGCATTTGGCGGTTCCCTGAAGCGGATCTGCAGGACTCCATCCACGTAGCTGCCACGATGGATGCCGAATACCTCATCGACACTTTGCACGCTATCCGGCAACCTAACGGGAAGGCCTTCGGAACGGACGGACTGGACTTCGACAGTGAAGGAAACTTGTTCGTCGGCATGTTCAGCGACGGGCGGGTGTTTAAATTCGCCATGAACGAAGACGGGACCGTTAAATCACGGGAAGTCTTCCTTGCATACGGCACCATTCCCAGCTGCGACGGCCTCTTTATCGACCGCAACACCGATAACCTTTACATCGCCGATTCCCAGGCCAATGCCCTCCGCATTGTGGAAGCCGACGGAACGGTCCACACCCTCGCCGAAAACGGCAACACCACTGGTGCCGACGGCAAGATGGACCAGCCGTGCGAGCCACTATTGGTAGGTAACAAGCTTTTCGTGGCCAACTTCGACAGCCCCAACGAAAACTTCGTGAACGAGCGCTACGACGATATCCATAACATGACCATCATCCAGGTACCCCAGGAGTTTCTGGACGTGACCCGGGAAGGCAACCGTTAAGCCTGACGTAGTAAAAGGTACCCAAAGGCGGCAGCCAGCAAGGAATAGAAAACCGTAGCGATCCACAGGGAAATCATTCCCGTATGGATCGCCACGCGACCGGCCGCAAAAAGCCCCACGAACACGTGGATGAAATTAGCAAATACGAGCGGCCTGCCGAAGATACCCCCGATCTTGCTGCGACGGCTGAGCCAGTTCAGCGCGGCAAATCCCAGGTAGACGGCCCCGAGCAACTGATAGCCCGTACTTGCAATGGGATCGGGGGGATCGCCTAATTGGCTGGCAATCTCGTCGGGAAGGAAGGTGAGCAAGATCCCCAGGCCGGCGTAGGCCAGCGCCGAAACGGTCAGTAATATGCGTGTAGCCATATGTCGGTGAAATTATACGGCTACGCTCCCGCGCCGCGGCGCCCGTTTCATTTACCCCAGGCGGTTCGTCAGGTAGGTATTCCGAAATTTACCCTCGGGGTCGTACACTTTGGTAAGGGCTAGGAAATCATCCATTCTGGGGTACCGCTGGCGAAGGGTGGCGGCATTGACCGTGAACAACTTCCCCCAGTGTGGGCGCACTGCGAAGGGGGCCAGGGCTTCCTCGATCAGGGGCAACAGTGCCATGACTTCTTCCACTTCCTGCTTCCAGGTGAAGTGCAGCGCCACGGAATCCCGCTGGTAGGCCATGCTCATCCAGAAGTCATCCGCCTTGATGGTACGGATCTCCGATATAAGGAGGTGAGGGTTGATCTCCTCCCGCATAGCTTCGATGGCCAGAATGGCTTCGACGGCATTTTCCCGCGGGACGAAGTATTCCGACTGCAGCTCCTTGCCGGCGCTCGGCGTAAAGCCCATTTTGAAGTGCGGAAGCCGATCATACCACGGCCCCGGGCGGCCCATCTGATCGCTGACCGCTTCGTTAGACAGGCCGGCAATGGGATGCATATTCTCGGTGGCCGCCAGGGCGCCGTAATATTCCCCTCCCAGTTCTTCCTGCTCGGTATCCATCCGGCGCTTGATCCAGATCTCGCTCACGTTTCCGTCGAGCCAGTCGGTAAAAAGGCTGACACTGTAACCGGCCGACATAATGGTATCGAAGTTGTCGACCACGGAAGTAAGTGGGAGGTTGTTAAAAATATCCTGTCGGACCTCAAAGGCCGGTTGCACCTCCAGGGTAAGCTTGGTGATGATCCCGAAGGCGCCCAGTCCGACCGCCACGGCGGAAAAATCAGGGTGCTCCCGGTCAATGGTGACCAGGCTACCGTCCGGCTTGACCAATTCCAATGAAACGACCGGCGTGGCCAGGTTCCCGTTTTCGACGCCCGACCCGTGGGTACCCGTAGAACAGGCTCCCGCTACGGTGATGTGGGGCAACGAAGCCAGATTGTGCAGCGCGTAGCCGCGGTCGTAAAGCTCTTCGGCGAAGTCGCCGTAGCGGGCACCGGCCTCTACGGTAACCGTCCTGGCGTCTTGGTCCAGCAAAAGGAGTTTATTGAGTTGAGCGGTAGAAATCTGATTTTCCGGACTATCGGCAATGTTATTGAAGCAGTGCCGGGACCCCAGTGCCTTTTGCTTTCCGAGGCTCGCAACTAATTCCTGCACCTCTTCGACGGATGCCGGCTGGTACAATCGTTCCGCGCGGTAGGTGTAGTTCCCGGCCCAATTCTGACGAACCCCTGGGTTCTCAACGAGCCCGGGTTGGGCCTGCCGGGAGCAGGTGGACAGGGGCACGACCATTCCTCCGGCTACGATCATGGAAGTGGTTTTCATAAAGTCTTTACGGTTCATGGCGTGCTCGGGTTAGCGGGAAGTAGGAAAATATTGAAAAATTTTCATCTAAGTTAGGTGGCTTCTCGGTAGTGACGGTCCGGTTCTGTACACCAAGCTTTTTTGCCCCACAGGGTCCCGAAGCTCCAGCTCCGGGCGGGCGTACACGCTGGTAGGCTACGTGGCAAAGCCCGGCTTGCACTTGGCGGAGCTGGAGCTCCGCCACCCCGCAGGGTCCAGGAGCTCCAGCTCCGGGCGGGCGTACACGCTGGTAGGCTACGTGGCAAAGCCCGGCTTGCACTTGGCGGAGCTGGAGCTCCGCCACCCCACAGGGTCCAGGAGCTCCAGCTCCGGGCGGGCGTACACGCTGGTAGGCTACGTGGCAAAGCCCGACTTACACTTGGCGGAGCTGGAGCTCCGCCACCCCGCAGGGTCCAGGAGCTCCAGCTCCGGGCTGGCGTACACGCTGGTAGGCTACGTGGCAAAGCCCGGCTTGCACTTGGCGGAGCTGGAGCTCCGCCACCCGGCAGGGTCCAGGAGCTCCAGCTCCGGGCGGGCGTACACGCTGGTAGGCGACGTGGCGAAGCCCGGCTTGCACTTGGCGGAGCTGGAGCTCCGCCACCCCGCAGGGTCCAGGAGCTCCAGCTCCGGGCGGGCGTACACGCTGGTAGGCGACGTGGCAAAGCCCGACTTGCACTTGGCGGAGCTGGAGCTCCGCCACCCCGCAGGGCCCAGGAGCTCCAGCTCCGGGCTGGCGTACACGCTGGTAGGCTAAGTGGCAAAGCCCGGCTTGCACTTGGCGGAGCTGGAGCTCCGCCACCCTGGGAGATCCGCCTCCCCAGCCTACCGCCGAATTTCATAAAAGTTAGGATACCCCGCCGGTACCACCGCGATCTGGTCGATCACGATGCCGGTCTGATTAACGTAAAGGCGGAGGGTCTGCTCTCCAGGTATATCCACGGTAAATTTATGCTCGATCGGTACATGGTTACCCAGCACGCCCTGCTTCCACGCTTCACTCCGGCCACGGGTATTCAGGTCGTAATCGGTGACCTCGCCGTCGTTCAGCCGCACGCCCAACGTATGGCCGAAGTCATTAGCGTGGGTGGGCAGACAGCGAATTTCAAGGGTATAACCTCCCGGCTCATCTACCGCGAAGGTGTACGCCACGTACGGACGAGCCCCAAAGCGGTGAATATCCAGTGGAAAGAGGGTGAGGGCCTCGCCTCCGTATCCCAATCCCTGCACCGTTTCCCAGGAATAGCCTTCCGCCCCGTGACGATCGGCGAAGTCCGCTACCGGTATCGGGGTGGGCAAGCGACTGTCTTCCCTAACTTCTTCAGCCGGCTCGGCCCCGCTGAAATCCGGCAGGTCGAATACCGGCAACCGGCGGGGTTTCCGATCTATCATCCCCTTCCATTTTCCGTCGGCCAGCATGGTGTTGTAGTAGCTGGTGAGCACCCCGATCTCCTCGTGGGCGGCGCGGGCGGCCTGGCGCAGTAGTTTTCCCTCGCTCGAATCGCGGGTGAGGACCGATTGCTTGGCATAGGCGTATACCTCGTTCAGGAGAGCCGCCCCGCGGATCGGGTAGTCGACCAGTTGGAAGTAAGCATCGCGGCGCTCGTCGGGTACCGTAGCGGAAATTACTTTCGAGCGTTCGTATAACGTCCGGTAGGCGTCGATCCGGCGCTGCAATTCGTTACCGTTGGCGACAGTAAATCCCCCGGCCCGCGTTTCCGTAGTCGGCTCCGTCTGGCTCCAGCCCATGTATTCCGGTTTGCGGAGCATCGCCAGGCGGTAATATTCGGACATAAGGCCGGCAATACCGTCGCCCATATCATCACCGAACTCCCGATGCGCCCAACTCCGGAGATGGGGCCAAATGTCCTCTCGTCCGATAGCTTCCACGTCCCACGCCAGGTCCAGAAAGAACTCCATATTGTATTCCCCGGGCTTAATGTCGCCGACGTTGGCGATCCAGATCTCCCCGGCTCCGTTGGCGTAGGCGCGCTGCATTTCGTACCAGATCAGCCCCGGTTGGGTGGTCGACAGCCAGAGGTAATCGTGGGGACGGCCCCAGTAGCTAAGGTGGTAATAGACTCCGCTGCCGCCGCTGCGGTCCAGTTCCGCGCCTTCACTCAGGCGGCGGATGTAGCCGTAGTTATCGTCGGTCCACATGAGGGTTATGTCGTCGGGCACCTCCAGGCCTGCGTCGTAGAGCTCGAGCACCTCTTTATACGGAACGAAGACCTGGGGCACCTCCCACGCGGGCACCCCTTTCTCCGCTTCCAGCATCGCGCGCTGCTCCGCGATGATCGTTTCGAGCAGGCCTACCCGCTCTTCCACGGTGGCATCGCCTTCCATGCCGGAATCGTGGATGCCGCGCATTCCGACGGTGTAGAGGTAATTATCTGCGTTCGTTTCTACCACCCGCTGGCGCCAGTAGTCACGAATGGTATCGGCATTGGTTTGGTAGTTGTATGCACCGTAGCGGTCGTGGTCCCACTCCCCCACGTTGTTGCGCAGCATCGGCTCGGCGTGGGAACTGCCCACGTAGATGTGGTAGCGCTCGGCCATCTCTCGGTTGCCGGGAATGGTGAAGAAGGCCCGGGTGGAGGGATGCATGGCGGGCCAGAGCGTATTCGCTTTCAGGCGCAGCAGCAGTTGGAAGATCTTCTCGTATGTTTTCGGACCGATGTCGCCCACCTCCGGTTCGAAGGTCCTGGCCGCCCAGGGTTGCAGGCCCCAGTCCTCGTCGTTGAGAAAGATGCCGCGGTAGCGTACGTCGGGCCCTTCCTTTATCCCCCCGTCGGGCAAATCGAGGGTAAGGGATTCGCGGGGAGTCACCTCCACGTCTGCCCACCACTTCCAGGGGGAGATGCCCAGCCGCTCGGCCAGGTCGAAGATGCCGTAGACGGTACCCCGCGTATCGCTGCCTCCGACGTAAAGGTTACCGCCGGCACTGCGGATGGAAAAGGTCTCCCACGCCCCCGCCAGATCGGCTTTCCCGTTTTCCGGCAGCCCCGGCACCTGCGCCCCGTCGCCCGTATAAATAAAGATCGCCTTGCCCGGCACAATATCGGAATCCAGTTTGGTTACCGCCACTTCCCGCCCCGACATCCGGGTGAGATCGCCGGCCAGGTCCCGCGCAGCCCACAGCACCAGAGAATCGGCAGCAGGACTGATGAACACCGTAGGGTTCGTCTTCCCATCGTAAATCAGGATCTCCGTGGCGCCCAACGGAGGCAGTACCCCTAGCAGGACAAGGAGGAGACAGGAAATTCGGAGCATACACGCACGGTTATTTCATCCGAAAGTAAGCAAACGTTCAGGTTTACACAGTGCGACGGAGCGCAGGAATTCGCTGAAGCGGGACGATAGCTTCCCCGCGGAGATCAGCCACCCAGGAAGTCGCCGGCCAGCCCATGGATACTACTTCCCGATCGCCTCCGCGATCGGCGTTTCTCCCCGGGAGAAGGAAATCACCTTACCGATGGAAGCCTGATTACCAAGCACTTCCACGATCACGCTGGCTACGTCTTCGCGGGGTACGTCGCGGGGTGTGTCGCCTGGTTGGGCCGTATCGATCTTGCCCGTACCGGCTTCGTTCTTAAGTGTGCCGGGCCGGACGATGGTGTAGTCCAGGCCGATGGTTTGCAGCATGCGGTCGGCGTAGTGCTTGGCCACGTAGTAGGGTTTCATTTCCTCGGGCCACTTATCGCGGTCGCCGGTGAACAGTGCGCTCACCATTATGAATCGATCGATCCCCCTAGACTTGGCCGCTTCCATGGCCTTGACGGCACCGTCGAGGTCGATGGTCAGGGTTTTCTCGGGGCCGGTGCTGCCGCCGGAACCCGCTGAGAAGACTACGGCGTCGATGCCATTCATCTGCTCGGCGATGCGGTCGACGCTGTCTTCCAGGCTAGCCAACCGGGCTTCGACCGCCTTCTCCCGGAACATGGCCCGCTGTTCTTCTTTGCGGATCAACGCTACCGGCGTGAAGTCGGAGGAAGCTTTAAGTTTATCAGTGAGGATTTGCCCGACTTGTCCGTGGGCTCCGATGATCAATACCGTTTGCATAGCTATTGGGGCTTTGCTGCGTCAATAGGATGCGGGCACGCAAAGTTCGCTGGAACTTCCCGGAAACCTCCGATCAGAAGCGATAACCCACGTTGATCGCCGGTATGGTATAGATCGTCCTGGGTGCGTAACTCTCTCCGGCTATGATAAGGTCCTTTGCATCCAGCTTCGTGAACACGGATACGGAACTCGAGAGGTAAAAGCCACGCTCACCGGTTTCCCCGGAGCCAAAAAAGTACCGGTACCCGAGCCGCGCACCGGCACTGACGGAGTTCTGGAGACCGGCGTTGCTGGAGGATCTACCAAACAGCTGGTCGCTGTGGTAATCACTCAGCAGACCGAAAAAGGGGGTACTCCCCCGCCTGAACAGGTAATCTATTTCAAACCCGATCCCCGAACTTTGGATGGCAAAATGCTGGTTGCCCACGAAGATCCTGGGCTGGTTGACGGCAAAGGATTTAATGCTTATCCGGAAGGGGCCGGTCTGGTAACCGAAGTTGATGGCATATCCGGTGAATATAAAGGCCGCGGGTTCGACCTCCACTTCAAAATGACCGGGCGGGGGCAGGGTATCCTGGGCGGCGATACCGATGGGAATGAAGCATAAAAGAAGGAGATACAGCTTGCCAAATAGCAGCCGGGGACCATAATTTTTCATAGTGTGTTGTATCCTAGTGTTGTGCTTCGCGAAAATATTCGCGAAGGGGAAAGAAGGATCGTAAGATAAGGTTTCTAGGTAATCTTTCTCCGGTGCTTCTTCTGCTTTTTGTTCCACCAGATCAGGGTGCCGGTAATTGGCAGACTGGTGGCGACAAGGCAAGCCAGGAAGTAAAGTACCTTGGAAAAGGTGCCGAAGATCTCCCCGGTATGCAGTGGTTTGATAAGGCCGGCAAGTCGCTCGCCGGGCCGCTTGTCGTCGAAGCGTTCCAGGGCCAAATGGTCACCGGCCCGGGCCAGGTACAGCCGGTCGTACGCTACCGGTGACCAGCGGTTGGCGGGGTAAAAGCGGATATTGTAGTACGGGCTCCGGTCACTGGGCAGGTTGACGGCTAGCTCCCCACGCTCCGGGAAGGTGGCTCGGGCTGTGGAAATGATCGCGTCTATTGACACGGCTTCTCCCGGCGCCCCGCCGCCCGAACGAAACTCCGGTCCGCCCCGGTCGAAAATCGTGGCTCCGATCAGCCGGCCCAACCCCTCGCGGTAGCCGTCGAACGACCAGCAAAGGCCGGTGAGGCCCATTACGAGGAGGAAGACGGCGGCGTAAAAGCCGAGGGCATTGTGGAGGTCGTGGTTGATGCGCTTCCAGCCGGCGGCCGTTTTGATCCGAAAACCCTGCTTTATGTACCGCCAGCGCAGCTTTTTCGGGAACCAGATGACCAGGCCGGATACGACGAGCAGGAGGAAGGTTATCGTGGCGGCACCGACGAGCGGCCTTCCCGCGGGTGTACCCAATAGCAGCCAACGGTGCAATCGCAGGGTACCCGTCAGAAAAGCGTCGGCTGAGGAGGCTTCCTCCAGTTGGTGACTGCCGGTAAACGGGTTTACCAGCACCACGGCCCCGCTGTTCCCGTCCTCGGTGCGGATGACGGTGAACCGGTAAGCGGCAGCGGCCTCCGGGGGCAGGGTGACGCCCGTAACGCTGTCGCCGCCCGCGGACTCCACGGTAGCGATGAGTTCGGATACGGCCCGGAGTTCGCCGACCGGATCCACGGTCATTCCCTCGCGGGTGCCGTCCCTGATCTCTGTTTCGAAGGCCAGGACCGTCCCGGTTATGCACACGACGAACAGGAAGATCCCACTGGCCAACCCTAGCCAGAGGTGAAGATCATTGATTAGTTCGCGAAAACCGTAGGGGGATTTGTCGGCCATTAGGGATCCTTTTTTTCCGTCCGCGGATAGTAGGCCTACCATCCGCCTCGGTCCGTTGATCAAACTTACGCCGCCGGTCCGCGATCAACCTAAATTCAGGGGACTCGTTGACTAGTAAAATTTTTTATGGATTTACAATTGAACGGAAAATCGGCCCTGATCACGGGCTCGACGGCGGGTATCGGACTGGCCATCGCGCGCTTACTGGCCCGCGAGGGTGCCGAAGTGATCGTCAACGGGCGAAAGCAACAGGACGTGGAAGGCATAGCCAAGCAGTTGCGCGAAGAAACCGGCAACGTCGATGTGCGCGGTCTAGCAGCGGATTTTTCAAAACCGGAAGAGGTGCAGCAGCTCCTGGAAGCGTTGCCCGAGGTGGACATACTCGTCAACAACGTAGGCATCTTCGGGGAGGTGCCCTTCGCCGAGATCACCGACGAGCAGTGGCTGACCACCTTCGACGTCAACGTCATGAGCGGGGTACGCCTGGCCCGCCATTATTTTCCCCGGATGCTGAAGAAAAATGAGGGGCGCATCATTTTCATTTCCAGCGAATCGGGGGAGAACATCCCCACCGAGATGATCCATTACGGCGTCAGTAAGACAGCCCAGTTGGCCCTGTCCCGTGGTCTGGCCCGACTCACGAAAGGGACCAATGTCACGGTTAACTCGGTGCTGCCCGGGCCGACCCTCAGCCGCGCCAACGAAGCCTCCCTAAAGGAACAGGCCGAAGAAAAGAACAAATCCCTGGAGGAAATAAAGCACGACTTCATCGAAGAAAAGCGCCCGACTTCGCTCATCCACCGCTGGGCCAAACCGGAGGAAGTGGCCAACATGGTTGCTTACGTGGCCAGTCCGCTCTCTTCGGCTACCAACGGTGCCGCGCTGCGGGTGGACGGCGGCGTGGTGAACTTCATCGTGTAGGACCCGCCCGCCCTTCTCCCCGACCTTTGCACCCTAACCCTCGATGGCGGCCAGGGTGCATCATCGTCGCCCATCTGTCCTTTTGGACCTGGATGCTGGCACGCTATGTCCGGTTGACAACGAAAATCAGTACGGAGCGAATAAAAGATCATAGCACGGGGTGGATCAACCGGCCCGCGGCGGAAATTCAATTACCGGCTTTTCCCACCCGAAGTTATCCCGTATATTAAAAGAGGCAGCCTGAATTATTTCTCAAATATGAGTTATACAAATTAACTATTTCTCATATGTCGGATTTACGCTGCCTTCCCGAAACTGGATCTTTTAATCAAACCATCCTCTTGGCAATATGAAATTGTTTGCTGCCCGCGAGTTCGTGTGGTTATTAGCCACGCTGGTTTTGGCTTTTCCGCTTGCCTTCTTGTGGTTATCCGCGGTGGACCTGGTATCCCCGGCACCTCGCTACAGTCCCGATGAAAAAGTATTCGTTATGGAGCTTTTTATTATCGCCTATGCCATATGCTTTATTGGAATATACCTGTTCCGGCTGGTCGTAGTGGCGATAAAGCATATTGCCGTGCCCGCATAACGTATAATTGATGGGATAAGGGATAGAATTAATTATTTTATCCTATCTTACTAATGTTAAAACATTCACCCGTTTAATTCAACTGGCCTCCAGGGCCAATCACCTCTTTTATTTCATTACCGTAACTGACGCCACCGTCAGAACGGCACCTTAGTATCCCAACCTCAGTTAAATGATCTACACCGTATTAAATACGTTGGTGGAAGACCTGAATCGATACCTGCAACGAGCGATCGGAGAGGGCCGCGTTCTGGCTGCTTTATCCGGTCTCGTTGATATGGACGGTAATCCCGCCTCCGGCAGTGAGAACCGGGTGGTGTGTACCCTGGTAGGCCTGGAGCAGGACAAGCATAATATGAACAGGCCCGCCCAAGCCGGCGCTAAGGTAAATCCTCCGATATTCCTGAATTTACGGGTATTACTTTCTGCGAATTTCCCGGGAAACTACCCGGAATCGTTGAAGTTCCTGGATCTGGTGATCGGCTATTTCCAGAGCAAACAAGTCTTTACGCCAAGTAACACCCCCGAGCTTCCGATGGGTATTGACAAGCTGACCGTCGACATCGAAAACCTGGGGCAGCACGAGCTGAACGAACTCTGGGGAGCCATCGGGGCAAAACTGATTCCTTCCCTTTGTATTCGAATCCGGACCCTTCCCATACAGCGCGATCGCGTGCTGGAAGAGATAAGCGAGATACGGGGCGTGAATCTCTCCACCGGACTATCTCCTACTCCCCAAGACTGAGACCGATATGGAGATCACTTATTCGCCGTTGCTACATATTTACCTGCGTCATGCGTACTTCACTTCCGGGATAAACCAGGCAATGGAAGTCGCTCCCTTTGGCCCTACTGCTGCCCTGCTACGGCAATTTCAGCTTCGCTGGCAGCAACGGGATTTTGGGTACACGCTGTTTTACGAAACCAGTGGTAATCGCCCGCCGCCGCTATTGAATTCCGCCGGTCCGGTCCTGCTCACGTTCACCCTGCGACCCCGCGACCCCCTCTTCACCAATTATACCGCCCTACCCCTTAATGGAACCGAGGCGGCAAGCTACTATTTTAGCAATTGGGAAACATCGGATGGACAGCTCACCCCATCGCTTGCCAATCGGCACCGGGTGCTCCCCCCTTCTTTTGTCTTGCGGGACCTATCCCCCGACGATCTGTCTATCCGGGACGCCGCGGACAACGAACACGGTGAGGGCACGATCCAAGCGATGGAGGGGCTAAGCGTACGGATTGACCTGAGCTCCTCGGCTCCCGGGCGGTACACCCTATTCCAGGGAACGGAGCCATACCTGACCTTCATCGGCGGTAGCCATCCCCTCCCTCCCGGCGATGTCGGCCTCCTACAGTGCCTGGTTTCAATCGACTCCCTTCCGGCATCCGTAACCGATCTATCGCTCTCCTTTGATGCTCGGCTCACCCGCTGGCGGTACTTGCTGGTCGAATCGGCAACCGAAGAAGCGGAAACGGTCACCTATAGCATCAAGGAGGAATCACCGCCCCCTGATGTCCCCACTGTCGCTTTCGTGGAGGCACCCGCAACCCGCCGCCTCGCCAACGGTCAGGAAGCCGTGGAACTGGTAGCAGATACGCCGGTCGCGTTGCGCCAGCGCCCGGAGCGGCAATTTCTGCTGAGTAAATCGGCCGCCTCCGCATCGGGGACCGAGACGACCACCCTGCCGCTGCCGGCGCCCGCTGCCTCGCGGATCATTCCCGGGCCGGACCCGGAGAATGAAGCATACTTCTCCGACTTATTCATCTACCTGTGATACTTCTTCCCAAACGCTATTAAATCCACCAAGCAATGGCCAGAGTTTATCAGACCCCGGGGGTCTACATTGAAGAAAAAAGCGCCTTCCCCAATTCCGCGGTGCCGGTCGCTACGGCCGTCCCCGCTTTCATCGGGTATACGGAACGGGCGGAGCGCAGCAAGCAGTCCTTGTGGCTGAAGCCTACCAAGATCTCCTCCTTTGGGGAATATCTGCAATTCTTCGGGGGAGCGCCGACCACCAAAGTGGAATTGGGGGCTTCCCAGGATCCGAACATCCCCTACACCGTGGAGATTGTCGAGAGCTACTTCACTCTCTACGCGCAGATGAAGATGTTCTTCTCCAACGGTGGTTCCGATTGCTACATCGTTTCCGTGGGTGGGTACACCGATGACGCGGGTGCGCCGGGGGAGGTCAGCCTCGAAGTCCTAGAAACCGGTCTGGCCCCCTTACTGAAGGAAATGGAGCCCACCATGGTGGTCATTCCCGAAGCTACTACGGTCAAGGTCGATGCCGGACAGGAAACGGCTATGGTAACCGCCATAAACAGCTTATATGCAGCGGCCCTGAAACACTGCGGCACCGACATGCGCAGTCGATTTGCCATTACGGACGTATGGATGAACCGGGCGGCGTACCGGGATCCGGATTATTCCATGCAGGAAGACATCGATCGGTACCGCAGCACCATCGGTTCCAACAATTTGCAGTGGGGTGCAGCCTATTTTCCCTACCTCAATACCCTGGCGGTCTCGGCCGATGCCGTAACGCTGCGTAACATCACCAACATCGGCGCGGCGGGGGATGTCCGTTCCTTCGCCGACGATACCTTTACGGAGAAAGGCGAAATTAAGGACCCTGCCGCCTTTCGCACCGACTTTGTTGAAGGACCGGTCACCAGCCTTGTTTCCCTGCTTGACCAGGCCCTTAACCTGGATGTACTCAATGGTCAGGCCAAACCCGATTTCGCCACAAAGGTTAAGGAGGAATTACTTACCCCGCTCCCGGAACTGGTGACGAATGAGGAGAGCCTTCAAACCGCCAACCAGGGTCTCGTAGCGGTTAGTCCCATGTTCAAGGCGGTACTACGGGATGTTCGTAAGGAGCTGAATCTACTGCCTCCGAGTGCGGCGATGGCAGGAATTTATTCCATGGTCGATAATTCGGTTGGCGTTCATCAGTCTCCCGCCAATGTGAGTGTAGGATCCGTAGTGAATCCCGCCGTTATGATCAGCAGCGACCAGCAGGAGAACCTGAACATTCCCATCAACGGGAAGGCGGTCAATGCCATCCGCAGCTTCACCAACAAGGGAACACTGGTGTGGGGCGCCCGCACCCTGGACGGCAACAGTATGGACTGGCGGTACATCAGCGTCCGCCGCACGGTGATCTTCGTGGAGCAATCCATCAAGTACGCCGCCGAACCCTACGTCTTCGAGCCCAACACCTCCTCAACCTGGGTGAACCTGAAGGCGGTAGTCGTGAACTTCCTTACCAACGTCTGGCAATCCGGCGCCCTGGCGGGTTCCACCGCGCAAGATGCCTTCCAGGTAAATATCGGCCTGGGAGTCACCATGACGCCTATAGATATCCTGGATGGATACCTCCGCATGAGCGTGAAGCTGGCCGTTACCCGGCCGGCCGAATTCATCGTCATCACCTTCGAGCAAAAGATGCAGCAATCCTAAGCACCGACTTTCCTCTTCTTCAATCATTCATAAATACCCTTCACTATGGCAGGCGAAAAACAGGAAAACCCCTGGCCCGTACCGAAATTTCACTTTCAGGTCACCATTGACGGATTAGACGAGCAGGTTTCCTTCCAGGAAGTATCGGGCTTGGACACCGAGTACGACATGATGGAATATCGATCTGGAGACAGCATCGACTTTTCAACCATCAAGATGCCGGGGCTGCGCAAGTCGTCGGACGTGACCCTGAAGAAGGGCATGTTCCTGAGCGACACGAATCTCTTCGACTACTTCATGAAGGTGAAGATGAATACGATCATCCGGTCCACCGTAACCATTGCCCTACTCAATGAAGAGCACGATCCCCTCTTCACCTGGACGCTCAAAAATGCCTGGCCGATGAAGGTTTCCGGTACCGACCTGAATGCGCAGAACAGCGAGGTGGCCGTGGAGGAGATCGTCCTGGCGCACGAGGGGCTCACCTTCGCTAAAGTCTAATCCGATCGCATGAAACCAGGAAGCGCCAACTACCTGCCTCCGGTAGGGTTTTTCTACTCCGTCGAGATCCTCGGCGAGGGAGAATCTCCTTTCCCGCCCATCGACGCAAGCTTCCAGGAAGTTTCCGGGATCAACGTGACCATGGAGGTCACCTCCATCCCGGAAGGGGGCCAGAACCGCTTCTCCCACAAAGTCCCGGCCGGAACAAACTACGATAACCTGGTGCTGAAACGGGGCCTGGTACTGCGCTCCTCCTCCCTGGCCGCGTGGTGCACCGCCACCCTGCAGGGCGGCATGGCCAAGCCCATCAAACCCAAATTGCTAAAGGTGTCGCTGCTGGATGCGGGCGGCGGGCAGCAAGGTCAGAGCCGGGAATCCCTCGTCAGCTGGATTTTCACCAATGCCTATCCCGTAAAGTGGGAAGTGTCGGGACTCACCGCTCAGCGGAGTGAACTTGTGATCGAGACCATTTCCTTCGCTTACAACTACTTCGACGTCGACCAGCAGCCGGCCGCCAAATCCTACCCGCATTCCTCCCCCAGCTAATCAGCTCTTATGCCCGTTGAAATAAAGGAACTGGTCATCCAGGCAAGCCTGCAACCGGAGACCTCGGGAAACGGGGAGGAAGGCACGTTGCTGACTCCAAGCGACGTCGACGAGCTGCGCCAGGAGATCGTTCAGCTGGTGAGTAATGACCAGGGGGCCTTGCTGAAGGGGCTTCGCCGTCAGCTGATCGAGGAATGCATTCGATCCGTACATCGCCTCCTGGAGGAAGAGCGCCGTTTAAGATAAGCCCCCGATTGCTATGCCCACTTCATCCAAGGCCGACCGCAAACTTCGAATCTGGGCGTATAAAGACGCCACCTTTACCACCCTGGTCGACGGACTCAAGGAACCCCTCGAGCTAACCGTTAATCCCAGCAGCTACAAGCGCAAATACCGTCCGCTCACTCTCAGCGCTCCCGAAACCAAACTGGCCAACGGCCAACTCGTGGAGCAGCGCGTCGTAGACCCACCCCCCGAAAGTTTTTCCCTCGATATCTGGTTCGACGGCACGGGAGTGATCCCGGGAGACGACGTCCCCACGCAAATACAAAAGCTCCGGAAATACGTCTTGCTCTACAACGGCAATATTCATTCCATCAACTTCGTCAAATTGGAATGGGGCGGCGCCAGCGGGCTGCTTTTCAAGGGCCAGTTGACCGATCTTTCCATCGATTACCAGTTGTTCGACCGCAGCGGGAAGCCACTCCGTGCTAAGGCAACGGCCTCCTTTACCCAATATATCGATGCGGCCACCCGCTCCAGCCTACGGCGGAAAAACTCCCCCGACCTTTCCCATATCCGAATTGCGAAGGCCGGTGACACGCTCCCCCTGATGTGCAACCGGATATACGGCAAGCCGGATTATTATATCCAGGTAGCCCGCGTCAATGGCCTGCGTAACGTCATGTCCCTGATGGCGGGCCAGGAGATCCTTTTCCCACCCCTACAACTGGATGCCGGTGAAAATATCCAATGACGCCCGATCCGGACAAATACTGACCATATCCGTGTTGCTCGACGGTCAGCCGTTGCGCGACACCTACGACCTGCTTTCCCTGGAGGTGGAACGGGAGATCAATCAAATAAGCAAGGCCACCTTCACCATCCTGCTACCACGCGCGGATTTCGACAGCACCGCTTTCGAGGACCTCACCGACCGAGTTTTTCTTCCCGGCACAGCCGTTGAAATGCAGATGGGGTACACCGAGACGGAGGCCTCGATCTTCTCCGGCATCATCGTCGCGCAGTCGCTTCGGGCCAGTGGAGCGGGTCGGCCAACCCTCCACCTGCGGTGCCAGGACAAAGCCATTGCCCTCACCGGCATACCCAAGCGGAAAAGCTTTACCGATATCTCGGACAGCGCCGCCATGAACGAAATACTCTCCGCGGCGGGCCTGGACGCCGACGTGGAAACGACAAAATACAAGCACAAACAGCTGCTGCAGTACGAGTTATCCGACTGGGATTTTCTCGTTAGCCGGGCCGAAGGAAACGGCATGGTCGTCAGTAATACCGACGGGAAAGTGGCCATCGCCAAGCCGGTCGATAGTGGCTCCGCCCAGCTATCTTTGACCTTTTCGACCGACGTACTCGATTTTCGGGGTGATTTCGACACCACCGCTCAATTCACCTCGGTGCTTGCCCGCGATTGGGACTTTACCACCCAGGATTATGTTGAGACCAGTAAAGCGGGCGCCGGAGCGCAGGTACCGGGCAATCTCTCGCCGACCAACATTGCCGGTATGCTCGGTGACCGGGAATACCTGATGGAGTCTACCGGTTCGACCGACAAAACCGTGCTAACGGGCATTGCCGAAGCACTCCTCAGCCGATCCAGGCTTTCCAGTTTACGCGGCACGGTGACCTGCTTCGGAACCTCCGCACCCCGACTAAATACCCTCCTCCAGCTGGAGGGTTTCGGAGACCGCTTCGACGGACTGACCATCACGTCCCGTATCCGCCATACCGTGCGGGACGGCGTATGGCGAACGGAGGTCGGTTTCGGTCTGTCTCCGGAGCTGTTTTGCGAAAGGCACCCTGGCCTGCTTAGCCGGGGACAGACCAAAGTGATGCCTACCGTGGGTGGGCTCTTCAACGGCCAGGTGGTGACCACCTACGGAGAGGACGATAACAAAGGACACATCCAGGTCGATATTCCGGCCCTGCATACGGTGGTGTGGGCGCGACAATCCTCGTTTTACGCTACTACCAGCAAGGGTGCCTTCTTTTCCCCCGAAGCCGGCGACGAAGTGATCGTGTCCTTCATCAACGATGACCCCCAGCGAGCCGTGGTTCTGGGCAGCCTCTACAACCCGAAGCGCGAGGCACCGTATTCGGTGGACGACGACAAAAACAACCTGAAGGGACTGCAAACCCGTAGCGGCATCACGCTGGAGATGGATGACGACAAGCAGATCCTTCGCATAGAAACCCCAGGAGGAAACAGACTGCTGCTTTCGGACGAGGACAAGTCAATAAACCTTAGCGACCAAAACGGAAACGAGTTCAGCATGAATGAGGACGGCATTACGCTGACAAGTCCCGGCAACATCAAAATCACCGCCACTAAAGCGACCGACGTGGAGGCAACCGAAGGGGTAACCCTCAAAAGCTCCGGGGGCGACGTGGCCCTTAGCGGGCTCAATGTCGCGGCGGAGGGAGAGATAGGCGCCACTCTGAAGGGAAAGGCCTCGGCCGAAATCAGCGCCTCCGGACAAACCACCGTGAAGGGAGCCATCGTCATGATCAATTAAAGAAACCAGCCCACCCATGCCACCAGCCGCACGACTTACCGATATGCACGCCTGCCCCATGATCACGCCGGGGGTCCCGCCAATTCCCCACGTTGGCGGACCGGTCACGGGTCCCGGGGCGCCGACGGTACTCATCGGCGGACTACCGGCATCCGTCATGGGGGATATGTGCACCTGCGTTGGTCCGCCCGACAGCGTTATCAAGGGTTCCGCTACCGTAATGATCGGCGGAAAGCCGGCGGCTCGCATGGGGGATTCCACGGCCCACGGAGGTACCATCGTACTGGGCCTGCCGACGGTAATGATCGGAGGATAAATAGCTAACTATGGAAGAACTAAATCTCAAATCGTTCCTGGGTACCGGATGGAGTTTTCCACCCAGCTTCGGCGACCGTGCCCAAAGCCTGGCCATGGTAGTGGGCGAGGAGGATATAAAACAAAGTCTGTTCCTCCTATTCGCAACCACGCCGGGAGAAAGATTGATGCGGCCAAACTACGGATGCGACCTGCACGAAGTGGTTTTTGAAAGTTTCAGCCCCTCTACCGAAAGCCGCATCGTGGATATGATCTCTACGGCTGTCCTACGCTTCGAACCCCGGATCACGGTTGATGAGGTTCGGGTCCGATTCCACGAGGAAATCTCGGGGCGCATCGATATACAGGTCTTGTATACCATCCGCGTCACGAACAGCCGCGACAATATTGTCTACCCATTTTATTTCCGGGAGGGAACGAACCTTACCGACATGTAATCAATGGTCAGCGAACAGGGAGCACAAACGGACGTACACTACGGTACGACACAGCAACAGCGGCAGCGGGCGGCCCTGGCCCCCGAGTTTGTAAGTGTCGATGAACGCAGTCTTTCCGACCTGCTTGCCTATGCGGCCAGCTACGCCGCGCGAATCAAATACGTAGATGCGCAGGGATCCGCTAATGACCCCTTGTCCGGAACCCGCTATACCTGGAAAAATTTATTTGAAGGAGACATCAGCGTAGTGCTGGCCCTCATCATCGCTTACGACCCCGGCGTCATCGACGGTAAGATCCAAAGGGCCTTTCTCGATATGCACCGCGTTTCGGAGGAGGCGCAACTGGTTGAAATATTTGGCATATTGATAACCAACCTGCTGGAACTCACCGAAAAGCTCTCCGAATGGAAAGCCCTCAAGAAACGCCTGAAGCGCTGGCAGGAGAACTACCGGATAGTTGCGGAAATAGACGAGGCCATGCGGACTGAATTAGGCCGCGAACTCAGCTCCTTTCTCGCCACCGTGGCGGGCTTGCTTACACGTCCCGGATTTCAGGACAATCCGGATTGGCAGGGCAGGATCGCGCGTCTGCGTAAGGCGCTCAACCCACCCGAGCAACGGGATAACCCCAGCGACGATGACGATGATACTTTAACGGGGGGTGACCTTAGCGAGGAACTCCTCTCCCTGGGCCCCGGTCTGCAGCAGTTCCATCGCCGGTTATACTTCACGGTCGTGTACTTGCAGGAAATCGCGGAAACGGAGTTCCGGGAATCCATTGAAAACCGGAACGATCACGAACCGCACATCGCCCTGTTCATTGCTTTCCTGCGGTTGTTTGTATACGCCCAGGACGAACTCAATCGGTACTCCCGGCGTCATTTAGACTACTACTACGACCGGATCCTTCGCCGCCGGATCAAGGGTACGGAGCCCGATCGGACTACCGTTGGTTTTGAGCTGTTGCCCGGAGCCGTTGCTACCCGCGTTGCGGCCGGCACCCGCCTGCTGGCCGGCCACAACGCGACCGGCGACCCCTCCTACTACCTCACCGAAAACGAGCTCACGGTCACGGGTGCCCGTATCGCTCGACTCAAGACACTTTACGTGTCTTACAATCCCACCATTACTACCGGGGGCACCTATCAACTAGTTACCGCCGTCTATAGTGCCCCCGTGGCCAATTCCGCGGATGGCTGCGGGAGACCGTTTATCGGTCCCGATGATCGTTGGCCGCTGGTGGGGGAAGACCAGTTCGATCTTGGGATGGCAGATCGTCGGATGGAGGAAGCGGAAATGGGTTTTGCCATAGCATCCGGTCTATTTCAACTGGCGGAGGGGGAACGTAAACTCAGCCTAGCCCTGGACTTCCAGGCCGACTCCTACAGGACCTTGCGTACCCTGATTGAAGACATCGCCAACCGATCCGAATCCGGCAAAAAGGCGGCGGACGTATTCACCGAGGTGCTCGGCAGGGCATTTCATATTCGGTTGCCCACGCCCGACGGGTGGCTGGTCGTTGACCGCTACCGGATCAGCCCCCTGGAAGCTGGCGCACCGGGAATAGCCATCGAATTTGTATTGCCGAACCACGTACCGCCGATCGTGGGAATAAATCCTAAAGTTCACGGACCGGTCTATCGTACCGCCTTCCCCGTGCTGGAATTGAAGTTAAGGTCGTCTAACGGCATCTACCCCTATTCGTTTCTTCGCGAACTCCTACTGGAAAAAATCAGGATCTCGGTCAGCGTGCAGGGAATCCGCACCATTACGGCCCGCAACGACCTGGGGCTCGTGGATGCCTCGGCCCCCTTTCTACCGTTCGGCCCGCAACCTAGAAAGGGCAATTATCTGATGATCGGGCATCCGGAACTGACCAACCGGAAGCTTACAAAGGTTGATTTTCAACTGGATTGGGCCAACCTGCCGGAGCGGCCGCGGGGATTCGAGGACCATTATGCTGACTACCCGGGAGATCTTGACAACGAAAGTTTCACCGTCGCAATCAGTGCGCTTTCCGATTATGAATTTCACCCGCCTTCCGACCAGGATGAGGCCCGTCTCTTTACCCCGGACCCACGATCGGCCAACGGCCTGTTCCCGCGCACCACGATATCCTTTACCGGCGAAAAACTAAAAAGATTGGCCATCCGCCCCCTTTACGCACTCCGGGAGTTAGCCCCCTATTCCAATGTTGCCCGGGCCGGCTACTTCCGCTTATCCCTACGGCAGCCGGCAATGGCCTTCGGTCATGACATCTACCCCCGACTGTTCGCGGAACGCCTTTCTCAGCAGGCTCGACCGCGCTCGTTTTCCTTGATCCGGTCGCCGGAGTCCCCGATAGCCCCTATGCCGGAAGCGCCCTATACTCCCTTGCTGGACCGGGTGAGCATCGACTATACCGCAGAGGAAACCCTGGACCTACGCCAGGACACGGCCACCAGTGGAGACGCCCCTACCGGCAGCAGCCTTTATTGCCTCCATCCCTTTGGAACGGAAGTTGTCTACGATGGAAAATCCCGCGAATCGACCCCCCTCCTTCCTCGGTTTAAGGCTGATGGGTACTTGCTGATGGGTATCGAGCATTTGGTACTGCCGCAATCGCTAAGCCTCTTCTTCGATCTCTCGGTCGGCCAACTATCCTCGACCGAGGGAATGGTGGAAACCAGCTGGCAGTACTGGAGCGCCAAGGGGTGGCGGGATTTTGGGAAAGAGCAGGTGATCAGCGATAACACGGTCGACCTAACTACCTCCGGAATCGTGGTCTTGTACTGCAAGGAAAATATTCAGAAAGGTCATCCGCTGCACGGCAGCGACCTTTACTGGATAAGGCTTGCCGTTCGCGGGGACGTACGTATTTTAGGTCGGTGCCGGGGAATCACTCCCCACGCCGTACCCGCCCTGTGGGAGGTGAGCGGCGACCCGCAGCATCTGTCCACCCCGCCGGTGGCCCGGCCGGAGGTTACCGACTTCGAATACCGGATCCCCGGCATCGCCTCGCTGCGCCAGCTCAGTCCGTTCGCGGGTGGTAACGAACCGGAAAGCCGCGAAGCTTTCTACGTGCGCGGAAGTGAACGCCTTCGGCACAAAAACCGGGCGGTAACCACCTGGGACATAGAGCACCTTTTATTAGCGGCCTTCCGGTACCTGCACCAGGTCAAGTGCGTCGGACCCGGGGGCGATGACGCTTGGATAGCGCCGGGCGAATTGATGGTGGTATGCGTACCAAAGGTGAGTTCGATCGAAATCACCCCCCGGCTCGGACACCACCAGCTCACGGACATCACCAAATACCTGCGTAACCGGGTGAGTCCCTTCGTTTCCCTACGGGTGGTCAATCCCACCTACGAGAGAATTAAGATCAGCTGTCGCATCCGGCTGACGGAAGGAGCCAACCGGGAGCGCGGGCGCGTATGGAAGGAACTCCACCAGGCGCTGCGGGAATTCATTTGCCCGTGGGTCACCGGGGGGGTGTTGCCGATTGGCGGCACGGTAAATAAAAATGAAGTTATGGCCCTTGTCGGCCGACATCCGGAGGTAACCTACGTCACCGGTTTTTCTATTGTGCACATCTACCAGGATGCTGGAGACTTCGGACTGGGAGACACCGCCCGCGAAAGCTACAAACTGGAATCCGTGAAAGCCTTTCGCCCGTGGAGTTTACTCGTGCCCTGCGAGGAGCATGCCATCGATTTCCTGGACGTGGATGAATACGAATACCCGCAACCCACCGCTATCGACCGCATGCGCCTGGGCACCGATTTTATCATTTCAGAAGACGACCAATCCGATGAGCAGGACAAGCAAGAACAGCCTTCATCGGCTGCTCGACTCAAGAATGCCGACATCCTGGGTAGGTGGCTCGCTTCCTGACAACACTTAGACATGCAACTCAAAAGAGACTCACTCAAAAACCTGTTCAGCAAGGGAAAATTTCCCTCGGAAAATCACTTTGCCCACCTGATTGACTCCTCCATTAACCGCCTGGAAGACGGCATCGCGAAGGAACCGCAGGATGGACTCCAACTGGCTCCCCACGGCGACCACGACCAGTTGCTGAGCTTTTACGAGCGGATGGACCTCCCCCTTCCCGCCTGGCAGGTCAAACTCCTGCGTAAAAATGGTGTCGAAGGGCTGGCATTCAATCGGATTACGCGGGGGCAGCACGGTGATGCCGATTCGAAAAGCGCCCTCTTTCTCGCCAATAACCACCACGTGGGGCTACATACGGACCAACCGAGGTTGCCCGTCGAAATAGCCGGTACGCTGGGCGCCACCCGGAGAGTCGGCACCCTTAAGACGGGTCGGGTGCCAGCCGACGGCCAATGGCACGACATCACCGATCCTTTCGACGACGTTCAGGCATTGGAAGTGGTGGCCCGGGCGGACGGTCCGAAGGGAAGAGGCAAGTACGCCGTCACCCACGGGATTGCCCTGAATGCCTTCGGGGGAAAAGGCAGCCGCCCGGGTATCCGGCAGACGCGCACCTACTTCGGCTGGTTTTTGAACCGCATCGACCTGCGGTGGTCGGGGGGGTATAAAGACTACCGCCTGCAGGTGCGCACCTTTACCCACTACGGCCTGGACGAGGGCAACCGGACCAGCCACATTCGCTTTCACATTACCGGGCTTTGGGACGATGGCCTGTTCGCCGACCACGAATAAGTAGGTGGAAGAGCACATCAGCATACCCAAGACGGCGCAGTTGCGCACGGGCCTCGACTACAATGCGTTGCGGTTGAAGGGACTGGCGTACGTACAGGAGCTGGCGGGGGCTATCTGGACGGACTATAACGTCCATGACCCGGGGGTGACGATACTGGAATACCTGTGCTTTGCTATCACCGACCTATCATATCGCGCCAATTTCGATGTCGAGGATATCATTTATGCCAATGGGCAGGCAGCAAAAATCCAGGAGGAAAATGCCTTCTTTCCCGCCCGCGTCATCTTTCCTTCCACCCCCGTGTGCGAGAGTGACTACCGGCGGATGCTCATCGACCGGGTGCCCGAGATTCGCAATGCCTGGGTGGAGCCGATCCTGGACAACCCCTACGGCTACCGGGGTCTCTACCGGGTCAAGATACAGTTGGGGGAAGAACTGAACCGCTCCGCTAATCCCATCTTCGCCGTTAGCAAGACCCGCGAGCTGATGATGTCTCACCGGAATCTCTGCGAAGATCTTGACGATATCGTAGTGCTTCGTACCGAGTACGTTTCCTTCACCGCAACGATAACCATCGCGCCCGACGCCTTCGGGGAGATGGTACTGGCGCGGGTTATGCACGCCGTTGAACACCTGCTAAATCCCCGGGTAAAGCAGTACAGCCGCGAAGAGCTGGAGCGGGAAGGCTACACCGTCTCGGATATCTTCGAAGGACCGGAGCCAATCCATGGGTTCATCAAACCCGAAGAACTGCTCCCTCTGCCCGGGAGCGCAAGAGTGTCCGCGATACGGGAAAGGATCCAGGGCGTGCGGGGTGTCAACCGGGTGGACGGAATCCGCGTGTGGAAAGATGGAAAGCTCGTGACCGGCGACGAGATCATCCCCTCGGAAAACGCCGCTCTCAGCGTAGATAGCAATATGCTCGTAGAAGCTAATCCCCTAATGAAGATCGAGGTCATCCGCAACGGCAACCCCGTACGGATCGATTTACGGCAGACGCAGCAATTCGTCGATACCCTTACGGCCCGGGAGATGAAATCCCGCCCCTTCCAGCCTCCCGGCTCGGACGGCACCGTTCCTACGAAGAAGCGGATTGACGATCTGCGCGACTACCATTCCTTTCAGCGATTGCTGCCGGCCATCTATGGGGTGACGGCCTACGGCCTGCCCCCGACCGCCACGCGGGAGCAGCGGGTGAAGGCATCCCAGCTAAAGGCCTACCTGCTGTTCTTCGAGCAGATCATGGCCAACTACCTGGCACAGCTGTCCTCGCTGCGGGAACTCTTCTCGATCGCAGCCTCAGCGCCCACCGATGCCGAAGGATCCTACGACCACGTGAGTACCTACGCGGTGCAATTCCCCTTCAGCATCCCCGATATCATCGACCTGATTCACCTGCCCGAGGATGCGGACCCCCGGGAACAGGCTATCGTAGCCGGCCTGGAAGAGCTCAATCGGTACTTCGACCCGGCCGACGATCGCCGCAACCGGTTTCTGGACCACTTACTGGCCCGGTTCGGAGAATCCTTCCCCGACCAGCTGCGCCAACACTACGCCGCGGGGACGGCGGCCGAACGCAAAAAGTCGGTCACCGAGGGTAAAGCAGAGATGCTAAGGCACTACCCGGACCTCAGCCGTAACCGCGGAAGGGCTTTCGATTACACGCGTCCGGCCTGGGAAAACGACAATGTTTCCGGTCTCAAGAAGCGCCTTTTTCTACTTCTTGGGCTCGGTCGGGGAGATAAGGGCAGCGACGGCCAGCCTACCCAACCGTACAACCGCTACATCAGTCGCCTGCCCGGCATGGATACCGAGCCAAAAGAATCCGAAACGGACGATTCGCCGGAGGTAACGCTCTATACCGCGCTACGCATGGCGATGGATGAGAAAAATTACCGCATCAAGTCTACCGACACGGGGGTCGAACTGCGGCTCATGGAGCACCGCGGCGACAAGGAAGGGGCCCTGCTGAAAAGCGGCACCAAGAAAGGTCTACTGGCTGCCCGGGATCGCTTCATGGAGTATAGCCGGCGTACCAATCGGGAGGGAGAGAATTTCTTCGTGATCGAGAACCTGTTACTTCGCCCCTGCCGGAGTCCGGGATCGATGCTTTATTTAGAATTGGAAACGGATCCGGAACACCCCACCAAATCGACGAGGCTCGAGTTCCGAAGCCCCTTTTATTCGGAAACGCAACGACTCCATGGCATCCACGATGAGTTACTGCTCATCGCAACCCAAAAGGCCAACTGGCAGCTGCAGGAGATCGTCGAGGGCAAATGGTTGATGATCCTGATAAAATCAAACGAACCGATCCTGATCTCCTCGCCCTTTGCCAACCGCCGTGCGGCAGGTAAGGCGAAAGGACGCGTCCTGGCCGCCATGCGGCGCTTTCTCGATGAAGATCCGGAACGATTTTACGATCTGCTGGAATTTAAAGAGGAGCGGTTTTCCGACCACGAGATTCCTAAGGACTTTTACAACTTCCAGCTTAGCATCGTCCTGCCCGATTGGCCGGCTTCGTTTCAGGAAATGAGCTTCCGTCGGTCGTTCCGTACCCTGGTGGCGCAGAGTCTCCCGGCCCACCTCGGCGTCAGGTACTTCTGGTTGAACACCGAGGAGATGGCGGAATTCGAAACGCATTTTAAAGGCTGGTTAAGCGCTTTGGAAACGGGTGACGACACGAACCGGCTGAGCCATTCCGCCGCCCTCATTATTTTCTTACGGAAAGACAAGGAAAAGACCACCAGGGTGCCGGAAGCTACGCCGCCTGCCCTTCAGCGCCTGGCGGCGGACTGGATCGAGCGCCTCGGTCAGCTATATGGTTACGGCTTTATCTTCCCACAGTCGGATTTTTCCTTTTTCCACCGCCTCCCGGCCCCGGTGGTCGACACGCTGAGGGGAGGAGATATCAACACCTGGGGAGATCTGAATCGCGCCACCCCCCGGCAAGTCGCCAAATTACTTCGAGGGCTCGATCCTCCGGTAAACGAAGCGCTCATCACCTACTGGCAGCGCCAGGCAGCACTAGCGGCAAAGGGAGCCTGGAACGAACTCCTCGAATTGCAGCGTACGAACGCCGATCCGGAAAAGCCCCTGCCCCCCGAGGACGTGCCCTTGCGGCAGGCGGTGACGAAATGGATCAGGGCCAAATCAGCGGACGAGTATAATCAGACCTAATGGATACCCACATCATCGGCCGGCAGCGGATAAGGGTTTCCGTATCCTCGCGGTCTGACGCGGACTATATCCTCGCGCATACCGGAGAAATTTGTCGAAACCGGCTTATGCCCCTGATCGCCGACGCGTTGGACCTGCTTTTTCCCGGTCCGGCGTATCACCGGATCGAATCCCTTACGATCGATGTAGGTCAATTACCCAGGGATGATTTCGAACGGGTACTGGTCACGCGGGTAATGGATGAATTGACCCATAAACTACGCACCCTGCAGCCTGAGCTTTCACCCGTAGCCCCCCACCGTCGGGAGATTTCCGCGATGCGACATTATTTACTCACCGGCAGTTACCCCTGGTATTATTCCCCGGCATCTGACCTGCGCTCCGGCGCAAAAATGGATGGCCCGGAAAGCCGGAAATTCAACTTGTCCGCACCTGCGTGGAGTCAACTATCCGGTAAAGATGCGGGCATAGAAGCGCGGGACCATAAAACGGGCCGGCCCGGAGAAGCGGATACCTCACCACCGGGGACGCCGGCAGGTCACCCTCGCAAGGAGGATACGCGGATGGAAGCACCTAGCGGTCGGGAGGAAGACTCCGGGGTAGCGAAGAACGTCCCGCCGGCGACCCCGTCGAGCCAACAGGACGATCGGGATGCGGGGAGGGAAGGGCGGACCAGTCAAATGGATGAACCCGGGGGACGGGATACCTACCTGCCTGCCAGCCGGTCGAACCAACCAGCCGATCGGGAGTCCCCCGTGGAAGGGCATACGGATCAAGTGCCTCCGGTGGAAGCAGATCCGGGAATGGGAGTCCCTTCCGAAAATCAGCCCCCCGCCAACCCAGAGGCTAGCCGGCTTGCGGACTGGACAAGTCGGTTGGCAGTTCTCGCCAGACAGGTAAAATTTCCGCCGCCGCCGCTTTCCGATCCGGAATCCATACTAGCGTGGATGGTCGGCTTGATGGGTAATGCGGGCATAGCGGAAAAAATAGATGCTGTGTTTTCCAAAGCGGAATTGGATGGCTTGCTACGGTATCTAATGCCTTCCGGTATCTCGGGCGATTCAGGGCGGGAAGTGCTTGCAGTGATCCGAACCGAAGGCGAGCGGTGGCTGAGTTCGGCTAGGCTGAAAAACTTGCTGAACGCCGGTTCTCAAATTGGGGCGCCGGGGCGCAGGCAGCTAAAATGGTTGGACCTGATGATCAGCTATCGGACACGGGAGGTAGTGGAAGTGCTGAAGACCATCCAGGTTTCCCGTGAGCATTTTGCCAACCTCCGAGGGTTCTTTACCGACAAGCAGGTACAAGGGCTCAGACAAGCCCAAACGGTTTTAAACCGGGGTCACCTCCTTGACGGGATTCCCGAGGGCAGCCTGGCTTGGCGGTTGCTAGATGCGGATACCGGGATTAGTTCTACCCTAGCGCCTGCTTCACCAGGCCGGGTCACTCCACCCGACACGGAATCTGCCACTCCTCCAGCCGCCGAACGGCGACCCGACCTGCTTACGGCCCTGCTGGGCGAAGACGGAGAAGGGGCGGCTGAGTTCCTCCGCGACTTACTATCCCGCCCGGGCGGGCGCCTCCGGTTAGGGGAAACCTGGACCGAGGAAGCGTTGCGGTACATGACTACCCTTGACTCCCCCGCCCTGGTCGAGCATCTTCGTCGGACAAAGCGGGAGCAACAGCGTACCGTAGACAACAGGGTTAGCCTGCAAGCCAGGGTTTTGAAAACCCTGGGGACGAAGGAACCCTCCGAAATCCTCAAGCTGATCGTGCAGGGTGTGGGTGGCCAGGCGGGGGTGCCGGCGTCCGTAGTCGCGAATTACCTCCACCTGTTCCAAATGGCAGCCATTGGTAATCGGGAGGATGAGGTGCAGGATCGGTTTTTCGGTTTTGCCCTTGCCGCAGTCTACGGTGCCGAACCCGGGCGGCCCGGGGTGATCCGTATGCTCGCTTATGTACATGCGTGCCTGGCCGCCGAATACGGCATGTCGAATACCGCATTATTACAAGCGCTGGTCCCGGCGAACCCCTCCGACGCGTCCCCTTCCCTACGGGAATTACTTAAGCAACTGCGTAAGGAGCTTCCGAAACAGCACCTGAATCAGTATTCAGAGCCGGTGAAGTTTCAGGCTGCCCGTATCCGGCAGCGGGCCGGGGAAGCCGAAGCCGTAGGCCTACTGGCCACATTCCGCCACCGGCTTGACAACCGGGAACCCGGTTGGTGGGAACTGGAGGACCTATCCGAGGATGAGCTCTTCGAGCGGGCCATCGCGGCAGACATTGAGCTGGTTCACCGCATGCTGCACCGCGACCCGCAACTTGCCGGAGTTGCTTTTTCTCGTCTTTCTCCAGCCATGGTGCGGGAATTCATTCAGCGCAGCACCCCCGAACTGGCGGAATTCATTTTTCAATTTGCCCGGGTGGTAGAAAGGTTTGAAGCGGAAAAAGAACGATCAAAGCATACGCCCGCTACCACGTCCGAGAGCGACGGGCTGGCCATCGGGTGGGAATATGTACATCAGCGGGAGGCCTATGGAAGCAGCGATTTTGTTGGCTTCGGTATTCAAAAACTGTTGCCGAGAGTTGGAGTCGAGGATGACTTCGTTCGATCACGTATGTCGGAAATTGCCAGGGAATTGGTAAGCCAGGGGGCCGTCGTGTTTGCCCGCCTGGTCACCGTCCTGGAGGAACTTGAGGAGGTGAAACCGACCGCTCCGCAGCGCTTGCCAAAAGGCCAGACCCTACCCGCTAAGCTTCCCGCCAACTCCGGTTCACCGTATCCTGAAGACACCTTTGTCTTACGGCTCCGCAGACTCCGCTATTTCCTGTTACTCGGTGCTCCACCGCCGGGGGAACAAATGCGATCGAAAAAGGAACTAATCGATAGCCAGGAGGAGTTGCTTCAGCAGCATGGCGGGCAGGCGATAGCGATCTACCGGGAAGTGCTTGCTCTGCGAAGCGGTCGCAGAAATTTATTTCTTTTACACCCAATAGTCAACTACGTACCCTACTCCAACGGCTGTTTCCTGCCGCCTATCGCCGGGTAAGCAGCGTTTGGGTGGAGGTACAAAAACGGCTCAGGGGATCGCTTGGGGCCGTTGCTCCGGTTGACTACGGCCGCACCGCCCTGCGTGCCGCCCTGACGCACCTCAACGATCGCGGGGGAGCCTTCGATGAGCGGGCCTACGTGAATAGCTTACTCCAGTTGCTGGGCCGGGATCAGGACCTGTCAGTGGGAGAACTGCACAAACAATTACGCCGTCGACCGGCAAAACGCGGCGCCCATCGGTTGGCCGAAAGCCGGTTTTCCGATCTTCCATCCGAAAGCGCTACGCCAACCTTGACTACGGAGGCGGGGAAAGCCACCCACCGGCTCGATGGTGCCCACTACATTAGCAACGCCGGCATGATCCTGCTGGCCCCCTTTCTCGGCCGGTACTTCCGCAGGCTGGGAATGCTTGAAAAATCTACTTTCCGCGAGCCCGTTGACGCATCCCGCGCCTGTTTGCTGCTCCACTACCTGGTTACGGGGCAAACGGTGTGTCCGGAGCCGTATATGGTTTTGAACAAGGTCATCTGTGGCCTTTCGACGGAGATGCCCTTGCCCGGGGAGTTTGAACCGACGAAGGAAGAGATCGAAACTTCCGATCAACTCCTGGAAGGCGTACGCTACAACTGGGAACCCTTGCGGGGATCGTCCGTAGAGAATCTTCGGGCCTCCTTTTTTCTGCGGGACGGCGTGCTCGTCGAGCGCAAGTCGGATTGGTCGCTGACGGTGGCACCGGCGGGCTATGATATCCTGCTTCGCTTTTTGCCCTGGACCATTTCCACCGTGCAACTCCCCTGGATGCCGGCGCGGATCACCACGGAATGGGGAACTAAAAACGGATAAATGGAAAAACGGACGGACCACGCGGAGGCGATCGATAACGAATTGGACTGGCTCAATCAAATGATCGAATGGCGGTTTGCCGTGCACTTCCGAAAGGAGCCGGCCACACCGCAGTCGGCTCCCCCACCCCCGGAAATGCCCCCTGCGGGAGCAGCCTATACGGGCATACTCCGGCAGCTGGAAGCGGCCCTGCGGGAAGCGGTGGACGAAGAGACCATCCAGGAAGTGCTCACGGCTCACCGCTTACTGATCGTCCTGGCACTATGCCCCCACCTGCGCCCCGCCGCCCTGGATATCTTTTTCACCAAGAATGAGCTCTTCGACCGGGGTTTTACCGAATTCGGGGGCCTTACGAGCGGCCAGCACGGTGGCTTTCTACCGACGGGAGAAACGGCCGTGTTCCTCCTCGCCGGGACGGACACGGCAAAACGACTGTTGGTGACGGAGTACTTGAAGGAAGAAGGTACCTTATCCCGACTCAACCTGCTAAGGCTAAACCCCGTGCGTAATCCGGAGCCCGCCCTGAGCGGTGCCCTGCTGCTGAGCGACGAGGCACTCACCCGGCTCACCACCCACCGGTCTTACACCCCGAGCTATTCGACCAATTTTCCGGCCGAGCAGCTGGATACTGCCCTTACCTGGGACGACATGGTGCTTTCGGCCCAACTGCGGGAAGAGATAGGCGATCTGTTCTTATGGATGAAACACGAACGTACGATCCTGGAGGAGTGGCGCTTGCAGCGCCTGTTGAAACCGGGCTATCGCGCGTTGTTCTACGGGCCTCCCGGTACGGGAAAGACCCTCTGCGCCAGCCTGTTGGGTAAGGAAGTGAAACGACCGGTGTACCGGATCGACCTCAGCCAGGTGGTTTCCAAATATATCGGTGAAACCGAGAAGAACTTATCCGCCCTATTTTCCATGGCTGAATACCGCGACTGGATCCTGTTCTTCGATGAGGCCGATGCCCTTTTCGGAAAACGAAGTCCGGCGCGGCATGCGCAGGATCGATACGCCAACCAGGAGACCAGTTACCTCCTGCAGCGCATCGAGGGATACGGGGGGATGGTAATCCTGGCTACCAATCAAATACGGAACCTCGACGAAGCCTTTACCCGACGCTTCCAGAGCATCATTCACTTTCCCGTTCCGGATGCCGACCAACGGATCAGCCTCTGGGAGAAAGCCTTCGGAGGAAAACTCCCGCTTGACGAAGATGTAGATTTTGTTTCGCTGGGCAAGACCTACGAGCTTACCGGCGGAAGCATCGTCAACATCCTGCGGTACTGCAGCATGCTGGCCTTCCGACGGACCGAGCCCTGCATCACCCAGCGCGATATACTCCATGCCATCCGCCGGGAATACCGAAAGGAGGGCAAAACGATGTAAATAGGATGGTATCTCCCCCTTAAATTACCCTACCTTATGGTCAACAGATGCATAGTGACAAAATAGCCCGGGAAACCAGTCTCAAAAATGCCGCTTCCCGAAAAACGACCGGGACACGGAATGGTACCGGCCTGCGTTCCGCTGAATCCGGCAACCAGCTTCGTCTTTTGCGGCAGAGCGGCATTGCTTCCGGTCCAGCCGCCGTGGTGCAACGAGCACCCATCGAGGTGACGGGGACACGCTACGTGGAGGCCGGATATTACTTTGACCTGATCAGTCGGAGCTCGACGGGGATAAGGTATCGCATCGAACGGCCATTTGGCACGTTCACTTTCCTTTATTCGCCGGACACGGGCACCTATTCTTTCGGTGAACAGACGTACCCTACCCTGGCTGCATTGGTTAATTGGCTGGACAAGGGAAAAATGGAGGAAACGGATGCTCCATCGGAAGGAGCCGCTCCGGTGTCAAGCTCACGGCCCAAGGTAGCAGATCGAATGCCGGCTTCTTCCCGGGAGAAAACGCCAACAGCCCGTCAGGCTTCGCCGTACCAATCCCTCCACGCGGCCGATCTGACCAGACCGAGAAAATTCGCGCTGGAGGGATCGGAGCGGGAATCCCAATCAGCGCTATTCACCAGCCTTGACCGGACGTTCGAGGAGCGGGAGATAGCCACCGGGAATAAGGGCATTTTAAGCGTGGCCATCAGGGTAGACGAGGAGGGGATTGCCCTGCATTCCACTGGAAAGATCCGGGAGGAAGGGGCTATGAAGCCACTGGAGGAGCCACTGCCAGAGGAGGAACAGGAGGCCGTAGTAAGGCTGGTAGAAAACGTCCTCCGGGGCTCCGGGCAGTGGGCCTATCTGGAGCGGAACCGGGAACACCTGATCAACCAGGACTGGTCGGTGATCGTGGACGTCGACTTTTATTACAGTCGCAACCGCGGGCAGACGCGTTTTCATATGGATTCCTCCGGAGAAACGCTCTTTACAAACCTGATCTACAACGACTTTGCCCAACGGGAAAAACTCGGTCCCGAGACCATCTCCGATCTGAGCTTTCTACCGAATACCGACCACGAAATGCTGGATGCCAATTTCGGTGGCGAAAACCAATTTCCCGGTCGCCTGGCCCGCGACGTTGGCTGGGCAAGAAGGGGACTTTATAATACAAACCCCGTTGAAGCCGAGATAAAAGGCGAAAAGGTTGCCCCACTGGATATAGTGTCCTTTACCGACCCTACCACCCTCCACGCCACCCCCGCCCCACGGGGACATAATGAGGATGATTATACGGCAAAGTTCATACGAGAAACCAAGCAAATCCAGCTGCCTAAGGAGATGAAAAGAACCGTTCCAGCCGGTGTTTCATCCGACCTGAGAGAAGGCCATGGAATCAGGGAAGGAGATGACCCGCAGCGGAGATCCTTCATCAGAATGTGGGTCCAGATCGTAAGGTTGGGTGCCCAGGGGATCCTTCTTGAAGTCAACGAGATGAATGGCCATTTGCAAAACCTGACGGAAAACATTCTCCGTCGCCAACTAATCGACCCCGAAACGGAAGTCCCCAACGAAGGTGACCTTTATTATTCGCAGCTACTCAAAAAGCTAGCGCTCTTCAATTGGATAGTCCGACTAAGAAGTCGACTTGCCTCCGGGCAGGTAGCGGAAACGTACGACGCGAAACAAAAAAAGCAATTGACCGAAGCCTTACTGGAAACCATACGCAGCCTAAGGGTAATTGCCAACTACCTGACCGATACGAACAATCGGCGGATACTATCCGAGCGAATAGAAAGCGTGCAAGCGTGTATCGACCTGCTGGGGGATTAGCCCCGTGGCTTATGAACCGGACACTCGAAGGTGCAAGCCCGCTCCGAGGTCCTAATGCCTTTCCAGTTACCGGTGAGGCTAGCCCCTCGTAGTCTCACCTGGCGGTAGCCGGGGACTTGCGAGGGTGCGGTAATCATTCCGGCTTTGCCAATTGGTCTTCGATGTCCCGTTGCAGCGTTCGAATATTCGTGGGCCAGTTATACAGCAGATTATTTTCCACGGATATGATCCGTTCGGCATTAACGAGGGTTACGCCAGTGATACTGTGTCCGTCCGTCTCGATGGAGATGTGGTCGTAATTGGGATACCGATCGTGCATATTCAGTACGTGATCTTCCCATTGGGGCAGCAAGTCCAGGTTGAATAACCAAACGGTTCCGTCCAGGCTGGAGGATATCAATTGTTGGTTGCCTCCCGGATAGGTGTCGTTGAAGACGAGACCGGTGATCTTCGCCTCCTGGTAAGCATCGGCGGCATTGATCGTGCTTAGGATAGCTTGCTCACTGGGCGGATCATTAGCCAGTGCATCAATATCCGCGAGATTGCTCAGCCATATTTTACCCGTCTCGGTACCGATGGCCAGCCGCTGTTCGCCGTTGCCACTGGGAGGGGCTAACGTTATGGCTGAAACCGATACGCCGGTATGATTCACGACGCTGCGGATGCGCATCCGCAGCGTGGTAGTATCCAGGTCCACGATAGCTGTCGCGTCCGCGCCCCCCAACAGGAAGGTACTTCCGTAGGCACCTGCGGCCACCGCCGCTACGGACTTGATACGCCCTTGCAAATCAATTCGCCTCAATTCCCGAAACTGACCGCCGACGTCCCGTTGCAGCAGAAGGAAGGCCTGATCACTACGGACCGCCAGCAGGTCTTCCCGCTCGGCAACTCGGTCCATGGACAAAACGGCGCCCCGGACCGTAGAAGAATCCAAAAGCTCCGTCGAGAAACTATCCGGACGGGGAGACAGCATTCCGTAGCGAAAAATATTTCCTCCGAACGTTCCCACCAGCAGCTCCCTACCCCGGTTGGTGAAACAGATAGTGGAAATTTCGCTCCCTACGTTGATGGTATCCCGGTTCAAGAGCTCGGTACCGTTGTAAAACCAAAGGTTTCCGCTGGCGTCCCCCACTACATATTGGTTGGCTACGGCAGGATTGGAGACAACCTGCCGGATCGCGGAGGAAAACTTTTCCTGCACGTTATCCTCCTTGCGGGTGGCCAGCAGGGCGGTCCTGGCTTCGAGTTGCGCACGGTAAACGAAGGGGTATTGGTAGTTGCGCTGCGGCGATGCGGCGCTAAGGGCGGAAAAGCTTGCCGTCAGATCGTTGAATTCCTCCTCAATGGCCGTTTTCGAGGTGAACTCCTGCACATCTCCGCCATCGACAAATCGATCGAGGGCCAGCAGGCCGGCCGCGGATGCGTTGAAGTGTGCGGAACCCGGCGGTGCCATATGCAGGATATCCTTTTTTGCGAGGTAATCGGTAACGTCAGACTTATCCGCAATAGTAGACGAGTCCTGGATAGCCTGCTTGAGGCTGTGGTAATCGGAACTATAGTATACGAATGCGGGAATCAGCCGTGCCTTATTGAGGTTGTCGACGTAGTCCAGCAACCGCAGGTTATTTTGCGTCTCCTGTTCCTTTGCGTAGGAGACGCCACCCACCACCATCGCGATTATGGCTACCACTATCGCAACCATGGCAATGATGAGTCTGTGCCGGAACGACTTGGCCTTTTCCCCCATTTCCCGGCGATAGGCTGCCTTCGCTGCGTCTTCCTCATCGTGGTGCTTTTTGCTGCGCCGGATCAGCGTTAACACCTGCCGCAAGGGAGTTACCGGCGCAGCCACGTCGGAGGCATCCCTTCCCGGGTGGTCTGATTCATGCGCATTTGCGAGGGTCGGAACCGGGGAATACCGCCTCGTCCAGGCCTCGTTGGGTAGCCATTCATGTAAAAAGCGACCGGCAAGCTCCGTGCGGCTCTTGATCATGGTATAATACCTGGCAGTAATCGGTTCGGGCTCCTTTGGCAGCGTCAGGAAAGAAAAACGTACCCGTTTGAGCGCTGATAAGAAGCCGACCACCTCGTTGCGTTGGGGAGTCGGTACTTCGCCCGCCGGCTCTTCCAGGCCATTGGTACGGTTTTCGGTGCTGCTCGACTGCGATTCATCGTACAGGGATCGGTACAGAGTGGCACCGTCGCTTTCCCGGTTGATCCACTCCCGCAAGCGGCTCCAGTCGGCCAGCAACAGGCCGGGGTCGAGATCGAGGATCGTACGGTCGTCGATTTCCGACACCGTTTCCACCAGCCCATACCGGCCAATGGGAAGCACTACGGACGGTAAGGAAGTTTCCCGGAAGGAAGTTCCGCGGAACGAAAAGGCCTCGATAACGGACAACAGCAGTTCCCTTTCCCGGCCGGCGTTCAGGTTAGCCGCCGCTGCTTCCTTGGCTGCGGGCTGGGGGAACAGCGCTAAGGTTTCGGCGTATTCCTCCCCGGTCCGAAAGCATTTTTTCAGACATTCGCCGAAAGTATCGGGATAGGACGTCAGTATGCATTCCGGTCGGCTGTCTTTGGTCGTGATCGACTGAAATAATCGCTTGGCCGCCCACTGGCCCTCGGGCGAAAGGTCCTGGAAGGTTTGCTCGAACAAGCGGTCCGTACAACCGGCAAGACCCCGAAATCGATCGTATTCCCGCCGCAGCGCCTGGTAGAAGGCATTTTGGGTAGCCAACTCGTCGGGGAGCTGCTTTTCCAGCCAGCGTTCGCCAAAGCGGCGAAGCAGGTAAAGCGAAATATTAACCCGGGCTATCGGGTTGGATAGTTTCCCCTGGGCATCGGCGTAATCCTGACGGATCCGCTGCAGCAGTAAGTCGGGCCTCTCCTTCCCCCACGCCCGTTCACAGGACGCTTTTATCTCATGGGGATGGAGGGGTGGCAGCCGCAGGGTCAGGGTGGTGATCATCTGCGCCCAGCCGGGATAATTGTTGAGTCGGATGATGTGATCGGAATTGCTTCCGAAGACCACGTATATCGGAAAATCGCTACGCAGGGCATTCATCAACAGCCCGAAGAACAGCGAGTCGTCGCCGGGCTGCACCGGTAACTTCCGATCCGGGAAAAGATGCCGCCAGCGTTCCGCCAGCGTGCGGTACTGAAACAGTTCTTCGAGTTGATCGACGATGATCAACAATTTGAACTCCTTTCCGTCACGCTCCCTCGCCTTCCGGTACAGGCGTACCAGCCCGTCGTAGGAAGTCCGTAGATCACGCTCGATTTCCCGGGCATAGGCGGGTTCGAATACCTTTTTTGCCCGTAGTACCCCCGGCTCCGCCAGGGCAGCTGCCAAACTGCCAATGGGGTCTTGCCTGGGCACCAGCGTGACCGTCCGCCATTCCGGACCGGTATCCTGCAGATGGGGCACGAACTGCCGGTTGATAAAGTACCGGGTACCGACACTGCCCGACCCCCGAAGCAGCACGAAACGACGCGGCCCGCCAAGTTGCCGGATCAAGTCCTGGATTCGCTCCGTCTGGGGTATATCGATCGTCTGTGGGGGTAATGCCGGTAACGTACTGAGGGCGGAATCCACGGGGACTTTCGTGTTCATACTCGATTATTTCGCGATAAGGTGACGAGTTCGCAGCTACCGGCGGTAGAAGGTAATAATTTATAAGTTCCTACACATACTTTTGGGGTGATTGGTAGTATATTGGATTAATGGTCGATTTATTCCACCGCCTTTCGCTGTATTGGGTGCCCGTATTGGTGGTCGTGCTTTTCGACCCGCACGTCATTTTTGCCCAACTTCCCAAGCTTACTGATACCAAATTCGATACTTGTTTGGTATGGACCGATAGTACGGCCCAAAAGGTCACCACTTTCGCGGCTACCCGGAGCGTACGTACTTATCAGGAACGGCCGGCCGAGCTGGGGCCAATCGCCCCCGTTCGGGTCAGTCCCCGCAGCTGTACCGCCTTTCTCGGCCTTCCCAGCATTCCCCTGCTCGGCGGATGGCAAAAAGACCGGTGCAGCGCGTTCAGTTTCACCTTTGCATCCCCTGGCGCCACGGACACCATTAAGCGATTTTCCCCTCCGGAGAAACGGTGGACCGATAACTCCGCTACCAACAGCCCGGCGCGTCCCGGCGATACCATCCTGCTCACCGTTTCGACGGTAGGTGACCGGCCGCTGCGGCGTATGCTCCTGCGGGCCGGTGGGGAGATCCTGGCGGCGGTGGACGGGGGCAACACCATGCAGTTCACTTACCTAGTTCCCGACACTCCAGGGGGAATTGAGTTGTTCCTCCAGGCGCAACGGAGGCTGTTTGTGTTCCCGGTTAAGCAGTTCGCTACCATTTCCGTGGTACGGAAGCCCCGGCCTTACCAGGTGTACGATCCCCCCTTGCGCGCAAACAGACTGGCGTTGGATAGCGTGGTCAGCCGGGTGGAATTGGATACCGTCGGTAAGGTGAGGTCGTCGATCCTGCGCCTCGCCGCCCTCCGGCAAGATTCGACCAGCATCTTCACGTTGCGAGAAGAAGCTACGCTCGGCCCGCAACCCACCTTGCGCCTGGACACCCTCTCCCGGCAAAGTTGTCCCGGCAGCTACGCCTTTTCCCGGATCCGGGAGCTAGGTGCCCGCCCGGCCTGGTTGGTGCAGGACACCCTGCTTTTCCAGGCGGCCAACGAAACCAGGACCGTGGTAGGCTTGCGTAACCCGCTGGGTACCCACGGCGTCACCCTCCCGGTGCGTATACCGAAACGGATCAGGCAAAAAGCGCCCGACATCCGCGATTCCCTATTCGCGGTGGCCTACTGGATCGGCGCCGGAGAGGAATCCCTCACCGAATATGTCGCGCTGAGTGAAGAGATACCCCCGGCCTGGACCCAGCCCGGCGTAAGCGCGCCGCTGGCGGCCTTTGGCGCCGGCCACCCCGTCATCTTACCCGCGGTGCGGTCGCCCGGTGGCATGGCCAGCCGCTATGGCTTAACCTATCACCTGCGGGAGGAAACCGCCGGCACGTTAATCACCTCTTCCGAAAACGACCCTCCTTTTGGTCTACTAGCTGGTAAGGCACTCGATGCCCTGACCCGGGAAGGTGACCTGCATCTCACCCTAAGCGTGGAAAACCGGCACGAAAGCAATTCCTATCAGCTGCAGCTGCAGGTGGTAGCCTTTTACCAAACCGAGGGACAGGGCATCCGGTGGGTGTCGATCCATCCCTGAACGCACTCCCTTATGCCCTTCGCCCGGTTCCTGTTCTTCCTATTCCTGGTCACCCCTTTTGCCACCGCGGCGGGGCAGGAGGAACCTTCGCGCATCGACCGCTTTCTTAATTTGTTCGTCGGGGCGCGGGTGGATTCCCTGGACGGGACCGTCGGGCCAATCCGCCCGGACTTACAAGCAGGCGAACGCTACGCCTACATTTACAATCTCGCCCACCGGGAACAAAGTGCCCGCTACCGAAGACTCCGGGATTCCATGTTCCTGACCCGCGACCAGCTGCGCTTCTCGGGCTATAGACCGGTAGCCAATGCTTCGGGAGACACCATAGTTCTGGCTCAGGACATCCGCGTCTTCGGATGGCACCCCCACTGGATGACCACCGCCTACCAGCAATACCGGTACGACCTGCTGAGTCACGTAGCGCTGTTCTCCTACGACATCGGCGTGGAGGAAAACGGACAGCCGTACAGCAATCCCGAAGTCGTGGCGGCCTGGGAAGCCGAAGACTTCGACCTCATCGACCGCGCCCATGAGCAGGGGGCCAAGGTGCAACTCACCCTGACCAGCTTTGGCACGCGAAACAACCGCATCTTTTTGGCCAGTAAGCATCTTCAGGAGCGGCTGATCGGAGATATCGTGGGCCGGGTGGTGGAAATGGGGGCGGATGGAATCAACGCCGATTTTGAATTGATTCCGGAGGGTTTCGAAGACCGATTTTCCGCCTTTATCGCCGCTTTAAGCGAGCGTCTGCGTACCGCTAATGCCGCGGCGGAACTATCGATCGTCCTTCCCAAAATGAACCGGAACCGAAGCCAGGCCACCATCTTCCGCCTGGACGACCTGCAGCCCTACGTAGACTTTTTCATCATTACGGCCTACGACTTCACTACCGGCCGGGATCTACCCGGTCCCATCGCTCCGCTGTATGTCTCGCGGAACGAACGGACGGGCTACGCCAGCATCGAGGAGGTTGTTTACGCATACCTGGAGGAGGGTATCGACCGTAAAAAACTGGTACTGGGACTACCCTATTACGGGGGAAAATGGACGCGGGCAAAAGGCGTGGAGGGAACCGACACCACCTACTTTGAGCACGTTACCTACGGGTCGGTGCGCGAAAGCCTTCGGGACCCGGAGGATTCCGATTACGATCCTACCCGTTGGGCGCTGCGAATCAACAACCGAAAGATTGGTGGGGGCACTTTGGGTACCGACCTGAGGGAGGAAACCATTTGGTGCGACGACAGCCTTACCCTGAGTGTCAAGTACGACTGGGTGCTCGAGGAAGGCCTGGGCGGGGTCGGTATCTGGGCCCTGGGCTACGACCGGCCGGGGACCGAATTGTGGTCGCTCCTCCACCGGAAATTCGCCAGCCCGGGCGATACACTGGTCTATTCCGACCCGGACCGGACCTGGCTCAGCGCAGGAACGGGGGTGTATAGTTACCGCCATCCGATCCTGATCACTCTGCTCTTTGTCTTTCTGTTACTGATCAGCGGCTTCGTCGCCGCCCTCTTCGACTGGCGGGTGCGGGATGTGTTCTTCCGCAATGCTACCCTGCGTCATCTTTACATTGCCGCCGCGGTTACGTTGCTCCCCGCCCTGTTGATATTGGGCGTATACTTATTCGGGCAGCAGCCTTCTACGGAAACGCCTGGTTTTTGGATCGCATTCATCCTTTCGGCGGTACTGGGCGCTCTCGTTGCCAGATGGATTTCCGGCTTGTTCTGGCAGCACCGTACCGAGCTGCCCTGACCGAATGCCTCCTACGGACCCGGCCCTACCAGTTCATCACCCGCTCCTCCCCCGCTTTCAGTCGAAGCGGCAGTTCCCGGGTGCCGTGGATCACGATCGTCTTGGAATCCTTTAGCGCTTTGATGGTGGTTCGCTGCAGCCGGTTTTCCGACCATTCCAGCGAAACCTCGAAGCCGCCCCGCGTCCGGACGCCGCTGATGCTCCCGCGCGACCACGCCTTCGGCAAGGCGGGAGTAAAGCGGATGTGGTCTTCGGTAGACTGCACCAGCATCTCAATCACCGCCGCCGCGCCGCCAAAGTTGCCGTCGATCTGGAAGGGCGGGTGGGCATCCAGCAAGTTTGGATAAGTGCCCCCGTGGCTGGCGTTTACCGGCGGGACGTAGCGCAGCAGCGTGCGGTAGAGTTGATAGGCGCGATCGCCGTCCCACAGCCGCGCCCACAGGTTGATGCGCCACCCCTTCGACCAACCGGTGGTTTCGTCGCCCTTGATATTAAGGGATACCCGTGCCGCCTCGGCCAGCTGGGGCGTAAGGTCTGGCGCGATGTGGTGCCCCGGGTGCAAGCCGAAGAGGTGCGTTTGGTGGCGGTGTTGAGGATCGTCGTCCTCCCAGTCGTAAAACCACTCCCGCAGGTTGCCCTTATGCCCGCGCCGGTACGGATGCAACTCCGCTTTGGCGTTATACACCACCTGCAAAAATGAATCCTGGATGCCCAGGGTGACGGAAGCCCCGATGTAGTCGTCGAAGAGCTCCCGGATCATGGCCAGGTCGGCTGTGGCGCCGTAGAGCGTAGAACCGATGTAGCCCGATTTGGTCCGGTACCTGGCCTCCGGCGAGGTGGATGGCGAGGTGATCCAGTGGCCTTGGTAATCCCGCACCAGCCAGTCGAGGCAGAACTGGACGGCCCCCTTCATCAACGGGAAGGCATCCTGCTCGAGATAGATGGTATCCTGGGTAAAGAGGTAATGCTCCCAGAGGTGCGTCGCCAGCCAGGTTCCCCCCATATTCCAGTTGGCCCAGTTGGGATCGCCCTGGCCGTAGTCGCCGACCGGGTTGCTCATGGCCCAGATATCCGAGTTGTGGGCCGCCGCCCAACCGCGGCTGTCGTAGTAGTTGCGGGCGGTGGCGGCTCCCGTCTCCGCCACGTTGCTGATAAAGGTTAGCAAGGGCGTATGGAGGTCGGAGAGATTGGCCGGTCCCGCCAGCCAGTAGTTCTCCTCCGCGTTTATGTTCAGGGTGTAGTTGCTGCTCCAGGGCGGTCGTAAATACGGGTTCCAGAGCCCCTGCAGGGTAGCCGGCACCTCTTCGGTCCGGGAACTGGAGATGAGCAGGTAGCGCCCGAAGTTGAAGTACAACTCCTCGAGTTGTTTATCCTCTTCCCCGGTGGCGTAGCGTTGCAGCCGTCTGTCGGTGGGTAGTTTGGGGGCATCTTCGCTGCCGAGGTCCAGCTTGACCCGGTCGTAAAAGGACCGGTAATCCGCGACGTGGCGCGACCGCAATTCCGAGTAGGTTTTGCTCAGTGCCGTAGCCATGGCCTGCGCCGACAGTGCCTGGTTGTCCCGCCCCCCGGTGGCCGGGTTTTTGTCGAAACCGTTGAAGCTGGTCGCGATCGATACCAGGATCACGGCTTCGCTTGCGCCCCGAATCGATACGGTACTGTCGGAAACCGTCACCTGCCCGTCGGGATGCTGTACCCGGAAGCGGGAAGTGAAGCGGGTGCCGCGGGCGGGATCGAATTGAACGGCATTGGGTATATCACCCCGGTAGCTCGGCTCGGCGTGGTAAGGCGCATACCCGTGGACGGCCAGTTCCTGCGCTCCGGCGGCAAAGCCGTACTTCAGCAGACTCTCGAATCCCAGGGTTGCGTTGATGGACCGGGGCCGGTCGGCGCTTAATCGTATAACGATCACCTGGTCCGGCTCGGAAACGAAGTACTCGCGCTCGAAGCGGGTGCCCCCGGAGGTGTAGCGCACGCGGGCGGTGGCGTCGCTTAGGTCAAGTTCGCGGTGGTAGCGGTTGCTGGCTTCGGGACCGTCAAAGGTTAGCAGTAGGGTGCCCAAGGGTGCAAAGGACTCGGAAAAAGGCCCCTGCAGGGCGCGGTTGAGGGAGTCGGCGGTCTCGTAGTCGTCGCGGGTCAGTGCCTCGCGGATACCCGGCAGCGCCAGGTGGGCATCGGGATTATCGTTGGTGTCCACCGGTTCACCGGACCACAGCGTGATGTCGTTAAGGAAAATCGTGTCGGTCTTCACCCCTCCGAAGACCGAGGCGCCGACCCGGCCGTTGCCCAGCACCAGACTCTCCTCGAAGTAGTCTGCCGGCCGTTCGTACCACAGCACGTGGTCGGCGGCCGCGGCATCCTGGGCGGACAATTGCTGACAAAACAGCAGGCAGAGCGGTAGGAAAAAGCGTTTCATTCTATCGACTAGGCGAGTGACTGCAATATATACAACGGTAGGGAACGGCCAAACTTACATTGGGCAGGGAAAACGTAGGGTTTGTGATGGTGCTATGACAGGTTTTTGGTGCGATAGTCGGTTAGGTACGGCTGTTTTTCCTTCGATGACACCGCCCTATCCAATATAGCAAACGAAAAATCCCGAATGCTGAACAAGTCAACATTCGGGATCTTCTTCCATCTACTCAGGGTTTAGTATATCCTTGAATAGACCGTAGGTAAGCTAGTGGATCAAGGATTCTGATCACCAGGACCCAGGTTAGGATTAGCGTCCAATTCCCGCTGTGGGATCTTGAATACCCAATCCGGGTTGGTAGATGGCTTCTCTACGATATAGCCATCCTGGTACAGCGTCTGGGAAGCACCCGACCCGCCGTTGGCGGAGTGGTCGATGCCTTCGTCCCAGCGGATCTTATCCTGGAACAGGAAACCTTCGCCCCAAAGCTCGATGCCGCGCTGAAGCTTGATGTGCTCCATCAGACTTTCCTGCGTATCGTACTGGGTGACGTCGTAGGCGCTGTCGCGCTCTTCACCCAGTGGCCGGAGTGCATCCTGCGCTCCTTCGATGTCGCCCAGCATGGCCAGAGCTTCCGCCTCGATGAGGTACATTTCCGAGGAACGCATGTAAATGATATCGTCGGGCTCGATTGATCCCGGGATCTGCTGACGCAGCTTCACGTGCATGTAGGGATGCGTATTGTGGGCCGAAGTCCAGCCCCAAACGCTGCCCAGGCTGTCGATTGCGGCCTCCCATTCCTCTTCCGTTGCGTACTCGGTGCCATCATAGTTAGCCCAACCGCCTTCGCCGTTCGCGGCGGAAAGGTTGGAATTGGGGGCATCGATCAGGAACATGTCCTTACGGTAGTCCGTATCCGGAAGGGCGTCGATCAGCCTGCGGTCCGCGATTTTGGGATTATTCCGGTTTTGGCTTCCGTTGAAGGTGTTAGAAGCGAGGTAGAAGTAGGAGCGGAAAAAGGTCGTCTCCGTAGTAATGACATTGCTGCCCCAGATCACTTCCGGCAGGAGCGTGGTGTTGAAGCCGGATTTCCAGTCATCCTCTCCCATAATCGGGAAACCATCGCGGGCTTGAACCGCCGATTCCGCGGCCAGTTCCCAATTCCCGGTAGCCAGCGCCATGCGAGCTTGTAGACCGTAGGCTACGTTGATGTTCAGATTGGCTTTGTCGAAGGCGCTGCCGGTTGGACGCGGGCTGGCTTCCTCGAAATTAGTAATGGCCGCCGTCAGGTCCGAAGCAATCTGATCGTACACCTCCTGCACTGACGAGCGGGGCGCGCTGGTGAAGGGTGCCTCGGTGGAGTAAAGCAGCGGAACGCCCGGATCGGAGGATGGGTTACCGATCAGGTAGCCCTTGGCGAAGTGTTGCACCAGCGACATATAAGCGTAGGCGCGGTAGGCGTAGGCCTGTCCGACGATCTCGCGCAACTCCGGGGTCATGGGCAGATCGCCTTCCTCGACCCGATTGATGATGGAGTTCGCGTTCGCGATCAGGTTGTAGCGGTGATACCAAAGTACGACCACCGTCAGGTCGGTTTCCTGAGTATGATTATTCCACTGGGCTCCGTCCCGCCACCCTAGGTTGTTAGCGTTGGCGCTATGGATCAGGCCACCGCCGAGGTTATCGCCCATCGGGACCCACCAGTGCTCGTTGGCCCGGTTGGTGCTGGCGACGTCGGATCCGCCCGGCAGGATGGTTTGGGATTGCGAGTACATGGACCGGTGCATACCGGCAATAATGAGGCCCATGTTCGCCTCGGTGGCGAGGGCGTCCGATGCCGAGATAGCGTCGGTGGGTCGGGTGTTCAGGAAGTCATCTTTACAGGAGACCGCCAGGAACGCGACCGCGATCAAAGCAAATTTTATATTACGTACCATGGGTATGGTTTTAGAAGTTAGTATTGAGGCCGAAGGTGATCAGCCGCGAAGGGTTGAAGTCATTTCCGGAGGGGGTACCAGCCAGATTATACTGGGGGTTCAGTCCCTCCCGTTTAGTCGCCAGGTAAAGGTTTTCCCCGGTAACCGACAGCTTGAGGTTCTCCAACCCAATATTCTCGAGGAAGCCGCTGTCGAAGGTGTAGCTGAGGTTGACGTTACGCAGTGACAGAAAGGAAGCGTCGGTCAGGAAACGGGTAGATTGCGTTTGCACGAGGTCCGGATTACCGTTCTCCATGCGAGGCACGTCGGTGATGTCTCCCGGCTGCTGCCAGGCATTCACGATGTCGGGATGCAGCGAACTGCCGTAGTCACCGCTGTGCATCATGTTGGCGTAACCATAATCCAAAATTTCTCCGCCGATCCCGTAAGTCAACAGGAAGTTGAAGGAAAATCCGCGATAGAAGATGTTGTTGGACACCGATCCCAGCAGGTCAGGGATAGAGTTCGAGCCGGTGTAAGCGCGCTCGGTCTCCTGCCAGTCGTTGGTCAATTCGGGCGTACCGTCTTCCTCAAATTGTTGGACGCTGTTGCCCTCCTCGTCGAACTCGTATACGAAGAACAACTGGTCACCGTTCTCGGGGTCTACGCCCGCGGTGTGCAGGATGTAATAGTCGTAGCGCGAACGACCTTCCGCCCAACGCTTCGAGCCGTCGATGACCGGGTCGGGCAGACTGGTAATCTTATTGGTGAAGGTCGAGGCGTTAAGGCGTACGCTCCAGCGGAAGTCACGGTTGGATATCAGGTTGGCGGTCAGTCCTAATTCTAGGCCTGCGTTATACATATCGCCGATGTTGGAGGGGAAGGCGTTGTGCCCGTTACTCAGCGCAATCGGCAGCTGGTACAGCAGGTCGGAGGAGTTCCGCTTGTAGTACTCCACGGAGCCGTCGAGGAAGTTATTGAACAGGGTGAATTCCACGGCCACGTCGAAGCTCTCGATCGTTTCCCACTGCAGGGCGGCGTTACCGATATCCGACCACCAGATGGCAGGGTTACCAGCGTTGGAAGTCAGGCTGTAGCGCGGCTGGGAGAGATAAAAATCCAGCAGGTCGTCATTACCGACCTCGCCGTACGAAGCGCGAAGTTTGAGCCGGTCAATCCAGGGGATGTTCTGGATGAAGCGCTCCTGCCCCAACTGCCAGGAAGCGCCGGCGGAGTAGAACGTACCCCAGCGGGACTCCTCGCTGAATACCGAGGAACCGTCACGGCGCGCCGAAAGGCTCAGGAAGTACTTGCGGTCGAAGTTGTAATTGATCCGCGCGAAGTAGCCCTCGATCCGCTTGTCGGAAGTGTAGCCGCCTACACTGACGGGGGTGGCAAAGTTAGCAAACTCGTAGATGCCCTCGGCCGTCTGATCGATGGCCAAGGCGTCGTTCTGGGTGTAGTTACGGTCGAAGCTTTCGTGCCCCAGCGTGATGTCGAAGTTATGTACGCCGCTCAGACTCTTGGTGTAATTAAGCAGCTGGTTGAAGTTCTCTACCTGTCTTCTGAAACGCGTTTCGCTGTACCGGCCCGTAGGCTGGGCGTCGCCGATGATGTTGTTCTCGTATTCCTTTTCCAGTCCTTCCTGTAGGTCGCGGCCGTAGTTCAGGCGTACGCTCAGGCCCTCGTAGAGCTGTACGTCGGCGTAAAAACGGAAGCCATAAAGGTTATTGCGATCGCGCTCGTCGTTGAGCAGCAGTTCCTGCAGCGCGTGCCGGCCCTGGTTGATGGGCCGCGAACCGATGCCGTATTCGGAATACCCTTCTCCGTTGTCGAAGATGGGATTACCGGCCTGATTCAGTACCAGGTTACCCTCCCGGTCGTTTACGTACACCGGATAAATCGAGCCGATGTTCTTGGCGAAGCCGAAGGGGTTGACGATACTACCCGCACCGGCCGAACTCGGCCCCCGGGAGTTGCTGATGGTGACGTTGGCGCTACCACCCATCGTCAGCCAGTCGGTGGCGTCGAAGTCGGCGTTCACGCGGCTGGTCAGACGGTCGTATTCGGTGGTCCGTACGTAGCCCCCCTCTTCGAGGTAAGAGGTAGAGAAATACACCCGGTGGTCGTCGCCCCCGGTAGACAGGTTAACGTTGTAGTTGGTCCGGGTACTGCTCTGCTCCATCACGTCGTACCAGTTAAGGCTTTGGTAGATGACGTTCGCATTGGGGTTCAACTGGCCGTCCGTACCCACGATCTGGTCATTGGGTACGTCGAAGGGGTTATACCCCAAGCTGGTGAAGATATTGGCGGAGGCAATCGCCGGATCGCCATCCGCGGCGCCGGAATTCAGCAGGGCCTGCCACATCGATTCGTAGTACTGCCCCGGTGTCACCTCGTCGTAGAGCGGAACGGCCCGCGAAACGAAACCATGCTGGACGGAAGCGGAAACTTGCGTGCCGGCGGCCGTGCCGCGCTTGGTGGTGATTAGCACTACTCCGTTAGCGGCGCGCGAGCCGTAAAGGGAGGTGGATGAAGCGTCCTTCAGGATGGTGAGGGACTCGATGTCCTGCTGACTGATACTGCTCAGGTCCCCTTCGAACTGGATACCGTCTACGATGTACAGCGGATCGGTATCGCCGTTTAGCGTACCGACACCCCGGATGATGATGTTCGGCGAGGAGCCCGGTTGTCCGGAAGGGGAAGTGAACTGAACGCCGGTCGCGTTACCTTCGATGGCGGCAATCGGACTGGTAACGTTGCGCGTCTCCAGCTCCGCGGTGCCAACCACGTCCGCCGACCCGGAAAAGGCCTCTTTGGTGGTTATACCGTAGGCGGTTACGATGACTTCGTCCAGCAACTCCGAAGCCGGCTCCATGATGACGTCCACCACGGTACGACCGTCAATGTCGACCCGTTGGGAGCCGAATCCGGTATAGCTGAAGATCAGGGTATTGTTTTCTTCGGGTACGCTCAGCCTAAAATTGCCGTCGATATCGGTCACCGTACCGGTGTTGCTTCCGTCGACCAGGATACTGACGCCAATCAGGCTTTCGCCTTCGTCGTCGGTAACCGTTCCGGTCACGGTCCGCTGTGCCAGGGATATACCCATTACAAAGACCGATAGCCCTAAGGCTAGTAAAAATCGTCTCATACTGGAGTGGTTTAGTTAATTTGGTTACTAGTGAAAGGCGCAAATGTACGCAATTAACCCCTGGCAAATTCTGGCAACCAACAACTTATACCTTATTATCCACCAATTTGAGTAATATTCAATTTGGAATTATCTCACTTCCAACGCATTAATATCACGACCATCTAATAATTCCTAATTTTATTTGTTGGATTCGAGAAAAAAGTAGCCCCGACCACTAATTTTAACGAAACCTCCATTCCGCCCAATTTTTGAAAGTCACCTGCACCCCTTAGCCTTGGCATGCCATTCGCCTTGTCTAATCACCCACCGTTCTGGTTGCTCGCGTTGGGGGCAATTTCGGGCCAGGCTGTTGCCTACCCGAAAGTCTGGTCGGGGAGACAACTAATCGGGCGTGGGTGGGCAGGAACCAGTTGTCGGTAGTAGGTGCCCAACATCTTGTCCTATTCGTACACTTGTTTCACCTGCCGCAGCATCTCTTCGTAGGCCGGTTTCCCCTGCTCTTCAACGTCGCCCCACCGCGCCTCAATATGAATATTGCCGGTATACCCTTCGTTCTTAAGGGCTTGCAGGTAGGGGGTGAAGTCGTCACCCGCCACCCCGGGCGGTGCCCGCTCCTCCCGCTCGGCGATCTCGCTGTATACGGCGTAGGGCCCGACGCCGTGAATATCCGACGCCGGCTCCCCGTTCATCAGCATATGGTAGATGTCCACGCAGAGCCGGAAATTCGGATGATCGACGGCCCGCACGACTTCCAGCGCCTCCCGCAGGGTGGTGATGAAGTTGCACTCCGTAGTATTCAGGTTCTCCAGGGCGAGGAGTATGCCGTACTGCTCGGCTACCTCGGCAACCAGCTTGCCCATGTACACGAACTGGGCAGTGGCCTCTATCCGACTGAAGCCGTCCGGCAATGACCGGGATCCGCAACTTCCCCAGGTGATCAGGGTTAGCCCCGCCTCCTGCGCCCGGCGCAATACCGTATCTACGTATTCCAGTACGGCCTCCTCGTCGACGTCCGGGCCCACCACCTTGAGTTCCCCCGGGATGAACAGATTAGTAGCATACAGGGGTAGCTCCAGGCTACGTAAGGCGGGCAACATTTGCTGGAATTCGGCTTCGGTGACGTTGCGTGGCGACAGCAGACGCTGGGTACTCTCGGTGAGGTAATCGAATCCGGAACGCTTAAGCAGCTCGTGGTGCTCCATATCCTGCACGACGCCGATCGCCGGCATGGAGGGAACGTCCTGAGCAAGGAGCGATAAACTGAGCAGGAGACTGGCAAACAGGGCGGAGCAGTTCTTCATGGCAGTTAATATACTGGTTTCCGCCGCTAGTGAATCAGTCCCGGAACTCCGCGAAGTGCCAAAGCACTCCCGCCGGGTCCAGCATGTGCACCTCCCGGCCCCAGTCTTCGTGCCTGATCTCGGAAAAGCGAACGGCCGGAAAGTCCTTTGGCAATTCCTTGTCCATCAGTTCCCGGTAGCAATCATCGAAGTTCTCCACTTCGAGCAGGATCATCGAGTTTTCCACCCAGGTCTTTTCGTAGTAGTCCTGCAGGTAGAAGCCCAGTGTGCCCCGAACCTTGAAGTAGCTCATCTTGGGATCGATGACCACTTCCTCGAAATCGAGGCGGGCATAAAACCTGCGGGACTCCTCGTAATCGCGGGCACCGATAAAGGTGCGGATGGACCTGGATATGCATTGCATTAGCGATACCGTTTGCTATTAAAGCTAACGATAATAGATTACGCGTCTAGTATATCCGTCTTCCGAAATTCGATGGTAGTTGAATTGCTGATAACAGGCTGCTGAAGCTAGGTATTCCACCTGCGCTCCGCCGCCCGCATGGTTTACGATCCGCTAGAGATCGATCACCTGCGCCAGCTCACCGTTGTCCGTGTCGCCGGGTTCACCGTCGGGCACCTCCTGGTCCTCGACTTCGTCGAATATTGGATCGCCGCTTTCTACGACTATCGTGCTTTGGCGGTCGATACAGTCCTGCTCTCTCATACAGGAATCCGGTGTTGCCCACATCAAAGGCTGGTAGCTCATTGCTGCCCCACCTTGCCCGGTGAAGAGCGCCAGATTTTCCTGCTCGCGGTCTACACTGTACTCGTATAAACCATTCACGAATGCGTTGGGTAGCTTGTCCGTGTCTTCCCTGGCGATGACTTCGGGTGCATCTGATGTGTCAGTGGTCGTGGTTGTCCAAGACTCCCGTACGCTCGTTCCAATGGCCAGCAAAAACAGGACCATAAACGGAATATTTATAAAAATATGCTCCCGGCGCATAGGGTGAATAATTGGTCCGCATGGTGGTGTCGCGGAAGGGTGAGGAAAAGACTAGAAAGCCGATTATCGCTTTCTTAAAAAATGAAAGTTCGGTTCGACACGCGGCCGTTTTACCACCCCTTTGGGCGGTTTTCATTTGGGCGCGGTGCGCAGGTGGATGCGTCGCTACCAAATCTTAGGTTTACCCTAAAAACCCAACTTTTGCCGGGCATGTTTGTAGGGCACCGTCTGATTGGTCACTTGGAAGACGGTATTTTCCATCTTCCCCGGTGAACCTCCTTTTGAAGGCGGCAGACTACCAAGCTAGCGGAGTGGTTAGGAACCTACTGACCCGATGTCGGGTGAGGTAGCGCCATCCCTGGCCGATGCGTTTGCGGATTGAATTCATGCGTGCCCTGGTGTGTGAGGTGAGTAAAAGGACGGTAGTGCGGGTACTATGTCCCTCCTAAATTACGGCACGGGGAAAGATGTTACAACTTGGGCTTGCAATTTTTCATAAATCTTTCCGGCCTGCGTTCCGGCTTGCCAAAAAAAGTGTCGCCGACGGGCTATCCGGTCTTTCTGCGGCCGGTAGCCGGGAAACCTGGCGGCTATTGCCCCCTTGTTCAGAAAGCTGACAAAGCCTATCTGCCAGTAGCTTACCGCAAATTCCAAACGGATAGACAATCGGGGTCCAACCCCATCCCCGGATCAAGGGTAGCCTCCCCGGGTAGAATGGTGTTCACCGTAGGCTACGTAGGCGAGAACCCTTGCACCAGTTTCAGCGTAGGTCCGTTTCCACTGTCTCGTAGGAAAAGCTTCCGTCGGACGGTGAGGAGTCCAGCCATACGGCAAACAGGAAATCGAGATATAGCTTTCATAGCTCACTACTCTTGTTGCTACGCCTTAGAAGCCCACGGTACTACTTGTCCCGAAACCCGGTCTCGGTGATCACCTCGGTGCGCGCCGTATTGCGCGCGACATCGGCGCGATAGAACCAGGCGGTACGCAGTTCTTTTTTGGAGAACAACGCCAACTGATCACCGTAGTGGGGCGAGTCCGTTTGGGTGGCATTGCCGTAGGACAGCAGCACTTTCGCCCGCACCGTATTTCCGAATTCAACGACACCGACCCACGAATCCCCACCGCCGACGTAGAGGTGGTCTTCATCGCCGCCGCCCGGCCAGGCCACCCGGAAAACACCCAGGGAGCCATCAGCACCATTTGCTGGCAGGTCCTTCCCATTGTATTCGATTCGGTAATAGTCACCCCAGGGCGTTTCCAGGCTACCGAATTTAGTTTCAATCTCGGTGGCCGCTTGTTCCAATAGCTGAACGGCACGCTCGGGGTCGGCTAGCCCATCCGGCGTAGTATAGGGTTCGTCAGCACTCCAGGCTTCGGCGTAATTGGAGGCATTGTATACCCCGAATTTGCTGGCCCAGTTGAAGAATAAGAGCGTGCCCCGGCTGTCGACGTTCGCTTGCCGGTCCCAGCGTTCCAGTACCTCCATGGCGCGCTTGGCCACCGCTGATTCGGAGGCGTCAACCGCAGTAGCTAAATCGTCCAGTATCCGATCGGCCAATTCCAGGTGAGTGGAGAGCTTATAATCGACCAGTTCGTCAAAGGTTATGGATTCATCCTCGACCAGCATGCGGACGGCGCGCTGGGGCCGGAAGGTCAGGTACTGGGGCGCCATATAGCCGGGGTAATCCGCCGGATCGAGGCTCATTGGCAGGCTGGAGCTCCACGGCGGGTCATTCGCGTTTTGCAGCCATCCGCCGGCTGGGTTTTTCACCTTGGGCAAGTCTTCATACGGATGCACCTCGGTCCAGACGTCCGCCGATTTTCCGCCTGGAATGATCCGGTTCCAGTAATTCCAGTCGTCCGTACTCCGTTTCGGGACCAGTCCGTTGAATAAGTAGAAAATCTCCCCCGCCTTATCGGCGTACATGACGTTCCAGAAAGGGATCTGGGCCATTTTCAGGCCGGTCTCAAATTCATCGAAGGTGGAACTGTTGATCATGCGCCACCACTGCAGGAACATATTCGGTCGGTCCAGGCCCACCATGCGAAGGGCCAGAGCCTTTTCTTCCGTCTTGTTGACTACGGGACCGTGAACGGTTTTGAATAGCGGAATTTCCCGGTCCGCCAGCGATCCATCCGCCTGCTTTACGCTGATCGTCGTGGAGGAGGCCTCGAAGTCCCGGCGTTCGCCATCCAGGAGGTAACCACCGTCCTGCAGTTCCAGTTCGTAGGTATCGGCATTGTCGATGGTGTTGTCGGTGTGGCTCCAGCCCAGGTTCTCGTTGAAGCCGATGGCGATGCCGGGTAAGCCCACCAGCGTGGAGCCGTACATATTTTTCCCGTTCAACATTAGGTGAGATTCAAAAAATAAAAATTCCGAGAACCACGGCAGATGCGGATTTTGGACCAACATGGCGTTACCGGAAGCCGAACGTTTCGGCCCGATGGCATAGGTATTCGACCCCATATCCGGCCACTGTTGTACCCGTCCGAGGTCGCGCCCCCCGATAAAGCGGGTGAAAACGACGTACATACCGTGCATATTCACATCCTTGGTAGTCAGCGGCAGCACGGCCTGGTTTGCCTCGGCTATCGCTCCGGGGTTAGCGGTTGCGTAAGCATTCATACCCGCTATAAAGGCGGTAAGGATGATTTTCAGCTCGGGGTCCTGCGATGCTTCCCAGGCGTCGGCCAGCTCGTCAAATCCGAGGGTACGGATCAGCAGGTCGTTCTGGAGCTTTTCCGCCCCCCAGTAGGTTGCCCCCTTCCCTCTGGAACTACCGTAAAGTTCTACGATCAGGTTGGCGTGGTTGTGCATCTGGGCCCAGCCCTGGGCGTAGAATAATTCTTCCAGGCTGGCCGCCGTAATGTGGGGAACGCCCCAGGTATCCCAGGCGATCTCCGTTTCTACCAGCTCGGATTGGGCCCGGGCGGTGGCTCCCACTACAAGTACGGTGAGGATAGCGAGTAAGTAGCTTTTCATAGTGCGTTCGTTGTGCCCGGCTATTAAGCTAGTCCTTTTCCGTGAGGAAGTATACTTTTCTTCCCGTTGCAGCCCCCTGCACTCCACTGGGATTGGCAAGTCCATTTCGAATCCGGCATTGCCCCCCTTTTCGCCCAGGTACCTCAGGTTTTGTCCCAGCCGGTAATGCCATCCGATTCAAACCGTGGCCGCTTGAAGTGGGGATGATCGGGTAAGCTATCGAGGTAGGTTAGGGTAACCCGCCGTTCGGTGGACGTACTACTGGAGGAGGAAACCGACTATAGCTCTAATTCATTACGAGACCCCGCAGGTTGCTCGCCACTAAAACCAAAACTTCAGCCGCAGGTATCCGTCAAAGTACAAATCGTCTCCATCCTGAAAACCCTGATTCAGGTTAGCACCCAGATCAACGGAGGTATTCTGATTGATGAAGACGCTGGTACCGGCCCCCAGATCGGCCCGCAGCGAGTTGGAGGAAAATTTCTGCCGGCCCGTTGCCGTCTCGGTAGTAACCTGGCGGTTTTCGGAGGTAAGTCCGCCTTCCAGAAAGACATTGAACAAGCGCCTGATCGTCACATAGTAGCGGGCACCGCCCCGAAGATTGGCGGTCAGGGAGTTGAAATCCTCACCAGTGGGTATTGCCCGCTGATCGAAGGATGTGTGTCCAAGATTAATACTGGCCTGCACCGCGAGGCGGTCCGTGAAAAAATAATCGACGGAAGGCGTAAGGCTGATGTAATTGATGCCGAAGACGTCGGCGGAGTTGATCGCCGCCTCGAAGAGCTGATTGCCCACCACGAAGGTTCCCGCCCGAAAGTGTTGTTGGGCGGCCTGCCCCCAGGCGGTTCCCCCCAGCAGGGTATTCAGACTTCCGCGGGCGCTGTAGGCCTGTCTACCCCGCCGGTAGTTCGTGTAGCGAAGTTCCAGGTTCAGTAGGGTCGTCCCGCTGAAAGCCCTTTCCAGACCGAGGGCCACGTGGTTCGACTCGATGTCGAAGTAGTTCACGTTGAGCTGCAATCCGGCCTCGCCGTACGGACGCCATGTATGCTCCGCATCGTTCAGGTAGTAGCGTACGAAGGGACTAACGTAGGTATCGTCATTGCCGATGATGGCCAGGCTTCCACCCACCAGCAAACGATCCGTGAAGAAGTAGCCGGCTCTCAGCTGGTCGAAGGAGGCATTGAGATCGGCGGATCCGTCCAGCCACACCTTGCCCTTGCGGTCCAGGGAATCGACAGCAGTGTCTTCGACCTGGGCAAAGGATACCAGGGATAAACCGAGAAATAGTAAAAGTAAAGGTTTACGCATAACTATGGGTTTAAACAACATTCAATTACCGTCAGCCTGTCGATGGTTTGACCACAATAGGGACAAACCACGATTGTTGTCTTCAGCACTCCTTCTCCCGGTTCAGAGATGTCCTGCATGGATGCTTAGGTTGGTTGGAAGATTGAAAATTTTGGGCATTCCGACACTATATACCGTCACTGGAAAAGCTTAAAGGAATTTTCACTGAAGCCTTGGTGATCTCTGGTATGGTAATAAAATTAAGTTATTACCTTCTTTGGGCAAGATTTCAATAGAATAAACTCGTAATCGCCTGAGCTGGGTGAGGACTATTTTCGCCGGCATTAAACCAGTAGAAGGTCATTGAATATCTGGTTACCCTGCTGCCTGCCAGCGTCAATTTTTATCTTTTCCCACAGCCAGCATGCCCTACTAAGCCCGGTACCGGCGTTGACGGCTTAGGATTGCAACAGCTTAATCGGGGCGCCGGAGCGCGGGTTCGAAAGGAAAAGTATCCGCCATGAGCTTGTTTCGATTCTTTCCTGGGAGATGGCGCAACCAAAAACATGAAGGGTGAGGTTCAATAGCTATACATCCGGTTTTGACCGGTGCCGTCTTCAAATACTACGGCAAGATGAAGTACCAATGGCGTGGATTGCCGTTTTAATCCGTTGACCAATGTTTTGACCTCCATTGTCATTCCGAAACACGAGCTTTCCTTCGGGCGGAGCAAAGTACCTGCCATGAATATCTACCGGCTAGGACATTCGTTACGCTAGCGAAACCGGTTTTCCTTTGTCACTACAGTGGGTCAATATCCAAGTGGAAAGGTAGTCGTTGAGCAATTGTATGCTCACTTTCTGGAAAACCCCGGTGGGGAAGATCCAACCCTAAATGTATGCGGGCACCTTCGACGCCTAACCCAATTCACCCATTCCAGTCGCTATAGGTCATGCAGTACGCCGGTATATGGGGTGGTCCGTGATGGGTACCCACCAGGGAAGTTGCTGGCATAAATCAACCAGGCATGACCGCCCATAGCAACCCCTTTCTCCAGCCGCATCCCTACCTTTCCGAGTACCCGGACGGAGGCCGGGTTCTCTTTCCTCGCCCGCCCGATGATGCGGCGCAAGCCCAGTTCCTGAAAGCCAAATTCGATACTTCTGAGTGCCGTTTCGGTGGCATACCCCCGGTTCCAGTACCGCCGGTAGAAGCGGAAACCTAGGTCGTATTCCTCGGTGTCGGGACTATACTTTAGCCCGCACCAGCCCAGGAAGTCTCCGCTGGGTTTTTCAATCACCCCCATTCGGCCAAGCCCGTATTGCTCGTATTGCTCATAGCGTAGCAGAAAATCTTCGGCGGCTTGCAAATGGGGAAAGGCCTGATCCCCCGTGTATTTGATAACCTCCGGGTCGAGGTTAAGCGTATAAAAATCCTCCGCGTCCGCGACGGTCATGGGGCGCATGATGGTTCTTTGGGTTTCCAATGGCTGCGGGATTGGCATGCGAAAAGAGGGTATTAAATGCCGTCAACCCCAGGATCTATACTCCCCAGGAAGTGGTGTGGGTAAAAGGGTATGACGCCCCACCAATAGTACGTCAATTCAGCGCGAGCAGACTTTGGAGTTCCGATTTGTACACTTTGGCCGATCGCATAGCAGGCTCGATTGCCGCTCGGAACACGGAATGGCAAGGGTAGTACGGAAAATTGATAACCTTTAACCGCATGAAATGCCATAGTCGCACAATTAAATTCCGATTAGGCGTATAGGTACGCAAGTACACCACCTGACTGCGCCGCTGCTGAGGCGTCCAGGCGGTCAACATGGCAATTCGATTTTATCCGTTGTTATCGCAAAATAGGCAGCTAGTATTGCCGGGGAGCTATTTAAGCAGCTTTTGGCACGAACGCTGGGTGGATTGTGCTTTGACCGTCTCGGCCGGTTCATCCAGTAAGTGTCCGGCCTTGGTGGCGTGAATGGCGGCATGGAGGTTGATACGCTTTCTACCCCTTTTGCCGTCGGCCCACAAGTCCTGACCCTTACGGATAATCTTAGTTGCCTGGATAAAGGAACAGCTTTCTTCCGTGTTGCAAGGCGGACATGGCCACCTATCCAAGTATAAGGTTCGCACCCACAGACAAGAACTGTCGTGTTTTTACTATACTCCGCTGAGATTGGCAGTTACCTTTGACTTATTGATGGTATTGGTGCTGCCGCCACTGCCGGTTCGTGGAAACCACGAAATAACCTCGGCTCAGAAAACCGATCCGCAGCTAGCGTTACTTACCGCCTAAAGGCTGAACTATCGGTGGGGGAATACAGAGCTTCTGCCCATTTAGTTGGTATACCTTTTCAATTAAGTTTGGCGTCTAAGGCCACCCTACCACATGCTATGGGTATAGCTATGCAATGCTTATTGATTTCACCAAAATCGATATGCCCGAAAATTTTGAATTAGCGGATGCACTTTTACCTCCACGGTGGAATGGCTGACCCGAATAGTTTTCCGCTCCATATCAGGCAATGAAAAGCTGATTTAATTCTTCTTAGCGAAAAGATTTGCGGAACATACCAAATAAAAATCGCAGCAAGAGAATAAGCCTGGAGAGCGGATCAGGTAAACAGGTTATCAGTAAAACGAATATTCTAATGTTGTTTAAAGACAAAAAACGGCTCTATGCAGAATAGAGTGGGTAGATTAGCTTTCGGCCATGAACAGTCTACCTCTTTTTACGGCCGCTCTAGGCCTGCAAGCTCCCTGGCAAATTACGGAAGCCAAATTTGAAGAACAAGCAGATGGCGCTCGCTGCCTGCACCTTTGGATCGACTTTGAGCGTGGCGCTAAGTTCAGCTACGGCGATGAGCAGCAGCTTACCGCTTACGACACGGTGGAACGGCAGTGGCGTCATCTAGACTTCTTCCAGCACAAGTGCTTTCTACACTGCCGTGTGCCACGCGTTCAGTTGGCCGACGGCAAAGTCAAGACGGTGAGCTTGCCCTGGGCCCGACCCGGCAGTGGCTTCACCCTGTTGTTTGAGGCCTACGTCCTTCAACTCGTCGAACTGGAGACTCCAGTCAACAAGGTAGGTCAGGCCGTACGGGAGAACCCACATCGGTTATGGACCATCATTCGCCACTACGTGGGGCGTGCCTACCAAGCGCTCGACCACAGCAAAGTCAAGCAGATCGGTATTGACGAGACCAGTACGAAGAAGGGCCACCACTACATTACCGCCGCGGTCGATCTAGACCAACGAAGAGTGGTCCACGTCACAACCGGCAAGTCAAAGGAAAGTGTAGGCGCCATTCGTAAGTATCTGACCACCAAGGACTGCTGCGCCGAGCAAATCGAGGAAGTCTGTATCGATATGTCTCCTTCTTTCATCGCCGGGGTGCTGGAAGAGTTCCCCCAGGCCTCCATCACCTTTGATCGCTTCCACGTAGTCAAGCTACTCAACCATGGATACACGAAATGTCCGATTTGAAGATTCAAACATTAGCGCTGCCAACCAGCTTTCGGAGCCCGAGCTGCAAAAATTGCTAAGGTTCAACGTGCCAAAGCGGGATATGCTGGTGAGTTTGATGCCGCAAACAGCGGTGCATGTCTTGAGCGATACCGCTATGGATAAAAAGGGTTTGCCCCTTACGTTATCCACTGACACGGTAACGCTTGAACAGAAGATAAAAGTGACCGGCGATACCGTTTTTCACCCCGATCGCCCCGTACCCACGCTCGACAGAGATTTGCTCCTGGCTCGTAATGCTATTGAAGTAAAAGCGCACCAGTTGGCCTGGGTGGGTGCGGCTGTTTCCGAAATCAATCAAGTGGGTCTTGGTTATTTTGTCCGTTATGAATTTGCGGATATTTACTTTTCTGAGGGCACGGGTGCGCATGAAGTCCACGGAGATATCCGCGCGAAATACAACGCCCTTGGAGCGGCCAATGGCATGTTAGGCTTGCCGGCGACCGACGAAACCTCAACGCCGGACGGCATTGGACGATTTAATCATTTCCAGGGAGGTTCTATTTACTGGACACCCAACACCGGTGCGATGATGGTCAGAGGTGCGATCCGTAATCTATGGGCACAGCAAGGGTGGGAAAACAGTTCGTTTGGCTATCCTATTGCCGACGAGCACCGTAAAGTTGTTTTCAACCCGATAAACAAACCTTCCGAATTTTGGAGTGAATTCCAAAACGGAGCGATCTATTCCAAAAACAACGTCGCCATGCCGGCGGTCGAAGCCGAGATAGCCCCGTCGGACTTGACCGGCCTAGTGCGTAAAACATTTGACCGAGCCTTAAAGGAGGAAGATGGTGATCTGGGAATAGAAGGCGGAGTCAATATTTTAAACATATCGGACTGGAGCTCGGGGGGCCTTTTCTTCAGCCGACAGCGAATGATCACCTACGAGATACATGGCTTTTACTCGAATGGTATTCCGTTTGTGCCCGACCCTACTTTCCGTTTGGAACTGCAATTTCTATTTGGCTTGACCTGGGAAAATTCGTTCTCGGAACCCATTGCCAAAACCCTGACTATCTACCTAAACCATTGGAGAATTTCCACCTCGGGCGTTGGACATGGAGAACTGCACGACCGATTAGTTAAAGGGGTGCCGAATAAGTTTCCCTTCCCCGTGCAAACTATTCCGCCAGAGGCCCTGCTGATCGATGTTCTTACCACGGCTCAGGGAGGGCTGAAGTTTCTGCTGGAACCGGATGTGGATTTTCCGGGGATCGGCCAAATCCGCCGGACCTTATTTCAAACCGAGCTCAATAACTTTATAGAAAGTTAAGCAGCGAGTCTGGAGGTAGTATAGGGTACTGCATACCATGGATTTCCGTGGTAGTATGAGGGTTGAGTCAACCACCCGCTGGGTGCCCTATGCCACTTGTGCCGAAGCAGCGTGGAGGATTGGCGGCGTAAATACAATGCTTTCAATTATGAACACCACAGGAACCAATAAGCGTAATCGAAGCCCGATTGTGCATCCATTACGTTACGGGATAATGCAAGCGTTATCACGCGCACCGGGGATTTGTCTACTCCTGGCTACGCTTGTTTTGATGACCGCGGTGGCTTCGGCGCAGACCGAACCTCCCCACGCGCAACTGCGCACGGTAGCCCCGGGCGCCATAGCCATCGACTGGGAACACCCGAACGACGGTGCCACCGGAATCACCCTTGAACGGGAGGAGCCAGCCTTTACCTGGGTTTTCGCTGCCCTGGTAAATTCGTTTAACGATTTAGGGCTTCAACCGGGCCGGATTTACCGGTATAGGGTGTGTGCGATCTACGGTGAAACCTCGGTCTGCACCCCCTGGCTTTCCGCCAAGACATTCGATACGCCTCCACCGCCCCCAAATCCGGGTTCACCCGTCTTTACGAGCTCTTCATCTTCGACCAACAGCATCACCGTTAATTGGAGCTCTGCCCCTTCTTACAGTTTTCACCAGGTACGGTGGGCGGAGAATGGCCATGGTGACGGACAAAATCGCGTCAACGGGCGCTCTTTTACCGTAAACGGGCTAAGACCGGGTACCTACCATTTCATTGTGCAGGGATGCAACAGGACCTTACTCGGTTCAAGCTGCAGCCGATTTTCCGCTCCGGTTTTCGTTGCTACCCAAACCCCGCTTCCTCCACCTCCTCCCGTGCGGCCGGCAAAGGGTGTTATTTATAGCATTACGCTAAACGATGATCTGATGTGGTACCGCCACACCGGCCGGGAAGATGGCAGCTTTCAGTGGACCTCTAACGAAGGGAGGATAGTGGGTACGGGATGGAATTTCAAAGAGGTTTTTTCCGGCGGCGATGGCTTTCTCTACGCCATTACACCGGTAGTCCCGGCTACCTTCCCGACCGGAATCGGTCCGGGAATGGGTGGTCATCCGGCCTCGGGCGGCGACCTGATGTGGTATCACCACACCGGCAAGGAAGATGGTAGTTTTCAGTGGGCGTTCGCCGAGGGGAAAAAGGTAGGCGTCGGATGGGGCGGTTTTAAGCAAATTTTTTCTGGTGGCGACGGCATCATCTACGCGGTTACGGAGAGCGGCGATTTGATGTGGTATCGCCACACCGGACGGCAAGACGGCAGCTTTCGGTGGGCGTTCAACGAAGGAAAGAAAGTGGGGGTTGGGTGGCAATTCAAGCAAATATTCTCCGGCGGTAATGGGATCATATATGCCGTTACGGACTCGGGTGACCTGATGTGGTATCGCCATACCGGCCGGGAAGACGGTAGCTTTACCTGGGCATTCAATGAGGGAAAAAAAGTCGGGAACGGTTGGAACTTCCAACAGATTTTCTCCGGTGGGGATGGGGTGATTTATGTCACTAATGACAGCGGAGAATTGTTGTGGTATCGCCACACCGGCTTTGAGGATGGAACATTCCGGTGGGCATTCAATGAGGGGAAGAAGGTCGGTAGCGGGTGGTTCAGATTTGCCGTAAAACAAGCTTTTTCGGAATAAACCCTCCCCAATATCACGGATACACGGCCCAAACCAGCAGGGATCTTCAACTGCCGGGTAATTAGTAAAAATCAAAAATCAGGACACCGGCCTCCGAGAAGGTGGAATCCCTTCGGGAGGTAGGCCGAAGCCGGTTATGCTTCCCCCCCGACCACGCATCTCCCTAGTCGTGTATCAGGGCGAGTTGTCCCCCTGCACCGCCGCCAGTACGGATGCCCGTCGGCCACAGATGAGGAGGGTGTTACCTTCTAGGAAGAACCGATCGGCGAGGCCGAAATTTTAATTCCCAGATACGCTACAACGGACCGTAACTTGACAAGTGGTAAGCTGGTAGAGCATGATCACCACTGCAGAAATTTCACCAGCGCATGCGTTGGTCCAAAGCGTACGTTGCTATTCCTGGCGAGAATTTGATACGGCGGGCCTGGACCTGTTTAGGCCGTGGCACGCCTCCCACGAGCTTTCCATGGTATTCTTTTTCGAGGCCGTGCCGGTGCACCTCCTTGATCCGGTAAGCAATGCGGTTATCGCCCGGGGTAGCCGAGCGGATATCGTAGGTCCGGGGACGCGGTACAATGGTAAAATGATGTTCAACGGTCGCTATTCCTTTCTCAGCGTCGATTTTAGGGCGGGCGGCTTTTATCGACTCTTCCGTGTGCCCTGCTCCCAGCTGACTAACCGGATTGTTTCCGCTGCCGATGTACTCGGGCCTTCCGTTGATCTGCTATACGAGCAGCTGAATACCACCCCGGGATTGGCAGCGAAGGGGACATTTGTCGATGCCTTTCTGTTTGGGCATCTGCTCAACCATCTTCCCTTGCCCGGCCATAAGGATTTGTCTTCTATTCCTTCCCGCATGCACCGCGACGGACATGGCATGAACGTAGACCGCATGGCACATGAATTGAGCATGAGCGTCCGTAACTTCGAACGGCGGTTCGTCGAGCAGGTAGGCATCCCGCCCAAGCTGTATGGTTGCGTCGAGCGGTTCAACCGGGCGCTCTCTCTGAAGATCCGTTACCCCGAACGGGGCTGGGCCTCCGTGGCCGCGGACTGCGGCTACTTCGATCAAATGCACATGGTCAAAGACTTCAATCGCTTCGCCGGATCCAGTCCGGCCGACTTCCTGCGCGATACGCCCTTAAGTACGGAAATCTTTACCAGTCGGGTAGAAGGGTGAACTCCGATGGGCGGCGTGTTACCCTCCCCGCTTTCGAAGGCCAGCAAAGTTTTGCAAATGGCTGCAGACGTTTTTGAGGCCCCCTGCCCCCCCCCGGCTGGCTTTCGTAGCACATGTACGTAGCCTCGGCCAGCCTGGAAATCGCCCGCTGCTCCTTAGCGGCGGGTTCCAACCCATTGTAGCGGTGTTGCGTTTACCGGTGCTGTGAAAGGACCTCCTGATTGGTTTTACAGAAGGATGGCCCCCCACGAAACGGTACATACTGGTTCGTACTGTTCAGTACTCTGATTGACTGAATCCAGATATTAATAGTTCTCGGCAGGTTATCGGATAGAAAGCCGCTGACCACGCGGCCCCTGAAGTCGGGGTTGATCAAATCCGTGGCATCGTTCGCCAACCTTGTATTCCTGTTTCTGCTCCGGCCGGATGAGCTCGTTGCCGAAGGCCGAACCCAGGTTAGTATAGCTGACGGACTATCCGCCTAGCGACTGCCCCCCCTACACAGGTTGTACCTGCGGTTATCGTGTCACTGGCCTTTGTGGATTTTGCAACGCCTTGCGTAGCTTACGCTCCAGCCACGCCCGAAGGGCGGGGTACGACCTCACTTTTACAAGCTTCACAATATTCAACTATGCGGCGCATTCTTCCCTTGGTGATCATGGCCCTCTGCGGGCTAGCTACGGTTTGGCCCGGCGCGGTCCTGGCCCAGCCGGAGGCCGGGGAAGGGCCGGTCTACGATGAGCGCTTCTACGATCAGCTCGAATGGCGCAACATCGGCCCAATGCGGGGCGGCCGTTCCCTGGGGGCTTCCGGCAGCCCCGGCCGGCCCAACGAATACTACTTCGGCGCGACCGGCGGCGGCCTTTGGAAGACCGTCGACGGCGGCAATGAGTGGACTGCCGTTACCGACGGGCAATTGACCAGTTCTTCGGTCGGCGCGGTAGCCGTGGCCGAAACCAATCCCGATGTCGTCTACATCGGCATGGGAGAGGTGCAGTTGCGCGGCAGCATCACCCAGGGTGACGGGGTGTATAAAACCACCGACGGGGGTAAGACCTGGCGGCACCTCGGGCTGGAGGAAACCCAGGCCATTGCCCGTGTACGCGTCCACCCGACCGACCCGGACATCGTCTACGTGGCGGCGCTCGGCCACCCCTACGGCGAGAACGAGGAGCGAGGGGTGTACCGCTCTACCGACGGTGGCAATAACTGGGAAAAGGTGCTCTACGTCAGTGACGAGGCGGGCGCGGTCGACCTGATCATCGACCGGACCAACCCCGACGTGCTCTACGCTTCTACCTGGCAGGTGTACCGCAAGGCCTGGAAGATGTGGGGTGGCGGCCCCGACTCCCGGCTCTTCAAGTCGCTGGATGGCGGCGATACCTGGATCGACCTGACCCAGAATCCCGGAATGCCGGAAGGGCCAATCGGCAAGATCGGCGTGACCGTATCGCCCGTCAATCCCGACCGCGTGTGGGCCATCGTGGAGGCCAATGAGGGCGGCGTCTTCCGCTCCGACGACGGGGGTTGGACCTGGAAACGCACCAACGACGAGCGCAAACTGCGGCAGCGCGCCTTTTACTACTCAAGGATCTACGCCGACCCCTGGGATGAGAACATCGTTTATTGCCTCAATACCGGCCTGTACCGCTCCACCGACGGCGGAGTCACCTTCGACGAAGAGATCGAGGTGCCGCACGGAGACAACCACGACCTATGGATCGATCCCAACGACCCGAAGCGGATGATCAATTCTAACGACGGCGGCGGCAACGTGAGCATTAACGGGGGCAAAAGCTGGACCGAGCAGGACTATACCACCACCCAGCTCTACCACGTCATGGCGACCAACGATGTCCCCTACCACGTGGCCGGAGCGCAGCAGGATAACAGCACGGTGGCCGTGCCGAGCGACGGCTGGGACCACGCCCAGGCCCGAGGTCCCAACCACGGATGGTACTACGCCGTAGGCGGGGGAGAAAGCGGCTGGATCACCCAGCACCCTACCAAGCCCGATATCTTCTACGCCGGCAGCCAGGGTGCCCTGCTGACCCGTTACGACCGCAGCAACGGGCAGGAACGCGACATCCAGGTGTACCCGCGCTTCTTCTCGGGCGAGCCGGCCAGTTCGCTGCCAGAGCGATGGCAATGGACCTTCCCCATCATGTTCTCGCCCCTCGATCCGACCGTGATGTACACCTGCTCGCAGCACGTCTGGAAAACCACCAACGACGGGCAGACCTGGGAAAAGATCAGTCCCGACCTCACCTACGCCGACCCGGAGACACTCGGCCCCACCGGCGGGGTGATCACTATGGATATGAACGGTCCGGAGATCTACGCCACCGTCTTTGCCCTGGCACCCTCCTACCACGACATCAATACCATCTGGGCGGGCTCCGACGACGGCAAGGTGCATATCACCCGCAACGGCGGCAAGCAATGGACCGACATCACACCCAAGGACCTGCCTAAATTCTCCCGCGTAAGCACCATCGACGAATCGCGGCATGAACCCGGCACCCTTTACCTGGCCGCCAATCGCTATCAGGTGGACGACCGGGCACCCTACGTTTTCAAGACCCACGACTACGGCAAGACCTGGACGAAGATCACCGACGGCATCGCCGACGGTCACTTTGCCCGGGCCATCCGCGAGGATCCCGAACGGCCGGGTCTGCTCTATCTAGCGACCGAGCACGGCGTCTACGTCTCCTTCAACGACGGGGCGGCCTGGCAGTCGCTGCAGCTCAACCTGCCGGATACCCCCGTGCGCGACCTGGTGGTGAAGAACAACGACCTGGTCCTCGGCACCCACGGCCGCGGCTTCTGGATCCTCGATGACATCGGTCCGCTGCGGCAGTTGACCCCCGAACTGGCCGACCAGGAGGCGATCCTATTCGAGCCGGCCAACGCCATCCGCGGCGTGTACGACGCGGTCGTGCAGTACTACCTGGCCGAAGAGGCAGACTCGGTGACCATCGAGATCATCGATGCCGCAGGGAAAGTGGTCGACACCTTCGTCGGCAAGGAACCCGAGTACAAGCCGGATCCCGATCTGCCCTACTGGCTGCGGGGCGGCTCGTCGAAGCCCACTACGGCGGCCGGACTGAACGAATTTACCTGGGACCTGCGCTACCCCGGCGCCACCACCTTCGACGGGATGATCATCTGGAGCGCCCGGCCCGCCCGTGGTCCGAAAGCGCCTCTGGGTGAGTACCGGGTCCGCCTGACCGCCGGCGACTATACCGCTACTGAGCCCTTCTCCATCGAGATCGATCCCAACCTGAAGGGCATCACGGTGGAAGACCTGGAAGAGCAGTTCAGGCTGGCCATGCAGATCCGCGACAAGACGACCGCCGCCAATGAGGCGGTGATCCGCATCCGCGACGTCCGCCAGGCCGTCAACGACCGGCTGGAAAAAATCGACGACGCGCAGGTGGAGCAAATGGCCCAAGACATGCTCGACGAGATGCGGGCCATCGAGGAGGAACTCTACCAGACGAAGAACGTCAGTAACCAGGATCCCCTCAACTTCCCGATCCGGCTCAACAACCGCCTGGCGTCGCTCCGGCGCAGCCTGGAATCGGGAGATGCCCGCCCCACCGACGGTGTCTACCAGGTTTTCGAGGAGCTTTCCGCCGAACTGGCCGGCCACCTCGAGCGGCTCGACCGGATCGTGGAGACGGAGTTGCCACGGCTGAATGAGGCACTGACCAGTAAGGGCGTGGATGCGGTAGGGAAATAGCCTGACGAGCTTGTCGACTTCTTGTTGCGGCGGAGCGCAGGAATTCGGCAGGGTTTGGTGCTATAGCTTGTAGCTGAATGGCGGCTTTCATCCCGCCACAGCCTCCACGTTCAACTTCCCGACCGATTTGGCGACGACCATCGACACTGCCGCGTCGCCCGTCACGTTGGCGATGGTGCGGCACATGTCCAGGGGACGATCGACGGCGAAAATCAGGGCGATGCCCTCCACGGGGATACCCGCTTGCCCGAGGACGATGACCAGCATCACGATGCCGGCGCTCGGAACGGCCGCCGCGCCGATCGACGCCATACTGGCGGTAACGACGATACCGAGTTGGGTGGCCAGGTCGAGCTCGAGTCCGAAAACCTGCGCGACGAAGACGGCGGCGACCGCCTGGTGCAGGCTCGTGCCATCCATATTCACGGTCGCGCCAATGGGCAGCACGAAACTGGCGATCTCCTCCGCCACGCCCAGATTCCCGGTGGTGCGCTCCAGGGTCACGGGCAGGGTCGCCGCGCTGGAACTGGTGCTGAAGGCCAGCAATTGCGCCGGCGCAATGCCGCGAAAAAATGCCCCGTAACCAACGCCCGTCAACAGGCGAACAAGCAAGGGGTAAAATACCAGCACCAAAATGCCCAGCCCCAGCAGTACACAAATACTATATGACAGCAGCGCCGCGAAAAGATCGGCGCTAGGAGCCTCGACCACCAAGGCAGCCAGCAGGGCGAATACGGCGTATGGGGCAGTGGCCATCAGCAAGTCGATCAACTTGAGCACAACATCGTTTACGCCATCGAAAAAGTCCTTAACGGGCCGCGCCTTGTCGGGGGGGATGAGGAGGAGACCAACACCGAAAAAGACGACGAAAAAGATCACCTGGAGCATATTGCCGTTGAAGGCGGCCGCACCGACGATATTTTCTGGTACCATATCCACCAGGAAGTGGAGCGGCCCCTGATCGGACTGGGAGGTAGCGATCTCGATCCGCTGGGTGGCGTCGTTGGCGTAGGCCGCTAGCAGTTGCTCCCGCGTTTCCGGCGAAACAACCTTACCCGGATTGACCAAATTGACGATGCCCAGGCCGATGATCACCGCCGTTACGGTCGTCACCAGGAAGAGCCCCAGCGTGCGGCCGCCGATCCGCGATAGTTGGGAGATATCCTTCAGGTCGCTGATTCCCTTGATGAGGGAAGCTACGATGAGCGGTATGGCAATGAGTTTCAGCGCATTGATGAAGATGATGCCGAAGGGCTTGATCCAGTCTACGACAAAGTCCGTCCCGCCTACCGCACTGGCGGCGAAGCCGAAGCCAACGCCCAATAGCATACCGATGATGATCTTCCAGTGGAGGGCCAGGTTTTTCATATGTTTTGGGGAATAAGGGTAGGGAGGTAAAGCTACGCTTAAGGGCTAATATTGTAAGCGTACGGGCAACAAGGGCTTGTTCAGACGCTAATTCCCAACCGGCCATCCTACTACGACTGACTTCACCTTATACCTCTGATCGAAGGCTTGACTTATCTCTTCTTTCTCTCAAATTTTAATCCTAGAAATGACAATCGGCACACTTTATGAAATACCCCGGACGCGGAGGGAGATAACGGAGGAAAAGGACGATATTACCCCTGGACTCTACCGGTCGCGGTATCCTACTTGAACGAGATTATTAAGTAAGCAGCGGTAGAGCTCCTGCTGTTTGGTCTGTTCCCAAATGGCTAAAGTAAAGCCTAAGGAAAATATATAGACCGAAATGCCCAATGCCAATAGCATCAAAACTTCGATGTTCCAAAGAATGGTTGATATCGGGATAGATAAGGAGTTTTCTATTACTGAAATCAAATATTTGCGGGTTACAAACATTGCCTCTATTCTAGGAACATCGTTTATGGTAATTTGGATGTTAATTGCCATTTACCTTACAGACGCCATAATTATTTACGGAAGCAATGGGCTGATGGGCCTAATGTTTCTACTTGTGTTATTTTTCAACGGGAAAGGTTGGCGGGTACTTGCTGCAACGTGGCTTGTTATTTCATCCTATGTTTCAGTTCTCTTATTTCTGTATTTATTGGGGTATTCGTCAGGGGTTACAGCCACTTGTTTTTTAATAATTATTTTGCCTTACATGACTTTCCCCCGGAAGGTAAGGAAATCAGCCCATGCTTTCAGTTTATTGGCTTGCTTGACGTTGATTGCTACAGCTTTCCTTCAATCAAAAATAAATGCACACTTTAATGTGATAGACCCTTATTTATTACAAGTGGTTAATATAGGTATATCCGGTTTCATTTGTCTCATACTCGTATGGAGTTTGTCAATCCTAATTGATAGTTCAGAAGAATCTTTAAAGGCTGAGCAGAAAAAATCAGATGACCTGCTGCATAACATACTTCCGGTCAATGTGGCAAAGGACTTAAAAGAAATGGGTAGAACGATTCCCAAAAGGCAGAAGAATGCCACTATTCTGTTTACAGATTTCGAAGGTTTTACGGAACTAGTCAGTAAGATGCGGCCAATCACTTTGGTGAAGGAACTCAATGACATCTTTGGACGTTTCGATGAAATTGTTGAAGAAGCAGGCATCGAGAAAATCAAAACAATTGGTGATGCATATATGGCTGCAGGGGGACTTGAGGAAGAGGGAACAGAACATGCTGTTCATTGCATCACCGCCGCACGACACATGTTATCCTACCTTGAGGAGAGAAATAAGCAACATAAAATAAAGTGGAGGATGAGAGTTGGCATCCATTCCGGGCCTATTGTTGCCGGAGTAGTTGGAAAGAAGAAATTTAGTTATGATATTTTTGGAGATACCATAAATACGGCTAGCCGGATGGAGTCGTCAGGAGAGCCTGGCAAAATAAATGTTTCGATATCAACGTTTCGACTTGTCAAAAATGACATCAAGTGCGTTCATAGAGGAAAAATTCCCGTTAAGGGGAAAGGAGAATTGGATATGTATTTTGTAATATAATTTGAAGCCATACTCCGCGCGGTCAATCAGATGTCAAAATTTGACGCCGCTATTTTACTGTCCATGTAGGCACAACATATAGGCCAAATCAAGCGTGGGCCCCGGGAACCCACGTCTGAGTTAGTGTCGGCGAGACTTTGCAACGCCGCTGGGCGGGAAGGAGCCTGTCAACAATCACGTAAGGTGTCCGTGCAGAGTATAACCTTACCCTCAACTGAATAACGGAGGCACCCCTACCCATCTACCATTGACCCTGGTTTCCGCCTATACCCCCCCCTTCGCCATCGAAATGAATCCAAATCTAAAAGACGTCACGGAAGCCGTTATTCGGGGTGGGTAAATAGTCGTCCCTGAAAAACATACTTCTCAGCTTGATCAGGGCTTTATATCGCTTCCATAGCAGTTCGACGCTTGTGTGCCTTCGGTAAGGTTACTCCCTCCAGCCTTTCTAAGCAGGCGTCAAAGAAGGTCACTACTGGCTGGATCCAGGGCGGGGTTAGTGTACCGCCATCGTAGGGATTTCCCGCGTGACCACCACCACTCCAGGTCAAAAAGCCCGCCCGAATACGCCCCGACCACCCTGCCCTATCCACCAAGGTTGAATAGCGGAAACAACCTTACTCCTCCCTATCCACTCAATTACCAGCGCCCCGCCGCCCAAACTCCAAAACCCCGTCGTCCACCTTCCCCAGGCGGGTCAGCAGGGCGTCCATCGCGTAATTCTGGTACACCCGCCACGGGCGTCGGGAGCCCTGTTTCGGCAGGATGTCCCCGGCCCGTTGAATGTAGCCGGCGCTGAAGTCCAGGAAGGGCTCGGTACTTACCTCCGCCTCCCGTCGGGGAACCACCGTATCGTAGCCCTGGCGGTCCATGTGGTTGAGGAGCTTGGCCACGTAGTTGGCCGTGAGATCGGTCTTGAGGGTCCAGGAGGCGTTGGTGTAGCCGAAGGCTAGGGCCAGGTTCGGGACGCCGCTGACCAGCATGCCCTTATAGATCATCACGTCGCCGGTGTCCACTACCCGGCCGTCCACCCGGAGTTCCGCGCCGCCCAGCAGTTTGACCTTCAAGCCGGTGGCCAGCACGACCAGGTCGGCCGGCAGCTCTTCGCCCGACGCTAAGGCGATGCCCCCCTCGGTGAAGTGGTCGATCGTATCGGTCACCACCGTGGCCCGTTTTTCGCGCAGTACCCGGAAGAGATCACCGTCCGGCACCAGGCAAAGGCGCTGGTCCCAGGGGTCGTAGCTCGGCCGGAAGTGTTTGTCCACGTCTATGTCCGGACCGACCTCCTTTGCCACCCCCTTCCGGATCTGGTCGGCCATCCACTGTGGAAAGGCCTTGGAGAGGGCGAATAGCAGCATACTTCCCCCCAGGTTGACCCAGCGCGTCAGACGGTACGCCCAGTTCGGCGGCAGCACTTTCTTCAGCCCCACGTACAGCGCGCTCCGGTTGGGCAGCGTCATGATGTGGGTTGGTGAGCGCTGCAGCATGGTCACGTGGCGCGCGCCTTCGGCCAGAGCGGGCACCAGGGTAACTGCGGTGGCCCCGCTTCCGACGACGACTACCTGTTGATCGGTATAATCGAGGTCTTCGGGCCAGAACTGCGGGTGGATGATCCGGCCACCGAAGTCCTCCTCCCCGGGGAATCGGGGCCGGTGGGCCTCGTCGTAGCTGTAGTAGCCGGTGCAAAGGTAGAGGAAGCGGGTGCGCAGTTGGATTTCCCCGTCCTCGCGGTCGATGCGCAGTTGCCATTCCGCGGCTTCGCTGTTCCAGTCGGCGCTCGTCACCCGGTGGCCGTAGCGGATCATGCGGTCGATGCCGTGCTCCCGGGCGGTGGTGCGCAAATAGTCGAGGATCTCCTCCCCCGCCGAGAGCGATTTGGGGTTCTGCCAGGGCTGGAACCGGTAGCCGAAGGTGAACATGTCGGAATCGGAGCGGATGCCGGGGTAGCGGAAGAGGTCCCAGGTGCCGCCCAGCCGGTCGCGGGCCTCCAGGATGGTGATGCGCTTATCGGGGCACTTCTTTTTTAGCCAGTAGGCGGTGCCTATGCCGGCTAGTCCGGCGCCTACTATGGTTATGTCTTGGGTGGGGGGTGGCATGGGGGGGGGTAAAGTACGAAGCCTGAAGTATGAAGTACTAAGTATAAAGGTCCGTGGGGTTTTTGGGTGCTATTGTTGCTTTTCGGGGGGAGCTGTGTTTTTGGGGATGCTCGCTTCGCTCGTGTAGGTTTCAACACGGATTGACTTCGTCGCTGCTTCGCGGTTCTCAGATTTTTGGGCACGGATTTTACACGGATTTTTTAGGGATGCTCGCTTTGCTCGTGGGTAGGGCCGGGTTCCTTCCCCTCTGCGGTATTTGGGGGGCCGGGTTCCTTCCCCTTTGGGGGCGGGGGGCAAAACCCGGCGGGGCAAAGATTAAGGACCGTTGGGTCCGTGGGTGCTATTGCAGCTCGGCCCGGAGGGCACTCGGCCCTGGCTCGTTCAAGGGTCGAAACCTCCGACCCGGACCCTCGGAGGTGCAAGCACACTCCGAGGTCCTGATACTTTTCCGTTAACCGGTGAGGCCAGCACCTCGTAGTGTCACCTGGCGATAGCCGGGGACCTGCGAGGGTGCGGCAAGTGGTAGGTATAGCACCTCGTAGTGTAACCTGGCGATAGCCGGGGACCTGCGAGGGTGCGGCAAGTGGTAGGTATAGCACCTCGTAGTGTAACCTGGCGATAGCCGGGGACCTGCGAGGGTGCGGCAAGCAAAACCCACCTCGGAAAGCCCGCTACCGCCCACGCTCCAGGATCAATACCCAATCATCCCCGTCACCAACTATTCCGGGGGGATCAAAGGTCTGCCTGTCCTGTTTTCGGTAGGTGCCAATCCAGATACGCCCACCGGAGCGGGGATTGAACCAGCTGGCGCGGACCCTACGGCCGGGGAGGGTGGCCGTGTTTGCCGTGATCGGCCGCCCGTCGTAGGTGTAGATCAGGGCGTAATCGTCGCCGCGCGTGGCGGCCTGGTAGGCGTATTGGTCGCCTTGTCCTTCGGCGATAAGGCTTTGGTCGGGGATGCGCTCGAGGTACGGGAAGGAGCGCATCAGGTCCTTGAGGTACCGCATTTGCTGGGCGCCGGGGGCCTGGAGGGCTTCGGTCCAGCTTTCGCGGACGCCGTAATTGGCATCGGCGTCGCCAGGGGTGTGCATCTGCATGATGGCATTGTGGCCGTAGGTGAAACCCGCCGCGCCGGCGAATACGGACCAGTAGGCGTAGCGACGCACGTCCGCAGCCGTCCAGTAGGGTTCGGCGGGGTCGTGTAGGCCCTGGGGGATGCTTTCGTAGGAGGGTTCGCCGTCGAGGGTAGGCTTGATGGGGCGACGGTCGTAGTTGTCGCGGACGTATTTGTAATTGTCGGGCCCGTAGCTGCCGTCACCCGCATCCTGGTCGTAGCGGCGGTGGCCGGACTGGAACATGTTGAAATCCAGCCAGTCCGCCTCGTGGAACCAGGTAGCCGAATTCATCCGCCCGTACGGGTGAAAGGTGATCAGGCTGCCCGGGTCGCCGCTGCGCAATGCCCGGCCGATGGCGTTCCACACTTCGGTGTTCTCATCGCCTGGGGTGTCGCCGCCGTTGAGCCAGATGACGTTGCTTTGGTCGGCGTAGCGCTGCGCGAGCCAGCCGGCGTAGGCCGCGGCCTGGGCTACGGTGACCCCACCCGCGCGAACGTTACTGCCCCAGACGGGGACCGGCGCCAGGTAGATGCCCCGTTCCGCGGCCAGGTCGAAGACGTAATCCACGTGGTCCCAGTAGTCGTAAGCGGAGCCGTCGCCCGGATCGCTGCCCGAGGTAGTAGCCGGAAGGGCAACGTTACCTTCCACCAGTGCGGAATCTCCGTAGGCATTGGTGACCATCAGCTGGTGCAGCAGCATGACCTGGATCACGTTGAAGCCCTGGGCGGCGCGTTCATCGAGATAGCGCTTCGTTTCCTCCCGGTCCAGTTTCGACAGCAGCAGCCAGCCGGTATCGCCGAGCCAGAAGAAGGGAGTGCCGTCCTCCTGTACGAAGTAGCGCTGGTTGTCGGATATGCGCAGGGCGGGCAGTTCCGCGTTTTGCGCGAAGCAGCTCCCGGCGAGCAGGAGAAAGCATAGGATTTGGGCGCCGGCGCGCAGGTGGAAAAGCATGTCGGTTAAGGTAGGCCTTTGACACCAACGATTCCAGACCGGCTGGGAAAGGAAGTAGGTAGTTCCCTAAGGCCGATTGCCTACGCGACCGGAAGTCGCGAACCGAGGTTTACTCGAAGCCGATCTCCTCAAGCGCGCGGTGGCTGATCTCGATGGCCTCCATGGGCGTCTCGTTGAAGGTGGCGTCCTGCTCTACGAGGTAGAATTCCATGCCGGACTGCTCCTTCTGCGCCAGGATGCGGTTGAAGTCGATGCTCCCCGTACCTACCGGTGCGAAGCGGCCCTGCTCGTCGATGTCTTTTACGTGCCAGGCTTTAAAGCGACCAGGGTACTTTTCGAAGTATTGGACGGGGTCAGCACCGGCTTTGGTGACCCAGTAGAGGTCCATCTGGAAGTTGAGGTGGTCGGGATTGGAGTTTTCTAGGAAGTAATCCATGGGTACGATGCCTTCGTCGTTCTCGCGGAATTCGAAGTCGTGGTTGTGGTACAGCGCCTTCATCCCCTGCGCCGATGCTTCGGCGGCGATCTCGTTGATGATGTCGGAAGCGTCGGCTACGGTGCCTGACATGCCCAGGGAGCGGGTGGCGGGGTCGAATTTGAACAATCCTTCCGGCGGTACGGGGATGACGATGTATTCAAATCCGGCGGCCTTGGCGTCGGCGATCTCCTTTTTGGCGTTCTCGCGGGTCATGCTGCTCTGGTGGCTGCTCATGGGCTTCAGGCCTACTTCGTCGAGGAGGGCCTTGAATTCGGCGGGCTCCATACCGTAGTATTTGCCGTCGCTGTAGCCGGCGGCTTCGATGTATTCGTAGCCCAGGTCCGCTACGGCCTGTAATACGCCGCGGGGGTCTTTCCCCATGGTGTCGCGGAGGGTGTAGAGGGCTACCCCACCGAAGTGGTCGACTCCTGTTTCGCTGACGGTATTCGCGGCGACTTCGGAATTATCGGGGGAGCTGCTCGTTCCGCAGGAAGAGAGTGTCAGCAGCAGGCCGAGGCAAAGAAAAAAGAAATTGGAAGGTCGCATGATCAAAATTTTGGTCAAGGATAATCTAACAGTTGGCACCTTGCCAAGTTTCCTGGTGATTAATGTGGATTCAGTAGGGTCCCCGTGCTCCAGCCCGGGGTAGCTTTAAGTGCTCTTACCCGGAGCTGGAGCTCCGGGACCCTGGGGGGATAGTAGGGTCCCAGTGCTCCAGCCCGGGGAATTTGGTCGTTGTGGTCCCCGAGCTACGGCTCGGGAAAATAGCCGCCGTCATTCCCGCACTCAGGCTCGCGGTGGTTTTAAGCGCATCTGCCCGGAGCTGGAGCTCCGGGACCCGGGGGGATAGTAGGGTCCCCGTGCTCCAGCTCGGGGAATTTGGTCGTCGTGGTCCCCAGCTCCGGCTCGGGAAAATAGCCGCCGTCATTCCCGCACTCAGGCTCGCGGTGGTTTTAAGCGCATCTGCCCGGAGCTGGAGCTCCGGGACCCGGGGGGATAGTAGGGTCCCCGTGCTCCAGCTCGGGGAATTTGGTCGTCGTGGTCCCCAGCTCCGGCTCGGGAAAATAGCCGCCGTCATTCCCGCACTCAGGCTCGCGGTGGTTTTGAGCGCATCTGCCCGGAGCTGGAGCTCCGGGACCCGGGGAGGATAGTAGGGTCCCCGAGCTCCAGCTCGGGGTAGCTTTAAGTGCTCTTGCCCGGAGCTGGAGCTCCGGGACCCGGGGAGGATCGACCCGCTTCGTACACCCACCAAACCCAGCCGGCCATCAGCAGTTACAGCAAAGATCGAATAAGACAACCGGCCATGAGAATCACTAAATACCTACACTCCTGCCTCCTGCTGGAGCACGAAAACCAACGCATGCTCTTCGACCCCGGCAGCTTCAGTTTCGCCAACGGGGAAGTCAACGCGGCCGAGCTGCCCGATATCGATTACCTCGTCATCACCCACGATCACCCGGATCACCTCTACGGACCGGCCATCCGGATCATCGTAGACAATAGCCAACCGGAGATCATCGCCAACCAGGAAGTCGCGGATAGATTGCAGCGGGATACCCTCGAAGTGACCGTCTTCGAAGAAGGCAAGCGGCAGTTCGGCGCCTTCCACCTCGAGGCCCTGCCGGTAACCCACGAGCCGATCCTGTCCGACAACGTGCCGACGGTGACCGCCTTCCTGATCAACGGATCGATCCTAAATCCCGGGGATTCCTTCAGCGAAGACCTACTACGGTTCAAGGGATGTGAGCTGCTGTTCTGCCCGATTATGGCCCCCTTCCTGACCGAAGTCCAGGCCTTCGACTTCATGAAGCGGATGGAACCGAAAGCGGTGTTGGCGGTGCACGACGGCTATGCAAAGTCCTATTTTGTAGCGGGTCGGCAGAAGAACTTTCAGGCTCATTTGGAAGAACTGGGAATAGGCTTCCACGGGCTTATACAGCTCGGCGAAAGCGTGGTGATCTGATTTCATTCGCCCGACTTCGATTTCCTGCGAACGCTTCCTCCTGCGCTCCGCCGCCCTACGCTTTTTATGCCTGTAGGCAGCCCCCCTTATGCTACGCCTTACCAAACGGTCACCGGGACTGAGAAAATACAATTGCTTTAATTGTCAGTTAGACAAGAATTAATAATCCCGTATATTTGATCATACAGCTAGACATTTCCCTTCCTCCGGCTTTTGCCCCCCGGCCCCCGAGAGTGGGAGGAAGCCGGATCTACTACAATGTCTAGCGGTATAATTTTTCGTATTGCCTTTTCCCGTAGCCAAGTCGACATCATGCATCGATCCATCCGTTCGTTTACCCTCCTGCTGCCCCTCGTATTCCTTGGGGCCTGCCAGTCCACCGCCCCCGAAGCGGAGACGGTGACCACCAACGTACCCGACACCGGCTACCCCATCACGCCGGTCGACATCCGCAACGTGAAGGTGACCGACGACTTCTGGCTACCCATCATCGAGCGGGTGCAGGAAAAGACCATCGAATACGCCATCGCCAAGTGCGAAGAGGAGGGCCGTTTCGAGAATTTCCTCATCGCCGGCGGGGAAATGGAGGGTGAGGTCCGCGGCGAAATGCCCTTCGACGATACCGACGTTTACAAGGTAATCGAAGGGGCCTCCAACTCCCTCATCAGCGCCCCGAACGCCCAGCTGGAAAGCCTGCTCGACTCCCTCATCGCCATCGTTGCCAAGGGGCAGGAGGAAGACGGCTACCTCACGACCTGGCGGACGATCGATCCCGATTCGCCACCGGCGCCCTGGGTTCCCATTGAGAACGGTCAGCGGTGGGACGGATTGGCCATGAGCCACGAGCTCTACAACGCCGGCCACCTCTACGAAGCCGCCTATACCCACTACCTCGCCACCGGGAAGCGCAACTTCCTGGACATCGCGCTCAAGAATGCCGACCTGATGGTAGCTACTTTTGGCGACGGAGCGGAAAAGATCCACACCGTACCCGGCCACCAGATCATCGAAACCGGGCTGATCAAACTCTACCGGGCTACCGATAAGGAAGAATACCTGAACCTGGCGCGCTACTTCCTCGATCACCGCGGCGATGCGGAGACCCACGAGCTTTTCGGGTCCTACTCCCAGGATCACCTGCCGGTCACGGAGCAGGACGAAGTGGTGGGCCACGCCGTCCGCGCCGTCTATATGTACGCCGCCATGACTGACATCGCCGCTATCCAGGACGATGCGGGCTACCGACAGGCCGTGGACGACCTCTGGAATAATATGGTGGAGAAGAAGATCTACGTCACCGGCGGCATCGGGGCCAAGCATGAGGGGGAAGCCTTCGGGGAGAATTACGAGCTCCCGAACCTGACCGCCTACAACGAAACCTGCGCCGCCATCGGTAGCGTGTACTGGAACCAGCGGCTGCACGCCCTCACCGGCGACGTCAAGTACCTCGACGTGCTGGAACGGACGCTCTACAACGGACTGATCGCCGGACTAGCGCTCGACGGCACCCACTTCTTCTACCCCAACCCACTGGAATCCGACGGAAAGTACGAATTCAACCAGGGCGCCTGCACCCGTAAGGATTGGTTCGACTGCAGCTGCTGCCCCACCAATATGATCCGGTTCCTGCCCGCCGTGCCGGGACTGATCTACGCCAAATCCACCGACACGATCTACGTCAATCTCTACGCCGGCAGCGAGGCGGATATCGAACTGGGCGACCAGCAGGTCACCCTGAGCCAGGAGACCCGCTACCCGTGGACCGGTAAGGTCGATATAACCGTGAGCCCCGAACAGACCGGCACCTTCAGCATCAAACTCCGCATTCCCGGCTGGGCCCGCAACGAGGTGCTGCCGGGCGGACTATACGACTACGCCAACGAGCTCCCCGGGGAACCTGCCATCACCCTCAACGGAGAGGAACTCACCGAGGCACCCATCGTGGGCGGCTACGTCACGCTTTCCCGGGAGTGGAAAGCCGGCGACCGCATTGAGCTGGACTTCCCCATGGAGGTCCGCCAGGTCGTTGCCAGCCAGGAAGTGGCCGAAGACCGCGGGAAAGTGTCGCTGGAGTACGGCCCGATCGTGTACGCCGTAGAGGGCGTGGATAACGAGGACCGCTACGATGCCATCGAAGTAGCCGCCGGGGATGAGTTCAAGGTCCATTTCCGTGACGACCTGCTCGGGGGCGTCAATGTTATTGAGAACGAAAGGCTGATGGCGATCCCCTACTACGCCTGGTCTAACCGCGGCATCAACAAGATGCGGGTCTGGTTGCCTGCGGTACAGAGCCGCTAGGCGGGGTTTAAGCGAGACAATTCCTCCGGAACTCCCGCGGGGTGCAGTTATTCAACCTGCGAAAGGCGGCGTTGAAGCTACTGATCGTCCGGTATCCGGAGGCGTAGGCGATCTCCGTGATTTTATCGTCCGTAGCTACGAGCCGGCGCTGTGCATAGGCGATCCGCTCCTTCGCTATGCTCTCGCTGAGGGTACTTCCGAACGCCTTTTTAAACAGGCTGTTCGCGTAATCGGCGTGCAATCCCACGGCCCCACCGACGTCTACGGCACCGATGGGCTGACGGTAATTCTGGGCGATGTAGAGGGCCATGCGTTCTACGAGACTGCTCTCCCCCGTTGGAATGGAAGCCACCTGGCCGGGCGCCTCCAGCGGAATGTTGAGGGCCATGCGGTGCATTCTGGCGCGCAGCTCCAGCAAAACGACCGGCAGAAGGTCCTCCCGGGAAGCATCGTCGATCCACTGCCGGAACAGATGATCGTCGTAGTCGGAACCTTTTTCCGCCCGTTCCGACAGCACCTCGCCTTTCAGCAACCGATCGGTGAAGGGCGTAGGAAGCTGCCACTCCAGGAACAGGGCGAAGGGAATGGTACATACGTAGTACGGCGAGGCTACGTCGTAATCGATTATGCGGTGTGGGATGAGTCCCCAGAAGGTGGTCAGTTGTCCGGGCTCCACCCTTATTTTCTTTCCCTGGACCAGATAGGTAAAGGTGCCGGAAGGAGAATAATTTACTTCAATCTCGTTGTGCCGGTCGGCACGCACCATCACATTGGGCTTCCACACCTCACAGGTGAAGCCGTAGGGGGTGAAGACCGCGCGCGTCTCGTCAAAGGTGTTAGCGATCTCGGATTTTCGCACGTTCAGGGATATTTTCAGGTAGGAATAGCGGAAAGTCGAGGGTAAATTTACCCCTGCATTCATTTACATCGTCCCGGAAAGAGTGGATGGCCGGGCCAGCTAAAAGTCGAACATGTTAAAATCACCCCTGACCTGCCTGCTCCTGCTGACGCTGTGCAGCGCCCTTTCCGCCCAGGATCCGGCAGACAAGTCCCGCATCATCGTCACCTCCGACGGCGAGATCGACGACGAATGCTCCATGGTCCGCTTCCTGTTGTACACCAACGAGTGGGACGTGGAAGGCATCGTCACCTCCAGCTCCCAGTACCACTGGCAAGGGCACCGTTGGGCGGGCAACGACTGGCTCGATCCCTACCTCGCGGCCTACGCGGAGGTCTATCCTAATTTGATCCTGCATAGCCAGGATTACCCCACTGCCGACCACCTCCGGTCCGTCACCTTTCTTGGGAACGTTGCCGACGAGGGGGAAATGGAGGCCATCACGCCGGGATCCGAGCACATCGTGCGCGTTTTACTGGACGAATCCGACGACCGGCCCGTCTGGTTGCAGGCCTGGGGCGGGATAAATACCATCGCCCGCGCCCTCAAAACGATCGAAGAGGAACACCCCGAGAAGATGGATTACGTAGCCGGCAAACTCCGCTTTTTCTTCATCTGGGAGCAGGACGATACCTACCAAACGTACATCCGGCCCACCTGGGGCAAGTACGATATCCCGACGATCATTTCCGACCAGTTCTGGGCCATCGCTTATCAGTGGGACCAGATCATCCCCGAGGACAAGCGGAAGTACTTCGAAAGCGAATGGATGACTTCCCACATCACCCGTGATCACGGTCCGCTCTGCTCCCGCTACAAGGTGCACGCGGAAAACGACAAGGAGGGTTGGGAAGCGGGGGACGTTAAGCCGTCCGGCGGATTCCGTTCCGAAGGGGATTCGCCAGCCTTCCTGCACATGATTCCTACCGGACTGCGCAGCCTGGAATCCCCCGGATACGGTGGCTGGGGCGGCCGCTACGTGATGGTGCGGGATAGTACCTGGCTCGACCCCATCACCGATCCCGACTACTCTTACCCGGAGGGAAGGTATTACGCCGCAACCTCCTGGGGCCACAATTATATGCGCGACGAGTTTCCCGAACGCCGGGAACTGATGGAAGCCTATTTCAAGCCGATGACCCGCTGGGTGGAAGCTATTCAGCGGGATTTCGCGTCGCGGGCCGATTGGTGTACGAAATCCTTCGCCGAGGCCAACCACGCACCCGAGGTCCAACTCACGACGGAACTAAACCTAGTAGCCAGCCCCGGCGAAAGGATCACCCTCAACGCAAAAGGAACCTCCGACCCCGACGGCGATCCCCTTACTTACTCCTGGTGGCGATACGAGGACGCGGATACATTTGCGGGGGAAGTCTCGATCGAGAAAGCCAACCGGCGAAAAGCAACCCTGACCATCCCGAAAGACGTGGAGAAATCCGGTACCATTCACATCGTCTGCGAAGTATCCGACGGGGGAACGCCGCAGCTGACCCGCTACCAACGGGTGATCATCGACGTACGACCTTAAGGCATAGCCTGCTGGTGGAATTAAGCCATCGGCGGCAATCGATCGGTCGATCGTCATTTCCCCTTATTGAGCGCCTGTTCGTAGTCCGATAGGCAATCGCGCAGCGGAGACCCTACCTTATACACGCAGTCGCAAAAGGCGGCACAGGCGGCGGGGTCCGGGCTGGCTTCGCACTGATCGTTGCAGTCGCCGTATTGGACCCGCGGACGGATATTATAAATGCTAAAGGTCATTACCGCCACCAGAACCATGGTGGTCCCTACGCCGGCAAAAAATGCGAAGGGAAACCGATGGTCGACCTCCACCGGTGCGGGTAGCGCGCGGTCAGTAGTGGAGGGGTGAAAAGGCAGGATGTATTTCCATTTATGGTAGTCCCAGCACAGCAGGTAAAGATTGGCCAGCACCATGAGCGGCGAGGTCAGCAGCGAGCCCTCGAACCGCACCGAAAAGGAGAGGATGCAAATATTGAGGATGATCGGAAAGTAGATTACCGCCCCCAGCGTGGCCGTACGGGGAATCACCAGCAGCACCGCCGAGACGATCTGCATCACTCCCACGAAGGTGTAGTAATAGCCGGTCTCGTAAAAGCCCTGCAAAAAGTGCCCCATCGGGTGCTTTACGGGCAGGTCCGTAAAGCGCTCGCCGATCACCTTCACGTAACCCGCCATCAGGAAAGCGGCGGCCAGGATCCAACGACAAAAATAGGTGAAGTACAGCAGCCAGCGGTTGCCGTAGAGTCGATGGTGCAGCGCATCGAGGCGTTCGGAAAGCTTCATGAACGAGTGTTAGGTAAGCAAATATATCAAAGAACTTTCTTTTTTAAAGTTTTGTATGGGCTCGGCCTTCCCTAATGGGCTTGACGGCATGTTTATGCCGGGCCGATTAAGTCGCCAATGGAAAAAAGAGGATGGCGGCGGCGCGCAGGATCAAGGCACGTCTCCACAAAATACCCTCGCTGCAGAATATCCACCCTGGTCTAGGGTTCCGACGATCCAGGGGTCCACGCAAGCTCCCCGGAGTTCACGTAAGAAATAAGGATTAGAGAAAGTGGAGCCCGGAAGATCAATCCTGGCCCAACCAGACCATCGCATCGGGATGCGGTCCGCTCTCCAGCTTACGGGTCACGGTAAGGGTTTCCAGGTCGATCTCGGCAATGAAGTTATCCGTGGTCACGCCGACCAACAGGTGGGTACCGCCGGGGGGCAAAAACAGGGAAGCGGCCGTGGAGCCAACGTCTACTACTTTATCAATTCTTCGCTCCCGGGGGTCGATGAACAATACGCTGCCGTCCGACGGGTCGGCGGCCATCAGGTAGCGACCGTCGGAGGAGAACGCAAGTCGGCCCGCCTCGTGCCCGTCGATCGGAAAAGTGTCCAGCACTTCCTCCACTTCCAGGTCGACAACAACAATTCCGTCCCCACTACGTAGTCCTACCCATACCGTACTTCCATCCGGACCGAATGCCAGCCCTTCGGGCCGATCCCCGACTGGCAAGATCGTACCCGACCAGGCCGCGGCGGCGAGCGGATCGTCGCCCTCCAGCTTTAGGATGGACACCGAGCCGTTCTCCCGGTTGGCGGTGACGATCGTGCGGCCGTCATCGCTTACCAGTATCATATGCGATCCCGCCTGACCGGTACCGTACAGCCAGACCACCTCCTGCGCTTCCGGATCGTAGGCCCCGATGGCCCGCGAACCCTCCACGGTGAAGTAAAATAAGTCGGGGGCGGGGGCATACACGACCCCGTGGGGGGTGTAGAGCGGCCCCAGATCCACCGAATGCGCCACCTCTCGGGCTGCGATATCGATCAGCGACAGGGTATTATTCGGGTTGACGTAGCCGCCGGTGTTGGCGACCAGGGCGTACCTGCCGTCGGGTGTAAGCGCAACTTCGTGGGGTTCACGGTGTACGGCGACGGTTGCCACAACCTTCCCCGCAGCGTAATCGACGAAGGTCACGCTTCCCGGTTCGCCGGAGGTGTTGGGCACTTTATTGACTACGAGCAAATCGGCAGTCTGCGCCGAAAGCGACGTAACAGACAGCGTTAGCAAGAGAATAATAAAGCTTCTGACCAAGGTTGTAGGAGGAAGGAGGCACATAGTAGCAGGGGTGGGTTGATGACCTAACGGATGGAATGGGTTCCGGTGCGGAGGGCTTTAATACCTCCGCATTCCTACCCGCCCCGCCTGGCCCCCTAGCCCCCAAAGGGGGAAGGGCGGAGCTGATGATCCCATAACCTCCGCGCCTCCGGGTAAATACCGAAGCCGCTGCTGGCGGAGGACCACGAGCGAAAGCGAGAAAGAATCAAAAATCAGCGCTTAAATCCGCGGACTCTGAGGAAAAAAATTACCAACTCGGCCGGCAAGGCATCGACCTTAACCGCAAAACCTACAACTCCACCACGTTCTCCCCCCCGGAAAGCGGCACCGACCGCCCCCCCCAAACAAACTCCCCGGTAACCCCTTCCGGCAGCGTAATCAGCGCCTCCGAAGCCGCCAGGTCATAAGCCACCGAAATCACCCCGGCAGGATGCGGCATAGCGCCACTAATAGCGGTAATATCCCCCAAATGCGGCTCGATCCGAACCGTCCGGAAGTGAGGGGAAGCGCTATCGATGCCCAAAATGGTCCGGTAGAACTCGATGTTCGGACTCGAGCCCCAGGCATGGCAATCCGACCGGGTGTCCTCGACGTCCGAGTCTTCCCCCCAGGTAGTCAGGCCCAGGTCGATATTGCGGCGCCAGATGTCGAGCCAGTCCAGGTAATCGTTGCCCAGCCCCGCCCGGGTGAGGGCCTGGTGCAGGTAATATTTAAAGTAGATGGAGGCGGGAGCCAGGTCGGGCTCCTCCAGCATCCGGCGACCGAGGTCGGACAGCTCCGCTTCCGGGACGATGCCCGCCAGGATCGCCAACGCGTTGGCGTGCTGGGAGTAGGTGTCCCGGTCTTCGTTATCCGCGAACAGCTGCCGCGAGGCATCCCAGTATTTGTCGCGGATGGTGTTGGCTAGGCGATCGATCTGGTCGGAGTAGGCTTCCACGAAGGCCTCCATGCCCAATTCCGCTTCCAGTTGCCGGGCGTTCTGGTAGGCCAGTAGGAGTTGCAGGTCCAGGACGGCGGAAAAGCCCGCCTCGCTGCGCACCGGTTCTCCGCGGGGCCACTCATTGACCCAATCGGAATACGCCCAGTTCGGGAGGTCCTTGAGGGAACCATCCGACTCCTGGAACTTGCCGAAGTAATCCAGTACCTGCCGCGTACCGAAGAGTTTATCCGCCACGAAGCCCCGGTCGGTACCGTACCACATATAATCCCGGAGCATCCCGATGTACCAAAGCGAGAAAGGCGCGATGATCTGTTTGATGTTGGTCGGGTACCGACTCAGGGTGATGCCCTCCGGCTGCCGGGAGTAGTTCATGAGGTTCAGGGCGTTCTTCACGAGTCGATCGTCGCCACTGTTGTAGAGCGATACCAGCGCCTGTATCCGGGTATCGCCGATGTACTGCAACTGCTCCCAGTACGGGCAATCCATATAGGTATCCATCGCGCACAGCCGTGCCGTCCGCCAGCCGATGTCCAGCATGGTGTCCATTTCCGCTACCGGCGTTTCGAGCCGGGCATTGCGTTCAAACGGATAGCCCACCGCTACCGCGGAAATGTCTTCGATAACGAGGGGGTCGTCGCCGGTAATGACTTTGATCTGCACGTAGCGATAGGTCCGGTAAGAAAGCGGGGAGAAGGACTGATCCGTGGAGCCGTCAGTGAAGAGGCTGTCTACCCGCCCGAGGATCGTCTTGCCTTCCACCACGTCGCGGTCGTTCTTGGTGCGCAGGTCGTCTTCGTACAGGGCCTCGGCGTAGGTCAGCACCACTACTCCACCCGCTCCGCCGCTGAGGCTGACTTCCGGGAAGGCATTCGTCAGGTATCCCTGGTCCAGTAAGATCGTGGCCGTAGTATTCGCGGGAACCGTCACGCTCCCCGAGCCGGAAAGAAAGCCATCAGGAACGGTCGCCCCTTCGGCCCGACGTACGGTGGCAAAGCGCTCCGGAACGCGCTCCATCAGGGGGATCAGCGAGGGGATCAGCCGCCACGGCTCCCGGGCGTCCATGCCCACGGAGTTTCTCGGCACGCCGCGGGAGATCGTCCGCGCCTTAGTCCAGTCGGCATCGTTAAAGTCCGCTGCTTCCCAGCCCCTTATCCGTTGCGACATATCCACCCGGTCGCCCGGCCCGGCCACGTAGTATCCGTACAGGCCGATCATGTCGGGCCTTGGTCCGTACGGACTGATGGGAACGGGCCGGTAGGCGTGGTCCTCTTGCCCTACCCAGCTGGTATCGGTATTGACGATCCCGGCTTCGGAGTTTGCCCCCTGCACGATCAGTCCGGTGCGGTAGGTGATCTGGGCTTCCTGCCGGTAGTCGCCGGCATTCCATACCCGCACGGCCAGCGTGTTGGTACCCGGATTCAGGTAGTCCGCCAGGTCGAGGCTATCGTAGTTCCAGTGGTCCAGGTCGCTCTTTCCGGGACCGCGGGCCACGAAATCTCCGTTGACGTACAGCTCGTACTGGTTATCGGCCGATACGTACACCGGGAAAGCGGCCGTTTGCGCGGCTAAGTCTATTTGTTTCCGGAACAGGTACACACCGTAATCCTCCGGGTCCATACCGGGCACATCGACCCACTGGGCGGGCCAGCGACTACGTTGCAGGTCGGATTCCGAAGATTGGCCGGGTAGCACCCGAACGCCCACGAACAGCAGGAGGAATAGCCAGAGAGAAGGGAAACGGAGCATAGAAGGTTGTTGATCGACCGGAGATACAGGCTAATATATCGCCCCTAACCGGGAGTGCCCTTAGGATGTAGTCCACTGTGGCCCGGGATCGGTTCTTGTTCCTGCGCTCCGCCGCAATAATTATCCCCTCCTCCATGCGACCGGGCTGTCCGTATAGTAGCCATTGTGCCTCGAACTCGATTTCCCTGGTTTCCGAAACGGAGCAATCTTAAAGCGTCGATGGGTCAAGAACGGGGTTGCGGCGGAGCGCAGGTGCCATGCCGGAGCGGGACGTAAGAAAATGTATCGCAATTAGGAAATATCATAAATAAATGGCTTATCTTCTGGAGTCATCTTGGATAAACCTGATGCCCCTACGCCGGCTATTACCTTGACTCCCTGGCCGTTTACGCATGGTTTTCCGCCCTACACCGCCTTTAAACCTTTCGGTCCGTTCGTTTCATGTCGGGCGCGGCCTTCAACCAGCTAATATGGCCTCCCCTCAGCCCTCACCTATGCCGATACCCGAACTCGTAGACGAGTGGGTCCACAGCACTCCCTTTCCCATCGTGGTCCTGGGCGAGGATCACACCACCCTGACCACCAATCAGGCATTCGGCCAACTGCTCCGTCAGACGGGAATGGAAACCGAAACGCTGGTAGGCGAACTGCTCTCTACGGAAGCCGAACCGATCTTTCTGGGAAAGGATCTGCTGACCGTGCTGGAAGATTTCCAGTGCGTGGTCAAGCGGGTCGAACTGCCCGGGAACCAACACTATGTATCCCACATCGTCCGGCTGCGGATGGATGGCCGCCCCTGTCTGTGCTGCATTCTTATGCCGGGCAGCGACCCCTCGCAGACCTACCTCACGGGAATACTGAACACGATAACGAGTTTCATTATCGAGATCGATTCGAAGGGAAACGTAGGATACATCAACGACCAGCTGCTCACTCACCTCGGCTATTCCGCCGACGACCGCAAAACCCTTAACCATCTGCAAATGCTGCAACCCGACTTCAATGGGGAAAAGCTGCGGCAACGCATCGAAGAAGTTAAAGTCGGAGGTGTCTGCCGATTCCGCACTGAATTCATCAACAAGGAGGGGGCGGGGGTGAAGATGGAGGCCAGCATGGTACGGAATCAAACGCCCGGCGACAGCTCGTATCTCCTGACGGCCCGGGATATAAGCCTCCAACTGGCCCTGGAGAAAGAACTGCAAGATGCCCTCGTGGAGGCTAACCAGGAAGGCCGGGCACTGGAAATAGAGAATACCCGATTGCGGATCCAAGCCGAGCAGGCGAGCGTCGGCCAGGAATTGATCTACCGCAGCGAGGCCTTCGCGGCGGTGGTAAACCGCCTGCGCCAGGTGGCCCCCACGGATGCTACGGTGCTGATCACCGGCGAAACGGGTACGGGGAAGGAACTGCTCGCGCGGACCATCCATCGGTTGAGCCGCCGAAGCGGCAAGGCTATCGTGACCGTCGACTGTGGCTCCCTGCCGCCCGAACTCATCGAAAGCGAACTTTTCGGCTATCAAAAAGGAGCCTTCACCGGCGCCTACCGGGACCGGGTCGGCCGCTTCGAGGCAGCGGACGGCGGTACGATCTTTCTCGATGAGATCGGCGATCTTCCCCTACTGATGCAGACGCGGCTGTTACGCGTCCTGCAAGACGGGGAGTTCACGCCGGTTGGAAAAACCACCTCCCAGCGGACGGACGTGCGGGTGATCGCGGCTACGAACCGGGACCTTTATGAGTTGGTGCAGGAGGGCAAGTTCCGCGCTGACCTGTACTATCGCCTGAATGTTTTTCCCATTAAAAGCATTCCCCTGCGCGACCGGAAGGAAGACATCGCTCCGCTGGTGGAGCACTTTATCCGCCGGTTTAATAAGCAATTTTCCAAGGATTTGACCGGCCCCAACCGGACGACGCTGGACCGCCTGGAAACTTACGATTTCCCGGGCAACGTCCGCGAACTGGAGAATATGGTGGAGCGGGCCTTCGTCGTCTCCGGTGAAAACGATTTACGCATTACCCTACCCTCCGGCGACCGCAACGGCAGTAAACCGGTACTCGATATTTTCGACGGACAGCTCACCGAGTTTCTAACCTTCGAAGAGTACCAGCGCAAATACATCAAACTCGTCCTTAAAAGCACCGGTGGCAAGGTCAGCGGCAAGGACGGCGCGGCGCTGGTACTGGATATGAACCCGCAGACCCTCTTCAGTAAAATGAGGCGGCTCGGAATCCGCCGGTAAGCGAAGGGGGCGGCGGTGCGCGGGAACAGATCGCTGTGGCCGGGCCGCGCATCGGTTTGGGATACACGGACACTCCTGGCTGGACAAACGCATGGCCGATGGCCCCGATTCGGGTGAATTCAACGATTCCTTCGACCGTTACCCCCCGCAGGCGGTAATAGGAAGCCCCGGGGTAGTCGTTGTGATCCAGGTATTTTCTGCGCAGGATTACTTCTTCCGACCATTCCCGCCGCCCGCTAAAGTCGGGTTCCGAATCCAGGCGCCGTTCCAGGGTCCAGCGGAAGTCTTCATCGCTAGCCTCTACCCGCCAGGACAGCGCCACCGTTGTGCCGTTTGCCCGTTGAGCGGTCAGATCGGTAACCCGCCAGGGCAACACCACGCCCGGTGAACAGCAGCTGCAGGCTGGTGATGCTAGCTGTAGTCCGAGCTTATTCCTGGTTACGGCTGGAAGCGAATTCACATCAGGCAGGCTTACCGTCAGCATACTGGGCATGGGTAAGGAAACCGTTTGTCCGCGCACCATGCCGGTAGCTCCGCAGCAAGGCTGCCGAACAAGCCGGTACGTTGCAACCAGCTCATCCTCCTCTATTTGCAGCAAAGTCGAAAAAGTTGGTAAACTTTCTTCCCGCCGATCCGTCCGTCCGCTGCTCGGTGTAGGTAATGGTGACCTTAGCCGGGAGTAGGCCTAATACTTCCTTGGCTTGCAGGAGATATCACCGGCGGTTTCGTATTTCGTGATGAGCACGTCTTCAAAAACGTATTAGGCGATTACCAGCGGCGCAGCTCACGTAATTCTTACCCGTAGGGTCATCTGGGGAAAGGCAGTTGACCGGGTCGCGGCGCTGAAGATCTTGGTAGAGGCCGCGTCCAGCAATTTACTCAGCTGGAAGCGCTGCTGAATGGGCTTGGCGGTGCCACCGCCGGTCCCTGACCCATCCAGCTCGGAAGCCGTTTCAACTCCCCAGGAGAAACTGCTAATAATAATTTGGTTTCTGAAGGCCGCATCTTGCGACTCTCCCTCGATTTCCGGGATTTCAAGAAACATTTCCACCTCCTGTGCCGGCAGAACCAGGGCGGCCATAACGAGCATTAGGGTCAATACCCAACGGTGGAAGGGAAAGTATCTCATAATGTACGGTGTTGAATAGTGCCGTCCGGGCGAAGGACAGGGGGGTGAGCGCCAAAGGCAAAAATTGCCAAGTGCGCTGGAGAACGCCTACAATATTAGCGAGAGCTTCAGGCGGTGCCGGTGGCGGTCTAAAAGGTGGCCCAATATGCTCGTTTAAACAACAAGGTGTGCGAAGACGCAGCAAAAAATTATTCCGAGTAAAGCAAGTAGGGCACGAGGGGCTTGTGCAGCTGCTGTTGTACGCACGCGTCGGAAAGCACCTATTCAACAGACCAAGGGCAGCCCCCCCGTAGGAAAGGCTGCCCAGGCCGCTTCAGATGATGAAACAACTTAGGGGGTAACGGGCTATTCTCCCTGTCCGAGGGAAAAGCCACGGACGCCGTCGAACTCGTAGAGGTTCTCCGTTTTGATGACTTCGAGGCCGGAGCCCTGGATCCCGGCGAGGAGGGCTACTATCTGTAGGTAATCGACCGGGGCGTATTCGGGTTCGTCGCGTTTGATGTCGGCTTCCAGGCTCACGAAGCGACAGCGCCAGTGATCCGTGCAGTAGGTTTCCGGGCGCCCCTCGGGATAGACTTTGACGCCCCGGTTGGTGATCATTTTCAGTTGCATTCTACCGCTGCGGAGGTTGCTGAGTTGATCACCTATTCCGTTGGGCTCGCTGCCGGGCCAGTCGATAAAGACGTCTACGCCGACAAGCTGCTTACTGCGGAGTTTGCGGCGGTATTCCGGAATGGCGATCGTTCCCCGGTGATTGCCCATTTGACTGAGGGGCAGCTTCTCCGGCCGTTGCCCCAGCCGTGCGATAACGGCCGCGGCGAAGGCCTGGGTACCGACGAGCTCGGAACTGCTGCCCTGCCGGTAGATGTCGGCGGTATGAATCCCGTCCTCCAGGGTACGCAACCAGGCGTTCCGGATAAGGTCGGCGGTTTCCGTCTGTCCGACGTGCGCCAGCATCATAACGGCGGCGTTGAGCAGCCCGGACGGATTGGCAACATCCTGGCCGGCAATGTCCGGAGCGGAGCCGTGAATGGCTTCGAACATAGCCACCTTGCGGCCCACGTTGGCGGAACCGGCGACCCCGACTGAGCCCGCGATTTCGGCGGCAATATCAGAAATGATGTCCCCGTAAAGATTAGGCGTAACAATGACGTCGTACTGGGTGGGGGCATTCGCCAGGCGGGCCGATCCGATGTCGATGATCTGGCTGTTACTTTGAATATCGGGGTATTCTTTCGCTACCTCCTTGAAGACCCGGTGAAAGAGTCCGTCGGTCAATTTCATAATATTGTCCTTCACCATACAGGTGACCTTCTTACGTCCGTAGGAGCGGGCGTACTCAAAGGCGTAGCGGACGATGTTCTCACAGCCCGGCCGGGTGATCAGCTTGAGGCACTGCACGACGTCTTCGGTCTGTTGGTGCTCGATACCCGCGTAGAGGTCCTCTTCGTTTTCGCGGATGATCACCACGTCCATTTCCGGATGGTGGGTGGCTACGAAGGGGTGCAGCGCGGTTACCGGCCGCACGTTGGCAAACAGGCCGAGGCTTTTCCGCAGCGTTACGTTCAGGCTTTTGTATCCCTTGCCCTGGGGCGTGGTAATAGGCGCTTTCAGAATCAGTTTACAGCGTCCGATTGCCTCCCAGGCTTCGTCATCGATGCCGGCGGAATTTCCCGCCAGGTAGACGGATTCGCCCAGATCGATGAATTCCGGATCGATGGAAGCGTCGGCGGCTTCGAGAATACGCAGGGTCGCCCCCATGATCTCCGGTCCGATACCATCGCCCATCGCTACGGCGACCCTGGTTTTTTGCGCCAGACCGGGCGTGGAAGCAGACTTAGTTACAACAGTATTTTGCATAAAAAAATAGATTATTTCTTTTTGATATCACGGCTTACCTGGACACCTTGTCCATCCGCCCGGGATAATAGATTCATAATTCCGATGATCAGGAGGATAGCCGCGGCCGCAGCAAGCTGGTAATTGCTTTCCGTGGCGGATTCCATGATCCACAGACTACCGCCGTCGGTTAGTGATAAGAGCATCATTTGAAGTTGTTAAAAAAGAGGGTTAGGAAATCTCCACGATGGTTTGCTTGGTGTACCGGACGCTGAGGCCCATTTTTTCAGCCTCGAGCGTTAGGGTGTGAAGTTTGCCGCTTGGTATGCCGCGGAACTGCAGCGTGCCGTCCTGCTGGACTTGCGCCTGTTCGGACAGGATCCCGCACTTTTGTGCCAGTTGGGAAACGAGCTGCTGAACATTGTCCGGAGATTTGTCCATCAGCTTCCGTTTACAAGGGGGTTGAACGTAGGATTGAGAAAAGGCCAGTCGCATAGGAAGGGGTATTTACTGGTTTGTTGATGCGACAAATATGGGCAGAGTTGGGTATATATTTTTATTTATACTTTATATAATATACATTAGCTTTGATTTATGAACTACACTTTACACCAACTGGAGGTATTCAGCAAAGTCTGTGATTGTCAGAGTATTACGAAGGCCTCCGAGGCTTTGCACCTGACGCAGCCCGCCGTTTCGATCCAGCTAAAAAAATTTCAGGAAAGCTTCGAGGTTCCGCTGACCGAAGTGATCGGTCGCCAACTTTACGTGACGGATTTCGGGCGACAGATACTGGAGCTTGCGCTGGACATTCTCGCCAAAGCGGATGAGATAAAGTCGGCGGCCGATGCTCACCGGGGACTGCTTACCGGATCCATTTCCATTGCTTCGGCTTCGACGGGCAAGTACGTGCTGCCGTATTTTCTGACCGGATTCATGCGCCAGCACCCGGGCGTCAACATTTCCGTTGATGTCACGAATAAGTCCCTCGTGGTGGATTCCCTCCAGAACAACAGCGTGGATTTCGCCGTCGTGTCGGTGGTCCCGGAAAACCTCAGCTTGCACCGGGTGTCGCTACTGGCTAACGAGCTCTACCTGACGGCGGCCAAGAACTACCCGGACCTGCCCGCGCGCATGACGCCCCGCAAGCTCGAGGGCTGCACCCTCCTCTTTCGCGAGCCGGGATCCGCAACGCGGCTCGCCATGGAAAACTTTTTGCGGGACAAGGGGGTCACGGTACAGCGTTCCATGCAATTGGTCTCAAACGAAGCCGTGAAACAGGCGGTCCGTGCCGGCCTGGGGCTATCGATACTGCCCCGCATTGGCATTCGGACCGAACTGGCCGCGGGGGACATGCAACTCGTACCCATGCGCGGCTTGCCCATCACCACGGAGTGGAACCTGGTATACGGCAGGGGCAAGCGGCTGTCCCCGGCGGCCCGGTCGCTGGTGGAGTACATTGAAGCGGAGAAGGAACGGGTTGTCGCCGAATATTTTAGCCCGCAAGCGGACAGCGGGAAATAGTGCCTAGTCAATCGCAGGTTACTTTCCAGGGTCTCGTTACTTCAATGCCAGATGGACGGCCATTCGCCCAACCATACGGGCATTTACCCAGTAGCGGATAGGAAAATTCAAGCGTACTCTTTGGCAAAATATTGGGTTTTATTCCGCCGCGTGGGTGCTATCAATAAGGTGTTTCCGCCTGATCCGAAAACTGGTAAGTATCCCGGGTAGTGCCAAGCTTAAGCTATTTCATTCCACCTCACCTTCCCGCAGCTTCCCCAGAAAGGCTTCCGCCGCCGCATCGTTCTTGAGTACGCATATGTTTTTTGCTCCCTTTACCTTGTCCAGCTTATCCAGCACCCCTTCCCTCCTGTTCAGATTATAAGTGGCTACGTAGTGGTAAAAGTCAAGGTCGAATCGCTCCTTGCATCCCGCCGGCATATCGGGTCGCACCCGCCCCCGGTATTTAAGGGTCCGTTTCGTAATTCGCCATAAGCAAGTGGTAGTCCGGTAGTCGAGGTAAATGATTGTGTCCGCGCGCTTTATCCGCAGGTCCATGGTCCCGCCGTAGTTGCCATCCATGATCCAGCTCGGCCTGCTGGCCAGATCGTTGACCATCGCGGTCCACTCCCCTTGCTCCGGCTCCTGCCAATCGGGTTTCCAGTAGTACTGGTCCAGGTGGAGCAGCTCGACTTTCAATAGTGCCTGCAGCTTTAGGGAGAAGGTCGATTTGCCAGCGCCGCAGCAGCCTATTACCAGGACTCTTTTCATGATCGGTTGTTGGTATTTGGCGTTTCACTCAATTTTGAAGTGGTAATTGCTTGACACCTCTCCCAACCGGAGGGATAGACGCGATAAACAGGTTCCTTTTACTTTAAATTAATTGCCATCGTCAAAAACCCGCTGCTGGTACGGCAACTACTTTAAATCCGAGCTCGGGATCCCGGACAATGAACTCACCGGCTTCCGTGAGGACTACATTTTCTGGAGATATCCGGTCGTCACTTTTTACTATGCTGTAGAAAGGTTTTGCTTCCCCGTCATTCCAGGCCCAGAAGTACCAACCTATGCCCTCCCGAAGGCAGGTTTGCATCAGTATCCTGGGATCGTAATTGACGGCTGATCCTTCACCCGTCCAGCCGAACTCCCCGACGACCACCGGGGCTTCCAGGGCAGCGAGTTGGGGAATGACTTCTTCTACCGAAAAAGGCGGTGTCCACCCGGAAAATGATTTGTTATCCGTACGCCAAAGTCCATAGAGATGGATGGACAAAACAAGATTGTGCAGGGGGTCGTGCCTGAACAACTCGTTGCCGTAGTTCAACAACGTATTGGCGTTTTGTCCACAGCCCCCGGCATCAATGACCAGCACATTGTTTACCCCCGCGTCCCGCAAGCGGGTAATCGCGTCCATGTAGCAATTAAGGTAGCTTTCATCCTCCCCACCCCACTCATTGGCGATATTGAGAAGTAATTGACCTTCAAAGTCTTTCAGCATTTGCAAATTATCGGCTTGGAGCCATTCGTCCACGATTTGCTTCAGGCCCATTTTACCGTCATTGGCCGGATAATCACATGCTTCCAGGCAGGTCCCGTCGTGCATCTCGATCATGGGAACCAGGCCGGCGGCCAGCGCTTTTTCTACTAACCGTCTTTTCTGATCTGTCCGCCGCGACTGATTATTCCAGGTCCAGGAAGCCCCCGAAGTGACCAGTCTGACCGTATTAGCTCCGGATTTGGCAATTTCTGTCTCCAAAGCCTGTAGGCTTTGTTGCTCATCGAGCCAGACATGCACGTTGTTTACCCCGTAGGGGATGAATTCCTTTCCGCTACCGGTGACCAGTTTTCCGTCCGCAACCCGGATGTTAAGGCCTTTTTCAGCTGCTTCACCGGACGGATCACTTTGTAATGGAATTCCCGCTGACTTACAGGCGAGCAGACAGCTGAGGATCGCTAAGTAAATGTATATACCTCTTTTTGTCATACTCCGTATTTCGCCTCCGGGGCTGTACAAAAATAGTAACCCGCTCTTTTGGCAGGGATTCCTTCGGCCACCTCCCTGCCTGTTTACTCAGCAGCTTTGTCCCTTTTCCCGAATGTACTGCGCCCTATATGGCATCCCTACCTTTTCGTGACCTTCCCAATGCTATTACGCGTACCGGACTGAAGACTTAGGATATAGGTTCCAGTGCCCAAGTGAGATAAGTCAATTTCCTTGCCTTCTACTATCCCCTTCTTTACTTTTCTTCCATCGATAGTCTGAACTACGTAACTCCAAACGCCACCATCGATCGAACCGATAGTTACCCGATCACTGGTTGGATTCGGGTACACGTTCAGCTCATTAATTGTTACCTCGTAGGTGGCTGAGGTAAATAAATGCCAGGGATAATCCCCTACTATCTCACCCCCGCCGGTCGTGGTCTTCATTATAATGGAATAGTCGCCCGCGACAAAACCTACCGAATCGGATAGGAAGTACACGGATTCAAGGGTGGCTCCTTCCCTAAGCTTACCGTCCCAGGAAGCCCCGAAATCCGTGGACTTGCTGATCGCAAATAATGAAGGTTCATCACCCGTAAGAATACCGGGCCTGTTTACGGTGACGATGTTATCCGCCGATGGTATACTGAAGTCGGCAACTCCGATAACGTTGGTAACCGTATCCCACGATAATCCCCCATCAATGGTTTTATAGGTATAAAAGTCATCCGCCAAGAATCCGGTAGTTGCGTCGATAAAGTCCATCTCCTGCATACCCGAAACGAATTCGCCTGTTTCTTCCCACATATCTCCTCCATCGGTCGTCTTTAGCAGAAAGGAATAAAAGCGGACAGGACTCCCCGACGTTTTCCCCCTCCCAAGAGCAAAGCCTAGCGTGTCACTGACCATATCAAAGCGCCTAACCTCTCCATAATCAAAACCATTATCCTGCAGCGCGTAGCTATACTGCCAGGACGCACCACCATCATAAGAGTTCAAAATACCCCCGGATCCGGAAGCGATTCCGAATGTGTCATTCACAAAGCGAATACAGTTGAAATCGGCCGCCGCTTCTTCGTATTTAATCTGCCAACTGGTCCCTGCGTCCGTGGATTTATAAATCCGCCGTACGCCCGTACTTCCGTTAAAAGAGGTAGATACTGCAACGAGGGTATCCGCAGAGATAAATTCAAAGTCGGATATGGTGCCATCCACTCTTTTTTCCAGTGGTGTCCAGGTTTCTCCCTCATCCGTAGTTTTCAATATGAGCCCGTCGTTTCCCATCGCAAAGCCCAGATTGTCATTAGCAAACTTGATCACGTGTAATGACTTACCGGCTTCATCGACGTTCTTCACCGCCCACTGGGAAAATGGGGTTTGTAAACAGCAGGTGACGATCAGGATCGTTAGGATAATTTGTTTATTATTTACCATTTCTGTGTTCCTGGACAAGACGTACCCTGCAAAGCAGCGGGTGACCCTACTATTTTAATAGAGATGTAAGATATCAATCCGTAGCAAATGGAAAGCTTGTTGTAGTTCTTGCGTAATCGGTATATCAGGTACTAATCTTTTAAAATCCACTCTTGTACCTGGCCATCTTCCTCGTCATATACTGTCCCGACACATTCAAATCCATTTCTTTCTAATATCCTTATCGAAGCCCGGTTATCTGGAAGGGTGCGGGCGGTTACCTTAACGTAAGGTTCCGATTGTAAAGCCAAGGATACCAATTGCTTACATATTTCCGAACCAACGCTCTGCCCCCTGAAATCTTCAAAGGTACCGTACGAAATCTCCACCCTACCATTTACCGGCTGCCCTTTGAATCCTCCACCACCGATAATTAAATCCGCATCGTTGCTTACAAAATAGGCTATCCAAGGCTTATTAAACCCAACTTTCAGGTAGTGCTCCCGAAAGATCTGAAGTACCGTTACACATTCCGGATTGCTCTTGAATTTTTCGTTCAGGCTGTCGTCTAGTTCTATTGGTAAGAATTTCATCCTTTTTTTCATTTACGTTCCTACCCCAGAAAAACAACTCACCCTTTAGGTGAAAGGGCGGCGTTGAAGACCCCGGCAGAAGCAGGGCAAGTACACCTCTGGAACTCCATCAGCCCCAAGTAAGCACCCTGGGTTATTCGGAGGACTTCCGCGTCGCGCCACGAAGTAGGTAATTACGCAAATCCTACCACTCAAGCACAAAAAATATTCGCTACCCGCCGTGGGACGCCATCGGATATCCGCACCGGTCTCCATTTCCTGCGCCCCGCCGCCCATCCGCCACCACCTACCTTGATCCGGTCCCATCGGCCCCGGGGCCCGGGGCCCGGGGCCCGGTCTAATTTATCGAGTCTAATTGCTCACACTCACCGTGTCGATCCTTTTACTGGATTGCGCAAGCCCCCGGCAGCTATCCCCCAGGCCAGCCAGGTAAGCCGATTGCCTATTCATGGCCGGCTGGAGAACGGATCCGCCGTCAAGCTATGATGGAGAACTTATTAACTCTTAACCTGCAATCCCTAACCCCCATCAACGGTTGTAGTAACAACCATTACCGGTAAGCGAATACATTTGAGAGGCTATTATTTATACACAACACTTCTACCAGCCCCGTTCGGAAACCGAACGGGGCTTTTTGTTGAGGCAAGCCGCATCAAAAGACCGGCGCGGTGAAAATATTAACAGTGGCAATACCGCCAAGAATTTTACCGTTTTCTTCCCACATCATGCAGATTGTTCTGTAGGTGTCGGCTTTCGAGAATCACCTTTTAATCCATCAAGTATACTTTCTTGACCAAATGGTGAACCAGGGCTATTACCCTGCTCGATGCTGTTATTCATCATCGTTTTGTGTTTGTTCATAGTGTCAATTTGATCTGGCCCGGCTTTGCCCGGGCCCTTTTTTTTGCCCTTGCCGGTGGCGAATTCCTCACCACAGCCCCCGGAAAGCCTTCATCCACGCTTCCGCCATGATGTAGCTCCCGGCCAGACTGGGGTGTACGCCGTCGTGACTCCAGTGCTCGGCCGGTGCCGCTTCCAGCGCCTCGTCGAAGACCTGCTGGAACGGTACCCATGCGGCATCGAATTCGTCGGCTATCTCCCGGGCCGCGTCGCGGTAAGCGGGAAATTCGGATTCCCAACGTTCGCTCTCCACCGCGCTGCCGCCCCTGACGATAAAGGGCTCACAAATGATGAATTTAACCTCGGGCAACGCCTCGCGCGTACGGTTCAGCAGGGCGCGGAAGTCGTTCCGGTACACCTCCACGGTACCGTCGTACTTACCGTTAAGCATGTGCCAGAAATCATTGACCCCGATCAGGATGCTCACTACGTCGGGGTCCACGCTCAGGGCATCCTCTTGCCAGCGCTCGTCGAGTTGGTAGACTTTGTTGCCGCTGATGCCGCGGTTGTAGTAGGTCAGGTCGGTACCCGGGTAATTACCCACCAGCATGGCCGAAGCCAGCAGGGCGTAACCTACCCCCATATTGCCGTAGTCGTTGGCCTCGGTGCGGTCGCGCTTGCGGCCGGCATCGGTGATGGAATCGCCCTGGAAGAGGACGGTCAGCTGGTCGGGTACGTCGGCGCGCATCGCGGAGGGGTGAGCTAGTGCCGCGTTCCCCGCAAGGGCGGCGGGTAGGAGGGCGGCGTTTTTGATGAAGGTTCTTCTGTTATTCATGATCACTTTTTTGCTTGGCAAATTTTCCGGCCGGTGAAGCTGGTTCAGCCCGCCCAAGCATGGCTTGGGAACCGGCCAATTACCCAAACCTAAGCATTCCGGGTGGGAAACCAGCACGCCCGCCGCCGGCCCTATCTTGTGCCCTATTAAACCGGTCGTCTTCCCAGGCATGCGTAAAGTTGTATTGATCGAAGGGACGGGCCACTGCGGCTCTACTTTACTGGACATGATGCTCAGCAGCCACCCGACGGCCTTTGGCCTAGGAGAACTTAAGGTGATCGCCGAAGATGAAAACTATCGCAAAGGCCTGGCGCCCCCCAACCAATTCTACGGTTATGCCGATCCCGTCTGGACGCCGCAACTGCTGCGGGAACTATATGGCCACTTCCGCAAGGAAAGCAATTGGGTGCACCGCGCGGTGGCCAAGTACCGCCCCGGCTTACTTTCTAATCGCACGGCGATCTACCGCAGGCTCTTTTCCGTCCTGCCTGGCACAAGTTTGCTGGTCGATAGCTCCAAGAATGCACGGTACAGCCGGGTCGCTCTTCACCAGCTTCGGAATGCCCCGGACATCGATCCGTTCCTGATCTGGATCTGGCGGGACCCGCGTGCGGTGATCAACAGCTACCGCCGCAAATTCCCCGACGTACCGGTAGCGGAGTTCATTAGCCGGATCAAGCACATGCAACTTCGCCGCACGGAACTTTACAACAGTATAGCGGTCAAAAAAGCGTTCGTGCGCTACGAAGACCTATGCCGTTCCCCCGAGGCTATAGTACACGGGCTCTGCGACCTCATCGGTGTGGATTACCGCAGTGATATGCTTACCTACTGGCAACACGACCATCATCACCTCGGGGGAAATTCGGGTACGAAAACACTGGTGGCCAAGTACCATGACATTCCCGAGGCCTTCTCCGACAAGCCGTGGTCCGCCGACTTTTACCGGGATCACCGGCTGGAGATAAAATTGGACGAGCGTTGGAAAACGGAACTTTCCATGGCGGACCAGGCGCGGATCGCGGCCGCCTTCGAGCTGGAGTGAAGTAGCCAGGGGGGACTATTCGACAGGGTTATTCTTTGCGCCGGAGCGCAGGGAGAAGGCTGTACCCAACAATTTGCCGTTGACAAGACCAAACTACCCCGTTAACCCAGGAATAAGCCTGGATTAAATATCGGCAAACCCTTGTCCGGAACACGGCTTAACGATAAATTCGCGACGATACGGAACGGATTAGGATTCAGTGACTTTTGCCGGTCCACCGCCCGTCGGTTTTTTCTCCTTCCGTTTTTCCTTCGATTGATACACACGCTATGAACCCTGCACAACGACTCAGCGCCTACTTCTTCCTGATCCTCCTGGCGATCGCCCTCTTGTTCCTGGAATCGGAATCCAGTACCCCTCCGCTCGATCAGTCCGTCGCGACCACCCGGTACCAGGGTATGCCGAGCTTCCCCGACCGGTAGTTTACAGTCACCCTATCACCGATCCCCACCCGGCCGTACAGCTTGCTGCCTACGTCAACGCGATCCCGCTCCGGCTCCTCGGCCCAGGCGGACAAATAGAGATAATAATTCGAGTCACTGCCTCCCGTCCTGCTTTTGTCTAGCACCTCTACCGGATACGCCGTAGCTTTTCGATCGTCGTAGTAACAGTTGTAGTGGATCAGGACACCGAAGGCGTAAATCCCGGCCAATCCGAAGTAGCTCACGCCCGTTATCGCCCCTTTGCCCTCTTCTGGAGCCATCCATATAAGGACCGAGCTTAGCGCCAGCGCGGAAACCAGCAGGAGAGGCCACAGCGGCAGGTAAGCGTAAATCTCGAAATCCAGCAGACTACGGATGAAAAGGGCCATGACCGGAAAAATCAGACCGGTAAATACTTGCGGCCGCGCCGAACCCCGAACTTCATCCAGCCGGATCAATCCGCCGGAATACCGCGACAATCCCACGGCGAGCAAGGGCATTATGATGCCAAACCCGCAGGCATAAGCGTACGGATCGGGATAGAAGGCGACCCAAGCCCCTACAATTCCGCCCAACCAGTTGAAGGCACGTGCTTGCTTGCCGGCCCGCTCCAGAACACCTTCGCGTTCTGCGGGGGAGGTACCCAGTGTACGGTCCGAGAGTAGCTGTTGACGGTCGGCGCTGCGGGCTACCTGATCGACATCGGGATAGCGGCTGTGTAATGCCGACAGCACTTTGCCGGAGTCGTTATAATCTTGATCGATCAATAGCTTCTCCCCGCCCCCCTTGGATATCAACCACGTACTGGATTCCATCGTACGTAGTCCCGCGATCGATTCGTAGGCCATGAACCGCTCTCCGAACAATCCGATCCTGCGTATGCCGGCTTCGCTAACTACCAAGCGGCGTCGGTGCAGTCCGACCAGGTACATCCCCATGCTGATAAATACACCACCACTGCAGATGATAGTAATTACCTTCCAAAATGGGGTGGCTGCCACGGTGGAGCTGTCCAAAACGATATAAGAAATCCAAGTCAATAACGCCGCAAAGAGAAGACAGGCTATGTATCCCGCGATCAGGCTCCAGGGCTTAACGCGGTAGGTATTCGGTTCAGGCATCGGCATTTGAGGCTGCCAAGATAGTCCACCAAAATGAGGTTTTAGTATGATTTCCAGCCGTCTGTCCTGCGCTCCGCCGCCCGACTTGTGCCCCGGAGTGGTGTCTTATGGCATCCACTGAAAGGGCGAATGTGCGGGGTGTCCGTACTTTCATCCCAAACACTGTACAATGCTTCGATTACTGATCCTTTGTCTGGTATGGAGTAGCATCCTGGTCGCCCAGCCTGCCCCGGGCGGACGCGTGGTCATCGATTCCCTCTACTCCGAGGCCCTGGAAAACGATTACGGCGAATCCCCTACTCGTGCCGTGTCGGTCTACCTGCCCCCGGGCTACGACGAGGGCGAGGCTCGCTACCCGGTGATCTACTACCTGCACGGCTTCCTGAACGATCACACCCTTAGCCCGCAGATGATCGAGGTCCTCGACTATGCGATTGAGGCCGGCAAGATCCCCCCCTTTATCCTGGTGGTGGCCGACAACCGGACCGGCATCGACGGGAGCTTTTACAGCAATTCCGCGCTCTTCGGAAACTGGGAGACGTTCATGGCCCAGGACCTGGTAGCCTATACGGATACCAAGTACCGCTCGCTGGCCGATCGGGACAGCCGTGGCGTCACCGGCCACAGCATGGGAGGGTACGGCGCCCTTAAACTGGCGATGCGCTATCCGGAGACTTACAGCAGCGTCTACGCCTTGAGCCCGGGGGCCCTGACCGTAGTCGGCGAATACGGTCCCAACAGCAACACCTACCGGGAACTGGCCGAAATCGAGACCATGGATGCCATAATGCGCTCTTACTTCCCAAAAGTGATCGTAGCCTTTGGCCGGGCGTGGTCTCCCAATCCGGACAAGCCGCCCTTTTACGTGGATATTCCCTTTGAGTACGTCGGCGACAGCCTGGTCGTCCACCCGGAAGTGCTCGACAAGTGGTACGCCGAGATGCCGGTGCATATGATCGATGACCACCTGACCGACTTGCAATCGCTAAAGGCCATCGCCATGGATTGGGGCCGGAACGCCGGCGACCGCTTCGTGCGGCAGTGTGAGATGTTCAGCCAGCGGCTGGAAAACGTGGGTATCGAGCACCAGGCCGAGGAATACATCGGCACCCACACCAGTGGCATCTTTACGCGGGACGGGCGGGTCCCTTCGGATATGTTGCCTTTTTTCGCCGATCACCTGGTCTTTGAGTAGCGAGGTTTTGATGCTGGTGAATGTATCGTTAGTCGGAGCACAAAAGCCACTCTCGAGACAACGCACCCTCGCGACCGGAGCGCGGTCGATCTCCTGGAGCCAGGACTGCATGCATCGTCCAGCTCCATAGCAGCGTCCTGGAAATGGGGAAAGCCTTAAAAAACCCCTAAGGTTCTATCTCGCACAGGGATGGTGCTGGAACCTTAAACTTACGAAACGGCAAATCCCCTGACCTACTCCCCCACGTAAGTGTTAGCAACGTAAAATCGCCCCATGCTTCGCTCGCTCTTCCTCTCCCTACTTTTTTTGACCGGTTGCGGCACCTACCAGGCGGATGCCAGTTTTGACCCGGACACCACCCCGAACGAGCTGAGCCAGCAATTTTTGGAAAGTCTCAAAGCGGACCGTAGCGTAGCGGATATCGTTGATCGGCTGGCCACCTACGAACCCGGCAATCTCGCCGCCGCCCTCGACTCCCGAAACGAAAAGCTGGCTTTCTGGGTCAACATATATAATGGCATGGTGCAGTACCTCCTCACCGAGGATCCCTCCCTGTATGAAAACCGCAGCGACTTCTTCAAAACACCCCGCTTCACCGTGGCCGGTCATGAACTCAGTCCGGACGACGTAGAGCATGGGATTATTCGCGGGGGGGAAAATAAACTGGGACTGGGGTTCATCCCCCAGTTGTTTACCGATAAATTCAGCCGCACCTTCCGGATCGAGGGAGGCGATTCGCGTATCCACTTCGCCCTTAATTGCGGCGCCAGCGACTGTCCGCCGGTGGAGATATACGAACCGGCTACCTACGACGAGCAGATCGACGCCCGGGTACGCAGCTACCTCGCCGAGCATTCCGAGTTCCAGCAGAAAGACGGCGAACGGGTGCTGGTCACCTCGCCCCTATTCTCCTGGTTCCGCGGCGATTTCCGCGACCACGACGGCGTAGACGACTTCCTGGTGGAATACGGCGTACTGGAAGAGGAAAATAAGAATATAGCCCGCGAATACGAGGAATACGACTGGACGTTGGAGACGGGGATCTGGGCGGAGTAAAAACGGGTTGCGGGTTTCAAGGTGCGGGTTGCGCTTAACCGGACCCTCGCAGGTCCCCGGCTGGCGCCAGGTGACGCTACGAGTCCCTATGCTCAGCTGCTAACGTGAAAGCATCAGGACCTCTAAGTGTGCTTGCACCTCCGAGCGTCCGGGTCCAACCGAGCCGGACACTCGCAGGTCCCCGGCTGGCGCAAGGTGACGCTACGAGGCCCTATGCTCAGCCGCTAACGTGAAAACATCTGGACCTCTAAGTGTGCTTGCACCTCCGAGGGTCCGGATCCCACTTAGCCGGAATTCGTAGGTCTCCGGCTGGCGCCAGGTGATGCTTCGAGGTCCTACGCTCAGCTGCTAACGGGAAAGCATCAGGACCTCTAAGTGTGCTTGCACCTCCGAGCGTCCGGGTCCCACTTAGCCGGAATTCGTAGGTCCCCGGCTGGCGCAAGGTGACGCTACGAGGTCCTACGCTCAGCCGCTAACGTGAAAGCATCAGGACCTCTAAGTGTGCTTGCACCTCCGAGGGTCCGGATCCCACTTAGCCGGACACTCGCAGGTCCCCGGCTGGCGCCAGGGGACGCTACGAGGTCCTACGCTCAGCCGCTAACGTGAAAGCATCAGGACCTCTAAGTGTGCTTGCACCTCCGAGGGTCCGGATCCCACTTAGCCGGACACTCGCAGGTCCCCGGCTGGCGTCAGGTGACGCCACGAGGTCCTATGCCTATCGATAAACGGGAAAGCATCAGGACCTTGGAGGGTGCTTGCACCTCCAAGTGTCCGAATCCATTATTACTTAAAGATGTGCGTAGCGTAATCCACCTCCCACTTATCGAGAAGTGGCCGCAGCGCGGCTACCCGCGCTACGAAAGAGTGGTAGTCCTGAACCGACTTGGGCGACCAGACCACCTCCGCCAGCACCCATACCCAGGATCGGACGAACGGGAAGGTTAAAACACATTATAAAAGCCAGCCTCATCCTGCCGGATCCGGCCATCCCCCGCCTGGGTAACTGTAAAAATTACACTAACTATACTACCTTTGAACAATGTCGCAGGCTAACCTTTATCTAAATTCCGTTCCGAAACGGTGTGTGACCTGCGACTCCGCCGCCACTCTTACGGGACGGTCAGAGAATCCCAACATAAAATTTTCCTCTACTTATGGCAAAGATTGCAATTAACGGCTTCGGTCGCATCGGACGTATTACCCTTCGGAACCTGCTTGAAAAGGGCCTCGAGGTTGTCGCTATCAACGACCTTACCGACAATGCCACCCTCGCTCACCTCTTTAAGTATGACAGCGTACAGGGTAACTACCCTGGCGAAGTCACCTCGGACGATGAGAACATTTACATCGACGGCAAAAAAATCGATGCCCTCAGCCAGCCCGACCCGAGTAAGCTCCCCTGGGGAGATCTCGACGTAGACGTGGTGCTGGAGTGTACCGGCCGCTTTGTCGACAAGGAGAAGGCCGGATTACACCTCAAGGCCGGTGCCAAGAAAGTACTCATCTCCGCCCCCGCCAAAGGAGACGTGGCCACCGTTGTACTAGGTGTAAACGAAGACCTTATCAACGCGGATACCAAGATCTACAGCAATGCCAGCTGTACCACGAATTGCCTGGCCCCGATGGTTAAGGTACTGGACGACGCCTTCGGTGTTGAAAAAGGTTTCATTACCACCGTTCACGCCTATACCGCGGACCAGAACCTACAGGACGGTCCCCACAAGGACCTGCGTCGTGCTCGCGCCGCGGCCATCAATATCGTTCCTACTACCACAGGTGCCGCCAAGGCCGTCGGACTGGTCCTTCCCCACCTCGACGGAAAGCTCGACGGTGGAGCCATGCGCGTTCCCGTTCCGACCGGATCACTCACTGACCTTACGGCCATCGTCAAGCGCGACGTGACTCTTAAGGAAGTCGACGACGCCTTCAAGAAAGCCGCGGAAAGTGGCCCCCTGAAGGGCATTCTGGCGTACGTCGATGCGCCATACGTAAGCAGCGACATCGTAGGGAGCAAGTACAGCAGCCTTTACGACAGCGATCAGACCATCGTTTCCGGCAGCCTCGTCAAAGTGGTTTCCTGGTACGACAATGAGGCCGGCTACAGTGCCCGCCTCGCCGATCTCTGTGAACGGATCGCCAGCTTGTAAAAAAATATTTGTGATCGGGGCGCACCAAATGGGTGCGCCCCTTTTTTGTTCTATTGGTAACAACATCCACTATGAAGCTGCAAGACCTAGACATAAAAGATAAAACCGTACTCGTACGGGTAGATTTTAATGTCCCCATCGACGAGAACGGTAAGGTGACCGACGCCACCCGAATCGAAAAGGCCGCCCCCACCATCAAGTACCTGCTCGAACAGGGAGCCGCCGTGGTACTGATGTCCCACCTGGGCCGCCCCCAAAAAGAAAAACTGGCGGACGGATCGATCGATAAAGAATCATTCACCCTGCGGCCGATAATTCCCACCCTGGAGGACAACATCGGCCGCCAGGTCCAATTCGTGGAGGACACGATCGGGGAAGATGCTAAACAAGCCGTCAAATCGCTTGCGCCCGGGCAGGTTCTACTGCTGGAGAATACCCGTTTTTATCCTGGGGAGGAGAAGGGCGACAACGACCTCGCGAAAAAAATGGCCTCCCTCGGGGATGTTTACGTCAACGATGCCTTCGGGGCCGCCCACCGGGAACATGCCTCCACGGCGACGGTCGCCAAATTCTATCCAGCCGACAAGAAAAGTTTCGGTTTTCTCATGGGTGCCGAACTGGAAGGTGCCGATAGGCTGCTGAATAACCCGGCGCACCCTGTCACCGCCATTGTGGGCGGCGCGAAGGTGAGCGATAAGATCCAGCTCCTGGAGAAGCTGCTCGATTTTGCCGACAATGTCATTATCGGCGGAGCCATGGCATACACCTTCAGCCTCGCGACGGGGGGTAAGGTCGGCCAATCACTCGTAGAGCGGGACAAGACCGACACGGCCCTCGAATTAATGAAGAAAGCGAAAGCAAAGGGTACCGAGATCTACCTGCCCGTAGACACGGTGGTCGGTAAAGACTTCAACAATGATACCCCTTCGGACATCGTGCCGGCCGGAGAGATCGGCGACGAATGGCAGGGACTCGATATCGGCCCAAAGTCGGTAGAGCAATTTTCCAAAGTCATTGCCAAGAGCAAATCCATCCTTTGGAACGGCCCGATGGGCGTTTTTGAAATGAAAAATTTCGCCAAGGGCACCAATGCCATAGCGGAGGCCGTAGCCGATGCGACGGAGAACAACGGGGCCTACAGCCTGATCGGAGGAGGAGATTCGGTTTCGGCGATCAACCAGGCCGGACTAGCCGATAAAGTGAGCTTCGTTTCTACCGGAGGCGGCGCGATGCTGGAATTGCTGGAAGGAAAGGAACTTCCCGGCATTAAGGCTATCCGCTCCTAACCATCAGCCTTTTCCAGGCTCGCCGCGTTTAGGAGGTATGAACCTGGAGATCGTCGTCGACGAAAGCGAGACCAAGTCCGGTATCCCCTTACAGTTTGAAGAATCGGAGCAGCATGGCCCCGACTTCGATCCCTTTGTCATTCCCTATAAGACCGTCCTTAGTTTCGACCGGTTGCTGCTCAAAGTGGAAGCACTGGCAAAAGACGGAACTGCCGGCGTACGCCTACTGGCGCGGGAGATCCTCCGGGAGGTGGACAAGGTGCCGGCTTTCCGCGAACCGATTCATGATCTGACCTTACTGCAGCAACACCGCGATGTGCTGGACATGGTGATGTTATTCCTGATCTCCCCTGAAAAGCGTGCCTCGCAGCTTTATAAATTCTCCCGCCCTTTTGACTTGCAACCGTTCTATATGAGCGGCAGCCTGCAGAAACTCATGGATCAGAAGGATGTATGCTACACCTTCGGAAACGGAGTCCGGGAGGTTTGGAAAAAGCACTTGGTCACCGTCGGTTGTACCATTCTCAAGCAGTGCTACGATGTCGAGATAAACATTGATCCCTCGGCCATGCTTACCGTGCCCGACTTAGTGACCGGGCTCAAACGGTTCTACAAACCGCAGATCAACCAGGACTACGTCGAGGTCAAAGTAAACGGTCCATTACCCGTGCTAGCGGACAGCCAGATCCAGCAACTACTCAATAACATTAGTGACATCGAACTCTGGCAAAGACTGCTGCCGCCAGAAATCTTTAGTTTCCACGGGTTCCACCTGGCTGAGTTGCACGACGTCACGACTGAGGAAAGTTTGAGCAGACTGAAGCACCGGCTGATCAGCCGGGATGCCGTACTGGATGTCGACCGAGTTAAGGAATTAGCCAACCTCATCCGGCTACATTTTCAACTGCCCCATTTGCAATTGGGCCTGACGGCGGTGGACTATCCCCAGGAACGTGCGGTAGATCACGAGTACCGTATCCGATACAATTTATTGGCCGACGAGGTGGCCAGTCTCACCGATCAGGCCTACTCGGGCAGTATTTACGACCAGGTATTCCAGTCCGGTGAAATGCGGGTCGTACAGGATCTGCGCGAACTCTCGAAAAAAACCTTACTCGAAGACCGGCTGATCGATTTGGGTTACCGCAGCTTGCTACTCGCCCCCCTGCTCAGTCAGGGTAAGCACATCATCGGCATGGTGGAATTGGCGAGCCCGAGACCCTATGCGTTGAATGCCTTCATGGAGTCAAAGTTCGATGAGATCCGGGGCCTTTTCCGCACCGCGGTAGAACGGAGCAGGGAATACATCAACAATCGAATCGAAGTCATCCTGCGCGAGCAGTACACCAGTCTGCACCCAACCGTAGAATGGCGCTTCACCGAAGCGGCGTTCAACATCCTGAAACGCCAGGAAGAAAAATTGCCGGCGGCTCCGGAGGAGATCAGGTTCAAAAAGGTCTATCCGCTCTACGGGCAATCCGACATCGTGGGCAGCAGCAACCTGCGCAACGCCGCCATCTATCAGGACCTCATCGATAATCTCCGGGCCGGGCGACTCGTGCTGGTACGGGCGCTTGACCTTGTCGATTTTCCGATCATCGATCAGGTGATCATGTCGCTGGACGTCCACCTTAGAACGGACCTGGAAGCTTTTGATAACAGCCATGAGGTACGCATGGGGGACTTTATTCACCGGCAAATCTCCCCGCTCGTCGAGCAGCTCGGCAATCAGCTGCCCGAGTTGCGGGAACTGGCTGCGGACTATCGGATGAATTTGGACCCTGACCTAGGCCTTTTCTACCGGGTTCGAAGAGACTATGAGCAGAGCGTCAATACCCTGAACCGCACCATCGGCGATTTTCTTACCGAGCGCGATCAGGCCGCCCAGCGCGTGCTGCCCCATTATTTTGAAAAGTACAAGACCGACGGCGTCGAGTATGAGATATACGTCGGGCAAAGCCTGCTTAAGCACCACCAATTTACTGACCTCCACCTGCGGAACCTCCGCCTCTCCCAACTCGTGGATATGTGTCAGCTTACCCGCCGGGTGGCCGAACTAAGCCCCGAATTACCTATGCCCCTGCGCACCGCGCAATTAATTTTTGCCTATACCTCCCCGTTGAACATCCGCTTCCGCATGGACGAGAAGCGCTTTGACGTGGACGGGGACTACAACGTACGTTACGAGATCCTGAAGAAGCGGATCGATAAGGCGACCATTCACCAGGGAGCCGAAAGACTTACCCAGCCCGGAATGGTGAGCATCGTTTATTTGCAGGACAGGGACGTGGATGAGTACGAGGATTACCTCCGATATTTGCACCAGGCAGATTACATCGATGGAGAGATTGAGCGGCTGTCGCTCGACCCCCTACAGTCGGTCAACGGACTCAATGCGCTCAGGTTCCGTGTCAGGGTCTGAAACTTTGGCGTCCGAACATTAGTTAAGTAAATCAGTTGCTCCGTAACCGTTCACGGGGCTTAAAATCAATCGATTGAGCGAAATTGTAATGTCTATTAACGGGGTGGATCCCGTGGAACTACTCGGGGAGAACAACAAAAAGCTTAACCTGCTGCGGGCCGCCTACCCGGACGCCACCGTAACGCAGCGGGGGACGAATGTCAAGATCAAAGCCGAAAAACCCGACGCACAAAAAATCAAACATCATCTGGAATTGATGATGCGCCTCCTGCAGGACAATAGGGAGTTGAGTACGCATACCGTAGAAGATGTACTGGCGGGTGAGAACCCCTTCCAGACCAGGTTGGGTACCGGGAGTAAAAATAAGACCATTGTTTTCGGTCGCAACGGGCGCCCTATCAAGGCCCGTACCCCGAATCAGTTTATGATGATCGAGGCCGCCGAGGTTAACGATATCGTCTTCGCCGTCGGCCCCGCCGGTACGGGGAAGACCTATACGGCAGTGGCCCTAGCTATTCGTGCCCTGAAAAATAAGCTGGTCAAAAAGATCATTCTAACCCGACCCGCGGTAGAAGCCGGAGAAAGCCTGGGGTTTCTGCCCGGTGACCTCCAGGACAAAATCGATCCCTACCTGCGGCCACTTTACGATGCGCTGGACGATATGCTGCCCCGGGAGCGACTGGACAAGTTTCGGGAGGACGGTACAATAGAGATTGCACCGCTCGCGTATATGCGGGGTCGTACGCTGGACAACTGCTTCGTCATTATGGATGAGGCGCAGAATACGACCACCTCGCAGATAAAAATGTTCCTGACCAGACTTGGGCCATCCGCCAAGTGCATCGTAACCGGCGATCTGAGCCAGGTGGACTTGCCGCGCAATCAGGTATCGGGACTACGAAGAGCCATCAAGTTACTGGCGCCCATCAAGGGTATTTCCGTTATTCGGCTCACTGCCGAAGACGTGGTTCGCCACCGGCTCGTAAAATCGATCATCAAAGCTTACGATGCGGACGACGAAGCCGAGGGTAGGGGCCGGTTCGGGCCACCGCCGAGTAGCACGTATGAGCGCCTGGGGGCGCCGGGGAGAAGCCGACGCGACGATTATATCGAAGAAAATGCCGGCGATTAAGTGTTATTATTGTTTTTATGATATTCCATACAATAAGAAAGCCAGTGATGTAAATCACTGGCTTTCTTGCATTTAGGGAATGTTGCAGTGCTAAAAGTTTGCAAAACCACCTTTTCAGAGGCCGATAAGTGCTACAATTCCCCCTCCATTTTGGGCTCATCTTTGGATCACAATCAGCGGAAACGCTTAGAAATGCCTCTCATGAAAAAACCAAAAGCAACCCATTCACCCGGTCTATCCAGACCACAAATCAGTACCCATCATGGTAGAAGATATCATCCTCTAGCGGCAGGCAACCCTGAGCTTTCATTTTAGCAAAGATCCGTATTCGGGTCCTATTTCAACGTCTCAATCTTAATTTAACTCTCATCATGGCTTTCATTAACGAACTGTTCTCTCCCGAAATTATCGACACCGCACAAGCTGCCGTCGATTACTTCAACATGCTTACCGGTAACATCGTCGTCGAAGACATCGTAACCTACGCCAGCAACAACATCGTCGTCGAGGACATCGTAACCCGCGGCGCAGAGTTCGCCAGCAACAACATCGTCGTCGAGGACATCGTAACTCGTGGCGCAGAATTAGTTAGCAACAACATCGTCGTCGAGGACATCGTGACCCGCGGCGCAGAATTGGCCAGCAACAACATCGTCGTCGAGGACATCGTAACCCGCGGCGCAGAATTGGCCAGCAACAACATCGTCGTCGAGGACATCGTGACCCGCGGCGCAGAATTGGCCAGCAACAACATCGTCGTCGAGGACATCGTGACCCGCGGCGCAGAATTCGCCAGCAACAACATCGTCGTCGAGGACATCGTAACTCGCGCCTAAGCCCCCCCTCTCACCTTACTTCATCCTTAGAATTTCGACAGAAATTCACCTACTCTTCAACACCTACTCATGGAATTCTTTATCCAACTTTTTTCTCCCGAAACTATAGAAGCCACCCGTTCCGCTTTTGACTTTTTGGGTGACTTCTCTACCAATATTGTGGTAGAAGATATCGTAACCTACGCCAACATCGTAGTAGAGGACATCGTAACCCGTAGCAGCGAACTAGCCAGCAACATCGTCGTCGAAGACATCGTAACCCGCGGCGCAGAATTAGCCAGCAACAACATCGTCGTCGAGGACATCGTGACTCGCGGCGCAGAATTCGCCAGCAACAACATCGTCGTCGAGGACATCGTGACTCGTGGCGCAGAATTGGCCAGCAACAACATCGTCGTCGAGGACATCGTGACTCGTGGCGCAGAATTGGCCAGCAACAACATCGTCGTCGAGGACATCGTGACCCGCGGTGCAGAATTCGCCAGCAACAACATAGTCGTCGAAGACATCGTAACCCGCGCCTAATCGCGCCCCCTCACCTTAATTCATCTATAGAATTTCAACAGAAATTCACCTACTCATCCACCCCTACTCATGGAATTCTTTACCCAACTGTTTTCTCCCGAAGCTATCGAAGCCACCCGTTCCGCTTTTGACTTTTTCGGTGACTTCTCTACCAATATTGTGGTAGAAGATATCGTAACCTACGCTAACATCGTAGTTGAGGACATCGTGACCCGCGGCGCAGAACTCGCCAGCAACAACATCGTCGTCGAGGACATCGTAACCCGCGGCGCAGAATTAGCCAGCAACAACATCGTCGTCGAGGACATCGTGACTCGTGGCGCAGAATTAGCCAGCAACAACATCGTCGTCGAGGACATCGTAACTCGTGGCGCAGAACTCGCCAGTAACAACATCGTCGTCGAGGATATCGTAACCCGCGGCAGCGAACTAGCCAGCAGCAACATCGTTGTTGAGGACATCGTTACCCGCGCCTAACGAACAATCATTTAGAAACCCTTCCCTATCCAACATCCCTCCGGGGATACCAACCCACGCCATCATGGTAGAAGATATCATCCTTTAGAAAGCTGCACCGCGGACAGCGATTATACGCTCCCCTATTTGGCCTGCATCCGCAGCCGCCTCCGGTCGGGAGCCTTATTGTCCAGGTTTTGAAGCACTATTTCCCACAGCGTTTCGTACCGGATCATCTCCGTACTATTAGCCCTGCCCAGTTTTTTCGCCTCCGGGCTAACCATCTTCTGGTAGGTCTTATTTGATTTCCGAACCGTAGCCGCCCGGTGAAACTCACATTTGTTGGCGGTAAGCAGCAGCTTAAAGAAGCAGTTGTTCCTTAAGTTCTCATTATTCATAAGATAGCGGCTGCCGTAGCGGCTCAGGGCATCGGTACGATCCATGACCTTAGTATACTGCTCCTGAATGATGAAGTAGATGACCTGCAGGATCAGAATCTGAATATTCATCCCCTGCTTGTCCTTCGAATAGGACGGGACGTTATTGACAAACTTGGATAATTTAAAATCGGGTAGCTTGCCCCGCATCTTGGACGGATCGATCATTCCTGAAAGAATCAGGATATTGATGTACGCCTCCAGGATAAACCAGTACTCTACGTGCTGTTGCTTCAACAGACGCTTCAGGGAAGTACGGTCCACCTGTGCCAGCTGCTCATAAGCATAGTCGAAATGACCGGTCTGGAGCCCCAGTGTAATCGCGTACTCGGAAAGCTTCAGATCGTTGATGGAGTTTTCCGCAATCATCGCTTTCGCGCGCTTTACCTGCAGGTAGCCTTCTTTAAAATCCTTCAGCTTGACCGAGCACTCTACTCGTGTAAGCGCCATCAGGCTGAGTGATTGATTTCCTGCCCCCTTGCAATTCCTAAGGACGATTTCCGCTTCGTTGGCCGTATGGATGGCATCAAGATAATTGCCCATCAGGGTTAGGCTGTGCACCTTCATCATATAGAACATAGCCTGCATGGCAGAAACTTTGGGATACTCCCTTACGTCCGGTTCACACTCCTCTACAAATTCGGAGACCTTCTCCCCGATCTCATTCGGTAACAGCTTGTGGGTGTAGATCATCCGGCGCATTTCTCGATACCGACTGGTCACCTTATTAAGGGTCCATTCCGCCCGGGCGTAGTGATCCGCCAGTTCCTGATACTTGGTAAATCGCTTATCATCAAACCCTACCCCCAGATAAAGACTGGCTAAGATCGAAGTCAGGCGGCTGTTGATGGGTAGAATTTCATAATCCTGGACCCGCCGAAGCGTCAGGTGTGCCAGGTACTTTACGCTCTGCCAGGCACGGCGAGTAAGTAGCAGACTAATCAGATTCAACTGGCGATAACCATTGACCTGGGCCTCATCGTAGTTACGGTAATTAGCCGAGTAGACGTCTTCGTCCATCACCGCGGTAGTAATAAGGTCTCGCAAACGCCCCTTCAGCGCCCGATAAGCGGCATGACTGCTATTGGTGCCTGCCCCATAAAGCTTCTCAACGATTGCCTCTTCCTCCAGATCCCCCTTCTTTACCAGGCTGTGAAGTTGGGCAATCATGGACTGCTTGCCCTTCGCTTGACTGATTTTGAGCAGTTTTGCGACTTTTTTCTGGGAAGCGACATCTAAAAGTTCCCGTATATCCTCCATTATGATGTTACAGAATGCGGCCGAAGAAAGCAATTACGTGCAACACAAAAATCTAATTTCCAGCCAGTTACGAAAAATAAGCACATTTACAACGGGTTAAACCGTGCTGCAAAATAGCTGAAAATGCTTACTTTTCGACACTTAGGCACTCTATATTTGTACTATCAACAACGGAAAAACACCTAAAACTACTTTTACAAAAATCTAATCTTGAGTTTTATGAAATTGTGTTTGTTCATAGTGTCTCTTTAGTTATAATTCGCACCCCTAGAATGTGGGGTTTTACATCAAAGGAGTGGTTGACATAACTAGCCTCGTGTCAGCTTACCGGTTTTAGCGAAATTATAACGACAGCGCCAACCGCTCTTCGGTTGGCGCTTTTTTTATGCTGCCAACCCAGGGAGGTTGCTTAAAGCCTTAAAGATAGGCCTTACATAGGAAAATCCCATATTTAATTTTGGCTCCCGTTTACCGGAACATCCCCAGGCAATCATTGTACCGGTCAGCGTGGCGCCGGCGCTGGAGTTCCTGGCTGTTCCCGAAGTCAATGGTAAAGCTCACCTCGAAGGTGGCTCCGAGTCCTCCGGGGACGCTCCGCAGGGCGGAGATAACACTGTCATAGCTTAATCCGATGCGCAGAATTTCTTCGCGGAAGGTGACCGCGGCGATAAATCCATCTGCGTTGCCGAAGGCATGGCGGTACCATCCTCCCACGGAGAAAGCGCCGTATCCGAAATACGCCCCCATGTTCAGCTGTTTGAAGCTGGCTTGGCTGGTGAAAAGTATGTTCGGCGTTACGTAGGCTGGTCGCCGGGGATTGCTGAACCGCTTTAGGTCGAACTGGGCGCCGGTGTGCGCACTGAATCGTTGGGGCCGGCCGGCGTAGAGATTATCGTCGAGGGCCAAAAGCCCCTCGTCCGGCCGGTTCAAGTGCTCGATGCTTAGCCCCCCGTAAAGATTCTTCCCGTATAAGAGGATTCCGGTGCCAAGATCGACGGAGGTCTTCGAGGCCGCCTCCAGTTGTTCTTCCGAAACCCCACTTACACCGTCGGTAGGGTCGATAATGTCTCCGAAAATTAACGCGTTGTAATCCACCCGGCTGTCGAGTATCCCACCGCTTAGCCCGATTCGGGCGTGAAAATCCTCGTTAATGCGTACGTCGTAGGCATACACGATGGCGAGCTGGCTGGTCTGGTACAAACCTTCGAGCTGGCTATCGGTAAGCATCCGCAGGCCGAAATTAGAGGGAGACTTCGGAACCGGCTGTTCATAACTGGCGGCGAAGGTGCGGAAAGCACTAGGATAGCTGGTATGTTGGCTACGGTAGTTGAGGGTGATGCGGGGAGCAGCGCTGACGCCGGTAAATGCCGGGTTGAGCTGGAGGGGCGAAGCGTAAAATTGCGAAAACACGGCATCCTGAGCGTTACCGACAACGGGGAGGCATAGCAGGGCAAACAGTACCAGGTAAAGATTCCGCATGCCTAAAGCTAATCCCTGCCCCGCCGCTTTCCAAATTGGCATCACCGGCGGTCGCCCCTACGACAGCTGGCCCGTCGGCACCGGCAATCTGCTTTGCTTGGACAACGTTTCCTGCCGCCCGGCGTATCTTATTTTTGCACCTTATTGACACCTTATGCCGAAGTTTATTCTCCCGCTTCTCTTCCTGATCTGCTCGGCAACGCTCGGTGCACAAGTTGGCATCCGTCAGGACCTCAACTGGGAAGAGCCCGTCGTCGTGGAATGGGAAGGCAACCGGCGAGTGGTTCTTTCCTATTTTTTGGGCGAGGACGCAGGATCTTTGCATACCGGCAAACTTCCTCCCTTTCTCCATACCCTTCAACCCGGCGACGGCAGATCATACCGGGTAGAGGTCGTCAGCCTGGAAGACGAAGCATTCGTAGCCCCCTCCGGCTTTGAGGCTCCTGATGACACGGACTTCGCCTTCAGCTATTCGGTTTCCCACCAGCCGGAAGGATGGTTGGGCAAGATTAGTGGACCGGCGATCATCAGTACCTCCACCGGGTTTCGTCGGCTTACCTCCGTGGATCTCCGGCTCGTTGCCGACGTCGCGAAGCCAAATCCCAAATCGGCCGACCCCTTTGCCACTGAATCCGTACTCCGCCAGGGAGACCTATACCGCTTTGCGGTTAAAACGACCGGCGTTCATAAATTATCCCGAGCCTTTCTCGCCGATGCGCTCAAGGTAACCGGCCTCGACGGCGTGGATCCCAGGGACATCAGGATTTACGGTCAGGAGGGCGGTATGCTGCCGGAGACCATCAACGTTACGCCTCCGGATGATCTCACCGAACAGGCCATATACATCGAGGGGGAAGGTGACGGAAATTTCGATGGTGGAGACTTCATCCTCTTCTACGCCTATGGCCCGGATCAGCGACTTTATGACCCGGCTACGGATCGATTTGCGGTGGAAAAGAACATTTACGCTACCGAGAATTACTACTACCTCCAGGTAAATGCTTCCGGTCGTGGTCGACGGGTCGGGGGGCTGCCCTCCGCAGCGGGAGGTACTTCAACGGACTCGTATGACGCCCTGGCTTTTTACGAAGAGGACCAGCACAATATTTTGCACGACATAGAGACCAATAGTCACGGCTCCGGCCAGAGTTGGTGGGGGGACTATTTTGAAGGCAGCCGGGAAAAATCCTATCCCGCCTTCATTTTTCCCGACCTGGTGCGCTCCGAACCCGTCAAAGTACGCGCCCGGATGGCGCTACGTGCTGAATCATCCAGTCGTTTCTTCCTCGAAGTGAACGGTACCGAGGTGGCCAGTTCCCTCGCTTCCGCCGTGGTGTACGGTGCGCAGGAACAAAGCCCGGCGGCCCGGCCAACCACGCTGGAGGGTTCAGTCACTGTCAATGCCGACCGGATCGACGTCAATCTCCTTTATCCACGGCCCAGTGGAGGTGCCCGCAGCGAGGGGTGGCTCGACTACATACAGCTCCGGGCCAGGCGCAGGCTCAGTTTTGGCAATTTAAATCAATTTCCCTTTCGCGACACCCGGACGGTTGATGCCGCCTCCGTCACCTTTCAACTAATGGATCCGCCCACCGATACGCGGGTGTGGCGTGTAAACGGATCCGAGGTCCTCGAGGCTACGCTTTCCAACGGTAGCTTTACGGCTCCCGCAGGTGATTTATATGAATACGTAGCTTTCCGGGACAACGTATCCCTTACTCCCGAGGCGATCGGACCGGTGCCCAATCAAAACCTCCACGCGATAACTCGGGCTAATATGATCATTGTTACCCATCCGGAGTTCAGGTCCCAGGCGGAAATACTCGCCGAACACCGCCGCAGCCACAACGGATTTACGGTTCAGCTGGTCACCACCCAGGAGATCTACAATGAATTCAGCAGTGGAAGGGATGATCCTGCGGCTATCCGCAATTTCGTACGCATGGTATACGAACGGGACCCCGCTTTGAAATACTTATTGCTGTTTGGAGACGGTAGTTTCGACCACCGGAATATTTACAAACTAGGCACCAACTTCATCCCGGTCTTTCAACACGATGGCGGCTTTACCGAGGTCAACAGCTTCCCCGCCGACGACTTTTACGGCATCATGACGCCGGCCTTCGGGGGCGAGCCCCTGGCCCCCGATCTCAGTATCGCCGTAGGCAGACTACCCGTTAAGTCGGCCGATGAGGCAGGACCTCTGGTGGATAAACTGATCCGCTACGATACCGACCCGTCCACGTTTGGCGACTGGCGGACCCGCATGGTTTTTGTCGGCGATGATGAGGATCGCGGCCGGCATACCATCGATGTGAATCGGGTCGCGAATGCGGTGGAAAGCGAAAAACCGGACCTGAATTTCGACAAGCTTTATTTCGACCTATACCCGCAGCAAAGTATCTCCGCAGGCGACCGCTACCCTGCCATCACCGAAGGGCTGGACCGTGCCATTTTCCGGGGTGCTATCGCCGTCACCTATCTCGGCCACGGGGGGCCCCGGGGATGGGCCCAGGAGCGGGTACTTACCATACCCCAGATTCGAAACTGGACCCGCCCGGAAAATTCTCCCGATCCCATCCAGCCCCCGGTTTTCATAACGGCTACCTGCACGTTCAGCAATTACGACGATGCGTCCTTCGTCAGTGCGGGCGAGGAAGCGCTGCTAACCCCTAATGGCGGCGTGATCGCCCTCATGACCACTACGCGGCCGGTCTTCGCTACGCGCAATTACCAGCTGACCAATAATACGGTCCAGGCCATGCTCAACCGTACCGACGGCGAATGGCCAAGCCTGGGAGACATCATCCGAATCGCCAAAAACGAAACGACCCCCGTAGATGATACCAACTACTTGCAGGGGGGTACGGAAAATGCCCGTAAGTACACGCTGCTGGGCGATCCGGCTACCGTCCTGGCTCTGCCCCGCCACAGTGTGCGCACGACCATGATCGACACCCTCCCGGTCGATCCATCCCGAACGGACACCGTAAGGGCTTTACAGAAGATGCGGATATCCGGGGAGATCATCACCGTAGACAGTAATTTGCTCAGCAACTTTAACGGGGAAGTATATCCCACCATTTACGATAAGGAGCAGACCGTTTCTACCCTCCAGCAGGACAGTGACAGTCCGTTATTGGAGATCGAGGTACAACGAAACATCGTATTCCGGGGACGGGCTACGGTGACAAATGGAAAATTCTCCTTTGAATTCGTCGTCCCCAACGACATCGATTACGAATTCGGTCCGGCCAAGATCAGCTATTACGCCGCGGACAAAAGCCAACGCACCGATGCCGCCGGCTTTTACAATCGCCTTATCATTGGCGGAACGGGTGACAATTCCCTGGCGAACGATGAGGGGCCTACCGTCGAAGTTTATCTGGACGATACCGACTTCATACCGGGTGCCGAGGTATCCGAAGATCCGGTACTCTTGCTTCACCTTTCCGATGACCTCGGCATCAACGTTACCGGCAATAGTATCGGACACGACCTGGAAGCGGTAGTGGATGAGGATAGCCGAAATCCCATCGTCCTTAACGATTACTACGAGGCCGATATCGACAACTACCAAAGTGGAAAGGTGCGGTATCCGCTCTTCGATCTGGAACCGGGCCCCCATACCGTTACGGTACGTGCCTGGGACGTGGCCAACAACAGTACCGTTGCCAGTACGGAGTTCATTGTGGCCGCTGATATGGGTGATGCGCTGTCGCACGTACTCAATTATCCGAATCCTTTCACCAGCTCTACCTGCTTCCAGTTCGATCACACGCTGATCGGACAGGACGTCAGTGCGCTGGTGCAGATCTACACCGTCAGTGGCCGTCTCGTTAAAACCCTGGAGGGCAACTTCGCGGTCAGTGACGGAACCGTTCGCCAAAACGATTGCATAGAATGGGACGGCCTGGATGATTATGGGGACCAGCTGGCACGGGGTGTTTACCTCTACCAGGTTCGCCTACAGGGCGACGGGATCAACGTGATAAACGGGGACCTTGAAAAGCTGGTTATTCTTCGGTAGACCATCAGCAACCTCGATTAGGCAGATCCTTATCCCCCTCTCGATCAAGCTTGACTCGCCGCACGGAGCAAATCCTTACGTTCCTGTTGTGTGGGGCCATGGCGGGTATATCCCTCCTCTCATTTTATAGCGCTGTCCGGGATTCTTACTGCCCAGGAGACCACCCGCACGGTAGCCTAACGGTTTGAACCCAATTCTGCTTCAGTCCTCGGTATGATTTTGCCGCAACTTAGGCATCGCCTTACAAGCTACGCCACTTCCCAAATAAAAAGCGGCCAAGATCCTGGGATTTTGGCCGCTTTTGTGAAAACGATCAGTCTGGTAACCCGCGCAGGTCCAATCAATAACCCGCGTTCTGGGGCAGGATTCGTTACCTTGGAGGTCGATTTGTCCCTGTGGGATGGGGAAGAAAAGATCCTGGGGAGTCATGAAGGTTCCGCCCCGGAGTAAGCCAGTGGGAGGAATTGCTGCTCGAAATCGATGATGCGATCCAATTCGGGCTCCGCCTGGTTCCAACGGCGAAGGTCGAAGAATCGCTTGCCTTCCATACCGAGTTCCAGTTTACGCTCGAAGTAAAGCGCCTGGAGTGCTTGCTTCCTTACTGCTGAAAGAATCATAGAGTCCATCTCATAATTGGCGGCAACCTCGCCATCGGGGTTGACGACAAAATCGTCGGGGTTCATGGCCCGCTCGCGCACCTGATTGATCAGCTCACGGCCGCGGTGAGGTTATCTGTCTGAATTTCGGCTTCGGCCAACATCAGCAGTACGTCAGACGAAACGGATGATCGGGAAAATTTAGGGCGGTGTACCCGCCGGTCCAGGACGAACCGTCCGTTAATGCATCCTTCCTGTCCACTATAGAAACCGAATTTCTTAGGGGAGTAAGGGCCGGATAGCCTTGGTCACGAATCCAGTCCATTCCGGGGTGAGACCGAAACCGAGGTATTCGATCCCACGGCGACCGACGATGCGGTCTAGCCGGGGTCCAGCGGACCTTCGTCGAGGGTGAATCAGCATGGAAGCTATACCCTGATCATTGGCGACCCGATTTCGACGGATTGTTATACGATTTGTCCAGCAAAGGCAAACCGTCTTCCGTCCGGAAGGAATTTACGAAATCGAAGGTGGCTGCAAAGAAACCACAGCAACCGACGGGGCCCGTATTGTAGGGAAGTTGAGTACGAAATCAGGATTGGCCACGTTAGTGTACCCGAATTGGCAGCCGCCTGTACGGCAAATACCGATTCGCTGCTGTTATCGAATTCAGCGTTGAAAAAATCGGAGTACTTGGGCAGCAGTGCATACTTCTGACCGCTGGTAGTTACGCCAGATTCTACGACGGTACGGAAGAGGTCCCGGGCCTCGGTCCATTTACCCTGGTACAGGTAAACCTTGGCCAGGTAGGCACCGGCGGCCCACTTGTTGGCGCGGCCGGCCTCGGAAATGTTTCCGGCAAGTTTTCGTAGGCATATAGAAAGTCGTTCTCGATCTCGCCCCAGTTGGAGCTTGATACGACCTCTTGCTGTTCCTCAATCGTCAGGCCTTCGACGAGGAAGGGAGCCTGGCCGAATTGGATCTGAAGCTGAAAATAATAGTGGCCCGCAGAAAGCGAGCTTGAGCGCTTAGTCGCTGACGGGCGGCATCCGTAACGTCGCTGTCGGCACCCGCCTGATTGAATAGGTCGAGCGCTGCGTTGGCGCGGGTTACTCCCTTCAAAATTGCCGTTCCAGGCGTCATTGGGAACCTGGGAAGTTGGGAGAAAGCGAGTAGCGCACGACCTCGTTGATAGCGGTAAAGTCACCATCTTCAGTCCCTTTATTGGCCTCGGCCTCCCTGGATGGAGCCGCTCGTCCAGTTAGACGCACCTCCGAAGTAATTGGCCCGACCGCCTAGCTGGGCGTAGGCGCCAAGAAGGGCGCCTTCAATACCCGCCTGGGTAGCCAATACCTGAGGAGCCAGTGCACCGCGGGGTGAGACCTCCAGAAATTCGTCGGAGCATGCCCAGAGCAAGCCGACCGAGCAAGCAGTCGCCCCCATTAAGTGTGCGGGAAATGTCTTTTATAAGATTGCATGATATATTGTTGTAGGAATTCTTTGATTAGAAACTGGCAGTGACCTGGAGGTTGTAGCCCCGGGTGACGGGGTAGTTTCCAATGTCGATGCCGAAATTAGTATCGGCGGCTCCACCCACCGCAGGATCAAGTCCTTCGTAGCCGGTAAGGGTGAAAATGTTAGTAGCCGATAAAGCTAGCCGAAGCTTGCTGAATGTTACCGCAGAAAGCGTTGTCGGTAAACGTATAGCCGAGGGTGACGTACTGTAGACGGAGGTAGGAACCGTCCTCGACGTAGTAACTGTTGGACTGGTTGGAAGTACTGAAGTTACCGGCGGACTCATAAATGGGCACGCTGGTATTCGGGTTCTGTGGCGTCCAGCTATCCAGTACGCGCGTTGAAATCGCGGCCCCTTTGAAGGTGCCGTAGAAGTCAGTGTACCACTTGGAGTTGTTGTAGATTTCGTTACCTAAGGTGGCGTAGAAAAAGCTGGAGAGGTCGAACCCTTTGTACATCAATCGAAGATTCACACCACCGGTGAAATCGGGAACGGCACTTCCGAGGAAAGTACGGTCTGCTTCGGTGATTTGCCCGTCGGGCACGCCGGTCAGCTCGTTGGTTTCAGGGTCGCGGCCGTTGTTATCCTCGAAACGGAAGCGTCCGGGTGCAGCGTCCTGCTGGGTGAGCCGCATTGTCCACCTCCTGCTGGGAGCCGAATAGCCCAACGACCTGGTAGCCGAAGAAGGTCGATAGCGGGCGACCAACTATATTGCGGACTACTGGTCCGTCAATACGCTGTCCGAAGCCGTCGAAGAAGTCTACGTCTTCATTAAACTTGACGATCTCGTTCTGCAACCATGCACCATTGACGGTTAACTCGAATCGCAGGTCGTCGGTGAACCGGTCACGGTAGATGATCTGCGCATCGATACCCTGGTTGCGCATACTACCGATGTTTTCGGTGGGGTCAGCGGCGAGGGGGCCGTTTACGGCGGGCAGCACCACTCCCACGAGCAATCCGTCAGTCTGCTTTCGCCATACGTCGGCGATCAGGTCGACTTTACCACCCAAGAGTGTAGCATCAAAACCGATGTTGGTGGTCTCGGAAGCCTCCCACTTGGCCCGTTCGGTACCGATCCGGGAGGGGTAAAAGCCATTCTGTGCTACGGAGTTGGACCCACCAATGGGGTAACTACCGGCTCCAACACCTTGGGAATAGAGACTGAAGCGGTTTTGGGCGGACACGTTGTTGGAGTTACCCATTTGTCCCCATCCACCGCGGATCTTGAGGTCCGTGAAGAAGGTCTGATTCTCCATGAAGGCCTCACCGGTAACGCGCCAGGCTCCCGAAATCGCGGGGAAAGTACCGTAACGGTTATCGGCGCCGAAGCGGCTCGATCCGTCGCGACGAAGGACACCGGTAACGTAGTAGCGATCATTCCAGTTGTAATTCACCTGTCCGAAAACCGAGAAGAACTTACTGGGTACGTTGTAGGAACTATTGGGATTCCCTGCAGGAGTAACCGTGCTTAGATTGATGAAATCCACCGTCTGGCTGAAGGGATTGAGGCCGCTGGCACCACTGTTGCGACCGTTTCCGACACTAAGGGCTTCAACACCTGCCAGGATGCTGATGTTGTTCGCTCCGAAGTTGCGGGAATAATTCGCCGTGTTAGAGAAGACCCAGTCGTAGCCGTAGCCCTGATATTCGTTGAAGCTGAAGCTTGAGTTATTCTCGGCGTTTTCGTACTGACGACGACCATAGCCGTTGCCGTTGTAACCGAAGAAGTTTCCTCCAAAGGAGGACTTCAGGGTTAAATCCTCGATTGGGTCGACCTCGATATAAATGTTACCGAAGGCACCCGTATTGAAGTTCTGGTTATTGGCCACGTTATCGCGTTCGGCGACCGGATTACGGGGGTTACCGAAACCGGGGGCACGCGTACCGGCGTATCCGCCGAACTCGTCGTAGACCGGAATAAGGGGGTTCAGACGGAAGGCGTTCAGGATGGAGTTTTCTTCCCGGGCGACGTCCGCGCCGCCGCCTCCACCGGTAAGGCCGAGTTCCTGACTGAAAGTAAACTGCAGGTTCTCTCCAATGCGGACGCGGCTGCCGAGGTTAAACTGGGTATTGGCGCGAATGGCGTAACGGTTAGCGGTATTCTCGTTGAGGATACCCTGAATCGACTGTGCGCTAAAGCCCAGGTAGTAACGGATCTCTTCCGTTGAGCCCTGCATGCCTAAGGTGTGACGGTTGGTAAGTGCGGTACGGGTGATGGCATCGTACCAGTCAGTGCCTTCCTTGTTGGCGCGGACCACCTGGTAAATGTTACCTGCCTCGGGATTCGACGTTGTAGAATTCAGCCTCTCATTCAGATCGACGGTACCAACCACGCCGGACCGCCCGCCGACCAATAAGTAGTCAGGAATTACCGGGGTGGCGCCGTTGCCGTACTGGGGGTGACCCCAGCCTTCATCACCGGGGGTGAGACCGTCGTTGCGGAGTGCCTCCCACGCCTTTTCGGCGTCCTGTTGGGGGGAAAGGATGGGCTGTCCCTGACCGGGGTCCGTGATTCCGACCAGACCCACTATAGGTAACCTGGAGCGGAGTAGGCGTATTTCGGCCACGTTTCGTCTGAATTACCACGACACCGCCCGCGGCGCGTGCACCGTAGATGGAGGCCGACGATGCGTCCTTTAGGACCGAAGTGGCCTCAATGTCATCGGGGTTCAGGAATTCGATATTACTGGTAGGCACACCATCCACGACGTAAAGTGGCTCGTTACCGCCGAAGGAGCCGAATCCGCGGATGCGGATCTTGGAGGCGGTACCAGGCTGTCCGTTGGTGATCACCGTCACCCCGGCGGCACGGCCCTGTAGCTGCTGCTCGACGTTACTGGAGGGGACGGCGGCCAACTCCTCGGTGGATACCGTAGAGATCGCAGCGGTCGTCTGCCGCTTGGAAGTGGTGGAATATCCGGTAACCACGATTTCGTCGAGGGCGACACCCTCACTCATTACGACATCCACCACGGTCTGACCGCTTAGAACGAGCGTCTGAGTTTCATAGCCCGTAAACGAATAAACGAGTTCGGTTACCGTAGCGGGTACCGTGAGCGAATAGTTGCCGTCGAGATCGGCGACGGTTCCGACAGTGGTACCTCTGGCAAGCACCGTTGCTCCGATCAGCGGAAAGCCGTCCGGATCGGTGATGGTACCTGTCACGGTAGTTTGCCCGTAAATGGCTGCTGAACACAGCATCACCATTAAAAGGCTTAGTAAATGTTTCATGATCGAAATTAAGTTAGTGAGTTCAAAAGGATAAACGGGAAGTTCCCAGCAGACCCTGTGATGGTGTAACAAAACGCTAACATACCAAACATCATTAAAATATAAGGAAAGTAATATTTAGTTTTTGACAAGTGAGTTACGAAACGTCGGACGGGATTCCCGGAGCTTGCTGCGTATCTTGGCAACTTTACGATCCGTCATTATGCACTTGTCTTATACTTTCCTCTTTTTCAGCATGTTTTTGTTCTTCGGTTGCAATGATGAGTTATCTCCTACACTCTTCCAACGTATTCCGACTTCAAAAAGCGGCTTAGCGTTTGCAAATCGAGTCACGGAGAACGATACTTTTAACATTCTCGACTTCGAATACGTCTACAATGGCGGCGGAGTCGGGGCCGCGGATTTCAACGGCGATGGGCTGACCGACCTGTACTTTGCCGGTAACACTACCACCAACCGTCTGTACCTTAATAAGGGCAATCTCGAATTCCTAGATGTTACTGATCTCGCCGGAGTTGCCGCCGAAGGACGATGGTGCAGCGGCATCACTGTTGCCGATGTAGATGGAGATGGTAATCCGGACCTGTACGTCAATGCCACCATTTACGAACCCGGTTATCGCCGTACCAACCTCCTGTTCCTCAATACCGGTACCACCTCTCTGGAAGGCGTCACCGTGCCCACCTTCACCGAGGTGGCAGCCCAGAGCGGAATCGCGGATACCTCTCACTCAACCCAGTCCGCTTTTTTCGATTACGACCGCGACGGCGACCTCGATCTCTACGTGCTGGTCAACGAAATGGATAACCGCGCCATCCCTAACCGCTACCTGCCAAAGATCACTGACGGGACGGGACGGAAGAACGATCGATTCTATCGGAACGATGGCATCGGGACCGACGGGTTGCCCCACTTTACCGAAGTTACGCGGGAAGCCGGCATTATCAAAGAGGGCTTCGGCCTGGGAATCAGTGTCTGTGACGTTAACGCCGACGGCTGGCCCGACCTGTACATCACCAATGATTATCTGAGTAACGACCTGCTTTGGATCAACAACCAGGACGGCACCTTTACCGACCGGGCGCCCGAGCTTCTCAAACACAGTAGTTATTCGGCCATGGGCAACGACGTAGCGGATCTTAACGGTGACGGACGGGAGGATTTCTTCAGCGTGGATATGTTTCCCGAGAACAACCTGCGCCGCAAGGCCATGATGCCCCCCAATAACTACAATACCTACGTCAATAACCGTCGCTTTGGCTACTACCCGCAGTTTGCGCGCAATGCGCTGCAACTTAACCGAACGGATAGCGACGGGGATCCCGTCATGACCGACGTCGGGATGATGGCCGGGGTATCGGCTACGGACTGGAGCTGGAGCCCCCTGGCCGCGGACGTGGATAACGATGGCGACCGAGACCTCCTCATTACCAACGGTTTTCCGCGCGACGTCACCGACCGCGACTTCATGGACTACAACGTCCAAATGCGCAACCTGGCCTCTGCCGAGGATCGCCTCGCGCAAATACCCTCGGTGAAGATCTCGAACTACGCCTACGAGAACGACGGCCAGACAATCCCACACTTTACGAACCGGACGGTTGACTGGGGCTTTGACTATCCCTCCTTCAGCAACGGTGCGGTTTACGCCGACCTCGACAACGACGGCGACCTGGATTACGTGGTCAACAATATCAACGATAGCTGCTTCCTGTTCCGCAACGATCTGATCACTCCTAATGTCCGACCGGACTCCAGCCACTGGCTACAGCTTGATCTGGCGGGCGACGGATTGAATTCCGAAGCCATCGGTGCACGGGTAATTGTACACAGCGACGCCGGGAGACAAACGGCCTACAACTCTCCGGTTCGGGGGTTCCTGTCCAGTGTAGCCGACGTGCTTCACTTCGGGCTACCCGGGCGCGATTCGCTCCTGACGGTAGAAGTCGAGTGGCCCGATGGTTCCTACGGTATATATAAGGACGTGAAGTGGGATCGGAGAACAACACTTAATCAATCGGAAGGACAGCCGCTCCCCACTCAGGAGGATGCCCCTTCAGCACCAGCCGCCCGGCTGGTAGCTATGAAAGGCATGTTAGACGAGCTGCCCGACCACCAGGACAGTCTCTTCATCGATTTTAACGTGCAACCCCTCCTCCCCCACCAACTCTCCGAATACGGACCGGGGCTGGCCGTTGCCGATGTAAATGGTGACGGGCTCGAGGATCTGTACCGTGGGGGTTCCCATTTTCACCCGGGCAGGCTGCTTTTGCAGGGAACCGATGCCGCGGGAGGCCCCGTTTTTCACCCGGCACCTTTTCCGGAATCGCAGGCGGATATCGAGGAATTGGGGTGCCTCTTCTTCGACGCGGACGGAGATGGAGACGAGGACCTGTATCTCGTTAGCGGAGGCAGCGAATTATCGCTTGAACGGCCGGAGCTCCTGGACCATCTCATGCTTAATGACGGATCTGGCAATTTTTCGGAAAGCAAGGGAGCCCTGCCCGAAATTCATTCCAGCGGCTCATGCGTGCGGGCCGCCGACTATGACCGAGACGGGGATCTCGATTTGTTCGTAGGCGGACGGTTGCTCCCGGGCCGCTTCCCCCAACCCGTTGACAGTTACCTCCTGCGCAACGATGGTCAGGGCTCCTTTGCTCCTGCCTCCTCGCCCGATCTCGAAGCTTTCGGTCTGGTGACCGATGCGCTGTGGACGGACTATAATAACGACGGTTGGGTGGACCTGCTCATTGCCGGACAAGGCATGGGACTCAGGCTGCTCGAGAACCGGCAGGGCCGGCTCGAAGATGCCACTCCTGCAATCTTCGATGAGCACGTGGGTTGGTGGAATGGCCTGGCCGCCGGAGATTTCGACCGGGACGGTGACGTCGACTACGTCGCGGGTAACTTTGGTGCCAACCACCTTTACGGCAACAGCGGCTCCGATTACGTAGGTCTTTACGGCGGCGACCTGGACGGGAACGGCGGATACGACCTGCTGGTAACGGACTACTCCCTCGCCGAAGACGGTACCTATAAAGAGTTTCCGCATAACCAACGCACCGACACGGAGAAGCAACTCATCAGCGTCAAACACCGTTTCCCGCGACACGAACTGTTCGGAAAGGCCACGATCGATGACGTGCTTAAGCAATACCCCGATGCAGAGATCACCGTCCTGCGGAGCAACTACCTGCGCTCCGCCTGGATCGAGAACCTCGGCTCCGGCGACTTTACTTTTCATGAGCTTCCGCGAGCGGCACAGGTAGCTCCGATCTTCGGGATGCAACCCGTTGACGTGAACGGCGATGGTTACACCGATTTAGTAGCCATAGGCAACGAGTACGGGACCGAAACCGGCATGGGGATGCTAGATGCGCTGAATGGCCTGCTGCTGACCTTCGACCCGGAAGCCAAGGATTTCGTGGTGAAAAATGCAGATGACTTCTACGTACCCGGCAACGGCCGGAGTCTTACTTTGATCGACGCGGCCGGTACCCCGACACTCATCGCGGCGGAGAATAACGGACCCACTACGGCGTATGGGATAATGAGTACGGGATTACGTGCGATCACCCTACCTCCGGATGCCCAGCGCATGACCTACTTGCTGGGCGGCAAGCCGACGGTGTCCGAAGTCTACTACGGTAACGGCTACCTGAGTCAGCGGAGCAGAACCCTTTGGCTTCCTGCCGGAGCGTCTGACCTGCGGATTGTCACCTTCGGGGGCACGACGGAAGCGCCGATCCAGTGAGTCAGTTGATGGGTAGCTCCATGGCCAGCACCCTGGTCCCCGCTGATCCGGCGGTCAGCGTGAAGGCTTCCGTTGCGGTTATGCCGAAACCATCGCGACGCTGAAGTTTTTGGCCATTAACCTCAGCCGTACCTTCGAGTAGAAACAAGTAAACACCCCGACCTGGCTTGCCTAGCTGGTAAGTGGTTGTTGCTCCGGCGGCAAAGCGGCCGATGCTGAAGCGGGCGTCCTGGTGGATCCAGACCGTACCGGGTTTCGCCTCGGCTTTGGAGGTGAGTACGGTTTGCCAATTGTTGCGCTCTCCGCTGGTATCCATAGTCACCTGATCGTAGCGGGGCTCGACGTCCCGACGATCGGGAAACACCCAGATCTGCAGGAATTTGACGGCTTTATCCAAATTCCGGTTCTTTTCGGAATGTACTACTCCGGTACCCGCGCTCATTACCTGGATGTCTCCTTCCCTTATAACCGTGGTGTTCCCCATGTTATCCTGGTGTTCGAGATCACCTTCCAGGGGGATACTGATGATCTCCATGTTATCGTGGGGGTGGCTACCAAAACCACGGCCAGCCACAACCTCGTCATCATTGAGGACGCGGAGAACGCCAAAGTTCATCCGCTCCGGATCGTGGTAACTGGCGAAACTGAAGGTGTGGTGGGTATTAAGCCAACCATGGTTAGCATGGCCCCGGGAATCGGCGGAATGATATACGGTCTTCATATTAATTGTTGTAGGTACATTAATTACAGCTGGATAACACTTCCGGTTTTCGTTAAGTTGAAAAGAGCAGTTGCCGGAGTCGGCTCCTGCGCTCCGCCGCCCTACCCTTGCACGTATGGCTCACGTTCCGCAGTTCAACTTACCTTCGCGCCATGGACCAACTCATCATTCACCACGCCATAGTCCACGAACTGAAAAAGCAACCGGAAATGGCTGAAGCCTCCCTGCTTTTGAGTAGTGAGACGCTTCCGATCACCGAACAGTCTATTGACCTGATCGGGCGCCTGGACCAGATTTTTGAACGCAAGGCTGACCTGTTGCAGGGTTTTTTACTCGAACCGGACGAGGGGCTGTTCCCGGCCTATTATCAAAACTGGCTCGAAGAGGGCCGCGGCCGGCAACCCTTCGTAGCATTCAGCGGCCATGCCATGTCCGTATTAAAGGATAACCTGGAAGGGGTGGTCGGGGCCAAAGGCGGATACCTCCTCTTTGCCGACTATACGATGGAGGAGCAACGCCTACTCGGTATTTATATGATCCGCAACGCCGAGGGAATGATCTTCGAGGAGGAGGGAGAGGACCCGACCCTGAAACTGCGGACAACGGCCTACCTCGACATTCAGAATATGGCCATGGCCGCCCGCCTGCTGGCCGGTCCGGGACGCAACGTGCAAATGATCCGTCATGCCCGCACGCAAAGCAGCATCAGCCAGTACTTCACCGACTGGGTCGGCATCGACCGGGCGGAGACCAGCGCCGAACTGACGCAGTCGTTCCTGGAGATGGTGGAAGAACTGCCCGTACCTAAAGACCGGGAAACGGGTTTCGCCATGAACGAGGGAGATTTTGAAAAGGCGCTAGTCAAATACGCCGCAAAGGCTCCGCAGCAGACCATACGGGTACAAGATTTCGACGAGCATTTCTACGGCAATGAAAAGCCGCTCCAGGATATGCTGGCCGAACAGGAGAGTCCGCTGGACCAGGGATTCCGGGTAGACCGCCGTGCGCTGCGCAACCAGTTTTACCTGCGCGCCGGCGTTGGTGGGATCAGTATTACCTGCACGAAGGACCACTTCCGCAATGGTCAGGTACACGTTGACGAGGCAGCGGGGACGATCACCATCAACAGCGAAGAGCTCGCCTCGCTCCTCCTCGATCAGTATGGCGGCTAATCACATTGTACCGCGGTACCGAACATATTGGGTGATGCTTTCGGTTGTATAAATACTAACGAAAACATACCTTAATTATGGCAACGCCCGAATCTACTACCCCTACTACCAAAGAGTCGACCACCCTCGGCAGCAACGTAAACAACGAAAGCAGCGAGAACCTACCCGCTAAAACCGGCCCGGAAGGGAAAGACGCCCAGGCTAACAGTATCATCCGCAAGTATGCCCTTTTCGGCACGGCTGCCGGATTGATTCCGTCCTTCGGTTTGGACGTGGCCGCACTGACCGCCATCCAGGTCAAGATGATCCGCGATCTTGCCGACGTTTACGAATACGATGTCAACGATCAGATGATCAGAATGACCATCACTACCGGTGTTACCGCACTGGCCGGCCGTCTGCTCACGGGCATCGCCACCAGCATCACCCGGGCCTTCTCTCCCCTTAAATTTCTCATTGGCGGCGCCACTCAGGCGGCCCTCAGCGGTTTCACTACCGCCGAGATCGGCAAGATCTACCAGGCACGGCTGTCTAGCGGGGAGAACCCCGCCGACATCACCGTCAGCGAGATTGTCGACCACATCGTGACGCAGGTACAGGAAGGAAAGTGGAACCCAACTAAAGTGGGCGGCTGGAAAGGTAATTTCGGTTACCTGATGGGTGATAAAAAGTAATATCCCCTTTACCAAAAAGAAAGAAGCCTCGGTTCAACATTGAACCGGGGCTTTTTTATGCTCAGAAATTATAGGTGAAGCCTGAGCGTATTTCGTAGGGGGCATCATTGATGCGATCCGGTTGAATAAGGCGAAACAACACCATGAACTCGAAACCGGCCGATCCGGGACCGCCGCCCTGGTTGATACCTCCGCCCAGAAACGGTATGGCTCGTACCACCCGACCGTCCAGCCAGAACCCATTGATGGGGTTGACCTCCCGCTCGTTCAATAAGCTGTACTCCGCGTGCACGAAGAAACTTCGGAATACCTTGGCGCGCGCAAATAGTCCAACCGCCCAATTGATAGAATTGTCCTTGAAGACATCCGAACTAAAGCGGCTGTAGACCACGCTGGCCCGGGGACCCGCGCTGAGAAAATTGTTGAACTTATACCCCACCATAGGTGCTACTCCGATACGAAACAGGCTACTGAACTGATTTGCCGAAAAGCCGAGCGTGGCCCCGGCGCCGTACCAGATATCCCCCCCCTCGTTATCCTGCGCCGGCCGGCTCCGGTTACCGTAACCAAGATCGTCGCGCGCGGCGTCTTCCCGGGTCTGGCCGATGACGAGGGAAGAAAGTAAAAGGCTGGCAACAAACAAGAGAAAGGTAAGACGTGGCATGGAGATTAGATTAAGGAACGGCAAAGATAACGGCGAAGCCAGGGATTGCGGTGCCTGACGGATGGTTTGTAGTAGCTTTAGCCTATGACCGACCGTAAGAAGACGGGAAACGCGGGCGAAGCGTTGGCAAAGACGTATTTGATCGAACACGGATATACCATTGCCGTACAGAATTACCGCTATCGTCGCACGGAAATCGATCTGATCGCCTGGGATGGGCAAATCCTGGTATTCGTGGAGGTAAAGACGCGCACGTCACTAGCGTTCGGTCATCCCAGTTCCTTCTTCAAAGCCGAGCAGCAGCGTCGGATCAGTCGTGCCGCCTCCGCGTATATGGAAGCAATCGATTACGAGTGGGAAATTCGTTTTGATCTGATAGCCATACACTACACATCCGTGACCAACTTCAAGCTGGATCACTATAAGGATGTCTTTTTCCCGGGTTTACACTGATGTCTGTCAAGTTGGGCTCTAAAGTTTACCTGCGGTATCTTTTGGCGGTAATTGGGTTGTCGGTTGCCTGTTGTCTTTCCCGCGCCCCCGCCACAGGCTTCCCCCAACTCCCTCTCCCCCCGACCCCCTCTCCTCGGGAGAGGGGGAGCAAACCCGTAGTATTTATTTGGCAGGACGGATCTTTCTCCGCTTCGATAATATCACCGGGTAACCTCCCCTCTCCCATGGAGAGGGGCCGGGGGAGAGGGAGCATACGCCAGCGAAGCAAGCGGCCAAAACCCGCAACCCGCAACCCGAACCCCGCATCCAGCATCAGAATCCCTTTCGCTTCCGTTCCAGGTACTCCTGAATGGATTTGCCGGTCAGGTCTTCGGGCCGGGTAAGAATGACCCCGATACCGTTTCGACGCAACCGCAGGGCCATAAGCTGTCTTTCCTGTAAATACCGACGGGCGGTACTTTTCAGGTATACGGAGGCAATGTCGGGCGTTTTATCTTCCAGCAGGGTGGCAACCTCCGTGTTCTCAAAGAGGATCACCACCAGGGAATGATTTTTTGAAATACGCTTGAGGATGGGCATAACCCGGTCCAGGGAATAGTTGCTTTCAAAATTGGTGAACAGCAGTAACAAGCTGCGGCCGGGCAGGAAGCGGCGCGTGGCATAGTAGAGCAAGTCGTAGTTGCTCTCTCCTTCCCGCTCTTGCTGCCGGTAAAGAATCTCCAGGACCCGCCGTAACTGGTCGGGCTTACCGTCAGCCGGCACCACATCCCCTAATTTATCCGAAAAGGTGATGAGCCCCGCGCGATCCTGGCGTTCGAGCACCACGCGGGTCAGCGCCAGGGAGGCATTGATCGCATGATCCAGCAGGCTTAGGCCACCGAAGGGCATCAGCATGGTCCGCCCTTTATCGACCAGACAATAAATCCGTTGGGCCCGCTCCGTCTCGTACTGGTTGACCATCACCTGCCCCCGGCGGGCGGTGGCCTTCCAGTTCACGCTACGCAGGTCATCCCCTTTCACGTACTCCTTGATCTGGTCGAACTCATAACTGCGGGTCACCGGCCGCGGCTGCCGGTGCCCACCCTGGGGAGCGGCACCACCGGCTCCCAGGCTGAATTGGTTCATCTGGACGATACTGGGGTATACCGCTACGTCCTGTTGGTGGGCAACGACTAACCTTCGCTCTACCAGACGTAGCTGCGTTTTCAGAAATAAATGGAGATCGCCAAAATGGTATATCCCCCGCGTCAGGGGTCGCAGGGGATAGGTAAGCCGGGTTCGGCTACCGGCCGCTACGGCCACTGGTATTCGGTGATCGCGGACCTGAAGCTGATCCGGCAATTCGTCCGTGACGGTTATCTGTAAATCGGTGGAAGCCTGGTTACGGATTTGCACTTCGACCTGAAGTTCATCTCCAAGTGAAAGGACCTGTGGCGGAATTCTCTTGGCGGACACGCTGCCGGCTATCCGATAGAGGCGGTACACATCATAACCGGTCAGTATAAGGAGTAAGCCAAGCAGGGATACCGCCAGCAGGAACAAGGGAGCTGACCAATACCCCAGTGCCGATAATACCACTACACCACCTACGGACACAAAAAATCGGTTGCCCAGGTACAGATTTGACAAATGCGTCAGCAACGGTGTTAATCCATCGGTCACCCCGGCCAAGCTAAACTAAATTTGCCACAGTTCACGTTGAGTGTTAATAATTCCGAGCATTGAAATTACCGCTTTTCATTATCGTTGCCCTGAGCCTTGCCGTAAGCAGTTGCAGCTCGTTCCGTCCACCGAATACGGTTCGGAATCCCTCGCGGGCCGGCAGCTCGACCGCTACCGCCGAGCGGAGTACGCCACCACCACGACGGACCAATACCCGGGAGGACACACGCCGCACGAGAAAAACGGAACGTGTCGTAAAAATCCCTGCAGCAAGCGGGCCGACCGGCATGTTACGCAATCAGCTCGTGAGCCAGGCGGAAACGTTTTTGGGCGTACGCTATAAGTACGGTGGCAATACGCCAAAGGAAGGCTTCGACTGCTCCGGCTTCATAAAATACCTGTATAACGACCAGGGGCTGAGCATAGAGCGCGTGTCGCGAGACCAGGCGAAACAGGGGGATCCGATCGACCCCGCGACCGCGAAGCCGGGTGACCTGGTATTCTTTCGTCGTGGTCCCACCCAACCGGTTTTCCATATTTCCATGATCGTAGAGGCCGGACCCGGCGAATTATGGGTGATCCACCCGACAAGTAGTCGCGGTGTGATCCGGGAAAATATCCTGGCTTCTTCCTACTGGCGACCTAAAATGTACGGTGTACGCGATCTCATCCGTTGACGGAGCCCCGATGCGATGTCTACTTTAAAATGTAGCTCATGTAGGATGAAAACATTCCTGCAGGACTTGCATACCCCAGTATAAAAAGAGAGGCCACGGAAGAGGGTAGCTGCGCGACCAACGGCAACAGCCGAGGAGCAAAGTCCGCAGTGTTTCGGGGAGGTGAGTCCGTGGGAGCCGATGGGACTTTCTACAAATGGAAGTGGCAAGGGCAATCCTGACAAAACGTTTTGGCCGCGTGTTAGCATTCCGGGTTCTAACATTTTCACCTTCAGGCTGTATTCGATTAGCGCCGATCAGCAGCGGCTTCTTTCCGCGAGGATGTTTAAATATCCCGAGCTAAAGCCCCTGAACCCGGTAACCCGCAACCCGCAAAATTGATTCTGAATCCTGTAAAGACGTGTAAACACCCTGATCTGAAGATCCAACTACCTTCACGGCCGACCAACACCCGACACCCGACAACCTTATAACCAAAGGAGTAGCACTGTACATCCGGGAAAAACCATTAATTCCTTCCATCAGGGATATCCGGTGTAGGATCCTTGGAACTGATCTGACTGCGGTTTCCCAATCCGTGCCTCAGTTCGATCTCCCGTTGTCGCATCGGCATACCGTCTACGAGTTCCAGCAGGACCGACACGGGGGTCACCGTATTCTTGGCCCGGAACTTTTCAGTTCCGTCCAGGCCTACCAGCGAAAGTTCTAGTTGGTACGGTTGCGCCGAAAAGCGCTGGTAAAAGTATTCCGAACTGCTCTCCTTGAGGAAAATGCCGGTGTTCTCGTGTACCCCTTGGGGGGTGACCATGACGACTACGATCTTGCGCTCCCGCAGGGCATCCGATGCGTCTTTAAGCAGCGCGTATTGTTGCAGGAACAGGGGGTCATCCAGGCTAGGGGAGAACAGCACGATCACTCGCGATTGCCACCGGAACTCATTGAGGCTTTGGGCGGACAGGGTAAAGGGTAATGCCATAAAAAGGGCCAGCGCAGCTAGGAATTTCATAGTATTAAAACGCGAACGCTCAATCCGATGTTCCGGCGAGGGCTACCATCAGCGCCCGGAAGGATTCGGGTTCGTTGTACAGGGCGTCCTGGTAGGTGGTTGCGCGGAGGCGCAGGTTCCAGGCCCGGTCGTCCCGCAGCTCCAACTCAACGGAGATGTTACCGAATTTTTGATCCAGTGCCCCCCGTTCGACGGGACCGGCCATACGCTGCTTGCGGGTACGGGGTTTTAGGTAATGTCTTTCCTGGGTTTCCACCCAGTTGGGGCGGCTGAAGACGCGCCGGTCGCTGATCTGGGTGCGGTAGTTCAGTTCCAGTATCCGCTCTTTCAGGTAGTGGAAAAAATGGGTGATCTCGGCTTTACTGTATTGGGTTTCACTAAAGTGGATTACAAAACCCTTGCTACTCGGCGTGTCCAGGAAATCCACTTCCCTATCCCCTCCCCCGGTGGTCCGATACAGTGCATACTGGTCGGTAAGCCAATCCAGCAATCTCCTTCGGGCCAGGGTTTTTTTCCAGCGGGCGTATGCTTCCAGTTCTGCATCGTCGCGCTCGATCATTTCGTGCACCGCGGGGTCACTACCGCTGCTGTTCTCGGCTGCTTCGAATAAGGAAGATATTTTCTGCCAAAAGGTGGCCATAGTTTATTTTTTTTGTCGGCTGATCTCCCCGCGGTACCGGAGTTCCCTTTCCTGGGTGTAGCCGAATTCCGCCCGGGGCAGTAATCGATTTAGTGTTTTCGTGACCAGCAGCAGCTGATCCGCCGGTAAGCTAAAGCTGTGGCCTTCACCGGTTTCGTCGAAGAGATAAAGCACGCCACTGCGCATGAGGTTGAGGCCAAAGGGCATTCGCTCCGTCACCATGCCGTATACCCAGACGAATTGATCCGGGTGATCCCGCAGTTCTTCCTGCCATCCAGCCACCGGCTGCGTCCCCAGCAGACGAAGCAACCAAAAAGCTCCCAGCGTAGCCGTAAACGAACCGGCAAAGGGTAACCAGGCGGAATAGGTCAGGGAAAGGACACCCAGCAGAAGACCGCCGGCAACCATCACCACGGCTGTCAGTAATTTGTAGCGGTGATCCCGCTCGATACTCCGCCAGAGGGGGTCGAGTCCGGGATGACGAATGATTCGCTCGGCGGGTTCCATACTTCTAATAGTCCGTAGACGGCCGGGCGGTTTAGGTAAAGTCCATCTTTTTAAGTGCGCGACATAAACATGCAAGTTTATTGTTGCGCTTTATAATTGTTCTTCCTAAAGTCGACCTACTGCCGACACCCCCAGCCCATGCCAAACACGCATTTCATCCAACCCTATGCCAAAGTGGTCATCCTTGACGGTGAGGGTGATATCCAGGCGGTTAGTACGAACCTCAACGAGGTCTTGGGCGAAGACGCCGGATCGGCGATCGGTCGATCCGGCGAAATTCTTTTTTCCCGGCAGACGCTTGCTGCCGTCAGAAGGATGATCAAACAATCATTAACCGCGGAGATCCGGCTTACGGATCGCGAACCCGTCGATTGGGGGGGGCAGCAACTCATCCCCCACCACTCCGGTGAGTGCATCGTACTGGAAGTGGAACCGCGGACAGACGCGGAAAATGATTTTCCCCACGAGGTCGCCCTGCGGGAAACTAACCAGGCCATCATCCAGGCCCAAACGACCCAGGAATTACTGCACGCGGTTTGCGAACGACTTGCGAACTACCTCCACTACGACCGGGTGGTAGTTTACGATCTGGAACCCGACGGATCGGGGGTGATAACGGAAGAGTTCAATAATGGGAAATTTCCTAAGCTCAAGGGTACCCGGTACCGAAAGGACGACTTCCCCATGGAGGCTCATCACCGCTACGAAACGGAAAGCGTGTTGAGTTACGCCAACCCGAAAAGAGAGAAAACGGCCTTTGTCGGTGACATCGGCGGAGTGGAAGAGATGATCCTCAACTGCCTGGGCAGTCGCGATATCTATCCTACCCTGGAGCAGTTCACGCGGGAAGCGGGCATTGAGGGTTACCTCAGTATTGCCCTATGGGATGAGGGCGAACTTTGGGGTATGTTGTTTGCACATGCCAAAGAACCGGTCTACCTCGATCACCAACTTCGCACCTTTGCCCACCTCATCGGCAACCTGACCAGCCAGGCGCTGGTCTACCGGGCATTCAGCATGACCCACCGGCAGATCCTCGCTTCCGAATTTATTCGCACCCGCATCCGGGAAAATCTGGCCAGCGCTTCTAACCTGGTGGAGGGTCTGCAGCGGTCAGACCCAAGCCTGACTGACCTGATTCCGGAGACAAGTGGGGCCGCCGTCCTGCTGGACGGCGAACTGGTCACCATCGGCCTGACCCCACCCGTCGAAAGGATTCGCAAGCTGTTGAATTGGGCAAATACCAAGGTTGGCAGCCGGGACGTATTCGCTACGGACAACTTGAGCTCCCTTTACCAAAGTGACACCGACCTCGGTGCGACTGCTTCCGGAATTATGGTCATTCCGCTAAATATTCGATGTACGGAATGGATCATATGGTTTCGCGGGGAAAGAGCCGAAAAGGTCACTTTCGGAAGCAGAAAGGAGGAAAACCTGGTGAATGGAGAAAAGCGCTTCGAATCAACCGTGGAAATTCGGCGGGGCTACTGCCTCCCCTGGACGATAGAGAATAGGGAAACGGCCCGGGACCTCCAGACGTACATCCGGGATGTGATCATGGAGCGCTACGGACAGCTCACCCGGATCAACCATCGTTTGCAGGTGGCTTATGAGGAACTGCAATCCTTCAGCTACACCGTAAGCCATGATTTACGAGCTCCGCTGCGGGGCATCGACGGTTTTGCCGAAATCCTTATGGAGGATTATGGCCCCCAGATCGAGCCGGAAGGCAAGGCATTGATCAAGGTAATCCAGGAGAATGCCGCACGGATGAATCAGTTCATCAGCGACATCCTGGAGTTAAGTCGGGTAGGACGGGTAGCGTTAACGGTGTCTTCCTGCAAGGTTAGCGACCTGGTACGCGCGGCAGTTCGGGATCTGGAAAAGAAGTCCGGAGAGGTGGTCGAGGTCGACATCAAGGAACCCATGCCGCAGATTCGGGGCGACAGTCGGTTGCTGACCACGGTATTCCGGCATCTGCTATCCAATGCCGTCAAGTATAGTACCACTCGTGAAGCCCGCCATATCGAGGTTGGCTACCGCACCGTAAACAAATTCGGGGACGGGGAATATTACGTTAGTGACAACGGCATCGGTATTGACATGGTGCACAAGGAAAGGATCTTTGGCATGTTTAATCGCCTCGTCACCCACGAATCTTATCCCGGCAACGGTGTCGGGCTGGCTATTACCCGACGCATCCTCAGTCGGCACAACGGGGAAATCAGGATCGAAAGCGAAGCCGGACAGGGTGCTACCTTTTTGTTCTATACCGACCCAAATCTTTCCGGTACGGCCAAACTATTTGAATGAAAAGCCAGTTCTTAGGGTAATTGTACTTGTTTTTCCTGCAACCCCACGCTTTTCTTTACCCACTTAGCCATGTATGCTAATCAAATTCTTCTCGCCGAAGATGATTCGACCGACGCCGAATTTTTTCAGCGAGCCCTTCGAAGACTCGACTCACCTCCCGAGCTGGTCTGGTGCAAAAACGGAATAGAAGCGCTCACCGGTCTGATCAACGAAAACGATGGTAAACCCTTACCGCGACTGGCCATCCTGGATATCAAGATGCCGGGAATGAGTGGCCTGGAAGTTTTGGAGAAACTCAAGTCAAACGAACGAACCAAAAATCTACCCATTATCATAATGTCCAGCAGCGATGAACCGCAGGACATTGCCAAGGCCTACGATTGTGGTGCCAATGGGTATCTGGTAAAGCCGAACCGCTTCCAGGATCTGCGTGAACTGGTAGGTTCCATCAATTCCTTCTGGATTAAAACCAATCGTTTGCGACCCATGGTGATGTGAGTAGCTCGCGGTATCTCTCCCTGGTGTACCCGGCCTTTCTGCCTTCAGATGAGTTCGGCTCCTTCTCCTACGGGATTTATTGCTAGCCTTCACATTCGCCGATTGCATTGTTGCACTATCCGTTGCGCAGAGACAATTACATGCATTTGACCAATGACCCGGTAGCCGAATCAATTCGCCAGGTATACCCCTACAAGGTTGACTTAGAAAATTGTGAAGCCGAGCCACTTAGGCATATTCAGACCGTGCAGGCACATGCTTGCCTCCTTGCGGTAGACCTGGATGACCTGGTGGTCCGCTACGTTAGCGAAAACACCGGCTCGACGATCGGGATGGCTTGGGAAGAGATCATGGATCGACCGGTCCAGGAAGTCTTGACCTTTGAAGTTACGGCCCAAATCTCCGTCGGGCTGAGCCGGGAAGATGGTTTCGAATCCCTAAATCCCATTCAGGCCTTCTTTACGATCAATTCGGAACGGGTACTCAAGAACGTGATCGTTCACCGCGACAAGGATTTTCTGATCATCGAAGTAGAGTCCGCTTCGCAGTTTCTCCAGGCCTCCCGGTACCAGCAGTTGCTCTCCCGCGCTATCAGCAGGATCCAACAGATTCAGGAATACGATAATTTATTCGTAGAAACCGCCAGCGTGATCCGCCAGGTGACCGGCTATGATCGGGTCATGGTGTACCGCTTTGACAGCAAGTACAACGGAGAAGTGATTGCCGAAGCCCGAGCGGAAAATCTCGAGCCGTACGAAGGTTTGCGGTATCCGCATACCGACATCCCCAAACAGGCGCGAGAACTGTACCTGAAAAACCGGGTAAGGATGATCAGCAATGGTACCGCACCCCCGTCGCGGCTGCGCATCAGCGACAGCATGGAAGGCGAGGCCCTCGATCTATCGCTTGCCTCCAGCCGGGGCGTTTCCCCGGTGCATCTGGAGTATCTCTCTTACATGGGAGTGAACAACTCTTTAAGTGTCGCGATCGTGCAAGAAGGCCGGCTATGGGGTCTCTTCGCTTTGCACCACTACTCTCCCCGCTTCGTCGATTACAGCATCCGCAGCATGCTGGCATTTGTCGGCCAGATCTTCAGCGGCCACCTTTCCCTGCAATCCGCCAACCTTTACCGGCAGGATTCCCTTACCCGAAACCTGGCACGTCTGGCTATCGGTGAAATGATCACCAAGACCCGCGATCTGTTCGAGGGCCTGACGAAGGGGACCCACAACATCATGAATATGTACCCGGGGACCTCCGGTGCGGCCATCCTCTTCGAGGATCGCTACGAACCCTATGGCAACACCCCTCCGCTGGAAGACACTAAGGACTTGATCGCAAGCATCAGGGAAACACGTAATTCGGAATCCAGCCTCATCTATTCCAGCGATGAAATCAAGAAAATTTATCCTTCCTTTGGCAAATACAGCGAAGAGGCTGCCGGTGTACTGATCATTTTTATGAACCCGGACTATTCCGACTGGATCTGCTGGTTCCGGCCGGCCATCAAACAAACCGTAGCCTGGGCAGGGCGGCCGATTAAGGAGATCGTTACCTCCGAAGACGGTAGCCGTCGATTAGGTCCCCGCAAGAGCTTTGCACGCTACGTGGAAACGGTGGATGGATGCAGTGCCCCCTGGATCAAGGAGGAGGTCGACATGGCCCTTTCCCTGCGTATTACGATCCTGAATAGCCTAATGCAGCGGTATACGGAAGTCAAGCAAGTGAACGAGCAACTGAAGAAAGCGCTCCAGGACCTGGAGACCTTCTCTTACACCGTCTCCCACGACCTGCGTGCGCCCCTGCGTGCAATCAATGGCTATACCGAAATCCTGGCCGAAGATTACGGCGACCAACTGGATGACGAAGCCCACGAGATCATCGCCAAGATCCACGGCGGGGTGCACCAGATGAACAGCTTCATTACCGATATCCTGGAACTCAGCCGGGTAGGAAGCGGTGGATTGGAAGTAAAATTAAACCAGGTATCCTCCATAGCCGCGGAGGTGGTTGCCGAGGTTCATCCCGTATACGCTCAGAACCAACAAATCGAACTCAGCATTGCGGAGAATATGCCGCCGGTCCTCTGCGATAAGCGTATGCTCCGGCAATTGCTGCTCAACCTGATCTCTAACGCGCTCAAATACATGCAGCCAAACGAAACGGGAACTTACCGGCTGGAGATCGGACTACGGGACGAGACTATAGCGGGTCAGCCGGTCTACTACGTCTCGAACACCGGCCCGTCCATTCCAGAAGATTACAGTCAAACGATCTTTGAGATGTTCAGCCGCCTGTCTCCCCAGGCCGATACCGAAGGCACGGGGGTTGGATTAGCGATAGTAGAACGAATTGTCAACCGCCACAACGGAAAAGTCTGGGTAACCGATGATAAAATGGGCGTAACTTTTAATTTTTATCTCCACGCCGAAAAAAGTTGATCATGGCCCAGCCAACCGTAGACCCTGCGGGGAAAAAGGGGCAGGAGGAGCAGATTCAATATAAAGAGCCCTATTGTCTTTACGGCGAGGATAATTCCTCGGACCACATCTTCTTTACCCGCGCTTTTCGCAACAGCAACGCCGGCTTCCCCCTCGTTCACCGGGAAAATGGAAAGCTGATCAAGGATTTTCTGCTCGACCGATTGAAGGCCGATGACCGGCTGCCGAATCTGGTAGTACTGGATATCAAAATGCCCGGTCTTTCCGGCCTGGAGGTGCTTGAATTTATTCGGTGTCGTACCCGGCTCTCTCGCATCCCCGTAGTGATACTTAGCGCATCCGCCGAAGACAAGGACATCAACAAGGCCTACCAAAATCGGGTAAACGCCTACCTCACCAAGCCCGAGCGATACAGCGACCTGAAACAACTCGTGAGCACCTTAGCCACCTTCTGGTTAGATTACAATCAGACCCTGGAATGAAGCCGGATACGGACATACTACTAAACCGACTGCGGGAATCCACCCGCGAGTTGCACGATCGTCTGGAGTCCAAGACCTACGGCGATAAGATCATGGCGGGTTCGCTAACGGCGGCCGAATACCGGAAACTGATCGATTGGCAACGGCGCACCCACGAGGTATTGGAACCCCAAATCAATGGTTTTCGACACGGTGATTATGGCTACCTCCCCCGTTTCATTGCACCTGCGTCCTCGCCCAAAACGGTCGACCTGCCTACCGCCCTGGGCACCTTATACGTGCTCGAAGGTGCCAGCCTGGGTGGAAGCGTGATCTACCGAAAACTGCAGGAAAACCAGCACCTTGGGTCGGAAGCCCCCTTTACTTTTTACCGGCAACAAGCGGAATCGGGTTTGCAGCAGTGGCGGTCTTTACTGCAAATTTTAAAATCCGTTCAATTGAGCGAGGAGGAAATAAACCGGGCTACCAATAGTGCCAGGTCTGCCTTTTCTCGGTTCGATTCGGAATGGCGGGAATCGGAGTAGCGGTTTCCTTGCACCTTCCGAATCCGGTAGCTTCAACGGCCAGTATGGACGAAAGTCCAAACCAGCCCTTAGCTTTGCGCCATGGCAAAGATGTACCAACTGACCAATTGTAAAACCTGCCAACGCATTCTGGGCGAAATCGGCGAGGAACCGAACCTCGAGGTGATTAACATCAAGGAAACCGCTATCACTCCGGCTGAACTGGATCGCATGGCCGAACTTGCCGGCAGCTACGAAGCCCTGTTCAGCCGTCGGGCAATGAAATACCGTAGTATGGGACTGGCGGACCAGGATCTTTCGGAGGACGATTACCGCCGGCTCATCCTGGAGGAGTATACTTTCCTGAAACGGCCCGTCACGATAGTAGATGACCAGATCTTCATCGGCAGCGCGAAGAAAAGCGTAGCCGGCACCCGCCAAGCACTTAATTCCTGATGCCGGATCGCAACGAAATAAGCGCGTATTTCCAGCAGCTTCAGGATGATATCTGCCGGCAACTCAGCTCGGCCGACGGTTCTGCCTTCCAGGAGGACAGTTGGGAACGCCCCGGCGGCGGTGGGGGGAGGGCGAGAGTGCTTAACGGCAAGGAAATTGAAAAAGGGGGGGTCAATTACAGCGAGGTGCACGGGGAGTTGTCTCCCGCCGCCGCCCTCAGCCTGGATGCGCAGGCGGAGCAGACCACCTTTTATGCCACCGGGGTAAGCATCGTCCTTCACCCGAGGAACGTCCACGTTCCCATTATCCATATGAACGTCCGCTACTTCGAGCTCGAGGGGGGTCGGTTCTGGTTCGGCGGGGGCATCGACCTCACGCCGCATTACATCGACCGGGAGCAGGCCTCCTGGTTCCATAGCCGGTTGCGCGCTACCTGCGACCGCTTCGATGGCACCTATTACCCGCGATTCAAGAAGTGGGCCGACGACTACTTCTACATTCCCCACCGCGAGGAAACCCGAGGGGTCGGCGGCATTTTCTTCGACCGGCTTGAGCCGTCAACGGATGGCAAAAGCAAACGCGACCTATTCGATTTCACCGCCGCGGTGGGGGAAACCTTCGCTCCTACCTACGTTGAGTTATTGGCCAAAAACAAGGACCGCGCGGAAACGGAGTCGGAAAAAGAGTGGCAAGGGCTACGGCGCGGACGCTACGTCGAATTCAACCTGGTGTGGGATCGCGGGACCAAATTCGGACTGACCACCAACGGTCGCACGGAAAGCATCCTGATGAGCCTCCCGCCCCTGGCCGGTTGGGCCTACGATCATCAACCCGAGCCCGGAAGCCCGGAAGCCGACACCCTGAGCCTGCTCAAAAAGGGCATTGACTGGTAAGCCACTTTTTTGCGGCGGAGCGCAGGAGCAAAAGACCCATGAACGATCCCAATCAAGCCTTTCAGAACCGGCTTCGGAAGATGGCGCGCCACTACGGAAAGTGGGCGCGCCGCAAGGGCCTCGAAGCCTACCGTATCTACGATGCGGACCTGGATGAATTTCCGTTGACGGTAGACCGGTACCGCGATCAGCTTTACGTTGCCCTTTACGCCCGCGACGGAGAAGCTTCCCCGACCGGTATCGGGGGCACCTAGCCGAAGCGCTGGAGGTCCAACCCTTCCAAATCTTTTTCAAGATCCGGGAACGACAGAGTGGCAAAAATCAGTACGAAAAGCTAGATAAGGGGGGCCGGGAATTCCCGATCGAGGAATACGGTCGGCGGTTCTACGTCAATCTCCGGGACTATCTGGATACGGGCCTGTTCCTCGACCACCGGGAAACCAGGCGTATGGTCGGCGAAGAATGCCAGGGTAAGCGGGTACTCAACTTGTTCGCCTATACCTGTTCCTTCGGGGTCTACGCCGCTACGGGGGGCGCTAGCCGCGTCGATAACCTCGACCTCAGTAATACCTACCTGGACTGGGGTAAGCGGAATTTCGAGCTGAACGGGATAAGCGCCGCCAAACACGGTTTTATCCGGGAGGACGCCCTGGCCTGGTTGCGAGCACGGCCACGGGATCGGTACGACCTGATCGTCCTCGATCCGCCTACCTTTTCCAATTCCAAGATGATGGAGGACGTGCTGGATACCCAGCGCGATCACGTGGAGATGATCAACCATTCGCTGCTCCGGCTTATACCGGGGGGGAGGCTATACTTCAGCACGAACTACCGCAAATTCAGGCTGGACGAATCAGCTATTAAAGGGAGCGTGAAGGAAATTACCGCGCAAACCGTTCCCCAGGATTTCCGGAAGAAGAATCTGCACCGCAGTTGGTTGATCCGCCCCACGACGAATAGCTAGTTAGGGCTGCCGCTCATCGCCAATGAATTGGTCTTATCTGATTCGGAAAGTATTACCAGCTCTAGAAGTAATTAGCCTCGAACCACTGCCCGTATCCAGCTATGGCGCGGGCCTTTAGGATTTCCCGGTAATTCGACTGTGAAACGGGCAAAATGGTATACCCGCCCTCGGCTCCACTTAGGAATTCCGCCTGATTTTGCGTGGCGTTCCGGTAATACGTCATTGCCTCCGCGGCATCCTTGAAGCGACGCATAACCAGCATTGGCGTTTCGTTGTCCCGTCCGATGTAAATCGGCGTGGAGCGCAAACGGTCCAGCTTGTTGTACTTCTGGTTGAAGCTTTCGAGGTCCACCTTGAGGTCATTTAACCGGGCATCCTGGTTATTGAAAACAATGAGGATGTAGTGGATCTCATCCGGTGAGCTTTCGAAGGAACTAACGACGGCAGCGGTAGCCTGGCCGGGTATGGCCGTACCGGTCTCTCCCAGCAGGCGGAGGATCTCCCGGGCGCGGGTCTGTACCGCCGTGTTATCATGATCGGCTACGACCTGCTGCAGCGCGGCAACGTAGGCAGCCCTCCCTTCGAGTTTACCGGCCACCATGGCGCTGAGCAGATCGTAACGTGCGCGCAAGGGGTGTTCGGCGGCGATCTCCCGGGTTTCGGATTCGATGATCCTTCTGGCCCCGGCAAAGTCGCGCTCCTGGAAGGCCTGGTAAGCGCGATCGTAATTTCGCATCCGTCCCGCCTCTTCGTTCATAATTTCGCGGGCGTAGGTCGGATCATTGGCGAGGCGTGCGAATTTGGAATCGGGATATTTTTCCCGGAGCCGCTCGGCGTAGGTGCCCGCCCGGGTGGTGTTTCCGTCGTCGGTGTGGAGGCGATAGAGATAATACCAGCTTTCGGGCTCGTGCGGACTATCCGGAAACCGCTCGTCGAGGGTTTCAAAGGCCTGAATCGCATATTCGTTGTCTTCGATCCGGTCGCGGTACTCCCGCCCGAGGGTAAAGTAGGCCTCCGCCAGGTTCTCGCGGGTGGCCGTCTGTGCATTGGGATCCACCGGGATATCCGCCAGGATGCGGTCGATCTCATCATCGGTGACCAGGGTGGCGTCCAGTCCGTCGGAGGCAACCAATTCCGCATCTCCTTCGTCGGAGAACAGGCTGATATCCGTACGATTGCTGCGCCGCCAATTGTCCTCCAGCGCCCGATCGCCCCATCGGCGTTCGAAATCACGGCCGCCGCGGCGGATCGCCTGGTTGTTGTAGCCCCACCAATCGCTGTTGGAAAGATTGGCGGCGGCATTGGTTACCGGAATACTGCCCCTCGTGGCCGGGGTACTGTAGAGCGCGGCACTATTAGTGGCCCGGCTGAGGGCGAAACGTTCCTCGGCCCAGGCCCGGCGCTCCGCTTCGGGCAGGAGTGCAATACGGAGCAAGCTGTCGTTTTGCTCGATCGTTTGCAGCTGGGTGGCCGCATTACCAAGCCTATCGCGGCGACCGGTGGTCTCCGGGTACCGAACGTCGGTATTGGCCATCACTTGTAAGGTGCTGTCGTAATAGAGCTTGGCGGCGAGGTAATCGCGTTGGTCGTAGGCCATATCCCCCAGGAGCTGGTAGGCTTCCACGCGGGTATTGGGACCGCCGTAGGGGCTGTTAAGCGCGCGGCGAAGGTATTCGCTTCCCGCTTGATCGTCGCCGCTGCGGAGTGCGATCCCCGCCATGGAATAGAGAATTTGGCTTTCGTACTCCAGGTTTTTTTCCTCCTTGGCCATACGCTCCAACTGCCGTAAGGCTTCGTCGGGGCTGCCGCCGCCACTGAGGTAAGCGTTCTGGGCCATATTGATGCGGGCGCCGAGCTCGAGTTCGTAGGCCGGTTTGGCGGCTACCACCTGCTCGAAATTCGTCACCGCGGCACCGGGCCGGCTCAATTCCTGATTCAGCTGACCGGCGATGTAGTAATAGCGGGCGCGCTCGTTTCGTTCCTCGGCTACTTCGGCGGCGGCTTCCAGGTAGGGAATGGCCTCCTCGAAGCGATCCTGCTCGAGGTATAGAAAAGCCTGTATGGCAATGGCCTTGCGGCGCACGTCGGCGTAGGTGCCCCGGTCGTTCCGGAGGTCCTGGAGGATGAGCTGTGCCCGGTCGTACTCGTCCCTTTTGACCAGGGTCCAGGCCAGCCAGAGACGGATCTCCTGGTAGGCGGGACGGTGCTTTAGCAGGTAGCTGCCCGCTTTGCTGCCGTATTCTCCGCTACCGGACACGTCACCCGAGCGGTTGCCGAAGATCGAGATCATCCCGATCGGGCCTTCTTCCATTTCAGCTATCTCTTCCGCTTCCTCCGGTTCGTTCTCCAGGCCTGCTACGGCGGTCGTATCCGCGGGGGTGACCCGGGAGGGAAGGCGGATTCCCTTCTTGCGGGCACGGATCAGTTCTTTCCTGGCCTTTTCTCGGGCCTTTTGTTCGGCCTTTCTTTCCTTTTCCCGCTGACGGATCGTGCGCTGCCGTTCGCGCTGGGCGTCGCGACGGGCCCGGAGCTTATCGCGGCGACTTTGCGTCCGGCTGGTCTCCACATCGCGGCGGCTTTCGAATTCCTCCCCTTCCGCCTCTTCTCCCTTTTTGCCTTTGCCGCGCTCCGGTCGGGGGCGAAATTCCTTCATGGCGAATTCCAGGGTGCGCTCGGCCCCTTCGTAGTCTTGTTTCAGCAGCTGGGCCTGTCCGACCAGCAGATAGCTGTCGTCGGTCCAGTTGCTGTAGGGATGCTTTTTGACGACGACGGCGACCTTTTCGATGGCGCGGTCGAGTTCACCGGCGACGGCCCCGGTGTTGTCAACGGCCAGGAAAGGAAACATTTCCAGTCGCTGATTATAATTATCCGAATGCTGCTCGTCCAGGGCGACCAGGCTTTCGTCCATGATCTCTCGGGCATTGAAATAGCCGTTGTAATGGGAGTTGGTATTATGCCATAACTTGGCAATAGCCCCTTGCTCTTCCCGGCTTTTGGTCGAAGCACAACTTGCTACGATTACCTGGAGGATCAATAAAACCAGAAACAACTTCGTTAATCTCAAACCTTATGCTTTAGTGCTTGCCCGGCCGACCTTAACTCGCCGGTAACCGGTAAACGCGCGCAAGGTACTGGAAAGTGTAGGCTGCCCCCGGTGTGTGGCCTGCTTTTCCTGAATATGTATTGCACCTGCGCTCCGGCGCAAAAAAATTAGGTAGGCACGGGTACGGATGCCTGGCTTATAGGAGCTTATCATGGAGGAAACACAGGAGAACCAAAGTCGTTGGAATCGCTTCAAGGAGCGTAGCCGGGATGAGTATCAACTGGTGGTGCGGAATACGCACAACTACCACGAGCTCGGCAGCTACAACCTGACGCCGCTCAACGTTTACGCCGCCCTTTCCACGCTTTTTTTGGTCGTAGCCGTGATCGTGATCGGCCTTATCGCCTTCACGCCCCTTCGGCAGTACGTCCCCGGCTACGGCGACGTGGTCCAGCGGGAGGAAATGGCCGACCTGCAGTATACGGTCAGTGAGCTGACGGAAATCGTGGACGGCCAAAACCTTTACATTGAGAATCTGAAGCGGACCCTCCTCGGCGAGGCTATCACCGCCGACAGTGTGGAACAGCGCACGGAGATCGTGGCCAGCGAGGAGGTCGAGCCGCTGCCCCCGTCGGAAGCGGAAATCCAGCTGCGGCGCGAGATGGAAAACGAACGGATGGCCGTTCCGGAGAATACGAAGGGAGGGCTGCCCTCACCCGGAAGCAGAGACGTTACGCTGGCATCGGTATACCTGGTTGCCCCCCTGAACGGAGAGGTGAGCGCGGGTTTCAACCTCGCTACCGACCACACCGGCGTCGACATCCTGGCCCCCCAGAGTACGGCGGTGAAGGCCACCCGTGCCGGCATCGTGTTCCTCTCGGAGTACAGCAATGCCAACGGCAATATGATCGGCATCCAGCACGACAACAACCTGATCAGCTTCTATAAGCACAACAGCAAGCTCCTTAAGGAGGTAGGCGATCGCGTGAAGGCCGGTGAAGCGATCGCGATCATTGGCAACACCGGTACGCTAAGTACGGGGCCGCACCTGCACTTCGAACTGTGGCACCAGGGTCGCGCGGTCGACCCGGGGGAGTACCTTAGCTTTTAAGTAGCCGGCTGCCGGGGTTTAGGGCTTTTTTGGACTTTCCATATCGGATCGGGACGATGGCATTGCTGGCCTGAATGAGGGCGGCAAGGCGGTGCTTTGGGGAAAAGCAGGCCGGAACGGTTAGGTTATGGGCGGTGAGCGAGCCTCCGAACGAGGTCTTCATTACCTTCGCGAGAATGCTCTTCAATTCGATTGAGTTCGGTGTTTTTCTCCCGATTGTTTTCGTCCTCTACTGGTTCGTCACGCAGGGCCACCTGAAGTGGCAGAATGCGCTGATCGGCCTGGCCAGCTACTTCTTTTACGGTTGGTGGGACTGGCGATTTCTACTCCTCATTTTCGCTAGTACCCTGGTCGACTTTCAGGTCGCGAAAGCCATGGAGCGGAGTCCGGGCGCGGAGCGAAAAAAGTGGCTACTGTGGATAAGCCTCAGCGCTAACCTCGGTCTTCTTATATATTTTAAATACTGGAACTTTTTCGTGGACTCCTTTCTCGGGGCCTTTACTTTTTTTGGCAGGGAGTTCGATCCGTGGATGCTGAATGTTATTCTTCCGGTCGGGATCAGTTTCTACACCTTCCAGACGCTGAGCTATACGATCGATGTTTATCGGGGTCGCATCCGGGCCAGTCACGATTTCACTGCCTTCGCCGCCTACGTGAGCTTCTTTCCCCAGCTGGTGGCGGGCCCCATCGAGCGGGCCGGTCGCCTGTTGCCCCAATTTTACCGTCCCCGGACGTTCGATTACGCCCAGGCGGTGCTCGGCGGAAAACAGATCATCTGGGGACTTTTCAAAAAGATGGTGATTGCGGATAACTGCGCGGTGGTGGTGAACCACGTCTTCGATCAGCCCGAGGCGTTTCCGGCCAGTACCCTCGTGCTCGGCGCCGTGATGTTTGCCTTTCAGATTTACGGGGACTTTTCAGGCTACTCCGACATTGCCATTGGCACGGCCAGGCTCTTCGGCATCGAATTGATGCGCAACTTCGCCTATCCTTATTTCTCCCGTAACGTGGCGGAATTCTGGCGGAGGTGGCATATTTCGCTTTCTACCTGGTTCCGGGATTACCTGTATATCCCACTGGGAGGCAGTCGGGGCCCCCGGTGGTTGGTGATTCGGAACACATTCATCATTTTCCTGGTCAGCGGGTTCTGGCACGGGGCGAATTGGACGTTCATCGTATGGGGGGGACTTCACGCCCTATTCTTTCTACCGCTGCTGCTGCGCAGCAAAAATCGCCGTTACCTGGAGGTGGTCGCCGTGGAGGGCGGATTCCCCTCTTTGCGCGAAGGGATAGGCATGGTACGCACCTTCCTACTGGTGACGCTGGCCTGGATATTTTTCCGCGCCGAAAGCGTGGGGGCGGCCTGGGGCTATCTGCAGGGCATGGCCGATCCCTCCCTACTGGAAATTCCCAGTTTCCCGGGGCGCCTGGAAGCGTTGATAACAATGGGGTTCATCCTGCTCATGCTGGTGATTGAATATGCCGGCCGGACCCGTGAAGTGCCACTAACGCGGTGGGATGAGCGCTGGAGTCGGTGGGGCCGCTTCGGCTTTTACTACCTTGCTGCGTGTATCATCGCCCTGTTCGCGGGCCGCGAACAGGCCTTCATCTACTTTCAGTTTTAAGCGGTATTCAGTCTCTACCCATGACCGACCTCACCAACTTCCTTTCGCGCTCCCTGGCGCTTGCCGGGCTGGTAGCGTTGACTGTTTGGGGGGTGTTCTATTTCGCGGACGGCCCGGCCAGTGGTTCCTACCTGCGATTTACTAGCGGTCCGCAACGAGCCCTGATCCTCGGCACTTCCCGGGCGGCCCAGGGGGTGCATCCCGACGTGATAAATGCCGCCCTACAACGTAACGATCTCTATAATTTTTCCTTCACCCTCTATTCATCTCCCTACGGTCCGGCGTACCTCGACCTGGTGAAGCGAAAGCTGGTAGCGGACACTACAGCGCGGGGCTTGTTCATTTTGACCGTTGACCCCTGGAGCGTTTCCGTTATTTGTGAAAAGGAAACGGAGGATCGCGACTGTTTAAATGAGAATCAGCTATTCACCGGGCAACTAACTACCGTGTCGGGATGGCCCAATTTGGAATACCTGTTGCATCATTACGACTATCCTTATTACAAATTGATTTTCCCCAAAAACGAGAACCTTTTCGTTCAGCCAAACGGGCGACTGGAAGTGACTATACAGCTCAGTCCGGAGCAGCGTGCCATTCGAACGAAAACCAAACTCGAAGACTATGAAGGGGTAGCCGAAACTTTTCGCTATAGCCCGTTGCGGGCCGCCTATTTCCGGGAAATGATCCAGTACCTGAAGGGCCGGGGGGAGGTTTACGTCGTCCGGTTACCCGTCGGACCGGGGATGTACGCCATCGAGCAGCGATACCTACCTTCATTCCAGGATTCGATCCTGCACTGGACCGGTGCGGCTGGTGTTCCTTACCTCGACCTAACGGTCGATAACGAGCAGTACGCCACCCTGGATGGTCATCATCTCGACGGTCCGTCCGGCGAGCGGGTTTCCCGGGAGATCGCCCGGTTTATTATCCGGGAACGGGCTGAATAGCCCCCAGTGCTTCAGGAAAGGAGACTGTACAGAAGTTGCACCGCCAGAATTTTCCCGATCAGCACTACGGGCAGCATCCGCGTGTAGCCGATCGTAGGATATTTATTGCCGGCCTGCTCCATGGCGAACTCAAGCACTGCCGGCTGGCTGCCGACCATGCCGCCGAGAAACGAGAAGGGGATGCGCAGCAGCCGGTAACCTACCAGGATGGTTACTACGGTAGTGACCATCGCTATGATGCCCCCGGCCAGGAACAGCTTAAGTCCGAGATCGGTCTGCAAGGTTTGGTAGAAGGTCTGGCCGGAACGAATGCCGATGCCCGCCAGGAGAAAGATCAGGCCCAGCTGCCGCAGCGTCAGGTTAGCCCCGTACGGTAGCGTCCATACGATGGGGCCGGTGCGGCGAAGCTGGCCTAGAATGAGTGCCACGATGAGTGGACCGCCGGCAAAGCCCAGACTGAACGAATAGCCGCCCGGCAGTTCGAAGGTGATCATTCCGAGCAATAGCCCGAGGGTGATGCCCATTCCGAAAGAAAGCAGGTTGACCTTTGACAGTGCCTCGTAGCTGTTGCCGAATACCCGGAACACCTCGGGGAGGTCCTTTCGGTGCGCCACCAGCAGGATCCGGTCTCCAAGTTCCAGCACGGTGTCGCCGCTGGCCAGCAGGTCCATGTCGCCGCGCTGTACGCGGGTGATGAGCACGTTGAACCGCTCCTGGAGATTCAGGGAAGCGATGGTCTTTCCGGCGATCTCCTCATTGGAAACGAAAATGCGCCGAACATCGAAGACCGACCGGTCGTGGCTGAGTTGACCGTCCGCCGGCGGACCGACGTGCTTCGCCGTCTCCTCGATGGCTTCCTGGGAACCGACCAGCACGATCAGATCACCGATCGCGGGCTGGCTGTCCCAGGTGGTCAGGTAGGTTTCTCCTTCGTGCCGCATCCGCCCGAAGGCCACCCCCGTGTGGTGGTGTTGGCGGAATTCCCGGAGGGTACGGCCGGCCATATCGGGGTGTTCCACCCGGAAGGTTCGGCTAAGCAGTTTTTCGCCCAAGGGGTAATCCTTTTGAAGGCTACGGTACTCTTCTCCGTAGTCGATCTTCATTAGCCGCTGCAGGACGAACAGGCCGAGCATAACCCCCAAAACGCCCAGCGGATAGGCCAGGGAGTACCCCACCACCGCCTGTTGCGATATAGCATCCTGCCCCTCCAGGGGTATGTTTTTCTGGATCGCGTCCAGGAGGCCGGCCAGTGCCGGGGTGTTCGTACTGGCGCCGGCGTAGAGGCCGCCGGTTGTAGCCGGATCGAAATTCAACCACACGCCAATAGCATAGGCAAGGCCCGCGGAGAGCAGGATGGTCCCGGTAGCAAAGTAAATGTCCCGTAACCCGTTCCGCTGAAAACTCGCGAAGAAAGAGGGCGCCGAGCTGAGACCCACCGTATATACGAAAATGGCCAGGCCCATGAAAACAATGAACTGAGGGACTTCCAGTTCGGGACTGAGGGCGCCAAATCCGAGCCCGACAAAGAGGACTGCGGCTACGCCGAGTTTGAAACTCTTGATGCGGATTTCCCCAATGCCGTAACCGATCGCCATGACGGTGAAGAGAAGCAGGAGCGGCGAACGGATAAAGACTTCGACCATAGATTAATCGCGCTGGGAAAGCCCCCGGAAGTAACCGGCAGCCTTCGCGATACGGTAACGATGTCCGGGATCGCCGGGTTGCAGGGGCAGCAGCAAGCTGCTGAAGACGAGTTTGGCGAGCATACCGAGGGTATGCACTACGTCGGGCTGGGTGCGCCCCCGGTAGATGCTTGCGTGAAAGATGCGGTCGCTGGCGTAATCAACGGTGACCATCCGGGCACTTACGTGGTGATCCACCCCGGCTCGGCGTACGAAGACCGGTACGCCACCCCGAGTAAGCAGGCGATGCTGGGCATCCGTTTCCTGCCCGCGGGCCCCGCTGGCTGCTCCCGGCCCGAACTCACCGCTGAAGTTGCCCACCGCTGAAAGGTCGATTGCGAAACAAGCCCAACACGCTCCCATGAAGTAGGTGAAGGGCCGCACGACACGATGGTCGGCGCCGCCCGAAAGATCGATCAACCTGGCGGAGGGTGGCAGGTAGGGCCGTACGGCCCGATCTGGCGCAACCTCATAGTCGGGATAGAGAACGCCGCCGAAGAAGTGTCCCGGGCCGTAGGTCTCCGCGGCCTCGCGAAAGGCGGCTACCGTGCCGGGCCGTACGGCTACGTCGTCGTCGAGAAAGATTGCCAGCCCCCCGTCGGGGACCTCGCGGAGTGCCCCATTGAGTGCCAGGCTTTTATTGCCCTCGGCATAGTGATGGTAGCGGATCGGGAATGCATCGGCGTACCCCAAAACCAGGGACTCCGTTTCCCGCGAACCGTTTTCGACCACGTGTACTACACAATCCGCCAGGGCTTCCGCCTCCGATTGCAAACTGTTCAAACAGCGTTTCAGGAGATCGGGCCGGCGATGGGTGGGAATGAGTAGATGAGTGGGAGGGTGCACTTGCATAGAACCTAGTGCGTGAGGTGGAGAGCAAAGTGCTTTTTACCAGGATTCGAGCGCTGGTCAACGAGCAAGATGCCCAGCTTCCACAGGTCGATGGAATACGTCACCGCCGGATCGTTGCGTATGGTTTCCCAGGCATTGACCATGCCGGGCGTCCAGTTGATGTCATCAAATATCCATACCGAGGGCCTTCGCACGTGAGGCAGCAGCCCACGGAAATAATCCACCGTCGGCTTTTCGCGGTGGTTTCCGTCGATGAAGAGGAGGTCGAAGTCCGGCTGCCGCTGCAGCAACCGGGGAAATGTATCGTCGTAATTCCCCAAAATTATTTCATAGCGATCTGCATCGGCGATCCGACTGAATTGCCGGCCGGCGATCTCGACGTACTTGGGCACCCCATCCATCGTGGTAAGGGTAGCCCCTTGCCGCTTCTTGAGGGCCTGCAGCAAGTAGGAGCCGGAGACCCCCAGGTTGGTCCCCATTTCCAATACCCGCTCGGCCTGCAGTTCGTCAGCCAGGAGATAGAGCAACCGCGCCCAGATCGAGGGGGAGGTTGCCTGCCGGCAGACGCTACTCACGGTGGCGGTGTCCGGTAAATTGAAAACCGAATAGTCTACCAGTTCGTCGTTCTTCAGGAGTTCGGCCCGGTACGTTTCTACCGCAGCGAAGTCGGCGCGTTCCGTCACGGTGAACTGATCCGTCCGTGCGCGCTCTATGCAGCGCAAGAGCGTAGTTAAGGTAGAGTGGCCTTCCGCGGCGATCTGCCTGGCGGTTTTTCCTTGTTTAAGGCGCCTTCCAAAAATCGTGGCGTGTTTGTGGACTTTGTACGGTAACATAGGCGTGTTTTCACTGGGCCGGACCAATTGCCGGGCAAAGGTACATAGTTTGCGAGCGCCTATTTCTTCCGGGACGTGCGCAGTAGGTGTTGAGAACGCAGGATCAGGGTGCTGGACAGCAGCAGGATGCCCAGGAAAACCGCTACGCGAATACTTCCCCCCTGCCCGCTGATCCAGTAAGCTGCGGCAGCTACGGCCAGCGTGGCCCCCAGCCACAGCGATGGGTAATAGCGCAAACGGGCCACTTCCCTGTAGGACTGTGAATAGTACCGCGAGTACGCCAACCACTGGTAACTGATGAAGGTCGTTGCCGCCGCGGCTACGATCCCGAAGCGAGGAATGAGCAGAAAATTAAGCCCTATGTTCAGTCCGGCGGCATAGAGCGACTGGACGCCAATCGTCTTGGTGCGCTCGTGGTAGAATAGGCGGTTGTTGGCCCCTAGGTACATCGGAGTACTGACCAGAGCCGTACAAATCAATACCGAAAGACGGTAGACATCGCTAAGTCCTTCGCCGCGGAACAGGAAAGCGAAGAGCTCCCGCGCCACGCAGGCGTAAAGCACCAATGCTAACAAAAATAAAGCTTGGCTACCGAAGATAATCTTTCGGAGGATTTCTTCCCGCCGGTCCCGGATCAGCTCCAGTATCTGCGGCGCCATCGCCCGGCTGTAGGCTAGCGACAGAGTAGAAAATATTTGAGACCCGGTGTAGGCTACGTTGTACGACCCGATGTTTCGGGTAGAGACGCCGGTGATGTCCATGACAATGCGGTCCGATTGATCGAGTACGTACTGGGCGTTTTGGTGGGGCACGACGGGTAGCCCAATGGCCATTGCCTGGCGGATGGTTCGCCACTTGAAATTGAAAATGGGCGTGATCTTTTCCCGCAGGTTCAGCGGCACCCACCAGGAGACGTTGGTCAGCATCTGGGTGATAAATAGCGACCAGAACCAGCCCATATAGCCCATTCGCAGGTAACGGATCGTTACCAGGGTAAGCAGCATATTCAACACCCCGAAAACGGCGCTGCGGATACCGATCTGCAGGGGCTTGCGGAGGAGCTGATAGTAGAGGGTGGCCACCTTCTCCGTCGGCCCGAAGAAGACGACGGGCAGCACGTTGAGCGCCACGATGAGGCAGCGGTTTTCGGCTGCGGAGGCAGGGATCGCCCAGTAGAGCACCGCGGCTACCATTACAGCGAAAACGACATTCCACAGCGAGAGGAAGCCGTACACCTGCCGCCACAGCCATTTATGCTGAGAGCGGGACCGGTAAAAGGAATTTGAGAGGGTGACGAAGAGGCCTAGCGTGTAGAATACCGTAAAGAAGCCGGTGTAGGCCGTAACAATGCCGTAAAGGCCGTAGTCCTCTTTCGTCAGAAAGGGGGTAATGAGGGGAAGGACAAGCACCCCCGCCACCTTCGGGATGAAGGGGGCGATACCGTAGACGCCGAAGTCACCAATCAGCTTTTTCAGCATATTGACAACTTAGGTCTTCTTTGGCGAAGGTGCGGTAATGGGTTGCCCGGAAAGTATGTCCTGAATGACCTGCCGGCCTAACTCGCCGGAGCGGCCGTCCCATTCGGTCCCGAGGGGAGCATAGTAGTACTTGGCGCGGTGGCGGTTATCCACTTTCCTTACCTGGTTGGCCCGGATGCACGCCGTCAGGGCGTCGATCGTACGGGCCTCGTCGATTAGACCATGGGCTAAATAGCCGTAAATGTCGTGCTCGGCATTCCGGCTGTAGTAAACAGCCATTACGTTGAGCAGTACCGCTTCGAGGTGAATGGAGGAATTGCCGGCTACAATCATGTCCACGGATTGCAGGTAATCGAAGGCTGATTCCGTTGTGGAATCCGAGCGCTCCAGGGTGTTTGAGCCCAGGGGGATCGTAGTTGGGTCGAGTGGCCGTAGGTCTGCCGGATGAGGGCGCAGACGGATGGTGAGTTGCTCCGTTGCCTGACCGATCTGGTAAATTAGCTCCCGGATATGCTCGACCCGGTCGGCAGGACCATAGGGTAAGCCCAGCACCTCAACGTTATCCTTATCGTTGAGGTGGGCGAGATACCGATCAAACTTCGGCATTCCGATCAACCGGAAGTCGGTAGTGGAAATCTTATCGATTTCACGGTACTTATCGTAGGTATCCTGTCCTTCCAAGCAGGCATACCGAAAGCGCATCGGTGGAAAGTCCTCTTTAATGGTGGCGTGTTGGAAAAACACCGTCGGAATATCGACCGCATTCGCCGCGTGCATCATCGCCCTACAGTGGACGGCATGATCGTTACTCATTATCACCATTGCCGGACGATATTCCCTAACTAGCCGGGTAAATACTTCAAAGTAGCCTACCCCGAGCGCATAAAAATGAAACATCCGGGCAAAGTGTTCGGGGTCGGCGCGAAGGGAGCGCCAAATCGTAGGAAGATAGTTCAGCAGGTACCGGAAAGGAAGGCTCGCGTAAAGGGGCAAAATGATCGTATCCGTACCGGCGTATTCCATAACGCCCGTCTCATGGGATACAAAGCAGAGATTTTCGGTGCCCTCGTGAAGGAATTGTAGGCTGTCGTATTGATTCTTGGTGTTGAAGTAGACCCAGGTTTTCCCCCTTAAACTGGTTTTCTGCGCTGGTGTCAATCGTTTGCCCAGTGAGCCAAGCTGTTTGAGTACCGCCTTCGCGGCGGACCGGAACCGATCAGTGACGTGACGACCGTAGACCGCTTCGGCGTAGCCCTTACGGTTTTCGTAAACGCGTCGGCTGAGGTAAAATGAGAAAATATCGTTCCGGTAGTTCAAGGGCGGCGTAAGGCATTTACCCCGTTAAAACGAGAAGGGGAAGTCCAGCATATTCCGCTGCAGAAGAAACTCCATAAAAGTGAAATCGATTGGCTCATCGAGATCGAAGCACTGGTGGGGAATGTTATATGCCATGCTACGGTCAGTAGTTGCCGACGTTTGCCCGGAGCGGAAAAATTCCCTTCGGTAAACATAAATGGACCCGTTAATATCGTAGACCCTGGGAGATGACTGCCGCGTGTAAAAGGGGGTCTCCGGACGTTTGACCACTCGTGCAAAGCCTTCCGAATCTTCCTCCACCATATTGAAGTAAGGATTTCGGTGCGCCGGGCTCACCGAGAAGATGTTAAGCGCATCAGGCCGGTCGCTCAGGGCGGAAAAGGCGCCTTCAATATCCTGCAGCGTGCGAAGCGGAGAGGTGACATCGAGATCGACCAGGTAGTCGAACGTTCGGCCCAACCGCCGTTCCTCGGAATGCAGCACGTCTCGCAGCACGTCTATCTTTCCGACGTGGTCCCCTCCGAGCTTCGGGGGTCTTCGGTAAGCGGTAATCAATCCGGCCTCGGCAGTGGCCTGCTGAATGGCCTCACTGTCGGTGGATAGAACGACCGTGGTATCCGGATGCAGCTTGCCGTAAGCCAGCGCGGCAGCTACGGTATAGTGTATCAGGGGTTTTCCGTTCAGCGGCAGGATGTTCTTATCTGGTATTCCCTTCGATCCGCCCCGGGCACAAATCGTCAGTAAGGTCATAAGTGGAGGTGTAGAATGTCGCGCTGGGCACGTTGGTAATCATCGGGTTTCCCGATATCCAACCAATAATCCAGGATCGGAAAATGAGTGACGCGCAGACCGCGGTCTTGCAAAGTACCTACGAGGTCCGGGGCATCATAAACCCCCTCAGTAGGAATGAGGGCCAAATGTTCCCGCCTCACCAGGTATATGCCGGCATTAGAGTAGTAGGTGTAGGTCGGCTTTTCCCGCAGGGCGATGATGAGGTCGCCCTCTGTTTCTACGACGCCATAGGGGATCTTGACTTCGTAGGGTACCGTTCCAACCACCATATCGGCCTGTTTGGCTAACATCTCGGCAAACATTTCCTCCAGGTCGAAGGTCGTCAGCAAGTCAGAGTTCATTACGAGCACGAAATCATGGTGGTATTGCGAAATCTCGCTTACGGCACCGAGCGTGCCCCTGGGTTGATCTTCGGAAACGTAATCGATACGCATATCAAAATCCTGGCCACTGCGGAAGTATGTTCGAATTTGCTCGCCCAGATAATTGACACTGATCGTCAATTGTTGAACGCCGAAGTAGGCCAGCCGTTCCACGGCGTACTGCAGAATAGGCTTGCCGCCTACTTTTAAAAGTGGTTTGGGCGTATTTTCGGTTAGGGGACGCAACCGCATACCCTTACCCCCGGCCATGATGACTGCATCCAGTGGCAAATAGGATCGTTGGACGCGGAAATTGATCACATCGACAACCTTACCCGTATCGTCGACGACCGGGATGATCCGATAGTCGGCCGCGCGGTACTTTCGCATGGTCTCGATCGAGAATTCGGAGGACCGAAACACCCGGGTAGTAGGGTTAGCGAAATCCTTCAGCCGGTCGGTTAGCTGCAGGCCGCGAAGGAAACCGCGGCGTACATCCCCATCCGTCACAGAGCCAGATAGCCGCCCCGCGGCATCGGTGGTGAACAGCACAGCATCGGCAGCCAGGGCATCTAATTGCCGCAACCCCTCCTTGACCGGAACGTCTTCAGAAATCAGGTGTCTGCTAAGGCGACGCTTCATCCGGCTGCGTTTTCAGTCCACCACGCCTTCAACGCGGCCAAAATATCCCGGCCCGCCGAACCCGAACGTACGTATACATTGGGACCGGAGTAGCGGTAGTTATGTTTTTCAATCCTGCGCACGGCGCCCAAAATAGCTTCCATTGACGGACCAACGTCCAGAACGTTCGGGTTTCGTTGACGTCCGGCCTGGCGATTGCCGATGTTCACCGCATACTTACCAAAGGACGGTGCCTCAATGAGCGCGCTTGAACTATTGCCCAGTAACAGACTACAGTACTTCAAGGCAGCAAAGTAGTTGAGCTTACCGAAACTTTCCAGGGTGAAGACCCGGTTGTTGGATTGTGCGAGGGCCAGAAATTTATTCCGGATTACGTCGGCCGCGGTATCCGTATTCGGAAGGGTAACGACGATTTGATAATCCGCCGAAAGCCGATGGAGCGTGCTGACTAAAAGTTCGCCGTACCGCGCGTTTTCCGCTACTGCCACGGTTTCCGGATGGAAGGTGACAAGGATAGTCGGATGGCGAAAGTCAATGCCGAACCGGTCGTAGAGTACGCCTTGATCGGGAAGTGCCATATCTTCTAACCCATCCATGCTGGGGGCACCAACGGCTAAGACGTGGCCATTGGTACCGAGCAAACCCTTAATTCGTTCGGCATACCGCTCCGTAGCCGGAAAATGAAGGGTCGACATCAGGGTAATGGCGTGACGGAACTTATCGTCTATCGCTCCCAGCGTACTCTCTCCACCGTGGAGATGTGCAACCGGCAGGTTGAAGGGAACAGTAGCCGTTACTGCCGCAAACATTTCGTAGCGATCACCCAGGGCAATAATGATGTCTACTTTCCCCGATAGCCGTTCCCACACCTCGGCAAAGGCGGTAATCGTGGAACCGATGGTTCGCGTTACGGCCGCCGGGCTATTGTCTTCGGGTACGGCCGGTACGCTTGCGTAAATTGGGTGGTTGTCCGCTAATATGTAATCCAGCGTATGCCCATAGCTATCGGCAAAATGGGATCCGGACACTACCAGGCCATATTCCACTTCCCGATCGACCCGCAGGGCTTCCAAAAGGGAGTGGTAGATTCCGTAGTCCGCACGGGAAGTTGTAATTATACATACGTTCATTCCAAATCTTCCGGCTTCAGCGCATACGAACCGGGAAGATCGCGCCGCACCTTCCTTCCGATCAAGCTATCCACTTCCATAGGTGATATTCCTTCACCTGGACGCAACATGATCAGGTCATTCTCCGTGAGCCTACTTCCCCCGGTCAGTTCCCGTGCGGTATGGATGGATTTCCTGGCCACATTTCGATTAGGCAGTTCGGAAGGGGAAGGGCGCTTGATGCCATCTCCAAGCGCTAGCTCGATATGGCGGATGGCCTCGACCATTTGCCGTAATTCCTCTGGCTCGAGGGAAGCTCGGTGATCCGGCCCCGGAAGACTACGACTTAGGGTAAAATGCTTTTCGATGCAAACGGCTCCACGGGCTACGGCCGCTATCGGGACTTCTATTCCTAAGGTATGATCCGAGTAGCCTACGCGCACTTTGAAAGCATCGGCCAGGGTCGTCATCGCGCGCAAATTCACGTCAGCGATAGGAGTTGGATACTGCGTGTTACAATGCAGTATGGTGATGTTCTTCCGGTCGATTTTATCTAATAACACATTCAGCGCGGCCTCTACATCCGCGAGATCCGACATACCCGTCGAAAGAAGAACCGGTAATCCCTTGCTCGCTACCCGGCGGAGATAGGGGAGATTCGTGATTTCCCCGGATGGCACCTTGATTAGATCGAGGCCCTTTTCAGCGAGATAGTCTATGCCCTGGACATCGAAAGCCGTAGAGAAAAACTTTACGCCTTTCTTATTGCAGTACTTAATAAGTGCATCGTGCGCGGCATCGTCTAGTTCCAAAGCTTTCAGCATCTCGAACTGTCCCTCTCCTTTGGTACCCGTATTATCTTCCTGATAGGCAGCCTTCGGGGCCTTCCGACTAACGAGCCGCTCGGCGGTGAAAGTTTGGAATTTAACGTAGTCCACGCCTGCCGCCGCCGCGGCATCGATCAGCTCGAACGCCGTTTTCAGGTCGCCGTTATGGTTTACGCCGGCTTCGGCAATTATGATTACGGATTGCTTATTGGTCACAGGTGCAAAGTTAGCTCACTCGTTTAAGATGGCCTGGAAACTTGTTTGGCTGGCACCCCAACTACTGTGGCGCCATCATTGACATCGGTTGTCACTACCGCACCGGCACCAATCACACTGTTTTTCCCAACCGTTAGCCCGGGAAGAATAACCGCGCCACTTCCTATAAACGCACCACTTTGAATCCGTACTTGTCCAAGCAGCATCGCCCCTGGAGCAATATGACAATAGTCCTCTACTACACAGTCGTGCTCCACGATGGAGGCGGTATTTAAAATGCACCCCCTGCCAATGGTCGTACCCGGATTAACAACGGTGTTCACACAAAACAGGCTACCGGCTTTGACCTCCACTCCACGTGCGATATAGGCTCTGCCGTGAATTGCCGATTCCGCTGCGCGGTATCCTTGCTCATCACACCATTCCATGATGCGTTGCCGGATGGTGTTGTCACCTATGCCGACGAAATAAGAATTGGCCTCCAGATGTCTTCGGGCTTCCCCATCATCCTCATGCCCCAAATACGTCAACTGAAAGGGATCGTTCTGACTACGTTGTCGATCCAAGTATCCCAAAATTCGTCGTCCGGAATTCATCAAAGCATCCATTACTACAGAAGCATGGCCTGAGTAGCCGAAGATTATGACGGCCTCTTGTAAATCTCTCATGGGTGATCGGACTTCTTTTTTCGATATACAGTTTTCCTGGTCAACTTTTTCGCCGGCATCATGAAATTCTCGTGAGACTTTTCTCCGCAAGGGGTCGCTCTCGTAGACTTGTTTGGACCCCAGCTTCTTGCTTAATCGAGTAGCATAATTGATAGCCTTCCCGACAAGCATTCATCCCGTATTCATCAAATCCAACCGGAAACCACGGGCAATCGAACCGAAGGTATTCAGGCGTCCTGGTATGCGTTAGCCTCTTGAGCGATCGAGAGACATTTTTGTTCTGAGCAAGGCAAAAGGCGCAGGCGATGCCGGCAGTACCGGTGAGCTTTTTCAACTGAGCTCAGCAAAAAATGCCCGAGCACGGCCAAAAGGGTGAGATCGAAACAAGTAGGTGTAGGCTTGCTTGATAGTAGACAAGAATACATCTCCAGCGTCTGAAAAAAGGTAGGCCAGCGGGCAGGACCTCACAAGGTCATTCGGCAGCATAAAAAACTACCGGCCTCGGGGGAAGTAACCAGCGGTAAGCCCGTCAGCATAAGATGCGTAAACTCACTTAGCTCCAGTCAACCCCCGCCCCCCAGCCACATAAAGCCCCACCATCACCCAAAGCCCCCGAAAATTCATCACGTCCTTAAATACGCTCGCTACCAGGAAGAGCAATAAGACCACCGCGGCCACCGTCCACTGCTGCGGCCGGTAGTGGATCAGGGAGGCTATCAGCGCTATCAGGCCGAGCAGGCCCAGAATGCCGGTTTCGGCGAAGGCGCCCGTCCATGCGGAGTGGGGATCGAAGGAACCAAAATCGGGGGGAAGAGAAATAGCGGGAGCAGCTGACGCGGAGATACGGGTGAATTCTCCGGGGCCGACGCCAAGCCAGAAATTATCCCAGCCTACCTGCATGGCCACGCGCTTGATGGGCACGTACACGGATTCTACCACCTGCCAGTGCTCTGCGGTAAGTACGACCTTCCCGGTGGTGTATGGATCGGTGGAAAGATCCGCGCGGCTAGGCTTCAATAAATAGTGGGTGCCTGTCCAGAGGAGTACAAAAAGCGCCCCGGCCCCGATATTCCGCCACGACCGGGGTACCCGCGAAAGCAGTAAGATACCGGCTATGATCAGGAGGATCTCCTTACTAAAGGTGGGAATAGCGGCGAGGAGAATGATTGCGGCGGGCCACCAAGCGGCGGTTCGCCGTAGCGATGCCTGGACGGCCAAAAGCAGTCCCGGCAACAGCAGCATCACCCACATGCCATAAGTAGCGGCTGTTGCCCGCAACCTTAGAACTTCGCCGAAGTAGGGATACTCCGCGAACTTTTGCACCCAATTCACTACATCCGGAACCCCCATCATGATAAGTCCGTAGTAGGCTAATCCAGCGACAGCCACCACCACGGTCGAATACATCCAGACGCCCGCTAACTTTTCCAGGCCAAAAGCCCGAATGTAGGCTACGACAACGGCAACCAGCACCACCAGATACGCCCGTGCTCCCGCCTCAAGCATTGACCCTGCGCTCGCCGCCCAAATCCCCGACAACAGATTCGCCCCGATGTAAAGGGCTGCGGCCGAAAAGAAAACCGGGAAGTCCCGACAGGCCGACCACAATTCTTTCCGGAAGCAATAGATCGCGACCAAAAACAGGATTTCCGTCAACTGCACTTGGTGCAACGGATAGGGCAGGGAAAGCAGCCGCGGAAAGAGCGTCGCGACTACGTAGGCCGGTACGACAAGCTTTCTAATCATGCCGGGTGTTGACCGATTGCACGGGGAGCAGGGCCATCATCAGCCGGAGGAAACGGAGATGCAGCATGTCAAAATTGAGTCAAGCTATCAAAAACGGGAGCAGGTAAATACTTCAACGAGCTGACATTAATACCGGCGGGCAAAAGAACCCTGATCCGTCTCCAGGTACTGTTTCATCTCCTCCAGGTCAGCTGACCAGGGTACCGTTCCCCCACCCTCGCGCCACTGTTGGTAGCACCCGAGTAACCACTCAGTCGGCGACTCTCCCAGGGCATATACCTTTCCGGCGCGGGTTCCCTCGATGATCCTACGAAGTTCGGGGTCATCGGGCCCATTAACCAACGCCAGGATAGGTCGCCCCGTGGAAAGATAATCGTACAGCTTAGCCGTGAGGACACCGTAGTAATCCGCCCCGGACCAACTGAGCAATAACAGCATCTGAGCCTCCTGCTGGAGTTTGTGCGCCGAGGCGGGGGAAATATAGGAGCGGGTATTGCAGTGGATTTCGGGGTGAATAGCTGCCGTCCACCGGCGCCACAGCGCCTCGTCCTTACCCCGGTAGATCAGTTCGATATCTTCGGCCAGGATACTTCCCTGCCGGATTAAGCGCTGAAGGGCATCCAGCAAGGGGTCGAGCCGTTGCAGCTTATGGTAAAGACTGCCGGTGTAAACGATGGTAAACCTGTCGGTTTCCGGGGAGGTCCTGGCCGGCGGAAGCCGAAACAAGGGGTTTCGCCGCACGGTAGCCGCCGGATGCAGTTTCTTCAGGTAGCTGACCTGCCCCTCCGAGACCCCCCACACCTCATTCGCCGGTTTAATGACCCACTTCGCCCATTTTCGCTGCAGCGCGGGCCACCATACATCGCGCCGTACGGGGTCGGCGTGTAAATCCCGGAAATCGGCAATCCAGTGGAGATTGGGAAAGCGCCGCTTGAGACGCCTGGCCACCAGGTGGTCGGACCAGGGGCGGAAAGAAGAAAAGATGGCCGTTATCTGCTCCTTCTCAATGATATTCACCGCCAGCCTATAGGCTTCCCTGCGGTAGATGGCACCCCCATCGTCGGTAAAGTATAGAAAGGGATAGGACTGTCGCATATGCAACAGGGGCCCCGACAGCTTACGGCGCCAGCTGTCGTAGGGCAGGGTGCTGGCGGGCCCTTCCCCGCCGATTACGGTGCGCAGGTCGCGGGCGGGTAAGGGGTAGACCGTAACACCCGGCATTTCCTCACCCCTGAAATCCCGGTCCGCCCGGATAACGAAAACGTCCTGGTACTGCTCCCTGGCCCACTCTGCCAGGTAACCGAGCCTACGTCCGGCAACCGCCGGTCGGGGCGGAAAATAATTGGTGATGAACAGGATCTTTTCCGCCGCCAAAATTTTAGCACTTAGGTAATCAGGCGCAACCGCTTAGACGAAGTCGGTTTCGTTGTGCGTAGTTTCGGAAAAAACCGGCACTTCAGGGAACACCCTGTATACGAGATCGGACTCCGGACGAATGATCACCCAAGCCGTAAGAAACAAAATTTTCAGGTCGACAACAAAGGATTGATTCGCCTGGTACCACTGCTCTACCTTGCCCTTATGGGGATAGATCACCGTACGATAGTACGCCCAGGTATCCCCTCCCCTATCCCGCACTTTGGTAATAAGCTGTTCCTCATCCCGGAAGACGATGCTTCCGATGCCAGTGATCCCGGGCTTGACATTGTAGATCACCTCCTGCACATCTGGGGGATACTGATCAAAACTTTTTTGCATCACCGGGCGGGGACCGACAAAACTCATCGTCCCGAAAAGCACATTCAGTAGCTGAGGCAATTCGTTGATCTTTGAGGTACGCAAAAAGCCGCCCATGGGCGTAATGCGCGGATCCTTCTTCGTCGTAATGATCCCTCCGGCCATGTTCGGACTATCCTTTAACATGGTCGCGAACTTATAGATGTTGAAAATGCGGTTGTGGTAACCGACGCGCTCCTGCAGATAAAAGATATGCCCCTCCCCGGTAAGCTTAAGGCCGATGACAATGGGTATCAACAGCGGGCTCAGTACCAGCAGGGCCAGCAGCGCAAAAAGGAAATCGAAAAAACGTTTTATTTGGGGGTACACGCTACATTTTTTGGTCGAGAGACTTGCCCGTCTCAATATGCTCGAAGTTGGGGATAAAGTCGGCGATCAATTGTACGATACCCGCCTTATCGATCTGTGTATCCGCAAACTTAGCGGTAAGTTGGGCGAACATCACTTCAATGTCCTTTCCCGATTTCCGGGGTGCGTTACAGATCACGCCGAGTTGCTCGAAACGATCGCGGTCGATATCCTCTCCTTCGGTGAAGAATTCTTCGAATTGTTTTTCCCCGGAGGTATTACTGGAAAAGAAATATACCGGGTACGCCTGGCTGTCGGGACCAAGGGAGGTTGCCAGTTGCCGGGCTTCGTTTTCCGTGGCACATTCCTTTGCCTCATATCCGCCGTACTCCCGCAGAAAATCCACCGCGATGCTGGAGAAGGTACGCATTTGTTCCTCCCGCAAGTTGGGAAAGAATATCTCCCCACTCTTTCCGAGTACGCAGGCCAGCAGGCATAGTTGCCCGCTCTCTTCGGGGGAAACGAAGTACCGCTTTACGTCGCTGGGGGAGCTGAGGGGTTGCTCCTTCATCATGCGTTCCAGAAATCCGAATAAGAGGCTGCCGTTGGAGAACGCCACGTTGGCAAATCGGGCGGTAGTGATCTTGATGCGGTCGGAATAGGCAAGAATTACCTCTTCCATCAGCTTTTTACTTGCCCCCATGACATTAACTGGATTTGCAGCCTTATCCGTCGACACGCAGAAAAAGTGCTTGGGAGGATACGCCAACAGCAGTTCGAGCAAATGCTTTGCCTTAAGGACGTTATTGTCCACCATCGCCTCGATCGAGTAATGGTCTTTTTCGCTGCGGACGTGCTTGTGGGCCGCGAAGTTGGCCACGATATCGAAGGGCCCCTCGTTCTTCATGATCTTGCTAAAAACGGGGTCTCCAAAATTTATTGGATAGGGCTTGTAGTCCTCGGGCACGTTCAGGTTTGCGGCGGAGCGCAGGTCACGAGTCAACTCGGTCAATCCATTCTCATTGGTATCGATCACGTAAAGCCTGGCGGGCTTGAAGCGCAGGAGGGCACGGATGAACGAGGAGCCGATGGTCCCGGCCCCACCGATGACGAGGGCGGACTTCCCGTCGATCTCCCGGGCAAGTTCATCCCGGTAGTTTTCCAGGTCCGCGGCAAATAGGCTTTCCTCCCGCTCGGTTACGTAGCGGCTGATGAAGTTATTTAGACTGAAGTGTTTCATGGGGTTGGGTATTTGGCCGGGGTACTTGGTAATTGTGGGTCACACGACTAGTGCTCTGTCAAGCTTGAAGCTAAAGGTTATCTGCGGCATCTTTTGGCGGGATACTTCGTTACAAAATCACTTCCGTAGCTAAGCGGCCTTACGGGTAGGGCCCCGTAAGGTTAAGCATGCAAGTCATTTTGCGCCTCGCCTCCCACCAAAATCTACCAGCACCTACCATCAATTTCAAGCTTGACAAAGCACTAGACATTTCCGTTCCTCCGGCTTTTGCCCCCCAGCCCCCAGGGGGGGAGGAAGCCGGATCCACTGCATTTTCTAGCGGTATGGTTGCGGATGTAAAAAGCGATTTCCCGGTGGCCTTATTGATTGAAGAAGCCCCGTATAGTGTCGACCACTTCTTGCAGTTGCTCCTGCGTCAGCCCGCTGGAACTGGGAATGCTGATAGCGGTATCGTGTACCTTGGCGGCGTTGTGGTGCTCGGTGACGTAACTTAATTTGGCGTACATCGGCAGCTGGTTCATGGGTGTCCAGAATGGCCGGGATTGTACCCCCCGCTCATTCAGGTAGCCCAGGAGTTCCCGCATCCGTTGGGTGCGGAAAGTGAAGAGCCAGCAATTCGGATCGACGCCCTCGGTAATTTGTTGAAAGGTGATATCCCCTACCCCGGTCAGCTGCTCGCGGTAGAAGGCATCCATTTGCTTTTTTCTTTCGATCAGGCCGGGCAACTGTTCCATCTGTGCCAGGCCGATAGCGGCTAAGACATTTACCAGTCGATAATTATAGCCCACTTCGTCGTGGAAGTAATCGAGCGGATCGGTCTTGGCGGTAGTGGTGAGGTGCTTTGCCCGCGTGGCGAGCTGCTCGTCCTGGGTGAAGATCATGCCGCCACCCCCGGTTGTGATGATCTTATTGCCGTTGAAACTACTGGTTCCGAAGATACCAAAGGTGCCGGCGTGTTGGCCCCGGTAAGTGGACCCCAGCGCTTCGGTACTGTCCTCGATAACCGGCAGGTGGTAAGCTTCAGCAAGGGCGGAAAGCCGCTCCATATCGCACATATTACCGAGTACGTGCACCGGCATGATGGCGGCGATGCGGCGGTCGTTCTCCCGGAGGTGGCAGCCCCCGTCGGTCGTATACGTCCGCTCGGACAGAAACCGCTCGAGCAGATCCAGATCCAACTGCCACGTTTCCGGGTCGATGTCCAGTAGCAAGGGCTCGGCCTTGGTGTAGGAGATGGCATTCAGGGTAGCTACGAAGGTAAGGTTCGGGGTGAGGACGTAGTCACCCATACCGATGCCCAGGAGGTTCATGGCCGTATGCAGCCCGGCGGTGCCGTTCATGCAGGAGACGGCATATCCGCTGCCCGTGAAGGCGGCGATGGCTTCCTCAAACCTGTTCACGTACGCCCCCGCGGTAGAGACCCAACCGGTATCGAGGCATTCCTTGACGTAGGTCCATTCGTTGCCGGCGAGGTGGGGGATGGAAAGGGGTATCATGGGTTTATATTGGTCTTGCAGGGTTACCGACTACCGTGGTACCGGGTGGCAACGTCCCGCAAAACTACGGCTCCGGCGCCGATAATAGCGCCCTCCCCGATAGTTATTCCGGGAAGGGTTACCGCCCCTGCCCCGACGAACGCCGTGTCCCCTACGGTAACATTTCCGGTGAGTACGGCTCCGGGTCCGATGTGCGCGTAATCACCTATTCGGCACTCATGCTCGATAATGGATGACGTATTAATGATAGTTCCCCGCCCAACAAAGCTTTGTGCGTTTACTACCGCGCCAGGTCCTATCATTGCCCCTTCCCGTATGCGGGCAGTTTCCGATACCCTTGCGAAGGGCGAAATGGCTGCCTTTGCAAAATCTCTCCCTTCTTCTACGAGCTTTTCTGATACAAGACGCCTGACGCGATTGTCGCCTATCGCGGTAAAGAATGGATGGGTTTGAAGCAGCGTTTGGACAACTGTTTCGCTTTCCAGTCCTAAGTAAGCCAATTGGTAGGGGTTCGAATCTTTCTCTATATGCTCGCAGTAGCCTAATAGCTTACGACCGCGAGCGTGCAGAATTTCGATGACCATATAGCCGTGGCCGGAGTAGCCCAGCAAAACTATTTCCTTTTCTGTAGGATTTGACATCGAAATAGATGATTCTTCTATGTCCTGAATTCAATCGCCTTACCATTTGATGCTATCAGTTTCCCGATATGAATGGAAAACTGGTCTGACGTCAAACCGAATGGCCCGGATAATCATGCAGTAAACGTATTCAAAGGAAAGGGACACGGCAATTGAGCACAAATTTGAGTTACACCCTGCCGTGCCTCAGGCATGACCACCTTCCGCTATGTCTTTGAACACACAGACACCATTATTAACCAGAACGTTGGAGCCAAGGGAAACACCAAGAAAAACGTTGGCATTCATGCCAACCACGGTATTCTCCCCTACCTCAACCATACCGGCGAGGGTGGCCCCGGGAGTCAGGTGGGCATTATCGTGGAGCACGCAGTCGTGACTGATTATAGCTCCCGAATTAATGATGCAATTGTTGCCGACAACGACATTGCTGCCAATGATCGCTCCAGCAAATATTTGATTCCCTTCCCCAAGCACGACCGATGATTCGACTACGGAACGAGGATGTATCAGATTCGGCATAGTGTAGCCGATACCCTTCAACATTTTGTAAATACGGGTTCGACTGCCTGGATTCGCTAATGCGCCTATCCCCACCACGGCCTGGGTAACTTCTCCCGAAGCAAACAGTTTTGGCAATTCATCATTGGTTCCCAGGACCGGGTAACCGTAAACCTCGTCGGGAGAGTCTTCAGTACCGATGAAGCCGGCACATTTTAGTCCCCGGGTTTGGAGCAGGAGGTCCAAACATGCTCCGGCGTGTCCTTTATCTCCTACAATAACGACGTTGTTACTATTGCCCCTGGCAAGTGGTCGAGGATTGTATCGCTGCTTAGCCATTGGACTTCCAGCCAGCTTATCTCGTACATCCTTTTCTCGAATAAAGACCCTGCCGGAAAAGTCGTGTCCTGCTAGACCATGGTCGTCCATTAAAGCTTGAGCCTTCTGTGATATGCGAATTTTCGGAGCCGTTTCCTGGGTGGCATTCCCAGTTGCAGCACTTAATGATTCAATTGGCTCGGGTGCGGAAGTATTGCTATCCGTAATTTTAGCAAAAACGTTTCCGGCGGCAATGTCATCCCCTTCGGCTATGGCATATTCGATAAAACCATCCTGGGGTGCTTCCAATTCAAAGTCAGCTTTGGAAGTTTCTAAAGTGCCGATAATATCCCCCTCACGGACCTGGTCGCCTGAATTGAAGTTAAGTTCGGTAACGCGATAATAGTCATCGCTTACGGTCTCTTTGGGTACTAGTATTTCCCTCACGTTTTTATTCGCCATATACAATTGCTTTCATCGCTTCTAGAATAGTTTGCTTACCCGGAAGACAGTTCATTTCAGCGGAAAAGGAGCACGGTATCACGCCATCGAAACCGAGCCGCTTCAGTTTGAAGTTCTTGACTCCATCGGCAACGATAGCGGTCACGGCCTCCGCTCCAAGGGCGGCGAAAGTAGCTCCTTCCTCGACCACGATGAGTTTGCCGCTCCGTTGGACACTCTCCCGGAGCGGGGCCGCATCGAAGGGGTGGATGACGGTAGGACAGATGATTTCTCCCAAAATCTCCGCCTCATCGAAGGCCGCCTCGATAGCATTTTCTGCCTCTTCCAGCATTCCTCCATAGCAAAATACCGTCACGTCAGGTACTTCTTCCGCAGGGCGAAGGCGTAGCGTAGGCAGCCCTTCCCCAATGGTCTCCAGCACAAAACTGGCCGGGGACCGGCGGTTGAGACTACGTGTGTAAAGGATTTTGTTCTCAATTACGACGACGGGGTGCTGCACGCTACTAAATAAGTAGCGGTAAATCCTCTTGGGAGAAATGCGGTGATTGAGGGCCACGACCATCAATCCCGGAACACCCAGGAAGAATCTTTCTATGGACTGGCTATGCGTCGGGCCATATCCCCGCTTGCCCCCCATCGGGGTACGGACGATCAGCGGCACATTGACCTGTCCATTGTACATTCCGTAGAATTTCGCAGCGTGCTGCAGCAACTGATCCAGGGTAAGGGTCATGAAATCACCGAACATGATTTCAACGAGTGGGCGGTAACCGCCAACGGCCAGACCCGTACCGACTCCCACGATTGCCGCCTCGCTGATGGAAGTATTCCTTACCCTTCCTTCAAACAGCGTACTTAAGTCCCTGCTAACTTTGAAGGCGCCGCCGTAGGATTTAGCCGTAAAGGGCGTCCGATCCTGTATATCTTCTCCGATCAGTACGGTTCGATCGTCTTGCTCAAATTGGTCCCGTAGAGCGGTATAGATCAATTCGTTGAACCGCCGGTCGTCGCTTTCGGTCAGCCTTTCCCAGGATGTGCTGGTTACAGGTGGTTCGGCCCAAACGTCGACACCCTTGTCAAGTACGGGAGATTGTTCCGCAAAAGCTACCGCTTCATCGATGATCCTTTCCGCTTCCTTACTGAAGGAGGCAAACTCCTTTGGGTGAGCCTGCTCAAAGGCATTCACCAAATCCTTTTCCCTGAATTCTTTGACCTCCTCTTCTTTCCGATTGTCGTCGCTTTTAGAATGAGAATTGAGACGATAGGTTTCTATCTCTATAACGGTGGGTCGTCCCGAGCGCGCGGAGGCTACTGCCTGCTCGCATTCCCGGCGAAGTTCTTCCAGGTCGAAGGTGGAGGTTTTGAAGTATTGCAGTCCGAATCCTTCTACTCGCTTGGCCACGGATCCTGCGAAGGTTTGCTCAAAGGAGGTAGATTGGGCATATCCGTTGTTTTCCACTACGATCAATAGCGGAAGATCCCACATTCCCGCCAGATTAAGGGCTTCGTAGAAAACCCCCTCCCCCAGGGTGCCATCACCCGTGAAGGCTACACTGATGTTGTTGTTCCCCTTTAGCTTGTCGGAGAGCGCCACGCCCGCCGCGATCGGTACCATCCCTCCCTGGATACCGTTGGATAGGTAACGGTGCGCGGTAAGGTGCTGGCTCCCCCCCATGCCGCCGCTTACGCCGGTGGTACGCCCCATCACCTCAGCTATCATTCCTTTTACATTGCCGGTCCTGGCAATAAAATGGCCGTGCCCGCGGTGATTGGAAACCACGAAGTCGTCGGGCTGAAGATGGTCGATGATAGCAACCGCCGAGAGTTCCTGCCCTACGCAGGTATGTACCGTACCGTTCAGTTTACCCTGGGAAAAAAGGTCTAAAAGGCGTTGCTCGGTGCTGCGAATGAGGACGGCACTGCGAAAATATTCGAGTTCGGTTGCATCCAGTTGGTCGAGTATTCGGGGGGCAGTTTTTTCCATTGTTTAATCGTTTAACTTGGTGGGGCTGATCTCAATACTAACAAAAACGGGGGCTACAGCTGGGCTATGACCCGAATGGGGTAAGGTAAAGGCTGACCGAAGAAGCTTCAACTACTGGAGACGGTTTCATTTAACAACAATTCTTCATAACGTTCCAGGAGTAGTTGGTGAAGAACTTGTCTGTCGTATCGGTCTTCGACGATGGATCTAAGTCTTTGCGCCATGGCCCGCATGGCATCCGGTCTTTCCAGCGCCGAACGAATACGGGCCTCCAATGCAACTGCATCGCCTACGGGAAAGCTTAGTCCGGTGGAACCGTCCGTCACGATGTCAATGTTACCGGGTATGGCCGAACATACGATGGGGCACCCCATGGCCCCTGCCTGTAAAAGTACATTGGGAAATCCCTCGCGATGGGATGGATGCACTAATAGATCGGCCACGTGTAGATAAGCCGGTACTTCATCCGTCCACCCGATATGTTGAATCCCGGGGTGACGGTCGATGAGGTCGAGGGTTTCCGCGGAAAGCGTTTCTTCGGCTCTTTCGCGTTCTAAGGGTCCGATTAATAACAGCCGGATCCGGGGAAAAGACTCGAATAAGCGGATAAAAGCCTCCACCAGTTCGCCGATGCCCTTATCCTTCACCACCCTTCCGATCACCGCTAAATAGCTCAGCGAAGGATCGTACCCTATCGTTTCACGGACATGGTCAACTTGTCCCTTTTCAACGGAGGAAGGTGAAAACTGCCCCAGGTCGATGCCGTTGGTAGATCCCCTCCCGATGATTTCCAGTTTCCGTTCAGGACAAATACGCAGCGACCGTACCGCCTCCAGCATGCTCAGACTGTTGGGCCACACGTGATTCGCGCCCCAGCAGGTGATCTTTTCCATGGTGATCAGCAACTGCCTTCTCGCCCCCTTGCGTAGTCATGAATGGTAATCCGGCAATGGTGTGAATACGTACGGGCACGTTACATATTCTTGCCGCCAGCATACCCAGTAGTCCTGCCTTTGGCGTATGCGTATGTACGATGGAAGGGCGCAGACGTCGTATTAACCGTACCAGTTGCCAAAGGCATTTAAGATCCTGGATGGGTGTAATCGCTCGGGTAAAGGGTACGATGACGTGGGGACAACCCTCGTTCTCCATCACCATCTCCCGTTCCGGACCATCGGCACTGCACAGCACGACGCGCATGCCCTGTTCTTTCATATACCTGGGCTGACCGGTAATCAATAGCCGCAGCGATATGGGAACGGTAGTGATGCGTAGCAATAGGGGCCGTGTAGGGAGGGAAGTCTCACGCATGGGCATCCATATCTTCCATACTCACGCTTTCCATTCCGTACTGTTTGTGCAATTGCCGGAAATGCCGCAGGATTTGGTCCAACGCCGCCATATTTTTCCCGGGATGCGTGGCGAGATTGTGCGGGTGCCACCACAGATGATACGTGTTACCGGTGCGGGCAGCCTCCGTCATCTCGGAAAGAATGCGCCGAACCTTCAACTGCTGCCCCCCGTACCCGTCCAATTTGGCCTGAAAAGGCCGAAAGAACCGGCTGGCGGGCAGGTTGCGAACGGGGTCGTCTCCCGCCAAGGAAGTGGATGGATTGCTGGTGGCAATAGGTAAATAGTGATCCAGCAAACGGACGGATTTCTGCACCATACCCGTATCCTGCCCGCTGGCTGCCCGCCAGAACCACGCTGCAGGATTCCCCCGGTAAGCAGTGAAACCCGCAGCCGCCAGGATATCCGTATAGGCACTCTGATTTCGCGGATAGACCAGCGACCGTAACTGTACGCCAAAATTTCGATCCGCCAAAATTTGGGCGGCATGGAGGTCGGCCGCAAAACTTTCAGGAGAAGCTCCGTTTTCGAGACAGTAGTAATGGGAAAACGTATGGCTGCCGATGCGTTGCCTCGGTGTACCGGCAATTAATTCGATCAGGGAGGGGGCGTAATGATAAGGATCGTCGCCTTCCCCTGCGCCCACCCGATCCAGGAGGCTGTAAGGATTCAGTGCCTGGTTCTCATATTGCGGGCATACCTCCGGCGCGACTTCAAGCAGCTGCTCTTTGTCCCGGGCAAATAGCATACCTACCGTAGCCCAGGTAGCGCTGATGCCGTGATCCGCGAACCGTTTTAACGTCGCCGGGATAAGGTCGCGGGTCACGTCGAAATAGTGACGGCCACGCGCATCTAAGAGGTATGGTCAAAGACCCCCCAGTGCAGTTCGAAGTCCAGTGAAATGATGAAACGGGATGTGCTCAAGACCAGGATTATTCTCCGATGATTACTTTGCCCTTGGTCCGGTAGGCATAGTCGGCGTAGGCTAACACGATGAACAGGAAGAGGTACATGACCTGGGATTTCTGCCGGATGGCAATGCCCATATTTCCGCTGATCTGGGCGAGGGCAAAGGAGATGCCGAAAAAGGTGACCAGGGAGATCTTTACCGCCCAGGACGACTGCAGCATGAAGCGGACAAAGGACAATGGATAAACACTTCCAGAAAAGAATCAGGTAAAAGACATTCTCTATCGAAACAAACAGATCCCATAGCATTTGGGGAATCGACAAATAAAGGACGGAACCAGAAAGTGAACAGTTTCATGGCCTGCCCGTAGTTGACGATATCCACCCCTGAATCCGCTTTGGTAAGGGATTGGCCTCGGGTGTCGCTGAAGTCGGAAAGCGCTTCCGCGCTCGCATCATCGATCTCGGCAAGTCCAGGAAAGTTCCGGCCACCGGCATCAGGGCGGCCAGCGCCACCAGTACAATGAGAGTTTTTGCCAGGTCTTGATTCCCTTGGATGAAGTAAGCGAGGCCACAACAGCGCCGAGCAGAACTACCAGCATAATGTGCGGCCTGATGTGAAAAACCAGTAGCCCCCCGATGGCCGTGGTTATCAACCGCCGACCGATATTACTGAGTCCGTAGAATACTCATGCCCAAGCCCAAGAAGAATCACCGATCCTTTACCGAGAGACACCGTCCAGAAATGCATATTCGGCAAAAAGAACAACAGGACAATGAAATCAATCCCGAAGAACTTATGGCGGAACGTGGTCTTGTCCACCATGAACAGGTAGAAGTACAGGATACCCAAGAATCCAAAAAAGGAAAACAACAGCATCATCGCTTCGTAGCTGAAACCAAACCAGTTCACGAAAGGATAAGTAATGAACTTGATGAATACCGATCCGATACCATAAAACTCTTCCCAACTGTCTCCAATGTAGCTCCCGCTTATAGAATCTTGGTAGTACCGGCGCGAATCGCGTCGGTTGTACAGCGAATTGATGTAGTAAACCGCGAAAAGCAAATAATGAAACAGATAAGCACCCCAAAAAACGGAGTTTGGGTGCCGCAATTCTCTGCCTTCGCTTTAAAGAACCAGGCGGTACCTGCGGTAGAAAGCAGTATGACGAAAAGCGCGCTCAGCATCGATCAGAAAAGTTCCATGTCTCCCAGGTTGAAGGACCAGTTCTCTACGTCCGGCGGTCGGTCAAAGTTCAGCGGACGGTAAGTAAGCAGTGGCCCCTTCGACAGGGTGATCGACGACCAGATACGGGATCCGGTGCCCGGCGCTTCGGATATCAGGTTGGCTCCCGCCCCGGCGCGCCGTCCGCCCGATAGCTCGTGAGCATTCTTTTTCGGCGCCGGGGGCGACGATCCGGTCTACAACGCGCATTTCCCGGCCCCAACTTTGCTCCTTAAAGTAATAAACCACTAAAAACCGACCCTCCTGGCCGTTGGCGGCGTAGCTAACCACCGGACAGCGGGCGTACCGCCAGTCGAGGTATTCGGCGGTGCGGGGGGTGTACCAACCGGTCTGCCGGTTTGAAATGGTTGGGTAGAGTCGCCAAGTCTTCCAGGGAAGTTACCGGTGCAGGGCCACCGGCGCTTTTGGAAATCCCGGCCAGGGACATTGCCAATCGCAGGGGCCGGACCGGCCGCAAATTGACCGGCAACCGGCCCAGCTTCCGCCACCCCATTTTCAGGTAGCCGGGAGCGCTTTTTTCGTTGGGCGTGTTGAAATATAAAATGGTCACCCTCCCGACGGCAATCTTCCACCAATTGCAGCGTGAGTTTTTTGAAGATGCCCTGGCCCCGGTAATCGGGATCCGTGGCGGTATCTACGGCGCGAAGGGCACTCAGGGTGTCGTTGCCCTGGCTCCAGGCCCACCGCATGAATGCGCGTACCCCTACCAACCGACCGTCGGTCTCCGCGACGAGCACCGGGGAGGGTCCGAAAGGGTTTTCCTCGTGTTTCCATTGCCAGTAGGTCTCGCTCTTGCGCGTAGAGGTTTCTCCCATGCTACGCTGCAGCAAATCGATGATGGCGGGGCGATCCGCCGGAGTCGTAGGTCTGATCGTCATCGACCGGCGCTGTTGGTGAAATGAAGGCGTCGCGCTCGGGGTGCCGGCAGCTTGCCGGTAGACCTCTTCCAGTTTACCGGTCATCCTGCGGATGCTGAACGCATCGATGATGCGCTGCCGGGCCTGCCCGCCCATGGTCGTCCGCAGCTCCGTATCGGCGATTAACGCTTCCAGGTCGTTTCCTAAGTCCGCCCACCGCGTCCACCGGGCGCAAAAAGCCGTCTTCCCCGTGGCGTACCGCCTCCGCGATGCCGCCGGCACTGGTCGCAACAACGGGCAATCCCATGCTCATCGCTTCCATCATCGCAATGGGCAGCCCCTCGAACGCACTGGTCATGAGGTAAATGTCCATGGCCCGCAGCCAGGGGCGTACTTCCGAAAGTCGACCCGGAAGGGTACACGCATCGGTGAGACCCGATGCGGCTATCTGCCGGCGGAGGTTCTCCTCTTCCGGACCGTCGCCAACGATGACGAAGTGAAGGTCGGGATTTTGGCGGTACAGGTCGGCGGCCAACTCAAGCCAGTGGTGCAGGCGCTTCTGCGTGCGGAATACGCAAACGGTACCGACAATCGTCTTTCGACCCGCTATACCCTGCAGCTCCTCCGGTACCGGCAGGTTACTGATCGCGGCCGGGCTAAAGCGGTCCGTATTTACGCCGTTCTGTAGGGAAAGAACGGCGGCATCGGGCAGGTCGGTATGCTGCACGATGCTCCGCTTTACGTCATCGGAACAGGCCACGATACGGCGGTTCCAGGGGAGGGTGGCGAGATTCAGCTTACGGGTCAGGAAATGGTAGCGTTCCTGTGTATTATGCTCGGTATAAACCACGGGAATCCCCGTCATTTTGCCCACTACCCTACCCACTACGCCGGCGATCGGCAGGTGGCAGTGGATCACGTCGGCCCGCCACTCCCGGACGGTGGCGGCCACCGGCCTTCATCAGAATTTTCGCGTTGTTGACGGCTGAAGCAATCAACGGTGACGCCCAGTTCCCGGAGGTCTTCGGCCACCTGCCCCTTATGCGGCAGAAAATAACCGTAACGAAAGTCGAAGGACTCCCGGTCATGTACGCGTAGGGTCTCCGGGAGCAGCATTTCGGCTCCGCCCCGGCCGAGACTTTTTATCAGTTGGTAAACCTTCATGCTCATGCAGATAAATTGGCAAGACTTTATAAATATTCTCGAATGTGCTTACCGCACGATCAATACCGTAGTTTTCCCGGACATGGTGCCTGGCTTGGCACCAAGCTCCCGGCGAAGATCAGGGTTGGCCAGTAAGCGTGAAAGCGCGCTGCCGTAGCTGCTTCCATCGTGCTCTGCCACCAAAAGGCCAGTTTCTCCATCCTCTAAGCACCTCTTTGACGCCCCCGACGTCGATGGCAACAGTGGGCGTACTTTGTATGGCTCCCTCCAGGATTACGCCAGGAATTCCTTCTATGGTCGAGACAATAGTTAAAACATCCGCCGCGGCCAAAAAAGGCGCAACGTTTGACTGTACGCCCCAAAGTCGCACGTTATTTTTCAACCCTAAAGACGTAATCTCCTCCTCCAAACCGGCACGTTCGGGTCCGTCACCAATGAACCAAGCTTGTAGGTTAGGATAGGTTAGCCGTATGTCTAAAAGAATCTGCAACAGGAAACGGTGATTTTTCTCCTTGCTGAGCTTACCGACCAGCGCCACCACCAGGCTATCTACGCCTAATTTATTTCGAGACATTTGCTTATCCACTACGGCATCGGTAGCGATACCCCGTCGGACGGTAGAAATAAGATCTTCCGGGTAATTCAGGGTCCGGATAAAATCATAGCGACTTTCATCGCTGACGGAAGTGACGTAATCCACTTGCGTGAACATCCACCGTTGCAACCGAAGCTGAAGTCCATTACGTATCCATTGACTAATTATACTGATGTTGCGATAGACAATTATAGCGGATGGACGAAAGAGTTTTAGTGCTACCGCGTATTTCAGGTTGTCAGAGCCGTTGGCCTGGATGATGTCAGGTTGGAAAGCATCGTAGTAGCGCATTAAAGAACGTAGCAATGATGGTGAAAACTTAGCACCGGCGTTCCCGCCCAGGTCGCTATTATAGCAGTCCGTAGCATGCAACTCTGTTTTAGGAGTCTTATAGAGACCAATAAAGTGTACCTCATGCCCACGCTGAGAAAGGCCCGTGGACAGCAGTGCGGCAAATACTTCCGCTCCACGGTACTGGCGCCTGGTGACTAGCTGTAAAATGCGCATTTAGAAGTTTTCAAGGTGTAGGTTGGTCCGGTTTAAGCTGTCCTGGTTAACCAACCAGCAAGGGTTCGAAATGGTCATAGAAAACGCATTCTTGCCTCTAACGTACTGCCTGATCGAATATAGGACTAAATCTAATCGTCTGATCAATTTGCACGGTATTATTTCATAATTATAGCACTAGGTCCCAACGGCAAATTACGGTACCGCAGGTTTAATTCCATGATAGGGCCTGGATACTGAATAGTACCTCAAATGGTAAAGGCGGTTGTAATAGGTTCGGAAAAGAAGCCTAACCTGCGAGTACTGCTCTGTACATTTCTATTGTCTTGCATAAAGAGTCTTCTTGCGTGAACATATTCTCAAACCGCCTAAAGCTATAGCCTGACAGACGCTCATAGAGCAAAGGATCCTCCATAAGCCTCCGAATATGGGTAGCCAGCATTTCAGCACCTCCAGGAGGAAAAAACAGCGCACCATCAGTATCACCTACCACTTCTGTTAGAATAGGGATTTCGGTACAAAGGATGGGCAAACGCGCAGCCATTGCTTCCACCAATGCCCCACCTAATCCTTCGAACAGCGAAGGAAAAACAAATGCATCAGCTACACTATATTCCTTTTCAATGTCATTTGTGAAACCAGGGAAAATCACCTGTTCCTGTACATCGTATGCTTCAATTGCCGCATGAATAGCACCAGACTCTGATCCAGGACGACCATAACTTTTCAAAAGGACATTGGTAATACCATATTTGGTTTTTAAAATTCCAAGGGCTTTGATCGCCGTCACTTGATCCTTTTGCGCATCTTGCCGGCCTACATTCAGCAAAATTAAAGATTCTGATGAAGAAAGCTTCCGCGGCTCAGAAACGAATCGATTCCCTTGTCTGCCGCGGTAAATTAAATGCGTATCCTTCTTTCTGAATCCAAACAAAGGCTGATAATGCTCAAGGACAGTATTTGAGATACCATGGAAATGGATTTTGCTTATTCTGGCTGTAGATATATCAATCCATTTAGCAATGCTAAACTTCAGATTCCCAAATCTAGTCGGTACATTTCTTGATTTTAGATAAGGGGTATTAACTAGGCTTTGAACAAGCTCGAACTTTGGCCCGATAGCCTTTGCAATTCGAGACATGACATTGGACTCGTATAAAACGGAGTGTACTAGGTCAGGATTAAATTCCCGAATTGCTTTTACCAAAAAGCTAAATTTGTTCCGATATCGTTTTTCTTCACATAGAAAAACAGGTATATCTAAAGAAAAGAATTCTTCCTCAATGCCTATGGCAGCATGCTTGAGAGCAACAACGCCGGTAGCTACCGCCTGATCTTTTAAATACTTGGCGATTATGAAAGTTGATCGTTCAGCTCCGCCCGATCCTAAACTGTCGATAACAAGCAGTATCCTCATTCTATACTTTTGCAGGGTTAAGCAAGCTCCGATTGCATGACTTCAAAAAGGGCTGATAACGGCATGGTAGTATTTAAAGTGCGAAAGCTGTTCAGCTTGCTTATGAAGTATTGAACCTGAAGCGCGTGCCGACAGGTTTTGCGATAATTATAAAGAATTGAAAAGTTGCTGCCACTTATCGTAAATCCGATCTTCTGAAAAGCGCGCTATTGATTGTGCCGCGTTTACCGAAAGTCTATTTCTCAAGTCAACATCGGTCGCCAGCAGTTGCATTTTTTCTGCAATAGCTGGAACGTCCCGCATGGGGACTAGAAACCCGTTTATGCCCTCGTCGATAATATCAGATGGACCCGACTTGCAATTGGTCGAAATTATAGGAACATCGAACGATAGAGCTTCCAGTAATACGTTCCCGAATCCCTCCCGAAGAGAGGTATGGATCAAATACTGTGCACCTTTTAAAATTGGATAGGGGTTTCGCACATGGCCCAGGAAATGTACGTATCGCTCGATATTTTCCTCCACGACGTACTCCTGCAAACTTTGTCGCATAGGTCCGTCCCCGACCACGACGAAATCCAGGTTTTCATAAACCTTACCGTGGACGTAAGCTTGCAAAGCATATCGGTAAGCTTTCCCTCCTGACAAACGCCCAATGCTGATCAAGTAATGACGCTTAAGCTGAAGATCGGTGAAAGTGGCGGGCACTAGCCCCACATTCTCTTGAGAGACCGAAGGGATTTGTATGACCTCAATTTTACTCGCGGGCAAAAACCCCTTCAGGTCTTTCTTGGCCTCATGCGTTAGACAAATTACCCGCTTTACGTGGGGCAAGTTGAAAAAAGTGTAAAATAAGGTCTGCTTCCAGGTTTTGAGATCCCGTGGATAAGTGTCAAACCTCACGATTGTATTAGCGGTAAAGGTGGAGGCAAGGAGAACACTTGTTAGCGCCGCAAAGCTGCAAACAGCATCGGGTTGAACAGTACGGATAACCTCCTTCAAACGCTTCCTAAGCAGCAATACGGTTACTGCTTTATTCCTACCCATGTAATCCTTCAACAAATGGATAGTAATTCGGTCATCCAGATCAAACTGAATGATATTTTTGCGTATTACGAGATGAACGGTATAGCCCTCGCCCACTAAATGGTTCATCAACCTGGATACAGCGCGCTCGGCTCCACCGGCTTTTAATGATCCAATGAAAAAAAGTAGTTTCATAGATACTGATTGTTACTTGGTCCAAGTCAGAGCAAGGCCAAGCTTTATTAATTGGGGAGTATATGTTACGGAATGCTATATTGGTGATACTCACAAACTTTTAAAACGCATACATTATTAAGCTAATGCCTTGTTGCACCTCAAGTAAAATATAATACTACCGGAGTATATAATCAAAATGAAATAAATTTTACCCATATGGGAGCGCAAGCATTGTATGAATACTACATTTATTTTGAATAATTCTGTGCAAGCCGAAGTACAAATGACGCTTGAGTATAACTATATTTCTTCGTCATCCGTAGGTGATCGGTTTAATCATTCTTGATAAAAAGAATTTTTCCGGCCGTGAATGTGAAATGTTTTATCTCGTGGCTACATTGAATTTAGCCCTCAAGAAAGGTAGTCCTGTCACATTTGGGCATATGCTGTAAAATTAATAATATATTTAGGACATTCTATATTGTCCCTTCCAAGTGAATTCCCCAACAGGGGCTAATTCAGGTAAATATTGATAGAGCCAAAACCCTGCATCAGAAAACAGCGGCGGGTTTTATGCATGATCACCATGCAGGCACGGTACACTTTGGTATATGTTCTCATCTACAATGTCTTTTTCATCAGGCAGATTCTTACTGATAATTTGTATCTGTTCCCAGCTCAGCTTGGTGGCTCGATACTTTCACTCCCCCAGATGGTAAGTTAAAAACTGAAACTATTGAGACGAAACTTCTACGCGGTACCTCTTATTGATTTTAATGCAAAAAATCGCCTTTCCCATTCAAATCCTCACTTGGCAACGTATCAACATTGCTTGACAAAGGTTATAATATTACTACATTGTAGTAATCATACTTCATAATCTATAATTTTGTTGAATAATTGTAAGCTTTAAAATCATCTGCATAGTAGGATCGAACTATTTCTTCGGATTCTGGACAATAAAAGCTACGATAGTCGCGACGTGTAGAAGAATTAAGATGAGGCAATTGTGCTTTAAGTCTTACCCCCAATTGATCTGCTAAGGGTGCCAACTGCTCATCTAGATGCTCTAAACGACCTATGAAATCAAGCGTGTGAGAGGCAAGCCATGCAGTTTGCGGATTGCATTGACTTAGTCCATGATGATCGTATAGTCCGACGGGCGCAATTGTACTGTTGCGTAGGTGTTCACAAAAGTCCAGAAATTTTAGATTCCGGTCAAGACGATTGATTTTTTGTAAGTATTGAAAAAGAGATACAGCGCGTGCATACGGGTTACGAACAAAGGCAAACTTAAACGCACTATCATAAAATGTTTTACTTACTAACTTTCCGACGAGCAATTGATCTACATCCATATGACCAAAACTGACACGTCCGCAACCAGGAAATTGTTGCTTTAATTGTTTTGGATTTTTGAACAAAGTTATATTTAAAGCAGAGCGCAACGAAGTACCTGCCGTTTTCGGAGGATGTATAAACAGGGCATCACGTTGTAATTTACCCTGAATGAAGTTAACGACGAGCGATGCTCCACCAATCCTGTACGCTCGATCTCCGTATTTTAGAATGTTTTTTATTAGTTTCATAGATTACAAATTTAGCTGATTAAAATGGTGATTCCGACAGGCAAGATGATTGCTACCGAAACGTACCGTACTACTCAGGATGTCGTTTGGCGAAATGATATGACAGCTCCCCAACTGTCCCCCAAGTAAGCGTAAGCAGACTGTGAATTTCGCCTGATACCTTTTGGTACGCCACAAAAATTTAATTGATGTTTGCTCGAAAGTTGGGATTGCGGGGGTTATTTTGACGGATTGATAATCTTCAATCGCATAAAGCACCATAATCGCTTACCAAGTTTGATATTTAGTCGTCCCTGAAAAACATACTTCGAGTTCCAGATAGGATTTATCCAACCCCTAGAGCATATCTTCGGTGACCGGGTTCGTTTGAGTTCGTCGCTTTTAAAGCCTTCAATACACGGTCAAAAAAAGGCATTTACCAGATGGACTTGGAGCAACATGACCATCAGCGGTATCATTTTCAGCTAATTCAGTCGCTTCACAAGGTTTAAGCCCGCCCCGGCCAACAGGCAGTTGACTGCGTCGACTAGAAGTCCCGCTCAAGAAGTTTCGGCGCATTCGGTGGTCATCCTTCAGGTGACCGATGACGGGCTCGATGCCCGCCCGCCGGCGGAAGCGCTTACGCTGCTTCTGTTTCTTGTAATAGGTTTGCTGCCTGGATCCGGCGGATGCAATCATTACCTCGGTTTTGCCAATACGCTTGCGACCCTGGTAGCCCCGGTCTACTACCGCAGTCCCGGGCCGATCCCCACCGGCGTCGTTTGGGATGGCTGCCGTTGTAAATCGCCAGGCGCAGCCGCTTGACCACAAAGCGGTAAGACTTACGCCACCTGATTCCTTCCTGCTTACCATCGGCCCAGCAGTACTCAGTGATTTTCAGCGCCGGCTTAGTATCTGTGGGATAGGTTACGTTCTTTTCCTGTACGGTAGTATCGACCAAAACCTCCTTTTCTAACTCATTACCGCATTGCAGTCGCACGGTGAGGTTGAGGACTTTTCCACACCAGCCTCGCAGATACGTTTGCGGAAGTAGACAAAGTGCGTCGGATCAAAGGGCAGCCGGTGCTGAAAGTAGGTCTCCCCGGTGAAGTATTGCCCGGATGAATTTTCGACCCAACGCGCCAGCACCGACTCATCACTCTGGTCATACATCCGTTTCAGCAAGAGCATACCAACCTTGGTCCGCACCGGAACACTGGGTCGACCTTCACGAGCATAGTAGGCGGCCAACTCCCCATCGATCCACTACCAGTCAATCTCCTCGGCTAGCCGGCAGAGCTCATGGTCCAAGCTTATAATGGATGTCAGACGGTTACGGAACAGATCGGTCTGGTCTTAATTGGGCAGGGAGTCTTTCATTTTTAGCAAGGTTTTGACCTGAATTAGCAGGTTTCGGCGAAAAGGTAATACGATCTCGGCAAGATATAAAGATATTAACCTGCTGTTTTTCAACAATTTGAAACCTGAATTGATACTTTTTCAGGGACGACTAATTATCGTTGCTGTTATAAGATGAATAAAAATGCTAGAGGTAATACGAGCAACAAGGTGAGTTTTTGCCTCTGCACACCCTCTCATAGCTAGAAGGACATTGATTGGTGTCAGGGCCACTGTTAGCTTAAAGCTAGGATAAAATTGACATATAGTCCCTATTGGTCGAATCACGAGTCTATAATGCTAGACTTTATTGTTACCCAACACAAGCTTGGCGGCTACCCTAATTCGGGAACTCGAGTAAGCCTTTTTATATAGTTTCAGCTGCAGCAAGGACATGTTCATAAGCTTTTCTTTGCTGATCTGTTCATTCAGCTTTGCCGTTATATGGTTGTACAGTTCATAATCAAATGAGTTGCGTTCTTTAATCAGGTCAATAATCTTCTGATCTAGGTCATGTCTCATGATTGGGCCGGAGGTTTTATTCAACACAAAGTAATATGGCACTTTCCACTCAAACATCCGCTTCAGTATTACTAAAGACTCATCAAACTTTTTTAGTGTCCCGACAAAAGTAAAATGGTTTTCAATATTTTCCAACGCCGCTTCAAGCATATCCGGATGATCGGTCATGTTTCCACTAATCATCCTGGTCTGCCCGTTGTGTATATCAAAGCGATCGTATCGGTCCACCCAATCGTAAAAATCTTTATATTCGGAATGTATTCTGTCCCTCAGGCCGTAGTGGTCGTCGCGCAGGATATAGTTGTAATATGATACAAGGCGACCAACCGGCTCCCGCAAAAACGTTATATAAGTATACGGCTTTTCAAAATATTGATGAAGCCCAAAATGCATATGCCCCTTAAGCAAAAGTAAATTTTCTTTTTCCTTTACCGGCATACGTATGAACTCATCTTCATCAATAATGTTTTTCCGCACTTTAATATGGAAAGTTCTATCCTTGGGATACATTCTATTTAATACCTGGTGAAAGGTCGTACCCCCACATTTTGATGTATCCCCAATAATTCAGACCAGTGAATGAGACATCGTTATAATCACCATATGAAAAATGAAGCGTCGTAAATTCACTTCGGAGTTCAAGTTTAAGGTCGCCGTGGCGGCCATTTCGGAGCAGCAAAGTTTAGCGGAACTCGCCAAAAAACACCAGCTCGCCCCGGCCCAGATCAGCACCTGGAAAAGAGAGTTACTGGCCGGCGGCTCGCAGATTTTTGACAAGCCCGGTAAGGCCGCCGGGCCGGATCTGCAAACGCGCGAGGACGAGCTCCTGCGCATCATCGGCCAGCTGCAGGTAGAGAACAGCTTTCTAAAAAAAACGCTGAAGTGAGCCTTTCTAGTGAGGTGCGCCGCCACCTGATTGAGCCGGAGCACGGGCAGCTGAGCGTAAGACGGCAGTGCGCGTTGTTGTCCGTTTCCCGTGCCGGGCTCTACTACGCCCCGCGTGGGGAAAGTGCCCTGAACCTGGAGTTGCTGCGCCTGATGGACGAGCACTACCTGGACCATTCCTACAAGGGCGCCCGGCGCATGCACGTCTGGTTGACGCGGGATCGGGGCTACTCGGTGAGCCGCAACCGCATTGATCGGCTGTACTACGAGATCCTAGGCCTACAGTCACTTTTACCCGGTCCGCACACTTCCAAGCGGTGCAAAGACCACGCCGTTTTCCCTTATTTGCTGCGCGATTTGAAGATCGACCGGAGCGATCAGGTTTGGGCCACGGACATTACCTACGTGCCCATGCGCCGAGGCTTTTTGTACTTGACGGCCATCATCGATCTGTACAGTCGCTACGTCGTCCACTGGAAGCTCTGCAACTCCATGGAGGCCACCTGGTGCCGCGATCTGGTGGCCGAAGCCCTGGACATTCACCGGGTGGCCCCGGAGATCTTCAACACCGACCAGGGGGCACAGTACACCAGTCAGGTGTTCACCGAGTTCATCCTGAAGCAGGGAATGAAGCTGAGTATGGATGGCAAGGGCCGGGCCACGGACAATGCGTTCATCGAGCGGTTGTGGCGCAGCATAAAGTACGAGCGGCTGTATCTTCATGAGTACGAGACCGGAAAGCAGCTCTACGACCTGGTAGACGACTACGTCACCTACTACAATACGGCCCGTCGGCACTCCTCCATCGGTGACGACTATCCAGCCGATTGGTACCGAGATAGCAAGATTGAAAAACCGGCTTGAAAAGGCCCAACATATATACTTTTTAACCATACGTTGTCTTAACCTCTCCGGGTTCGTGGTTTAAGAATTGGGGGCATTCATTTAGGAAGATGTTGAAAAATAAGTATTTTGCTCATTTAGTTATTGTGATAATGATTTCCGCTTCTCTACCACCCGTTAGCGGTATAGTGGCAAAATATCAATAGAAGTGACGATAAGATTGTCATTCCAACCCACCAGCTGAATAATTACATACTTAGGTTCACGTCGGAGAAGGATCATTCATGACAGAGGCATAAACTTAAAAATTCTAATTGTGCCTTTGGTGTTTTACCCTACGATATATTCAGATTTAAATACCCTCAGGATAAGCGCCGGTGAATCGTTTTGGCCTTTTCAACCGGCAAGAAACGAAAGGTAGCATACATTGACCAAACTTTTAGCCTGTGTTTCGTTATTTTCCTGGCGGCACGTTTTGCTCCCGCCCAGTCTTGGCTATGCAGGCACAGCCAAAAATATTTATAATACCATTTATTTATTAACGTTGGATCTTGTGAAATTATGGTTGAATATTTTTCCAACATATAACCATAAGCCTCCTTTTTTCGTCGCGTATCGGTTCTTACGCTGTTTTCCTGTATATAATTTTCTATCAAAACCTCATCGACATAGGTGTACATCCATGATTGACGAAGTCGCACTAAAAAGTCGGTGTCTACCGCTGTGCGGATATTTTCATCAAACATTTGGTCCGAGGTTAAGCATTTCGCTCGTAGTAGAAGCCCCTTTCCCGTACCAATATGTAATTCGTAAAAGAAATGGTTGGGATTATTATCAAATAAGGAATTGGGCTTCCAGCATTTTTTGGGTTCTCGCTCTCCAGAAGGGTATATCTTAACCGGTGCAACCCAACTGAACCCTACCTCATCCGGTGATTTGTCTAGTTTGTCTACCGATGCTGCGAGTAGGTGGGGCAGGTAAGCATCATCACTGTCTAAAAAAGCTACGTATTCGTGCTTAGCTGGTTCGACCTGCCGCAATCCAAGGTTTCGAGCGGCGGCATTCCCGCCATTCTCGGGCGTTGCCACCAGACGTATACGGCTATCCTGTTCAACAAATTCCTGCACTACCGCCCTGGTTGAGTCAGTTGAACAATCGTCTACGACTACGCACTCCCAATCAAGATAAATTTGGTTTATTACACTTTCTATCGCCCGTAGTATAAGTTTTTCTCGATTATATACCGGGATAATTACTAAGATTTTTCCCATTTAGTTCAGGGATTTAATGAAGTGTACAATTTGCTTAGCAGGCGACCGCTGTTGTCAAGATTGTAATGGTTGCATACATGATCGATAGCATGGCTCGAAAAAGACGAAAATTTTTCAGACCCCATCTTGTAAAACCTTTCAATTGCCTTGGCCAAGCCAAGGACATCTTTTTCTGAGACTAGCAGGCCGGAATAAGAATCTTTTACCACATCCGGAATATCACAGTGGATAGTGGCAATTACCGGCAGTCCTTCGGCTTGTGCATCCAGAAGCACCACCGGAGCTCCTCCTTCACAATCATGATCACGGGCATAGCAACTGGGGTGAATAAAGACATCAAATTTACGTAGATAGTCGCTCAACTCAGACAAGTCGATCCTATCAACAAACGTTACTGCATCATGGAGGTGGTTTTCCTGCACGTACTGTTTTAGCTCTACAGCAATCTTATGATCTGCTCCAGATTTTGGCGTGCCTACAAAAGTCAAGTGCATTTTCTCACATTTCTGCAGGGCTTGTTTGAAAGCTTTCAGCGTATAAATATGGCCTTTTTTTTCCGTCATTTTGGCCATCTGGATGAGTTGAAGCTTACCGGGCTCTTTTACTTTTGGTGACGGCGGGCTTGCTGCTCTCGGTTTACCTAGGGGAATGACGTGCAGCTTATCGGGGTGACATCCGTACTTTTCCAGTATTGACGCACCATGGTTTCCCTCGCAAACAAAAGCCTGAGCCGACGAAAATAAATTTTTATACCCTTGAAGAAGATTAGGGTTACTCAGGGGTGCCTTTTCGTAGTCAAATCCATAAAAGGAAACTACATGCGGGATTTTTGCTTTGGCTACCGCGGGATGACGCTTGATAGCCTCAACACCGAAATGACTGTGCACGATATCGATATTGTTATCGGCTATTTCTACAACAAATTGCTCTTTAGCAATTTTGGTGAGGTATTTATAAGCAACATAGATTGGTAAATATTGATGGCGCTTGTCCGATTTGGCAAATTTCATTAGCGAATCAAAGCCATCCATATTACTGCCCAAAAAAGTAATATCGGTGGGGTAAAAATTGTTCAGTAGATACTTATTACTATATACATAGGTTTCTATGCCAGGGGTGCTCCGAATGAGGTTGTAGGCCCAATTTTGCGTTACAGGCAGGTATTTGCTAAAACTATGCAGAACTTTCATATCAAATCTAAAGTTACTGTGAATTGGTGTCAGGTACTACGTAGTGTTTACGGAGGTCAGGATACATATCCAGCCACTGTCTGTCTTTTTCGCGTACATCACCCACCACCCTGGCTGGGTTACCGACCACCATTTCACATGACTTGACATCTTTTGTAACGATAGCTCCAGCCGCAACCAGCGCATAATCGCCAATGGTTATTCCAGGCAGAATCTTGGCACCTGATCCGATATACACGTACTCTCCAATTGTCACCTCACCAAGATGAAATGCTACTTTTTCACTTTCTGGTACGGTGGTATATCTTTCCCCGTATAGTCGGATTGCTGAATGACTACTATGAGTGTATATTCCAGTTAGGGCCGCTACCTGTGTCCCCTTTCCTATAGTTAAATACCCTGTGCCATCAAGTATACAGTGATGGCCAACATAAACATTATCTGAAAACCGTATCCTTTCAGGTCGATAGAGCACCGTACTGCTGCTGATTCTTACTCTCTTAAAAAAATCTCCGGTACGAGGATCTTTGTACCCACGAATCATTGTCGGTCTTGTCCATGAATAGAAAACATGATGCAGCCCTAGACGAAGAACTAGAATTTTGGCGATGTTTTTAGGATTCATGATAGAATCTTTTCACTTCCTTAACTACGTAATCTATTTGGTCAAAATTTAGATCGTAGTACATGGGTAACCTCACTAATCGTTCACTCTCAGCAGTAGTATATAAATCTTCCCCATGAAAGTGTCCAACATTTTTGTTCCCTACAGAAGAATGCAATGGAATATAATGGAATGATGCGGTTATATCTTTCTCTCTTAAAAAACCTATTAATGAATCCCTTTCATCAATATCTCTGCATTTAATATAAAACAAGTGGCCGTTATTAAGGCACCCACTAGGCATGTTACATAGCTCAATATGTCCGGCATTTTCTAATGGACCAAGAAGTTTAGCATATTTATTCCATAATAAAACTCTATGCTTGGTAACGGCATCTTCACTTTCCAGCTGTGCGTACAAAAATGCAGCATTTAGTTCGCTTGGTAAATAGCTACTCCCGGTATCTACCCAAGTATATTTGTCAATTTGGCCCCGCAAAAACTTCGATCTATTGGTGCCTTTTTCTCGAATTATCTCCGCCCGCTCTCTGAACAGTTTATTGTTGATTAGCAACGCCCCTCCCTCACCGCAGTGAATATTTTTAGTGTCATGGAAGCTGTATGCTCCTAAATCCCCAATAGACCCCAGGGCTTTACCTTTATAAGTTGCACCAATACACTGCGCGGCATCTTCAACGACTAGGAGATCATGTTTTTCGGCAATCTCCTTGATGGTGTTCATCTCGCAGCTTACTCCTCCGTAGTGCACGACTACAATGGCTTTAGTTTTAGCCGTTATAGCCGATTCGATCAATTTTTCATCAATGTTCATTGTATCCGGCCGGACGTCGACGTAGACAATCTTAGCGCCCCTCAGTGCGAAGGCATTAGCTGTCGATACGAAGGTGAATGAAGGCATAATTACCTCATCGCCGGAGGAAAGATTTAATAATAAAGCTGCTAACTCTAAGGCATGCGTACAGGAGGTGGTAAGCAGGACTTTAGGGGAACCTGTTTTCTCCTCCAATAGTGTATTACATTGCTTTGTAAAGGGCCCGTCGCCACTCATCTTCGAGCCGCACATGGCCTTTTCAATATATGCCAACTCATTCCCCGTAACGAGAGGTTGATTAAAAGGAATAGATAACATTTTTATTTATTTTAGGAAGGCAAATACACAATATTTCACACTATACTCATAGCTGACCTCAATATATTTAATGGCTAGCTTTAAGGAAATGCAAGTAGCATGATATCTCTAACAAACTACCTGCGGTAAGAATGTTGCATATGGTGTATGTGCTGAAATTATCCGATTTTCCTGCAAGTTTGCTTACCATAGCCGGTAAGCTATCAAAAATCGATGGCAACACTTTCTGATGGCAGCAAGTAGCAAAGGATGCTTTAGGTAACTACATAGGATGATAGTTGGACTAGCATCACTATGAAATAGGCCAATATATTCCTAAACTTCGCTTTAGTCAGTAAATGCTTAACTAACCAATTCAATACCCGCTTTCATTTTTAGTCAACAACATAGGTATTTTGATTACCCCGCTAGCTTTCACCTTGATAATATCCATACCCATATCCATTCGCATAACCTCCGTAGCCATATCCTCTACCAGCCTTAACACCGTTCAAGATCACCGCTATCTGACGAAACTTCTTGCTTATCAAAAGCTCATCTACTATAGATAATTGACTCCGTTTGGTAAATCCGTACCTAGTAACAAAAAGTGTGGCGTCAACCATATCCGAGAGCAGCAAAGCGTCCGTAACTAACGCGATCGGTGGCGTATCAATCAGGATGTAGTCATACTCTTCTTTTAGCAATCTAAGCATCTCCCTATTTCGGTCCATCATGATCATTTCCGCTGGATTAGGAGGGACAACACCCGAAGTAATGTAGGATAAGCCTTCGACTTCCTTAAAAGGTCGGATAATCTCTGAAAGAGTCGCAGACTTCACCAAATAGTTTGAAAGACCATTCGCCCCCTTATCTTCCTCAAGGCCTAAATATTTTCCAAGTTTAGGCTTCCTCAAATCCATTCCAATAACTAATACTCGATGACCAGCTAATGCCAGGCTTACGCCGAGATTTATGCACACGAATGTCTTGCCTTCTCCGCTCATGCTTGAAGTTACCAATAAGGTCTGAGCCCCCCCACCACCCGTGAGGAATCGCAGGTTTGTCCGAAGCATCCGAAACATTTCCGCGATGGGGGTACGGCTGGCTGCCTGGACGACAACGTGGTTGCCCGATTTATTTTCGGATAAAGTGCCTAATAATGGCGCATGAGTGAGTTGTTTGATAGTTTCCGTTGAACGAATCGTATTATCTAACAATTCCGCTACAGTGACCCCCCCAACAGGCAAAATTAGTCCTAGGAACATAGCGATCAGGTAGACTTGAATAACGATAGGCTGATTGCTTCCCTCTGTCATTGGTGGCTCAACGACACGCATACCGGAGGCAGTCACCGCTTGGGTAAGACCAGTTTCTTCTCGCTTTTGTAATAGATAGAGGTACAGTTGTTCCTTGATCTGTTGTTCCCGTTCGATACTCAGTAATTCCCGTCGTTGACCGGGTACGCCCTGAATCTCACTGAGCGTCTGCATACTTTCTTCGTCAAGTCGGTTGGCTTGTTCTTGTAGATCACGTTGAATGCGTGCAATGGCGTCAAGAAGATTCTTTTCCAAATCCCTTAAAGGCTGTTCAGTTGCTTTCACTACTGGATTTGCCGGGGAGGCCGTAGCTAGCAACTCATTCCTTTCAATTAGAAGGGTATTATAGCGCTGGATCAACCCGCCAATATCTAAGTTATCCACGTTGGTCGTGAATGGGATTACTTGTGGATCGCCCCCATGGTCTTCCTGCAAATACTCGGCTAAATTCTCCACAGCGCTTAACTGGAACCGTACCTCTGCAAGTTTGTTTTCTGTTTCTCTTAGTTCACTTAATTGGATCTGGATGTTTGTCGGAATGTCTACTAGTAAATCATTGTTCCGTATAAACTCCTCCGCCCTTCTTTCTACATCGTTTAAATCATTGCTGAACTCACCAATCCTTTCGTTGATAAAGGCTATTGTTCTATCTGACGTTTGATTCTTAACGTTGATGGTGATGCTATCGTAGGTTCGAATAACTCCAAGAATAATGTCCTTTGCTCGTTCCGGTACCGGGTCTTCGAGTGACATGGAAAGTAAATCCGTCGCTCCAACCGGTCGAATAACTAGCCTGTCGGCGTACAGACGCGCTACTTTATTTGGATCTCTAAATTGTAACAACACTCGGTCATACCCCCTGTTTGACTCAGGGTTTCTTCTAATCGTAAATCGTCCGTAGGGTGAAACAAAGGGCAAATCAAATCGAAACGTATCCAGTTTTTCCTCCACACCAAAGGCAAACCGATCATCGCCCACCGGTGCGACAACCAGCAATTGATCATAAGCGTCGCTGGAAGCTTCGTAGCGAACTACCTCTATTGGGTTAAGAGAAGACTGATAAAGATTAATATTTCGTACACGACCATCCGTATACACGTTCAAATCGATTCCCAGCGATTCTACCACCTGTAGCAGCAGATTTCGGCTTTTCATGAGTTGGATCTCGTTAGCTAAATTCTTTTCGCTCCCTACAAATGTGGCCATATTAGGACCCATGACATTCTGGAAATTTTGGCTATCGTCGTTAGAAATCTGAACAGTTGCACTGACCGTATATTCTATTTCCTGATACCGTAGGTATAGCTTAGCAACAATGTATCCCATTCCAAGGCCAATCAAAAGCAACCACCAATTCCGTAGCAGCCGGAAAAAAAGGGATTTTAAATCCAAACTATTACTACTATTAGTATGGGAAGTACCAGATCCGACCAGCCGGTTCGTCGTAGCGTCTTCAGCCACCTGTTGCTGTCCCGACGGAGAATTTAAGTATTCCAAAGGCTTGACTAGTTACGTGTGAGAAGAGTGAGGCTGAGGGTAATCAGGGAAAGGAACGCCGAACCATAACTAATAAATCGACTTACCGGGTCGGCCACGGTGGCCACTTTTGCTTCGGTTGGTTCGACATAGATTACATCGTTCTGTTGCAGGTAGTAATAGGGAGAACTGAAGAAGTCTGGATCTTGCAGATCGATGTTAACTACTTTTCTTACTCTATCCTTCTCCCGGATTAGTAATATGCGGTTCCGCTCTGCATACGGAGTTAGGTCGCCAGCGGTACCCAGAGCTTCCAGAAGACTCACCCGCTCGTTGATTGTAGTATAGGTTCCCGGTGCGGCAATGTCACCTATGATCGTATACCTGAAATTCAGGTATTTAACATTAATTGCCGCGTTGGGCAGGTAAGGCTCCAAGGCCGCACCTATCTTTTGCCGCACACCCTCCAGGGTTAACCCCCCGACCTGGATTCTACCAATGTTGGGGAACTCTATATAGCCCAGACTATCGACGGTATACCCCTGTAAAAGCATCAAGTTAACACCACCGCCACCACCGGCGGCGCCGCCGAGGTTGTTAGTAGCCATATTGTACGGTGCGCTCGTTTCGTCGTTGAGACTGTTTACAGTGATATAAAGGATATCGTCCGATTGGACTTCCAACGTAGGGAGGTCTATGGTGGCGGTATAGCCATCAAGTTGCGTATCTTCTCCTTCGCGGAAATTTACTAACTGCCGGTGTTGTACGCACGACGAGCAGAGCATGCAAAAGAGCAAGCAGCCCAACAGCACCGATAAGGATCCAAATTTTTGCATTTCTAAAGTTGAATTCGTGAATTCGCGAAGTTAGTACCCCCCACCAGATAGCCTAACTTGCCCCTCCCTAACCCATCTCGGAGCTTGTTGATATGCGCTACCGAATGTGCATCCGTGCCGAGGAAATCCACCATTTCCTGTTTCAGGAGATTTTCCGCGGCTTGCTGGATATTATTACCGTAACCTCCCAGCAGAGATAGAAGGTTAATCTGAAAAAGTACACCCTTCTCGTGAAAACGCTGCAGTTGTTCCGGTTTGCCATGATAATAGGGATAGCGTTCCGGATGCGCCAGGATGACGCGGTAACCCGCGGTCGCTAGTCGGAAAAAAACCGAATCTGCGTCCATGGGTGGTTGGTAAAACCCAAATTCTACCAACAAGTAGTTTTCCCCGCCGATCACCAAAGGGCCGTGCTCCCGTATGTGTGATTCGAAGCCTTCATCCAATAGGTACTCTGCCGCGGCCCCGAGTTCTATATCGATGTTTTCCTCATTGCAAGCCTCACGTACCAAGGCGAGTTTTCCTTTGATCATCTCGGGCGTATTCCGATACAGGTCCGCCATGATGTGGGGCGTGGCGATCAGCCGATGAAAACCAAGTGCTTTCAGTTCCCGGATCATGGCCAAGCTTTCTCCAATATCTTTCGCCCCGTCATCGATCCCTGGTAACCAATGGGCGTGCATGTCGGTGCCCAGAAAACCGTAGTTGTCAAGATTGGAACCACGAAGCTTTCTGTACCACTCGAACATTAATTTTCTATTGCGGCACTCCATGAACCCGCGGCTCCGGTTACGCCGTAAAACTCGCGGTACCAGTCCAGGAACTGCCGGATGCCGTGGCGGATATCGGTTTCAGGCTTGTATCCCAGATCATCCATCAGGTCTTGTACATTGGCGTAGGTAGCCGGCACGTCACCGGGTTGCAGGTCCATCATGATTTTCTCCGCCTCCTGCCCCAATTCCTCTTCAATGGCGGTGATGAAGTCCATCAGGGTGACGGGGTCGTTGTTGCCGATGTTGTACACCTTGTACGGTGCTTTGGAAGTAGAGGGTTCCGGGTTGCTGCCGCTCCAATCGGGGTTTCCTTTCGGCGGATGGTCGATCACGCGTTTGATGCCTTCCACGATGTCGTCGACGTAAGTAAAGTCACGCACCATGTTGCCGTGATTGAACACCTTGATCGGCTCTCCTTTCAGGATGGCCTCCGTAAACAGGAACAGCGCCATATCGGGCCTTCCCCAGGGCCCGTAGACGGTGAAGAAGCGCAGTCCGGTTGTGGCCAGACCGAAGAGGTGGCTGTAGGTATGGGCCATCAATTCGTTGCTCTTCTTGCTGGCCGCGTAGAGGGAGATCGGATGGTCGACGTTATCGCCGGTGCTGAGGGGCATCCGTTCGTTCAGACCGTAGACGCTGGAGCTGGAAGCATAGGCCAGATGCTTGACGCCGTGGTGGCGGCAGGCCTCGAGAATGTTGGTGAAGCCAATGATGTTGCTGTCGATATAGGCTTGGGGGTTGATCAGGCTATAGCGAACCCCGGCCTGGGCGGCCAGATTAACAACGGTATCGAACTGCTGCTCGGCGAATAACTTATTAAGCGCTTCCCGGTCCGTCATGTCCAGTTGAATGAAGCGGTAGCCCTTTTGGGTGGTACTCTGTACGAGTTTGCCGTACTCGATCCGGTCCTTGTCTATACCCGCCGTTTTCAGGCGGCCGTATTTAACCCGGGTGTCATAGTAATCATTGACCACATCAAGACCTACAACATCCTCACCCTCAGCGAGCAAACGCTGGGCCAGGTGATAGCCGATGAAACCCGCGGTTCCGGTAATTAAGATCATTCTAAACAGTATATGGGTAACAAATTACAGGCGCCAGATAACTTCACCGTCACGGAGTTGCGAACGGTCGTAAAGGCCCTTTAAATCAAATAGGACGAGCGTCCCCTGGCTAATCTCGCGGAATAAATCGAGGTCGAACTTTTCAAAGCTCTTGTGTCCAACGGCAACGATAATAGCGTCATATTCTTTCCCAATGTTGTCAATCATGGTCAACCCATATTCGTGCGCCACTTCGTTGGGACTGGCGTTAGGGTCATAAAGGTGAACATTGATGCCAAAATCCATCATTTCTCGGACCACGTCCACCACTTTGGAATTACGGATATCGGCAACGTTCTCCTTAAAGGTGACGCCCAATACGAGCACTTTACTTGTCTTAGGGTTACGGTCCGCCTGTAGAAGGGCCTGAACCAATTCTTTTGCGATGAAAGCGGGCATACGGTCGTTAATCCTGCGGCCGCTCGCTATGACGAGCGGATCGTACCCCATCTTCACGCTCTTATGCAGCAGATAGTAGGGGTCGACGCTGATACAGTGCCCGCCCACCAAGCCGGGACGGAAGGGGAGGAAATTCCATTTTGTTCCGGCGGCATCCAACACATCACGTGTATCAATACCCATTTGCCGAAAGATGATGCTCAGCTCGTTGACGAAACTGATGTTCACGTCGCGCTGGCTGTTCTCGATGACTTTGGCTGCTTCGGCCACCTTGATACTGGCTGCTTTGTAAATTCCAGCCGTAATGATGTCACCATAAATTCCGGCAACTACTTCCAAAGTCGCGTTGTCACTTCCACTCACGACTTTCAGAATCTTGTCTACTGTGTGTTCCTTATCGCCAGGGTTAATTCGTTCTGGTGAATAACCAACAGTGAAATCATCTCCAAACGTTAAACCACTTTCTTCTTCCAGAATGGGTACGCAGTCTTCTTCCGTACAACCTGGATAAACAGTAGATTCAAAAACTACAATGTCACCTTTTTTCAGCGCTTTGCCAACAGATCGCGTAGCTGCAAACAAAGGTTTCAAATTAGGTGAACGGCCTTCATCTACGGGAGTTGGTACAGCTACTATATGGAATGAAGCATCCGCCAAACCACCGGCTTCGTAGATGAAATTTATATCTTTATTTTCGAATGCGGATGGCTCTATTTCTTCGCTGGGATCTACACCCCGTTGCATCATCTCAATTCGAGACTGACTTATATCGAAGCCGATTACTTGGAATTTCTTTGCTAATTCCAGAGCGAGTGGTAGCCCCACGTACCCAAGTCCTATCACGGAGATTCGTTTCTCTTTCCGACGATAGGATAATAATTCATCCTTTCCATTTAAAGAGGGCTTGGATTCGTTTTGAACAATCATTGTAAATTAATTAGCGGTTAGTGTGTATAAAATTTAGTCACATCTATAGTAACCTGTATCTTAGCATACTCTGGAGATATCCATCCTGGCACATAAAGTCCGACTAAGCAACGGTTTGCAAGTCGACCATTCTACGGAAACCAGGTGAGACAGTCATTAATTCAGTGAAAGTGCCTACTCGATATGTTCCGTCATCAAGCAGATGAATTATTTTATCAGCATTCCTAATCGTAGACAATCGGTGAGCAATGATCAGCATAGTATAGCTACCAGACAAACTCTCTACATTTTCCTGGATCAACTGCTCGCTTTCCGTGTCGAGGGATGATGTTGCTTCGTCCAATACTAGAATGTCCACCTCTCTGTACAATTCTCTAGCTATGGATATCCGTTGTCGCTGGCCCCCACTTAGGTTTATTCCGTTTATACCGAGTTCTGTGTCTATACCATTAGGCAACATATGTACAAAATCTGCAGCATGCGCCAAGGACAATGCTTCTATGACTTTTCTTTCCGACTTTTCGTTTCGCTCATCCCAGAAACTCACATTGTTGAAAACGGTGTCATTAAAAATATGGGCCTCCTGCGTTACATAGCCAAGTCGCGATCGGTAACTTTTTAGATTAATATTGACGCTGTCGGCTCCATCTATATATAGCATTCCTGATTCCACCGGAAGCAATCCGGATAGAATGTTCACCAGCGTTGTTTTCCCTACGCCGCTACCGCCAACGATGCCTACTGTTTCAAATTTTTCTATCCTGAGGTCTATTCCATTTAATATATACTTATCGCCGTATGTATATTTTAAATTCCTACAAACGATATTTTTGCTAAGACTCCTTATTTCTTGATCGCCTATACGCTCCTGTGACTGTTTTAATTCAACCACAAAGTTTTGAACATTCTCTATTGACCCTGATAGTCCAAGGAAACTATTGTAAAGGTTCTGAGTGGCAACTAGGTATGTAAGGCCTCTATAGAAAAACAATAAGCTTAAAATTATCAATCCAATCGATTCTTGGAAATAGGTCACTTGTATCAATATTGCTACAACCACTACACTAACTATTAATGGTTCCCGCATTGCGGTAGCAATTGCAACCATTGTTCCGACTCGCTTATGCTCTTCTTCTATCTCCTTAATTGATCTATTGATCTTTTTCCTATATTTATCAATCAACCCCGTAGCTTTAAGAAACTTAAAACTTGCAACACTTTGGATCAAGAAACCCTGAAACTCATTCATCTTCTTACTTATAGCACGGGAGGTTTCTTTCGTGACTTTATAAATTTTTGAAAATGCGAAATTGGATAATAAGCCACCAATTGCAACGATGAAAGCAAAGCGTGGATTGGCCAGGTACGCTAATCCAACATACACTGCCGTCATTATCCCAGACTGAAGCATGCCAAAGTAGGTAGCATAAGCTTTGGTAATTCTCTCTACTTCGCCGCTGAAAATGTTCTGAATGCGTCCTGAATCAGCTAAAGTGAATGCTAAAAAGTCATAACCGGCCAATAGACGCATATTCTGCAGTCGAATTGTATTTGCGAATCGTTGACGTAGGATAACACGATAGTAATCCGCGCCAAACCTAGCTACCCCCTTTAACGTAAAAAAGAAAAGCATAACCAGGAGGACGTTGAATAGATTTAAATCTAGCCCGACGTTCCGAAAGGTGTCCAGAACAATTTGAAGCCCCCCTAGCTCTTCCGAGCTTTCAACATTGTCTGTGTTGCCAGTTGAGGTTTGCAGCAACGGAATAAACATAGTGAGCCCTATTCCATCTAATACCGCTACCAACATACTGGCAATCAGCATTTTAAAAACGCTAGCCCCTAGGTATTCGTAAAAAAATCCTAAGTATCCTAATAAGTTTTTAGATAACAATTTTTTTAGGGCAGTCACCTTCCTGTTTTAAGTAGGTTTTCAAGATATTGGCCATATCCACTTTTCTTCAAAGGGTATGCGATTTGTTGTAATTGTTTGCCGTCGACAAACTTCATCCGCCAAGCCACCTCCTCAATACAGCCGATCTTAAAATCCTGCCGTTTCTCGATTACCCGCACGAATTCCGCTGCGTCGTGGAGGCTTTCGAAGGTTCCGGTATCCAGCCAGGCCGTGCCTCGCTGCATGATACCTACTTCCAGTTCCCCACGCTCCAGGTACCACTGGTTTACCGTCGTGATCTCGTATTCGCCGCGGGCACTGGGCTCAACCTGCTTAGCAACTTCCACTACCCGCTCGTCGTAGAAATACAGGCCGGGAACGGCGTACTTACTCTTAGGTTTCGCCGGCTTTTCCTCGATGGAAATGGCCTTGCGGTCTTTGTCGAATTCCACCACGCCGTATCGCTCGGGATCGTGTACCGGGTAGGCGAATACCCGGGCGCCGCGTTCGAGGCGCGCACTTTCCTGCAGCAATTGGCTTAACCCCGCCCCGTGGAAGATATTATCGCCCAACACGAGCGCGCACTTGTCGCCGTCGATAAAGTCCTCTCCAATAACGAAGGCCTGTGCCAGTCCGTTGGGCACTTCCTGCACGGCGTACTCGAGACGAATTCCCAGGTCGCTACCGTCCCCAAGCAGGTTTCTGAAGGCGCTGTTGTCTTCTGGAGTAGTGATAATGAGAATCTCGCGAATGCCCGCCAGCATCAGGATGCTCAACGGGTAATAGATCATCGGCTTGTCGTAAACCGGCATCAGCTGCTTGCAAACGCCCTTGGTAATGGGGTACAGTCGGGTACCCGAACCGCCGGCTAGTATAATTCCTTTCATCGGGTCTTGCTTTAGCGGTTTTGGTACATGGTCTCGTAATAATCCTGGTAGGCGCCGCTGGTCACCGAGGTCATCCAGGCCTCATTCTCCAGGTACCAGTCGATGGTCTTCGCGATGCCCTCTTCGAATTGCAGGCTGGGGGTCCAGCCAAGTTCCTCCTGGAGCTTGGTAGCGTCGATGGCATAGCGCATGTCATGCCCCGCGCGGTCGGTAACGTAGGTGATCAGTTTCTCGCTGGCGCCGGGCTCCCGGCCAAGTTTTTCGTCCATCGTGCGGCAGATGACCCGGATCAGGTCGATGTTCTTCCACTCGTTGTGACCGCCGATGTTGTAGGTCTCCCCCACCTTACCGTTGTGCAGGATCACGTCGATGGCACGCGCGTGGTCTTCTACGTACAGCCAGTCGCGCACGTTCACGCCCTTTCCGTAAACCGGCAGCGGCTTCTCATGGCGGATGTTGTTGATGAACAGGGGGATCAGCTTCTCCGGGAATTGGTAGGGCCCGTAGTTGTTGGAGCAGTTGCTCAGTACCACCGGCAGGCCGAAGGTATGGTGCCAGGCGCGGACCAGGTGGTCGCTGCCGGCCTTCGAGGAGGAATACGGACTCCGCGGATCGTAGGGCGTTTCCTCGGTGAAAAAGCCGGTCTCCCCAAGGGAACCGTACACCTCGTCCGTGGAGACGTGGTAGAACAATTTCCCGGCGAAGCTCTCCTTCCAGGCTTCCTTAGCAACCTGTAGCAGGGTTGCCGTACCGACCAGGTTGGTCTTAATAAAAACCAGCGGATCCTCTATGCTGCGGTCGACGTGGCTCTCGGCGGCCAGGTGGATCACCGTATCGATCGGGTACACCGCGAATATCTTACGCATGGCCTCCAGATCGGTGATATCGGCCTTTACAAAGCTGTAGTTCGTACGGTCTTCCACATCGGCTACGTTGGCCAGATTACCGGCGTAGGTGAGGGCATCCAGGTTGATCACGTTGTAATCCGGATACTTATTCACCAGCAGGCGTACCAGGTGGGAACCGATGAAGCCTGCCCCCCCCGTAACCAGGATCGTTTTCTGATTCATGCTGCGATTTCGTCTAAAAAAGTAGAAAGTTTACGAACGAGGCGCGGGTGACTGTATTGCTCGATGTTGCCAAGCTCCGTTCCTGCGCTCCGCCGCCCTTTGTAGACGGCGTAGTGTTCGCGAATGGTTTGGGCGACGAGCGCAGGTGCAATGCCATAGCCAAAATTGGTACCGCTAGCGGTTTCTGCCAGTATAGCCGCAACGTCGCTTCCTTCCGGTCCGATATTCACGATCGGCCGACGTACGGCCAGGTATTCGAATAATTTTCCCGGAATCCTACCCATCGCATTCTCCTGCTGATTCAGTAGTAGCAAGAGCAAGTGGCTATTTTTCATCTCCTGCAGTGCCTCTGACCCTACTCACCGTGCCGGCGAAGTTGGTCTGCTCCATCAGATCGTGCGCTTCGATACTTGCTTTCACGCGATGGTCCACCTGTCCGTACAAACGCAGTTCGAAATCGCCCGCGAAACCCGGCTCCTCCTCCTTCAGCTGCCGGATGGCCTGAAAGAGCACCTCCGGATTGCGGTCGTGCCCCATGATCCCGAGATGGGTCAGGGTGAATTTTTCGTGAGCCTGCCGTTCCAGTCCGGCGAAGTCTTCCGGATCGTAGCCCCAGTAAAGGACGCGGACATTCTCCGCGCCGATCGCTTCCAGGTCCTGCTTCCAGTGGGGGCTGACAATGGTGGTCAGCGAAGCCTGCCGGAAAGCTTCCTGCTCCTGCCGCTCGTGTTTTTTACGTCCCCAGCGGGTCAGGTTCAGCATTTGGTAGTAGTCGACCTGTGTCCACGGGTCCTGGAAATCAGCCAGCCAGGGCAGGCCCGTAGCCCTACTTACCAGGGTGGCGATGCGCGTATTGGAGTGTGGCGGACCGTCGGAGAGAATGGCGTCTACCGGATTGGTTTCTAAGTAGTTCAGGATTCGCTTCACCGAACCGTTGATCCAGGTCGCCCGGGCATCCGGGATGAAGAAGTTGCTGCGCACCCATACAGCCAGTTCGTGCTTCCAGCCGCCCGCTGACTCGTCGGTGTAAAAGACATTGTTCACGTTCTCATCCGCCGGCTTACCCATAAATTTCTTATACCAGGCGTATGGTTCCCAGATGGGCTGGCGGATCACTTCTAGGTCCGCGGGAATATCTTTCTCATTGGTCGGATCGAGCGTTGGATAGTGCGCGTCCTGCGCCGTAAAAATCACGGGCTCCCAGCCGTACTCCCGCAGGTACTTGGCGAACTTCAGGCAGCGGAGGACCGCGATGCCGCCGGAGGGGGGCCAGTAGTAAGTGATGATCAATACGCGCTTCAAGACCTTAGCTTCGTCCGCCGAACGGAGTGTGACGGAGTTCGTCTGCCGAAGCGGGTCGGGCTTTTTGCCAAAGCAGATTTTTACTGCCCGGAGCTGGAGCTCCGGGGCCCTGTCGGAGTATCCGATACATAATGCCCGGAGCTGGAGCTCCGGGACCCGAAGCTTCGCGATACGGCTTCGCCGTCCATGTGTCGGGAACACTTGGTCCGAATCGCATCCGCGATGCCGTCACCACCTTGGAATCCGCTTTTACCAAAGTTTCTTTTTCCCTTCGTTTTTCTGTTGGTCATCCGGCAGGACGTCCCCATCAAGGGGGACGACATCCTGGGGAGACACCTCACAGGTCATTAGGCGGGCATCGATCCCACCAAAAGATATAACGAAGGTCTTTTTATTTTTTGCGGTGATGTAGTGCCCTCTTACTCCGGCTAACGGTCCTCTGCATATTTCCACGAGCGAGCCCGGCTGGAGGGTTTCCATTTTCTCTTCTACTACCCATTCCAGGCTGTTGTCCGTGGAAAGACGGCGGAGCAGATCGATTTCCTCCGGTTTCACCTGCCGACGTTCCGCACCGAGTTTTACGAACCCAAAAACGAAAGTTGGCTGGAGCACCTGGATGGCCTGTCGCTGAACGATGTGGACAAATAGATACCCGCCGAGCAGGGGTATCTGGCGTACGCCGGTCTTGGATTTGTAGCTAAAGGGGCGCTCGCGCAGAGGTAGAAAAGTAGCTATACCTTCCCGCTCCAGTTGCTTGACCACCACCTTCTCCTTTCGGTTTCCAACCCGTATCGCAAACCAACGCTGCTCCTCCGGATGCATGTCATCCAAAGGCTGATCTTGCGCGAAATGTTGGTTTTTTGAAGAAGTTATCAGCACAAAAACGTCTGTTTCAGGGGAGCACGGTGCTCTAACAGACCGCAAAGATAACTTAATAACAGACAAGAGGGAACGACTGTGGCCAATTAACACTTATAAGCGTTCTATTCTCGACACATCGACATTCCCCGAAAATTCGGCTGCCCTAGAGGAGTTGACAAACGATCGTTCGCCGGATGAATAGATAGCCGATGACCGTCTTCCGATTTGGCCATCGGTACCGGCAATCTATGGCTGGGGGACCGTGAAAATAATTACCGAACCGGCTTTCTTCATCACGATTTTGGAACATGGAGCACATCATAACCGCCTAAAGGAAGTAAGAGCATGCCCGCCCGCCCATCAATAATTCCCCGACCAGCGGCGAAGGCCCCATTCCGCGGCAAAGAGCGTGAACAGGAGTACGAAGATGCCCTTGAGATTGAGGATCGATCGGGTATTCACCGTTTCGAAGAGGACCGGTTTTGCTACCCCACTGGCTTCCAGGCTTGCCGGGATAGTAGATAGCTGCCCCGGAAAGAGCAATTCCCCCCCGTACCGTTCACTAAGCTGCCGCAGCAGCCCATGGTCGGCCTCGAGGACGTACCGCTCTACCTCTACGGCCTGTACGCTAAATCTTCCCTCGCTGGTTAATTGCTCCCCCCCGTCGCTCACGCGGGCCTGGTAGCGATAGTTGCCTACGGGTAGGGTACCCGCATCGAGGGTATAGGCCTTGGCGGTACGACTAAAGGTATAATTGTACTCCCGTCCTTCCGGCCCCGTTACGATGATCGTTGCTTCCGGCTCATTGATCAGTTCGTAGCTACTATTGTACAGTTCCCCATCCAACTGCACGGACTCGTTTTCATCGAAGATATTCTCCGGACTGGTGACCCTGAATCGGCGCTTGTCTTCCTGTACGGTCAGATACTGGGTGAGCTGGCTGATCAACTCATCGAAGCGCTCGTGATTGCCGTATTCGAGATAATCGTACAAACGCCACTGCCAGAGCCCCGAGGCGGCCAGCACGCCGGTGCGGCGTCCCCGGCTTTCGCCCACCACCAGTAAAGGGTATTCGGTAGCTACCCGCCCGATCCGCTGATTGAAAATGACCTGAGCCCCCGGCAGGGGCGTGAAGCTTCCAAAAGGCCCGGAAAGCGGTGGGTAGGTGGGAATGGCCCGCAGCAATTCTTCGCTCAGCGTAAAGGCGTTAAACCCGGGAACGGCGAGCGCGCTCACCTCATTACCCTGCATCTGGGCACCTCCTCCCTGAAACTGAAGGAGATTCTGCGCGGCATTAATAAGGGGAGCGGGTACCACGGGCCCGGTGAGGAAAAGCGTTGGTACCTCCTCCTCAGCCAAAGTCTCCAGCGTGGCATTCATTCGGCTCACGATTGATGGCAGGTGGTGCAGGATCACGAGGTCGAAGTCCGTAACGTTGCCGGAAAAGTCATCGCCGTAAGCGACCTCTACCTCGTTATTCCGGCCGGATATCAGTGCCTGGCGTAAAGCGCCCAGGTCGGGATGGGGAGCCTCCGCAAGCAGGAGGATGCGCTGACGCGCATCGAGGATGTCGACGAAGATGTCCCGCTGGTTATTCGCCGTGGTCACTTCGTTCCCGATGGGCGATACGGCGATCCGGTAACGCTGTACCCCTGGCCTATCGGCGTCCAGGATAACTTCGCGGGTAGTAAAAAAGTCCTGACTCTCGATCGCGACCCGTTCGGTGTGCAGTACCGAAGCACCGCCCTCCCCTACCCGGCTGACCGTCAAGACGGTACTTTCGCCCGCTGCGTTGCGGGCCCTTACATCGATCTGAATGGAAAATTGATCGTCGAGGTAGGCGATGCGGTTGTGGAACACCCGGCTGATGAGCAGGTCCCGTCGAAGCGTGGTATCGCCCAGTCCGACGGTATAGACGGGTGCGGGCAGAGCGAAGTCCCGGTAAGCGGGATTGGCGCCCTGATTATAGATGCCGTCGGTCGAAAGGATCACCGCTCCCAGGTTCTGCGTGCCGTAGACGTCACCGATCTCATTCAGGACCGCATCCAGGTTGGTCTGCTTATCCTGAAAAGTAAGTTCACCGTTCTGGCGTACCTGGCTTCCGAAAGTATAGTCCACTACCTGGTATTCCTCGCTCAGCGTTTCCCGCAGCTCACGCCACTCCCGGGCGTAGGCTACCGTATCGGTCTCAAGGCCTATGGATTCACTTACATCCTGCGCCAGAACGATGATCGGTTCCTGCCGATCCGTATCGATGTAACGCAGCAGCGGCGCCAGCAGCAGTGCCGCCAGTAAGCTGTACCCGAGAAATCGCAATGCCGCCATCCCGACTATCAGGGGTTTGGAAGCGGACAGGGGTGCCCGGTAGTAGAGCACCGTAGCTACGGCCAAGCCTGCCAGTGCGCACAGCACCAGGTACCAAACGGGATAGGTAAAGGAGATATCTTGCATCAAGGGGATGAGCTGGTTTGGGTTTTCCGAATCTAGCTGGTACGCCGCCAATTTTCGTCAGAACGATGATCGAAAAGGCGAATGTAGCGGGCTACATGACCCTTTTCGAGGTGAAGTACCGGCGGAAATGGGCAAGTAGCGGACGATGAGCGAGAATCTAAACAAGCTCTTACTCGACGAACTTATAGCCAACGCCGCGAACACTCAGGAAGTGTGTGGGATTTTTAGGGTCTTTTTCAAAGTATTTTCGAAACGACAAGATAAAGTTATCGATCGTCCGCGTGCTGGGGTAGACGTCGTAGCCCCATACTGACTGTAGTATCTGTTGCCGGCTGACTACCTCCCCCCGCCTTTCGGTTAGTAATTTCAGCAGCATGGCCTCTTTCTTGGTAAGGGTGAAGGTTCCCTGGTTGCCCGTCGCTTCATAGGTGGCGAAGTTTACCTGGTTGTCTCCAAAGGTAAAAAGGTCGGGCTGAACGTCCGGCGATTTGCTCGTCCGCTCTATCAGCCGATTAACGCGGAGCAACAATTCTTCGAAAACGAAGGGTTTGGTGAGGTAGTCGTCCGCACCTTTCTTGAGCCCCTGGATCCGGTCCTGTGCCTGGTCTTTCGCCGTGAGAAAGATGATGGGGGTGTCCCGGTTTGTCAGCCGGATCTGCTCCACGACCTGAAAACCGTTCACCTCGGGCAGCATGACGTCCACGATCATGATGTCGAAGTGCTGCTCTTCCGCGTGTTTGAGGGCTTTCCGTCCGTTTTCGGCGGTAACGACCTCGAAATCCTCCATTTCAAAATTTAGCTTGACGGTTTCGCGGATGTTTTCCTCGTCTTCTACCAGCAGGATACGCAGCATGAATAATTACTTTAGCAGTTGGTACAAACGGTACGTAGTAATGGTTGCGGGCGGAAGTCCCCGCACTACGCAGACACGAAAATCGATCTTACTGACGAAATTTGCGTTCTTTGTATCATCTGTGCCTACCCTTGAATATGAATAACTGGAACTTCTTCCGGGAAGCCTTGAAAAATTTTCGATCTACGGGAGCCATTGCCAGGGCTTCCCCACTGCTGATCAAGCGGCTCATCGGTTCCATCCCTACCGATCGTCCGCTCACAGTTGTCGAACTCGGCCCGGGGGAAGGTTGCGTGACCCGCGCCCTACTCGATTCCTTGCACCGGGAGAGCACGCTGACCGCCTTTGAGATCAATCCGGCATTCGTTGAACGACTTCAGTTCATCCACGACGAACGACTGCGGGTGATCCCGACCGGGGCCGAAAGCCTGACGAATCACTTTGCCGCTGCTTCGGTAGATTTTGTGGTTTCCAGCCTGCCCCTGAGTATGATCGACCAACCCATCAAACAACGGATCATCCGGCAGGCACAGGAAGTGCTGACCCCCGACGGCGAGTACCTCCAATACCAGTATGCACTTCAGGATTACAGCCTGCTAAAGGACACCTTCCCAAACGTCAACGTGAGCTTTACGCTGGCAAATCTGCCCCCGGCATTCGTGTACAGCTGCTCGTTAGGGATAATCTAAAGGGCATCTACCAGGGTTGCGAACCCTCTCAAACCCGTCTTCTTTTCCGACTTTAGACATAAAAGCAAGCTCGCAGGCCAGGGCGGCGGCGCGCAGGTGAAAGACGGATCAGGGCTCCCTTTTTGTACCGCCTGCCGATTATGCCCCGGGAACCGGTAGCAAGACCTACTTTATAATCACGTTCTCGATCACGATGTCCTGCACGGGCCGGTTGTACGCACCCGTAGGGGTTTCAGCAATCCTTTCAACGATATCCATCCCGCTGACCACTTCACCGAAGACCGTATAGTCCTGATCGAGGTCCGGGCGTCCGCCCACTCCTTTATAGGCTTCCCGCTGGGCTTCGTTGTACTGGATGCCCTTGCTGCGCTCGATGTTATCGAGGGTGTTGTCGGTTTGCAGCTCGCCGGTGACGATGTAGAACTGGGACCCGCTGCTGCGCCGCTCGGGGTTCACATTGTCCGGGGTGCGCGCGGCGGCTAGCGCTCCGTAGAGGTGAGGGGCACCGATCTCCTGATCGATCTCGTAGCCGGGGCCGCCCATCCCGAGGGGCCTGTCAGCCGGGGCACCCTTACTTTCCGGGTCTCCCGCCTGCACCATAAAGCCGGGAATCACGCGGTGAAAGAGCGTGCCGGTATAAAAATTTTCCTCCGCCAGTTTGATGAAGTTCTCCGTGTGACCTTCGGTTTCCGGGTAGAGCAGGACCTCGATATCGCCCAGGTTGGTCTGAATGACGGCGTGGGTAGGGCCGGTATTGCAGGCGGTGAGGGTCAGGAGGAGCAAAAGAACGTAGAAAATGCGCATATAGGTAGAAGTATGTCGAGAAGTTAGCCGGGCTGTAAGGTACTGAATTCGATTATCGGCAAAGCTAGTGCTCTGTTAGCTTTGAAATTGAGGGTAGGTGCTGGTAGATTTTGGTGGGTGGCGAGGCGCAAAACCTCTTGCATGCTAAGCCTTACGGGGCCCTACCCGTAAGGCCGCATAGCTACGGAAGTGATTTTGTAACGAAGCTTCGCGCCAAAAGATGCCGCAGATAACCTTTAGATTCAAGGTTGACAGAGCATTAGTCTGGCAATAAGGATTTATACTCGAAACGGAGTGGTTTAAGGATATTAGTCGATCATTCCTTCGGAACGCTCCAGGTCATCAAAATAGCCGACGATCTTTTCCTTTAATAGTTCCTCTTGTCCCCTCAGATCGGTGGGCGGTATCTTACTGGTCAGTTCGTAATGGGGCCAGCCATCATCATCCCGACCGACGAAGCGGTAGTGCCCATCCTCGGCCATGAGTCGACAGACCGCGACGTGCATCAGGTCGCGCTTCTCCTCTTTGGTAAATTCCGCCTGCCACCTGCCAAGCTCCTGTACACCTATCAGGAAAAGCAGGGCGTTGAGGTCCGGTAGTGCCTCCCGGCCAAAGCGTTCCTTGATCAGGTGACGAATGCGCTGATAGGCAAAATCTAGCTCCCAGTCCTTGGACATATTTCTTTGAAGATTGGATTGTTGGTTTTTCCGCACGGGTCTCCGGTATTACCTTATCGCTTAAACCAATTATCGGTAGCCAAGAGTTGACCAAAACCACGATAAAAATCACGCCCTTTAATGCCATTTCATACTACGCCCCTAGAAGGGCTACAAATTTTTGAACCCCGCCTGTTTGGTGATGAGCGAGGCTACTTCATGGAAACGTACAATGTCAAGACGTTCAAAGAAGCAGGGATCGACACGACTTTCGTGCAAGACAACCAAGCAGCCAGCAGCTACGGTGTACTACGTGGTATGCACCTGCAAACCCGTGATGCTGCCCAGGCAAAACTGGTACGCGTAATTTCCGGTGAAGTTTATGATGTCACCGTAGACATGCGTCCCGGATCACCAACTTATAAGAAATCTTATGGCCTCTACCTAAGTGGAGAAAACCACCGGCAGCTCTTCGTTCCCCGGGGGTTCATCCACGGTTATCTTGTTACCTCCGACCACGCGGTCTTCGCTTACAAATGTGACAACTTTTACGCCCCCCAAACGGAGCAGGGATACCGGTACGATGATCCTGCTTTCGCTATCGACTGGCCGAAGATCGAAGGAGATTACACCGTAGCGGAACGCGATCTTAATTGGCCTTTCCTAACCTAAGGTTCATCAGACGTGTTATTCTTACATGGACACCTCCCACCCCATTCTCTTTTTCGACGGCGTCTGCAATCTTTGCAACGGTGCCGTTCAGTTTATTCTCAAAAACGACCGGCGCGGAGAACTCCGCTTCGCTAGCCTGCAGTCGCAGCTAGCCGAAGAATTGCTACCGCCCTTCGGCATTGATCCGAAAGATCTCAATTCCGTGGTCTTGTACGAGAATGGTACCGTCTATACGCGAAGCAGCAGCGTACTCCGGACGCTAAAACTTATGGGTGGCCCGCTCTCCTACCTGACGATTTTCGGCATCATACCGCGTAGGATCCGGGATTTCTTCTACAACTACATCAGCCACCACCGGTACAACTGGTTCGGCAAGCGGGAGTCGTGTATGCTGCCACGTCCGGAATGGAATGCGCGCTTCATCGAAGAATAAACTGGTCCGCTCGCTAGTCGGGTCCACGGATAACCAACATTCCTGGTACAGGAACGTAACACTCCGCCGCCGCGCATGGGAAATGCAGACATCCGATGTCGAATCGGCTTATCCCCTTTTTCAGGCGGTTTGCTCCTAATGATTGACGGGCTCCTCTCTTTTTACCCCAATTTTGAGCAAAATAGACATCCGATGTCTAATACCCTGGCAGTCAGCCGAATCCTGCCGCCGGGCCGCCATGAGGTCTGAGGTCTGAGGTCTGTTGAAGTTGATGTTGATTTGCTTATCCTACTGCCCTGAAGGCCCGCAAGATCAAGCCCAAATTCACGAATATTGGAAAATTTAGACATCCGATGTAGAATCGGCTTATCCCCTTTTTCAGGCGGTTTGCACCTGATAATTCACGCCTCTCTCTTTTTCTGTCCCGAATTTGAGAAAAAAAAGACATCCGATGTCTAATACCCCGGTAGACATCCGGATCCTTCCGCCGGGCCACCATGAGGTCTGTTGATGTTGATTTGCTTATCCTACTGTCCGGAAGGGCCGACAACGGCAAGCCCAAATTCACGAAGACTGGTAAATGCAGACATCCGATGTCGAATCGGCTTATCCCCTTTTTAGAGCATCTTACATCTAATAATTAACACCTCCCTCTCTTTTTATCCCGAATCTGAGAAAAAAGGACATCCGATGTCTAATACCCTTGCCGCTAGCAGGATCCTGCCACCGGACCCCCAGGAGCTCTGTTTACGTTGATTTGCTTATCCTACCTTCCGAAAGGGCCGCCGAGGGCAAGCCCGAATTCACGAATATTGTCCGTCACCAATTCACGCTACCCAACGTATGACTCTAAAATTCTGCGGCGCGGCCCGCGAAGTTACCGGCTCCGCTCACCTGCTCACGCTCGACGACGGGTATAAAATCCTACTCGACTGCGGGTTGTACCAGGGAAGAAGTGAAGAAATGGAGCATTTCAACGAGCACTTTCTGTTCGAACCCTCCGAGATCGATGCGCTGATACTAAGTCACGCCCACATCGACCATTCCGGTCGGATCCCCAAGCTGGTACGCGACGGCTTCCGAGGCAATATCTTCAGCACCCACGCCACCCGTAGTCTGTGCGCAATCATGCTGCTGGATTCCGCCTTCATCCAGGAAAAAGACGCGGAATATTACAACAAGCGATACGGAAAATTCGGCAAGGGCCGCAAGCCACTCTACAAGCGCCCGGACGTAAAGCCCGCCATGGAGCGCTTCATAGCACACCCCTACGGTGAGTGGATCCGTATTCACCGCGATGTGGAGCTCCAGTTCCGCGATGCCGGCCACATCCTGGGCAGCGCCAGCGTCACGCTGCGTATCCGCCGGGAGAATGGCAAGACTACCACCGTAGGATTCACCGGTGACGTCGGCCGGCCGGACCGGCCCATCCTGCGCGACCCCCACAAAATGCCGGCCTGTGACTACCTCATCTCGGAATCCACCTACGGTGACCGGGAACACGACCTCCCGCCCAACGAGATGGATCGCTTCCTTAAGATCATTCGCGATACCTGCGTCGAGCAACAGGGCAAGCTGCTGATCCCCGCCTTCAGTGTCGGGCGAACCCAGGAGATCGTCTATATGCTCGACCAGTTGGAAAGCACCGGCCGGCTTCCGAAAATCCCGGTGTTCGTCGACAGTCCCTTAGCCGTCAACGCCACCATCGTTTTCGGCGCCCACCCGGAATGTTACGATTTGGACCTACAGGAGTACCTCCTCACCGACGATAATCCCTTCGGATTCAACGGGCTGACCTACATCAAGGACGTGGAAGACAGCAAGGCCCTCAACTTCCTTAATGGTCCCGCCATCATCATCAGTGCAAGTGGCATGATGAACGCCGGCCGCAGCAAACATCACCTGGCCAACACCATGGGTGATTCGAAGAACACCATCTTTATCGTCGGCTACTGCGCTCCCGGCACCCCCGGAGGTAAACTGCGCGACGGGGCAAGCGGATTGAAGCTATATGGTGAATACCACGAATTAAGAGCAAAAGTGGTCATTATGGACAGCTTCAGCGCACACGCTGACCGCTCGGAACTCATCAATTTCCTGAACGGACAGCAGGACCATTGCAAGAAGTTGTTCCTGGTGCACGGCACCCTCGATCGTATGGAGACGTTCGGCGAAGGCCTGGACCGCGCGGGCTTCCGGGAGGTAGTGATGCCAAGCCTGGAAGATGAGGTGGAGCTGTAGCCTATTTTTGTTGGCTTTGCTAGCTTGCGGGGCGGAAGTCCCCGTGCCGGAATACGCCTTTTATCACTGGGAAACGATCCTCGATCCTCCCCGGGAACCCATGGCGGAAATGGGCACTGACCGACTCTACGTAAAGGTATTTGACGTCAGCTGGAATAACGGGCAAGCCGAACCCTCCGCCCTGCTGGAAACCGATCGTTCGGTAGTGGCCGACTTCGTGCCGGTCGTCTTTATTACGAACGAGGTATTCGTGCACAAGCCCGCGGCACTGGCGAGGGACTTGCTCGCGCTCGTCAATCGCCGCTTCCCCTACCCCTACACCGAATTGCAGATCGACTGCGACTGGACGGCCACCACGCGTGAGGCTTATTTCGCCTTTCTAAAAGATCTTCAGCAGCTTACGGACGCGGATATTAGTTGCACCGTCCGGCTGCATCAATACCGCGACCGCGATACCCAAGGCATCCCCCCGGTGGATCGTGCAGTATTAATGGCCTATAATACCGGCGATCTGGGCAGTTGGGAAACGGAAAACTCCATCGTCGACCCTGACGCGATCGACCGTTACGTGAGTGGTCAGCCCCCCTACCCGCTTCCCCTCGACCTGGCAGTGGCGGCGTATGACTGGGCTGCCGTTTACCGCCGCGGCGAATTGGCTTACCTGATCAACGAGCCGGATACAGCCTGGCTGAACGATAGCTCCCGCTTCTCACGGCTGAGTCCGATGCGGTACCGGGTCGATTCCTCCACCTATTTCGATGGACTGTACCTGTACCGTAACGACAGAATACGGCGGGAGGTAGCTGATACGGCTTCAGCCCGCCGCCTGGCGGCAGCGATCTGGCCGGAGGTGGCGCGGGATGGCAGCCGTTACATCATCTTCTACCGGATCGGGAGCCGACAGTGGCATTAATCACCTTTTTATCCGTCGCGCGATCGCCCGTTTACGGATAAGGGTTGCTTCGGAGGCGATGTACAGATACCGGTCATTGTAGATCGCTACGGCTTCGTATTGGGTAGGTACCGCCCAGGCAATATTGCGCCGCTCCATCTTCCCGCTGAAGAAATTATCGCCTGTATATTCGGAGAGTTTGATGAGGGACGCGGCACCGCTAGGCAGGAAACCGAGCAGCACACGGAAATTATAGGCCGTCATATATAACTCCCCGCTTTCACGGTCGAGCGCGGCACCCGTAATCACCCGGCGTGGCAGATAGAGGCTATCGACCAGTTCCGCGCGGTAGGTTCCGGGCCCGGCCGGCACTTTAAAGTGGTGGATGTAGAACGACCGCTCACCAGACAGTACGTCCTTGGTAAAGAGGTGAAGCTGTCCGTCGGCGACCACCATGGCCTCGCAGTTGTAGTTGCCCGGCTTGTCGATCCCGCGTCCATCCTGGCCTGGGTAAGTGTACACGATGGAATCCGTCCGTGCCGAGGCAGTGTCGTATACATAGATAGTCTGCCGTTGCCTGCGCCCGAGGTTATTCCCGAAGTCGCCGACATAGATGCGCCCGCTTTCATCTTCGCAAATGTCTTCGTAGTCGATCGCCATGGCGTCCAGGGTATCGATACCGAGCAGTGTTCCCTCCATATTGGTGGTGTAGAGAAAGGGACCGTCTCCGCTATCGTTGTGCCACAGCATTCGATCCTGATCGATGACCAGACCGGAAGCTTCATCGAGCCGGGGCGGAAGACGAAACTTCCGGGGCGGATTTGCCATACATCCCACTAGCAACAGGGCGGGGACGCAGGTGCAGAGCATTCTCGGAAAAGGACAGCGATTCATGGTAGGTGAAGGTAAGCCAGTCACGCCGACCCCATCACTCCCGGAATCCTAACCTCATTTGCAAGGCAGGTTAACTGCTGGTGGGCAGTATCCCGGCGCGAGGGGGTATGTGGATTATCTGGATTGGAAGCGGTACGCAGGAAGTCCAATTCGAATAGGGCTCGGTCAACTTGTGACCGCAGCGAGGTCCAACCCCCTCTCCCGAACGGGGGAACTCCCCGGAATCACCAGCGATCCAAGAAAAGAATCGAAGTGGGCCGTCTACCGTTCTCTTAGGAAAATTAGCACCTGCGCTCCGCCGCCTAAATACCTACCCAAATTTCTTCGATACATAGCCACCTGAACAGGCGAAAAGGTGCCCGGCTGGAGAGGACAGCGGGTCAGAAGTATATGCAAGCGTTTTTGCGGCTATGGTGTCGGCGGACTCAGGACAAACCTAAGAATAGCGCATGAACCACCGATTCATCTCCGCCAGGGGGGAATACAGCACCGGACTAATGGAGAAGCGAATTGGTCTTTCCTGCGGTGCTTCTTTCCCCGGGCGGCGGGGACGGAAAGCCTAGGTACTAATTATCTTGGTGCTTAAAATCGACCATGCGTACGCTAATTTTAGTAGTCGTTGCCCTTTTGTCCAGCAAGCCGGTGTCGACCCAGAACCTGGCCACAAAACTGGGTTACGACCCCGAGGCGAAACTCCTCATCGTCCACGCCGACGATCTTGGGGTTACCCACGCTACCAACCAGGGCAGCTTTGCCGCTATGCAGGAAGGTACGGTCAGCAGTGCCAGCATCATGGCCAACACACCCTGGTTGCCCGAAGTGGCCCGGTACGCCGCCCAGCATCCGGATGCGGACCTCGGTATGCACCTGGTCCTGACCAGTGAATGGCGAGACCTGAAGTGGGGAACCGTGGCCAGCGCGGACCGCGTCGGTAGCCTGCTGGATTCCACCGGATACCTGCGGCCAGGTTGTGCGGAAATGGCGCAATCCGCCGATCCGGAGGAGGTCAGGGTTGAACTTCGGGCGCAGATCGATAAAGCGCGGGCCCTGGGTATTGAACCTACCCACCTGGATACCCACATGGGCTGTCTGGCGTACACGCCGGAACTCTTCCGGGTTTATATGGAAACGGGGAAGGAATACGGACTGCCAACGATGGTTAGTCAGAACCTCCTCGAGGAAATGGGTGCGGGCTACCGGGGGGTAGTGACCGAGGCGGATTTGATCGTCGATAACATCTTTATGGCAGATGAGCCCGATTACGCCCGTGGTCTGGAAACCTACTACCGGGAGTTGCTAATGGATCTTCCCAGCGGAGTAAACGTGCTTTTGATCCACACGGCCCTGGATGGTGCGGAGAGTGAAGGAATGGCGGGCGGCGTGACCGGCTGGGGGAACCGTTGGCGCCAACTGGATTATAATTTCTTTACCTCGCCATCCTTTAAGGAAATGCTAAGGGAAGAGGGCATCCAGCTGATCACCTGGCGTGAACTCGCCGAACAATGGAATCGGTCCCGGTAGTTATAATTGCCCCCACTTTCCGAAACCTATGCCCCAGCGTACCCTAAAACTGATCACCACCACCGATGACCCCCGGCCCGTTTACGTAGCGGGCACTTTCAACAACTGGAATGCACACGACGATACCTATCGCATGGAAGCCGGCGACGATCCGGGCTTATTCGAACTGACCCTAAGCTTTCCCGAACAGGTGAAGCACGTCGAGTACAAATTCACCCGCGGCGGATGGGAGGGCGTAGAGCTGGGTACGGACGGATCGAGCACCCTGAACCACAGTCGCTACACCAGTGTCCCCTGGATCCTTCCGGATCACGTAGAGCGATGGGCAAGTCCCGGTCTGCTTTACGACCCCACCTTGCTACCAAAGATTGAGGTCATCCACGAAGCCTTTGAAATTCCGGAACTTATCCGAACGCGCCGGGTAGCCGCACTGCTCCCCCACGACTATTATGAATCGGACAAGCGATATCCGGTGCTCTATTTACAGGACGGGCAGAACCTATTCGATGATTACGCACCCTACGGCAGTTGGGGCGTCGACAAGCGACTGGCCAACCTGGCGGAAAACGGCATGGGCGACCTTATCGTAATTGCTATCGATCACGCCGAAACGGAGCGCATGAGCGAATTTACGCCGTCTTTCCAGACCCGCCTCGGTCGGGGAGACGGACGCAAATACGTCCGCTTCCTGGCGGAGACCCTCAAGCCGTACGTCGACCGGCATTTTCGCACCCTTCCGGAACCGGACTATACCGGAATCGGAGGAAGTTCGCTCGGAGGGCTGATCAGCATTTACGCGGGCATCATGTATCCGGCTGTTTACCAAAAACTGATGATCTTCAGTCCCAGCCTTTGGGTCACGCCGGAAATTCCCTTCCGGATCATGAAGCTCACCCACCAGTACCAGGGAAAGATCTATTTGTACGGCGGCGCCGCGGAGAGCCACACCATGGTACCTAATATGGAGCGGTTTCAGCAGGCGATTCTCAAACAGCCCGGGGCTAAGCGACTGGATGTCCGCCTGGCGGTTGATCCCTTCGGGCAACACAACGAGGCCCGCTGGGGAAGCGAATTTCCACTGGCGATCGAATGGCTCTTCTTCAACGCTTAGGGTCAGTAATAAATCCGGTGGCCGTACTAAAGTAAGGTGGAATGCTGTTCAATACATAGTCCATTCCGCGAACCCATCGGTTTCGCGTAGCGTGTTTTGAGAATCTTATTATATTGTCCACCTTCCCCGGTACCCTTTGAGCTTCAACTATTGAAACCCCTTTACTTTTTTTTCCTCTCCTTTTTGTTTAGCCTTCCCTTGGTGGCTGCTACGCCCCTTTCGGAAGCCGAAGCAGAAAAATACGCCCGCCAGATCATGGAGCTGAGTCGTGAGGAAGTAGAGCGACGCCTGGAAGAATTTGACGGATCACTACTGGAGTACCGCGTGGACGATGCCGTTTTCCGGCGCGTAGTAAACTACATCCGCAACTGGCCCATATCGAGCGGACGGGTCCTTGGCCGTTCGGCGCGGTTCTATCCTATCTTTGAACAACAGCTTGAGGCCGCACGGCTACCGCTGGAACTTAAGCACCTCAGCGTGGTAGAAAGCGCGCTCCGGTCCTGGGCGGTAAGCCCCGTAGGCGCCGGGGGCCTCTGGCAGCTGATGCCCGGCACGGCGCGTGAACTGGGCCTGATCGTCAACAGCGAGCTCGACGAGCGGCTCGATCCCTGGCTGGGGTGCGAAGCCGGTCTCGAGTACCTTCGTATGCAACACGAACGGTACGGCGACTGGGCGCTGGCGCTGGCGGCCTACAATTCCGGGCCCGGCAATGTTAACCGGGCCATCCGTCGCTCCGGGAGTCGCAACTACTGGACCCTTCGTCGGTATCTGCCCCGGGAAACCCGGCATTACGTGCCCAACTTTATCGCCGCCGTTTTCCTGATGACATACCACCACGACTATGGTCTGGACCCTACCCAGCTACCGTTGGACGAGCAGCTTACCGAACGAATTACCGTACACCGAAAACTGAGCCTGTACCGTGTAGCCCAGGTAACGGGCCTCCGTCCGGAGGTGGTCATTGAAATGAACCCCCAATACCTGCGGGGCTATTTGCCCGGCCTGCGGGGGGGACATTCGCTACAACTACCGGCGCGCGTCGTCCCGGCTATGCTCAAGTACCTGGAATCTCATCCCGCGAATATCCCGGAAGCCGATATCTATTTACCCTGGACCGACCCCTTGGCCGGAAGGGGCGAGCTGGACGGCGATCGCTACTATACCAAACTCGAAGCTCCGGTGGAGGAAGGGGATTCCCTGGCCCGTCAGGTGGCTTCACGACACGGCATCCCGGTTGATCGGCTAATGGTATGGAGTAATCGGGGCGAACTCGATTCCCTGACAACGGGCGAGAAACTGGCTTATTACGAGGTGGAGACCTATCAGCCCTACGATACCCGAATCCACGATTTTCGGGGCCCGGTACTGCCCCTGGCCATACGGCCGCTCTCTCCCGTGACCCCCCTGGACTCACAAAAATTTTCCGATCTCCCGGAACCGACCGCCCCCAAAGCACCGCAGCAAAGTTGGTGGGAGTCCTTATTCTCCTGGGTTTCCAACTGATACCGGCAGCTCATTGGTCTCGCTTCGGCAAAAAATATCACCCCTGATCTGTCAGTCCTTCCTCATTTTCTACGGGTAGGTCTTCGGTTTGACCGGCTAAAGTAGTCGCCCGACGCATCTATGCCGAAACATTATTGTTAATTTACCGCCCCCGTATTAGGGCAATGAACAAATCGATCATATGAAATTCAATTCGCAGGGTGACGAGGAAGTCACCTACGACGCAATTGTCGTCGGAACAGGCATCAGCGGAGGCTGGGCCGCGATGGAACTGGCAACCAAGGGACTGAAAACCCTTGTGTTGGAAAAGGGACGCATGGTCCAACATGGTGACTACCCAACGGCCAATCTCGACACCTGGGATATGGAGTTGCAGAACAACGTCCCGGCCGAGGAAATCAAAGAGCATTATTACAAACAAAACCGGACTGGCTATACGGTCAAACCGCAGAGTAAGCATTGGTTCGTAAAGGACGACGAGCATCCCTACAACGAAACCGAGCGCTTTGATTGGATGCGCGGCTACCACGTAGGTGGGCGTTCGATCATGTGGGGCCGCCATAGCTACCGCTGGAGTGACCTTGATTTTACCGCTAACGCTCGGGATGGTATTGCTACGCCGTGGCCGGTGGGTTACGCCGAGATTGACCCCTGGTATACCTACGTGGAAACTTTTGCCGGTATCAGCGGTGAAAAGCTTGGACTTTCCCAACTTCCCGACGGCAACTTCCTGCCGATGATGCCGCTCAACTGCGTTGAAGATCAGGTCCGCAAAGGCGTAGCCGAAAACATGGGAGGTCGAGTAGTGACCGCAGGTCGCGTTGCCCACCTGACCGCCTACGATCCCAGTGTACACCTGGGCACCCGGGGAGCCTGCCAGTTCAGGAACCGGTGTATCCGGGGCTGTCCTTACGGCGGTTACTTCAGCAGTGTTTCCTCGACCATTCCCGTGGCTCAGGAAACAGGCAATATGACACTGCGCCCCAATAGCTCCGTTTACAGCCTTATCTACGATAAGGAAAATAAGCGCGCCAAAGGGGTGCGATTTCGGGATACCGAAACGGGCGAGGACCACGAAGCCTACTCCAAAGTGGTATTCCTTTGTGCTTCCGCTATCCCGAGCGCCTATATCGTCATGAATACGGAGCACGAGGAGGGAGTTACCATGGACACCAGCGGCGAACTCGGCGGTAACGTGATGGACCATCACTTCCGCGTCGGTGCCAACGGCGTAACCGACGACTACGGCGACAAGATTGAAAAGGGACGCAAGCCAAACGGGGTTTACATTCCCCGCTACCAAAACCTGGGCGACCGGAACAGTAAAAAGGACTACCTGCGCGGCTTCGGCTACCAGGGAGGTGCCGGCCGCGGAGGCTGGGGCCACACGGTTCGCGAGATGAACGTCAAAGTCGGGCCGGAATTGAAAAAAGCCCTGGTCCGTCCGGGGAAGTGGACAATGGGCCTCACCGCCTTTGCCGAAACCCTTCCGGACACTAATAACCGCATGACCATCAACCGCGACGTGCTTGACAAGGACGGGCTTCCGACGCTCACCTTCGACGCCAAATGGGGCGAGAACGAGTACGCCATGAAAGACGATATGATCAACGATGCGGCCGAAATGCTCGAGGCCGCAGGTCTGAAGGACGTACAAACCTACGACGCCCACTCCTACCCCGGTCTCGGCATCCACGAAATGGGAATGGCCCGAATGGGCAGCAGCCCCAATAACAGCGTTGTCGATAAGCACAACCGCCTGTGGGCAGCCCCGAACGTCTACATGACCGACGGCGCCTTCATGACCTCCGCCGCTTGCGTAAACCCCTCATTGACGTACATGGCCTTTACCGCGCGGGCCGCCGAGCACGCCGTCAACGAACTTAAAAAGATGAACATCTAGGAAGATGAAAAGAAGAGAATTACTGCGGTATACCGCTTACATCACCGGGATGGCCGTCAGCGCCCCCGTTGCCTCCGCCCTGCTCGCCGGTTGTAAACGCGATGAGGCAGTGGCCGCCGGCGAGGCCGTCTACGAACCAGCCTTCTTCAATCAGGAGGAATACGAGTTCATATCGAAATTGTCCGATACCATGATCCCGGCTACCGATACGCCAGGTGCGTTGGATGTCGGTGTTCCCGAGATGGTCGATAAAATGGTCGGTCAGGTCTATACCGAGGAAGCTCGTTCGAACTTCCGGGAAGGCCTCACCGCCCTGCGCGAACGCATGGACGCAAGCGATGCGGGTGTTTTCAACGCCATGGACAGCGAGCAATCGCTGGTCTACCTGCAGGACCAGGACCTACACTATAAAAACCCGGATACCGATTGGGATACCATGCCCGAAGTCGACGGCAACGCCCGCAGTGTGTACTTCGACCTGAAGTCGCAGATCGTCGGCATCTGGTTCAACAGTCAACCCATCGGAACCGAGGTACTGGCCTACCTCCCGGTACCCGGAGAGTACATCCCCTGCGGCGACCTGCAGGAGCTTACCGGCGGCAAGGCCTGGGCTATCTAGTCCGTAATCCGTTACCTGATTAATTCAATATTGCCTGAAAGGGGTCAGACCGGTAATCCGTGGGACTTAACCCCACTGACCGGTTTGCCCCCTTTTTTGACTGCATCATTCCGAAAAATATGAATTTCAATTCCCAGGGTAGCGCCGAAGTAACCTACGATGCCATCGTCGTAGGATCCGGTATCAGCGGAGGGTATTCCGCCATGGAGCTCTGTAAAAAGGGCTATAAGGTGTTGATGCTCGAACGTGGCCGCATGGTCGAGCACGGTGACTATCCCACCGCCAATCTGGACACCTGGGACCTCGGCATTATGAACAAGGTGCCGCGGGAAGAGATCGCCGCCCACTATTACAAGCAAAATCGGCTGAATTGGTGGGTGAACGAAGACAATAAGCCCTGGATCGTCAAGGACGACGAGTACGATTACGACGAGGTGCAGCGCTTCGACTGGATCCGTGGGCACCACCTCGGCGGCCGCTCCATCATGTGGGGCCGCCAGTGCTACCGCTGGAGCGATTTGGACTTCGAGGCCAACGCCAAGGAAGGGGTGGCCATCGACTGGCCCATTCGCTACGCCGATATCGAGCCGTGGTACTCCTACGTGGAGAAATTCGTGGGCATCCAGGGAAATAAGGACGGGCTGCCGCACCTCCCGGACGGTGAGTTTCTCCCCCCTTTCCAGCTGAACTGCGTGGAGGATCACTTTAAAAAGTCAGTCGAAAGCGCTTTTCCAGAGCGGAACGTTATCTCGGCCCGCACGGCCAACCTCACCCAGTACATTCCCGAACTGCACCACGGGACCCGCGGGCAGTGCCAGGCCCGCAACCGGTGTTGGCGGGGTTGCCCCTTCGGTGGCTACTTCAGCAGCTTATCGTCCACCATTCCGGTCGCCCAGGAGACCGGCAACCTGACCATCATCCCCCACAGCATCGTGCATTCGCTCATTTTCGACGATGCGACGCAGCGGGTCCTCGGCGTGAACGTCATCGACGCCGAGACCAAGGAAACGCGGGAGTATTTCAGCCAGGTGGTCTTCTGCAATGCCAGCACCATCGCTTCGGCCGCCATTTTATTGAACAGTAAGTCGGAACGCTTTCCGGACGGATTGGGCAACGACAGCGGTGAACTCGGCCACAATATCATGGACCACCACTACGGGATGGGCGGATCCGGCTCATTCGACGGGATGCAGGACAAGTATTACGCCGGGCGCAAGCCGAACCGCGGTTTCTACATCCCCCGCTTCCGGAATATCAATAATTCCACCCGCCAGAACTTCCTCCGCGGATACGGCTATCAGGGCGGGATCGACCGGGTGACGGATATGGACGCTCCCCTCGGCCCCGAATTCAAGAAGGCGATCAGCACGCCGGGCCCCTGGCGCTTCCAGGCCACCTGTTTCGGCGAGTTGCTACCCTACCACGACAATAAGATGACCCTCAGCCCCGATAAAGTCGATCAGTACGGCATCCCCGTCCTGGTCTTCGATGCCGGCCTCAAGGAAAACGAACATAAACTGCGGGAAGACGGCGTCAATGCACTGGCCGAAATGATGGAAGCCGCGGGCTTTAAAGACATCACCACCTACAACAGCCCCACCGCCGTCGGCGCCTGCATCCACGAGATGGGCACCGCGCGGATGGGACGTGACCCCCGCACCAGCGTCCTGAATAAATGGAACCAGGTGCACGCCGTACCAAATGTCTTCGTAACCGACGGCAGCTTTATGACCAGCTCCGGCACCCAAAATCCTTCCATCACCTACATGGCCATGACGGCCCGGGCGGTAGATTATATGGATAAGGAACTGAAAAAGAACGGTACTATATAGCGAGTTGTCGGTTGTATGCAGGCCTTGAGCCGTAGCTGTAAGTAAAGTCCATTGATCCCTACGCTTGGCTGTCCACTTGCGGGGGAGGTTCACCACAGACAACGCTGCGCGTTTCCACAGAGACCTTCACTAAGGTGCCACAGAGAGCTGCTGCCCAGGAAGGTTCAAGGCAGATGGACTTCGTCCCCACGGATTTGCTGCTCTCGGCCGCAGATTTTCCCGCAGGACACCTGATTACGCAGATGCACCCGTTACGTGCGTGGCGGCAAACCACGAAGGAAAACGGACGGTATGCAAAGTAGTCTTCGCCGGAAATTATGAATCGGAAACTACCAGCAATCTTACCCACCATGAAAAGGACAAAATACCGGGGGATAGCCATTAAATGTCGCCCGGCCGGCGGGGCCCAAAAGGGCGTGAAGAACGATGCACTGTTTGAGCCTTGGATGAGATAGGAATTAGGCTACGGATCGTTTTCAGCCTATAGATTTCCTTTGGAAAACGGAGCGTTCGGCGAGTTTGCATCGTTTAGAGCTTGTTTGGGTTTTCCGAATCTGGCCGATACGCCGCCAATTTTTGTCAGAACGATCCTCGGAAAGGCGAATGTAGCGGGCTACTTGACCCTTTACTTGGTGAAGTGCTGGCGGAAAAGGGCAAGTAGCGGACGATGAGCGAGAATCCAAACAAGCTCTTAGCCTTTTTGGGTTCTGGCGGACGATTAGGGCGATATTTTAGGCGGGCTTTTTTGGTCCTTTTGTAGCTGGACAAAAGGACAAAGCACACCTGCCAGGGTAGGATCAACGTGGGCAGTCCAGCATTTCACGATGAAAGCAGCATCCTGCGCTCCGTCGCCAAAGACCCGCACCTCCTCGCAAGCTCCGAGGTTGACAGAGCACTAGCCCCGCAACGTTCGGTGCACATCCGTTCGCGCGGCCCGAAGGGCGGGTACGGCAGCCGCTATAGCCCCGACAATGATCGCTCCCAGCAGCAGGTAAGCCTCTTCGGGCAGAAAGACGAACACCCGAAAATCATACCGGTAAGCCTGCGAGAAGTACCGGGCCACCAACCACATTCCCACGTGGCTGGCAAAAAGGCCGAGCAGGGCTCCGGCTACTGCCGTGATGGTTCCCTCGAGCAACAGGAGGGTAAAGAGTTTGCCAGGTCCCGCTCCTATGGTACGTAGGAGGGCCAGTTCCCCCCGCCGGCGATCCAGCGAACTGTAAAGGCCAATGAAGATGCTGAGTATGCTTACTACCACCACCACGTAACCCAGTTGCCGGAGGACTTCCTCCCCCTGGCCCACGGTGGCGTACAATTCGGTCAGCTGAATGCTCGGCGTCACCGCCTGCATTTCCGTATTCTCATTGATACTCCGCTGCATGTTCAAGCCGACGACGCTCGTCCCTTTGAACTTGATGAGGAGGGACGTAATGGATTTACCATCGTAGGCGGTTAACGGCCCATCCACTTTGTAGGCTTCAGCGGTTTCCCCTTCGTGGTTAGCCTCATGATCGTGCGTATCATGGACAGCCCATAAACTCTCCGTAGGGGTAAGCAGGATGAGATCGGCCACCGTTCCGGTAGGCGCCAATACTCCCGTAACGGTAAAGACAGGTGCTTCCCGGTGCGTAAGGTCGTCGTCTTCAATCAGTCCGTGACTGCTTTGAAAGGTATCGCCTGGCTTCAGGCCCAGTTCTCCGGCGGCACTCGCCCCGGCTACTACCTCCATGGGTTTCGACCACATTTCCCCAGTTTCCACTTCCGCCCCGTAAAGGTCCAGAAATTGCGGGCGAGTTCCTACGAGTCGACGACCCCGGTAGCTGTCGCCAAGGGAAAGGGGAACGGCACTTTCGATATAGGGGTGCTCGGGATTTAAAAAGGGCTTGACCCCTTCCAGGGGCACGTTCCCCGTCGGTGAGCTGATGTGATACATACTCGACATCATAAGCTGGAGGGGACTGCCTTTTGCGCCGATGACCAGATCGATATCGGCCAGGTTCCGATCGAATTGTTGCTCCAGCTGCCAGCTCAATAACACGATAAGACTGATCAGGCCGGCCCCCAGGGCGGCAAGGATCAGACTGAGCCCGGTGGTCCAGGGCCGGTAGATCAAATTCCGCAGTGCTAAACCGAATAGGGACAAAGCTTAGTGATTTTGCTCGGTTAGGCGATCGATTTCCACGATGCGTTCAAAATCGGGGCGCAACCTTCCATCATGAGTGACAACTACGAGCGCGGCCCCGACCTCGGACGCCCGCTCTCGCAGCAATTGGCTAACGCGCATCGCATTCCGGTCATCCAGCGCGCTACTTGGTTCGTCGGCCAGGATCAGCTTGGGTCGGTTGACCAGCGCCCGGGCAATGGTGACGCGCTGCTGTTCGCCCACGCTCAGTTCCCGCGGATTACGTCTGGCATATTGCTCGATACCGAGTTGCTCCAGCAAGTAGAAAAGAAACGAACGGTCGGCGGCAAGCCCGGCCATCTTTCGGGCAAGCGCAAGATTTTCTTCTACACTGAGGGCCTCCACGAAATAGGCACGCTGCAGCACCAGCCCTACGTTCCGCCCCCGAAATCGGTCGAGCTCGCCCCCACTCAGAGCAGTATAGGCGATCCCGTCCACTTGCACCTTTCCGGCCAGCGGCGTCAGGATACCCGCCAGCAGGTGCAACCACGTTGACTTTCCGGACCCACTAGGCCCGAGGAGCAAGGCCCCCTCCCCCTTCCCTACTGACAGATCGGGAAAAGCAAAAACGGGCCCGTTAGCCTCATAGCGGTAAGCAAGGTCGAGAGTAGTTAGCACGACCCAAATGTAGCTAACCCAAGCGGGGTATGCATCAGATCCTCCGTGCAACTAAAGGAGCGAAGCTCCACTAAAAGGCGAAGCCCACTACAGGCCGAAGGCCACTAACGGGCGCAGCCCACTAAAGGAGCGATGCTCCACTAAAGGCCGAAGGCCCCCCCCCAACAACCCCCTAACCCTCCCAAGCGTTACCATCCGCAGTAAGCTATGCAAGACAAAACAGTACTCATCACGGGAGCCAACGACGGCATCGGCAGGGCGACCGCCGAACGTCTTGCCCGAAAGGGGTATCATTTAATCCTTGCCTGCCGCGACGAGACCAAGGCCCAACGGACGGCCGATCAGCTGGTAGAAAGGACCGGCAACGAGCGTATTGACACCATTCCGCTCGACCTGGCGGATCTCTCCAGTGTACGTGCGGCATCCGAATTGTTTCTGGCCGAACAGCCACGTCTGGATATACTAATCAATAACGCCGGCGTGTACAGCGACAAACTGGTGTTGACCAAAGAGGGCTACGAACTTCAATTTGGCGTCAATCACCTCGGCCACTTTCTGCTCACCCTAAACCTGCTGCCCGCCATGCAGTGCTCCAACCTGTGTACCCGGGTCATCAACGTTTCCAGCGCCATGCATTCGCGCGCGGGCATAGATTTTGGAAATTTGCGCGGGGAGCGCGGCGCCCAGGAATACGACGGGGGAAAGGCCTACGCACAGAGTAAACTCGCCAATATTCTTTTTACCAAAGAGCTCGATCGCCGACATGGCACCGAACTGACCACGAATTGCCTGCACCCCGGCGTAGTGGGTACTTCACTGGCCAATAAGCACGGTAAATGGTTTACCAAGACCATCTGGTCGCTGTACAAGCCCTTCGCCCGTACGCCCCGTCGCGGAGCCGACACCAGCGTCTATCTCGCTACCAGCCCGGAAGTCAGGGAAGTCAGCGGCCGCTATTTCAACCCCTCCCAATGCCTCATCAAACCCTCCCCTACCGCCTGCAATGAACAGCTGGCCAGTCGGCTGTGGGACTACAGCGAAGAAGCCGTGCGGGATTATCTGCTCTAAACTTAACTGAATAGTACCTTCGCGCCATGCCACTCGACCAACAGGACGTAGAAACTTGGAAATACGACGAAGACGGTAAACCCGTGCCCGAAACGGAGAAGGAAATGTCATTCGTAGACCATCTCGAAGAACTCCGCTGGCACGTGATGCGGGCGTTGATTGCCATCGTGGTAGCCGGTGTGCTCCTTTTCGTTTTTAACGACTTTTATTTCACGTACGTTCTCTACGGCCCCCTGCGCGAGGACTTCCTCAGCTACCGGGTCTTTTGCCGGATATCCGACGTGCTCGGAACGGGTGGGGCCCTGTGTTTTCACCCGCCGCAGGTCCTGGTGCAGGCCACCGAATTCGGCGAACAGTTCATTACGGCGGTGAAGATGGCCTTCGTGGGCGGTTTCGTCCTCGCTTTCCCCTACGTGTTTTACGAGATCTGGTCATTCGTTCGACCGGGCCTCTATCCCGCCGAGCAGAAAGCGACGCGCTGGGTGATCGTCATCTGCTCCTTTCTGTTCTTTACCGGCGTAGCCTTCGGATTTTTCGTCGTGGCGCCCTTCGGCACCAATTTCCTGATGGGTTTCGAGGTCGGGGGCACGGTCAACCAGCCTAAGATGGATTCCGTAATCAGCTACATGATCATGTTCACCTTGCCGGCCGCCCTTATCTTTGAATTGCCGGTGCTGGTCTATTTCCTCGCTAAGTTCGGACTGATCACCGCCGAGGCCATGCGCCAGTATCGCCGCCATAGCCTTATTGGCATTCTCGTCCTGTCGGCCCTGCTGACCCCACCCGACGTAGTGACTCAGATCCTAATTGCCGTACCTTTGTATACGCTTTACGAAATATCCATTTTCGTTGCTAAACGTGCCCAGCGGCAGTACGAAGCTTCCCTCCAATAATTTTTGCGACGGAGCGCAGGAGCAACGCCAATAAATATAACAGCATGTTTATCATTCCACCCTATATCCGATTTGCACTGATCGCCGCGGGCGTTATCGGCGGCGCGGCCCTCTGGATCGCCTTCGGGTTCTGGTACGGCTTTCCCTTTCTTTTGGCCGGTATCATCCTGTTCCTGGGATTTATATTCCTCGGCACCGTGGGTCCGGCGGCCAAGGCCGTACAAATGCAGGATTTCGACCAGGGAGAAAAACTCCTGAACCTGACGATCAAACCGGATTGGCTGTACAGTGCCAACCGAGCCTTTTACTATATGATGCGCGGCACGATCGCCCTGAGCCGCAAAGACCTCAATGCCGCCGAGGGATATCTTAAGCAGGCCGACTCGATCGACGTCCCGACCGCCAACGAAAAGGCCATGCTCAAACTTCAGCTGGCGCAGATCGAAGCCAACCGGCGCAATTTTCCCGCCGCCAAGAAATACCTCAAAGCCGCCAAGGAGACCAACGTTAAACTTCCCCAGATCACCGAACAGATCGATGCCCTGGATACCGCCCTCAAGCAGTCGGGCCAGGCAAAAGCCGCCCAGCGGATGGGCAAGGAGGGCCACCGCATGATGTCCCGCGGGGGAAAACGCCGGCGCCCGAAGGGACGGTAGTAGCGACGACTTCAGTCGTCAGGCTATCCGCCCAACCCCGAAGGCAGCAAGTCGAGTAAAGTCGACGCTACCTACCGAATAGGCTTCTCCATCCACCCCAGTCGCGGTAACCTCGCCGACACCGCATAAAAACGTTCCACCACCAGTGCGCATAACGGCAAGCTGGGCAGGCGAGCGTAGCTCGGCGGACCAGCCCGCGGCAACCGGTAGTCCATTACCCAGCTCCGCCAGTGCGCCGTCGGAATCCACCGATAAGGCTTCTCCATCCACCCAAGTCGCGGTAACCTCGCCGACACCGCGGGAAAACGTTCCACCACCAGTGCGCATAACGGCAAGCTGGGCAGGCGAGCGTAGCTCGGCGGACCAGCCCGCGCCAACCCACAACCGACAACCCACAACCCACCCCACACCCCGACCGTTCTACCACTCCGGACCTTGATACTTTAAACTTCGTACTTACCCTTGCTCTACCTGCACATTCCATTTTGCAAACAGGCGTGTAGCTACTGCAACTTCCATTTCAGTACCAACCTGAAGCAGCGGGAGGCGGTCATAGATGGCCTGGTGCGGGAACTCGAAATTCGCAGGGGCGAACTACCCACGAGCCCCGTGCCCACGATCTATTTCGGCGGTGGGACACCTTCCCTGCTACGGGCGGAAGAACTGGATCGGCTCTTTGATACGATGACCACTTTAGGATATTGGGTCGGCGACGCGGCAACGGAGGTCACCCTGGAGGCTAACCCCGACGATCTGGATCCGGCAACAATTGATTGGCTGGCCGACAGCCCGGTGAACCGGCTCAGTATCGGAATCCAAAGTTTCGACGAGCAGGACCTTCGATTCATGAATCGGGCGCACAATGCCCGCGAGGCCCGAACGGCCGTGGAAAAAGTAGCGGCGGCGGGTTTTGAAAATCTGAGTATCGACCTGATCTACGGAGCACAGACCACCAGCGATCTAACCTGGGCGGAAAACCTCCGCATAGCCACCGACCTGGGTGTTAACCACATTGCCTCCTACGCGCTGACCGTCGAGCCACGAACCGCCCTCGGTCACCGGGTCGCTACCGGAGCCGTACCCGATACCGACGATGAGAAGTTCGCCCGGCAGTTCGGCATGCTGATCGACCACCTGGACGAAGCCGGATTCGAGCACTACGAGATCTCCAATTTTGCCCGCCCCGGCCACCGCAGCCGCCACAACAGCGGCTACTGGACCGGACAGGCCTACCTGGGCATCGGCCCCGGTGCCCATAGCTTCGACGGAGCGTACCGCCGCAGGTGGAACGTCAGCAACAACAATACGTACGCCCGCGCCTGGGCGGACATCCACTCGGTATCCGAATTCGAACTGGCCGGCCCCCTGCTCTTCGAAGAAGAAAAACTTACCGAGCGGGACCGCTACAACGAATTCGTCATGACCGGTCTACGCAGGATGGAAGGGATCGACCTGACCGATCTAGCCAAACGGTTCGGCCGGGAAAGAGCGGATCACTTCGCCCGGGAGATGGAACGCCACCTTACGGCCGGCACCTTACACCAAACTCCGCCCGGTGGCGTTTTCCGGCTTACACGAAGCGGTCTGGCCGTGGCCGACGGCATTGCCGCCGATGCTTTTGCCTAGCGAAATAGGACGTAGCGCACTGCCAGGGCACCATAGCCGAGTCCGAAGCTGTTGAATCCGTCGCCCAGGTTCTCCCCGACGAATACGGTGGGCACCCAGTCGAGGGAAAGGCTTACCGGGAAGTCGTAGGATGTGTACTGGAGGCCCAGGTACCCCGACAGACCCAGCGTGACGGAGCCTTCCGAGGTCTGATCGTAGTTCCAAAACTGGAAACCGGCACCGCCCCCGTAGTACCATTGCAGGCCATAGACCTGTGCAACGTCGGCATGCACCTGGTAAGCACCGTTGATGCTAAACCAGCCATAGTTGCTGAAGTTTCGGATCCCGGCGTAGACCTCCAGGGCCGCGGTCCGGTTCAGGAAGTTCTTGTAAGAAACCGACAGTGGGTAGCCGAAACGTGCTCCGATGGCGGAACCGAAATCCTGCGACTGCGCGGCCCCGGACAACGTGCCGAAGAAAATAGCGAATAAAAGGCACCGAAGGGAGGTCATAGCGGACAGACATTGGATGCGTGGCCTGGAAAGCCTTGCTACCACGTTGAATAATGCTACCAAGGTAAAGCTTGCCGTCTTGCCTGCATAGCCCGAAGGTCCACTGCTCGCGCTATGGACGACCTAGGACGTACCGCACGGCCAACGCCCCGTAACCGCCACCGAAGGAATTGAAGGCCCCGTAGGAGCTGTCACCGATAAAGAAGGTCGGAACCCAGTCCACCGTGATGGAAACCGGTGTATCGGCCAGGGTGTACTGTAGCCCCAGGTAGCCCGAGAGGCTAAAAGTGGTACTTCCGGATGCATCGAAGTTGTAGCTCCAGAACTGGGCACCCGCCCCGAAACCATAGTACCACTGCAGCCCGTCGAGGTCAGCGATATCCAGGTCGCTGTGGATCTGATAAGCCGCATTGATGCTAATCCAGTTGGCTACCCCACTGTAACCTCGGAAACCTACGTAGGCTTCCAGGGCATTCGTTTCGGAAATAAAGGTTTTGTAGCTAACGGAAAACGGATAGCCCAGCCGTACCCCTACCGCGGACTTAAAGTCCTGAGCGAAAGCGGAAAGGGAAAAAAAGGTGACGATAACAAAGATGAGTGAAAAGCGGATGTGGTTCATAGTGTAGGATGTGTGCCCCTTCATACCACCACCTTCCGCCGTGTTACCGTCTTAGCATAATTTTATTCTCAAAAGATATAGCGTACCGCTACGGCACCGGACGGGATACTTAAATTATGGAAGTTGTCGTCTCGCTGCGTACCCAGGTAAATGGTAGGGCGCCAGTCCACGCTGATGGTGAGGGGTAGGTCGGGAATAAGGTATTCCAGCCCGAGATAACCCGACAGGCTGACGGTAGCCGATCCGCTATCGTAGAAGTCGTAATCCCAAAGCTGAAGTCCGGCTCCACCGCCGTAGTACCACTGCAACCCCCGGACATCGGGGAAATCGCGGTGAATCTGGTAAGCCCCGTTGAGGCTGAATGCCCGGTACCGACGCCAGCCCCGCCAGCCGGCGTAAAGCTCGATAGCGTCGGTAGAATTGATGAACTTCTTGTAGCTCACCGATAAGGGGTAACCAAAACGGACACCAATGGCGCGATCATACTGCTGAGCGTAGGAAAGCGTGGAAAGGGTGAGCAACAGGATAAGGGCAAAGAAAAGACGGGTAAGGTTCATAGGGTAGGTTAGCCGATAATGATCAGTCTATACAGCAATAGTACCGAACTTATTGCAAGACCGAGGCTCAAAATTGTGGCCCACATCACTACCCGCCGGCTGGCACGAACTTCCCGTTGGTATTGCTCCTGAAATGCTTTGCGAAGCTTGGGGGAAATCCTTTCAGGGATGACGGGCGGCGATCCGACCGAAGTACCCTCCACAGAATGGTTATTATGCTGCTTCGTTGACCGCATGCGGAGGATACGGTCGTTTATGATTGAGGTGATCATGATGTCTGGACTAATGGCGCTCATCGTGTAAATAGTTGTTTGACAGTAATTTACAGACACAAAGGACACGCGCCAAAATTGCTAGATGTGCAAACACGAATCATCGACGAACGGAGCTCCACCCCGATCAGTAGGGGGAAGGTTTCGCCGCTATCCTTTGGCTCCAGAACTCGCTGAAGGGCCGAATGGGCTTACTGTACCGGAAGATCGTCGTACCGTATTCCCGGGCGTAAGGATCGTCGATACGGCCCACCTCCCTTACTTCGGAAAACCAGCCGCCGAGGTCGGAGGCCGGCTCGTCGTTTACATAATACAGCGCGGTCAGCGGCTGCGGCAGGGAATCGGGCAGCCAGAAATTAAAGGCATCACTGAAGGAGATCGGTTCGGGGATACCGTTCCGCCCCACTACTTGAAGCAAGGCTGCCGCCTGACCGTAATTCTCACAGTATAGGATGGTATGCAGGGGATCGGATTCCTTTGCTTAAGCTGCAACCAGTTGGGATTTAAGCTCAGGCCAACCAATCTGGTCCGCGTAATCCTGCGGAAGGGGGTGGACCTTCCCGTCCTCCCACCGCCGGCCGGGGGTGATATCGTAATCCCGCTCCAGGTCCGCGAAGTAATTGATCAACCCGGCTTCTCCGAGGACCGGCAACCCGATCGGCAATAAGGGAAGGTTTATCCCGACGATCAAAACGGGTAGCACCCATCGCCACCCTCCCTTCGGCAAGTAACGCTCCCACACCACCGCTCCTGCCGCCAAAAGCACGGGATAAAGGCCCATGGCGTAGTAACTCTTGCCCCGTAGGATCAGCAGCATCGCCATGGTGAATACTACGGCCACGGCCAGCACCCGGTGCCGATATGCCAGGTAAAACAGCCCCGGCACAAGTAAAATTGATCCGGCGAAGGCCATTAGAAGCTGGTCGGTAAGGATATCCAGCCGGCCAACATGGACCAGTTGATTTTCATTGAGGGCTAGCAGGTGTCCGACCACCGGCCAGTCGTGAAAAGCCTGCCAGAGTAGATTGGGCAGCACCAAAGTCAGGGCCAGGAGCCCGGCAAGGTATAGGTAGCGTTCCCGGAAAACGGTCGGACGAAAGCCTAAAAAGCCGACCAGCAACCCACCCACGAATAGCAGGACCAGGTATTTGGTAAGTAGTGCCAGCCCCACTGCAATTCCCAGGTACAGCAGGTAGCGGCGATCTTCGGAACGCAGGTAGCAAACGGTTAGAAGGGTAAGGACGGTCCACCAGATCAATTCGAGATGCACCGGCTGGAAAAGATGAAACGTCCGTAGCGTTACCGGTAGCACGACGACCGAAGCACAGGCCAGGATGATGGCAAAGGTGCCGCCCCGCATCGCCCGCAGATGGCGGCAATCAGCCACACGAAAACGCCGCTCAGGAGGGCCGGAAGTAACTTCACCGCCAAGACCCCGCTGCCGAGGCTTATCCGTACCAGCCCGGCCAGCCAACCAATCATGGGCGGCACCGAAGGATAGCCCCAGTCGGGGTGATAGCCCAAAGCAAAGTAAAGCAGCTCGTCTCGGTGATACGAAAGGGTCGTTGCCGCGTACAGGTGCAAGCCGATATTCACCAAGGCAATACCGGCAACCATCCACCCTAAGCGGGGAGGCCTCTTCGTCCGTTTCATAGCAAGGCAATCAAGCCGGAAAGTAGTCCAAGGATTACTAATACGATGACGGACAGCCGTCTCCGATCCCGTTCCAGGTCTTGGCGAAGCTGAACCCGGAATTGCTTTCGCACCGCGTCGGAGGCCGTGTCCCGTATGCCAGGTGCCTTACCGTAGCTCCCCCGATCCGCACGGGAGAAGTAATTCTTCCGCCTACCCCGCAGGGCGGCATTGCGTTTTATAGCGGCATTGGCGGCCGATGCGGCCCCTCCGAATCCCATGGTCAGGTTATGTTGGTGTCTCAGAAGATACCTGCCGGACGACCGGCCTGCGGGCGTTTTAAGACCGGAGAAGGACCTGGATCGACGAAAACGGGCGGAAGTCAGCGATGCCTTATGTAATCCCCTTCCTGCTGGCATCCAGGGTATAAACACGACCGCCATGGCCTACATTCCCCTACGCATTTCCATTCCCGAACCCTGCCACGAAGACTGGGACCGCATGACGCCTGTCGGCCCCAATCGCCGTCACTGCGCCAGCTGCGACAAGGCCGTCACCGACTTCAGCTGGATGACCGACCGGGAGATCCACCAGTACCTGGCCGTAGCCGGTAATAAGCTGTGCGGCCGCTTTCGGCGCGATCAGCTGGACCGGCCCGTGCGGGCGTACGTAGCCCCCTCGACGGGATGGCGGGCGGTAGCGGCCGGCGCGGGGTTACTGCTGAGTGCGGGGGTGGGCGCCCAAACGACTGGGAGTACCCCACTAACTGACCCGTTACCTCCCTATGCGGAACTAAGCGAGATAATCAACGGTGATATTGAGCGGGAAACGCGGATGAAGGGAACGTTCCAGGGGCGGGTGATAGATCAGGACGGAGTGCCGCTTATCGGAGCTACGGTATTAATCGTAGGAACCCGGAGCGGCACGGTGACCGATCCGGACGGGCAATTCGCTATCTCAGCGAGAACCGGTCAACAATTACTGATCACTTACCTAGGCTATAGCGACCTTTCCATACCGGTCCGACCCGATGCCTCCGGATACGGAGATGCGATACCCGACTTTATGTTGGAGCGTAGAGCGGAAGAACTGGTCGGGGTAGTCGTAACCAGTTACAGTTCGGTAAAAGGCAAAATGGTCACCGGGGGAGCCATCAGCATTATCGAAGGAACGACATGTTTCACTTCTTCCGGCATTTCACTGCCGGAGGCGGAGTGCAAAGTGATAGCGGAAGTCGAACCCTCGATCACCATCTCTCCCAACCCCTTCACCGATCGCCTAAACGTTGAGTTCCCCGCGGAGAAAGCCGGCACCCTCTCCGCCCAGCTGTGGCACGTCAACGGGCAGATGATCCGCGAATGGCAGCCCCAGCACCACGAAGCCGGGCGGACACGGATCGACCTTCCGCTGGGCGATACCCCCCTTGTACCCGGCCACTACATCCTGCGATTGACGGACCAGGACAGCAACGTCACCAGCCAGATCGTCCTGCACCAGTGAACACGACGTACACGTAGTGGCGTATAGTTATTATGTCCACTTCCGCTACCCGCATCCTGCGCGAACGTATCGTGCTCATTTTCGACTTCGACGATACCCTCGGCCCTAACACGACCCAAGCCTTCTTCGGTCACATCGGACTCTCCTACGATGACTTCCACGCCCGCCTGCAAGAAAGGAAAAAGGATATGTGGCAGGCACCGCTGGCCAAGGCCGACCTTCTGCGGGAATACTCCCACCGGGAGGGAAATCCCATCAACCGACGGTCCATGGAGAAATTCGCCGCGGAATTCCCCCTCTTTCCCGGGGCGGACAAACTCGTTGACTGCCTAAAGGAATACGCTGGCGAGCGGGACGAAGACGTGGGGCTGGAGTTCGTGCTGTTGACGGCCGGATTCAAGACGATTCCGGAAAATACGATCATCGGCACTCAGTTCGACCGGGTGTACGGCGGGGAACTGGAGTTCGACCACGACGGCCGCATCCTGAGCGCGCGGCGGGTGATCAGCCACGTCGACAAGGTCCACTACATCAAGCAATTGGTCGAGGGCCTCGACCTGGACGAGGCGAGCGAACTGGAGAACACTTACATCGACCACGACCCCAACGAAAACTACATCCCCATGGCCCAGGTCATCTACGTAGGCGACGGGAGCAGCGATATGTCCGCCTTCCAGGTCGTGGAGAGAGGGGGGGGCGTAGCGGTGGCCATCAACCCCGAAGGGGATGAATGGGAAAACTATAAGAATATGAGCCGGGGCCGGCGGGTCCATAACCTCGAGGACGCCGACTACCGGGAAGACAGTGACCTGATACAGACGCTCAAACTTGGGATCGACATGATGATCAGTCGTATCAAGCTGCTGCGCCTGGGAGCGGACGACTAGCTCACCGGCTTTCGTATATTCGGTCGAGTAAATTATGATCGTGCGGAAGTCCTACCCAATTCTTTTCCTTTCCTTGATCCTGCTGGCCTGCAACACCCCGGACCGGTCAGAGGCGCTAGTCAGTTTAGAAAACGGTGATCGCATCGTCTTCGTCGGGAATAACCTCTGTAGCCGCATGGCTTATTTCGGTCACTTCGAAACCGCCGTCTATCAACACTTCCCCGACGCCGGGCTTACCGTTCGGAATATGTGCGACCCAGGCAATACGCCCGGCTTTCGCCCCCATGCCAGCCGCGAATCCCCCTGGGCGTTTCCCGGGGCGGAGGCGTTCAATCCCGCGGTGAGCCGGAATTCGGGCAGTCAGGGCTTCTTTCCCACCGAGGATGAATGGCTGGACACCCTTAACGCCGACGTGGTGATCGCCTTTTTCGGACTCAATGAAAGCTTCGCCGGCCGGGAAGGGGAAACCAATTTCGCTTTGGAGCTGGACAGTTTCCTCCGGTACTCCCAGCAACAGTTGTATAATGAGACCAACCCGCCGCAGTTGGTCCTGGTATCGCCGCTCGCCTTTGAAAATTCGTCCGAACTACAGTTGCCGGACGGCGTGGCCGAGAACGAACGACTGGAGCGTTACACCAAAGTGATGGCCGACATCGCCGAGGACAATAACGTACCCTTCGTCAACCTGTATGCGCCCTCGAAAGCCTGGATGGAGCAGGACGAGCGACTGACTACCGACGGGATTTCGCTCAACGACGCGGGATACCGCCGGCTTGCCAATTATCTTTCGGAGCAGCTTTTCGGAATGGGAACAAGCGAAGAAGACCCCGAATTGCTGGCACGCGTCAACGAGAAAAACCGGTTCTGGCTCCTCGATTTCAAGATGCCCAACGGGGTGCATGCCTACGGCCGCCGGTATAATCCGTACGGCCCAGACAACTATCCATACGAAAAGGAGAAGATCCGGCAGATGACGGCCAACCGCGACTCCGCCATCCAGGCCTACCTCCGGGGAGAAACCTTCGACCTGGCCCGCGCCGACGAGGCTACCCGGCCCCTGCCGCCCGTAAAGACGAATTACGAGGTAGAACCGGCCGACTCGGTCGAATACCTATACGGCGAGGCCGCAATGGCCACCTTCACTACCGCCCCCGGCTTCCGGATCGAGCTGTTTGCCTCCGAGCGGGAATTTCCGGAATTGGCCAATCCAACCCAGATGAACTGGGATGACCGCGGTCGGCTTTGGGTGAGTCTCATGCCCAGCTACCCACACTACCAACCCGGGGATGAAATGCCGAACGACAAGCTGGTCATCCTGGAGGACACCGACAACGACGGGAAAGCGGACGATCTCAAGGTATGGGCTGACAGCCTCCATCTACCCGTCGGATTCGAGTTCGCCAACGGGGGAGTGTATGTCTCCCAGGGAACTGATCTGGTATTCCTGCAGGATACCGACGGCGACGACCGGGCCGACCGCCGCGAGATCGTACTCAGCGGTTTCGATGACCACGATACCCACCACAATATCAGTGCCTACGAAGCCGATCCGGGTGGCGGCATTTACATGGGCGAAGGCGTTTTCCTCCACACCAACGTCGAAACGCCGTACGGTCCCGTACGGGGAACCAATGGAGGCTTCTACCGCTACAATCCCGTGCGGGGTCGGCTGGAACGAACCGCACAAATTTCCATTCCCAACCCCTGGGGGATCATCTTCGATGAGTGGGGGCAGCCGATCTTCGCGCATACGAGCGGACCCCAGGTGCGCTGGATGCTGCCTTCCACTATCAAGCCGGTCTACGGCGTGCAGGCGCCCATGGCCGACGATCTCATCGAACCGGCCCACCGCGTGCGGCCCACTTCAGGGCTGGAGATCGTATCGAGCCGCCACTTTCCCGACGAAATGCAGGGAGACCTGCTCATCAATAATACGATCGGTTTCCTGGGCATGAAACAGCACGAGCTCTTCGACAATGGGACAGGCTTCGGCACCCGCTGGCGGCAGGACCTGGTAACGAGCACGGACCCCAATTTCCGTCCGGTCGACATGGAGTTCGCGCCCGACGGCAGCCTATACCTCGTGGACTGGCACAACGTACTGGTGGGCCACATGCAGCATAATGCCCGCGATCCCCTGCGCGACCACGTCCACGGGCGGATCTACCGGATCACCTACCCCGACCGTCCCCTGGTAGAGGCCCCAGAAGTAGCCGGTGCCTCCATTCCGGAATTGCTGGATAACCTGAAACTGCCCGAATACCGGAGCCGCTACCGGAGCCGACGCGTACTTCGCAGCCGGGACTCGGAGGAGGTTATGGCGGCGGTGCGCAGGTGGGTAGCCAACCTGGACCCGGACGCCGAGGATTACACGAGCAACCTGCGGGAAGCCCTCTTCGTGAGCTGGGGCGCCAACCGCGTTGACCGGTCGATCCTGGACGCGGCCAGTAAGTCCGACGATTACCGCCTCCGGGCCGCGGCGGCGCGGGTAGTCCGCTACCTGGGTCACCAACTGGAGGATGAAGCCGAACGCCTGGAAGCCTTCGCGCGGGATATCCACCCCCGCGTACGCATGGAGGCGATGGTGGCGGCCAGTTGGTTGCCGCCCGATGAGGGAGAAAAGGTACTGGCTGCCGCCGAGGAAGACGAGCTAACCGATTTTGACCGGGAAGTACTGCTGAACGCCCGGGCCCATATGAACGGTAAGGCTTATGTGCCCCCCGCCACCTCGGTAACGGACGAACCCGAGGGCCCGCTGGCCAAAGCCTACGCCCTAGGTGAGGAGATCTTCGCCCGCGAGTCGTACTGCGAAACCTGCCACCAGCAGGATGGACGCGGCCTGGACGCAACGGGCTATCCGCCCCTGGCCGGCTCACCCTGGGTCACCGGTGACAAGGAACGGTTGATCAAGCTGGTGATGCACGGCCTTTACGGCCCCCTCGAAGTGAACGGGAAAGCCTACAACGGGCAGGTACCCATGACGGCCTACGGTGGCCTGATGACGAATGAGGAAATGGCCGCCGTACTTACTTATGTCCGCAACGCCTTCGGCAACCAAGCCTCGATGGTGAAGCCGGAGGAAGTGGACGCGGTCCGAACGGCTACCGCCGGCATGGAGGGGATGTACCGGGCCGGTGAATTGCTGGAGCAGCATCCCTTCCCCGAAGAAGTGAAAAAATAATGCCTTAGCATGAAGACAATTTACCCGATCGGCCTGCTGATGGCTGTTTTGCTTTGCACCTGCGCTCCGTCGCAAAACGAAAGCCCTTCGGCCACGGATAGCGCCGCAGCGGATCCGCCGAAGATCGTATTCGTCACCGGCGATGAGGAGTACCGTTCCGAAGAGTCCATGCCCATGCTGGCCGCCATCCTGGAGCGGGAACTCGGCGCCGAAACGGTGGTGGGGTATTCTCTCGACAGCAGCGGGGTCATCGATCCGAACAACGTCTACCACATCAGTCAACTCGACGAACTGGCGGACGCCGACCTGATGGTCCTCTTTACCCGTTTCCGGCAATTGCCCCCGAAAATGGCCGCCAAGATCACCGACTATGCGGAAAGTGGCCGACCCATGGTGGGTTTTCGTACCTCCACCCACGCCTTTCGTTACACCGAGGAGCGGGACAGCAACCTGATGCAGCTTAACGACGAGTGGCCCACGAAGGTCTTCGGACAACAATGGATCACCCACCACGGCCACTTCGCCGACGGCCACGGCAGGCTCACCGAAGTCACCCTGGTGGAGGACCGGGAGGACCATCCGATCCTGAATGGGGTCGAACCCTTCGAAGCCTATTCCTGGCTCTACCATGTGGACGGAGGCGACTGGACGCTTGCCGGGGATAGCAAACCGCTTTTGATGGGACACAGTCTTCGCTCCAATCATGAGGAGGCGGGGCGGCTGGACGAATTTCCGCTGGATAATCCGGTAGCCTGGACAAAGACGTACACCGGCGCGAGCGGTAAGCCGGCAAGGGTATTCTTCACTACCCTCGGCCACCCCTTCGACTTCCGGGAGGAGGCCATGCGCAAACTGGCATTGAACGGGATCTACTGGGCCCTGGGTCGGGAGAACGATATCCCCGGGGAGGGCGTCGGCGCGGACTTTGTGGAACCTTACGAACCAAACAACTCGGGCTTCGGGGACCAGTATAAGCAGGGCGTAAGTCCCGCGAAACGGTAGCCGGGTATGCAGGATCTCGGGGAGTTGCCTGACCTTATAGCGGAAGCCGGACTCTGGCGACCCGGCCCAAGCCTGAAACGCGGAGACTATCTGATGATGCCAGGTCACCGCGACCGCAACCTGTACTATATAGAAAGCGGCACCTTGGCAGCCACTACCCTCATCAGCGACGAGGAACAGTGTATGCGCTTTGGCTACGCCGGCGAGATCGTGGCGGCGGTAGACAACCTGATTCTGGACGAGCCTTCCCGCTACGGAATGCGGGCATTACGGCGCACTAGCTTACTGGTGATCGGGCTGGAAGACTACCGTTCCTTCCTGCGGTCGGGATCGGTAGGCAGCAGAACCTGGGAGGCGACCCTGGAATGGCTGCTCAGTGGGTATATGGAGCGGGAGATCGATTTGCTGACACCAAGCCCCGAGGAGCGCTACCGGCGGGTGTTGGCCAGGAGTCCCCGGCTTTTCCAAGAAGTGCCGGCCAAGTACATCGCCAACTACTTGCGGATGACGCCGGAGACGCTTTCGCGGTTGAAGAAGGACCTGGGGTAAATCTTGCGGTCGATCAATATTTAGGACGCGCCTGCTCCCTAATTTAGCCTGCATGAAAGCACGATCCGCCCCCGAACTCCTCGAAGCCCTTGACCTGCGTCACCGGCAGAACATCGCCCTGGCCCAAGACCTGCAACAACTTCCCACGGAAGGTCTCGCCCAACGGCCTCGCCCCAATGCCTGGAGTGCCCTCGAGGCCGTGGAACACGTCAACATCTGGAACGGGGACTATTTGCCCCGGATGGAGGCGGTACTGCAGGACCACGGTACGGACCCGCAAGAGACCTTCACCAGTACGCGGATCGGGAATTTTTTCGCGGCAAGCGTGAAGCCCGGAGAGAAATCGCGCAAGATCCCTACCCTAAAAAAGCTCAACCCCATCCATCGCGACCTGGACCGCCGGGTGCTTGACCATTGGCTGCACAATGCCGAACGACTCACGGTCCTGCTGGAAAAGGCGCGATCGGCCGACCTCAACGAACTGAGAATTAAAACGGTACTCACTTCCCTGATCCGCATGCGTCTAGGAGACGTGCTGCGCATGATGGTCTACCACGACTGGCGCCACCTGGAACAGGCCGGGCGGGCGGCGGCAGTCCTGCCGGGCGGTGGTGCAAACTTAAGCGAACAAAATCGGTCCCCCACCCGGGGCTCGGTAGCTTGAGAACTCCTGATTCTCCGACCGGTCGCTTAGCAGCTTTTTTCTCTGCGTCTGGATTTTTCCCGTTGATACTTGGCAAATACGCAATGATGTACTTACCTTTGCATCCGCTTAAGCCGGGAACGCCCGGCGAATGGCAAACGGTGCGGTAGCTCAGTTGGTAGAGCAATGGACTGAAAATCCATGTGTCGGCGGTTCGATTCCGCCCCACACCACATGATTATTGGAGTACACCATCATCATTACTGCTTTCCTCGCCCCGTCGGCGAGCGGTAGTTTGGTGCGATAAACTTTATACTCCACAAACCTATTGCTCAGAGGTCCGCCGGAACATCCGGCGGACCTCTTTGCATTTATACAGCCTAGCAAAAATGTCTACACCCCCGCTACGTATTGCCGTTCAGAAATCCGGCCGCTTGCTCGATGAATCGATTCAATTGCTGAAGGAATGCGGCATCAAGATCGATAACGGCCGGGACCAGCTCAAGGCACCCGCCCGAAATTTTAACGCCGAAATTCTCTACCTGCGCAACAGCGATATTCCGCAGTACATCCAGGACGGCGTGGCGGATATCGGCATCATCGGGGAGAATACCCTGATCGAAAAGCAAAAGGATGCCGAGGTGGTGCAAAAGCTTGGTTTCAGCAAATGCCGGCTCAGTCTGGCCACTCCCCGTGGCACGGAATACTCTGGTCCGGAATACCTCAACGGCCGGCGTATCGCCACGAGTTACCCGAACAGTTTACAGGCTTTTCTTGATGCAAAAAACATTAAGGCGGAGATCCACGAGATCAGCGGATCGGTGGAGATCGCGCCAAACATTGGTCTGGCGGATGCCATCTGTGACCTGGTCTCTACGGGCAGCACACTCTTTAAGAACGGGCTGGAAGAGCAGGACGTGATCCTCAAGTCGCAAGCCGTGATCGCGGCCAGCCCCCGCATCGATGCCGGGCGGCGGGAGATCCTGGATAAGCTGATTTTTCGTATTAAATCGGTTTTGGCCGCGCGCAATCAGAAGTACTTACTGATGAACGTGCCAAACGAGAGCATCGGGGAAGTCACCCGGATGTTACCGGGCATGCGCTCTCCTACCGTACTGCCCCTGGCGGAAAAGGGCTGGTCGAGCGTTCACACCGTGATCAGTGAGGACCGTTTCTGGGACATTATCGATCGGCTCCGGGAGGCAGGCGCCGAGGGAATTCTTATCGTTCCGATTGCCAAAATGATCATTTGATGAAAATTTACGACAACCCCGAACGCGCCCGTTGGAAAACCCTTATTCAGCGGCCGGCCAGCGACCTGGGAAATCTCGAACAGACCGTTCGCGCCGTCATGGACCGCATCCGCGATGAGGGCGACGCGGCGCTCCGTGATTTTACGACCCGGTTTGACGGCGTGGAGTTGGCGGATTTTTCCGTCACTCCGGAAATGATTACCGCCGCCGAAAAAAAGGTCCCCGCGGCGCTGAGGGAGGCCATTCACCTCGCCAAACGAAACATCGAGACGTTCCATCGCAGCCAGGAGGTGAAGGTCGAAGAGATCGAAACCATGCCCGGCGTGCGTTGCTGGCGCGAAAGCCGGGGCATCGACCGGGTCGGTCTTTACATTCCCGGGGGCACCGCTCCACTTTTCAGCACGGTCCTGATGCTGGCGGTACCCGCTTCGCTGGCGGGTTGCGGCGAGATCGTGCTCTGCTCCCCACCGGATAGTAAGGGAAACATTCACCCGGCGATTCTGTACACCGCAAAACTGTGTGGTGTGACGAAGATATTCCGTATCGGCGGAGCGCAGGCGATCGCGGCCATGACCTACGGTACGGAATCGGTTCCGAAGGTGTACAAGATCTTTGGGCCCGGCAACGCCTACGTCACGGTCGCCAAGCAATTGGCGCTGCTCGACGGACTGGCTATCGATATGCCGGCCGGTCCCAGCGAGGTGCTGGTTTGCGCGGACGCGGGAGCTACGGACCGACACGTAGCCGCTGACCTGTTAAGTCAGGCCGAACACGGTCACGACAGCCAGGTAGTACTCGTCACCGCCAGCAGGGAAAAAGCTGCCGCCATATGGGAGGAGGTAGACCGTCAATTAGTGGAGCTTCCCCGGCGTGACCTGGCGGCGCAGAGCCTGGAGAACAGTCTGGCCCTGGTCTTCTCCGACTGGGCAGAAGCCGCCGAATACGTGAATTGCTATGCTCCCGAGCACCTGATCCTCAGCATGGAGAATGCCCGCGAATTTGCCACTGGCATCCGGAATGCGGGGTCTATTTTCCTGGGCTATCATACGCCCGAAAGCGTAGGCGACTATGCAAGCGGTACCAACCATACGCTGCCCACTTACGGCTACGCCCGGCAGTACAGCGGGGTGAGCCTGGATAGTTTCGTCCGGAAGATCACTTTCCAGGAGCTAACGGCGGAAGGGTTGAAGAATATCGGGCCAGCCGTAGAAACGATGGCCGAAGCGGAGCAACTGCGGGCACACCGTAATGCAGTAAGTTTGCGCCTGGAAGATTTAGGAACAGCCCTTTAACGTCAGGCGGCGCCCCGTATACCATTTCGCCCCCAAATACCACAAGTGATGAACCCGGAAATCAGCTTACTCTCTTTCACGCCCACCAAGCTCATCGGCGTTTCCGAAACGACCAGCCTCTCCGGAGCCGGCACCCCGGCACTTTGGCGCTCCTTCGGTCCGCGGATCCAGGAGATCGATCGGCGGGCGGATGACTGGCGCTATGCGCTCCGCATTTACCCGGCGGATCTTTCGCTGGCTAACCTGACGCCCGATACCCGGTACACGGAGTGGGCGGCAGTGGCGGTAAAGGACGATGCCGAGGTGCCCGCCGGACTGGGCACCCTCCACCTCACCGGCGGCCTCTACGCCCGATGCCTCCACCGGGGCCTTCCCGGGGAAATAGGTGACACCGTCAACTACCTTTTCGGACAGTGGCTGCCGACCTCCGGGTACGACGTGGATAACAGCCGCCCCCATTTCGAACGAATGGCACCTGATTACCGTCCGGACGACCCGGAAGCACAGGAAGAGATGTACGTACCCCTGACCGTAATTGCCGAACTGAATAATTAGCCCCATGACCATTACTACCGAACCGATAAGCTGGACGGAACAGAAGATCCGTCGGCTCGTCCGCCCGAATATCCTCCAGGTGAGCCCCTACTCCAGCGCCCGCTCCGAGTTTAAGGGGCGTGCCGATGTGCTACTCGACGCCAACGAAAGCCCCTTTGATAACGGAATGAACCGGTACCCGGAGCCGCTGTCAACGGATATCCGGGTGAGTCTGTCCCAATTGCGGGACATAGCACCCGATAATATTTTTATCGGCAACGGCTCGGATGAGATCGTCGACCAGGTGACCCGCGTTTTCTGCAATCCGGGTAAGGATGCCGTCCACGCCCTCCCCCCCACCTTCGGGATGTATAAAGTGGCGGCCGGCATTAATGACGTGGAGTTTCGGCCGACGATACTCGATGCCGACTTCAACATCCCGGTGGCAAAACTGAAGGAAAGCTGGGATGACCGATCCAAGATTCTGTGGCTCTGCAGCCCGAATAACCCGAGTGGTAATCCGATGGACCCCGAGGTGATCGAGGACCTGATCCGGAGCTTCCCCGGTATCGTGGTGCTGGACGAGGCTTATATCGACTTTATCCCCGAAGCGAGCTTCCTGCCCCGGCTGGCTGAATTCCCGAACCTGATCATTACCCAGACGCTTTCCAAGGGCTGGGGCATGGCCGGAGCGCGCCTGGGCGCGGCTTATGCCAGTGAGTTCATCATCAACCTGCTGCGCACCATCAAGATGCCGTACAACATCAACGTCCTCACTAAAGCCGCCGCGCTGAAGGCGCTAGCGGAACCCGAAAAGATGCACGAACGGGTAGCGGTACTCATCAGCGAGCGCAAGCGCCTGGAACGCGCGTTGAATGAACTGGATTTCGTAGGCCACGTGTTTCCTTCCGTGACCAATTTCCTGCTCGTCCGCTTCACCGACTCGGATAAAGTATATCACTACCTGCTGGACAAGGGCATCGTGGTCCGGAATCAGAGCTATCAGCCTAATGCAGAGAATTGCCTGCGGATCACGGCTGGCCTACCGGAGGAGAATGATGCATTGATATCGGCGCTTCGCGATTTTAATTAAACACAGAGGTTCCACGGAGGTATGGCACAGTGGTGCCACAGAGCATCCAGCTTTAATTCCTCCGTGGCAACTCTGTGCTAATTATCTGTGTAAACTCTGTGTTTAATTCACCCATGCATGCCCCAGAAACTACTCTTCCTAGACCGAGACGGCACCCTGATCCTCGAGCCCGAAGACTACCAGGTAGACACCATTGAAAAGCTTGACTTCTACCCCGGCATCTTCCGGTGGCTCGGACGCATCGCCCGCGAGCTGGACTACCAACTGGTCATGATCACCAATCAGGACGGCCTGGGGACGGATGGGTTTCCGGAATCCACCTTCTGGCCGACCCATGAGGCAATGCGGCGGGCACTGGCCGCGGAGGGCATCGAATTCGAGGAAGAATTGATCGACCGGACCTATGCCAGGGATAATGCCCACTCCCGGAAACCCAATACCGGCCTGGTAGAAAAGTATATGAAAGACGACGCCTACGATCTGGCCAACAGCTTTGTCGTAGGCGACCGGCTGACCGATATGCAACTCGCCAAGAACATGGGTTCCAAAGGCTTCTGGCTGGCCAACGACCCGGAGCTGGGCAATGAGGAGCTGAGCAAGCAGGAGCTAAAGGATCTCGACGACACCATCGTGAAGCGGACGACCGACTGGGAGGATATATACCGCTACCTCCGTCTGCAAAGCCGGACGACCAAGGTGCAGCGCACCACGAAAGAAACAGACATCCGCATCGAACTCGACCTGGACGGTACCGGGCAGACCGACATCGATACCGGGCTGCGCTTCTTCGACCATATGCTGGACCAGTTGGGCCGCCATTCCGGCTGCGACTTGAAGGTAAAGGTGGATGGGGACCTCGATATCGACGAGCACCACACCATTGAGGATACAGCTATTGCCCTGGGGGAAGCCTTCGCCAAATCCCTTGGCGATAAACTAGGCATCGAACGCTACGGTTTCTACCTTCCCATGGACGACGCCCTGGCCAGCGTGGGGATCGACTTCGGCGGCCGGCCCTGGCTCGTTTGGGACTGCGAGTACCGCCGGGAAAAGATCGGGGATATGCCCACCGAAATGTTCTACCACTTCTTCAAGTCCTTTACCGACGGGGCCCGCTGCAACCTTAACATCAAGGTAGCAGGCGACAACGAACACCACAAGATCGAAGCTACCTTCAAGGCATTGGCGAAAAGCATCAAGATGGCTAAGCGGCGGGATGTGGACAATATGCGACTGCCTAGTACGAAAGGAGTACTGTAGTACGGTAGTCGTTTGCTTCGCAAACGGGATAGTACGGTAGTGTCGTCCGCCTACCGTACTACCCCAGCGGCGAAGCCGGCGACTACCGTACTACCGTACTATTCCCTACGTTAGTAATCTGTGATCCCAAAAACGCTGTGGCTGGTACTCTGCCTGCTCGGGACCGGTGTGCTTACCGGCCAGGGATCGCCATGGTCGAATTTGCGGGAAAAGACGGTCGCGATTAACCCGGCGGGGCAGCTGGTGGATACGCTGACGGTCGCACCGGGGAGCCTGGAGGTGTTTACGTCCGAGGGCATACGGGTACCGCAAAGCGAGTATACCCTCAGTGGGAGGTATCTCCGCTGGCTCACCCCGGACCTGCCCGATTCGTTGTACCTGCGCTACCGCGCCCTACCCTTTTCCCTGGATGAGCGGGTGAGCTTGCTGGATTCCACGCAACTGCGACGGGAAGAAGCCGGACTCGTTATCGGTGCCTACGATCCCTACGTTCGGCTGGGGCTGCTGGACAACGATACCAAGGTACAGACCCGGGGCAGCTTCAGCCGGGCCATAAGCTTCGGCAACCGACAGGACCTGGTACTGAATTCCGCCTTTAACCTGCAACTCAACGGCGAGCTCGGAAACGGGATCGAGGTGGCCGCTGCGATCACGGACGAGAACCTGCCGGTACAGCCCGAAGGCACCACCCAGCAGCTGCGGGAATTCGATCGCATCTTCATCCAGCTGCGTAAAAACCGTACCCAGCTCACCGCCGGCGACTACGAGCTCCGCAACCCGGACGGCTACTTCATGCGCTACTATAAAAAATTGGAGGGGGCCACCTTTTCTACGGTATCCGGCGAGGAAGCAGACGGGGGCAGATGGGAGAACAGTGCCAGTATCGCCGTAGCCCGCGGACAGTTCATCCGGCAGAATATCACGCCCAGCGAGGGCAATCAGGGCCCCTATAAACTAACCGGTGACGGCGATCAACGCTTCCTGATCATTCTGGCGGGGACCGAGCGGGTGTTCCTCGACGGGGAATTGATGCAGCGAGGACTCGATGCGGACTACGTCATCGACTACAACCTGGCGGAGCTCACCTTCACTACCCGACGACTGATTACCCGGGATGTCCGCATTACGGTCGAATACGAATACGCCGATCAGCGGTATCTGCGCACCCTAACCGCCGGAAGCAGCCGGTATACCAAGGGCCGAATGACGGGCTACGTGAATCTTTACTCCCAGCAAGACAGCAAGACAGCTACCGGCGATCTACAACTCACGGCCGAACAGCGGCAGGCCCTGAGTCTGGAAGGAGATAACACCGAAGGGATACCGGTAAGCAGCATCGACACCCTCAACGGGCGGGAGGAACTGCGTGTCACTTACGAGCTGCGCGACACTACCCTATCCTGCGCCCCGGGGATGGCCTATCTGGTAAGCAGTACCGACACGGAGCTCGGTCGCTACGTAGCAACCTTTACCGATCGGGGGACTGGCGGCGGACCGTACAACCTGGATCCGGAGCGACCGGCCAACGAGCGCGTATACGTTTTTGTCGGGTACGACGAAGATTGTAATCCGCTGGGACGATTTTCCCCCGAGATCGACCTCGTAGCGCCCCGCCAACAGCAGCTCTTCAGTGCGGGTGGGGAGTACCGCTTTGCCGGGGATGGAGCGATACGGGTAGAGGGTAGCCGGAGCAACGTCGACCTTAACCGATTCAGCGATCTGGACCGGTCGGACAACGTAGGTCACGCCCTGCGCGTGGACGCCGACCGAACCATCCCGATCGGCAGCGACAGCAGCGGTTGGGCCATAGCCGGCCGCGGCCGCTACGAATTCGTCGAGAAGACCTTCAACTTCATCAATCCCTACCGCTCCCCGGAATTTTACCGGAACTGGAACCTGAGTAACCGCCTTAGCACGATCCGTCCCGAACAGGAAACCGAACAATTGATGGGAGGTGGCGTAGGTCTGCTCCGCTCCGGCGTGGGTCGGTTGGATTACGACTACGAGCGATTCCTGCGCGGGGCGGACTACCGCGGGCGACGCCACGAGGCTCTCCTCCAATTGGACGTCGCAGGGTGGCGGGCGGCGGGCGCTTACAGTCTGCTCGATAACGAAGACACGGAAAGTACCGGTTCCTTTCGCCGACCTAGTCTGCGCGTGAGCAAAGAATTTCCCGCGCTGGGCGGCTGGGAAGTCTCGGCGGCTTTCGCGGGAGAAAAGAGCGTCCGCCGCGCGCTGGCAACGGATAGCCTGTCGCAACTAAGCTTTCAGTACGACCGCTACACGGTGGGCTTAACGGCGCCGACCACGGAGCGTTACGCCTTCACCCTCAGCGCTTCCCAGCGGGATGACAAGCTTCCGGTGGGTATCTCCCTGGCCGAAAGCACCTCCGCCAGGGAACTCACCGCCGAGGGTAAATTTCAGGCGGCGAGCCACCTCCAGCTAGGTGGCAATTTTACCTATCGGGAACTGGACGTGCCAGGTCAGGAACTGGTGGAGGATCGCCCCAGCAGCACCGTCCTGGGCCGCCTGGATATCCGTACCGTCGCGCTGGAGCGGGCCTTCACCAGTCAGACGACCTACCAGGTGGGCAGCGGGCAGGAGCCCCGGGTGGATTTCCAGTATCTGTACGTTGGGCCGGGGCAGGGGCAGTACATCTGGCAGGACAGCCTTTACAATAACGACGGACGCATCCAGCCTAACGAGATCGTGCTTTCCCCTTTCCCCGATATAGCCGATTACATCCGGGTGAGTGTTTTCAACAATGACTTCATCCGAACGGATAACGTCAGCATCAACCAGCGCCTCAACTGGGACCCGAGCCGGGTGTGGCGGGAAGTCGAAGGTATCCGGAAGTTTTTAAGCAGAATTGCCCTGAATACAGCCATAAATATCGACCGGAAGACGCAGGAAGCGGAAGACATCATGGCCTGGAACCCCTTTCAGCTTGCCGTTGCCGATTCCAACCTGGTAGCCCTGAACGTGCGGCGGCGGCACGGGCTGTTCTTCAACCGGGCGAATCCCCGCTATGACATCCAACTTAGCAACGACGAGCAGCGCAATCGGCGGGTCCTTACCACCGGCTACGAGAGCAATCGCCGCGAGGACTGGGAACTTCGCTTCCGGTTCCGCCCCAACGACCGATTAAGCATTGAGGCGGCGGGCATTACCGGGCGCCGGGAATCGGATTCCGAACGCTTCAATGAAAAGGATTACAAGATCGTATTCAACCGCGTGGAGCCGGGCGTTAACTGGCAGCCGGGCGAGTTCAGCCTTAACACCACCCTGGTGCTGGGACGGGAGGAAAACGTCCTGACCGAAGGAGCCGGTGAATTCACCCTTCGGCGGGAAGCCAAATTTACCGGCAATTTCCGCAACTGGATCAACGTCAGCTTCAATTGGGTGCAGATCGATTTTGAGAACGGGCGCCCAGGCAGCCCGGTAGGCTTTGCCTTATTGCAAGGGCTGCAACCGGGTCGCAACCTGCTGTGGAACATCAATCTGGTACAAAATCTGGGTGAATACCTTCAGCTGAACCTGATCTACGACGGTCGACAAACGGGGGAAGCGGACGTGGTGCACGTGGGGCGGGCGCAGGTTACGGCTCAGTTTTGATGTTCCCAAGCAGGGCTCACGCCGAGGATGATCCGACGGGGGCTAGATCAGCTAGCTGTTCGTAGCCTTGGTAGCCATTTCCGGCCGGTCGCAGCCGGGCTATCTGTGTATTCTAAAGATCAGCGCCTTCATCTGCGCCCTGATGCGTGGAATCTTTGGTGGGAAATATGAGCGATTGGCGAGTTGATAGCTCTTGCTTTTTAGGTTTTACCCTCTTGGTTCTGATCGAAACAGCGTTGTACTTGGCGCTGTCGGAGCCAGCGTTCTACCGGGTTGGGAGCCCCCGGCCGCCGATTATTTCCCCTTTTCCGATGCGGAAGCGGGTATACGTGATCGTCTTGCCCATGTCCTTATGCATCCTTTCGTAGTAGGTCTCCGTGGACAGTTCCGGGATGGGTAGCGGCTTACTGTAAATGTCGTGATCGTGATACATGATCTCCACCACGGGCTGATCGGATAGGGTGTCCAGTGACCATTCGTAGAGCTCCCGGCTGTCCGTCTTGAGGTGCACTACCCCATCCGGTTGCAGGATCTTTCGGTATTGCTTCAGGAACTGGGCGGCGGTCAGGCGGCGGTTCTCCTTCCCCTTTTTAAGGAAGGGATCCGGGAAGGTGATCCAGATCTCCTCTACTTCTCCTGGGGCAAAAAAGTGACTGATCACCTCGATGCGAGTTCGCAGGAAAGCAGCATTATCAAGCCCCTCGGCCAGTGCAATTTTGGCCCCCTGCCAGATACGAGCGCCCTTGATATCCACCCCGATAAAATTTCGATCGGGGTACTGCCGGGCAAGGTCCAGCGTATACTCCCCGCGACCGCAGGCCAATTCCAGGGTGATCGGCCGGTCATTACTGAAGTGCCCACGGGCCCAGTTGCCCCTCAGGTCAACCTTGCTCCCATTTACGCCCGTCAACTCGGGCTTAGTGGGCTCAAAACTTTCGTAAACATTGGGCATCTGCAGTACCTGGGCAAACTTCTGCAGTTTATTGCGGCCGGACATTCAATTGGGCTTTTATACTGCCGCAAAGATAAATCGCGCTCCCCTTTATCCCGCAGCCCAGCTTGACAAGCGCCCAAAACTAACTTGGCCGGACAACCGGCCTTTTTCCTTCACGGCTGGTTGTTTAGGAATGTAATTTGCTTATTTATTAGGATTATAGGGAATAATATTTTATTATATCTTTACAACCTTCTTAAACGCGCTTTACAGTTAATCGCTTTGAACCCAAGAAACAACATCCACGACCGTACCGGTCAATTCATGCGGCAGAGTTGCACCTCTTCCGAGAATACGATGCGCTGTCCTGCCTACCGCAGAAAGAAGTACGCCCTCTTTGTGATGCGTACCTTCTGTCTGGCAGCCCTGTATTTTCTGTTGTGGGACTTCTATCTTCTTCGCTTCACGCTTATTCTATCCGTTCCCCTGATTGCCCTCTACTTCTTCTCCTTAGTGGGGTGGCGCTACTTTATGGATCGGAAAATGCAACGTTTACGCGAAGACATCAATTGAAGCGTCCTGAGGGCGGCGGCGCGCAGGCGTAATGAATGTACCGGTGAATTGAACCGACAGGAATGGCTATACCAGCCAATGGTCGTCGTATTACCTGGACCAAACAATCAGTCAAGCTCGTCTACGCAATTAAGCACCTGTTTACCGTCACGGGCATGCGGCTTACTTACCAAAAAGTCCGTACAGACCATTTGGCCGTGAGCAGTTGCTGGGCCACTGAACTGACCGTACGCCCCTTCTTCCTTAGTCTACTTGATGCGCGAGCTTTCCAGCTCAACGTCCGCCGTGGCCCAGGCGCCCGCCAACTGCGCGGAGATATCATTTTGCCGTTCGCGATCCCCCAAGCCTCGGTAAGCGGACTGTAACCCGTGGAGTGCCCAACCGTTTTTTGGGAAGGTCTGCAAATCTTCTTCATAAACGCTCACCGCTTCCTCGAATCGACCAGCTTCCAACAATACCGCACCCAAATGGTGGCGAACCGAAAAGAACCAATCGGGTGGCTCCATGTAATTCAGTGCGTCCTCGGTGACGACGGCCTCCCGAAGTAGGGCGATCGCACGGTCGTAGTTTCCGGTACTTGCTTCGATCTCTCCGGCCAAAACGCCTTCGGCAATAGAGACCACGGAGCGGGCGGCATTGACGCCGATGATCAAACTATCAATGGAGGGATCGGCAGCAAGTGACCGCAAAAGTATGAGTTCCTGTCGTGCCTGGTTTATGTCGTCCTTCCCCAGATGCGCCATGCCCCGGGCGTATTGCCTGATGACCTTAGGATAGGGCAAATCGCGGCGGCCGTCCATGGCGGTGAGGATTTCATCCCAGTGGCCAAACTTGACCAGGACATAGTCGGGAATGGCATAAAAATGCTGTAGCAGTCCAAGTCCCGGAACGTCGATGAGGTCGTTGTCCGCGTGGCGGGCGGTCCTCTTAGCGGCGTCGATCGCCCATTCGCTTTTCCCTTCCAGGGTAGCGGTAGCCGCCAAGAAGTGATAATTATGGGGGTGATAGATGAGCGGGTAGGCTCCCTGTGCCCGGCAAGCGGTAATGTAGGAGCTGTCTACCCTTACCGCGGCGCGGTTCGCTACGGAGCCCTCGTGGTAGTTTCCGGTCCGGATGTAAATATGAGAGGGCATATGCACCAGGTGCCCGGAGCCGGGGACGAGTCCGCCATCAAGCCGCCGGGCGCTCAGCAGTCCTTTTTCCGGGGTGTGGGACGCTTCAATGGCGTGTATGTAGAGGTGGTTGGCCCCGGCGTGGTCGGGATGCGCGGCCAGTACCTGGTCGAGGGTATGCATAATTTCGGGGGTCCAGGGCTGCGGACTTCCCTCCTTGTCCCATAGGTTCCAGGGGTGCAGGTCCATAAGGGATTCCACGAACAGGGCACCTACGTCCGCATCTTCGGGAAAGCGGGCGTAGACCTCCCGCATCGCTTCGGCGTAGGCCAGATCGAGTTCACTACGGTCCGCCGGGGCTTCGGCGCGGTAGCGTTGGCCCAGAGCTTCGATGAGCGCCTTCTCTTTTGCTGGCGTCTGATCGTCGATGAGATTTAAGGCACGTTGTAGGGATGCATATGCACGGGGATAATTATCCGGTTCCATACCGGCGTTGTAGTTGGGCCCCAGTACATAGGCGAATCCCCAGTGTGCCATCGGGCAATCCGGTTCCAGTTGGGTAGCGTGGTAAAACGAACGGGCCGACTCGGCGTGATTGAACCCGTAGGCCAGCAGCAGGCCCTGGTTGAAGTATTGCTGCACGACCTTCTTGTCCGATTCGATGGGGAAGTTGAAATCACCCAGGTCATCGAACAGGGGTGCCTTCTCTTTATTATCGTACCACGATCGGTCGTTGGTAGCCGGGGCACAGAGAATCGGTGCGGCGGGTGCGGCGGCGTAGGCAATTGGTTGGTTCGTCCGATTGCCGCAGGCGGATAGTAGCAGCAAACATAAGCCGAGAGAGAGGGAAGCGTGCGTCGATATGTTCATGGGGGAAGTGTCGATAGGGAAAAACTGACCCGTTTTCGCAGAGCAGCCTAATTCCTATAAAACTAGGGCCTACCGACCACCAACGCTTTCACCAATGATGCAATCTCTATCACTAATCATGCATTCCCAATCGCTCCGACCGGGTAAGCCGTCCTATTTGGTCGGGTAACGATAATTTCTTTAATTGTATAAACACGTAACAGCACCCGACCATGAGCACCCAGGCCTACGAGCAATCCGTATTCGACATCATTGAGGACCTGAAAGATTTCCGGGAAAAGGAGGGGGACCGTTTCCGGTTCTCCGATATCTACGACGAAGCCGGCAACCAGTACGTCAACTTGGTCCAGGAAGGGGGCGGCATCCTGGGGATCGCCCTCGTGGGCTTCACCTACGTACTTGAAGAAATGGGCATTCGATTCCTTAGTCTGGGAGGTACCAGCGCGGGCTCGATCAATGCCCTCCTGATGGCGGATCTGGGCACCCCGGAAGAAAAAAAGAGCGTTCGGGTCCTCGAGCGAATCGTCGAGAAAGACTTTATGGACTTCGTCGACGGCGGCTACGACGCGGAACAGCTCACCGAAGCTTTCAATTCCAGCAACAAGATCCAGTTGTATCTCCATCTGATCACCAACATTGCGGAGATAAAGAACAAACTGGGCATCAACCCCGGCGCGCATTTTGAGGAATGGCTGGAAGAGATTTTGCAGCACGACAGCTGGGAGGGCCTTAAACAAAACCTTTGTAACCTCCCCGCCAGCCTGTACCATCTTTCGAACTATGGGAAGCGTAAACGGTCCATGACGGCGGAAGAACTAGATCCCAAGATCGCTATCGTGGCGGCGGACATAACCACCCAAACCAAGGTTGAATTTCCCCGGATGGCCCACCTTTACTACGAACATCCGGAGGACCAAAATCCTGCTTCCTTCGTGCGGGCTTCCATGTCCATTCCCTTTTTCTTCGAGCCCAAGCGGGCTTCTTTGGCCTGGACCCGGGGCAGGGAAAATGAGATCCGCCGCCGGTGGCGGTCAGTAGCCGACTACAGCGGGGAGCTCCCCAGTGAAATCGTATTTGTTGACGGGGGCGTCATGTCCAACTTTCCCATTGACCTTTTCCACCAGGCGGACATTATCCCGCTTCGGCCAACCGTCGGGGTAAAATTAGGGGTCGATCGCAACAGCGCACGCGAGATCAACAGCCTGGCCGATTTCATCGGGAACATGGCCAGTGGGGTGCGTAACCTTCGGGATTTCGAATTCATCCGCAATCACCCCGAATACAAAGACCTGGTAGAATACATCGATATCGATGGTTTCAACTGGATCGACTTCAATATCTCCGACGACGAAAAGCTGAAGCTGTTCCGTCAGGGTGCCAAGGCAGCCAGCCGGTTCCTACGCCGCTTCAATTGGTCGGATTATAAAGACACCATCAAGGCCAATCTGCTGCGACGCATCAAGCCCGTTATGTGGGAGTTATCCGATCTGCGGGACCTGAGCGACACCCTGGAGGTACTGGGCATTCGCAACGACAAGGAACTGGAGAAGAAAATCAACCGCATCCAGGAACGGGAGGAACCTTACAACGTCCTCTGGATCGATGATGCATTTACGTATGCCCTGCCGCTGGCCATCCTCGATCGTTTGCACACTTTTTGCTATTCGGTGCGCACCAGCGACGAGGCGATGCAACTGCTGATGAACAAGAATAAATTCAACGACGACGCAACCACCCAGATCGACCTGATCATTTCCGACGTGACCCGAAGAGAAGACAAGGGCAATGACAAATTGCGGGGGCTGGACTTTGCGGCCCTCCTGGCCGAGGATCCGGATTGGAAGGAAATTCCCGTCCTCCTGTACGCGCACGATCGGGAAGACCTGATCGAACGCTACGGCGGCGCTTTACCCCCCAACATTATCAACCGTCCCGATAAGAATACCATCGTTCACCGCCACTTCATTGAGGAGGTGATACACGGCCTCACGCAACGTTTGGAGCGATTTCTCGATGTCAGGGAGACTAATGCCTGATCACCCGCCGTGCAGCGCTACCTAAGCGGACGAGATAGACACCCGGCCGCACTTTGGAGAGATCTACCGTCGCTGAGGTCGCGCCAGGCTCGACAAATTGGGCATGAACCCGCTGCCCGGTAAGGTCAAACACCTCCAGGGGCCAGCGTTGCAATTGCATCTTATTCCACTGAACGGTCAGTTCCGCTGAAGTAGGGTTTGGAAACACGGTCAGACTGAATTCCCTAGCAGCGGGGTCACGAACCGGATTGATAGCGTCCGCCGTTATCACGATCTCGTGAAAGGTGGTAGGCAGATATCCCCCGTCGTCGGTACTGATCACGAATCCGAAATCATCGGAAACAACGGACGTGTCCAGGTTCTCATAGACGATGCGGCTTGAGTTGATGTCCGCCTGAGTAAATACATCACCGACCGCTAACTGCTGACCGTTCAGTTCCAGGGAACCACGGAGCGGCGTTCGTGTCAGGATATACCCGGTGGCGGCCGGATCGGTAGCGGCACCGGTGATTTCCAGTTGGGCGCGGAGAACGGCGTTGCGCCCCAGCGGTTTTACCCGGGTAGGTTCGTTGACGAGGGTTTGGGGGGTTGAGGCCTGTAGATCGGCGCAAAATTCCAGTTCCCAGCCAATGATCTGCCCAGCGGCGCCATTTGTTTCGCTAACGGCAACCGTTAGTATCCAGTCTCCGAAGGTGTCTTCCCCGTTGAAGGCGCTGAGGTTTCCGGCCGGCTGAAAGACCCGTCGATCGTCCGGGGGGCAGGCTACAGCTTCGGGGGCCTCGTCGTCAAAACCGAGATTGATGCTATTGGTACTGAAGCATTTTTCGGTGTAGAGGGCGACCGTCGTTCCCGCCGGGCTGGTGAGGCTCAGGGAGACTTTGGAAGCAAACTGGTAATTCACCTGCACGTTCGGCAAGTTTAGATCGCTGATGGTACCCTGCTGGCTCACCTTGATCACCGACTGACGGCTGAAAGATCCCCCCGAACCGGGCAGTGCCACCGGCGTATCGGTACTGGTGACTTCCTCACACCGGCTACTTACCGTTTTGAAACTATTGATCCCGGTCCAGGCTCCAGGACCGCAGGAATTGATGGGTCTCACGTGCCAGAAATAGATCGTATTCGCCGTGAAAAAGTCAAGGGGAGTGAAGTCGGTAGTTGTGAGCTCTTCCCCGGAAGCCACCAAAGTGGACGGCGCAAAGGTCGGTGAAGTGGCCACTTGTATATCATACGCTTCCGCGTTTATGGAGCCGCTCCAGTCGAAATCGGTCGTCAGGACGATGCCCTCCGTTCCATCGGTTGGACCGGCGAGGGCCAGGTCCGAGAAGTCATTGGCCACCACGTCCAGGATGATCTCCCGGCGCACGGTATCCAAGTCTCCCGAGGCGACCATCACCGGTAGTACGATACGGTCGGAAACGGTCACCTGCTCCAAATCGATCGTCAACGAGGCGGTCTGCCCGGGCAGGATTTGAACGTTGTCGAAGGTGGCGGCAAGGCCGTCCGGTAGTTCCGTCGTGTCTACGAAGAGGGAAACGGGGTCGGCGTACCCTAAAACACTGCCGGCCGTAAAGGTGGCGGTGAGTGTTTCCGGCAGGCAAACGCTGGCATAGTTGAGATCCGATTCGAGGGTATAGCGAGCCTGCTCGGCGGGACGAATGCTGAAGTCATTAGCATTCATATTGTAGAAGATATTATGGGCGGCTTCCACCACGATGCGCATGGCATCGCCGAGGGTATCGGGTACGGTCACGTAGGCACTCCCCGTGTTGGCCACCTCGCTGGCAAGCAAGTAGTCAAAGGTTAATCCACCGTCACCGCTGAGAAGGATGTTTACACTTTTGGCAAAAACCGGAAAGCCGTCCGTTTCCGCTACATCCCAGGTAATTTCACGCAGTTCGCCTACGCGGAATGCTTCATCATTGCCTAAGGCGGGATCATCAACGGTAAACGGCCCGATATCGGCTACCAGGAAGGACACGGATTCCCAGTCCACCCCGCCAGCTTCCTCATTATTATCCCGGGCAGTGAGCCGGAAGGTCAGCTCTCGCTCGTAACCCGGCAGGAATTCGTCGGCCGCGTCGATGCTGTTCGCCACCCGGTCCACCCGTGGGAAATAGCGGGTGAAGCCGGAAGCGGAGGGAGGAACGGAGCGAAACAGCGGCGCCGATCCTTCCGGCTCGTAAATATCGGTGGGTGGCCCCAGGTCATACTCCTCCCAGTTGAAGGTAAGTTGTTCCTGCGGATCGTTGGCATCGGTAGCGGTACCCGTTAAGCGGAAAGGCGTCGATTTTGGAATGTAAAATCCGTCTTCGTAATCCAGTACTACATCTGGCGTGACATTATCGGTTTCGATCACGGTGGCACAGGCAGCGGCGGCTCCTTTCCGGGTGTAATCCAGGAATTGCTCCAGACTTCCCGTATGATAGTAAGGGTCCGGCCCGGCGATGTTTTGGGTACCGCATGCACCTGCGTAGGACATGATGGTGGACCCCGAACCCGGTTCGAATGCGGTATTCCCGGCCCGCTGGGCATCGCTGCCCGGACAGTTGTTCCAGCTGTGCGATACCGTAAACTGGTGGGCGATCTCGTGGGCCATGACGCGCTCGGCCGTCCGGGCGATATTATTGCCCTGCAGACACGTTACCCCGCGGGTTTTGCTGCCACTGCAGGCCAGGCCACTGACCACGCCCCCCACGTCGACGCAGCGGGAAGTCATTACGTGCCCCAGATCATAGGCTTCCGAGGGAATATTCTCCTGCTGAAAGGCCTCGACGACTTGCTCGAGTAAGCCCGTACCCTCATCGCTGTCGGTAAAGGGATCCGTAGCGGGATCGAGGAAGATCACCGATTCGGAGACTGCCAACAGGTTCATTCGGATGCCTACTTCCACCTCGAAGATGACATTGACGGTGCTCACGGCCGTATTGAAGGCGGCCAGCACTTTCTCCTTTGTCCCACCCACCTGATTCGCGAATTCGCCGGTATTGGTAAGTACCAGGTCGTACTGCCGTAAATCCCGGGGAGCTGCTTTGCTCTTGCCTAATTGCCTTACACCTGCGCTCCGTTCGCCCTGCTTGACCCGATTGTGGCTATCGGACGGATCATACCCGCAACTAAGCGGAAGGGCCCATTCCTCGCCCGCGTAATCCCGGGAATAGAAGATATGGTAACGGTCGGACTCGTCAGACTGCTGAATGGCGTACAAGCCTTCCGGCCCGGGCACCAGCACGTCGACCCGGGTGGGGGAAACGGCGATACGCCCCGCCCCCCACGGCCCTTCGATGCGGTAGCTGCCGATATCGGGATAGCGTGCCGCGAGTTCCTCGTCAAAAACCGGAGCGTTTTCCACCGCAAAACTCTCCATCGCCCCACTGGGCTGCGGCAGCACCACCCGACCGTTTTTCGCGGTCAGCTGCGCACGCAAGGCCGGCAGGTCCAGGCTAAGTTGGGCCTGTGCTCCGGCAACCTCCGCATCGGCGCCGGCAAAAGATTTGAATTGAAAGGCGGACTGGGCGGATAGCGTGGCGCATAGTAAGGCGCATACCAGGAGTAGACTTCGGGGCATAGGGGGTTTATTAAACGGGGGCTAAAGATAGCCGACGACGGAGCGATAAAATGTCGCCCGCTTAGTAACGGGCCGGGTTTTCGCCGGGCAGCGCGTCAATTATGAACTCCCGCAGGTCCTCGTTCGCCGTTTCCAGATCAGGGCGGCGGAGGTACATCATGTGTCCGCTTTCGTAGCCCTTGAAGCTCAACCGATCCCGCATGCGGCCGCTGGGATCGAGGTGCCAGAGGGTGTACTTGGCGTCGTAATAATTAGTTGCACCGTCGAAGTAGCCCGACTGGATCATTACATTCAGGTAGGGATTCTGGGCCATGGCCTGGCGGAGATTGGGGCCGGTTTGGTCGCCGGAACGGTCCCACGGATAGACGGAGCCGAACATATTGTATTGAAGGTCGGTCCGGAAGCCAAGCTCCTCACGCAGGTAGTAATTGATGGCCGGCGTAAAGGAATGCAGCCAGCTGGTCAGTTCGCTGTTGTAGTCAGGCCGATCGCCACCGGCCCGGGCATCGATTCCCTTATAGCGACTATCCAGACGACCTACGGTGTAATCACCGGCCTCCTCACCGCGCAGCAGGTTCTTCCAGAAATAGGCGGTGGTGGGCATGAGGTTATTATCGAGCCATTCCTGGGCTTCCAGTCCGGAGTATCGGGCGGCCGTCTGCGCCACTTCCCGGCGCATTTCTTCGGAAAGGTCCATGCCGCTCGCCAGGGCGGGCAGCAATTCGCTGCGGGTATAAGCCTCTACCTCCGCGAGCAGCGGCTCCAGCTGCATGGACTGCAGGTCCTCGGGCAGGCGCTCGTGGTACCAGGCCGCGGCGGCAAAGTAGGGTAGCTGGTTTGCTGATTCCACGATACCGGCCCGTTCGATGCCGATCTCGGTGGGTGAGACGAGAATGACGCCGTTCAGGTACATCCAGGCTTCCTCCTGTAATTCCAGCGCCAGGCCCGAGACGCGCGTGGTACCGTAGCTCTCCCCGATCAGGAATTTCGGGGAACGCCAGCGGTCGTGGCGACTTACCCAGTTGCTTACCCAGTCGGACAGGTACTGAATGTCCTGGTTGACCCCGAAGAATTGCTCCCGGTCTGCACCCTCCACCATTCGGCTGAAGCCGGTATTTACTGGGTTGACGTAGACGATGTCGGTCAGGTCTAAAACGGAGTAGGGATTATCACTGATGCCGTAGGGCTGGACCGGGTAGCCTTCGTCGTCGATGGCTAGCACTTTCGGCCCGGTATAGGCCAGGTGCATCCAAACCGAAGCAGAACCGGGGCCGCCGTTAAAGCTGATGAGCAGCGGGCGATTCGGGTCGTCCCCGTCGGTTCGCCGGTAGTAGGTATAGTGAAGTCCGGCGGTGACCTTCCCGCTATCGTTGTAAACGGGTTGGACGCCGGTAGTCACTTCGTAGGGTACCGCCCGCCCCTTTATGGTCACGCTGCCCTGAGAGACGATCATGGTATCCATCGGGAGTTGCCGGCTGTTTTCCTGGGCCGACAAATAAGAACCTGCAAGCAAAAGCAGAATCAGTAAGGGGAGGGTACGAACGGGGGTCATAGATTCAGTACGTTTAACCAGCTCTTCGCCGGTGCGAGGATGAGATGCGGCACCAAATTAACTACCTCCGGGTGATTATCAAGACCTGCGCGTGCCCAAAGGACTCCGGAGCGTCAGGTTCGTTACTTCACTCCCCGCTGTTCCACATATCCACGTGCATCAGCCATTCGCCGTCCAGCTTTCGCCAGACGATGACGTATTTGCCGCCCCATTCCGCCTCCGAGCCGTCGCGTCGGCGGGTACGACCGGTATAATAGCCCAGGTCGTAGGCATAGTCTCCCAGTACTTTTAGTTCGACCGACTCGGTGGCATGATCCAGGATCGTCACGCCTTCGGGGAGTTGCCAGCGTTCGATGATATCTTTCCGGCCGGTGATGATGGGCGAACCGCCGGGTAGGATGTGTCCGTTCTCCGTGTAAGCGTTGGCCATGGCCTCGTAGTCGGCTTGCTTATAGGCTTCGGAGAATGCCGCGGCGGCGCGCTGAATCGCCTCGATTTCCTCGGGCTCCCCGGTAAATTGCTGGGCCAGGGCCGGAACGGTGAAGACGCTGGCAAAAAGAAAAACGAAGGGACGGATCATAGCATTATAGATTACGGCGTGCTGGGGCAGACCTTTGCGCGGCAGCTAAAACAGAAACACTTTGCAAGGAACGGTTAGGCAATGGCGGGAGTTTTTCTCCACCAACCCCTATGAGCAATTGCTCAAGATTTCCTGGCAGTACGCCCGGGGGATGCGCGGTCGGTACGTACTTATTTACGGCATGTTTACCTGCGTGAACGTGCTGTCTTCGCTGCAGCCCATTATCTTCGGTTACTTCATCAATTATCTGCAAACCGGGGAGGGGGACCTGCTTTCCGCGGCCTGGATCTACGGCGGCCTTTACCTGGCCTTGATCCTGGCGGGCTGGGCCTTTCAGTGGCCGGCACGGTTGATGGAGCGCCGGATGGCCTTCGACATTAGCCGCCGATTGCTGATGGAAACTTACGGCCGGGTGGTTCGCCTTCCGCTGGAATGGCACCGCAGGCACCACAGCGGCGACACGATCAACCGAACACGAAAAGCCTATGAGGCACTCAAGGGTTTTTTCGATAATGGTTTCGTCTATTTCCAGACGTTGGTCCGAATGTTCATCTCCATCGTGGCCATCATCTGGTTCAGCGCGCTCTTCGGCGGGGTCGCGGGAGCGGCGGGGATCCTGATCGTACTGACGGTATTGGCCTTCGACCGGCCGATCATCGCGGTGACCAAGGAGACCAACGAGCGGGAGAACGATCTTTTGGCCGGACTGTCGGACAACCTCGGTAACATCATTACCGTCACTACCCTACGTTTGGGCCGGCAGACCGCCCGGCAGATCAAAACCCGGGTCAAGGCGGTTTGGCCGCCCTTCCTACAGAATACCCGCCTCAACGAGCAAAAGTGGTTCACCACGGGGGTACTGATCGGACTGATGTATGCCATCATCGTGATCGGATACGTGCAACAAAACTACGTACCCGGGGAGGTTTTCCTGGTAGGGGGACTGGTGACGCTGATCGGCTATGTCAACCAGTTTTCCAATATGTTCAACGCCCTGACCGGTCAGTACAACACCGTTATCCGGCTACGGGCGGATCTCGCCGCCATCGATCCGATCACCGAGGCTTACGCGGCGCAGGCCCAGCCTGTGGCCCTGACCAGTGGCCAGATTAAGCGGGATTGGAAATCCATCGAAATCAGCGACCTCTCCTTCAATTACAACCTAGACACCGAAGATGCGCGGGGGCTTACGGATATTCACCTTAACCTTGAGCGAGGCCAGCGGATCGCCTTCATCGGTCCGAGCGGAAGTGGGAAAACCACCCTGCTGTACATCCTGCGCGGCCTGTATCCCCCCGACCGGCTCCGCGTAGCCTTTGACGGAAGGCCGGTGCCCGATCCCGCTCAACTCTACGAGCAAACGACGCTGATTCCCCAGACCCCCGAGATTTTCGAGGAAACCATCCACCAGAATCTGACCATGGGACTGAAGCGTAAACCCGCCGCCGTGGCGCGGGCCATCCACCTGGCGGCCATGGAAGAGGTGATCAAGAACTCGGAGAACGGCGTGGATACCTGGCTCAGCGAGGGGGGCTCCAACCTGAGTGGCGGGCAGCGCCAGCGGCTCAGTATCGCCCGGGGCCTGCTGGCGGCGGAAAGTTCTACCCTGCTGCTTTTGGACGAGCCAACGAGTAGCCTTGATCCCCAATCTGAAGCCCTGGTGTATGAGCGCATCTTCGCTACCTATCCTGACAAGACCATCGTATCCACCCTGCACCGCTTGCATCTACTTAAGGACTTCGATTACATCTACTACCTGGAAAACGGGGAGGTACAGCACCACGGGACGCTGGAGGAACTGCGGGAAGTCGGCATAGTGCCCTGATAACCGGCCGGGAATACCCGCAGGCTCACTACCAGTATTCGTCGTTATTTGGGGGCTCTCCGATCTGGTGCCATTTTGTCAGACATCCGATGTGTCAGGTGACACATCCGATGTGTCACGTCGTACCTTACCCCCATGCGCCGAATATTCTCCCGGATTCCCCCGCCCCTGGTCATGCTTTTCGCCATCATCGTGCTGGTGACCCTGATGACCTATTTTCTTCCGGCGGGACTATACGAGCGCGTAGCGGTCAACGGCCGTTTCCGGGTCGTGCCGGGCAGTTTTCAGGAGGTCACGCCGACCCCGGTGGGGCCCTTCGAAATGTTTCTGGCCTTCCCGGAGGGCTACCGGCTGGCTACGCCGGTGATCTTCATCTGCCTGGCCAGCGCCCTGATGTTCTCGGTACTGGAACGAACGCAGACGATCGAGAACGCCGTGGGCCGGCTGGTCTACCGGATGGGCACCCAGCGGTCGGAATTGCTGTTGGTACTGCTGACCTTCGTGTATGGTCTGCTGGGTATCCTGGTCGGCTATGAGAACAATATTGCCACGGTTCCCATCGCCGTGGTCGTCGTTTTGGCGCTCGGGGGCGACCTCATTCTGGCCGCCGGGGTCAGCCTCGGGGGCATGACGGTGGCCTTCGGGCTTTCGCCCATCAATCCGTATACCGTCGGAATTGGTCACGAGATCGCCGGTCTGCCGCTCTTCAGCGGCTGGGAATTGCGGAGCGTCCTTTGCTTCGGGGCGCTGGCCATAACGGCCTACTACAACGTCCGCTACTTCCGTCAACTAAAGGGGGCGCCGGAGCGCGGGATCGGAGTTGGCCTGGATACGACGGGCCTCGCCCTGTCCCGACCCCTGGCGGACTATCGGATCAGCGGTCGCAATTGGTGGTTGCTGTCGGTCTTTCTGGCCGGCCTGGGCTTCGTCCTCTTCGGGGTATTTGCCTGGCACTTCGGGATCAACGATATCTCCGCAGTCTTCCTGGTGGTGATGGTGGTGTCCGCCCTGACCAGTGGTCTCAGCGGCAGGGAGATTGCCGACGCCGGTATGCGTTCGGTGGCGGAGATGGCGCCGGCCACCTTCATCATCGGCATGGCGGCCACGGTCAAGGTCATCATGGAACAGGGGCAGATCCAGGATACGATAAGCTATGGCCTGGCACAGGCGCTGAATGGCCTTCCGACCTATGCTTCCGCCGTAGGGATGTCCATCGGACAAAGTGGGATCAACCTGCTCATTCCCAGTGGCAGCGGACAGGCACTGGCGACCTTGCCGGTCATGATTCCGCTGGGACGGGCGCTGGATCTCAGCCCCCAAATCTCCATTCTGGCCTTTCAAATCGGCGACGGGGTCACCAACCTCTTTAATCCTTCCCTGGGCGGACTGGTCGCTATGCTCGGCGTCTGCCGCGTACCCTTCGATCGTTGGTTGCGGTTTGTTTTGCCCTTGACGGGTATCCTCCTAATCTGGGCCTGGATCGGACTATTGTTAGCCGTTGCCGTCGGGTATAGTTGAACGGTAGGATACCGATCAGCAGCCCCATGCGGCTACATGGATGCCTGGTTGTCAGGCTTTTTAATGTCAGGGCACTGTTTTTGAGCCTTATACGCCAAAGGTAACTTAACGGCCCATCGGCTTAAAATCCGTCGTAATCCTACGGGTCATTTTCTGCTTTAGGCCGGTCATTCCAGACTGAATTACCCAATTTCCGGGGACAATGGTCACTTGCCATTTCGTGAGCAGGGTGTCGGTCGCCTCAGCCTTCTAGCCCAATTAATTCAATGCGTTTTACGTAGGTATTTTCTTTAGGCACGCTCCTTTTGCTGGGACTGACCTTCCCTATCGTTGGCTGTGACCAAGAAAATCTGGTCGGAACCTTAGCTTTCGACACGCCGAAAGCCTGTTTCATTCCCTTCCCGGAATTGCAATCTTCCTTCGGCACTAGCGGCAAGGGTACCAACGTGGGCATTGCCATAGCCGAGTAAATTACCGCCAATGGTTCACAGGAAATGGGAAACGTCCTTCTAATCAACCACCGGGGTAACAAGCAACTTTCCCTGGACTTTATTCCGGCGCTTCCTCAAATGCCAGGGATGGCGTTTCCTATCACGTCGATACCAACCGGCCGGGCAAAGAGCCATCCGACACCTTCGCAGACTATCTCAACACCCTTAAGATTTTGCCTTTCTGAAATAACAGATATTGAGACAAGGTTTAGGAATCAGGCCGCTCTGCCATTTTCCAGGTATGCTGAGCCACCAAATTAAACCATTTACCCTTGCTACGAAGGTGGAAATTGAATACGCTCGCCCGCCGTCGTATCCTGCCACGTCCTACTCTTGCCTACTGATTCTATGCCAAAACCTTTACTACGTACCCTTACCCTGTTGACCCTCACCTTTACCGCCTTTTCCTGTGAAAAGGACAATTCCGTGGAGCTGGTGGCGATTGAGCCCCCCGAAGCAATTTATCTGGACCTTCCGCCTTTCCCTAAGCACATGGCGAAAGCAGCCGCCGAAGATTCGTACGAAATCGTGAAGGCGGAATACTTCACGGATGCGGAATCGGACGAGATCGGGAATACGGTCCTGTTCAATGTCCGCGGTAACAAGCGCCTGAACTTCGACTTCGCCCCTGAAAACTCCGAAGACGGCACGGCAGACATATCCTACTACATCGATGATACCCGACCCAGCGCCGACATACCCGTAGATCAGGGCGTGCAGGCTATCCAGCGCGCGATGGATACCTGGGAGGGGGTGTCCTGCAGCCAGATGGGTCTGCATCGTATTCCTTCCGACGGCCGAGCCACCGGATACATTGCCGCCATATTCGGCTATGGAGGCTCCACGCAATACGTAGCCGACGTGGTCCACGCCGGATGGATGCCAGGTGAATTTTTTACCCGGCTATTCGGAAGTCGTGGCCGATCGATCATCGGGGTGACCTTCACCGTTGTTCACCGGGAATCCGGCGTTCCAGTGGTGGACACCAATGGGGATAAGAAGGCCGATGTCGCCTTCAGAGAAATCTATTACAACGACCGCTACAACTGGGACAAGTCGATGGATGCCGAATCCATTGCGCTGCACGAAACGGGCCACGGACTCAGCCAGGAGCACTTCGGCAAAGCTTTCCGTAACAATAAAACCGGCAAAGTGCACTACAGTCCCCGCGCCGTGATGAATCCCATCTATTCGGGCGTCCAGGCTGAAATTGCCGGAACGGATAATGCCGGGCACTGCGGCCTATGGGCTCAGTGGCCTACCAGATAAAATTCAAGCGAATAGCGGTATCGCTGTTAGGAAAGCCAGGCATTACAGCTGGTTCCTCAACTATGCCTGGTGGTCTGCCAGCATACCTTTATCATTATTCGGATACAGGATGATTACCTGTACGGTTAGCGCCATCAGAATGAGGGCACCGATCTCCAATTGCGTAAACAGGTCAGCAGAGCTTATGGCCTGTTTGCCCATCTGCAATTGCCGTCTACCTTCCTGCATTTGGATGGCCGAAAGGTCGGCAAGCTCTCCCTGAATATCCGCGATGGATCTACTGATCTGGCCGTTGTCGACCTTATCCATGTTCCGTTGGGCCTCCAGGCCTTTGAGTTCTCCTAAGCTAGCCTTGAGCTGCTCAAAAAGGACACGCTCCTGCCTGGTAAGCTTGGTTTCTTCAAAGCTGTTGATCGCGGCGGTTATACGGGCCTGATCGGCACCAAGCTCTTTAATGCCTCCATCGGACGCGAGTTTGGCGTACGCCAGTTCCTTTTCGTGGAGTACGCCCGACAAGTTAAAGAGGATATCCTGGGCCACTAGGCGGTCGGCGTATATCGCTTCCATCGAATCACCAACCTCCCTGAAATTCTGCCGATCGAGCAGGTTGGTCATAAGCACCACCAGGAAAACGACGACGGTGCCCAGTACTAATTTGATTTTATTGAATAGCGACATGATCAAGCGATTTACGGAGGTCCTTATCATGCTAAGCCGAGCACGAAAGGACTTCCCGGTTAAGATTATAGATTCCCGGACTTGGCTCCCCGGTTTTTGTAGCGTGGGCCGGTGCGGCGATCTCGCGTGGGTTGCGGGGCCGCATTGGCCGGCTCGGAAGATACATTAGGGTGGCGGTTTTTGTAAGCCGGCCCGAATAGTTGATCCGGGCTATACGTATCCGGCAAGGGCGGCACGGCGCGATTAATGGTCAGAAGCCTGCCCGCGGCAAGCTTGTTTTTGTAGTGAGGCCCGTAGCTGGTGAGTTCCTCTATTCGCTCAAGTTCGTGGACCAACTCTTCCTCTTGCAGAAGGGAGTCCGGCTCCGGAATCACCTGGGCGCGGGTAATGCCACTCAAACAGACCAAGGTTAATAGAATAGCCAAAAAGGGCAATGGATTTTCGCGTTTCATATGGAGATATTTTTCTATAAAAACGGACGAAAAGCCGCAAGGTTGAAAGTAATACTATTATAGATAATAGTTAAACTTTTAATTACGCTATTTCATAATCAGGCTGATTTCTACGATGAACACCCTGGCTTGAACACAAGGCAAGGAATAATTTAGGTAGATGATCACGTCGGATCAACCTGTGGTCGAGTGCCAACGATTGGTCGAGTAGATCGACCCGTGCCAGGTGGTAGTTGAGCAACCGAGCGCTATTATTTAATGCGCCTGCCCCCCTTCGGGTACTGGCAAGGTTATCGGGGATGCTGCAGTCTCCGGTCCGTGATAACGTAACTGCCGTCCCAATTTGCAGGAAGCCTCAGTTGTTATTTATCAATACCCAAGTGGATGTTTGAAAGGTGAAGATCTGCCCATACTCAAGCATAGCCTTACTGTCTGCGAGGAAGCTGGGATAGGGATCCGCACCATCGGTACCCATGGTGCCACCAGTCGGGCCAGGGATGCGAAAGGTTACCGTCTCGCGCTCCAACCGGTCTTCGTCAACGATGGTGTATTCAGAATTCGCGGGCTCACCGGGCATGATCACGGTGATGGTGTTCCCACTTACCGAATATTCGAAGGGGGTAGCAAAAGAGCCCGTTCCGAAGAGGACCGTATTCTCATCCGTGAACTCCCGGACTAAGCCCACGAAATTGACATCGTTTGCGTCGGTATAGGAAAAGTTCATACCGTAGCTAGCCAGTTCCTCCTCGGTAAGCGCCCTGATTTGTCCGCCGTCGTTGGTGAATCCCTGAACGGATGACTTATTGATTATTTCCTGAACCTCGTAACGATTCCCAATGACCACATTATTAGCAGATCCATCCTCACCCGTGCCGCAGGCGGCCAGGAATAAGATGATTAGGAGAAAGAGGAAGGGGAGTGTTTTTATCACTATTGGTGGCGTCTTTTTCAGGGCGATAAAAGTACTTCTCCGGTCAGCTATCCCCTGAAATACTATTTGCTTTCCCGGAATGCCCGTCCGCCGAAAGCCGGTCCGACCACTTCCACTATCTTCGCCCCATGCCGAATCCCGCCACCGATAAGCGTCTCTTCCTGCTCGACGGCCACGCCCTGGTCTACCGCGCGCACTTTGCTTTCATTAATCGCCCCCTCATCAATTCCAAGGGGGTGAATACCTCCGCGATGCATGGCTTCACGCGGACACTTTGGGACCTGATCAAGAACCAGGAACCTACGCACCTGGCCGTGGTTTTCGATCCGGACGGGCCAACTTTTCGCAACGAGCTGGCCGCGGACTATAAAGCCAATCGCGAAGAACAGCCGGAGGACATCGGTATTGCCTTCCCGTACATCCATCAGATCCTCCAGGCGTTCAAGATCCCCATCATCATCGTGCCAAACTTCGAGGCCGACGACGTGATCGGAACCCTCTCCAAACAGGCTGCGCGAGAGGGGTATACCGTTTATATGGTCACCCCCGACAAGGATTACGGGCAGCTCGTGGAGGAAAAGATTCTGATGTACAAACCCAGCCGCATGGGCAACGGGATTGAAATTCTCGGTGTCGAGGATATCAACAAGAAGTGGGATATCCAGCACCCGGAGCAGGTCATCGATATGCTGGGACTCATGGGCGACTCGGTAGATAACATCCCAGGAGTGCCGGGGATCGGTCCGAAGACGGCAGCCAAATTTATCGAGCAGTTCGGGAGCATGGAGAACCTGCTCGACAGTACCGATCAGATCAAGGGAAAGAACCAGGAGCGGCTACGCGAATACCGCGAACAGGCCCTGCTGAGTAAGAAGCTGGCCACCATCATCCAGGATGTACCCATAAAATTCGATCCGGAGGCGTACCTGATCGAGGACTTTGACCGGGATTACCTCACGGACGTATTTCGGGAACTGGAGTTCCGCTCGATAGCCAACGAAATTCTGGGGAAGGAGGAAGAACCTAAAAAGGCCAGTTCGCAGGGAGACCTGTTTGCCCCCGCTACGGGGGATGCACCTGCGTCCTCGCCCAACAAAAGAAACTTCAAGCAGCCGCCGGCACACGCTATTGCCGATAAGCACATCGAGAATACGGAACACGATTACCGGAAGGTCGAATCCCCCGAAGAACGAAAGGCCCTGCTGAAGGAATTGCAGCAGCAGGAGGTGATTTCCTTCGATACGGAAACGACGAGTGTAGATCCCACCACGGCCGAATTGGTCGGCATGTCCTTTGCGTGGAAAGGCGGCGAAGCCTACTACGTACCCGTTCCCGAGGACAGAAAGGCCGCCGAGGCGATCGTCTCCGAATTTGCGCCGCTGTTGGCAAATGATTCTATCGATAAAGTAGGACAGAACCTCAAGTACGATATGATCGTACTGGAACGGTACGGGGCAACGGTGAAGGGCAAATTGCTCGATACGATGGTGATGCATTACCTCCTGCACCCCGACAAGCGGCATAAAATGGATCTGCTCAGCGAAGAGTATCTGAACTACAAGCCGGTGCCCATCGAGTCGCTCATCGGTAAGGGAAAGAACCAACTCACCATGCGGCAGGTAGCCCTGGAAAAGGTGGTTCCCTACGCTTGTGAGGACGCCGACATCACCCTGCAGCTTTACCACGCGCTGTGGCCGGAACTGGAAGAGGAAGAGCTGGTCGAACTCTACGAAACCGTTGAAGCCCCCCTGATCCCGGTACTGCGGGACATCGAGCTGGAAGGCATCAACCTGGACGGCGAATTCCTGCAGAATTACAGTAAAACGCTGACCGAGGAGCTACAGTCGATCGAACGCGAGATCTTCCAGATCGCCGGTTCGGAATTCAATATCGGTTCGCCCAAGCAAATCGGGGAGATCCTCTTCGGGCGCATGGAGGTTCCTTATAAGGGCAGAAAAACCAAGACCGGTCAGTACAAAACCGACGAGGCTACCCTGGCGGAAGTGAGCGCGGACTACCCCATCGTAAAGATGATCCTCCGCCACCGCAGCCTCAGTAAGTTGCTCGGCACCTACGTGGATGCGTTGCCGTTGTTGATTAATGAAGACGGGCGCATCCACTCCAGCTTTAACCAGACCATTGCGGCCACCGGCCGGCTCAGCAGCGCCAATCCGAACCTGCAGAACATCCCCGTCCGTACGCCGGAGGGAGCGGAGGTACGTAAGGCATTCATCCCCCGCGACAAGGATCACGTGCTGCTTGCTTCCGACTATTCCCAGATCGAATTGCGATTGGTTGCGTCGCTGAGTCGGGACGAAGGCATGCTGGACGCCTTCAAGACGGGGCGTGATATTCACACGGCAACGGCTGCCCTCATTTTCGACGTACCCTTCGAGGAGGTGACGCGGGTACAGCGGTACCAGGCAAAAACGATAAACTTTGCTATTCTATACGGTGCCGGAGCCCAGCGGCTCACCCAGGAACTGGAGATCAGTCGTTCGGAGGCCAGTCAGCTTATCGCCAACTACTACGAGCGCTTTACCGGTCTGAAAGAATTTATGAGCGGAACGGTAGAACAGGCCAAGGAAGAAGGCTACGTGGCTACCCTGCTCGGCCGGAAACGCAGCCTACGCGACATCAACAGTCGCAGCAGCGTAGCCCGTGCCCTGGCCGAGCGGATGGCGATGAACACCCCCATTCAGGGGACGGCGGCGGATATGATCAAGGTGGCCATGATCCGAATACATAAGGCCCTGCGCGAAAAGAACTACAAAACGCGGATGGTCCTGCAGGTGCACGACGAACTGGTATTCGATGCGCCGCGGGATGAGGTGGAAAAGGTGACCCCGCTGATCGAGCAACTAATGCGGGAAGCTATTCCCAATCTGGACGTACCCATCGTGGTAGAAACCGGGGTCGGCGAGAACTGGCTGGAAGCACATTAATTACAACAGCTGCCTTCGGTCGCGGTAGTGACATGGTCGCCTTGCTGCCAAGTCTTAGACGGTGCTGCGCACCTAGTAGAGCTCCTTTCGGTCGCGCTAATGCATAACCCTTCGGCTGATTTGCCGTTACAGAGCTATGCCGCGCAAGGGAAAAAATTACACCGACCGCCTCCGGGGCCCCGTAGGGGAATGCGAATTATGCGGCCGCACGAAACCCCTGACCGAGCATCACTTAATTCCGCGAGCGGTTCATCGCAAGACTTACTTCCGGAATAACTTCACCAAAGAAGAAATGACTCACCGGCGGATCTCCGTATGTCGGCCGTGCCACAAAGGCATTCACCGCCTGATCCCGGATGAGAAGGAACTGGCTCGCCACTACAATACCAAGGAAGATTTACTGGCGGATGAGCGCATCCGGCGCCACGTGGAATGGGTGGCCAAACAACGCTGAGCCTTTCCACGCATGACCGCACTTAGCTTTTCGGTTGGGCTCGAAACAGCCGGACACAAAAAAGGCAAGCTGATTTAACCAGCTTGCCCGAACATTAACCAAAAACCCAGCAAAAGACATGACCTTAAAAGTTGCGAATAAATCACAAGGGTTGTGACAGATCGCGATAATAGTCAGTCGGCAGGGAAATCGTTGCTGCGCTGAGCAACCACCCCATATTTGGGGAGGATCATGTTCAGCGAAACATCAAAGAATACTCCCGCCGGGTTTCCGGATAGATTTCTTTAATTAAGTGTACTGTCTGTTATTAGAAAGGGAAGCGCGGGTCAGATGTTCACGAACGGCGTCTTTGACTTGCAAACAAGCGTTCGACTGAGCCGTTGGAATACGAGTAAAAGAAAAGCAATGAAACTTACCAAAGAACAGCAAGCCGAGAAGAAGGCCGTGGCCAACCACCTTTTGACCATGAAGGAGAATTCCTATAAGAATATGATGGCCATGCAAACGGCCGACATGGAAGAAGCTGAAGAAACCAACGAAGAATCCGAGAACCTATTCGAAGATGGCAAGGTAGACGAGTCCATTAACCGGGTAGAGGCGCGCGCCTCTGTCGTTGAAGCGCTGCAGCACGATATCAATGTGCTTGCGAATATCGACCACATTGAACCGACCGAGGAGGTTCAGCTCGGCGACATTCTCGAAACCGACAAGGGCCGGTTTTTCGTAGGAGCGGCAAGCGACGAATTCGAAGTGAACGGCAAAAAGTACCGGGGTATCTCGCTGGACAGCCCCCTGTACCTCGCCCTAAAGAGCAAGCATAACGGGGACTCCGTAGACGTAAACGGGAACACCTTCACGCTAATCAACTCATACTGATCGTCATGCAGAGACCGATGTTGATGGGCCAACCGCCACGAAACGCATGACCCTGAGGGAAGCGCAGGAAACCGTTGATCGCTGGATAAAAACGGTGGGTGTCCGGTATTACGGCGAACTCACCAACACCGCGATTCTCATGGAAGAGACCGGGGAGGTGGCGCGTTTGATGGCCCGCCTCTACGGCGAACAATCATTCAAGCGGCCGGAAGACGAGGTCAATGCCCCGGAACAACTGTCCGAGGAGATGGCCGATGTCTTGTTCGTACTGATCTGCCTGGCTAACCAGACCGGGGTGGACCTGACTGCGGCCTTGCAAAAGTCATTGGATAAAAAGACCGTGCGCGACAGCGATCGTCATCGGAATAACCCCAAACTGCGGTCAGAAAACGGGTAGGCGGGTGGAATGGACTCGTCGCCCCACCGCAACACTGACGATATAGATCCCCGCGGGAAGCTGCCCCGGTATCCGGTGCTCGTTCTTTCCCGCCCTGGCTAAACCCCGGAAGGCGGTATGGACCTTATGGCCAACGGCATCGTACAGGTCGATGCTGATCTCGCCTCCATCGGCCAGTTCGAAACGGACCATGATGTCGGAAGCCGAGCGGTAGGCAAGCAGGCTTATCCCCGCCGCTTGATCGGGCCCGGAGGTCACGGAGGTGCTTTCCTCACACGTCAGGCCCAGGGCATCCAGGCGGGGGAAATTTCCTCCCATTACCTCATCTACCAATCCATCGTCGATACATAGCCAGCGGCTGAGGACGGTAGCGTAAACGGAACGAAAATCGATGGCGGATTCCAGGTTTCCGTACGCATCCACGGCATCGAGAACCGGCGGTGGCCCGATCGCGGCGTTGCTTTCCAGAGATGGCCCGAAGATCATCATCGGGGCAGCGGCACCGTGGTCGGTACCATGAGATCCGTTCTGTTCCACGCGGCGGCCGAACTCACTGAAGGTCATCGCCAGGACGCGCTGGTCCGTTCCGTCAGTTGATAGGTCGGAATAGAAGGCAGCCACGTTACCGGCGATGGATTGCAGCTTATTCGCGTGATCGTCGGGCTGGTTGGCGTGGGTATCGAAACCATCCAATTCGACAACGAAGAGCTTTGTTTCCAAGCCCCCCTTGAGCAGCCGCGCCACGAGTGATAGCTGAGGGCCGAGATCGTCCGCGGGATAGGTTACCGCGTTCTTTCCTTTGCCGTAGGTATCCGCCAACACTCCCGCGTAACGAAAGGTAGTGTTCGCTACGGCGCGTAGATAGCCGAGCTGTTCGCCGTAGGTATAATCGGGAAGATTGTCCATATCGTACAGCCGGCCGCTGCGGGCAATCTCGTAGAGCTGCTCGGGGTCGCTGGTAGACACGGCGTAATTGAAGTCTTCCCGGTTGTTGAACAGTAAATTTCCTACCCCACCGATCTGGATGGCCGGGGGCGTGGTCGGCGGCGACGTGAGGAAATCCGGGTAAGTTTCCTGCAGGTAGCGGCCCAGCACCCCGCTGTTTACATATTCACCGGCGTCGGATGCCGTGGCCCAGATATCGGAGGAGCGGAAGTGACTGAGATTCTGCCCCGGATAACCTACGCCGTGCAGCACGCGCATCGCGCCGTCCTCCCACAGGGGTTTGAGTGCTGCCATTTGCGGGTGAACGGCAAGGGTATCGGTAAAGCGGACGGCCTCCTTCTCCGGGATGAAGATATCGGGCCGCTTCTCCCGGTAGGTGCCGAAATCGTGTAAGGGAATAAAGGTATTCAGCCCGTCATTCCCGCCCTTCAACCGGATGAGTACCAGGACGCGATCCGACACGCCAAAGGTCAGGGCGTTCGTCAGGGCCGAAGCCGCAAGACTTTGCACCGGGAGTTGGCCGAGGACCAGCGCTCCGGCGCCAACTCCTAACAAATCACGTAGAAAGCCTCGGCGAGAATGATCCTGCGAATTCGGGCAGGCCCTTTTTCCGGAAGTAGGACGGTTTGGCATGACTAGGTGAGGTGAAATTCGGGCAGCCGGCTGATGTGGCGTAGGAGGAGGGTGATCTGCCAGGATGCCGATTCCCAGTCTAAAGACCACTGACCGCTGTCGTAATAATTAGCGGGAACCTCCCAGCGAAAGACCGTAGTAGCCGTTGCGTAGGCGGATCCGGATGAAAGTCCCCGCGGGACGATGAAATCCACAACGGTGCGCGTGATAACACTTGGGTCCTTACTGTTGGCCGTGAGTTGCTTTACCCACTCGGGATAAGTTCGCTGATCGTGATTGTGTACGGCCCAGGTGAATCCGTCCATAAATTCCCATCGCAGGGTGAGCCGGTTCGAATCAATCCAGGCGCGTCCTCCCGGCCAGCCGGCTACGTCCGGGGGCTCCCCCAGGTACTGTCCGAGGGCGGCAATTCCATACACGCCCCATTTCCGGCGGTTCTCGAAGTCTCCGAATGCTCCCTCCCGCAGAAAGAAAGCCATCATCTCCAGGGGCGTCTTGATCCGTACGCCAAAGTGGGCTGCATCGAAAAAATGGGCACTGCCAAAGAGCTGCCGGTAAACGGGCAGCAATTCGAAATCCTCGGCCAGGAAAGTCGTCGCGAGCGCGGAAACGATTTGCTCGTCCACGGTCGGATTAACATAGGCGAGGTAGAGTTTCTTGCAAATGAAATACGCGATCTCCTGCCCCCGCTCCTCGAACAGGAGCTGGATCAGCCCGTCGTCGTTGAAATTACCGCTGCGCCCAAAAATGGTTTTGGTGGAACCATCGAAGCCCCAGTCCGCCCACTGAACCTCTCCGCAGTAGGAGGTCCATTGGTTCCAGCCGGTGAGCGCGCGACTGGCCTCGCTAATGTCGGTTTGCGTGTAGCCATTGTTCTCACCCAGCGTGAAAAGCTCGAAGAGTTCGCGGGCATAATTTTCGTTGGGGCTGCCCCGCCGGTTCTCGAAGCCGTTCAGAAAAAAGAGCATGGCCGGCGTGCGGGTAATTTCCAGGACGAAACGTCGAAAGTTGCCGAAAGCATTTTCAGTGAGCACCGTCCAGTATTGGTGGTGGTAACCGGGGCAGGAGTGCGCCTCGTACTTGGTGACGAAGTGGTCGTGCCAGAACAGCGTCAGCTTTTCCCGTATGCCGTGCGCTATGCTCTGGTCTACGAAGGCGGTCATATATTCCTCGAAAGCTTCGAAGGGTGCCTTGTCAGCGGCGAGGAATTGATCGTGGTCCCATGCGGCCCAGTCCGGGGGTTCGGGGAGAGCGCGGGCGGCGGCCTGGTCGAGGAGTTGGTTTACGGTGGTTTCCGGCGATTGTCCCAAGGCCTGGTCGATGTCCGACAGCGTTGCCCCGTAGCCAAGCCTGCGGTACAAATGTTGCACCCGCATGGTATTCCACGGCCTTTCGGCATCGGGAATGAAAGGTTCTATGCCGGTAGTACTACAGTTCACAAGCATCGGAACGGAATTTACGTAATCTAAAGTCTTATTAGTCTGTTTTTTAGGCAATTGGGCGGCGAGCGCGGGAACAACCTCCTTTGCCGAAGGAAGAGCAGCCGGAAATAAAACAAAGACCAAGTCCGTCAATTTCAAACATTTTTAATAAGCAAAATAATTACAAAATTGATTTTATCGCTAAAAAGCGAATTTTTTATCGATAAAGTTGGCTGTTTTGCTTGCGCGGCACGAACAGTGTGTTTATATTTGTACCGTCGCAAAACAAAAGCAGTTTCAAACAAACAGGATAATGGCAGATAATAACAAAGACACCGCCGCCAAGCTGAAGGCGCTCCAGATGACGATCGATCGACTGGACAAGGCCTACGGTAAAGGCACGATCATGCGCCTCGGCGAGAGTCAGGCCGCTAACGTGGAGGCCATCCCCACCGGCTCCCTGGGGCTGGACGTGGCGCTGGGCATCGGGGGCTTACCCAAGGGTCGCATCATAGAAATTTACGGTCCGGAGTCTTCCGGTAAAACGACGTTGGCTATTCACGCCATCGCCGAGTGCCAGAAGCGCGGCGGCATCGCGGCCATCGTGGATGCGGAGCATGCCTTCGACCGCTTTTACGCCCAGAGCCTGGGGGTAGATACCGACAACCTCCTCATCTCCCAGCCCGACAACGGCGAACAGGCCCTGGAGATCGCGGAAAACCTAATTCGTTCCGGTGCCGTGGACATCCTCGTCGTCGACTCCGTAGCCGCCCTGGTGCCCCGCGCGGAGATCGAGGGAGAAATGGGTGACAGCAAAATGGGCCTGCAGGCCCGCCTTATGTCGCAGGCCATGCGAAAGCTTACCGGCACGATCGGCAAGACCGGTTGCTGCTGTATTTTCATCAACCAGCTTCGGGAGAAGATCGGCGTGATGTTCGGCAACCCCGAAACCACTACCGGTGGTAACGCCCTCAAGTTCTACGCCTCCGTGCGCCTGGACATTCGTCGCACCGGTGCCGCCATCAAGGACAAGCAGGGCAACGTAGTCGGCAACCACGTCAAGGTCAAAGTGGCCAAGAACAAGCTGGCGCCCCCCTTCCGCGTCGCCGAGTTCGATATCATGTACGGAGAAGGCATCTCCAAGTCCGGCGAGATCGTCGACCTCGGGGTCGATCAGGAGATCATCCAGAAGTCGGGTGCCTGGTATGCCTACGATGATGCCAAGATCGCTCAGGGCCGCGAGGCTGCCAAGCAGTTCATGCTCGACAACCCCGAAGTAGCCGACGAGGTCGAAGAAAAGATCAAGTCCAAACTCATGGGCATCGAGGAAGAAGCCCGGGCAAGTCGTAACGGCAAGGGTAAGAACGCCGACGCTGAAGTGACCGCTTGAGCAGGACTAGGAACCAGAATTGCGGTCGGCTTTTCCCGTGTAGATAAGGGGCTGGCCGCAGGTACAGAGTAGAGACGCTTTAAACATAATTGAAGTAAAACCCTATTTCACGCCCGTCTCCACCTTGGTGGTGACGGGCGTTTTTACTTTAGGCCTACCCCTACTAATCTTGGATAGTGGCCCTGGGGACCGTGCTCTCGTTGCCTACCCGGAAGGCCATATAGTGGGGACTCATTATCTCTACGCCAGCTTCCTGAAATGCATCCTGAATATTGGCGTGGAGGTCGGAATAGATGCGCGCCATACTGTGGCTATCGTAGGTATAGGCGTTTAGCTCGTATTCTACGTACCAGTCGTTTAGCGCCTTTTGGAGCACAAACGGCGCTGGTTCCTCGTCGATCCGCGCCGTGCGTCTTGCGGCCTCGATCATCATGCGGTGTACCTGTGGCCAAGGAACGTCGTAACCGATGGTAATGGAAGTATGCAGAATGAGTCCTTGCTCCTTTATCAAGGAACTATAGTTCATGACGCCGCCATTCATGAGTATGCCGTTCGGGATGGTCACCTCCTCATTCCGGACGGTCTTTATCCGGGTCACAAGCAGCGATTTTCCGATAACGTCGCCCGTAATGTCGTTGATCTTCACCCGGTCACCGATCACGAAAGGACGCATGTACGTCAGAATCACGCCTGAGATTACGTTACCTATTACCCCAGCCGCGCCAAGGGACAGTAGCAACCCGACGAATACAGAAATTCCCTGGAAAGCGTCGGTCCCCGCACCCGGCAGATAAGGAAAGATGATTACGAGGGTGAAGACGATAATCAATACCCGGACAAGGTTAAAGGTGGGAATCGCCCAATCCGGATAAAAATTTGCGAACGTCACTTGTCCGGAGCCGACCTGCTGGGCCACGTAACGCAAGCCGCCAATAAGGTATCGAGCGGCCACGATGATAATGATGATGAATAGGAAACTTGGTAAGAAACCGGTGACGCCGTTCCAGAGGAACTGTAGGGGCTGCAATACATAACCCATAAGTTGCTCTCCGAAGCCTCGTGTATAGTTCAACTGGCTAAAAAGAAAAGGCAAATACAGATAAAGGAAAACGATAAGGACCGTATACCGCAGCATCCGCAGTAGGAAAAGCAGCAGTTTCTTCTCCATGCGAGGGGTAATGAGCGAGAAACGCCGGACCAGCTTGATACGGCTCAGGAGTAACTCCTGGTTCATGCTCCGCAGCTTAAAACGTAAAATATCAAAGCCCTTATTGACACCCCAAAAGACGGCCAGAAAGAACAATAGGGCTAGCAGAAACAGGGCTATATCCACCAGTACCCGCCGGAGGGAAGAATCATTAAAATCGTCAATAAGCGCCTGCCGGATGACCAGCAACCGCTGTTCCGCCAGTTCTTCTGCCGTGAGCCCGGAAGCATTAGCTTCCCGAACGGAAATAGTGTTGATGATATCGTCTCTCAGGACAACTTCGGCCGCCCCCTCGAGAACCACTACGCGGAGACTGTCGAATTCCCGCAACGGCATTCTGGTTAGCCGCTGAAGATTGCGTTGGACTTGCTCCGCCCGTTGCGCGGGCGTAAAGGTTCCCATATTGCTCGTAATGTAGAAAAGGGTATCGTGGGAGAACACCACCGGCGCAGAGGCAGGCTGACTGTTGAGTGGGACGGAAAGGCATACCAGGAAGAAAAAAATTGCACCACGTAGTTGCATCAGCCAAAAGTATTGGTTTTGTAGCCTTTACGAGCAAAAACCTAATAGGGTATATCGGGGCAGGTAAAGGACAATAATGACAATTGGATTAATCACCAGGTGGAGGAGGAACCCTAGGTATTATAAATGACCACAATGAGGAGCCGCACGGGCTCACGATGTCCCTTCAACCAGTTAGCTTTGCGCTTTCTTCAATCTCCCGACTTATGAACCGCGACACCGCCGTCTTCGACCTCATTGAAAAGGAACTCGAGCGCCAGCGCCACGGCATCGAACTGATCGCTTCCGAAAATTTCACCAGCGCTGCCGTTATGGAAGCAGTGGGCAGCTGCCTCACCAATAAGTACGCGGAAGGATACCCCGGAAAGCGCTACTACGGGGGCTGCGAGGTCGTCGACCAGGTAGAACAGTTGGCGATTGACCGGCTCTGTGAGCTTTTTGGAGCGGAATACGCCAACGTACAGCCCCACTCCGGAGCTCAGGCCAATGCGGCGGTATTTCTCGCCTGTCTCAAGCCGGGCGACAAAACCCTTGGCTTCAGCCTGGCCCACGGGGGGCACCTAAGTCACGGCCATCCGGCCAATTTCAGCGGTAAGCACTACCAGGCGAATTTCTACGGCGTGGAAGAGGAAACCGGACGCATCGACATGGATAAGGTGGCCGAAAAAGCACGGGAAGTCCAGCCCAAGATGATCATCTGCGGAGCCTCGGCGTATAGCCGCGACTGGGATTACGTCCGCTTCCGGGAAATCGCGGACGAAGTCGGAGCCCTGCTCCTGGCCGACATCGCCCACCCGGCCGGCCTCATTGCCGCCGGACTACTCGCCGATCCCCTACCCCACTGTCACATCGTTACCAGCACCACCCACAAGACGCTGCGCGGCCCCCGGGGCGGCATCATCATGATGGGCAAAGACTTCGATAATCCTTGGGGCCGCAAGACTAAAAAGGGCAATGCCATCAGGATGAGCAGTGTCCTCAACAGTGCCGTTTTTCCCGGCATGCAGGGCGGACCGCTCGAGCACGTGATCGCCGGTAAGGCCGTAGCCTTCGGAGAATGCCTCAAGGAGGGGTGGAAAGCCTACGGCAAACAAGTGATCGCCAACGCACGGGCAATGGCCCAGGCCTTTGTCGAGCGGGGCTATCACATCATCAGCGGCGGTACCGACAACCACAGCATGCTGATCGATCTCAGCAACAAAGACATCACCGGTCGGGATGCCGAAGTAGCCCTGGGCAAAGCGGATATTACCCTGAACAAAAACATGGTACCCTTTGACAAGAAATCCGCCGTGGTGACCAGCGGTATCCGGATCGGTACCGCGGCCGTGACCACCCGTGGTTTTCGGGAAGAAGATTGCCGGAAAACGGTAGCCTGGATCGATGAGATCGTGAACTCCCCGAACGATGCGGCGACGCTTGAGCGGGTCCGGGCCGAGGTGCACGCCCATATGGAGCAGTTTCCGCTCTATTCCGAAGAGCTGGTGGGGTGATCGCCTGTACGCCGGGTTGGAAGGGTCGATGCATGAAGTCGACGCTATTGCGATGGTAAGCCACCTGAAATCAAGCATACTAAGCCTTACGGCCACCTACCCGTAAGCCCGTATACCTATGTGCAGGCAAGTTCGGCAAAGGATTCCGCGGCGGGAGCTCGAGGTGGGTGTATCCGGACATTTGACGTGGCACCCTGGCGTCCGGCCCGCGGCCCTGACCGGAGTAGAATGGCTAATTTGGAAGTTTTACCAAATATTTAGGGGCACACTTACACCCTAAGTGTATATTAACACCGTTATATATACGGGCTACCTACTGATTGGAAGATCCAGCTCCTCCATACAGAACGTACCTGCTATTCTTATTAGCTTTGGATTCTTTCCTTTTTGACACTTCCAGCTTACTATTTCCCCGGTCTAATGAACGAACACTTCTCTCGGTTTTTATTGGTCTTTCTCGCTTTGGCGTCTTATACGGCAAAAGCACAGAAAGTCTATGAACCCGACCTTTCCCAGCTTACCTCCACCGAAAAACGGTGGGTTGATTCCGTATACAACGGCATGTCCGAAGACCAGCGTCTGGGACAGCTCTTCATGATCCGTGCGCATTCCGACCTGGGTCCCGACCACGTCGCGGAAGTCGTACGTCAAATCGAAAATTACCACGTCGGCGGTTTATGCTTCTTCCAGGGAACCCCTGAAAAGCAACTGGAACTTACTAACGAATATCAGGCCCTTAGTGACCTGCCGCTGATGGTCAGCATGGATGCCGAATGGGGACTCGGCATGCGTCTGCCTGACCAGACGATCTCCTTTCCGAAGCAACTTGCCCTCGGTGCCATCCGGAATAACCAGCTCATCTACGACATGGGCGCCGAGATCGCCCGCCAGATGCACCGCCTTGGGGTGAACGTTTCCTTCAGCCCCGTGCTGGACGTAAATAATAATCCGCAAAATCCGGTCATCGCCACCCGCTCCTTCGGAGAGGACCGCTACAACGTAACTGCCAAAGGCTATATGTACATGAAAGGCCTGCAGGATAACGGTATCCTTGCCAGCGCCAAGCACTTCCCAGGCCACGGAGATACCGACGTCGACAGCCACCTCGACCTGCCCGTGATCAAGCATTCCCGGGCCCGTCTGGACAGTATCGAGCTCTACCCCTTCCGCGCACTGGTCCGTTACGGCATCGGTAGCATAATGGCCGCTCACCTGCAGATCCCGGCGCTTGACCCCCGCCCAAACCGGCCGTCGTCATTGAGTAAACCGATCGTTTCGGATCTACTGCGGGATGAGCTGGATTTCAACGGGCTCATCTTCACCGACGGGCTGGAAATGAAGGGCGTTACCAAACATTACAACCCGGGTGAGGTGGAAGCCGAAGCCATAGCGGCCGGATCGGATATTCTCTTGCTGCCCGAAGACATTGCCGCCTCCTTCGAGACCATCAAACTCTACCTGGCAGAAGGTAAAATTGCTCCCGCCAAACTGGAAGAGAAGGTCCGTAGGATCCTGCTTTCCAAATATCGCCTGGGACTAACCCACGCTCGTTTTCCGGATATGGAAAATCTGCGGTCCGAATTGAATACCGCCGCGGCGAAATCGCTTAAACAAGATCTGTACGAAGCTGCCATGACGCTGGTGCGGGACCAGGAACAGCTCGTACCCATAGCCACCCCCGAAACCGGCAAGATCGTCTCCCTACGCATAGGCAGCCCCAAGCCCACGGCATTCACTACCCGGCTGGATGACTACGGACAAATTACTCACCTGACTACGGGAACGGAACCCACCGGCACGGAACGGCAGCAGATATTACAGCGCCTCGATGAAGCTGACGTCGTTGTTGTGAGTCTGTACAGCGACGGTAGTCGCTTCATCGAGAAAGTGCCCGTGAGCAAGGAAATATTGACTTTGCTTAACAGCATCGATCAAAAAACTAAGTTGGTAATTACCGTATTCGGCAATCCTTACAGCCTGGCTGCCCTGGATGGTTTCGGCACGATATTGGAGGCGTACACCCGCGATGAGGTGGCTCAGGATGCGGCCGCTCAGGCACTCTTCGGGGCCAACCGGATCACCGGCCGCTTGCCCGTCACCGCAAGCCAAACCGCCCCTTATAACGCCGGACTCGAAACCACGGCTAATTTTCGGATGGGCTACGCTAATCCGGAGAGCGTCGGCGTGGACGGCGAATCGCTGGCCGCCAATATAGATGTACTGGCCCGCGAGGCAATCCGCGAGCGCGCCACTCCCGGAATGGTGGTCCTCGTAGCCCGTAAGGGTAAGGTCGTCTTTGAAAAAGCCTACGGTCACCACACCTATGCCCGCGAACAGGCCGTATCGACCAACGACGTGTATGACCTGGCTTCCGTCACCAAGGTAGCCGCCACCACCCTATGCATCATGAAACTGGTGGACGACGGGCGAATTGATCTGGATAAACCCCTGGGCTTTTACCTACCCGAACTGGAAGGAACGAATAAGGAAAATCTACAAATCCGCGCCGTTCTTGCTCACCGCTCCGGCCTTTCCAGCTGGATACCTTTCTATAAGTATACCCTCACGCCGGGTCGCTATCCCAAACCCAGTTCGCAGTTTTACCGCACGGCACAAACCGGAAATTTCGTTGTGCCGGTAACGGACAAGCTGTACATGAATAAGGTCTGCATCGACAGTGTCTGGCAGCGTATCTACGATAGTCCGCTGCCCAACGTAGGCCGGTACCGGTACAGTGACCTGGGATTTTACCTCATGGCTAAGCTCATCGACCGCGTCAGCGGACTGACCGTGGATGAGTACGCTTCCAGGCATTTTTACCGCCCGATGGGCCTGGAATCCCTGACCTTCAATCCTCTGCGGTACATCGACCGGGACCGGATCCCGCCAACCGAAGTGGATAATTACTTCCGCATGTGCACGGTGCAGGGCTATGTCCACGACATGGGTGCGGGGATGATGGGAGGAGTGAGCGGTCACGCCGGTCTGTTTGGTTCGGCCCACGATGTGGCCGCACTCTTTCAGATGCTGTTGCAGGAAGGCACCTACGGGGGTAAACAGTACCTCAAGTCGGAAACCATCCATCTTTTCACCTCCCGATACGACGACGATCTACGCCGGGGTCTTGGCTTTGATATGAAGCAGTTGGATGAGAACCGCAGCCTGAATATGGCGGAGGATGCCTCTTCTCTCGCCTTCGGCCACCTCGGTTTTACGGGTACCGCGGTTTGGGTGGATCCCGCGGACGACCTGGTATACGTCTTCCTCTCCAATCGCACCTATCCCAGCATGGAGAACAATAAGCTCAACCGCCTGGATACCCGCATCAAGATGCACGCCGCGGCGTATGAGGCTATGGGGCCGTCGCAGACTAGTTCCACCACCCGAAATACGGCCGGCCTGGGAAAGCTTCCCTAGCTCGTCTTTAGCGCGGGAGGTTGTCAGTACCTCCGCTAAAGGCTTTGATGAGGTAACCTGCCGGCAGCTGATTGCTCAGCTCCAATCCATTCAGTACGGCAAACTCTTCTAACCGGTCCTGGGGTACACCGGCATTCGAAAGGGCTTGCTGAAGCGTTCCGGCACTGCTTACTTCCACGATCTTGATGCGTTCGGGTTTCCGGTTCAGTTTACTCTGATCCCGTAATTCGGCAAAGCTTCGGATGCTTCCCTCCATCCCGCGGGCGTAGTTGTTAAAATCCTGCGCCATACTAAGGCCGGCCATCATGTAAATATTTCCACCGTAGGCGATGAAGCTGGAGATAGTCCGCAGGGTGGACGTCTGTCCCTGCTCATTCTGCTGGGCGATATCGCCAACTACCGTGTAAGCCGGCAGCCCATTGATGGCCTGCTCACTGGCACTGCTGACCTGGACATTATTCTGTTGGATGAATTCCTGGGCGGCGGCTCTTTGATCGGTTCCTTCCGCCAGCCGCATCTGCATAATTGCTTTTTGATCGGGTGCCACCATCTGTACCATCGTGGGTGAGTTGATCAGCTTCCAATTTGTAGGTATGCCGAAGGTGAAGCGGAGGGCGGGGTGGTAAAACGCACCGGCTTGCACGTAGCCCTGGTCGGGATCTTCGCCGTAGAGCATCCCGTCGATCATCCGCAGGTAGCTGTCTCGCTCTACCACGTACGTGCGACTGGTGCCGGCCTGGGCCTGTTCGGCGAGTTCCTCTACTCGGGCTTCCCGGTTCAGTGGATCGGGGTGGGTACTGAGGAAGGTCGGAGCGCGATTTTCCTCCCCGCCGCTCAGTCTGTCGAGGGTACCGAAAAATCCGGCCATTTCTTCCGCATCGTAACCAATGGCGGTGGAATACTTTACGCCCAGTTCATCGGATTGGCTCTCGGCGTCGCGGCCGAACTTGAGGAAGAGTAATTGCATCCCTTGCATCAGCGTCTCTCCCTGACTGGCGAGCTCGGGTGAAAGAATCATCCCGCCGATCAGACCGATCTGCGCCAATTGCTGCTTGCTCTGCTGGGCAACGGTATGCCGGGCGGTGACGTGACCTATCTCGTGGCCGAGTACGCCGGCGAACTGCGCCTCATTATTGAAGTGCGCCATTATGCCGCGGGTAAAGTAAACGAAGCCACCCGGCACGGCGAAGGCATTCACCACTTCGGAGTCCACGAGCCGGAAGGTCCACGGGAGGTTAGGCCGTTCGGAAATGGCCGCCATCTCCTTACCCTTTTCGCTCAGGAAACTCTGGAGGGTTGCATCTTCGTAGATGCCGAACTCGGCCACCACCTGGGGATCGTACTCCTTCCCCATTTGAATCTCACTCTCTTCGGAAATAAAGGAAATCTGCCTCTTCCCGGTAACCGGATTGGTCGCACAGGTCGAGAATAGTAAGCTTAAGATGAAAAGAAAAAGGAGCGTATGAAGACGAGTCAGGTTGACGTACATGCTTTGATTACTGATGGTTTACCCTCGTAGAAGTCAGGCAGTCACCAATAAGTTTGCAGTGAAAAGTTAAGCGTTCGCTCCACCGTACCCCGTCCAAGGGACCTATTTTAGTTCCGCACCCGTCCCGGCTCGGTCCGGATAGCGAGCATATCCCGTACCCGCCTCGAAGGTCACGCCGCGTGCCGGGTCCTCCGCAAGTAACATGGCCCCATCCATATCGGCGTAGTCAAGTTCGGGAAGTAGTTGCGCGATCGCACTGATTCCGACGCTGCTTTCCGTCATACAGCCGGCCATCACCTTCAGGCCGAGTTGCCGGGCCCGAGCGATCATCCTCCGGGCGGGAAGCAGCCCGCCACACTTGACTATTTTGATATTGATGCCGGAAAACACCTCAGCACACTTTTCCACGTCTGTTTCGGTCTGGCAGCTCTCATCCGCGAGCACGGGGAGTTGCGAATGCCGGAGGACGTCCGCCTGTCCCTGCGTATTCTTTACAGCTAAGGGCTGCTCGATAAATACCACGCCAAGCTCCTTGAGCGGACTGGACAGATCGATCGCCTGTCGGGAGGTCCACCCGGTGTTAGCGTCCACGTAAAAGGGAGCATCGGTATGTTGCCGCAAATTTCGAATAATGTCCAGGTCTTCCGCTCCCCTCCCTAGTTTGATCTTGTACACCGGCCAGGGGAAAGCTTTCAGCTTTCGTACCATCTCCTCCACCGGCGCCAGACCTATGGTATAGCACGTGGGGGTTCGTCGCAGTCGATCTTGCTCCCACAACAAACCAAGGCGCTTGCCTTTATGCTTTGCCCAGAGGTCGTGCAACGCCACGTCGACGGCGCAGCGCAGGAAGGGATTAAGGGCCTCCGGAGCGATCGTTTCCATCACGGCGGCGACCCCTCCTTCCGCTTCCAGGTCTTTTAAAGTAAGGGCGGCAAGCGCAGGGGCAAACTTTTCCAGTTCCTGTGTGCACCGGCCGCTATCCAGGCCATAATAACGGGTCATCGGCGCCTCGCCCAATCCGTGTAGCCCATCGGCACCGATCCGGACAATCAGGGTCGGCTGCTCGGTCCGGCTTTCGTGGGTGGTCTGGAAAACGTCGCGCAGCGGGAGGGAATAGGGGTGGACGGTCAAATTCATACGGCCAAGGTACGGAGTGGTTTGGGGTCGCCTTTCGGGGTAACGGACACTACGAGGTCATTGGGTACACTCGTAGGTCCTGACTAGCACCACCTTAAGTTATCCAGCACAAGGACCTCGGAGGGTAGCCGTACGAAGTAGGTCTCCAGCGAGGGTCCGGCCGGCCGGTTATCCCGAATTACCTTGTTCCTGCGCTCCGCCGCCCTATTTCTGGCGGAAAAAGATGGTAATGGGCACGCCCGTAAAGTCGAAGTTTTCGCGGAGTTGGTTTTCCAGGTAGTTCTTGTAACTGTCCTTGATATGTTGTGGATGGTTACAGAAAAAGGCGAAAGCCGGGTACGCCAGCGGTAACTGGGAAACGAATTTGATGGAAATTACCCGTCCCCGGGACGACGGCGGATTGAACCGCTCGATCGCGGGCAGCATAACATCGTTGAGTTGTGAGGTGGGGATGCGCCGGGTACGGTTGGCGTAGACCTCCTCGGCGGCCTCGATCACCTTCATGATGCGCTGCTTTTCGGTCACGCTCATGAAAATGACGGGAAGGTCGTTAAAAGGTGCGAAGCGGCGACGGACCTCCGCTTCGTAGTCCCGGGCCGAATTGGTTTCCTTGTTCGGCACCAGATCCCACTTATTGATGGCGATCACGATCCCTTTATTGTTCTTTTGCGCCAGTCGGAAAATGGCCAGATCCTGGCTCTCGACCTTGTCCGTAGCATCGATCATCAGGATACAAACGTCGGCTTTTTCGATGGCCCGGATGGCGCGCATCACGGAATAGTACTCCAGGTTCTCGTGCACCTTGGCCTTCTTGCGGATTCCCGCGGTATCGATCAGGGTAAATTCCTTGCCGAATTTATTGTAGTGGCTATTGATGCTATCGCGCGTGGTTCCGGCCACGTCGGTCACGATGTTGCGATCCTCGCCGAGCAGGGCATTGATGAAACTGGACTTGCCGGCATTAGGCTGGCCTACCACGGCTAATTGCATCAGCTCACTGGGCTCCTCCTCTCTGTCGGTAATGTATTCCACCGTCTCGTCGAGCAAGTCTCCGGTACCGCTTCCCGTGATTGAGGACAGGAAAAAGGTCTGCTCAAAGCCGAGCGACCAGAACTCGTTGGCCTCCAGTTGTCGTTGGTTGTTGTCTACCTTATTCACGGCCAGGATGACGGGTTTAACCGCGCGGCGCAGCATTTGGGCCACTTCCTCATCCAGGTCCGTAATCCCGGTGGTGACGTCCACCATAAAAATGATCACGGTCGCTTCTTCGATGGCGATTTGCACCTGGTCGCGAATGGCCGCCTCGAATACGTCGTCGCTATTGCGGACGAACCCCCCGGTGTCCACCACCGCGAATTCCTTACCGTTCCAGTGGCTCTGACCGTACTGCCGGTCGCGAGTTACCCCGCTCTGGTTGTCGACGATGCTTTGCCGCTCACCGATGAGGCGGTTAAAAAGGGTTGATTTTCCGACGTTGGGGCGGCCTACGATGGCAACTATATCCATGGGTGTTTTGGTAATCGGTGGCTTCGCCACTTTTGTAGTACGGTTGGCACTGGCCTAGCCAGTTGTGTGGTACCGTAGTACAATAGTACTCCCTATTTCGTTCGCCGCCCACCTATTCGAACAAGCGGTACTGTTTGCCGCCGGGAAGCAGCGTAAAGCTGCGTCGGTGATGAAGGGTGGCTCCGTGGGTCTCGATGGCCTGCCGGTGGGCCTTTGTAGGGTAGCCACGGTTCGTGTTCCAGGAGAATTGGGGATATTTTGCGTGCAGCCGCATCATGTGTTCGTCGCGATGCGTCTTGGCCAGGATACCGGCAGCGGCAATGGACTGATACTTCCCGTCGCCCTTGATCACGCACAGGTGATCGATACCGTCATAGGGCACGAAGAACTTGCCGTCGATGAGCAGGTATTCGGGGCGTGTGGTCAGGGTGTCGACGGCCCGGTGCATGGCCCGGTAGCTCGACTGGAAGATATTATAACGGTCAATCTCTTCCACCGTACACTGGGCCACGGACCAAGCCAGGGCATCGCATTCAATCTCCTCCCGGAGGCGGTTACGGGCCGTTTCATCGAGTTTTTTGCTGTCGTTGAGTCTCGGATTGTCGTAACCCGGGGGAAAGAGCACCGCGGCCGCGAATACGGGTCCGGCGAGGCAGCCCCGGCCAGCCTCGTCGCAGCCGGCTTCCAGTTGATTGGGGTTGTGGAATGATAACAGCACGATCAGATAATAGGATAGATCCCGGCGAAACGCAAAAGATCCTGCGGAAAATAATGTTCGGCCTGGTTTAAAGGCCCGTTGGTAGCCCGTCGATACTCACGGTATTCTTATTGCGGCGATAGCGGTCAAGTTCTTCGGGCTCCTGCCGGTCTGCCCAGTTTCTCAGCAGTTCGCGATCCCCCTGGAAATCCATTAACGGGACCGCCATGCCACAACTCGTTTGCACCATTTCCACGGTCAGGTCAAATATCTGCCGGGCACCCGGGATATCCGGCAGCTTTTCGGCCAGCGCGGACCATTCTGCGTCGCGCGGCTGAATCGTTCGAGCGGTCCCGAAGGTCCGCAAGATCATGGGCGCACCATGAAAGGCACACCACATGAGGGTCATGCGTCCGTTTTGGAGGATATGGGCGGCGGTTTCGTTACCGCTTCCGGTCACGTTCAACCATATGATGCGGTTGCCGTCGAGGACCCGTAAAGAATCCATGCCTTTCGGAGAGACATTGACGCGGCCATCACCCGGTGCCGTTGCCACAAAGAACACCGGCTGGCGGTGAATGAACTTGGTGAGTTCGGGGGTAAGGGAGTCGAGTTGTTTGCCCATGACAGAAATTACCTACGTAAAAATAGACTTTGGCGAGCGGATCCCGCCTAGGTACGCGGTTATGGATTGCCGGGCCTTTACCCGTGGTCGGCGTCTTGGTGTTGATCATCACCTTGTAGTAGCGCGGCCGGAAGCCGCTTCCTACTTCGCGGTTGGAGACCGCGTTCTACCGGGTACGTAACCGGATCACCGGACAAACGATTTCTTCCAGACTGATGCCTCCGTGCTGGAAGGTGTCACGATAGTAGTTGTTGTAGTAATTGTAGCTGTTGGGATAGAGGAAGAATTTGTCCTCTTTAGCGAAGATGAAGCTGCTGCTGAGGTTTGGCCGGGGTAGCTTGGCCTCCTTCGGTTCCCGCACTTCCAGCACATCCTTTTCCTCGTACTGGAGGTTGCGTCCGAGCTTGTAGCGCAGGTTGGTACTCGTGTCCCGGTCGCCGACGACGCGGCTAGGGGTGTTCACGCGGATGGTACCATGGTCGGTAGTGATGATCAGGTTGATATCGCGTTCGGCCATCCGACGCAGGGTAGCCCATAGGGGGCTATTCTCGAACCAACTGCGAGTGAGGCTGCGGTAGGCTTTTTCATCTCCGGCCAGCTCCTTGAGTACCTCCATCTCGGTGCGGGCGTGACTGAGCATGTCAATGAAATTATAGACGATGACGCTGAAATCGTTGTTGAGGAAATCCAGCGCACGGTCCTGCATTTGTCGGGCGAAGTTAGTGCGGGTGACTTTGGTATAGTCCCACTTATAGTCGGCCTTTCGCACGAGCCGCTCCATTTGCTTACCCAGCAGGTCAGCTTCGTGATTGTTCTTTCCGCCTTCGTCGCTATCGTTGAGCCACCACTGTTTGTAGTGTTTTTCTATCTCAGCGGGCCACATGCCGGCAAAGATGGCGTTGCGGCTGTACTGGGTAGCGGTAGGGAGGATACTGTAGAAATAATCTTCTTCCTCGATGCGGTAAAGCTCGGTGATGTAGGGTTCGATCACCTTCCACTGATCGTAGCGCATATTATCCAATAATACCATGACCGTCGGTCGGTCCTTGGTGAGATGGGGAAGCACTTTCTCCCGCATGAGATTATGAGACATGATCGGAGCATCTTTGCCTTCGACCCAGTCCATATAGTTCCGCTCGATGAACTTAGAAAATTCCGCGTTGGCCTCGCGCTTTTGCACGGCCAGGATCTCCCCCATCTGGTCGCTGTTGCTGTCGTCGAGCTTGAGTTCCCAATTGATGATCTTCTTGTAAATATCGACCCACTCTTCCTTATCGAGACCGCTGTTTATTTGCATCAGCAACTGCCGAAAATCCTGCTGGTAGTCACTGGTGGTCTTTTCGCGGACTAGCCGCTTCTCGTCGACGATCTTCTTCAGGGTGAGGAGGATCTGGGAAGGATTGACGGGCTTGATCAGGTAATCGGCGATCTGGCTGCCGATCGCTTGCTCCATGACGTCCTCCGCCTCATTCTTGGTGATCATGACAACGGGGATCCCGGGCTGGAGATCCTTGATCCGGGAAAGGGTATCCAAGCCGGTAAGCCCAGGCATGCTTTCATCCAGGAAAACGATATCGATATCTTTATCCTCCTCAATCTCTTCCAGGGCATCGTGTCCATTGGTGACGGTGATGACCTCGTAGCCCCGATTTCGCAGAAAAAGCATCTGTGGCTTGAAAAGGTCGATCTCGTCGTCGGCCCAAAGGATTTTGATGTTGTCCATAAATGTAGTGTTCTATCTAACTGCTTAGGTACGTTTCCCAGCCGCTTCGGGTTGAGCGAGGGGGCTGCCCAATGAGGGAGGGATATTCTTTTCTATTACGTTGCCCCAGCCCTTTAAATTTGGAAGGGGAGTACAAATCGATGAAATAAGTACGTAAAACAATTGTCCCAACAATAGCTTATTTTTACCGTTTGTCGCAAAATCCAAGTATGCAGAATCTTAATTTATTAAAGCGAATCTGTGAGACTCCCGGCGTTTCGGGCTTCGAGCGCAGGATTCGCAGCCTTATTTTAAAAGAGTTACGGGGGCTGGCTGATGAAGTGACCATAGACAATATGGGCAATGTCATTGCGGTCAAACGGGGTGCCGAGCGCAAGCGTGTCATGGTCGCTGCACACATGGATGAGATTGGTTTTATCGTCAACCACATCGACGAGAAAGGATTCGTTCGTTTTCTGCCGATCGGCGGTTTCGACCCCAAAACGTTGACGGCGCAGCGCGTCATCGTACATGGCCGGCGCGACATGATCGGTGTAATGGGTAGCAAACCTATTCACATCATGAAAACGGAGGAGCGGACCAAGGTGGTCCCGATCAGTGATTACTTCATCGATGTAGGGCTACCCAGGGAAGAGGTTGAAAAAGTAATCGGCGTAGGAGACCCGATTAGCCGGGAGCGGGAGTTGGTAGAAATCGGCGACTGCGTGACGGGAAAGTCACTGGACAACCGCGTATCCGTTTTCATCCTGCTCGAAGTACTACGGAATCTCCAGGAAGTCGAGATCCCGTATGATCTATACGCCACCTTTACGGTACAGGAGGAGGTCGGGCTCCGGGGTGCCATGGGAAGCGTAGGCCATATAGACCCGGATTTCGGATTCGGTCTCGACGTTACGATCGCTTACGATGTTCCTGGCAGCTCGGGCCGCGAACACGTCACCTGCATGGGGGACGGGGCGGCCATTAAGGTGTTGGACGGTTCGGTTATCTCCGACTACCGGATGGTAAACTACCTGAAAAAGCTTGCTTCAGCTGAGGAGATCAAAACTCAGCTGGAATTGCTTCCGGCCGGGGGAACGGATACCGCCGCGGTACAACGATATGGTAAGAAGGGCAGTATTGCCGGTGCGATCAGTATACCCTTACGCAATATGCACCAGGTAACGGAAATGGCCAGCAAGGAAGATATCAAAGCCTGCATCAAATTACTAACCCTGGGAATCCGCAAGCTTGACACCTACAACTGGGATTTTGCCGCCGATCATGATGAAGGTGCTCACCCCGACCGATCGTCCGAAAACTTTGACTGGATGTAAGCGGTCAGGGCGCCATCAGTAGATATCGATGTCACCGTAGTTGGTAGAAATTTCCATGCGCCCCCTGCCGGTGCCGGCCTTTGTTCCCTTCACGTACTCGGACGAGCCTTCACTTCCGATGTTTCTGGGGCTCAGATCGTCCGTGGGTGCATCAATGTCGCCGTAGCGTGCCCGTAGGTCGAGAATGTACCCTGCCTCGTCATCCACGTCAATTTCTATATCGGAATATGCTGCGTCGATCCGGACAACTTCAAAGCCGGCTGCCAGGCGATCGACTACCAGGTCCCCGTAACTGCCGTTGAATTGGACGGAACGGGTGATGGTACCCAGATTTATATCCGTATAATTGCCGTCGATGAACACTGCTGCCGCGCTTTCAACGGCAAGTTCGTTGTAATTGCCGTCAAGATAAACTTCCTCGGCGTTTTCTACTTCCACCTCGTCGTATCCGATATCGAGGCGTAGTACGCCAACGGTTCCGAAACGGATTTCACTGTACCGGCCGTCGTAGCGCAAGTCCCCTGCATTACGGATACTTCCATCGCTGTAGCGGAAATTGACGGTACTGTTATCACCGATGCGCTCTACCCGTGCGGAACCATAACTGATTTCCATTTCCGTCCGGTTGCTTAGTCGGCCGGCAACCAGATCGCCGTAACCAACGTCGAGGAAGGTCTCCCCGGTCAGGCTGGGCAACTGCACATCGCAGTAGCGGGCGTCGACTTCCAGGGTGACCGAGGCAGGAAGCGTAACATCGTAATAGATCTTAAAATCGCTGGAGCTGCTGCCGCCGGAAAGCAAGCTCCACCACGAATCGCTTCGCCGGTTGGAACTGATACTTGTTACGGCGGAGACGGAATTTCCGCTACCGGAGAGCGATACATCGATCCGATCGAGGACGTCTTCGAATTCATCTTCGTCTCTGGCATCTACCCGGATGAGGACGTCAATTTTAACCTGGGATTTGGTCCAGGTAGATACCTTGATCTCGCCGTAGCGGTTGTCGAGGCGGACGCGGCCGTCCTGACCGATGGGGAAGGTTTCGGTGATTTTCTTTTCGAAATCAGCCGGAGGACTCTCCATCGCCTCGACGGGTAGGAAACCAATCACGAGGATCAGCAGGGGTAAAATTCTAGCTTTCATTGAGATCTGTATTACGTGCGGGTGCGTTGCTGCCCGGTTGTTGTGGATTAGGGAAGTGCTGTTGAATACGCAGGAGAATATCCAATTTGGTCCGGTAAGTCGAAATAAGCTGATTGACGAGAACGTGGCGCTGGGAGGCCGGAACCTGTAGCAGATCGGACCGTAACTGGGCGGCAGCCTCGTCGATATCGGCCAGGCTCTGACGAAGTTGGGGATCATCGTTGACCTGTTGAACCTTGGCAAATTCAGAAGAGATCCGCTGTTGGTAGAATCGCTCGGCTTCGGCCAGTTCGGGATTCATTTTTTCCAGCTCCAGAGCAATGCGTTGTTTTTCCTGCCCGGCTTCATAACCGGCGGCATTACCAAACCGGTAAACCGTAAAGAGCAATAAGAGTGATGCGGCGATACCAAGCGCATAGCTCAGCAATCTGCGTCTCCGGGCCGTTTTTCGCTGGAGGGAATGCCCCTCGAAAAGCCGCGCCTCAAGCCGGGGCGGCGGAGTACTGCGGTCAAAGGCTTCCCGGTTTTTAGCAATGAAGGTCTCGAGCGGATCGACCGTACCGTTTTCGTTTCCCGAGAGGGAAGCTTCGATGCGGCCCCACAGTCCTGCGGGGGGTAGTTCACCGTCGAATTCCTCCCGATTCCGGAGGACAAAATTTTCGAGCTTGTCGTTATTCATGACGGTTTAATTTTCGGTTAACAGTTGGGCCAATCGCTTGCGCGCCCGGCTGTACTGAGATTTGGAGGTGCCGGTGCTGATTCCGAGGATCTGGCTTATTTCTTCGTGATCGTAGCCCTCGAAGAGATACAGGGTAAGCACGACCCGGTATCCCTCACTCAGTTTGAGCATGGCGTCTTTAATTTTTTCAACCGTGTAACCTCCGTTGTCATACTGCGGTGAATCGTCATCATCGGCGGCATCGTGCCGCGTGGGATCGAGATCCGTCGTCAAAAGGCGCCTTTTCTTAAGGTGGTCAATACACCGGTTGACGACTACCCGCTTTATCCAGGCACTGATGGAGGCTTCAAAGTTGAACGTATCAATTTTAGCGAAGATGTGTACGAATGCGACTTGGAGTACATCTTCTGCATCGTGGGTGTGCTTGAGCATTCTCAAGCATAGGTTGTACATCGGACGGGCGTAGTGACCGTACAGCTGCCGTTGGGCATTGCGGTCCTTTCGCTGACATCCTAGAACGATATCACGATGCGTGTCGCGGTATTCGGCTGCGGTCGGCATGTTATTCAGGATTGGGTGAGCTCCCACATTTGTGCATTTACCAGAAGGACGAAACGTCCATAGCAAGGTTGCACCGAGACGGAAAACAGAAAAGTATAGGAAAACGACAACTTTTTGTCGTATAAACGTCTATCTCCGGCAACCGTATGTCGAAAATATGCCCATCCCCTATACATCCGAACATCGCCTGCCACGCAAGGTTACACAATGGGCGGAGGACTAGATATTCGGCGGGGAAACCGAAATATTCTAAACAAATGTTGGGTATTTTAACATTTGACAGTAAGAAAAAAACATCTCAATAAATTTATATGCGAAACTATCTACTATTACCTCTATTACTGCTCTTTGTGGGAACGGCCTATGGCCAGGTCCGCGGGGTCAGTTATACCGTAGCTCCTTCGGCAAGCTACACCTGGTTCGATGCGGAATCCGGCCTGGACGACGCCTTTATGTTTGGTGGCCGCCTCGGCTTCGGCTTTGGCGAATATGTCGAGTTGCGAGCGACTTATCTGCAAACGGTTGACCAGCAAACCAATTTTGCCGGGCTGGACCTTAATATCGATTCCACTTTTGCTAACCAAGGAGTGGATTTAAGCCGGTACGGTGCTGAACTTAAGCTTAATATAGGACGCGGCACCTTACTCCCCTACCTATTATTAGGGGGTGGAATTCAAAGCACCGAACGGGATGGACTGGAGGCTGCCGAAAATATCTTCGGCACCCTGGGTCTGGGCCTTACGCTAAGCGCGGCCGATCGGTATGCATTCGGCGTGGAAGGTAAATACATCGCCTATTCCGGCAACACCGTCCGGAATTTGTTCAATGAGATTGAACGGCAGGCTAACGACCTTAATCTGGATGATTTTAACTCCGATCAGGTGGGTACCTACAGCGTGGCGGCCAATCTTCAATTTTACCTCGGCGGTCGACGTCCGGGACAGCTCAGCGCCATCGACCAGAAGTACCTGGAAAACTTCCAGGGAGGCATCAGCGGTCTTTCGGTGCCGGTCGAATTCGGGCTTGCCCAGGTTGACTGGGACGACGCGCTAATGTACCGCGACGCCTACTTTGCGGGCGGTACGGCCGGCTTCAGTTTCGGACCACTCATCAGTCTACGGGGTTTTTACTACCGGGGCATGACGGAGGACGAGATCAACTTTGACTTTGACGATATCAGCCTCTACGGTGGTGACTTTCGTTTTAATCTTACCCAGGCTTCCTCCGGCATCGTTCCCTACCTGACCGTAGGCGGCGGATACATCGACCTGGCCAGCGGATACAATGATGCTGCTCTGGCGGAGGGTGAAACCCCGGCTTCTAGTCAGGGATTCGCCTCAGGCGGCGGAGGTATTTACCTCAAGTTCGGCGAACGCGTCAGGCTAAACGGTGGTGTTCGCGCGCTGCTCACCAGTGGTGCCGACCTGGAAGACCTGAACAGCACCGAACAACTTACTACTTCGACTATGTATACGGCCGGACTCGGATTCACCCTTGGCGGTAATAATCGCGATAATCCGAATGTCGTGCGGGAATCCACACTGGAAGAGCGCCTCGCCGCGCAACAAAGCCAGTTTGACCGGCGTGCCGATAGCATTCGTTTAGAAAACCAGCTCGAATTGGAAGAACTGCGTAACCGCTACCAGGATACCATCGCCCTGCTTGACGAGGAACTGATCGACGCTCTCGAAGCCGGTGATGTACGGACCGCCGCCGTGATTAAGGCAGAACGTGAAGAGGCCTATGCAATAGTTGAGGAGGTCCAGGGTCGCCAGGACCAATTATCCGTTGAAGCTACCCGAGACGACTACCGTCGGGATCAGGTGGAACGCGCCGAGATAGACGCCGTATTGGGTCGCACGCCTCAGCTGCCCCAGGCGGCTCCAACTTACCGTCGCGATAACGAAAGCGTGATCATTTTACAGTCTGACCAAATCGATCGACTCATCGAAGCCATCGGCCAGCGGGGTGCAACAACCGGCTCCCAACCCGATCAGCGCAGCGAACAGATCTCGGAGGTCAACCGCCGCATCGAGCGGATGGAAGATCGCCTGTACAACATGCGAGACTACAACCAGGGAAATCAATACTATCCCCGGACGGAATCGATGACCGCTGAACAGCGTATTCGTCAGCTCGAACAGCAGATTGAATCCATGCGGGTACCAGGCCAGGGTAACTCCGGCAACCAACCCGCAACATCGGATGAAGTTCAAGATCGGATCAACGCGCTGGAACAGCAACTCGAAGAGCGTCGTAATGACGGAGACGTCAGTGAAGACGCGGAGGACCGCATCGAGAACCTGGAAGAGCGCCTGATGAACCGCATCAATAATATGCGGGATAATAACGACGGTGCCTATCGCCAGGACATTGTGCGTGATCTTACGGATTACCAAAGTGAAATGATGAGCGAGATCCGCAACCTGCAACGCGAATTGGATGAGGCCAACCGGGAAAACTATCGCCTGCAGCAGTCACAGGAATTTGCCAACAGTCGCCTTGACCTCGAACGGGAACGGCTGCGGCAGGAACGCCGCGAAGCTCGCCGCGAAGCCCGTGAAGGCGAAGTAACTTACACCGATTCCCTCGGCAATACCATTACCCGCCCGGGCATGGTGGGACTAGAGGATATCAGCGTAAACACCGGAGGTGTTTATCTGGCCGATGATAATGCGGACGGCTTCTTTTCGGGAGTGACCTACACCGGGATGTCCGGAACGGCCAACCTGTTCTTCGGCGATGCTACCGGCCTGGGCGTAGGCTTACGCTGGCACTACAAATTAGGTCCGGATCAACGGGCAGAGTTCATGCCGGAAGCCTACTTCGGCATCGGTTCACCGACCACCTTCGGTATCTTCGGAAACATCATCTATCCGATCATTCCTGATCGGTCAGAGTCTACCGGTCTCATTCCATACGCTGGTCTTGGACTAGGTGTAATGCAGATCCAGAATGATGAGAACAGCGATGAAACCGACTTCCGCCCGGCTATCAACCTCGTACTGGGCACTTACCTGCCAGTAGGGAACGGACGCTTTTTCGTTGACTATTCCACACGTAATTTCTTTAGCGTGAATCAGCTTACCGGTGGATATCGCTTTAACTTCTAGTGTTCTGTCACCGTGACACGAACCCTCCGTCGACTGATATCGGCGGAGGGTTTTTTATTTATACTTCTCCGCGGTGCTTGTCAAGCTTAAGCAACACGGCAAGCATCATCGTAAAGCTTAGAAGAGATGAGCCTCCCTTGGATATGAATGGAAGCGGAATACCGATCACGGGAATGATGCCCATTGTCATGCCGATGTTTACCAGGAAGTGGACCAGCAATATTCCCGCTACGCCGTAGGCATAGGCACGGGAAAAGGTCCGACGCTGCCGCTCGGCCAGGACCGTTATTCGCCACAACAGCAGGAAGAAGATCACGATAAGCGTGCCGGCACCGATAAAGCCCTGCTCCTCGCCGATCGCTGAAAATATGAAGTCTGTTTGTTGTTCTGGTACGTAGTCGTACTTGGTCATGGTGCCCTGCATCAGGCCTCGACCCGTCACCCCGCCGGCGGCAATAGCCAATTTGGACTGTAGCAGATTGTAGTAGGACCCCCGGGGATCGGCATCCTCCGGATGCAACCAAACGATCAGACGCTCGTGCTGATGCGGAGGTAACAACTTATTGGTATATACGTAGTTGCTCGTGAAGGTCAGGGCAAGACCCCACAGCATGAAGGCCATGGTGATTCCTACCATTCGTACATTTCGCTGGAGGAGGTGATAAATAACACCGCCAAGCAGTGCGGTTGCCAGCAGGCCAGTGGTTTGCCAACCAAAGCCGTTTTGCATTCCATAGAAAGCTGCTCCACCTGCGGCCACCGCCCCTGTTATCCACAATAAGGTGCGCCTGGGAATGGAAAAAGCGAAAATCAAAAGTCCCACGCTTATCAGGGTGACCAGGAGACCTTCAAAGGAGAACATGATGCCAAGGACCAACATCAGTGCGGTAAAGCCCCCTAACACGAAAATGAGCGGATTGAGTCCTTCCCGGTACATGACCAGCAAAAAGCCGGTAAATACCAGCGTGGAGCCCATATCCGGCTGCCCCAGGATCACGACGGCCGGGATAAGCCAGATCAGGCAGGCGTAAAAAATGGTACGCAGACTATCCAACCGGCCACTATACTGGCTCATAAACGCCGCCATTCCAAGACAGGCACCAAATTTCGCGAGCTCACTGGGCTGAAAGGTCAACCCGCCAAGGCTGAACCAAGATCGCGCGCCGTTAATCTCCTTACCCGCAACCAATACGAGAAGTAGTAATACAACCGTGATGACATAGATGGGATAAGCCCCCACGACCCATATTTTTCTGTCTACCAGGTAATTGATACCCATCCAGGCTATGGCGGAAAGGATAACCCAGAAAAACTGCTTGCCAGCGGGAGTAGCCAATCGTCCGGCCAGCCCCCCCTCGTAGCCCTCCGGTGGCGAACCAACCGAATTGATCATCAGTAGCCCGGTGAATACCAGGAAGAGATAGAGGATAATGGTGGTTACATCCGTCCGCGACCTTTTCAGGGATATTCTACCCATGGCGGGACTAGTACATCTTCAATAACTCGGATTCTTCAACCTGATCTTTGACCAGGTAAACCCCTTCGTATTCCTCGCTGAGATTCTGGCGCAGACGCTCCGCCTCCTGGCGGGTGAAAAAGGCGCCCGCCCGAAGTTTGTAATAGGGCTTGTTGTGTACCCAGTCCACGGTCACACTGGGATAATCGGCACGAAACTTGCGCTCGGTAGTCTCCAGTTGCTGACGATCGGTGGTAGCGAGAAGCTGAACGCGCCATCCTTCGACCTTATCCTGTACCTCATTGATGTCCGAAAAAAGGTCAAGCACCCTTGATACATCCTCATCCGAGGTGACGGCGACCATGCGCTGAGCGGTGCCGACCGACACCGTCAGTAGGGAAAATAAAAGTAGAAGCGCACGCATGGTAGGTAGCTTTATTGAATAATGGCCAGGCCGGAGGAGGTTCCGATACGGTCTGCTCCGGCTTCCAAAAGTTCCGCGGCCTCTGAGTAGGTACGTATCCCTCCACTGGCTTTAATCCGGATTTCGGAGTCTAAGTTAGCCCGTAGAAAGCGAACTTGGTCGACCGTAGCACCACCCTGGGTGCCTGAGTTGGTTTTAACGAAGTCAGGACGCACCTTATTACAGATCTCGACGAGCCGCAGGGCTTCTTCTTCCGATAGCACGCTCAATTCCAGGATCAGCTTGCAGATCTTCCCCTTTAGCCGCACCGTGGTAGCCATTTGCTCGATTTCGGTGCGGACGTAGTTCCAGTCACCTGACTTCACCGCGGAAATATTGATTACGATGTCCAGCTCGTCAGCGCCTTCTTCGATGCACCTGCGCGCTTCCGCCACCTTAATGGGCGTCTCCGAGTAGCCGTAGGGAAAACCGACTACCGTTGCAATTTTTACGCTGGAATTTTGCAACTCCTGTTCAACTTTGGAAACGAAATACGGCGGGACGCAGACAGCATAAAAATTATGCTCAACGGCCTCCTGACACAGGCGCTTGATGTCCGCCATCGTAGCCTGAGGGCTAAGGAATGTGTGGTCGATTAACTTGTTCAATCGGAGGAAGTCTAGAGGGGGTAGTTTAGGTATGCACCAGTGGAGCACAATATACGGTCATTACGGGGGTTGCCTCCGTTTTCCATACCAGACTAGCTGGCCTGACCGGTGAAATCCGCGGATCTACCCGCCGTGGCAATGTTTGAATTTCTTGCCACTCCCGCAGGGGCAGGGATCGTTCCGGCCAATCTTAGCTGAATCTCGTTGGAACGTTTCCACCTTCTCCGGCTTACTCGCGGCCTCGGCAGCCTGCCTTGCCGCGGCGGCGGCCGGTTCCGGCTCTTCGCTGCGATTTATCTGCGTTGGCGTCGGAACCACCCGTCGCGGGGCGCGGGCCTCCTGAATATCGCGGGGCTGAGCAATGACCAGATCACCCTTTGCCAGGTAACTGGTCGTCTTCTCGTTAATGCGACTGATCAGTTCCTCGAAGAGGTTGTAAGACTCCATTTTGTAGACCACCAGCGGGTCCTTCTGCTCGAAGGAGGCCATATTCGTGGACGTTTTCAGTTCGTCCATGGAGCGAAGGTGTTCCTTCCAGTTCTCGTCGATGATCGCCAGCGTTACGGCTTTCTCGATGTCGGATTTAATGCTCTTACCGTCGGTCTCCAGCGCCTGCTCGATGTCGGCGGTGATCTGAAGCGGATGCGTGCTCCCGTCCGTAAACGGAATGATGATGCGCCGGTAGCGACCGGGCTGCTCCTCATTTACCTTGCGGATATGCGGCATCACGCGCTCGATGAGGGTCAGCATCTTGCGCTCGTAGAAGGCACGGAATTCATCGAGGAGCTGGTCCGCGATGTCATTGATTTCCTTGTGATCGTAATCCGCGGCCTGAATCTCGGATTCAAAACCGAGGAGCCGCTGGGTAGCCCGGCGGAACGTGTCGTAGGTGCCGTTCTGCTTGTGCGCATAAACGATGTCATCGATCAGGCCCTCGAAAGAGTTGTTGAGATCCAGGTTCAGCCGCTGGCCGCTTAGGGCGTTGTCACGCTTGCGGTAAATGGCCTCCCGCTGGATATTCATCACATCATCGTATTCCAGGAGTCGTTTCCGGATACCGAAGTTGTTCTCTTCGACCTTCTTCTGGGCGTTCTCGATCGACTTGGTCACGATACCGGCCTGGATCACGTCTCCTTCCTTATGTCCGGCGCGGTCCATCCACTTCGCTATCCGATCGCTCTGAAAGTAGCGCATCAATTTGTCTTCCAGACTGACGTAGAACTGGCTCGACCCAGGGTCTCCCTGGCGACCGGCACGACCGCGCAACTGGCGATCGACCCGGCGGCTATCGTGGCGCTCGGTGCCAACGATGGCCAGGCCACCGGACTTTTTCACCTGATCGTTAATCTTGATGTCCGTACCCCGGCCCGCCATATTGGTAGCGATGGTCACCTTACCCGGGCGCCCCGCTTCGGCAACGATGTCGGCCTCCCGCTGGTGCTGTTTGGCGTTCAGTACGTTATGGTCTATACCGCGGAGTTGGAGCATCCGGCTCATTTTCTCACTGATATCAACCGCGGTGGTACCCACCAGCACGGGACGGCCGGCGGTACTGAGCGCGACGATGTCGTCGATAACGGCGTTGAATTTCTCCCGGTCGGTTTTGTAGATCAGGTCGTTGCGGTCGTCGCGCTGAATCGGCCGGTTGGTCGGAATGACCACTACGTCCAGTTTGTAGATCTCCCAGAATTCACCGGCTTCGGTTTCAGCCGTACCCGTCATACCACAAAGCTTGTGGTACATACGGAAGTAGTTCTGTAGGGTAACCGTAGCGTACGTTTGGGTCAGTTCACCCACCTTCACGTTCTCCTTGGCTTCCAGGGCCTGGTGAAGCCCATCGGAATACCGGCGACCCTCCATCATCCGGCCGGTCTGCTCGTCTACGATCTTTACCTGGCCATCCATAACGACGTACTCGCTGTCGCGTTCGAACAGCGCATAAGCTTTCAAAAGCTGGCTAATGGCATGCAACCGCTTCGATTTCACGCCGAAATCCTGGGCCAACTTATTCTTTGTCAGGGCTTTCTCCTCCTTGTCCAGATCATTCCGGTTGTCCACCTCCGCCATGCTGGTGGCCAGGTTGTTGAGAATGAAGAAGTTCGGGTCGTCGTTGTATTTACTGAGGTACTCGGTCCCCTTATCGGTGAGGTCTACCTGTCGGTTTTTCTCATCGATCGTGAAGTACAGTTCGGAGTCCACCTCCGACATGCGCTTATTGTTCTCGGCCATGTAGGTGTTCTCGGTCTTCTGAAGCAGTACCCGAGCCCCTTCGGTGGAGAGGAACTTGATGAGCGGCCGGCTCTTCGGGAATGCACGGTAGGAACGATAGAGTGCAAGTCCGGCTTCTCCATCCTCGACGCCGATGTATCCTTCTTTAAAGAGCCGCTTGGCCTCGGTCAGGAACTTATTGGCGGTCTTTTGTTGCTGGGAGATGAGCTTCTCGATGGCCGGCTTGAGCTCCAGGTAGTCCTGGTCATCGGCGTTATTGGTTACCGGACCGGAAATGATCAATGGCGTCCGGGCATCGTCAATCAGCACGGAGTCCACCTCGTCGATCATGGCGAAGTGGTGGTGACGCTGCACTTTGTCGGCCGTGGCCCGCACCATATTGTCACGCAGGTAGTCGAAGCCGAACTCGTTATTAGTACCGTAGGTGATGTCGGCCGCGTAGGCCTTGATACGTCCCGGGCTATGGGGGCGGTGGAGGTCTATACAATCGATACTTAGCTTCAGAAACTGCATCACCGGGCCGATCCACTCGGCGTCACGTTGCGCGAGGTAGTTGTTCACCGTCACTACATGGACACCGCGGCCGCTGAGCCCATTCAGATAGGCGGGCAAAGTGGCCACCAGGGTCTTACCCTCACCGGTCTGCATCTCGGCGATCTTACCGTCGTGGAGTACCTGTCCGCCGATGAGCTGGACGTCGTAGTGGATCATGTTCCACTCGATCTCCCCGCCGGCGGCCATCCATTTGTTGTTGTAGGTAACCTGTCCGTTATCGTCTACGGTAACGTAGTCCTTCGCGGCGGCGAGTTCCCGATCCGCGTCGGTGGCCGTAGCCGTCAGCGGACCGAGTGTAAACCGCCGCGCGACTTCCTTGACCGTTGCGAATGCGGCGGGTAAAATGTCTTTCATCACCACTTCCAGCTCCTCGTTGCGCTGGTCGGTGAGCCGATCGATATTCTTAAAGATTTCGTCCTTCTGGCGGAAGTCGGGCTCGGCTTTCGCCTCCTTGTTCAGCTTAGCCACCTCCTCATCTATTTCCGAGAGGTAGTCGGTAATGCGTGCCCGGAAGTCATCGGTCCGCTGCCGCAGTTCGTCATTAGAAAGGCTGGAAAGACCTTCAAATACCTCGTTTATTTCGTCAACGACCGGCTGGTAAGCCGCAACGTCGCGGTCTTGCTTCGAACCGAATAATTTCTTTAGGGCCTCAAACATATTGATATAGCTTAGTAAACAGGGGCGGCGGAGCGCAGGTGCCAGACTTTCCCGGTGAAGGAAGGGATCGAGCCCGGCAAAGATACCACGGCGTGCAGGTTGAACGCGCACATATTACGCCAAAGCGGTCAAGGCGACATTCTGTCACGGTCATAAGCTAACGAACTGACACCTATACCGGTTGAACCGAGTTACAGCAGTCCCTCTCGCGCTCGCTCGAGCAAATGCTTCCGTTCATCGAGGTTCAGGGTTAGCGGCAACTGAGCGATACCGATTATGCGCCGGATAATTTCTACGTAGCAAAAGCTGCGGGCGAGCGCAACGTCGAATCCGGCAGGCTTTTTATAATCCGCCTCGATTTGATGTATACGTTTCTCACTGGCTTGGCTCATCAGCAGATGCCCCATCAGGACGCCAATGTCGAATTCCGGACGACCAAGATGAGCGAACTCGGCATCGATCACGTAAAGGCGATCCTCCTCCTGTAAAAAGCTGCCCGGATAAAAGTCGCCGTGGACGAGGTGCTCCCCCTCTCCGAGGTATATTTCGCCTAATTCAGCCACTGCACTACGAAGCCTGCCATCGTGCTGGTAGGGCACGGCCACGGCGGCCAGCCCGGGATAAATGGCATCGAGGGGAAAATCGTTGTCGCGCCGAAAGGGGAGATCAAAGATATGAGCGTGGTTCAGCTTTTTGAGCAGCCGATTGGAGGGGAAGGACCCCACCTCCAGGGTATGCAAATCACTTGCGTATCTAAGCAGCGTGGTGAGCTGTTTACGCCCCATGGACGCTTGCTCGGAATAAATAACGGACAGGTCGTCGACCGGCCCCACGTCCTCCAATATGATCACGTAATTCTCCGCGTCGGCCCGTAGCAAGTCCGGCATATGTCCGGAGAGAAAACGATGCCGCGCGATGGCCTGGTGAAAGTTGCGTTCTATGAGGATGCGTTCAACGGGAGCATCGAGATGGGGGAAACGAGCTACCCACGGACGGCTTTGTTTGACGATGATGCATCGGCGACTCGTAAGTACCCTCAGCGTAGCGTTCATATTTCCTTCCCCGGCCGGAACGACGGCCATCACCTCCTCTCCCGGAATCAGAAATCCCTGCTCTGATAAATAGGTAGCCATTTCTTCCTGGCCCTGCGCCGACAAGTAATACCGGCTACCGGTTTCGAGCTTGAATCTTTCGCTTAAATCCTGGGACATCGGAGAAAATTACGATACGGAAGTATTGCAAGGCGATACCTAGCAGAATGTTCTATACGCGCCACTTGGAACGGAAAGCGCGATCCTTCGTTCTTGTCCCTCCATCCCACCCTGACAGAGCAGTGGATCTTCAAATGCTGGAAAAAAGGAAAGGAGGACCACTGGCCCTCCTCCCGTAAATACTCACTCAAAACATGTAATTGGAATAATCGTCGGTCATAGTGCAGGGACCCCGCCCCACTGTTGCTTGTCCGTGCAAAAATACTCATTCAGGATGAAATACACAATCAAATTACTTCTATTTTATCGAAAAAATGCATAATGTCACTTTATTGATTACATACAATTTTTTCTTTGTTTTTGCGTCTCAAGCATTAGTGCAGATGTAAGCAATGAGGAATAACGGATTGGCAATTTTGGGTACCGGATGGCTTGGCTTACCATTGGCTGGCAAATTGGTCGAGGACCAGGCGGTACACGCTACCTACCGGACATCTTCAAATCGAAAAGAAATAGTCGCAGCGGGGGCAGTTCCCCATTTGGTGGATCTACCAGTTGATGCCGCTGCCCTTCCCGCCCTTCTCGAAAACGTAGCTGTACTAATCGTCACACTCCCGCCCGGAGGGCGCCGACATGGGGCCGCTACCACCGCGCATTACCTGAATACGCTGGCCCCGTTGCGGCCATTTCTAGCGGACCTTCACCTGATCTACACGAGTAGTACCGGCGTGTACGGTAAAGAGGCAACCGGTATCGTAACGGAGGATTCGCCCCTTGCCCCCGATAGCCACTCCAGCCGGGCGGTAGCTGCCGCCGAAGCTTTTTTTCTTCGGAACGCTAATAAATGTACCATTCTGCGCCTGGGGGGGCTCTACGGACCGGGACGAGATCCGGTGCGGTTTTTCCGGCGGGTGGAAGCCATACCGGATGGTGATGCTCCGGTGAACATGGTCCATCTCGACGAAGTACTGGAAGCGATGCGATTCATCGTAAAATCCGGGACAACCGGTATCTTCAACGTCTGTTCCGCGCAGCATCCTACCAAGCGCGACTTTTATGGCAGCTTATATGCCGCGGCCGGTTTACCCCCCAAAAAGGTCCTTTCGGGTGGAAGCTCCGGCAAACGTATTGATTCACTTAAACTTCGCCGGCTTGGCTGGCTATGCCCATGAAACTATTATTAATTCTCTCTATCTGCTCACTGGGATTATCAGCCCAACAGGTCGGAGGGGTCAACTTTCACGAGCTGCCCTTCGATGATTTGCTTTCCCAGGCGAAAAAGGAGGATAAACTGATTTTTATTGACGCCTACACGACATGGTGTGGCCCCTGTAAGATGATGGACGCAAAGGTCTTTTCGGATTCTCAGGTTGCCCAGGCCTTCAATGAGCGCTTTATCAATGCTAAATTCGACATGGAAAAGGGCGAGGGTATCTCCTTGGCCAAGCGCTACTCCGTAGCCGCTTATCCTACCTACCTGTTTGTCAATGGCCAGGGTGAATTGGTGCACAAAGGTGTAGGCTATATCCCAAAGCCAGCCCTGCTGGACCTGGCTGACGTTGCCGTTTCCGAGCTTAGCCTGGGGGCCATGCGGGAACGCTATGCGGCCGGGGAGCGGTCGCCCGAATTCGTTGGTCGCTACGCCGCTATCCTGGCATCGACCTACGAACAAGCCCAGGCCGACCAAGTCATCGCCGAGTTCCTTGAAAGTCAGGAAGACTGGACCACCGCGGAAAATATGCAACTCCTATTGAATAGTCCCGGAGACCTTGGCGGAGATCGCATGCACTTTCTCATCGAGAATGCATCCCTCGTTGCCGAAGCTACCGGCGGTCGAGTTTATGGCGTAATAGAACGCGCCCTTATCAACGATTATCACCGAAGCAACCGCAAACGCAGCCTGGTTTCACCGGAAGAGATCGAACCGTATTTCACCGATCAGGCTCCTGAACTTTCGAAAAGGCTACTGCCGCGCTATGCGATGATGTATTATAAACGGCAGAATGATATGGAACGCTACCTCCCGCTCGCCGTGGACTACTACACTGAATTTCCGACCACCGATTACGCCGAACTGAACTCCCTGGCGTGGAGTTTTTACGAACACAGCAGCGATGCAGGTCAGCTAGCTCAGGCCATCAAATGGGCGGAAAAGTCCGTGGAGATACGCCCCTACTATCCAAACCTGGATACCCTGGCCTGGCTGTATCACAAAACGGGGCAAGAGCAGAAAGCTGAATCCATGGCGCGCCTCGCCATCGAATATGCCAAGGCGGAATCGCTTGATTACAGTCAAACCGAAAAAATTCTCCAATAGCGCTTTCCCAGCCCGGGTTCAAACCGAAATATTATGCGCCTATCGCTACTCCTCACCCTGATGCTGTCCGGACTTCAACTTGAAGCCCAAATTGACAGCATTGGCCATAGTATAACTTGCTGGAGCCGCGATACCGTAACCAACGTCGTTGTTTCCGCTCCCGCAAGTATCCTCGATGGTACGGCGGAAATGCAGACGCAGTTTGATATGATCTTCACCGATAGCGTTCCGCCGGAAGCGGAAGCAAGCATACGTTTCGCTGCAAGCGTGTGGGGCATTTATTTGCAGTCATCCGTTCCGATCCGGGTAGAGGTCGACTGGCGCGATCAGGGAGATCCCCTGATCTTGGCCAGTGCGGGCCCGAGCACCATTTATCGGGCCTTTCCAGGATCCGTGGACGACCAGGTTTGGTACCCCGTAGCCCTGGCCGAGGCGATCGTAGGAGAGCCCCTTAACGATACCACCGAGGCCGACATCAACGTCGTAGTCAATAGCACCGCCAACTGGAATTTCGCCACCGAAGGAACCGTCCCGCGAAACCGCATCGACTTATCCAGCGTGATCCTCCACGAACTTGGCCATGGGCTTGGCTTTCTTAGCAGTGTCGATAGTACGTCCGACACTACCGTAAGTATTGGCTTTGACAAGCGCTATATTATTTACGACCTCTTCCTGGAAACGCCGCCTGGCCGTTCACTGGTGGACGCTACCCAATTTCCTTCGCCATCCGAAGAGCTCCTCGCGGCGGTTATCGACCGGCTCGAGTTCGCCGGTGATACCGCGGTGGCATTGAACGGTGGTGAACTGGTCCCCCTTTACGCACCGGAAACCTTTGACATCGGCAGCAGCGTGAGTCACCTGGATGAAGGAGTGTATCCGGCCGGCACGGAAGATGCCCTCATGACCCCCTCCATAGCCTCGGGTGAAGCGATACGTAAACCCGGTCCCGTCACCCTAGGGGTTCTCTACGATCTGGGCTGGCCCCTTCGCTTTGATTTGGTGTCGTCCCTCCGGGAAGTCATCGCCGGCCGTATAGGCATTTACCCTAATCCAGCGTCCGAAAGCTTTACCCTGGAATTGGTGGACGTGAAGGAGCCCACGGTAGCTATCCTTTACGGGGCCGGTGGACAGGAGGTCCACCGCCAGCGCATTACGCTTTCCCGATCCGGGCAGGCTCAAATAGAGATCGGGGACCTGCCACCCGGTTTTTATACCCTGCTGGTCCCCGATCGCCATAAAGCGTATAGCGGAAGCCTTATTATTCGATAAACTTGGCTTTTCCGCTATCGGGCATAGGCCACGGAGCGCGTTTCCCGGATCACCATCACCTTGATCTGACCGGGGTACTGCATGGTCTCCTGGATCTCCTGGCTGATCTTAAAGCTGAGCTCGTCCGCGTGCTGGTCACTTACTTTCTCGGCTTCTACCATGACGCGTAGCTCACGGCCCGCCTGCATCGCAAATGCGGAGTTGACGCCGTCGTGCTTTTTGGCGATGTCTTCCAGTTCCTTGATGCGGTTGATATAACCCTCCAGGATTTCACGCCGGGCTCCGGGGCGGGCACCACTGATCGCATCACAAGCCTGAACGATCGGGGAGATGATGTTATTCATTTCGATCTCGTCGTGGTGCGCTCCGATGGCATTCACTACAATGGCGTGCTCATTTAGCTTTTCGGCCATTTGCATACCGTAGAGAGCATGGCTGAGTTCACTGTCCTCGTCGGCCACTTTACCGATATCGTGCAGCAGTCCGGCGCGCTTGGCTAGTTTCACCTGCTTCTTGTTCAATCCCATCTCGGCAGCCATCACGGCACAGAGGTGTGCGGTTTCCACGCTGTGCTTTAACAGGTTCTGTCCGTAGCTGCTGCGGTACCGCATTCGGCCGACCATTCGGACCAGGTCGGCGGGTAATCCGTGAATATCCAGTTCGATGACGGTTTTCTGCCCGATCTCCTTGATCCCCTGGTCCAGTTCCTTGCGAGTTTTGTTCACGACTTCTTCTATGCGTGCGGGATGGATGCGACCGTCACTGACCAACCGTTTGAGTGACAGGCGGGCAACTTCACGGCGTATGGGGTCAAAACTGGAGATCACGATGGTTTCCGGGGTGTCGTCCACTACCAATTCGGCGCCCGTAGCCGCCTCGATGGCGCGGATATTTCGTCCTTCCCGACCGATGATCTGTCCCTTGACGTTGTCATTGTCAAGGCTAAAAACGGAGACGGTGTTCTCGATCGTCATTTCCGCGCACATGCGCTGGATGGTGTTAATGACCACCTTCCGGGCATCCTTGGCGGCATCTTCCCTGGCCACTTCGTGGAGTTCGCGACGCAGGCTGATCGCCTCGCTCTCGGATTTGGCACGTACGTCTTCCAGCAGACGCTGCTTGGCATCCGACTGAGAAAGACCCGCTATCTTTTCCAGCTCGGCGGTAAAGCGTTCGTGCTGGCTTTCCAGTTCCTCCTGCTTGGCGCGGGTACGCTCGATCTCTTCCTCCAGCTTCTGCTTTCTGTTTTCGATCTCTTCCTCGCGTTTTTTGAACCCTTCCTTGGCGGTCAATACTTCGTCGAGCTCGGCTTTGAAACCCGCACGCTCTTCCTTCATATTAGCCTGCTCTTCTTTCAGAGCTTCCCGCTTTTCGCGCAATTCAATTAACTCTTCGGCCTTTTCCTGCTTGAATTCTTCCTTGTAGCGGGCAAATTTTTCGCGACTTTCGGCAATCTTTTGTTTTTTGAAAGCTTCCTGCTTCTCCTTATACTCACCAAATGTCTTTTCGGCTTTTAACTCGGCGTCGGCCTGGATCTTCTCCGCTTTAAGCTTTGCTTCGGCCAGCAATTTCTCCGCTTCGGCCTGGTGGGTCTGGTCTTGCTGCTTGGCTTTATTGCCAAAGATGAAGTAGGCAATCGCTAAGCCTACGATGAGCCCGATACCGAGCCCGATGATGATTTCCATTGTTTGTTATTGTAGAAGTGAAGCTCACTAGAGCATCCCCTCAACCAAGTCATTGAGTTTGGCCAGCCCTTTGCTGAGCTCGGCATCCGATCCGCTGTCCGCCTGATCCCGCGCGCTGCGCAATTCGCTAGCGTAGGTCAGCAGCGTCATCACCAGGCAATCCTGCTTGTCCCGGTCGCGGTATTTGATCTGAAAATCGTTAAATCGATCGTTGATCTCCTTGACCAGAGCACGTAGGCCCTCTTCCTCCGATTCGGCAACGCGGATGGGATAGGGGCGGCCGGCAATGACCACGCTGATGGGTTTATTATCTGGGGCGTTAGCTGCCATGACTTAGTTTCGGTGGAGCCATTCCAGGCAGCGGTCGATCTCCTGAAGACAAAATTCAATCGTCTCTCGTTGATCTTTGCTGCCGTCCGGTAATTCCTCCGTTTCCGAAGCAGGCCGGGAATGCGCTAGTTTATCCTTCAGCGAGCTCACGACGCCAAGCTGGCGATCGAGTTCCCGTTTCAGGTTTTCGTTCTCGGCCAGCGTCGCCTCGTACTGCGCCCTTTGGCGATCTACTTTGGCGGCCAGCTGCCGTAGCTTTATTTCAAGACCGTCAATTTGTGTTGCCGGTGTCATAGTTAGTTGGTGGGTAGGGCTTAAAGTTATGAATTAACGGCGAACCTCAGCGCCTAGTTGTTTGCCGAGTATTCCCTCAATGCTCGACATGACCTTATCGACTTCCTTGTCCTTGAGCGTCCGATCCGTGCTTTCAAAGAGGAAACTTACGGCATAACTCTTTTTACCGGCCCCGAGCTGCTCCTCGTTGCGGTAAACATCAAAGAGATTGATGGCCGTGATCAACTTCTTTCCCGCTTTGGCCGCCAGGCGCTCAATGTCGGCAAATGCCACGCCAGCATCCACCACCAGGGCCAGATCCCGACGCACAGTAGGGAATTTGCCGGGGGTTTGCACCTGGACAGGCTTTCGGGGCAGGACGCGCAAAAGGTGATCCCAATTGAAATTGGCAAAATAGACATCCGCTTTCACGCCCACCCGTTGGAGGTTTGATCCTGCGACCGCGCCAAAATCCACGAGCTCCATCGGCCCCTTATGGTACCGAAGTCCGAAGTCAAAGGTATCGGAAGGAGCTTCTGCCGTCCGGTAGTTGTCTACACCCAGCCGTTGCAAAACGAGCTCCACCGCCGCTTTCAGCGTGTAGAATCCCGCTTCATTTCGCCCATCGCTTCCGTGCCAGCTTTCCGGCTGCCGCCGCCCGGTGAGGGTTAAGCTCAGGTGATTGATCTCCCGGTATCCATCCCCCTCCAGAAAATAACTGCGCCCGAATTCGAAGAGGCGTAGGTCACGCTGACTGAAATTATGGTTGTGCCGCACCGTCTCCAGCGCGGAATAAAGTAAATCAGGACGCATAACGTCCAGGTGCACGTTGCTCGTATTATTGATCGAAACCAGGTCCTCGCGGCCCTCGTAGAAGCGGCTTTCGGACAGGCTTAGGCCCATCATCTCCAGATATCCGTTGGACGCAAGCATGTCGCCAATGCGTTCCCGGAGCGCATTCGGATCAGGGCTCGGAGCGACAACCATGGCGGTGGTGATCATCTCCGGTTCCGGCACCTTGTTGAAACCATAAACCCGCAGGATCTCCTCTATCACGTCCACTTCGCGGGTCACGTCCACTTTATTTGTCGGTACGGCTACCGTGAAACGGTCCTCACCGTCCTCCACGATCTCCATATTCATACTGCGCAGGATGTTGTGCACGGTTTCCTTACCCAACTCGATACCAATAAGCTGATCGATGCGATGGTACCGTACCATCACCGGTAAAGGCTTCACGGGGTGGGGATACAAATCGAGGATCTTGCCGGCCACGGTTCCACCCGCAAGGTCCTGCAACAGTAAAGCCGCCCGCTTAAGTGCGTAGCGGACCACGTTGGGGTCGCTGCCTTTTTCGAAAATACGGGCCGCATCCGTCCGCAGGGTATGTCGCATACTGCTGCGACGAACGGTGCCGGGCTCGAAATGGGCCGATTCGAGGAAGATGCGGGTCGTACTATCACTCACCCCACTATCCGCTCCTCCGAACACGCCGGCGATACAGAGCGGACCGTCGTTTCCGTCGCAGATCATCAGATCGTCCGAAGAGAGTTTACGCGCTACACCGTCAAGTGAATGGAACACGGTTCCCTCCGCCAGTTTTTCCACCCTGATCGCTCCGCCCGCCACTTTATCAAGATCGAAGGCGTGCAGGGGCTGACCGAGCTCGTGGAGTACGTAGTTCGTTACATCCACTACGTTATTTATGGGTCGAACCCCAATTGCGTTCAGCCGGGCTCGAAGCCAGTCAGGGCTGGTACCTACGTGCAAATTTTCAATGACCAACCCGGCATACCGCGGCGCGTGGGAGCTATCGATCACCTGGGCGGCGAACGCAGGATCAGCGCCTTCGGTAAAGGCAGAGACATCCGGCTGGCGCAGACTCACCTTCCGATCCTCCTCCACGCTCATCGCAGCCGCCAGGTCAAATGCAACCCCCAGGTGGTTGGTAGCGTCGGATCGGTTGGGTGTAAGGCCGATCTCGTAGACGTAATCCGTCTCCAGATCATATACATCCGCTACCGGGGTCCCCGGCGTGAAGTCTTTATCAAAAACAATAATACCGTCGTGGTCCGTCCCCAAACCGAGCTCATCAACGGCACAGATCATTCCTTCGCTGACCTCCCCCCTGATTTTACCCTTCTTGATCGTAAATACCTCTCCCCCGGTGGGATAGAGGGTGGTGCCGACCGTAGCGACCGGGACGTATTGTCCGGCGGCGACATTAGGCGCTCCACATACGATGGAAACCGGTTCCCCCCGGCCAATGTCGACCTGAGTTAGGGATAATCGATCGGCATTGGGGTGCTTTTCGCATTTAACAACGTGCCCCACGACCACCCCTTCGAGGCCACCGGGTACGGTCTCCACTTTTTCCATACCCTCTACTTCCAGTCCCGTACCGGTGAGGATCTCACCGATGCGCTCCGGTGTTAAATCAAGATCGAGGTATTCCCTTAGCCAGTTGAGCGATACTTTCATAAGCCGCAAAGGTAGCAGACTCCGCGCAGAGCATTATCTAATACCGTGTGTAACAATTGCCCCAATAGTGGTGAATTAAGTGTTAAACTACCGGACCTTACCCTCGAGTGGTCGTTTGAGGTATTATAATTGTAGGTACGCCTAACCTTTAGGCTGCTACTCAGTTCATAAATCGTATCCTGTCGTTATCCCCCCTAATGAAAACTATGATCCACCTCTTGATGCTCTTCTCCTGCCTTACCATGGCGGCGCAAAACGGCGCCACCTTACGGGTGGAGCCCGCGGAGATCAACAAAGTGATCCAGGTAGATAATATTGATGAGGATTTTGAAGACGTCACCTCGGTAGTGGTCACTAACAACTCCGGACGCACCATTCAACTTATGCGGGAGAAGATCACCCGCCAGAGTCCGCGATCCTGGTCTTATTCCGCTCTAGACCGGTTAAGTCACGCGACACCCTACGTTTTGTCCTCTGACGAACAGCAGAATGGTCGACAGATCAGTTTGCAACCCGGCCAATCGGCCACCTTCTACCTGGTGCTACGCCCGGAAGGCGTGCCCGGCAAGGGAACAACGGAGTTGCGTTTTTCCGATTTGACGTTTCCCGGTACTGTTCTCGCAACCGCCACCATCCACACTACCCTTGCCCGGGAGGATTCGCAGGAATCCATGATCAATTCGCGTTCCAATCCTACAACGGTAAGCCTATATCCCAATCCGGCCGTCGATCGGTTTTACGTCACGTCTCCGCGATCGGTGCGTTTGGGCCGGGTCGAGATCACCAATACGCTGGGCCGGCGGATAAAGTCCTTCACCGGTGAGGCAAGTACCGATGGTTACAATATCGAGGACCTCCCGGATGGACTGTACCTTATCTCGATCTACGATGACGCGGGAAAGAAAATTAAGACCCTTCGACTTCTTCACCGGCAATTCGGGGCCTAATCCTAGGGTTTCTTTTTCTCTAGTACTGCTTAAAGCTAGTGTTCCGTGTACGATGGGTTACCGCACTCGGTAAACGGTTTACGTGTCCTACCCTTCCATCCTCCTCCTGACAGCGAAGCTGGACACGCAAGGTGGTTTGAGTGTGAGAAGGCTATGTATAGCGCTTAGTTCTTCCTGCTCGCAATGGCGGGCAGACCGGAAAGAAATTAAGTAAAATCTCTTATTACCCCTCCAGGGCAGTGATATACTTATCTGCCTGGGCGGCTTCGGCGCTTTGTCCAAAGTCGGTTTTCAGGCGGCGGAAGGCCTCGAGGGCGGCTTCAGTTTGCCCCTGGTGGCGATAAAGCATACCCAGCTTATTGAGGTAATAGCCTCCGGTAACGAAGTTGCTACCCGCTTCGTCCACTGCCTCCTCATAGGAATTGATGGCGGCATCGAAATTTTCCATCTCGCTTTGCAGATCCCCCATAACTCCCATTTTCATAGCGGGAAGCAGCTCTCCGTCGGCGTCGAAGTCTTCCAGGTAATCCAGGGCAGCTTCATACTGTCCAAGGTTCAGGTAGCTGACCGCGATATAATAGTTAGCGAGGTTTCCCGCCTCGGTACCGCCGTATTGCTCGGTTATCTCCAGAAAGCCGGGGTATCCTTGCCCGGGATTGGTTAGGGCCAGGCCAAAGCTGTCCTGCTCAAACTGGATTTGGGCTTGCTGCATTTGCTGGGCTGCATTCCGCTCCGCCGGCCCGGCAATAAAAGTCTGGTAAAGAAGGGCGCCGGCCACAACAAAAATCAGGGCAACTACGGCACCGATGATCGGCTTGCGGTTGCGCTCGAAGAAGTCCATACCCTTTTCGCGCACCTCGATGATGTCGACCAGTTTATCATCCTCCTGCTCGATCCTTACCTGCTGGTTAGCTTCTTTGCGGCCGCTGTTGGGCGTTCCGGTCGGACGACGTCCGATGTTATTCTTTCTTGCCATAATTCTCTAAATGCTGCCCGCTCCGGAAGGAACGCAGCTGAAAAGTGGCGCAAAGATAAGGCATAGCCGGTTAAATCGACAGCCTATTATCTCCGCGTAGTCTTGTGATTTGTGTCGGATTCCTTGCTTCCTACAAGCAATACTGGGCTAAACCGAGAAGCTCGGCCGGATACAGGTACTAGGTGAGGAAGGGGTAAGGTTGGGAATAATTGTCAGCGTACAAGCCGTCAGCATCCGGATACGGGCTTTCGTCGGCGAACTTAGCGGCGTCCGCAATTTCCGCTTTGATCTGATCCTTAATCTCCTTGATCTCCTCCTCCGTAGCGATACCGTTTTCCAGGATTTTCTTCTCGGTTACTTTGACCGGGTCACGATCCTGGTAGGTTTTCACCTCCGTTTTTTCGCGGTAGCGGGCCGGATCCGAGACGGAGTGCCCTTTATACCGGTAAGTTTTTATTTCGAGGTAGTAAGGACCTTTACCGGAGCGAATATGCTCAGCGGCCCGGGAAACCGCCTCGTGCACTGATTCGGGATCCATCCCGTCTACGCTTTCACTCGGCATATCGAAGCTGTCGCCCAGCTTGCTGAGATCAGTGACGTTACTGGTCCGCTCAACGCTGGTGCCCATGGCGTAGCCATTGTTCTCACAGATATAAAGCGCCGGTACCTTCCAGGTCATGGCCATGTTCCAGCTTTCCCAGAGCGCTCCCTGACGGGCGGCCCCGTCGCCGAACATGACGACACAGAGGTTATTCGTTTTCTTGTACTTCTCTGCGAAGGCAATGCCGGTACCAATGGGGATCTGTGCCCCGACGATGCCGTTGCCGCCGTAGTAATTATTCTCCCGGCTGAAGAAGTGCATCGATCCGCCCTTGCCCTTCACGACGCCGGTAGCCTTGCCGTAGAGCTCCGCCATGGCGGCTTTAGGCTCCACCCCTCGCCCGATAGCCGTACCGTGCTGGCGGTACGCGGTCACGATTCCGTCATCTTTGGTAATGGCGCTCTCAATACCCGCGGCGACAGCTTCCTGACCAATGTAAACATGGCAGAAACCACGTACGTCCTGTTGTCCGTAGGCCATCAGTGCCCGTTCCTCGAAGCGACGAATCCGCAACATGAGTGTGTACCACTCCAGGTATTGCTCCTTACTGTATTTCAATCCTTTAGCTACGCCGTTCTTTTTAGCGGTCGTAGATTTCGCCTTGGGCTTGGCGGTTTTTTTCTGCGCTGTATCCATACTGAGATAGCGAATTTTCGCTCTTTTCGGGGGGTTTACCTGCTTAATATAGGCAGCGACGGTCAATCGCCGGGTCCTAGTTTAAAAACCCGGCGGGACAATCATAGTTTAGCAATCGTAATTATCGGGCCGGGAAGCATCCCGGCCCGATTTAGATAACGTCACCGTCCCGCACCAATGATATACGGGGCGCCTATCTCGCGCAGTTCTTCCTGCAGACCCGGTATCGTCTCGTCGCGCAACCGCTCGATCCTGGGCATCAACTCATCCAGTTCAGTGGCGGCAATTTGCAGACTACGCCGGTGGTTCCCTGTCGGCCCATAGGTGGTGCTGAGCCCCCGGAAGCCAGTATAAAATCGGCTGGAGATAGTGGGAGGATTCCGTTCTCCGATCTCTTCCCGGCTCGGGCTACCGTTGACTTCCCGCTCTAGGGCGTTCAGCTGCTGCCGCAGCTGGTACAGTTCACCGTTCAGTGCGCCGGGGGCGACGTTCGCCCGTTCGAGGGCGGTTTCCATAGCCGCTACCTGGTCTTTGGCCTCTCCCATGAATTCCTGCACCTGAGCCAGTTGATTCTGCACCTCCATCACCTCAATTCGGTAGGCCTGATATTCCGCCGGTGCCGGACCTTCAAGCGTAGGTTCGTGGAGGGGCTTCACCATGAAACTGACCGGACCTGCCAGTTGGGTCACGGTTCCTTTTTCTTCCTTCGACAGCGATACGGTGTACTCCCCCGGGGCCGCTAGCGGACCGGCTGACCGCCGTCCACCGCCGCCGGACTGACCGGGCCGTACCGCGAAAAAGGATGGATAGCGCAGGTCCCAGGTGGTACGGTGAATTCCTTTCCCGTTCTCGCCCTCAACCTTCCGCACCACTTCACCGTCACTATCGTAGACGGTAAGCCACATCTTGGGAGCCTCCTCGTTAGCCTCTTCGTCAAGCGCCTCGTATCCGGGGAAGGGAATGTCTTCCTGCGAATCGGCCATTTCCTTTTCCCGCTCCTGCCGCGCTTTTTCCTGGCTGGTGTAACCTTCTTTGAGGTGATAGGTAAACGTAGCCCCGAATTCGGGGTTATCGGCGGCATAAACGTTGGCCCCTACGCCGGGGTCATTCTCCCGCGGGGAGTACCACCAGGCGTCACGCGGCTCAAACAGGTACGCATCCTGGTTCAGGTTTTCCTCCGTCATTTCCCGCAAGGGGCTGTAATCGTCGAGGATCCAGAAGCTACGGCCGAAACTAGCTCCCACCAGATCGTTCTCCCGCTTTTGAATGGCGAGGTCGCGGAAGGGGATCGTCGGTGCGCCATCAAGCTTTTTCCATTCGTCTCCTCCGTTCAGCGAGGTATAGATGCCGTTCTCCGTACCAATGAATAATAAGTTGGGATCTTCAAAATCCTGGACCAGACGCCATACGAGGGTACGGTCCGGTAGACTGCTTCCCAGATCGGTCCAGCTCTCGCCGAGGTCGGTGCTTTTATACAGGTAGGGGCTGAAATCGCCGCCTTTATGGTTATCCAGACTGACGTATACGGTATTCGCATCGTACTGGTCCGCCTTGATATCATTGATAAAAGCACGCTCGGGCACTCCGGGCATCTCGCTCACCATGATCTTTTTCCAGCGGCCGCCACCGTCCTGGGAGACCTGCAGGATACCATCGTCGGTACCGGCCCAGATCAAGCCTTCCTGAACCGGTGATTCGGACAGCGAAGTGATCGTATTATAATTAGACATCGCACCCACGTCCCAGGCATTGTCCCAACTCTGCACCCGTCCCATGATGGGGAGTTCGAGCCTTTCTTCGTTGCGGGTCAGGTCCTCGGAAATCGGCGTCCAGTCGTCGCCCCGGTTATCGCTGCGCCAGACACGGTAGCTGGCCACGTAAATACGGCTCGGGTCGTGGGGGCTCACTACGATGGGAGCGTCCCAGTTGAAGCGCTCGTGGGGGTCGCCGGCGCGGGGTTGTGGCTGCACGAAAACCTGCTCGCCGGTCTTCAGGTCTACCCGGTGAAGGCCTCCCTGCTGCGTTTCGGCGTAGATGATGTCTGGATTGCCGGGCTCAGTGGCCGACTGATGACCGTCGGCGCCCAGGGTCTTGTACCAGTCGCCGTTCAGGATACCCGCCTCGCTATCGGTACGGCTCGGTCCGCCGGTACTGCCATTGTCCTGCGTACCGCCAAAGATGTGGTAGAAGGGTTCGCGGTCGTCCACGGCTACCTTATAGTACTGGGTGATTGGCATATTGTCGATGAACCGCCAGTTTTCGGCGAGGTCAAAGCTTTCGTACAGGCCGGCATCGGTTCCGATGAGCAGGTATTCGGGATCGTCCTCCCGGAAAGCAAGCGCGTGGTTATCCGAGTGCTTGCGTTCCTCCCGCAGCTCCCGGAAGTTGGCCCCGCCGTCGTCGGTCACCAGTACCCGGACGTTCATCAGGTAAAGCCGATCGAAAGCGTGGGGACTGGCATAGAGCTCCTGGTAGTAGTGGGGGCCCGTACCGCCGCTGACGGTATTGCTCATCTTCGTCCAGCTCGCTCCCTGGTTCTCGGAGCGCCAGAGGCCGCCCGTGGTACGTTCCAGCGTGATGGCAGCGTAGACCACGTCTGGGTCCTGCGGACTTATTGCGATGCCGATCTTGCCCATATTGGCGTTCGGCAAGCCGCTTGTCAGCTTTTCCCAGGTCTTTCCGCCGTCGCGGCTGCGGTGAATACCCGATTCGGGGCCGCTACCCATATAGGCCGCCACGGTACGGTGACGCTGCCAGGTGGCGGCGTAGATCATATCGGGATTGCGGGGGTCGATCATGATGTCGGTCACGCCGGTCCACTCATCGTCGCCCAGCGTTTTTTCCCAGGTTTCCCCGCCGTCGGTGGTCATGTAGAGGCCACGGTCGCCGCCGGAGGACCACAAGGGGCCCTGGGCCGCTACCCACACGACGTCCGAATTGTCGGGGTGGACGATGATCTCGGAGATGTGCTCCGAATCCTTCAGACCCATGTTCTTCCAGTTCTTGCCGGCATCGTCGCTGCGGTAAACGCCGTCGCCGTAGCCTACGTGCCGGCCGCCGACGTTCTCGCCGGTGCCCAGCCAGATGCGGGCGTTATTGCTAGGGTCCACCGTGACCGCACCGGTGGAATAACTCTGCTGGTCGTCGAAAATCGGGTCCCAGGTCACACCAGAATTTTCCGTTTTCCAAAGTCCACCGGAGCCGACGGCGACGTACCAGGTGTGCTCGTCGGTAGGATCGAGGGCGATATCGGCAATCCTACCGGAGACGAAAGCGGGGCCGACGTTCCGCAGCGGCATTCCGGTCAGGGTTTCGGGTTTGTCCTGCGATACGGCGCAAAGCGAAAGCAGCACAAAAAAAGGTAAGAGTAGTTGCTTGGTCATAAGATTACATTGAAGCAACAATTTAACAAATTTGCTTGGCTAGACAATCATCGCGGCGGAGCGCAGGAGCCGACCGGACCATAAAAACCCAAATCCCTCCCAAAATTTGAACCCGCAAGGAAGAAAAATAGACATCCGATGTGTTTTCCGCTTACGCTTACTTTTCGCAATCTTATCACCTTCAAAAGACGCCTGGTAGAATATTGGCCGATTTTTGAGAAAGCTAGACATCCGATGTGTCGGCAGGTATCTGAACCGGTAGAAGGAAATAAGACATCCGATGTGTTTTCCGTTTAGCCTCTGCATTAGCCATTTTACCACCTGTAAAAGACATCTGGCGTAATAATATCTGATTTTTGAGCAAAATAGACATCCGATGTGTTTGACGGGATGGATGTGTTATGAGGTATTTGCGGGAACCGGAACCAATCCTCCTCTGAACCCGTCGTTGTTCGCGGGAGAAGCGTGATAAAGGTTGTCTTCATCAGCCTATACATGACGGTTCGGATAGCCCGCTCTCCTCCGGAAGATGCGGAAGATCTAAAAGGCAGGTACCGAGGGTGCCGGACGTGATGCCAAAGGCAATTATGCTAAGGGGAACGGAGGTCGGTTTACTTTTTCGGCGCGTTCACCCGGTAGAGCTGGTCAATAGAGTGGCCAGTTAAAAAGTCTTTGACGTGCTGCAGCCCCTGTTCGCTCAGTTCGTAGTAAGTGAGCTCCGTGAGGCTAGCAGCGTGGGGGGTGATCAAGACCTTCGGGTGATGGACTAGTTTTCGCACCGTTTCCTCATCCCCTTTTACCATTAAGTCGCTGGCATAACCAGAAAGTTTGCCGGATTCCAAGGCGGCAAGCAGGGCTTTCTCCTGCACGATCTCCCCCCGGGCGGTATTGATGAGGTAGCTGCCCTGCTTCATTCTGTTCAAGGCCTCCTCGTCAATCATTCCGCGAGAGGAATCGGTCAGAGGTAAGTGAAGGCTGACGACATCGGCTATGGAAAGCAACTCATCCATGGTCCGGTAACCGTGGGACCGGTCTCCGCTGGTCCGGGAAGTATAAACCGTTGTCATACCCATTGCACCTGCGCTCGCCGCCACCCTGCTCCCGATGTCTCCCTTACCGATGAGGCCAAGGGTAAGCCCGCGAAGTTCGCGACCCGAATATTCCTGGCGATAGTCGTAGTTATCCGCCTTCACCTCCCGGATCAGCCGATACATGCCGCGCACGATCAACAGCATCAGCCCCAGCGTATGCTCGGCTACCGTGGCAGCGTTTACCCCCGGCACATTCAGTACCTGGATGCCGCGTTCGGTGGCGTATTCTACATCGATGTTATTGACCCCAACCCCATTACGTACGATGACCTGAAGGTTCGGACAGCGGTCGATCAGGGAGCGGTCGACCTGTACCTGACCGCGGACGATAATTGCCCGTATACCCCCGTAGTCGGACGGTTCCTCACCGGACAATACGATCGTATAGTCTTTTACCGGTAACACTTTCAACGCCCGCCCGTCGATAGGTTCTACTATATATATAATTGGCTTCATGCTACTTACTCGCAGGGGGATGATATAGCGTGGCATTCTCGGCTTTATAACCGCGGAAATCGTTGCGGCCCGAAACATACAGGCCCTCCTGATAAAGCTCATCCTCAAATATCGAAGGATCGATATTGTCATCCGGAAAGGAGGTAAGCTCGATGAGATTGCCGGCCGGGTCACGAATGAAGGCCTGCATTGCCCCGTCGGGAAGCCGGCGTACCTTGCCCCAGGGTTCGGTGTCGATGCGCCCCTGCTCCTTCATGCGGTAAAACAGCTCGCTGAAATTATCCACCCGCACGCAGAGGTGGCCACGAAATGAGCGGCTGTCCTCCCACTCGCTAAGGTGCAACTGGGTAGTGTCTGTGATCCGGAAAAAGGCCGTCGGATAGTCGAATACGAAGGCGGGAACCGGCTCCAGGCCCATTTCCTCTTCGTAAAAGCGGGCGGCTGCTTCGAGATTGTCTACGATTAGGGTTACGTGGTTTATTTCTGCTATCATGGGTTTGGGTTGTGTGGGTTGTGGGTTGTGGGTTGGGGGGGTTATTGAGCGAATTTGCTTACAAAATTCATGTCGATCTCCACCCCCAATCCCGGCCGATCAGGGACCCGGATACGACCATCGGTTACCGTAGGGGCTTCCTGCACCAGATCGTACAATAATGGATTTCCGCCCAAAGAGTGCTCGATGTACACCGCCGAAGGACTACTAAAGGCCAGGTGTACCCCGGCCATAAAGCTGAAGGCCGATCCCCAGCAGTGAGGCGCCAGTTCGAGTTGCCAGGTTTCAGCGAGGGCGGCCACCCGCCGGGCCTCGGTAATACCACCCACGATAGCACAATCGGGCTGGACTACATCGACGGCCCGCCGCTGGATGAGATCCCGGAAATCGAAGCGGGTGAATTCGCTTTCCCCGGCGGCGATGGGCGTGGTTGTTCCCTGCCTGATCTCAGCGGTACCTGCTTTGTTGTCAGCGGTAACCGGTTCTTCAAGCCAGTACAGATTGAGGTCTTCGGTCTGTCGGGCAAAGCGCCGGGCCTCCGCCACGCTGAAGGTGCCGTGGGCGTCGACCATGATGTCGATGTTCGGACCGAGGGCGCGGCGGGCCTCCCCTACCCTTTCGACGGTACGGGAGAGCGTTTCATCCATCACCCCCACGCGCATTTTAATACCGCCGTAGCCATGGTCTACATATTTGTTTAATTGTTCCCCTAGTTTGTCTTTCTCAGCCCAGCCCCCACTGGCGTAGCACGGCATCGTATTCCGGCAGCTCCCGCCGAGGAGTTCCACTACCGGCACCCCCAGTCGCTTTCCCTTCAGGTCCCAGAGCGCGGTATCGATGCCGCTCAGGGCGGAGATGGTCGTTCCCCGGTTGCCCAGGATCGGGAATACCCGCCCCCGGTCGCGGGCGTAATGATCCCGGCTACCGTTGTAGACCGTTTCCCAGGCCGCCGTTATGCTTCCCACCTCTTTCCCAACCAATTGCGGCGCAAGTTCCCGCTTGATGCAGGTCACGATGGATGCGCAGGCGCCCGTTGCGCCCACCGCCGCCTTAGCTTCTCCGTAGCCTTTATTCCCGTCGGTGTCTTCCACCTCCACGAGGGTCATGTCGAAGTGGGTCAGCTGCCCGTAGTCCGATCGCCACTGTCGGCCAGGAGGGATGGGGCAGCGTAGCCAGTAGGCACTAATGTTTCTGATTTTCATAGGAGGGGCAGGAGGGTTTCGGCCGATTTCCGGGTTAGCATGGTGTAGAATTCCTCGGTCAGCGCGGAACTGCCGTGGTCTTCAAGAAATTTCCGGGCTTCTTCCGTTAGCCCCTGCGGGTTGGTATCGATGTCGTTCGGATATGGATTGGCGGGGGTGCGGTCTACCGGTGCGGCAAACTCGACCGAAAGCGGTCCGTTAAAGCCTATCTCATTGAGACTATGCACAACGGCGGGCCAGTCAATGTGGCCCATACCCGGAGCCATGCGGTTGTTATCGGCTACGTGGAAACCGACCAGTCGGTCCTTCATCCGGTGAATGGTTGCCAGGGGATCCTCTTCTTCAATATTCATGTGGAAAATATCCAGGCAAACGCCGCAGTTTGCCCCGGTAGCTTCCGCCAGGGCGTAGGCCTGATCTCCGCGGTTGACGAAGTAGGTTTCAAAGCGATTGATGGGCTCGATACCGAGTTTTATTCCGGCTTCTTCCGCGAAAGCATAGCATTCCTGCATGGAGGCTACTGCCCATTCCCATTCCTCCTCGGGGCGGGCACCGGGCATGATCTTACCTACCGTACCGGGTACCACGGAGACCATCGTCCCGTCCAGTTCCTTGACCATCGTGATGATATCCTTCACGTACTGCACGGAATCAGCCCGGTCCCCGGGGTCGGCGGCGAGTAGGTTCCGCTTACCCAGCATCAGCGTCACGGAGCCCCAGCACTTTATGTCGTATTTCTTCAGTAGGGGCCGCACTTCTTTCAGGTCGTAGTCGGCGGGGGTACCTTGAATCTCGATATAGTCGTATCCGAGGGGTTTGATGCGTGCGAGGGTGGCCTCTAGCGGCTCAGCCCGCATCCAGTTGTGTATGGCTAATGGCATGATCGATTGGTAGTGTGTGGGTTTAAATATAGGGCGGCGGAGCGCAGGAGCTATACCCCACGCAAAGCGAGCCCATAGCATACGGCTTACGCTAACAATTGATCGAAGGGTAATGGGCATTAACCAACAGACGGACGGTGGTCGTCTGCGGCGGGGTCGCAGGAAAGCATGAGGAGTAATCCAAAGAAAGGAAAGCATGACGTTACGGTATTCATACCATCCCTGAGGTTAATTTCGCGGCGGTCGTTGGAAACGGTACGGACCTATGGGTAAACGCCCACGGTTTTCCCGCCACCCCAGGCTATTTCCCCCACGCTGCCAGCGGTTGATTTGTCCACCGCTATTCCACGGCGAAGCCCGCCAAGGCCTTCCGGCTCAGAAAGACGTTCCCAAGCTTGTAACCGTAGGGGAAGGCAACCACGGTCAATACCCCCACTTCACTCCGGCACGGGAAAGGATATCCTACCTTTAGCGTTCAACGACAAACCGATGATGTATCGCTACGGTGCGCTCTTAAGCCTACCCATCTTGCTTCTGCTCGCTTGTGGCAGCGATCGTCCACCCGCTGACGCCATAAGGGGTGGAGCGACCGATTCCACCACCCAATACACCGAAGCCTACCGGCCGCAGTTCCACTTTTCCCCGCCCTCCCAGTGGATGAACGACCCCAACGGCATGGTCTACCACGAAGGGGAATACCACCTCTTCTATCAGCACTACCCCGACAGCACCGTTTGGGGTCCGATGCACTGGGGACACGCGGTGAGTGAAGACCTCGTGCACTGGGAAAATTTACCCATCGCGCTGTATCCCGATTCCCTGGGCTACATTTTTTCCGGCAGCGCCGTCGTGGACCATAACAACACCAGCGGCCTGGGTGAAAACGGCCAGCCCCCCCTGGTCGCCATCTTCACCTACCACGACCCTGCCGGGGAAAGTGCCGGTCGGGAAGACTACCAATCCCAGGCCATCGCGTACAGCAACGACCGGGGCAGGACCTGGACGAAGTACGCCGGCAACCCGGTCATCCCCAACGAGCAACCCATCCGTGACTTCCGTGACCCTAAAGTGCTATGGGACGCCGAGCGGGAGCAGTGGCTGCTGGCCCTCGCAGCCCAGGACCGGATCATGTTCTGGCGCAGCGACAACCTCATCGACTGGGAATTTCTGAGCGACTTCGGCCAGCGGATCGGCGGCCACGGCGGCGTATGGGAATGTCCGGACCTCTTCCCGCTCGCGGTCGAAGGTACGGGGGAGACCAAGTGGGTACTGCTGGTCAGCATCAACCCCGGCGGCCCGAACGGCGGATCGGCGACCCAGTATTTCGTCGGGGATTTTGACGGCACCGCCTTCACCCCGGACCCGACCTTCTTACCGGACGTCCGGAACGGGGAAGGCGTATGGATCGACTATGGTCGGGATAATTACGCCGGGGTAACCTTTGCCAATATCCCCGATTCGGACGGGCGTCGAATCTTTATCGGCTGGATGAGCAACTGGCTGTACGGCCAGGAGGTTCCCACGACCGTCTGGCGCAGCGCCATGACCCTCCCCCGCAAGCTCGAACTCCATCGCCTGAGTCCGGGCTACCGGCTATTTTCCACGCCCGTAAGAGAAGTCGAAGCGCTTCGGGACGCGGCTTCCCCAATCCCGGCCGGCACCACGGCCCTGACCGACGCGGCGGAAGGCACCTACGAAGTGGATGTCCGATTCCTGATCACGGAAGGATCGACCGAGGAATTTGGCATCGTCCTGGAAAACAGTGTGGGTGAAACCTTCCGGGTAGGATACGATCCGGCCGCCGGGGAGTTCTTTAGCGACCGCCGTAACAGCGGGGATACCAGCTTCTCGGAAGCTTTTGCCGACAGGCTGACCCGGGCCCCGCGCCTGGCCACCTCCGATACGGTCCGGCTGCACGCGTTTTTCGATCTGGCGTCGGCCGAACTGTTTGCCGACGATGGCGCTACGGTGATGACCGACATCTTCTTTCCCTCCGAGCCCTTCCGGCGAATCAGTTTGTTTTCCGGCCAATCGACTGAAGTGCTGGGGGGTGAAACGTATAAGCTGCAGCGGATTTGGCCGGCAGTGAAGTAATGCCCGCCCCAGGCTTTGCTACAGTTGGAGGTGAATGTGATCGTCGTGCCTAACCGCGGCGCATCCATGAAAGCGAATCTTGTCGGTTTTGCCATGGCCGAGTCTTGTCTTGAGGTGGGGCTCCACGAATATCTTCCCGATGCGTGGGTCGGCACTGATTGTACGCAGTAGCCAAGCATTTGCTGAATCCTCGAAAACCAGACCGTGGTCACTCCACGCAAAATGTCTCAGCAAATCATATTGCCAATAGCCCCGCCGCCGGCACTCCCCCGGCTGATCGAATTCATTCGCTTCGGGAGCCTCGACGTGGCCATACCCCAGGAAACCCGGACTCGCCGGTACCCGGGAACCAGCCTCATCGGTGTAGAGAAAACTAATGTCCAGCTTCTCCCCGTCATCGTGGCTGCGGTGGGGAAGAAGCGGATATCCCGTCAGGAAGGGGAAATTCGCGTCCAGGTACCGAAGCTCGGTGCCGGGATATTCAACGGCGGTTCGCACTGCGATATCCGAGATGGCCGCCAACATTTCCGGCTTAAGGTAATGGCGGTTAGCCAGTATCGTAAACCAACGGCCGGGTCCGAGGGGCAATTCTTGGGATGCGAACAACGGTAACGGGACTCTACCGGAATACCTGGCCAGAGGTGGAACCAGCCAGATAGCGGAAGCAATCAGTAATAAAAGGAAGGAAACGCTACTGACAACCCATCCTTTCCACCCCTTGAAGGATAGGTTGATCCTACTTGCGAAGGGCAGGTGGACCAGGTAAAGAAGCCCGCCGACTTGGGTCATTATCGTCAGTATCGTTACGGCGAGGAGGTGGAAGAGGAAGCGCACGGATTAAAATATGCAGTGGGAACCATAGGAAAACCGTCCGTGATGGTATCGGAATCCGTCGTCCATTAGAAAATGAGCATAAAAGCGTACCCCGGAATAACCGGAGCATGCAAAATTAACATAACGGAAATCATCCTTCCGAGCAACCACACCCGTACCCATGTACGAAGTCGATAGAGGGGCCATAACCTATTTCCCAAGGCAATACATGATAATCATATTCAACAATAAAGTAATACTTTATTTTAATTATAATTAATATTAAATATTATATATGGATTTCGCAGCAGCGAATCCACGGTATGCTGCGTTTTGTGATCACGCTGTCTGCGGCCGTCTCATCAAACCATACAATTCATGCAAAAGCTCTTGTCAAAATTCTCCATTCTGCTAGCTATGCTCTTGCTGCTGTCAACTGCGGCATGGGGACAACATACGGTATCAGGTCAGGTAACTGACGACGCCGGCGAGCCACTGGTGGGAGTGAACGTACTCCTAGCGGGAAGCAGCTCCGGTACGGTTACTGACCTGGATGGATTATATACTTTATCGGCCCCCGTGGATGGAACGCTGCGCTTTTCCTACCTCGGCTTTGCCCCGCAGGAGATCAAAGTAAACGGCCAATCTACCATAGATGTCGTATTGGTCTCCGATGCAAGCCTAATTGATGAGGTGATTGTGGTGGGGTACGGCAGCCAACGGCGGGAAGCCGTAACGGGGGCCATCAGTACGGTAAATAATGAGGCACTCACCGAGGTGACTACGCCCAATCTGGGAGAAGCGCTCCAGGGCCGTTTAGCGGGCGTGCAAGTCACCGCTAACGGATCCCCGGGGGCCAGTCCGGAAATCCAGGTGCGCGGAATCGGGTCAATCAGTTTTGGCTCCGGCCCACTTATCGTAGTAGATGGATTCCCCTCGGCTGGCGGTCTTAATCAGTTTGACAGTAGGGATATTGAGAGTGTTACCGTACTTAAAGACGCCTCCTCGACCGCCATCTACGGTTCTCGCGCGTCCAATGGCGTTATCCTGGTTACGACAAAGGACGGGTCCAAAAATCAACCCATTAAGCTAAGCCTGGAATCCACGGTGGGCTTCCAAACACAGAACAGTCGGTACGATGTAATGAATACGGAGCAGTACCTGCGTTACGCCCAAATCCTGTCCGGTATTCCGCTGGCACGCGATCTGGATGAAATTGCCCCCGGTACAAATACGCCGTACCGCGATATCGATACGGACTGGCAAGACGCGCTCTTTCAGAACGGGTTAATGACGCAAAACTCGCTACACCTTACCGGGGGCAGCGACCGCAGCACGTTTTTCGCCAGTCTTGGCTACTTTAAGCAGGAAGGGGTCATCATCGGCGGTGGCTACGAGCGCTACAACTTCCGCTTGAATAGCAAGCACGACATTACATCCAGCGGTAATTTCCGCTTCGGCCAAACCTTGCTGTTGGTCAACGATGAAAGGCAGCTTCTTCCAGGTGACCTTTTCCGGAATGCCGTGCAGGGCATCCCTTACCTACCCGTCTATAATCCCAATAATATAGGTGGTTTCAACGGGGCGGTACAGAGCCTGGATAGTGCGGATCCCCGTAACCCCATCCTCGCCGCCGTCTTGATTACCGACCGCCAGCGGGATTACCGGACCCTGGGTACGGCCTTTCTGGAGCTCGATGTACTTGACGGTCTTACCGCAAAGGTGCTCTTTGGGGCCAATTACAATGTCGGAAGGGACTACAATCGTAACCCGATCTACCAATCTACGACGAGCAGTGATCTGAACTCCATTACCGAATCCCGGGGTATGGATTACTCCCCCCTTTACCGGGCTCAGCTTTCGTACGATAAGATTACGGGCGACCATAGTCTCAACGCCACCGTGGTGGCCGAGACCCAGGAAAGCTACGGCTACTTCACACAGGTCTCGGGTAACCAACAGACCAACCGCATCGACGTAGTAGAAGGTGCCAGCAACATCAATGGTACCAGTTCCCGTAGCAAGACAGTGCTTCGATCCTACCTCGCGAGGGCAACCTACGGCTTTATGGATCGCTATCTCTTCACTTTTAGCTTCCGTCGGGATGAGAGTTCCATTTTTGCTCCGGGCTTTCAAAGTGAAAACTTCCCGGCCGCCGCTGTGGCCTGGCGGATTAGTGAAGAGCCCTTCATGGCCAACGCACCGTTCTCTACGCTAAAGGCGCGTGCGAGCTACGGACGCACGGGCAGCATCGGTATCGGCCCTTATGCCTTTCAGTCTCCCATCACTTCGAGCCCCGGAGCAGTGATCGGTGGTAATACGCCCGTCGTCGGATCCTTTATCAGCGATCTGGCCAATCCGGGACTCAGCTGGGAACTTACCGACATGCTTAATTTCGGTTTGGACGTTGGTTTCTTCAACAACCGCCTGAATTTTAGCATGGAGTATTATAACCGCGAAGTAGACAACCTGATCCTGGACGTCCCGCTGCCGCCCTCGTTCGGGCCGGATGGCACGCGCCGTAACGTAGGTGCCATGCGCAATACCGGAATCGAGTTCCAGGGCCAGTACTTCAGCAATCGGTCAAATGAATTCGTTTGGGACGTCACCGCCAACTTAAGTCACAATAGCAATGAAGTATTGCGGCTGGCAGTGGACGACGGCCAACTGCTACTAGGTCAAAACCAGGTAGGCGTATCCTATACCGCCGATCTTCCCCCCACCATTACCCGCCCAGGCGATCCTGTGTTTAGCTTTTATGGTTTCCAGACGGACGGCCTGTTTCGAACTCAGGCAGAGATTGACGAAGCCGCAACCCAGGACAATGCCGGGGTCGGTGACGTAAGATTCGTTGACGTTAACGAGGACGGCGTTATCAACAACGATGATCGGGTAATTCTGGGAAATTATCTACCCGATTTCGTTTACGGATTAAACCTCAGCGCACGTTTCCGGAATTTTGACGCCCGTCTATTCCTTCAGGGGAGCCAGGGTAACGATGTATACAATGGCTTCCGCTCCCTGCTCTACCAAAATCAGCGTCTGTTCAACGGGTCGCCCGAACGGCTTGATGGTTTCTCGGCCGATAATCCCGAAAGCGACATCCCCCGCATTTCGCTGGAAGACAACAATCGTAACCGCCGTATGTCGGACCGCTTCCTGGAGGATGGCTCCTATCTCCGGTTAAAAAACATCACCGTGGGCTATACCGTACCCTTCGGTGAAGGGAACGTATTGAGCAATTTGCGCATTTATGTCAGCGCCCAGAACCTCTTCACCATCACCGGATACAGCGGGCTTGATCCGGAGATTGGAAGCCTGGCACAGGGTCTGGTCGGCTTCGACGATGGTCGGTACCCCCAGGCCCAAACATTTCTCCTCGGTGCCCAGATCGGCTTTTAGGCGACAGGTACTCTAATAATCATCCCCTATGGCCCTGGATGCCTGAACTTGCAAAACGACCGCAATGGAGCATTCGCTAGGCCAAAAATAGTCGGTAAAACATTCGATCATGAAACTTCGTGCATTATCCTTCTTAGTACTATTCCTATGCCTGAGCTACGGCTGCGATGAGGAAGATCTGACGCAGCTTGACCCCAATCGTGTCGTGCCGGAAAACTTTTTTGAAACGCAAGAACAGCTAGAGGCCGCCGTCTTCAGCGGCTACGCCACCCTGCGCTCCCAGCACCTGACCGCACGCCATTACTTCTTTATCCACGACCTGATGGACGACCACCACATCGGCACTTCGGCCCTGCAGATCGCTCCCGAATTGGTACGGGGACAACAAGTTGCGGCGAGTATTCATATCCAGCAACTCTTCGACGCCCTTTACGATATGGTACACCGAACCAATACCGCGCTTGACGGCATCGCCACCAACGAAAGCGTGGACGCGAGCACCAGAACCCTACTGGAAGCGGAAGCCAAATTTTTACGGGGTTGGGCCTACAACGAAATCGGCACCTTGTTCGGGGGAGCACCACTCTACACCTCGCGTAACGACGACCTGGAAGACTTTCTGCCCCGGTCGCCCCGCGGAGAAGTTTTCGACCTCGCCCAAAGCGACTTAAGCTTCGCCGCCCAAAACCTTCCGGTTACCCGTCCTGACAACGAGATCGGCCGCGCCACCCGGGGTGCCGCCCTCGGCTTTTTGGCCCGCAGCCTGATGCAGTCGCAGGATGTTGCCGAAGCCAAGACTGCGCTGCAGCAAATTGTCGACCTGAATGAATATTCCCTGCTGGAAAACTTCGGCGCCAACTTCACCGAAGAAAACGCTTTCCTGGGGGAGGCGCTCTTCGAAATTATTTTTTCCCAAAACGGCGGTTATAACTGGTCCGATTCCGGGGACGGGGCGAATACCCGATCCATTCGTGCCCAGGAGTACGGGCCTTCCTGGCGAAACGTGGTGCCTACCTCTGCCGTGTTGAATGCTTTTGCAGCTGAGGAATTGGGCGACGCCTACACCGATCCCCGCCGATCCGAAACGGTCATTTTCGAAGGGGATGCATACGGACCCATGGATTCCCTCACGCTGGAAATTAACTATAACAGCCCACCCGCCATCTATGGAGGAGAAGAGGTATACGCTAATTTTTACAAGTACGGCGTGTACTATAAAGAAGCTCCGGGAGGCTATCGGGAAACGAACGCCAACTTCATTCTCATGCGTTATGCCGACGTGCTGCTGCTACTGGCCGAAGCCGAAGCCCGTACGAATGGAGATTTGCAAAAAGCTCGGGACCTGATTAATCAGGTGCGTAACCGCGCCGGCGTTCCAGAGCTTGATGAGGCCGGCATTGCCAACGGAACAGCCGATGAAATCCTCCAGGCGGTCATCAGCGAACGTGAAGTCGAACTGGTGAGTGAACAGGTACGATCGCGTGATCTCAGGCGTTGGGACGAAGCCGGTATTCTCGATGCCGAAGCGATCCTGGGTTATACGGAGCAAAAGTTTTTGCTGCCCATTCCTCAAGAGGAGATCACTAACAATCCCATGATTACCCAGGCAGATCAAAATCCGAGCTATAACTAACCGCCCATGGGGAAAGCCCCCCCTGGGTGCGAACCAAATGCTTATCGTAGAGTGGGCGGGGCCTACCGCGACGGCCCGCGATAAGCCGCTACCCGTCCACCGTTCATGCCTACCAGAATCAGGTCCTCCCACTGCACCAAGCAACGGGCATCCCCCCGAACCGACCAGTAATGGGGAAGTACCTCCGGCTCTCCGGATTCATTCAGCACCAGCGCGAAGCCGGTGCCGGCATCCATTCTGCCACCCAGCACCTCGGTTGCGTAGTCATTTTCCACTACCAGCATAGCCCGCCGCCCGTCGGGAAGGGTTATAGGGAGTGCATCGCGGAGGGGAGCGGACTGTCCCCGCGCAGGCAGGAAATGCGTAACAAAAGTGCCATCGCCCAAATTCTCGAACCAGGCCGAGCGGAACTCCCGCGCTTCCAGCACCAGCCCCTGCTCGGAAAGTAAAGGCAACTGCTCGTCCGTCCACTTCCCGTAGGTCGCGAAGTTTGGAAACTGCCGCTTGAGGCTGGGCAGCTGCCGCCCGAGAGTATTGCGGGGGTGGACCGGGTGGACCTCATCGCCTACGTAGGCCGTAACGATCGGATCCAATGCCCCATTGCGGTCGTAATCATCGGCTCGCACGGTGAGCGGTCGTTCGGGAGAAGCGGTATAGAGACTGTTCCGGCCCAGATTCCCGCCGAGCAGATCCACGTCCCCATCGCCGTCCAGGTCGTTCGGGGTAAGGCTGTACCACCATCCGCTCAGGTCCGGATTGGTGGGTTTTTCTACCCATCCGTCGGTCGTATTCAAGAACACGCGCAGCGCGGTATACTCGCCCACGGTGGCCAGGTCGGGGCGCTCGTCTCCGTTCAGATCTTCCCAAACCCCACCGGTCACCATTCCGGCATCGAGCTCGCTGGCGATGGTAAAGCGTCCGCCATCGTTGCGCAGGATGTAGGATACCGGACTTACCGGGTAGCGGCCCGGTTCCTGCCGGCTCCCCACGAACAGGTCCATATCACCGTCGCCTTCTAGGTCGGCGGCGGCCACGGCACCCGTAGGAACTAGTAGCGGAGGCAATACTTCCGAGGTGAGCCGAAAGGTTCCGCCATCATTCCGGTAAAGCAGGTCGCGGTAATGTTCCTCCCGCCCGACGAATTCGGTACTTCCGTTGCCGACGTACAGGTCTTCGTCACCGTCGCCATCGTAATCGAAGAGCAGGACCTGGGTTGCCTCGGAAGCTTCCGTTTCCGAAAGGGATTGCTCCTGCGCTCCCGTCGCCAAATCGTATACCTGTACCGCCTGTCCTGTTGCCCCACCGAAGATGAGTTTCCCGGTGGCGGTTACCGCCATTGCGGGTCCTTCATGACTGTTGTCCCGCAGCAACAGCGCGTACCGGTCGAAGTCCGAATAGCTCGATTCCTCGTGGCGGGGTAACCATTTCAATTCAACCGGCAGCAGCTCGGGTCGGAAGGAGGTAAAGAACGGGGGCGGCGGAGCGGCAGGTGAGGCATTTTCCGGGAAATCGATCGTCAACTGGCGGTCGGCCTCAACATTCGTGTACACCGATTGTGTGCCACCGGGCCAGACCACTAGTAAGGAATCGACCATCGTGCGCGTCCCCAGCCCAAAGTGAAGGCGTGGGTCGACGGAGGAGAGGTAGCCCCGCTGTCGCTGCTGCTCTGCGATCATACGCAGGTTGCCGGATTTCAGGTATACGGTGGCCCCGAGCGCGTCCACATTGGAACCGCCACCGCGTAGAAGTAGGCTGAGGTAATGCGTGGAATCGGGGGACCGTTGTCTGCTCAGGTTCCGGTAAATCCGGGCCGGCTGATTGATGTTATTGGTGACAAGGTCGAGGTCTCCGTCGTTATCTAGATCGACTGTCGCCGCCCCGTTGGCAAAGGTGGGATCGTCGGGCAACCAATCCGTGGCGGAAAACTGGAGATCGCCTTCATTCCGGAAAATGAAATCTTCCTGATACACCCCTCCTACTCCTTCAAGTGCCCGAGCAACGGCCTGATAGCGGGCCTCCTGGGTGCCGAACATATTCACCTGCTGCGAGAAATCAATGAAGTCCCGGTCGGTCACGTCGCGGGGATAACCATTGGAAACGAAAAGATCGCGTAGCCCATCGTTATCGAAATCAGCCAGTAGCGGCGCCCAACTCCAGTCGGTAGCCGCTACCCCGGCCTGCAGGGCTACGTCGCTGAAGGTGCCGTCGCCGTTGTTTCGTTGTAGGGTATTCCGGACGTACTGGGTATTGTAGCCGCTGCGCTGCTCCTGGGCAAAAGAGGCGAAAGGGATGTCGGCAAACATGGTCTTCCGGCGTAGGTTGTCGTCCGGGAGCATGTCAACGGTAAAGATCTCCGGGTTCCCGTCGTTGTTCAGGTCGGCGATGTCGACGCCCATCGTATTCTTCGATTGGTGGGGCATGCGATCATTGATCCGATCCTTTAGCTTTCCTTCTTCGTTGATCAGCAGGAAGTCGTTGGACATAAAGTCGTTGCCGACGTAGAGGTCGGGATAACCATTCCGGTCGAAATCCTGGACGCCGACTCCCAATCCCCAACCCTCGGTCCGCAGTTGCTCCACCGGCTCAAAGCGTAACGGTCCGCCGGGCAGTGTGACGTTCCGGTAGAGGTGATCCACGCTCGCGCCCCGCCCCAGGGTATCGGTTCCTTTGGCAATCGTACGGGGATAATTTTCCAGCGAGTTGTTCAGTACGTAGAGGTCGAGTCTGCCATCCCGGTCGACGTCGAGCAGCGTGGCCTGCGTCCCAAAACCCGGATCGGCCACCCCCGCATCGGCTCCTACCTCCCGGAAGGTGGGGATACTGTCGGGCCCCTGGGGACCGTCGTTAAGAAACAGCAGGTTAGGGCTCGGCCGCTCGTCTCCCGGATGAAGTACGGAGAGGTACAGGTCTTCGTAACCATTACCGTCGATGTCGCCGACCAGGACCCCGGAACACCAGCGGTCGGTGGTCAGGCCGGCTGCCTTCGTCACCTTGCGGAAAGATCCGTCGGCATCCTGGAGGTAGAGTTCGCTGGAGACGAGGTTTCCGGTAAAAAAAAGGTCGTAGCGCCCGTTGCGGTCGAAGTCGCCCACTCCTACCCCACCGCCGTTATAGAGGTATTCGTACTGCAGGATGTTGACCGTGTCGTTTTCGGCCAGGGCATTCTGAAAATCGATGCCCGTATGCTCCATGTCAAGCAGCTCGAAACGCTGCTCCTCACGCTCGGAACAGGCCAACAGTAACATCACAACGGGGAGCAGGAATCGCATGATAAAAGGCATGGTCTATAAACGCATTGGGGACCGTATCCGGTTGGAAACGGTCCCCAATGACGGAACACGAAGAAAAGCGCTAATTAGTTATAGCCGGGGTTTTGATCGGCCTGGCTGATTTCCGTATTGGTTACGATCTCTTGCAGCGGAATGGGCAGCAGCAGTTCGCGGTCGGCCCAGTAGTCAAGGTAATTTCCGGCGTCGATCACGCCGTGGCGGTCCCAGCGGCGCAGGTCACGGGCGCGGATGGCCTCGGAGGCCAGCTCCTTGCCCCGTTCGTCGACGATGGCCTTGACCAGTTCGTCCTGGGTTTCGTTGGGTACGCAGCTGTCTTCGAGGTCGGGAACACCGGCGCGGGCGCGGACCTGGTTGACGTAGTCGCGGGCTTCCTCGAGGTTACCCTCACGGGCTTCGATCTCTCCCAGCAGCAGCAGGACATCGGCGTAGCGCATCAGGAGGTAGTTCGTAGTCGAGGTGTAGAAGTCACCGGGGTTCAATTTGTAGTAGACGCCGTACTTATACCAGCTGGCGTTAACCTGGTTGCCGTAGTAAGGAACAGTTGGGCTATTGGGCCGGGCGTCGTCAAAGACTTCGGTACCATTCGCGTAGGTGTCGCCTTCGAAGATCACGGTCTCGTTGAGGCGGGGGTCGGTGTAATCGCAGTCTCCCAGTTCGTTCTCGTAGAGGTTGACGAGGTCAGCACTAGGGGCCACGTTCCGCCACGCCTTGCCGTACTCCTGAGCACGTACCGACTTGGAATCGCCGCCGTCGCCGGTCTGGAATCCGTTCCAGTTGTAGTCGCCGCGGGGGGCGTATACCACTTCAAAGAGGCTTTCCGGCGTGAAGGCATTCTCCTCGGTGAAGAGGTCGCCGAAGTTTTCGACCAGGGAGTACTGACCGGACTCGACCACCGCTTCGAGGGCGGTACGTGCACCGGCTAGATTGTTGGTTTCCATGTAACTGCGGCCGAGGTAACCGAGTGCCGAACCACGGGTAGCACGACCCAACGTGTTGTCGTTACGCGTTTCGGGCAGGTTCTCCGCGGCGAAGGCAAAGTCGGACTGGGCCAGTTCGAACACTTCCTCCCGCGGGCTACGGGGTTGGAAGCCATCCAGGCTAGTCAGACGGGTGGTATAGATCGGTGCGGCACCCCAGAGCGTGGCGATTTCATTGTACGCCCATCCCCGCAGGAAGCGTGCCTCCGCGGCAAGAGCATTCTTGGTTGCTTCGTCGACAGTCTCGTTCGACGCAATACCATCGAGGGCGGTATTGGCGCGATGGATCATCAGATAGAGGGCCGTCCAGTGCTCCCGCATTTCGTTGTCGGCGGCGGCGGCATTACCTCCGGGAATCGACAATAGAATGGTGAGCGACGAGGTCGGGATATGGTGATCGTCCCGCATATCATTAATGAAGAAGTACCAGCGGCTAACGACGGGTCCCGAACGTAGGGTCGAATAGACACTTAGAACGGCAGATTCCAGCTGCTGCTCGTTTTGAAAATAGTTTTCCGGCGTAACCCGGTTCGGGTCAAGACGGGTCAGGTCCTCCTCGCTACAGCCGAAGCCGATAGCAAGTAGTCCGAATAATAATAGTGCTTTCAATTTCATGATCGCGATAGGTTGTAGTTCTTTATTAAATCCGCTGTCTCCCTCCCCAGAGATAAATGGAATCGCTGGGGAGAGAGTTGCGGGAGATATTGTCGTTTAGAATCCAATTTGTGCCCCGAAGATGAAGGAACGGGCCGTGGGGTAGTCTCCGTTGTCAAATCCGGTTTGGCTGAGGGCCCCGCCGATCTCCGGGTCCAGTCCGCTGTAGCCGGTAAAGGTGAGCAGGTTTTGGCCGGTGAGGTACAGACGCAGGTTGGACAGCACACCGCCCTCGGAGAGGGGAAGGGTGTAACCGATGGTGAGTGCCTTGAGGCGCAGGTAGGAGCCATCCTCGACGAAGCGGTCGGAAACCCGGCGGTTGTTGTTCGGATCTCCGGCAATGATCCGCGGTACGTCCGTGCTGGTATTCTGAGGCGTCCAACCGTCGAGTACGCTGGTACCGACGTTGAAGAGCCGCTGCGTCTGGGAAAGCAGGGAGCCGACGCCATTGTAAACGTCGTTACCCTGCGAGCCCTGGAAGAAGACGTTGAAATCAAAGTTGACGTAGCGGGCGTTGAAGTTAAAGCCGTAAGTGAAATCCGGCAGGTATTTACCGAGAATCACCCGGTCGGCTTCGGTAATCACATTGTCGCCGTTCTGGTCAACGAAGCGTACGTCGCCTGGCGCGGTCTCGTCGTTCTGGAAGGGGGCCTCGTCCACTTCTTGCTGGGACTGGAAGAGTCCGTCCGTCTCCCAGCCAAAGAAACTGTAGACCGGATCCCCGGCGCGGGTCACGGTAGATGGGAAGTTGCCGGTAAATTCATTGTCGACGTTTCCTTCGATCTGGTCATCTTCGTTGGCCAGCGCGAGCACTTCATTCGAGTTGGTACTGAGGTTAGCCGTCACGTTCCACTGGAAATCACTTGAGGGGTTACCATAGTACTGACCCTGGAATTCGAAGCCCGTGTTCTTCAGCGCGCCGATGTTCTGCGAGGTGGTGGCTACACCGACGGACGGCGGCAGGTTGACGTTCAGGATGAGGTTATCCACCTGGCGGTCGTAGTACTCCATGCTGAAGTTCAGGCGGTTATTGAAGAAGCCCATGTCCAGGCCGATGTTCAACATGTCGGTGAGCTCCCAACGCAACTCCGAATTAGCGAGCGAATTGATAAAACTGATGCCGGGCTGGGTACCTGCGCCGGGGCCGAAAACCGGGCCGACGGAAGAGATGATCGGATCCTGGAAGGAATAGGGACCGAGGCCGATAGATCCGGTGCGACCATAGCTTAGGCGGGCCTTCAGCAGGCTGAAGGGAGTATCGCTCATGAAGCTCTCCTCGCTGATGTTCCAGCCCAGGGCCGCAGCCGGGAAGTTCTCCGTTTGGTATCCGGGGGCGAAGATGGACGAGCCATCCCGACGGAAGCTGAAGGTAGCGTAGTACTTACCCTGGAAACCGTAGGTGACGCGCGTCACGAAGGAACGAAGGGTAGACTCGTTGCGCGATAGTGCGCCTACGGGTAGCGGCTGCAGGGCACCACCCTCGAGCACGTCCAGATCGGCGTTAGCCTGAATGACGCGGATATCGTAGGGTCGGTAGGTATTGTTCTGAATCTCGCCGACTACAACAGCATTGATGCTGTGGTCACCAAACAACCGATCGAAGTTCAGCAGGCCCCGGTAAAGTGGACTGAAGGTGGTGTTTCCGGCCTCGGTAATGGTATTGTTGACGTTTGGCGAAGTCGATTCGTACACCGGCGAACGGGTGCGGTTGCGGTAGTTCTGGTAGTTGCCACCCACGAAGGCCTGCGCTTCCAGGCCTTCCAGGAGCTCGTAGCTGAGGTAGGCGGTACCCAGCATTTTGAAGACCCGGTCGGTATTTTCCAAGAGGTTCACGGCCAGAACCGGGTTACCCGGGTCGGCGAGGTCCAGACCTGAATCCGCCCCGGAGAAGCCACCGATGTTGGTCGGATTGTAAATCGGCTGGTAGGGAACCGACTGGATGGTTTGCAGGAAGAGTTGCCGGCCACCGAGCTGGGGCTGAATATCGCGCTCATCGTTGACCAGCAGCAAGGTCTGGCCGAACTTGAAGCGACCGTCTTCGCTGATGCTGTGCTCGCTGTTGATCCGGAAGTTGAAGCGCTCGTAGGGAGAGCCCTTCACCACGCCTTCCTGCTTCAGGTAGCCGAAAGAGCTAAAGAAGGAGGAACGCTCGCCCCCGCCGGTAATGTGCAGGGAGTTCTGGGTCAGCAGGCCGTCCTGGAATATGGCATCCTGCCAGTCGGTGTCCGTTTCCCGGAAGGTCTGGTCGGCTCCTTCATAGATCGGCTGATCCAGGTCGCGGGGAAGGGAGCCGCCATTGAATAGCTCGCCGTACCGGATGTACTGCTCCGTATTGAGCAGATCGTAACGACGGTTCTGGGTCTGTACACCGACGGTAGACTCCAGGCTCATCCGGAGGCCCTGGGCATTGGCACCCTTTTTGGTTTCGATGATAATGACGCCGTTGGAAGCGCGTGAACCGTAAACGGCCGTGGCGGAAGCGTCCTTCAGCACGTTGATGCTGGCAATGTCGCGGGAGTCAAACTGGTTGAGGCCACCGGCTCCGGGCACCCCGTCGACCACGTAAAGCGGACCGGAACCGAAGCTGATGGATCCGATACCGCGCACCTGGATCACCGGGGGCGCGCCGGGTGAGCCGCCGCTGGTCACCTGCACGCCGGCCAGCCGGCCCTGAATCGCTTCGCCTAAGTTACTGACGGTAAGGGCGCTTACTTCGTCGGCGTCGATGGAAGAAACGGCACCAGTCACCGCTTCGCGGCGCTGGCTACCGTAGCCAACCACCACGACCTCATCGATGACGTTGGCATCGGCACCAAGCGTGATGTCAATGACGCTTTGTCCCTCTACGGGGACCTCCTGTGGCGTAAAGCCAATATAGGAGAACCGCAATAGGGAGCCTTCGGGGACGGTCAGACTATAATCACCGTCCAGGCCGGTTACGGTACCGGAGCTGCTACCGACAACGAGTACGTTTACGCCCGTTAAGGGAAGGCCTTCGCCGTCCGTCACCGTTCCGGTGACTGTTCTCTGTGCCCACGCAGCGCTGGTGAGTAGGCTGAGAAGCAGCGTTAACGATACGCATTTGCGTATAGATAAATTCATAAAAAATGAGTTTCTTGGGTTACACAATCGATTTCGTGCCAGTAAGGACTTTCCCGCACTGGACGGCAAAAGTAGTGTTTCAGCGTAGCAATGGTTAATTTATGCGCTGCTAAATCGACTATTTTTGTCTCAACGACAATTATCGATTTAACGCTGCCTGAAATCAGGATTTTTCTGCAATCACCACCGTGCCCCGGCGCCCTCGCTTCTGGCGGTTCTCCCGGGTAGCAAGCTTTAATCCCTTGTATAGTTATGCCCTGTATTCTGCTGATGTTGGTCCTCTGCCTTTTTTCCTGCGCCCCGTCGCCAGAAATACCGTCTACAACGGCGGAAGCGGATTATTTCGACCAGAGCGGCCGGAACGATGCCCTGGCCGGTGGCGTACGAATGATCCCGGTCAATACGCCCGCCGGGGATTTCCGGGTGTGGACGAAAAGGGTGGGCAACAGTCCGCACAAGAAAGTGCTGCTCCTCCACGGCGGCCCGGGGAATACCCACGAATACTTCGAGGCGGCGGACAGCTATTTGCCAGGTGCCGGCATCGAATACTACTATTACGACCAGTTGGAAAGCGGCCGTAGCGACCAGCCGGGTGACTCCACCCTCTGGACGATCGACCGCTTCGTGAGCGAGGTCGACCAGGTACGCCGCGCCCTTGGGCTGGATTCCACGAATTTCTTTTTGCTGGGACACAGCTGGGGCGGTATCCTGGCAATGGAATACGCGCTGGCCCACCCGGATGCCCTGAAGGGGCTGATCATCTCCAATATGATGTCCAGTATCCCCGACTACAATCGCTACGCCCAGGAGGTGCTGGGCCCCCAACTCGACCCCGCCGTGCTGCAGGAAATTCAGGAACTGGAGGCGGCGGAGGACTACGGCAATCCGCGCTACACCGAATTACTGATGGAGCATTACTACACTGAGCACGTGCTCCGGATGCCCGTCGCGGACTGGCCCGAACCCGCGCTTCGCGGCTTAGAGCACGTGAATTACGACGTCTACCTTGCCATGCAGGGACCGAGTGAATTCGGCATCCACCCCAGCGCCAGCCTGGCCGAGTGGGATCGCAGCGGAGACCTAAGCCAGATAGAGGTACCCACCCTGGTCATCGGGGCCCAGCACGACACCATGGACCCCGAGCATATGGAGTGGATGGCGGAGCAGTTTCCCAACGGAGACTACCTCTACCTGCCGGAGGGGAGCCATATGGCGATGTACGACGACCAGGAACGGTACTTCGCGGGGGTGGTGCATTTTATCGAGGCGGTGAACGCGGACGGCACACCAAAATAGACCACTCACCCGCCGCTTTTTTGAGGGCGGCGAGGGGAAGGTAGAGGTCAGAAAAATAATTCCACTAGGCCGGGATAATTCGCAACGATTGGACGGGAAAGCTATTATCTGTTGAATCCAATCACAACTACTATGGCTACCATTAATGCCCACCTAGATTCAACCATAAAATCCCTTGATCAGGGCCTCGAAAAGGCCGCAACCGGCGCTACGCGCAGCATCAACAGCTGGGTGGATGCCCTCGGCGAATCCGACGACGAGGATCTGATCCAAATCGCCGACGAGCTCGAGGAATTAGGCGACCTGCTAGGCGAAGACCACTTCACGGCCGGCCAACTCAAAAAAGCCCTTGCTTCCCTCGGCAAGAAAACCACCGCCGCCGCCAAGCAGGCGGAAGGGGCCACCGCCGAGAAGATTAAAACCCTTGGGAAACAGCTTACGGATGCGGCGGCTTCGCTGTAACGCCCCTTCGTGAAGATTCGAAATCCGTAGCCGTTGAGAAAGCAGGCCGGCCACCGTCGGACCTGCTTTTCCGTTTAGCGTACGTCGAGCGGGAAACTTGCATGTTCGGACAACGACCCCTTATCTTATTGGCCTCACCCGACGACTGTCCCAATGAATGCGACTCCCGCCCCTAACGCGTTACAGGCCGGCAGCCTGTTCACCCACTTACTAGACCACGAAGCGGCCTTTAATCGCAGCGGCCTACTGCAGTTCGGTTTCAGTGAAACGGAGATCAAGCAGGCGGAATTGATCCACAGCCGGCTGGCGGCCCTAGCCGAGCAAGAAAAAAGCGCGCAACGCAAAATGACCCAACTGCAGGAAGAATCCGCCATCGGAACCTTCGCCCTGATTAAAGATCTCAAGGCATCGTTGAAGGACACGATGGAGGAAAGCCGGAACGTCCAGGGACTGGCGCGCTGGATGTTCGGCCTGACGTTCCTTCTTGGCTTTGCCCTGATCGTGGTGGCCATCTACTTCGGCACCCGGGGGCAGGAGGTACTAAGTATTGCCTTCGGCACCTTCGGCATGGCGAGCATCGTAGCGCTGTTCATATCCGACCCGCCCCTCAAGGTGCAGGACAGCCGGTCAAATTACGCCCAACTTACCATCGGTGTCCTGGCCTGGTTTAACGATCTGGTCGATAAGTCCGCGATTCACCAGATCAATCAGCAGGTCTACGCCGTACTGTACAACTCGGCTACCGATCCGGACGTGATCCTCCGAGCGCACCAGCGCGCCACCGATAGCTACATGGCGATCTCCAACGCCCAAATGGAAAACACGGCCAAGGTGCTGCGTTTGCTGGAGGAGGTGGCGGAGCCTACTAATCGGTCAAAGCAGAAGAATTCGGAAGCAGGGAGTAAGTAGGAACTTATTAGTGACCACGGACCCATGCCTGCTGATTGATCTGTTGTAAAGTCAGTCCTCTGACCACATTCGGGAAGGTAAGGGTGTGCCGGGTAGGGATGGCTTTTTTCCTTCGCGGTCGGAAACCCCATCCTACTTCGCGGTCGGAAACCGCGTTTTACCCTACCCGCTCGATGTACGCATCCACGTCGTACTTACGATCCAGCCCGCCGCGCGTCATCGTCCGTAGTTTTCCGAAGACGTCTCGCTCCGTCCATGCACGATCGTGGAGGCCATACAGCCAGAGCACGTTGGTGTAGCTGTTCGGATCGCGGCCGTCCATGAAGTACTTATTGTTCAGGTAAAGGGTGGTTTCGTAGGCGTATTGATAGGTGTTGGTGTAGGTGATGATCTGCTTGCCCCAGTACATGCGCATATAGTTGGGGAGAAAGCCGCGCTCCCGCATCTCCTTCATGGCGGCGTTCCAGGCGTCGTCGTCGGTTTCACCGTTTTCGAGTTGTTCGCGGGTGTAGTGGTGGGGCCTGTTATCGCTTTCGTGCTTCTCCATGGTTTCCTGCGCCCAGTCGGGCACGGCTTCCAGGCTGTCGTAGGTATCGGGTGCGTACCAGACGAAGTTGTGGGCCAGTTCGCGGCGCACCACCAGCTCCTCGATGTAGCCTTCGCGGTCGCTTTCGGGGGCATCGGAATCCCGCACCTTGCGGTAGATCTCAGCCGGACTGATATGCCCGAAGTGGAGGTAAGGACTCAAATGACTGGTCGCATCTTCGGCGGGTTCCAGCCGTCCGTCAGCGTACCCCTTCAGGTGATTCTCCAGAAATGTATCAAGTCGTTTCCGAGCTTCACCGGTGCCGCCGATGAACTCGTCGGAGGGTGACACGCCGCGGTCGATTTTCAGCTGGTCCAGCACGCCGCTCACGCTATTCAATTCCATATCCCCGTTTAGGTGGACGCGTTTGCTGGGATTGTCCGGCTTCGTTTCCTTGACTTCCTCGCTGAATTGCTCTACCTTCCCCATGATCTTTTTGCGGATGGTGCGGGCGGCGTATTCCCGTTTATCGCTGGCCGTCTCTACCGGTACGACCACGTTCCCTTCCACCTGCACCAGGGGCACCTCCAGCTTATCGGCGGCGTCGGAGCGCCACTTGCGTTCGTGGCGGGTGTACGCTCGATCGGTGACTACGGCGCAAACGTCTTGATCGGTTACCCAACCGGAGATTTTTTCCGCCCGCGGCCCGTGTAAAAGGATGAATTTTAATCCGCGCTCGGTGATGCGGTCGGCGGCTTCTTTTAGTCCCTCGATCAGAAATTTGTAATGGCGCAAATTCGCTTCCGGAAAATCGTCGATCAGCGTAAATACGACCACGCAGTAGGCATCGAGCTCATTGGCCCAGCGGATGGCATACTCCAGCGCCGGGTTCTCATAGGCCCGCATGCTTTCCTGCATCCAGTAGACTACGTATTTACCGTCCTCCTTCAGTTCCCGGTCGTTGAGTTGCTTAGTGCGTTCCGGGGCTATGCTGAAATTTTTTACCGCTTTCATAGGACCGTAACGGCGTGAGGTCAAGTTGGTTTTTGCGCCGGGGCGCGGGAAAATGGAGGAATCGCTGCGCGAGGGAGGGTTACCCCGGAGCAAAGGAGGGACGCGAAGTTGCGCTGAGCCCATAAGGGGAAATCCATGGCCTAAATTCGTGTAAGCCGTGTACAGAATTTCCTGGCGAGCCGCCAAACGGGAATAATTAAACACAGAGGTGTCACGGAGGGCTTCACCGAGGAACCACAGAGCGGCAAAGGCAATAGGAGGAGTCGCTGCGCGACGGAGGGTTACCGCGGAGGAACGGAGGAACGCGAAGTTGCGCTGAGCCATAAGGGAAAACCCGTGCCCTCAATCCGTACCCTCAGTGTTTAAACTATCCCATCGAGGCGCCCATGAGCAGCCAAACGGGAATAATTAAACACAGAGTTGCCACGCAGGGAATCACAGAGCAGCGAAGGCAATAGGAGGAGTCGCTGCGCGACGGAGGGTTACCGCGGAGGAACGGAGGGACGCGAAGTTGCGCTGAGCCATAAGGGAAAACCCGTGCCCTCAATCCGTGCCATCAGTGTTTAAACTATCCCATCGAGGCGCCCACGAGCAGCCAAACGGGAATAACTAAACACAGAGTTGCCACGCAGGGAATCACAGAGCGGCAAAGGCAATAGGAGGAGTCGCTGCGCGACGGAGGGTTACCGCGGAGGAACGGAGGGACGCGAAGTTGCGCTGAGCAATGCGGGACAATCAATGGGGAGCCGTACCCGAATTGCCGTAGGCAAACGCGAAGCGAAACAGCATTCGACGAAGTCAGTACCTGCAATCGGTGTTTCCAATTTCCCCGCGAGCCGTAGGCGAGATTCCTCTGTTGAACCTCTGTGCCAACCTCCACGCAGCGCGCAGCGCCCGCTGTGTTTAACCCACGAGCCGAAGGCGAGCAAACCATACCTCCTACTTAAAGCATTGTACTTATTCCGCCACCCGGACCAGCCGCAGCTTATCGCCCTTGCCGACCAGACTCATCTCCACCCGCTCCGCCGTAAGCTTGGAAATAAAATAACAGCGGTCATTATCCGGAATGGCCAGGTAGCGGCCGTCGCCGGTCGGCTCCACGGCATCCGACACATTGGGGCAGGTGCGGCCGATAACGAAGTTTTCTTTCGACTCCACCTCCTCCTGGTAACTTACGATCATCAGATTGCCTTCGAAGCGAACGGTCCGCAACACACTGTCCTCGTCTTTCCAGCTGCCCTGCAATTCGCCAACGGTATTGGTTTTAGATATCATTCCCTCGTTGTTATCCTGCACGGGATCAGCGACTTCTCCGCAGGCACCGGACAGCATAAGGGTTAGGTAAACCACGATAAGTCTAAGCATAAGTCCATCGCTTTGCTGATATAACCGAAAATCAATCCATTTGTGAACACGCCCCCTTCCTGCGCTCCGCCGCCCTAATCAACGAGCTCCCAACGAAAACAGGCTCCCCCCTGCCGGTCGGGTCGTGCCCCCCGCGCATCCGCCGAACACAGGCTGCCCTGGCCGGGATCGACGTTGATGTAGCGATGATTGACTAAAGACATCAACATCAGGTCCCCCTGAAGCATGTCGATCCACTGAAAGGTGGAAGCATCGCCTGATTCCGATTCCTGGAGGCGTACCTCCGCGAGCCCACCGTTGTTCTTGACGGTGACGTAACGGCCGGTAGCCACCGACTGTAGTGCGATCCGCCCCGGCCCTCGCTCCAGTACGCGGAAGTTGAGAAAGACTATCCGACGCGGCGGGGCTACCTGGGTTAACCGGCCGCAGAAAGTTGCGCCAGGTAACCAGCAGACTGCTATCGGCCAGGCTCGTCAGCTGAATGACTTTCCCGTGGGGGATCGGTCGCGTCAGGCCTTTACAGCGCGGCTCGTCGACCTCAAAATCATCGAAATCGGCGTAACCACCTTCTCCCCCTCCGGTATTGAAACTGAACAATGTGTACCGGACGCCCTGGAAGGTGCGTAACTGATAGGGCATGTGCACCGGACCGCCGATCTCCACGTAAGTGTCGCCGTCGAGGCTGTAGCTGAATCGGGCGGTATCCGTATCAAAATTGGCATGAACCTGCAACCACACCACGTCATCGGTCAGCGGCAAGTCGGCCGTTTCATCCGTCTGCTGATTAAAATAACGAAGGGTACGTTCGTCTTCCTCCTGCATGATACCCAACCAGGCGTAGGGTAGGTTGAGGAGTGCCAGGCCCGCGATGTCTCCCGTCTCAAGTCCGTCGACTTCTATTTTCGTGGTAGCAATGGATTCAGGACCAATGCCCCGCTGGGTAAGTGAATTGCGGGCCCGCCAGAACGACTCGGCCGGAAGGGCATGGAGTCGCAGGTAGCCGTGGCGCTCCGCTAACGACCACTTATCCTCCACGGGGATGTGGTTCCACTGCCAGATCTCCGCCAGTTCGGGACCGCCGAAATCGTCGTCGCGAACAAAGGGGGCGGAGGGCTCGGAGGTGAAACCCGTATTCGGCTTTACCCAGCTGCGTGGCGTACGGGTGAGGTTGCCGGGCAGCCCGAAGTAGGGCCAGCCGTCCTGCCAGGTGACGGGACTGAGTCCGGTAACCCGGCCCACCGAATTATAGTCGAGCATCGACCAGCCCCACCATTCGCCGGACTGGGTCTCCACGATGCCGCCCTGGTGCATGGGGATGCAGCCGACGTAGTTCTCCTCGTAGCGCACGACGTCGTAGGGGGGTTCGCCCCTCGTATTGAACACCCGCGCCCGCTGACCCACCCCCATATTCGATTTGGCGCTGATCACGTTGATCTCGTAGGGACCGTAGGGGTCGTCGGCGCGCAGGCACACCTGGTAGCACATCGGCTCATAGTTGGTATTGGTGATGTAGTATTTGCCGTCGATCTTGTAGATGTGGCTGCCTTCTCCGGCGCCGCTGCCCCGGGGCACGATCACCCGCTCCGTGTTGGGCACCACGTCGAGGAGATCGTCGGTGAGTTGCACCATCTTCACCTCATCGTAGCCCCAGACGGCGTATTTCTTGCCGTCGTCGTCGAAGAGCACCGTAAGGTCGTGCAGGTCGGCGCGCATCTGCTGTTGCTTCCAGGGGCCGGCGGGGTCGGTAGCGGTGAAAACCTGGGTGCCCACGCCGTTCACGTTGCTGAAGATGTAGAAGGTGCCCTCGTGGTAGCGGAAACAGGGCGCCCAGAAGCCCTGTCCGTAAATGTCTTGTCCGTCCTCTAACCGGAAAGCGGCCCCCTCGTCAAGTCGCTCGGCGGCGTAGGTCAGTAATTCCCAGTTCACCAGGTCGCGGGAATGCAGCACCGGCAGTCCCGGCATGGCGTGCATAGTCGTGCCGGTCAGGTAATAATCGTCGCCCACGCGGATCATATCCGGGTCGGAAAATTCGTCGTGGAATATGGGATTCGTGAAGGTGCCGTTACCGTTATCGGCGGTCCAGGTACAATCCTCCTGGGCCATCAGCAGTACGGGAAGCAGCACGATAAAGGTCGATATAACAATTCTAAGCATACCGGCGAAGATAGGATGTGCCCGCTTATGCCTCAAGCGTTTGGCCGACCTAAGCCTCGCCTACTCAGCACCCTAAAATAGCATCAATTACGGCGTTCCAGCAGGAAGGTTTCCGGGCCGATACCCATCAATACTCCCGGCGCGATGTTCCAGAGTTCACCGTTAACACCGCAGCTGCCGTCCACTTTTAGTAAGTCCCAGGTCAACCCCGCGTCGGTGGACGAATAGACGTGCATACCGATGGGGGAAATGACGTCACCGCCAATGATCTCGTATCGGTAATTCATGATGATGCCCCGGCCCTGCGGGGTCAAGTAGGCTAGATCCCTTTCCGGAGCAGGTCCCGCGACGGGCCCCCACTGCCGGCCTCCGTCTTCCGTACGGTACAATACCTGATTAAATCCGGTTCCTTCCCTGGCGGCCGCCAGTCCGACCGAAGCACCGTCGAATATGGGTGGCCCGCTAAAGGTGAGGGGGAACGGACGGTCCTCCCAGGCACCGGAATCTGCCTGCCGGACCAGCATCCCGGAATGTCCTACGGCGGCAAGCCGGTCATCTACTTCGGCGAATTCCCTTAGCCGGTAGGAGGCGGCACTATCGATCAAGGTCCAGCTCGCCCCACCCTCCGCGATGCGGTAGATCAAGGCCGGCACGGTGTCCGCCCTGGGCTTGGCAAGGGCGAGTCCGTTCTCCCCATCGAAAAAGTGGAGATCCAGCACCTCATTCAGGCCTTCTAGGTGCAGCCGGGTGAATGATTCTCCCCCGTCGGTGCTTTTTATCATAATGGCACCCGGGGAAAAGTTCGTCCCCCATGCTTCCCTTCCCCCAGCGGCGTAGATCGTATCCCGGTTAACGGCCACTACGGCTTGGAAACTTGCATTGGTGGTTCCCGGTCCAACCCTGGTCCAGTGCTCCGCACCATCGGTGGTACGCCCGATGTACCCTTGGTTACCCGCGGCGTAACCCACTTCCCGACTCAAGAACGAAACGTCGCGAATGGATTGCGGCTGAGGGGCGGGAAGATTGCTGAATTCCCAGCCCGGGAAAGCATCCTCGCAGCCGACCAGGGGAGCCTCCAGGTCGAGCCCCCTGTCCCAGGGCGACAATTCCGTGATGGCCTCCTCTTTTTCACAGGCGAACAGAGTCAGGAATGCTAAGGGGAGCAGGATAAATTTGGACAAGGGAAGTCTTTAGGTCGGAAGACGCGAATAGAGTAAGTTTTCGTTGGCGGCGGAGCGAAGGAGCAAACATTATAAGGGTTTTGCCACGCCTTCGATTTACCTAGCCTAAGGGTTGGAACGGCTTGCTCCTCGAAGATCTGTGAGGTGCTGCTAAAGGCTATGCGCCCCCCAAAGTATATAACCGTTACGTGAAATCTGCCCGCTCGCTGCGCCGCTCGAAAAGAACATTATCCTTCCACGCTCCATGCAGGCGGGCTACCCGTTCGCGGTAACCGATACGCCGAAACCCCTTGCGACCCAGCAGCCTGATACTGGCCGAGTTCTCCGGAAAAACGCTCGCTTGCACGCTCCAGATCCCGTGGTGCTCGCTGGTGGGTAATAATACATCGAGCAGGGCATCTCCTACCCCGCGCTGTCGGTAGTCCTCGTGCACGTATATGCTCATCTCCGCTACCCCCCGGTACGCTTCCCGTTTAGAAGTCGGCTTCAGTACAACCCAGCCGCATACCCGATCTCCGGCTTCCGCCACGAGACGAGCGAAGGGCAGGCAGCCGGCGTTCCAGTCTGCCCACTCCGGCACCCGGGTTTCGAAGGTAGCCCGGCCGGTAGTCATGCCCTGACGGTAAATTTCCGCCACCTGGGGCCAATCGGCTGCTTGGAGGTCTCGGATGGTCTTCACAACAATAAATATACCAGCATCCGATCGATCGGGGCCGTGAATCCAATCCTGGGCGAGCAAATGGGCGATCTACCCGACGACACAGGGACTTGCCTGGTGAGTCATGTGACCGGAACCAAGGCGCCATGTTAATCACATAACGGCCAGCCCTCCGACCATGGGCCACCGAAAGCCAGTTAATCCGTCTCCCCTCCCGTGAAAGTCAACCGCATATAATCGAGAAGAGCTCGGTTAACTTCCCCGTCCATATTGTGATTCCATTCTTCAAAGTGTAGGACCACCTCATTCAAGCCTTCCTCCAACGTGACCCGGTGGGCGTTGGTATGCCCCCAATTCGACCAGTCGCCGGTCCCGCGCTGCGGAAACACCACGGCACCGGCGTATTGCTCATTTACGGTCAGGCTGCGGATCGCGCATTTGTTATCCGTATTGATCGGGCCGCTGCCATTGGCGAAGCGGAAATCCAGCAGATAAAAACCCGATTCATCTACTTCCACTTCCCAGCTGATCCGGCGGTTTTCGCTTAGACTCAGTTCCACGAAGCCCTTTCCGGTATAATTTTCCACCTTCTCCGGCACTTCAGCGGAGGCCGCGTAGGCTTCCGCCTGGTAGATTTCCACCTCGGGCGTAACGAGCACGGGTTCACTGGCAAAGGCCTCGTGGCCGTCGGCATCCACCCCCGCTACCTGGAAAGAGGCATATACGGTGGGATCTACGGTGCATTTATTATCCGAAGTCTGGTGAAAAAGTTCCTCGTTCCGGTATACGTGGTAGTGGGTGGCACCGACGACGCGGCTCCACTGGAGAACATCGCCCACCCTACCCGCCCAGAGGGTCGGCAGCGAGGATTGGTTATCCACGCGGTTGATGGTATCGTAGGCGAACACCTTGTTATCCAGTTCGATTTCGAGGGTAAAGTGACCAGTTGCATCCGCGGCTATGAAGGCGACTTCCGAGGCCTTCCCGTTTATACTTACCCTCTTTACCCGCTGACCAAAGCCCTGGACGGTGATGTCCAGCGTGGCTTCCCGGTACCGGAAGCCATTGAGGGTACGGTTCCCCGCATACGCCTCCGGAACGGATGGCGCGAAGTACAGCCCATCGGCCCGAAACTCAATGCCGATGAATACCCGGTAGACCATCGCCAGGTTAGCCGCAATACTCCACAGCATCCGGTGGGAGTTGATCTCCGTACCCATAACCCCGCCGCTTTCCGTGACCATATTCTCGTAATTGCTGAGGTACAGGCCTGCGGAGCGGTAAATAGCGGCCAGGCCGTGCGCCAAAGCGGCACCGTTGCCCGCCTGCGCCGCGGCGAGGTTCCAGAAACCCTGGACGAAGGGCCAGATCCCATTGTTGTGGTAGGGAGGCATATCCGGGATCTGCGGATAAATACACGAGACACCGAAGGGGGTCAGCGGCGATCGCTCCACGATCGAGGCGGTCTGCTCGGCGTCAGCAATGTCGAAAAGGATGCATAGGGCTTCCCCGAGTGCCTCAAAGCGGGGAGAAACCAGCATATGATCTCGGCCGTAGAGGTACTGCCCGTAGTAGCCTTTATCCAGCAACCAGAGCCGGTCGTTGATCGCCTGCTTTAAGGTTGAGGCGATTTCCCGGTAATGCTGAGCGTCTTCTCCCAGCACGTCGGCAATGCGGACCGCGATTTGGTGCGCACGGTAGTGCACGGCGTTCGTGCCGAGGCACACGGACTCGTAGATGTCGACATTGTCCATCCACCGCGGGTAGGTCTGCTCCCGCCAGTCGAGGAAGGAGGATTCACCGCGGTAGAGGCCGGTTTCGGGGTCCACGAGGGTCTTCCGGTCGTCGGCGAGGGTAGCTTTGATGATCGGAAATATTTCCTCCAGCCAATCCTTTTCGCCCGTGACCAGAAACACCTCCCAGGCCGCCAGTACCCAGGTGGTTCGGTCGGAGGAGACCGGCCAGGCGCCACCGGAACCGGTGTCTTGCACGATACGTCCCCGTTTGACCTTGGCGCGCAGACTAGCCTTTACGGCTTGCGGATTGTGGATAGCTAAGGCCAGCAAGGCACTGTAGCTCACGTCACGGGTCCATACGCCCGACCATTTGGCGCCGGTGCGCAGGGTGCCATCGGCTTCAACATTGCGGTGGGCTTCCTCCTTGGCCAGATTAAAGAGCGCGTCGACGATCGGCTGCCCGGACTTGTAGTGGGGGCCATCAGGAATGTCGCCGGCCATCCGCCACTCCGTACGGGGATCACGATCGTCGTGAATGGTCTCGCCGTAGTTGGAACGCAGGTGGGTGGGGGAAAGCACCTCCGCGTGAATTTTTCCCTGTAAGATTCGATCTGGGTGAAGGGAAAAATCCGGGGAAGAATACAGCGGTCGGGACACGGAAGAAGAGATTTGGTTGACTGACACTCCCATATGAAGTCAGCCGGAACTTTGTTCGCAACGAAGGCAGCGCAAGGCTAAACTAGGGGCAAAACGTAACGATGTAGAAGGCCCGGTAACTAAAGGGATACAATCTCCCTCCTCACCCTTTTTACACTTTTACAATCATGATAACCCCTATTACAGCCGCTTCCGGGCTCGACGGCGCCATTGGATCGGCTTTCGATCGCGACCGCAACCGGCTCTACTTTACGGAATTCGACGGCAAGCTTTCCCGGCTTGACCTTACCCCTCCCTCCGCGGTAATTATCCGCAGCAGCAATTCCCAAACCATTAACGGGACGTTTTCCCTTAATCTCGATACCGGAACCAGCGATGCGGGCAATGACATCTTCTGGCGGCAACAAACCTCCGTAGAGCGACAAATGGAAGCCCTGAACGGTGCGGAAGTGGCCTACCTCGGTACCGTGAGTTACGCCAGCCTGTCAGCCGCCGAACTGACCGCGCTGACCTATTCCCCTAACCCCATCAATGCTGACAACAATGCGAGCAATCTGCTCACCAACGGAGCCGTATTCGCCGTCCGTACCACCGCCGGCAACTACACTAAGGTCCAGGTGGTCACTTACGGTTACGATATTATTATTCGCTACCGGACCTATCGCATCCCCAGCGCGTACCAGGTGATCGGCACCGGATACACGCAACCCGAAGACATCGCGCTCAGTGAGACGGGCACCCATGCTTACGTTACCGAACGAAGCGGGAACTTCCTACGGGTCGATCTGAATAACGCCAATCGGGCCGACGCTACGGTCGTGGCCACCGGCTTTACGGCTCCCCACCAGATCGCACTGGATGAATTACGGGGATTCGCCTACGTACCTGAGTTCACGGCGGCGGGGCGCTTGCTTCGGATCGACCTTGCTTCGGGAGCCCACACCGTAGTGGCCACCGGCCTGGAGAACGCCGTTGGCCTGGTCCTCACCCAGGACAGCCGCTATGCCTACCTCAGCGAGCAACCCGCCGGAGGAGGCCGGATCCGCCGCATTGACTTACAGGCCAATACCAAGACCACGGTTGCCTCGGGCCTGGTGTCCCCGTTCTTCCTGACCTGGTCGGATAGCGGAGAAAGCGGCCTGCTCTTCACCCAGCGGTCGCCGGCAAACCAGGTCTCCCTCCTCGACCTCAGTGACGCCAGTCCGATGGTCCGCCATCTGGCCGATGTTCCTAACAACCCATCGAGCGTGGCCGTCATCAACCCCTTCCGCCTCTACGTATGCTGCAATGAAGAGATCAGCCGCCTGGACACCGACGCCTCAATTTTCACGCCCACAGGGCCTATATTCCTCGGTATAGGGCACGTACCGGCCGATCGCATTACCGGTGGCTACGCGGACACGACCGGAGACCCGGAATATTTCTACCAGGTAAAGGATTGTCCGTTCGGCGGCACCCTATCGCTCCTGCTCAACCATACCCGCGCCTTTAGCGACGGCGCCCGGTACTATAAACTGGAAGTGGACGGCGCGGAACCCCGCCAATCTTTCACCGACCTGAAATGGAGTACGTCCAATAACCGCTTCAATTCCCAGGCGGTGAATCCCACCTCCTCCGGCTATTACCGCGTGCGGCGACCCGGTGAGCTGTGGTACAACCATTGGTTGGCCTACCGCCTAAACACCGCGGGCCTGACGAACGGCATGCACACACTAACGTTCCGGCTTTTCGCGACCGCCTCCTCGTCGAGCCCCCTAGGCAGCTTCTCGCTCGACGTGCGCATCGACAACACCCTGCCGGAGGCCACCATCGATAATATCCTGCACCGGCTACCCGGAGGCGTCGATGAAGAGATCAATACCTGTGGCATCGTGACCACCGAAACGGATCAATTCCGCTTCCGCATCACCGCCAGAGACACTGAGGGACACCTGCGCAGCTGGAGTCTGCGTGCCCTGTGGGGAGACAACCGCTCGGCTACGGTCGATTCGGAAAGCTACGTGCCCAATCCCGGCAGGAACTGGGTCGGATTGAATAATGCCCTGGTGCCGGCCAGCCCCTGGGCCGCGACGGTGGCAGGCGACCCCACCTCCCGGCGCTGCGCCCACACCTTCCAACTTTCGGTTTGGGACCGTACGATCAATGGCTACGGATACATTCATCACCGGGGCTACCATCGATCCATCACGCTTCTGCTGCCCTGATCCGGTTCAGGAAGCCCGGCTCCCGACTTGCACTCGGGGCACTGCGGGTTAGGGATGATCGTTACTCCTTGAGAACGCGAGCAAAGTCTCACGAACCAACCTCACTGCTTCCGTGCCTCATAAGCTTCAAAGCGATTCTGGTATTCGGCGCGCTCTTCGTCCGTGTAGCTTTCCAGGTAGCGGGGGGGAAGCGCCAGGCGTTCGGGGACTTCCCGGGGCGCCTGGTCGATAAAGACGTTCGGTTGCCCGGTCCCTTGCTTCCGCAGTTCGAAAGCATCGTATTCCTCGCCCGTCACGGTATAGGCCGTAAAGTTGAGCAGGTCACCGTCGATCTCGATGAGTTGATAAAGCTGGGTATTCGAGGCACCGCGCTGCATCCAGGGTTCCATGCTCAGGTCGTACATCTTCGGGCCGCTCACGCTGACCACGTAGATGGGGCCATCCAGCGTAGGTTGCTTACCGGAGCCAACGGGCAGGTTGGTACCCCGGCCGTAGGTATGGTCGTGGCCCTGCAGGACGAGATCAACGCCAAACTCCTCGAAAATAGGTTGCAGCCCCGCCCGTAATTCCTCGTTGTCCCGGCCGAGCTTGCTGGAATAGACCGGGTGGTGCATCGTGACCACGGTCCACTTATTGGGATTGTCGCCAAGTACCTTACGCAACCATTCCATTTGAATCTCCGCCTCGCTAGAATCGCGCAGAAAGGCCGGTGAATCCAGGGAAACTACCCTGGTGCCCTGGTAATCCACGTAATACACCGTTTCCGGAAACGCCTCGGGGCCATTTTCCGGCAGGTTGAAGGTGGGCCGCCAGTGGGGAGATAATTCTGGGTCGCCAAGCGCGTTTCGGCCGTATTCGTGGTTACCGGGGGTGGCCACGCTCGGCATCATCCCGTAGATCCAGCCGCCGGCGTAAAACCACTCCCCCCATTCGTGGTCGCGGGTGGAGCGGTTGATCAGGTCTCCGGCGTGCAGCAGGAAGTCGGCTTGGGGCATTTTGGCGTAGGCGCCGCGGATCGCCCGTGACCACATGCTTTTGATGTCATTCTGGGCATCGCCAAAGTAAAGGAAAGAAAGCGGGGCCTCTCCGGCATCGGCGGTGGTGAAGTGATTCCATTCACTCCAGTGGAGGCTGTCGCCGACGCGGTACGCATACTGGGTGCCGGGTTGCAGGCCGTCCATAACCGCCGCATGAAAGCGGGATCCGTTCAGATCCGTCAGGAAGGTTTCACTCTTACCCTTGATCACGCGCGCCGAACCCTCGAGGTCCGGGCCGGGGTCAGCCTCGGTGATCTGTACGTAGCTCTTTTCCACGGGCAGGGAAGTACGCCAGTTTACGGCCGTGCTGGTGGCCGGGGTCTCGGTCAGGTTGAGCATGATCCGGTCGGGCACCGGCGTTGGCGGGTAGTAATCAACGGTACCAACCTGGGCGCACATACCGGAGCTCAGCAATAAGGAGGAGATGAATAGCCGCATACTCGGGAATTAATAGTCAAAGATTCGCCGCATGACGTAAGCAAAGAGCTATTAGTCATGCATTCTCACAAGATCCCTAATATCCGTTAATTAACCGTAACGGAGAGTTTCAATAACCGGCTGAGTAACACCCGACGGGATGGTTACCGTACCTCGAGGCTAGTAGGATACTGAACGCGACCTGGATAACTCGGTGATGCGAGGGCCGCGGTAGTGGTTGGCACGATGCGCCGTGCCGGTATTTTTTGTCACCGTGGTGGCACTTGGCTGCCGGCCGATGCCGCGGGGGAGTAAGCCGTGAAACAGTAAACGCGTTTTCCTGACTTACTTTTGCCGCAAATGTGGCCGCAGCTATTTAACGGAATGATAGTTTCCCATTATGGATTGGCTCAGGCCTTTAAATTCAGGGCGGCGGAGCGCAGGACCGATCAGTTTCTGAAAGTCGCCAGCACCAAGTTGGCCAACAGGACCAGCTGCCCGGCGAGGAATAAAATACCGGTTGTTAGCAGCAGCATTCCGGAAGCATCCCTCATCACCCGGTCGACTGGGTCGAGGTAATTAGCCACCCCAGCGAGGTTGAACACCGGCAATCGATGTAGCAGCAGGAGAAAAGGAAACAGAAGCGTAGTCACCGTATGGCTCCAGTTCATCCACGGCTCACCCGCGGCGTTGAGCAAAGCAACATACAAAGTACCCACCAGCAAAAAATAGATACCAGTAAGCTGCACGACCATCCAGGAGTCTACAAGGTAGTACGTGTCATACAGCTGAAGATCAAAGGGATAGGACGGACACAATGCCGCCGCCACAGCGAAAACGGGGATACATAGTAAAATTACCGTACCGGGACGCATAAACTCAATTCTAGGCATCAATCTTAAAACGGAGGCGTCACGGGGCCCTGTTATTTCACCTTGTCAAGTGTACCAGTAACCGCACGAGGTAATCCCGGTGCCCGGCCACCTCGGCCACCCGCGCCTCGTAGGTCCGCGACCGATCGATCCGGGGAAAGGTAAGCCGCTTTTTGACCTCACTAACCGAGACCAGCAAATTTATGTTGCTGAAGCTAAAATCAGTTGCTGAAGCCCGTCGGTTCGTACCGGGCGCAAGCCGATCCGGGCCGCCGGACCTTCGTTGATGATGGAGCTGGTTCCCCGCACGAGGGTGGTGGGCGCTTCGGTATCTACCAGGTAAAGCAGCCCCCGGAGGTAGCTTACCAATACGCTCGTGGTACGCTATTTCCCGCTCCCGCTGTTGCCAAGCGTAAAGTGATAGCCGAAGAGGGTGCCGCCGTGGAAGTCGCGCACCCCTTTGCGTTGCTGCTCCGCGAGCAGGAATGTGGTAGGTAGGTCAGCTTCACCCGCTCGATAAGGGAGAGCCCAAGGCTAAGATGAAGGACAATGAGGGGGTAGCAGGAGTATATCGACGCACCATACGCCGACCACCATCAGGGTGATGACCATCAGAAAAACGCCGACGAAGGGGAGGCTGGCGGTCCACCGCTGGGTGTTCTCCAGCCCGAAGAAGGTGTTTTCGGTGCGCATAGATTTCGGAAGGGAAGATCGGACTTTGGCTGCAGTTGTGGAAGAGGTCGCCGTCGTTACCCAAGCAGCCACCGCCTTCAGTCCTGGCCGCGCCAGCGGGATTATCGCTGTACCTTCAGGCCTTCCCATGGTTATCGTACGATTCCGGCTCGTGTTGCTTCTAGTGATGGCGCTCCACCTGCGCGCCGCCGCCCAGGAATTGCCCCCCGTAACCCGCTTCGAACCCTCGGCCTACGACGCCGGCAGCCAAAACTGGATGATCGGCCAGGATGAGGACCGCTTCATCTACGTGGCCAATAACGCGGGGCTGCTGGAATTTAACGGCGCCCAGTGGCACCGCTATCCTTCCCCCAACGAATCCATCCTGCGGTCGGTACAGGTCGCCGGCGACCGTATTTACACCGGCAGCTATATGGAATTCGGTTATTGGGAACGAGGCCCTGACGGCAGCTTGCGGTACCAAAATATTTCCCGGGACGCGACCGACCGTATTCTGCCCGACGAGCAATTCTGGAACATCCTGGTGTACGGGGAAGCCGTGATATTTCAGTCCCTGGAGCAGTTTTTCCTTTACCGCCCCGACAGCGGAAGTATCGAGACCATCCAGCCGGACGACGGCATCACCAAGACTTTTCTACGCAACACCGGACTGTATTTTACGGATCCAGCCAGAGGATTGTACGCCCTGGCCGGAGGCGCCATAGAGACGCTCCTCCCGCCCGGATCGGCTCCCGCGGCCATTGTACATCTATGGGAGGAGGAAGGCCGGCTGCTGGTGCAGACCGACACCGCCGGCACCTTCGCGCTCCGGGACGGCCGTCTCGAAGCCGTGGACTATTTTCCCTTCCTGCGCGGCAAACGCATTTACACCGCCCTTTCCCTTCAACGCGGCGGACAGGCTTTCGGCACCATTTCCAGTGGTCTCTACCTGACCGACGCCGACGGGGAGCTCCAGTACCACCTCGACCAGGTAAACGGACTGACCAACAACACCGTACTCTCCCTTTTCCAGGACGCGCAGAGCAATGTATGGGCCGGTTCGGATAACGGCCTGAACTGCATTAACCTGCCGTCTCCGATCCGCAAATTCACCGACCGGAGCGGCCTGATCGGCACCGTCTATACGGCGGCGACCCACGACGGCAGCCTGTACCTAGGCAGTAATCAGGGCCTCTTCGTACGCGAGGGCGGGGAAGAATTCACGCTGATCCCCGGAACGCGGGGACAAGTTTGGTCGCTCTTTATCTACGACGGGCAGTTGTTTGCCGGCCACGATTCCGGCACCTTCTCCGTGACGGGCGCTACGGCGCGGCTGATCTCCGATTTCCCCGGGACATGGACCTTCCAAACCGTCCCCGGCCACCCCGACTGGCTGCTGCAGGGAAATTACCGGGGGCTTTCCGTACTGCAACGTGGCCCCAATGGTTGGGGGCTAAGGAATACGATCGAAGGTTTCGACCTTTCCGCCCGCTACCTGGTGCTGCGTCCGGAAGGGCAGGCCTACGTGAGTCATGAATACCGAGGCGTCTATGGCCTCCAACTCGATGCTGACTACCTCCGGGTTAGCGAACGGATCCAGTACGAGCAACCCGCCAAGGGTAAGAACGCCGGTCTTACGGTTTTTCAGGACAGCGTCCTGTACTATTCCCGGGCGGGCATCTTCAGCCTGCGTTCCCTACGGGAGGGCTTCCGGCGTTCGGAGGTGCTAAGCGAGGCCGTTCCGCAAGAGGGCTACATTAGCGGGCGGTTAAGTGCTACGGAAGAACACCTTTGGTTCTTCCATGCCGATGGGCTGGGCTACCTACAGCAGGGCGCGCTTCGGGAATCGTTGAGCCGGTCGGACGTTGCCCTGGCCACAGCCCTGATCGACGCGCCCCTGGGATACGAAAACATCACGCCAGTCGGCCGGGACACCCTCCTGATCGGTACCGCCGACGGTTACCTGACGCTGGCACGATCAGCCATTCCATTGCAGCAGCACGAGCTCTTTCTTACGGAGGTCAGGAGCCAGTCCGGGCAGCGCGCGCCCCGCCCCCTGGATCTGTCACCCGGGGAAAGCCTGCCCTTCGAAGATCACAACCTTTCCTTTGCCTTTGCCGTCCCCGATTACAGCAAATACTTCGCCCCTCGCTTTCAGTACCGTTTACGGGGACTCACCGAGGAATGGAGCGAATGGACGGATGCCCCCACCATCGCCTTTCCAAGTCTGGGGTTTGGTGACTACGTCCTGGAGGCACGGTCGGTGCTCGGAAGGCGCAGGTCCGAGAATACGATCGCGTTCCCCTTTACGATTCAGCGGCCGTGGTATGCGTCCTACCCGGCCCTGCTGCTGTACGTCTTGGCGACGGCCGGACTGATTTACCTGCTCCACCGCTCCTACACGAATTACTACCGGCGCAAACAACGATTATGGAAGGTGGAGCAAGAGCGCGCCATGGCGTCCCAACAACGACAGACCGAACTCGAAGTAACGCGGCTCAATAACGAGCGCTTGCGGGAGGACATTGAAGCAAAAAACCGGGAAGCGGCCCTAAGCACCATGAGCCTGGTCAAAAAGAACGAACTGCTGCAGCAGATCAAGGAGGAACTCCTGGCCGGTAACGACCCGAAAAAGAATATAAGGGAGGTGGTCAAGACCATTGATCGCAATACCGACGAAGCGGAGACCTGGGAGCTCTTCCGGGATGCCTTCGAAAACGCCGACCGGGATTTCTTTAAAAAGGTCAAGGATCGTCACCCCGAGCTTACGCCCAATGACCTGAAGCTCTGTGCTTACCTGCGCCTTAACCTTTCGTCTAAGGAGATCGCGCCGATGTTGAATATCTCCCCCCGCAGCGTAGAGGTCAAGCGGTACCGTTTACGCAAGAAAATGGGGCTCGAGCGGGAAACCGGACTCACGGAGTACATCCTCGAAATCTGACCGGTTTGATTAGTGGCGGCGGAGCGCAGGAACACAAAACATGCCGCCAATTTACCCCAACATCACCTATACATCACCACAACACGGGTGATCCAGGTTTGTCAGTTTTCTGACGAATCATCCCACAGAACCTAGGTTTTACGGGGCTTTCGCCGAACGCGGAGTTTTTGTAGGGGAGGCAAATGTAATTCTAAAACCACAACGCCCGTAATTTTGTAACGCATCCAGAGCGCCTCAATTGTACGATGAATAATCGGGGGGTGCCGCCCTTACTAACTATCGATCATGCAGAGAATTTTGCTATCCCTGGCGCTTACCTGCGCCAGTCTCGGACTTGCCGCTCAGAACTTCACCCTTACGGGAACCGTCACCGACGGCGAAACCGGAGACCCCCTCATCGGAGCCAGTGTTGTTATTCCCGCCGCGGCGGGAGAAAGTATGCGGGGCACCGTAACCGATTTCGATGGCACCTTTATTTTGGAGGAGGTCAGCGTGGGCACGGAAATCCAGGTTACCTACACCGGCTTTCAACCCACCACGGTAACGGTAGAAGACACGGAGCCAATAAATATCGCTCTGGGAACGGATGTACAGGCACTGGAAGAAGTAGTGGTCATCGGTTACGGCACCCAGCAGAAGCGCAGCGTGACCGGCGCGGTTTCGACGGTGGACTCCGAGACAATAACCGACCTGAAGCCGCAGAAAGTGGAACAGGCCCTGCAGGGCACGGTGGCCGGCGTGAACGTCACCACCCAGTCGGGTGCTCCCGGGGCGGGGCTGAACATCCGCATCCGCGGCGTCTCCACCAACGGGCAAAACGCGCCCCTGGTCATCATCGACGGCTACCAGGGCGACCTCAGCACGCTGAATCCCAACGATATCGAGACCATTACCGTCCTCAAGGATGCCCAGGCCGCGGTGTACGGTACCATTGGAGCTAACGGAGTAGTCCTGGTGACCACCAAGACCGGCAAGAAGAACCAACCCACGCGCCTCAGCTACAATACTTACGTGGGCACCCAGGAAAGTTCCCGCTCGCTGGATCTCCTCAACGCCACGGAATATGCCCTGCTGCTCAACGAGACCTACGCAGCCGGTGGCCAGCCGCTTCCCTACCCCGATGCTACCGATTTGGGGGTTGGTACCGACTACCAGGCCGAGGTCTTCGGTAACGCGCCCATCATGAACCACGACCTGACGGTCTCGGGTGGAAGCGACAACATCACCTATTCGATCGGTGGCTCCTACCTCGATCAGGAGGGCATCATCGGCGGTGATAAATCCGATTTTCGTCGGGCTACCGGCCGGGTCTCCCTCGGCGTAGATTTTACCAAGCGGCTGAGCCTGAACACCAACCTTATTTATACTTACCTGGATCGCCGGTCCCTCAACGAGAACGGCCTCGGTTCGGTACTTTTCAACGCCCTCAATGCCCCCCCTACCCTACCGGTACGCAACGCCGATGGTGACTTCACCCTCGTGCCCAACACCCCCGGCCTTGGCATCGAGGTGATCAATCCCGCGGCGCAGATTGCCAACACCTTCAATGATTACGGCCTCAATAAGCTGAACGGGCAGGCGACGCTCGACTACGACGTGGCCGAAGGACTGGTCCTCACCGGCCGAGTGGGTTTTAATACTTCCAACAGCGAAAGCCGCAACTTCAACAAGCAGGTTAACTACGGCGGTAAGGTCTTCGACGTTACCCGTAGCAGCGTCAACCAGAACGGCATCAACGACAACAATTACTCCTTCGACCTTTACGGTACCTACGACCGGACCCTTGGCGGAAACCACAACCTGACGGCTACCCTGGGAACGACCATCTTTCGGGAGCTGGGTAACGGCCTGTTCTCCACCGGTTTCGACGTGCCGAACAACGACTACTCCTTTGCCGACATCAGTTTGGCTACCGGCACCAGTCCCGAGGGGGCCCGCGACGTGGGTTCTTATTCCTACGACGAGCGCCGGTTGTCCTACTTCGGCCGGGTCCAGTACAACTACCTGGAGCGCTACTTCGCTACCGCGATGCTGCGCCGCGATGCTTCCACCAAATTCGGTCCTGAGAACCGGGCGGCCTACTTTCCCTCTGTCACGGCGGGCGTGATCCTGCTCGATGAGACAACGGTAAGTGCTGACAGCCCGCTCGACCTGCTCAAATTACGGATCAGCTACGGTATCCTGGGCAACGACCAGATCCTTAATAATGGCTACATCGGCACCCTGAGCGGCGAGGCCACCTATATTTTCGACGGCGTGCTGGTGAACGGAACCGCCATCGGGGCCCTGCCCAACCCCGCCCTGCAGTGGGAGGAAGCCAAGAAATTCAACGCGGGATTCGACTTGAGCCTCCTGAATAACAAACTGAGCATCATTGGTGACTACTTTATCAACACCCGCGACAACCTGCTGATCAGCAACATTCCGGTGTCGGGCATCGTGGGTACCGCCGCTCCCGGCAGCGCCGCTCCGACCGTAAACGCGGGCGCCGTCCGCAACCGCGGTCTCGAACTCGCCTTTAACTACCGGCAGCGCTTCAACAGCGACTGGCGGATCAACCTGAACTACAACTTCACGACACTCGACAACGAGGTCCTGGAGGTGAACAACGGTACCGGCTTCATAGAAGGGGGATCCTTCGGCGTCGGCCAGCTGGCACCTTCTCGTATGGAGGTAGGTCAGCCGATCGGCTACTTCTATGGCTATCAGACGGAGGGCATCTTCCAGAACGCGGCCGACCTGGAAGGGGCACCTTCCCAACTGGCGCTCGGCGCTCCCGCCCAACCCGGCGACCTGCGCTACGTGGACGTGAACGGTGACGGCGTCATCACTCCGGACGACCGCACCTACCTCGGCGATCCGATCGCTAACGTAACAATGGGGTTCAACGCCCAGGTGAGCTTCCGCCGCTTTGACTTCACCGCCTACGCCTTCGCCAGTCTCGGCAACGAGATCGTGCGGAATTACGAGCGGGCCCTTTCGGATGTTAACCGGCTGGATTATTACCTGCAGCGGTGGACGGGCGCCGGGTCCACGAACGCAATACCCCGCGTCACCACCGCGGCGACCACTAACCGGGTCTTCTCCGACTTTTACGTTGAGGACGGCTCCTTCCTACGGCTGCAGACGATAACGCTGGGCTACACCCTACCCCTGGGCGGCGGGGAAAACCGGAGTCTGCGTCTCTACGCTTCCGGCAATAACCTGCTCACCGTATCGGATTACCTCGGCTACGACCCGGCCGCTTCCACCGGATCGCCGATCGGCGGCGGTATCGATTTCGGCTTCTACCCTATTGCCCGCTCTTTCCTCGTCGGCGCTAACCTCAGCCTCTAACCTAAGATCATGCAACAACTAACCATCTCCCTTTTATTCGGGGCTTTGCTTCTGCTGACCGTATCGGCCTGCGAAGACGAGTTTATCGGCCGCGACCCGGTCTACTCCATTGATTCAGAGAACTATTTCAATTCGCCGGCCGATTACGAAAATGCGATCATAGCAGCTTACGACTTGCTGCAGCCCACTTACCTCAACGTCCTTCTGGGCGAGATCGCCTCCGACAATACCCTGGCCGGCGGTGAAAGTGCCAACGACGTGATCGGCTTTCAGCAGGTTGATGATATGATCCACACGCCCGTCAACGATCAGGTGGATAACATCTGGGACTGGATGTTCGCCGGGGTGAACCGGGCATCTTTCGTACTGGAATTTCAGGACAATATCGACTTCGAGGATAAATCCCGGCTGCTTGCCGAGGCTCGTTTTCTGCGCGCCTATTACAATTTTGAACTGGTGAAGTGGTTCGGTCCCATTCCGATCAAGCCGGAAGGACGCTTTTCCCTGGGAGATGAAAACGCCATTCCCCGCTCTCCCGTAAGTGAAGTGTATGACTACATCGAAGCCGACCTGATGGCCGCTATCCCCGATCTGCCCATCACGCCCCTTCAGGCCGGTCGCGTACCGAAGGCGGCCGCCCAGGCTCTCCTCGGCAAGGCTTACCTCTACCAAGAGGAGTATGCGCCTGCCGCCACAGTACTGCAGGAGGTGATCGAGGCGGGCAACTATTCCCTATCCAACGACTTCGAGGGAATTTTCGAACAGTCCGGCGAATTCGGACAGGGTTCCATCTTCGAGGTGCAGTACACGGACGCGGAAGGGGCCGGATTCGGCTGTCTGCAGTGTAGCGAGGGTAATGTCGCCGTTGGCTTCAACGGCATTCGCAACTACAGCGGACCGGTATTCGACGGTGGATTCAGCTTCAACGTGCCCGTTCAGGAAGCTTACGACGCCTACGAGCCGGGTGATAGCCGTCGCGACGTTACCCTGCTCGACATCGAGGAATGGGCCGACGAAACCGGCGCCACCTACGGCATCGGCTACGAGCACACCGGCTACTACAACCGGAAATACCTGGCCCGACAGGGCGATTCAAATATCGGCGACCAGAACCTGACCAACCCGAATAACTACCGCGCCATTCGCTACGCCGATGTCCTGCTGATGGCTGCCGAGGCCCTCAACGCCATCGGACAGGACGAGCAGGCTCGCGAGTACCTCAATCGGGTACGTCGCCGCGCTTTCGGCGACGAAGACCACGACATCAGCGCTTCGGGTGATGCCCTCCGCGATTTCATCCTCAACGAACGCCGCCTCGAGCTGGTCGGTGAAGGACACCGCTTCTTCGACCTGGTCCGGACGGGTCGGGCCGCCGCCGAGATCGACGGTTTCACGGCCGGGAAGAACGAGCTGTTTCCAGTTCCCTTCCAGGAAATCCAATTCTCCGGTGGCAATTGGGAGCAGAATCCCGGCTATTAACCCTCCGGCCTGTCATCGGATGTCCCCTCCGCTACCGCTCCGGGAGACATCCGATGACAGGCTGGAAAATCTTAAAAAAACAGTTATGAAACTGACCAGCATAGTATCCTTTCTTTTCCTTCTCCTGCTGATCGGCGGTTGTGAGGACGAAATCCTCCTTCCCGACCTGGCGACGGTCGAGGCACCCAGCGAACTGTCGCTGGACTTTAGGATCACGGGTGACAATACCGGTACGGTGACCCTGCTTCCCGGCGGCCGGGGCGTCACGGCTTTCTCCCTCGCATTTGGTGATGGCGGGGCCACGGTAGAGGATCTGTCGCCCGGGGAGTCGATCAATCACGTTTACGATGAGGGCGTCTACACCGTCACGCTGGAAGCTATGAACATCAACGGTAAGACAACCACCTATACCGAGGAACTCACCGTCAGCTTCCTGGCTCCCGAAAACCTGGAGGTTGCCGTTACGCCCACGGCGGGTAATCCCCTTTCCATCGACGTTACGGCAACGGCCGACCTGGAAACTAACTTCCTGGCCTACTTCGGCGAGGATCCGGACGAAGATCCGGTTTCCTTTCAGGAGGGAGAGACCGTTAGCCACGAATACGGTACCACCGGCCAATACGAACTGATCGTGGTAGCCCGGAGCGGCGGTGCGGCTACGATAGCTGACACCATCATGGTGACCATCAGCAATCCGGTCTTCCTCCCGCTCACCTTCGAAGACGCAAGCAAGGAATACAACTTCATCGGCTTCGGAGGAGCGACGGCGGAAGTAGTGGATAATCCGGATGCGAGCGGCAGCAACACCAGCGACCGGGTAGCCCGCCTCACCAAGCAGCAGGATTCCGAAACCTGGGCCGGCGTGACCCTGGAAACCGGAGGTCCGATCGACTTCAGTGATACCGAAGAAATCACCATGCAGGTCTGGTCGCCGACGGCCGGTATCCCCGTGCTGATGAAATTGGAAAACGCCGGCGATGCCGACATTTTTGCGGAATTGACGGTCAATACGACGGTAGCTAACCAGTGGGAAACCCTCACCTTTGATTTCAGTGAGGCCGACCTCACGCAGGACCTAAGTAAAGTGGTCCTCTTCTTCGACTTCGGTAACAACGGTACCGGAACGGATTACTACTTCGACGACATCGCTTTAGCCGGACTCGGCCCGGTGATGACCCTGCCCCTGACCTTCGAGTCGGCGGACATCGCTTACGAATGGAGCGGCTTCGGGGGTGCTTCGGCGGAGATTATCGACAACCCGGATGCCTCTGGTGCGAATACCAGTACCCGGGTGGGCCAACTGATCAAATCAGAAGGATCCGAAACCTGGGCGGGTGCGGTCACTGAATTACCTGAACCCATCGATTTTGTTGCTTCCCAGCAACTGTCCATGAAGGTGTGGTCGCCGACGGCCGGTATTCCGGTATTGCTGAAGGTAGAGAACGGCAGTGACGCCGGCATCTTCATCGAGGTCACGGCAAATACTACGGTTGCCAATCAATGGGAGGAATTGACCTTCGACTATACCGTGGGCGATCTCGACCAGGAATACAGTAAAGTGGCCGTTTTCTTTGACTTCGGTACCGCCGGAACCGGTGCAACCTACTACTTCGATGATATCGCCCAGGTGGGCGTAGGAGGCGGTGGAGAAGAACCCGTCGTTCAGCTACCCCTTGGCTTCGAATCTACCGACCTGGATTACGGCCTGATCGGCTTTGGCGGCGCCGGGACCGAGATCGTGGACAATCCCGATGCCACGGGCGCCAATACCAGCGGTCGGGTAGGCAAACTGACCAAGACCGACGGCTCGGAAACCTGGGCGGGCGCCGTCATCGAACTGCCGCAAGCGATTGACTTTTCCGGTACCCAGCGACTGGCGATGAAGGTCTGGTCGCCAAAGGCCGGAATCCCGGTTGCCCTAAAGGTGGAAAACGCTGCTGACGGCAATATTTTTATTGAAATCGTACAGAACACTACCGTAGCCAACCAGTGGGAGGAGCTCATTTTCGACTACAGCGGCGGCGACCTGACCCAGGCCTACGCCAAGGTGGTCCTCTTCTTCGATCTGGGCACGGCCGGTGATGGAAGCGAATACTACTTCGATGACATCCGCCAGGCACCCTAGCCCATACCTCCATCCCGCTTTTCCGGGGAACGTCGCTCCTGCGCTCCGCCGCAAAAACGATGTCCTTCAAACCAAGAAATAAACGATCATGAAACTTCACTATCTACTGCTCCTGCTTGGCCTGACGGTCGTAGCCTGCGAACAGGAAGAATATGCCTTCGGCGACCTGACGGCGCCCAGTAATCTGCAGATCGACGCCATCGTAGCGGGACAAACCGCCGATACGCCGGATGGCGACGGCAGCGGGATGGTCATCTTCAACGCTACGGCGGAGGATGCCATCACCTATAAATTCATCTTCAGCGACGGTACCGAGCAGGTGGCCCCCAGCGGCCAACTGACCAAGCGTTTCACTCAGGTGGGCGTGAACACCTACCAGGTGACCGTGGTCGCTTCCGGTACCGGCGGCATAGCTACCACCGGCACTACCGAAGTGACCGTGGAGAGCACCTTCAGCGACGCGGAGGCCGTGGCCCTGCTGACCGGCGACGGGACCAAAACCTGGTACTGGGCCGCCGACGAGCCCGGCCAACTGGGCGTAGGGCAGAACGATGGCAACGCGGAGCAGAACTACTTCGCGAATTACTACCAGGCCGCCCCCTTCGAAAAAGACGGCGCCGGAGAAAGCCAGTGCCTTTACGAGGATGAACTGGTATTCAGCCGAGAGGGGGATAACCTCTACTACGAACTCAACAACTTCGGCCTGACCTACTTCAACGCCGGCTTCGAGAGCGTGGCCGGTGGATCGCAGGGCTACGATTTTTGCTACGAATACGAAGTACAAGATGAGCCCCAACTGGTCGCCCTCAGCCCAAGCGAGTCGGTGGTAGCCAACAACGATATTCCCGGGCAGACCCGCGGTACCGTACTGAACTTCACCGAAGGTGGCTTCATGAGCTACTACATCGGCACGTCGGAGTATGAGATCCTCTCCCTCACCGAGAACCGGTTGGTAGTACGCGCCGTACAGGGCAACGATGGCGGACTGGCCTGGTACCACATCTTCACCTCCGAGAAGCCCGTGCAGGGCGGTGGCGGTGGCGTCGAGGAGCCGGAATTCAACAACCTCATCTGGGCCGACGAATTCGAAGGCGACGTACTGGCCGACACCGCCTGGAGCTACGATACCGGCACCGGCAACAACGGCTGGGGCAACAACGAAAGCCAGTACTACACCGACCGCGAAGAGAACGTAAGCGTAGCGGATGGTCTGCTTAGGATCACTGCCCAGCGCGAGAACTTCAGCGGCTCGGATTTCACCTCCGGCCGGATTGTCACCATGGACAAGTTTGAATTCACCTACGGGCGCATCGAGGTCCGCGCCAACCTGCCCAGCGGGGGCGGCACCTGGCCTGCCCTGTGGATGCTGGGCGCCAACTTCGATACGGTAGGCTGGCCGGCCTGCGGGGAGATCGACATGATGGAGCACGTCGGCAACGACCCCACCCGCGTCCTCTCTGCCCTGCACTTTCCCGGAAACTCGGGCGGCAACGCGGTATTCAACAGTACGGTAGTAGAGAACGCGGAATCGGAATTCCACGTGTACAAAACGATCTGGACGGAAAATAGCATCCGCTTCTTCGTCGACGACGAGCTCTATCACACCTTCAATAATAACGCCGGCATTCCCTTCAACCACGACTTCTTCCTGATCTTCAACGTGGCCGTCGGCGGTACGCTGGGCGGCGAGATCAGTCCCGATTTTTCCGCTTCCAGCATGGAGGTGGATTATGTTCGGGTGTACCAGTAAACCATTCACCATGCACCCTTCCTTATTCGCTTTGATGCTACTGGCCTCGTTGGCGTCTTGTAACCTTCAACTTGGTCAGGACGGGCAACCCGGAGCGCCGGGGGGCAGCGATCGCACGCTGCTCTGGTCGGACGAGTTCAACGGCGATCGCCTGGACACAACGGTCTGGAACTTTGAGCTCGGTGACGGTTGCCCCAACCTGTGCGGCTGGGGAAACAACGAGCGCCAGATCTACACCCGGGACAACCACCGCCTGGAAGATGGCAACCTGATTATCACCGCCCGTAAAGACGGGGATACCTACACCTCCTCCCGGATCACCACGAAGGACAATAAGGAATTCCAGTACGGCCGCGTGGAAACCCGCGCCAAACTGGCTACCGGAGAGGGCATCTGGCCAGCCTTCTGGATGTTGGGCACCAATATCGATGAGGTAGGATGGCCCCTCAGCGGCGAGATCGACATCCTGGAATACGTCGGCCGGGAGCCGGGCGAAGTCTTCACCACCCTCCACACCGCCGCCAACCATGGCGATAACGCCAGCTCCAAGAAAAGCCAGTTTGCCAGCATTGAAGAAGGTTTCCACCGCTACGCCGCCGAATGGACGGCCGAGGAGATCGCTTTTTTCGTCGACGACCAACTCGTGTACACCTTCGATCCGGAAGACCGCAGCGAAGCCGCGTGGCCCTTCGACCAACCCTTTTATATCCTGCTCAACGTAGCCATCGGGGGGAACTTCGGTGGCCCCGAGGTGGACGATTCGATCTTCCCCCAGGAATTCGTGGTGGATTACGTCCGCGTATACGCACCCGAATAACCTGTTTTCTAACTATTTAAATAAATTTCATGCAAAAGCTTTACTCGATTCTAGCGCTCCTCGTGCCGGCCCTGGCAATTGCGCAGGCCCCGACGGACGCGCCCCCCACTCCTACCCAAGAGGCGGGCAACGTCATCAGCATCTTCAGCGACACTTACGATGACGTAGCGGTCAACACCTACCGGGCGGATTTCGGTGCCGCAGAATTCAGCCAGGAAACAATCGCAGGCAACGAGGTCCTCCGCTACGGCAACCTGTCCTTCACCGGTATCGAAATGCTCGGCGAAAACGCCCTGGACCTTGTTGACGCCGACATCACCACCCTCCACTTCGACTATTGGTCACCCAACAGCTCCGCCTTCCAGATCAAACTGGTCGACTTTGGCGGCGACGGCTTCGAACCCCGGGAGAACAACACGGAAAGCGAGTTACGGCGCTTCCTACCCACGGGCGAGTGGGTCAGTGTGGACCTGCCCCTCGGTCTCTTTGCCGGGATGAACATGACGGATATCAGCCAGATCATTATTTCCAGCGTGCCGAGCGAAACCAGCACCGTGTACCTGGATAATATCTACTTCTACAGCGGTGGCGAATCCCTGGGCGAGACTCCCCTCGACCTTCCGGTGACCTTTGAGGACGACGACGTAACCTACGGTCTTTCCGACTTCGCCGGAGCCTCCTCCCAGGTGGTGGAAGACCCTACCAATACGGAGAACACCGTAGCCCAGACGACCAAGATCGTCGGTGCCGAAACGTACGCAGGTACCACGATCACCCTCGATCGGGGTGGATCGCCCTTCGATCCCGGTTTTGCCACCGCCGTTCCCTTCACCGCCGACTCCACCACGGTATCCGTTCGGGTCTGGTCGCCAACCGCAGAAACGCCCGTACGTCTCAAGGTAGAAGCGAGTAACGACCCAACCGTAAGCGTGGAAACGCAAACCAATACCACGGTCGCTATGGCCTGGGATACCCTGGTCTTTGACTTTGCAATGCAGGCGGAAGGAACGGCCGCGCTCAACCTGAACGCGGTCTACAACAAGATGTCCATCTTCTTTGACTTTGGCAGCCAGCCCGCCGAAGCGGCCACGTACTACTGGGACGACGTGTATTTCGGCGGCATTGGATCAGATACTACCGGTACCGGCGGAGGTGACGTGGGGCCCACGACGGCCGCTCCCACCCCCGTACACGAAGGTGATGACATCATCTCCCTGTTCAGTGGACTCTACGACGACGTACCGGTAAACACCTGGCGTACCACCTGGAGTTCCGCCGGATACAGCGAGGACACTATTGCCGGCGATGCCGTCAAACTGTACACCAATCTGGACTTCGCCGGCATCGAGATGCTCGGGGACAGCGCGCTCGACCTTTCCAACATGACCACCCTGCACGTGGATTACTGGACCGACGATCTCGATACCTTCCGGATCAAACTCGTCGACTTCGGCGGTGATGGATTCGACGGCGGCAACGATACCGAGTTCGAAATCCCATTCAAGGTGACCCAGGGACAGTGGATGCCGCTGGATATTCCGCTTACCGACTTCGAGGACATGAATATGACGGATGTCTCGCAATTCATCATCTCGGCATTACCTACCGGTGCCGGGTCCATCTACCTGGACAATATCTATTTCTACAACAGTGAAACGGTTCCCACTTCCGAGCCCGAAGGTGGTATTCTGGCCGCCTACCCCAATCCGGCTACCGACCAGGTGACGATTACCTCGCCGGTTCGCATGGATCGCCTGGTTGTCTTTGACGCCACCGGCCGCCTGGTTAAAGAATTCCGTCCCGCCGCAAAGCAGTTCGACCTGCCGATGACGGATCTTCAGTCGGGTATGTACGTAGCACTGGCCACCACCGCTACCGGACAACTAACGGTCAAACTTCGTAAACGCTAGATATTTTTAGTGTTATTCCGTTGAGCCCTCCACGCCGACTGGTGTGGGGGGCTTTTGTTTTTGACCGTTTCCGCCCCAGTCACAGGTACACCCGTTTTAGGTGGCGACCGCCCCGTTACCGAAAATATGGCCCCTGGAAAAGACAGTTATCGGATTACAATCGCTGCGGTCGGAGTGGTAACGAAGTGATCTACGAAGTCCTCCAACGGCCGATGGAAGCTTCGCGGGAGGCAGGGTAAATTAGGGAAACGAAAGCCAACACCAGTAGCGGTACGACCCATAATCCGATCAGACTGACCCAGCTACTGAGTGCGCTACCTCCCTCCGGCACGAACAGGCCGTTGCCGAGCGGACCCCGCGAAAAGAGGGTATTTAAAACAAAATTCCAACCGAAGTGCAAGCCCGTTGCCAGCCAGATGCTACCGGTTCGGGCTACAGCTAGGGCGAGGGCTACTCCCATCATCCCCGTCCCCAGCAGGATTACGATCATAGCCACCGGCTGCCCGAAGAGGCCAAAGGAGAACCAGTGATAAACGCCGAAAACGAGGCCGGATATCAGGCAGGCTGTCCACGGCCGTGTCTTCCTAAGTAATAAGTAAAGTAAGGCGCCGCGAAAGAGGAGTTCCTCGGTAAGTACCGAACGAAAGTCCCACCACGCGCGCTCGGCCACGGCTCCAGGGGTGATATCGGAGTTCCGGACCCATTCGGCGCCGGCAAGGGTAGCTTCCAAATGTTGTACGCCCAGGCAGAGGGCCGCCGTCACCAGGGCACCAGCCGTAAACTGCCCCAAACGCCGGGGAGTGGGCAAAAAGAACTTTTGGCTATTGGCACCGGGTATGAAAAAATGCAGCAGGAGCCAGGAAATAACGAGGAGGACAACAATACCGATCAAACCTACGATTTTAGTGCGTTGCAATAAAAACCGGCGGGATGTCAAATCCAAAGGTATTCGACCGACCATTCCCCTGCACCGAAGTATGTCGCTATAGGAGTTCGTGTAGCAGCCCGTCCAGATCCAGCGTACGGGTATACATCTCGATCTCACCCGCCGACTTTCGTGGCCATTCCTGCCGCGGGCGGTCCCAGTACAATTCCACGCCGTTCCCGTCGGGATCGTCCAGGTACAAGGCCTCGCTTACCCCGTGGTCGGCAGCGCCGGTAAGCGGATATTCCGCGTCGATCAGCCGGCGCAGCGCCCGGGCCAGATCGGTTCGCTCCGGATACAGTAGAGCGGTATGGAAGAGACCTACGCCTTGTTTCGCTGCCCGAGGTGCCCCCTTGCTTTGCCAGGTATTAAGACCGATATGATGATGATAGTCGCCCGCGCTGATGAAGGCCGCCTGGCTACCGTAGCGGGTCGTTTCGGTAAACCCTAGCAGGTCGCAGTAAAAGTGAAGCGATCGTTCCAGGTCAGCCACCTTAAGGTGCACGTGGCCGATGCGCGTAGCGGCCGGGATGCGGTACTGTTCAGACATGAGAAAGCTTTTCTGAGAAACAGCGCAAAGCCGAATCCAGATGTTGCTACAGCTATATTGCGGCGGAGCGCAGGATCCAAACTACCGGAAACACCAACCTGCTACGGGTGGAGCGACAGTAAACATATCCTGCTTTACGCAATTAGCTTAACTAACCTTAACAGAGAAATCACCCACCTACCATGATGAATAGCGAACAGGTATTAGACCGGCTCAAAAAAGGCAACGAACGCTTCGTTTCCGACAAGCTGGACGGCAAGCTCCAAAACTCCTCCCGCCGCGGCGAACTGACCTCCGGACAAGAACCCTACGCTATCCTGCTCAGCTGCGCCGACAGTCGCGTGGTACCCGAATTAGCCTTTGACGCGGGCCTTGGAGAACTCTTCACCGTTCGGGTAGCCGGAAACGTCGCCAATACTTCCTCCATCGCCAGTATCGAATACGCCGTGGCACATATCGGCACCCCGGTGATCGTCGTGCTCGGCCACGAAAGCTGCGGCGCCGTTACCGCCGCCGTAAACGGAGGGAATAACGGATACAACCTCAATCACCTGTTGGCCCACATCGAACCGGCGCTCAGTGCTACCGAGGAAGGGGCTGACATAAATACGGTCGTCAAGGAAAATGCCCGGCTTACCGCCGAGGAACTCAAGACCCGTAGCCCCATCATCCGCAAGGCGGTAGAGGATGGCAAACTGACCATCGTTCCCGCCTATTACAACCTCGACAGCGGTAAAGTGGATATGCTGTAACCGATCGTTTACCGCTTAGCAGGTTCCAGTTTTCCGAATCTGACAAGGCCACGCTATTGACTGAGCGGGGATGCCCCATCAAGTCCTCAATTAATACTTCGTAGCGCCCGTTGCAACTGCTGCATCAGCAGGGGTTGCTGGGCGAGGTAGCGGAAGCGGTGATCGTTATACACTACGGCGAAATTGAAGGGAGCAATCTGCTGCGCACGGACCAGTGTTTCTACGGCCTCCTCTCCCTTTCCCTGCAGGGAGTGGAACTTCGCCAATTGGACCAGGGCAAAGCTCTGATCCGCCGGGGTGTCCGCAAGCTGAAGTCCCAATTGAAGAAAGGGTAGTCCGTCGGCCGGTCTGCCAGCTTCCGCCAGGACCAATCCCTTCTCGGTCACCGCCGTGACGCTTTGCGGCATGAATACCAGCACCGAATCCATCATCGACAGGGCGCGGGAATACCTTCTGGCCAGTAAGGCTTCGTTTTTCAGGTCCCAAAACTTTAGGAGGAGGTTGCTGGCGTCGGTGAAGAGCAGGGAAGGCAAGGGGGGTGCTCCCGCGGCACTCACGATTTCCAAAGTCAAGTCTCGCCAATCGTAGGAGCAGGCCAGAAATATATCGGGGTTCTCACGGGGCATCCATTCCCTGCGGTCGACTCCGTCGCCGTAGTAAACCCGGTACCACCTCCCTGCCACCGGAAGTTCTACCCAAAGTTCGTTCTCCAGTACCTCGCCGTAGCTGATGACCTTTCCCGCCACCACCCGGTGGGGAATGTCGAGGTACTGCAGAGCCAGGGACAGCAGGAGATGCTTTCTCCGGGGGGTAGTGCGCCGGTGAAACACGTCTTCCAGCAGGGGCTGTGTATAGTCGAACTTTTCCACGTCACGGACGGTAACAATGCGGCTGTCCAACCGGCCGATCAGCCGGTCGATATCCCGGATGGTCGTATCTGCCGGGTCGAGCGTGTTGAACTCCGTCTTGGCAATGTCTTCCCTGACCAGGGGCGGAAGCAGGTAGGGTGCCACTTCCTCCCCTTCCGCGATTTCAGGCCAGGCAAAGAATGGCCGGGCAAGCGTATCCATCGCGCTTTCCGTCCAGGGAGGGATGAAGGCGGGCCGAACGCGGTAGCTCACCTTCAGGGTGTCCCCGTCCCCGATTTCATCAGCTCTCCAGGCGTATCCCTGCTTTCCGCCTTCGGCCGATGTGGTAGTCGGAGTGGCGGAAAAACGTTGCTGACTTACAATTTGCCCGTCTTCCTCCAAAGGCATCTTGAAAAAGATCATGGCTCCCGCCCGGGATATCCGGGGGCCGAATTTGATTTTCTCCTCAATGGATAGTAGGGTTTGCGCCGAAATAGCGCTGCCCGCCCAGAGACTGAATAGGAATAGAAAAAGGATACGCACGCGGAGTAGGGTTTGTCTCAATATACGGATTGACGGAGGCACGGCTTTTCAGGGTAGGCGGTCGGTCAGCTGGCTGGCATAGGTCTCGCCCACCGGAAGCCAGTCCGTCCCGACGCGTACCCTCGACTTCTGTTTTCCATCAATGCGTGCCAGGTTAACCAGGTAGGAGCGGTGAATGCGCTGGAACCCACGGTCGCTTAGTTGGGTGGCTAAATTTTTCATCCGCTCCAGTGTAATTACGGGGCGCTCCTGTCCTTCCAAATAGATCTTTACGTAGTCGCCCATACTTTCCACGTACCGGACATCGGCGGTTACGATCCGGATCTCTTCGTATTCCGAAAACACGAAGAAGTGGTCAGGCGGGGTACCGGCAGCGGGAGTGGATGCAGGTGAAAGTGCCGTTTCCTGGAATTGCAGCCATTCGGCGGCCTTGGCCATGGCGCGTAGAAATCGTTCGCGTCGCACCGGTTTCACGAGGTAGTCCACCACATCCAGGTCGAATCCCTCGTGGGCATGCTCCTTATAAGCGGTTAGAAAAATCACGAGTGGACGCTCGTCCGGGAGTTGGCGCACAAACTCCAGCCCGCTGATGTCCGGCATATTGATGTCGGTGATCAACAGGTCCACGGTGTTTTCCAGCAGGTAGGCGGCGGCGGCGGCGGCGTCCGTAAAGGTTTGTAACAGGTGCCAATCCGGGGCCTCGCGGGCAAGTCGCTCGACCAGTACCAGGGCCAGGGGCTCGTCGTCTAGGGCAATGAAGGTCATTCTGCCAGATTGAGTTCGAGGAAAACCCGGTGTAGTTCTCCTTCCCGGGTAACGTCCAGGGAATACCGGCCGGCGTAGGAGTGCGCTAGGCGCTGCTGGGTATTGACCATGCCTATCCCCGAAGGGTTACCACTCTGGCGCTGCTTCGGCGGCAGGAGGAGATTTTCCACAGAGAGCGCCAAGCGCTGGTGCTCCACCCGCAGGACGATAGCGATGGTGCAGGGCCGCTGGGTGGTGAGGCCGTGCTTGAAGGCGTTCTCGATGAAGGGGACCAGGATCATTGGCTCGATCATGAGGTCGGCCTCGACGGAAGTTGGCAGATCGACCTGCAGCTCCGCATTGGGGGGAAGTCTCAATCGTTGCAGTTCAATGTAGCTTTCGATGAATTGGATATCCTGCGACAACCTCACCCGCGGGCTGGCGCACTCGTAGAGGATGTAGCTCACCATTTCCGAAAGTTTAAGCAGGGCGTCGGGCGTCTTGTCCGGCTCGGTGAGGGCGAGGGCGTACAAATTATTAATGGTATTGAGCAAAAAGTGGGGGTTGATCTGCGACTTCAGCAGGGCGATCTCCGCTTCCAGTCGCTGTCGGTTGGCCTCCCGTTCCGCCTGGCGTTGGGCTTCAAAGGCCAGGAAGCCCCGAAAGGTAGCGGCTACCCCGAAGATGGCCAGCCCAATGAATACCGCCGGAACAATAAGATAGGCAACGGGTCGACCCCCGCCCCGGCGGGAAGCTTCGAGTAGCCACATATCCGTACCGATCGAGTAGGCCGCGTATACCAGAAAGGCTACGGTCCCCCACAAATAAAAGGGTGATTTATTGCCGGCGAAGTACCGCGGCAGTACGAGGTAGTACAGGACGTTATAGTACACCGCGAATCCCCCGATACGCAAAACGATTAGGAGGTAGTCGGATCCGGTACGTTCCGCCGTATTGCCGGTCAGGGTAAACAGCAGGAAAAGCCCGATCCAGACGGTAGCCTGCATGATGACGGAACGGGAAGGACGAATGGCGGACATAGGCGGAGCAAAGGAACGAACACAAAGATCACCCTTTTCACCGGGCACCGGGGACGCCGCCGGGGGAGTTCATCGAGACAGTTTCCCGGTTCACCGAGACATCCGGTTTAGAGGCCATACCGGGACGCATCTTCGTGTTGCAACTAACGAATACGGCGCTGTTGCCGTGTCGCTTTACCAACAACCTACCATGAGATCCTCCCTCCTCTTCCTCGCGTTTTCGCTCCTGTCCCTGCTTTCACTTCACGCCCAGGTGCAAAATGGACCACCCCCCAGTGCCGAAGGCCGGCTGTACGGCAAAGTGATCGATGCAAGCGGTGCCGGCGTCGGTTACGCTACCATCCAGGTCGAAGCCCAGGATTCCATTTTTGCCGGGCAGTTTACGGAAGACAACGGGGACTTCAGCTTTGAAAAGCTAAGCGTGGGACCTCAGTACGAGGTGGTGGTGTCTTTCCTCGGCTATGCGACTTTACGGCAGCCGTTCAACTTTGCCGGCGGGCAGGACCTAGACATCGGCAATATCTTTCTAACCGAAACGGCAACCAACCTCACCGAGGTGACCGTGACGGCGGAGGCTTCCCTTTCGACCCTTTCACTCGACCGCAAGTCGTACCGGGTGGACAAGGACCTCAGCACTGCCGGCGGTACAGCCGTTGACGCGCTAAAAAACGTGCCCTCCCTCTCCGTGGATCTGGATGGTAACGTAAGTTTGCGCAACGGATCTCCGCAGGTCTTTATCGATGGCAGGCCCTCCACCCTCTCCCTGGACCAGATCGCGGCCAATACCATCGAAAGCGTGGAAGTGATCACGAACCCCTCGGCTAAATTCGACGCCGGGGGCGGGGCGGCCGGTATCGTCAACATCGTGCTGAAGAAGGATCAGCAAATCGGGTACAACGGCAACCTCCGCCTCGGGGGAGACTCCCAGGGAGGATTCAACGGCGGCGGCGACATCAACGCCCGCGGGGAAAAGGTCAACGTATTCGGTTCCGGCACGGTCATGAGCCGTCAGGGAAGCTCGGTAAGCAACACCCTGCGGGAGACATTCTACGAGGACCCCAATACCCTCATTACCCAGCGCTCGACCTCCGACATGGAGGGCACCTTCGGCAATATCCGCGGCGGAATAGATTACTTCATCGATAACCGCAACACCCTCACCCTCAGCGGAAGTTATATGAAGGGTCAGTTTACGCCGGGTGAACTCCTCAGCAACACGACGGATTTCCGCTATGCCCTCGGGACGGAGACAACTACCTACGACCGTTTCAGCGAGCAGGACCGCAGCTTCCGCAACTACGGGGCCTCCCTCCAGTTCAAACACCTCTTTCCCCGGCAAGGCGCGGAATGGACGGCCGACCTCAACTACAACCAGGTTCGCTTCGAGGGTGACGGGCTGTACCGCAGCGAATACGCCTCCGGAGCGGTGAGCCAACAACGGCAGTCGTCCCTCGGGACGGGAAGCTTCCTTACGCTGCAGTCCGACTTCGTTCTGCCTATCGACGACCGAACCAAGTTGGAAGGCGGAATAAAGGCCACCCTGCGCGGTAACGAGAATCAGCAGGCCAACTACGTGAACTATGGAGAGGAAGAGGATTGGACGCGGATCAGCCAGCTTTCCGATGCCTTCGCCTTTACCGATGACGTCTTTGCCGGCTACCTGCAGGCGGGGCGGGAAATCGGTGACTGGGGCTTCCAGGTTGGCCTGCGGGCGGAAAGCTCCTTCTACCAGGGAACCCTGATCGACCAGGACTCCGCCTTTAGCATCGACTATCCGATCAGCCTTTTCCCCAGTGCCTTCGTTACGCGGAAGCTGAATGAATCCGATCAACTGCAGCTGGCCTACACCCGCCGCATCAATCGCCCGAACTTCTTTCAGACGATGCCCTTCACTGATTTTTCCGATTCCCTGAACCTGCGTCGTGGAAATCCGCAACTGCTGCCGGAATTCACCAACTCGCTCGAGCTGTCGTACCAGAATATTTTTCCCACTGGTAATAATCTGCTCGTGTCCCTTTATTACAAGCAGGCCAGTGACCTCATTGCCGCCTACCAATTCCCGGAATTCAATGAGGAGATCGGACAGGACGTGATCGTAACGACATTCGCCAACTCGAAGTCCGCAAGCGCCTACGGTGCGGAGATCACCTTTAAGAACATCCTCTTCGGCTGGCTTGACCTGACCTCCAACCTCAATGTCTACCAGTCCGACGTAGACGCCAGCAATCTCGAAGGGAACCTCGGGATCAGCCGGGTCAGCGGCTTCCTGAAGGAAACCGCCCAAATCCGGCTGCCGCACGACTTTGCCCTTCAGTTGAATGGGGAATACCGGACGCGTGCTTCCTTCACGCCTTCGACGAACAACAGTTCGTTCGGCGGCGGCGGCTCAAGCCAGAACACGGCACAGGGGTATACCGAGTCGGTCTGGTTCATGGACGCCTCTCTGCGGAAGAGTTTCTGGAACAATGCCGCGGCCTTGACCCTGAGCGTACAGGATATCTTCGCCAGCCGGGAAAATGGTAGTTACATCCTGACCGATTTCTTCAGCCAGGAAACGAGCCGCCTGATGAACCCCCAAACGGTCCGCCTGAATTTCACTTACCGTTTTGGCAAGATGGACGCTTCCCTCTTTCAGCGCAAGAACACGAACACCACCTCTCAGGGCAGCGACATGATGGGCGGCTAGGACCTATTTGATGAGGTGTTGATGGCGGAGCGCCGCCCGGTAGCTCCGTGTTAAACCTACGATGGCCACCTTCCCCCGGGAAGGCGGCCATCGTTCATCAGCGGAACGGGCAGTCTATTTTCGGATCGAAGTATGGCCGTCTTTCGAGTGGTCAAGGTCCAGCGAGGGCTGGGGCTCCTGCTTGAAGGACTTGGCGGCCTGATCGCCGATCGGGCCTTTACCGATGGTGATGCCGCCGTCGACCATGTAGAGAGCACCGGTTACGTAGCTGGCTTCCTCGGAGGCCAGGAAAAGATAGACATTGGCCACCTCTTCCACGGAGCCGCGGCGGCCCATGAGGTTGGCCTGGTTGTTCATCTTCTCCATTTGCTTGTCCATGGGGCCGGTTTCCTTGTGGGTCCAGGCGGTGTCGATGGGGCCGGGGCCTACGATGTTGACGCGAACCCCGTTGGCGGCCTGCTCCCCGGCCAGTCCCTTGGCGAAGGCGATCATGAAGCCCTTCGTTCCGCCGTAGGGGGCGTTTTGCGGCACACCCAGTACGCCCGCTTCCGATCCGGCACAGACGATGTTTCCCCGGGTTTTCTGCAGCTCGGGCAGGGCGGCCTTCGACATGGCGAAGACAGTGCGGATGTTGTTTTTGATCATGTAATCGAAGCCCTCCTCACTGAAGTCTTCGAGCATATTGGTTTCCACGAAGGTGCCGGCGTTATTGATCAGGATATCGAGCCGTCCGTATTCGTTGGTGGCGGTTTTCACGCAGTCCCTGGCCCCCTGCAGCGTAGACAGGTCTCCTTTGAACGGCAGGGCGGCTCCTCCCCCGGCGCGAATGTCGGCAGCTACGTCGTCCACGGGATCTTCGGGCAGGCCGGCGACGATAACGCGGGCCCCTTCCCGGGCGAACAGTTTGCAGATGGCTTCGCCGATACCGGCACCGCCACCCGTTACGATGGCTACTTTGTTTGCTAATCTCTTACTCATAATGATCTGAATTGGGTTTCTTTTTCTTACCCGTACCAGCGGTGCGGTGTTCAGATCGTGAGCAGAAATGCAAAAGCGTTGTTAGGGCTTAGCCGGCCTGGGCTACCGGCGCGTCTTCCCTTTCCATCACTTCTTTGAGATTGTTCAGGTTCCGCTGGAGGTCTTTGCCGAGCCGCCACTTGATGAGGAAGGCTAACAGGCTCATGGGAAACTTCATTTCTCCGGTGAAATCCCAACTTACCCGTGTTCGCTGGTCCGGCAGGCTGAAAAAGTGGACCTGGGAGTAATTGGTGGCCTCCATGGGCCGCTTGAAGCGCAGTTCATAGCTGATGCGGTCGCGCCCGAGGATCTCGGTGATTTCCTGGCTTCCGGCGCCGACGTTGCGGTGGTCACTGTCCCAGCTGTGGACAAAACCTACCTGCCCGTCTTCACCGGTGGTGGTCACCTTCATTTCCGGATCGGCCATCTGCCAGATGCTGAAATGCCGGTGATTATCGATGAAGCGGACATAGTTGAATACTTCCTCTACGGGGCGATCGATCTCTACCGACCGCTGGAGGTACAGCGTTTTGGACATGGTTGCCGGGTGTGGGTGAGTGAATAGTCGCAACAACCGGAGCCGGTGCGGAATCTACTAACTTACTCCCTTCCGGCAGGAATCGCAAATGCGAAAGCAGGCGCCCGTCAATTCAGGATGCTGTAGGTCATTTTTTCTCCGAATTGCTCGATGTAGACGTCGATGGTCGAGGCTAATTTCCGATAATCGGTGATGCGGTAGTAGGCCAGATCGACGCTGTCTTCCTCACCGGCTTCGCCTTCCAGCACCAACACTTGTTCGTGTTCGTACAAGCGGTAGGAGCGGTAGTTGTGCCAGTAAAACACGCTTAACTGGGGCACCCGGAGCACGACGCCGGCATCGCTGAATTCTATCGCCGGACCCCGAAAGGGGAGGTGACGGTACATCCGGAAATCCCGGCTGGGGTAGAAAACCACTACCATGAGTATCAGGCCCAGGTAAGGCTGCGGAAGGAGCAACAGGCTCGCTACGGCAACTACGGTTACCAGCACCCTGCTACCGAGGGAAAACAACAGGCGGCGTCGACGGAGCTTATAGCCGTACTTGCGGGGGGCGTCAAAGCTGAAGAATAATTTTTCGAGCGCCCGGAGATCGGCGCTGCGCTCCATGACCTCCCGAATGCGACGGTCCTGGTCTCCGGTACGCACTTCCAGTTCTTCAGCGGGGTGGCCGCTGGGCCAGATGAGCAAATACTTTTCCGCCATCCGTTCCAACCGTAGCCAGTCGATCTCGTCCAGGGAGCCGAAACTGCGGATGCGCCAGCGCGTTACCGTCCATCCCCACCAGCGCCAGGCGGCCCAGTAACCCGCCAGCAGGGTGGTAGCCATAGCTACCCCGGTCCACCACCATCCGAAGGGCGCCACCAGCAAGTAGGCTACGAGCGGCAAGCCCAGCCAAAGGCACAGCGCGGGAAGGGTGATGTAAAGGTGACCGAGCAGTACGAAGCCGAGCAGCCTTTTTCGGGAAGCCATACCCTCTATACGCCGGCAACCCGACCCTTCATGCGCGCCTGGCCTACTTTAACTTGGGCGTCGGGGCGCAGGACCCGGCTCAATCGGGTTTCGGAACATGCTGATCGATAAGGATGGTATTCCCATCCGGATCGGTCAGGATAATGTGGGCCACTCCCTCCCCCGTCTCGTCCGCTTCCTTCACCAGCGGGAGGCCAGCCGCCTTAAGGGTCTGCTGGATCGAGCGTACGTCGTCGAAATTCTCCAGGGTGTTTTGTTCCGTGTCCCAGCCCGGATTGAAAGTAAGCAGATTGCCCTCGAACATTCCCTGGAAGAGCCCTACCAGGGATTGACCGTTTTTCATGATGAGGTAATGCTGTTCCATATCGCCAGAGATCGCGGTGAAACCCAGGTTTTCGTAGAAGGATCGCGAGCGCTGGAGGTCCTTTACGCTCAGGCTGATGGAGAAGGCTCCGAGTTGCATGCTGAATTGCTTTAGGGAGTGAGTTGCTCCCATAAAATAGGGACTTTTGGGTCTTTCCGCCGCTGAACTTGGGTTCGACTGCGCTGCAGTCGAGTGATATCGCCCCTTTTGACCCCGGATTGCATCCGGGGCATTCGGGGTTCAACCGCTCTGCGGTTTGGAAGGATTCACGCAAGCCTTGGACCTTAAGGAGCAAGCCTGGTTGTTAGTCCTGGTGTTCGTTGATCAAGCTGGGAGTTCACCCCTTCGGATTCACCCGGCGGCTGCTCACTACTTCAAGGGAACTTTCCGGAGCTTCACTGCGATTCCGCGGGCGTAATCTGACCGCAGCGCGGTTTAACCCTATTGCGTATGATAATAACGCCCCCTTAGGATCAGACAAAGCGCCTTGATCGCTCTGCGGTTCTTTAAGTAGGCTTAGAGCACCCCGTATTCAGCGGGGAATCCGAGCATGAGTATTGATACTCGTGAGTTGCGCGCTAGGCCCGGAAGGGCGTATTCACCAACCGATCGCGCTTCGGTTTATACGCAACCAAGCAAACTTTCGGCCCCATCGAGGACTACCGGCAACGAATGCTGATGCTTCCTTGATGGCGCAGAATGGCTTGCCGTGTAACGAACCGCAGCGCGGTTCAACCTCTCTTGCGTGGGGTCGTGACCCCCACGCAAGAGGAGGGCGAAGTATCTTGACTGCAGCGCAGTCAAACCCCCTTTACATCCATTAAATTGCCGAACCCTCAGAATCATGCCAAGCCAGGAAAACGACATACTTGACAGCAACCTGACTGGAAGCACGGCTGCCGAAGTTAAGCAACTGCTCTTCGGCCGGGGAATTGTCAGCGGCCTATTGCTCGCTGGTATTTTCAACCGGCTGTTCCGGAGGCCAGACTACTTTCAGCCGGACTTGAACTGGACATTTTCTCTCGGCGTATTGCTTCCCACCTTGATTTACGGCTGGTGGATATACTATAACGTCCGACAGATACAGGCGGCCAAAGTCGGTCGAAAAAGCCCGTTCCACCGATCAAGTATCGCGCTATCGATACTGATCGGCCTTACGTATTTCTATCTGAACGGCACCGGGCTCGCAGGTACCGGCATACGCCTTGCTTCCGGACCGATTACGCATATCGGCGGGATGGTGGGCGCATTACTTACCTGCTACGACGACCTGCAACTTTGGCGGCGGGCGTGAGGCTTAGGCAATTAGAGGCATACGCGGATCATGCGTCTCGCCTTTTTATGGACGGATACAACGATCGCAGACTGTGAGGTGTAGCAGCCCGCCACCGATCGGAGGAGATGCCGGGCGGTGAAATGTATGGTTCCTGCGCCCCGCCGCAATATGCCTTTCCGGTCAGTGGCTCCACCAGCCGAACGCCAGCAGGATCAGCGGCAGTTCGGGGTGCGATTCCAGGAAATCCCGAAGAAAATGGCTGGCCCGGGCGAGTTGAACGCGAACGGTGCTTTCGGAGAGATCGAGTTCGGTGGCGATCTGCTGATTGGTCAGGCCTGCTTTGTAGCGCATCCTGAAAATTTCCTGCTGGCGGTCGGGCAGCCTATCGATTGCCGATTCCGTGATCCGCAGGTAATCTTCATAAATTAAGTCGGACTCCGCACGGGCCAGCGCGGAAGTCTCCTGCTGCGCACGGTAGGCTTCATGCTGCTGATGCGAGCGGGACTCACGCTTCAGGTAATTCCAGGCATAGTCACGGGTGATCTTAAATAGCAGCGGCCGGATCGGCTTAGTGGGATCGATGATGCGGCGTTTTTGCCACAGGCGCACGAAGACATCGGAAGTCACCTCTTCCGCCGCCATGGGCGATCCCAGCAACTTGAGGCAGAAACCGTAGACTTTTGCATGATCCTGGTCGTATATCCACCTAAAACTGCGCAGGTTGCCGTCTCGCAACTTGGCGAGATGTGAAGCCTGTTCATGCGATTTCACGACATATTATTCTAAATCCGCGCAAGCAAGATAATTTTTTAAAAAAACATGCGGCCGGTGTAAACGAATTACATGTGTCAATTGGACAATTATCTACAAGTTCTAAAGAACGAACAATGTTAAGCCCACGAGAAGAAGATCTACTTAAAAAACTGGAGGCCGGTTTATGCCCCGAAGAAGAGATGGATGAAGTTTTCTCAATTGTCAGAAAATTTCCAAAAGCCAGGGCCGAAAAAGTTATGGAACAACTCTGGAAGCAGAGTCGCTACCGTAAGGTACTACCGCAGACCACCTTCGCAGCCATTGAGGCACGCATTCGCCAGCAGGGCACGGCCGAATGGTCTCCAAGGCGTCGTAATAAGTTACTGCCCTGGCTGGCGGCAGCTTCCGTGCTGCTCCTTCTGACTGCGGGTATGCTAGTCTTGTTTAACCAGTCGATCCCAACAACGACCACCACCGCCTACGCCGAACAAAAAACGATCACCCTGCCGGACGGATCGACCGTCTGGCTGAATGCTAACTCTACGCTCACCTACACCGACGATTGGGACGAATACGAAGACAGAGAAGTTACCCTTGATGGCGAAGCCTTTTTCCAGGTGTCCTCCAAACCCGCGACCGGCCAGAAATTCACGGTGACCACGGCTGACCTAACGGTGGCGGTACTGGGCACGATTTTCAACGTGAACAGCCGGGAAGAGCAGACCAGCGTATTTCTGGAGGAAGGCAGCATATCCCTGCAGCTGAAGGAATTCACCGAGCCAGAGAAGGTAATGGAGCCCGGCGAGTTGGTGACCTATTCCGCCAAACGCAGAGAGATGCTCGCCGATGTCAAGGCGGCGAAGCCGGAAGTACACACGAGCTGGAAAGACGGTGTCCTGGTCTTCGAAGATACCCCCCTTGCGGAGGTGCTGGAGAAAGTGGAGAATATTTACGGGATCACCTTCGAGGTAGCCGACTCCGCGATCTACGACCGAGAGATTACGGCCGGACTGCCAATGGAGGAGATCTCGATTGTAATGCCGCTGCTGGAACAGGTGCTTGGCTACCCGATAAAGCAGGTAAACGACAACTACCGAATTATGGAATAACCGATCATAAGGTCGATTAAAATAGCCAGGATGACCGGTGAGAGGGTCACCCTGGCACCTACTAGTATTAAAAATGCAAAAAATATGAGTTTAAGGACATTTTACAAATCGTCCGGATTGCTGCTACTGGCCTGCGTGCTGGTCACCGGAAATCCGGCCTACGGCTCTCCATGGGCTAATAACGACCCGGCCACCAAGATAGTGGATCAGCGGCAGCTTCTCGAAGTCATCAAGGAAATGGAGGAGCGCTATCAGGTCTTCTTTACCTACGAACGCTCGTTGCTGGAGGACGTAGAGGTACACTTCGAGTTCCGCGACGGGGAATCCCTGCAGGGGGCGATGGAACGCTTGCTGACGGAAACCGGCTTCCTGCACAAAACCTTCGGCACCAAATACCTGGTGATCTATCGAGACACGAAGGCAGGCCGTATCGGTGCCCGTAAGATCGGCAAAGCGATCAAGCAACTCCAACGGGTGGAGTCCGACAACAACGTCAGTATTCAACGTTCGACCACCGATCCGGCCCGTCAATTCCAAAAGGTAGCTCGGGGCATCGCCGAGGCCAAGCAAGTCATTTCCGTTTCCGGTCGGGTCACCTCCACCACCGGTGAGGTGATGATCGGAGCTACCATCTTGGTCAAGGGTACCTCCACGGGCACCGTAACGGACCTGGAGGGAGATTATGTACTGGCGGATGTAGACGGTGGCGACACGCTCATCTTCTCTTCCATCGGATACCTCTCTCAGGAAATCCCCATTAACAACCGGACCAACATAGACGTCCAGATGAGTGAGGACGTCGCCGCGCTCGACGAGATCGTCGTGATCGGCTACGGTACGCAGAAGAAATCGGACATCACCGGTTCGGTATCCTCGGTACCCCAGGACCGCCTCGAAAACCTGCCCGTCACCAATGTCCTACAGGCTATTCAGGGCACTACGGCCGGTCTCCAGGTGTCGCAGGGCTCTTCTGCTCCCGGTGCTTCGGCTCAAATCCAGGTACGGGGAATCAATTCGATCAATGCAAGTAACAGCCCCTTTATCGTGCTCGACGGTGCGCCGTTCTTCGGGCAGACCAACGATATCAACGCCAACGATATCGAGTCGATCGAGATCCTGAAGGATGCCTCGGCCGTCGCTATTTACGGTACCCGCGGTGCCAACGGCGTCATCCTGATCACCACCAAGCGCGGGAAAACGGGGAAGCCCCGCATCGGCTACTCGGGTTACGTGGCGGCGGAGAACATGATCAACTCCCTGGAGTTCCTCGGTCCCGATGCCTACGTGCAGAAGTACGCGGACTACGTAGAGGCATTCGGGCTCGACCTGGACCGCCCCCTGCCTAACCAGTCGGAAATCGACAATTACGAAGCCGGCATCACCACCGACTGGCTTGACCTGGCTACGAAAACGGGAATCCTCCAGGAACACAACCTCAGCATCAGCGGCGGTACGGAAGATGTACAGTATTACGTGACCGCCGGTCGCCTCGACCAGGATGGTGTAGTCGAGGGCTACCAATACCAGCGTACCAGCGTGCGCACGAACCTGGACGCCACGCTTACCGATTGGCTCAAGGCCGGAACGTCGCTGGCCTACACCAACAACAACTTCGACGGCGGGCGGGCCAACTTCCTGGAAGCCACCGCCATGAGCCCCTACGGCCAGGTATACAACGAAGAGGGCGGCTACCAGATCTTCCCGATGGACCCCGAGTTGCTCTTTGCCAACCCTCTCCTCGGCCTGACCACGGATCAACTGCGCCGCCGCAATAACCTGATCGGTGGTGGGTACCTCGAATTATCGCCCGGATTTCTGCCCGGCCTGTCTTACCGACTCAATGGTAACTACACCCTCGAGCTAACCCGCAACTCCGGCTACTTCGGGCGCGCGGCCAATAACACCACCGGATTTGGCTTTACGAATAATAGTCAAACGGACAACTGGGTATTGGAAAACATCCTGAACTATAACCGGGAGTTCGGCAACAGCACCCTGGGCATCACGGCGCTCTACAGTGCTCAGGAATCCGAATATTTTTGGGTAACGGCCGATGCCAATACCTTCGTTAATGATCAACTCTCCTACTATAACCTGGGAGCCGCCGAAAACCAGATCAGTGACTCGGACGGCAACAGCCAGCGCCTGGTGTCGCAGATGCTGCGGGTCAATTACGGCTACGACAGCCGGTACCTGATCACGCTGACGGCCCGTCGTGACGGATACTCGGCCTTCGGCGCCAATACGGACAAATACGGTCTGTTCCCCTCCCTGGCCCTGGGCTGGAACCTGGGTAACGAGGCATTCATGGACAACGTCAGCTGGCTGGACAACCTGAAGCTCCGCTTCAGCTACGGTCAGTCGGGTAATCAGGCCATTAACCCCAACCAGACGGCCACTACGGCCTTTCCCGTTCGCTATCCCTTCGGAGGCGTGAGCCGGATCGGTATCCTGGCCAGCGAACTGGGTAACGCTAACCTGAACTGGGAAACGACCACCTCTGCTAACCTGGGTGTTGATTTCAGCCTGTGGGCGGGCCGCCTCAGCGGTAGCCTGGAAGTCTATCAATCCCGCACTGACGACATCCTACTTCGCCGCAGCCTGCCGATTATTACCGGCTCGGGGGCCGTTTGGGATAACCTCGGCGTGCTGGAAAACCGCGGGATCGAGTTTACCTTCAACAGCGTCAACGTGCGCGCCGGTAAATTCCGCTGGGAGTCGAGCTTTAATATCGCGTCCAACCAGAACGAACTGGTCGAGCTTTACGGCGACGGGCTTGATGACGTCGGAAACAACTGGTTCCTCGGAGAGCCTTTGGGTTCGATCTTCACCTACAATTACATCGGTGTATGGCAGGAAGGCGAAGACCCGTCCGAAAGCAACCCCGGTGCCCTACCCGGTGACCTCAAGTTCGAGGACGTGAACGGCGACGGCGTACTCAACCCCGAAGACCGCGTCCTTATCGGCAACAACCTCCCCGACTACTACGGTGGTTTAACCAACACCTTCCACTACGGTGACTTTCACCTTAGCGTCTTTTTACAGACTTCTCAGGGCGGGCTGCGCTACAACCCCGACCAGTACTACGGGGATGAGGTCGGTCGCCGTAATATTCCGAATACCTACCAGTACTGGACGGCGGACAACCCCATCAACGACTGGCCTTCCCTGCGCGTACAAAGTCGCCTCGGCTCCTGGAACTTCCGGGACCCCAGCTACGTGCGGCTCAAGGATGTCCGTTTGAGCTACGCCGTGCCCTCCCCCGTTCTTAACCGCTTGGGCATGCAGGCGCTTACCGTCTACGTAGCCGGACGCAACCTCTACACCTGGACCGACTGGATCGGCTGGGATCCGGAGACAAACTTTTCTTCCCGCGGTAGTGGTGACTGGACCAATAACTACCCATTTGTCCGGACTTATTCCTTTGGTGTCAACCTGACCCTCTAAAACTGATCATCATGCATTTTTACCACCAATACATAAAGGCATTTGCCTACCTGTTTTTGCTTGCTACCGCTTTCTCGTGTGAAAAGGAGTTTCTGGATGAGGAAGTACTGAATGCGTACGCGCCGGAAACCCTGACCGACGAACCCGGTTTCGACGCCTCACTCATTGGACTCTACAACCACATGAGTACGCTCTATACCTACGCCGGCCCGCAAGGTTGGCCCTCCGTGTGGCAGGTCGGTACCGATATCACCTGGCCGGCGCAGCCGCAGGGTATCGAAACCCCCTACTTCGATTACAACCAGCTGACCGCCGACGACGACGCCGCGGCCTATACCTGGAGCTGGGCCTACCGGATGATCAATAACACGAACATCATCATCCAGAATATCGAATCCGAGGAAGTAACGAGCATTGCCGAGGAGCGCCGCAACGAGATCAATGGCGAGGCCCGATTCTTTCGGGGATTGGCCTACAATACCCTGGCCACCGCTTTCGGTGGCGTTCCGATCCTGACCGAACCGCTTTCTGGCCCTCGTACCGATTTCGTCCGCGCTCCCCTGGAAGACGTGAACGCGGTGATCGAAGAAGATCTGCTCTACGCGGCCGAGAACCTGCCGACCATCGAGGACGTCGCGGCCCTTCCCCGTGCCAACCGACATATGGCGAATCACCTGCTGGCCGAATTCTACCTACGCACGGGTAACAACGCCGCCGCGGAAGCGCAGGCCGATATGGTGATCGAAAGCGGGCTGTTCAGTCTCATTACCGAACGCTACGGTAGCAAGCTTGGGGAACCGGGAACGCCCTTCTCCGATATGTTCTACTATGGCAACCAACGCCGCAGCCAGGGTAATACGGAAGGAATCTGGGTGCTGGAGGCCGAAAACCCCCGCGACGTGGTTGGTGGTCAGACCAACTTTCCCCAGCAGCGGCGGGTATGGGGCGCCAGCTACCACCAGAAATTCGGAATGTTAATCGCCGACTCGCTGGGAGGACGAGGTATTGCGCGTATGCGACTGAATAACTACGTGGTATACGATCTCTATCCGGAGGGAGATATGCGCAACAGCCCCCACATCCTTCACCGCCAGTTCTACTACAACAACCCGGCCATCGATTCGCTGTACGGCGAGCCCGTGCCCTACGAAGGACCGGATACCGTTTTCATCATTCCGCCCTACACGCTTAAATGGGGCCATTTCGATCCTCAGGACCTCTTCGGCTTCGGCATGTGGAAGGACTTTATCCTGATGCGGCTTGGCGAAACCTACCTGTTCCGTGCCGAGGCCGAGTTCAAGCAGGGCAAGCTGGAGGAAGCCGCCGAAACCATCAACATCCTACGGGAAAGGGCGAACGCCCCGTTAGTATCGGCAGCAGATATCGACCTGGACTTCATCCTCGACGAACGGATCCGTGAACTACTCGCCGAGGAAAACCGCCGCTTCACCCTTATGCGTACCGGAACGCTGGTCGACCGGGCGTACGAGCATAACGGAACCAACCCGATAGAGCAGTATCAACTCCGGGGTCTGACCGAGACCCACCTCCTCCTGCCGATCCCCCAGCGGGAGATCGACCTCAATAAGGACGGCGAGCTGGTGCAAAATCCGGGCTATTAAAGAGTGTTGATTATTGATCGAAGGGCTAACAGCCCAAATTAGTGATGTATAACGATCGGGGGCCGAATGACGTGCTCCCGATCTTTTTTTACCGGTCAATACGACTAAGCGGCCGCTGGCAAATTTTACCCCTCCTTTCTTTCGCTAGCGCTTGCCGGCCGCGTCCCTATTACCTAGCGAATTGGTATTTTCCCCAGCAATACTTTTTTTAATGAACCACCTCCATAAGCTGTTTTCAGCCATCGCGCTGCTGATATTCTACACGTCCTGTGCCTCCTCCGTGGATACCTTCTCGGATGAATACGACGGCGAATACGCCGCCTATCTATTCACTTACTTCACCGGCAACCGGGGAGCGGGAGAGGCCATTCGCTACGCCGTCAGCAGTGACGGATATACCTTTCACGCCCTGAACGGCGACGAGCCGATTCTCGACAGCGAACGCATCAGCTCTACCGGCGGCGTTCGCGACCCCCATATCCTGCGTAGCCCGGACGGCGAATCCTTCCGCATGGTGGTTACCGACATGGTGTCCGCCAACGGCTGGAGCTCGAACCGGGCGATGGTGCTGCTGAAGTCCGACAACCTCATCGACTGGACGTCGAGCGTAGTTAATATTCAGGAACGCTTCGATGGGCAGGACAGCCTGCTCCGCGTCTGGGCCCCCCAAACCATCTACGATCCGAATGAGGAAAAATACATGCTGTACTGGTCGATGAAATACGGCGAAAGCGATGCCGACAAGATCTACTACGCCTACGCCAACGACGACTTCACCGACCTGGCCACCGAACCCAAACAATTACTTACTACCCCGGATGGGGGCGCGGCCATCGACGGTGATATTGTTTATCACGACGGGATCTACCATCTGTTCTTCAAAACGGAAGACCGGGGCCAGGGGCTCAAGATTGCCACCTCTACCAACCTGACCGGGCCCTACGAGGTCGGAGAAGAATTTATTCAGCAAACCACCTTCCCCGTCGAGGGCAGCGGGGTCTTCAAGTTGATCGACGAGGAGGATTACATCCTCATGTACGATATGTATACCAAGGGCGAGTATCAGTTTACTCGCTCCTCGGACCTGCAAAATTTCACGGTGATCGACGAAGACGTCCGCATGGATTTCCACCCCCGCCACGGCACGGTCATACCCATCACCAACACCGAACTCGACCGCCTGCTCTCGAAGTGGGGGCGGCCGGACGACCTTATTGGTCAGGCTTCCAACCCGGCCATCAAGATCAATAACATTTACCTCGACACCCAGGCCAGCACCCTGCTATTGCCCGTCGAAGCCGGCACGGACCTCACGGCCTTCGATCCCCAATTTTCGGACTGGGCAGGACTTGGTCTGGCCCCCGCCGGCCCCCAGGATTTTAGCGAGGGACCGGTCACCTATACCATAGCCATGGAGGGTCAGGAACCAAGGACCTACGAAGTGGCGGTGGAAGAACGCAACAACCCCGTTTTAGCGGGCTACTATGCTGACCCCGATGTTCTCTATTCCGAAAACACCGGCAAGTACTACCTCTACCCTACCTCCGACGGCTTCAATGGCTGGTCGGGCACCTATTTCAAGGCATTCTCCTCTCCCGACCTGGTCAACTGGACTGACGAGGGAGTCATCCTCGATCTCGAAAAAGACGTTGAGTGGGCCAACCGCAACGCCTGGGCCCCCTGTATCCTGGAGGCACAGGTCGACGGACAGTGGAAATATTTCTACTACTTCACCGCCGCCCAGAAGATCGGCGTGGCGACCAGCGATTCACCTACCGGCCCTTTCGTCGATAGCGGCGAAGCGCTCGTGCGGGAAAACCCGGCCGGCGTGCGCGGCGGCCAGGTGATCGACCCGGAAGTGTTCGCCGATCCGCAGTCCGGTAAGACCTATTTTTACTGGGGCAACGGCTACCTCGCCGCAGCCGAACTTAACGACGACTTTACCAGTCTGAAAGAAAGCACCCTGAAGACCATGACCCCCGACGCGACCTTTCGGGAGGGCGTCACCGTCTTTTTCCGCAATGGAACCTACTATTTCCTGTGGAGCGAGAACGACACCCGTGATCCAGCGTACCGCGTGCGTTACGCCACCTCCCCCTCGCCGATGGGTCCGCTGACCATTCCCGAAAACAACCTGGTCATTGAAATGGACGAAGCAGCGGAGATCTACGGCACGGGCCACAACTCCGTGCTGCGGGTTCCGGACTCCGACGAGTGGTACATCGTATATCATCGCTTTACTTATCCTACCGGCATCGGCATGGGCCGCGCGGCCGGCTTCCACCGGGAGGTAGCCATCGATCGACTTGAGTTCGGCCCGGACGGCAATATCCTACCCGTTACCCCTACCCACGAGGGCATCGGCCCGGTGAACGTGGGAAAATAAATGAATTTGTTTTTAATTACCGATATGCAATACAAACTGACCACATCCGCCCTCCTACTCGGCATGCTCTCCGTGCCGCTGACCGGCCAGGTGGAACTGGTCGTGGAAACGGCGGAACCAAAGTTCGAGATCGCGCCGACCATGTACGGCATCTTCTTCGAAGACATCAACTTCGCGGCCGACGGGGGCATCTACGCCGAGCTGGTGAAAAATCGCTCTTTCGAATTCGATCGCCCGCTGATGGGTTGGCAGAGAGAAGATCGCGACGGGGGCGCAGGAACAACGCTGGTAGAAAACGAGCAAACCGTTCGTCCCGATAATCCCCGGTACCTGAACGTGGACGTGGACGCATCCTCCGGGTCCTTCGTACTTCGTAACGAGGGGTTCCGAGGGATGGGCATCAAATCGGGTGAAACGTACGATTTCAGTGCCCTGGCCCGGAACCTTACGGGCGACCTGAATTTGTCGATCGCCCTGACCGACACCTCGGGCCAGACCATTGGCCGGACGCAAGTACCGCTGAACGCGGAAAGCGACGCCTTCGACAAAGTGACCGCCAGCCTGACCGCAGACCGGACCGACGGCCACGCGCGACTGGAACTCATCTTCACCGGGAACGGAAGTGTGCAACTGGACATGATCTCCCTCTTTCCGCGGCAGACCTGGATGAACCGGCCGGGCGGAATGCGGAAGGACCTCGTTAGCCTGCTCGACAGTCTCGAACCCGGATTCGTCCGCTTTCCCGGGGGGTGTATCGTGGAGGGCCGCGACCTGGCCAACCGCTACCAGTGGAAGAAGACGATCGGCGACGTGGCCGATCGCAAGCTGATCGTTAACCGGTGGAATACGGAATTCAACTACCCGCGTAATGCCCCGGATTACTACCAGTCCTACGGACTCGGTTTTTACGAATACTTCCTCCTTTCCGAAGACCTTGGCGCCGAGCCCCTGCCGATCCTCAACTGCGGTATGGCCTGCCAGTTCAATACCGGCGAAGTAGTAGCCATGGACGAACTGGACCCGTACATCCAGGACGCTCGTGACCTGATCGAATTCGCCAACGGTGACGCCACCACCCGCTGGGGGCGTTTGCGGGCGGAGATGGGCCACCCCGAGCCCTTTGATATGAAGTACCTCGGCGTGGGCAACGAGCAGTGGGGACCGGAATACATCGAGCGCTATAAAGCCTTTACCGAGGTCCTTCGGGCCGAGCACCCCGAGATCACGCTGATCACTACGGTCGGCCCCTTCCCGGACGGCGAACGATTCGACTACCTCTGGGAAGAACTGAATAAGCTCGATCCGCAGGTAGTGGACGAGCACTACTACCGCTCCCCCTCCTGGTTCCTGGACAATGCCGGCCGCTACGATACCTACGACCGGGAAGGTCCGGCCATCTTCGCCGGCGAATACGCTGCCCACGGCCCGGCCGACGACCGCCCCGAATCCCGCAACAACTGGCTCAGCGCCCTCACCGAAGCGGCCTACATGACGGGCCTGGAACGGAATGGCGACTTAGTCCGCCTCACCTCCTATGCCCCCCTGATGGCCCATGTGGACGCCTGGCAGTGGCGCCCGGACCTGATCTGGTTCGACAACCTCGAAGTCGGTCCCACCCCCAATTACCACGTCCAGCGACTCTTCTCAACGAACGCCGGAACGCACGGCATCACCGCCCTGGTGGATGGTTCCCCGCTTACGGGACAGGATAGCCTTTACGCCAGCGCGGTACTGGATACGGTAGCCGGGACGGTCATCATAAAAATGGTGAACGCGGCAGGCCAACCAACTCCGATGACCGTACGCCTGCCGGGCAAGACGGGCACGACCGAAGCCAGCCTTACGGTACTTCGCAGTGACGGCATCATGGATTTCAACACCGTGGGCCAGGCCACCATCCGCCCCGAATCCGAACCGTTGGAACGGGTAGGCCAGCAAACGACGCTTACCCTCGCCCCGCAGTCCCTGACCGTGCTGACGGTGGCCCTGGAGTAATTCCGACCAACAATTAATACGTTTCTACAACCTCCATTCAATATGCGTATCCCTCGCGAAATTCCGCTTACCGCTCTGCTGCTTGTCGCTCTGTTTCTCGTTTCCTGCTCACCGACCAGGAGCCAGGACGAGCCCGCCGTAGCGGAAGTCGGTCTGCTCGATACCATCGATCGTAATCTGGAGCTGGCCGTAAGCCAGTACAAACTGCTCCGGGACAATCTGCCCGCCGACAAGTTTCCCAAAACGTACCACCCCGATACGGGCGAATACGAATTCAGCGACTCCGGTTGGTGGGTCACCGGGTTCTACCCCGGCACCCTGCTCATGCTTTACCAGGAAACCGGCGACGAAGCGATGCTGGCCGAAGCCAAGCGCATCATGACCGTGCTGGAAAAAGAGAAGAACAACACCTCCACCCACGACCTGGGATTCATGATGTACGACAGCTTCGGCGAACTCTACGAAATGGCCCCGGACGAGGAGACCAAAGCCATTTTGCTGAAGAGCGCCGAATCCCTGGCAACCCGGTACGAACCCACGGTGGGTGCCATTAAGTCATGGGACTCCCGCGAGGGCGACTACCTGGTCATCATCGACAATATGATGAACCTGGAACTGCTGTACTGGGCCAGCCGCGTGTCCGGAGACCCCCGGTACGCCGAGATCGCCACCACCCACGCCAACACCACTATCGACAACCACTTCCGCCCGGACAACAGTTCCTTCCACGTCCTCAATTACAATAAGGATACGGGTGCCGTCCAGGAAAAGAAAACCGCCCAGGGCTACGCCGACGACTCCGCCTGGTCCCGCGGCCAGGCCTGGGGACTCTACGGCTATACGGCTACCTACCGCGACACGAAAGACGAAAAGTACCTGGAGCAGGCCAGAAAAATCGCAGATTTTATCCTGTCCAATCCGAACCTGCCCGCTGACCAAGTACCTTACTGGGATTACGATGCCCCGAATATTCCCAACGCCCTGCGCGACGCCTCGGCCAGTGCCATCACGGCTTCCGCCCTGCTGGAACTGAGCGAATACGTCGACGGAACGGAATCCGACCGCTATGTACAAACGGCGGAAACGATCCTGCGCACGCTCTCCAGTGACGAGTACCTTGCCGAAGCCGGTACCAACGGCGGATTTCTTCTTGAACACAGCGTCGGACACCTTCCACAAAAATCGGAAGTCGACGTGCCCCTCACCTACGCGGATTTTTACTTCGTGGAGGCCATGCAGCGCTATAAAGAAATGATGGAGTAAAACATTGCTGCCACCGCCCCATCGAAGCCTCCCGTAAACTAAAGATCATCATGCACCAGAATTTTTTTATCGCCCTGTTTACCCTTGTATTTCCGCTCGTTGCCTGGACCCAGGAGGTTCCGGAGTGGGAAAATCCGGAGATCTTCGAGATCAACCGGGAATACGCCCACGCCGCCTTCTACCGTTACCCCACCGAAGCTGCGGCGCTGAATAAATCGGATTACACCGAATCGCCTTTCTACCAATCCCTGAACGGAACCTGGAAATTTAATTGGGTGGTAAGACCCGCCGAACGGCCCCGATTCTTCTACCGGCCGGATTACGATGTTTCGAATTGGGAAGACATAGCCGTTCCCGCCAATTGGGAACTGGAAGGCTTCGGGACGCCGATCTATACCAACATCGTCTACCCCTTCCCGAAGAATCCACCCTTCATTGACCATGACTATAACCCGGTCGGCAGCTACCGGCGCACCTTTACCGTGCCGGCCGACTGGGACGGAAAAGAGGTGTACCTCCACTTCGGCGGGGTCAGCTCCGCCATGTACATCTGGGTCAATGGCGAGCAGGTAGGCTATAACGAGGGGAGCAAAACGCCGGCGGAATACCGCATTTCGGATCACCTCACGGAAGGCGAGAACACCCTGGCCGTGGAGGTGTACCGCTGGTCGGACGCCAGTTATATGGAAGACCAGGATTTCTGGCGGCTGAGTGGTATCGACCGCGACGTTTACCTCTACGCTGCCGCTCCCGTGAGCATCCGCGACTTCCGGGTGATCTCCGAGCTGGATGACGATGATTACGAGGAGGGAGAATTCGAGCTATCGGTTGCCTTTCGCAATACCACGGGCGAAGAAGCCGACGACTATTCGCTGGAAGCCGTGCTGCTCGACGGCGAAGAACGGGTCCTCGAGTTCGAGGAGACCGAAGACATCGATACAGGTGATGAAACGGAGATCGAATTCTCCGGCGAACTAGAAAACGCCAAACCCTGGACGGCGGAAACGCCCAATTTGTACACCCTGCTGCTGACACTCAAGGACGATGCAGGACAAACGGTGGAAGCAACCACCGTGGACGTCGGCTTCCGCACCATCGAGATCGAAAACAATCAGTTCCTCGTGAACGGCGTGCCCGTATATCTGAAGGGGGTGAACCTCCACGATCACGATCCGAAAACCGGGCACGTCGTGGGTCGGGATGTGACCCTACTGGATATGCAGCGGATGAAGGAATTCAACATCAACGCCATTCGCGCCAGCCACTATCCTAAGAACGACTTCTTCTACCGCATGGCGGACTCCCTCGGCTTCTACATCGTCGACGAGGCCAACATCGAGACCCACGGGATGGGTACCACCAACCAGGGCCTCGACAACAACGAGGAAGCCAAGAAGGTCCACCCCGCCTACCGCCCCGAGTGGAAAGCCATGCACCTGGACCGGACCATCCGCATGTTCGAGCGAGACAAGAACTTCCCCAGCATCGTCACCTGGTCGCTCGGAAACGAGGCCGGTAACGGGGAAAACTTCTACGCCACCTACGACTGGCTAAAGGAGCACGACGAGACCCGTCCCGTGCAGTACGAAGGCGCGACGAACTACGAAAACACCGACATCCAGGCACCGATGTACGCCCGGCCCCACCAGCTACGGGAATACGCGGAGAGTAACCCCCAGCGCCCCTTGATCCTCTGCGAATACGCCCACGCAATGGGCAACAGCGTCGGCAACCTGCAGGACTACTGGGACGTCATCGAGGAATACGACGTGCTGCAGGGTGGCTTTATCTGGGACTGGGTGGACCAGGGACTGGAAGCCACTACCCCGGACGGAACGCTTTACTACGCCTACGGAGGCGACCTCGGCGGCTCGCGGCTACAGAACGACGAGAATTTCAACCTGAACGGGTTGGTCAACCCCGACCGCTCCCCGCATCCCTCGCTGTACGAGGTGAAGAAGGTATATCAATACATCAAATTCCCGAACTTCGATGCGGCCACCGGGGCGTTGACCGTCTATAACGGTTACGACTTCACCGATCTAAGTGCCTACCGCATGGAATGGCGGCTACTCGCCGATGGTATCGAGGTGGCTACCGGCGACCTGACGACCCCGGCACTCTCCGCCCACGAGCGGACCACCGTGACCCTGGACCTCCCCTCCCTCAACGACGGTAAGGAATATTTTCTGCAGGTCTCCGCAAAGCTGAAAGCGGCCACCCCCCTACTGAAGGCGGGTCATGAGGTAGCCGCTGCGGAGTTCCAGTTAACCGACCCGCGGTTTCGCTCCTTCCAGACGCCGACAGCCAGCGGAGTGGACATACAGGAAGGAGACCGGGAGATCACCGTAACGGGCAGTAACTTCGAAGCTAGGTTCGACGTGGCCACCGGTCTGCTGTACGCGCTCGATTACGGCTACGGCAACCTGCTGCAGGGACCCATTGAACCTAACTTCTGGCGCGCACCGACCGACAATGACTTCGGTTACGGCATGACCCGGAGCGCCCGCGCATGGAAAGTTGCCAGCCAGGAGCAGACCTTGCAGTCGCTGAGCGTAGATCAGGGCCAACAGGAAGTGACCGCGGTATATGACCTTCCCGCCGTGGAGGGGACCATCACTATTCGCTATGCATTTAACGCCGACGGAGACCTGCGCGTCACGAACGAACTAACCGGCATCGATGAGGGACTGGCCACGATTCCCCGGCTGGGCAATACCTTCATTCTTCCGTCCAGTTATGATGCGGCGACCTACTACGGCCGCGGCCCCGGAGAGAATTACCAGGATCGCAATACGGCCTCCTTCGTAGGGAGCTATTCGGCTGACGTCAGCGAGCTGATGTACGACTACATCCGGCCCCAGGAAAATGGCTACCGGACGGACGTAAGGGAGGTAGCCTTCGTGAACGATGCCGGACAGGGGATCCAAATATCGGCTGACCGGGAGCTGCTCGGCTTTAGTGCTTTCCACCAACTCAACAGCGACTTCGACGAGGGCCTCCGCAAGGTGCAGCGACACAACTACGACGTCCCCGAACGAAAGTTGGTGACCGTTAATATCGATTACAAGCAGTCGGGTGTCGGCGGTGATGACAGCTGGGGAGCCCGCCCCCATCCGGAATACACCATTCCTGCCGGAGATTATACTTACAGTTTCATCATTTCCCCCATCCGCTAAAAAAATTCTCATGAATCGTCGCCACTGGATCACGTCCGCCTTCACCGGCCTGGCTACGGGTAGTCTCGCCGCTTCCGGCTTACCGACGGATATTTCACCTGCGCTCCGCCGCCCAATTGATGGCAGCGAAGACCGCGCCTACTGGGTCGATATGCTGGTCAAAATCGCCCGGCCCCTGTTGGAAAACATGGCGGCTGGCACCCTGCGCGAGAATATGCCGGTGGAATTCGGTGAGGGAGCCACCCTGGAAGACCGGCAGCACTACACTTACCTCGAAGGCTTCGGGCGCCTCATGGCCGGTATGGCCCCCTGGCTGGCCCTGGATGGCGGACCGGCCGACGAACGACAACTGCGGCAGGAAATGCTGGACCTCTACCGGCAGGCGATGGCCAATGGCGTGGACCCCGACTCCCCCGACTACCTCAACTTCTACCGCCACGGACGCCAGCCGCTGGTCGATGCCGCCTTCCTGGCCCATGCCTTCCTGCGCGCCCCGGAAGCGCTCTGGGAACCCCTCGACGAAACCACCAAGCAACGGACCATCGAGGAGATGAAGAACACCCGCGTGATCCTGCCCTACTACAGCAACTGGCTCCTCTTTGCCGGCATGGTGGAAGCCTTCCTCCTTTCGATCGACGAGGAATGGGACGAGATGCGCACGGCCATGGCCACCCGCAAGAACATCGAGTGGTACCTCGGCGACGGCATGTACGGCGACGGGGCGGATTTCCACTGGGACTACTACAACAGCTACGTAATCCAACCCATGCTGCTGGACATCCTGAAGGTCCTGAAGGACAAGGAAAAGGAAGACGGCCGCAACTACGATCGGGTACTCAAAAGAGCCCAACGCTACGCCGAGATCCAGGAGCGCCTCATCAGCCCGGAGGGCACCTTCCCGGTGATCGGCCGATCCATCGTGTACCGCTTCGGCGCTTTCCAGCACCTGGCCCAAATCAGCCTGTGGCAGGAGCTACCCGAGGAGATCAGCCCGGCCCAGGTACGCCCAGCGCTGACCGCCGTACTGAAGACCCTGATGGAAGCGCCGGGCACCTTCGACGAGAACGGCTGGCTACGGCTGGGGCTGGCCGGCCACCAACCGGGCCTCGCCGAGAGCTACATCTCGACGGGTAGTTTGTACCTCACCTCGGAAGGCTTTCTGCCGTTGGGGCTGCCCCCAGAAGCACCCTTCTGGTCGGCCGCCGCCGAGCCGTGGACGAACAAGAAGGTATTTGGCGGGACGGATCTGGAGCGGGACGGGGCGCTGTATGACTAGCTATTGCCGCCCGAACTGGCGAAGCCAGAAAGTAATCCGTGGAAATCTGTGAAAAGATCTCCCTAAATCTACGGTAAAATCCACGAGCGAAGCGAGCTATCGCGGGCGGCAGCCATTCAATCCTTCACGAATTCACTAATTCAGTCTCTGATCCCTAGCCCAGCTCACCTTCCGCATAAAGCCGGCGCAGTTCTTTCTTATCGAACTTCCCTACACTGGTCTTAGGTACCTCCGTCAGGTACACGAAGTCTTCCGGTATCTGGTACTTCGCATAGTCGTGCGCGAGTAATTCCTTCAGTGCCTCGGAAGTGACTACATCGGAGCTGTCCATCAGGACCACCGCGGCCAGCGGCCGCTCGATCCACTTGTCGTCGGGAATGGCGATCACGGCGGCTTCCTTCACTTTGGGGTGCGCCATAAGGGAAGACTCCAGTGCCACGCTGGAGATCCATTCTCCCCCGCTTTTTATGAGGTCCTTCGTGCGGTCCTTGATCTCCATATAGCCATCCTCGTCGATGGTGCTGACGTCTCCGGTGCGGAACCAGCCGTCTTCGGTAAAGCTCTCTTTATTGCCGGTCTTGAAGTAGGCATTAATGACCCATGCCCCGCGGATCTGCAGCTCGCCCATCGTTTCGCCGTCCCAAGGTAAGGGGGTGCCTTCATCGGATACGATGCGCAGTTCCACGCCGGGGAAGGCGATGCCCTGTTTGGCGCGGATATTCAGCCGCTCATTGTCGGAGCGGGAGTCATGCTTAGGCTGCGGACGGCTCAGCGTACCCAGGGGAGAGGTTTCGGTCATTCCCCAGGCGTGCACGCCCTGGATACCGAAATCGTCCATAAAACCCTTGATCAGGCTCTTCGGCAGGGCCGAGCCACCGACGACGTATTCCTCCAGGGCCAGGGGCTCCGTGGGGGGGTTATTCTTCATCTCCTGGTAGATCCCCAACCAGATGGTGGGTACACCGTTGGCCCGCGTCACCTTTTCCTGTTGCATGATCTTGATGAGGGCCTCCGGCTGTAGGTTAGCGGAGGGCAGCACCATATCCGCACCGGCCATTACGCACAGGTAAGGGTAGCCCCAGGCCATGACGTGAAATTGGGGGACGACCAGCAGCACGACGTCGCGGTTGCTCAGGTTCCCGGCGTTGGGCGACATGATGGCCATGGCGTGCAGGTAGGTGGAGCGGTGGGAATACAGTACCCCCTTCGGCAGTCCGGTCGTACCGCTCGTATAGCACATGCCGCAAGCCTGCCGCTCGTCCAGTTCGGGCCAGTCGATCTCGTCGGGTTCGGCCTCCAGTAAGTCCTCGTAGTGCAGGACATTCGGCAGCGAGGTGTTGAAATTTTCCGGCGCATGAAGGATCACGAAGTGGCGCACCGTTTCCAGTCGGCCGGCGATCTTTTCCAGCAAGGGTACGAGGGTCGCATCCACGAAAATGACCTTATCCTCCGCGTGATTGATAATGTACTCGATCTGCTGTAGTGACAGCCGGATATTGATCGTATGGCATACGGCCCCGATCCCCGATATCCCGTAGTAGAGTTCTACGTGCGGACCGTGGTTCCAGGCAAAGGTCCCTACCATGTCCCCCTCGTTAATGCCGAGGGCGTGCTTAAGGGCGTTAGCCAACTGTTTGGTGCGCAAATACATATCGCCAAAGGTGTACTCGTGGCGGCGGCCTCCGGGGAGGTGAGAAATGATGCGCTTATGGTGGAAGGTCCGGTTCCCGTACTCCAGGATGGTGTTGGTGGTGAGGGGGTAATCCATTATCTGGCCTTGCATGATCGGGTAGGTTTATTGGGTAATTGTAGGGAATAATCCCGGCATACAATGTAGTGACTGCCCGCGGAACGCAGGTGGGGCGGCGGAGCGCAGGGAAAAACGAGGTTTCAGCTGCTTGGCTAAAGGGGGGAAAAATTGGAGGCGCGGAAATGGTAAAGTTCAACACAGAGAACGCTGCGTGTTTTCACAGAGGTTCCACTGAGGGCTACTTCGCAGAAAAAGGTTAACCACAGATTGACTTCGTCTTCACGGATTCGCTGCGCTCGGGCACAGATTTTCACAGATTTTCCCGCGGGACAGCGGATTACTCAGATGCACCCGCTGCGAGCGTGACGGCAAACCCCGAAGGACAAGGGGCGCTACGCTACGTCGTCTCTACTCGGAATCTTGATCGGCAGATACCAGCAAGCTTTCCCACCGCGAATAAGATGAATTACCGGGAGGAATAGCCATTAAATTTCGTCCGGCCGGCGGGAGGCAAAAGGGCGTAAAGAACGATGCACTGTTTGAGCCTACTACGGAATAGGCCTTTGTCCTCGCATGGATCACATCCTATGCATCTTCTTTGAAAAACGATGCGTGCGGCGAGTTTGCAGCGTTTAGCTCTTTTGGGTTCTGCCGGACGATAAAGGCGATATTTTAGGCGGGCTTTTTTGGTCCTTTTGTAGCCGGACAAAAGGACAAAACACTAATTTTCCAGGTAAAGCATAGGTTAACCACGGAGAACGCTGCGCGTTGCCACGGATGGTTTCACAGTGGAAGCACAGAGGGCTGCTTCGCAGAAAAAGGTTAACCACAGATGGACTTCGTCCACGCGGATTCGCTGTGCTCGGGCACACATTTCCGCAGATTTCCCCGCAGGACAGCGGAGTACGCAGAGGCAGGCACCCGCTGCGCGCGTGGAGGGCCGGGGGGTACAAAAGGACCAGGCGCTACCTCCAGAAATTTCCGTTACCACTTGTACCAAACGGTGTAGTCGGTATCCGGGAAAGGGTGGAGGGTAACGTCCGTATCCGTTTTGTTCATCCCCAGCAAAAACTTGTCGATGAAGGCTTCCAGCTCCGGCCACTGGGACTCGGGCAACTGGCAGTGGGGGTGGCCACCGTTGATCGAAAAGCCGAAGCGGTCCCCCACCCCAAAGGTCTTCCATACCTCGTGGGCTGCCCGGGCCGATACGTAAAGCGACTCATCCGCCAGCCATTCGTAATCGGTGTTTCCGAAGACCAGCAGGGCCCGCGGGGCGACCAACGCCATCAGCTCGTGGTGGTCGAAGGGTAGCTTTTCGACGGCATCGGCAAACTGCCTCATATCCTCCTTAAACCACCGGTAATCGGTACGGCCTAAAGTTTCGACCTCGCCCAGCGTCTCCGATACCCGCCAGGCGGCCCCGCCACCGCCACCGGGCTCCTGGGCGATGGTCAGCGCGATGCGCTCATCAAAGGCGCCGGCGAACAGCGCCATCTTACCCGCGAACGAACAGCCGGTGACCGCCAGTCGGTTGAGGTCGATGGGTAGCTCGTCGCTCACCAGCTCCAGCCCGTCGATGAGCCGGCTCACTCCCCAGGGCCAGGCGCTGTAGGCCCCCATGTCAAACCGATCCGGGTAGAGGGCATTGATGGGTTCTTCGCCGCGGGTCTGCTGATGGGCCATCACCTGGGTGAAATTGAAGGTGATCTGGGCCACGTCGCGTTGGGCGAAGAGCTCCTTTGGCAGGCTGCCCGTGCCCCAGCCGATGCCGATCACGGCGGGGAAGGGCCCCTCCCCTTCCGGAAAGGTGATCCCCGCGGAAAGCGTCAGGGTGGAGCCGTTCTCCGTAATATGCACGCGGAGGGTATCGCCGTCCACCTTCGCCGTAATGTCTTCCGGCCGGGGTGGCTTTTGACCTACCTCGTAGTGCTCGATCTCGGCCAGTATCTCCACCCGCCGGCAGCGCCAGGCGGCCAGACTGGTGTCCCGACCACTGCCGTCGGAAGCGGCGAATGGATCCGGCAGGGTGGGTACGCTCGGAAGCGCTTTGAAGGCGGGAAGCGGGGGCTCCGGGCAGTCGGCGCCGGTGTTTTCGACATTATACACGAGGGGAACTGACTGAGCGGCCAGTGGCCCCCAAACCAAGATCAGGAGATAACAAAGGTAGTTGGCTTTCATAGCAGGATCGAGTTTCGCAATCGATTCCGTAAGGTACTGAAGGTATGGATATCCGTAGCTTTAACCATCGCCCCCGGGCTACCACCGGTAGCCCGTACGAAAGCCTGGCGCCAGGTCTGATCGCCGGGTGGTGCCTTGCCGGTTGGTGTCTCTCGAGACCTGTAACATACCCACCGCCAGCGTAAACGCCAAGCTGACCTTGCCCTACGTCCGTTGTTCCCGCGCTCCGCCGCCCTTCCCTTTTCGAAAAAGATTACCTTGGTACTCCTCAGCTACAGCGAGCCGTATGGATCAATACCGAATAGAAATTAAATGGGCACTCATCTTTACGGTGATGATGCTGGCCTGGATAGCCCTGGAGCGGATGGTGGGCCTCCACGATCAGTACATCGCCCGCCACGCGCTCTACACCAACCTGGTGGCCATACCCGCCTTCCTGATCTACTGCCTCGCTTTACGGGACAAGCGGGATAACTTCTACGGAGGCACCATGACCTATTCCCAGGGATTCGTAAGCGGTGCCATCGTTTCCGTGATCATTGCCCTCCTTTCACCGCTGACTCAGTACGTCATCCATACCCTGATCACGCCCGACTACTTCGCTAATGCCATTACCTACGCCGTGGCTTCGGATAACATGACGGAGTTCAACGCGCGGAATTATTTCAATCTGTCCAACTATTTGATTCAGTCCGCCGTAAGCAGCCTGATCCTGGGATTGATGACCACCGCGGTCGTGGCTCTCTTCCTTAGAAAGCACCCTAGCGAGGTCATCGGTGAGTCCGACTAGTATGCCGTGGTGATTTCAGCTTAGGTAGGGGCCTACCGCATCGCGTAGTTCGGCAATGAGTTCGGGGTCCATATAACGATAGCTATCCGGGATATCCAATACGACCAACTTATCGTCCAATGCATGTCTGCCGAAACGGCGGATGAGTTGCTCCCGGTGGCGATCTTCCATTACAAAAATAAGGTCAGCCCACTGCAGCATCGCCGCTGCAACCCGCACGCGGGCCTGTTTGGACGTGCCGGCGGAGCGGACGTGGACGCGTTCGTCCTTACCCCAGACGGTCTCGGCGGTACGACTACGCCATTCGTTTCGGCTGCAGATGAAGAGTATGTTTTGGCATGGCATATTTAGGTAGCTACCGGGTTGTTGCAAGAGATACTTGCGGCGGAGCGCAGGTACAATGCTGAATGGCACAAGGGAATTTTCCGGAGGAATGGAAGGATTTACCCATTTGATGAACGTTTACAGTTTTGATCTTTCTTCCGGGGCTTGCCTGAATTATGAGAAAAAAACACAAATTTCCAGAATTTGGAAATTTCTTTGACATCGGTTTGCTTGCCAATACTTATTTCGCTTAAATTCAGGTGCCGGCTTTGGCAATGGTCTCTCCCCAGTATCGTAGCCGGCTGATTTAGTCCTTATTCTTTCTGAACAGCACACTTGTATTACCGGCCGGCAGGCGGGGTTACCTTTTAGTGGGTACGGGATAGATAAGGCGTATGCTTTCCGCAGCCACCCATAACACTATGACACCTTACCTCTTTTCCCCCAGCTTATCACCCATTTCCACGTCCGAAATTGCTGCTCTGCCCCCGCTCACCCCTGACCCTTCGGTCGAAGCGATGATCGCGGAATCAAGCATTTACTGCTACTCGGTGGACTACCGGACCGGACGGTTTCGGTACGTTAGCCCGGGCATCTCCCGCTTACTTGGCTACGATGCGCAAAAGTGGCAATTCAGCGGTCCGAAAACCGCTTTTCAGTATGTACATCCCGAAGATCAGAGTTGCCTGCAAAGTATCTGTAGGGAAATTACCCGTGAACTCTCGGGGCATCCCGTGGGGCAACGCGCGGCACTCAGCTTCGCTTTCACCTGCCGGGTAAAGGATGCCTCCGGCCAGTACGTACATCTGAATCATCAGCTGAGCTTTCCTCGCTTCACCGCTTCGGGTTTACCCCTCACTGACTTCACGGTGGTAAGCGATATCTCCGCCCTGCATACGCCTCATCCTTGTATGCTACACGTGCGTAGGGTAACTAACGGCAAGACCGAAACCCTGCGCACCCGCGTGTTCACTTGTGCCGAAGCCGTGAAATTTTCCCGTCGGGAGATCGAGGTCCTGGAACTGGTAGCGCAGGGCTGTAGCAGTCAGGAAGTAGGCAAGCGCCTTTTTATTAGCTATAATACCGTATGTACGCACCGAAAAAACCTGATGAAAAAGGCGGAGGTGAAAGGAACGGTGGATTTATTGCGGTTTGCGCGGGTGCGGGGATTTATCCGGTAGCCCTTTTGGTGGCTGTCCTCTTCCTTATTGAGTTCCGGTAATCGCTCCACCGTCATAGGGGGGACTGCCCCGCACCTAATGAGCGAGGATTAGTTGCTCAACTGGGTTTCTTTTCCGATGCCGTGCTGCCCGAGACAAGTCTGTTGATGCGAAAAGATGAGCGGAAACCAGGATGGCCATCGCTCCCTGATTCCCAGATCGTTAGGTTTTATAACCATGAATCACCCTGGCATTCCAGGGCTGAAAATTTATTTCAAAACCTTTTTTCGGAATTCGAAGTTGTGAACCCGTACCACAACACAACCTACTATGTTGAAAATAATCCCCTCCCTGCTTTTTGCCCTGCTGCTCTTCGCCTGCGGCGAACGCCCCTCGGCCACCACCGAAACTATGGACTCCGTGGAAACGGACGAAATGGAAACCACCATGCCCGATCGGCAGAATCCCGTTGACGCTACCGCCGGTAGCGAAACGCTGCAAGCGACCATCTCCGCCGTTCAGTCCGCCGGTGGTGACGTCACCGCCCTGGCACCGGCTACCGCCGTATCCAACATCGACACCTGGATCTCCCAGCTCTCAAGCATGGATGGTACCGATGACATCGTAAATGGTCTTCAGGACCTGAAGACCGAACTCACCTCCGAAAGCATCGACGGCGGCGCCGTATCCGAATTACTATTCGATCTGGCCGACGAAACCCGCGATCTCGGTGGCAACAATATGGGCCTGAGTACGCTGGCCAGTGCTCTTGAGGCCGGAGCCGAGAAGCTTGCTGGTAAATAGGCTAGGGTCAGTGGATAGCCTATGGCTATCTGCACCGTTAAAATTTTTGAGAAAGACACCCATTGCGTACTTGCGTATATGGGTGTCTTTGTTATTGAGCGAATCTTCGAAGGAAGAGCAGTACCGGCTTACTTGTCGCGCCCAGCTTTGCTGGTCTGCCCGGCAATATTCCCACGGATATCGGGGGGCAATGTATAGGATCAATGCAATAGAAAACCCGAGGGAATAGTAAAATGAGTTTTCCCGCGCTCCGCCGCGAAAACGCTCGCTTCGATAATACTTCCTTGCGATCCGTCGGCGGAAGGGCAAAGCTCGGCCGACGACTGACATCCGTCAAAACCCCTACCCCATTCCACCCGTTTCCTCCGTATGTCCACCAACCGCCAGGAGCAAACCGCCGCCGACCTACGCACCGCCATCTTTATCAAGGGTGCCAGCGCCAACAACCTTAAGAATATAGACATCACCATTCCCAAGAACCAATTAGTGGTGGTGACCGGGGTGAGTGGCAGCGGCAAATCCAGCCTGACCATGGACACCCTCTTCGCCGAAGGGCAGCGGCGCTACGTGGAAAGCCTGAGCAGCTACGCCCGGCAGTTCCTGATGCGGATGAAAAAGCCGGAGGTGGACTACATCCGTGGCATTTGCCCGGCCATCGCGATCGAGCAGAAAACCACCACGGCCAACGCCCGCTCGACGGTGGGGACGCTGACCGAGATCTACGACTACCTGCGGCTGCTGTACGCCCGCGTCGGACGCACCTACAGCCCCATCAGCGGCAAGGAAGTGAAACGCCACGCGGTAAGCGACGTAGTCGACCATATCCTCGGCCTTGAAGAAGGAAGCCGGGTTTATCTCTATGCGCCGATACCCCGAACATACGGCGACCGTACCCTGCGCCGCGAGCTGGAGCTGCTACAGCAAAAAGGCTACACTCGCGTCCTGGCCGAAGACGAGCCCCAGCGTATCGAAGACGTGCTGGAAAGCGACCGGAAAAGCCTCGACAAGGTGCTGGATACCCTAGCCACCGAGGAGGAAATGATGGTACTCGTGGACCGCTTCGTAGTGAAAACGGAAGATGAAGAGAACAACAAACGCATCGCCGACTCCGTACAGACCGCCTTCGTGGAAGGCGACGGCGAGGTCATTGTAAGTATGGGCGACGGAGCGCAGGATTGGAAAGCGTTCAACAACCGCTTCGAGCTGGACGGAATGATCTTCCTCGACCCCTCCCCGGCACTGTTCAACTTCAATAATCCCTACGGCGCCTGCCCCACCTGCGAGGGCTTCAGCCGCACGATGGGGATCGACGAAGACAAGGTGATCCCGAATCCGGGCCTGTCCGTCTACGAAGGCGCCGTAGCGCCCTGGAGCGGAAGCACTTACGGCCAGTGGCAAAAAGACTTCCTTCGCGTGGCCAACCGCTTCGAATTTCCGGTACATACACCTTACGGTGACCTTACCGACGAGCAAAAGGAAGTGCTCTGGGACGGCAACCGCCACGTTGACGGCATCCACGCCTTCTTCGATGAGCTTCAGAAGAAGCTGTACAAGATCCAGAACCGGGTCATGCTTGCCCGCTACCGGGGGCGCACTCTTTGCCACAATTGTAAGGGCAAGCGCCTACGCAAGGAGGCCACTTACGTCAAGATCGACGGGAAGGCCATCACCGAGCTGGTGGACCTACCCATCGACCTGCTCCAAAAGCACTTTCTCGAAATCCAATTAAACGAGCACGATACCACCATCGCCCGCCGGCTGCTGCTCGAGATCAACAACCGGCTGCAGAGCATGATGGACCTGGGCCTCGGCTACCTGAGCATCAACCGCCTAAGCAATACGCTTTCCGGCGGGGAAAGCCAGCGGATCAACCTGACCAGAACCCTCGGCAGTAACCTCACGGCCAGCCTTTACATCCTGGATGAGCCAAGTGTAGGCCTGCACCCGCGCGATACGGAGCGCTTGGTCAAAGTGCTTCGCCGCTTGCGCGACCTGGGCAATACGGTATTGGTCGTAGAGCACGAGGAAGGGATCATCGCGGCCGCGGACTACCTGATCGATATCGGCCCACGGGCAGGTATACACGGCGGGGAGGTCATCTTCGCCGGTCCGTACGAGAACATTTACGACGAGGCCACCGAAAGTCTGACCACCAAGTACATGAACGGTACGCTCGCCATCGAGCCGCCGGAGCAGCCGCGCCGCCTGACGAACTGGATCAAACTGGAAGGCGCACGAATGCACAACCTGAAGAAGGTTGACGTACGTATCCCGCTGAATGCCATTTCGGTGGTCTCAGGCGTATCCGGTAGCGGCAAGACGAGCCTGGTGAAGGGCATCCTCTACCCCGCCCTGCTACGCGAGATCGGTGAGGGAAGCAGCCAGGCTCCGGGTGCCTTTTCCAAGCTGTCCGGTGATCTGAAAATCATCACCGGCGTAGAAATGGTGAACCAGAGCCCCATCGGAAAAAGCAGCCGCTCCAATCCGGTGACCTACGTCGGTGCCTACGATGCGATCCGTAACCTGATGGTGGACCAGCAACTTTCCAAGATCCGGGGGTATAAGCCCAGCTTTTTCAGCTTCAATGTGGATGGTGGCCGCTGTCCTACCTGTAAAGGCGAAGGGGAGCAGGTAGTGGAGATGCAATTCCTCGCCGATGTACGGCTGGAGTGCGAGGAATGCCACGGTGCCCGCTTCAAGCGCGAGATCCTGGATGTGCAGTACAAGGGCAAGAACATTGCCGAGATCCTGGGCCTCAGCATCAACGAGGCCATCGAATTCTTCTCCGAAGAAGATACGATCATGCGCAAGCTTCAACCGCTACAGGATGTCGGCTTAGGTTACGTAACCCTGGGCCAATCCAGCTCCACCCTCTCCGGCGGGGAAGCACAGCGGGTCAAACTGGCCAGTTTCCTCACCAAGGACAAAGCCGGCGACCATATCCTCTTCATCTTCGACGAACCTACGACCGGTCTGCACTTTGACGACGTTCGCGTGCTGCTCTCCGCATTCAATGCCCTGGTGGAAAACGGCCACACGGTCCTGATCGTGGAGCACAATATCGACGTGATTCGCTCCGCTGATTACGTCATCGATCTGGGCCCGGAGGGGGGCCGCGACGGAGGACATCTGGTATTTGAAGGCCGACCGGGTGATTTAAAGGGATTGAAGGGCAGTTATACGGGTCAGTACCTATAGAATTCACCGTTTGGCTGCCGCTGCTTCGTTATCGGTAGGCAGGTCGGCCCTTTGATGAATAGCCGGCCGGCTTCAAACAGTTCCCCGAAATCAACGGTACCGAAAGAAGAGGGGCCGAACACCACCGAAGCGATTGATAGCCGGCTACTCTATGGCGGTTGTCAAGTCGGACAAGACATCCTCCACGCGCGCCTTAGCGCCCCGCCTTTACGCTGCGGCACCATCCACGCCCTTTACTCGGAAGTTACCGTAGATGCCCGGTTCGGTAGCTTAAAAAGGCATCCCCTTTTCAATAATAGGATTCAGGGATCGCCGGGACACCGTGCTAGTCAGCCTGCAACATCGGTCATAGACGGGCCACCAGCTCAACCCGTCGATTCAGGGCCTGACCGGCTTCGTCATTATTGGATGATTTGGGGGCCAGAAAAGCTACCCCTTCCGGCACTAAGCGATCTGCTTCTATGCCGTAATCATCGACCAAGGCTTCGACCACCGCGGTGGCCCGATTTAGGGACAGCGTCCGGTTGTAGTCCAGGTTGCCGCTCATGTCAGTATGACCGACTACGTAAAGCCGGAGCTCAGGGTGGTCGGTGAGAAAGGCAGCAATCTGCTCCAGTACCGGGGTGGATACCTCCAGGATCTCGGCGGAATCAAAATCGAATTCAATCCCGTAAATGCTCACCGTGCCCCGGGTGGCCAGTTCGTCGGCAAGGTAAGTAGGATCAAGGGAGACCAGCCCCAGCTCGGCTTCCGCGGTTTCCAGGATGTCTACCAGATAATTGACCATTTTATCGTCGTGCCGCTCTCCGTAAATAGCCAGGTACGCAGGCCCGTCCGGCCGATCCACGCGACCGATAATCGCAAAGCTTCCCCCCGCCGTGGAAGTTCCCGCAAAAAGTTTCCGGGCGGCGCTGTTGCCCGATGGGCTTTGCGGACCTAACGCCACACCGATCCAACCAGTGGACCCTACTTCGGTTGCCCGACCGCTGAGGACCAGGCCTTTGGACAGGACCGTTACCCCCGCCTCCTGAAAAGCTTTCAGGTGATCCGCATAGACCTCACCGATGGAAACTTCTTCCGGAGATCCGGGGACCTCGTAATAAATACGGTACAACTGGCCAGCGTGGTTCTCGCGTTCTCCGATCGTTCGATAACCAGCTACCGGTCCGGTGGCGAGATCGTATTCGAAATATTTTTCCGTTGCATACCAAGCAATATGACTACCCGGGTAACGGGTAATAAGTGGATGATCTTCGGCATCCGGCACGTCCCCCTGCCCTGCCAGAAAGGTAGTCAACAGAATCAATAATAGAGGAAGGTACAATCGCGGAGGTATCATATCCCGGAGATTTGCTTCCCCGTCAATCGCTTTTTACCGACGGCGGGGAAAGGAGTGAGTGCTGGACGCAGCAGCGGTAATTACCGCTAATCGGTGACATTAATTATCTTATCGTGTTGTAACAAATATATGCTTTTGCGGCCATACCCTTCGTGGACCCCCAAATCTCTTGGCTACATCTTCAAATTCTACTACGGATCCCCTGCAGGCGGCACAGAAAAAACCGGCATTCAGAAAAGGATAGGAGGCAATCAGGGGGGTAGGTCCGAACTTACGGAAGTCCAAACAGAACCAGGGAAATGAATCGGTATAAGGTATTCCCCACTTTGCTCTGCTACCTCCTGGCCTTCATGGCGGGGGCACTATTGGGCGGGTATCCCGGCCGTGCAGCCGGCGAAGGACAAATGCTTGCGGGGGGAGCCATCGTTCTTGGCTATATGCTTATGGGAGGACTCCTGTGCCTGAGCGGGGTAGGCTACCTTTGCTGGCAGTGGAAAGCTGCCAATCTCTGGAAAATGGCCGGCGCATTACTGTTGGTCTCGATAGGGGTCGGGCTTCACAGCAGGTACGTGATTGAACAGCGTCGTTCGGCGCGTGAAAGTCGCTACACACCGGCAGCCAAAACGGAAAGATTGGATACCACCGTAGCCATCCGTCAACTACCTTCGGATACCGTTGCACGGGTAGAGCGCAATGCCGATCCGTTGCTCGAGGGGCTGGGCCTTGTGCAGGTCCCCTTTTCACGGACGGGACTGCGCCTACACTTCTATGCGGATACCGACTACTTTTCCGATCCGGTCGACAGCCTGATTTATGTTTCGGAGGGCAACAGGAGCGTATTACGGTATGCGCCCCCGTACCTGCTGCCGTTTTATCAGAAAGAGGACTATGAAGCGCTATACTTTCGATTCACTGGCGTCCAGGACGATCGCGTTAAGATTGTCTTGAATGCTGCTTCCGCCCGGCAAGGCTGGGTCAACCGACACGACGTGAAGGTACTTTTCTGGCCCGATTTCCTCGCCTCGGTGTTTGCGATATATCCACTCGATGGGGAGCGGAATCCCGTACGCAGCCACCCCCTGGTGAATGCCGACCGGGAAACGAACGTCGGAACCGATGAAATCCTCCTGCCCGAACGGGTAGAAGGGGATTGGATCTACGTTAAAGCCCATATTGAGGGTGATTCCGGGGAAGGTTACGGCGGATGGGTGCGTTGGCGCGACGGCGATCGCCTGCTGGTGGGATGGGATTATCGCCTTTAATTCAAATTCGCTGAGGGTGCTGAAGCACCCGGTGTAGCCCTAAAAAACCAACCGCACCGTCCTGCTACGGCAACTTATTCCGCGAGCTATACCCAAAAATGTACTCAGCCAGATGCCTCCACACCTACCTATACTTTCTCCCTGTCCGCGCAGCTCCTCTGTAATTCCTCCTTCCCGAACTTATTAAAAGCTGGGTAGCACCCCTGCCGCGCAGCGCCGCTAACGAGTCGGACGGGAAGTCCCCTACCCGTGTCTTAGCGAAACTCAGCGCCCTTCATTCCCTCTACGGTAACCCTTCGCGCCCTCTGCCTTCCACGGCAATGCTGTGTTTACTCAAAGCCGAGCAGCGCCGAAATAACCCGGCCAACCTAGCCTCGACCTTACCGGTGTTCCCTTACCTTACTGCTTTACCAGCTAAAGATCATGCCAGAACTCACCATCACCAAAGTTGAACTCTTCAAAGTAGCCCCCCGCTGGCTCTTTCTCAAGCTGACCACCGCCGAGGGCATTGTGGGCTGGGGAGAACCCGTGGTCGAAGGCCGGGCAGCCACCGTGGAAGCCTGCGTCCGGGAAATTTCGGAGCACCTGATCGGCCACTCCGCCCATAAGATCGAGGACTTCTGGCAGATGATCTACCGCGGAGGCTTCTATCGCGGCGGACCGGTACTGATGAGCGCGCTCTCCGGCATCGACCAAGCCTTGTGGGACATAAAGGGTAAGGCACTCGGTGTTCCGGTCTATCAGTTGTTGGGCGGTGCGGTGCGCGACAAGGTGCGGATATACGGGTGGATCGGCGGCGATACCCCCGACGAACTTGCCAGGGCAGCGAAAAAACGGATAGATAACGGCTTCACCGCCGTCAAAATGACGATCTGCGATGAAATGGAATGGATCGACAGCCCCGCCAAGGTGACCGCCATCGGCGATAAAATGGCAGCTATGCGGGAAGCCGTCGGTGACGAAGTGCTCATAGGTGTCGACCTCCACGGGCGGGTGCACAAAGGACAGGCCAAGGCGATCGCCCGCATCCTGGAACCCTACAACCCCTTCTTTCTTGAAGAGCTAGTTCTGGCGGAAAACAACGACGCGCTTAAGGCCCTCCACGACTTTACTTCCATTCCCATGGCCACCGGAGAGCGAATGTATTCCCGCTGGGACTTCAAACGCATCCTCGAGCAAAACGCCGTAGACATCATCCAACCCGACCTCAGTCACGCGGGTGGCATCACCGAAGTGAAAAAGATCGCCACACTGGCCGAGGCCTACGACGTGGCACTGGCTCCGCATTGCCCACTGGGGCCGATCAGTTTCGCGGCCGCGCTTCAGATCGACTTCAATTGCATCAATGCCCTCATCCAGGAAACCAGTCTCGGTATCCACTACAACGTCGGCGCCGATCTCACCGATTATCTCGCCGACCCCGATGGCTTCCAATTGCGTGATGGCTACGTACCGCTGATGACCAAACCAGGCTTGGGTATCGAGATCGACGAAGACAAGGTGCGCCAGGCCGCCAAATCCGGTCATAACTGGAAGAATCCCATCTGGCGCAATCCCGACGGATCGGTCACGGAGTGGTAATGCCAAATACGATGACCAGAAAACGCTACCACATCCTCGCCCTCATCTTCGTGACGGTGGTGATCAATTATATGGACCGGAGCAACATCTCCGTTGCCGCCGCCGCGATCAGCGAAGATCTGAACCTCACCAAGGTCCAGCTCGGCCTCATCTTTTCCGCCTTCGGGGTGACGTATTCGTTGCTGCAGATACCCGGTGGCATCCTGGCCGACCACGTTCGCCCCCGCCTGCTCTATCCGATCATCCTCGTACTCTGGTCGCTGGCCACGCTCCTGCAGGGACTGGTCAGTTCCCTCGCTGCACTCATCGGTTTGCGCGCCTCTATCGGCGTTTTCGAGGCCCCCTCTTACCCTATGAATAACCGGATCGTAACCAGCTGGTTCCCGGAGCAGGAGCGGGCCTCGGCAATCGCGGTGTATACCTCCGGACAGTTCATAGGCCTGGCCTTCCTTACGCCGCTCTTGGTGACGGTGCAGGCTTTTTTCGGATGGCGGGGCCTCTTCCTCTTTTCCGGCGGAGTTGGCATCATTTGGGGAGCCATCTGGTGGTTTTTCTACCGCTCTCCCCGCGACCACGAAAGTGTAAGTCAGGCGGAACTGGACATGATAGCCGAGGGCGGAGGCCTCGTGGCCAATGAACCGCAGGACACGGATGCAGGCCGGGTTAACTTTACGCTTTCGGACCTACGCGAGGCCTTCGTACACCGCAAGCTGTGGGGCATTTACCTCGGACAGTTCTGCCTGGTTTCGCTTTTCACTTTTTTCCTTACCTGGTTCCCGACTTACCTCGTCGAGTTTCGTGGGCTCGACTTCATTCAATCCGGGTTCCTGGCGTCCATCCCCTTTCTGGCGGCCTTCGTCGGCGTGCTGCTATCGGGCTTCGTTTCCGATCTACTTGTGCGGCGCGGGGTGAGCAACGAGGCCTCCCGGAAGGGACCGATCATCCTCGGTATGCTGCTCTCCATCCTCATCATCGGAGCCAACTACACCAACAGTACGGCCCTGATTATCTTTTTCCTGGCCATCGCCTTTTTTGGCAATGGACTCGCCTCCATCACCTGGGTCTTCGTTTCCTTGCTGGCCCCCAAGCGGCTCATCGGCCTGGTGGGCGGGGTATTCAATTTCATCGGCGGCTTGGGAGCGGTGATATCTCCGACCGTTATCGGCTACCTCGCGGAGGGGGGAAGCTTCGAATCGGCCCTCCTTTTCATCGGCTTAGTGGCCTTTCTCGGGCTCTGTAGCTACGTTTTCCTGGTCGGGAAGATCGTCCGGGTCGAGGAGGCAGGAGTGGTGTAGGGGTTCGGGCGGCGGAGCGCAGGAACAATGCATCTCGGGTAGCCGGAGCGGGAATCAATAAAGAGATTCATTTGCCTTTATCGTATAGCGAGTCTAATTCAGCCCAGCGCAACGACAAGCCAGCTGTCAAAGAAATTCGTTGATACTCGCCCGAATACGTTCAAAATGATCCCGTAATCCACGGAAATTCCCGTCCCGTATTAATGCATCATTGAGCAATCCGCTCCCCATACCTACGCCGAAAACACCGGCTTTGAAATAGGCGCGAATATTATTCGCATCTATCCCTCCGGTGGGCAGCAGGTGAACATCGTTGAGTGGAGCCAGAATGTCCGAGACGTAGCCAGGGCCCAGTTGCCCCGCCGGAAACAGTTTCACGGCGGCGGCACCGAGCGACCAGGCACGGTAGATCTCCGTGGGTGTAAAAGCACCGGGAAAAACGGGTATGTCATCCGCGACGGCACTGACAATAACCTCCTCATCGACAATCGGCATGACGATGAAATGCGCTCCGGCCGCTATTGCCAATTCATAATCCTCCAGGCTACATACGGTCCCGGCGCCTACGTTCATTTCCGGATAACCCTGCCGAAGGTGCTCAATGATCTCGGTAGCTCCCGGCGTATTCATCGTTACCTCGAGGGTACGAAAACCGCTATCCCTACCTACCTCGGCAATCTGTTGCGATTGCTCCATAGACTGTCCCCGCAGAATACCGATCACCGGCGTATGACGAAAGGTTTCCCAGGAGAAGACGGATTTAGCGGACATACTGGAGTAGAATTTTAGACTGACCGGAAAGTAACGCCCGCTCCAGGGATTGCCCGTTAAAAACTTTCAGCCGCTCCCCTGCGGGGTCGATTTCCAGCGCCAGGCGGTACAATTCCAGTACGGAGCCGGAAGCCGCCAGGTAAACCGCTCCTTTCTCGTTTTCGACTTGGCGCACTTCCTCTCCAATGAGGAGCCCACTGAGGAAATAATGGTTTTCCTGGGGCGACCGGTTGTGTACTACGTCCCGTACCCGTACGCTAAACAGACTGCCGGTGAGCATTCCCGCTCTTCCCTGCCGCCCCCCCTCCAGGAATGCTTGCTTGCCACTGGCATCGAAGGGCCCCGCAGCAACCGAACCCGCGAGTATGCTGTAGTGCGACAAGACCTCAAATATCTCTCCCGTCATATAAGTGGAAAAGGCGGTAAAGTGATTCCCGACGTACCGGAGATGCTTGGAATGGGTTCCCGGCAGGATCAGGATTCCGTCCTGCTTCATCCTATCGGCCAAGCCGATCGCCTGCACCTCCTCCCCCCGCATCATGCTGTCGTTACCCAGTATCCCGGAAATTAGTAAGAGGCGGGTCGTTTTACCTATATCGAGCCACTGACTAATTAGTGACTCTCCGCTGGCATCAAAGGGTAATCCTGCGTAGGGAAGTTCCAGTATTCCCATATTCGAGGAGGCCATGCCGGAGGCTACCACTGGATAATTTTGGTACTCGGTCGGTAGCTCTTCGATCCGGGAGAGCAGATACGCCGCGAAATGTCGAAACTGCGTAGCCTCCGAAGCTGCCTGCAAGCTTTTGTAGATACTTCTCACTCCCTGGTCGGTCGTCACCCGTTGATGCACGGCCAGTGTACGGGTTTCCACTACCCGCAATCGGAAATTGGTGGTGCCCCAGTCGCAACTGAGAAAGTATTCCGGAAAATCCATAAGGCGGGGTCTCCACGTTAAGGTACTGCCTACTGATCGGATACCTCCCACTCGCCAGACCAGGAATCATTGCCGCGGGTCGATCTCCTCACTTTCCAAAGCCAATTCCCTAAAGGTATTTCCCTCTACGGAGCGCACCGGTTATTAGCGGAGGTACCCTACCAGCGCTTCGACGCCCATGGTAAATTCCCGCCGTGCCACCGCCTGCTTATTTACACTTCCACGCACCATATCTATTGGATCCATGTCCAGCAGCAGGGCAACCGTGGTTTCCTCTACCGATCTTTTAGAATAGAATACGTGCGCCTGGCCGATGGAGAGATCGACCGTCAGAAATCGGTCCGGGTGTTGGTGAAGCAGGAAGCCGAGATCGGTAACCGGATGATGCCTGCTGGTGATGGTGAGTAACATATAGGGCGAGGGGCCGCAGGTATGGAGGCCTTTAAGGAAGGGATAGCTTGGGGTTTACGATCAACTGGTTCTGGGAGCAGTAACGTGACCCGGAGCGATTTTAGTTGCGGTTAATCTTCGCGATCGGAGTTTGCCTTCGACTGGCGAGTCTGGAAGCCACATTCTATGGCATATTTGAAAAGCGGGCGTTTATGCAACTGATCCCGGCCGTTGTCATTATAGCCATGGCACGACCATTCCTATTCAACTATACCGGCATGAGCAAGCGCAAGATTTTCGATTTCCTAAGGAACCTTTCCGATAACAATTCCAAGGATTGGATGGACGCCCACCGCGACCGCTATGAAGAATGCAAAAAAATCTGGATTGGGGAGTGTCGGCGTATATTGGATAAGCTTGCCGAGGAAGATAAATTCTACGGGGACATCGAAGCCAAGGATTCCATCGAGCGGATCAACAACAACTTACTGTACCATCCGGAGCGGCCAACGTATAAAAACAACTTCGGCTTTGCCCCCGCGGAGCAGAAGGGATCGGGATTGTACGTATACGTTTCCCCACCGTACTCCTTTATAGCCGGTGGGGTCCACAACCCGGATAATGCAATGCTCAAGAAAATCCGGGCCCGTATCGACAAAGACGGTGACAAACTACGCGAGATAATTTCCGACGAAGGCTTCCAGGACTACTTCGACGGTGGCCTGGAGGAAGATCCGAAAATGCTGAAGACGAGTCCCAAGGGCTATTCCGGCGATCACGAGCACATCGAATTGCTGCGTCGCAAAAATTTCACAATTTCCCACCGGATCACTCAGGATGATGTATTGGGCGATGATTTCCCGGACAAGGTAGCCGAAGCCTACACCAAAATGGGACCGCTGTTGCTGTACATGCGCGAGGCGCTTTCTTAAGCTGCTAGCCGTAGTGTACCGCCTTCGCGGTGAAAACCTTACCTGCGCTCAGCCGGCGTTATATCTTTAGTTCCCTACCGGGGCAGGTCCCTCCGGCACCATGGGAACGTGCTCATAATCTCCCAGGTCCTCCTCGAATTCGGCCCTTATGCGCTGACGCAAGTCTGCGTCTTCGTACAGATCCACCATCGTACGGGCCAGGGCTTCGGCGGCGAACGCCATGCCCTTGTGGCCGATGCTCATCCCGCCGCAGGCTACTACGGCCCAACTGTGCCAGGGGGTACCGTTCGGGGCGGTGGTGGCCCGTAGGCGGATCACCGGCACCACGTAGCTGACGTCGCCAACGTCGGTTGAGCCACCACTGGCTACCTCCTGAGTTTCCTCCAGCGGCTCGATCTTGCTGACGAGCCCGATTTCCGGTTTATCCACGGCCTGCTGGATGCCCTTAGCAAATTCCTGCTCCTCTTCGGTATACTCGATCGGCCCCATTTCCTCCAGATTCTGTTGCAGCACCTCGGCACCGGTTCGGTTCACCATTACCTCGTGGATGCCGGAGACGAGATTTATCTCGTACTCAACGTTCGCCATCATCGCGGCGCCCTCGGCGATGCGTTTTATCTGGTCGTAGACCGGTTGCACCCCTGTGAAGTTAGCATCGCGGACGCGCGTCCAGATGCGGGCGTAGTCCGGCACGACGTTAACGACTTCACCGGCCACCTCGATATCGTAGTGGATGCGGACACTCGGTTTGACATGTTCCCGGTAGTAATTGATACCCGTGGTATACAGTTCGAGTCCGTCGGAAGCATCGCGCCCGTTCCAGGGGTCGCTCGCAGCGTGAGCGGCCTGCCCCCGGAACTCTACGACGAAGTCCACCAGGGCCAAACCGGTCTGGACGCCAGTTTTCGTCTCGTCGGAGGGGTGCCAGTCCATCACGACGTCCACATCCTCGAAGGCACCAGCCCGGATCATCCACAACTTTCCGAAGTATTTCTCCTCTGCCGGTGTGCCGTAGAAACGGATCGTTCCCTCTAACTCCCCCGCCTCGATCAATTTCTTAATGGCCGTGGCCGCACCGAGGCTAGCCGTCCCGAAGAGGTTGTGCCCGCAGCCGTGACCGGCCGAACCCTCGTTCAGCGGCTGCTTGTGCGGCACCGTTGCCTGGCTGAGGCCAGGCAGGGCATCGAATTCCCCGAGGATACCGATCACTGGCTTACCGCTCCCATACTCCGCGGTAAAAGCCGTGGGGATCCCTCCGATATTTTCCTCGATCGTGAAACCATTGGTCCGCGCGTATTCCTTTAGTGCCTCTGCCGAGCGGCTTTCCTGAAAAGCAACTTCCTCGTAGGACCAGATTTTGTCGCTCAACTCGGTCAGATCCGGGAATTGCTCTTCGATGCTTTCCTGTACAGCTTCCTTCAGCTGGCTTTGGGCGGTAAGCGTAGAGGAAAGACTCGCCAGGAGAAACCCGGACAACGTGCAGCAAACAAGGAGTATAAATCGGGAGGTCATATGCGAGCTTTTGCGATACAAAGTACGCAATTTGCTTTTTAGAGAAAACAGAGCGGAAGTTGACCTGGCGCGGCCGGAAGCCGCTTTTTACCGGGCGGGCGGAAGCTGCTTCCCCAAACGGAGAAAGCCCCATCGCTGCGGTAGCGATGAGGCTTTCATAAAATTGGCGGCGACCTACTCTCCCGGGGTCAAGCCCAAGTACCATCGGCGCTGGGCAGCTTAACTTCTCTGTTCGGAATGGTAAGAGGTGATCCTGCCCGCAATAGCCACCAAATTCTTTCGCCTGACCCCCTCTCCTCTGGTGAGGGCGGGGGGTGAGGCCGTTTCTTTGATAACGATCAACAAGTTCGATAAGAGAGCTTCAGTCCTTCTTACTGATCCATACCAATGGTATAGCTCAACATAAAGACCGTAACTGATTAATTATATACTTCTACAAGCGTGCTGCCGTATACTTTCTTACTACTCATAAGCTTCAGCGCAGTATGATTTAACAAACTGTACATTTCACTCACTTCGAAGAAAAAAATAAAGGAAGCTGTCGGGTGATTAGTACTGCTCGGCTCCACGTGTTACCACGCTTCCACCTACAGCCTATCAACGCAGTCATCTTCTGCGACCCTCAAGGGAATATTCATCTTGGAGTTGGCTTCGCGCTTAGATGCTTTCAGCGCTTATCCTATGCCGTATATAGCTACCCGGCAGTGCAGCTGGCGCCACAACCGGTACACTAGAGATACGTCCATTCCGGTCCTCTCGTACTGGAAACAGATCTCCTCAATATTCCTACGCCCGCAACAGATAGAGACCGAACTGTCTTGCGACGTTCTGAACCCAGCTCGCGTGCCACTTTAATGGGCGAACAGCCCAACCCTTGGGACCTTCTTCAGCCCCAGGATGTGACGAGCCGACATCGAGGTGCCAAACCTCCCCGTCGATGTGAGCTCTTGGGGGAGATCAGCCTGTTATCCCCGGAGTACCTTTTATCCTTTGAGCGATGGCCCTTCCATGCGGAACCACCGGATCACTTAAGCCTGCTTTCGCACCTGTTCGAGCTGTCGCTCTTGCAGTCAAGCACCCTTGTACTTATACGCTCTTCGCATGATTACCAACCATGCTGAGGGTACCTTTGCGAGCCTCCGTTACGCTTTAGGAGGCGACCACCCCAGTCAAACTACCCACCACACACGGTCCTCCTGTTTCGCAGGAGTTAGCATCAAAGTATAAGAAGGGTGGTATTTCAAGGACGACTCCACAACCACTAGCGTGGCCGCTTCATTGTCTCCCACCTATCCTACACATCTTATACCCTAATGCAATGTGAAGCTGTAGTAAAGGTTCACGGGGTCTTTTCGTCCCGTTGCGGGTAATCGGCATCTTCACCGATACTTCAATTTCACCGAGCTCATGGCCGAGACAGTGCCCAGATCGTTACACCATTCGTGCAGGTCGGAACTTACCCGACAAGGAATTTCGCTACCTTAGGACCGTTATAGTTACGGCCGCCGTTTACTGGGGCTTCAGTTAAGACCTTTGGATTACTCCTAAGCCCCTTCCTTAACCTTCCAGCACCGGGCAGGTGTCAGACCCTATACTTCATCTTGCGATTTAGCAGAGTCCTGTGTTTTTGCTAAACAGTCGCCTGGGCCTCTTCACTGCGGCCCACTCCTCCCGGAGTGGGCGACGCTTCTCCCGAAGTTACGCGTCTAATTTGCCTAGTTCCTTAGCCATGAATCACTCGAGCGCCTTAGGATACTCTCCTCGACTACCTGTGTCGGTTTACGGTACGGGCCGCTACTGCTCGCTATTTCTTGGAAGTCGCTTCACTGGATTGTCAAGTCTACCCGAAGGTAGACCTGTACTATCGGTCAATTTTACTCAACCTTCAACGTACTATTCCGTCAGTACGCACCAATTACACTACTCCGTCGCTTTCATTGCAGAGCGGGTACGGGAATATTAACCCGTTTGCCATCGGCTTCGCCTGGCGGCTACACCTTAGGTCCCGACTAACCCGATTCTGATTAACATCGAATACGGAAACCTTAGTCTTACGGCGAAGGGGTTTCTCACCCCTTTTATCGTTACTCATGCCTACATTTGCTTTTGTAGCCGCTCCAGCAGGAATCACTTCCCACCTTCAGTGCTGTACTACAATGCTCCCCTACCACTTAACTGACCTAAATCAGTTCAATCCATAGCTTCGGTACCGGGCTTATGCCCGAGTATTTTCCGCGCAGGAACGCTCGACTAGTGAGCTGTTACGCACTCTTTAAATGAATGGCTGCTTCCAAGCCAACATCCTAGCTGTCTTAGCATCCCCACATCGTTCCATTCAACTCAGCCCGAATTTGGGGACCTTAGCTGATGGTCTGGGTTGTTCCCCTCTTGGCCACGGACCTTAGCACCCGTAGCCTCACTGCCGCTACTGTTATGCCGGCATTCGGAGTTCATCAGGGGTTGGTAGGCGGTGAAGCCCCCTAGCCCTATTGGTAGCTCTACCTCCGGCACACATTCCACGACGCTGCACCTAAATGCATTTCGGGGAGTACGAGCTATCTCCTGGTTTGATTGGCCTTTCACCCCTACCCACAGGTCATCCGAAAACTTTTCAACGTTTACCGGTTCGGTCCTCCATTCCGAGACTATCGGAACTTCAACCTGCCCATGGGTAGATCACCAGGTTTCGCGTCTACCCCCACTACCTTTGACGCCCTGTTAAGACTCGCTTTCGCTGCGCCTGCGGTGCTGAACACCTTAAACTCGGTAGTGAGGAGTAACTCGTAGGCTCATTATGCAAAAGGCACGCCGTCACACACTTACGTATGCTCCGACCGCTTGTAGGCGCACGGTTTCAGGGTCTTTTCACTCCGCTTCTCGCGGTTCTTTTCACCTTTCCCTCACGGTACTGGTTCGCTATCGGTCTCTCAGGAGTATTTAGCCTTACGGGATGGTGCCCGCAAATTCAGACAGGGTTTCTCCGGCCCCGCCCTACTCAGGATCCTCGTC
>CAVVFF010000001.1:0-20000 GCA_963747415.1 Lewinellaceae bacterium | reverse complement strand
GCGATCTCGATCATGGCGCGTCGTTCGGAGAAGGGAAGGACGTAGAAAAAGCGAGTCTGATCGAGTTGGGGGGTGCGGAAATCCATCAAAGTAGCCACCGATGGGTCGAAGGTATCCTCCTCGGTTTCCACATACCACCCCCGGAAGTGCTGATCCAGGTAAGGCGCTGTTACCTGCCGGTAGTCGAGGGGGTGGGGCAGGCTACTGAAAGCGTGCTTGGCTATAACCGTTTCACCATCTACCGTAAACTGAACGCCCTCCGGAACGGTCCGTATATCGTTGGCCCGGGCGTAGCGCCGATCCAGACCGGCCACTTCCGAGATCGCCGCCTGCGTCTTAGCGTAAAAGTCGGCACTACGGATCAACTTGTAGGTATAGGCACCGAGATCGCAAGCCAAATCGGCGTCAGCATTGTGCAAGGTAACGCGGTTCCACCGCTGCAGCACGATGTCTTCGAACGGCCCCTGCCCCCTCTCCCAGAACGACCAGGTCCGGTCATTGCCTTGTTTCCGCTCCGGATCAACCAGCAGTACCCGCTGTCCCCTCAGTTTACCGGCTCGGTGGAGGTGGTAAAGCAGACTCAGTCCGGCCAGCCCCCCTCCGATTACGGCAAGGTCATACTCTTTCATAATGTGACATTAAGTACGATGAAGAAGAACAATTGGGCGAATAGATATATCGGCAACAGAGGACTGCGGTATCGTATCCGCAACCACTGTAAGGGGAGCGAGATGATGAAGGCTACAACCGCCCACATCAGGTAATTCTGCAACGGGATGGTGTTGTCCGCCCATTGCCAGTAATCGAGGCTGATGGCTACCGGTTCGATGGCTAGGTCGTAGAGGGCGATGACAACGCTGGCTAGCAGAGCGGTTGGCAAGGGTCCGTCGACTACCCGAGCAGCCAGGTCGTTCGTGGCCAGCGTCAGGGCGCACCAGTTTAACGCAATGACAAAAGGTACGCCCAACCATTGCCACCACATAGTGGCTCCATAAGCGTATTCTCCGAAGATCGAGCCTGTTGCGACACCTACGGCCTCGGCAGCGAAGGTAAAGCAGTACGCCAAAGCAAGCCATATCCATAATCGGCTATCCCTATTGCGGCGGTAGATGAAGTAAATTAGCAGGCCGTTAATCAGGAGCAACAAGCCATCCGTGGTATACCGGGTGACCGGCAGGACAGACGGGAGGGTATGCGCCAGGGCTCCAGAGGCGAAGGCAAATACGAGGAAGGCGGCCAGGTACCCTTCCGAATTGGAAAGCCTCTTGGAAGGCGCAACATCGGCAGACGGCGAATGATCAGACAAGATGGCTCCGATTTAGGATTACCGTATAGACGCCGCAGTCCATAAATGGTTGGAGGGAAACCGGTCGGGACTGCATGAATTATAAATATCTTGGGCAGTAGTACCTGGCAAACGACTTTTATCATGTTCCGACTATTCCTCGCGGTCACCGTCCTCACCGTTCTCATCCTACCCCCCACGGCAAAGGGACAGAATAGCGAAGCCCCGCCCCCCATTTTCGATGTTCACGTGCATACCATACCGGTAAGTCCGGCATTCTCCTCCCCGTTATGCCCCTGGTTCCTGAGCGATATGCCCGGCGGCGACCCGAATGAACCGGCACCGTCGTTCATGAATACCGACTGCGTGGATCCGCTACCCCCCGCGGCCAACGACGCGGAGTTACAGGATGAGGTGATGCGGCGAATTCGCGAGATGAACATGACGATGGTGGCATTCGGAGCCCCTACCATCCTGCACAATTGGTACGACGCGGCACCGGAGGGTCGCATCATTCCGGGTATCGGCATCGATACGAATATGCCCGTGGGTGATTTCCGGGATTCTCTAAGTAGCGGCTTTTATAAGGTAGTGGCGGAAGTAGCACCGCAGTATCGGGGGCTATCGCCGAGTGACACGATCTTCACTCCCTACTTTTCGGTGGCCGAGGAGCTCGATATTCCCGTTGGTATTCATATGGGTACGGGGGGGAATGGGATGGCCAATCTGACGCAGCCTAATTACCGGGCCTCCCTGGGAAACCCCTTCCTCCTGGAAGATATGCTGGCCCGGCACCCCAAATTGAAGATATGGGTCATGCACGCAGGGTATCCGTTGGTGGACGAACTGATCGCGTTGATGGGTGCCAACGCGTATGTCTACCTCGACATCTCGGGCTTCATCTGGAGCTACCCACTGGATGAGGTACACCACGTTGTTCAAAAACTGGTTCGGGCCGGCTTCGGCAAGCGGATCATGTACGGTACCGACTTTCTGTTCTGGCCGCGGATGTTTGAAACCTCAATCGGGGTGATCGAGAATGCGCGTTATTTGTCCGAGGACCAGAAGCGGGACATCCTTTATAATAACGCCGTGCGGTTCTTTCGATTGGACTGATCCCCGGGTGGAGGAGCTCCAGCTCCGCCTAGGAGACGTATTTGAAACGGTAATCGTGGTATCGATGCGAATTTCCCGTGGGCATTCCCCGGAGCTGGAGCTCCGGGACCCGGGGTGGAGGAGCTCCAGCTCCGCCAAGGAGACGTATTCGAAACTGAATCGTGGAATGGTTGGGCAGCTTCCGCGGGACAGGCCCGCAGCTGGAGCTCCGGGACCAAGGGTGGAGGAGCTCCAGCTCCGCCAAAGAGCCGTATTCGCCACTGAATCGTGGAATGGTTTGGCAGCTTCCGCGGGACACGCACGGAGCTGGAGCTCCGGGACCCCGGTGGAGGAGCTCCAGCTCCGCCAAAGAGCCGTATTTGAAACTGAATCATGGCATGGTTTGGCAGCTTCCGTGGGACAGGCCCGGAGCTGGAGCTCCGGGACCCGGGCCGAAGGGTGGAGGAGCTCCAGCTCCGCCAAGGAGACGTATTTGAAACGGTAATCGTGGTATCAATGCGAATTTCCCGTGGGCATTCCCCGGAGCTGGAGCTCCGGGACCAAGGGTGGAGGAGCTCCAGCTCCGCCAAAGAGCCGTATTTGAAACTGAATCATGGCATGGTTTGGCAGCTTCCGCGGGACAGGCCCGGAGCTGGAGCTCCGGGACCCCGGGTGGAGGAGCTCCAGCTCCGCCAAAGAGCCGTATTCGAAACTGAATCGTGGAATGGTTGGGCAGCTTCCGCGGGACACGCCCGGAGCTGGAGTTCCGGGACCAAGGGTGGAGGAGCTCCAGCTCCGCCAAAGAGCCGTATTCGAAACTGAATCGTGGAATGGTTGGGCAGCTTCCGCGGGACAGGCCCGGAGCTGGAGCTCCGGGACCCCGGGTGGAGGAGCTCCAGCTCCGCCAAAGAGACGTATTTGAGACTGAATCATGGCATGGTTTGGCAGCTTCCGTGGGAAACGCCCGGAGCTGGAGCTCCGGGAAAGACGCGAGCCCAGGCAAACCCATTACTACTCGCTTGATTTGATCGCTTCGGGATATCAGTCCTCTTGCCGCCCCGTGAACAGCGACCTATATTCCGGATGGATGTAGGTATGGGGCCATTCCTCCCAATGACTGACCAAGCCGGCCTTTACCGGATTATTCAGCACGTACCACATCACCCGTAGGAACTTTCCCTTTCGTACCCGTCGGTCAAAGTAATCCTCCGCCCAGAACGATCGCCCGGTTAGGTCAAGTAGGACATTCGCCTGTCGCGAAGTGTAGGATTTATGGGACTGCAGCAGCTTACTGATGTTTACTGTTTCACGAAAGGAAGGCGCTCGTACAATCACATGAACATGATTACCCATAACACAGACTGCATATACGTAGACGACTCCCCGCTGCTCCAAATTTTTCCAGGAATCCATAACTAAGCGTGCTATGTCCGGGCGTTGAAGGTGAAACGGGCCATCCCGTCGCTTGTCTAACAGATCGTCTATCTCCAACTCAAAGCGGGAATTGACTAATCCGGCATAGCGAGCGAATTCGCGTTGATAGAGATCTTGTGGCAACCCGATCAGGCGTGCGTGCAATTGATCCAGCTTTCTAGTACGCTTGCTGCGAATTTCGCTAAGTGCTGTTGCAGGCACACTTCCCTGTAGGCGATAATTGATGTGTATTGGCGAATGGCCGATAGGGTCGTGGGGAATTTTTCCGTTTGATAGTGTTGAGGTAAGCTTAATCACAAAGCTAAAATAACAAAATATTTTTTAATTTATTATTAAATATCTATTGTTTTATATCCCGTGATTCAAATAACTCGCTTGCTTAACTTAGAGGTATTATTAGATGGTACTCCATGGGAAGGTTCCGGAATCCGTCTTTGAAACTGTAATCCTGGTATGAATTGGCATATGCCGTGGGAGACGCCGGAGCTGGAGCTCCGGGACCCGGGCCGAAGGGCGGCGGAGCTCCAGCTCCGCCAAAGAGACGTATTTGAAACGGTAATCGTGGTATCAATGCGAATTTCCCGTGGGCATTCCCCGGAGCTGGAGCTCCGGGACCAAGGGTGGAGGAGCTCCAGCTCCGCCAAAGAGCCGTATTCGAAACTGAATCGTGGAATGGTTGGGCAGCTTCCGCGGGACACGCCCGGAGCTGGAGCTCCTGGAGCCGGGCATTTACCCTGCGCTCCGCCGCCCCTCTCCTAAATCAAATTGAAGCGGTGCTTAACGGCAGAACTCGCCAGCAGGTAGACCTTGCGCGTATCCGCTACCCTAATACGCTGGGTGGTCACGTGTCGGGCCGGAGAATTGCGGATTTTCTGAAAGAGCTTGGTGTAGTAGACGTAGGCGAGGTAGACTCCGAACCGGGCGCTCGGCGGCAACTGCTTGATGCCAATGTAGGCGTGGTCGAAATCGGCCTTGATATCCGCTTCGATCGAGGCCTTTACGTCGTTGTCGAATTTATCGTAATCAACCCCCGGGAAGTATACCCTGCCCCGATCGTGGTAATCGGAGCGGATATCCCGCAGGAAGTTGATCTTCTGAAAAGCGGCGCCCAGCGAGCAGGCTGATGCCTTTAGCCGGTCGTACTCCTCCGCATCCCCGTCCACGAAAACCTTCAGGCACATCAGGCCCACTACTTCCGCGGAGCCGTAGATGTATTCCTTGTACAGCGAAGGGTCGTAGCGGGTATTATCCAGGTCCATTTCCATGCTATCGAGGAAAGGATCGATGAGGTCGCGGCCGATGCCGTAGCGATGGGCCACTTCCTGAAAGGCCTGCAAGATGGGATTGAGGCTGATGCCGGCCTCCAGCGCATGGTAGGTATCGTCGCGAAAGCGCTGAAAGAGGGCTTGCTTATCCTTATGGTGGAAGGTGTCTACGATCTCGTCGGCAAAGCGGACGAAACCATAAATACCATATATGGGTGCCCGCAGGGGTTTATCAAACACGCGGATGCCCATGCTAAAGCTCGTGCTGTAGCGGCGGGTAACCAGGGAGGCGCATTCCCGACAGACTTGGTGGTAGAGGCTAAGCATGAACTGAATGTACACTAAGTATGTCACGAGCGGCAACTTCGCCGGAAATAATACTGGGCGGCATGCCCGGACCGGGGGTCGTAAGCTGACCTGCGTACCAAAGGTTTTCCAGCTTTTTGCTGCGAAGTTTGGGCTTCAGGAAAGCGGTTTGGGTAAGCGTATTCGCCAGGCCGTAGGCATTACCGCGGTAAGCGTGATAATCCTCGCGAAACTCCTTATGGGCGTACCCGCGTCGGTAAACCACGTGCGGGCGAATGTCGAATCCGATTCGCTGTTGCAGTCGGTCGCACATCAGGTTCCAGTAGTGTTCCCGACGCTCGGGGGCATGCTCCAGGTCGGGGGCCAGGGGTAGCAGGAAAAACATATTCTCACATCCCTCGGGCGCGACCGCGGGATCCGTCACCGAAGGAGCACAAACGTAGAAGAGCGGATCTTCCGGCCACGCGGGATCTTCATAAATCTCCTGGGCGTGCCGGTTGAAATCGGCATCGAAAAAGAGCGTATGGTGGTGAAGGTCCGGCACTTTTCGATCCAGGCCTACATAGAACAGCAGGCTGGAAGGGGCCATGGTCCGATCCGCCCAGTAGGCTGGGGAATAGACCCTGTCGGCGGGATTCAGGACCTTTTGCTCGAAGTGGTGGTAATCAGCGGCGCAGATCAGGACGTCGGTGGGATATTCCTGGCCATCTACCGTACGGACGGAGCGGACTTTCCCCGCTTTGGTCACTACCTCCGCGACTTCGGCTCCGGAGATGATCTCCACCCCTTGCTCGCGGGCCACGGCAGCCATACCCTCAATGATCTTATGCATTCCGCCGAGGGGATACCAGGTGCCGAGCTCGAGGTCGGCGTAATTCATCAGGCTGTAGAGGGCGGGCGTATTCGCCGGCGTTGCCCCGAGGAAAAGCACGGGAAATTCCAACAATTGAATGAGCTGGGGATGGCGGAAAAGTTTGCGCACATAGGAAGCCATGTCCGTCAGCATCTGTAGACGAAAGGCCGACTTCAGTACCCGTAAGTCCGCGAAATCAAGAATACTGTGGCCGGGCTTGCGCACGAATTCGCTGATGCCCACCCGGTACTTGTACTCCGCTTCCTTCAGGAACTTGCGAAGGTTGTCGGAACTGCCCGGTTCCAGCCGTTCAAAAAGCTGGAAAAGTTCAGCGGTCGAGGCCGGAACTTCTACGCGATCTTCTACGCCGAAGACCACCTCGTAACTGGGATCCAGTCGCACCAGCTCGTAGTAATCGGCGGCCGTGTGCCCAAATGCATTGAAGAACTGCTCGAATATTTCGGGCATCCAGTACCAGCTGGGACCCATATCGAAGGTGAACCCTTCGGCCTGGAACTGTCGGGCGCGGCCGCCCAGTCCGTCGTTCTTTTCAAGGATCCGCACGTCGAATCCCTCCTTGGCCAGGTGGGCGGCGGCGGACAGGCCGGCGAAACCGGCTCCTACAACCGTAGCAATTTTATTCAAGCGAGGCGAGGGTTAATGTATCCGCCTAACACCGAATCGGCCATACGGTTTATCGGTTGTAGGCGCTCATGGTATTGGCTAGTCCATGGGCGCAGAAACTAAGGCAGGCGGCTGCGGCGTCTTCCAGCAGTTGGGGCAGGGCGTCGCTTTCTTCCGAATTCCATTCACTCAGCACGTAATCCGCCTGCTGCCCCGGATGAAAATCTTTACCAATGCCGACGCGCAAGCGGGCATAGTTGTTACCACCGGTCATTTGGTCGATGTCCTTAAGTCCATTGTGACCGGCATCGCTGCCCTTTCCCCGCAGGCGTAGCCGCCCGAAGTCGAGGTGGAGGTCGTCCATCACCACCAGGAGTCGCTCCTTGGGAATTTTCTCCGCCTGCAGCCAGTAGCGCACTGCCTTTCCGCTCAGATTCATGAAGGTACTGGGTTTGAGCAGCACAATTTGCTTACCCCGGTGCCGTATACGGGCTACATCGCCCAGATTTTCCGTCTTCCAGTCGTCAGTAAGGTCTTCCACCACCCGGAAACCTACGTTGTGGCGGGTGTCTTCGTATTTGGGGCCGGGGTTGCCTAGGCCGGCGATTAAAAATTTCATGGGGCAAAGGTAACCGCGCCGCGCGGCCCACAGGCGTCGGACGCTTTAAAGCGTCCGACGCCTGTGGGCTACCTTCGCGCGGATGCAGTTCGAGCTTCAACACACCGATACCGCCTCCGACGCCCGGGCCGGAACCGTCACCACCGACCACGGTAAGATTCAAACCCCCATCTTCATGCCCGTGGGTACCCTAGGCACGGTCAAGGGCGTACACCAGCGGGAACTCACCGACCAGGTAAAGGCTCAGATCATCCTCGGCAATACTTACCACCTCTACCTCCGCCCCGGCACCGAGGTGCTCGAAACGGCCGGCGGACTGCACCGCTTCATGCAGTGGGACGGTCCCATCCTCACCGACAGCGGCGGCTACCAGGTCTTCAGCCTCGCGCACCGCCGTAAGATCACCGAAAAGGGCGCCACTTTCGCCAGCCACATCGACGGCAGTAAGCACCTCTTCAGTCCGGAAAGCAGCCTGGGTATCCAACGATCGATCGGAGCCGATATCGTCATGGCCTTCGACGAATGCCCCCCCTACCCTTCCACCCGCAAATACACCGAGGAGAGCATGCACCTCACCCATCGCTGGCTGGAACGCTGCGTGGCCTTCATGCGGGATAGTAAGCCATTGTACGGCCACGATCAGGCCCTCTTCCCAATCGTACAGGGGGGAAGCTTCGACGATCTGAGGCGGCAGTCCTGCGAATTCATTGCGAGCCAGGATCAGCCCGGCAACGCCATCGGTGGCCTGTCGGTCGGCGAACCCATTCCCGATATGTACCGGATCACGGAGCTGTGTTGCAGCATCCTCCCGAAGGACAAGCCCCGCTACCTCATGGGCGTCGGCACCCCCGCCAACATCCTCGAATGCATTGCCCGGGGAGTCGACATGTTCGACTGCGTACTGCCCAGCCGCAACGCCCGCCACGGTATGCTCTATACCCGTGACGGCATCATCAACATCAAGAACGCCAAGTGGAAGAACGACCACTCCCCCATCGATGACCGGGCGGACGCGGCTCCCACTTCCCAGGTCCACAGCAAGGCCTATCTCTGCCATCTCCTCCGCTGCGGAGAACTGCTCGCCGGCCAGCTGGCCACCCTGCATAATCTCGCCTTCTACCTCTCCCTCGTCCGCGAAGCCCGCCAACGCATCCTCGACGGACGCTTCTCAGACTGGAAGCAGGCCTTGGTACCCGATCTGGAACGTCGTCTGTGATCCGCCACAAGCAAAATTTTTGCGCCGGAGCGCAGGAAAAATTTACTCCAAACAAGCAAAGCGATCCGCATCTACCAAGGACCGAAGGTCCGTCTACCGCCCGGGAGCGAAGCGACCGGGCTTCTACCAAGGGCCGAAGGTCCGTCTACCAGCAAGAAGCGAAGCGACCTTGCGTCTAATTCCTACCTTTGACAAAATCACGAAGACCATGGCCCTAAAATACCGCCGCATCATGCTCAAACTGTCCGGTGAAACCCTCATGGGCGACCAGCAGTACGGCATCGATCCGAAGATGCTGACCTACTACACCAAACAGATCAAGGAACTGATCGACATCGGGGTAGAGGTGGCGGTGGTCATCGGGGGCGGCAATATCTTCCGGGGGCTTTCCGCCGCCGAATCCGGCGTCGAGCGCACCCAGGGCGATTACATGGGCATGCTGGCCACCGTCATCAACGGGATGGCCCTTCAGAGCATGATGGAGACCCACGGGGTATTTACCCGGCTGATCTCGGCCATCGAGATGCAGCAGATCGCCGAGCCCTACATCCGGCGCCGCGCCATCCGACACCTGGAAAAGGGAAGGGTTGTCATCTTCAGCGCCGGTACCGGTAATCCCTACTTCACTACCGATAGCGCCGCGGCGCTGCGGGCCAACGAAATAGGCGCGGACGTGATCCTGAAGGGTACCCGCGTGGACGGGATCTACACCGCCGATCCGGAATTGGATCCCAGTGCGACGAAGTACGAACGCATCTCCTTCCGGGAAGTCCTAAGCAAAAACCTCCGGGTGATGGATCAGGCCGCCTTTGCCCTTTGCGCGGAGAACAACCTACCGATCATCGTTTTTGACATCAACGAGGCGAGTAACCTGCGCAAGATCATGTTCGGGGAAAAGGTCGGTACGCTGGTGAGCAACGAAGCTTCGCCGCAGGTGCCGGCGTAGCTTACCGCTGCCACTCCCCATCTATCAATCGCCAGATCCCATCCGGATTTTCCTCCTGCAGTGCCGAGGGCAACAAGCTGGCGGGAAAATTTTGGTAACAGACCGGCCGGGCAAACCGCAGTATGGCGCGGGTTCCGACGGAGGTGGTCCGGCTGGCCGTCGTAGCGGGAAAGGGACCGCCGTGTACCATCGCGTACCCTACCTCTACCCCCGTGGGGAAGCTGTTCAGAATCAACCGCCCTACGCGGGTCTCCAGGATGGATACCAGCTCGCGGTAATCACTTAAATCAGCTTCCGTAGCGAACAGCGTCGCGGTCAGGTGGCCATGCAGCTTTCTGGCGCTGGCCAGGAGGTCATCCTTACTATCTCCGCCGATCAAGACCGTGCTGGGTCCGAAAACCTCCTCTTCCAGGTCCGGGGCGTCGAGAAAGTGCCGCGTGGAGGTGCTGAAAACGCGGGCCGTTCCGGTATATCCCTCGGTGGCCCCGCTACCCTCGGCAAGCAACTCCACCCGGCCGCCGGACTTTAGTTTGGACACCCCCGATTCGTAAGCCTTGTGGATACCTTCGTTGAGCATCACGGCGGCATCGACCTGGCCAAAGTTGTCGGCAACCAGGTCGGTGAAGCCTTTGGCGGATTCATCCGGAGCGACAAACACCAATCCCGGGTTCGTGCAGAACTGCCCGGCTCCGAGCGCTACGGACTGGGTAAGCCCTGCGGCGATCTCCGAACCCCGTTCGGCGAGTGCTCCGGGCAGAATGAATATCGGATTGGTACTCCCCATTTCAGCGTATACGGGAATCGGCTCCGGGCGGTCGTTCGCTGCCTTAAAAATGGCCGTGCCACCACCGAAAGACCCCGTAAAGCCAATGGCCTTGATAGCGGGATGCTTCACCAGCCACATACCACTCTCGTGGGTATTCCCCTGGATCATGGAAAAAGTGCCGGGGGGTAGGTGGCACTTCTTTACGGCCCGCTGAATAGCGGCCGCGATCAGTTCACAAGTTCCCGGATGACTGGGGTGCGCTTTGGCGACTACGGTGCAGCCGGCAGCCAGTGCGGAAGCGGTATCTCCACCGGCAACCGAAAAGGCCAGCGGAAAATTACTCGCTCCGAAGATGCCCGCCGGTCCGAGCGGTCGCAGCATGGACCGCAGGTCGGGTTTCGCGGCCGGTTCGCGCTCCGGGTCGGGATGATCGATGCGGGCATCCACCCAGGATCCTTCCCGGGACACGGTAGCAAAGAGTCTTAGTTGATTGACGGTCCTGCCCCGCTCTCCGGTGATGCGGCCCGCCGGGAGTCCGGATTCGGCACTGCAGCGGTCGATCAGTTCATCCCCCAGCTCCATTATTTCATCGGCAATAGCATTCAGCAACCCGTAACGGTCCTCCGGCGAGGAGTTTCGGTAGTTCTGAAAGGCTTCCTCGGCGGCTTTCGCCGCCCGGTCGACCTCACCTTCGGTGGCTGCGTGAAAATCCGTCGGTAATGTCGATCCAGTTGCCGGATTAACGGCCTGGAAGGTCTGGGTTCCGCTAGCCGCCGGCGCACCGGCGATGTAATTCTTTCCTGTAAGGGTCATTTCACAAAGTTTATCAGTGTTCCGATGGGTTCTATAGCAATCCGTATTTCGTCTCCCGCGGCCAGGGTAAAATCAGGTCCCGGTACGATGCCGGTTCCCGTCATCAGCAGGCAGCCGAATGGGAAGCTGCATTCCCGAAAGAGGTACTCCAACAGCTCCGCCGGCCGGCGCTTCATCTGGTCCAGGGTCGTTTGTCCGCTGAAGACCTTTTCTCCTCCGCGCAAGACCTCCATAGCTATCCGAGTATCCCGCGGAAGCGGTGAATCCGTGACCAGTATACAGGGACCCAAGCCGGCACAGGCGTCAAAAGTTTTCGCCTGGGGCAGATAGAGCGGATTCTCCCCTTCGATGCTGCGGGAGCTCATATCGTTGCCGATGGTGTACCCTACGATCTTGCCGGATGCCGTGATGACGAGCGTTAGCTCCGGTTCGGGCACGTCCCACGTGCTGTCCTTACGAATATGTACCCGCCCGCCGGAAGCGACCGTCCGGGCCGCCGTAGCCTTGAAGAAAAGCTCGGGCCGGTCGGCTGAATACACCCGCTCGTAAAAGGTCCCCCCTCCCGCTTTCGCGGATTCCTCCTGCCGGGCCATCTTACTGTTGTAGTAGGTGACCCCGCTTGCCCAGACTTCCTGGGGTCCCACGGCCACACTCAACAGGTCTTTGGCTTGATCCTGCGCTCCGGCGCCCGCCTCACTTTCCTGCACGATCATCGTGAGCTTATCGAACAGTCGGTCGTCGTTGATAAATTCCACCCAGTCCGCTTCTATTCGGTAGTATTTCCCTTCCGCTTCCACGACAATGCCGCCGCTTGTATTATATAATTTCATAGGTCATCCGTTGTTATCCCGCGATCAGGTAAATGAGAAATAGGGTGAATGCGGCACTGCCTCCTAATACCAGGGAGGCCAGGGTCATAAATCGGTAGCCCATCTTGACGTCCATGCCCGACAGGCGCGTCACCACCCAGAAGAAGCTGTCATTAGCATGGGACACCACCGCTGAACCCGCTCCAATGGCCACCACCACTAGTGCCCGGTCCAGGTTGCCGGTAAAATCGAGGTCCCCAAGCATCGGTGCCATAATGGAGGCCGTAGTGATGAGCGCGACCGTCGAAGAGCCCTGAGCGGACTTAATGGCCGCGGCCAGGATAAAGGGCAACCAGATATTGAGGTTTAGCTGGCCGAGAGCATCGCCCAGCACCCCGGCGATGCCGGAATCCCGGAGAATCTGACCGAACACGCCGCCGGCACCCGTGATGAGCAGGATCGATGCCGCGCCCGTCAGTGCCTTGCCGATCCATCCGTCGGTGGAAAACATCGACTTGTCCAGCTGCTTGGGGAGAAGGAGGGAAAGCAGGCACCCGATAGTGAGCGCGATGAAGGGCTCCCCCAGGAAGAATACGAGCCGCGGTGCGAAGGGCAGGCTGCCGTAGCCATCGGCTTCGAAGCCGTAGAAGGCCACCAGCACGGAGCGGATAACGATCAGGATGATCGGCACGAAGATGGGCACCGAAGAAAGCATGGCCCCCGGTGCCGTGGTCAGCCGGGCATTGATCTCCGCCTCCGTCACTTCCGGAGCCGGGTCGATGTAGGTAGTGGCGACAAAGCGCCGGATGAATAGCAGGCAACATCCGAGTGCCACCAGGCTCACCGGAATGCCCAATAGCAGTACCGTGCCGAGATCCGCCTCCAGGTAGTATGCCGCGGCGATGGGTCCGGGCGTAGGGGGTACCATGGTATGGGCGGCCATAAGACCCATCGCCAGGGCAATGGCCGTACCCGCCAGGGAAAGGCCCGCCTTCTTCGACAGACTGCGGTTGAGCGGCGCCAGCAACATGAAGCCGCTGTCAGCGAAGACGGGGATGGAGACCACCCAACCGATCAGGCCCATCGCGAGGGTCACCCGTTGCTTGCCCGCAAGCCGCAGTACCCGGTCCGCCAACGCGTAAGCTGCTCCCGTATTCTCCAGGAAGGCCCCGATGATCACGCCCAGTATGATGATCAGGCCGATGCCGCCCAGGGTATTGCCGAATCCTTCGTTGACGGAGGTCACCACCAGGTCCAGCGGCATTCCGACCAGGATGCCGTAGCCGATCGCCACCAGCATAAGCGCTACGAAGGGGTGCACCGCCAATCGCGCGGTCAGGAAAATGATCGCGGCGACGCTAAGCAGCAGTAAAAGGACGGTGAGCATGGTCGATCAGTGCAGGTCGCGATCCACTACGGATCCGGATTTCCCGGTCAGAATATCCAGGTCGGCGCCCAGTTCCGCCTGCTCCACGTGGTCGAGGTAGATGCGTACGTAACCCCGCGTTGCACGGGCTTCGGGTGGCACCCAGGTCACCTTTCGGCGGTTCAGCTCCTGATCGCTGATCTCGAGTTGAAGCAATCGCTTTTCTACGTCGAGGGTGATCAGGTCTCCGTTTTGCACCACCGCCAGCGTTCCCCCGATCGACGACTCCGGTGAAACATGGAGTACGACGGTGCCGTAAGCGGTCCCGCTCATGCGGCCGTCCGAACTCCGCCCCCAGGAGCTTCGCGGCGTCGGGCTTGTAGAACAGCCGGCTCCGAAATCGAGCCCCGGCGACAGGCCGAGGAAGGCGTGGGTCGGGCGCGCGAAACGTAGACGCAGCCATGCTCGCACCCGCGATACGGGTTGATCGACCGATCGAACGGCACGTCGGGGGAGGCGTTCCGCGTGATATCGTCCGCGTCGTATCGCGGGTGAGCGTGGTGCGGAGCGCGGTGGGGAATTCCGCCTCTTCGGCCGCCCAGGCGGTACCCCAGCCGTCGTCCACCGCATGGCGCTGCTCCCGCTCGAACCTGCCGGTCGGGTTGGAGGCGGCGCCGCGCCCCTTATGCGGGTGGAGGGAGAGGTCGCGTCCATGAGGGATTGGAACTCCATAAAGAACAAATCAAGAACATTCTGCGCCAGCTGCCGGCATGGTATGACGGGCCATGCCGTGCGACTGTCCGTGGTGATCCCACGCTGGATGCCGACGTGTCCTGCCGGCGCGCTGGCAGCGATCGCGGCACCGTTTGTCGAGGTGATCGTCGCCGACGGCGGCTCGCGCGACGGGACGGCGGCGCTGGCCCACCGGCACGGCGCGACGGTAATCGCGGCGCCGCGCGGGAGCGGGTCTCAGCTCTGCGCCGGCGCGCGCGCCGCACCGCCGACGTGGCTGATGTTCCTGCACGCCGACAGCGCGCCGGCTGCGGCTGGGGCAAGGAGGTCGGCGCGTTCATCGCTGACCCCGGGAACCCGAGCGGGCCGGCTATCTCCGCTTCGCGCTCGACGACGAATTGGAAGCGGCGCGGCGGCTGGAGCGGGCGGTCGCCTGGCGCTGCCGCGGCTCGCCCTGCCCTATGGCGACCAGGGGCTGGTGATCGGGCGCGCTTCTACGAGCGGCTCGGCGGCTCCGGCCGATCCCGCTGATGGAAGACGTCGGTGCTCGCGCGGCGCATCGGGCGGAAGCGGCTGGTGCCGCTTTCGACCACCGCCGTCACCTCGGCCGCGCGCTACCGGCGCGGCGGCTACGTGCGCCGGCCGATGCGCAACCTCGCCTGCCTTGGGCTCTACTTCGCCGGCGTGCCTCCGACACTGATCGCCAGGCTCTATGGCTAGGGCGTGTCCAACGGTCGTGGTGTTCGCGCGCGCGCCTCTGGCCGGCGCAACCAAGACCCGCCTCGCTGCCGCGATCGGCGACGCCGCGGCGCGGCGCTTCCATGCCGAGATGCTGGCGCAAACGGTGCGCGCCCTTGCCGATCCCCGCTGGCGGCTGGTGCTGGCGGTGACGCCGGACCGGTTCGCGCGGCGCGGGCGGTTCTGGCCGCGCGGCATCGCGCGCGTACCGCAGGGGCCGGGCGACCTCGGAAGGCGCATGGCGCGGGCGCTGGCGGCGGCGCGGCCCGGACGCGCCGGTCGCGGTCGTCGGCACCGATATCCCCGGCCTGCGGGCAGGCCACGTGGCAGCGGCTTTCCAGGCGCTGGTCGCGCACGATGCGGCGTTCGGCCCTGCGGCGGACGGCGGCTATTGGCTGGTCGCGCTGCGCGAGGGGAACCTGGCGCGCGCCCTGTTCCGGAACGTGCGCTGGTCGTCGCCGCACGCCCTGGCCGACACGCTGGCGAATTTGCCGGGCCGCGCGGGGCGCCGCGCTGGTCGAGACGCTGGCCGATGTCGACGACGGGGCGGACTATGCCGGTGGCGCTGTACTCGGGAAGGTTGATCCGGGCGCTCCGCCGGTCGACGAGTGCGGAGATCGCCCAGCATGCGAGCGAGACGGCGATGATCGCGGCGCCGATCGCGACCGAGCTTCTTTCGCTGAGGTCCCACTCGCCCCGCTGCCGTTCCATTGCTTGGCGACGAGGCGACGCTTCGATGCCGCCTACCACCACCGCGACCGCGACCGACACGAAGGTGATGGCGAGGTTGTAGTAGAGCGTGCGGATCGGCGTGCCGAACCCCAGCCATAGAGCCGGGTCATCACCACCGCGTCGGGTGTCGAGCAGCGACATGCCGGCCGCGAACAGGGCGGGGAACACCAGCACCTGCGCGACGGCGAGCCCGTGCGCGGCCTGGGCCGCCGAAAGGGCGAGAAGCCCCACCTCGCTTGCCGTGTTGAACCCGAGCCCGAACAGGAAGCCGACCGGGTAGAGGTGCCAGCTTCGCCCGACCATCCGCAGCACGGGGCGGAGCAGCCGGCAGACCGGACCGCGGAGCGCGGGCGATGCGGCCGCACCGGCGGCGGGCAGGGCCTCGCCGCGCTTGGCCGCCGCGGAGGGCGCGCCAGCCGGCGGCGAGCGAGACGAGGTTCGCCGCCCCGACCGACAGAAGGAACAGGGCCGAGACCACAGTGCCGACGATGCTTCGCCACCTCGTGCACCGTGTGATCCGCGCCTGGAAGGCCGACGAGGCGATGGCGAGGGCAAGCGCCGCCAGCAGAACTTCACGGTCGAATGGCCGACCGAGAAATACAGACCGACCGACTGGGTGCGCCGCCCCTCGCGCATCAGCTTGCGGGTGACGTTGTCGATGGCGGCGATGTGGTCGGCGTCGAGCGCGTGGCGCAGACCCAGCATGTAGGCGAGCCCGCCGCGCCGAGGAGCACGGGACTGCCGCCGAACACGACCGCCGCCCAGACCCACGCCAGCGCATTGCTGGCGAGGAGGGCGGCGAACATCACGGCGGTGCGGCCGGGGCGGCGCACCCCGTGACGCGGCGCCGCTCCGGTAGGCTCGGTGTCACCCGTCTCCATCGGTCAGCGGGCTCCAGGGCAGGCTCGCCGGCCCCGGCAAGGCCAGCGCGCTCGCCCGCGAGCCATTGGTACCACGCCCCCATACCTTCGCCCGTCCGGGCCGATACGGCAAGGCTGCGATGTGGGGCGCGACCTGCGCGCATTGCCTCGCGCCCGCTCGATGTCGAAGTCGACGTGCGGCAGCAGGTCGATCTTGTTCGAGCAGCACGAGGTCGGCGGCGCGGAACATGTGCGGGTACTTGATCGGCTTGTCCTCGCCCTCGGTGACCGAGAGCATCGCCACCCGGCGCCGTTCGCCCAGGTCGAACAGCGCCGGGCAGACCAGGTTGCCGACATTCTCGATGATCACCAGCGCCCGAACGCGGGCTTCAGCGCCGCAGCCGCGCGCGCGACCATCTCGGCGTCGAGGTGGCAGCCGGTGCCGGTATTGACCTGGACGACCGGGCGCCGGCGGCCCGGATCGTTCGGCATCGTTGACGCTCGCCTGATCGCCCTCGATGACAGACAGCGCCGTGCTGCCGTTCAGGCGGCGATGGTGCGCTCCAGCAGCGTCGTCTTGCCCGCGCCGGGCGCGCTCATCAGGTTCATCGCCAGGATCTCGCGCCCGGCGAGCCAGGCGCGGTTCCGCGCCGCCAGCGCGTCGTTCTTGGCCAGAATGCGCGGTTGAGCTCGACCACCGTCCCGGCGCCGGGCAGTGCGATGCGATGACCCCGGCGGCATCGTGACATGATCGTGCCCGTGGCATGATCGTCCGCGTCGTCATGGCTGTGGGTGTGGCCGTGGCTGTGGCTGTGGCCGGCGGAGTGGCCGCCGCGAGCGGCGTCTCGCGCCCGGTCGCGAGGTCGATCAGCGGGCCCCGTCGCTCCCGCATCCGCAGTGTCCGCACATCAGGCGACCTCCTCCAGTTCCAGGCTCGTGAGATGAGCGCGCGCCCGGCGGCCGGGCGATGTCGAGCTCGGCGCCTTCCGCACCGTCCGGCGGCGACCACATCGAAGCAGAAGGCGAGGGCATCGGGCGAGACGAGGAGTTGCGCCCGATCTCCACGCTGACCCGCCGGAGCGGCCGGCCGGCCGCGGCCTCCTCGACCATGGCGACGACGCTCCGGACGAGGCGAGCTCATGCATGGCGCGCGCCTCAGCAGATCCGCGGCAGCTGCTCGCCGACCAGCATGTCGACGATGCGCCGGCCGCCGAAGCACGGTGCGCATGATGACACGGCCGGGCTCGCCGCTCGCGCGACCCGGCCGATGACGCGGCGCCGCGCGCCGAGCGGGTGGCGCGCGCATGGCCGCCAGCGCGGCCTCGCGCCTCGCTCGGCCGGCACGACGGCGACGATCTTGCCCTCGTTGGCGAGATAGAGCGGGTCGAGCCCGAGGATCTCGCAGAAGCCCTTGCACCTCGCTCGCGCATCGGCGTGCGCGTCTCGTCGATCTCGATGGCGACGCCGCGAGGCCGCGGCGAATTCGTTGAGCACGGTGGCCACGCCGCCGCGCGTGGCGTCGCGCATGCAGCGCGTCGCCGGGCGCGGCCGCGAGCAGCGTCGCGATCAGGCCGTGCAGCGGCGGCGCAATCGCTCTCGATGGCGCTGTCGAGCGCCAGGTCGCCGCGCGCGCACCAGGATCGCGGCGCCGTGATCGCCGAGCATGCCGTTGACCAGCACGGCATCGCCGGGCCGGGCACGGCTCGGCGCCGAGCTCGACGCCCTGCGCGGATCACGCCGATGCCGGTGGTGTTGATGAACAGCTTGTCGCAGGCGCCGCGTGGCACGACCTTGGTGTCGCCGGTGACGATCGCGACGCCGGCCTCGCGCGCCGCCCCGCCATCGATGCCGCGATCGCGGCGCAGCAGTTCGACCGGCAGGCCCTCCTCGATGATCACGCGCGCAGGAGAGATAGAGCGGCACGGCGCCGCCGACGGCGAGATCGTTGACCGTGCCGCAGACGGCCAGCTTGCCGATGTCGCCGCCGGGAAAGAACAGCGGATCGACCACGATAGGAATCGGTCGTGAAGGCCAGCCGGTCGCCGGGCGCCGGCGAGCTCGGCGAGCTCGAGCCGGGCCTGGTCCTCCAGCGGCGCCAGCAGCGGGTTGTCGAAGGCGCGCGACGAACACGTCGTCGATCAGGTCCTTCATCGCCTTGCCGCCGCCGCCATGGCCAAGCGTGACGGTCGGCACGCTGACCTGCGCCGAGCGGTCGCGGCTGCGCCGGCCGCGACCTGCGACGCTTCACGCCGCTCGGCCTCCTGCGGCGCGGTCGGCTGCCGGTGCACGCCGCCATATTGGTAGTAGGCGGCGCAGGCGCCCTCGGAGGAGACCATCAGCGCACCGAGCGGCGTCTCCGGCGTGCAGGCGGTGCCGAAGACCTTGCACTGCCAGGGCTTGATGACGCCCTTCAGCACCTCGCCGCACTGGCAGGATTTCGGGATCGGCGATCCGCAGCGTTGGGCACGGCGAACTTGCGCTCGGCATCGAAGCGCGGCGTAGGCCTCGCGCATGCCGCACGCCGGAATGGTCGATCGAGCCGAGGCCGCGCCACTCGAAGAACTCGCGCAGCTCGAAGACCCGCGCGACCGCGTCAAGCGCGGCGCCGTTGCCGTCGTCGGGCACGACGCGGCGGTACTGGTTCTCGATCTCGCAGCGGCCCTCGGCGATCTGCCTCAGCACCATCCAGAGCGACTGCAGGATGTCGAGCGGCTCGAAGCCGGCGATCACCAGCGGCCTGTCGTAATGCTCGGCGATGAAGCGGTAGGGCGCGGTGCCGATCACCATGCGAGACGTGGCCGGGACCGAGGAAGCCGTCGAGGTGCAGGCCCGGGCTGTCCAGCATCGCCTTGATCGTCGGAACGATGGTGATGTGGTTGCAGAACAGCGAGAAATTCGCGATCCCCTCGCGCTCGGCCTGCAGCACGGTCAGCGCGGTCGACGGCATGGTCGTCTCGAAGCCGAGCGCGAAGAACACGACCTCGCGCGTCCGGGTTGCTGCGGGCCAGCGCCAGAGCGTCCAGCGGCGAATAGACCATGCGCACGTCGGCGCCGTCGGCCTTGGCCTGCAGCAGGCTCTTGCGCGAGCCCGGCACGCGCATGGCGTCGCCGAAGGTGGTGAAGATCACCTCCGGCCGCTCGGCGATGGCGACGCAGTCGTCGACCCGGCCCATCGGCAGCACGCAGACCGGGCAGCCCGGCCCGTGCACCAGCTCGATCTGCGTCCGGCAGCATGCCCTCGATGCCGTAGCGGAAGATCGAATGGGTGTGGCCGCCGCAGACCTCCATGATCTGCAGCGGCCGCCGCTTGGCGATCTCGATCCGCGCGACCAGGCCGCCGATCTCCCGCGATCAGCGCCTCGGCCTTGGCCGGATCGCGGAACTCGTCGACGTATTTCATCGCCGCTCCGCTCGCCGAGCCCGCCGCGATCGTCCGCGAGCAGCGTATGCACCAGGTCCCACAGGATGTGGTAGGCGGCGACGTGGCATTCCTGGATGCGGTGGACCGAGCTCGACGGCACGACGAGGCAGTGATCGACCG